>NZ_CP192045.1:0-1995000 GCF_050948475.1 Pseudonocardia sp. CA-142604
GTGCCCGACCAGCCAGGAGACCTTGGTCAGGTCTGGAACCGTGTGATCGCCGACCTCTCGGGAGCCTCGTCCGGCTCCGGCATCCACACGCTGTCCCCGCAGCAGCGGGCGTTCCTGCGGCTCACCCGGCCGCTGGGCCTGATCGACGGCACCGCGCTGCTCGCCGCCCCGAGCGAGTTCGCAAAGGACGCGATCGAGCGAATCCTGCGCCGTCCCATCAGCGATGCGCTCGGCCGGCATCTCGGGGTCGCGGTGAACCTCGCGGTCGTCGTCGACGCCTCGGCGGCGTCCGGCGGCACGGAGGTGCCGGACCCTCCGGGAGCGATGGTGCGCAGTCCGGCCTCCATCGACGGGCCGCCGACGGATCCGCGGATCAACGAGCAGCCTCGTGACGAGGCCAGCGGATCGGACGGGGCGGCGCTGCCGATCACCGGACCACTCACGCTTCGCGACCAGAGCAGCACACACATCGCCATGCAGAACGGCGGCTCCGGCAGCGACGGCCGTGCGCCCGAGGTGTGGCCGACCTATTCGGGGCCACCCGCGGGCGAGCAGGTCACTCCGCGGTCGCAGACACGGCTGAACGAGAAGTACACCTTCGACACCTTCGTCATCGGTGCGTCCAACCGGTTCAGCCACGCCGCCGCGGTGGCTGTGGCCGAGGCACCAGCTCGCGCGTACAACCCCCTGTTCATCTGGGGCGACTCCGGGCTGGGCAAGACCCATCTGCTGCATGCCGTCGGGCACTACGCCCAGCGGCTGTTCCCCGGCATGCGCGTGCGGTACGTGTCCACCGAGGAGTTCACGAACGACTTCATCAACTCCCTGCGCGACGACCGCAAGGTGGCCTTCCAGCGCCGCTACCGCGACGTCGACGTGCTGCTGGTGGACGACATCCAGTTCCTGGAGGGCAAGGAAGGCACCCAGGAGGAGTTCTTCCACACCTTCAATACGTTGCACAACGCGAACAAGCAGATCGTCGTGTCCTCGGACCGGCCGCCCAAGCGGCTGGAGACGCTGGAGGACCGGATGCGCACCCGGTTCGAGTGGGGCCTTATCACCGATATCCAGCCGCCCGAGCTCGAGACGCGCATCGCCATCCTCAGGAAGAAGGCCGCGCAGGACCGGCTCGCGGTACCCGGGGACGTCCTGGAGTTCATTGCCGAGCGCATCGAGCGCAACATCCGCGAGCTCGAGGGCGCGCTCATCCGGGTCACGGCGTTCGCGTCGCTCAACCGGCAACCGGTCGACACGCAGCTGGCCGAGATCGTGCTGCGCGACCTGATCCCCGACTCGGCCGCGTCCGAGATCACGGCGCCGACGATCATGGCGGTCACCGCCGAGTTCTTCGGTGTCACCATGGACGAGCTGTGCGGGCCGGGGAAGACGAAGGCGCTCGCCCACTCCCGTCAGATCGCCATGTATCTGTGCCGGGAGCTGACCGACCTCTCGCTGCCGCGCATCGGCCAGACGTTCGGCGGCCGCGACCACACCACCGTCATGTACGCGGACAAGAAGATCCGCAACGAGATCGCGCAGCGGCGTAAGACCTTCGAGCAGGTCCAGGAGCTGACGGCGCGGATCAAGCAGCGCGCCCGGCAGTGAGCACGGCCTGCACCCGCGCGCGGCGTGCGAAGCGGTAGAGCTGCGCTCCCACCCCGGACACGGGACGACTCGCCCGGCAGTGACGAGGCCGTACATCGCCGCCCCCTGCGAGCCGATCGGCGCCGGTTCGCCGAGAGCCACTGCAATCCATCGCAGGCACCCGCTGTCCCGGCCCGTGGGCGTACGGCACGGCTGACGGTCCCGTAGGGCGAGTGGGCGGCCGAGGCGCACCGGCTCGCGGCAGAGAACGGGCGCTGACGCTGACCCGGGGCGCGGAGAGAGAACTGATGCCGGCGTCACCGCTGACCGACCGCCACCACGACCGCGGGCTCGAAACGAACCGAGGCCCCCGCGCGATTCATCGTCATGAGGTGCCGTCCGCCGACGACGGATGCCTCTCCGTCGACTTCGTCGGCCGTCTCGCGGGTGCGCTCCGGGCGGTGCGGACGCGTTCTTCCCCGCCACCGGTCGTGCCGATCGGCCCCTCCGCGGGTGATGAAGGTGCACGCCGCAGGGCGCCGGCGAGTGCGGAGAGTCGAAGTGGCTGTGGACGCGCGCCGAGATTCGGGCCTCGCGGCGCGACCGTCGTCCGCTCATCCACAGCCGTTCGGCGCGCGACGGCGGTCGGTCAGCGTTCCACCTGATGACGCGCCGTGTTCAAACTGGCCAAGACCGTGACGGAGAGTTCTCAGTCTTGTGTCGTGAGGGAACTCTGTGAGTTCCGGCCACTCACGCGAGCCGTGTTCTCGCAGGAAAACCGGTCGCACTGCGTCCCCACCCGACCACTCTTCACCCACATCTGGGGATAACTCTGTGGATGGTCAGCTCAGCGGCCGTGGACGGATCGGCCCGCAACGGTGGACAACCGGTGTTCATCTCGGGGACAGCTGGGGTTCGTCAGCCGCCATCCACCGGACAGTCACAGAACCCACCGCTGGCCCCTCAGGTTGCTCCACATCCAGCCACACCGTCTGACCTGCGAGAACGGCGTCCATCCACACTACGCACAGGCCCTAGTACTACTGCTGTGGATCTCTTCATGAAGAACTTCAAAAAGAACAACGGCGTGGATGGAGCGGAGCGCGGCCCGGATCGGGTGCCGCCTGGCCGGGATGACACCCGCAGTCCGGAGGCTCTACGGTTGTCTTCCGGCTCAGACCGTTCCGGGCTGAACCAGATCGGTGCCCGGCGTTCCGACCCGGCATGACCCCCTCGGCTCCCCAGCCGTCGGGTCCACGTGAGCTCGTCCCCACACCGCCAGTGCGAGAGGTCCCCTCATGAAGTTCCGGGTCGAACGCGACGTCCTGGCCGATGCTGCCGCCTGGGTGGCTCGCAGCCTTCCGGCGCGGCCACCGGTCCCGGTGCTGGGTGGTGTCCTGGTCGAGGCGTCCGGTGGCGCCGACGGTGAGCGGCTGACTGTCTCCGGGTTCGACTACGAGACGTCGGCTCGCGTCGAGCTGGACGCGACGATCGGTGACCCCGGCCGCCTGCTCGTGTCCGGGCGGCTACTGGCCGACATCACGCGTGCGCTGCCGTCCAAGCCGGTCGATCTGGTGGTCGACGGGGCGCGCGCCACGATCACGTGCGGAAACAGCAGGTTCAGCCTGCCGACGATGCCGGTCGAGGACTATCCGCAGCTGCCGGCCATGCCGCAGCTCGCGGGGAGCGTGGCGGCGGGCGAGCTCGCCGCGGCCGTCGCTCAGGTCGCGGTTGCGGCCGGCCGGGACGACACGCTCCCGATGCTCACCGGCATCCGGCTGGAGATCGAGGGCTCCCGGCTCACACTCGCCGCCACCGACCGGTTCCGGTTGGCCGTCCGCGAGCTGGACTGGACGCCGGAGGACGACGCGCAGTCCAGCGCCGTGCTGATCCCGGCGCGCACGCTCGCGGAGGTCGCCAAGACGCTCGCGGGGGCGGGCACCGTCGAGCTGGCCCTGTCGGCGGGTGACGGGATGCTCGGCATCACAGGTGCCGGCCGGCGCGCCACCACCCGGTTGCTCGACGCGGAGTTCCCGCGGTTCCGCCAGCTGATCCCGGCCGAGCACACGAGCGCCGCCGTCATCGAGGTGGCCCCCCTGGTCGAGGCGATCAAGCGCGTGGCACTCGTCACCGACCGTGTGGCCCAGGTCCGGATGGAGTTCGGCGAGGACGGACTGCGTCTCGCCGCAGGTGGCGACGACGTGGGCAGCGCCGAGGAAGAGCTGCCCTGTGAGCTCGACGGGGCCCCGCTCACGATCGCGTTCAACCCGGGCTACCTGCTCGACTCGCTCGGCGCCCTGCACACGGCCCGCGCCCAGTTGACGTTCACCACTCCCAACCGACCCGCGCTGGTCCGCCCTGTCCCTGCCCTGCCTGCGGAGGACAATGCGGGGCAGGAGACTGCAGAGCCCCTGCCCGGCTACCTGCACCTCCTGATGCCCGTCCGCCTCCCCGGCTGACCGGTCCGAGCGCGGGCGAGCTCCCCGACACCGACACCAGGAGTGGAACCGTGCAACTCGGACTGATCGGTCTGGGCCGGATGGGTGGCAACATGCGCGACCGGCTTCGGGCCTCCGGCCACGAGGTCGTCGGGTACGACCCTCGGCCGGACGTCAGCGACGTCGAATCGCTCGCCGCGCTGGTCAAGACGCTGCAAGCCCCCCGCGTGGTGTGGGTGATGGTCCCCTCCGGCGAACCGACGCGGAGCACCGTGCGCGCACTCGCCGAGGTTCTCGAACCGGGCGACCTCGTGATCGACGGCGGCAACTCCCGCTACACCGACGACGGGCCGAACGCCGATCTGCTCGGCGCCGAGCAGATCGGCTACCTCGACGTCGGGGTGTCCGGTGGCATCTGGGGCAAGGACAACGGCTACGGGCTGATGGCCGGCGGATCGGCGGAGGACGTCGAGCGCGCGATGCCGATCTTCGACGCGTTGCGGCCGGAGGGGCCACGCGAGGAGGGCTTCGTGCATGCCGGTCCCGTCGGGGCCGGGCACTTCTCGAAGATGGTGCACAACGGCATCGAGTACGGCCTGATGCAGGCCTACGCCGAGGGTTTCGAACTGCTGTCGGCCGCCGAGCTGGTCACGAACGTGCCCGGGGTGTTGCAGGCGTGGTCGCGCGGCACGGTCGTACGTTCGTGGCTACTCGACCTGCTGGTCAACGCGCTCAAGGACGATCCCACCCTCGCCGAGCTCGACGACTACGTCGAGGACTCGGGCGAAGGCCGCTGGACGATCGAGGAGGCGATCCGGCACGCGGTGCCGCTCCCCGTCATCTCTGCGGCGCTGTTCGCCCGGTTCGCCTCACGCCAGGAGGTCTCTCCCGCCCTCAAGGCCGTCGCCGCACTTCGCCACCAGTTCGGTGGGCACGCCGTGAAGTCGGCCGCCGGACCATCCGGCACACCCGGCGAGCACGCGGGTCCGAGCTCGGGCCCGGGCTCGACCCAGAGCTGATGCACCTGCGGCGACTTGCCGTCGCCGACTTCCGGTCGTGGGAGACGGCCGAGCTCGAGCTGGAGCCCGGCGTCACGGTGCTCGTCGGCCCCAACGGGGTGGGCAAGACGAACCTCGTCGAGGCCGCCGGGTATCTGGCCACCCTCGGTTCGCACCGTGTCGCCACCGATGCGCCGTTGATCCGCCGCGGCGCGGACCGTGCCGTGGTGCGCGGGTTGGTGGTGCACCACGGGCGCGAGCTCAGCGTCGAGCTGGAGATCACCGCAGGTAAGGCCAACCGCGCGCGGGTGAACCGGGCACCGGTGCCCCGGCCGCGTGACGTGCTGGGGATCCTGCGCACTGTGCTGTTCGCGCCGGAGGACCTTGCACTGGTGCGCGGCGATCCCGGGGAGCGCAGGCGTTTCCTCGACGACCTGCTCGTGTCGCGGTATCCGCGGTACGCCGCCGTGCGTGGCGACTACGACCGGGTGCTGCGCCAGCGGTCAGCGCTGCTCAAGACCGCGCGCAACGGGCGGGCCGACCTCAGCACGCTCGACGTATGGGACGGACACCTTGCCCGGAACGGGTCGGTATTGCTGGCCGGCCGGCTGGAACTGGTGGCCGCGATCGCTCCCCTCGCCGTCGAGGCGTTCGCCGACGTCGCCCCGACATCGGATCCGATCGACCTGGTGTACCGCTCGAGCCTCGACGGGGACCTGCCGGGTTCGGCCGCCGAGCTCGAGGTCCGGCTCCTCGACGCGCTGGCCGCGGTGCGCCGGCAGGAGGTGGAGCGCGGCGTCTGCCTGGTCGGTCCCCATCGCGACGACCTGGAGCTGCGCCTGGGCGACGGGCCGGCGAAGGGGTACGCCAGCCACGGGGAGTCGTGGGCGATCGCGCTCGCCCTGCGGCTCGCCTCCTACCGCCTGCTCCGCGACGACGACGTCGAGCCGGTCCTCGTGCTCGACGACGTGTTCGCCGAGCTGGACTCGCGCCGCCGCAGCGCGCTCGCCGATGTGGCGCTCCGGGCCGAGCAGGTGCTCATCACGGCGGCCGTTCCGGAAGACGTTCCTCCCGGTCTGTCGGGCGTTCGCTTTGCGGTGGGCGGCGGTACTGTCGATCGCCTTCCGCAAGAGGCCACGTCAGCGCCGTCCGTGTGATCTCCGGCACCTGTGAACAAGGTTGTGGATACTGTGGATAACTCTGCCTCCACTGGTGATGACGAGCGGAAACGACCGCCCGGCGTACATCAGGAACCGCCCGCCGCGCCCCCTTCGAGGTCAGTTGTCCCCAGCCTTGGGGATGAATCGGGGACAACCGTTGGGCGCTCGGGAGAGGCGGGGCATGGTGCCGACATCGCCCGCGAGGCCCTCCGCGCCGCGCGTGCAGCATCGGCGGAACGCGCGGCGCAGCGCGCGACGGAGCGGCAGGGGCGCAAACCGGTCGCGTCCCGCGGCAGGCGCAGGCGGTGGTCGGGCCCCGGCCCCGACGACCGCGACCCGCAGCCGTTCGGCCGGTTGGTGTCCCGGGTGGCGCTGGACCGTGGGTGGTCGCCCCGGCTCACGGATGCCACCGTCCTCGGGCGCTGGCCGCACCTCGTGGGCGCGGAGATAGCCGACCACTGCACGCCGTTGTCGCTGCGCGACGGTGAGTTGGTGCTCCAGGCGGAGTCCACGGCGTGGGCCACTCAGCTGCGCACGTTGCAACGCCAGCTACTGGTCCGTCTCGCGGGCGCCGTGGGCAAGGACGTCGTCCGCCGGATCCGCGTCGTGGCGCCGTCGGGGCCGAGCTGGCGGCACGGTCCCCGCCACGTGCGCGGACGCGGACCGCGCGACACCTATGGCTGACCAGGGCGCGAGGCGCATCGGAGGCGCACGAGCGGCAGGCGGCCACTCAGCGCCACGTGACTGCGCCGGAGCCCGTTTGTAACCCCCGGGCCGCGCTCTTGACCCGTCGAAGTCCACGATCGGCTGTCTGAGACGATTTGAGGGGTCTCCTAGGCGCGTTTCTGTGGTGGCGCACCGGTATGATGGGAGACGTGTTCCGGGCGCTCCCCGATCGCCCGGTCGAAAGGCCCCGACGCCGGACGGCGCATCCCCGCGCGTTCCCGGTGGACGGGCCCTCGTGGCGAGGAGACAGGCAGCCCGTGCCGGAGAAGAAGAACAACGCCTACAGCGCGTCATCCATCACTGTGCTCGAGGGGCTGGAGGCGGTTCGCAAGCGCCCCGGCATGTACATCGGGTCCACGGGCGAACGCGGTCTGCACCACCTGATCTGGGAGGTTGTGGACAACGCAGTCGACGAGGCGATGGCCGGCTACGCCACGCGCGTCGAGGTCACGCTGCAGGATGACGGCGGCGTGCGCGTCGTCGACGACGGGCGCGGCATCCCGGTCGGCATACACCCCGTGGAGAAGCGTCCCGCCGTCGAGATGGTCCTCACGATGCTGCACGCCGGCGGCAAGTTCGACGGCGAGTCCTACGCCGTGTCGGGCGGTCTGCACGGCGTCGGTGTCTCCGTGGTGAACGCGCTGTCCGTGGCGCTCGACGTCGAGATCCACACCGACGGGTTCGTGTGGCGCCAGCACTACGCGCGTTCGGTGCCCGGCCCGCTGCGCAAGGGCGAGCCCACGAAGCGCACCGGTAGCTCGGTCACGTTCTGGCCGGACGGCGACATCTTCGAGACGCTCACGTTCAACATCGAGACGATCCGCCGCCGCCTGCAGGAGATGGCCTTCCTCAACAAGGGCCTCACGATCGTCCTGCGGGACGAGCGCAACGGCGACAACGGCGAGGCGGAGGAGCCCGACGCCGAGGGCTACGTGGCGAAGGTCAAGGAGTACACCTTCTGCTACCCGAACGGGCTCGAGGACTTCGTCGCCCACCTGAACAAGTCGAAGGACCCGATCCACAAGAGGCTCGTCGCCTACACCGCCGAGGGTGACGGCCACGCCGTCGAGGTGGCGATGCAGTGGAACTCCGGCTACACGGAGTCGGTCTACACGTTCGCCAACACGATCAACACCCACGAGGGCGGCACCCACGAGGAGGGCTTCCGCTCGGCGCTCACCACCACGGTCAACCGCTACGCGCGCGACAAGAAGCTGCTCAAGGAGAAGGACGCGGCCCTGTCCGGCGACGACATCCGTGAGGGTCTCGCGGCGATCGTGTCGGTGAAGGTCAAGGAGCCCCAGTTCGAGGGGCAGACCAAGACGAAGCTCGGCAACACCGAGGTCAAGTCGTTCGTCCAGCGGGTCAGCAACGAATGGCTGGCCGACTGGTTCGAGCGCAACCCCACCGAGGCCAAGACGATCGTCAACAAGGCGGTTCAGTCGGCGCAGGCGCGGGCCGCGGCGCGCAAGGCCAGGGAGCTGGTGCGCCGCAAGAGCGCTGGCGACATCGGCGGCCTGCCGGGCAAGCTGGCCGACTGCCGGTCGACCGACCCGTCGAAGTCCGAGGTCTACATCGTGGAGGGCGACTCCGCGGGAGGTTCGGCGAAGTCGGGCCGCGACTCGATGTTCCAGGCGATCCTGCCCATCCGCGGCAAGATCATCAACGTCGAGAAGGCGCGCATCGACCGCGTTCTCAAGAACACCGAGGTCCAGGCCATCATCACGGCGCTGGGCACCGGTATCCACGACGAGTTCGACCTGGCCAAGCTGCGCTACCACAAGGTCGTGCTGATGGCCGACGCCGACGTCGACGGCCAGCACATCCGCACGCTGCTGCTCACCCTGCTGTTCCGTTTCATGCGACCGCTCGTCGAGGCCGGCCACGTCTTCCTCGCCCAGCCGCCGCTCTACAAGATCAAGTGGGGCGGCCGGGGAGCGGAGCCCGAGTTCGCCTACACGGACCGCGAGCTCTCGGGCCTCGTCGAGGCGGGCCGCGCCGCGGGCAAGAAACTGCCCAAGGAAGAGGGCGTCCAGCGCTACAAGGGCCTCGGCGAGATGAACGCCAAGGAGCTGTGGGAGACCACGATGGACCCGGCCAACCGGGTGCTGCTGCAGGTCACCCTCGACGACGCCGCCACGGCCGACGAGCTGTTCTCGATCCTCATGGGCGAGGACGTCGAGTCGCGCCGCTCGTTCATCACGCGCAACGCCAAGGACGTGCGCTTCCTCGACGTCTGACAGCCCGGACGCCTGACCACAACCGCATCGTGATCACGAGAAGGACCACGTGACAGACACCCTCGACCCCACGCTGCCCCCGCCGCCCGGCGGTGGCGACCGCACCGAGCCGGTCGACATCCAGCAGGAGATGCAGCGCTCCTACATCGACTACGCGATGAGCGTGATCGTCGGCCGCGCGCTGCCGCTGGTCGAGGACGGGCTCAAGCCGGTGCACCGGCGTGTTCTGTACTCGATGGGCGAGAACGGCTTCCGTCCCGACCGCAGCTACGTCAAGTGCGCCCGCGTGGTCGGCGAGGTGATGGGTAATTACCACCCGCACGGCGACACGTCGATCTACGACGCGCTCGTGCGGCTGGCCCAGCCCTGGGCGATGCGCTACCCGCTGATCGACGGCCAGGGCAACTTCGGCTCGCGCGGCAACGACCCGGCCGCCGCGATGCGGTACACGGAATGCCGCCTGTCGCCACTCGCCATGGCGATGCTGCAGGACATCGACGAGGAGACCGTCGACTTCGCCGACAACTACGACGGCAAGACGCAGGAGCCCCTCGTCCTGCCGTCGCGGGTGCCCAACCTGCTGATCAACGGCAGTGCCGGCATCGCGGTCGGCATGGCCACCAATGTCCCCCCGCACAACCTGCGCGAGGTCGGCGACGGCGTCGTCTGGGCGCTGGACAACTGGGAGGCCACCGACGAGGAGCTGCTCTCGGCCCTCATGGAGCGCATCAAGGGCCCGGACTTCCCCACGTCCGGCCTGATCGTCGGGCGCGACGGCATCGAGCAGGCGTACCGCACCGGCCGTGGTTCCGTGCGGATGCGTGCCGTGGTGGAGGTCGAGGAGGACACCAAGGGGCGCGCCATCCTCGTCGTCACCGAGCTGCCCTACCAGGTGAATCCCGACAACCTCATCGAGTCGATCGCGGCCCAGCACCGCGACGGCAAGATCGCCGGGATCGCGGAGATCAACGACGAGTCCTCCGACCGCGTCGGCATGCGGATCGTCATCACGCTCAAGCGCGACGCCGTCGCCAAGGTCGTGCTGAACAACCTCTACAAGCACACCCAGCTGCAGTACGGCTTCGGCGTCAACATGCTGGCGATCGTCGACGGGGTGCCGCGCACCCTGCGGCTCGACCAGGTGGTGCGCAACTACGTCCGCCACCAGATCGAGGTCATCGTCCGGCGCACCCGCTACCGCCTCCGCAAGAAGGAGGAGCGGGCCCACATCCTGCGTGGTTACGTCAAGGCGCTCGACGCGCTCGACGAGGTCATCGCGCTGATCCGGGCGTCGGAGACGGTCGAGGTCGCCCGTGACGGCCTGATCCAGCTCCTGGACGTCGACGAGATCCAGGCGCAGGCCATCCTCGACATGCAGCTGCGGCGGCTCGCCGCCCTCGAGCGCCAGAAGATCATCGACGAGCTCGCCGAGATCGAGCGGGAGATCGCCGACCTGCAGGACATCCTGGCCAGGCCCGAGCGGCAGCGGCAGATCGTGCGCGACGAGCTCACCGAGATCGTCGAGAAGCACGGCGACGACCGGCGCACCCGGATCATCGCGGACGACGGGGACGTCACCAACGAGGACCTCATCGCCGTCGAGGACGTCGTCGTCACCATCACCCAGACCGGCTACGCCAAGCGCACCAAGACCGACCTGTACCGGGCGCAGAAGCGCGGCGGCAAGGGCGTGCAGGGCGCCGCGCTGAAGCAGGACGACATCGTCGCCCACTTCTTCGTGTGCTCCACCCACGACTGGATGCTGTTCTTCACCAACAAGGGACGGGTCTACCGGCTCAAGGCCTACGAGCTGCCCGAAGCCAATCGGAGCGCGCGGGGCCAGCACGTCGCCAACCTGCTCGCGTTCCAGCCCGACGAGCACATCGCCCAGGTCATGCAGATCAGCGACTACCAGGCAGCGCCGTACCTGGTGCTCGCCACTCGCACCGGGCTGGTGAAGAAGTCGCGTCTCACCGACTTCGACTCGCCGCGGTCGGGCGGTCTGATCGGCATCAACCTGCGCGAGGACGACGAGCTGGTGGGCGCGGTGCTCTGCTCCGCGGAGGACGACCTGCTCCTCGTGTCCGCCGAGGGCCAGTCCATCCGGTTCACGGCGAGCGACGAGGTGCTGCGTCCGATGGGCCGCGCCACGTCCGGCGTGCTGGGGATGCGCTTCAACTCCGGCGACCGGCTGCTGTCGCTCGGCGTCGTCCGCCAGGACACCTTCGTGCTCGTGGCCACGGCAGGCGGGTACGCGAAACGTACGCCCATTGAGGACTATCCCGTTCAGGGTCGCGGGGGTAAGGGTGTTCTCACGCTTCAGTACGACCGCCGCCGTGGCACTCTGGTTGGCGCGCTCATCGTCGGTATCGACGACGAGCTGTACGCGATCACCTCGACCGGAGGGGTGATCCGCACGTCGGCCCGCGAGGTTCGCAAGGCCGGTCGCCAGACGAAGGGGGTGCGCCTGATGAATCTGGGCGAGAGCGCCACCCTGCTGGCGGTCGCGCGCAACGCGGAGGACGACGCGGAGGACGGGCAGCTGAACGGCCCCACCAGCTGACCTAGCGATCCGTCGAGCCGGCACCACCCCACCTGGCCCCGAGGAGACGTTCACCTCGTGAACGACAAGACGAGAAAACCGAACGAGCCCGACGGCCGCAGCCGGGTGGCCACCGGAGAGTCCGCTGCGGCGGGCGGCGCCGAGACCAAGGGTGGCGCCGCCCCCGCGGATCCGCAGGTCACGAACGGTGCAGCCGCGTCCGCGGGCTCGTCGGCTCCCGAGTCCGCCGGGGCCGCGGACGACGGCGCGGCCGCTTCTCGGGCCAGTGACGATAAATCGGGCGTTCCTGCTCGGCCCGATCCGGAAGGGCCGGAGGCCGTCACGACGGAGCTTCGGCTGCCGACGTCGGCCAATGGGTCGGCCTCGCGCCCGGCCGCGGGTGCACCTGGGGACGGTCCGGCCACCGCCAATCCCGCCAAGCCCGGCAAGGCGGATTCCGCACGGCCCGCCGAGAACGGCGTACCGGCCCCCACGGCTGCGGCCGCCTCCGCCCCACTCCCTGGCCCGCCGAACCGGCGACCTGCGGCGGCTCCGGCGGTGCCCACCCAGGCACCGCCCACCCAGGCACCGCCTACAAAGGCGCCGGCCACCCAGGGGCCGCCGCCTCAGGCGACGGCCGCACCGGGCAGCCCTCCGCCGTGGAACCGGGTTCCCGGTAAGGCCGCCCCTGAGCGGTTCGAGCGTGCCGGCAACGACCGGCCGGCGGGCGGCCTGCTGGAGGACGCGCCCACCACCTTCCTCGAGCCCCCGGCCCTTCCCGGTGGCTCGTCGGACGCCGACGCAACCGGTGCGGAAGGCGAGGGAGCATCGCCCGGCCGGCCACGGCGCAGCCGACCGCCGCGCCAGGCGGCACTGCAGCTGAAGCGGCTCGATCCGTGGTCGGTACTGAAGCTCGCCCTCGTGCTGGCCGTGGTCCTGTTCTTCATCTGGATGGTCGCTGTCGGGGTCTTGTACGGCGTCCTCGACGGGATGGGGGTCTGGGACCGGCTCAACGGCACCTATGCCGACCTGGTGTCGGGAGAGGCGCCCACCGGTAGCCCGCTGATCAGCGCAGGGCGCGTTTTCGGCCTGGCCGCGGTGATCGGCGCGATCAACAGCCTGCTGTTCGCTGTCGCCGTCACGATCGGGGCATTTGTCTACAACGTCTCGGCCGACCTCGTCGGCGGCATCGAAGTCACACTCTCCGAGCGAGACTGACCACCCTTCCGGCTCCCCCTCGATAGGGGGAGCCGGTGGGAAGGCGCGGGAGGGGCTGAGGTAACCTCATTCGCGCCGCAGGGGCCCATAGCTCAGTTGGTTAGAGCGCGTCGCTGATAACGACGAGGTCGCTGGTTCAAATCCAGCTGGGCCCACTCCCCATCCCTGGGACAGGCAGGACGTGAACCGTGAAGAAGATCATTGCAGCTCTCGTTGCCATCGCGGCCGGCGCGCTTGTGTTCTCGAAGGTCCGCGCCTCGCGTTCGGAGAACGACCTCTGGCACGACGCCACCAAGAACTGAGGGCGGCGTACCCCCGCTCCACCCGAGCGGGTAACGTCCTCGCTCAGCACGGGGACGTAGCTCAATTGGCAGAGCACCGCCTTTGCAAGGCGGGGGTTAGGGGTTCGATTCCCCTCGTCTCCACCAGCAGAACGGTGTGACTCGGGACTCCAGTTCCTCGTCCTGGGGCACATGCTGTGGAGTCCATTCGGTCGGTGAGATCACTGAGCCGGTCCGGCAACTGGTGGCGTAGAGGTCCAACGTCGTCGTTGCGGACGCGTGCCCCAGCATCGTCTGGATGGCCCGAAGCGATGGCCAGTGACGCGGCGGTGTGCCGCACCTGGTGCGGATGCAGACCAGGTCGGGCCCACGCGCTGAACGGCCGCGTCGAACACGCTCCGGCGGAAGTTCCGGACGAGGAGAACCGCGCCACGCGGAGACTCGAAAGCAGAGCGTCCCCGCTGCGGCCGTTCACGAGGGCTGCGAGTTCCGCCGCGAGGAAACGAGGGGCAGGAACGTTCGCCGGGCGTGCGTCTTCGGTGTGCCCTACACCAGGTGACCACTGACCACTGACCTCGGTCGTCGAGGCCACGACGTTGATCCGGCGTCCGGTCAGGTCGACTTCTCGCATGCGGATGGCCGCAGCTTCTCCGCACCGCAGGCCGGTATGGGCCAGCAGGCGCACCAGCGGGGCGTACTCGCTGCACTCACGGGCGAGTGTTGCCACGTGAATGTGGTCGAGGTAGCGGTGATGCGTCAGGCCAGGTCGTGGGATCGGAACGCCCTAGCCCAGCCCTGGGTGGCCGCCGGCGGGACCGTCAGACGAGAAAGTGATGCAGCGCTGCGGTCAGGTCGTCTGGGTTCTCCTCCGCGACGTGGTGTCCGGACTCGATCGGGCGGCCACGGAGATCGTCGGCCCACGCCCGCCAGACGGCAAGCGGATCACCGTAGAGGCTCTCCATGTCGTCCCGGGTCGACCAGAGGAAGAGCGTCGGGCAGCCCACGGTGCGACCGGCGCGCTGGTCGGCTTCCTCATGCTCCCGGTCGACTCCGAGGCCGGCGCGGTAGTCCTCCAGCATCGCCCGCACGGTGGCCGCATTGTGGATGGCCTGCCGGAACTCTTGATAGTTCTCGGCTCCCATGCTTTTGGGACGCGCCTTGCTGGCGTACCAGGCGTCGGGATCGGCGGTGATCACCCGCTCCGGCGTGTCGGGCTGAGCGAAGAAGAACCAGTGGTACCAGTCGTGGGCGAACTTGGCATCGCACCGGGCGAGGGCCTCACTGATGGGCACTCCGTCGAGAACGACCAGGTGGCTGACCGCGTCGGGATGGTCCATTGCCAGGCGTAGCGCGACGTAGGAGCCGCGGTCGTGCCCGACGGCGGCAAACGCCGGGTAGCCCAAGGCGTTCATCAGCCGGACCAGGTCCGCTGCCACGGCTCGCTTGGACTGCTGGGAGTGGTCGGGGAGGATGCGTGCCTTCCCGGACTGCCCGTAGCCGCGCATATCCGGACAAACGACGGCGAACCCACGTTCCACCAGCTGCGGCGCGACCCAGTGCCACGTCGATCCGGTGCGCGGATGTCCGTGGATGAGGAGAACCGGACGGCCTTGCCCGGCATGCCGAACTCGAAGTTCCACCTCCCCGACGTCGATCTTCTCGTCCGTGAAGCCATCGAACATGAGAGACATCTGTCCAGACGACCCGTTGGGCAAACGTCCTCTCGCCGGCAGAAGCGGAAAGGTCACGTGGTTGACACTCGGCCTAGGAGCATGGGTCGTGCGGGGTCGGTGTGCTTTGACGCTGCGGACCGGCTGGGTGGTGGTCCTGGAGACCGTGCGCTGGTCGCCGTCGTCGAGGTCGATGGTGAGGATGTGCTCGGCGACGTGGATTCGCTTTGAGAAGGAGGGGCCGCAGGTTCTGTAGCGAACACAGGTGGCTGCGGCGTGCGCGGTGCCCGAACGAGAGAGAACAGTGGTCCGGGGTGGGGTGTGCGGAGGTGTCCTCAGTGTGAGATTTCTCCAGCGCGTCGGCGAGTGAGCATTTTTGCCTGCGCCAGGCCTTCCTCGGAAATACTGTAGTAATGAATCCCTCTGTTCAGGCCCAGTCGTCGACGGAGATCTCTCATGTGATTGGCGCCCATGCCTGCATAGCGAACTCCGCGGGCGTGGGCGGCGAGTGCGCTCGCTTGAAACTTCATATCCCGCCAGTACTGAAAGCGATCGAGGTTCGGATTAGCTTTGACGTACTTTTGGTCGGATTTGCTCAGGCTCGTGTCTTCATCCACTTTCGCCGCCAGGAGCTCGATGAAGTTGCGACCGAACTCGCGGAGCTCTCCCAGCAGCCGATCAAGACTCTCGGGATGCGCCGCACGCCAGTCCGCCAGGCTCACACCCAGCTCGGCGTCGGACTGGAGCGCGTCGACAAACCCACCGAGAAGCTGCTGGGTGTCGTGGAACTTCGCAATTTTCGCTTCCGCGCGGTGCTGCTCGACCGGCTCATCGGCCACCTCCGCCGAAGTCCGCTGGTTCCGGGCCTCCACCTCGGCGCGCACCTCGCCGCCATATGTCCAGGCAATCACGAGGTAGTGCTGAAGGCGCTTTCCGGTGAAACCGTTCATGCGGCTCAGATTGTCCGGCGTAGCCAACGGCATCATGCCTGCGAACGCGTACCCGAGCTTCGGGAAGAGCGACTCGGCGCCGAACTGCCGGATGTTGTCGTTCTCGCGGATTCCGAGGGCGGCCATCGGGCCCACGTTCGCTCGGTCAGAAGCTGCCGCCGTTGCCGGATTGGCACTGAGGTCGTCGGTGGGGAACGGCTCGTAGATAAATGATCGGGTCCCTACCGCCTTGACAATGTCGGGGAGCGTGACCTGTGCGTGATTCTCGCCGACCACGTTGAGACCGGTTGGGGAGAACCGGACCCATATGCGGTTGTATTCCGGCCTCTGGTGCTCGATGTTTCCCAGGTAGTCGGTTTGGCCGGCGGCGTGGCGACGGAACTCGTTCTCGTCCTGGTAGTCGTGGACGTCACGGTCCGCGGCGAGCTCGTGCATCTCGGGCGTGAGAGCCGCCCCTGACGAGGCGTCGACGCGCTGGCCGCCGACCCAGGCCGCGCGCTGAACGCTGACGGCCAGGGATGTCAGCGCCGAAGGTGCCGGAGATGGCTGCGGTAGCGACGTGGGCTGGCGAAGGGCGCGATTCACCGCGGCATTGCCCGCTAGTCTCTGCAACGTGAGCAGCCGTTCAGCCAAGCTGGCCGCTGTAGCCCCCCGTCGGACACCACCGTCCCCGGGACGGCGGGCCGGCTCGGCAGGGCGCAGCGCGTGCTGCCTCATGTCGACGAGCTTAAGACACACCAATGGGGCGAGACCCCCTGTTTGATCTTCAACACGTGCTTGTCGCCGGCGACGGCGGCACCACGCCGCCTCCTATCGTGTGGGCGGCGCGCCGCGCGGCCGTCGGTCGTGTGCGGGCGCGCTACCCGGTCGAAGTGGTTTCAGCGATGGCGTCGAGCGGCCAGATACCGAGCTTGGTGAGATGACCGGTACCCGCCGCGCTGATGTTGAGTGCGCGATCCCCCGGGCGGCGCAGTAGCCATCCGTGCTCGAGCATGGCGACCAGCAGGGCAGTACCCAGCCGCCCAGCGAGGTGGGCTTGGCGTTCTGTCCAGTCCATGCAGCCCCGCACCATCGGGCCCGTGAACCCTGACAGGTCGATGATCGACAGCTCGGCGAGCAGCGGATGGTCGAGCGTCCCGACCGTTCCACCGCCGTTTGTGTCCATGGCATCGACCACACCGTCCGCGGTGATCCGGCGGGCGAGGGCAACGGCGAGGGAACCTCCGAGATGGCTGTAGCAGACCCGCGCTGTCTGCAGCCGACTCCCCGCGTGCGCCTCACGCAGCGATTCCACCGGGAGCAAAGGGGAGATCGCCGCGAGTGCCTCGATCGCAGTGGCAACCTCCGGAGACGCGATCGCGTGCAGTCGGCGCCGACCGGTGACGGTGACGCTGACCAAACCGGCATCGACCAGGTGGCGCAGGTGCGGGCTCGCGGCCGGCGGCGAGATTCCGGCAGCCTCGGCCAGGTCCCGCGCGGTGTGTGCCTGCCCGTCCATCAAGCGCAGCAGCATCGCCGCCCGGGGTGGCTCAGCGATGGCCCGCGCTGTGGCAGCGAGGTCCAGATCGGCGCCGATCACCACCGGACCATAGCTCAACTGTTCAGGCCAGGCTGAACTGTTGCGGTGGGATCATCCGCGGCATGGCACGCACCGCTACGAACTCCCGGACCCTCAGCGAGACCGACTTCAGCGCACCCACTGATGATCGTTACTTCGAGGACTACCAACTCGGCGCGGTCTATGAGTACGGCCACCTCGCCGTGAGCGAGGAAGCGATCATCGACTTCGCCGAACAGTTCGACCCACAGCCGATTCATACCGACGAGAGATTTGCCGCGACCGGTCCCTTCAACGGACTCATCGCCAGCGGATGGCATTCCGCAGGACTGGCGATGCGCCTGTTCGCAGACCACTACCTGTCCCGGGTCGCCAGCCTCGCCTCCCCTGGGGTCGACGAAGTGCGCTGGCAGGTGCCACTGCGCCCTGGTGACTCCGTTCGCTTGCGGACGACGATCGTGGATGCCCGGCTGTCGCGCTCGAAGGATGACCGCGGCATGGTTGTCACACTGGCCGAGCTGTTCAACCAGAACGATCAGCTCCCGATCAGGTTCCGAGTCATGAATATTCTCGGTCGCCGCCCCCGTAGCTGAGGCCACCCTTCCAGTTCCATCTGCCGAGATTCGCCGGGTATGTCCCGGAGTTCGACGCATCAGTGCCGGTGTCGTTGGAGTGCTGCCGGTGTTTTTCACTGGTTCGAGTCGCGGTGCGCACCGCGACCGTAGGGCCCCGAGCAGCGAAAACACGACGCACCGCGCGCTACGGCGGCGGCCGGACATGCCAACCGGGGCAGACATCGGCCCCGGTGCCGCGCGATCGGCACTTGACGAGCCGGCGATCCGACCGAGCTGCGACCCGCACGAAGCGGATACCGGAGTGGCGGGCAGGACAACTGATGTGGGAGCGATGAGTATGTCGAACGAGCTATCCGCGGCACCACAAGCTGGTCGCGGTGATGCGATGCATGGTGGACACCTCTACATGCAGACGAACGAAAACCGGAATGCCGTGATCCACTATCAGCGGTCGGGGAGCGGCAGGATCACCGAGGTGGAGCGGATCCCCACGGGTGGTTCCGGTTCCGGGGTGTTCAAGCCGATCAGCGGGCAGGCCAGCGCACCTAATGCGTTCGAGGGCGCGGCCAGCGTCATCCTCTCGCCGGACCGACGGTTCCTGTTCACCACCAACGGTGGCGACAATTCGGTCTCCAGCTTCAGCGTCGGCGACGACGGCAAGCTCTCGCTCGTCGATGTCAAGCGGACGGGCAACGTCGTCACCGGGCCGAGCGGCACCGCCAAGTCCCTGGCTTACGCGCCGTCGTCCGGAACGCTCTTCGTGCTTCACGCGTTCGGTCCCGACCACGTCCGGCTGATGTCGGTCGACCGTGAGGGCAGGCTCGCCGCGCGGCCGGAGCGGTACACGGTCAACACCCCGGACAAGGCCAACCGCGTGTCGACGATGGTGGTGCTGTCGCCCGACGAGAAGTTCCTCCTGGTCGGCACCACGTTCGACGAGCCCCCCACCGCGAACCCGGACGGCTCACCGATTCTCTGGGTCCGGAAGCCGGACGGCACTCCCAAGTCGATCGCCTCGAATGCGCCGGATCCCGACGGCCTCGTCATATTTCCCGTGGACGCGCACGGCACGCTCGACAGGCCCTCGTTCCACGATGCCGGAGGCGGTTCTCCGTTCTATCCCGCCTTCCTCCACAGCCGGCCGGATCATCTCGTCATCGGCGAGGCCGTCGGCGACGGGCTCGTCATGGGCAGCATCGACCCGGACGGACGGCTCAGCGTCGGCCCACTCGTGCAGATCGACACCAGCGCGGGCCAGCCCTCTGAGCTGTGCTGGCTGGCCGTATCCCCGGACGACCAGTTCGTCTTCGCGACGAACTTCGGTTACAGCAACATCAGCAGCTTCCGGATCGACGGCAACGTGCTGTCGATTGCGCAGGATCCTGCGTGCCCGAAGGTCACCGGTGACGGCACGTTCAGGGCGCTCAACGGAACTGTCAGCAGCGGCCCGAGTGACAACTGGATGACCCCCGACGGTGTCTACCTGTACCAGATCTACGGGAATGCCTCGAAGCTCGTCGGCTACGCCGTACAACCGGACGGCTCACTGGACGAGGTCACCAGCGCGAGCATTCCGTACAACAGCCCACAGGGCCTGGCCGGATTCTGATCTGCCGAGCACCCGGCCATCGGAGGTTTTCATGAGTACCAACGGCCCTGCAACGCCACGCATCGAGAAGTCGGTCTCCTCATTGATGCTGAGCCCGCGCGAGAGCGAGAAGCTGGTGATCTACCAGGTCGCCGGGCTGGCCCGCCGACGCCGGGACCGAGGCGTCAAGCTCAACCTCCCGGAGTCGATCGCCTTGATCGCCGAGGGCGTGATGGAGGCTGCTCGGGACGGGATGTCGGTCGCGGACGTCATGGAGCTCGGGAAGCACATCCTCACGCGTGCCGACGTGATGGAGGGAGTCCCGGAGCTGATGAATCTGGTGCAGGTCGAGGCGACCTTCCGCACGGGAACCCAGCTCGTCTCGGTGTCCAACCCGATCTCCTGAGGACGTCGCCGCCGAGCGCGGAAGGGATGAGGCAATGGTGGTTCCAGGCGAGTGGTTGCTCTCCGCCGAGCCGATCGAGATCAATGCCGGAAGGCGGACCCTGAGAGTCTCGGTCCGCAACACCGGAGATCGGCCGATACAGGTCGGCTCACATTTCCACTTCTTCGAGGTGAACCGTGCGTTGGAGTTCGACCGGCCGTCGACGTTGGGTATGCGGCTCGATGTCCCCTCGGGCACGTCGATCCGTTTCGAAGCGGGCGACGAGCGCGATGTCGAGCTGGTCGAGTTCGGCGGCCTCGGACGGGTGATCGGATTCAACGCCCTGCTCGACGGTGGGACGTCATCGCAGCGGAGCGTGGAGCGGGCGATCAGGCGCGCTGCCGAACTGGGGTTCCTCGGAACGCAGGACCGGCCGCGCGCGGGCGGGCAGGTGAAGCGGTCGTGAGTGTCGTCTCGCGTCAGCACTACGCCTCGCTCTACGGCCCGACGGTGGGCGACCGGTTCCGCCTGGCAGATACGGAACTGGTCGCCCAGGTCGAGCGGAGCCTGCTGCTTCCCGGAGAGGAAGCGATCTACGGAGGTGGCAAGGCGCTGCGTGACGGCATGGGGCAAGCACCGGGTCTGCGGAACGCCGACGGGGTGCTCGACCTGGTGATCACGGCCGTCATCGTGATGGATCCGATGCTGGGAGTCGTCAAGGCCGATATCGGGATCAAGGACGGGCGGATCGTCGGTGTGGGGCAGGCCGGGAACCCCGATATCCAGGATGGCGTCGATCCGAACCTGATCGTCGGAGCAGGTACGGAAGCGATCTGCGGCGAGGGTCTGGTCGCGACGGCAGGGGCTGTCGACACCCATGTGCATTTCCTGACTCCGGGGCAGATCCCGCATGCCCTGTCCAGCGGCGTCACCACGTTGATCGGTGGGGGTACCGGCCCGGCGGACGGTTCGAAGGGCACCACCTGCACACCGGGGCCGTGGAACATCGCGCGAATGCTCGAGGCGACCGCAGTTCTGCCGGTGAACATCGGGCTTCTCGCCAAAGGCAGCAGCAGCCGGCCCGAGAGCCTGGTGGAACAGTTGCAGGCCGGAGCGTTCGGGCTGAAGGTCCATGAGGATTGGGGCGCAACGCCCGCTGCGCTCGACTGCGCGCTCCGTGTCGCCGACGAGTACGACGTGCAGGTCGCCCTGCATGCCGACACGTTGAACGAGGGCGGCTACCTGGCCGACACCATCGCGGCGATCGACGGACGCACCATCCACAGCTATCACACGGAAGGTGCCGGGGGCGGCCATGCCCCGGACATCATGGCGATCGCGTCGCTTCCGAACGTGTTGCCGTCCTCGACGAATCCCACCCGGCCCTACACGACCGACACGGCCGACAACCTCTATTACATGACCGTCGCCACTCACAATCTCAATCCCGACAATCCCGAGGACATGGCTTTCGCCCAGTCCCGCATCCGGGCCGAGACGGAAGCGGCCGAGGACGTCCTGCACGACATGGGAGTGCTGAGCATGTACTCGTCGGACTCCCAGGCGATGGGCCGGATCGGGGACACCGTGACCACCTGCTGGCGCACCGCGGACAAGATGAAGAAGATGACGGGCCGCCTCGACGGTGACCCCGCGGAGAACGACAACCAGCGGATTCTGCGTTACCTCGCCAAGCTCACGATCAATCCCGCCTTGGCCCACGGGATCGGTCACCTGGTGGGCTCGCTCGAACCCGGCAAGGTCGCGGACATCGTGCTGTGGCCGACGAGCACCTTCGGCGTCAAACCGAAGTACGTCGTCAAGGGAGGTTTCGTCGCCTGGGCGGTGATGGGCGACCCGAATGCCTCGATCCCGACGCCCGAGCCGGTGCTGTTGCGGCCGATGTTCGGTGCTCAGGGACGCGCCGTCGCACGCACGTCCATGACGTTCATCTCGCAGGCCGCGGCGGACGCCGGGGCGGCGGAGCGGTTGGGCCTGCAGCGATGGGTCGAACCGGTACGGGACTGCCGCACTGTCGGCAAAGCCCAGATGGTGCGCAACGACGCCACGCCGGAGATCACCGTCGACCCGGAGACCTACCAGGTGTGCGTCGACGGCCGACCGGCCACGGTTGATGCGGTCGATGAGGTGTCGATGTCTCAGCTGTACTACATCGTCTGATGGCCCGCATGGCGCACAAATCGCGTTCCGGCAGCCAGGCGCGACTCGCGAGTCATCTGTCCGTCCTGCAGCTGAGCGACTCCGCTTTCCCGACCGGGCGCTACACCCTCTCCTACGGCCTCGAGGCCTTCGCCCAGAGCGACGAGCCGGCCGGGCCCATCCGCCCGTCCACACTGGTGGCGCTGCTCACCGACTGCGTGCGCTTCGGAGTCGCGCCGTCGGACGGAGTCGCGCTGGCCTGCGCCCATCGCGCCACCAGCCCGGACGGTGTCCTCGATCTGGACCTGGTGATGCGCGCCGACCACCGGCTGACCGCCGTGAAGCTCCCCCGTGAGGCCCGGGAGGCCTCGACGCGCACCGGCCGGGCGTTGCTGAGCACCGCCGCCGTCGCGTTTCGCGGGGCTGTGGGGCGCGACTACGCGGAGCTCGTCGAAGCGGGACGCACGCCGGGGAACCATGCGGTTGTCCTCGGCCTGCTCAGCGCCTCATTGGGTGTGTCGTGCCCGGAGGCCGTGGCCGGTGAGCTGTACGCCTTTTCAGCAGGCTGGGTCGCCGCAGCAGTACGCCTGGCCTTGACGGATCACCGCACCGCTCAAGGCGTGCTGTTCCGGGTGCGAGCAGTGACCGCAGACGCTGCGCTGACGGCGGTGGATCGGGACGTCGCGCACATCGCCGGCTGCACCCCCTTGCTGGACGTGATGGCGATGCGTCATGAGACAGCCGAGCTCCGAATGTTCGCCAGCTGAGAGAGGACGGTCCTGAATGGACGAGCACTTTCGACACCCGCACGCTCACGAGCACGGATCTCCGACGCCGGACGACGATGCGTTCGGCAGTGCCCGCGCGCCGGGCATCACTCGTATCGGCATCGGCGGGCCGGTCGGATCGGGGAAGACCGCTCTCATCGAGGCACTCGTGCCGATGTTGCTCGACAGGGGCCATCACCCGGTGGTCGTGACCAATGACATCTTCACCTCGGAAGACGCCCATCATGTGCGGGCCGCGCTGTCCGGCGTGCTGGATCCCGAACGGGTCGTCGGGGTGGAGACCGGCTCGTGCCCGCACTCTGCGGTGCGTGACGACCCGAGCATGAATCTCGATGCGGTCGGCGACCTCACTCGCCGGTTCTCCGATGCGGATGTCGTGCTGGTCGAATCGGGTGGCGACAACCTGACCCTGACGTTCAGCAGAGCGCTCGCCGACTACTTCGTCTTCGTCATCGACGTGGCGGAGGGCGACAAGATCCCGCGCAAGCGGGGGCCGGGTGTCACCCACTCCGACCTGCTGGTCATCAACAAGATCGACCTGGCCCCGTACGTGCGGGCGGACATCGAGGTGATGGGCAGGGACGCACGGGCCGTACGCGGCGGGCGCCCCTTCGTGCTCACGAACTGCTTCACCGGCGACGGCCTGAACGAGGTCACCGACCGGATCTCGGACGTCATCAGCCGGCAGTTCGCGGCTCCGGCCGGCGGCTCTCCATGACCCGAGCGGTGACCTCCCGGCAGGACCCCGCGTGGTACACCCCCGCTGACCTGCCCGCGGAGGTGCTTGCCCTCGGCGGTTCCGTGCAAGGCGGGCTGGGGGTCGACGCCTCGGGCAAGGTCGGTCTGCTCGATCTGACATTGGCGCCCTGTGCGGGTGCGACACGCGTGCAGCGCCAGTATCAACGGGCGCCGCTGCACATCTACCGACCGATATATCTCGACCCCGGCCGGCCGGATATGGCGTTCCTGTTCGTGCAGCAGTCCGGCGACGGCTTCGTCCAGGGCGACCGGTGCCGTATCGATGTCGACTGTGCGCCCGGCTCCGCGGTGCACCTCACGACCCAGGCCGCCACCAAGGTCTTCGGAATGCGCCAGAACTTCGCCACCCAGCTGGTCAACCTGGATGTCGGCGCCGGTGCCGTGGTGGAGTACCTGCCCGACCCGGTCGTGCCGTGTCGCGGGTCGCGGCTCTTCCAGCGAACAAGTGTGACCGCGGACCGGGAGTCCACGGTGATTCTCGGCGAGACTCTGTTGCCAGGGCGGGTCGCGCACGACGAGGCCCGCGTCTACGACCTGTACTGGGCGGAGACCGAGGTCCGCCGCCCCGACGGATCGTTGCTCTTCGCCGAAACCCTGCGCCTGACATGTGCGGACGGCGAGAACCCGCGGTCGGCCGGACTGCTCGGCCGGCATGACGTCATCGCCACTCTGTACATCGTCACGGACCGGATCGATGCGCCCAGCACGGTCGACCTGCTGCGGTCGGCGCTCGTCGCCTGCCCCGATGTCCTCGTCGGCGTGAGCGAGCTGCCCAACAGCTGCGGCGCAGTCGTCAAACTGCTCGGACCGACCTCCGCGTCGGTGCAGGCGGCGCTGAGAACGGCGTGGAACGCGGCACGTCTGGAGCTGCTCGATACTCCGGCACCGAACCTTCGCAAGGGATAGCCGGAGCCTCACTCCGGCCCCGGGCCGATCGGCGGCGTCCGAATTGTCGGGGTGCGCCCCTACGCTCGCCGCATGCCGCTGACAATCGAAGAGCGCCAGCAGTTCCTCGCCGAACCTCACATCGCCGCACTGTCCGTCGCCGGCGGCCCGGAGCGCGCGCCGCTGACGGTGCCGATGTGGTACCAGTACACGCCGGGCGGTGAAGCCTGGGTGCTCACCGGGGTCGCGTCCACCAAGGCGAAGCTCATCCAAGCGGCCGGCCGCTTCACGTTGATGGTGGATCGCGTCGATCCGACGCTGCGGTACGTAGCTGTCGAGGGGTCGGTCACCCGCACGGAGCCGGGCACGGATGAGCATCTTCTGGAGTTGAGCAGGCGCTACCTGCCGGCGGAGGCCGTGCCGGGCTACGTCGAGGTTGCCAAGGCCGAGCACGGCGAGCAGATGGTCATCTACCTTCGCCCTGAGCGCTGGCTGTCATCCGACCTCGGGCGCGTCTCCTGACGTGATCCCTCGGTCCGCCGCCGGTCGGCCAGGAATCGTCCCGCGTTGCCCGAACCGTCCCTGACGTGCGGTTTCGCGATCCACCGCGCTCTCTCAGGAGGACTAGTGTCCGGAGGCGAGTGAGCGCGGAGGAACGACGTGGCCGACTGGGACGGGCGTGGGTTGCCGCCGGTTGCTGCCGAACGGGCGCGCCGGGCGGCCGCGGGCGGGGCGTGGACGTCGCTGCTCTCGGCACCGGCGGCGGCTGGGCTGAAGGTGGCCGGGTTCGAGCCCGTCGGCGAGGTGATGGGATCGATCGTCCAGCAGATCGGCTGGTCCGGCTACGGCGGCTGCGGCATCTACGGAGGGTTCGGGGGCCTCGGAGGATGGGCGTCCCCGACGATCACGTCGTCGGATTCGACGCGGTTCGGGGGCTTCCGTCCCTACGTCGACGCGCTGTACCGCGGCTACGGCACGGCGCTGGGCCGGATGGTCCAGGAGGCCGCGACGATCGGCGCTGATGGCGTCGTCGGCGTCGGGCTCACGATGTCGCCGCTGCCCGGAGGGCCCCGGGAGTTCACTGCACTGGGCACCGCCGTGCGGGCTGGTGGTGACATCAGGCCGCACCGCGTCTTCAGCACGCACCTCCCCGGGCAGGACGTCGCCAAGCTCGTGACGGCCGGGTGGATGCCCACCGACCTCGTCTACGGCATCTCGGTCGCCATCCGCCACGACGACTGGCGCACCCGGCAGCAGGCAGCCTGGGGCGCGGGCAACACCGAGGTGGCCGGTTACACCGAGCTGATCACCTACGCCCGGGCCGACGCGCGGGGACGGCTCGGCCACCACGTGCACGAGTCCGGCGCCGACGGCGCGATCGTGTCGTCGATGGACCTGCGGGTCTGGGAGATCGAACCGGGTGAGAACCACCTCGACCACGTCGCCGAGGCAACGGTCTTCGGCACAGCGCTGGTGCGCTTCCACACCGACACCACGCCCCCGACGCGAACTCTGACGTTCCTGCCGCTTCGCTGACCGGACCGAACCACCCTGGAGATCCCGTGACCGCCGACCCGACAGAGCTGGGTATCCCAGCGGACGCCATGCGTCGCCTCGCCGAGATGCGGCCCGGGCAGGCAACCAGCCTGTTCACCTCCGACCTCTCGGTCAACGAGTTCCTGCTCGTGCGGGAGGCCGGGTTCCGGCCGGTGGGCCTGGTGCTCGGCTCGAGCATCTACCACGTCGGATTCCAGATGGGCCGGTGGAACCGCAACCAGGAGCTCACCACCCTCTCGCAGGCGATGTACCACGCCCGCGAGCTGGCGATGACCAGGATGGAGGCGGAGGCCGACCAGCTCGGAGCCGACGGGATCGTCGGGGTGCGGCTGCAGATCGAGTTCAAGGAGTTCGGCGCCGACCTCGCCGAGTTCATCGCCGTCGGCACCGCCGTCACGGCCGACGACCCGCGTCACGAAGGGATGTCCTGGCGCAACAACCGCAACCAGCCCTTCACCTCCGACCTGTCCGGCCAGGACTTCTGGACGCTTGTCCAAGCCGGGTACGCGCCGCTGGGCATGGTGATGGGCTCATGCGTGTACCACATCGCCCACCAGCGGTTCTGGCAGGCGATGGGCAACGTCGGCCAGAACGTCGAGCTGCCGCAGTTCACCGAGGCGCTCTACGACGCACGCGAGCTCGCGATGAGCCGGATGCAGGCGGAGGCCGAGGAGCTGCACGCGGAGGGGATCGTCGGGGTGCAGCTGCTCTCCCACGGGCACCGCTGGGGCGGGCACACCACGGAGTTCTTCGCCATCGGCACGGCGGTGCGCCCGCTGCGTCCCGACCACCGCATCCCGACCCCTCAGCTCGTGTTGCCGCTGACGGACCGGTGACCTGCGATGACCATGGAACCGAGCGGCCTCGGGCCGATGGGTGACGTGCAGCTTCTGGCCGCCTCCCTGCGCACCGACCGCACCGACGTCGCCTCCTACGCGCGGGTGCTGACCGGCGCTCTGCACGACGCCCTCCCACGCGGGATGGTCGAGGTGGACCGGCGGCGAGGGCTGGGCGACCGTATGGCCGGGCGGGAGGGCCGCGCGGTCGCGGTGGTCGTGCACGGCGACGGCCGCCAGCTGGCACTGCGCGAGGGGCCTCACGGCGCTGTGGAGGCCGAGGTGCGCCAGATCGTGCGGGACGTCGTGATCAGTCGCCGCACCGTCACCATCGAACAGTGGCTGCAGGCCCTCGCCGAGGACCTCACCAAGGTCGCCGCCCGCGACGCAGCCGCCCGTGCCGCGCTCGAGCGGCTGCTCGCCGGCGGGATCTGACGGCGTCCGCTAGATCGTTGCCGGCTGGGTAGCGGCGTCGATCTCTTCGATCATCAGCTCCTCGGCCACCCGCTCCGGCGGGAGCGCGAGCCGCACGCCGACGTAGAAGACCGCCAGGGCGAACACCGCGACCACGATGAGGTCGACCCAGGGCGGGATGACACCGATGCCGCCGTACTGACCGAGGTAGGAGATGACGCCGAGCCCGATGAACCAGGGCAGCACCCAGAGCATGGCGCGGGCGTCGAGGGGCTGGCGCCGGGTCCTGTTGCCGAACAGTTGGTAGAGACCGAAGATCACGAGGCCGACGGCGATCAGGATCAGCAGCTTCTCCACCGTGGGCCACGACGTCCAGTAGATGATCTCGCTGGCCGCGATGAACGCCAGCGGCGAGATGACCGAGGCGCCCTTGAGTCGGTAGGGCCGCACCCGGTCGGGATCGGAACGGCGCAGCGCCATCAGCGTGACGGGCGCGAACCCGTACATCATCACCACGGCCGAGGTGACCAGGCTGACGAAGCCCTGCCAGCTCGGGAACGGCAGGAAGCAGACGATCCCGACCACGAAGGCGAGCAGCAGCGCCACCCAGGGCACACCCCGCTTGCTGATCTTCGCGACCGACCGCGGCACCTGCCCGGAGTGGCCGAGGGCGTAGGCCAGCCTCGCGGACGTGCCCTCGTAGACCAGACCTGTTCCGGCGGGCGAGACGAACGCGTCGATGTAGAGGATGGCCGCGAGCCAGCCCAGCCCGAGCGTGGTGGCCAGCGTCGCGTACGGGCCGAAGTCGCCCTTGCCGACCGGAGCCGACCAGCCGTGGAGCAGGTTCGCCGGATTGAGCGCACCGATGAACGCGATCTCCAGTCCGATGTAGATCACTGTGCCGATCAGCACCGCGCCGATCACCGCCCGCGGGAGGTCACGCTGCGGGTTGCGCGACTCGCTCCCCAGCTGCACAGCCTGTTCGAAGCCCTGCAATGCGAATATCACACCCAGCGGCAACGCTGCGAAGACGCCGTGCGCACCGAAGGGTGCGAAGCCGCCGCCTGCGGTGAAGTTGCCGGCGTGGAACGACACGGCGAGCAGCACGATGACGGTGAGGACCGGCACGGCCGTCTTCCACACCATCGTGACCTGGTTGGACTCGGCCAGCCACTGCACCCCCAAGATGTTCACGATCGTGAACACCGCGATCAGTGCGATGCCGATGCCCAGCCCGCGCCCGGTGAGTGCGCCGTCAGTATTGACCAGCCCTGGCCAGATGTGATCCAGATAGCTGAGCGCCGCCTCCACCTCGATCGGCGCGAGAGTGGCCGCCTGCAGCCAGCCCACCCATCCCGCGGCGAAGCCGGCCAGCGTGCCGAACGCGAGTTTCGGGTAGCGGGCGGTGCCACCGGCGAAGGGGTAGGCAGCGGCGAGTTCGGCGTGCACGAGAGCGAGCAGCACCATGACCGCACCCGCTAGCAGCCACGACAGGACCGACGCACCGCCGGCCGCAGAGGCTGCGGTGAGCGCACCCAGCAGCCAGCCCGAGCCGATGATCGAGCCGAGGGAGATGAACATCAACGGGATCGGCCCGACCTCGCGGCGGAAGCCGGACGTGGGCGCAGTTCCACGGCCGGTCGATATGTCGGTCATCGTTAATAAACTCCCGAAATGGTGGAGTGGGACAGGGTTATCGTGACCGCGAATAGATTCTGATTTGCCTGATCGGCCACGGTTCCGAATGGTACGTGCAGAGTACTCGGGATAAGAGACTGTGGCAGCCCTCCCTGTGCATTCCTGGCGGCAATGCCCGAAATGTGGAGAGAGGTTTCCGTCGGTGCACCTTGTTACGCTGCTGGAACTCGAGCGCGCAAACCATTCATAACGGTCGAGGGGATCCGCCCGAGGCGCCGCCGATGAACCCGCGCTTCAGCGCAGCTGAAACCACGCGAGACAGGCGAGACCTGCGACGATGCAGTAGATCCCGAACGGGCGCAGGGAGCGGGTCTCGAAGTACCGCGTGAGAAATCGCACGGACACGTAGGCGCCCACCCCGGAGAGGATGCTGCCCACAAGGATCTGTGGCCGGATGCCGTCGCCGAGCGGGCCGGCGAGGTCGCCGACCTTGAGCACACCCGCGGCGAGGATCACCGGCGTGGCGAGCAGGAAGGAGAAACGTGCTGCGTCGGTGTGGGACAGGCCCTTTCCCAGACCGGCGACCATGGCGGAGCCGGACCGGCTGATGCCCGGCGCGAGTGCTGCGATCTGCGCGGCCCCGATCAGCATCGCGCGCCCGACCGGAAGCTGGGCGAGCCGGCGATCGGCCAACTCCTCGGCGGTCGGCACGGTCGCCGCGCGATGAGCGGCAGCGCCGGGGCCGGCGGACACCCGGACCGGAGAGAGCGGAACGGTCGCCGGCTCGGACTCGCGCAGCTCGGAGCGTCGACGCAACCGTTCCGCGACGAGTAGGAGCGCTCCGTTGAGGACGAGGAAGGCCGCAGTGGGCTCGGGTCTGCTCAGGTAGACGCGGAACACGTGCTCGAGGACGAGTCCGGCGATTCCCACCGGGATCGTGGCGAGTACCAGAAGCCATCCCAGCCGCTGCTCGGGCTCGACCACCTCGCGCCGGACGATGCTCGTGACGAGACCCCGGACGATGCGCACCCAGTCGCGCCAGAAATAGACGATCAACCCGATGGCCGTGGCCACATGCAGCCCGACCACGAACGCCAGGTACGGCGACTCGGGCGAGGTGACGTCGAGATCTTGAGCCCAGCTGCCGCCGACCACGGCGGGAATCAGCACGCTGTGCCCGAGACTCGAAACCGGAAAGAGCTCCGCGACCCCTTGCAGGCCACCGATCACGATCGCTTCCAGCCAACTCAAGGTGCCCACTGCGGTGCTCTCCTCGCTGCGAATCGTCGCTCGCCCGCACCATAATCCAATGAATGTGCGGTCCGTTTGGACGGTGTGATTCCGATATGCCCGGAAAAGTGGGAATGTCGCACGAGGGTGGTCGCACGCGCCATCGCAGGGGCGCGGTGTCGGCACGCAGGCAGAATCGGGTGCATGGTGAACCCGATCGACCAGCACGTCACGTCCGTTGAACCACCTTCCTGCCGGACGGCCGGCGGGCCGCTCGTGGATCTGCGGCGCTGATCGATGGTGTTCGTCGCGTTCGACACAGCGGAACGGCTCGGCACCGACGCGTTGCGCGCCCTCGGGTTCTCCGAGGCGGAGGCCGGGCTCGTGCTCGACCACCTCATGGACTGCGAGCTGCGCGGGCTCTCCTACGCCGGGCTCGCGCGGATCCTCAGCATCGCCGACCGGTTCGCCCACACCCCGATGACCGACGCCGCCATGCGGATCACGCGCGAGTCGCCGGTATCGGCCCAACTCGACGGCGCCGACCGCATCGGTTACCTCGTCGGGCGCCGGGCGACCGAGATCGCCGTCGAGAAGGCACAGGTGTCCGGCTTGGCCGTGGTGGGTGCGAACCACACCTGGTACACGGGAATGCTCTCCTACTACGCGGAGATGATCACGTCGGCGGGCATGGTGGCGATGCTCGCATCGAACGCGACGCCCTGGGTGGCGCCCTACGGAGGCACCGAGCCGCGCTTCGGCACCAACCCGATCTGCTTCGGATTCCCGTCGGCGGACGACGTGCCGGTGATCTGGGACATCGGGATCTCGGAGATCATCCACGCGCAGGCCGTGCTGGCGAACCGCACCGGCCGCCGACTGCCGCCCGGCTCGGCCTACGACTCCGCGGGCGAGCCGACCGATGACCCGTTGGCGGCACTGTCCGGCGCCTTCACCTCGTGGGGCGGCCACCGGGGCAGCGGGCTTGGGATCGTCGTCCAACTGCTCGGCATACTGGCCGGATCTCCGGCGCAACCGCCCCAACTCGAGGACTTCGGAATGCTCGTGCTCGCGCTGCGTCCGGATCTCTTCGGCTCGGCCGCGGAGTTCGAGCAACGGACCGCGGAGTTCGCGGCCGCCGTTCGAGCGACGCGACCCGCCGATCCGGCTGTTGCCGTGCGCATGCCGTTCGAGCGGTCGGCGGCCGTGCGCGCGGAACGGACCACGGCCGGCGGAATCGAGGTCGAGCAGGCCGTGCTCGACGGCCTCCGACGGCTCACGCCCACCGCCTGACCACGGCGGCGGGTCGCGTGGGGCGTCCTCAGCCGAGGCTGCGTAGTTGCGGCCAGATCTGGTGCCACGGCACCAGCCGGCCGCTCGCCACCCAGACCGGAGTGCCCTGCTCGTCGTTCTCCAGGCCGACCCCGTTGTCGATCCGCCCGGCGAGCTCCACCCGGCTGAACCAGCTGCGCAGCTGTTCCTGGGTGAACGCGACCGCGATCACGGACGTGACGTCGTCCGGCGGCGGTCCCCAGTCCCAGTAGGCGTTGTGGCCGCTGTAGGCCGGGGCGAGCGCGGGCAGATACCGGTCGACGGCGCCGGCCTCCCCGTAGTTCCTGGTCAGGACCGCCACGTGGTCGGCTGCGGGGACGGTCGACCGAGCCGCGGCCACGGTGGCGGCGAACTCTGGCCAGCCGACGGTCTCACCCGCGTCGTAGTTGATGTCCACGATCGGGGTCTCGGCCAGCCGCTCCACCGGCACGAGCGGCAGCATGAGGATGCTCGACGTGGCGGCGCTGAGCACGAGTGCCGTCCCCAGGACGACCGAGCGCCAGTTCCGTGAGCGTGCCCAGGCCAGCACCGGTGCCGCTCCGGCGGCGAGGAGCACGGGGTAGAGGCCCGCTAGGTAGTACGGTTTGCCACCGGTGGCGATGAAGACCACCACCAGCACCACGTACGCCACCGCGAACGCGCGCCAGGTGCGCAGCGCGGGATCGCGGGCAAGGCGCCACCAGCCCACGGCCCAGACGGGGACGAGTAGCGGACTCACCAGAAGTAGCTGGAACGGGAGGAATACGTACCAGGGCTCGCTGGTGCCCGAGCTGCCCGCAGCGATCGCGGCGGAGAGCTCGAGCTGCGGAAACCCGTTGGCGGCCTGCCATACGAGGTTCGGCATCCACAGCAGCAGTGCGAGCAGGCCGCCGACCCATGGCCACACGGACCGCAGCGCCGTGCGTGGCCCGGCCACCACCACGCCGACGAGCAGCGCAGCCAGCAGGAACGCGGGCAGCATCTTGTTCTCCAGCCCGACACCGGCGACCGCGCCGACGGCGAGCCACACTGGCCCGCCATCACGCAGTGCCCGCACCACGAGCCACGAGATCGCGGTCCATACCAGCAGGTCGACGGTGGTCGTGGAAAGCATGTGGCTCACCACCGGAAGCACTGCCGAGACGGCCATGCACCCGGCGGCGAGCACCTGTGCGCCCCGGCCCGCCCCGAGCTCGCGTGCGAGCAGGCCGCTGAGCAGCACGACGAGGCCGGCCATCACCGCCGACGGGAACCGCAGCCCCACCAGCGAACCGTCGAAGAGGGTGTGGAGGGCGTGCGCGAGCAAGGGGGTGAGCGGCGGCTGGTCGGCGTACCCGAAGGCAGGCTCCGACCCCGCTCGGATGAAGTACAGCTCGTCGCGGTGATATCCGTACCGGTCCGCCACGGCGATCAACAGCACCGTGACGGCTCCGGCGACCGCGCCGAGCCATGGCCACGCCGCCGGTTCGCGGGCAGGACGGCCACTGTCGACGACGATCTCCCCCGCGGACTCGATCACGCCTGGACGGTACCGGCCGATCTGCCTCGTATGCGGCTTTTTCTCCCTCCCAATGTTCACCTCACCGGCCTACGGGGCAGCGAGGCGGCAGGTAGCTTCGCGGGGGTCTCGGGGATGATTTCGAGGGGGAATCGATGATCTTCATCGTCGTCAAGTTCACGGTCCGGCCGGAGCGCATCGACGATTGGCTGTCGCGTACGGACGAGTTCGCCAAGGCCACACGGGCCGAGCCGGGCAACATCTTCTTCGAGCGGTCGAGAAGCGTGGACGACCCGAACCAGTTCGTCTTCGTCGAGGCGTTCCAGGACGACGCGGCAGAGGCGCACCTGAGCTCCGACCACTTCAGGGCGGCGATGGCCTACATACCGGACTTCGTCGAGACCACCCCCGAGATCATCAACGTCCAGAACGTCCCTGGTGAGGGCTGGGGGAAGATGGCCGAGGCCGGGTCGCGCGACTAGCAGGGCTGTGGGTGTTTCACGTGGAACACCCGTCCTCGCGGTCCTGCTAGCGAGCTCGGCGCAGGCCCATCCACTGGAGCTCGGCGAACACCGCCACGGCGGCCGCCTGCACGAGCACGACTCCCACCCCGAGTGCTGTGAGGGACTCGCGGGCCGCCACCACCGCGACGATGCTGCCGGCCGACCAGGCGAGGTTGCCGACCACCACCGTCCACGCGGCTGGGCGCGAAATCGTTCTCATCGCCGCGAGGACGACCAGTGCCACTGCGTATGCGACGAAGAAGGCGCCCGTGCCGCGGAGGACGTTCGCCGTCACCCCGAGCAGGTCGGTGAGCAGCAGGGCTGCTGCGAGCCCGACGACACCGAGCGCACCGGATCCGGCGGCATCCAGGCGCAGGGCGAACCGCAGCAGGCGGCCGCCATCGGAAGTGGTGGCGAGGGGGAGGGGAAGTGCGGTCATCGTCGCCTCCTGGCGTGTCGATCACGTTCGTCGGACGGGATCGACTCTGCGCTGCGGGAGGTGACGGCGTCGATGACGCCGGAGGTAACGGTGCAGATCAGAGGGCTGAAACCGGCCGCCTGTGCCGCGGCAACCGAGGATCGCGCGGCACAGGCGGCCGGTGGGGTATGTCAGCCGGCAAGGATGTCACCGGCGAGGGAGGCCGCATCGAACTGCGGGGCGCCCAGGTCGGTGACGTCGGGGGCGGCGTCGGTGATCGAGCTCAGGACATCGGCGCTGGGGGCCGCCGGCAGCTCGGGCAGTTCGGGCAGGTCGACGGGGAGCGCCGGCAGCTCGGGAAGGCCCGGGAGTCCGGCATCGGCGAGAGCGGGGAGCTCGGGGAGAGCCGCGTCGTCCGGCAGCGCCGGCAGCTCGACTGCCGACACGGCCGACAGCGCCGAGGCGTCGACGCCGTCGGTGACGAACGACGCGGCGTCGAACGAGAACGCGTCCGGCAGGGCCGCCAGGTCGGCGGTCGGAGCCTCCGGCAGGCTGCCGAGGACGTCCACCGGAAGGTCCGCGTCGGCGAGGGCGCCGAGAGCGTCGACGTCGGGAAGCGTCGGCAGCTCGGGGGTGTCGGCGGCGAAGGCCTGACCGGCGAATCCGACCCCGAGTGCGGCGATACCGGCTGCCGCGGCGGTCGTCCGGATGGTGCGCCGAGCGAAGCTGCTCATGTGTGGTGGTTCCTCTCGTGCTGGTACGTCGATGTGACGATGATCAACACGGTCAACGAAGACCATCGGAAGTGGTTGCGCTTCGTGATCGCTCAGTTATCACGGTTCACACCATCCGGTGATCTTGCTGCTCCAATTTGCGGAACCGTCACCTCGACCGATGACGCTCCGACGCTTGATGTTGTGACGCGAGTGAACGATCACGGCCAGGATTCGGCATCATCATCGGAATGGCGCTGCTCGCACGTGTGGGAGCCGGAATCGGGCTCGGTCTGGGTCTCGGTGCCGGTGCCGGTGCCGCCGGAATCGGCTGGTTCTACTCCTCGCTGTTGCTCGACACGTCCGAGCGCCCGCAGTACCCGGAGCGCGTCCTCACTGCCGACGGCGCGACGGTCACCCTTGCGGCCACGCGGCTGACGGCGCAGCCGGGGACGTGGGGTCTGCGGTGGAATGGTCCCGAAGGGCGCCCCGACGGGCTGGCCGTGCTCGGGCCAGTCACTGCGATGCGGCCCGGTGTGGTGGTCCGTACGGTGCGCAGCGGCCCGATCCCCCCGCCCGGCACCGCCGCGGTGCTCGACGCCGGCCCGTACGACCCCGACCCCGGTGCGCGCGGCCTGCCGTTCGACGAGGTCGCGGTACCCGGCCCGCTCGGCCACTGTCCTGCGTGGCTCGTTCCGGCCGCCGGCGACACCTGGGTGGTGCTGGTGCACGGTCGTGGCGGCTCCCGCCGGGAAGCCCTGCGCGTCCTGCCCGCCCTGCACGAGCGCGGCTACCCGGCGCTGGTCGTGACGTACCGCAACGACGACGGCGCGCCGCCCAGCCCGGACGGTTACTACCACCTCGGCGACACGGAGTGGGAGGACATCGAGGCCGCCGTCCGGTTCGCCCGGGAGCGGGGCGCCCGTCGAGTCGTGCTGTTCGGGTGGTCGATGGGGGGAGCGATCATCGCGGCGATGCTGGACCGGTCCCCCGAGGCGTCCGCGGTGGCGGCGGTCGTGTGGGACGCGCCGCTGGTGGACTGGCGCGCGACGCTTCGCCAACAGGCCGGCAACCGGCGGCTGCCGCCCGTGCTGACACACGTCGCGATGGCGATGACCAGCAGGCGCATCGGTATCGACTTCGACCGGTTCGACCTGCTCCTGTGCCCGCCGAGCCACCGTCCGCCGACGTTCATCGTCCACAGCACCGAGGACACGGCCGTTCCGGTGGCGCCGAGTCGCGCCCTCGTGGCCGCCGCACCTGCCCTCGGCTGGCCGATGCGCTACCTCGAGGTGCCGGGCGTGGAGCACACCGGCTCCTGGAACGCCGACCCGGCCGCGTACGAGCACGCCGTCACGTCGTTCCTCTCGGACGTTCTCTGAGGTGACGCCCCGCGGTGCTGCGCTGGCGCTCCTCGGCAAGGCTGGCACCATGTAGTCGTGACGGAACCAGGTAACCCCAAGCACACCGCGACGTTGCGGACGAACCAGGGCGACATCCGGATCACCCTCTTTCCGGACCATGCCCCGAAGACGGTGGACAACTTCGTCGGGCTGGCGACGGGCGGCAAGAACTACACGCAGCCCAACGCCAGCGGCGGTGACTCCGGCCCCTTCTACGACGGCTCGGTCTTCCACCGGGTGATCAGCGGCTTCATGATCCAGGGTGGTGACCCCACCGGCACCGGCCGGGGCGGCCCCGGCTACCAGTTTGCCGACGAGTTCCACCCCGACCTGCGCTTCGACCGCCCCTACCTGCTGGCGATGGCCAACGCCGGGCCCGGCACCAACGGGTCTCAGTTCTTCATCACCGTAGGCCCCACGCCCCACCTGAACCGGCGGCACACCATCTTCGGTGAGGTGGCCGACGCCGAGTCCCGCGCGGTCGTCGACGCCATCGCCACCACCAGCACGGACCGCTCCGACCGGCCGATCAACGAGGTCGTGATCGAGCGCGTCGAGATCTCGGACTGAACGAGCTGTGACCTACCCCGCCGGGCCCCCGTCGCCCCCGCCGCACCCCGGGAGCCAGCCGCCGGGAGCACCGGCCGTCTGCGTACGGCACCCGGATCGCGTCACCGGACTGACCTGCACCCGCTGCGAGCGGCCGGCATGTCCGGAGTGCCTGCGCGAGGCCTCGGTGGGCCACCAGTGCGTCGATTGCGTGGGCCGCGGGGTACGGCGTGGCCGCCGCGCCACCACGGTGGCGGGGGCCGAGCCGGGTGGGCGCCCGCTGGTGGTGCCCACGCTGATCGGGATCAACACGGTCATCTTCATCTGGACCGTGGTGCAGGCCGGAAGCATCAACGGCAACGCTGCGGCGTCGCTGTTCGACGAGTGGGCCCTCGTTCCCGTGCTGGTGCAGGACGGCGAGTGGTGGCGGGTGCTCACCTCGGGCTTCCTGCACATCGGGCCGATCCACCTGCTGTTCAACATGATCGCGCTGTGGGTGCTCGGCCGGGACCTGGAGATCGTGCTCGGCCGTGGCAGGTTCCTGGCCGTGTACCTGATCTCCCTGCTCGGAGGCTCGGCCGCCGTGATGCTCTTCTCGGCGCCGAACCAGGCGGTGGCCGGTGCGTCCGGCGCCGTGTTCGGGTTGATGGGCGGGCTCGCCGTCGTCCTGCGCAGGCTCCGGGTGCCAGCGGGCCAGGTGGTCGGGCTGATCGTGGTCAACCTTGTGATCAGCGTGCTCATCCCGGGCATCTCGTTGCTGGGCCACCTCGGCGGACTCGTCGTCGGGGCTGTGGCCACGGCGGCCTTGGTCTACTCCCCCGCGCGGAACCGGACGGTGGTGCAGGCCGCCGCGCTCGGCGGGCTGACGATCGTGCTGCTGTTCCTGATCGCGATCACCTCGCTCGCCTAGCAGCGGCGCGCATGACGACGGCGGGGCGGCCCCTCTGGGGCCGCCCCGCCGTGGCTCGTCGGGATGGGTCGATCAGGCGGGCGTACCGCAGCCGCAACCGGTGGTGCAGCCGTCCGTGCCCCGCATCGGTGTCGTGGCGGCCATGCAGACTCCCTTCGTCGACTTCCGTGATCGTAAACAGATCCGGATGCCCGACACGACCGCTCTTCCGGGCGACGACGTGTCACAGGGCGTGCGTGCGCTGCGACGTGTGGGTGATCATGGAGCCGGCTTCGGGACGATCAGGGCCTCAGCGCGAGAAGCTCCGGTGCCACGTCCTCCGGATCGGCGGCGAGTTCGAGCCGCCCGAAGACGAGCAGGTGCTCATCTCCGTCCGTGGTGACGGTGTCGATCTCCAACAGCGAGGTGCGGCGGCCGAGCCTGCGCACCTGCAGCACCCGCACGTTCTGTACGAGCGGCCATGGGTGGTGGCGGGTGCGGAACATGCCGCTGACGGTGAGCCCGTCCGCATCGGCACGCAGGCGCGGGCGGGCCCGCGTGCCGAAGAATGCCGCGACGGCCGCGCCGACCGTGGCGACGCCGGCCAGCAGCCGACCGGCCGGGTCGGAGCCGGAGATCGTCAGCGCCACGAACCATGCGGCAGCGGCCAGGGTGAGTAACCAGGCGAAGACGACCAGGCCGGGGGCCGGGCTCCACTCCTTGAAACGCTCACGCATGATCACTCAGCGTGAAGTTGTCCACAGCAGCAGTCCACATTGGGGATTGCTTACAGAGGTGTAATTTCGCAGGTCAGCGCCATCTCATCGTCATCAGGAGGCCGACCACGATGAGTGAGAAGCCGATGAAGAAGTTCCAGGGCCCGAGCGTCACCATGAACGAGATCGCGTCGCCGGCCAGGTAGTTGACCACGAGCCAGGCCAGGCCCACGAGCATCAGGCCGAGCATCACCGCGACGTACACGGGGTGCGTCGGGCCGGCCACCTTCACCGGAGAGCGTCGCTCACTGGCGGGCGGCGTGTAGACCGCCTTCTTCCGGACCTTCGACTTCGGCATGTCTGACCTCGCGAGATGTTCGGGTGCGTCATCCAACGGTAGCGCGCGGTACACCTGGACCTGCACTGCCGGCACCCCGGCCTGGGAATCAGGCGCTCGCGCTCACGGCCGCGGTCTCCGCGGTCAGCGTCTCCACGGTGGCCTCGGGTGCCGGATGACCGGTCTCGGCCATCCAGTTGGCCAGCAGCCGGTGGCCGCCCTCGGTCAGGACGGACTCGGGGTGGAACTGCACCCCGACGACCGGCAGCTCACGGTGGCGCACGCCCATGATGACACCGCCCTCGGTGCGCCCCGTGACCTCCAGCGCGGCCGGAAGCGAGTCGGGGCGGATCGAGAGCGAGTGGTACCGGGTGGCGACGAACGGATCGGGCAGACCGGCGAACAGGGGGTCGCCCGAGTGGTGCACCAGCGACGTCTTGCCGTGCAACAGCTCCGGAGCGCGCTCGACGATCCCGCCCCACGCCACGCCGATCGCCTGGTGGCCCAGGCACACGCCGAGCACAGGGAGACCACGGTCGGCGCTGCGCCGGATCACGTCGACGCTGGCACCCGCGCGCTCAGGCGTGCCGGGGCCGGGACTGATCAGCACACCGTCGGCGGTGTCCAGCTCGTCGAAGTCGACCTCGTCGTTGCGACGCACCGTGCAGTCGGCCCCGAGCTGGGCCAGATACTGCACGAGGTTGTAGACGAAGCTGTCGTAGTTGTCGATGACCAGCACGCGCATCTGCCCAGTGTTCCTGAGCACCCCGGCGCGCGTCGCGCTAGTTGTTGCCGAAGACACCGCCACTGCCGGTGGGGGAGAACCGCCCGCGCGAGATCGTGATGCTGTCGTCCGGCTCGGCCGTGGAGCCGCCCGCGATCGACTGCTTCACGATGATGCCGTCCTGGTCCTGGCTGTTGACGTCGACGATCTCCTGGTCGATGTCGCGGAAGCCGGCCCGGCGCAATGCGTCAACGGCGTCGGAGGGGCTGTCGCCCAGCACGTTGGGCACCGAGATCTCGTTGCCCCGCGAGACCTGCAGGACGATCTGGGAGCCGCGCGCCACCTTCGAGCCCGCAGGCGGGTTGGTGCCCGCCACCGAGCCCTCGTCGCCGCCGCCGTTGACATCCTGACGTCCGGACACGCGGAACCCGGCCTTGGTGAGCTCCTCCTCCGCGTCGTCGGGGTCGCGACCCGACACGTCCGGCACCTGGACGGTGGTCTGCTCAGCTCCGATGACCACGGCGACCTGGCTGCGCCCGCGGGCGTCCTCACCCGGACCAGGCGTGGAAGAGATGATCTTCCCCACGAGGTTGGCGTCGTTGGTCTCCTTGGTGGTCTGCGTGCCCATCTCGAGGCCACGGTCCTTGAGCAGGGCGGTGGCCTCCTCGACGGTCTTGCCCGTGAGCGCCGGCACCGACACCGTGTCGGGGCCGCGGCCGATCTGAAGGGTGACGCCGCTGCGTTCCGCGACCTCCGTGCCGACCGGTGGGTCGGTGGAGAGAACCTGATCGATCTGGCTGGCCTGCGAGGGGACCTCGACCACCGAACTCACGCTGAGCCGCGCCGCCAGGATCTGGTTGCGGGCATCCTGCTGGCTCTGCCCGACCACGTTGGGGACGGCCACCTGCGGGGTGGGCGGCGGTGGGCTGAAGATCTGGTAGGCCACGAACCCCACGAGGCCGAGCGCCACCAGTACCGCCACGACGATCCCGACGGTGCGGGCAGTGCTGCGGCGCGGCGCGTCGTCGTAGTAGTCGTCGTAGTCGATCGGAGCCGCAGGCGGCATCGTGTGGCGGCCGCCGCCGTTGAGTCGACGGGTGGGGCCGGTGGACGGGCCGGCGGCGAGCATTGCCGTGCGCTCGTCCTCGCTCATCACCAGCGGCGCCATCGGGCTCTGCCCGCTGCGCACACGAACCAGGTCGGACCGCATCTCGGCGGCCGACTGGTAGCGGTTGAGCGGGTTCTTCGACAGCGCCTTGAGCACCACGGCGTCGAGTGCGGCGGGGACGCTCGGGTTGACCTCCGACGGGCGCCGCGGGTCCTCACGCACGTGCTGGTAGGCCACGGCGACGGGCGTGTCGCCGGTGAAGGGCGGATCCCCGGTGAGCAGCTCGAACAGCACGCAGCCTGCGGCGTAGACGTCGCTTCGGGCGTCGACGGCCTCGCCGCGCGCCTGCTCCGGCGACAGGTACTGCGCCGTGCCGATCACGGCAGCGGTCTGGGTGACGTTCTGGCCCTCGCCGAGCGCGCGGGCGATACCGAAGTCCATCACCTTCACCGCACCGGCGCGGTTGATCATGATGTTGGCCGGCTTCACGTCACGGTGGATGATGTTGTGGCGGTGGCTGAAGTCGAGGGCAGCGCACACGTCGGCCATCACCTCGATGACCCGCTGCTGGCTCATCGGCCCGGTGGTCTTGACGATCTCGCGGAGCGTCTGCCCGTCGACGTACTCCATGACGATGTAGGGCAGCGGGCCGGACTCGCCTGCGACCTCACCGGTGTCGTAGACGGCCACGATGGCCGGGTGGTTGAGCGCGGCAGCGTTCTGCGCCTCACGGCGGAAGCGCATCTGGAACTGAGGGTCGCGCGCGAGGTCTGCGCGGAGCACCTTGACGGCCACATCGCGGCCCAGCCGGGTGTCGAGCCCGCGATGTACCTCGGACATGCCGCCGTAACCGAGCACCTCGCCCAGCTCATAGCGCTCGGACAACAGTCGGGGGGTGGTCATCGCTGCCGGTTCCTGGGAGTCATGTGTGATTCGGACATCATGCCGGGCCCATTAGCCCGACGGGGTGCGTTGCGGGCCACCTGAGCGCCAGGCCGTCGATTTGACGGGTTCACCGGAAAATCTCTGGGTTGAACGCCCGGTCGGCCACCGCCGGTCCGGCCAGGATGCCCTCCCGGCTCGACACCGTACCGGTCGAGCGGCCCAACGGGTCGGGATCCGGTAACTGTTGGTCGCGAAGGCCACGAACGATGAAGATCCCGATCGCCACAGCGGCCATGGTGAGGAGTACGAACAGCACGAGCAGCAATGTCCGCCCGGAACGGGCCTTGGGCTGGAGTCGTAGTGGCTCGGTGCGAGGTGCAGGCCCCGGAGACGGCGCGGATGGCGACGGCGTCGGCCGCGTGGACTTCGGGCGGCGCGCCGGCTTGCGCGACTTGCGGTCCTGCCCGGACTTGGCCTTCGGACTCGGTGTGACGAGCGTGACCGCCGGCCGCGCGCGCGACGGAGTGGAGGGCGATCTGGTGGTGATGACCGGCGTGGCGCCGCTCACCGAGGCCGGCTCCGGTAGCGGCTCGCCACGCCGGACGGCCCCGACGGCAAGGGCCAGCTCACCGCCGGTGCCGTAGCGCTGCTTCGGGTCCTTGACGAGCACCGACTCGATGAGCTCGCGCGCGGCCCGCGGAACCGTGGCGGGAAGCGGCGGCGGCTGCTCCCTGACCTGCATCATCGCCACCGCGACCGCGCTCTCCGCGCGGAACGGCCGGTGGCCGGCGAGACACTCGTACCCGACGATCCCCAGCGAGTAGACGTCGCCGGCGGGGCCGGCCTCGGAACCGCTGGCCTGCTCCGGAGCGATGTAGTGGGCGGTGCCCATCACCATCCCGGATCGGGTGACCGGCACGGCGTCCGCGGCCTTCGCGATGCCGAAGTCGGTGAGCTTCACCAGGCCGTCGTTGCGGACGAGGATGTTGCCCGGCTTCACGTCCCGGTGCACGAAACCCCGCTCGTGGGCCGCCTGCAGCGCCCACGCCGCCTCCTCGAGGAGGCGCAGCGTCTCGTCGGGCTCGATGGGGCCGCGCGAGATGAGAGTGGACAGCGGCTCGCCGCGCACCAGCTCCATCACGAGATACGCGGTGCGCCGGCCACCGGGCCCGTCGTCCTCGCCGTAGTCGTGAACAGCGGCGATGCCGGTGTGGTCGAGCGACGCGACGGTGCGAGCCTCGATGCGGAAGCGGTGCAGGAACTCGGGATCGTCGGAGAGCTCCGGGCGCAGCACCTTGACGGCGACGCTGCGGCCCAGGCGGGTGTCGGAGGCCTCCCAGACCTCACCCATCCCCCCGACGGCGATGCGGCGGTCGAGCTGGTAACGGTCGGCGATCTTCTGCCCGGCGGCGAGAACCGTCACAGATGCTCCTCGCGGGCGCTCGTCGGCGAAGTAGGGCCGGAGATCGCCCCGTGGGTCGGGACGATCGCCGACATGGTGACGTATGCGTACCCACATCGCCTCATTGCCCACCCCCGAGCGCGGCGCGGATCACAGCACGGCCGATGGGGGCGGCGACAGCGCCGCCGGTGGCTGCCAGGTCGTTCGGGTCGCCGCCGGACTCCACGAGCACGGCCACCGCGACCTGGGGATTGTCGGCGGGCGCGAACCCGACGTACCAGACGTGGGGCGGCGTGTTCTTGGGGTCGTTGCCGTGCTCCGCCGTGCCGGTCTTGGCCGCGATCTGCACTCCGGTGATCTTGCCAGCACCCGAGTAGCTGTTCTCGTTGTTGACCATGAGCTCGGTGAGCGTGCGCGCCACCGACGGATCGATCGCGCGCCCGAGCCGGTCCGGCTCCGTGGTCGCGACGGGGTCGAGCTCCTGGCTCTGGACTTCCTTGACCAGGTAGGGGGCCATGACCTGGCCACCGTTGGCGATGGTGGCCACGATCATCGCGTTCTGCAGCGGGGTGAGCGCCACGTCCCGCTGCCCGATCGAGGACTGCTGCAGCGCGGCCGTGTCGGGGATGTCGCCGATCGTGGACGGCGCCACCTGCATCGGGATCGAGAGGCTCTGGCCGATCCCGAACGCGTTGGCCTGGTCACGGATCGCCTGCTCGCCCAGGTCGGCGCCCAGCTGGGCGAAGGCGGTGTTGCAGGAACGCTGGAGTGCATCGCGCAGGCTCGCCGTGGCCGACGTGCCGCACGCGTTGCCGTTGAAGTTCTCCAGCGTGGTGTTGGTGCCCTGCAGCGTGATCCGCGGCGCCGCGGTGAGCTGGCTGTCGGGTGTGAAACGACCGCTGCTGAGCGCGGCGGCTGTGTCGATGAGCTTGAACGTGGAGCCCGGCGGATAGGTCTCGGAGATCGCCCGGTTGATCAGCGGCGACGGTTCGGCGTTGTTGTCGGCCTTCCACGCCGCGGTCTGCTGATCCGAGTTGTGGCTCGCCAGCGGGTTCGGATCGAACGACGGCGTGGAGGCCATGGCGAGGATCTCGCCGGTCTGCGGGCGGATCGCCACCACGGAGCCGGTGTAGCCCTTGCGCTCCAACTGGTCGTACGCGGTCTGCTGGACGTCGGGGTCGATCGTGAGCACGACGTTGCCGCCACTCGGGTCGCGACCGGTGATCAGGTCGGAGAGCCTGCGGCCGAAGAGCCGGTCGTCGCTGCCGTTGAGCACGGAGTCGGACGCACGCTCGATGCCGCTCGAGCCGAAGATGACCGAGTAGTAGCCGGTGACGGGCGCGTAGACCGGACCGTCGGCGTACTGGCGCTGGTAGCGCAGCCGGTCGTCGGTCTCGACACTGCTGGCGAGGATCTGCCCGTCGGCCTGGATCTGACCGCGCTTGCGGGAGTACTCGGCGAGCAGCACACGCTGGTTGCGCGGGTCGTTGCGGTAGTCGCCTGCCTTGACCACCTGCACGTACGTCAGGTTGGACATCAGCAGCAGGATCATCACCATCACCGCGATGGCGACGCGGCGGACGGGAGTGTTCATCGCGGACGCTCCACCAGCTCGGTGCCGGCCTCCGCGATGGGCGGTAGCGGGGTGGCCGGGCGGCGGGGCAGCGGTGCCCGTGCGGCGTGGGAGATCCTCAGCAGGAGCGCCACCAGTGCGTAGTTGGCGACGAGCGAGGACCCTCCGTAGGACAGGAAGGGCAGGGTCAGGCCGGTCAGCGGGATGAGCTTCGACGCCCCGCCGATGACGATGAAGATCTGCAGCGCGAGCGCGAACGCCAGGCCGGTGGCGAGCAGCTTGCCGAAGCTGTCACGCACGGCCAGCGCGCTGCGCAGCCCCCGGGTGATCAGCACGAGGTAGACCACCAGGATCGCGGCCAGCCCGATCAGCCCCAGCTCCTCACCCAGCGAGGAGAGCATGAAGTCGCTCTCCGCGAATGGCACGAGATCGGGGCGGCCTGCGCCGAGACCCGTGCCACCGACCCCACCCGTGCCGAGGCTGAACAACGCCTGCCCGATCTGGAACCCGGTGTTGTTGAAGTCGGCGAAGGGGTCCATCCAGACCTGCACGCGCACGCGGACGTGGCCGAACAGCTGGTAGGCGATCACACACCCGGCGAAGAAGAACGCCAGGCCGATGAGCATCCACGACACGCGTTCGGTGGTCACGTAGAGCAGCACCAGCAGGATGCCGAAGAACAGCAGCGACGTGCCGAGGTCGCGCTCGAGCACGAGCACGCCCACGGACAGGCCCCATGCGAGCAGCAGCGGAGCGAGGTCGCGGGCGCGCGGCAGCTCCATGCCCACGAACCGGCGCCCAGCCGTGGTGAACAGGTCGCGCTTCTGCACGAGGAACGCCGCGAAGAAGACGATCAGCAGGATCTTGGCGAACTCACCGGGCTGGATGCCGACCGGACCGATCCTGATCCACAGCTTCGCCCCGTTGACCTCGGAGATCGACGACGGCAGCAGCCCGGGCAGGGCCAGCAGCACGATGCCGACGAAACCCGCGGTGTAGCCGTAGCGCGCCAGCGTGCGGTGGTCGCGCACCGTCCACAGGACGGCGACGAAGAGCGCGAGACCGACGGCGGTCCAGGCGATCTGTCTGCCGATGAGCTCGGTGGGCGCGCTCCTGCCCAACGCGAGCGCCTGGTCGATCTCGGCCAGGTCGAGCCGATGGATCATCACCAGACCCAGCCCGTTGAGCAGCGCAACGCAGGGCAGGATCAGCGGGTCGGCGTACGGGGCGAACTTGCGCACCGCGAAGTGCGCGATCGTGAACAACCCCAGGTATGCGAGGCCGACGAACACCAGCACCCGGGTGAGTTCCTGCTCCTGGTTCGCCTCGACCAGCACGAGCGCACTCGTCACGAGTACTGCCGCGAACGCCAACAGCACGAGCTCGATGCCGCGACCGGTGGGCAGCGGCGCCGGGGTGGGCGGTGCCGCGTCGGTACGCAGGTCGGGTGCTGCCATCAGCTCACCGACCGGCAGGTAGTTCCCGGTTCGGGTGCCGGTGTCGGCAGCGGGGTGGTGTCGACGGGCGGCGGAGGCGCTTCGGGGGCTCCCCCCGCCACAACGGGCGCCCCGGGAGGGGCAGGCGGCGCGGGAGGGGGCGGAGGGGGCGGGGGTGGCGGGCAGGGCTCCAGCATGCGGGAACGCAGCCGGTCGACGACGCCGCGGGCGCCGGGGAGCCCGTCAAGGGCGGTGATCCCGGCGCGGACGGAGCTCCGGTCCGCCTCGGGCAGGTCGTCGAGCTTGATGTCGGTGTGCTCGGCCACCTTGTGCAGGGGGACACCGAGCACTTCCCCGCGCACTCCCTGGAAGATCGAGACCAGTTGCGCGTCCGCGCTCACGTAGTACTGCTGAAGTACCCACATACGGGCTAACACGGCCCCGCCGACGAGTACGGCGACAACCGTGACGAGACCCACCACGAGTCGTACGCGGGAGCGACGTGGCGGTGCCTTCGTGGTGGCCAGCACGCGCTGGGGTGCGACGCGGGTGAGGGTGGTGGCCGACGCGCGCGCCGCCGCCGAGTCGGGGGGCGGGCCGTCCTCGGTGCCGTCGCCCACCGACCCGCCGATGATCGGGGCGTCCTCCCCGAACTCGATGTCGACGACGTCGGCGACGATGCAGGTGATGTTGTCCGGGCCACCACCACGTAGCGCCAGCTCGATCATGCGATCGGCGCACTCCCGCGGGTCGCGGTAGGCCTGGAGGGTGTCGGCCAGCGTCTCGTCGCTCACCACACCCGACAGCCCGTCGGAACAGAGCAGGTAGCGATCGCCGGCGCGGGCTTCGCGGATCGTGAGCGACGGGTCGACGTCCTGACCGGTGATGGCGCGCAGCAGCAGCGAGCGCTGCGGGTGCGTGTGCGCCTCCTCCTCGGTGATCCGGCCCTCGTCGATGAGCGACTGGACGAACGTGTCGTCCTTGGTGATCTGGGTGAAGACACCTTCGCGCAGCTGGTAGGCGCGCGAGTCGCCGATATGCACCAGGCCGAGGCGCGATCCCGCGAACAGGATGGCCGTCAGGGTGGTGCCCATGCCGTCGAGGTCGGGCGCGTCGGCGACGTGCCGGGTGATCGCGGCGTTGCCTTCGACGGTGGCGTCGCGCAGCTCGGCGAGCAGGTCGTCGCCCGGGTCGTCCTCGTCGAGGGGAGCCAGAGCGGAGATCACCAGCGACGACGCGACCTCGCCGGCGGCGTGTCCGCCCATGCCGTCGGCGAGCGCCAGCAGACGGGGCCCGGCGTAGACGGCGTCCTGGTTGTTCTGCCGGACGAGCCCGCGGTCGCTGCGGGCGGAGTAGCGCAGGACAAGCGTCATCTCAGCGCTCCGCCAATACGTTCAGGGCAGATCGACCGGCGAGGCTCACCCCGGTCGGACACCGGAGTGTGCGGGTGCAGCGTGGGCCGGCTCATGACCGAAGCTCGATCACCGTCTTGCCGATGCGGACAGGGACTCCCAGGGGAACCCGGGTAGGTCCGGTGACCTTAGCCCGATCAAGGTAGGTGCCATTCGTCGACCCGAGGTCTTCGACGTACCACTCTTCTCCCTGCATGGCGATGCGCGCATGCCGGGTGGACGCATAGTCGTCGTCCAGCACCAACGTCGAGTCGTCGGCCCGGCCGATGAGGATCGGCCGGGAATCCAGCGACACGCGCGTTCCCGCCAGCGCTCCCTGCGTCACGAGCAGCTGGCGGGCCGTGCGTCCACGCCCGGTCCGGGTGATGGTCCGCCCGCCGGGGACCAGGGCCCGAAGGCCGGACGCGGCGTACAGATCGGAGCGCACCACCCGGAGCGCGACCAGCACGAACAGCCAGAGGAGGGCGAGGAAGCCCGCCCTGGTCAGCTGCAGCACCAACTCCGGCACTCGCGGCGAACTCCGTTCTCTCCGGTTTGCTGATTCTCGAGCTCGCCGCGGTTACTGCGTGCGGAAGATGAGGCTCGAGTGCCCGACCCGGATGACGTCGCCGTCGTTGAGCTGCCAGGTCTGGACGGGGTTGCCGTTGACAGTGGTTCCGTTGGTGGAACCGAGGTCGGTCAGTGTGGCGGACTGACCATCCCAGTTGATCTCCAGGTGTCGACGCGACACGCCGGTGTCGGGCAGCCGGAACGCTGAGTCCTGGCCGCGCCCGATGACGTGGCTGCCCTGGGTGAGGTCGTAGGTGCGACCCGAGCCGTCGTCCAGGCTGAGCGAGGCCGACAGACCCTGCTGGCCGTAGCCGCCGTAGCCGCCGCCCTGCTGGCCGTAGCCGCCCTGGTCGTAGCCGCCGTCGTAGCCCTGCTCGTACTGCTGCTGCTGGCCGTAGCCGCCCTGCTGGTAGCCGCCCTGCTGGTAGCCGGGGTCATAGCCCGGCTGCTGGCCGCCGTACCCGGGCTGGGCGTAGCCCTGCTGGCCGTAGCCGCCCTGGTCGTAACCACCCTGAGGGGGGTAGCCGCCGCCACCGGGCTGCTGGCCGTAGCCGCCCTGGTCGTAGCCGCCCTGCTGGGGGCCGCCGTAGCCGCCGCCCTGCTGCGGGTAGCCGCCGCCCTGCTGCTGGCCGTAGCCGCCCTGCTGGGGGTGGCCGCCCTGCTGCGGGTAGCCCGGCTGCTGCCCGTATCCGGGCTGCTGCTGCTCGCCTTGGTCGTAGCCCCCCTGGCGCTGGTCGTAGGCGGGCGGGGCGTAGGTCTGCTGCCCGTATCCGCCGGGGGCACCACGGTCATAGCCGTACTGCCCGTTCTCCTCGGGGTGGCCCGGTTGCTGGCTCATGGGTGCTTCTCCTGCGTCGCGTGCTCGGATGGCGTCCCGGCGGGAAGCGTCGGGGTCCACGGACGAGCGGGTGCGGAACTGTCCCGTGTGCAGCGCATCGGAGCGCTCCAGAAAGACTACGACGTCGCCGTAGGTGTCCCATCCCTGGTCGGCGAGTTGTTCGGTGACCGAGGCGGACAGCGAGTTCACGATCTCCGCTCGGTCGCCGGCCATGCGATCGAGATCGGAAGGGCTGAGCAGCACAGTGAACCGGTTGGGCGCCAGCAGGCGCCCTCCGGCGAGCTCCTCGATATGGCCTTCGGCTTCCCTGAGCAGCGCTTGCACAACTTCTTGGGGAACGACGCTGCCACCGAAGACCCGCGCGAAGGCATCGCCCACCAGTCCCTGGAGACGGCGTTCGAACCTGTCTACGCGGCCCACCCGATCTTCCTCCGTTCGCATCGGCGTGTTGCTGGCAGCGCAGATCGTATCTGTGCTAGCCAGCGGCGCCACGACCCCCGACCCGGGCCCCTGATCAGACCCCTCGGAGGGCGTGCTAGTTTCAGTTCTGCCAGGGCGAGTGGCGGAATGGCAGACGCGCACGGTTCAGGTCCGTGTGTCCGTAAGGACGTGAGGGTTCAACTCCCTCCTCGCCCACCAACACCTCCTTCATACCCGTCGTACCGCTGGCCGGTCCGGATGGTCGGCCAGCACCAGAAGGTCCGCCGATCCCTCTGGATCACGTTCGGCGGAATACCGCGTGTAAGCCGGGAGTGTCCACCGCTCCTCGTCAGTGATCACGCGCGCCAGAGCCGCAGGGTTCACTCGCAGGTGCACGCTCATGTCGAGCGGCAGCCCGCGCCCGAGTAGCAAGGCGCCCGCGAGCACCACCACGCCGTCCGGCGGGAGCTGGATGTACCCGTCCCGGTAAGCGCGGTCCGCAGCGGCGTCCCACAGCCGCGGCAGCACCCGTCCCGAGCCCTCCGGCCCGGCGGGGTCCAACACCTCGCGCCGCAACCCACCGACGTCCAACCAGCCGTCGAGGAACTCGTCCGGATCCTCGCGGCCGTACTCCAGCCGCACGGAAGCGGGCCGCAGGAAATCGTCGGCCGACACCACCGCCACGGCCCGGCCGAGCTCCCGCAACCGGACGGCCACCCGCTCGGCCAACACGATCGGCCGGGCCGGCGGAGGTCCATCGAGAGCTAGCCGGACCCGCTCGGGTCGGTCCGCGACGAGCTGCGCCACTTCCTCGACGAGCACGTCGGGACTGACCGGAGTGATCTGCACCTGTCGATGTTCCCCGAGTAGACCGGACAGCGCACCCTGTGGGCCCCCGCGCCTTCAGCCGGTTCTCAAGCGCATCCCACGGCTTGGCTCTGCTCCTTCATCCAGCTGATGTGCGCGTCGATGCCGTCGCCGTGCCACGAGCGCGCAGTGAACCGCTCCTGGTCTACGCCCTGCCACGTCATCGGGCCGTTCTCCGACCGCACCAGGAGCTTTTCGGTATCGGAGGTGAGCGTTCCGACGCGGCGGGCGCTGAAGTTCCGTTTGCGGAGCGCCCGCAGCGCGTACGCCGCCTGCCGGTGTCCTACGGCGACCAGGAGACACCAGTCACCCCAGTTCTGTCCGAGCTGAAGGCTGCTCACCCCGGACTGATCGCAGACGTCCTTCAGAACGTCGTCGAGCTCGATCTCCGGCTCCATGACGGCCCCGAGACCGTTGGCGGCTGCGAGGAGGCGGACGGCGGCGAAAAGGCCGTCAGAGACGTCGATAGCGGCCTTCGCGAGGCCATGCCGGGCCAGTAGCCGCGCGGCCTTCAACTGCGCGACTGGCCTACGTGCGCGCTCCAAGATCTGCAGCCGAACGTCAACGGGGACGTCGGCGTGGCCGCGGCTCAAGAGGGCCGCGCTCCACAGGTAGCCGGGGTTTCCGACCAGGATCAGCGCGTCCTTGGCCCGCGCGCCCCGGCGGCTCAGCCTTCCGCTGCTCCACCGGCCGCGCATGAAGTTTCGCGGGAGAGTCCTGCCGATCGCGGTGGCGGACAGCTGGCGCACTGTGCCGTCCCGGATGTCGCCTCCCAGCACACGTGTGCCGTGAAACTTCGCGCACGCGTCGACTCCCTCGATGATCCTCTTGAGATCGCCCACCGGGGTGTCCGAGGGAAGCGTGTAGTTCACGACGAGCCCCTCGGGGAGTGCGCCTGCTGCCGCGAGGTCGGACAGGTTGATCGTCGCGAGAAGCCACCCCACGTAGTAGAGGTCGGGCTCGCCGATCCGCTCCAGGAGCGGGGTGGGGCACGAATCGGTGGTGACCACGAGGCCGTGGCCGAAGTCGGCGCAGTCGTCCCCGAACGAGGGGACGTCGCGGTACCGCGGCTCGATCACCTCGTCGTAGATCCGGCGTTCACCCAGGTCTGCCAGCGAGATCGTCGCATCGGTGTCGACCACGACCTCCGGATCCGGGGAATCGATACCCCGCGTAACGGCTGAGATCGCGCCTGACGCGCTGTCAGCCGACATGGTGCTCAGCCAAGCGGGAAGCCCGGACCAGCACGTCTCGGGAATAGTTGGCGGGCATCTCGGGGTACGGCCGCTCGACGGGGCTGCATCGCAACAGCATCAGGTTGCCGATGCGTGTTCCCGGCCGGAGGAAGACCGCTCGCGAAAGATGCGAGACGATCTCCAGGGTGAGGATCGCGCCGCCGTCGATGTCGGACCCGTAGCCGGGGCTGACCTGATGGGAGAGAACCACGCTGATGCCGAGCCGGGCGTAGTCCGACGTGCCGTCGACGAGGCCGGCGATCCCGGTGGGCAATGAGATCCGCTCCAGAGTGGGGGCGAGCATCACCTCGCCAGGGTCGAGGCGGAGCCGTCCCTCGCCGTCCGGATCCCGCGTGACGAGCGTGGGGTAGGTGGTGGCGTCAGCCACGTCGACCTCGGTGTCGGAACGGAGCACCGAGGCCTCGAACCCGAGTCGCAAACTCAGCGCGGCCGGTCGCAGGAGTTCGGGGTCGAAAGGATCGATCCCCAACTCGTGGCTGTCGTAGGCGGCGCGGATCTCGCGATCGGAGAGGATCCCGAGGCCGGGTGCACTCAAAACTGTCCCCCCGGTCCGTCCGGTGCGTTCAGCATGTCGCGCACGAGTTTCCGGACGTCATCGGCGCTGATCGGGATGCCCGGCTGATCGGCCTGCTGCCCGGGGGCGCAGTAGACGAGCGTCGACTCCATCTTGGGGGGGCCCTGGACGAGCAGGGTGGCGACCAGCGAGGTGCCGAGCGGCTCGATCGTGTGGATCACGTCGGTGGTGACGTCGTAGATCTCGTGTGTCGAGATCGTCCGTTTTTTCGTGCCCGTCAACCCGGTGGGGACGTCCGAGATCAGAACGGCGTCGATCCCCCCACCCGTGTAGCGATGGCGGTGGAACGGTGCGCCGTCGGTTGATTCTTCGTACTCGGCATTGACGAGTCCGTCGCCGCCCAGCACGGAGGACGCGAAGTCCCAGCGGTGGCTGTGGGGGTTCGGCTCACCACGCCGGCCAGTTCCCTCCGGCCAGATGTGCAGCCTGATGCGGAAGTCCGGGGTGGCGTGCAGCACGAGCTTGGCGAAGCCGTTGGGATGCCAGTACGAGCGTGCCGCGCAGCGTGCCGCCCGCTCCTCGTCGTCGAACGAGATGAGCCACGCCGCGAGAGCCGGAGGGTCATCGAGGAGCGTTTTGAGGGCCGCGCGGAGCAGCGTGGTGTCCGCGGCGTGACCGGCCAGCAACCCGGTCACAGCATCGAGCGGCGGCGTTGGCGACGCCACCGGGGTAGGGATCAACGCATACTCCGGGGTGAGAAACCCTCTGCAGACATTCGGTAGTCGACCAAACACGCGGCGTGACTGAGTCGAGGCCGGCAGGGTCCAGTCGAAAGGGGGAAGGCGCGCCTGGCCGGTGGGCTGGGGCGACGGTGGATCGGTACCCCGGTGAGGGTGTCCTGCGCGTGGCCGAGCACGCGATGACGAGCTAGCAACGCGCGCCTACCTTAGTGATCTTCGTTGCTCCCCCGCGGCAGTGGGGGTCGCTGTCCCAGCGGCTGGGGCGCCGATGTCCAGGGGGACGGGGGAACTGACGGCGGCTCCTGCCAGCGCGCGAAGGGCGGCGACCGCGTCGTGGGTCATCCAGCTCGGGAGCCTGCCGTCGGCACGCCAGACCCACAGATGATGGCTCGGGGAGTAGGTGTTCCACACCGTCTTGACCGCGGCGTTGAGCCGCTGCGGAGGGACGCCGTCGCGGCCGGCCAGCGCGCGAACCACCCAGGCCGCGGTGAAATGGTTGACCGAGATGTCGGCCGCCTTGTTGCCCGGATCGGGTTCCAGCAGCTCAGTGGTGCCGTCGTCCTCCTTGGAGCGGGCGACGATCCACCGCGTCCCCATGTCGACAGCCTCGTCCACGTCGGTGCGTGACCGAGCCCCCCTCGCGAGGCGGAGCACCGTGGTGGCCCTTGCGGTGTGAGCCAACGATGGCTCCAGCAGTTCGGGAGGCGCCGCCGCGTTCGCCGGCCAGAGCAGGGCGTCGCCAACCGGCATGCGCGCTTCGAGCAGGGCGTCGACCAGGTCGTCGACGAACCGCGCCTCGGGCCGGATCGCGAGCACGGCCTCGAGTACCACGCTCAGGACGTAGGGCCGGGAGCGCGTGAGGTCGTCGACGCTCTGCCCCAGCTTCTCGATCTCGGAGTCGACGTCTGTCAGCATCCCGAGGCGCGCGAGCGCCGAAAGGACCACCGACGTGACCTCGGGACGACCCTGAAGGACGACCCGGTTCGTCCAGCCGCCGTCGTTCCTGCGCTCCACGAGTGCCCGGCCAAGGGCGTGCAGATCGACCTGGGCGTCGTCGATCTGCTGCAGCGTGCGGATCACGAACGCCGTGCTGAGCGGAGTGGGCCGGTTGCCGACGAGGTTGTGCGCCCAGCCGAGCGGGCGACCTTCCGGGTCCTTGTGCATCTTGTCGACCAGCGCTCGCGCCACGTCGGCGAAGACGTCGCCGACCGAACGGAAGGCGCGCGGGCTCGGCAGTATGCCGCCCCGGCGAGCCCCGTCCGCCAATGCGACGAGAGCCCCGCGCGCGCCGTAGATCTCGTCCAGTCGCTGCGTGTGCTCAGCGGAGGGCAGATGCCGGCCGCCCTCCCACTGGGCGAGGCTGGCTCGCTGCACCCCGAGCTGCTCCGCGACAGCCCGTTGGGTGAGCCCCAGTCGCTCTCGCCGGGACTTCAGCTCTTCGCCGAGTCGCGGTGCCACGGTTGATCCCCGATCTTCGCGGTGCGGATCACGGTCGAGTCCGTTAGCCTACAAGTAGGTAAAGAGCACGCCTGTGTTACCTACTGGGTTAGGTAGGTAGGCTAGATGAACCTTACCGCACGTGGGCACGGGGGCCCCGCAGGCCTTGCAGTGAGTCCGGCATGCCCTCATGGGCCTTGCTCGGGGCGGCCAACCAGCCGCGCGCCCCCTTGTTCGGGGGCGCCACATCCAGCGGCTGGATGTGGATGTGAAACAGGGGCGCGCCGCGAACGTTCCAGCGCGCACGGCGCACCCCTGCTGGCGACCGACAGCACGAGCTCGCGCTGTCGGCCAGTGCCGACCGGACGGCAATCCGGTTCAGCGAGCGCTCGATGGATCCGCAGGCACGGAATCGAGGCACCCGACGTGGAAGGTACGCCCGCACGGCCTCGGCGGCGAGGAGCGATTGCCGCCATATTCGACAAGATCGACGATCATGTAACGGCGCGGGCCGACCGCCGCGCCCGGGAGATGGGTCTTCAGATCTCCCGCATCCCCGGTACCCGCACCCAGGTCTACCGCGACAGCCGGTGGGACCTGAGGCAGGAGTGCGCCGACTGCGCCGGATCGGGCCTCGACGGGGCCGCCTCCTGCCCGGTCTGCGAGGGGACCGGGGTGATCACGCCGGCTCCGGCGCCTCAAGCGGGGGAGCCACGATGAGGCGCGACGATGACCGTTGGGAGTTCGACGAGCTCGTGCGGCGGTTCGTTCCACGCCGCCGCAAGCTCAACCCGCTCCTCGTCATCTGGCGCTGGAGGTACGAGCTCGCACTCGGGCTCGGCATTCCCTACGGCTTCAGCGTCCTCGCCGGCGCGATCCACCCGATCGCCGCCGTGGGTCTCGCGCTTGCGGCGGGGGTCGGGTGTGGCTGGTGGCCGCCGGGGCGCCGGGTCGTGGCCGAGGGCACGCAGGTGGTGTTGGTGCAACATCGTCTGCGGGTGGGGATGGTGCAGGCCAACATCATGTCGTGGTCGGGTCGGTTACCTGCGATCCTGTTGTCCAGTCCGCGCCCACGCGGTGTGCGGGTGCTCTTGTGGTGTCCAGCAGGTGTGGACGTGCACGCGTTCCACGCCAACCGGTCGCTGCTCGCGGCGGCGTGCTGGGCTGCTGACGTCGAGATCACCCGGCACCCGACGCGGTCGCAGCTCGTCGTGCTGCTCGTGGTGACGGAGCCCGACCGCTGAGCGGGCAGCCAGGCAGGTGCAGTGCGCCCAGGCCGTGCCGGAACGCGGCCTGGGCTTCCACCAACTACTGGCGGTAGCCCTCCACGACGTCTCCCGACCGCTCCTGGGCCTGGTCGGGGTCGAGGCCTGCGCGGCGACGGGCGTCACGCTGGCGCAGCAGGTCCCAGTAGCGGTCCAGCTGCACGCCGAGCTCTTCCATGCGTTTCTGCTCGGAGTCGGAGAGCGCCTGCCCGACGTGGGCGCGCTCCAGGCGGTGTTCCTCGGCAACCAGCTCGTCGATCCGGCGGTGCAGGTCGTCGTCGTTCATCAGGTGGTCCCCGTCCATAGATGAGGTGCGCGTGACGCACGTTCTACCCGACACTGGTGCCCGTGACACCGGGGCACACCACCGGGTCCTCGATCACCCGGGCGCTCCGGGTCGTCGAGGCGGTTGCCGCCGCGGGCGATGGCGTCACGGCCAAGGCCATCGCGCGGCGCCTCGGTGCCCCGCTCCCCACCGTCTACCGCGCGCTCGGCACGCTCGTCGAGGAGGGCTACCTCGTCCGGCTGCACGACGTGCGCGGTTACGGCCTCGGCTACCGCGTTGCGGAGCTGCACCGCGGCCTCACCGAGCAGGTCCGCCCGCCCGCGCCCGTGCGGGCCGTGCTCCACGAGGTGCACGCCACCACCGGGGCCGCGGCGTACCTCGCCGTCTTCCGCGACGTCGACGTCGTGGTGGCGCACATCGACGACTGCACCGACCACCCGCGCCCCGCGCCGATGCGCGTCGGCGAGCCGACCGAGGCGCACGCCATCGCCGCAGGGAAGGTGATGCTGGCCGATATGCGTCCCGGACGGCTGGCGGAGCTCATCGGCCGCCGCGGGATGCCCCGGCTCGCCCCGCAGACGGTGGGCGATCGCAGGGCCCTGGACCGCGAGCTGATGCGGATCCGGTCCGACGGCGCCGCGGTGGAGGTGGAGGAGTACCAGCCCGGTGTGGCCGGGGTCGCCGCCCCCGTCCGCGGCCCCGGCGGTGAGGTCACCGCGGCGCTCGGCGTGTCGGTCACGCGTGCGGACTTCACCGACAGGCGGTGGGAGCTCGAACGGGTGGTGCGCCACGCGGCCGCCCGGGTGGCGGCCGCCGTGCCCCGTTCCGAGTGAGGTGGGTCAGCCCCGCGCGGCGACGTACTGGTCGAGGTAGGGCAGCACCACGTCGGTGTCACCGTCCGGCAGCAGGAACAGCACGCGGTGGATGCCGGCGCGCTCGGCGGCCTCCAGCACCAGCTTGTCGACGTCGCCTGCGAACAGCGTGACCGTGATGTCCTCACGTCCCGCGTCGCCGGCCCGGCTGCGCAGCTCGGCGAGCCGTGGCGCGAGCGCCTCGACCTCGTCGGGCGTGCTGCCGCGCGGGAGCCAGGCGTCGCCGTGCTCCAGCACCCGGTCGAGCACCGTCGGGCCCTCGCCGCCGATGAGGATCGGAGGCGCGCTCGCCGGCTTGGGCCACGACCAGATCGGGTCGAAGTCGACGAAGCGGCCGTGGAACTCGGCCTCGTCGTTCTCCCAGATCTCCCGCATCGCCGCGATGTGCTCCAGCATCCGGGCGGTGCGGGTGCTCGGGTCGATGCCGTGGTTGGCCATCTCCTCGCGGTTCCACCCGGGCCCGACCCCGAGCTCGAACCGGCCGTTCGCGAGCCGGTCCACGCTCGCGACGGTCTTCGCCAGCCCGATCGGGTTGTGCTGCAGCACCAGCGACACGGCCGTGCCCAGCGCGATCCGTTCGGTCACGGTCGCCATCGCCCCGAGCGCGACGAACGGGTCGAGCGTGTGCGAGTAGCGCCGCGGCAGCTCTGCACCCCCGTGCCACGCCGACTGCCGGCTGGTCGGGATGTGGGTGTGCTCGCAGAGGAAGACGGCATCGAGGTCGCGCTCCTCCACGGCCCTGGCGAGCGTCGGGCCGTCGATGCCGTAGTCGGTCAGGAAGGTGACAACGCCATGCTCCATCTCCCAAGCGTTACACGCGCCTTGTAAAGCCTTCTTCCATCATGTGGAATGTCACGGTCCGAGGAAGGTCATCTCGGCGATACATTGCCGACCATGCATCGACGTAGTGAGCCGCCGTTCCGCGCCGACCACGTCGGGAGCCTGCTCCGCCCCAAAGCCCTGCTCGAGGCGCGGGAACGCTTCGCGGCGGGTGCCCTGGATGCCGACGGGTTGCGCGAGGTCGAGGACAACGCCATCCGCGACGCCGTGGCCATGCAGGAGGAGATCGGCCTGCAGGCGGCCACCGACGGCGAGTACCGCCGCACGTCGTGGCACATGGACTTCATCTACCAGCTCGGCGGCGTCACGAAGACCGACGAGCAGATCCGTGTGCGGATGATCAACGCGGAGGGCGAGGGGGCCTTCACCTCGGCGGGCCTCGCCGTCACCGGCAAGGTGCGGCTCGAAAAGCCGATCTTCGCCGACGCCTACCGCTTCCTGGCGGAGCAGACCACCAACGCCGTGCCGAAGCTGACGATCCCGTCGCCGAGCATGGTGCACTACCGCGGCGGCACGGCGGCGATCGACAAGGGCATCTACCCGGACGTCGAGGAGTTCTGGGCGGACCTCTCCGCGGCCTACGCCGACGAGGTGCGCGCGCTCGCCGACCTCGGCTGCCGCTACCTCCAGCTGGACGACACCAGCCTCGCGTACCTCAACGACCCCGCGCAGCGGGCGGAGATGACCGCCAAGGGCGAGGACGCCGACCACCAGCACCTGCGCTACATCAAGCAGATCAATGCGGCCATCTCGGGGCGACCGGCCGACATGAAGATCACCACGCACATGTGCCGTGGCAACTTCCGCTCGTCCTGGGCGGCGGAGGGCGGCTACGACTTCGTGGCCGAGGCCCTGTTCGGCGAGCTCGACGTCGACGGGTTCTTCTGCGAGTTCGACGACGAGCGCTCCGGCGGGTTCGCGCCCCTGCGGTTCGTGCCGCCGGGCAAGCAGGTGGTGCTCGGGCTCGTCACCACCAAGACCGGCAAGCTCGAGAACGCCGACGACCTCAAGCGCCGCATCGACGAGGCGGCGAAGTACGTGCCGCTCGAGCAGCTCTGCCTGTCCCCGCAGTGCGGCTTCTCCTCCACAGTGGAGGGCAACGCCATCACGCAGGAGGAGCAGGTGGCGAAGCTGCGCCTGATCGTCCAGGTGGCGCAGGACGTCTGGGGCTGATCCAGGCGCAGGTCACGCCCCGAGGCGCTCGGCCAGCTCCGTCAGCGAATCCACGGTGAGGTCCGCCGCCGGGTCCGTGGCCGCAGGTGGCGGGGCCTCGTCGCCGCGTTCGCGCGGCCGGTGGACGTACGCCGTGCGCAGGCCGGCCGCGCGAGCAGCCGCCAGGTCGTCGAGGTGGGCGGCGACCATCAGCACCTGCTCGGGCGGCAGGTCCAGCAACTGCGCCGCGCCGAGGTACGCCTCGGCGTCCGGCTTGTAGTGCCGGAACAGCTCGGCGGAGAGCACGGTGTCCCACGGCAGGCCGCCGTGCTTGGCCATGTCGACGAGGAGCGCGACGTTCCCGTTCGAGAGCGTCGCGATCACGTGCTGTCGCTTCAGGCGCGTCAGACCCTCGACGGAGTCGGGCCAGGGGTCGAGCCGGTGCCAGGCCTGCACCAGCTCAGTACGCACGTCGGACGGGGTGTCCGGCACCCAGAACTCGGTGAGCAGCTCGTCGAGAGAAGCCCGATGCAGCTCGTCCAGGTTCGTCCAGGGCTGCTCCCCGCTGCGCACCCGGTTCATGGACGGGACGTAGCGCCCGCGCCAGGCGTCGGCGAAGGCCTCGGCGTCGACGGCGTCACCGAGCAGCCGGCTCACCTCGCGTGCCACCCCGGTGCGCCAGTCGACGACGGTGCCGAACACATCGAACACAAGAGCATGAACGTCCACGGAGCGAGACTATGGCCCGGCGCGGCCGAGCCGCGTGCTGTCGGTAGGGACGCGCCGACGCTAGGGTCGCCACGGTGGACGACGGCCCCAGAGGGTGGGCCCGGCCGCTGTACGAGCGGGTGCTCGACGCGGCCGGGGCCGGTCCCGGCACCACCCTGCTGGAGCTCGGCTGCGGATCCGGCGAGTTCGCGAGGGCGGCCGTCGAGCGGGGTGCGCTCGTCACGGGGATCGACTCGGACCGCTCTGCCGTCTCGGTTGCGGCCGCTGCCGTGCCCAAGGCCGAGTTCCGTTTCGGCGACGCCCACGACCCGCCGCCAGGTCCGTTCGACGTCGTCGCCGCCGTGCAGTTGCTCTCACACGTCACCAACCCGGTCCTGGTGCTGCGGAGGGCTGCGTCGGTCGGCACCACGGTCGTGGTCACGGTGTGGGGACGTGACGAGGAGTGTGACGTTCGCGCGTTCGGCGAGGCCCTTGCTCAATGGCTCCCGCCGCGCCGCGCCGCGGGTGGTCCGCCGCCGCTGACCGACCCCGACCGGCTGCGGAAGCTCGTCACGCTGGCGGGCCTGCGGGTCGCTGCGCTGCACGAGGTGGTGTGCCCGTTCGACTACGCCGATGCCGACGAGCTGGTCGTTCCCGTGCTCGGCTCGGGGATCGGACGGCGAGCGGCAGCCGCCGCCGGCCCCGACGCGGTCCGCCGGGCCCTCCTCGATCGGCTCGCGTGCCACCGCCTGGCCGACGACAGGTATCGGCTGGAGAACTTGTTCCGGGTCTATACGGTATTGCCCTGAACGGCCATCAGCGACCGTGCTGAGGTTCGCCGTTGTTCGGTCGCGTTTTCTGGCCTGCCTTCCGCGTTCCATGGATAGTTTCGATCTATTGCTGCAAATATCGTCGCCATGAACCCGGCGATGAGGAGAACGCGCGTGTTGAACAGGAGCCTGATCTTATCCGCCCCGTGGTCGGACTACGATCCTTACAGCGACGAAGCCCTGCTGGATCCATGGTCCGGGTATCGGGAACTACGCAATGCGGGTCCTGCCGTCTGGCTGCCCCGCTACGAGATGTTCGCGCTCGCGCGGTACGAATCCGTGCGGCGGGCGCTCGAGGACTGGGAGACCTTTCCGTCGCGCTACGGCGTGATGATGAACGACGACATGAACGAGGTCCTGCGCGGGAACACGCTGTGCACCGACGGTCCCGAGCACAGGGCGCTGCGGGACGTGCTCATCCGCCCGTTGATGCCTGGAGCGCTGCGAGATGCCCGGGCGCAGATCACGGCGGAAGCCGGAAGCGTGGTGGATCGGCTGGTGGCGCAGGGCACCTTCGACGCGGCGTCCGAACTGGCGAGCCATCTCCCGGTGACCGTCGTCTCCGAGCTGATCGGGCTTCCGGAGGCGGGCCGGGAACGGATGCTGGTGTGGGCCGAGGAGATGTTCAACTGCTTCGGTCCGATGAACGACCGCACGGCCCGTTCCTTTCCGGTCCTCAAGGAGATGGTGGGGTACGCCACCAACGAGGCGGTGCCCGGCAGGGTGAAGCCCGGCAGTTGGGCGGAGGGAATCCACGACGCGGTCGAGCGTGGCGAGGTGCCCGCCGAGGTGTGCCCGGTCCTGATGATCGACTACATGGGGCCGAGTCTGGATACCACGATCTTCGCCATCAGTAGCGCGGTGTACCTGTTCGCCACGAATCCGGACCAGTGGGACCTGGTGCGCAAGGAACCGCGATTGATGGCCAGCGCGATGAGCGAGGTGCTGCGGATGGAATCGCCGATCCAGGATTTCTCCCGATATGTGGCGCGCGATGTGGACATGGACGGCGTGGTGCTACCCGAAGGTTCGCGGGCCATCGTGTTCTACGGGTCGGGCAACCGCGACGAGCGCAAATACCCGGATCCCGACCGGTTCGACGTGCGGCGCCGCCCCGGCGACCACCTCGCGTTCGGGGCGGGCCCGCATGCGTGCGTCGGCATGAACCTCGCCCGTATCGAGATGCTCGCGTTGTTCACCGCACTGGCGGAGCGGGTGCAGCGGTTCGAGATCCTGGAGGCCGAGCCCGTTCTGCACAACATCCTTCGCGGCTTCCGGACGCTGCGGGTGAAGGTGAGCTGACCTCCCGCCACCCGCCACCCGCGGGGGTGGAGGCGCGACGAGAGCGGGGTGACCCCCCGACGTCGTACGTCGGTGGTGTCACCCCGCTGAGCAGCCGCTCGAGCTAGCGGACTGCGTCGGCGTACCTCGTCTTGAGCAGGCTCTTGCAGTACTCGCCGTTGGTCTCGATCCCGATCCGCTGCAGCCGCGCCCGCCGCAGGTGCAGCGGCACCTCGGCGGTGGTGACCCGGCTGCCGTCGGCGTGGACGAGCAGTGGCGCATCGTCGCCGTGCGCCATCCCGATCGCCGCCCGCCGCTCACGGAGCCGGTCCAGCTCCGCCGACGGCGGCACCGAGCCGAGGGTCAGCTCGGCGAGCTCGTCGGGACCGGCGCCGGCGTCGACCAGCGGCCGGGCGACGCGGTCCTGGCCTGCGAGCGCGGCCTTGCGGAGGAACTGTGCGCGCAGCTCGTCGAGTTCCGCGCCCGCCTCCTCCCCGAACGACCCGACGAACCCCGCCTGGGCGGCCACCCCGCTGTTGATCTCCGCTGAGGCGTGGTGGTCGGCCAGCGTCACGTCGGCCCGCGTGACCCCCGGCACCGCGGAGACGGCGTCGAAGGCGTCGGCGACCATCAGGAACGAGAAGTTCGGCGCGCAGAAGAAGGTGGGCAGCCGCAGGACGACGGTCGCCACGACTTCGGCAGCGCCGGTGGCGCCGCTCTCGGAGACGGTGCACGACTCGACGAAGTCGAGCTCGGTGATGGGCTCGTCCAGCTCCGGGTCGAGCACCGTCCCCAGCGCGGCCCACACCGCGTCCCGAAGCTCGGAACCGGGTGGGCTCTGCATCACGCCTGCGCCCCCGCGGCGTCCTTGACGAGCTCCTCGCCGGGCTGAAGGTCGGCTCCCGCCGTGGTGCGGATCTGGAGCTCCTCGGGAACCGGGATGTCGTAGAGCTTCGCCGCGTTGAGCCCGAGGATCTTCTTCTTCGTCTCCGTGGTGAGCTTCGCGTAGTCGGTGAATGCTTCGTCGTCCGGCATCTGCCAGTCGACGAAACCTTCGACCTGCCACTTCGGCACCCAGATGTTGTAGTCGCCGCCGAAGAGCATCTTGTCCTCGCCGACCCAGAACATGAGCTCACCGATGACCTTGGCGAAGAACTTCGGCCGGGCGTGCATCAGGCCGCCGATCACCACGGACAGACCCGCGTAGACGTTGGGCTCCTGCACCGCCATGAAGCAGAAGTCCTCGATACGCGGCAGGCCGACGTGCTCCACGATGAAGTTCAGGTCGGTGAAGTCGGTGGCGGTCTGGTCCACGTCGGCGACGTCGAACGCGTCCTTGTTGAGCGGCCAGATCGTGGGGCCCTTGTGGACATGGATGTTCTTGATGCCGAGCTCCTGGCACTTCTCCAGGAACCGGTACGACTCGGGGTCGGTGAGCTTCCAGCCCCGGGAGGCCCCGTTCCACTCCGCGGTGTAGAGCTTCACGCCCTTGAGGTTGTACTTCTCGGCGTCGGCCTCGAGCTCGGCCATGCCGGCGTCGCCGTCGCGCGGGTCGAAACGGCCGTTCACGATGAGCCGGTCACCCCACCGTTCGAGCAGCTCGGCATTCTTCGCCGCGGTGTTGAAGCCGGTGGTGTACCACTCCTTGAGGTACGTCGACTGGAAGATCGCGTAGTCGACGTGCCCCTCGGTGAACATGTCGCGCTCGAAGTCCTCGGGCGTGACCTTCAGGTACTTCTCGTAGTCCCAGTGGGTCTCGGGCGGGCCGAGCTGGTGGTAGCCGTAGAAGCAGTCGATCCAACCCTTCGCGTACTCCTCGGCTCCCGGCTTCCAGTTCTCCCGACTCGCATCCCAGAAATGGCTGTGTGAATCGACGATGAAGTATTTCTCGCCGTCCTTCTCGTACATGTGGTGGCCTCTTTCGCGTCGGTGCGGAACCAGCTGGAAATCGGTACTACGGGACGAGAATCGCGCGGCCGCGTACTCGGCCGGCGTCGAGATCGTGGAGGGCGTCGAGAGCTGCGTCGAGGGGGTACTGCTTGGTGTGCAGCGTGACCTTTCCGGCCTGCGCCAGGACCATCAGCTCGGCCAGGTCGTTGTAGGTGCCGACGATGTTTCCGATGATGTTCTTCTCGCCGGCCACGAAGTCCAGTGTCGGAATTCGCACCTCACCGCCGTAGCCGATGATGTACTGCGAACCCGCGGGTGCGGTCATCTGCCACGCGTCGTTCTCGGCGCCCTGCTCGGCCACGAAGTCGAACACGACGTCCGCGCCCTTGCCGTCGGTGAGGTCCTTGACCGCGTTGACGTGGTTGCCGTCGGCCTGCACGGTCTCGTCGGCGCCGATCTGCTTGGCCAGCGCCAGCGCGTCGGGGTTGCGGTCGACCACGATGATGCGGGTGGCAGTGAGCGCCGCCAGCGCCTGGATGCCGATGTGACCGAGCCCGCCTGCGCCCTGCACCACGGCCGTCGTGCCCGGGTAGAGGGACGGGACGGCCTTGCGCACGGCGTGGTAGGCGGTGATGCCGGCGTCGGCGAGCGCGGCGACGTCGGCGGGGTTCGTGTCGGGGTTGAGCTTCACGCATGCCCGAGCGGTGGTGCGCAGGTACTCGGCCATGCCACCGTCGTTGTCGGACAGACCGGGGAAGAACGCGTTCTCGCACTGCATGTCCCGGCCCGCCCGGCAGGCCAGGCACAACCCGCAGGAGGGCTGCGGGTGCAGGATCACCGTGTCGCCGACGGCGACGTTCGTGACGCCCTCGCCCACCTCGTGGACCCAGCCCGCGTTCTCGTGGCCGATGACGTAGGGGAGCGCGGGGTTCATGGCCTCGGCCCACTGACCCTCGAGGATGTGCAGGTCGGTGCGGCAGACCCCGGCCCCACCGATCTTCACGATCACGTCGAGCGGTCCCGCGAGCTTCGGTTCGGGGATGTCGTCGATCGACGGATCGACGTGGTACTCGTGTACCCGGACGGCCTTCACCGGCATACCTCCGTGGGGTGTCTGTCCTCGAAATCCAGCCCGCATCTCGATTCCAATCCGGGGTAGTGGCCGTCACAACCACCCCTATTCCACGGAGCGATAAAACGGACACCTCGGACGCGGTTCGGTGAGCGGATGGCCGGGTTGACCTGGGGTGGAGGCGGCGGGACGCCTCGCCCGGCGTGCCGTCGGACACCACCTGTCCGGTGGGGCTACCGGCGAGTAGGGTGATCGCCGTGGCGACGGACACGAGCTGGGTCGGCCGGGCGATGGCGCAGACGGTCCCGTGGGTCCGCAGCATGAACCTGGAGTTCGGAGAGGTCACCCCGAAGCGTGCGGTGGTGCGCCTTCCGGACGACGCCGCCGTACACAACCACGTGGGCGGACCGCACGCCGCGATGATCTTCGGGCTGGGCGAGACCGCCTCCGGTGCGATCACGATGGCGGCATTCGGTGCGCTCCTGGAGCGCGCGACGCCGCTCGTCGTCAGCAGCGAGATCCGCTACCTGCGGCTGGCCCGCGGTCCGCTCACCGCCACGGCCGTGCTCGGGCGACCCGAGGCCGATGTCCTCGCCGAGCTCGACGCCGGCACGCGGCCGGAGTTCACGGTGTCCGTCGTGATCACCGACGCCGACGGCCGTGAGACCACACACTTGTCCGTGGTCTGGACCTTGCGCCCGAACCGGCAGGCGAACCACTTCTAGTGCCGAGGAAACGGGGTCGTCTTACCCGCCTCCGGCGCCCAGACGGCGCCTCGCGGCGTTGTCGTCGGCCCCGATACAACAGCGGTATCGGCGCCTCCTCCGCCTTGCGATTGCCCGGGTGCGGGTGTCCCGCAGGGACACTGCGTCTGGACACCGGGATCCGGGCAAGAAACCCCGTTTCCGCGACACTAGAGGGCCGAACGGGGTGGCTCGGTCCCCGGGACGGGGCACTCGCCGGGCAGCCGCGGTTCGTCGCGACTACCGTCTCCGCGGTGCAGGTGGTGATCGCAGGAGCACACGGCAAGATCGGACTGCGGCTCGTGGCCTTGCTGGCCGGCCGCGGCGACGTGGTGACGGGGGTGGTGCGCAACCCGGATCACCGCGGCGATGTCGAGCAGGCGGGTGGCACCGTCGCCGTGGTCGACCTGGAGTCCGCCACCGCCGAGGAGCTCGCCGTTCACCTGACCGACGCGGACGCCGTGGTGTTCACGGCAGGCGCGGGGCCGGGGAGCGGTGTGGCCCGCAAGGACACCGTCGACAGAGCGGCTGCAGAGCTGCTGGCCGAGGCCGCGCGGTTGGCCGAGGTGCGGCGCTACCTGCTCGTCTCCTCGACCGGGGTGGACGAGCCGCTCGATCCCGGGAGGGACGAGGTGTGGGCGGCGTACGTGAAGGCCAAGAAGGCCGCCGAGGAGGCGCTGCGCGCCACGGATCTCGACTGGACGATCCTGCGGCCCGGCCGGTTGACCGACGACCCGGGCACCGGGCGGGTGCTGCTCGCCCCACCGCCGGTCGAGCGCGCTGACGTCACGCGCGACGACACCGCCGCCGTGCTGGCGGCGCTGCTCGATTCCCCGGGCAGCGTCGGGAAGGTGCTGGAGTTGCGCGAGGGCGAGGACGAGGTGCACGAGGCCGTGGCGGCGGTGTCCCGGTGAGCTCGACCTTCGACGTCGTCGTCATCGGCGGTGGACCGGTCGGTGAGAACGTCGCCGACTTCGCCATGCAGCACGGGCTCTCGACCGTGATCGTGGAGGGTGAGCTGCTCGGGGGAGAGTGCTCGTACTGGGCCTGCGTTCCGTCCAAGACTCTGCTGCGCACCGGTAACGCGGTGGCAGCCGTCCGGCGCCTGCCCGGCACCACCGTCGACTTCGACCCGGCCGCCGTGCTCGCCCGCCGCGACTACTTCACCAGCAACTGGAACGACGAGGGCCAGCTGGCGTGGGCCAGAAGCGCCGGCATCGCCGTCCTGCGCGGACACGGCCGGCTCGCCGGCGAGAAGACGGTCGTGATCGACGATGCACCCGCCGGCCCGGAGACGCTCACCGCTCGCCGTGCCGTGGTGGTGTGCACCGGGAGCGTCCCGATCAGGCCACCCGTTCCGGGCCTGGACGCCGTCCGCACGTGGAGCTCCCGTGACGCGACGGCGGCCAAGGAGATCCCGGCCCGCCTCGGCGTGCTCGGCGGCGGTGTCGTCGGCACCGAGATCGCGCAGGCGTTCCAGCGGCTCGGCTCGCAGGTCACGCTCGTGCAGCGGGGGCCCCGGCTGCTGCCGGCCGCCGAGCCGTTCGCCGGGGAGCGGGTGGCGGCGGCGCTGCGCAGCGAGGGTGTCGACGTGCGTCTGAGTCAACCGCTCGACTCGGTCTCCCCCGCGGGCGACGCGATCACGATGCACGTCGGGGGCGACTCGATCACCGTCGACGAGCTGCTTCTCGCCACCGGCCGTCGCCCGAACAGCGGGTCGGTGGGGGTCGAGACCGTCGGGCTCGAGCCGGGCAAGCCGCTCGCGGTGGACGACACCGGGCTGGTCGAGGGCGTCGACGGGGAGTGGCTCTACGCCGTGGGCGATGTCACCGGCCGGGTGCTGCTCACCCACCAGGGCAAGTACCAGGCGCGAATCGTCGGAGGCGTGATCGCGGCGCGCTCCATCGGCGAGGAGCTCGACACCCGGCCGTGGGGTGAGCACGTCACCACCGCCGACCACGTGGCGGTGCCCCAGGTGGTGTTCACCGATCCCGAGGTGGCGTTCGTGGGGCGCACGGAGTCGCAAGCCCGCGCGGCCGGGCTGAACATCCGCGTGGTCGACATCCCGATCGCCGTATCGGGCGCGGCCTTGCACGCCGACGGCTACGACGGCGAGGCGCAGCTCGTGGTCGACGAGACCAGGCGCGTTGTGGTCGGTGCGACGTTCGTGGGTCAGGACGTGGCCGAGTTGGTCCACTCTGCGACGATCGCGATCGTGGGCGAGGTGCCGATGGACCGGCTCTGGCACGCTGTGCCGTCGTTCCCGACGATCAGTGAGGTGTGGCTGCGTCTGCTGGAGGCCTACCGCACGCCGACCTGAGGTCAGGCCGACTGGGAAAGGGCAGCGGCGATCCCGAGGGTCGCGGCCATCAGCGCCGTCTCGAACCCGGCCCATCGCAGCACCGGGGTGCGCCCGGCCGCGAGCCGGCGCCTGGCCAGGCCGCCGAGGCAGGCGAGCCCCACCAGGCAGGCGGTCTTGGCGAGGACGAGCCAGCCGTAACCGGTGGTGACGAGCGCGTCCCAGCTCTGCAGCCGGATCTGCGCGGTCACCACGCCGGTCAGCGTGATCGCGATGAGGCATCCGGTGGCCAGCCGCGAGAACCGCGGGAGCACCACCTCCAGCAGGGCGCGGTGGCGCGCCACGAGCACCAGCATCGCGGCGAGCCCGCCGACCCACAGTGCCGCCGCGCCCACGTGCGCCCCCACCGTGATGATCGCGAGCTGGTGGTCGGGGGCGGAGCCTGCGTGGCCCGTCACCGCCGGGGTGATCATGCCGAGCAGCGCGGCGATCATGGGGATCCGCACCTCGATGCGATCAGGGTCGTACAGCCGGATGACGCCGCAGACGAGGACGGCGGCGGCGCAGCCGACGGTCAGCAGCATCCCCCGGCCCGCGGCGAGGTCCGTGGACCATTCCACGAGCTCGGCGGAGTTCAGCTGCGACACCGGACGGCCGAAGGCGGACGCGACCCGGAACATGATCCCGAGGATGACGAGCACGAGCCAGGCTCCGGCCAGCGGCACGAGCCACCGGTCGGCCGTGGCGTGCACCCGGGACAGGTCGCGCAGCGCGGCCCCCGGCACGGCCCGAGGCTGTGGAAGGAGCGTGCCGAGCAAGGTCAGGCCCACGCACGCCACCCCCACGACGTCCATGCCGGAGCGCGTGACGGACGTGCCGACCACCAACGACAGCGTGGAGCCGGCGAGGGCCCCGGACAGCACGCTGGCCAGGACCGCCGCCGCGACCGCGAGCCCCGCCCAGGCGGCCGGCAGCAGCTGCCGGCCGCCCTCGCGGGGACCCACGGCCGGTGGTCTCATCCCTTGGCCAGCCGCATCGCCGCGAACACACCGCCACCGACGAGCACGACCGCGCCGACGATCCACGGCCACACCGGCATGCCGCCGCCATCGTCCGGCGGGTTCGGGGCGCTCTCGGCCGCGGCAGGCGTCGGGCTCGGTGCGGTCGGGGCGCCGCCGGGAGGCGACGGGGTGGCGACCGCGGCACCGCCGGGACCGGGCGTGGTGAGGGTGAAGGCGACGCTGCCGCTCACCGGGTGGCCGTCCTCGGACACCACCCGGTAGCCGATCTCGTACCGCCCCGCCGGGCCGAGCGGGCGCACGTCGATGCTCACCGTGCCGCCGTTCGCGGTGACATCCCCCGTCTGGTACTGCGCCTGGTCCGGCCCGACCACGGTCAGCGCGGTGAAACCGGCCTGCATCGGCTCGTTGAACGTCAGGGACACGCGCTGGGGCGGTGCGGCGAGGCTTGTGCCGTCCGCCGGGTCGCTGCTCTCCAGCCGGGTGTGGGCGAACGCCTGGCCCGCCCCGAGCAGCAGCGCGAGCCCGCACAGCACGGTGAGGGCCACCGCGCGCAGCGTCCGTGAGGTCATCGGTCTCCTCCTGTCGTCCGCCGCGATCGCAGGACGGCGCCGGCACCGACGCCGAGGCCGAGCGCCCCGACGAGCAGGCCCGCGCCGCCCAGCCAGCGGGCCGTGGTGTCGGTGCCCGACGCCGGTGGGCCTGCGGCCGTGCCCGCGGCGGCGCTGGTCGGGCCACCCTCGCCGGACGCGGGCGTCAACGTGACGGAGGGAGCGGGTCGTTCCGGCTCCGACCCGTCAGCGGCCGGTGGCTGGTCCCACGCGACGACCTCGCCGTTGTCGTAGGTCTGCACGGCGGGGAGCACGAGCTGGTCGATGTTCGTCGGCAACGGGCCGAGCGACAGGGGGAAGTCGACGAACTCGCCCGGCGCGATCCGGACGCCCGGGTCAGCGGTCCACGTGACCGTCCGGACGGCCTCGGTGATCGACCGCCCGTGGCTCTCGACGGGCGGGTTCACCGGGGCCTTGGTCATCGTGGCCGTCCACCCGGGCGTCGGTGTGGTGCGAACCGAGGTGATCGGGTGGTCGGCGGGCAGGGTCACCTCGAGCTTCACGGTGCCCGCGGTGTCGGACTCGTTGGGCACGCGTAGGGAGATGACGCTGTAGCTGCCCTGCTCGGCCTGACCGGGCTGGGCGGTGACGTGGGCGAACGCGGGTGCGGCGCCGACGACGATGGCGGCCGCGGCTACCGCGGTGATGGTGCCGGCACGCAGCGCGGACCGGCGGGTGGACGAGGACATGGGTGTCTCCGGTGTGGGTTCGGTGAAGGGGCTGCTGCGCACCCCACCGGAGGACCGCGCCGGACATGCGTGACGGAGAGGGCACGGGCAAGCCGTGCGGGAACCGCGGGGCCGGGCACCGGCCGCGCGGGCAACGGCCGGTCGGCCGGGAGCGGGCGGAGGTGCCGGGGCACCACGCGCCGCACTGCGGCGACGAGCCCGGCCGACGCCGCGTCCGCGTACACCAGCACGGCGGTCAGGACGGCTGTGACCGCCGCGTGCATGCCGAACATCCCCATGCCCGACACCGTGGCCGGCCCCATGGGGAGCTGGCCCGGATGCAGCAGCACCATCAGCTGGTGCAGGACCAGCTGGCCTGCGGCGAGCGTGGTGACCGTGCCGATGATGCTGCGCCCGCGCTCGGCCACCGACATGAACACGGCCGCCAGCAGCGGGAACAGCACCACGAGCAGCGCGAGGTCGGGCACGGTGCCGCCGCCCGCGACGTGCCCGACTGCGGTGAGCAGCGTGCTCAGCACGGCCAGCGCCGCGCCGCGCACCGGACGGCGCGTGCCCGCAGTCCCGCCGCTCATGGGTACGGACCGTAGCCCGCCCTGCGTCAGGTTGTGATGCCCAGGTGGGTGAGCAGGTCGGTCTCGATACGGTCGAGCTCGCCTGCGATGGCCCGGTAGGCGGTGCGCCGGCGTGCGGAGGGCATCTGTTCGGCGGCTCGCACGGCGACGGACAGATCGGCCAGCCGGGGGCGGGTCTCCGCGGCGAACGTGCGGGCCGCAGGCGTGGGGTGCAGCTGCGACGACGACTCGAGCTCGTTCAGCGCCTCCGCCACGCGCGACAGCCGGGCGTGCAGAGCGCCACCCGGACCGGCATAGGCGGACAGCTGGCCCGGATCGACCCCGAGCCGTGCGGCGCGGTGGGCGTCCCAACGGGCCCTCGCCACTCCGGCAATGGCGAGCGCGTAGGGGGCCAGGAGCGGGGCGACGGCCTTGCCGACGCCGATGAGCCGCTTGGCCCGCGCGGCGGTCAGGGGGCGGCGGCCGTGGTCCACCTCGGCCTCGTCGTCCTTCGCCTTGCGCCGCCGTCCTTTCTCCTTTTCCTTCTTCGCCTTCGCGGGAGCCGCTGCTTCCTCGTCCGGGACCGGTGTCGCCGTGGGGTCCGCGGAGCGCGCATCGTCACCGGACCGTCGCCGGAGCCCCATCCGCTCACCCTCCTCGTGCCCGCCCGAGTGATCAGAAGGCGGTGGCCAGCAGCTTAGGGCTCGCCGTCTGCACCCGCTCCGCCGTGCCACCCGGCGCGTCCGGAAGAGGATCACCGGTTCGGGTGGTCGTGGTGGATCCGTCGACTGTCGGTGGCGGTCACTACCCTCAACCTCGTGACGGCAATCGAGAACCGGCTTTCTCCGGTGCCCGCCGATGGAACGCCCATCGGCGGGGTGTCTCTCGACGCTGCCGTCACCACGCGTTGCCGTCGGCGTGTGCACCTCGACCACGACCCCACCGCGGTCGGGTCGCCGCGATCCCTGCCCGATCCGTCGCTGGAGCAGCGCCGGGCCGACGCGGTCGCCCACCGCAACCGCATCGGTGAGGAGCTCGCGGCCGCGGCCGGGGCGGCCTGGCACGCGGTGCCTGCGCCGGCGTCCACGCGGGAGCGGATCGCGGCCACCGCCGCGGCCGTCGCCATGGAGGCCCCGTTCATCTGGGGTGCCGTGCTGTCCGACGTCGGCGCGGCAGGTCGCCGTGGTGGCGCCGAACTGCTCGTCCGCGTGCCCGGCGGCGGTTACGTGCCGGTCATCGTGGTCCGCCACCGCATCACCGACCCTGGCAGCGGTGCGCTCACCACCCCGCTCCACGAGCCCACACCCCGGCGGGCCAGGCTCGACCAGGAGCGCAAGGTGCGGTCCCAGCCGCGCGACCTGCTCCGGCTCGCCCACCTCAACCGCATGCTGCACGCCGCGGGCTGGGCGCCGGCGCCCGAACTGCTCCACCACGACCACGGCGGCGTGATCGGCATGGACGCCGACGTCGTCGTCTGGCACGACCTCCGGGCGGGCCACTGGCCCGGTGGCCGTTCCACCCTGGCCGAGTACGACGCCCGCTTCGGCGACCGCATGGCCGTCGCCGTGGCCGCGGCCACCGGCGCACCCGCGCTGGCCGCCCCGTCCCGCGTCACGGAGTGCCGCCACTGCCCCTGGTGGCCCACCTGCGAGGCCGAACTGGAGCGCACCGAGGACGTCAGCCTGGTGGTGCGCGGGGAGCCGGCTGTCGCCCTGCGCCACCTGGGCGTGCGCACCGTCGGGGATCTCGCCGCGCTCGATCCTTCCGCCGAGCCGCCGATCCCGCCCGTCGGTGTCACCTTCGCCGACATGATCGCCCTGGCTCGGGCGCGCCAGCGCGGGCTGTCGGTGGTGCGGCGGGTGCTGCAGACGCCGGTGCCGCGCGCCGACGTCGAGGTCGACGTCGACATGGAGAGCTTCGGCGAGTCGGGGGCTTACCTGTGGGGTGCGCTGCTCCACCATCCCGGCGGCGCGTTACCCGGCGACGAGCCCGCGGGCTACCGCGCCTTCGCCACCTGGGAGCCCGTGCCCACCGACGACGAGGCCCGTTCCTTCGCGGAGTTCTGGGCCTGGCTCACCGGGGTCCGGGCCGCCGCCCGCGAGAGCGGCCGCAGCTTCGCCGCCTACTGCTACAACGAGCAGGCCGAGAACCGCTGGCTGCTGGCATCCGCGCGGCGGTTCGCCGGGATGCCCGGCATCCCCCCGGTCGCCGAGGTCGAGGCGTTCATCGCCGACCCGTGCTGGGTCGATCTGTTCGCGGTGGTGAGCGAGTGGTTCCTCTGCGCCCACGGCAAGGGCCTCAAGCGCATCGCCCCGGCGGCGGGCTTCGCGTGGCGCGATCCCGAAGCCGGCGGGGAGAACTCGATGCGCTGGTACCGCGACGCCGTGGGCATGGACGGCGCACCCCCCGACGAGGGCCAGCGCAGGCGGCTTCTCGAGTACAACGCCGACGACGTGGCCGCCACCCGCGCTCTGCGGGAGTGGATGACGTCCCCGGCGATAAATGAAGTTCCGCTCGCGTCGGAGCTCTGACCAGCCACGATCATGCTGCGGGCGTGATCCCCGCCGCTCCCGGCACCCGTCATCGCGTCACACGAGCGATGATTCAGACATGTCGCCGATCAAGCACGAGCAGAGAGGCGCCAACGGCGCCGCGTCCAGCACCCACTACCTCGGCACGGCCACAGCGATGGCCGTGCTCGCGCGCGGCGGCAATGCGTTCGACGCGGCGGTCGCCGCAGGCTTCGTGCTGCAGGTCGTCGAGCCGCACCTGTGCGGACCGGGAGGCGACCTTCCCGCGGTCTTCGTCACCGCGGGCGACACCACGCCCCGCGTGCTGTGCGCGCAGGGCGTCGCGCCGGCCGCCGCCACCACCGCACATCTGCGCGACGAGCTGGGCCTGACGATCGTCCCGGGCACCGGGCTGCTGGCCCCGTGCGTGCCCGGGTCGTGGGACGGATGGCTCCTCCTGCTTCGCGACCACGGCACGATGTCGCTGGCCGAGGTGCTCGAACCCGCGCTGGGATATGCGGCGTCCGGGTTCCCGCTGGTGCCGCGGATCCCCACCACTATCGCGACGATCGCCAACCACTTCCGGGAGTTCTGGCCGACCTCGGCCGCCACCTGGATGCCCGGTGGCCAGGTGCCCACGTCCGTCCATCGCCTGCCGGCCCTCGCCGCCACCTGGCAGCGGCTCCTCGACGCAGCCTCGGCAGCGGGCGGCAACCGTGAACGCCAGATCGACGCCGCCCGGGACGCCTGGTACCGCGGCTTCGTCGCCGAGGAGATCGAGGCGTTCTCCCGCACGCCGGTGCGCGACGAGACCGGTCACGACCACGCAGGGCTGCTCACGGCCGACGACCTCGCCCGCTGGTCGGCCACTTACGAGGACGCCCTCACCGTGGAGGTCGGCGGCGGCTGGACGGTGGCGAAGGTAGGCCCGTGGTCGCAGGGTCCGGTGCTGCCGCAGACGTTGCAGCTGCTTCGCGACAGCGAGCTGCGCTACGTCGACGGCGTGGCCTCGGCCGAGACGGTGCACCAGGCGGTCGAGGCGATCAAGCTCGCGTTCGCCGACCGCGAGGCGTGGTACGGCGACAGCGCGCCCGTCCCGCTGGAGACGCTGGTGTCCGCCGAGTACGCCGCCGCCCGGCGGGCTCTGATCGACGACAAAGCGTCGCTCGAGCTGCGCCCCGGCTCACCGGACGGGCTCGAGCCGCGTCTCGCGCACTACGCGGCGCAGCCCGGCGGCCGGTCCGGTGACGGCACCAGCTGGGCAGGGCTCGGCGAGCCGACGGTCAGCCGCGAGGGCGTCATGCGCGGCGACACCGTGCACGTCGACGTCGTCGACGCCGCGGGCAACATGATCTCCGCGACGCCGTCCGGCGGGTGGCTGCAGTCCTCGCCCACCATCCCCGCACTCGGGTTCTGCCTCGGCACGCGGGCGCAGATGTTCTGGCTGGAGGACGGCCTGCCGTCGTCGCTCGTGCCCGGAAAGCGGCCGCGCACGACGCTCAGCCCGTCCCTCGGCTTGCGCGACGGTGAGCCGCGGCTCGCGTTCGGCACGCCCGGTGGCGACCAGCAGGACCAGTGGCAGCTGTGCTTCTGGCTCGCGCACACCGTCGGTGGTCTCGACCTGCAGGCCGCGATCGACTCCCCGGCGTGGCACACCACGTCGTTCCCGTCGTCGTTCGCGCCTCGGGGCTGGCAGCCGGGCGGGATCTCCGTCGAGTCGCGGCTCGGGGAAGACACCCTGGAGGAGCTACGTCGCCGCGGCCACGTCATCACCGACGCGGGCGAGTGGGCGTTGGGCCGGATGTGCGCGGTCGGCCGGGGCGACGGGCCGTTGATGCGTGCCGGTGGCGACCGCCGCAGCGGGGTCGGCGCCGCGGCGGCGTTCTGACCCGCCGGGCGATCACCTGAAGGCCGCGGCGTTCCGCACCGCCCATTCCGCGAAGGTGCGGGGCGCGCGGCCGAGCACCTGCTCGACGGCCGGGCTCACCTGCTGCTCGGCCGGCGACGGTTCGCCCAGGATCGAGAGGGTGGCGTCCACCACCACCTCGGGCATGAACCGCAGCATCTGCGCCCGTGCCTCGTCCCGGCTCTGCTCGGCGAACCGCACCGGCACGCCCAGCGCGGCGCCGATCGCCTGAGCGGCCTGCCGCGGCGAGACCGGTGCCGGTCCGGTGAGCTCGTACGTCCGGCCGGCATGGCTCCGGTCGCGCAGTGCCACCGCCGCGACCTCGGCGATGTCGGCCGGGTCGATCACGGGCAGCCCGACGTCGCCGAACGGCGCGTCGAGAGCGCGTTCCGCGCGGACCGTCGCCGCCCATGCAAAGGCGTTCGAGGCGAAGCCTCCCGGCCGCAGGACGGTGGAGGCCATGCTCGATGCCCGGACGACGTCCTCGAACGCCCGGAGGTGGGAATGCGCCACCGACTCCGGACGCGTCCCGGCGCCCTGTGAGGACAGCAGCACGACGCGACGGACGCCGGCTGCTTTCGCGACGTCGACGATCGCATGCGGGTCGATCTTCTCGCCGCTGCCTGCGACGAGGAGGAAGAGCGCCTCGGCGCCGTCGAGCACCGGGCGCAGGCTCTCCGGCTCGGCCAGGTCGGCCTGCCTGTGTGCCACGCCCTTCGGCAGCTCCGCAGGTCGCCGCGACACGGCGGTCACCTGCTCACCCGCCGCGGCGAGCATTCCCACGAGGGGCCGCCCGACGTTTCCGGTCGCTCCCGTCACCACGATCATGTTCTTCTCCTGCTCGTTCCGGAACTGCGGAGACGAACGCTAGGAAAGAGACTTACTTCCGGTAAGGACGTACCTGAACGTAAGCTCCCGACGTGGAGGGTGGAAAGCAGGTCGCGGACTGGTCGGCGTACGCGCTGAGTGACGTGTTCCACTCCGACTGCCCGGCGCGCACCGTGCTCGACCACGTCACCAGCCGCTGGGGCGTGTGGGTCCTGATGGCCCTGCGCGAGAAGGATCTGCGGTTCTACGAGCTGCGTGAGCGCATCGAGGGCGTCAGCGAGAAGATGCTCTCGCAGACGCTGCGCACCCTCGTCCGCGACGGCTTGCTCTGGCGGGCCGTGGAGCCGTCCACACCACCTCGCGTGACGTACGGGCTGACCCCGCTCGGGCGGGGCACCAGCGAGCCTCTCGCGAGCATGTTCGGGTGGATCCGGGAGCACGCGGTCGAGATTCTGTCCACACAGGACGAGTTCGATCGGAACAGCCGAGCCTGACATTCGGCGCGGTCCGGCGGTCGCATCCGGGCGTAATCTGGACCACATGGCCCTGTTCGGACGTGACAAGTCACAGATGATCACCGCCGACCAGGCGTTGCAGGGCCGCTCCACACCGTTGCGCGTGCCGACGGAGCACTTCGTGAACGGCCATCGCATCCAGCAACCGTTCCCGGACGGCCTGCGGACGGCGGTGTTCGGCATGGGTTGTTTCTGGGGCGCGGAGCGCATCTTCTGGCAGACACCCGGCGTGTACTCCACGGCCGTCGGGTACGCGGGTGGGTTCACCGAGAACCCGACGTACGAGGAGGTGTGCTCGGGCCTCACCGGGCACGCCGAGGTCGTGCTCGTCGTGTTCGACCCCGCCCAGATCAGCTACGAGACGCTGCTCAAGCTGTTCTGGGAGGGCCACAACCCCACACAGGGCATGCGGCAGGGCAACGACCGTGGCACGCAGTACCGCTCCGCCCTCTACTACGTGGACGACGCACAGCGTGAGCTCGCCGAGAGCACCGCCGAGGCGTACGGCGGCGCCCTCAAGGCCTCCCGCTACGGGGAGATCACCACCGAGATCGCTCCGCTCATGCAGTTCTACTACGCCGAGGACTACCACCAGCAGTACCTCGCCAAGGTTCCCGACGGCTACTGCGGCATCGGTGGCACGGGTGTGTGTCTCAGCGACCGGCCCGACGTGGAGCTTCCTCCCACCCGGTAGCGGGCAAGATCGCCGCGAGATCTGCCTATGCGCCCTTGCGAGGGCGTAAACCCGGATCTGGGAACGATCACGAGGCGAGTTAACTTGATGTTGTAACGTCTCACTGGAACGACGTTCCAGTGGAGGATTCCATCGTTACACGCAGGCGTAACGCAGTCCGTGCCGAGCGGGCGATGGCAACCCGTTCGCGCGTCGTCGAGGCGGCAGGCCCGCTGTTCGTCCGCGACGGCTACCTCGAGACCACGATGGCGGGCATCGCTCGTGCGGCCGGCGTGGCGGTGCAGACGCTGTACCTGTCCTTCGGCAGCAAGGTGGCCGTCTTGGAGGCGGCGTTGGGCTTCGGGCCCGAGGACCCGCCCGCCGAGTCCGTGGAGCTGCTTCGGGCCGAGCCCGACGGGATCGTCGCGCTGGGGCACTACGTGGCGGCCACGGTGGCGGTCATCGAGCGGCGACACCCACTCGACGTGGTGTTGCGTGCCGCGGCTGCCGACCCGGAGCTGGCCGAGCTGCTCGGCCGCACGCGGCGCGCGGTGCTCGCCCAGCATGCGCAGGCTGTCGACGAGCTCGCCGAGAAGCCGGGCTTCACCGACCGGATCTCGCTGCAGCGGGCAACCGACGTGATCGCCGCGTTGCTGTCGCCGGAGACCTACGGGCTGCTCGTGGTGGGGCAGGGCTGGGCGCCCCCGGACTGGGCGGAGTGGGTGTGCCTGCACCTGGCGGCCGATCTCTTCCCCGCGGTCGCTGCGGAGCCGGTGCCACACTGACGTCATGGCCGTTGTCCGCAGCACCGTCCCCGCGCCCGGGCCGATCGGCGCGCTCACGCTCGGCGTCACCACGGCCGGTCTCGCCGTGGTGGTGTTCGGCGATCATCCGGAGACGGTGGAGCGGATGGCTGCCCGGCTCGGGGAACCGGTGGTGGACGGCGACGGGGGTCCGGCGGCCGACCAGCTCACCGAGTACCTCGCCGGGAGCCGGCGGACGTTCGACGTGCCGCTGGACTGGAGCCTCACCCGCGGGTGGCAGCGGCAGGTGTTGCAGACGTTGTACGAGACCGTGCGGTTCGGCAGCACGGTGACCTACGGGGAATTGGCCTCACGGAGCGGCGGGCAGGGGTACACGGCCGCTCGGGGTGTCGGGTCGATCATGGGGTCGAACCCGCTGCCGGTGGTGGTGCCGTGTCACCGGGTGCTCGGGTCGGACTCCCTGGGCGGCTTCGGCGGCGGCCGGGCCACCAAGGAATGGCTGCTTGCGCTGGAGGGGGTGCTCACCCCGGCCCTCGACTTCGGGCCGGGGTGAGCCCCGCTCAGCTGCGTACTGCCTGGATGTCGATGTCGATCCGCAGCGTGCGGCCAACGGCCAGCAGCCCGGCGAGCACCGACTGGTTCCAGTCGATGGCGAAGTCGTCGCGCGACACCTCGGCGGTCGCCGAGAACGCCGCGCGCACGCCGCCCATGAGGTCGGGCCCCGTGCCGTGGAACTCGACCTGCAGTGGCACCGGCGCGCTCACGCCCTTGATCGTGAGCACACCGTCGACGATCCAGTGCGTGTGGTCGACCCGCCGCAGACCGTCGCTCTTGTAGCGGATCTCCGGGTAGCGCAGCGCGTCGAGGAAGTCGGCGCTGCGCAGGTGCTCGTCGCGCATCTCGTCGGCGGTGTCCACGCCCGTGGGGTCGATGAGCACCTCGACCGAGCTGTTCTCGAGCGGGTCGGCGATCTGCACCTGACCGCTGAAGCGGCGCAGCCGACCGTGAATCCGGCTCATTCCGATGTGCAGCGCGGTGGCCTGGATGCTCGAGTGCACAGGGTCGATCACCCACGTGCCCGGGGCGGGCAGGACCGCCAGCCCCGCTCGGTTGAGCTCCAGGACCCCGAGCGCGGTGACCGGCTCGGCCCCGACGGAGACGGTGCGGGCCAGCGGGTCGTGCCCCGGCGCGGCCACGATCAGCGTGTACGGCCCGGCAGGCACCCCGTCGAGGACGATCCGCCCGTCAGGGCCGCTCGTGCCCCGAGCGCGCTGCACACCGCCCGCGTCGACCGCTGTGAGCGTGCCACCGGCCACCGGCCAGCCGTCGAGGGTGGTCAGCTGACCCGTCACCGTGCTCACCTCACACCACCCGCGTCGAAGGGCTCGAAGAGCGGCTCGGCTGGCGGGGTCGCCTGCGGGGTGGCGGCCGGGTTCGGAGCACCGAGCTCCACCACCGTGGAGGCCTGCGTGCCCGCCGTGACCTGCACCATCTGCGCGACCGGCGCGTAACCGCTCGCGGTGAGGGTGTAGACGCCCTCGGCGAGGTCCTCGAACACGAACGAGCCGTCGGGACCGGTCACCGTCGAGCCGACGACCATGCCGGAGCCGTCCACGAGCGTGGCGATCGCCTCGGGCACGCCGCGCCCGTTGCTCGCCGCGGTGACGGTGCCGAGTAGGCGTGAACGTCGCGGTAGCTCGAGGTCGCACTCCACCGTCGCACCCACGTCGAGACGCACGCTCACTGCGACCGGCTGGTGGCCGGGGCTCGCGGCCGTCAGCGTGTAGCTGCCGTCGGGAACGCCGATCAGCTGGAAGCGGCCGTCGGCGTCGGTGACCCGCGCCGCGGCCACGTCGCCGCGCACGTCGATCAGCGTGACCGCCGCTCCGGCCACCATGCGGCTGCCCGTGGCCGGGTCGGGGGTGCTCACGGTGCCGACCACGGCGCTGGCGCCGCTGAGCGCCACGTCGTGGCGGGTCGGCGTGCCGCCGACGGCGACCATGGCCGCGTGCGGCTGGTAGGTGCCGCCCGCGGCGACCACGAGGAAGGTGCCGCCGGTGCGCAGGTCCACGCGGTAGTACCCGTCCTGGCCCGTCGTGGTGCGTGCCTCCTGACGGCCGGCGGGGTCGGCGACGGTCACGACGACCTGCGGCAGACCCATCCCGTCGGCGCGGGCGACCGTGCCGTACACGGCGGGGCCGTTGTCGGCGGTGTAGGCCGGACGCTCGGCGGGAGCCGCGGCCGGGTAGGCAGCGGGGTAGGCGGAGACCGCGGGCTCGCGGCGCGGCAGCGGGTCAGCGGCGTGGTGTCCGTTGGGCTGCGCGTGACCGTTGCCGTTGCCGTTCGCGGCGACGACGGCGGCGAGCGGGGTGGTCTCCTGCGTCAGCAGGGCGTGCCGCCCGCCGCCCCCGTTCCGGGCGGCGGTGGTGGTGAGGTTCTCGTTCAGCTCCTGCGCAGCGTCGGCGGTCAGGGGAGCCGCGGCCGGCCCCGCCTCGGCCAGCGCCGCGTCCTCCATCGCCCTGGCCTGTGCACCGGACATCGTGCGCAACGGAAGCTCCTTGACGAACAACACGATGAAGAAGGCGATGGCCAGCACGATCGCGACGATGATGAAGGTGAAGGCCATCGAGTCGGCGAAACCGGCGAGGAACGGCCGGGCCAGCCGCGGGTCGATGGTCTGCAGGAACGAGGAGTCGGCAAGGACGTTCGACGCTCCGCCGTCACCGCCGCCGGTCAGCGAGGCGATCACCGGGGCGTTGGCCGGGTTGGCGCGCACAGCGGGATCGGTGAGCGCCTGCTGGAACTCCGGCGTCCCGGCGGCCTTGCGGAACTGGTCGGCGATGTTGCCGGTGACCGTGCTGAACACGACCGACAGGAAGACCGCCACACCGACCGTGCCGCCCATCTGGCGGAAGAACGTGGTGGAGGCGGTTGCGACGCCCATGTCCCGCGGGGGCACCGCGTTCTGCACCGCGAGCACCAGGGTCTGCATCGACAGGCCGAGCCCGAGGCCGAACATCAACATGTAGAGGTCGAACTCCCACAGCGGGATGTCGACGCTGATGCGGAAGTGCAGGAGCACCGTGGCGCCGACCATCAGCGCGGTGCCGATGATCGGGAAGATCTTGTAGCGCCCCGTGCGCGAGGTGATCTGGCCGGAGACGATGGACGAGACCATGATCCCGCCGACGAGCGGGAGCATGAGGAAGCCGGCCTCGGTGGGGCTGGCCCCGCGCACGATCTGCAGGAACTGCGGCAGCAGCGAGATGCCGCCGAACATGCCCGCGCCGATCACGACACCGGCGATGTTCGACAACGCGAAGACGTTGTTGCGGAACAGCCGCAGCGGAAGCAGCGCGTCGTCGCCGTAGTGCCGCTCGGCCACGAGGAGCAGGACGAGACCGACGACGCCGATCAGGTAGCAGACGAGCGCGTCAGTGGAGGCCCAGCCCCACTCGCGACCCTGCTCGGCGACGATGAGCAGCGGCACGAGGAAGACCGCGAGCAGCACGGCGCCAGGCCAGTCGATCCGGTGCGGGCGCGGCGTGTGCGGCATGGTCAGCACCCGCGCGACGACGATCAGCGCGATGGCACCGATCGGCACGTTCACCAGGAAGATCCAGCGCCACCCGTCGATTCCGGCGATCATGGCCTGGCCCGAGAACAGGCCGCCGATCACCGGTCCGAGCACGCTGGACGTGCCGAACACGGCGAGGATGTAGCCCTGGTAGCGGGCCCGTGCCCGGGGCGGCACGATGTCGCCGAGGATCGTCAGCGCCAGCGAGAAGAGACCGCCCGCGCCGAGGCCCTGCACCGCGCGGAAGGCCGCGAGCTGGTACATCGACCCGGCGAAGGTGCACATCACCGAGCCGACGATGAAGATCGTGATGGCGGTCAGGAACAGCGGCTTGCGGCCGTAGATGTCCGACAGCTTCCCGTACAGCGGCGTGGTGATCGTGCTGGTGATCAGGAACGCGGTGGTTGCCCACGCCTGGAGGCTCAGCCCGCCGAGGTCGTCGGCGATGGTGCGGATCGCGGTCGAGACGACCGTCTGGTCCAGGGCGGCCAGGAACATCCCCAGGGCGAGGCCTGTGAGGATCGTCAGCACCTGGCGGTGACTCAGCTCGCCCGATGGTGCCGTTTCGGCCCTGGGGACGGGCTCGGCGGCAACTTGGGTGGACATCAGTTCTCTCCTCCTGGGCGGCGGCTGACCCGCCGGCCCGCATCCAATACGTCGTCGGCGAAGCGGCCGAGTAGCTCGGCGAGGCGTCGGCGGGACTCCACCGGCCAGCCGGCCAGCACCGACGCGACGAGCTCGACGCGCTTGCGTCGTCCGTGCTCACAGAGCTGAGCCCCTGCCGGCGTCACTGCCAGCAGGTGGGCGCGGCCGTCGAGGGGGTCGGGACGTCGCTCGACGAGGCCTGCGGCCACGAGCTCCGCGACCTTGCGGCTCACCGTCGACTGGTCCGTGCCCACGGCGTCGGCGATGGCGCTCACTCGTTGCGGGCCCTGCTCGATCAGGTGGACGAGGACATGAGTCACTGCGATGTCACCGCGGTGCCTGCGCAGCGAGGTGACGATCCGGCTCAGCTCGCCGACCTCCTGGGCGATGCGGTCGGCGACAAGGAGGTCCTCCTCGCCCATCACGTGCCCTCGACCTTCTGTTTGTCTCGGCTTTACCAAGCGTTGTTTGTAACAAGCAACAACTTGCTTGGGCCAAGCATGCGCGGGCGGATCGAGATCGGCAAGTCGATATCGGGTCTGCTGCCGTGATTCCGCACACCACGGCCTCCCTGCGGATGTGGGCGCGGGTATGAAGCAGCGGCCGAGCTGTCCAGGCCGTGCTGCTCTGGTGGGTCATGCCTCGCCCGACCGGTGTATCCAGATACCCATGGCCGACGTGTTCGACCCTCGGACGTTCGCGCGTGGGGTGCCCCACAAGGATCTGCAGCTGTTGCGGGACACCGACCCGGTGAGCTGGCAGGACGAGCCGGAGGTCGGCGTCTGGCCGTCGGGTCCGGGGTACTGGGCCGTCACCCGTTACGCGGACGTGCGGCACGTTCTGCGCTCTCCCGCGCACTTCTCCTCGTCGCTGGGCGCCACCCAGATCCGCGACCCCGACCCCGCGGACCTGCCGTTCATCCGTCAGATGATCCTCAACATGGACCCGCCCGAGCAGCTGCGCCTGCGCCGATTGGTCACCGGTGCGTTCACCCGGCGCAGGTTGGAGCAGCAGGCCGAGGTGGTTCGGGCGCGGGCCGCGGCGCTGCTGGGTGCGGTGGCCGAGCGGGGCCGCTGCGACCTGCCCCGGGAGGTCACCGACGACCTGCCGTTGCAGAACCTCGCAGATCTGCTCGGCGTGCCGGCCGCGGATCGGGCGCTGCTGCTCGAGTGGACCAACCGCGTGATCGGCTACCAGGATCCGGAGCACGGGCACGTGGTCACGGATGCGGATGGGCGTCCGATCAACCCGCGCTCACCGGCGATGCTCGCCGACATGTTCGGCTACGCGGAGGAACTGGCCGAGCGCAAGCGCCGGGAGCCGGCCGATGACGTGATGACGGCGCTGGTGCAGGCCGAGGTCGAGGGCGAGCGGCTGACCGACGCCGAGCTGAAGATGTTCTTCTTCCTCCTGGTGATCGCGGGGAACGACACCGTGCGCAGCGCGCTTCCCGGCGGGGTGCTCGCGCTGGTGCGCAATCCGGAGGCGTACCGGCGGTTGCGGGCCGATCCGTCGTTGCTGCCCTCGGCGATCGAGGAGATGTTGCGGGTGCATCCGCCGGTGCTGACGTTCCGGCGTACGGCCGGCCGTGACCAGGAGCTGTCCGGCCGCCGGATCGCGGCGGGCGACAAGGTGGTCGTCTATCACGTCTCGGCGAACTTCGACGAGCGCCGGTTCCCCGATCCGTTCCGGTTCGACATCGAGCGCGACGACAACGATCACCTTGCGTTCGGACAGGGTCCGCACCAGTGCCTCGGCGCTGCGTTCGCCCGGTTGCAGATGCGTGAGTTCTTCAGCGAGTTCCTGCGATTGCCGCAGGTCGAGCTCGACGGCGAGCCGCGCAGGCTGGTCTCGAACTTCATCAACGGGCTCACCAGCCTCCCACTGCGCTGGTAGGTCCCTTTCGTCCCGCCGATACCCTCTGTGGGTGAGCAGAACTGGGCCCCGTCTCGCGGCGGTGGTGGGGCTGGCCGCCGTGGTGCTGACCGGCTGCGCTCAACCGGGGCAGCTGGGCCACCCGGGCCCCGAGCCCCTTGCGACCGTGCTCGCGGCCCCGTCAGCTCCGGTGATGCCGCCGCCACCCACGGGCCCGGTTCTGATCGGTAGTGGGCGCGTCGAGGAGCGGGTGAACATCCGAACCACCGCACCGGCCGAGTACGCCGTGGCGACCATCGTGCTGCGTCCCGGCGAGTCCACGGGATGGCACCGTCATGACGGCCCGGAGTTGACGGCCGTGCGCTCGGGCGAGATCACGGTGCTGCGTGAGGACGACTGCGAGCCGACCCGCTACTCACCGGGCGAGGCCGTGTTCTTCCCCGACGGCCAGCCCCATCTCATCCGCAACGACGGGCGCGTCCCCGCGGAGCTGATGGTCACCAGCCTGCTAGCCCCGGGCGCGCCATCACAGACCCCCGTCGCACCCGCCTGCTGAGGGACAACACCGGGGCCCCAAGTTGTGGGAAAGTGGACGTTGCACGGGCCCGACTCACGACGGCGGGGAACATGGGGAGCAGGACGGTGGCGGGTGTCGACGGGCGAATGTGGTCCGTACGCCGCAACATCGAGTGGTCGCTTCCGGCCACAGGCGACGACTTCGAGCACGACGTCGACGGCGGCCGGGGTGCCGCGGTCCTCATCTTGTCGGCATTGTTCTTCTTCTGGGTGGTCGTCATCGTGTGGGCTCCCGCACAGGTGCACATCCCCTGGTTCCTGTGGGCGGTCGCCCTCCTCGTGGTGGGGTTCTTCCCGGTGCGGTGGTATCTCCGCAGGCCGTGGACGGTCGTCGCCGAGACGGCCGGCAACTACGACCTCCCCGCCGAGAAGTGGACGGGGCTCGTGCGGGGTGGGTCGAAGGCCAAGGAGGAGCTGCGCATCGTGGTGCGCAGGCTGCGCATGCAGGGCACGCCCGCGCACGCCGACAGCCCTCTGCAACCGGTGAACTAGGCCTCCGGGAGCCAGCGGATGCCCGAGCTGCCCGAGGTCGAGGCGCTGGCTCACCACCTGCGCGAGCACGCGCTCTACCGGCCCGTCGCCCGCGTGGACGTGGCGAGCATGAGCGCGGTCAAGACCTTCGACCCTCCGGTGTCGGCGCTGGTCGGACGCGTTGTCACGGGTGCGGCCCGGTACGGGAAGTTCCTCGCCGTCGAGTTCCAGGACCGGCCGGACGACCCTCTGCACCTCGTGGTGCACCTCTCCCGGGCGGGCTGGATGCGCTGGCACGACTCCGCGTCCACCACCCCGCCCAAGCCGGGCCGCGGGCCACTCGAGCTGCGTCTGCACCTCGACGCCGTGGGCGGCCCGGGGTTCGACCTCACCGAGGCCGGCACCCAGAAGCGGCTCTCGGTCTACCTCGTGCACGACCCCCAGGAGGTCCCCGGTATCGCGCGGCTCGGCCCGGACGCGCTCGCGCTCACACGTGAGGAGTTCGCGGCGGTGCTCACCGGGCGAAGCGAGCGGCTCAAGACGCTGCTCGTGGAACAGCAGGCGATCGCCGGCATCGGCAACGCCTACAGCGACGAGATCCTGCACACCGCGAAGCTCTCGCCCTACGCCGCCTCGGGCCGGCTGAAGGCCGAGCAGATCGACGAGCTGTACGCGGCGATGCGCTCCGTGCTCACCGACGCCGTCGATCGTTCGGTGGGTCAGGGTGCGGCACAGCTCAAGGGGGAGAAGCGCTCTGGCCTGCGCGTGCACGCCCGCACCGGCCTGCCGTGCCCCGTCTGCGGCGACACCGTGCGGGAAGTGTCGTTCGCCAGCAAGTCCTTCCAGTACTGTCCCGGCTGCCAGACCGGCGGCAAGCCCCTCGCCGACCGGCGGCTGTCGCGGCTGGTGAGGTAGGAAAATTTGGACGTGACCGAGCTGCTCGGCAGCTCCACGGCGCTGCTCATCGCCGGCGGCGTGATCGTGGTGATGATCGTGCTGGTCGTCGTGCTGATCCTGCGCAACCGCCGCAACACCTTCGCCACCCCGCTGGAGCGGGCCACCTTCGCCACCCTGCACACCGTCGCGCTGGCCGCGCCTGCCCTGCGCGAGGGCCTGTCGCACAACTCGGCGGCGTTCGCGCTGCCCTACCTGCGCCAACTGCTCGACACCTGCGCGCTGACGATGACCGACAACCGCGGTCAGACGCTCGCCTGGGACGGCGATGCCGACCAGCACGAACCCGACGTCCGCTCGCTCGCCGACCAGGTGATCTCCACCGGGCGCCAGCAGGTGCTGTCGCACACGGCGATCATCTGTGACCACCCCGACTGTGTGGTCCGCGGCATCGTCGTCGTCCCGCTGGAGACCGACGGTGCGATCGTCGGCACCCTGGCCGCGCTCACCACGTCCACGGCGGGGCCGGTGCTCCTGCGCGCCACCGCCGAGGTCGCGCGCTACGTCTCGAGCCAGCTGGAGCTCGCCGAGCTCGACGAGTCGCGCGCCCGGCTCAACCGCGCCGAGGTACGCGCGTTGCGGGCGCAGATCTCCCCGCACTTCGTCTACAACGCGCTCACCACGATCGCGTCGTTCATCCGCACCGACCCCGTGCGCGCCCGTGAGCTGCTCATCGAGTTCGCCGACTTCACCCGGTACTCGTTCCGTACCGCGGGGGAGTACACGACCCTGTCGGACGAGCTCACCAACATCGAGCGCTACATCCGGCTGGAGAAGGCCCGCTTCGGCAACCGGCTCAACATCAAGCTGCAGATCGCTCCCGAGGTGCTCACCGTCGTGCTGCCGTTCCTCGCGCTGCAGCCGCTGGTCGAGAACGCCGTGCGGCACGGGCTGGCGAGCAAGCCCAACGGCGGCACCATCACGATCACGGCGGAGAACGCCGGAGCCGAGTGCGTGATCATCGTCGAGGACGACGGCATCGGCATGGACCCTGCGCGGCTCACCGACGACCTCGACGACGCGCACCAGTCCGGCGCGCACGTGGGGCTCGGCAACGTCGACGACCGGATGCGCTCCACCTTCGGCGACGACTTCGGGCTGGTGGTGGACACCGCACCGGGCGCGGGGATGAAGATCACGCTGCGCGTGCCGAAGTTCCGCGCCGGTATCCGCGTCTGACGGAGCGCCGCACCGCGGAGTTGTGGATCTTGTTCGGCGGGGGTTGCGGCCACCGCGTAACGTAACGGTATGGACGCGCTGCGCCTCCCCGACCGGTTCGCCTCCCGCCTGCCCGGGCGGCTCGGCGAGCGCACTGAGCAGCCCGTGGTCTCGATGGTCCGGCTCCACGGCGTCATCACGGCGACCGTCGGTCCTGTGCCCAGATCGGTGATCAATGCGAACGCCATCGAGAAGACCCTCGAGCGGGCGTTCGCCCCGGATCGGCTGGCCGCGGTCGCGCTGCTGGTCAACTCGCCGGGCGGCGCACCCACCCAGTCGGCGTTGGTGGCCGACCGGATCCGCGGTCTCGCGGAGGAGAAGGGCGTGCCGGTCCTCGCCTTCTGCGAGGACGTCGCCGCGTCCGGTGGGTACTGGCTGGCGTGCGCTGCCGACGAGATCTACGCCCATGCCACGTCGATCGTCGGATCGATCGGGGTGATCAGTCAGGGCTTCGGGCTGGATGGCCTGATCGAGCGATTCGGCGTGCAGCGCAGGCTCTACACCGCGGGCACCTCGAAGGCCCGGCTCGACCCGTTCCTGCCGGAGAAGCAGGAGGACGTCGACTGGTTGCACGATCTTCAGGGCGAGTTGCACGAGATGTTCAAGAAGTGGGTATCCGAGCGGCGTGGCGACCGCCTCAAGGTCGAGGCGGAACCGTTCACGGGCGAGGTGTGGACAGGTGCGCGAGCGGTCGAGATCGGGCTCGTCGATGGCCTCGGCACGGCACGCGGGGTGCTCGGCAAGCGCTTCCCCGATGCCGAGCTGGTGGCCGTCGAAGGGCGTAGACCTCTGCTCGCGCGGCTGGGCATCGGACCCGCACCGGCGGCCGCTTCGGTGCTCGGTGCTGATCAGCTGCTGGGCATCACACAGGCGGCCGAGATTCGGGCCACATGGGCACGGTACGGTTTGTAGCACGGTGTGACCGGTCGATCCCGATTGGTGCTGGCCCCTGGCACTCACACGGAATCGCCGTCACCATGGTCGGCGGAGCCGGGGCGTGGTCGTCCCGGCCCCGGCGCGAGTCCCGGACACGCAGGATGAGGAGATCGTGGACAGCAACGACAGCTCCGGCGGCCTGGTCGTTCTCGCGGTGGACGACGAGGAGCCGGCTCTCGAAGAACTCGCCTACCTGCTGAGCGAAGACTCACGCGTCGGGATCGTGCTCAAGGCCTCCGACGCCACCGACGCATTGCGGATCCTCAACAGCAGACAAGGCGTGCGTGAGGCAGCCACCGCCGGCCAGATGAGCCGCGGCCTCTCCAACCCGATGACCGGCACGCGTGTGGCGGAGCGCACCGACGTCGAGGTCGTCTTCCTCGACATCCGCATGCCGGGCCTCGACGGTCTGGAGTTGGCGCGCGTGTTCTCGTCGATGGCGGTGCCGCCGTCGGTCGTGTTCGTCACGGCCCACGACGACCGTGCCGTCGACGCCTACGAGGTGGGCGCGGTGGACTACCTGCTCAAGCCGCTGCGCGCCGAGCGGCTCGCCGCGTCGATCGACCGCATCCTCGCCAACCGCGCCGCCGGAGCCCCGGAGCCGGTGCGCGAGGAGGGTGGCGAGGACGAGGTGATCCCCGTCGAGCTCGCCGGCACCACCAAGCTCGTGCCGCGCTCGGCCGTGCGCTACGTCGAGGCGCAGGGCGACTACGCCCGTCTGCACACCCACGAGGGCAGCCACCTCGTCCGGATCCCGCTGTCGGTGCTCGAGGACCGTTGGCGCGACGCCGGCTTCGTGCGTATCCACCGCTCGTTCCTGGTGTCGCTCCCGCTCGTCACCGAGCTGCGGCTGTCCGGGTCGGGCTACGTCGTCCGAGTCGGCAACGGCCCCGACTGCGCGGAGCTACCCGTCAGCCGCCGCCACACCCGTGAGCTGAAGGACCGGCTCGTCCGGGCGACGAAGCAGGCGTGGAGCCAGCGGTGACCACATTCACCGACGGCGTCCAGCCGTCGGTGAACCCGGGGAACGGGACCGGTTCCCCCGCACCGGAGGCTGCGCCGGTCGAGGAGGACGCGTCCGTCGAGGACGACGCTCCCGACCACGTCGTCGAGGAGTCCGCGGAGCACTGCGAAGAAGACGACGCGGACGACGGGACGGATGCCGGCCCCGGCTGGTTGCGCGACGAGATCCAGCGCCGGATTGCCGAGGGCAACTCCACGAGCGGCGGCCGGCACGCACGCCGGGAGAGCGTGGACTCCACCATCTCCTGGGGGTACGTGCCCCGACATTCCGTGGCCACGCCCGGTCCCGGGGCGCCACGGCCGGGTCCACCGATCGGTGCCGTCGGGCCGCGGCCCAGCGGCCTGCTCCGGCAGGAGCGCACCGGTGCCGAGCCGCCGTTCGCGCCGCCGGCCTGGTCACGACCACAGCAGGCCGAGACGGCCGATCCGGAACCCGAACCGCCCGCGGCGGATGCCGACGCTGCCCTTCCAGCGGCGCTGCCTGAACTTCCGGCCAGGGTGGAGCTGCGCGCCGACACACCGCCTGCGCCGTCCATCGTTGCAACGACAACTGCCACCACCCCTATCGTGGCACCCGCCGTGATCGAGTCCCCCACGACCCCCGCGGAGCCCACGCCCGCCACGGATCCCACGTCCCCGGTGCTCGAACCCGATCCCTCGCTGTCGGGCGACCCGCTGTTCACCGCGCGTACCCCGGCGCCCGGATCCCGCACCCGTTCGACGACGTTGCCGCCCGACGCCCGCGACGCGGAGGAAGCGGCCGCGGGCCTACAGGACGACGTCGAGAGCAGACGGGTCCGGGTCGTGCTGGCGGAGCGCAAGGGTGTGGCCCGGCCGGTGCGCACTGTCGTGGACATCCAGGAGGGCACGGGCGTCGGTGAGCTGCTGCGCAGCAACCTCATCGGCTCCCAGCTCGCCGTCGCACTCCGCTTCGCCGTCGTGGCCGGGATCACTCTCGGGGTGCTCCCGCTGCTGTTCGCCATGTTCCCCGAGATCGGTCGGATCGAGGTGTTCGGGCTTCGCCTGCCGTGGTTGCTCCTCGGTGTTTTGGTCTACCCGTTCCTGTTCGGGATCGGGCTGTGGCACACGCGCACGGCCGAGCGGGTGGAGCAGAACTTCGCCGACCACGTGCAGGACTGAGCACGCACGTTGGACACCCCTGCGCTAGTCGCGCTCGTCGCGATCGCGCTCGTCGGCATCGCGTCCGCCGTGATCGGCTCGCTCGGTGTCCGGGTCGCGCGCAGTACGTCGGATTTCCTCGTCGCGTCGCGCACCGTCGGTTCGGTGGCCAACGCCAGCGCGATCTCGGGGGAGTACCTGTCCGCGGCGTCCTTCCTGGGCATCGCCGGCCTGATCCTGCGGGAGGGGGCGGACGCGCTCTGGTACCCGATCGCATTCGCGGCGGGGTACCTGGCGCTGGTGCTGTTCGTCGCCGCTCCGCTGCGCAGGTCCGGGGCGTACACCGTGCCGGACTTCGCCGAGGCCCGGCTCTTCTCGCCGGCGCTGCGCCGCATCTGCACCGCGTTCGTGCTGGTGATCGGCTGGTTGTACCTGCTCCCGCAGTTGCAGGGAGCGGGCCTGGCGCTCACCACGCTCACGGCGCTGCCCGCGTGGTCCGGCGTGGCCGCAGCGGGGGTGATCGTGCTGCTCACGGTGCTCGGCGGCGGCATGCGGTCGATCACCTTCGTGCAGGCGTTCCAGTACTGGCTCAAGTTCACCGCACTCGCCGTTCCCGCGTTCGTCGTGCTGGGGCTGTTCCTGTCCGACGCCCGCTCGTTCGACCGGCCCGCCCCGCCGAACTTCGCGGACAACACCACGGTCCAGGTGCGCACGGGCGTGGTCCTGGAGGTCACGGCGCGGGTCCGCTTCGAGGCCGACGGTGAGGTGGACGGCCAGGCGGTGCAGGGCCGCATCACCTGGGAACCGGGTCGGCACGAGGTCGCCGCGGACACCACGCTGACCTTCACGGCCGGCTCGCCGGTGCCGACCGCGGTCGGCACCCCGCCCACCGACCGGGCATGGCTGGAACCGATGTCAGGTGATGCCTCCAACCAACTCCTGGAGATCTACTCGATCCTTCTCGCGGGCTTCCTCGGCACGATGGGCTTGCCGCACGTGCTGGTGCGCTTCTACACGAACCCGGACGGCCGGGCCGCCCGGCGGACCACCGTGGTCGTGCTCGCGATGATCGGGTCGTTCTACGTGCTGGTGACCTTCATCGGCCTGGTGTCCCGGCTGTACACGCCGCAGCTGCTGGTGAACGGCCAGACCGACGCCGCGGTGCTGCTGGTGCCGACGGCGGCGCTCGGCAACGGGTGGACCGGGTGGCTGCTGGGCGGACTGGTGGCGGCGGGCGCGGCCGCGGCGTTCCTCTCCACCTCGTCCGGGCTCGTGGTGAGTCTGGCCGGGGTGCTCTTCACCGACATCCTCCGCGGGCGGTTCAGCGACTTCCGGTTGGCCGCACTGCTGGCGTCCGTGGTGCCGTTGCCGTTCGCCCTGTTCGTGACCCGCCTGGACTTCGCGCTGACGGTGCCGCTGGTGTTCGCTGTTGCCGCGTCGACGTTCTGCCCTCTGCTCGTGCTCGGGATCTGGTGGCGTGGGCTCACGGCCCGCGGGGCCGTCGCCGGCGTCCTGGTCGGCGGCGGGCTGTCCGGCGTCGCCGTCGGCTTCACGATGATCGGGGCGGCGCCGGGCGGGTGGATGGAAGTGCTGATGTACCGGCCGGCGGCGGCCACGGTGCCGGCCGCGTTCCTCACGATGGTGCTGGTGAGCAAACTGACCCGTGCGGAGATCCCGCCGGATGTGGACGACGCGTTGCTGCGCCTGCACGCTCCGGAACGGCTCGGGCTCACTCGCGACCGGCTCCAGCGGGGGCCCTGACGCCGGCGCGAAATGGCAGCGCCACTTACGCCGGTGCCGGCGCGCTGGTGTGGTCAAATTGAGGTCATGGGTCAGGCGGCAGGGGCAGCGGGCACGCCGCCGCTACCCGCGCCACCGGAGCTCCTCGGCGCGCCCGGCTACGTGATCCGCCGACTCCACCAGGCCTACGTCGCCGCGTGGGTCCGGCGCGTCGACCCGGTGCTGACCGGGCCACAGAGCGCCGTGCTCGTCGCGATCCACGCCTATCCCGGCGTCGATCAGGGCTCGCTGGCCCGCGCTGTCTCGCTCGACCGCTCCACGATGGCGAGCGTCGCCCGCCGTCTGGAGGACAGGGGGCTGATCACCCGCGAGACGCCACCGGAGGACGGCCGCAAGCGGCTCCTGCGCCTCACCACGGCGGGCGAGGCGGCGCGCCGAGAGGTCAGCCGCAAGGCAGGCGAGCTCCACCTCCTGCTCATGGAGGGCTATGACGCCGCGGAGACCGATGCCATGCTGAAGCGCCTTCTGCGGCTGACGGAGCATTGGGAGAGCCTGATCGACGACTGATCCCCTGACGCCGGATGTGACCGTCGTCGCGTTCGCGCGGTGATCATCAGTGTTCGGATTACTTTAGGCCCGGTGAAGTCAGTGACGTTCGCCCTATCAGCGAGCGAGCTCGCTGCAGCCTGGCGCACGCCGACCCCACCTCCGAGTAATGCCTGTTCGCTGCCCTGCTCGATGAGTCCGTGGTGATCGAGGGCTCGGGCGATCGGCGTTCGGTGCCGGCGACCGAGCCCTATTCGAGGGGTGACCACCACGGCGTCGGACCACGACGAGGTCGTCGTGGAGGTGGTGTTCCCCCGGCTTGCTCCGCGCGCGGAGCTCACTGAGTTCGCGGAGCGCCGGGGGACATCCCGATCGTGGCCACTGCGGTGGATCCCGATGCATCCCGAGAGATGCAGGCCGGGTCCGATATGTGGCCGTTGGGACGTACGGGGTTCACAGCCGGGCGATCTCCCGACGCGCCACGCGATGCGGTGCGCGGCGCGCCGCGGCCGATGTGGTAGTGCAGTCGACCCGTTGACATAGTGGTGCGCGTGACAACCACCGGCCTGATCGCGCTCTTCGCAATGGGCCTTGTGGCAGTGGCGTCAGCCGTGATCGGTTCGCTCGGCGTCCGGGTCGTCCGCAGCACCTCCGACTTCCTCGTGGCTTCCCGCACCGTCGGTGCCGCCGCGAACGCCGGCGCGATCTCGGGTGAGTACCTGTCCGCAGCGTCGTTCCTGGGGATCGCGGGGCTGATCCTGCGCGACGGCGTGGACGCGCTGTGGTACCCGGTCGGCTTCACTGCGGGATACCTCGCGCTGGTGCTGTTCGTGTCGGCGCCGCTGCGCAGGTCGGGCGCCTACACGGTGCCGGACTTCGCGGAGGCCAGGCTGCGCTCCCCGGCGCTGCGCAAGGTCTGCACGATCTTCGTGGTCGTCATCGGCTGGCTCTACCTCCTGCCCCAGCTGCAGGGCGCCGGGCTGACCGTCACCACGGTCACAGGACTGCCCTCCTGGATCGGGGTCGTCGTCGCGGCGGTGGTCGTCGTCGCCACGGTGGTGCTGGGCGGGATGCGCTCGATCACCTTCGTGCAGGCGTTCCAGTACTGGCTCAAGCTCACCGCGCTGGCGTTGCCGGCCATCATCGCCCTGATCTTCTTCTTCAGCGACGATCACACCTTCGACCGCCCCGCCCCGCCCCAGTTCCCCGACCGCACCACGGTCGACGTCCGTACCGACGTCGTGCTGACCGTCGCCTCGCCGGTCACCTTCACCGCCGACGGCGAGGTCGACGGGGTTGTCGTGCGGGACGCCCCCGTCCGGTGGGAAGTCGGCACCCACACCGTGGAAGCCGGCACGAAACTCGAGTTCCCGGCCGGGTCGCCGGTACCGGTGGCGTCGGGTGCTCCCGCGTCCGACTCGAGCTGGCTCACTCCGTTCCCGGAGGGCCGCGACGACGGGTTGCTGGGCACGTACTCGCTGATCATCGCGCTGTTCCTGGGCACGATGGGCCTGCCACACGTGCTCGTGCGCTTCTACACCAACCCCGACGGCCGCGCGGCGCGGCGCAGCGCGGTGGTCGTGCTGGCCCTGCTCGGCGGGTTCTACGCGGTCGTGACGTTGCTTGGGGCGCTGTCGCGGCTGTACACCCCGCAGCTCCTGGTGAGCGGTGACACCGACGCCGCGGTCCTGCTCCTGCCCACGGCGGTGCTGGGCAGCGGCTGGGCAGGAGCCCTGCTCGGCGGTCTGGTGGCGGCGGGCGCGTGGGCCGCCTTCCTGTCCACGTCGTCCGGGCTCGTGGTCAGTGTTGCCGGCGTGCTCTCCACCGACATCCTCGGCAGCAGTAGGGTGCGCGACTTCCGGATGTCCGCCGTGGTGGCGGGGGCGGTACCGCTGGCGCTCTCCGTCGCCGTCACGCGCCTCGACTTCTCCGAGGCCGTCGCGCTGGTGTTCGCGGTGGCCGCGTCGACGTTCTGCCCGCTGCTCGTGCTGGGCGTCTGGTGGCGCGGGCTGACCGACGTCGGCGCGATCGCGGGTGTGCTCGTGGGCGGGTTGTCGTCGGCGGGCGCGGTTGCCGTGAGCCTGTCCGGCTACGGCGGATCGGGCGCGATCGGCGTGCTCCTCTACCGGCCTGCGCTGGTCACCGTGCCTGCGGCGTTCATCACGATGGTCGTGGTGAGCAAGCTGACCGAGAAGCACCGGCCCGCCGACGTCGACCAGTTGCTGCTCCGGCTGCACGCCCCGGAGCGGCTCGGGCTCACCCGCGACCGGCTCGAGGAGCGCGTGAAACGCGCAAGTGGTTGACGACACACATACCAAAGCTCTAACGGCGATGTCTCCCCAAGGTCACGTTGGTGACTCTCGGTCGCTGGACGACCGTTCGTAGACCGCTCGTCCCGGTGAAATGACCGCTGATCGAGGCCTTGTCGCGCGGGTTGAGCGACGCCCGCGTTCACCCCACCGGAGTATTCCGACGGGAGAGTGTGACTGATCTATCGTTCGCTGCGTTGTGGAACCGGGTGGCGTGACGGTACGCGGTGCGCAACCGGAAACGAGCGGGGAGGACGCCGTGAGCACGACAGGCGAGCGATCTACAAACACCATATACGAACAGGTGCAGGCAAGTCCCGAGTTCGCCGACCTACGTTCAAGACTACGGCGATTCGTGTTCCCGATGAGTGTGTTGTTCCTGGCTTGGTACCTGCTCTACGTGGTGCTGGCCTCGTACGCGCCGGGGTTCATGGCGATCAAGGTGTTCGGCAACATCAACGTCGGGCTGATCATCGGCCTGCTGCAGTTCGTCAGCACCTTCGCTATCACCACCATCTACGTTCGGTACGCCAACAAGCACCTCGACCCGGCGGCCGAGAAACTCCGTCAGCAGATCGAGGGTGCTGAATGACCGTCCTCGCCCAGGCGCCTACGCCGCCCGCTGCGACTGCCGTCGGTGACGTCGGCCTGAACATCGGGATCTTCCTGGCGTTCGTGGCCGTGACGCTCGTGTTCGTCTACCGGGCGAGCCGCACCAACCGGACCGCATCCGACTACTACGCCGCAGGCCGTGCCTTCACGGGTCCGCAGAACGGCGTGGCGATCGCGGGTGACTACCTCTCCGCCGCGTCGTTCCTCGGGATCGCCGGTGCCATCGCGCTCAACGGGTACGACGGCTTCCTCTACTCCATCGGCTTCCTGGTGGCGTGGCTCGTCGCGCTGCTGCTCGTGGCCGAGCTGCTCCGCAACACCGGCAAGTTCACGATGGGCGACGTCCTCGCGTTCCGGATGCGGCAGCGTCCCGTGCGCGCGGCGGCGGCGACGTCCACGCTCGTCGTCTCGTTCTTCTACCTGCTCGCGCAGATGGCGGGCGCCGGTGGCCTGATCGCGCTGTTACTGCAGATCCCCACCAGCAACACGTTCGGCCAGGGCGCCGTGATCGCCGTCGTCGGCATTCTGATGATCGTCTACGTGCTGGTCGGCGGCATGAAGGGCACCACGTACGTCCAGATCATCAAGGCGGTGCTGCTGATCATCGGCGCCGCGGTGATGACGGTGTGGGTGCTCGGGATCGCGGGCTTCAACCTGTCGTCGCTGCTCGGAGACGCCGCCGCGGCCAGCCCCAAGGGCGAGGCCGTGCTGGCCCCCGGCCTGCAGTACACCAACCCGATCGACTTCGTGTCGCTCGGCCTTGCGCTGGTGCTCGGCACCGCGGGCCTGCCGCACATCCTGATGCGGTTCTACACGGTGCCCACGGCCAAGGAGGCCCGTCGCTCCGTGGTGTGGGCGATCTGGCTGATCGGGTTGTTCTACCTGTTCACGCTCGTGCTGGGTTACGGCGCCGCGGCGCTGCTGCCCCCGGGCACCATCACGAGCGCCAACCAGAACAACGCGGCGCCGCTCCTGGCGTACCAGCTCGGCGGCGAGGTTCTGCTCGGCATCATCTCGGCCATCGCGTTCGCGACGATCCTGGCGGTGGTCGCCGGCCTGACGATCACCGCGTCGGCGTCGTTCGCACACGACGTGTACGCCAACGTGATCAAGCGCGGTCAGGCCACTCCGGACTCCGAGGTCCGGGTCGCCCGCATGACCGCACTGGTGATCGGGGTCGTCGCCATCGCGGGCGGCATCGTCGCGAACGGGCAGAACATCGCCTTCCTGGTGGCCCTGGCGTTCGCGGTGGCGGCCTCGGCGAACCTGCCGACGATCCTGTACTCCCTGTTCTGGAAGAAGTTCAACACCACCGGTGCGCTGTTCAGCATCTACGGCGGTCTGGCGATCTGCATCATTCTGATCGTGTTCTCACCCGCCGTGTCCGGCAAGCCGGTCAACGCTGCCACCGGCCGGAGCGCGTCGATGCTCCAGGGCGTGGACTTCCACTGGTTCCCGCTGGACAACCCGGGCCTGGTCTCGATCCCGGCGTCGTTCCTCCTGGGCATCATCGGCACCTACGTGGGTGGCCGACGCGTGGAAGAGGGCAAGTTCGCGGAGATGGAGGTCCGGTCGCTCACCGGCGCCGGCTCCGAGAAGGCGATCTCGCACTAGGAGCGCGCTCCTGGCGCCGGGCGTTCCTCCCAGCAGTACCGGACGGGGCGGGCCTTCAGGCCCGCCCCGTCCGCGTGTCAGCAGATCGTGACGATCCTCAGTGAGCGCACCGCGGCGGTCCACCCGCTGTGCGGAACGGCCGTGCTCCACCAGCGGTAGCCCAGCTCGTCGACGAACGCCTCCGCCTGAGGTTCATCGGGTAGCGCCTCGAACACCGCGGACGCCAGGTGATCGGCGTCGGTGGGGTGGGTGCCCGTGCCGGGATCGAGATCCAGGCGGAACCGTGCCCCGAGCTTGTGGGTGTCCACTCGGTACCGGAGATAGAGCGCGAGGTCGGTGCCGACCCAGGTCTCCTCGATGATCAGCGGGGATGCCCCGGTGCCACGGCGGTGGACGCGACGCGCCACGGACACCGCCCATTGCCCGGTTACACCGGCGTATTCCACGAGATCCGACCGTAGTGGGTGCGCGCACCCGATCGGGCCATCCTCGTCCCGTTCGCCTGACCGGATCGTCACGCCGCGCGTGGCAGGATGAGGTCATGACTGGTCCAGCCGTCCCGGCGGTCTCGGTGGCGGATCTCCCCGTCGACGCCGCGCTGCTCGACGTCCGGGAGAACGACGAATGGGCTGCCGGGCACGCGCCCGGCGCGCGGCACCTGCCGATGTCCGAGCTCACGGCCCGCATCAACGAGTTGCCCGACGACGACCCGCTCTACGTCGTGTGCCGCTCGGGCGGCCGCTCCTCCCGCGTGGTCGCCTATCTGGCGGGGCAGGGCTACCCCGTGGTCAACGTCGACGGCGGCATGCAGTCCTGGGCGGCGCAGGGTCGCACGATCGTCTCCGACAACGGCAATCCCGAGATCATCTAGCCCCGTGCCTCCGTCCGCGCCCCCACAGGCACTCGGGCCGCCGTGCCCGCGGTGCGGCCGCCGGGCGCCGGCGGGGGACGGCCCGTTCTGTCCGTACTGCGGTCGTTATCTCGCCGCGTTGCGTTGGGTGGCCGAGCCGCCGGCTTCCGCCGCGCCTCCTCCGCCCGCGCGTATCCCCGCGCGCTATTCCGGGCCACCGCGCTACCGGTCGTTGCCGCGCTGGGGATTCCCTCCGCGGAGGTGGGAACCGCCGGTGCCTGCCACGCCGCCGCGGCCCGAGCCCTTGCAGCGCGCCCGCTCGGCGTTCGGCACCCTCGTGCCGCTGCTGTGGGCCACCGTCGCGGTGGCGCTGCTCGCGGCGGGCGCCGAGGTGTGGCGCTACATCCTGTTGCTGGCCAGCCGGAACGAGGCGCTCTCCGCGGACGCCGTAGCGGCCTCCGACGCGTTCGTCGGGTCCGCGGGCACCGTTGCGCCGATCCTCACCGTGGTGGCAGGCGCCCTGCTCATTCTCTGGTCGGTGCGGGCCTCGCAGGCCGCCGCCGAACGAGCCGGCGTGCGCCCGTCCCGTTCGACCAGGGCGATCGTGCTCGGCTGGCTCATTCCCGGGATCAATCTCTCGGTGCCGGGCTCGGTGCTCAGCGAGATCGAGCACAGCGCGCTGGAGCTGCCCGCCGACCTGCGCCCGCGCCCGTCGCGGCTCCTGCTGGCCTGGTGGGCCCTCTGGGTGGGCAGTGTCGTGCTGTCCGCCGTGGTGCTGCTGTGGTCGCTGCGCAGCGGTGTTCAGGCCCGTGCCGACGGGGTCGTGCTGCACGCCGTGCTCGACGTGCTGGCCGCGGTCACCGCCGCCGTCACGGCCCGGCTCGTCACCAGGCTGACGCGGCTGCTGTCGCCGGTCCGGCCCCGGCGCCGGGAGCTCGTGCTGAGCGTCAGGCCGTCAGCCGCAGCTCCCGCAGCCCGCGCATGACGAAGTCCGGGCGGCGCACCGGTTCGCTCGCGAGTTGCATACCGGGAAGCCGCGCCCGGAGCGCGTCGAGCGCGGCGATCACCTCCAACCTGGCCAGCGGGGCACCGAGGCAGTAGTGCACCCCGGCGCCGAAGCCCAGGTGCGGGTTGCGTCGCCTGCCCACGTCCAGCTCGTCGGGCCGGTCGAACGCCTGCGGATCACGCGCCGCCGCCCCCAGCAGGGCGGCGATCTTGGTGCCGGCAGGCACGGGATGCCCGGCCACGGTCGTGTCGACCACCGCCGTGCGCTCGAACAGCTGCAGTGGCGGGTCGTAGCGGATCAGCTCCTCCACGGCCGTCGCATCGAGCCCTGGGTCCTCCCGCAGCCGCTGCCACTGTGCCGGGTGACGCAGCAGCGCCGACACCCCGTTGCCGATCACGTTGACGGTTGCCTCGTGGCCCGCCATGAGCAGCAACGCCGCGGTGCCCACCAGCTCGTCCGCGTCGACGTCCGCCTCGACGAGGTCGGTGACGAGGTCGTCGCCCGGATGTGTGCGGCGGTGCGCGACCAGCCCGCGCAAGGCGTCGACGAAGTCGGCGGCGGCCTGCTCCGCGGCCATCCTGCGCTGCTGTCCCGGATCCGGCTCGTACATCGTGACGATCGCGTTCGACCAGCCCCGCAGCGCCCCGCGCTCCGGTTCCGGCACCCCGAGCAGCTCGGCGATCACCTCGACCGGGAGCGCGGCGGCGACACCCGACATGAGGTCCGCGCTGCCGTCGGCTGCGATGCGTTCCGCGAGCTCACCCACCAGCCGGTGGGCCAGCTCACGCACCCACGGCTCGAGCCGGGCCGTGTGGCCGCGGTTGAACGCACTCGCCACGAGGGTGCGGAGCCGGTCGTGGGCCGGGCCCTCCCGCTCGAGCAGCGAGTTGCGGTGCAGCAGGTTGAAGGCCGGGAAATCCGCGGCAGGCTTGGCGTCGACCCAGATGCGCCCGAGGTTGCGGCTGCGTAGGAGCTCCGAGCATGCGGCGTGCGAGACGGCGACGGGCATGCCGAGCAGCGGATGGGCGTGCACAGGACTGAGCGCGCGCAGCGTCGCGAAGACCGGGTACGGGTCGGCCAGGAAGCGCGGGTCGCCCGGATCGAACGGATGCAGCAGAACCTCCCAGTCGGCCCCGGCGGACGGCGATCCGCCGTCGCGCGAGAAGCTATCGCGTGGCCGATGACCGTCCACCCGTGGCAGCGTCGGCGACGGCACGGCGAACGGACAGCGCGGGGCGTATTCGCTAGCGTCAGGGGGACCATGGCCAAGAAGACACGTGCCCGTTCTCGCGAGGGCACCACGCAGCACAACACCGACGCGCCGGCGGGCGAGAACCCGCGCCGTCCCTGCCCCTGCGGCTCCGGGAAGCGCTACAAGGCATGTCACGGCGCCGGGGACGACGTGATCGTCCTGCGGCCGTTCGACGGCTTGGCTGCGGAGTGCGACCTGGTGGCGATGCGGGAGTTCCTGCCGTCGGCCACGGCGCCGCTGCCGCTGCGGGAGACGTCCGACGTCACAGTGACGCTCACGACGGTTCTGCCGGGTGCGTCGGCCGCGCTGGTCCGTCCGGACGGCACGATCATGCTGGGCATGCAGGTGCAGACCCGCTCGGGCGACCTGTCGGCCGACCTCGGCAAGGCGCTGCGCTGGGCGCAGACCGCCGAGCCGGGCAGTGCGCTCCCGGTCGTCGGTCCCGGGCTCGGCGACGGCGAGCTCGTCCGGCTCCAGGATCTGCTCGACCCCGAGGCCACCCTCGACCTCACGCTGCACACCGACTTCGGGTGGTGGGTCGTCCCGTCCGAGGACGGCACGGAGCCGGCAGCCGACGTGACGGCCGCACTCGAGCGGGCCAACTCGGTCATCATGCCGACGGAGGCGGTCGTCGCCGACGGCGTGCGCTCCGCCTACTGGGTGGACACCGGGTCGAAGGCCCACCTGCGCTGGGTGCGTCCGGAGCCCGAGGAGAAGCTGCTCGCGGCCATGGCCAGGTTGCACGCCCGCGGCGAGCTCGCCCTCACCGAGGACGCGCGCTTCGCCGGCGTCTTCCGTGCCCACGGGATCCTCGTGCCGGTGTGGGACCTCGATCGGGAGCTGCACCCCAAGGAGTGGGCGGCGCCCACGGCCGCGTTCGCCGTCCGGCTCGACGAGGCGCTCGCCGACGAGACGCCGCTGACCGACGCCGAGCGCCGGGCCCGCGACGCGCTGGCCGGCAAGCAGGTCACCCTGCGCTAGGAGCGCGCCCTCCTAGCCGTCACGGCAGCCAGCCCACTCTGCCGGCCAGCGCGGCGTAGCCGATGAAGGCGACCACGTCGATCAGGGTGTGCGCACCGATCTGCATCCAGAGCCGGTTGGTGCGCTGCCAGATCCGGCCGAAAACCAGGCCCATGACGATGTTGCCGATGAAGCCGCCGAGCCCCTGGTAGAGGTGGTAGCTGCCGCGCAGCAGCGCCTGGGCCACGAGCGAGCGATTCTCCGACCAGCCGAGCTGGCGCAGCCGCGTGATGAGGTAGCCGATCATGACCACCTCCTCGGCCCACGCGTTCGCGGCGGCCGAGAGGACCAGCACGGGCAGCCGCCACCACGTGTCGCCGAGCGTGGACGGCTCGACGGTGAGGCTCACCCCGATCGCGCGCGCCACGAGGTACAGACCCAGGCCGGGAACGCCGATCAGTGCGGCCAGCCCGGCGGCACCGAGCGCGTCCCGTCCTGGTCGGCGGCGGTCCAGCCCGACGTCGCGGAGTGCGACGCCTGCCCGGATCAACAGGTAGGCGCCCAGCGCTCCCCAGCCCACGAGCTGCAGCACCCGCGTGAGCTGCAGCGCGAGATCGACGAGCCCGGCCTGGGCCTGCGGCGCGTTCAGCGCCACCTCTTGCTGACTGAGTGGCACCGGCTGCAACACCGCGTCGATCAGGCTCAACGCACTGCGAAGCGCGGACAGCCCGAGCGTCACGGTGAGGACGACAAGCACCTCGGTGCCGACAAGGCGGCGCAGCCGCGGGTCGGTGATCGGCACGGTCACCGGCGACGGCGGCGAGAGCCACCGCCCGGCTGCCGTCGAGCTGAGGCTGGACACGATGGCGGACGGTACCCGGCGAGTAAGCTGACCTGCGTGCGACAGCTGGCTCTCTCCCCCCGCTGGATGCTGTGGCACGTGCTCACGCTGGGCGCCATGGTCACGTGCGGGTTCCTCTCGGCCTGGCAATGGCATCGCGCCGGTTCGGCGATGGGCTCGGCGCTCAACGTCGGCTACGGGTTGCAGTGGCCGGTGTTCGCCCTTTTCTTCGGGGCAATGTGGTGGCGGATGCTCAAGATGGAGGCCGCGAGGCTGCAGGAGGCCGAGGAAGGCCCCACCGCCCCAGCCGTTCCCGAGGAGCAGCGCGCCGTCGTTCCCGACGCCGCAGCGCTCCGCAGCTCCGAGCCCCGGCCCGTCATCCCCGACGGCCCCTCGCCGTTCACGCCGAGACCCGCGTCGGTGCCCCCGCCCGTGGTCACGGAGGACGACGAGCGGGACGACCGCGCGTTGGCCGAGTACAACCAGATGCTGGCTCAGCTGGCCGCCCGCGACGCGGGCGACTGACCCCCACTGACGAAGGACGTTCGTGTCGATCGAGACCGCTCTACGGAACTACCGGGTGGCCGCGTGGGTCACGGGCGTCGGACTGCTCGTGCTCGTGCTCATCGCGATGCCGCTCAAGTACTTCTTCGGTCAGCCGCAGCTCGTCGCGGTGGTCGGCATGATGCACGGCTTCTTCTACATGGCCTACATCGTCCTGACGCTGCTGCTGGCGGAGCGGTGCCGGTGGAAGCCGCTCGACGCGCTGCTCATTCTCGTGGCCGGCACCATCCCGTTCGCCTCGTTCGTTGCGGAGCACCGGGTCACCCAGCGCGTGCGGGTGGGCCGTTCGCCGGTCAGCTAGCGCCGGCGTCCGTGTCGCCGTGCAACGGGCAGCTGATCAGCAACCCCATCTGCACACGAAGGTCGTCCACGGTCTTGGCTTCTTCCCGCCACGCCAGGCGGACGTCGTGGTCGGATCTGCGGCTGTTGTCCTCGGAGGTCTCCACGCGCAGCCGCAGGCCACAGCGATCCACCCCGAGCGGACGGAGCCGCGAGCTGCGCAGGTCGCGCAACCAGGGCGGCAGGTGACGGGCGAGCATCGCGAGCACCTCGGGATGCGCTTCCTCGAGGTGGACGAGCCAGTGCCGCTCGTAGCGACAGAACGGGTCGGGGCGGGCTCCGGCCAGCTGGACGGGGGCAAGCGCGGCGCTGCCCTCGGCGTCGGACAGGACGGCGGAGCCGGGATCGAGCCGCACCAGAGTGGCGCCGTGGCCGAGGAGCAGGAGGTCGGGATGCGGGCGTGTGTCGGCGACCTGCAGCGCGATCCGGCGGGCCGAGTAGGGATCCGGCAGCCGGAGCCGTCCCGTGATCCAGAGCAGTGCGCGCACCGGCTCCCGGAGGTCGACCGGCGCGTGGTCGGCGAGTTCGAGCATCGCCGGGCTCTCCCCGCTGGGCGCCTCCCGGATCCGGTCGAGCACCGGGTCGTCGTCGCGCAGCAGCAGCACGGCGGATCCGTCGGCGCGCACGTGGTGCACGAGGGGTGCGGTCTCCGGTGCACCGGTGCCGACGAGGAAGGCCACGCCACCGCGGGCGACCACGCTGCGAGCGCGCTCGGCATCGGTGGGGGCCGGTGGGCGTCGCAGCCGGGTGGATACCAACGAAGTCACCTCCGAGTTAGGTGAGGCTAAGCTAGCGTCCGCGAGTTGTGGATGTCCAGCAGGCGCGAACCGGCAGCCGTTGTGAAGCCGTGAGAGGCGACCCGTTAGCGTCTGTGCCCGTGACGACGGCGGCTGGTGTTACCCCATGGGCCATCCCACCGCTCTTCGCCCAGCTCGTCGACGACACCAGTCTTCTGCAGCCACGGTCGGTTGCCCCCGGTGTCGACGAGGTGGTGTCGCGGTACCTGAGTGCCAGGGATGGTCGCTACGGAGGGCTCGTCGGGCAGCTGGTCTGCCCGGTCTCCCGACTTTCTGCGCTCGTCGCAGAGCTGGCGCGATCGGCCCCCTCTCGACCCGTTGAGCTGTCACTGGTGGTGGACACCGGGCTCGGCGCGGTTCCGAAGGCCTTGTCCACGGTCTTCTCCCGGTCGAGCCTGCTCACCCCGCGCACCGTCGAGACGGCCGCGCCGCCCGACGTCGACGCGATCTGGCTGGAGCGCGTGGCCGAGTTCGTGCCGGAGGATGTCGTCGCGGTCGTCGAGCCGCGCCGGCCGTCGGTGGCCGAGCCGGTGGGCACCGGGGCGTGGCTGACCGCCGTGCGCCGGGTGGCTACCCACGGCTGCGCGCCGAAGCTGCGCTGCGGCGGACCGCGCGCCTCCGACATCCCGTCCGTCTCCGATATCGAGGAGTTCGTGCGCGTCGTGGTCGACACGGGGCGCGGGTTCACCGCTCTCGGCGTGCGGCACGTCGTCCGCAGCGAGACGACCCCCGCCGAGCACGGACTGCTCAACCTCGTTGCCGCGGTCGCCAGGGCGCTGGCCGGTGGCGACGTCCGTGCGGCGCTGGAGAGCACCGACGGTGACGCGCTCGCGGGTGAGGTCGGCGGTCTGTCGGAGAAGTCCGTCTCTGCTGTGCGCGGGCTGTTGTGGCGCTGCGGGGCCGACCCGGAACCGGTGCCCGGAGTGCAGCTTGCCGGTCTCGGCCTGTTGGCCTGATCGGCACCGGGCAGGCGTGATCCCACCCACGTAATGACAGTAGGGTGGTCTCTCGTGCCCCGACTCGCGTTCCTCGGACCGCACGCCACCTTCACCGAACAGGCATTGCGGTCACTTCCTGAGTCCGTCGGCGCCGAGCTGGTGCCCTGCGCCGGAAGTCCGGCCGTCCTCGCAGCCGTTCGCGACGGCTCCGTCGACGCCGGCTGCGTCCCGATCGAGAACACCGTCGAAGGCGCTGTGCCCGCAGTGCTGGACGGCCTGGTCGTCGACCCGCCGCTGGTGATCGTCCGGGAGGCGCTGGTCGAGGTCCGGTTCGCACTGATGGTGCGTTCGGGCACGAAGGCAGGCGACATCCGCACCGTCGCCTCCCACACCCATGGCATCGCTCAGACGCGCGGGTGGATCGCCGCGAACCTGCCCGACGCCGAGGTGCTCCTGTCCACCTCCACCGCCGAGGCTGCCGCGCAGGTGGCCCGCGGGGAGTTCGATGCGGCCGTGGCCGCCCCGATCGCGGCGGAGCAGCACGGGCTCGAAGTGCTCGCCGACGACATCGCCGACAACCCCGGTGCCGTCACCAGGTTCGCGCTGGTCGCGCCCCCGGGCCCACCGCCCGCCCCCACCGGTCGCGACCGCACCACGCTGGCGGCCACCACCCAGAACCGGCCCGGTGCGCTGCTGGGGCTGCTCACCGAGCTGGCCGTGCGGGGCATCGACCTGACCAGGATCGAGTCGCGGCCGATCAAGCACCGGCACGCCGAGTACTGGTTCCACCTCGACTGTTCCGGGCACGTCGCCGAGCCGGCCATGGGCGAGGCGCTCGCCGCACTGCACCGCCGGTGCGACCAGGTTCGCTTCCTCGGCTCCTACCCGCGGGCGGCCAACGGCAACTCCACGCAGGCCTCCACCTCACCACCCGGACCTGTGGGGGAGGCGGACCCCGCGGCCTTCGCCGCCGCCGAGAGCTGGCTCGCCGGTCTGCGCGCCGGGAACGTGGCGTGAACCCCGGCCCCCTACGCCTCGTGCTCGTCCGGCACGGGCAGACCGACGCCAACGTCCGCCGCGAGCTCGACTCAGTGCCTCCGGGAGCGCCGCTCAACGACCTCGGCCTGAGCCAGGCCCAGGCGGCGGGGGAGCGGCTCGCGACGCATCCGGTCACCGCCGTGCACGCCTCGCGCGCCACTCGCGCCCAGCAGACCGCCGCCCCGATCGCAGCCGCGCACGGTCTCGACGTCGTGGTCCACGACGGCGTGCACGAGGTCTTCATCGGCGACCTCGAGGGCCGGTCGGACCGGGAGGCCCGCGAGCAGTTCGACGTCGTCTACGGCGCGTGGTGGAAGGGCGACCTGGACGCGCGTCTGCCCGGCGGCGAGTCGGCCCATGATCTGCGGACCCGGTACCTGCCGGTCGTCGAGCGGATCACCGACGGCGCACACGGTGACGTCGTGCTCGTGAGCCATGGCGCGGCGATCCGGCTGGCGGCCGCGGCGCTTCTCGGCGACACGGCGGAGACGTTGTACGTCCCGAACACAGGCCTCGTGGTGCTGGTCCCCGACCCTGCGATGCCCGGGGGCTGGGCGCTGGACCACTGGGACAGCGCCCCGCCCGTGCCGGGCGACGTCACCGCGGGCGGCACGCCCCGCTGACGCTCGTCGCACGCCCTCGTTGCGCTCGGTCGGCGCTTCGCGAAGGCGCTGTGACACTGATTCGCTCGCAAGCTCGCAAGCTCGCTCGTCGCGCGGGCCGGGCAGGTCAGCCCCAGCCGAGCTCGCGCAGCGTCTCGTCGTCGATCCCGAAGTGGTGGGCGACCTCGTGCACCACGGTGACCGCCACCTCGTGCACCACCTCGTCGACGTCGTCACAGACGTCAAGGATCGCGTCCCGGTAGATCGTGATCCGATCCGGCAGCACCCCGCCGTACGAGGAGGTGCGCTCGGTGAGCGCCACACCCTCGTAGAGCCCCAGCAGTTCGGGCTCCTCGGGGTTGCGGTCCTCCACCAGCACCACGACGTTGTCCATCGCGGCGGTCAGCTGTGGCGGAATGGAGTCCAGCGCGTCGGCGACCGCTTCCTCGAACCGCCGGCGCGTCATCTCCATCCGGGTGTGGGCCTCACGCCCCCGTGCCGGGCCGAGTGGTCGGAACCGGCGGGGTCGGCGTGTCGATCCTCGGTGGGGACGGCGGGGCCGGCGTATCCACGTCGGGCTGCTCGGATGGCTGCGGCGGTACCTGCGGCTGGCTGACGGGCGGCTGCTCGTCGCTGGGCTCGCCGTTGGGCGGCGGCTGCTCGTTGGGCGGCCCGTCGATGGGCGGCTCGACCGGGACCGTGGTGCTGGGCGCCGGAACTCCGGGACCGGGGACCTGGGATGCCGGCGGAGCGGGATTCTCGCCGACCACCACCTCGCCCCGGACCGGACCGGTGACGGGTGCGAAACCGCTGCGGTCGGGCAACAGGGCTGCCAGGTTGCAGTTGACCTTGCGGGTGCCGGCCTTCCAGGAGTCCTCGGTGAGGTTGTCCCAGTACACGGTGAGCTTCTTCGCCGCGATGACGTCGGCGCTGCCGGCGTACTCGTTGGCGATCCGCCCGCACTCCGGCTGCAGGAACGCGTCCTGGTCGCCCACGGCGGGGAAGGCGTCGGGGAACTTCTGGGAGAGGTCGACGATGCCGACCGTCTCCACCGCGTGCGGCCCGGCGCAGTCGACAGGGTCGCCGATCGTGCGGCCGTCGATGGCCAGGCAGGTGCCGGGGTCGTGCACCGCGGACTGGTCCGACGCGGCGGCCCGGCCGGCCAGGGGGTAGAGCGCACCGGAGCGCGAGGAGCTCTGCAGCCCGCAACGCAGCTCGCGGTCGCCCTCGGCCCACTTCGTGGGGGACGGCTTGAGAGCCCCCACCCGGTAACGGCCGTCGGGATCGAACTTCCCGCCCATGTAGTCGAGCACGAGCTGGGTGCACCGCTCGTTGACGAGCTGACGCCACTGCCGGTCGTCGGGCAGCGTGGCCTGGTCGACGAGAGCGACCGAGCCCGCCTGCTCGAAGAGGTGCGGCTGGGCGCAGTCGACGACCTTGGTGTCGGCGGCGTCCGAGCGGGTCCACATCAGGCAGGTGCCCGGGGTGGAAGGCGGGGCGGGCACCTCCACGATGTCCCGGTCGCCCGCGACCCCGGGCAGCGCCGCGAGAGTGCCGAGGACGGGCACCGTGGCGCCGGCGAAGGTGTCCAAAGTGGCCACCCCGAACATGGTGAGCGCGCCGATCAGGACGCCCATCACGATCCGGCGTGCCGGCAGCTGCTTCAAGGGGCGGGAGGCGTTCGCCGCGGGCAGCGGCGGCCGATCGGCCGGTGTGCGGGGCGGCCGCCGGTCGGCGGGCACGGGGGGCGGCGGCGGGGGGAAGACGTGGCGAGCGGCGCGCGGGGGAGCACCGATGCCCGGGGCAGGGACGGCGCGCGGGGGAGCGCCGACGGCCGGGCCGGGGACGGCGCGCGGGGGAGCGCCGACGGCCGGGCCGGGGACAGCGCGCGGGGGAACGCCTGCGCCCGGGGCGGGGACAGTGGGTCGGCCCGGGTTCCACGAAGGTGCGACGCGCGGCCCACCGTTGGTACGGGGGGGCGCGGGACGCACGGCGCCGGCGCCATGGTTCGTGGGCCGGTGGGGAGCGGCGAGGAGTCGGTCCATGTCGGGCGTCATCATGCCGTTACCTCTGGTGACACCAAGAGCTCGTAAGGCACTGCGCGACCATCGGTCGGTGGCGTGCTGCGAACGTCAACGTTTGCCGGTGAGCGCGGTCCCGGTACGGTGCGCCCGCAGGGGAGACTGTGAACGGCGGACTAATACGGCCGAGGGGGACCGCATGTCGACGAATGACAACAGTTCCGGCGGCGACGTGCCCGACGACCGCTCCGACAAGTCACCCGAGCGCTCCGAGGAGTCAGCCGAGCGACCCACCGGGCGCATGCGCTTCCAGGACGAGTCCACCACTCCCCGCGAACCCACGCTGGCCGAGCGCCGCGCGCGCGAGCAGGCCGCGCGGCGTGCGGAGGAGGCCGAGCGCCGCAAGGCCGAGGAGGCCGAGCGCTCGCGCAAGAAGCGCAAACGCATCCTCATCGGGGCGGGGGCGACCGTCGGGATCGTCGCGCTGATCGCGATCGGCTACCAGGTCGCACAGCCGGACGAGGACGTGCAGGCCCGTTGCGTCGACGAGGAGACGAACGTCGTCGTCGACGACGCCAACTGCGTGACGCCGGCGAGTTCCGGCACCAACTACCACGCCGGGGGCGGGATCATCCCGTACCCGATCTTCATCGGCGGCGGCGGCCGCCAGTACCGCTACAACTACGGCGGTACCGGCAACATCGGCCAACCGGTGAGCGGCGGCACCGCGACGGTGCCGAAGTCGGGCACCCGGATCTCCACGCCGTCCGGGAAGACCGTTGCCGGTTCGGGGAGCGATTCGGTGTCACGCGGCGGCTTCGGCGTCTCGAACCGCGGCTCGAGCGGCTCATAGGCGGAAACGGACGCACATGGAACGGCGCAGGGGGAAGCCGCGGCCGGACTGGGAGACCACGGTCCGCGACCAGGGGATGGTGTACGGCACGCCCGGCCGCGGCGAGGGCGGCGCGCCCCGGGCGTACTGGGACGAGTCGGTGCACTACGTCTTCTCGATGGACGAGATCCTCTCCCTCGAGGCCGACGTCGAGGTCATGCACTCGATGTGCCTCGAGGCGGTCGACCACGTCGTCACCACGGAGCGGTTCCGCGACTTCGCGCTGCCCGAGTGGGCGTGGGAGGGCGTCGCGGCGTCGTGGAAGCGCAGCGACCCGCACGTCTACGGCCGGTTCGATCTCCGCTACGACGGCGGCGGCCCGGCGAAGCTGCTGGAGTACAACGCCGACACCCCCACCACGCTCCTCGAGGCGTCGATCCTGCAGTGGAACTGGCTGAAGGACACCCACGAGGGCGACGACCAGTGGAACTCGCTGCACGAGAAGCTCGTGGAGCGCTGGGGCATGATCAAGAGCCGCCTGCCCGCCGACGACGTGTACTTCACCTGGTCGAGTGGCGACTCGACGGGCGAGGACCACGTCACGGTCGGCTACCTGCAGGAGACGGCCGCCGAGGCGGGTCTGGACACGGTCGGACTCGCGATCGAGGACATCGGCTGGGACGTCGCGCTCGACCGCTTCGTCGACCTCGAGGAATCGCCGATGGGGGCGGTGTTCAAGCTCTACCCCTGGGAGTGGGTGCTCTCCGACCAGTTCGGCAAGCACGTGCTGCGCAGCCTCCCCGAGACGCTCTGGGTCGAGCCCCTGTGGAAGACGCTGCTCTCGAACAAGGCACTGCTCGCCGTGCTGTGGGAGATGTACCCCGGGCACCCCAACCTGTTGCCGGCATACCTCGACCAGCCGGGCCTTCTCACCGAGTACGTCCGCAAGCCCCGCCTCGGCCGTGAGGGCGCCAACATCTCGATCGTCGCGCCGGGCATGGAACACCAGACAGGCGGCGTGTACGGCGAGGAAGGCTACGTCTACCAGCTCTTCGACCCGCTCCCCGAGTTCGACGGTTTCCGGCCCGCGCTGGGTGCCTGGATCGTCGGCGATTCCGCGGCCGGGCTCGGCATCCGAGAGACCGTCGGTCTGGTGACCGACGACGGGGCCGCGTTCGTCCCGCACCGCATCCCCGAATCCTGACGCTCCCTGGAGGTTCTCGTGACGCTGGCCCAGATCGATCCGGGGTTCTTCTCGGTGGTCGGACGGGGGATCGGCGCGATCTTGCTATATGCGGTGATCGGCGTGCTGCTCATGCTCGTCGGTTTCTGGGGCGTGGACATCACCACGCCGGGCAAGCTCAACCGCCTCGTGCGTGACGGCAAGCCGAACGCGGTGATCGTCACCGCCGCAGGCATGGTGAGCATGGCGTTCATCGTGGTGGTCGCGATCTACACGTCCTCCGGCCTGCTGGTCGAGGGGCTGCTCGCATCGCTGATCTTCGGGCTGGTGGGCATCATCGCCCAGGTCGGCGGGGTGCGGCTGCTGGAGTGGATCACGGGCATCGACATCGGCGCGGTGCTGGCGGCCGACCGCATGAGCCCCCAGGCGTACGTGGTGGGTGCCGCGCACCTCGCGCTGGGCCTGGTGGTGGCGGTAGCGATCCTCTGACCCCGCGAGTCCCCTCGGCGGTTCTCAGGTCGCCCGGGTGATCTCCTCGGCGAGCTCCCGATGGAGCGCCACCCGCACGAGCGCCGCGGCGAGCGGCGCGAGCGCCGCGCCCGGTGCGAGCCGGGAGAGCTCATCCGGGTCGGTGGGCAGGCCGAGCGTGCGTGCCCCGTCGAGCACCTTCCCGTCGAGGGCGGGCCGCAGCGACGGCCAGACGTCCTGTGCCTCCCGGCAGAAGATGTCGGCGCCGACCGGCCCGAGCCGGGGGAACGCCGTGAGGGCCGTGCGGACGCGCGCCGGATCGCCCTCCGCTGCGTCGCGCAGCCGCCGCAGGTCGCCCCGGTACTCCGACTGCACCAGCTCCGCACCTTTCCCGAGGGCCGTGGCGGTGCTCTCGTCGTAGCGCTTGTAGCCCGCGCTCCCGAGTGCGTCCACCCGTTGCTTCCAGGACGCGGCGAGCATCCTCTCCGGCGTTCCCATCCCGGCGCCGGCGAGCTCGCGGGCAGCCTTGATGGCGATGTCCGCCCGGATCCGGGTGGAGAGCAGCACCGAGAGGACCAGGAGCCGGTAGAGCGGCGCCGGGGTGTCGTGCAGCCGGATCCCGGCCTCCTCGGCGTAGGTGGTGCCCGCGCGATCGAGCAGCGCACGGACGGTGGCACGGGCGTCGCTCACGACCCCGGCGTACCCCCTGACGTCCGGCTACATGCGACTACGCGAGTGCGACACTCGACGCATGCCTGGCGACGTGGTGGCCTCTGGCGAGCTGCGGAGCGACACCGCAGGTCTGCTGCGCCGGGTCGAGGCGGGAGAGCGGCCGACGATCACGGTCGACGGCAGAGCGGTGGCCGAGCTGGTGCCGCTCGAGCGCGCCCGGCGATCCTGGATCAGGCGTGACGACCTGGTGGCCAGACTGCGCCGTGCCCAGGCCGATCCGGGGCTGCGCGCCGATCTCGCGCGGCTCGCCGGAGAGACGACGGACGACCTCGGACCGATCCGATGAGAGGGCTTCTCGACACCACGAGCTCTTGAGCTCCCCCGCCACCGTGGCGGCAGAGAGAATCCGCGGTTGACTCTCGACCATGTCGAGACACGAGGGTCACTGATCGTGGAGAGCTTGCGCGGGATCGGGCGGATGGCCCGGGAGAGCGGCCTCAGCGTCAGTGCCCTGCGGTTCTACGACGGCGCCGGGGTGCTCGTGCCGGCCCACGTCGATCCGCGGACCGGCTACCGCTCCTACGCACCCGAGCAGGTGCTCGTCGCCCGGCTGGTCGCGGTGCTGCGCCGGGTGGGGATGCCGATCGCCGGGATCCGCGAGCTGCTGGCCCGCCGGCACGATCCCGCCGGTGTCGACGAACTGCTCGCCGCGCACCTGCACCAGCTGGAGCAGGGGCTCGTCGACGCCCGCCGCGCGCTCTCCTCGGTCCGATCACTGATCGAGCAGGAGGAGCGACCCATGTCCCCGACCACCGTCACCGTCGCAGGCCCCGAGCTGGCGGCTGCGCTGCGCGCCGTCCGGTTCGCCGTCGGCTCGGATCCCGAGCTTCCCGTGCTGGGCGGTGTGCTGCTGGACGTCGCCGCCGACGCCGTGACCCTCGTGGCGACCGACCGCTACCGGCTGGCCATCGCCTCCGTGCCCCTCATCGCGCTCGACGGGCCTGCCGTCGGTGCCGTCGTCCCAGCTCCGTTCTCCGACCGGTTCCCGGAGACCGGGACCGTCGTGATCACCGTGGACGGCGCGACGATCGGTGTGCGGGCCGGTGCCGAGGAGCTGACCGGCCACCTGATCCCCGACGCGTTCCCCGACTACCGCCGCCTCGTCCCCGAGAACGACCGGTCGGTGCCGGTCGACGCCTCCCTGCGTGCTGCCCTCGCCGCCGCTCCGACACGCACACTGCGCCGCGATGCGGACGGCGTGGAGTACGAGGTCGCAGTGCTCAGCGTCGGCCCCGACGGGATCGCGGTCGGCGCCGACGGGGAGGGCGTCGCCGTGAACCGCGAGTTCCTGCTGGAGGCGCTCGACGCGGGCGGCGAGGGGCAGCTCCTGCTCTCGCTGGACGGCCCGATCAGCCCGCTGGTGGTCCGCTCGCCGCGGTCGGTGTCGCTGCTGATGCCGGTGCGGTCGTGACCGCGGCGGACCTGGGGCCGGTCTGACCTCCTCCACCCCGTCTGCGCCTTCCGCGCTCCCGTGGCTGATTGTGGGATCGGTGGGCGCCGTGTCCGTACCCTGGACGTTGTGCAGGCTCCCCGACTGGTCGCAACCGACGTCGACGGCACGCTGCTGGATCCCGACGATCGGGTCTCGCCGCGCGCCGTCGCCGTGATCAAGCGGCTGGTGGCGGACGGAGTCGGCTTCGTACTGGTCACCGGGCGGCCGCCGCGCTGGATCCCGCCGGTCGTGGCGGAGCTCGGGGTGGCGTGTCTCGCGGTGTGCTCCAACGGAGGCGTGCTCTACGACGCCGCCGAGGACCGCGTGGTCTGGTCACGCGCCCTCGGCCCGGATGCGCTCGCGCACCTCGCGGAGGTGGTCACGGTGGCCCTGCCGGGTTGCGGGCTGGCGGTCGAGCGGGTCGGGGCCACCGGATTCGACGAGCCCTCGGCGTTCGTCGCCGAGCCCGAGTACCGCCACGCCTGGCCGGAGTCCGACGCCGCGGTGGTCACGCGGTCGGAAGTGGTCTCGCGGCCTGCGGTGAAGATGCTCGTCCGCTGCCCGGGCCTCTCCAGCGACGCCATGGTCGCCGCGCTCGCCCCGGTGGTGGGCGATGCGGCCGACCTCACCTACTCGCATCCGCGAGGGCTCGTCGAGATTTCGTCACCGAACGTCACCAAGGCCACCGGGCTGGCAGAGGTGGCGCAGCGTGACGCAGTCGATGCGGCGAACGTCATCGCGTTCGGTGACATGCCGAACGACCTGGATATGCTGCGCTGGGCCGGGCACGGCGTGGCCATGGGGAACGCGCACCCAGCACTGCTGGAGATTGCGGACGAGGTCACCGCGAGCAACCGCGACGACGGCCTGGCGCTCGTGCTGGAGCGCTGGTTCTGAGCGCGGGAGACGGCAGCGAGGACACTCCGAGGACACCGCACCCGGCTACGCCAGGTGACCGGGCGTAGCATCAGCCTCTGATAGCGCATCACACCTGTGCATCGGCGGCCCACCCCCGCGCCGCCGTCACACGCACTGACCCGGCGCGGGCCACGCCCCGCCACGCCGCACTGGAGGCCCCCCGCCCGTGGCCGAGCTCCTCGACCGCCCCGGCCCGACGCGCCCCCCGGCCGTCATCCCCGGGGGTACCGACGACGTCCCACCCGCCGCATTCGAGGTGCGCCTGCTGGAGGCCGTGCAGGACAACATCGCCAGCCCGCCGGTCGTGCGGGTCGCGCGCGGCATGTCGCTGTTCGGCGAGCACGCCGCTGGATGGCTCCTGTTCGGCGCCGTGGGCGCGGTGCTCGACCGCCGCAGGCGCCGCGACTGGGTGACGGCCACCGCCGCCGTCGCGCTCGCGCACGGCGCGTCCGTCGGAGTGAAGCGGGTGGTGCGCAGGCCTCGCCCGCAGCACCCTCGGGTGAGGGTGCTCGTCGGCACGCCCAGCAGGCTGAGCTTCCCGTCGGCGCACGCCACGTCCACCACAGCGGCGGCCGTGGTGTTCGGGGCGCTGCTACGCAAGCCGCTCGTGGCAGCGCTGGTGCCACCGATGGCACTGTCCCGGATGGTGCTCGGCGTGCATTACCCCACCGACGTCGTGGCGGGGTCCGTGCTAGGCGCCGCGGTGGCGGTCGGCGTCCGGCGTCTGGCGAACCGCTCCACCGCACAGCGTCCCCGGAAGGGAAACCGATGACGAGCACCGACGCGCCGACCGAGCAGCAGGCCGTACCGCCGCGCACGCCGGTGAGCGTCACCCGCGGTGTGCTCAAGACGATGCGGCCGCGCCAGTGGGTGAAGAACGTCCTGGTGCTTGCGGCGCCCTTCGTCGGTGGCGACCTGTTCACCACGGGCATCGCGATCCACCTCGCAATCGCGTTCGTGGCCTTCTCGATCGCCGCATCGGGCATCTACCTCGTCAACGATGCCAACGATGTGGCCGCCGACCGGGCGCACCCGACCAAGCGCAACCGGCCGATCGCCGCGGGGATCGTGGCTCCCCGGCTCGCGCAGTCGGTGGCCGTCGTGCTGCTGCTGGGCGCGCTGGCGTTGAGCTTCCTGGCCAGCGTGCAGCTGGTGATCGTGCTCGCCGTCTACATCGCCGTGCAGCTGGCGTACTGCTACTGGCTCAAGCACCAGCCGGTGCTCGACATCTGCATCGTCGCGTCGGGCTTCTTGCTCAGGGCGATCGCGGGTGGTGCGGCCACCGGTATCGCGCTCTCGCAGTGGTTCCTGCTGGTTGCCGGGTTCGGGTCGTTGTTCATGGTGGCCGGCAAGCGCTACGCGGAGATGATGCTGGCGGAGCGCACAGGCGCGAAGATCCGCAAGTCGCTGGAGAGCTACTCCTCGTCGTACTTGCGGTTCGTCTGGGCGTTGTCGGCCACCGTGCTGATCACGACGTACTCCCTGTGGGCCTTCGAGATCCGCGAGGAGCAGCACAACACGGTCTGGTCGGTGATCTCGATCGTGCCGTTCGTGATCGCCGTGCTGCGCTACTCGGTGGACGTCGACTCGGGCAACGGCGGCGAGCCGGAGGAGATCGCGCTCGCCGACCGTGTTCTGCAGGTGCTGGCGCTGCTCTGGGTGGGCACCCTCGTCCTCGCGGTGTACGCCTGAGGTGCCTTCCCAGCACTCGTCGTGAGTGACCGAGGTCATACGCGGTTACGGCGAGTCGGCCCGGCCGTCAGGGAGCGGGCAGGTATGGGTACGCATGGGCGCGAGGCCGGGAGCAGCGTGTCTGCGGCGGACACACAGCGGGCAGGGTGGCGCCCGTCGCATGTGTGGTCGCCGCTACCCTCGGCAGTCGTGAGTTACGCGGGATACGACCTCGTCATCGTCGGATCGGGCTTTTTCGGCCTGACCGTGGCCGAGCGGGTCGCCTCTGAGCTGGACAAGCGCGTCCTGATGCTCGAGCGGCGTTCGCACATCGGTGGAAACGCCTACTCCGAGCCCGAGCCGGAGACGGGCATTGAGATCCACCGCTACGGAGCACATCTGTTCCACACGTCGAACGAGCGCGTCTGGGATTACGTCAACCGCTTCACCGACTTCACCGGCTACCAGCACCGCGTGTTCGCACGTGTGAGTGATCAGGTTTACGCGTTCCCGATGAACCTGGCGCTGATCAACCAGTTCTTCGGCAAGTCGCACACGCCGGACGAGGCCCGCGCGCTCATCGCGGAGCAGGCCGGTGAGATCGACCCGAAGAACGTGACGAACCTCGAGGAGAAGGCGATCTCGCTGGTCGGGCGGCCGCTCTACGAGGCGTTCGTCAAGGGCTACACGGCGAAGCAATGGCAGACGGATCCCACGCAGCTCGATCCCTCGATCATTACTCGGCTACCGGTGCGCTACACGTTCAACAACCGGTACTTCAACGACACGTACGAGGGCCTGCCGGTCGACGGATACACGGCATGGCTGGAGAAGATGGCCGACCACCCGAACATCGAGGTGCGGCTCGACGTCGACTTCTTCGATGTTCGTGATCAGATCCCGGCCGGCACCCCTGTCGTCTACACAGGAGCGTTGGACCGTTACTTCGACTACTCCGAGGGCGAGCTCGGCTGGCGCACGTTGGACTTCGAGCAGGAGGTCCTCCACGACACCGGCGATTTCCAGGGCACCTCGGTCATGAACTACAACGACGAGGACGTTCCGTTCACGCGGATCCACGAGTTCCGCCATTTCCACCCGGAGCGGGACTACCCCACGGACAAGACGGTGATCGTGCGGGAGTACTCCCGGTCCGCCGAGTCCGGTGACGAGCCGTACTACCCGATCAACACGCCGGACAACCGGCTCAAGCTGCAGCGCTACCGCGACCTCGCACGCAAGGAGACCGCCAACGCGAACGTGCTGTTCGGTGGGCGGCTCGGTACGTACAAGTACCTCGACATGCACATGGCGATCGGGTCGGCGCTCACCATGTTCGACAACCGCATCGCTCCTTACTTCACCGACGGCCGGGCGCTTGCCGGCACCGAGAGCACTGAGGACTGACGACGAGCATGCAGGGCCCGAACCGATGACCCAGACGATCGTGACCGCCGAGGAGATCGCCACGCCCAGCGGGGAGGCGGCCGCAGGCAGCCTGCTGCAGCGGGTGATCATGCCGCGCTCCGGCGACCCGATGAGCGTCCGCTCGCTATACATGGACGAACGCACCGGGATCCGCCTGACCACCCAGCCCGGGCCGATCGGAGCGGCGCCCACCCGGAAGGTGGACCTCACCGGATCGGCGGTGAGCGCGCGGCGGCTACGGGTCGTCTCGCGCACCTCGTTGACGGTGCCGGAGCAGAGCGAGGTGTCGTTCGGGGCCTACTTCAACGCCTTCGCCGCCGGTTACTGGCGGCGCTGGAGCCGGCTCACCGAGGTGCACCTGCGCCTCGAGGTCGAGGGCAGCGGCAGGGTCGACGTCTACCGGACGAAGGCCGACGGCTCGCAGATCTTCGTGCGCGGCGTCGTCATCACCGGGCCGAGGCGCCAGGAGCTGGACCTCGACCTGGATCTGCGCCCGTTCGAGGACGGTGGGTGGTACTGGTTCGACCTCACCACCGACACCGACGACCTCACGCTGCACTCGGGCGGGTGGTACGCGGCGGAGAAGGCCGCCGGCCGGGCCGCGGTCACGATCGGCATGCCGACGTTCAACCGGCCCGCCGACTGCGTCGCCACCCTCACCGCCATCGGTGAGGACCCCCTGGTGCTCGAGGCCGTCACCGCGGTGATCCTGGCCGACCAGGGTACGCAGAAGGTGCGCGACGAGCCCGGCTTCGAGGCTGCCGCGGCGGTGCTCGGCGAGAAGCTGCGGATCATCGACCAGCCCAACCTCGGTGGGTCCGGCGGTTACGCGCGCGCGATGTACGAGGCGCTCGACACCGACTGCGAGCAGATCCTCTTCATGGACGACGACATCCTGCTCGAACCCGACTCGGTGCTGCGGGCCATAGCGTTCTCCCGCTTCTCCCGCGAGCCGATGCTCGTCGGCGGGCAGATGCTGTCGCTGCAGGCCCGCTCGCAGCTGTCCACCATGGGTGAGGTCGTCGACCGCAACGCCTTCCTCTGGCGCAACGCGCCCGGCACCGAGCCGCACCACGACCTGGCCGAGTACCCGTTGCGCCAGACGCCCTGGCTGCATCGGCGCACGGACGTCGACTACAACGCCTGGTGGATGTGCCTGATCCCGCGCGTGGTGGCCGAGGACCTCGGGATGCCGCTCCCGCTGTTCATCAAGTGGGACGACGCCGAGTACGGCCTGCGGGCCCGCGGCCGCGGCTATCGCACGGCCACGGTGCCGGGTATCGCGATCTGGCACATGTCGTTCCTCGAGAAGGACGACACGAGCGACTGGCAGGCCTACTTCCACTACCGCAACCGCTTGGTCGCCGCCGCGCTGCACGGGCCCGACAGCCCCAAGGCGCTGCTGCGCGACACGCTCAAGCGCACGCTGCGCCACCTGTTGCTGATGGAGTACTCGGCGGTCGCACTGCAGGCGATGGCCCTGCGTGACTTCCTGGCCGGTCCGGAGGCGTTGTTCCCGACGCTGTCGACGGTGCTGGGCGAGGTGCGTGCCGAGCGCGCCAGGTACGACGACGGCAGGCCACTGGACTCGGCCACCCAGGTGCCGCTCTCGGAGCTCGACGCGCTCGCGGCGCAGGTGTTCCCGCCACCGCCCACACGCAAGATCCCGATCGCCAAGGGCCTCGCGCGGAGCGTCCTGCACAACCTGCGGGCTCCGAACCCGGAGCACCAGATGGTGCCCCAGCGCAACATCCCGTCCCGGCAGGCGCAGTGGTTCGTGCTGTCCCAGCTCGACTCGGCCACCGTCTCCACGCCCGACGGACGCGGGGTGACGTTCCGGCGCCGCAACCCGGAGCTGTTCCGTTCGATGATCAAGCACGCGGTGGCACAGCACCGAGAGATCGCCAAGGCGTGGCCGGAGCTGCGCCGGCGCTACCGGGCCGCGTTGCCGGAGCTCACCAGCCGCGATGCCTGGAAGCGCGAGGTCTTCGACCGCTGAACGCCGGCGTGGTCCGGACAGCCACCGGCTGTCCGGACCACGCTGGTCAGGTGCTCAGTCGTCGAGGCCGTAGAGCCGCGCCCAGTTCGCCCTGCTGGTGAGGTTGCCCATCTCCGCGCGGTAGCGCCGCGCGGCCGTGGGGCCCTCCTTCACGAAGCGGCGGAAGGTGCGCGCAGCACGCTTCGTGAGCTGCAGGGCCAGCTCCTTGTCGCGAGTGCGTACCCGGATGCCCTGCTCGGACATGTCCGTGACCACGGCGCGCTCGAACGTGGAGACGTGCCACCAGTGCGCGTCGCCCGCCGGGACGAACCCGGTGCGGTGCACCGACCGGTCGGTGAGCAGGTACGCGGCCCGCTTGATCCACGTGAGGCGCTCGCTGCCGGGCGGGTTGGCGGCGCGAATGACTTGCAGCTCGCGGAAGTCGTCAGGTACCTCCGAGACCGGGCGCATGGCGGTCTCCTCGTACTGGGCCCGGATCCGCCGGATCTCGGCGGCCGCGGCAGCCGAGCCGTCGCGCAGGATCTCGGGGCCGTCGAGGAAGTCCTCCACGGCCTGCAGCAGTGTGGCCGACAGCCCGTACTGCATGCTGATCACGTACTGCGAGAGCAGCTGCCCGAGGCGCCTGGTAATGCGCCGGATCGAGAAGTCGGTGTGCAGCGCCGCGGTGATGAGGCCGTTGCGCATGTTGAAGTACCGGTGCCACTCGTCCCAGTCCTTCCACCCGAAGTCGGCGTGCCACACGCCGGCGCCGGGCAGGGCGACGGTCGGGAAGCCGTGGGAGCGGGCACGATAGCCGTACTCGATGTCGTCCCACTGGAAGAACAGCGGCAGCGGGTAGCCGATCGTCCGCACGATCTCGGCCGGGATCAGGCACGACCACCAGCCGTTGTACTCGGTGTCGACGCGGCGTTCCTGGTTGATCGGCAGCTGCCGCTCGTCGATCCCGAGCAGGTACGCCTCGCGGAGCGCGCCCGGGACGGGCATGCCGACCTGCAGCAGCTCCGGATCGGCGTACTCGGCGGAGATGTGCAGGTGGGCGGGGTGCAGCAGGTTGAGCATCTGCCCGCCCACGATCGTGGGGTGGCGGGTGTTGGCCGCGAACGCGGTGAGCCGGACGATGATCTCGGGGTCGAGCAGCACGTCGTCGTCCATGAGCAGGACGTCCGCGTGATCCTCCGGGTCACCCTTCGTGGCGTCGAACAGCCCGCGGGTGAACCCGCCTGCACCGCCGAGGTTGGGCTGGCGCACGTAGCGCAGCCGCTCGCCGAGCGCCTCGGCGATCTCCGCGAACCGGGGCCGGGACTCCAGTGGGTCGCTGCCCTGGTCGACGACCTGCACGGCGCCCACGCAGCTCAGGGCCTGCGGGTCGGAGGCCATGGCCGCCAGCGTGTTGAGGCAGTCCTCCACCCGGTTGTACGTGCAGATCACGACGTCGGTGCGCAGACCGGGGCGGGCGTCGGGAACGGTCCACCGGACGTCCGACACCGTCAGCTGACCGGTCTCGGTGGTGAGCTCCAGCCACATGCCGCCGCCGTCGATGAACCGGTCGACGGGCCCCGTCAGCTGGATCGTGCGCTCGTCGGCGTCCTGGACCTCCTGGGCCTCGACGATGCGCCACACCTTGTTGGTGTCGGAGGCCATCAGGCGCACCCGGCCCGTGCCGCTGACGACCGCCTGGACCTCGATCTCGCGGACGTCCGTCCACCGCTGCCAGTAGGTGGCGTGGAGCCGGCCGAAGTAGGTGTTGGTGCTGACACGGGTGTTCGGTTCTAGCGTGACGCGGGTGCGCTCGCGACGGGCGGCGCCCTTGTCGACGACCGAGTACAGGTCCTCCGGGACCCGGGCCGAGGGACCGAAGAACAGTCCGCGCTGGGCGACGAGGCGTGACCGTAGACCGTCGGCCGTCGACTCCGGTTCCGCGTGCTCGGCGTCGGGGTGCAGTGGCACCGCCGTGTCCGTGATTTCCGGTATCCGAAGCATGGAGTCGGCCGTCCTCGTCCTCGGTCGGGGGCGTTGCTGGTGGGCTCATTGTGGAGCAAGCGGAGGGCCGGACCCGACGGGGGTCAGCCCACAGGATCGAGTCCGGGCACCCGCGCGTGACCGTTGCGCTCCCACCCCGCCACCGTGCGGTCGGTGATGACCGGTACGGGCCTGGCCAGCGGTTCCTCGACATTCCACCGGTAGAGCTGCGCGGCGTCGCGGGTGGGATCGCCCTGCAGGTAGGTGGGCATCCGCTGCTCGGTGACGAGGAGCCGGGGTGCTGCGAATGGACCGCCGAAACCAGCCGAATAGGTGATTCCCGCGGACGGATCGGACGCGGGTGTCCCGACGCGCCACTGCGCGAGCCCGGCGGTGCCGAGTGGCAACGGTTCGGGGGTGAGACAGGGGAAGAGGAACGCGATCGGCCAGTCGAGGATCGCGCTGGTACCCGGCGGCAGGACGTCGGTCATCGGGGTGAGCCGGGGCACCCGCGGGAGGGACGCGACGGCAGGAGAGCGCGGGCCCGCGTTGGGTGCGTTCACAGCGAGCCGCACCGTATCGGCCTCGGGCGGCGCCATCTGGCGGTCGTCGGTCGGGCCGAGGCTGTCGGCGGTGACGGGCCGGCCCTCGATCACCCGGTCGCCCACCCCGAACTCGACGGTGAGTACGTCGCCCGGCTGGGTCTCACCCGAGGTCGTGACGACGACGGGGAGGGCGCCGGAACGCTGTTGTGGATCGAGGCGGAACCAGGCCGTGGTCATGCGGCCGGCAACCGCGATGCCGGGCATCGTGCTCCCCCCGACGTCGACGGGCAGGGTGCGGCCGGTCGGTGAGCCGGTGGCGATCGGCAGCAGCCCGTCCACGGGGTCGGTCTCGACGGACAGCAGGCGCTGCAGCCCGCAGGGTTCGCCGCGCAGCGTGGCGAGGCTGTCGGAGGCGAGCGTGTAGCTGTCGCGGTGTGCCACGGCCACCCGGACGAAGCTCAGCACCTGCAGCGCCAGCACGACCACGAGGAGGAAGGCGACCAGCGGCGTGGGACCGGGCACCCAGCGCGGCACGGCGACACCGGTGGCCCCGCCGGCGCGTAGCCACGCCGACCGCACGATCAGCACACCCACACCCACGCCGCCTGCAATGAGGGCGATCGTGGCCACCGGGATGTTCGCCAGCTGCGGGGGCGTGGTGGAGAAGCTCGGCGTGAACCAGTTGCTCGCGTACGGCCAGATGTTGTAGCCGGCCAGCACCAACGCCCCGACCACCGTCACCGCACCGAGCGCGGTGAGCATCCGGTGTGGCTGCTCGCGCAGGGTGACCGGGCGCTGCACCAGCAGTCCTCGCGGTACCCACGCCTGCGCAGCGGATGGGCGCTCCACGCTCGCTCGCCGCGCTGCTGCTGCCGACCACGCCACCATCCCGAGCACCAGCACTGCCGCCCCGTAGCCGGCGAGGTCGCCGAAGTGCTGGGTCCACTTCGTCGGGCTGACGGTCAGCGTGGCCAGGGAGAGCAGAAAGCCGAGCACGAGCCGACGCGCCGGGCCGGTGGCGATGCCGGTGCGCGATCCGCGCAGCGCCCACAGCACGCCCGCCGCTGCGAGCAGGGTGAGGAGCACCGCGGCGCGCCGCCCGATCGAGCCCTCGAACGAGCCCGGCGCCAGCAGCGCGGAGTAGCGCTCGTACTCCTGGTACCACGGCATCCCGCCGCCGATCAGCGTGCGGACCCTCGTGGCCTCGAGCATCCCGGCGAGGCTCTGGTCGGTCACCATCAGCAGCACCGCGGCGGCCGGAGCGGCCACGATCGCGGTGAGCACCGGCAGGACGTGCAGGTCGCGGCGGGCGCGCAACAGCCGCAGCACGGGCAGCGCGCCGGCGAGGAACGGCGTGAACGCCATCAGTCCGGCGGGCGTCACCGCGGTGGTGACGCCGGCGAGGAGGAGGCCGACGACGAGCGGCGTGATCCTGCGGCAGGCCACCGCCCGTTCGACGGCCAGGAACACTGCGAGCGTGCCGACGGCGACCCACGGCTCCGGGCGCAGCCCGAGGTTGAGCGGCACCCACCAGGTGGCGAGCGCCAGCGCGGCGAGCCACGGCGCGGCTCGGCCTGCGGCGAAGCGGCCCAGGCGGGGGAGCACGAGCCGGGAGAGGAGCCACCAGCACAGCAGCCCGAGCAGGACCGACGGCAGCCGCATCCACAACGTGGAGGGCGAGATGAGCGACCAGGCGTAATAGACGTCGTAGAACCAGCTGAACGGGGCCTCCGGCGCGTTCAGCCAGCGGTAGACGTTGCCGATGAACCCGTTGCTTCCGATGCTGCGGACGATGCCCGCGATATAGCCGTCGTCCACGGTGATCGCGCCCACGAGCCACCAGATCCCGAGCACTGCGACGACCACGGCGTCGACCGGGCGCGGCCGCCACCAGCGCGGTGGGAGCAACCGCACCGGCGGGGTGACCGCGCGGTCGGCGCGGCGCAGCGCCACGAGCATGCCGAGCAGCGCGAGTACGCACACCACGGCCAGCGCGGCCTTGATCGCGGAGATGGTGGTCTGGAAGCGGGTGTCGGTGCGCAGCGACAAGGTGACGCCGGTCTGCACGTCGCTGAACGCACCGGCCACGTCGGGTCGCACGTCGCCGGTGCGGGTGAGTGCCGGAGTGCCGTCGACCAGTACTTCTGTGCGTTCCGGGTCGGAGTGGACGGTGAGGGTGCACGCGCCCCGCGGGAGGGGCACGGCACCGAGATCCACGCCCGCGCTCATGACCCGCACCTCGTCGCCGGAGGCGGTGAGTCGCAGGCCGTAGAGCGGCTCCGCCGTGGAGTCGGGTCGCAGAGGCACCGTGGAGAGCAGCTCCCGGCTCACCGGGGGGCCGCCGGGGCCACCGCCGACGCGTGCCACTGCGCAGCTCACCGTGGCGGTGAGATCGACCGGCTGGTACGGCATGAGCGGGATCGCGGCAGGCCCGTCCGATGCCGTCCAGCTGTAGCGGACGTCCGGTTGGTGCACCGGCGCGAACGGGAACGCCACAGCGGCCAGCACGGCGATCAATCCCAGGACGAACACGGCGCGGCGCGGCCCGCGCGATGTGCGCAGGGGTGGGGTCACGTCATGACTGCCACGACCGCCGGGTTGCGGTTTCCGAGAACTGTCCGGCTCGGGCGGTGTCACCGACCGTGCGGGCGTGAGCACGTGGGCAGCCTATGGGGAGCCGGTTACCGTTCCAGGCCGGGGGATGCCGGCTCACTCTTGCGGGGCAGGGCCGGTCCCGGTGGCCGTGGACGCCCCGGACACGGTGCGGGTCGTCTTCGTCACGGTGTACGCGGCGCGGGCGAGCGGGGTGCTGAACGCGTACACCTGGATGTGCGGGTCGGCCCCGCCCACCACGGCCAGCTGCTGCACGCCCTGGGTGCGTGGCACCTGCGCGAACGCGCCGCCGCGGGAGGGCACCCAGGTGCCGTCCGCGAAGCCCGAGAGCGCGCCCCCGTCGCCCCACAGCACGGCGTACTCGGGCGCCTCTGTGATGCCGTCGACCATGGCCGGCTGGCGCTGGCAGGGATACGCGAACGCGAGCGGCCACGCCAGTGCCACCGGAGCGTCGGCCGGCAGGTAGTCCGAGAGCACGGTCGGCTGCTGGACGGCCGGGGCGCTGAAGGCCACGAAGCCGTTGACCATCCCGGTCGCGTCGACCGCCTCGAGCCGCACCACATCGGCTTCCGGCGGCGGCTGCAGGACGAACGTGCGCCACGACGACTCGGTCGCGGTGTCGGTGAGCTCCTGCTCGCCGACCCGGGTGACCTCTGATCCGGCGCTGCGGCCGTACACCGCGGTGAGGCTGTTGCCCTCCTCGAGCCTGCCTGCCGCCAGCACGGTGGTGGCAGCACCGCCCTCCAGTCCGGAGGGGAGCGAGTACCAGGAGGTGGTCATGTCGCCGAAGTTGCGCTCGGCGCCGTGGCCGTTGCGGAAGAGGAGACTGCCCCAGATCTCCGCGCCGGCGGGCCCCTGCGGCGGGTCGCCGACGTAGAAGCCGCCACCGGGCTCGAAGCCGTTGGGGGGTGGGGGTGCAGGCAGCCCGGCCGCGACCGGCAGCGTCGACGCCGTCGAGGGGTCGAGCACACGCACGGCGCCTGCCGCCCCGCAGTGCTTGCCTGCGGGGTCGGCGAAGCCCTGCGCCCAGATCGACTCCCGGGGGACGCCCATCACGGCGGCCTCGCCGAACGTGCCGACGGTGTAGACGGTGGTGCCGAACAGGGAGATCAGCACGACTGCGGGAACCGCGCGCAGCACCCCGAGCCGGACGTCGCCTCTGCCGAGCAGGCGCGCGGCCAGCCCGCCGATCAGCGCCGCGACGACCATGACCAGTGCCCAGAGCAGCGGACGGTCCAGCGAGATGTTCTTCACCGCGGGCGGCAGCTCCGGCCGGTGGGCACCCTCGAGCCAGGCGTACGCCCACTGGTTCGGGCCGTGCCAGGCCAGCGTGATCGTGACGACGAACGTGGCGGCCGCCGCCACCAGCACGCCGATCGACAGCCTCGAACCCTGCAGCACCCGCCGCGTGAGCGGCACCGACATCACCAGGAACAGCGCCAGGAACGCCGCACCGACGCCGGCGAGCGCACCGAAGTGGTGGGTCCACTTCGACGGGGTGAGCCACAGCGCGGCGAACGCGAGCGCGGTGGTGGAGGCGGACAGCCACAGCGGCGTCGGCACGGTGACCCGGCGGGCCCGGGCCGCGACGGCGAGCACCGCGAACCAGACGAGCGCGACGATGCACACCAGTACGGCGGCACGCTTGGCGTAGTTGCCCATCGCGATCTGCGAGAACAGGAAGGTGTAGCGCTGGATCTCGGTGGTCCAGTTCTCCTGCCCCTGCAGCGAGAGGAAGATCGTCTGCCCGCGGATGAAGTCCCGCAGACCGCCGTCGGCGAAGGCCAGCAACGGGGCGACCATGCCGCCGGCGGCGACGGCCAGGACACGCAGGGCCGTGCCGATGCGGTCGCCCGCCACGCGGACGACCGGCCAGAGCAGCGGCAGCCCCGCGATCAGCGGGGCGAGAAGTGTGAACCCCGTGGGGTGGGTCGCGAAGCCGAGCCCGGCCAGCGCAAAGGCGAGCCAGGCGAACCAGAGCCGGCGCCTGCGGCTCGCGGCGAGCACGGCGAGCATCGTGGCCGCGCCGCACAGCGCCACGACCGTCTCGGGGCGCACGCCCATGTCCTGCGGCACCCACCATGACAGGAACGTCACCGCGAGCACCGCGTGGGCGATCATCCGCACCCCGCGCCGGTGCGGTGCCCAGTCGTTCATCGCGGCGGCGACGAACCGCCGCAGCGCGAACCACGTGAGGATCCCGAACACCGCAGCCGGGATGCGCTGCATCACCGGTGCGTTGCCGGCGAACTGCTGCCACCAGCCCAGCGACTGGTAGAACCAGGTGAACGGAGTGAAGTTCTGGTCGTAGAGCTGGAAGTAGTTGCCGACGTCGCCGGACAGCACCGAGTTGCGGGCCATCGCCGCGTAGTAGCCGTCGTCGTCGGTGGCCGGGGCCACGAACATCCAGAAGACGATCACCGCGGGCACCAGGAAGTCGACGATCCGCGGCCATCCCAGCCGCCACACGCGCGGCACCCGCGGAGTCATCCGGTCCAGGCGCAGCAACAGCACGGCGGTGATGAGCAGGGCCGCGATCAGTGTCCAGATCAGCGCGCTCTTGACGGCGGTGGGACTGCTGGTGAACTCGTCGTCCGCCCGCATCGAGACGGTGAGCCCGCCGGAGGGCAGCACTGTCGCGTCGGTGGCGAGCACGTCGACGTCGGGCAGCTCCTCCGCGGGGGTGCGTACGAGCTCGGTGCCGTCGCGGCTGATGGTGAGCTCGGCGTTGTCGCGGTGGGCGAAGGAGGAGAGGTCCGGGGCGTCCGGGTCGGCGGGGTCGGGGTCGTCCCGGACGAACGGGGGGAGCCCCCGGCTGTCGCCTGCGATCCGGTACTCGCACGGGCCGGCTGGTAGTGGGTCGTCCAGCAGGAGCCGGTCGAACGCGCCCACCCGCACGCGGCCCTCGCGAACCGTCACGATCATCCCGGTGGTGCCGGCCACCGGTGACTCCGGCGCCGCGGTCGACAGCACGACCCCGCCGTCTGCCTCCGCGGCGCGCACGGCGTCGCAGCTGAACCGCACGTCGAGGGTCAGCGGCCGGTACGCCGTCAGCGACAGCAGCGTCGACTCGGGGTGCGTCGGATCGACCGGCCAGCTCACCGTGGGTTCGGAGACGGAGACGGGAGCGAACGGCAGCAGTGCCGCGCACACGACGGCGACAAGTGCGGCGAGGCCGGCCAGAAGGGCGGTGCCCCGCCCCCTGCGGGGGGCGGGCTGCGGGGGACCGGAGGGGCCGGCGTGGTCGACCGCCTCTCCGGCCGGCGCCGTGTCGTCCTCCCGGACGGCACCGGACACGTCAGTCACAGCCGCATGCTGTCAGGAGCTCCCGCATGAACACGAACGGGGCCGATTGCGGGGAAGCCACGTTCTGGCAACAAGATGCACACGAAGGTGGTGCAATCAGGGCGTTGGACGGCGCCCGAACGGGTGGTGAACGGCCATGGCCGCTGTTCTGACGATCTGTGCGGCCGGACCGGGCCCCGCCCGGTTGGATGATTGACGCCTCTACAGTTCCGGCGTGGTTGATCTCCTGCCGGACGCGGTGCGTGCCCGGTTGACGCGTCGTCGCCCGGATGGTGCCCCCTCCGGTCACCGGGTCGGGCGAGGCGGACGTGAGCGGCCCGCCTCATCGGCGCAGCCACCCCTGACCGGCCCAACCGGCGACCCGACGGTGACCGGGGCCCCGAGCCTGAACCCGCAACACGCCGATGGAAGTTGCATAATCAGGCCTCCTGACGACTTCGAGCGGAAGGTTCCGGTCCTGGCCAGCGCACCCGGCACCCGTTTTCGGTCTGTCGGGCTCGTCGTCCTCGGGATCGTGGCGTCCGGTCTGCTCCTCAATGTCTATCTCGCGATCGTCGCGCGCAGTCTCACGGCCGCCGAGTACGCCTATTTCGGCGCTTTCTGGTCGCTCGCGCAGGTGGCCGGGTTCGGCATGTTCCTGTCCATCGAGCAGGAGACCGCCCGCCTGCTGCAGACGCCCGGCAGGCCGCTCGGTGTGCTCCGCGCCGTTCTGCTCACGGCGGCGACCATGGCGGTCGCCATGCTCGCGGTGGTCGCGCTCGGCTGGCCGGTGCTGTCGAGGGCGTTCGGCGGCCAGGCCGTCACCGTCGTGGCGATGGGCGTGCTGTGCCTCGTGTCGGCCGGTCAGTTCGTGGTGCGCGGCGCGCTCATCGGGATGGACCGGATGGGCCGGCACGCGGCGATCATGCTCCTCGACTCCGCACTGAGGGTCGGCCTGGCCGCGCTCGTCGCGTCGCTGGTGGCCACCCCGGGCAGCCCCGCCTTCGCGTGGACGCTGGTGGTGGCCATCGGGCTGGCGCACGCCCCGCAGCTCCTCTCCCTGCTGCGCCGCCGTACCCGTGCCGCCACCGAACCCGACCCCGCCGCCGGCTGGCTCACTCCCCGGACGATCTGGGGCGCGGTCGCGCCGTTGCTGATGGGATCGCTCTGCGCGCAGCTGCTGCTCAACGGGCCGCCGGTGCTCGTGCCGGTGCTCGCGCAGAACCAGGTGGACGTCACGCGCGCCGGCCAGTTCCTGGCGGCGTTCACGCTCGCCCGCATTCCGTTGTTCCTGGTGGTGCCGCTGCAGACCGCGTTGCTGCCGATGTTCACCTCGATCCTGCACTCGGGCGACCGCGTCGCGCTCCACCGCCTGGTCCGCAGGCTCTCGCTGGGGTTGCTCGTGCTGGCTGCAGCCGCTTTCGGGCTGGGGTACCTGCTCGGGCCGTGGCTCGTCCAGCTGATCTTCGGTGCCTCGTACGTCCTGCCCGGATCGCACATCGCCCTGCTCGCCGTAGGGGTCGCGACCTACATCGGGCTGGTGCTCGTCACGCAGGTGCTCGTCGCGTCCGTGCGACACAAGCTGGTGGCGTGGAGCTGGCTGTCCGGCCTGCTCGTCGCCGGGGTGGTGCTCGCGCTGGTGCCGGACCTGCTGTTGCGTGCCGAACTGGCCTTCCTGCTCGGATCCCTCGTGGGGTGGCTCGTGGCCACCGCGCTGGTGCTGAGCGGCCGACGGGAACGGGAGCTGCAGAGTGTCGCCTGAGGAGCCGCATCGAGACCGCCCCGGTCGCCGCGTCGGCATGCGCCGCGACGACCTCGTCATCGCGCTGACCTACTACGCCCCGTACGTCTCGGGCCTCACGAACATGGCGCGGGACATCGCCGAGGGCCTCGCCGCCCGCGGCAAGCGGGTCACCGTGGTCACCAGCCGCTACGACACGTCGCTGCCGCGCGAGGAGGAGATCAACGGGGTGCGCGTGCTGCGTGCCCCGGTGCTCGTCCGGCTCGGCCGCGGAGTGATCAGCCCGCAGTTCGTGCGCCTGGCCCGCGCCGCGATGGGAAGGGCCGCCGTGGGCTCGCTCCAGCTGCCCATGCTGGAGGCCGGGGCGATCGCCGCCGGGATGCGCACCCCGATCGTGTCGACCTACCACTGCGACGTGACGTTGCCGCCTGGTCCGGTCAACACCGCGCAGCGGCTCGTCGTCGACGCGTCGAACCGGCTCGCGATGTCCCGCTCGGCCGTCGTGACCGTCACCAGCGAGGACTACGCCCGGAACAGCCGCATGTGGCCGTCGATCGAGCCGTCGATGGTCGTCGTCCCGCCACCGTGCTCACCGCCGCCCACGGGCGAGCCGAGCTACCGCGAGACCGACGGGCTGCACGTCGGCTTCCTGGGCCGGATCGTGCGTGAGAAGGGCCTCGAGTACCTGGTCCGTGGCTTCCGCGCGCTACCCGATCCCGACGCCCGCCTGCTGATCGGCGGCGACTTCACCCACGTCGCCGGCGGCAGCGTCGTCGACCAGGTGCGGGAGGCGATCGGCGACGACCACCGGATCCGGCTGATGGGGTTCGTCCCCGAGCAGCGGATCGGTGACTTCTACGCGTCGCTGGACGTCTTCACGTTGCCGTCGGTCAACGCCTTCGAGGCGTTCGGCATCGTGCAGGCCGTCGCGATGCTGGCCGGTGTCCCCGTGCTCTCCAGCGACATCCCGGGCGTCCGGCAGCCGGTGGCGCAGACCGGTTTCGGTACCGTCGTCCCGCCCGGAGACTCCGCGGCGATCACCCGCGCGCTGCGGGCCTTCCAGGCCAACCCGCCCGACCGGACGGCAGGAGCGGCACAGGCACACCGCGCGTTCTCGGTCTCCGCAGTGCTCGACGGCTACGAGGTCCTGATCGACAAGGCGGCACACCACCTCAGGAGCACCCGATGAGCACGGAGTTCGAGCCAGTCGCCGGCTCGCCCGACCACTACGACGCGGACTACTACGACAACAACGGCCAGGCGGGCGACCGGCCTGCGCTGCGTTGGTACGTCCGGATGGTCCGGCGCTACGTCGGCCAGGGCCCCTACCTCGACTTCGGCTGCGGCACCGGCCATCTACTGCGCAGGCTCGCCGCGCACGGACCGGCGTCCGGCTTCGAGATCTCGGCCTACTCGGCCCGCATGGCCCGGGAGACCGCGCCGGGATGCGACGTGCACACCACGCTCGACGCGATCCCGGGCGGCGCCTTCCGTGGCCTCACGGCCGTTCACGTGCTGGAGCACCTCGACGACGAGACGGTCGCGGCGGTGCTTGCGTGCTGGCGGCGGGTGCTGGTGCCGGGCGGGCGGGCGCTGGTCGTCATGCCTGACCCTGCCGGCAAGGGCCGCGCCCTGGCCGGTGACGGCTGGAACGGCTACCGCGACCCCACGCACGTCAACCTCAAGCCCCACGGGGAGTGGCGCACGGTCCTCGCCGACGCGGGCTTCACCGTGGTGCGTGAGGGCAGCGACGGGCTGTGGAACGTGCCGTACGGCAAGCTCCCGAAGCTCGTCGACGCGGGGCTGCACGCCGTGCCGGCGCTCGCACAGTTCCTGGCCGGGCGCCTCTTCCTCCGCCCGGGATCCGGCGAATCGTCCGTCTTCGTCCTGGAGGCTCCTGCTTCGTCCTGACCCGGACGTTCCCCTCCCAGTGGTGCCCGGCACCATGTCGATGTCCGCTTTCGGTGAGCGTCGGGCATCAGGGCGCGTGGGGGGAGTCCGGGTGAGCGAGCTTGCGAGCGAACCAACGTCACAGCGCCCGCGCACGGTGATGTCTCCCGATGGGTCGGCCGAGCGCAGCGAGGGCGAGCGATGAGCGCCGTCCTGCAGGCAGGCCCAGCGGCCGCCGAACCGAGCCCCAGGCCGATTCCCTCCGCCCGGTCCCCGTGGACGTTTGCGCTGTTCGGCGTGACGCTGCTGGTCTTCGCCACGCTGATCTGGCACCGCCGCTGGATGAGTGACGACGGGCTGATCGTCCTGCGGACCGTCCGCCAGCTGGTCGCGGGCGAGGGACCGGTCTTCAACGTCGGCGAGCGTGTCGAGGCGAACACCTCCACGCTGTGGACGGCGATCCTGGCGATCCCGGGCATGGTGCCGTGGCTGTCGCTCAACTGGGCCGCGGTGGTCCTCGGGCTGCTGCTGTCGGTCGCCGGCGTCGGCTTCGGGCTCGACGCATCGCGGAGGCTCTTCGCCGGCGGGCGGCTGATGATCCCGTTCGGGGCACTCGTCGTGGTCTCCCTGCCGCCGTTCTGGGACTTCGGCACGTCGGGGCTGGAGACCGGCCTGATCGTCGGGTGGCTCGGTTTCACGTGGTGGTTGCTCGTCGGTCGCCTCGTCGCCGCGCGCACCGGGAACGCGGGCCGGGCATGGCCGCTCGCCCTCGTGCTGGGGCTCGCGCCGCTCGTGCGCCCCGACCTCGCGCTGTTCGGGCTGCTCGTGGCGGTCGCGCTGGTGGCGCTGGAGATCCGGCGGGGGTGGCGTCGCCTCATCGGGCTCGCGGCGGTGGCCGTCGTGGTGCCGTTGGCCTACGAGGTGTTCCGGGCGGGCTTCTACGGACTGCTGGTGCCGTCCACGGCACTGGCCAAGGAAGCGAGCGTGGCTCGCTGGCAGCAGGGCGTGTACTACCTGCTCGACCTGATCGAGCCGTATCGCCTCTGGATCCCGTTGCTGGTGCTGCTCGTCGGTGTGGTGGCGGTGCTGTGCGGGCGTCGGGGTGCTGTGCCGCGGCCCTCGGGCCGGATGCGCCTCGCCACCGTCCTGGTGCTGGTCGTGCCCGTGCTGGGCGCTGCGCTGCTCGCCCTCTACGTCACAAGGGTGGGCGGCGACTTCATGCACGGCCGGATGTTGCTCCCAGCCCTGTTCTGCCTGGTGCTGCCGGTCATGGCGCTGCCGTTCACCCGGTGGACCGCGCTCCCCGCGATCGGGATGGCGGTGTGGGCGCTGGCCTGTGTGCTGGGCATGCGGCCCGCCTACGACACGCTCGGTCCCAACTGGATCGCCAACGAACGCCTCTACTACGTGGTGCTGGTCGGCAACCCCAACCCCGTGACCAGCGAGGACTTCCTCGACCACCCCGTGGCACCCGAGGGAGTCGCAGCTCTTCGCGATGCGTCTGCGCCATCGCTGGGAGTGGCCGGGCCGGGTGACGACGGGCTCCGCTGGTGGCTGTTCCCGAAACCGGCCGACCAGGCCCGCGACACGATCGTCTGGCTGAACCTCGGCGTCACGGGCGAGCTCGCGCCGCTGTCCACCACCGTGCTCGACGGCGTGGGACTCACCAACCCGATCGCCGCGCACGCCACCGGCCTGCCGGACGGGCGCATCGGTCACGACAAGGACCTACCGCCCGAGTGGTTCCTCGCCGACAGCGGCATCACCGGCGACACCGGGTTCGTCGACCCCGGCGGTGTCGCCGCGGCCCGCGCCGCCCTCGCGTGTCCGCGCACGCAGGAACTGCTCGACTCGGTGCGGGCTCCGCTCACCGCACAGCGGTTTTGGGACAACCTGACCGGGGCGTGGGAGCGCACGTCCTACCGGTACTCCCGCGACCCACGCGCTGCCGCGGAGTGCCGCGTAGCCGAATGACGCTGACGGTCCGCACGGTGCGGAGGCATGATCGGCACATGACTCTGCCGCTGTCTCCCGACGAACTCCTCAGCTCCACGCGCTCCGTCCGCAAGCGCCTCGATCTGGACCGGCCGGTGCCGATCGAGCTCGTGCGGGAGTGCGTGGACATCGCCGTCCAGGCCCCCACCGGCGGCAACCGGCAGAGCTGGCACTGGATGGTCGTCACCGACCCCGGGCTGCGGGCCGAGATCGGCAAGTACTACCAGCAGGCGTTCGATCGCTACCGCAACTCCCCGACCTACGGCGGTGACGTTTCCCAGCACAGCGACGAGCGCCGCGCCGTGCAGGCCAGGGTGACGAGCTCCGCCGAGTACCTCGCGGAGCGGATGGGCGATGTCCCCGTGCACGTCATCGCTTGCATCGAGGCGGGAGAGGAGCTGCCGGCGAGCAACCAGGCGGGCCTGTGGGGCTCGCTGCTCCCGGCCGCGTGGAGCTTCCAGCTCGCCGCCCGCGCCCGTGGGCTCGGGAGCGCCTGGACCACCCTGCATCTGCGCTACGAGAAGGAGATCTCCGAGCTGCTCGGGATCCCGCCGAACGTGCGGCAGGGCGTCCTCCTGCCCACCGCCTACTACACCGGCGACACGTTCAAGCCCGCGACACGCGAGCCGCTGGATACCGTTCTGCACATGGACCGGTGGTAGCGGAGAGTGGTCGCCGGTTGCACAGTGTGCTGAACAGGGCCCCGTTCTGCCACCCGGTCGGCCCTACGACACGCCAGCACGCAGTGACAGCCCGGGCCAACACGGTACGTTCTGGCTGGTAGGCGAACCGCTGCGACGAAAGGCCTCGTTTTCTCAGCGTGACGAGAGCAGGCCAGCAGGTCACCACCCCGTGCGGCAGTCGCAGTGTTCTCACCGGCGAGCTCAAGGGTCTGACGGGGCTGCGGATCGTCGCAGCGATCTGGGTCGTGCTGTTCCACTTCCATTTCACCCCGCTGCCGGGAGTGGCCGAGGTCGCGGCGACGCTCGGGCCGTTGGTCACAGCGGGCGCCCTCGGCGTCGACCTGTTCTTCGTCCTCAGCGGGTTCGTGATCGCCTACACGTACATGGACAAGCTGGGGCCTGCGCTGCGCATCGGCGCCACCGCGCGGTTCGTCTGGGCGCGGGCCTGCCGCATCTGGCCCGTGTACGCGGTGGTGTTCCACCTGTTCGGCTTGTGGCTGATGGCCCGCATGGTGTTCGGCTCGGACTCCGAGATCGCGTTCCAGGCCGTGCAGCCCGAGCTCGGGGTCGGGCAGTACATCCAGCAGCTATTCATGGTCCAGCTCTGGGACAACGCGTTCTTCGACGGGGCGTCGTGGGTGGGGCCCACCTGGTCCATCAGCGCCGAGTGGCTGGCCTACCTGCTCTTCCCCATCGGCGTGCTCGTGCTCTTCCGGCTGCGCAACCTCCCCGCCGCGGTGCTCGGCGTCGCAGCCGTGGCGCTGATGGCTCCGATCGCGTGGGCGTACCTCTCCACCGGCAGCCCGTACTACCCGTGGAGCTGGGTGGTGCGCATCCTCTGCGGGTTCAGCGCGGGGGCGCTGATGTACCTGGCCGTCCGGCGGACGCGCCGGACGTCGTCGAGGGCACGGCGCAGCGCGTCGACGTTCGCGGTGATACTGCCGCTGATGATCGCGGGAGGGCTCCTGCTCGGCGAGCTGATCGGTCCCGGCAGGGGCGGCGCGGTGATCCTGCTGTTCCCGTTGCTGGTAGGCGCGATGGCCCTGGCCGACCGGGGTCCGGCGTTGGCGCTGTCGGCCCCGTGGGCCGTCTACGGCGGCCGCATCTCCTACAGCCTCTACCTCGTGCACATCCCGATGTTCGAGATCTACTGGCTGGCACTGCGGAAGTTCTCGATTCTCGGACCGGACACCGTCCTCGCCTACGTCGCCGGGGCGCTCGTGCTCGTCTCGACCATCGCGGTGGCGGCGCTCGCTTACCACGCGGTGGAGGAGCCCGCTCGGCGGCGGATGCGCAAGCTGGTGCCTGCCGAGGTGGAATCGGCGTCGAAGGCCCCACGCCATCGTGCCGTCGGTGGGTCCGCCGCAGGCTGGCCCAGCGTGGGCCACCAGACGGCTACCGCCGCCCGTATAGCGGCCGCGCGCCGCACACTCGCCGCCCGCACGGACAGCGAGATCCGCCCCGCCGAGAAGGCGGCAGAGTCAGCCGAGTTCGCCGTGCCGCGCCGACCCGCCCTGGGCACCCGGAACGGGGTGCTGGCCGCCGCGCTGATCAACGCCCAGCGGCGGGCGCCGGCGAACGTCGACGAGTACGAACGTGCCCTCTACGTGCGCGGGGGATATCTGAACGCGGGGGGCTGAGCAGCCGGCCTCCTGCCCGATGTGCCGCGGGCAGGAGGCCGGTACCGTCGCAGCTACTGCGGACCGGCCGAGAACACGATCGGCCGCACCTCGACGCCCAGTCCGTCGACCGCGGAGTCCGGAATCAGGCCGGCGAGCTCGATCGCCCGCTCACGGGTCGCGCACTCCACGACGTAGAAGCCGCCCATGAACTCCTTGGTCTCCAGGAACGGGCCGTCTGTCACCACCGGCACGCCGCCTCGCCCGCCCACCACGACGCTCTGGGCGGGATCGGCGAGGGCGTGCGTCTCCACCATCTCGCCGGACGCCCTGATCGTCTCCATGAACGTGCCGTGGCCGGTCATCACCTGCTCACGCTGCTCCTCGGTCAGCGCATCGAGCGCCGCGGCGTTCACCTGCATGATCAGCATGTACTTCACGGGTCGACTCCTCCGGATCGCGGCCGCCCGGGCGGGCACCGTCGCGAACAGGTCGTAGGCGGCGCCACGTTCTCGACATCGGTCCGTCCCTGAACTTCCGACCCCCGTGCGATAACCGCCTCACCCGAAGCGCAAGATCCATTTGTGGGGTTTGCACGGGCGCGGGAGGACGGCAAGGGCATGGGCGATATGCGACGCCCGCCTCGGAACCGCGGACGGGCCCGCCCGCTCGTCCTGCTGATCGCGGCACTTCTCGTTGCCGGCAGCACGACTGCGTGCTCCGTGTGGGAGAGGAAAGTGCCCGGGCAGGCCGCGCCGGTCGACCTGGTGCACCCTACGGCGGGCCCGCTGGACGGGGCCGAGTCACTGACCGACGCCGATCTCGCCAAGGTGAGTGCGGGGCAGCTTCTCGACGAGAGCATGGTCGCCCTGCTCACCCAACCCGTGCTGCACGTCCGGATGGAGACCACGGCGGACCTGCCGTTGTACATGACCGGCGGCGACTACCGTGCCGCGGTCAGCGACGGTGGCATCGACTTCCGCACCAACGACTTCGCTTATCACGAGCTGGACGGCTTCAACACCATCTGCGAGGGCGGCGAGATCTACCTGCTGGATACGATCGACGCGACGTGGTCCGAGGTGGATCGCAGCTGCGCGATCAGCACCGACGGCGTGTTCGGTAACGCGAGCAGCACCCTCCAGATCATCGGCACCGTGAGCGACGGGGTGCTGACCGCAGGCCTCACACCGGACGAGGCGACGGCGTTCGTGGGCGCGATCCACACGGAATACCCGGACTACCTCGGCGTCGGAAAGCTCTCGCTGGTCGAGCGCGACGGCCGGCAGTACGTCCGGACGCCGTTCGTCCTGCGGTCTCTCGACCGCGACGGGAACCAGGACGGGATGATGCGCCTGATCTGGTCGTTCCGGGAAATCGGGGCGAGGTGGAAGTCGCACGTACTCATGCCGGGCAATGCGGGTGTTGCCACCAACCAGGTGGAGGCCGTCTACTACGTCGACCCGAAGACCCGCCTGCCCGTCTACACCGAGTCGCTCTTCTACGACCCCGTGGACGACCCGGGCGCCGAAGCCGGGAGGGTCGCCAGGATCGAGTACTTCTGGGACGGTGTCGTGCCCCACGCGAAGCCGGTGACCGGCGACGCGAGCGAGCCCGAACCGCCGTCATGGCCGGCCGAGCGAATCCGGCCGACCGGGCACTAGCGTTCAGGCGGTCCCGTGACGGGATGCCCTCGTCAGCGGATCAAACCTTGTCGGCGGACCCATGCCTCGAATCCTCCGACCTCGAACGGCATTCGGGCACCATGGCTGATCACCGCGTCGCAATAGCTGGTGGCGGTATACACGCTGATGACGGCACAGCTGATCGCTTGGCAGAGCACCCAGATGCTTCCGTGCGCATCCAATCCGTACTGTTGCGCGACCAAGCGAGCATCCTTGTCGTCGATCACCGCCGTTGCCACATGGCTCTGGGCCCATGCAGCAACAGCAGCCTCGCCTCGATGATGCGGTCCGGCAACCAATCGCTGGCTCCACTGACCGAAAGCAACGATCTCATTCAACCCATCGACATGGACAACGCTCGCCCAGTCAGGGGGCGCGGCCCCCAACTGGGCCGGTTCCTCAGCGACAGTCGCCGGGATGTAATGATTCCACGGGTGCTCGGATGTTCCTTTCACGAGATCGCCTAGGACGTCCAGTCGGCTCGCCCTGGCCGCATGCAGGAGCGCAGACGTGTCCCACACACAGGTCAGCGCCTTGGGGCCCGCCTCTCGAGATGACGTCATTGCCTGTCGAAGACCTCTAGCTGCGGCAGATCTCCGACGGTCAGCGTGTTGTGAACAAGTTGGACAGCGCGCTCGGCAGAAATGCGGCCGTTCCGCCATGCAGCGAACACCGCCCTCTTCCACCCAGGACCCGTTGTCCCGGGGGTGAGGTCGGCGAGCGGTTCGTACCCGACGATCTCCAGAAAATCGCCACGGGTGGGTGTGCGTGCACGAAGACCCTGTACGTCCCGGCGCTCGATCACGCCGGCCCCACTGGCCGAAGCTATGGTCGACGACCAGGAGAGTCTGTACTCCGCAGCGATACGGACGAGCTGTAAGTACGGCTCGTCCCGTGCTGCATTCGACCATGCTGCTCGGACGTCGTCGGTCGGCAGCAGGAACTCGCCGACGAAGGCGTCGATGACCTTCTCCTTCTCGGCGTCGCTCGCCGCCACACCCACGTCGGAGTGGTACGCATCGCCTGTGAGGTGGTGGCCGATCTCGTGTGCAGCGGTCCAGCGTCTCCGACCCGGTTGTGCGTGGCCACCGATGACGGCAACACCGAATCCTGGCTCCAGCTGGAGTGAGGCTCCGGACACGTCGCGGTCGACCACGACGATGTAGAGCCCGAAGAGTTCCCCGACCTCCGCCAACGGGCCCAAGGGGCCCGACGTGATGCCGATCTGTCTCCGAACGTCACGAGCCAGTTCGACCGCCGCTTCCGCATCGCCGACCGGGCCAGGTGTGATGAGGTACTGGGCCCTGTCGAGCAGACCTTGGTCCTTGAGCCACTCGGCGTCCCGCGCGTGCGCTTCGAGATCCACATCCAACAGAACCCGGTCTCTCGAGCCCTGGTCAGGGTCGTCGGCGAGCAGAGTGCGATACGTGGTGACGGCGGCCGGTGGTTGGGTCACGAAGTGAGCGATCGGGACGCGAAGAACATCCGAGAGATGCCCGAGCTCCAGGGCCGAGACCTGGCGTTCACCGGCTTCGATGCGGACGACGGCGGTGCGGTCGATACCGAGTTCCTCCGCGAGCGCAGCCTGGCTGAGCCCGCGGGCAAGCCGCATATCGCGTACGCGTTCCCCGACCTCTGGCCACCCCTGGACCGCCTGCATATGTGCGATAGTCGCACATGCCGCGGGCAAGTGTTAACTCTTCGGCCCCCGGAGCGGGTGTACGCGTCAGCCCGGCAGGCGGCGGAAAACGGCGCGAGGCAGGTGGCGCAGCACGCTCATCAGCACGCGGAGCGGGGCGGGAGCCCAGACGAGCTCGTGACGGTTGCGCACCGCGTCGACCACCACGGCGGCGACGGCCCCGGGGGTGGTGGACAGCGGGGCGGGCTTGCGGCCCTCGGTCATCTTCGTGTGCACGAAGCCCGGCCGCACGACCGTGACGACCACACCGGACGGGCGCAGGGCCTCGGTGAGGCCGGAGTAGAAGGCGTCCATCCCGGCCTTCGTGGAGCCGTAGACGAAGTTCGAGCGGCGGGCGCGCTCACCGGCGACCGAGGAGAACGCCACCAGCGAACCGTGGCCCTGGGCGCGCAGCCGCTCGGCGAGCGCGACACCCACCGAGACCGCCGCCGTGTAGTTGACCTGCGCCAGCTCGACGGCGGTGTCGACGTCGGTCCACGCCTGCTCGTTGTCGCCGAGCAGCCCGAACGCGACGAGCGCGACGTCGATGTCGCCGCCGGTGAAGGCCTTGCGCACCACGTCCGCGTGGGTGTCGAGGGCAACGGCGTCGAACGGGAGCGTCTCGACGGCGCAGCCGAGCTTCTCCAGCCGGGCTCGCGCGGCGTCCAGCCTCTCGGACGGCCGGGCGGCGAGCACCACCCGCAGCGGCCGGTCGGAGGCGAAGGCCTCCACGACGGCCAGCCCGATCTCCGAGGTTCCGCCCATCAGCAGCACGCTCTGGGGGTTGCCCACGGCGTCGATCATCAGTTCGTCAGCTCCAGCCGCCTGGCCATGTCGGATGTGAAGACCCCGGAGGGGTCGGCGTTGTCGCGCACCTTGCGCCACTCGTCGAAGCGCGGGTAGCCACGCCGGATCGTCTCCGCGCTCGCCCGGGACTCCTTGGCGAGGTAGAGCCGCCCGCCTGCAGCGAGCACGAGTTCGTCGAGCCCGTCGCAGAAGTGGTGCAGGCCGCGGGCGATCGGGAAGTCCACGGTGATCGTCCAGCCCGGCTGCGGGAACGACAGCGGTGCGGCGTTGCCCTCGCCGAACCGCTTGAGCACGTTGAGTCCGGACGCGTGCGGCGAGCCGGCGATCCGCTCGACGATCCGGCGGAACGTCGGCTCCTCGCCGAACGGCACCAGGAACTGGTACTGCAGGAAGCCGCGCGAGCCGTAGACCCGGTTCCAGTCCCCGAACAGGTCGAGCACCTGGTAGAAGGTCGTGATGTTCTGGATCGAGCCGTGCTGGCGCTTGGGAGCCTTGCGGTACCAGAGCTCGCTGAACGCCCGCAGCGTGAAGCGGTTGGCGAGGCCGTTGGGGAAGATGTCCGGGAACGACAGCAGCTGCGGCGCGTCGAACTTCAGGGGGTCGTTGCGTAGCTTCACCGGCAGCTGGTCGACGGTGGCGAGCGAGCCGCGCGTGAGCACGGCCCGGCCGAGCTGGGCGCCGGTGGTGGTGGTGTCGAACCAGGCGGCGGAGTAGCCGTACGTGTCGTCGGAGCCGTCGGTGAGCAGCGCCATCAGCTCGTCGAGGTCGGCGGTGCGGTCGGTGTCGACCACGAAGTACGCCGACTCCGTGCGGTGCAGCTGCACACTGGCGCGCACGACCACGCCGGTGAGGCCCATGCCGCCGACGGTGGCCCAGAACAGCTCGGCGTCCGGGCCGTCCGGGGTGAGCGTGCGGAGCGATCCGTCGCCGGTGATCAGGTCGAGCGACAGGACGTGGTTGCCGAAGCTGCCCTTGGTGTGGTGGTTCTTGCCGTGGACGTCGGCCCCGATCGCCCCACCGATCGTGACCTGCCGGGTGCCGGGGAGCACCGGGACCCACAGCCCGTGCGGGAGCGCGGCGCGCATCAGGGTGTCGAGGCTGACCCCGGCGTCGAGGTCGACGATTCCGCTGCCGGCGTCGATCGAGTGGATGGTGGCGAGACCGGTCATGTCGAGCACGACGCCGCCGGCGTTCTGTGCGGGATCACCGTAGGAGCGCCCGAGGCCGCGGGCGATGATCCCGCGTGGACCCGCCGCCGTGACCGCAGCGCTGACGTCGTCGATGGACCTGGGTGTCAGCACCTGCGCCATCGTGGGCGCGGTGCGTCCCCAGCCGCGGAGACTCGCCGTTCCGGACATCCGCGTCAGGCTACTCCCCGTAGAGATCGCGGCCGCCGCTCCACCCCGTGGAACGCCCGACCGCCCCTCGGGCAGCGGAGCAGCATCTGCGCACCGGGAGTAATCAGTACCCGGCGTGGTGTCAGCACTATCCTGCTGTGGTGAGCACGCCGCCGGACCCGCCGGGACTCAGGATCTCCGACGCCGACCGGGAGCGCGCGGCCGCCCTGCTCCACCAGGCTCTCGCCGAGGGCCGGATCACCGTCTCGGAGCTGGAGGAGCGACTCACGGTGGTGTACGCGGCCAGATACGAGGCGGATCTCCGCCCGCCTCTGGCCGACCTACCGGGAGCGCACCAGGCGGCGATCGCCGCGTCCCGGCCCCTCGAGGCGCCTGATGCGCCTGCTGTGGTGCTGCGCACCGGAGCGTCCACCATCAAGCGTCGTGGCGCCTGGGACGTGCCGGCCCGGCTGCGCCTGCAGAGCGCGATGGGCTCGGTGGTCCTCGACTTCTGCGACACAACGCTGCGCCACCCGGTGATCGACATCGAGGTGGATCTCGGTGCGGGCTCTGCTCGGCTCCTCGTGCCCGACGAGGCCACCGCCGACATCGATCGCGTCGTGGCCACGATGGGCACGGTCAAGAGCAGCGTCCCGTCCATCCGGCGGCCCGGCGTGCCCCACTTCGTGGTGCACGGCCGGGCCGGGATGGGCTCGGTGACGGTGCGCAGGCGCTACCGGCTGGCGGGCCACTACTTCTGACCCGCCGAGCGGTCAGAGCCGGGCGAGCTCGTCCGTGAGGTCGTCCAGGCCGAGGCTGCCCAGCGACAGTGCGGCGGCGTGCCAGGACTTCAGGTCGAAGTCCGCGCCCCGTGCGGCTCTGGCTGCATCGCGCCCGGCGAGCCAGGCGCGTTCGCCGAGCTTGTAGCTGATCGCCTGGCCCGGCCAGCCGAGGTAGCGCACGATCTCGCTGTCGAGGAACGCGCTGGGTCGTCCGCAGAAGGCACCGAAGAACTCACGCGCGACCTCGGGCGTCCAGGTCCTGCCTGCGTGGACGGGCGAGTTCGCCGGAACCTCCAGCTGCAGGTGCATCCCGATGTCGATCACGACCCGGATCGCCCGCATCTGCTGCGCGTCGAGGTAGCCGAGGCGCGTTCCGGGCAGGGTCAGGTAGCCGAGCTCGTCGGCCAGCCGCTCGGCGTAGAGGGCCCAGCCCTCGGTGTTGCCCGACACCGACCCGATGGTGGTCTGGAACGTCGAGAGCTGGTCGGCGAGATGCGCCCACTGGGCGAGCTGCAGGTGATGGCCGGGAACGCCCTCGTGGTACCAGGTGCTGACCAGGCCCCAGAGCGGGAACCGGGTCGCGCCGAGTGTCGGTAGCCAGGTGCGGCCGGGCCGGGAGAAGTCGAGCGACGGACGCGTGTAGTACGGCGCGGCGGCGCTGCCGGCCGGAGCGATCATGGCCTCGACCGTGCGGACCGGAGCGGGGATGTCGAAGTGGGTGCCGGCGAGCTCGTCCATCGCCGTGTCCATCATCTTCTGCAGCCAGATGCGGATCTCCTCCACACCGTCGACGGCCTCACCGTGCTCGTCGAGGTGGCGCATCACGGCGATCGGCCCGGCCCCCGGCAGGATCGTGTCCGCCTCGCGGCGCATCTCCTCGTCGAGGCGACGGAACTCGTCCCAGCCCCACTCGTAGGCCTCGGCGAGGTCCAGGTCCGAGCCCGTGCTCAGCCGGGCGCCGAGCCGGTAGCGCTCGGCGCCGACGGCGTCCGGCGTGCCCTGCGCCGCCGGGAGGTACACGCGGGCGAGGTGGTCGCGCAGCTCGGTGGCGGCGGTTGCGGCGGCTCCGGCCGCCTCGTCCAGCGCGGTGCGCACCGCGGGCGCGACGTCGTCGGGCGCATCCGCGACGAAGCCGTGGAACCAGGAACCCCGTGGATCGGCGAGCCACGCGTCGAGCTGGCCGACGGCCGTCTCGACCTGTCGCGGCGCAGCGTGGAGGCCCCGACGTGACCCCTCGGTGAGCGACGCGATGTACCCCGCATACGCCTGCGGCACCTTCGCCATCCGGCGCGCCACCACGGCCCAGTCGTCCGGCGTGACTGTGGGCATCAGTTCGAACAGCTGCCGGACCTGCTGGTGTGGCCCGAAGATGTTGCGCACCTGCCGCAGGTGCTCACCCGCGTCGCTCACGGCGAGCTGCGCCTCGAGGCGCTCGCGGAGCAGCCGTGCGCAACGCCGGTCGTCCTCACCGGCCACCGCGGCCGTCGGCAGCCCCGCCAGCGCCGTGTTCGCGAGATCGTCGACGGCCTGCTGGCCGTCGGGGGAGAGGTCGGGCACCCGGTCGTCGCCGAGGTGGGTGCCCAGCGAGGTCGCAACCCTCGTGTCGAGGTCCGCGAGGCGTCTGACGTAGTCGTCGGCGAGGGCACGCACCCCGGTGGGGGTGCCGTCAGGGGTCACTGTGGTCACCCGATGATCGTGCCGGGCCGGGGCGATCTCCGCATCCGGCCCGTCGGGGTATGGACCGGGACAGTCAGAGTCGGGCGAGCTCGTCCGTGAGGTCGTCCAGGCCGAGGCTGCCCAGCGACAGTGCGGCGGCGTGCCAGGACTTCAGGTCGAAGTCCGCTCCGCGGGCGGCTCTGGCTGCGTCCCGGCCCGCGAGCCAGGCGCGTTCGCCGAGCTTGTAGCTGATCGCCTGGCCCGGCCAGCTCAGGTAGCGCACGATCTCGCTGTCGAGGAACGCGCTGGGTCGTCCGCAGAAGGCACCGAAGAACTCACGCGCGACCTCCGGCGTCCAGGACTTCCCCGGGTGGACGGGCGAGTTCGCGGGGACCTCCAGTTGCAGGTGCATCCCGATGTCGATCACCACTCGGATCGCGCGCATCTGCTGGCAGTCGAGGTACCCGAGCCGTGTGCCGGGCAGCGTGAGGTATCCCAGCTCGTCCATGAGCCGCTCGGCGTAGAGCGCCCAGCCCTCCATGTTGGCCGACACGGCCCCGACCGTGGTCTGGAAGGTCGAGAGCTTGTCGGCGAGGTAGGTCCACTGGGCCAGCTGCAGATGGTGGCCGGGAACGCCCTCGTGGTACCAGGTGCTGACCAGGTTCCACAGCGGGAAGCGGGACGCCCCGAGTGTCGGTAGCCAGGTGCGGCCGGGCCGGGAGAAGTCGAGCGACGGGAACGTGTAGTACGGCGCTGCCGCGCTGCCCACAGGGGCGATCATGGCCTCGACGGCGCGGACGGGAGCAGGGATGTCGAAATGGGTGCCGTCCAGCTCGTCCATCGCCGTGTCCATCATCTTCTGCAGCCAGATGCGGATCTCCTCGACGCCGTCGACCGCGGCGCCTTTCTCGTCGAGATGACGCATTGCGGCGATCGGCGTGGCCCCGGGCAGCACCTTCTCGGCCTCGTGGCGCATCTCGGCATCGAGGCGGCGGAACTCGTCCCAGCCCCATTCGTAGGCCTCGGCGAGGTCGAGGTCCGAGCCCGTGTTCAGCCGGGCGCCGAGCCGGTAGCGCTCGGCGCCGACGGCATCGGGTGTGCCCTGGGCAGCGGGGAGATAGACGCGCGTGAGGTGGTCCCGCAGGTCCGCAGCAGCGGCAGCCGCAGCTCCGGCAGCCTTCTCGAGCGCGGCCCGTACCGACGGTTCGGTGTCCTCCGGGGCCTGCCTCACGAACGTGTGGAACCAGGAGCCTTGGGCGCCGTCGAGCCACTCGTCGAGCTGACCGACTGCCGTCTCGACCTGTCGTGGTGCCGCGTACAGACCCCGGCGCGCCCCCTCGTCGAGCGACGCGACGTATCCCGCGTAGGCCTGTGGCACCGCCGCCATCCGGCCGGCGACCACAGCCCAGTCGTCGGGGGTGGCGGTCGGCATCAGCTCGAACAACTGCCGGACCTCGACGTGCGGACCGATGATGTTGCTGACGGCCCGCAGATGCTCGCCGGCCTCGCTCGCCGCGAGCTGGGCCTCGAGGCGCTCGCGCAGCAGACGGGCACAGCGGCGGTCCTCGTCACCGGCGACCTCGGCGGTGGGGAGGGCGGCCAGCACGGAGCGGTGGAGCTCGTCGAGCGCCTCCTGGCCACTGGGCGAAAGGTCGGGCACCCGGTCGTCGCCGGGGTGGGAGCCCAGCATGGTGGCGACCCTGGGGTCGAGGTCGGAGAGGCGCCGCACGTAGTCGTCGGCGAGCGTGCGCACCCCGGTGGGAGTGCCGGCAACGGTCTCTGTGGTCACCCGGTGATCGTGCCGTTCCGGCGCGATCTGCGCACCCGGCCCATCCGGGGGAGGGACCGGGCGGGCGGACCCGGCCGATACTCTGCTCTTGTGACCGCGACCCGCCCCGCACCGGCCGAGCTCGGCCTGGTTGCGCAGCTGAGCCGGTTCGTCGCCATCGGCGTGCTGTCCGCGCTGGTCGACTTCGGCAGCTACCAGGGGCTCCTCGCGCTGGGCACCTATGTGCACGTCGCCAAGGCCATCAGCTTCATCCTCGGCACCACCACCGCGTACCTGCTCAACCGGCGCTTCACGTTCACGGTCGACGGCGCGGGCCGTGCCAGGTTCGCGGGCTTCGTACTGCTCTACGGCACCACGTTCGCCCTGAACATCGGGATGAACGCGCTCATGCTCGCCGTGCTGCCTGCCATCCCGCTGCGGGTGAGCATCGCCTGGGTGATCGCCCAGGGCACGGCCACGGCCATCAACTTCGTGATGCTCCGCACGGTCGTCTTCCGACACTAGGCCCGCGGTTTCCGGTCCGGCGGCTCACGGCCGCCGGACCGGTGGTGCGTCAGCTGCGGCCCAGCCCGATCCACGCGAAACCGGCCCGGCGGAGGACGTCGGGGTCCAGCAGGTTGCGGGTGTCGATCACCACGGGAGACCCGATCACGCCGCCCAGCGCATTCCAGTCCAGCGACCGGAACTGCGGCCACTCGGTGAGAACCACCAGCGCCGCCGCGTCCTTCGAGGCGTCCAGCGGGTCGTCGACGACGGTGATCCCGCTGGTCACCCCCGGCACGTCGTGCGGGCAGGCCGGGTCGTAACCGGAGAGCTCGGCCCCCTCGTCGCGCAGCAGCTTCGCGACGGCGAGCGACGGTGAGTCGCGCAGGTCGTCGGTGCCCGCCTTGAACGTGAGGCCGAGCAACCCGATCCGCTTCCCGGCGAGCTGGCCCCCCACGGCGGCGCGGACCTTGTCGACCACGCGCCGCTGGGTGGTCTCGTTGGTCCGCAGGCTCGCCCCGACCAGCTCGAAGTCCATCCCCGCGGCCGCGGCGATCTGCAGCAGGGCGTGGGTGTCCTTCGGGAAGCAGGAGCCTCCCCAGCCCGGCCCGGGCGAGAGGAAGGTCTGCCCGATACGTCGGTCGTAGCCCATGCCCTCGGTGACCTCGATGACGTCGGCACCGAGCCGCTCGCACAGGTCGGCGAGCGCGTTGACGTAGGACAGCTTCATCGCCAGGAAGCAGTTCGCGGCGTACTTCACCATCTCGGCGCTGGCCGCGTCGGTGAGCTGGGTGGGGGCGCCGAGCTTGGAGTACAGGGCGGCCACGCGCTCCGCGGCGTCCTGGGCGTCGCTGCCGACCACGATCCGGTCGGGGTGGAGGAAGTCATGCACCGCGCTGCCCTCCCGGAGGAACTCCGGGTTGCTCACGACGGACACGTCGCGGCGGCCCAGCATCTTCCGGGTGGCCTCGGCGGTGCCGACCGGCACCGTCGACTTGTTGACCACCACGCAGCCCTTCGGCAGCAGGTGGCGCACCTCGTTGGCCACCGCCTCCACGGCACGGAGGTCGGCGGCGCCTCCCTCGCCCATCGGAGTCGGGACGCAGAGGAACACCACCTCGACGGCGGGCTCATCGGGGCGCACGATCGCATTGCGGGCGCCGAGGACGAACTGGAGGCGGCCGGCGGCGACCCCCTCGGAGACGAGCTCGGGAAGCCCGGGCTCGAGGATGTCGATCTCGCCCTGTCTGAGGCGGTCGATCTTGTCGGGGTCGATGTCGGCGCACACCACGTGGTGGCCCAGCGAGGCCAGACAAGCGCCGGTGGTCAGTCCTACGTAGCCGGTGCCGATGACGGCGATCCGTCGAGCGAACACATCGGCTCCTCTCGATTCGATTCGGATGGTCTGGAGAGGTCGTGGCGGCTCAGCCGCAGTCCTCGGGGCTCAGCCCCCGGCCGGCGTCGACGCTGCGGTTGTCGCAGCCGACTCGGTTCCGCTCCTTGTTCTTGGTGACGTTGATCGCATAGCCACCGGCGTTGACCGTGGCGCTGTTGTTCTCGAAGGTGTTGTCCAGGCCCCAGCCGTCGAGAATCTCGTGCACCTGGAATCCGTCCTCCGGGCTGTCGGTGCCGACGTTGCCGGTGATCTGCCAGCCGTTCCCCTTGACGTCCACCCAGGAGTCGGCGTCGGTCATCCCGATGCCCGAGAACGTGTTGCCGCGCAGCGTCCCGCCCGTGGTGCCTTCCTTGATGTCCACCGACTCCGACGTGGTCTCGGAGATGGTGTTTCCCTCGATCACGTTGCGATCACTGCGGTCCGGCTCACAGTTGGTCTGGTCGCACCAGTTGCTTTCGGCGCTGCCGATGTAGATGCCCTCGCCGTACTTGCCGTTGCGCAGCCCGGTGCGTCGCACGGTGTTGTCGCGCACCACGTTGTCGGTGCTGTTCTGCCTCAGGTGGATGGCCTCGTCGCCGGTGCCCTCGACGAGAAGACCCTCGATGAGGTTGCCCTGCGCACGGTCGGCCATGACGCCCTTCTGGCCGCCCCGGACGGTGAAACCGCTCAGCTGCCAGTAGGCCGCTCCGTCGAGATGGAACGTGTAGTCCCCGTCGATGGCCCCGCCGTCGAGGATCGCCTCGCGCGAACCGCAGAGGGCGATCGGCTTGTCGGGGGTGCCCTGAGCACCGGCCACGAACGTGCCGGGGTAGGTGCCGGGAGCCATGGCGATCACCGAGCCCGGGTGGGCCCCCGCGAGTGCTTCGACGAGCTCGTCCGAGGTGCGGATCTCGGTGGTGGGCTTCTGGGTGCAGGCGGATCCGGCCGTGGGCGCCGGAGCGGGAGCCGGTGGCGGCGAGGGTGGTGCCGGGCCTGGGCTGCCGCCGCACGCGGCGACCCCTGCCAGCACCACCGCGGCGGCCAGACCGCCGGCCAGCCTCGCCAGCCGACGTCCGGAACGGTTCCCCGGCGTCACTTGCGCGCCCCCTTCCCGGAAACGACCGTGACGCGGGTGACCGGCAGCGCCACGGTGGCGGACGCCTCCTCCGGCCCCGGGCGGGGCGGGACGGGGGGCCGCGGGCCGGGGCGTGGCATCGGCCGCGGTGCGGCCGGGGCGGGCCGGCCGACCGAGGTGATCACGTTGTTGTTGCCCGGGACCGGAGGGCCGGGCGGCACGTTGACGTAGGGGTGCACGTGGTCGTCGCGTAGCCGCCGACGGCGCTTGTGCCACACCCGGGCGGCGATCGGGAGCAGGAGGATGAGCAGCCACAACAGCAGCAGCGGGTGGTCGGCGGCGTAGTCGCGCCAGTAGCGCAGCTCGTCCCGGTCGACCGTCCACCGGGACTCGTCGTTGGCCGTGATGCCGACGGTGGCCGTGATGCCGACACGGTTGATGTCGAGCGCCGCCAGGCCGCGGCCACCGAGCTTGTTGGTGGTGACGGACGACCCGGTGACGTCACCGACCAGCGAGACGGCGTACCTGGACGCGGCGCGCACCTCGTTCTGCTCGACGGCCGCCGATGCGTCGGTGACCTGCACCGCGATGACCGCGGAGCCGACCCGGTTGGCGGTGACCTGCGCGTTTCGGATGCCGCCGCGCACCGCGATGCCGAACTCCGTGGCGTCCACGGTGTTGCCCGTGATCGCAGGCCGCTCTGTGGCGCCCCGCACCACGATCCCGTCGCGGTTGCCCGAGACGGTGTTGTCGCGCACGACGAGCCCGCCCGCCTCGACGGCGAGGATCCCCACCTCGGCGTTGCCCGTGGCGGTCGAGCGTTCGATCGTGTAGCCGGCGCCCTGCGCTGTGCTCGCCCCGCCGGCGGTGGCTTCTGCGGCCAGCGGGGAGCCGTCGATCCGGAACCCGTTGCCCTTGTTGTCCGCCGCGGTTACCTCGGTGAGGGTGATGCGCTCGGCCCCACGGGTGGCCGTCACGCCGTCGCGTCCGTTCCCGGTGCTCGTGACGTCGGTGGCGACGACGCCGCCCGTCTCCCGGTGCAGCAGCAGCCCGTCGAGCTCGTTGTCGCGCAGCGTCGCGTCGTTGAGGACGACGTCGTTGACCCGGCTGGTGAAGATCCCGTAGTGGCCGCGTTCGACGCTCACGTGGTTGGCCGAGCCGGTGGCCGGGGCGCCCGCGCTACCGGTCCAGGCCACGCCGCCGGTGCGGCCGCTCCAGAACCCCAGGTCGGCCGCGTTGACCTCGGTGAGGTCCATCCGGGCCCCGACCGCACGCAGGTAGGCACGGCCGTCGTTGCGCTCGGTGTCGGCCGCGTTCGCCGCGGGATCCCAGCTCGTGACGGTGAGCGGTGCGTCCGGGCCGCCGGAGAGCGTCAAGGTCCCCTTGAACGCGACCAGCGCGGCGAACCCGTTCGGGCCGCTGGCCATCCGGAGCGTCGCACCAGGCTCCTGGACCCGCAGCTCCGCGCCGCGTCCGACCACCACGGAGCGGTTCAGCAGCCACGATCCGTCGGGGAGCCGGGCCGCTGCGCCGAGGCGCTCCAACGACGGCATGTCGTAGGGCTGGGGGCGGGGGGTGAGGACCATGGTCGACACGGTCTGGCCGGCGGCGGCCGGCACCTCGTAGGGGACATCGGACGGCGGCCGGTCGCTGACGATCGCGAAGAGCCGGTCGTCCTCGGCCTCCACGAGGGTGGCCTGGTGGTGCTGCGCCTCGGTGGTGGGGGCGCTGGTGTCCTCGGCGTCGGTGGGCGCCTCGACGACTCCGGCCTCCTCGGCGTCGTCGAGCATGCTGCCGGTGTCGGACAGGTCGGGGCCGAGCACCCGCTCGACCATCCCCGTCTGGACGGCGGCCACGGCGATGCCACCGACGACGGCGAGTGCTGCGAGCCGCACGAACCACTTGCGGCCGGTGCGTGGACCGGCTGGATCAGGCTGCGCCACGGCTGTCCTCCGTCAGGCTGGCCTCGTCCTGGCCCTCGCCGCCAACGAGGTCGGCGCGGCGGGTGAGCCATCCCTGCTTGTTCATGGTCAGGAACGCCCAGGTCTTGATGGGCAGGGCGACGAACATGATCACGAGGGTGACCAGCGGCAGGATGACGATGTCGGACGGGGTGCGGCGCAGGTGGGAGAAGCTGCGGATGGCGCGCCCGAGGAACAGCCACGCGAGCCCGAGGATCACAGCGAGCTCACGCTGGGGGCTGAACCAGGCCGCGACGAGGTAGTACACCGTCGCGAACATGGTGACCGGCGTGAAGAGGATCTGGAACACGGTGAGCTGGGAGATCACCGGGACTCGCCAGAGCCAGCCCTTGTAGAGAGCGGTGAGGTAGCAGCGGTAGGAGTTGCGGCTCCAGCGGACGCGCTGTTTGCAGAACGCCTTGAACGTCGAGGGGAACATCGACAGGGCCCGTGCGGAGTCCTGGTGCTCGGTGCGGTAGCCCTGCGCGAGTACCAGCCAGGTCAGCCGGCCGTCGTCGCCCGCGACACAACGCCTGCCGAGGAAGTATTCGTGCTCGAGGTTCGCCAGCACCGGCATCACTGCCGCGCGGCGGTAGGCCGCGGTGCGTCCGGAGACGCAGACGACGCCGCCGCGGCGGGCCGTGGCGGGCACGTAGTCCATGTACCGCAGGTCGATGATCCAGTCGGCCACGCGGCGCCAGACGCTGCTGCGCGGCTCGTGGACGTTCTGCCGGGTGCCGACGGCACCGACCTTGGGGTTGGCGAAGGGCATCTGCACGGCGGCGAGCAGACCCGGTTCCCATGCGGTGTCGGAGTCGGTGAGGACGAGGACTTCGTGGCGGGCGGCGCGGATGCCGACACCGAGAGCGGAGCGCTTGCCTTCGTGGGCGAACATCATGACGTGGATGCGCCGGTCGTGGCGCGCCATGAGCCGGTCGCGGGCTTCGAGGTCCTCCACGTCGAGAACGATGATCACCTCGGTGGGTCCCTGAGCGAGCCAGGTGTCGAGGCAGCGCATCAGGACGTCGGGGTCCTCACGGAACGACGGGACGACCACTGAGGTGGTGGTCCGGAAGTCGTTGACGAGGGGGCGATATCCGGCTGACATGACCTTGCGGATCAGCCATACCGACCACGAGATCCCGCCGATGATGCCGACCGGCAAGAAGAGCTGCCAGTGCTCCAGAAAGCGGAGCCAATCCCACATCGTTTTCCCCCGATTCTGACCACTATCGAGGGACGAAATTAGCAGCGGGGTACGGACAGCGATCACCTGGAGTGGTGGTTAGAGGTGTTAACGAGGGTTTAACCTTGATCGGTCGAGTCGGAGCTTCTCCGCAGGTCGGAGGCCTGTATTGGAGATACTAGACGCATTTCGTTAACGTTCAACCGTCTGCACGACTAACAGCAGAAAAAGATACGATAAATTTGTCGTGATCCTCATCACACACGATCGTGTAGTGCCTTGTGGCGAGTTGTGACGGCCCCGCTGAGGGTCAGGCGCGGTGGAAACGCTCCGCACGTCCCTGGCGCACCAGGCGCACCCACTGCACGAACTGGCGCGGGCTGCGTTTGGTGACCAGGAAGTACCAGGCGAACCGCGGCACCTCGAGCAGCCCGACCTTGCGCATCCCCGGCTGGGACACGAGGTACCCGCGGTTGCGGTAGGTGTAGTAGCGCTTCACGGGGTCGTCGGGGTCGCGGGCGTGCAGCCGACCGCCGAGCATCGGCTTGTCGTCCTCGGAGCCCGCCGGGTGGAGATAGGCGGCGCGGAGCGACGTGCCGAACGGCAGGCACGAGCGCACCAGCCTGCGGTGCATCTCCACCTCGTCGCCCCGGACGAACAGCCGGAGGTCGGGAACCCCGATGACGTCGAGGGTGCGAGCCCGGAACAGCGCCCCGTTGAACAGCGCGGCGACGCCGGGAAGCAGCTCGTCGTCGGCTCCGTGCCCGGAGTCGGCGGCGAGGGCGGCACGCGAGCGGTGCCAGGTGAGGCCGCGGCGCACCGCGAACGCGAGGCGGTCGGGATGGTCCATGTCGGCCACGGTGGGCGACACCGCGGCCAGCCCGCGGCGCTCCGCGAGATCGACGAGGGTGGCCAGCACGGTCTCGTTGGCCGCCCGGCCGTCGTCGTCGCCCAGCCAGATCCACTCCGCGCCCATGGCGAGCGCATGGAGCATGCCGAGGGCGAAGCCGCCGGCACCTCCGAGGTTGTTCCAGGACGGCAGCCAGGTGGCCGGCAGACCACAGGCCTCGACGATCTCACGAGCAGGCTTGTCGGGCCCGTTGTCCACGACGATCAGGTGGGCGATCGGGTGGGTCTGTTTGGCGAGCGCTGCGAGCGAGTCGACCAGCATGTCGGTCCGGTGGCGGGTGACCACCACCGCGACGACCGAGCCGGCCGCGAGCGGCGCGTTGTTCACCGGCTCGCTTCGATCTCAGCCAGCACGTCACGGCCCTTGTAGCTGCGCAGCACCTCGCGGAGAGGGCCGTGCTCGCGGATCGTGCCCTGGTCCATCCAGATGGCCGTGTCGCACAGGTCGGCGAGGAACTCGTCGGAGTGCGAGGCGAACACCAGGATTCCGGAACGCTCCACCAGCTCGTTGAGCCGGTCGCGCGCCTTGGCGAGGAACTCCGCGTCGACGGCGCCGATGCCCTCATCGAGCAGCAGGATCTCGGGATCGATGCTCGTGACGACGCCGAGCGCGAGCCGCACGCGCATACCCGTGGAGTAGGTGCGCAGCGGCATTTTGAGGTAGTCGCCGAGCTCGGTGAAGGCCGCGATGTCGTCGACCCGCGCCTCCATCTGCTTGCGCGTCATGCCGAGGAACAGGCCGCGGATGAGGATGTTCTCCAGCCCGGAGATCTCCGGGTCCATCCCGACTGCCAGGTCGAAGACCGGCGCCACCTTGCCGATCACGGAGGAGCGCCCGCGGGTGGGTTCGTAGATGCCCGACATGAGCCGCAGCAGCGTGGACTTGCCTGCTCCGTTGTGCCCGACGAGCGCGACGCGGTCGCCCTTGCGCAGGGACACCGTGATGTCGCGCAGCGCTTCGATGATGGGCACCTTCGAGTCGGTGCCGATCCGGCCGCCTGCGCGACCGAGTACGGCCTTCTTCAACGAGCGCGTCTTCGCGTCGAAGATCGGGAAGTCGACGGCGGCCCCGTCGAGATCGATGCTGACCATTCCGTCCTCAGACCCAGTACGCGACGCGGGAGCGGTAGTTGCGGAGACAGACGAGCGCTGCGATGCAGCCCGCCACAGTGATGACGCCGACCACGGCCCAGTGGTGCCACACGATCGGCTCGCCCAGCAGCGGCTCGCGGAGGATCTCGACGTAGTGCAGGACGGGGTTCAGCTCGGCGATCCTGGCGCGCTCGGCGACCGCCGGGTTCTCGAGCAGCGTGTTGTACTGCCACACGATCGGCGTCACGAAGAAGAGCAGGTTCGCGAGGCTGGCGATGATCGGCGGGATGTCCCGGAACCGCGTGGCGATGATGCCCGTGACCACCGAGATCCACGCGCCGTTGACGATGAGCAGCGCGAAGGCGGGAATCGCCAGCAGGAGCGTCCAGCCCAGTGGCGGCCGGAAGATCGCGACGAGGATGCCCCACACCACGAGGTTGTGCAGGAAGAACAGCGTCTGGCGCCAGACCAGCCGATAGACGTGGAGACTCAGCGGCGCCGGCAGGAACCGGATCAGCCCCTCGTTGGCGATGAAGACCTCGCTGCCCTCGAGGATGCAGCCGTTGATGAAGTACCAGATCAGCAGGCCGGTGGCGACATAGGGCAGGAACGTGCGGATGTCCTCGCCGAAGAGGGCGCCGTAGAGGATGCCCATGGCCGTGGCGACAACGGCCATGGTGATGCTGATCCAGAGCGGCCCGAGCACCGAGCGGCGGTATCGCTGCTTGATGTCCTGCCAGCCCAGATATCCCCACAGCGGACGCTGCCGCCATCCCTGCCCGAGGTCGTCGAATGCCCGGCGCCAACTGCGGGACGCAGGCGCGTCGGGCATGACCGTCGGCAGGGACGGCGCATCCTCGGCCCGGTCGTCACCGGTGGTCATCGTCTGAGCCACCGGACGAGGGTACCGACGAGTTGTGGGTGGCTCGTGCGGGCCTGCCCCGATTGCAGCAACGCGAGGTCGTCGCCGGTTTGAGGCATGATCGCGCCTCTCCGGTGACGGGTTGTTGTCGTCCGGCTTACAGGTACTGGCCCGTCCCCCGTCCGAGGTGACCCTCTGGGCCCTGCTGCTGCGGAGAGGCACCGGGCGGTAGCCCTCTGCGCATCTGCTCCAACTGCTGGCGGGCAGCCATCTGCTGGGCGAACAGCGCCGTCTGGATGCCGTGGAACAGTCCCTCGAGCCAGCCGACGAGCTGTGCCTGTGCAATCCGCAGCTCGGCGTCGGACGGGGTGCTGTCGTTGGTGAAGGGCAGGCTGAGGCGGTGCAGCTCCTCGCGCAGCTCCGGCGCGAGGCCGTCCTCCAGCTCCTTGATCGAGTTCTCGTGGATCTCGCGGAGCCGGTTGCGGGAGGCCTCGTCGAGCGGCGCGGCTCGCACTTCCTCGAGCAACTGCTTGATCATCGTGCCGATCCGCATGACCTTGCCGGGCTGTTCGACCATGGTTTCCATACCGCCCTGCTGGTCGCCACCGTCCTCGCCCGACCGCGGTAGCGTCGCCATGCCCACGGGACGGCCGTCCGGCCCGATGACCACGACCTGCTGCTCGCCGCTGTCGTTCGCGTTCTGTTCCGATGGCTGGCTCATTGGTCCCCGTGTTCCCCGGCGAGCAGATGCCATGCCCGCCGCATCACTGTCAACGTCCTGTTTTCCCGATACCGTATCCGCACTGCGACGGGCAGGCGCGTGCTCGACCGTCAGTCGTTGCCCGGCGTCACCAGCAGCAACTTCCCGACCACACCTCCGGCCTCCAGCTGCGCGTGAGCCTTCCCGGCGTCCGGCATCGGGACGCTGCCGTGCGTGATCGGGCGCACCTTCCCCTGCTCGATCATCGGCCACACCTGCTCCCGCACACCCGCGACGACCGCGCCCTTGCCGTTGGGGCCGTCCACCGGGCGGCCGCGCAGCCCCATCGCCGTGACGCTGGCCCGCTTGACCAGCAGCTTGCTGAGGTTGAGCTCGCCCTTCGCGCCGCCCTGCAGGCCGATGATCAGCAGTCGCCCGTCGGGGGCGAGGGCGTCGATGTTGGCGGCCAGGCCCTTGGCGCCCATGTTGTCGAGGATGACGTCGGCGCCGTAGCCGTCGGTGGCCTTCTTCAGCTCGGCGGGGATGTCGTCGTGGTAGTCGATGACGATGTCGGCACCGAGCTCACGGCAGCGCTCCAGCCGGTCGGGCGCCCCCGCCGTGGCCGCGACCCGCGCACCGAGCGCCTTCGCCACCTGGATCGCGTGCGTCCCGATCCCGCTGCTGCCGCCCTGCACGAGGAACGTCTCGCCTGCGCTCAGCCGGCCCGCACCCACGATGTTCGACCAGACCGTGCACGCCACCTCGGGGAGGCCGGCTGCCGTCACGATGTCGACACCGGAGGGCACCGGCAGGAGCTGAGCCGCCGGCACCGCCACCTTCTCCGCGTAGCCGCCGCCTGCGAGCAGCGCGCACACCTCGTCGCCGACCTGCCATCCCTCGACGCCGTCGCCGATCTGCGCGATCCGCCCCGAGCACTCCAGCCCGATGATGTCCGACGCACCGGGGGGCGGCGGGTAGTGGCCCTGACGCTGCAGCAGGTCGGCGCGGTTGACCGCGCTGGCCACGACGTCGATGACGACCTCCCCGGGGCCCGCTACGGGGTCGGGGACCTCGGTCCACTGGAGGACTTCCGGACCACCCGGGGCACTGACCGTGATCGCATGCATGGCCTCGAAACTATTCGGTCGAGTTCACCCGTGCAGATCCGGCAGGGTGCCGCCATGACGCCGGAGCCCTGGCCGCTGCGCCACCTGACCTTGCGGACCCCGCGGCTGGTGCTGCGTCCCGACGACGACGAGGGTCTGCTCGAGCTCGTCGCGGAGGCGGAACGAGGGGTGCACCCGCCCGAGGAGATGCCGTTCCTCGTCCCGTGGACCGACAACATCGGCCACCAGACGATGCAGTACTACTGGTCCGAGCGGGCGCAGCTGGCCCCCGAGAAGTGGACGGTCAACTTCCTCGTCCGCCTCGACGGGCGCGTGGTCGGCATGCAGGGGCTGAAAGGCGCGAACTTCGGGATCCTGCGCGAGGTCGTCACCGGCTCCTGGGTCGGCCTGCGCCACCAGCGCCGCGGTATCGGCACCGAGATGCGCGCCGCCGTGCTGGCGTTCGCCTTCGACCACCTCGGCGCCGTGCGCGCCCGGTCCTCGGCGTTCCGGGAGAACACGGCGTCGATGCGGGTCTCGGAACGGCTCGGCTATCGCCCTGACGGCACCGAGCCGATCGTGCGTCGCGGGCGGGCCACGGAGGACGTTCGGCTGCTCGTCACGTCCGAGCAGTTCGTGCGGCCGCCCTGGACCCTGCGGGTCGAGGGGGTCGACGCGTGCCGCCCGCTCCTCGGCGTCGCCGCTCAGTAGGGCAGGTCGGCGTCCTTCCAGCCGTCGTTCCGCTCGGCGTTCTCGAGGATCTTCTGCCAGCGGGCGGGGCTGCGCTCGGTCTCGTGGAAGTCCGTGGTGGTGGCGTGCCGGAACTCGAGCACCTCGGCGCCCTCGGAGCCCGCCGTGTAGCCGTACGCCTTGCCGGCGGGGACGAAGAAGCCGCCACCCGGCTCGATCACGCGCTTGCCGAGGATGGCCTGGCCCTGGAGCACGTAGTAGAGGCAGTCACTGTCGTGCGTGTGCGCCGGGAGGATGTAGTTCGGCGCCAGGTAGACGCGCACGATGCTGAACCCCTCGGACCCCGCGTGGCAGAACGGGACGAGCGACCGCAGTCCGTTGAACATGGACGTCGCGGCGAACTCCTCGCCGGGGCCTGGGGTGAAAGTGACCTCGGTGAGCATGTCGCGCAGCGAATGCACCGCCTCACCGGTGAAGATCGAGAACTCGTCGGAGGCCGGGAGGCCGGACGTCGAGCCCGGGTCCTTCAGCTCCTGGGCACGGTCCGTCGTCGAGGTCATGGGTGGTCCTCTCGTCCGCTGCGCCGTCGCAGGTCCGCTCGAACGCTACGGATCAGCGGACCGGCGGAGCCACGTCAGTTCTGCTGGACGGAAGCCCACCCTCGCGAGATCCGGCTTTCCGCCCTCGGAGGGGCGATCAGGCGGATCTCGAACCGATCACTGCGGGATTCAGCCGAGGTTGACGCCTCGGGCGAACGTGTCGCACCGGCTCGGGTCGCCGGTCTGGTAGCCGGTTGCGTACCAGCGCTCGCGCTGGGCGGAGGTGCCGTGGGTGAACTGGCTCCGGTCCACGCGCCCGCCCCCGAGCTGGCTCTGGATGTAGTCGTCGCCGATCCGGGCGGCGGTGTCGAGCGCGGCGGAGACGTCCTCCTGCGTGACGTCGGTGATGAGCGGGCGTCCGGATGCCGTCGGCACCGACGTCGCGTGGTTGGCCCACACGCCGGCGTAGCAGTCGGCCTGCAGCTCCAGGCGCACCGAGCCCGAGGTCGGACCCGCGTCCCCCGCCCGCACACGCTGGTTCGTGCCCAGGAGCGCCTGGACGTGGTGGCCGTACTCGTGGGCGATCACGTACGCCCGCGCGAACGGGCCGCCTTCGGCACCGAAGCGCGTCTCCAGCTCGCGGAAGAACGAGAGGTCGATGTAGATCTCGTTGTCGGTGGGGCAGTAGAACGGGCCGACATCGGAGGTGGCGCCACCGCACCCGGTTCTGACCGAACCACTGAAGAAGTTGGTGCGCGGAGGCTGGAAGCTGATGTTGGACCGGGCGAACGTGTCGCTCCAGAAGCCGTCGAGCGAGTTGACGACGGCCACGACCTCGCAGTCCAGCTCCGTGTTGGCCTGGGCGCCCGACCGGCAGCTCGAGGCGGCCTGGGACGTGTCGGCCGTCTGACCCTGCGGGAGGCTGCCCAGCCCCGACGGAAGCCCCAGCCCGCCACCGCCCCCGCTGCCACCCCCGCCGAGGGAGGACAGAAGGAAGTACAGGATCAGCCCGATGATGCCGAGGCCGCCGCCCCCGACCGCGACCCGACCGCCGACGCCCCCGCCACCACCGCCGCCCCTCAGGTCGTCGATGTTCGAGGTGTCGAGATCAGCGTTCTCGTCGAACCGCATCGCAGCCTCCCGTGCTCGGGCGCCGATCCCATCACACCTGATGGGGGGTGCGCCTGCTCGGTCGGGCGCCTGTCACCCTCCGTTCACGATCCAGGTCGTTGCGCGACTCGGGTGGAGCTGCAATGCGGTGCCGGCAGCGGGCTACGCTCTCTCCGGAAGCGTGGCAGAGCGGCCGAATGCACTCGCCTTGAAAGCGAGAGACCCGCAAGGGTCCGGGGGTTCAAATCCCTCCGCTTCCGCCAGGTCACGGGGTTACCCCGGCGATCCCCCGCACCACGTGTGCCGGCAGCAGCGATACAGCGGTGTGGCGACGATCGTGGAAGCCGGGTGTTCCCGGGCGTCGGGAGCTTTCCCGGGCAGTTCCCAGGCCGGGGGTAGGTTTCGCCGATGGCATGTCGTATCGGTGAGCTCGTGCTCGGTTGCCGCGACCCTGAGGTGCTGGCCCGGTTCTGGTGCGAGGTCCTGGACTTCGTCGTGCTCGATCGCGAGGACGACGGCTCGGTGGAGATCGGGCCGCGTGAAGGGATCGGCGGTCCGCAGCCGACGATCTTCCTCAGTCGCAGGGATGAGCCGGAGCAGGGAAAATCCCGGCTGCACATCGACGTCAACCCCACCGACCGCGATCAGGACGCTGAACTCGAACGCCTTCTGGAGCTCGGTGCGCGCCCGGCCGACATCGGTCAGACGGGGGAGGAGCAGTGGCATGTCCTGACCGACCCCGAAGGCAACGAGTTCTGCCTGCTCAAGACCCGCCTCAACCCACTCTGACGCTCCTCCGTCACGTCCCGGCACCAGGTTCGTGTCACGGGCGCGTCGTGCTGTGTGACCAGCGTGGCGACAACCCCCAGGTTGACGGTCGAGCTGAGTGACAGCAGCAATACGGAATTGATGTGCCACAACCGAGTCGGGGTGCATTCGCAATCACGTGCTGCCGTGCTCGGCATCGGCTGGATCCACTTATGACCTTCGTCATCTTCCGATCGTGAACCCGTGCTGGCAGATTCGGCAACAGGCCATGTTTGTCGACTGCCGCAGGGTCGGCGCGCCGCTGGGATACCGCGACTTTCCCGCGCCCTGAGAGCGACCTTGCAGTCCCAGGAGATCGGGAGATGTCATGCCGTACGCGATCGACAGGATCGACCCGTCCCGCACCGCGATGATTGTTCTGGACATGCAGAACGATTTCGTCGCCGAAGGGGCGTCCATGCAAGTCAAGCAGGCCTCGGCGATGGTCGGGAGGCTGTCCGACACCTTGGATTTCTGCCGCACCACCGGTATCAAGGTCATCTACACCGCGCATGTCCACCGCAGTGACGGCTCGGACATGGGCATGTACGACGATCTCATCCCAGAGATCGCCGAGCGCGCCGCGCTGGTGGACGGAAGCCCGGGTGCCGAGATCTTCCCTGGCCTCGCGCCGGCCGAGGGTGAGCATGTGATCAAGAAGCATCGCTACAGTGCATTTTTCGCCACCGATCTCGACCTGATACTGCGCGAGTGGGGTATCGACACCGTCGTGATTTCCGGGACGACCACCGAGTGCTGCTGTCACGCGACGGCACGAGATGCGATGTTCCACAACTATCGCGTGGCATTCCTCGCTGACGTGACGGGAACGGTCGACTACCTCGAGGTCGGCCAGGGTGCCCTGTCAGCCGACGATATCCACCGCACGACACTTGCAATACTTGCGCGCACCACGGCGCACGTGATGACGGCTGCCGAGTTCCGAGTATTGGTGGCCGCTGAACCTGCGGCGTGAGGAGCGGTCAGGGGAAGACGTCGGGGTCGAGGCCGGTGCGGCGACCGTTCTCGAGGTTTGCGATCGCGGCCATGTCCTCGTCGGACAGCCGGATGTCGAAGATGTCGATGTTCTCCCTGATGCGCGACGGCGTCACCGACTTGGGGATCACGATGTTGCCGAGCCGGAGATGCCAGGCCAGCACGATCTGCGCCGGCGACTTGCCGTGCCTCTCCGCGAGCCCGGCGATCGTCGGGTCCGCGAGCAGCTCGCCGCCCTTGGCAAGCGGGCTCCAGGCCTGGGTCGCGATCGCGTGCTCCCGGAGGTAGGCGCGCAGCTCACGCTGTGGGAGCCACGGGTGCAGCTCGATCTGGTTCAGCGCGGGCAGCGTGTCGGTCTCCGCCGCGAGGCGCTCGAGGTCGGAGATCCGGAAGTTGGAGACGCCGATCGCGCGTGCCTTGCCGTCCGAGGCGATCTTCTCGAAAGCCCTCCAGGTCTCCACAATGCGTTCCGCCCGCGGGCGCGGCCAGTGGATCAGGTAGAGGTCGACCTGGTCGAGGCCGAGCCGCTGCAGGCTTTCGTCGAGTGCGGCGATCGCCTTGTCATAGCCGTGACGGTCGTCGGCCAGCTTCGTGGTGACGAACAGCTCTGCGCGCGGCAGCCCGCACTCGCGGACGGCCTGACCCACGCCCTCCTCGTTGCCGTAGGCCGCGGCTGTGTCGATGTGCCGGTATCCGGCCTCGATCGCGTCGCGCACGACGACGGCCGACTCGACCGGCCAGGAGCCGAACCCGATCTGCGGGATCTCGACGCCGCTGTTCAGACGGACGAGCGGTGTTTGTGCTTGCGACATGGGCCGAGGCTACCCATACCTCAATGCGCCGCACCACCAATCGCAAAAGGGTGCCCCGGGAGCTGAATAAATAACTCCCAAGGGTTATTGCCGGTCGGTGAGGGGCAGTTCGAGGCTCGTGACGCGGCGACACATCAGGAGGCCTCGCAGACCATGGGGAATGATGATTCCGGCGACCTGCAGTTGCAGTCTGTCTCTTTTGTGGAAGGTCGAAGCGGAGGTGGATCCACGGTGACAATGCTCACGTCGTCAGCTGCCGGGATCCCGTGAAGTAACTTCTGTGGTGTGTCGGATGGAGAACTGAGGGTTCGATCGTTCCAGTCGGATCGGGTCGACGAAAAGGAGGTTTCATACCTCGTCGAGTTGCTCGATCGGCAGGCGGCGATGTCGGCCGTGAGCGAATTACGGGACTGGGCGCATGAGGCTTTGGCGGTGCGCCCCGGGCAACGTGCGGTGGAGGTCGGCAGCGGTACGGGCCCCTCGGTCCAGCGGCTGGCGGCTGCCGTCGGTCCGGACGGAGAGGCGATCGGTCTCGACGTGAACGCGGGACTGTTGGCCGTGGCGGAGGACCGAGCGCGGCGCGCCGACTCGGCGGCCCGGTTCGTGCACGGAGACGTCTATGCGGCCCCGTTCGCGGACGGGTCGGTCGACGCGGTGCTGTGTGAACGGGTGTTCCAGTTCTTGGACCGGCCCGAGCATGCCGTCGCCGAGATCGCGCGAGTGCTGCGGCCGGGCGGGCGAGTGGTGTTGATCGACAGCGACTGGTCCAGCGCGACCTTGTACCCGGGCGACCCCGAGGTGCTGCGGGCCGTGGAGTCCATGCTGGCGGGCAGCCTCCATACCCGAGAGCCGCTGGCGGGCCGGAAGCTGCGAAGCTGGCTGGCAGGAGCGAGCTTGACGGTCACCGGCCACGAGGCGCGCACGATGTTCCTGCCGTACGACATGTTCCTGAACGCCGGGCTGCTGGCGTTGATCGACCTGGCCGTCGCTCATGGCGAGATCACGGCAGAGCAACGGCAACAGTTCCTCGCCGGGCTGGCGGACGCTCAGAGCCGAGGCGAGTTCCACGCCTCGGTCACGATGTTCGCCGTGGTGGCCCACCGGTGAGGTGATCTCGGCGAGTTACTTCCGACTGTAAACCTGCGCTGGCAGAGGACCCCTGAGTGTCATGGACGATATCGTCGCCGACCAGATCGGCTATTACCGCGCCCGCACCGACGAGTACGACGAATGGTGGTTCCGCAGGAACCGCTACGACCAGGGCGTCGAGCGCAATGCTGCGTGGTTTCGCGAGGTGGCCGACGCGGAAGCGACGCTGGTTGCCGCCGGCCCGCGCGGCAACGCACTGGAGATCGCCTGCGGCACGGGCCTGTGGACGCGGCATCTGGCGCCGCGGGTCGAACAGCTGCTCGCTCTCGACGCCGCTGAGGAGCCGATGGCCATCGCGCGGGCACGGGTGAATGCGCCCAACGTGACCTATCTCGAGGCCGATATCTTTTCGTGGCGGCCGAGCGAACGTTACGACTTCATCTTCTTCGGATTCTGGATCTCGCACATTCCGCGTGCGCAGTGGCTCGGTTTCTGGAAGATGCTGGCCGATGCGCTGGCGCCCGGCGGCTCGATCTTCTTCATCGACAATAGCCTGCATCCCGATGGCGGAATCAGCACGAGCGATCACCGGCAGAGCGGTGCCGACGAGATCGAAACCCGCGTCATGAACGACGGACGCCGCTACACGGTCGTCAAGAACTTCTTCGTGCCGCACGAACTCGAGGCCGAGCTTGCCGCGCTCGGCTGGCGCGGGTGGGTGCGAGAGTCCCCGGAATTCTTCATCTACGGAAGCTTCACGCGTGTCTCACCCGACCCTCAGGTGCTCGCCGAGCTCGCCCCGTTGCTCGAGACGATCAGCGGATCCGAGCCTCCGGCCGCCGGCGACGTCGACGGCTGCCGGCGCTACGCCCGCCAGGTGTTCGCCTACGTCACCGAGCACTGGACTCCGGCGGAAGCGGTCGGCGTCGAACGCCATGAGCTCGTCGTCGATGACGGCGCGACACTCGCGCTCGACTGGTACTACCCGCCCGCAGCGGAACACCCCGGCAGCGCCGCGCTCTACCTGCACGGCGGCGGAATGATCCTGGGCCTCGAGCACGTCGGTGAACTGTTCGACCTCATGGTGCGGAACTACGTCGCGACGTCGGGCGTGCCGATGCTGGTCGTCGACTATCGGATCGCGCCCGAGCACCCGTTCCCGACGCCTGTCGAGGATTGCTATGCGGCGCTGAACTGGCTCGCCGAGCATGCGCAGACGCTCGGGGTGGACCCGAAACGGATCGGGGTGATGGGCGACAGCGCAGGCGGCAACCTCGCGGCTGCCGTCTGCCTACTGGCGCGCGACCGCGGCGGACCCCGCGTGGCGCAGCAGATTCTGATCCATCCGATGCTCGACGACCGGACGACCACGCCGGATCCGCTGCTGTTGCCGTTTCTCACCTGGACTTACGACGACAACATCACCGGCTGGAGCGCTCTGCTCGGCAACGTCGCGGGCACCGATGCGGTCTCGCAATACGCAGCGCCGGCGCGGGCCACTGATCTCACCGGTCTTCCCGACACCTACATCGACGTCGGTGGTCTCGACATCTTCCGCGACGAGGACGTGGAATTCGCCAGGAAGCTCTCGGATGCCGGCGTTCCGACGGAGCTTCACCTGCGTCCGGGATGCATGCATGCGTTCGATGTGCTGGCGCGCGGAGCGGATGTCTCGCAACGAGCAATCGCCGATCGAGCACGCCGCCTGCGCGCTCTGTGAGTACCGCCAAAAGTCACCGGCGAAAAGCCGTAGTTCGCGTGATTTCATACTTTTGTAATTCGAAAGGTTGAAAGGATTGGCTGCTCGGACATCGACTCACGATTTCGTCATCGTGGGTGGAGGTAGCGCGGGGTGCGTCATCGCGGCCCGGCTGTCGGAGGACGAGAACGTCCGTGTTCTCCTGCTGGAGGCAGGCGGCCCGGGTCTTGACCGTGCCGCTGTACCGCATGAATGGCTCAGTCTGCTAAGTTCGTCGATGGACTGGGGTACCGGCACCGTTGAGCTCGCGGCCACCGGGGCTCCGATGCCGTGGCCGCGCGGGCGCGGTCTCGGAGGGTCCTCGGCCATCAACGGCATGGTCTTCACTCGCGGCCACCCCTCCAGCTATGACGCCTGGGTCGAGAACGGTGCGAAGGGGTGGGGCTTCCTCGACCTGCTCCCTTACGCAATGGGCATCGAGAACACCACGGGTCGCGCCCCGGGACTGCGGGGGCGAGGTGGACCGTTGACGGTCGCTCCGGCGAACGAGCCACATCCGGTGACAGTGGCGCTCCTGGACGGGGCGGTTGAACGCGGCCTTCCGCGCGTGAGGGACGTCAGTGCCGGCGTGACCGAGGGCGTGGGGCTTGCCGATCTGAACATCGTCGACGGAGCCCGGCAGAGTGCTGCGGACGCGTACTTGGCGCCTGCGCTTCACCGAACGAACCTCGACGTGGTGACAGGGGCGACGGCCCGTCGGCTGACCGTCGAACGGGGTCGCTGCACCGGCGTGGAGTACACGATCGGAAACGAGGTCCTCAGAGCTGCCTGCTCGGAGGAGGTCGTGCTCACGGCGGGCGTCGTCGGGTCGCCGCAGCTGTTGTTGCTCTCCGGGATCGGCCCGGGGGCCCACCTCCGTGAGGCCGGCATCGCCGTGACGCTGGACCTTCAGGGTGTCGGCTCGAACCTGCACGACCACCCGATATCGACTGTCGTCCACAGCGCGCCGCGGCCGATGCCCCCGGGGCGGTACAACCACGCAGAGGCGATCGGCCTGGTGCGCAGCAGCTCGGCCGCCGACGTTCCCGACCTGCAGCTTCTCTTCACGGTGATCCCGCACCACGCCCCGGTGCTCGTCGGGCCCGAGAACGGTTACTCGATCGGGTTCTCGGCCATGCTTCCTCACAGCAGGGGGACGGTTCGGCTGAACTGCGCCGTTCCCACCGGCGTCCCTCTTGTGGACCCCGCTTATCTCACGGACGAGCGAGACATGGACGTCATGATCGCGGGGCTGGAGATCGCCCGCGAGATCGGCCGGGCTCCCGCGCTGGATCCTTGGCGGGGCGAGGAGGTGCTACCCGATCCTTCGGTCCGGGACGAGCGCGGCATGCGTAGCTTCCTCCGCACGAACCTGCTGACGTATTTCCACGGTGTGGGGACGTGCCGGATCGGGATCGACGACGGTGCGGTCGTCGCCCCTGACCTCAGGGTGCACGGCATCGTCGGGCTCCGCGTCGCCGACGCCTCGGTGATGCCCTCGATCGTCTCCGCCAACACCAACGCCACGGTCTACGCCATCGCGGAGCGCGCTGCCGACCTGCTCTCCGGTCGAGGACCGGCCGGGGTTCCCGACGGGCTCGGCCGGTCCGGGCTTCCCGACGCCGACGATCGCTCCACGCGCTGACGGCAGTTCGGGGCCGAACCATCGGCTCAGCGCCGCGTCCAGGCCCGGTCCGCCTGCCCACGCCACGTAGCCGTCGGGGCGGACGAGCTGGGGCTCCGGGCCGTCACGGGCTTCGACGCGGTCGGCCCGGCCCACAGGCAGTGACGCGCCACGAGCACGCCGCGGCCGGCAGGCCGGTCGGTCCGCCGCCCGCCACCAGGACGTCAGGCGTCGAGGTGTTCCTTACGGAGGTACCAGACGTGCCAGGTGATCAGGCACGCCAGCGCGGCGAGCCACACCACGGTGGTGACCAGGGAGATGAGGTCGATGGGCAGCGTGTAGACGAGCACGACGTGCGCCACGGCGTTGGCCAGCAACACGGCGCCCCAGACGGCCGTGTTGATGCGCAGCCCGCGCCGGAACCGGGCATCGGTCTCCCAGCGGGCCGCCCACGCGGCCGCACCCTCGGCGCCGCGCTTGATCTCGGCGATCGTGCGGCCCAACGTCAGCTGGGCGGGCCTGCCGACGACGACCGTGACCAGCATCCACACGCCGAAAAGGCCGCCCAGCGCGGCGGTCCACCCCTCCCGGATCGCGAGGGTGCGTGGGTCGTCCGACAGCAGGCCGAGCACGACGGAGAGCACCAGGACGCTCAACGTGACCAGGGCGGGGAGATCGACCCGGCGGTTGCGGACGATGGTCAAGACCACATAGGGCGCGGCCACGAGGACGCCGGCCATCAGCGCCCACCACTGGCTCACGCCCGCGGCGCGCAGACCGTAGAACAGCGCCATCGGCACGACCACCTCGAACACGACGGTCATCACGTTGGCGCGGATCACCCGGCGTAGGCCCGCGTCGGGCACGGTCTTCTCGTCGATCATCAAGCGGATCCCCCCTCGGGATCGAGTGCGGTCGCCCGCACGTACAGATCGGCGAGCTCGCGCCCCAGGCGGGCGAGCTCGGTGGGTTCAGGCGCTGTGTCGGCCGCGGTGACGACGACCGCGTCGAGGCCGGTGATGAGGGCGATGGCCACGGTCCGCACGTCGAAGGGGCGAAAGACGCCCGCCGCCTGCCCGGCGCGGAAGTGCTCCTCGAACACGGCGAGACGGCCGTTGACGGCGGGGCTCTGGGAGGCGGCGTTCTTCACGATGTCGATCAGCGCCCGGACTGCCGCGGGGTGCTCGCCCACGAGCGCGAGGTTCGACTCGACGTAGGTGCGCAGCTGCGCGACGTGGCCGTCGGCGGCGTCGATGCGCGGCTGCATGAACGCCCCGGTGACCTGCTCGATCTCGGCGACACACGCCGTGAGCAGGTCGTCCTTGCCCGCGAAGTGGTAGCTGATCATGCCGGTGCTCGACAGGCCCGCGTGCTTCGCGATCCGGCTGAACGACGCCTTGGCGTAGCCGACCTCGGCGATCACCTCGATCGCCGCCGTCACGATTTGGGCTCGCCTGCCCGACCCGGTGAACGTCCTTGCTTGCACGAACAGAAATTAGCTCAGCCAAGCAAGCCGGTGCAAGCATGATCTGGAGGCGTGGGCCCTGCCGGCCAGATGACCCGCCCGCGATCCGTGATGGGATCGATCAGCACGACGGCCTTCTGTGCGAGCCACCAGTTCGACGGCATCCGCTCGTCCGGGTCGGCCCGGCGCCGCTGCGCGCCGGCGGTCAGCCACCGGCGAAGCGCATCGACGATCGCGTCGGAGGATGCCCCGGGAAGGACGGGAAGGCTTCGGATCATGAGATCGACTCGTCGCCCGGCGAACCGTGACCATCGCGGCAACTGGCGGTGCTCGAAGTGGTCGGGGTAGGAGTTCCGGCCGTGCTCCGACACCCCGAAGTCGACGTGCCGCTTGCGCTGGCCGAACGTGAACGGTTCGCCCGGGATCGCCGCGTAGAACGTCCACACGTCGATGTCCTTGACGCCCGTTGTGCCATCGAGGCGGTGGAGTGCAGCTCCCTGCGCGAGCGCCACGCAGAGCCGGCGTGCCGAGTACTCCGGACGACCCTGCCTCCGGGTGAAGTGGCGGTGGTCCTCGTCGGCGATCACCGACAGACGTGCAAGGTGGGCATCGGTCAGTGGTGCGTACGAGCGTTCCGTCGCTTTCGCCGTCACGCCGGCAATTCTTCAGGCGAGCAGGTCGATCTTTCCGCTGGACAGGGTGAGTACGCCGCCCCGGATGGCCAACTTGCCGGCCTGCACGAGCCTGCGCAAGCCCGGGAGTTCGACGAGCGACAAACGCCCCCGAAACCTGACGGGGTTCCGGGGGCGTTGTCCTACCCGTGACGCGGGACGATCGGTTCAGTCCGAGGTGCCCGGGCCGTAGGTCAACTGCACCACTCCGTTGTCGAAGGCCTGGCTCCCGACAAGGGTCATCGTCGTCTTCGGTGTGCCCTCGGGGAACAGTCGCAGGCCCGTGCCGAGTGCGACCGGGTAGACGAACAGGTGGAGTTCGTCGACCAGGCCGTCGGCGATCAGGGCCCGGACGAGGGTGGCGCTACCGCTGATGTAGATCCCGCCGTCCACGCCATCCTTGAACTTGCGGATGGCTTCGGCGTCGTAGCCGCCGAGCACGCTCGAGTTGTTCCAGTCGGCCTGCTCCAAGGTGGAGGAGACGACGTACTTGGGGGTGTCGTTGAAGAACGGGGCGCCGGGGTCGTCCTCCACGGTGCGGGAGGACCAGGCCGGGGCGAACATCTCGTAGGTGGTGCGACCGAGCAGGATGGCCGTGCACGAACCCGTGACGGTGCCGAGGGCGTCGCTCATCCCGGCGGTGAACTCGTAGCCGAAGGTCCAGGTCGGTGTGTCGATCACCCCGTCGAGGGTGGTGAACTCGTGCACCTTGATCGTGCCCATCATGCGCTCCTTCAGCGGTCGGCCTGGCGTTTCGCCCGCCCCGTCGGGCTCATCGAGGCCTCGTGGTGGTCGAGGATCGTCTCCGAATGATCCCATCTGACCGACTTAGGCAGTTGTTGGGTGGCGTAGCGAGATGTCCGGGTGGCGCAGTAGATGCTTGGCAGGTGGCAGGCGAAGCGATGGCACGACGGTTGCGGGTCCAGGGTGCGGTGGAGCTCTTGTGCGCCGTGCTGCTGCCCGCGGTGTTCCTACGGGTGACCGGCCCGACGGCGGGCGCCGTCGCGGCCTGGGTCGCGGTCGACGCGGCGCTCGTCGTCGGGGCCTGCTATTGGTTCGCCCGCGCCGCCAAGGCGAGCCGGGGTCTCGCGCGCACCCCGAACCTGCGCGCATTCGCCATTGCTCGCGTGGGGCTGATCGTCGTGCTCGGTGTCACGCTGGTCGTGGTCGTCGCCGACATCGTGACCGGTGGAGGTTTTCCGCAGTGGTTCGCCGCGGCGGTGTGGCTCTTCGCCGTGGCCGAATACGTCAACTACTTCCATCTCCAGCTCAGCTACCAGAACGCTACCGACCTCCGCAGGCTGATCCGCAGGGGCCGACTGGCGCCGGCGCACCTGGGACGGGAGCTGGCCCGCCCCGCGGGCAGTCTCGTGGACACATGACGCGGAATGCGGGGCGCGCGCGACGGCGATACGTGTCCATGTCGCGACCGCCCGTCGAAAAGCGTTGGGCCGAGGGGACGGGGGTCCGTTAGCTTGGGTGTTATGCCCGGTTGACGCACCTTGCCGCCCCCGGCCCGCCCCCTCGCCCGACGCATGCTCGGGTGGGCGCTGTTGGCCGATGTCATCCCGCTCTACCCCCTCTACGCGCTGCTGTTCGCCGACAGCGGCCTGTCCGCCGCCGAGATCTCCGCGCTGTTCGCGATCTGGTCCGCCGTCGGGGTCGTCGCCGAGGTCCCGTCCGGTGCGCTCGCCGACCGCTTCTCGCGGCGCGCCTGCCTGGTTGCCGCTGGGGTCCTGCAGGCCTGCGGCTATGGCGCCTGGGTTCTGTTGCCGAGCTTCGCCGGGTTCGCGCTCGGGTTCGTCCTCTGGGGCCTCGGCGGCGTGCTCGTGTCCGGTGCACAGGAGGCACTGCTCTACGACGGGCTGGTCGCCGCAGGAGCCGAGGAGCAGTACGCCCGGGTCAACGGCTGGGTCTCCGCAGCGGAGCTGATCGCGCAGGTCCCGGCAGCGCTCGCCGCCGCCGTGCTGTACGCCGTGGGCGGGTTTCCGCTGGTCGGGTGGGTGAGCGTCGGCGTCTGCCTGGCCGCGGCCGTGATGGCGTCGCGCTTGCCGGAGCCCCCGCGTGGGAGCGGCACCGACGAGGACGAGGACGAGCTGAGCTATCTCGCGACGCTGCGCGCCGGTCTCGTCGTCGCCGCGAACCGGCCCGGTGTCCGTGCCGTCGTGGTGGCCACGGCCGTGCTGGCAGCCTTCGACGCGGTGGAGGAGTACTTCCCGCTCATCGTCGTCGGCTGGGGGGTGCCCACGGCCTTCGTCCCGGTGGCCGACCTGCCGATCGTGCTGGCCGGGGTGGTGGGGGCCGCCCTCGCAGGGCGGGCAGGCCTGCTGGGCCCCGTGTCGCTCGCCGTGGTGCTCGGCGCTGCGATGCTCCTGTTCGGAGCGGCCGGGCTCGTCGACCATCCGGCGGGGATCGCGGCGCTGGCCGCGTTCTACGGCGCGTACCGGTGCGTTCTCGTGGTGGTGGACGCACGCCTGCAGGAGCGGATCGAGAGCCGGTCGCGTGCCACGGTCACCTCGGTGGCCGGCATCGGCACCGACATCGCCACCTTCGGCGTGTACGCGGCATGGGCCGTCGGCGCGATTCCGCTGGTGGCGGCCCTCGGCGTGCTGATCGCCGTGGCCTTGCCCCGACTGCTGCGCGCTCCTGTCGCGCCGGACGTCACGAGGAGTGGATGACTCCCGCCGCCGGCTCCCGCAGCTCGACGCGCACCCCTGCGGCGATGCGGTACGGCCGGTGCTGCAGCAGCGGGCCGAGCGTCCGGCGCAGCCGTGACATCTCGGCGCGCACGGTGACGCGGCTGCCGCCCTCGCCGAAGAGGTCCTCGGCGAGCTGCGCGGCCGAGCGACCCTCCGGGCTGCGGGCCAGCGCCCGGAGCACCTCGGCATGGCGCGGGGTCAGCGTCTGCTGCCAGGAGCCGCTGGCGGTGGTCACGTGGATCTGAGGTGGCACGCTCGCGAGGTCGACCAGCAGATGGGTGGGACCGTCCGCGCCCGCCGTCCGGGGGCGAAGCAGCCATCCCCCCGGCAGCGGTTCGGCGCTGCAGAGCCCGAGCCCCGGCAGCCACACCTCGCCCGCCGCCAGTGCGTCGGGCATCGCCACCCTGGCCGGAACGGGGAGATCGACCGCCGCAGCGGGGATGCCGTCCTGGCTCACCACCAGCGCAGGGCCGGACAGCCGAGCGAGCACCGGGGCCGCCACCACCCGCAGCCGCTCGACCGCCCGCTCGTGCGTGAGCCGTAGCTCCAGTTCGACGAGCCGGGCGACGGCGTCGACGAGTGCCACCGTGCTGGCGTGGACGGTGTGGGCTGGCCCGCTCAGGTCGACCGCACCCAGCAGGCGGTCGGTGATCGGGTCGTGCAGGGGCGCTGCCGCGCAGGTCCATGGCTGGTGGCCCTCCGACCAGTGCTCCCCGGCGTAGACGTGCAGCGGTTCCTCGACCACCAGGCTCGTGCCGATCGCGTTGGTGCCGACGGTGTTCTCGTCCCACGCCGAGCCCTCGACGAACCGGAGGTCGTCGGCCCGGCGCCGGACGGCGGCTCCGCCTTCTCGCCACAGCACGTGCCCCTCGGCGTCGACCACGACCATGATCTGGGCGGCTGCCTCGGCCACCGGGAGCAGCCGGGCGCGCAACAACGGAAGGAGGGGCGCGAGACCGCTGGCCGCTCGGCGCTGCTCGAGGTCGGCCTGGTCGAGCAGCGGTTGCTCGGCCGACCCGCGTGGGTCGAGCCCGGCGTCGCGCACCCGCCGCCACGATGCGCTGATCACCGGCCGTGGGGAGACCGGGGGAGCGGCCCCGCTCAGGGCGGCATCCCGTACCCGGCCGAGCACCCTGGCCCGCTCGCGTGGGTCCTCACCGGGCCGTACTGCACTCTCCGGACGGGGCATGGGTTCCTCCGGCCGCCATCCTGCAACCCGCGCGATACGGGGCACAAGGGACCGGTTGCAACCCCTTGCAACCCTGCTGTGTTGCTCCGTCGCCGTGTTTCCTGCGAACCAGGGCGCCGTCGACGAGGAGGGCGCACGACCACGGGAGCGAGAATGACGCAGACGCTCGAGCCGGCGTCCGGCACGACGGCGCGTGAACGTGTCGATACGTGGCTGGCGGACTTCGAGGCGGCGCTGGCCGCGCGGGACGCCGAGCGCGCGGCCGGGTTGTTCGCGACCACCTCGTTCTGGCGCGACCTCATCGCGTTCACCTGGAACATCACCACGGTCGAGGGCCGCGAGGGCGTGGCAGAGCTGCTGCGGACCACGCTCGAGCGCACCGACCCCCGGGGCTTCCGTACGACCGAGGAGCCGACGGAGGCCGGCGGCGTCGTCGAGGCGTGGCTGGAGTTCGAGACGGCCGTCGGGCGCGGCCGGGGGCACCTGCGGCTGGTCGAGGAGGGGGCGTGGACCTTCCTCACCACGCTCTACGAGCTGAAGGGCCACGAGGAGCCCCAGGGCGAACAGCGGCCCATGGGTGTGGAGCACGGGGCCCGCCGCGACCGGATCACCTGGAAGGAGACCCGCGAGGCGGAGCAGGCCGAGATGGGCCGCACCACCGAGCCCTACGTGGTGGTCGTCGGGGGCGGTCAGGGCGGGATCGCGCTGGGTGCGCGGTTGCGTCAGCTGGGGATCCCGCACGTCGTGGTGGACCGCCACCCGCGTCCGGGCGACCAGTGGCGCAGCCGCTACAAGTCGCTCTGCCTGCACGACCCGGTCTGGTACGACCACCTGCCCTACATCGACTTCCCGAAGAACTGGCCGGTGTTCTCGCCGAAGGACAAGATCGGCGACTGGCTGGAGATGTACACGAAGGTCATGGAGATCAACTACTGGTCCTCCACGACCGCCACCAGCGCGTCGTACGACGAGGCCGCCGGCGAGTGGACCGTGGTGCTCGACCGGGCAGGCGAGCAGGTGGTGCTGCACCCCAAGCAGCTCGTGCTGGCCACCGGCATGTCCGGCAAGGCGAACGTGCCCACGATCCCCGGCCAGGACCGCTTCCGCGGCGAGCAGCACCACAGCTCCCAGCACCCCGGGCCGGACGCCTACGCGGGCAAGCGCGTGGTGGTGATCGGCTCGAACAACTCGGCGCACGACATCTGTGCGGCGCTGTGGGAGCACGGCACCGACGTGACGATGGTGCAGCGCTCGTCGACGCACATCGTGAAGTCGGACTCGCTGATGGAGCTGGGACTGGCCGACCTGTACTCCGAGCGGGCGGTGGCCAGCGGGATCACGACGCAGAAGGCGGACATGATCTTCGCATCGCTGCCGTACCGGATCATGCACGAGTTCCAGAAGCCGATCTACGACGCGATCCGCGAGCGTGACGCCGACTTCTACGAGCGGCTGGAGAAGGCCGGCTTCTGGCTCGACTTCGGTGACGACGAGTCGGGCCTGTTCATGAAGTACCTGCGGCGCGGCTCGGGCTACTACATCGACGTCGGCGCGGGTGACCTCGTCGCGAACGGGGACATCAAGCTCGTGCGTGGCACGGTCCGTGAGCTGACGGAGGACGCCGTGGTGCTCGACGACGGCACCGAGCTGCCCGCGGACCTGGTGGTCTACGCCACCGGCTACGGCTCGATGAACGGCTGGGCCGCCGACCTGATCGGCCAGGAGGTGGCCGACAAGGTCGGCAAGGTCTGGGGTCTGGGCTCCGCCACCACCAAGGACCCCGGGCCGTGGGAGGGCGAGCAGCGCAACATGTGGAAGCCCACCCAGCAGGAGGGGCTGTGGTTCCACGGGGGCAACCTGCACCAGTCCCGCCATTACTCGCTCTATCTGGCTCTGCAGCTGAAGGCCCGCCACGAAGGCATCCCGACGCCCGTGTACGGACTTCAGGAGGTGCACCACCTGTCCTGAGGCCCACAGGGGTGGGTAGCGGCGCCCCCGGTGCCGCTACCCACCAGTGGCAAGAGAGGAATGCGGCCGTTCTGATACATCGTCCCGGCCGTGGACCAGCCGGCGCGCCCGCTGGATCTCCGGCGGTGCCGGCATGTCGGGCAGCAGATGGGTGGCCGTGCGCAGCGTCCGCAGGGTGAGGGTGGCGCCGAGATCGGTGGTCGGCACACCCGGGAGTCCGTACATGCGGCGCGCCCATCGGGGCAGGGACGCGAGGGCGAGCGAGGCAATGGCCGGGACGGCCAGCTTCGTCACGACGGTCGGGGCTGCGCCGCCCTTCGGGGCGAACATGTTGCCCACGGCGTGGCGGGCCTCGTCGGTGAGTCCGAGCTCGGGACGCATGCTCTCGATGTAGGTCCGCATCTCGATGCGTGACGCCGGGGCGGCCGGCAGGCCCACGACGCGGGCGGCACGGACGCTCTCGGCGAAGTACTGGTCGACCTGCTGGTCGTCGATGATCCCGGCCCGGCGTGCGATGTCGGCGTACGAGTCGATCTCCGTGGAATGCACCCAGAGCAGCCCTGACGGCTCGTCGATCCGGAACGTCGCCCCGGTCACGGGGTCGTGGCCGCGCAGCGAGGCGTGCAGCCTGCGCACGCGGGCGGCCGCGGCCTCGACGGCTGCGGTCGTGCCGAACGTCCGGACGCCGACGAACTCCACGGTGCGCTGGAACCTCGACCACGCCTTCCGCGGGTCGAACAGCGCCGAGTTCTGATAGGTCCCGCGCATCACGCGGGGATGCAGCGACTGCAGCAGCAGCGCCCGGAATCCGCCGACCCAGAGCACCGGTTCGAGGTGCACGCGCCACGTCACGGAGTCGGGCCCGAACAACCCGTAGTCCTGCGGCTCCTCGGCCACTTCGCCTCCTTCGCCGGCGCGTACGGGCGGCGCCCCGTGTCGCGACCTCCCCAGCACAACATGATCGGCGCGTTGCCGCGACCCGATCACCTGAGGGGACCTCAGCCCGTGCCGTCCGCGGGGTCGGGCGGATCGCCGTCGTAGTCCTCACCGTCGTCGACGTCATCCTTGACGTCGTCGCCGCCGCTGTCACCTGCGTGCGGGCGCCGCAGCCGGTATTCGCCACCGTGCCCGGCCACTTCGTGCAGGTCGTAGTGGTGCACGATCTTCGGTCCGTCGTGCAGGTGCGTGTAGCGGACGGTGCAGGGCGCCGGCTCGGATGGCTCGCGGGTGTGCACGCGCCCGTCCAGCGGGCCGCCGACGAACCAGTAGACGTCGCGCTCGCCCGCCAGGGACGCTTCCTCGGCCGTCACGACTGTTGTCCCCGCTGCAGGAGCTCCAGCATGTCGGGGAGATCGAAGAAGGTGGCAGTGGCGAGGGCCGACTGGCTGCCCTGCTCGGGGTCGGCTCCCGCGCGGAGAAGGGCGGTGACGCTCTCGGCGCTGCGGTGGAACGTGGCGGCGGCGAGCGCCGTCTGACCGCGGTCGTTGAGGCGGGCGGGGTCGGCACCGCGTTCCAGCAATGCTTCCACCGTGCCCGGGTGTCCGTGGTAGGCCGCGAGTATCAACAGGGTGTCACCGTTGTCGTTCGTGAGATTGGCCGGCAGCCCGGCGTCGACATGGGCAATCAGCTCGGCGGTGTGACCTTCACGCGCAAGATCGAACATCCGGTGCGCCAACGCCAGCGTCTCGGCGTCCAGGCCACCCGCGATATTGGGTTGCTCCGGTTGCATCCGCTACACGGTACGGGCGCGACGGCATAAGCGCCCAACTGATCGTCGGTCTTCTCGGGCGCATCGTGTCGTGCCAAGGTCGCAACGTGACCGAACCCGTGATCCACGCATTCGACGTGCCGGGCGCCCGGCTGCACCTCGAGACCCGTGGGACCGGCCCGCTGCTGCTGTTCGTCGTCGGCGGGAACGGGGATTCGACGATCTACAGTGGTGTCGCCGCTGTACTCGCCGACCGATTCACCGTGGCCACCTACGACCGGCGCGGCTTTGTCCGCAGCCCCGTGTCCGGCCCGGTTGACGACGACACCCGCATCGCCACCGACGTCGACGACGCGCGCCGACTGATCGACCACCTCGGAGGCGCTCCCGCTCACGTGTTCGGAAGTAGTTCCGGGGCGATCGTCGTGCTGGAACTCATGGCACGGCACCCCGATCTCGTCGCCACCGCAGTTGCGCACGAACCGCCGATCACCGCCCTGCTGCCGGACGGAGCCGACTGGCGTGCCTTATTCGACGACGTGTACGCGACCTACCGCGCCGAAGGTGTGTGGCCTGCGATGCAGCGGTTCGGCGTAGCGGTCGGGGTGGGCGGCAGCGGGCCGCCGCCCGGCGTGGAGCTTCCGCCGCCCGTCGCCGAGATGATGGCGCGCGCCGAGCCGAACGCGACGTTCTGGCTGGAGCACGAGCTGCGCTCCTACCCCCGCTACGACCCCGATCCGGATGCGCTCGCCGCGGTCGCAGACCGGATCGTGCTCGCAGGGGGAGCCGAATCGCGAGAGCACATGCCCTACCGGCCGAACCTCGTGCTCGCCGAGCGATTGGGACTCAGGGTCGTCGACTTCCCCGGTGGGCACGTGGGATACGCGACGCACCCCGCAGAGTTCGCGTCCCGGCTCGCCACGGTGCTGACGCAGGAAGGAAGCGTCACGCCGGGTCGGTGAGGAACGCCGTGGCCGCAGCGGCGAGGTGGCCGGGGTCGCGCACCCCGCACAGCTCCCGGGCCGAGTGCATGGACAGCACCGGGATCCCGACGTCGACGGTCCGAATCCCGAGACGGGTGGCCAGGAGCGGCCCGACGGTGGTGCCGCACGGCACCGTGTTCTTCCCGACGAAGAACTGGGTGGGCACGTCCGCGTCCCGGCAGGCGCGGTGCCAGGCGGCCGCGCCCAGGGCGTCGGTGGCGTAGCGCTGGTTGGCGTTGACCTTGAGCGCCGGGCCGCGGTTCGGCAGGGACCGGTGGGTGGGGTCGTAATGGCCGAGGTAGTTCGGGTGCGCCGCGTGCGTCACGTCCACCGAGAGACAGCGCGACACCGCGAACGCGGCGCCGCGGGCGTCGAAGCCACCGGCGAGCCGCGTCAGCATCGTCTCCAGCAGAGGGCCGGACGCACCGCTGGCTGAGCCGCTGCCGATCTCCTCGTGGTCGAAGCCGACGAACACCGGGATCACGGCCGGGCGGTCGGAGGCGGCGACGTCGTCCGACGCCGCGAGGAGCGCGCCGAGGCCGGCGTGCACGGAGGCGAGGTTGTCCAGCCGGGGTGCGGCCAGCAGCTCCTCCTCCTCGCCGAGCAGCGCGGGCGGATTGACGTCGTGCACGACGAGGTCGTGTGCGGCCACCCCGTCAGGGTCGACGCCGACCTCGCCTGCCAGGAACTCGATCAGGTCGCCGTCGGCGGGCGAGCCGAGACCCCAGACGGGCTGCAGGTGCTGCTGGGCGTCGAGGGTGAGGCCCTGGTTGACCTGGCGGTCGAGGTGTATGGCCAGCTGCGGCACCCGCAGCAGCGGCCGGTGGATGTCCACGAGCACGCTGGTGCCGTCGTAGAGCGCGAGCCGGCCGGCCAGGCCGAGGTCCCGGTCGAGCCACGAGTTCCACAGCGCCCCGCCGTACACCTCCACGGCAACCTGCCGCCAGCCGCCCGCTCCCAGGTCGGGGCGCGGCTTGACCTTGAGCGTCGGCGAGTCGGTGTGCGCCGCGAAGATGCGCATCGGGGTGCCGGGGCGCACGGACTCCGGCACGAACCAGGCGAGCAGCGTGCCGTCCCGCACGAGGTAGCGGCCGCCGGGGCGGCCGTCCCACGGGCCGGCCTCGGGCTGCTCGGTGAACCCGGCGGCGGAGAGGCGTCTGACACCCTCGGCCACGGCGTGGTACGGGGTGGGCGCGGCTGCGATGAAGTCGGCGAGGTCCTGCGCGAGATCCGTCATCGGGTGCATCCTCTCCCACGTGCCCCGGCAGGAGTTCGACGTGGTGGTCGTTGGGGCCGGATCAGCCGGTTGCGCCCTGGCTGCCCGGTTGACGGAGGACCCGGCACGGCGGGTGTTGCTGCTGGAGGCAGGGCCGGCCGAGCCCGCACCCGACCTGCTCGACGTCGGGTCGTTGGCCGCTACCCGGCCCGGGCATCCGAGCAACTGGGCCTACCCCGCGCAGTTGCGTCCCGGCTGCGTCACCACGGTGCCGCGCGGCCGCGGGCTCGGGGGGTCCAGTGCGATCAACGGGGCGAGCTGGCTGCGGGCCACCCCCGCGGACGCCGACGGCTGGGGTGTTCCCGGGTGGACGTGGGCCGACCTGCTCCCGCACTACATCCGCAGCGAGAACGACCTCGATCATCCCGGCTCACCCTGGCACGGTGACCGTGGACCGGTACGCGTGCAGCGGCCGACAGCGCAGCTCCTGCACCCGGCCACCACCCGCTTCCTCGCCGCTGCGGGACGTCTCGGCTTCCCCGCCGAACCCGACAAGAACGCGGGTGGGCCACCCGGCGCCGGGCTCCTGCCCAGCAGCGGCATCGACGGAGTGCGGGTGAGTACCGCGCGTGCCTACCTTCGCGAGCCCCGCGCCAATCTGGTGCTGCGCGCTGACTCCGCCGTGGCGCGCGTGCTGCTCGACGGCGACCGGGCCCGCGGCATCGAACTGCACGACGGCACGGTGGTCGAAGCGGGGGAGGTCGTGCTCGCCGCGGGCGCGATCGCGACGCCCCAGCTGCTGTTGCTGTCGGGGATCGGACCACCCGACGAGCTGCGCGCGGTCGGTGTCGCCGTGGCGCGCGACCTGCCCGGCGTGGGCCGAGGCTGGTCCGATCACCCCGCCGTGTACCTCCCGTTCGGCAGCGGCGACCCGCCCGCCCATCCGCACGCGACGTGCGTCCAGGCCTCGCTCGACCTGGACGCCGGGGCCGATCCCGCCGGTGACGTGGAGGTCATGCTGTTCGTACGGCCGTTCGAGAGTGGGAGCGACCTGCACCTGATGTGCGCGCTCCAGCGCCCCGACAGCCGCGGGACGATCACCCTTACCTCACCCGACCCGCGGGCCCGCCCCCAGGTCTCCTACGCCTACCTGCGCACGGAGCACGACCGGCGCCGCCTGCGGCACGCGATTCGCGTGGCGGCCGACATGCTCCGGGCCGGGCTCGGCACACGCACGGGCCCGACGGGCGACGTCCTCGGCTCCGACCGCGCGCTGGACAGCTGGATCGCCGCTCACCTCAGCACCACCCAGCACCTCAGCGGAAGCGCCGCGATCGGCCCCGTCGTGGACCCCGAGCTGCGCGTGCACGGCGTCGCGGATCTGCGGGTGGCGGACACCTCGGTGCTGCCGCTGGTGCCGCGCCGCGGGACGGCCGCCACTGCCGTCGCCATCGGGGAGAAGGCGGCAGAGCTCCTCCGGCGCCGCTGAGGGACCGGGGTCAGGAGGCCGTCGAGCTCTTCTCGGCCGCGAGGGGCCGCCAGGGCCGGTCGATCACGATCTCGAACCGCTCGGCCAGCAGTGACCGCTCCTCGTCGGCGTCCACCCTCCGGTCGATCCGGACGCCGTGGTCGATCTCCGAGAACACCCCGTTGAGCAGCGAGATCCGGCCGTCGGGAGTGGGCAGCACGGCGAAGCGACGGGCCACGAAGTACGAGTTCGGGTCGTGCTCGTGGTAGCGGGAGCGCTCCGCGAACTCCGGCAGCTCCCTCGGCCGCGGGTACCAGGCCCAGCCCGGCTCCCAGCGGCCGTCGTGGCGGCGCTCGGACGTCCACCACAGGTCACCGTCGCGCTGCAGCCGGACGTGGCCGTGGACGCCGGTACGCAGCGGGACGGGGTCGATCCAGCTCCCGCCGTTGCCGCAGTCGGCGAGGTACAGGCCGTCGAACGTGTCGACGAGCAGCCGCAGGTGGTCGAAGTCGGGGCCGTGGGTGCCGTCCTCGTCGATGGTGAACGCCGAGAACAGCGTGACGTCGAAGCCCAGCTCACGCAGGAATCCCGCGAACAATCCGTTGAGCTCGTAGCAGTAGCCCCCGCGCCGGCGGCGGATCATCTTGTCGGCGATGTCGTCAAGGTGTAGCGAGATCGGCACGCCGAGGTGGATGTCGTAGTCCTCGGACGGCATCGTCCGGGCGAAGGCGCGGTGCAGAGCGGAGAGCGTCGCGCCCGTGGGCGCGGCCGGGGGCTTGGCCCCGATCCGGTCGAGGAGGGCGTCCACATCCATGCCTCCGAGTGTGCGCCCTCACACCCGCTCGAGGTCCAGCAAACCGTCGTCGAGGCAGTGCCGAAGCGGCACGAACAGCTCATTCCGGCGTGCCCGCAGCTCGTCGACGGTGAGCCAGTCCAGCGCGGTGGCCTTCTCCGGCTCCATGAGGCGAGGCTCGCCCGTGATCCGGGAGCACGCGAGGAACAAGGTGACGTAGTGGCGGCCGATGTCAGGCATCGGGTCGTCGGTGAAGCCCAGCCGGGCGGTGACAGCGACGACGAGGCCGGTCTCCTCGGCCACCTCGCGCACCGCCGTCCGCTCCGGGGACTCGCCGAACTCCTGGTGGCCGCCGGGCAGGCCCCACTGGCCCGCGCCGTGCGCCCCCGCCCGCCGCATCACGAGCACCCGCCCGTCGTCCACCACCACTGCGCCGACACCGACCCGTACCTCCGTCACGGACCTATGCTCGCGCGCGTGAGCACCAACCCGTTCCTCGCCCCGAGCCCGCTGCCCTTCCAGTTCCCCGACTTCGACGCCATTCGTGAGGAGCACTTCCTGCCGGCGTTCACGGCGGGAATGGAGCAGCAGCGCGCCGAGGTGGACGAGATCACCGCCGATCCCGGTCCGGCGACCTTCGACAACACGATCGTCGCGCTGGAGCTTTCGGGCGCGGTGTTGCGGCGGGTCTCGGCGGTGTTCTTCACGCTCGTCGGCTCGTGCAGCACCCCGGGGATCCGCGCCATCGAGGCCGAGGTCGCCCCGCAGCTGGCCGCGCACTCGGACGCGATCATGCTCGACCCGGCGCTGTTCGCCCGCATCGAGGCCCTTTTCGCGACGCGCGACGATCTCGGCCTGGACGCAGAGTCGCTCCGGTTGCTGGAGCGCCGCCATCGCGATGCCGTCCGGGCCGGAGCGCGACTGGGAGCCGCCGAGCAGGAGCGGCTGCGAGCGCTCAATGCGCAGCTGTCGGCTCTCTCCACCGAGTTCGGCGCGAAGCTCCTGGCCGGGGCGAACGACGGGGCGGTTCTCGTCGAGGATCCGGCGGAGCTCGCCGGGCTCCCCGCGGACGCCCGTTCCGCCGCCGCGCGAGCGGCCACCGCGCGTGGCCACGACGGTGCCCACCTGATCACACTCGTGCTGCCCACCGGACAGCCGGTGCTCGCCTCGATCAGCGACCGCGGACTGCGCGAGCGGGTGCACCGCGCGTCGGTCACGCGCGGGCTCGGCGGGGAGCACGACACCCGCGGGATCGTGCTCCGCATGGCCGAGCTACGCGCCGAGCGCGCCGAGTTGCTCGGGCACCCCCACCATGCGTCCTGGGTGGTCGAGATCGGCACGGCGGGCACCGTCGACGCGATCGACGCGATGCTCGGCAAGCTCGCTCCGGTTGCGGCGGCCAACGCGCAGACCGAGGCGGATGAGCTGTCGGCCACAGCCGGGTATCCCGTCGAGGCGTGGGACCGGGCGTTCTATGCCGAGCGTGTGCGCCGCGAGCGCTTCGACCTCGATGCCGGCGCGATGCGGCCCTACCTCGAGCTGGAGCGCGTGCTGCACGACGGCGTCTTCTACGCCGCGAGCCGCCTGTACGGGCTGCGGTTCACCGAGCGCCACGACCTGCCCCGCTACCACCCCGAGGTCCGGATCTTCGACGTCTTCGACGAGAACGGGCAGCTCGGGCTCTTCGTCGCCGACCTCTACGCGCGTGAGTCGAAGCGTGGCGGGGCGTGGATGAACTCGTTCGTCACGCAGTCTCGGCTGCTCGGCACATTGCCGGTGGTGCTCAACACGCTCAACCTGGCGCGTCCCGCCGACGGCGAACCGACCCTGCTCACGATCGACAACGTGCGCACCCTGTTCCACGAGTTCGGGCACGCGCTGCACGGGCTGTTCTCCGACGTGCAGTACCCGATGTTCGCCGGCACCGCGGTGCCCCGCGACTTCGTCGAGTACCCGTCGCAGGTCAACGAGATGTGGCTGCGCGATCCGGAGGTGCTCGCCCACTACGCCCGCCACCACGACACGGGCGAGCCGCTCCCTGCCGAGATGGTGGAGCGGTTGGACGAGGCGCAGCTCTTCGGCGAGGGCTTCGCGACCACGGAGTACCTGGCTGCCGCTCTGCTCGACCAGGCATGGCACCGTCTCGGGCCGGACGCGCAGGTGACCGACGTGGAGCGGTTCGAGGCCGACGCGCTCGCGGCGGCGGGGGTGGCCGTGCCGACCGCTCCGCCTCGCTACCGGAGCACGTACTTCAACCACATCTTCGGCGGCGCCTACAGCGCGGGCTACTACTCCTACATCTGGAGCGAGGTGCTCGACGCCGACACCGTCGAGTGGTTCGCGGAGAACGGCGGGCTGCTCCGGGAGAACGGCGATACCTTCCGCAGGGAGTTGCTCTCCCGCGGCGGCTCCGTCGACCCGATGGAGGCCTACCGGGGCTTCCGCGGGCGTGATCCCGAGATCGCGCCGCTGCTCGCCCGCCGCGGCCTGACGGGCTAGCACCCGACGTCGACGCATGCCCTGCTCTCGGGGCGCCGGGCGGTCGGCACGAAACCGGGGAGATGTCGGACGGGTACCCGGGATACCCTCGCCTGATGATCCTCTGAGCTGCGGTCCCTCATCCCACTCCCCACGATCTCGGAGGTTCCCCAATGTCCCAGCAGTCGTCCGGTCCCGAGCAGCCGGAGCTCGTCGACGAGCCCGCGCCGGAGGCCACCACCGAGGCTGTCGAGGCCGAGCCCGCCGCCGAGGCGGGGCCGCTCAACCGCGCTGCCCGCAGGGCGAAGCCCAAGCAGGCCGACCCGTCCCACGTCGGGCCCCGGTCCGGGTTCGCCCCGGCGGGCCGTGGCGGGCGGAGTCACACCAAGCGCCGCATCAGCTGACCTCGCACCGGACCGCCCCGTGGTGGGGCGGTCCGGAATGCGTGTCGCACGGCGCGTGTTGCGCCAGATGATGTTTCCGCAGGTCCGGCTCTCGCTCCTGGATCGCTCACGCACGCGGGCCGGGGAGCCCGACGCCGCGGCGCTCCGCCACACCGTCGAACGCGCGCGGCGCGCCGAGGACCTGGGGTACCACCGGTTCTGGGTGGCAGAGCACCATGCCGTCCCCGGGATCGCGAGCGGGAGCCCTCCGGTCCTCATCGCGGCTGTCGCCGCCCGCACCGAGCGGATCCGCGTCGGCTCGGGTGGGGTGATGCTCCCCAACCACCAACCACTCGTGGTGGCCGAGCAGTTCGCGATGCTCGAGGCCTTGTACCCCGGCCGAATCGACCTGGGCGTGGGGCGCTCCCTCGGCTTCACCCCGCCGGTGCGCAGAGCGCTGCGGCGCGATTCGGCCGCCCCAGACACGTTCGCCGCCGACCTCACGGAGCTGCGGGCCTACCTCGACGGCTCGGCGCCCGTCACGGTGCGTCCGCGGCTCGCGCTGCCCGTGCCGGTGTTCGTGCTGGCCACCAGCCGGGGCCTGGCGATCGCCGGAGACGCCGGCCTCCCGGTCGTGCTGGGCGGGCCCGTGCTCGACGACGAGCGGATCGGCGAGAAGCTGGCCGACTACCGGGCCCGCGTCCGTGCTGCCGGAGCAGAGCCCTACGTCGTGGTGTCGCGGGACGTGCTCGTGGCCGACTCGGTGGCGGCGGCCCGGGAGCTCGCCCTGCCCGAGGCGTGGGCGTTGGCGGCCGCTCGCACCACGGGGCAGTTCCCTGCCCTGGAACCGGCCGACGTCGGCCGTCCGCTCTCGGCCCGGCAGCGCAGCCTCGTCGAGGAGGCGGTCGACCGCACCGTGCACGGTGACGAGGAGACGGTCGCGGAGGCCCTGGCCGGGCTGCTCGCGCGTACGGGCGCCGACGAGCTGCTGGTGTCGACCTCGACGTTCGACCGCGCGGCCCTGCGCGACTCGGACGCGAGGCTCGCCCGGATGTTCACCGCCGTCCGAACATGAGCCCGGAAACGACTCGTCCCGCCCGGTGGGGAGCGCCGGGCGGGACGAGTGGACGTCGATGCGTCAGCGACTACTTGTAGATCCGCATGTAGTCGACGTACATCTCGGAGGGCTTGGGGGAGCCACCGTCGGGGAAGTAGTCGAGCTGGATCGTCGGGTGCATCTTGCCGGGCGGCAGTGTCTTGCCGTCGGTGCTCTCGAACCACTTCTCGCCGTCGATGTAGCCGGTGACCCGGCCGTCGACCCACTCGACGGCGTAGTTGTGCCACTGGGTGATGTCGATGTTCTTCTTGGCGTACTTCTGCTGGTTGCTCGAGCTGTAGTGCAGGAAGAACGACACGTCCTTGGACGCGCTGGTGGTCTCGGCGAAGTCGATCTCGCCGCCCTCCGGCCAGTCCACGTCGCTGGGCCAGAGGATCAGCACGGGGTGGTACTGCGAGTCACCGGCGGGGAACTTCGCGCGCATCTCCCACTTGCCGAAGCGCTGGCTGTCGCCCCATGCCATACCGCCGGTGTTGCCGTCGGAGTCGCCGCGAATGACCAGCGAGCCGTTCTCGACGGTGACCGCCTTCTCGCTGCGGGTGCCGTTGCCGCTGTGGCCCTCGCCCTCGTAGAGAGTCCACTTGGAGCTGATGCTCCCGTTGAACTCGTCGCCGCCGACCTGGGTCCAGCCCTTGAGGAGGCCGGCCTGCTTGCCGTCGCCCGCCGGCTTCACGAGCGGGGCCGGAGGCGGAGCCTGCTTCTTCTGTGTGTGCTGGGTGGTGGAGGTGGGGCCCTCCGAGGACTCGCGAGCGTCCTGCGGGGCAGGGGGTGCTCCCGTGACCGGGTCGGGGAGGGGGAGGTTCGGAACAGTCGGGAGGTCGACCGCCGTCGCGGGGTCGTTCTGCACGATCGCGTTGCTCAACTCGGGGGCGGCGAGTTCGGCGTCGTCGGCGGGCCGGAGGGTGGTTGCGACAGTGGTCGCGATGAGCATCACCGTGGCGCCGATGGCGAGGGGAGCCAGCCTGCGAGTCAGTGAGCGCTGGGGGAGCGGGTCGGTCGTGACAACGGCGTCGACGCTACCGCCGGGCCGGCGGTGCCGGCCGGTGCTCGTCACGGTGGGGGAGCCGTGCTCTGCGGAGATCCGTGCGATCAGCTCGGTCGGGGACTCCGGGCGATCTTCCGCAGCGAAGGTAGTCCGTCGCATGAGGCGGAACCTTAAAGAAGGAGGGGCCAGATGATCAGCAATCCTGAGAGCCACGGTTGCGCGTGCGCGCCAACAGGTCGGTCAGACGCGCCAGAATGCCCTCAGACGGACGTACGGGAGCGCTTCCGTACTCCGTTCGGAGTACCTGACCTCTCAGCAGTCTGAGAGGTTCCACTCAACTTGAGCAACAGTCGCTCCGTTAGACGATTGTTATCGGCGTCCGACTCCGACAAGCTTGGGGTGATGCTCCCCGCTGCTCCCCCGGGGGGTGCGTCCTCGTACGTGTCGGCAGTGATGCCGACACGTGTGTCCGTACCCCCGAATGACCACGTCCTCTTGGCGCTACCCCCGACGGCCGCGTCGTCTGCCGTGCTGCGCAGCCTGCGGTCCGACGGAGTGTCGATCAGCCCCGTCAGCGACGGCATCGCGGTGCTCGACGCCGTCCGTTCCCGTGAACCGGGGCTCCTGGTGCTCGACGTCGAGCTGCCTGGGCCGGACCAGGCGGCCGTGCTGGCGGCGGTCCAGAGCGAGGCGCCGAACGTGCCGGTCATCGCGGTCACCCCGCGCGAACGCCGCGCGGCTCTGCTCGGTCAGCTGCGTGGTGACCGCGACGACTACCTGCTCCGGCCGTTCGCCGTCGACGAGCTGGCCGCGCGGATCAGACTCCGGCTGCGGCTCGGCACGGCCGTCGAGAACACGGTGATCCGCCACGGCGAGCTGACCGTCGACACGGAGCTCGGCGAGGTCACGGTCGACGGCCAGGCGGTGTCGTTGTCGCCCACGGAATTCGCAATGCTGATGGCATTGCTCGCTACTCGGGGTGAGGTCGTGTCACCCGATCGCCTCGCCAGTGCCGTGTGGTCCGAGACCGCTTCGGCAAATCTCGTGCAGGTGTACATCTCCTACCTGCGTCGCAAGATCGGTGCGGAGCGGATCCGCACGGTCCGCGGTGAGGGATACGTACTGGAGCCCTGAGAGTCAGGCGAAGCGTGAGCGGCGACCCGATAACACTTCGGGTGTCATCCGGTCTCCTGACGTGCAGGTTCGCTCACCCCGTGCTACCCAATGCAGCACAGGGCCGCGCGGGGTCGGTCCTGCCGAGACCTCGGGAGTTTGCAGTGACCATCACCGGGATCATCACAGCGATCGTCATCGGCGCCATCATCGGGTTCGTCGGCCGGCTCGTGGCCCCCGGAAAGCAGAACATCCCGATCTGGCTGACCATTCTCGTCGGGATCGTGGCCGCTTTCATCGGCACGGCCATCGCCAAGCTCTTCGGTGTGGCCAGCACCGGTGGAATCGACTGGATCGAACTCATCCTGCAAGTGATCGTCGCCGCCATCGGCGTCACCATCGCGGCGGGGGCCTACAGCAGGCGTGGCGTCACGCGCTGACTCCATCAGCACCACCACCGCGGCCCGGTCCCGACAGCCCGTCGGAGCCGGGCCGTGGTGTCTCGGGAACCGCAGGCCAGGGCTACGTCAGTCGACGAACGACTGCGCCGCGGCCAGGAAGGCGTCGTTCTCCTCCGGCGCGGACACCGTCACTCGCACCCCGTCCGAGGCGAAGGGACGGACGATGACCTTGTTGTCCAGGCAGTGCGCGTCGAACGGTGCAGTGCGCTCGCCGAGCGGGAGCCACACGAAGTTTGACTGCGTCGGCGGCACGGTGTAGCCGGCCTGCAGCAGCACATCACGCACCCTGATCCGCTCGCTCTGCACGTCCGTGCATGCGGCGAGGAGCTCGTCGGCGTTGTCCAGCGCCGCGATCGCACCGGCCTGTGCCACGGAGCTCACGCTGAACGGCGAGCAGACCTTTCGCAGGGCCGTCGCAACCTCGGGCGTGCTGACCGAGTAGCCGACCCGCAGCGCGGCGAGCCGGTACGCCTTGGAGAACGTCCGCAGCACGACGAGGTTGGGGTAGGCGTCGAGCAGGGCCATCCCGTTGACGGCGGCGGGGTCGTCGACGTACTCGAAGTAGGCCTCGTCCAGTGCCACGAGGACGTCCGGGCCGACAGCGGTGAGCAACCGCTCCATCTCGGCGCGGGTGACGACCGTGCCCGTGGGGTTGTTCGGGCTGCAGACGAGCACCAGGCGCGTCTTCGGGGTGACCGCCGCGATCATGCCGTCGATGTCGTGGCGGAAGTCGGCGTCGAGCGGCACCCGCCGCATCGTGGCGCCACCGATGTGGGCGACGATCGGGTAGGACTCGAACGAGCGCCATGCGAACACCACCTCGTCCGACGGTTCGAGGCAGGTGGCCTGCACCAGTTGCTGGCAGATGCTGACCGACCCGCACCCGATGGAGATCCGCCCGGTGTCCACACCGAGGTGTTCCGCCAGGCGCGCGGTGAGTCCGGTGACGGCGAGATCCGGGTACCGGTTGCCCGCCGCGGCGGCCTCGGCGATCGCGGCGAGCACGGGTGCCGTCGGCGGCAGCGACACTTCGTTGCTCGCGAGCTTGATCGCTCCGGCGATCGCGCGGCCGGGCACGTAGGCCGGGAGCGTGTCGAGGTCGGGGCGAATCAACGGCATGCCGACACCCTATGTCTGTGACGTCCTCAACGTGGTGCCGCCACCCTCCCACAGCTCGAGCCGTGACACCCTTGTCGTCATGACCGAGATCAGGACGGAGACCGTCCCGCTGGTCGACGGCAGCGCTCTGCGGCTAACCGTGGCAGAGCCGGACGGCCCGGTCCGAGGAGGGATCGTGGTCCTCCACGAGGCGCGGGGCGTGACCGAGGCCGTGCGTGGTCTCGTGCAGGGACTGGCGGGAGACGGGTGGCTCAGCGTCGCACCGCACCTCTACCACCGCGACGCCGCCGACGAACTCGACGGCGCGGCCGACGACGAGGTTCAGCAACAGGTCGACCGGCTCGAGGGTGAGCAGATCATGGCCGACACCGACACCGCGTTCGGCTGGCTCGCCGAGCACGACATCAGCGCCGACCTGATGGGCGTCATCGGCTTCGACCTCGGCGGCTCGGTCGCTCTGGTGGTGGCGGCACAGCGGCGGCTCGGTGCCGCGGTCACGGTGGCGGGCGAGGGTATTGCGGTCGCGCCCTCCGCGAGCCTCCCGTCCCTCATCGAAGCCGCGCCCGACCTCACCTGTCCCTGGCTCGGGATCTACGGGGAGACGGCCGACGGGGAGCCCGACCCCGATGTCAGCAGGCTCCGCGATGCGGCGAGCTCGTCGGAGGTGGCCACGGACGTCGTCGTCTACCCGCGCAAGGGCTATCGGTTCGACGACGACCCTGAGGTGGCGGGCGACGCCTGGCAGCGCACCCTGAACTGGTTCGACTCCCACCTTCGCTGAGCCGCTGAGGGCCTCCGTCGGCATGGTTTGCGCACCCACACCTTCCGCTCCCCGGGGCGCCCTGCGGTGGGGCGCGCGCCCATACCCGAGCCGGTCGCGCAGCGCCTGTCCCTGATCACCCCGGTCGGCGCTGGCGCGACCGGGCGGCGGGCTTGCATGCTGGCCGACATGGTTGCGTCCGAGATCCCCACCGTGCTCTGGACTCCCGACCCGGAGCACGCCGGCCCGATGGTCGAGTTCTGCGAGTGGGTGCGTGAGCACCGCGGGCTCGACGTGTCCGACTACGCCGCGCTCCACGCCTGGTCCGTCGATGATCTCGAGGGTTTCTGGTCCGCCGTCGCCGCGTTCGAGGGCGTTCGCTTCCGCTCACAGCCGACTGCCGTGCTGGGCTCACGGGAGATGCCGGGCACCGAGTGGTTCCCGGGGGCGACGCTCAACTACGCCGAGCACGCGCTCACCCCCGGCCCGGGCCGCCAGGACTCCGACGTCGCGGTCGTCTTCGCGCGGGAGGACGGGCTGGAGCGCATCGTCACCCACGCGGAGCTGCGGGAACTCGTCGGCCGGGCCCGCGCCGGTCTGGTGCGCTCCGGAGTCGGCCGCGGCGACCGGGTCGTGGCTCTCGCCCCCAACAGTGTCGAGACGCTGGTGACGTTCCTCGCTGCCGCCAGCCTCGGCGCCGTCTGGTCGTCCTGCTCGCCGGACTTCGGAGCGCGTGCCGTCCACGATCGGTTCGCGCAGATCGAGCCGGTGGTCCTGCTGGCGGTCGACGGCTACGTCTACGGCGGGAAGCGGTTCGACGTCCGTCCGACGATCGACGCCCTCCGCGCACAGCTGCCCACGCTGAAGGCGACCGTGCTCGTCCCTTACCTGGACGAGGCGGCCACGCTCGACGGCACCGTGCCGTGGAGCGAGTTCACCGCGACGCACGCTGCTCTGGAGTTCGAGCCCGTCCCGTTCGACCACCCGCTGTGGGTGCTGTACTCCTCCGGCACCACCGGCCTGCCCAAGGGCATCGTGCACGGCCACGGCGGGATCGTCCTGGAGCACGTGAAGGCGCTCGGGCTGCAGATGGAGCTCGGCCCCGGCCAACGCTTCTTCTGGTTCACCACCACCGGCTGGATGATGTGGAACCTGCTCATCGGCGGGCTCCTGGTGGGCACCACGATCGTCTTGTTCGACGGCAGTCCGGGCCACCCCGACCTCGGTGCGTTGTGGGCGCTGGCGGAGCGGCACGACGTCACGTACTTCGGAGTGTCGGCGCCGTTCGTCCAATCGTGTCTCAAGGCCGGGCTCCGGCCCCGGGACCGGTACGAGCTCGGCTCGCTCACGGCGATCGGGTCGACCGGTGCGCCGTTGTCGGTGGAGGGCTTCCGGTGGATCGCCGACGCCGTCGGCGAGCACATCCAGATCTGCTCGGTGTCGGGCGGCACGGACGTGTGCGCCGCGTTCGTCGGTTCGGCACCGCTCGTCCCCGTGTGGCTCGGGGAGATCTCCTGCGCGTCCCTCGGTGCTGCCGTCGCCGCCTACGACGAGTCCGGCAAGGAGCTCATCGACGAGGTGGGTGAGCTGGTGATCACCAGGCCGATGCCGTCGATGCCGGTGTCGTTCTGGAACGACCCGGACGGCACCCGGCTGCGCGAGGCCTACTTCGAGGACTTCCCCGGCGTCTGGCGCCACGGCGACTGGTTGCGTGTCACGCCGCGCGGCTCGTACGTGATCTACGGCCGCAGCGACTCCACGCTCAACCGCGGCGGCGTCCGGATGGGCACGGCCGACTTCTATGCGGTGGTGGAGGGTTTCGACGAGATCGTCGATTCCTTGGTGATCGACACCACTCAACTCGGCGCCCGCGACGAGGGTGCCCTGCTCTGCTTCGTCGTGCTGGCGCCGGGGGCCTCGCTGGAGGACGTCGAGCCTGCGTTGCGGCGTGCCCTGCGGACCGAGCTGTCGCCTCGGCATGTGCCCGACCGCTTCATCGTCGTCGACGCCGTGCCGCGCACCCTCAACGGCAAGAAATGCGAGGTACCGGTGAAGAAGATCCTGGCAGGCGTGGCCCCGGAGAAGGCCCTCAGCCGGGGTGCCCTCCAGAACCCCGACGCGCTCGCCCCGTTCCTCGCGCTGGGGAACGGGGGGTAGTGATCCGGGCGGATCGGCCTGTGTACGCTGGGACCCGCTGGAGGCCGAGAGGCCCCGGGAGGCTTCGCCTAGTCTGGTCTATGGCGCCGCACTGCTAATGCGGTTTGGGGTCACCCCCCATCCCGGGTTCAAATCCCGGAGCCTCCGCGCCTGGAGCGGTCGGGTAAGATCGACCGCGACGGAGTACGACAACTGAAGAGCACGCGCCCGTAGCTCAACGGATAGAGCATCTGACTACGGATCAGAAGGTTAGGGGTTCGAATCCCTTCGGGCGCACCATGCTGACCTGGCGGTTCTCCGAGACGGAGGGCCGCCGGTCTCGTTTCAGGAGCCTGTGGGTGCTCCGGCGGGTCGGCCGGCCCGGGAGACCGCGGGAGCCGGCACAGCCGATGAGCTGCCCGGACGCCCCCCAGATGGACGATCGGGGACATCCGTGGTGCCCCCGGCGTCCAGCAAGCGGCAGAACGGCTCTCAGCGGTCTGATTCGGGGGAGTGGAGCCATCGCGTCAGCACCGGCCGGCCCCGGGATGTCTCCACGGCCGCCGACAGGGCTGCGGCCGGTGCGCCGGGGTCACCGTCCATCGGGCCGACAACACCACGCGGCTGATCAAGATCAACCAACGAGATGATCACGAAATTGTCACTCTGAAGAGTTGGTTCCGCCGGGAATGCACCTGAGTGGCGTAACCCGCGTGATCGGAGGCAGTTAAGCCGATCGCCACTGTGCGGCTCCACAGTGGTGGGCGCTTCACGGATTCCGGCCTGAGCGCTCCGGAGCTCGACACCGACCTGCTGATCCGTTGGTTCGCGACCGCAGGTGCTCTGTGCGCGGCCGACGAGGAAGGACTGCGGCGTGTGCTGACCCGAATTCGACATCAGCATGACTCGAGCGCCGCGCCGGTCGGCGAGAATCGGGCGACCATCGCAGGTGGTGGGCCGCCTCGCGGCGGTCGCCGGACGCGGGCCGTCGTCGGGTTGGCGATCGTCGTCGCGGTGACGGCCGTCGGCCTGATCGTCCAGTCGGAGCGCAAGGCGATGCAGGCGGCCGCGGCACCGATCCCGGTCAGCACGGTGACCGCCCGGTATCCGGAGGCGATGGACCCACTGACGGGTGTGGTGACCGTCGGCCTGTCCACCGCCACCGCGACAATTGATCTGTACGAGGACTTTCTGTGCCCGGCGTGTGCGCTGTTGTACGACGCTTACGACGAGCAGATTCGGGCCGCCGTGGAACGCGGCGAACTGCGGGTCCGCTTCCACCTGTTGCCCTTCCTGGACCGCTTCTCCAACCCGGTGGGCTACTCCGGTCGGGCCGCCAACGCCGCGATCGCCGCCGCCGAGGGCGGAAAGTTCGTGCCCTTCTACTCCAGCCTGTACGAGGCGCAGCCGGCGGAGGGCTCGGCCGGCTACACCGATGCGCAACTGCTGGCGCTGGGTCAGGCGCTCGGGCTGGGTCCGAAGTTCGTGGACGCGGTGGAGCGCCAGCGCTATGTGCCCGCCATCCAACGTGACTACCAGCATGCGCTGGCAACCGTGGGCAAGGAGCACTACCAGGGCAACTTCAGGACGCCCACGATCGTCCACGACGGACAGCTTGTGACCTACGAGAACCAGGGCCGGCTGATCGACTGGCTGGGCCCGCTGCTCGACGAGGCCGAGGCTGCAACAACCCCCGCTCACCATCGGCCGCCGCCGCGCTGAACACAGCGGCCCCTCGTCTGCGTCTAGGAGCACACCATGAGACTCCGGCTACCCAAGCCGATCGTCGCCGACGAGACGCCCACCGTCGAGTTCGAGGGGCCGACCCAGCCGATCCGGCGCCAGGCCGAGCAGGCCGGCCGGTCCGACCGGGAGAGCGCCCGGGCGACCGAACCGAGCCGTCCCGCGCGTGAGGCCGGCATCACCCGGCATCGACGGACGCGGCTGCTGGACGTGATCGGCACCCTCGCGCGGCTCGGACTCGCCATGGTCTGGGTCGTCTCCGGAGTGATCAAGCTGCTCGATCCGGGGCAGACCTATCTGGCCGTCAAGGCCTACGACGTCCTGCCCACGGCGATGATCGGACCGGTCGCCGACGCGCTGCCGCTCGTCGAACTCTGCTTGGGCATGCTGCTCCTCGCCGGGATCGGCGTCCGGTTCACCGCCGCTCTGAGCGCCGCGCTTCTGCTCGTCTTCATCGCCGCGGTCGGCCAAGCGTGGATGCGCGGCTTGACCATCGAATGCGGGTGTTTCGGTGGCGGTGGAGAGGTTGCCGCCGGCGACACGCGCTACGGCCAGGATCTGCTCCGCGACGTCGCTTTCCTCGCCCTCGCCGGTTGGCTCGTCCTCCGGCCTCGCACCTGGGCTTCCCTGGCGGGGACCATTCGCCGGGCGCCGGCCTCCGACGCCGAGACCGAACCGCCACGGGCCGCACGACCGTCGACAGCCGCCGGTCCCACGAAACCCGCGCCGGCACCGCAGACCGCAACCGCGCCCCCGTCGGCCCCGGCGAACTCAGCCGACTCGGCTTCTCACGAGCGGCTCGTGCAGCAGATCGCCCAGGTCAAAGGTGTGCTCGCGCAGACGCGGCGACAACTGCGGGCGCTCGAGCGGGCACACGCGGCCCAGACTGCACGCGCCGATCGCGCCGAGGCCGCCCGCGACGCGGCGCTGGCCCATGCCGCGGCGGTCGCGCAGAAGCCGAGGACCACCCGCGTCGCGATCATCAACAGCGGGAAGGTCACCGGGATCGAGATGAGGACAGGCAGCCGAGCGGAGGAGTTCTCCGCGGCCTGGCCGACCCGCTGACACCGGCACGGGACGAGACGCGGTCAGGTGGCGGCGGCACCGCAGTCGACTGCCAGGGTCGAACCCGTGACGTAGCGCGCCCGGGGCGAGGCGAGGAACAGGATCGCCTCGGCGATCTCGCGTGCTCGCGCCGTGGGCTCTCGGCCAGTCAGGTTTCTCGCGAGAGTCTCGCCCCACTCGACACCGGCGCTCTCGGAGCGGACCGGTCCGGGCGCGACGCTGTTGACCCGGACCCCTTGTGGGCCGAACTCCGCCGCCCAGGTCCTGGTCAGCGAGGCGAGGGCAGCCCTGGTGGCGCTGTAGCCGGAGGCGCCGGCGACCCCCATCGAGGCACCCATCGCGGCGACGTTCACGATGCTGCCCCGGCCCTTGGCCAGCATGGCGGGAGCGAGTAGTTCCGTCAGGAAATAGGTGGCGCGCACATTGGTGTCGAACATGTCCTGGAACGAGGCGACGTCCTGGTCCGCCGTCAGCCCGGTCGGGGCGCCTGCCGCGTTGTTGACCAGGATGTCGACTTCTCCGGACTGATCCGCGAGGTTCTGGATCGAGTCGAGATCCCTGAGGTCGGCCGCGATGAATCGGACGTCTCCGCTTTCGCCCGCGATCTCGGCGGCGGCTTCCTTTCCCCGTTCCGTATCACGGCCGGAGATGATGACTTGCGCGCCTTCACGAACCAACAGGCGCGCCACGTGGGCGCCGATCCCGGCCGAGCCACCGGCGACCAGGGCGGCGTGACCCTCGAGCTCCATCGGATCAGCGTCCTTTCCTCGACCCTGAAGGAGCCGCCACCGCGCGACAGGGTGCATTCGCAGTGACGGCTCGGGCTGTCATCGGCCTGTCTTCACGCCGGGCTGGGCCGCGGGCAGGTGGCGGGAAGCCGCACGGTGCGACGCTTGCCGATCGGCAGGACCGCTCGCTCGGCGGTGGCCTCGAGCATCATCGCGGCGGCGAGATACCAGGCCAGCACGGCGGCGGCGAGCAAGACGTAGGCACCGATGGTCTGGATCGCGGTCACGCCGCCCAGCAGCGCGATCGCCAGTAGTACGGAGCTCGCCGCCAGCGTCGCCAGGACAGTGGTGAGCGCGATGTTCTCGGCCGTGGCGGCGATCGCACCGACCAGTGTGATCGCGGACAGCACGACCAACCAGAAACCGAAGGCGACAGCGGCGGCGGTGTCGGTGGTGGCGGGGGGCAGCACGGCCAGCGCGATGAGCAGGTTGTAGAGGCCGTAGCCGATCCAGAACGAGCCCCAGATGCCGTGCATCGCGGTGGCCAGCCCGTCGCGGGACACGTAGGCCCACATGGCGGCGAGGAGTTCCGCGATCCCACCGGCGGCGAGGGCGAAGGGGAAGAGGATCTGCGGGGCCTCGGTCGTGCCGTACCAGCCGGCCAGGTTGGCGGCGACCATGAAGGTCGCCGCGGCGAAGCCGAACAGTCCGAGAATGGACGGCGCAGCAACCGGCAACAGCGCAATGGCGGTGTGGTCGCGCGGGTACCCGTACCCGGTCGACTCAGCGGCCGTCCCGCACCCTTCGATGTCGGTGCTCAATTCGCCTCCGGATCCGTGGCCGTTTCCCGCCCGTGCATTGCCTGGGCCGGGTCGGGTGTCCAAGCCGGTATCTCTGTTGTTGCCGGGGCGAATCTGACACCGGGACATGACGGCGGCCGAGAAATCGAGGATGCGTGTGGCGTCGGCCCGCGCCACGGTTCGTCCCTACGTGGCGCGAGCCGTTGCGATAAGGCTGACGTTCGAGCGGGCGGATGTCGTCATGGCTTCCGGCCATCCTCACTACCGGCTGGCCGGAACCCCGGATGTGCGCTGGCGGTGCCCCATGGGACGTTTCGGACGAACCCCCCAGGACCGGAGAAGTGCTGCGTGGAGGGGCTGCGCATACCGGGCGAGTCCGAACGAAGCACCCGCCGCGGCGAGGAGCATTGGTGTGACGATGCTTACTCGCTGGTCGCCGGCGAGATGGCCGGGGATCGCACCGATCTTGTACCGGGCCGACGGCCATGTTCGGAGTGGGGTGACGGGCACCTGTGGAGATCACGCCGAGGTACGTGGAGACCCCGTGCGCGGACAGTGTGCGACCGGGCGCGAGACGTCACAGTGCGCGGCGGCACGAGAAGCCACATGGAGCTGGTCGGGCCTCGTGAAGGGCTGCCCGGTGCGGGTAACTCTTCCTGCATCGCGTCCGTGATGAATCGGATGGAACAGGCATGAGAAGTGCGGCTCCATACCACGAAGCTCTCCGGCCTCGGTGTTGAGACCGGAGCCGGTTCCGCCGGCCGCGTTGCAGGTCGACTCAAATCTCTTGGCTACCTGGGTCACAGAGTTGATGAAGCCAGGTAGCGTATGGACTCGCAGTGGGAGCTACCTCTTGCCATCCGTTTACCCAGCAGTGGCCCGGTGCTTACGCGGTACTCCTTAGAGTCTAGGAATCCGCTGATCTCCAGGCCCAACGCCAGATCGAGGTGATGGCCGATGGTGACGCACGAGACCGGGACCGGCTCGGGCATCCTTCGAACAGCGAGTCCGAGCGAGGCGGACGTGATGGCGGCCCGTGCCGCCACCCGCGAGCTGCTAGCCAATGACCCCGTCTTGGGAATGCTCGGCCTTCACGCATCACGCATCCTGATCGTCGGACCTGAGATGAAGGTTCCTGACGACGGCTACTACCTCACGTTGGACTGGACGGGCGAACCGTGGGGATCTGACACGGTCGCCGTGCAGAGGGGCCCGGAGATCGTCGTCCTGCAGAGCCTGCAGGTGTCGGCCCACAAGAGCACGGCGGACGGTCGGCCGGACGGACGGTCGCAACGTACGTTCTCGGCACTGCTGGATCGCGCCGAGACCGTCCTCAGGGGCTCGGCGATGAGCATCCCCGAGCCGCTTCTGCGAGTCACTCCACGAGGTCGTGGGCTCACGCGGCTGGACAAGGACGGCGAGCACGTGCAGTTGTTCGCCGCCTTCGACGTGCTGTCCCGGGCCAGAAAGGTGCGCGAGGAGCCTCGGCGCCAGAACGCCCGGGGATCCTGTCCGAGGCAACCCGTACGTGACGGTGCAGCGTTACTCGACCTGCCGCCGTGGAAAGCATGTGGCGACCTCGGTACGCCCGGCACCGGCACGCCGAACGGAGCTGCCCCCAGCGTCAACTGAACCCTGGGAAATCTGATCTCGTCACGCCCTCCGAAGCGGTTCCGAACCCGTTTCCGTGAAGGGCGCTGGAGTGACACGTGCCGTCGGGCGAGGCATGCTGGAGTGCCCACCGAGCGCGGTGACAGCAGCGCCGGCGGAACGGAGACGACGCTCGTGCGCACTCGAATCATCGGTTTGGCGGTGTGGGCCTCGGTTCTGGCCATCGTCCTCTTCGGCGTGCCATTGGCCCTGGCGGTGCACCAGTACGCGTTGCAGGCCGAGCGCGGCGAGCTCGAGCGGGTCGCCAACGCCGTCTCGTTCACGGTGGCCTCGGACGTCTATGACGGCGAGCGAATCGATGAGATCAGCGGGCCTGGACTGATCAAGGTGGCGGTGTACGACCAGCACGGTAACCAGCTGGGAGGAATGGGGCCGAGAGGCGAATCCGAGGTCGGCGAGGCTCTCGGTGGCGGTATCGGCAGCGGAAAGGTCGCCGGCGACCTGGTCGTCGCGGTGCCGGTCACACACGACGACGACGTGATCGGGGCGGTGCGGGCGTCCGCGCCCGAAAGCGCGGTCATGCAGAGGGTGGTGCTGGTCTGGGCCGGTATGGCCGCGCTCGCCGCATTGGCGGTCGCCGCCGCCTGGCTCGTCGGGCGTCGGCAGGCCCGGCGGCTGGCCCTCCCGCTCGAGGACCTGGCCGTTGCCGCCCGTCGGCTGGGCGAGGGCGACTTCAGCGTGCGCACCCGGCGAGGCGGGATCCCGGAGATCGATTCGGTGGGGAGCGCACTCAACGGCACCGCCGGGCGCCTCGACGACCTCCTCGCCAGGGAGCAGGCGTTCTCCGCAGACGCCTCCCATCAGCTGCGGACGCCGCTCGCGGGCCTCCGGCTTCGGCTCGAGGCGGTCCTCGAACGACCGGACGACGAGCTCAGGGCGGCCATCGCGGCGAGCCTCGTCGACGCGGATCGGCTGGAAACGACCATCGACGAGCTTCTCGCCCTGGCCCGCAACAAGCGTGCCGCACAGACTGTCCCGATCGATCTCAGCGCATTGCTGGCCGAGATGTCGCCGGAATGGTGTGCGCGCCTGGCGCTCCAGGGGCGCAACCTCGAGCTGAAGATCGATTCGGGGGCCCAGAACCCGTCCGCGTCCACAGCCGCCGTTCGTCAGATCCTCGGGGTGCTCATCGACAACGCGACGGTCCACGGCTCGGGAACCGTCACGGTGGCGGTCCGCGAGTCCTCGGACGCCGTGGCGATCGACGTCTGCGACGAGGGCGCAGGCGTGTCCGATCCGGAGAACGTGCTCTTCACCCAACGGGCCGACGAGCGGAACGGGCACGGTATCGGCCTGCCGTTGGCACGTCGCCTCGCGGAGGCCGACGACGGACGGCTCGAACTGACCCAGCGGACACCCCCGGTGTTCACGCTTCTGCTGCCGTCGGCCGTCGCCGAGGACCCGGTGGTGGAGCCGGCGCCGGGCGACTCGCCACGAGCGACCGCGACTAGCGAGCCACGCCGTCGCTGGTCGGTGGGTCGAGTGCCAACCGATAGCCGTGCCCCCGGAGCGTGACGATCTCCGGGACCTGGGCTCCGGCCAGCGCTGCCATCTCCGTCATCTTGCGGCGAAGTGCCGCAACGTGGACATCGAGAGTCTTCGTCGAGCCGAACCAGTTCTCGTCCCACACCTCGGACATGAGCGTCTCGCGGGTGAGCGCCACGTCCGGTCGGGCGGCGAGGCAGGCCAGCAGGTCGAACTCCTTGGGGCGGAGGCGCAGTTCCTGCCCGGAGACGGTGACACGACGCCGGGACACGTCGACGACCAGGTCGCCGATCGACCGGACCGGCGGTGCGGCCCCGGTCGCCTCGTTGCGGCGGAGGTGAGCACGGATACGGGCATGGAGCTCGGCCAGCCGGATCGGTTTGACCAGGTAGTCGTCCGCGCCCGCCTCCAGCCCCACCACGACGTCCATCTCGGCCGCCCGTGCTGTCAGGATGACGAGAACGCAGCCGGGTTGAGCGCGCCGGAGCTGTCTGCAGACCTCGACACCGTCGAGATCGGGGAGGCCGAGGTCCAGCAGGACGAGGTCGACGACGGTGGCGGCGGCCCGTGCGAGGCCGCCCGCGCCCGTCTGCTCCCATATCACCTCATGGGCGTGGCTGCGCAGGCTCGACGCCAGAACTTCGCCGATCGTCGAGTCGTCCTCTACCAAGAGGATGCGACTGGCCACTTGGCCATCCTTGTCCCCGAACGCGCGGTCAGCCAGTCAGCGGCAGGGTGTCCTGCCGAATTGTCGCTGTGCGACTGGTCGGTCAATCCCGCAGCCGTCGTCGGGGGCACGGCCCACGTGGGGCCGGCAGATCCCACCTCGTCGAGGCTCAGGATCGCGAGAACTCCTCGAGCACGTCGGCGGCCACCCGGCCTGCTTCCGAGGCGGCGGCCGGGGTGGCGTCGGGCGAGTCGATCGTGATGAGGGCCTTCCACAACGCCCAGCCGCGCCCGCGCGCCCACATCGCGTCGTCGGCGGGCATCGCGGCCCGGAACGCCTCGCGGCTCTCCCCGTCGAGGAGCGTCCATGCGACGACGAGGTCGCAGGCGGGGTCGCCCACGCCGCAGGTGCCGAAGTCGATGACCGCGGCAAGCCTCCCGGCGCCGTCGACGAGGAGGTTGTTGGCTGCCACGTCGCCGTGGAACCACACGGATGGACCTGACCAGGTGGCCGCGAGCGCGTCCTCCCAGGCGGCGGTGGCAGTGGCGGCGTCGATGCGCGGACCGAGCGCCGCGATGGCGTCGCGCGTTTCCGCGTCGTAGACCTCGAGTGGGGCGCCGCGGTAGAAGCAGTGCGCGCCGGCCAGCGGCCCGCCGGCCACGCTGATCTGCTGCAATGCCACGAGAAAGCCGGCGAGGTCCTTCGCGAAGGCGTCGAGGTCGGCGATCCGGTCGCGAGTGGTGATGCGTCCGTCGATCCACCGGCGGACCGACCACGGCCACGGGTACTCGCTGCTCGGTGCACCGACGGCGAGCGGAACGGGGATCGGGAGCGGCAGGTGCGGTGCGAGCCGCGGCAGCCAGGTGTTCTCCTTCGCGACGCTGCGCACGTAACCCTCGGCGGTCGGGAGCCGCACCGTCATGGTGTCGCCCAGCCGGAATGTGCGGTTGTCCCAGCCGTCCACCTCGACCGGAACGACGGGGAGGCCCGCCCACTCCGGAAACTGCGTGGCGACCAGTCGCGCGGCGAGGGCGGAGTCGATCTGGTCGCGGTGCACGGTCGGCCATCCTGCTGGTCTCTTCGCACGCAGGCGACCCATTTCCTCGTCGATCCCGCGCGGGAGTGGCGATCGGCCGCTGCGGGAACCCCTGGCACGGAGCCCGCAGGAAGGAGAAGGTCCACATGATGACCGTCGTCACCGGGGTGACTCTCAAGACCGGATCCGAGCCGGAGTGGGACGCAGCGATGCGGGAGCGACTGGCGGCCGCCCGTGGCCGGCCGGGATGGGTCGCAGCGCAACTGCTCATCCCGCTCGACGGCCAGAACAAACGCGTGGTCATCGGGACGTGGCAGAGCCGTGCCGACTGGCAGGCCTGGCACGAGGACGAGGCGTTCGCCGAGACCCGGGCCAGGATGGAGGGTCTCCAGGAGGGCGAGAGCGCGATGTCCTGGAACGAGGTCGTGGTGGACGCGCGCGGCGAAGGGATCTGACCGCGCCCCGGCGACGAGCTCGGCCGGCTCGCCGCCGGTCAGCGCCCGGGTGCGGCAGCCCGGTCAGTGGTAGCAGTAGGAGTCGGAGGAGGCGTCGCCGCCCTGGAGTCGGATCTGGTGGACGCGCAGGCCGCGGAAGTCGTCCTCGTGGGGGAAGAAGTCCTGGTCGATGGTGAGTCCGCCGGTGGGGTCGACGTCGAGTTTGGTCATCCAGGCGCCGACGCCGTCGGGGTAGAACTGGTCGTCCCAGGAGCCGTAGAGGGAATTGGTGAAGTAGACGCGGCGCCCGTCGCGGCTGACCTCGACCATTTGTGGGCCACCCGAGAGTGGCATGTCGGGTCGGGCGGGGTGGGCGGCGCGTTCGATGATGCCGCCCAGGCGCACCGAGCCGGTCTGGCGGGGGTGGGCGGGGTCGGTGACGTCGAACTGTTTGAGTTCTCCGGTGCCCCAGCAGGAGACGTAGAGGAAGCGGTCGTCGACTGAGAGGTCGATGTCGGTGACCAGTGGGGGGACCGCGGCGAAGGGTTTCAACGCCGGGGGCAGCAGGTCCGGGTCGGCGGGCTCGGCCGGGATGGTGATGACCTTCTCGACCTGCCATTCCCCGTTGTCGCGGTGCCAGCGCCAGACCGAGGCGGACAGGTCCTCGGTGGAGATCACCACGCCGACGAAGCCCCAGGTGGCGTCGGGGTCGTGGGAGGGGCGGACCTCCAGCACCATCTGGTGCTGGGCTCCGAGGTCCACGCTCTGCTGGTGCTGGCCTTTGGCGAGGTCCCAGAAGTGCAGGTGGTGGCCGTATTTCTGGCCCAGCAGCAGTTCGGGTACCACTCCGTTCTCGATCATCGAGGGGCTGCCCCATTCGCTGGAGATCAGCACGTTCTGGTTGAGGTGCCACCAGGCGTCGTAGTGGAGGTGCTGCGGGCCGCGGTCGGTCTCCCAGGCGCGCAGGACATCGAAGCTGTCGTGGTCGAGCAGTGCGATGCCCCCGGGCCCGTCGTCGTCGCCCTTGGCGCCGCCCAGGCAGGTCAGGAACACCCCGTCGGGTCCGCAGTGCAGGGTGTGCGGGCGGGAGTAGCCGGCCTTCTCAGAGAGTTCGGTGGCGTCGATGGTCTTGACCAGTTTGGGCTGGCGCGGGTCCGGGCCGGTGTCCAGGACGTAGATGTTGGATGAGCGCAGCCCGGGCACCAGCAGGTAGCGCCGGGCCAGCCCGGCCATGTCGTGGCCCTCGTGGCGCAGCGCGCTGCTGCAGGCGTTCCAGCCGAAGTGGTGCAGCTCATCACCCAGTCCGGGCACGTCGGTCCAGCCCACGACCCGCCCGTAGCTGTTGGACTGCGCGTTCACATCGATCACGGTCATCGCGTCGCTGCGCTGCCCGGCACGGTCGAATGCCACCACGTAGGCCAACTCCTCACCAGGAGCAGCTGCGGCGTCGGCGGCGGACCGGTAGAACGTCGGATCCATAGCGGGCCTCCTCGTCTCGGTGCCTCCCTGCGTGACGGTAGGCGCCTGCATCGACCAGGTGAAGCGCGCCGCACGCGGTTTTCGGAATAGGCGCCTTCGAATCAGGGGCTTTTAGACATGTTCATGGTGAATGGGGGAAGGGTGAGCAGCCTCGCGTGCACTCGGTGTGCGTTCTGGCCGTTGCTCGCTCGGCCCTCGCTCTAGGCTTCCGAGTGGCCCGGGGGCGGTCTCAGCGCCCCCGGGCCACCGGGCATCAGGCCAGGGCAAGGCTCACCCGACGGTTGACCAGGTCCAACTGCAGGATCCGGACCGAGACGGTCGCGCCGAGCTCAGGCTCGGCCGACCACTCCGACTGGTGCAGCAGGCCGTCGACGCCGTCGTGCAACTTGACGAAGGCGCCGAACGGCACGATCGACGTGACGATTCCGTTCACCGGCGTGCGCGCGCACTGCTGGGTCAGGAACTGCTGCCACGCCGACTCCGGCGTGATCTGATGTGGTGTGCTCATGTGATTCACCTCCTTCCGCCGCGGAATTCGTGCGTTTCCGCGGTGGGTGGCGGGCCCCTGGCCCGCCCGGCGATCACAGAACTGCCGGGAACCCGTCTCGCTCGTGGCCCATGGCCGACCCGGCAGTCACGCGAGGACCGTAGCAGCAGGAGATCACCGGCTCAATGCCGACGGACGAGCGCCGGACCAGCGTGGATGTGGCCGTCCGGCCGCCACGGGGCACTCCGACCGGCGCAGTCCACACCCTCCTCACGTCGGTCGAACACCCTCGGATAACGCGTAAACTGCACGATTTCCGTGCTTACGACCAGACGAGGGCAACTCGGATGGGTGATACCGATAGTCGTCAAACAGTCAAATACGGAGGCCTGGTCGGACGCGAGCGAGAGCTCGAGCGCATCCGGTCCTTCGTGGCCCGTGCAGCCGCCGACGGCGATGCGCTGCTGCTGTCGGGCGAGCCCGGCGTCGGGAAGACGGTGTTGCTGGACGCGGCGGCGGAGGAGGCGTCGGCCGCCGGCGCGCGGCTGCTTCGTGCCGCAGGGGCCGAGTTCGGCGCCGACGTCACGTTCGCCGGACTCAACCAGCTGCTCCTCCCCTTGGGCGAGGACGTGGGGCAGCTCGGCGCCGCGCACCGCCGCGCGCTGTCGGCCGTGCTGGGCATCGGTGACGAGGCAGGGGGCGTCCGGCTGACCGTCTTCACCGCGGTGCTGGCGCTGTTGTACCGAGCCGCGGTCGATCGTCCGCTGCTCGTCGTCGTCGATGATCTGCATTGGCTCGACAGGTCGAGCGCTGCGGTGCTCGGCTTCGTCGCCCGTCGCCTCACCGGTAGCCGGATCGGGCTGATCGCCGCGTCGAGAACGGCAGGTGAGAGCTTCCTCGACCACGGTGGGCTGCCGGAGAACGAGGTGCTGCCACTCGACGAGGCGGAAGCGGCAGGCCTGCTGGGTGCCTACTTCCCGATGCTCGCCCCACAAGTGCGTCGGCGCGTGCTGGCCGAGGCCCAGGGCAACCCGCTGGCCCTCCTGGAGCTCCCGGCGGTGATCAGCACTTCGCAACGCACGGCGCGAGTGGCGTTGCCGTCGGTTCTGCCGCTGAACCGGCGGCTTCTCGCGCTCTTCGCGTCCCGGGTCGCCGACCTCCCCGCCGCCACCCGACGTGTGCTTCTGCTCGCCGCCCTGGACGGAACCGGTGACCTGGGCGTGCTGCAAGCCGCCGCCCGCGGTGGGAGCGGGTTGCCGGATCTGCAGCCGGCTGAACGAACGCGGCTGGTGAACGTCGACCAGGGCACGCGCAGGCTCCGCTTCCGTCACCCGCTGGTGCGATCAACCGTGGTGGAGTTCTCGAGCGAGGTCGAGCGACAGTGGGCCCATCGGGCGCTGGCCGAGGCCTTGACGAACCAGCCGGAGCGCCGCGCCTGGCACCTGGCCGACGCGACGCCCTCGCCGGAGGAGCCCGTGGCCTCCCAGCTCGAGCGTGCTGCCCAGCGGATGCTCGCCCGGGGTGACGCGGTCGGTGCCACCGGTGCTCTGCTCCGGGCAGCCGAGCTCAGTCCGCGCGGAGCCGACCGCAGCCGCAGGCTGGCCGAGGCGGCGTACGTCGGGGTGGACGTGACCGGTCAGCTGCACACCGTTCCGCAGCTGCTCATGGATGCCCGCCGGGCGGACCCCGACCACGGCGGGTCGCTCGGGGCCGCGGTCGCGACCGCCTACCTGCTCCTCAACGAGGAGGGGGACGTCGACACGGCCCGCCGCCTGCTCATCGGGGCGATCGAGGCCAAGGACGGCGAGTACCGGGCCGACGACCGGGCTCTCATCGAAGCGCTGTACACGCTGTTCCTGGTGTGTTTCGTCGGCGCCAATCGTCAGGAGCTGTGGGAGCCCTTCGACGCGGCCGTCGCGCGGTTGACGCCGCGCCCCCCGGCGATCCTTTCGCTCTGCGTGGTGACCCTGGGCGACCCCGCACGTGCCACAGCTGAGCAGATGTCCGAGCTCGGGACGATCATCAGCCGGCTTCCGGACGTGAATGATCCCGCCCTGATCGTCTGGATCGGCAGGGCGGCGTTCTTCGTCGATCGCATGACGGCGTGCCGGGAGGCACACTGGCGGGTCATCCATGACGGGCGTCGTGGCGGGGCGGTGGCCTCGGCCATCGGCGCGCTGATCAACCTCTGCATCGACGACGTTTTCACCGGCCGATGGGACGAGGCGCAGCAGCTGGTCGACGAAGGCCGCGTTCTGTGCGCTCTCCACGGCTATCGCCTCCTGGAGTGGCCGTTCTGGTACGGCGAGGCTGTCGTGGCGGCTTGGCGAGGCCATGTCGACAGGGCGCTGGAGCTCACGGACCGGATGATGCACTGGGCGACCCCACGCGGTGTGGAGCTCGTGCGGTCGTATGCGCAATACGTTCGCGCCACCGCCGCTCTCGGGCAGGGCGACGCCGAGGAGGCCTACCAGCAGGCCGCGGCCATCAGCCCGCCGGGCGTTCTTGCCCCCCGCCAACCGATGGCGCTCAGGGCGGCGATGGACCTCGTCGACGCCGCGCTGCGTACGGGTCGCCGCTCGGACGCCGTTGCGCATGCCGCCGCGATGGCCGAGGCGGGTATCGCCGCGCTCTCCCCGCGGCTGGCCCTCGTGGCGCTCGGGTCGGCGGCCATGGTCGCCCCCGACGACGCCACCGTCGGGCTGTTCGAGCGGGCCCTCGCCGTTCCGGGAGTCGAGCGCTGGCCGTTCGACCTGGCGCGGGTCCGTCTCGCGTACGGCGAACGACTGCGCCAGCACCGGGCCAACTCGTCGGCGCGGGTGCAGCTCACCGCGGCTCTCGACGCGTTCGAACGCCTCGACGCCCGACCGTGGAAGAAGCGGGCAGGCCTCGAGCTCCGCGCCCTCGGGGCCGGGGTCGCGGCGGCCGAGGACTGCGGTGCCGACTCCCTCACCCCGCAGGAACGGGTGATCGCGATGCTCGCCGCCACCGGCCTGACGAACAAGCAGATCGGGCGGCAGCTCTATTTGTCGCATCGGACGGTCGGGGCGCACCTGTACCGGGTCTTCCCCAAGCTCGGGATCAGCTCCCGGGCGGCGCTCCGCGACGCGTTGCGGCCCCAGTACTGAACGTCGATCTTGAGCTCCTTTACCTGACCGTAGTAACTTTTACTCGTGTCAGTAAGATCCGATCCGGAGCGGTCCGTCACCACCGTCGCCCGGCGGGCGCAGATCGTGTCGGCCGCGATCGCGACGATCGCCGAACTCGGCTTCGCGAAGGCATCGTTCGCGCAGATCGCACGCCGGGCCGATCTGTCGAGCACGCGGTTGATCTCGTACCACTTCGCCGGCAAGGACGACCTCGTGGAGGCGGTCGTCGCCGAGGTGTTCACCGTGGCCGGCCGCTTCATCGAGCCCTACGTGCTGGCCGAGTCGACCCAGGCGGGCAAGTTGCGCGCGTTCATCGAGGCCAGCGCCCGCTTCTACTCCGAGTACCGCCAGCACGTCATCGCCGTGCGTGACATCTGGGTCCGGTTCCGCACCGGGGACGACCTGCTCCGGTTCGGCCTGCACACGCACGAGCCCGAGTTCCAGGTGGTGGCCGAGATCTTCGCCGCTGGTCAGGAGTCCGGGGAGTTCCGCCGATTCGACGCGCGGACGATGGCCATCACGCTCCGGCACGCACTCGACGGCCTGGCCACCCAGGTGTCCGCCGATCCCGATCTCGACGTGGATTCCTACACGCGGGAGCTCGTGCAGATGTTCGACCGGGCGACGCGACGCGATCCCGAGTGTGACGAGTAAATCGACGACTGTGCCACAGTGCTGACGTGGCGCCGGGGGGAATGGCGAACGTGGAACTGACGCGATACCAGCAACTACTCATCGACGATCCGCTGTGGCTGATTCTGCTGAAGGTCGTGGCGCTGTTCGCGCTCGGCCTGCTGTTCACGATGTTCATGATCGTCACGGAACGGAAGGTGGTGGGTCGGATGCAGCAGCGTCCGGGCCCGAACCGGGTGGGCCCGGGCGGTTGGCTGCAGAGCCTCGCCGACGGGCTCAAGCTGGCGTTCAAGGAAGACATCATGCCGGTGATGGCCGATAAGCGGGTGTATTTCATTGCGCCGGTGATTTCGACGATTCCGGCGTTCGTGGCGTTCTCGGTGATCCCGTTCGGTGGCGAGGTGTCGATCTTCGGCGAGCCGACGGTGTTGCAGTTGGTGGATCTGCCGGTGGGTGTGCTGGTGGTGCTGGCGTGCTCGTCGATCGGGGTCTACGGGATCGTGCTGGGCGGGTGGGCGTCGGGGTCGCCGTATCCGTTGCTGGCGGCGTTGCGCAGCGCGGCGCAGGTGATCTCGTATGAGATCGCGTTGGGGTTGTCGATCGTCGGGGTGATCCTGTATGCGGGGTCGTTGTCGACGGCGGACATCGTGTCGGCGCAGAGCAGCGGGTGGTATCTGCTGTTGCTGGCGCCGAGTTTCGTGGTGTTCGTGATCTCGATGGTGGGGGAGACCAACCGGGCGCCGTTCGACTTGCCGGAGGCGGAGTCGGAGTTGGTGGGTGGGTTCCACACCGAGTATTCGTCGTTGAAGTTCGCGCTGTTCTTCCTGGCCGAGTACGTGAACATGGTGACGGTGTCGGCGATGGCGACGACGTTGTTCTTGGGGGGTGGGCAGTGGCCGTGGCCGTTGTCGTTCCTCAATGCCAACGGCTGGTTGCAGTTCGTGGCGTTCTTGATCAAGACGTTCATCTTCTTGTTCGTGTTCATCTGGTTGCGGGGGACGTTGCCGCGGTTGCGGTATGACCAGTTCATGCGCCTGGGTTGGAAGGTGCTGGTCCCGGGCAGCCTGTTGTGGATTTTGATCATCTTCGCGATCCGTACCTATCGCACCAGTGGCACGGGCAGTGTCACGACGTTGCTGGTGGCGGTGGGGATCGGGTTGGCGGTGGTGTTGGTGGTGGCCTTCTTGGTGCCCGACCGCCGGGTCGAGGAACCGGTGATCGAGTTGGCCTCGGACTACCCGGTGCCACCGCTGGACCTGACGGTGCCCACACGGCCGCGCCACAGGCTACGGCCCCGCCCGATCGAGCCCGAGTCCGAGCACGAGGAGCCCGTCCGGTCCGGTTGAGCGGCCGTGTCAGGTGGCCAGGGCGGCGTAGTCCGGCAGGTCGAACTTCGTCGCCAGCGATGTGGTGCTGGCGACGAGCATGCGGCGCACCAGGCTGCTGCGGAACATGCCGTTGCGCAGCCGCAGGCGCATGGCCGTGGACGGCGCGAGGAACTGCCCCGGGTTGGAGGCTCGTTGCCAGCGCCCGGCGTAGCTGCGCAGACGACGTTCGTAGGCGGCGAACGCCGTGCGGTGGTCGCCGCCGGCCGCGGCGAGCTCACCGGCCAGCACGTAGGCGCCGACAACGCTCGTGCCCACGCCCATGCCGCCGAGCGTGAGCCCGAACCCGGCATCGCCGAGCAGGGCGACCCGCCCGCTCGACCAGTGGTGCACGGTGACCCGGCTGATCGAGTCGAAGTACAGCTCCGGTGCCTCACGCAGGGAGTCGAGCAGCCGGGGAACGTGCCAGCGCATACCGGCCAGTGCGTCGGCGATCAGCTTCTTGTGCTGGTCGATGTCGTGCCAGTCGTACTCGAGGCGCGGAGAGGCGAACACGACGAAGGCGCCCGCCCGTCCGAGTTCGCGCTGGTCGGCGGCGACGCTCGCCATCCGCCCGGGCACGTTGTACTGCTCCGGCGTGGTGCCCACGCGGAGGTCGTTCGGGAGATCCCAACCCGCGAGGTAGTAGCCGAGATGCCGGACGTACTCCGCCTCCGCGCCGAAGGCGAGGCGGCGCACCCCGGAATGGAGCCCGTCGGCGCCGATGACGACGTCGAAGGTCCGTGACGCGCCCCGGGCGAAATCGACGTGCACGCCCTCCGCGGTGTGGGCGAGCTCGGTGACGGCATCGTCGAACAGGTACTCGGCGCGGTCGGCGCTGTGATCGTGGAACACGCGGGACAGATCGCGCCGGAGCACCTCGATGTCGCCGCCTGCGAACTCGGCCGGTAGCTCGAAGATCTGCCGGCCCTCCTCGTCGACGGCCCTCATCGCGCCTGCGTGCGTCTGGAGGGCGCGCAGTTCGTCGAGCACGCCCATCTTGGACAGCACGCCCAGATGTGTCGGCCCGCGGAAGTCGACGGCGAATCCGCTGGTCCGCAGGGCGGGCGCCACCTCAACCACCGTGGTCGTGGCGCCGAACCGCGAGAGCCAGAGTGCGGCCGCGGGCCCGGCAACCCCCGCTCCGGAGACGAGTACGCGCAGGCCGTGCAGCGGAAGGTTGCTCATGTCGGTCTCCTCAAGAAACTGTGTCCGATAGACACTGTGTACCATAGACACGGTTTCGTGGCGTCGGCAAGCACGAGGAGCGGTGATGGCGGTCGGAGACCAGACAGGCGACCACGCAGAAGTGCTCGCCCTGCTCTGGGGGCAGCGACCACAACCGCGGCGTGGTCCTCGCCCCGCCCTGAGCCTGGAGGTGATCGCGCGGGCCGGCATCGAGATCGCCGACGCCGACGGAATACCCGCTGTGACCATGCAGCGGGTGGCCGAGGCGCTCGGCTTCACGAAGATGTCGCTCTACAGGTACGTGCCCGGCAAGGTCGAGCTCGTGGCGCTCATGACCGATACGGCCCTCGGCGAACCGGTGCGGCTCGACGCGGTCGCCGGGGGATGGCGCCCGCAGCTGCACGAATGGGCCACCCAGATGTTCGACCGGTTCTGGCGTCATCCGTGGGCACTGGAGACCACCGTCGGTGCGCGACCGATGGGGCCCAATGAGATCAGCTGGTTGGAGCAGGCCGTCGCCGCCCTCTCCGGCACCGGGCTCGACGGCGGCGAGATCCTCGACGTCGCCGTCACGCTCGTCGGTCACGTCCGCACCATCGCCCAGCAGGGAGCGGCGACCGCGAGTGAGAGCCCCGAGCACACGATGGACTCGGCGATCGGGGCTCTTCTGCACGGCCACGAGGAACGGTTCCCCGCACTCGTGGCGGCCCTCGACTCCGCACGCAGGAACGGCGCACAGGACCAGGCCCTCGACTTCGGTCTGAACCGCATCCTCGACGGCGTCGAGGTCCTCGTCACCAGCCGCTCCGGGCGTTCCGGCTAGCTCCAGGCTTCCCGCGGCGTCACGTCGTGGCGACGCCGTCCGCGACCACGCAGGCCAGGTTGTCGGGCGCGCCGACGGCATGGGCGTGCTCGACGATCCGCGTGACGACGGCGCCGGGGTCGTCCTCGCGCATCGACTCGCGAAGCGCGCTGTCGTCGAGCACGGCGTGCACCCCATCGGTGCAGAGCAGGTACCGATCGCCCACCCGTGCCTCCCGCAGCTCGACGTCGGGGCGCTCCCCGGAGTTCAGCGCGCGGACGAGCAGCGCCCGCTGCGGGTGGGACGCCGCCTCGGCGATGGTCAGCCGCCCCTCGTCGACCATCGACCGGACGAGGGTGTGGTCGGTGGTGATCTGGTACGTGACGCCGTCGCGGAGCAGGTAGGCGCGGGAGTCACCGACGTGCACCAACGCGAGGCGCGACCCGGACCGGACCAGCGCGGTGAGGGTCGTCCCGGACGGCGGGCCGATCGCGGTGACGGCAGCCGCTGCCTCCGACAGCGCGTCGTCGAGGGCGTTCAGCACCTCGCCGGCAGACACGCCGGCCCGGGCCAGCGCCCCGATGGCCGCTCCACTGGCCGACGGCCCTTCCGCCGGGCCGAAGCCGTCGGCGACGGCGAGCAGGCCGTCGTCGGCGTGGACCGCATCCTGGTTCGCCTGCCGTACCAGGCCGCGCTCGCAGGCCGAGGCCCAGCGCAGGGTGATCGTGGTGGTTGCGTCGGTCATGGCTGTGTCCTTCCCGGACAGGTGATCGACGAGGGTGGTGGCGAGCTCCCGCCGAGCGGAGATCTCGATCTCGACCTCCTGCCAGTACGAACCGACAGCGTCGGCCGCCGCCTGCCGTGGCAGGGCGATGACCTGCGCGATCCTGGCCAGGGGCATCCCGAGCCGCCGCAGCCACGCCACGAGCCGTGCCCGTTCGAGCTGGTCCGGTGAGTAGTACCGGTAACCCGACGCGGGGTCGACCTCGACCGGGCGCAGCAGCCCCAGCTCGTCGTAGAGCCGCAGTGCCTTGGGTGACAGCCGTGCCGCACGGGCGAACGCGCCGATCGTCAGCAGCTGCACGGTCCCTCCTCGTCCCGGGCCGAATGCCCGGTGCGACGAGGCTGTGGGCTGCCCCGGGGGCAAGGTCAACCCCGTTCGGGTCAGATCTTCGAGCCTGCTCCCGACGGTGCGCGTGCGCTCTCGTGCAACTGCGCCCGTTCGCGCAGGCGGAGGTCTTCCGCGAGCGTGCACACAGCCTGGTCGATCCGGCGCAACACGCGGCTGACGGCGAGCCGTTCCAGCCGGTGCGGGTCGGGCTGGCGCGACGCGTCGGACTCCGCGGCGTCGATCACGTCCTCGGCGGAGCGGATCTCGCGGGGATCGCGTTGGAGCACGGCCCGGCGCAGCCCGTCGAGGTTGGCCTGCACACGATCGACCGCCGGGCACAGCGCCGACCATCCCGGTGCATCCACGTGGTCGGCGAGCCGCGCCATGAAACGGGTGTAGTGGTCGACGGCGCTCAGCACCTGCACCATGCGGTGGTAGCTCGATCGTCCCCGCCGCCACGGCAGCGGGCTGTCGAGCGGCGCGGCCCGGGTGCGCAGGGTGGCCATCGTGTCGTGCACGTTCTTCGCCAGCTCCACCGAGTGCTCGGCCGACTCTCGCCCGAGGATGCGGTCGACCGACGTGGTGAGCACCGCGTCGACCGCGTCGACGTACTCGTCGAGAGCTTCGCCGAACGCCTCTCTGGTGCGCTTGGGCAAGATCAGATAGCTCGCGAGGATCCCCAGCGCAGCGCCGAGGGCGGTCTCCTCGATCCGCAGCACCAGCGTGGCCACGCTGAACTGCCCGATCAGGCCGTAGAGGATCGCGAGCACGGCGGTGATCCAGAACGCCAGCAACGACGGCGAGAGCTGCACGACGTAGATCGCGACGAAGATGCACGCGAAGAGCAGGATCAGGGCGGCCAGCTGGCTGCCGGACACCAGGAGGGCCAGGCCCATCCCGGCGAGCACGCCGCCGATCGTCCCGAGGATGCGTCCCCATCCGCGGCTCAGCACCTCGCCGCGGCTGGTGGTGCCTGCGAAGACGAGGAAGGCGGTGATGACCGCCCAGTACCAGCGAGAGGGCGACAGGAGTTCACCGGCGACGATCGCGAGGCTGGTGGCGACCCCCACCTGGATGGCCTGACGGGTGGTCAGGAGGATCCCGCGGGGTGCTGTGGCCTCGTCCGCGGTCTCGGTGCTGCTGTCGCTCGGTGTGTACTCGGGTATCGGAGGCGCCCCGGGATGGCTCTCCGAGACCTCGGGAACCGGCTGGTCGGGGCACCGCAGGGTCCTGATCGCCCGGGCGAGCCGCGTCACCGCGAACGCCACCCGCTGCACGCGGTCGCCGTACCCGCGTGTCTCCCCGACGATGGGGTCGACGCTGCGCTCGGCTCCGTCGAGCAGTGCCGCGACCATCGCGTTCGGTGTGCCGGTGGCGGTGGCGGCCTGCAGCCCGTGCAGCCCGTCGAGAAGCATCCGGCGGGTGTCGTGCGACAGCGAGATGCCGGCCGTGAACACACGCTCGCTCGACACGGCGAGACGTTCTGCGGACAGCTCGGCGTCGAGCACGCGCAGAGGCACATCGCCTGCGGTCGGGCCCGATTCCTCGGACTGCGCCGAGTCGTTCCGGGTCGCCGTGGCCGACACGAGGAGCGCGGTCTCGTTCAGCCGCGCGTGCTTGCGATGCAGATCGCGCAGGTCGCCGTCGAGCTTGTCCGGCTCGTCCGCGAACAGGTCGACGACCGCGCCGACGAGGTCGTGCACACGGGCGTCGAATGCGTGCAGCTGCCGGACGAGGGTGCGCCCCGGCCGTTCGGAGAACAGGAAGCCCCGCAGCAGCACGCTCGACCCGACGCCGATGGCGGTGGCGAGCAGCAGCCAGGGCAGCTGGTCGGGCGCGGCGTGCAGGAACTGCGTGAAGAAGTAGGCGTTGAAGGCGGCCATCCCGAGCGCGGACCCACGTGGACCGAACCTGCGGATGTAGACCGCGCCGACCATCACCGCGACGAACACGATGTCGGCGAACAGATGGTGGGGCGCCAGCAACGTGCCTGCCGCGACCGCGGCGCAGGCCGGCACCGCCATGAGCGCAGTGGTGACCCGCAGGCGGACCAGCTCGGGCTCGTTGACCGAGACGACGCAGATCATCGCCAGCACGGCGGAGAGCAGAACCACGGTGACGGGCAGGTTCGCGATGAGCGCCGTGATCCCGGCGGCGAGCGCCATCGACCCCGTACCGATCGCGGCGAGCCGCAGTCGGACCAGGCCCGGATCGATCGCGGTCAGCTTGGTGCGGAGCTCCCCGACCCACGACACCAACCCAGTCTTGCACGGCGGTGGCCTGCGAACGGGCTGCTGAGGTTTCCTGCCGGTGACGGCAGTAGTCGTCGCGAACCGGCGGGAAGGGGGCGGATGAGCGTGCAGAGCCGCAGTTCACGGGGGTGAGCGTGAGATCGACCGCCGCGAGGTTCGCGGCAAGCCGGTCGGGCGCCGTGCGCCGAGGATCACGCTGCCCAGGCCCGGGTGGGTCGCGGGACCGCGTCGCTCAGCACATGATCAGACGGCGCAGCCACTGCTCACGGGCTCGTCGGGCCACGACGGCGAGGGCCGAGTTGGGGACGAACGTGTCGAAGCCGTGGAAGGCACCGGGCCAGACGTGCAGCTCTGCCTGCACGCCTGCGGCCCACAGGCGCGCGGCGTAGTCGACGTCCTCGTCGCGGAAGGTCTCGGTGGAACCGCAGTCGATGAAGGCACTCGGAAGACCGGACAGGTCGGTGGCTCGTGCCGGTGCCGCGTAGGGGCTGACGCTGTCGGTGCCGCACTCGGCGCCGAGCAGCGCCGCCCATGCCGTGGCGTTGCTGATCGCGTCCCAGACGCCGACTCCGACGAACTGCTGCGCGGACAGACTGTCGTTGCGGTCGTCCAGCATCGGGCACATGAGCAGCTGGCCGGTCAGATGCGGCCCACCACGGTCGCGGGCCAGCAGGGCGAGCCCCGCCGCCAGACCGCCGCCGGCACTGACTCCGGCCACGAGCAGCGAATCCTTGTCGCCGCCGATGCGGTGAGCGTTCTGTGAGATCCAGAGCAGACCCGCATAACAATCCTCGATCGGCGCTGGATGCGGATTCTCCGGGGCGAGCCGGTACTCGACGGTGACCACCACGACCCCCAGCCGTTCGATCCAGTCGAGAACGAGATCGATCTGGCTGAACCGGTCGCCGAAGAGGTAGCCGCCACCATGTGTGAAATACACGATGGGCGCGTTCGGTGCGGAATCGGGGCGGCGCAGAACGGAAAGGATGACGGCTGGTTCTGTGGCGAGGCCGGGCGCCTGAAGGTGCTCGACGATGATCGGGCGGTCGTGTATGAGGTGCTCGATCGGAACCGCTGACTTCGCTGTGCGAATGCGGCCTTCCGGCACCATCTCGGGGGTGAGCGATGCCGGGACATCGGCGAGCAGCGTGGTACGCGCCATCTCCAGCTCCGGGTCGAACGGGGGGCGAGGAAGCAGCATCGGGCACCCATCAGTCCAGTTCGACTGGTGTGGGGCGACGGTGGACAACGTAGTCACCATCGACTTGTAATCACCCGCCGAAGTTACTTCTGCGCGCATCGTATCCGACCGGCCGGGCTATGTCAGGTGGATCCGCTCACCGGTAGATACAGGCGAATTGAATGATTATCGGTATTAGTAATGAAGATCTGTTTTATGATCAACCGGCCCTTCCGGGTGGCTCGCTGCTGATAGGCGATTCGCCGTAGTTGTCGGCAAGGGGCTCGGCCGGTGTGGGGATGGCGGAGACGAGCGGGCGGGCCGCTGTCCGAGGTGGTCGGAACCGGCGAGGCGGCCGGTCCGGGTGACCGAGGCCGGCCGGAGGTCGGTCGGCTCCATGCTCCCACCGGGTCCCGGGCTGTCGCGTCGTCGTGCTCGTCGGCGTGGGCCCGGCGGTGACCAGCAGGTCGTCGCGGGCCGGTGATCGCAGCGATCGGGTGCCGCCGTGGCTGCTCGGCCCGGCATGGCCATGACGTCGAGGAGTCGAGGCCGCTTCTGGACGTGGTGGGGCGGCGTGGTGATCTATTCGCCGCAGGTCACCCACACCGGGACGGTTCGGCTCGCTCTCGTGCGCGTCGCTGCCGACAATGGAGTAGATCGAGATCGACATCAGGTCCACTCGACGGACGCCTGAATGTAGCAGCCGGGAGACCTGGATTCGGTTGCCTTCGGGTTCCGAATTTTAGCAATGCTGATAAGCGTGGCGTCACGTTCGGTAGCGGCGTGCCCCTATCGTGGGCCGAGGCGGCCGGACCGTGGAGTGAAGCGGTTACCAATCGCGCGGCGGCCGTGGTGATTTGTGGCGAAAAGGGTGGATTTCTGGATTGATCGCCGCGTTCGCCGGCTGCCCCGATCGTGCCTGCCGGAGTGCTCTGACTTACGTACGTCTCCACGCTCGGGCCATCCAATTCGGGGTCCGATCGGTGCGGACTACTTGCCCGAAAACTTGGGTAACACCGCTCGCGTCGACTTCGAGGGCGTCTTCGCCGAACTCGTCCAGATTGAATGTCAAGAATGGAGAGGCGTGTGCGTCGAGGATCTTCATTGTTGGTTCGGGTGTGGTTGGTCTGGCGACGGGGCGGGGGTTTGTGGAGGCGGGTCATGAGGTGAGTTTTGTTGATGTTTCGCGGGGGCGGGTGGAGGAGTTGCGGGGGTGGGGGTTGGATGCGTCGTTGGGTGTGGAGTTGGGTGGGGTGTCGGATTCGATCATTTTTTTGACGTTGCCGACTCCGCATGTGGGGTGGGCGTATGACTTGGGGGCGTTTCGGGCGGGGACCGAGGCGGTGGGGCGGGCGTTGGCCGGTTCGTCGGGTCGGCACACGGTGGTGGTGCGTTCCACGGTGGTGCCGGGCACGACCGAGGGGGTGGTGCGGGAGGTGTTGGAGCGGGCGTCGGGGTTGGTGGCGGGGGTGGGGTTCGGGTTGGCGGCCAACCCGGAGTTTCTGCGGGCGGTGTCGGCGGCCGAGGACTTTCGGCGGCCGTGGATGACGGTGATCGGGTCGCGGGATCCGGAGACGTGTGCGTTGTTGGAGGGGGTGCTCAAGCCGTTCGGGGGTGAGCTGCGGGTGTTCGCCGATCCGGCGGAGGCGGAGTTCGTCAAGTGTGCGCACAACATCTTCAACGCGGCGAAGATCAGTTTCTGGAATGAGATGTGGCTGGTCGCCCGCGAGTTGGGGGTGGCGTTGGATCCGATCGCGGCGACGGTGGCCCGCTCGGCGGAGGGCTCGTTCAACCCCGAGTACGGCATCCGGGGCGGCGCCCCCTACGGCGGGGCGTGTCTGCCCAAGGACACCTGCGGGTTCCTCGGGTTCGCCGCGCAGCTGGGGGTGGCGATGCCGCTGCTGGAAGCGGTGGTGGCCACCAACGACCGCCTCGAAGCCCTGGTCAACCAGCACACCGACACCACCCCCACCCCTACGGTCCCGGACGGGGTGCCCCGCACCCCGACCAGCGCCCCCGCCGGCACGGTGTCGGGTGGGGTGTCGGGTGTTGGGCGGTCATGAGTCTGCCGCTGTACTACTACCTGCTGGGCACCCCGCTGGGGGTGCTGGGATTGGTGCGCTGGTCGTGCTGGCTGGTGCGGCGGGTGCCGGCGGTGTTGTACCGCCCGATCGAGAACCAGCACCGGGCCAGTGTGAGTGTGGTGGTGCCGGTGTATCAGGAAGACCCCGCGGTGTTCACCGCGGCGATCGAATCGTGGCTGGACAACGACGTGCACGAGGTCATCCTGGTCATCGACGCCTCCGACACCACCTGCCGCCAGATCGCCACCCGCTACCCGGTCACGGTGCTGGTCACCGAGGTACCCGGGAAACGCGACGCGCTGCGGCGGGGCTGGAACGCCGCCACCGGGGACCTGGTCGCGCTGGTGGACTCCGACACCATCTGGGCGCCGGACGTGGCCGAGCAGGTGTGCAAACCCTTCGCCGACCCCCGCATGGGTGGGGTCGGGACCCGCCAGAGCGTCTACGGCTCGTCGGGGTTTCTGGCCCGGATCACCGACATGTTCCTCGACCACCGCTACTTCGACGAGAACGCCTCCCAAAGCCTGCTCGGCCAAGCCGTCTCCTGCCTGTCCGGGCGCACCGCGGTGTACCGGCGGGAGCTGCTGCTGCAGGTCGAACACGAGTTCATGCACGAAACCTTCCTCGGCGTGCCGTGCCTGTCCGGAGACGACAAACGCCTGACCACCCTGATCCTCGAACGCGGACACAAAACCTTCATGCAACGCTCCGCCGAGGTGTGGTCAACCTTCCCCGACCACTGGCGGATCTTCATCCGCCAACGCCTGCGCTGGGCCCGCAACACCTGGCGCTCCGACCTACGGGCACTCTCACGCCGCTGGGTCTGGCGACACCCGTTCCTGGCCTACACGATGATCGACAAGGCGGTGTCGAGTTTCACGCTGTTGCTGGGGTTGGCGTTCATGATCGCGTCGATTGTCGAGCGGCAGTGGGTGTTCGTGATCGTGCTGGCCCTGTGGTGGCAGATCAGCCGGTCGGCGAAGCTGTTGCCCCACCTGCGGCGGCGTCCGTCCTCGTTCTTCTACATCCCCGGCTACATCGCCATCTCCTGGCTCATGGCCGTCATCAAGATCCACGCCCTGGCCACCATCCGCCAACAACGCTGGCTCACCCGCCAAGTCGCCGTCGAAAACGGCACCGTCGTCCGCACCAACAACGAGCCGGAGGAGATTCCGGCATGACGCGCGTATACATGAGCATTCTGCTCGTCACTTTTGTGGTCGCGGCGTTCCTCGGAATCGGCACGGGCACCGCCGCCGGTGCACCCCCGCTCGTGCCCATCGCCTGGTCGGCTCCGGTGCAACTCGCCCCCGAGGACCAGCGGATCCGGAAGCAGTGGGAGGACCGGGGCCGTCCGAACAAGATGGTGATCGTGCGGGACACCCGGATCGATGTGGTGACCGATGGGCAGGTGTCGCAGCGGGTGCCCTCGGGCTCGGCCGCGCTGAGCCTCGCGGCATTGGACCGCATGCTCGCCCCGGGTTGGCTGACCATCACCGACGGCACCGCGGAGCTGGGGGCCACCATCGTGCTGACCAGGGGAACCGCATTGGATGTCAGCGGCGTGCGCACCCTGAGGCTCACCGGCGGCGACAGCACGACGCAGACCGCGTCGATCTACACCGGTGGTGGCCGCTTGAGCCTGAGCGGGGTCACGGTCACCTCGTTCGATCCGGCCACCGGGAAGCCGGTGCCCCTCGCACCCGGACGGCCGTCGATCGTGGCCGCGGCCGGCGGCAGGCTGGAGGTCACCGACTCCACGATCAGCGACCTGGGCACTCCGGCCAACGAGGTCGACAACGGCCGGCCCGCGGTCGCGTTCAACCCCGCCAGCAGCGGCTCGCTGGTGCGCACCACGCTGCAGCGCAACAGCACCGGCGTGGAGCTGTCCCGGTCCGACGGCGTGCGCCTCGAGGGGCTGACCGTCACCGAGTCCACCGGCGACGGCATCGTCTTCCGCGGTGACAGCGGCACGACGATGACCGAGGTTCATGCCGAGCGCAACGGCCGTAACGGCCTACTGTTCACCATGCTCAGTGCCGACCGCCGCCCCGCGGGAAGCACGAGCCGTCCGGTGGCATCCGTGACGGGCCGCCGCATCACGGGTGTGTCCACAAAGGGCAACGGTGAGTACGGCATGGTGCTGGTCGGCCAGCAAGGCGCGCATGTCATCGGAGTCGCCACCACTGCGGACAAGGCCGGCGGGCTGCGAGTGAGCCGGTCCACCGACACGCTGATCGCCGGCTTCACCGCCACCGATCAGCCGGTCGGCTTGTTCACGCACATCAACACCACCAACACAGTGCTCGAAGGGGTGCGAACGACGGGTGGGCGCCGTGGCGTGGTGGCGGAGAAGAGCACGCAGGGGCTGACCATCACCGGCTCGAGGTTCCACGGCGCCCGGGTGGCCGGGATCTCGGTGGGTGGCCAGGACGTGCAGCTCACCGACGTGCGCGTGAGCGACTCGGGCACCGGCGTGCGTATCGAGCGCGGTGCCCGCAAGATCACGTTGACCGGGCTCACCCTGATCGGCGGGCACCACGGCGTCGTCGCCACCCCGAACACCACCGGCGTGGTGGTGCAGGACCTGGTCGCCGAACACGTCGCCGCCGACGCCGTGCGCACGTTCAGCCCGGACACCCGCATCATCGGTGGTCGCATCACCGGCGGCGCCACCGCGATCGACGTCGCCGCCGCGGCCACGATCTCCGGCACCACCATCAGCCAGTCCAGGGAAGGCATCCGCACCCGATCGACCCAGCCGGTGCACGCCCACAACATCGACGTCACCACCAGTTCGCTGGGAATCAACGCCGCCCCGGGCAGCCCCTTCACCCTCACCGCGTCCCGGGTGCACGCACTCGAGGCGGTGCGCGGCCAGGTGGGTCAGCACGGTATCAACGAGCTGAGCCTGCCCCCGCTGAACCTGCTCGGGGCGATCGGCGTCCCGCTCATCCTCCTGGCGTTCGTGCTGGAGCAGGTGCACGTTCGCCGACTGCGACGCGCGGGAGCCGATACGAGGCGTCGACCACCACCCGCCTACCCCCCTCCCACGCCGAAGCGATGATCCGCAGACACGTCGTCGAACAACCCGCCGGGCCGACCTCGCCCCGGGCGGGGGGCTTCCGTGGCCGGGTGCTGCGGATGCACCGCCCGGCACGGTACGGGCGCGGACGTATCCGGGGCCGGATCGCCGCGGGTGTCGTGGCGGTGGCGGCACTGGCCGCGTGCCAGGCCGCGCCGCCCGCGGAGCGCGTGACGTCGGTGGACCCCGAGGTGATCCCGGCGAAGCTCCAACAGTTCCTGGGCAACCAACTGAGCTACACCGACCACGGCGACTTCGGCCTCGACCACGCCCAACTCCTCACCACCACCCCACCCGACCGGAAACTCCTGCGCATCACCTACCCCGCAGGCTCCGCCAGCCGATCCGCCGGCGGCACCGACGGCGGCGCCCAGGCCTACCTCGAACTCCCCCACCCCACCGACGCCCTCGACCTGCGCTACCAACTCCGCTTCCCCGCAGGCTTCGACTTCGTCAAAGGCGGCAAACTCCCCGGCCTCTACGGCGGTACCACCACCAGCGGACAACAGATCCCCGACGGCACCAACGGCTTCTCCACCCGCTACATGTGGCGCGCCGACGGCAACGGCGAGATCTACGCCTACCTGCCCACCTCCCGCAACCACGGCACCTCCCTCGGCCGCGGCTGCTGGCAGTTCACCCCCGGCACCTGGACCACCCTGCGCCAACGCGTCCAGCTCAACACCCCCGGACTCAGCAACGGCCGCATCACCGTCTGGCAGGACGACAACCTCGTCCTCGACCACACCGGCCTGCGATTCCGCACCACCGACCAACTCCGCATCCAAGGCCTGTTCTTCTCCACCTTCTTCGGCGGCGACGACACCACCTGGGCCACACCCACCGACCAACACACCGACTTCGCCGACTTCACCCTCACCACCGACACCCCTCCGCCCGACACGCCGGCGCCCGACACCCGCCCGATGGCCGACGCGGACTGCGGAACGGGCGACGCGTCATGACCCGGCGGGCCGGCGAGCAGCGGTGGCAAAGAGTGCTCGCAGAGGTGACGGACCGGTGGACATCGCGCGAACGCGGGTCGTGGCGGTAGCCGTTCCGTCACCCTGGGGTGTTAGCGTCCCGCCGTCAGCGTCGCCGTGGAGCCCACCGCGGCTCGCCAGTCCATCTTTCGGAGGCGACCGATGAGCGGCCCGAACATCGACCCTGCGGCAATCCCCGACGGACCGATCGCGGCGGGTACACCTGCCGCGGAGGCCCAGGAGCACCCCCCGGTCTGGGATGTCCGCGGCAAGCGCTGGGATTACGTCGCCAAGCTCGGCGGATGGGTGTGCGAGCACGACGCAGGCACCCTGAGCCGCGACATCGGCTCCATTCCCGTGGAGTTCCAGCCCACCTACGGCTACCCGCCGCCGCACCCGCCGGCTCTTCCTGCCGACCCGCTGTAGCGGATCCGTCAGGAGCTCGCTGCCGGCGCCCAGCGCAGCAGCGCCGCCACCCCGTCCTCGACCGGACGGCCGACGAGCCCCGTGCGCCCTCCACCGAGGGGCTGGAACGCCGCTCCCGAGCCTGCGGCGGCGCGCAGCAGCGCCGAGTCCACGGGAACCTGGCCCACCGGGTCGTCCCCCATGGCCTCGAGCTCCTCGCGTTCGAGAGCGACGTGGGTCGAGGGCTCGGCGATCCACACCTGCGCGGCACGCTCGATGCCGCCGTCGAGCAGCAGGGTGTCGACCTGTTCGGCCCGCAGCGCGGCCAGGACCGGTCGGATTCCCTGGGCGAAAGCCCCGTCGGGGCGGGCAGCGACCTGGTCGAGGTGATCCAGCACCGCGAGCCGTTCGCGGGTGCTCGCGTCGTGTGCCGCCGTGTCGACCGCCGCCTCGAGCTCAGCGTTGTCCGCGCCGGACGGCATGCCCGAGTGCTCGATCTCCACCGCGTACTTCGCCGACTCTTCTCCGAGGTTGTCGTGGAGCAGCCTGCGTGACTGCGCCTCACCGGCCAGCACGACGAGGCGCGCGCCCGTTTCGACCACGCGCCGGTCGACGCGTTCGGCGACCTCGCGGACGTTGCTGCGCCAGGTGTTCTCGACGGTGTGCTGCATCTTGAGGTGTTTCCACCCGCCGCCGCGCACCTTGTGCAGCGGGTGCTCCTCACCTTCGAACTCCTCGACGGGTTCGGGTTCGGCATCCGCGTCGCTCGGGTCGGCGAGCAGGATCTCGCCGCCACCCTTGTCGACGCGCACGACCACCGCGGTCATCGGTTCGGGCAGCTGCAGCAGCATCGGGAGGAGGTCGGGTGCCCCCCAGGTGGCCGAGGGCTGGTCGGGTGGCTCGGGGAGGAAGCGGTCGAGTGGCACCTCGTCGCCGCGCGCGACGAGCACCCGGCCTGCGCGGCCCGCGGCCCGCCGGCCGTTCAGAACGGCGTCCTCCAGCGCGTCCAGCGCTCTGGCGTCTGCGCCCTGCCCCTCCAGCGAGGTGCGGCGCTCCTGCCAGCGCAGGCGCAGAGCGTGTTCGGCGTCCTCGCTGTCGTGGGAGGCGTCGAGGTACACGGTGGCGCAGGGCTCGGAGGGTTCGGTCAGCCGGCGGAGGAAGTGCAGGTCCACGTGGATCGGGTACCCCTACGCCCCTGGACGAACCGCTGTCGCAAGCACCGCCATCGTGTCGGACAGGTTGTCCGATCGGAGATGGGAGAACGTGCGGCAGGCGCGGTCACCGGCTGCCGAACTCCCACTCCGTTCCTGTCCATGCTCAGGGAGCTTGCGGCTCTCATCCGCAGGATCGTGGACACCGCGCCGGGCGACCGCTGAGGGACCAGCCTCGCCGTCAGCTTGCCGATGCCTTGTCACCGGTGGGCGTGATGACGAACCAGGTGTTGTCCAGGCCGCTCCGTCCGGCGTTCGGGTTGCCGCCTTGGTCGTCCCGGTTGCGGTAGAGGGGCCATCCGGCGAGCGTGAGCTGGGTGGTGCCCTCGGGGCGCGTGATCGTGCCGACCGCGCTGGGGTCGACGCCGAGGAGCTGGGGCTTCTCACCCGCGGTGACCAGCACCGGCAGCCACGACTGGGCGCACTCTCCGGTGCAGTTCGATGTGGGCGGGTTGGCGCTGTCGGCGTCCGACCGGTACATGAGGTGCCCGGAGCCGTCGGTCGTGACGACGCCGAGCGGACCGGTCTGCACGGCCCACAAAGCCGGAGCACTGGACTCGTGGCCCTGGTGTTCACCGTGCTCGCCGTGCCCACCCGGTTGCTGCGCACCGCTCGGTGCGGCGGCAGGCGGCGCGGCCGGAGCCGGGGGTGGCGCGGCGGTGCAGCCGGCGACGGCGAGCGCGCCGGCGGCCAGGACGGAACCGATGAGTGCGAGCCTGGAACGGGACACGGCTCCCGATCCTCTCGCTAGGCCCTTTCGGCGTCGACCCCCGGGGGTCGATGTCATTCCTCGGGTACCTCGCGATCGATCTCGTCCAGCCAGATTCGGGCGGACATGTCGGAGGGGGCGCGCCAGTCGCCGCGGGGGGAGAGCGATCCACCGGCGGAGACCTTCGGACCGTTGGGAAGGGCGGAGCGTTTGAACTGGCTGAAGCTGTAGAAGCGCTTCGCGAAGACCTGCAGCCAGTGGCGGATCTCGGCGAGCGTGTAGGACGGGCGCTTGTCGGCGGGGAATCCGGAGGGCCAGTTGCCGGCGTCGGGGTCGTGCCAGGCGTGCCACGCCAGGAACGCGATCTTCGAGGGGCGGAACCCGTAGCGCAGCACGTGGAACAGGGAGAAGTCCTGCAGGGAGTACGGGCCGACCATGGCCTCGCTGCTCTGGACCTGCTCGTCCTCGCCCGTAGGGACGAGCTCGGGGGTGATCTCGGTGCCGAGCACGGACTCCAGGACCTCGCCGACCTCCGGCTCGAACTGCTTGGAGCTCACGACCCAGCGGATCAGGTGCTGGATCAGGGTCTTGGGCACCCCGCCGTTGACGTTGTAGTGCGACATCTGGTCGCCCACGCCGTAGGTGCTCCACCCGAGCGCCAGCTCGGAGAGGTCGCCGGTGCCGAGCACGATCCCGCTGCGCTGGTTGGCAGCCCGGAACAGGTAGTCGGTGCGCAGACCGGCCTGCACGTTCTCGAAGGTGACGTCGTACTGCGGCTCGCCGCGGGAGAACGGGTGGCCGAGGTTCGTCAGCATCAGCCGGGCGGTGTCGGTGATGTCGATCTCTTCGAAGGTGATCCCGAGCGCCTGCGCCAGCCGCATCGCGTTGCCCTTGGTGTGCTCGCCGGTGGCGAAGCCGGGCAGGGTGAAACCGAGGATGTCGCTGCGCGGGCGGCCCAGGCGGTCCATCGCCTTCGCGGCGACGATCAGGGCGTGGGTGGAGTCCAGCCCGCCGGAGACGCCGATCACCACCTTCGGTTGCCCGATCGCCCGCAGCCGCTGCTCGAGCCCGGAGACCTGGATGCTGTAGGCCTCGTAGCAGTCCTGCTCGAGCCGCGACTCGTCCGCAGGCACGAACGGGAACCGCTCGATCTCCCGGCGCAGCCCGATGTCCCCGCGGGGCGGGTCGAGGCGGAACTCCACACGCCGGAACTCGTCCGTGCGCGCGGAGTGGTGGCGGCGGTTGTCGTCGAAGGTGCCCATCCGCAGCCGTTCGGCCCGGATGAGGTCGAGATCCACGTCGGCGACCGAGCGTCGCTCACCCTCGGGGAAGCGCTCGGTCTCGGCCAGCAGCACGCCGTTCTCGTAGATCATGGTCTGGCCGTCCCAGGCCAGGTCGGTGCTCGACTCGCCCTCACCCGCGGCGGAGTACATGTAGGCGGCGAGGCACCGTAACGAAGCCGAACGGCAGAGCAGCTTGCGGTCCTCCGCGCGTCCGATGGTGATCGGGCTGCCCGACAGGTTCGCCAGCACCGTGGCACCGGCGAGCGCTGCCTCCGCGCTCGGCGGCACCGGTATCCACATGTCCTCGCAGATCTCCACGTGCAACACGAGCCCGGGCACGTCTGTGGCGGTGAACAGCAGGTCAGGGCCGAACGGGACGTCCACGCCCGCGTCCGGGCCACCGATCCGGATCGTCGTGACGATGTCATCGCCGGGCGCCAGTTGGCGGCGCTCGTAGAACTCCCGGTAGGTCGGCAGGTACGACTTCGGCGCCACGCCCAGCACCCGCCCGCGGTGGATCACCACGGCGGTGTTGTAGACGCGATGGCGGAACCGCAGCGGCGCACCCACCACCAGCACCGGGAGCAGGTCGGCCGACCCGGTGACCACGTCGAGCAACGCCTCCTCGACGGAGTCCAGCAGCGTCTCCTGCATCAGGATGTCCTCGATCGAGTACCCCGACAGCGTCAGCTCGGGGAACACCGCCACCCCGACGCCGTCGTCGTGGCACTCACGCGCGACGCGCAGCACCGCCTCGGCGTTGGCGGCCGGAACGGCGATCGAGGTCTCGGTCGTGCATGCCGCCACCCGGACGAACCCGTGGCGGTATGCGGAGTGGAAGTCCATGCGAGCGGAGACGACCTTCCTCGTGAGGGCAACACCGGGATCCTGCTTGCAAGTGTGCCCTTCCTGCGGGGCGGGGGAACGTCAGCCGCGCTGCGGGTGCGGTCTTCGTCCGGTTTGGAGCCGGTCGCGTGCCGGGTACCGGGAGTACACGATCTCGGGGGGAGCTGGGCGCATGGGCCGGGTGGGTGGAGTGATCGTCGTCCTGTGGCTGGTGATCGGGTTGCTCGCGGCCTACCAGCGCGGCTACTTCGAACGGTCGGAGGTGAACTGCGCCGAGCTCGGAACGGTGCTGGTCACGATCGTCGTCGGGCCGTTGAACTACCTGGGAGTGAACCCACGGATTGAGTGTGAGGTGCCCCGGCCGTCGCCGTGAGACCGTCAGAGCCGTCGCCGTGAGACCGTCAGAGCCGTCGCCGTGAGACCGTCAGAGCCGTCGCCGTGAGACCGTCGCTGCCGTCGCCGTAGAGGCGGTTGCAGCCGGGATCGCAGTGGCGCCGCATCCCCGGGTGCGGCGCCACTGCAGGTGGCCGGCGCTCAGCTCCTCGGCCGGCGCCGGTGAGTGATGGTGCGGGTCTCCGGGGTGCCCGACTCGGGCGCTGTCGCCTCTGAGCGTCGGGTGCGGGGCAGCTCGGCGTGTGCGGCGGCCGACCCTGAGGGGGTACGGGTCACCGTGCACCGGGCGGGACCGGTTTTCCTGGCCTTGGCGTGCCGTCCGTGCCGGGCCTGCCAGGCGGCCAACCGAGCGGCCTCCCGGGCCTCGCGGTCGAGCTTGCGGGCGAGCCGGCGGGCCGTCGGGCGGACCACCGGAGCATCGCCTTCCGAAACCTCACGGGCCGGGTTGCCCCGCCACCGGGAGTCCGCGACCGGCTCCTCGCCCTTCATCAGGAAGGAGTCGGCGTCGACCACGACACGCTCGCCCATTGTCACGCCGTAGTGCACCCAGGCGTTGGCGCCCACGGTGCTGCCGTTCCCGATGACGGTGTAGCCGGACTTGAAGCTGCCGTCCTCCAGCGAGTGGCACTGGATCGTGGCCTGCGCTCCCAGGGTGCAGTAGTCCCCGATCGTCACAAGCGTCTTCTCCGGGATGCCGGCGCCGTCGTCGAACAGCTTCTTCCCGACGCGCACGCCGAGCATCCGCCACACGATCGACTTGAACGGCGTGCCGTTGAAGATCTGCAGGTAGCCGGTTCCGCTCAGCTTCCACAGGCGTTCGTGGCGCCAGAAGTACGGCTGGTAGATCGAGCAGAACTGGGGCGTGAGCCGACGGAACCCGATGCTCGCGCGCTCGGCCAGCACCGAGAACAGCGTCGTGAACACCAGCGCCGCGATGATTCCGAGCGCGTACGAGCTGACTCCGATGTCGCTGTAGAAGTAGGTCGACAGCAGCCCGATGAGGACGACGCCGAACCATTGCAGCCACCGTTGCAGCAGGAACATCGCGATCGTGATCGCGTTGGAGCGGTTCTTCCGGGCCAGGCGCGCCGGAAGCTCCTCGGGGCTGCGGTACCACTCGAGGTCCACGTCGCGCTGCACCGAGCGCGGGATCTCGAAGGGGGGAGACCCCAGCAGGCCCACGCCTTCCCGCACCGGCCCGTCGACCGGGATCATCGCCTTGGTCGCGAGGAGGATGTTGTCCCCGGTCCGTCCTCCGGCCGGATAGGTGACGGCGTTGCCGATGAAGCTGTTGGCGCCGAGCGACACCCGCGACACCATGAACGACGTGTTCGAGTAGTCGGCGTTCGCGAGCGACAAGCCGTCCGAGACGAGCGTGCCGGTGCCCACGTGGGACAGGAACGGCGACTCGTGCTTCTCCATCAGCCCGAAGTTCGACCCCGTCTGCTGCACGGTGGAGAGGTCGTAACCGATCAGCTGGAGGTAGCGGATGATGAATGAGCTGTCGCCCAGCAGGTTGGTGAAGAACGGGATGTTGGTCAGCCGGCGCAGCGCGCGGTGGGCCGTGTAGCGGAACCCGTAGAGCGGGTGCGCGGTGTCCGGCGGGACGATCCTCTTCAGCACGCGCGGCACGATGGCCGCCGCCAGCAGCCCGAGGAGCATCACGCCGAACAGCAGCGCGCCGGAGACGAGGAAGTAGTCCACGTAGAACCGGGGCTGGGCGAACACGCTGCGGTCGGTGCCGTCCACCACGGCCTGCACCGCTGATGCGGTGTTCACGGTCGGGAAGATGCTCGGCAGGAGGACGAAGATCAGTCCGGTCGCCACGGGGGTCCAGATCAGGAGCATCGCGAGGAGCTGGGAGGCCCCGTAGACGAAGCGGCGCAGGCCGTTGCCACCCTGCGACTCCACCCGCCGGTAGTCGGCGGTGGTCTCCTGGGCGGGAGAGCCGTGGTAGCGCTTCCCGGCCGGCACCTTCTGGCCGATCCGCAGTGCCGACGTGTGGCCGAGCTGGGCGCCGTCCCCGACTGCGGTGTCGATCTCGAGCACCGTGGCCTCGCCGATCAGGGCGTTCGCCCCGATGTCGACGCGGCCCGTCCGGATCCACCCGGACTCGGCGTGGTAGCCGCTGAAGTACGAGTCCTTACGCACGACGGCACCTGCGCCGATGGTGATCAGGTCGCTGCAGACCGGCAACGCCGTGGAGAGGACCACGGCTCCCTTGCCGACCTTCGTCCCCAGCATCCTGAGGTAGACCAGGTACAGCGGCGAGCCGACGAACGCCAGCGCGGGGCTGATGCGCAGCAGTTGGCGCACGATCCAGAACCGCAGGTAGCGCAGGCCCCAGATCGGGATCACGCCCGCCTTCCACCGGCCGATCAACACCCATTTCGCCACGACCGGGAGCAGGGTCAGGACGAGGAACACGGCCCCGCCGAGTGCGACCGAACGCAGGTAGATGTCGAGGACGCCGGTCGCGTCGGACAGCCACCCGTACGCGGTGACGCCTGCGAAGGCGACGAGGTAGGCGAAGCCCAAGTACACCGCTGCCTGCGCCAGGCCGGTGAGCAGGTACGGCACGGTGCCTGCCCGGCGGATCGTGCGCGGCTCGGCGGAGGCCTGCCGAGGTGCGGCGTCCTGCAGGGTCGCCGAGAGCGCGCGCACCGTCGGGTTCAGGTACACGTCCTTCATGGCGATCGGGGGCAGCTGCTCGTGCACCCGCAGCTTGGCCGACATCTGCGCGATCAGCAGGGAGTTCATCCCGAGGTCTTCGAAGAGGTTGCTCTCGACGGACACGCGGTCGAGCGACAGCATCTCCGCGACGGTGCCGGCCAGCAGCGTCTCGACCTCGCCCTCGGCCTCGACGATCTCGCCCTGCGCGGCCGTGTACCGGGGGCCCTGCGGCGCCGGGAGGTTCTTCCGGTCGGCCTTGTCGCTGGGCAGCATCGGGATGCGCTCGAGCTGCTCGAAGTAGGCGGGCACCATGTACGACGGCAGCCGCCTGCGCAGCTCGTCGTGCACGCGGTCGATGTCCGCGGGCTGCCCGGGGCGACGCAGTGTGTAGTAGGCCACCAGCTCCACCACGCCCGGGGCGGGCTCGTAGGTGTCCACCACGGCCTGCGCGATCTCCGGCAGCTGCAGGAGCAGCGACTCGATCTCGGTCAGCTCGATGCGGTAGCCGCGGACCTTCACCTGCGTGTCGATCCGGCCGAGGCATTCGACGAGACCGTCCTCGGTGATCCGGCCGAGGTCACCACTGCGGTAGATCAGCCCGGAGGTGTTGTTGGGGATGCCGATGACGTCGGGGATGAAGGCCTTCGCGGTGAGGTCGCCGCGGCCGACGTAGCCGGCGGACAGGCCGATGCCGGCGATGCCGATCTCGCCCAGCTGCCCGGGGGGAAGCGGACGCTGGTCGTTCTCGTCGAGGATCACGACCGAGTACGTGGGGAGGGGCACGCCGATCGTCACGGGCCGGTCGGGTTCCAGCGTGGTCCACGTGGCGGTGACGGTGGCCTCGGTCGGGCCGTAGACGTTGAGGAAGCGCCGTCCGGGGCGATGCCAGCGGGTCACGAGGTCCTGCGGGCACGCCTCGCCGGACACCAGAAGGAACCGCAGGTCGGGAAGGTCGTCGTCCATCGTCGCGAGCAGCGTGGGAACGCAGCACATCGCGGTGACGCGCTCTTCGCGCAGGAAGTCGGCGAGATCCTCGCCCAGCAGGCTGCCGCCCCGCTTCGGCACGAGCGTCGCGCCGACCACGAGCGAGATCCAGATCTCCTCGACGGAGAAGTCGAACGCGATCGTCATGCCCTGGTACATGCGGTCCCCGGGCACCACGCCGTAGACCTCGGCCGCGACGCGCACGAAGTTGCAGATGCTCGCGTGCTCGATCGCGACGCCCTTGGGCCGTCCCGTCGTGCCGGAGGTGTAGATGATGTAGCAGAGGTCCTCCACCGGGGTGCCCTGCTCGACGGCACTCAGCCGGGACGGGTCCTGGGCGTCGACCTGCTCCTGCACCTCGTCGACGCACACCACCGCGGCACCCGGTTCTGCCACACGTTCGCGCAGGTGGGAAAGGGTGAGCACGACGGTGACACCGGCGTCGCCCACGATGTAGGCGATGCGGTCGGCAGGGAACACCGGGTCGAGCGGCACGTACGCCGCGTTGATCTTGAGCACGGCGAGGATGGCGGTGTAGGACTGCAGCGGTTCGTCGAACACGAGTCCCACCCGCGAACCCGGCCCCACGCCCTGGCTGCGCAGGAACCGAGCCATCCGGTTCGCGCGGGCGTCCAGCTCCGGATAGGTCACTGCGAGATCCCGGCCGGCCACGGCCAGGTGGCCGGGGTCCCCCTCGGCTCGGAACGAGTCGCATCGCTCCTCGAACAGGTGGTGCAGCCGTTCACCAGGGGTCCATCGGACCGACTGGTCGGCATCGTCGCTGCTGAGTACCAGATTGGCTAGTCGACCGAACGCCCCGACCGGTCGAGTTCCCTGGTCGAATCCCGTGCTCATGCGACGGCGTGCAGGCCGGCCGCGGCTGATTCCTCGAGGATGTCGAGGCCGCGGTTCAGGATCTGCTCGGACGTGGTGAGCGGGGCAAGGATCTTGATGACCTCGTCCTTGGGCCCGGCGGACTCGATGATCAGGCGCCGCTGCGCGCTGCGGCGGCAGATCTCGGCGGCGACGTCCCCGTCGCGGACGTCGATGCCCTGCATCATCCCGCGGCCCTTGACCGTGGCGCCCGGAACGAGCCGGGCGATGCGGGCCAGCCGCTCGCCGACGAGGGCGCTGCTGCGCTCGATCTCGTGCTGGAAGCTCCGGTCGCCCCAGAACTTCTCCAGCGCCACTCGTGCGGTGACGAAGGCGTGTGCGTTGCCGCGGAAAGTGCCGTTGTGCTCGCCCGGCTTCCAGACGTCGAACTCCGGTTTTATCAGGAGCAGCGACATCGGCAGACCGAAACCGGAAATGGACTTGGACAGCGTCACGAGATCCGGGGTGACGCCCATGCCCTCGAAGCTGAAGAACGAACCCGTGCGTCCGACACCGGCCTGGATGTCGTCGACGATCAGGAGTGCGCCGTGGGCCTTGGTGATGGCGGCGACGCGGCGCAGCCACGGCCGTGAGGCGACATTGAGGCCGCCCTCGCCCTGAACCGTCTCGAGCAGGATCGCGGCGGGGGCGTCGACACCGCTGGACGGGTCGGACAGCACGCGCTCCAGCAGTTCCGAGGTGTCGACGGAACCGCCGAGGTAGCCGTCGTAGGGAAGACGGGTGACGTCGGGAAGCGACACGGTGGCGCCGCCCATGCGGTGGTCCCGGTTCCCGGTGGCGGCGAGAGCGCCCTGGCTGACGCCGTGGAACCCGTTCGTGAACGCGATGACGTTGCGGCGCCCGGTGGCCTTCCTGGCCAGCTTGAGCGCGGCCTCCACGGCGTTGGTCCCGGTCGGGCCGGTGAAGTGGATCCGGTAGTCCATGGAGCGCGGCTCGAGGACGAGACCCTCGAAGGTCTCGAGGAACTCCATCTTCGGTCGCGTGAAGAGGTCGAGACCCTGCGCGATGCCCCCGCGGCGGATGTGGGCGACGAGCGCCTCGGCCATGTCGGGGTCGTTGTGGCCGTAGTTCAGGGAGCCTGCCCCCGCGAGGAAATCCATGTACTCACGACCGTCGGCGTCCCAGACCAGGGTGCCGCGGGCCTCCTCGAACACGATCTCGTACTTGCGGCTGTAGCTGCGCACTCGCGACTCGCGACGCGCGAAAACTTCCTTCCCGGTTGAGCCCCGGTTTTCAGTCACCATGTCTGGGGCTACGCGGCGGGCCGGGATTTTGTTCGCACTGTCGGCCGTGACCGTACTCACCCCGTTTACGGCAATGCCTTCTCTCAATGATCCGTAAGGTTTCAGTAAAAGCCGAACCGAGATGAAACTATGGTTACGGGTGCTAACCGGACACCGTCGGGGAGACGTCGGAACGCGCCGGGGTCAGTGTGATCCCGGCCATGGCAGATTGTCCGCAAAGCCCGGAATAACTCTCCGACTGTTGCTCTCCGCCCAACGTCCGCCATGCGTCCCGGCTGCAGAGCCTGCGGCAGAGGTGCGTCCGCGTGGATACGGTCTGTGCTGCCCGGCAACAGTGCGGCCGGCGCGGGGCCGGCCTGCCCGGCCTCACGATCGAAGGGGGAAGCGGTGGCGGACGAACCAGTCGCGGTGGTGACGGGAGCGGGTTCCGGGGTCGGACGGCTCATGGCGCGGGCCCTGCTGGAGAACGGGTTTCGCGTGGCGCTCGCGGGCAGGCGCCGCGAGGCCCTGGACGGCACGGCTTCCGGCGATCCGGCGGCTCTGGTGGTGCCCACGGACGTGGCCGACTCCGGCTCCGTCGCCCGGCTGTTCGACACGGTGCGAGACACGTGGGGCCGGGTCGACCTGCTGATCAACAATGCAGGCAGTTTCGGCCCCAGCGGCAGCCCCGACGAGATCGCTGTCGAGGACTGGACGGCTGCCGTGGCCACCAACCTGACGGGCACGTTCCTCTGCACGCGCGAGGCCTTCGCGACGATGCGCGCCCAGCAGCCGCAGGGCGGGCGGATCATCAACAACGGGTCGATCTCCGCCCACGTCCCCCGCCCCGGAAGCGCCGCGTACACCGCGACGAAGCACGCGATCACCGGCCTGACGAAGTCGATCTCGCTGGACGGCCGCCCCTACGGCATCGCGTGCGGACAGATCGACATCGGCAACGCGGCCACCGAGATGACCGCGGGGATCTCCACCGGTGCGCGTCAGGCCGACGGCAGCGTCCGGCCGGAGCCGACCTTCGACCCCGCCCATGTCGCCGAGGCGGTGCTGTTCATGGCCCGCCTGCCACTCGACGCCAACGTGCAGTTCCTCACCATCACCGCCACGACGATGCCGTTCATCGGGCGCGGGTGAGCACAGCCCTTCAGTGCGCGCGGATCATCCCGCCGTCGCACCGGACCTGCTCGCCCGTCACGTAGGACGCCGCGGCGCTCGCGAGGAAGGTGACGACGGCCGCGAACTCCTCGGGCGTGCCGTAGCGCCCGGCGGGGATCGTCGCCTCGGCGCGGGCCCGCTGCTGGTCCGGCGTGGTGCCCGAGCGCTCGGCGACGGCGCGGTCCAGCACGGCGACGCGGTCGGTGTCGATGCGGCCGGGCAGCACCATGTTGACCGTCACGCCGTCGGCGGCGACCTCACCGGCGAGGGTCTTGAGGTAACCGGCCAGTGCGGCGCGTGCCGCGTTGGACGCCACGAGCCCATCGATCGGCTGCTGCACGCCGCTCGACCCCACAGCGACGATCCGGCCGAACCCGCGCTCGCGCATGCCCGGCAGCACCCCGGCCACGAGCCGCAGGTGCGGCTGCACGAGCAGGTCGACGGCGGTCGCGAACTGCTCGGGGGAGAAGTCGGTGGCCAACCCCGGCGGCGGCCCGCCACCGTTCAGCACCAGCACGTCCACCGGCCCGAAGCGCTGCTCGGCCTCCGCCACGAGCCTCGCGGGCACGTCGGGATCGGCGAGATCCGCCTCGACCCCGACGGCCGACGGCAGCGCGGCGGCCTCCTTCTGCACCAGCTCACCGCGCCGGCCCACCAGCACGACGTTGGCGCCCTCCGCAGCGAGCGAGCGGGCCACGGCCAGCCCCAGCCCGGAGCTCGACCCCGGCACGATCGCGGTGCGTCCCTGCAGTCCCGTGTCCATCAGGCGCTCACCGCCGTCATGCCCTGCAGACCTCGATCACTGTGTTCCATGTGTAGGGAGTCAACCACCTCGTAGCTCCTGCGCCACCGGGCCGTACACGCGGACGATCTCGTCGAGCATGGTCCGGAACTCGGTCGCGCCGATGAACTCGTCCGGCACGTACGCCTCGTCGAGCTGGGTGCGCAGGGCCGGGTCGGCCAGCCCGGCGCGCATCGTCTCCTCCAGCTCTGCGATGACCTCGGGCGGCGTTCCCACCGGCGCCCCCAGCCCGAACAGCGAGGTGCTGTAGGTGAGGCCGGGGAAGCCCAGCTCGGCCAGCGTGGGGGTGTCCGGGAGGTAGTCGACCCGCTCGGCGGGACTGATCGCCAGCGGCCGGAACTCGCCCGCGTCGAACTGCGCCCGGATGTCCTGCGAGACGTTGACCAGCAGCGCGTCGACCGTGCCACCGAGCAGGGCCTGGATGAGCTCGGCGTTGCCGTTGAACGGAACGACGGTGACCCGGACGCCGTACTCGCTCGCCAGCCTGCGCAGCTCGATGCCCTGTGACGTGGTGGCGCCGGGCGTGCCGACCGTGAGCTCGCCGGGACGCGCACGAGCGGCGTCGAAGAACGCGGCGGCATCGGGGAACTCCGAGCTCGCGCCCACGGTAAGCACCGACGGCACCTCGGTGATCACGCCGATGGTCTCGAAGTCGTCCGGTCCGTAGGACACGTCCTGGATGAGCGGGGTGACCACCGTCGACGGGGCCGCGACCAGCGTGAGCGTGTGGCCGTCGGGCTCGCTGCCCACCAGTTCGTTCATCGCGAGTGCCCCGGCGGCGCCGGGCAGGTTCTCGACGACGACCGGCTCACCCAGAGCACGCTCGAGGTGCGTGCCCATCGTGCGGGCAGCGAGGTCGGTCGGGCCGCCCGCTGTGTACGGGACGATCACCCTGATCTCTTTCGTCGGGTACTCCCCGGCAGCCTCGGGCGCGCTCCCTCCTTCCGAACAGGAGACCGTCAGCGCCGTCATGGCGGCGAGCGCCGCCCATCTTCCGTCCCGCATCATCATCTGGGTCCTCCCGCTCAACCGGTCAGGATCGGCTCGTACACGGCCCGGGTGCGGTCGAGGACCGCGCGCAGGTCGGAGGCACCGACGAAGCTGGTGCCGGTGTAGCGCTCGCCCACCTTCGCCACGACGTCCGGATCGGCGTGTGCGCGGCGCAGTGCGTCCTCCAGCCGGGTGGCCACGGCGGCGGGCAGCCCCGCCGGCCCGGCCAGCCCGAAGGTCGAGCCCGACAGGGTGAGACCGGCGAACCCGGACTCGACGAGCGTGGGGGTATCGGCGAGCCAGTTCAGGCGCTGCTCGGTGGACACCGCGAGTGGCCGGAAGCGACCGGCGTCGATGTTCTCGACGACGTCCTGCGATGCGTTGATCAGGACGGCGTCGACGTTGCCGCCCAGCAGCGCGGTTGTCATCTCGGCGTTGCCGTTGAACGGGACGACGGCGAACTCGACGCCGTGCTCGTCACGCAGGCGTTGCAGCTCGACCCCCTGCGGGGTGGACGCCCCCGGCACCGCCACGGACACCGCGCCCGGTCGTGCGCGCGCGGCCGCGACGAGCTCCGCGATGTCACGGTGGGGCGATCCGGAGCCGACCGCGAGCAGCGACGGCACCTCCGACATCACGCCGACGGGGGTGACGTCGGAGGCGGCGTAGCCGACGTCGTTCGCGAGCGGTGTCAGCACCACCGTGCCTGCAGTGATCAGCGCCAACGTGTGCCCGTCCGGGTCGGCGGAGACGAGCTCCTGCGTGGCGATCGCCCCGGACCCACCGGGTTTGTTCTCGACGATCACCGGCTGTCCCAGATCCCGTTCGAGGAACTCCCCGTAGGCGCGCGCCGTGAGGTCGGTGGGTCCGCCCGCGGCGTAGGGCACGAGCAGGCGGATCGACTCGCTCGGGAAACCGGCGTCAGCGCGCTCCCGGCCCCCGCAGGCGGCCAGCAGCGCGAGCACGGCGAGGGTGATCGCCGTCCGGCCGAGGATGCGACGTTGCATGGTTCCTCACGGTCGGTGGTCGGGTCAGGGCAGCGGTCAGGTGGGGACGAGCACGGCGAGGTCGGCGGGGAAGTGCAGCGGAGCGGCGGTGACGGCCCGCAGGTCGTCCGGGGTCGTGCCGGCCACGAGCTCGCGGACCACGAAGCCGTCGGGCGTCACGTCGATGACGGCCATGTCGGTGTAGACGCGGTCCACCACGGCAGCGGCGGTGAGCGGGTAGCTGCACTCGGCGAGCAGCTTCGGCCGTCCGTCACGGGTGGTGTGGGTGGTCATGACGAGCACCCGGCGGGCACCGACGGCGAGGTCCATCGCCCCGCCGACGGCCGGCGGCATCGACGCATCGTCGGTGGCCCAGTTGGCGAGGTCGCCGGTCTCGGAGACCTGGAACGCGCCGAGCACCGTGATGTCGATGTGGCCGCCCCTCATCATCACGAACGCGTCGGTGTGGTGGACGTAGGCGCCGCCGGGGAGCAGAGTCACCTGCTCCTTGCCTGCGTTGATCAGCTCGGGGTCACCGGTGCCGGGCGCGGGCGCGGGTCCCATCCCGAGAATCCCGTTCTCGCTGTGGTAGATGATCTCCCGGTCCGGCGGGACCACGTCGGCCACCAGCGTGGGCATGCCGATCCCGAGGTTGACGTACGAGCCGTCCGGGATGTCGTGTGCCACCCGGCGAGCCATCTCCTGCGCAGTCAGCCTGCGATCGCTCACGCCGGCACCTCCACCACGCGCTGAACGAAGATCCCGGGTGTCACCACGGCCTCCGGGTCGAGCGTCCCGAGCTCGACGAACGTGCGCACCTGCGCCACCGTCAGCGCGGCGGCGGTGGCCATCACGGGACCGAAGTTGCGGGCGGCGCTGTGGTAGACGAGGTTGCCCCAGCGGTCGGCCCGGTCGGCCTTGATGAGGGCGACGTCGGCAGGCAGTGGCTTCTCGAACACGTGCCTGCGCCCGTCGATCACCCGCACCTCCTTGCCCCGCGCGAGTGGGGAGTCGGCGCCTGCCGGGGTGAAGAAGCCGCCGAGCCCCGCCCCTGCCGCGCGCATCCGCTCGCTGAGCGTGCCCTGGGGCACCAGCTCCAGCTCGATCTCGCCTGCACGCCAGAACTTCTCGAACCAGACGGAGCCCGCCGACCGCGGGTACGAGCAGATGATCTTCCGGACCCGGCGTTCGCGGATGAGCGCCGCGATGTCGGTCTCGCCGCTGCCCGCGTTGTTGGTGACGACGGTCAGGTCGCGGACTCCCAGTTCCAGCACGGCGTGCACGAGGGCCACCGGCACTCCGGAGTTGCCGAACCCGCCCACCAGCACCGTCGCGCCGTCACCGATCCCCGCCACGGCGTCGGCGAGCGACGCCACCCGTTTGTCGATCACCGCGGCGCCTTCGCGCGGTACCACCGCGGTGAGGTCGAGGGTGGCGGAGTGAGCGCGGCACGGACGGCGATGAGGTTCGGGCCGTCGGCGTCGAGGCTCTTCGCCAGCGCGGCCTCGAACGCGTCGCCGAACCCGTCGACCTGTTCCCCCGGCACCCCGAACGCCGCGGCGAGCGCGACGAAGTCGGGGGTGGCCAGGTCGACGCCACGAGTGGGCACCCCCGCCTGCACCTGGTCGAAGCGCAGCATCCCGTAGCCGCCGTCGTCGACGAGCACGACGGTGAGCGGCAGTTGCTCCTGTGCCGCGGTGGCCAGCTCACCGCAGGCGAAGAGGAAGCCACCGTCGCCCACCACCGCGATCGCGCGGCCCACACCGGCGGCGGCCGCACCGAGCGCGGCCGGGAAGGCGAAGCCCAGCGTGCCCCAGCCCATCGGGTAGGCGAGCCGTCGCGGACCGGGCACGCGGTGGAAACCGGCCACCCAGTAGCCCGCGATGCACATGTCGGCGAGCACCGTCGCGTCGGCGGGGACCAGCCGGTCGAGCGCGTCCAGCAGCAGAGCGGCCTGCGGCTCCTCCTCCCGCACCAGCGCCGCGACCTCACCGCGCAGCCCCTCGAGCCGCGCGGTGAGGTCGCCAAGGCCGTCACGGGCCGGAACGGCGGCCGCCAGCCGCTCGGTGACGGCCAGCGCGTCGCCGACGAGGACGAGGTCGGGCCGGTAGTTCTTCGCGGCGTCCTCGGCGTCGACGTTGATCGCGAGCAGCGCGGGCGGCGCGGGCATCCGCCAGTTCTGGGTGGTCATGCCGTCGAAGTCGCTGCCGATGGCGATCACGAGGTCGGCCTGGTCCCACAGCGCCCCGATGGCCGGGACGTGCGCTGGGCCGGGCACCAGGCACGGGTGGTCGGGCGGGAGGACCCCGCGGCCGTTGTACGTGGTGATCACCGGGGCGCCCAGCCGCTCGGCGAGCAGACCCACGGCGTCGCCCGCGCCCGCCCGCAGCGCCCCGCCCCCGACCCACAGCACGGGCCGCTCCGCGCGCTCGACCATCGCGAGCGCATCCCGCAGCTCACCGCCGGACGACGGGCGTTCCGGTGGGAGGCCGGGATCGGCATCCCGGCCGCCGGTGGCCTGGCTGAGAAGGTCGGTGGGGACGCCCAGGTAGACCGGGCCCGTCGGGGCGGCCAGCGCCGTGCGGCCGGCCCGCAGGACGGCGGCGTGCAGCTCGGCTGCCGCACCGGCGGTGGTGGCCGCCTTGGTCACCGGGGCGAACATCGCCGCCTGGTCGCGGGTCTCGTGCAGCACACCGCGGTACACACCGGGACGGCGCAGCGTCGACGGGATGTCCGTGGCGAGCACGAGCACGGGTGCGCCGGACGTCATCGCCTCACCGGTGGCACCGAGGGTGTTGGCTGCGCCCGGCCCGGTGGTCACCACCGCGACCCCCAGCCGTCCCGTCGCCCGGGCGTACCCGTCGGCCGCGTAGGCGGCGGCCTGCTCGTGCCGCACGCCCACCAATCGGATCCCGGCGGCCGCGCACGCCTCCCACACGGGCAGATTGTGCACGCCGGGCAGGCCGAACGCGATGTCGACGTCGAGCTCGCGCAGCGCCTCCACCAGCGCGGTTGCTCCGCTGTCCGCTCCTACCTCAGCCACCGGCCACCCCTCGAAACGTCTGCTCGGTCTCGGCGAACAGCGCCGCGAGCTCGGCGCTGCCCATGAACTGCCCGGGCACGTAGCGCTCGTCGAGGCCCTGGCGGACTCCAGCATCCGCCGAGGCGGCGCGCATCGTCTCCTCCAACCGGGCGATCACCTGCTGGGGTGTCCCTCCCGGTGCGATCACGCCGAACGTCGTGGTGCTCTTGGTGATCTCCGGAAACCCCTGCTCGACGAAGGTCGGCGCGTCCAGGTAGGGCAGACGCTCCTCGGTGCCCACGGCGAGCACCCGCAGGACGCCCGACTCGATCGAGGGCAGCATGTCCTGCGAGACGTTGACGAACCCGGCGGTCGTGTTGCCGCCCAGGAGCGCCGTCAGTACCTCCTGATTGCCGTTGAACGGCAGCACCGTCAGCGGTACGTCGTAGAGCTGGGCGATGCGGCGCGTCTCCGCGGCGTGGGTGTTGGTCGCCCCCGGTGTGCCGACGGTGACCTTGGTGGGGTCGGTTCGCGCGTCGGCGAAGAGCGCCCCGAGATCGGCGTAGGGCGAGGTGGCCGGGACGACGAGGGCCGACGGCACCTGCGTGATCACGCCGATCGGCGCGAAGTCCTCGCGCTTGTAGCCGACGTCGTTGACCAGGTAGTTGAGCACGGCCGTCGGCAGGGCGGTCATCGAGAGCGTGTGCCCGTCCGGATCGGAGGAGAGGAGCCGTTGGTAGGCCGTCGAACCCGAGGCGCCGGGCTCGTTCTCCACCACGACGGTCTGCCGGAGCGTGCTCTCCATGTACTTCGCGAGCGAGCGCGCAGCGATGTCGGTGGGACCGCCTGCCGTGTAGGGGACGAGCATGCGGATCGGCTCGGACGGGTAGGCGGCAGGCTCATCCGAGCCGACACCCTGGCCGCAGGCCGCGAGCACGAGTCCCGCCGTGAGCACGGCGGCGAACAGGCGCAGTCGGTTCATCACTCTCCCGGGGTCGTGCGGCGGTCGGGCTCGGGCGTGGACGTGGCGGGCTCGTCCTCGGCCGGGAGGTGCACGAGACGACGTCGACGGGCGGTCACGATGCCGGCCACGACGACGAGCGCCATCACCAGGAAGATCCCGCCGGAGATCGGCCGCGTGACGAAGATGCCCAGGTTGCCGCCGGAGATCAGCATCGACTGACGGAACGCGCGTTCGAGGATCGGGCCGAGCACGAAGGCCAGCACGAGCGGACCGGGCTCGAACCCGGTCTTCTTCATCAGCCAGCCCAGCACACCGAACGCGAGCACCACCCACATGTCGGTGACGTCGTTGTTGATCGAGAAGACGCCCGCCATGGTCACGAGCAGGGCGAACGCGGCGAGGATCCCGGCCCGAACCCGCAGGATCTGCACGAACACCCCGACGAGCGGGATGTTCAGCGCGAGCAGCATGAGGTTGCCGACGAACATCGACGCGATCACGCCCCAGAAGATCTCCGGGTGCTGGTCGATGAGCTGCGGGCCGGGGGTGATGCCCTGCACGAGCAGCGCCCCGAAGATCAGTGCGAGCACGACGTTGGCCGGGACGCCGAGCGTGAGCAGCGGGATGAACGCCGACGTCGACGAGGCGTTGTTGGCCGTCTCGGGGCCTGCGACGCCTTCGATGGCGCCCTTGCCGAACCGGCTCGGGTCCTTCGCGCGCCGCTTCTCCAGCGCGTACGAGGCCAGCGACGAGACGACCCCGCCACCACCGGGCAGCACACCGATCACGAACCCGAGCACGCTGCCCCGGCCGATCGCGCCCGCGGACCGGCGCAGGTCGCTGCGGCTCGGCCAGATGTTCCTGATCTTCTTCGTGACGGCCTGGACCTTCTCGGTGCGCTCCAGGCTGTGCAGGATCTCGCCGACGCCGAACAGCCCCATCGCCACGGCGACGAAGTCCAGCCCGTCGAAGAGCGAGACCTCGCCGAACGTGAAGCGGGTGGTGCCGGTGATCGGGTCCTGGCCGATCGTGGCGAGCAGGAGCCCCAGCGCGGCCATGCTCAGGCTCTTCAGCGCCGAACCGGTGCCCAGGTACGTCACGAGCAGGATGCCGAGCACTGTCAGCGCGACGTACTCGGGCGGCCCGAAGGACACGGCGAGCGATGCCAGCGGCGGGGCGAGCAGCGTGAGCCCGACGACCGCCAGGATCCCGCCGATGAACGAGCCGATCGCGGCGATCCCCAGCGCAGGCCCAGCACGGCCCTGCTTGGCCATCTCGTAGCCGTCGAAGGTGGTGACGACGGACGCGGCCTCGCCCGGCAGGCGCAGCAGCACGGAGGTGATCGTGCCGCCGTACATCGACCCGTAGTAGATGCCGGCCAGGAGGATGACGGCCGTGCTGGGCTCGATCTCGTAGGTCAGTGGCAGGAGCAGGGCGATCGTCGCGGTCGGGCCGAGACCCGGGAGCACACCGATGACCGTGCCGATGAGCACGCCGACGAAGACGTAGAGGATGTTGACGGGGTCGAGCGCGACCGCGAAGCCCTGGGCGATCCCCTGCAGCAGGTCCATGTCAGGCGCCGACCAGCCCGGCCACGACGTCGTCGGGGAACGGCACCCCGAGCAGCTGGTCGAACAGCAGGTAGATCCCGACGGACCCCGCGAGGGCGAGGCCGAGTGACCAGCGCCGGCTCTCCCCGCCGAAGACGCGCAGCCACAACAGGAGCATCAGGAAGGCCGGGAGCAGGAACCCGATCGCCTCGAACGCCAATATGAACACGGCGAGCCCGGCCACGCCGCCGGCGATCCGTGCGGAACTGCGCGTCCAGGGCTCGTAGTCGGCGGGGTCGTCGACCACCACCAGCACCAGCGCGGTGCCGGTCATCAGCAGCGCGACGATGAACGGCCACAGCCCCGGGCCCGGTTCCGTCAGCTCACCGAGGGACAGTCCGGCGGCACCGACGAGGGCGGCGACACCGATGCCGAGAACCACGAGTGGGCCGAGCCGATGAAGCTGTCCGCGCAGCCCGTGGTGCGCCGCACCACCCGTCGACGGCGCTGTCGAACGATCCATCGGCACCTCACCCATGAGGGACGAACGCTGTGAAACGGACATTAGGCAGGCACACTGATCCGGTCCAATACAAGATCACGGCACCACTGAGAGCACGGGCCTATCAATCCGCTGCATCTGTGCCGCGACCAGCGAAGGGATGACGACGATGGAGCTGCGGCACCTCCGTGCATTCGCCGCAGTCGCCGAGGAGCTGCACTTCGGCAGGGCCGCCGCCCGGCTGCACATGGCCCAGCCGCCGCTCAGCCAGCAGATCAAGCACCTGGAACGAGACCTCGGTGTGCTGCTGTTCGAGCGCACCACCCGGCAGGTCCGCCTCACCAACGCAGGCGTCGTCTTCCTCGACCATGCCCGCCGCGTGCTCGCCGAGGCGGATCGGGCCCGGGAGTCCGTGCTGCTCGCGGAGCGGGGTGAGCGCGGGGAGATCCGGCTCGGGCTCACCGGCGTGACCACGTGGCGGCTGCTGCCGAGGATGACCCGGGCGTACCGGGAGCGCTATCCGCTGGTCCGCCTCGAACTGCACCCCTCCGTCTTCAGCGGCCCGCAGACGAGCTCGCTGCTCGACGGCGGCATCGACGTCGGCATCCTGCGGGCGCCGGTCCCGCCGCCACTGGCCAGCCGGACCATCGTCGACGAGGAGCTGATGGCCGTGCTGCCCGAGGAACACCCGCTCGCGGCGCGGCCCGCGGTGGCGCTCACCGACCTGGCCGAGGAGAACTTCGTCAGCTACCCGGCGCAGCAGGGCTCGTTCCTGCGCGACACCGCGATGCGCGCGTGCGGCTCCGTGGGCTTCTGGCCTCGGGTCGCGCAGGAGGCCAAGGACACCTACACGGTGGTGGCGCTCGTCGCGGCCGCGGTCGGCGTCGCGCTGCTGCCGGAGTCCGCGGAGGAGCTTCAGTTCGAGGGCGTCGTCTTCCGGCCGGTCACCGGCGCCGACGTGCGGGTGCCGATCGCTCTCGCCTGGCGGGACGGCGATCCGTCCCCGCTGCTGGCCAACTTCCTCGCCGTGGCGGCGGCGACCCTCCCCACGCCGGACACCGCCGGGAGCAACGATGGCTGAGCCGCTACCGCCGCTCGCGGGCGAGCACCATGTCTGTCCCGGGTGCGACATGTCCTACGCCACGATCGGCATTCCGGCGGCGCTGGCCGCGCTGGAACAGATTCCCGGCCAGGTCCGTGCAGCCGCGTCGGCCGTGCCGGAGGCCGTACGCCGGAGGCGACCCGAGCCGCACACCTGGTGCGTGGTCGAGTACGTGTGCCACGTCCGCGACGTCTACGCCACGTACACGATCCGGCTGCACCGCACACGCACCGAGCTGCGGCCGTCGCTCGAGCCGATGCTCAACGACCTGCGTGCCCGCCGCTTCCGTTACGCCCGGCGGGACCTGGCCGCCGTGCTCGACGAGCTGGCCGACAACGTCCAGGGCTTCCGCGACGAGATCTCACGTACCGCGGATACCGAGTGGGACCGGGTGGCCACCCGGTTGCCGCACGAGGTGCGTTCAGCGCGGTGGCTGGTGCGCCAGGCACTGCACGAGGGGCGCCACCACATCCGGGATATCACCGCCGTCGGCCGAGCAGCAGTACGCTCCCAGACATCCGATGTCTAGGAGGCCGAGTGCCCGTCACTGACGAAGCCATCGAGAAGATCAAGGCGATGATCGTCTCGGGTGAGCTGGGGCCGGGTGCGCGCCTGCCGCGCGAGGCGGACCTCGCCGAGCGGCTGGGGCTGTCCCGCAACTCGCTGCGGGAGGCCGTCAAGGCGCTCTCCCTGATCCGGGTGCTCGACGTCCGGCAGGGCGACGGCACCTACGTCACCAGTCTCGACCCGAACCTGTTGCTCGACGCGATGACGTTCGTCGTCGATTTCCACCGCGACGACACGGTGCTGGAGTTCCTCGAGGTGCGGCGCATCCTGGAACCCGCCGCCACCGCGATGGCTGCCCTCGCGATGACCGACGAGCAGATCGACGGCCTACGCGCCGTGCTCGCCGAACTCGACCCGAACCCCGGCGTCGAGGACCTCGTGGCCAACGACCTGGAGTTCCACCGCCGGGTGGCGGTCGGCAGCGGCAACACCGTGCTGTGCTCGCTGATAGAGGGCCTCTCCGGCCCGACCACCCGCGCCCGGATCTGGCGCGGGCTGACGCAGGAAGGTGCCGTCGCGCGCACGATCGAGCAGCACACCGCGATCTGCGACGCGATCGCCGCACGTCAGCCCGAGCTGGCCCGCGCGTGGGCCACGATCCATGTGGCCGGCGTGGAGCAGTGGCTACGCAGCGCCCTGGGCGAACCCACCCCCTGACCCGATCCGGTCCGAAACATCCGAGCACGGGCGGGTGGAGAGACGCAGGGTCTCAGTGTCCCGTCCGTTCGAATCACGCCGACCCGCGGGGTGCGGTCGTGGTCAGGGAAGGACGTCGGGGCGGATCAGGCCCTCTTCTGCCAGTTCGGTCCACAGGTCCCCCGGCACCGGGACGGCCGCGGCGGCGGTGTTCGTCGCCACCTCGGCCGCGGTGCGGGCCCCCAGCACCACCGAGGCGACCTCGGGGCGCGCACCGGCGAACGCGATGGCGGCGGCGGGCAGCGCGACACCGTGGCGGCGGCAGACGGCACCGATGGCGACGGCGCGTTCGCGCACCTCCGCGCGAGCCGGCTGGTAGTCGTAGGTGGCGTCGGCGGGCGGGTCGTCGGTGGCGAGCAGGCCGCTGTTGAACACACCCGCCGCCAGGACGGATACACCACGGCGCGCGCAGGCCGGGAGCAGTTCGTCGGCCGCGGACTGGTCGAGCAACGTCCACCGCCCCGCGACGAGCACGGCGTCCACATCGGTCTCGGTGACGAACCGGGCGAGCATCGCCGCCTGGTTCATCCCCGCCCCGATCGCCCCGATCACGCCCTGGGCGCGCAGGTCGTGCAGCGCCGGGTAGGCCTGCCCTGCGGCCTCGGCCCAGTGGTCGTCGGGGTCGTGGATCAGGACGAGGTCGATGCGGTCGAGCCCGAGGCGCTCCAGGCTGTCCTCCAGGCTGCGCCGGACGCCGTCGGCGCTGAAGTCCCACACACGGCGGTGGTCGGCGGGCACGTCGAAGCCGGCCTCGTCGTCGCGCCGGTGGGCTCCGGCCGGGTCGGGCACCAGCAGCCGTCCGATCTTGGTCGAGATGGTGTACTGCGCCCGCGGCCGCCCGGACAGCGCCACCCCGAGCCGCCGCTCGGACAGGCCCAGACCGTAGTGCGGCGCCGTGTCGAAGAACCGGATGCCGCGGGCCCAGGCCTGGTCGATCGTGGCGAGCGCGTCGGCGTCGGGCACCTCCCGGTAGAGGTTGCCCAGCGGCGCCGTGCCGAGCCCGATCCGGCTCACCGGCACGGCCGAACGACCCAGCAACGTGCTCATGGCAGCAAGAGGGTCGGTGTAGCCGACGCGCCCACGGCACGTCGCGCGGGGATCGAAGTCATCATTGGTCTCCTCCGCATCCTTCGAGTCGGTCCGGACTCAGTCCTGGCGGGGCCTAAGCCGCAGGCCCTGCATGCCACCATCCACGGCGAGCGCCGTGCCGGTGGTGGCGGCGGCGACCGGGCTGGCCAGGTAGGCGATTGCCGCGGCCACCTCCTGCGCCGACACGAGACGCCCCATGGGCTGGCGGGCCTCCAGCGCAGCCCGTTCCGCAGCAGGGTCGTCGGCCGCGTCGAGGAGCCTGCCGACCCACGGGGTGTCGGCGGTGCCAGGGTTCACGCAGTTGACGCGGATGCCGTCGGCGATGTGGTCGGCCGCCATCGCGAGCGTGAGCGACTGCACCGCGCCCTTGCTCGCGCTGTAGAGCGCCCGTTGCGGCAGCCCCGCGGTGGCCGCGATCGAGCAGGTGTTGACGATCGCCGCGGCGCGCGAGCGGCGTAGGTGGGGGAGCGCGGCCCGGCTCAGGCGCACGATGCCGAGCACGTTGACGTCGAGCACGCGCTGCCACTCCGGCAACGGGTTGGTCTCCACCGTGCCCTGGGCGCCGATGCCCGCGTTGTTGACCAGCACGTCGAGGCCACCGAAGCGCTCGACGGCGGTGGCGACGGCGGCGTCCACCGAGTCCTGGTCGGTGACGTCGGCGGTCAGCCCGAGGAGCGGCGCCGGGGCGCCCGACGGGTCCAGGTCCAGGCAGGCGACCCGTGCGCCGCGCTCGGCCAGAAGCAGCGCTGTGGCCAGCCCGATCCCGGAGCCCCCGCCGGTGACCACCGCGGCCAGTCCGGCGAACTCGCCACTACCCGCTGCGCTCATGCCGTGCTCCGCTTCGTCTCGTCGGCCCGGACCGCCCCGCGGGGGACGCGGTGCTCGTCCAGGGTCCGTTGTCTTGATCTAGGCTGCCGGTGCGGGGTGCAGCCAGACATCCGATGTATCGCGCGTCTTTATACGGCCATCGGCGGAGGGACCGCAAGACCATCGCGTGAACCGGCGGATCGGACATCCGACGTCTTCATTTTCTTCCGGATTCGACGGCATTGCCGGAATCGGCCCGTGACTCTTTCCCCGCCCGACATCTCCGCGCTGTTCCGGGCGCGCGGACTCGTTCACGCGATCTCCCTAGCGTCGCGGGATGCCTGGTTGTGATTTCACCCGTCGGGACGTGCTGCGCTGGACGGCGTTCGCCGCCGCCGCACCGGCCTTCGGCCTCGCTGATCCTGCTCGTGCTCAGGCGGCGACCGGTGCGAGCGGCACGGGGGAGATCGAGCCGGTCAACCTGGAGCTGGTGACGCTGACCGAGGACCGGGCCGTGGTCACCTGGTACACCGGCGAGGCCGGGACCAACGACGGCCTGGGCCGGATGGTTCCGGCGCCTGCCGACGGAGAGGTCTGGTACGGCACCGATCCTGCGCGCCTGAAGAACGTGGCAGGCGACATCTCCGGAAAAACGCCTTACCACCATGTCGAACTGACGGATCTGGAGCCTGGTCGGACCTACTACTATCAGGCGCGTTCCGCGGGCAAGAGCGCAGTGCCGATGCAGTTCACCCTGATCTCCGGCAATGCCGTCGGCACGTCGCGACACGGTTTCGGCGCACCGGGCGGGCCGTTCTCCTTCACCACACCGCAGCCGCCGCCGGGTCGCTACCTCTTCTCCGTGGTGCTCTGCAACGACCTGCACATGGGTGAGACACAAGCAGGGCTCGTCGGAGGGCAGCCGCAGTACATCGGGATCACCCAGACACCGGGCCTGCCGCCGTATCCCGAGGTCATGCTCGAATCGCTGGTGCACGACGTGAAACGCTTCGACCCGAGCTACCTGCTGGCCGCCGGCGACATCTCTGCCGAAGCCGTGCCCGCGGATCTGAGCCGCGCCGGCCAACTGCTCGACGGGTTCGGGACGTACCGGGAGGACTACTTCCTCACCCGCGGCAACCACGACCGGGCGCATGCCGGTGACCCCTACGCCTCCTGCCGCGTGGGGCGGTGGCAGGGAAACGACTGTTTCCACGACCGCTATTTCCCGGACGACGAGCTCACGTATTTCTCGACCGACCTCTCCGGGCTGCACGTGATCGGCCTCGACACCTACGACAAGCCGGGCGGTGGTGGCGACGCCGGCGGCATGTCGACGGAGCAGCTCGCCTGGTTCATGTCGGATCTCGCCGACCACGAGGACCAGCCGACGATCGTGTTCGGGCATCACCCGTTGGTCGTGCAGAAGTCGGCGTTCCCCGTGAAGCCCAGCAACTCCCTCGACGCCGCCCAGGCAGCCTCCGTTCTGGAGGCGTACGCCCGGACACCGGGTGTTTTCCTGCACCACGCCGGCCACACCCATCGCAACCACCACACGATCAGTCCCACCGCGCCGCGCGTGACGTTGCAGGAGGTCGCGGCGGCCAAGGAATACCCGGGCGGATTCTCGATCCTGCGGCTGCACACGGAGGGTTTCGCCCTGAACTTCCACAAGTCGCGCAGCGACCACGCGCGGGAATGGAGTGAGCGCAGCCGCCAGGAGATGATGGGCACCTGGCCGCAGTTCGCATTCGGCAACAACGTCACCGATCGCAATACCGTCGCGAAGGCGGATCTGTCCGGGCTCCACCGGCCGACGCGCCACGGCAGCACCTGATCACGCTGCTCGTGATCGCCGTCCCCGGCGTCAGCTCCCGAGAATCGCCGCGTGCAGTTCCGCTGCCCGCCCGGGAGGCACCGAGCGCGCGGCTGCGAGCCACGCGGCTGCGCGGGCGGCGTCTCCTGCGGTGACCGCGCATCCTGGCCAGCGGGCCGCAAGCCGGGCGCGCGTGAGCTCGGCGACCGGCGTGTCACCGGCGACGACGCCGCCGGCCAGGACGATCGGGGTGCGCTCGCCGGGGTCACGGATCGGCTCGACGTCGGCGACGAGCGCCGATGCGGCCTCCGCGACGATCCCGCCCGCGACGGCGTCCCCGGCCCGGGCGGCGATGCTCACCAGCGGTGCCAGCTGCGCGAGCGCGATGGGTGGGCCGGCATGCACCGCGTGCACGATCCTCTCGGCGGTGTCGGCCCGGGCATCGGCGTCCAGCACCGCCTCCGGCACCGGGTCGCCCGCTCCGGTGCCGAGGAGAGCCTCGGAGACGCCGCCCACCAGCGATGTCGCGGCGCCCCGGCCGTCGAGCGCGGCGAGCGCGGCCCGAACCGCACGCTGACCCAGCCAGAACGCCGATCCCGTGTCGCCCACGAGCCAGCCGTGACCGTCCGTCCCGGCGGCGCGCTCCCGGCCGGTGATCCGCGCCGCCGTCGCCCCGGTGCCCGCGATGAGCACGGTGCCGTCCGGTTCGGCTGTGCCGGCCGCGAAGGCGACGATCACGTCGCCGACGACGGCAGGACGGCAGGACAGTCCGACGGCGTGCGCCAGGTCGGCGAGCTCCGCCGACATGGCGGGCATCTGCATCGGGCCGACGCCCGCCATCCCGAGCACGGCCGATCGCACGTCGGCCGCAGGGAGGCCGTGCAGCACGGCGCGTAGCGCTCCGGCGAGGGCACTGAAGGCCTGGTCGGGCGGGTGCGAGACCGGGTTGCCGCCGGGCCCCTCCGCCGCGGAGCGCAACCGTCCCGAGCCGTCGACGACCGCGGCGCGCGAGCGGGTGCCGCCCACGTCCATCCCGAGGAACAGCTCCACCGGCGCCCCCTCTAACAGAAATGTAAACGTCTTACCGAAGCCTTGACAGTTCACCCGACTCGGTGGAAATTTTCACCACCCTGCTCGGCCCCGAAAGGTTGTACTGAAGATGCTCGTCGCCGGATCCGCGTCCTCCGCCGAAGCGGGCACGGGTCAGCTGCTCGTGCATCTCCGCAGCCTGCTTCCGGGGCTCGCCGGCGCATTGCGGCAGGTCGGGAACGTGATCCTGGAGGATCCCGCCTGGGCGTCGCGGGCGACGATCGTGGAGTTGGCGGAACGCAGCGGCACCTCGCCCGCCACCGTCACCCGCTTCTGCCGCACCCTGGGCGTGGCCGGCTACACGGAGCTGCGCGTCGGCATCGCCACCGAGATCGGCCGGGCCGACCAGGCCGGCTGGGAGGTCGGCATCGGCGCGGACGTGCTGCCCACCGACCCGATCGACCGCGTTCTGCGCACCCTGCTGGCGGTCGACGTGCAGGCGATGCACGAGACCGCCGCGGCCCTCGACCTCTCCGCCGTCGACTCCGTGGCCGACGCAGTGGTGGCCGCCCGGCGGGTGGACTTCTACGCGGCGGGTGGCAGCGCGGCCGTGCTCGAGGATCAGCAGCTGCGGATGTACCGGATCGGCATCGCCACCTGGACGTGGGCCGACGTCCACAACGGACTCACGAGCGCCGCGCTGCTCGGACCGGGCGACGTGGCGATCGCGCTCTCGCACAGCGGCCGCACCACCGAGACCGTCGAGATGCTCGCCGAGGCGCGCCGCCACGGCGCCACCACCGTGGCGATCACCAACTTCTCGACGTCCCCGATCGCGGACGTCGCCGACCATCTGCTCGGTACGTCCGTGCGGGAGACGGCGTTCCGCGCGGGCGCGATGTCGGCCCGCCACTCCCAGTTCCTGGTGCTGGACCTGCTGTACCTCGCGGTCGCGCAGCGCACCCACGAACGATCGACGGAGGCGTTCGCCCGCACCGCCGATGCCGTGGCCGCCCACCGCACTCCGTACGAGCCGCGCGCGAGGGGTGGATCCGCGCGCTCCGCCGACCCACAGCGAGGAGCCTGATGACACCCGGGACGAACACGAACTCCGCGCCCGTGTCGGCGGCGGCCTACGCCGAGGCCGCGGCAGCCGCCGTACATCGGGTGTCCACCGAGCAGGCGGACGGCGTCGCGAAGGCGGCCGCCCTGCTGGTGGACGCGCTGCGCGCGGGCGGGGTGGTGCAGGCCTTCGGCACCGGCCACTCGCAGGCGCTGGCCATGGAGATCGCCGGCCGGGCCGGAGGGCTCGTGCCCACCAACATGATCGCCCTGCGCGACCTGGTCATCCTGGGCGGCGACGCCCCGGACGTGCTGTTCACCGAGCACCTCGAGCGCGACCCGGCAGTGGCCCACCGGATCTACGAGCTGGCCGGGGTGCATCCGGCCGACGTGTTCGTGATGGCGTCGAACTCGGGCGGCAACGGTTCGGTCGTGGAGCTCGCCCGGCTGGTCAAGGAGCGCGGGCACGGCCTGGTCGCGATCACCTCGATGGCCCACAGCTCGCAGGTCACCTCGCGGCATCCGTCCGGGCTGCGGCTGTTCGAGATCGCCGACGTGGTCCTCGACAACGGGGCCCCCTACGGCGACGCGGTGCTGACCACCGGCGAGATCGCCGTGGGCGGCATCTCGTCGATCACCGCGGCCCTGCTCGCCCAGATGGTCGTTGCCGAGGTCGTGCGCACGATGCTCGCCGCAGGCGAGACCCCGCCCGTCTATCTCTCCGCCAACATCCCCGAGGGCGACGCCCACAACTCGGCGCTGGAAGCCCGCTACGCGGGTCGCATCCGCCGATCCGCCTGAGCACCGCTCCCGGCCCCACCTACTCGTCCGCTCCCCGCCGACACCCCGCACTCCCTCCCTCCGTCGCCATCGATCAACCGCACCACCAGCTCAAGGAGACACCTATGAACCCGTCTCGCCCCATGCCCGGACTCGACCGCCGGCAGTTCCTGCGCCGACTGGCGGCCGCGGGCCTGCTCGCCGTGCCCGGGGCGGGGCTGCTCTCCGCCTGCGCCACCGGCGGCGGAGGGACCACCAGCGCAGCGCAGGGCCAGGTCAGCGCCACCAACCCGCTCGGCGTGGCCACCGACGCCCCGCTGGACGTCGTGATCTTCAAGGGTGGCTACGGCGACGACTACGCCCTCGCCCACCAGGCGATGTACAAGGAGCAATACCCGCAGTCGGAGGTCAAGCACTCGGCGAGCACACAGATCGCGCAGGAGATGCAGCCACGGTTCGTCGCGGGCAACCCCCCGGACGTCCTGGACGACTCGGGCGCTCAGAAGATCGAGTACGCGGTGCTCGTGAACGACAACCAGCTGACCGACCTCGGCCCCCTGCTCGACGCTCCCTCGGTGGACGACCCGAACGTCAAGGTGCGCGACACGCTGCTGCCCGGCGTGATCGAGCAGGGCACCTTCGGCGACAAGTTCGTCATCCTCAACTACGTCTACGAGACCTACGCGATCTGGTACTCGAAGCCGCTGTTCGAGAAGAACGGCTGGCAGGTGCCCACCACGTGGGACGAGATGATGGCGCTGTCCGAGACGATCAAGGCCGCCGGGATCGCCCCGTTCACCTACGGCGGCGTCAACGCGGGTGACTACGTCATCGACCTCAACCTGGGCGCGGCCATCAAGCAGGGCGGCCTCGACGTCGTCAAGAACATCGACAACCTGCAGCCGGGCGCCTGGACGCAGGACACGGTGGTGGCGGCGACGCAGCGGCTCGAGGAGATGGTCCGCAAGGGCTACTTCATGCCGGGCTCGGAGGGTCTCAAGCACACCGAGGCGCAGACGGCCTGGGTGCAGGGCAAGGCCGCGTTCTACGTCTCCGGGTCGTGGCTCGAGAACGAGATGAAGGGCATCGCTCCGCCGGACTTCGCAATGGCCATGCTGCCCGTTCCCGTGCTCGACAGCAGTTCGGCAATGCCCGTCACGGCCCTGCGCACGCAGCCCGCCGAGGCATTCGTCGTTCCGGCGAAGGCGAAGAACGTTAACGGCGGCATGGAGTATCTGCGGCTGATGCTCTCGAAGCAGGGTGGCTCGAAGTTCGCCGAGCTCACCGCGTCGGTGCCTGCGGTGGAGGGCGCCACCGCCGATGCGAAGAAGACCCCCGCGCTGGAGTCGCTCTCGGCCGGTCTCGCGGCGGCCGGTGACAATGTCTTCAGCTGGAACTTCCGCACCTGGTACTCGACCTATTCAGAGCTGCTCAAGACGGAGACGTCCAACCTGCTCGCCGGCCGGACCGACGCGGCGGGCTACCTCGCGAAGATGCAGGCGGAGACCGACCGCGTCGCCGCCGACCAGAGCATCACCAAGTACAGCCGCTGACCAGTCATGCGCCACGGAAAATACCGGTTCATCGCCAGCTTCCTGGTGGTCCCGATCGTGCTGTACGTCGTGTTCGTCGTGTCGCCCTATGCCCAGGCGTTCTACATATCGATGACCGACTGGCGGGGCTTCTCCGGCCAGCAGAACTTCATCGGCTTCGACAACTACGTCGAGCTGGCCACGGACGGCAGGTTCTGGCGGGCGATGAGCCACAACGGGCTGCTGCTCGTTGTGGTGCCGCTGGTGACGATCGCGTTCGCCCTGTTCCTGGCGGCCGTGACGACCGTGGCGGGACGGCAGGGTGCGGTGGGTCGTGGCGGGGTGCGGGGATCACGCCTCTACCAGGTTGTGTTCTTCTTTCCCCAGGTCGTGCCGGTGGTGATCGCCGGGGTGCTCTTCGGGTTCTTCTTCAACCCCGACGCAGGCCTGCTCAACGGGGCGCTGCGGGTGGTGGGCCTCGACGGGCTCACCCGCTCGTGGCTCGGCGACACGACGTTCGCGCTGCCGTCGGTGATGGCCGTGCTCATCTGGGGCGCGGTCGGCTTCTACTACGTGCTGTTCAGCTCGGCGATGAAGTCGGTGCCACCTGACGTGTTCGAGGCGGCGGTGCTCGACGGTGCCGGCCGCATTCGCACCTTCTGGAGCATCACGCTGCCGATGATCTGGGACAGCGTCCAGGTCTCCTACATCTACCTGGGGATCATGGTGCTGGACGGGTTCACGCTGCTCCAGGTGATGCTGCCCGACGGCGGCCCGGACGGGTCCACCCAGGTGGTGTCGCAGTACCTGTACCGCAGCGCCTTCACCGAAGGCCGGTTCGGCTACGCGTCGGCCATCGGGGTGGCGCTGTGCCTGGTCACGCTGCTGCTGGCGGTCGCCGTCCTGCGGCTCACCCGCCGTCAGCAGACCGAGTACTGAGGAGTACGGCGATGACACTCGGCACGTCGGCCTCGGCACCGGCCACGGCGCCTCCCGACCGGCCGCAGCGGCGACGCAGCGATGCCGGGGCACCCGGAGCCTCGACGGGTGAGCGGACGCTCAACGTGTTCACCCACGGCTTCCTCGCGGTGTGGGCGATCCTGGTGGCGGCCCCGCTGCTCTGGGCCGTGCTCACATCGTTCAAGACCGACAGCGAGATCTTCACCAGCCCGTGGAGCCTCCCTGCGCAGTGGCAGTTCGGGAACTTCGCGCGGGCCTGGACCACGGCCAACATCGGCATCTACTTCGTCAACAGCCTCATCGTCGTCTGCGCGTCGGTGGTGCTGGTGATGTTGCTGGGGTCGATGGTGGCCTACGTACTGGCCCGCTACGAGTTCCCCGGTCGGGGCGTCATCTACTACGCGTTCATCGCGGGAATGACGTTCCCGATCTTCCTGGCGCTGGTGCCGCTGTTCTTCGTGGTGCAGAACCTCGGGATGCTCGGCACCTACCAGGGCCTGATCCTCGTCTACACGGCGTACGCGCTGCCGTTCACCGTCTTCTTCATGACCGGGTTCTTCCGGACGCTGCCGAGTGCACTCGCCGAGGCCGCGATGCTGGACGGCTGCTCGCACGCGGGGGTGTTCTTCCGGATCATGCTGCCGCTCGCCCGGCCGGGGCTGATCAGCGTGGGGATCTTCAACTTCCTCGGGCTGTGGAACCAGTACATGCTGCCGCTGGTGCTGATGCCCGACAGCGATCACTACGTGCTGTCGCAGGGGCTCGCCGTGCTGGCGGCGAACCAGGGCTACCGCAGCGACTGGAGTGCCCTGTTCGCCGGACTGGTGATCGCGCTGTTGCCGGTGCTCGCCGTGTACGTCGTCTTCCAGCGCCGGATCCAGGACGGACTGAGCGTGGGGGCCATCAAATAGTGACCATCAGGGTCGTGGCCGTCGACACGGTGAACGGCGGATTTACGCGACGTACCGTGTGAGGGTGATCGGGTCGAGAGCACGGCTCCGGGCACTGCGATGGGGCCTACGCGCGGTGTTCGGCTTGCCGCAGCCTGTGAAGAGGGCGCTGGCCGGTCGACGGGTGGAGTTCGACGGCCAGGTGCTGGACCTGGACCTTCAGCTTCTGGGCCGGATCGACCGGCTGCTGGCGAGCCCGGCCGGTGGCACCGTCGACCAGGCCGCGCTGGCCGAGCAGCGGCGCCAGGCCGACGTCGCGGCCGAGATCGTGGCCGACGCCCGTCTCGACGACATCGTCACCGAGGACCTGCAGGTGCCCGGGGGAGCCGGGCCGCTCGCCGCCCGGCTCTACATCCCGCCGGCGGTACCCGAGACCGCGGGGCTGATCGTCTACTTCCACGGCGGCGGGTTCGCGCTCGGCAGCCTCGCGTCCACGGATCCGCTGTGCCGCCTCCTGGCGGCCCAGTCCGGCGTGCGGGTGCTCTCCGTGGACTACCGGCTGGCCCCGGAGTACCCCTACCCCGCAGCTCTCGAGGACGCCATCGCCGCGTACCACGGAGCGAGGGCCGAGGCGGCCGTCCTCGGTGCCGACCCCGAGCTGATCGCCGTGGGCGGCGACAGTGCCGGCGCCAACCTCGCCCTCGTCGTCGCCCAGCAGCAGGCCACGACCGGGGGCCCGCTGCCTGCGTTCGTCCTCGCGCTCTACCCGGTCACCGATATCGACCGCAGCGGCGGCTCGCGCGAGCTGTTCGGCAACGGCTTCGGCCTGACCGCGGAGTACATCCGCGAACTGGAGCGGCTCTACCTGCCCGACGGCGTGCCGTCCGACGACACCCGGGGCGCCATCCTGCGTGCCGACGACCTGTCCGGCATGCCGCCCGTGTACCTGTCCACCGCAGGGTTCGACCCCCTGCGTGACGAGGGCGAGGAGCTGGCCGAGCGGCTGAACGAGGCCGGGGTGCCCGTGGTGGCCCGGCGCTTTCCGGGGCTCGTGCACGGCTACGCCAGCTTCACCGCCGTCTGCGCCGCCGCCCGCGACGCCACCCTCGACGCGGCGAGCGCGCTGCGTGCGGCGCTCGCGCTGGTGGAGAGCAGGCAGTCGGCCGCGCTCAACGGCCGGGCCGTCCTCGGCTCGTTGGAGCGCACTCGCACCGCCACGGGCAGTCCCTGAGATCCCGGCGACCGTTGCCCGACCTGGACATCCGGCGCTGCCCTGCCGGGGCTACGGTCGAGGCGACTCGATCGACGAGTGGGACGAACCGCCGCAACGGGGCGGTCGGGTAAGGCTGGAGGGCGCATGGATCGCCAGGACGTCAGTGTGACTCTGCCCTGGATGGGCGCCGGCACCGAGCTTCTCGTTCGCGCGGTCGACGCGCTGCCCGACGACGCGCTCCGGGCGCCGAGTGCACTTCCCGGGTGGAGCAGGGCCCACGTCATCGCCCACCTCGCACGCAACGCCGAAGCCCTGACCAGGCTCGCGACCTGGGCGCGCACCGGCGTCGAGACGCCGATGTACGCGAGCAGCGACCAGCGCGCCGCAGAGATCGAGTCGTCGGCGCAAGCGCCTGCCGACAAGCTGCGCAGCGAGTTGGTGACCACGGCTGACGAGCTCGACGCCGCCCTCGCCGCGCTCGACGCCGACACGTGGCAGGCCCAGGTGCGCAGCGCTCTCGGCCGCGCCATCCCCGGCGCCGAGGTGCCTTGGATGCGGGTACGGGAGGTGTGGCTCCACGCGGTCGACCTCGACGCCGGGATCACGGTCGCCGACCTGCCGCCGGCAGTGGTCGACGCTCTGCTGGACGAGGTCACGGTCACCCTGTCCGAGCGCGATGGCTGCCCGTGTGCTCGGCTCGCGCCGTCGGACCGGGACCGGAGGTGGGCCCTCGGGGCGGGCCCGGACCCCGTCGAGCTGCGTGGTGACGCCGCCTTCGTGCTGGGCTGGTTGGTCGGCAGGCGCGCAGGGGCCGAGGTCGTGGCGATCGACGCGGGCGGCTCGCCGGTCGCGGTGCCGGAGGCGCCCCGCTGGTTGTAGCGGGTCAAGGCTGAGCACGGGCCGGTTCGTCAGACCGGCCAGAAGTAGCCCGACTCCGGGTCCGCGTCCGGAAACAGCGGGCCGTAGAACTCCGGGTCCTTGCGCACCAGCGCGGAGCGGTGGCTGCGGTGCACACGCTCGTCCCCGATCCACTCCGGCAGCAGCGCCCGGGCGGCGAGCTCGGCCTGCGTGCGCGGCGACGGGAGCCCGTGTTCGGCGAGGTCGGTGCCGATGGTCACTGCGCACGTGTCGGCCCGGCCCCGCCCTACCCACTCGGCGCACACCGCCAGCCCGTAGGCCGCGACGGCCTCCGGGAACCCGGCCCACATGCGTACGGCGGGGTGGCGTTTCCATCCGTAGGTCGTGCGGGTCACCGCGCGCAGTACCTGTAGCGCCTCCACGCGTTGCTTGCCCAACCGGCGGTCGTCGAGCACCGCGGCGCTCGCCGCGAAGTCGGGATGGGGCAGGAAGGTCTGCATCCTCGTCCCCCTACTCCCGCTCGACGAGGGTCACGACGCGGGTGAGTGACGGCGTGCTCGGCGTCGACCCGAAACCGAACCGGACGGGCGGTGTCACCGGGGCGAGGTCGCCCTGGTCGATGCCGTCCCAGGACGTGCTCGCGGCCGTCAGGCCGTGCAGGTCGAGGGCTGCGTAGTACTCCCGGCGGCCGCTGCCGGCGCTTCCCCTCGTGCGCACGCCGGGAAGCACGCGCCGCGCAACGAGGTCGACCGCGCTGATCCAGAGCGGGCTCGTGGCCAGGGGCCGCGGCACCGCGCGGAGCAGGAGCCCGAGCGCGGGCCGTGCCCCGACGGTGAAGCCGAGCACCAGGGGCGCGGCGTCCACCTGCCACCGTGTCCCGTCGACCTGGGCGCGCACCGGCGTCACCCGCACGTCGTCGAACAGGTAGGTGGCGGCCACGAATCCGGCCACCTCCGACGACGGGGCGAGCAGCACCCGATGCCCGTCCGCCTGTTCCACCATGACGTCGGTGAACGTGCCGAACGGCGACCGCGGCCAGTGCCCCACAACGACGCGCAGGCCCGCGGACGTGCCCAGGCCTGCGATCCAGCCGTCGAAGTGGTCGGTCATCGTGCTCCTTTCCGGTCTCTCGGGGACTACCCGGAACGACGCGGCCGACATTCGGCGTGCAGACGCAGGGCCTCCCGGCTGACAGGCTTGTACTCGAGCCCGAGCGGAATGTTGACGTAGCAACTAACGTTGTCGGAGACAAAGCAACGCCAGGGAGACGGAGGATCCGATGCCACAGCCAGAGGGTGCCGAACTGGAAGCCGTGCGCGCCCGCCGCGCTGCACTCAAGGAGAAGTACCTGCGGCCGGTGGGAGACCGCCCGGCCACCACCGTGCGCGGTGTGCACCACCTCGCGCTGGTCGCACGCGACGTCGAGGAGACGATCAAGTTCTACCAGGATCTCCTGGGGTTCCCGCTGGTAGAGCTCGTGGAGAACCGGGACTACCAGGGGTCGAGCCACTTCTTCTTCGACATCGGCAACCGCAACCTGCTCGGATTCTTCGACTTCCCCGGGCACGACCATCCCGACTACTCGGAGACGATCGGAGCGGTCCAGCACCTCGCGCTGTCCACGTCCGCGGAGGAGTTCGTCGCCACCCGCAAGCGCCTCGACGAGGCCGGCATCACCTATCTCGGCCCGGATCGGGGCGTCGACAACAGCCTCTACATCCGTGATCCCAACGGAGTGGGCATCGAGTTCTACTGCGAGGAACTCGGACTGTTCGAAGGGGAGCCGCTGCTCTCCTCGTAACGCCCGTCCGGCGCGAAGTGGTGACGATCACGCAACCGTTCAGGCACCCGGGGCGTCCTCTCCTGTAGGACAACTGCGTCGTGTGACCGTCGAACCCGTTTCGTCGGTGACGCGCCGTAGGCCGGGATGGTGAGCAGCATGAACGGTGAGTACCGAGGGCCAGGCGGCCCGCCACCGACGGCACGACAGCCGCGACGTGGTGGTGGACCGGGCTGGGGGCAGCCGCAGCGGCCCCGCCCCCAACCGCCCGGCCGGCCGATGGCGCCGCCGCCCGGTCCGCCGATGGGTGAGCCCGCCGGTGCCCGACGGCCCATGCGCGACACCGCGCTGCTCCCGTCCGGCCCTCCCGGGCCCGGGTACGCACCGCCGCCCGGTCCGCCTGTGCCGCCGCCGCGCAGGCCCGTGGGCGTTCGCCCCGTCCGCCGTCCGCGGTGGGGGCGGCGGATCGGTGTCACCCTGCTCGTCCTGTTGCTGCTCGTGGTCGGGTTCGGGGTCTACATCGACACCACGCTGAACCGCGTGGCCGCTCTCCCGGCCGACAGCACTGCGGCATCCAAGGGCACCAACTGGCTGATCGTCGGCTCGGACAGCCGGGCCAACCTCACTCCCGAGCAGCGCAAGGAGTTCGCCACCGGCGACCCGGAGTCCGAGCTCACCGACACGATCATGCTGCTGCACACCGGTAGCGGCCCCACCACCCTGGTCAGCCTCCCGCGCGACTCGATGGTGGACATCCCCGGTCACGGGCGGCACAAGATCAACTCTGCCTACGGGCGTGGTGGTGGCGCTGACGGCGGCGGCCCCGAGCTGCTGCTGCAGACCGTCGAGCAGGCCACCGGCCTGCGCATCGACCACTACGCGGAGATCGGGTTCCTCGGCCTCGTCTCGATGGTGGACGCCGTGGGTGGCGTCGACATGTGCGTGCCGGAGTCGATCAAGGACCCCAAGGCCGCGCTGGACATCAAGGCCGGCTGCCAGACCCTCGACCAGGCCACGGCGCTGGGCTACGTCCGCACGCGTGCCACGGCCAGCTCCGACTTCGGGCGCGTGGAGCGTCAGCGGGCGTTCATCTCCGCGCTGCTGGACAAGGTCACCAGCCCGGCCACGCTGCTCAACCCGTTCCGGATCGTGCCGCTGGCCACCGGCCTGTCCGGCGCCATCACGGTCGACGACAGCACCCACGTGTGGAACCTCGCGAGCCTGGGGCTCGCGATGCGCGGGCTGTCCGACGGCGTCTCCACCACCGTGCCGGTGCGCGACGGGGTGGTGAACTGGGATCGCCAGCGTGCGAGCGCGCTGTTCCAGGCGATCGCCGACGACGAGCGGCCGCCGGAGAGCGCCCTCGGCCCCTGACCGTCGCACGATGAGTTCCGGCCAGGATGTCGGTCATGTCTCTCGACGACCTCGAGGAGAGCGCATGACTCAGCACGCGGACAGCGGACCAGCAGCCGGCACGAGCTACGACGGGATCTGGCGGGTGCCGGACGCGCAGGTGGCGTCCGGCCGGATCCCCGGTTACGTGGGCGCGGTCCGCGTCCGTGGCCGGGTGGAGGTCCGGGCAGGCGGCACCATGGCCATCGGCCCGCAGAGCGCGCCGATGGATGAGCACACCCTGTTCCGCATCGCGTCGGTCACCAAGCCGATGGGCGGTGCCCTCGCGCTCGGCCTGGTGCAGGAGGGCGTACTCGCCCTCGACGACCCGATCGCGCGCTGGCTGCCGGAGGCGGCGAACCCGCGCGTACTCGTCGCCCCCGACGCGCCGCTTCACCACACCACAGAGGCGCGGCGGCCGATCACCGTGCGGCACCTGTTGACGATGACGTCCGGCTGGGGCGCGGTCTTCGAGGAGACCCCCTTCCAGGAGGCCATGATGGAACGGGGCGTCTACCCCGGCCCGCTGCCGCCTCCCATGACCGGCGACGAGTTCGTGGCGCGAGTCGCCGACCTGCCGCTCGCGTTCCAGCCGGGGGAGGGCTGGCGCTACGACACCGGCACCGATCTCCTCGGCGTCCTGCTGGCCCGGGCCGCCGGCAAGCCGCTCTCCGACCTGCTCGCCGAGCGCATCACCGGACCGCTGGGCATGACGTCCACGAGCTTCTGGACGCCGGAGGTCCATCGGCTCGCCACGGCCTATCGGCCGGAGGGCGACGGACTGGAGGTGTTCGACCCACCGAGCGGCGCCTTCGCCTCGCCGCCCGGGTTCGAGAAGCTGAGCGGAGGCCTGCTGTCCACGGCGTCCGACGTCCTGCGCTTCTACTGCGCGATGGCCGACGGCGGCGCACCGGTGCTGTCGCCTGCCTCGGTCGCCCTCATGACGTCCGACGCGCTCACCGCGGCGCAGCGCAGCGAGGCTCTCCCCGTGCTCGGTCCCGGCGTGTCCTGGGGCCTGGCCACGAGTGTGGACATCGAGGCGCTGGAGCCGTGGATGGCGCCGGGCCGTTGGGGCTGGGACGGCGGCACGGGCACCACCGCACATGTCGACCCGAGCCGCGACACGGTCGGGGTTCTCCTGACCCAGCGGTTGATGACCGGACCGCTGGACGGCTTCGACGACTTCTGGGCGGCGGTGGCCGCCGTCTGATCCGGCGGTTCGCGCCGCGCGTCAGGCCGGCTTGCGAGTGCGCTTGCGGGGCGCCGCGGCCTCGTCCTCCTCGGTCTTCTTCTTGGCGGGGGGCTTGCGGGCCGGCGCCTTCTTCTTGGTGCCGGCGCCGTCGGACGTGGTGCTCGACGATGCCGCCGCCCCGGATCCGGCTCGAGCGGCCTCCACGCTGGCCTGCAGGGCGCTCAGCAGGTCGGTCATGCTGTCCGGGCCCTCGTCGCGCTTCGCGGCCACGGGCGCCGGGCGGGTGTCGCCGGTGGTGCGCTTGCGCTCGATGAGCTCCACCACGGCATCGCGGTACTCGTCGTGGAACTGCTCGGGGTCGAAGTCGGAGCCGAGGCTCTCCACCAGCGACGCCGCCATCGTCAGCTCCTGGGGCCGCAGCTCGACGTCGGCATCCAGGATGTCGAACTCGGGTTCGCGCACCTCGTCGGGCCACAGCATCGTCTGCAGGACGATCGCCTTGTCCCGCACGCGCAGCAGCGCCATGCTCTCCCGCTGCCGCAGAGCGACCTTGACGACCGCCATCCGATCGGTCTGCACCAGCGCCTCGCGCAGCAGCGCATAGGGCTTGGCCGCCTTGGCGTCGGGCTCGAGGTAGTAGCTCTTCTCGAAGAGCAGCGGGTCGATCTGGTCGGCCGGGACGAACTCGATGACGTCGATCTCGTGCCCGGTGGCGGTGGGCAGCGAGTCGAGGTCCTCCTCGGTCAGGGTGATCAGCTCGCCGTCGTCGGTCTCGTAGCCCTTCACGATGTCGGCGTACTCGACCTCCTCGCCGTCGACCGAACAGGTGCGCTTGTACTTGATCCGCCCACCGTCGGCGCCATGCACCTGGTGGAACCGGATGTCGTGGTTGGTCGTGGCCGAGTACGCCTTGACCGGCACACTGACCAGACCGAACGACACGGCGCCGCTCCACATCGCGCGCATGCAGGCCCCTGTTCCCTCGCGGCTATCCCGCCAGCAACATGTGTGAATCTCTCTCTGATGCCAGCATGACGGCGTGCAGCCCATGCTCGCCACCCCTGGAGCCCTTCCGAATGGTCCGGAATGGGTGTTCGAGGTCAAGTGGGACGGCATGCGGCTGCTCGCCGACGTTGCCGACGGGCGGGTGCGGCTCACCAGCCGCAGCGAGCGTGACGTCACGCCGAACTTCCCCGAGCTCGCCGAACTCACCCGGCTTGCGCCTGACGTCCTGCTCGACGGCGAGGTCGTGCTCCTCGAGGGCGGAGTACCGAGCTTCACCGCGCTGCTCGAACGGATCCACGCCCCCGTCCTGCCGCGCACGGTGCAGGAGCGGCCGGTGACGTACATGGTGTTCGACGTGCTGCGCCTCTACGGCGTCTCGCTGCTGGAGCGCCCCTTCGAGGAACGCCGAGCCACCCTCGAGCGCCTCGATCTCGCCGCGATACCGGTGCTGTCGCTCTCACCCGCCTACACCGACGGCCTCGCGCTGCTGGAGGCCACGCGGCAGCGGGGCATGGAGGGGGTGGTGGCGAAGCGGCGCGACGGCCTCTACCGGCCGGGGCGCCGGGGTCCGGGATGGACGAAGGTCACCCATCGGCAGACGCAGGCGTGCGTCGTCGGGGGATGGCGGCCGGAACGCGGCAGCGCGAGCCGGATCGGCGCGCTCCTGCTCGGGGTCCCCGACGGATCCGGGCTGCGCTTCGCGGGCCGGGTCGGCTCCGGCCTCGCCGGGGACACCGCCCAACGCGTGTTGCGGGACCGGCTCGTCGAGGCTCCGGCGTCGCCGTTCGTCGAGCGCCTGCCCCGACCGGATTCCGCGGACGCGCACTGGTGCGAGCCGGAGATCGTGGTCGAGGTCGCCCACACCGGCTGGACCGAGGCCGGCCGCCTGCGACAACCGGTTTTCCGGGGAGTGCGCGACGACCTTGACCCCGAACAGGTGCGTGCCGAAAAGTGATCCTCACCCGACTGGCCGATCCGTCCCGTGGCGGGCAGGATGTGGCCCGTCACACGCTCGAGAAGGGGGCGGCCAACTGGTGCATGCGCATGCGCATATGTCACCCACCACTCCGGTGAGGTGCTGAGTGTCACCCTCGGTGATCCGACTCCGCCCTCGTCTACGGTGGTGGCGATGACGACGATGCTCACCTGGCAGGCCGATGGAGGCCATGGGCTCGAAGGTGCGCGCCTGCTGCTCCAACCCCACGGCTATCGCGCCCTTGGCCGGATGGTCAAGGCAGAGCCCGAAGGCGACTTCACCGCCTCCTACCGGCTGATCGTCGGTGAGGGCGGCGAGCTGGTGCGGCTCTCGGTCACCGCGGCCACCGCGGAGCGCGAACGTCACCTGACGATCAACCGCACCGACGACGGCATCTGGCTTCTCGACACCGGCACGGGCGGCGGCACCACCCGCGCCGACTTCGCCGGCATCGTGGACGTCGATCTCGAGTACAGCGCGATGTTCAACACCTTGCCGATCCGCCGTCTCAGCCTGCACCGGCAGCCCGGTGAGCACCTGATCCGGATGGTGTTCGTCTCGTTGCCCGCCCTCGACGTCGAGGTGGTCGAGCAGATCTACCGCACCGTGTCCGTGCTGGACGAGCACACGGGCGAGGCGGTGGTGGAGTTCCGCACCGGCGATTTCGTGGCGGAGCTGGTGGTCGACGCCGACGGCGTGGTTCTCAGCTACCCGGGTATCGCCACGAGGCTCCTGCAAGGGTCCACGCCCGCGGCCGGCTGACCCGGCGTCCGGGCAGGGCCTCAGTCCTTCCAGCCGACCACGGCGTCACCGCGGCGGCCGATGTCCCGCAGCGCCGACAGCGACGAACGACGCTTCACCTGCACACCCTGCGGGTCGCGGGCGGCCGCCCACCGTTGCCGTCCGGCGTGCCCGGCGCGCACCGTGGCTGCCAGACCTCCCGTCGAGGCCAGCGCCCCGCGCATCGCGCCGAGCCGGCCCAGTGCGTCGTCCACCGCCCCGAGCAGGGCGTCGCGGTTGCCCTCGCACATCGCGAGCACCAGTTCCGGACGGGTGCCGGCCACACGGGTGCCGTCGGCGAACGAGGACGCGGCGAGCGCCAGCGGCAGCTCGTCGTCGCCCGCCGCGCCCACAGCGGCGAGCACAGCCGCGAGCAGGTGCGGTAGGTGCGACACCCGGGCCACGGCGATGTCGTGCTCGTCGGTGGCCGCGGGCACCACGCGCGCCCCGCACGCCCATGCCAGTTCGGCGACGTCGGCCCATACGTCCAGGTCGAGACCGTCGTCGGCGGCCACCACCCACGCCGCGCCTGCGAAGAGGTCCGCCTTGCCCGCTGCCCAGCCGGACTCCGCCGTGCCGGCCATCGGGTGGCCGCCCACGAAACGGGCCCGCGGGGCGTACCGCTCGACGGCATCGGCCACGGCGACCTTGACGCTCACCGTGTCGGTGAGGCGGCAGGCCGGCGCCACCGCGTCGACCCGGCGCAGCACGTCGGGCAGCGCCGGGAGCGGCACGGCCAGCACGACGAGTGCGTCGGTCTCGGCTGCCCGGCGCAGAGCCGCGTCGGTGTCGGTGGTGACGTCGAACTTGTCTGCATGCGCGTCCGCCGCATCCGCCGCGGTGCTCGCGCCCCACACCGTCCGACCGGCCTGCTCCGCGGCCCGCAGGAGCGAGCCCCCGATCAGCCCGGCGCCGATCACGCACACCGCACGTTGCGTCACCCCACGAGAGTATTCGCTGCGCAACCCCGGTCAGTCCCGGGCCAGGGCCGCCGCGACGCGCAGCACCCCACGCTCCTCCAGCTTGACGCCGACGATCTGCACCCCGGCCGGCAGGCCGCCATCGGGAACGTCACCGGGCACCGACACGGCGGGCCACCTCGTGAGGTTGAACGGCAGCGTGAGAGCGAGCAACTGCGCCCGAACGAGCACGTTGCGGCCGTCGACGTCGACGTCGGCCACTCCCAGCGGGGTGGCGCGCAGCCGTGTGGTGGGCAGGACGAGGACGTCGACGTCCCCGACGGCCTCCCGCATCGCGGCCGCGAGCCTGCGCCTGGTCCGCAGCGCGTCGACGTACTCGCGGGCCGGCTGCTCGGCATAGTGCAGGAGCCGTTCCCTGGTGACGTCCTGGTAGCCCTCCGGGCGCTCGGCGAGCCACGTCGCGTGGGTGGCGTAGGCCTCGGCGCCGACGATCACCGGGTAGGTGGCGGCGAGCTCGTCGATCATGGGTGTGCTCACCTCGACCACGGACGCGCCGCGGGCCCGCAGCGTCTCGACCGCGGCGTCCACAGCTGACGTGAGCGCCGGGTCGAAGGCCCGCCAGTAGTCGTCGACGAGCACGCCGACGCGGACACCGCTGACGCCGGGGGCCTGGATCCCCCCGCCGGTGCCGTCCGGCCTGCTCAGCACGTCCCAGGCCACTCCGGCGGCGTGCACGTCCGCGGCGAGCACGCCGACGTGGTCGCAGGTCTCGGAGAGCGGGAACACGCCGTCGGTGGAGAGCGTGCCGAAGGCCGGCTTCAACCCGACGACGCCACACAGCGCTGCCGGCGTTCGGACGCTCGCACCGGTGTCGGTGCCGAGGGCGAGGGGCAGATGCCCGGCGGCGATCGCGGCCGCAGAACCCGAGGACGACCCGCCGGTGATCCGGGTGCGGTCATGGGGGTTGAGTGCCGGGCCGGTGGCCGCGGCGTCCCCCGTGGGGCCGTAGGCGAACTCGTGGGTGTGCAGCTTCGCCACCACCACCGCACCCGCGGCGCGCAGCCGCGCGACGACCGGGGCGTCGGCGGTGGCCGGTGGTGCGTCGGCCAGCACGTTCGAGCCCGCTCTTGTCGGCAGCCCGGCCACGTCGAACAGGTCCTTGACCCCCACGGCCACGCCGTGCAGCGGCCCGCGCCACTCGCCGCGGGCCAACTCCTCGGCGAGCTCTTTGGCCTGCGTGACGGCTCGCTCGGCGTCGAGCGTGATCACGGCGTTGTGCTGGTCGGCGGCGAGGCGGTCGAGAGTCTCGGTGACGTGCTCGACGGGAGAGAGTGCGCCCGAACGGAGGGCCATCCCGAGCTCGCGAAGTGAGGCGATCACGGGTTCATCCTCACCCAAGACCTCAGCAACCGTACGTCGAGCACGCTTGCGACCTACTTCGCGAGGGCGTCCAAGGCCAGTCCGGCGTAGACGGCCACTCCGGACGCCATCGCGTCCTCGTCGAACACCACGCGATTCGAGTGGTTGGGCGGAGCGGTTCCCGGATGGACGTTCGGCGGGCAGCCCCCGAGGAACGCCAGAGCACCGGGCACCTCGGCGAGCACGTAGGAGAAGTCCTCGGCGCCCATGATCGGGGTGTCCATCGTGACGACACGATCGCGCCCGAGCACCGTGTGAGCGAGCTTGCCGACCCGGTCGGCGGCGTCGGCGTCGTTCACGGTGACCGGGTAGCCCGGCTCGATGTGCACCTCCGCGGTGCAGCCGTGAGCCATCGCGATGTATCGGCAGACGCGTTCGATCTCGTCGTGCACGGTGGCGCGGGAGGTCTCCGAGAGGGTGCGCACCGTGCCTTCCATGAAGGCCGTCTCCGGGATGATGTTGTTCGTCGTTCCCGCGACGATCCGCGCGATCGTCAGCACAACGGGGTGGTGCGCGCTGACCCGCCGCGTCACCGCCGTCTGGAGTGCCCCCACCATCGCCGCGGCAGCGGGCAGCGGGTCGAGTGCGTCGTGCGGGGCGGAGGCATGGCCGCCCCGGCCACGGACCGTCACCGTGACCGCGTCGGCGGCCGCCATCAACGGCCCCGGACGGACGTGCACCTCGCCCGACGGGAGTGTGGCGCTGATGTGCAGCGCGTAGGCGGCGTCGGGGCGCCCGGCAGGCCCGGTGCGGTCGAGCAGGCCCTCGTCGATCATGTACCGGGCGCCGTGGAAGCCCTCCTCGCCGGGCTGGAACATGAAGAGCACCCGTCCGGCGAAGTCGTTCCGCCGCGCGGCCAGCACCCGGGCCGCCGAGGCGAGCATCGCCACGTGCGTGTCGTGACCGCAGGCGTGCATGGCGCCGTCGGTCTCGGAGGCGAACGCGAGCCCCGTGTCCTCGGCCAGCGGGAGCGCGTCCATGTCGCCGCGCAGGAGCACCGTCGGCCCGGGGCGGGCACCCTCCAGCACGGCCACCACCGAGCTGACGGAACGACCCAGATGGACCTGTAGCGGAAGGTCCGCGAGGGCGGCGACGACCGCATCTCGGGTGTGGGGAAGGTCGAGTCCGAGCTCGGGACGGCGATGGAGGGCGCGGCGCAGCGCCACCGTCCGTGGCTGGACGCCGCGAGCCTGGGAACGGAGGGTGGTGAGCAATGCGACATCCGGTGGCATGAGGGCGATCTTGGCAGCTCTGGCAGGTGACGAGCAGGTTCACTTCTAGTTGTGGTTTGGACCACAGTCGGTCGGAGGCTTACCGTAGTGGCATGGCGGTGCAGAGCATCGAGTCGCGCGCAGAGGTGCGTGAACAGGCCCTGCCCGGATATGCCGTAGCGGCTATCCGGGAGGACGGGCAGTGGCGTTGCTCGCGGATGTCGGCCGAGGCGCTCGTCGACCTGGACACGGCGATCACCGAGCTGAGGGAGCTTCGCTCCACCGGAGCGGTGCTGGGTCTGCTCGATGTCGACGACGAGTTCTTCGTGCTGTTGCGGCCCACCCCGGGCGGCATCTCGCTGATGGTGTCCGACGCCGTCGCGGCGCTGGACTACGACGTGGCGGCAGATGTCCTCGACCTCCTGCGGCTGGAGCTGCCGCCGGAGGACGAAGCCCTCGACGCCCCTCCGTGGCCGGAGGGCGACCTCGCGATCCTCGCCGATCTCGGGCTTCCCGCCGACGAGCTGGAGGTGCTCGCGGGCGAGGTCGAGCTCTACCCCGACGAGCAGCTGGCCGCGATCGGGCGCCGTTGCGGGTTCGCCGATGCGCTCGCCGAGGTCGTCGACGCGCGGTGACCCCAGCGTGGGGCGCCGGCTCGGCGTCCACCGGTCCGCTCTCCGCCGCAGCGGACGAGGCGCTGGTACGGCGCGCCATCGAGGTGGCAGGGGCCGCGCCCCGCACCGGTGACGTGCCGATCGGGGCCGTGGTCGTCGACGCCGAAGGGCGCGAGCTTGCCGTGGCGTGCAACGCCCGGGAGGCCCTGGGCGACCCCACGGCACACGCCGAGATGCTTGCGTTGCGGGCGGCTGCCGCTGCGCGAGGGGAGTGGCGCCTCGAGGGCTGCACCCTCGCTGTCACGGTCGAGCCCTGCACGATGTGTGCGGGAGCGATCGGGCTCGCCAGGGTGGCGCGCGTGGTGTTCGGGGCGTGGGAACCGAAGACCGGTGCGGCGGGCTCGCTGTGGGACGTACTGCGCGATCGCAGACAAAACCACCGTCCCGAGGTGGTCGGCGGGGTACTGGAGCGGGATTGCGCTGCCCTGCTGGAGTCATTCTTCGCGGGCTTCCGCTGAGCACGCGCTAGCCTGCGCCAGTGGAGCAGGTGGTGGTGCAACAGACCCGCGTCGGGGCGTACGTCGTCTGTGTGCGTGATGGTTCGCTGCTGCTCGTCCGGTTCAGCCGCAGCAATCGCTGGACGTTGCCCGGTGGCGGGCTGGACCACGGTGAGCGGCCTGAGGACGGCGCCGTGCGTGAGGTCGAGGAGGAGACCGGCCTGCAGATCGTGCTCGGCCCGGTGATCGGGGTCGACTCGACGCGCTGGGACCGGTCGCACGACGGCAACCCGATCGACATGCACGCCCTGCGGATCCTCTACACCGCCGAGGTGATCGGCGGCTCGCTGCGCGACGAGATCGGCGGCAGCACGGACCGCGCAGAGTGGGTGCCGCTCGCCGAACTGGCCGACCGGCCTCACATCGGGTTGGTCGACATCGGGCTCGCCGCCGCAGGCCACGCCTGACCGCTACACCGCCACCGTCCGCAGGCCTACGGCCTCCGCTGCCGCGATCTGCCGACGGTCGTGGGACAGCATGACCCCGGCGTCGAGCCGCAGGGCTGCGGCGTCGTGCAGGGCGTGGAGGCTATGGCCTCCTCCACGAGCAGCTTCGCGGCTGCGGACGTCTCCACGTAGACGATCAACGGTCGCCGCGGAGGTCGTCGAGGTCATCCTGCAGCGGATGGTCCAGCCGTACACGCGGGAGGTCGGCGAAACCACCCTTGACGGCTGCTCGCCGGATCGGCAGCACGGCTCCGGGCCGGCGCGGCGGCGGGACCAGCACGGCGACGACCTCGCCGTTGTTCGTCACCTCGATCGTCTCGCCTGCCTGCACGTCGCGCAGCACCGCGCTGCTGTTGTCGCGCAGTTCGTGGTGCGAGATCGTCCTGGCCATGTGCCCACCCTGGTAATCACACCAGCCGGCCCGCTGCGATCACCCGGGAGAGGAACTGCCGGGTGCGTTCGTGGACCGGATCGCCCAGCACCTGACCCGGAGGGCCCGACTCGAGCACGCGGCCGCCGTCGAGGAAGCACACCCGGTCGGACACCTGCCGGGCGAACCCCATCTCGTGCGTGGCCATGAGGATCGTGATGCCCGTCTCGGCCAGCTCCCGGACGATCGTGAGCACCTCGCCGACCAGCTCGGGGTCCAGGGCCGAGGTGATCTCGTCGAGGAGCAGCAGCCGCGGCCGCACCGCGAGCGCGCGGGCGATCGCCACCCGTTGCTGCTGACCACCCGAGAGCCGGTCCGGATAGGCGTCGGCGAACGCGCCGAGCCCGACCCGGTGGAGCAGCTCGTGGGCCCGCTCGTCCGCCTCGGCTCCCGGCACGCGGTGCACCACCCGCGGCGCCAGCGCCACGTTCTGGACGGCGGTCATGTGCGGGAACAGGTTGAACGCCTGGAACACGATCGCCATGCGCCGCTGGGCGGCGGCGACGTCGGCGCGCGGGTCGGAGACGTCCACGCCGTCGAGGAGGATCAGCCCGTCGTCGATCTCCTCCAGCAGGTCCACGCAGCGCAGCAGGGTGGACTTTCCCGAGCCCGACGTACCGATCAGCGTGACCACCTGATGCTCGTCGACGCCGAGGTCGACGCCGTCGAGCACGGTGGCCGCGCCGTAGCGTTTGACCATTCCGCGTACCTCGAGCACGGGGGTCATGACCATCCCTGCCTGCGGGCGGCCCGCGCGGCCACGGCGTCGGCGACCCGGCCGGTCGGGATCGCGAGCAGCACGAACAGCAACGCCGCCACCACGTACGGCGTGAAGTTGAACGTGCGGGCCGACTCGATCTGGGCGGCGCGGATCGCGTCCACGGCACCGAGCACGGAGATCAGTCCGACGTCCTTCTGCAGCGCCACGAAGTCGTTGAGCAGCGGTGGCAGCACGCGGCGCACCGCTTGCGGCAGCACCACCAGCCGCATCGACTGGCGGTGGGTGAGCCCCAGCGAGCGCGCGGCCGCCCGTTGCGAAGGATGGATCGACTCGATGCCGGCGCGGAACACCTCGGCCACGTACGCGGAGTACACAAGGATCAGCGTGATCGTCCCGAGCACCGCGGTATCGGTCGGCACGCCGGTCAGCCGCAGCGCCGGCAGCCCGAACCCGATCAGGTACAGCGCGATGAGCAGCGGCAGCCCACGGAACAGGTCGACATAGCCGGTGGCCAGCGCCCGCACCGGGAGGAACACCGGTCCGCGCAGCGTGCGCAGCACCGCGATCACCAGCCCGAGCACCAGGATCCCGATCTCGGCCACCACGAGCACACGGATGTTGAGCCAGAGGCCGTCGAGCACTGCGGGCAGTGACGCCCAGGCCGCGTGCGCGTCGAAGAACGTCTCGCGCACCCGCGGCCAGCCCGGCGAGCTCGTTATCCCGACGCCGACCACCACGGCGAACACGAGCGTGGACGTGAACGCGACCAGGGTGGAGCGCCGGGCGCGCGAGCGCCGGTAGGCGAGCCGCTCCCGCGCGAGGGGGCTCAGCTCCGTCGCGCCCGGCGCCGCACTCACCGCAGTTCCGGCGCCGACCCCGCCGAGGCGAGCCACTGCTGCTCGAGCTGGTCGAGGGTGCCGGCTGCCCGTAGCCGGTCGACGGCGTCGGAGACGCACTTGGTGAGCGGGCTGCCCTTGTCCAGGATGGCGCCGAACTGCTCGGGTGTGCCCGGGGCAGGCGGGAGCTGCCCGATGATCTTGCCGTCGGTCAGCTCGGCCGAGGTCATGTAGAACGCTGTGGGCAGGTCCACGACGATCGCGTCGACCTGGCCGTTCGTGAGCGCGAGCTTGGCGTCGTCGTTGGTGTTGAACACCGCAGGCTGGGTTGCGGGTGCGATCTGGGAGACGATCGCCTCGTAGCTGGTGCTGCCCACCTGAGCACCCAGCCGGGCGGTCTTCAGCCCGTCGATCGAGGTCGCGCCGGCGAACCGGCTGGACGCCACGGTGACCACGGCCTGTTTGACGTCGTAGTAGGGGGCCGAGAAGTCGACGGCCTGCCGCCGCTCGTCGGTGATCGAGAACTCGGTGAGGTTGAGGTCGAAGGTCTTGGGCCCGGGCTGGATGGCGGCGTTGAACGGCACGCGGGTCCAGGTCACCTTGTCGTGGGGATACCCGAGCTGGTCGGCGATCGCGTAGGCGACGGCGCTCTCGAAACCACGGCCCGACGTCGGGTCGTCGTCGATGTACCACGGCGGGTAGACGGGCTCGTCCGTTCCCACGGTCAGGGTGCCGGCGGTGCGGGTCGGTAGCGCCCCCGGTGCGCACGAGGCGCCCGCGGCCGGTGCGTTGTCGTTGGTGTCTGCCGGGGCGCAGCCCGCGGCGAGGACGAGCGCGACCGCCACGAGCAGACGCCGGGCGGGGAGTGGAGAGGGCACGGGGCGATTCTCGCCCGTGAGAGCAAGCGGCGTCGATGATCGCCGCCACGCGGCGGTACCGGGACAGGGCGCGCACGTGCCGCGCACCCCGGCCCGGGACCGCCGGGGGCGGTCAGTGAGTCTGAGGCCGCCCCAGCCGCTGCTTCGTCGCCTCGACATCGAGACCGTGCAGCCGCAGCAGGTTCTCCCCGAGGATCTTGCGTTTGGCCTGGTCGGTGAGCTGTGGGTAGCCGTAGCCGTCGCAGAGATCCTGTGGGATCTGGAAGTCCATGAACGCCTTGATCGCCCACTGCGGGTGGAAGATCGGCGCCTCCGACCCGTAGACGATCTTGTCCTCGCCGCACCAGAACAGCAGCTTTCCGAGGATCTCGGCGAACATTCGCGGCGCGCGGACGAGGAAGTTGATGGTCGCCGCGAGCGAGGCGTGCAGGTTCGGGTATCGGATCAGCTGCCAGCACGTCTCGTCGATGAACGGCAGCCCGACGTGGTAGATCACGAAGTTGATGTCCGGGAAGTTTGCGGCGGCGCCGTCCATGTCCCAGGTCTGGGTGTGTTCGATCGGCTGTGGGCCCAGCGGCACACCCTTGTGCACACCGATCAGGTTGACGCCGAGCTCCTGCGCCTTCTCGAAGATCGGGAATGCGACCTTCGGGTCGTCCATCCGCCAGGGGAACGGCGAGCCGTAGTCGTAGCGGACGTTGTAGAACTTGAACGCCTTGGCACCGAACTCCTTGACCTGGCGTTCCATGAGGTCGAGCGCCTTACGGCCCTCGAGCGGATTCACCGAGCCCCACAAGATCGTGCGGTCGGGGTCACGGGCGGCCAGCTCGGCGCATTCCTCCCACGGCGAGAGACCGTCGCGGTAGAGGTCGGTAAGGGGCAACGGCATGGCCACGAGCATGTCCGTGTCGGACTGGTCGTAGATCATCTGCCGGATGTCCGACGGCGTCCAGTCCTTCAGGAACTCGTCCGCCGAGAGCTTCGGTTCCGTATCAGGGGTGAGCGTTGCGTGGAAGGCGTAGAGGTGGTTGGAGAACATCTCGCCCGGTTTGCCGAAGGCGTTCTTGGGCGAGAAGTTGAACGGGTGTGCGACCCCGTCGAACACGAATGCGTCGCCGATCATCAGATGGCCTCCTCGACCTGGGGACGGTGCGCCGCGACGTAGGCGTCACGGTCGGGCACGGCGGTGGGGGTGGGCAGGAAGCGGAGCTTGCGCACGGCCGACTCGGACAGCCGGTCACTGGTCCAGGCCTCGTCCCAGACGATCTCGACCTCGGCGCTCTCCACGCCGGGCTGCGCCGTGATCGCCTCCTCCACCTCGGTGAGCACGCGAGACGCGAACGGGCACCACCCCGATGTCAGCAGCAGTTCGACCCTGGCGTGGCCGTCGCGCACGGCCACCGACCGGAGCAGGCCCATGTCGACGACCGATATGCCCTTCTCCCGGCAGCACGGGTCGTAGACGTCCGACAGAGCGGCGGTGGCCCAGTCGGGAACGGCCGGATGTGCGGCGTGCGGATCCATGCAGTGATCGTGTGACGCCGATCTCATGACCGGAAGAGCGGTGATTTCAGATGGTGCGCCGACCGGTCAGGGCAGCCTCACTCGACGGTGAGCGCCCGCGAGACCCGCGCGGCGCACGCGCGGAGGGTCTGGCGGGGCACGTCCGGGCGCCGAAGCGCTCCGGGCGACGTGACCACGCCGAGCGCGCCGACACCGTCCACTGTGGTCACCGGCGCGGCGAGGCAGCAGACACCCACGGCATACTCCTCGTCGTCGACGGCGAGGGCGTCCGGAGCCGGAAGCCGGTCGCGGAGCCGTCGGCGGTCGACGACGGTGCGCGGGGTGAGATCGTGCAACGGGTGCCGGGCCAGGTAGTCCTCCCGGTCCGCAGCGTTGAGCTGGCCGAGGATCGACTTGCCCAGCGCCGTGGCGTGTGCGGCATGGTGGATCCCGACCCAGAGGTCGATGCGCGGCGCCCGCGGGCTGTCGATGATCTCGACGACGACGATCTCGCCGTCGACGTGGCGGGCGAGGTAGACGGCGCTGCACAGTTCGTCGCGCAACCACTCCAGAGCCGGACGGGCTCGCGCGACCCCACGGGCGGCCGTCCCGTGGCTGCGTACGACGTCGATCCGGTGCCCCAGCACGTACGACCCGTCGTCGAGACGCTGCAGGTAGCCCTCGTGGGTCAGGGTGCGCAGCAGGTGGTAGGTGGTAGGGAGCGGCAGCCCGGTGGCCCGTGCGAGCTCCTTGGCGGGCGCGCGACCGTCCCGCTCGGCGACGACCTCCAGCAACCGCAGGGCACGCTGCACCGACTGGATGAGGGTCGGACCGCTCTGCTCGCCCACGTCACCGCTCCTTCGCGGGGTGTCCCGCTCCGGAGCCTGGCAGAACGTCGCCGTGATGGGAACGGCCGGCCCGCGCTTTGCCCGCCGGACCTGATCGTCGCAGGCTGTCCGGGCTCTGCGAGGACCGTGCGAAGCGCGCGGACGGCACCTTGTAAGCTCATCGGCGGTAGCGTGTCCGAGCGGCCGAAGGAGCACGCCTCGAAAGCGTGTGAGGTGCAAGCCTCCGTGGGTTCAAATCCCACCGCTACCGCCAGCCTCACCAGGCGAAACGCCGGGCCTCCCCTTGAGGGAGCGCCCGGCGATCGTCGTTTCGGTGCACTTCTGGTTGCATTCGCCACGCTACGCCCGGGGGCGTCCACAGGAGTCCGCCGACCTGCGTGGCCACATCGCGCCGCACGGCGGCCACGACGTGTTGGTACCGGGCCGCCATCGCGGTGCTCGACCAGCCCATGACCGATATGACCGTCCGCTGCGTGACTCCGGGCAGGAGCAGCACCGTTGCCGCGGTGTGCTGGGCAGCGTGGAGCCGGCGTTCTGGGACGCTGGCCCGGTCAGGGGGCGGGGTCCTCGGGGAGGTCTACCCCATCACTCGACCGGGCAGGGTCGTGTCGCCGCCGAGCTCATCGGCCGGCGTCCCAACCGGCAGGTACCGCGGTACTGGGAAGCCGGAGCGAGCGATTGTTAGAGTGGCGTCGGGTCCGCAGGCTGCGAACGAGAGGAGACATCCGGTGCTGGGCTGTCTCGCCTCGTCGGCTCTGCTGGGGTCGGGTGTCCAGGTATGCGTGATGTTCTCGCTGGAGCACCGTCCGATCGGTACGAACGGCTACGTCAGCACGTGGGGCGCGATCGCGAGCGTCTGCCCCCCGAAGAACTGCTGAGCCTGCCGCTGCGCGGAGGCGCACCACTGGCAATGGCCGGTGTGCTAGCACGTTCCTTCGTACTGCCCGGAGATGTCTCTTCATGGCTTCACGAATCTTCGATGCCCTGCGTTCGGACCTGGTCAGTGGATCACTTCTGATCGGCGCGGCCGTCGTGGCGCTCGTATGGGCGAACTCGCCGCTGTCCGACTCTTACGAATCCATGCGCTCGTTCACCTTCGGGCCCGCCGCCCTCCACCTGGACCTGTCGGTTCAGGCGTGGGCGGCCGACGGGCTGCTGGCGGTGTTCTTCTTCATCGTCGGCAACGAGCTGAAGCAGGAGCTCGTCCACGGTGAGCTGCGCGACCCGGGCCGTGCGGTGTTGCCCATCGCCGCCGCGCTCGGTGGCGTCGCGGTGCCCGCGCTGGTGTTCCTCGCCGTCAACGCCACCACGTCCGGGCAGGCGATCGGTGGGTGGGGCATTCCGATGGCTACCGACATCGCCTTCGCGCTCGCCGTTCTCGCGGTGATCGGCCGGCACCTGCCCCCCTCGCTGCGCACTTTCCTGCTCACCGTGGCCATCGTCGACGACATGTGCGCGGTTCTGGTCATCGCCGCCGCGTACACCACCGACCTGAACCTGGCCGCCCTCTCTGGCGCCGCGACCGCCCTCTGCCTGTTCGGCTACCTGCAGAACACCCGGGCTCGGGCTGTGGTCCGCGTCCGGGCGGTGGTGCCGGGATGGCTGTTGTTCGGGCCGCTCGCGTCGGTGATCTGGGCGCTGATATATGCCTCCGGGGTGCACGCCACGATCGCCGGCGTCGCGATGGGTCTGCTAATGCGCACTCGCCCCCGCGACGGCGAGATGGTCTCGCCATCGCACCGTATGGAAGCGGTGCTGCGGTCGTTCTCCGCCGGGATCGTGCTTCCGTTGTTCGCCCTGATGTCGGCCGGGATCTCGTTGTCGGGTGCAGGAGGCTTCTGGACCAGCGCTGTCACCTGGGGCGTGCTCACCGGACTCCTGGCGGGCAAGTTTCTGGGCATCTTTGGCGTCTCTTGGCTGACCAACTGCTTCACCAACGCCCGCCTCAACCCCCAGCTCGCCTGGGCGGACGTCGCCGGGATTGGAGCCCTGGGTGCGATCGGCTTCACGGTCTCCCTGCTGATCTCCGAGCTCTCCTACACCAATGACGCTCATCTGACTGACGCGAAGGGCGCCATCCTGCTGGCCTCCGTTGTCGCCTCGCTGCTGGCTGCCCTAATCCTGGGATTCCGCAGTCGCCATTATCACCGCCTCGGTCAGTACTGCGGGAAGGAGGCGGTGCGGACGCTGGAGTGACAGCTCTTGTGGTCATCGTCACTGCGTTCTCGGGCGGCAAGTGCTGGCTCAACGTCGACCTGTCTGCACTTTAGCGGCATTCATCCATGCCCTTTCCCTAGGCAATGGAGCGCGGCCCTCGGGATTTCAGAAAGCTAGCTTCCAGCGCCGCATTCGTTCGCGACCAGTGGCTCGTTCAGGTGTCCCGCTGTAGGCCTCGGGCGTTTGACTTTCGCGGTTAGGCGGTGCTGGTGGCGGTCTGAACCGGTTTGGCATGTCCTCGTCCTCGTCCGCGTCCTTAAGGGCGCAGATTTCGGAGTCGCTTCGGTGATGTCAGCCTTTAGAGATCAAAAGCTAGTCGAGTTTCGCGAGAGCCTCATCACTATCCCGCCTAAGTCTTCGCGAGAATTGCGAGCGACTCCGACAATTGGGGTGGTGTCGCCGGGTCCGTCGGCGGCCTGCGCGATCTAGGGCGCCTGGGAGTGTGGCTAATAATGTCATGAGCAATATGAGTGGTGAGGTCGTAGCGCTCAGTACGTGGTGTTGGATCTTCTGTGATCGGAGTGGTTCTGATGAGTGACACCGTTGCGGGCCTGCTTCAGGTCGCTCTGCTGCTGGTGCTGATCGGAGTGTGCTACGTCCCGTTCGGCGACTACATGGCGAAGGTCTACAGCTCAGATAGGGATTGGCGCATCGAAACCGCGCTGTACCGGCTGATCCGGGTGGACGCCGCGGCCGACCAGCGTTGGCCGACGTATGCGGCCGGGCTGCTGGGCTTCTCGTTCGTCTCGATCGTGCTGCTTTATCTACTGCAGCGACTTCAGCCGCTGCTGCCCATGTCTTTCGGGCGTGGTGCGGTGGTTCCGTCGATGGCGTTCAACACGTCGATCTCATTCGTGGCGAATACCAACTGGCAATCCTATATACCTGAACAGGTCCTTGGAAACACGGTCCAAATGGCTGGCCTAACCGTTCAGAACGTAGTGTCTAGCGCAGTCGGAATGGCTGTTGCGGTGGCATTGATTCGCGGCTTTGTGCGCTCCAGAACGGACCGGATCGGCAACTTCTGGGTTGACCTGACTCGCGGGTCCGTGCGGATCCTGCTGCCCTTCTCACTCGTCGCGGCGATCCTGCTGATGGCTATGGGTGTCACGATGTCTCTCCGGTCCGGGACGGTCATTACCGGAGTCGACGGATCGTCGTATATGTTGCCGATGGCGCCGACGGGGTCACAGGAGGCGATCAAGGAGCTCGGCACGAATGGCGGCGGGATCTTCAACGCCAACTCGGCGCACCCGTTCGAGAGCCCGAACCCGCTGAGCAACTTGTTCGAGATCTTCCTGCTGTTAGTGATACCGGTTTGTTTGACCAGGACCTTCGGCGCGATGGTGGGCAACCGTCGGCAGGGAACAGTACTGCTGTCGGTGATGGGCGTCCTCTGGGGTGCAATGTTAGCCCTGGCGTGGTTCGCCGAGACCCATCCGAACGGGTCTGCCACCATTGCCGCCGGTAGCGCGATGGAAGGGAAGGAGGTCCGATTTGGCGTTCCTGCCTCCGTGTTGTTCGGTGTCTCGACGACCGGGACCTCGACCGGAGCAGTCAACTCGCTGCACGACAGCTACACCGGTGGCGCCGGTGGGGTGACACTGCTGACCATGCTGCTGGGTGAGGTGGCGCCCGGCGGGGTCGGCTCCGGCCTCTACGGGATATTGGTGATCGCAGTTATCGCGGTGTTCTTGGCCGGTCTGATGGTCGGGCGCACCCCGGAGTACCTCGGCAAGAAGATCGGCCGGCGGGAGGTCACCGCAACCGCAGTGTCGCTCCTGACCATGCCGACTCTGGTGCTAATCGGAGCTGGTCTGGCGATCGCGCTGCCAGGAACGCTTGACGCGCTGAACAACGACGGAGCCCACGGCTTCTCAGAAGTGCTGTATGCGTATGCCAGCGCGGCGAACAACAACGGGTCTGCGTTCGCCGGGATCACCGTTACCAGCAACTTTTTCCAATCGACACTCGCGGTTGCGATCTTGTTCGGTCGTTACGTGCCAATTCTGGCGGTGCTGGCCCTGGCGGGCTCGCTCGCCAAGCAGCGTCGGGTCGATGCAGGAGCCGGAACGCTCTCGACGGACAAGCCGCTGTTCGGTGTGCTTGTTGGCGGCACAGTCGTCCTGGTCTCCGCTCTCACCTTCTTCCCGGCGCTCGCGCTGGGCCCGCTCGCGGAGACACTCAGATGAGACCCGCACCCTGGCATGGGAGCCATTGGTCTCTATTTCCGCCCCAGACCGATCAAGGCCATCCTGTTCGCCACGGGCGACTGCCTCGACGTCGCCTACGGTCTCCTCTGACCGGCCCGGGTCGCGATGGTCGGTCACCCCAGCCGTGCGGCGCGGGTCAGGAGGTGGCGCCTCTCGGGTTCGCTGGTGGTCCGGCGGGCCGCCTCCTGGTAGTCGGCGCGCGCCGCGTCGTGGTCGCCGGCCATCTCCAGCAGGTGGGCCCGCACGGACACGAGGTGGTGGGACGCGGAGATGCGCTCGTCGCTCGACAAGGCGTCGAGCACGGCCAGCCCGGCCGCTGGCCCTTGCACCATCGCCACCGCCACCGCCCGGTTGAGCGTCACCGTCGGGTTGGGCGCCACCCGCTGCAGCAGGGTGTAGAGGGCCAGGATCTGCGGCCAGTCGGTCGCCTCGGCGGTGGGTGCCTCGTCGTGGACGGCGGCGATGGCGGCCTGGAGCTGGTACGAGCCGAGCGGGCCCGTCGACAAGGTATCGGTCACGAGGGCCACACCTTCGGCGATGGCGTCGGTGTCCCACAGCGTCCGGTCCTGGTCGCTCAGCGGCACCAACGACCCGTCCGGGGCCGTGCGGGCCGGGCGACGGGCGTCGGTCAGCAGCATGAGAGCCAGGAGCCCGGCCACCTCGCCGGCGCCGGGGACCAGCCGGTGGAGCTCGCGGGCCAGCCGGATCGCCTCATCCGTCAGCTCGGCCCGCACCAGCCGGGTCCCCGACGTGGCCGTGTAGCCCTCGTTGAAGACGAGGTAGACCACATGGAGCACGACGCCGAGCCGCTGCGCCTGCTCAGCCGGCGGCGGTAGCTCGAAGCGGGCCCCGGCTGCCTTGATGCGCTGCTTGGCCCGGCTGATGCGCTGCGCCATGGTCGCCTCGGGCACGATGAAGGCCCGGGCGATCTCGGCGGTCGACAGGCCACCGACGGCCCGCAGGGTCAATGCGACCTGCGACGGGGGCGTCAGGGCCGGGTGGCAGCACAGGAACAGCAGCGTGAGGGTGTCGTCGCCGGTGGGGCCGCGGGCATCGAGGTCGCCGCCGGCCAGGGGCGGAGTGCGGAGGGCATCGGCCTCCTCCCGCCTGCGGCGGGCGGTGTCGCTGCGCAGCTGGTCGGCGAGGCGACGCGACGCCACCGCCACCAGCCACCCTCGCGGATTCTCCGGCCACCCCTGCACCGGCCACTGGGCCGCGGCCGCCACCAGCGCCTCCTGCACGGCGTCCTCGCAGGCGTCGAAGTGACCGTAGCGGCGCACCAGCGCACCGAGCACCTCGGGGACCAGCCGCCGGACGGGCCGCCAGTCGGTCACGGCTCCACGTTGGCCTCGTGCATGAGCGGCCGGACCTCGACGCCCCAGTAGCGGGCCGCCGGGTTGCGGGCGGCGATCTCCAGGGCTCGTTCCAGGCTGTCGCAGTCGACGATCGTGAAGCTGCCCAGGTGCTCCTTGGCCTCGGCGTAAGGGCCGTCGGTCACAACCGGCGTCCCGGCCGTGGCCCGGACCATCTTGGCGTTCACCTGGTCGGCCACGCCGTAGGCGCCGACCAGTTCGCCCGACTCGAACAGCTCCTGGTTGAGGGCGTCGGTCTCGCGGATGATCTCGGCGAGGGTCTCCGCACCCACCGAGCTGAAGGCTTCCTCGTTGCCGTAGATCAGCAGCATGTACTTCACAGCTCGCTCCTCTCTCACTGCTCCGGCTGGGCCGGTCCGACCAGGTCGCCACTGGCGCCGCGATCGTCCAGCACCAGCTTCGACCGCCCGGTGACGGTGTAGCGAATGTGGGTGACCTCGGGCGCCTCGACGACCCGGGTCGGGACCAGCTCGATGCCGTCGTCAGCGCCGAGGCCGAGGCTGGGGTCGAACAGGCGCTGGCCGTCGCCCAGCAGCACCGGGGCGATGTGCAGCTCGAGCTGGTCGAGCAGCCCGGCGGTCAGCACCTGGCGCAGGAGCTCCCCGCCGCCGGCCACCGCCACGTCCTTGCCACCGGCGGCGTCCCGGGCCAGCTCGATGGCTCGCGCGAGTCCTTCGGTGACAAAGGTGAAGGAGGTGCCACCCTGGCGTTCGAGCACTTCCCGTGGCCGGTGGGTGACGACGAACACGGGGGCGTGGAACGGCGGCTCCTCGCCCCAGGGGACCTCGCCGCCGTCGAACATGCGCCGGCCCATGACGTAGGCACCGGCGGCCGCGAACGTCTCCTCGATGATCTCCGAGCTGATCGACTGCTCGCCGCCGGCGAAGCCCTGCCGCTCGCGCCAGGCCACGGCGTCGACGGCCCAGCGGGTGACCCGGAAGAAACCGGGCGCTTCGGGGCCCCGCATCCAGCCGCTCATGTCCTGGGCCCGAGTGTCCCGCGGTCCGGTGTAGAAGCCGTCGAGGGACACCGACATCTGGGCGGTGACCTTGGTCATCGTTCGTGCTCCTCGCATGGTGGCGGCCCCGTTGGCCGCCGGCACCGAGAGGTCGGAGCCGACCCACCGTTCTCGACACACGTCGGCAAGAAAATCCGAGACGGTCAGGTGGTGCCTGACACGGGGGTCTTCTCGTGCAGGCACCAGTCGAGTGCGGCCGGCCATGGGCCGTATCCGTCGGCGGGGGTGATGTGGCCGGCGGCGGGGAGGACGTCACAGTCCAGGTCGAGCGCGGCGCTCCACGCACGCGGGTCGGCCGGCGCGTATGGATCGGTCTCCGAGACGACCACATGCGGCGGCTTGGCCGACGCGGCGGCGAGGAGCTCACGGTCGACGCGCTCGAGCTTGAACTCTTCGTTGCCGTTGGCCGCGGTGAACGCTTGCTCACCGAGCGGGGACACCAGCAGCACCCGAGTGACGCGCAGGTCGGCAGGCAGGGTCTGAGCGGCCTGCAGCCACAGGGCACAGCCGAGGGAGTGACACACCACGACACGTTCGTGGTCGCCGAGCTGGGCCAGCTCGGCGTGCAGGAGATCGATCCATTCGCTCATCGACGGCTTCTCGGGCGCGGGAAACTGCGGATAGAGCACCTGCTCGCCCCGCTGGCGCAGGGCCTCGGTCAACCACCACAGCCAGTGCTGCCGCGGGCGGCGGTGCTGCACGCCGTGCACCATGAGAAAGCGCCGCGCCGGCGGAGGCGAGCTGGGCATCTCGGTCATCTGTCTCCTAATTCCGTTCCCTCGGTCCTCCATCGTTCTCCACGCCCTGCCGGCCGCCTCACGGGCGGCCGCGCCGTCGCTCCGCGATGCTGGTCATCGGTCATCGCGGCATGGTCACTGAGGCCAGGAGGCCATCGATCCCTCGGGTCAGTCCCGATGGTCGACGATATTGACAACGTTGCCGTCGGGGGCCCGGACGAGGAATCGCCGTACTCCCCAGTCCTCCTTCGTCAACGGCCGCACGATCTCGAAGCCCAATTCCTGCGCTTCCGCGTAGGCGGAGTCGACATCGTCTGTGAGTACGGAGACGACCGAGTCCTCGGGGGACGTGGCGTCGCGGGTGACGAGCTGGATGTACGCGCCGGTTTCGGGGGAGATGTAGCGAGCTACCCACCCCATGTTGAATCCCTCGGTGCTCAGCCCGAGGTAGTCGGTGTAGAAGCTCTTCGCTGCGTCGACGTCGGCCACCCGGAGGTTGGCCACGATGCGGTTAACGCGCATGGGATCCTCGCTGTTCGCTGTCCATCGCTCTCGGTCGCTAACGATCCACCCCGCGCCGCCGCCCGCAAGGGCGCTTCCGGCGTCGTTACGCAAATGGCTTTCAACCAGCCTTGCCCGATACACCCGATGAGGCCCGAATGCGGGAGCTGTTCGCGGCGTCCGCTAGTCGCGGACAGCTGCGATCGCCTCCACCTCGACCAACTGGTCGTCGTAGCCGAGGACCGTGACGCCCATGAGCGTGCTCGGGACATCGTGGTCGCCGAAGGCGTCCCGTACGACCTCCCACGTGGCGACGAGGTCTGCTCGGCGGGAGGAGGCGACGAGAACGCGGGTGCTGATCACATCCTCGATCGTGGCTCCGGCCTCGGCGAGTGCTGTGCGCATGTTCTCGACGGCTTTGGCGGCTTGCCCGGCATAGTCACCGACGGCCGCGGTAGTGCCGTCGGCGTTCAGCGGGCAGGCTCCAGCGAGGAAGATCAGCCGAGCGTCGGCCGGAGCAGTCGCGGCGTAGGCATACTCGGCGACATCGGAGAGGGATTTCGAGCGGATCAGGGTCACTGCCTTGGTCATCGGTCCTCAAGCTAACCGATCTTCTCGACGTGGACTAACGGTGCCCTGCGGCGCCGAGCTGAACGGTGAGTAGATCGACACTCTCGATCAGGCGATCATCTCGTGAGGCACGGCGAGATCTTCTGACCGGTAAACGCGGCTGATCGTCGCCGGATCATCACTCGCGCAGGCCTCGGCCACGCGGTCCAGGAGTGTGTCGTACTCCGGGCCGGTCAGCCCCTTGTACGAGGCCTCCATGCGGCCCCATTCGTCCCACGGCAACATCTCCAGCTTGGAGAGCGACGCAAGGTCACGGATCGCGTTCCCGCGGATTTCGCCCACGCCCCACGCATGGTCGACGTCGGCGACGCCGAAGGTGTCCGGATCGATCGAACCGCTGCGATGCAGAGCCCACGCCTCTCCTCCGGTGAGAAACTGCCCGGGCGCGAGGTCCTCCGGCTGATCCACGATGTCCTGACCGAGCATCTCGGAGTCGATGCGGACCCACCGCCGATCCTGCGGGAGCCAGTACTCCGTGATCCAGTGGTCGACGCTCCGTGCGGAGATGAAGTAGGTCGCGAAACCGCACCGCGCTCTGGCCGGTATGCCGCGCAGCCGTAGGAGCGCGGTACTCAGGGTGGCGAAGTGGCGACAGGTGCCGACCACTCGGTGCTCGGGCGCCCGCGGGTGATGAAGGGGAGCGGGATCGAGAGCTGAGAGGGCCGTGATCAAGTGGTGAACCGGTCGGATGGCTCGCTCGGTTCGTCGTCGTTCCGGCAGGCCCTGAGCGGCTGCCTCGTCAGGTTGGATGACCAGGCCCTGTGCCATTGTGCAGATCCGTACCGCGTCGCCGGGGAGATCGTCGGCGAGCCGCAACTGCTCCGGCTCGAAGCTGGTAAGCGGACCGGGCTCGCTGTAGCTCCGCAGGTCGACAGCCACGATCCGGATGCTAACGACATGCGCGTCTGTAGTGCCTATGGATCAGCAAATCTGGGCTCGGCCGGGCAGGTCCCGGTGCCGCGCACAGAGGTGTCACTCCACCAGGGGGTGCGGCTCGCAAAGTTGCGTGCGTATGGGTGCAGGGCAGACGTGGATGCTTGCCACGGCCACCTGGCCGGTCCAGGCTGAGAACGAAGACGGCAAGGGCGAGTCGATCCAGCACCGATTCGCACACAATCCGGGACGATCAAGAACGATTACACCGGTGACGTCGCCAACGACCCTTGACGGCCGGTACCGGCAGAAAACGCACATCTGCGATCGGACCTGCTGAAGCGCAGACCAGGGGGCCGCCAGGGTGCCTTCATGGTGCGCCCGAACGGTAAAGCGCGGCGGTCATCCCGTGCACACGACCCAAGGAGACCGCGATGAGCACAACGGATGTCCGGAGCAACGGCCCGAGCGGCAAGGACGTCGACCTGAAGCTCGAGGTGGTGGTCATCTCGGTCTCGGATGTCGACCGCGCGAAGGATTTCTACGGGGGCCTCGGGTGGCGCCTCGACGCCGACTTCGCCTTCGACAACGGCTTCCGGGTCGTCCAGTTCACGCCACCCGGCTCGGGCTGCTCGATTCAGTTCGGGACGGACATCACCCCGTCCGCGCCCGGCTCGGCCAATGGCCTCTACCTGGTCGTCTCCGACATCGAGGCTGCGCGTGACGGGCTCGCGGCTCGCGGTGTCGACGTCAGCGAGGTGTTCCATGCCGGGACGCCGGGCGCTCAGTTCCAGTCCGACGGCAGCGGTCGCGTCAGCAAGCCTGCGCCCGATCGTGCCAGCTACGGTTCGTTCGCCACCTTCAGCGACCCGGACGGCAACGGCTGGCTGGTCCAGGAGATCACGACGCGGCTGCCCGGCCGGGTCGACGCCGCCGACACGGCATTCGCATCGGCAGCGGATCTCGCGAGCGCGCTTCGGCGTGCTGAGGCCGCCCACGGCGAGCACGAGAAGCGGACAGGTCAGGCCGATGAGAACTGGCCCGACTGGTACGCCGAGTACATGGTGGCGGAGCGAGCCGGGACGGAACTGCCGACGTGAGCGGCTACCCCGTCATCGTGCTCGGCGGTCTGTCGGAGTGAGGAGGAATCATGACGAGCACAACCAATCCTTTCTCCGCTCAGCGCGCACCGGAACTACTCGGACAGACCGTCATCGTGATCGGCGGCAGCGCAGGAATCGGGCTGGAAACGGCACGACGCGCCCGAGCCGAGGGTGCCGAAGTCATCATCACGGGCCGCAATCCCGACCGGCTCGAACAAGCGGCGCTGGAAGTCGGCGCGCAGAGCACCGCAGCCTTCGACGCCAACGACGACGCTTCGCTGGAGAGGTTCTTCCAGGACCTGCTGGCGCCGATCGATCACGTGATGGTCACGGCAGGCGGCCCTCGATACGGACCCATGCTCGAGATGGACTCGGCCCAGGTGCGTGACGCGATCAGTGACCACGCGGTGCTGGCGCTCGCGGTCGCGCGCAGCGCCGCCGGGAAGATGAGGCCCGGGGGCACGCTGCTACTCATGGGCGGCACCGGCGGCCGGCGCATCGGGCATGGCCTCGGGATCGTCTCCGCCGCCACCGCCGCGCTACCTCCGTTCACGGCAGCCCTCGCGCTGGAGCTCGCGCCGGTTCGCGTCAACCTCATCGCCGCAGGCTTCGTCGACACCCCGTTGTCGGCATCGCTGCTCGCAGACCGACTCGAGGAGCGCCGCAATGAGCTCCGGGAGAAGCTCCCGATCGGCCGCGTCGTCGGCCCCGCCGACGTCGCAGCGCTCGCTGTCCACATCATGAGCAACACGGCGCTCACCGGCGCGACGTACGACATCGACGGTGGCCAGCAGTTCGTCTCATGACACGCAGGCCTGGCCCGCGATCACAATGAGCGTGTAGCGACTGCGCTGCGTCTGTTCGACGAGGCGGTGCAGGCAGCGGTCAGGAGCCCGGCCGCGCCGAGGGCTGCGCTGATCCAGATCGGCGCATGCGCCGACTGCGTGGCGTCCAATGCAAGTCCGCCGAGCGCCGGGCCGAATGCAGCCCCCACGTTGAACGACGCCGTCGCGTAGCTCCCGCCGAGCGTCGGAGCATCGGTGGCCAACACGAGCGCTCGGGCGATCACGGTGGAACCGACGGCGAAGGACAGCGCGCCCTGCACCCCGATTGCGATCAATGCGGCGGTGGGGTGGCCGGCGGTGAGAGCGAAGGCGGTCCAGCCGAGAACCAGCATGATTCCGCCGAGCAGGATGACGATTCCTGCGTGTTGATCGGCGAGGCGACCGGCTGCCGTCACGCCGACGAACGACCCGATTCCGAAGAGCGCCAGCCCGATCGGCACCCAACTCGGGTCGAGACCGGACCGGTCGGTCAACACCGGAGCCAGATACGTGAACGTGCAGAACGTGGCTCCGTTGACCAGCGATCCGACCAGCAGGGTGAGCGCCAGACTCGGCCGCCGCAGGGCGCCGAGTTCGCCGGCCACTCCGCCGACCCGGTGTCGACCTGCGGTCGCGGGAACGCCGAGCACGACCCCGATGATCGCGGGCAGCGAGATCACTGCCACGGCCCAGAACGCCGAACGCCAGCCCCATGCCTGGCCCAGCAATGCCCCAGCGGGCACGCCGACCACGCATGCCAGCGTGGTGCCGGCCAACAGGAGCGCTGTCGCACGTCCGGTCCGCTCGCCAGGCACCATGCGAACAGCCACGGCGAGCGCCACGGCCAGGAAGCCGGCGTTGGCGAGTGCTGAGATCACCCGGGTCGCGAACAGCACGGTGAACGAGGGTGTCAGTGCTCCCACGACATGCACCGCGACGAACACGGTGAGAAAGGCCAGGAGCGCGGCGCGAGGCGGGAACCGGCGGCACAGCACCGCCATCCCAGGGGCTCCGACGATCATTCCGACGGCGAAAGCCGATGTCAGGGATCCGGCAGCCGCCGTAGAGATCGCCAGTTCAGCGGCGATCTCGGGAACCAGGCCGGCGAGCATGAACTCCGATGTCGCTTGCGCGAACACCGCTACAGCGAGCATGTACAACGCAACAGGCATGACAGAACTCCGCAACCACGAGGGGAGACCGTCGCTGGGGCGCGCCGGAGTCATCACGACGCGGCGCCACGCAGGCGGTCAGGAACCGTGCGAGAACACGGCCTCCGGAGAGACGCCACCTGTGCCGAACACGCTCATCGAGGGCTGGAACTCGCGGCCCTGGGATCCGGACTGCGAGCGCAGGTTTGCGGCGTAGCCACCGGAAGGCCGGTGGCTACGGTCTGTTCGCCTCGGGGCTGTTCACGATCTCGACGCTATCACCGTGGTACCAGCGCATGTCCACGGCTGCGTCTCGGTCCCGCCGCGAACAGGAATCGTCAGCCGAGTCCGTCGGAGTCCATCCAACGGACGACGCGTCCGACGCAGTCGTCGATTGCTGCGGCGTCGGCGTCGTCGAGTAGGTACTTGACGATCTGCTCCAGGGCGAACGTGCCGTACCACGTCCGGGCTCGGGCGTAGGTCGCTGCGTCGACCGTCTTCGCGATCGTCGGCCAGCCGTGCCAATGGGCCAGGCAAGCGACGTCGATGGCGGGATCGAAGGGGTGGGCGAGGTCCCAGTCGAGTACACCGATGACGTGGCCCTCGGGGGACCAGTGCATGTTCTCGCCGGTGAGGTCGCCGTGGACGAGCCGGGGCGGGACGGGGTCGAGTGCCAGCACCGCAGCCGTGCGCCGGGCGGCGGAGTCTTGTAGGCGGGGTGGAAGGCGTGGAACGGCCTCGGCGAGGATCAGCTCCTCCCATCGTTCCCTGCCGGCGTAGGCATGGGGGACGTCGAGGAGATCGATCAGCGGTACCAGGTCGACCGCGGCGAGCGCGTCGAGAACGTTGCGGAGGGTCGTCGGTTCACCGTTTCCGCGTGGTGCGTAGCGGCCGGGGATCCACGACACGGCGACGGCGGTCCACTCGGACGTGGACACGACCGGGCTCAGCGGGATCGGCGTGGCGAACGGGAGCTCGGCCTTGGCCAGTGCATCGAGCAGGGCCGTTCGGCGCGGGAGTGACTCGACAGCAGGTGCCGAGCGGGCGATCCGCACGGCTGCGACGTCCGGGATGAGAACGACGTCGTGCGAGCCGCTGGGAATGACGGTGGCGTGGGCGAGGCTGGTGCTCGGCAACAGCGTCCCGACTATGCCGACCTCGCGATCTGTCGGCGGACGCGGGATCACCAGCCGAGAGTAGATCAGTGATCTGCCCACGCAGTGGTTGCCGGCGCACGCGGAAGCACTCCTGGGTCCGTGCCCGGCCCCGAAGTATGCAAAGGGACGATGGCCGGGTGGAGAAGTACGAATTGGCGGCCGCGCTGTATGACGTCTCGCATCTCACAGGAAGATTCGTGCTGCGCTCCGGCAGGACGACATCGGAGTACTTCGACAAGTACCGCTTCGAGTCCGACCCGGCGCTGCTGGGCGCCATCGCCGAGCGGGCCGCCGGCGAGATGCCATCAGGAGTTGACGTCCTTGCGGGCTTGGAGCTCGGCGGGGTCCCCGTCGCGACGGCTCTCTCTCTGAGGTCCGGCCTCCCGGTGGTCTTCGTGCGAAAGCAGGCGAAGACCTATGGCACCAGCAAACTCGCCGAGGGTGTGGACATCGCGGGTCGCAACGTGCTGGTTGTCGAGGACGTCATCACCTCAGGCGGCCAAGTGGCGCTGTCGACACTCGAGCTGCGCAAGCTGGGGGCTGTCGTGACCGACGTTCTCTGTGTCGTGGACCGAGAAGAAGGTGGAGTCGAGAGACTGGCTGAACATGGGCTGAAATTGCACGCCCTGTTCACAGCGGCCGAGCTGAAGGTCTCTGCCGCACTCTGAACCCTGCCGCACGGCCCGACCTCGCCTCACTCGCCGCCCGCGCGTCCGGACGCCGACGTCGCGCGGCTGACCAGTTGTCGCAGGGCCTCGACATGGCTGTCGAAGGCTGTGCGGCCTTGTGGGGTCAGGGTGACCAGGGTGCGGCGCCGGCGGCCGGCGCCTTCCTTGCGGACCTCCGCGTACCCGGCGTCGGCGAGGGTTGAGACCTGTTTGGAGAGTGCGGAGTCGGTGAGTTCGAGACTCTCTTTGAGGAAACTGAACTCGGCCCACTCCGTTGCCGCGAGGAGCGCCATCAGACTCAGCCGGGTCGGCGGATGGATCAGCTCGTCGAAGCCGGGCGGTGTGGTCACGCGGTCGTCCGGTGCAGCAACACCCGGTACAGCGGCTGGGTGACCGCGATGAGGGCGACGACCAGCACGCCGAGAAGGGTGTAGCGAATCGGGATGTCGGTCTGGTCGACCAGCCACATTCCACCGAGGGTGAGGGCGCCGAATGCGATCGCGAAGCCGCCGACCACGGCCCAGAATCGACCGGTCAGTTGAGATTGGTGCATGAGCGCCTTGCTGCGCTTGCCGGCCTGGGTGAAGCAGGTCAGGGCGGCAACGAGGGCTACGCCCAAGAGGATCAACTGCAGGGCCGGGGCCACGGGTAGATCCAGTGCTGCGAACCCGGCGATCAACGCGGCCATGCCGGTGACGTCCCAGCCTCGGTGCCGACCTCGGGATGCGCCGTCGATGACCTGGTTGCGGCGCTTGGCGATCTCCGTGAGCTGGGCCTGGGCGTCCTCGGTGTTGCTCATGGCTGTTACCTCCACAGTTTGACTTGCCTGATAGGAAAGTTAACACGTGACTTTCCTGTCAGGCAAGTCAAGCTGAGCAGGCGAAACGCCGTCGAACGGCGATGCCGCTTCGCGGCGCGCTTCGGCTAGTGGGGAAGCTTCGCGGCGAGCACGTCCACTGGGCTGATGGTCGGCGGCACGCTGAACAGCTCTGATGTGCGGGCCACGATCGCGTCGCGGACCTTGCCCTGCAAGTGGGCCTCGCGGTCGTCCTCGGTCTCGAACGCGTCGAAGATCCGGAAGGACGTCGGTCCGGTGCGGAAGGCGAACCAGGCGAGCGTTCCCGGCTCGGCGTCCACCAACGTCTTCGCGTCGATGAGGAACTTGGCGACGTCGTCTTCCTTCCCCGCCTGTGCTTCGAACTCGACGAAGAAACCGTATGCGGGCATGGTGTCCTTCCCTGGGTTTTGCGGCCGGTTGGCCCGACGCTAGCTGGCCGGACCTGTCGTCAGTGCACAGATTCCGCCAACCTCGTCCCAGATCTCGCCAACCTCATTCGTCGCGGTGCGCGTCCGTCGGCGTCCGATCCGACGAGCTCGTCGTTCGTTCGGGACGGAATGTTTTCCGGTAGCCGGCGGCGGACGTTCCGACCTGCCTCTCGAAGTTGCGCCGCAGGGTCTCCGGCGAACCGAAGCCCACCATCACCGCAATCTCCGAAACACGGTAGTCGGTTGTTTCCAGGAGAACCTTCGCCCGGTCGACGCGCTCCCGGATGATCCAATCGAAGACGCTCATCCCGGTGCTCTGCCGGAACTTCCGCACAAGGCTGCGTTCGCTCATGTGCTCGTGGTCGGCGAGTTCGGCGAGCGTCAGCGGTTCATGGATGTGGTCGCGTAGCCAACGCAGAAATGAGTTGATGGGTGGGTCGTCGTCGAGCCGGATGGAGTTCTTGATGAACTGTGCCTGGCCGCCAGGTCGGTGTGGTGCGCTGACCAGGATGCGCCCGAGGTCGTTGGCGTAGGCACGGCCGAGGTCAAGGTCGACGAGATGGAGGGCGAGATCGGTGGCGGAGAAGATGCCGCCGGAGGTGTGCACCGGTCCGTCGTCGACGTAGAGGTTCTCGGGCTCCAGGCGGACCAGCGGAAACGCCGCGCGGAACTCGTCGGAGAGCAACCAGTGCGTTGTGGCGCGGCGGCCGTCGAGCACGCCTGCGCGACCGAGGATGAACGCGCCACCGCAGAACGAGACCATGCGCGCACCGGCTTCCCCGGCCGACCGAAGGTTCTTGAGGAGAATCTCACTTCGCGCGCTCAGCGGATCTTCGATGCCGGGAATCATGACGGTGTCGGCCGTCAGCATCGTCTCCAAGGGAGAAAGCTCGCCCGGATCGGCCCCGGACGGCAGGATGTGCCGCTTCTCCTCGCCGCACAGAATGACTTCGTACGGGCTGTCGTGGTCGCCGGTGACCGAGGCGATCGACGATATCCGCCGGCCGAAGATCTGTTGCGCGATGGCCACTTCGAGTGCCACGGAGTCGGGAACGACCAGCAGTGCAATGACGTGCTTGTCGCGCCCGAGCGAAGTGGGCGGAAGCTTCCTGGGATGCATCGGATCTCCGGCTCGGCTGAGTACAGGGCCAGTAGCGACCTCACCATCGTGGCTCGATCTGTGCAGATCTGGCAAAGCCCGTCAGTGCCCGGGCTCGCCGGGAGTCAAAACGGGTGGAGCCGGAAGCGAGCGGCGATCAGCATGGCTCGGTGGCGTCAGAGCTGGTGGAGCACTACGGGGTCGACGGCGTCGAGGACACGCGCTTGAGCAGGTCGCCGCATGGACGGTTGGAGTTCCTCCGCACCCGGGAGCTGATACGACGCCTGCTGCCGGTCGACCGCGCACGGATTCTGGACATCGGCGGTGGCACCGGGGTGCACGCCGCATGGCTGGCCGCGGACGGCCCCGCCGTCCACGTCGTCGACCTGGTACCGCGTCACGTGGACGCAGCCGCAGCGCGTGAGGGCGTCACCGCCGAGGTAGGTGACGCCCGGCAGCTGAGCGCCTCCGCCGAGAGCGTTGACGTCGCCTTGCTCCTCGGCCCTCTGTATCACCTGGTCGAGCCCGCTGACCGCGGCCGGGCGCTGGCCGAAGCGAGGCGTGTCCTGCGGCCCGGTGGCCAGTTGGTGGTCGCTGCGATCAGCCGTTATATGTCCCTGCTGGAGGTCGGCACCGAGGGCAGGTTGACCGCTGAGATGGAGCCGTCGGTCGCCTCCGTGATCGCGACCGGACGCTACGACGGGCATGCCGGTTTCGTCGACGCTCACTTCCACACGGCGGACGAGTTGCACGCCGAGATGACGGATGCCGGCTTGCGGGACGTCGCCGTCTTCGGGGTCGAGGGGCCGGCGTGGCCGGCACTCGACTCCGCCGGCCTGCAGGAGTTCGAGGCCAGGGTCGAGGCGGCGCTGCGATGCGCCCGCATGGTCGAGAAGGATCCACTGATGATCAACACCAGCGCTCATCTGCTCGGCGTGGGGCGCAAGTAGCGGAAACACGCGCGGGCATGCCCCTAGGCACGTGCGACTCGCAGCAACCGCAGCTGTCCGATCTCGGCGGTGTTCTTCGTCAGCTCGACGTTGACCCAGGCCACCATGTCCGCGATGGTGCGCTCCGGTTCGTCCGTCCACGGGAAGGGCGCGGCCTTGTCGAGGTCGGCGTCGCTGAACCCGTCGAGGACCGCCGACCATTCGGTACGGAGGTAGCGCAGCCACGCGGTCGTCTTCTCGCCGTCGCCCGGCCAGCTGATCTCGGTGCGGTCGCGGGGGTAACGGCCACGCGCGTGGTCGATCGTCACGGTCCACCACCAGCCGATGTGCCAGGTGATCCAGCCGATCGTGGGCACGGGGGTCGGCTCGGGCTCGCTGTCCTCCCAGTCGGGTACCCACGACCCGTCAGCGGTGGGTCGAACGGTCCAGCAGAGGGCAGCGGGCTCCCACAGGAAGTCCTCGCCCTCCAACCGGTCCAGGTGGTACTCCAGCAGCGACCACGTCAGGTCGAACTGTGACTGCAAAAGGTCAGAACGGGACAACGGCACCGGCCGATCCTGACAGGAACGTCACAGTCGAGTCGCTGTTTTCGGCTGAACGGACGGCTGCTTGATGCAGACGTGGAGCTGCCGCAGCAGGTCAGAGGGCGCCTCCGTCAAGGATGCCGACGGCAGTGTGATCGGTCTCCCTTCAGCCGGTGTGAGGGGTCCGGGCTGCTCGGTGGTCGAGAATCGCGGCATGTCCGCTGCGATCGACGTGATCACCGGGGAGCTCGACACGCCGTTCCTGGCCGTCGATCTCGACGTCATGGAGCGCAACCTCGCGAGCATGGCCGGGGCGGCGCGGGCGCGCGGTTTCGCGCTGCGTCCGCACGCGAAGACACATAAGTGCCTCGAGATCGCCCGCCGTCAGGTCGAGTACGGCGCGGCCGGTCTGACGGTCGCCACCGTGGGCGAGGCGGAGATCTTCGCTTCGGGCGGCTTCACGGACCTGTTCATCGCCTACCCGATCTGGGCGACGGGCGGGCGGGGCAACCGGCTGCGGGCCCTGGCCGAGCGCGCGTCGCTGCGGGTCGGCATCGACTCCGAGGAGGGGGCCCAGGCCCTCGCCAAGGCCGTGGCCGGCGCTGATGTGGAAGCTCTCGTCGAGATCGACAGCGGCCACCATCGCAGCGGCGTACGACCCGAGCAGGCGGCGGAGGTGGCCACGGCCGCGGCACGCGCGGGGCTGCGCGTGGTGGGGATCTTCACCTTTCCCGGCCACGGCTACGGCCCCGGGCGGCGCGGGCAGGCAGCCGTCGACGAGGCCGGGGCGCTGAGCGAGGCGAGGGCGTCGATGCGGAAAGCCGGTCTGGAGGTGGCGGTGTCGAGCGGCGGCTCGACACCGACCGCTGCGCTCTCCGACGCCGAGGCGCTCACCGAGATCCGGCCCGGCGTGTACGTCTTCAACGACACGCAACAGGCGGAGCTGGGCAGCTGCGACTGGGCCGACATCGCCCTGACGGCGATCAGCACGGTGGTGAGCACCTCTGGCCAACGGGTCGTGCTCGACGCGGGCAGCAAGGTCCTCGGCGCTGACCAGCCCGCCTGGGCGACCGGCGGCGGCAGACTTCCCGACCACCCGGACGCCCGTGTCGTCGCCCTGTCCGAGCACCACGCGACCGTCGTTCTCCCGGAGGACGGTGTGTCGCTGCGCCCCGGCGACGTCGTGCGGGTGGCGCCCAACCACGTGTGTGCGGCCGTCAACCTGGCGGACGAGCTGATCGTCCTGGCGAACGGCGCACAAGTAGACCGCTGGCAGGTGTCGGCGAGAGGGGCGAACGCCTGACCCTGCGCGACATGGACACATCTCGCTGTTCCGCAGGCGCTTCTTCCTCGTCAGGTGTCCATGTCGCGCGCGGGACCGCGTGGAGACGTGGCATACGCGGAAAGTTTGGTCGTGCGATCCGCGATCCCGCTACGGTGACGGCGATGCTTGAGGACCACCGCGCCGGCGTCGGCACCGACCGTGCGGACGAAGAGGCCGACCCGGCCGCGGGGCAGCGCGTCGCCTCCCCGCTCCTCGTCCTGCCTGCCGGCCGGGCCGGCTGTGAAGCAGTCCGCCGGTCTCCGCGGCGGCCACTCGATCGTCTCCGGCCACCACATGGCAGAGGAATCACCGGACGAGCCGGCCGTAGCGCTCATCACGTTGCTGAGAGTTCGATGAGGGTCAACGAGGCGTTTCCGGACACATGCGGAGGACAGCTTGTCCGGGTACCTGCCTAGAGTCGGGATCATGGGTGGTGTTCGCGGCCGCATCGTCGGCCTCCTGGCCCGTCGGCGCTTCGGTCGCAGACGTGCAGCCGGTGCGCCCGACGCGTTGCTGTCGCTTCTGCCCGACTCTGCGTTGGTGCCGCTGCAACGCACCGGGCTCGATCCCGTCGCCGCGCTGGGCAACCTGCGCGAGCACGAACCCGTCAGCCGGCTCCGGCTGCCGTTCGGGCTCCGCGCGTGGGTGGTCACCGGCTACGAGGAGACCCGAGCGGTGCTGGGAGCGGGAAGCGCATTCAGCAACGACTTCACCAACCTCGTCGGCACCGTGGGCATCACAGCCGACCAGAATCCCGGCGGGCTCGGATTCACCGACCCACCTGCCCACACCCGCCTGCGCCGGATGCTCACCCCCGAATTCACCGGCCACCGCCTACGTCGGCTGGCCCCCCGAATCGAGGCCATCGTCGCCGGCCAGCTCGACGAGATGGCCTCGCTCGCTGAGTCGAACGGCGCCGTCGACCTCCTGCAGACCTTCGCGCTCCCCATCCCCTCGCTGACGATCTGCGAGCTCCTCGGCGTTCCCTACTCCGACCGCGCCGAATTCCAGCGACTCAGCACCACCCGTTTCGACCTCCTCGGCGGGGTCACCGGATCCCTCGGCGCGATCTCGGAGTCGATGGAGTACCTGCTCCGCATCGTGGAGAAGCAACGGGTCGAGCCCGGTGACGGCCTGCTCGGCATGCTCGTGCGGGAGCACGGCGACGACATCTCCGACCACGAGCTCGCAGGTCTCGCCGACGGACTGCTCACCGGAGGGCTCGAGACCACGGCGAGCATGCTCGCGCTGGGCACCATCGTCCTGCTGCAGCACTCTGAGAGCCGCCGCGCCGTGCACGACGACGACGCCGCGATCGATCCGTTCGTCGAGGAGCTGCTGCGGTATCTCACGGTCGTCCAGGTCGCGTTTCCGCGGTTCGCCAAGGAGGAGACGACGATCGGCGGCCAGACCATCGCGAAGGGCGACATCGTCCTCTGCTCGCTGAGCGGAGCCAACCGCGATGGCGACGGCCTCGATGACTTCCACCCCGGACGCCCCAGCCGCCCGCACCTCGCCTTCGGCTACGGCCTCCATCGCTGCATCGGCGCCGAGCTCGCCCGCATGGAGCTGCGCACCGCCTACCCGGCCCTCATCCGCCGATTCCCGGAGATCCGGCTCGCCACCGACCCGGCCGACCTGTCCTACCGCAAGCTGTCCTTCGTGTTCGGTGTGGACGCGCTCCCCGTCACGCTCTCCTGATCGGATCGGCTCAGTAGGGCCACGTAGCGGTCGAGGTCGACGTTGCCGCCGCTCACGATCACACCCACCCGTTGACCGGACAGCTCGGAGGCGAGCCTGCGCACGGCGGCGAAGGCCAGGCAGCCGGTCGGCTCCACCACGATCTTGAGGGTCGTGGCGAACACTCGCATGGCGTCCACCAGCTCGTCGTCCGTCGCGGTGTAGATGTCGTCCACCTCGCGCCGGATGATGTCGAAGGTCAGCTCACCGAGATGCTGGGTCTGGGCACCGTCCGCGATGGTGACGGGCGTGTCGATATGGACGATTGATCCGGTACGAAACGATCGCAACCCGTCGTCACCCGCCTCCGGCTCCACGCCGTAGATCCGGCATGCCGGCGACAGTGCCCGCGTGGCCAGCGCTGCACCCGAGAGCAGACCGCCACCACCGAGGCAGACGAACAGCGAGTCCAGCTCGCCGACCTCCTCGATCAGCTCCTTCGTGGCGGTTCCCTGCCCGGCGATCACGTCGGCGTGGTCGTAGGGCGGGATGAGCGTCATGCCCTGCCCGGTGGCCAGCGCCCGTCCGAGCTCCTCGCGGTCCTGGCTGTACCGGTCGTACTCGACGATCTTTGCGCCGTACCCGCGCGTCGCTGCGAGCTTGCTGGCCGGGGCATCGTGCGGCATGACGATCGTGGCCGGTATCCCGAGGATGTTGGCGGACAGCGCGATCGCTTGCGCGTGGTTGCCGGACGAGAACGTGATCACGCCCGCGCGCCGCTGCTCGTCGTCGAACCGGGACAGCGCGTTGAACGCCCCACGGAACTTGAACGCGCCCATCCGCTGGAAGTTCTCGCACTTGAAGAACAGCGACGCGCCGATCTCCGCGTCCACCCGGCGGGAGGTCAGCACCGGCGTGCGGTGTGCGTGGCCGCGAATCCGCTCAGCGGCGGCCTCGACGTCGGCGTAGGTGGGTGGTGTGGGCATCGTGCTCCTGTCTTCGGCGCGTCTCTCGCATCGTGAACGACGCGCACCCCGGCGTTGTGAGCGGCCCGGGTTACGAGCCGGCTTCTTCCTTACTGGGCCGCGGACGAGCAACCCGAGACCGGGATGAGAGGACGTTCATCCCGGTCTCACCTGATGCCTCCTGATGCCTCCATAGCGTCCTGATCAGCGGATTTCCCCGCTGGAACCCGGACGAGAGGCCGATCGCCATGAACATCATCGCTCGACGAATCCTCCTCGCGGCTGTCGCTGCTGGCACGGTCACGGTGGTTGGCGCCGCACCCGCCGTCGCCGCGCCGCAGGCCGTGCCGGCCCCCGCTGCCGTCGCATCCGCCCAGAACGACGACGACGGCCCCGGCGACGACGACGGCCGTGGTGACGACGACGGCCGTGCTCCGGCGGGTGGGGTGCAGACCGGCACGGGTGGGCTGTTGGCTCCGGCGGATGACGATGATGACGACGATCGTCGTGGTGACGATGATGGTCGTGCTCCGGCCGGTGGGGTGCAGACCGGCACGGGTGGGCTGCTGGCCCCGGCGGATGATGACGATGACGACGATCGTCGTGGTGACGATGATGGTCGTGCTCCGGCGGGTGGGGTGCAGACCGGCACGGGTGGGCTGTTGGCTCCGGCGGATGACGACGATGACGACGGCGGAGCCCCCTCCGGCGGCGTCGACGCGGGCGCCGGCGGCACGGCCGGGGGCGCCGACCTCGCCGTCCCGCTCGGCGCTGCCGGTGTGATCGCGCTCGCCGGCGGGGCCGCGCTGGTCCGCCGTGGGTTCCGCGCGGACCGCACGGACTGACCGGACCTGCCATGCGCACCGGTATCCGTCCCAGTGTCCTGACCGCAGCCACGCTGGCCACAGCCGCAATCCTGGCCACGGGCTGCGGGACCGCCCGCGAGAGTGCAGCCCCGGTCGTCGCTCCGGCGATGACCGTGACCGCGGCCGCCGAGCCCGAGCAGGTCGCGGATCCCGTCCGGGTCCGCATCCCGCGGATCGGAGTGGACGCCGCGGTCCGTGCGCTCGAGCTCGACCCGCACGGGGTGCTGCCGCCGCCTCCGACGAACCACGAGACCGGCTGGTGGCGCGCAGGGCCCGAGCCCGGCGAGGCGGGCCCTGCCGTGGTCGTCGGTCACGTCGACTCGCGGGAGGGACCTGCGGTGTTCTTCCGGCTCCGCGACCTCCGCCCCGGCGACCGGATCGCCGTGGACCGAGCCGACGGCACCACCGCGGAGTTTACGGTCGGCCGGACCGAGCGGTACGGGAAGAACTCCTTCCCGACCGCCGAGGTCTACGGCGACACCCCGAACGCTCAACTCCGGCTCATCACCTGCGGAGGGGCGTTCGACCGCAGGTCGGGGCACTATGTCGACAACGTGGTGGTGTATGCCGACCGGATCGGCTGAGCAGAATCCCATCGAAAAACCGACGCCGGGCCCACCTCGAAGGGTGGACCCGGCGTCGGCCGTTGGCATCGGTTACCGATGGACGGACCTACGGCCGTACATGCCGGAGACGAGGAAGACCCCGAGAGCGGCCACGACGACCTGGAGGATCAGTTCTCCGATGTGGAAGCCCGCTCCGGTCGCGAACCCCAGGGCGCCTGCGATGAACGAGCCGATGAAGGCGGCGACGATACCGATGACGATCGTCAGCCAGATCGGGATCGGCTGCTTACCCGGCACGACCAGTCGACCCAGAGCGCCGATGATGAGGCCGACGATGATCGCAGTGATGATGCCCGTGACGGTCACGGTTCCTCCAGCTAAGGCCCGGGGGCCGCTCTTGACGACCCGTTTCGGGAGGCTTCCCGATCAGTTCGGGAACCAAGCGTGATCGACACAACGCGGGCGCTCTTTGCGCCGATCGGGCTAACGATCACGACCGAAGGATGTGCAGCGCCGAGCGCCGGATGGCCTGATGACGTGATCGGCACGCGGTAGCCGCGCGAGATCGTGGACGCGCCGAGGCCGGGCGGAGCGAGAGACGGGCGCCGCTTCCGTCGAGCCCATGTGCGCACCTCGCCCCGGCTGGGGTTGTGGTGGTGGCCGGCCTTGATCATTGATCGGGTGCCGGGAGCCGTGCTACGAGCAGCTGGGCGCCCCGAAACGATGATCACGTGGCGCGGGCCTGATCACAGGGTGGGACCACGCAACGCACCAGGTGCGGCTGCGCCGGCCACACTCACCAGTGTTCATTCCGCGGGGTCACGGCCGATTTGTCCGGCGATGGGCCGGGCGTGTTCAGCAGTGGCCTACTGGTGACGACAGTGGGCCCCCCGCAGCTCCAGCAGACCGGGTCGGGATCGAGGTCGCGGCCCTCTACCTCGCACGTCGGGCAGTGGTAGGCCGACACCCGCTGCTCCATCGACGCGCGACGGCTCGGTACGACGACAGTGGGGACAGGGGTATCACCCACGGTGGCGGCCATGTTGTTCTGGCGAGCCGGCCGGATCGTGCCCAGATCAGCGGAACCGATGAGCAGCACGTCGCCCGCACCCCAGTGGATCGTCCCGAGCCGGTCCCGGTGGAGGGCACCGACCGGAACCGGCTGCGTCAGTTCGTGGCGGAGCGCGAGCTGAGCCGCCGCGGCGGCCACCGCATTCGACGGCCGCGGCTCGTCGTACCCGTAGGTGATCTGCTGAAGCCGCACCCGATGCTCCGGCTGGTAGCCGACCGGGGCGAGCACCGTCGGCACCTGCGTGCCGCGCAATACGTCGTCGGTGACGCTCCCTGCGGAGAACCGGTGGGATGCATCCCGGGAGGCGCCGAGGACCACCATTCCGGCGTCGATCTCGGCGACCAGCGCAATGATCCCCTCGGCCGGTGAGCGCGCCGTGCGGGTCATGTACACCGCGTTCACGTCGTCCCCGAGGAACGCTTTGGCCTCGCCGAGCCCTCTCGCCGCGGACCTCCACAAGGACTCGGCATACTCGGCGCCCCCCACTGCGGTGTGCGGGCTGCTCCCCATCTCGGGGATGATCGTGCAGACCGTCAGCATCACGTCCGGCGAGGAGAACAGGCGGGCTGCTGCGAGCGCCGCCTGGCCGCCGCTGTCCGGTGAGTACGCCACTACGTAGTTCATGTCAGCACGTCCGCATCGACCGGCGGAGTCGGTTGCGTTGCCTGGGGTGTCGATGCCTTCTTCCATGAACCATCTCTCCGTTTTCCACACCTGTGGCGCCCGACCGTCAATGGATGCGTGGATCGCCGATGCTTGATGCTCGGCTGACCAGTTCGCGCGGTATGTGAGTATCGGGGCGCACTACATAGCAGCTGGTAGAACTCCAGCCATGCTCACGCCGGTGCCCGCTGCGATACATCGCAGCCAGCAGGTTCCAATATCTTGATGCCTACAGGGTCCGTGCATGCCTGCTAGCTGGAATGCTCAATGGCTTATCCCGACGATCGGCCCAGTCGAACGCAGAGGCGCACGTAAGGGTCGACGAGTCGACTGATCGCAACTCTTCGATCACGCGATCAGGACGTGCTCACCCCGGCGAACAAGGTGCGGTGGGCCGCGTGCCAGGAGTCCTCGTCCGGTGCGCACAGCAAGCCGCCCGACATGCGGCCGACGCGGAAGGGGGAGCCGTCGAAATGGGCGCTGAAGCCGCCCGCCTCCCGATGCAACAGCCAGCCTGCCGCGTGGTCCCACGGCATCAAGCGGTTGTAGGAGAGCAGGTGGCAGTGCCCGGCCGCGGCCATCCGGTACTCGTGGCCAGCGCATCGGAACCACGTGTAACCGCCCAGCGCGGACAGGTTCGCCGTGACCACGCTCCTCATCGAATCCGGCAGGAACTGCGTGCCCGCGACCGCTTCCATCTCGTTCACGGGCGCCGGATCGGCGACTCGTAACCGTGTGCCGGCGGTGCCGTCGCGCCGGAGCCACGCACCCCCACCTTCGGTCGCGATCGCCGAGGTGCGCGTGACAGGGTCGTGGATGACGCCCGCGACGATCCGGCCTCGCTCGACGACCGCCGCCATCACGGCGAACAACGGGAGGCCGGCCACGAAGTTCTTCGTCCCGTCGAGGGGGTCGAGCACGAATGCGAGGTCGGCCTCGTCGAGACTTCCCACGATGCCCGGATCGTTGGCCGCGGCTTCCTCGCCGATCACGGTTGCTCGAGCGTGCTCGTGACGAATCGCCTCGGTGATCGCCTTCTCTGCGGCCCAATCTGCCGTCGAGACAATGTCGAACGCCGACGTCTTGGTGACGACGTCAGCAGTGGAAAGGCGCCCGAATCGAGGCATTATCTCCGCGGCCGCGACACTGCTCAGCACGTCGTCGACGAACTCGACATCCATGCCTCCAGGCTACTGTGCTGGTTCACGGCACAAGAGGCTCGATTCATACACTTCGGCGAACGGTATTCGGGAGGCGTATTCCGGGGCGACGAGGGTGTCAGTCGACGGACAACCCCGCGGCCGGAGCCACCCGGGCGGCCCGGCGCGCCGGGAGAACAGAGGCGAGGAGCCCGGCCAGGGCGGCGATGAGGACGACGACGCCGAGTGATGGCCAGGGGATGTGCATAGTGGCCTGGGCGAGGGCCCGCTTCACGAACGTCTCGTAGCCGACCCAGGCGAACCCGACGCCGATCACGGTGCCGAGCAGGGTGGCCACCACCGACAGCAGCACCGCCTCGCCCGCCAGCATCCGCCGCAGCTGGCTGCGGGTGAGACCGAGCGCGCGCAGCAGCGCGTGTTCGCGGGCGCGTTCGAGCACGGACAGCCCCAGGGTGTTCGCGATCCCGACCAGGGCGATCGCCACGGAGATGCCGATCAGGGCGAGCACCGACCAGGTGAGGATGTCCAGCTGTCGGTCCTCCGCCGCCCGGGCCTGCAGATGGTCGTTGGTCTTCGCGCCCGCCGCATCCGCCAGCCCGTCCAGATCGTCGACGAGCTGGAGCGAGTCGACGCCGGGGACGGCGCGGACCCAGATGACATGCGGTTCGGGGGCATCGGTGAGCTGTGCCAGGGTCTCGGGCGCGACCATGCCGGCCTGGCCCCAGCCGGTGAGGGCGATGACCCGCAGTTGGGCTTGGCGATCGCCGACGCGCACCGTGACCCGATCACCGCGCTGGATGCTCAGGTCCTCGAAGGCTCCCAGGTCGAGCCCGATCGTCCCCGGCTTTACCTGGGCGAACGCTCCGCCGTCGCGGGCCACCTGCGCCGAGTCCGGCGCGGTGAGGACGGGGATCGGATCGGCGATCCCGGTGACCTGGGCCACGGTGCCGTCCACCGCGATGGCCTGCTCCACACCGGGAGTGCGACGCACCTGATCGAGGAGGTCGGTGGTGACCGGCGCGTCGATCGAGGTGAGCGCGACATCGATGGGGTGCTGTCTGTCGCGTTGCTCGTCCATCGCCGCACGTGTCGTGGCCATCCCCGTGAGCACGGCGGTCGTCAGAGTGACGCCGACCAGCAGAGCGGCGGTGGTGGTGGCCGTCCGGCGCGGGTTGCGCACGGCGTTCTCGGTCGCCAGCCGCCCGGCGGGGCCGAGCAGCGCGCCGGTGATCCGAACCAGGCGGGGGACGAGCACCGGTCCGAAGAGCAGGACGCCGGTGAACACCGATCCTCCGCCGGCGAGCATGAGTGCCGTGCTGTCCTGGATCATCGCCACCCCGAGCAGTGCGAGACCGGTGACAATGAGAAGCGCGGCGAACGCCAGCCGCACCCGGCCGGTGGCCGTGTGCACGTCGACCGCGGCCTCCGGGCGCAGCGCCGCCAGCGGGCTCACCCGGACCACGCGCCGGGTCGGCAACCAGGACGCGACCATGGTGACCACCAGGCCGATGGCGAACCCGCCCAACAGCCAGGGCGTGGGCAGCTCGGGAGCGCCCATCGGGGTGCGGGGCGCGAGGGTGTTGATCAGGGCGATCAGCCCGTAGCCGAGACCGACGCCTGCCAGTGTCCCGGTCAGCGACGCGAGCACCCCGACCGCGGCCGCCTCCCGGCGTACCGAACCCAGCACCTGCCGCCGGGTCGCGCCGACGCAGCGCAGCAGTGCGAAGTCGTGGAGTCGCTGCGCGAACAGGATGGAGAAGGTGTTCGCGATGACCAGGACCGAGACGACGAGCGCGATGCCGGCGAACACCAGCAGCATCAACGCGAACGTGTCCGTGTCGTTGTTGAGCTTGGCCAGGCCTGTCCTGACGTACTCCTCCGCCGGATACGCTGCGGCGCCTTCCGGGAGCTGACCTACCTGCCCGCGTACCGCCACCCTGCCTACGTGGAAGGAGGGGGCGTCGCGCCACTGCAGGAACTGCGACCAGGTGACGTACACCGAGGCCTGGGTCATGGTGGAGGGGGACTCCACGAGTCCGACCACTCGTACGTCGGTCGCGGTGGCGCCCTCGCCGATCCGAATCAGGTCGCCGATCGCGATCTCCCGGGCCTGGGCGTCCCACACGTGCACCACTGCTTCGCCCGTGCGTTCCGGGAAGCGGCCCGACGTGAGCTTCTGCCAGCGCAGCTCCTCCGTACCGGCGGTCGGCCCCACCGTCGTCTCGCCCTGCCAGTCGCCTGCGCGCGCCGGCAGGAAGACCCGGCCGAGTCCGTTCGCGTTGTCGCCGAGGCGATTGACGACCTCGATCGAGGTCGACGTGTCCAGGGATTCGTCCACAGGGTCGGCGTCGACCACGTAGTCGGCATTGCGGAACGCCGCCCCGAAGCTTTCCATGAGCCCGGCGCGTGCCCCGGATGTGAGCACGCCGATCACCACGACGAAGGTGACGGAGACGACCACCGCGATCGCCGCGGCGACATACCTGCGGACATGGGTCCGCAACGACGCGAGGAAGACCGTGCGCATCAGGCGATCCGCCCGTCCTGCAACGTGACCACGTCGTCGGCGTAGCTCGCCGCGTCCCGCTCGTGGGTGACCATCACGACGGTCTGGCCCAGCTCGCGCACCGACCGGCGCAGATGGTCCAGAACCTCCGCGGACGTGGCGCTGTCCAGGTTTCCGGTGGGCTCGTCGGCGAACAGCAGGTCCGGCTGCGTGACCAGGGCACGGGCGATCGCGACCCGCTGCTGCTGGCCACCCGACAGCTCCGCGGGCCGGTGGCCGAGCCGGTCGGCCACGCCGAGGATGTCGGCGAGGGTGTGCGCGCGCTCCCTCGCCGCGTCGTCGATCCGGCGGCCGCCCAGCTCGAGCGGAAGCACGATGTTCTGGCCCGCTGTGAGCATCGGCAGCAGGTTGAAGGACTGGAACACGAAGCCGACGTGCCGGCGGCGGAAGGTCGTGAGCGCGTCGTCGTCGAGTGATCCGAGGTCGGTGCCCGCCACGGTGACGGTGCCGCCGCTTGCCTGGTCGAGTCCGGCCAGGCAGTGCATCAGCGTGGACTTGCCCGACCCGCTCGGCCCCATGATCGCGGTGAACCGACCTCGGGGCAGGTCGAGGTCGATGCCGCGCAGGGCATGCACCTCGGTGTCGCCCCGGCCGTAGGTCTTGGTCAGGCCCCGCGCGCTGGCCGCCAGGATTTCCTGAGCGCCGTGCTGGGTGGTCGTCATGGCATGGCGGCTGCTGGTCAATGCTGCATCCTTGGATCTTGCGTGGGGTCGGCGTACATGGGCGGGCAACCGTCATCGACGGCGTCGAGGCGCAGTTCGAAGTGCCAGGGTTCGTTGCGGTAGATCTGGCAGAGCCCGTACTCGACGCCGTGCTTCGACAGCCATGCCGCGGCATCCGTGGGTCCGATGTCGACCGCGTCCCCGGAGGTGTGAAGAGAGGTGTCCGCTGTCGCGACCCACCGTTCGGCCTCCTCCTCCGAGCCGTACTCGGCGACGGCCTCGCGAAGCAGTTGTTCCTGGTACTCCGCGGAACGCCAGCCGCTGTTGACGGTGAACTCGACCCCGTCGCCCGCAGCATTCGTCGCCGCTGCACGCAGGGCCTGGAGGAGGCCGGGCTCGAGGTTGGCCACGGCCGGGATCTCGTCATCGAAGACCGTCACGCCGCCCGGGACGGAACCGTCGGCCTTGCCGAGTGCACCCTGACGGTCCCCGTGACGACCGTCGGTGCGTGGCGGAGGGTGACGCCGCCTGCCCTCATCTGCTTGGGGGGAGACCGTTGCCGGAGCGGATCGCGCGGGCGTCTCGGGTGCCGGCGAAGGGGACGAGACCGCCGACTGGATGATCAGGACTCCGATGACCGCGGCGATGACCACCGCCATGACGATGAGGATCGTCGATCGTCGAAGGCGGGCTGCTCGTCGTGGCGGCTCGCGGTATGACACGTCTCCGGTCGAAGCGGCGTGGTGCCGCCAGGACGGAGGCGGTTGTCGGTATGCCGACGACATGCGCCGGCTCGTGGCATCGGGAGCCCGCGTGTGCCGGTCGTCGAGGACGAGCCCTGCCTGGCAGCGGCCGACCGCGATGGGCTGTGTCGGGAAGCGGTCGCCGAACGCATCGGCAGGCGCCCAGGTCGTCCGCTCCACCCGTTCCGGTCCCGGTCCTCGGGCAGGAGGTCGTCGCACTTCTTGCTTGCGGACCTGGACTCCGGCCGGTCCTCTCCGCCGATGTACCGAATGCTCCAGAGACCGGGCTGCTGTTCGTGCTGGTCCGGTGGAGGTCATGCCTGCAGTCAAGACAGCGGGGTGTTGTCAGCACGTATCCGGTTTTCGGTATGCCGACGATATGTCTCGGCTCGTAGCATCGAGAGCTTGTGCGTGTGTTGATCGTCGAGGACGAGCCCTATCTGGCAGAAGCCATCCGCGACGGGCTACGCCTGGAAGCGATCGCGGCCGACATCGCCGGTGACGGCGACACCGCTCTGGAACTGCTGGGCGTCAACGCCTACGACATCGCCGTCCTCGACCGCGACATCCCCGGGCCCTCCGGCGACGAGGTCGCCGGACGCATCGTCGCCTCCGGCAGCGGCATGCCCATCCTCATGCTCACCGCTGCCGACCGGCTCGACGACAAGGCCTCCGGGTTCGAACTCGGCGCCGACGACTACCTCACGAAACCGTTCGAACTCCGCGAACTCGTGCTCCGGCTCAGGGCACTCGACCGCAGGCGCGCGCACAACAGGCCACCCGTGCGGGAGATCGCAGGCCTGCGTCTGGATCCGTTCCGCCGTGAGGTCCACCGCGACGGGCGCTACGTCGGGCTCACCCGCAAACAGTTCGCCGTGCTCGAAGTCCTCGTCGCCGCCGAAGGCGGTGTCGTCAGCGCCGAAGAACTCCTGGAGCGCGCCTGGGACGAGAACACCGACCCGTTCACCAACGCCGTGCGCATCACCGTCTCGGCGGTGCGCAAACGCCTCGGCGAACCCGGGATCATCGCCACCGTGACCGGCGTCGGCTACCGCATCGACACCCAACCAGAGGCCGGGCACGAGGGAGGAGACCGTGGATAGAGACCCTGGTTTGAGCGTTCGTATCAAACTCGCCCTCAGCTACGCCGGATTCCTCATGCTCGCGGGTGCCTTGCTGCTCGCCGCTGTGGCGGTGTTCCTCATGCGATACCGGCTGGTGGCGAGGGACGTGATGGACGTGGTGATCGCGCCCCCGGGCACCTACCTCCTGCGGGCCTTCGCCCCAGCGGCAATGTCAGTGATGGCGCTCCTGCTGGCGTTCGGTCTCGCGGGAGGCTGGGTCCTCGCCGGTCGCATGCTCGCACCTCTGACGCGTATCACCGATGCCACACGAATGGCCGCGAACGGATCGCTCTCCCACCGAATCCGGCTACCGGGCCGCAGAGATGAGTTCCGCGAACTCGCCGACGCCTTCGACACCATGCTCGCACGACTCGAAGCGCACGTCGCCGAACAGCAGAGATTCGCAGCCAACGCCTCCCACGAACTGCGCACTCCATTGGCGATCACGCAGACACTTCTCGACGTCGCCCGCAACGATCCGAAACGCGACGCCGGTGAACTCGTCGATCGACTCCACGTCGTCAACACCCGAGCGATCGACCTCACCGAAGCATTGCTCCTGCTCAGCCGCGCCGGCCAGCTGTCGTTCACCCGAGAAGACGTCGACCTGTCTCTCATCGCGGAAGAAGCCACCGAAACACTCCTCCCCTTCGCAGAAGAACGCAGCCTCACCATCGAGACCTCCGGCGACCTGGCCCCCACCATCGGCTCACATGCGCTCCTGCTGCAGATGACCACGAACCTCGTGCACAACGCGGTCGTCCACAATCTGCCTGGACAAGGAACCGTGTGGGTCACGACCAGCGTTCACCCCGAAAGTGTGGTGCTCACCGTCGAGAACACCGGCGAGAAGCTCACACAGGAGTTGATTTCCACGCTTGCCGAGCCGTTCCAGCGCGGCACCGAACGCATACACACCGATCACGCAGGTGTGGGCCTCGGCCTGGCAATCGTCAAAAGCATCACCCAGGCACACGACGGAACCCTCACTCTCACCCCCCGGGCCGCCGGCGGGCTTCGCGTCACGGTGCAACTACCCGCCGCGCCACCGCGCGCTCGCAGATGCGGCTGACCGTGGGCTGTCCGACCCTCCGCATGACGCTCCGTCGGGTCGTTCCCCTGGTCCCCAAAGCTCATGGCCTCCCGTGTAGCCCTGGCAGTTGGTCTCCGCTCGTTCGCTCCGCAGTCTCGGTTCCAGTCTCGTTCACCTGTGTACGTCGGTGTTCGGGCTCGAACGACATTGAGGGTCACCCCGGGGGGTGGGCAAGGTCGGACCGCGCTGAACCGTGCTGTGCAGACTTGGAAAGCGTGTTGGGTTCACGCCCTCGCGGGTTCGAATCCCGCATCCTCCGCTCTCTGAGCAGCACGAACGCCCGGTCACCGCACCCGCGGGGCCGGCGTTCGTCTTCGGTTCCCGGCTCAGTCGACTCCAACGCCTGCGCGCGAGACTCGTCGGAACGGCGCAAACCCCGTCTGTGCCAGGTCGCGCAAGGCGCGGTCCCCCACCCGGCCGAGTCGTCGCGGCGAGCCGGGGACAGAGGCGCGGTGTCGGTCATCGGCATTACCGTCAACTACCGCGCTTGCGTGGAGACGTTCCGCAAGGAGGAGAACACGTGACAGCCGCACGAGTACTGGTGGTCGGGCTCGATCCCGCCAAGATCGAGGGCTGGGACCCGAAGCCGGTCCAGGCGGCGATAGCACGCGGACGGGCCCGTTTCGACGATCACGATTTCGACGCCGACTGGTGCCTGGTGACGCTCGACGAGAACCCCGAAGGGGCGATCGTCGAGGCGCTGACCAGCGGAGACTACGGCTGTGTGGTGATCGGAGGCGGCATCCGCAGTCACGAGCCGCTGCTTGAGCTCTTCGAGAAGGTGATCAACCTGGTCCGGCAGCATGCACCCGCCGCAGCCATCGCCTTCAACAGCACCCCCGAGGACTGCGCTGACGCGGCTCTGCGGTGGTTGCGCTGACCCAGGGCAGCCCTACGCCCACACTTCCGACGTACGGGCCTGACCAGCGGCGCGGGCCGGGGGAGCCGCCGTTGGCCCCTGCTGACCAGGGCTTGTTGCTGTGCTGTTGCTGCGTCCCATCCCCTTCCCCTGAGAGAGCAGTACAGCACGACGAGATTATGCGGTGGCATTGAGTCGCAGAAGGATGAGTAGAAGAGAAAGTCGACAAGGTCTGCGTCGGCGGTAATATTGACGGTGTCTGGCTCGTGGTGGCGAATAGTGTAGGTATTTGCCATCGTGGTTAGGCCCCGCATCAGCGTCGAAATGTTATGCAAGCTCCAGCTCGGGCGAGAGTTCTGCAACGATCGCAGCAACCGACTTCTTCTTATTTCCCTCGACCCGGGAAGCCTTGATTCTCTCGTATGCATCCACTAGGTGACACAGGCCGTTCCATCTGCTGGTGACGTCTGGGAACGGAATTCGACAAGCGCCATCCGGACTAACGCAGGCCGGCTCGAATTCGTGACCGAGCCCGTGGGGCGTGGCCGATCTCAAGCGCACGAATGGGGAGCAGGCCCTATCCCGAATCGGTGGGCTGGCCCCCACCTGTCGGGGGACTGCCCTCTGGTTCCGCGCCGGGAGGTCGCCAGGGTTGGGGACGCAGCAACAGCGAGATGTCGGAGCGGCATCTCCACCACCCCTTACCCGAAGGTATCTCATGAAACTGAAGCGCATGGCCACCAGACTTGCCGCTGGATCACTGCTGGCCGGAGGCCTGGCCCTCGCAGGCAGCACCGGAATCGCACTCGCCGACACCCCCTTGCCGGCACAGCAGCAGAATGCGGCAGTATCAGCAAAGCAGCCGGGTGCGGTGCCGGCGGCGGCCTGCTTCACCCGGGACGGCTCCGCGCGTGACGGTCGGCGCGTCGGAGCCAACCCCATTCGATTCGACTATCCCGACAGCCCGTACGTCGGTGCGCGCTACGACAGCTGCCAGGGGGTTGTCCGAATTCACTTCGGCGGCTACGTGTCAGGCGTCACCCATTACAACGTGAGAGTGAATGGTAGCCAGGTCGAAACCCGTGCGGGGGAGGCCCTTCTCATGACTCGTCAGGTGGGTCCGGGTGGGCCGGTCTCCATCGATGCTCAGGCGTGCACGCGCGGTAGGATCATCACCCCTGTCCCCGGCTTCCCGCCGATCAGGGAGCGCTCCAGCTGCACCCGCTTCTCGCCGCTCGTCACTGTGCAGACCCGCTGACGGTGCAGGGCCGGAGCCGAAGGGCCACTGTGTGGGCGGGGAGCAGCGTTCCGGCGCTTGCCTCCGCCCGTCACATGCGCAAACCATCTCCTGGTCCGGGACGGAGCCGGGCGAGAAACAGCCCTGACACTGAGTCCCGGACCTACGGGGTATGTGCCTTCATCCGGTGGCAAGGCGAGGCCGCGGCGGCTACCGCCACCGCCGGACTACGTCGACGAGATCCCGGGTTACTGCCCTGCCCGCCGACAGGTGCGAGGCGAGACGGACGAGACGAAGTCCCGGGCCGGCCGCCGGGCGGTCGGCCTTCCGGCCGAGCTGTTCGAGCTGCTCAAGAAGCACCGAGTAGAGCAGGACGCGGAGTGCGCGAAGGCTGCTCAGCTCTGGCGGAATCTCGGCTACGTGTTCGCCACGACCGGTGAGCCGATCAACCCCAGCACCGACTATCACCAGTGGAAGCGACTGCTGGCCGATGCCGGGCTGCGTGATGGCCGGCTGCACGACGCCCGGCACACGGCCGCGACAGTGCTGCTGATCCTCGGTGTGCCAGAGCGTGCCGTCATGGGCCTGATGGGTTGGTCGACGACGGCGATGGCCGCTCGGTACCAGCACATCTCCAGCACCGTTCGGGACGACGTGGCCAAGCGTGTCGGGGGTCTCATCTGGGGGCCGACAGCGGCCGACTGAGACTGGAACAACGCCGACCGGTACCCGGGCTCGTGAGGTCGTCGGTGTCGTCGATACCGATGAGCAGGTCGACTGAGACTGAAGCCGAACGCCCGGAGGCCGCTGCTGCGGGCCACCCGGGCGTTCGTGCTGTTCACGCTGGCGGAGGATGCGGGATTCGAACCCGCGAGGGCGTGAACCCAACACGCTTTCCAAGTCTGCACTGCAACGTTCATGGGCAGCCAATCCTGGTTGGGCCGGCGGCCATCCAGCCGGAGTGGCCCAGGCCGAACACCCCCGGACGCTACTGAACGAGACTAAAACTGAGACTGCTCCGTCGTGATCGTCGTGCTCCTTCGAGGGTCTGCGGTCGTCCACATGGTGTCCGCTGCCGACGGATTTACAGAGCGCTGGCATGTGCTGTCTGACCTGCGGCGAAAGGCCGATCCCCTGGTTTGCGTCCGTGCAGGGTCCGTCCGCGCGGGTCGTTCCTGCCCTCGCGCGCGGGGTCCTGGTCGCCCTTCCCGGTCTCCGAGGCGGTGCCGGGCGCGGGCGGAGCCCGCAGTTGGCGGCCACACTTTTCGACGTTAACAGAAACCGCTCAAAGACCAATATTTTCGACAGGTAGTCGAACCGCTAATGCTCAAGCTAATGGCAGAAGCCAAACCGTGCGTGACGCGAATCTGCGCTTAGCATGTGCAAATGAAGTGCGCGGAAGGGGGGTGGAATGCAGCTTCGAGCGGGCGACGGCCGGGACGGCCGCAGCCCGCCACCGCGGGCCTGTGGATCTTGACCGCTCGCAGCGCTCCGGCCCTGCGCGCCGTAGCCGCACAACTGTTCGGGCCGACCGGAGTCGCAGCTTCAAGAACGTGCGCGGTGCACATCCACAACGCGTCACCCGTCTTCATGGCGTGATGTTTTCGCGCCCGCCCGGTGACAAGTTTCAGGCGCACGACACTAAGGGAGTCCATGAGCGTCACGCATGCCGATTTCGTGCTTACCGAGAAGCTGGGGGTCAACACCGGCCCGGCAGTGATCCGAGAGGCCCTCTACGCGCAGCGCAGCAGGTTCATCGCGACCCTGAGGTCGTTCGGCCCATCGGAGTGGGCAGCCCCTTCACGTTGCTCGCTGTGGTCGGTGCACGACGTGGTACGGCACCTCGCCGATGCGGCAGAGTTCAACATCGGTCGGCTCACACGGGGCAGCCTCGACCGCTTCACGAGGTACGGGCCGTTCGATAGCCGCACGACACCCGCCAAGTGGCTGGCGGACACGGCGGGGCAGGAACCGCAGGAGACGCTGGAGATCCTGGCCCGACGGTCCGACGAGGAGTACGCGGGCTTCGCTCGCCGCATCGAGGGCAACCACCAGACGCTCATCCCGGGAGTTACGGGCCGCCCGAACCACTGGTCGGTGCGTTCCTTGCATACCTATTGGGACGCCTGGCTGCATGAGCGGGACATCGCGATTCCTTTCGGTGTCGACACCCGGTCCAGCGACGACGAGCTGCGGCTGATGGCGGCGTACGCGCTGCAGCTCGCCACCACGTTCGGCGGTGAGCATTTGCGTGCATCGCTGTCGCTGCGCGGCGGTCCCGACGTGGCCTACCACATCGACGGCGATCCTGACGACATCAGCGTTGCCGCCGGGACGAGCCGTCCCCCGGACGTGGTCGAGGGCGATCTTGGTGCGGTGCTCGACAGTCTCGCGGGCCGAGGTCCAGAGCCGGCGGCCGTCCTCACGGGGCCGGCCGACATCGTGGAGCAACTGGCTCGGCAGCGGAGTCTTATGCTGCCCCAGCAGGGGAGTCCCGGTCCCGGTCAAGGTGCGGCCCGGTTGGATCCTTGCAAGATGTAGGTCCTCTGGGCGGTGCGTAGGACCGGAGATACCGATTGCCTGCCTACGCGCTGCGGGAGCCACGAACAGCCTGCTGACGAGTGCCGACATACCACCCGATGACAGCGACACCTCTCCGAGGATCCGGTTTGGTCGGGCTCAAGGACCGGGTGGAGGCTTTGGGCGGCTGGCTCTGGTTGCAGAGCGCCCCCGGCGCCGGCACCACGGTGAAGGCCGAGCTCCCGCTGGGCCCAGCTGGCGGGCTCTCCATCTGACAAGCCGACACCGTGACCATCCCGACCTCAAGTGAGCGCCACCGTCCCGCACCCGTCGCCTGATCTCCGAGGCGATGCCGGGGTGTGTGGCGGAGCCCCGCGTGTTCTGGTCGCTCGATCCGACGCCCGAGTGCCGGGCCATCTCAGAGGTTCTGGCCTACTCCGTACCCGGGTAGCCGGCCACGCGCGCCGCCGGAGGCAGCGCACTTGATCCATTCAAGACAGATTCAGCAGCAGTCGCACGTTTTCGAGGTCTGTGAGAGTGCGATCAGCAACAACCGTGCCCGGTCATCGTGCAGGTCAACGACCACCCTTAGCCTCGACGATCACCAACATCCAGCACTGTTTGGTCCGTAGCAGATCCGAGTTTACGTGTTATGAGGTGCTGAATTTGTCGACGAATTTGATGGTTCGCCCATCCGGGACGGCTGCGAGGAGTTTCCGTGCTGTTGGCGTCTGGCGTGATGGAGGGCTGATCTCCGATCTGCGTAAGTGGCGGGACGAGACACCGGATGCGCTTGCGATCAAGGCGTATCGCGCCGACGGGGAGCCGGTACAGATCGATTACGGCGAATATGCGCGCCGTGTCGAACGGTTCGCGGGTGCGTTGTACGAGTTGGGGGTGCGGCCGGGGCAGGTGGTGGCGTGCCAGTTGCCGAACTGGTGGCAGGCGCAGGTGCTGCTGCTGGCGGCTGCGCGGCTGGGCGCGGTAGTGGCGCCGATCATGACCACGATCGGTGCGCGGGAGTTGGAGCGGATGCTGGATCGGTTGGACGCAAGTGTGTGTGTCACGGTGGACGAGTGGGCTGGGTTCGCCTACGCCGCGGCGTTACGGGAGATCGCTGCGCGCCTGCCACGGCTACAGCATCGGGTCGTGATCGGAAGCCCGGCTGAGGGGGAGATCGAGTTCGAGTCGTTCTTCGAGGCGACGGCGTGGGAGCAGCGTCATCCCGTGGCGCTGGACGACATGACCGAGGATCCGGATCGGGTCGCGATGGTGCTGTTCACGTCCGGCACCACGGGGGAGCCGAAAGCTGCGCTCCACACGCAGAACACGTGGTACTCGACGACTTCCGGCTTGAGCGAAGCCTTGGAGGTCACGCACCAGGATGTGATCTTCACCCCGCATTCCCTGATGCATGCGATGGGACAAATCTACTCTCAGATGTCCTTGCTGGTCGGCGCGTGTAGGGTCCTGCTCGATTCATGGTCGGGCGAGCGGGGCCTTGCGGTGCTCGCCGACAGCGCCACGACGCAGTTCTCAGGCGCACCGTCGTTCGTTTACGACTTGATCGCAGCCACCGATGGTGCACCCGCCCTGCCGGCGCTTCGTGTGATCGCCTGTCACTCCACGACCGTGCCGAAGCCTCTCGTCGCCGAGGTGGCGGCTGTCTTCGGGGTGACGTTGCGAGCCGGATGGGGCATGACCGAGGTTGGAACCTGCACCCGGACCCGTGCCGATGATCCGGCGGACTGGGCTGCATACAGCGACGGCCGCCCCCTCAGGGGTATCGAGCTCGATCTGCGCTCGGACACCGACATTACGAAGGACCAGCCTGCGCGGCTTTTCGTGCGGGGTGGCGGGGTGTGCTTGGCGACGGTGGGCCGCGATTCCGGAATGCTGACGGTCATCGCCGATCACGACGACGGCTGGTATGACACGGGTGATCTTGCGGTGCCAGACGGGCGTGGCGGGATCCGGCTGATGGGCCGCGTCAGCGACCGGATCGGTGGAGTGTTCATGATCCCGGTCAACGACGTGGAGTCCGAGCTGCTTGATCATCCCGCCGTGTCGGATGTCGCCCTGGTCGGCTACCCTGACGGTCAGGGCGGAGAGCTGGCATGCGCGGTAATCGTGCCGGCGACGACACCGCCGGTCGCCTTGGATGAATTGCGTAGATGCCTTTCCGACAAGGGCATGACCGATTGGTTCCTGCCGACCCGCCTGGAATATCTCCAGGAGCCGCCGCGCAACGGCAGCGGCAAGGTGCGCAAAGAGCTGCTCCGGCGCTGGCTCGCGAGCGGGGCCGACATCCCTGAAATCACGAGAGCGGCGTCGTCCTGATACTTCCGGTCCGGACAAGACGCAAGGCCTAGGCGCTCTCGTCGCGTGCACGATTGTCGTCGAGGTTGTCCCCTCGGGGTGCTCGTCCGCGTGTCGCTGCGTGCGATCAGCGGCGGTGTTCGCGCGGCGTTGCTGCGGCGCAGCTGCTCAGCCGGGAACTCGTCGGTGTTGTCCAGAAACGCGAGCACACGTGGTGGCCGAAACTGCCCGTGAACGTCGGCGCCGCGGGCGGGCACGCTGTGGGTGCGCCGGGGGCGTCTTCGGCCGAGGTATGAGCACGGGTGTGGTGAACCGTGCGGCAAATCGCCCGGTTTCTGTCCCGCTCGGCGACAGGTGCGGGGCGAGACGGACGAGACGAAGTCCCGTGCCGGGCGTCGTGCCGTCGGTCTACCGTCGGAGTTGGTCGAGCTGCTCAAGCGTCACCGACCGAGCAGGACACGGAGAGGGCGACAGCGGCTCAACTGTGGCGGGACGCTGGCTACCTCTTCGCCACCCCGACCGGTGAGCCCATCAACCCCAGTACCGACTACCACCAGTGGAAGCGGCTTCTGGCTCGGGCTGGGCTGCGTGACGGTCGACTGCACGACGCCCGCCACACGGCCGCGACGGTGCTGCTGATCCTCGGCGTACCGGAGCGGGCGGTCATGGGGCTCATGGGCTGGTCGACCACAGCGATGGCGGCTCGGTACCAGCACATCACGAACACTGTGCGGGACGACGTAGCCAAGCGTGTGGGCGGCCTGATCTGGGGTCCGCCCGAGGTCGACTGAGACTGCAGCTGAAGACGAACGCCCGGGCCCCGCATGCGCGGGTGACCCGGGCGTTCGTGCTGCTCAGAGAGCGGAGGATGCGGGATTCGAACCCGCGAGGGCGTGAACCCAACACGCTTTCCAAGCGTGCGCCATAGGCCACTAGGCGAATCCTCCGTGTCGAAGCATAGCCGGGTCGCTCGCGCCGCCGACGTCGGCACTACACTCCTCCACGGACCCCGCGCGGCGTCCATCCTGTGAACTCCCCCAGGGCCGGAAGGCAGCAAGGGTCAACGGGCTCTGTCGGGTGCGCGGGGTCCCCTCATGTCCGCATGTGGCTTCCCCCGCGGCCCCCTGTCGGTGCCGGTCGGTAGCCTCGCGGCTGTGGCGCTGGCTCTGTACCGCAAGTACCGCCCGGCGAAGTTCTCCGAGGTGGTCGGGCAGGAACACGTCACCGATCCCTTGAGCACGGCGCTCGCCGCGGGCCGCATCAACCACGCCTACCTGTTCTCGGGTCCCCGTGGCTGCGGCAAGACGTCCTCGGCGCGCATCCTGGCGCGGTCGCTCAACTGCGAGCTCGGGCCCACGCCCGATCCGTGCGGCGTCTGCCCGTCGTGCATCTCACTGGCGCCGGGCGGTCCGGGCAACATCGACGTCACCGAGCTCGACGCCGCGTCCCACGGCGGTGTGGACGACACCCGCGAGCTGCGCGACCGCGCCTTCTTCGCCCCGGCGGAGTCGCGCTACCGGGTGTTCATCGTCGACGAGGCGCACATGATCACCACGCAGGGTTTCAACGCCCTGCTCAAGATCGTGGAGGAGCCGCCTGAGCACCTGGTCTTCGTGTTCGCCACCACGGAGCCCGACAAGGTGCTGCCCACCATCCGCTCCCGCACCCACCACTACCCGTTCCGGCTCATCCCGCCCGGCACGTTGCGCAAGCTGATGGAGCGGATCTGCGCCGACGAGGGCGCGGTCGTCGCTCCCGCCGTCTTCCCCCTGGTCATCCGGGCGGGAGGTGGCTCGGCGCGCGACTCGCTGTCGGTCCTCGACCAGCTGCTCGCCGGGGCCGGACCGGAGGGCGTCACCTACGAGCGGGCGGTGGCGCTCCTGGGAGTCACCGACGTCGCCCTGATCGACGACGTCGTCGACGCGCTGGCCGCGAGCGATCGGGCGGCCGTGTTCGAGGCGGTCGACAGGCTGGTCGAGGCCGGGCACGACCCTCGCCGGTTCGCCGCCGACCTGCTGCAGCGGCTGCGTGACCTCACGCTGCTGCAGGCCGTTCCCGAGGCGGCCGAGCGCGGGCTGGTGGAGGCCGCCGACGATGAGCTGGCGCGGATGATCGAGCAGGCCGGCAAGATCGGGCAGGCCACGCTCGCGCGGTACGGCGAGATCGTCCACACGGGGCTCACCGAGATGCGGGGTGCCACGGCGCCTCGGCTGCTCCTGGAGCTCCTGTGCGCGCGGATGCTGCTCCCTGCGGCCACCGTCGCCGAGCCGGGGCTGCTGGAACGTCTGGAGCGGCTCGAACGGCGCAATGCGATCGCGTCGGCTCCGCTTCCTGCGGACGAGACGGGCGCCGAGCCCCTGGAGCCCGTTGAGGGCCGCAGGCGGTTCCAGCGCCCGAGCGAACGGTCGGAGCAGCCCGCCGGAGCACCGCCACGGGGAGGGGACGACGGCCGGGTCGGACGGCCGCCTGCCACTGCGGCGGCCCAGCGCGCCACCGATCCGCGAGGCGAGCCGTCCGCTGAGCCCCCTGGCCCCGTCGAATCCCAGGGCGGAGCACGCCCGGGTGCTAGTCCGCGGGGCGGGGCGGCGGCCGAGCGCGTCCGCAGCGATCCACAGGGCGGCGAGCGCGCAGCCGCTGATCCACGGCGCGAGGCCGCGGGTGGGCACGCCGGCGTCGATTCCCGTGGCGGTGCCGCTCAGCGCCCAGGTGGCGACGAGCCCGCCGCCGCGCGCCGCAGCACGGATGGAGCCGGTCGGCGACCGGGCACCGGCGGCGCCTCTCACGACAACCCCGGCCGGGCGGCGTCCGACGGCGCTGGATCGAGAGCGGCAGCCGTTCCGGACGACTCGGCGTCCCGCTTCGACGGTGGTGCCCCCGTGCGCCCGGCCGCACCCGCGGCTGCCGCCCCACTCGACGCCGCTGCTGTGCGGCGAGCGTGGCCCGAGGTGCTCGCGGTCGCCAAGGAGCGCAAGAAGCGCACGGCCGCGCTGCTGGTCAGCGCCACCGTCCGGGCGGTGGAGAACGACACCCTCGTGCTCAGCATCGGCACCGCGCCGCTGGCTCGGTTGCTCTCCGAGCAGAGCAACACCGAGGTGATCGCCGAAGCGCTGCACGCAGTGCTGGGCGTCTGCTGGCGGGTGCGCTGCGAGCACGGCGACGGGCCCGCGGCAGCGCCGGCCGCATCCGGTGGCTCACCTGCGGCCGCCTCCTCCACACCGGCACCGCAGCGTCGCCCCGTTCGCCCGCCGCCGGTCCGTCGGTCCACCGCTCCTGACGACGGCGTGCCGCTTCCGCCCGAGCCTCCGGACGAGGAGCCTCCGCCCGACGACGAGGAGTCGATGATCGCCGAGGCGGCCGCCGAGCCCACGGAGGCTCCCGTCGAGCGCCGCGACCCCGAGGAAGCGGCGATCGAGTTGCTCAGTGCGCAGCTGGGCGCCAGGGCGATCGACCACCGCTGACCGGCGCAGATAGCCACGCCGCGGTGGTCAGCGGCTGGTTCGTCCCCCCGTGTCCACGCCGGTCGGGTGGTAGTGCGGGCCGATGGGTGGGTGGCGTCTACGCCGAACGTAGGGTCGGTTCCGTGAGCCCCGGACAGGTTCGGACGGACGTTCTCGTCGGGCTGACAGCCGACGAGGTGGCGGAGCGGGTCGCGACCGGTCGCACCAACGACGTGCCGGCCCGGGCGAGCCGCAGCGTCGCGGAGATCGTGCGGGCCAACGTGTTCACGCGGTTCAACGCGATCGTCGGTGTGCTGTTCGTGATCATCCTGGTGATCGGCCCGATCCAGGACGGCCTGTTCGGCTTCGTGATCGTCATCAACACCCTGATCGGGATCGTGCAGGAGCTGCGGGCCAAGCAGACGCTGGAGCGGCTGGCCGTCATCGGTGAGGCCCGCCCCCGGGTGCGGCGCGACGGTACGTCGGTCGAGCTGTCTCCCAATGGGGTCGTGCTCGATGACGTCATCGAACTCGGGCCCGGTGACCAGGTCGTCGTCGACGGCGTGGTGCTCGCCTCGGAAGGGCTCGAGCTGGACGAGTCGCTGCTCACCGGGGAATCCGACCCCGTGCACAAGCAGGTGGGCGACCAGGTGCTCTCCGGGAGCTTCGTGACCGTCGGCACCGGCGCGCAGCAGGCCACCAAGGTGGGCCGCGAGGCCTATGCGGCGAAGCTGGCCGAGGAGGCCAGCCGGTTCACGCTCGTCGAGTCCGAGCTGCGGTCGGGCATCAGCCGGATCCTGAAGATCGTCACCTATCTGATGGTGCCTGCGGCGGCGCTGATCATCTGGAGCCAGCTGCGCACCGAAGGCACCGACGTCGACGACGCGGTGCGCGGGATGGTCGCGGCGCTGGTGCCCATGGTGCCCGAGGGGTTGGTGCTGCTCACGAGCATCGCGTTCGCGGTCGGGGTGATCCGTCTCGGCAGGCGTCAGTGCCTCGTGCAGGAGCTTCCGGCGATCGAGGGCCTCGCCCGCGTCGACGTGGTGTGTGCCGACAAGACGGGCACGCTCACCGAGAACGGCATGCGGCTGGCCAGGGTGGAGCCGTTCGGCACACGGGACGGGTTCCTGCTGAGCGGGCCACTCGGTGCGCTGGCTGCCGCCGACCCTCGACCCAACGCGAGCCTGGCGGCGGTGGCGGAGGCGTACGAGTCGCCGGGCTGGACGGTGTCGGCGACGGCGCCGTTCTCGTCCGCGCGCAAGTGGAGCGGTGCGAGCTTCAACGGCAACGGCAACTGGGTGCTCGGCGCGCCTGACGTGCTCCTTCCGGAGGGCAGCCCCGAGCGTGCGGAGGCCGAGCGCGTGGGCGCGTCGGGCCTGCGCGTGCTCCTGCTCGGCCGCTCCGACGGCGCGGTCGACGCGGTGACGGCGCCAGGCACGGTCGAGCCCGTCGCGCTCGTCATCCTCGAGCAGCGGGTGCGGCCCGAGGCGGCCGACACGCTGGCCTACTTCGCGGCGCAGCGGGTCGAGGTCAAGGTCATCTCCGGGGACAACGCGGTGTCGGTCGGTGCGGTGGCGGCTTCGCTGCAGCTGCCGCAAGCCGAGGCGCCCGTCGACGCGCGCCGGCTCCCCGAGGACCGGTCCGAGCTCGCCGGTGCGCTCGAGCACGGCACCGTCTTCGGCCGGGTCACCCCGGGACAGAAGCGCAACATGGTGGGCGCACTCCAGTCCCGCGGGCACACCGTCGCGATGACGGGCGATGGTGTCAACGACGTGCTCGCGCTCAAGGACGCCGACATCGGGGTCGCCATGGGCTCGGGCAGCCCGGCCACGCGGGCCGTTGCGCAGATCGTGCTGCTGGACAACTCGTTCGCGACGCTTCCGCACGTCGTGGCCGAGGGCAGGCGCGTGATCGGCAACATCGAACGCGTCGCGAACCTGTTCCTCGCCAAGACCGTCTACTCGGTGCTCCTGGCGATCCTCATCGGGTTGGCCGCGGTGCCGTTCCCGTTCCTGCCACGCCACCTGACGCTGATCGGTTCGTTGACGATCGGCATCCCGGCGTTCTTCCTCGCGCTCGCCCCGAACACCGAACGCGCCCGTCCCGGGTTCGTCCGCCGCGTGCTGCGGCTCGCGGCCCCGTCGGGAGTGGTTGCGGGCGTGGCCACGGTGGTGACCTACCTGCTCGCCCGGTCCGACGACACGGCCACGGCGGTCCAGCAGAGCACCGCCGCGGTCGTGACGCTGTACCTCATCGCCACCTGGGTGCTCGTGGTCGTCGCCCGACCGTTCGAGTGGTGGAAGATCGTGCTGGTCGCCGCGTCGCTGGCGGCGTTCTGCTACGCGCTGTTCCTGCCGGTGCTGTTCGGGCAGGCGTTCTGGCAGCTCGACCCCGGGGACACCTCGACGATGGTGCTGGCCGTGGTCGTGGCGGTGGTGGGTGCGGCGCTGGTGGAAGTGGCGGCGCGCATCAACCGTCGGATGGAACCTGCACCCACCACGGCCTGAGACCCGACGCCTCAGCGGGGCAGGTTCAGGAAGGCCAGCACGCCCTGCGCCAGAGCCGCCGCGTAGCGGGCGCGCCCCTCCTCGCTGGACACCACAGCCGCCTCGTCGGGGTTGCGCATGTTGGCGCACTCCACGAGCGCGGTCGGGCGGGTGGCCAGGCTCAGCCCGGCCAGGTCGGAGCGCGGGGAGAGCCCGTCGCGGCCGACGTAGTTCGAATCCGCGAACCCGGCGGCCCGCATCGCGTCGCGAAGGCTGACGGACAGCTCACGTGCCGGGCCCGCCTGAGCCGGGTTGAGCGGCGGGTCGGAGAACGCCACGTGGAAGCCGGTGTCGCGGGAGGCAGCGCCGTCGGCGTGGATGGAGACGACGGCGTCGGCGCCGGCAGTCTCCCCGGCCCGCCCGCGCTCGTCGACGCACGGCCCGACACCGTCGTCGTCCGTGCGGGTCATGACGACCCGGACGCCGGCGGCGGTGAGCTGCTGCGCGACGCGCGAGGCGACGTCGAAGGTGAAGGCGTGTTCCGGGTACCCGGCGTTGGTCTGAGTTCCGGTGGTGTTGCAGGGCTTCGTGCCCCCGCGCCCGTCGGGCACCTGCCGGTTGATCTCCGCGGAGTTCCGGGAGTTGCGGCCGTTGTGGCCGGGGTCGAGCACCACCACGGGCGGATCGGCAGCCGCTGGTGCCGACGTCAGGGGCGGCGCCGCGACGGCAGCCGCGGGCAACCGCGGAGGGGTCGCGCACCCGCTCCCCACGGCTGTCAGCCCTGACAGCACGGCTCCGAAGAGCAACAGGCGAGCGATCCGCACGTGGTCAGCGTGACACGGACGGCCGATGCGGACCCGCCTGGGAGCGTCCACCGGTCGTGGAGGCGTTAGCCTTTTGGCCTGAGCCGGACGCGCTGGACGCGCCGGGCACGACGTGCGAGGAGATCGCTGTGCAACCCGGTCAGCCCGATATGCAGATGATCCTGCAGCAGGCACAGAAGATGCAGGAGCAGCTGATGGCCGCTCAGGCCGAGCTGGCGGAGGCCGAGGTCGTCGGCCAGGCAGGCAACGGGCTGGTGCAGGTCACCAGCACGGCTGCCGGCGAGGTGCGCTCTGTGCGGATCGACCCGAAGATCGTCGACCCCGACGACGTCGAGACGCTGCAGGACCTCGTCGTCGGCGCGCTGCAGGACGCTGCGCACAAGGCGCAGGAGCTGCAGGCCGAGAAGATGGGACCGCTGGCCGGTGGCTTGGGCGACGCCGGTGGCTTCGGCCTTCCTGGTCTCGGCTAGCCGGTGTTCGAGGGACCGGTCCAGGACCTGATCGACGAACTGGGCCGGCTGCCGGGTGTGGGACCGAAGAGCGCCCAACGGATCGCGTTCCACCTGCTCGCAGCCGACCCCGTCGACGTGTCGCGCCTGCAGGACGTGCTCCAGAAGGTCAAGGAGGGCGTCCGCTTCTGCGAGGTCTGCGGCAACGTCTCCGAGCGGGAACGATGCCGGTACTGCTCCGATGCGCGCCGTGACCCCACGATCGTCTGCGTCGTCGAGGAACCGAAGGACGTGCTCGCCGTGGAGCGCACCCGCGAGTTCAAGGGGCGCTACCACGTGCTCGGAGGGGCGCTCGACCCGCTGGCCGGCGTCGGTCCGGACGGCCTGCGGATCCGGGAACTGCTCGCCCGCCTGGGTGGCACCGGCCCGGCCCAGGACGAGGGCGAGATCGCCGAAGTGATCATCGCGACCGACCCCAACACCGAGGGCGAGGCCACGGCCACCTACCTGGTGCGGCTGCTCCGCGACTTCCCGGGCCTGTCGGTCACCCGACTGGCGTCCGGCCTTCCCATGGGTGGCGACCTGGAGTTCGCCGACGAGCTGACGCTGGGCCGCGCCCTGTCCGGCCGTCGCACCCTCTGAGTCGGGGGGTCCTACGGCGGCGCCGGTGCTGCACTGCCCGGCACCGCCGTGGCGCGATCACCCCCCGGGATCGCACCGCGTCAGTCGTCATCCCACTGGGGGTCGTAGTCGTCGACGCCGTGGTACTCCGGTTGGCGAGCCTCCCAGTTCCGCCGCCGTTCCGCCGCGACCTCTCGCCATGACGGGGCCTGCGCGACGTCGACGATCCCCACGACGATCGCAATCACCACGATGAGGGCGACCCCGCCCACGATCACAGCGATCATGGCGACCACCTGCCCAGATGGACGGCCACCCCGCGGGCGCTGCTGCTGATCTTTGTGTTCGACATTCCCATCGAGTCCCTTCTCGGTGTGCAACTCGTTCCGGCCGGCTGCCGGACATCAGTGGTCCCGGGATTCGCACCGGGACGGGACGCGGCGCTCCGGGTGGCGGAGCGGACATCGCGTCGAGCACAGGACTGGAGAGGCAGGCGTCGGAAGGTGTTCACGGCGGCCTCCTCTCCGGGGATGCCGCAGACGGGTGTGGCGAGTACCACATCCGACCTACGGATGCTTAGATTGCCTGAAGACAGTGCGTCATGCAATTGCAGGGAGCGTGTTGGCGCATTGATCACCCGCACGTAGCAGTGGTGGACCCGCGATCAGGAGAGGCATGGCCGCACCGCAGAGCCCCATCGGCTCCCGCCGTCGACTAGGAGCCGAACTTCGGCGTCTCCGTGGCAAGGCCGGGCTGACGCTCGACGAGGTTGCGGACCTGATGACCTGCTCCACGTCCAAGATCTCCCGTCTGGAGACGGGGAAGGGCATCCCGAAGATGCCCGACATCCGCGAGTTGATACGGATCTACCGCGTCACCTCCGACACCGAGCAGGACATGCTGCTCCGCCTCGTGCGCGACGGCAGGCAGCCGGGGTGGTGGGAGCCCCTGACCGAGGGGGTACACCCGGAGCGGTTCGTGCTGGACAACCCGGGTAGGTATGCGGCGTTGGAGAACGACGCCGCGGTGATCCACTCGTTCGACGTCACGCTGGTGTTCGGGCTTCTACAGACGGCGGACTATGCCCGCACGGTCATCTCGACGCTTCTGCCGCACCACTCCCCGGAGGAGATCGACCGCCTCGTGGAGCTGCGCCTCAAGCGGCAGGACGCCTTGCGCCGGACCAGCCCGCCCCCGCTAGAGCTCGTCGCCGTGCTGGACGAGGCGGTTCTCCTGCGGAAAGTCGGGGGAAGGGCCGTCTGGAAGGCGCAGCTCGAGTACATCATCGAGATGAGCGAGCTGCCGACCGTGTCGGTGCGCGTGTTCCCGTTCGAGTTGGGTTTGCTCCGTGCCCACTACGGACACTTCGTGCTGCTCGAGATCCCCGACGAGCTGGGGTCTGATGTGGTCTACATCGAGGGGCACGCGGGCGAGACGTACCTCGACGCACAGTCCGAGGTGGACCGGTACAAGGACGTCTTCGCGGATGTCCTCCAGTACGCCCTCCCCCCGCATGAGTCGCGGGAGACCATCGCTCGATACCTGTGACTCACGGTCGATTGCTGGGCCATCCGGTGCTGAGGGCATGTGCTTCGCTCTCGGGGGATGCACGGTCGGGTATGCCGGATAGCACGCTGAACCCAGCCAGTGCTTAAATCCGCCTGTCTACGCGGCTACGCCGCTGCTGACCTGCTGCGTTTCCAAAAATTCTCGACTGGGTGAGCCCCAAGATCAACACTGGAGAGTGGAGGGCAAGATGACCGGCGTACGCCGTACCGGCGAGGACTCGACTCTCGTTGTCGGTACAACCCACCGCTCCCCCAGGAAGGCCCCAGCACCAGTGATCGAGTACCAGATCAGCAGCTACTGCAATGGCGGCGGCTGCGTCGAGGTCGGGCGGACGCCCGGAGGTCCTGTCGTGGTTCGCGACAGCAAGGACCCCGAGCGCCGGGCCTCGCTCGTCTTCACCGCCGAGGAGTGGACGGCGTTCGTTGCCGGGGTGAAGAACGGGGAGTTCGACCTGGCCTGAGGGCGCCGCAGCGCGTCTGAAGCGAGGGCCGTATCGGCGATCCTGCCGGGACGGCCCTCGCTGCATGTCTGTGGCAGACCGCGGCTGCCGCGAAGCCGGTGTGTCCGCAGCTTGGCCCAGAGCGCATACGACTGGCCCTTCCGCTCCATAGGCTCGTACGAACGCGCCGCTCGTTCGGCGTTCTTCACGCTGCGGGACGGTATCCGGGAGCGCACCCCCGCTGCAGACGGTGTCCGGCTGCGCGCGAGCCGTAGCCCAACCGTGACTCGAACATCTACCGATCGGTATCGCGGCCCATTACGTTCGGCATCCCCGCCCTTTACTGTTCGCGGGTCCAACCCGAAGAGGTGATGCCCGCATGAGGTCAGCTGCCCGACGACTCGCGGCCGTGTTCGCGGCTGGAGCGCTCGCCGTCACGCTCGCTGCCTGTGCTCAGTCCGAGCGGGAAAACGGAGCTGCCGAGGGTGGGTCCGGCGCCACCGGCGGCACCCTGGTGTTCGGAGTGCCGGGGGCGCCCGACAACTTCGACCCGATGTTCGCCCAGGACGGCGAGACGTTCCGGCCGGTGCGGCAGATGTTCGACACGCTGATCACCTACAAGCTGGGCACCTCTGAGCTCGCACCCGCGCTGGCCCTCGAGTGGACGCCGAACGCCGACTTCACCGAGTGGACCTTCAAGCTCCGCCAGGGCGTCAAGTTCCACGACGGCACCGACTTCAACGCCGAGGCCGTCTGCTTCAACTTCAACCGCTGGGTGAACCTGCCGAATGCTGCCGCACAGGCGCAGGCGGTCTACTACAGCGACACGTTCGAGGGCTTCACCAACAACCAGGCGAGCGCCACTGCCACGCCCGTCTACAACTCGTGCTCCGCGCCCGACCAGTACACGGCCGTGATCAAGCTGAACCGCGCGAAGGGTGCCTTCCCGGCGGCGTTCGGTCTCACGTCGCTGTCGATCTCGAGCCCCACCGCGATGCAGCAGTACAACGCCGACCAGATCGAGCAGAGCGGGGAGGCCTTCACCTACGGCCCCTACGCCACCGAGCACCCCACCGGCACCGGTCCGTTCAAGTTCGAGAGCTACGACCGCACGGCCAACGTGATCACGCTCGTGAAGAACCCCGACTACTGGGGTGAGCCCGCCAAGGTCGACCGCCTGATCTTCCGCGTGATCCCGGACGAGAACGCGCGCAAGCAGGAGCTGCAGGCCGGCACGATCGACGGCTACGACTACCCGTCGCCCGCCGACTGGGAGTCGTTGAAGGGCAGCGGCTACGACGTTCTCGTCCGCCCGGTGTTCAACATCCTCTACCTGGGGATCAACCAGAAGAACAACCCGGCGCTGCAGGACGTCCGAGTCCGCCAGGCGCTGGCCTACGCGATCGACCGGGAGTCGCTGGTGCGCAACCAGCTCCCCGAGGGCGCCGTGGTGGCCAGCCAGTTCCTGCCGGAGACGGTGGCCGGCTACGCGAGTGACATCCAGCCGATCCCGTACGACCCCGAGCGCGCGAAGGCGCTGCTGGCCGAGGCCGGCCAGTCGAACCTCACGGTCAACTTCTACTACCCGACCGAGGTCACCCGGCCGTACATGCCGAACCCCACCAACATCTTCACGGCGATCCAGGAGAACCTGCGCCAGGCGGGGATCACGGTGAACGCGGTGCCGCAGCCGTGGAACGGCGGTTACCTCGACTCCGTCAGCGTCAACGGGGTGCACGACCTGCACCTGCTCGGGTGGACCGGCGACTACAACGACGCCGGCAACTTCATCGGCACGTTCTTCGGCCGCAACAAGCCCGAGTTCGGCTTCACCGACCCGGCCCTCTTCCAGGAGATCGCGACCGCCGACACCACGTTCGATCCGGCGGGGCACGCCGCGGCGTACGAGCAGGTCAACCGAGACCTGATGACGAAGTACCTGCCGGCCGTCCCGCTCAGCAGCTCGCCGCCCGCCATCGTCGTACGGGAGAACGTCACGGGTCTGATCCCGTCGCCGTTGACGGACGAGCGGTTCTACACGGTCAGCAAGGGCTGACCCCGCCGACCCCGGGTGGCGCCGCCGACGATGTCGGCGCCACCCGGGTTCCCCATGCGCCGCCGTCGGTAGCACCCGCGGCGTCATATACGAGCGTTACACCAGGAGAGGGGACATGCTGCGATTCGTGTCGAGGCGCCTGCTACAGGTGATCCCGACGCTTCTGCTGCTGTCACTGCTCGTGTTCGCGTGGCTACGTAGCCTCCCCGGCGGTCCGGCGTCAGCGTTCCTCGGCGACCGCGCAACACCTGACCGGGTCGCCGAGCTCAACCGTGTCCTCGGCCTGGACCAGCCGATCCTCGTTCAGTACGGCCGGTTCCTCGGGCGTGTGCTGACCGGTGACTTCGGCACGTCGTCGATCACCGGTGAGCCGGTGATGGCCGAGATCGGGCGTGCGATGCCGGCCACCATCGAGCTGTCGGTCGCCGCCCTGCTCATCGCTGTGCTGCTCGGCATCCCGCTGGGCTACCTCGCGGCCCAGCACCGGGGCCGGCCGCTCGACGTCACCACCGTGATCGGCACGCTCGTCGGCGTCGCGGTGCCGGTGTTCTTCCTGGGCTACCTGCTCAAGGCCGTGTTCGCGGTGCAATTGGGCTGGTTCCCGCCGTCCGGCCGCCAGACGGTCGGTCTCGACGCCACGAACGTCACCGGCTTCGCGGTCCTCGACGGGCTGCTCACCCGGGAATGGGACGCGAGCTTCGACGCGCTCGGCCATCTCGTGCTGCCCGCGGTTGCACTGGCCACGATTCCGCTCGCCGTGATCGTGCGGATCACGCGGGCGTCGGTGCTCGACGTGTTCGGTTCGGACTTCGTGCGCACCGCCAACTCCAAGGGCCTCGCCCCCGGCACCGTGCGCAGCCGCCACGTCCTGCGCAACGCGCTGCTTCCGGTGTCCACGACCATCGGCCTCCAGGTCGGCCTGTTGCTCGCCGGGGCGGTACTCACCGAGAAGGTGTTCGTGTGGGGTGGGATCGGCACACTGCTCGCCGACGCCATCACGCTCCGGGACTACCCGCGGCTGCAGGCGTTGCTGCTGCTGGGGGCGCTCGTGTACGTGCTGGTGAATCTGCTCGTCGATCTCTCCTACGCGATCATCGACCCGCGGGTCCGGCTCTCATGACCAGAGTTCTGGCAGCGATCGGATTTCCGGTATGACCACCACGTGGGCGGAGCGCCGGAAGGCGCGGATCGACGACCTCTCCGCCGGGCGCAGCCTCAGCTCGGAGGCATTCCGGCGGCTGCGCAGCGACCCGGTGGCGATCGCGGGCGCAGTGATCGTCGGCCTGTTCGTGGTGGTCGCCGCGTTGGCACCGCTGATCGCCCCGCACGGGCCGGCCGAGGCGTTCCCGCAGCTGCAGCAGAACCTGCGGCCGGGCTCGATCCCCGGACCGCAGGACGGCTTCCCGCTGGGCAGCGACCAGCTCGGACGTGACTTCTTCTCCCGGCTGATCCTGGCCGCGCAACAGACGCTGCTGGTGGGCGTGCTCGCCACGCTGATCGGGCTCGCGGCCGGCATCGTGATCGGCGCCCTCGCCGGCGCGTTCGGCGGCTGGGTCGACACCCTGCTCATGCGTATCACCGACGTCCTGCTGGCCATCCCGAGCCTGCTGCTCGCGATCTCGGTGGCCGCGTTGGCAGCGAGCCCGTCGCAGACCACGGTCATCATCGCGGTGGCGATCGTCGGCGTGCCGATCTTCGCGCGGTTGCTCCGCGGATCGATGCTCGCGCAGCGGGAGAGCGACCACGTCGTCGCGGCCACGGCGCTGGGTGTGAAGCGGAGCGCGGTGGTGCTGCGCCACATGCTCCCCAACGCGATCGGGCCCGTGATCGTGCAGGCCACGCTCACGCTCGCCACGTCGATCCTGGACGCGGCGGCGCTGTCCTTCCTGGGCCTGGGCGACGCCGACCCCGGTCGCGCGGAATGGGGGCTCATGCTCGCGCAGGCGCAGACCTACCTCGACGTGCGACCCGCGCTCGCCTTCTTCCCGGCAGCGGCGATCATCGTGGTGGCGCTGGGATTCACGCTCCTCGGCGAGTCGCTGCGCGAGGCCCTCGACCCCAAGGGGCGCCGATGAGCGAGCTTGCGAGTGAATCAGTGTCACAGCGCCTTCGCGATGCGTCGACCGAGCGCAGCGAGGGAGTGCGATGAGTGAGCTTGTGAGCGAATCAGTGTCACAGCGCCTTCGCGATGCGTCGACCGAGCGCAGCGAGGGAGTGCGATGAGCGAGCTTGTGAGCGAATCAGTGTCACAGTGCCTTCGCGATGCGTCGACCGAGCGCAGCGAGGGAGTGCGATGAGTGAGCTTGTGAGCGAATCAGTGTCACAGCGCCCGCGCGAAGCGCCGACCGAGCGCAGCGAGGGAGTGCGATGAGTGCTTTGCTGGAGGTCCGTGACCTGCAGGTCGCCTTCACCCGCCGCCGTGAGCCCGACACGATCGCCGTCGACGGGGTGAGCTTCGACGTCGCCCCCGGTCAGGTGGTCGGCCTCGTCGGGGAGTCCGGTTGTGGCAAATCGGTGACGTCGCTGGCGATCATGCGGCTGTTGCCCGCTCGCGGGGTGCGGGTCACCGGATCGGTGCGGATGGACGGCACGGATCTGCTGACTCTGTCCGAGTCGCAGATGCGGGAGCGCCGCGGCCGTGACTTGTCGATGGTCTTCCAGGACCCTCTCTCGTCGCTCAACCCCGTGATCCCGATCGGCCTGCAGGTCACCGAGGTGCTGCGCCGGCACCGGGGCATGGCGGGCGACAAGGCCCGCAAGGCTGCGGCCGAGCTGCTGGAGCGGGTGGGCATCCCCGACCCCCGGCGCAGGCTCGACTCCTACCCCCACCAGCTCTCCGGCGGCATGCGCCAGCGCGCCCTCATCGCGATCGCCCTCGCCTGCCAGCCGCGGCTGCTCATCGCCGACGAACCGACCACCGCCCTCGACGTCACGATCCAGGCGCAGATCCTCGGGCTGCTGTCCGAGCTCGTGCAGGAGACGGGTGCGGCCCTGATCATGATCACGCATGATCTCGGCGTCGTCGCGGGGCTGTGCGAGACCGTGAACGTGCTCTACAGCGGACGGATCGTCGAGCGCGCGCAGCGGCACCGGCTCTTCGGCACGCCGCGTCACCCCTACACGCATGGACTACTGGGCTCGATCCCGCGGCTGGACGCGCCGCCGGGGGAGGAGCTGGAGGCGATCCGCGGCTCCGTGGTCGACAACCTGCCGTGGGGCCACGCCTGTGCGTTCGCGCCGCGGTGCCCGCGGGAGATCGAACAATGCACCGAGGTCAGCCCACCGGTCGAGACGAGCGGTGGCCGGCTGCTGCGGTGCCACAACCCCGTTCCGGCGAGCGCGGAGTGACCGCCATGGAGACGAGCGAACCCCTGCTCGACGTCCGCGATCTCGCGGTCCACTTCCCGATCAAGCGCGGCGCCGTGCTCGACCGCACCGTCGGGCACGTGTACGCGGTGGACGGCGTCTCGCTGCACATCGGACGCGGCGAGACATACGGGCTGGTGGGCGAGTCGGGCTGCGGCAAGTCCACCCTCGGCCGGGCGATCCTGCGGCTCGTGGATCTGACCGCGGGGCAGGTGACGTTCGACGGCGTCGACGTGGCGCACCTGCGAGGTGAGCAGCTGCGCCGGATGCGTCGACGCTTCCAGATGGTGTTCCAGGACCCGATGTCCAGCCTGGACCCCCGCCAGTCCGTGGAGTCGCTGCTCACCGAGGGAATGAAGGCCCACGGGCTCTCCCGCGGCCCCGCGGCCGACGGAGCGCGCCTGCGCGAGCTCGTCGACTCGGTCGGGCTGCCGGCCGGCGCGCTGCGCCGCTACCCGCACGAGTTCTCCGGCGGCCAGCGCCAGCGCATCGGGATCGCCCGAGCGCTCTGCGTCGAGCCCGACCTGATCGTGGCTGACGAACCGGTGTCGGCGTTGGACGTCTCGGTGCAGGCGCAGGTCCTGAACCTGCTCGGCAGACTGCAGGCCGAGCTGGGCCTCACCTATCTGGTGATCGCGCACGACCTTGCGGTTGTGCGGCACGTGAGCGACCGGGTGGGCGTGATGTACCTCGGCGGGCTCGTCGAGGAGGCGCCTTCCCAGGCGCTGTACGACGATCCGCAGCATCCCTACACACGGGCCCTGCTCTCGGCCGTGCCGGTGCCGGACCCCGAGTTGGAGGACCGCCGGGAGCGAATCCTGCTCACCGGGGACCTGCCCTCGCCCGCCGCGCCCCCCAGTGGATGCCGCTTCCACACGCGCTGCCCGTGGCGTCAGCCGACGCGGTGCGACGACGAGCGGCCCCTGCTGCGCGTGATCGACGGAGCACCCGCAGGGCACCGGGTCGCCTGCCACTACGCGGAGGACATCCGCAGCGGACGACTCCAGACGCACCGCGTCGACGTCGAGGCGGTCGACGACGTCCTCGCGCCGGGCGCGGTGCCGGACCTGCCCGGCTCGGTTACGGAGATCCTGGGTCGCTGAGCGGTGCCGCCCTGCTGGGCTGTGTGGCCTCGGCAGATTCCCGCGCCCGGGCCCGGCGGGCCAGCAGCGCGCCGAGGATGAACGCAGCCGGCACGCCGACTATGACGCCGAGCAGCGGGTCACCCGTCGCCTTCCCGCCGACGTAGCCGATCAGGACGTACACCGCCGACCACAGCAGCGCGCCGAGCACCGACGCCCGCGCGACCGCGCGCCACGGCAGGCGTAGCGCGCCGCAGAGCAGCGTGGAGACCACGACTCCGACCGGCACGAAGTACGACGGCACGATCACCGCCGCGCCGGCCGTGCGCACCCGGGCCTCCACCCAGTCGGCCGCGCGTGCCCCTGCACGCCGACGCCGTAGTCGCGCGAGCAGCGCGGGACCGGCGTACCAGCCGATGGCGTACTTGACGAGGTCGCTGAGGAGGGAGCCGATCGCAGAGGCCACGATCACCAGCGGCAGCCACAGCGCACCTTCGGCCGACCACGACCCGCCGGCGACCAGCACCGGCTCGGCAGGAGTGAACGGAAGAGAAGTCCACAGCAGGACGACGAGATAGGCGGCGGTGGGATTCACCGGCAGCTGCACACAAGGACGCTACCTGATTTACGAACCGCACCTCGGAGCCGCACCGCTCGGATACGGCCGCCCAGGTAGCACTTCGGCTCCGGCCAGCGTGCATCCACGGGGATGGGGGACAGTCCTGTCCATGGACGAGCAGCAATTGGTGGCGACGCGGCGTGCTCTGCACGGCGTGGCGGAGAGTGTGATCGCCGGCCCGCAGTATCGCGCGCACGGCACGATCCGGCTGTCGGTGTGCTCCGGTGGGTTCGCCGGGGTGGCAGCACCGCTGCGGGTGCAGGGCACCGACCTCGTCGGCCCGGACGGCCGATGGCCGCTAGACGGGACGCTGCGCGAGCTGGGGAAGGCCGCCGGCGTGGAGGCCGGGCCACCCGAGGGGATCTACAGCGACACCTCGGGCGTCGACCTGGACGAGCCGTTGGCCGTGGACCCCTCGTCGGCCGCGCTGATCCTGGGCTGGTTCGCCCGCGGCGACGCCGGGCTGCGGGCGTTCGAGCCCGAGTCGAGCCCGGTGCTCTGGCCGGAGCACTTCGACCTCGGCATCTCCGTCGACGAGGTCAACTACGGGATCTCTCCCGGCGACGACGGGAACCCCCTGCCGTACGCCTACGTGGGTCCGTGGACGCCCCACGAGGGGGAGTTCTGGAACGCCCCGTTCGGCGCGTTGCGCTGGGCGAGCGACCTCCCTGACGAGGCGGCCGTGGTGGGGTTCTTCACCGAGGGCCGCAACCGGGCCTGACACGCGCGGGTACGGGTGCCCGGGCACCCGTACCCGCGCGAGCGGTCAGCGCATCGCGCGGTTGACCGCCGAGACCACGGCCTTGAGCGAGGCGTTCACGATCGAGCTGTCCACGCCGACACCCCAGAACACGGTGTCCTCCACGGCGCACTCGACGTAGGCGGCGGCCCGGGCGTCGTCACCCGCGGACATGGCGTGCTCGTGGTAGTCGAGCACGCGCACGTCGAAACCGATGCCGGCGAGCGCGTCGACGAACGCCGCGATCGGCCCGTTGCCGCTGCCGGTGATCTCGTGCAGGTCGTTCTCGACGCGCACGGTGGCGACGATCTCGTCGGTGCCCTCGCCGTCGCTGGTGAGTCGATGGCGGATCAGCTTCAGCGGCGTGACGCGGCCGAGGTACTCGGTGTCGAAGACATCGCGCATCTCCTTGGGGGAGACCTCGCCGCCCTCGGAGTCGGTGACCTCCTGGACCACGCGGGAGAACTCCATCTGGAGCCGCCGCGGCAGATCCATCTGGTGCTCGGCCTTCATGATGTAGGCGACGCCGCCCTTGCCGGACTGCGAGTTCACCCGGATCACGGCCTCGTAGGTGCGACCGATGTCCTTGGGGTCGACCGGCAGGTAGGGCACCTCCCAGCGGAACTGGTCCACCTCGACGCCGGCCTCTGCCGCGTCGGCGTGCATGGACTGGAAGCCCTTGTTGATCGCGTCCTGGTGGCTGCCGGAGAACGCCGTGTAGACGAGGTCGCCGCCCCACGGGTGCCGCTCGGGCACGTCCAGCTGGTTGCAGTACTCGACGGTGCGGCGGATCTCGTCGATGTCGGAGAAGTCGATCTGCGGGTCGATTCCCTGCGTGAACAGGTTCATTCCCAGCGTCACGAGGTCGACGTTGCCGGTGCGCTCGCCGTTGCCGAAGAGGCAGCCCTCGATGCGGTCGGCCCCTGCCTGGTAGCCCAGCTCGGCGGCCGCCACGGCCGTGCCGCGGTCGTTGTGCGGGTGCAGGCTGAGCACCACACCGTCGCGGCGGGCCAGGTGCCGGTTCATCCACTCGATCGAGTCGGCGTAGACGTTCGGGGTGGCCATCTCGACCGTCGCCGGCAGGTTGACGATCATCGGCGACTCGGGGGTGGGCTGCCAGACCGCCGAGACCGCGTTGCAGACGTCCACGGCGTACTCGAGCTCGGTGCCCGTGTAGGACTCGGGGGAGTACTCGAAGCGCCAGTCGGTGGCGGGGTACTTCTCGGCGAACCGCAGCACGTCCTCCGCGCCGTCGGTCGCGATCTTGGAGATGCCCGCACGGTCGGAGCGGAACACGACCCGCCGCTGCAGGATCGAGGTGGAGTTGTAGAGGTGGACGATCGCGCGGGGAGCGCCCTCACAGGCCTCGTACGTGCGCTCGATCAGTTCCGGACGAGCCTGAGTGAGTACCTGGATCGTGACGTCGTCGGGGATCAGGTCCTGCTCGATGATCTCCCGGACGAAGTCGAAGTCGGTCTGGCTCGCCGCGGGGAACCCGACCTCGATCTCCTTGTAGCCCATGCGTACGAGCAGTTCGAACATGCGGTGCTTGCGGGCCGGGCTCATGGGGTCGATCAGGGCCTGGTTGCCGTCACGCAGGTCGACAGCACACCACAGGGGAGCCGTGGTGATCCGTTTCTCGGGCCAGGTGCGGTCGGGCAGCGACACCGGCTCCACCAGCTCGTGGAACGGGCGGTAGCGGTGGATCGGCATATGCGAGCCGCGTTGCGGATTCCAGACGGGTTGATCGTCGGGAGCGGGGCGGGACGGCTTGCGCAGCCTGCTGGACGTCGACGAGCTGAAGGCGTCGGGCGAGGTGGTCATGCGGGGTGTACTCCTGTGGTGGGCCGATCAGGCTTGGTGACGTGACCGGCGCGCACGTCTGATCCCCGCGACGAGGGGCCGGTCGGTCAGACCCCGCCGCGGCGACGAAGGAGCAGGAGCGCCACGCCTTCGAGGTTAGCCCCAGCCGGGGGGAGTTCCGCAAGCGCCCTGTGTCCACCGCGTCATCCCATTGGGTGATACCGGCTGGTAGGAGGAGGATGCGGAGCGTGTCACTATGACCGTGTTCGTGTCGGGGTTCGTGTCGTGGGGTGCTTCGTGCGGGTACAACGGAGTACAGGAGCGAGTGCCATGGGGAGGTCGTTGTGACAGTGGGAACCACGGCACGGCGGGGCATCGACGGCCTGGCCAGTGTCCTTCGGATCGTCGGCATGCTGATCGTGCTGGTCCTGGTGCTGCACATCGTGCTCACGCTGCTGGACGCCAATCCGGCCAACACGATCGCCACGACGATCAACCAGCTGGCCGACACGTTCAACCTCGGCCTGTCGAACCTGTTCCTGCCGCCCGACCACAAACTCCGGATCGTGCTCAACTACGGCACGGCCGCCCTGGTGTGGTTCGCGATCACCAGCGTCGTGGTGCGCATCGTGCGCCGCATCCCCTGAGACTCTCGATCTCGCTGAGTCCCCAGGACTGAGCACCCTGCGTAGCGGAGTTCGTGCCTGCGCGCGGCCGTCGCTGATGCGAGTGGCCGTACCTGCTAGCGGGTGCTGTGGTGTGGACCATTCCAGTCGGTAGCGGGCATGCTGCCCGGTAATGTGGGATTCCGACCAGAACCTCGGCCGGTAGCGCTTGCGCGACTCTCGGTGAGGACGGTAGCCCACGGTGCCGCGCTACGTGGCATCAGGACAGGAGGTCGGCGGTGGCCCTCGTCGTGCAGAAGTACGGCGGATCGTCAGTCCAGGATGCGGATCGGATCAAGAAGGTCGCCGAACGGATCGTCCGCACCCACAAAGAGGGTCACGACGTCGTCGTGGTGGTGTCCGCCATGGGCGACACCACCGACGAGCTGCTCGACCTCGCCGAGCAGGTGTCGCCGGCCCCGCCGCCGCGCGAGATGGACATGTTGCTCACCGCGGGCGAGCGCATCTCCAACGCCCTCGTCGCGATGGCGATCCACTCGCTGGGCGCGCAGGCCCGTTCGTTCACCGGGTCCCAGGCCGGCATGATCACCACGTCCAAGCACGGCGACGCGCGCATCGTCCAGGTCACCCCGCAGCGTCTGCGGGATGCGCTCGACGAGGGCTCGATCGTGCTGGTCGCCGGTTTCCAGGGCGTGAGCCAGGACTCCAAGGACGTCACCACGCTCGGTCGCGGTGGTTCCGACACCACGGCTGTGGCCCTTGCCGCCGCCCTCGAGGCGGACGTCTGCGAGATCTACACCGACGTCGACGGCATCTACAGCGCCGACCCGCGCATCGTGCCCGACGCCCAGCGCCTCGACAGCATCACCTACGAGGAGATGCTCGAGATGGCGGCCTGCGGCGCGAAGGTCCTCCACCTGCGCTCCGTGGAATACGCACGCCGCTACAACGTCCCGCTGCGGGTGCGCAGCTCGTACAACGACAAGCCGGGCTCGCTCGTCAGCGGCTCGATCGAGGAGATTCCCGTGGAGAAGGCGATCATCACCGGGGTGTCGCACGACCGGTCTGAGGCCAAGATCACGGTGACCGGGGTGCCGGACACCCCCGGCATGGCCGCGCGCATCTTCCGCGTCGTGGCCGACGCCGACATCAACATCGACATGGTGCTGCAGAACATCAGCCACTCCGGCGCGCGGCGCACCGACATCACGTTCACGCTGCCGCGCACCGACGGACCGCGCGCCGTGGCCGCGCTCACCGCAGCCCAGGACGAGATCGGCTTCATCGAGGTGCTGCACGACTCCGAGGTCGGCAAGGTCTCGCTGGTCGGCGCGGGGATGCGCAACCACCCCGGTGTCACGGCCACGTTCTGTGAGGCGCTGTCCAACGCCGGTATCAACATCGAGACGATGAACACGTCGGAGATCCGGATCTCCGTGATCTGCCGCGTGGAGCAGCTCGACGCCGCGGTGCGTGCCCTGCACGCCGCGTTCGAGCTCGGGGGAGCGGAGCAGGCCGTGGTGCACGCGGGGAGTGGGCGATGAGCGAGTACCAGCAGGGAGAGGGCTCGCCCACCGGGGGGCCGGTCGTCGCGATCGTCGGTGCCACCGGTGCGGTCGGCACCACGATGATCGACATCATCGACGGCCGCGGGTCCGTTCCGTGGTCGGACATCCGGCTGGTGGCCTCGTCCCGCTCGGCGGGCCGGGTGCTGCCCGTGCGTGGCAAGGACGTCACCGTGCAGGCGCTCGCGCCGGAGGTCTTCGACGGCGTCGACATCGCGCTGTTCGACGTGCCCGACGAGGTGAGCGCGCAGTGGGCGCCGATCGCCGCTTCCCGCGGCGCCGTGGTCGTCGACAACTCCGGCGCGTTCCGCATGGACTCCGACGTACCGCTCGTCGTGCCCGAGGTGAACGCCGAAAAGGTCACCGAACGGCCCAAGGGGATCATCGCCAACCCCAACTGCACCACGCTCTCGATGATGGCCGCGATGGGCGCGCTGCACCGTGAGTTCGAGCTCGAGGCGATCGTCGTCGCCTCCTACCAGGCCGCGTCGGGCGCGGGGCAGGCCGGGATCGACCGGCTCTACGCCGAGCTCTCCGCGGTGAGCGGCCACGAGGTCGGGATGCGCGGCGGCGACGTCGCCGAGGCACTGGCCGATGCCGGTCTCGATCCCACGGCTTCGCCGTTCCCGGCGCCGCTGGCCCTCAACGTGGTGCCGTGGGCCGGGTCGCTCAAGGACGACGGGTGGTCGTCGGAGGAGCTCAAGGTCCGCAACGAGGCGCGCAAGATCCTCGGCATTCCCGACCTCAAGGTGTCGGCCACCTGCGTGCGGGTCCCTGTGGTCACCACGCACTCCCTCGCCGTGCACGCCACGTTCGCGCGTGAGGTGTCGGTGGACGCGGCGCGCAAGGTGCTGAGCGAGCAGCCCACGATCGTCCTGCGCGACGACCCCGCCGCGGGCGAGTGGCCCACGCCCGCCGACGCCGTGGGCGGCGACCCCACCTGGGTGGGGCGTATCCGGCAGGCGCTCGACTTCCCCAACACCCTCGAGCTGTTCGTGTGTGGCGACAACCTGCGCAAGGGCGCCGCGCTCAACACCTACGAGATCGCGGAGACGGTGGCCGCGCGGCTCTGACGCGCGGCACGCGGGTGGCCCGGCTCAGCCGGGCACCCGCAACCGGGTGATGATCGCGCGGTGATCGCTGCCCGCGATGTCGTGCACCTCGAACGACTCGGCGGTGATGCCGTTGTTGGCGATCACGTGGTCGATCTGCGGCCCGAAGAGGTTGCGGAATCGCGGTGTGGGGCCCCACGTCGGCACGAGGCCCTGGCCGGTCTGTGCCCCGGCGTCGCCGCATCCGGCGATCGCGTCGCGCAGTACCGAATGGTCGAGTGTGGCGTTGAAGTCGCCCGCGACGATCGCCGGGGTCGGGGCAGCGCACCACTGCTGGAGCAGGCCGAGATCCGAACGCCAATCCGGCACGCTGCCGGGCACCGGCGCCACCGAGTGGAACGCCGCCACGCGCATGCCGCCCAGGCCCGCCCCGCTGAGCTCGATGTACGGGAACGCCGAGGTCTCCGTGCCGATCCGGGCCTGCACGTCGCCGAGCCGATCGGACACCGCGGTGGTGACACCTTCGACATCTCGTCGGCGCGACCCGATCGAGCTCTCCAGGTGGTAGCCCATGGGCTCGATGAGCGGCCGGAGCCGGTCGGCGTAGCGCCCGCCCGCCTCGCTGAGCGCCACCACGTCCGGCCGTTCCTGTTCGATCAGCGCGGCGACCTGCTGGACGTCGGCCCTTCCCTCGAAGGTGTTGAAGGCGAGGACCGTGAGCGGCGTGCCGCCGGCGGGTACCGGATCGGCCACCAGGCGTGGCACGAGCATCGCGACGCCCACGAGCAGCACCAAGACCACGCCGTCGACGAACGGCAGCACACGCCGTTCGAACACCATCACCACGAGCAGGAGCACGAGCAGCCCCGCGACCCCGATGAGGATCCACGGCCGGAACGGCACGAGCTGCGTGAAAGGGCTGCGCTGGTCCAGCCCGAACAGCAGGTCGGGCAAGGCGACCACGGCCACGAGGAGCGTGAAGACGACCGCCGCCACGTAGCGCAGGGCGTCTCTGCGGCGGGAGGAGGAAGGAGCCGATGGCGGACCCGGCGGTGGTGCTGGGGCCTGCAGACGGTCCGGCGGCGCGGTCATCGGCACCGAGTGTGCCTTAGATCGGTTGAGAGCCCACTGAGGGTCCTACCCCGATCGAGGCAACCTCCGGGGTGTTCTGCCTGCGCAGATGAGCGCCCCTGCGGGCGAGGAGTGCCGCGACTCCGGCGACCGTGATGCCGGCGAGCCCCACAGTGATCACGGCCACAGCGGGCGACCCGACGTCGATCAGCAATCCGGCGACCGGCGTGCTGATCGCAGCCCCCACGGTGATGGCGGATCCGTGCAGCCCGGTGACCAGACCGCGGGCGTGCTCGGGAGCGAGGCCGCTGACGGCCTCCGAGCTGGCCGCGAGCGACGGTGCGCAGAGCAGGCCCGCGGGCACGAGCAGGAGTGCGTAGGACCACCAGGGGCCGGCGGCGGCTACCAGCAGCGTGGCCACTCCCATGCAGGCGACCAGCACGAACAGCGACGGTGAGCGGCGGGCGGCCCCGTAGAGGAACCCTCCGGTGAGCGACGAGATGCACCACACCGCGTTGACGACCGCGATGGCCGCTGCCTGTCCGCTCGTCTGCAGCCCGGCGATCATCGAGATCTCGGTGCCGAAGATCAGCACGACGGCTGCGGTGGTGGCCAGCAGTGCCCCGAGCAGGCGCAGGTCGAGCCACTCGCGCACCGGGCCGGGCCGGGCGGCGCCCGAGGTCTCCGGGGCTCGGGTGGGCGGGTTGAGCAGCCAGAGTGCGACGCCTGAGGCGACCCAGCCTGCCCCGACGATCCACATGGCCGTGCTGGTGGCCAGCTGCAGCGCGAGGAGCGTGCCGACGGCGGGACCGATGATGTAGGACATCTCGACCGACATCGAGTCGAGCGCGAAGGCAGGCCTGCGGTGCTGTGGGGGCACCATCGCGCCGAGCGACTGGCGCACCACCGAGTACACCGGCATCCCGAGCAGGCCGCCGAGGAACGCCCCGACCAGCAGCGCGGGATAGGACAGCCACGGGGCGACGGTCCAGAACACCGCCTCGGCGCACAGCGTGAGCGACAGCATCGTGCGCAGCCCTCGCCGGTCGACCAGCCTGCCGAGCAACGGCGCGCCGACGGCCATCCCGATCGTGGAGGCCGCGCCGACGAGACCTGCGGCTGCGTAGCCGTGCTCGAGGGTGAGCACCACGTGCAGGGTGAGCGTGATGGCGGCGGCCGACGGAGCGATGCGCGCGAGGAACGAGACGGCCGTGAGCGCCGCGACCCCGGGCAGTGCGAGAACGGTGCGGTAGGCGGCCAGGCCGGCAGTGCCCTCGTCGCTGCCCTCGTCGCTCGGTATCACGTGGACATAGTGGACCGGGGGCCCGACAAATCTCGACCGAGTTCGGGCACGCCGGGCTCTCGGACCACATTCGGTCAAGGCCAACCGGACGTGCGCGCGGAGATCCCCTTCGTGGCGCCGGGATCGGCATATGGTGCCGCTCCGACCGGCCCCTTGTCTGCTGCCCTCACGTCCAGGAGGACCCATGCCAAGACCGATCCGTGGTGCAGGAATCGCCTGCGTGGCCGTCGTCGCGGTCGCGCTCCTCGGTGGTTGCAGCGGGACCGGGGAGGCGCCCGCGGGTTCCCCGGCGGCCGAGAACGGGGCGGCCGCTGCAGGCGACCCCGTAGCGCTTCTCGCCGGCGCGGCTGCCGCCACGTTCGCGTCCGGGTCCACCCGTTTCGCGCTCCAGATGCAGGTCAGCTCGGGTGGTCAGGACACCACGGCCAGCGGGGCGGGTAGCTACGACTTCGCCCGGAAGGTCGGGGACGTCTCCGTGACCACCACCGGCACCGCTGCGCAGCGCAGCCAGGTCGACGTGATCATGGACGGCGCCACGTTCTACACGCGCCTGCCGGGGCAGGAGGGCTGGACGCGGACGCAGGCGCAGGGCGCCGCCACGGGTGGTCAGCAGTACGACCCGGCCCAGCAGCTCGACATCCTGCAGAAGGTGTCGAGCGACGTGCGGCTCGTCGGCGTCGAGGAGCTGCGGGGTGAGCAGGTGCGCCACCTGACCTTCACCATCGACCCGGCGTCGCTGGCTGCGGCGTCCGGGATGGCGGGCGACGGGGCGGCCGCGCTTCAGCGCGGTGGACCGATCGCGGGCGACGTCTACATCGACGACGCGGGCCGCGTGCGCAAGCTGCAGACCCGGATGACCATGGACATCGCAGGGTCGACCACCGCGATGAACGTCGTGTCCGAGTACATCGAGTTCGGCGTGCCCGTCACCGTGCAGGCGCCGGATCCGGCGACGGTGCGCTGATCAGCCCTTGACGCTGCCGGCGAGCAGTCCGCGCACGAAGTAGCGCTGCAGCCCGAGGAAGACCAGCAGCGGGATCACGATGGAGACGAAGGCGCCGGCGGCGAGCAGGTGCCAGTCGGCGCCGCGGGTGCCTGCGAGGTCGGCCACCCGCACCGTCAGCGGCGCGACGTCCGACGTTCCGCCCGCGAAGACGAGCGCGACCAGCAGGTCGTTCCACACCCACAGGAACTGGAACACGGCGAACGCCGCGATCGCGGGCTTCAGCAGCGGCAGCATGATCGTGGTGAAGATGCGCACGTGCCCGGCGCCGTCCACGCGCGCGGCCTCCACGAGCTCCTCCGGGATCTCGCGCATCGCGTTGTGCAGCAGAAAGATCGCCAGCGGCAGCGCGAACGTCGAGTGCGCGATCCACACCGTCCAGAACGTGTTGTTGAGGCCGCTGCCCACGAAGATCTCCAGCAGCGGCAGCAGCGCCACCTGCAGCGGCACGATCTGCAGCGCGAAGATCCCGACGAAGAGCGTGTCGCGCAGCGGGAACTTCGTCCATGCGAACCCGTAGGCCGCGAGCGTGGCCAGCACGATCGGGATGGCCACCGAGGGAAGCGTGATCAGCACCGAGTTGACGACGTAGCCGATGAGCGGCTGGTTCCCGCCGAAGAGCACCTCGGCGTAGTTGTCGAAGGTGACGCTCGGGTTGGCGAAGAAGGTCCACCAGCCGGTGCGCTGCACCTCCCGCTCGGGGCGGAACGAGGAGAGGAACAGGCCGAACGTCGGGATCGTCCACAGGACGGCGATCACGATCGCCGCGAGCGATGCCCACGGCGAGGACAGCCGGCGGCGAGCGGTCGCGGCCCGCGTCGTGGCCGCCGTGACGATGTCGGGAGTCGCGTCATCACGCGTGTCGAGCAGCGTCATCGCGCGTCCGCCTTCCGCATCTGCCGCACGTTGTAGATCACGATCGGCACCACCAGGAGGAAGAGCAGCATGGCCAGGGCGGAGCCCATGCCCAGGTCGGAGAGTCGGAAGCTCTGCACGTAGAACTCGTTGGCCACGACGCTCGTGCCGAACTGGCCTCCGGTCATCGTGCGGACGATGTCGAAGACCTTGAGCACCGCGATGCTGATCGCGGTGACCACCACGACCACGGCCGGCCGGATGCTCGGCAGGGTGATGTACCAGAACAGGCGCACGCCGCCCACTCCGTCGAGCCGCGCGGCCTCGACGATGTCGCTCGGGATCGCCTTGATCGCGGCCGAGAGCACGGTCATCGCGAACCCGGCCTGGATCCAGATCATCACCACGATCAGCAGCAGGTTGTTCCAGGGCTGTTGCAGGATCAGGTTGACCGGCTCGAAGCCGAGCCAGACGAGGAACTGGTTCACCAGCCCGGTCTGCTGGATGTTCTGCTGGTTGGGCCGGTACTCGTAGACGAACTTCCAGATGATCGACGCCCCGACGAACGAGATCGCCATCGGCAGGAAGATCAGGGCCTTGGCGAACGACTCGAAGCGCGTGCGGTCCACCAGCACCGCGTAGACCAGCCCGATCGCCGTGGCGAGGATCGGGGTGACCACGACCCAGAGCACCGTGTTGCGCAGCACGACGAGCAGGTCGGGCTGGGTGAAGATCCGCACGTAGTTGTCCAGGCCGATGAACCCGGCGCTACGGGCGTCGAGGAGTGACTGCACCGCGGTACGCCCCGCCGGGTAGAGCAGCCCGACGAGGAGCAGCAGCAACGCGGGCGTCGCGAACGCGATACCGGCGACCACGTCGGTGCGGCGGCCCTTGGCGCGGCCTGCCACCAGGAGCACCGCGCCGAGCACCACGGCGAAGACCGCTGCTGCCACGAGAAGTTGGAGAAGCTTGTCCAGCAGGGTCATGCCGGCTCACCTCCGAGCACACCGAGGGGCACGCCCCGGGACGGACGGCCCGGCGCCCGCTCGGGGCGCCGGGCCGTGTGGCGCGGTTCCTACTGGCCGGCGGGCCAGGACTGTTCGATGAACGTCAGCGAGTCCGCTGTGCTCTTGCCGGTGATCCAGTCGGTCATGCCCCGCCAGAACGTGGCAGCGCCGACCGCGGCCGGCATCAGGTCCGACCCGTCGAACCGGAAGGTGTTGCCCTCGTCCTGCAGGATCTCGGCCGAGAGCCGGTCGATGGGGCTCGACAGGTTGGCCGGGTCGAAGCCGGTGTTGGCGCTCACCCAGCCGCTCTGCCCGAGAGCCGAGCCCGCCTTGGCCTTCTCGTTGGCCCACTCCGGCGAGGACAGGTAGGCCTGGAAGGCCTGGACCTCGGGCCGGTCGGAGAACGCCGCCACGAACTCTGCGCCGACGAGGATGGTCTGCGGTGAGGCCGGGTTGATCGGCGGGAGCTCGAACGCGTAGACGTCGCCGTTCTCGGTGATGTCGGTGCCCTCGGGCCAGTTCGCCGCGTAGAAGTTCGCCTGGCGGTGCATGTAGCAGGTCTCGTCGAGGATCGGCAGGCCGCCGTCCTGGAACGTGGTGGTGGCGATCGAGGAGACGTCGCCGAGCCCGCCGTTGACGTACGCCGGGTTCTTCAGCACCGAACCGACGCGGTCGAGCGCGGCGTTCACCTGCGGGGCGTTGAACGGGATGGCGTGGCTGACCCACTGGTCGTAGACCTCCGGGCCGTTCTCCCGGAGCATCACGTCCTCGAGCCAGTCGGTGAGGGGCCAGCCGGTGGCCTCGCCGGAGCCGATGCCGGCGCACCAGGGCTTGCCGCCCTCGGCGACGATCCGGTCGGAGAGCGCGATCATCTCGTCCCAGGTCGTCGGCACGGTGTAGCCCTTGGCCTGGAAGGCCTTCGGCGAGTACCAGACGAACGACTTCACGTTGGCGCCCAGCGGGGCGGCGTAGAGAGTGCCGTCGACGCTGCCCGCCGACTTGAAGGTCTCAGGGAAGTACTGGTCGACGTTGGCGGCGACGCCGGCAGGGGCCGGCTTCACCGCGCCCGTCTGCCGCACGAGGGTGGCCAGGAGGCCGGGCTGGGGCACGTACGCGATATCCGGCGGGCTACCCGCCTGCACCCGGACGGGGAGCTGGGCCTCGAACTCCTTCGAGCCCTCGTACACGACCTTGGCCCCGGTGCACTGCTCGAAGGGCTTGTACGAGTCGATGTGCGGCTGGTCCTCGGGCTCGACGATCGAGGTGTAGACCGTGATCGTCTTCCCGTTCAGGTCTCCGTACTGGGCGTAGGCACCGCATTCCGGGGCAGGCCCGGTGGGGCCGCCACCCGCGACGTTGCTCCCGCTGCAACCCGCGATTACGAGCCCCAGAGCGAGGACCCCGCTCGCGAGGCTCGCCGCGCGCCCTCTTGATGGCACAGCAGGCATCACATCTCCGCTTCATCGGGGAAGGACGGGCGCGTGCCTCGCACCCGGGAATCACGCCATGGAAGCGGTCGTGCACGGAAACGGGCAATAGCGGACAGTAACGATAACGTAACCTCACGCTACGTGCTCAATGGCCACTCAGGGTAGTAGGTCTGTCCTGATCGTGATCGGCATGGCACTCTTCGATCGCTACTCCCTCACACTCGGATCGTCCGGCACGTTCCTGCCGGTGGAAGGAGCACAGCATGGCTGCTGTGACCTATGACAGCGCGAGCCGGATCTACCCCGGCTCCACCGTTCCCGCTGTCGACTCGCTCGACCTCGAGGTGGCCGACGGGGAGTTCCTCGTCCTGGTGGGGCCGTCCGGTTCCGGCAAGTCCACGGCCCTTCGGATGCTCGCCGGGCTGGAGGACATCGACAAGGGCTCCATCCACATCGGGGGCCGTGACGTCACGCGGGTGCCGCCCAAGGACCGCGACATCGCGATGGTCTTCCAGAACTACGCGCTCTACCCGCACATGACGGTCGCCGAGAACATGGGCTTCGCGCTCAAGATCGCCGGGCAGTCCAAGGCCACGATCCAGGAGCGGGTCATGGAGGCCGCGAAGATCCTCGACCTCGTCGACTACCTCGAGCGGCGCCCCAAGGCGCTGTCCGGTGGTCAGCGTCAGCGCGTCGCCATGGGCCGCGCGATCGTGCGCCAGCCGCAGGTGTTCTGCATGGACGAACCGCTGTCCAACCTGGACGCCAAGCTTCGCGTCTCCACCCGCACGCAGATCGCGTCATTGCAGCGCCGTCTCGGCACGACCACCGTCTACGTCACCCACGACCAGGTCGAGGCGATGACGATGGGCGACCGCGTCGCGGTGCTCAAGGACGGGCTCCTGCAGCAGGTCGGCACCCCGCGCGAGATGTACGACAAGCCTGCCAACGTGTTCGTCGCCGGGTTCATCGGCTCACCCGCGATGAACCTGCTCCCGGTGGAGGTCGACGGCGACACGCTGCACTTCGGCGGCGCCGACCTCCGCGTGCCTCGGCAGGCAGCCGACGCCGTGGGCGCCACCCGGTCGGTCACGGTCGGCGTCCGGCCCGAGGACATGGACATCGTCGAGAGCGGCGCCGGTCTGCTCACCGAGGTGGAGGTCGTCGAGGAACTCGGCGCCGACGCCTACGTCTACGGCAGCACCGAGGTGGGCGGCGAGCGCCGCGCGGTGATCGCGCGGGTCGACGGGCGCACGCCGCCGAACAAGGGTGCGGTGTTGCACCTCGCCCCCCGCGAGGGCGCGCTGCACATGTTCGCCGGCGACACCGGTGAGCGCATCGAGATCTGATCGAGCCCGTCCGAGCGGCCCCGGGACCAGCGGTTCCGGGGCCGCTCGGCGTTCAGGCGACCGGGGCCGGAAGCGCGGCCCGCAGGTGCACCTGGTCGTCCACGATCTCCGCGCACGGCCGCAGCCCCGCGCGCCGGAGTAGCCGGGTGACGCCGAGATCGTCGGCACGGGCCACTCCGGTCAGCTCCGTCATCCCCTGCTCGGCTGCCGTCTCCGCCACCTTGCGCAGCAGGGCCGTGCCCAGCCCCCGGCCTTGCCAGGCGTCCTCCACCAGGACCGCGGCGCGGGCAGTGCCCGCCCCGACGCCGTCGAGGTTGGCGATCCCGACGGCACTACCGCCGTCGACCGTCACCGCGAGCACGGCCCGGCCGTACTCGGACCCCACGCCGAGGAGCGCCTCGAGCTCGCCGGGGGCGAGCTGACGCGTGGGACTCAGGAACCGGGACCGCCGCGAGTGCGGAGCGCAGCGCGCGTGCAGTGCCGCCACGAGCGGGGCGTCGCCGTCGGAGGCGGGTCGCATTCGCACCTCCGATCCGTCGCGCAGCAGGAGGATCCGGTCGGGGGATGCAGCGCGTGCCGGGGCGCGCATCGCGAGCTGGGTGGCGAGCTCCAGCAACGCGGCCGCCCGCGAGAGCTCGGTGGCCGTGAACGGCCAGGCCCGGCCCAGCCGCAGCTGCTGAGCTCCCACGCGGATGACGTGCGTGTGCCCGTCGTCGTGCTCGGCGGACGGGTCCACCAGTCGCGCTCTGAGCATCGTGGCCACCGCGCGCGGTGCGCTGCCCGGATCCGCCGCGACCATCCGGGCCAGGGCCAGCGCGGTGGTGGCGGGGTCGGAGAGCTCGGTGGCGTCGGCGCGCACGAGGAGCGTGCAGGGGATCTCGGCGCCCTCCACCGCTTCGACGAGCATGGCCGGGTCGGCCGACTCCGGCACCTTGACGAGCAGTTCGTCGGTGATCGAACCGTCGTCGGCAGGCTCGCCGACCACGTGCAGGGAGATGATGTTGCAACCGGCCGCCCCGACCGCCGTGGCCAGCTCGCCGAGCCTGCCGGGCCGGTCCTCCAGCTGGACATGCACCCGCCACAGGGCCATGAACGCCACCTCCTCGGGGGTCGGGTCCCCAGAGTTCCTTGGAGATGTTTCGTGGCCGCTAACGAACAATGACAGCGCTGGATCCCGGAGATAGGTTGTGCACGACATATTCTCGAGAAAAGGCGGGTTCATGGCAGAGGCGATCTACACCGCTGAGGCGACATCCACCGGTGGAGGCCGTGACGGTCACGTTCGCTCCTCGGACGGCATCATCGACCAGGACGTGAAGTTCCCGAAGGAGATGGGTGGGCCCGGAGGCGCCACCAACCCCGAGCAGCTCTTCGCGGCGGGCTACTCCGCCTGCTTCCACGGCGCCCTGCGCCTCGCCGGCAAGAACAAGGGCGTGCGTATCCCCGACGGCGCAAGCGTCGACGCCGCCGTCGGGATCGGCCGCGACGACACCAGCATGGCGATCAGCGTCGCCCTCACCGCTCACCTGCCCGGCCTCGACCAGGCCACGGCGGACGACCTCGTCGAGGCCGCCCACCAGCTGTGTCCGTACTCCAAGGCCACCCGCGGCAACGTGGACGTGCAGCTGAACGCGACGGTCTGACCCATCGGCGGATACGGATGCTTCCCGCATCCGTATCCGCGCAGGGCTGTGTCAGGCCACCGCCCGCAGCGCGAAGGCGATCTCGGTGGCGATGTGGCGCATGGTCTCGTCCACCACGAGCGAGCCGTGGCCCGCGTCGAAGCGGCTGACCTGGTAGTGGACGTCGCCCCGGGACGTGCCCACGAGCGGCTCGACGCCGCTGCGCTCGGCGAGCGCGTCCAGGTAGTTGTCGACCTGCCGGATCGGGCACCGCGGGTCGTTCTCCCCGGCCAGCACCAGCACGGGGGCGCGCACCTCGGCCACATAGGTCAGCGGCGAGGCCACCCGGTAGGCCTCCGGGCGCTCCTGTGGTGACCCGCCGAACAAGGCCCGGTCGAACGCGCGGAGCTGCTCCATCTCGTCGGCGTAGGCCGTGAGGTAGTCGGCCACCGGCACCCCCGCGAGCGACGCGGCCCAGCGGTCGGGCTGCGTGCCGGCGGCCAGCAGCGCCAGGTAACCGCCCCATGACCAGCCCTCGACCACACAACGCTTCTGGTCGACGAGCCCTGACTCGACGCACTGGTCGAACACCGCGGCCACGTCCTCCAGCTCGGTGATCCCCGGCCTGCCCTCGATGGCGTCGCGCCACGCCGAGCCGTACCCGGTCGAGCCTCGGTAGTTCACCTCCACGACGACGAACCCGGCGTCCACCCAGGCGGCGCGGGCCGCGCTGAAGCGATCCTCGTCGGCCGCGTGCGGGCCTCCGTGCAGGCTGAACACGGCAGGCGCCGGGCCCTCCACGCCGGACGGCCGGGCGACGAGCGCGTGCACCCGGCCACCGGGCCCGTCCACCCAGAGGTCCTCGACCGGCACCGATCCTGGCGCACGCTCCCCGGGCGGTGCGATGAGCACGTGGTCGGTGCCGTCCGGGCGCAGGGCGCGCACCGCGGGGGGCTCCGCAGCCGACGAGCACGTGTACTCGACCGTGCCGTCCGGGCGGACCTCTGCCGATCCGATGCATCCCGGCGCCACGGGCAGCTCCGTCAGCTCGTCCGTGTTGAGGTCGTAGCGGTGCAGGCGGGTGCGGGCGGCGTGGGTGTGCCAGACGAGCAGGCTGCGGCCGTCGGGGTAGAAGTCGGCCACGATCTCGCCGGGCAGGTCGAGCGGCAGCTCCCGCTCCGTGTCGGCGGGGACGTCCCAGATCAGCAGCTCCTCGCGGCCGTGGCGTTCGTGCAGCAGGAGCAGCCGCCCGTCGCCGGCGATCGGGGCGAACGCCAGCGGGGTCAGGCCCTTCCCCTCGCCGTCGGACTTCTCGGCCACCGTGCCGCCGTCCGACACCCTGAGCACGCGCACGGAGGGGTGCCGGGAGTCGCCGTGCTCGGAGTGGCTGATCGCGAGCAGCGTCTCGTCCTCGGAGAGCGCTCCGACGCCGGCGTCCTCGGCATGCGTGTAGATCACCTCCGGCGGGCCGTCGCCGCGGTGCAGCCAGATCTTCGTGCCGTCGTCGGTCGAGGTACCGACGGCCACCACCCGGCGGCCGATCTCCAGGCCCGCCGGGTAGCCGTCCTCGACACCCGCGACGGCGGCGGCGGCCGTGGCCCCGTCGGTGAGTCCGGCGAACGGCTCGGTCACCCAGTGCCCGAACTCGTCGCCGTCGGTGTCGGCGAACCACCACACCGTCCCGCCGTCGGGCGGGAGGGTTGCCGTGAGCGTTCCGCTGCGGCGATCGGTCACCTGCCGGTGCGTGCCTGCCGCGCGGTCCCAGACGTAGACCTCGGTGGTCCCGCTGCTGTTGGACGTGTACACGGACCGGTCGGGGGCGTCGCGGGCCCAGCCCGGCCGCGACATCCGCGTGGCGGTGAACCGCGCGCGCCACCGCTGCTCGCGCTCGTCGTCGAAGAGCCGGTCGGGGACGGGTGCGGCAGGGTGTTCGGTCACGGTTTCGATCCTGCCGCACGTTGCCCGGACACCGGCGTGTCCATGGGCCCACGGTTGAATCTCGTCGTGCGGATTCGGGGGACCACGACCGGCGGCCGTCTGATGGGGCCGCGCCTGGCGGCGACGCTGGTGGCGATGGTGCTTCTCGTCGTCGGATGCGGAACGGCGGGCACTGGCGCTGCCGCGCCCGTCGTCACGGCCGACGGTGTCCAACGGGTGGAGGTGACGTTCGCCGGCGGAGCAGTCACCGGCGGGGTGCGGCGGTACGCGGTGCCGCTCGGGTCCACCGTCGACCTGGTGGTGGCGAGCGACGTGGCCGAACAGGTGCACCTGCACGGCTACGACCGGATGACCTACGTCACCGCGGGCGCCACCGCCACGCTGCGCTTCGCGGCCGACCTGCCAGGGGTGTTCGACGTCGAGATGGAGGGCAGCGGCACCCCCCTGACGCAACTCCAGATCGCCTAGCCGGGGCGGGGCGTGCGTCGATCACCTGCGTGCGTCTCCGCGTAGGGTGACCTTGTGCCGGGGGTGCGGATTGCGCAGTTGCTCCTGCTCGTGGCCATGACCGCGCTCCTACTCCCGGGAGGCGCGACGCCGGCTCTCGCACACGCCGGTGGGTTGTCGTCGTCCACCAGTGAGGCGCGGGTGCTCGCGATCGATCCGCCCGTCCCCGGTCTGGACGTCCGTGCGGCCGAGTTCGGTGCCCGCCTGCGGATCGAGAACGGCACCGGCGACACCGTGGTCGTCGAATCGCCGGACGGTTCCCCGCTCGCCGCCCTGCCCGCCGTCGCTTCGGGCGCCGTCGCCTACTGGGTCGACCCGCGGGTCACCGCTGCCGCAGCCGGCGACCGCCCGGACGGCGACCGGCTCGCCTGGTCGGTTCCGCTTCGCGTGGGCTCCAGCGTGGCGACGGTGCACGGCGAGCAGTTCTGGCCCCCGCCCCCGGCCACGGCGCTGTGGGTGGCGCTGGCGCTCGTCGCGCTGGCCGTCCCGGCCGTGGTGGGTGTGCTCGGAGCGGGGCGGCGGCTGGGCCGGGTCGCACTCGCTGCGGCCACGGTCGTGGTGATCGGTTCGCACCTGCTGCATGTCTTCGGCTCCGCCGGGGTGCCGGAGGACCAGCCGTACGCGCTGATGCTGCTCAGCGCCGCGGGATACGCGCTGCTCGGGTGGCCGCTCGGCGCCGTCGGGGCATGGCTCACGGTGCGGGGGCACGTCGGCGGCCCGCTGCTGTGCGTCGCGGCAGGAGGCCTGTTCGCCATCGTCATCACCCCGATCGACGCCTTCACGCTCGTCGAAGCCGTGGTCCCGTTCTCGTGGGGCGCGGATTTCGACCGGCTTCTCGTCGCGCTGACTCTCGGCGGAGGCCTCGGCGTCGTGGTCGCCGGGATGGCGGTGCTGCGCCGCGGTCCCGTCCCGGCGGCGTAGATGCTGCTCGCGCACGGCATCGGCGCTGTCGAGGGGCTGCCTCTCGACGGCGAGCTCGTGCTCCAGACCGGCGGCGTGGTCGTGCTCGTGTCGTTCCTGGCGGTTGCGCTGTTGTGGAAGCAACCGCGCTTCACCGGCCCGCTGACGGGACGGCCGCTGCCTGCCGTTCTGGACTCGCCCCGCCTGCGCGACGCTCTCCAGGCGGTGGCGCTGGCCGGGGCGGTCGCGATCGTGGGCTACGGCTTCGCCGGTCCCCAGGACCCCGACGCGAACCCGGCTCCCCGAGCGCTCTACGTGTTGCTGTGGGTGGGGGTCGTCCCGGCGTCGCTGCTGCTGGGGCCGGTCTGGCGGGTGGTCAACCCGTTGCGGCTGCTGCACCGCCTCGTCGCGACGGCGCTGCGCATGCCCGTGCAGGGCACCGCACCGCTACCCGATCGGCTCGGCCACTTCCCGGCCGCGGCCGGGCTGCTCGTGTTCGTCTGGCTGGAGCTGGTCGCGCCGGGACGCGACCGGCCGGCCGTCGTCGCGGGGTTCCTGCTGGCGTACGCCGTGGTGCACACCGTGGCGGCGCTGCGGTTCGGCGCGCGCTGGTTCGACCGGGCCGACGCCTTCGAGACCTACTCGGTTCTCACCGGCGCGCTCGCCCCCGTCGGTCGGCTGGACAACGGGCGGATCGGGCTGCGCAACCCGTTCCGGGGGCTCGCGGCCGTTCCCGCGGCGCCGGGACTCGTCGGGTTCGTCGCGGTGTGGTGGGGCTCCACCGTGTTCGACGGCCTCACCGGCTGGATCGGCTGGCAGGCGTTGAACCTCCCGCTGGTGCTCGACACCCTCGTGCTCATCGGACTGGTGCTGATGGTCGCCGGCCTCTACCGAGCCGCGACCGGACGGCTGGCGGGCCCGCTCGTGACCACGCTGGTGCCGATCGCGGCCGGGTACACGATCGCCCACTACGTCACGTTGCTGCTGGTCGAAGGGCCGCGGGGGCTCTCGCAGCTCGCGGGCGCGCACCTCGGGGCGGTCACCGCCGTGCCCGCACCGGCGATCGTGGCGAGCGTTCAGATCGCCGCCGTGCTCGTCGGGCACGTCGTGGCGGTCGTCGCCGCGCACGACCGGAGCGTGGCCCTGCTGCCCGAACACCGGCGCCTCGCCGACCAGGTGCCGCTCGTACTGTTGATGGTGGCCTACACGATGGCTGGGCTGTTCCTGCTCGTGCTCTCCTGATGCCATGACGGTGGTCCGGTCGATCCTGTTGTTCGTCGTCGCGGCGGTGGCGGAGATCGGTGGAGCGTGGCTGATCTGGCAGGGAGTGCGGGAGCACCGCGGGTTGCTGTTCGTCGGGGCCGGCGTGGTGGCGCTCGGGGCCTACGGGTTCGTCGCCACCCTGCAGCCGGATCCGCACTTCGGCCGGATCCTCGCGGCGTACGGGGGGATCTTCGTGGCGGGCTCGCTCGCCTGGGGGGTCGTCATGGACGGGTTCCGGCCGGACCGGCTCGACTACGTCGGAGCCGCGCTGTGCCTCGCCGGAGTCGCGGTGATCATGTACGTGCCCCGCTGACGGGTCGCGTCACCAGGCGAGCTCCGCGCAGCCCGTGCGCGCTCCGGGCGGCTCCACCTGCAGGGTGAAGTGCGCCAGATGGTGGCGTTCGGAGAGCAGTGTCTGCGCCTGGGTGAGCACCACGGCCGGATCACATTCCGCGTCGACGGTGAGGTGGGCGGAGCCGACCTCCATCCCGGATGTGAGCGTCCAGACATGGACGTCGTGCACGTCCTGGACGCCCTCGAGGGCGGCGAGTTCGGATCGGATGGCGGTGACGTCGACGTCGGCTGGGGCGGCCTGCACGAGGATCCGGACGGCTTGCCGGCCGAGCGACCAGGTACGCGGCAGGATGAACAGACCAATCGCGATCGCGATGATCGGATCGGCGTAAGGCCAGCCCCACACCAGCATGACCAGACCGGCGATGAGCACACCGATCGACCCGAGGGTGTCGGAGATGACCTCGAGGTACGCGCCGCGGAGGTTGATGCTCTCCTTCGCGCCCTGACGCAGCAGGCCGAACACGATGAGGTTGGCGGCGAGGCCGGCGATCGCGGTGAGCATCAGCGGGAGCCCGGGCACCTCGGGTGGGTCGGTGAACCGGTGCACGGACTCCACGACCACCCAAGCGGCCACGCCGAACAGCAGCACTGCATTGGCGAGTGCGGCGAGCACCTCGGCGCGGTAGAGCCCGAAGGTGCGACGGTCGTCGCGCTGGGAGGCACGGGCGGCGGTGATCGCGGCGAGCGCCATCACGATGCCGAGCACGTCGGTGAAGTTGTGCCCCGCGTCGGAGAGCAACGCGAGCGACGACGTGGCGAGTCCGACAACCACCTGCAGGACGAGCGACGCCGTGAGTACGACGACCGAGATCGCCAAGCGTCGCGAATAGCGACCTGATGCGCTCTGACCGGCGTCGACGCCGTGACCGTGACCGTGACCAGCCCCCATGGCCGCCAACATATGCGGGAGTGTGCATGAGTGCAACTTGAGCCACCCGACGATCGGTGATCGCCGCCGTCAGAGGGTCGTGCGATCATCCGCGCGTGACGGAACCCGTCCTACCGGAGGACATGCGCGTATCGGACGTCGAGCGCGGCAAGGTGCAAGATGCGTTGCGCCGCGCACATGACATCGGCCAGTTGGACCTCGGCGAGTTCGACGAGCGCGTGCGCTCCGTCTGGGCCGCCCGCACTCGGGGCGAGCTCGCGCGCGTCACTGCCGACCTGCCCGCACTGCCGCCAGAGCCGGGGCGTCGCACCGTGTTCTCCGACACCGGTGGCGGTGTCGCCATGCGTGTGCTGACGATCATCTGGTCGTGCCTCTCCGTGGTCAGCCTGTCGGTCTGGGCCCTCTTCGCGGTGAACGCCGGCAGCTCGCTGTGGTTGCTGTGGCTGGCACTGCCGCCCGGCCTCGTGCTCCTGGTGCTGTACCTGGCAGGGATCGGGCGCCCGCGGCGCAGCTGAGGTGGTAATAGCTCTGTAATTGTTGAAGCGCGTGGTGACCGGCGAAGTTGACATGGGTAGTCGGGACGAATTCCGTCGCACCGACGGTCGCATCATCTGTGATGGCGTCAGAACTGTCCGACTTCCTCCTGTCGTGTCCCGAGCTGTGTGAAATCTCTGGTAACTCACCGGAACGGGTCGACGGCAGACCAACCACTCCAACCGTCGCGACCCCATCCTTTGATGCATCGTTCGGGCACGCTGAGAACTGCTGTGACCAGCGGTGATGGTCTGCAATGCATGGAGAAGGTTCACGAGGCGTGGAAAATTCTCAACCGTCCCGAATTGTCTGAAGTCCGAGGTGGGAAGTGCTCGCAGGCCAGCCTGTCGAAGATGGTCTGTGATGGGATCGACGATCAACCGAGTGGCGAGAAAACGGGTTCCCCTTGGCTGTTTGAAGGTACATTCGCCTTCACCATTGGCACGTGTCGGCTCGCCCCTCGTCACGATTCGGTGGCTGCCGACTTCGAGGAGAACCCATATGCCTGTTCAGCCGCCTGATCCGTCGGCCATCACCAAGGTCGCCGAGAGCTACGGCCTGGGTCTGACCGACACCGACGTCGCGTTCTTCACCCCGCTGGTGCACGGTCTGTTCCAGTCCTGGGACGTCGTCGAGCGGCTGCACGCGGAGGTCGAGCCGGCGGTTCCGGAGCGGGCCTGGACGCGTCCGGAGGCGGCCGACAATCCGTTGGGTGCCTGGTACGTGACCTGCGAGGTGATCGGCAGCGGTGAGGGTCCGCTGGCCGGGCGCACGGTGGCGGTCAAGGACAACACCGCCGTGGCCGGGGTGCCGATGATGAACGGATCCCCCATCGTCGAGGGCTTCGTCCCGCGCCGGGACGCCACGATCGTCTCCCGGATGCTCGATGCCGGCGCCACGATCGCCGGCAAGGCCGTGTGCGAGAACCTCTCTTCCTCCGGCGGCTCCCACACCTCGCACACCGGGCCGGTGCGCAACCCCTGGGACCTCGCGCGGTCCAGTGGCGGGTCTTCCAGCGGCAGCACGGCGCTTGTCGCCTCCGGTGCGGTCGACTTCGCCACCGGCACCGACCAGGCCGGGTCGATCCGCATGCCCGCATCCTTCAGCGGGATCGTCGGGCACAAGCCCACCCACGGCCTCGTGCCGTACACGGGCGCGCTCTCGATCGAGCAGACGATCGACCACGTGGGCCCCCTGACGCGCACGGTGGCGGACGCCGCGCTGATGCTCGGCGTCATCGCGGGGCGCGACGGGCACGACCCGCGGCAACCCGCGAACCTCGTCGTCGACGACTACGTAGGCGCGCTGGCCCGCTCGGCGGACGGACTGCGGGTCGGCGTGGTTGCCGAGGGCTTCGGGCATCCGAATTCCGAAACCGCCGTGGACGACACGGTGCGTGCGGCCGTCGAGACCTTGCGCGAATCCGGGCTCACGGTCGAGGACGTCTCGATCCCGTGGCACGTGCACGGCCGGATGCTCTGGGACGTCATCACCATCGAGGGCGCCACGGCGCAGATGGTCGACGCCAACGGTTACGGGCTGAACTGGCAGGGCCTCTACGACCCCGAGTTCATGGAGTTCTACGGCAACAAGTGGCGCGAGGACGGCAGCCGGTTCTCCGAGACGATCAAGCTCGTGTTGCTCTCGGGCCGGTACTCGCTGGACCGCTATCGGGGCAAGCACTACGCGATGGCCCGCAACCTGACCTCGCACCTGCAGGCGGCCTACGACGAGGCCTTGTCGCGTTTCGACGTGCTGGTCATGCCGACCACGCCGATCCAGGCTTCGGTCATCCCGGCCGACGACGCCCCCCGCGAGGAAATGATCGCCCGCGCCTTTGAGATGGTGAACAACACCACTCCCACGAACGTGTCGGGCCATCCCGCGTGCAGCGTGCCCGCCGGGATGGCGAACGGTCTCCCGACCGGGATGATGATCATCGGGAAGCGGTTCGACGACGCCACCGTGCTGCGCGTGGCCCACACATTCGAGCAGGCCGTGGGTGGATTTCCGGCGCCTGCTGGAGTGATGGTCGGGGGCGTCGCCTCTTCGTGAGCGCCACGGATCCGCAGTTGTACGGACGTCAACGGGCCCGGTGCGCCGATGACCGGCGTGCCGCGGGCGGCTCAGCGCCCCGGTACCGGGGCCGATCGAAGTCGATCTGACGACGCTGTGGCCGTAGCGCGCCACCAGCGGCGCGATACCAGCGCCGCCAGCCCGGCGCCGGCGGCGTTGATCAGTACGTCGTCCACAGAGGACACCCGATCCAGCTGCAGGACGTACTGCGCGACCTCGACCAGGATCGAGCAGCCCGCAGCGAGCGCAAGGATCCGCGGTACCGACGCCAGCGCCGCGAACCGCATCGGGGCGAAGAACCCCAGCGCCGCGAACACCAGCAGGTTGCCGACGATCTGGCCCGTCGCCGTCAACGGCGCGGCGGCGAGGATCGTGAGCAGATCCCGCAGCGGCACCAGGCTCACCCGACCGGGGATGGCACCCGCCCGGCTGCCCGGCAACATGATCATCCATACCCACGGCACCGTCCCGTAGACGATGCCGACCTCGGCCAGCGACAACCGCCACGCCGGGTTGGTGCCGGTGGCACTCCGACGGCGTGCCAGAGCCCACACCGTCAGCGCGGCGAACGGCAGTGCGGCCACCGTCATGAATGCAACGCCAGTGAACGTGCCGACCCAGAAGTGCCAGCCCCCGGCCATGCCACCTCCGCTCCCGTCGGACCGTGGAATCTACCCGGGCCGGCACGACGGGCGACGCAGCCGTACCAACGGCAAAGGCCCTGTCCGACGATCTCGGACAGGGCCTTTGGCCTGTGTCGGGGTGACAGGATTTGAACCTGCGACCTCTTCGTCCCGAACGAAGCGCGCTACCAAGCTGCGCCACACCCCGGTGGCCCGTGGGCCGTGACCAACTCTAGCCGACGTCTGCGGGCGCCGACGCGCGGGTTGCCCGCGCCGACGCGACCACCGACGGGCGGGGCACGAGCGTCAGCAGGCTGGCCTCCGGCGGGCAGGCGAACCGCACGGGCGCGAACGGTGAGGTGCCCAGACCTGCGGAGACGTGCAGCCATGTGTGGGCGCCCCACCGGGAGACGCCGCGGGCGCGGGAACGGTCGATCCCGCAGTTGGTGACGAGCGCGCCGATACCCGGCACACGCAGTTGCCCGCCGTGGGTGTGGCCGGCGAGCACGAGGTCGTAGCCGTCGCCTGCGAACCGATCGAGGACGCGTGGCTCCGGGGAGTGGGTGAGTCCCAGCCGCAGGTCCGCCTGGCGAGCGGGGCTGCCGGCGATGCGGTCGTAACGGTCCAGCCCGAGGTGGGGGTCGTCGACACCGGCGGCGGCGACGGTGGCGTCCCCGGCGGTGAGGCTCACCTGTGCGTGGGTGGCGTCGGCCCAGCCCCGCTCGACCATCGCTGCCCGCAGGTCACGCCACGGCAGCGGGGCGCCGTGATGGCGTCGCTTGCTCTTGACCAGGTAGCGGGCCGGGTTCTTCGGGGTGGGCCCGAAGTAGTCGTTGCTGCCGAAGACGAACACGCCCGGGTACTGCATCAGCGGCCCGAGGGCGGCGACGACAGCGGGCACGGCGCGAGGATGGGCCAGGTTGTCGCCGGTGTTCACGACGAGGTCGGGCTCCAAGGCGACGAGCTCGGCCACCCAGCGCTGCTTGCTGTGCTGCCGCGGGGTGAGGTGCAGGTCGGACACGTGCAGGACGCGAATCGGGCGCGCACCCTCCGCCAGGACCGGCAGCGTGGCCTCGCGAAGCGTCCATCTCCGGCGCTCGATCCCCGCCGCGTAGGCGAGCGTTGCCGCTCCCGTCGTGGTGGCGCCGAGAGCGATCCGAGCCCAGCTGTTCACCCGGCCAGGGTACGGCGAATGCCGGTTCCTCCGCGATCCCCTGTATTTCGGTGACGAACTCTTGACTCCACAGCCCCGATCGCGGCGACCCGGGCCGGGTATGTACGCGGACACCCAGGCGGACATGCATTAGCGTGCAGCGCCGTGAGCACCTTGAAGGAGCAGCTGCGGACCGACCTGACCGCCGCCATGAAGGCTCGCGACGAGCTGGTGAAGGCCACCCTGCGGATGACGCTGACGGCGATCGGCAACGCGGAGGTCGCCGGCACCCAGGCCCGCGAGCTCGACGACGCCGAGATCATCAAGGTGATCACCAAGGAAGCCAAGAAGCGCGCCGAGTCGGCGGAGGCGTTCGCCGCCGCCGGCCGCGAAGAGCTGGCCGCCCAGGAACGCGCCGAGGGCGAGGTGCTGGCCCGCTACCTCCCGGCCCAGCTGTCCGACGACGAGCTCGCCGCGATCGCGCGCACAGCGGTGGAGGAGACCGCCGCCGAGCTCGGCGAGCAGCCCGGACCGCGGCAGATGGGGCAGGTCATGAAGAAGGCCACCGCGGCCGCCGCCGGCCGTGCCGAGGGTGGCCGGGTGGCCGCCGCGGTGAAGGCCCTGCTCGTTCCCTGAGGAGTCGTGCTCCCGGCCTACTTGGTGGGAGCCTTCTTCCGTGTCGTCGTGGTGCGCTTCTTCGGCGCAGGCCCGCGCGCCCGGCGTTCGGCCAGCAGCTCGGAGGCGCGCTCGTCGCTGATCTCCTCCACGCTGTCGCCCTTGCGCAGCGAGGCGTTGGTCTCGCCATCGGTGACGTACGGGCCGAACCGCCCGTCCTTGATCACCATCGGCTTGCCCGTGGACTTGTCCGCGCCCAGCTCACGCAGCGGAGGGGTAGCCGCGGCGGTGCGGCGGCCGCGCTGCTTGGGCTGCTTGTAGATCTCCAGCGCCTCGTCGAGCGTGACGGTGAACAGCTGCTCCTCGTTGGCCAGCGACCGTGAGTCGGTGCCGCGCTTCAGGTACGGCCCGTAGCGCCCGTTCTGCGCGGTGATCTCGGCGCCGGTCTCGGGGTCGGTGCCGACCAGCCGCGGCAGCGAGAGCAGGCGCAGCGCGTCCTCCAGCGTGACGGTCTCGGTCGACATGTCCTTGAAGAGCGATCCGGTGCGCGGCTTGGGCTTGGCCGGTGCCTTCTTCTTGGAGCCGTTGGCGGTGGCCTCCGGAGCCACGGGCTCGGGAAGGATCTCCGTGACGTAGGGCCCGTAGCGGCCCTCCTTCGCGACGATCTCGTGGCCCGTGGTCGGGTCGACGCCCAGGGAACGGCCGTCCTGCGGCACCGAGAACAGCTGCTCGGCGACCTCGGGGGTGAGCTCGTCGGGCGGGAGGTCGTCGGGCAGGTTGGCCCGCTGCGACTGCCCGTCGCGCATGCGCTCGAGGTACGGGCCGTAACGGCCGACACGCACCACGACGTCGTCGAACACCGGGACCGAGTTGATCTCCCGGGCGTCGATCTCCTCGAGGTTGATCCCGACGAGCTTCTTCAGCCCGCCTGCCCGTGCCACCGATCCCGTGCTGCCCTGGTCGGCGCCGAAGTAGAAGCCCGAGAGCCAGTCGGTGCGGCCCTGCAGCCCGGCGGCGATCGAGTCGAGCTCGTCCTCCATCGCGGCGGTGAAGTCGTAGTCGACCAGCCGCCCGAAGTGGTGCTCGAGCAACCCGACCACCGCGAACGCGATCCACGACGGGACGAGCGCCTGGCCCTTCTTCCACACGTACCCGCGGTCCTGGATCGTCTTGATGATCGACGCGTAGGTGGACGGGCGGCCGATCCCGAGGTCCTCGAGCGTCTTGATCAGGCTCGGCTCGGTGAAGCGGGACGGCGGGTTGGTCGAGTGCCCTTCGGGGGTCAGCTGCGTGGCGGTCAGCGCCTGGCCCTGTGTGAGCTCCGGCAGCCGCGACTCGGCGTCGTCGGCCATGCCACCGGCCTGGTCGTCCACGGTCTCGACGTAGGCCTTGAGGAACCCGGGGAAGGTGATCGTGCGCCCGGACGCGGCGAACGTGACCGCCTCGCCGGTGGCCGCGCTGCCGCCGATGCGCACGCTCACGGTGGTGCCGCGGGCGTCGGCCATCTGCGAGGCCACCGTGCGCTGCCAGATCAGCTCGTAGAGCCGGAAGTCGTCGCCGTCGACCTCACGGGCGATCTCGCCCGGGGTGCGGAAGGTGTCGCCGGCGGGCCGAATCGCCTCGTGGGCCTCCTGCGCGTTCTTCACCTTGCGCGTGTACTGCCGCGGCTGAGCCGGGACGTAGGCGTCGCCGTACAGGTCGCGGGCCTGGGTGCGGGCGGCCTGGATCGCCGCCTCCGACAGCGTGATGGAGTCGGTGCGCAGATAGGTGATGTAGCCGTTCTCGTAGAGCCGCTGCGCGCTGCGCATCGTGCGGTCGGCGGAGAAGCGCAGCTTCCGGCCGGCCTCCTGCTGCAGCGTGGACGTCATGAACGGGGGGTACGGCTTGCGGGTGTAGGGCTTCGACTCGACGGACTCGACGGTGAGCCCACGGCCCTGAAGCGCCTCGGCCAGCCTGCGGGCGCTCGCCTCGTCGAGGACGCGAGCGCTCTCCTTGGCGCTGTCCGCGCTCTTGAGACGGCCGTCGGGGCCGAAGTCGCGCCCGGTGGCCACCCGGGTGCCGTCGATCGAGACCAGGCGCGCGGGGAACTGCCGGGGGCTTGCCTCGGCACCGGCGTCGAGCTGCGCGGCGATGTCCCAGTACGACGCCGACACGAACGCCATGCGCTCGCGCTCGCGCTGCACGATGATCCGCGTGGCCACCGACTGCACCCGGCCTGCCGAGAGCTTCGGCATGACCTTCTTCCACAGCACGGGGGAGACCTCGTAGCCGTAGAGGCGGTCGAGGATGCGGCGGGTCTCCTGCGCGTCGACGAGGTCGTGGTCGAGATCGCGCAGGTTGTCGATGGCGGCACGGATGGCAGGCTCGCTGATCTCGTGGAACACCATCCGGCGCACCGGGATGCGCGGCTTGAGCGTGTCGAGCAGGTGCCAGGCGATGGCCTCGCCCTCGCGGTCGGGGTCCGTTGCGAGCAGGACCTCGTCGACCGACTTCAGAGCGTCCTTGAGCTCGGCGACCTTGCTCTTCTTCTCGGGCGTGATGACGTAGAGCGGCGCGAACTGGTTGTCGACGTCCACCCCGAGCCGCGCCCATGCCTCGCCCTTGTACTTGGCGGGGACGTCGGAGGCGCCGCGCGGAAGGTCGCGGATGTGCCCGACGGAAGCCTCGACGATGTAGTCGTTGCCGAGGTACTGCTGGATCTTCTTCGCTTTCGTCCCGGACTCGACGATGACGAGTCGGCGTGGCGGTCGCCCGTTGGCGGTGACCGCAGCTGTGCCGTTGGGCCGACCCGGGGCGGCCTTCGCGGCAGCCTTCCGGCTGCCCGTGCCCCTCGGGGTCGCGGGCTTCGCACTCGTCGTTCCGGTTGCCACCTGGTCCTACTCCATCGTCTACGGCCGTTTCGGCGCCGCGCACCAGCCGTTCTGCTGGGTTTCCGCGCCGGATGCGCGGCAGTGCCCGGACACCGAGTATGCGGGTCCTCCGTTCCGGCAGTACCGGAACCTAGACTTCACCCGCCCACCTAGCGTGTCGCCCTCATCACACCGAGCGTCGCCCGGCGGAGCGCCTGCGACACCGTGTCGGCCTGCGCCGCGCGAGCGTAACCAGCTCGTCAAGACGCAGCCCTGCCCCAGCATCGGGGCCAGTCGGCGGTGTCGGCCCTGGCCGGAACCGGGCCGACGAGCTCGACGAGCCGTTGGACCCGTCGCGTGCCGCTGATCCGCAACGCCTGCCCGCTACCCACCCTCGCGGGTGATATTCCGGCTCTGGTGGCCGCGGCCACCAGAGGCAGGTGAGTTTCAGGGGCGTGCGGGTCGAGCCCGAGCAGGTAACCGCCCCGCTCGTCGGGCCGGCCTGCGGCCAGAGCCCACAGTCGTAACGCCGGCCCGTCCAATTGCCATCCCGCCGGGACCGATTTGACCGCCCCGTGTGTCCACGCCCGTGCCAACCCCACCAGATCGCAGCGGAACGCCGAGCGTAACGCGGTGGCGCCGCTCTCCGTCCGTACCGCCTCCATCCGGATGCCGGTGGCGGCGCACGCTGCCGTGAGCGCCGGTGCTCTGGCCGGGTCAGGCAGCACGATCGAGAGCCGGGCCTGATCGCCCGCCCCGAACCTGACGATCTGTCCCGGCCCGCACAGCAGCCCGGCCAGGTCGCTCACCCGCGGAGGGCGGGCATCGGCGGAGAACAGCGACAGCTGCGACACGAGCGCACAGTAGAACACGCGTTCGAGCGTTATGGCCAGGGCGCGCCGGAAGATCGACACTCTCGGGCGTCAGAGAGAAAGAAGGCGACAAGCTCCTGATGGCCCTGTCAGGCGCCGGTCAGCGCGGGGCGGTGGCCGACAGCGCGGAGAGCTGCTGGCACTGCGTCGCCCGTTCGGCGGCCTTCTGCAGCCGGGGCGTGGCGCTCAGGTCGGCCAGCGGGTTCGGCGGAGTGATCGCGTCGAAGGTCGACTGGGCCTGGTTGAGCGCGGCCATGACGGACTCGGGGTTGTTCGGGTCGGCGGCGTCCACCGCGGTCTTGGCTCCGGTGAAGTCCTGCTCGAGGAACTCCAGCGCGCTCTGGGCCCGGCCCACGGCGTCGTTGCCACCCTGCACCGGAGAGCGGCCGATCGAACCGAGCTGCGAGCGGCCCTGCTGCACTCCGTTGAGGACCGTGCCGAGGTAGTCGCTGACAGCGCCCTTGACGGTGGGCAGGTCGGCCCCCGGTGGGATGGCGGGCGGCGTCGTGGCCGGCACCGCGAAGCTCATGACGGCCCCGCAGAGGCGGTCGGCCCAGGCCACCGGATCGCTCCCGGGGCCCTCGGTCGGGGTCGGGGCAGGGTCGGCGCCGGGGTTGCCAGCGACCGTGGTCGTGCAACCGGCGAGGACGGCGGCGGCGACGAGCACGGCGACGGCCGTCAGGGCGGGGCGGGTCGAGCGAGTCATGCGCCGGCTCCGGATCGGTGGAAGGTCGGCGTCAGTGTGCCCGGGGTCCTCCGGCGCTGATCATGGAGGTCCGGCCGACCCGCAGCGCCCGGCCCCGGGTCGGCGTCGGTGCGCCGTGTCAGCCTCCGGTCTGGCGTTCGACCTGCTGGCAGTTCGGCGCCTGCGAGCTGGCCCGCTCCAGCTCAGGGCTGGTCTGCAGATCGACCGTGGGGTCCGGCATGTTCGCCAGCTGCTCCAGCGGCGCGACCGCCTTCGGCAGCTCGGTGCGCAGCGCCTGCGGGTTGGTGGTGTCGACCGCGTCCACCTGGGTCTTGGCGTCCTGGAAGGAGGTCCGGAACGTGGTCAGGGTCTGGGTGAGCCGGGTGATCACGTCGTCCCCGCCCGCCACCGGGGAGGGGCCCACGGCCGCAATCCCGCTGATCGCCGAGTCGGCCGCGGTCGCGCCCTGCCCCAGGTAGTCGCTGATGCCCTTCGCGAGCGCTGTGGGGTCGGACGCGGTGTTGAGCTGTGGTGGGGTGCCTGCCGTCTTGACGAACGGCAGGAGTGCCCCGCAGACGCCGTCCACCCACTGCACGGGATCTCCCGCAGCGGTGGCCGGGGACTGTCCGGCCGGGGCCGCCGTGCCCGAGACGGCCGACGTGCAGCCCGCGATGCCCACCACTAGCGCGGCGAGCGCCGGAAGCAGCAGTACCGGGCGCGGTGTGGTTGACATGCTGCTCCTGGATCGAAGGTGATGTGGGCGGCCAGTGTGCCGCGTTGCCGAGCGATGCACCGCGACAGGCCGGTCAGCGAGCAGGTGACGTCGTCGAGCGGACCTGCTGGCAGTTCGCAGCCTTGTCGGCGGCGGCCTTCAGCTCGTCGTTGGCCTGCAGTCCGGCAGTGGGGTCGGCCATGTTCCGCAGCTCCTGCAGCGGCGCGAGCGCCGTCGGAAGGGCAACGGACATGGTCTGGACGCTGGACGTGTCGACGGTGGTGAGCTGTCCGCGCGCCGCGTCGAAGCCGGTGCGGATCTGGGTCAGGGCTCCCTTGAGCCGGGCGACGTACTCGTCACCGCCTGCAACCGGCGATGGGCCGATCGAGTCGAGTGCGGTGATGGAGCCCTGCACCGCGGTGCCCGTGGCAGTGAAGTAGTCGCCGAGCCCGCGAACGGTCGCGACGGGGTCGGCCCCGTTCACTTGCGGCTGCGTCGTGGCCGCCCGGGCGAAGCCGGACAGTGCACCGCATACCTGGTTCGTCCAGGCCACCGCCTCGGCGTCGCTGTCACCCCCGGTGCCGCACCCTGTCGCGACGAGGAGAACGAACGCCGAGGCGAGTGTGTAGGTGAGCCTGCGAGTACTCATGCGGTCCTCCCGCAGCGGTGCGCATCATGACGCGCGGCGCGCGTCGATTCGCGGGGGAAGGTACTGGTAGGCCTCAGAACGGCCGGAGGCCGCCCACCCGAACGGGTGAACGGCCTCCGGACAGGGACGAGCGGTCAGCTGACCGAGCTGGCTGCCGGGGTGTCGGCGATCGAGGTGGAACGCCGCTTGGAGACGACGACCGCGGCCACGATGATCGCGACCGCCACGAGCGCGATGGCGATGCGCAGCGGGGCCGAGGCCGACGGGCCGACGGAGAACGTCACGACCGCCGGGGCGATCAGCACCGAGACCAGGTTCATCACCTTGATCAACGGGTTGATCGACGGACCCGCGGTGTCCTTGAACGGGTCGCCGACCGTGTCACCGATGATGGTGGCCTCGTGGGCGGACGATCCCTTGCCGCCGTGGTTTCCGTCCTCCACCAGCTTCTTCGCGTTGTCCCACGCGCCACCGGAGTTGGCGAGGAAGACCGCCATCAGCGTGCCGGCAGCGATGGCACCGGCCAGGTAACCGGCCAGCGGGCCGACGCCGAGGCCGAAGCCGACGGCGATCGGGGCGAAGATCGCCAGCAGGCCGGGGGTGGCCAGCTCGCGCAGCGAGTCGCGCGTGCAGATGTCCACGACGCGGCCGTACTCCGGGCGGACCGTGCCCTCCATGATCCCGGGGTTGTCCCGGAACTGGCGACGCACCTCGAAGACGATGGCGCCCGCCGCCCGGGTGACCGCGTTGATCGCGAGCCCGGAGAACATGAACACCACCGACGCACCGATGATCACGCCGACGAGGGTGTTCGGGGCGAAGACCTCGAAGGCGAACGCGGTGCCGGCGTCCTGCAGGGTGCCGCCCGCGTCGGCCAGCGCCTGGCCGATGGCATCGCGGTAGGAGCCGAAGAGCGCCGTGGCCGCGAGCACGGCCGTGGCGATCGCGATGCCCTTGGTGATGGCCTTCGTCGTGTTGCCGACCGCGTCGAGCTCGGTGAGGATGCCGACCCCGGCCCCCTCGACGTCGCCCGACATCTCCGCGATGCCCTGCGCGTTGTCCGAGACGGGCCCGAACGTGTCCATCGCGACGATGACGCCGACCGTGGTGAGCAGGCCGGTGCCCGCGAGCGCGACCGCGAACAGCGCAACGGTGATCGAACCCGTGGCCAGCGTGAACGCACCGAACACCGCCGCGCAGATGACCAGCGCGGTGTACACCGCCGACTCGAAGCCGATCGAGATGCCGGCGAGGATGACGGTGGCAGGACCGGTGAGCGACGACTCGCCGACGGTCTTGACCGGCTTGTCCTCGGTGCCGGTGAAGTAACCGGTGAGCCAGAGGATCACGCCCGCCAGCACGATGCCGATGATGACGGCGATCGAGGCGATCAGCCGGGGGTCGCTGCCCGCCATGGCGGCCACGACCGTGGTGTCGGTCGGGCTCGTCAGCCCCTCGAAGCTGCCCGGGAGGTAGACGTAGGCGGCGATCACGCACAGCACCGCGGAGATGGCCGCGGAGATGTAGAAGCTGCGGTTGATGGTGGTGAGGCTGCTCTCGCCCTCGCGGGTACGGGTGATGTAGACACCCACGACTGCGGTGATCACACCGATGGCCGGCACGATCAGCGGGAAGAGCAGGCCCTGCAGGCCGAAGGCGGCGGTGCCGAGGATCAGCGCGGCCACCAGCGTCACGGCGTAGGACTCGAACAGGTCGGCGGCCATGCCGGCACAGTCACCGACGTTGTCGCCCACGTTGTCGGCGATCGTCGCGGCGTTGCGCGGGTCGTCCTCGGGAATGCCCTGCTCGACCTTGCCGACCAGGTCGGCGCCCACGTCCGCGGCCTTTGTGAAGATGCCGCCGCCGACACGCATGAACATGGCGAGCAGTGCGGCGCCGAAGCCGAAGCCCTCCAGCACCTTCGGTGCCTGGCCGGCGTAGACCAGCACGACCACGGCCGCCCCGAACAGACCGAGGCCGACGGTGAACATGCCGACCACGCCACCGGTGCGGAACGCGATACGGGTGGCCTTCTCCCTGCCGCCCTCCTCGCGCGACGCGGCGGCGACGCGGATGTTGGCGAAGGTCGCGAGCCGCATGCCCAGGTTGCCGATTGTGGCAGAGAACACAGCGCCGACGATGAAGAAGATCGATCGCCCGATGCGCTCGCCGAGGTCGTCCGCTGGGAGAGCGAATAGCAGGACGAACACGATCACGACGAATATGCCGAGCGTGCGGAACTGGCGGTTGAGGTACGCCGTGGCGCCTTCCTGGACCGCTCGGCCGATCTCCTGCATCTTGGAGGTGCCCTCGCCCGCGGCGAGTACCTCCCGGCGCAAGACGAAGCCGATGGCCAGGGCAGCAAGGGCGACCACCGCGACCACACCGACGAGGATGCGGTCATTCGCTCCGAGCTCGAGGCCCTGGGCGAGGGTGGACGTGGACATCCGTCCTCCTGGTTCAGTGAATACCGGGCCAGGGAACTCCAGACGGCACCCCTGGCGTCTCGAAACCCGTCGCCGCAGGTGGGCGCGGTGCAGGCGTCTGCAGTCTATGGGTGGTACGCAGGGCACCCGCGAGTGAGGGGCAGGGGCGCGCTAAGCTTAACGATCTGATCACGAGTCGGTCGATTACGGTTGGGATCCGAACTTGCCGATGGTGTCGATCGTGAAGTTCACGTGACGGTCAGCGCTCCCTCACACCGGACACAGTTCCTGGTCATCATCTGCACCCTCGCGCTGCTCGTGGCCGTGCCCGTCGTTGCGGCCAGTGGGCTCGGCCACGCGGAGGCGAAGCCCAGCGGCGAAATGGCCTTCAGCGACGCGTCCGCGAGGCCCTCCGGTCAGCTCAGCGCTGCTATCCCGGGCGTCGAGGCGCTGGCCGCACCGGTTGCGCCTGCCCCCCGCACCGGGCTCGCCCAAGCCGCCGTCGACGCTGCGCAGGGGACGGCGGCGAGCGCCACGGAACTCGCCGTCGCCGTGCTGGATCGCGAGACAGGCGAGCTCGCCCTCGGCGCGCGGGGCGGGGAGCCGTACTACACGGCCTCGCTGTCCAAGGTGCTCGTCGCCGTGGACATCCTCGACCGCAGGCGGCTCGACGGCCTGGCCGTCGCCGATGCCGACATCGCCCTGCTGAACCGGGCACTGGGACCCAGCGACGACAACGCCATGAACGCGCTCTGGAGCCGCTTCGACGGTGTCGGCGGCATCGGGCGGGTCAGCAGCCGGGTGGGGCTCACCGGCACCACCGGGCCGCGGGATCCATCCCAGTGGGGCGAGGTGTCCATGTCGGCCGAGGACACCGTGCGGACCTGGCAGTACTTGCTCGAGGACATGCCCGCTGCCGACCGCGATCTGCTCGCCTCCGCCATGGAGGCCGCTCCGGCGCGGGCGGCCGACGGGTTCAACCAGGCGTTCGGGCTGCTCGCCCCGGCGGTGGACGGGCCGGACGCCCCAGGAGCGGTGGCCAAACAGGGCTGGATGTGCTGCTTCTCCGGGAAGTACTACATCCACAGCACGGGTGCGGTCGGCGGCGACCGCCGCTTCCTGATGGCCTTGCTGGCCAGGGTGCCCCGCACGCCGGGCTGGGAGGCCGCACGCCAGGAGATGACGCGAATCGCCACCGCGGCAGTGCAGGCGACGGCCTGACCGTCGGACCGATGTGCCAACCTCGAACACCGTGGGTGGCGGGAACGGACGAGCCGGGGGTGTCGCGGGGCCGGAGGTAGCCGCGCGGGCCGGGCGCGGCGAGATCCTGCTCCGCCGAGTGCTGGCAGGCGCCGGAGCCGAGCCACTGTGGCGGCCGGCGGACGGGCCGGAAGCGCACGACGTGGAGCACGAGGCAGGCCCGCTGCGCCACTCCGTGCACATGCCCCCACGGCCCGGCCGGCCCGTCGAGTGGCCGGGTTGGGTGCCGCAGGAGGTGCGGGAGGCGTTCGGCCGCTCCGGTGTCCAGGCACCCTGGAGCCACCAGGCCGACGGCGCAGCGCTGGCCCACGCCGGCCAGGACGTCGTGGTGGCCACGGGCACGGCGTCGGGCAAGTCGCTCGTCTACCAGCTGCCCGTGCTCGCCCGGTTTGCGGAGGACCCCCGCGCCACCGCGCTCTACCTGTCGCCGACGAAGGCACTCGCGGCCGACCAACTTCGGGCACTCGACGCTCTGGGCCTGCCGGACGTGCGGCCGGCACCGCTGGACGGCGACACCCCGATGGACGCACGCGACTGGGCGCGCCGGCACGGCCGATGGCTCTTCAGCAACCCGGACATGCTGCACCGATCGCTCCTGCCGCAACACGGACGCTGGACGGCGTTCCTGCGCAGGCTGCAGTTCGTGGTGGTGGACGAGTGCCACACCTACCGCGGCGTCTTCGGCTCGCACGTCGCACTGCTCCTGCGCCGTCTCCTGCGCGTCTGCGCCCGCTACGGCTCGCGGCCCACGCTCGTGCTGGCCTCGGCCACCGTGGCGGAGCCCGCTGCCTTCGCGTCCCGGCTCACCGGTCGTGACGTCGTGGCGGTGACCGACGACGGCTCGCCGGGAGCGGGGCGCACCGTCGCGCTGTGGGAACCGCCGCTGCTGCCCGAGCTGGCGGGGGAGAACGGCGCTCCGGTGCGCCGGGCGGCGGGCGCCGAGGCCTCGCGGATGCTCGCCGACCTGGTGGTGGAGGGCGCACGGACGCTCGCCTTCGTGCGCTCCCGCCGTGGGGCGGAGGTGACCGCGCTGGGTGCGCAACGGCTGCTCGCCGAGGTCGACCCCGCGCTGGCCGAGCGGGTGGCCGCCTACCGCGGTGGCTACCTCCCCGAGGAACGCAGGGCGCTCGAGGCGGCCCTGGTGCGCGGCGAGCTGCTCGGGGTGGCCACCACCAACGCGCTCGAGCTGGGCGTCGACATCGCAGGCCTCGACGCGGTGGTGGTGGCGGGCTTCCCGGGCACGAGGGCGTCGTTCTGGCAGCAGTCCGGTCGCGCGGGACGGGCCCGCGACGAAGCGCTGGTGGTGCTCGTTGCCCGCGACGACCCCATGGACACCTACCTGGTCCACCACCCTGAGGCGCTGCTCGGCGCCCCGGTGGAGGGCTGTGTGCTCGACCCGCTCAACCCCTACGTTCTCGGCCCCCAACTCGTGTGCGCCGCGGCCGAGCTCCCCGTGACGGAGCACGACGTGTCGGAGGTGTTCGGGGGCGCTCCGGCGGCCGCCGTGCTGGACGAGCTGGTGGCCGACGGCGTGCTGCGACGCAGGCCCACCGGCTGGTTCTGGCCCTCGACGCGGGAGCGGCCCGCGGCATCGGTGGACATCCGGGGCTCCGGCCTGGGCCAGGTGGCGATGGTGGAGGCCGAGACCGGCCGGATGCTCGGCACCGTGGACGGCCCCTCGGCCCCGGCCACCGCGCATCCCGGAGCGGTGTACCTGCATCGTGGCGAGAGCTATCTGGTCGAGGAGCTCGACCTCGAGGCCGGTGTGGCACTGGTGAGCTCCGCCGACCCGGATTGGCGCACGGACGCTCGATCCACGGCCGACGTGGAGGTGGCGCGGGTACTTGCGCACCACGACCTCGGAGACGTGCGTGTGTCGTTCGGCGAGGTGACCGTGACGTCGCAGGTGGTGGGCTATCAACGGCGTGCACCCGATGGAACCGTGCTGGAGACCGTGCCCCTCGACCTCCCCGAGCAGACCCTGTGGACCCGCGGGGTCTGGTACGACATCGACGAAGGCGCACTGATCGCGGCCGGGGTGCCGCCCGTGCGGATCCCGGGTGCGCTACACGCTGCGGAGCACGCGGCGATCGGCCTGCTCCCACTGTTCGCGATCTGCGACCGGTGGGACATCGGGGGGATGTCCACGGCCCTGCATCCGCAGACCGGTCGCCCCACGGTGTTCGTGCACGATGGGCATCCGGGCGGCGCGGGGTTCGCCGAGCGAGGGCACGCCGTGCTTGCCGCGTGGTTGACGGCCACGCGGGACGCCATCGGCGGCTGCGAGTGCCGCACGGGCTGCCCGTCCTGCGTGCAGTCGCCGAAGTGCGGCAACGGGAACGTGCCGCTCGACAAGGCGGGCGCTGTGATCGTGCTGGGCGTGGTGCTGGACGCACTGTCGGCGCCGGAACCAGAGGAAACCGCGTCGCCACCGCGGCACACGGAGCAAGTTTCGAAGTAGCCGCCGTCGGCCGGCCACATCGGGGGCCGGGCCGGCCGACGACGGCCGGAGCGCGGTGGAACCGGTATCGGGGTGGGCGTCGGGGGGGACGCGCCGGCCCCACCGCAGCCTGGGGAGCGAGCTCGTGGTGCCGGTGGCCGGGGCCGTTCGGAACCACGTCAAGTAGGCGCGCCCTGTCCCGTGTGTCGCCAGTGGCCGTCGCCCATCGGTTCGGCAGCCACGACGAGCGTTGCGGTAGTGCGCCGAGTCGTCGGACGGCTGGCCAAGCCGGACGAATCGGGTTGATCGACAGTGTCCTGCCCACCCGTCGAATACTGACTACCGTTCGCCGCGCAGATTTCCGGATGGTGGAGTAGAGATCGGAAAGAGCTGGATGAACGGTGCGCTGAACGCGGACAGAGCAGGATCCGCATTTGCCGGAGGCGACGCGTGGGGCGCGAGATCGCTCGTCCCCGGCACTACCAGTGCGGAGAGCGCGGCGGACGGTGGCGGCAGAGCCGGGCTTGCGTCTGGCGGGGCCGCCGAGGCGGTGGGTCGTGCGCTGGTCAGCGGGTGATGGTGCTGGCGGCGGCTCGGGTTCCATCGGCCCCGCCCGGGCCCGACCGACGGCCACGGCACCGGAAAACGCGAGCGGCACCGGGACGTGGACCTCGACCAGAGCGTCCCATCCCGACAGCAAACATCGGATGACCTCGCCGCCCATCTCCTGTGCGATCACCTCGGCCCGCTGGCAGGCGGTGACCGCGCCGTGGACGGCCTGCCCGGCTGCGGCGAGCGCAGCCAGGTCGGCTGCGGCCTCTGCCCGGTGGCGGGCAGCAACAGCGGCGCCGAGATGAAGACCGAGCAGGAGCGCAGCCATGATCACGGCAGCGCCTGCGGCGGCCCATACAGTGGCGACCCCTTCGTCGTGAGCGAGACGTGCCCGGAGTGGCGTCATGATCCGACGGCTCCGGGTTCGAGGGCGGCGACGGCGCGGCCGCCGACCCGGAGCGGGAGCGGCCGCAGCAGATCGTGGGAGACCTCCGCGATGACGAGGTCGTCCCGATGCACCAGCTCCAAACGAGCACCGGTGGGCGCGAGTTCGGCGGCCACAGCGCGACCGCGGTCGGCCTCGCCACGGGCGGCGAGCCGGGCCATCTCGCGCGCGGCGTCGATGCAGCGGATCGCTGCCGCCACCGCGACGACCGAGGCGACCGCGACCGCGAGGAACACCGCGAGGCTGCACAGGGCGAGAGCCGCTTCGACGGTGACGGCGCCGCCGTCCGCCTGCAAACGCCGCTGCCACCGTGGTCGCCGGTCGCCCGCACACCGGAGCTCGCGCCGGCCCGGCGAACGGTGCCCTGCGCGTGCCGCCGGTGTGCGGGCGACCATCAGAACGTCACCGACAACGCGCGCTCGACGAGCTCGGTGAGGGCCGTGACGATCGACTCACCGCTGATCACCGCGTAGAGAACGGCGGCGAACGCGGCGGCGGCAATAGTCCCGATTGCGTACTCCACCGTGCTCATGCCCGCGTCGTCATGGCGGAGCGCCCGCAGGCGGGCGGATGTGTTCAGCGATGTGGGAATGGTGAGCAGGGACATCAGATCTCCTTCGTATGGTGGACATGCGCGGTGGTCACCACTGCGCGAGTGCCTCGCCCGCCAGGCCGATGACGACCGGGGCGATACCGAGGACCAGGAACGCCGGCAGGAAGCAGAGTCCGAGCGGGCCGGTGATGAGCACCCCGGCGCGCTCCGCCCGTGCCTGCGCGGAGTCGAGCAGGTCAGCACGGAGCCGCCCGCCCTCGGCTCTCGCCACCTGGGCGAGAGCTGCGCCGGTGCCGGCCGAGCGGCCCGCTGCGCGGGCGAACGTTGCGAGCGCGGGCACGTCCTCGGCCGCTAGCCAGGCATCGACCGGATCAGCTCCGAGCTCGAGGAGGCCGGAGACCCGCCGCAGCTGAGCGCCGGTGGAACCGCCGAGTGGCTCCGCTGCCGCCGACACCGCGACCGAGACGGGCAACCCCGCCTCCAAGCAGACCGCGAGCAGTTCCCAGCCGCCGGCGATGTCGCCGTCCGGCTCGGTGCCCGGGCCGGCGCGACCGGCAGCGCGCCGAGCGAACACCGCGCCGGCCCCTCCGGCGGCGATCCCGAGGATCACGCCCGCGGTGGCCCCGGCGACGGCCCATCCGAGCAGACCGGCGGCGGCCGCCCCGACGGCCAGCCACGAACCGCGCAGTGGCGGGGGCGCCACGGCATCGACCGGTGGCGGCGGATCGGCCTGCAGCGCCCGCAGCCTGCCCGAGCTGCCGGGCCCTGCGGCGACGAGCAGCGCCGCGGCCAGCACCGCGAGTGCGGCGGCGGTGGTGCCCGGCACCGGGCCGATCGACGGACTCATGACGGCACCGCCGAGCGGAGGATGCGCTCCGACCACGCTGAGCCCGCCGCCACCAGCGTGACGCCGATGACCAGGAGCACCTGGCCGAGCACGCCGCCGCGCAGCACCGCGACCGGGTCGGCGCCGACGAGCTGGCCGAGCCCGAGCCCGAGCAGCGGCAATGCGGTGAGTACGTGGGCGGTGGCCCGCGGCCCGGCGAGCTGCGCCCGCACGGTGTCCCCGAACCGCACTCTCCAGCGGATGTCGTGGTGGGCACTCCCGAGCAGTTCGGCGAGCGGGATCCCGTGCCGTTCCGCGAGCGACCAGGCCACGGCGATCCGCTCGACGTCGGGCCCGATCCCCGGCCGTCCGACCGCGCCCCGGCGCAGGGCGGCGGCCACGTTGTCACCGAGGCGTGCGGCGGCGGCCGCGGGATCCAGGGTCTCGCGGGCCAGCGGACCGTCTGCCCGCACTCCGGCGAGCGCGGCGGCCGGGTGGCTGCCCGCCCGCAGCTCCTCGGTGATGCGGGAGACCGCGTCGGCGAGCTGAGCCGCAGCGGCCGCCGCTTCGCCGGCTGCTCGATGCCGGGCCTGCCGCCGTCGGACCGTGAACGCCACGAGCGCGCCCGCCAGCGCTCCACCCGGACCCGCGAGCAGCAGCCCGGCGAGCCCACCGAACACAGCCGGTGCCGCGGCCCATGCGATTCGCCGGCCGCGGATCGCCTCCACAGGCCACAGCACCGCGAACCTCGTGGCCCCGGCAGCCGGGGGCAGGCATCCGATCGCCGCCGCGAGAGCGGCACACGCCATTGCGTTCACCACGGTGCCCGCACCCCGCGCTCGGCGAACAGCCGCCCGAGGGCATCGCGTCCGGTGGACCAGCCGCGAGTGCGGCTCCACGCTGCTTCGACGGCGACTCGCTCGGAGGTGCGGGTGAGCACACCGACGACATCCAGCACCCGGGCGCCGGAGCCGAGCCTGCGCATGTGGAGCACCACCTGCACAGCGGCGGCGAGCTGGCTGTGCAGGGCATCGCGGGGCAGGCCGCCGGTGGCCGCCAGCGCCTCCATCCGTGCCGGCACCTCGCCTGCCGAGTTGGCGTGGACCGTGCCGGCACCGCCGTCGTGGCCCGTGTTGAGCGCGGCCAGGAGGTCGCAGACCTCGGCGCCCCTGACCTCGCCGACGACGAGCCGGTCGGGCCGCATCCGCAATGCCTGGCGCACGAGGTCGCGCAGCACGACGCCGCCGGCTCCCTCGATGTTGGCCGGCCGGGCGACGAGCCGTACGACGTGCGGGTGCCTGGGGCGAAGCTCCTCCGCATCCTCGACGCAGACGATTCGCTCCCGCGGGTGGACCGTGCTGAGCATCGCGGCGAGGATCGTCGTCTTGCCCGTGCCGGTGCCTCCTGAGACGAGGAACGCGAGCCGGGCGGAGAGCACCGCCCGCAGGAGGGCCTCGCCGGTGGCGTCGACGGTGCCGAGCGAGCGCAGCGCCGGCAGGTCGTGCGCGGCGGGACGCAGGACTCGCAGGGACAGGCAGGTGCCGTCGGCGGCGACGGGCGGCAGCACGGCGTGCAGCCGCACCCCGACGTCGGCGACCCAGCCGTCGACGTAAGGGCTGGCGTCGTCGAGCCGGCGGCCTGCCGCGATGGCGAGCCGCTGGGCGAGCCTGCGGACGGCGGCCTCGTCGGGGAAGCGGACGTCGGTGGCCTCGAGTCCCGATCCGCGATCGACCCACACCGATGCGGGCCCGCACACGAGGACGTCGGTGGTGCGTGGGTCGCGCAGCAGCTCGTCGAGAGGGCCTGCGCCGACGAACTCCTGGCGCAGTACGCGCAGCGCCGCGAGCACGTCGAGGTCGGAGGCGACCCCGCCGGACTCCGCCCGCACAGCCGCGGCCACCGCCGCTTCGGTGATCTCTCCGCCGGCCGCGGCCAGCCGCGATCGCACCCGGTCGACCAGCGCAGACGCGGAGCGCGGGCCGGTATCGGCTGTGGCGCGGGCCGCAACGGCCAGGCCTGCGCGGCTCGGCCCGCTCACGAAGCCCCCTCGCTGACGCTCGTCGGCCGCGTTCGCGAAGCTGCTGTGCCTGATGGTTCGCTCGCAAGCTCGCTCACGAAGCCTCCTCGCTGGCGTTTGTTGGCCGCGTTCGCGAAGCTGCTGTGGCTGATGGTTCGCTCGCTCACGCGGGCACCCCCGCCGTCGGCCCCGCGAGCGCGCGAAGCTCGGTGAGCACCGTGTGCGCGGTGGCGGCGAGCGGACCGCGTGGCCTGCCCGGGGCGTCGCCGCGCTCCAACGCCCTGGCGAGCCCTGCCTCGGGCCGCATCGCGGCCAGCAGCGGAAGCCCGAGGGCGCGAGCGATCTCGGAGGCCGCGACGCCTCCGGGAGCCGGACCCCGGACGACCAGACGCACCGGACCGCCGTGCTCGGCGAGTACGGCGGCCACCCTGGCCGCGGCGGCGCAGGACCGTACCTCGGCAGGCACGACGAGGACGGTGAGGTCGGCCGACGACAGCGCGGCGACCGCAGCCTCGGTGGGGTAGCGCGGGAGGTCGCAGACGACCGTCTCCCCGGCCCGCCGACCGGCCTCGACAACCGACCGGACTGCGGCGGGCGATGGAGCGTGGGCGGAACGGTCGCAGGAGAGAACGCCCAGCTCACCACCACCGCGGCGGGCGACTGCGGGCGCGGGAAGGGCGGCGTGCAAGGCGGTGGCCGGCACGCGCCCGCCGCCGACCCCGATGTCGGGCCACCGCAGACCGCCCAGCTCCTCTGCTCCGAGCACCAGGTCGAGGCCTCCGCCAAGCGGATCGCAATCGACGAGCAGCACGCGTGAGCCCTCGCGTACGGCGGTGACCGCGACGGCCGCTGCGAGCACCGAGGCGCCTGCGCCGCCGCGACCGCCCACGACGGCGAGCACGGCACCGTTGCGGCCGGGGCCTTCGGCGGCCTCTGTGAGGGCCGCCACGAGCCACGACTCCGCCTGGGGGAGTGAGATGACGTGTTCGGCGCCGACCGCCACTGCGTGTTGCCACACGGGAGGGGCCGGTTCCCCACGGACAGTGACGATCACTTCACCCCGACGAGGCAGCCCCGCCTGCGCGCACTGCTGGGCCGCGGCCGCGTCGAGGAGCACGAGAGGCGCTCGCGGCCAGTGGGGGCGGGCCTGCGCCGCGTCGATGGTGCGGTGGAGGTCACATCCTGCTGCTGCGGCCAACCGCAGGATGGTGTCGAGCAAATCGGGGTCGGACACCATCACCAACCCGCGCCGTTCGCCTGCGCTCTGCTGCACCATGCCTCCCTCGTCCTGCCGCTCGGAAGAGCGGCCTGACCAGCGTGCGGTGCGTGAGGCCTCGGTGGCGGGCGGATCACGATCCTGTGGACAGGCGGTGACCGATGTGGATAAACCGGATCGAATCGGTACCCGAATGCCCGGTTCTGTCGGTGTTGAGGGGCAGTGTGATTCGGGGGCCCCTGGACACGGGACGGCCCCCGCCAGGGGGGATTGGCGGGGGCCGTCGGTGGTTCAGCTCCGGGGGGTCGAGCTGAACCGCGCCCGGACACGTCCGAGCACAACCAACTGTAGCCCTTGACGGGCTGCAACGCGCGCCTCTGGACGGACCATCTGTGCTGCGTTCGGGCAGTGCCGCGGGGGTCGGCCGCCGTTCGGGGGTTCTGGCAAGCTCGCTCGACGTGCCTGGTCCGTTGCCGACGCTACGCCCGAAGCCACTACCCGCGGCCTCGGGAGCCGCTGCCTTCTTCGACCTCGACAAGACGATCATCGCGGGGTCGAGCGCGCTCGCGTTCAGCCGTCCGTTCCGTCGGCGAGGTTTGATCAGCAGGCGCGCTGCCCTGCGGAGCGGATACGCACAGTTGCTGCTTGTGCTCTCGGGGGCCGACGCCGACACGATGGACCTGCTGCGCCGGCGGATCACCGCGCTGTGCACCGGGTGGGAGGTCGCGCAGATCCGGGCGATCGTCGCCGAGACCCTGCACGACATCGTCGAGCCGCTGGTCTACGCCGAGGCCGCGGAGCTCATCGCCGAGCACAAGGCCAACGGTGACGAGGTCGTGGTGCTGTCCGCGTCGGGAATGGAGGTCGTGGAACCCATCGCGGCTCTCGTGGGGGCGGATCGGTGCCTGGCCACGCGGATGAGCGTGCTGGAGGGCCGCTACACGGGTGTGATCGACTACTACTGCTACGGCGAGGAGAAGGCGGAGGCAGCGCGGTCCATCGCCGCCGAGCAGGGCTATCAGCTCGCCGACTGCCGGGCCTACTCCGACTCGATCACCGACCTGCCGCTGCTGGAGGCCGTCGGGCACCCCACGGTGGTCAACCCGGACAGGGCCCTGCGCCGCGAAGCGGTGCAGCGGGGATGGCCGATCCTGACCTTCGCCGATCCGGTCGCGCTGCGACGGTTTCGGGCTCCGGAGAAGCGGACGACGCTGGCTGCGGCCGGGCTGGGAGCGGCGGCGCTGGTCGGGGTGTCGTGGTACGGGCACCGGCGGCGAACCCGCGGATGAGCGGCCGCGGAGGCGCTGCGAGAGGCCTTCACACGGCCCCGGGTGTTCTGAACCGGTGCACTGCCGTGTGACTCTTGCTGTGCTCCGCGTCACGTACTACAAAGGGCGCACGGACTCCTGGTCGGCCAGGGACGGTGCGGTGGAGAAGCACCCGTTCCCCCTGACTGGGGCTCCGTGCGCAAAGGTCGGGCACTCCACGCACAGCACGCCGCGGGAGGCATGTCGTCGTGGGCCTGCGTACCGGGACGCTGGACGCCGAGGCCATTACCACGACACGTAGTGCACGCCTGGATCCTGATGTTTGCGCGTAGACGGGCGGTGTTCCTGCCAAGGGGCGCCGCCCGTCTCATTGCCCGGGGGCCGGGACCCTGATCAGGCCCGGGCGTCGGCGATCGACATTCCTTCTCGGGCTCCGGCTTCCCACTGCGCACAACAGTGCAGCAGCCATGTCCTGAGGCCCTCGGGAGTGCCGCCGGCGAAGGCGGCGGCTGCCGTGCGGTACTCGTGGGCGTGGCGCAGGTGCCCGACCTCGGGCACGGCCAGTCCCTTGGGATCGAGGCCCGCGGCCACGGCCGTGAGCCGTGCCGCGGCGCGCGCAACCACACCGTTCGCGGTGGTGAAGGGGGCGAGCGTCAGCAACTCGCCGTGCACCACGGCGGCCAGCACCGGTCCGGGCACGGACGTGCCGCCCGTCAGCATGTCGGCGAGCAGCCCGAGCCGCGCGGAGATCCCCTCGGTGCGTATCGGCCTGCCGAGCTCGGCGTCGTGGCGCTCGGCTGGAACGAGATCGGCGGCCGCCACCACGTGCAGGCGGGCCAGCGCCTGCAACGGCGAGGTACGCCAGACCGCCAGCAGTCGGCCCGACTCCTCGGCGACGCGAACGGCCCCGGCGAGCACCGGGCTCATGCTGTGCTCCGCTCCGGGGGCACCACCGTGAAGATCGACACCCCCCAGCGGAGCGCCGTCGAGGGCGGCTGAGGCCCGCGCGGCCCGCATGCTCGCCTCCGCCGCGCCTGCCGGCCATCCGCGCCGGTTGACCGGATGGTTGTGCACCGCCACCAGCGCGTCCCGGGCCCTCGCCACGGCGTCCTGGACGCCGGGCAGATCGAGCAGAGGCGCGAGCGGATCGGCGGTCGTGGACACCCCGGCATGGTGCCACCGCCGGGCGCCCGTTCCCCGTCTCGGGGGCCGTCGTGCCTGGCTGCCGAGCGGGGCGGAAGATCGGGATCGACCTGGACAGACTGGCGATGCGGCGGCTCGGAGAGGCCGCTAGCGTCGTGCTACGCACGAGGAGCCGGGCAATGACTGCCCGGCGTGAGGCGCCCACTATCGGGAGGGCATTCATGGCCGACGAATCGACTCAAGCCACGCTGAGCAACCTGTCCACCGAGAGTCGGAGCTTCTCTCCGAGCGAGGAGTTCGCGGCCCAGGCCAACGCGACGGCCGAGTGGTACGACCGGAGCGCGGCCGACCGCGACGCTTTCTGGGCCGAGCAGGCCGACCGGTTGCACTGGCACCAGAAATGGGACCGGGTCCTGGAGTGGGATGCGCCGTTTGCGAAGTGGTTCGTGGGGGGCAAGCTCAACGTCGCCTACAACTGCGTCGACCGGCACGTCGAGGACGGTCACGGCGAGCAGGTCGCGTTCCACTGGGAGGGCGAGCCCGGTGACACCCGCACCATCACCTACGCCGATCTCAAGAGTGAGGTCTGCAAGGCCGCCAACGCGCTGGCCGAGTTGGGTGTGGGGGAGGGCGACCGGGTCGCGATCCAGCTCCCGATGATCCCCGAGGCCGCGATCGCCATGCTGGCCTGTGCGCGGCTGGGCGCGGCGCACAGCGTGGTCTTCGGCGGGTTCTCGCCGGGGGCGCTGCGCTCGCGGATCGAGGACGCGCAGGCGAAGTTGCTGATCACCTCGGACGGGCAGTTCCGGCGGGGCAAGCCCGCACCGATGAAGGAGAACACCGACGAGGCGGTCAAGGACACGCCGTCCGTCGAGCACGTGCTGGTGGTCAAGCGCACCGAGACCGATGTGCCCTGGACCGAGGGCCGCGACATCTGGTGGCACGACATCGTCGACCGCCAGTCCGACGAGCACGAGGCCCAGCCCTTCGACGCCGAGCACCCGCTCTACATCCTCTACACCTCGGGCACCACCGGGAAGCCGAAGGGCATCCTGCACACCTCGGGTGGATACCTGACTCAGGCGGCCTACACCCACAACGTGGTCTTCGACCACAAGCCGGGGGAGAGCGTCTACTGGTGCACGGCCGACATCGGCTGGGTCACCGGGCACACCTACATCGTCTACGGCCCGTTGGCGAACCGGGCGACATCGGTGATGTACGAGGGCACGCCCAACACCCCGCACGAGGGCCGGCACTGGGAGATCATCCAGAAGTACGGGGTCTCGATCTACTACACCGCACCCACGCTGATCCGCACCTTCATGAAGTGGGGCAAGGAGATCCCGGAGAAGTTCGACCTCTCCTCGCTGCGCGTGCTGGGCAGTGTGGGTGAGCCGATCAACCCCGAGGCCTGGATGTGGTACCGGGAGAACATCGGTCAGAACAACTGCCCGATCGTCGACACGTGGTGGCAGACCGAGACCGGCGCGATCATGATCTCGCCGCTGCCCGGTGTCACCGCCACGAAGCCCGGATCGGCCATGCGTCCGCTGCCGGGTATCGCCGCCACGATCGTGGACGAGGGTGGCACGCCGGTGGAGCACGGCAACGGTGGCTACCTCGTGCTCGACGAGCCGTGGCCGTCGATGCTGCGGGGCATCTGGGGCGACGAGGAGCGCTACCGGGAGACCTACTGGTCGCGGTTCGCCGACCAGGGCTACTACTTCGCCGGCGATGGCGCGAAGTACGACGACGATGGCGCGTTCTGGCTGCTGGGCCGGGTTGATGACGTGATGAACGTGTCGGGCCACCGCATCTCCACCACGGAGGTGGAGTCGGCGCTGGTCAGCCACCCCACCGTGGCCGAGGCGGCGGTCGTGGGTGCGTCGGACCCCACCACGGGGCAGGGGATCGTCGCGTTCGTCATCCTGCGGGGCAACGTCGCGCAGGACGAGGCGAAGGGCGCCGACGCCATCAAGGCACTGCGTGACCACGTGTCCAAGGAGATCGGGCCCATCGCGAAGCCGCGCCAGATCATGGTCGTGGACGAGCTGCCCAAGACCCGCTCCGGGAAGATCATGCGCAGGCTCCTGCGCGACGTGGCGGAGAACCGCGAGATCGGGGACGTCACGACGCTCGCCGACTCCTCCGTCATGGACCTCATCTCCGAGGGTCTCAAGGAAGGCAAGTCGGAGGACTGACGGGCCGGTGCCCGGCCCGGTGGTGACGCCACCGGGCCGGCCCGCGCCGACCATCCCCTCTGGACGATCGGTACATCCGTCCCGACCTATCGGACGACAGTGCCGCTCGTAGCCTCGATCCTTGGCTTGGCCCGCCCCGGCGGGCTGCCCTGCAACGCTGCTCGTGGGCTGCCTTCGCCTGGCTTCTCCGCGCTCTCCCGGCACAGAAGGCCGCTCCACAGGTGTTGCCGCGGGACTGACAGCTTTCCGCCGGCCCCCGGGGCTCGTCAGGCTTGCACCGTGGACGTTGTTGCTGGCTGCTTGACCCGGCTTCTCGTCGGCAGTCTCCCCAGGCTCGTCCGGCCCCCGCTCGGCGGACGTCGCCACGCGGCGGCCTGACCTCGCCTCTCGCCGGTCACTCCGGTTCGATGGGCCCCCTCCGCGGAGGTTCCCGCAGGGCCACCCCTGCTCCATAGGCCTCTGTCAGGCGCGGTAGTTCGCTCCACGGGCGTCGCCGGCGCCGCCGCCTCGGCTGGCGTCCGCGCGGTCTCGCCCGGTCCGGTGAGCCGCTCCGCGGGCGTTCAAGCCTTCCTTGTCGCGCGCCATGGCCCTGGCTTCGCACAGGCCTCTTTACGCCCGGTAGGCCGACTCTGCCGCGGGAGCTTCCTCTCTCGCGGGCCCTCGTCGCCGTCGCCGGTCGCTGCTGCGGTCGCCGCCCACGGCGTGAACCGCCTTCCCGTGTGCTCGGGACCGTTCTGTCCGGTCTCCGTGACAGAACTGCGGGACGAAGTAGTCGAATCTCGCCTAATTCGGACAATTAGCTATGGTAAAGGGACTGCCAAGTTCAACTTGATGTTGGGTAAAAGATGTGCCGTTGGGCCATTTGGGCACAACAAAATCTAGACAAGGAGTCATACCGTATGCAGTATGTGAACCAGTCCCGCAGCGGCGACAGGAGGAGATGCGTCACATGCCTCAGTTGGTCCCCGAGTTCGTCCTGCGGACGTTCGACGCCGCCCGTCGACCACGAGCGGTGGCTCTGCCGGTTCCCTGACGCCTCGCCCTGTCAGCCGGTCTACCAGCATCTTTGCTAGCAAGACGCTGTCGGCATAACAGGACCGTCGGGAGCCTACAACCAGCACCAAGGGAGCGGCAGCGCGGTCCAGCCGTACTGCCTGCTCGGTCGGTTGCGCCCGAATTCGGGCGCTTACCAGTCGACCAATTGATGGAAGACACGACAAGTGGTCGGGTCCATCCTCCCTTCTCGTCAAAGGAGACGACGTGACTGTCGCGGATCGTGAAATAACCGACTCCAACGGGCGCGTCTACCGCGTCGGGATACCGGCGGAACAAATACTTGGGCGCTCGCGCAAGTGGATGATGTGGTTGCCGTGGGCGTCCATGTTCGGGGTCAGCGTCTTCGAATACGGCTACGGCGCCGCGGAGAGCACCCTCGAGGACGTACACGGTTGGTCGCTCGGGCAGGCATTCTGGCTGGTCAGCATCTGGACGGTATTCCAGGCGGGAGTCGCGTTCCCGGCCGGACGGCTCCGCGAGAAGGGCATCGTCTCGGCCCGGACCGCAATGCTCTCCGGTGCCGTCATGGTGTTCGCGGCGTTCCTCGTGCTCGGCCTGACGGGCAACCTCGTACTGAACTTCCTCTTCTACTCGGTGATCGGCGGCACCGGTGCCGGCCTCGTGTACGCCACCTCGATCAACATGGTCGGCAAGTGGTTCCCCGAGAAGCGGGGCGGTAAGACGGGGTTTGTCAACGGCGCCTTCGCCTACGGCGCCGTGCCCTTCATCTTCGTCTTCAGCTACCTGTTCGACGAGAGCACCTTCACGCCGGTCCTCACAATCATCGCCGTGTACATGCTGGTGGTCGTCGGCGTGAGCGGCTTCCTGTTCAAGGACCCGCCCAAGAACTGGTGGCCCCACGACGTCGACCCGCTCGAGTGGGCAGCGAGCCCCAAGTCCGCTCGTAGCCTGGCCAAGAACCCCCCCGCGGTGAAGCAGTACGGGCCCATGGAGGCGATCAAGACCGGTCAGCTGCCGCTGATGTGGTTCGCGCTGGCGATCATCGGTGGCGTGTCGCTGTTCGGGATCGGCTACCAGGTCGACTTCGCCAAGGAAGTGGGCTTCGGCCCGTTCATCGCCGCGTCCTCCGCGGGCGTGCTCTCGGTCGTGAACGGTTTCGGCCGGGCGTTCATCGGTTGGCTCTCCGACCAGATCGGGCGCAAGGAGGCGCTCATCATCGTGCTGGTGGTCGAGGGAGTCGCGCAGTTCGGCCTGCTCTGGGGCGGGGACACACACAACGAGTTCCTGTTCATCTTCTTCGCCTTCCTCGCCGGCATCGGTGGCGGTGCGTTCTTCCCGATGTTCGCCTCGCTCACCCCCGACTACTTCGGTGAGAACAACAACGCGACCAACTACGGGCTCGTCTACAGCTCCAAGCTGGTCAGCGGGCTCTTCGGGCTCGGCGTGGCGTCCTGGGTGGTCTCGACATGGGGCTACAACGGGGCGTACACGATCGCCGGTGCCATCGCGTTCCTGTCTGCACTGATCTCGCTGTTCCTCCGGCAGCCCGGTCGCGGCGCACGAGAGCGCGCGGCGTCCAACTCCGCCCTCGGTTCGTCCGCTCCCCACGCGGTGGCCGATGGGGGCCGGGCCTGACCCGACCCGGTGCCGATGGGATGGATCGGGCGAGCTGCCGGGTGCTGCCGGTGGCTCGCCCGGTCCGGTCGGTGACCTACCGGGCCTGTCGGCCCGTGTGAGACGAAATGGAGATCGCTGGTGAATCGCTCGAGGTGCAGGGCCCGCCACGGGGCGCTCCCCGCGCCCCAGGTATCGCTATGAGCAGCGAGGAGCTGCTGCGGCGGCACGAGGCAGGAGGCGCCCGGCTCGCTGCGTCGAACGCTCGGAGTGCCGCGGCCGTGCCTGCGCTGCGCACCGTCGTGGTGACGTGCATGGACACCCGGATCGACGTCCAGGCCCTGTTCGGCCTGGGGTTGGGTGAGGTGCACACGCTGCGGAACGCGGGCGGGGTGGTGACCGACGACGTGGTGCGCTCGGTCGTTGTCAGCCAGCGGAAGCTGGGAACGCGTGAGGTGCTGGTGGTGGCCCACAGCCGGTGCGGGATGGCCACGTTCAGCGACGACGACTTCTCGGAGGAGCTCGCGGCGGAGGTGGGGATGCGGCCGCTGTGGCGGACGTACGCCTTCACGGATCCCGCGGTGGACGTGCAGCGGGGCGTGGACCGCTTGCGACGCGATCCGTTCCTGCTACCGGAGACGGTCGTCCGCGGTTTCGTGCTCGACATCGAGAGCTTCGCCCTCACCGAGGTCGGTGGCGACGAGCCCGCAGGCCTGGCCGGCGTCAGGGACTCGGCCTGACATGACGCACGCAGCGACCGCCCCCGAACGCCGAACTGCCCGCCCCGGGTTACGGGACGGGCAGTGGGAGCGGACGTCTGTGGGGTCAGCCGGCGGACTTGCTGGTGGGCTCCGGCACCTCCTCGGCCGGGTCGTCGCCGTCCTTGGCGGTGGCGGGGCCGGTGGCCGCGTTCTCCGCGGCGGAGTCCTTGCGGGACTTCGCGAGGCTCGCGATGGTGGTGATCGCCAGCGTGCCGACGATGACCAGCAGCGACGCCCAGATCGGCACCTCGGGGGCCCACGAGACACCGTGGTGGTGCATCGCCTCGAAGATCAGCTTGAAGCCGATGAAGGCCAGGATGATCGCGAGGCCCTTGCTCAGGTACACCAGCCGGTCGAGCAGGCCACCGATGAGGAAGAACAGCTGCCGCAGGCCCATCAGTGCGAACGCGTTGGCGGTGAACACCAGGTACGGCTCCTGGGTGAGCCCGAAGATCGCCGGGATGGAGTCGACCGCGAAGAGCAGGTCGGTGGTGCCGATCGCGACCATCACGATGAGCATCGGCGTGACGAGCCGACGCCCGTCGACCTTGGTGGTGAGCGAAGCACCCTGGTACTCGGTAGTCGACGGAACGACCCGGCGAACGGCGCGCAGCACGCGGTTCTCCTGGAACTCCTCGTCGTCGTCGGAATGCCGGATGAGCTTCCACGCGGTGTAGATGAGGAACGCGCCGAAGAGGTAGAACATCCAGTCGAAACGGGAGATGGCCTCGGCGCCGAGCGCAATGAAGATGCCGCGCAGGAGCAGAGCCAGAACGATCCCGATGAGCAGTACCTTCTGGCGGTACTCGCGGGGCACGGCGAATCTGCTCATGATCAGGACGAAGATGAACAGGTTGTCCACCGAAAGCGAGTACTCGGTGATCCAGCCGGCGAAGAATTCACCTCCGTACTGCGGCCCGGTGAAGGCCAGTACACCGAGCCCGAAGATGACAGCGAGAGCGACGTAACAACAGACCCAGATCGTCGACTCCCGCATCGACGGATCACGTGGATTGCGGGCGACCAGATAGAAGTCGAAGGCGATGATGGCCACGAACGCGCCTATCGTCGCGAGCCAGGCCCAGACCGGAACACTCATCTCTCTCCTCGGAAATCGGCGGTCGACGATCGAAGTGCCGCGGCGGAACCGTGGCCGGATCGACCCGGCCCCGCCGCGGCACTGCGGTCACGAGGACCGTCGGGACCTCGCCAGTGCGACGCCGGACGACGACGCCGCAGCACGCGGACGATCGCGACCGGTGCTGCTGCGCCGGGCGCGCTTGCTCTCCCGCGCCTCCCACATCGCGCTTGCCTGCTTCACGTAGACAGCGAACAAGGCTTGGGCGGCGGGATTGTGATCCTGGATGCGCATGAGCCAGTGCGGCGCGATCCGCTCGTGGAGCCAGATGAAGCCGATCGCGTAACCCATGCTGACGAGAGCCTGGAAGACCAGGAACGTCAGAACGTCGCCAGGCGGCGCAAAACTTCCGCCGAGCAGCGCGGGCGTCACCGTCTCGTGCAGGAGGCGCGAGAGGGGGAAGCCCAGCATCCAGTAGATCGCCACGGGTGCGAAGACCCCCGGCCGAAACCAGCCGGTGGCCGCGATCGCCCCGTAGCCGGCTCCCAGCAGTGCGAGCGGAACACCGAGGGTCAGTGCCCCGACCGCGGCCCACCCGATGGGATGGCCGACGGCCGCTGCAAGCAGACCGACCACGGCACCCGACGCAGCTCCGACCGCCGCGCCCGGTACCCCGAGCTCGGCGAGCTGCAGCGCTCTGGTCTTGGACATGTCAGTCCAGCACCGCGCCGAAGCGGATCAGGCTGTAGAACAGCGAGCCCAGGTAGAACACCGCGCCGAAGCCGATCACCAGGTTGGTCCACAGTTTCGGTCGGATCGGCTTGGGCAACAACCTGTTGTTCACCAGCAGCAGCACGACGCAGTAGGCGCCCATGGCGAACGCGGAGAGGAACGCCAGGACGTCCAGGATCGCCGCCGGACCGTCGGCCGGGCCCCAGAGGAGGATGACGATCCCGAAGAGGATCACGCCCCAGAGGAAGCCGGCGTAGAGGTGTGCCATCCGGAACCGCTTCGCGCCAGGCACGAAGTGGTAGGTCATGTCCGACTGTCCACGGGAGAACGAGTCGAACAGGCCCAGGGTGGCGTTGAGGCCGATCAGGGCGATGAAGCCCATGAACACCGAACCCAGCGCCGGCACACCGACGGAGGCGATCGACGAGGACATCGCCGCGAGAGCTGCTTCCCGCTCGCCGTCCCGGAGCAGGTTGACGACATCCGGGCTCTGCCGGGCTGCCACCTGCGCGATGACGGTGAACGAGATCGTGACGAGCATCGTGATGCCCCAGAACAGCAGCAGGGCATCGAACGTCACCCAGCGGCGCCAGCCCTTCCACTTGCGCATCTCATCGGCGTCCTCCGTGTCGAACATGAAGCCGCGCGACGGCATGATCTCCTCGTCGCCGGAGTGACGAAGACCACGCAGCTTCGGGATGTGCGCGCCCATGCCGGCGCCCTTGTCGCGCAGGTGCAGCGTGTACCACATCTGCTGCATGCCGGACGGACCGGCGAACGCGATCGCACCGACCACCACCGGGAACCAGGCGGCCGTGAGGGCCTCCTCAGGCAGGTACCCGAAGGCGAACATGCCGGTGATCGTGCTGGCCAGGTCGCTCCACGAACCCACGAGTGAGGCGATGATCGCGGTGCCGAGCACCAGCGTGCCGATCAGGATCGACAGCACGCTCTCGAGCAGGTTGTAGATGAACTTGGCCAGCGTGAACACCGTGCCGACCAGGAGCATTCCGACAATCGCGGCAACCTGCCATGGAACGCCCGTGACGGCTTCGAAAGCGGACGCTCCGGCCGACAGGTGACCGGGCCAGATGTAGATAAGTATTGCGATGGTAAAGAAGAACCACATGATCGGTTTGAACACCCGGGCAGCGCCTGTGAAGATGCTCTCACCGGTTGCCATGGCGTACCGGGCCATTTCCAGCAGTACAATGGCCTGGATGGTTACGCCGATAAGGAACAGCCAGCGGATCTCTGGCCCGAACAAGAGAACGAGCCGGGGCCACATGTAGGACTCGCCCATGCCCACACCGAGCGCGACGAGGAAGACCGTCGGGCCGAGAATGTGGACTGATGGGGGAGCTTCCGGCAGCTTGCGGATGGGCATGGGCTCAAGGCCACCCGCATGCCAGACGCGTTCGCCGGTTGCGTCAGTTGCGTACCCGGTTCTAGCGGGCTGTTTTGCTGTAGTCACTTTTGTGGACCTTCCGATTGGTGCTTCGTACGGCCTATCGCCCCTCGCCATGGCCTCCTTGTCGTGACGATGCGGCGACGGTCGGCCCGGCCGGCTGTCCCTGGAGGGTGGGCGAGATCCCCCAGGGGACGCCGGCCGGGCCGACCGTCCCGTACCCGGTCCGGCGCTGGGGCCGTGACCGGTTCGAGCCGGCCCCCGGAAGGGCCGGCCCGAAGACCTTTCAGATCAGTCCGGCGCTCCTGGCCCAGCGGTACTTCGCTCCCAGAACGGCGACGGGCTTCTCAGTGGTGTAGGGGTACGCGACGACCCCGTGCTGGTAGAGGTAGTCGCTGGCTTCCTCGACCTCGACGTCCCCCGCGAGGGACGCCACGACCGGCTTCTCGATGCCCTTCGCCCGAGCCTCGGCCACCACGCGAGCGGTGAGCTCGGCGAAGACCATCGGCGGGGTGACGATCGTGTGCCAGTAGCCGAGGATCAGGGCGTGGATCCGGTCGTCCTCGAGACCGAGCCGGATCGTGGCCTCGTACGTCGAGGGCGGCTCCCCACCGGTGATGTCGATCGGGTTGCCCGACGCGCCGAACGGCGGGATGAACGCCTTGAAGGCCTCGTCGAGGTCCTTCGGCATCTCCATCAGCGACAGGCCGTTCTCGACCACCGCGTCGGAGAGCAGCACGCCCGAACCGCCGGCACCGGTGATGATGACGACGTTCTCGCCCTTCGGCGTGGGCAGCACCGGGATGCCCCGGGCGAACTCCAGCATGTCGTTGAGCGAGTAGGCCCGGACCACACCCGACTGCTTGAGGATGTCGTCGTAGACCTTGTCGTCGCCGGCGAGAGCACCGGTGTGCGAGCTGGCCGCCTTGGCACCCAGCGCCGTACGTCCGGCCTTCAGCACGACCACCGGCTTCTTCTTGGTGATCCGCTGCGCCGCCTCGACGAAGGACCGGCCGTCCTTCAGGTCCTCGAGGTGCATCGCGACGATGTTGGTGTCGGGGTCCTGCTCGAAGTAGGTGAGCAGGTCGTCCTCGTCCAGGTCGGACTTGTTGCCGAGGCCGACGATCGCCGAGACACCCATCTTGCTGGTGCGGCTGAACCCGAGGATCGCCATGCCGATGCCGCCGGACTGCGAGGTGAGGGCGACACCGCCCTTGACGTCGTAGGGCGTGCAGAACGTCGCACAGAGGTCCTGCGGCGTGTAGTAGTAGCCGTAGATGTTCGGTCCGAGCAGCCGCACGCCGCCCTCACGGGCGATCTTGACGATCTCGTCCTGGAGCTCGTGGTTGCCCGTCTCCGCGAAGCCGGAGGGGATCAGCACAGCGGCAGGAATGTTCTTCTCGCCGACCTCGCGCAGCGCCTGCGGCACGAACTTCGCCGGCACCGTGAACACGGCCACGTCGACGTCACCGGGCACGTCGCCGATGTTCTTGTAGGCCTTGCGCCCCAGGATCTCGTCGGCCTTGGGGTTGATGGGGTAGATCTCGCCTGCGTAGCCCCCGTTGATGAGGTTCTTCATCACGGAGTTGCCGATCTTGCCGTCCTCGGCCGACGCGCCGATGACCGCGACCGCCTTCGGCCGCATCATCCGGCTCATCGTGGCCAGGATCTCCTCCTGGCTGTAGCGCACCGGCTCGGCGTGCTCGCTGTTGTCCAGCAGGATCCGCACGTCGGCGGCGGACGCGCCATCGGGGCGCGCGAACACCGGGTTCAGGTCGAACTCGCTGATCTGCGGGAAGTCGGTGACGAGGTCGGACAGGCGCGTGATGACGTCGGCGAGAGCGTCGGCGTCCACCGCCTCGCCGCCGCGGACACCGCGGAGGATCTCGGCGGCCTTGATGCCGTCCAGCATCGAGATCGCGGTGGCGTGGTCGACCGGCGCGAGCCGGAACGTGACGTCCTTGAGCACCTCGACGAGCACACCGCCGAGACCGAAGATGATCACCTTGCCGAAGGTGGGGTCCGTGGTGGCCCCGATGATCACTTCCTGGCCGCCGCTCAGCATCTGCTGGACCTGGATGCCGTCGATGCCGGCCTCGGCGTTGTAGGCCTTGGCGTTGGCGATGATCTCGTCGAAGGCGCCGCGCACCGCGTCGTCGCCCGAGATGCCGATCTTGACGCCGCCTGCCTCGGTCTTGTGCAGGATGTCCGGGGAGACGATCTTCATGGCGACCGGGCCGCCGAGCTCTCCGGCCAGCCGTACCGCCTCGTCGGCCGTGCCGGCGAGACCCTCGCCGGGGGTCGGGATCCCGTAGGCCTCGCACACGCGGCGACCCTCGGGGGCGGTCAGCGAGTCACGGCCCTCCGCGCGGGCCTTGTCCAGGACCTCGCGTACCGCGTCTTTGTCGTAGGCCACGCTCTCGTTGGCCATATTCAGATCACTCCTTGCGTCTTGAGCTCAGCGAAGCGCTCCGGGGCGAGCCCCAGTTCGCGCACGTACACGTCCTCGTTGTGCTCCCCGAGCAGTGGCGAGGTCTCCACCTTCACCGGGGAGTCGGACAGCTTGATCGGGCAGCCGACCGTCTTGAAGGCGCCCCGCTCCGGGTGGTCGACGGTGACGACCATGTTGTTGTCGGCGAGGGAGGCGTCCTCGATGATCTCCTTGGTCGACAGGATCGGGCCACACGGAACGTTCAGAGCGTTCAGCTCCGCAAGCGCGTCCCACTTCGAGAGGCGGGACGACCACTCCTCGATCAGCTGGAACATCTTGTCGAGCTTGTTCAGCCGCGCCGCAGGAGTGGCCCACTCCGAGTCCTCGGCGAGCTCGGGCCGGCCGATGAGCTTGGCGATGGGGGCCCAGCCCGGAGGCTGCACGATCACGTAGATGTAGTCGTTGGGGCCGCCGGGGCTGCACTTCACCGCCCAGCCGGGCTGGCCTCCACCGGAGGCGTTGCCCGAGCGCGGCACCTCGTCGGTGAAGGACTCGTTCGGGTACTCGTTGAGCGGGCCGTGCTCGAGCCGCTGCTGGTCGCGCAGCTTCACGCGGCACAGGTTGAGCACGGCGTGCTGCATCGCCACGGTGACGCGCTGGCCGCGGCCCGTGGTGTTGCGCTGCACCAGCGCCGCGAGGATGCCGGCGACGGCGTGCATGCCGGTGCCGGAGTCACCGATCTGGGCTCCGGTGGCCAGCGGCGGCCCGTCCTCGAACCCGGTGGTGGCCATCGAGCCGCCCATGGCCTGGGCGACCACCTCGTACGCCTTGTAGTGGGTGTAGGGACCCTCGCCGAAGCCCTTGATCGAGGCGTAGACGAGCCGGGGGTTGATCTCCTGGAGGCGGTCCCAGGTGAATCCCATCCGGTCGACCGCGCCCGGGCCGAAGTTCTCCACCAGGACGTCGGACTTCTGGACCATCTCGATGAAGAGCTTCTTGCCCTCTTCGCTCTTCATGTTGAGCGTGATGCTGCGCTTGTTGCAGTTCAGCATCGTGAAGTAGAGGCTGTCGACGTCCGGAATATCCCTCAGCTGCTGGCGGGTGATGTCCCCGGTCGGCGCCTCGAGCTTGACCACATCGGCGCCGAGCCAGGCGAGGATCTGCGTCGCCGACGGCCCGGACTGCACGTGGGTCATGTCGAGAACGCGGATTCCGTCTAGTGCGCTCATTCGTATACTCCCCGGGGATCTGCAGTGATCACTTGTACATGGTCTGGTTCATGGTCCCCGGGGCGTAGACCTCCGGGTCGACCCAGACGTTGATGAGGGACGGCAAGCCCGACTCGCGGGCTCGCTGGAGTGCAGGGGCGATGTCGGCGGGGTCGCGGACCTCTTCGCCATGACCACCGAGCATCTTGGCGAACTGGTCGTATTTGACGTTGCCGAGCGTGTTGCCCACGCGGCCCCGGTTCTCGCCGTACTTCTGGATCTGCCCGTAGCGGATCTGGTTCATCGACGAGTTGTTGCCGACGATCCCGACGAACGGGAGGTTGAAGCGAACCAGGGTCTCGAAGTCCCAGCCGGTGAGGCTGAAGGCGCCGTCGCCGAAGAGGGCGACGACCTCCTTGTCGGGACGGGCGTGCTTGGCGGCCATCACGAAGGGGATGCCGACGCCGAGGGTGCCCAGGGGGCCCGGGTCCATCCAGTGACCGGGGGACTTGGGCTGCACGACCTGGCCGGAGAAGGTGACGATGTCACCGCCGTCGCCGATGTAGATCGAGTCCTCCGTGAGGAACTCGTTGATCTCGTGCACGAGCCGGTACGGGTCGATCGGCATGGCGTCGGAGCGCTGGCGAGGGAGGCGCTTCTCGTACGCGGCGGTCTCGAACGCCCGTAGCTCGTCGATCCAGGCCTTCCGCTTGGCCGCGCCGGGGCTGATGCGGCCCGAGGAAGCGGCCGTAGTGGCCTCCAGGATCGCGCCCACGTCGCCGACGAGGCCGAGGTCGATGTCGCGATTCTTGCCGACCGTGCGGTAGTCCAGGTCGATCTGAACGACCTTGGCCGTGGGGGAGAGCCGCCGGCCGTAGGCCATCCGGAAGTCGAACGGCGTGCCGACGATGATGATGAGGTCGGCCTCGTTGAACGCATGGCGGCGGGCCAGCTGGAAGTGCATCGGGTCCTTCGGGGCGAGCGTGCCCCGGCCGGCGCCGTTCATGAACGCCGGGATGTTGAGCGTGCGGACGAACTCGATGGCGACGTCGGTGGCCCGGCAGGTCCACACCTGGTTGCCCAGCAGGACGCACGGCTTCTCGGACTGCGCGATGAGGTCGGCCAGCTGCTCGACGGCGGCGGGGTCGCCCGCGGACTTCGTGGAGGCGCGGTAGGAGCCGGGCCTGGGGAGACGGGCCTGCTCGTAGGGCACGTGGGCGTCGAGGACATCGCGCGGGATCTCGAGGAACGACGGGCCCGGGGCTCCGTTGAAACACTCACGGAACGCCATCGACACCATGTCGGCGGTGCGGGCCGTGTCCGGCACCGTGGCGGCGAACTTCGTGATCGGCGTCATGATGTCGACGTGCGGGAGGTCCTGCAGCGAGCCCATCTTGTGCTGGCTCAGTGCGCCCTGACCCCCGATGAGCAGCATCGGGCTCTCCGCGCGTAGAGCGTTGGCGACGCCGGTCACGGCGTCGCTGGTGCCCGGGCCGGCAGTGACGACCGCGCAGCCGGGCTTGCCGGTGATGCGCGCATAGCCGTCGGCGGCGTGGGCCGCAACCTGCTCGTGACGTACATCGATGACCTCGATGCCCTCATCGACACAGCCGTCGTAGATGTCGATAATGTGACCGCCGCAGAGGGTGTAGACCGTATCCACGCCCTCGGCCTTGAGTGCCTTCGCGACCAGGTGGCCGCCGGAGATCGTCTCGGGTGCGATCGCCGCATCGCTCACCCCGTGGCGTTGAGCGCTCGCGGGGATCGTCTGCGTCATGGCGATGCACCTCCTCGTAGTCGTCGCCACTCGGCCAGCGGCTAGTTCCATACTGCATACGGTATGGGTGCTTTGGTACTCCTAGCTTCGTCGGATGTCCAGAGTTGGTTTCCCGACAGCCCTCGTGACCCCTGTATGTCCGTCCTGTTCCGTCTTGACGTCGCGGTTCCATACTGCATACTGAATGCACAGTCGCCGAGGACGGGAGCTCGACGTGAAGGTTGCTGTGCTGGGTGCCGGTGCGATCGGTGCGTATGTAGGAGCGAGCCTCAGTCGGGCGGGTGTCGATGTGCACCTGGTCGCCCGCGGCGAGCACCTCAAAGCGCTCCGAGCCAACGGAGTCCAGGTACTGAGTCCCCGCGGTGACTTCACCGCCCATCCCCACGCAACGGACGATCCCGGCGAGATCGGGCCCGTCGACCACGTGTTCCTGGGGTTCAAGGCCAACGCCTACGCAGCGGCCGGCCCCATGATCAAGCCGTTGCTGCACGACAGCACCAGCATCATCGCCGCTCAGAACGGGATCCCGTGGTGGTACTTCCACCGCCTTCCCGGGCAGTTCGAGGGCCACCGCATCGAGAGTGTCGACCCGGGCGGTGCGGTCACGGCCGCGCTCGACCTGGATCGGGCCATCGGTTGCGTGGTCTACGCCGCCACGGAGATCGAAGCTCCCGGCGTCGTACGGCATCTGGAGGGCACGCGGTTCTCCATCGGGGAGCCGGACGGCAGCATCTCCACACGCTGCACGGAGTTCGCCGAGGCGATGGTGGCCGGCGGACTCAAGTGTCCGGTCGAGGCCGACCTGCGTTGCGACATCTGGATCAAGTTGATGGGCAACATCGCCTTCAACCCGCTCAGCGCGCTCACCAGGGCGACGATGGCCGGGATCTGCCGCCACCAGGGCACTCGCGCCCTTGTGGCCCAGATGATGGAGGAGACCCTCGAGGTCGCCCACCGGGTGGGCAGCTACCCCGAGATCTCCGTGGAGAAGCGTCTCGCCGGCGCCGAGCGCACCGGCGAGCACAAGACCTCCACGCTTCAGGACCTGGAGCGTGGACGCCCGATGGAGCTCGACGTGCTCCTGACCGCCGTGGTGGAGCTCGCCGATCTCACCGGCGCCGAGGTCCCCACTCTTCGGGCGATCACCGCTGTGGCCGACCTGCTCAACCAGCAGGTGGCCGCGGCGTCCTGACAGGTCCACGCCCAGAGGCCGTCGGCGGGTGAACAGCCTGCCGGCGGCCGGCGCGTCTCCGGGCCCGAACCGCACGAACGGCACTCCCGATCGAGTCGACGGGGGTGCCGTTTCTGTATTCCGGGCGGCCGGCGTGCACGTTGCGAGGCCCTGAATATGCGAGACGGCCCCCTTCGCCGGTCCTGCCGGACGAGGGGGCCGTTCTGCGTCCGGGGGCCTCAGTCGGCCAGTGGCACCAGCTCGGACGCCGGCTCGAGCTCGTCGACGGCGTTCAGGGACGTGCCCGTCGCGGCGTCGACCTCGCGTTCCACCATGAGCTCGACGAGGACCGGCAGCTGCTGAGCCTCCGACTCGAGCGTCGCCCAGCTCAGCGCATCGGCGATGTCGCCGGGCTGCTCGATGCGTCGCGCCGGGCAGCCGAAGGCATCCATGAGCGTGACGTGGTCGATTCCGCCCTCGCCGTGATGCAGATCGACGGCGTTGTTGACCATGACGATGACGAACGGAATCTTGTGCTGGGCGGCGACGGCGATCTCTTCCATCAGGAACTGGAAGGAATGGTCGCCGACCACGGCGACAACCTGCTTGTCCGGTAGCGCACTCTTGACGCCGATCGCGGCTGGCACCTCCCAGCCGAGTCGGCCGGGCTGACCGCACACGATGTGACGGCGCGGTTTGAACGTCTGCTGGAACTGGCCGGACCAGATCTCGTGAAGACCGATCGCAGTGACGAATGCGGTGTCGGGTCCGAACGACCGGTCGATCTCCCGGAACACACGCGAGGGCTTGATCGGCACGACGTCGACGTCGACGTCGACGTCGTCCGGGCGTCGCAGGGTGGCACGCAGGTGCGCCACCCGTTCCACCCACACCCCGGGCGCGTGCTGCGGCGACGAGCGCCGGGCGTGGTCACGCATGGCGGCCAAGGTCGGCTTGGCGTGCCCGACGATCCCCAGGTCCGGCTCGAACACCTTGCCGATCTGCGTCGGCTCGATGTCGACGTGGACGAACTTCCGTCCGTGCCGGTAGGTCTGCAGGTCGCCGGTGTGCCGGTCGCAGAACCGCACTCCGACCGCGAGCACGAGGTCGCTCTCGAGGAACGGGGCGTTGCCCCAGCGGGCCTGCGTCTGCAGCCCCGCCATACCGGCGAACAGCGGGTGGTTCTCCGGGAACGATCCCTTGCCCATCAGCGTGACCTGCACAGGCACCTGGAGGTACTCAGCGAGCTGGCGCAGCTCGTCCGACGCCTCTGCGCCGATGACCCCGCCGCCGGCGAGGATGATCGGCCGCTCGGCCGCCTCCAGCATCTGCACGGCCGCGTTGATCGGCTGCACCCGTGGCGCCGGCACCTCGATCGGGAGCGGTGCGTCGACCTTGCGGTTGTAGAGGCAGGTGCCGCGCTGCACGGCGATCGACAGGTCGATGAGCACCGGGCCCGGACGGCCCGAGCGGGCGATCCGGAACGCCTCACGGAACACCCAGGCGGCCTGGGCCGGCTCCGTGAGCCGCACGGCCCACTTCGTCACAGGCTTGGCGATCTCGACGATGTCGACGGCCGGGAACGCCTCCTGGCACGGCTCGGCGTGCTCCGCCTGGCCCGTGATGCAGATGATCGGGATGGAGTCGGCCAGCGCCGTGTGGAGGCCGGTGATCATGTTCGTGGCGGCAGGACCGGACGTACCGATCGTCACGCCGACCTTGCCGGTGGCTCGTGCCCACCCGTCGGCGGCGTGCGTGCCGCCTGCCTCGTGGCGCACCGTCAGGTGCTTGATCCCGCTGTTCCGCAGCGCCGCGTACAGCGGCAGGACCGTGGCGCCGGGGATGCCGAAGACGGTGTCGACACCCTCCGACGCCATGACTACCGCCACCGCCTCCATGCAGGGCACGACCCTGCTCGCGGTGGTTGCCATCGCTAGCCTTGCGCCACCTTCACCGAGGAGTCGGGCCGGATCGTGCTCGTGTCGATCAACAGCAGTCCGGGCTCGGCGTTCTCGGGCACCCCACCGGGCCCGAGAACGACCTCTTCCCCGTGTGACGAGTCCGGCAGCCGCGTGATGACGGCATCGGCGTCGGTCGTGACGGCGGCCCTGATCCCGAGGCCGACGATCCCGACGGTTTGTGTCACACGGACTCCTCGACGGCGGCGGCGGACCGGAGGTGCCGGGGGAGCCAGTCGAAGCTGTCGGCGCTCGGCCCCACCGGCTTGTACTCGAGTCCGACGTAGCCGCGGTACTCACTTTCGGCCAGCCGGTCGAGCACGGTGGGCCAGTCGAGGTTGCCCGTGCCCGGCTGGCCCCGGCCGGGTGGGTCGGCGATCTGGACGTGACCGAACCGGTCGGCGCGCCGCTCGATGAGCTGCTCGACCGGCTCGCCCATGCGGGCGAGGTGGTACAGATCGGCGAGGAACGCGATGTTCGGCACGTCGTGGATGACCCGCAGGTACTCGATCAGGTCCAGCGCCTCGTGCGAGGAGGTGATCGGGTAGCCGGGGCTCTCGATGTTGTTGAGTGCCTCGATCACGATGGTGGCCCCTGCCCGCTCGGCGGAGCGCGCGGCGATCACGAGGTTCTCCGTCGCGATCTCGCGCTGCTCGGGCACGCTCGACTCGGGGTCCCAGTTTCCGTACAGGGCGTTGAGCACGGTGCATCCGAGCGAGGCTGCGAAGCCGACGGTCACGTCGATGTTCGCACGGAAGCGCTCGCTGTCGGTGGGCCGGGAGAGGAGCCCCCGCTCTCCTGCTGCCATGTTGCCCGCGTCGAAGTTCAGGCTGACCAGCCGCGTGCCCGAGTCGAGAATCGCGTCACGCAGCTGGTCGAGATCCCGATCGGACGGCACCGGCTCCGGGAAGGGCCACCACAGCTCAACGGCGTCGAACCCGGCTGCCGCGGCGGCAGCGGGTCGCTGCAGCAGCGGTAGCTCGGTGAACAAGATGGACAGATTGACGTCGTAACGCAATGCCATCTGGGCGGCGTCGGGCATAGGGGCTCCTCCCGGAGTCGACGGACGTGGCGAGGACGGAGATCGGCTCCGGCAGGCCTGGGAGCTAGTGCGCCTTGATGAGCTCCCGCATGAGTGCCGCGGTCTCGCTGGGGGTCTTGCCGACCTTGACGCCCGCGGCCTCCAAGGCCTCCTTCTTGGCCTGCGCGGTGCCGGCGGAGCCGGACACGATGGCGCCGGCGTGGCCCATGGTCTTGCCCTCCGGGGCGGTGAAGCCCGCGACGTAGCCGACCACGGGCTTGCGCACGTTGGCCTTGATGAAGTCGGCCGCCCGCTCCTCGGCGTCGCCGCCGATCTCGCCGATCATCACGATCGCGGCGGTGTCGGGGTCGGCCTCGAACGCGGCCAGCGCGTCGATGTGGGTGGTGCCGATCACCGGGTCACCACCGATACCGATCGCGGTGGAGAAACCGATCTCCCGCAGCTCGTACATCATCTGATAGGTCAACGTGCCCGACTTCGACACGAGCCCGATGGGGCCCTCGCCTGCGATGTCGGCCGGGATGATGCCCGCGTTGGAACGGCCGGGGCTGATGATCCCGGGGCAGTTCGGGCCGATGATCCGGGTGTGGTTGCCCTTCGCTACCGCGTGTGCCCAGAAGTAGGCCGAGTCGTGTACCGGGATGCCCTCGGTGATGACGACCGCGAGGCCGATCTCGGCGTCGATCGCCTCGATCACCGCGTCCTTGGCGAACCGCGGGGGGACGAACACGACGCTGACATCGGCGCCGGTCTCCTTCATGGCCTCCTCGACCGTGCCGAACACGGTGAGGTCCTTGCCACCGATCGACACGCTGGTGCCGGCCTTGCGCGCGTTCACGCCACCGACGATGTTCGTGCCCGCGGCCAGCATCTTCGCGGTGTGCTTGGTGCCCTCACCGCCGGTGATGCCCTGCACGATGACCTTGCTGTTCTCGTTCAGGAAAATCGACATGGCTCAGACCCCCGCAGCCGCAAGCTCGGCGGCCCGGTCGGCCGCGTTGTCCATCGTGTCCACCTGGGTGACCAGTGGGTGGTTCGCCTCGTCGAGGATCCGGCGGCCCTCGAGCACGTTGTTGCCGTCCAGCCGCACGACCAGCGGCTTGGTCGCCGAGTCGCCGAGGATCTTCAGCGCCTCGACGATGCCGTTGGCCACGGCGTCGCAGGCCGTGATGCCACCGAAGACGTTGACGAACACCGACCGCACGTCGGGGTCGCCGAGGATGACGTTCAGCCCGTCGGCCATCACCTGCGCGGACGCGCCGCCGCCGATGTCGAGGAAGTTGGCCGGCTTCACGCCGCCGTGCTTCTCACCGGCGTACGCCACGACGTCCAACGTGGACATCACGAGACCGGCACCGTTACCGATGATCCCGACCTGGCCCTTGTCGAGCTTGACGTAGTTGAGGCCCTTGGCCTTGGCCTTCGCCTCCAGCGGGTTCTCCGTGGTCTGGTCGACGAGCGCCGCGTGGTCGGGGTGCCGGAAGTCGGCGTTCTCGTCGAGCGTGACCTTCCCGTCCAGCGCGATGACCGCGCCGGAGGCGTCGGAGATCAGCGGGTTGACCTCGACGAGAGTGGCGTCCTCCGCCACGAAGGTCTCCCACAGCTTCGCGATGACCTCGGCGGCGCCGCCCGCCACCTCCTGGGGGAACCCGGCCGCGTCGACGATCGCCCGGGCCTTCTCGACGTCGCAGCCGGTGAGCGGGTCGATGGCCACCTTCACGAGCGCCTCGGGGCGCTCCACGGCGAGCTGCTCGATCTCCATGCCGCCCTCGGCGCTCGCCATGGCGAGGAAGGTGCGGTTGGCGCGGTCGAGCAGGAACGAGACGTAGTACTCCTGCGCGATCTGGGACGCCTCGGCCACCAGCACGCGGTGCACGGTGTGGCCCTTGATGTCCATGCCCAGGATCGCCGCGGCCTTCTCATTGGCCTCTTCCGGCGTCTTCGCGAGCTTGACGCCGCCCGCTTTGCCCCGGCCACCGGTCTTCACCTGCGCCTTGATGACAACGGCGCCCCCGATGCCGCGGGCCACGACTTCGGCCTCATGGGCCGTGATCGCGACAGAGCCGCGGGACACCGGGACGCCATGCCCTTCGAACAAGTCCTTTGCCTGGTGCTCGTAGAGGTCCACGCTGCGGCATCTCCTGTCTGACGGCCTCGTCACGGAGTGGTCGACTGTATGCAGTATGGAACGACTTTGTCCAGGGCTCTTGTGTTCCAGCTCACGTCGTGGTCACTATTTGGCATACAGTATGGAGGGGAGTCGTCGTGGGAGCACCTGAACGCACTGCCGCCTTCCAGGAGGTGCGCGACTGGTACGGCCGTCGGTACCGGGTGGGGGAGGACCCGGTGGACCTCATCGGCCGGCCTCGATCATCGGTGCTACGTATGGCCTGGGTCCCGATGGCCGCTGTGGGCGTGCTGCAGTACGGCTACGGCGCGGCGGTCCCGGCCCTGATGGCGCGCAACGGTTGGGGGCTCGTCGGCGCGTTCTGGGTGCTCGCCGTGTGGATCGTGTTCCAGGCAGGCGTCGGCTTCCCCACCGCCTACCTGCGGGAGCGCAGGCGCCTCGACCCGCGCGCCGTGATGATCGCCGGCGCGGCGCTGAGCGCACTGGGCCTCGTGGCCCTCGCGCACACCACCAGCCTGGCTGCCGCGTTGCTGGGCTACTCGGTGCTCGGGGGCACGGGTGCGGGCCTCGTCTACGCGGCGTGCACGTCCGCGGTGGCCAAGTGGTACCCGGAGCGCATGGCCCTGCGGGTCAGCCGGGTGACCGGGGTCTTCGCGTACGGCTCCGTGCCCTTCATCATCGCCGCTGTGGTCGGACTCCACGCCGGCAACATCACGCCGGTCTTCGACGTGGCGGCGGCCGTGATGTTCGCGGTGGTGGCGGGCGCCGGGATGTACTTCCGCGACCCACCGGCCCGCTGGTGGCCCGCGGAGGTCGACCCGCGTGCGTGGGGGCTCGGCGCCACCGTCAACCCCGGGCGGCGGAAGAACCCGCCTGCGGTGCGCGAGTACTCGGCGATGCAGGCGATGCGCACGCGCGTCATGCCGGTTCTGTACGTGATCCTGCTCGCCGCCGGAGCGGTCTCGTTGTTCAACGCGGCGTTCGTCGTGGTCTTCGCCTCCGGCTTCCCTGCGGGCATCGGTGTGATCGCCCTCGCCGCAGGTGTGCTGGCCGGGGTGAACGGCGCCGGGCGGGCCGTCTCGGTGGGGATCTCCGACAGGGTCGGGCGCTGCCGGACGCTCAACGTCGTACTTCTCGTGCAGGCAGTGGCCCAGACTCTGTTCGCGCTGGCCGCCAGCACGCACTCCAGCGTCGCGATGGTGCTGGCAGCTGTGCTTGCCGGCATCGGTGGGGGCGGCTTCTACCCGCTGTTCGCCAGCATCGCGAGGGAGTACTTCGGGGAGCAGAGCGCCTTCGAGGTGCACGGCCTCGTCTACAGCGCCAAGGCTCTCGGGGGGCTGCTGGGAGTCGGGCTGGCCGCGATCGCGGTCAGCTCGTGGGGCTTCGCCGTCACGTTCCTCGTGGCAGCGTTCGTGTCGCTCGGAGCAGCCTGGGCCACCGGCGCTCTGCAGCGGCCGGGGCTGCCCAGCACTTTGCCGTCAGCACGGGTGTCGAAGCACAGCGCGGTCCCCTCGCGCTATGCCACCTGAGGCTACGGCTACCACCCATCCCTGGGTCGGCTCCGTGCGGGGAGCCGACCCAGGGATGGCCGCTGCGCCACGATCAGGAGGCGCGGGAGAACGGAGTGTCGGCGTGCACGGGCCGCTCCGCGCTGCGGAGCGGCTGCACGTCTGCACCGGCTGCCCGGTGGGCCTTCAGTGCGGCGTCCAGCCCGAGGCCGAGCGCCCGTCCGTCGGCGTTGAAGCCGCGCGGCATCGTGGATAGGGCGTCGACGATCTTCCGGAACGTGTTCATTCGTATCACCTCTGTTACTGAGTGTTCCCATTCCGCGGCCGAGGTATGCGGCCTGGCCACGGCTGCGCCGTCGGTACGGCGAGCAGGTAGCGCGCGGCTCTGCGCGTGAAGGGGCATCCCCGCTGCCCGGTTCTGGAGCGCGGGGCGCAGTAGATCTGGACGTCAGATCTGGACGTCGACGAACTGCTGCTGGTCGTCGACGGTGAGCCCGTCGGCGTCGACGGGAGAAGGTGTGGTGCGGGCTGCGGCCTAGGGCCGGCGACCCGTGATCGGGCGTGCGGGCGATCCGGCGTCGGCGCCGGACTTCTCGAGGTTCTGCTGCTCGAGGTACGACAGGCGCGTGTGCTCGGTGTGCGCGTGCATGACCTCGCCTGCGCGATCCCCGTCGCCTGCGGCGATCGCGTCGATCAGTGCCGAGTGCTCGGTCCAGCTCTGCGCGCCACGGTGGCGTGCCACAGGCGTGTAGTACCAGCGCACCCTGCGGTCGACCTGGCTCGCGAGCTCGACCAGCACGTCGTTGCGCGAGAGCCGCATGACCGTGGCGTGCAGCTCGGCGTTGAGGGCCACCATGGTGGCGACATCCTCGGCCTCGAGCGCCGCGAATCCCTGGCGGCACAGCTCCCGCAGGTGCTCGACGCCTTCTTCCGTGGCGTGCTGCGCGGCCAACCGGGCGGACTCGGTCTCCAGCAGCCTGCGTACGGCCAGAAGCTGATCCGCCTCCTCGACGGTCGGCGTGTGGACGTACGCGCCCAGGCCGGGCCGGAGGTCGACCCAACCATCGTTCTTGAGCCACTGGAGCGCCTCACGCACCGGCTGCCGGGAGACTCCCAGCATCAGCGCGAGCTCACTCTCGACCAGGTGCTGGCCTGGCTGGAGATTCCGGCTGACGATCATGTCCAGAATCGCGCTGTACACGCTCTCGCGGAGCGGGACAGGCCGGGCGATACGTCGTGCACCGGCGGCGTCGGGCTGCGTCTCGGACAGTGACATCGTGGACTCCAGGTGGGACGGTGAGTCGATCCGGTCCCTTGCGGGGGCACTCCTGTCCGGTCGACTGCTTACAGCATACAAAGTGCCGCGGTACTTTGTCGCACTACTGGCGGTGAAGCTCCTCACGACATCCGCCCGATGTGTCCGTTTGGTGAACAGGTGGTGCCTGCCCTGTCGCGAGCACTCAGGCATGCTAACGGTGTGGCTGACGGCGACCTGCCGGTACGTGGATCGCTGGTGCTCCCCGAGCGTGAGCTGCACTGGCGGTTCTCCCGTGCGTCAGGGCCGGGTGGCCAGGGCGTGAACACCACGGACTCGCGGGTGGAGCTGTCCTTCGATCTCGCCCGGTCCCCCTCGGTGCCCGAGCCGCTCCGTGAGCGGGCGCTGGGCAGGCTCGCCGGGCGGCTCGTCGACGGGGTGATCACGGTGGTCGCGTCCGAGCAGCGCAGCCAGCTGCGCAACCGTGAGTCCGCACGTGAGCGGCTGGCGGAGATCCTGCGGAAAGCAATGACAGCGGATCCGCCGCAGCGCAGGCCTACCCGGCCCACGGCTGGGGCGAAGCGGCGGCGGCTCGACGCGAAGACCCGGAGGGGCGCCGTCAAACGGCTGCGCGGCCGACCCGAGGAGTGACGTTCGCGGCGCCGTTCCCGCACACCTCACACCGGTGTCGGTGACGGATCCGACCCGACCGGTGGAGGGCGCGGCGCGCCCGTGCTCCTGGTCGGGCGTTGACCCCGCGACCGTGGAAGGATGGCGGACCGATCACGGACATGCCGAGCAGCACGTGCAGGAGGACCGGTGGCCAGCCCGACCAGCTCCAGCGGCGCGGAGGTTCCGCCCGTGCTGCCCTCGATCCCGCTATCGCGCGAGCCGGTCAAACCGGCGTCGGAGCAGTCGATCGGCGAACTCGTCCGTGACGCCACCGCACAGGTCTCCACGCTGGTGCGGGCCGAGGTGGAGCTCGCCCGCGCCGAGGTGACGGCCGAGGTGAAGAAGGGTGTGCAGGGCAGCGTCTTCTTCATCGTCGCGCTGACGATCCTGCTGTTCAGCCTCTTCTTCGCGTTCTTCGCCCTCGCTGAGCTGCTCGCCCTGTGGCTCAACCGCGCCGTCTCGTTCGCGATCGTCTTCGGGATCATGCTCCTCGTCGCCGGTCTCTTCGGTCTCTTCGGCTACTTGCGGGTGCGGCGGATCCGCAAGCCGGAACGCACGCTCTCCAGCCTGAAGGAGTCGGCTCAAGTGCTGTCCCAGCGCGGCCGGGGCGAGCCGGACGGAGCCGCGGCGCACGAGCTGAACGGCCGACCGGCCTCCCGAGCACACTGATCGGAGTGCGCAGGGCCGGCCCGGACCCGTCGTCGGTCCGGCTGCCTGGCCCGTGGACCCACCGCGCGGTCTCGGCCAACGGCATCCGGCTTCACGTCGCCGAATGCGACGGGGGCGGCCCGCTGGTGGTGCTGCTGCACGGGTTCCCCGAGTTCTGGTGGTCCTGGCGCCACCAACTCGTCGATCTGGCTGAGCGCGGCTTCCGGGCCGTCGCGATCGATCTGCGTGGCTACGGCGACTCCGACAAGCCACCCCGCGGCTACGACCTCTGGACCCTCGCAGGCGACGTCGCCGGCCTGATCCGTGCGCTGGGGGAGTCGCGGGCGCACCTCGTCGGGCACGACTGGGGTGGGCTCATCGCCTGGACGGTCACGGCGCTGCACCCGCGGCTCGTGCGATCGCTGGCCGTACTCGGCGCTCCCCACCCGCTGGCGGTGCGTGCTTCGGTGCTGCGTGACCTCCGCGGCCAGGGCCGGGCGAGTGCGAGCTACGCGCTGGGTTTCCAGCTGCCCCGCTGGCCCGAGCGATCCCTGCGAGCGGACGACGGCGCTCGGGTGGTCCGGATCATGCGCGCATGGGCGGGCCCGGAGTGGGCGGCCTCGGACGACTTCGCGGCGGCGACCGCGTGCTACCGGCGCGCGATCCAGGTGCCCGGGGTCGTGCACTGCGCGATGGAGTACTACCGCTGGGCCGCGCGCTCGCAACTGCGGGCCGAGGGACCGCGGTTCGCCGCCGCTGTGGCCCGGCCGACCGCGGTGCCGGTGCTGCAGGTGCACGGCGCGCTGGACCCGTGCCTGCTCGTCCGCACCGCAGCGGCGTCGCGGCGGTGGACCGGCAGCGGGTACGAGATGCGTGTCCAGCCGGCCACCGGCCACTTCCCCCATCAGGAACGGCCGTCGGAGACGACGGCCCTCCTCACCCGTTTCCTGGGTTCCTGAGACCACCACTCGCAGTTGGGCTGTTACAGGGCGGCGCGGGCCACCAGCGCCGTGTCGGGGTTGTCGGCGAAGACCCCGTCGACGCCTGCAGCGAAGAACGCCTCGTACTCGGCGAACGCGTTGCCGTAGTCGGCGGCCGACCCGGCGCTGCGCAGGTTGGCCGGGAGGAACTCGTTCTCGTTGCGGAAGGTGTACACGTGCACCAGCAGGCCCGCCGAGTGCGCGTCCGCGACGAGTGACGTGGGAGCGCCGAGCGTGCCGTCCGCGTGGCGGGCCACGACCATGTCCTTGGCCGGTCCGATGGCGTCGGCGTAGGACGCGATCTCGGCGAGCCCTGCCGGGGTCACGAGGTCGGGGAAGGTACGCGGGTCGCCCGCGGCCGCGAGGTCGACCGGCGCGCCGGCAGCCCCCAGCAGCTGAACGAGCGGCACGTGCAGTTCTGCGCTCAACTGCCGCAGGTTCGTGGTCTCGAAGGACTGCACGAACACCGGCGCGTCCTTCCTGTTGAGCCCGGCGTTCTCCAGCGCGGCGACGAGCAGGGGCTCGAGAGCGTGGCCGATGGAGGAGAAATAGGTGGGGTGCTTGGTCTCGGGGTAGACCCCGATCTCCCGGCCGAGAAGGGCGGACAGGCGCTCGCGGAGCTGGAGCACCTCGTCGAACGTCGGGATCTCGAACCGGCCGTCGTAGATCGTGTTCTCCTGGCGGACGGCCGGGAGACGTTCCTTCGCACGCAGCGTCTTGAGCTCGGCGAGTGTGAAGTCCTCGGTGAACCAGCCGGTCCGCGTGTCGCCGTCGATGGTCCTGGTCACCTTGCGCTCGGCGAACTCAGGGTGGTCGGCGACGTCGGTGGTGCCGCCGATCTCCGACTCGTGACGGGCGACGAGCACGTCGTCGGCGGTGCTGACGAGGTCGGGCTCGATGTAGTCGGCACCCATCCTCGCGGCGAGCTCGTACGAGGCGAGTGTGTGCTCAGGGCGGTAGCCCGACGCGCCGCGGTGGGCGATGACGAGCACCGTGGCCTCGGCGCTGCGGGTGGCTACCTCGGCGACCGGGACGTCGGAAGGGGCGGTTGTCAGGGTCGCAACGGGGGGAGCGGCCGCGGCAGTGCCACGGACGGACGATGACATGTGCACCCACGATGCACTGTTCGGACGATGCCGCTGCCGCCGGGAGATGACCGGTGCCGGTCGAGTCGGTGAACGGCACATGCAATGCCGCTGGGCGACCGGCGTCCGCGGGATGGGTGTCTCGGCGCGCGTTACGATTCGAAGTCGTGCGCGTCCTGGTAGTGGGGTCCGGTGCTCGTGAGCACGCCATCGTCCTCGCCCTGGCGCAGGACCCGGAAGTCACGGCGCTCGCGTGTGCCCCGGGCAACGCGGGCACTGCTGCCGTGGCCGAGCAGCGCGGGCTCGATGTGCAGGATCTGGCGGCGGCCGCGGCGCTGGCGCTCGACTGGCACGCCGATCTGGTCGTCATCGGGCCCGAGATGCCGCTCGTCGCCGGCATCGCCGACGTCGTGCGCGCCGCGGGCATCCCGTGCTTCGGCCCGACTGCGGCCGCCGCACGCATCGAGGGCTCCAAGAGCTTCGCGAAGGACGTCATGGCGGCGGCCGGTGTGCGCACCGCCACGTCCGAGATCGTGGACACCCCGGCGCATCTCGACGCCGCGCTCGCCCGGTTCACCCCGCCGTACGTCGTGAAGGACGACGGCCTGGCGGCCGGCAAGGGTGTGGTGGTCAGCGCCGACCTCGACGTGGCGCGCGCGCACGCGAGCACCTTGCTCGACAACGGGCACCCCGTGCTGCTCGAGTCGTACCTGGACGGCCCCGAGGTCTCCCTGTTCTGCCTGGTCGACGGGGAGACGGTGGTGCCGCTGCTCCCTGCGCAGGACTTCAAGCGCGTCGGCGACGACGACACCGGCCCGAACACCGGAGGCATGGGTGCGTACGCCCCGCTGCCGTGGGCGTCGCCCGACCTGGTCGCGGAGCTCGTCTCCACGATCGTCGCGCCGGTGGCAGCCGAGATGGTGCGCCGGGGCACTCCGTTCAGCGGCCTGCTCTACGCGGGGCTCGCCCTGACCTCCTCGGGCCCGGCGGTGATCGAGTTCAACTGCCGCTTCGGCGACCCGGAGACGCAGGTCGTGCTGCCGCTCCTGCGCACCCCGCTGGCACGGCTGCTGTACGCAACGGCCACCGGTGCACTGGCGTCCCAGCCTCCACTGCAATGGGCGGACGGTGCTGCGGTCACGGTGGTGGTGGCGGCCGAGGGCTACCCGGGCCTCCCGCGCGCCGGTGACGTGGTCGGAGGAGCAGACGCCGACGGTGTGCTGCACGGCGGTACGCGCCGCCGGGACGACGGGGCGGTGGTGTCGTCGGGCGGGCGGGTGCTGTCCGTCGTGGGCACCGGAACGGATCTTGTGCTGGCCCGCGAGGATGCCTACCGTCGGCTGGAGGGCGTGCACCTCGCCGGCTCCCACCACCGCACCGACATCGCGCTTCGCGCCTCGCGCGGCGATGTCGAGGTCCCGCGTCGTGCCGAGGTTGTCACTCGATCGGGTGATATTGGGTAGCGCTCCTCACTGCGCCGTTCCACCTAAAGTGCGTGCTCGGCGGCCGATCGGGGGGCTTCCTCCACGTTCGGTCGCCGTTAAGAGCGGCTTGCGTCCGAACGGGTGGCGGTAGAAAGTTCCGCTGCCCGCCAGATTCACATCGTCGTCGCTCCCCGTGATGGCCGAGGTCGTGGGTCTGCTCCGGGTCATCCGTTCGCTCCCCCGAGAACTGAGGACTCGAATGACGAAGAACGCACGTCCGCGACACACCGCTCAGAGCCGCGTGTCGCGCATCGCCGGCCGGGCCGCGATCGGTGTTCTGGGCGCACCGATGGCCCTGCTCGCGATCGCCGGGCCGGCGGGTGCTGCGGAGGCCCACCTGGCCGACGCGGACGACGACACCGCAGACAGCACGGACGCCGGCTTCGGCAGCTTCGCGGCCCTCCCCGGCGTCGCCACGCCGGACCTCGCCGCGCTGCCCACCGACGGGCTGCCCACCGACGGCCTGGAGCTGCAGGGGATCGACCAGGGCCTGCTCGACCTCGCCAGCGGGGGCGCAGGCGTCGCCGACCTCCCGGCACTGGGTGCCCCGGACCTCAGCGCCCTCCAGCTGAACCTGCCGGCGGCGTACGCCCTGCCGAGCGTCGACGCGCTGCCGGCCCTGCCCGCGCTGCCGAGCACGGACGACCTGACCGCGCTGCCGGGCACCGACCTGCTCGCCGCGCTGCCGGCGCTGCCCGCGCTGCCGAGCACGGACGCGCTTGCGCTGCCGGTCGAGCTGCCGGCCCTCCCGGTCGAGCTGCCCGCGCTGCCGACGAGCACCGACGACGTGGTCGACACCGTGGCCGGCGTGGCAGGCGACGTGACCGGTCTGGCCGACGATGTGACCGCCGACGTGACCGCCGCCCTGCCAGTCGACCTGCCGGTCGACCTGCCGGCGCTCTCGGAGCTGCCGATCTCCGTCGACCTGCCGGTCAACGTCGACCTGCCGGCTCTGCCCGTCCTGGGGGCGCCGAGCGCCGACGACGAGGCGTCGGCCGACGACGAGGCGACGGACGAGGACTCCGACGAGGCGGACGCGGACGACGAGTCCGACGACGCGGACGAGGCCGACGTGCCCGACGCCAGCGCGATCAGCGACGTGTTCTCGGCCGCCGACCTGGTGTCCAGCCTGATCTGAGCCGTGCTCGACGGCCGTCCTCCCACGGGGGGACGGCCGTCGGCCGCTTAGGCTCGGAGAGTGACCAACCCAGCTACATCAGAGATCCCGATCGCGACGCGTGCCGCTATCCCGGCGTTCCACGTCATGGACGTGCTCGCCGCCGCTGCCGAGCGCCGCCGCACCCACGGTGACGTGGTGGATCTCTCCGCAGGGCAGCCCTCCACCCCTGCTCCTCCCGCCGTGCGGGCAGCCGCCGTGGCCGCGCTGTCCGGCGATGTGCTCGGCTACACCGTCACGCTCGGCATCCCGGAGCTGCGCTCCGCGATCGCAGGTCACTACGCCCGCCGCTACGACCTCGACGTCCCGCCGGAGCAGGTGGTGGTCACCACCGGTTCCTCGGGCGGCTTCCTGCTGGCGTTCCTCTCCGCGTTCGACGCGGGCGACCGCGTGGCCATGGCCCGGCCCGGCTACCCCTGTTACCGCAACATCCTGACCGCGCTGGGCTGCGATGTCGTCGAGCTGCCCTGCGGGCCGGAGACCCGCTACCAGCCGACCGTCGCCATGCTCGAGGAGCTGGACGACCCGGTGCGTGGGCTGGTGGTGGCGAGCCCGGCCAACCCCACGGGCACCGTGCTGGAGCCTGGCGAGCTCGCTGCGCTGGCGGCCTACTGCGAGCGCAACGGGATCCAGCTGGTCAGCGACGAGATCTACCACGGCATCTCCTACGCGGGTGCCCCGGCGACCTCCTCGGCGTGGAGCACCTCGCGCGAGGCGATCGTCGTCAACTCCTTCTCGAAGTACTTCTCGATGACGGGGTGGCGGCTGGGCTGGCTGCTCGTGCCCCCGCGGCTGCTGCGTCCCGCCGATCGGCTGGCCGGCAACTTCACCGTCTGCCCGCCGGCACTCGCGCAGCGCGCCGCCCTGGGCGCGTTCGACCCCACCAGCTACGCCGAGTCCGACTCGCACGTGGCCCGCTACGCGGTGAACCGGGGCTTGCTGCTCGACGGCCTGCCGCGGCTCGGGCTCACGCGCCTCGCCCCGGCCGACGGTGCGTTCTACGTGTACGCAGACGTCTCACACCTGACGACCGACTCCATGGACCTGACCTACCGCCTGCTGGCCGCGACCGGGGTCGCGGTCGCGCCGGGTATCGACTTCGACCCGGTCGACGGCGGGAAGTGGATCCGGCTGTCGTTCGCCGGAGCCACCGACGACATCGCGGAAGCCCTGAGGCGAATGTCCGGGTGGCTCGGCCAGGCCTGATCCGGCTCTCAGTTCCCGGCTTGACCGAGGACCGCGCGTCCGGGGCGGGCTGCCGCTCCGCGTCCCGACGCGGCCGGCGCGCTGCCCGCCGCCCGTGACGGCTCGACCGGCCCGATCCGCTCCAGCGTCGCCGTGATGTCGGCGTCGGTCAGGTCGGCGTGGGTCATCAGCCGGACCTGCCCCGACATCGTGGACGCCCGCACGCCCGCCTCCTCGAAACGGCGGATGGTGCCGTCCAGGTCGGCGACGGCCACGAGCACGATGTTGGTCTGGGGCTCGCCGACGAGCCACCCGCGCTCGCGCAGCCCGGTGGCCAGCCGCTTCGCGCGCTCGTGGTCCTCGGCGAGGCGGTCGATCCGGTCGAGAGCCACCAGCCCCGCCGCGGCGAGCACCCCGCCCTGCCGGACGCCGCCGCCGAGCATCTTGCGCAGCCGCCTGGCCTCGGCGATGAACTCGACGGACCCGGCCACCACAGAGCCCACCGGCGCCCCGAGACCCTTGCTCAGGCAGACCTGCACGCTGTCGACTCCGACGGTGAGCGTTCCCGGGGGCACGCCGAGCGCCACCGCCGCGTGCCAGAGCCGTGCCCCGTCGAGGTGGACCCGCAGCTTCGCGCCCCGGGCCGCGGCGACCACCGCGGCGTGCTCCTCAGGTGCGGTGACCGTGCCCCCGGCGGCGTTGTGCGTGTTCTCCAGGCACAGCAGGGTGGTGCGGAGCGTGTAGTAGGGGCCGATCGAACCCGCGGCGCGACGGACGGCGGTGGGCGAGACCTTGCCGGGCCCGGCGTCGTGCTCCAGCGGGCGCGGCATGCCACCGGCGAGCCACGCGGCGGTGCCGAGTTCGGCGTCGAGCACGTGCGCGCCTGCGGGGGCGAGGAACGCGTCGCCACGGCCGAGGTGGTGCATCAGGGCGATGAGGTTGCCCATGGACCCGCTGGGGGTCCACAGCGCGTCGGCCGCACCGAGCAGGCCCGCCACGCGGACCTCGAGCTCGCGCATCGTGGGGTCACGGTCGAGGACGTCGTCACCCACCTCGGCGTCCGCCATTGCGGCCCGCATCTGCTTCGTGGGACGGGTGACGGTGTCGGAGCGGAGGTCGACAGGACGATCGGACGCCGTTGACCGCCGGGCTCGCGATGGAGATCGCACGGCGTCCGATTCAACCAGCAGGCGGCGGGCCGGTCGCGCGTGGGTCACGAATCCATCACAACCCAGGGCCGATCGGGTGAACCGGCACGCGGTCGTGCAACCTCTGGTCCCGTTCCCTACGTCTCTCCGCAGACGGCGATGCAGGGGCGCACGGCGACACGGGAGGAGGGAACGCCCGGGTGGAAGAGGCCGGCGAGCGGGAGCTCGCCAAAGAAACACCCGAGTCGGCGACATCCGAGCCGGTGACGTTCGAGGAGTACTTCCGCGCGCGCCGCGACGGGGTCCGGCGCACGGCGTACCTGCTGTGCGGCGACTGGCACCGCGCCGACGACCACGCGCAGGCGGCGTTCGTCGCGCTGCACCGCCACTGGCGCCGGATCCGCGACCGCAGCGCCCTCGACGCGTGGATGCGCCGCACGCTCGTGCGTGCCGTGGTCGACGAGTCACGGCGGCCATGGCGCCGCGAGCGCTCCACCGCCGAGCCCGCCGACACGGGCGTGCCGTCCGACTCCGACGCCGTGGCCACCCGGCACGTTCTGGTGGACGCCCTGAGGTCGGTTCCGGCGCGCCAGCGCGCCGTACTCGTGCTGCGGTTCCTTGACGGTCTGGACGTCGCGGCCACCGCTGCGGCGCTGGGATGTACGGAGGGCACGGTCAAGAGCCAGACCGCCCACGGGCTCGAGGCCCTGCGCGCGGTGCTCGGCGACTCGCTCGACGACCTGCGGGCGACGGGGTAGGGGGAGAGGTGACGGGATGAGCGACATCGATGACCAGGAGCTGGGTGCACTGTTCCGTGCCGCGGCCTCCGACTCCGGCGCGCCACCGCCGGCTTTCGACCACGACTCGGTGCTGCGAGCCTCCCGACGTGCAACCACCCGCCGCCTGCTCATGGCGGGCGGCGCGGTCGCCGTGTTCGCGCTGGCAGGCGTCGGGGTGGCAGTGGCGCTGCCAGGTTCCCCCGGCAACGACACCACGGTCGCGGCGCCGATGTCGGCGGGCGATCGGGCCCCTCGGCCCGCCGCGCCACAGGACTCGGCCGGCGCTGCAGGCAGAGCGGCGGAAGGTGCGAGCCCACTGAGCCCGCCGCTGGGGCCGGGCAACACCGAGTGCGCCGACCGGCAGGACCCCGCGGTGCGGGCGCTCGTCGACCAGGTGCTGCCCGAGGTGGCAGGCGCTCCGGAGGCGGCCACCACCATGGAGTGCCGCCCCGGTGGCGAACGTGGCGTCGCCGTGGAGGCGAGCGAGGGTGGAGCCACCGGGCTGCTGAGCGTGCGCTACCTGCCCCCGGGTGTGGAGGCGGCGCTTCCTCCCGGTGCGGTCAGCGAGCCCACCGCCTCGGGCGGCACGGTGATCGTGAGTTCGAGCTCGTCCGAGGTGGGCGCGCCTGCCCCGTTCGCGGGCCGGCTCGCGTCCGTGGCGGAGTACCTGGCGCCGCGTCTTTAGTGCCGAGGAAACGAGGTCGCGCCTCGCGGCGTTGTCGTCGGCGCCGATACAACAGCGGTATCGGCGCCTCCTCCGTGTTGCGAACGCCCGGGTGCGGGTGTCCCGCAGGGACACTGCGCCTGGACACCGGATCCGGGCAAGGAACCTCGTTTCCGAGACACTGACGCGAGGCGAGAGACTTGCGAGATGGGCACCGCCAAGGGTGAGCGGCGGCGGCACGAGCTGGTGACCGCGGCCGCGGCACTGTTGCGCTCCGGCGGCTTCGACGCCGTGCGGCACCGCGCGGTGGCCGAGCGTGCGGGGCTGCCGTTGGCGTCCACCACCTACTACTTCGCCTCGCTGGACGACCTCGTCACCGCGGCCGTCGACCGCACGAGCCGTGACGAGCTCGCGGAGGGCAGGCAGCAGCTCGACGCGCTCGCCGCCGCGCCCGTCGACACTCCTGCGCTCGTCGAGCTGGTGCTCGATCAGCTGCTCGGCCCGGAGTCGCGCGACGGGGGCCTCGATGCCGTGCTCCTGCGCTACGAGCGCCTGGTCGGTGCGGGCAGGCGCCCGTTCCTGGCGCCGCTCATGCGCGAGCTGCGTGGCGACCTGGACGCATTGCTCGCCGAGATCCTGCTCAGGTGCGGTCACCCACTCGACACCGTGGCGCTGCGCGACCTCGTCTCGCTCGTCGACGGTGCTGTGATCAGCGCTCTGATCGAGGCCGACCCCGACCCGCGGGTGGCCGCCCGCGAGGTGCTGATGCGCGCACTCTGATGTGGAGCGCCTATCGTTTCTGCACGTGATCCCCAACGTGCTGGCCACTCGTTACGCGAGCCCCGAGCTCGTGCGGCTGTGGTCGCCCGAACACAAGATCGTGCTCGAACGGCGGCTCTGGCTCGCCGTGCTCACCGCGCAGCGCGACCTCGGCATCGACGTTCCCGATTCAGCGCTCGCCGACTACGAGCGCGTGGTCGAACAGGTGGATCTGGAGTCGATCGCCGCGCGGGAGCGCGTGACACGCCACGACGTGAAGGCCCGGATCGAGGAGTTCGACGCCCTCGCCGGCCACGAGCACGTGCACAAGGGCCTGACCAGCCGGGATCTCACCGAGAACGTCGAGCAGCTGCAGATCCGGCTCTCGCTCGAACACGTCCGCGACCGCACGGTCGCCATGCTGGCCCGGCTCGCCCGCCGGGCGGCCGAGAACGCCGAGCTGGTGATCGCGGGGCGCAGCCACAACGTCGCGGCGCAGGCCACCACCCTCGGCAAGCGGTTCGCTTCCGCGGCCGACGAGCTCCTCGTCGCGTACGCGCGGCTCGAGGACCTGCGTGCGCGCTACCCGCTCCGTGGCATCAAGGGCCCGATGGGTACCGCCCAGGACATGCTCGACCTCCTGGACGGGGACGCGGACAAGCTCACATCGCTGGAGGAGCGGGTGGCGACCCACCTCGGTTTCTCCGCCGTGCTCACCAGCGTGGGGCAGGTCTACCCGCGCTCGCTCGACTTCGACGTGCTGAGCGCCCTGCTCCAGCTCGCGGCCGCACCGTCGTCGCTCGCCACCACGATCCGGCTGATGGCGGGCGCCGAGCTCGCCACCGAGGGCTTCCAGCCGGGCCAGGTGGGGTCCTCGGCGATGCCGCACAAGATGAACAGCCGCTCCGCCGAGCGGATCAACGGGATGATGGTGCTGCTGCGCGGCTACGCCGGGATGGCAGGCGAGCTGGCCGGGGCGCAGTGGAACGAGGGCGACGTGTCCGACTCGGTCGTGCGCCGCGTGGCTCTGCCCGACGCGTTCTTCGCCATCGACGGGCTGTTCGAGACCACCCTCACGGTGCTCGACGAGTTCGGTGCCTACCCGGCTGTCATCGCGCGAGAGCTGGACCGCTACCTGCCGTTCCTCGCGACCACGGCGGTGCTGATGGCCGCGGTCCGGGCCGGCGTCGGGCGGGAGACCGCCCACGAGGTGATCAAGGAGCACGCCGTCGGCGTCGCGCTCGCGATGCGCGAGAAGGGCCAGACCGACAACGACCTCGTCGCGCGGTTGTCCGCCGACGAGCGGCTCGGCCTGCCCGCCGGGGCGCTCGACGGCCTCCTCGCCGACCCTCTGCGGTTCACCGGTGCTGCCACCGCGCAGGTGCAGGCCGTGGTCGACCGCGTCGCGCAGGTCGTCGACGCCCATCCCGAAGCGGCCGCCTACGTCCCCGGAGCGATCCTGTGAACCTCGTGCACAGCGGCAAGGTCCGGGACGTCTACGCCGACGGTGACGACCTGATCCTCGTGGCGTCCGACCGCCTCTCGATCTACGACGTCGTGCTCCCGACGCCCGTCCCGGACAAGGGCGTGCTGCTCACCCAGCTGTCGCTGTGGTGGTTCGACCGCCTCACCGACATCACGCCGAACCACGTCATCTCGGCGTCGGACGTGCCCCCGGAGTTCGTCGGACGGGCCATGCGCTGCCGCAGGCTCTCGATGCTGCCCGTCGAGTGCATCGCGCGCGGCTACCTCGCAGGCCTCGGCCTGCAGGAGTACCAGAAGCACGGAAGCGTCTCCGGGGTGCCGCTGCCGCCCGGGCTCGTCGAGGGCTCGAAGCTGCCGGAGCCGATCTTCACGCCCACCACGAAGGCTCCGGTCGGCGAGCACGACGAGTTCATGACGTTCGAGGACGTCGTCGCCGCTCTCGGAGCTGACACCGCCGCGCGCCTGCGTGACCTGACGCTCGCGGTGTACGCGCGAGGGGCCGACATCGCGGGCAAGAACGGGATCCTCGTCGCCGACACGAAGCTGGAGTTCGGGCTGGATGCGGCGGGGGAGATCGTGCTCGCCGACGAGGTACTCACGCCCGATTCGTCGCGGTTCTGGCCTGCCGATGCGTGGGAGCCGGGCCGCCCGCAGTTCTCGTTCGACAAGCAGTACGTGCGCGAGTGGTCGTCGTCGCTGGACTGGGATCGCACACCGCCCGGGCCCGAGGTGCCCACCGAGGTCGTCGCCGCCACGCGTGCCCGATATGTCGAGGTCTACGAACGGATCACCGGCGACGACTGGTGATGGGTGCCGGAGGCACACGGCACGGTCAACCGCTGTTCACACCGGCGTGCGTTCATAGCTCCGTGGCAACGCAGACCGCACCTCGTCCGGTCGTGTCGTCCCGCCTGGTCGTCTCGCTGTCCGGGCTGACGCACGAGGCTCCTGAGTCCTTGACCCGTGGCATCGAGTTCGCCGCGGAGCTCGACGCGCGCGGCGTGCCGTTGTCCCAGCTGTTCCGGCCGCGCTCGGCGTCCGGAACGCCGGAGGTGGACTCGCCGCTGGTGCGCTGGATGCACGAGCGGCGCGCGGCCGGAGACGCCATCGTGTTGCACGGCTACGACCACACCGCCGAACCGATCGGCTCGTGGCAGTCGTCGGCCTTGCCGCGGGTGCGCCGCCGCGCCGAGTTCGCCGCGTTGCCCCGCCACGAGGCCGGTCTCCGCCTGACGGCGGCTCGTCGGGCTCTCACGGCGCTGGGCCTGCGCACCGACCTGTTCGTCCCGCCGCGGTGGCTGGCGTCTCCCGGCACGGTCGAGGCCCTGCACGAGCAGGGCTTCGCCGTGCTCGCCGACGAGAACGGCCTGCGCTTCCTGCAGAGTGCCGCCGCAGGCGCCGTGGTGCGGGCCAAGGTGCTCGGGTTCCGGGCTTCGGGGGAGCGCCACCCGCTCGCCGACGACCGGAAGGCCGCGGAGGCGTGGCGCTGCCGGGTGCTCAGCGCGGAGGTCTCGCGGACCGTGCGGCGCGGCGGGCTGGTGCGGATCAACATCCGTGCCAAGGACCTCAAGCGCGAAGCGCGGCGTACAGCGGTGCTGGCGGCGGTGGACGCCGCACTCGAGATGGGCGCCGTCCCCGCCACCTACCGCCTCACGGCGGAGGCACTCGCCGCCTGAAGGGCGGTCAGATCGAGGTCGGCGTCTCCCGGTCGAGGACCGTGATCGTGGTCTTCTCGGGGCCGAGCTGCTCGAACAGCCCGTAGTGCAACGCGGGGCGGGCGAGCACGGCCTCGTGGATCGGCACCGCCGTGCGCGGCGCCACTGCCCGCAGGTAGTCCACGGCCTCGGACGCCTTGAGCCAGGGCGCCCCGGTGGGCAGGAACAGCACGTCGATCGGTGCCGGCGGTGGGGTGAAGGCGTCGCCGGGGTGCAGGTGGGTGCCGTCGATCAGGTAGGCGTTGTTGGGGATCACCGGGATGTCCGGGTGGATCACCGCGTGCTCCCCGCCGAGCACCTCGACCCGGGCCCCGCCCACGTCGAACGACGCCCCCGGCTCCACCACCTCGTGCTCGAACCCGGCGAGCTGCCCGGCCGTGCCGGAGTCGACGATCAGGCGGGCATCGGGGTTGGCCGACAGCAGCGCACCGAGCCGGTCGGTGTCGAGATGGTCGAAGTGCTGGTGCGTGACGAGCACCGCGTCGAGTCCGCCCACCGTTTCGAATCCGGACGAGAACGCCCCGGGGTCGAGGAGCAGTCGCGCGGCGCCGGTGTCGAGCAGGACGCACGAGTGGCCGTAATGGGTTGTCTCCACGGCCTCCAGTGTCCCCACCCGTAGCCCGGCGTGCATGGTTCGCCTGCCGGGGTCAGCCGAGCTTGCCGAGGACCTCCGACTCCTCGTCCGGGGTGAGTCCGGCGCGGCGCGGGCGGTCCGGGCCGAGAGCGCGCTCGTGCGCGAGTGCCCCTCGGGCGGTGTCGCCGATCGGACGGCAGTGCAGGCCGGCCGCCGCAGCAGGTGCGGTGTCCCGGGCCAGCATCCCGGCATGCGATGCGGGCAGCCACAGCGGCAGCGACCGCGGCCCGGACCAGGGCTGCACCCGGGCCGCCGTGAGCGCTTCCGGTGCGGCGGGCACGCGCTCCAGATCCGGGGCTCCGACGGCGTCGGCGACCTCGTCGAGCACCGCGCCCAGCGTGGAGCGGGGCCCGCTCGCGTCGAAGGTCCCGACGAGGTGCTCCTCCCCGGACCGCACGATCCAGTCGGCGAGGTCGCGCACGTCGACGATCTGCGCGGCCTGCTGCGGATCACCCGGGATGAGCGCCCGGCCGCCCCGTGCGAACCGGTTCGGCCAGTAGCCGAACCGATCGGTGAGGTCGTCAGGGCCGCAGATGAGACCGGCGCGCACGATCAGAGCCCGCTCGCCGGCGAGCTCCCGCACAACGGTCTCCGACGCCCCCTTGACCGGGCCGTACGCGGCTTCGTCGTCGGTGATGGTCTCGTCCGTGCGCGGCTCGACGAGCGTGTCACCGATGCCGTGGCCGGGCGTGGAGCTGTCGGCGTACACGCTGATGCTGGAGACGAAGGTCCAGTGCCCCGCGTTCGCCCCCACGGCGTCGAGCGCCGAGCGCACCCACGGCAGCGCCATCCTGGCGACGTCCACGACCGCGTCGAACGCCTCGTCACGCAGGGGCTCGAGCGCGCCGGGAGCGTCGCGGTCCACGACGAGGAGCTTCGCGCCGTCGGGAACGGCACCGGAGGACCCGCGCGCCGCGCACACCACCTCGTGGCCTCTGGCCACGGCCGTGGCCGCCACTGCCCGGGAGAGGAACCGCGTGCCGCCCAGCACCAGCCATCGACCCATGCGAGGAGCCTCACGGACGGCGGCGCGGGGCGGCAATGGTGTTCGCCGTACGCTGATGAAGTGGCAAAGGTCGTGGTGGACGTGATGCCGAAGCCGGAGATCCTCGACCCGCAGGGCCAGGCCGTCGCGGGTGCGCTCGCGCGGATGGGCGTGGCCGGGGTGGGGGACGTGCGGCAGGGCAAGCACTTCGAGCTCGAGGTGGATGACTCCATCGACGACGAGACGCTGCACCGCGTGGCGGGCAGCCTGCTGGCCAACCCCGTGATCGAGGACTGGGTGGTGACCAGGGCATGAGGATCGGGGTCATCACCTTCCCCGGCACGCTCGACGACGTCGACGCGGCACGCGCCGTGCGCTACGCGGGGGCTGAGCCCGTGGCGCTGTGGCACGCCGACCGTGACCTGCAGGGTGTCGACGCGGTGATCGTCCCGGGCGGCTTCTCCTACGGCGACTACCTGCGTGCCGGCGCCATCGCCAGCATGGCCCCGATCATGACCGAGGTCGTGGCCGCGGCCGGCCGCGGCACGCCTGTGCTCGGCATCTGCAACGGGTTCCAGATCCTCTGCGAGGCAGGGCTCCTGCCCGGGGCGCTCACGCGGAACTCGGGGCTGCACTTCGTCTGCCGCGATCAGCGGCTGCGGGTCGAGTCCACCGCCACCGCCTGGACGGGTGCTTTCACCGCGGGCCAGGAGATCCTCGTTCCGCTCAAGTCGGGCGAAGGGCGCTTCGTGGCCGACGCCGCCACGCTGGAGCGGCTCGAGGGCGACGGCCGGGTGGTCTTCCGGTATGCCGGTGCGAACCCCAACGGGGCGATGTCGGCGATCGCCGGCATCAGCTCCGCCGACGGTCGTGTCGTCGGCCTGATGCCCCACCCCGAGCACGCGATCGACACGCTGACCGGTCCGTCACAGGACGGGTTGGCGCTGTTCAGGTCGGTGCTGCAGGGTGTGGCGTCCGCCTCGTGACAGCCCCGGTTGGACGCACCATGAGCGGCGCGATCTAGGCTTTCGGGTCCCGTCGACGCACCACGCTGTGGCGGCCCGCAAGGAGGAGCGCTCGGCATGACCCGAACCGTTCCGGCTGCTCCGCGCCATGTGTTGCTCGTGGAGGACGACCCCGGAGACGTGTTCCTCGTGCGCGAGTTGCTCGCCGAGGTGGATCCGGGGCTCGGGGTGACGGTCGCGGAGTCCGTGTCCGAGGTGATCGAGCGTGGCCTGCTCGGGCGCTGCGACTGCGTGCTGCTCGATCTCAACCTCCCCGGCACCGACGGGCTCGACGGACTGCGCCGGATCCTGCGGACCGAGGGCGCCCCGGCCGTCTGCGTCCTCACCGGCCTCGACGACGAACACCTGGGCATCGCGGCCGTCGCGGCCGGTGCGCAGGACTACCTCGTCAAGGGCAAGGTCGACGGGCAGGTGCTGATCCGGGCCGTCCGTTACGCCGTGGAGCGGCGCCGGGCGGAGGCGAGCCTGCTGCGGCTGCGGGAGGAACAGCTCGCGGCAGCGGAGTCGGCTCGCCTCGAACGTGGGCTGCTGCCGTCACCGCTGCTGGCAGGCAGCCCCGTGCGGGCGCGGTCGTTCTACCGGGCGGGTCGCACGCGCTCGTTGATCGGCGGCGACTTCTTCGACGCGGTTCTCGGGCCCAGCGGCACGGTCCACGCGATCGTCGGCGACGTCTGCGGCCACGGCCCGGACGAGGCAGCGCTGGGTGCGTTGCTGCGGGTGTCGTGGCGGGCGCTCGTGCTGGCCGGCGTGGACGAGCCGCAGGTGCTGCCGAAGCTCCAGCAGTTGCTGGTCAGCGAGCGACACGACAGGTCACTGTTCACCACGGTGTGCACCGTCGCGTTCCGCAGCGACGAGACTCCCGTCGACGGGCGGCCGCAGACCGAAGTGCTCGTGCGCCTGGCAGGGCATCCACCACCGATCTCCCTGATCCCGGAGCCACGGTCGGCGGCCGCGCCGGTCGGTCTGCCTCTGGGCGTGGCCGCCGATGCGACGTGGGAGCCTGGGTGCCTCGTGCTCGGCACCGAATGGGCGCTGCTGCTGCACACCGACGGCCTGATCGAGGGAAGGGGACCCATCCCCGGCGAGCCGCTGTGGGAGGAGGGACTGCTCGAGATGCTGGCGCAGGAACGTGACACCGATCTGGCACAGCTGCCGGCCCGGCTCGTGGAGCGTGCGCACGACCTCAACGCCGGCCCGCTCTCCGACGACATCGCGATCCTGCTGCTCTCGTCGGACACCGCACCGCAGGACGCGCCTCAGGCCGACGCGGCACCGTCCGGTGCGGCGGTGCGATGACCGCGCTCGACCTGACGCCGCCGGACCAACGTGGAGAGGTGCGCCTGGAGCGGCTGGAGGAGGGCGGGCGCCACTGGCCGCTGGGGCGGATCTTCGCCCTCGGTGCGTCGCTGGCTGCGCTCTTCGCGGTGACCGTCGTGATCCTCGGTGGCGTCGCCCTGTGGCGGCTCTCCGAGACGAGGGTCGCGCTGCTCGACTCGGCAGGCCCCGCGTTGATCGCCACGCAGCAGCTCTCGGGATCGCTGCTCAACCAGGAGACCGGCGTGCGGGGCTACGACCTGGGCCGCCGCGCTGAGTTCCTGCAGCCCTACCAGGACGGGCGCGTCGGCGAGGAAGCGATGATCGCCGAGCTGCGCCGCCTCACCGCCGGCGGCCGTCTTCCCGGTCTCGACGCCCAGATCGACGCCGTGGAGCAGGCCGCGCAGAACTGGCGCACCCAGTACGCGGGGGCCGTCCTCACCGGTCCGCCCGGGGCGTCCAACCCGGAGCAGGGACGCGCTCTGTTCGACCAGGTCAGGACGAAGGTCCAGGCGCTGCTCGCCGACGTGCAGGCGAGGCGGGAGGCGGCCAGGCACGGCATCGAGAGCGCCTCGACGTTCCTGCTCGTCGTCGGCGTGGCGATCGCGGCTCTGCTGGCCTCGTTCCTCATCGCCGCGGCCATCGGGTTGCGGCGGGGGATCATCCGGCCGATCTCGGACCTCGCGACACAGGTGCGCCAGGTCGTGTCCGAGGACGCCACCCGGTCCGTCCACGCCGGCGGCCCGCGCGAGATCGTCGGGCTCGGGGCGGACGTCGAGGCGATGCGCCAGCACATCCTGCGTGACCTCGACGAGGCCCAGGCGGCCAACCGCCGCCTCGACGAGCAGGCCCAGGAGTTGGAGCGGTCCAACCGCGACCTCGAGCAGTTCGCCTACGTGGCGAGCCACGATCTCCAGGAGCCGCTGCGCAAGGTCTCGAGCTTCTGCCAGCTGCTGCAGCGCCGGTACGGCGGCAAACTCGACGAGCGCGCCGACCAGTACATCGAGTTCGCCGTCGACGGCGCCTCCAGGATGCAGCGGCTGATCAACGACCTGCTGGCGTTCTCCCGGGTGGGCCGTACAACCGAGAACTTCGTCTCCGTCCACCTCGGGGAGCTCGCGGCCACAGCGGCCGCCCAGCTCGAGTCCACCCGAGAGGAGGCGGCAGGCGAGATCGTCATCGGCGAGCTGCCGGTGGTCTCCGGCGACCGGGCCCTGTTGCAGGCCCTGCTGGTGAACCTGCTGGGCAACGGGCTGAAGTTCCACCGCACCGACGTGCCACCGGTCGTCCGCCTGGAGTGCAGGCGCGACGGCGACTTCTGGGAGATCACCGTCACCGACAACGGCATCGGCATCGAACCGGAGTACTCCGACAAGGTGTTCGTGATCTTCCAGCGGCTGCACGGCCGTGACGTCTATCCAGGAACCGGCATCGGGCTGGCGCTCGCGAAGAAGATCGTCGAGTTCCACGGCGGACGGATCGGTCTCGTCGAGACCCCCGGCCCCGGCGCCGCCGTCCGGTTCACCCTTCCCGTGCCTCCTGAGGAGACCCACGAGTGACCGACCCCCAACCCCGGATCATCAACGTTCTGCTGGTCGAGGACGACCCTGGCGACGTGCTGATGACCCGCGAGGCCTTCGAGGAGTACCTGCACAACCAGCTCGACGTGGTGACGGACGGCGCGGCGGCGCTGGCCTACCTGCGACGTGAGGAGCCCTACACCGATGCGCCCCGCCCTGACCTGGTCCTGCTCGACCTGAACCTGCCCCGCCGCGACGGGCGTGAGGTGCTGCAGGAGGTGAAGGCGGACGAGGACCTGCGCCACATCCCGGTGATCGTCCTCACCACCTCCCAGGCGGAGGAGGACGTGCTGCGCAGCTACCAGCTCCACGCCAACGCCTATGTCACCAAACCGGTCGATTTCGAGGGCTTCATCGAGGCGATCAAGCAGATCGACCACTTCTTCGTGAGCGTGGTCAAGCTCCCGACGGGGAGCTGACGAGAGAGCGCGTGATCGACCCGACGTAACCGTCGGGGCGGACGAGTACCGCGGTGCCGTCCGCCACGTCGTACGCGCTGAACGCGTGACCCTCGGCGTCCACCACCGCCGGGCCGGTCGCGCGTTCGCCGGGGCGGAGCACGGGGTGCACCGGCACTCCGGGCTCCGCCACCGTCGTATCGGCTGCGGTGCCGCCGAAGGTCAGCAACGTTGCGTGCGGGCCTCGGAACAGGTCGAACAGCCGGATCGCACGGCCGTCCGCGTCGACCAGAGGTGCGTCGGGGGCCCGATCGCCCGCCCGTAGCCTGCCGGGCTCGGTACGCGTGTCGCGGACCAGCGGGCTGTCCCGGTACCCCACGTCGAGCTGGTGCGTCTCGGCGCCACGACGGTGCGCGTCGGCGTCGCCCGCGACGTGCTTGCGCAGCAACGCGGTGCTGATGCCCAGCACTCTGGCCGCGACGGGCAGGCGCTCGGCTTCGTAGGAGTCGAGCAGCGGGACGGCCTCCGCCTCGGGGCCGGTGAGCGCAGCGGCCAGCTTCCAACCGAGGTTGTAGGCGTCCTGCACGCCTGTGTTGAGGCCCTGCCCGCCGGTGGGCGGGTGGGCGTGGGCAGCGTCGCCCGCGAGGAACACCCTGCCGTCCCGGAACCGGCGCGCCAGCCGCACGTTCGGCCGCCACACCGTGGTCCAGGCCGGCTCCCGCAGCCGCGGGGCCGAGTCCGGGCAGTACCGGTCGAGTACGGCCTGCAGCGTGGCGAGTGACGGTTCGGTGTCGGACGCGTCGAGCGGGCAGGCGAACTGGAAGAGATCACCGCCGGGCAACGGGGTGAGCGCGACGCCGCTCCGCAGGTCGTGCTCGTCGGCGAACCAGTAGCCGCTGCCATGGTCGAGACCATCGGCCCGCACGTCACCGAGCAGCATGCGGATCGACTCGTCGGTGCTGCCCTCGAACGGGATGCCCAGCGTCCTGCGGACGATGCTCGCTCCGCCGTCGGCGCCCACCAGGTAGCCGGCCCGCACGGTCTCCTGCGCGCCGTGCCGCCGGAGAGTGGCGGTCACGCCGCTCCCGTCCTGGGCGAACGTGACGAGCTCGGTGGCGAGGTCGACGCGCACGCCCAACCCGGCGAGCCGGTCGCGGAGGATGCCCTCGGTCCGGTCCTGCCCGAGCATCCACGGATTCGGGTGCGGCACGTCCGGTCTGGGCTCCTGCCAATCGCTCATCCGCCTCTCGCCGAGGAAGCGACCGCCCGCGTACGCCCGCATCGCCACCTGCGGGGAGCCGGCGGCCAGCACCGCGTCGAGCACGCCGAGGTCGTCGAAGACCTCCAGGGTGCGTGGCTGCAAGCCGTCGCCCCGCGAGCCGACGGCGGGCGTGGCGGCCCGCTCGACGACCCGGACGCCGACGCCGCGACGGGCCAGCTCGATGGCGAGGGTCAGACCGGTGGGTCCGGCTCCGGCGATCAGGACCTGTGTGTCCACGACGTCTCCTTGAGTGAATTCATATTCAGTGAATCTGTCTTCAGTTTGGTCCGCTGCTAGCGTCCGCGTCAAGGAGGTGGGCGATGGGCCGGCCGGTGAGCACGGTCACGAGCCGCAAGGCGAAGGCGGCCGAGACGGAGGCAGCGCTGAAGGCGGCGGCCAAGCGCGTCTTCGCCGAGCGCGGCTACGTCAACACGAAGATCACCGACATCACGGCCGAGGCCGGGCGCGCGGCCGGGTCGTTCTACAACCACTTCACCAGCAAGGACGAGCTGCTCGCCGCCTTGCTGAAGGACATGCTGGCCGAGGGCGACGAGGCCGCGGAGCAGCCGGCGCACAACCCCGACTTCACCGACCGGGACGCCGTGCGCTGGCATGTGGCGGCGTACTGGGCGTTCTACCGGCGGCACATCCCCGAGATGGTGGCGCTGCGGCAGGCCGCGATGGCGAATCCGGAGTTCGGCCTGCGGTTGCAGGAGATCCTCGCCGCCGACGGCGCACACATGGCCGGACACTTCGAGCACGTGACGGCTGCCGGCATTCCGCTGCCCGGCGATCCGCGGCTCGTGGTGTCGGCGTTCCAGAGCCTGCTCGACCAGTTCGCCTACACGTGGCTGGTGGCAGGCGGCGACGGCACGGGCCGGCAGGTCGGCGACGACGAGGCGATCGACCTCCTGACCGACTTCATCCACCGCGGGATCGCAGGCACGCCGCCTGCGAACCAGGAGCGGTGAGGCTCGCCGCCGCCCTTACGTACGCTTGAACGGTGACGTCCGCCGCCACCGCGCAGCACACCGACACCGTCCAGAACGCCACCGCCGGCCCCGATCACCCGCAGCCCTACCGTGAGCTCGGGCTGAAGGACGACGAGTACGCGCGCATCCGGGAGATCCTGGGCCGTCGGCCCACCGATGCCGAGCTGGCGATGTACGCCGTCATGTGGAGCGAGCACTGCTCCTACAAGTCCTCCAAGGTGCACCTCGCCTACTTCGGCGAGACCACCACCGACGAGATGCGCAAGCGGATGCTCGCGGGGATCGGCGAGAACGCCGGCGTGGTCGACATCGGGGACGGGTGGGCCGTCACCTTCAAGGTCGAGTCGCACAACCACCCGTCGTACGTCGAGCCCTATCAGGGGGCGGCCACGGGCGTCGGCGGGATCGTGCGCGACATCATGGCGATGGGCGCGCGCCCGGTCGCCGTCGCCGACCCGTTGCGCTTCGGCCCGGCCGACGCACCCGACACGGCCCGGGTGCTGCCCGGAGTGGTCGCGGGCGTGGGCGGCTACGGCAACTCGCTCGGCCTGCCGAACATCGGCGGCGAGGTCGTGTTCGACGAGGGCTACCTGGGCAACCCGCTCGTCAACGCGCTCTGCATCGGGGCGATGCGCACCGAGGATCTGCACCTCGCGTTCGCCTCGGGCACCGGCAACAAGATCATCCTCTTCGGCGCTCGCACCGGGCTGGACGGCATCGGCGGTGTCTCCGTGCTCGCCAGCGAGACCTTCAGTGTCGATGACGGGGGGGAAGACGAGTCGGCGACCGGACGCAAGAAGCTCCCGTCGGTGCAGGTGGGCGACCCCTTCATGGAGAAGGTGCTCATCGAGTGCTGCCTGGAGCTCTTCCACGCCGGCCTGGTGGTCGGCATCCAGGACCTCGGTGGCGCCGGCCTCTCCTGCGCCACGTCGGAGCTGGCCAGCGCGGGCGACGGCGGGATGCACGTCGACCTGGACGCGGTGCCGCTGCGGGCCACCGGCATGACGCCCGCCGAGATCCTCTCCAGCGAGTCGCAGGAGCGCATGTGCGCCGTCGTGCGGCCGGAGGACGTCGACGCGTTCATGGCGGTCTGCCGCAAGTGGGACGTGCTCGCGAGCGTCATCGGCGAGGTCACCGACGGCGACCGGCTCGTGATCGACTGGCACGGCGAGACCGTGGTGGACGTGCCGCCGCGCACCGTGGCCCACGACGGCCCGGTCTACCGGCGGCCGGTGCAGCGTTCGGCCGTTCAGGACACGCTCGTCGCCGACGCCCCGGACCGGCTGAGCCGACCGGCCTCACCTGACGAGCTGCGCGCGGAGATCCTCCGGATGGCGGCGAGCCCCAACCTGTGCAGCCGCGGGTGGGTCACTGACCAGTACGACCGCTACGTCCGCGGCAACACCGCCTCCGCCCAGCCTGCCGACGCCGGCATGGTGCGCATCGACGAGGAGACCGGGCGCGGGGTGGCCGTCGCCACCGACTGCAACGCGCGGTTCGTCGCGCTGGATCCGTACGCCGGTGCTCAGCTCGCGCTGGCCGAGGCCTACCGCAACGTGGCGACGAGCGGTGCTGTGCCACTGGCCGTCACGAACTGCCTGAACTTCGGCTCGCCGGAAGACCCGCACGTGATGTGGCAGTTCCAGCAGGCCGTGCGCGGCCTCGCCGACGGCTGCGTCGCGCTGGGCCTGCCCGTAACCGGTGGCAACGTCAGCTTCTACAACCAGACCGGCGAACGGGCGATCCTGCCCACCCCGGTGGTCGGTGTCCTCGGCGTGATCGACGACGTGGCCCGCCGCGTCCGGTCCGGGTTCACGCGCGAGGGCGACACGGTGCTGCTGCTCGGCGACACCCGCGACGAACTCGGTGGCAGCGAGTGGGCCAACGTCGTGCACGGTCATCTGGGCGGGCGTCCGCCTGCCGTCGACCTCGCAGCCGAGCAACGCCTCGCGGGGCTGCTCGCGAGCGCCGCTGACGAGGGGTTGCTCAGCGGTGCGCACGACCTCTCCGACGGTGGTCTCGCACAGGCCCTCGTTGAGGCGTGCCTCGTCGGGGACCAGGGTGCCGCCGTCGAACTGCCGTCGGCCCTCGACCCGTTCGTCGCGCTGTTCTCGGAGTCGGCGGGTCGGGTGCTCGTGACCGTCGCCCCCGAGCAGATTGACCGGATCCGGACGCTGGCGACCGATGTCGGTGTGCCGGTCACCACACTGGGCACCACGGGCGGTACCGCGCTGTCCGTCGCCGGCCTTCCCGACCTGGCCCTGTCCGAGCTGCGCACGGCGTGGGAGGCGACCCTGCCTGGTCTCTTCGGCTGACCGGGGACCTCCCGCATCACAGGACGGCCACGTTGCGGCAATGTCATTGCGTAAAAGTGACTTTGCTGCAAGGGGGAGTCGGCGGGATAGGTTCGCGGCATGCCGGAGGAGATCGACGACGGCGCGCTCCGAGCCGTCCTGGACTGGCTCGACGGGGGTGCACCACCGGAGCGGGCCGTGCTGCGTGCTGCGGTGAAGGAGAGCCTCACCGCGGTCGCTACCGCGGCGCCCGGGCGCAGTGTGGAAGTCCGCGTGCCGCCACTCGGCGCAGTGCAGTGCGTCGCAGGGCCTAGACACGGACGCGGCAACCCGCCCAATGTCGTGGAGACCGATCCCCGCACCTGGCTGTCGCTCGTGACCGGGAGGCTGACGTGGGAGCAGGCTCTGCAATCCGGAACGCTGCACGCGTCCGGGTCCAGGAGCAGCGAGATCGCATGTTTGCTCCCTCTTTCCTGACCGGGTGTAACACCGCCCTCCCGCTGGGTGAATGCCAACACATGGTGGTGGCGCAAACACAGCCTGATACGGAGAATTGTCCGATCACGGCCAGTGCGGACCGAATGGGCGACGGGAGGTGGCCGCGTGGTGGCACCGCGCAGCCTTCCTGACGCAACCGCTTCCCAGTTCGGCCCGGGTGCGCGAACGGACGCCTACGACCGCGGCCGAATCGACCAGCTCGCCGCCCAGTGGGCCGAGCTCGGACCGGCCGGTGGTCCTGGGGTCGCCGCCCATCTGGCCACTCTGCTGCGCAGGCTGGCGGCCACATTGCGCGCCGAGCCGTTCTGGCCGCTCGCCGCCAGGGAGATCGGGGCGGAGCTGCTCAGCACCGGGCTCTGTGGTGCGCCGGACCGGCCGGTCTACGTCGAGGACGTGGTGGCCCCGAGCCTCCGCCTGTTGCGGGAGAAGGCGGCCGCGGCGATCGGCGTGCCCGGGGCGGAGGGTGAACGGCGTCTCGTCGACGTGCTCGACGAGCTTCTCGCCGGAGTCATCGGCTCCCTCCAGGAACGCACCGGCGCCGACCGCAACGGCGCCCACCGCAACGGGAGCGAGATCAACGGCACGGAGATCAACGGCACGGAGATCAACGCTACAGAGATCAACGGCACCGAGATCAACGGCAGGAACGGTTCGGCGACGGTCGGCACTCGCGCCGACGAGGAGGCCAACCCGGAGCACGGCTCCACGTCGGCCCGGATCGCGGCCGTCACGGGCCGGCACGTCCACGCGGTGTACGAGCAGTCGACGTTCGGCATGGCGATCATCGGGCTGGACGGCCTCGTCCTCGACATGAACGCGGCCCTGTTCCGGATGTACGGGCAGGAGGGGCCGCTGGATCAGCCGCGGCCGGTGTCCGACTTCGTCCATCCCGACGACGTGCTCGACGTCGTCGAGCGCTTCCAGCGCCTCGTCAGCGGCATCCCGGGCGCCGTGCGGATGGAGATGCGGCTCGTCCGTCCCGACTCCGAGGTGGTGTGGGTCCACGTCACCGCCTCGCCCATCGTCGACGACGCCGGGAACCCGTCGCATCTGGTGGCCGTGGTCGAGGACGTCTCCGACCGGCACCGGCTGCGTTCCTGGCTCCAGGACGTCTCCTACCAGGACCAGCTCACCCGGTTGCCGAACCGGACCGTCACCGAGCAATGGCTGAACCGCGCCTTCGCCGACGACGGTCCCGAGCGGGTGGGGATCTGCGTCCTTCTCATCGACGACTTCCACACCGTCGGCGACGACCTGGGTGACCAGACCGGTGACCGGCTCCTGCTCGCCGTGGCCGGCCGGTTGCAGCTGGCTGCCGACTGCCATCTCGTCACCAGGATCGGGGCGGACGAGTTCGCGGTGCTGGTGGCAGGCCCGGAGAACTGCGCCGACGTCGGGCGGCTCGCCGATCGGCTGCAGGCAGCACTGGCGATCCCGTTCAACATCGACGGGCACAACCTGGTGGTCTCGGCCAGCATCGGCGTGGCCGAGTCGGCCACCGCGGGCGGGTCTGCGGCAGAGCTCCTCCGCGGCGCCGACGTCGCCCGCTCGTGGGCGAAGGCGCTCGGGGGCGGGCGCAGGGTGGTGTTCGACCCGGAGCGTGACGCCACCGAGTCGGCCCGGTTCGCGCTCCTGTCCGGGCTCCGCGGCGCGATCGAGCGGGGGGAGTTCCGGCTGGCGTTCCAGCCGCTCGTCCAGCTCGCCGACGGCCGGGTGCGCGGGGCGGAGGCGCTGGTCCGCTGGCAGCACCCCGAGCAGGGCCTCATCGGGCCCAACCGGTTCATCGAGCTGGCCGAGCACAGCGGCGCCATCGTCCCGCTCGGCCGATGGGTGCTCGAGGAGGCGTGCGGTCAGGCGGCGAGCTGGTGGCGTGACCTCGGCCCCGACGCGCCGTTCGTGAGCGTCAACGTCTCGCCGTTGCAGTTGGCCGAGCCGGGGTGGGTCCACGCCGTCACCGGCGCGCTCCGCTCCAGCGGCCTGCCTCCCGGGCTGCTGCAGCTGGAGATCACCGAGCAGGCCGTGCTGGGGGACGAGGACGTCGCGCTCGAGGCGCTCAACGCGCTGCGGGCCGCGGGCGTCCGGCTGGCGCTCGACGACTTCGGCACCGGCTACTCGAGCCTCGCCTGGCTGCGCAGGCTCCCGGTGCACGCGCTCAAGATCGACGGCTCGTTCATCGACGGGCTGCGCAACCCGTCGGCCGATCCCACCGACTCCTCGATCGTTCGTGCCCTGGTCGAAATGGCCCACGCCTTGGGCCTGGAGGTGACCGCCGAGTGGGTCGAGACGGCGGTTCAGGCCGAACGGCTCGCCGAGCTCGGCTGCGATATCGGGCAGGGCAGATGGTTCGGTGATGCCGGTCCCGGAGTGTGGGTGCCTGAGCTCCTTCGGCGTAGCATCGGGCATTGAGTCGTCGTCTGCGCAAGGAGCGTGTTGTGCCGAGTTCCCCCCGGAACGAGCACCCGACCGAACGCAATCCTCATCCCACCCCCGCCGACGGCGCTGCCCTCGACGCCATCGCGCTCGACCCCCCACCCCGCGAGGAGTGCGGCGTCTTCGGTGTGTGGGCGCCCGGTGAGGATGTCGCCAACCTGACCTACTACGGCCTCTACGCACTGCAGCACCGCGGCCAGGAGGCCGCCGGCATCGCCGTGTCCGACGGCCACCGCATGGTCGTGTTCAAGGACCTCGGGCTCGTCAGCCAGGTGTTCGACGAGCAGGTGCTGTCGTCGCTCAAGGGGCACCTGGCGGTCGGCCACTGCCGTTACTCCACCACTGGCTCCACCACCTGGGAGAACGCCCAGCCCACCTTCCGCACCACCGCCACCGGCAGCGGCATCGCCTTGGGCCACAACGGCAACCTCGTCAACACCGCGGAGCTACGCGACGAGGTGGCCGCATTGCGCGACTCCACCGCCAAGCCGGACCGCTCGGGCATCCGGTCGAGCACCGACTCGGACATCATGACCGAGCTGCTCGCCGCCACCGCCGCCGACACGGGCGTCGAGGAGGCCGCGATGCGGCTCCTGCCCCGGGTCCGGGGTGCCTTCTCCGTGGTGTTCGCCGACGAGCAGACGCTCTACGCCGCCCGCGACCCCCACGGCGTCCGCCCGCTGGTGCTCGGCCGCCTCGAGCGCGGCTGGGTGGTGGCCAGCGAGACCGCGGCACTTGACATCGTCGGTGCGTCGATCGTGCGTGAGGTCGAGCCGGGCGAGCTGCTGGCCATCGACGCCGACGGGATGCGCAGCTCCCGGTTCGCCGCCCCCGAGCCCAAGGGCTGCGTGTTCGAGTACGTCTACCTGGCACGGCCAGACACCACGATCTCCGGCCGTTCCGTGCACGCGGCCCGGGTGGAGATCGGCCGGCGTCTCGCCGCCGAGCACCCCGTCGACGCCGACCTCGTGATCCCCGTACCGGAGTCGGGCACCCCGGCCGCGATCGGCTACGCACAGGGCTCGGGCATCCCGTACGGGCAGGGCCTGGTGAAGAACGCCTACGTGGGCCGCACCTTCATCCAGCCCAGCCAGACCATCCGTCAGCTCGGCATCCGGCTCAAGCTCAACCCGCTGCGCGACGTCATCCGAGGCAAGCGGCTCGTGGTCGTCGACGACTCGATCGTGCGTGGCAACACCCAGCGCGCGCTGGTGCGCATGCTGCGCGAAGCGGGCGCGCTCGAGGTCCACGTGCGGATCGCCTCTCCGCCGGTGCGCTGGCCGTGCTTCTACGGCATCGACTTCGCCACCAGAGCCGAACTGGTGGCCGGTGCGCTGGACACCGAGGGCGTGCGCCGCTCGATCGGCTCCGACAGCTTGGGCTACGTCTCGCTGGAGGGCCTCATCGCCGCCAGTGAGCAGCCGCGCACCCGGCTCTGTTCGGCCTGCTTCGACGGCGATTACCCGATCCCGCTGCCCGAGGAAGCGCGGCTCGGCAAGCATCTGCTGGAGAAGCTGGTACCTCCGGTTCTCGACGACGAGGTCGACGAGAAGGTGTCCGGTGCCGCTTCGGGCGATGCCGGCCCGCTGTCGGTCGGCTACGGTGCCGCCGACGCACTGCGCCGTCCCTGACCCACACCTCCATCCGACCTGTATCCGGGGCGCTTCAGCGGGCCCCCAGTCACGCCAGGAGCGTTGCGACGATGCCGCCGACCATCTCGGGAGCCGACGGACCGAGAGCCAGCTATGCCGGAGCCGGCGTCGACATCGACGCAGGTGAGCGCGCGGTCGAGGCATTGCGTCCGTTCGCCGAGAAGGCGAGCCGGCCAGAGGTGATGGGCGGTATCGGCGGCTTCGCGGGGCTGTTCGCGCTGAAGATGGGCCGCTACACCGAACCGGTGCTCGCGGCGTCCACCGACGGCGTCGGCACCAAGATCGCCATTGCACAGGCGCTCGACAAGCACGACACGATCGGGCTCGACCTCGTGGCGATGGTGGTCGACGACCTCGTCGTGTGCGGGGCCGAACCGCTGTTCCTGCAGGACTACATCGCCGTCGGGCGCCTCGTGCCCGACCAGGTCGCCACCATCGTCAAGGGCATCGCCGAGGGGTGCCAGCAGGCAGGCTGCGCGCTGCTGGGCGGGGAGACCGCCGAGCATCCCGGGCTGATGGAGGACGGCAGCTACGACATCTCCGCCACCGGCGTGGGGATCGTCGAGGCCGACGCGATGTTGCGGCCCGACCGGGTGCGCCCGGGCGACGTGCTCCTGGCGATGGGCTCGTCCGGCCTGCACTCCAACGGCTACTCGCTGGCGCGGCACGTGCTGCTGGAGATCGCCCGGATGCCGCTGGCCGGGCACGTCGAGGAGTTCGGGCACACCCTCGGCGAGGAGCTTCTCGTCCCCACCAGGATCTACGCCCGCGACTGCCTCGCGCTGGCCGCCGAGACCGGCGTGCGCACCTTCGCCCACATCACCGGCGGAGGGCTGGCCCGCAACCTCGCACGGGTGCTCCCCGCTGGGCTCGAAGCGGTGGTGGAGCGCGGCACCTGGACTCCGGCGCCGGTGTTCAAGCTGATCGCCTCCCGCGGCCGCGTCGACCGCGCGGAGATGGAGAAGACGTTCAACATGGGCGTCGGGATGGTGGCGGTGGTGCCGGCCGACGACGTCGACCGCGCTCTGGCCGTGCTCACCGCCCGGCACGTCCCCGCGTGGGTGCTGGGCGAGGTGCGACGTGCGGGCGCCGAGGCGCCTGTCGACGGCCCGGTGCACCTCAAGGGAGACCACCCCCGCTTCTGACGCCCGCGCCGACCGGCTCGGGCCGCCGGTCCTGGGCAGGAACGTGCACGCCACGAGCGGCCGCCGGGATCGGCTCGCGGAGCATCGGCGGGTGCAAGGCCGTGGCGTCTCCGCTCCGGAACAGCTGACCAGGACGGCCGCGGCCGGTGCGCACCTTCTCGCCGGTGGGTAGCAGGAAGCCCGGCGTGGAGGTGACCTTCCGCTGAAAGTTGCGCGGGTCGATCGTGGTGTCCCACACCGCCTCGTACACGCGACGTAGCTGCGACACCGTGAACTCCGGCGGGCAGAAGGACGTGGCCAGCGTCGAGTATTCGAGCTTCGCCCTGGCCCGCTCGACGCCGTCGGCGAGGATCCGCGCGTGGTCGAACGCGAGCGGCCCGACGTCGCGGACGGCGTGCCACGCCCCGAAGCCGTCCGCAGGCCCGGCGAGACCGGGGAGGAGCGCGAGGTGGCCGACGGTCAGCACCCGGCCTCGCGGGTCGCGGTCGGGGCCGGCATAGCTGCCGAGCTGCTCGAGGTGATGGTGGTCGACGGTCAGTCCCGTCTCTTCCATCAGCTCGCGGGTGGCGGCGTCGAGGAGGTCCTCGTGTGGTCGCACGAATCCACCCGGCAGCGCTGGTTCATCGAGGAACGGTGGTGCCGGCCGTTGCACGAGCAGCACACAGAGCCGGTCGTCGCGCACGGTGAGGACCACCAGGTCGACCGCTACCGCGAAAAGGTTGCCACGCATCGGATCTCACCCTGACGAGGAGGGGCAGATGATCGAACGGGCAGACGCTACAGGTGGCCCCGGAGCGCACGAACGGACGACCTTGCCCTAACAAGCTGATGTATTGACAAGTGAGCTTGGACACAGATATCCGGCGCCGGCGCCTCCCTGCTGATCTCGTTCGTCCCCCGGCCGAAGGGTCGGGGATCGTCGTACTCATCACCACTCTGTCGATCGTCTCCGGCCGCCGGTTCGTTCCAGGAGGAGCGCCGTCGTACTCTCAGGAACTCGAGGACGAATTCCGTGCTCTCGACGTGGCCGCGCGGCGCGGGGCCCCGCTCCCACGGCCTGACCAGCGCGGCCGGCACCTCGGCCGCTGATCGCCGCGGGTGCGCGGGCGGCGTGTGATCCGTGCGCCGGCCACGCTGCCCGTGGCAGGACCAGGACGACGCCGATGAGGGAGCCATGGCGCAGCGCGCGGTGGATCGGCGCTCCGTGGCGTCTGGCCGACAAGGCGGTCCGCCGGGTCCGGGAGAGTGGTCGCTCGGCGTTGGCGCGGGCAGCGCGCCTGACGGACTGAACCACGGAGCCACAGTGTTGTTCGGGCGGGCCGCCCCACAGCACTACGGCTCCACAGTTCGTCAGCTCCGCACGTCGGCGATACGGACTACGCGGTGTTCCTGTAGCGACAGGGCGGCGGCCTCGGCGATCCAGACCACCTCCATGGCGTCGTCGACGGTGCAGGGGGAGGGGCGTTCGCCGGCCACGACCTGGGCGAATGCGGCGAGCTCGGCGCGGAACGCCGCGGCGAGCCGGTCCATGAAGAACCCGTGCGGTGGGCCGCTCGGGAACGTCACGCCGGGTTCGGTCGAGCGGAGGGGGAGCCCGTCGTCCAGTCCGGCGGCGACGCTGTCGGCCGAACCGTGCAGCTCCAGCCGCACGTCGTAGCCGCGCGGGTTGTAGCGGCTGTTCGAGACCAGGGCGAGGGTGGCGTCGTCGAGGGTCAGCACGGTGGCCGCCGTGTCGACGTCCCCGGCTTCGGCGATGAACTGCTCGCCCCGGTTCGAGCCGGTCGCGTACACCTCGACGACCTCCCGGCCGGTGACCCATCGGACGGCGTCGAAGTCGTGCACGGCACAGTCGCGGAAGATCCCACCGGAACCGGCGATGTAGGCGGGTGGCGGAGGCGCCGGGTCGAGCGTGGTCGAGCGCACGGTGTGCAGCCACCCGAGCTCGCCGCTCACCACCGCAGCGCGGGCCGCCAGGAATCCGGGGTCGAACCGCCGCGGGTACCCGACCTGCACGGCGACGCCGGTCGCGCGTACCCGCTCGGCCACGGCGAGGGCATCGGTGGCGCTCCGGGCGAGCGGCTTCTCGCAGAACGTCGGCAGGCCGGCGTCGACCGCGGCGAGGAGCAGTTCGGGGTGGGCGTCGGTGGCCGCCGCGATCAGCACCCCGTCGACGCCGGCGGCGAGCAGCTTGGCGGGCGATTCGACCGCTTCGGCGCCCACCCGTTCGGCGACCTCGGCCGTGACGGCGGGAACGGCATCGGTGACGACGAGCGAGCCGACCCCGGGCAGCTCACTGAGCGTCTGTGCGTGGAACGCGCCGATCCGGCCGAGACCGATCAGCCCGATGCGCAGTGATCCGTTCGATAGCGATCCGTTCAATCCAGTCCTCCGAAGACGTTCTGGTCCCAGTCGATGACGGAGCCGGTGACGACGCCGCTGCGATCGGACAGCAGGAACACGATGAAGTCGGCGATCTCGTCGACCCGTCCGAGGCGGCCCATCGGCAGCCGCTCCCCGGCGCGTTCGCGCCAGTCGTCTCCGGCGGCGTGGAAGGTGCGCTGGGTGTCGTCCTCGCCCTCGGTGTCGGTCCAGCCGATGTCGAGGCCGTTGATCCGGATGCGGTCGAAGCGGTGGGCGTGCGCGGCGTTGCGGGTGAGCCCTGCCAGCCCGGCCTTCGCGGCGACGTAGGGAGCGAGATAGGGCTGTCCGCCGAGCTCCGACGTGGAGATGACGTTGACGATCGCGCCGGGCGCCGACCGGCCGAGCATGTCGCGCACAGCGGCCTGCATGACGAAGAACGGCCCCCGCAGGTTGACGGCGATGTGCTGGTCGAACAGCTCGGGGGTGGTGTCGACCAGGGTGCCGCGCGATGTCAGCCCGGCCGCGTTGACCAGCGCGTCCACCCGCCCGAACTCCGCGATCACCGTGGCGACCGACTCCTGCGCCTGCTCGACGTCGGCGACGTCGGCCGGGACGAAGAGCGCCTGGCCGCCTGCCTCTCGAAGCTCGGCCACCAGCTTCTCGCCGGGCTCGCGGCGCCTGCCGGTCACGGCCACCGACGCCCCTTCGCGGACGGCGGCTCGGGCCACGCCGGCGCCGACCCCCTGCGTGCCGCCGCTGACCAGCACGACCCGGTCGTCCAGCAGCCCCATCAGGCGGTCCTCCGGCGCTCGGACCAGGCCGCCAGTTCGGCCCGGAAGGTGTTGTCGGCCCAGCCTTCGGCCACCGCCCGCCGGACGAGGTCGGCCTGGCTGGGCGGGGCGAGGCCGTCGACGGGCGGGTCGCGGTCCAGGTTCGTCGGGAATGCGTAGCCCTCCGCCGCAGCGGCGATCGCGTTGCCGGTGGCGTCCGCCCCGCGGGTGCGCAGGGTGGGGTAGAGCGCGAGGCACATCGCTTCGCGGTCCACGCTCTCCATCGCCCGCCCGAAGGCCGACGAGACCTGCAGCAGGTTGGCCATCCGGCGGACGTCGGCGGACCGGTTGTGTCCGGCGCCGTGGATCACCGCCGGGTTGAAGAACGCGGCGTCGCCGGTCGACAGCGGGAGCTGGACGTTGTGGGCCTCGAAGAACAACCGGAAGTCCGGCAGGTTCGCGGCGAGATAGCCCGGCTCGTACTTCTGCGAGTGCGGGAGGTACAGGGTGGGGCCGCTCTCCACCGGCATGTCGGAGTGGGCGACGGCGCCTTGCAGCGTGAGCACGGGGGAGAGCCGGTGCACGTGCGCCGGGTACTGCTCGATCGTCGTGCCCGGCAGGAAGCCGAGGTGGTAGTCGCGGTGGCCCACCTGCGCCGTGCCGCCCGGGTTGACCAGGTTGATCTGAGAGGTCATCTGGTAGCCGGGGCCCAGCCATGCCTCCGCGACCAGCGCGAGCACGTCGTTCGAGTAGTAGTCGACGAACACCTCCGGGGCGCGCAGCGCGAGCTTCTCCAGGGCGTTCCACACGCGGTCGTTCGCGCCCGGGGGCGCGAAGTGGTCACCTGCGACCGTTCCCGCCGCCCGTTGCCCGGCGATCAGCTCCTCGAACACCGCGGTGGCGCGGTCGACGACGCCGCGGTCCGGGTAGGCGCCGCGGACGACCACGACCCCGGGCCCGTCGGTGAAGGCGTCGACCAGTTCGGCGCGGACGTCCCAGCGGCCGGCCTCGGTCGCGCCGGCGGTGAGGAGGTCTGCTCCGTCGTAGACCACCACACCCTGCTCGACGGCGGTGGCGTGCGGGTAGCGGCAGGGCTCGGTGGGCTCGCCGAGGAGGGCGGCGAGATCCTCGATCCGGCAGTCCTCGACGGTCAGCCGGCCTCGGGTGGCGTGCGTGATCCTGGGCATCCTCGTCCTCCTTGCGGGGGCGTCGGTGGTGGTGGCGGGGTCAGGCGCGATCGGAGGCGGTGAGCAGTACCCGCGCCGCGAAGCGCAGCCCGTCGAGCCGGTCGAGCTCCTGGTCCTCGTGCTCGATGTTCACGGCCATGTCGGGGTCGATCTTCTCCAGCGCGGCGAGGAAGTCGCTCCAGAAGGCGACGTCGTGGCCGCGCCCGACGGCGACGAAGTCCCACGACGAGCTCGTCGGCCAGCGGCTGAGCGTGTAGCGGCCGCCGAGCGACACGGCTCCCGGCTCGTCGGGTCGCACACGGCCGAACCGGTCGTCGAGCACTCCGTTGATCTTCGCGTGCTCGTTGATGCGGGTGTCTTTCGCCGCGGCGTTCTGGACGAGGCCGCCGAGCGCCCCCAGCGCCGCGATCGGGTCGATCCCCTGCCAGAACAGGTGGCTGGGGTCCATCTCCGCGCCGACGTGCGTCGCGTGGATCTCCTCGGCGAGCCGCACCATCGTGGCCGGGTTGTAGACCAGGTTGTGCGGGTGCATCTCGACGCAGACGATGACGTCGGCGTCGGCGGCGCGCGCCTGGACCGTGCGCCAGTACGGCACGGCCACGTCGTTCCACTGGTGGTCACGGGCGTCGAGGTAGGCGCTGTCCCACGGCAGCACGGTCCACGACGGCAGTTGCCCCTGCGGCTCGGCCGCTGGGAGCCCCGACATCGTGACGACCCGGCGGACGCCGAGGAGCGCGGCGAGCTCGATCGCGTCGAAGACGTCCTGGCCGTGCTTGTCGCGGACTTCGGGGTCGGGATGCAGCGGGTTGCCGTTGCAGTTGAGCGCGGTCAGTTCGATCCTGGCCGCGGCGAACTGGCCGAGGTACTCCTCGCGGGCGTCGTGGCTCGATCGGACGGCGGCGATCGGGAGGTGCGGCGCGGGCAGGAAGCCACCGGAGTTGATCTCGGCGCCGTCCAGCTCCAGGTCGCGCAGCACCCCCAGTGCCTCGGACAGCGGCCTGTCGTGCAGGCAGGCGGTGTACGCACCGAGCTTCATCGGGCGATCCCCTCTAGAGATCCAGCACGAGACGAGGGCAGCGCGACCGGGAGACGCAGATCATCATGCAGTCGTTCACCGCCTGCTCCTCGTCGGTGAGCACGGAGTCACGGTGCTCCGGCTCGCCCGCCAGCACCGCGGTCTCGCAGGTGCCGCACGTGCCTTCGCTGCACGAGGAGAGCACGCCCACCCCGGCCTCCTCGACGACATCGAGGATCGAGCGGTTCGGGGGAATCGTCAACGCGAGGCCGCTGCGGGCCAGCTCGACCTCGAAGGATCCGGAGAGCACGGGCTCGTCCACCGGCTTCGGCGAGAAGCGCTCCACCCGCAACGACCCTTCGGGCCAGCTCGCGCAGCGCTCCTCGACGGCGGCGAGCAGCGGCTCCGGCCCGCAGCAGTAGACGAGGGTGCCGGGCCGCGGCGCACCGAGCAGGCTCTCGAGGTCGAGCAACCCGGTCTCGTCCTGTGGACGCACCGTGACGCGCGGGTCGCCGCCCAGCTCGTCGAGAAACGCCATCGACGTCCGCGTCCGCCCGCCGTAGACGAGCTCCCACTCCGCGCCTGCGGCCTGCGCCGCGGCGACCATCGTGCGGAGCGGGGTGATGCCGATGCCGCCCGCGATGAAGAGATATCTCGGCGAGGGCAGGAGCGGGAAGTGGTTGCGCGGGCCTCGCACCCGCACGCGGGAGCCGGGATGCACAGCGTCGTGGATGTGCGCCGAGCCTCCGCGTCCGAGCTCGTACTCGGGCGCGTCGTCCGCGGTGCGGGGGGCGAGGGTGACGTCCGTTGTCACGTCGTCCTCCCGGTAGGTGTGAACGAGATCGGCAGGTGGTCGAGCACGCGCATGTTCGGTGTGCTGCGGTACAGGTGCATGGGCCCGGAGATCGTGTAGCTGCCGAGCCGTGGAAGCGCGACCTCCAGGGCCACGCGGGCCTCCAGCCGGGCGAGCGGGGCGCCGAGGCAACCGTGCAGGCCCTCGCTGAACGACATGTGCCGCCGCTGGGGACGGGTCACGTCGAAACGGTCCGGGTCCTCGTACTGGCGATCGTCGCGGTTGGCGGAGCCGTAGATCAGGAACACGCGCTCCCCGGCGCCGATCGTGGTGTCGTGCAGGTGCACGTCGCGGGTGGTGGTCCGGCCGGCCACCTGCAGCGGCGCGTCGAAGCGCAGCGCCTCCTCCACGGCCGCGGGGATCAGCGACGGGTCGGTCAGCAGCAAGGAGCGTTGGTCCGGGTTGAGGGCGAGCTCGCGGAAGGCCGTCGACAGCAGGGCCGCGGTGCTTTCCACACCGGCCATGAACAGCACGAACGCCAGTCCGACGATCTCGGAGTCGCGATCGATCACCGGCGGGGCGAACGGCGCTCCGCCGTGGTCGTCGACGGCCGCTGTGACGAGCGTGCTGAGCAGGTCCTCACGCGGGTTGCGGCGCCGCTCCATGAGGACCTCGGCGAGGTAGTCCTTCGTGTTGTGCAACGCGTCCCAGGCGACGGGTGTGAGCCGCGGGTCGTCGTTCTCGCGGTCCTTGAGTCCGTGCGACCAGCGCTCGAGGTCGGCGCGGTCGGAGCCGGTGGTGGGCAGTCCGAGCACGTCGAAGAACACCGCATAGGGGATGGGCCAGGAGAGATCTTGCGCGATGTCGGCCTCGCCGGCATCGGCGATGCGGTCGACGAGGCCGGTGACGACACGGCGGACGTCGTCCTCCAGCTTCGCGATCGTCCGCGGCAGGAACGTCCGCTGCACGATCCGGCGGAGCTGGTCGTGGCGCGGGTTGTCGATGTCGGGCAGGAAGCCCGGTGCGCTCATGTCCTTCGCGGTGTCGTCGATGTCGATGCCCTCGAACGACAGGAAGGTCTCGTGGTCGCGGGCCGCGGCGCGGACGTCGTCGAAGCGGGAGAGGGCGTGGAAGCCCCACTTCTCGTTGACGTAGACCGGTGCTTTGTCGCGTAGCAGGCGGTAGACCGGCCACGGGTCGGCCTTGAAGGCGGCGGAGTAGGGGTTGTAGACGACCGGAGGGCTGAGTGTCGTCACCGCGGTCCTCCTCGAGGCGGCTGCGGGCGGCAGCTTAAAGCGCTTTAACCCCGAGTACTATGCGATTCGACACCAGGAGCTGTCAAGGGAGCGGGGGTCGTCCTGAGCGTCGCGAATTCGGGTCGCAGGCCCCGGCTGGAGGACGTCGCCGCTGCCGTCGGGCTGTCCACCGCATCGGTATCGCTCGTGCTGCGCGGAGTTCCCGGCCCCAGTGCGCAAACTCGCGAGCGCGTGCTGGAGGCCGCCTCCCGTCTGGGCTACCGGCCCGACCGCACCGCGAGCCTGCTGGCCCGCCGGCGCACGCATCTGCTCGGCGTGCCCGTCATGCTGCGCGACGCGTTCCGCGCGGAGCTGGCCGAGGAGGTGCAGCTCGCCGCCGACGAGCGGAGCTACTCCGTTGCACTCGGTGCCGTCACCCCGGTGCACGACGAGGCCCGCGTGGCCGAAACCCTGCTCGACCTGCGGTGTGAGGCTCTCGTGCTGCTCTCCCCCGAGCTCGACGTCGGCGTGCTCGCGGAACTCGGGGGGCGGATCGCGATGGTGGTCGTGGGCCGCCACATCGAGGCCGCGGGCTTCGACGTGGTGCGTGTGGCCGACGATGAGGGGGTCGGGCAGGCCGTCGACCACCTGGTCGGGCTCGGGCACCGCCACATCGTTCACGTCGATGGTGCGGACGCGTCCATGGCCGTCGACCGGCGCGCGGGATTCCTCGCCGGTGCCCGCCGCCACGGCCTCGATGCCGCGCAGGTGCTGCCCGGTGGCTACGACGAGGCGGCGGGTGCCTCGGCCGCCCACCTCCTGCTCGCCGAGCCCACGTTCCCGACCGCGGTGATCGCGGCGAACGACCGCAGCGCGATCGGCCTCCTCGACGTCTTCCTGCGGGCAGGCGTGCAGGTGCCACGCGATGTGTCGGTGGTGGGCTACGACGACGGCGCCTTCGCGCGGCTCGCCCATGTCGACCTCACGACGGTGAGCCAGGAGGCCGGCGCGCAGGCCGTGCACGCCGTGGAGGCTGCCGTCGAACGCCTGGACGGCATCCGCGCCGCGCCACGAGAGGTCGTGCTCACGCCACGGCTCGTCGTCCGCGGGACGACGGGACCGCCACGTCGCTAGGTCGGGTCGCCGACTAGTCCGCGGAGGGCGTGGGGTCGATGCGCCCGGCGTCGCGCGAGCGCTTGAGCTCTCGTAGGTGCTCGGCGATGGCCACCTCCACCGCGGCGCGGACCGCGGCGGGTGAGACGTCGGGGTCGATCGCTCGGGCTGCGGCCAGCGAGCGAGCCGAGACGGAAATGTTGATCACTTCGGTAGCTTTCCCGATGGCTGTTGTAGTAACGGGCACCGGCAGGCCCCGCGCTGTAACCCCCCGGCCATCGCCTGGACGGGCACTGATGTGCCGCCGTTGGCATAGGCCTCCGCAACAAGGTACGCCCTCAGTTCGACCGGTTGTCGCGGGTCCCGCACCCCGACGAAGACCTCGCCCGGTTTGTTCCATATGCGAAGACTGCGGCGGGCTGCGAGGACCGATCGTCAGCGGCGGAGCAGGGTGTGCAGGTGTTCCAGGCTGGCTCGGACGTCGGTCAGCGGGCCTTCGCCCCGCGGTTCCTCGGTGAGGATCGTGTCCTGCTCGAGGACGTACCAACCGTCGTAGCCGTGGCCGCGCAGGTGCCCGATGATCGCCTCGATGTCGACGTCACCCTGGCCGAGTGGGCGGTACATGCCCTCACCGACGGCCTCGGTGTAGGTGCGCCTGCCCGACTGCACCTGCCCGGCCAGCCGCGCGTCCACGTCCTTGAGATGGGCGTGAGCGATCCGGTGGGGCGCCTGGCGGGTGAGCTCGGCCGGATCGGTGCCGCCGATGAGCAGATGGCCCGTGTCCAGGCACAGCGCGATCGAGGAGCCGTCGAGCACCCGCTGCACCTCCTCGCCGTTCTCGACCATCGTGCCGACGTGCGGATGCAGCACCGCGCGAACGCCGTGCTCGGCGGCGAGGTCCGTGAGCCGGTCCAGGTTGGTCAGCAGAGTGAGCCACCCGGCGTCATCGAGGGCGGGACGGGTGTCGTACCCGTCGAGACCGGAGACGGCCGAGAGCACCAGCACGTCCGACCCGGTCGCCGCGTAGGCCTGCAGCAGCTTCTCGACCTCGGGCACGGGATCGTGGCCCGCCACATGCAGCAGCAGCGGTGTGAACCCACCGACGGCCTGCAGGTGGTGGCGGGAGAGAACCTCGGCCATCGCGCCCGGCTCGGCCGGGAGGAAGCCGTCGGGTCCCAGCTCCGTGGCGGCCATCCCCACGTCCCGCATCTCCGCGAGCACCCGCGAGGGTGGCAGCTGGAAACCCCACCCGGGCACCTCGCACACCCCCCAGGAGATGGGTGCCCCGGCGATCCTCTGGTCAGTCACTTCGGTGGTTCCTCCAGTTCGTACAGCACGCCATGCGGTGTCCGCTGTGGCTTCACGCCGACGGGCAGGCCCGTCTCCCACGACCGTCGTGCCGCCCTGGCCAGGTCGAACGCGGCGAGCGCGTCGTGGCCGGTCACCCGGGGCGCGCCGCCGTCGCGCACGCAGCGGCCGAACGCGTCGAGCTCGTCGGTGTAGGCCTCCGGGTAGCGCTCCTCGAAGTCGCGCGGCATCTCGTGGGACGCGAGCCCGGGTGTGCGCCACTCGTAGTGGCGCCGCCTCGGCGCGTCGATCCGGACGGTCGCGGCGCTGCCCATCACCTCGGTGGAGCACTCGTAGCCGTACCGGGCCGAGCGGGCGTTGTCGATCACGCCGAGGGCGCCGTTCTCGAAGCGCAGTACGACGACGGCGGTGTCGATGTCGCCGAGCGCGGCGAACGCGGGGTCGGACGCCGCCCCGTGCGCGCTGACCTCCACGACCTCGCCCACCAGCCAGCGGGCGACGTCGAGGTCGTGCACGGTGACGTCGACGAAGAACCCGCCCGAGCCGGTGAGGTACGCGGGCGGCGGGGAGGTCATGTCCCGCAACGACGTGCGGAACAGGGTGACCGCGCCCAGCTCGCCGGCCTGGATCCGCTGCGCGGCGGCCACCCAGTCGGGGTCGGAACGGCGGTGGAACCCCACCTGGAACACCACGCCCGCCCGCGCGACGGCGTCGATCACGGCGAGCGTGGTGTCGCGGTCCAGCGAGATCGGCTTCTCGCAGAAGACGTGCTTGCCCGCCGCGGCGGCGGCCACCGCCAGTTCCGCGTGCGAGCCGGTGGAGGTGGCGATCGCCACGGCCTCGACACCCCCGTCGGCCAGCAGCTCGTCGAAGCTCGCCGTCCAGGGCACCTCGAGCTGTTCGGCGAGCTGCCGGGCGACCGCGGTGTCCGCGTCGTACAGGCACGTCAGCCGGGCGGAGGCGCAGCGCGACGCCAGGTTCCGCGCGTGGATCCGTCCCATCCGCCCGAGCCCGGCGAGCCCGACGCCGACGCGGCGGCTCATGCGCCGGCCACGGCGTGACGGCCCAGGTACTCCTGCACCTTCTCCCGGTTGAGGCGCAGCGACTCGCGCGCCCGCTCCTCCCAGGCGAAGACGCACACCGTCGCGATCCCGTCGAACCCGACCTCGGCGAGCGTGGCGAAGAACAGGTCCCAGTCGACCTCGCCCTGCCCCACGTCGAGATGCTGATGGACCCGTGCCGTCGACCCCGGCGGGTTGACGATGTAGCGCAGCCCGGACGAGCCGGTGTGGTCGAACGTGTCGGCGATGTGCAGCTGGGTGAGCAGCGGCCCGGCGTACCGCATGACGTCGGCGAGGTCGCCGCCCTGGTGGAACGTGTGCGGCGCGCAGTACAGGAACGAGACGAGCTCGTTGTCGATCCCGCGGATCAGCTCGACCGCGCCCCGCCCGTCCTCCATGAAGTCGTCGGGATGGGGCTCGAGCACGAGCCGCACGCCCTCCCGCTCGAAGATCGGGAGCAGCTCCTCCAGTGAGCGCCAGAACTGCGCCTCGCTCGCCGCCGCCTGTTCGGGGCGCCCGTTGAATTCGGAGTTCATGACGCCGCAGCCGAGGTCGACGGCGATCTGGATGGCCCGGCGCCAGTAGCGCACCGCGGCCTGGCGCTCGTCCTCGTCGGGGCCCGACCACTTGTAGAGCGGCAGCACCGAGGCGATCTCCACGCCGGCGCCCGCGAGCTCATTGCGGAATGCGGCGATCGTCGCCCGGTCGGCCCGCGGGTGCACGAAGAACGGCAGGAAGTCCTCTCGCGGGGACAGCTCGATGTGCTGGTAGCCGAGCTCCGCGACCAGCGCCGGCAGCTCCAGCAGCGGTGTCTTCCGCAGCATGTAGGGGTCGACCGCGAGCTTCACGGAGTGGGCTCCTTGTAGAGGTCCGGGCGCTGGCGCAGCACCACCGGGACGCGCCCGCCGGAGTGCAGCGCAGCCAGGCCCGTCTCGCACCCGACCGTGGCCGCGTAGCCGTCCCACGCGCTGGGGCCGGTGGTGCCCCCGGCCGTGACGGCGTCGATCCAGGCCTGGAACTCGGTGTCGAACGCGCGGACGAAGCGCTCCCGCCAGTGGCCCGGCACGCGGCCACTGACCTGTCCGGCGCTCTTGACCAGGGCGCCCGCGCTCTCCGACAGCTCGACTGTGCCGTCCTCGCAGACCACCTCGCCGCGGATGTCGTAGCCGAAGCCCGCGTTCACCATGGCCTCGATGTCCACGAGCACACCGCTGGTCATCTCCAGCAGCACGAGCAGCGGGTCGTTGAAGCCGGCCGCGGCCTTGCTGCTCACCCGCGGTTTGAACACGGTGATGGCGGCGATCTCGTCGTCGAACATCCAGCGGGCGACGTCGATGTCGTGCACGGTGCTGTCGTTGATGATCATGTCGCTGGTGAAGTGCGGCGGCACCGACGGGTTGCGGTGCGCGGCGTGCATCAGCAGCGGCAGCCCGATCTCGCCGCTGCTCACCACCTGCTTCATGGCCCGGTACTGCTCGTCGTAACGCCGCATGAAGCCGACCATGACCATCCGCCGCCCCGCGGCGACCTCGGCGTCGACGATCCGGGCGCAGGCCTCCTCGGTGGTCGCGAGTGGCTTCTCGCAGAAGACCTGCTTGCCCGCTTCGATGCAGGCCAGGACGTACTCCTCGTGCGTCGGCCCCCAGGACGTGACGACCACCGCGTCGACGTCCGGATCGGCGATGAGGTCCTGCCCGGTGGCGTGCAGCGTGGCGCGCGGGAGGTCGTCCGCGACCGTCCGCGCGCGGTCGAGGTCCACGTCGGTGACCGCCGCGACCCGCGCCCCGGACAGGACGTGGGTGAGCCGTCTGATGTGGTCCTGGCCGATCATGCCCACGCCGATGACGCCGACGCCTAGAGTCACGTCGCTTCCTCTCCTGGTGTGTGGGGTGCGCTGGCTAGCGCTCGAGCTCGTGGGAGAGCTCGGCGAGCTCCTGCCCGCCCGCCATCTCCGCGGCGAGCTCGTCGAGGGTCACCTCTGCGCGTTTCTTGTCCAGGACGCAGCGACCGAGCTTCAGGATGCAGAAGTGGTCGCCCACCATGAACGCGTGGTGCGGGTTGTGGGTGATGAACACGACGCCGAGGCCGGCGTCGCGAGCCGCGGCCGTGTACTTGAGCACAACACCCGACTGCTTGACGCCGAGTGCGGCGGTCGGCTCGTCGAGGATGAGCACGCGGGCCCCGAAGTACACGGCTCGCGCGATCGCGACGCATTGGCGCTGGCCGCCCGACAGCGTGCCGATGGGCTGGTTGATGTCCTTGACCGCGATTCCCATCTTCTTGAGCTCGGTGTCGGCGATCTCCCGCATTCCCTTGATGTCCAGCGGGGCGAGCGGGTATTTGCCCTTGCGGATCTCCGACCCGAGGAAGAAGTTCCGCCACACCTCCATCAGGCCGACGACGGCCAGGTCCTGGTAGACGGTGGCGATGCCGTGGTCGAGCGACTCGCGCGGTGAGGCGAAATGCACCTCCGCGCCGTCGACCTTGACCACGCCCTCGGTGTGCGGGTGGAGCCCGGAGATGATCTTGATCAGCGTCGACTTCCCGGCGCCGTTGTCCCCGAGGACGCAGGTCACCTCACCGGCGTTGACCGTCAGGTTGATGTCCTCCAGCGCCCGGATGGCGCCGTAGGCCTTGCCGACGCCTGCCATCTCGACGAGCGGGGTGCCCGCCTTCAGATTCGCTGCCGCGTGCTCGGCGATCGTGTCGGTCATGGCCGCCCTCACTTCCTCGTCAGCGCGTAGTTCTTGACGTACAGGTTCACCAGCACCGCGAGCAGGAGCATCGCGCCGAGGAATGTGTAGAACCAGTTCGGATCGAATCCGGCGAAGACGATGCCCTGGGTCGTCATCCCGAAGATGAAGGCGCCGACGGCCGCGCCGATCACCGATCCGTAGCCACCGGTGAGCAGCGTGCCGCCCACGACCGCGGCGATGATGTAGATGAACTCGTTTCCGATTCCCAGGCCGGACTGCACCGACGAGAAGTTGAACAACAGGTGCATTCCGAGGAACCACCCCAGAACCGCGACCGCCATGAAGAGGCCGATCTTCACCTTGGCCACCGGAACGCCCACCGCGCGAGCGCTTGCCGCGTTGCCACCGGAAGCGAAGATCCAGTTTCCGACGCGCGTCCGCAGCAGCACCCACGTCCCGATGGCGACGAACAGCAACCACCAGAGCACGGTGATCTTGACCGTCATGAACCCGAGGTTGATGTCGGACGCGAAGATCGCGTGCGCCAGGCCGAAACCGTCCAGCTCCGAGACGTTGTCGCTTGCGACCGTGCCGGTCACGGCTTTCGTCACACCGAGGTTGACACCGCGGAGCATGAAGAACGTGGACAGGGTGATCAGGAAGCTCGGGATCCCCGTTCTGATCACCAGGTAGCCGTTGACGAACCCGATGACCAGCGCGACCAGCAGGCTGATGAGCACGCCCGCCCAGACGTTCAGGCTCAGCTGGTAGGTGATGAGGGCGGCCGTCAGTGCGCACGTCACCACGGAGACACCGGCCGAGAGGTCGAACTCACCACCGATCATCAGCAGCGCCACACCTACCGCGACGATGCCGATCGTCGAACTCGCGTACAGGACGGTCGCGAAGGACGGGAACGTCCGGAACGGCGGGGCGATCGCGAAGAAGAAGATGAAGATGGCGATCGCCGCCGCCACCGCGCCGATCTCCGGGCGGGTGAGGATGCGCGCCATGAGCGACCGGGTGGGTCGTTGCGCACCGTCTGTACCGGGACTTCTGGGCGGCTCTTTCGTCGCCACTGGGGTCGTCGTCATGGCTGCTCCAGGAGTTGCTGGGCCCGGAGGAGCCGGTCGACCGGCTTCCCCGGGGGACGCGGTCAGCGCGTGTTGTTCTGGGTGTACGGCAGGATCTGGTCGATGTTGCTCTTGTCGACGAAGGACGGCCCGGTGAGCACCGGCTTGCCACCGCCGAGGTCGTTGCCGTTGGTCAGCTCGAACCACAGCCCTTCGACAGCCATATAACCCTGCACGTACGGCTGCTGGTCGACCGAGAAGTCGATCTTCCCGTCCTGGATCGCCTTGGCGGCGTCCTGGTTGAGGTCGAACGTGACGAGCTTCGCCGTGTTGCCCGAGTCGGCCTGGGCCTGCATCGCGGCCATCGCGATCGGGGCCCCGAGCGTGACGATGTGGGTGATCGACGGGTCCTGGCTGAGCTTCGCGCCGATCGTCTGCTGCACCGACGGCAGGTCGGCCCCGTTGACCTGCAGGTTCTCCGTATTCGGGTACGCCTTCTTCACGCCGGCGCATCGCGTCTCGAGCGCGACCGAGCCCTGGGCCTGGATGACGCAGAGGGTCTTGCCGCCGTCGCCCTCCGCGGCGATCCGCTGACCGACCGACTGTCCGGCCAGGTCCTCGTCCGACCCGAAGTACATCTTCGCGCCCGCCTGCTTGTACTGGTCGAGGCCCTGGTTGAACGCGACGACCGGAATGCCGGCGTCGGCCGCCTTCTTCGCCACCGGGATCACCGCGTCGGCGCTGGACAGCGTCACGGCGATGCCGTCGACCTTGCTGTCGATCGCGTTCTGGACGAGCGTGGCCTGCTCGGGGCCCTGCTCGTTGTTCGAGTACTTGAGATCGATGCCGTGCACCCGGGCCGCCTCCTCAGCACCTGCCCGGATCTTGTCCCAGAACGTGTCGCCCGCCTGTTCGTGCGTGATCATCGCGATGGTGTAGGTGCGGCCGCCGGAAGCGCCGCCTGCCTGTTCGGCCTGGTTCCTCGCCCCGCCCTGACTGCTGCACGCCGCCAGGGCGACCCCCAGCGCCGCGAGCACGGCCAGTTGCCGCATGGACTTCCGGGTACTCCTCATCGAGTTTCCTTCCAGTCACAGCCGGCGCCAGCGGCGGCTGAGGATGGGTCAGTAGGGCCACCGCCGGACCGGGCCGAGACCGCAGCCGGCGAAGTACCCGGCCGTGCGGGCGGCGATGGGCAACGGGACGTGCGGCTCCACCGGGTAGAGGTCCTGCTCCACCACGGTGTAGAGATCGGTGTCGAGCGCGGCGAGCGCGTCGAGCAGGGGTGGCATCGCCGGTTCCCCGTACGGCGGCTCGACCATCACCCCGAGCGGCACGGCCTCGGCGAGCGAGAGCTTCTCGGCGCGGACGCGGTCGCGGACAGCGGGGTCGACCTGCTTGAGGTGCACGTACAGGATGCGTTCCGGGAACCGCCGGATGATCGCGATGTTGTCGCCGTCGCAGTAGGAGACGTGCCCGGTGTCGAGGCACAGGTTCACGTACTGCGGGTCGGTGTCGGCGAGGAACCGCTCCACCCGCACCTGCGTGTCGACGTGGGTGTCGGCGTGCGGATGGAACACCAGGTCGACGCCGAACTCCTCGTGCAGGAGCTTCCCGAGCTTGTCGTAGCCGGTGGTGAGGTTCTTCCACTGCTCCGGATCGATGTCGCCGGAATCGGTGGCTGCGCCGGTGTGCATGTCGGTGTACTGCTCGGGCAGCAGCACGAGGTGGCGGGCGCCGAGGGCGGTGAGCAGCCGCGACTCCTTGCGGCACGCCTCCACCGCCTCGTCCAGCGCATCGGCACCGCGGTGCAGCCCGGCGAAGATCGTGCCCCCGCAGAGCGTGAGGTTGCGGGCCTGCAACTCGTCGCGCAGCTGCCCGGGGTCCTGCGGCATGAACCCGGACGGGCCGAGCTCGGTGTGGGTGTAGCCGGCCTGCCCGATCTCGTCGAGGTACTGCTTCCAGTCCACCTGGTGTGGATCGGACGGGAACCACACGCCCCACGAGTCGGGGGCGGTGCCGAGGGTGAGCTTGTCGAGGGCAGCCATGATCAGGTCGCCGTCGGGAAGTGGTAGGAGGCACCGGTCGCGTGCGCGGTGTCGATGCTCGCTCCGCGTTCGCTCCGCTCGGTATGCGGCCACCGCGAGGTGATCACCTTCGCTCGCGTGTAGAACGAGACGCCCTCGGGGCCGTGGACGTGCTTGTCGCCGAAGAGCGAGTCCTTCCAGCCGCCGAAGGAGTAGTACGCCATCGGCACGGGGATGGGGACGTTGATGCCGATCATCCCGACGTTCACCCCGCGCTGGAACCGCCGGGCGGCCTCCCCGCTGGAGGTGAAGATGGCGGTGCCGTTGCCGTACGGGTTGGCGTTGATCAGCGCGATCGCCTCGTCCACGGAGCCGGTGCGCACCACCGAGAGCACCGGGCCGAAGATCTCCTCCCGGTAGACGTCCATGTCGCGCCCGACGTTGTCGATCACCGTCGGGCCCACGAAGAAGCCGTTCTCGTAGCCGGGGACGGTCAGGCCGCGGCCGTCCACGGCGAGCGTGGCGCCCTGGTCGGCTCCGCTGCCGATCAGGCCGACGATCCGGTCGCGGGCCGCCGCCGTGACGACGGGACCCATCTCGCTCTCGGGCGCGCGTCCCGGGCCGACCTTCACGGCGCGGGCCTTCTCGCTCACCGCGGCGACGAGGTCGTCGGCGGCGGCACCGACGGCGACGGCCGCCGAGACGGCCATGCAGCGCTCACCGGCCGACCCGAACGCGGCCGCGACCAGGTGCTCCGCCGCGAAGTCCAGCGGGGCGTCCGGAAGGACCACCGCGTGGTTCTTCGCCCCGCCGAGCGCCTGCACCCGCTTGCCGTTCGCCGACGCGCGCTCGTGGATGTAGCGCGCGATCGGCGTCGAGCCCACGAACGACACGGCGGCGACGTCCGGATGGTCGAGCAGGGCGTCGACGGACTCCTTGTCGCCGTGCACGACGTTGAAGACGCCGTCGGGCAACCCCGCCTCGGCCCACAGCTCCGCCACCAGCATCGACGCGCTCGGGTCGCGCTCGCTGGGCTTGAGCACGAACGTGTTGCCGCACGCGATCGCCACCGGGTGCATCCACATCGGCACCATCGCCGGGAAGTTGAACGGCGTGATCCCGGCGCAGACGCCGAGGGGCTGACGGAACGAGAAGACGTCCACGCCGCCGGACACCTGGTCGGAGTACTCGCCCTTGAGCAGCGTGGGGATGCCGCAGGCGAACTCGACGACCTCCAGCCCGCGCTGCACCTCACCCCGGGCGTCGGAGACGACCTTGCCGTGCTCGTCGGAGATGATCTCGGCGAGATCCAGCGTGCGCGCGTTCACCAGTTCGCGGAACGCGAAGAGCACCTTCGTGCGGGTCGAGAGCGACGACTGCGACCACGTCTCGAACGCGGTGGCCGCGGTGGCGACGGCCGCGCTGACGTCGGCCGAGCTCGCCAGCGCCACCTCGGCCTGCTGCTCGCCCGTGGCCGGGTTCCACACCGGGCCGGTGCGGGTGGAGGTGCCGGGCTCCGGCTTGCCACCGATCCAGTGGGTGATGGTCCTCACGACGATCCCTCCTGGGAGCCGGACGCGTCGGACGGCCGCAGCAGGGGTCGCTGCTCCGCCTTGCGCGCCTCGTAGGTCTTACGTGCTTGCTTCGTGCTGTCGAGCTGGGCGACCTCGGACACCGGCACGTCCCACCAGCTCTCCGAGGACGGGACGGGCGCGAGCGGGTCGGTCTCGATGTGGATCGCCGTCGTGCGGACGGACGCGCGGGAACGCGCCAGCGCGTCGCGGAACTCCTCGATCGTCCGCACCCGGATCACGTCGGCACCGAGGCTCGCGGCGTTGGCGGCGAGGTCGACCGGGAGGACGTCGCCGTCGAGCTGCCCGGTCCGCGGGTTCCGGTAGCGGTACGCGGTGCCGAAGCGCTGCGAGCCCACCGACTCCGAGAGCGAGCCGATCGAGGCGAACCCGTGGTTCTCCACGATGACGAGGTTGAGCTTGATTCCCTCGGACACCGCGGTGACCAGCTCCTGGGACATCATCAGGTAGGAACCGTCGCCGACCAGGGCGAACACCTCACGCTCCGGTGCGGCCATCTTGACCCCGAGCGCTCCGGCGATCTCGTAGCCCATGCAGGAGTAGGCGTACTCGACGTGGTACTGCTTCGAGTCGCGGGCCCGCCAGAGCATCTGCAGATCACCGGGCATGGAGCCGGCTGCCTGCACCACGACGTCCCGCGCGTCCATCACCTCGTTGAGCGTGCCGAGCACCTCGGTCTGCGCCGGGAGCGGCTGGTGACCCAGGTGCGCTGCCTCGTCGACGACCTGGTTCCAGCGCTCGGCGTGCTCACGGTGGGTGGTGGTGTACGCCTCGTCGACGCGGTACCCCTCGACCGCGTCGACGAGTGCGTCCAGCGCCGCTCGCGCGTCGGCCACGACCATCGTGCCGGCGTGCTTCGCCGCGTCGAACGCCGCGACGTTGACGTTGACGAACCGGACGTCCGGGTGCTGGAACGCGGTGCGGGACGCCGTGGTGAAGTCGCTGTAGCGGGTGCCCACGCCGATCACGACGTCGGCCTCGCGGGCCAGTGCGTTGGCCACCGGGGAACCCGTGGACCCGACACCGCCGACGGCCTGCGGGTGGTCCCACGGCAGCGCGCCCTTGCCGGCCTGCGTGTCGGCGACGGGGATGCCGGTGGCCTCGGCGAACCGGCGCAGCGCCTCGGTGGCCTCGCTGTAGTGCACCCCGCCACCCGCGACGAGCAGCGGACGGCGGGCCGAGGAGATGATGTCGGCGGCCCGGGCCAGCGCAGCAGGCTCCGGAACCGGGCGCGGGATGTGCCAGACCCGCTTCGCGAACAGCTCCTCGGGCCAGTCGTGCGCTTCGGCCTGCACGTCCTGCGGCAGCGCGATCGTCACCGCGCCGGTCTCGGCCGGGTCGATGAGCACCCGCATCGCGCCGAGCAGCGCCGACGGGAGCTGCTCCGGGCGCCAGACCCGGTCGAAGAAGCGTGACAGCGGCCGGAACGCGTCGTTCACCGACACGTCGTAGCCGAAGGGCTGCTCCAGCTCCTGCAACACCGGGCTCGCCACACGCGTCGCGAAGATGTCGGACGGCAGCAGGAGCACGGGGATGCGGTTGGTGGTGGCCAGGGCCGCCCCGGTGAGCATGTTCGTCGACCCCGGCCCGATCGACGCCGTGCAGGCCATCGCCTGCAGTCGGTTGCGCATCCGCGAGTAGCCGACGGCGGAGTGCACCATGCCCTGCTCGTTGCGGGCCAGGTGATAGGGGAGATCGGAGCCCGTGCCGTCACCCTGGGCCGACTCCAGCAACGCCTGCGCGACGCCGGCCACGTTCCCGTGCCCGAAGATGCCGAAGCAGCCGGGGATCAGCCGCTGCTCGATCCCGTCGCGCTCGCTGTACTGGGCGGCCAGGAACCGGACGAGCGCCTGGGCGACGGTCAACCGAACGGTCATCGCAATCCCTCGCTGCGCTCGGTCAGCCCATAGGGAGACAACACCGCGCGGGGCCGCTGTGTCGATGATTCGCTCGCAAGCTCGCTCATAGGAAGCGCTCCTCTGTGGTCGTCAGCGGGAGCCGGGGGTCGATCTCCTGCTCGTCCCAGGTGCCGCGGATCCAGGCGTGGGCGGGGTCGTCGCAGATCAGCCAGGCCCGTTGCGGGCTCGGCCCGGCCATGACGTTGAGGTAGTAGAGGTCGTAGCCGGGCACGGCCATCGACGGCCCGTGCCAGCCGTGCGGGATGAGCACGGTGTCTCCGCTGCGGACCTCAGCGCAGACGTCGATCTCGCGTCCCGGGCCGGACGTGTAGACGCGCTGGTAGGCGATGCCCTCGCCGGCCGGGCCCGGCGCGACCTCGAAGTAGTAGACCTCCTCCAGCTGAGCCTCGCCCTCCCGCTCCTCGTCGTGCTTGTGCGGGGGATAGGACGACCAGTTCGCGGCCGGGGTCAGCACCTCCACCGCGATCAGCTTGTCGGCGTCGAAGGTCTCCGGGTTGCAGAAGTTGTTCACCTGCCGACTGGCCTGCCCGGCCCCGCGCAGCTCGACGGAGACGCCGTCGGCCGGGCCGTAACGGGCGGTCAGCCGGCGGGTGGCGCGGGCCGCGGGGAGCGCGAAACGGCCGCCTGATGCCGAGGAAACGGTCACCTGCGCGTCGCGGGGGGCGTAGGCGAAGTCGGTGACCCGCGAGAACACGCTCTCGCGCCCGGCGACCTCGAAGCGTTCGCCGTCGCACTCGACCGTGCAGCTTCCGGAGAGCGGGAGGACGACCATCTCGTCCTCGCCGGTGGCGAAGGTGGCGCGACCGCCCGCCGGCAGTTCGAGCACGCGCAGGCTGCTGTAGCCCCAACCCGCGTTCTCCGGCGTGATGACGAGGGAGAACGTGTCGTCGCCCGTCTCGCCCCTGCGGACCACGGGGCCGACGGTGCGGGTCTCGCTCGCAAGCTCGTTCACAGGAGGCTCACCGCCGCATCCACTGCGCCGGCGACATCGTCGTTGGGTGGATAGAGCAGCGAACGCCCGATCACCAGGCCCTGCACCGTGGGGAGGGTCAGCGCCTTGCTCCAGCTCGCGAAGGCGGCGTCCTGGTCCTCGGTCACCTCGCCACCGAGGATCAGCGCGGGCAGTGTGGTCGCGGCCATCGCCCGCTCCATCTCCTCGACGATCGGCACTTTCAGCCACGTGTACGCGGACGTCGCGCCCAGCCCCGCCGCCACGCACGTCGCGCGGATCATGGCCTCGGCCGTGAGCTCGTTGCGGACGCGCCCGTCCACGCGGTGGGAGATGAAGGGCTCGACCATCGCCATCAGGCCGTGCTTCGCCAGCTCGCCGATGGCCTTCGCGCCGGCCTCCAGCGTGGCGGCCGTGGCGGGGTCCTCCGGGTCGATGCGGATGAGCATCTTGCCGCCCTCGAACCCGGTCGCGGTGAGGCTCTTCGCGTCGTAGGCGGTGAATCGGTCGTCGATCTCGAACGTGGTGCCGGCCAGCCCACCGCGGTTCATCGAACCGACCACGACCTTGTCGTCGAGGGCGCGGAGCAGCAGGAGGTCCTCGAGGATGTCCGGAGTACCGAGCACCCCGTTCACGCCGGGACGGGACAGGGCGAGGCACAGCCGGTCGAGCAGATCACTCCGATCGGCCATGGCCAGCGCACGGCCACCGGCCCGCAGCGCGCCCCGAGCCGGGTGGTCGGCGGCGATCATCATCAGCCTGCCGTGCTCGCCGAGCAGCGAGCCGGGCCTGCGGCGGTGAGCCGCGGCCTCGGCCACGGCCTGTGGCCTGCGCACGCGGCTGTCGATCAGGTTGCGGAGCTGGTCCTCACGCACCGATGGCCTCCCGCAGCCCGGCCTCGACCTCATCGGTGGTGGGCATGGCGTCGGAACAGGCGAGCCTGCCTGCGACGATCGCACCGGCGGCGTTGCAGAACCGCATCGCCCGCTCGAGATCCCACCGGGAGAGCAGGGCGTGGCACAGCGCGCCGCCGAAGGCGTCGCCGGCTCCGAGGCCGTTCACCACCTCCACCGGCATCGGCGGCACCTGCACCTTCGCGGAGCCGTCCGACGCCAGCACGCCGGCCGGGCCCTGCTTGACGACGGCGAGCTCGACGCCTGCATCGTGCAGTGCCTCCGCGGCGGCGTGGGGCTCGCTGACTCCGACCGCGGTCTCGCACTCGTCGAGGTTGCCGACGGCGACCGTCACGTGCGGCAGTGCCTCCTGCATCCACCGGCGGGCCTCCTCCCGGGAGGGCCAGAACATCGGCCGGTAGTCCAGGTCGAGAACCGTGATCCCGCGCCGGTTCCGCTCTCGTAGCGCAGCGAGGGTGGCACCGCGGCTCGGCTCCTGCGAGAGACCGGTGCCGGTCACCCAGAAGATGTCGGCCGCGCGCACGGCGTCCATGTCGAGCTCGTCGGTGCGGATCTCCAGGTCGGGAGCCTTGGGGAGACGGTAGAAGTAGAGCGGGAAGTCGTCAGGCGGGAAGATCTCGCAGAACGTCACCGGGGTCGGCAGTTCGGGCACCGCCGTGACGTACCGGTCGTCCACGCCGTAGCCGCGTAGGGCGTCGTGCAGGAACTCTCCGAACGGGTCCTCCCCGGTCCGGGTGATCACCGCGCTGCGTCTGCCGTGGCGGGCCGCTGCGACCGCGACGTTCGACGCGCTTCCCCCCAGGTACTTGCCGAACGTCTGCACCTCGCGCAGCGAAACCCCGATCTGGAGCGGGTAGATGTCCACCCCGATCCGCCCCATGGTGAGCACCTCGAGGGCGCTCATGCGGTCGTTCCCGGCGTATGGCGGTCCCGGCCCCGCGTCGGCCCCGGCGTCATCGTCGCTGTCCTCCCGTTCGGGTTGTGGCCCGAGAGTGACCCGGAACACTCGGACAGATGTACTCTGACCCGCGAAACCTGTCAACACTTTGTCCTGACATAGAGGTCTTAAGGAGTGCTGAGGCGTGGAGCGTTCGGCGCCAGGAAGCCTGGTCCCGGAGATGGGTTTGGACCGGACCAGTCCGGTCCCGCTGTACTTCCAGGTGGCGAGCAGGGTGCAGCAACTGATCGAGAGCGGGGAGATGCCGGTCGGCGGCCGGCTGGAGAACGAGGTGGAGCTGGCCGAGCGCCTCGGGGTCTCCCGGCCCACGATCCGCCGGGCAGTGCAGTACCTCGTGGAGCGGGGCGTGCTCGTCCGCAAACGGGGTGCGGGCACGCAGATCGTCCACCCGAAGGTCCGCCGCCCGGTCGAACTGACGAGCCTCTACGACGATCTCGCCAAGACGGGACAGAAGCCACGCACCGAGGTGCAGACGCTCCGGGTGGGGCCCGCGCCCGACCACGTGGCGGAGGCACTCGGTCTTGACGGCAACGCCCACGTGACATGGATCGAGCGGTTGCGGTTCGCCGACGGCGAGCCGCTGGCGATCATGCACAACGCCGTGCCGGTGGACGTACTACCGCTGAGTCGCGCCGACCTCGAGGAGCACGGGCTCTACGAGCTGCTGCGGGCAGCGGGGTACGCGCCACGCATGGCTAGCCAGGTGGTGGGGGCGAGAGTCGCCACCACGGCCGAGGCCAGGATGCTCGGCGACGTCAGAGGTGCGCCGCTGCTCACCATGACGCGCACGGCATGGGATGCAAGCGGTCAAGCAGTTGAGTACGGCTCTCACATCTACCGCGCGACCCGCTATGCGTTCGAGCTCACGCTCTCGACGTGACGCACTCCCGCTCCGCGTAGCCGTCGTGGCTCGGTCGGGCACATACCGGGTGCTCGACCGAACCACGGACAGGGCCCGAAGGCCCGGCGGTCAGCGGTACCGGCGGCTCGGGGCCTCGTCCTCGTCGTCCGCCTCGGGGGCGTACGGGTCGGCGTAGTCGTCCTCGTCACCACCACCGTTGCGAGGTGCCGCCGTCCCACTCCCGATCTCGCGCTGCAGCGCGTCGAGATCCATGGTGGGGGAGCTGTACTTGAGCTCTCGGGCCACCTTCGTCTGCTTGGCCTTGGCTCGTCCGCGCCCCATGGCTGGTCCCCCTTACAACAGGGAAGGGGCGGCCGGATAGCTCGGCGGCCCCATTCACATCTCATCAATGTCCTGGTGACCACCGTACCTTGCGGACGGGCCGGTGTGCGATGTGGCACCGGTTGTGTGATTTCGGACGCTCCATGTCGGCGGGACGCGAAGCGCCATGGATAACCCACGGCAGGACGAATGGGGCGATGTTCGCAGGTGGAAGCCGCCGGGCTGCTAGGCGTCGGCGTGGCTGTGCATGACGGGCTCGGCCAGCCGGCGCAGTGTGACGAACGCGGCCAGCGCAGCGGCGCCACCCATCGCCAGCATCACGGGCAGACCGGCCAACTCGGCGACCAGGCCGCCGAGGGCGGGCGCGGCCGCCGCCCCGACGTAGTTCGCGGTGTTGGACACGGCCATCGCGGTGGCGGCCCGGTCCGGCGGCGCCAGCTCGCCCGCCGCGGTGAAGACGAGGCCGTTCCAGCTGATAGCGGTCGCGGCCGCGGGCACCAGGATGGCGGCCAGCAGTGGCGCCGGGCCTGGTTCCAGCGCCGCGGCCAGGCCGAACCCGAGTGCGGACGCCAGCGCGATGATGCGCAACGGTCCCAGCCTGCTCGCCACCTTGTCCGACCACAGGCCGTTGCCCAGCCGCCCCGCCGCCCCCAGCACCTGGGCGAGTGCCAGCAGCCCCCCGGCAAGGCCGAGAGACAGGCCCGCGCCGTCGTGCAGCACCTCGACGAGGAACACCGAGCCGAGGAACTGCGGCACGACGAGCAGTAGCCCGCTCAGGCTGAGCCGGAGCAGCCGCCGGTCGGCCATCACGGCCAGGGTGCTCGTGGTCGGCCGGGTGCCACGGGCGGGCCGTCCGGGCGGCTCGCGTACCCAGATCGCCACCGCCACCGCGGCGACGAGACACGTGAGGGCGAGAGCCACGAACACCGCGGGCACGCCCCACACGCGCGAGATCGGGGGCAGCGAGACCGCGGCGAGCGCCGTGCCGATGGGCACCGACGTCTGCCGGACGGCCATGGCCATGCCCCGGCGGGCGGTCGGGAACCAGGTGAGCACCGCCCGGCCGCTGGCGGCGTTCACGCTCGCGCCGGACGCCCCCGCGAGGAGGAGGAGCACACCGGCGACGACCGGGTTGCTCACGAGGGCCGTGCCGCCCAGCGCGGCGGCAGAGCCGAGCAGTCCGATGGTCATCACACCGCGCTCGCCGAACCGGTCGGCTGCGCCGCCCCACGTGATCAGGGTGAGGACGAGACCGACCGAGATCGCGCCGATCAGCGCGCCGACGCCGGCCAGGCCGAGCCCGAAGTGGTCACGAAGGGCGGGGGTGACGGCGGAAAGGCCGAGGAAGTAGGTGGCTGTGGCGGCCTGCGCGACGGTTCCCACCGCGAGCACCACCCACCGGTACCCGCTGTCCGCCCCCACGCGATCCGACCGTACGCGGGCGTCCCGCTGGCCAGGAGGGCTTTCCCAAGGTATGGACTGTGGGACGCCGCACTGAGCGGACGTTCGCCCTGGTCAGCCCCGTAGTCCGCCTCTGATCTGGGCCGCGCGCCCAGGTGGGGGCGTGTCGTCCTCCGGCAGCACCGAGGTGGGGTCGATCGCGGCCGGTGCGATCCGGTCGTCGACCCCGGCCACCAGTTCGGCGTCCACCGGAACCGACCGTTTGACCAGAGCCAGCGCCACCGGGCCGAGCTCGTGGTGCAGTGCAACCGTGCCCACCCGGCCGACCGGTCGGCCGTCGCGCACCACCGGGTCGCCGGGCACCGGCAGGCGCTCGTCACCCCCGTCGAGGTGCAGCAACACGAGCCGGCGCGGTGGGCGGCCGAGGTTCGCCACCCGCGCGACCGTCTCCTGGCCGCGGTAGCAGCCCTTCGTCAGGTGCACGGCCGAGCCGATCCAGCCCACCTCGTGGGGGATCGTGCGGTCGTCGGTGTCGACGTGCAGCCGGGGTCGCAAGGCCTCCACGCGCAGCGCCTCGAACGCCATGGTGCCCGCAGGTCGCGCGCCGGCGGCCACGAGCTGCTCCCACCATGCGGACGAGGCGTCCCGCGGAATGAGTAGATCTGCCGCGTCGGTGCCCGGCCACGGCATCCGCCGCACCACGCCCCCGTCGGGCAGTGCGAGTGCGCCGTGTGTCTCCGGAACGTCGACCCCCGCCGCCGCCGCCAGCACGTCGGCCGTGGCCGGTCCGACGACGCTGAGAACTGCCAGCTCGTCGGTGGCGTCGCGCGGCTCGACCTTCGACCAGAACACCATCTTCTGGAGGTAGGCGAGCAGTTCGGGGACGTCACCGGGCTCGGTGTCGAGGTAGACGGTGTCGCGGGTGTGCGCGACCACCATGTGGTGCAGCACGCGCCCGTTGATGTCGAGCACGAGCGCCTCGGTGCCGGTGTCGGCGGGCAGTTCGCTCACGTGCTGGGTGAGCAGCAGGTGCAGCCAGCTCAGCCGGTCCTCGCCCGTGACGGCGATGACGCCGCGGTGCCCACGGTCGACCACGGCGGCCGTTCGGGCCATGGCCCGCTGCTCTGCCAGCGGATCGCCGCGGTGGGCGGGAACCTGGGGGTCGGAGTCGGCGCCGGGAAGCGTCTCCTCATGCGCGCTCATGACAACTCCGGGGATGTGGGGCGGCAGTCGCTGCAGGTGCCGGACAGGGCGATGTGCGAGGCGTCGAGCTCGAAACCGATCTCGCTGCGCAGCCGTTCCGCGAGGTCGTCCATCAGGTCGGTGGCGGCTTCGGTGACCGTGCCGCACGAATGGCAGACCAGGTGGACGTGCTCGTGTTCCTGCTCGGAGTAGGTGGGCGCGCCGTGGCCGAGGTGCGTGTGCCGCACCAGCCCGATGCGCTCCATCAGATCCAGCGTGCGATAGATCGTGGTGATGTTCACCGCGGGCGCGGCCCGCTGGACCTGTGCGCAGATCTGCTCCGGCGTGGCGTGCCCGAGCTCACGTACGGCGTCGAGCACCAGTTGCCGTTGCGGGGTCATTCGGAGGCCACGCTGGTGGAGTGTCCGGCGTAGCGCCGATGATCCGCCGGCGGGATCGAGCATCGACGGGGTGTCCATCAACTTGATGGTAGGCCGTCGGCGGCGTCGTGGTTTCGGACACCGCGCACTGTCGCCCCCGAACCGCCCACCCGGGGAGAGTCTCCGCTCCCGGTATACTCCGTAGGGGTGAACGGACAAGTCTGACCGCGACCATCTACCTACCCTCGGCGAAATGCAGGGTGACCATACGCTCGGGAGGGGCCGACGATGACGACTGACGCGGGAGCGCCTGGCGCCCCACGGTTCGATGTCGTCCTTCGCGGTTACGACCGCCGGCAGGTGGACGAGCACGTGGCCCGTCTGCAGCGCGTCATCGCCAGGATGCGGGCCGACCTGGAACTGGCGCGCAGCCAGCCTCTCCCGGTCGTTGCGCAGCCGGGCGGCGGCCACCCCGGGCCGGGCCAGCAGGCTCCGCCCGGCGCGCGGCCGCGCCCCACGCCACGGCCGCGGCCCGGCGGGCCCGTGCCGCCCGGCGAGTCGCCGGACATGATCGGCAGTTTCACCGATCGCATGCAGAGCATCCTGCAGGCCGCCGAGGACGAGGCCGCGGAGATCCGCAAGAAGGCCCACGCCGCCGCACGCGCCGAGCAGGAGACCGTCCGGGCACAGCTCGCCGACATGGTCCGCCAGCGCGACGCGGTGCTCGCAGAGCTCACCCGCATGCGTGGCCAGCTCGAGGGCCTGCTCGCGGCGCCCACTGCCCGGATCACCCTCCCGCCTCGTGAGGGAGCCCCGTCCCCGGCGGCCCGGCAGCGCGACGGCTCCGGCACGCCCAAGCCCGGCCCGGCGCCGGCGTCTCCCACGGGCGGCCCGGCCTCCGGTGCCCGCCCCGCCTCGCCGTCGCCTGCTCCGGCCGGCCGCAGCGCCGGTGCTTCGCCGGCCGACGGCGGTCCCGCACGTCCCACGCAGGGGGGTCCGTCCCGTCCGCCCGCCGCCCCGGTCCGGAGCGGGTCGGCAGCTCCGGACGGGGGTGACCCTTCGGCCAACCGGCAGGCGGCCCGCCCCGACGCGCCTGCGAGCCCCAAGGCCCAGCCGGCTGCGGCACAGAGCGACTCGCGCAGCTCGTCGCCCGCGGCCGCGCGCGGCGAGTCCGGTGCGAACGCCTCCTCCGGTGCCGATCGCGGCTCCTCGTCCTCTCCCTCGCAGGGCAAGACGGCGGCCCACCGCCTGCCGACCGGCGGCTATCAGGCGGTCGTGTCATCCGTCGAGCAGTCCGGATCGATGCGTCCCAGCACCGAGCCCGAGCCGGAGCCCGGCGACCTGTTCCGTCCGGTCGCCGGCCGTCCTGGCGACGAACAGCAGGCCTCGGAACGCACCACCGCGGTGCCGCAAGTCCGCCCACCCGAGAAGTCCGGGACGGCTCCGGTCACCGACGGTCAGGGGCGCACTAATGTCCCCGTGGACTCAACCGTCAAGGTGAATTCGGTTCGCCCTCCGGGGGCGCAGGACGCAGGGCGATTCGGCTCCCCGCCAGGGGCACCTCCAAACCGCGCTGAGCAGAAGAACCCACGGTCGGACGAGGCCAAGGACGGCATGCGCGGCGACGGAGGCCCCGGTGGAGCGGGTAGTCCGGACCGCTCGGGACGATCTCCGTCGGCGTCACGCACCGGCTGACAACGATTGCGCACAGTGACCCGGTAAGTACTACCGTGCGCAGTCATGCAACTGCCCATGGCAAACGGGCTGGTCCCGGCGGGTGTGGCCGTGATGGTGGCCGTCGCGATCATCCTGCTGATCCTGGTCGCGCTGCGCCGCAGACGTCCCTTCGGCGCCGCGCCCCTGAGACACCCGAGCCTGAACGGCTGGCCCGGCGCCACCGCGCACCGCGCCGTCCGCTCCGAGCCGTCGCTGATGCCGCCGTCGTTCCTCGACCGGCCGAGCCGTCAGGAGCCGGCGCCCCTCTTCGTGGCGCCGGCATTCGCGGCGGCGGAGGTCGCCGCGGCCACGGCTGCGCAGGCGGCGCAGCAGGCCACGACGGTGGCGGGAGGGCGACCCGATGCGCTGACGCCGTCGGACACCTTCACCCGAACCCCGGGAGCTGACACCGTCGCTCGTCCGGCGGACCGGCCGTCGGCCGAGGCATCCGCCGTCGTCGGATTGGGCGCGGTCGGGGCGGACGCCCCGGACCTCGTCACCGGGCTGGACGGCCTCGACGGCATCGACACCGTCGGTCGCAAGACCTGGAAGCCGGCCAACGGCAAGGATCCGGACGGGCACACGGGTTCGGGCCGACGGTCCTCCCCGGCCGACACTGCGGGGTCCGGCCGCTCGGTGGCCGCGGCGGTCGCGCAGGCGTTCGCCGTGCGAGCAGCGGCGGCCAAGCGCAACGGGATCGAGCATCGCAGCGGGATCGACGACAAGATCAACGGGACCGACCAGGGCAACCGGATCGACCAGCGGTTGGGCAGCGTGGACAGGGGCTCGTCCCCGTCGGAGCCCGGGCCCTCGGACGCCGGGCCCTCGGACGCGTCGACACCGCCCCCGCCGCCCCCGCCTGCGCCGTCCGCCCCACCAGCCCTGGCTCAGCCGTCCTTTGCGCGGGCCGATGCACGGGACCGGCTGCTCGCCGTGCTCCTCGACGATCCGGCACGGGCGGTCGGTGCCGCCGCCGAGCTGGAAGCGTGCCGTACCCAGCTCCAGGATGTGCTGCAGCGGCTGGCCGGCAGTGGCCTGCGCCCGGAGCAGCTCGCCCGGCTCGCCGGCCTCCCGGTCGACGAGGTGCGTGCCCTGGTGACGCCCACTTCGCCGCTGAACTAGGTAGGGCTCACCCCGCGATGCGGCTCAGCCGGGCCGAGAGGTGCGGCTGCAGCGGCTGTCCTTCCATCGCTCGCTCGTCGACGTAGGCGAGGTCGCCGCCCTCGACGAGCCCGTACAGCCGGTGCGAGGCCGACACCTCCTTGGCGGACGCCGTGCGCACCACCGCGTCGGTCTCGATCTCCCAGGACGTCAGGTTGCGGGCGCGGCCGTAGAAGATCTCGCTGATCCCCGTGGCGTGTGTGATGAGCACCTCGAGCTCACCGTCCGGCTGTGGCCGCCAGAAGCCGACCTCTCGCGCTGCGGGCCGCAGCACCTCGCCGTCCGGTCCCAGCAGCCACGCCCTCGCCTCGTAGGACACGAACGGGCGCCCGTCGTGGGCGAAGACGAGCTGCTGCCCGTAGGCGAACGGCCCGTCGATCGTCGGATAGACGACTTCGCCGGCGCCGCGCCACACGCCGATCAGCGGGAGCAGACCGAGGCACTGTTCGTGCAGGTCGGGGCCTTCTCGTAGGTTCGCCGTGTCGTCCGGGACCGGTAGGTCCTCGAACCGCGGCCGGTTGCGGCGAGGTGAGTCGGGCGCGGCGTTGGCCGGCCCGGAGATCGTCTGTGGGGACTCGGCGTCCGGTCCTGTCACGGGCCGACCTCCCTGCTGACGTCCGGGGTACCCGGCTCCGTCGTGAAGAGCCGCCGGAGCAGGTAGCCGGTGAACCCGAGGATGCCGGCGCTCGCCGCGATCAGCAGGCCGGAGAAGAACCAGTTCACGGGCGGGCAGCCTAGTGCGTGCGACGCCGGCGGGCCGGGCCCGCCATACGGGAAGAGCCCCGAGCCGCGAACGAGTCGCGTGCACGGGGCTCTTCCCGATGCTCAGTGGCCCTACGCCACGGCCACCTCGGCCTGGTGCAGACCGGGCCCGTCGGCGTTGATCACGGTCTCGCCGTTGCCCGAGCGGGACAGCGCGCGCAGTGTCCATGTGCCCGGTGCCGCGAAGAACCGGAAGTTCCCGCTGGCGGAGGCCACGACCTCCGCGGTGAACTCGCCGGTGCCGTCGAGGAGCCGGACGAACGCGCCCCCAACCGGCTGGCCCTCGGCCAGCACACGTCCGGTGAGCACTGTCTCCTTGGTCAGGTCGGTGCCCGGCGGGAGGGCGACGGCCTGGTCAGGTGCTCCGCACATCAGCGACCCGCCCCCAGCTCGATCGGCACGCCGATGAGCGAGCCGTACTCGGTCCAGCTGCCGTCGTAGTTCTTGACGTCGCCGTAGCCGAGCAGCTCGTGGAGCACGACCCAGGTGTGGGAGCTGCGCTCGCCGATGCGGCAGTAGGCGATCGTCGAGCGGTTCTCGTCGTAGCCGGCGTCGCCGTAGAGCTTCTTGAGCTCGTCGTCGGACTTGAAGGTGCCGTCCTCGTTGGCCGCCTTGCTCCAGGGGATGTTGATCGCGGTGGGGATGTGGCCGGGCCGCTGGGACTGCTCCTGGGGCAGGTGCGCCGGGGCGAGGATCTTGCCGGAGAACTCGTCGGGTGAGCGCACGTCGATCAGGTTCTTGCCGCCGATCGCCTCGACCACCTCGTCGCGGAAGGCACGGATCGAGTTGTCCGGCTCCTGGGCGGTGTAGCTGGTGGCGGCGCGCTCGGTGACGTCGGAGGTGAGCGGGCGCCCGTCGAGCTCCCACTTCTTGCGCCCGCCGTCGAGCAGCTTCACGTCCTGGTGGCCGTAGAGCTTGAACTGCCAGTAGGCGTATGCGGCGAACCAGTTGTTGTTGCCGCCGTAGAGCACGACGGTGTCGTCGTTGCCGACACCCTTGGCGGACAGCAGCTGCTCGAACTGCTCCTTGTTGACGATGTCGCGGCGCACCGGGTCCTGGAGCTCGCTCGTCCAGTTGACCTTGATGGCGCCCGGCAGGTGCCCACCGTCGTAGGCGGTGGTGTCCTCGTCCACCTCGAGGAAGACGATCCCCTCGGTGCCGAGATTCTTCTCGGCCCAGTCTGCTGTGACCAGGACGTCCTGGCGGCTCATGCGGTGGCTCCCTGTTGGTTGTTCTTCCGGAAACGGGCGATCAGGCCGTACATCTCACAGCCCAGGCAGAAGCCGAAGGCGGCGTTGAGGAAGGCGGCGGCCAGCGCGAATGCGGTGGCGATGACGCCGAGCGCGGTGAGGTTCGCGAAGTACCCCGCGGCGCCGACGACGGCGAACACGAGCCCGACGGTCTGGGAGAACCGCACAGGAGCGGCCTCCTCCTTCTCCGTGGGCGCGACGAGCCGCGGCGCTACGAGCTTGCGGAACACCACCGAGTACGGCGCGAACCGGAGACCGGCGACCGAGCCGAGTGCGAACACCAGTGCCTGGGCGGCGAGCAGCCAGCCGCTGCCGCTGACGAGCACCAGTGCGAGCACGACGGTGGTGAGCGCCGCCGAGAATCGGACTCCGCGCGGATCGACCGGTGGGTCGCGGCGCGCGGGGGTGGCGGATGTGGGCAAGAGAATGCTCCTGAGGACGGTGCGAATGAACGCGTATCTCAGGAGGTGCGACAGAGGCAGCTCCCGACGCGGCACAGGTCAACTGCGCGTCGTCGGGTCAGCGGCCAGCACACGGACGCGAGGGTAGCCGAGGTCGGCCACTTTCGGGAGCTGCGCTCCGAGGACGAAAGCAAATGTCCGGACATTATGCCGGAGGATCACCGTCGAGGCCGGGCGCGATCGCGGCTTCCAGCTCCGGCAGCCGCGGCACGCCCGAGACGCGCAGCAGCTCGGACCCGTCGGGTCCGAAGGCGACCACCGTGGGCGTCCGCATCACCGAGAGCTCGCGGGCGACGTCCGGCCGCTCGGCCACGTCGATCTCGCGGTGGACGACGCCGGGGCGGCGGGCGGAGAACTCGGTCAGCAGCGCGGCCGTCTGCCGGCACGGGCTGCAGACGGGCGAGGACAGCTGCAGCAGGAGCACCCGGTCCGAACCGCTGGAGGAGGCTCCCGCCAGCGCCCACCCGCCGGCGGCGATGCCACCGGTGCGCAACCGCCCGTTGCGGGAACGCAGCACCAGGCCCACCGCCGTGGCGAGCACGAGCGTGGTGACGAGCGCCCAGACTCCTGCCGCGTCGATCACGTCCGTCCCCAACGCGGCAGTGGTGCTCGTTTACTCCCGAAAGGAGCGTTGCCGGCCCTCAGGAGGACGCTGGGGCGCTGCCGGCGCCGAGGGTGAGGTCCTTGGCCTCGCCGCTGATCTCCAACGTGCCGTTGTCCGCCTTGAGCGACGTCGGGGTGATCTGCAGGGGCAGCGAGCCGGGATCGATGCGCACCGTGAACAACTGCTGCAGCGTGCGCTGCTGGGCCTGCGGGAGCGGCTTCTGGTCTTCACCGAGCCGGATGTCGCGCGGGATGATCTCCGCCTGGCCGGACTCGAGCTGCAGGACCGCGATCACCGACACGTCCTCCTTCTGGCCGAGGAACGTGGCGGTGCCGGAGAACCGCGCGGCGTGGTCGGGGTCGAGATCCGCGAGTGAGGCGTCGCCGCCGTCGTCGACGACCTGCTCCAGCGCCTCGTCGTCGAGCGTGTCGATGCGCAGGTCCTTGATGCCGGGAAGGAGCCGTTGCACGTCGGTGGCCGAGACACGCACGGTGCCCTCCGCCTCGCTCACGCGTAGCGTCTTCGGGCCGGAGCCCAGAATCATCGACAGCGGCGCCTCGACGTCGCGGAGCTGCGCAGAGACGTCGAGCTCCTGCAGCTCCCCGAGGTGGATGCGGGTCGCGTCGACGTCGATGCTGCGGTAGTGGCCGGACACCGCCTGCGTGAGAAACGGGAAGCCGTTGATACGGACGGACGGGTCGTCAGCGAGCCCGATCTGTTCCCGCATCTGACGCGACACGGCCGACTCGGCGAGCGCGGCGGACCCGTAGTCGACGGCCACGAGCAACCCGACCAGTACGAGCAGCCCGATGACGACCCGCCTCATCCGACCTCCGACCCTGGTGCCCGGCGTTCTGCCGGGGTGCGGGGTCCGACCGTAGAGCCGTCGCTCCTGGTGAGTTCGCCCGGGCTGCCTGTTCTCGCCGCGGCGAGCGCCCATCGGGCGATCCGCGCGGCGAGCTCGGGGCCGGTGCCGCTCTCACCGTGGCCCGCGCCGGGCTCGGTCCACAGCTGCGCGTGACCGCCGGAAGCCGCCATCAGAGCCTGCGCGTGGGCGGCCGAGAAGTACCGGTCACCGGTGAAGTGCACCAGCAGCAGCGGCACGGGTGCGACGTCGGCGACGACCTCCACCGGGGACGGCGGGACCACCTCCCACCCCGAGTCGAGGCGGACGCCGAGCAGGCGTGCGACGGCCCGCCCGTGTGGCTGTTCCAGGAGCCAATGCACGCGCCGCATCGCCTGGGTCTCCCGGGAGTACCAGCGGGCGGGGCCGCTGACCGCGACGACCGCGTCGGGCCCCGAGGTCCCCGTGGTCGTGGCATGCCGCAGCGCCACGGCGGCACCCAGGGAGAAGCCGGCCGTCGCGACTCGCGCGTAGCCGGCGGCGCGGGCCCACCTGACTGCTGCGTCGAGGTCGAGCAGCTCGCTGTCGCCCACGGTGCTGCGGCCTCCGGACCGCCCGTGTCCCCGCATGTCAACGGCCACCACGGGGGCGTGGAGGCTCAGGGCCGCGAGCACCGGCCGGGTGGAGGAATGGCGGGTGTGGTGGGTGAATCCGTGGCACACCGCGATCGCCGTGTCTCCTCCGGGACCCGGGAGATGGATGCCGGCGAGGCGTACACCGTCGGCACTGGTCACGTCCACCGCATGCGGCGTGACCTCCGCCGCGCTGCTCGTGCCATCGGCCCTCACCCGGTTATCCTGCATCGATCCGCGTGGTGTGTTCCGACCGGGTCGCGCGGGTGTGAACGGTGCGTCAAAGGCGCCCGCCGTGAACGGTCGAGCGGCGCCGCACCGGGCGCCTCGACTTCCGGTGTGGAAAGGAGGCACCACGTGGAACTCCTTCTGCTGACCGCCGATCCCGATCCCGGGTCCGTGCTGCCGGCTCTCACCCTGCTCCCCCACGGGGTCCGCACGGCAGCGCCCGAGGTGGCGGCGCTCCTCGACGCCGGTCCGCACGACGCCGTGCTCGTGGATGCGCGCACCGACCTCGTGGCTGCCCGCAGCCTGTGCCGGCTGCTGGGCAGCACGGGCATGGACGTCCCGGTCGTCGCGGTGCTCACCGAGGGTGGGCTGGTAGCGGTCTCCGGGGAGTGGGTCGTCGACGAGATCCTGCTGCCCGGCGCCGGCCCGGCCGAGGTGGACGCCCGCCTGCGGCTGCTCAAGTCGCGCCCTGGCGGCGACAACGGCCGCGAGGGTGGAGCGCTGGTGCTCGGCGAGCTGGTGATCGACGAGGCCACGTACGCGGCGCGTCTGCGCGGCCGGCTCCTCGAGCTCACCTACAAGGAGTTCGAGCTGCTCAAGTACCTCGCGCAGCACGCCGGACGGGTCTTCACCCGTGCGCAGCTCCTGCAGGAGGTGTGGGGCTACGACTTCTTCGGTGGTACGCGCACCGTCGACGTGCACGTGCGGCGCCTGCGGGCGAAGCTCGGCACGGAGCACGAGCAGATGATCGGCACCGTGCGCAACGTCGGCTACAAGTTCGTCCGGCCCAGCCGTGGTGCGCTGAGCGGAGCGTCCGCGGTCAGCGTCGTCGAGGACGACGGTGGCAGCGACGACGCAGAGGAGAGCGACCAGGTCCCGGGCCGGGTGTCGGGTGTCGCCGGCATGGCGTGATCATCGCGGGGCCGCGAGCCCCACTGCGGCGGTGGTCTCAGGGGTAGCGTCGGGCGACATGACCGAGCTGTCGTGGCATGCCGGATTGACCGGGTCGGAGATCAATGAGGTCACCGCTCTCGCCACCGCGGCCATGGACGCCGACGGCGTCGCGCCGCTGGGCGAGCACGTGCTCCTGCACCTGTCCGACGACTCCACCGTCCACCTGCTCGCTCGCGACGGGCACGGTCAGGTCGTCGGGTTCGCGCACCTCGACCCGGCCGGCCCGGATGACACGGAGACCGGCGGCGTCGCTGAACTGACCGTGCATCCCCACCACCGCGGCGCCGGACTGGGCACCCGCATCGTCGAGGCGCTGCTGGAGCGCACCGGGGGCCACCTGCGCGTGTGGGCCCACGGTCAGCTCCCCGGCGCGGTGGCCATCGCTGACCGTCTCGGGTTCAGCCCGGCGCGCACCTTGTGGCAGATGAGCCGCAGCCTGCTCACCCCGCTCGCCACGCCGACGTTCCCCGACGACGTGCGGGTGCGCCCGTTCGTGGTCGGTGCCGACGAGGCCGAGTTCCTGCGCGTCAACAACGCGGCGTTCGACTGGCACCCCGAGCAGGGCGGCTGGGACGTGGAGCAGGTCAAGGTGCGCGAGGCCGAGCCCTGGTTCGATCCCGCGGGGTTCCTGCTGGCCGTCGACGAGTCCGACCGGCTGCTCGGCTACCACTGGACGAAGGTGCACGGCCCGGGAGAGCACGGACCCGAACCGATCGGTGAGGTGTACGTGCTCGGCGTGGACCCCGCGGCGTGGGGCAGGCGGCTCGGTGAGGCGCTCACCCTGGCCGGGCTCCACCATCTGCGCGACCGCGGCCTGACCCAGGTGATGCTCTACGTCGAGGCCGACAACACGGCCGCAGTGCGGGTCTACGAGCGCCTCGGCTTCGCCGTCTCGAACACCGATGTTTCGTACGCGCGGTGACAATCGTTCACCCTGTGGCAACCAACGCGGCACTGCAGCCGATCACATTGGTGCAGGTCACGACTAGATCACGGCGCGGTTCTTGAGAGAGTCATGACCTGGCGCCTATCTGCTGTTCATTTCCCGTTTACCTGAACGGGGGAGTGCGGCCACCCCGCTTCCTTACCGTCGCCTCGTGCGGCCACCCCGAGCCGCGCGTGCCCGGTCACGGGAACTCATGACGGAGGAACTCAGGTGAAGACCGTGCGGCACGGCTCGCGTGCCCGAATTGCCGCGGTGGGCATTGCCGCCAGCGGCGCCATGCTGATCGCCGGCTGTGGAGCCGCCAACGAGTCGGCTCCGTCGGGCGGTGCTGGTGCGTCGGCTGCGCAGAGCGTCTCCGGAACGATTGCAGGCGCAGGCGCCAGCTCGCAGCAGGCCGCCCAGGAGGCGTGGATCGCCACCTTCACGGGCCAGAACGCCGACGCGAACATCACGTACGACCCCAGTGGATCCGGTGCGGGACGTACCCAGTTCCTCGGTGGCGGTGTCGCGTTCGCCGGTAGCGACGCCTACCTCAAGCCCGAGGAGATCACCCAGGCCAACACGCGTTGCAAGAGCGACGTCGTCGAGGTGCCGGCCTACGTCTCGCCGATCGCCGTTATCTACAACGTCCCGGGCGTCACCAACCTGCAGCTCGCCCCGGCCACGATCGCGCAGATCTTCGACCGGAAGATCAGCAAGTGGAACGACCCGGCGATCGCCGCCGACAACCCCGGCGTCTCGCTGCCCGACCTGGCGATCACGCCGGTCAACCGCTCGGACAAGTCCGGCACCACGCAGAACTTCGCCGACTACCTGAAGGTGGCCGCCGCCTCGTCGTGGCCGTACGACGTCAGCGACAGCTGGCCCGTACAGGGCGGGGAGGCCGCCCAGGGCACCTCGGGTGTCGTCGGCGCGGTGAAGGCAGGCAACGGCTCGATCGGCTACGCCGACGAGAGCCAGGCTCGCGACATCAGCCAGGTCAAGGTGAAGGTGGGCTCGGAGTACGTCGGCGCCAGCCCCGAGGCCGCCGCCGCCGTGCTCGAGGCCTCTCCGCGGGTCGAGGGCCAGGGCCCGTCCGTCTTCGCCTACAAGCTCGCCCGCGACACCACCGCGTCGGGCACCTACCCGATCGTGCTCGTGTCCTACCTCCTGGCCTGCTCGAAGTACCCGGACGCCCCCACGGCGGACCTGGTCAAGGCCTACCTGAGCTACGTGGTCGGCGCTGACGGCCAGTCCCTCGCCGCCGACAAGGCCGGGGCCGCTCCGCTCAGCGACTCCCTCCGCAGCCAGATCACCCCGGCAATCAACGCCATCGCCGCGGGATCTTGAGCCGTACATCACATAGCCGACAGGACCGGGTGATTGTCACCATGACAGCCACCCGGTCCTGTCGGTGTTCCTTGCACCACCCGCAGAGGGGATGCCGTGACCACGACAACTGAGAAGGTCACTCCGAAGGCGCCGCCCAAGCCGGTGCTGCAGCTGGGTGATCGCATTTTCGCCGGCTCCGCGAAGGGCGCCGGAATCCTGATCCTTGTGGTGCTGGCCGGGGTAGCCGCATTCCTGATCCTGCAGGCCATGCCCGCGATCGTCGCGTCACCCGCCGACCTGCCGGGCGGGAAGAACCTCGTCGCCTACATCGGCCCGCTGGTGTTCGGCACGATCCTCGCCGCGCTGATCGCGCTCGTACTCGCCACACCGTTGGCCGTCGCGATCGCCCTGTTCATCACGCACTACGCACCGCGCAGGCTCGCACAGGGCCTCGGCTACCTGATCGACCTGCTCGCCGCGGTGCCCAGCATCGTCTACGGCCTGTGGGGTGTGGCCGTACTCGCGCCCGCCACGATCGGTGTGTCCACCTGGCTCAACACCTACCTCGGGTGGATCCCGTTCTTCGCCGGCCCGGTGTCGGTCACCGGCCGCACGATGTTGGTCGTCGGCGTCACCCTCGCGGTGATGATCCTGCCGATCATCACCGCGGTGGCTCGCGAGGTCTTCCTGCAGACGCCCAAGCTGCACGAGGAGGCGGCGCTCGCACTGGGCGCCACCCGCTGGGAAATGATCCGGATGGCCGTTCTGCCGTTCGGCCGGTCGGGGATCATCAGCGGCTCGATGCTCGGGCTCGGGCGTGCGCTCGGCGAGACGATGGCGGTGGCGATCATCCTGTCCGCCTCCGGCGCCGTCACGTTCAACCTGATCAGCTCCGACAACCCGTCGACGATCGCCGGCAACATCGCGCTGCAGTTCCCCGACTCCACGGGTCTGGCCGTCAACACGCTCATCGCGTCGGGCCTCGTGCTGTTCGTGATCACCCTGCTGGTCAACGCGCTCGCCCGCTACATCATCAACCGTCGTCGTGAGTTCTCGGGGGCCAACTGATGTCGATCGACACCGAGCGCTCTGAGGGCGCGCAGGCCACGAAAGCTCCTGCGCAGGCACCGTCACTGGTCAGCGCGGAGCTGCCCCGATGGATGCCGTGGGCGGTGCTGGGTGGGGCGTTGGTCGTCATCGGCGTGCTGCTCGCGGCCACCGGCGCGTTCAGCATCGGCGGCCTGCTCGTCGCATCGGCCGTCGTCTACGCCATCGCCACCTACGTGATCTCCCGTGTCGTGGAGGGCAGGCGCAAGGCCACCGACCGTGTCGTCACGATCGTCGTGACGGTGGCGTTCCTCATCGCGCTGACCCCGCTCGTCTCGGTCGTGATCACGGTGGTCGGCAACGGCATGGCCCGCTTCGACGCCGAGTTCTTCAACTCGTCCATGCGCGGTGTGATCGGCGCGGGTGGCGGCGGCTACCACGCCATCATCGGCACGCTGCTCATCACGGCGCTGGCCGCGGTAATGTCGATCCCCGTCGGCCTGCTCACCGCCGTCTACCTCGTGGAGTACGGCAAGGGCAGGCTCGCACGGGCCATCACGTTCTTCGTCGACGTCATGACCGGCATCCCGTCGATCGTGGCGGGCCTGTTCGCGTTCGCGCTGTTCGCGCTCTTCTTCGGCCCCGGTATCCGGCTCGGCTTCGGTGGGTCGGTGGCCCTGAGCGTGCTCATGATCCCGGTGGTGGTGCGGGCCACCGAGGAGATGCTCAAGATCGTGCCGAACGAGCTCCGGGAGGCCGCGTACGCACTCGGCACCCCGAAGTGGCGCACGATCATGAAGGTGGTGATCCCCACCTCGATCGCCGGCATCGCATCCGGTGTCACCCTCGCGATCGCCCGTGTGATCGGTGAGACGGCGCCGTTGCTGATCATCGCCGGCCTGACCACCGCCCTCAACTTCAACCCGTTCGAGGGCCGGATGGCCACGCTGCCGGTGTTCGCCTACACCTCGTACGCGGCACCCGGTGTCCCGCGCGAGCCCTACCTGGACCGGGCCTGGACCGCTGCCCTCGTCCTGATCATCATCGTGCTGGTGCTCAACCTCGTGGCGCGGCTGATTGCCCGGCTGTTCGCCCCCAAGACCCGATAAGAGGTACGACCGTGGGCAAAGCGATCGACGCCAAGAACCTGAACATCTACTACGGCTCCTTCCTCGCCGTCGAGGGCGTCTCGATGTCCATTCGCCCGCAGACGGTCACTGCGCTGATCGGCCCGTCGGGCTGCGGCAAGTCGACCTTCCTGCGGTCGATCAACCGGATGCACGAGGTCATCCCGGGTGCCCGTGTCGAGGGCAGCCTGGAACTCGACGGCAAGGATCTCTACGGCCCCGGGATCGACCCGGTGGGCGTGCGCCGGCAGATCGGGATGGTCTTCCAGCGGCCCAACCCGTTCCCCACGATGTCGATCTACGACAACGTCATCGCGGGTCAGCGCCTGAACAGCAAGAAGATGAAGAAGGAAGCCACCGACGCGCTCGTCGAGCAGTCGCTGCGCGGCGCGAACCTGTGGAACGAGGTCAAGGACCGCCTCGACAAGCCGGGTTCGGGCCTGTCCGGTGGTCAGCAGCAGCGCCTGTGCATCGCGCGCGCCATCGCGGTGCAGCCGGACGTTCTGCTCATGGACGAGCCGTGCTCAGCGCTCGACCCGATCTCGACGCTCGCGATCGAGGATCTGATCAACGAGCTGAAGACCGAGTACACGATCGTCATCGTCACGCACAACATGCAGCAGGCCGCCCGGGTCAGCGACTTCACCGGGTTCTTCAACATCGAGGGCACCGGCAAGCCGGGGCACCTGGTGGAGATGGACGAGACGAAGACGATCTTCTCCCAGCCCAGGCAGAAGGCCACGGAGGACTACGTCTCGGGTCGCTTCGGCTGATTCCCGGCCCCGGAACCGGACGCGCTCAGATCGGGATCGCGTCCGGTTCCTCGCCGGTCACGGCATAGACGGTGTGGTTGGCCACCACCACCGCGTGGTCGGCGAAGCGTTCGTAGTAGCGCGCGAGCAGCGTGACGTCGACGGCCGCGGGCACGCCGTGCGGCCACGACGGGTCCATGAGCACCGTGAACATGTGCCGGTGCAGCTTGTCCATCGCGTCGTCGTCGGCATCGAGCTCCACGGCCAGGATCACGTTGCGCGACCGCGCCACCTCTGCCGCCTTGAGCGCGAGTTGCACTGCGAGCGAACCCATCTGCGTGAAGTCCTCGCGGACCTCGGGCGGCAGTACGGGGCGCGGGTGGCGCATGCTGACCACCTGGGCGACGTGCAGCGCGAGGTCGCCCATCCGCTCGATGTCACCGGCGGCGCGGATCGCCGACACCACCGCGCGCAGGTCGCCCGCGACCGGCGAGTGGAACAACAGCGCATCCGTGGCGACATCCTCGAGCTGGGCCCGCATCGCGTCGATCCGGGCGTCGCCCGCGATCACCTGCTCGGCGAGGCGCACGCGACCGTCGAGCATCGCCGTGGTGGCCCGGTTCAACGCTCCGGCTGCAGCCGTGCACATCTCTCCGAGCAGGTCAGCGAGCTCATGCAGCTGCTGAGGGAGGGGCACGGGCGGCATGAGCGAAGGGTAGGGCCTATCGGGCGGATCGGACGTGAACGAGTGATGAAGGGCGCCTGTCAGACCGCGAGGGGGCCGGGCATCCGGCCCGTGACCACGTACACGATCCGGCGCGCGACGGCCACGGCATGGTCGGCGTACCGCTCGTAGAAGCGGGCCAGCAGCGTGATGTCGACGGCCGGCCCGACGCCGTGGCTCCAGTGGCGGTCCATCAGCACCGTGAAGATGTGCCGGTGCAGGTCGTCCATCGCGTCGTCGTCGGTCTCGAGCTCCGCGGCAGCGCCCAGATCGCGGCTGCGGATCACGTCGCCTGCCTTCAGCGCCAGCGCAACGCCGACGCGCCCCATCTCCGCGAAGTACGGTGCGACCTCCGCGGGAAGCACCGGGAGCGGATGGCGGCGCCGTGCCGCCTGGGCCACGTGCAGCGCCAGGTCGCCCATGCGCTCGATGTCACCCGCCCCGTGGATGGCAGAGACCACGATCCGCAGATCGGTGGCCACGGGCGCCTGTAGAGCGAGCAGCGCGAACGCCCTCTCCTCAGCGGCTGCCCGCATCTCGTCGACCCGGATGTCGTCGGAGATGACCTCCTCGGCGAGCTGGAGATCGCACTCGAGCAGGGAACGAGTGGCCTTGCTCATCGCGTCCGCCACCTGGTTGCACATGTCGGCCAGCGCGTCAGCCAACTCGTCCAGCTGCTCCTGGTAAGCGTCACGCATATAGGCAGGGTAGAGCTGAGTCGGACATTCGGCGCGGTGGGCAGATGAATCAATGGTGAACACAGCTCGCACTGTCACGAACATGTTGCGGTTTCTGCGGTGACGGGAGGGCCATCTGCCTGCAGCGCAATGGGTTCCGCCGGAGCGCGCACCACGTCGTCGAACGATCGGCCCAGCACGAGTTGCAACACGCCGGTGGTGCCGGGGTCGGGCACCGACGTCGCCGATGGGACGGTGCTGGCGAGCAACGCGGCTGCGGCGGCTTGGTCGGGCGAGAACCGGATGACCGTCTGTGGCGTCGGCTGATCGGCGTTGCCGACCTCGCCAACCCCGAAGCCGAGCGAACCCAACGTCTCCCCGACCTTGCCCGCGAGCCCGGCCTTGTCCGACGCGTTCAGCACGTCGACCTCGAGGTCGCTCGGCGCCGGCCCGCCGGGGACTCCGTGTGGGTCGCCTTCCTGCTCGGGCAGGGGGGAGTCCTCCCGGACGGCGGTGAACAGCTTCGCGGCATCGGTGTCGCGGAGCACGGGACGGTCCGGGTTGTTCGGGTCGGTGGTCGTGGGCACGGCCGCGAACGCGACCCCGTCGGCGTCCAGCTTCTGCAGGGACAGGGCCAGCGCCAGCACCTCGTCGAGCCCGGCGCCGTCGGTGACGACGGCGTTGCCGAGGGTGGGTCGCAGCGCGGAGAGCCGCGAGATGTCGAGCAACCCCGTCCCGGAGACGGCCTTCTCCAGCACGGAGGCGAGCAACTGCTGCTGGCGCTCGATCCGCCCGTAGTCCGACGGGGGGTCGCCCTGCACGTCGGCGGCACGCGCGAAGTCGGCGGCGCGCACTCCCGAGAGCGTGGTGGCGCCCGTGTTCGGCACGACCGGACCGAGCGCGCCGTCGATCACCGGCTTCGTGACGCAGACGTTCGCCCCGCCCACGGCGTCCGCCATCGTGCCGAGGGCGGCCAGGTCGACGCCGACGTACTTCGTGATCGCGAGGCCGGTCAACTGCTGCACGACCCGGGTGACGCAACGGGGCCCACCGACGTCCAGCGCCGAGAGCAACTGCGTTCTGGCCTCGGCACGCACGGTCTCGTCGAGGTAGGACGCCGACTCGCCGTCCCAGCGTTCGCACGGCGGGCGGTTGATCTCCAGGTCGTTCGGCACCGACAACACGACCATGGGGCCGCCGCCCGCAGGAATGTGGGCGACCGTGACGGTGTCGGCGCCTGCCGGCGCTGCCTCGGGGGCACCCGGAGCGGCAGGGGCAGCGGTGTCGCCGTCCGACGCGACGATCAGCACGTTCTCGTCACCTTGCTGAGAAGCGGCGTCGACGACCGAGCTCGACTCGGGATCGAGCGCAGCGGCGTTGTGGATGGAGGTCTCGAGCCAGCCCTTCGCGCCCCAGCCCGCGGTGGTTGCCGCGAACACGATCAGGGCGGCCGCTGCACCGAGCACCCTGCCCACCGTGATGCGCACACGGCGCCTCGGCGCGGCCGTCGCCTCCGCGGCCGCGGAGCCCTCGCGGGCCGGGAGGTTGAGACCGGCGTGAGCGGCGGTGAGTCGCGTCAGCGTCTCGTCGATGTGTGTCGCACGGTTCGAGACGGACTCCCGCTCCGAGCGCCGCGTGAGCTCGGCCTGTTCGCTGCGGTCGGGTGCCTGACTCGAACCGGGGGCGCGGACGCGGGTGGTCGCCTCCGCCGGTGGCTGGGCCTGGCTGCGGCCGGAGTCGGAGACGGACGCGTCGCCGGTGGGCTTGGCGGTGCGGACGCGAGTGGTGGCTTCGGGCGCCGGGGGCTGCGGCACGCGAGGTACCGGATGGGAGATGGGCCCGGCAGGGTCAGCGGCGGGGCGCGGCGGGGTTGCCCGGACGCGGGTGGTGGCCTCGGGAGCGGCCGGAGGCTGGGGGCGGCGTGGCCCGGGGTTGGAGACGGGGGCGTCCGCATCGGCGGTCGGACGGGTGGCGCGGACGCGGGTGGTGGCCTCGGGAGCGGTTGCCGGAGGTTGCGGACGGCGCACTCCCGGGCCCGAGGTGGGCGCGTCGGGGCCGGGGTGTGGAGCGGTGGCGCGGACGCGGGTGGTCGCTTCGGGCGTTGCCGCCGGGGGCTGGGCGTGGCGACGTCCGGAGGGGGCGGCCGGGGCGTCCGGTCCGGGGACGGAGCGCGAGCCCGTGGCGGGTGCGCGAGTGGCCTCCGGCGGGGCTGCTGGGGGCCGGGCGCGGCGGCGTCCGGATTCTGGGATGGGCGCGTCGGCGCCGGAGCGCGGGGCGGCCGCGCGGACGCGGGTGGTGGCCTCGGGGGTGGCCGCCGGGGGCTGGGCACGCCTGCCGCCGGAGTCGGCGATGGGGCCGGGTGCGTCGGGGGCTGCGCGCCGGCGGGTGCTCGCGTCGGGTGCGGGGGGTTGGGCGTAGCGGCGGCCGGAGTCGGAGACGGGGCCGGCTGCGTCGAAGGCGCTCTGGACGCCGGGCCGATCGGGCGCGCTCCGCCGGCGCCTCGGGGCGTCGCCAGCCGGGGTGTCGGGGCGCACCGGCTCGCGAGCGGCTCGCGGCGGGGCCGGGGCAGGCGGCGCCGGTGGCGGCGGCATGCTCCGGCCCGCGTCGACCGGGGGGATCCCCCTGGCCGAGTGGCGTCCCGAGTCGGACGTGCTGCCACCGTGCCGTGGCACTGCCTGCTCGGGGTCGAGCGCGCGGCGGCCGGAGTCGGGTCGAGCGGGCGGGGGCGAGGCGTATCCGGCGCCAGAGGCCTCGGCCGCCTCCCTGCGAGCTGCTCGGCCTCCCGGCGAACGGGAACCGAGAGTGGGGGGAGGAGCGGGTTGGGCTGCAGCCGCCTCGCGTTCCTCCTCGGCGCGCCTCCGGGCGGCTCGGCTCCCCGGCGGGGCCGGAGGAGCTGGGGGAACGTCCTCCTCGGGAGCGGAGCCGAGCAGTCCGTACCGCGAAAGGACGTCGTCGGGCGTCTCCGGCTCCGGGGCTCGGCGACGTCCTCCCGACGGGGTCTCGGGGGCGCGCCTGCGGCCGCCGGATGTGGGGGAGCGCCGAGCACGGTCCGGACCGTCCTCCACGCCACCTCCCGCCACGAACAAAGGGCGGGCACGGGTGGTCACCCGGTCCCGCCCCCCTTGATGTCAGCGGAGCGAGCTTACGTAGATCGACCGGTTCGATCACAAGTGGGTGTCGGCGAGCGTGCCCCTTTAGCGCAGTGAGCGGCGTCCGGCCGCTGGACCTGCGAGACACACGGTTCCGTTCCCTTCGTCCCGATATGCGACGGCGTTGCGGCCGGCGTGCTTGGCGCCGTACAGCAGAGCGTCCGCCATGCCGACGAGCCGCTCGAACCCGCTGACCGGACCCGAGGTGTGGGCGACGCCGATACTGACCGTCACGCGGAGATCCCGGTGCAGCTCGTGCCAGGCGTGACGGTCGATGCGGTGGCGTGCGGCCTCGCAGATCCGCACGACGTCCACCAGGTCGCGACCGGGGAACACGAGAGCGAACTCCTCGCCGCCGTAGCGAGCGCAGAACGCGCCCTCGGGCAGGCCCGCGTCGAGCTCCGTGACGAGCCGCTGGAGCACGCGATCACCGAAGGGGTGACCGTAGGTGTCGTTGACCTGCTTGAAGTGGTCGACGTCCACGAGAGCGACGCAGATGTCAGCCGTCCCGGCCTGGTCCTCGAACAGCGCGACGAGGCGTTCGTCGAGGTAGCGGCGGTTGTAGCTGGCGGTGAGGGCATCCCGGCGGCTCTGCTCGCGGGCCTCGGCGTGCTCACGGCGGAGCCGGTCGAGCTCGTCGGGGAGGCGCTGGCCGTGCATGAGCCGTATGGCGGTGCGCAGGTGCTCGTAGGCCTGCTCCCAGCGTCCGGCGTCCGCGAGTTCTTCCGCGATCGCGGTGTGCCGGGCCGCCGTGTAGGCCGTGGTGGTGATGGGCTCCGCCAGAGCCGGCGCCTCTTGGGGCGGCACCTCGCCACGCGTCCCCGAGTGCGCAGCTGTACGTACCGTTACCACCGCTCACCTCCTGTTGCTGGTGGTGTCGACGGGACGCCTGGTGCTCTTGAGGTGGCCGCACCCGTTCGCGGGGTGATCCACCCGACCGGGCCGTTAGCTGTGCGTGATCATGTCACTACCCGTCGGCGCGTCAGCCGCCGGAGTGCTCCAGCTCCGCCCCGAGCGGGACGGATGGATCCTCGGGGTCATCCAGCCAGTGTTCGGGCAGCACCACGCGTCCCGGCGAGCCCTGGCGTCCGCGCGGCCCATCGGCGTCGGCGGGGAACTCCTGGTGCGGGTCGAGCTGTCCGAGCAGCTCGTCGAGCTCGTCGATGCTGCCGACCAGGCCGAGCCTGCGGCGCAGCTCGGAGCCGACCGGGAAGCCCTTGAGGTACCACGCGATGTGCTTGCGCATGTCACGGATGCCCTTGTCGACGCCCATGTGCTGCTGCAGGAGCACGGCGTGGCGGCGCATGGTGGCCGCCACCTGCCCGAGCGTCGGGGGAGCAGGCAGCGGGCGACCGGCGAAGGCCGCTTCGAGGTCGCCGAACAGCCACGGGCGGCCGAGGCACCCGCGCCCGACGACCACACCGTCGCACCCCGTGGCCGCCACCATCGCGATGGCGTCGGCGGCGCAGAAGATGTCGCCGTTGCCGAGTACGGGCAGCTCGGCGGGCAGGGACTCACGGAGCCGGGCGATCGCGGACCAGTCGGCCGTGCCGGAGTAGCGCTGCGCGGCGGTGCGGGCGTGCAACGCAACGGCAGCCACACCGGCGTCGGCCGCGAGCCGTCCCGCGTCGAGGTAGGTGCGGTGCTCGTCGTTGATGCCGATGCGCATCTTGACCGTCACCGGGATCCGGCCGGCGTTGTCCACCGCGGCACGCACGATCGCCTCGAACAGCCGGCGCTTGTACGGCAGCGCCGCGCCACCACCGCGGCGGGTGACCTTGGGTACAGGGCACCCGAAGTTCAGGTCCACGTGATCGGCGAGGTCGCGCTCGGCGACGATCCGGACGGCGGCGCCGACCGTCGCAGGATCCACCCCGTAGATCTGCATGGACCGCGGCTGCTCGTCCGGATCCATCGCGATCATGCGGAAGGTCAGCGGGTTGTTCTCCACCAGCCCGCGCGAGGTGATCATCTCGCAGACGTAGAAGCCCGCGCCCTGCTCACGGCACAAGCGCCGGAAGCCTGCGTTCGTGATGCCGGCCATCGGCGCCAGCACCACGGGGGTGTCGGACGCGTGCGGGCCGATACGCAGCGGCTTCGGGCGCGTGGAGGCGACAGTGGGGGCACTCACGCTGTCCGATTGTCCTCGCCTTCGGAACTGCACGGTGATGCAGGCGGCGGGGAGGCCGGTGAGAATGGGACGTGCGGCGCGGATGGGACGAGACTGGCGCTTGACGTGCAGTGACGACGATCTCCCCGGCGTACCACGACCGAGTGAGTGCACGGGCTGAGAGGCGGGGGTCGTAGTCTGGTGCGGCTGTCGTGCCCTGCGGGAGCGGCGGCAGGGGCCTCTAGCTCAATCGGCAGAGCAGCGGACTTTTAATCCGCGGGTTCAGGGTTCGATCCCCTGGGGGCCCACTAGGCGTGACCAGTAGGTTTGCTGGTCCGCCGCAAATCGGAGCCGATCGCGTGACACGCTTCGTGACACCAAGGGCTCATACGCTCCTAGACATGACGCGCACCAACGGCGCTCGACGGCGCAGCCGCGGCAGCATCGATCTCCTGCCAAGCGGTGCCTTACGGGTGCGGGTCTACGCGGGGAAGGACCCGGTCACCGGGCGCCGGCACGACCTCATCGAGGTGATTCCACCGGGCCCGAAGGCCGCTGCACAGGCGGAGGCGGCTCGGACCCGGCTGCTGAACCAGGTCGACGAGCGCCGAAGTCCGCGCACGAGCGCCACTGTCGATCAGATGCTCGACCGGTACTTCGAAGTGGTCGATCTCGAGCGGAACACGGTCGTGACGTACGTCGGGTACGCGGACCGGCACATTCGGCCGTTGATCGGCAAGGTCAAGGTCGGCGAGTTGGGTGGCGACGTGTTCGACTCGTTCTACGCTGAGCTTCGTCGCTGCAGGAGCCATTGTGACCGCCGGCCGTACGTGGAGCACCGGACGTCACGTCCGCACGAGTGCGACGAGCGCTGCCGGCCGCACGTGTGTCGGTCACTGTCGGCGTCCACAATCCGACAGATCCACTTCATCCTCAGCGGTGCGTTGAAGCGTGCGGTTCGGTGGCGGTGGATTGCCTCGAACCCGATCGGCGAGGCCGAGCCGCCGGCGGCGCCGAAGCCGAGGCCGCAGCCGCCGAGCTCGCAGGAGGCGGCCCGGATCCTGGCGGAGGCGTGGAAGGATCCGGACTGGGGTCTGTTGGTCTGGGTGGTCATGGTGACCGGGCTGCGCCGTGGGGAGCTGTGCAGCGTTCGGTGGCGGGATCTGGACTTGGATGCCGGGGTGCTGCGTTTGGAACGCAGCATCGCGCAGCGAAGTGGTGTGACGTGGGAGAAGGACACGAAGTCGCATCAACAGCGCCGTATCGCCCTGGACGGGGAGACAGTGGGGCTGTTTCGCGAGCACCGGAGCCGGTTCGAGGCTCGCGCGGAGGCTGTGGGCGTCGAGCTGTCCGACGGCGCGTTCGTGTTCTCGTTGGCGCCCGACGGGTCAACCCATCTGCTCCCAGACTCGGTCAGCCAGCGGTACGGGAAGCTCGCCCGTCGACTTGGCATTCGGACAACGATCCACAAGCTGCGGCACTACTCGGCCACCGAGCTGATCACTGCTGGGGTCGACGTCCGCACCGTGGCAGGACGGCTTGGGCACGGCGGTAGCGGAACAACGACGTTGCGGGTCTACACAGCGTGGGTGTCGGAATCAGACCAGCGCGCGTCGACGCGCCTCTTCGCTCGGATGCCCGTTCGCCCCGCACTGGCGCCAGCCGATACGCCGCCACCCGCCTTCGTGCCGCGCTATCCATATGAGGTGGTAGCAGTCGCCCTGCGGTCGGGGATCGACGCTGGGGCATGGCCAGCTGGCAACTTCCTTCCCCCTATTAAGGAGCTGGCTAGCCAACGGAACCTTTCGGCGGCTACTATGCAGCGCGCGGTGAAATTGTTGGAACGATGGGGTTACGTCCGAACTATCCCAGGCAGCGGCGTGCAGGTTACACGCTGCGGCTGAGTGTAAAGTGCCATTCGGTGTGCGATAGTCTCACTGCCCGACTCTTTGAGTGGGTGCCAACGTGCGCAAGCGGAACAGTTATTGAAGATCGAGCACGGGCACCCCGCCATCCCGCAGGAGGCCATATAGATCTGCTACTCTATCTGAGCCCCCACGGCTGCCACAGTAGGTGAACATGGCGCGCTGCTTTGCGCGAGACAGGGCGACGAAGAACGTGCAGGTTCCCTCGGTACTCTCTGGAGTATGACTCCACCAAGTTGAATCATCGAGGCCAATCAGGACGACAGTGTCGTACTCTAGGCCTTTACTTTTGTGGACTGTAAGAATTGGAATGGTTCCATCACCCTGGTACGCGGCGACGGCTCCCGCCCATGTCTTTGTCCCGGTGGTGCACGTTCCCATGTACTCTACAAGAGCATTCCAATAGAGATCGAGTGTGCCAACGCCACTGTACTCTTGATATGCCTTGCGAAGGCAGTCGGGGTTCAGGAAGTCAAGTATTGCGCCTGCGAGAGCTCGTCCACGGTCGGGATTCGGGCGGTACTGCCGAAGCTTTTCGTACCATGCGCGCGCGAATGAGCTTATTTCTTGCTGCACCTTGCGCGACTTCTCAACGTCGCCATCTTCGACGTCGCGGAGCTCGCATAGGGTATCTACCGCCTTCACCCATGACATGGGCTGCCGGCCAAGTGTGATAAGTCGAAACAGTGGCAGGAAAGCTGCGGAGAGCTGTGACGACATCAGATCTTGCTGCGCAACCCCTCCGACCTTGCGATTTTCATTGCGAAGCTTCAGTCCTCTTTGCGTGAAGGCGGCATACAAGTCCTCCTCGAAGCGATTTGCGGTCTGGCGCACAAGGATTGCATAGTCTTTCGGCGACGTCCCCCTAGCTCTCATGTCTTTGACGAGCCACGAGGCTATGTATTCAGCCTCTGCTGGCTTAGACGAGAATAACCAGACCTGAGCATGGTCACTGTCGATCTCCGCGATGGCCTGGGACTGCACCTCGGCGTGTTTCGGCTCGAGTGTGCGGGCGACCACCTCTTGAATAGCAACTAGCGCAGGAGATGATCGCCAATTGTACCTAAGCGGATAGGACCTTGCTCCGAATGTGGATTTGAACTCGTCAAATGCGTCAGTTCGCGCGCCGGCCCAAACCATGATTCGCTGCTTATCATCGCCGACCGCTGTGATGCATGCATCGGATTGCCCAAAGATCGAGTGGAGAAGGTCGAACTGTGCGTAAGTGGTATCCTGAAATTCGTCTACGAAGACATACGGGAACGTTGCCCGTATAGCTGACCCGACTTCCGGATTGAGACGCTGAGTAGCTTCTGCTAATCTGTTGATCATAGTGAAGGACAGACGCTGCTCTGGCCTGCTTAGATAGACTTCTTGCCACCATGCAAGCGCGGCATGGGCCGACGGGGTGAGAATATCGCCATCGATGGGGATGCGATTTGTTCCTAGATGGTTCGCTTCAAAGGTCGACGCGTCGAGCGGGTTTGGGCTCTCCTCCTCAACTAGTTCTGTGGTACCCAACGCGTCAAGGAATGGGCCATAAACTCTGCGATCCCATGAGTGTATCGAATAGTTGCGCGCTGGGCGCCATTCCTCGGGCAGACATACCCCGAATCTGTCGACGATGCTCTTGGCAAATGCGTCGAACGTCAGCGATATAAATCTCCGCGACTCGGCGGGTGCGCATCTTAGCCTCACCCGTTCACCCAAGTTGCGTGCCGCATCTCGCTTAAAAGAGATCGCTAGAATCTTTCGGGGTGCGGGGCATATGCCAGTTTGAAGAAGGAAGGCCGCGCGCTGTGCGAGGAATTCGGTCTTCCCTGCGCCAGGTCCGGCTGTAATGCAAGCGCTCGCTGTCAGCCTGACGGCTGTGAGCGCAGCTGGCTCTAGGAACTCGATACCGGACGGCTTCCATGTCGACGGGTCCATATACATCACTCGTCGCCGGCCGGCTTCGATACTTTGGCGGGAAGGCTCGCCCGCTTGATGATTGTGTTGATTAGAGCTCGAAGCTCCTCGGGGGCCGCTGCCGCGATCCGTGAGTCATCCATCCGGACCAGCGTTCGTACGTGAGTAACTGGCTTTCCTCTTCCAAGAAATAGATACCTGTACATCGGATAATCCAGATCATCGTGGGCGCCGCGTCCTTCATAGCCTTTGCCTAAAACCGCCTCCTTGGCATCTCCCTGGGTTGACGGGCCTCGGCCTTCTACGCTGGCGTACTCGTCGTGGAAGGCGGTCAGCATCGACATATCGAGGTCGAGAGGGGCTGAAAAGAATACGTTGAACTTCCTCAGGTGGAGTAGCCAGGCTTCAAGCAGTGCTCGGTAGCCTGCCTCCGTAGGTGCGGTGGCCGCGAGAGCAGCCTGACTCAGAAGGCCTGGCTGATATATGTCCTCGGCGCGCATACCGTTATTTATTAGCTCGTCTACTACATTTCTGACTCTCCCGCTGCCAGCTCCAAACCTACCTAGGTCCAGATCGAGTAAAGTCGCATGCGGAATCCCTAGGGCGTTCAGAAGCTTCCACAAGTGCTTGACATGTCGGCCCCCGAGTGGAACTATCGCGATAAATGACCGGTCGATGGATACTCCCATTGCCTGACCCAGTCTTGGGAGTACAACTTCCTCAGAACTTCCTTCGCCGAGAACGACGAACGTGGCGAAATACAATTCAGGATAGGTCATTACTGCCTCGCGAACAAACTTGGAAGCTTCTCCAGGCTCGTCGGGAATTGGGATCTGTCGAACGAGCGCTCGTTGAGGGCTTTCTAACCGGAAATGTCGCACCTGCTTCGGGTCGATTCTTGAAATTACGCTAGCCGAGTGGCTAGAGATGAGCGCCTGCGCGCTTGTCCTCGTAGTAAGATCCTGCAGCTGATCGACGATCCTTGAGAGATAGAATGGGGATAGATTGTTTTCTGGCTCTTCGACTGCGACAACGGTGAGGGCGGGCAGGGGAAGCAGTGCCGTGTTGAACCCACTGTTCGGGCTGGTGGCGATTTTGTGTTCTATGTCGATTGTTGCCGCCGTCACTGCGAGGTGAAATAATGAGCGCTGTCCATCGCTTAGTTCCGCTACTTCCCTGCTGCCGCCCTCCTCGTTAGGCTGGAAGTGGAATCCAACATTCCGAACGAATTGGTCCAGACGAACGTCGAGGGGCTGCACGGAAAGCGTGCTGTCTGTGTTTGCTGCGTGGACTTGCTTCCATCGTGTGCCCATTGCGGTGACAAATGCCGAGACGCCTGTCTCCTTGCCGAATGCGTCATTGAGTGTTTTGCCGGTGCTCTCAAGCGTGGTTTTGACCTCGTCGGACCATTTAATTGCGCGCCATAGGCGCCCTCGCAGAAGGGCATCTACTTGAGTAATTGCATCGCGGGATGCCGGGACGTATACGACTTGGATAAAGCTCCGATCCGCTGCTCCGATCGGAATTCGCGCATCCTCGGGGATCTCTTGGGTGAATGTCGTGATCGCGTGAAGCTTTGAATCTATTTGGCCCTGGTCGCCGTCTTCCAATAGGTCGGCTTCGAGGCGGATTCGGCAGGCCACTCGCCCATCATGCGCGCAGCTGATTTGGTTGTAGAAGGCTGGAACGGTCGCCTTTCCGCCATTCCCGTCAGCCAATTCTGGAAAGGCTAAATGAACCTCAATTGTTAACTTTCGGGTCGTTCCAGGAGTTCTAGCCGAGTTGGATGTTGGCGAACTGTAGAAGTCGCTACGGCGAATTTCTCTCAGCTTGGAATTATTTCCGAAAACTCTTAGTAGCGCCTGCATCGCTGCGGTCTTTCCAGTGCCGTTTGCTCCCACGAAAGCTGTCAGGGACTTATTGAGCGTGATCTCTGTCTTATCGCCGAAGCAGCGGAATCCGTCAAGGATGATTCGTTCGATGTGCACTAGTGTAGGGCTCCAAGGGTCAGGTTTGAGCTGCCAACGGATCAAGTCGAGCAGGCCCCACGGTGTGTTACTCCGTGCCTCGTGCCCGACGTGTAGGCCGGCGTGTCGTCCGGAGACGGGCATGACGGAGACCACGGGTCTGGCTCCGACCGCTGGTCGTGGTCGCCGGGACTCGTAGGCTCAGGCTCATGACGAAGGTGCTCGAGGTGTCGACCGCTACCCCAACTCGCGAGGCCGCATTGCGGCTTGCTGAGTCCGCGATCGGGGCTGGGCTCGCGGCTGGTGGGCAGGTCTCGGGGCCCACGACGTCGTTCTTCTGGCACGAGGGTGAGTTCGGGAAGGGTGAGGAGTGGAAGGTGTCGTTCAAGACGACGGAGGCTCGCTACCCGGACCTTGAGTCACACCTGGTCGCGAACCATGAGTGGAGCAACCCGGAGGTGACGGCGGTGCCCTTGGCGCGGGCGTCAGCGCGGTACGTCGAGTGGGTGGAGCGCGTGACTGCTCAGCAGATCCCGCACAAGCGTTAGGTCTGAGTGCTCGGAAAGGCGGCTCGTCACTGCGGCGAGCCGCTGCCGCGGACGCACGGAGGCGACATCTCCCATGATCTGCAGGCTCGAGGTGACGACCGCGGCGGCTTGCTCGACCTCTCCGGCGTCGATGTAGGAGTCGGCAAGCCAGGAGGAGTAGAGCGCCTTATCTCGGGCGTGTGCGTCGCTGTAGTGGGCCAGAGCTGACTCGAGGACCGGGACGGCGCGCAGCGGCCGGCGGAGCTCGCTCCAGCAGCGGCCGGTCATGATCGCGAGTTCCGTCTCATCCACCCAGGCTGCGTAGTCGGGAGTCTGGCCGTTCTTCTGGGCGAGGGCTTCCTCAGCGAGGCCGAGGTTGCGGGCTGTGGCCTCTGCATCCCCGTCGAGGGCGAAGGTCCACGCCGCTCGGGAGTGCAGGAGGGCGCGCACGCCGGGGTCGACGCCGTTCTGCTGGGCGGCGTGAATCGACTTCTCGGAGATGTTGCGGGCGGGCTGGTCGAGGGCGATGAGCTGGTAGGCATGGAAGGCGAGGGCGTTGCCGGCCAGGCCTGCGTCTTCGGCCTCCGCTGCCGCGGTGTGGCCCTGTTGGTAGTGGGCCTTGGCGAGGTCGTGCCAACCGGCGTCGAACGCGGCCCAGCCGGCTTGCTGGGACTGCTCCGCGTGCAGCGCCAGAAGCTCGCGGCGCACGGACTCCCGGTTGACGCCAGCGCGGAGTAGGCCTTCGGAGACCTGCGCTTCGGCGGCGTAGAGGTCATAGGTGTCTGCGCCGCCGAGGTGGTCGTCGAGCTTGCGTAGCCGGACGAGGCGCCGTCTGAGTTCATTGACGACGTCGGTGGAGGCACGCGCGCTGGCGTCGGCGCCGAGGGCCGAGGCGAGTAGGCCGCCGACGGCTACCGCGGAGGTTGCGCGGAGGAAATCTCGACGCTGCACCGATGACTCGCCTTCTTCCGTTACCGCTATCGCCTGATCGATCGGCGGCGACGCTACGGCGGTCGCGAGTTGTGGGGCAGGGCATTCAGGGGGCAGACGGGGTGCGGTTCGGGTGGCGACCCGCATCGATGCGACGGGGAGCGGTGCGCCGAGCTGGGCCAGCAGGCGGCGGTAGACGGCCTGGGGTCGGCTTACGGTGCCGCTTTCCCAGCGACCGACGAGCCGTGTGTCGAGCCGGGTTCCGCGATCTTCTTTGGTCTCGAAGGCCAGCTTCACGATGTTGTCGACCAGGTCTTGCTGGGACCATCGCATGATTTCGTCGCGCCAGCGTCGGAGCTGAACGCCCCACGGTTCGTCGGGGGCGGCTGGCTCCGCGATCACTGCGTTCCCTCCCGCTGTCACGCTGTGCTCTGCAGGTTTGCCGGGTAGATGCCCGGTGTTGCCGCCCCTCCGACCTGAGATTTCCGGTCGGGCGCCGGGATCGTCAACGCCATGAACAACAGTGCACCACAGCAACCTGACATTCGGAGCGAGTTGATCGAACTTCGCGTCGAGGTGCTTGCGGTGCTGAAGCGGGTGGACCGGCTCAGGACTGCGCGTCTGCGATCCCTAGGCGACGCTCGATGGCGTCGAGCCGCCGAACGACGGCTACAAGGTCCGCCTTGACCGCGTCGAGCTCGGCGAGCACGGGATCGTCGGCATCCACGTCGGGTAAGCGTTCGCCCTCGAGGATGCGCGCGAGCTGATCGCCGGGCCAGCCGAGGGCTTCTGAGACGGCGGTGAGTGTCCGGGGACTGCGGCGGCGGGGCTGCGAGTTGTGTTGCAACTCGCGGACAGTCATGAGTGCGACGCCGGCGCGCGCTGCCAGTTCCGCCTGCGTCATGTCCAGCTCGTTGAGCCGGCTCCTGATCGCGGCTGCGACGGCGTCCCAATCCTTCGCCACGTGCACCTCTCCGGCGGCCGATGTTGGGCCTGAGGTTAGCCCCGGCCACCGAGACGCCGCGTGTGAACCACGAGCGCCATGAGGCTGCAGCTAGTCTGAGTGCTAATAATAGTGCTAAAATTAGTCAGAGTTGAACCCGAGCAGGGGAGGCATGGGTGAAGCAGAAGTCCGAGAGCGCGGAGGTCGGGGCAGTGCCGCGCTTCTACAGCGTCGCCGAGGTGGCGCAGATGTTCGGGATGTCGGCGATGACTGTCTACCGGGCGATCGCTGCCGGCGAGTTCCCGGCGGTGCGGATCCGCGGCCGGCTGATCGTCCCGGCGAAGGCGCTCGAGGCGATGGTCGATGCCGCGGTGGCCGAGCGGTCCGTCGTTGACGCCGCTTCCTACACGCCCGAGGGGGTTTGAGCGGTGGACAGCGTCGGTGTCTTGATCGTGTTCGCGATCGTCGGTGCGGCGATCTGCGCCAAGGCGCGTGTCGCGGCCGGTGCGGTGGTCTTCTCCCTGGTTGCGGCCGTGCTGTTCATCGGCACGCCGCTCGGGCAGGGGATTCCGGATGCGGTGGGGTCTTTCGTGTCCAAGCTGAACGAGACGACGACCCCCGTGCTCACCGACTCGGCGCCGCAGGCCGGTTCGGGGGCAGTGGGATGACGGCGCGGCGGGAGTGGCGGTCGCAGGCCGCGTGTCGGTCGATGGATCCGGAGCTGTTCTTCCCAGTCGTCGAGGTGGGACCGCTGTGCGCGGCGCAGATCGCGCGGGCGAAGGCGGTGTGCGCGCAGTGCCCGGTGCGAGCGGAGTGCTTGTCGTTCGCGCTTACCCAGCTGCCGCATGGGATCGCTGGTGGTTTGACGGCGGAGGAGCGCCGTGGCTTGGCCGCGGGCCGCAGGCGTGCACGGGACGCCGCGGCGCACGTCGCTGCATCGGCGTGAGAACGGCTGTGAATGCGGGGCGCCGCCGGACTGGACCTCCGGCGGCCCCCTTGACCAACCCCACTCCATGAAGAGGACAGAGGAGAAGGCCCATGGCGAAGTCTGCCCCGGCCCGACACAACACAGATACCCCCACCGACACTCAGGCGCTCGGCATGTTGCGGCACGGGTGGCACAGTGCCGCCCCGGCCAGCCGCACCGAGTTCGTGCAGCCGGCCTACGCGGGCACGCTGCACGTCGTCTCCGGCGCTCCATCCGGCACAGAGGGTGCTCCGGTGAGCGCTCCTGGCGTTCCATCCATGCAGCCCGCCGGGCCGCCAAGCAACGTGCTGTCCCTGTGCGCCACACCGTGGGCGGATATCCCCTCGGCGGAGACGAAGCTGGCGATGCAAGTCGCCGCGAATATCCGCCACATCGAGTCGCTGCCCCGCTGGCGCCGTCTCCTCGGCGCGTTCATCGGCTACGGCGAGCCCTACCCGGCCGGGAGGGCGAGGTGAGTGATGCGCGCCTGGATCACAGCGCTGTTCCGGAAGGGCCGTCACCGGTGGCGCCGCGGACACAAGAGCCGCTGGTGGCAGTGAACGCCCCAGCCGGGGGCCGCCTCGTCGCGTGGGCCGGGTTCGCGTTCGGCTCGGTGATGTCGATCGCCGCGAACGTCCTCTACACCTGGATCCCGCACCCGCCCGAGGGCGTCGACCCGAGGACGTGGGTCGCGCCGGCGGGGTGGGCACCGTCGATTCCTGCCCAGATCGGCTCGGCCGCGTGGCCGGTGGCTCTGCTACTCGCGGTGGAGACGCTGTCGCGGGTTCGGTGGCGCGCGGGGTGGCAATGGAAGCTGGCCCGGTATGGCGGGGCCGGCCTGGTGGCGCTGGGCGCCGCGATCATCTCCTACGGCCACCTGAATGCGGTTCTGCTGGAGTGGGGGTACGACGCGATCGGCGCGGCGGTCGGACCGCTCGTGATCGATGGCCTGATGACGATCTCCGGGTTCGCGCTCCTGTCGATGAGCGACCACGAGACGGACTCGACCCGAGCCGCCCAGACGACCGACCAGCCCGCCCGGATCCCGCGCGGGGACACCGGTCTCGAATCGGAGCTGGAGCCGCTGGAGCCGGCCGAGGAGACGACCCCGACCGACGCAGAGTGGAGCCGGCTGCTCGACGAGAACGGTCTGTCTCGGATGTGGGACACAGCGCCGTTGGCGGTGGTCACTGACCCTGAGGTCAAACCCACCAGGGAGCCGCGCTCGGACGTTTGCGCGGCACAGCCGCAGCGACCGGCCGGGAACCTCGCCGAGCTGACCGCGAAGTACGACCTCGACCACGACCGCACCGTCGCCCTGCTCGCCGAGGGTGCCGGCCGCGGAACCCTCATCAAAGAGCTCGGGGTGTCCGCGCACGCGGCTCGCGAGCTCGCCGCCGCCTACAAGGGGGCCGCAGCATGAACGCCTTCTTCGTCACTGTTGCCGCAGCCGCCCTCGCCGCGGGCATGTGGGTGGTCTGGCCGAAGGTGACCCGGCTGCTCGCGCTGGTCCGCCGGGTCGTCATCGTGGGTGTCCTTCCGGCCGCCGCTCTTGGCTGGTGGGTGTCCACGCTTGAGCCGGGGGCGCGGTGGGCGCTGCTCGCCGCAGTTGCCGCTCTGGCCGTGGTGGTCGGGCAGGTGCTGAGAAGCCGGTCGAGCTCGGTGGTCGCCCGACGTGGACGCAAGCTCCGCGGCAGCAACGGCATGGCGACCAGCCGGCAGATCCTGCTTCACGGCAGCTCCTGGGCCATGCGTCGCAAGGGCAAGCGGGTCCGCCCGTCGATTGGGTGGTGGCGGCGCTACTTCCGCGTGTCGGTCACCGAGTACGGCATGCGGGTCGTGCGGGTTGGGGTGCAGTGGGTGCACGTCACGTTGCAGGACGTGTTCTTGATCGTGGGCGGGCCGCGCAAGGGGAAGTCGGCTCTGCTCGGCGGCCTGGTCCTGGACGCGCCCGGGTCGGTCCTCACGACGTCCACCCGGCTCGACGTCCTCGGCGACACGCAGGATCTGCGCCGCGCGAAGCGGCGAACGATCCACATCTACAACCCCGGTGGGCTCGGCGGCCTGCCGTCCACGGTCACGTTCGACCCGATCCGCGGGTGCGAAGACTCCACCGAGGCGATCCGCCGGGCCGGCGACATGATCCCCGAGAACGGCAGCAGCGAGCGACGGCACTGGGACGGCCTGGCCCGCGACGTGCTCGCCGTGCTGATGCACGCCGCCGCGCTCAAGGGCGGGTCGATGCTCGACGTGCAGGCGTGGATGGCGAACCCGGACGGCACTGAGGACGAGGTTCGGGCACTGCTGTCGCGGTCACTGTCGTGGGAGGCGCTGGAGCAGAGCTTCAACCAGTACGTGACGGCGAACCTGGACACCCGCTCGTCGATCACGACGACGATGCGCCCGGCGCTGGCCTGGCTGGCGTTCACCCCGGCGTGGGAGTCCACGCAGGGCAGCCCGCTGGACGTTGAGCAGATGATCCGCTCCGGCCGGGTCGATCTGCACGCTCTCGGTCGTCGGGAGGCCGGGACGGCGCCGCTGGTCGCCGCGTTCGTCGGCTACGTGGCCCGGGTGGCGCGCAACATCGCCGCAGACCAGGGTGGCCGGCTGGATCCACCGCTGTCGATCATTCTCGATGAGGCGGCGCGGGCAGCGTCGGTGCCGTTGCCGGACTGGTCCGGCGACGCCGGCGGCTCGGGCATCCAGATCACGGTCTGCGTCCAGTCGATGTCGGACCTGTACGAGATGTACGGCGACCACGGCGCCGACCGGGTGTCGGACAACGGCGGAACCATCCTCGTCTTCGGCGGCACCGCCTCCGCCGGTGGGCTGGAGCGCTGGACCAAGCTCGTCGGCGAACGCGAGGAAGAGGTTCTCAGCCACAAGGCCAACGGTGAGGTGGTCTCGCGGTCGACCCGGCTGGTGCCGGCGATCTCCCCGGCCCAGCTTCGGGCGCTGCCCGAGTTCCAGGCGGTAGTGATCCCGAACGGGATGCCACCGGTCATCGGCCGCACGCCGCGCACGTGGAAGCGGTGGGACGTCCGGGCAGCGAAGTGGTCGACACGGCTCGCTCCCGCTCGAGAGGCCACGGCGGCTGCCGTCGCCTGCGCGCTGACCCGGGTTCGCCGCGGCGAACCGGTCGACGCGCCCGCGGTGGTGCATCGCGATCCGACAGTTTTTGAGGTGAACAGCACCGGCGAGGCCCAGCCCGTCGCCGCGAACGGACGGAACCAGTAGCCATGCCCACGTATCACGTCCACATCAAAAATGAGCTCGGACGCGACGACAACGTGACCGTCACCGCCGCCGACGAGCGACACGCCATCACGGCGGCCATGACCGAACGGCCCGACGCGGTGGACGTCATCGACGCCTATCCCGCATCGACGCCGACACCGGAGACGGACCGACTGATCACCCGAATCATGCAGAAGATCAACCAGGTGCTCAGCGGGGTCGAGCAAGCCCGTGCCCGCGGGGAGCAGAAGGCTCCGGCCGCCGCCAGCAACGAGTACGGCCAGTCCGGCCGCTACCAGCTGCACACGCCCGAGCAGGCGGCCGAACAGCTGCGCGCACAGGGGTACGGCGACGAAGCGGATGGCATGGTCCAGCGCTACCTCGACGCGATGACCGCCCAGCACGGCGAGCCTGTCGATGGCTGGAGGCTCGACGCCGACGACATCGCTGCCGCGAAGATCTACGTGCCGCCGGCCGAGACGCGTGACGCAACGATCGAGCGGCTGTCCGGCCTCGGGGACGATCGCACAGACCGGCAGACGCGGCTCATGAACGCGCTCGTCGAGCAGCGGGAGGCGGAGGAACGCCACGACGAGCGCGTCGGGGAGTGGCGGGAGGCCGAGGAGGTGGGCGAGCAGGAGCGGGAGCACCCCTACCCAGTCAGCGAGTACCGGGGGGCCATCTACACACCCGCCAAGTACTCGGCGCCGAACTACGCGCCCGCCGGTCCGGAGGCTGCTCACGCGGAGTCGGAGTCCGCGGCCGAGGCGCCCCGCGAGCAGCGTGCCGAGGTCGGTCCCTCAGCCGACGGCTATGAGCAGCTGGCCATGTCCTACCGGGCGTGGGCGAAGGAGGCCCACGAATCGAGCCTCGATGGCCGCGCGCGGGAGTTCAACGGTTACGCCCATTTCTACGACGAGCAGGCGGCGAAGCTACGCGACGTGGCGGAAGTCGATGCCGCAATCGCCGCCCCTGACGCGAGCGCGGAGCACGAGGAGGCAGGCTCGCTTACCGACGTAATTGTCGAAGAACAAATGAGTGCAGCCGGGCGGTCCGCCTATTGGCAGGCAATAAGCGAGGGTGCGACACCAGATCAGGCGTACAACGACGCAGAGGCGGTCGAATACCAGGAGCGGCGCGCAGCCGAAGCGGCCGAGGTCGAAAAGGAACGGGCGCAGCAGGAAGCCGCCGAGGCGGCATGGCGGGACGACACGAACGACGGTGACCGGGCGGTGGCGTGCCGTGGCTGAGCAGGAGAACGGAGCCGGCGGCCGGGAGCTGGAGCGCACCCGCCGGACGGTGGCGAAGCTGGAGTTGCAGCTGCGTGAGCAGGCTGGCGCCCTCCTGGAGGTCCGGGGCCTGGTGAAGGAGCTTGCTGGCGACGTCTCCAGGGCCCTGGAGACCGCCACCCCTGGAGCTGGCGAAACCGCCAGGGATGGAGCTGGGGACGGTGACGAGTCTGGCGAACCGCCGGCGCTGGTCTCGTGGCTGGAGGTGGAGGACCCCGCGGTGGCGCAGATCGCCATGGCGAACCTGGTGCCGTGGCTGGAGCGGGTGTACCTGGCGTACCCGGACTCGGCGTTGCCGGTCTGTTGGCTCTGGCATCCAGATGCGGTGGAGGAACTTCTCGCGCTGAGGGTGGCGCACTGGGACGCGTACTCGGGGAAGCGAGCGAACGCGGCAGCTGCGGTGGATTGGCATGACAGGCACAGGCCCCGGGTCAGTGAGCGGATCAAGAAGCGGCACGGCGGGTGTGTGCTGGCCAAGCATGTGATGGGCAAGGCTCAGAAGGCGCGATCAGCGGCGTTGAAGGGCGCCAGCCAGAGAGTGGCAGGGCACTGGGCAGTTGAGCACGAGGTACCAGCACCGGTGAGAAGTGAGATCGAGGAAGCAGACGCAGGAGTGGGGAGGTAGCGGGAAGCGGCGGAGAAACGGGGAGCGGGGATCAAGATCACCAAGACGAACACACCGATGCATCACGATCTCGAGGTTGCCTCCGCCGCTGCGCGGCTCCAGCCAGTGCTCCCCGTTTTCATGATCAACAAAGCTCACGCAGGAGGGTCGCAGCGAGGTTGCCCCGCTGCGGCCCTTCCTTCCGTCTGGGAGGGGATCCCTCGTGCTGAAGGTCAACGCCGGCCACTCGGTCGACTACTACGTCAAGGCCGTCACGGGTGGCCGCGAAGGTTATTACGTCTCTGCGACGAACGTTCACGGCGAGCCTCCTGGACGTTGGTACGGCACGGGCGCGGAGATGCTCGGGCTGACCGGGGAGATCGACCCGGAGCTGTTGGAGGCGATCTACTCCCACAAACTCGACCCGCGGGACCGGGCGTCGCGATCACGCTCCGCCTGGGGCCAGGTGACCTCCACCCTGGGGAAGCCGGACAAGAAGTTCGCCACGGTTGAGGAGCGCCTAGAGAAGCTCCTCGCGAAGGAGCCAAACTCCACCCCGGAGCGCAGGGTGGAGCTCCAGGCCCTCGCGGAGGCTGGAGCCCGCCAGGCGGTCAGCTTCGAAGACATCACCTACAGCGTCCAGAAGTCGGTGACCGTGCTGGCGGTGGCGTTCGAGCGGGCCGCCAACGAGGCTGAGCAGGCTGGAGACCTGGAGACAGCCGCCGCATACCAGACGCACCTGGAGGCGGTAGAGCAGGCAGTGATGGAGGGAGCCCGCGCCAGCATCGACTACCTCCAGGACGTCGCCGGCGTCACCAGGGTCGGCCGCCATGGTGGTGGCGCTGGCCGATGGGCCGACACTAACGGCTGGACCGTCGGGCAATTCTTGCAACACGATTCGCGCGACCATGACCCACAACTCCACGTTCACCAGATCGTTCTCAACCGGGTCCAGCGCGAAGATGGCGAATGGGGTGCCCTTGATGGTCAGGTGATCCGCGCGTTCCGCGGCACTGCCGCCGCGATCGCGGAGCGCGTGACGGAAGTCAGCCTGACCAACTTGCTTGGCATCCGTTTCGAAACCCGACCGGACGGCAAGGCGCGGGAAATTCTCGGCATCAGCAAAGACGTGCTCGACCTGTTCTCATCCCGCCGCCGGGCGATCACCCCGAAAACCCAGGAGTTGATTCGCCAGTACGAGGAACGGCACAGCCGGCCGCCGTCGAACATCGAGCGGGCGCACCTCGCGCAGCAGGCCACGCTGCTGACGCGCAAGTCGAAGTCCGCGGACGGGGAGAGCCGGGCGGAAGCCCTGGACCGGTGGGAGGGGCAGATCCGGGAGAAGCTGTCCACCGGCCTGGCAGACGTCGCTCGGATGGTGCTCGATCGTCGGCAGCAGATCGACTCCCCGGCCACCTGGGACGAGGACGACGTGATCGACCGCGCCCGGGCCGCCCTGACCACTCAGGGGTCGAGTTGGTCGCGGTCGGACCTGACTGCGGCGCTCGACGCGGCCCTGCCGGGGCACCTCGGGATCGACCCGACCGAGGTGCGGGAGTTGCTGGAGCGGCTGACCGACAAGGCGATGGCGCAGCAGGTGCAGCGGCTCTCTCCGGTGGAGTCCACCGAAGGACTCGACTCGGCGATGCTGCGGAAGGGCGGCCAGTCTCCCTACGATAAGCCGGGTGCCGCGAAGTTCGCGTTCGACGACCAGCTCGGCGCGGAGCGGGAGTTGCAGAAGGCCGCGGTCGAGCGGGGTGCGGACCGGCTGACCCAGGAGGAGATCGACGCGGTGCTCGACCGGTACGCGACCAACGGCCGCAAGCTCGGCGAGTCGCAGGCCGCGGCGGTGCGGGGGATCGCTACCTCCGGTGCCCGGGTCGAGACGCTCGTTGCCGCCGCGGGAGCAGGGAAGTCGTTCACGATGGGCCCGCTGGCGGAGGCGTGGACCGGCAGCGGCCGTCGGGTGTTCGGGCTCGGCCCATCTCAGAAAGCCGCACAGGTGCTGGCGGGGGAGGGCATCGAGAAATCGACGAATGTCGATCGCTGGTTGGGTGCGCAACGCCGGCTGGATGCCACCCCCGCCGGTCGCTCCGCCGTCGGGGGTGACGAGGCGTGGCGGCTGCGTTCCGGGGACCTGGTGATCCTTGATGAGGCCGGGATGGCCCGCACCGACCACGTCGCCGAGGTGTACGAGCGGGCCCGTGCCGCCGGCGCGAAGGTGCTGCTGACCGGCGACCCGCGGCAGCTGGCTGCGGTCGGCCCCGGCGGGGCGCTCGCCGACATCGCCGAGCGGGGTCTGACTTACCACCTGGCCGAGGTGCGCCGTTTCCAGGAGGCGTGGGAGGGCCCGGCGTCGCTGCGGCTCCGCGACGGGGACACCACCGTCCTCGCTGAGTACAGCAAGCGCGGCCGGCTGCGGGAGGGCGGCACTGCTGAGCAGACCGAGGCCGGTGCGTCTCGAGCGTGGCTGGCCGACACCCTTGCCGGCAAGAACTCGCTCCTGCTAGTCGGCACCAACGAGCAGGCCGCCCGGGTCTCCGCACAGCTGCGCGCCGAGCTCGTCCGCCTCGGCCGCGTCCAGGAGCACGGCGTCACCCTTGAGCGGGAGGGCTGGCAGGGCATCACCGTCGGAGTCGGCGACCGGATCCAGGCGCGCCACAATGCCTGGCATCTCGCCGGGTACGACGGCAACACCCAAGCCCCGGTCAACCGGGACAACTTCGAGGTGCTCGCCATCCGCGACGACGGCGGACTGCGGGTGCGCCGTACCGATCGCGTCGAGCTGTCGCTGCCGGGCGACTACGTCCGCCAGAACGTCGAGCTCGCCTACTGCTCGACCACCCACGGCGGGCAAGGCGCCACCGTCGACACTGCACACGCGATCGTGGGCACCAGCACCGACTCGAAGGCCGCCTACGTGGCTGGCTCCCGCGGCCGAGAAGGCAACACCTTCTGGACGATCACCCGCAAGGTCGCTGCAGACGCCGACACCGGGGAGACCCACGACGTCCACGAACGGAGCGCTCGCGCGGTGCTCGCCGACATCCTCGGCTTCGGCCGGGACCGGGACGACAACCTGTCCGCCACCACGCTGGCGGAGCGGGAGGCCGAGGCGGCGAAGTCGGTGATGGTGGCCGTGAACCGGCTCGCCGAGGAGTCCGACGCTGCCACTGCCGGCCGGGTGTCGGCGCAACTGGACATGCTCGCCGTCGAGGGCACGCTGTCAGAGAACGACAGGACGAGGTTTGCCATCGATCCCGCCACCCAGGATCTCGACAAGCTGATGCGCACTGCTGAAGTAGCCGGCCACGACCCCGCAGCCGTGCTCCGTCACGCTGTCGAGCGGGGTGGACTGGCCAGCGCCCGCAGCGTCGCGCAGGTGCTGCACTCGCGGATCACCGAGTCGTTGCGCGGGAGGCTGACCCCGGCACTCACCAGTGCCCGGGACCTGATCCCGCGAGGAGTCCCGGAGGCCATCCGGAAACGACTTGAGGGATTGGCGGACGCCGCGGACGACCGCCGCCGCGAGCTCGGCGAGCGCGCCGCCGCTGACAAGCCGCAGTGGGCGATCGAAGCACTCGGCGACGTGCCGGAGGACGTGGTCGAGCGCGAAGAGTGGGCCCACCGCGCCGGGTGGGGCGCCGCTTACCGGGAACTGTCCGGCCACAACCACGACACCGTGCCGCTCGGTGTCAGCCCCGGAGCCCGGCTCGCGGAACACCACAGCCTCTGGCACGCCGCACACCGCGCCCTGGACCTGCCGGAGGCCGGGGCGGAGGAAGGCAGCCTCACGAACGGCGCGCTGCGGGCTCGCGTGCGCGCCTACGAGCGCCAGGAAGTGTGGGGTCCGGCGTATGTCGGCGACCAGCTGGAGCAGGCGTATCGGGTCGCGCAGGACGCCACGGCCGATGCGGAGCTGTGGGCGGCACGCGCCGCCGCGGCCACCACTCCGGAGGAGGCCGAGCAGCTACGGGCGGCCAGCGAGGAGGCGCGGGCAAAGGCCGCCAAGGCGCAGCACGACGCCGAACTTCTCGAGGCCGTCGACGGGGTACGCGCAGAGTGGTACGAGCACACCGCACCGAGCCGGGAGATGGCGGAGCGCTCGCGGACGGAGCTGGAGTCCCGCGGTGTCGACATCGACGACCCCGCCGGACAGGTCACCACCTATGAGTGGCTGGAGGCGGAGCGGCAGGCCCGGCAGGAAGACGACGTCGACCGGGACATCGTCGAGGAGGATCTCGCCGACGACGACCAGGACGTCGACGCCCTTGGTGCCAGCGACGCCCCGGAGATCACTGCTGACCTCGGCGAGATGTCGGCCGACGAGCCTGAGGACATGCGGGCAACCGTGGCGAAGGCACAGGAAGCGCTTGCGCGCGTCCGTGCCGAGCGAGAACAGAACAAGGTCGTCGATGCTGGCGGCCCCGTGGACGTGGCGCGCTGGGAGGACGAGGACGTGAACGACCGGGACACCGCGAAGGCCGCGATGTCCTGAGCACACAGCACCGGAGCGAGGACCCCTGCCGACGTGGCGGGGGTCCTCTGTCGTTCAGCGGTCAGCGAGCCTGCGCACGTGGCGCCAGTGGTGCAGAGCGTCCTGCTCCGCCCGTTCCCGCGCTGCCTGGGCAGCTGCCCTCCACGCCCCAGTCCGGCGCCGCGCTACAGGAACGAGGACGTGGGCGCGTTCGCGTGGGATGCCGGCGGCGCGGTGCCAGGATGTGTAGATCGGCCAGTCCTCCCGGACACCCAGCAGCCAGGCCAGAGTCCGCCACACCCCGTAGGCGAACTCGCGGTCTCCGGCGATCTCAGGCCGCACCGCCCGAGGCGCTACACCCAGCCGGGCCCAATCCTGCCCTGTCGGTGGCTCCCGGCCGGCAGCGGCACACAGGGCCACCCAGGATTCAGAGCGGGCGATCTCACGACCGTCGCCATCGGTCCGGCCCGTCATCGGGGTGAATTCACCGAGGACGAGCCAGATGAGAGCAGCGTGGACACCGACGTCACGGCTGTCGGTGTAATCGCGGCCGTGGGTGTTGCGCGCGACGCGCCATGCCTCGGCAAGCTCGTCGGAGGCAGGCACGACCCAGGCCGGGATGCGCTGTGTGCCGACCGTGGTCACGTTCTTATCGTTCCATTTCAGGGCGACAAATCCGGAGAATCCGGGCTCCGCCCGGACCTGGTCGTCCTGGCGGGGGGAGCAGCCCACCCCGAAGTCCCGATCAATGCGCCGGGTCCTTAGGCAACACCGGGCGGGCTGTCGACGGCTCTGGAACCTTGACCCCCTACGGAACCCTGGGTTCGAGGGCGGATTCAACGTTGCAGAGTCGTCGACAGTCGGTCCTCTCAAGCAGGTCGATCGTGGTTAACCATCCGTCGTGGGCCTTGAGTGGGCGAGACGGAGGCCAGGCCGCAGCGCCGTGCTGGTGGCGAGGTCGGCCCGGGCCCACCGCTGGATATCGGGCCATCTCAGCCGCAGCGGCTTGCGGGTGGTCACGAGGGCGTCCCAGAGTTCGGAGACTGGTGGTTCCTGTTCGGCGGACAGCTTTTCCCTGAAGTCCAACAGTCTGACGTTGTCGTGCTCGTCGGGCAGGGCACAGCGGACCAGCGCTCTGTAAGTGGTGGACGGTGTGCCGCCGGGGTAGCCGTACGCGAAGGCCTGGCGGTGGCCCTGGGGCTCGGGGACGGGCACCGGGTCGACTCGCATTCTGCCGTCCTCTGTGGGAGTGAGCGCCAGCAGCGCGGTGGCTTGGTGCACGTGGTCGGCAGCGATCACCGTGTGCTCGTTCCAGGTGCTGACTGCGTCGAGGTCTACTGGCCACTCTGCTTCGAAGATGCGCCGATCCTCGTCTTCCTCGGTGGGTACGACGACATAGTGGCCGTGGCGGTCCTGGTAGATCGCTGCGATCGTTTGCGGGTCGAGGTCCTGCTCGCTGCGCAGGAGGTCGACAAGACGCCGTCGGCGCAACGCGGCGGCGATGTCCGCGACGGGGGTCAGCGTGGATTTCCATTCCTCGATCACCGATCCCTGCCATGGCGCGGAGAACGGCACGGTGGTGTGGTTCAGTACCGCGGCGAGCTCGTTCCCCAACACATCGGTGCTGCGCCTGACGGCTCCCTGTTGTCTGAGGTGGTGATTCAGCTGCAGCGTTAGCAACTTGATCGCCTCGGTGTAGACATCGGCCTGCGGATCGTCGACGGTGAGATCTGCGACGGCGTCGCGCAGGGCTGTCAGCTCGGCGGCGACCTGCTCGGGGTTCTCGGCCAGCGTGGCCACGGTGAGTCGGGTCTCCAAGCCCAACGGAACCTGCGGTTTTGCGGGTCGCGCCATCAGTTGCCACCCGGGGGCTGAGTCAGGCAGGGCGGCGTGGGCGGCACGGATCTGCTCGAGCCGCTGTCGGGCGTCCACGGCAAGCACTGCCCAGGCCCCGGGGTAATCCCCTGCCAGGTCGATTTTCAGGGCATTCTCGACGCGGTTCTGGACGCCCGGCCAGCCAGTTGTCTTATCCGGCACGGTCACGGTGCCGGCGTAGGCGAGGCTTCGGGTCACGGTCGCCTCGCTGAGCGTCCCGTTGATCCACAACGGGAGTGGAGCTCCCAACGGTCGAGCGACCTCAGACATCGACAGGCTGGTCACCCACTCTGCCCGCGGAGACTTAGCAGCCTGGCGGGTATCTGGGTTCCCAGGGTCATCGCGGGCGTCCTCGGTCAGGCTGGCAAACCAGCGTCGGATGCCGTCGAACGGTGATCCGGCCGCCCGGGTGGCCGGGGCCCTGGTCGAGCGCTCCGGCACGGTTTTGGGCTCGGTGGTCAGTCGATAGATATAGACGGTCGGGTCACGTTCGGCGTGCTCCCGCACCAGCTCCGCCAGCTCCTCGGGAAACGGCATGATCACGATTGCGTCGCTCCACCATCGCGGCTCGATCAGGCTCGCCGCTCGGTGTGCCACCCCGTCCGGGTGGTGCCACTCCCCGATCGGCATCAGGTAGATCACGTGTCCATGCGGGGTGTCCCAGACCACCGCGTAGTACTTGACCTGTTCGTTCCCGTAGCCGGGGAGCTCGACCACGCCGCGGACCAGCTCTACCGGCGTGGTCTCGGCATCCTTGGTCTGGAACAGCCATAGTGCATCGTCGTTCACAATGCGACCGGTGCCGGCGCACCAGGCATCGATGGTCGCGCTCCACCACAGCGGTCGGCCACCGGCGTCGTGGCGATCCGGTGGCGGGAGCTTCGCGGGGAATAGCCCGCGCGCACGGCTCTCGGAGATTCCGGCCCGATGCGCCAGCTGCGCCAAGGTGTGCAAATGACCGCCCCACGGTCCCGCCATGTCGTTTCCCTTCGCTCGGGCGAGCGGATCCGCTCGCCCGATCACCGTACACGACGCGAGCGGATCCGCTCGTCCTGGGGAGCGAATCTCGGAGTGGCGTGTTGCGTCCCGCTGGGGGCGGCGGTGAATACCCCGCTGATCAGGAATCGCGGCTTTGCCGGAACCCCTACCCGCGAACGGCGGCGTGGGCGCTCCGATGGCCGGAGGCTCGCTTGCTGCTCGATGCGGTCGCACGCGGGTCAGAGGGCCCGCCCTGGTCGGCCGCGCTCCCGTGAAGGAGGCGCTCACGGCCGCGCGGGCCGAGAAACTGCCGATGGACCGCCTCCGGCGGGGGCCGGTCGGCCCCTGAGCTTCGCACGGCCTCACTCAACGTCAAGGGTCGCTGCGCGATCGCCTGCGGCGACGGCCTGCGGCCGCCCTTGACGTCGAGCCTCCACGGCCGTGCTGGCCGCTCTTACGGCGGCGGGGGACAGCACCCCGCCACCCCAAGGGGGACGGGGCCGACCGGCCCTTCCCGCACTGATGCCGCCGACGAGGGAGCACCCGTGGATGATCTCAGGCCGGACCGCACCGCCATCACGACCGTGACCGCATTGGGGAGCTTGCTGGGGCACCACGGCGGGGACTACCTCGTGCAACCGGACTGGTGCGCACGCCACAAGCAGCAGCGCACGAGGACGGGCCGAACCGCGCTGGCCGTGCACGCGGCGACCTACGCGCTCACCCAGGCGGTCACCAAATCAGTGTTCTACCAGGTCGCTGGGGCGCGGGTGCCGGTGATCGCGCAGCTGGCCGGTGCCGTGGCTGAGGGCGTGCTTCACGCGGTGATCGACGACGGAAGCCTGCTCGCCCGTTTCGCGGACATGACCGGAAAACGCGGGTTCCACGACCGGGCTGCCGGTGGGGTGAACGGGCGGATGCTGCTGGACCAGGCCGCGCATCACCAGCTGCAGATCCCGGCCGGGACCGCGGTGACCGTTGCGGTCACCCTTGCCGTGACGGCTCGCCGTGCGCGCAACAACCGGCGTGGCGTCCGATGAGCACACCGATCGAGGTCACCGGGCTGGTGCTGCTGCGTCGGCACGGTCTGGCGGCCGGGGGTGTGCGGTGATCACGGTGGCGGACCTGTTCTGCGGCGCCGGCGGTTCCGCGCTGGGCGCTGCGATGGTGCCCGGGGTGCAGCTGCGCTACGCGGCCAATCATTGGCGCACCGCGGTCGAGACTCACGCGCAGAACTTCCCTGAGGTGGACCACGACGTCGCGGACATCTCGCAGGTCGACCCGCGCCGCACGCCCCGCACGGACATCCTGTGGGCCAGTCCGGAGTGCACGAACCACTCGGTGGCCAAGGGCCGTAAGCGGCAGTCGGCGCAGCCGGACCTGTTCGGGGAGACCTTGCCCGACGAGGCCGCCGAGCGGTCGCGGGCGACGATGTGGGACGTTCCGCGGTTCGCCGAGCATCACCGCTACCGGGCCGTGATCGTGGAGAACGTGGTGGATGCGGCCCGGTGGGTGATGTGGCCGGCTTGGCTGCAGGCCATGAGGTTGCTGGGCTACCGGCACCGGGTGGTCTATCTCAACAGCATGCACGCGCCGGCGATCGCCGCACCCCGCGCGCCGCAGTCGAGGGACCGGCTGTACGTGGTGTTCTGGTGCGAGAACCAGCGCACCCCGGACCTTGACGTCCGGCCAGCCGCGTGGTGCGAGCAGTGCCGCGTCGAGGTGTCGGCGATCCAGGCGTGGAAGCGACCGGACCGGGAGCGCTGGGGTCGCTACCGCGCTCAGTACCTCTACCGCTGTCCCCGTGTGGAGTGCCGGCACAGTGTGGTTGAGCCCTACGCCGATCCGGCGGCGGCGGCGATCGATTGGAGCTTGGCTGGCCAGCGGATCGGGGACCGGGACAGGCCGCTGTCGGCGAAGACCATGGACCGGATCCGGGCCGGGTTGGTCAGGTACGCGCGACCGTTGACGTTCGAGGCCCGCGGCAACACCTTTGTGCGCACCGGCCTGGACGGACTTCCGGTCTATGCGCGGGCGTGGCCGGTCGACCAGCCCACGGCGACGCTGACCACGACGGAGACGCGGGCGTTGGTGGTGCCGGTGGAGGGCCGTGACGGCAAGACCGCGAGCCCGGTGGCGGTGCCGCTGCGGACGCAGTCGACTCGTGCCGAAACAGCGCTGGTCGTGCCGTACTACGGGACCGGGGTCGCGCATCCGGTCGACGAGCCGCTGCACACCGTGTCGACTCGGGACCGGTTCGGGGTGGCGTTCATCGCGGAGTTGCGCGGCGGCGGCTCCGACCATCGCCCTGTCACCGAACCCCTGGCGACGGTGACGGCGTCTGGGAACCACCACATGCTCGTCCGCCACAACTCGAGCAAGGGCGACGGCGGGGAGATGTGCACCCCGGCCAGCGAGCCCGCCCGCACGTTCACCACAGCGGGACACCAGTCGCTGGTCGGCTGGCAGCGTGAGGTCCCCGTGGTGGAGGACTGCACCTTCCGGATGCTCGAGCCGGCCGAGATCCAGGCGGCGATGGCCTTCCGACGCGACTACAGGGTCCGCGGCACCCGCCGCGAGCAGGTGCGCCAGCTCGGCAACGCCGTCACTCCACCCGCCGCGGAGTGGCTGATCCGGGCCGTCGTCACCAGTCTTACCTGATCCCAGTCCTGACCTGCTCGATATCGGGGTAATAACGATCGCCTGCCGACCCACATGAGGTGCGGCAGGCGATCGTTGAGCAGGTGAGCACTTCGTGACGCACCCATACTCGGAGTTATTTGAATTTGAGAAGGAAGTGTGTGAAAATGGCAGGCGTGGATGTAGTGGGCGTGGGATATCAAGGCCTCAGTGTGGCGCAGATCTGCGAAAACCTCACCGCTGACGGTGTAGCACTTGTCTGCGATGTTCGCCTGACACCGCTGTCGCGCAAGCCAGGCCTCAGCAAGACCGCGCTGTCGTCGAACCTGCGTGCTGTAGGTGTGGGCTACCGCCATTTTCCGGCGCTTGGCAACCCAAAATGGAACAGGGGTGGGTTCGGTGGGTCGGTCGCAGAGCTAAAGACTGCTCGCGAGACGTTCCTGACCACCGTGCTCTCGACGGGTGGGGCAAGGTCTGCCGTCGACGAGATCCGAGATCTGGCGAGAAGTGCCAGGGTAGCTCTGTTGTGCTTCGAGAGTGACGAGTCCCGTTGTCATCGGAGCCTGATCCTCGCGGACCTTCTCTGCGCAGACGAGCGGCTCTCGGTCGGCGCGGTGTAGCTGCTTTACCGCTCCGGGTAGTACACGCCGAGGACGCTGAACACGTGCGCGCGTTTGGCCTGGTTTCCGACGTAGAACGCAGGTAGTCGCTTGTGTGCGCACATCATGTCGAAGAACTGCTCACGCAGCCGGACTATGGCAGCCTCATCGTCGAGGTGTCGCAGATGGTGCCGTTGGAAAGCGACGAATTCCCAGTCGAGCAGTCCCTGTTCATGGCCTTTGCACGCTTCGGCGTGGCACAGATAGTGATAACGCGCCTGGAAGCGGGGCGCCTCCAGTGGTGTGCGGTCGCGCTCCTGAAACAGCTGCTCCTGTGTAATGTACTGATCAATCTTCCTGCGTTGATCCGAGGTCCATCCGGGGTGGCGCTCTACCTTGAGTCCGATGACTTTTCGGGGCCGCACGAGCGCGAGGGACTTCGCAGCGGCGGAGTGTTTGCAGTTCTGGTAGAGGCTGCACATGGAGCCCTCGATGAACGGGTCGAGCCATGGCTTTCGGGCTTTCCAGTTTTCAAGGCGATCGGTCACCCGTAGCGTGTTCATTCGTGGCCGCCAGCTCTCGTGCCGCAGGTCCTGGCGGGCTGGTACCGCGTCGACCTCGACGATGTCGTATTTTTTGAACGACTCGTCCACGCCGAGCTCGCGGAAGTTGATCGGGTACAAGCGGACCCAGCCTGGGCTGTCCGGAGCCGCGTTGAAGCCGGCCACGCACACAGTCTCGCCGTAACGCTCCGACGGGTTCGGGGCCGCCTTGACCGTGATCAGCACCCGGAGCCGCCGCGGCCGGTCGTCGCCCGGCTTCGCCGCCGGAGCATCATCGGCGGACCCGAACATCGACAACTGCTCCATTACCGTCGCTCCCCCCGGCAGTACGACAAGCAGCAGCGCGATGACCTCCCGTTCGCTCGTCTCCTGAGCGCGCGAGCGCGGACGAACGAGCGTGACCGCGTGTACCGCTCCGCGTTGACAACTGGAGCGGTTGACCTTGTGATCACGAACCGTAGCGTCATGATCACAAATTGGACGCCCTCCTTCCAGGGGAAGTTTGGTCTTCAACGGCCCCTGATGGCGTCCCGGGTCAGTGGACGGGCAGTGCGACTGGCTCACTTTCGTTCCGCGCACCACCTGTCGACGCGATCACGCGCCTTACAGCCGCCTCTACGGCTGGCGTATGTGCGAGTGTGGTGGGCACGCCGCGGCCTACTGCCGACCGGACGCCGGAGGGTGTGGGGAGACGGATCAGAGCCGCCCTTACACCTTCCGATCTTCCTTGACGCGCAGCCGGAGCGGCGGAAGCTTCGGGACGAGCGGCGCCTGCCCGGTCCGGGAGACTGAGCCAGCCAGCACTGATGCGGGGGCCCTCCTCACGGCCCCACCCGTCGACCGAGCCTTGTGAACCTTGGCGCTTGCCGAGCTTGCGCTACCTGCAGTCACATGGACTCCTGCGTCGGGTTGAGGCTGGCCGGGAAGTAGTGCTTGCGCTTGACCCACTTGAAGCCCTCGTGTTTGGTCAGCGCAGCGATTTCGATGGGGCCTCCGACAGTCGCATCGCCGGGAGTGAACCGAACGAACCTGATCGTGGTCTCTACCAGGAAGTCTGCCAGATCGATGACCTCCCCGATAGGCATGCCGGTGAACACGATCGGCCGAGAGACCTCAGCAGCTATCGCCTCCGCGTACTGGCCAGCCTCGCTCGGGGCGACTCCAAGGTTCACCAGCGCCTGCGGCAAGTCCGTGCTGACCCCCCGGATCAGGCGAGTGAACGCTTCCGGTTGCCCGAACGTGGCAACCCCAGCCTCACCGCCTGGCAACACCTCGATCGGGCCGGCACAGCCCGAGGCGTCAACAGAGATCGTGAACCACTCCGCCTGCGACGAGTCGGCCGAGTAACCCGCAATCATGAGGCCGAGTGGACCGCTCGGCTGTGGCGCTGGCCGATCATCGTAGAGGAAGCTCCGAACCCGATCCGCTACCTCCCGAATGGTGTACGAGTCGGGATCGAGCGCCCAGTCTTTGCACGCCGCATCCTGACCGGTCAACCGTAGTCGCAGGTCCTTCATGAGAGTCCCGATTGAAACGCCATCGATGCTGGCCTGGCCCCAAGTCATCGCTCCAACCGGGAGGCCCTTCCGAAGGTTGAAGACCTTGTTCGCGCTGTTCCAGATGTTGATCGTGTCGGGATGGCCGGCGGGTGTCACCCACTGCTGAGTCGTTGCGCTGTCGCTCGCGAGCACCAACGAATCTCCGACGTTGATCGCCACTGCAATGGTCATCTAGGGAGTGCTCCAGGGGGAGAACGGAGGGGCGAACAGCCTGTCGTCAGGAGATCCCCACCTGTTACGAGGACGGCGCGCCGGGCACCCATCGATGCAGGTGCTACCCGGACCTTGAGCAGCCGCTCCGACCCACCGTCGAGCCAGCGATCGTTTGCGGCGACCATGCGGATCAACAGCGGGACCCGGCGGCGGGGGTCGCCAGCTGCTCCCACCGCTGCCCAAACCGACATGTCTCGTTGACCGAAGGCGTGGCGGTGGGCTCCCCCGCCTCGTCTTCGAGCGCGGCCGCGTTCAGGGGGCCGTTCGGCTCTCTTAACCGCGACGGTGTCGCCTGGTCCCGTGTGTGGGAGCAGACGCGAGCCCGCGACTCGGGTGAGCTGCCCGCGGGCGGTGCGCTCATCATCGCCGCGATCCTCGGCATGGGGATGGGGCGAGGCTGAAGGTCACCGCGGATCGAGCTCCTGCCGCAACGCGTCGGCCAATCCACGAATGGCGCGGCGCACCCCGACGGGAACGGGTCTGCCGTTGCCGAGCTCAACCGCGGTTGCCTGCAACACGCCGGCCAGCTGGAGCGCGACGGAGCGGGAGCTGATCCCGGACCAGTCGTCGAGGAGTTCCGCGATTGTGTGGAGCGCCCGCGCTTCGGCGGCCTCACGATCGCCCACCGGCCGGATCCGGTCGTACCTGCTGTCGGCGCCCATGGCGCACCCCCGCGCTCGTCGAGATGGATCTAGGGCCGCGGGGGAAGCGCGGCAACACAGGAGTCTACGAGCCTGACCGGCCACCCGCGGGTGGAGTCACCCGGCGACAAGCACAACCGCGCCGGCGGAGGCGCCGCCCGATACGGATCCGTCACCAACACCCCGTCGACCTCAACCCAAAGGGGGCAGCACCAACCACGCCGTGGAGACGCCTGTCAACCAGCGCCAGAGGATCAAACGACGCGCCGAGACACGCGGGGCGGGTGTCGGTCACCGGAACCGGGCGATTCCGGCGCTAGCGTTCTCTTCGGCACAGAGAAGACGGGGACGGGGTCCCCTGGCCGGGGGACCCCGTCGCTTGCCCGTTCGCTCCTCGCCGCTCCTCGTCCAGAACAACCGAAGGGCCGAACAGCCGTGATGTTCCCCGAGTCAACACCGAACTTCAACAACCGCCGCGGCGTTTCCATGTTGACAACCCTGTTGGTCAACCCGGCGTTCTACTGCGAACGGTGGTACCCCTGGATCCGCCAGGCCCTCACCGTCGTCCTCATCGTCATCGTGTACGTCATCTGGAGGCTCGTCCCCGCGAGCCCGCTCCCGGCTAGCTGACCCGAGGCAACGAAATCCCAGAGAGCCTCTGTCTGCGTCCACCTGACGCGGGCGGGGGCTCTCCCTTGTCGCCCCGGCACCAGCTGGCTGGGCCGCTTCGATCAAAGCTTCCCGAGGAGCTCGATGGCGCGGTCATAACGTGCCTCGATCAGCTTCAACGACTGCTCCAGCGTGAGCCGCCGCTCAGGGTCAGGGTGCTCAAGGTCGATCACAGGCTCAGGCTGCGCCAGCTCCCCCTCGTCCGACATGCACCCCATCCCGCACACCAACCTCAGCGTCCACCAGCCGCCGACCAAGCCGCGTCCCCGACCTCAACCAGACAATTACGTAACCACTTTCTTCGACCTAGCCCTTCTTTTCCCTCAACACGCCACCACACGCTCCCTTCTTTTCCTATCCGCACGGACCCCCTCCGCAGCCCCACAACACTTCCACGAGTCGTGCTTCACCACCGATGGGCTACACCGCGCAGCGCGTTGTTAAGTGAATTCATGACCGATTGGGTGACCACCGCCCAGGTCGCTTCGAAGGTTCACCGCCACCCCGTCACGATTCGGCTGGCCGCAGAGGACGGCTCGCTACACGGCCACCAGCGGCGCCGCCGCGGCCGCTGGTACTTCTCCCCAGCCGCGCTCGAGGCATGGGTAATGGATCTCGGCGAGCGGGCTCGGTCGGAAGCGTCCGGGTGCGTTCACCTGCAGCACCAGCCACGCAGGCCGAGGTGACCAGCTGGATGACCACCGCCCAGACAGCCGCACGAGCCGACCGCCACCCCGAGACAATCCTCGTGGCCGCAGCAGCAGGGAAGCTCCACGGTCGCCAGCCGAGCCGTAGTGGGTCACGGACGATAAGCTGGCCGAGGCTGACCCAATGTTCGGGCCACGGGTACGTAGATTCGCGTTCCCTTCGGTCCAACCTGACACCAGGCCAGGAGATCTCACTGCGGAGAGCCCGCGGCAGGTCAGCGCTCTGTGACCGGCTTACCGTCCCCAGGTGCTCCGCCCTCCCGTTCAGCCGATGGTCGCGAGACCAGCGCCGGAACTGCCCGCCGCAGGGCCGTGGGCGTTCGAGCCGAAGTTCGACGGGTTCCGGGCCATCGCCACCGCCGACCGGCGGCGCGTGCGACTCCACTCCCGCCAGCACCGGCCCCTGACTCGCTACTTCCCCGAGATCGTCGACGCGATCGCCGACCAGTTCGCCGGCCACGTCGTGCTCGACGGCGAACTCGTCATCTGCCGGGCCGGTCGGCTGGACTTCATGGCCCTGCAGCGCCGCCTCACCGCCGGACGGCGCGCTGCCCCCGAAGCACCCGCCACGTTTGTCGTGTTCGACGTGCTCGCCGCAGGAGGTACTGACCTACGCAGCCACCCGTACCGGATCCGCCGGGCCCTGCTCCTGCAACTCCTCGACGACGCAGCACCGCCGCTCGCGGTCGTCCCCATGACCACCGACGGCGACGCCGCCCAGGTATGGCTCACAGGGCACCTCGACGCCGGAATCGAGGGCGTCGTCGCGAAACGCCTCGACCACAGCTACCTACCGGCCCGGCGGGCCTGGCGGAAGATCAAGACCAGAATCAGCGCAGAGGCCGTAGTTGGCGGCGTGCTGGGGTCGGTCGCCACCCCGGTGTCTCTGGTCCTCGGCCGCTACGACAAGACCGGACTTCTGCGGGTGGTCGGGCGCACCGGGCCACTCCCACGCGACACCAGACCGGCCCTGGGTGCCCTCCTGCGCCCTGCCGGGCAGCAACATCCGTGGCCCGCGGTTCTGCCGCCGGCGAGGTTCGGAGACGCCGCTCCCGTCGAATACACGCGGGTGGAACCGAGCCTCGTTGTGGAGCTCGCCGTCGACGCAGCAGTGGACGTGGTGCGGGGTCGGCCTGTGTGGCGGCATCCAGCCACATTCCGGCGGGTGCGACACGATCTACGAGTCGACGACCTGTAGCCAAGCGCCGTGCACGCGAGTCACCGATGGTCGCGCCAAGGATGCGGAACTCAGCTGCCGTGGTCATAGAGCGTGTTGAAGGTCCGCTCGATCCACAGGATGTGGAGGACATCCAGTGCCCGGATGCCGGCCATGGGGAGCTTGCCGTCGTAGCGGAGCACCAGGAACCGGTCAGCGTCTTGGAACGCCTCCGGGATCGACGGCTTGATCCGCCCGGCCGGGATGAACTCGGACCCCAGGCCGTGCTTCGGCGCGGTCGTGATCTCGCTCCAGTTCATCCGGGCACGCTTGAACAGCGCCTCCGCGAACGATGCTTTGCCCGCCGCGTCGAGTTCCGCGATGTCGAACCCCGGTTGAAGGTGTCGAAGGCAGAACTTCGGGGTTTGGAGGTCATAGTTGACCAGCAGTGGCGGCGCCGCGAGGAGACCCGCATGCTTACGCTCCGGCTGCTTCCCGCTGGCCTTGCTCTTCCCCAACGTCAGGCGACGCTGGCGAAGTGCTGCTCGAGGTCGGTGAGCGGAATCTCCAGGTTGTAGCCGTCATCGTGGAAGTTCCGCTGCCACGGTGACTCGTCGTGGGTCATGTTCCGGAGCTTCCATGCCCCGTAGCCGCCGTAGGTGTCCCACACCTGGATCAGGAACTGAGTGGTCGTCTCGTCGACGTCGCCCCAGTCGAACGTCTCATCATCGGGGATGTCAGCTGACCCGTACTGCTTGTAGACGTGGTAGACGGCGGGGACGACGGGGCCGTGCGACCAGGCTCTGATCGTGTCGCTGAAGAGGGGTGCGCCAGTCTTGGCGACGTGGTGGCCCTGGGCGTAGTAAAGGAGCTTCTGCAACTTCAGGTTCGACAGGTCCGCTTCCTCAGCGTTGGCCCAGGCAACGAACCATTTTGCGATCGTGCTAGCGGTGTACTTGGCGCTCATGGTTCCCCCTCCCCGCGAACGGCGGGCACAACCGTAGTTGTGCACAGCCCTGCCCACATAATCGCTCCTGCGCACGCCACGTTGCGGTCACTCAGCGACGTCACCCGTTAGGCGCAACGGGCGTCGCCGACCGCTTGCGTCACGAGGCACACCACGTGCCTCTGACCAGCCCTGATCATCAGGAGCGCGCGGCCGGAAGGACGACAACAAGGAGCGCTAGAAGAACCAAAGACACCCGGGCTCCGCCCGGACCCGGCCATCACTCCGGACAGGCCCGAGGATCTCGAACGTTGCGATGGGGTGGGCGGGTCCGGGGGTCGCTGGTCTGTCCGCCACTCAGACGCCACGAGGGATGCCCCACCGCCGCCAGGGCCGCAAGGCGAAGAGCGTGCCTTGCACCCCCGACACCGGCGCGGCCTGGCTACGCCCGCCTGACCGACGGACAGACCAGCTCAAGCCACTCGTGTTAACTACATCCAACCGGCCCCCTTCACCATGCCGACATGTGAGCTGTCCGTCGCCGGGACCCACCAACGGCAAGTGGCCAGCGGCCAGCGGTCAGCCGGGACCGAGCCCAATGGCTGCCGCGGCCCCGTGTCTTACTCGTCGTGCGTCCACACCAGCGTGGTAGCGGTTACGGCGGTGACAGGGGAGCCCGGCGCCACTCCGGTCACTCGGACTTCATACGCCCCGGGCCCGAGGTCAGCGAAGGCGGTTTCAATGTGGCCGTCGCGGACGGGCGGGGTGCGGACCGCCACCGCTGTCTGCTGTGCGCCTGGCGGGCGCTCAGGGAGCACCTCGATCCGCAGCCCGTGCTGCTGTTGTCGTTCGATGTCGACGCGAACCTGCAGTGGTTCGCCGGCCAGCAGGTAGTCCGGAGCGCTGACGCGTAGCGCCACGTTGTCATCTCCCCGTCGGCGCTCGGGCATCGCGCCAAGTACCGCTGCTACCGCGTCCAGGGCGCCGCGGTGGGCCTGGAGGTGGCCGTGCTGCTCAACGATGCGGTGGATGACGTTGGTGTCCATTGGGAGCTCGTGGCCGAGCGCGCCGGTGAGCGGGACGGTTCCGTCGCCACGGTCGTCGTCGCTGGCGATGGTGTCGAGCGGTTCCACGCGGGCGCCGTCGACCTTCAGGGAGGTCCAGGTTGGTTGCTCGATACCGACGATGGCGTGTGTCATGGCGAGGCTGGCCGGTCGGGCGCGTTCGGCGGCGGCGAGTTCGGCGTGAAACGCTAGCGCGTCGTCGCGCATAGCGGTATCCAGCTCGGGCACGGCGATTTCGTCCAGGCGGTGGAGCGCCCCGCTGTGGTCGATGCAGGCGTAGTCCGGGAGGAGCTGGTGTAGTGACGGCAGACTGCGGGCGAACTCGTGTAAGTCCACCGACAGCGGCCCGATGCCTCTGCGGACACCGTTGACGAGTTGCTCCACGGCTTTGGCCGCTCCGCGGTACGGCGTACCGAGGGTGATGATCTTACGGGTGTGGCCGGCGCCGCCGCGCTTCTCGACGTACCAGCGGGCGACCAGGCCGCCCATTGAGTGGCAGACGAACACCAACTGAGCTTCGGCCCGTTGCGGGCTGCTCTCGCGCCATTGCTGGAGCGCGGGCTCGACGATCGTGGCCAGTCGGTCGGCGTTGTACCTGTTGGAGAGCCGCCAGTCGTAAGCGACGGGCAGCACGTTGCCGATCTTGCCTGCCGTGGCAAGCTTCTCCAAGCGGCGGACGAGCGCGTCGTAGCCGGTGAGCGGGGTCCAGATGCCAGGGATGGCGTGCAGGTCGGGCATGAGCGCGACGGGCTCGACGCCGTCCCTGGGATGTCCGTCTCCGATTCCGCTCGGAAGCTGCAGTGCCTTCAGATTGCGGCCCAGGGTGCGGATGGCGCGCAGCGCCGCGCCGGCCGACGGCGCCCACACCAGGTGGCCGTTCTCGTCTTTCAGGGTGCTGCCCATAATGCCGGGTAGAACGACGACCAGGTCAGTGCTCGCCATCGCTTGGCGCCTCCAGTAAAACGGGGATGAGGGGAAGAACGGCCGCGTGTGTCGCTCCGAGGCTGGCCAAGGTTGTGATCCAGGCTTGGGTGCTGTCCGGATTCCACTCGCGGGCCTGTCGTACAGCGGCCGTAGCGCGGTCGGTGTCGCTGGCGAGGGCTGCGGCGACACCGAGGTAGATCGCGGCTGTGGCGCCCGCGGTCGAGGTGCTGGCTACAGAGAGGGCGAGCGCGGCCAGTGGCTCGAGGACTGCTGGGCGGTCGTGGGCGATTTCGTTGAGCAGTGGGGTGAAGCGGTCCGGGTCCTCGAGGGCATCGAACGCGGCCTGCAGTGCCGAATCGCCCGCGCGGGCGAGATCGAGCAGGGCGACGGCCCGACTTGTCGCGCCGGTTTGGTCCCCGGATGAGTGGTCGGCGACGTAGTCGCGGACATCGTCCTCGAGCAGGTCTGCGCGGCGGTCGTTGAGCAGGGCTCGCTGCTCGGCGACGGGTGCTGCGACGAACCGACGGCCGAGGAGCGCCAGGAACAGCGGTCGGTACGCGGCGTCTACGCCATGTATACGGGCTTCGGCAATGAGCTGTCGGTAGCGGTCGGCTTCGAGTTGCGCGACCGGCAGAAGCGCCTCCTCCACCGCTGCCTCAGCGACGGGGTCGAGCAGTTCCGAGTGCGCGGCCAGGTGGTCCTGCTCGTCGTGGTAGGTCGCGGTGCCCACCCACCCCTCGGCGGCTGCGAGGAGTACAGGGTCGATGCTGAGCCAGCCGGGCGGGGTCTTCCCGGTGGCCTCAGACCAGACTTCGTCCCAGGCTGGCGGGTTCCCCGCTCGGTGACGTCGGGCCTCGCCGCGGACAGCGGCGAGGAGTCCTCGGTCGGTGGTGTGGCAGCTTTCAACGAGCCAAGCCACGGAACGCAGGTCGCCTTGTCTGACGAACGTCGCCCGGAAGTACAGAAGTACGGCCTGGCCTTCCATCCCATGATCGGCCAGAACCCCCTCCCAAGCCCTGTCGGCCCGATCGGGATCGCGGGCCTCTGCGCAAAGGCGAGCCAGGGTGTTCAGGGCGGCGGCGAGGTTGGGCAGGAAGGCGGGGTTGTCGGCGGCGAGGTCGCGGTAGATGTTGACGGCTTCCTCGGTGGGGGGCTGCGCGTCGGCCCAGCGGCCTACTTCGCCGTAGCAGCCGCCGAGGTTAGTTAGGGCGCCGGCGAGGTTGGGAAGGAAGGCGGGGTTGTCGGCGGCGAGGTCGCGGTAGATGTTGACGGCTTCCTCGGTGGGGGGCTGCGCGTCGGCGCGACGGCCTACTTCGCTGTAGCGGCCGCCGAGGTTGCTCAGGGCGCCGGCGAGGTTGGGGAGGAAGGCGGGGTTGTCGGCGGCGAGGTCGCGGTAGATGTTGACGGCTTCCTCGGTGGGGGGCAGCGCGTCGGCCCAGCGGCCTACTTCGCCGTAGCAGCCGCCGAGGTTGTTCAGGGCGCCGGCGAGGTTGGGCAGGAAGGCCGGGTTGTCCGCAGCGAGGCCGCGGCGGAGCTGGACGGCTTCCTCGGTGGGGGGCAGCGCGTCGGCGCGACGGCCTACTTCGCTGTAGCGGATGCCGAGGTTGTTGAGGGCGGCGGCAAGGTTGGGGAGGAAGGCCGGGTTGTCGGCCGCGAGGCTGCGGTCGATGTCGACGGCTTCCTCGGTGGGGGGCAGGGCGTCGGCGCGACGGCCTACTTCGCTGTAGCGGCCGCCGAGGTTAGTTAGTGCGCCGGCTAGGTCGGCGAGGAAGGCCGGGTTGCTCGCGGCGAGGCTGCGGTAGAGGTTGACGGCCTCCTCAGTGGCGGGCAGGGCGTCGGCCCAGCGGCCTACTTCGCTGTAGCGGCCGCCGAGGTTGTTCAGGGCGGTGGCGAGGTTGGGCAGGAAGGCGGGGTTGCCCGCGGCGAGGTCGCGGTAGATGTTGACGGCTTCCTCGATCGGGGGCAGGGCGTCGGCGCGACGGCCTACTTCGCCGTAGCAGCCGCCGAGGTTGCTCAGGGCGGCGGCGAGGTTGGGAAGGGAGGCGGGGTTATCGGCGGCGAGGTCGCGGTAGATGTTGACGGCTTCCTCGGTGGGGGGCAGCGCGTCGGCCCAGCGGCCTACTTCGCCGTAGCAGCCGCCGAGGTTAGTTAGGGCGGCGGCGAGGTTGGGGAGGGAGGCGGGGTTGTCGGCGGCGAGGTCGCGGTAGATGTTGACGGCTTCCTCGGTGGGGGGCAGGGCGTCGGCGCGACGGCCTACTTCGCTGTAGCGGATGCCGAGGTTGCTCAGGGCGGCGGCGAGGTTGGGAAGGAAGGCGGGGTTCTCGGCGGCGAGGCTGCGGTCGATGTCGACGGCTTCCTCGGTAGGGGGCAGCGCGTCGGCCCAGCGGCCTACTTCGCCGTAGCGGCTGCCGAGGTTAGTTAGGGCGGCGGCGAGGTCGGGCAGGAAGGCGGTGTTGCCCGCGGCGAGGCTGCGGTCGATGTCGACGGCTTCCTTGATGGGGGGCAGGGCGTCGGCGCGACGGCCTACTTCGCTGTAGCGACCGCCGAGGTTGCTCAGGGCGCCGGCGAGGTTGGGGAGGAAGGCGGGGTTGTCGGCGGCGAGGTCGCGGTAGATGTTGACGGCTTCCTCGGTGGGGGGCACCGCGTCGGAACTGCGGCCCCAGGCCGCCGCTAAGTCTGCTACTCCCAGCGCGGCGTAGGCGAGGTCAGGCCGTAGCTCGTCGGCGACGTCCACGAGCTCGCGTAGGCGATCTAAGGCCGGTAGCCCCGCTGCGGTGGCGTGTCTGTACGCATACCGCCAGAGGTAGCTGGGGGCGGTGGCCGGAAACCCCACGCTGAGCAGGGTGCGGTATCGCGTTGCCAGTGCCTCCCACACCGCCTCGGCTCCGTGATCGAACGGGCGTTCGCCAGTGCGTCGGTAGGGCAGCCGCAGATGGTCGGCGAGGCTCTGGTGCGCCACCCGATAGACCGCCACCCCGCCCTCACCGTCCTGCACGACGTAGCGGCCCAGCTCGTCGAGCACCCAACTCACATGCTCACGGCCCAGCGCGTGCCCGGCCAGCTGGCTGGCGACTGCCAGCCATTCCTCCTCTGGGAAGCCGCCACCGAACGCCCACGTCAGCGCGATCAGCATCTGGCGACTCAGGTCCGGTGTCGCCGGGTCACGGGGTTGCCCGAATCCGGGTGGTCTCACCCGTGCAAGGTCGACGTCGAACGCCGTCTCGATCGAGACCGCCAGATGGCGGGCCCAGTGCGCCATCGACGTGTCGATCGGCGCCGCGCGGAGCTGATCGGTCACCAGCCGGGCGAGCAGAAACGGCCGCTGGTCGACCGGCGACGACTCACCGGCCACCATATGTTCGGCGATGATCGATGGATCCATGGCCTCGTCGACTCCGGTGAGCCGTGCCACCACGTAGTCCTGGAGCGCTGCCCGGCCCGACTCCCGCGATGCGGTGTCGTCGAGATCGAGCACTGCCCGGGGCCGCAGCTCCTCGACGAGTGCTCGCGGCGGATCGTCCTGCCGTACTTTCCGGGTGGATACCACGACTGAGGCGTAGGGCGCCAGCCGCACGAGAAGGTCGTCAGCGATCGCGAACGCCTCCGCGCGCGCCTCGTCCAGGCCGTCGACCACCAGCACCGGCGGCTGGCCGCGGTCGTCTGCGACGCGCTGCAGCGCCCCGATAAGCTCTGCGGCCTTGCGCCGGCCGTGCTCGTGCGCGCGCAGCATCCCGGCCCGCACAAGTTGCCCGTCGAGCAGCTCTGCGGCCCGGTCCGCTGTCAGGCCCCGTGCATGCACATGCGCGGATATCGAGCGGACGCCTGGGTCGCAGTGCGGCAGCGGCCCTCCGTCCAACAGCCGCCGACGCTCATTGGGGGTCGACAGGGACACCACCCGCCCGACGATCGCCGACTTGCCGGTTCCCGCCGAGCCGGTGACCACCCGTATCCCGGGCTCGGCCGCCGTTGCCCACGACACCACGTCGTCGACCTCGGCCTGGCGCCCCATGAACCAGGATCGATCGTCAGCGTCCGTCCCGCCGCGTGCGGCGAGCAGCAGGTGCTCAACGACCACCTCGGGGGCGCCTTCGTCCCAGAGCGGGTTGGGAAGCATGTACCAGGCGCTGCCCCTGCGCAGGAAATCCGGGCGCTGGTCTTCCTCGGTCCACTCCTCCAGCAGCGCCTGACCAAGGTCCTCGCCCCGGATCATCCGGTCGTGCCGCGACCAGCGCCGCTGCATGTCCGGAGACCGCGGCCCGCGCTCCAGCAGCCGCATCAGTACCGCGCCGAACGCCCCGTCCTTTGCCCCCTCCGGATCCCGGGCGGCGCAGGAGACGAGCACCCCGAACCACACGTGCTCCGCATTCGGAGGTATCTCCTCCAGCAGGGCCGCGGCCACTTCCGCAGCGTCCGGAATCCCACCGCCGGCGAAACAGGTGTCGAGAACGAACAAGAGCTGATTCGCGCCCGAACGGACACACCGCTTGATCACTTCGACGACGCTGACTTCACCGTCCTCATCGCGCGTCTGCAGCCACAGCTTCGCCCCGGACTGCACTCCGTGCCCACACCACAGTAAGAGCAGCGGGGCCGCCGCCGCCGACCCCCTGACCGCCCTCAGGTACACGTCGACCTCTGCGCGGTCCGGATCAACCAGGGGGTCCCCCACGAAGGCCGGACGCAGGTGCTCGGCCACAGTCGTGACCTCCGCGACGGCGTGCTCAAGCTTCGGAAGGATCTCGTAGGTGTCGATGCCAACGCCGACAAACCGTCCGGACCGCTCCAACCCCTGCCTGCCTCTCAGTGGGTGCCGAAGTGGAAGTCGACAGTCCCACAGGCAGCGTTACGGTCTGTTACCGGGCAGGTCACCCCTGTTGCGAAAGCGGCGTTGGTGACGCGCTTCCGCCGTGGAGGTGCGGGCGACGGCCAGCCCGGCCGGACGTGCTTTAAAGCGTCCAGTGTAGACGGATTGATCGCCGCGCTGGCTGCGGACTCCGCCGTCAACGTCCAACAGAGGCAGCAGGTCAATGCTCGCCGCCGGCGATCGGCAGCCTGCTCGGCGGCCAGCCTGCCTGCTGCCTTCGTAGTGTGTGCTTAAGCGGGCGGGTTTTGGCTAGCAGTTGTGAGGGTGAGGGAGGCTGGCGCTTCCGATGTCGTGCGTTCTCTGACGGTCAGCATGACCAGAGTGCCGAGGGCGGGTCCGGCGGCCAGGGTGAGGAAGCCCGCCGCGAATGATCCGGTGGCGGAGTAGGACGCGCCGACGGCGAGGGGCACGATGACGCTGCCGAGCTGCCAGATTGCGTTCGCGAAGCCTGATGCTGAGCCGGTGATGGCGCCGGGAACTAGCCGTGGCACGAGAGCGACCAGCAGTGGGGTCCAGCCGTAGGCGGCGGCGCCCAGTAGGGGAGCGAGCCAGAGGAAGCTGGTTGCGGTGCTGAGGTTTCCGAACGCGACCAGGGTGATGGTGAACAGCGCGAGGAGAAGGACTGAGGGCGTTCGACGGGCCCCGCCGAAGAATCGGTCACTGACATAGCCGATCACGGGCTTGATGGCTACTGCGGTGATGGCGAAGATGGCGACGACGGCGCCCGCTGTCGCGGGCGAGATTGCATGGCCCTTGATCATGAGAGCATTGGCCCAGGTGATGAAACCATAGAGGCCCCAGAAGCCGCCGAATCCTGCGATACAGGTCAGGACGAGGTTGCGGTTGCGGGCGAGCGACCTGAGGCCGGTCGAGAAGCTTTCCCGTTGAGGTGCGGCCTCGGCTGGGTCGAGCATCGGTCCTGGGCGGAGTAAGAAGAACAGGGCGACCGCGAGAGCCATCGAAATGGCGCCGAAAATGTGGTATGAGGTCCCCCAGCCATGCCACGCAATCAATGCGGGGACCACGGCGTTTGCGATGGCCGTCCCCAGTGAGGTGGCAGTGGTGAAGATGCCCAGAGGGAGGCCCAGTTTGGACGACGGGAACCAACTAGCAACGAGTCGGACTCCGGCGGAATAGTCGGCTCCGGCGAACAGGCCGACAAGAGCTTGCACCGCGATGCCGAGCGTCGCAGAGGTGGTGGACCCGAACAGCATCATCAATGCGCCGGCCCCGAACAGCGAGACCGACAGCATCCACCGCCCTCCGAACCGGTCGGTGCCGATCCCTCCGAGCGCGTTGGAGATCACGTAGCCGACGTAGTACGCCGTGGCGAAGGCGCCCAGGCTGGCGACGGGCACCGCCAGGCTGTCGCCGACGAACACCGACGCAGGCCCCCAGGTTGACCGATCGACCGAGGTCAAGGTGAACGACATCCAGCATGCGAACAGAACCGCCCAGCGATAGGGCGACAGGGCAAGGTCGCGGCCGACGGTAGGTGTGCTCATCGCTGAGCCTCCGTGGTGGGAAGAGGTGGCGGGCGCGCGAGAGCGCTCCGCGCAGTGGTGGGAGTTCCAGGGACTGGGGCTGGTCAGAGGTCGAGCACGAGACGCGCCGATGCGCAGCCGCCGACGCAGATCATCATCGAGGTATTCCTCGCGCGTTCTTTTGCGCTCAGGATGGTGTCGCGGTGGACGGGGACGCCTTCGAGCACCTTGGTCTCGCAGGTGCCACAGAAACCTTCCTCGCAGGAGGAAAGAATCTCCGGACGCAATGGGCGAACGGCGTCGAGGATGGACTGCCCGGGCTGGACCATGACGGTCTCTCCGGTCCGGCTGAGCTCGACCTCGTAAGGCGCGTCTTCGGTGGCCGGCTCCGCGGGATTCTCGACCTCGGACGGTTCGGCGGAGAACTGCTCGAAGCGGAATTGCAGGCCCGGCCGGTGTTGCTCAGCAGCGGTGCGGACTGCCGCGAGCATCCCCGCCGGGCCGCAGGCGAACAACGCCGCATCGCGCGGGGCCGAATCCAGGATCGCCGGGAGCGGGAGAGGGCCGTCGAGGTCGTCGGAGTACAAGGTCAGCTCTGCACCCGGGTGGGCGGCGAGCGCGTGCAATTCGGTGGTGAACGCCATGGTGTCGCGTCGCCGCCCGCCGTAGTGCAGTTGCCATGGCAGCCCGCGCGCCGTGGTCTCGCGGATCATCGGGAGCAGCGGGGTGATCCCGATGCCGCCGGCGACGAAGACGTAGGACGGGGCCGGTTCGAGCTCGAAACGATTCCGTGGCCCCTGGATCCGTAGCTGCCGCCCGACGAGCGCGCTGTCGTGGATCTCGGCCGAACCGCCGCGTCCGTTGGGTTCGCGGAGTACGGCGATGGTGTATTCGGGATCGCCGGGATCTCCACACAGGGAGTACTGCCGGACCAGTCCGGAGGGCAGCACGACGTCGATGTGCGCTCCGGGGCTCCACGCGGGCAGCGGCTGTTCGCCGGCGGCACCACGAAGCCTCATGGATATGACCCCCTCAGCCTCCCAGCGGACCTGAGTGACTGCGACGGTGTAGGTGCCGTTCATCGGGTCGCTCCGGCGAGCTCGCCGTCGTGCGTTCCGCCGCGCAGCACGTGCAGGAATGCGAGGGCCAGGGCCGAGTCCTTGAGGAGGATGACGTTGTCAGCCGCTTCCCGGATTGCCGTTGCGCCGCGTTGTGCGGCGTGGCCGGACCATCGGGCATCCGGGGTGATGATGACGGCCCCGAGGAGGGTGCCGGCGACGCGAGCAGCGTCGCCGATGGCCATCACCGTTTGCACGTCGACCGCGGGGAGATCCCGGCACAGCACGACAACGGCGTCGGCGTCGTCGATGGCGAGGTCGATCGGGCTGCTGGTCGCGGTGCCCTCCCCGGTCGCTGGTACCGGTTGCGGCCGGAAAGCGCCCTGACGGGCTAGCAGGCCGGCATCGGCCACCGTGATGCCCTCCAGCGCCGTCGCGCCCTGGATGTCGATCCAGGTGCGGGCTTCGGCGTCGAGCGGGATCAGCAGGACGGTGGCTTCGTAGGATCGACGGGTCCACGAGATCGTCGCCACGGCGTCGCTCCCTTCTGCTTTCGGGGTCGGGCGCGGGTCAGATGGAGACGAACTCTTCGCCGGGTTGGACGATGAGGGCGTCTCGAGCCCCGTCCTGGAAGGGAACGGACTTGGGCAGCAATATCGAGGCGGATCGCACCTGGTGGTGCGCGGTCTGGTCACCGGGCACGGACTCGGCGTTCTCGGCGGCGTCCTCGGCGGCGGCGAGCAGGCGGCGGCGGGCGAGGATGATCGCGGCATCGCTGGTGCCGAGACGTTCCTTGGTGCGGTCCACGACGGGGCCCATGCTTTCCTGCAGGGAGAAGTCCTGTGCCGCGATGCCTTCGACCCCGGTGAAGCTGCGCTTCTCGCGTTGAGCGTCGCGGTCGATGAGGTAGTCGTTCTCTTTGTTGGCCAGAGTGCGGTAGGTGCCGGGGATGTACTTGGCGTGAATGCCGTCCCCTCGGCGCATCGAGTCGAGCTCGTCCTCACGCAGCTCCCGCGTGGGGTGGTAGTTGATGCTCCATGCCCAGCAGTTCTCGTCGTCGATCGGTACCCAGGCGTGGGCGCCGAGCGGGTTGTGTGTGCCGAAGGGCGGGATGATCGTGTACCAGGGCATGATCCATTGGGTGATGCGCCAGTAGTACTGCTCGTCGTCGACATTGCGGCGGGCTCCGATGAGCAGGCCGCCGTCGGACTCGATGACCTCGAATTTCGGGCGGGTGTCGGCCTTGAGGTAAGCCAGCCCCTCGGTCCCGGAGTGCATTGGGTCGTCGTCGATGTTGAAGCGGTGGGCGAAGGAGACGTGGCTGGAGTCGATCCCGCCCTCCATAGCCTGCATGAAGTTGGTCTCCTGCAAGCGCTTGGAGACGAAGACCTGGGACGCGGGCAGGGCCGCCCACTCCAGCTCAGGCAGGGCGGGCTGGAGCTCGGGCGGGCCCATGTATGTCCAGATCACCCCGCCCAGTTCGACGCAGGGGTAGGCGGTCTGTTTGATCTTTTCCCGGAACCGGCTTTCCGGTGGTTCGGATGGCATGTCGACGCAGTTGCCGTCGACGTCGTATTTCCAGCCGTGGTAGCCGCAGCGCAGTCCGCATTCCTCGTTGCGTGCGAAGAACAGTGATGCGGTGCGGTGGCTGCAGAATTCGTCGAGAATTCCGATGCGGCCCTTGGTGTCGCGGAAGGCGATGAGTCGTTCTCCGAGCAGCTGCACGCGTACGGGCGGGCAGTCGGGCTCGGGGATTTCCTCGGTCAGGAGTGCGGGGATCCAGTAGCGGCGCAGCAGCGTGCCCATTTCGGTGCCGCGGTTGGTGCGTACCAGCCGTTCGTTCTGCTCGCGGGTCAGCACGGGGATTGCTCCTTTGTGGTGGGGTGCTCAGGCATTAGGACGGACGACGATGTGCGGGGACTCGGGTCCTGTGCCCGCGGCGAGGCGGGCGAGCATGTCGCCGACACCGTCGAGAGACACCTCGACGGTGGGGACCCGATCCAGATGCGAGCTGCCGTCGGCGAGCGATGCGATGGCGGCGGTAATCCCTTCCGGTGCCCGGCCGCGGACCGCACGCACCGTGAGGCTGCGCCGGATCATCGCGCTGGTGTCCAGGCCGATCTGCAGGGGCTTCTTCGGCGCGGTCAGGACGAGTCGCCCACCGTATCCGAGCAGGTCGACCGCCGGCCCGACAACGCCGGCGTCGGATCCGACGGCGTCGACGACGAGGTCGACGGTGCCGCCCCGCACGTGGTCGGCGAGGTTCGCTCCGTCGAGCACAACCGGGACGGCGCCGACGGCCTCCGCCATGGCGAGCCGTTCGGCGTCCCGCGCGAGCCCGCAGACGACGACTCGTCCCGCGCCGCCCGCCACGGCCGCCGCGACGACAGCGAGTCCGTGGTAGCCGGGTCCGAGGACGACCACGGTCTCGCCCGGGGCCAAGCGCCCGGCGTCCGTTGTCCAGTCCAACGCGTTCGCGTAGGGGAGCACCCATGCGGCCAGGTCCTCGTGCATGCCGTCCGGGAGCGGGTGGACCACCGCATTGGGCGGCAGGCAGAGGTACTCCGCATTGCCTCCGAAGAGACCCGGTGCCTCGGCCACGGGGATGGTGCCGATACGGCGGCCGCCGCCCCAGATGTCGGTCTCGGGGCACAGCCGGTACGGCCCGGTTCTGCAGGTGGAGCAGGTCCCGCACGGAAGGTATTCCTCGAGGACAACCCGGCTCCCGGCGTCGACCCCCCAGCGCCGGGCGGCGTCCGCGCCCACGGTCGCGATCTCTCCGACCACGTGATGCCCGAAGATCGTCGGGGCGGCGACTCCCGCGGCGTACAGACCGACGTCCGTGCCGCAGATCCCCGAGGACGTGACCCGCAGCCAGCCGCCGTCCTCGCGAACCCGCGTGATCGGCAGCCGCCGGATCTCCGAGCCGCTACCTGGAAGGGCGACGCTCGCCCTCGCGGTCGCGGGAAGCGCCGCGCCCCCGGCTGACTCATCTGTCCGACTCTGGACAGCCATTCCCCGCTCCTATCACTCTGTGATAGATTCATTATCGCTAGATGATTCGGATAGGCTAGATCGGGTCCGACAGGACGTCAATGGGGGCGAAGGACGTGACAACCGCTCGGGCGGGCGCCGACAGCGCACGGAGAGCACTGGACCTGCTTTTCGCGTTCACCGAGCAGCGGCCGGTGGCCTCGGTTCGCGACCTGGCCGAGGCGCTGGACATCCCGACGCCCACCGTGCACCGCTATGTGGCGATGTTGCGCGACATGGGCCTGATCGAGGAGCGTTCCCGAGGCCGCTACCACCTGACGATGCGCGTCACCGCCCTCGCTCGTGCTGCACGGCGGGCCACCCCGATCGTCGACATCGCCGAGCCCTACATGCGCAAGCTCTCAGACCGAATCGGGGAGTCGGTCCTGCTGAATCGCCTGGTGCACGGCCAGCCGGTCTGCATCCACAGCGTCGATGCGGCCACCAGGTTCCGCCTCTCCTTCGAGCCGGGCCAGCCGCTCCCGCCTCTACGAGGAGCCAGCGCCCGGCTCCTCCTCGGAGGGCTCAACCGCGATGAGCGAGAACGCTACGTCGATCGGGCCCTGCAGTCCGGTGCGCGGCCCCCGGTCAGCGGTCGGGACGGGTTCCTGCGCGAGGTCGAGCGTGACGCCGAGCGCGGATGGGCGATCAGCAATCAGGAGATCGACGAGGGTGTGTGGGCGCCGGCCGCTGCCGTGTCCTCGGACGGCACGGTCGTTGCCGCGGTCTCTGCGCCGTGTCTCGCGTTCCGGGTCGACGATGCCCGTCGCCAAGAGCTGATAGAAGTCGTGCGAGAGACGGCCGAGGCGATTTCGCAAGCCATCGGTCTCTGATGCGTCCACAACGCGCTTTTGTTCTTGTGACCTCTTATGCGGCCCCGCCTGGCGTCTGTGATCGTCTGGCGGTCGAGTAGCGAGGCACCGACTCGAGCGGCTGAGTCCGCAGCGGCGAGCATCCCGCCTAGCTGTGACACGAGTCATGACACGAATTCGAATCGCCTGGAGTGGTCGTGGAGGTCGTCGAGGTAGAGACCGATGACATAGTTGCTGGTTGAGGCCCCGTGTGGCGTTGAGCCATCCTCTTTTAATCCGCGGGTTCAGGGTTCGATCCCCTGGGGGCCCACCAGCTGTGACCAGTGCCTTTGCTGGCCTGGCTCTAGCGAGAGCCGAGCGCGTGACACGGCTCCGAACGGGGGCCGGTCGGCCCCTGAGCTTCGCGGGGCCTCACTCAACGTCAACGGTCGATGCGCGATCGCCTTCGGCGACGGCAGGCGGCCGCCCTTGACGTCGAGCCTCCACGGCTGTGCCGGTCGCTCCTGGGGTGGCGGGGGACAGCACCCCGCCACCCCAGGAGGACGGGGCAGACAGCCCTGCTTCTTGTCGATGTCGCCGAGCAGGGGTGCACCCGTGATGAATCAGAAACCGGACCGTATCGCCATCACCGCCTTGTCCGCGTTGGGAAGCCTGTTCGGGCACCACGGCCGGGACTACCTCGTGCAGTCGGACTGTGCCAACCACTGGCGCACCGCGGTGGAAACCCACGCGCAGAATCACGACGTACGCTCGCTGGCAGGTGAGGGCGGCAGACACCACCGGACCCCGAGCAACGCCGATCCGGACGATCCCGCCGAGACGAGGAACCGTGAGCGACGAGAGCCTGATCACGACCGTGTTGGACCGCGGGGTGGCGACCGTGACGATCGACGCGCCGCCGATCAACGTCATGAGCCGTGAGCTTTTTCGCGAGCTTCGACGGTTTTGCACCTCGGTGTCGACGCAGGACGACGTGCGCGTGGTGGTGTTCCGAAGCGCCGACCCCGAGTTCTTCATAGCGCATTTCGACGTCGAGCTTCTGCTGGAGCTATCGGCGAGCGAGGAGCCCATCTCTGCGGGGAACGAGCTCAGCCTGTTCCAACAGATGTGCGAACGGCTGCGCACCATGCCGAAGGTGACAATTGCCGAGATCGGGGGACGGGTCGGGGGTGGGGGAAGCGAGTTCAGCGCTTCCTGCGACATGCGATTCGGCGCTATCGGCCGCACGGTCGTCAATCAGATGGAGGTCGCACTCGGCATCCTCCCCGGCGGCTCGGGCACCCAGCGCCTGCCCCGGCTGATCGGGCGCGGCCGGGCGATGGAGATGATCCTCGGGGCCCAGGACCTCGACGCAGAGACGGCTGAGCGGTGGGGATATCTGAACGCGGCCGTCGAGCCGGACCAGCTCCGCCGGCACGTCGACAACCTGGCGCACAGCATCGCGAGCCATCCCGTCGACGCCCTCGTGCGGGCCAAGCGGTCGGTCCTCAACGCCGAAGAACTCACGCTGCGCGAGGGGTTGATCGAGGAGGCCCGGCTGTTCGAGGAACTCCTGCAAACCGACGCCGCGCGAGCCGCCATGACCGCATTCCTGCAGATGGGCGGCCAGACGCGGGACGGTGAGGTGGAACTCGGTTCGCTTCTCGACCGACTCCGGTCGGCCTTCGACCCGTGAGGCCCGCCGTCGACCACCGCTTCGTCGTCGACGATCCTCGCGCGGACCGGGCGGGAACTTCGGCGGACCTCAATGACGGTGGCATGACCGACGCCTGGTTTGCGGCTTTGCGATTCGAGGTAGGTGTCGATGAGGTCGGCCGGAGTGGTAACGATACCGATCGTCGTCCCATAAACGGAATTATCGGACAGAATTGCGCCGCTTCAAGCCGAGTGGCGTCCTGTGGAAAACCTGCGAGCGGTACGTGATGAGCGGCGTGCCCGACTCGGACCGGCAAGCCGCGTCGCACGTAAGTACGACCGGGTCCGGCCGGTGGGCGATCGTGACGCAACTGAAGTGTGGGCGCTCCACACGATTGCCGGGATCCTTGACGGATTGCCCGATCAATCCAGCTACGCCGACCTTCGTGCAGTACCCCGGTGCCACTGCCGCGGCGAGCAGGGGCCGGGCCACGTGTGCAGCCCGGCCCCACCCCCCTCGGGCCGAGGATCAACGCCGAGGCGCTCGGTGATCGGTTCCCCGACTCGGTTCGCATCGGCCCGTCTTCTCGTCGGCTGTGCAAACAGTCGACCAGCCCAGGACCCTTAGCCGGTATAACGATTCATCACCGGCACCATGCGTTTTCTGCAGCACGGTCACAGAAGCAATCCGGGGCGAAGGTGCTCACGCCGCCAACTGGCCGGCGTCGTTCCGTACTGCCGTCGGAACGCCCGGTCGAACGTACTGAGGTCGCGGAACCCGACCGCAGCCGCGACTCTCGACACCCCGAACAGGGCGTACCTCGGGTCGGACAGCATCATCTGCGCCGCGAGCAGCCGCTGTTCGCGGAGGTACGCACCGGGCGTGGTCCCGATCTGCTCGAACAAGGTGTACGCGCGACGGACCGACACATGGTGCCGCCGCGCCAGCTCGCCGACCTGCAAGTTCGGGTCGGCCAGGTGCTCGCGCACGTGCGTCAGCATCATGTCGAGCAACACCGCCGCGGAGCCATCGCTGCCCGGTACCGAGGGGGTGACGTCCCTCAGCGCCATGGCGAGTAGTTCGATCGCGGCACGCCCGGCGTCCAGCCGCTGCCGCATGGTGAGCTCGTCGGCAATCTTGAACAGTCGACCGAGGTAGCCGGACAACATTCGCATGGCCGGGGCTGTGGGGTCCATGCTGCGCGCACACGCCTCGGTGATCTCGGCGGACCGGAGCGGGAGCAGCTCGCGGGAGAATCGCAAACTGATGCGCTGGGTCTCGGTCGACGAGGCCCGCTCGTAGCTGCTACGCGCCTCGGTGAGTACTCCGGCACCGGCCGCAAGCTCGGCGAAGCGGTCGTGCTGACGGACGCGGACATGGCCGTCGATGTATATGCAGAACAGGAGCAGGTTGTCGGGCGACGCTTCCGCTGCCATTCGGCCGGTTCGGACCGCGGAAATACGCCCCATATGCGACCGAGAGAGTGTCTGGGTCTCGCCCAGCTCCTGAATGGCCGCCCGTCCGCGGAAGCCGGGTCCCGCCTTGACAGTTACCGGGAAGAAGATCTCACGGGCGCGGTCTTCCAACTCCTCACCGGAGTACTCGAGGATCTGCACGGCTCAAGGCTCCCTCCGGCCATCCGCCCAGGTAGAAGCTGCGAACACGCTTAGTCCCACCCGGAGGCTGTTGTCGTGACGAGCAGGGACTGGGCGCCGGTCAGCCTCGCCCGTCAAATCAAGGATGACGTCGAGCGCGTCCCTCACGCTCTTGGTCATCTGCTTAAAGCGTCGGAAAACCAACCGGAACGGAGGTGCCGGCCTGTTCCCAGGCGTCGTAGCACGGCGCGGGAGCTGGGCGGTATGGCGTCCTTGGGCAGCCGGGACGCGAGCATAACCGGCCGTACCAGCACCAACGCTCACGAAGTCATACGAATCCGAACGAGTAGTCATCAACCGACCTTCCCTGTAGATGTAGCGTTCCTCAGTCTTGGAAGTTTATAGGGTATTGTTGTTCCCCGCTCTTGCTGCTGGAGCAGTCTCGTGGCTGGCGGGCGATCGGAACTGACCAGTCTGCGATGGCTGCCAGGAAACTGCAGCCGCTTCCATGTAGATCGGCCCGACTTCATCTTCCACCCGCGGAGATGGCACGCACCGGTGAACGATTCCAGGCTGCCGACGTGAAAGAACGCTTCGGCCTCGAAGAGCAGACCACCATGGCGCTGGGGCGCAGCCTTCGCCGCCGCACACCGCGCGGGACTGATCCGTAAGGTCGGTGCCGCGCCGAGCCGCAGGCGGACCGTCAACAAGAGCCTGACAACGGTCTGGGTCGGCGTGGATGACACGCTCCCGCTCACGAAGGCAGCCGCGTGACCCCACCGGCAACGACCTCCGCCGGGCCGAGACCCTGGGTTCGGGAACGGTCCAAAACCGAAACCGCGCGGGCGGGCGCGTTGCCGATCAGTCGTGTGACACACCGTCCAACCAGTCGGCAATCCCCGCGAGAGGACTTGGTGTCACCAACTCCAAGAATCGAGTTTGGTGATCGGCCCCCAACGCGGTTCGCATCTGCCTGGCCCCTCGCGCAGACGGTCGACCAGCCCATTGCCCTCAGCGTGCACAGCGATTCCTGTTCGGAACCATGAGCTTCCTGCAGCACGGTCACGGGGTTGGTCCGGAGCGACGGTGCTCACGCCGCCAACTGGCTGGCGTCGTTCCGTACTGCCGCCGGAACGCCCGTTCGAACGTGCTGAGGTCGAGGAACCCGACGGCAGCGGCGATGCTCGATATCGCGAGACGGTCGTGTCTCGGGTCGGACAGCATGGTCTGTGCCGCGAGTAGACGCTGTTCGCGAAGGTACGCACCGGGGGTGGCCCCGATCCGTTCGAACAAGATGTACGCCTGACGGACCGACACATGGTGCCGCCGCGCCAGCTCCTCGACCCGCAGCTCTGGGTCGGCCAGGTGTTTGCGAACGTGCGTCCGCATCATGTCGAGCAACACGGCCGCGGAGCCGTCCCCGCCCGGCACCGAGGGGATGACGTCCCGCAGCGCCATTGCCAGCAGATCGACCGCGGCACGCCCGGCGTCCAGCCGCTGCGGCGCCGTAAGGCCGTCGGCGGCCTCGAACAGCCGCCCGAGGTAGGCGGTCAGCACCTGCATGGCCGGGTTTGCGGGGTCCATGCTGCGTGCACAGGCCTCGGTGATCTCAGCGTTACGGAGCGGGAGCAGGTTGCGAGAGAAGCGCAGGGTCAGGCTCCGGGTCTCGGTCGACGAGACCCGCTCGTAGGAGCTACGCGTCTCGTTTAGCACCCCCGTACCGTCCGTCAGCTCGACGAAGCGGTCGTGTTGGCGGACGTGGCCCTGGCCGGCCATATATACGCTGAAGAGCATCAGGTCGTCCGCCGACGCCCTCGCTGCCATCCGGTCGGTCCGGACCACCGACGTCTGCCCCCGATGCCGCCACTGAGTCAGAGCCAGGGCCTCGTCCAACTCGTGAAACGCCACTCGCCCGCAATAGCTGGTACGCGCCCGGGCGATCACCGGCATGAAACGCTCGTGGGCGACGTCTTCCAGCTCCTCGCCGGAGTACTCCAGGATCTGCACGGCCCCGAGGCTAGCTCCGGCCATCTGCCCAGGTGGGAGCGCTAGGAGTGCTCTAAGTGCTACCTGGACGGCTGTTGTCGTGATGAGCAGGGGCCGGGCCACAAACGAGCAGCCGCCCCACCACCTCGAAGGTGCTATGCGCCGACGCGCTCGATGAGCTCTCGCGCTCGCTCGCGGTCGAGGCCCTTCGTGGGCCTTCCATGACCGCGCCGATGATCGCACTTGGCGGGCTCGCGGCAGGCCGCCGAGGGTGGGTTGGGCACCTGCGCCGACCGTCCCGTAAACGATCGTCTACAGGACGAGCGCGAGCGGGGTGGGTCCGCGGCGCGAGCAGGGGCGATGTGCGCCGCGATCGGCAGGGACGCTGCGAGGGATCGCCTGTTGGTCGCGATGCTTGTGCTGATCCGTGCCATGGGTGCTGACAAGCGCCTGCTCGCGCGTGACACGAGCCATGACGCGAAAACGAGTTGGCTGCCGAGGTCGTCGCGGTCAGTGCGGCGGGAAGCGATGCCGTAGTTGCTGGCTGAGGCTCTGTGTGGTGTCGAGCCATCCTCTTTCAATCCGCGGGTTCAGGGTTCGATCCCCTCGGGGCCCACCACGTGTGACGAGGCCGTACCGCGCTCGCCGTTATGGGATCAAACGTGGTGCGAGTACTTCGCACGCTCCCGGTCGTGGCAGCTCGGCGCACGCGCCAGAAGCGACCGCGAGGCAGCGTCGAGGAGCTCCCCAGCGGGTCGCTGCCCGTCTCTGTCTACGCCGAGTTGCGCCGGTGCCGGAGCCACTGCGACCGACGGCCGTACGTCGAGCACGGGACGGCGCGCCCACACGAGTGTGACGAGCGTTGCCATCCGCACGTGTGCCGGCAGCGGGCCGCGTCGACGATCCGGCAGGTTCACTTCATCCTGAGTGGCGCGTTGAAGCGTGCAGTCCCGCGCGCGGTGAAGCTGCTCGAGACGCTGGGATGCGTCCGAGCTATGGCTGGACGTGGGGTGTTGGTCCTTCATCGTCGCTGACTCCTGGATGGGCACAGCGGAGTAACACAAAGCGCCCTCATCAACAGCCCGTGCGGACACCATCGTCGAGCAGTCAGTAGCAGTTGGGGTCGATCAACGTTTATCGCGTCAGTTGTCGCTGGGGGTAGGTCGTGGCCGGTGCGGTCACGGGCAGCGTCGCGTCCGGGCCAGACACTTGCAGCTCAGACGCTTGCAGGATCTGCCGCACGCGCGCTCACGGCGGCTGCCACCGTTCAGACCAGCCGCACCTCTCTCCACTCCTGCCTGGCCGACCCGGGCCACTTCCGTTTCGTCCCCAGGCGTCGAAGGCCTCCGATGACAACCTCATCATTTCCCAATTTCATGTATTGGGCAAAGGATCTCAAACTCGGCAGGGTCCACCGCGGAGGCAGGCGAGGAGAGCTCTCACTGAAAGATTATCGAATAGCGTTGTTGACCCTGACATTCGTAAACTCGAGACTGTCCAGGGAGCCGGCATCCCCATGCTCTGCTCCTGCGTGCACCGGCGAGACCGCCGTCCTCGCCGGAGACGTCGACCACCGCGACTCCCTGCTCACCGACAAGGAGAAGGCCGCGAACGACACGATGTTCATCTGGGTCTCCCGCGCCGCCTGCCCCATGCTCGTGCTCGACCTCTGAGCCACCCACCACCGAACGGGAGTCCGTCATGGTGACCACCACGCAGAACGTGCCCGCCCTGGACGACGACCCCTTCGGCACCGAGATCCTCACCGACCCGTACGAGTTCCACAGGCGCCTGCGCGACGCCGGGCCGGTGGTGCGCCTGCCACGGTATGACGGCCTCGTGGCGATGGGGCGCTACACGGAGGTCAAAGCCACGCTCACCGACTGGGAGCGGTTCGTGTCGGGCCGGGGGGCGGGCCTGTCGGACTTCGCCCGGGAGAAACCGTGGCGCCCGCCCAGCCCCATCCTGGAAGCCGACCCGCCGGACCACACGGCCGTGCGCACCGTGCTGAACGCGGTGATCTCGCCACGCGCGGTGCGCGGGATGCGGGCGAGGTTCGCGCCGTTCGCCGAGGAACTGGCCGACGCCCTCGTGGCACGGGGTCGCTTCGACGCCGTGACCGACCTCGCCGAGGTCTACCCGCTGCGGGTGTTCCCGGATGCCTTCGGGCTCCCGGCCGAGGGCAGGCAGAACCTGCTGCGCTACGGCGAGCTGGCGACCAACGCCCTCGGCCCGCGCAACCAGCTGCTGCTCGACGCGTTCGCGGCAGCAGCCGAGGCCCAGGAGTGGGTGCGCGCCCACTGCGAGCGCGACAAGCTCGCACCCCAGAGCCTCGGAGCGGAGATCTGGGCGGCCGCGGACCGCGGGGAGATCACCCACGAACAGGCGCCGCTGGTCGTCCGATCGGTGCTCTCCGCGGGCTTCGACCCCGTCGTGATCGGCCTGGGCAACGCGATGTACGCGCTGGCCCGCCACCCGCAGCAGTGGGCCGCGCTGCACGCCGACCCCAAGCTCACCAAGTTCGCCTTCGACGAGGCGCTGCGCTGGGAGTCGCCGTTCCAGACCTTCTTCCGCACCACCAGCGTCGACACCGAGGTCGCCGGCACCACCATCCCGAAGGACACGAAGGTCCTGCTCTTCCTCGGCTCGGCCAACCGCGACTCGCGACACTGGGGCCAGAACGCCGAGGAGCTCGACGTCCACCGCGCCGCAAGCGGGCACGTCGTGTTCGGCACGGGAATCCATCAGTGCGTCGGCCAGCTGGTCGCCCGGCTCGAAGCCGAACTCGTGCTCGGCGCGCTCACCCGCCGCGCCGCCTGCCTAGAGCTCGACGGGGAGCCGGTCCCGAAGCTCAACAACATGCTGCGCGGGTGGGCGAGCATCCCGGTCCGGGTCACCGCCGCCTGACGAGAGGCCTCATGGGCTCGGGAGGGGCGTGGTGGGCATTGCAGGCACACGCAGCGCGGCCGCCACGTCGTGCGCGGCCGATCCGGGTGGACACTTCCGTTTCGCGTCGGCAGCCGTCTCCACCATTTCCCAATTGCATGTACTAGGCAAATGATCTCACATTCGGCGGCTCCCGCCGCAGAGGCAACCAAGAGAGTTCCCAATGAACGATTCTCGATTGGCCGGCATTGACCGTGACATCCCGTAAGCTCGGGAGGATGGCTGGAGACTTGCATAGGTCCGCAGAGGGGGGTTCAGGATGACGCTGCCGCGTGTCGCCGACCGGACGGCACAGGAAAGTTACGATTTCATCGTGTGTGGAGCCGGATCCGCGGGTTCGGTGGTGGCGGCGCGCCTCGCCGAGGATCCGCAGGTGCGGGTGCTGTTGATCGAGGCCGGCGGATGCGACGACGTTCCCGAGGTCATGACGCCGGCGCAGTGGCCCGCGAATCTGGGTTCGGAGCGCGACTGGGCATTCCTCGCGCAGCCCAACCCTCACCTGAGCGGCCGGGCCATTCCGCTCAACATGGGCAAGGTGCTCGGCGGCGGTTCGAGTATCAACGTCATGGTGTGGGCACGAGGCCACAAGAACGACTGGGAACACTTCGCCGCCGAATCGGGCGACCCGGGGTGGGGCTACGAATCGATTCTCGCGGTCTACCGCCGCATCGAGGACTGGCAGGGCGCCGCCGACCCGGAGCGCCGCGGCCAGGGCGGGCCCGTCCACGTCGCACCGTGCGTCGACCCTTCGCCCGTAGCGCTCGCCATGATCGAAGCGGCCGGATCGTTGGGCCTACCGACCTACGACAGCCCCAACGGGGTGATGATGGACGGTGCCGGGGGCGCCGCGATCGACGATCTGATCATCCGGAACGGACAGCGCTGTTCGATCTTCCGCTCGTACGTGTATCCGCTGCTGGGGCAGCCCAACCTGACGATCCTGACGCAAACACTCGTCAGCAAGCTGATCCTGCGGGGATCCACGGTCGTCGGCGTAGAGGTCATCCAGGGCTCGCAAGTGCGCCGGTATACGGCCGGCCGAGAAGTCGTTCTCTCGCTCGGTGCGATCAACACGCCCAAGGTGCTCATGCAGTCCGGCATCGGCCCGCAGGACGAGCTTCGCCGACACGGTATCGCGATCACACAGCACCTGCCCGGCGTCGGTCGCAATCACCAGGATCACGCGTCGTTCAACTGCATCTTCGAGTACAGGGAGCCGCAGCGGGTCGGCAACTCGGGCTCCGAGGCAACTCTGTACTGGAAGAGCGACCCGAGCCTGGATACGCCGGACATACTGCATTGCCAGGTCGAGTTCCCCGTTCCCAGCACCGAGACCGCGGCCCTGGGCGTCCCGGAACACGGGTGGACGATGTTCGCCGGAATCGGCCATCCCAAGAGCCGGGGCGAATTACATCTCTCCGGGCCTGACCCAGATGATCCGATCCTGATCGACGCCAACATGCTGTCTCATCCGGACGATCTGACGGCGGCGTTCGCCAGCATCGAGTTGTGCCGGGAACTCGGCAACAGCTCTCCCTTCACCAGGATCGTGAAACGGGAGGCCTTGCCCGGCGAGCTCGACGCCCATGCCCTGGAGAACTACGTACGCAACGCCGCCGTCTCCTTCTACCACCAGTCCTGCACCGCCAGGATGGGACGCGATCCGATGTCGGTGGTGGACGCCGAACTGAAGGTCTACGGCATCGACAACCTCCGCATCGCCGACTCGTCGATCATGCCGGACATCACCAGCGGAAACACGATGGCACCGTGCGTCGTGATCGGCGAACGAGCCGCCGACCTCATCCGGGGAGAAGAGCCCCATGGCGCTGCAGGACGCTGATACCCGGACCATCGATCCGCTGGAGCCGCACCTCACCCCGGACGCACTGATCGCCCGCCCTGCGGTGCTGCGTGGAAAGCTGCGCGAGCGGCAGGACGAGTGCGAGCAACTGGGTCGTCTCCCCGACTCGACGCTGCATGACTACCTCGACGCCGGCTTCCATCGCGTCATGCAGCCACGACGATTCGGTGCCTACGAGTTCGGTTTGGATACGTTCCTGCGGCTCGCGGTCGAACTGTCCCGCGGCTGCCCGTCGAGCGGCTGGGTGTTCGCGCTCACGGCCGCCAACACCGTCATCATCAGTTTTTTCGAGGAACGGGGCAGACCGAGCTCTTCGGGGACGGCGACTTTCGCGGCCCAGGCTCCGCGCTCGCGACCCCGGTGCTCAAGGTCGAGGGCGGCTACCGGATCACCGGCTGGTGGGACTATGCGTCCGGCTGCGACGTGGCAACACATTTCATCGGCAGTGCGGCCGTCGTGACGGAGCCGGGCGGCTAGGTCGTCGACACGCGCTTCGTGGCAATACGCCGGGACCAGTTCGAGATCATCGACAACTGGAACACACTCGGCATGCGCGGCACCGGCTCACGCCGGGTCACAGTCAAGGATCTGTTCATCCCCGACCACCACACGGCACCGTCGCCGAACCCGATTCGGCCCATCGTGGAGGTCCAAGGGCGCGGCCTGCACCCGAACCCAATGTTCTACGGGCCGGTCGCGTCCCTGCTCATCTCCCAACCGACCGCGGTCTGCTTCGGCATCGCGCACGCAGCGATCGACGCGTACATCGAGAGCCTCACGGAGAGGCACCAGCGGGGGCCGACGTCGCCGAAGCGCTCGGAGCTGTCGCTGTTTCAACGCCTGCTGGGGGAAGTGACGGCCTATGCAGACACCGCCGAGGCGATGCTGCATCAGGCCGCACACATGTGGACAGAGCTGGCACGACGCTCGATGGAGACCGGTGTGCTGGTGAGCGATGAGGACGATCGCCGCCTCGTCCTCATCGAGCAGCAGGTCGTCGAACTGGCGGCAAAGGCGGTCGAGACGATCTTTCGCACCGGTGGCTCGAGTGCGGCCAACCGGGGCCGGCGGACCGAGCGCTACTTCCGCGACCTCAACATGATCCGCACACACGTCACCCTCCAGTCCGAGCGCACCTTCGAGAACGTCGGCCGCCTGCGGCTCGGCCTGCAGCCACAAATGCCGTTCTAGCTTCGAACCCGCAGGAACCCCGCCGGCCACGGCTCGACACGACCGCGATCGACTACGTGTTCGTCGTCTTCTATCTCGTGCTACCTCGGGCACCTCGATGTCGGGCACGTCGATGTTGATGTCGGGGAGCGTGATCGGTGCCGGGACGTCGCGGGTGACGGTGACCGTTGGGGGGTGCTGGCAATCAGGAAGGCGAGGTAGCGCGCGACCGGGCGGGAGTTGCCCGGGCCTGCCCCAGCACGTCGGCCCGGATCAGGCTCCCGTGCGCCCCAGCTTGATCGGCCCAACCTCGTCGAGCCGCGCGAGCTTGATGTCCTCCTCGGTCGCCCCGCTGCTCACGAGCCGCTCGAGCACGGCGTCGGTCGACTCCGCGTAGACCTCCGCGGTGAGGAGGCCGTGCCCGGTGTGCACATCTTGGGCAAGCGCGACGTTCCGCGCCACTCCGAGATCCTCGAGGTCCTCGCCGATCGCAAGCTGCGGCATCCCGTCTCAGAAAATCGCGATCGGATTGAGCGGCGAACCTGTCCCGCCGGTGATCCGCAGCGGAGTAGCGACGAAGCAGAACTCCCACTGCTCGGTCGCTTCGGATTGCGGCACGACGTCCTCGAACTGGAGGTAGTCGAGTAGGTGGACGCCCATAGCGTTGATCGCCAGGACGTGAATCGGGAAGCCGATCCCCTCCGTGGTGCTCGGGGCGGTGTCGTTGTTGCCGTCCGAGCCGAGTGCGGCGATACGCCGCTCCGCCAGGAACATCGCTGCGGTGGGGTGTAGGCCCGCCTTCGCCTCGCGGGTGTCCCAGGGGCCGAGTTCGCTGAGCCGGCGAGCGTGACCGGTGCGGACGAGAAGGATGTCGCCGGGCCCCACTCGTACGCCCTGTTGGCGCTCCGCAGCCTCGAGGTCCTCGCGGAAGATGTGGTCGCCCGGCTCGATCCAGCGAACGCCGCGTGATCGTGGCACGTCGAGCAGGACACCGCGACCGACCAGTCCGTTCTCGAGGGCATCGATCGCGCCCGTCTGGGCGCCCTGAGCGGTCACCGCCCCTACCGGCGTCCCGTCGAAGAACGAACCATCGAACGCGACGTGACAGAGGGCGTCGATGTGGCTGTGCCCCTCATTGTGGTAATCGACGCCGATGTAGTCCTTGGCGAACCGCACCGATCCGGACCCGATGTCGACGTCGGTCAGCATCGTCATGTGGTGGTCGGCAGGCTCCGGCACATCGATTCGCGGCTCGGTCGTGAGGGGCCGGCTGAGCGTGACCGTTACTCCACTGCGAACGAGCCTTGCCGCGGCCGCGGCGCGAGCAGCGGTGAGGTGGTGCAGAGCCCCGCGCTCCCCGCCGTCCCAACGGTCCCAGTTCGAGACCGCGTCAAAGAGCTTGCGGAACTCACGCGCCGTCATGTCCACGCGCGTCACCGGGAGGAACTTAGGGCGACGAGGCTTCGGCATACCTCGTCTGAAACGGGTGATTCCGCGATCGCGCGCACCCGCCGATCGAGCCGAACGACCGCCGCCACCTTCGCCCGCTTGGTCGATGGCTCAAGCAGGCTCTTCGTCGAGACGGCACGAGATGCCGGGACTCAAGCCGTGTGGCAGTGCATCCACGCCACCGTGCTGGCCATCGCGAGGCACCCGGCCAGCACCATCCGAGACCGACCGTGCGATGCCTGCGCACCGATTCCAGATCCGACCACGTGGCACGAGGTGCCGAATTCGACGGAGATGCGCGCTATGAGTCGTGGGCATGCAAACGGCCACCGGACCTCCACCAGCACGGCTCTCGCCACCAGCTGTAGTCCACGGCCCTCACAGAACCCCGCCCCGGCGGCCCGACAGTATTCCGTCAGGTGGGTTGGACGCTCAACCAATGCGACACGGCCTGGGCGCGGTTCGCGGCGTTGAGCTTGCGCAGGATGCTCGAAACGTGCGTCTTCACCGTGCCCACGGTGATCATCAGTTTCCGGCCGATCTGGTAGTTGGTCTCCCCGGCGGCCATCAGGCGCAGGACATCCATTTCGCGAGGGGTGAGCTCGGGGTGCGCCCTAATCCCGGGGCCCGCGGCGTCCGACGCGATGACGGTGGACGTCGTCGACCATGATCGTCCGACGGTGCCCTGAACCGCCTGCAGTTGCTCGAGCAGCAGCAGCCGGCTCAACTGCGCGGCCAGGCTCTCCGCCGCCACGGCCAGCGTGACGCACTTCTCGCGGTGCACCGGCCGCCGCTGGAGGTAGCAGTCGACGTGCACCATGCCGATCACCGTGCGGTCGACGGTGATCGGGGCCACGCCGTAGTTCTCCGACCGGGACATCGCGGCGATCGGCCGGCAGACCCTCGGGTTGGTCTGGACCTCGTCGACGACGAAGGTTCTGCCCGAGTCGACCACGTCCGTCTCCACCACCGACTCCAGAGTCGTTGGCTGGTCCCGGCCGGCCTGGAGGATCGCCGCCGCCCACTGCGGATCGCGCCGGACGAACATCGACTCCGGCACCCAGATGCCGTTGTCGATCCGCGAGACCAGCACCCGGTCGAACCCCAGGTGGGCGATCGCCTCCGGGGCCTGTTCCACGAGTGCCCGCGCCGACGACGTCGTCCGGAATTCGATGATCGCATCGAGAAGCGCGTTCGTGCCCAGCCCGGCTGCGATACCGCTATGTGCATTCTTTCCGTCTACGTCCATGTCTCCCCTCGGATAGTTGGGCCGAGCCACGCATGATCTGTATCGGATCAACCTACGCGAGCATCCGGCCAGTGGCTGGGACTCTGCGGAACGGTGGAGGACCGACTCTGTCGATCGACAGATGTGCCGTTGTGCGCCGGCCCGGCATCGTGGGTCGTTAGTCGATCGCGGGGAGCCCACGATGAAACTCGCCACCGAGGTGCCCTGGCAGGACCGCCGATTCACGATCCCGCTCGAGCGCATCCGCCGGTGCGAATGGTTCGGGTTCGATGCGGTGTTCACCGCCGAGGGCGTTGGTAACGACGGGCTCACCCCGCTCGGCTATCTGGCGGCGGTCACGGAGCGGCTGAGCCTCGGCACGCACATCGCCACCGTGACCGCGCGGCCGCCCACCGTGCTCGCCCAGGCGCTGGGCACCATCGACGCGATGGCCGGAGGCGGTCGGGTGATCGCCGGCGTCGGCGGCGGTTTCCCCAGCTCCTGCGAGGGCTGGCACGGCCGGCCGTGGGGCAGGCCGGTTCGCCGGATGCGCGACTACGTCGACGTGCTGCGTCAGGTGTTCCGTACCGCCGGGTCCTACGCAGCGGACGGTGAAGTGATCGAAACCACCGAGCTGTTCGCCGAGTCGACTCGGGCCAGGCTGGGCAGCACTGTCCACTGCCAGAGCACGGAGATCAGCATCCCGTACGCCGGGGAGGGGGCGCTTGGCGTGCGGCCGTGGGTCAGCGCTCTGGAGCGCGGGCCCGAGCCGCCCGTCGTGCTGGCCGCCGTCGGACCGCAGATGATCGCGCTGGCCGCCGAGATCGCCGACGGCTGGTTCCCCTGGGGTTTCGCGCCGGGGATGATGCCGACGTTCGAGCCGTTGCTGGCGGCCGGCTTCGAGCGCGCACCCGGCAAGCGCCGCGAGGACTTCGACATCTGGGCGCTCGTCGACCTGGTGGTGAGCGACGACGTGCGGGCGGGGCTCGACCGGTTCAGGCCGTACGTGGTGGAGTGGGCCGAGCAGATGCGCCTCCAGACCGAGGCGCTGGGCTTCGCAGGACTCTGCGATCGGTTGATCGAGCTGACGGGAGCGGGCCGGTACGACGAGGCGTTGGCCGCCGTGCCGGACGAGTTCGTCGACCAGGTGTTCCTCGTCGGCTCGCACACTCGGATCGCCCAGCGACTCACGGCCTGGTTCGAGTCCGGCGCGACAGGGCTGATCTTCCGGTACGGCCCGCAGGTGCAGATCGGCCGGCATGCCGACCTTGTCGAGGACCTCGACGTGTGGGAGACCATCGCTTGTGCTGCCCATCGCCTGTGAGGCCCCGTCGGCTGTGAAGCCGAAGCCGACACGTCTGCAATCGCAGATCACAGTCTCAGCGGCGGCTGTCACGGGCATCGGGGCCGGTGCCAGTGTCACCGCAGATGCTTGATGACCTCGACGAACGTGGCTACGTGCGTCCTCGCCGCATCGCAACAGCCGGTCCGCGATCTCACGCGGTGAGCCGATCAGCACACCGGGCAGCCGGGTGAGCTGGTCGTCGCCGAGACCGGTGGCTTGCTGGATCGCGAGGTCTCTCGTCCGCGCGACCGACCCGCATGCTGACGGCCGACGCGCGCCGTCAGCGCCGGGGATCGGCAGCGTGCCGCGGGGCTGCTTTTGACCGCGAGTTCAGGGCCCGATTCACTGTGGCCCAACCTTGACCTGCGAAAACAGTATGTGCCGATGACATGTTCATCGACCTCGATCACATCTGACAATAGCGTTACACGATCATGAGCTTTATCACGAATCGGTGGATCGAACCCTTTCGCACGGTCGGTAGCGACACTTTGATGGGGCGGCGGGTCCTGGCCGACAAGGCCTATGGATATCGCGTCTACCTGCGCCGACGCCGTATCGCTGCGACAACCCCGAACTGTTCGACGACGTCCGCCACCAACGCTGCCGCGGCTGAACCGGTGGAATGGCAAGTGGATCGCGAGGCGTACGTTGCTGGAGTTCCACGTCCGAACTGACCGATAGTGGTGAAAGTATCCGTGTTCAAGAGTGTCAGGCCTTCCGTCCGCTGGGCCACATTGGTGGTCGTGGCAGCAGCGTTGCCGTTGATGTCGGCATGCTCTGGGAGCGACCCCGCCGCATCCCCCGGGGCGGTCACGCAGGTGACCACGCAGCCCACTCCGAGCGCGAGCAGCCAGTCGAGCTCGAGCGGCCCGCGGACGGCGGCGGAGATCACGGCGGCATGTCCGCTCGTCGAGACCAGCGAAGTCGACGAGGCGTTCTCGGTCTCCGGGGCTACCGGAAAAGAGGTGCCGCCGCAGAAGCTCGCTAACGGAGGTCAGGCCTACGTCTGTGCCTACACCGCAGGCGGGAAAGAGGCGGCCGCGCTGATCGCCTCGGTGTTCGAGGGCAACAAGGTCACCCCTGAGCAGATGATCAAGGCAGTTCAGGACAAGTACGCCGGCGCCGAGCGGGTCAGTGGGATCGGTGATGGTGCCGTCTACTACGCCGACGAGAAGGGGACTTCGACGTTCTCGGCCGTGAAGATCGTCAGCGGTACACCGGTGATGCTGGCAGTGAGCGGTCCGGCGACCGCTGACAAGGACCGGGTCGGTGTGCTGGTCAAGCACGCGGTGGACAAGCTCTGATCGACCCACGTCAAGCCGACCGGAACGCGGCCTTTACTACCCGGGGATGATCACGCCGTGCGGTCAGCAGCTTTGGCCGCGACGTGCTGCTGACCGGCTCGCCGCGACCCCGCGCGTCAACTATGGACTGGCGGCGATCGTCTACTGGATCTGTTTCAGCAGGCTGCGGCCGCACTCACTGGTGTCGCTGTTGCTCTGGATGCGCCGGCTTCGGCAGCAGCCTGAGCACGTCCTTGATCTTGTGAACCAGTGAACGCCGCCGTGGCCCGCGTTGTGAACGAGTGCACGCGGGCGGTGAGCTGGGCCAGACGTCCGCCTTGGTAGCGGGCCGCATGCAGCGTTGCCTGCGGGGGCAGCAGGCCGTCAGGTCCGCTCGGGTGGCTTGTTCCGTAGGGGTTGCCGCCCGCGCCGTGCACGGCGTCGTCGGTGTATCCGGGCGGCACGAGGATCGCGCCCATGTGGTAGGCCGAGTTGTAGAGGGCCAGCAGGGTGGACTCCTGGCCACCGTGTCGAGACTGGCCGCTGACGAAGCCGGTGAAGGTCTTGTCGGCTAGTTGGCCCGCAGCCCACAGGCCGCCGCAGGTGTCGAGGAACTGCTTGAGCTGAGAGGCGATGTTGCCGAACCGGACCGGGGTGCCGAAGGCCAGCCCGTGCGCCCAGAGTAGGTCGTCGTGGCTGACCTCGGGGACGTACGCCGAAACCCGCTGACGGTGGGCGGTCCAGGCAGGGTTGGCGGCGATCGCGGATGCGGGAGCCGATTCCGCGACTCGACGCAGTCTGACCTGTGCGCCTTCGGATTGTGCGCCGTCGGCCAGTGCCTCGGCGAGCGCGTATACGTTTCCCGTGGCCGAGTAGTAGACGACGGTGATATTGACGGTCATCCCGGTTCTTCCTTTCAACGTGTGCGGGACTGCGGGGGTCAGTTCGGCGGGCCGGCCGATACCCGGGAATCGTGTGGTCGAGAAACCCTGGTTCGTTCCAGCACCCATAGGACGAAAGTTCCGGAGGCCAGCAAGCCACCCAGGATGCTCACTCCCGGCCAGCCGCCATACACCCACACCATTCCGGCCAGCGCCGATCCGGCGGCGCCGCCGGCGAAGAAGGCCGTCAGCAACGCGGAGTTGAGCCGGTTGCGGATCTCCGGGCGCAGCGCGTAGATGACGTTCTGGTTGCTGTTGAGCACTGCCTGGTGCGCCACGTTGAGGACGATCACCCCACCGACGAGCCACGCCAGCGAACTCTCGGCCGCGCCGATCAACAACCAGGACGCCGCCAGTGCGGCGGTGCCGATACCGGTGACCCACTGCACGTAGCCGCGGTCGGCCAGCCGGCCGGCCATCGTCGTGGTCACCGTGCCCACCGCGCCCACCAACCCGAACAGCCCGATCATCGCCTCTGACCAGCCGTGATGTGGGCCGGCGAGGAGGAAGGTCGCCGCAGTCCACAACACGTTGAACGATGCGAGCGAGAGGGCGGCGATACCGGCCCGCCACCGCAACACCGACTCATGGCGGAACAGCGCGATCGTCGAGCGCAGCAGCGCCGGATACGAGAGCCCGCTCGGGGTGTGCAGCCGCGGTAGGAATCGCCACAACAGAACAGTCATCCCAGCGGTGAGGATCGCGCTCACCCAGTAGACCGTCCGCCAGCCGCCGAGTTCGGCGAGTGCGCCCGACACCGCACGGGACAGCAGGGCACCCAGCAGAAGTCCGCTCATCACCGTGCCGATCACCCGGCCGCGCCGGCCCGGTGGCGCGAGCGTGGCGGCGTAGGGCACCACGACCTGCGCGGCCACCGAGGTGAACGCGGTGAGCGCGGTCCCGGCGAGCAGCAGGGTGCCGTTCGGTGCGGTCGCCGAGATCAGCAGGAAGATCGCTGTCGCCGCGTACAGCAATACCGCGAGCCGCCGGCGTTCGACCAGGTCACCGAGCGGGACGAGCAGCAGCAGCCCCAACCCGTAACCGACCTGCGCAGCCGTGACGATCATTCCGGCCGCCGTGGTGCTGAGCTGCAACTCTCGGCCGAGCAGGTCCAGCAGCGGCTGGGCGAAGTAATTGTTGGCGACCGAGAGCCCGGTCGCCGCGGCCATGAGCAGCAGCAGCCCGCGGCTCAGCGCCGCGCCGCCGTCCGCTGCATCGGTGGCCGCGTGGTGTGTCGTACGGCGCGGTGTGCCGGACCCGGCAGCGTTCGTCATGCCCCTAGCCTCGGCTGTTGACGATCAATGAGTCCAACACATCGTTGTCAGAGCAGCGATCGTGAATCACGATGGATGTGTGGAGCTGCAGCAAATGCGCTACGTCGTCGCGGTGGCCGAGACGGCGAACTTCACCCGTGCCGCCGAGCGCTGTCGGGTCGTCCAGTCCGCGCTCAGCCACCAGATCGCCCGGCTGGAACGAGAGCTGGGTGCCCGGCTCTTCGATCGCACGAGCCGGAGGGTCCGGCTGACACCGGCCGGCGAGGCGTTCCTGCCCGCCGCCCGGCAGGCACTCGACGCCGCCGAACGAGCGAGCGCCGAGGTCGCAGCGGTCTCCGGTGAGCTTCGCGGCCGGCTTGCCATCGGCACCATCCCCACCGTTACGGCGGTCGATCTGCCGAGCGCGCTGAAGAGCTTTCAGGTCCGCCATCCGCACGTACGGATCACGCTGCGCGCGGGCTCGAGCGACGAGCTGGCCGAACGGGTCCGGCAGGGCGACCTGGACATCGCGTTTCTCGGGTTGCCGCCGAGCGTCCAACCGAAAGGCGTCCGGGGCCGCGCTCTGGCGCGCGGCGAGCTGGTCGCGATAGTCGCGCCCGGCCACCCGCTCGCCGACGTAGCCGACGTCGACCTGCACCGGCTGTCGAAGGAAGTGTTCGTCGATTATCCCGCCGGCACGGCGGCGCGTGCTCAGTCGGACGAGGCGTTCGCCGCCGCCGGCGTCACCCGAGAGGTCGCCTTCGAGGTGACGAACGCGGATCTCGTGGCGCGGCTGGTCCGGTTCGGCCTGGGTATCGGCATGATGCCGGCCGCCTTCGTCACCGAACTCCCCAACGTGCATGTCGTCGAGCTCCGTGATCCACCGACACGAGTGGAGCACGTGATCTGGAGTCGCCTGCGCCCCTCGCCGGCCGCCGCTGCATTCCTGCATGCCCTGGACATCCCGGCAGATCGGATATCCGAGTGACGGAGGCCGCACGATCAAGGTAAGCGGATGGCGCTGCCGGGCCGGGGCGGTCGCCACCGTCGATCGGTTCAGGTTGCGCCCGGTGTCACCAATTGATCACGGCGCGAGCCGTGATCATCTCTCGGGCCGTCGGCGGGAGTGCTGTGCAAACAGTTGACCAGCCCAGGCCCCCAGCACGGTCACTGGAGCAGTCCGGGGTGAAGGTGGTCACGCCGCCAACTGGCCGGCGTCGTCCCGTACTTCCGCCGGAACGCCCGTTCGAACGTGCTGAGGCTGCCGAACCCCACCGCGGCCGCGACTCTCGACATCTCCAACGAGGCGTATCTGGGGTCGGACAGCATCGTCTGCGCCGCGAGCAGCCGCTGTTCGCGGAGGTACGCACCGGGCGTGGTCTCGATCCGTTCGAACAGGGTGTACGCGCGACGGACCGACACATGGTGCCGACGCGCCAGCTCGCCAACCTGCAAGTTCGGGTCGGTCAGGTTTTTGCGGACGTGCGCCAGCATCATCTCGAGCAACACCGCGGTGGGGCCGTCGCCGCCCGGTACCGAGGGGACGACGTCCCGCAGGGCCATGGCGAGCAGGTCGATCGCGGCCCGCCCGGCGTCGAGCCGCTGCCTCGCGGTGAGCTCGTCGGCTACCTCGAACAGCCGCCCGAGGTAGCCGGACAAGACATGCATGGCCGGGGCTGCAGGGTCCATGCTGCGTGCACACGCCTCGGTGATCTCGGTGGTCCGGAGCGGGAGCGAATCGCGGGAGAAACACAAGCTCATGCGGTGAATCTCGGCCGACGAGGTCCGCTCGTAGCGGCTGCGCGCCTCGGTGAGCACTCCGGCACCGGCCGCCGGCTCGGCGCAGCGGTCGTGCTGGCGGACGCTGCCCCGGCCGTCCATGTATATGCAGAAGACCATCAGGTTGTCGGCCGAGGCTTCCGCTGCCATCCGGTCGGTTCGGACCGTGGACATCTGCCCGGAATACGACCGTGAAAGCGTCAGGGTCTTGTCGAGCTCCTGAATCGTCACCCGCCCGCGGAAGCCGGGACCCGTCTTGACCTTCACCGGAAGGAAGAACTCACGGGCGAGGTGTTCCAACTCCTCACCGGAGTAGTCGAAAACCTGCACCGGATCGAGGCTAGCTCCGGCCATCCTCCCAGGTAGGAGCACTATGAGTGCTCTTCGTCTCCCCTGGAGGCTGTTGTCGTGACGAGCAGGGCCCGGCCACGTTGGCTGCAAGACGCTGCCCGCACGCGGCCGACGACCTGGGGAGCGACGGGAAGCTGAGCTGTCGCCTGCTTCGCGAGGGCTGAGCGGATGGCGGCCGGGTCGACGGGCCACGTTGCCGGTGCCGGCCACCTTGACGCCGTGGTCGCCGGCGAGCCGCTCGCGCGGCGCCTTTCCCGTGAACCGCTTGTACTGCGCGTAGGCGGGTGCGTGCTCGCGGAACCGAGCCGTCGGGCACCGTGGTCAAGACCGGCCGGCCGCCAGGCGCATGAGATCGGAGACGAAGTCCGTGTTCCCGGTTTGATGGACCAGGGTCAGGTGCTCGGAGGACACTTTCCACCCGTCCGGCATCCGCCTGAGGCCGATCACATTGCGGGCGTACAGGGTCCAGTCGTTTGTCCGCTCGTCCCTGCCGAGGTCGGGGTGGTGGTGCAGGGCCTCCAGGTGGAACCGGACCGTGGCCGTATCTCCTTCAACGTCGGCGACAGGCGTGGTGACCATGTGCTGCGTCAGCGGGATCGGGCCGATCACCTCGGCCATGGTGCGCTTCAGCGCGTCGGCCTCGACCTGGCCCTCGAGCGGGAAGACTCCCCCGTAGTCGACGGTCACCACATCCGTCCACAGTGAGCGCATTCCGTCGAAGTCCTTGGCGTCGCAGAACTGAAAATACCTGCTGATCACATGGATCACGTCGAAGCCGTCCAGCGCTGAAGTGTTCATGCGTGCTACTCCCTCATATGTCCGCCACGCCGCTGAGATCACCGAAACCGTCCTATGCGTATACGACGAACGCGGCGAGCCTGAACAACCATACCTCGCGGACCGGCACCGAACCCCTGGCCTGATTCGAGCTATGCGGATGTGGACGCCCACGATCGTCGTTCTTGGGGCCGCGCGATGCCGCAGTCGCATTGACGAGATTTCCGCCGATCGGTGGAACGAAGCGAGTAAATCGTCGATTCCTCCATCTTTGCGGCGCAACTCGATATTTGCGGCTCGCAACGCTGCGAGTTGGTCTCGCGCCCGTGCAGGTCCACGAGTTCGCCGGCGAGGAGTTCGAAGACATCGCCAGTGAGTTCTTCATGTCGGCGATCGTCCGGAGGGGCCTCGACTTTCGCGCGCGGGTGGCGTTGCAGGAACTGGACGCGGGCGTGACACTCTCGCGGTCGCGCTGGGGAGGGCCGAGGTCGACGACCCGCACCAAGCTGTCCGACCCGATGACCGTCTCGCGATATCGAGCATCGCCGCTTCCGCCGGATCCCTCGATCTCAGTACGTTCGAACGGGCGTTCCGGCGGCAGTACGGGACGTCGCCGGCCGCCTGGCGGCGTGAATATCGCCACCCCGGATCTCCTCCTCCATTGAGGAGAAATTGCCTCCTCCGCTGACGAGAAAACGCCCGCCCCGAACCCTCCCGCAGTCCGGCCATGCAGGTGCTGTCCGACTATCTGCGACCTGGGTCGCGTGCTTCGACATTACGACAGGGATCAGGCGCTGGCCGAGACGCTCTCAGCCCTTTACCGCGCCCTGGGTGAACCCGGCGATGAAGCGGTCGAGGAACAGGTTGAACACCAGAGCGATCGGCACCGCGACGAATACTGCGGAGGCTTGCAGCGACTGCCAGAAGAACACGTCACCACGCACGAGCTCGGTCGGTACCCCGGTGCTGATCACCTTTTCCGAACTGGGCGAGATGAACGCGAGCGCGTAGATGAACTCGCTCGCCGTCAACGTGAAGGCGAACACGACCACGGCGACGATGCCCGGGAACAACAGCGGCACGACGACGCGCACCATCGCTCCCACGCGGCTGTAGCCGTCCACCATCGCCTGCTCTTCGATGTCCTTCGGGATGGTCTTGAGGAACCCGATCAGCAGCCAGACCGAGACCGGCACGGTGATCGTCGGGTAGATCACCACGAGCGACCATGTGGAGTCCTGCAGCCCGAGCGCGACCACCAGTCGAGAGAGTGACAGGAACAGCAGGGTGGGCGGTACGAGATAGACGAAGAAGATCGCGATCCCCATTGGCCCTGCCCAGGGCCGATCGAGCCGAGCGAGGCTGTAGGCGGCCGGGAGCGCGAGCACGAGCGTGATCAGCACGACGAGGACGCCGACCCACAGCGTGTTCCATGCGAACGTCACGAATGCGGTCCGGTGGAACAGCAGGTCGATGTGGGTGGCCGTCGGTGTCTCATTGAAGATGAACGGGTTGTTGCGACGCCGGTACAGGTCGCTGTCCTGCTTGAACATGGTGACAGCCGCCCAGATGAACGGGGCCGCGGCGGCCAGCGCGGACACGACGGCGAGCACGTAGAGAGCCACCCGGCCGAGCCGGTGCCGTCGCGCGTACCAGCGCCGGTCGCGGTCGGTCACGACCAGCCGCACCGGCTCCGTCATCGCTCGTGTCGCCACTAGCTCACTTCCATCCGCCGCACCACGCGCAGGATCGCGATCGCGGCCGCGAGCAGCAGCGGGAACAGGAATAGGGCGATCGCAGCGCCCTGTCCGATGTCGCTGCCCTCGATGCCCCGGAAGAACGCCCAGCTGGTGAGCACCTGGGTCTCATTGGTCGGCCCTCCCCGGGTGAGGACATAGACGACGGCCATGTCCGTGAACGTGAAGATGGCGCCGAACAGCGCCGAGATCGCGATCACGGGGGCGGTCAGCGGGATCGTGATCTCGACCATCCGCCGCCAGTACCCCGCGCCGTCCACCCGGGCCTGCTCCTGCAGGTCCTTCGGGATCGACAGCAGTCCAGCCATCATGATCACCGCAGCCAGCGGTACGAGTCGCCAGACGTGCACCCCGATCACCGACGCCATCGCGAGCGTGGGCCTGCCGAGCCAGAACATGTTGGTCTGGATCAGGCCGAGCTGACGCAGGACCCAGTCGAACGGGGAGAACACCGAGTCGAGCATCCAGAGCCAGGTGATCGTGGACAGGGCCACCGGGGTCGTCCAGGGCAGCAGGACGAGAAACCGCACGAGCCAGCGTCCGCGGAAGTCAGCGATCAAGACGTTGGCGAGCACTTTGCCGAGCACGACGATGAGCAGCATCGATATCGCCGTGAACACGAACGTGTTGCGCAGCGACCGCCAGAACACCGGGTCGGTGAAGATGCGCTCGAAGTTCTGCAGACCGACCCAGTCGAAGCTCGGGTCACCGCCGGTCACGTCGGAGAAGCTGAACGCCACCGCCAGGAGGAACGGCAGCCCGACCAGCGCGATGATGTAGACCACCGCGGGCGTCAGGAACAACCAGGCGAGCGCTCCCTCGCGGTCGGCGAGCCGGCGTCCCCCGAGTGCGCGCCCCGCCTGCCCGCCGGCCCTCGGCGGAGGTTCTTCGGGCGCCCCGGGCAGAGTCGAGGCACGTCCTGCCGGTGTCCCTCGCCGTCGAGCCATCGTCCTCACGCCCCGATCCGGACGGGCTCGGTGCGCAACCCCGAGTCCTGGTCGAAGAACCGCAGCCGTCGCTGCGGCACCGCGAAGTCGTATCGCTCGCCCACCGTGATCGGAGTGTCGTCGGTCGCCGGGAGCCGGGCGATCACCCGGGTGGGCTCGGCGCCGAGATCGCCGATGCCGTAGACGTGCCGATCACCGGACAGATACTCCATGCGCCTCACCTCGAGCGTCATCGTGACCCGCTCGCCGTTCACGTTCTCGACGGGCAGCAGATGCTCGGGGCGGACGCCGACGAGCACGTCGCCGCAGGGCACGAGGTTCATCGGGGGCGAGCCGATGAACGTCGCGACGAACGTGTCGGCAGGGTGGTCGTAGACCTCGTTCGGCGCGCCGATCTGCCGCACGCGGCCCTCTGACATCACCGCGATGCGGTCCCCGAGCCCCATGGCCTCGCTCTGGTCGTGCGTGACGTAGATCGTTGTTGCGCCGATGTCCTGCTGGAATCGCTTCAGCTCGTCACGCGCGCTCGTCCGCAGCTTGGCGTCGAGGTTGGACAGTGGCTCGTCGAGGAGGAACACGGAGGGGTCCCGCACCAGTGCACGGGACAGCGCCACCCGTTGCCGCTCGCCGCCGGACAGCTGACGCGGCTTGCGGTCGAGCAGGTGCGTGATCCCCAGCATCTCGGCCGCGCGCCGGGCCCGCTCCTCCCGCTCGCCGTGCGGGACGCCGGCCGCGCGCAGCGGGAACACGATGTTGGCCAGCACGCTCTTGTGCGGGTAAAGCGCGTAGCTCTGGAAGACCATCGCGATCCGCCGTGCCCGCGGGGGCAGCCCGGTGACCACCTGCCCGTCGATCAGGACGTCGCCGCTGGAGGGCGCCTCCAGGCCGGCGATGGTCCGGAGCAGCGTCGTCTTGCCGCAGCCCGACGGGCCGAGCAGCACGAGGTACTCGCCATCACCGGTCGTCACGTCGACCCCGTCGATGGCGCGCACCCGACCCGCGTCGAAGTATTTGTGCAGGTCGCGCACCTCCACGGTGCTCATGGCGCCTCCGCGTCAACACCTCTGTCCGCGCGGCTCATGACGCCTCCGTGTCAGCTCCGACGTCTGCGCGGCTCATGCCCTCGCCACATTCGTCAGCCCCCGCCGCTTCCGATCAGGCCACGGGCTCGCCAGTTGTCGAAGATCGGGCGGATCTTCGCCTCGGCGTCGGCGACCGCCTGCTGGGGGGTGGCCTCACCGCGCGCGGCCCTCGCGAACATGTTCGGGATGATGAACGTCGCGAACACCTCGCCCTCGGCGGTGTTCGATGGGCCCGGATAGCCGACGTTGGTGCTCCAAGCGACCGCGTTCTCCAGCAGCGCGAGCTTGTCCGGAGGCTGGGATCCGTACGGGTCGACCGCCAGCCACTTGTTCAGGTCGGGCACCACAGCGGGATAGGCCGGGAAGTCGTAGAGCCGCGACTGCCAGGCGACTACGTCGAGGTTTGCCGTGTAGTGGAGCAGGAACTCCTTGGCCGCATCCGGGTTGGCGGCGTATTTCGGGACGATCCAGTTGTACATGACGTGGCTCGCCGCACGCGCGTCCGCCGGGCCACGCAGTGCCGGGGTGAAGAAAATGTCGTTGGCCACCTCGGGGTCGGTCTCCTGAGAGGTCCGCCAGGCCGAGATGGAGTTGAGGATGAACGACAGTTGCCCGGCGGCAAGGCCTTGGTTGTTCGACGCGGCGTTCCAGGAGAAGACCTCGGGTGTCATCGCTTCGCGGTAGAGCCGGCTCATGAAGTCGACGGCCTCGACCGCGCCCGGCGAGTTGATGACGACCTGCTCGGCGGTGTCCTGGACGGAGGCGCCGTACGACCACAAGAGGGCGCGGCCCGCCATGTTCGAGTCGATCTCCTGCGACATCCCGACGCCCAGCTGGATGTTCTGGCTGCGCTTGATCTCGGCGCCGCCGCGCAACAGGTCGTCCCACGTGCTCGGCCCCTCGCCAAGCCCCACCGGTGCCCACAGGCTCCGCCGGTAGTCCCCGGGGTCGGGCACCCAAGCCGGCGAATAGGCGAAGAACTTCCGGGTCGTCGGGTTGTAGCTGGACCTGCGACACAGGTCCAGCTGGGTACCGTGGCGGTTGTCCGCCTCGGTGACCACGTCTGTCAGGTCGAGCATGCTCGGCTCGTACTGCGGGACCGGGGCGATGTGCATGATCACGTCGTGGCCCTGGTTCGCCTGGATTTCGGCCTGGGTGCGAGCGGGCAGTTCGGCGTAGTTGATGTGGTCGACGGTGACGTTCACACCGACCCGCGACCCCCAGTCCCGTACCCACGGGTCGAACCACGCGTCGTGTGCCGGGACGAAATGGCTCCACATGAGGATCGACAGGCCCCCGGACAAAGGCGTGGCCGGCTCGGTGAACGTCCCTGCAGGGGCAGGTTGCGTGGGCACGGTGACACCGCCGCCCGGTTCTGCGCCGCCACAGCCGACGAGCACACCCCCTAGCGCCGCCAGGCCCGTGACCTGGAGGAACCGACGCCGGTCGAACTCGATCCGGTTGCTCATGATGACGCTCCTGAGACAACAACGGCTCAGATCGGGGCGATGGTAGGACTACGCCCGCGTCGGCGCTCGGTGAAAGCGACCCGGTCGTTACCGGGCGTCGTCAGAACTGTGCCACCCGTGGTGAGAACCGGCGTGAGCCCGGGTGGGCAGGCGTGGCTCGTCCTCCGGTCCGGCCCCGCCCCGCACGGAGGGTGTGACGTCCCGCAGCGCCATCGCGAGCAGATCGATCCCGGCGCGCCCGGCGTCCAACCGCCGTCGTGCATGTCCCTCCGGTCACGACCGCAAGCGCGCACAGCGCCCGGAGGTCTCCGGTCGCTGCGGAAAGGCCACTACGGTATTCCTGACAATGATCGGAAATCGGGCTCCGGTCAGGATGTGGGGGGCGTGATGAGGCGAAGGATGTTGCGTGTCGCGGTGGTGCTCAGTTGCATAGGGGCCGTAGCTGCGCCGTTCGCTGTGTCGGTGGGCGGGTCCTCGGTGCCCCACAGCTCGCTGGTTGCCGGTGGGCCGGGGAACCCGGATCCGGTCAACTGGTGCTACTTCACGAAATCCTGTTCGCAGTGAGGCCGGCGGCTTCGATCACTGCCCCCGAGGCACGACGAGGCCGTGTTCGTAAGCGGTGATCACGGCGTGCACGCGGTCGCGGAGCTCCAGCTTCATGAAGATCCGGCCGACGTGGGTCTTGACCGTGACGTCGCTGACGTGGAACTGCTCAGCGATCTCGGAGTTGGTCAGCCCCTGCGCGATCAGCACCAGCACCTCGTTCTCGCGCGGTGTGAGCCGGGCCAGCAGATCGGGGGCCGGTGCCTTGGGTTCGGGTCTCGCCGCGAACTCGGCGATCAGGTCGCGGGCCACGGAGGGCTGCAGCCAGGCGTCACCGGCCGCGATCGCGCGTGTCGCCGCGAGGAGGTCGGTGGGGGCCGAGTCCTTGAGCAGGAAGCCCGACGCCCCAGCACGTAGTGCGTCGTGCACAGTGCGATCGACGTGGTAGGTGGTGAGGATGAGGATCTTCACCGGGGCGTCGGGGTCGCGGGCGAAGCTGTCGTCGGTGATGCGCCGCGTCGCCTCGACGCCATCCATCACCGGCATCCGGACATCCATGATCACGAGATCGGGTTGGAGCCGCTGGGCGTCGGCCACCGCCTGAGCGCCGTCGCCTGCCTCTCCCACGATCTCGACGTCGGGTGCGGCGTCGAGCAGCATGGCCAGGCCGCTGCGGACCAGTAGCTGGTCGTCGGCCAGCAGCACGCGGATCACGAGCGCTGCCCAGCGCCGGACGTGACGGCGGTCGGCAGAGTGGCCGTGACGCGGAAGCCACCACCGGGTTGCGCTGTGGCATCGAGGTGCCCGCCCACGGCGGCCGTGCGCTCCCGCAGCCCGATCAGGCCGTGGCCCCCTCCGGGCTTGCGCGCCGGCGGGCGCATCGGGGCCTCGTTCGTGATCGACAGCTCCAGTGCACCCTCGCTCCAGCTCAGCTCGACGCGGGTGGGCACGCCGGGTCCGGCGTGCTTCATCACGTTGGTGAGCGACTCCTGGACGATGCGGTAGGCGGACAGGTCGGCTCCCGGATCGAGGTCGCGGGGCTCGCCGTGCGTGACGAGCCTGGCCGGCACGCCGGCCGCGAGGATGCCGTCGACGAGCGCGTCCATCTCGTGTAGTCCGGGCATCGGCCGCGTCCCATCGGCGGGGCCCTCCGCATTGTCGGCATCCGCGGGCTGGTGGACGCGCAAGACGCTGAGCATGCGGCGGAGCTCCGTCATCGCCTGGCTGCCGGCACCCTCGATGTCGGCCAGTGCCTGCGCAGCACGGTCGATCTTGCCACCGGCGAGCACCTGCCGCGCACCAGCGGCCTGCAGCATCATGACGCCGACGGAATGCGAGATCACGTCGTGCAGGTCCTGCGCAATGCGCGTGCGTTCGAGCGCGACGGCCTCCAGCGCGGTGCGGCGGCGCTGGTCATCGAGCAGCTCGAGCTGCTCACGGTGGGCGCGTGCCCACCGTCCGACCGCCCATGCCCCGGTGTTGACCAGCGTCAGGAACGTGAACGACGCCGCCAGGGCGGTGATCGCCATCTCCGGTGGGGCGCCTGCCACCTCGGCCGCGGCCTGGAAGCCGGTGGGTAGGAAGGTCAACGCCAGTGCCCACAGCCCAGCGCGGCGTGGCGCCAGGTTCGCCACGGTGTAGAGGGCGATCATCAGCGCGACCACCGGACCGTAGGACGGGATGGCGACCGACGCGATCGCGCTGTGCAACCACATCACCGCGAACACCCCCAGCGGCCACCGACGCCGCCAGAGCAGCGCGACGCATCCCACCGCGGCGTAGGCGGCGACCCACGCCGGGAAGACGTCCGGACCCGCCAGTACCCGCGAGAACCCGATCAGGTCGAGTGCGCAGCCACCGACGGCAATCGCGACGTCCTGGGCCCGCCAGCGCCACTCGGACTCGTTCAGGGCACCCGCCATGACCGCATCATTCCGGGTGTGATCACCGGGCGTCGTCCACCCGGGGGCGGATCATGAACACCCAGCCGGAGTAGGACGCGAACCGCGACGGTGGCTGCCACTGTTCGGGGCATCACCAGCGAGTCCTTCCGAGGAGTGTCGTGCGTAGAACCCAGATCCAGGGTGCGAGAAGCGCAAAGCGCACCGTGCAGCGAGCGGCCGTGTTGGCCGGGATCGTGATTGCCGGTGTCGTCGGAGCCACCACACCGGCGCCGGCCGCGGCCGGCCAGGCCGGCGGACAGAACTACTTCGAGTGCCAAATCAAGCGGTCGGACTATGCGGCCGCGGGCTACACGGTCACCCCGTGCACCTACTACCCGTCGACGGGCAACTGGCTCTTCTTCTACAGCAACCTGGAGGTCGGCTAGCGGCGGGGCGCAAGCTGATCACGCTACAGGGCGCTCTCGCCATCGCGCTGGTTCAACGCGGGCGATTACGGCGCTCACAACATGGGAACGGTGCCGGCCAAATGCCGAGCTCACCATCCGCTGCATGCGACGGGCCGCTTTCGGTGGCGCCGGAATCGGTGGCTACATCGGCTACGGCGACTGACCGAGGACAAGGAAAAGGTATCGGGATGACGAGATCGACCAGGATTTCCGCCATGGCGACCATCACGGCGCTGACCACCACCGCCCTGCTGGTTTTCGCTGGACCGGCGTTCGCTGATTCGGCCTGCAACGCGTCGTTCTGCAACACCACGGATGGCTCCGGTGGCCGGGTGGATCAGGTGCTGGCCCAGAAAATTGGCAGGCTGCAGAACGTGATCGGCTTCTTCGAAGCCCGCGGGCCGCGCGGGATGCTGGCCACCGGCCCGACGACGTCGGCGAACCACACCTACTTCACCCGAGGCTCGTTCCGTAATCCGACCACGCTCAAGAACGGTGAGCTGATGTGCCTGACCTTCTTCGCCAAGACATCGGGTGGCGGGTTCGTCGAGGTCGGCACCGCGCAGTGCACCACGGCGCCGTTCTGACCGGCGGCCGCGGGCACCGCCGGCCCGCTGTGATCCTGGGGGTATCACAGCGGGCCGGGAGAACCCTGTGAGCCTGGATCGCCAGGTGCAGCGCGCTGTGGGTGTGCGCTCCGACGAAGCCCACTCGCAACCGCCGAGGAGGTCCCGGGCGTTCTCGAGGAACGCACGTCCGGCGTCGGTGAGGGTGACCGGGCGCCTGCTGTGCGTGAGCAGCGATACACCCAGCTCCTGATCCAGGCGCGCGATCTGTCGGCTCGGCGCGGGCTGCACCACGTGCAGACGCTCGGGGGCGCGGCGGAAGTGCAGCTCCCTCCGCCGCGGCCGCGAAATAACGGATATGTCGGAACTCCACGTCCACGACTGATCGCCGAGTCCTATCAGTGGTTACCGAACGTCTATTGGACAGTGTTCGCCGCGGGCAGCAGCGTTGAACAGGTTCGGAGAGCGGCACTCGACCGAGGGGCGGGTGCCGCGTCACCCGGACACGGGAGCCGTAGTGCTGTCAGTGGGGGACGGACAGGGCAGCACTACGGCTCCCCGAAAATCGCCCGCGGCTACCGGCACCAGGCCACCCTGCGCGCCGAATCGACAGCACGCCCGAGGATTGCGATGGATTCAACAGAATCATCGAAGAATGACCTGGTAGCGGGGTTCGTGGAACATGTGATCGCCGACGGCGCCGCTGCTGTCGCAGGGCTCTCCACGACACTCGGCGACCGGCTCGGCCTGCACTCGGTCGCGGGGCCGGCCGTCGGACGCAGAGTGGGCGTCGGTGGCGCGCACGCACCAGGTCTGCTCTCGAGCCGCGCCGGCCGGGCGATGCGGCTCACGCCGTCTGTGAGCCGATCCCGACGATAAGCGAGGCGTCAGCCCGTGGTCGTCTCTCCTCAGTGGGTGAATCGTGCATACATGGAGACTACGCACTCCGATCTCCCTCCGATGCCGGCAGAGCGGCTGGATGGTCCACCTGTCGCGTCAGCGGGACTGACGATTCTCGCGCGGATCACCTGGTCGTGCGCGGCGCTGTCGCTCGCGCTACTTCTCGTCGGCTTCGTGCTCGACGACGCCAAGTTCATCGCGGACGGAATGTTGGTCCTCTTGGTGTTTCCTCCATTTCTTTTGGTCGTGGTTGCGACCCTTCCGTGGGGGCTTTGAGTTGGTGGAAGCAGGCGTTTCACCCGACCAGCTTGCCCGGGTTGAGGATTCCCTGCGGATCCAGGGCCGCCTTGACAGCTCGCTGCATTGCGATGACCTGTGGGCCGAGCTCACGGCGCATTCCAGGCAGCTTCAACAGCCCGACGCCGTGTTCACCGGTGATGGTGCCACCGAGCGCGAGCGCGGCGTCGATGATGTGCTCGAACGCCGCTTGCGCCCGCCGTCGCGCGTCCTCGTCACCGGGGGGCGTGAGGATCACCGGGTGCAGGTTGCCGTCTCCTGCGTGCGCCATGGTGGCAATGAATGTGGCGTGCCGCTGCGCGATCTGCTCGATGCGGCGGATCATCTCAGCGAGATGGGTGCGCGGTAGGCAGACGTCTTCGATGAGAATTTCGTGGCCGAGTTGCAGCAACGCCGGACCGGAGAGCCGACGGGCGTCGAACAGGGCCTCGGCCTCGACCGGATCGGTCGACATCATCGCCTCGCCGGCGCCGGCCGCCACGAATTCGGCGTGAATCGCCTCGGCCTCGTCCAGCGCACCGGGCTCCGGGATGTCGGTCTGAGCGAGCAGGAGCGCGGCCGTGTCTTCCGGGAGCCCTGCGTTCTTCCATTTGTTCACCGCTTGCAGGCAGAAGCGATCGATCAACTCGAACGCCGCCGGCTGGATTCCACGTGCGTTGACCCTGGAGACGGCGTCACCTGCGGCCGCGAGATCGTCGAAGAACCCCACGACGGTCCGGGGCCGGCTCGTGCGCAGCGGACGCAGCCGCACCGTGGCCTCGGTGATCACCCCGAGCGTGCCCTCCGACCCCACCATCAGCCCGACGAGGTCATACCCAGCCACCCCTTTGGCCGTGCGCCGACCCATGCGTACTACGTCACCCGCAGCCATGACGACCTCCAGCGCCAGCACGTAGTCGCGGGTCACCCCGTACTTCACACAGCACAGGCCTCCCGCATTGGTGGCAACGTTGCCCCCGATCGTCGACCACGAAGCACTCGCAGGATCAGGCGGATACCACAGACCCTGCGCAGCGGCCGCCGCTCGCAGGTCGTCGTTGAGCACCCCCGGCTGTACGACGGCGAGCCGCTCGTCCGCGTTGATCTCCACGACCTCACGCATCCGCTCCGTGGACAGCACCACACATCTGTCCACGGCGTTCGCACCACCCGAGATACCCGAGCCCGCACCGCGCACCACGACCGGGCGGCCATGCCGAGCACACGCCGCGACCACCGCCGCAACCTCCGCCGTGCTGCACGGCCACACCACTGCCGCGGCGTTCCCATGGGGCACCCAGTCAGCCACATCGTGTTCGTAGGGCGCCACGAGGTCGGCGTCGGTGACTATTCGATCAGTCGGTAATGACGCGAACAGATCGGTGACGAGCGGGTCGGGCGTCGGGGAAACGTTCGCAGTAACCATGTGTCGTTCAGACGCTTGTGACCGTCGCCGCGGCCGGAGCCGGGAAACCCCCGATGGCCTGCTCGAACGTGTGGGCCACGCGCAGCACGGTGGCGTCGTCGAAGTGCTTGCCGATGATCATCATTCCGGTCGGCAGGCCGTTCACCAGTCCGGCCGGCACGCTGCACGCAGGGTGGCCCGACACGTCCAGCGGGCAGGTGTTGGTGACCGGCTCGACGGCGCGGGCGATCACCTCCTCGCGCGGGGCGTCGGCGGCCAGGATGATCGATGCCTGCATCGGGGTGGTCGGCATGACCAGCACGTCGTAGCGGTCGAGTGCCTCGTCGTAGGCCGCCCGCAGACGGGGCACCAGGTTGCGTGCCATGGCGTAGTGCATGCCGTGGTGGCGGTTGAGCATGTGGCGGCCTGCGAGCAGCATGAACTTGACGACCTCGGAGAACTGGCTGCCGTCCTCGCGCCACTTGGTGCCGTAGAACCTCATGAGCTCAGGGTCGTAGAGGCCTCGCTGACTCAGGCCGTACCCGTTGCCGTCCACCATCTGCGCGGTGCTGCCCTCGACGTTGATGACGATCCAGAGGTTCTTGCCGTGCAGGTGCCAGGGGATGGAGACGTCGTCGACGGTGAGCCCCGCGGCGCGCAGGATCTCGACGGCCGCGCGGACGGTGTCGTCGACGGCCGCGGTGGAGTCGGAGTGGCCGAAGCCCTCGCTGACCACGCCGACGCGCAGCCCGTCGGCCGGGCGGGCCAGCGCGCCCACGTAGTCCTCGACGGCGAGGTCGGCAGGTTGACGCGGGTCGTGTCCGTCCCGGCCGGCCATGACGCCGAGCAACAGGGCGGCGTCGGCCACGGTGCGCGTCATGGGCCCGACGTGGTCGATCGTGAAGTCGACGGGGAACGCGCCGGTGTAGGGCACCAGGCCGTAGGTGGGCTTGTGGCCGACGATCCCGCTGAAGGACGCGGGGATGCGGATGGATCCGGCCTGGTCCCCGCCGGTGGCGAAGTCGACGATGCCGGCTGCGACCAGAGCTGCGCTGCCGCTGGAGGACCCGCCGGAGGTGCGGGTGGGGTCCCACGGGTTGCGCACCGGCCCGGTTCGTGAGGTGTGCGAGCCGCCGGAGGTGCAGAGGTCCTCGCACACGGCTTTACCGGCGATCGTGGCGCCCGCGTCGAGCAGCCGGGAGACGATCGTGGCGTCACGGCGGGGAACGAAGCCCGTCATGGTGGCGGAGCCGACCATCATCGGTACACCGGCCACGGCCGTGTTGTCCTTGACCGCCACCGTGCGTCCGGCGAGCGGGCCCTCGTCGCTTCCGGTCACCGTGCAGGTGACGTACCACGCGCCGAGCGGGTTGTCCGCGGGCTTCGGACGGCTCCAGGCCCGCTCCGGAACCTTCGGTCGCACCTGGTCGTGCAGCTTCTCGACGGCATCCCAGGACCGGAGCACACCCTGCACCAGCGGAGCGAAGGAGGCCACGTCGGCCTCGTGGAGCCCGAATCCGTAGCTCTCGGCCACGGCGGTAATGGCCGACTCGTCGGGTGGTTGAAGGGACATCCGAGATCTCCTCACGGTCGCCCCCGCGCATGCGAGGGGTCAGTGGTGGCTTGCCCACGGACGGACGCGCAGTGCATCGATGCCACGTCGCGGCTGGTTCACTCGCCGATGACGGCATGGAGGAGGGTGCCGATCCCCGTGATCTCGACTGGCTTCATCGTGGGTTTCGTTCCGGCTGCCGCCCCAGGTGGTAGCCCATGCGCAGCTCGTAGTCGCCCGCCCGGTTGCGTCCCGCCGCGGTCGCGGCGGGCAGCCTGCGCCTGGAACCAGGCCAGTCGAAGGACGCGAAATACATGTCGTAGGAGGACTTGATGTCCTCCGCGGACGGCAGCGTGTACCGGTTGACCTGCTCCTTGACCGCGGTGATCGACTCCTTGTCGAAGGACGCGATCCGCCCGGCGAGGCGTTCCACCAGCCCGTCCAACTCGGCGTCGGGGACGGTGCGGTTGACCCACCCGTACCGCTCGGCCAGGCCGGCAGGGTAGTCGTCGCTGCTCAGGACCACTTCCAGCGCCCGCGCCCGGCCGAGTAGCAACGGCAGGTGCTCAAGACCTCCGGCGCCGGGCAGGTTGCCGTTCGCGGTCTCCGGCTGGCCGAACAGCGCCGTCTCGCCGGCGAAGCGCATGTCCATCGCCTGGACGAGCTCGTTGCCGACCCCCCTGACCCGCCCTCGGATCTTCGCGATCGACACCACAGGCAGGCGCGACAGCCGCACGCCGGCGTCGATGACCAGTGGGTAGCCGGTGGCTCCCAGGCCCTTCGGTGTCTCGGCGACCCGGGAGGTGTCGTAGTGGTTCAGGAAGTAGTCCGGGTTCGCCGACTCGAACACCGCCACGCGCAGGTCGGGCGTGGCTTCCATCTGGTCGATCAGCTCCGGGAGCTCGGTGAGCATCTCCGGGGTGACCAAGTTGATCGGCGGGCTGTCGAACGTCACGCGCCATAGCCGCTTGGTCTCTGCGGTCACGGAGAAATGGCTCGACTGATTCACGGTTTCGCTTCCTTTCCCTTTTCTGATGCCCCCTGCCTTCCGTCGTGCTGTCGTCCGGCCGCGCGGCACATCGCGCGGGGCGTCGTCAGTTGATCTACAGCGGTTTCGGCTTCGGATGCGTCTCTCCGGGATCTCGGTGATCCGGTGCAGCTCGCGAAGATTTCCTTGGCGATACGGAGCTTCTCCGTATCGGTGCACAGCCCGGGTCAGCCGGCTGACTGTACGAGCTCGTACTATTGACGCTAGGCTTGTGTATTGGCGAGGGTCAACGGCCTGGGAGGGATGGATTTCGTGTCTCAAGTCACAGGCGGCTGGGTGCCGACCACGTCGGCGATACATCTCCTGCGAAGGGCCTTTCAGCATGTGACGGCCTGCTGGAGCGCCACGGTCTCCACGACCATGACCGCTCCGCAGTTCGCGATTCTCGACGTCCTGATCACCTACGACGAAGACTTCGACCAAGCCACGATCGGTCAACGTCTGGGCTTGGACAGCTCAACCGGCAGCTACCTGATCAAACGTCTGGAGCGGGACAAACTCGTCGCCACGGTCGTCGACCCGGATAACCGTCGCCGCAAACTGATCACGATCACCGAGAAGGGGCTGGATCTGGTCCGGGGAACGATGCCGGACGCACGTGCCGCAGAAGACCTCATACTCGCCCGCCTGACCCCGAGCGAGCAGGCGCAGCTGAAGCACCTCCTGAGGAGGTTGGTCGGAGTCGACGCTGACGACGAATTGACCGGCGACGGGCGTCCGGAATCGCGCTCGGGAGAGTCGGCCTCGCCGGCGACCACAAGCGCAAGGCAGTAACGCGTGATACCACGGGCTCGCAGTCGGCGCCGTGAGCGTTGCTGCTCCCGGTCTGCTCACCTCGGGGAAGAAACGCCTCCTCCGTGGACGAGAAAACGCCCGTCCTGAAAAGGTTCGGTGCGGTCGACTGGGTGACCGGGTCGGGTTCGGGAAGACGATCATTTTGGCCATCCGTAAGCCGTAGTGGCGATTTCACGATCGGCGATCGGGAGGCGGACGTGCTCCACCGGAAATGTCTGATTCGCGCACGGTCTGCACCTGGGGTGTGGAAAGCGAGAGATGGCGAGAAGAGGGGGATGAGCGTCGACGTGAACGGTGGTGGAGAGCGGGTAGATCTCACCTTGGTGTTGTTCCTGCCCGTCTGAATGCCGACTTCTCGGCGGGCGCGTGACCGTTGCGTCGAGCTGCATCAGAATGAGGGTGGGAAGAACCAAATCTGCACGGGAAGGATCTCCGGGTGAGCCCCACTTCTGACGCCTCGAATATCGACACCGAGGCGATCGACGCCCTTCTCCGCAAGGCGGTCGACGCCGGGACAGTGCCCAGCCTGGTCGCGATCGCGGCCGACCGCGGCGGTGTGACCTACGAGGGGGCGGCCGGCTCCCGGGTTCCCGGTGCTCGAGAGCCGGTGTCGGCCGACACCGTCTACCGGATGCAGTCGATGACGAAGATCGTGACGACGGTCGCCGCGTTGCAACTGGTGGAGCAGGGCGCGCTCGATCTGGACGCGCCCGTCGACACCTACCGGCCGGAGTTCGCCGAGATCCAGGTGTTGGACGGCTTCGACGGCGACACGCCTCGGCTGCGCCCACCGGCGCGCCGGGCCAGGGTAGGGCACCTGGTCACGCACACGAGCGGGCTGGGCTACTTCGCCTTCAACGCCGACATCGACCGCTGGGAGAAGGTGACCGGCACCCCGAACTTCAGCTCCGGCAAGGAGATCATCTTCACGGCGCCCCTGGTAACCGATCCGGGCACGAGGTTCGAGTACGGGATCAGTACCGACTGGCTCGGCCGGGTCATCGAGGCGGTGTCCGGGGTGACGCTCGACGTGGTGTTCGAGCGGGGGGTGACCGGCCCTCTCGGGATGCGTGAGACGAGGTTCGCCCCGACGGATGAGCAGCGGCTGAATCTCTCGGCGCTCCACGTCAGGGGGGAGAGCGGTGAGTGGGTGGAGATCGACGACCCGTTCTCCGCTTCTCCGGAGTTCTGGGGCGGAGGATACGGGCTGTATTCGACGCCGCGTGATTTCCTGAAGCTCCAGCGCGTGTTGCTGGGCGACGGCACGTTCGAGGGCACCCCGATCCTGAAACCCGCCACTGTGGAGGCGGCCTTCACCAACCAGATCGGTGATCTCGAGATCCCGGCGTCGATCCCCACGTCGGACCCTCGGTTGAGCTGCGACTTCACCGTCGGCCCCGGCTTGAAGTGGGGCTACGGGCTGATGCTGAACACCACCGACGCCCCCGGGATGCGCCGAGCCGGCAGCGGTGCGTGGGCCGGGGCGATGAACACCTACTACTGGATCGACCGCACCGCAGGCGTCACCGCCGCGATCTACAGCCAGTTCCTGCCGTTCGCCGACCCGGAGATGCTGGCCATCAACGTCGAGTTCGAGAAAGCGCTCTACGCCGGCCTCTGATCCGTCGAACGCGATGACGCATATCCGGCCGCCGCGGGCACGGGGTTTCACGCATTGGCTTGTTCACCAGGGGGTTGAATGACCAGCACCGACCGGGCGCATCATCGCCGACGCGGGCGGGGCGATGGCCATTCCCTTGGCACTGCCGTTCAACCTCGTCTACGAACTGCGGCCCTGACCAACCGGCCACCGCCGCACCAGGTTCAGCCCGCCGCCTCGACCGGCTGGTCGGCGTGGTGCAGGACTCCGGGGTGGGCCCGCAGGTAGGCCGTGCCGCTCGCGACACCCCAGAAGTAGATGCCCAGCGACACCACCGCGACGATCACCGAGTCCCATGGCGCCGGGATGAGGCCCGCCCCCTCGAAGCTGCCCAGCGCGGACATCAGGTACAGGAAGGCCAAGTGGGCGATCAACCACACGCCGCCGGACAGCTCGCCGACACCCTGGTTCTGTCGCACCCAGGTCACCGCGAACCACACCAGCCCAACCGCCACGATCGGGATGGTCCTGGTCAGGTCGGGCCAGCCGACCCAGTAGATCACCAGCGCACTGATGACGAAGGCCAGCGGCGCGATCACCGCCATGCCGGGAAGCCGGTTCGCCGGCCCGGTCACACCGGTCCTCCGGAACGCGAGCAGGCTGATCGAGCCGACGGAGAAGGTGAAGGCCACCAGCGTGCTGGTCACCGACACGATCTCGTGCCAGCTCGGCAGCGGCAACAGGAACAGGATGCCGACCACGAAGTTCGTGATCAGTCCTCGGGTCGGCACACCCCATCGATCGTTCACGGTGCGCAGCCAGCCGGGGAAGAACCGGTTCTTGGCCAGCCCGTAGGCGTTTCGCGCGTTCGACGCGGTCCAGGCGATGGCCGCTCCCGACGGCGAGATCATCGAGTCGGCGATGAGGGTCCAGTAGAGCCAGCTCAGCCCGAGCAGCATGGCCAGCTGCGCGAACGGTGAGTCGAAGTTCACCCCGTGCCACCCGCCGACGAGCATGCTGCTGGGCACCGCGCCGAGGAACGCCACCTGGAGTGCGAGGTAGAGCACGATGGTGACCAGCAGTGTCGTGACCAGCGCTTTCGGAATGTGCTTGCGTGGATGGCGAACCTCGCCGGAGAGCTCGACGATGTTGCGGAACCCGGTGTAGGCGAACACCATGCCGGCGGAGGCGATGGTGCCCAGCGCCGCCCCGTAGCCGTAGGGGGCGAACCCACCGTGCTGGCTGATGTTGCTGCCGTCGAATCCGGAGACGATCAACAGCACCACGGTGACCGTGGGGACCAGCACCTTGATCGCGGTGACCACGTTGTTAGTTTTTGCGAAAAGCTGCACGCCGAAGTAGTTGATGCCGACGAAGACGGCCATCAGCACGATGGCCAGCAGAATTCCCAGACCGGTCAGCTGATCGCCCTGATAGATACCGGGCAGATAGGAACTGGCGTACTGCAGCGCTCCGGCGGCCTCAGTGGGCGGGTTGCCCAGATAACACACCCACATGCTCCAGCCGACGATGCCGGCGGCGAACCGGCCATTGGAGTACAGCGGGTAGCGAACCAGCCCACCGGACTCCGGATGGGCGATGGCCAACTCGGCGAACACCAGCGCCACCGTCAACATCAACACCCCGCCGATCACCCAGGCGATCAACGAGGCCGGCCCGGCGGACTGTGCGGCGTACATCGCCGAGAACAACCACCCGGAACCGATCACACTGCCTAGCCCGGTGGCCACCAACGACCAGAAGCCAAGCGTTTTACGGAACTTCGCATCCTCGTTCAGTGTGGGTTCCAGGGCCAGCGTCATGGTCTCAGCTTGGGTGCAGTCAACCGATCGTGCAGATGGGGCCGCCGCAAATCGCATGTTTGGTCCGGCAAATGACCGCTGAGCGTGGTTGGTTCGGTTCTGTTCATGCGCTCCAGCAAGTCCGGCCGGCCGCTGGCTCCGGCCATCCGCTGCTCTGGGTACCTGCTGCGTGACACGGACGAGCCTCCCTGCCATTCCCATGTCCGTGCTGCAGGAAATGCGTGGTGCCGAGCAGGAATCGCTGCACACGTTGAGGGGTCCGGACTGGTCGACTGACTGCGCAGCCGATGAGGGTTCAGGCAGACGCGAGCCGGGTTGGGGGGCCGATCACCGAGAGCGCGTCGCCGCTTGACCCCCGGCCCGTGGGGGGTGGGGCCGGGCCGCAAGCGCGGTCCGGCCCCCCTCGTCATGGTGGTGGCAGCGCCCGCGACCTTGACGACGCTCAACCGCCACTGAGCCGTTTCCAACCCGGCTGTCGGCGCTGCCGAACGCGCCCGAGGCCTGCGACCGGCCGCACGTACCTGCCCGGCACGGATCAGCGTGTTGGCCCTCTGTCGCCGCCTGAGCCGTCACTGCAGGTCCGGCCATCGGGGTGGTTGCGGGGCCTGCTCCGGAAGCGCGGCCCAGTCCGCGCGGACAGGTGAGTACACCTCGGCGACGACCGCTCCCTCCGGGCCGACCTGCACATCGTGTGGAACGTCGGCGAGGATGCGCCATGTCGAGCCCGGAGTACATTCCCGGCGCTCTCCGCCGACCGTGAACACTACCGACCCTTCGATGACGAATCCGAGCTGTTCGTTGACATGGTGATGTTCCGGAACAACGCTGTTGGGCTCGAGTTCGACGATAGCCATCGTGATCAGCTCGCTCTGGACCACCCGCGCGATCACGCCGTTCCAGATCTCCTTGGTAGGCAGGCTCTCGAGCTCACCAAAAGTGCTCATTCCTTCGGTTCCTCCCCATAAACTGGTGTTGTCCACTCGGGATGGCGGCTGTCGTGGCGGCGCGCAATCGCCCGGAGGCCCGAGTTGAGCGCGAGAGTGGCCTCGCCCGGTTTCCCGTCCCCGACCTTCCGCCCGTCGACCTCGACCACTGGGACGACCACCGCGGCAGTTCCGCAAAGCAGGATCTCGTCGCAGCAGTAGAGCTCGGATCGATGTATACGACGCTCGACCACGGCTGAGCCGGTGGCCTCCTGCAGAAGCACCATCACTTGTGCCCGGGTGATCCCTTCGAGAATGTCTTCGGTGCCCGCAGGTGTTACCCATTCGGAGCCGATTCGCATCGCGATGTTCGATGTCGTCGCCTCCGCGACGTACCCGTCCACGGTCAGCATGATCGCCTCGTCGAAACCGTGGCTCACCGCCTCAGTCTTGGCCAGCGACGGACCCGTGTACGTACCGGTGACCTTCGCCCGATTCGGTGTGCAAGAATCCGGCGCCCGACGCCATGTGCTGATCATGCAACGTACGCCGTGAGGGCTGATGTAGTCGCCCGGTGCGGGTGTGACCGCGACCGATAGCCTGGTCTGCACGTCGTGCATTCGAACCGGCAATACGTCGCCGTACTGGATCAGCAGTGGGCGGATGTAAGCGTCGCACCGAACGTCGTTGCGACGCAGCAGCTCCGCTGTCATTTCCACGAGGGTCTCCGGTGGAGTCGGCAGCCGCAAGCCGAGAATCCGTGCTGATCGTTCCAGTCGGGCGTAATGCGCCATCGCTTCGAACATGTACAGCTGCTCGTGCTCCTCGTTCCACCATGCGCGGATACCCTCGAACGTACCGGTGCCATACGCCAATGCGTTCGCATGTACACCGACTCGAGCCGTGTCGCCCGGGACGATCTGATTCTCGACGAGTACCAATTCGTACGGTTGGCCAAAGCTGCTGGGGATGGTTGTGGCCAACAGATTTTGCTTCACCAGGTCGCCTCCGCATCGACTTGCCGCGCTCGACCGGGCCGAGTTTTTCACTCAGAGTCAGTAAGTGCAATTGAAGTCTTATGATGGAAGCGTTAAGGAACGCTTAAGTGACGAACTCACTCATCGAGGTCCAGCCCCATGCTGGGCGGTCGGGCGCGGGTCGGAGGCGTGCCCAACTGAACACAGATCTCGCGGAGCGACTGGACCATCGCGGACGCCGCCGGCAGGCGCCGGGACTCAGGCGGCACCGCGGCCATGACCGTCCGGGTCAGACTCGGCTCGTCGAGGCGTCGGACGATGACGCCGGGCGGCACGGTCGCGAGTGCCAGCCAAGGCACGAGTGCAATCCCTATGCCTGCGGCGACGAGCCCGCGCACCGCCATCTGATCATCGGTCCGAAAGACGATGTCGGGCTCGAAGCCGGCCGCATGGCACGCCTGAGGCAGCACCTCGATCGTCGAACCGTGCCGCACGCCCTGGATCCAGTGCTGCGTGCTCAGCTCCGCAAGCCTGATGCTGCTCCGGCTCGCCATGGGGTGATCACTCGGCAACATGATGTGCAGCGGGTCGACCACCAGCGGAATGGCCTCCACCTCCGGCGTGTCCCCCATCGGGATCATCGGGAACTCGTAGACCAGTGCGATGTCGAGGTGGTGGTCAGCGACCTGCGCCAGGCCTTCGTCGCGGTCGAGCTCGACGAGCTCGAGTTCGACCGCGGGGTGGTCTCCGCGAAACGCGGCAACTGCTCGGGGCATCAAGGTTGCGTTGGCGGTTGGAAACGAGCCCAGTCGCATCCGGCCGCCTTCCCCGCGAGCTACCGCGGCGAGCGCCGCCTCGGCAGAACGGAGCTCGGCGAGCACGATCGTGGCGTGCCGCAGAAGTTGACGTCCGGCCTCGGTCAACCGCACCCCACGCCGATGCCGTTCGATCAACCGAGAGTCGGTCTCGCGCTGCAGCAGGGCGATCTGTTGTGACACCGCAGAAGGCGTGTAGTTCAGCTCCTTCGCTGCGGCTGTGAGCGAGCCGGCCTTTGCGACCTCATACAGGACTCGCAATCGCGGCACGTTCAGCATGAAGAGATGCTAACGAGCATGACTGCGTGAGTTCAGTAGTTCCACCATCTTGCCGTGACGCCGCTGAGGGCTCGCCGGCTGGCTTGTTGTCGCGGCGGCGCGGAGGGGGTCCCGGTTCGGCGGGCGCGTCTGGGTCCTCCGCGGCCCTCGCCTCGCACGACTGCTTTCCTCTGGGGAAAGCAGTGTGCTACTTTCCCTAGAGGAAAGCAGTCCAAAGATCAAGGATGGGGCCGATGCACCCTCACGACGCCCAGTCTTCGCTCGATGACATCCGGCGCCTCCAGGACAGGACTCGGGAGCAGGTCGTCCGCCAGAGCTTCGCCCGCTCCAACGTCCTGCTCGCGGCCTTGGGACTCCTGGTCGGGCTGGCGTCCATCGATCTCGAGAACCCGTGGCGCACGGTCGCGTTCCTGCTGGGGTTCGGACTCTTCGTCGGAGTGGGGATCGTGCACGAACGGCGGGCCCTCGTGAAGCGAAAGCCCACCGGCGTGGAGTGGCTGTTCTGGGTGGGATTGTCGGCCGGGCTCATGCTGCTGTTCAGCATTTTTCGGATCGCCGGCTGGGTGTTGTTCGGTCTTCAGCCGCAGGGACTGCTGTCGCAGGCCGCTGTCGCCGCTGCTGCCACAGCCGTCACCTATGTCGCCGTGACGCCCTTGATCCGCCGGGCCTTCGCGGCCGTCGTGTTGCGCGACGGCGGACGCGCCTGATGGACCCCCGTTTCGACGAGTTCCTGCACGTCCCGGCACGGTTGTCGATCGTCGCCCTGCTGGCACCGGCCGCCTGGGTGGACTTCGGTTTCCTGAGGGACACGATCGGGACCAGCGATTCGGCACTGTCGAAGCACGTCTCAGCATTGGCCGAGGCCGGATATGTCACGGTCCGCAAAGACCAGCAGAGCCGCGCACGGCGCACCTCCGTGCAGCTCACTCCGCAAGGGCGGCACGCGTTTCAGCAGCACGCCGCTGCGCTGGAGCACATCGTCGCGGCCGCCCACGCCGGTCACGGAGCCACCGAACCCGGACATCCGAGCTAGCGAGCGGCGCGCACACCTGCCGGCTGACCGTCTCAGGTGAGGATGCGGTGGGCCAGCCAGGCCAGCTGATCGCCGATCTGCTCCGGGGTCAGCCCGAGAATCTCGCGTTGCCGCTGGTACAGCTCGGCGCTGAGGGGGGCGAGGGCCACGTCGGCGAGCCGTGCCGGCTCGGGGGCGCCACCCTGGGCGAGCAGGGCCTGGACGTGGGCGTGCCAGAAGCCGTAGGCGCCGATCTCGAACCGAGCGCTCCCAGTCTCGGCGCCCAGCACGAGCGGAAGGAATTGTTCGAGCAGGTCGACCATCGACCGGTAGAACGCCTCCAGCCGATCGGCGGGTGGTGCGCCCGGGCCGAGCGGCGGAGGTCCGGCCAGGAGGCGGGCCTGGAGGTCGCGCTCGTGGTCGTCCAGCAAGGCGATCGCGATGGACTGCACGTCGGGGAAGCGGCGATAGAGGGTTGCCCGGCCGACGCCGGCCGCGCGCGCCACGTCCTCCATCGTCACGGTGCGCGGGTCCCGGGTCCCGAAGAGATCGGCGGCCGCGGCCAGTACCAGCGCCCGGTTGCGCGCGGCGTCCGCTCGTTCCCGGCGTTGCGGTGGGGGAGGTGACGCTTTCGACGTCTCCTCGGAGTGGTCGACACCCGTATCCCGCACCGCCGAACCGTACCCCAGAGCGCCCTACATCTGGACACGGCGTCCGGTTACGTTTACCGTGAACCGGACACGACGTCCACTTGACGGAAAGGGTGGAGGGGTGATGATCGCGGTTCTCCTGACCTGCGCCCTCATGATCGGGGGTCTGCTCGCGGTCCAGGCCCCAGCGAACCTCCAGCTCACGAAGGCGGTCGGCACGCCTTACGGCGCCGCCGCGCTCCAGCTGTGGGTGGCTGCCGGGCTGCTCGGGATTCTCGCCGTCGCGACCGGGACGTTCGTCGCCCTGACGCGCCTCGGCGACGTGCCCTCGTGGTACCTGCTCGGTGGCCTCGCGTCGCCGCTGTACATCACCAGCGGCATCCTGCTGTTCCCCCGGATCGGCGCCCTGGCCGCCGGCGGGCTCTTCGTCACCGGTCAGATGCTCGCCTCGATCGCGCTGGACGGCTTCGGCCTCTTCGGAATCGCACGGCAGACTCTGGGCGCCGGGACCCTGGTGGGATCCGTCGCTGTGCTGGCCGGCATCACCGCGATCGTCCGTGGCCAGCGCGTGAAGGTGCCGGCTGCCGTCGGCCTCGGACGTCCTGCCGGCGCGCCCGCGTCACCACCATTCGCGCCTGCGGGCGTCACGCCGGGCCGGCTTCTGCTCGGGCTGATCGCCGGGGCTGTGCTGCCGATCCAAGGTGCGGTCAACGCACGCCTGCGGACCGTCGTCGTCGAGCCGATCGTGGTGGCCCTGGTCAGCTTCCTTGTCGCCGCACTGACGATCACGATCGTGTTCGCGGTGCTGCGGACGACCGGCCGCACGCCCACACCACAGCTCGACCGGCTCGGCGGTATGCCCTGGTGGGGATGGCTGGGCGGCCTCTGCGCCGTGGGGTACGTGACCGGCGCCTTCATGCTGCTGCCTCAGATCGGCGCAGCTGTCACGGTGGCCCTCACTGTGACGGGCCAGCAACTCATGTCCGCCCTCATCGATACGCGCGGGCTGTTCCGAATGCCGCAGCGGCCCTTCACCGCGGCCCGCGGGGTCGGGTTGCTCCTGCTCGTGGCCGGGTCCTTGCTCATCCAGCTGTTCTGACCAGGCGATTTTCTTGTGAGGACGAAACGAGGAGATCGTGGTGACGCGCGTCGGCAACCTCCGTGTGGCCCGGCCCAACGTAGTGGTCGGGCCATGATCGGCTGTTGCCCTCCTGGAGGTTCTGCATCCATGACAGATGATCTCTGGTCCAAGCCTGACGGGGGGCGCACCGACAGAGGGGCCGCCTCGCCCTTGTCGGAGATCCCATCCCCTCAGGGCGGTCCCACACTCCCTTGGTATCGGTCCAGGATCAAGGAAGAAGATAGCGAGCGGGCACGCCGAGACGCCCGTTTCGTGACTGTCGGGGCTCTGGGTGGCATGGCGCTCGGAGCGCTCACGGCGACCGTCCTGGCGGTAACCGTCCCGGAGGCGATGGGACGCCCGTGGGTCGAGATGTTGGTGGTCCTGACCGGCGTTATCGCCGGAATTCTCGTCGGGCTGATGCCGGGTCTCCGGTTTCACGCCGGCAAATTGAAATAGCCCTGACCGGCGCTGATCGGGCCGCTGGGTGGACGGTCGTCCAGCGGCCCGATGTCGCGTAGTAGCACGGCAGCGTGAGCCCCCTCCAGGGCGAGGACCGGATCCCTACCCGACCCGCAGCGCGTTGGTGCCCTCGGGGGGTATACGTACACCCGACCGTGTCGTCAGAATGCCGAGGCATGAGTTACGACCGGTATCAAGGTCCGCCGGGGCCGCCGCCTCGCCGTGGTCCGGCGGCAGTTCGCCGACCGGATCAACCGCATCCCGGCGAGGCTCGTGGGCGTCACCCGCAACCGCCGCCCGACCCCAGCGCGTATCAACAGCCCCCCCGGGGGCCCGGTGGGTATCCATCACGGCCTCAAGGCCCCGGCGGACACATGCAACCGCCCGGTCTCGCCGAACCGCCGACGGCACCGGTTCGTCAAGCGAGCCCGCCCACGAGGTACTACGAGCAGCCTGCTCCCACGCCGTACGAGCCGGAGCCCGAGCCGTACCAGCGCGAGCGGCCGCCGGCGCGGTATGAGGTTCCGGCTGAGCCGTACGAGCCGGAGTCGCGTGACTACCGCGGCCACGCGTATCGGCAGCCCGAGGAATCGCCGCTGGAGTACCAGCGTGAGCGCGATCGCCGCTCCGACCGAACCACTCTCATCGCCAACACCATTCGTGTGGCCACGGCTCTCATCGCGCTCGTTTTCGTCCTGCACATCGTGTTCACGTTGTTCGGGGCCAATCCGAACAGCGGCATCGTCGGTTTCGTCTACGGTGCGGCAAGGATATTCGTGTTCGGCTTCGGGGACGTCTTCACTCCGGGCGATGCCACGATAGGCCTGATCGTCAACTACGGACTGGCGGCGATCGTCTACCTGGTGGTCGGCCGGGTCATCCACCGAACACTGCGGCAACGCTGAGCCCGGGCGTCCACGGTCGTCCGCGTCGTCCCGGACGCTGGAACTCTCCCCTCACGTGAGGGGAGGTTCACGGATCAGTGAGCGGGCGTGAGGCTGCCCGCAAGGGCAGCGTGCCGGAGCCTGCTCGGCTCGTTCATACCGGTGATCGTCGCCGTTTTTCCCCGAGACGAGTACTTGGTGGTGATGGCGTCGAGTGCGGCGACCGTGGAGGCGTCCCAGATGGTGGCCGCGGACAGGTCGATCACGATGTTGTCGGGGTCGTTGGCGTAGTCGAACTGGAAGACGAGGTCGTTGCTGGAGGCGAAGAAGAGCTGACCGTCGACTCTGTAGATCTTCGTCGTGCCCTCGGGGTCGAGCACGCTGGTGACCTGGACGACCCGGGCTACCTGCCGTGCGAAGAGGATCATCGCGACTATCACGCCGACGCCCACGCCGTAGGCGAGGTTGCTGGTGGCCACGGTGACGGCGACAGCCGAGAGCATGACGGCGGTCTCGCTCTTGGGCATCCGGCGAAGGGTCCTCGGGTGGATGCTGTGCCAGTCGAAGGTCCCGACCGACACCATGACCATCACGGCGACGAGCGCGGCCATCGGAATCTTTGCGACGACGCCGTCGAGCGGGATGACGAGGATGAGAAGAAACGCCCCGGCGAGGAATGTGGACAACCGTGTCCGGCCGCCGGAGACCTTGACGTTGATCATGGTCTGACCGATCATCGCGCAGCCGCCCATACCGCCGAAGAGGCCCGTGACGATGTTGGCGACCCCTTGGCCCCAGGATTCGCGGGTCTTGTCGGAGTGCGTGTCGGTGATGTCGTCGACGAGCTTCGCAGTCATGAGTGACTCGATGAGTCCCACCACTGCCAGGGCGAGCGCGTAGGGCGCGATGGTGCCCAGCGTCTCCCACGTGAAGGGCGCCGCGGGCAACCCCGGCATCGGAAGGCTGTCGGGCAGCGCGCCTTGATCGCCCACGGTCGGCACCGCCATCCCTACGGCGACGGTGAACAAGGTCAGCACGGCGATGGACACCAGCGGGGCCGGCACGGCCCTGGTGAGCCGCGGAAGTCCGACCATGATGACGAGTGCGGCTGCCAGCAGGGCGTACACCGGCCACGGCACGCCGATGAGGTAGGGCAGCTGTGAGATGAAGATGAGAATCGCCAGTGCGTTGACGAATCCGACCATGACGCTGCGCGGCAGGAACCGCATCAGCCTCGCGATGCCCGCCATGGCCAGCACGATCTGCAGCAGCCCGCCGAGCACGACGGTGGCGAACAGGTATTCGACGCCGTACTCACGGGCCACCGGTGCAACGACGAGTGCGACCGCGCCGGTCGCCGCCGAGATCATCGCCGGCCGCCCGCCGACGAACGCAATGGTCACCGCCATTGTGAATGCGGCGAAGAGCCCGACCCGTGGGTCGACGCCGGCGACCAGTGAGAACGCGATCGCCTCAGGTATCAGGGCGAGCGCGACGACGAGGCCGGCGAGGACCTCGGTGCGTAGTACCCGGGGGGAGAACCAGCTGGGGCGAGCAAAGCGCAGGGTGAAGCCGGCAGGACGGGTCATCGCTTCTTTCCACAGAGAAAGGGAGGAGCCACACGCGCTGGGGCTCGAGTCGCGAACCTTACTCTCACGAGAGAGGAGATATGCGGCCATGTGATCGCGGCAACGTCGATCAACGCGAACGACGCGGCGCTGCGGCTGGCGGATCAGGTGTCTGCGTAGCATGGGTCTGCGGTTGACAAGGGCGGCAGTGGCAGTTGCACCCTGCTCTGTCCTGCGTGTCACATTCCCTGGAATCGCCTGGAGAATCGACCGAAGCGAGGTCGGGAGCACTGGCGCTGAGCATGCGAGGTAGAGGCGATGATGCAGATCGGTGAGGCGGCGGAACGAGTCGGCCTGTCGCTGCGCACGATCCGGCATTGGGACGAGGTCGGCCTCGTCATGCCCTCTGCGCGATCCACCGGTGGGTTCCGGCTCTATACCGAGGCTGATATCGAGCGCCTTGCGTTGGTCAAGACGTTGAAGCCGCTCGATTTCTCGCTCGAGCAGATGCGCGAGCTGCTCGCCACCACTGACGCTCTTGCCGCGGACCGCGGCACCGACGAAGCGGCCACCGAGGACCTGCTGGGACGCGTGGCGATGTACCAGGCCGCCGCGTCCAGCCGAATCGAGGCTCTGAGGGCCCAGATCCAAGGTCTGGAGACGCTCTCGGGTGAGCTTCGCCGACAGGCCCTCGACTGTGCGCGGCGCCGTGAAGCCGTCCGGGTTGCGCACAGTGCACGCAGTGGCGCGGACGATTGATCCCTCATCCCTGTGCCGGCAGCTCTGGCAAAGGTGCCACTGGCCGCAACGGTACGGCTGGCCCGACACTCGAGCGTGAACATGGCGAAGCGACGGGCAGATGACACGGGCTCCAGCCGCCACCGGCGGCTGGGCGGATCGCCGCGGCCGCAAGGCCGACCAGCGCCCACAGCAGCCCGTCCCTGCTTCTGCCATCGGGACGGGCTGCTCGGGCGACTGCGATCGGTGTGCCGGTGAGCCGGGAACCGCTTCGGCTCAGCTCTCGTGACTGGCGACGGGCCTTCGCGACGAGCCGGTCTCGGCGCCGGGAACGGCTTCGTGACCGTCGGGGCTGTGGGTGAGCAGGGACGTCAGGCTGGAGTAGTCGTAGCCGCGTTGTGCGTGTTCTTGTTCATCGATGCCGGCGATCTCGGCGTGTTCCTCGATCCGGAAGCCGATCGTCTTCTTGATGAGGATGCCGATGGCGAAGGCCATGGCGAACGAGTAGACCATCACCGCGCCGGCGGCGGCGGCCTGGCGGGCGAGTTGGGTGACGCCGCCGCCGTAGAACAAGCCGTTCTCGCCCAGGGCTGCGGGATTGACGCTCCTGGTGCCGAGGAAACCGATCAGCAGCGTGCCGACTATTCCGCCGACCAGGTGCACACCGACCACGTCGAGGGAGTCGTCGAACCCGAACCTGTACTTCAACCCCACCGCCAGCGCACACAACACACCGGCGACCACGCCGATCACGAGCCCACCCAACGGGGTCACGAAGGCACAGGCCGGTGTGATCGCCACCAGTCCGGAAACGGCGCCCGATGCCGCGCCCATGGGGGTCGGTTTGCCGTCACGGATCTGCTCGACGAGCAGCCACCCCAGCACCGCGGTGCAGGCCGCGACGGTGGTGTTGGTGAACGCGACGCCGGCCAGGTCGTTTGCGCTGAGCGCGGAGCCGGCGTTGAAGCCGTACCAGCCGAACCACAGCAGGCTGGCGCCCAGCAGCACGAAGGGCAGGTTGTGCGGACGCATCGATTCCCGCGGCCAGCCGGTACGGCGGCCCAGCACGATGGCCAGCGCGAGCGCGGCGGCGCCTGCGTTGATGTGTACCGCGGTGCCACCGGCGAAGTCCTCGGCCTTGAGCACGTTCGCGATCCAACCGCCGTGCGATGCCGGGCCGGTGAAACCGTCGAAGGAGAACACCCAGTGCGCCACCGGGATGTAGACGACGGCCACCCACACGATCACGAACAACGTCCAGGACCAGAATTTCACCCGGTCTGCGACGGCACCTGAGATCAGCGCCGGTGTGAGGACGGCGAACATCAGCTGGAACATCACGAACGCCGTCGCCGGCAGCGCGTCCGGCCCCGGCCATGGCACACCGGGCGGCCCGGCGACGCCGACGAAGTGACCGATCGTGGAGCCCAGACCGACGAACTCGTTGCCGCCGAACAGGCCGGCGAACGCGTCGTTGCCGAACGACCAGCTGTAGCCGAAGGCCATCCAGATCACGCCGACCACTGCCAGGCAGATGAAGTTCATCATCAGCATGTTCAGGACGCTGTTGCTCCTGACCATGCCGCCGTAGAAGAAGGCCAGCCCTGGCGTCATCAGCATCACCAACGCCGCGCCGACGAGCACCCAGGCGGTATCGCCCGCGTTGAGCATTTCTCAGTCCTCCTGTGGACGGATGTCATGTGCGGGTGGGGGATCAGGAAACTGCGGCAGGCTTCTGGTCCGGGAAGTCCTGGGTGAGCAACTGCGCGACTGCGGGGTGGCCTTCGCGTTCGGCGTCAGTTGCCGGGGTTCCGCCCCAGCGGTCACGGGCGTCGGGGTTGGCCCCTTGATGGAGCAGGTAGCGCACGACCTCGAGCTGCCCTTCCGATGCCGCGAGGTGCAGGGCGGTGCGGCCGTCGTAGTCGGAGGCGCTCGGGTCGATGCCCGACGCCATCGCGGCGCGGACGTCGTCCAGATCGCCTTGGCTGGCTGCCCAGCACAGGCGCACCACACCGTCGGCTGTCGTCTGGTTCTTGCGGCGCCTGGGGTCGCGTTTACCTGTTTCGTCGTTGCCGACAAGCCCGTCGTAGGCGTGGAAGTTGTACCTCTCGGTGAGCATCCGCGAGAACTTGATCCCGCGCACCGAGTTTCCGAGTGCATCGAGCCGGGGTGACCACACCGCGATTCCCATGACCTGCGGGACGACGATCATCAGAGCCCCGGAGACCCCGCTCTTGGCGGGCAGGCCGATGCGGAACGCGAACTCTCCCGAGTAGTCGTACATGCCGCATGAGGACATGAGTGAGAGGCATTTCTGCACGTTCTCCGTGCGGAAGAGCCGGTTGTCGGTCAGGGGCGAGACGCCGCCTGCGGCCAACGCTGCGGCGGCAGCCGCCAGCGACTCCGTATCGATCTCGATGGAGCAGCACTGGAAGTAGAACTCCAGTGTGTTGACGAGCTCGGTGCCCTTCGGAAAGGCGTTCTTCTCCCGCATGAAGTAGCCCAGCGCGAAGTTCCGGTCGGCGCTGTCGCGCTCGGACAGGTACACCGGGTTGTTGAACCCGACGCGCCCGCCGCTCGCGAGTTGTCGCCACATGTCGGCGACATAGTCGAACCGGTCCGCCATCATGTCCGACGGCCGGATCAGCGAGCTGCACATGATCGCCCCGGAGTTGATCATCGGGTTGTGCGGGATGCCCTTATCGCTGAGTGACAACTCGTTGAATCGGACGCCGCTCGGCTCGCAGCCGACATGCCGGTGAACGGTGTCCGCGCCGTGCTCCTCGAGGGCCAGCAGGTAGTTGATCGGCTTGCACACCGACTGCAGGCAGAAGTTCACGCTGTGGTCACCTATCGAGTGTCGCTGACCGTCCGTGGTGCAGATCGCGATGGCGAGCCGCTCCGGGTCGACCCTCCCCAACTGCGGTATGTAGTCCGCTACCGCACCGCCCCGCTCCTCCAGCAGTTCTTGATACATCGACTCGATGTCCTGCGTGAAACGTGGGAAGTCGGGTATCACCAGTTCGCCTCTGATGGCCCGCGAGATGATGCCGCTGTTGCGCTGGCAGATGGCGATGAACCTGTCGAGGTCGAGGCGGCCGGTCTCTTGGCCCGGATTGTCGAGTGCGCTCCACGCCTCCTGTATTCGCCGGTCGTCCGGACGGATTCCCGCGCTCTTCAGTCGGGTGAGCACCTCGAACGGCGAGATTCTCCCTTGGGCATCCTGCGTGAACGAGTCGAAGAGCGCCTTGTAGGTTCTTCTCTTGTCGCCGGGTAAAGGCGCGTGTGAACCGCGACCGCCAACGGTTCCCACTCGAGCGGTAGTGAGCTGCGTCTTGCCCATTTCCGTTCCCCTTCGGATCACGGGATGACGTGGTGATTACGCGAGCGCCGTGCAGTGAGGTCGGCACGCCTCCGGGTCGGCTCCGATCTGGATCATACAGAAAGCAGTTTGTGCAGGCTGGGCCGAATTGGGTTCAAGTTCGCCGTAGCCGAGGGCGGTGTGTGTCCGGGTTGCTGAATGCCCCGGAACAGCGAGGATACGGTAGTTTCTGGTCAGGGCGGAGTTTTGTCCGACGTCGTGGCCGACAATGAGTTCGGCAAAAGACCGGAATGCACCTTGTGGGACGCGAGCCGATCGGCGGTGGCGGTGGGATCGGCAGAGGTCGGGAGGTGTGCCATGCGCTCAGCATGCGCTGACCGGTCGTCAGGCTGAAGCGCGGAACTCTCACGGCATATCAGAAACGCTAATGATTCCGACTCCGTACGGCTGCCCTGGCAGTCACACGGGCTGGGTCCGGGTAGCGCGGAGTTGGGTGATCAGCTCGGCGACCATGGGAGACGGACGGCACGCATGCACGATGTAGATCTCGCGCGTTGGCGCGGACGCGCGCAGGTCACGCACGATGACCGCCTCGTGCCGGCCCAACATGCTGGCCGGCACGAGGGAGATCCCGAGGCCCGCTGCGATGAGCGCGAGCGTGACCTCGTAGTCCACCGTCTCGTAGGCGACGTGCACCGAGCCCAGGGACTCGAGGAACATCCGGTGCGGCACGCCTGGAGCGCCCGAGATCCAGTCCTCGTCCTGGAGCTCGGCGATGGCAACCTCCGCCGATCCCGCGAACCGATGGCCTGGCGGGAGCACCAGACGCAGGGGATCCCGGAACAAGAGCTGCCGGCGCAGGCCCGTTGCCGCAGGCAGCACAGCACCGGGGTAATGGTGGGTGATCAACAGATCGAGCTCCCGGGCCACGACCAGGCCGTACCCGTCCGGTGGCTCGACGTCGACGAGGGAGAACCGAATCCCCGGCCGCCGCTTCCGGAGTACCGCGAGTGCCTGCGGAAGCACTGTGCGGGCCGCCGATGAGAAGGCACCGACCGCGATCTGCTGCGGCTGATCGATGATCGCCGACTGGATGGCCCGCTCCGCATCGCGAAGCTCGCCGACGACCCGCTCACCGTGCTCCAGCAGGACCCGGCCCAACCCTGTGAGTGTCGTGCCGGCGCGCCCCCGGTCGACAAGCGGCGCACCGACCTCGCGCTCCAGCTTCGTCAGTTGCTGGGACAAGGCGGACGGCGTGAACCCCATGCGGGTGGCAGCGGCGGCGATCGAGCCGGCGTGTGCGACCTCGACCAGTACGTGCAGCCGAGAGGCGTCGAGAAGCATCAGCGTCTCTGTTGTCCCATGTGGAATCGGCACTTCAGCTCGACGAACGGTTGACGCGAGGTGGGCCCATAGCCCCCTTCCTACTCCTCTTGGCCCGATCGCAGCGCTCGATCGGTGCGCGCGGCATTTTCGGCGCAGATCGGTCCGGTGCGCCGAGGTCCGCAGCCGCTCGCGGGGCGCCGGCGCTGCGCGTGACTGCTCAGTGCCGGTCGAATTCCTGCGCAACGCGCTCCAGCCGGCTGCGATAGTTCTCCCACCACTGCTGGTCGCCGGCTCCCATGTTGTCGTTGTCCTTCCGCAGTCCGACGGCTTTGTCGATGAGCTCGCGGATGATGTCTGCGTGCCCGGCGTGCCGATGCGTCTCGGAGATCACGTGCACGAGGATCTGGTGCAGCGTCACCTCGCTTCGGTCGTCCGGCCAGTGCGGGACATGGCCGACGGCGTCCAGCGCCAGGATCTCGATGGTGGCGTCCGAGTGCGCCCACGCTCGGTGATAGAGGCCGATGATCTGCTCGCGCGTCTCGTCGGCGGTCGCCCACATGTCCGCGTTGGGTTCGGCATCGGCGGCGTACCAGGGCAGTGGTTCCTCGGAAGGGCGTTCGAAGGTGGTGCCGAAATACCCGAGCTCGACGCTTGCGACGTGTTTGACCAGGCCCAGCAGGTTGGTGCCCGTCGGTGTCATGGGCCGCCGGACGTCGTACTCCGAGAGGCCGTCGAGTTTCCACAGCAGTGCCTCGCGAGCGACCTGTAGGTAGCGGTGGAGGTGTTCTTTCGGATCCGAGTCGGTCATGGGGGCAGCCTTGCACCGGGCACACCCGACCCTGGCGCGAAGGTCGATATCCGGGCGACGGCTCGCTCAGCCGGAACCCGTGTGGCTGGAGGACAGCGGGAGTTCGGCTTGCAGGGTGGTGCCTGCGCCGGGGGTGCTCTGTATCGAGAGGTGACCACCGAGTGCCTCGGCCCGGTCCCTGATTCCGACGAGGCCGGTTCCGCCGGCGGGGTTGGCGCCGCCTCGGCCGTCGTCGCGCACGCAGATCCGCAGCGCGTTGCCGGTAGCGGTGCGGGTGGTGTCGATGGTGACGTGGGCGGCCGAGGCATCGGCGTGTTTGGCGGTGTTGGTGAGCGCTTCGGCGACGAGGTAGTAGGCGGCGATCTCGATCTGTTCGGGTAGCCGGCCATCTGCCTGCACGTCCAGCTCGACAGGGACGCGGGAGCGGCCGGCGAGAGCTTTGAGGGCGGGGCGCAGGCCGCCTTCGGCGAGGGCCGCCGGATGGACCCCACGGGCGAGTTCGCGCATTTCGTCGAGTGCGATGGTTGCCTGGGTGGCCAGGTCGTCGAGCTGTGCGGCCAGTGCGACGTCTTCGGTGGGCACCATCGCGTGCACCGCACGCGCCTGCAGGACCAGGGAGACCAGCTGTTGCTGGGCGCCGTCGTGCATGTCCCGTTCGATGCGTCGGCGGATCTGGTCGGCCGTTGCGACGATCCGCGCGCGGGAGGTGGTGAGCTCGGCGTAGAGCTGGGCGTTGTCGAGCGAGACGGCGAGCTGGCCTGCGATGAGCGTGACGGCGTCGAGCCGCTCAGCGGTGAATGCGCCGCGGATGAGGCGGTTCTCCAGTATCAGCTGTGCCCGTAGCGTGCCGCGGCTCAGGATGGGGACGGCCAGCAGGGCGCAGCACTCGAGGTCGCTGAGGTACGGGTCGCGCGCGAACCGGTCGTCCCGGGTGGCGTCGGCCACGACGAGCGGTTCACCGATGCGCTGGACGTAGCGCAGCACGGACAGCGGCACCGCGTCTTCGTGGTCGCCACCGCTGACGGGCGCGGTGCCGCCGCCGGGTGTGGGCAGCAGCCAGTCGTGGTGGTCGTCGCTCCACAGCAGCAGGTGCACGCCGGTTGCGCCGGTCATCGCGCCGAGCACGTCGACCACGCGGGCATGCAGGCGTTGGATGCTGGTCTCCGAGCTCAGCGCCTGCGACGTGGACAGGATGCCGAGCAGGTCGAGCGTCCCGGTCGTGACGGTGGCCCGTTGATGAAGAACGTCGCCGGGTTGGTCGCCGCGCTCCTCTGCGGTCGCGTCGGGGCGTCGTCGCAGGATCGGGTACGCCCAGTCCAGCTGGCTGACCTTCGCCGTCGCCCCCCAGGCGAGGTACTCCTGGCGGGCCTGGGCGAGCAGGTCGTAGCCGGTCTGTTCGACGCCGTGGGCCAGGTAGAAGCGGGCGGCGTGTTCGGCGATCACGGCGCGATGCCACGGGCGCCGCCGCCGGGCGACCTCGTGCCGTGCGGCGTCGAAGGCCAGCACGGCGGCGCGGAAGTCGCCGATCGCCCAGGCCCGCTCGGCTTCGATCAGCCGCAGCAGGTGCAGAAAATTGTCGGGCGCGTCCGCGGCTCGGGCGGTCAGCCACCGCGACACCTCGTCCAGTTCGGAGAGCAAGGCGGTTCGCTCGTCACCGTGGACTGCGCGGGCCTGGTTCGCGACGGCCAGCCCGCGCAGCACGTGGGCCACGGCGGTCGGGTAGTTGCCCAGGACGGCCGGTAACAGCGGCATCGCGGCCTCGGTGTGCCGTGCCAGGTCGACCGCATTGCCGAAGACGGCGGCGGCGATCGCACGGTTGAGATGTGCGTGGAAGAGCGCGAGCGGGTTGTCCGCGTACCTGTCGGTGGGAACCGGCGTAGCGCTCGCGGCCGAGCTTTCGCCGCGCAGCACATCGGCCAGCCACAGATGACTGTCGAGCCACTGTCCGCCCTGCTCGCTGCCGGTACGGCGGACGAAGGCCAACCCCGCCTCCACCGCCGCGGTGAAGCTGTCGAGCGCCGGCGCGCAGTCCAGCAGGTAGTAGACGGTCGGGTGGTGGGTGTAGCCGGCGTAGGCCAGGTCGCCGCCGGCGATCAGCCCCTCGCGGGCGCGCTGGGTGGCGTGGACGCCGTTCTCGATGGGCTCGAACCAGCAGCTGAGGATGCCGAACACCCGGCGCGCGTGCGAGGTCTCGGGCTCATAGCCGCGGGCTTCACCCACTGCCAGGATCCGCCGCAACGCCTTGTAGCCGGCGACGCTGTCGCCGCGCTGCGCCACGGCGTGGAAGGAGGCGACGCAGGCGGGGCTGACCAGGGTGGGCCCTGGGCCCTGCTCGAGCCAGATCCGCAGCGCTTCCAGGCTCATCCACGCCTGGATCGCGTGGTCGGCGGCGAAGTAGGCAGCCGGCAGGACCGCGTCGATCAGGCGGGTCGCGGCGAGCAGCGCGGGGTCGGTGATCTCCGGTCGCGCCAGGTCGTCGGCGGCTTCGGTGTGGTCCAGCCATCGGTACAGATACTCGAACTGGTTGTCGAGCTCGGCGCCCCGCCGGTCGGCGGCGGGGACGGTGAGGCCGAAAGCACGCAGCGACTCCAGGCCCAGACCGATCGCCTCGGCGAAGCGGTTCCGGTGGGTCAGGCTGCGCACCTGCACCACCGTCGCGTCGGCACCTTGGAGGCAGGTGGGCGCCAGCCGCTCGATCGTGCGGTACTCCTCGTCGGCCTCGTCGAGTCGTCCCAGGCTGTAGAGGGTGGCGTGGCGGCCGGTGTGCACCTCGATGAGCGTGGCCGTCTTGCTCGGCTCGATGAGCTGCAGGGCGCCGGCCAAGAGCGCGTTCACCAGGCCGTATTCCCCGATCAACGACGCCTGCTCGGCAGCACGCCGCAACAGCCGCACCACCTGCTGTCGCTCGGCTGCGTCGGTGACGGCGTCGATCACCGGCAGGTACTGCTCGGCCGCGACCGCGTACAACTCCGCCACACCCGACAACCGCCGCGCCATGTCCAGCTGCAGCGCGCGGCGGCGCCGCGGATCCAGCCCGCGCAGGATGACCTCACGGGTCCGGTCGTGACGAAACCGCACCGCCTCACGCAGCCCCGGCTCCACCACCAGTACCCCATCATCGAGAGCGGGCGCCAACCGCTGCTCCACCACACCCGCCGGTACATCGCTGACGGTCTGCAGCAGGCTCACCTCCGCCCGCCCGCCCAGACACGCCATCGCCTCGACCACCGCGCGGGAGGTCGCCGGCATGGCCCTGACCCGCGCCGCGAGCAGCCCGGCCACCTCCGACTCGCCCAGACGAGCACGCGCGACCGCGTCGTCCCACTGCCACCCGGCGGTCGTCGGGATCAGCACGCCCTCGCGGCGCAGCGCGTTGAGCAGCTCCACCGTCTCGTGCGGATTGCCGAAGGTGTGCCCGTTGATCACCTCGACCAGGCCCGCCGCGGCGGCCGGGCTGGAGTGCAGCATCTCCGAGACCATGGTGGAGAGGCTCGGGACCGGCAGGTTGTCCAGCCGGAGCTGTCGAACGCCGCTCTGGTCGCGCCACCGGGACAGCAGCGCAGCGAGCGGATGTGCCGCGTCCATGTCGGCTTCTCGGTAGGCGCCGACCAGCAACAGGCCGTCGACCGGTTCCTCGGTCAGCACGAGATCGATGAAGCCGAGTGGGGTGCGCCCGCCCCACTGGAGGTCGTCGAGGAACACCACGACCGGCCGTTTCCGTGACGCAACGGCCCGCAGCCCCTGCATGCCCACTCGCTGCGCCCGCACCTGCGCGGTGAGCGGATTCCCGGGATCGGGCGGCACTCCCAGCAGCGTCGCGAACTCCGGAATCGTCGCGCTCAGCAGGCCCGCGTTCGGGCCGAGCGCTGTGAGGGCGCGTTCGCGGACCTCGGTCAGTTCGTCCTCCGGTTCGGCCAACAGCATCCGGCCCAACGCCCGGAACGCCTGGTAAACCGCGTTGAACTCCAGATCCCGCCGGTACTGGTCGAACTTGCCGGCCACAAACCAGCCGTCCCGGCCCGTCACCACCGGTCGCAGCTGATCGACCAACGCTGTCTTGCCCACCCCCGGTGCCCCACCGACCAGCACGCCCCGGCACCGCCCCGACAGAGCGTCCTCGAACGCCGCCTGCAGCGCCGCCACATCGGCATCACGAGCCACCAGCCGCGAGGGCGGAAGCAGTCGCAGCGGCGCATCGTGCTCACCGATACGCACCCGAGCCGGTCGCGGACGGGTCTGAGCGTCGCGCACCCGCTCCAGGTCGTAGATCACGCCCTCCGCGGTCTGATACCGGTGATCGGGCTCCTTCTCCAGAAGACGCATCACGATCTCCGACAGCGCCGCGGGCACCGCCGGGTTCACCTCGACCGGCGCCACCGGCACCCGGGCCAGATGATCGTGGGTCAGGCGCAACGGATCACCCGAACCGAACGGCGGATCACCCGTTGCCACCTCATACAACGTGGCACCCAACGCATACAGATCCGCCCGCTGATCCACCGACCGGCCGGTCCGCCCGGTCTGCTCCGGAGCGAGATACGCCAACGTCCCGACGATCTCACTGTGATGGGTGAACTCCGGACGGATCTCGGCGAACGAGGTCGCCAACGCGAAATCCACCAGCAGCGGAATGCCCCCGTCGGAGATCACGATGTTGGCCGGGGTGATATCCCGGTGCAGCACGCCCCGGCCGTGCATTCCCGCCACCGCCCGAGCCAGCCCCACCGCCAGCCCGAGCAGCTCGTCGACACCCAGTGGCATCGCCCGACCGGCCAGACTCGTGCCACCCACATCGACCAGCAGGACCGACCCCGGGTACCGCGGCGTTTCCACCAACTGCGCAACCCCCGCGACACCGCGCAACCGCTGCAGCATCGCCACTTCGTGCCGCAGCTGACGGTCCGCGTCCGCTCCCAGCGGTTCCTTGCGGACAACGGTGCGCCCGGGAAGGAACAGCCGCGTCACCCGCGTGCGCGCGCACTCGTGCAGCAGCACCTCGGCCGGAGCGGGCGGATCCCGGCCCGGCTGCACCCCGCCTGCCCCCATCCGACACCTCCACCTGGTCGGATGCACCTTCCGCGTGCCTACGCCGGCCCGACTGCTCGCGCAAGTGCGGAGCCCTCAGAGGCCACATTTCGCCATCGGTTGGACACGTTCGGTGAGTTTCCGGACCGGCCCAGCGTGGCTGATCCGACGTGTCGACCTCGCGCGACGATCGGCCTTCACGGATGAGAGAGCAGCCGGGCGATGGCGTCAGCGGCGGCGGTGGCTCCGCCCGCGGTGTCGATCTCTCCTCGCATCCAGGCGAGCCGCTCGCGGATGGCGGTGTCGTCGGCGACGGCGTCCACCGCGTTCCAGAAGGTCGGAGCGGTGAGGCCGTCAGGATCCAGAGCCCGGCCGAGGCCGAGCTCGGTGATCCGGTCGGCGTTGGCCCGCTGCTCGGCCATCTGGGGCAGGGCCACCAGGGGGACGCGGAAGTAGAGGCCCTCCATCGTGCTGCCCATCCCGGCGTGGGTGGCGAACACGCCGGCGTGCCGGAGCACGGCCAGCTGCGGGACCTGGGCGTGCACCTCGACGTTCGGGGGGAGTGGACCGATCGAAGCGGAGTCGAGCAGATCACCGACTGCCATCACCACGTGCCAGCGGCGGCCGGCCGCCGAAGCGGCCACCATGCGGTAGAAGTCGGGGCGATCGTTGTAGGCGGTACCGAGTGAGACGAGCAGGACCGGTACGTCCGCGCGTGGCGGCGTCCAATCGGGCTGGAAGGCGCGCTCGGTGAGACAGGGGCCGACGAACGTGTAGCCGTCGGTGAAGGTGTCGCCTGCGTACTGGAAGGCCCGGGGAACGGTGACGATCCGCAGGGCGGCTGTGTTTCCCTGCATGAAGCCCTCGATATCGGTGATGCCCTGCTGTCGCAGGTAACGGCCGGTGCGCAGCAGCGTCCGTAGGAACCGCGGGCTCAGGGGGTTGATCCGGGCATAGGCGTTCATCGACCAATGCCCGTTGCTCACCAGGTTCGGCCACGTCTCGACGGACGGCACTCCCCACCTGCGCGCGAGGATGCGTCCCCACCAGGCGAGGGTGCCGTCGTGGACGACCAGATCGGGCGGCTCGGCCTCGGCGAGTATCGGTACGAGCGCCTTGGTCTCGCCGAGGAGCAGGTCGATCGCGCGAATCAGTTCCTTGCCGTGCATCTGCGGGAGCGCGTCACGGCCCATGGTTTCCCAGGTGGAGGTGATCGGCACGAAACGGGCACCTGTCTCGGCGATCCGGTCGGCGAACTGCGCCGGCGCCCAGTACGTGACCTCATGGCCGCGGCGGACGAGCTCCGCGACGATCCCCAGCGTCGGGTTGACGTGCCCCGCTCCCATCGGCCGGTATGCAGAGATCGACGCCACGGGCGCAGCCTATGGGGCGATCGTCCTGTCAGGCCCCCCATGCCGACGGCCATCAAGCGTGCGTAGGCCTCGGGTGCCTCGACCAACGGCAGGCCTCGATCATCGGCCGAACGTCGCGGGCCACGGTGAAGGCGCGGTTGTCCCCGTTCTCGATCGAACGATCCGTGGGGCTGGAACGTCCTGAGATCGGCGTCCCGGTTCACTCTCACCTGCTTTGATCGGTTGCCCTGCGTGCTGACCTCGGCGATCCCATGCCGACGATCAAACGCGTACTCGGCACCGCGAACATCGGCCCGTGATGTGTAGAAACGCGAGGTTCACCCTTGTCGCGACGGGATCGGTCGCCATGAAGGCCACAAGTCTGCTCAGATCAGTCTTTTGGACGCTGATCTCCGTGCAGAAGTGTGCGACCGTGCAAGCGTCTCCAAGCGGGTGGGTGCGTCGAGAACGCGGTCGATCGATGTGATTCGGCCAACGGGTGCTCGCGCCCCGAGTGGTGCATATCGTATTAGCCGCGGCCTATCGTGCCAGGACATTTCCGGCGGTACGCTCGATCATCACATTTCCCAAGGCTTTCGCTTAGTGCCAGTAATATCAGCAGGGAAGACATGTCCATTAGGCGTTTCGAAAAGTACAATGTTCATATGCTGACGAGTGTGACGCCCGGCTGTCGGCATGGATGTGGTCCTGTCCGGTCAATTGACCGGCGGGTCAGTCTTTCCAACATTGTCGTGCCGCAGGCTCCCCTGTTGCGGCATCGGCGGAGATTTGCAGGTCTTGGGCTGCTCTGGTCGGCTCGTGCAACGAGTGCGAGTTGTGTCGTTCTCCAGCGGAACGGGTCAGAGTGGGCGATTGCGCGAACGCTCCTCAGAGGCGACGGAGCCGGTCGTTCTTGAAACAGGGTCCAGCACTGGCACAGTTGGTTCGGGGTGCAATGTGTGCGCGGATGGCCCATGACCGGATGCGTGACACGTAATGCGTCGATAGGAGAGGGAGTGGGAGTGAGTCGAAATCGTGCAGTCGCTTGGGCAGGCCTCGCCGTGGCCGGAGTGATGCTGCTTCCGGCTTGTAGCACCAACCAATCGAGCGAGAGCGCCGGTGGGTCGTCGTGCGACACCAGTAAGGGGTCGTTGGTCATCGGCGTGATCGCACCCTTGTCGGGCGGCCTGTCGGCCTACGGGTTAGGCATCAGGAACTCGGCCGACCTAGCGGTACGGCAGGCGAACCAGACGTGTGCGGTGCCGGGGTATCGGCTGGTACTCCAGCCAGAGGATGACCAGGCGACTCCGCAGGTCGCTGCGCAGGCGGCCACCGAACTGGCGTCCGATCCGAACATCGCGGGCGTGATCGGCACCTACAACTCTTCGACGGCACAGTCGGTCGCTCCGATTCTCGCGCAGCAGAACATCGTGGAGGTGTCGCCAGGAAACACCGACCCGGTTCTTTCGATGGGGCCGGATGCCACCACTGCGCCCAAGCGTCAGTTCCCGATGTACTTCCGGGTGGCGACCACCGACCTGCTGCAGGGGCCGTACGGTGCCCAGTATCTGATCCAGAAGGCCGGTAAGAAGCGGATCGCGGTCATCGACGACGGTAAGACATACGGTGTCGGTATTGCGAACTCCTTTGTGCAGGAGGCGCAGCAGCTCGGCGCTGACGTCGTGACTCGGGAGCGGGTGGGGGAGCACGACACCGACTTCTCCAGCGTCATTGCCAAGATTCGTCCCATGAACCCGGATGCGGTGTACTACGGGGGCGAGTATCCCGTGGCCGGACCGCTGTCGAAGCAGCTCGCCGACGCCGGTCTGCCCGTTACGGTGATGGGCGGAGACGGCATTGCCGACAAGCAGTACGTCGCCCTCGGCGGCAGGCAAGGCGACCTGGCCACCGGCATCGGAGCTCCCGTGGAGTCGCTGCCCGATTCCAAGAAGTTCATCGACGACTACACGGCCGCAGGCTACAGCGAGTCGTACAGTCCTTACGGGGCGCTGTCCTTCGACAGCGCGAACGTGATCATCGATGCACTGAAGAAGGTGGTCGGCAGCGGGGACTTCAGCAGTTCCCGCCGCCAGGACATGGTCAATGCCGTCCAGCAGACGAACGTCGACGGCATCAGTGGCCATGTGTCGTTCGACCAGTTCGGCGACACCACCAACAAGATTCTCACGGTGTACACCGTCAAGGGCGATGCCTTCGTGCCCGTCGAGACCGGCACCTTCGATCCGCAGGCCTCGCACTGACCCCTGGGGTCCGGGTCGGCACATGCGATGACGACATGCCGGGGGCGGGACTTCCGCCCCCGGCGTATGTGGAGGGACCGCCCGCTTGCTGTCCACGTTGTTGTCCCAGATCATCAATGGGTTGATGATCGGTTCGTTGATCGGGCTGATCGCGCTGGGTTACACGATGGTCTACGGGATCATTCAGCTGATCAACTTTGCCCACGGTGAGATCTTCATGGTCGGCGCGTACGGCGGGTTGGCCACGTTCACATATCTGTTGCCGACGTTCATACAGCAGCGCTGGTATCTGACATTGCCGTTGTTGATGATCGCCGGGGCTGCGGTATCGGTCGTGGTCGGGGTGGCGATGGAGCGCCTGGCGTACCGGCCGTTGCGGAACGCCCAGCGGTTGGCACCGTTGATCACCGCGCTGGGAGTGTCGGTGGCCCTGCAGGAGGCGGTGCGGGTGTTCTACCCGGGCGCCACTGCGGCTCTTCCTTTTCCCGGCGCCTTCGTGCAGGGAACGTTGATCATCCCCCTCGGCGATGGGGTGCCGATCAAGTACTCGGGGATGCTGCTGGTCGTCGTGTCGTTGGCCTTGGCGGTGGCGTTGCAGCTGTTCATCGACCGGTCGCGGATGGGGCGCGCGATGCGGGCGACGGCCCAGGACCGTGACGTGGCCCGGTTGATGGGTATCGACCCGGACCGCGTCATCGTGCTGACGTTCGTGCTCGGCGCGGCGCTGGCCGGGATCGGCGGCGTGCTCTACGGCGTCTACCTGAACACCGTCAACATCGACATGGGCTTCCAGAACGGGATCTTCGCGTTCACGGCGGCCGTTCTGGGTGGGATCGGGAGTGTTCGCGGTGCGGTGGTCGGCGGTCTGTCGATCGGGCTGATCAGGGCCTTGGCGGGGCAGTACCTGCCCGGCGGGTCGGCATACGACTACGTGTGGATCTTCGTGGTGCTGATCGCGGTCCTGGTGTTCCGGCCACAGGGCTTCTTCGGCGAGACGGAGCGCGTACGGGCATGACCACTCTGGAGAAATGTACGGCTGGGCGGCCACGCGGGTGAGCACGCTCGACAAGCCTTCGAAATGTGCGGTCGTCCGAGCGGTGCTGAGATCTTGGCCGGCGCAGCTGTCTCGGTTCGTGACCGTGCTGCGGATCGCCGGTGGCGTGTTCACGCTGGTGGGTGCGCTGCTGCCGTGGGCCACGTTCGTGCTGAACGAGGGTCCGTATCCGGAGAAGTCGACACTGGCGTTGTTCTCCGCCCCGTTCGCGGTCACCGGGTTCCGGCTGCATCTGGCCGTGTTCGGGGTGGCCGCGATCGTGATCGCACTGGTCAGGGTGCCTGGTCGGGAGCGGATTCTGCGGGCGGTCGGGTGGGGTGTGGTCGCGGTCGCCGTGGTGAACGGCCTCTACATCACTGTGGACGGTGGTGGCCTCGGCGCGATCACCGCCGGCAACGGGGTCGCGTTCGGCGCGGTCGTGGCGCTGATCGGCGGGGTGTTGCTCATCCTGGGCGCCACCGCGGGCGGGCTCTCACCCGTGCCCGTCTGGAGATGGCGGTTCAACCGGTACGTGGAATGGCTGATCCTGCTGGTCACCTTCGGCCTTCTGCTGTTGCTCGTGTCGGCGGTGTTGACCAGTGGCGGGCAGGGCGGAGCCGCCAACGTCTACGCCGGCGCGGTGTTCCTGTCGTTCCTGGGTGCGGTCGGTGGGCTGCTGGGGGCGTTGCACGCCTCTGGCGTGGTCACGTGGATCGGCGCGGTGTCCGAGCGGCGCCGGGTGTTCAGCGTGATCGTGCTGCTGGTCGCCGCGTTGCTCCTGCCGTTGACCGGTGCGGGCACCGAGTACTGGATGACGGTGGCTGCCAACATCGGGGTGTATGCGGCCACGGCGATCGGGCTGAACATCGTCGTCGGGTTGGCCGGGCTGCTGGACATGGGCTACGTGGCGTTCTTGGGGATCGGCGCGTTCGTGGCCGCGAACTTCTCCGGCGCCGCGGCGTCCCGGATCGGGATCCAGTTGCCGTTCCCGCTGGTGATGGTGATCGCGGGGGTGGTCGCCGGCATCTTCGGGGCGATCGTGGGCTCGCCGACGCTGCGGGTGCGCGGGGACTACCTGGCGATCGTGACGCTGGCGTTCGGCGAGATCTTCGTCCGCAGCGCCCAGAACAACATCGGTGGCTTGACCGGTGGCGCGAACGCGATCCCGGGGATTCCGCCGGTGTCGTTGTTCGGCACCGACTTCAACGACTCGGTGCACGTCGGTGGGCTGCAACTGCCGCCCGGCGTTCTGTACTACGTGCTGATCGTGTTCATCGTGGCCGCGGTCATGCTGGTGTTCGCGAACCTGAAGAACTCGCGGCTGGGCCGGGCCTGGATCGCGATCCGGGAGGACGAGGACGCTGCCCGGGCGATGGGCATCCGGACGGGGCCGATCAAGATCTTGGCTTTCATGATCGGGGCGACGCTGGCGGGGTTCGCGGGTGCGTTCTTCGCGCACAAGACCGCCAACGTCTCCTACGACAGCTTCCAGTTCCTGGAATCGGTGACGTTGCTGGCGGCGGTGATCCTGGGTGGGATGGGCACGATCCCGGGTGCGGTACTGGGGGCGTCGATCCTGTTCGTCTTGCCGGAGAAGTTGCGAGAATTCTCCGACTACCGGCTGCTGCTGTTCGGTATCGCCCTCATCCTGATCATGCGGTTCCGGCCTCAGGGTCTGGTGCCGGACCGCCACCGCCGCGCGGAGCTCGCACCCGTGAGCGAACCCGCGACGATGCCGGTGCCCACCGTCGACAGCTCCGGGGCGACTCGGCGGCCGAGCACTAGCGGGCCCAGCGACCGTCACATGATCCGGACGGTGGAACGTCGGTGAGCCGGTGACGTCAGGAGGCTTCGGGCGGCGTGTCGTGAACGAATGTCCATCGGCCTGGCTGCGAGCGATAATCGGATAGCGCGGAAATTGTGAAGGCGAGAACGGCATGACCAGGTCGACGCCGGAGTGGGCGCGTCCGCAGCAGGCGGGCGCCGAGCAGACGATGCTGCGTGCGGCCGGGGTGACGATGCAGTTCGGCGGGTTGCGGGCACTCAACGATGTGTCGTTCGGGCTGGCCGAAGGTGAGATCATCGGGCTGATCGGGCCGAACGGAGCCGGCAAGACCACGCTGTTCAACTGCTTGACCGGCTTGTACGCGCCGACGTCGGGCTCGGTGTCGATGCGGGGCACGACGCTGCCGCAGGACCCGGCCAAGGTCACCGAACAAGGTGTGGCGCGGACGTTTCAGAACATCCGGCTGTTCCCGAGCATGACCGCGCAGGAGAACGTGCTGGTCGGGCGGCACGTGCGGATGCGGCAGAACCCGTTGTCGTCGCTGCTGCACGGTCCGGGGTTCCGGCGCAGCGAGGCCGAGGCGGCGGAGCGCACGGAGGCGCTGCTCTCGTTCGTCGGGCTCACGCGGTTCGCCGACGAGCTGGCTCGCAACCTCCCGTACGGCGATCAGCGTCGGCTGGAGATCGCGCGGGCGCTGGCCACCGATCCGTCCGTGTTGTTGCTGGACGAACCGACGGCCGGGATGAACGCACAGGAGACCGAGGCGACCCGGCAGTTGATCTTCGCGATCCGGGATCTGGGTGTATCAGTGGTGGTGATCGAGCACGACACCAAGTTCATCTTCACCCTGTGCGACCGGGTGCTGGTGCTCGTTCAGGGCGAGGTGCTGGTGGAGGGCTCCCCGGACGAGGTGCGAGGGGATCCGCGGGTGGTCGAGGCCTATCTGGGGGCGCCGCCGGAAGAGGTCGAGGCCCAACTGCACCGCGGAGACCACCAGTGAGCTTTCTCGAGGTCCGCAACCTCACCGTGGCCTACGGGGCGATCCAGGCGGTGCGGGGAGTGTCCTTCTCCCTGGAGCGCGGCCAGATCGTGTCGCTGATCGGCAGCAACGGAGCAGGCAAGACCACCATCCTGCGGACGATCTCCGGGCTGCTGCGCCCGCAGTCGGGGGAGATCCTTCTGAACGGGGAGCCGATCCATTGGTTGCCGGCGCACGAGATCCTGGCGCGCGGGGTGGCGCACAGCCCTGAGGGCCGACGGGTGTTCGCGCGGATGACGGTGGAGGAGAATCTGCTGCTCGGGGCCCACACCCGCCTCGATGAGGCCGGGATGCAGCACGACCTGGCGTGGGTGTACTCCCTGTTCCCGGTGCTGGGCGAGCGGCGGGCGAACAAGGCGGGATTGTTCTCCGGTGGGGAGCAGCAGATGCTGGCGATTGGGCGGGCGCTGATGTCGCGCCCGAAGCTGTTGATGCTCGACGAGCCCTCGATGGGCCTCTCACCGATCATGACGCAGATGATCTTCGAGACGGTGCAGGACTTGCAGGCCGAGGGCACCACGGTCTTGCTGGTCGAGCAGAACGCCCTGGCGGCTTTGGCCTTGGCAGAGCACGCCTACGTGATCGACCTGGGCCGCACCACGCTGTCGGGCACCGGTGCCGAACTCCTCGCCGACCCCCGGGTGCAGGAGGCCTACCTGGGCGAAGGGGTCTCCTCCTGATCGCGCCTCACGGCCTCTCGCGTTGCGCCTGCCGGGCGCGCTTGCTGATCTGCTGCAGCATGCCTCGGGTGATGATCCGGTGGCCGCCCGAGGAGATCACGGCGGCGCGGTAGAGCGCGCCGTGCGGGCCGGGGAAGGCCCCGTGGCTCTGGGCGCGCAGGCGGTCGTCGTCGAGGAGAAACGTGAGCCGGTAGCGCGAGAAGTGGTGGCGTCCCTGCAGCGTGAGGCGACGGCCCGGCTCGGCGTCGACGACGCGGAAGCCCGGAACCGTCTCGCCGGGTCGGCCCTCGAACGTCGGCGTGCCGCGTGCCGGGTCGGCGCCGAGCAGGCGCGCGAAGTGGGTGGCGCCGGTCATCTTGTGGTGAAGCACGTGCATCAACGCCGACCACACCGCGTCGCGGGATGCGCCGGTGGGGACGGCGTGCTCGTCGATGTACGGAAGGTGCTCCATGAGGCGATCGTCCCAGATGGGTCGGACCGCCACCGCGATCCTCATCGCGATCGGTGGACGTCAGGGAGTCGTGGGGCCGTCGGCCAACTCGACGGTGACAGCCGCGTGATCGGATGGCCAGACACCGTCAACCGGCCCGTCTCCAGACGATGGGCCAGCCGTTCCACGTCACCACCCGCACCGTGTGCCCCCGACCGGTCTCTCCGCGTTCGCACGATCTCGGAGGGCGTACCTGCGCGAGCCCGAGCGCCCCCGGGCTCATCGCTGAGCCGATCTCCGGGCAGAGTCTTCAGCATGCAAGGACTCGCACTGCTCGACGTTCCCGGCGGGGCCGTCACGCTCCGGCTCGCGGCCGCTGACGACCTACCGGACCTGGTGGCGCTGCTCGCCGCCGACCAGCTCGGCGTCCACCGCGAGACCGCCGAGCGCTCGCCCGCGGCGCTTCAGCCGTACCGCGCCGCCTTCGAAGCCATCTCCGCCGACCCGGCCCACCTGCTCGTCGTGGCCGTCGACGATCTGCGTCTGATCGGCACGATGCAGCTCAGCTTCATCCCGGGACTGGCACGGCGCGGCGCGTGGCGGGCCCAGATCGAGGCCGTCAGGGTGCACGAGGAGGCCCGCGGCAGGAACATCGGAACGAAGATGATGGAGTGGGCGATCGAGGAGGCGAAGCGCCGGGGCTGTGCGCTCGTCCAGCTCACCACCGACAAGCGCCGCACCGATGCCCACCGCTTCTATGAACGCCTGGGGTTCGTGGCGTCGCACGAGGGAATGAAGCTCCGTCTCGAGACCTAGCGCGTTGACCACCGGACCGCGGTCGAATGCGTCAGGAGGCGGGCGCGTAACTCAGGTTGAGTACGCCGGTCGAGAGCACGGCACTGTCGACGAGCTGGAGTCGGTGCGTGGTCGTGTCGTCGAACAAGCGCTGACCGCGGCCGACCGCGATCGGGTGCACGAGGAGGCGGAGCTCGTCGAGCAGCCCGTTCGCGAGTAGCCACCGAACCGTGGTGGCGCTGCCCGTGATGCAGATGTCGCCGTCGATGGTCTCCTTGAGCCGACGGACCTCGTCGACGTCGCCGGGGAGTGCCGTGGTGTTGTTCCAGGTCGGCTTTTCGAGTGAGCTCGAGATCACGTACTTCGGCATCGTGTTGAAGTAGGTGGCGAACGGCTCGTCGGTGCTCTCCGGCCAGTACGCGGCCCACTCGTCGTAGAGCTTGCGTCCCATGAGGAACGCCTTGTTCGTTTCCATCCCGGCGCCGACGACGGCACCCATCTCGTCGTTGAAGTACGGGGAGTGCCACTGGTCGGGAGCCTCGACAACCCCGTCGAGAGCGATGAAGAAGTTCGAAACGATCTTGCCCATGGTGGTGGCGATTCCCTTGTCCGTGTGATCGAGTGCGTTGGCGCAAACGGTATGAGCCCGATCAGCCCTCGGTCTTGTACAGGAGCGACAGGGGCTCCGCGGCCTCCCGCCGCTGGAGCTGCGTGGCGGTGCGGCCGATGAAACGCGTGAGCGACCTGGACAGGTGCGGCTGGTCGTAATAGCCGAGCCGGTGCACGACGTCGAGGGGTGCGGCACCTTCCCCGAGGAGGATCGCCGCCTGGCGGGCCCGCTCGATCTGGCGGATCGCACCCTGCGTGAGACCGGTCGCCGCAGCGACACGCCGCTGCACCGTGCGTGCGCCGATCCTCGGTTGCTCGCCCGCAACCACGTCATCGACGAGCGGATCGCGCACGAGCACGCCCTCCCGCACGAGCCGGGCGACGAACTGTTCTGCGTTCTCGAAGTCGGGGAGTGCCCACTCGTCACCCCGGCAAACGAAGGCCTTGGCGGTGACGTGCGGGCTGTCCAGGTGCGCGTCGACGAGTCGTGCCGCCGGTAGGTGCGGCATCGACGTCCCGTGGGAGAAGGTGATCCCGAAGGACTCGGACTCGTCGGGTACGTCGGCCACGCTCGCCGCGGTCTCCGGGCCACGGACGCCGACGTGGACGCGGCCGTGCTGCTGCCAGACGACGAGCTCCCAGTTCGACGTCGCCACTGATGTCATCCGCTCGACGCCGGAGCTGCGGCCGCGCCACACCCGCGAGATGTACAGCGAGTCCGACGGTCGGTCTTCGCTCTCCAGCGCCATCCCGCCTCCTCGTCACATGTGCGGCCTCGTCAACGTCGATCGACGTCGATCGGGGCGACTCGTGTGATGACGAACCCGTAGGCGATCATGCCCAACACGAGGAACGCACCGCCATCAGCATGTCAAGGTGCGAAAGGCCGCCCGGGCGTGCCGCTCCCTCAGAGCAACCGGTCGCCGGGCAACGGGCTCGGCGCCGGACGCTCCTCTTGTACGTCGGTCTCGATTCGGGCCCGGTTGGCGGCGGGATGCCAGATCTCGTCGAAGGGCCCCATGAGCGACCCGCCACCGCCGCGGCGGCGAACACGAGATGCGATCCATGCCAGGCCGGCCAGGACAACGCCGAAGATGGCCAGGGTCATCAGGAGCGCTACCAGGCCATCCACTCGCCGGATGTTAGCGGCCGATGTCGGCCGAGCCGCCGTCATCGGCGGCGGAGCGTTCAGGTCGACCAGGACCCCACGGGTGTAGGTGCAGACCTTCATCGCCCAGGTGTAGTGAGCGCGCGGTCACTCAGCTGGTAGCTCGTAGAGCAGCTCGTAACGCTCGCCGATCGCCGTGATGAAGTTTGCCTCGACTGGTCGGGCCGCCGTATGGGCTACGCGGCGGATGCGGTAGACGGGGGCACCTGGCGCGATGTCGAGCAGGGCTGCCTCGTGCTCGGCGGCCAGACCGATGCGCACGGCTTCCTGGAAGTGCACGAGTTGGTGTCCGCTTTCCTCCAGGCGGGCGTAGACGCCGCCGGGGCCAGTGTCCTCGTTCTCGATGACGGTGCCGCGGGTGATGTCGCGCGGCAGGTAGCTGGTGGCCAGCTGCACGGGCTCGTCGTCGGCGAACATGACACGATCGCGCACGAGGACTTCGGCGCCCTGCTCGATCTCGAGTGTGGCTGCGACCTCGTCTCCCGCAGGCTCGACGCGCATGTCCACTTCGACCCGGGCAGCCCAGCTGCCGGTGTGGGCATCGCTGGTGAAGGTCCCCCGGCCGGCGGCGCGTTCGGCGCGGCTGAGGCGGTTTCGGGCCAGTCGCATCACCGGGCGGCGGGGTCGGACGTACCAGCCGGAACCGGGCAGGCCGATGATGAGACCCTGGTTGCGCAACGCGTCGAACGCGAGGCGCGGACCTGCTCTACTGGCGCCGCAAACGCGAGCAGTGGCGCTCCATCGCCGAACGCGCACCCGACGACGCCACAGCCGACTACCTGCACCAGGTCTTCGAGCCCACCGCCCGCGCGATCGAGGGCCTGGAGAATGCCCTGGCCGGGCTCGGACTGCTGGACGACGCCCTCGCACTGGACCTGCGCCGCCCACAGGACTACTTCCACCGCCTCTGGAGCGTCGGCTTCCCCGCCGCCAACCTCGCCCGCGCCGGAACCCATGGCGACGGTGACGGCAACGGCGAGCTCGACCGACGAGTTGAGCAACCGGCGTGACTACGCCGGCGCAACCGCGCACCACCGCCGCGCTGGCGGCCCGGCGACGCAGCACTGCGGCCAAGATCGACCACGTCCGCACCGCGCTGAAGGCGCTGCGCCGCGAGCACGTTGACGTCACCTTCCACGCGGTCGCCCGGCGAGCGTCGGTCTCCCGAACGTTCCTCTACGAGAACCCCGACGCCCGGGCGCTGGTCGAGCAGGCCATCACCCGCGCAGGCACCGACCGGGGGCGGGTAGCTCGCGAACGCGTCCTCGCGCAGGACGGGTCCTGGCGAGAACGCGCCCTCAACGCCGAGGAGGCCCTCACCGCCGCGCACCAGGAGATCCGCACCCAGCGATCCCGGATCGGCACCCTCATGGGCGAGATCCGCGACCTCGAACACGATTACCCCCGGGGCTCTGCGGAACACCTCCAGGTCGAGAACGCCACCCTCAAGCAGCGCATTCACCAGCTCACCCAGGAGAACCGGATCCTCGACGAACGTCTCCATGCCGCCCGCTCCAACCTCCGATTCCAAGACCGTAGACTCGCCGACCTCGAAGCTAACTTCTCGAATCCCCACTCTGAGCCACTATTGGGCCAGTCCCTCGGCTTCTCCCGCAAAAGATGAGAACGGGCCGCAATGGAGCACGCCGTCGCAACAGGCGTCGGCATTCGCGAGGCGCATCGAATACCGCCAGATGAAGGCTGATCAAGGACGGTCCCATGCACCACGGACTCGCGAAATCCTCCATTCGGGGGCCTCGGAGCCACGGAGAGTGTCGCTGCTTGAGCCGCGCGAGTGAGAATACAAATGATCTCGCTACAGTGCAACGCCCGGTGACATCGAGATCGAGAGAAAGGGTACCTATGAAAAAGACCTGCTCTGCGCTCGCCGTCCTCGTCAGTGTTGCGGGATTCGCTCTCCTTGGCCCCACTGCTTTCGCCAACGCCTCGCCGGTCAGCCCTCTCGCGGGCGGAACGACTCTCGCTCCAGGCGCGATCATGCAGCCTCCGGGCCAGCCCCTGGAAGCGTGCTGGGCCGGGCGAGACGGCGACCAGGTAGTCTGGGAGGGCTGGGTTTGGGAGTGCACATACGTGATGGGCGACAACCCCGAGTGGCAATGGGAGCCCATCCGTCGGTGGCCGTAATCTGGGAAAAGGCGGGTCAGATGGTGGCAGACTTCTCCTTGAGTCCGCGAATGCGGCGAATTCTAGAGCGGGCCGAGGAGCTCGCCCGGGGTCGCGGTATGACCACCATTGGCACCGAGCATGTGATGCTGGCACTTCTAGACGATCCTAAGGCGATCGCCACCATGGCCCTGGGAAAGGTCGTCGACCCTGCCCGAGTGCAGGAGGAGATCCGGACAATCATCGAGTCAGAGAGCTACGGCCGAACACCGCCGAATTCCTAGGGCCGAAGAGGCTCGAATCGGCGCCGCCAAGAGAGCGCCTTCACCTGCACGGCAGTAATCTCGGATAACGTCAGGTCGATCCTCGATTTGCCGCCAATGACTTGCGGGCAGCCATACCGCGAGTCTCACACGGCCTGGAAGATCGCCTGCTGAACGTCCGTCTCGTCCAACCCCACTGCCCGATCGACGCGGCCGTCAAGCAGGTGAGCCAAAGATGCTCACGATCGTCGTCCCCGACCCGACGATGACCACGCGATCGTCAGGTCACCCGCTCGCAGTCGACGAACTGCCGCCACCCCGGGCGCCCGCACCGCTGTTGGGCCGAGCAGCTCGCCCCCGGCGGCGCGATCCTGGTGGACATCAAGCTGGGCGTCAGCGCCGGGAGCCTGGTGCTGCTCCAACGGGTCGAGGACCGCTTGGAGGGCCACTTCACGCAGCGGTGGGCGGCGTTCATGGGAATGCGCGCCGCTACACCGGTGGCGGCTGCCCCTCGAGCCAAGCGTGTGGCCGAGGCCCGCACCCGCTTCACCGATATCCCGGCGACCCCGTGGAGCGCCAACTCTGCTGCCTGGTTCCTCGCCCACCTGCAACTGCCCGCCGGTATCACGTTCGGGTTCGACCTCGACCCTGCCACCCGGCAGCCGGCCGCCTCGACACTCGCCGCCCGCGACGGGTCGTGGGCTCGCCGGTCGTGTACTGACGAGACTGTGACCGAGGGCGGTCCGACCCCGCTGTGGCGCCACGTCGAATGGGGCTACCAGCAGTGGATGCAGGCGGGGCAGCCGCAGTGGGAACGGCTGGGGCTGACGGTCACCGCCGATGGAACGCACACGCTGTGGGTCGACGACCCTGCCGGCCCGTCGTGGCCGGTCCCTTCGCGTCCCGTCGGTTGAAGTCGAGAAGGCGCCGACGTCGAACGGCTGGAGTCGCAGCTCAGGCCGGTCCGTGCTTGTCGCCCATTGGGCTACAAGCCGCAGGAATCGTCGTGTGGCAGGGTCGGCTGGACCGTTGAATTCGTTCTTCTGCAGTGAGGAAGGTGAACCCCGTGCCCAAGCGGCCTGACGAACGCGAGCCCCGCGGCGACGTGGTGATCCGATTGGACACTCCCGAGGAGCTTTTCGCGGCCGACCCCCGCTCGCTGCTCTTCGGTTCGCGCCGACTGGAGAGCGGGGTGGAGGAACTGGTGGACCTGTTCCTGGCCATGAAGAAGAAGGTCCGCACTCGCCGCATCGTGCTCGAGATGGCGGGCGAATGCTCCCCCGAGCTGGTCGCGAGCCTCGAAGGATCTCTGCGCCGCTACTGCCGGCTACGGATCGAGCGGGCGAAACGGCAGGGCGCCGTGATCTGGCGGAGCGGAATGCGTGCGCTCGTCAGCGGCTCGCTGCTGTTCTTCGTGGGCGTGGTGCTTTCCTTCGGCTTCACCCGTCCTGGGGAGGACGAGTTCTGGGCGGAACTGCTCGGAAACGGCGTCTTCCTGGTGGTGGCCTGGGTCGGTCTCTGGTACCCGCTCGACCTGCTGTTCATAGCCCGGCAACCGGTGAAGCGGGAAATACGCGTGCTGACCGAACTCCTCAGACTGCCCGTGGTGGTGCAGTCCCAGGGTGCGGCAACGCCCGGGGACGCCACGGTGGCCTCGTGACTCGATCACGTGGGATGCGCGCCGTACGCTGAGTTCGGTGAGGGTCGCGGTCGTCGGCGGCGGAGTGGTCGGGCTGTCCACCACGGCCGCGTTGCTCCAGCGCGGTGTGGACGTGGTGTGTTACGAGCAGGCGGGCGAGCCGATGGCGCAGCGGTCCGCGGGGTCGTCGCGCATCTTCCGCCTGGCTCATGCCGTGCCGGATCTGGTGCGGCTCGCCGCGGTGGCCCGGGCCGGATTCGGCCGGTGGGAGAACGCGAGCGGCACGTCGTTGATCGGCCGGAGCGGCTGTGTGGTCAGCGGTGAGCAGATGCCGGTGTGGGCGGCAGCGATGGCTGCCGCCGGTGCGGTGCACGAGGTGGTCGACGGAGCATCGGACGGACTTCGGCTCCCCGCGCTCACACCGCCGTCCGAGGCGTTGCTCGACCCGGCCGGCGGCGTGATCGACGTCGACGCGGTGCGTGCCCATCTGACGGAGCTGACCAAGGGAGCTGTCCTCCGGGCGCAGGTGTACGCGCTCGAGGATTCCCGTGGCGGCGCCACCGCGTGGAGCTCGGCCGGAGACGCCCGATTCGACGCGGTCCTGCTGGCGGCGGGAGCCGGCACGTCGCCGCTCGCCGCGCAGGTCGGCATCTACACGCCGCCCGCGCTGGCGCACCACGTCCGATTCACATTCCCGTTCGACTCGCCGGTGACGTGGCAGTGCTGGATCGACACGCCCCCCACCGACCTGGGCACCTACCAACATCAGACCGGACCCGGACGCTGGGCCGTGGGAGGGCACCTCGATCCCGCACTGACGGCGTGGGAGGTAGGTCCCGAGGCGGCCACCACCGCGTCACGTGACGCCGTGCTCGCGTACGCGCGCCGGCACCTCGCTGTCGAGCCGCGCATCGTCGACAGCCTGTACTGCGTGACCACTCCCGATCTGGGCGACGGATTCGAGTTCCGCCGGAACGGGCCGATCCTGGCGGTGTACGGCGAGAACCTGTTCAAGTTCGCACCCCTGTTGGGAGACGTACTCGCCGCTGCATGCGTCGACGGATCGACCCCTGCAGCGCCGGACGTCGCGCTGAACTACTAGCACACGCACCCGAAAACGCCCGAGCGTAACCGGTCGGCAACAATTCGACACGCGTCTCGTCGAAAAGCGGGGTCAAGATCGGCGCGGCTGACGACGGCAGGCAGACTGCAGCACCTCGTCATCCAATTCGATCCGCGATGAACAAGGAAACAATAAGTGAACGAGCAGATCACGCCTGTGGCCACCGCCGAACCGGACGCTGCCGAACATCCGTCGGACTCCCGCGCCCAACAGGTCTCACCGGGCCGATGGGTGACGCGTACGGTCGACGTCCTGCTGCTCCTGGCCAGCCTGGGGACCATCCTCAACCCCGAGGACCCCGCGGTGGACTACTCCGCCTACGTGCTCACGAGCGTGGCGTGGATTCTCGTCGCCCTGTGCTACATCGGGATCCGGGTGTCGCGGGTGCGTCGAGCGCGACGTGGAGACCAGCGCTGGCCGGAGCGGCTGGCAGGCCGCCGGACGAGCTATCTCATCACGTTGGCCACGGCAGTCACCCTGTTCAGCGCCGGCCTGGATATCGCGACCGTCGAAGGCAGCGATGACGTCCAGACCATCGTCCAGTTCTTCGGGGTGGTCATGGTGCTGCTCGCCTGGGCGATCCTGCACCTGGGCTACGCGGAGCGTTACGCCCAGCTCTACCTGAATGCCGACGAGCCTCCGTTCTCATTCCCCGAAACGCCGGCGCCGACGCTCCTCGAGTTCGTCTACTTCTCATTCGCGGTCGGAACGACGTTCGCCACGTCCGACGTCGAGGTTCGCTCCACCCGCACGCGCGGAATCGTGCTCTGCCACGGGCTGCTCGCGTTCGTCTACAACACCGCGATCATCAGTATGGTGGTCGGCCTGCTCACCGGGAACTGATCGCTGCGAGATCCGAGTCGATCGAGAATTGCAGAACGCTCCCCGTGCTGACGAGCTCGGGGAGCGTTCTGGGGGCGCGGCGGGTTACGGGAGCAACAGCTTCTCCACGGCCAGCTGCTGCACCTGCCCCACGACCCGTTCTTCGTCCGCGGCCCCGGTGCTCTCGAGGATCACCAAGTGCTCGGGCAGGAACACCTGGCGCTGCAACGCCAGCTTCCGTTTGAGGCTGTTGTCGGTGTACCGGATACGCACGTCGGTGGCGGGGTAGTCGTTCATGGTGAGCTCTTGCGAGCTGATGAGGAGGCCGTCGTAGATCTCGGCGGAGAGCTCGGCGGAGCGCTGCAGGTCCGCATGCGTGACCGGCTTCCCCAGCATGTCGTCGGGCCTGCGGACGATGGTGATGCGCGTCTCGACCTCGACCGGACCCTCCGTCGAGCGGTAGGCGAACATCGGGAGGCCGGCGTCGGACGGCACCGGACCGAGCAGTGACGCCGTGACGCCGCTCTCCACGTCGTGAACAGGTGTCCACGAGGTGACCCGCCACTGCCTGGCCTTCCACTCCTCCTGCACCCCGGCGTCCGGCGTCGCGCAGCCAGCTAGGCACGTTGCCAGGACGGTGAGGACGATCGAGGTGACGACCCGGCCGAAGCCGTGCTGGGGGGACGTGCGCATCGAGTCCTGTTCGGGGGTCGAAAGTGACGGTCTGTCAGAAAAGACGGGCGACAACGGCATTATGGACATGGACCATGGGTTCTATTGTCCGATTGGGTTTCACAAGGTGGTGAGGCGTTCGTCCCGTAAGTTCGGATCTCACCGGTCCCCTGCACTACATTCTTACCTGCGGATTCTGCCGGACGTCCCGTGTCGTGCACCACTGCGGTGGCGTCGCAACATTTGCGACCGTCGTAGGTTGGCCGAATGCCGTCCACATCGCTTGTCACCCTCGCCGCTCGGATCGCGGAGCAGCTCACGTCGCGCCGACAGACCGTCGCGGTCGCCGAGACCTCCAGCGGAGGGCTGATCTCGGCCGCGCTGCTCTCCGTCCCCGGTGCCTCGGCCTACTACCGCGGCGGCACGGTGACCTACACCAGCGACGGCGTCGCGGCGCTGCTCTCGGGCGCAACCGACATGGAGCCGGGCGATCGAGGTGCGTGCGAGCCGTACGCGCGCTACCTCGCGGCGTCGGTGGCCGCGAAGCTCGGTACGGACTGGTCCGTGAGTGAGGCAGGCGCGGCGGGACCGTCGGGCAATCGGTACGGGGATCCGGCGGGGCACACATGGGTGGCGGTCGCAGGGCCCGACGGATACCTGCGCGCCGAGCACCTCTTGACCGGCAGCGACGACCGTGAGGCGAACATGGAGGCCTTCGCGGCCGCGGCGCTGAAGATGCTTCTCACCTCGCTGACGGCCGACTGATCGGCCGTACCCGGTGGTGCCGTCCGCGCACGGAGCGCAAAAAACCGCGGATCGAACGGGCTGCCGGCATCCGGAGCGGCCCTGATGGATCGATTGGCGCCGTGGCTCGCGGAGCGGAAGATCTCCAACTTCCTCACGCCCGTCGACGCGACGGTGCAGGGCACTTGCATCGCATTCGATGAGCCCACTTATGCGCGCCTCCGATCCGTCAAGGCGCGATACGACAAGCGGAACACCGTCCGGTTCAACCTCAACATTCCACCGGACGGTGCCGCGGCCATCTGACGGCCACGGGTCATCCGCGCCGCGGTGAACCACGCCACCCGTCCCCGGTACGGTCTGGACTGGTGAACAGCGGTCAGGACGGAATGCCACCGCCCGAGGAGTTGATTTCGGTCCGCCGAGCCACCCGCGGGCGGGCCGTGGTCCTCACGGTCGAGGGCGACGTGGACGTCGCCACCGCATCGGTGCTCCGCAGAGCGGTGGACGAGGCGCTGACTGAGGCCGGGCCGCATCCGCTCGTGATCGACCTGACCGGCGTGACGTTCCTGGCCTCCCGAGGGCTGAGCACGCTGGTGGAGGCGCACCGGGAAGCGAGTGCGTCGAGTCCGCTGCGGGTGGTCGTCGACCACACCCGCCCCGTCATCCGGCCCCTGCAGCTGTCCGGTCTCGACCGGATCCTCACGTTGTTCCACGACGTCGAGGATGCGTTGAGCGGCCGGCCGGAGGTCGACGTCTCCGAGTGACGGGCAGCACGTGAAAGCCCCGGTCGGCGCAGGCCACACCCAGACGGCACACTGGCCGCTATGCCGCCCCCCTGCGACGTCGACCCAGAGGGATGGGGGCCGCTAGCCGGTCCGGACCCGTCGCCGAGCCCAGCACACCTGGCGAGCTCGGCGGCTGCCGCCGCGTCCATCGCGGAGACCACGTTCACCTTCCGGGTCGCCGCGCACGTCACCTCCGCCTGGCAGACGCGGGCACGGATCCGGGGCTGGCTGGAGGCGTTGCAGTTCCCCGCTGACTGGGTCGACGACGTCGAGTACATCGTGAGCGAGGCCGTCAGCAACTCCGCCGAGCACGCCTACCCCCCGGCGAACTCCGACGGGCTGATCACGATCGAGGCAGAGGCCTTCCCCGTGCGCGCTGCCGAAGGCGACCACGAGGAACTGTGGCGGGTGCGGGTGCGAGTGGCGGACGACGGGCGGTGGAAGCCGCTGAACCCCGAGCAGCAGCACCGCGGCCACGGGCTGGCCGCGATCGCTGCGCTCGCCGCCGAGGTCATGATCCGCCGTGGCGAGGAGGGGGACTCGCCGGGCACGGAGGTGATCGTGATCAGCCCACCTGCACCTCGGCGTGCCCGAGTGGAGCGCCTCCGACGGGGCCCGTCGGCTCCCTGAGGAACGGACGGGCCCCGTCGGCGACCACTGCCGGAATCAGCTGGTGGACGGCCCCTGCGGCAGCACGAGCTCCTGACCCTCGGTGAGCCCGGAGACCACCTCGGTGAACTCGTCGCCGACGAGCCCGGCCTGGAAGGGGGTCGGGATCGGCGCGCCGTCCGGCCCCCGCAGGTCGACGACCAAGCGGCCGGCGTCGGTGCGAGTAACGGCGGACGGCACCCGCAGCACGTTGTCCACGGCCTGCACCATGACGTTGGCGAGTGCGGTCTGCCCGTCGTGCAGGCGGTCGTCGTGCTCGGTGAGCACGATCGTCGCGTAGTACCGGACGACCCCGGTGCCGGAGTTGCCCGACGGCGCGATCGCGAGCACGGTGGCGTCCGCCCGCAGGTCCGGCACGGCGTCGACGGTGACCTCGACCCGCTGGTTGGGCGCGACGCGCGACGCGTCGGACTCCTCGAACGGCACGACGAGCTGGAACGAGTCGATGTTGTTCAGCACCATGAACGTCCCTGCGCCGGGCGCGGGGCTCGGCCCGCCGCCCCCGGCGCCACCCGACGCCGCGACCTCCGGCAGCGCCGCGCTGCTCCCGGGCGCCATGGCCGTGGTTCCGGACGCCGCCGCGACGAACTCGCCCTTCGCCCCGTTGATCACGGAGACGACACCGGCGATGGGAGCCCGCAGCACGGTGTTGTCGACGTCGCGCTGGGCCAGCGCCACCTGCGCCTCGGCGTCACGAACGGCGGCCTCCTGGGCGGAGGTGTCGGCGGGCTTGTCGCTGCCGGCGCCGTCGAGCTCGTTCTGAGCGGAGACGATGCTCTGCTTGGCGTTCTCGATCGAGAGGCGCCCCGACGCCTCGTCGACGTTCTCGCGCTCCTTGGCCGCGTCGAGCGCCGTCTGCGAGGAGAGGACCACGCGCTTGGCGTCCTCCACCGCCTGCTTGTCGGCGGTGATGCGCTCGCACGCCGGGTTGGGGGGTGGTGTGGTCGGGGGCGGCTGCGCCGCCGGGGCCGTACCGAGAAGCCCGGTCGACGTGGACTGCCCCTCATTCTTGGTCGCCGCTTTGTCATCGTGCCCGTTGTCGCTGGGCTTCGAGGATCTGGATCCGCAGGCCTTCTTGTCGTCGTCCAGCCGATCCTCGGCCAGGTCGAGCGAATTGCGGTCGAAGTCGAGCTGCTTCTGGGCGCGGTCCGTGGCCGAGTAGTTCGCGTTGTTCGTGGCCTCCACCGAGTCCTCGGTGGCGTCGAGGATGTTCTTGGACTGGTCCAGCGTCGCCTGGGCCGCGCCGATCGAGTTGCCGTTGCGGATCTTGTCCAGCTGCGCCTGCTGCTGGGCGAGCCCGGCCTTGCGCTGCTCGAGTGTCTGCTGGAGGGCGAAGTCGTCGAGCCGGGCCAGCTCCTGACCGGCCTCCACCTTGGTGCCGACGCCGACGAGCACGTCCTTGAGCTTGCCCCCCTGAGGGAAGCCGAGGTTCTGCTGCGTGATCGCCACAAGCGTTCCCGACGCCGACACCGTGGTCGCAACGGTGCCCCGATCCACCCGCAGGGTGGGCGGAGGCGGCTGCTCTGCCGTGCACGCGGTTGCGCCGACCACCGCCATCACGGCGATCGAAAGCGTCACCCGGGCACGCCGCCGGGTCGATCGGGACATGAGAGCTCCTGCCATGGTCACGTTCACTGGTAGCGGAGGGCCTCGATGGGGCGCAGCCGTGCCGCGCGGTTCGCCGGATAACCGCCGGCGACGAGGCCGATCAGCAAGCTGATCGAGAAGGAGAGGACCACCGAGCCGACAGACACGACGGGTGGTGGGAAGTCCGGGACGAGCTGGGGCAGCACCGCGGCACCCGCGAGCGACGCGCCGACGCCGATCAGGATCCCGACCAGGCCGCCCAGCCCGCTCAGGAACATCGACTCGAGAAGGAACTGCTGGAGGATCACCCCGCGGCGCGCGCCGATCGCCTTGCGGATGCCGATCTCCCGGGTCCGCTCGGTGACGGTGACCAGCATGATGTTCGCGACGCCGATGCTGCCGACGACGAGCGAGATGCCCGCGACGGCGCCGGTGAACAGCGTCAGGAACGTCAGGAACTGCGAGGACTGGTCGAGCAGGCTCTGCAGTGCCTGGACGTTGAAGTCACGTTCAGCCGCCTCCCGGATGCCGTGCCGGGCGGAGAGGATGTTCGTGATCTGCTCGGTGGCCGCCGGCACCGTTGTCACGGAGTCGGCCCTGGCGATCATGCTGCTCAGGCTGTCGCCGCCGCCGAGGAGGTAGCTGCGCGCGGCCCCCAGCGGCATGATCGCCACGTCGTCCTGCTGGCCGCTGATTTCTGCGACCCCGATGACCCGGAAGATCGTGCGGCCGATCCGGATCTCCTTGCCCAGCGCGGTGGCCGGGCTGGCGCCGAAGAGCTCGGTGGCCGGGTTCGGGCCGAGGATCACGACCTTGGCCTTCGTCCGGACCTCCGACTCGTTGAAGTTCCGGCCGACCTGCAGGTCACGGTCGTTGACCTCGAGATAGTCGGCCGTGGTTCCGACGATCGACGTCCGGTACTGGCCACCTCCGACGAGCTGGAGCAGCCCGGTGCCGCCGACGACCGGCGTGACCGACTCGACGTTCGGCGCCTTCGCCGAGTCCTGAAGCGCCTCGAGGTCGGCGTCGGTGAGATCCCGGGCGCGTCCGCCGCTCGGCGCGCTGCCCTGGGTCGGGTTCACGGTGATCTGGGTGGCCAGCGATCCGAAGATGTCGTTGAAGCCGGACTGGATGCCGTTGCCCAGGGCGACGAGGATGATCACCGCGGCCACGCCGATGACGATGCCGAGCGTGGTGAGCGCCGAGCGGAGCCGGTTGGCCCGGAGACCGCGCATCGCGATCCGGGCAGTCTCGAGCAGGTTCATCCTTCGGCCCCGACTCCGCTGCGCACGCGGTTGCGAACGTCGCGAACGATCTTGCCGTCGCGCAGTTCGATCACCCGCTTGGCGAACTCGGCGACCTCGTCCTCGTGGGTGATCAGCACGACCGTGCGTCCCGTGTCATTCAGCTCCACGAGCAATTTCATGATCTCGACGGTGGACGCCGAGTCCAGGTTGCCGGTCGGCTCGTCGGCCAGGATCATCGCCGGGTCGGTGACCAGCGCCCTCGCGATCGCGACGCGCTGCTGCTGGCCGCCGGACAGCTCGTTGGGCATGTGGCCCTGGCGCTCACCGAGCCCCACCCGCTCCAGCGCCGTGCGAGCCCGCGCCCGGCGTTTCCGGTGGCCGACCCCCGCGTAGACGAGCGGCAGTTCGACGTTGCGCACCGCCGAGGTCCGCGCGATGAGGTTGAAGGACTGGAAGACGAACCCGATCTGCTGGTTGCGGATCTCGGCGAGCCGGTTCTCCTTGAGCCTGCTGACGTCGATCCCGTTCAGCATGTACTTGCCGGACGTCGGCACGTCCAGGCAGCCGAGGATGTTCATCATCGTGCTCTTGCCCGACCCGGACGGGCCCATGATCGCGACGAGGTCGCCTTCGTCGATCTTCAGGTCGACCGCGCTCAGCGCATGAACCTTGATCGGTCCTGTGCGGTAGAGCTTGGAGACGGCCTCGAGCTCGATCACTTTCCCCCCATCGTGGGAACGCCCGAAACCAGGAAAGACGTCCCCGTTACTCAAACGGCGCAAAGCCGTCGGAGTTACATCCCCGAAGTCCACTCGACCGAGGGGTAGGTCGGCTTGCATCGTCACGCTCAGTAGGTTCGCCGGCGCCCGTCGCTGCCCCGTACCAGGTCGAACCCGCCGCCGCACGGCAGCAGGCCCGGGGTTCGGGCACCGGCCGCACTCATCACAAGGTGTGACGCACAACACGTTGATCGCAGGTTTCGCAGCTGAAGGCGGCGAGGCTTCCGTGCTCGCATTCCGGTGAGCGGCGTAGGCCGGGCGGGCGAATGGGTGAGTGCTTACGCTGCCGTGATAAAGCGGCCCGGAATCTTGGCAGAATTCTTACGCAGATAGTCAGTCCTGCCAGTTCCCTGCGGAGTCGCGTCGCGGCAGCCTTGACGTAGCGGTTCGACGCTCTGGAAGGGATGACGACGATGGCCGGGCGGGTTCGTGGCCTGATCGACAAGGTCCGCGCTGCGTTCTGCAACTTGAACGAGCTGGAGCAGCGGCGGGAGCTGCTCGACCGGCCCTGGGAGGAGGACTTCCTCCACTGGGCCGCGGACGGAACCCTCCATGGCGATCGGATCCCGCCGATCGGTAGGCGCCGGTACAGCACCACGTCGGGCGGATGGTGCCCGAGGCTCGCGTACACCGCGGCCGAGGAGCCGCCGACCCGCCGCTTCCCGGGCCGGATGGCCGACGAGTGAGCGCGCTCCGCGGGAGTGCCGGGCAACCGACGTAGCGGGCACGTTGCCGGAAAGTGATCGATCCGGCGGTGCCCTCCGGGTCATGTCGCTGGCCGGAGCTGTGTCGGCACGGCGGTGGTCGTCGAGCTCGATGCCTGACGCCGACGACGGCCCGGTCAGCGACGCCGAGCAGGGCCACCGAGGAGTTGTTCCGCGATCCGGCAACCGGCCGGGTGATGCGTGTGTGGATCGATCCCATGAACGGCGCGCGGCACTACGCGGAGGCCGGGCCGTAACGACTCAGGCCGCGCTGGCCCCGCCGCCGTCGATCGGCGTCCGACCGGCCCGGTGCGGATCACCGGCCCATTCCACCGACGGCTGAGCCGTGACGGTCACGCTGCTGCCGCAGTTCCAGCACGTCGGCTCGACGGCTGCATCGCGGCCTTCCACATCACAGGACGCGCAGTACCAGTGTGCGACCACTCGGACGGGCATCGTGGCCTTCCTGTTGGTTCTCGGAGCCACGCTGTTCCCGACGGGGCTGGGCCTGCGACCCGGTGAAGCTCGTGCATCCAGTGCACGCCGCCGAATTGAGTAGTGCAAGTCGGTACGTATGGATCCATCCGAAACGCCCAGATTGCGGACGTGATTACGCCCACCTGGACGACGAGTCGGCGGCGATGGACTACGCAGTTCGCGGCCCAGGTGCGCCGAGTTTACGCTGATCGCTACCATACCGCATACAGTATGCGGTAGCGTCGCGACCGTGACCGACGCCTGGAAGCACCGCCCGACGTTGTCCGGTGAGCACGTCGTGCTCGAGCCCCTCGCCCCTGAACATGCCGAAGGTCTCCATGAGGCGGGCTCGGACCCCGCAATCTGGACCTGGCTCGCCGCCCGCCAACCCGAGGACGTCGGGGGGATGCGCAAGCTCGTGGACAGCATCCTCACCGACGGCAGTCGGCTGGCCTGGGCACAGGTCGACGCGAAGACCGGGGAGGTGGCCGGTACGACGTCCTTCTATCAGATCGACGCGAACCACCGGGTGCTCTCGATCGGCCACACCTGGATCGGCAAGCGGTGGCAGCGCACCCCGCTCAACAGCGAGTCGAAGCTGTTGATGCTGCGCCATGCCTTCGAGGAGCTCGGAGCCAACAGGGTGTCGCTGGAGACCGACATCCGCAACGAGGCGTCCCAGCGCTCCAACGAGCGTCTCGGTGCACAGCGGGAGGGCGTACTGCGGGGCCATCGCATCCGCCCCGACGGCACGGTGCGCGACACCGTCGTCTACTCGGTGATCGCCGAGGAGTGGCCGGAGGTGTCCGAGAGGCTGGTGGCACGGCTCGCGCGGTAACCGCGCGCTCCCGCGGCGACATGGACACGTGTCGCGGTTCGGCCGCGAGCCGATTCCGCGTCATGTGTCCATGTCGCCCGCCGGGAAGACGTGGGTGACGCCGATCTCCTGCCCTGCCGAGCGGCGCGCGTTAGGTTCGGTGTGTGCAGATCGGTATCGGAGCGCCAATCTCCGGCGCGTGGGCCACCCCGGAGAACCTTGCTCGGTTCGGAGTCGAGGCGGAGGAACTCGGCTACGAGTCGCTGTGGACATTCCAGCGTCTGCTCGTCGGCGAGAACCAGCAGTTGGCGCCGGTGTACCAGAGCGTGCTGGACCCGACGGTGGCGCTGGCGTTCGTTGCCGCGCGCACATCGCGGGTGCGCCTCGGGGTGGCGGTGATCAACCTGCCGTTCCTCTCCCCGGCGTACATGGCGAAGCAGGCGGCGACGCTCGACCGGTTGTCCGGGGGGCGGCTCGATCTCGGTCTCGGACTGGGGTGGTCGGCCGAGGAGTTCGCGGCAGCCGGTGCGTCCATGGAGCGGCGGGGGCCCCGGACCGTGGAGTACCTGGAGGTTCTCCGCACCCTGTGGGACGACGAGGTGAGCCGGTTCGACGGCGAGTTCTACACCGTGTCGCCGAGCCGGATGGAGCCCAAGCCGGTTCAGCGCCCCGGGCCACCGGTCCTGCTCGGCGGCAAGGCGCCCGCTGCTCTCGCCCGCGTCGGCCGCATCGCCGACGGGTGGGTCAGCGCCAGCGCCACCGACCTGAACGTCATCAGCAAGGACATCGACACCATCCGCGAGTCCGCGGAGAAGGCCGGTAGGGACCCATCGGCCCTCAAATTCGTGTGCCGCGGAGTCGTGCGCCTCGACGGCCCGCCGGACAAACGGTTGTCCGGCCCCGCCGACAAGATCCGTGAGGACGTGGCGTGGCTCGGTGAGCAGGGCCTGACCGACGTCTTCTACGACCTCAACTGGGATCCGGAGATCGGCAACCCCGACGCCCCGGTCGCGGCGGCCACCGACCGCGCCGCGGAAATCATGCAGGCCCTGCGGCCACGCTGACGCGGTACGTCCCGGCAGGCGTGCGATCCTGGCACGCATCAGCTGGCCGCTTCCCCCGGCCGTCGATCGTCGTCGGTGGAGGAAGCCGTGTACCAGTCGTGGGCGTCGACCACGGGCAGGCCGCCGCAGCCGTTGGACCGGCCGGTCTGGGTGGACCTGTCGGCCTTCTACGGCCCGCCGGACGACTCGGTCGCCGGCGCCGAGGATCCGCCGCCCGGTGGGTGGCTCGTCGCCACCGGCCGCGTGCCCGGACTGCTGAAGTGGTGGGCGCGTGCCGTCGACGGCCGGTGGTTCGGCAAGGTCAACTTCGCGGTCTGCGACTCGTACGGCGCCGTCGTCGCGGAGCATCTGGCCGCGCTCGTCCCGGCTTCCGCGCTGACGCCGCGCGAGGCAGACCAGCACCGGTGACGGTGCCGTGATCACAGGCGCCAGGTCACGCGGGCTTGCGGGCGAGCAGGTAGGCCTGCTGCGTCTTCTCCACGCCTCCCCGGTAGTCCTCCGGTTCACGCAGGATGGTGGCCCGCATCGACAGACCGGCCCGGGTCAGCAGTTCGGCGACGTGGTCAGGGCGGCGGCGGTGGAAGACGAGCGACAGCGCGTGTCCCAGTCCTTCCGTCCGGTGCACCGGCTCGTCGCCCACCTGGAAGGCGAGCAGCACGTGCCCACCCGGGGCCAGCACGCGGTGGAACTCGGCGAACGCCTCCGGTAGCCGCTCGTCCGGCACGTGGATGGTCGAGTACCAGGCCGTGATGCCGGCGAGGCCGCCGTCGGGCAGGTCCAGGGTGAGCATCGAGCCCACCTCGAACCGCAGACCCGGATGCAGCCGCCGGGCCACCGCCACCATCTTGGGTGACAGGTCGATCCCGAACGCCGTCACGCCCAGGGCGTTCAGGTGCGCCGTCACGCTGCCGGGTCCGCATCCGAGGTCGGCGACCGGCCCCGCGTCCTGCGTGAGCTCGGCGAACCAGCCGAGGAGTGCGCGGTCGGGCGGCTTGCTCGCCAACTCCTCGCGGAACTGTTCGGCGTAGCCGTCGGCCACGGCGTCGTAGGACGCCCGGGTTGCCTGGAGGAAGTCCGGTCCGATCACGGTCGGGCACCGTAGTCCGGGCTCGGCAGCGATCAGCACACATCGGAGGGGTGCGTCGCGGCCGGAGGGGAATCACCTCGGCGTGGACGCTCGCGACGCGGGTGGCGAGGACGGGCGCGGTGATCGCGTAGGCGGCCGATGACCGGCCGGAGCAGACCTGCCCGGAATGCACCGGTTTCGCCTATCCTCCGCGGGAGGAGGTCAGTGGCGTGGTGGTGAGCGGAGTCCTCAACCGCCTCGAGGTGCGCGACGACCACGCACTCGTCGAGCTGACGGGCGTCCTGCGCCTCGGCACGATGGCGGACGTGCGGCGGTTGTTGATCAAGTTGCTCGCCGACCACGAGCGTCTCCTCATCGACCTGTCCCGGATCCGGCTCGAATGGGAGCCTGCCGTTCAGGTCTTCCCGTCAGCCCTGACCGACGCAGGGGGCTGGCCCGCCGCCCGGCTGGTGCTCTTCGGGGCCGACGAGTGGATGAGCTCGAACCTGCAGGCCCTGCACGTTCAGCGGACGGTCCCGGTCGTGCTCACCCGTGCCGACGCCGAACGTCGCGTGCTCGAGAGGCCCGACCGCGTCACACGGGCCCGGGAGCTGCCGGCAGATTCCGGTGCACCTCGTGCGGCGCGGATGTTCGTGTCCGACGTGTGCCTGGACTGGGGCGTGGTGGACCTGTACGAGGATGTCGCACTCGTCGCCAGCGAGCTCGTGACCAACGCGGTCGTGCACGCTGCGAGCACGAGCCGCCTGCGCATCGGCCTGGATCATCGCGGGTTGTGGATCGAGGTCCGGGACTACCGTCCCGGACACGCTCCCAGGCCGCGTCCCCGCATCATCGGCGGAAACGGTGGCCGTGGCCTGCACGTCGTCGACGCCGTGGCCCACCAGTGGGGGGTCACCGACCACCCCGACGGGAAGACGGTCTGGGCGCTGATCCGCCTGCGTTCCGGGTGACTGCGATCAACCGCCCGGAACGCCGAGCGCCAGCAGCGCGATGTCGTCGCGGGGTGGCGGGTCGAACCTGGCGATGTGCGCCACGAGGTCCCTGACGACATCGGCGGCCGTGCAGCCACGCCCCGTGCTGAGCAGCCGGGCCACACCGTCCTGGCCGAGCTGTTCGCCGCCGACCGCGGTGTCGGTGAGCCCGTCCGTGTAGAGCAGGAGCGTCTCGCCCGGCCGCAGCGTCAGCCGCCACGTCATGAAGTACGCATCGGGCACGGCGCCGACGAGCATCCCCACGCGCCGGGGCCCGGCCTCGACGGCAGAGGTGCAGCCGACGTCGAGCCCCTGCTCCCCGGCACGGAGCCGGAGCGGCGGTTCGTGACCGCCGGTGCCGAGGGTGACGAGGACGCCGTCCGGCACTCCCGCGTCCTGCTCCAGGATCCCGTAGATCACTGTGGCGAACCGGTTCTCGGTGGCGGGGTCCTGGAGCAGTACGCCGTTCACCTCCGACAGCACCCGGATCGGGTCCGGATCGTGGAGTGCGGCCGCACGCAGGCTGTAGCGCGTCATCGAGGTCAGCGCCGCGGCCGGTGCCCCGTGCCCGCAGACGTCGCCGAGGAAGAAAGCCCACCGTCCGTCGGGCAGCGCGAACACGTCGTAGAAGTCGCCGCCGACGTCCCGAGCCGAGGCGGTGTGGTAGTGGCAGGCCAGCTCCAGGCCCGGCACCTCGGGCAGCGCGGGCGGCAGCAGGGTGCGCTGGAGCGTGCCCGCGAACTGCTCGATCTCAGCCCGGTGCTCGTCGGCCTGCCTGCGCAGCTGCCGCTCCGCCCGTACCGTGCGCAGCGCGGACAGGCGCTGCTCGAGCTGGTCCATGACGATCTCGGCGAGGTCCTGCAGCGCCGCCAGTCCTGCAGCCGTGACCTCACGGGGTTCGACGTCGAGCACGTTGATCGTGCCGAGCCGGTGCCCGTCGCGGGTCACGATCGGGGCCGCGGCGTAGAAGCGCACCCCCATCGCCGCCCGCACCAGAGGATTGTCGGAGGCCCGTGGGTCGAGCAGCACGTCGCTGACGACGTAGGGCGCCTTCGGCAGCACCGCGGACGCGCAGAGCGCCGGCTCCGGACCCAGCTGGCGGACTCCCTCCAGCCCGTGCGCCGCCGTCAACCAGACGCGGTCCTTGTCGACGATCGTGACCGTCGCGATGGGTGCGTGGAACCAGCGCGCGGCCAGCGCCGCGATGCGGTCGAAGGCGCCATCGGGTGGCGCGTCGAGGATCTCGTAGCGCGCCACGGCGGCCAGCCGGTCCAGGTCTCGGGCGTCCTGGACCGGGGCGATCCGTGCCTGCTCGTCATCAGCGCCCACCGCAGCCTCGTTCTCGTATCCGCACGTCAGGGGCGTCCCGTCCGGTGAGCGTACGACAGCATCGGAGGCCCGATAAGTGGATGCTTACTGGTGGGGACATCCGTGTCAGCCGGTTGCTCGCACCTTTCCGGCATTCGGCCGACGGATCCCACGAGTGGGAGAATCGGTTGTGCCGACCGGCGGCGGGGTAAGCCGACTTCGTGGTGGCGAACGGCGGGCTGGACGGGCGGGTTCGGCATCGGACGCTGCCCGCGGAGCTCGGCTCGACCAGAGCCGCACGGGAGACGGTCCGGGTGGCGTGCCGCGACTGGCGGGTGGACGACCACACGTGCGACGACGCCCTCCTCGTCGCCACGGAGCTCGTCGCGAACGCGGTGGACCACGCGCAGACGCCGTGCGTCCTCATCCTCAGCCGTGATCATGACGGGCTGCGCATCACCGTGCGGGACTTCGCCCCGCGGCAGCTGCCGGAGCTGCAGCCCGTGGACGTGACGGCGGCGCGGGGGCGAGGGCTGCAGGTGGTCGCGGCGGTGTCCAGGGACTGGGGCGTGACCACGGTCGACGGCGAGAAGTCGGTCTGGGCGGTCCTGCAGGAGGAGGGGACGGAGGCCTAGGGCCGCCTCGCAAAAAAATCTCCGGAGGTCTGTCGAAGTCGAGCCACCTCGTTCGACGCAGGGGTGGAGCCGGAAGCCCGGCTCCGCACATGCGGACATCGAGGAGGCACGAGATGCGGTTCATGCTCCTGTTGAAGGGTGACCCGGGCGCCGACGCACGCCCGAGCGACGAGCTCATCGGCGCGATGCAGAAGTACGGGGAGGAGCTGCACAAAGCCGGGGTGCTGCTCGCTGGCGAGGGGTTGGAGCCGAGCGCGACGTCGGGGGCGCGGGTCATCTACTCCGGCGGGAGCCGGAAGGTGGTGGACGGGCCGTTCGCCGAGTCCAAGGAGCTGGTGGCGGGCTACTACCTCCTGCAGGTCTCGTCGCGGGAGGAGGCGATCGAGTGGGCGTCCCGGTGCCCGGTCGAGTTCGCCGTGCAGGGTGACGAGGAGGCCGTGGTCGAGGTCCGGCGCATCGCCGAGTTCGGCGACCAGGACGCGGTCGGCGAGGCCCACCGTGCTGTGCGGGAGCAAGCGCGATGAGGTCCCGGAAATGGGCACTGGACCGGGCGAGCCGCCTCTACGGCGAGCGGGTCGGTTGAAGGGCTCCTTGCCGGGCGTCCCGTCACGATGCTCTGATACGGCGCCGTGACGGGAACCCCGACGAACCGTGCGATCGAGGCGATCTGGCGTATCGAGTCGCCGAAGCTCATCGCCCGTCTGACCCGGATCGTGCGCGATGTCGGGCTCGCCGAGGAGATCGCACAGGACGCACTCGTCGCCGCGCTCGAGCAGTGGCCGCAGGACGGAGTACCGCGCAATCCCGGCGCGTGGCTGACGGCCACCGCCAAGCACCGGGCGGTGGACCTGGTCCGCCGAGAGGTGCGACTCGGGCAGAAGATCGTCGAGCTCGGCCGCGACCTGGAGGTGCGGCAGGCGACGGACGTGCGGAACCTCGGAGCCGAGACCGACGGAGCCGACAGCGACATCGACGACGACCTTCTGCGCCTCGTGTTCGTCGCCTGCCACCCGGTGCTCTCCACCGAGGCACGGGTCGCGCTGACCCTCCGGGTGCTCGCCGGCTTGACGACCAAGGAGATCGCGCGAGCGTTCCTGGTGCCGGAACCGACCGTGGCGCAGCGGATCTCCCGGGCCAAGCGGACGTTGGCGGAGGCTGCCGTCCCGTTCGAGGTGCCCGCCCGCGACGAGCTCGCGGAGCGGCTGCCGTCCGTGCTCGAGGTCGTCTACCTGGTGTTCAACGAGGGGTACTCGGCTACCGCGGGGGAGGACTGGATCCGTCCGTCCCTGTGTGAGGAGGCGATGCGGCTCGGCCGGGTGCTGGCCGGGCTGGCGCCGGACGAACCCGAGGTGCACGGGCTCGTCGCGCTGATGGAGATCCAGGCGTCCCGCATCCGGGCGCGAGTGGGGCCGACGGGGGAGCCGATCCTGCTGCTCGACCAGGACCGCTCCCGCTGGGACCACGTCCTCATCGGCCGCGGCCTCGCCGCGCTGTCGCGCGCGGAAGAGCTGGGCGACCGGCGTGGGGAGCACGGGGCGTACGCGGTGCAGGCCGCGATCGCCGCCTGCCACGCCCGGGCGCTCACCGCTGCCGACACGGACTGGGTCCGCATCGCTGCGCTCTACGACATCCTCGCGAAGCTCGCGCGGTCGGCAGTGGTCGAACTGAACCGGGCCGTCGCCGTCGGGATGGCGTACGGCCCCACCGCGGGGCTCGAACTGCTCGACCAGCTGGGCGGGGAGCCTGCCCTCGCGCACTATCACCTCTTGCCCAGCGTCCGCGGCGATCTGCTGGTGAAGCTGGGCCGCCACGGCGAGGCCCACGCGGAGTTCGCGCGCGCGGCGACGCTCACCGCGAACGGGCGTGAGCGGACGCTGCTCCTCGACCGGGCGGCCACAGCGCTGGCGCGTACCGGCGGAGAGGGCCCAGACCGGAGGGATTAGTCGCCGCGTCCGGTCTGTGCACGAGTACGACATCACGCGGCACCCTGGTGAGAGTGAAGGTTCTGCCGGCGGACGGGCCGGGGCACGGCGGTGCCAGGCCGAGGGGGCAGGCACGCCGATTCATGCGTGCCGCGGCGATAGCGGCCGCCGCGCTGCTCCTGTCCGCGTGCGCAGGCCTCGAGCCACCGGAGGTCGAGCAGGTGGCCTCCGCGTTCGCGGGGGCCGACCCGTCCGCCCGGTGCCAGATGCTCGCGCCCGCCACGGCCTCGGCGCTGGAGGGCAGGCAGGCCGAGTCGTGCGTGCAGGCGATGTCGCAGCTCTCGCTGCCCAGGGGTGCGGTGGTCTCCTCGACGGTGTCGGGAGACCAGGCCCAGGTACAGCTCGTCGGCGACACCGTGTTCCTGACCCTGACGAGTGACGGGTGGAAGGTCACGGCCGCCGGGTGCCGCTCGCAGGCGGACGCACGGTACGACTGCCGGCTGGAAGGCCCCTGAGATCGGCGCTCTGTTCGCGGCCTACCCGGCCGTGACTTCCGCGGGGATCACGACGGCGCGACCCGTGGCGCCCGAGCCGAGCGCGCGGTAGGCCTCGCCGACCTCGTCGAGGGAATGCCGCCCGCCGAGCAGTACGTCCAGCGGGAGACGTCCAGAGCTGTAGAGGGAGAGGATCCGGGGCAGGTCCACGGGTGGGTTGGCCGAGCCGTACAGGCTTCCCACCAGGCGCTTCTGCTGCTGGACCAGCTCGTTGATCGGCACGGCAGCGGTGGCGTCCACCGACGCGAGGCCGACGGCGATCGCGGTGCCGCCGGGTCGCAGCGCAGAGAAGGCCTGGCGCAGCGTCTGCGGCGCGCCGACCGCATCGACGGCAACCTCGGCGCCCCCGCCCGTCAGATCCTGGACGGCAGCCACCACCTCAGCCGCATCGAGCGCTGACGCGTCGACGGTGTGGGTGGCGCCGAGCTGCCGTGCCAGGGCCAGCTTGTCGGCGGCCACGTCGATCACCACCACGGGATCGGCCCCCACGAGCGTCGCGCCCATCACGGCCGAGAGCCCGACACCGCCCGCACCGATCACGAGCAACGGACGTCCCGCCACCTGACCTGCCACGTTCACCACCGCACCGAGACCGGTGATCACCGCGCAGCCCGCGACGGCGGCCACGGCGGGCGGCACGTCCTCGGGCACGCGCACCACGGCACGCTGGGAGACCACCGCCTGCTCGGCGAAGCAGGAGACACCGAGGAAGTGATGCAGTTGCTCGCTGCCGCGGCGCAGACGGGAGGTGCCGTCCATCAGGCCTCCGCTGCGAGCCTGCACCCGGCCGAAGATGCACATCACGGGACGCCCGGTGACGCAGAACTCGCAGAAGCCGCAGCGCGGGCGCCAGGTGAAGGCCACCCGATCGCCCACGGAGACGGCGTCGACATCTGCGCCGACCTCCTCCACGAGCCCGCAGCCCTCGTGGCCGAGCACGATCGGGAGCGGGCAGGGGATGTCCCCCGACATGTAGTGCAGCTCTGTGTGGCAGACCCCGGCCGCCTCCACCCGCACCCGCACCTCGCCGGCGTGCGGGTCGTCCAGCTCCACGTTCTCGACCTGAAGCGGGCTGCCGGGCTCCCGCAGTACGGCGGCCCTCATGCGCCCGTCCCGGGCAGCGCGGCCGGACGGAACTTCACCAGCGTCATCGGATGGATGCTTCTCGTCACGGGCCCATCTTGCGGGGTGCGCACCGGAGATCGCGTGTGGATCGGGCGACTCGTGTTCACGGATGGGGACGTTGATCATGCGCGGCGACGGTCCGGCCCCTAGTCTCCTGCCCGTGAGTGGTGAGGAGTTGCTGAGGCGGCACGCGGCGGACGGCGGCAGGCTCGCCGCGTCGGCGGCGCAGGGAATGGGCTCCATTCCTGCTCTCCACACAGTCGTCGTGACGTGCATGGACACGCGCATCGACGTGCTCGGGCTCTTCGGGCTGACCGTCGGCGAGGTGCACACCCTGCGGAACGCGGGCGGAGTCGTCACCGACGACGTCGTGCGCTCGGTGACGATCAGCCAGCGCAAGCTCGGCACCCGTGAGGTGCTGGTGGTCCAGCACACCCGGTGCGGACTCGCCTCGTTCACCGACGCGGAGTTCTCCGAGGAGCTCGCGCAGGACACCGGAATGCTCCCGCCGTGGCGCATCGGCACCTTCGCCGATCCCGCCGTCGACGTCGGCCGCGGAATGGCTCGGCTGCGGCGCGATCCCTTCGTGCTCCCCGACACCGTCATCAGGGGATTCGTGCTCGACATCGAGGACTTCTCGCTCCGCGAGATCCACCCGGACTGAGCAACGTCCGCTCACTTCATGTAACCGTCGTTAGACGGAACGTGAAAAAAAATCTTGGTCGTAACCCGGTTGGCGTCTGTCTCGTTTGTACTTTGCGCGCGCTGTAGCCGGGGGGCCCTCGATCGAGTGTCACCCGGACGCGGCCATCCATGTCTGATTCGCACGGTTTGGGTCCTATGCCACAGCACACCTCGCCACATCAGGTGGCGCCACCCGAAGATCGACCACGCACGTCCCGCAAGCCGCTCCTGATCGGGGCGATCGTGGGCGTTGTCGTGATCCTGGCTGCGGTAATCGGCTTCGCCGCGTTGAGCGGCCCGCCTGACGGATCACCGTCCGGCATCGCGGCGGGCGAACTCGCACCCGCCGCCGGCGAGCTTCCTCTGAGCAGCACCTACACCACAGTGGACGGTGCTCCTCAGGACAACGCGGTCGACGCCAAGACCAGCGGGATCGTCGTGCACCCCATCCGGGAGACGCCCGTGCACGACGCCCCGAACGGGCGCGCTGTCGCCCGGATGGAGACAACGCAGATCGGCGACACCTGGCTCCCCGTGATCGGCGAGGACCAGGGCTGGGTGCAGGTCCTGCTGCCGTCGAAGCCCAACGGTTCCACGGGCTGGCTGCGCTCGCAGGACGTGGAGCGTGCGAACACGCCCTACCTGATCAATGTGCACCTCGAGTCCAAGAAGCTCGAACTGCTGCGCGACGACAAGGTCGTCGGCGAGTGGACGGTCGGCATCGGCAAGGATTCCGCTCCTACGCCGGCGGGCCGCACCTTCCTGCTCGGCGCGTTCAAGGACGCCAAGCAGAGCTACTCACCGGTGATCCTCCCGCTCGGGACGCACAGCCCGACGCACGACACCTTCGGTGGCGGTCCCGGAACCGTCGCCATCCACACCTGGCCTACCGATGACGTCTACGGCACCGAGACCAGCGATGGCTGCATCCGGGTGCCACCGGACGCTCTGGACCAACTGACCAGGGTGCCGCTCGGCACCCTCGTGATGATCAACGAAGATTGAGGGGTTTGCACCACTGTGAACACGAAGAAGCTCGCCGGCGCGGGAGCGGCGGCGTTCACCGCCGCCACCGCGGTGACGGCTCTGCTCCTCGGCTCGACCGCTGCGGTTGCGCAGGAGGCTGCATCTGACTCCGCTTACGCGCTGTCGGCCTCCGGTCTTCTGAACATCGACCCGATCTCCTACGTGGAGTCGACCGACGGCAACGCGGCCGAGAACCAGCTCGCGGGCATCGGGGACGTGCTGGGTGAGAACCAGAGCGCCATCGGCGTCGGCGTGCTGACCGCCGAGGCCCGGGGTGGTGCTTCGGAGACCTCGGTCACGAAGCTCAACCTCCTGCAGCTGCTGCGCGCCGACCTGGTGCGCACCTACTGCGAGGACGGCGACGGCGGCATGGAGATCGTGCGTGGCACGCTCCTCGGCCGCGACCTGCCCGAGACGCCCGTTCCCAGCCAGGTCCTGGATGTCTCGCCGCTGGTGAAGCTGACCCTCAACGACCAGGTTCGGCACGAGGACGGCTCCCTCACCGTCACGGGCATCGAGCTCACGGTTCTGCCGGGCGCCGGCGAGAACCTGGACCGGGTGCTCACCGACGACGAGCGCGCGGCGCTGCCGGAGCTGACCGGCCTGCTCGGCACCGAGCTGCCCACCGTCAACACCGTGGGTGACCTCGTCAACGGCGTGACCGAGGGCCTCGGCGTTCAGGTCGACCCGTCCCGCCCGGTGCAGACGATCACTGTCGGCTCGGCCACCTGCAGCGCCGGCGACGGTGACGGCGACGCCGACGGCGCCGGCAACGGTGACGACGACGGCGCCGGCAACGGTGACGACAACGGCGACGACAACGGCGATGCCGATGACGCCACCGAGGTCGCCGCGGTGGGCGTCGCCCCCGCGCCGCAGGTCATGGACGCCTCCCTCCCGGTCACCGGCTGACCGACGGGAACCAATTGACGGGCGGGGGCCGATCGGCCCCCGCCCGTTCGTTTTTGCCGCTACCGCAGACCCGTTTGCCCAGAGCCGTGTTCCTGCTGCTTCAGTGAATCCGCGGCTTTGTGCAGCCGCCAGCGCATCTGCACCCTGGTGCCCGAGTCGTCGTGAGCGATCTCGACGTCATCGCTGAGCCCGCGAATGATGAGCAGGCCACGGCCGCGCCATCCCGGATCGGCCGGCGGTGGCCTCCACCGCCCCTCGTCGCGCACCATCACCACGATCTCCCCGCCCGTCGTCAGCTCCGCGTCCAGCAAGGCCGACCCGATCCGGCCGTCGAGGTCGGCTCTGTCGGAGTAGGCGTGGTCGGCGATGTTGGCCAGCGCCTCGTGCGTGGCCAGCACCAGGTCGTCCACCATTTCGGGTGGTGCGCCCAGGCCCTCCGCCCACGCGGCCACGCGGCCGCGCACCGATGACAGCTGAAACGGCAGCGCCGATCCGGTGAGGCGCAGCCTCAGCGGTTCCGGTCGTGCGGCCGCAGACATCGATCACTCCCGGGTCGGCATCCGTGCCACGGTGCGAAGATCCGGGGCAGGATCTCCGGTAAACAGCCCTGGCTTACCCGGTGCCGGGAGCGCCCAATCGGACGCCGCGTCTCCCACACGCGCTGCGGTACGGTTCGAAACTCGTCGGGCCCTTCAACAGTCGCCGGACCGCACCGCGGCCGGGCGCTGTCGGGGAAGGGGGTCGCGCCCGTGCAGGTCTCGTCACGGCCACCGGCCGTCGACCATTCGTGGTTCGCGCTCGAGATCACCGGCGCACCTCCACGGGCGACCGTGCGCGCCGTCGGCGAGCTGGACATGCTCACGGCGCCCCACCTCGAGCGCGAGCTGGAACGGCTCCGCGGCCACGGGTACTGCGACATCGACCTCGACATCTCCGGCCTGACGTTCGTCGCCGCAGCCGGTCTGAGCGCCTTCGTCCGCTGCGATCATCGCCTGCGTGCGGAATCAGGGCGATTTCGCCTCGTCGGGCCGACGCCTCGCTGCCGGCAGTTGCTGGCGATCACCGGCCTCGACGACGATCTGACGATCGTCTGACCCCACAACGAGGTTGCCGGGTCTGTCGGGCGACGGATGACCGGTTCGTGGGTATGGATCGCGATCCACATGCGTTGGGGCGGACGTGGATCAACGTGCGGCCGTGCCCGACCGGACCTGGCTGATCGCCGTCGCGGCGGCGCTGTGGGGTACCGACGGACTCCTCCGTCAGCCGCTCGCCGGGCAGCTCCCGGCAGCGACGATCGTGTTCTGGGAGCATCTGCTGATCGTCGTGGTGCTGGTGCCGTTCCTGCCCTCCGCGGCGCGAGCCTTCCGGGCTGCCACGCCGAAGGAACGCACCGCTCTGGTCCTGATCGGAGCAGGCGCCTCCGCGCTCGCGACGGCGCTGTTCACGCAGGCCTTCCAGCTCGGCGATCCCGTCACGCCGCTCGTGCTGCAGAAGCTGCAGCCGGTGATCGCCGTCGTGGCGGCAGCGCTGCTGCTCGGGGAACGCATGCGCCGCCGGTACTGGTTGTTCGCCGTACCCGCGCTCGCCGGGGCATGGTTGATGGCGTTCGCGGATCCGCTCTCGGCAGCACCTCGGGCGGCCGCAGCCGCGCTGCTGTCGGTGGCCGCGGCAGCGCTGTGGGCCGTCGGCACGGTCCTCGGCCGGATGGTCAGCGTGCGCATCGCCAGCCGAGACGTCACCGTGCTCCGGTTCGCGATCGGGCTGCCCGCCAGCGCGGTCGTGCTCGCGGCCCAGGGCGCGCCGGTCGTTGTGACGCCGGCGCAGCTCGGCCCGTTGGTGCTCCTGGCCCTCATCCCCGGCCTGCTCGGGCTGACGCTGTATTACATCGGGCTGCGCTCCACGGCCGCCGCCCGCGCGACGCTGGCCGAGCTCGCGTTCCCCGTCACCGCGGCGCTGCTGGGGGTCGGCCTGCTCGGCACCGAGCTGAGCCCGACGCAGTGGCTCGGACTGGCCGTTGTGGTCGTGGCGGTCACCGCGCTCGGGTTGCGCGAGCGGGCGCCGAAGCCGGTGGTGCAGGTCGAGCCGGTGTCCTGACCACTCGTGCCGCTACAGCGCCCCTGAGCGGAACTGGTCGAGGACACGTCGTTCGCGCTTCGTGGGGCGCCCGGCCCCGCGCTCGCGCCTGGCCACCGGGATCGCCGCCTCCGGCGGGGGAGCCGGGGTGCGGTCGATGAAACAGGTGGCGGCGTCGGCGGCTCCCACCCGCTTCTGGATCACGCGCACGACCTCCACGATCCGCGTCGTGTCGTGCACCCGGGCCCGTATCTCGTCGCCGGCCTGCACAGGCGTGGCCGGCTTGGCCGGCTTGTCGTTCACCCGGACGTGCCCGCCGCGGCACGCAGCGGCGGCGTCCGGGCGTGTCTTGGTCAGCCGCACCGCCCACAGCCAGCGGTCCATTCGGGTCGACTCCACGCCCCGATGATGGCCTGCCGTGGCGCTTTCTGCGAGCGCGTTCGCGGCTCTCAGGCGTCGACCGTGGCGATGTACGCGACGAGCTTGCCGACCTCGTGGGCCCAGCCCTCCACGTTCCCGTCGCGGTAGCGGGCCCGTCCCTCCGGCGTGTCGTCGAGCGTGGAGAAGCCGCTCTCCGTGACGACCAGCCGCGTGCCGTCCCCGTCGGGGAAGAGCCGGAACTCCACCAGCGTCGAGTTGCCGGGCTCGGGTTCGGCGTCGACCTCGCGACCCCAGCGGAAGCTGAACAGATCGATCGGCGAGACCTTCTCGATCCGGCAGACGGCCGTGCCGTGCTCGGCCCACCGCACCAGCATCAGCCCGCTGGGACGGAGGTCGATCTCGGCCCCGGCGTCACCGAACCAGCGCGAGACGTGCTCGGCCTGCGTGACGACGTCCCAGACCCGTTGCGGAGGTGCCGCGATGTGCGTCTCCCGGCTGATCTCGTCTGCCGACATCCGTCCTCCGTGGGGTCGTGCGAGCGCTCCGGAAGGTCGTATTCACTCACGGACGGCGCAGCCGCAGCTGATCGACCACCACCCGGACACGGGGGTCCTCGCGGAGCTCCTCGAGGGAGACCGGCAGCGGCAGCCGCCAGTTCGGGTACTCGTCGACCGTGCCCGGCAGGTTGGGCTGGCGCACTTCTCCGATGACGTCGTAGGGCGAGACGAGCACGAGCCGCGACCGGCTCCGGGCGAGCAGCGCGTGGATCGCGACCACCAGTTGGTCCTCGCCGGGTTCCTCACCGGTGACGAGCCCCTCGGCGCGCAGCAGCTCCACCAGCTCCAGCCGGTCGACCTTCGCCTTGGCCTCCTCCGCCGCCACGTCGTCGAGGAGGCCCAGCTCGGCGCGCGCTCGCACGTGCTCGCCACGCAGGAAGCCCACCGCGGTGGGCAGATCGTGCGTGGACACCGTGGCCACCGACTCCTCGGGCCACCGGTCCGGCGGCAGGAGCGGCTCGCCCGGTGCGTCGAGATCGCGGGTGAACCACAGGACCGAGGAGCCGAGCATCCCGCGCTCAGCCAACCCTTCCGTGACCTCGGGCTCCACGGTGCCGAGATCCTCACCGATCACCATGGCCCCCGCCCGGTACGCCTCGAGGGTGAGCACGGCGAGCATCACCTCGGCGTCGTAGTGCACGTAGGTGCCGCGGTCCGGGGACTCGCCGGGCGGCACCCACCACAGCCGCCACAGCCCCGCCACGTGGTCGATCCGCAGCCCGTCGGCCTGCCGGAGCAGCGCGCGCAGCAGGTCGCGGTAGGCGGCGTAACCGGTGGCAGCGAGCCGGTCCGGCCGCCACGGCGGCAGCCCCCAGTCCTGCCCCTGCTGGCTGAATGCGTCCGGTGGAGCGCCGACCCGCACACCGAGCGCCAGCACGTCCTGCAGCGCCCACCCGTCGGCACCTTCGGGATCGCATCCGACGGCCAGGTCGTGCACCACCCGCACCCCCTCGGCCCGTGCGGCTTCCCGCACGCCGTTGAGCTGGGCCTGCACCTGCTGTTGCACCCAGGCGTGGAACGCCACCCGCGGCGCGAGCTCCTTGCGCATGGCGGCGACGCCGGGCGCGTCCGGGTGCCGCAGCTCCTCCGGCCACCGGCTCCACCGGCCGCCGAACCGTTCCGCGAGCGCACAGAACGTGGCGAACTCCCACAGGTCCGCGCCCGCGTCATGCGGATCGGGACGGCCTTCGGACCGCCAGAGCAGCTCGAGAGCGGCGCGCTTGGCCGCCCAGACCCGGTCGTGCTCGATCCGCCCGCCCGCCGTCTCGGGGCGCAGCGCGTCGACCTCCGTGCGGGTGGGCCCGTCCGCGCGTCGATAGGCATCGAGGTCGGTGATCCGCAGCGCGAGCGGTGTGCCGAAGCGCCTGCTGGACGGCGTGTACGGCGACGGCTGAACGGGTGGCACGGGGGTGATCGCGTGCAGCGGGTTCAGCAGCACCGCGCCCGCGCCGTGCTCGCTTCCCGTCCACGTCGTGAACTCGCGCAGGTCGCCGAGGTCTCCGATGCCCCACGAGCCCGTCGAGTGCAGCGCGTACAGCTGCAGCATCCAGCCCCAGGCCCGTGGAGCGGGTTCGAGCGCGGGCGGGGCGACGACGACGGTCACCTCCCGGTCGTCCGTCTGGAGCCGGTACCAGCCCGGCTCCAGACCGGCGGGGATCTCGGTGACCTCCCGCCGCGCGCCGAACTCGTCGACCAGCACGCCGGGCCCGGGCAGCGCGCGCGGGCTGTCGGTGCGTGCGGCGATCGTGTCGGGGAGCCTCCCGGCTGCCGCGGCAGCCCGCGCCGCCGCCAGCGCGGCCTCCCGCCCTTCGGGAGTGACGGCGTCCACATCGAGCAGACCGAGCACCCGGACGACGACCTCCGGATCGATCTGCACCGGCCGCCGTTCACCGTCCCGATACTCCGTAGCCACACCGTGTGCGGCGGCCAACTCCCTCAGCTCAGCGTCCACACCGCTCCGTTCCCACAGCGCCCTGGATCTACCCCGATACGGGGGAGATCCAGCATGCACGTCCGTGCTGAACACATCGCGATGAGATTACGGGTGGTAACGAACCCACCACCGTTACCCGATCAGGGCTTCCCGAGGGTGCTAGGTTCCTGAGCTGCGAGCTGTTCGCCCGGTTCCGCACCGCACGTACGTCCACAGTGGTCCGGGCCGCATGATCGGCCCGTCGCGGGGGGCGGGTGGTGACGGAGCGGAGACTGCCGAATGAGCACGCTGGGTCTGATCGCAGTGGCCATCGCCGCCGTGATCGTGGGTCTCGTCCTGCTCCGCCGCGGCCGACCCGCCGCCAAGGACCGCCCGAAGACGGTGGCCGACCTCGTCAAGCTACGTGCCGAGAGCACCGAGGCTGCGCTTCCCGCCGCTGTCGGGGCAGGAACCGGCGGCCGGGATGCGCCAGTCGCCGGGTCGGCCACGGTTCTCCCCGTCATGAACATGATTCCGCCGGTCGCGGCACCGAACGTGCCCCCGCCCGTCGCTCCGCCGACGGGCGACACCGGGAGTGCTGCGGCAACCGGTGCGGCGGCGCCGCCCGAACCCCCGGCGCCCACGGTCGATGTTCCGCAACAGGCTCGGTCCACGGAGGAGCCTTCCACCGGACTCGTCCCCACCGTCGACGACACGCCGTGGGGCCGTGCGGCCCGGATGGTCTCCGGCGGCGGCGAGCCCGGGGCGTGGCGGGCGCCTGAGTCGGTGGAGATCGTCCCGTTGCGCCTGCTGTCGCCTCAGACGCCGACCGACCGCTCCTCGGGCACGCGCTCGCAGGACTGGGCCGGGTGGGCGGACTGGGCCGACGTCGACGCGGAGGAGGACGCCCGGGCCGAGCCGGTCCAGCCGATGCCCGACCCGCGGTTCGGGACGGCCGCAGCCGGCAAGGAGCCGTCCGGCGGCGCCGACCAGAACGGTGCCGCTACCGGAACCTCGGCCGGGTCTCCTGCTGCCGAGTCGTCTGGCGCCGGCCCCGCCACGGCTGAGCCTCCTGTCAGCGAGCGTTCTGCTGAGTCCTTCGGTGCCGGATCTGCTGACGCCGAGCCCGCTGCCGCCGACTCCGCTGCAGCTGAGTCCTCTGATTCTTCTGTCAGCTCGGCTGCCGGCTCGGCTGCCGCCGGTCGCGAGACTGCTCAGTCTTCTCAGGCCGATTCACGTGCTGCCGCGGGGCTCGCCACTGCGTCCACTGCGGAACCCCATACCCCGCGCAGCCCCGTGCCGCCCACCTCCGTGAACCCTGCCGAGCGGCCGGTAGAGGAGTCGGCTGCCTCCGGCGTCGCTCCGGACCGCACCGCGACCTCACGCAGCCGCCAGTCGGCCGACGAGCGGGCAGCCGAGCAGGCCGCGGCCGACCTGGCTCTACTACGGACGTTCGGCTACGCAGACCCGAGCCTGCGGCCGGACAGCGCCCCGGTGGTGTCGCTGATGAGCCAGCAGGACCCTTCTCCTGAACCCGTTCCCGGAGCCGAGCAGCCCGTCCGGTTCCGTGCCATGCGCCGCGGAGGCGTCCCCGCCGAGGGGGTCGCCGTGATGCTGCTCGACGACAAGGGGCGCACCGTCGCGGAGGACAAGGCCGGTCCCGACGGACGCGGCGAGGTGCTGGCACCCGCACCCGGCGGCTACGTCCTCGTCTGCACCGCCCGTGGCCACCAGCCCGGCGCTGCGGCGATCACCGTGGCCGACGCGCCCATCGAGGCCGAGGTGTTGCTGGTCCGGTCGGCGTCGCTGTACGGGTCGGTGCACGGCGAGGACGGCCCGATCGCGGGTGCGCGCGTCACCCTGGTGCAGGACGGCGAGGTCGTCGACTCGGCCGACACCGACGAGGATGGCTCGTACCGGATCGGCGACATCGCCGCGGGCGAGTACGGCCTGTCCGTCGTGGCCGCCGGATGCGAGCCGATCGCCGTCCTGATCGAGGTGCCCGACGAGGCCGACCTGCGCCACGACGTCGAGCTGGAGCCGGCAGGCGTGCAGGCCGCGTACAGCCCGGACGACGACGAGTTCGCGATCGGGCAGCTGTGAGCGACGGGCTCGACGCCCCGGAACGGACGGGGCGGGTCGAGGGACGGCTGGGCGGGCTGCGCGGTGTCGAGCTCTATTGGCAAGGCCGCCTGCCTGCGGGAGACCCCACCGGCGTGCTGTTGGTGTGCCACGGTCTCGGTGAGCACTCGGGCCGCTACGGCTACGTCGAGGATGCGCTCGTCCCTCACGGGTGGGCGGTTTACGGCATCGACCACCGCGGCCACGGGCGCTCCGGCGGCCGCCGTGCCCATCTCGTCCGCTACGACGACTGGCTCGCCGACCTGGACACCTTCCGCCGCCTGGTGGTCACCCGCCATCCCGGGCTGCCGATGTTCCTGCTCGGCCACAGCATGGGCGGGCAGATCGCGCTGGCGTATGCGCTGGAGCACCAGCAGGCGCTGAGAGGCCTGGTGCTCTCAGCCCCCGCGCTGGCCTCCAACGCTCTGCCCCGAGCTGCCGTGCCCGTCCTGATGGCATTCGCGAAGGTGGCCCCCACCCTGCGCCCGGCCGGGATCGACTTCACCAAGATCAGCAAGGACTCCGCCGTCGTCGACGCCTATCTGGCCGACCCGCTGGTGCACCACGGCCGCCCCACCCTCGGCCTGTCCTCGGCGCTGTACGGCCAGTTCGCCGTGCTGCCGGAGCGCGCCCGCGAGTTGAGGCTCCCCGTCCTGATCCAGCACGGCACTCTGGACGGGCTCGTGGATCCGTCCGGTTCCCGGCTGCTGGAGGCGAACGTCGGCTCCCCCGATCGGACGGTCTGCTGGTACGAGGGTCTCTGGCACGAGATCTACAACGAGCCCGAGCGTGAGCGTCCGTTGTCGGATCTGCGGGAGTGGCTGGACGCCCACCGTTGATCGTCACGAGATCTGGTTGTTCGCCCTTCTGAGGGCCGAAACGCGGATCTCGCGGCGATCGTGATCTCAGGGGAACCGACGTGCTCTCGCTGCCGTCGGTGTGGCCGTGCCGATCGACCTACGCTCGCCGTTCCGGGGGTCCGATGCCGTCGCCGCCGGGTTCGTCACGGCCAAGGCGCTGCGCGGGCCCCGCTTCCGTCGCCTGTTCACCGGGATCTTCGTCGCCGCCGACGTCGAGGTGGACCTCGCGCTCCGTTCGCGTGCTGCGCTCCTTTTGACCCACGGCTGCGGGGCGCTGGGGGGATGGTCGGCGGCTGAGCTACTCGGGGCATCGTGCGGTCCCGAGGGCGCACCCGCCGAGATCGTCGTCGCGAGCGGTGGCTGTGGCGGCCGACCTGGCCTGAGGGTCCGCCGCGACCAGCTCTCGCCCGACGAGATCACGGTACTGGCCGACGGCGTCGTGGTCACCACGCCGCTGCGCACCGCGTACGACCTGGCGCGGCGATCACCCCTGGTCGACGCGGTGGTGGCGGTCGACGCCCTGGCCAACGTCCACGGCTTCGCCCCTGCTGACCTGGTGCCGTTCGGAAACCGCCACCTCGGGGCTCGGGGCAGCGCGCAACTGCCCACGGTGGTTGCAATGGCGGACCCACGCGCAGAGTCGCCCATGGAGACGCGCATCCGCTTCGCGATCCGTGCCGCGGGCCTGCCGGCACCGGTGCTGCAGTTTCCTGTCGGCCCGTACCGCCTCGACATGGCGTACCCGACGATCCGCCTGGCCGTCGAGTACGACGGACGCGACCACCTCACCCCGGAACGCGCCCTGCGCGACCTCGACCGGCAGGCCTACCTCACCCGCTGCGGCTGGGACGTCCTCCGGTTCCGCGCGGTCGAGGTGATGCTGCGGCCCTGGTCGGTAGCGGCCACAGTCCGCCGAGCCCTCGACCGCTGATTTCGGACGCCACCGTCAAGATCGGCACGAAATCGGCCGATCCGCCCTCGCCAGGGCGAGAACCCGGATCTCGAAACGATCATCGCGCCAAGATCGCCACGAGATGAGGCAGAGCGCCCTGGCGAGGGCGGAAACCCGGATCTGGCAACGATCATCCGGCGGTTGGCCGGCTTGCTGGGAGCGGGCGGATGGTGGTGCTCGCCGCAGGGCCCCGGGGCAAGATCCCGGATCTGGAGCGGTCCGGGCTGTTGGCGGGGATGCGGTTTCGCGGCGGTGATCGCCGCGAGTTCGGCCGATCAGCCTTTGCGGGGGCGGAAACCCGGATCTCGCAACGCTCGCCGCGCCAAGATCGCCGTGAGATGGGGCTGCGCGCCCTCGTGGTGGCGGAAACCCGGATTTCGGAACGATCATGCCGCCGGTCCGCCTGCCGGCTGTGGCTGGCTGGGCGGGTTGGGGTGATCGCCGCGCGGCCCCGCGGCGAGACGGATCTGGTGCGGTCCGATCTGCTGGCGGGGAGGGTTGGTGGTCGTGATCGCCGCGAGATCTGCCGATCGGCCCTCTCGGGGGCGGAAACTCGGTTCTCGGAATGATCATCTGGTCAAGATCGCCGTGAGATGGGGCTCCGCGCCCTCTTGGGGGCGGAAGCCCGGATCTCGGAGCGATCATGTGCCGGGCGGCCCCGGCTGGGACCGGGTCGGTGGTGGTGATCGCCGTGAGGTCTGCTGATCAGCCCTCTCGGGGGCGCAAACCCTGGTTTCGCCAGGCGAAGGTCAGCGGGGGAGGGGGGTTGCTGCTGCCATGGCGAATTCGAGGTGGTCGGCGGTCAGGGTTGTGATCGGGCGGCGGGGGAGGCCGACGGCTCGCAGTTCGTCGGCCATGGGGTTGCCCGTGCCCAGCGTGACCTCGGCGCCGCGGAGGCCGAAGCGGATTCCGTTGACCCGGCCGCGGAGCTTGCTGGCCAGCACGGTGTCGTCGCGCGGGGCGAGTGCGGTGAGGGTGCCGGGCAGGGTCAGTGGGATCCGCCACGGGAGGGTGCGGAGCGCGGCAGTGAGCACGAGTGCCCCGGAGGTCTCCGTGAGGCGGCAGGTGGCGGTGCGGCCGGTGAGGTTCAGCTCCGCGCGGGCCAGCCACTTCGGCAATCCCCACAGCGCCCGGCCGGCTTCCAGCGTGAACGACTCGGTGACCGCCATCTGCCGGATGTAGGGGCCGACGCGGCCGCGGTGGCGGGCCAGCAGGGCGACGGCGACCTCGTGGTAGCTGTCGAGGTCACCGGCCCGGTAGGTGATGAACCCCAGAACCAACGGCGTGCGCCCGGCGATCGACACCAGCGAGAGCCCGGTGTCCTCGACGAGCGTGCTCGCCGCGGAGGTGCGGACGAGGTACGTCGCCAGCGCCGCGGAGGCGTCGGTGATCCGTACCGGGAGGGTGAGCCTGCGGCCCTGGACCTCCCAGCTGCCGTCGTCGAGGAGAGTCGCCACGACCGCAGTGTGACGCACGGCGCAAGGTCGGCGGGCACGTGGATGTCGGACATTTCATCGCCATAGCGGCTTCGGCTCTCGCGGCGTGGGACGAAGTGGCACGCGGGGAGCCGAGTGTGCTCAGATGTCGCTGTGTCGCCTGCCGCCGTCCTCGGAGAGATCTGGGGTACTCGGCGCGCCGACAGCTTCGACCAGTGCTGTTGCCCGAGCTGAGGTCCTTCCCCGCTCGTCCGCTTCCGCCACTGGAGTACGTCCGTGCTGCTGCACGCCCCCACGCCGCTCGTCCTTGCCGATCTCACCGCGTTGACCAGTGAGGTCGCCACCGAGGTGCACGCCGGCCTGCATCCCGTCACGATCGATCCCGAACGCCGCTGGTACCGGCTTCTGCGCAGCGACAGCTATGTCGATGTGTGGCTGATCAGCTGGGCCACCGAGCAGACGGCCGAGCTGCACGACCATGCCGGCTCGCTCGGTGCGCTCACCGTGGTGTCCGGCAGTCTCGTCGAACAGCGCTGGACGAGGGACGGCCTGCGTCCACGCCGGTTGCGGGCCGGGCGCAGCGTCGGCTTCCCGCTCGGGCACGTGCACGACGTGGGGAACCCGGCGGTGGAGCCGGCCGTGAGCGTGCATGCCTATTCGCCCCCGCTCACCGCCATGTCGTACTACGCCGTGGAGCCGGGCCACCGGCTGCGGCGCACCCGCAGCGTCCTCGTGGAGTCGGGGTCATCGGAGGGAGTCGGATGAGCGAGCTTGCGAGCGGAACGTCGGGGCAGCAGCGCACCGTGCACGACCTGCTGGCCGACGCACGGGCACGGCTGGACCGTCCCGACCCGCATCGCGCCGCGGCGATGGTGGGGCAGGGGGCGATCCTCGTCGACACCCGCCCGGGCTGGCAGCGCGAGCAGGAGGGCGAGCTGCCCGGAGCCCTGGTGATCGAGCGCAACCACCTGGAGTGGCGCCTCGACCCGGCCTCGGATGCGCGGATCCCGGAGGCCACCGACCACGACGTGACCTGGATCGTCGTCTGCTCGGAGGGCTACAGCTCGAGTCTTGCCGCGGCGTCGTTGCAGGACATCGGGCTGCGCAACGCCACGGATCTCGACGGTGGCTACCAGGCCTGGAAGAAGGTGTTCGGCACCGCCGTCACGTGAGGTGGCGATCGCGGTGCCGGTGCCCTCGAAGGTGCGGATGGACTCGACGTCGGCGGCGGCATTCCGAACGAGGCCTTGATCGCTCGCCGCCTCGTGGTGGCACGACCCTGAGGTCGGCGATCGTGCCGTTGCCGATCCGGCGCTTGGCGCCGTCGAGCACCCATGTAGTCCCCCGGTGGGGTTGAACCGGGGTTTCGATCGAATGACTGCACCGGGCGAGAAAGATCATGTGCGTAAAGTCCGTTACGTCCTGATCGTTCTGATCGTTCTGATCTGATTGATCGTCGGGCGCGCACTGCCGCGCGCCCCTGAACCACGAAAGACGGTCCTCGATGCGTGCTCGTCGAATCCTGGCTGTGGCAGTAGTGGTGGGCGGCGTGCTGGTGAGCCTGCCCGCGACCGCATTCGCACAAACTCTTGTGCCGTGCAACGGGCCCGCGTTGCAAAGCGCGGTCGCTGCCACCAATACAGCCGGCGGTGGCACGCTGAACCTCACTCCCGCATGCACCTACACGCTCACCGCGCCCGACAACGCCGACAACGGTCTGGCCGTCATCACCACGCCGATTCGCATCAACGGCAACCGAGCGACGATCACCCGCGCCTCGGCCACGGACTTCCGATTTTTTCAGGTCACCGGAACGGGCAACCTCACCCTGGACGCGCTGACGCTGGCCAACGGTCGCGCCGACAACGGCGGCGGGATACGCGTCGGCGTCGACGGCAGGCTGACCCTCTCCGCCAGCACCGTCACCGGCAACACCGCCACCGTCGGGGCCGGGGGTGGGATCTACAGTTTCGACGGCACGGTGGCGGTCAACAACAGCACCCTCAGCAACAACACCGCCACTCAAGGCGGTGGCTTCTTCAACATCTTGGCCGATGCCACATTCAACGGCAGTGCCGTGATCGACAATCATGTGATCGGTGAAGCCGTAGGCGGCGGCATCAACAATGCTGTGGGGTCGGTCATCGTGAACAACACGCGCATTGCCGACAACGATGCGACGTTTTCGGGAGGGCCCGGCGAGCAAAGCCTCGGCGCAGGTCTGGTGAATGGTGGCACCCTCACGCTCACCGGCAGTCCGGTTCTCAACAACATCGCCAACGGTCCGGACGCGCAAGGCGGCGGCGTGTGGAACATCGACACGCTGAACATCACCAACAGTCCGATCATCGGCAATGCTGTGATCGGAACGAATGCCCGCGGCGGCGGGATCTACAACGGGTTCGGCACCGCCACCCTGCAAGGTGTCTCGGTGGTCACCAACCGAGCGGTCGGAAGCGGCGCCACCGGCGGCGGCATCTTCCAGGCCGACGGCGCGGTCACGCTCAGCGCCACCTCCGTGGCCGGCAACCAGCCGAACAACTGCGGCAGCCCCAGCACGGTGACCGGCTGCTCCTAGGGCAAGGCGTCTGCGAAGGGGTCCGACGGGCGGCAGTCGGCCGTGGTCGTCGGCGTTGGTGGTGGCGCGTGATCAGAGGCGCGGCAGTCCGTGCAGGGCGTCGACCAGCGGCGCGAGCTCGGGGACGGCGCGTGCGGCGTCGAGGCTCTCCTTCAGCGTCCTGTCGTGTACCGGTCGTGCCTGCTCGAGCAGCTTCTTGCCTTCTTCGGTGAGCGTGCTGTAGATCCCGCGCCGGTCGTCCTCGCAGAGGAAGCGGCTGAGCAGCCGGCGGTTCTCGAGTCGTGTGACGAGCCGGGTGGTGGCGCTGTGCGAGAGCGCGGCCGCGCGGGCGAGCTGCTGCATGCGCATGTGCCAGCCGTCCTGGCGGTCGAGCGTGTCGAGCACCGTGTACTCGACGACCGACAGATCGAACCCGGCTTGCAGCGCCTTCTCCAGCGCTTCCTCGAGCCGTCCGTGCAGCGCGGCCAGCGTCCGCCAGCCCTGGGCTCGCACCTCGACCGCATCGTCTGCGATGGCCACCCGGCACCTCCTCTGTGGGCCACAGCATACGTGGTTGGCGCTTTTAGGAGGCGTGTGCAACTGTTGCAGAAGCGTGCAACCCGCGTCTGCATAAGGAGCGTCATGCCACTCGCCCTCCTGGCCCTGGCGATCAGCGCGTTCGCCATCGGCACCACCGAGTTCGTGATCACCGGCCTGCTGCCGGACATCGCCACCGGCTTCGCGGTCGACATCCCCACGGCGGGGCTGCTGGTCTCGGGCTACGCACTCGGCGTCGTGATCGGCGCGCCGCTGCTCACGGCGGCCGCGACGAAGCTGCGCCGAAAACCCGTCCTGCTCGGGTTGATGGGGCTCTTCATCGCGGGCAACGTCGGTTCGGCGCTCGCCGGTAGCTACACGGAGATGATGGCCGGCCGGGTCGTCGCGGCGCTGTGCCACGGCGCGTTCTTCGGGGTGGGTTCCGTGGTGGCGGCGGGGCTCGTGGCGCCGCAGCGCCGGGCCGCCGCGATCGCGATGATGTTCACCGGCCTCACCGTGGCCAACGTGCTCGGCGTCCCGCTGGGTACGGTCGTCGGCCAGGCGTTCGGCTGGCGCGCCACGTTCTGGATGGTCGCCGCCCTCGGTGTGGTGGGTGCCCTCGGGATCCTCGCCCTGGTGCCCGATCGGCCCGCCGATCCGGCGTCCAACCTGCGCGTCGAACTGGCCGCGTTCCGCCGTCCTCAGGTGTGGTTGGCGCTGGGGATGACCGCGCTCGGGTTCGGCGGGGTGTTCGCCTCGTTCACCTACGTCGCGCCGATCATGACCGAGGTTGCGGGCTTCCCGGCCGGCGCACTCACCTGGCTCCTGCTCGTCTTCGGCGCGGGACTCGTGGTCGGGAACCTCGCAGGCGCGCGGGCGGCCGACCGTGCGCTCATGCCGACGCTGGTCGTGCTCCTCGCCGCGCTCGCGGCGGTGCTCGCGATCTTCGCCGTGACCGCGGCATCACCGATCCCGGCCGTCGCGACGCTCGCGGCGGTGGGCTTCGTCGGGTTCGCGACCGTGCCCGGCTTGCAGACCCGTGTGATGGAGGCTGCGGGGAGCGCGGGCACGCTCGCGTCCGCCGCCAACATCGCCGCGTTCAACCTCGGCAACGCCGCTGGTGCGTGGCTCGGTGGCGTCGCCATCGCCGCAGGCTTCGGCCTCACCTCGCCGGACATAGTCGGCGCGATCATGGCTGCTGCCGGGCTCGCCGTCGCTCTGGTCGCCGTGGGGCTCGACCGCCGCCACAACGCTGCCCCGGGAATGCCGGCATGACCAACACCGCACTGGTCGTCGGCGCCCGCGGCGTCATCGGTGGCACTCTCGCCGACCATCTCGCCGGCCTCCCCGACTGGGACGTGGTCGGGCTCTCGCGGCGCGGTGGCCCGCCGGGCGGGAAGGTCCGCCACGTCGCCGCCGACCTGTTCGATCCCTCTGGTCTACGGGAGGCGCTGCGCGCGCACCCGGAGGTGACGCACCTCTTCTATGCGGCCTACCAGGACCGTCCTACGTGGTCCGCGCTCGTCGAGCCCAACGTCACGATGCTGCGCAACGTGCTCGACGCGATGGCCGTGACGGCTCCCGACCTGCAGCACGTGAGCCTGATGCAGGGATACAAGGTCTACGGCGCCCACCTCGGACCGTTCGCCACCCCGGCACGCGAGAGCGACCCGCCGCACATGCCGCCGGAGTTCAACGTCGACCAGCAACAGCTCGTCGAGGCGCGGGCGGCGGAGGCGGGCTGGACGTGGTCGGCGATCCGGCCGTCGGTCGTCGCGGGGTTCGGACTCGGCAACCCGATGAACCTCGCGGTCGTGCTGGCCGTCTACGCCTCGATCAGCAAGGAGCTGGGTATCCCGTTGCGGTTCCCCGGCCGTCCCGGTGCGTACGACGCGCTGCTGGAGCTCACCGACGCCGGGCTGCTCGCCGAGGCGACGGTGTGGGCGGCCACCGACCCGCGGTGCGCGAACGAGGCGTTCAACATCGCCAACGGTGACCTGTTCCGCTGGAACCGGATGTGGCCGGTGATCGCCGGCGCGTTCGGGCTGGAGGTCGCGCCGCCGCTGCCGATGTCGCTCGCGGACGTGATGGCCGACAAGGAGCCGGTGTGGGACGCGATGGTGGCGCGGCATGCGCTCGCGCCCACGCCGTACAGCGACGTGTCGTCGTGGGCGTTCGGCGACTTCGTCCTCTCGTGGGACTACGACATGTTCGCCGACACGTCCAAGTCGCGACGGTTCGGCTTCCACTCCTATGTGGACACGGAAGCGATGCTGCTGCGGCTCTTCGACGATCTGCGCAGGCGCCGCATCATCCCGGGCTGAAGGCCCGTGCGACATGCTGTGGGCCGACGGCGAACGGGAGGAACGACGTGGACGAGGTCGAGGAAGTCCGATCCGGCAGCAGCCGCGCGGTGGCGGGGAGCGTGGGAACGGACCGCAGCGTGGCCGTGGCCGGGAGCGTGGGCACGGCGGGCAGCGTGGCGGTCGCCGGCAGCGTCACCACGTCCAGCAGCCGTGCGGTGGTGGGGAGCGTCGCGACGGGCGGCAGCGTGGCGGTGGCGGGGAGCGTGGCGACGGCGGGCAGCGTGGCGGTCGCCGGCAGCGTCGCCACATCAGGCAGCGCAGGTGTGGCCGGCAGTGTGGCGACGGCCGGGAGCGCCGGGATCGTCGGCAGCGTACTGACGATCCTGAGCATCGGACTGCTCTCCTGCATCGCGTGCCTGGGCTGTGTCGGCTGCCGCCGCTGCGTGGGTTGCATCGGCTGTGTCGACTGCGAAGGCTGCGTGGGCTGCATCGGCTGTGTGGGGCTGCGAGGCGCGGTGGGCAAGGTGGGTGTCGGAGCCTGACCCCGAGGCGGGGTCGGATGAGGCGGGCTCCCGCGCCGTTGCCGGTGTTGTTGTGGGAGCCCTCCCGTCACCGTCAATATGGTGACGTGCATGTGTTCGTGAGCGGGCGGGTGTCGCTGGACCTGGCCGGCACCCTCAAGTGGCGTCGCCACCAGCAGGAGGAGCTGCTGGCCCACGGTACGGACGTCGCCGAGTGGGTGGTGGAGGCCGGCCTCCTGACCCACCCGCCGGAGGTGGACGCGGCCGGTCTCCGGCAGATCCGCCGGCTGCGGGAGCTCGTCTACGCGGCGACGAGGACCGAACCGGAGCGTCACGTGGAGGCCGCAGAACTGCAGGCCCTCGCCGACCCGCCGCCCGTGCGGTCGGTTCTCGTTGCCACGGGTGTGCTGGAGCGCCAGGGTGACCTGACCGCTGTGCTGTCGACCGTCGCGCGTGACGCCGTCGAGCTGATCGGCTCACCGGAACTCGACAGGGTGCGCGAATGCGGTCGCCCGGAGTGCACGCGGTTGTTCGTCGACGACTCGCGTGGCAAGCCCCGCCGCTGGTGTGGCATGGCCGAGTGCGGCAACCGGATGAAGGCCGCCGAGTACCGACGCCGGCAGCGCGGGAGGCGGGCCGACGGCTCAGCGGCGGGCGAGTGACGCCAGTCGGGTGAGGATCTCCTCCAGCAGCGGGGCGCTCGTCGCGAAGTTCAGCCGCAGGTAGCGCTGCCCGTCGGGACCGAAGCCCGCGCCGCCGTCCAGCAGCACCCGGGCGCGAGCGCGAACCTCGTCGACCGGCTCGTCGCCGACCCCGAGGACGTCGGCCTCGAACCAGTAGAGGTAGGTCGCCTCGGGCATGGGACAGCGGTCGTCGCCGGTGAAGGAGGCGAGTGCCTCCGCGACTCGCCGCCGGTTGCGGTCCAGCACGCGCAGCAGCCGGTCCTGCCACTCGGTGCCGTGTCGCCAGGCGGCGAGTGTGCCGGTCACGCCGAGCGTGGACACCGTGCCGTAGAGGTCCGGCGGCTGTGAGTCGTGCAATGCCAGAAGCCGTTCGGGCCCGTAGTGAGCCACCGCGCACCGGAGCCCGGCGAGGTTGAACGCCTTGGTCGCCGACGTCAACGTGACGGTGCGGGCGGCGGCGTCCTCGTGGAGCGAGGCGAACGGGATGTGACGGTGCGGTTCGTAGGTCAGCTCGGCGTGGATCTCGTCGCTGAACACGAGCAGGTCGTGGCGCCGCGCGATCCCCGCGATCTCGGTGAGCTCGTCACGGGTGAGGACGCGCCCGGTCGGGTTGTGCGGGTTGACAAGCAGGAGCACCCGGCAGTCGTGCGCGACCACGGCGTCGGCCAGGCCCGCGAGATCGGGTGTCCAGCCCGCGCTCGTCCTGGTCCACGGCGAGCAGACTCCGCGACGTCCCATGGTCTCGAGGGTGGCGAGGAAGGGTGGGTAGTTGGGAGTCTGCACGGCCACCGCGTCGCCGGGATTCGTCGCCAGATGGAGCACGAACTGGAGGGCCTGGAGCAGATCGGTGTGCTCTCGGACGGCATCCGCCGCCGCCGTCCAGCCGTATCGCTCCTGCATCCGGTCGGCGAAGGCCGTCCGGAGCGGGCTGCCGTCCTGCCAGCTCGGATAGCCGAGATCGCCGCGGCGGACGGTGTGCTCGATCGCGTTGGCCACCACTGGGGGCACGGCGAAGTCCATGTCCGCGACCCACGCCGGAAGGACGTCCGGATCGACCCGCTGCCACTTCACGCCGGGCCGTCGGCGCAGCTCGTCCAGGGGTAGGTCGTCGAACAGCTCATCGGTGGGCCGGAACCCGGCGGGCCGGCTCATCGCGGTGCCCCGTGCAGGAGCAGATCGCGGCTCAGCTGCACGTGGCCGTGATGCTGGGCCAGCTCCTCGAGTACGTGCAGGAGCACCCCGGCGCAGGTCAACGGCCGCTCCGGGCCCTGGTAGTCGCCGGCTGGGGCGTTTTTCGGGTCACCCTGCAGGTCGGCGCCCGCGAGGTCGTCGAGCAGCCGGCGTCGGACGTCCGCGACTCGGCGGCGGAGGTCGTCCAGGCTGCCCGTGGCGCTGAACTCGGCGGTGCGGTCCCGGCGCGCCGGGCGGCCGGCGACCACGTGTCCGATCCAGTAGTCGGACATCTCGACGCAGTGGTGCACGATCGCGTAGGGGCTGTTGGCTCCCGGCAGGGACGGCCTCGTATTGATCGCGCCCTCGTCCAGCTCGTCCATCGCTTCGAGCATCCCGTCGAAGGCTCGGGCGAGGAAGTAGAGGTACTCGTCGGTTGTGAGCGTGGCGGCGATCGATCCCGTTTCCATGCAGGACTCTCCTCGCACTGCAGAAGCGCCGTAACCATTCGACCGGTGACGATCGTGCGGCCTCGACCTGTCACTGTCAAGACGGTGACGAAGTACGAAGAGTGGGGGCGGGGCGGCGCCGCTCAGCCCGGCGCGTTGACGTTGATGCCGGTGCCGCCGCCGGGTGCGTAGACCGTCACGCCCGAGCCGCTCAGTGCCTCGTTGGCCTTGCGCTGGGCCTCGCCCTGCTCGCGGACGAGATCGATCTGCGCGCAGACGTTGCACGCGAGGTAGCCACGCTGGCGCTCGGCGTTCGCGTCGGCGTCGAGCCGGGCCTGGTTGAGCCGGGCCTGCGCGGCCGACGCCCCGGCGAACTCGGCCTGCGCGGCCTCGATGCGTTCTCGCAACTGCGCCGGGAGATCGACGCCGGTGAGCGAGAAGCTGATGTTGGTCAGGAAGTCGCCGCCCAGCGCGCGGTTGATGTTGGTGGCGAGCGCGGTCTGCACGTTGGTCTGGATGCGCTGGAGCACCTCTGCGTTGTTCGCGCCCTGCCCGGCGGCCACCGCGGTGGACAGCTGCTCCGGCGTGGAGTTCTGCACCAGCGCGCAGGACGCCTGCAGCTCCGCACAGTCCACTGTGCCGATCTGCTGGCGCAGCGTCTCCTCCAGCACGGGCTTGATGATCACGTCGAGGAATGCGCCGAAGCCCTCATCGCCGTCCCATACGGCCAGCCGCTCGTCCGTGCCGGGCACCTGGAACGTCCGGGTGCCGTAGGCGTCGTCGAACGCGCGCAGTACCGGTTCCGTGGTGTTGAGGCGGAAGTTCAACCGGGCGGTCAGCCCGACGTCCACACCATCGCTCGTGGGCGTGCGGTAGGCATTGACGCCAGGGGTGTCGTCACCGCCCGGGACGATGTCGTAGAACCGCTGCTGCGCGGGGTAAGGGTGCTCGTCGGAGAACATCCCCGAGTACGTCCGGGGGCTCGCGGGCGGCAGCACCTGACGGACGTCCTGGGAGTCGAACGGCCCGCCGTTCCGGATCACCATGGCCGTTCCACCGTCGGTGCGGGAGAACGACGTGAGCGCGATGCCCCCGACAATGGCGCCGACGACCACCCCGACGCCGATCAGTCCGAAGACGAGCTTCCGGACAGGCGAACTGGACCGCGAGCGATCCTTGGTGGGCATGCGGCTCTCCAGACTGGTGATCGGCTCGGGAACGCTTGCGCCATGCTGGCGGTAGCGGCTTGATTGATCAACACCCCATCCCGGAACGCGCCCTGCGCGACCTCGACCGGCAGATACCTCACCCGTTGCGGCTGGGACGCCCTCCGGTTCCGCGCGGTCGAGATGCTGCTGCGGCCCTGGTCGGTAGCGGCAACGGTCCGCCACCATCAAGATCGCGACGAAATCAACCGATCCGCCGTCTCAGAACGATCAACGCGCCAAGATCGCTGCGAGATAGGGCTACGCGCCCTGGGGAGGGCGGAAATCCTGATCTCGGAACGATCACGCCGTGGGTCGTCCTGCCGGCTGGGGCTGGGTGGATGGCGGTGCGGCCCCTCGATGTGAAGGCGCGGGTGGTGATCGCCGTCATGATCGCCGCGAGATGAGGTTGTGCGCCCTCGTCGGGGCGGAAACCTGAATCTGGGAACGATCATGCGCCGAGTGGGCCGCCGACTGGGACCGGCCCGGTGGCGGTGAGTGTTGCGCGGGCCCGGGGAAGAGCCCTGATCTGGTGTGGTCTGGTCTGCCGGCTGGGAGGGTGCGGTGGTGGCGATCGCACCGGATGTGTTGCTGGGGCTGCTCGGCGATCTGCGCGGCAGGCGGATCATTCCCGGCCGACGCGAAGCGCCTCCCTGATCGCGCCTGCGTTGCGGGTGAACCAGGCGCGTGCGCGGTCGGTGCGGGCTGCGGTTTCCGGTGTCCAGTACGCGGCGAATCCGGGCGTGCCGTCCTCCGCGCCGGTCCGGACGATCTCGTACATCCAGTCGTGGCTGTCGCGCAGCGCGGAGAGGAAATCGACCCGCCCGGTGTCGTCCAGCCCGTAGGCGTCGACGAAGATCCGCAGCCGTTGCAGCTCCCGTCCCCGCCGGATGTCGGTCGTGTCCACGGGGTCGCGCAGCGGTGCCCAGAGGCGAGCGGCCGCCGCGACGTCCCACACGGCGCAGCCGGGGCCGGAGAGGTCGAAGTCGATCAGCGCGACGGCCTGGCCGTCACGGAAGACCACGTTGTCGAGGTTGGGGTCGTTGTGGGTGATCCCCCCGCCGTCGTAAGGCGCGGGCGCGGGGTGCGACCAGAGGTGCGGCTCGTGATCGAATCCGGCTGCCGCGTCGTGGAAGCGCCGCAGCAGCCGTCCCACGCTCCACAGTGCCGCGTCGGTGAGGCCCCACGCCGGCGCCGGGGCGGTGACGGCCTGCCCGGGCACATAGCTGAGCACCTCGCGGCCGGCATCGTCGACCCCGAGCACGCGCGGCGCCCCGTCGAACCCGACATCCTCGAGATGGCGCAGCAGGGCGTGCGTGGCGGCGCTGGTGGGGCGCAGCGGCCGCCGGACGGTGTCGCCGACGCGATGCACGCGTCCACGGTTGGCGGTGCCGCCGAGCAGTGGCACCTCCACGTCACACTCCTGCCCTGTGACCGGACCCGCTCCCTGCGGTGTCTGCTCGACCCGGTCGCGGCACCCCGACCATCACGACTCGGCCGCGCGGATCAGTTCCTCCGCCAGCGTCGAATGCGTGACCAGGCTGTCCACCATCCCGCCGCGGACGGCGGCGAGCACCGCCCGCACCTTCGCGGTGCCGTAGACGATCGCGATCACCTCGGGCACCGCACGCATCTGCTCGGCCGTGATGCCGATCATCCGCTCCGTGAGGTCGGACGTCACGGGCACGCCCGCGGCGTCGACGAGCACGCCGGAGATCTCTGCGACGACCCCGCGGCGCCCGAGCTCGCGGCGCTCGGCATCGCCGGTGGCGTCGTAGAGCGTGGACTGCTCCGGCGCCCAAGCGCCCACGCCGGCGACAGCGCGGGTGACGGATCCGATCCGGCGCAATGCTCGCGCGACCTCGGGCTGGTGCCGCAGGACCTGGGCGGTGGCTGCGTCCGGTACGGCCATCGGTGCGTAGAAGAAGTAGGCGGGCCCGCCCGCGACGCGCGCGACGTCGCGGACCACCTCGATCGAGCTGTCGTCCACGCCCGGACGGGCGAGCGCGCCCGTGAGCTGGACGACCGGCACGTTGGCCAGGCGCTGTAGTGCGGTGGCCATCGCGCTCACCGAGCGGGCCCAGGAGAGCCCGAGCACGTCGTCGGGCGTGACGACCTCCGTCAACAGCTCCGCGGCCGCTGCTCCGAGGTGCTCGCGCAGCGACGCCGGATGGTCGTCGGGGGTGTCGGTGACGACGCAGTGCTGCAGGCCGAGGGTCTCCATCAGACGGGCGGAGAGCTCGACGTCGATCACGCCGGGGTGGCCGATCTCGATGCGCACGAGCCCCGTACTGCGGGCGTCCTCCAGGAGCCGGGCGACCTTGAAACGGCTGAGCGCGAACTCTTCGGCGATCTCGACCTTCGAGCGGCCGTCGAGGTAGTACCGGCGGGCGACGGATGCGGTGAGTACGAGTTGGGCCGGTCCGCGCGTTCCGCTGCCTCTGGCCGCGACCACCGTGACACCCTCCTTGGCCGCTCATCTGAGCGGGCTAACGCCCATTCTGGCACAAAGCATTGACTCAAGGTGACGGGTGCCACAGGCTCATCGTGTGATCAGGGCGGCGCTCATCTGAGCATGCCCATGGGTGCCGGGAGGGCGTGATGAAGCGAACGGGCATGCGCGCTGCGCTGCTCGCTCTCGTGGTGCTGTTGTCGAGTACGGCCTGTGCGGGGTGGGGCGGTGGCGTCGGCAGCGGCGGGGCGAACAGCATCAACGTGCTCATGGTCAACAACCCGCAGATGATCGATCTACAGCGGCTCACCGCTGAGCACTTCACGAAGGACACCGGGATCACCGTCAACTTCACGGTGCTGCCCGAGAACGACGTGCGGGACAAGATCAGCCAGGAGTTCTCGAGCCAGGCGGGCCAGTACGACGTGGCCTCGCTCTCCAACTTCGAGATCCCCATCTACGCGCGCAGCGGCTGGATCGCCCCGCTGGACGGCTACATCGCCGCCGACCCGGCGTTCGACCAGAACGACATCCTCGCGCCGATGACCACCTCGCTCAGCGGCGCCGACGGGAAGATCTACGGCGAGCCCTTCTACGGCGAGTCGTCGTTCCTCATGTACCGCAAGGACGTCCTGCAGGCCGCCGGGATCACGATGCCGGAGCACCCCACCTGGCAGCAGGTCGCCGACATCGCCGCCCGCGTCGACGGTGCACAGCCGGGTATGGCCGGGATCTGCCTGCGCGGGCAGCCGGGCTGGGGGCAGGTCTTCGCCCCGCTGACCACGGTGGTCAACACCTTCGGCGGCACCTGGTTCACCGCCGACTGGCAGGCCGCGGTGGACGCGCCGGAGTTCCGCCAGGCCACCCAGTTCTACGTCGACCTCGTGCGGGCGCACGGCGAGGCGGGTGCCCCGCAGGCCGGGTTCACCGAGTGCCTCAACAACCTGATCCAGGGCAACGCCGCGATGTGGTACGACGCCACGTCCGCGGCGGGTTCGCTCGAGGCGGCCGACTCCCCGGTGCGCGGCAAGATCGGCTACGCACCCGCGCCCGTCGTCAAGACCGCCAGCTCCGGCTGGCTGTACGCGTGGGCGTGGGCCATCCAGGCGGCGAGCGAGAAGAAAGACGCCGCGTGGAAGTTCGTGTCCTGGGCGTCGAGCAAGGAGTACGAGCAGCTCGTCGGCAAGGAGGTCGGCTGGTCCGACGTGCCGGCCGGCAAGCGGGCGTCGACGTACGAGAACCCCGACTACCTGGCTCAGGCCTCGGCCTTCGCCGGGCCGACGAAGGCGGCGATCGAAAGTGCCGACCCGCGCAACCCCGGTGTGCAGCCGCGGCCCGCGATCGGCATCCAGTTCGTCGACATCCCGGAGTTCCCCGACCTCGGGACGCAGGTGTCGCAGGACGTGAGCTCGGCGATCGCCGGGCTGGTGACGGTGGACCAGGCACTGGATCGCGGTCAGCAACTGGCGGACGACGTGGCGGAGCGGTACCGGTCGCGGGCGGAGGGGAACTCATGAGCGAGCTTGCGAGCGAATCATCGATACAGCGTCTACGCGAAGCGTCGGCCGAGGGAAGCGAGGCCGCACGGTGAGCACCGCTGTGGAACCGCCGCAGACGGGTCCGGCGTGGCGCCGGTCGGCGGAGGAGAGGGAGACGCTGCGGCGCGCGGGGGACTGGGCGCGGCGCGCCCCGCTCATGCCCGCACTGATCTTCCTGATCATCGTGACGCAGCTACCGTTCGTCGTCACTCTGATCATCTCGTTCATGAACTGGAACGCGTACTACCCCGACGAGCGGGGGTTCGCGGGGATCGACAACTACCGTCGCGTGCTGACCGATGTGAACACGCGTGACTCGATCATCACCACCATCAAGCTGACGGTCGGGGTGGTGGTGGTCAGCCTGATCCTCGGCCTGCTGATCGCGTTGTTGCTGGACCGTGCGTTCCGCGGTCGCGGGTTCGTCCGCACGATGATGATCACGCCGTTCCTCATCGTGCCGGTCGCGGCCGCGCTGGTGTGGAAGCACGCGCTCTACAACCCGGAGTACGGCCTCTTCAACGGCGTGCTCACGTGGATCTTCGGCCAGAACGCGCCTCAGCCCGACTGGATATCCACGATGCCGCTGACGGCGATCGTGGCGTCGCTGGTCTGGCAGTGGACGCCGTTCATGATGCTGATCATCCTGGCCGGTCTGCAGAGCAAGCCGCTCGACGTGATCGAGGCCGCCAAGATCGACGGCTGTTCCAGCTGGCAGATCTTCCGGTACATGACGCTGCCGCACCTTCGCCAGTACCTGGAGCTGGGCGCACTGCTCGGGTCGATCTACATCGTGCAGAACTTCGACGCCGTCTTCACGATCACCTCGGGCGGCCTCGGCACGGCGAACCTGCCGTACACGATCTACCAGACCTTCTACAACGCGCAGGACTACGGCCGGGCGTCCGCCGCGGGCGTGGTCGTGGTGGTCGGGACGATCATCATCGCCACCCTCGCGCTGCGCACCGTGTCGTCGCTGTTCCGTGAGGAGGGGGCCCGATGACCACGACCCTGGAAGCGCCGCGCACCGCACCGCCGGTGGCGCCCGTGCACCGCAGGAACCCGACCGGCACCCTGCTCACCGTCGTGGCATGGATCGTCGGGGTCCTCTTCATCATCCCGGTGCTGTGGATGGTGCTCACCTCGTTCCACAGCGAGACCGACGCCGCCACGAACCCGCCGTCGATCTTCGCGCCACTCACGCTCGAGGGCTACGCGAACTTCTTCGGCGCGCAGACCGGCGCGAGCCCATGGCCGTCGCTGCTCAACTCGCTGACGGCGAGCATCCTGTCCACCGCGTTCGTGCTGGTGCTCGCCATTCCGGCGGCGTACGCGCTGTCGATCCGGCCGGTGCGCAAGTGGACGGACGTGCTGTTCTTCTTCCTGTCCACGAAGATGCTGCCGGTCGTTGCGGGCCTGCTGCCGATCTACCTCATCGCGCAGAACATCGGGATGCTCGACAACATCTGGCTGCTGATCATCCTGTACACCTCGATGAACCTGCCGATCGCGGTGTGGATGATGCGGTCGTTCCTCGCCGAGGTTCCGGTCGAGGTACTGGAGGCGGCGGCGATCGACGGCGCCAACCTCACGCGCACGCTGCGCTCCGTCGTCACGCCGATGGTGCTGCCTGGCATCGCGGCGACGTCGCTGATCTGTTTCATCTTCAGCTGGAACGAGTTGCTGTTCGCGCGGGTGCTCACCGCCACCGTGGCGCAGACGGCGCCCGTGTTCCTCACCGGCTTCGTCACCAGCCAGGGCCTGTTCCTGGCCACGGTGTGCGCGGCCTCCGTGATCGTGTCGCTCCCGGTGCTGATCGCCGGATTCGCGGCGCAGGACAAGCTCGTGCAGGGCCTTTCGTTGGGAGCGATCAAGTGAAGGCTGCCGTCATCAGCACCGACGCCGTCACCGTCGAGTCGATGCCCGACCCCACACCGGGGCGGCGCGAGGTGGTGGTGGCCGTCGCGGGCTGCGGGATCTGCGGCACGGACCTGCACATCGCCGACGGGGAGTTCGCTCCGACGCTGCCGGTGGTGCCGGGTCACGAGTTCGCAGGCGAGGTCGTCGCGATCGGCCAGGACGTCACGGAACTGCGGGTCGGTGACCAGGTCGCCGTCGACCCGTCGCTGCACTGCGGGGAGTGCTACTACTGCCGCAGGGGCCGCGGCAACCTCTGTGAGCGGTGGGCCGCGATCGGCGTCACCACCACCGGCGGGGCGGCCGAGTTCGCCGTTGCGCCGGTCGCCAACTGCGTGCGCCTTCCCGAGGGGGTCACCACGGCGGACGCCGCGCTGATCGAACCGCTCTCGTGCGCCGTGCGCGGCTTCGACGTGCTGAACCCGCAGCTCGGCGACCACTACCTCATCTACGGCGCCGGCACGATGGGCCTGATGATGATGGAGCTCGCGAAGCGGGCCGGGGCGGCGAGCGTCAGCATGGTGGACCTCAACCCCGCCCGGCTGGAGACGGCCGAGCAGCTCGGCTGCTCCGCCACGGTGGGCAGCGCCGACGAGCTGGACCGCCCGCGCGGCTGGGACGTGGTGATCGACTGCACCGGGGTGGTCGCCGCCATCGAGGACGGGTTCACCCGCGTCGGCCGGGGCGGGACGTTCCAGCAGTTCGGCGTGGCCAATGAGGACGCCATAGCGCGCTTCTCACCGTTCCGGATCTACAACGAGGAGATCCGCATCGTCGGCTCGATGGCAGTGCTGCACAGCTTCGAGCGGGCCGCGGAGCTGTTCGCCGAGGGTGCGTTGCGCCCTGAGGTGATGATCAGCCACCGGATGAGCCTCGACGAGTACCCGCAGGCGCTCGAGCAGTTCCGGGCTGGAGTGGGGCGCAAGATCCAGGTGCAGCCCGGGAAACACTGACCCGGAGCCGCGGCCGCCGGAGAGGCGTCGCGCATGATCGCGGCGAGGGGCAGGCGTCGCTGGTCACAGCCCGCGCGACGCCGACTCCCGCATCGCGCGCTGGATAACCGACCGCGGCTGCGGGCTGTCGTGGCGACTGTCTAGATTGCGGCGGGTGACGGTTCTCGAGCTGCGTCAGTACACCCTCCACCCTGGACGCCGCGACGAGCTGATCACGCTGTTCGAGCGGGAGTTCGTAGAGGCCCAGGAGGAGTTGGGCGCGCGGGTCGTGGGCACGTTCCGCGACGTCACCGATCCGGATCGGTTCGTGTGGATCCGCGCGTTCGACGACATGGCCAGCCGGCACGCCGCGCTCACCGGTTTCTACGGTGGGCCGGTCTGGATGCGCCACCGCGACGCGGCCAACGCCACGATGATCCATTTCGACGACGTGCTGCTGCTGGAGGCGGTCGGCGACGGGTTCTCCGTCACGTCGCGCGCGGCGATAGGCAAGGGGCGGCGCGGGCCGTCACGGGTGCTCGCCGTGGTGTGGACGGGCGGCGGTGCCGAGCCCGACACGGCCACTGTGGAGCGTCTGCTCGGGGTCGCGCCGGTGCTCGCCCGCACCGCGCCGTACGTCAACGACTACCCGGCCCTTCCCGTGCGCGACGAGCAGGCCGTGGTGTGGTTCGCCTCCTACACCTGGGCGGGGGAGGCGGCCGCTGCCCAGGAGCGGCTGGCGGCCCATCCGCTCGGCCAGGAGCCGGGCCTGGAGGTGCTGGAGCTCGAACCCACGGCGCGCTCGGCCCTGCGCTGAGCGCCCCGGCCCGGGCCCCGATGTCCCGGCCGGTCGGGACACGTTGACCCATGTGTGCGGGACGGGTGCGCGGCCACCGTTGGTCGTCATCGATCTCCGACCACCGGGAGCAGCTGTGCGCACCTCGGACCCCGCCGGGTACTCCGCCGCCGACACCACGACCGCGATCCGGATCGGCCCGCCGCCCTGGGCGTGGGCCTGGACCGGTGTTGCAGGCGGCCTGATCGGCGTGGTCGGCCTGATGGTCACGGGCGACCTCTACGACGCCGAGACCGGCGCCGTCGCCGACAACACCGTGCTCGCCGCGGCCGTCGCCGGCCGGGCCGCACTGGTGTGGATCAACCAGGCGATCACCGTGATCACGGCCGTGTGTGTCGTGGTCTTCGCCGCCGGGCTGCGCCGCCATCTCGTCGCGCAGGAGCCCGCCGGAAGCCTCGTGCCCGGGGTGGCGGCCGCCGGGCTCGGGCTCACTGCCGTCGCCCTGTTGGTCGGCGGCGGTATCGGCACGGAGCTCTTCTGGGCGCTGACGGGCCCGCAGCCGTTCGACCCTGACACGATTGGCGCGCACGTCGCGATCTACAACACCACGGCCTGGCTGTGGGGAGGTGTCGGGCTCACCGCGGGTGCGGTGGCGTTCGGCGGGTTGCGCCACGGCTCGGTGGGCCGCGGGCTCGCCGTGTTCAGCGTGCTGATGGCGCTGGTCGTCGCGGTCACCCAGCTTCTGCCCGTGCAGTACATCTCGGTGCTGCCCGGCGGGCTGTGGATGATGGTCGCGGGCCTGGTGCTCGCGCGCGCCGCCCGGCGCTCGGGCTGACCACTCTCGGTGTGCCGGGCATTATCGTCCGCCGGATGCTGACGCAGGGGGCGCGGAGGGTGGCGGCGCCGCTGGCGTTCGCCATCCTCGTGCTCGTCGGGATCGGGGCCGGTCTCGCACTGGCCGCGGGAACCCCGCCCGCCGGTCTGAGCCATCTGATGTTCGTCGTGACGTGCGCGCTCACCGGTGGTCTGGTGGCGCGCCACCAGCCGGGCAACCCGGTCGGCTGGCTGCTGCTCGGCAGCTCAGCGTCGTTCGCCCTGCTGGAAGCCTGCGGGCGCCTGGCGCTGCATGACGGCGACCCGCCCTCGCTCGTCGCGGTCGCGCTGGGCTGGCCGCAGACCTGGTTGTGGGTGCCGGCCAACGCGTTGCTCGCCGTGGTGCCGGTGTTCTTCCCGGACGGGCGGGTGCCGTCGCGGCGGTGGCTCCCGATCGTGTGGGGCCTGGGTGTCCTCGCCGTCGTCACGGCCGTGCTGAACGCGATCCGCCCCGGTACGGACGTGCAACTCAGCGTCCCGGGACGGCCGAACCCACTCGGAGTGCCCGGCCTCGGACCCGTCGCCGACACCGCCGCCGTTCTGCTGACCGGCGCAGCCGGGGTGGTGTTCGTGGCCGCCGGGTTCGGGCTGGTGCGCAACCTGCCGGGGCTGTCGGCGCCGCGCCGCCAGCAGGTCGAGTGGGTGGCCTACGCGGCCGGGCTGGCGGCGCTCGCCGTGCTCGGCCGGTTCGTCGCCGGGCTGCTCGACGACGGCGCCTCGGCGATCTGGCCGGCCGGCAGCGTGTTCTGGGAGCTGGTGGGCAGCGGGACGGCGGCTCTCCTGCCGCTCGCCGTCGGCGTCGCGATCGTGCGCCACCGGCTGTTCGACATCGACCTGTTGATCGGCCGCACGGTTCTGCTGGTCGGGCTCTCGGGCGCCGTGGTGGGGATCTACCTCGCGGTGGTCGCCGTCGTCGGCGTCGTGCTGTGGCCCGCGCTGGGTCCGTCCACCGAGCTTCCGGCGGCGCTGGTCGGGGTCGGGGTGGCTGCGGTCCTGTTCGCCCCGCTGCGCACACGGTTGCAGCGCCGGGTGGATCGGGCGCTCTATGGCGACCGCGGAGACCCCTACGGGGTGCTCGCCCGGCTCGGGCGTCAGCTCGAACTCGTGCAGGACGCCGGCACGCTGCTCAGGCGGAGCGCGGAGACCGTGCGGGAGGCGCTGCAACTGTCCTACGTCGCCATCGAGGTGGCGGGCGGCCGTCGAGTCGCACTCGGCGAGGAGCCCGCGGTGCTCGTCGAGATTCCCCTGGTGGCGGGCGGGGAGCGGGTGGGGCGGCTCGAGCTCGGCCCGCGGCCGGGCGAGAGTGCGCTCGGCCGTCGCGACCTGCGGCTGCTGCACGACCTGGCCCGGCCGATCGCAGGCGCCGTGCGTGCGGTGCGTTCGGCCGACCGCGCCGCAGGGCTCGCAGCCGATCTCCAGCAATCGCGGGAGCGGCTCGTGATGGCGCGCGAGGAGGAGCGCAGGCGGCTGCGCAGGGACCTGCACGACGGCCTCGGACCCACGCTCGCGGGACTCACGATGCGCGCCGACACCGCCCTCGCGGTCGACGACGCCGCGCTCGCCCGCACACTCCTCGCGGAGATCGTGGACGGCGCGCAGTCGGCAGTGGCCGACGTCCGGCGGCTGGTCGAGGGCCTACGCCCCCCGACACTCGACGCGATGGGGCTGGTCGGTGCGGTCAAGGCCCACCTCGGGGGTCTGCCGGCGGGCTCCCCAGCGGTGACGCTGGACGTGCCCGATGACCTCCTCGGGTTGCCTGCGGCCACCGAGGTGGCGGCCTACTGGATCGTCGTCGAAGCGCTGAACAACGTGGTCCGGCATGCGGGCGCGAGCACCGCGACGGTGCGCGTCGTCCGGCGCGGCGACCGGCTCGTGGTCGAGGTGGTCGACGACGGACGCGGGCGGCGGCCGTCGGACCGTGACGGCGTCGGCCTGGCGTCGATGCGCGAACGCGCTGCCGAGCTGGGTGGGGACTGTACGGTCACCGCGGGGGAGGTCGGCGGGAGCACGGTACGCGCCGAGCTGCCCGCGGTGTTCCCGGCGCAGGACCGCGGAGCGGAGGGGGAGCGTGGAACGCATCCGCATCCTGCTGGTCGATGACCACGCGCATTTCCGCTCCGGCCTGCGCGCCCTGCTGACGTCCACACCCGACGTCGAGGTCTGTGGGGAGGCGGCGAGCGGCGAGGAGGCCGTGGCCGCCGTGGCGGCGCGGCAGCCCGATGTCGTCCTGCTCGACCTGACGATGCCGGGCATGGGTGGGGTGGCCGCCACCGAGTGCATCGTCCGTGCCAGCCCGCACGTACGCATCCTCGTCCTCAGCATGTCCGACGACGACAGCTCCGTGCTCGCCGCGTTGCGGGCCGGAGCACGGGGCTACCTCCTCAAGGGAGCGGGCCGCTCCGAGATCCTGCGCTCCATCCGGGCCGTGGCCGAGGGCGAGGCGATCTTCGGGCCGTCCGTTGCCGCGCGGCTCACCGCCTTCCTCTCCACCACGTCGGACGCGGCGCCGGTGTTCCCCGAACTCACCGTCCGTGAGCGGGAGATCCTCGACCTCGTGGCCCGCAACCTCACCAACCCGCAGATCGCGGCGCGGCTCGGGCTCAGCGGCAAGACCGTGCGCAACCACGTGTCGAACGTCTTCGCGAAGCTGCAGGTCGCCGACCGTGCCCAGGCCGGCGCGCTGGCCCGGCGCGCCGGGCTGGGTGGCGCGACGCGCTCCGAGGCATGAAGGCCGGTCGGTCCGGTCAGTCGAAGTACGCGGGGACGTCGAGCGGGCCCCCTGCCGCCGCGAACTCCGCGTGCACGGCCTCGCGCAGCTCTGCGTCGGCCAGGTAGTCGACCGCGGTGAGAGCGAGTCCGACCGCGCCGTCGTGCACCGCACGGTCGCCGGCCGGCCCGCCGGACGCCGTCTCGAACTCGGAGGTGTGCAGCGCGACGGTCGGCTCCGACACCGCGATCATGGGGTGGATGGCGGGCATGCGGTAGCTGAGGTTGCCCAGGTCGGTGGAGCCGGTGAGGAACTCGGGCACCACGCCGGTGGGGAGCGCGCGGCGCCCCACCGGTTCCTGGTTCACGGCCCAGCGTGCGCTCAACGTGTGGTTGAAGCGGATCGGCAGGTACGGGGGCAGCGGGTCCCAGTGCAGCTCGACGCCGCAGCCGGTCATCGCCGCCGCGCCGCGGGCGACCTCGACGACGCGCGCGGCGAGGTCGCGCAGGGTCTCGGGTGCCGCGGAGCGCAGGTAGAACAGCAACGCGGCTCGTTCCGGCACGATGTTGGGCCGGGCTCCGCCGTCGGTGACGATGCCGTGCACCCGGTCGGTGCTGGGCAGGTGCTGCCGCAATGCGGCGATGCCCTGGTACGCGGCGACGGCCGCGTCGAGTGCGTTGCGGCCCATGAACGGCTGCGCCGATGCGTGCGCGGCGACGCCGTGGAACACCATCTCGACCTGCCGTCGACCCAGGAACGGGTGCATGGCGATGTCGTGGGAGAACGGGTGGAGCATGACCACGGCGTCGACGTCGTCGAAGACGCCGGCTCGCGCCATCGTCTCCTTGCCGCCGCCGCCCTCCTCGGCGGGCGTGCCGATCAGCGAGATCCGTCCGCCCACGCGGTCGTGCACCTGCGCGGCGGCGAGGTACGCACCGACGGCCGTGGCACAGATGATGTTGTGGCCGCAGGCATGGCCGACGCCGGGCAGCGCGTCGTACTCGGCGAGCACCGCGACATGCGGCCCGCCGGTACCGATGCTCGCGACGAGCGACGTCTCCAGCCCGCCGACCCCGACCTGCGCCTCGTGCCCGTGCCGCTCGAGCAGCTGTGCCACCGCGCGCACCGAGCGGTGCTCGGTGAAGCTTTCCTCGGGGTGGGCGTGCAGGTCGCGGCTGAGTGCGACGAGCTCGTCGTCGTTGCGGCGGGCGGCGTCCTGGACGGCGGTCCGCACCTCGTCGGGCGCGCCCTTGTGGGCAGAGCTGATGGGCTCCGCGTCCCGCACGGCCCGCTCCGTGCTCGCGTTGAGCGAACGGAGGTAGCTGAGGTCGGGCGGCAGAGGCCTGGTGCGGTCGTCCTCGGGCATGATCGCGACCCTAGGCGAAACGAGGCGTCTGCGTACCGGGTCGCCTGGCATCTCCGGGGTGGACCTGCATCCCTGCATGGACGGGCTCGGACGAGTCGACGATCCTCATGCGGGTGAGCTGATCCCTGTCAGCGGACCTGGACCTGGTCGCCGACGTGCAGGTAGCTGTACCAGGCCGCCGCATTGGCGGCCGACATGTGCACGCAACCGGCCGACTTCTTGTGCACGTTGCCCTGATGTACGGCGATCCCGCCGGGGGCGAAGAAGACCGAGTACTTCATCGGCGCGTTGTCGAACTCCTTGCTGCGGTGGTGCAGGTCCTTCCACTGCACATCGAAGGTGCCAGTGGGGGTGTTCTCACCCGGGGCGCCCTGGTTGATCTCTACCGGACCGCGCACGGCGTGTCCGTCTTTCACGAGCCAGGCCTCATTGTGGGCGAGATCGATGCACGCCTTCGCGGTCGCGGTGCACGGGGTTCCCGGCACCTGCTGTGAGGTGTCACCGGACGGAGTCGTGGCACGGGGAGCTGTCGGGGAGGCAGCCGGGGTAGCCGCGTTGGCAACGACCGGCCCGGTCAGCGGTCCGAGGAATGTCCCCAGCATCCCGGCGCCGAGTGCTCCCGCGAGCGTTGCCGCCCGCGCCGAACCGGCCCATCGGCGCGTTCTGATCTTGCTGTGTCGACCCACTGAACCACCCATTCTGCTGTGCTGCACGATCATTTGATTTCGGCTATCCACAACGAACGTACGCGACCCGTCCCCGGGGCTGGAATTCGCCGTATGAAAGTGCCGCACTGGAAATTTTTCCGTGCCGATATCCGGCGATATCGGCGTATCGCGAAATTTCCTTCGAGCCGTCGAAGCGCAATCGCCGGCCGAGGGTCAGCGGGGCAGCTCGTCGATCGCCTTCTGGATGCGCTTGATCGACACGGGGTAGCGGGTGCGCATGGGGTGGGCATAGAGGCCCACGCGTAGCTCCTCGATCAGCCAGCGGATCTCCCGCAGCTGTGGCGACGGTTCCACGCCCGGCGGGAGCGCCGCCAGCTCGGCCGCGTACTCGTCGGCCACCACCCGCACCTCCGCGGTCCAGGCAGCGTCACGGGCGGGGTCGGCGCGCAGCTTCTCGATCCGCCGCTCCACCGCCTCCAGGTAACGGGCGACGTCGGCGAGCCGGGACGCACCCGCCGCGGTGGCGAAGCCCGGCCCCACGAGGGCGTCGACCTGCGCGGTGATGTCGGCGACGCCGGCAGCGAGCACCGGTGCCCGCAGATCGGCGAGCTGTGCCTGCACCCGGTGCCAGACGGTGAGCACACCCCGCATGGCCTGCAGCACCTGCAGCGTGGTGGAGGCCAGCCGGTCGGCGAAGAGCTTCCGCAGCCGCACGTAGGAGCGCTCGTCCCACGCAGGGCCGCCGGCCGCGGTGATCAGCGCGTCGGCCGCGGAGGTGACACAGTCGTCGAGCATCGCTGCGACGGAGCCGTGCGGGTTGCGGGAGAGCGCCAGCTTGGCGGCGTTGTCCAGGCCGCGTTGCGCCTGCTTCACGGGCGAGGGCGTGTCGAGCAGGAGTAGTCGGCGCACGCCGCGCCACGTCTGGGGGTCGCGCTCGGCTGCCGTCGGGAAGACCCGGACGTCCACGGTGGAGCCGCGGTCGACCAGGCCGGGGTAGCCGGTGACGACATGGCTTCCCCGCCGCACCGGGAGCTCGCGGGGGAGCGTGCCGATGGACCAGGTCGTGAGCCCGGTGCGTTCCAGTTCGGCACCCGCCGCGGCCAGTTCCTCACGCACCTTCGGTGCGAGCCGGCGGCGCAGCGCGTCGAGATCGGTGCCGGTGGCCACCTCGCGGCCGGCCTCGTCCACCACCCGGAAGGTGACGGTGAGGTGCTCGGGCAGCCGGTTCAGCTCCCAGGCGTCGCGCGGAATGTCCACGCCGCGCATCCGGCCCAACTCGCGCTCCAGGCCGTCGAGCAGCGGTTCGCCGCCTCCGTTGCCGGGAGCCGCGGCCTGCAGGCGCGCCAGCACGGCCTTCGCGTGGTCGGGTGCGGGTGAGTAGAGCCGCCGTAGCTGCTTGGGCAGGGTGCGGATCAGTGCCGTGACCAGCTCCTCGCGCAGGCCGGGTACCTGCCACGTGAACGGCGTGGGGTCGACCTGGTGCAGCGCGGCCACCGGCACGTCGACGGTGACGCCGTCGGTGTGTGCCCCCGGTTCGAAGGCGTACGACAGCGGGAGCGTGAGCCCGCCCGCCTCCAGGTGGTCGGGGTACGCGGCGCGGTCCACGTCGGCGGCCTGCGCCGTGCGGAGCATCTCCTCGGTGAAGTCGAGCAGCTCCGGCTGCCGGCGCGACTCCTTCTTCCACCAGGAGTCGAAGTGCCGCCCGGACACCACGTCGGCCGGGATCCGCTCGGTGTAGAAGCCGACCAGCGTCTCCTCGTCGACGACGAGGTCTCGCCGCCGCGCCCGGTGCTCCAACTCCTCGGCGTGTTCGAGCAGCTCGCGGTTGGCGTGGAAGAACCGGTGGCGGGTGTCCCAGTCGCCCTCGACGAGCGCGTGCCGGATGAACAGCTCGCGCGACAGGTCGGGATCGATGCGTCCGAAGTCGACCCGGCGGTCGACGACGATCGGGACCCCGTAGAGCGTGACCCGCTCGGTGGCGACGGCCGCCGCCCGCTTGCGCGACCAGTGTGGCTCGGAGTACGAGCGCTTCACCACGTGCCCGGCCAGCGGCTCGATCCACTCCGGCTTGATCCGGGCGACCGTGCGTGCGAACAGACGGGAGGTCTCCACCAGCTCGGCGGCCATCACCCAGCGCGGCTGCGCCTTCGACAGCGGCGACCCGGGGAAGATCATGAACTTGGCGCCGCGGGCGCCCAGGTACTCCCGGCCGCCACGCTCCTTACCGCCGCGCTCCTTGCCGGTGGGCTCCTCGCGTAGTCCGATCTGGGAGAGCAGCCCGGAGAGCACCGCGATGTGGATGCGGTCCTGGTCGGGCTCGGTGTCGTTCAGCGTCATGCCGGCGTTGCGCGCGGCCGAGCGGAGCTGCGAGTGCAGGTCCTGCCACTCGCGGATGCGTAGGTAATGCAGGAACTCCTCGCGCAGCAGCCGCCGGAAGCGGTTGCCGGACAGCGCCTCGCGCTGCTCGGCGAGGTAGCGCCACAGGTTGACGAAGGCGAGGAAGTCCGAACCACCGGCATCGAGCGTCGAGCCGTCTGCGGTCCACTCGCCTGCGAAGCGCGCGTGCTTCTGGTCGGCGGCCTGGCGCTGCTCGGTGGGACGCTCGCGGGGGTCCTGTACGGAGAGCGCCGCGGCGATGACGAGCACCTCGCGCAGGCAGCCGGTGCGGTCGGCCTCCACCAGCATGCGGCCCAGCCGAGGGTCGACGGGCAACGCCGCCAGCGCGCGGCCGACGGGGGTGAGGCGCCGGTCGGCCTCGAGCGCGCCCAGCTCCTGCAGCAGGGCGAGACCGTCGCCGACGGCCCGGGCGTCCGGACGCTCGACGAACGGGAACTCGGTGAGCTCGCCCAGCTCGAGCGAGATCATCTGCAGGATGACCGAGGCGAGGTTGGTGCGCAGGATCTCCGGGTCGGTGAACTCGGGACGGGCGTCGAAGTCGTCCTCGCTGTAGAGCCGGATGCAGATCCCGTCGGCGACACGACCCGAGCGGCCCGCCCGTTGGTTGGCGCTGGCCTGGGAGATCTTCTCGATCGGCAGCCGCTGCACCTTGAGCCGGCGCGAGTACCGCGAGATGCGCGCGGTGCCCGGGTCGACGACATAGTGGATACCCGGCACCGTCAGCGAGGTCTCGGCGACGTTGGTGGCGAGCACGACACGGCGGCCGGGGTGCGGGGCGAACACCCGCTGCTGCTCGGCAGTCGACAGCCGCGCGTAGAGCGGGAGGATCTCGGTGTTCCGGAAGTTGCGCTTGCCCAGTGCCTCGGCCGTCTCGCGGATCTCGCGCTCGCCGGGCAGGAACACGAGCACGTCGCCTCCGCCATCGGCACCGCCCTCGCGCTGCAGCTCGGCCACGGCGTCGCCGATGGCGTCGAGCTGGTCGCGATCGGGATCGGCGTCAGGATCGTCGGGGTCGACGATCGGCCGATACCGGAGCTCGACCGGGTAGCTGCGCCCGGAGACCTCGACGATCGGCACCGTGGTGCCCAGTGCCTGGGAGAAGTGTTCGGCGAACCGTTCCGGGTCGATCGTCGCCGAGGTGATGACGACCTTGAGGTCGGGACGGCGCGGCAGCAGCTGGGTCAGGTAGCCCAGGATGAAGTCGATGTTGAGGCTGCGCTCGTGGGCCTCGTCGATGATCAGCGTGTCGTACTGGCGCAGCATCCGGTCGCCGGTGAGCTCCGCGAGCAGGATGCCGTCGGTCATCAGCTTGACGAGCGTGTTCTCCCCGACGTGGTCGGTGAAGCGCACCTTCCATCCGACGAGGTCGCCCAGGCGGCTGCCGAGCTCCTCCGCTATGCGTGCGCCGACCGTGCGGGCGGCGAGCCTGCGGGGCTGGGTGTGCCCGATCAGCCCCCGGATGCCTCGGCCGAGCTCGAGACAGATCTTCGGGATCTGCGTGGTCTTCCCGGAGCCGGTCTCGCCGGCGACGATGACGACCTGGTGGTCGCGGATCGCGGCGGCGATGTCGTCGCGCCGGGCACTGACGGGCAGTGCCTCGGGATAACGGATCGTGGGCACGGCGGCCCTGCGCGCGGCCGTGCGCCGCTCACCGGCGTCGACCGCGGAGGTGATGTCGGCCACCGCCTTCGCGCGCGCCCTCACATCCCGGGTGCGTCGCGCGGTGGCGATGCGGCGGCCGAGCCGGTGCTCGTCCAGGAGAGAGAGCGAGGGGAGACGTTCGGCGAGCGCGTCGATCTCGGCGTCGGAGACGGGTACGGCGGGCTCGGCCGGAACGGACGTCGGCGAGCCGGAGGTGTCGAGGACGTCGGCCTCGCGCGACCGGGGCCGGCGCCGACGTGGTCGCCGGGCTCGACGGTCGGCGGCGCGAGCGTTCCCGTCCCGTGCCTCGACGAAATCGCGAGACGGGAGGTCGGAGGCGCCCCGCCCGGTGTTCCCGGCATCGGCGGCACCGTCGCGGGACGTGACGGCGCCGGCGGACGGGTCGACCGGCTCGGGACGCGAGTCAGTGGCTCGGGCCGCTGGAGAGGACATCGTGAAAGGAGTCTGCCTGGCGTCGGCGCTCAGACCGAGCGCAGGGTGGGGCTGATCTCGTCGGCGACCGGTTGGTCGGCGGCGGGATGCTCGACGAGAGCGAGTACGCGGCTGGCCAGGAAGCGTGCGGTGCGCACGGTGCTGCCGCCGCGGGTGGTCTCGCTGACCTCGACGACTCCGCGGCCGTGCGTGACGTTGACGCGCCGCCCCGCGCGGGTGGCCGTGACCTCGTACGTACGGGTGGTACCGCTGCCTGCGTCGATCACGATCTCGACCCGGTCACCCTTCATTGCTCTCGCCGTCCTCTGTTGATCGGTCCTCTGCTGGGAGTGCGACAGGGATGTCCGGGCCGGGCGCCGGTCGCCTCTCGGCGCGTGGCGCACCCGTAGGTGGCAGAAGGTGAGACCCGGGGACACGGATCGCCCGGCACGGACAATTGTTCCAACCGCCTCGACCTGCGGATTGTTCCCGATCGAGGAGATGCGGGGGCGGCGTCGTGGGGGACCGGCGCCGCCCCCGGGCAGCCGCACCCGGCGGCGGGGGGACCGCCGGGCGCGGCAAGTGGGGGTGGACGGGATAGGAGTCCGAAGCGAGCGCTGGTCGCCTCGCGGCGAGTGGCACGCCACGGTTCCTGCCGGACGGTATTCCGCGGCGGCTCTTGTCAGGTGAGACCCGGGGACACAGGTCGCTCGACTCGGACAAATCAACCAACGGCTTGGACCGGACGTTTGTTCCCGGTCGGCCGTATCAGGGGCGGCGCCGTCGAGGGCCGGCGCCGCCTGCGCAGCCGCGCCCGGCGGCGGGAATCGCCGGGCGCAGCAGGCCAAGGGTGTCCGAACCGAGCGCTGGTCGCCTCGCGGCGAGTGGCACACCGCGGCTCCTGCCGGACGGTATTCCGCGGCGGCTCTTGTTAGGTGAGACCCGGGGACACAGGTCGCTCGGTTCGGACAGCCGGTACAACGGGCCACCCCTCCGGATCATTCCCGCGCGCGGAGCCAGTCGGTGAACGACATCGCGGAGGTCAGAGCGCGGCCAGAACCTTGTCGGTGAACGGCGGCCATGCCTCGATGGCCCACGGCCCGAAGTCACGGTCGGTGAGCGCCACGCAGGCGGCGCCGGCGTCCGGATCGACCCAGAGGAAAGTCCCGGTCACCCCGAAGTGCCCGAACGTCCGCGGTGAGCTGCTGGCGCCGGTCCAGTGCGGCGACTTCCCGTCGCGGATCTCCCACCCCAGGCCCCAGTCGTTGGGCCGCTGCCTGCCGAAACCGGGCAGGATGCCGTCGATGCCGGGGAACGCGACCCTGGTGGCCTCGGCCAGCGTGTCGGGATGGACGAGCGTCGGATCCTGGAGCTCGGCGACGTACCGCGTGAGGTCGGCGCAGGAGCTGACGGCGTCGGCTGCCGGGGAGCCGTCGAGCCTGCTCGCGGTCATTCCGAGCGGCTCGAACACGGCTTCGTGCAGGTACTCGGCGAACGGTATGCCTGTCGCCGCGGCGATCGTCTCGCCCAGCACGTCGAACCCGGCGTTGGAGTAGATGCGGCGCGTGCCCGGGGGCGCCTGCACGACGCGCTCGGCGGGCGCGAGGCCGGAGGCGTGGGCAGCGAGATGACGCAGAGTGGAGCCGTCGGGGCCCGCCGGCATGTCCCATTCGACCGCGCCCTCCTCCACCGCGATGAGCACGGCGTAGGCAGCGAGTGGTTTGGTCACCGAGGCGAGCCGGAACTCCCGGTCCTGATCACCGGCCGTGGCGAGCACCGTGCCGTCGGCCGCGACAACGGCGGCTGCGGCGTGGTCGACCGGCCAGTCGAGCACGTCCCCGACCGCGCTGTGCAGATCAGGCATCGCCGTACACCGGAATCGCTGCGCCGCTGATGGGGGCCGCGTCGGGCCCGCACAGGAAAGCGATGATCTTCGCGATCGCGGCGGGCGGAACCGCCCGTGCCGCGAGATCGGCCGACATCCAGGTGCGGTTGGCGGGTGTGTCGATCACCGAGGGGAGCACGGCGTTGACGCGGATCCGGTCGTGGCGCAGCTCGTCGGCCAGCAGCTGGGTGAGCCGCACGACGGCGGCCTTGCTCGTCGCGTGTGCCACCGGCGCGGGACCGTGCACTGCGGTCTTGGAGCCGACGGTCACGATCGCGCCACCACCGCGCGCGGCGAGGCGCGGCGCGATCGCCTGCGCCGACCACAGCGCCGAGCCGAAGTTGGAGCGCCAGAGCGAGTCCAGCCCCTCCTCGTCCACGTCGGTCAGCTTGCCGGGGACGAACGCACCGGCGAGCGTCACGAGCGCGGACGGCACCACGGGTAGCGCGTCGGCCGTGGCGAAAGCGGCGTGCACCGCGTCGCGGCCCGCGAGGTCGGCGGGCACGGCGTACACCCCGTCTCGCTCGGCGAGCTCGTCCAGGCGGGCCCCGGCGCGATCGAGGGCGATCACAGGTCTGCCGCCGGCCAGGAACTCGGCCACGACCGCATGCCCGAGGGCTCCGGCCGCGCCGGTCACCACTACTGCTGCCTCGTCGTCCACACGGGCCATCCTGCCTCCCGGGTGGGAGGCTCACACACGTGGCTGGTACCCGGGTGGGGACGTCGGGCTGGCGCTACCCGCCGTGGCGCGGCACGTTCTACCCGCGTGGCCTCGCGCAGCGCCGGGAGCTGGAGCATCTGTCGCGGCGGGTGAACAGCATCGAGATCAACGGGTCCTTCTACTCGTTGCAGCGTCCGGAGAGCTACCGTGCCTGGGCCGCCGAGACCCCCGACGACTTCCTGTTCGCCGTCAAGGGCGGCCGTTTCATCACGCATCTCAAGCAGTTGCGGGACGTCGAGACACCGCTGGCGAACTTCTTCGCCTCGGGTGTGCTCGCTCTCGGACCGAAGCTCGGGCCGCTGCTGTGGCAACTCCCACCACGTCTGCGCTTCGACCCAGGCAGGGTCGAGGCGTTCCTCACGATGCTGCCGCGCACCACCGGTGCCGCCGCGGAGCTGGCCGCGCACCACGACGAGCGGCTCGACGGGCGGGCGCACACGGAGACCGACGCCGACCGCCCTCTGCGCCACGCCCTCGAGGTGCGCCATCCCAGCTTCTGCACGCCGGCGTTCGTCGAGCTCCTCCGCGGGCAGGACGTCGCGCTCGTGGTGGCGGACACGGCGGGAACGTGGCCGTTCCTCGAGGACGTGACGTCGGACTTCGTGTACGTCCGGCTGCACGGCGACTCCGAGCTCTACACCAGCGGATACACGCCGGACGCCCTCGACGCCTGGGCGGCGAAGGTCCGGACGTGGCAGGCCGGTGAGGCGCCGACGGGCGAGCACACCCTGGCCCCGGCGGCGCCCAGGCGGCCGGAGGGCCGGGACGTGTTCGTCTACTTCGACAACGACGTCAAGGTCCACGCGCCCTATGACGCGATCGCCCTCGCCGAGCGGCTGTCGTCCGATTGATCAGGTCACGTCCGGGGCCTTGCCGGAGGCCCGGCGTTCGCGGAGCTGACCAGCTCTACCCGGCGCGTGCGGCGGCCGCCTCGCGGGCGGAGCGGTGCGCCACGAGCATCCGCCTGCCCAGCACCATCAACGCCGCGGCCACCACCATCGTGACGGCGCCGGTGATCCACGCCGTGGGGAACGACGCATGGGTGGCGATGAACCCGAACCCGACCGGTCCGATGAACCCGCCTGCGTACACCCCCGCCTGCACGATGGAGGTCGCCGCCGCGGGCGCCGACGGGTTGAGCCGCACCACCGCGAACTGCAGGAGGCCCGGCCAGGCCCAGCCGAGGCCGAAGCCCAGAATGGTGCCGATCACCAGCGCCGGCGTGCCGGGCACCGCGAGCAGGGCGAGACCGCCCGCGCCCAGCAGCAGGCTCCCGGCCACCACCGCGATGTGACCACCCGACCTCCGGTCGGCCAGCCAGCCGTGCGTCAGCCGCAGCGTGAGCCCGACGACGCTGCCCATCGTCAAGGTCAGGCCCGCGATGCCGGGGCTGATGCCGCGTTCCACGGCCGACGCCACGAGGAAGATGCCGAGCGCGTTGGCCGAGGCCGCGGCCAACGCACCGGCGAACCCGATCACGCTGAGCGCGGCCGTGGCTCGCTCCCCGGGCGCGGGGACGGTGCGCTCCCGTCCCGCCGTGTCCTGCGGCGCGACCAGGAGCGCGGCCAGTGCGAGCGCGGCGCCGATCACATAGGCCCACCGCCAACCGACCGTCAGGGCCACGGCCGGCACCGCGACTCCGGACAGGAGGGTCGCCAGCGGGATCGCGGACTGCTTGATCCCGAAGGAGAGGCCGAGGCGGGTGGCGGGGACGTACCGGGCGAGCGTCAGGTTGGACGAGAGCTGGCCGAGCACGTTGCACCACGCGCTGCAGAGCAGAACGGCGATCAGGCTCGCGTAGGAGTAGGCGAACGCGGCGACCGCAGTCATGGTGACGGCCACGCCGATCACTGCCGCCCGGCTGGTCGGCCCGGAGCCGAAACGCTCGACGAGCCAGCCGCAGGGGAGTGAGGCCAGCGCGCTGATCCCGAAATAGAGTGCCACGACGAGCCCGAGACCGGCGGGATCGAACCCGAGCTCTGCGGAGATCTGCACGGCCAGTGCGCCGGTGAGGAACACCGGTAGCACGGCGACGGTGGTGGTCGTCACGGCCCCGACAGCAGCCCGCGTCGCCTTCGTCACTTGAGCAATGCTAACGGTCAGATGTCCCCGTTCAGGGTGATCCGCATTGCAGACGTATCTGACATGTCAGTATTGACATGTCAGATCTGGCGGGTGCACTCTTCTTCCCGTGCCGAACATCGCGTCAAACACCTCCCCGACCGAGCCCCTGCCCGCGGTCGAGCGCACCGACCACTCCCGCCGCGGCGCCTTCCTCTCGATGGCTCGGGGTCTGGCCTGGGACGTCGGGCTGCCTGTTGCCGCCTACTACGCGCTGCATCTCGCCGGCGCGACCGATTGGGTCGCTCTGCTCGCCGCCACCGCGGTGGCGGCGGCGCGAACGCTCTGGGGAGTGGTCCGGCACAGAACGCTGAACCAGTTCGCCACGGTGATGCTGCTGGTCTACGGCATCGGACTGCTGCTGGCGTTCGTCAGTGGGGACCCCAGGATGCTGCTGCTCAAGAGCTCTCTGGTCACCGCGGCCGTGGGCGCGGTCTTCCTCGTCACCGCCGTTCGCGGCATGCGGCCGCTGACGCTCGCGGCGGCGCAGAGCTTCATGCCGGCCAGGTCCGAGGCGCTGGCCGAGATGCACGACGGTGATCTGGAGGTGCGCCGCGCCTTCCGCCTGACGTCGGTCGTGTGGGGCGTCGGTCTGCTGGCCGAGGCGGTGCTGCGGATACCGCTCGTGCTCCTGCTGCCGGTCGAGATCGGCGTCGGGGCCTCTGAGGCGCTGTTCGTCGCCACCTTCGTCGGCCTGATGGTCTGGAACGGCTGGTACATCGGCCGGATCCTTCCCGGCCGCGCCTGAAACAGAGCGGAGGTCAGCCGCGGATGCGGCCGGCCTCCGCCGCCCACTCCTTCTCGCGCAGCTCGAACTTCTGCACCTTGCCCGTGGAGGTCTTGGGCAGCTCGGCCACCAGCTCCACGGCCTTGGGAGCCTTGTACCGGGCGATGAGTCCCTTCACGTGCTCGATCAGCTCGCGCTCCGTGGCCTCCTGCCCCTCGGCGAGCACCACGAACGCCTTGGGCCGCTCGCCCCACTCCTCGTCGGGCACCCCGATCACCGCGGCCTCGACCACCGCCGGGTGGGAGACGATGGCCTGCTCCACCTCGATCGTCGAGATGTTCTCCCCGCCCGAGACCACCACGTCCTTGGCGCGGTCGCGCAGCTCCACATAGCCGTCGGGATGCAGCACACCGAGGTCACCCGAGTGGAACCATCCGCCCGCGAACGCCTTGTCGGTGGCCGCCGGATCGTCGAAGTACCCGAGCATCACGTTGTTGCCGCGCATGATGACCTCGCCCATCGTCGCGCCGTCGGCGGGGACGTCGTTCATCTCGGGGTCGACCACGCGCAGGGCATCGGCGCAGACCATCCCGACGCCCTGCCGGGCCTGCTGCCGGGCCCTTTCCCCGGGTTCGAGGTCGTCCCAGGCACGCTGGTACTGGTTCACCGAGTACGGGCCGTAGGTCTCGGTCAGCCCGTAGACGTGCACGACCCGGAAGCCGAGCTGCTCCATCTGCATGATCGTGGTGGGGCTCGGCGGGGCGCCCGCCGTGGTGACCGTGAGGACGTAGTCGAGCCGGCGGGCCTCGGGAGCCCGCATGATCATGGTGACCACCGTGGGTGCCCCGTTGAGGTGCGTGACGCGGTGCTCGTCGATGAGTCGCCAGATCACGTCGCCGCGCACCTCGCGCAGGCACACGTGCGTGCCCCCGATGTTCGTGACGGCCCAGGGCGTGCACCAGCCGTTGCAGTGGAACATCGGCAGCGTCCAGAGGTACACGCTGTCGAACGTGTGGCCGGAGTGCACGACCTCGCCGAACGAGTTCAGGTACGCGCCGCGGTGGGAGTACTGCACGCCCTTGGGCTTGCCGGTCGTGCCCGACGTGTAGTTGATCGATATGCAGCCGGTCTCGTCCTCGACGGCCCACGGCAGCGGCTCGTCCCCACCGCGGGCGAGCAGGTCGTCGTAGGTGACGCCACTGCCGGAGCCGTCGCCGGGGTTCGCAGGGTCGATCACCGTGATGATCTCGTCGACGGTCTTCAATCCGGCCGCGACCGGAGCCACCACCGGATGCAGGGCTGCGTCGACCACCAGCATCTTCGCGCCGGAGTGGTCGAGGATGTAGCGCACTTCCTGCGTGGACAGCCGGGTGTTGATCGCGACGAGGATCGCGCCGGCGAGCGGCACCGCGAAGTGCGCCACGAGCATCTCGGGGATGTTCGGCAGCATGTAGGCGACGCGGTCGCCGGGCTGGATCCCGGACCCACGCAGGGCGTGTGCCACCCGCGTGGCCTCGGCGGCGAACTCGCGATAGCTCAGCCGGCGATCGCCGTAGATGATCGCCGTCTTGTCCGGGAACACCTCTGCGGAGCGGCGCAGGAAGGCCAGAGGGGTCAGCGGGGTGTCCCAGACAGCAGTCATCGAAGGCTCCTCGGGGCGGCGACAGCCGACATCATGCGTGAATCCACCGTCGACATGCCGATCGGACATCACCGACGACCTGATCGCAAGTGGGCACATCACCTGTGCCGCGGGCCGGTCGCCCCCGGCCCGAGCCCTACTCCACCAGCTTGATCGCTGCCCGTGGGCAGGCGGCGACGGCCTCTTCGAGCCTCGGGCGCATCGACTCGGGCGGGTTCTCGTCGAGGATGTAGAGGAAGTCGTCCTCCCTCACCTCGAACACCTCCGGGACGATGCCCATGCAGACGGCGTTGGACTCACACAGATCGAAGTCGACCACGACCTTCATGGACACATCGTGCACCGGTCGCGGGCATACCGATACTCAGGTGACCCTCACTACCGCGGCCGTTCCGGCCTGATGCCGGGTCACCGCCGCGAGGGAGCAATCTGCGGAGTGGTCTCCGGGACCGAGGCCTCCGGGTCCGACACAGGCGATTCGGACTGCCTGTTCGGCAAAGACTCGCACGCCATGCCGTCGGCGCCGTCGTCGAGCCGGTGCGGTTCGGAAGGGCGGGAGACGAGGGCGGCCTGGGCGTCCTCCTGGTAGCTGAAGTCGGCGCAGTCGAGGTTGTCGTACGCCAGCGCGGTGCCGGCCATACCGGCGACGAGGCTGCCGCTGATCGCCGCGGCGGAAACTGCGGCGCAGGTACGTCGGGAGAGAGTCATGAGAGTTGGGGGTCCTCTCGGTGGATCGGAGGCCGTCGTGGGGGGCGTCGGCCTTTCCGAGTCATCTCCTCTCGCGCACTGCCCGTTACGGGCCCGCCGACTGGTTGCTCCATTCGGCGGGCGTGCAGCGCCACGTATGGAGCAGCGGGCCGCTCGATGCGTGCAGCGCCACGTATGGAGCAGTGGGCCGCTCGATGTGGACGGGGTTGCGGCTACCCGCGGCGGAGCACCGGGCGCAGCGCGTCGAGCACCGCGGGGTCGTCGATGGTGGAGGGCACCGGCTCGTCGTTGCCGTCGGCGATACCCCGCATCGTCTTGCGCAGGATCTTGCCCGAGCGGGTCTTGGGCAGTGCCGCGACCACGGCGACGTCCTTGAGGCTCGCGACCGCGCCGACCTGGTCGCGCACGAGCTGCACGAGCTCGGCCCGTAGCTCGTCCTCGTCCCGCTCGACGCCGGCCTTGAGCACCACGAACCCGCGTGGGACCTGGCCCTTCATCGAGTCGGCCACGCCGATCACGGCGCACTCCGCCACGTCCGGATGGGAAGCGAGCACCTCCTCCATCCCGCCGGTGGACAGCCGGTGCCCGGCCACGTTGATCACGTCGTCGGTGCGGCCCATGACGAAGACGTAGCCGTCCTCGTCGATGCGCCCCCCATCGCCCGTGAGGTAGTAGCCGTCGAATGCGGACATGTAGGAGGAGACGAACCGCTCGTCGTCGTTCCAGAGGGTCGGCAGCGAACCAGGGGGCATCGGCAGCTTGACCACGATCGGGCCGTCGGTGCCCGCCTCGACCGGCTTCCCGGCCTCGTCGAGCACCTGGACGTCCCACCCGGGCAGCGGCTTCGTCGGCGATCCGGGCTTGATCTCCAGCAGTTCGATGCCTGCCGGGTTGGCGACGATGGGCCAGCCGGTCTCGGTCTGCCACCAGTGGTCGATCACCGGCACCTTGAGCAGGTCGGACGCCCAGCGCTGGGTCTCGGGGTCGAGCCGCTCACCGGCGAGGAAGAGGTAGCGAAGCGTCGAGAGGTCGTACTTGGCGAGGTGTTCGCCCTTCGGGTCCTCCTTCTTGATCGCGCGGAACGCCGTCGGTGCCGTGAACACGCTCTTGACGCCGTGGTCCGCGACGACGCGCCAGAACTGCCCGGCGTCCGGTGTCCCCACCGGTTTGCCCTCGTAGAGCACCGTGGTGGCCCCCGCCAGGAGCGGCGCGTAGACGATGTAGGAGTGCCCGACCACCCAGCCGACGTCGGACGCCGTGAAGATCGTCTCTCCGGTGTCGACGTCGTAGACGTTCGGCATCGTCCAGCGCAGTGCCACCGCGTGGCCTCCGCTGTCGCGCACCACGCCCTTGGGCTTCCCGGTCGTGCCTGACGTGTAGAGGATGTAGAGCGGGTCGGTCGCCGCCACCGGCACGCAGTCGGCCGGGGTGGCCGATTCCATCGCCTCGGCCCAGTCCACGTCGTTCTCGCCCATCGCCGCCTCGGCCTGCGGGCGCTGCAGGATCACGCAGCGGGAGGGCTTGTTGTCCGCCAACTCGATCGCCCTGTCCAGCAGCGGCTTGTACTCGATCACGCGCTTGCCCTCGATGCCGCACGACGCCGAGACGATCACCGACGGGGCGGCGTCGTCGATGCGCACGGCGAGCTCCCTGGGCGCGAACCCGCCGAACACCACGGAGTGCACCGCGCCGATCCGGGCGCACGCGAGCATGGCCACGGCGGCCTCGGGCACCATCGGCATGTAGATCACCACGCGGTCCCCGCGCCCGACGCCGAGGCCCGCGAGCACCCCGGCGAAGCGTGCGACCTCGTCACGCAGGTGCTCGTAGGTGTAGGTGCGCGTCGTGCCGGTGACGGGGGAGTCGTAGATCAGCGCAGGCTGCGCGCCGCGCCCGGCCTCCACGTGCCGGTCGAGCGCGTTGTGGCACACATTGAGCTCCCCGTCGGGGAACCACCGGTAGAACGGCGGCCGCGAGTCGTCGAGCGCTCGCGTCGGCGGTTTGTGCCAGTCGATCGCCTGCGCCGCCCGGAGCCAGAACGCCTCCGGGTCGTCGGTGCTGGCGCGGAAGATGTCCTCGTACTCGCCCACGACTGGCCTCCTTGCCCTGTGGCCCCTGGTCGGTCACGGGCCCGAATCCCGGCGGCCCGGGCCCGGGGGCCGGTCGTGACAGTAAGCGCTGACGGGTGACGTCGGCAGGCCCACTGCGCCACGTGCCCTATCTCCACCTGTTCGGGTGGAGAGGCGCGCGGCTTTCCACGGTCGTGTCCGGCGACGGCGGGCGGCGATCCACGCTACGTGCAGTCACCACCCGATCGGCCGACTCCCGGAAGGGGCACGCGCTCGTTCCACTCCGTGTGACGGGTCGCTTACTACCCGTTCGTGCGGCGCGTCCTGTAGCGAAACGGCGGGGGCGGGAGATGAAGATTCTGCGAGCGGTTCGGCAGACGTCGGGGCGTCATGCCGCACCTTCGGTTCGGTTTCGTGCTGCAGGCGGACGGGGGAGCAGGCCGATGTGGTTCGGACGCCGCTTGCTCGCCCTTCGGGGGCAGGGTCCGCGCTGGAGTCGTCACGCTCCGTCGGGCCTCGCGATCGCCGTGGCCGTCGTACTGGCCATCGGGCTCACCGTGGGCACGACCGGGGCGGGAGGAGCCGCGGCTGACGTCCGTCCCCTCCGGCCGCAGGACGCCTGCTCGTCACCGACCTGGGTCACCGCCTGGCAGACGGCTGCGCAGCCCGCGCCCGGCAACCCCGGCCTCGCCGGCACCACCCTTCGCATGATCGTGCGCCCGCAGATCTCCGGGTCCGAGGTCCGCATCCGACTCTCCAACGCCTACGGCGCCGTGCCGCTGACCGTCGGCGCGGCGTCGGCCGCCCGCTCCGACGGACGGGCGGGCCTGCTGTCGGGCAGCGTGGAGCCCGTGGCGTTCGGCGGGAAGACGTCGGTCGTGATCCCGCCCGGTGCCGAGGTGGAGAGCGACCAGGTGCCGCTCGAGGTCGAGGCAGGCGAACCCCTGGCCGTCAGCATGTTCCTGCCCGCCGCCCCGCCCGTCATGACGCAGCATTCGGTGGCGCTGCAGACGTCCTACATCTCCCGCAAGGGCGACTGGACGTTCGGCGACGCATCCGCCTTCCCCACGCGGATCCTCTCGTGGCTCGTGCTCACCGGCGTGGACGTGCTGGCGCCCCGCCCGGTCAACGCGGTGGTCGCGATGGGCGACTCGATCACCGACGGCGTCGGTAGCGCCCCCGACCTCGACGAGCGCTGGCCCGACGCCCTGTCGGCCGGGCTCGCCACCGCGGGCGGCACCAACGTCATGTCCGTGCTCAACGCCGGGATCGCCCGCAACCGGCTCCTCAACGACGACACCGTCGGTGGCGGGGACTCGCCGCTCACCCGGTTCGAGCGGGACGTGGAGGGCGCGACCGGGGCCACCGACGTCGTCCTGCACATCGGCACCAACGACGTGGCGGCCCGCCGTCCCGCGGCCGAGATCATCAAGGGCCTGCAGAAGTTCGCCGAGCGCGCGAGGGACGCGGGCAAGCGGGTGTACCTCACGACGATCACCCCGTCCGGCGCCGGTGCCCACGGCACCGCTTCCGCCGTCGCGAACCGGGCTGCCGTCAACGCCTGGGTGCGGGTGCACGGGCGGGAGTACGCCGACGGCGTGTTCGACTTCGCTGCCACGGTGGCCGATCCGGCGCGCCCCACCCGCCTCGCCCCCGAGTTCGACGCCGGGGACGGTCTGCATCTCTCGCCTGCGGGCTACCGCGCGCTGGCGGAATCGGTGGACCGGGACCTGCTCACCGGCAGCCCCTGCCTCACCCCCGAGCGCGACTGAGCGGGAACGCCTACCGCAGCCCGAACCAGCCCCGTCCGCGCCGCGGGCGGTCCTCGTTGCCGTCCTCGTCCTCGTCGGTTACGACGGGGAGCGGCCCGGTGGCCGTGTCCTCCCTGTTCAGCCGCTCGATCACCCAGTCCACGGCCAAGGCGCCGGGCGAGACGCCGCGGTCCGCTGCGATGCGTCTCAACTGCTCGATCCGCAACGCGGGCAGCCGGAGCTGGAAGACCTGAGCGGACCCGAAGCGGCCGGTCAGTTCGGTGGAACCCTGGCCGTCGCCCGAGAGTGCGGCGAGGTACGAGCTGAGCTCCCCGTCCTCGACGACGGGATCATCCGGCTGTTTCGCGACCGGGCTTCTCCCGCTGGGAGCCGGTGCGCGATGGCGCGAGCGGGAGCGATCGCGGGGCGGAGGCATGCGCGGAGCCTACGACCGGGGGATGGCCGGAGATCGCCGAGCACACGCTACGGCCAGGGGAACCGCTCCGCTCATGGTCGGCTCGACTCAGTCGACGAGGTCGTAGCCGGCCTCGGTGATGGCCGCCGCGATCTCGTGACGGGCGACCTCGCGGTCCGCGAGCACCGTGACGGCCCCGCTCTCCAGGCTGACCTCCACGGCGTCGACGCCGTGGATCTCGCTGATCTCCTCCGTGACGGACATCACGCAGTGCTGGCAAGTCATCCCGGCGACGGTGACCTGGGTGCGGAACGGTGCCTCGACGGACATGCAGGGCCTCCTCGGATGTGGGTCGAATGGTGGCAGAACCGGCATCCGCTCCCCGCCCGGCCCACGCCGTTCACGATTCCGGTGGTGACAATACGGCCAGGGGGTAAGGAAGCGTGGCGACTCTCGCGAGTCTCCTGTGTTCGCTCCGTCACGGTCGAGTCCGATCTTCTCCCGCTAAGAGGGGGTGCGTCGCGGAAGGGCGGTAGGTAACGTGCCGGTCACGGCCACGGGGGTGGCTACGGGGCGTTCCGGCTCGGGGTGGGGTACCCGCGCCGGGAAAGGCGACCGAGTCCTGCGGACGGCGATGTCCGCGGTTGCGCGCCCCCGATCGGTCGGGGCCTGGTGGCGACCGCACGGGGAGGCGTCGATGAGTGGTATCGGAAGTGCACGGCGGGAGATCGGTGAGGAACGGATGGCGCCGGGGGGCGCCATCCCGAGTCAGCGCACGGCTGCGGACGCCTATCGCGTCTCCGACGACCAGCTCCACCGCGCGAGGCTGGTGGTCGCGCGCAACTCGGCCGACTCCGACGACCTCCGGCAGTTGCTCGACATGCTCGGGTTGATCTCGGCCAACCCCGACCAGCCACCGCCCGTCACCCGCTGATGGCCCGCCGGCTCGGCCGTGACCTGCGGTCGAGCCGGTCCGGCTCGATAGGCACCCCCGGGTGTGGGGCCCTCCAGACCCTGTCATATGCTTATGCGGCTCCCAACGGACAGCCGTTGCGGGCGGGGACTGCCCTGGTGGTCCAAGCCCCCATCGTCTAGCGGCCTAGGACTCCGCCCTTTCAAGGCGGCAGCGCGGGTTCGAATCCCGTTGGGGGTACGTTTCACCGGCACGACCGTACGATGCAGTACAGCAAGGCCCAGTGGCGCAGTTGGTTAGCGCGTCGCCCTGTCACGGCGAAGGTCGCGGGTTCGAGTCCCGTCTGGGTCGCTCCACCTTCCGGCACACCGCCGGTTCGGCCAGGTAGCTCAGTTGGTACGAGCGACCGCCTGAAAAGCGGTAGGTCGGCGGTTCGACCCCGCCCCTGGCCACAACTTCTGCAGCGCTCGGCATCACGAGCTTTCCTGCTCCGTGGCGGCAGGCCAGGTATCCTGGCCTGGCCATGTCTCGTTCGGCCTGCCGGAAAGGCTGGGAGCGCGGCCCCCTGGATGTATACGCGGCGTGTGCCGTTGCCGGCCTCGCTGCGGCAGCTCACCGCTCGGCGGGTGGATCAGTTCGCCCGAGCCGCTGACGTAGGGTTGTCATCCGGCTACCATCCGTCGGGGGATGGGGGGCATGTGAACGTGACGACAGCCCGCTCGAAAGGGTTCTCGGGAATGCGACTGCCACGGCGCGGCCCTGTGGGCCTCACCCGTTGGGGCGTGTGGTCGCTACCCGCACCGGTACTCACCGTGATCCTGCTCGTCGAGCTGGTGGCTGTCGGCACATTCGTCATGAGCCTGCGCCACGGCATCGGCGATCTACCGCACTCGTGGGCGCTCATCCTGGCCGTGCTGACCGCGGCGGGCATCGTCAGCACCGAAGCCTCGCTGGGCGTCGAGCGCGTCAGGCGCCAGTCGGACGAGGGGCCGCACATCGACCTGAGCTCGGTCTGGACGTTCGCGGCTGCCGCGCTGCTTCCTGCACCGCTGGCCGTGGCCGTGGCGCTCGTGCTCTGTCTGCACATCTACGCGCGCGTGTGGCGCCGCTCGGGTGTGCCACCCCACCGGGCCTTGTTCAGCACGGCCACCGTCGTGCTCGCCGTGCAGGCCGCCGCGGCCGTGATGGCGCTGAGCGAGCCCACCGTTCTCTTCCGCACCGTCGGTGGCCTGCTGACGGTGCTGCTCGCCCTGGTGGTGTACGCAGCGGTCAACATGACCCTGGTCGTCGCGGTGATCGTGTTGTGCGGCCCGAACCGCCGTTTCTCCACGTTCCTGCAGACGCTCTGTCACGGTGACGATGCCGTTCTGGAGTTCGCCACGCTCTCCATGGGGGCGCTCGCCGCGTGCGCGATGGCGTCCTTCGGACCTGGGTATGCGGTGCTGGTGCTCCCCCCGTTGATCGTGCTCCACCGCACCGTCCTCGTGCGCCAGCTCGAGGAGGCCGCCAGCACCGATGGCAAGACGGGGCTGCTCAACGCCGCTGCCTGGCACGACCAGGCCAGCCGGGCGCTGCGACGCGTCGAACGCTCGGGCGGGCACGCCACCGTGCTGGTGCTGGACCTCGACCACTTCAAGCACGTCAACGACCGGTACGGACACCTCGTGGGCGACCAGGTGCTCGCCACCGTCGCGGCTGCGGTGCGCAGTGAGGTGCGTGACGACGACATCGTCGGGCGCTTCGGGGGCGAGGAGTTCGTCGTCCTCCTGCCCGGTCTCGACGGTGAGGACGGGCACCCCGGGGCGGAGGCTGTGGCGGAGCGCATCCGCCGGAGGATCAGGGCGCTGCGGGTCGACCTCGCCGACCCGGTGGGGCAGGCGGTGATCGACCACCTCAGCGTCTCCATCGGCGGCGCGATGATGCCGGCCGACGGCAACGAGCTGGGGCGGCTGCTCGAGGTGGCCGATGCCGCGATGTACTGCGCGAAGCATGCCGGTCGCAACACCGTGCGGATGGGGCTCTCCGCCGTGCCGAGCGCACCGGGAGGGGCTCGCACCGCGCGGCCCTCGCCGTATCGCCGCCCCTGACGGCCGGGGCTTGCGGCGGCGCGGCCCGGTGCCCATCGGCTCGCCGTGGGACGATCAGGCGGTTTGTGGCCGCTAGTGCTCGCGCCCGCCGAGGAATTCGACATGTCCGCACACCCGATGGATGACACGGCTCCGGCCCGCAGAGCCGGCCGCCGTCCCGTCACCACGCGGTACGAGATCGAACACATTGCGCTGGAGCTGTTCAGCGAACGCGGCTTCGACACCACCACGGTGGACGACATTGCCAATGCTGCGGGCATCGGGCGTCGCACCGTCTTCCGTTACTACCGCTCGAAGAACGACATTCCGTGGGGTGCGTTCGACGAAGAGCTCGAACGGATGCGCCGGACCTTCGCTGCGCTTCCCTCGGATCTGCCGATAATGGCGGGAGTCCGGCGCGCGGTCCTCGACTTCAACGAGGTGCATCCCGACGAGCAACCCTGGCACAGGCGGCGGTTGCGGCTGATCCTCGACACACCTGCGCTCCAGGCCCATTCGACACTGCGCTACGCGAAATGGCGTCGGGTGGTGGCGGAGTACGCCGCATCGCGACTCGGCCTGTCGCCCGATGATCTCGTGCCGCAGACGATCGGGCACGCCAGTCTGGGCGTGGCGCTGGCCGCTTACGAGCGCTGGCTCACGGAGGGCGGCAACCTGCACGAGTTGCTCGACGTGGTCTTCCGCGCGCTGGAGAGCGGCCTGGTGCCGGAGCCGGCCCGGTAGCGGGGCCGGCCCCGGGTCGGCTCACCGCGAGAGCCGCTCCAGCCTGCGAGCCGTTGGCCAGCGCACGGAGTGGGCCCAGCCGAGCTTCTCGAAGACCCGGATGACGGCGGCGGAGATGTCCACCTGCCCACGCTTCACCCCGTGCCGTGCGCAGGTCGGGTCGGCGTGGTGCAGGTTGTGCCACGACTCGCCGAACGAGAGCACGGCGAGCCACCACACGTTCCCGGAGCGGTCACGTGCGGCGAACGGGCGGTCGCCCACCATGTGACAGATCGAGTTGATGGACCAGGTGACGTGGTGCAGCACCGCCACCCGCACGAGGCCGGCCCAGAAGAACGCGGTCAGGGCGCCCCACCACGACCAGCTGACCAGACCGCCGATGAGGGCAGGCAGGCCGAGGCTCGCCAGCGTCAGCACGATGAAGCTCCGGTCGACCGCCGCGATGTCACGGTCGGCCAGCAGGTCGGGCGCGAAGCGGCGTGCGTTGGTGCGGTCGCGGCCCAGCAGCCAGCCCATGTGGGAGTGCCAGAAGCCGCGGACGAGAGCCGCCGGACCGGTGCCGAACAGCCAGGGTGAGTGGGGGTCGCCGTCCTTGTCGGAGAAGGCGTGGTGGCGCCGATGGTCGGCCACCCAGCCGACGACGCTGCCCTGGAACGAGATGCTCCCCGCCACGGCGAGGGCGATCCGCAACGGTCGCTTCGCCTTGAAGGAACCGTGTGTGAAGTAGCGATGGAACCCGACAGTGACGCCCAGCCCGCTCAGGACGTAGAACGCCGCGGCGAGGCCTACGTCGAGCCAGCTGAGTCCCCAGCCCCAGGCCAGTGGGACCGCGGCGGCCACCGCCAGCAGCGGTATCACCATGAACGCGATGACGAGGGCCTGCTCGGTGTCGGACTTGCGGCCCTCGGTGAGGGCGGCGGCCGGCGGGCGTTCCTGCAGGACAGGGGGCATGTGGATCCTTCGCTTCGTCACAGGGCCGGGGAACAAAGGTCACGGTACGGCAACGGGCGGCTTTCGCTTTGGCCATGCGAACCAACCATCGGCCGAATCGACTTACACGCGCTCGCAGGCCCCCGTGATAGGTTCTGCCGCGGTTGCAGTCGTGTCTTCCTCGATCGTTGTGAAGCGTCCGTGGAGAGTGACGGTGGGCTTCACAGGCGATGCAGAGGTTTCAAGCGTTCGTCGGTGTTCCCGTGCAGCCCCCAGTCGGCACAGTGCCGGCAGGGTCCGCTTCACGTATGGAGAACAGGTATGCCGCAGGGCACCGTCAAGTGGTTCAACGCCGAGAAGGGCTTCGGCTTCATCGCGACCGACGACAACGGCCCGGACGTCTTCGTCCACTACTCGGCCATTCAGTCGGACGGCTTCCGCACCCTGGAGGAGAACCAGCGCGTCTCCTTCGAGGCGAGCCAGGGCGCCAAGGGCCCGCAGGCCGACACGGTCCGCCCCATCTGAGAGAGCCTCTCTCGGATCGCAGCTTCGATGCCGGCGCCCGTCATGGGCGCCGGCATCGGCGTCTCCAGTGTCGTGGAAACGGGGTTCCTTGCCCGGATCCGGTGTCCAGGCGGATGGATCGCAAGGCGGAGGAGGCGCCGATACCGCTGTTGTATCGGGGCCGACGACAACGCCGCGAGGCGCCGTCTGGGCGTCGGAGGCGGGTAAGACGACCTCGTTTCCTCGGCACTAGGTCGGTCGGTCAGCTGCCCCCGGCCCACGCTGCCGTGCGGGCCACACCCTCGTCCACACCGACCGGTGAGAAGCCCAGCGCCCGCGCGCCCGCGTCGTCCACCCGCACCGGCGGCAGGTGCCCGTAGACCTCGGAGCGGCGGGCGTACGTGTCGGCGTCCTCCCCGAGTGATGAGCCCGGCGGCAGCGTGCGCACCCGCGTGCCACCCACGTGGTCGGCGAAGGCGTGCAGGACGCGGCCGAACGTGGCCACCTCTCCGCTCAGCACGTACCGCTGGCCCGGCTCGCCCCGCTCCAGGGCGAGCAGGTGCCCGGCTGCCGCGTCCTCTGCGAGGACCCATCCCACGGCGGCGTCCACCACGGCCGGCACCTCGCCACGAGCGGCCGCGATGAACAGACCGTTGTAGGACAACGGCCCCCGCGGGCTCGGGCCGTAGATGCTCACCGGGTTGACGATGACCGCGCCCATGCCGCCTGCGGCGGCCGTCAGCACGAGCTCCTCGGCGGCGGCCTTGCTCACGGAATAGGGGTCGGTGAGGGCGTGCGCCCCCGTCGGGGACTCGGCCACCAGTCCCGAGGAGTCGATCACCGCCGCGCTGCTGCTGGTGTAGACCAAGCGCGCCACCCCGGCGTCCGTCGCGGCGGCCAGCACCGAGCGTGTGCCCTCGACGTTGGCCCTGCGGGTCGCCTCGGCCGAGCTCTCCACGGAGCCCGCGAGATGCAGCACCGCGTGGCAGCCGTGCACGGCGCGGCGCACCGCATCGGTGTCGGCCAGATCGCCCACCACGACGTCCACGCCATCGGGTAGGAGCTCCGCCGCCTTCGCCTGGTCTCGCACGAGCACGCGGACGTCGTGCCCCTCCCGCACGGCCAGCTCGACCAGTGCGCTCCCCAGATAGCCCGTCCCACCGGTGATCATCAGCACCGGAGCATCGTTCCAGCCGCTGGCCGACGATAACCGGCGACAAGCGACATACCTCCACACGGACCAGCCGTCGATCCCCCGACGCCTACCGGTCGCCCGCCGTTCACGAGGGCCGAACGGACTACGTCCGGAGGCGCTCCCGCTCGTCTCGGAGTCGGGCTCGGTCGCCGCTGCGGGCTCTGAAACGCGTGTCGGAGCCGTCATGCTCAGTGTTGAGCCTCACAGAGACACGCCAACCGGGCGGGCTCGCACACCATCGGAGGTCAAAGATGCCGGGCTGGGACAGCTACCGCGCGGTGTACGGCGCGGAGCTGCGTGCGGCGGCGCTCGAGTTCGTCGACCACGGGTGGCCCGTGGTGGAGGAGTCGGCCACGTCGCTCCTATTGATCACCGGCTCAACCCTCGATGTCATCGAGGTACCGGCGGCCTGTGGGCGCCAGGTCTGCGCACAGCTGCGCGCCGCGGGAGCGGTCGTGCCGGTCGCGGCCACGCCCACCGGGTCGTGGTGGTTCCCGGTCGCCACCGGTGGCGCGCTCACGGATGAGCTGAGCGAGACCGCCGGCGTCGCCCTCCACACCGCTGGTGCCGCGGTGCTGGCTCCGCCGTCCCAGGTGCCCGACGGCTGGGTGCACTGGCGGGTCGCGCCCGCGCTCACCGGCTACCGGGTGCCGTCGCCGGGCCTGATCGTGCATGCCGCCGCCGATGCCGTTCGGTGGCGGGCCGACCGTGAGTTGCACCCGGGCGCCCAGCGGCCCGCCGGTGCGATGGCGGTCGGACTGCGGTTCTGACGGACCGCGCAGCCGGCACCCGGCTCACCTCCCGCTGACGCGGCTCGTCGCGCCGCGCCGGGGGGACCCGGGCTCGCCGGTGGTGTGGCGCCCGAGGGGGGCTAGTCCCAGGGGGGATCCCTCGCCGTGCGGCCGCACCACGAACGTGGCCGGGGTCGGTGGAACACCATCGACCCCGGCCAGACCCAGTTCCGGACAACGAGACTGCGGTCGGGCAGGCAGTATGGGTTCGTGCAGATCTCGGAGAGCCCCGGATCGGAAGCGCCGGAGGCGAAGCGCCCCGCGGGCTCGTTCCCGCGACCTGTCGTCGAGGTCGGCCTGGGTTTCGGCCGGATCGACGCCGCCACCCGCGCGCGTGACCTGCGGCGGATGAAGCGCTTCGCCACCGGACTGCTGCTGCTCGCCACGGTCATCTTCCTGGTGTCCCGTTGGTGGGAGGTCAATGACGGGCCGGCGTGGATCGGGTATGTCCGCGCCACGGCCGAGGCAGGGATGGTGGGCGCGCTCGCCGACTGGTTCGCCGTCACCGCGCTCTTCCGGCGCCCACTGGGGCTGCCGATCCCGCACACCGCGATCATCCCGACGAAGAAGGACATGATCGGCGACAGCCTCGGCGACTTCGTCGGGGAGAACTTCCTGTCCGAGGACGTGGTGCGCGACAAGCTCGCCCGCGTCCAGGTGTCGCAGCGGGTCGGTGCGTGGATCGGCCAGGAGGCCAACGCCTCCCGCATCACCGCCGAGCTCGCCACGGCCGCCCGTGGTGTCGTCACCGTGCTGCGCGACGAGGACGTGCAGGAGGTGATCGAGCAGATCCTCGTGCCGAAGCTCCTGGAACGCCCGATCGGGCCGCCGCTCGGCACGGTGCTGGAGGGCGTTCTGGCCGACGGGTCGCACCTGCGCCTGGTCGATCTGGTGTGCGACCGCGCATACGACTGGGTCACGGCCAACCACGACATGGTCCTGCGGGTCGTGCACGAGAGGGCGCCGTCGTGGTCGCCCAGGTTCGTCGACGACCTCATCGCCGACCGGGTGTACCTCGAGGTGCAGAACTTCGCGTGGAACGTGAAGACCGACCCCGAGCACCCGTTACGCAAGGCGGTCGACCGCTTTCTCGTCGAGTTCGCCACCGACCTGCAGCGCGACCCGGAGACGATCGAGCGCGCCGAGCGGATCAAGTTCCAGATCATCGGGCACCCGGACGTGCAGAAGTTCATCGGCCAGGCCTGGAGCACGGTCAAGGTGATGATCCTCGACGCCGCCGCCGATCCATCGAGCGCGCTGCGCAACCGGGTACGCGACGGGTTCATCGCACTCGGCACGCGTCTCAGCAACGACACGGAGCTCCGCGACAAGGTCGACGGCTGGCTGGCCGACGCGGCCGGCTACGTCGTGCGGCACTACCGGGCGGAGATCACCACGCTGATCACCGACACCGTCGAACGTTGGGACGCAGAGGAGACCTCGCGCAAGGTGGAACTGCAGGTGGGGCGTGACCTGCAGTTCATCCGCATCAACGGCACGGTCGTCGGTGCGCTCGCCGGGCTCGTCATCTACACGGTCGGTCAGCTGGCGTTCGGCTCGTAGCGCTGGTGGCTCTCCGCAATTGTCAGATCGCACACAGCGATCTCCCGTCGTATAGGTGCAGTATTTAGCAAGCACACCTAATTCGGCCTGCGGTGAGTCCGCGCTGCTCGAACCGGTGACGAAGGCCACGCAACGTGCAAGCTCTGTGCTTGCAACAGCTAGCGTTCGTGGGTAAAGTCGCTTGCGCGAACGGGAGGTGATCGGACGTGCCAGTACCGAGGGCCCCAAGACAGGACGGGCCCGGGGAGCGCGTCGGACACGCGGTCGAGCATGTCGGCCAGGTCGTCGAGCAGGCGGGCCAGGCCGTCGGCCAGGCCGTCGACGACATCGGCGGCTACATCCGCAGTCAACGGGAGAGCGCTCAGGTGTCGCTGCGTCAGCTGGCTCGCACTGCCGGCGTCAGCAACCCCTACCTCAGCCAGATCGAGCGGGGGCTGCGCAAGCCGTCGGCCGAGATCCTGCAGCAGATCGCGAAGGGTCTGCGGATCTCCGCGGAGGCCCTGTACGTGAAGGCCGGGATTCTCGACGAAAGGCCGGCGAGCGACGTCACCGACGCCGTGCTCGCTGATCCGACCCTGACGGAGCGCCAGAAGCAGGTGCTCCTCGAGATCTACCAATCCTTCCGGCAGGAGGGCGGCAAGCACGTCGCCCCCGGCCACACCACCGAACCATCCTGACGAGGAGTGATCATCATGCCCGTGTCACTACCTACCGCCGCGGACGTCCGTAAGGCCCGTGAGCAGGCCACCAAGAGCGCCGCCGAGCGTGCCGAGGTCGCCCGCACCCCGCTGTTCGCCGTCCTGGGCGCAGGCGAGATCGCCGTCGCCGCTGTGTCCAAGGCCGCCGAGGCTGCTCGTGCCCGCGCCATGGTGGCCCGCACGCGTGCCACGGCTCAGGCCGAGGACGTGCAGCACCGCGTCGCCGAGCTGCCGCAGCGCCTGTCCTCCGAGGAGCTGCGCAAGACCGTCGCCGAGCTGCGTGCGCAGGCCGAGCAGGCCTACGCAGGATTCGCGGAGCGCGGTGAGAAGACCTGGGGACGCATCCGCAAGCAGCCCCAGGTGGAGCAGGCACTCGCGACGTTCGGCTCCTACACGGAGAAGCTCGACGCTCGTGTCGACGGCCTGGTCGACGACGCCCACGATGCCGCCACCAAGGCCCTGGCCACGGTGACCACCCAGACCCGGTCCACCGGCGAGCGGGTGGCCCGCGCCAGCAAGCGCATCAGCGGGCGCACCGCCGACAAGGTCACCGACGTCAGCGCTGATGCGTCGAAGGCCGTGACCAAGGCCGGTGCCGAGACGGCCGGTGCGATCAACGAGGCCGGCGACGAGCTGGCCCACGACGCCCGCAGTGCCACCCGCAGGGCCGCCAACCGCACGGCTCCCAAGGACGCCACCCGCCGCCCGGCCACCCGCCGGACCGGCACGACGAACGGCACGGGTCCGAAGAGCTGACCCGATCCGCACAGCGCCCCCGAGGTTCTCCTGCTCCTCGGGGGCGCTGTGTCGTGGTCGTCCAGGGTAGGCTGCCCGTGTGAGCCTGCTGTACGACCTCGATGACTGGGTGCTGTGGGCGCTGTGGCTGCTGGCCATCCCCGTGGGTGCCTACGCCTTCATTCACGCCTTGATGCAGCGTGCCGACGCGTTCACCGCGGCCGACAAGCTCACCAAGCCGGCCTGGCTCGGGATCACCGGTGCCAGTGTGCTGGTGTTGGTCGTGTTCCAGGGAGGTCCGCGCAGCAGCGGCACCCTGTTCTGGTTGGCGGCTCTAGTAGCCGTGCTCGTCTACATCGTCGACGTCAAGCCCGCGGTGGTGGGCGTGCAGGGCGGCGGTAATCGCTGGTGAGTGCCTGGTCCGTCCTCGGCTCGCTGGAGGCGGTCCCCGCGCTCGACCGTCCCGATCTGCTGGGTGAGCCCGTAGCCCATGCCCTCAAGCTGCTCGATCCTGCCGACGCCGCGCTGGTCGGTGTCGCGGAGATCGACCCGGGGCTGGCCGACACAGCGGCATTCTGCGAGGCCTACGGGTCCCCGCTCGACGGTTCGGCCAACTGCGTGGTCGTGGCCGGTCGGCGCGGCGAGGAGACGCGCTACGCGGCCTGCCTGGTGCTCGCCACCACGCGTGCCGACGTCAACGGGCTGGTCCGCAAGCGGCTGAACGCCCGCAAGGCCTCGTTCGCGCCGATGGACGACGCCGTCGCGCGCAGTTGCATGGAGTACGGCGGGATCACGCCGATCGGCCTGCCCGAGGACTGGCCGGTGCTCGTCGACGCAGCGGTGGCAGCGGCCCCTGCCGTCGTGATCGGGAGCGGCGTGCGGCACTCGAAGCTAGCCCTTCCCGGAGAGCTGACGACCCGTCTGCAAAATGCAGAAGTACTGGAAGCCCTGGGAAAACGCACTACGGAGCCGTAGAGCTGCCGGGCGGGGGGTTGCGACCGCTCTACGGCTCCATAGTGCGTCGGGTGGGTTGAGCGGAAGCGGCTCAAGCTTCCTGTGTTCGCTGCTGGCGGACTTACTTGAGAGCTGGAATTCGTTCAACGGTGTAAGCGTTGACTGGGGCATGACAGAGACGCTGAAGCTGCCGGTGCTTCCGCTCGCCGACTCGGTGGTGCTGCCCGGCATGGTGGTTCCCGTCCGGCTCGACGAGCCGGATGTGCAGGCGGCGGTCGATGCAGCGAACAGCGTCGATCGCAAGGTCCTGATCGTTCCGCGCCTCGACGGTAAGTACGCCGCAGTGGGCACGATCGCCGTCCTCGAGCAGGTCGGCAGGCTCCCCAGCGGGGAGCGCGCGGCCGTGGTGCGCGGTGAAGGCCGCGCGCAGATCGGGTCCGGTGTCACCGGCCCCGGTGCCGCGCTGTGGGTGGAGGCGACTCCGATCCCCGACCCGCCCGTCACGGGCAAGGCGACCGAGCTCGCCAAGGAGTACAAGGCCCTCGTCATCGGGATCCTGCAGCAGCGGGGTGCCTGGCAGGTCATCGACTCGGTGCAGCAGATCACCGACCCCGGCCAGCTCGCCGACACGGCAGGCTGGGCGTCCTACCTCGACCTGGACCACAAGTCCCAGCTGCTCGCCGAGACCGATCCGGTCAAGCGGCTGGAGCTGCTGATCGAGTGGACGCGCGAGCACGTCGCCGAGCAGGAGGTCTCCGAGAAGATCGCCAACGACGTCCGCGAGGGCATGGAGAAGACCCAGCGCGAGTTCCTGCTGCGCCAGCAGCTGGCCGCGATCCGCAAGGAGCTGGGTGACGACGAGCCCGAGGGCGCCGACGACTACCGCACGCGGGTCGAGAACGCCGCCCTGCCGGAGCACGTGCGCAAGGCCGCGCTCACCGAGGTGGGCAAGCTGGAGCGCGCGTCGGACCAGAGCCCGGAGTCGGGCTGGATCCGTACCTGGCTGGACACCGTCCTCGACATCCCGTGGACGACGACCACCGAGGACACCGACGACCTCGTGGCCGCCAGGGCGATCCTCGACGCCGACCACGCCGGCCTCGACGACGTCAAGGAGCGGCTGATCGAGTTCCTGGCCGTCCGGGCTCGGCGCAACCGCCGTGGCCTCGACAAGGTCGGCGGCCGCGGGTCCGGTGCCGTTCTGTCGCTGGTCGGCCCGCCCGGTGTCGGTAAGACGTCGCTGGGTGAGTCGGTCGCGCGGGCCCTGGGCCGCAAGTTCGTCCGCGTCGCCCTGGGCGGTGTGCGGGACGAGGCCGAGATCCGCGGGCACCGGCGTACCTACGTCGGCGCGCTTCCCGGCCGGATCGTGCGGGCCATCCGCGAGGCGGGCTCGATGAACCCGGTCGTGCTGCTCGACGAGATCGACAAGGTCGGCAGCGACTTCCGGGGCGACCCGACCGCGGCGCTGCTCGAGGTGCTCGACCCTGCGCAGAACCACACGTTCCGCGACCACTACCTCGAGGTCGACCTCGACCTGTCGGACGTGCTGTTCCTCGCCACGGCCAACGTGTTCGAGGCCATCCCCGGCCCGCTGGCCGACCGGATGGAGATCGTGACGCTCGACGGCTACACCGAGGCGGAGAAGGTCGCCATCGCGCGCGACCACCTGCTGCCGCGCCAGGTCGAGAAGGCGGGCCTGGAGCCGTCCGACGTCGAGTTCTCCGAGGTCGCACTCGGCATGATCGCCGCCGAGTACACGCGCGAGGCGGGTGTGCGGCAGCTGGAGCGTGGCCTGGCGAAGGTCCTGCGGAAGGTCGCCGTGCAGATCGACGCCCGTGCCGATGCGCGCTCCGCTGACGCTCCGCACGGGGAAGACGTCGAGCGGCCCGTTCACATCGACGCGGACGCGCTGGTGGGCTACCTCGGCCGGCCGAAGTTCACGCCGGAGACGGCGGAGCGGACGTCCGTGCCTGGTGTCGCCACCGGGCTCGCGGTCACCGGTGCCGGTGGGGACGTGCTGTTCATCGAGGCCACCTCGATGGAGGGCGAGCCTGGTCTGACCCTGACCGGCCAGCTGGGTGACGTCATGAAGGAGTCGGTGTCGATCGCGCTGAGCTACCTGCGCTCCCGCGGCCTGGCCGGCGACCTGGCGTCGCGCAAGCTGCACGTCCACGTGCCGGCGGGCGCCGTGCCGAAGGACGGGCCGAGCGCCGGCATCACGATGACCACGGCCCTCGCGTCGCTCGCCAGCGGGCGACCGGTGAAGTCGAACGTCGGGATGACGGGTGAGGTCACGCTGCAGGGCAAGGTCCTGCCGATCGGCGGGGTCAAGCAGAAGCTGCTGGCCGCGCACCGGGCCGGGCTGACCGACGTGATCATCCCGAAGCGCAACGAGCCCGACCTCGACGATCTGCCGGAGTCGGTGCGCGGTGAGCTGCGGGTGCACCCGGTGGCAGACGTCGCCGAGGTCCTGAAGCTGGCTCTCGAGCCGGTTCAGGTGGCTACCGCCGCCTGATTCCCTACCCCCAACGAACGGCGCTCTCGTCCGATACTCACGGACGGGAGCGCCGTTCGTGCGTTCAGGGCGTCGTCAGCGGAAGACCACCGTCTTGTTGCCGTGCACCAGCACCCGGTCCTCCAGGTGCCACCGCAGGCCGCGGGCCAGTACGAGCCGCTCGATGTCACGGCCGCGGCGCACCATGTCGCTCGCGGTGTCGCTGTGGTCCACCCGGATCACGTCCTGCTCGATGATCGGGCCGGCGTCCAGGTCGGGCGTGACGTAGTGACACGTGGCGCCGATCAGCTTCACCCCGCGTGCGTACGCCTGGTGGTAGGGCCGGGCGCCGACGAACGAGGGCAGGAAGCTGTGGTGGATGTTCAGCGCCCGCCCGGCCCACGCCCGGCAGACCTGTGCCGGAAGGATCTGCATGAAGCGGGCGAGCACGATCGCGTCGGGGTCGTAGCCCTCGACGAGCCCGCTCAGCTCGTCGAACGCCTTCTCCTTCTCCACCGCGTACCGCACGTTGCCCGGCGGTGGAAACTCGACGTGGTGGAACGGCACGCCGTGCGCGCGCACGATCCCGCCCAGCTCGTCGTGGTTGCCGATCACGGCGTCGAGCTGCACCGGCAGCTCACCGGCCGCGACGCGGCCCAGCAGGTCGTGCAGGCAGTGCGGTTCCTTGGTCACCAGGAGCACGGCACGCTTGGGCACCGCGGTGTCGGTGACCGTCCAGTCGGTCTGCCCGCCGAGCTCTGCCGCGACCTCGGCGAAGCGGTCCCGCAGTTCGTCGACGCCGTAGGGGAGCGAGTCGGCGCGCACGACCTGGCGGGTGAAGAACCATCCGGTGTCCGGGTCGGAGTGGTAGCCCGCCTCCGTGATCCAGCCGCCGGCGTCTGCGAGGAAGCCTGCGATCCTCGCCACGATTCCGGTGGTGTCGGGACAGCTCAAGGTGATCACATAGCGCTGGTCGGCGGTCGCATCCACAAGGGGATCGTGCCTTGTGGCCGTCGCGGTGTGGCAGACGGCATGCCCTCGGCGGCTCGGCCGCAGAGCATCCTGTTCTCCGTGACTTCACGGGCAAACGGCACCGACGACAGAGCCGGCACCCGGCGTCGCGCAGTGGCTGCAATGACGTTCGCCACCGGCGTCATCGTCGCCAACAACTACTACGCCCAGCCCCTCGAAGACGCACTCGCCGAGGCGTTCCACGCCACCTCGTCGCAGGTCGGCGTGGTCCTCACGCTCATCCAGCTGGGCTACGCGTTCGGGCTCGCCACCATCGTTCCCCTGGGTGACCTGCTGGAACGCCGCAAGCTCGTCGTCACGATGCTCTCGATGACCGTGGCAGGCATGGTGGTCGTCGCCATCGCCCCGTCGCTGACCGTCCTCGGCGCGGCCGCGACGCTCGTCGGGCTCACAACGGTGGCCGCGCAGGTGCTCGTCCCATTCGCCGCACACCTCGCTCCGGAGGGCCAGCAGGGCAAGACGATCAGCACGGTGATGAGCGGGTTGCTGATCGGCGTGCTGGTCTCGCGGGTCGTGGCGGGGTTGGTGTCGCAAGCGCTCGGCTGGCGTGCGGTGTTCGTGCTCGGCGCCGTGCTCACCGCGGTGGCGGTCATCCTGCTGTGGCGGACGCTGCCGGTGCTGCCGCCCGCCACGAAGATGCACTACTTCGCGCTGCTGCGCTCGGTCGTCAGCTTGGTGCGCGAGGAGCCGGTGCTGCGCTGGCGGGTGGTCTACAGCGCGACGAGCTATGCGGCGTTCAGTGCCCTCTGGACCAGCATCGGCTTCATGCTGGCCGCGCCGCCGCACAACTTCGAACAGGGCGCCATCGGACTCTTCGCCCTGTTCGGCGTGGCGGGGGCGGCGGCCGCACGGTTCGCAGGCCGGTTGGCCGACCGCGGCTGGGCGCACCACGCGGTTGGCGGGTTCCTGCTCGTCTCGACGCTGGCCTGGCTACTGATCGGCCAGGGTGCCCGTCCGGGGGCCGGCGCGGTGGTGGCCCTCGCGATCGGGCTGCTGCTGTTCGACCTCGGCGTGCAGGGCGTGCACGTCAGCAACCAGGCGATCGTCTACGCGCTGCGGCCCGAGGCACGCAGCAGGCTCAACTCCGCCTACATGACGCTCTACTTCCTCGGCGGCGCGGTGGGAAGCGGCCTGTCGGCGGCGGCCTACGCGAGCAACGGCTGGCTCGGGGTGTCGGTGCTCGGCGGGGTGCTGCCGGCGATCGGGCTTGCGTTCTGGCTGGTGGACACCGCCTTCCGGCGGCGCCGCGCCCGGGTGGGGGCCCGAGCGGTCAGTGTCGCTGCTCCAGCCACTCGCGCGTGAACTGCGTCTCGAGGTCGAACAGCTCACCGATCCGCCCGACCACGACGTCCTCGATCCGGCCGCCGATCAGGGGAACCTTGACGCTGATGTCGAGGCGCAGGAGGAGCTCGCTGCCCGGGTTGGCGTCGTGCAACTGCATGCCACCTGCCGCTGACGCGGGCGTGTTGTGGATCGTCACCGCCACCGTGGCGTCGTAGCGGCCGGGGCCCTGCTTCTTCCAGCTCTCGGCGCGCTCGATGGTGATGTTTCCCGGCAGCACCGTGCGGAGCGCGGCCGGCATGTCCTGCGCGTCGAGGCCGTGCCGCAGCCGGTAGCGCACGCCGTCGGCATCGGGGTGGTGCTCCAGGAGTGCCGCGCCCGGGCCCCCGATCTTCGCCAGCCGCGCGCGTAGGTACTCGGGGTCGGTCATCGTGGCGTACACCTCGTCGGCGGGGTACGGCCACGTCGAGCGGTAGTCGAATTCCCGTGGCATACGGGGAGGCTACCGTTGACCCTCGTGCCGGTACCTGAAGTGGCCACGCGGCTCGCCCCGCTGACGACGCTGCGGCTCGGCGGTCCGGCGCGCACGGTCGTCGCCGCGCCCTCTGCCGAGGCAGTCGTCGAGGCCGTGCGAGCGGCCGACACATCCCGGGAGCCCCTGTTGCTGCTCGGCGGCGGATCGAACGTCGTCATCGCCGACGAGGGGTGGAAGGGCACCGTCGTGCGGATCGCCAGCACCGGACGGGCCGTGGAGCACGGCGAGAACGGTTCCGTGGTGCTCACGGTCGAGGCGGGCGAGGACTGGGACGGGGTCGTCGCGGCCTGCGTGGCCGATGGGCTGGGCGGGCTGGAGTGCCTCTCCGGGATCCCCGGCCGGACCGGCGCCACCCCCGTGCAGAACGTCGGTGCCTACGGTGTGGAGATCGCCGAACTGCTCGTCGACGTCGACCTCTACGACCGCGGCGCCGGAATCGTCCGCGAGCACGTGCCTGCGGAGGAACTGGGCCTGGGGTACCGCACGAGCGCTCTCAAGGGCCGCGACGACGCCATCGTGCTGCGCGTCCGTCTCACCCTCTCCACCGACGCCACGAGCGCGCCGATCCGCTACCCGGAACTCGCCAGGGCGCTCGACGTCGAGCCCGGCTCGCGGGTTCCGGCTGCGGCGGCGCGGGAGGCCGTGCTCGAGCTACGCCGTGGCAAGGGCATGGTGCTCGACGCGACCGACCACGACACCTGGAGCGCGGGCTCGTTCTTCACCAACCCCGTGGTCCCGGAGGCCGAGGCGCCGGAGGGCGCACCGCGCTGGCCGGCCGGTCCCGGACTGGTCAAGGTCCCGGCGGCCTGGCTGATCGAGCACTCCGGGTTCCGGAGGGGCCATCCCGGGCCCGGGGGGCGCGTCGCGCTGTCCGACAAGCACGTGCTCGCCCTCACCAACCGAGGCGACGGCACCACCGCCGACCTGCTCGCGCTGGCGAGCGACGTGCGGCGTGGTGTGCAGGAACGGTTCGGGATCGAACTGGTGCCGGAGCCGGTGCTGGTCGGCTGCCGGATCTGATCGATGCGTACGCTCCGCATAGCAGCGTTGTAGGGCAACCGGACGGGGGGTCCGGGCGTCTCTCTCCCTGCGGGAAGTGCTGTGAGGGGAAGTTCATGAAGAGGATCCTGCTGGTCCTGGCAGTGGTGCTGATCGGTTCGCTGGGTGTGGTCACCGCGGCCACCGCGGCCGGACGGCAGGCCATGGAGACGGTCTCGAGTGCATCGCAGCCGGAGCCGGGCCCTCCGCAGGACGTCGCTCCTGTGGCCAAGGTCTCCTTCTCGCCCGCGGCCGGTTCGGACAGCACCAACCCGACGGCGAAGGCCACGGCCACGGTCCGCGAGGGCAAGTTCGACGACGTCACCCTCACCGGTCCGAAGGGGAAGGCGGTCAAGGGCTCGTTCAACAGCGAGCACACGGAGTGGACCACCGCGGATCCCCTCGCCTACGGCACCACCTACACCTGGAGCGGCAGCGCCGTCGGCACCGACGGCAAGTCCGCGCCGGTGAACGGATCGTTCTCCACCCTCTCGCCCGCGAAGACCGTGCGCGGCACGCTCAACATCGGTGACGGGCGCACCGTCGGCGTCGCGGCACCGGTGCGCATCCAGTTCAACGGCCACGTCGCCGACCGGGCCGCGGTCGAGCACGCCCTGTCGGTCAGCACGTCGGTGCCCGTCGAGGGCTCGTGGGGCTGGCTGCCCGACGAGGGCGGCGGCTCGCGAGTCGACTGGCGCCCCAAGGCGTACTGGCCGAGCGGCACCACGGTCACCGTCAAGGCCGACCTCTTCGGCGTGGCCTACGGGCAGGGTGCCTACGGCGCCGCCGACGTCACGTCCACCTTCGAGATCGGTCGCGCGCAGATCGTCAAGGCCGACGTCAACAGCCACCGGATGATCGTCATGCGCGACGGCAACCAGATCGCCGACTTCCCGGCGAGCTACGGGCTCGGCACCGACCCCAACCGCAACACGCGTTCGGGGATCCACGTGGTGAGCGAGAAGTTCACCGACAAGCGGATGGTCAGCCAGCAGTACAACTACGACACGGTCGAGCAGTGGGCGGTGCGGATCAGCAACAACGGCGAGTTCATCCACGCCAACCCGGCATCGGCGGCAGCACAGGGCTCCGACAACGTCACCCACGGTTGCGTCAACCTCTCGATCGACAACGCGAAGGCCTACTACGACACGGCGCTCTACGGCGACCCGGTCGAGGTCACGGGCACTCCCGTCCAACTCTCCGCGCGTGACGGCGACATCTGGGACTGGACGCTCAGCTGGGACCAGTGGAAGAAGCTCTCCGCCCTCTAGCGCCGAGGAAACGCGACGCTAGTGGCGGTTCGCTCCCGGCTGGTGCGGGTACGCGCCGGCATGCGTCCCGATGATCTGAGCGACCAGGCGATCACCCGCGCCGAACCCCTCCCCGAGGAGTTGGCGGTCGAGCGCGGCGGAGAGGACCGGCGGGCCGCGGCCGTCGAGATCCTGCGCGACTCCGAGGAGCGGGTCGTGGACGCGGTGGAGGGCAATGCGCCCGCCGACGCGGCCACCGAGCGCAGGCATTCCGAGGAGACGACGTAGCGGGGGCCGGCTACCGGCCCTCGGCCGCTCCGCGAAGCACCGCCGCGGCGTCCCGCACCGTGGTGCGGATCCGGTACAGGCTCGACGTCGCGACGATGTAGAGGGTGCGCCCGTCCTCACCCCCGAAGCACAGGTTGCCGATCTTCTCCGGCACGGGCACACGCTCCACCCGATTGCCGGCCGGGTCGAACACCTGCACCGAGTCCAGGCTCGACGTCCACACGTTGCCGGTCTCGTCCACCCGAATCCCGTCGGGCAGCCCGGGGTCGACCTCGGCGAACTCGCGACCGTTCTTGCACCGCCTGCCGTCGAACACGTCGTAGCAGTGGATCGAATGGCCACCCGGCCGGTTCGGGTCGCGGTGGCCGTCGGGCGGCGAGACGCCCGAGTCGGCGACGTACAGCAGCGACTCGTCGGGCGAGAACGCGAGCCCGTTCGGCATCTCGACGTCGATGACGACCGGGGTGACCGACGCGTCCCGCGGATCGAACCGGAACACGTAGTGGTCGCGGTACTCCAGTTCGCCAGGGTGGCCTTCACCCGGCTTCTGGATCCCGTAGGAGGGATCGCTGAACCAGATGGTGCCGTCGCTCTTGACGACGACGTCGTTCGGCGAGTTGAACCGCACCCCCGCCCACCTGTCGATGATCGTCTCGACGACGCCGTCGCGCTCCCGTTCCACGGCGCGCCTGCCGTGCGAGCACTGGACCACCGAACCGTCGAGGCCGAGGGTGCGGCCGTTGGTGAACTCCACGTCATCGCGGTACACCCTGAGCTCGCCGGAGTGCTCCGAGTACTCGAGGATCCGGTTGTTCGGGATGTCGCTGAAGCGCACCGTCCTGCTCTCCGCCAGCCACACCGGACCTTCGGCCCAGACGGCTCCGGAACCCACCTTCTCGAGCGCGGCACCGGACTCGATCAGCATCGGTATCAGCCTTCCCGCTTCATCCGCATGGCGCTCGCCTGGTTGCGCGGCTTGACGACGATCTGGTCGATGTTCACGTTGCTCGGACGGGTGGCGGCGAACGCGATCACGTCGGCGACGTCGTCGGGCGTCAACGCCTCGATGCCGCGGTACACGCCCGCTGCCCGGTCCGCGTCACCGTCGAAACGCACGAGGGAGAAATCGGTCTCCACGAGTCCGGGCAGGACTTCGGTGAGCCGCACCGGCTGGCCGAGCAGCTCACCGCGCAAGGTGCGATGCAGCATCGCCTGTGCGTGTTTGGCCCCGGTGTAGCCCGCGCCGTTGTCGTAGGCCTCGATGGCCGCGATCGAGGTGATCGTGACGATGTGCCCGTCGCCCGATGCGAGCAGCGCAGGCAGCAGCGCCTTGGTGACGCGCAGGGTGCCGATCACGTTCGTCTCGAACATCCAGCGCCAGTCCTCCTCGTCGGCCTCCGCGACCGGCTCGAGGCCCTTGGCGCCACCGGCGTTGTTGACCAGCAGCCGGCAGACGGGAACCGCGGCGGCGAACGAAGCGACCGACTCGGGGTCGGTGACGTCCAGGCGCACCGCCGTGCCGTCGATCGCGGCGGCGATCTCGGCGCATCTGTCGACGCGGCGCGCTCCGAGTACGACGTGGAAGCCGGCCTTCGCGAGGGCGTAGGCCGTGGAGGCCCCGATGCCCGAGCTGGCGCCGGTGACGACGGCGATGGGTCGGTCGGTCATGGCCCGAGCCTAATGCGGTGGGAGAAGATCACTCCAGGCCCTGCTGGGCGCTGCGCGACCCCCGCCGTACGGCCGCCCGCTGCCATGAGTAGACCCCGTATCCGAACGCGCCGAGCAGCGTTCCGGCGACGCATGTGGCGAACCAGATGTCCAGCGGCCGGCCGGTGAGGGCCCACGCGGCGAGCAGGACCACGGCCCCGACGAGCCACAGCGTCGTGCCCACTACCGCCACGGTGCCGACATGGCTCAGCCGTGGGGAGAGCGGCGGTGGCTCGACCATGTTTCCAGCCTACGTCCGTCCGCCTGGCGATCTACGGTGAGCGCGTGCTCGAACGTCTCTTCCACGTGTCCGAGCGTGGCTCCACCGTCGGTCGTGAGCTGCGCGGCGGGCTCGTCACCTTCGTGACGATGTCCTACATCATCGTTCTGAACCCACTGATCCTCGGCAGCATCGCCACGAGCGGGCCGGGTGCCAAGCCGGACGCGTTGGGCAACGTTCTCGGTATCCCGCAGGTCGCCGCGGTCACCGCGCTGGTCGCCGGGATCATGACGCTGTTGTTCGGGCTCGTCGCCAACTATCCGTTCGCGATCGCGACCGGACTCGGAATCAACTCGCTCGTCGCCGTCACGCTCGCTCCGATCATGAGCTGGCCGGAGGCGATGGGTCTCGTCGTGATCGACGGTGTGATCATCGTGCTGCTCGCCGCCTCCGGGTTCCGCACGGCGGTGTTCAACGCCGTGCCGCCGGAGCTGAAGGCGGCGATCGCCGTGGGGATCGGGCTCTTCATCGCGTTCATCGGGCTGGTCGACTCCGGCTTCGTACGGCGCATATCCGACGCCGCCGGCACCACCGTGCCGGTGAGCCTGGGCATCCAGAACTCGATCGCGTCGTGGCCGACGTTCGTGTTCGTGATCGGGCTGCTGATCACCACCGTGCTCGTGGCGCGCCGGGTGCGGGCCGCGATTCTGCTCGGGGTGATCAGCACCACGGTGGTGGCGATCATCGTCGAGGCCATCGTGCACGCCGGGCCGTCGGCGGGCACGAACCCGAAGGGATGGGCACTGTCGGTGCCGACGCTGCCCGACAGCATCATCGGCCTGCCCGACCTCTCGCTGGTCGGGGCCGTGTCCTTCGGCGCGTTCGTCCACCTCGACCTGATCACGGTCGTGCTGCTGGTGTTCACGCTCGTACTGGCCAACTTCTTCGATGCGATGGGCACGATGGCCGGGCTGGGCCAGCAGGCCGGGCTCGTCGGGCCGGACGGTCAGTTGCCCCGTGTCGGCCGGGCCCTCATCGTCGAGGGCATGGGCGCGGTGGTCGGTGGCGCGGCCTCGGCGTCGTCGAACACGGTGTACGTCGAGTCGGCGAGCGGCATCGCGGAGGGTGCACGCACCGGCCTGGCCAACGTGCTCACCGGCCTGCTCTTCCTGCTCGCGATGTTCTTCACCCCGCTCTACTCGATCGTGCCGATCGAGGCCGCGGCGCCGGCGCTCGTGATCGTGGGGGCGCTGATGATGCGGCAGATCACCCAGATCGACTTCACCGAGTTCCGGGTGGCGCTGCCGGCCTTCCTGATGATCGTCGTCATGCCGTTCACGTACTCGATCGCCAACGGCATCGGAGCGGGCTTCGTCGCCTACGTCGTGCTGGCCGCGGCCACCGGCCGTGTCCGCACCGTGCACCCGTTGATGTGGGTGGTGGCCGTGGCCTTCGCCGGCTACTTCGCGGTGGGGCCGCTGCGGGGACTGTTCGGCGTGTAGAGCCCTTGCGATCCGAGGAAGGGCAGGCTAACCTTCCTTACGTCGCTTCGTGGTGGGAGTGACGCGTCAGTTCGGGATCGCGTCGGGGCCCTGGCCTACAGGCCAGGGCCCCGACGCACGTTCTGGGTTCGGTCCGCCCGTCTCAGGGGGCGTAGATACGCACCCAGTCGACCTCGAGTTGCACCTGCGCTGGGGTGGTGTCGTCGATCGGCGGGATCCAGTCCTTGCCATACGGGCCGATGTCCTGCTGCATCGCGAGGTGCATCGGGCGCGGCGGAATGGTCTTCGGGTCGGTGCTGCGGAAGATCTCCTGACCGTCGATGAAACCGGCCACGTGGTCGGGACCCCACTCCACGGCGTAGTTGTGCCACTGGGTGAAGTCGCCGGGTGTGGTGGTGCCGATCTGGCTGTTGTCCTCGCTGTAGTGCAGGACGAAGTGACTCTCGTTGCGCTGTCCCTTGGGGATCTCCATGAAGTTGATCTCGCCCCCCTCTGGCCAGTCCTCGGCGTCCGGCCAGAGCAGGATGACCGCGCCGTAGCCGGTGCCCTGCTGCGCACGGGCCCGCACCTCCCAGCGTCCGTGCTGCTGGCCCTGCGACCACGCCATGCCTCCGGAGGAGTAGCCGTGGCTGGTGATCTTCAGTGTTCCGTTCGAGACTGAAATGTTGTCCGGATCGTGCTGGCCGACGCCACCTGTGGTCTCCCCGCTGTAGGCGGACCAGAGGTCGGTGTTCAGCGCGGTGCCGTCGAACTCGTCGTTCGCCACGAGCGGCCAGTTGTTCCGTATCGCGGCCTCGGTGTCGGAACGGGTGCTCGGGTCGAGGGTGGAGCGGCCCTCGGGGCGAATCGGGTCGCGGGTGTCGATGCCCTCGTCGGCCGGTGCGGCGGCCGGTGTCTGCCCGCCGTCACCCCCGCCCTGGCTGACCGCGACGCCGATCAGCACTCCCAGCAACGCGGCCACCACCGCGACGGCCACCATGACGATGGCCGTCCGGCGTTTGACCGTCGGCGGTGGAGTGTCCGGTGGGTCGGGCATGGTCAGCTGTTGCGTGTCGGCCACGCCGGAAACCGTAATGTGACACCACTGTGCGAATGCTGAGAGTGGGTCACGAACGGGTCACCGCCACGAAAACAGCCGACGGAGCAGTTCTCGCACCGGGCTCTCATTGTGGTCCCCCTCGTCGCTGTCATCGCGCTCGTCGCTCTTCTGGCTGTTGTCGTCTGCCGAGCCGCGTTCGTTGCCGTTGTCGTCGTCTTCGCTCGCGCTGCTGCGCTTACCGGTGGTGCCGGTATCGCTCGTGGAGCCGTCGAGGGAATACTGCCGCACCCAATCGACCTCCATGATCGACTGCTTGGGGGTGTCGCCCTCGGGAAACCAGTCGAGCTGGATGCACAGGTGCATCGGTCCGGGCGGGAAGATGCTGCTGTCGGTGGTGCGGTACCACTCCTCGCCGTCGACGTATGCGGTGATCGCCTCCGGCGTCCACTCCACCGCCCAGTTGTGCCACTCGGTGCCGTCGATCTCGACCGAGCCGTTCACCTGCGAATTGTCCTTGCCGTAGTGGATGAAGATGTCGGTCTTCTGGCGAGTGTGGTCCATCATCTCCATGAAGTCGATCTCTCCGCCCACCGGGAAGTCCTCGGCGTCGGGCCAGAGCAGCAGCAGCGCGTTGTAGGACGGATCCGATACCGGGGCCCGCACCCGGCCTTCCCACCTGCCGTACTTCTGGCCCGGGTTCCACGCCATTCCGGCCGTGGTGCCGGAGGAATCACCGGTGATCGTGAGGATCCCGTCCTCCACGGAGACGGCCGACGGCGAGCGGGTGCCATTCCCGCCGTGGCCGGGGCCGTCGTAGATGTCCCACTGGTCGGTGCCGTTGGAGAAGTCGTCCTCCCGGTTGGGAGTGCCCCAGCCGTGCTGCTCCGCCGCTGTGGTGCCTTCGTTTGCACTCGATCCGGTGGCTGAGCCTGCTCCGACCGAGTTGCGGGAGCCGTCGGCGCGGCTACCGGAACCGCTGTCGGAGCCGGAGTCCGAATGGCCTGAGTCGGAAGAGCCCGAGTCCGAGTCCGAGTCGGAACTGCCGGAGCGGGAGGCGGTGCCGGAGCGATCGCTGTCGGCTTCGTTTCCCCTGTTCTTGCTGTCGGTATCGGAGTCGGAGGCGCTGTCGCCGCGTTCGTCGCCAGACCTGCTGCTCATGTCGCTCTCGTCGCTGTCGTTCTCACTGCTGTCGCTCTCATTGCTGTCGTTGTCGGCGCCGGTATTGCTGCTGGCGTCGTTGTCGCCGGTGTCGTTCCGGTCGTCGTCCCGAGTGTCGTCGTCGTTCTCGGCCGAGCTTTCGTCCGAGCCGTCGGTGGAGCGCGGAGCATTGTCCGTGGTGTCTTCGGACGGGTCGTCGCCACTGTCCTGAGAGCCGGATCCGGAAGGGCTGCCGCTCGATCCGGTGTCGCCGGAATCGGCATCACTGCTGCGCTCGGGGTCGCGACCGGCGGCGCCGGTGCGCTCGTCCGGGGTGGTGTCGGCCGGCTCCGCGCCGTCGGCAGCGGCGGCGAGGGAGTCGCTCACTCCGGGTTCGATGACCTTGATCGACGGCTCCGACGGCAGTGCGTCGCCGGTGGCGGCATCGGTGCCGGGCGCGACGAGGATGACCACCACGGCGATGCCGGTCGACAGGTACTTCCGGACCAGCTCCTCGAGCTCCTGGAAGCTCATGACGGGCACTCCTGTCGCATCAGTGCTCCCCGGAGGGGAGATCGGGGGTGGCAGGGGAGTCGGCGGCCACCAGCCACCGGCCGTCCGCCTGGCGGGCCAGCACGACGTAGCGGGTGACGAGCTCGACCACGACCTCGCCACCGGGCGGCCCCGTGGCCGTGCCGACCTCGGCGCGGTAACCGCGCCGCACGTCGTCGTGGTCGACGGCCACGAGCTCCAGCGCGGTGGCCGCGGCGGTGCGCAGAGCGCCCGGAGGCGGCGGATCGAGCACCACTTCGCCGACGGCCCCCGGCGCCGTGTCCGGCGCCGCGTAGCCCGCCGCGCGCCGGTGCGTGCGGCCCGTGTCGGCCGGCGTGACGGAGTGGGCGGCGGCGAGGTAGGCCCGGGCGACGGCCTCGGGATCGGTGAGGTCGACGCCGGGGTCGACCGGGAGGGGCGGGGCGCCGCGCTGCACGGTCGGCGCGTCGAGCGCGACGCGGTCGTCCTCGCTCAGCGTGCCGCCGAGAGGGGGGTCGCCCGACGGGGGCACGACACCGGCGGCCGCGCCTCCCACCAGCACCAGCGCCATCACGGCCACCGCGGCGGCGGCGAATGCGGCCAGCAGGGGCACTCGGCGGTCTCCACGCTTCACGGCGTCACTCCCGGAAACTCACGTGAACGTGGTCGAAGTGGCCGCCGGTGGCATCGCGGACGTCGTAGACACCGCCGCCCGTGTAGCGCCGGCCCCACCCGCCGTCGTCCTTGACGCTCGGGTCCCAGTAGCGGCCCTGCCAGATCAGGTACTTCACCCGCAGCGGCTCGGCATTGGCGCGGAACCAGTTGGCGACCAGCCAGCCGTTGTCCAGCTCGGCCCCCTTGGGGAACGTGCCCGCGGACGTGGGGAACAGATCGCACGCGCGGCCACGCGAATGGTCGCTGCGCGGGTTCCAGGCGTGCTTGTCCCAACAGCCCGCCGAGTGGATGAGGGGGCCGCCCGACCAGCTGCCGAAGGCCGCCGCGGCGGCTTCGAGACCGTGGCGCGTGGCCCCGGTGAGACATCCGTCGCCGGTGGGGTCGGGTGGCCGGCAGGCGGTGGCGCCACCGGTCCACGCCGCCGGAGCAGCGGCCGGGGCCGGCACCGGGGCGGAGGCGGGCGGGGGTGGCGCGGCGAACCGTTCCAGGTTGCTGTGGACCGCGGCGATGTAGCGCCGCACCACCTGCGCGCACCGCTCGCCGCAGCCGGCCTCCCCGGCCGCGGGTATGCCGGTGGCGCTGTTCGTCACCCGGCCGCACCCCGCGATGTGGCAGACGAGCATGGCGTCGAGCGGGGCGGCCTGCTTGCCGGTCGACTTCAGGTGCGCCGTGACGGCTCGCAGGTTCGCGCAGACCCACGGCACCGCGACCCGGAGATGCTCCTGCGCCGTGAGGACCTGGTCGTCCGGGTGGGGTGGGTCCGACCGCCAGGCCTGCCCACCGGCGGCCTCCCAGTTGCCGCGGCTGAACTGGTACAGCCCGGCCGGTCCGCCGGAGCGCTCGGACTCCAGCGCCTGGTCCCAGCCGGACTCCGCCTGAACCTGGGCCACCACCCACAGCGGTGGCAGTTCGGGGCACTGCGTCGTGGTCAGCTCGGTGATCAGCGGGAGCGACTCGCGGGCGAGCGCAGGCACGCGCTCGACGGCCACACCCGACACCGACGGCGGCACGGGCGCCGGCGCAGCTCCCAGCAGGAGCAGGCCTGCCAGCGCGAGAAGGACCGGCGTCACTCGGCCGGGCACCCGGGACGATCGTGTCACCGCTCACCCCGCTCGTCCCACCGCGACGGCTTCGCCGATGGCCTCGGCCTCGAGCGCCTCGTCGTCGGGCTCCAGGTCCGGTTCGAGGCGTGACACGGGCACCGGGACGACCGGGCGTGGCGCGGCGATCAGGACGGGCTGGAACTGCGTCGCTCGGTCGACCGGCCGCATGACCGGGACGGGGATCGCCCTCGGCAGATCTGTGCTCGGCCGGGCGAGCAGCGGCGGCACCGGCCTGGCGAGCAGGCCCGACCCGACGAGGGCCGCGACGAGCGCGCGCAGCGCTGCGGCGTGCTCGCGCAGCGGGCTGGTCAGCTGCTCCGGGGGCTGGGCCAGTACGGCGGCGGCGTCATAGTGGGTCTTCGTCAGGTGGTGCCACTCGGCCACGTGCGGGAGCGCCACAACGGTCTCGAAGCGCTGGTGCAGCGGGTGGTGGAGGCCATCTGCCGGTTCCGGCTCGTCGCCCGGCCCGAGGGTGACCGCGAGGATGGGACGTGGGCGGGCCGGGGCGCAGACGAGGGTGGCGGCCTGCCGCAGCGACGCCCGGCGGCACACCACGATGTCGGCTCCGCGGGCGGCGCGTGCCTCGAGCCGCCCCCCGTCGTGGGCGTGCAGGGCGGCGGCGAGCGTGGTGGCGCCGTCGCCCGCGGCGAGCCCGACGATGACGGGCTTGCGGACGGTGCTCACCAGGCACCTGCCGCACGGGGCTCGCTGAGCGGGTCGTCGTCGGCGAGCGTGTGGTCGTCGGCAGCGATGGCGGCCGACGGCTGCGGCTCAGGCTCCTCGCCGAGCGTCTCCTCGCCGGCGTCGACAACGAGGCGGCCGCCCTCCGACACCACGGCGACGCTCAGCCGTATCCAGGACGACGGGAGGCCGCGCCAGCCGCGGCCGGTGGGAGCGGGGGCGGACGCGGGTGTGCCGACGGTGCTCCCGGGCTCCGGACCGGTGCCCGTGGCCCGGTCGGCCTCCCGCTCGCCCACGCAGCGATACGGCGTGACCCGGACTCGGACGTCGACGAGAACCCGCCCCTCGCCGTCGGGGCTCACCCGGCCGGGCAGCGCGAACTCGGCGCGCTGCCGCCCGTGGCCGGACCAGCCCAGATGCGCCGGGTCGGCGCCAGAGGCGGCCAGATAGTCCTGCAGCACCCGTCCCCGTCGCTGGGGGTCCTCCTCGTCCCAGGACAGGTAGTCGACGGCGAAGGCGCCGGCCAGAGCGGCCGCCTCGGCCGGGTGGGGCGTGGGTGGGCCGGGCGGCGGTGGCGCTGCTTGCCCCCACCAGTCGGGCGGTTGGGGTGCGGGTGGTCGGGGAGCCGGGACGGCGGGGATCGGCGGGAAGCCGTAGGGATCGGTCGGGGGATCCGCGGGTGGTAGCGCACCTCGCGGCGGCACCGGGCGGGCCGCGCGCGTGGCCGGTCCGGCGACCTGAGCGGGCCAGGGGGCACCCGCACCGACCGGTGGTGGGCCGGCGGCACCCCAGGGGGGCGGCGGCCCGTAGGGACCCGGAGGGCCGTAGGGCCAGGCCCCGGGGCCGGGCGGCGCGGGCGACGGACTTGCCGGCGTCGGGGCGCGGCCGAAGAGCCGGAAACGGGCCACGGCCGTCACCGGCCGTGGCCGGGGAGCGCGGCCCCGCGCCTGCGAAGGCTTGGATGGGGTCGATCGGGCATGGTCCCCCCGTTCTGCGGGCGCGCGAGATCGCACCCGCAGCGGGGCGCCGGGGCGCGCGGACTAGTGGTGAGGACGACCGGATCGGCCGGTCGACCTGCGGCTATCTGGGATCGGCCGCGATCGGAACGGGATCGACACTAGGAGCGGGGCGCAGCGCCGCGGGGCGGAACGGGAAAGGGCTTTGCGATGGTGAACGGGCCGAACCGGTCAGGCCGGGACGGGCCAGTCGCTCACCGGTTCGTTGGCCGCTGAGGAGTCGAGATAGCGCTGGAGCATGCCGCGCAGCGCCGTGTGCCGGTCGGCGCCGCGGGCCTCCAGAGCAGCCACGGTGTCGAGTTGCCAGGCCGCCCCTGTGCGCCGGTTGAGGCAGCGCCGCTCGATCACCGAGAGGTAGCGATCGCTCACCTCGGCGGAGACGCCCCACCGGCGGAGCCCCTGGGCGGCCTGCGGAAGCAGCTTGCGCAGAACGAGCTCGTCGGGACGGATCCAGCCGCTACCCGGCCAGTAGAGCGGGCCTTCCATGCCGTGCCGCGCTGCGGTGGTGAAGTTCTCCTCGGCGGCCTCGAACGACATCGAGCTCCACAGCGGCCGCTCGGCCTCCACGAGCTCACGCAGCAGCCCGTAGAAGAACAACGCGTTGGCCACCATGTCGATCGGGGTCGGTCCGGCCGGCAGCACGCGGTTCTCGATGCGGACGTGCGGCATCCCGTCTGCGACGTCGTACACGGGCCGGTTCCAGCGCCAGATGGTGCCGTTGTGCAGCCGGAGCTCGTCGAGGCCGGGTACGTGACCGTCGTGCAGCTCGGCCATCGGGTCGGTGTCCTCGGTGACGGGCATCAGCGCGGGGAAGTACCGCCCGTTCTCCGAGAAGAGGTCGAGGATCGAGGTGATCCAGCGCTCGCCGAACCACACCCTCGGCCGTACGCCCTGGTTGCGCAGCTCGGGTGTGCGCACGTCGCAGGACTGCTCGAACAGCGGGACCCGCGTCTCGGCCCACAACCGGGAGCCGAGCAGAAACGGGGAGTTGGCGGCGACGGCGAGCTGCACGCCTGCCAGGCACTGCGCGGCGTTCCAGTACCCGGCGAACGAGTCGGGGTGCACCTGCAGGTGCAGCTGCATGGAGGTGCAGGCCGCCTCGGGGGCGATGGAGTCGAAGTCGGCAGTGAGGTGCTCGGGCTCCACCCCGTGCTTGCCAGACGGGTCGTCGCCTGCGATGTCGAGCCGGATCGGCTCGCCCCTGGCGTTGAGCATCTGCTCGTTGAGCATCTCGTAGCGCTGGTCGGGCGACAGAGCGTCGGGCACGAGGTGGCGGCGTTCGAGGGTGGGGAGGATGCCGATCACGGCCAGGAGGGCGCCGCAGTCCCGTGCTTTCGCCCTGGCGACGGCGAGCTCGTCGAGGAGCTGGTGCTCCAGGTGGCGCCACTGGTCGCCGGGAAGCGGCCGGGGAGGCAGGTTCAGCTCGAGGTTCCAGCGGCCGAGCTCGGACTGGAACTCCGACGACCCGATCGCGTCCAGCACGTCGGCACCGGTCAGGGATGGTTCGAAGTCGCGGCCGACGAGGTTGAGCTCCACCTCGATCCCCGTCATCGGCTCGTCACGGGCGAACGGGTGCTCCCGCAGCATCAGGGCGAGGACGTCGAGGCAGCGTTGCACCTTCGCCCGGTACTGCTGTCTGTCCCGTCGACTGAACGTTCGCCGGTCGACGTCCTGGCCCATGCGTGCGGTGCCTCCTGCCCCCGGGCCGAGCCGGAGTGTCTCGATGCTCGGACCGAGCAGTCCTCGGGCGGCGGGCGCCTCCGGGCGGTTGTCAACCGTGACACGGTGGGTGAACCCGCCGCTACGGCCGACCGGATGACGGAGCCGACACGCCGCGGCTGGGACGATTCGGAGCGTGGCGACCATCATCACTCTCGACGATCCGGGTGACCCACGGGCGGATGACTACCGGGACCTCACGGCCGCCGACCGACGCCCGGACCGGCCGGGAGGCCGCGGCCTCGTGATCGCCGAAGGGGTCGTCGTGGTGCGGCGCATGATCGACTCGCCGTACCCGGTGCGCTCGCTGCTGGGCGTGCGGCGGCGGATCGACGAGCTCGCAACCGATCTTGCCGGGCTGGAGGTGCCTGCCTACGCCACCGACGCCCCGACGATGGCCGAGGTCGTCGGTTTCCATCTCAACCGGGGGGTGCTCGCGGTGGCGGATCGGGCGGCGCCGCCCGACCCGGCGGCGCTGGTGCGCGACGCACGTCTCGTGGCGGTGCTCGAAGGTGTGAACGACCACGAGAACCTCGGCGCGCTGTTCCGCAACGCGGCCGCGCTCGGCGTCGACGCGGTGCTGCTCGGGCCGCGCTGCTCCGACCCGCTCTACCGGCGCAGCGTGCGCGTCTCGATGGGACACGTCCTGCGGGTGCCGTTCACCGAGCTGCCCGGCCCCTGGCCTGCGTCGCTCGACGTGCTGCGGGCTGCGGGCCTGCGGGTGGCCGCGTTGACACCGGCAGCTGACGCCGTGCCGATCACGGCGTCGGGGCTGCAGGGAGAGCGCGTCGCGCTGCTGCTCGGCGCGGAGGGCCCCGGTCTCTCGGACGAGGCGCTGGCCGCGGCGGATCTGCGGGTCCGGATCCCGATGACCACCGGGGTGGACTCCCTGAACGTCGCGACCGCGGCCGCCGTCGCCTTCCACGCCGTGGGATCGGTCGTAGGGTGAGGCCGTGGAGCTCGTCGCGGGGGGCCGGGTCGTACTCGGGGAACGACAGCCGGGCGACCCTGCGTTGCCACGCGATCTGCAGGAGGCGCTGCGGGAGTGGGCGGCGTTCGCGGTGTCGGTGACGCGCTCCGGTGGCCCACGCGAGCTCGAGCTTCTACAACGCCGCGGGCGTCAGCTGGCGTCGCGCGTGGCCGACCACCTCGGCCGCTCCGTGGAATTCACCGATCCGATCACCGGGGAGGTCGAGTGGATCCAGGTGGGGTCCACCGGCCCGATCCCGCGGACGTCGGGCGAGCCGACCGGACCGACGCCCTGGGCCACGGGACTCGCCGTCTCCGCGTTCTGCGCGGTGCTCATCGCGTTCGCCGACATCGCGCTCAGCCGCGCGTTCGCCGAGGCGTTCGGGCTGCTGTGGGTGCCGGCCAACCTGCTCGTCGGGCTCGGCCTGGCCCCGTCGCTATACCTGCTGCGGGCCACGCCGTTCTGGCGCTGGCCGTCGATGGGCGCGGCGGCAGGCCTGGTGGCGGCGTGGCTCGTGCTGCTGCTGGGGCTGCTGGGCTGAACGGCCGGCGATCAGCGCTGGCCGCGCACTCCCAGGAGGACCTCGTCCCAGGACGGCATCACCGGCTTGCCCTTCTTGGTGCGCCGGTTCGTGGCGGGCGCCTCGGGCGCGGGCTGGCTCGCGGCCGGCTCCTCGGCCGCGGGCTGCTCGGTGGCAGGCTCGGCCACCGGCTTCTCGGACCGCGGGGGCGCAGCAGGCTGCTCGCGCTTCGCAGCCGGGGCAGCCGGCGGAGGAGTGGTGCGGGGCTCGGCCGGCGGCTGGCGCTGAGCAGGCGGCGCGGCCCGGCGAGGCTCGGGCGCGGGGCGGGCGAGAGGGCGCTCAGCCGCGCGTGACGTCTCGGAAGCGGTGTGGTCGCGACCGCTGTCGATGCGCCCGCTGGCGCGCACGGTGTCAGAGGCGGCTGCGCGCAGCTCCTCGGTGTGGTTCGGCGCGGGTGGTTCCGGGACCTCCTCGGTGCGGCCGAGCTCGATGACCGGTCCGACGGTGCGCAGCGGCCGCGCCGGCAACCCCTCGACCAGGTCGCTGGCGTGCTCGTCCACAGCAGTGACCGTGCCGCCGTTCGCCCCGGGCTGGAACGTCCAGTGCGCGCGGTTGTCCGACCGGCCCGCGCGCCAGGACAGCGCGACGACCCAGCGGCCGTCCTCGCCCTTCCACGAGTCCCACTCGGCCTCGCCGTAGTTCTGGCCGCGCAGCCCGAAGGTGTGCGCGACGACGTCGCCGAGCATGCGTGTGTCGGGTCCGTCGGCGCGCACCGGATGGGCGCGCTGCGCCACCTCCGCCGTGCGGGAACGTTCCAATAGCACCGGGTACGCGAAGCGTTCGATCTTCTGCAGTGGCACACCTGCGGCCGTGGCGACCTGCTCCACGGATGCTCCGGCACGGATGCGGGCCTGGATCTCGCGAGGGCGCAACTGACTCTCCAACTCGATCGCGATCTGTCCGAGCCGGGAGAGGTCTCCCCGTGCGGCAGCACGTAACTGCTCATCCGCCGGTACGGTGAAGCGCTCGTGGCGAACAGGATCCTCGAGAACGACGGAGATCTCACCGCCGCTCTCGGTGATCCCGACGACCCGCAGCGCCCGCATCGACGGCCTCCCCGCTCTCGTTCTCCCCGTCTGGGTGACGGTAGTTGCCGAATCGCAACCTGAGGTGGAGGCGCGCCGGGCCGGTGCAACGTCGCCTCACGTCGACGCTGCCCCGGTCAGCGCTTCCCCCGCGCGCAGCATTGCACGTTTTCGCCTCAGAGGCGCACTGATCCGACATTACGGTTTCGACTACCCAGTGTTACCGATGGAGATCGATACAGGACGCGACCGGTGGACGGTCAGGCCATCTGCTCGACTACCCAGTCGATGCAGGAGGTGAGGGCCTGCACGTCGTCCGGCTCGACCGCGGGGAACATGCCGATGCGCAGCTGGTTGCGCCCGAGCTTGCGGTAAGGCTCGGTGTCGACGATCCCGTTGGCCCGCAACGTCTTGGCGACCGCCGCCGCGTCCACCGAGTCGGCGAAGTCGATCGTGCCGACCACCTGCGACCGGTGTGCCGGGTCGGCGACGAACGGCGTGGCGAACGAGGACTTCTCGGCCCAGGTGTAGAGCCGCCCCGACGAGTCGGCGGTGCGGGCGACACAGGCGTCGAGGCCGCCGAGCCCGAGCATCCAGTCGATCTGGTCGGCCATCAGGAACAGGGTGGCGACGGCAGGCGTGTTGTAGGTCTGGTCCTTGCCCGAGTTGTCGACGGCCGTGGCGAGCGACAGGAACGGCGGGATCCACCGGTCGGTGGCCGCGATCTCGGCCACCCGCTCCAGGGCGGCGGGGCTCATCAACGCGATCCACAGGCCGCCGTCGGAGGCGAAGCCCTTCTGGGGCGCGAAGTAGTAGACGTCGGCATTGCTCATGTCGACGGGCAGCCCGCCTGCACCCGAGGTGGCGTCGATCGCGACGAGCTGGCCGTCGGTGGCGCCGTCCGGACGCACGACGGGAACGGCGACGCCGGTGGAGGTCTCGTTGTGGGCCCAGGCGAGAAAGTCGCACGACGGGTCCGAGGTGGGGGCGGGGGCGCTGCCTGCGTCCGCCTTGACGATGACCGGGTCGCCCAGGAAGGGGGCGCCGCCGGTGGAGTCGGCGAACTTCGACGAGAACTCGCCGTAGGCCAGGTGGAGGGCGCGCTGCCGTACCAGGCCGAATGCCGCAGCGTCCCAGAACGCCGTGGTGCCGCCGTTGCCGAGCACGACCTCGTAGCCATCCGGTAGCGAGAAGAGGTCGGCGAGCCCGGCGCGAATGCGCCCGACCAGCGACTTCACCGGCTTCTGCCGGTGCGACGTTCCCATCACAGCGGCGCCGGCGTCGGCGAGCGCGGCGAGCTGCTCTGGGCGAACCTTGGACGGGCCGCAGCCGAAATGCCCGTCGGCGGGCTTGAGCTCGGCGGGGATCTTCAGGTCGGTTGTCGTCGAGGCTGTCACCGCTCCAGTGTCGCAGCCGTTGGCGTGTCGAGCCGGGTGTGGGTACTCACGGAATCGTGACGGGACACCCGTCCGGACCTGTGCTGATCGTCCTGGGCGGCGACGCCGTCGCCGCGGTATGTGCGCCGGTAGACCAGCGGGGACACCCCGATGGCGGCGTGCAGATGCAGGCGCATCGACGTGGCGGTGCCGAACCCCGCCACGGCCGCGACGCGCTCCACCGGGAGGTCGGTGGTCTCCAGCAGCCGCCGCGCGAGGGCCACCCGTTGCATCGCGAGCCAGCGTGCGGGACTGAGTCCGGTCTCGTCGCGGAACCGCCGGGTGAACGTCCGCACGCTCATCGCGGCGTGCGCGGCCATGTCGGCGAGGGCGAGGGGCGTGCCGAGGCGCTCCAGGGCCCATGCCCTGGTGGGGGCGGTGCCGGGACCGTCGGGGTCGGGGAGCGGTTCCATGAACTGGGACTGCCCACCGTCGCGCCACGGAGCCACCACGCTGCGCCGTGCCACGCGGTTGGCCACCGAGGCGCCGTGGTCGCGGCGCACGATGTGCAGGCACAGGTCGATTCCGGCCGCGTTCCCCGCGGACGTCAGCACGTCGCCGTCATCGACGTAGAGGACGTCGGGATCGAGCAGCACCGCCGGGAACATCGCCCGGAACGCCGCGGCGTGCATCCAGTGGGTGGTGGCCGGGCGGTCGTCGAGCAGGCCTGCCGCGGCGAGCACGAACGCCCCGGTGCAGATGGACACCATGCGGGCGTCGAGGCCATGCAGCGCGGCGGCGAGCTCCGGCTCGAGCTCGCCGCGTTCCCGCGCGGTGCCGCCGTAGATCCCGGGGACGACCACGGTGCCGGCCGTGCGCAGGATCGACGCGTCGTGCTCGGGCAGCACCTGGTAGCCGGCCGAGGTGCGGACCGGTCCGCCGTCCAGCGTGGCGACGCGCACCTTGTAGAGCGGGCGCTCGTCGTCGTCGACGGCCCCGCCGAGCAGCCGGTGGGGCAGGCCGAGCTCGAACGCCACGACGGTGGGCAGGGCGAGCACGGCGACCTCATGGACGTCGGAGCGGGCCTGTCCGTTGGGGAGGGCCATGGCCGAATCCTTACACATGATGGCTATCGGGCCACTTTCGTCGTGAGTGTGCAGCATTGATCCTTACCGGCGTGACCGAACTCAGTACGCCGGCGCGCACGCGTCGCATCCATCCCGCCTGGTGGGCCGCGGCCGTGACGTTCCTGGCGCTGGTCGGCGCCGCGGGTTTCCGGGCCGTCCCCGGCGTGCTGATGGACCCGCTGCACATGGAGTTCGGCTGGTCGATCTCGACGATCTCGCTCGCCGCCGCCGTCAACATGGCCCTCTACGGGCTGACGGCGCCGTTCGCGGCCGCACTGATGGAGCGCTTCGGCATCCGTTCCGTGGTCACGGTGGCGCTGGTCGTGGTGGCAGCGGGCAGCGGTCTCACCGTGTTCATGACGGCGAGCTGGCAGCTCGTGCTGTGCTGGGGCGTGCTCGTGGGCCTGGGCACCGGCTCGATGGCGCTCGCGCTGGTCGCGACCGTGACCGGACGGTGGTTCGTCGCCCGTCGCGGGCTCGTCTCCGGCGTGCTCACGGCAGGCGGCGCGGCGGGCGGCCTCGTGTTCCTTCCGCTCGTGTCGCAGCTCGCCGCGGCGTACGGCTGGCGACCCGCCGCTCTCGCCGTGGCGGCCGCGGCGCTGGCGGTGGCCCCACTCGTGATGTGGCTGCTGCGCGACCGCCCGCGCGACGTCGGCGTGGCGCCCTACGGCGGCACCGAGGCCGACGACGTGGACCCGGTGCGGTCGGGCGCGGCGCGGCTGGCAGTGCGGTCGCTGGCCACCGCGGCCAGGACGGGCCCGTTCTGGTACCTCGCACTGGGGATGATGATCTGTGGCGCCACGACGATGGGGTTGATCCAGCCGCATTTCATCCCCGCAGCTCACGACCACGGGATGCCGCAGACGACCGCGGCAGGGCTCCTCGCGCTCGTCGGGATCTTCGACGTGGCGGGCACGATCGCGTCGGGCTGGCTCACCGACCGCGTCAATCCCCGGCTGCTGCTGCTCGCCTACTACGTGCTGCGCGGGCTCTCGTTGCTCGCGCTGCCGTGGCTGTTCGGGCCCGACATCCAGGCGAACATGGTGGCGTTCATCGTGTTCTACGGGCTCGACTGGGTGGCGACGATCCCGCCCACGATGGCGCTGTGCCGGGAGCTCTTCGGCGCGTCCGCGCCCGTCGTGTTCGGCTGGGTGTTCGCCTCCCACCAGGTCGGGGCGGCCCTGATGGCGCTCGGCGCGGGGATCGTGCGCGACGAGATGGGCGCGTACGACATGGCCTGGTACGTCGGCGGAGCGCTGGCGGTGGTGGCAGGCGTGCTCTCGCTGCTGGTGCGACGGATGCCGTTGCCGGCCCCGGCGTGACCCGGGGCCGGCGCGGCCGTCAGTTGTGCTTGATCTCGTCCCAGCCCTCGACCTCGGACGGCCTGCGCGGGCCGGGGCCGATGTACTGCGCGGACGGGCGCACGAGCTTGTTCTCGCGCTTCTGTTCCAGGATGTGCGCCGACCACCCGGCCGTGCGGGCGCTGGTGAACATCGCAGGCATCATGTGCGGCGGCACCTCGGCGAAGTCGAGGATCACCGCGGCCCAGAACTCCACGTTGGTCTCGATCGGGTGGTCGGGGCGCCGGGAGCGCAGCTCACCCAGTGCTGCCTGCTCCAGCGCCACCGCCACCTCGTAACGCGGGGCCTTCAGCTCCTGGCACGTGCGACGGAGCACGCGGGCCCGCGGGTCCTCGGCCCGGTAGACCCGGTGCCCGAAGCCCATGAGCTTCTCCCTGCGGTCGAGGATGCCCGTGACCAGTGCCTTCGGGTCGCCGGACCGCTCGACCGCCTCGAGCATCGGCAGCACCCGGGCAGGGGCTCCGCCGTGCAGCGGCCCGGACATCGCCCCGATGGCCCCCGACAGCGACGCTGCGACGTCGGCACCGGTGGACGCGATGACGCGCGCGGTGAAGGTGGAGGCGTTCATCCCGTGCTCGGCCGCCGACACCCAGTACGCGTCCACGGCCTTGATGTGCGCCGGGTCCGGCTCGCCGCGCCAGCGCGTCATGAACCGCTCGGTGATCGTGCTGCATTCGTCGATGCGCGACTGCGGCACCGCAGGTACGCCGATCCCGCGGGCCGACTGGGCCACGTAGGACAGGGCCATCACCGACGCCCTTGCGAGCTGCTCGCGGGCCTCGTCCTCGGTGATGTCGAGCAACGGGCGGTAGCCCCAGTACGGCGCCAGCATCGCGAGCGCGGCCTGCACGTCCACGCGGACGTCACCCGTGTGCACCGGGATGGGGAACGGCTCGGCGGGAGGCAGGCCCGGTCCGAAACGGCCGTCGACGAGCAGTGCCCAGACGTTGCCGAACGTCACCTTGCCGACGAGGTCCTCGATGTCGACGCCGCGGTAGCGCAGGGCACCGCCGTTCTTGTCCGGCTCCGCGATCTCCGTGCGGAAGGCGACGTGGCCTTCGAGTCCTGGTGTGAAACCCGGCGGTGGCGGGGGTATCTCATGGTCGGCCGTGGCCGGCGCTTTCGAGGCTTCCGCGGTGCCGGAAGGGGTCGTGCCCAATGGGATCGGCGCAGTGGTCACCGCGTCCTCCTCGTCGTGGTGCCCGACAGGGTTCACCGGCCGAAGGCACCGGTGGCGTCATCGGCCGGGCTTCGCTCGCCGTCCGGCGGAGTGCGTCCGGGCCGGCGCGCCGATCGCGGCCGTCCGGCACAGTTGACGTGCACGGTCGACGCGGTCGCGTCACCTTGCCTTCGGCGAGCCTACGGAGGCAACGGGCAGACGGGGTGGGATCCGTCACCGGATCTATCGGACCAAACCGCCGGGTCATAGCGTGACCTCGTAGAACCCGGGGAGGCGCGGCATGGCGGAGCAACTGGCGACGATGCGTGTTGATTACGACAGCGCGGAGCTCGACGTCGCCGCGCTGGCTCCGACCTGGCACGAGCAGCTGGCCCGCTGGCTCGTCGAGGCCGAGGAGGCCGGAATAGCGGAAGCCAATGCGATGGTGCTGGCCACAGCTGGTGCGGACGGCCGTGCGTCGTCGCGGACCGTGCTGTGCAAGGCCGTGGATCCGCGGGGAGTGGTGTTCTACACCAACTACACCTCGAAGAAGAGCCACGACCTGCGGTTCAGTCGCTACGCCTCGGTCACTTTCCCCTGGTACACCATGCACCGGCAGGTCCACGTCCGTGGTCCCGTCGAGCTCGTGGCGCCGGAGGAGACACAGAAGTACTGGGCCACGCGGCCGCGCGGGGCGCAGCTCGGCGCGTGGGCGTCGGCACAGTCCACGGTGGTGCGCGACCGCCGGTCCCTCGACGACGCGCTCGAAGCCGCCACGCGCCGCTTCGCCGACGATGCCGCGGTTCCGGCGCCACCGCACTGGGGCGGCTGGCGGCTCGTGCCGGAGCAGGTGGAGTTCTGGCAGGGCCGCGCCAACCGGATGCACGACCGGCTGCGCTTCGAGGTCGACGGTCACGATCGCAGCTGGAGGGTGCGCCGCCTGGCGCCGTGACGCCGGCCGGGGGACACCGGCCACCGTGATCCTCGGCACTCATCGCCCGCGCGATCCGGGCCCGGCGATCCGGGGACACGGCTCGTCGTTCGTGGATGCGCAGGTGAAGGTCGCGTTCCGGGCTCGGCCCGAGGGCAGCCGGCGGTTTGTCCGGTTGAGGTGTTGGTCGGAACTCTCGGTACAGAGGTGGTACTCGTATCCGAGTGATGCCCGGACCCGACGAACCCACCCGCCCGAGCAGCCTGGGTCCGGAAGCTCCAACCGGGCGGATCGACACAGGCCCCGACGCGCCGACGCGGCGCACCGCCTTCACCACTCAGCGGTTGCGCGTGATCGCCCGTAGCGCGCTGGCCGACACCCGCCCGCTGCGTACGCCTGCCTACCGGCGGCTCTGGAGTGCCGGCGTGGTCACCGTGGTCGGCTCTCAGTTGTCGGTGGTGGCCGTCCCGACCCAGATCTACCAGCTCACCGACTCGTCGGCGTACGTCGGGCTGACGGGCGTGTTCGGGCTCGTGCCGCTGGTCGTCTTCGGGCTCTGGGGCGGCGCCATCGCGGACGTGATGGACCGGCGCGTCCTGCTGCTGGCCTCCGGCGGGGGGATCGCGCTGTCGTCGCTCGCCCTGTGGGTGACGGCGGCGAGCGGCGTCGGCGGCGTGTGGAGCGTGCTGGTCCTGTTCGCCGTGCAGACCGCACTCCTCGCCATCAACCAACCCACCCGCAACGCGGTGATCCCTCGCCTGCTGCCCGCCGAGCAGCTACCGGCGGCCAACGCGCTCAACATGACGGTGCAGCAGGTCGGCGCCATCGCCGGCCCGCTCCTGGCCGGCGTCCTGATCCCGGTCGTGGGGCTGCCGACGCTCTATCTCATCGACGCCATCGCGCTTCTCGCCACCCTCTGGGCCACCTGGCGGCTCCCCTCGCTCCCGCCGGAGAAGGCGGTCACACGCCGCGCCGGGGCCCGCCAGGTCATCGAGGGGTTCCGCTACGTCGCACTGCACAAGGTCCTGCTGGTGTCGTTCCTCATCGACGTCGTTGCCATGGGCTTCGGTATGCCACGGGTGGTGTTCCCCGAGATGGCGCACACGGTGTTCGGCGACCCGATCGCCGGTGGCCCGGCCCTCGGGCTGCTGTTCGCCGCGATACCCATCGGCATGGTGGTGGCCGGCCTGTTCTCGGGCTGGCTGACGCACGTGCGGCGGCAGGGCGTGGCGGTCACGTTCGCGATCTGTACGTGGGGGGTCGGCATCGCTTTGTTCGGGCTGTCGGGCTCGCTGTGGTTCGCGGTGCTGTTCCTCGCCGTGGCGGGCGCGGGCGACATGGTCAGCTCGGCGTTCCGGAACTCGATGCTGCAGACGGTCGCCACCGACGACATGCGTGGCCGCATGCAGGGCGTGTTCACCGTGGTGGTGGTCGGCGGACCGCGGCTCGCGGATCTCTGGCACGGGCCTGCCGCGGCCGCGGTGGGCCCCTCGGCGGCCGTCGCGGCGGGCGGCTTCGCGACGATCGTGTTCGCGATCGTCGTGGTCGCGGTGTTCCCCGTGTTCTGGCGTTACCGCGCGCCGGTGGCCGCCGATCGGCCGTGAACCATATGACGGGCAGGTCTCGATCCTGACAAACCGGACGGCCACCGGATGACGTAGGGCGCATCAGCAGTCACCATCATCGTATGACTGATGTGAGCACGGTCACTGGCCAGCCGGCTCTGAAGCGGGCGATCGGTCCGAAGTTGCTGCTGTTCTTCGTGATCGGCGACATCCTCGGCACCGGCATCTACGCGCTCACCGGATCGGTGGCCGGCGTGATCGGCGGCGCGCTGTGGGTGCCGTTCCTGCTGGCCTTCATCGTCGCTTTCATCACGGCATTCAGCTACCTCGAGCTGGTCGGCAAGTACCCGAGGGCGGCCGGCGCGGCGCTCTACACGCACAAGGCGTTCGGCATCAACTTCCTGACCTTCATGGTGACGTTCACGGTGATGGCGTCCGGGGTCACGTCCGCCGCCACCGCGGCCAAGGCGTTCGCCGACACCTATCTGCGGCAGTTCATCGAGCTGCCCACCTGGGCCGTGGCCGCGGCCTTCATCGTGGGGCTCGCCTTGATCAACTTCCGCGGGGTCGGGGAGTCGGTCAAGGCCAACGTGGTGCTCACCCTCATCGAGCTGTCCGGCCTGCTGCTCATCATCGGTGTGGGCATCGTCGCGGTGGCGGGGGGAGCGGGGGAGCCGTCCCGGCTCGTGGAGATCAACACCGGGGAGACCACCGCGTTCATCGCGATCACCGCCGCCACATCGCTGGCGTTCTTCGCGATGGTCGGCTTCGAGGACTCCGTCAACATGGCCGAGGAATGCCACAACCCGCCGAGGATCTTCCCGCGGGCGATGCTGCTCGGCATGGCGGTCGCCGCGGCCATCTACGTGATCATCGCGGTGCTGTCCTCGATGCTCGTGCCGGCCGACGACCTCGCCGCGGCGAAGAGCAGCGCCCTCTTCCGCGTGCTGGAGGTGGGGGCGCCCGGGTTCCCGCTCGGCGTGTTCGCCGTGATCGGTCTGTTCGCGGTGGTGAACTCTGCGCTGATCAACATGCTGATGGCGAGCCGCCTGCTCTACGGGATGTCGAACGAGCGGGTCCTCCCGCGGGTGTTCGGCAGGGTGCACGAGGGCCGCCGGACGCCCTGGTTCGCGATCGTCTTCACCAGCGTCATCGCGATCATCCTGGTGGGGAGTGTCGACATCACGCAGCTCGGCGGCACCACGGCCCTGCTCCTGCTGGCCGTCTTCACCGTCGTCAACATCGCGGTGCTCGTGCTCCGCAAGGACAAGGTGGAGCACAACCACTTCCGCGCGCCGACCTGGAGCCCCTACGTCGGCATCGTGCTCTGCGGCTTCCTGGCCACGCCCTTGTCCGGTCGGCCGTTGCAGCAGTTCGCGCTGGCTGGGATCCTGCTGGCGGTGGGCGCAGCACTCTGGGTCATCAACTATCTCGTGGTCGGCAGAGTGGACGTGGACCCCGAACGGCTCACCAAGGGCTGAGCGCCCCACGTCACATGTTTCGTCGGGCGCACTCACCCGATCGAGCACTAGCGTTGCGGCCAACCACGAAACGAAGAGTGCGAGGGAACCTCCACATGGCCGACGAGACCACGACCGCTGTTCTGCGCCACCCCGGCGGTGAGCACGAGATGGCTATTCACGCTGGTACCGAGGGCGCGTCCGCGTTCGACATCAGCAAGCTCCTGCCCTCCACCGGGCTGGTCACACTCGATTCCGGCTACGGCAACACCGCAGCGTGCAGCTCGGCGATCACCTACATCGACGGTGACGCCGGGATCCTGCGCTACCGGGGCTACCCGATCGACCAGCTCGCCGAGAGCTCCTCGTTCCTCGAGGTCAGCTACCTGCTCATCTACGGGGAGCTGCCGACCCAGTCCGAGCTCGACGCCTTCACCAACAAGATCAGCCGCCACACTCTGCTGCACGAGGATCTCAAACGGTTCTTCGACGGATTCCCGCGCGACGCTCACCCGATGCCGGTGCTCTCGAGCGCCGTCAGCGCACTGTCCACCTTCTACCAGGACAGCCTCGACCCGTTCGACGAGGACGCCGTCGAGCTGTCGACAGTTCGGCTGCTCGCCAAGGTGCCGACGATTGCGGCGTACGCCTACAAGAAGTCGGTCGGGCAGCCCTTCCTCTACCCCGACAACTCCCTCGGTCTCGTCGAGAACTTCCTCCGGATGACGTTCGGCTTCCCGGCCGAGCCGTATGAGATCGACCCTGACTTCGCACGTGCCCTCGACGTGCTGCTCATCCTGCACGCCGACCACGAGCAGAACTGTTCGACGTCCACGGTGCGGCTCGTCGGGTCGTCGCAGGCCAACCTCTTCGCGAGCATCTCGGCCGGCATCAATGCCTTGTTCGGTCCGCTGCACGGCGGCGCGAACCAGGCCGTGCTGGAGATGCTCCAGCGCATTCGCGACGTGGAGGACGGCAACGTCGACGCGTTCGTCGAGCGGGTGAAGAACAGGGATAAGGGTGCCCGCCTGATGGGCTTCGGGCACCGCGTCTACAAGAACTACGACCCGCGGGCGAGGATCGTCAAGCAGAGCGCCGACGAAATCCTCAAGAAGCTCGGGGTCACCGACCAGCTTCTCGACATCGCCAAGGCACTCGAGGAGCGCGCGCTCGCCGACGACTACTTCATCGAGCGCAAGCTCTACCCGAACGTCGACTTCTACACCGGCGTCATCTACCGGGCCATGGGCTTCCCCACCAAGATGTTCACGGTTCTGTTCGCTCTCGGTCGCCTTCCGGGCTGGATCGCCCACTGGCGCGAGATGATCAACGACCCCACCACCAAGATCGGCCGCCCTCGCCAGCTCTACGTCGGTTCCTCGGAGCGTCCCTACGTTCCGATGGGTAACCGCTGAGGTCATTTCCCACACCAGCGGGGCCGTATCGCTGACGTCCGGCGTCAGCGATCCGGCCCCGTCGGCGTTCGGCGGTTGTCGACGCGCGGGATGTGCTCTCCGCCGTTAGCGTCGGCCCATGGGTGACACAGCCGTCGTCTGGTTCCGCCGTGACCTGCGGGTACGGGACCAGCCCACGTTCCTCGCCGCGGCCGCGGCCGCGCGCCGGTCGCTCGCCCTGTTCGTGCTCGACCCGGCGCTGCTCGGACCGTCCGGCCCGGCGCGCCGGACCTTCCTCTACCGGTCGCTGCGCGCGCTCGACCGGGATCTCGGTGGGCGGCTCCTCGTCGTGCGCGGCGACCCGGCCGACGTCGTGCCCGCGGTCGCGGCATCCGTCGACGCGGCCACCGTGCACATCGCGGCCGACTTCGGCCCGTACGGGGTGCGACGTGACGAGGCGGTCGAGAAGGCGCTGGTCGCCGAGGGTCTCGAGCTCGTCCGTACCGGGTCGCCGTACGCGGTCGCGCCGGGCCGTGTGCGCAAGGGCGACGGTGAGGGGTTCCGGGTCTTCACGCCGTTCCGGCGGGCCTGGGCCGAGCACGGATGGCGCTCGCCTGCCGACACCGACGCCTCGACCGTCACGTGGCTCGACCCCGCGAAGCGGCGTGGCGGCCCTCGCACGGTGAGCGTCCCGAAGGACGAGCAGGTGGACGCCGATCTCCCTGACGCGGGCGAGGACGCCGCGCTCGCCCGGTGGCACGAGTTCCTCGACGCAGGGGTGTCCGGCTATGGGAACGACCGGAACCGGCCCGACAAGGAGGGCACATCGCGGATGTCGGTGTACCTCAAGTACGGGGTGATCCATCCGCGCACGATGCTCGCCGACCTGGCGTCCCGGCGCTCCGCGTCGGCCGATACCTACCGCACCGAGCTGGCGTGGCGGGAGTTCTACGCCGACGTCCTGTTCCAGCGCCCCGACTCCGCGAGGGCGAACTACGACAGCGCGTTCGACGCGCTGCCGCTCGCGTCCGGCCGTGAGGCCGACAGACGGTTCGATGCCTGGTGCGAGGGCCGTACCGGCTACCCGATCGTCGACGCCGGGATGCGCCAGCTCCGGGAGCAGGCGTGGATGCACAACCGGCTGCGGATGATCGTGGCGAGCTTCCTCGTCAAGGATCTGCACCTGCCCTGGTGGCGCGGTGCGCGTCACTTCATGCAGCTGCTCGTCGACGGGGACCTGGCGTCCAACCAGCACGGCTGGCAGTGGACGGCCGGGAGCGGCACCGACCCGGCTCCGTATTTCCGGATCTTCAACCCCGTGCTGCAGGGGGAGAAGTTCGACCCGGACGGCGAGTACGTGCGGCGGTTCGTCCCCGAGCTACGAGATGTGGCGGGAAAGGCCGTTCACCAACCGTGGACGCTGCCCGGCGGCGTGCCGGACGGCTACCCGGAGCCGATCGTCGACCACAAGGCCGAGCGACAGGAGGCCTTGGCGCGCTACGAGCGGGTGAAGGCCACGAGAGGCTGATCCGGAGCCCGCGGGGAACTACTACGCGACCCGCTTAATTGCTCCATATGGGCGACGACCTTACCCTTCGGAACACAGCGACAAGAAGGGTGGGCGATGGCCGGGAAAGACGTGAGGCGGTCGCCGCGGCGTCGCGGTCGGCTCGGGCTGGTCGTGCTGCTGCTGGGTCTTGCCATCTGGTTCGTCCGGTCCCGTCGGGCCGCCGCCAACGCCCGCGTGCAACCGTGGCCGGGAGTGCAACCCGTGCCCGCGCTGGTGCCTCCGGCGCCTGTGCAGCCGCTTCGGTCCCCACCGCGCGCGAGTGCCACGATCGCTCCGTCTCCGGTGACAGTCGGCTCCGATACGACGACCGACGCGCCCTCGACGCCCCCGGCACAAGCCGTCCCGGTGGAGCCCGAGGCGCCCGCCCCGGTGGCCGCGGCTGCAGCTGAGCCGGTGGAGCCGGCCGAGACCGTCCCGGCGGCGCCCGAGGCGAGCGAGCCGGCCGCTCCGGCGGCGCCGGTGGAGCCCGAGCCGGGTGCAGCTTCTGTGGCCCAGGCCGCCGAGGCGGTGCCCGTGCCGGACGAGCCGGTCGTGCCTGCTCCGGCCGCAGAAGAGGCGCCAGACACGTCGGGTCCGGAGACGCCGCCCGCGTCCGAGACGGCCGCCTCGATGTTCGAGCCCGCCGCTCCTGCCGAGCCCGCTGCTCCTGCTGCTCCTGCCGCTCCCGCTGCACCTGCTGCTCCTGCCGCGGATGCGACGACCGGCTCGACGACCTCGCCCGACGACGCAGAGACCGAGCTCCTGCCGGTGCAGCCCGCCGTCTCGTGGGCGCGGCCGGTGGAGCCGGAGCCGCACTCGCTCTTCACTCCGGCGCCTCCGCGGAGGGCCACCCCCCGATCGGACCGGCCGTCGCCGCGCCGGCGCAAGCCGTCGCCGTCACCGCAGACGTCCACGCTGCCCCCTGGCGCGGTCGCCGCGGGCCCGGACGGCTCGGCGCCCGACCCCGAGTACACGATCAAGGCCAGCACGAGCTCCCTGCTCTTCCACTCGCCCGCCAGCCCGTACTTCCGGCGCACCAAGGCGGAGATCTGGTTCCGCTCCGCGGCGGACGCCCAGGCGGCCGGGTTCACCGAATGGGCGCCGAAGAAGCGCACCGAGAGCTGACTCGGCCCCGGCTCGGGAGCGGGCGGGGTCAGGAGCGGTTGGTCAGTGCCTCGCGCAGGCTCACCCTGGCGCCCGTGCGCAGCACGGAGTTCCGGTAGACCCGCCCGGCCAGGCGCACCACCACGACGATCGCGGCCAGCGCGATCAGCGCGGACACCAGCACCTGCCACAGCGGTGCCACGCCGAGGGCATAGCGGGCGGGCATCACGGTCTGGGAGAAGAACGGGACGAAGGACAGCACTTCGGCCACGCCGTTGCGGGGGTCGTTGGGCAGCAGGTTCAGGGTCAGTACGAACGGGATGAGAAGCAGGAAGATCATCGGTGCGACCACCGAGTTGAGCTCCTCCTGGCGGGACACGGTGGACCCGATCGCGGCGTAGAGGGCCGCGAAGAGGAAGAACCCCAGCAGGTACCAGACCACCACCATGACGAACATCCCCACGGCGGCGGTCGGCACGGTCAGCAGGCCTGCGGCGCTGGCGCTCCCCGCACTGATCGCGCTCAGGATCACCAGCTGCAGCAGCCCGACGGCACCCAGCCCGATGATCTTCCCGGCCATGAGCTGCCAGGGCTTGATGGTGGCAAGCAGCAGCTCGACCACGCGGCTCTGCTTTTCCTCCACCACTCCCGTGGCCACGACCTGACCGTTGCCGCTGAGCGTGAAGAACAACAGGATGACCCCGACCAGTGCGAGTGCGAGCTTCTGCCCGGACTCGGGGTCCACCGGCTGGAGCGTGTCCACGCTCACCTTCGCCTGGGCGGTGAGTTGTGCCGGGTCGATCCCGGCTCCGGTGAGGGCCGACGTCAGGGTCTGCTGCTGCACGGCCGACGAGACGAGCGACTGCAGCCTGCTGTCCACGGAGTCGAGGCCGAGCAGCTCGTAGCCGCCGGACTCGCCGGTGAACAGGGCGTCGAGGTCACCCGCGTCCACCTGCTGCCTGCCGGCCCCGTCGTCGACCGTGCGCACCGTGAGGTCGATGCCCTGGGCCTTGGCGGACTGCTCCAGCTCCGGCTGCAGCGCCGCCGTCTGCCGGGTGACACCGAGGGTCTTGCTGTCGGATTCGGAACTGATGTACGCCGAGAGCAGGAACAGGCCGCCGAAGAGGACGATCGTGATCACGATCCCGATCACGAAGCCGCGCGACTTGACCTGGGAGACGAACTCGCGGCGCGCGACGAGCAGCACCACCTGCCGGGGACCGAGCGGGGCCGTCATGCCGCGGGCACATCCCCGGGCTCGGTCGTGGCGGTGGGTCCGGCCTCGACGACGTCGCGATAGAGCTCGGTGAGCGGGGGTCGCCAGCGCCGGAACTCGTGCACCGGGCCTGCTGCCAGTGCCGCGCGCAGGACGTCCTGGTCGTCGACGCCCTCGGCGAGGCGCACCCGCGTGTGGTCGATGTCGTCGCCTGCCACGAGCTCGACGCCGGAGAGGGCGTCTGCCCAGCCGGGGCGCGGCCCGTACACGTCGATGACGATGCCGTCGCGCGCCCGGAGCTCCCCGACGGTGCCGACGGTGACCATCCGTCCGGCCGCGATGATCCCGATCCGGTCGCACAGGCGTTCCACCAGGTCGAGCTGGTGGCTGGAGAAGATCACGGGCACGCCCGAGTCGGCCTTGTCCCGCAGCACGCTGCTCATCACGCCGACGGCCGTGGGGTCGAGACCGGAGAACGGTTCGTCGAGCACCAGCACCTCAGGGTCGTGCGCGAGCGCCGCGGCGAGCTGCACGCGCTGCTGGTTGCCCAGCGACAGCTTCTGCACCTCGTCGCCGACCCGCTCGGCGACCCCGAGCCGCTCCGTCCAGTGCTGCACGGAAGCCGTGGCCTCGGCGGCGCTCAGCCCGTGCAGACGGGCGAGGTAGCGAAGCTGCTCGCCCACTCGCATCTTCGGGTAGAGGCCCCGCTCCTCCGGCATGTACCCGATGCGCCTGCGCAGCTCGGCGTCGATGGGGGAGCCCTTCCAGCGAACCTCGCCCGCATCGGCCTCGAGCACGCCGAGCACGATCCGCATTGTCGTGGTCTTGCCGGCCCCGTTGCTGCCGACGAACCCGAACACCTCGCCTGGCCGCACCGCGAAGGTCACGTCCGCGAGTGCCTGCCGGGATCCGAATCGCTTCGAGATCCCCCCAATGTCCAGCACGCGAGTGACCCTACTGGTCGGTCAAGGCGCTTTTCGCCGTCGTGAGACGCGCAGCCGTCGGACGTCGCGGCTTGCGTTCGAGCGCGCTCGAAGACCTAGCTTCGCCGGCATGACAACCCCTGGAACGACACCATCGACCTGGATCATCACCGGCGCATCGCAGGGCCTCGGCCGCGGGCTGGCCGAGTCCGCGCTGGCTGCGGGGGACCGCGTCGTCGCCGCCGTCCGCCGGCCGGACGCGGTGGCCGACCTCGCCGCGGCCCACCCCGACCGGTTCGCCGCGATCGCCGCCGACGTCCGTGACACCGCCCGTGCGCCGGAGGTCATCCGGGCCGCACTCGACCGGTTCGGCCGCGTCGACGTGCTGGTCAACAACGCGGGACGCGGCCTCGTCGGGGCTGCCGAGGAAGTGGACGAGGCAACCCTGCGTGACCTCATGGACCTGCACCTGTTCGGCCCGGCCGCGCTCGTGCGCGCCGCTCTGCCTGCCATGCGGGAGCAGGGCAGCGGCACCATCGTCCAGATGAGCAGCCAGGGCGGACGCATGTCGTTTCCCGGCGTGGGCGCCTACTCGGCCGGCAAGTTCGCGCTCGAGGGATGGTCGGAGGCGCTGGCCGGGGAGGTCGCGCCGTTCGGTATCCGCGTGCTGATCGTCGAGCCGAGCCGGTTCCGCACGTCGTTCAACGCGCCGGGCGTCCTCGGCTTCGCTGAGGCGAGCGACACCTATGCAGGCGTCCTCGCCGCGGTTCGCGTGGACATGGCAGCCGCGGACGGGATGCAGCAGGGCGACCCGGCCCGCGCGGGCGACATCCTGGTCGACCTCGTCCACGGCTCGGACCTGCCGCTGCGGCTTGCACTCGGCTGCGAGGCGGTCGAGCGGATCTCCGCGTCCTACCGCCGCGGCCTCGACGAGCTCGAGCGGTGGCGGCAGGCCGCGGTCGGCGCCGACTTCGCCGACGCCGTGCCCTCGGTCCGGCCGATCTAATCTTGACCACGATGGCAACCGAGGACCTGATGAGCAGGGCGCTCAGCGCGCTCGGCGAGGTGGACGGACCGATGTCGGTAGAGGTGATCCACCGGCTCGTCGACGTCACCGGCGTCGAGGAGCCGATGTCGATCGCCGAGGTGGCCGACCTGCTCGACCTCTCGCCGCACACATTGCGCTACTACGAGCGGATCGGTCTGATCGAGGTCGGCCGGGACGCGGGAGGCCACCGTGTCTACGAGCCTGCGGTGGTGCGGCGCCTGGTGTTCCTGACGCGCATGCGGCTGTCCGGAATGGCGATCCGGGACCTGCAGCACTACGTGGAGCTGGTCGACGCAGGGGAGGACACGGTGCCCGAGCGGCTGGAGATGCTGCTCGAACACCGCGACACGGTCCGGCGCCAGATCCGTGAGTTCACGCTGTCGCTGGCCGCCACCGAGTACAAGATCGCGACCTACGGCGGCGCCACCGGCGACGGTCACGTCTGATCGTCCGGGTCAACCCCGGCTTCCGGCTTCGAGACCAGGCGTCGAGATCCCGTAGCCGCGGATCTTGCGGTAGATCGTGGCGCGCGACATCCCCAGGTGACGGGCCGCCTCTGCCTTGTTGCCGTCGTTGTCCAGCAGAGCGTTGACGATGGCGTCGCACTCGATGGCCTCGAGCGGCGTGAGCACCCGGCGGGTGATCGCCCGGCACTCAGGGGGCAGGTCCGCCGCCGCCAGCACGCCGGACCGGCGACGGGCGACGGCCTTGCGCAGCACCTGGTAGAGCTGCTCGACGTTGCCGGGCCAGCGGTGCCGCATGAGCACACGCATGGCCTCCGACGAACAGGTGAGGTCGCTTCCTCGCGTGAGCCGCGCGAGCAGGTGGGGGACCAACTCGGCGACGTCCTCGACGTGGTGACGCAGCGGCGGCACCACCACGGTGCGGGGGAACGACTCCAGGAGGGCGCTCGAGTCGAGGCCGCCGGGGCCAACGGTGACCACGACCCAGGGGCGCTCGGGGTCGGTGGACTCACGGTGCGGTTCGAGGGCGTCGACGAGAGCCTGCAGCCCATCGGGAGGAAGCCGGTCGACGTGGGAGAGCACGAGCGTGCCGCTGCCGTTCTCCAGTTCGTCGATGATCTCGGCGATCCACCGCGGCCCGTAGTCGTCGGCGTCGAGCAGGCGCAGGTGCGCGGCCGGGGTGCGCCGCTGGTGGGTGGCCCGGGCGATGGTGCTCTTCCCGACGCCCGGCTCGCCCTCCAGCACGAGCCACTCCCGGTTGCGGAAGTGGCGGTCGACGGCCTGGCAGCACTTCATCCAGAGCACCCCGGTCCCGACGGCGAGCTGCGACGACGTCGGGGGCGTCGGGCCCTGGCGGGGACGGGCGATCTCGGGCGCGGCGAGCTGAACGGTCAGGACGCCGCCGGCCGTGTCGCGGTCCGACCAGCTCGGACGGCAGTGCACGCGGGCGACGGCCCCGCTCGGGAGGTCGACGAGCAGCAGCCGGCGGCCGGAACGCAGCGCCTCGGTGGCCCCGGCGAGCAGTGTGACCTGGTCAGTGGGGTCGATCAGCGCGCGGGCGCTGTCGTTGAGCATCACCAGGTCGGGGCTGACGGCCAGCACCGCCCCGCGGCCACGCCGGCATGCGGTGAGGTAGTCGTGCAGCAGAGCGAGCTCCCGCGGGCCGGACTGGTCCAGCAGGGCGTTCTCGATCTGGCGCGCGATCCGGGCCACCGCGGTGGACATGAAACGACCCGCGTCCGGGCGCCAGCAGGTGAGGTCGACGACGCCGAGCAGCTTGCCGTTGACCGGATGCCAGATCGGGGCGCCCGCGCAGGCGAGGTCGGCGAGGTGGTCGACGTAGTGCTCGTGGCCGAACACCTGTGCGGGACCGCGCCCTTCCAAGGCGGTGCCGATCCCGTTGGTGCCGATGAAGCGCTCGGCGTAGGAGAAACCGGGGGCGAGCCAGACCTTGTCGAGGTGCTGGTTCAGCCCCGAGTCGCCGGTGCGCCGCTCCAGTACGACGCCGTCGGCGTCGGTGAGGATGAGGCTCACCGGTTCCCCGGCCAGCTGGTCGGCGACGTCGGCCATGATGGGCGCCGCGGCCCGGACGAGCGGCGAGTCGGGCTCGGTGTCGAAATCGCACGACAGTTCGACACTGTCGGTGGCGACGTCCCACTCTCTGGAGCGAGTCCACGACGCGAGGATCGTGTCGCGGACCGTTCCCTCTTCCACATGGTCGTCGACCAGGAAGGACGTGCGTGCACGCACGAGTACCTCGGCGGACCTATCGGTCCGTCGAGGCGGGAGTGCGTGGTTCGATCGGACCAAGCGCGTGCTCTCCCTTGGCGCAGCGGGCGTCTCGCGACGATGCGGAACCTTGCGTCTCGCCGAAGGTACCGCAGCAGTGAGACGGGCTGGGGGGAGCAATCGGCAACCGTCTCATATTGAGACCTCTGGGTGACGGCCAGGGCGGTGTGATTCCGGGCACGAGGCGAAGGTTCGGACTCGGGGTGCCCGCGCGGCCGGGCCCGGACCGGCGGCTCGGGTCCACCTCCGCTGCCGGCGCCACCCGCGCACGGACCGGCACCGCGGAACGGGGGCAGACCACGGGGAGCGGCGTGTGCTCCCGCCCGTCCGGGTGACTCCGGGCAGGCGGACGGCGCGTACGCCGGTCCGCGGCCCACCACAACGTGAGGAGTCGATGTGAGTCGGCAGAGTCTGGCGAAGGCTCATCAGAAGATCCAGGAACTCGCCTGGGAGCCGCAGTACCACGAGCCGTACATGAAGTACGGCACCGACTACACCTTCCGGAAGGCCGCCAAGAAGGACCCGCTCAAGCAGGTTCTTCGGTCCTACTTCCCCATGGAGGAGGAGAAGGACAACCGCGTGTACGGCGCGCAGGACGGCGCCATCCGCGGCAACATGTTCCGCCAGGTCCAGGAACGGTGGCTGGAATGGCAGAAGCTGTTCCTGTCCATCATCCCGCTGCCCGAGATCTCTGCCGCCCGATCGATGCCGATGCTGTTCCACGTGGTTCCGAACCCGGAGCTGCACAACGGCCAGGCGATCCAGATGATCGACGAGGTTCGGCACAGCACGATCCAGCAGAACCTCAAGCGGCTCTACATGAACAACTACATCGACCCGGCGGGTTTCAACAACAGCCTGCGCAACTTCCAGAGCGACTACTGCGGCACCATCGGCCGGCAGTTCGCCGAGGGATTCATCACCGGTGACGCCATCACCGCGGCCAGCATCTACCTGACGATCGTCGCCGAGACGGCCTTCACGAACACGCTGTTCGTGGCCATGCCGGCCGAGGCGGCGGCCAACGGCGACTATCTGCTACCCACGGTGTTCCACTCGGTGCAGTCCGACGAGTCGCGGCACATCTCCAACGGCTACGCCACCCTGCTGATGGCGTTGTCGGACGAGGACAACCGCCAGCTTCTCGAGCGCGACCTGCGCTATGCGTGGTGGAACAACCACCGCGTGGTGGACGCCGCCATCGGCACGTTCATCGAGTACGGCACCAAGGACCGCCGTAAGGACCGCGAGTCCTACGCGGAGATGTGGCGTCGCTGGATCTACGACGACTACTACCGGTCCTACCTGGTGCCGCTGGAGAAGTACGGCCTGACGATCCCGCACGACCTCGTCGAAGAGGCGTGGAAGCAGATCTGGGAGAAGGGCTACGTCCACGAGGTCGCGCAGTTCTTCGCCACCGGTTGGCTCGCCAACTACTGGCGTATCGACGCGATGACCGACGAGGACTTCGAGTGGTTCGAGTACAAGTACCCGGGCTGGTACGACAAGTACGGGAAGTGGTGGGAGAACTACTCCCGCCTCGCCACGCCCAACGGGCACAACGCGATCGTCGCCGAGGACGTGGACTACGTCTACCCGCACCGCTGCTGGACCTGCATGGTCCCGTGCCTGGTGCGTGAGGACATGGTCATGGCCGAGGTCAACGGTCAGTGGCGCACGTACTGCCACGAGGTCTGCCGGTGGACCGACGTCGAGGCCTTCCGGCCGGTCTACCAGGGCCGGGAGACGCCGAACATGGGCCGGCTGGTCGGCCACCGTGAGTGGGAGACGCTCTACCACGGGTGGAACTGGGCCGACGTGGTCAAGGACATGGGCTTCGTCCGCGACGACGGCAAGACCATGACGGCGCAGCCGCATCTCGATCTCGACCCCAAGAAGATGTGGACGCTCGACCACATGCGGCGGATGCCCCCGCTGCTGAGCCCGAACGTCGTGCTCAACGAGATGAGCGACGACGAGCGGCAGGCGTTCCACGCCGACTACGTCCGCCAGGGGCCGGCCGGACGTCCGGCACCTACCGACGCCTGAGCGCGGGTCAGGCGAGGGGGGAGGGTCGCGCGAACGGCCCTCCCCCTGCTTGGCCCTGCTCGTTCCCTGCTCGTTCCTGAGCACCGACCCACGAGCCGAAGGGCTTGAGATCAGTTGGGTGACAAGCACGTCGTCCGGTTCGAACCGGTCGGCATCGAGATCGAGGTCGACGAGGACCAAACCATCCTGCGGGCTGCGGCCGAGCAGGGTGTCCAGCTCATGCACGGTTGCAAGGAAGGCCAGTGCGCGGCGTGCAAGTCCTTCGTCCTCGAAGGTGAGGACATCGAGCTCGACAAGTACTCGACCTTCGCGCTCCCGGACTTCGAGAGGGAGGAGGGGCAGACGCTGCTCTGCCGGGCGCACGCCTACGAGGACCTCGTCATCGAGCTCCTCAACTACGACGAGGAGATCATCCGGGGCGGGCTCCCGCTGCGCACCGGAACGGTCGAGGTGGTGTCCAACGAGGCGGTGACGCACGACATGCGCCACCTCGTCGTGCGTCTCGTCGAGCCCGAGGAGATCAAGTTCTTCCCCGGGCAGTACATGGACTTCAAGGTGCCGGGCACCGACGAGAGCCGGTCGTTCTCGATGGCGAACACGCCCAATCGGGACGGTCTCTTGGAGTTCGTCATCAAGATCTACCCGGGCGGGCTGTTCTCGGAGTACCTCGCCGAGAAGGTCGAGGTCGGGGACCGTCTGCAGGTGGAGGCGCCGTTCGGCACCTTCACCCTCCGCGAGAGCCGCACGTCCGACCTGCTGTTCGTCGGCGGCGGTGCGGGGATGGCCCCGATGCTCGGACTACTGAGGTCGATGGCCGAACGAGGGGTCGAGCGCAAGGTCACCTTCTACTACGGCGCTCGTGGGCTGCGCGACCTCTGCTTCACCGAGGAGCTGGCCGAACTCGGGGGCCGGTTGACCGGCTTCACCTATGTCCCCGCGCTGTCCGAGCCGGCGGCGGACGACGAGTGGAGTGGGGCGACGGGCCTGATCACCGAGGTCGTGAAGAGCCGTGAGTCCGGGTTGGGAGGAGTGGATGCCTATGTCTGCGGTCCGCCGCCGATGGTGGATGCGGCCATCGCAACGCTGACCGCGCTGGGAGTGAGTGAGAACCAGATCTTCTACGACAAGTTCACCACCACTGGTGAACCGGAAGGCGAGGACGGCCCATGACCACCACCGAGCGCCCAGAACGCAGCGTCCCGAAGCCCGTCTTCACCGACGCAGAGGCTGGGGCGCGCGAGTTCCCCGACTCGGGCGCCAGCGCCCGTCGGTACAACTACTTCTCACCCGCGAAGCGCAAGCAGACCCACTACGAGGACGTCACCGTCGAGGTGCAGCCCGACCCGCGGCACTACCTGACGCAGGGTTGGATCTACGGCTTCGCCGACGGCGAGACCGGCTACCCGCTGCACTGGACCAAGCTCAAGGCCTGGGGCGTGGACCTGCCCGAGCCCCAGCGTGGGATCGGCACCGGCGGCCTGCCCGTGGAGAACTGGCCTGCGCACGGCTGGCACGAGTTCCGCGACCCCAACGAGGAGTGGGAACAGACCATCTACCGGTACAACGCCAACGTTGTCCGGCAGCTGAACCAGAACGTCGAGAACGCGCGCAACGCCAAGGCGTTCGACTTCTGGGCTCCGAACTGGGTGCGGTTCGTCGAGCGTCACGTCGGTGCGTGGATGCACATCGAGCACATCCTCGGGCTCTACGTGTTCGCGTCGAACGAGCGCTCCGGCCCGACGAACATGCACAACACGGCGATGGCGGTGAACAGCGCGCACAAGATCCGGTTCGCGCAGGATCTGGCGCTGTACAACCTCACGCTGACCGAGGAGATCGACGGGTTCGACGGCGTCGCGCATCTCGACGCGTGGAACAACGACGACGAGTGGCAGGGTGCCCGCAAGCTGACCGAGGCGCTCACGGCTGTCGAGGACGACTGGGGCGAGGCGATCTTCGCCGCCAACGTCGTGTTCGAGCCGCTGGTGGGCGAGCTGTTCCGCAGCAACCTCGTGATGCAGTCCGCGGCGCCGCACGGCGACTTCGTCACCCCCACGGTGATGGGTGCCGGGGAGTACGACTACGCCCAGCGTGACCTGCGCTGGACGGTCTCGTGCTTCGGGCCGCTCGTGCAGGACCGTGAGTTCGCCGATCACAACAGGCAGCTCATGTCGGGCTGGCTGACCAAGTGGGTGCCGCAGGCGCTCGAGGCGGCCCGCACGATGCAGCCGCTCTGGTCGTCCGTCGATCACAAGCCGCCGCGCTTCGAAGACGGCCTCGACAGGGCCAAGAACCGGTTTGCCGGGATCTGCAGCGATCTCGGTCTCCAGACCCCCGAGGAGCTGAAGCAGTGACGACCACACCGACGACCGGCGCGGCCGAGAGCCGCTTCCAATCGAACAACACCGCGTCGAACATGTGCGGTTTCACCCTGATGAACAGCCAGGTCGGCGTCCTCATCTCGAACGTGCTGACCAGAATCGACAACGTCAAGGTGACGCCCCTGCCGTCGATGATCCGTGTCGACGGCCAGGGCAAGTTCGACCTGATCTACGCCGATGTCGACGAGGAAGCCGGCGAGGAGGAGGGCTGGTTCAACGCGGCCGAGTTCGAGGAGGCCATGTCCACCCACTACGGACGCATGGTGCACCTCGACGACCGCACGATCATGTTCGCCAATCCCGAGGACGCGGCCGAGTACATCGACTTCGACCTCAAGCCCGTCTCGTAACCAGGTCCGGGCCGCCGCCGGAGTCGCCGGCGGCGGCCCGGCTCTTTCGTTGATCCGCACCCGCGCCGCAGACCAACGTCTCTGGAGGTCCCCGTTATGGCCAAGGAACTGCGTTTCGGTGAGGAAGGTCGCCGCCTCCTGCAGGCCGGCGTCGACCAGCTCGCCGAGGCCGTCAAGAGCACTCTGGGCCCGAAGGGCCGCAACGTCATCCTGGAGAAGATCACGGGGTCCCCCGAGGTCACGAACGACGGCGTGACCATCGCTCGCGAGATCCATCTGCGCGACCCGTTCGAGAACATGGGCGCCCAGCTGGTGAAGGAAGCCGCGGTCAAGACCAACGACACCGTCGGCGACGGCACCACCACCGCCACCGTCCTGGCGCAGGCCATCGTCCGGCAGGGCATGAAGGCCATCGCGGCAGGCGGCAACCCGGTGCTGGTCAAGCGCGGCGTCGACACCGCGGTCGCCGCCCTCGTCGAGCGGCTCGCCGAGGTGGCGCACCCCGTGTCGTCCGAGGAGGACTACGCGCGCGTCGCCGCGATCTCCGCCAACGACGACTACGCGATCGGCCGGGCCGTCGCACGGGCGTTGCACACCGTGGGCGACGACGGAGTCGTCACCGTCGAGGACTCGCCGTTGCTGGGCCTGTCGGTGTCGTTCGTGGAGGACTTCGAGTTCGACAACGGCTACGTCTCGCCGTACATGGTGACGAACCCCGGCACGCTCGAGGCGATCGTCGAGGACCCGTACATCCTCTTCTCCGCAGAGAAGATCAAGGACGTCCAGTCGATCATGCCGGTGCTCGACAAGATCATGCGTGCCGAGCGGCGCCCACTGGTGATCGTCGCGGAGACGGTCGAGGGCACCGCGCTGCAGATGCTCGTGCACAACCACGTCAACCGCGTCTTCCAGACCGTCGCGATCAAGGCGCCCGGGTTCGGCGAGAAGCGCATCCACCTGCTGGAGGACATGGCCGCGCTGTGCGGCGGCAAGGTGCACAGCAAGAGCTCGTCGTTCTCCCTGGAACAGATGACGGTGGAGCACCTCGGCCGCGCCACCCAGGTCCGGGTGACCAGCGACAACACCACCATCATCGGCGGCGGCGGAGACCGTGAGGCGCTCGAGTTGCGGCTCACGCAGCTGCGCGCCGAGCTGTCCCGCGCGACGATCGGCACCGACGAGGACTTCTTCTCGGAGCGCATCGCCCGGCTCTCCGGCAAGGCCGCGATCATCGGGGTCGGGGCCCCGACCAACGCGGAGGCCAAGGAGGTCCGCCACCGCGTCGACGACTCGTTGCAGGCCACGCGGGCGGCCATCGCAGAGGGCATCGTGGCGGGCGGTGGCTCGGCGCTGCTGCATGCCGAGCCCGTGCTCGACAAGCTCGACGTCGCAGGCGACTACCGCATCGGCGTCGAGATCGTGCGCCAGGCGCTCACCGAGCCCGTGCACCTGATCGCCTCGAACGCCGGGTACGACGGCGACGACGTGGTCAAGCAGGTCACGGCGATGGGCGTCGACGAGGGCTTCGACGCTCTGGAGGGCCGCTACGGGAACATGGTGGAGATGGGCATCATCGACCCGCTCCGGGTCGTGCGCTCCGCCCTGCAGAACGGCGCATCGGTCGCGGGGCTGATCCTGACCACCAACTCGCTGGTGGCCGAGGAGGTCACGCCCTGGAACAAGTCGCTGATGACGGAGTTCGGGCCGCTCGACGAGGGCATCCCGCAACCGTCTCCCGACTCCAGCACACCGCAGTCGCTGGGCCTCGGCCCGTCGGTCGGCTAGACGCGCCATGTTCACCGTCGGGGGCCAGCGGATCCTCGTCATCGACGCCCAGGTGCACGTGTGGGACGCGAGCCCGCACAACCAGGCGATTCCCGACGGCGAGGCTTATGCCACGGACCTGCTGCGCAGGCACCGTGAGCTCGACGGTGCGGGCCTGCCGCCCCACGACGTCGAGCGCGTCTCCGAGCACAGCCTGACGCGTGACGTCTTCGAGGGCGGCTACGTCGACCGGGCGGTGCTGCAGCCCGTGGTGCTCGGCGACCTTTTCGTGCTGGGCTTCAGCCCGCTGGAGTGGCACGCGGAGGTCGCCGGGTGGATGCCCGGGCGGTTCGTACTGAGCGGTGAGCTCGACCCCGGCGGCGGGCAGCCGGGGGCGCGCGGGCTCGGTCCACGGGTGCGGCGGTTCGACCTGCGAGGGCTGACGCTGTGCGAACGGCGCAGGCCTGCGGGCTGGCAACGGCTGGGCGACCCATGGCTGCGCCGCACCCTCGCCCGGTGCGGCGCGGCCGGGGCGGACGTCGTGCACATCGGTGTCGGGCCCTCGACGTTGCCCGCGCCGTGGCGGCGCGAGGACAGCGGCCCCACATCACCGCCCGGGGTGGCGCGGGACCGCCCGCCCCGGGTGCCGGGATGGGCGGAGCCCGTGCGGGCGGGCTCCGCCCTTCCGGCGCGGACGAGAGCGGCCGAGCGGGTGGCACCCGCCGGGTTCGACGTGGCGCAGTTCCGGGAGCTGGCCCGGGCGTTGCCGGACATCCGGTTCGTGCTGGGCGCGGGGTGCCTGCCCGGGCCCCGGCTCTGCCGGCTGGCGGAGCTGCCCAACGTCTACGTCCTGCTCACCGAGATCCTGCCGTGGACCGACTCACTCGACTTCGCCCACGCGTTCGGGCAGCTCCTCGCGGCGTACGGGCCGGAGCGGCTGCTCTTCGGCAGCGGGTACCCGCTGGTGCGGCCGGGCCGGCTGGTGCGCGAGCTCGCGGGGTACCGGTTCCCCGACGAGCTGCGCCATCGCTACCCGCGCTTCGACACGGCCGCCAAGCGCGCGGTGCTCGGCGGCAACGCGGCGCGCCTGTACCGCATCGGCCGCAGCGTCCCGGCCACGGCGGCAGCAGGCGCCTGACCGCAGCGCCGGAGACCGCTCGTTGCCGTCATCGCGTGAGCCAGACCCGCCAGAGGGCGGTCGGGTCCGACAGCGGGTCGCCGTGCACGAGGCTGAAGTGGGCGGGGTCGCCGACGCGGAGCCGCCCGGCGTGAGGGATCCCGAGCAGGTCGCCTCCGCGCCACGTCACCGCCGCGAGCGCCGTCTGCGGGGAGACCCCTGCCGCGACGAGCGCCTCCACCTCCCAGGCGAGCTGGTTGGCACGCAACGAGCCACCCCCGAAGTCGGACCCCGCGGCGATCGTGACGCCGCCGGCGTCGGCGAGCCGCACGCTCGCCCGTGCGACCTCCTGGCGGTCCTGGATCTTCCGGCGTGCATCCGCCTCGGTGAACCGGGGGATGGCCGTGGTCTGCGCGAAGGTCGACCAGGAGTACAGCACGGAGAGCGTGGCGACCATCGCGACGCCGCCCGCCTTCATGAGGGCCACCGTGTCGTCGTCGAGCTCGTAGGCGTGTTCGAGGCTGTCCACCCCCGCCTCCGCGCCGACGCGGTTGCCGGAGAGAGCCGTGGCGTGGGCGGCGACCGTGGCACCGCGATCGTGGGCCACCTGCACCGCCGCGCCGACCTCGGAGACGGTGAACGGGGCAGTATCGAGGTCGGGCCCGTCGAGGTACAGCTTGACCAGGTCGGCGCCCTCGTCGAGCTGCTGCCGCACCGCCCCGACGAGGTCGGCGCCGTGCTCCACCTCGACGGTCAGACCCTCTGGCAGAGCGCCCTTGCGACTGACCCAGGTGCCCGCCGCGCGGATGTACGGACGATCCTGCCTGCCCTGCCACCGGTTGCGCAGGAGCAGGCTCACGGCCCGTTCGTCGCCGCTCCCGGGGTCGAGCCTGCGGGGTGAGCCGACGTCCCGGGCCCATCGGATGCCGGCACGCAGCATCAGCTCGGCGTTCTCCTCACCGACCGCGAGCAGCTCGTCCAGCGGGTCCCCGCCGCGTTCGATCCAGCGGGCCCCGCCGGGCATCGACACGTGCGCGTGGGAGTCGACCATGCCCGGCACGATCGACGTGCCCGCGCCGTCGATCACCGTGACGTCGCCGAGTGATCGAGGATCCGGATGGTCTCCCTCGGTCCACAGGCCGGTCACCGTTCCGTGCTCCGCCAGGAGCCACACGCCCGGAACGAGGGTGGGGGAATGCCCGTCGGCGAGCGCGGCGTCCGTGACGAGAACACGTGCGGCGCTGAGCCGCGAGCCCATTGTGTGATCCACACCTGTCACCCAAGCACGCCGCCCTGTGCGAGCGGCGCCTTCGGGGCGTCACCGGACGAGAGCGCTGCCCGAGTCGGCGGGCTCCGTGCCCGGGATCTGCGTGGGGTGGCTGATCGAGATACGCGCGGTCTCGGGCATGAGCAGGATCGGGATGATCGCGACCGCCGCCGCGCCCATGAGGTAGAAGGCCGGCACGGCCGTGTTGCCGGTGCGGTCGATCAGGGCGGTGATGACCAGCGGGGCGGTGCCGCCGAACAACGCCGTGGAGACCGAGTAGCCGATGGAGAAGCCCCCGTACCGGTTGCGCGTGGGGAACATCGCCGGCAGCGCCGAGCCGATCGTGCCCAGCATCAGCACCAGCAGCACCGCGAGGATCACCATTCCGCCCGTCACCGGGAGCGGGTCGCGCATACCCACCAGCGCGATGGCCGGGTAGGCGAGAACCAGGAACCCGACCGCCGAGGTGAGCAGCAGAGGCTTGCGGCCCACCCGGTCCGACAACGCGCCGACCGGCGCGATCACGAGCATCATCCCGATCATCACGCCGATGATGACGATCAACGCCTCGGTGTCGCTGATCTCCAGCACCTGAGTCAGGTACGTGGGCATGTAGGTCAGCAACGTGTAGTCGGCGACGTTGAGCAGGATCACGAAGCCGATCAGGTTGATGATCTGCGGCCAGTACGTCCTGAGGACCTCGCTGAACGGCGCCTGGGTGGTCTCGCCCGCGCGCTCACAGCTGCGGAATGCAGGGGTGTCCTCGAGCCGGTTCCGCAGGTAGAACCCGATCAGGCCGAGCGGTCCGGCGATCAGGAACGGGATGCGCCAGCCCCACGAGTTCAGCGCCTCGTCCGACAGCGAGAGCTGGACGGTGGTGGCGATGCCCGCGCCGAGCACGTACCCGGTGAGCGTGCCGAACTCGAGGAAGCTGCCGTAGAAGCCGCGCTTGCGGTCGGGCGCGTACTCCGCGATGAACGTCGCCGCGCCGCCGTACTCGCCGCCCGTGGAGAAGCCCTGGATGAGCCGGGCGAGCAGCAACAGGATGGGCGCCGCGATGCCGATCGTGGTGTAGCTCGGAATGAGGCCGATGAAGAACGTGCAGCCCGACATCATGAGGATCGTGACGGCCAGTACGCGGCGGCGGCCGAACTTGTCGCCGAGCGGGCCGAGGAACACCCCACCGAAGGGGCGCAGCACGAACGGGATGGCGATACCGGCGAAGACCAGCATCGTCTGTGCCGCGGGGCTGGCCTCGGGGAAGAAGTTCAGCCCGATGCTCGTGACGAGGTAGCTGTAGATGGCGTAGTCGAACCACTCCACCGCGTTGCCCATGGCCGCGCCGGCCACGGCCCGCCGCACCGTCCGTACATCCGGTTGATCGGCGACATCCGGTCGCTCGTCGTCACTCATTGTTCACCGCCCAAATCCGCATACGGCGCCCGACGCTAGCCCGGAGGGATCGTCGATGCAGGACGGACGGCGGCCACAGGTCAGTCGTTCGGAGGCCATCCCGCCGCGAGCCGGGGCATTCCGTGGGACGGTGCCTGCCACGCATACACCCAGCAGGACCGCTCTTCCGGCCCCGCCGCTGTCCGGATGCGCCGGTACTCGGGGCCCTCGTACTCGTCGATGGCGGGGAACGCGGCGACCGGATCGCGCAGTGGCACGAGCCAGCCGGGAGCACGGTCGCCGGTGCCCGGGAGCAGCGCCGGAAAGCCGCGTCCGGTGTCGAGCACGGTGCCGTTGACAGTGCCGCGCACGGGGTCGCCCGCCGCGTGGGGGGCGAGGCGGTCCCACGACGGGTTGCCCGGTTGCAGCAGGCCGTAGGCGAAGAGCGCGGCAGGCCACTCGTCGGGGTGCGGCTCGCCGTGCACCGTGAAGGCGTCGAGGCCGTCGCCCGGAGCGGCGTCCCCCGTCAGATCGAGGGCAGCGAACTGCGACACGTCCGCGCAGCGCACAGCCGTCCCGTCGACGAGCAGCGGGCGGCGGATGGCGGCGTGCCCGAGGTAGCACCACGGGGCGTCCAAGCGCGTGCCGTCCTCGAGGTCCACCTCGCCCGTGCGCAGCCGGGCCAGGCGGAATCGCTCGTCGCGGCCCTCGCAGCGGTCGAGCACCGCGATCTGCTCCGGCGTGGCGAGCCACACAGCGTGATCTTCGACCGTCCCCGGGGATGCCGCCAGCACCGCGGGGCGCTGCCCGTCGCGGTGGCGGAGCCCGGCGGCCCACACAGCGGCGACGTCGCGGGTGCGGGCGCGCAGGACCACCACCGGGTCGGGCCCGAGCCCGAGCTCGCGGCGCAACCACGTGATCTTGCTCGGGCAGCGGTTCGAGCCGTAGGTGAGCACGGGCACGCGCTCCGCGGCGGGCGCGCAGCCGTGGCCGGCGAGCCATGTGTCGAGTGGCGCCTCGCCGACGGTGGAGACGAGCCAACCGGCCCGTGGATCAGGGCGTACCGGATACGAGACTTCGTCGAGATGGACGAAGGAGGACGGTGGGACGGCGCCGGGGTAGGGGTCGGCAGGGAAGTCGGCATCGGGCCAGGACACTTCTCGACGGTAACCCGATCACGTCCGTGGACCGTTACGCTCGATCGGTGCTGCCGCGGACGATCGACTGGGTGGACGGCCGTATCGCGCTGGTGGACCAGACAGCGCTACCGGAGCTGCGGATCGTGTACATCGACGATGCCGACGAGCTCGTCGACGCGATCCGCCGGCTCGTCGTGCGTGGCGCCCCGGCGCTCGGTGCGGCCGGGGCTCTCGGGGTCGCGCTCGCGGCCAGGTCCGTTGCGGGTGCCGAGTTGGCGGCCGTGGCGGCCCGGCTCTCCGCGGCGAGGCCGACCGCAGCGAACCTCGCGGTGGGGGTGCGGCGCGCCATGGCCGCCGCGGCCGACGGCCCGGAGGCGGTGCTCGCGGCAGCGCAAGCGGTGCTCCAGGAGGACATCGCAGCCTGCCGCGCCATCGGTGCCCGTGGCGCCGAGCTGCTCACCGAACTGTGCGGCCCGGAGCCGTTGCGCCTGCACACGCACTGCAACGCCGGTGCACTGGCCTGCGTCGACTGGGGCACCGCCCTGGGCGTGGTGCGGTCGTTGCACGAGGCGGGCCGGGTCGCCAACGTCGTCGCCGACGAGACCCGCCCGGTCCTGCAGGGCTCGCGGATCACCGCCGTCGAGCTGGCGGCGATGGGGGTGCCGTTCCGGGTGGTGGTGGACGGGGCAGGCGCCTCGATCATCGCCCGCGGGCTCGTGGACGCGGTCGTCGTCGGCGCCGACCGGGTAGCTGCCAACGGTGACGTCGCCAACAAGATCGGCACCTACCCGCTGGCCCTGGCCGCGGCGCGGGCCGGCATCCCGTTCGTCGTTGCGGCACCGGAGTCGACGCTCGACCCTGCCACTCCCGACGGCGCCGCCATCGAGATCGAGGAGCGGGCCGCCGAGGAGGTTCTCGTCGTGGGTGGCGTGAAGATGGCCCCGGAGGTCAGCGCGGCGTGGAACCCGGCGTTCGACGTGACGCCTGCCGACCTGGTCACGGCTGTCGTCACCGAGAAGCGGGTCTGGCGTCCCGGTATGTGACTGGTCAGGCCGGGGCTGCCGTCGGGATCCCGTGAGCCGCGGCCGCGTCCAGGAGCCGCTCGTCATAGCTCAGCAGGACGGAGAGTTCCTCCCGCACGAGCAGCGCCGTGGCGAGGTGGATGGCGTCGAGCGTGCGCAGGCGGGGATCGGGCATACGACTTGCCGATTCGAGCACCGCAGGTGACAGGTCGACCTGCGTCACCTCGCCGAGCAGGAGATCCGTTCGCGGCAGTAGCGCGGCGTCAACTCGCACGGTGCTGCGTCGCGCTTCGATGGCGAGGAGGGCACTCGAGATGGTCGGTCGGTCCGCGATGGCGTCCAGAAGCGCGGCGGATTCGCGCTCCTCCCACACCGATTTCAGGAATGCCGAGGTGTCCAGATAGATCACCAGCGTTCCTCGTCGCGCATCTCCTGCAGTACCTGACTCAGGGGTGGAGTGCCCGGCGGAGCCGGCGGCGGTGGCATGTGAGCCATCAGGTTCCCGCGGCCTCGCCGCAGCTGCCCGGCCGCCTCCAGCCGGTCGAGGATCGAGGTCGGCTCCTCGGCCGGTACGAGATACGCCACCAGCTCGCCCCGTACCGTGACCGGCACCCGTTTCCCGGCCTTGGCCATGGCGACGTACCGCGAGGCGTGCTGACGCAGCTCGCGGATGCCGATGCTCTCAGGGTCACCCACGCAACAAATGTAGCACTAGAGTGCTACATCGGACTCTGCGCACGTCGCAGCACCTGTGGTCACCTCGCAGCGCGCCGACACGCTGCGAGGTCGCACGACAGGCTGCGACGACGGTCGGGGTGGGCTAGTGACCCCGCGCGATCCACTCCTCCAGGTGGGGGGCCTCTTCGCCGATCGTGGTCGGGTCGCCGTGGCCGGTGCGCACGACCGTGTCGCCGGGCAGTGTCAGCAGCTTCTCCCGGATCGACTCGATGATCGTGTCGAAGCTGGAGTACGACCGCCCGGTCGCTCCCGGCCCGCCCTGGAACAGGGTGTCGCCGCTGAAGAGGGTGCCGAGCTCGGGCGCGTACAGGCAGCTCGACCCGGGGGAGTGCCCGGGCGTCTGCAGCACCCGCAGCTCCACCCCGCCCGCGGTCAGCACGTCACCGTCGGCGAGCTCCCGGTCGGGCGCCCGGTTCGGGTGGGTCATCTCCCAGAGCGGCGCCTCGGCCGGGTTGAGCAGGATCGGGGCGGCGAACCGGTCGGCCAGTGCGGGCGCCCGGTTCACGTGGTCGTCGTGGGCGTGGGTGCACACGACGGCCACAACGCGCCGCCCGCCGACGGCCGCTCCGATCTTCTCCTCGTCGTGGGCCGCGTCGATGACGAGCACCTCGTTCTCGTCGCCGACGATCCAGACGTTGTTGTCCACCTCCCACGTGCCGCCGTCCAGCGAGAACGTCCCGGATGTGACGACGTGGTCGATCGGGCCGGGGGGCGTCACAGCACGACCACCGATCGCAGCACCTCGCCCTTGTGCATCTTCTCGAACGCGGCCTCGACGTCCTCGAGCCCGATCGTCTCGCTGACGAACTTGTCGAGCGGCAGTCGTCCCTGCAGGTGCAGGTCGACGAGCATCGGGAAGTCGCGGCTGGGCAGGCAGTCGCCGTACCACGACGACTTGGTGGCTCCGCCGCGGCCGAAGACGTCGATCAGCGGCAGGTCGATCGTCATGTCCGGCGTCGGCACGCCGACGAGCACGACGGTGCCGGCCAGGTCGCGGGCGTAGAACGCCTGCTTGAACGTCTCGGGCCGGCCGACCGCGTCGACCACGACGTTCGCGCCGTTGCCGTCGGTCAGCGCCTGCACACCCTCGACCGGATCCTGCTGCCGCGAGTTGATGGTGTGGGTGGCGCCGAACTCCTTCGCCCACTGCAGCTTCCGGTCGTCGACGTCGATCGCGATGATCGTGCTGGCTCCGGCCAGGTTCGCACCGGCGATCGCGGCGTTGCCCACGCCGCCGCAGCCGATGACGGCGATCGAGTCGCCGCGCCCGACCTTGCCGGTGTTGATCGCGGCGCCGATGCCGGCCATCACTCCGCAGCCCAGCAGGCCCGCCGCCTCCGGCTTGACCGCAGGATTCACCTTCGTGCACTGCCCGGCGTGGACCAGCGTCTTCTCGACGAACGCGCCGATGCCGAGAGCGGGGGTGAGCTCCTCGCCCGACTCCAGCGTCATCTTCTGGGAGGCGTTGTGGGTGGAGAAGCAGTACCAGGGTTCACCGCGGCGGCACGCACGGCAGGTGCCGTCGACGGCGCGCCAGTTGAGGATCACGAAGTCCCCCGGCTCGACGTCGGTGACGCCCTCGCCCACGGACTCGACGATCCCGGCCGCCTCGTGGCCGAGGAGGAACGGGAACTCGTCGTTGATCCCGCCCTCGCGATAGTGCAGGTCGGTGTGGCAAACGCCGCAGGCCTGCACCTTCACCACGGCCTCACCCGGGCCCGGATCCGGCACGATGATCGTCTCAAGCGAGACCGGCTCGCCCTTCTTGCGAGCGACGACCCCGCGCACCTTCTGCGACATGTTCTCCCTCGACTCTCTGCTCTGGACGGTCTCCTGCGCAGCGTGCCATGGGATGGGACGGCGCGTAGGTTTCGGGCGTGATCGAACTGGAGGATGACGGCAGCGGTGACGCTCGCGTCGCGGTACTGCGGCTCGACCACGGTCCGGTCGGGGCGATGGATGTCGAGCTGTGTGACGCTATCGCGGAGCGGTTCCGCGCCCTCGCCACCAGCGCCGTCCGGGCCGTCGTCGTCACCGGAACGGGCCGCGCCTTTTCGGCAGGTGTCGACCTGAAGCGGTTCCTGGCCGGTGGCGGGCCGTACGTCGAGCGGTTCCTGCCGGCGTTGTGCGAGTCGTTCCGGGCGGTGTTCGAGCTGCCGAAGCCCGTGGTCGCCGCGCTCAACGGACATGCGATCGCCGGGGGCTGCGTGCTGGCCGCCTGCGCGGACGTCCGGCTCATGGCCGAGGGCGGCGGGCGGATCGGGGTGCCTGAGGCCCGGGTGGGCCCACCGTTCCCGCGGATCGCGATCGAGGTGCTGCGCCACACCGTTGGCGACGTGGCGGCGCGCAGGCTGACGATCGGTGCCCTGACCTACTCGCCGGCCGAAGCGCTGGCCATGGGGCTAGTCGACCGCGTGCTGCCGCCGGAGGAGGTGCTCCCACAGGCCGTCGCCACGGCGAGGGCGATGGCCACGGAGGTGCCACCGGACACGTTCGCGCTGACGAAGGCGCAGCTGCGCCGTGACGCCCTGGAGCGCACCTCCCGGTACGCCGACGAGGCCGCGGCGGTGACGGAGCTGTGGAGCCGTCGCGCCGCCGACGGCTGGACGGCCCGCTACCTGGAGTCCGTCACGCGGGGGTGAGTGAGGGTCGTCACGGTCTGGTGAGCGTGGCGACCACCGATTCCACGTAGTCGCGCCGGTCGGCCCCTTGGGGAACGAGCTCGGGGGTGGTGGAGGCCAGGTGCACGTGCCCGAGGAAGGCCGTGTAGGCGAGAAAGCCTCGCCTGCGGGCCGGGTCGGGCGGAAAGCCTGCGGCAGCGAACAGCCCGGTGATGTAGTCGATCCGCCGCCGGGTGACCCGGGCGAACACGGGCGCCACCAGCGGGTGGCTCGCGTTGGCCTGGAGGGTGAGCATCGCCCGGTCGACGGGCTGGTCAGCGGGGTGCGCCAGTGTCAGGTCCAGGAGCTTGCGGAGCCTGCTGTGCGGGTCGGGCTCCGCATCGATGAGCGTGATGACCTCCTCGGTGTTGACCCGCTCCCATCGCAGCAACGCCGCCTCGAGCAGCGCGTCCCGGTTGCTGAAGTGCCAATAGAAGCTGCCCTTCGTGGTGCCCAGGCGAACGGCGATGGGTTCCACGGCCACAGCGGCGAGCCCGCCTTCGGAGAGGGCGTCGAGTGCTGCCACCGTCCAGTCACCCGCGGTCAGCCGCTTTCGCTCTGCCACCTCCGTACGCTAGCGTACGGTGAGACCATACGGTGGCGTATGGATCAACCGCATTTCCGGGTCGGTCCGAGCTGCGCTCTCAGCCTGGGACAGCGAAGGAGAGCTTGTCGGGCACGGGGCAGTCCGGCCGCCCGAGCGTGAGGGGTCGCTCGGATGCTGCGATACCCCGTGCCCGACACTGACCGTGCGGCTGTCGCGTTCGTCCAATCCCGACGCGAACACGGTGGGCATGATCGCGGCATGACGAGCACGAGCGGACGGTTCGACCTCACGCGCTGGGACGAAGAGGTCATCGACGACGCCGATGGCGCGAAGCTGGTGCGGGTGAGCAACTCGAAGACGTTCGAGGGCGGCATCGCCGGCACGAGCGACGCGGAGCTGCTGCAGGCGTTTGCGCAGGAGGGCTCGGCGGCCTACGTCGGCATCGAGCGGGTGCGCGGCGAGATCGACGGCCGCAAGGGCACCTTCGTGTTCCGACACTCGGCGGCCGGGAGTGCCGGCGGCGGAGACTTCCGCGTGGACGTGGTGCCCGACTCCGCCACCGGCGACCTCAGGGGCCTTCGCGGCGAGCTCTCGATCGTCAAGACTCCCGAAGGGGAGCACACCTACACGTTCGACTACGAGCTGCCCTGACGCGCGTCAGGCGCGCAACGGTGCGGGCTCGCCCAGCGCGTCGGCGATCAGCGCGGGGATCTCCCGCTTCCCCGAGCCGTCCGTGGCGATCACCACGTAGACGGTGCGGCCCGTGCAGGTGACCTCGCTGCCGTCCCGGCGCACCTCGAAGTCCAGGGCGAAGCTGGTGCGCCCGATGCGCGCGGTGGCCACGACCACCTCGATCTCGTCCTGCCAGCGCACGCCGGAGCGCCAGTCGATCTCCGAGCGCACGAGCTGCACGTCGTAGCCGGCCTCCACCATCGTGCTGTAGGGGAGGCCCCGCGCCTTGAGGAACGCGGTCATCGCGTCGTCGAAGTACGCGAGGTACCAGGAATTGAAGACCACGCCCTGGGCGTCGACCTCCAGGTAGCGGACCGCGACGGGGTGGCTGAAGAGCTCGCCCACCTCAGCCCTTGTTCTCGTGGGTCCCGACGATCACGGCGCGGGCGAGCGTGTGGCTGAACAGGTTGAAGCCGAGGAACGCGGGAGTGGCGCCCTCCGGGACGCCCAGGCTGTCGACGTCCACGGCGTGCACGGCGACGTAGTAGTGGTGCGGGCCGTGTCCGGGCGGCGGGGCCGCGCCGATGAAGCGCTTCGCGCCGGCGTCGTTGGCCAGCTGGATGGCCCCGTCGGGCAGACCGGAGCCGTTGTCGTCGCCTGCGCCGCTCGGGATCGAGGTGACCGACGCGGGGATGTCGAGCACCGCCCAGTGCCAGAAGCCGGAGGCGGTGGGGGCGTCGGGGTCGTACACCGTGACGGCGAAGGAACGGGTGCCCTCCGGGAACCCACTCCACTCCAGCTGTGGCGAGACGTCCTGGCCACCGGCTCCCATGATCCCGCTGAGCTGGGCGTTGTCGAGCGCCTGACCGTCGGTGACGTCGCTGCTCGTCACCGTGAACGACCCGACCTCGGGCAGTTCGTCGTACGGATTACGGCTCATCGTCCGTCCTTCCTCTCGTCGTCATGAGCGATGGCGTGGTGTGCGGCCCGATCATCGTCCATGGCCCGAGGGATTACCCGATGCGCTCGCGGATCGTCTTGTTGACCGCCCGTCCGAACGCCGTCATGACACCGCGCATGGTGAGGGGTTTGAGCTGTGAGAGGGCGGCGGCGAGCCGGCTGCGTTCGTCCGCCGGACGGCCGCGGTCGCGGTAGGGCTGCAGTATCTCGTCCTGGAACAGCTTCATCAGGTCCTCGGCGAGGGCCGTGGTGTGTTGCTCGATCAGCTGGTGAACGTGCTCCCAGAGCTCGGTGGGCAGCCCGGAATCGAGCACGGCGACCCCGATGCCGAGCACGGTGGTGCCGTGCAGCCGCACCCGGCCGTCGTCGAGCGGGGTGACGGCGCCGAGTTCCACGAGCGTTGCGAGCTCGTCGTGGGACAAGGTGCGCCCGGCGCGGCGGTCCAGCTCGGCGCGATCGATCTCCTCGATCTCCTCGGGCACCCAGGGAGCCAGCAGGGCGCGCTGCAGGGCGAGCTCGGCCGCGCCCGCCCTCGCCGGCAGGCGTTCCAGGTGGCCCTCGATGGCCGAGAGCGTGAACCCCAGCGCGGACAGCTCGCTCACCAGCTCCAACCGGGCCAGGTGGTCGGGCCCGTACAGCCCGGTGCGCCCGCGCAGCTGCGGCGGCGGGATCAGCCCGCGCCCGGCGTAGAACCGGATGTTGCGCACCGTGATTCCCGAGCGCTCGGCCAGCTGGTCGATGGTCATGAGATCGCCCTGATCAGGACCGAAGGTGGCCACCATGGCGTCACATTACGTCACGGCTTGACCTATGTGACAGTGCTACTGTAACAAAAGTGGAAATGAGCTCGGCCGTCGATGAGAGGTTCGCATGAGCGAGATCCCCGAGGCGTACATCTATGACGCCGTCCGCACGCCGCGCGGCCGCGGCAAGGCATCCGGTTCCCTGTACGAGGTCAAGCCCATCTCACTGGTCGTCGGCCTGATCCACGAGCTCAGGAACCGGTTCCCGGATCTGGACCCGTCCACCGTCGACGACGTCGTGCTCGGCGTCGTGTCGCCGATCGGCGACCAGGGCGGCGACATCGCCAAGGCCGCGGCGATCACGGCCGGGCTGCCGCACACCGTGGCGGGGGTGCAGCTCAACCGCTTCTGTGCCTCGGGCCTCGAGGCCGTCAACGTCGCGGCGCAGAAGGTGCGCTCCGGGATGGAGGACATGGTCCTCGCCGGCGGCGTGGAGGCCATGTCGCGGGTGCCCATGGGCTCCGACGGCGGCGCCTGGGCGATGGACCCCGAGACCAGCTACGACACGGGCTTCGTGCCGCAGGGGATCGGCGCCGACCTCATCGCCACGCTCGAAGGCTTCTCCCGCGAGGACGTCGACACCTTCGCGGTCGAGTCGCAGACCCGCGCGGCCAAGGCGTGGGCCAACGGCTACTTCGCCCGCTCGGTGGTGCCGGTGAAGGACCGCAACGGCGTCACCGTGCTGGACCGCGACGAGCACATCCGGGCAGGCTCCACATTGGAGAGCCTCGCGGGCCTGCAGCCGTCGTTCGCGATGATCGGCGATGCCGGCGGGTTCGACGCCGTGGCGCTGCAGCGCTACCACTGGGTCGAGAAGATCAACCACGTCCACCACGCCGGCAACTCCTCGGGCATCGTCGACGGCGCTGCGCTGTGCCTCATCGGCACCGAGGCCGCCGGCAAGGCCGCAGGGCTCACTCCGCGTGCCCGCATCGTCTCCACCGCGTTGTCCGGAGCCGACCCCACGATCATGCTCACCGGCCCGGCGCCGGCCAGCCGCAAGGCGCTGGCGAAGGCCGGCCTGAGCGTCGAGGACATCGACCTGTTCGAGATCAACGAGGCGTTCGCGGCCGTCGCGCTGCGGTTCATGCGCGATCTCGACCTCCCGCACGACAAGGTCAACGTCAACGGTGGCGCGATCGCCATGGGCCACCCGCTGGGTGCCACCGGCGCGATGATCCTCGGCACGCTCGTCGACGAGCTCGAGCGCCGGGATCTCCGCTACGGCCTGGCCACGCTGTGTGTCGGCGGCGGCATGGGTATCGCCACTGTCGTCGAGCGCATCTCCTGAGAAGGGAACCTGCAACCGTGACCGAGCCACAGGCCGTCCGCTGGGAGCGCGGCGAGGACGGGATCGTCGTCGTCACCCTCGACGACCCCGGCCGCAGCGCCAACACGATGAACGAGCGGTACGTCGCGGCGATGGGCGCGTGTGTCGACGCGCTCGTCGCCGACAAGGAGAACATCACCGGCGTGATCATCACGTCGGCGAAGAAGACGTTCTTCGCAGGCGGCGACCTCGACTCGATGAGCAAGGCCACAGAGGCCGACGCCGGGGCGGTCATGGAGAACTCCATGACCGTCAAGAAGCAGCTCCGCAGGCTGGAGACACTCGGCCGTCCGGTGGTGGCGGCGATGAACGGCACCGCCCTCGGCGGTGGCCTGGAGATCGGGCTGGCCTGCCACCACCGCATCGGGCTCGACGCCCCCAAGGTGGTCTACGGGCTGCCCGAGGTGACGCTCGGCCTGCTGCCCGGTGGCGGCGGGGTCGTGCGGATCACCCGGATGCTCGGCATCGCCGACGGCTTCATGAAGGTGCTTGCGCAGGGCCAGCGGCACAAGCCCGCTGCCGCGGTCGAGATCGGCATCATCGACGAGCTCGCCTCCGGCCACGAGGAGATGCTCGACAAGGCGCGGGCTTGGATCGCCGCCAACCCCGACGCCGCACAGCCGTGGGACAAGCCGGGGTACAAGGTGCCCGGCGGCACCCCGGCCACACCGAAGCTCGCCGCGATGCTCCCGGCGTTCCCCGCCAACCTGCGCAAGCAGCTCAAGGGCGCCCCGATGCCGGCCCCGCGCAACATCCTCGCCGCGGCGGTGGAGAGCACGCAGGTCGACATCGATACCGCCTTCCGCATCGAGGCGCGCTACTTCGTCGAGCTGGTCACCGGTCAGGTTTCGAAGAACATGACCAAGGCGTTCTTCTACGACCTGCAGGCCATCAACGGCGGGAAGTCCCGTCCCGAGGGCTACGACAAGTGGCAGCCGCGCAAGGTCGCGGTGCTCGGCGCCGGGATGATGGGCGCGGGCATCGCGTACTCCTGCGCGCTCTCGGGCTGGGAGGTCGTGCTCAAGGACGTCTCGCTGGAGGCGGCGGAGAAGGGCAAGACCTACTCCGAGGGCCTCGTCGCCAAGGGCGTCAAGCGCGGGAAGACCACCCTGGAGAAGGGTGAGGCGCTGTTGCAGCGCATCACCCCGACCGGCGACTACAACGACCTCGCGGGCTGCGACATCGTGATCGAGGCGGTGTTCGAGTCGGTGCAGCTCAAGCAGGAGGTCTTCCGCGAGGCCGCCAAGTACATCGAGCCCGACGCGCTGCTGTGCTCCAACACCTCGACGCTGCCGATCACCGAGCTCGCCGCGGGTGTCGACCGCCCGGGCGACTTCATCGGGCTGCACTTCTTCTCCCCGGTGGACAAGATGCCGCTCGTCGAGATCATCCGTGGCGAGCGCACGTCCGACGCCACGCTCGCCAAGGCGTTCGACGTCACGATCGGGCTGAAGAAGACCCCGATCGTCGTCAACGACAGCCGCGGGTTCTTCACCAGCCGCGTGATCGGCACCTTCCTCAACGAGGGCGTGGCGATGCTCGGTGAGGGCATCGACCCGCAGACGATCGAGCAGGCGTCGGCGCAGGCCGGCTACCCGGCCCCGGTGCTCCAGCTGATGGACGAGCTGACGCTCACGCTTCCGCAGAAGATCCGCAACGAGTCGCGCGCCGCGTTCGAGGCTGCGGGCGGCACGTGGAAGGGGCACCCGGCCGAGGCCGTGATCGACCGGCTGGTCGGGGAGTTCGACCGCAAGGGCAAGAGCTCGGGTGCGGGCTTCTACGAGTACGCCGAGGGCAAGCGGGTGCGGCTGTGGCCGGGTCTGCGTACCGAGCTCGGGGCGACGAACCACGACGTCGACCTGCACGAGCTCGCCGAGCGGATGCTCTTCGTCGAGGCGATCGAGACTCAGAAGTGCCTTGACGAGGGCGTGCTCACCTCGGTGCCCGACGCCAACATCGGCGCGATCTTCGGCATCGGTTTCCCTGCCTGGACGGGCGGGGTCGTGCAGTACGTCGAGGGCTACCCGGGTGGCGTGGCCGGCTTCGTCGCGCGGGCTGATGAGTTCGCACGCAAGTACGGCGAGCGCTTCCAGGTGCCGGAGAGCCTCCGCAAGCGGACGGCCGACGCCGCCTGACGCGTCGAACGAGCGGCACTCTCGCCCGAACCTAATGGGGCAGAGTGCCGCTCGTTGCATCGGATACGACGGCAGCGAGGTCGCCGGTGCGCTCCAGTACCTCGCGTTGTCTCCTCGCGCCTGTGCCCCGATCCAGCAGGCCTTTCAGGAGCTTGTGCACCGTGTGGTGGTCGCCTGCGTCCACCAGTGCCGGTCGCACGTGCTCGATCAGCCGTCCGACCACGTCGGCGGCGGGAGCGGGGCGCCAGGTTCCCGGGTCGAGCAGGTCGCCCTCCATCCCGGAGCGTCCGGCCCGCCACGCGGCGAGCCGGAGCACCTCGGTGCGCACCGGGTCGGGCTCCTCGCCCGCCCGCCACGCTCCTATCGCGGTCTGGACGAGCGCGCGCGTGAGCGCCGCGACCAGCACGGCGTCGTCGGGTTCCGGGCACACGTCGGCCACGCGTATCTCGACGGTCGGGTGTTGCCGCGACAGGCGGGCGTCGAGGTAGAGCATCCCCTCGTCCAGCACCGTCCCGGTGGCGAGCACCGAGTCGACGAACTGCCGGTAGGCGGCAACGGAGCCGAACGGCCCGTACGGGCCCGCCGACGGCCACCGCTGCCAGACCTGGCTGCGGTAGCTGGCGTAGCCGGAGTCCTCGCCGAGCCAGAACGGAGAGTTCGCGCTCACCGCGATGAGCGGGGCCAGCCAGGGCCGGATCCGGTCCAGGACGGCGACGCCCTCCTCCGCGGACTCGATCGCCACATGGACGTGACACCCGCAGGTGAGCTGCTCGTAGGCGGTACGTCCGAAGCGGCGGGCCATCTCCTCGTAGCGGCGCGACGGGGAGACGGTCGGTTCCACCGGAAGCGGGGATGTGGCCAGCGCGGCGAGAGCCACCCCGACGTCACCTGCCGCGCTCGCGGCGGTCACCCTGGCCGAGCGCAGCTCCGCCCCCAGCTGGTCGAGGGTGTGGCAGGGCTTCGTGCCGGTCTCCAGCTGCTCGCGGTGCAGCTCGCCGGTCAGCTCGTCCTCGTCGGAGTCGGTGACGGCGAGCGCCACATTGCCGACCGCGCGCGGCCGACCGGTCTCCGGGTCGACCAGCAGGAACTCCTCCTCGACACCGACTGTCCGCACGCTCACGCGCAGAAGTATGGCGCTCGCGACGAGATCCGCTCGGTGTGGCACGGCCGGGTGGACGGCCCTCGCGCGGACGGTTGAAGTGGGATCTATCGGGCATCATGGACATGTGGCCGACTGGGTGTTCGGGATCGTCGACCGTCTCGGGGCAGTCGGTGTGGGGCTCCTCATCCTGCTGGAGAACCTGATTCCGCCGATCCCGTCCGAGGTCATCCTTCCCCTGGCGGGGTTCCGCGCGCGCACCGGAGCGCTGAGCGTCCTCACCGTGTGGCCTGCGGCGACCGCCGGTTCGGTGCTGGGGGCGCTGGTGCTCTACGGCCTCGGCGCCTGGCTCGGTTACGACCGTCTCCACCGCCTGGCCGACCGTCGCTGGTTCGTGCTCGCGAGCCGGAAGGACATCGAGCGCGGGCACCAGCTGTTCGAGCGGCACGGGGGCAAGGTGGTGCTGCTCGCCCGGTGCGTCCCGCTCGTGCGCAGCATCGTGTCGATTCCCGCAGGCGTCTCCGGCATGCCGTTGGGCAGATTTGTGCTGCTCACGGCGATCGGCAGCGGGGTGTGGAACGCGGTGTTCATCGGGCTCGGGTGGGTGCTGGGCGAGAACTGGGACCACGTGGAGGGCTGGCTCGGGCCGATCGGCTACGTGGTGCTCGGGCTCCTCGTCGTCGGGTTGGTGATCCTCGTGGTGCGTCGGATTCGCGCCCGTGCCCTCGTTTCCTGACCAGCATGTTCGACCGTTCGGCGGCGCAGGTGCGTCCGAATGTCGGCCACTCTGCCCCCCGGCTTGCCCTGCCACCGCGCTCTGGGTCAAGCTTCCGCGCCGGTTGCCGTTTCGGGCCGGCAGCCAGCCGGATGATCGAGGTGGACGTGACGACGGAGCAGGAGTGGGCCGAGGATCGGAAGCGGTTCGCCGCCGGCGGTTCGGACGGTTCCGCGGACCTCGCGGACGCGGGCCCGCTCGCGCGAGAGTTCGTGGATCTCGCCGCGAAGCTCGTGGGCGAGGCGTCGGTGCACGGTGTGCTGCAGCGAGTGGTGGAGGCTGCTCGATCCGCGGTGCAGGGTGCCGACCTCGTCAGCGTCACGCTGCGGGCGCCGGGCGGCTTCCACACGCCTGTCGAGACCGATCCGCTGGCCACCGAGCTCGACGAGGTGCAGTACCGCCTCGACGAGGGTCCGTGCGTGGAGGCCACCCGGATGGCCGGGCTCGGGATGACCTACTGCTCCGACCTCGGCGACTGCCCCGAGTTCCCGCGGTTCGGGCGCGCCGCCGTCGGCATGGGTGTGGGCAGCATCCTCGCGGTGGGCATGTTCCCCCACGGCGGCGACGCTCCGCGGATGGGCGCGCTGAACATCTACTCGCACGAGGTCGGTGGCCTCGACGAGCAGGACCGGGAGATCGCGCTCGTGCTGGCGGCGCACGCCTCCACAGCACTCGCGGCCACGCTGGCGTGCACGGCCGCCGACCTGGAGGCCGCCCAGCTGCGTGAGGCCCTGAACACGCGCGACATCATCGGCCAGGCCAAGGGCATTCTCATGGAGCGCCGCAAGATCTCCGCAGACGAGGCGTTCGACCTGCTGCGCTCGGCCTCGCAGTCGCTGAACATGAAGCTCACCAAGGTGGCACAGACGTTCGTGGAGCGGCGTGCGGACATCTGAACGCACATGATCCGTCTTGCCGGTGTCCGCAAGCGCTACCGCGGCAGGCTCGAGGTCCTCGCCGGCGTCGACCTCGAGTTGACGCCGGGGCGCCCCGTGGCGGTCGTCGGCGGCAACGGCACCGGCAAGTCCACGCTCCTGCGGATCGTCGCCGGGTGCGCCGCCCCGACAGCGGGAACGGTCTCGGGCCGGCCGAAGGTCGTCGGGTTCCTGCCCGGCGCCTTCCCGGCATCCCCGCGGATGCCCGTCCGGGCGTACCTGCGCCACATGGCGGCGCTGCACGGTACTCGCCCCGAGGACGCCGCACGCGACGCCGACGAGCTGCTCGACGCCCTCCGCTTCACCGGCGACCTGGACGCTCCGGTCGCCCGGCTCTCCACGGGCAACGCGCAGAAGGTGGGCCTCACTCAAGCCCTGACGTGCCGTGCAGAGCTTCTGGTGCTCGACGAGCCGTGGTCGAACCTGGACGCGTCGGCGGCCGCGGCGCTCGACGCCCGGCTCGGCGCCGAGCTCGCCCGCGGTGCCGGAATGCTCGTCGCCGACCACACGGGACGTGCGGGCGCGCTGCCCGCGGCCACGGTGCTGCGTCTCGCCGACGGCATGCTGAGCCCGGCCACGGCCGAGAGCGACGTACACGCGATCGGGCACACGGTGGTGGAGCTGCTCTGTCCCGACGGCGCGGCCGACGTCCTGAGCCGCCTTCCGCCGGTGGACGACTGCCGCACCGGACCGGGCTGGCTCGTCGTGCGGGTGCCCGTCCACCATGGCGACGCCCTGCTCACTGCGGCGCTCGCCGCCGGGTGCTCGGTGGTCGGTGTGCGGCGGGACGGACGCTCCTAGCAAGTCAGGGGCCCGCGGCGGCTGCGGGTCCGGCCGCGCCGCTGATCTCTCATGTTCTCGATTGACAAGGCGCCCCGTTACCGTCATGGTTAGCTACATGAGTAATGAACCGACGGACCGACGAGGTCGGTGGTCGGCGTGAAGGACGACGGGCGGCCGCTGTTCGCGCAGATCGCCGAGCAGATCGAGAGCTTGATCGTCGACGGATCACTGGCCGAGGAAGCACAGGTGCCTTCGACCAACGATCTGGCGGCCTTCCACCGGATCAACCCGGCCACGGCAGCCAAGGGCGTCAACCAACTGGTGGCGGACGGGCTGCTCTACAAGAGACGAGGAATCGGAATGTTCGTCGCGACCGGGGCCCGGACGCAGTTGCTGGAGCGCCGCCGCGAGGACTTCGCGCGTCAATACCTGGCCCCGCTGCTGGTGGAGGCCCGCAAGCTCGGCATCGACGCCGAGCAGATCAAGAAGATGATCGATGTCTGGGGGGACCAGGGATGAGCGAGCTTGCGAGCGAATCAGTGTCACAGCGCCCGCGCACGGTGACGTCTCCTGATGGGCCGGCCGAGCGCAGCGAGGGCGAGCGATGAGCGTCATCAGCATGAATGGCGTCACCAAGCGGTACGGCCAGGTCACCGCGCTGGACGGGGTGAGTGTGGAGCTGGCCGAGAATCAGATTCACGGCCTGCTCGGGCGCAACGGAGCCGGCAAGACCACGGTGATGCAGATCCTCACGGGCCAGGCTTTCGAGACCAGCGGCACGGTGGAGGTCTTCGGACAGCATCCCTACGAGAACGCCACAGTGCTGAACCGTGTGTGTTTCATCAAGGAGAGCCAGAAGTATCCCGACACCTTCCGCGTCAAGCACGCCATTCGCGCCGCGGAGCTGCTCTTCCCGAACTGGGACGCCGCATTCGCCGCCGAGCTGATGGCCGACTTCGCCCTGCCGGGCAACCGTACGATCAAGAAGCTCTCGCGCGGGATGCTGTCGGCCGTCGGGGTGATCATCGGGCTGGCCTCGCGCGCCCCGCTGACGTTCTTCGACGAGCCCTACCTCGGCCTCGACGCCGTGGCGCGGCAGATGTTCTACGACCGGCTGCTCGCCGACTACGCCGAGCACCCTCGCACCGTCGTGCTGTCCACGCACCTGATCGACGAGGTCAGTGATCTCATCGAGCACGTCGTCCTGATCGACAAGGGGCGGATTCTCATCGACGAGGACGCCGAGACGCTGCGCTCCCGCGCGGTCACCGTCACCGGGCCGCGCGCCTCCGTCGAGTCGTTCGTCGCCGGGCGCACCGTGCTCCACCGCGAGGAGGTGGGCGGCTTCCTGCGCGCCACGGTCTCCGGCATTCCCGACCGTCCGAGCGTGGGCGGCCTCGACTTCGAGCCGGTGTCGCTGCAGCAGCTCGTGGTCCGCACGACGCAGCAGAACGTTCCGCGCAACGGGCAGCCGGTGGGTGCCGGCGCCGGAGAAGGGGGTGCCCGATGAAGCGGGTGTTCGACGTCGCACGCATCCAGACGGTCAACTGGTTCTGGATCTTCGCCTTTCCGCCGCTGCTGCTCCTCTTGGTGTTGGTACTCAACGTGGGGCTTTTCGCGGCCATCGGGGACGTGACGCCGCCGGAAGGCCGCACCACGGGGGCAGTGCTGTCGATCTACATGGTGATGCTGATGGCGCACCTACAGACGATGACGCAGGTGTTTCCTTTCGCCCTCGGCCTCAGCGTCACCCGGCGGGCCTTCTATGCCGGCACGGGACTCGTGGTCGGGACGCAGTCGGTGCTCTTCGGTCTGCTTCTGCTGATCATGGGGCGCATCGAGACAGCGACCGGTGGGTGGGGGGTCAACGTCAAGTTCTTCGCCCTCCCGTTCCTGGTTCAGGACAACCTGCTTGCACAATGGCTCGTGTACACCGTTCCGTTCGTGGCGCTCTCCACGATCGGCGTGTTCATCGGCGTGGTCTTCAAGCGATGGGGCCAGCCCGGCGTCTACGCGCTGGCCGTCGGCACGGTGCTGGTGCTGGCCGGCGTCGCGATCGTCGTCACCTGGCAGCGCTGGTGGCCCGTGGTCGGCTCGTTCTTCACCGACCAGTCGATCTTTTTGCTGCTGGTGGTCTACCCGCTGGTGATCGCGATCGTGCTCGGAGGCGGAGGCTGGCTCGCGATCCGGCGAGCCACGCCGTAGTCCGCGCCGATCTGGACGATTCCCACCCCGCGCACCGCAGTTTCTGCAGATTTATGCCGCATCCATGGCCGGCTATCCGAACCTGTATTGGACGGATGGCCGGCCATCGCGCATGGTGAAGGCAACTCGTGTCGTGGGGGAGCGAAAATGCGGGAATTCGCCTATAACACACTTCCTGCACGAATCGTGTTCGGCTCCGGGGCGGCGCGCACCCGGCTCGCGCCCGAGATCGAGCGGTTGGGGGCCCGGCGGGTGCTGCTGGTGGCATCCGAACGAGACACGGCCCGGGTGCGGGAGCTCGTCGCCCCCTTCTCAGAGCGGGTGGCTGCAGTGTTCACCGCGGTGCGCGAGCACGTGCCGCTCGCCACGGCCGAAGCCGCCCGCGCCGCCGCGGCCGAGGCCGATGCGGATGTCGTGCTGAGCATCGGTGGCGGGTCCACCACCGGTGCTGCCAAGGCCGTGGCGCTCACGGCCCGAATCCCGGTGGTCGCCGTGCCGACGACGTATTCGGGTTCGGAGGTCACGCCCGTGTGGGGTCTGACGGTGGATGGTCGCAAGACCACGGGCGTGGATCCGGTCGTGTTGCCTCGGGTGGTCGTGTACGACCCGGAGTTGACGGCGTCGCTCCCGCGGGAGTTGGCCGTTGCGAGTGGTTTCAATGCGCTGGCGCATGGGGTCGAGGCGTTCTGGGCGAGCGGGCGCAACCCGGTGAGCGCGGCGGTTGCCGAGGACGGGATCGCGGCGATCGTGGTCGGGTTGCGTAAGGACGATCCTGTCGCGTTGTTGCGTGGTGCGTGGCTGACGGCGAGTGCGTTCGCGGCTGCTGGGTCGGGGTTGCACCACAAGCTGTGTCACGTGCTCGGTGGAACGTACGACCTGCCGCATGCGCGTACTCATGCCGTGGTGTTGCCGCATGTTCTGGCGTTCAACGCGCCTGGAGCGCCCGATGCGGTGGCGCGGGTCGCGCGAGCGTTGGGTGTCGATGATCCGGTTCGTGGGCTGCGGGAGTTGGCTGACGAGATGGGTGTGCCTCGGGGCCTGCGTGGGCTGGGTTTGGGTGAGGAGCAGATCGACGAGGTCGCGGCGCTCACCGAGCCCGCGGTACCGGAGGACAACCCCGTGCCTGCCGACACGGGGGCGTTGCGGCGATTGGTGCGTGCCGCATGGGGAGGCGAAGGGAATTGAGATCGGCCGTGACGGGGAATGGCGCTGACAGGGGAATGGCAGTGAGCGAACGGGAAAATCGCGAGCGAGCTCTGACGGACGCGGCCGTCGGGAGTTCGGTGCAGTTCGACATCGTGCTGGGGTCGCGCTCGTGACCGAGGATCTTCAGACGGACGTGCTCGTGATCGGCAGTGGCCCGGGCGGTGGCGGTGCGGCACTCGCCCTGGCCACGCTGGGCGTCGATCACACGGTGATCACCAAGTACCGCTGGACGGCCAACACTCCGCGGGCGCACATCACCAACCAGCGCACGATGGAGATCTTCCGCGATCTCGGCATCGAGGACGACGTACTTGCCCAGAGCACCGCGCACGAACTGCTCGGGGACACGGTGTTCTGCACCAGCCTCGCGGGCGACGAGATCGGACGGGTCCGCACCTGGTACACGAGCCCGGCACGCGAGTCCGACTACAGGCTGGCGAGCCCCTCACCCAACTGCGACATCCCGCAGACCTACCTCGAGCCGATCGTCATCGGGCACGCCGCGTCGCGGGGCAGCCGGGTCCGTTTCGATACCGAGTTCGTCGGCCTCGTGCAGGATGCCGACGGGGTCACCGTCACGGTGAGAGATCGGCTGAGCAGTCACGAGTACGACATCCGTGCCAAGTACGTGATCGGCGCCGATGGCGGACGCAGCGCGGTGGCAGCCGATGTCGGGCTGCCGTTCGAGGGCCAGATGGACCTCGCCGGCTCGATGAACATCGTGTTCCACGCCGACCTGTCGCAGTACGTGGCCCACCGGCCCAGCGTCCTGTACTGGGTGCTGCAGCCGGGGGCCGACGTCGGCGGTATCGGCATGGGTGTCATCCGGATGGTCCGGCCGTGGAACGAGTGGCTCGTGATCTGGGGTTACGACATCGCGCAGCCGCCGCCCGAGGTCGACGACGAGATGGCGATCAAGATCGTCCATGAGATGGTCGGCGACGACTCGATCCCGGTGACGATCCGCTCGACGTCGCTGTGGGGCAACAACAGGATGTACGCCACCTGCTATCGGGCCGGGCGGGTGTTCTGCATGGGGGATGCGGTGCACCGGCATCCGCCGTCGAACGGGCTGGGTTCCAACACCTCGATCCAGGACGCCTACAACCTGGCGTGGAAGCTCGCCTACGTGCTGCGCGGCACCGCAGGCGAGGCGCTGCTCGACAGCTACGACGTGGAGCGCGCGCCGGTCGGCAAGCAGATCGTGTTGCGGGCGAACAAGAGCATCGAGGAGTTCGGCCCGATCTTCGACGCACTCGGCCTGATCGGCGAGAGCGACCCGGAGGTGATGCGCCGACACATCGCGGCGCGCGGGGCCAACACCCCGGAAGCCGCGCTCCAGCGCACGAAGCTGCGCGCGGCGCTGGAGCTCAAGAACTACGAGTTCAACACCCACGGCGTGGAGATGGGGCAGCGGTATGCCTCAGCGGCCGTGGTGCAGGACGGCACCCCGGAGCCGGAGTACACGCGCGACCCCGAGCTTCACTACCACCCCACCACCTGGCCGGGGGCGCGTCTGCCCCACGTCTGGCTCGGGCGCGACGGGCGCCGCGTCTCCACCCTCGATCTCGCCGGGAAGGGCCGGTTCTGCCTGCTCACCGGCATCGCGGGCGAGGAGTGGGCCGGTGCGGCGGCGAAGGCGGCCGAGGAACTCGGTGTGGAGATCGCCGCGCACGTGATCGGGCCCGGCCGGGAGTACATCGATCTGTACGACGACTGGGCGCGGATGCGAGAGGTGGAGGAGGACGGGTGCGTGCTCGTCCGGCCCGATGCCTACGTCGCGTGGCGCTCGGCAGGCCTCGTGGAGGATTCGGCGGCGGAGCTGCACCGGGTGCTGCGCGCGGTGCTGGCGCGCGGCTGAGACAGCGTCCTGGGGGGATGGACGGCAGGACGACTCACTCGCACTTCTTGTCGACCGCCACCAGCGCACCCGCCGGCCGGAAGCCCTCGACGCGGTTGTTCTCGATGCGGTTGCCGCAGCCCGAGGTCTCCGGCTCGGTGATCACGTGCGTCTCGATGATGTTCTTCAGCGCCGGAGCGTTGCCCGTGGTGACGTTGCCGGTGATGGTGCTGTCGTAGCCCTTCACGTCGACCACCGAGTCGGCGAAGTTCTCGCCGCTGATCGCCGACCCGTCGAACCGGTTGCCGGCGATCAGCGTGCCGCGGGTCTCCTCCTTGACGTCCACGTTCTCGGCGGTGATCCGCTGGAAGGTGTTGCCCACGACGCGGTTGTTCATCGACAGGTCCGGCTGCCCGCCGCTGTACTTCTTCCAGTTGCTCTTCGCGCTCCCGACGTAGACGCCCTCGCCGAACTGGGGCTGGTTCAGCCCGGTGTTGCGGATCGTCGAGCGCTGGATGGTGTTGTTGCTGGACCCGCCGCGGAAGTGCACCGCCTCGTCGCCGGTGTCGCTCACGGTGAGCGAGTCCAGCAGAAGGCCTTTGCTGCCGTCGGTCATGATCCCCTTGCCGCCGCCGGACACGGCGAAGCCGACGAGCTGCCAGTGGCTCGCACCGTCGAGGTGCACGGTGTAGCCCTTGCCGCTCCCGGTGATCACGGCGCCCTTGGGGCCGGTGAGCGTGATCGGCGCGGACGCGGTGCCGGAGCGGCTGATGACGACCGGCTCGTAGGTGCCGGCGGCCATCCGGATCGTGTCGCCGGGCCGGGCGGCGCCCAATGCCCGTTCGAGCTCGGACGTGTCCGTGACGCTCGTCGTGGCACCCCGGCCCTTGACCACTGCCAACAGGTCGGCGCCCACCGGTGCGACCTGCTTCCCGGAGTCGTCGGCCGACGTGGCGTCCTCGGTCTTCTCGTCGGCCGCCGCCTCCTGCTCCGCTGCCTCCGCCTTCGGAGAGGACTCCTCCCCGTCGGAGTCACGCGAGGCCTCCCGCTTCGCGGAGTCGGACGTGGCGTCCTTGCGGGGATCAGCGGCAGGGGCAACGGCGTCGGAGCGCGCTGCGTCGGCGCTGTCGGCACCGAGTATGGGAACCGCCCACACGACCACCGCGACGACGAGCAGCATCCACCGTGGAACCTGCATCAGCGTGACCTCCGCAGCCGGGGTTGGAGCAGGTCAGAGGCTAGGGGGCAGGGTTCGGACCGCGTGGCGTTTTCGATCATTCCGCCGGTGATCAGTCGCCGGCGATCGCCGATCGGTCGTCCGAATGGTCCACACGCTCGAGCAGACGGCCTAATGCGCCGTTGAACGCGTCGGGCTGCTCGAGATTGGGCAAGTGGGCCGCTCCGTCGATGACCATCAGCTCGGCGCCCGGCACGCGCTCGGCGATCGCGCGTGCATCGGCAGGGGGCGTGAACTCGTCCTCGGCCCCGACGACCACCACGGTCGGTACGGCCACGGACCCGAGCCGCGGGAGATGGTCGGGCCGGTCGGCCCGGGCGCGCTGGGCCGCCGCCGCGCCGACCGGGTCGGTGGCCCGCATCATGGCGAGCACGTGGTCGGCGACAGCGCCCGAGGCCTGCGGGCTGACCATCCGGTAGAGCACCTCCACCGAGTACGGATCCATGCCCTCGTCGAGCAGCCTGCCGGCCATGCTCAGGCGCTGATCGCGGTCGGGCTCGCCCGCAGCCGTGGTGTCGGCCAGCAGGAGCCCCGCCACCCGGCCGGGGTGCCTGCGCTGCAGTTCCAGCACGATCTGGCCGCCCATCGAGAGGCCCGCCACCACGGCACGCGGTACGCGCAGCCCGTCGAGGAGGCCGACGAGGTCGTCGGCGAAGTCGGCCCAACCATCCACCGCTCCGGGGCTCGCCCCGTAGCCCCGCAGGTCGGGGACGATCACACGGCGCTCGGCCGCGAACCGCTCCAGCTGCGGGCGCCACATCGTCCGGTCGAAGGGGTGCCCGTGTACGAGCAGCAGCGGAGTGCCGCGCTCGGGACCTGCGTCGTCGTAGGCGAGGGTCACACGGTCCAGGCCGATGGTGCGCATCGTCGCTCCTCTCGTTGACGCTCGCAGTCTGCCCGGTGCAATATCGGCGTTCAATACTTTCAATAGCCTCGGAGCAATACTGTGGACAGCTACCTCAGGCTCGCCGACTCCGTCGCCGCCGACATCCGGGCGGGCCGGCTGCGACCCGGTGACCGGCTGCCCACCCAGCGGCGGTTCGCCCGCGACCGAGGCATCGCGGTGTCCACAGCCGCTCGCGTGTACGCCGAGTTGACGCACCGCGGCCTGGTGACGGGCGAGGTCGGCCGCGGCACCTTCGTGCGCGCAGCCCCTCCCGCGCCCGGTCTCGCACTGGCCGAGCCCGCCGCCGCAGGGCGGGTCGACCTGGAGATGAACATCCCCGTGCTCCCGCAGCAGGGGGAGATGCTTGCACCGATCATCGAGGGATTGCTCCGACCCGGCGTGCTCGGCGCCTCCCTCACGGCTACCACGGTGACCGGCACCCCCACGGCCCGCGGGGCGGCAGCCGCTCTCCTGGCGCGGACGGGTTGGACCCCGGAGCCGGACGGCGTGCTGTTCGCAGGCAACGGCAGGCAGGCGATCGCCGCGGCCGTCTCCGCGCTGGTGCCACTGGGCGGACGGCTGGGCGTCGAGGCGCTGACGTACCCGGTGGTGCGGGGCATCGCGGCCCGGCTCGGGATACAGCTCGTCCCGATCCCGACGGACGACGGCGGCCTGCTGCCCGACGCCGTGCGTGCCGCCGGGCGGCTCGACGCCGTCTACCTCCAGCCCACGCTGCACAACCCGCTCGGCACGACGATGACGCCCGCTCGCCGCGCTGCGCTCGCAGAGGTGCTCGCCGAGCGCGATCTGATGGCCGTGGAGGACACGATCTACGCGTTCCTGCGGGACGCCCCGGCCCCGCTGGCGGCGTTCGCGCCGGAGCGGACCGTTCTCGTCGACAGCCTGTCCAAGCGCGTCGCACCCGGTCTCACCCTCGGGTTCGTGGTGCCGCCCGCTGCCGTGCACGACAGGATCGCCGTCGCACTGCGGTCCGGCGGATGGACGCCCCAGGCGTTCGCACTGGAAGCTGCCACCCGCTTCATGGCCGACGGGGTGGTGGCTGCGATCGAGACGGCCAAGCGCGCCGATGCCGCCGCCCGGCAGGCGCTGGTCGCCGAGCGGCTCGCGGGGTTCGTGCTGCGCACAGACCCCTCCTCCTACCACTGCTGGTGGGAGCTCCCCGCGCCGTGGCGGGCGGAGACGTTCGTGGCTGCGGCGGCCCGGCGCGGCATCGCGGTGACCCCGGCGGCGGCCTTCGCGGTGGGCGCGGCTCATGCGCCGAGCGCCGTGCGCCTCGCACTCGCGGCCCCGCCCGTGCCGGTGCTGGCCGCAGCGCTCGAGGCGCTCGCGCTTCTGGGAAGGGGAAGCCCGGCCGACGACGAGGTGGAGTGACGTAAGCCGTTACGGTGAGCACATGCCCGTAGTCCGCCCCTACCGGCCGGCGGACCGCAGCGCGCTGGTCGACATCTGCGTCCGCACCGGGGATGCCGGCGAGGACGCCCGCGCGCTGTACCCCGATCCCGAGCTGCTGGCGAACATCTTCGCCCTGCCCTACGTCGAGTACGAGCCGCAGCTCGCATTCGTCGTCGACGACGGCGGCCAGGCCGTCGGTTACGTGCTCGGGACGTCGGACACACCGGCGTACGTCACGTGGCTCCGGCGGGAGTGGCTGCCCACGCTGAGCCGGCGCTACCCGCCGCCGACCGGCCGTCCGGCGACACGGGCTGAGGGGATGATCGCTCTCCTGCACCAGCCCGAGCGAATTCTCGTGCCCGAGGTGGCGGCGTACCCGGCCCACCTCCACATCGACCTGTTGCCCGCGTACCAGGGCGCAGGCAACGGACGGGCACTGATGACCACCTTCCTCGCAGCACTGGCCCGGGCCGGGATCACAGCCGTGCACCTGGGCATGGCCAGCACCAACACCCGGGCGGGAGCGTTCTACGGCCGGATGGGTTTCCACGAGATCCCGGTGCCGGCCCAGCCCGACTCGACCTACTTCGGCCGCTCCACCGATCCGCTCTAGCCCGGCCGCTACCGCGCCACGCGCCAGGTCTCGCGGATGGCCAGCACGGCGACGAGGCTGATCAGGGCCGTGCCCACCATGTAGGCCGACACAGACAGCGACGTACCGGTGGAGGTCTGGAGCGCGGTGGCGACGAGCGGCGCGAAGCCACCGCCGAGCACCGCACCCACGGCGTAGGAGAACGAGGCGCCGCTATAGCGGTACCGAGGCTCGAACATCTCGGCGAACAGGGCCGACTGCGGTCCGTAGGACGCGCCGAGCCCGATCGTCAGCACGATCACGGCGATGATCATCAGGGCGGTCGAGCGGGTGTCGACCAGCAGGAAGAACGGCACCGGCCACACCACCAGCAGCACTGATCCCACGAGGTAGACCGGCTTGCGGCCCACCCGGTCGGACCAGATCGCCGACACCACGATGCTCACCAGCCACGAGATGCTGCCGACGATCACGACCACCAGCATCGTCGTGCGGCTCACGCGGAGCACCGACGTGCCGTAGGAGAGCAGGTAGGCCAGGAAGACGTAGCCGATGGCCGTGTTGGCGATGAAGCTGACCGAGGCGATCACCAGCTCCCGCGGACGCTCGCGCAGGACGTCGATCATGGGCAGGCGGGCGCGCACCTGCTCGGCCTTGAGCGCCCGGAACACTGGGCTCTCCTCGATGCGCAGGCGGATGAAGAGGCCGACGCCGACGAGCACGATGCTGAACAGGAACGGCAACCGCCAGCCCCAGCTCGCGAACTGCTGGTCGTCCATGGTCGCGTCGATGACGACGAACACCAGCTGGGCGAGGATCAGCCCGGCCGGTACTCCGACCTGTGAATAGGACCCGTACTTGCCGCGGTGCCCCTCCGGAGCGTGCTCGACCGCCATGAGTGCGGCGCCGCCCCATTCACCACCAGCACTGAGCCCCTGCAGCAGGCGCAGGAACACGAGCAGGATCGGCGCGGCCACGCCGATCTGGTCGAAGGTCGGGAGCAGCCCGACCCCGACCGTGGCCACACCCATGAGCACCAGCGACGCGACGAGCATCGCCTTGCGGCCGATCCGGTCGCCGAAGTGGCCCCACAGGATCCCGCCGACCGGACGGGCGAGGAACCCGACGCCCAACGTGGCGAACGAGGCCAGCGTGGCCGAGGCGGGCGACAGCGTCGAGAAGAACTGCGAGCCGAAGACCAGCGCCGCGGCGGTGGAGTAGATGAAGTAGTCGTACCACTCGATCGTCGTGCCGACCGCGCTGGCGAGTGCCACCCGCCGCAGCTGCTCCGGCTCGGACTGCACTTCGGCAGCAGCTACGGCCGGCGTTCTCTCCGCGTCCACCCGCTGTCCCCCGTTCGTGTGGGCACTGTTGGCGCACACAGTGCGAGGGGTGGACCTCGGGTGTCAACAGAAAGGTCAGCCCTCGGGACGGTCGAGCACGGCGGCCAGGACGGAGTGCAGGACCTCGGCATCGGCCGGGTCGTGCAGCTCGGCCTTGCCGCCGCGCACCGTGTACCACTCGTCGGCCTCTTCGTACCGGACGCTGACCTGGACCTCGCCGTCGTCGGCGCAGGTGGTGCGTAGCTCCAGGGCGCCGGTGATCACGCCGACGTCGTCGGTCCAGACACCGCCTGGTGGTGCGGTGATGAGGGAACTGTGCTCAGAGGACATCGTCAGCACCTGTTCAGCATGTCGAGGAGCGCGGAGCGTTCGGCGGAGGTTACCGAAAGATCCCATTTCGACTTGGTCTCGATCCAGAGTTCCGCGTAGGTGCACCAGTACTCGGTGAGCTTGGGCTTCCACAGGTTCGGCGGCTGGTCACCCTTGGCCTGGTTGACGTTGTCGGTGACGGTGAGCAGCCCGGGGCCGTCCAGGTCGTTGGCGTACGCCTCGCGTCGTTCGTCGTCCCAGTCCGCCGCGCCGGAGCGCCACGCCTCGGCGAGCGGCACGACGTGGTCGATGTCGACATCCGCCGGGTCCGTCCAGGTCGCATCGTCGTAGGGCGAGTGCCAGGTGCCCTTGACGATCTTGCACGGAGAGTCGACGACGACGTCGGTGCCGTCGCGCTCCAGCACGAGGTCACGGGTGTCGCAGCCCTTGCCCTGGCTCGACCAGTGCGGGAACCGATCGCGGGAGTAGCCGCGCATTGACGCGGGCGCGCGCTCGACCAGTGCCGAGAGTTGGGCATGCGCCTGGTCCGTGGAGACGGGCCGGGCGTCGGGGAGAACGGGTGTGATCGTGCAGCCGCTGAGGCCGACGACGAGCAGCAGGGCCGCGAGGCCGGCCGCCGAGATCCGCACGAGGTGTCCGAGCACGCCCCACTAGCTCCTATCGCGGTTGCCGGCACGGGGCGAACCCACGGCCACGACGGGGCGATCATGCCATCCGCGGGGTACGGATGGATCACGGCCCGATTGCCGCATGAGCGGCACTCTCGGGCGGGCCGATGAAGCGAAAGTACCGTCGGTATCGGGCGAAATGCCTGGATTAGGCGGCGAGACCAGCGGTTATTCCGCTTACGCGAATCAACGCGGTCGGCTCCGAGTTCATGGCGGTGGCGATGAGGGTGCTCCGGGTGTTCGGGGGAGTCCTGCTCTGGCTCGTTGCGACGGTTCTCCTCGTCGTCGCGCTCGTGCTGTGCGTCACGGTCCTTCTCATGCCGGTCGGCCTGCTGCTGGGGTTCGCCGCGCTGCGCCTCTACGGCGTGGGGTTCCGGCTGCTGCTCCCACGATCGCGCGACGTCCGCAAGGGCCTGCGGAAGGAAGGGCGCAGGTGGCGTCGGAAGATGCCGGTGCCCAAGCTGTCGCGGAAACGCTCCGGGTGGCTGGCGAGGACGGCGCGCCGAGTGAGGCGGTGAGCACCGCCGGGCACCTCATTGCCGGCGGGTGCGCGCGAATGCGGGGCCCAGTACGTCGGGTTCCGGAGTGTCCAGTGCCAGCCGCAGGAAACGCTGTGCCGGAGGGCTGGGGGCGTCGGCACGCCGGCGCAGCAGACCCGTTTCCACCACCGGGACGGGTCGGGTCAGCGGCCGCGTCACCGCGTCCGGTCCGCACACGCGCTCCACGGATGCCGGTAGCACCGAGACACCGAGACCCGCGCCGACGAGTGCCACCGCGGACTGGACGAGGTCGACCTCGTGCAGCGCGGGCTCGAAACCCGAGAGCCGGCACGCTCCCAGCAGGTGTGGCGCGAGACCGCCCCACACGGTTCGTCCCGGGCAGAAGAACGGCTCGCCGGCGAGGTCGCCGAGGTCGATGCGGTCGCCGAGAGCATCCGCGCGGGCCCGCGGAACCACGGCGACCAGTGGTTCCCGGCGCGCGACCGCGACGTCGAGGTCGGGCCCGACGCCGCTCGCGGCCCCACCGGGCGGAAGGTGCACCAAGCCGAGATCCGCGCGGCGAGAACGTACGTGCTCGGCGACGGCGTCGGTGTGGCCCTCCAGGAAACGCAACTCCACGTCGGGTCGCGCGGCATGGAACCGGCTCAGCAGCGGCGGCAGCACGGACCATGCCGTCGCCGGCACGAACGCGAGCGCCAGCCGTCCACTTCGGCCCTGCCCGGTGCGCCGCACCGACTCCGCCGCAGCATCCACATCGGACAGCACACGCCGGGCGTGGTCGACGAGGTGCCGGCCGGCCTCGGTGAGATCGACGCCCCGCCGGTGCCGCACGAAGAGCGCAACACCCAACTCGTGCTCCAGCCGTGCGAGCTGAGCCGACAGCGGGGGCTGCGTGAGGTGCAGCCGCGTGGCCGCCCGCGTGACGGAGCGCTCCTCTGCGACTGCGAGGAAGTACCGGAGCTGTCGCAGGTCCATAGTTCATCGTATGGCCGGCCTTCATAACCGGTATTGGACGAATAGCAGATTTGGCCTCACTGTGACCCGTGCGACGAGGCGAGGCTGGGAGGCATACGGTGCGGGAGTTCACCTACGAGGCGCACCCCGCGCGGATCGTCTTCGGGGCCGGCGCGGCGCGCACCCGGCTCGCCGACGAGGTCGGCAGGCTCGGCGCCACCCGACTGCTGCTCGTGGCCTCGGAGCGCGACGCGGAGCGCGTCCGCTCGCTCGTCGCGCCGCTCCGCGATCGCATCGCTGCGACGTTCACCGCGGTGCGCGAGCACGTACCGCTTGCCACTGCCGAGGCCGCACGGGCAGTGGCCGCAGCCGTGAAGGCCGATGGCGTGCTGAGCATCGGTGGCGGGTCGACCACCGGCGCTGCCAAGGCCGTGGCGCTCACGGCCCGTATCCCGGTGGTCGCCGTGCCGACGACGTATTCGGGTTCGGAGGTCACGCCCGTCTGGGGTCTGACGGTGGATGGTCGCAAGACCACGGGCGTCGATCCCGCCGTGTTGCCTCGGGTGGTCGTCTACGACCCGGAGTTGACGGCCTCGCTCCCGCGAGGGTTGGCCGTCGCGAGTGGCTTCAACGCACTCGCGCACGGCGTCGAGGCGTTCTGGGCGCCGCGGCGCAATCCCGTGAGTACCGCCATTGCCGAGGACGGGATCGCCGCGATCGTGGTCGGGTTGCGTAAAGACGATCCGGTCGCGTTGCTGCGCGGCGCCTGGCTGACGGCCAGCGCGTTCGCGGCTGCTGGGTCGGGGTTGCACCACAAGCTGTGTCACGTGCTCGGTGGCACCTACGACCTGCCGCATGCGCGCACTCATGCCGTGGTGTTGCCGCACGTGCTCGCGTTCAACGCACCCGGAGCACCCGATGCGGTGGCGCGGGTCGCGCGAGCACTGGGTGTCGATGATCCGGTGGGCGGGCTGCGGGAGCTGGCTGACGAGATGGGCGTGCCTCGGGGCCTGCGTGAGCTGGGTTTGGGTGAGGAGCAGATCGACGAGGTCGCGGCGCTCACCGAGCCCGCGGTACCGGAAGACAACCCCGTGCCGGTCGGTGGCGGGGCACTGCGGCGGCTTGTGCGCGCCGCGTGGAGTGGGGAGGACACGTGACCCAGCAGGAGCGGGAGGAGGCGGTGACCGATGAGGTCGTCGCCAGCTTCGCCGGGACGAAGGACGAGCGGCTCCGCGAGATCGTGCAGAGCCTCACGCGGCACCTGCATGCGTTCGCGCGGGATGTCCGGCTGACGCAGGAGGAATGGGAGGCGGGGATCGGCTTCCTGACCCGCGTCGGGCACACGACCGATGACAAGCGGCAGGAGTTCATCCTGCTCTCCGACGTGCTCGGGCTCTCGATGCTCACCGTCGGGATCAACGCGCCCGCCTCGCCGGGGGCCACCGAGTCGACAGTGTTCGGGCCGTTCTTCGTGGAGGGCGCTCCCGAGGTGCCGATCGGTGGCGACATCGCCCGCGGCGCGAAGGGCACCCCGTGCCGGGTGACCGGCAGCGTCCGCTCGACGGACGGGTCGCCGCTCGCCGGGGCCCGGATCGAGGTGTGGGAAGCCGACGAGGACGGCTTCTACGACGTGCAGTACGACGGCGACCGGTCGGCCGGCCGCGGATGGCTGCGCTCGGGGGCGGACGGGGAGTACGCGTTCTGGTCGGTGCGCCCGTCGCCCTACCCGATCCCCGACGACGGCCCGGTCGGCGACCTGCTCGCCGCCACCGGCCGCGGCCCGATGCGTCCGGCACACCTGCACTTCAAGGTCGACGCGCCGGGCCACCGCACCCTGATCACGCACGTCTTCGCTGCGGGCGATCCGTACCTCGACCGCGACGCGGTGTTCGGCGTCAAGGAGAGCCTGGTCGTCGAGTTCGCCGAGCACCCGGCAGGCGCTGCCCCCGACGGCCGGGTCCTCGACACCGCCTGGACCAGCCTGAACTTCGACATCGTCCTGGAGGCGAGGCCATGAGCGAGACCCTGCGGACCGACGTCCTGGTGATCGGCAGCGGCCCGGCGGGCGGCGGGGCCGCACTCGCCCTGGCCACGCTGGGCGTCGATCACATGGTCGTCACCAAGTACCGCTGGACGGCCAACACTCCGCGGGCGCACATCACCAACCAGCGCACGATGGAGATCTTCCGCGATCTCGGCATCGAGGATGACGTACTGGCGCAGGGCACGCCGCACGACCTGATGGGCGACACGGTGTTCTGCACCAGCCTCGCCGGAGACGAGATCGGACGGGTCCGCACCTGGGGTACGCACCCGGCGCGGGAGGCCGACTACACGCTGGCCAGCCCGTCGCCCAACTGCGACATTCCACAGACCTTCCTCGAGCCGATCGTGATCGGCCACGCCGCCTCCCGCGGCAGCAGCATCCGGTTCGACACCGAGTACCTGCGACTCGTGCAGGACGACGAGGGCGTCACGGTGACAGTGCGGGATCGCGTGACCGGGAGCGAGTACGACATCCGCGCCAAGTACGTGATCGGCGCCGACGGCGGGCGCAGCGCGGTGGCAGCCGACGTGGGCCTGCCGTTCGAGGGCCAGATGGACGTGGCCGGCTCGATGAACATCGTCTTCCACGCGGACCTGTCGCACCTGGTCGAGCACCGGCCGAGCGTCCTGTACTGGGTGCTGCAGCCCGGCGCGGAGGTCGGTGGCATCGGGCTGGGCCTGGTGCGGATGGTGCGGCCGTGGAACGAGTGGCTGATCGTCTGGGGCTACGACATCACCCAGCCGCCACCCGAGGTCGACGACGAGATGGCCAGCCGGATCGCGCACGAGCTGATCGGCGACGACACGATCCCGGTGACGATCCGCTCGGTCTCGCTCTGGGGCAACAACAAGATGTACGCCACGCGGTACCGGGCGGGGCGGGTGTTCTGCATGGGGGATGCGGTGCACCGGCATCCGCCGTCGAACGGGCTGGGGTCCAACACCTCGATCCAGGACGCCTACAACCTGGCGTGGAAGCTCGCCTACGTGCTGCGCGGAACCGCCGGCGAGGCGCTGCTCGACAGCTACGACGTGGAGCGCGCGCCGGTCGGCAAGCAGATCGTGTTGCGGGCGAACAAGAGCATCGAGGAGTTCGGCCCGATCTTCGACGCACTCGGGCTGACCGGGGAGTCGGATCCGGAGTTGATGCGCCGACACATCGACGCGCGGGCGGCGAACACCCCGGAGGCGGCCCGGCAGCGGGCAGATCTGCGGGCGGCGCTGGAGCTCAAGAACTACGAGTTCAACGCGCACGGTGTGGAGCTGGGCCAGCGGTACGTGTCCGGTGCGGTGGCGCCTGACGGCACCACGGAGCCGGAGTACACCCGCGACCGCGAGCTGTACTACCACCCGACGACCTGGCCGGGCGCCCGATTGCCGCACGCGTGGCTGGGCCGCGACGGGCGCCGTGTCTCCACCCACGACCTGGCCGGCAAGGGCCGGTTCTGCCTGCTCACCGGCATCGCGGGCGAGGAGTGGGCAACGGCGGCGGCGAAGGTTGCGGAGGAGCTGGGCATCGAGGTGGTCGCGCACGTGATCGGACCGGGCCGGGAGTACATCGATCTGTACGACGACTGGGCGCGCGCCCGCGAGGTCGGCGAGGACGGCTGCGTGCTGGTCCGCCCAGATACCCACGTGGCCTGGCGCGCAGCCGCGCTGGCAGACGACCCGGGCGCCGACCTACGCCGAGCACTCACCGCCGTGCTGTCCCGCGACTGACGAGCCCCCGCAGAACGGAGCCGTAGTGCTGTCGGGAGGCCGTCCCGGACAGCTCTACGGCTCCATAACTCAAGGGGCCAAGGTTGCCCTGATGAGTTCTACCGGGTGGTGGGCTTTGCGGGTCGTGCCGTGGGCGATCTGTTGGCGGCAGGAGACCCCGGTCGCGGCCACTATCGTGGACGTGGGTTCGGCTCGGACGGCCGGGAACAGGCGGTCCTCGCCGACCTGCATCGAGACGTCGTAGTGCTCGGCCTCGAACCCGAACGATCCCGCCATCCCGCAGCACCCGGCGTCGAGCTCGACCACGTCGGCCCCCGGGATCCGCTTCAGCAGCGCCACCGTGGCCGCGGTGCCCACCTCGGCCTTCTGGTGGCAGTGCCCGTGGAAGAGGATGCGCTGCCCCGCGGGCCAGGCGTTCTCCCGCAGCTTCAGGGCCCCGCTGTCGATCGCTTCGACGAGCAGTTCGTCGACGAGCCGCGCGCGGCCCGCCACGTCCGCGACGCGCGGGTCGTCGCCGAGCAGGGCGCGGTGCTCGTCCTTCAGCGTCAGCAGGCAGGACGGCTCCACGCCCACGATCGGCCCTGACGTTGCGCCGAGCGCGTCGACCAGACCGGACGCCTGACGTTTCGCCTGGTCGAGCAGGCCCTTCGAGAAGGCCGCGCGTCCGCAGCAGCCGGAGTCCTCGAGGCGCACGTCCCAGCCGGCGCGCTCCAGCAGCTCGATCGCGGCCATCCCGACCGCGGGCTCGGTGAAGCTCGTGAACGAGTCGGCGAGGAAGGTGAGCGGACCCCGGTTCGTCTGCGCTGCGGCAGGCCGCCGCCGGAACCAGCGGGGCAGGGTTCGCCGGGCGAACACCGGCAGGGGGCGCTGCGGCGCGATGCCGAGGGTGCGACCCATCAGCGTGCGCAGCGCGGGGACCCGGCCGGGCAGGTTCGACAGCGGTGCGGTGGCCGAGCCGAGCCGGTTGAGCCGCCGGATCGCGCCGAAGACGCGGGAGCGCAGCGGCGTGCCCTCGACCTGGTGCGCCTGGTGCAGGGCCTCGCTCTTCAGCGTGGCCATGTCCACCGACAGTGGGCACTCGCTCTTGCAGGCCTTGCACATCAGGCACAGATCGAGCGCGTCGTGCAGGCCCTCGTCGGTGAGCCCGACTCGCGGGTCCGGCTCCGACAACGCCTTGACCAGGGCGTTAGCCCGGCCGCGCGTGGAGTCGTGCTCGCGGCGCGTGGCCATGTACGACGGGCACATCACGCCGGCGTCGCTCTTGCGGCACACGCCGATGTTCATGCACCGGTCGGCGGCGCCCCGCATGCCACCCGAGCCGCCGGCCACCACCGTGAAGTCCAGCGCGGTGCGCAGCAAGGGCGCCGGGGTCAGCGCCGCGTCGCGCAGGTTCTCGGTCATCGACGGGGCGTCGACGATCTTGCCGGGGTTGAGCCGGTTCTCCGGATCGAAGATCCCCTTCACGCGGCGCATCGCCTCGTAGAGGTCGTCACCGAACAGCGCCCGGTTGAACTCGCTGCGGGCGAGCCCGTCGCCGTGCTCCGAGGAGTTGACGCCGCCGAACTCCGTGACGAGGTCGCGGATCTCCTCGGCCACCGCGCGCATGCGCACCACCTCGTCGGGCCGCGACAGGTCGACGAACGGGCGGATGTGCAGGCAGCCCACGGAGCAGTGGCCGTAGAACCCGGCCCGCAGCTCGTGCCGGTCGAGCACCTTCGCGAAGCGCTCGGTGTACTCGGCGAGCCTCGCGGGATCGACCGCCGTGTCCTCGACGAACGCGAGCGGCCGGTTCGTGCCCGTGCCCGCGGCCATCAGCAGCCCGAGGCCCGACTTGCGCACCTTGAGCAGCGCCCCCTGCTGGGCGGGCGTCTCGGCGCGAAGCGTGTGGTAGCCGTGGTTGTGGCGCTCCCAGAGGGCGGTGAGCCGGTCGAGCTGCCCGGTGAGCTCCGCCGGGTCGTCACCGGTGAAGGAGACGAACAGCAGCGCGTCGGGGTCGTCCTGCAGGATCGTGCCCAGGGCCGCGTACTCGATGCGCTCCCGGGAGAGGTCGAGGATCGTGCGGTCCATCAGCTCGACGGCCGACGGGTCGCAGCTCAGCGCGTCCTCAGTGGCGGCGATCGCGGCGGGCGTGGAGCGGAAGTGGCCCACCGCGATCACGGTGTGCTTCGGCTTGGGCACCAGGCCCACTGTCGCCTCCGTGGCCACCATGAGCGTGCCCTCCGAACCGACCACGAACGTGGCGAGGTCGAAGGTGGCGGGGTCGGAGCTCGCGGCGGCTGCCAGCCGATCCAGCCGGAATCCGCCCGACCGGCGCCAGAAGCCCGGGTACCCGGTCGCGATCGGGTCGCGGAACTCCTCGACCAGTGCGGGCAGGTCGCGGTAGAGCCGCCCCTCCAAGGTGGCGGCCGTGGCGCGGCGGGCGCGTTCGGCCCCGTCGACCGGGGCGAAGTGCGCGGTGGTGGCGTCCGAGAGCACCACGTCGAGCGTGCGGACGTGGTCGATCGTCATCCCGTAGCGCACCGAGCCGCTGCCCGCGGAGTTGTTGCCGATCATCCCGCCGAGCGTGGCGCGGTTGGACGTGGAGGTGTCGGGACCGAACATCAGGCCGTGTTCGCCCGCGGCGCGGTTGAGCTGGTCCTGCACCACCCCGGGCTGCACGCGTGCGGTACGGGCCTCCGGATCGAGGTCGAGGATCGTGCTCATGTGCCGGGAGAAGTCGAGCACCAGTGCGTCGCCGACCGTCTGCCCGGCCAGGCTGGTGCCTGCCCCGCGGGGCAACACGGCGACCCCGTGCTCGGCGGCCAGCCTCACCGCGGCCACGACGTCGCCGGCGTGCCGCGGGGCCACCACCCCGCGCGGCGTGATCGAGTACATGCTCGCGTCGCGCGAGTAGAGGTGGCGGGTGTAGTCGTCGAAGGAGACCTCACCCTCGATCTCCCGGGAAAGTGCCTGCGCAAGCTCGCGCTGTGACCTTGATTCGCTTGCAAGCTCGTTCATGCGACATCCCGAAGGTGCTCCAGCGCAGCGTCGAGGCCGCCCGGCTTGATCGGCACCCCGGCGAGCTGCAGTCCCATCTGGACACCGGCCAGCGTGCCGGCCAGCGTCAGGTCGTTGAAGTGGCCGAGGTGCCCGATCCGGAACACCGTGCCGGCGAGCCGCCCGAGCCCGGTGCCGAGCGACATGTCGAAGCGCTCGAGGATGATCCGGCGCACCGCGTCGGCGTCGTGGCCGGTGGGCAGCAGCACCGCCGTCAGCGAGCCGGAGTACTCCCGTTCGTCGGCGCACAGCACCTCGAGCCCCCACGTCCGCACGGCGGCACGAGTGGCCGCGGCGTGGCGCTGGTGGCGGGCGAACACGGCGGGCAGGCCCTCCTCGGTGAGCATCGCGAGCGCCTCACGCAGGCCGTAGAGCAGGTTGGTGGCGGGTGTGTAGGGAAAGAACCCGCGGGCGTTCGCCTCGAGAATCGGCGCCCAGTCCCAGTAGCTGCGCGGCAGCCCCGCCGAGCGCGACGCCGCGAGGGCCTTCTCGCTCACCGCGTTGAAGCCCAGCCCGGGCGGCAGCATGAGGCCCTTCTGCGAGCCCGCGACGGTGACGTCCACGCCCCACTCATCGTGCCGGTAGTCGATGGAGGCGAGCGAGGAGATCGTGTCGACGAGCAGCAGGGCGGGGTGCCCGGCGGCGTCGATGGCGGCTCGGACCTCGGGCACGCGGCTCGTGACGCCGGTGGAGGTCTCGTTGTGCACCACGCACACGGCCTTGATCGTGCGCTCGGGGTCGGCGGCCAGCCGCTGGCCGACAGCGGCAGGGTCGACGCCGCGGCGCCAGTCGCCCGGGATCACCTCGACGTCGAGCCCGACCCGTCCGGCGAGCTCGGCCCAGAGCGTCGAGAACTGGCCGGTCTCGCCGATGAGCACGCGGTCGCCGGGGCTCAGCGTGTTGACCAGGGCCGCCTCCCAGGCGCCCGTGCCGGACGACGGGTAGATCACCACCGGCGCCGTGGTGCCGAATACCGGGCCGAGCGCCGGCAGCAGGGCTTTCGTGAGCTCGGCGAACTCCGGGCCGCGGTGGTCGATCGTGGGTGCCGCCATCGCCCGCAGCACCCGGTCCGGCACGTTGGTCGGGCCCGGGATCTGCAGGAAGTGACGCCCGCCGGTCGGACTCATCGATGCCTCCAGGTGCGTCCTCGTTGTCGCTTTGCGGAAGACATCTACCGCATAGCGGGCAGGGGTGACAGTTCGTGTGACGGATGTGCGTGCTCCCACCACCACTGCTCATCGTGCGTGCCAGCCCTTGACCTGGCAGTGTGACCCGAACCATACTGCAACACGGAAACCGTCTTCCGCATTACGGAACATTGGCGTCCCTGTCGTGAGGAAGTGGCATGTCCTACCAGGTGATATCGATCCTCGCGCTGGTGGCGGCGTTCGTCCTCGCCACCGTGCTCCCCATCAACCTCGGCGCGATCTCGCTCGTCGCCGCGCTCGTCATCGGGACGCTGGCGATCCCCGGGAGTCCGGACGACGTCGCCGACGCGATCTTCGCCGGCTTCCCCGGCAGCCTGTTCGTGATCCTCGTGGGGGTCACGTTCCTGTTCGCGATCGCCCGTGCCAACGGGACCGTCGACTGGCTCGTGCACGTGGCCATGAAGGGCGTGGGCGGCCGGATCGCCCTGATCCCCTGGATCATGTTCTTCGTCACCGCTCTGCTCACGGCGTTCGGCGCCGTCGTGCCCGCCGCGGTCGCGATCATCGCTCCGGTCGGCATGGGCTTCGCGGTCCGCCACAAGATCAACCCGGTGCTGATGGGCCTGTCGATCATCAACGGGGCCAGCGCGGGCGGGTTCTCCCCGCTCAGCATCTTCGGCGTGATCACCAACGGCGTCGTCGCGGACAACAACCTGCCCGGCAGCCCGCTGATCCTGTTCCTCGGCAGCCTCGTGTTCAACGTGCTGCTCAACATCGTCGTGTTCCTGCTCTTCGGTGGCCGCGAGCTCCTCGGCCGAGTCGCGGACACCAGCGGCGGGACCACGGACGAGACCGCTGACGCCGCGGCGGTCTCCCTTCGCAAACCCGGCACCAGCGAGAGCGCCTCCGACGGGCCGGGTGCCGCGCGGGCCACCACCTCGGGCGCCACGGGGGCAAGCTTCACCGACGGCGAGCACCCGCCGGTCACCTCGCTCGACCTGAACCGCTCGCTCACGCTCGTCGCGCTGATCGGCGTGGCCATCGGGGCGCTGGCCTTCCAGCTCGACGTGGGCCTGCTCGCCGTCACCGCCGCGGTACTGCTCTCGCTGCTCGCCCCGCACACCTACAAGGGCGCGGTGGCCCAGGTCGCATGGCCGACGGTGCTGCTGATCTGCGGAATCGTCACCTACGTCAACCTCATGCAGGACATCGGCACCGTCGACTTCCTCGGCAACCAGGTCGCCGCGATCGGCGTGCCGCTCCTCGCGGCGCTGGTGGTCTGCTACATCGGTGCCGCGGTGTCGGCGTTCGCCTCCACCACCGGCATCCTCGGCGCCCTGATCCCGCTGGCCGTGCCGTTCCTGCTCGCGGGTGAGGTGGGAGCGATCGGTCTCATCACCGCGCTGGCGATCTCCTCGTCGGTGGTCGACTCGAGCCCGTTCTCCACCTCGGGTGCGCTGGTCACGGCCAACGCCCCGGAGGACCGGCGCGACTACGTCTACCGCCGGTTGATGCGGTGGGGCTTCTCGATGGTCGCGGTCGCACCGCCCATCACGTGGCTGCTGTTGGTGGTGCCGGGTTGGCTGTAGGCATGCAGCACGAGAGCGCGTCCGAGGGGTCGCTCGCCGGCGTCACGGTGCTCGAGATCGGCGTCTTCATGGCCGGCCCCTTCGCCACCATGCAGCTCGCCGACCTGGGCGCCAGGGTCATCAAGGTCGAGAACCCGGCAGCCCCTGATCCCACCCGTTCCACCGGCCCGTTCCTCGAGGGCTCCGACTCCTCGCGGCACAGCTCGCCGTTCGCGCGGCTCAACCGCAACAAGGAATCGGTGGCGCTGGACCTGAAGTCCGAGGCAGGCCGCGAAGCGTTTCTGCGGCTGGTGGCGGGCGCCGATGTGCTCGTGGAGAACCTGCGGCCCGGTGCGATGCGGCGCCTCGGGCTCGGACCGGACGAGCTCGCCGAGCTCAACCCCGGACTCGTGTACGCCTCGGCGTCCGGCTTCGGGCAGGACGGGCCGCTGGCAGCACTGCCGGGGCTCGACATCATGGCCCAGGCGCGCTCGGGGCTCATGAGCATCACGGGATCACCCGACGGCGACCCGGTGAAGGTGGGCGTGCCGATCTGTGACCTCGTCTGCGGGCTCTACACGGCACTCGCGGTCACCGCCGCGCTGCACCACCGGGACCAGCCGCACGGTGACGGCCGGGGCCAGCAGATCGACGTCTCGCTGCTGGAGTCGGGCGTGTCACTCGCGGTGTGGGAAGCCGGGAAGTACTTCGCAACCGGGGAGGTGGGGCGGCCACTGGGCTCCGCGCACCAGGCGCAGGCCCCGTACCAGGCGGTGCGGTGCGCGGACGGCTGGGTGACGGTCGGCGCGATCACGCCGAAGACCTGGAACGGGCTCTGTGCGGCCCTCGACCTGCCGCACCTGCACGCCGACCCCCGCTACGTCGACTCGGACGGCCGGCACGCCCATCGCGCGGAGCTCGTCGCCGAGATCGAGAAGGCCACCACGGCCCTGACGGCCGCCGACGTCGTCGCGGCGCTCGACATCGCCGGCGTCCCGTGCGCGCCGATCAACGACTACGGCCAGGTGTTCACCGATCCCCACCTCTCGCGCCGAGACTTCTTCTGGAACGCCGAGCACCCCGATGTCGGCCCGGTCCGTCAGCTCGGCTCGCCGATGCGGCTGTCGGCCACGCCGGCCCGGCGGGGTGGTGCGGGCCCGGCGCTCGGGGCCGACTCACGCGCCGTCCTCGGTGAGGTCGGGTACACCGACGCCGAGATGGATGCGTTGCTCGGGACGATGGCGCCATGAGTGACTTGCTCGTCGACCGCGACGGACCCGTCCTGCGCGTCACCTTCAACCGGCCTGCGTCGCACAACGCCCTGACGTTCGCCATGTACGAGGGCCTGCACGACGCCTGCGAGCGGGCGGACGCAGAGGACGACGTCAGAGTGCTGGTGCTGCGTGGCGCCGGGGGCCGGGCGTTCGTGTCGGGCACCGACATCGCCCAGTTCGAGGGCTTCGACGGGCCTACCGGCGTGGCGTACGAGGAGCGGATCAGCCGCGTCGTGCGCAGGCTGGAGGACACGACCGTGCCCACCGTGGCTGCTGTCGACGGCTACTGCATCGGTGGTGGCCTCGCCCTCGCCGCCGCCTGCGATCTCCGCATCGCCACCGCGGCGTCACGGTTCGGGGTGCCGGTCGCGCGCACCCTGGGCAACTGCCTGTCGATGGACACCTACGCCCTTCTGCTGGGGCACCTCGGCCCGGCGCGCACTCTCGACATGCTGTTGCGGGCCCGCCTGCTGAGCGCGGAGGAGGTGCACACCGCGGGGTTCGTCACCCAGCTCGCCGACGACACCGCGGCTCTCGACACGTCCCTCGCGGAGACCGTCGACGCGCTGGCGTCGCACGCCCCGCTGAGCATGTGGGCCACGAAGCAGTCGCTCGTCAGGCTGCGCCGGGCCGGGCTCCCGAACGGCGACGACATCGTGGCGCGGGTGTACGGCAGCGCCGACTTCCAGGCCGCGGTTCGCTCCTTCGGGGCCAAGGAGCGTGCAACGTGGAAAGGGGAATGAGGCCTGGCGGATAACCTGCCAGGTCCCGCAACTCGGCGGATCCTGAACCGGAGAACCATGGCTGGTGTGGCGCAACCCGACCGCAGTGGCGGCGTGCAGTCCCTCGACCGGGCGTTCGCCCTGCTCGAGCACATGGCGGACGCAGGCGGCGACGTCGCGCTCTCCGAGCTCGCCGTCCGTTCCGGGCTGCCGCTGCCCACGATCCACCGGATCGTCCGCACGCTCGTGGCGTCGGGGTACGTCCGGCAGCTGCCGTCCCGGCGCTACGGCCTGGGCCCGCGGTTGATCGGGCTCGGTGAGGCCGCGTCCCGGATGCTGGGGGAGTGGGCACGCCCGCAGCTTGCCCAGCTGGTGGATCAGGCGGGCGAGACGGCCAACCTCGCGATGCTCGACGGCGACGCCGTGGTCTACGTGGCGCAGGTCCCGTCGCGGCACTCGATGCGGATGTTCACCGAGGTCGGCCGCCGGGTGCCGGTGCACTGCACGGGCGTGGGGAAGGTGCTGCTGGCACAGCTCCCACCCGCACAGGTGCAGGCCATGCTGATGCGCGCCGGCATGGTTGCCCAGACCCCCCACACCATCACCGATCCCGACCGGCTCGCCCGCGAGCTCGACCGCGTCCGCCACCAGGGCTACGCCGTCGACGACGCCGAACAGGAGGTGGGCGTGCGCTGCGTCGCCGTCGCCGTTCCCGGTGGGCGCTCCACCACCGCGCTGTCCGTGTCGGGCCCGGAGACCCGCGTGACGTGGGCGGTGGTGGAACGCACCGTTCCGCTGCTGCAACAGGCGGCCGCGGCGCTGGCAGGGCAGCTCGCCGGGCGGGGGGTCATGGCGTAGTGAACGAGGAACACCTGCGGCTGTGCGCCAGCGCCGAGTGGGCCCAGCTCGTGGCCGACGACCTGCTGCCCTGGGTGCTGGGTGAGGACCTCCTGCTCGGGGAGGACGTGCTGGAGATCGGCGCCGGCCCCGGCCTGGTCACGGATCTGCTCGTGGAGCGCGCGCCGCGCGTCACCGCGGTGGAGATCGACCCGGTACTGGCGTCGGCGCTGCGGGAACGCATGAGCGGCAAGCCGGTGGACGTGGTCACCGCCGATGCCACCGCGATGCCGCTGCCGGACGGCCGGTTCTCCTCGGCGTTCTGCTTCACGATGCTGCACCACATTCCCGACGCCGAAAGCCAGGACCGCGCGCTGGCCGAGATCGCCCGCGTGCTGCGGCCGGGCGGTGTGCTGCTCGGCACCGACGGCGAGGACACCCCGCCCCGGCGGGCGCTGCACGTGGACGACATCTTCAACCCCGTCGACCCGGATGTGTTGCCCTCCCGGCTCGCCGCCGCCGGGTTCACCGACGCCGAGGTGGAGAGCAACGGCGACCGGTTCCGGTTCCGCGCGCGCCGCTGAGCCACGTTCGCGGGCTGGTCGGCCTCGGACGCGCGAGGTGTCGCCTATCTGGCTCGGCGGAGGGTCTCGCGCGGGTTCTCTCCGTAGAGGGCATGGTGCGCGGCGGCGAACTTGCCCAGGTTGGCGAAGCCCCACCTGGTGGCCACCGACGTCACCGTGACCAGGGCGGGGTCGGCCGCGCGCAGTTCCTCGTGCGCGTGCCGTAGCCGTACCGCGCGCAGGTACGCCATCGGCGAGGTGTTCAGGTGGCGCTTGAAGCCCTCCTGCAGGGAGCGCACGCTCACGAAGCAGCGGCCGGCCAATCCGGCGGTGGTCCACGGCTCTGCGGGCAGGGCATGAATGAGTTCGACCGCGGCCCGGATCGCTGCGGGGGCCGCTGCGACCGGTTCCTCAGCCAGCGCCGCGCGCCCACCGTGGTCGGTGGCCAGGAGCAGGCCATGGATAAGCGCGTCGACCAGCGGCCGGGCGATCAGCGGCTCGCGGGCCAGACCGTCGTCCCTGGCCAGCTGCCGGCGCAGCAGCAGCACCAGCTGGGCCCAGTCACGGCCGGCGCCCCGGGTGATGTCGAGGGAGGGAGAGAGCAGGAGCTGCCGGTCGACCGGCGCGCTTCCGTACTCCAGCTGGGCCGCCAGCGCCTCCTCCACCGCGAGCCGGTCGATCTTCACACACAGCTGTCGGCTCCCGGCTCCCCATCGCGGCAGCGACGTGTCGCCGTCGGGTATGTAGACCCCGGCCCGCGTCGGATCGATCACGACCTGCGTACCCCGATGCTCGGACTGGATTCGGCCGGACAGCGGCAGGTTGACGTGGTAGGTGCCGTGGAACGAGCCGCAGTCCATTCGTACGTCGGCGCCGAAGGTGATGTCGCTGATCGTGATCGGGCCGGCGTCGACAATGCACTGCCGGAGGAAGAACTGCTCCGGATCACCGAGCCGGAACAGCCGCTGGTGCGGATACAACGCCGACCCACACCACATCTCGGCCTGGGTGAAATCAGTGGTGTGCTGCCAGGACTCCGCCGCCGCATCCCCAGCCAGCAGATCATTGTCGGCCATCATGTCATGCTACGCACGCACGCTACTGAACCGGCACCCCGTGTTTGTGATAGTGGTGGGAGCGTGATCCATTAATCCAGGACGGTGTTCTTACAATCCCCTTACAAGGATCGCCAGGAGAGATCCTGCGCGTCCGCGGCACCGTTCAACCACGCTCTCAGCAGTTCTTTGCGGACCTTTCCGGTCGAGTTCCTCGGCAGTCGGTCCAGCCGTTCGAGCCGGGTCGGCAGATACCAGTCCGTCATACCCTGCGCGCTGAGGTAGTTCCGCAGCTCCTCCAGGGTCGGCGCGATCTCACCGCGGACCATGATCACGGCGCACGCCAGCTCGGCACCGTGCTCGTCGAAGTAGCCGACCACCGCGACGTCCTCGACGGCCGGATGGTGCATCAACAGGTCTTCCACGTCGGCGATCGGGATCATGAATGCGCCGCCGACCCGGTCGGCGACCCTTCCCATCAGGCGAATTCCACCGTGCCCGTCCCAGGTCGCGAGATCGCCGGTGTCGTACCAGCCGTCGTCATGCTCCCTGATCACGGTCAGCTGGTTGTCCTCGCCTCGCACGGTGGCCAGGCACACCGCCGGGCCACGGACGAAGAACCGGCCCGGCTGCTCCACGGTGACCGGCGCATCGGAGCGGATGTCGAGCTCGTAGCCGGGGAAGGGTCGCCCGTCGCTCTGCAGTGTCCAGTCGATGGGGTCGTCGGCCCTCGTGATGGTCGCACAGCCGACCTCGGTCATTCCCCACTCCGAACGCAGGCCGATTCCGAAGGTCTCGATCACGCTCTTCACGACCCGGCTGGGGATCTTCGTGCCGGTGGCGGCCATGACCCGCAGCGACGGCAACCTCGTCGGACGCTCCGACGCCGCGGCCACGAGCTGGTCGTGGTAGCTGGGCGCGGCCATCATGACCGCGACCCGGGCCTGCTCGAGCACCGCCAGGCCCGCTGCCCCCGACCAGGTGTCCAGCAGCACGGCACGCGCACCGGTCTGCAACGGGATGTGAAGGGAGAAGACGGTTCCGAGGCTGTACATCGCGCTGTGCGGGGTGAAGACGGCGTCCGCCGCGGTGATCGATTCGGCCTCGGCCAGTCCCGATGAGCCCGCGTACCACGTGTTCTGGGTTCCCAGGACCCCTTTGGGCTGCCCCGACGTGCCCGAGGTGAAAAGGACGATGGACACCGCGTCCGGATCCTCTTCCGCGTCGTCCAACGCAACGGGATGGCGCTCTTCCCACGGCGTGTTCTCGAAGAACTCGCCGAACTCGATCTCGGCGCCCGGTTCGGCCCGGCCGAGGACCACCAGCTTGCGCAGTCCGGGCAGATGCGGGGCGACCGATCGTGCCATCGCGGCATGGTCGAACCCGTCCCACTCGTCGATGGTCACGAATACGTCGGCGTCCACCCGCGCGAGAAGCCGTTCGAGCTCGCGTCGCCGGATCGTCGTCATGACGGGAGCGATGACCGCGCGCAGCCGGGCTGCCGCCAGGTACATGGCGCAGGACTGCCACCAGTTCGGCAACTGCATGGCCACCACCTGGCCGGGCCGGACGCCGAGTTCGTACAGCGCGGCGGCGAATCTCTCCACCAGATGCGCGTACTCACCGTAGGTGACGGTTGTTCGCCGCCCCTCCGATCCGAAGGCGTCGATCGCCACCGCATCGGGAGTGGCGTCACGCCATTTTCGAAGATCGTTGATGAGACCGGTATCCCGCCACCTGCCGCCGGCTCGGTACTTCCTTGCCAATTCGGTCGAAGCCCGCAGGGTGTACGTTCCTGCCCGATTCACAGCCATTCGGATCAATTCCTCTTCTGTTGGGTGTCGGCGCTGTTCAGAAGTTAATTTCTTCCTCAGCCTGATGGAGTGGCAGGCCGAATTCCGTTCCGAAAGCGCGGACTCTTGGCTCGTCAGCGCGAAACCCGACGACCGGAGAGCGCCGGCCCTGGGTCTGCAAGAGCACGTAAGTCTTGCAAGGTCTTGCAAGATCATGCGTTAGGGTTGCGGCATGACGCGGCGGCTGGCGGTGGTGGCGAAGAAGGTCGGCGTCAGCGAGGCCACGGTCAGCCGGGTGCTCAACGGCAAGCCCGGAGTCTCCGAGGCCACCCGCGACGCTGTGCTCACCGCGCTCGACGTGCTCGGCTACGAGCGGCCCACCAGCCTGCGCGGCGAACGCGCCCGCCTGGTCGGCCTGGTCCTCCCCGAGCTGCAGAATCCGATCTTCCCGGCGTTCGCCGAGGTCGTGGGGGGTGCACTGGCCCAGCAGGGCCTCACCGCGCTGCTGTGCACGAGCTCCGCAGGCGGCGTGAGTGAGGCCGCGTACGTCGACCTCTTGCTCCAGCAGCAGGTGTCCGGCGCGATCTTCGCAGGCGGTCTCTACACCGAGGCCGACGCCAAGCACGATCACTACCGGCTCCTGCTGCAGCGCAAGCTGCCCACCGTGCTCACCAACGCCGCCGTCGACGCGTTGGGTCTCCCACAGGTGTCCTGTGACGACGGTGCGGCCGTCGAGCAGGCGTTCAGCCACCTGGTGGCGCTGGGTCATCGGCGGATCGGACTGCTCCTCGGGCCGGCCTCGCACGTTCCGTCGCAGCGCAAGCTCGCCGCGTTCGTCACTGCCAACACCAGGGCCGGTCAGGCCGAGCAGGCCGCACTGGTGGAGCACGCGATGTTCTCGCTGGAGAGCGGGCAGGCCTCGATGATGCGGCTGCTCGACCGGGGCGTCACCGGGGTCATCTGTGCGAGCGACCCGCTCGCCCTCGGCGCCATCAGGGCGGCACGCCGGCGCGGACTGTCGGTGCCCGGCGACCTCTCGGTGATCGGATATGACGACTCTGCGCTGATGAGCTGCGTCGACCCTGCACTCACCACGATCCGCCAGCCCATCGAGGCGATGGGCCGAGCTGCCGTCGACCTGCTGGTGCACCAGATCGAGGGCAGCGCGGTGGGCACCGCCGAGCTGATGTACGAGCCGGAGTTGGTGGTCCGCTCCTCGACCGGACCGGTGAAGCCATGATCATGTAGAGAAATCGACTCGAAATCGTCGAACTCTTGCTGGATTCTGACGGCCGTCGCTACCGTCCTCGCACACGATCGGGTGATGCGAGCGGGGGCGCATGGACGGGTGGGCTGCGCGCGACGGGCAGTGGTGGCGCGATGCGGTGATCTACGAGATCTATCCCCGCAGCTTCGCCGACGCCGACGGCGACGGTGTCGGCGACCTGGCGGGCGTCCGGTCCCGCCTCGGCTACCTGCGCGATCTCGGGGTGGACGCCATCTGGTTCACGCCCTGGTACCTCTCGCCGATGGCCGACGGCGGCTACGACGTCACCGACTACCGCATGATCGATCCGGCGTTCGGCACGCTCGCCGGGGCGGAGAACCTGATCAGGGACGCGCTGGCCGTCGGCATCCGCACGATCGTCGACGTCGTCCCCAACCACGTGTCCGACCAGCACCCCTGGTTTCAGGCCGCGCTGGCCGCAGCGCCGGGCTCGCCCGAGCGGGCCCGGTTCTGGTTTCGTCCCGGCCGTGGTCCGGGTGGCGGCGAGATGCCGACGCGCTGGCCGTCGATGTTCGCCGGTGACACCTGGACCCGCACCAAGAACGCCGACGGCACCCCGGGCGAGTGGTACCTGCACCTGTTCAGCACGGGGCAGCCGGACCTGAACTGGAGCCACCCCGACGTCCGTCGCGAGCACGAGGACGTGCTGCGGTTCTGGTTCGACCGCGGCGTCGCGGGCGTGCGGATCGACTCGGCTGCCCTGCTGGTGAAGGACGCGGCGCTGCCGGAGATCCCGGCCGACCCGGGACCGGGCGAGCACCCCAACACCGATCGCGACGAACTGCACGACATCTACCGCGGCTGGCGGGAGATCGCCGACTCGTACCCGGCCGACCACGGCCCCGGCCGCCGGATCCTGGTCGGCGAGATCTGGCTGCCCGACGTCGAGCGGTTCGTGCGCTACCTGCGACCCGACGAGCTGCACACGGCGTTCAACTTCGACTTCCTGGCCCGTCCCTGGGACGCCGCACAGCTGCGCGCGTCGATCGACGCCACGCTGGCCGCCCACGCGCCGGTGGGCGCGCCCGCCACCTGGGTGCTGTCCAACCACGACGTCACGCGGCCGGTCACGCGCTACGGCCGTGCGGAGTCGGGATTCTCGTTCGCGGCCAAGCGGGCGGGCACTCCGACAGACCCCGAGCTGGGCGTGCGGCGCGCGAGGGCGGCCGCACTTCTGTCGGCGGCGCTCCCCGGGTCGCTCTACATCTATCAGGGCGACGAGCTCGGCCTGCCCGAATTCGAGCAGCTCGACGACGAGCTGCGGCAGGACCCGATGTACCTGCGCTCCGGCGGCCGTGACCCCGGCCGGGAGGGCTGCCGGGTTCCGCTGCCATGGGCGGGCGACCGGCCGCCGTTCGGATTCTCCCCGCCCGGGACCCAGGCCACGTGGCTGCCGCAGCCTGCGGAGTGGGCGGCGCTGACCGTCGCCGCGCAGGAGGCCGACCCCGGCTCGATGCTCGCGCTGTACCGGGCCGCACTGCGGATCCGCCGCGACGAACCCGAACTGGGGGACGGCCCGATGGAGTGGCTGTCCTCCGCCGACGGAGTGCTCGCGTTCCGGCGCGGCCCGTCGTTCACCTGCGTCGTGAACCTCTCGCCCGGGCCGGTGGCGCTCCCCGGGCACACCGCGGTGCTGCTGTCGAGCGCACCGCTGCCGAACGGCGAGCTACCCACCGACACGGCCGCCTGGCTGCGCAACGAGAGGGAGTGACGATGAGGTCCATCCGGAAGACCGCGACCGTGGCATCGGCGGCGCTGGTCGTCGCAGGTCTCCTGGCCGCATGCAGTGGCTCGACCGACGATCCGAGCGCCGGTGGGAAGACGGCGATCTCGGTCGTCAGCCTCAAGCCCGGTAGCGAGCAAGCCGCCTTCGATGCCTTCGAGAACCAGGTGAGGCAGTTCGAGGCCGCGAACCCGGACATCGACGTGACCAGCCAGGAGTACGAGTGGACGGGCCCCACGTTCACCGCGCAGCTCGCCGGGGGCACCCTGCCCACCGTCTTCACCGTGCCCTTCACCGACGGCAGCGCGCTGATCGAGCGCGGCCAGCTCGCCGACCTCACCCAGTACGTCCGTGGCTTCGGATACGCCGACAAGTTCAACGAGACCGTGCTGCGGTCCGGGCAGAGCGCCGACGGCGGGATCTTCGGCGTGCCGACGGCGGCCTACGGCGTCGGCCTGCACTACAACCGCACCCTCTTCACCCAGGCCGGGCTCGACCCGGACAAGCCCCCGACCACCTGGGACGAGGTGCGCAGCTACGCCAGGCAGATCGCCGAACGCACGGGGCAGGCCGGCTACGCACAGATGACCGAGGAGAACACCGGCGGCTGGATGCTGACCTCGCTCACCTACGCCCTCGGCGGCCGGATGCAGGAGGTCGACGGCGACAAGGTGGAGGCCACGATCGACAACCCGGCCGCGCGTGAGGCGCTCACCCGGCTGCGTGAGATGCGCTGGCAGGACAACTCGATGGGGAGCAACTTCCTCTACGACTGGGGCACGATCAACCAGGAGTTCGCCGCGGGCCGGATCGGCATGATCATGGGCGGGTCCGACATCTACGAGTCGCTGGTGCAGCAGAACAACATCAACCCGGACGACTACGGGCTCTCGGTGCTGCCACTCGCGCCAGGGAGCTCGGCGGGCCTGCTCGGCGGCGGCACGCTGGCCGCGGTGAACGTCAAGGCCACGCCCGAGCAGCAGGCCGCCGGGGCGAAGTGGATCGACTTCTACTACATGGCCAAGTACTTGAAGCAGGACGCCGCGGTGCTCGACGCGAAGACACTGGCCGACAGCGAGCAGCCGGTCGGCCTGCCGGAGCTGCCGGTCTTCGACCGAGCGACGCTCGACCAGTACAACGAGTGGATCAAGCAGTACGTCAACGTGCCGCTCGACCAGATGCGCTTCTTCTCCGACGGGATCTTCGACCAGGACCTCGCCGGTGAGCCCACGGCGCGCACCCAGGAGATGTACGCCGTGCTGGACTCCGTCGTACAGGCCGTGCTGACCGACCAGGGCGCCGACATCGACGCGCTGCTCCGCACGGCCGACTCCGATGTCCAGGCGATCATCGACCGAGGCTGAGCATGCGCACCTGGGTCCGGCGCGGTGGCCTGAGCACGCTGGTCTTCCTGCTGCCGCTGCTGGTGATCTTCGGCGTGTTCTCGTGGCTGCCGATCGTCCGGGCAGCGGTCATGAGCGTGCAGCAGACCAACCTGGTCACCGCGCCGGAGTTCGTGGGGCTGCAGAACTTCGAGTCGGTGCTGGGCGATCCGCTGTTCTGGACCGCGGTGCAGAACACCGGGATGTTCGCGCTCATCGCGCTCGTGTTCGGCTACCCGCTCCCGCTCGTGCTGGCCGTGCTGATGAGCGAGGTGCGCCGGTACCGCGGGCTGTTCAGCGCGATCGCCTATCTGCCGATGGTGGTGCCGCCCGTGGTGGCCGTGCTCATGTGGAAGTTCTTCTACGACGCCCGCCCCGACGGGGTGTTCAACACCATCCTCGGCTGGGTGGGCCTGGGCCCGTACCAGTGGCTGCAGTCGGCCACCACCGCGATGCCGTCCCTCGTGCTGGAGGCCACGTGGGCGGCGGCCGGCGGCACGGTGATCATCTATCTGGCCGCGCTGATCGGAGTGCCCGCTGACCTGTACGACGCCGCTGACGTCGACGGCGCGTCGATCTGGCGGAAGATCTGGCACATCACGCTGCCGCAACTGCGCGGGGTGCTGCTGGTCACCCTGATCCTGCAGATCATCGGCACCTCGCAGGTGTTCCTCGAACCCTTCCTCTTCACCGGGGGCGGGCCGGCGAACTCGACCCTCACCGTGCTGCTGCTGATCTACAACTATGCCTTCGGCTCCAGCCTCGGCGGCGACTACGGGGCGGCCACCGCACTGAGCCTGATGCTCGCGGTGTTCCTGGCTGCGCTGTCCGCCCTCTACTTCTGGCTAACCCGATCCTGGAGCAGTTCATGAGCACGCCGACCAGCACGCGGCCCGCGGTTTCGAGCGGCCCGCGGCCCGTTGCTGCCGAAGCCGCCGGCCGCCGGCCGGCCCGGAGGGCGCTGCGACGGGCCGCCGAGCAGCCGCCGCGCGGGATCGTCTCGGACGCCGAGCGCCGGACGCCCTCGGTGCGGCTCGCGCTGGGGGTCATCCACACGGTGGTTCTGCTGCTGTTGCTGGTGATCGGGCTCGGGCCGATCCTGTGGCTGGTCAAGGCCTCGATCAGCACCACACAGGACACCCTCCGCAGCCCGATGGCGCTGTTCCCCAGCGGGGTGGACTGGGCGAACCTGGCCACCGCGTGGTCGCGGGTGCACATCGACCTGCACGTCGCCAACAGCCTGATCATCGCCTCGGGCTCATGGTTCGTGCAGCTGGTCGTCGCGACCACCGCCGGCTACGCGCTCTCGATCCTGCGACCCCGGTACGGGCCGGTGCTGTACTGGCTGGTGCTCAGCACTCTGTTCGTCCCCGCGGTCGTGCTGCTCGTGCCGCTCTACCTGACCGTGCTCGAACCACCGCTGCTCGGTGTCTCGCTGATCAACACGTTCTGGGCGGTGTGGCTACCGGCCGGCGCGAACGCCTTCAACGTGCTGCTCACGAAGCGGTTCTTCGACAACCTGCCGCAGGAGATCTTCGACGCGGCCAGGATCGACGGGGCCGGCCCGTACCGGGTCTTCTGGTCGGTGCTGCTACCGATGTCCCGCCCGATACTCGGCGTGGTGTCGGTGTTCGCGTTCATCTCGGCCTGGAAGGACTTCCTCTGGCCGCTGCTCGTGCTGCCCGACCCGGACGTCCAGCCGCTCTCCGTGCGGTTGCCGACCCTGGCGCGCTCCACCGAGCTGGACGTGCTGCTCGCGGCGCTGACGATCTCGGCGCTGATCCCGATGGTGTTGTTCCTGGTGTTCCAGCGGACGTTCCTGCGCAGTGCGGGCCTCAGCGGCGCGCTCAAGGGCTAGCGGCGATCACCGCGCGACCGGCGCGATCGCCCCGCGAAGGGTGCTCGGGCGGGGTTCGCGGCGATCAGCGGAAGAAGAAGCGTGACCGCTGGGGACGGCGACGTGCGTTGCGCTTGTCCCACAGGTCGCTGCATGAGCGGCATGGCTCGCCGTCCGGGGCACACATCGGAGCAGCAGCGACCATGTGGCCGCAGACCGCCGAGTAGTAGCCGCTGTCGTGGGCCACGCCCTGAGTGAGTTCGCTGTCCGGCACGGCGTGAGCGCGCCCGTCGGTGACACAGGTGACCGAGACGGTCGTCGCCATCGACAACACGCCGACTGCCGTCGACTGGTGTGATCTGTTCACGGCCCCCCGTCCGCACACAGTTGCGTCCGCATGTGCCCGAGAGCACGTCGTCCAAGATCAGTTTGCACCGTCACGCTTGCATTCGCAAGAGTGTCTGCAACAGCATCTGCAAAGCTGTCTGCAACAGCATCTGCAAGTGCATCTGCAAGGCACGCTCCCCGGCGGAGACGCGGGGGAGGCCCGAACCAGTCGGAGGGTCGGACATGCACCACCACGACGGGAGCAGCGTCGCTGCTGATCTCCTCGGCTCCGTCGCCTGGCGGAAGAGCCAGGCCAGCAACCCCAACGGCGACTGCGTCGAGCTCGCTCATCTCGACTGCGGCACCATCGCCGTCCGCAACTCGCGCGACCCGCGAGGCCCTGCGCTCCTCTACACGCGGGCGGAGATCGCTGCCTTCATCCGAGGAGCCAAGGACGGCGAGTTCGACGACCTCATAGCTTGATCCACAGGAGATCGGTCACGGTCGACAAGGACGGTCTATGCTCGTCGATCACGGAAGGCCGGATCATGCAGTTTCGTCGTGAAAGGTGAGCTGTGCCAGCAGAGCCGACAGGCCGATCTCCACTGGGTCCGCCCGATCCCATCCAGCAGGGTGGGCCTACCGTCCTGCGCATCGTCCTCGGCACGCACCTGCGGCGGTTGCGCGAGGCCAACGGCATCACGCGCGAAGCTGCAGGCGACGCCATCCGGGCCTCCCACGCCAAGATCAGCCGCCTGGAGCTGGGCAGGGTCGGCTTCAAGGAACGCGACATCGTCGACCTCCTCTCGCTCTACGGCGTCACCGAGGCCGGGGAGCGCGAGGAGTACCTGAGCCTGGCCCGGCGGGCCAACTCGCGGGGCTGGTGGCACCAGGACAGCAACCTCCTGCCGAGCTGGTTCGAGACGTACCTCGGGCTCGAGCAGGCGGCCAGCGTCATCCGCACCTACCAGGTGCAGTTCGTGCCCGGCCTGCTGCAGAGTGAGGAGTACGCGCGCAGCGTCATCCTGGTCGGTCACCAGGACGAGTCCGCCGACGACATCGACCGGCGGGTGCGGCTGCGGATGAACCGCCAGAAGATGCTCACCGAGCCGGGGGCACCCCAGCTCTGGGCCGTGATCGACGAGGCCGCTCTGAGCCGGCCCTTCGGCAGCCGGCGGGTCATGCACGACCAGATCGAGCATCTGCTCGAGATGACGTCGCTGCCGAACGTCACCGTGCAGATTCTCCCGTTCGAGTTCGGCATCCACGCCGCGGCAGGCGGTCCCTTCACGATTCTCCGGTTCGCCGAGGCCGACCTGCCCGACGTCGTCTACCTCGAGCAGCTCAACAGTGCGATCTACCTCGACAAGCGCCCGGAGGTCGAGGACTACCTCGCCGTCATGGAGCGGGTGAGCGTGCAGGCCGAGACTCCGGCCGAGACGAAGGCGATCCTGCGGAAGAAGCTCCTCGACGACTGAGCCGGCTCAGCCCGGCTTCCGGGCCAGACCTGCGGCGAGCAGGGTGTGCACGGCGCTGTCGGTGGGCGTGAGCCTGTCGGCGTGCCAGTCGTTGCAGTACACCAGGCCGGGCTCGAGCATCTCGAGCCCCTCGAACATGCGGTACAGGTCTTCCCACGTGCGGAAGCGGCCTGTGCCCAGGCCGCCTTCGAGGAAGGCCTTTTCGAGTGCCTTCGCGCGTTCCTCGTCGTCGTCGAGGAAGTGGCTGATCAACATGTGCGAGCCGGGGGAGAGCCGCTCCCGGATCGCCTCCACTGCCGGATAGACGTCGTCGTCGGTCAGGTGGTGCAAGACGCTCGCTGCGATCACCGCGAGCGGCTCGTCGAAGTTGATCAGTTCGGCGACGTCCGGATCGTCGAAGATCGACTCTGCGACGCGGGCGTCGGCGGCGATCACGGTGCTGGTGTTCTCCCGGCTGAGCAAGGCTCGTCCGTGGACGATCACGACAGGGTCGTTGTCGACGTAGACCACGCGGATGTTGCGGTCGATGCGATGTGCGATCTCGTGGACGTTGCCGACGGTGGGCAGGCCCGAGCCGATGTCGATGATCTGCCGGATGCCGACGTCGCGCACGAGATAGGGCACAGCCCGGCGCAGGAAGTTGCGGTTGTCCTTCGCGAGCTGGCCGGCGTTCGGATCCACCGCGTACATCGCATCGGTGGCCCGCCGGTCGATCTCGAAGTGGTCCTTGCCGCCGAGGATGTAGTCGTACACACGCGCGATCGAAGCCTTGGTCCGATCGATGTCCGGCACGCCGTACGTGCTTGCGTTGCCGGTTCTGTTTGCCCGGCCAGCCATCACGGTTCTCCTCCAACGGCGGCCTCGTCGACGACCACATGTCAATCGCGATGATCGCTTCGCGGGAGTCTAGCGATCTGCATACACGGCCGTGACGAAGCCTCGCATACCTGAAATCACCGCTCGTGGCCGTCTCGAACGGCTGTGGCCAGCGAGAATGCTGAGACTTCGGAGAAAAGCGGGGCGGGCGTCCTCTCGTCGGCGACGCCGGTGCGGCACAGCAGCGCCGGCGCCGTGGCGATGACCGCGAGCGCGAGGGCCGTCGCGAACACCAGCAGACCGACCTGCGGGGTGCTGTAGCGGATCAGCAGACCCAAGCCGATCACCGGGATCGTCAGGCCGAGATAGCCGGCCACGAACAGGCCGGCGAGCGCCTCGGCGCGGGCGTTCTCCGGAGCCAGCGTCACGACCGTGCTGAGGGTGCCCCGGAACAGGATGCCCCCACCCAGTCCGGTGACGACCCCACCGGTGAGGAAGCCGGCGAGACTCGGCGTGGGCAGCCACACCGCGGCCACCAGCAGCGCCAGCCCGACCAGGAGGATCGGGATCCCCGTGGTCAGGAGGCGGGGCACGCTGATCATCGAGGTGGCGAGCTGTGCTGCGACCGCGGAGGTGAAGACCACGAACGTCACGGTGCCGGCGAGGGCGACCGACGGGTGGTGGAGCGGGCCGGACAGGTAGCTCGGCGCGACGGAGGTGAACAAACCGAACGCGGCGAAGACGACGAACATGCCGGTCGCAGCCGCCAGATAGCGGCCGCGGACGTGGTGCGGTACCGACACGCGCTGGGGTCGGTACCGGGTTCGCGGCCTCATCGGAGCCCGGGTCTCCGGCGCAGCGAGCACGAGCAGAAGCCCGACCACCAGCGCGATGACGAACACGAGGTACGGGACGGTCAACGGATGGCCTGCCCATTGGGCCAGCGCACCGGACAGCATCGTCCCGACGCCGAAGCCCCACATGTTCGACGCGGTACCGACCACCTGGGCCCGGCGGTTCGTCGCCCGGGGACGGTGAGCGGCATGGAGCTCGCCCAGCCACGCCGTCGCCGTGGAGGTGAAGGCGCCGACCCCGAGTCCGGTCAGGGACCGCGCGACGATCAGCCCGGGCAGTGCGGGCCAGAAGAGGAAGACGACGGCTGCCGCGATCTCGATGAGCAGCGCCGGCACGATCACACGCCGTCGGCCGTGCGAGTCGGACAGGTGCCCGGCGAGGACGAGACTGACCACAGCGCCCACGGCGTAGGCGGCGTAGACGATCGTCACGACCAACGCCGAGAAGGCGTCCCGCTCACGGTAGAGCGTGTAGAGCGGGCCCGGGGCCGTCGAGAACGCGATGACCGTCAGGAACACAGCAGCGACGGACCAGAAGCCGAAGCCGTAGCGGCGACCAGGAGACATGCCTCCAGCGTGCGATCGCGCCACCATCCGCCGCGACGAAGCAACGCGCTGGATCGAATCGCGAATCGCGATACGGCAATGCCGAGCAGGTGCGGGAAGGCCGGCTCGCTCGGCGACTCGGTGCGGCGGGGGTGGCGTTGGCCGCCACGATCCGCCGCACGGCAGGTGCCGAGGAGCCGGGAGCGTCAGACCGTGATGAGCTCGGTGGTCTGCAGGCCGAGCTCGTCGAGCAGGGCGCGCACCTCGTCGACGTAGACGGGGTTCATCAGCAGCACCGTTCGCGGCGGTGCCGACACGAGATCGCGGGGCGCGACGATGGGGAGCCCCAGCCCGCCGATGTAGTGGTTCTGCAGGCCCGGGTTGATGTCGACCACCGCGGACACCGCGTCGGCGTGCTCGCGCAGCATGTTGAGGAAGGTGAGGCCCTTGGCCCCACCACCCCAGACGACGACGGTGTCGCCTGCGGCGCGGCGGTCGTCGAGCCACGAACCCCAGTGGGTGATCCGCCCGATGGTGTGCGTGGCGAACCCTTCGCAGAGCTGGTGCAGCCGGTCCAGCTCGGCGGCCGGGCCGGGTTCGCCTGCGGTGTCGCCGGTCGCGGGCGCGGCTTCGGCCACCACGTACTGGTCGGTGTAGGTGGTGCGCACGTCGAGCACGTCGAACCCCAGCCGGCCCAGGTAGCCGCCCAGGGTGGCGGGGGTGAAGTAGGAGCAGTGCTCGTACTGCAGGTCCCAGAACGCGCCGTCGGTGAGGATGCGGCCGAGGTCGGGCACCTCGGCGAGCAGCACGGGAACGCCGGCGGTGCGCATCCCGCGAAGGATGTCCGCCCCGAACACGGCGAGCTCGGGGATGTGCTCGAGCGTGTGCCGGCAGACGACCGCGGCGGTGCCGGGCTCCACCATCTCGGGGGAGTAGAACGCGGGCACCGCGCGCAGCCGCTGCGCGAGGTCGGCGGGAACGCGCTCGGGGCCGAAGTGCGGGTCGATCCCGGTGACGCTCCCGACCCCGGCACGGAGCAGCTCGGCGGCGAAGTCGCCTGCGCCGCAGCCGATCTCGACGACGTGCTGGTCGAGCAGCTCGTGGCGCTTCACCCACTGCTCGCTCAGCTCGGCGGCGTACGCGGCGAAGCGGGGAGACAGGTGCTGGGACTCCTCGTGCTCACCGGTGTAGTCCAGCTTGGACATGTCGAAGGCCCGGTTGAACACGACGCCGCAGGTGCCGCAGAGGGCGAGCTCCTGGTCTCCCGTGGTGACGGCGCGGGCCTCGTCGGCACTGGCGAACACCGCGGTGCCGTGCACCGGCAGCTCCGTCAACCGGATGAACGCGGGAGGTGCCGGGGCGGAACACGAGGGGCAGGCGGCCAGCTCACCGCGCTTCGTCGTGCCGTCCGGAATCGCGGAGACGCTCAGATCGAGCATTTTCACCTCTAGGTGCGGATCGGCGGTCTTCGCGCCGCAGACTAGTGGGAGTCACCTTCATCCCGAGAAGTGGTCACCGTCGTAGTCTGTCCGGAACCGGCGGTCTCCCACCTTGAGCAGTACGTCCTGCAGCGAGAAGGTGCTGTCGAGCACCTGCCTGATCTCTTCGAGGAGCGCGCGGATCTCGCGCACGCGCTCCTCGGGGCGCTCGTGCGCCAGGTACCGGACGACCTCGCGGTAGACGGGCTCGTCCCAGCGCTGCAGCGTCGACACCGCCCCTCGCTCGAGCACCGACCGCACGGCGTCGAGCTCGTCGAACGCCGCGTCGTCGTGGCCGAGCTCCTGCAGCCGGGCGAGCTGCTCCGCCGACGGTTCGGTCATCGGGAACCCGCCCCGCGACATGACGGTCAACAGGCTGTCGAGCGCGTTGGCCTTGCCGCGCAGCAGCGGCGCGAGCCGCGCGATCGATCCGGGGGCGAGGATGTTCAGCTGCGTGCTCAGCCGGTTCATCGTCGAGCCGATCCGGCCGAGGGTGAAACGTTGTTGCTGCACGACATCGCGGATCCAGGTGCCGGCCGTGAGGGCGTACGGATCGTTCCCGTGTTCCAGGTGCTGCGTCATTCTGCTGACGTATGCCCGGAGGTTCTGGACGATGTCCTCTGCGCAGAGCATCGCCTCGTTGAGCTGGGCGTACAGCATGAACAGCTCGGCGCCCATCTCGTTCAGCCGCCGTTGCCGCGCCGCGGAACCCGCCGCGGGAAGTGCCTTGGTCACGGTCTCGATGAGCACCTTCAGCAGTTCGAGCACGCCGCCGCCTCGTCTATCGGGCGAAGTCGTCGAGAGCGCCGAGCAGGCGGTCGCTCATGGTGTCGCTGCCCTTGTGGCCTGAATCGCTGATCGCGTGCAACTGCGCGTCCGGCCATGCCTTGGCGAGTTCCCATGCGGTGTCGAGCGGCCCACTGAGATCGAGGCGCCCGTGGATCAGGACTGCGGGGATGCCGGCGAGCCGCCCGGCGTCACGGAGGATGGCACCCTCCTCCAGCCATGCGCCGTTGGCGAAGTAGTGCGCACAGATGCGGACGAGGGCGAGCATGTCGGCCGACGGGCGGTCGCTGAACGGGGCGGGTTTGCCGTTCGGTTCCAGGGAGAGGACCGCGTCCTCCCATGCGCTCCAGTCGAGGGCGGCCTGCTCCCGGACGAGCGGGTCAGGGTGCTCCAGCAGGCGTGCGTAGGTCCCGACCAGGTCGTCGTCGCGGTCGGCCTCCGGCACACCGTCCCGGAACCGCTCCCACTCCTCGGGGAAGAAGCGCCCGACCCCGCGGTAGAGCCAGTCGATCTCCGAACGCCGCGTGGTGGTGACGCTGACGAGCACGATCTCCGACACCCGGTGCGGGTACCGCTCGGCGTACGCGAGGACCAGCGTGCTTCCCCACGAACCCCCGCAGAGCAGCCAGCGGTCGATGCCGAGGTGCTCGCGCAGCCGTTCCATGTCGGCGATCAGATGGTCCGTGGTGTTGACCGACATGTCGGTGGCCGGGTCGCTCGCGTGCGGGAGGCTGCGCCCGCACCCGCGCTGGTCGAACAGCACGGCGCGGTACCGGGCGGGGTCGAACTTCCGGCGCGCGTTGGCGGTGGAGCCGCCGCCGGGGCCACCGTGCACCCACAGTGCCGGCTTGCCGTCCGGGTTGCCGCAGGTCTCCCAGTACACGAGGTTGTCGTCACCGACGTCGAGCATCCCGTGCTCGTACGGTTCGATCGGTGGGTACGGCTCGGCCATGATCGTCCCTTCTGTCCGCCGTACCGTACGACGCCCCGGCGGCTGCCCCGGATCCACCCGAATGCGGCGGGAAGTCGCCGCCGAGGAACGCGTTGCTCGATGCCCGCGCTGCTGCGTCCGGCACACCGGGTGACGGTCCGCATATTCGGTCCGGCCACCCGAAGCGGGTGTCGTCAATCCTGCGGAGTCGTGGTTACAGTGCCCACTGACCTGCGGAAACGGGCGGTCGAGGAGGGTTCATGACTGGAGCCGCGTCCCTGGCGGAGCTACTGATGTCGCGCTCGTTGAGCGACCCGGAGCTACATCGTGCGACCGAGGCCGTCGAGGATCACGCGATCCTGCCCGACGTCAGCGTGCTCAAGATCGGTGGCCAGAGCCTCATCGATCGGGGACGCGCCGCGGTGTTCCCCGTCGTCGACCAACTCGTGGCCGCCAAGCGGACCCACAAGATGTTGATCGGCACCGGCGGTGGCACGCGGGCCCGGCACGTCTACGCGCTGGCCGCCGAGCTGGGCATGCCGACCGGCGTGCTGAGCGAGGTCGGAGCCGCGGTCGCCGGCCAGAACGCGCACATGCTCGGCTACCTGATGGCGAAACACGGCGTGCCGACGGTCGGACCGTCGGCGTTCGGCGTGCTCGCCCTGCAGATGGCGGAGTCAGGAGCGGTGATCTTCTCGGGCATGCCGCCCTACGACCTGTGGCAGCGGGTCCCGGGTGAGGGCGTGATCCCGCCCTACCGGACCGACGCCGGGTGTTATCTGGTGGCGGAGACCTACGGCTGCAAGCAGATGATCTTCGTCAAGGACGAGGACGGGCTCTACAGCGCCAACCCCAAGAACGACGGATCCGCCACGTTCATCCCGAGGGCCACGGTCGACGAGCTGATCGAGATGGACCTCCCCGACCTGGTCATCGAGCGTCCGGTGCTGGAGCTGATGCGACACGCCCGGCACGTGCGCGAGGTCCAGATCGTCAACGGCCTGCGGCCCGAACTGGTCCGCCGCGCGCTCGACGGCGAGCACGTCGGTTCGATCATCACCGCCGCATGACACCCACGGAGCACCCCATGACCAAGCCAGGCGCCACGTCGGCCGAGCCGGTCGCGGCCAAGGACGTCCCCTCGCTGTTGATGCGCCAGACACTGCTGGACCGCGAGCTGGTGCGGCCGGTCGACGGGCCGGTGATCCGGGTGCTGCCCTGGTTGCGGGTGGTGGCCATCGGCGGCACCACGATCATGGACAGGGGGCGCGATGCCGTGATCCCGCTCGTGGGGGAGCTGCGCGCCGCACTCGCCGAGCACCGGATGCTGATCCTGACGGGCGCCGGGGTCCGGGCGCGGCACATCCTCGGCGTGGGTCTGGACCTCGGCATGCCCACCGGCGTGCTCGGTGGCCTGGCAGCCACCGAGGCCGAGCAGAACGCGCACCTGCTGGCCGCCCTCCTGGCGGCCGACGGTGTCTCCTACCTGCCGCACGGCACGGTCGCCAACCAACTGGCCACGCACCTGTCGGCGAGCCGGGCCGTGGTGGCCAACGGCTACCCGCCCTACGGGGTGCACGAGTTCCCGCCTCCCGTGGGCAAGATCCCGCCGCACCGCAGCGACGCGGGTGCGTTCCTGCTGGCCGACGCCTATGGAGCCGCGCAGCTCGTCTACGTCAAGGATGCGGACGGGCCGGCAGGCGGGAGGACCAACGGGTCCGGCACGAGGATCGCGGTCGGCGAGCTACTCGGCCGAGACCGAGCGGAACTGCCCGTCGATCCGCTCGTGCTGGAGCTGATGACGCGCGCCAAGCACGTGCGGGAGATCCAGGTCGTCAACGGGCTCGTTCCCGGGAACCTGACGCTCGCGCTCGCCGGCAAGAACGTCGGGACTGTCATCCACGCTGACTGAGCTCGCCCTCCACCGACTTCGGCCGGCGCGGCCAGAGCTTCGAGCCGACCACTCCGCCGATCGCTGCTGCGGCGACCGACAGCCCGAGGCCGAGCGCTGCCCAGCCCGCTGCCGACCGTGCGGACCTGAGCACCAGCACGGGGTCGATGACGATGCCCTGCTGCTGGGCGCCCAGGAGGGCGGCCAGCGGCCCGAGCACCGAGCTGCCGCCGATGAAGGCGAGGATGAGGATCCCGAGCATGCTCAACGCCCAGACGAGCACGCCGTGCAGCAGGCCGTCGCCTGCGCCTCGCCAGGCGGTGGAGGCGCTGGCGAGCAGGCCTCCGATGAAGAACGAGATCAACGCCAGTATGCCGCTGACGATCCCGCCCGTGGTGTTGCCGCCGTAGCCCGGCCCGAGCACGCCCACGGCGAAGAAGAAGAGCTGGAGCACGACGAACACCGCCAGGGCGACGATGACGCCGGCCCATACCGGGCCCCAGCGCACGCGGTCGCGCCCCGCCGGCACTTCGGACGCACTGTCGACCGCGGCGTGGCGGCCGGCAGGTGGGCCCTGTGCTGCACCGCTGTCGGGTGCGTAGCCGGCGCCACCCGCGGGAGTTCTCTGCTCCGGCGCAGTCCCAGCGGGCGTCCTGGTCTCGCTCGGAGGTCGCTGCTGCGGGATGCCGGGAGTTGTGGGCGGGGAACCGACATCGGTTCGCGAGGTGCCGCTCTCGTCCGGTGTGGCCATGTCGATCTCCTGCTCTTCCGACGAACGGGAACCACCCGTTCTGCGGCTGAGGACAATTGATTCGGACTTAGGCGCAGGTTGGGCAAGGTTAGAACCGGCACATCGGGCCCGCAACCGGCAGGCGGGCATACCCGGAAAAGGTCGAACAAAACCCGATCAAGAAACGTCGGCAGCGGCCGCCGAGAGAGCCCTGAGCGGCGGTTGACAAACCGGGAGTGGGTATTGCCGATTTCGGCCACTGATCGTCGGATTGCTTGCTCGGTTACGCGGGGCCGGGGCGCGCACAAGTGTGTTTCGCGTGATTCGTACGGTTCTGAGCGAGGAAGCGACCCTCAGCGCCCGCGGAAGTCGAGACTCCCGAGACGCCACGCGCTGCTCAGCCACCCTTCGACCGCTTGCGCCAGCGGCCCGTCCAGCTCGGCCCGGTCCGCACGGACCCAGCAGCGCACTTCCGTGTCGAAGCCGGGCGTCCGGGAGGGGTAGATGTAGACGCACCCGATCACCTCACCGTCCTCGGGTTCGAGGACGGTGTAGGTGAACCCGGTGCGTTGAGTGAAGTCGCGCGCGTGGCCTTCCAGGTCGGCGAGGTTCGCCTCCAGTGTCATGCCGGAGAGCGGAGGCCAGTCCCCATAAGGAAACCCCGGAGTCACCCGGATGTGGTCGATGCTGCTGGTCCAGGCGGCGTGGTCGGACGCGTTGTGCTCCGGCCCGAGCGGCTCCAGCCGGAACCGCTCGGTGATCAGGCCCGTCGGGACGACGAAGTCATCGGGGACGAGCTGATCTGCCACGCGTCAGACCTTAGCCTCCACGAACTGCTTCCCTCCCGTGTTCTGCACGACCACACCGGCCACGTCCTCGGGGGCGATCAACGCCGACCCGTCGAGCGTGGTTCCGCCGGTGGAGCCCTGCTCCGAGACCAGCCAGCCGCCCGCCGTCTCGCGGGTGCCGTCCTTGGCCACCACCACGAGCTGGCAGCGTTGCCCCGCGGGAATGCCCGTGACCGCCGCGCTGACGCGAACCCAGCCGGCCGCAGGCACGATGGCAGCGGTCACCCGGGCACCTGTGGACGGATCGGTAGCGCTCGCGTAGCGGGTGCCGGGGGTGGCAGGCGCGGCCGTCGTGGAGCCAGGAGCCGGACCTGCGGCGATGCTCTGCCCGTTCTCACTCAGAGTCACCCGGCCGACGAGAACACCCCCGACGAGCGCTACGGCCGCCACTGCCGCGGCCGCCGCGGCGGCCAGGTATCGGCGCCGGCCCTCGACTTGAGAGGACTCTGCTCTCACCTGCCGCAGTGTCCGTTGCAGAAGTAGGTCCGCGTCCTCAGGTGGGCCGTCCAACAGCACCTCGGGGGGTACGTCTGCCAGCAGTTGCTGGAGCTCGCGAAGCACGTCGACCTCCTCCCTGCATTCGGAACAGGTGCCGAGGTGGTCCTCGACGACCTTCTTCTCCTCCGGGCCCAGTTCGTCCGCGACGTAGGAATCGATGTCTGCATGGTCACGTGCCGCGTTCATCAGGCAGCTCCTTCCATCCCTACTCGCCGTTCGGGAAACATCTGGCGCAATGCCCGCAGCGCGTAGTGCGACCGGGACTTCACGGTGCCGGGCGGGATACCTAGCTCCTTGGCAGTTTCGTCGACCGACCGCCCCTGCAGATAGACCTGCTCGAGCACCTCGCGATGCTCGGCGGACAGCCGGCCCAGCACATCGAGCACGACCATGGTGTCGACCACACGGTCCGCATGATCTCGCTCGACCGGGACGTTGGTCGGCGACTCCGGCACTTCGGCGGGTCGCGCGTTTCGGGCTCGGATCCGGTCGGTGACGATGTTGCGGACCACGGTGAGCAGCCAGCCGCGTACCGAACCTTTCCCGTTCACGAGGGAGTCCGGATGTCGCCACGCTCTCACGAGTGCCTCCTGGACGACGTCCTCAGCGGCGGCGCGGTCACTGGTCAGCCTCGTCGCGTAGGCAAGCATCGCTTTTCCGTGCTCCTCGAAGAGGGAGCGCACGAGGGCTTCGTCGGCGCCCCCTGGCCGACGCGCCGTTCTCATCCCGACCACGCACGTTTCCCTTTCCCCGCGCCCCACGAAGTGGGAGCTCCGCCGGCCACGTCGGCGGTAACCACGACGTATCCCCGTAGGCACAGGCGCTCTGGCTGTTCGACGAGGTTCGGGCCCGGGCGGGCGATACACACCGCTGCAGCCGCCCTCGTGGGCGGCGGGTCGGCCTCGAATGCCGACTGCGGCGTGAACACCGTCATCTACCGAAACCCTCACCTTCGACAACCCGAGCCGGGAGCGCCGGCCACCCAGGACACGTCGCTGGGGTCGGTGAGGTTCACTGGATCTTCGCGAAATTATTGGCGGCTTTCTCGTCGTACTGCCTGGCGGAGCAGAACGCCCCCGACCACCGCCGGAGCGGCGATGTGCCGTACGGCGGCAACGCCGTCGGGAGAACTGGCAGGACATGACCACCTCGCTTGTGCCGACGAGCTTCAGATCGACTTCCGCACACCACACGGCTCGTTCGGAGCGCGGGTTCAGGACTGGATGATCTGACCCACGTTTTCCTGACCAAAGGGCGTGCTCGTTCTGGCTGCCGCAGCCCGGAGCAGGAGGACGGACCGCTGGTCGCGTGATCGGCGGTCCGGTTCGACCTGCTTGTCGCGGTTCCGGCGCAGTCGGCATCGCTGCCGGTAGCGGGTTCGCCACGGAGCCGGGCCCTGGGGCGTGAGGGAGAGTCCGGGTTCTACCTGCCGCGTGGCGTGGGATGGATCACTAGTCGAACCACCTGGGCTTCGGTTCCGTGTGCTAGCGCGAACGGGTCGGAGCGACCGGCCCGCAAACCTCCCCGGAGAGAAGATCCTCATGGCGCTCCGCTCCCTCGCCCGCCAGGCCGTCATCGTTGCTGCCGGCCTCGCCGCCCTCGCCGCCTGCGGCAACCCGGCGCCGCCCCCCATTCAGGCCGCCGCCCCGCCCGCAGCGGTCGCGCCGGCCCCGTCGGCCGAGCAGCAGGCGCCTGCCGACGGGTCGCAGTTCGGTCAGGTCATCGCGACCGAGGCGCCCCAGGTGGTGCGCACCCAGGGCAAGGTCGACATCTACGGTGGGGCCTCCACGACCCAGATCACGCTGTCCCCCGACCACGCCTCGAACAAGATCCAGCTGCAGGCGGTGGTCAACGCCCAGATCGGCACGTACGTCAGCGACAACGACGGCATGACGCTGTACCGCTTCGACAAGGACACGGCGAAGCCGTCGAAGTCCAACTGCCAGGGCGACTGCGCGAAGACCTGGCCGCCGCTGCTGGTCAAGTCCCCCGGGCAGATCTACAACGTCGGAGTCGACGCGTCCACGGTCGGCTACGTGGAGCGCCCCGACGGCACCTGCCAGGTGACGATCGCCGGATGGCCGGTGTACTACTTCTCGAAGGACCAGCAGCCCGGCGACATCAAGGGCCAGGGCGTCGGCGACACGTGGTTCGCGATCAACCCGAAGGGCGGCAAGACCGGCGCCGTGCAGCAGTCCTCGCAGCAGTCCGACGGGGGACCCCAGCCTGCGCCGGCCTCCGGAAACGACCAGTCGGGGAACGGGCAGGACTCCGGTGGTAGCTCCGGCTACTGACAGGTCCGGGATGGCAGCAAGCTTCTGATCAACTCCGGGTGCGCACTCACGAACTGCACTGGCGCCCGGAGTTGATGCATTCCGCCACCGTTGTCATGAGCTCATCCGGCATGACGTTGATGAACCCGGCGTGGTCGGTGATCGGGTTGCGCAACTCCTCCGGGAACGAGTCGACGGCGTACTGGGCGCCCGTCGGCACCGCGTAGGCGAGCTCGATGTGCAGCTGCGGCACGGGGAACGTCGCGCCCGGGCAGGCGCCGCCCGCGTCGGGGTAGACGAGGTGGGACTTGTGGTTCGGACTGTCGAGTGTCTTGCCGTTCCAGCAGCTCGGGAAGTCGAAGATGCGGATCACCTGCTGGCCTTCGTCGCAGAGCGGGTACTGCCGGGTGACGCGCGTGCGATCGCCGGAACAGCTCCATTGCACGTGCTCGGCGCCTGCACCGCCTTCCGTGACGGCGTGCGGGTTGCCCGTGAACGCGTCGAGGAAGCGTGGCATCGCCACGACGTTGCTCACCGGGCTCCCGCGGAACTCGATCAGCACCGACTGCGGAACCTGGATCCAGAGGTTGCCACCGTGGCCCGAGCTGTTCTGGCCGGCCGATCCCCCCGGTGCCAGCAACACCGGCCAGAAGAAGGTGGAGCGGTCGCCGTCCGCACAGGTGGTGTCGGCCGCGGCAAGGCTCGCGTCGGTGGAGAAGGCGTTCGTCGAGACGTTGCCGACGTAGTCGTGCGCGTGGTGGGCGCCACCGGTCACCCCGGGCGAGATGATGACGTTGTCGGAGTTGTGGATGCCCCGTTGGTTGCGACCGCAGTCCTCACGGAATGTGCCGGTCGAGCCGCCGCTCTCCGGTGCCGCCGCCGGTGCCGCGACCGAGACGTCCGCAATCGCCACGAAGTCGGTCGCAGCCGGCCCCGTGTGGTCACCGCGGTCGCCACAGGCGACCAGGGCTGCCCACAGGGCGACGACGACTGCGATGACCACATATCCGACCCACACAGAACGCACGGGCCGGCCCCCGAAACCGGTCACCAGATTCCTTCTCCTGCCCCCTGTGCCGGGCGATTCGCCGACACCGCGCGCGAGTCTAAGTACGGGCGGAGCGCCAGGTCGGACGACCCCGGATTTTGTTGCGAGGGTAATAAGTGGCGGTGACCACGTGGGACAGGCGCAGCGACGTCGCAGCCCGTCGCGTGTCCTCGCAGCAGGCCGGGACGCTGCGAGGTCACCACGTGCGCTGCGACGTGGCTGCGCTCACCTCGGTCCCGTCAGGTACCGGTGGCGGAGAACTTCGCGGCGAGGTCGCGATGCCAGCCCGCAGCCTGTTGTGCCTGTGCGCTGCTGGCGTTCATTCCCGGCATGCGGCTCAGGTGTTCGAGCTGCTCGGCGGAGCGCAGGTGCTGTCGGTGAGCGTGTTCGCGGCACGCCAGGCACGTGACCCGCGCCGGGAGTGGAGACGTCATCGCACGGGGCACCCGCAGCTCGCATCCTGTCGTGACGACGCTCGGGAGGTCGCTCGCGAGGCCGAACATCGATGCGATCTTGTTGCGGACCGCGGCGTCGGCGCTGAGGTTCGACTGCACGTGGATATGAGGATCGCTCTCGCTCATCCGTACCCCCCGAGTCGGCTCGTGACGCTCAACGGCCCACCCACCTGACCGTGCCCGCCGGCACACGACGCGCGCGACGCACCATCGGCACGATACGGGCAGCGGCGGAACGGGTCGGGCAAGGTGTTTCTCGTCGACTGGGCGACTTGGTCCGTTTCCATGACGATCACTGGTGCTGACTAGAGTGACCGGGCCGAGTACGACGAAGTGACCGGCGCGGCACAAACGCCGTGAGGGTGCCGAGTTCGGTCGATTTCGAGGTCAGGGGAGGGAGGCGCTTCCAGCTGCCGAGCCGGTGGCGGCCCATTCCGCTTGGATGCGCAAGCAGGTTTGTGCTCGGGTAGCCCCGTCCCGGCCATCGCCAGGAACAGGTTGCTGCTGGATGTGCCCCGCTGGTGGAGAGGACGGTGTGCACGATGAGCGACGGTTCGGCGGCGGTGTCGCCACGCAGTGGTGGTCGTCCGTGGCGGGTGCCGATGGTTGCCAGGGACACCGGTGAGCGCCACCGGGCGGCGACGCCGCTGGAGCTGTTGTTCGACCTCACGTTCGTCGTGGCGGTCGCTGCGGCCGCGGCGCAGCTCGCACACACGATCGCGGAGGATCACGCGGCGCAGGGGCTGCTCGGCTACCTGATGGTGTTCTTCGCGATCTGGTGGGCCTGGATGAACTTCACCTGGTTCGCCTCCGCCTACGACTCCGACGACACGCCGTACCGCCTGGTGACGCTGCTACAGATGGGCGGAGTGCTCGTGCTCGCCGCGGGTGTCCCCGCAGCGCTGAACGAGCAGGACTGGACCGCTGTGACGATCGGCTACGTGATCATGCGCGTGGCGATGGTGGTGCAGTGGCTGCGCGCAGCACACGACGACCCTGCCCACCGGGCGACGGCACACCGCTACGCCGCGGGCATCGCCGTGGTGCAGGTCGGATGGATCGCCCGGCTGGCGCTACCGGAGGCGGCCGGCATCGTCGGGTTCTTCGTGCTGGTCGCCGCGGAGCTGGCCGTGCCCGTCTGGGCGGAACGGCGTAACGGCATCACCTGGCATCCGGACCACATCGCCGAGCGCCACGGCCTGTTCACGCTCATCGTCCTCGGCGAGAGCGTGCTTGCGTCCTCCCGCGCGCTCGCTCCTGCCGTGGAAGCGGGTGTCGACCTCGCCACCGTGCTCGTGGGGGGTGGTGGCCTCATCTTGCTGTTCGGCTGCTGGTGGCTGTACTTCCGCACGTCAGCCGGCATAGGGCTCGCTCAGCATCGGGAGCGCGCGTTCTGGTGGAGCTACGGCCATTACGGCATCTTCGCCGCGCTCGCGGCGCTCGGTGCCGGGTTGGAGGTGGTGGCTGAGATGCTCGTCCATCCCATCGCCGGTTCTGCCGGGCTGGTGGGGTTCGCGGTCGCGGTGCCCGTATGCGTGTTCCTGTTGCTCACCTGGACGCTGCACTCGCCGCTCGATCCCGCGCTCGCCCGCAAGACCGCTTACGTTCTCGCCGCCTGCGCCGTCCTCATCGGTATCGCGGCCGCAACCACGGTGGGGCTCCCGGTGCCCTGGGCCGTCCTGGCGATGTGTGCTCCCGTCGGTGTTCTCGTCGCCCTGCGGGTCACGGCTGACCACCGCGACGCACGGATCAGCGCCTGAATGAGAGGTTCCGCGGTCGGATCGGGCCGAACAAACGGGGTGAAACGTTCAGAGAGGCAGTGGCCGCCGCAGGCGACGGATCGCTAGTGGGCCTGTTGCCGGCGCTGATGATCGGTGACGTCGATCAGTGCCGCCTTGAACATCGTGAAGGTGTCGCGGCCGATACGACGCGCATGCCGTTCCTGAATCGCCGACATGATCTTGTCGGCCGCACGTGCCTGCGCCAGTCCGCGCTCTGTGGGGCAGACCAGCTTGGCTCTGCGGTCCGCGGGATCGGGCTTGCGCTCGACGTAGCCGAGAGCCTCGAGCTCGTCGATCATGGTGCCGACGACCTGCTTGTGCTGGCCTGAGAGCCGGGCCAACTCCGTGGCGCGGACTCCGCCTTCGTCGAGGTAAGCGAGAACGGCGCCGTGGCGCGGGTGCAGGTCGTCGAAGCCTTCCTTGGCGAGAGAGGTGAAGAGCTCGTTCTGCACCGCGAAGAGCAGACGCCCGGCAAGGACTCCGAGATCAGGGTCGGTCTCGTTCCGTCTCGCTCGGGTGACCACCTGCTACTCCTAGCGCTCCGTTCAGGGGCGATCACTGCCACCCGTCGTCGCGAGTTTAGTAGGTACGTCTCTAATGGGCGGGCGAGCAGCCCAATTCCTCTGGTGGTCGTGGTCGCGAACGCGACAGCGACCGAGGCCACCACCCGTCTCGGTCCGGAAAGCGCGGCCAGTTGTCACAGAACCGCGGGTCGTCCTGTCCTAGCTGGAGCCGGTGACTCCGGAGCACCGCCCGAACAGCTGGGAGCACTCATGTCCGTCGACCACCTCTCCCATCACGTCGAGGATCCGGACGCGACGACGCCCCCGCCGTTCGATGAGCTCGGCCTCGGCGCGGTGGAGGCCCCGGAAGGTGGCGCCCGACCCGGCGACCATCCACCGACCGAGGCGCCCGAGAGCGTCACATCAGGTGGGCATCTGCCCGAAAGGCCTGATCCGGGCGCCACCCGGGCATACGCTCCGCAGGTGAGCAGCGCTCCGTCGCACCACCACGGAAGCCGCGTGGCCGCTCGCGACCATTGCCTCAGCCTGGTACGTGCCGTGGACCGGCCCACCGGGGCGGCCCGCTACGGGCGCATGTTCCCGGGCCTGGAGCCATTGGGCACCGACCCGCAGCTGCTGATGCGCGCGGGCAGCGACGGCGGGATCTGCGACGCCGCCGCGGTCCTGGACCAGCTGAGCCCCGACGGGGACGACGCCACCGAGGCAGCCGGGTGGCCGTTCTTCGGCCAGCTGATCGCCCATGACATCACCGCCGACCGTTCTCCCATCACGGGTGGCGTCGGTCCCGAGGAACTGCGCAACGCCCGCTCTCCGAAGCTGAACCTGGAGATCGTCTACTCGGACGGTCCGATCGGCTCGCCCTACCTGTTCGATCACGGCGACCCGGCGAAGTTCCTGCTCGGGCCGGACGGCGGCGACGTGCCGCGCAACCAGCAGGGCGTGGCTCTGATCGGCGACCCCCGCAACGACGTGCATCTGTTCTCATTGAGCCTGCACGTCGCCCTTCTGCACGCGCACAATCGGATCGTCGACTGGCTGCGGGAGAACGGGGTGCCCGAGGCCGACGTCTTCGACAGGGCGCGGATCACCCTCACCTGGCATTACCAGTGGATCGTGGTCCACGACTTCCTGCCTCGGCTCGTCGGGGCGGGCCTGGTGGAGCAGGTGCTTGCCGAGGGTTGCCGGTGGTTCGCGCCGCCGTCCCTGGAGGCGTACATCCCGCTGGAGTTCGCCGACGCGGCCTTCCGCTACGGCCACGGCCAGATCCGGCACACCTACCGCCTCGTCGACGACGGTCCCGCGTTGCCGCTCTTTCCCGACCTGGTCGGGTTCGGTCCGCTGCCCGCCGACCGGCGCCTGGATCTCACGCAGGTCTTCGATGTGCCCGGCCGCCCGCCCGCGCAGCGCGCCAAACGCATCGACGGCCGGCTCGCAGCCAGCCTCATCGGACTGCCCGAGCAGGTCACAGGCGAGGTCGACGCCGCGGCCTACCGCTCACTGGCGGTACGGGACCTGCTGCGTGGCGAGACCACCGGGCTGCCCAGCGGCGAGACGGTCGCCCGGCTCCTCGGCGTGACTCCGCTGACCGACGACGAGCTGGGGCAGGCCTGGCCGCACGGCACTCCACTGTGGTTCTACATCCTCAAGGAGGCTGAGCACCGCGGCGCCGGCGATCGGCTCGGCCCGGTCGGCGGACGGATCGTGGCGGAGGTCCTGATCGGATTGTTGCGGGCCGACCCGGCGAGCTACCTGAGCCTGGAACCGGACTGGGAGCCGGCCCTGCCCGTCACCGGATCGGGCTTCGGCATGGCAGACCTGCTCACCTTCGGCATCCACCGCGACCAGCCGGCCCACCAGGCGTGACCGCAGGCCGAAGCGTCATCACCCGGTAGGCGTCACGACCGGAGGCACCGAGGGGCAACCCGTCCGGATGCTGTCCATGATCGGCTTGGCTGCCTGCTCGACACCGCTGACCGAGGCGGTCAGTGCGCCGAGTTTGGCCGACAGGCTGTTCTGGTCACTGAGCCCGGCGGTCGTGACCTGCAGCGTCTCGATCGCCTGGTTCAGGTTGTCCACCTGCGGGCCGAACTGTTCCTTGGCCTCGCTGGCAAGGTTGCGCCCGGCGGACCCGAGGTTCTGCAGAGCCGCCTTGACACCTTCCGTTCCGACCTTGGTGGCGTCGAGTTCCACGATGGCGTTGGCGGCGGACTGGAACTGCGCCGCTGCTGCACACAGCGTCGCGGAGTACGTCGCGGGGGGAGGAGCAGCCGTAGCCGGGGTGGTGGCCGGCGGCGCCGCCGGGGGCGGGGCGGCGCCGGGAGCGCACCCCGCAACTGCGATGCACGCGAGCACAGCCGCCATGGCCCAGCGGGCGAGCCCGCTCGGTCCTGGCCTGCGGGTGTTGTCGGCGTGGTACATGGCGCCTCCCGGGATCGGCCGGACGGTTCGGCGTCGGCGTCGCGGCTCGTCGATGGGGACCTTCCCCGTCGGGATGCTCTACCGCTGCGACCGCCCGGGACCCGCCCACCAAGGGTGAAAGCGGGTCCTACGGGGGGCTTCACCGCCGAAAGTGCCGGACTCGATGGCGCCTCGTCCCGGACAGGGGCTCGGGCCGACTACCGCGTCCCGGCACGTGGAGCGGCCACGGTGACCCAACGGGTCTCGGTGAAGAACTCTGCGCCCCAGTCGCTGCCGAAATGGCCGAAACCGCTGTCCTTGACCCCGCCGACCGGAGCCTGTGGCTCGTCGGCGATGGTGTGCGAGTTGATGTGGACCGAGCCGTGGCGCAGCCGCCGCGCCACCATCAGCCCGCGTGTGCCGTTCTCGGTGTAGACGGCGCTGGACAGTCCGTACTCGGTGTCGTTGGCCAGCGTGATCGCCTCCTCCTCGGAGTCGACGGTGTAGATCACAGCCACCGGGCCGAAGATCTCCTCGGAGTGGATCCGCATGTCCGGCGTGACGCCGGTCAGGACCGTCGGCGGGTGGAACGCCCCGTCGACAGGGCCCGCATCGAACAGGATCTGCGCACCCTTGACCACGGCATCGGAGACGAGCTCCGCGACGCGGGCAGCCGCTCGCGCGTGGATCATCGGCCCGATGATGGCGTCGGGCGAATCCGGGCCGTTCTTGGCGAGAGCGGCGACGTGCTCGAGGAACTTCTCGGTGAACCGCGCCGCGATGGATCGGTCGACGATGATCCGGTCCACCGACAGGCAGATCTGGCCGGAGTTCATGAACCGGGCGAAGGCAGACTGCTCGGCAGCCTGGTCCACGTCGGCGTCGTCGAGTACGAGGATCGGGTTCTTGCCGCCGAGTTCGAGAAGGACGGGAGTGATGTGCTCGCCGGCGAGCCGCCCGACGATCTTTCCGACCGCTGTCGATCCGGTGAAGTTGCATCGACGCACACGGGGGTGAGCGATCAGCGCCTCGATGACCTCCGGCGCGTCCGCTCGATCGTTGGTGACCACGTTGACGACCCCGTCAGGCAGTCCGGCGGCCGTCAGTACCTCGGCAAGAAACAGCCCGCTGGTGACCGGGGCGTCCTCACTCGGCCGGATGACCATGGTGTTGCCGACGGCCAACGGCACCGCGATCGCCCGGGCACAGAGGATCAGCGGCCCGTTCCACGGAACGATCGACACGACCACACCGGCAGGCTCGCGGACCGCGATCGACCACTCGCCGCTCACGTCGGTGGCGAGGAGTTCGCCGGTCTGCCTGGTCGCCATCGTGGCGCCCTGGCGGAGCTGTTCCGCGGCCATCCGGATGTTGAACTTCGCCCACACGCGGGTGCCGGCGGTCTCCTGAACAAGGATCTCGGCGAATTCTTCCTCGCGCTGCTCCAGCAGGTCGGCCGCCCGGGTCAGCAGAGTGCGGCGGACCGACGGCGCGGTGGCGGCCCAGCCGGGGAATGCGACGTCGGCCGCTTCGATGGCCGCCAACGCGTCGGATGCGTCCGCGGCAGGCACCGTCAGATAGACATCACCGGTCACCGGATTGATGTCGTCGGTGGTGCGGGCGGAAGCGGCCGGCATCTCCATGCCGCCGATCAGCATGCCGCGCCTGCCCGAATTGATGTCGACCGACATTACGCAACTCCTTGGAAAGCGATGACCCTGCGGCCGTTCAAGCCCCCGGAGGCCATTGCCTCCAGAGTCTGGGGAGCTTCCTTGAGTGGGATGGGGATGACGTCGGGCACGATTCCTCGGGCCGCGGAGAAGGCGAGGGTGTCGCGCAGGTCATGCGGCGAGCCCGAGGGGTTGGCAACGACACGTAGCCGATTGAGAATCATCGGCTGGGTCGGCAGAACCAACGGGTCGTTGTCATATCCGCACAGGACGAGCGTGCCGTCCGGGGCGAGGCCGCCGAACACCGCTGCGGCCGCCGCGGTGGTCGGAGCCGCATTGAGGATCAGGTTCGCACCACCGTCCCAGGCTTTGAGTTCGGCGGCCGGATCGTTTTCGGTGGTCACTATGAACCGTTCCGCGCCGAGTGCCCGCGCGTTCTCCTCCGCACGTCGTGACGAGCCCACGACAGCGACGCGTGCCCCCATGGCCACGGCGTACTGGATCGCCAGTGTGCCGATCCCGCCGGCGCCGATGACCGCAACGCGGGACCCCGCGCGGATCCCACCCTGCCGCAGCCCGTTGAACGCGGTGATGCCCGCACACATCAGCGGAGCTGCCGCAACGGGGTCCAGCCCGTCCGGCAACGGAGTGAGGAACCCCGCCTTGAAGACACCGTATTCGGCGTATCCGCCGTCGGTCACGATGCCGGTGATCCGCTTGGCCGGGCAGAGGATCTGCTCGGCTCGGACGCAGTAGTCGCAATGCCCGCACGAGCCGTACAGGAACTGTGCCCCGACGGCTGTGCCCACCGTCGGCCACGTGACGGCCGACCCGACGGCCTCCACGACGCCGGTGACCTCGTGACCAGGAACTACGGGGAAGCGAGCGAACGGGTAGTGGCCTCGTGTCAGGTTGAGGTCGGTGAAGCACACCCCGCACGCGGTCATGCGGACGAGCACCTCACCGAGGCCGGGCGTGGGCACGTCACGTTCCACGAAGGACAGCGGTTCGTTGGCCCCGGTCGCAATTACCGCGTACATCAGTTCTCCTTTGCGATCGAGGCAAGTCGCCGGTGTATCCCCGACCACCACGCCGATCGTTCCGGCAACGCACGAATCACCGCTTGTGCGGTCGATCGCGCAAGCAGAAACGACGCTCTACATCCAGAGTGCAGCGCCATTCGCATCGCTAGCCGGAGCTGGATGCGACGAGTTGCTAGTAGCGTTGAGACTAGGCTGCATTCTCGATGAACGGAAGGTTTACCGGCGAAGTGTGCCTATTGCTGCGAGTACCCTCGCTCGCGCTCATAGCGAATAGCCGGTCATGCAACTGCGATCGGATAAATGGCTCAGGTCGTCCGTATCGGTGCGACGACCCCGAAGTCGACGATCGTCAGGTTCGCCCGGTCCCGTGCGGCGGAAGACGATAGACCGACACGTGGGATGGAGACTCGGCCGTGAACTCCGACCCGGCCCAATCGGCGTGGCGCGATTGCAGCTCGAAACCGGCGAGCTGGGCCATGAGGTCGAGCTCGGCGGGCCAGATGTAGCGGTGCGGGGTGCGGAACAGCTCCGCTTGCCGTCCGTCGGAGAACCGGAAGTGGTGCGACACGACGTGCTGGTTCAGGACATCGTAGGTGTCGAGTCCTATGTAGCCGGGTTCGCTATGGCCGACCGTGGCCTGCCGACCTGGGGGGAGCGCTCGCAGCTCGGGAACCCACAGCTCGATCACGAACCGGCCACCGGGCGTCAGGTGGCGGGCCGCGTTGCGGAAGCAGGCCACCTGTTCGGCTTGCGTGAGCAGGTTCGCGATCGTGTTGAACACGAGGTAGACCAATGTGTACGAGCCGGGGGCGACTGCCGTGGCCATGTCGCCGACGACCACCGGAATCGTCGCCTCGTCCACCTTCGTTCGCAGCCGGTCGATCATCGGGCGGGATAGCTCGATGCCGGTGACGGGCACTCCTCGTTCGGCGAGCGGCACGGCCACGCGGCCGGTTCCGATCGCGAACTCCAGCGCCCGCCCACCAGCGGAGAGCTCGGCGAGCCGGTCCACGGTCGGCCCCACGACGTCGGCAGCGAACATCCCGGTGCCCGGCGTGTCGTAACGCTGAGCGGTCTCGACGTCCCAGATGTCCTCCTGTCGCACGGCGCCCACGATGACGACGGGGACAGCGATCGTCCACGGATTTTCCGGCCGTCCCCAGCGTTCGCTGCGTGCGCCGCTATCGACGGGGTGGGCCGAGGATCTGCACTCCGTAGCGCGCGGCTATTCGGCCGAGCACGGACGGATCCTGCTGCTCATCTCCGGGCAACTGCGCGATCTCGTCGAACATCTGCTCGAACCCCGCCGGCGCGATCAAGACCAGCAGCTTGAGGTCGCCGCCCGGTTGTCCCGCAAAAGTGTGCGGGACTCCGCGGGGTCCGAGAACGAAGCTGCCAGCCTCGGCCTCGAACTCCGCATCGCCGACCCAGACCCGCGCGCGGCCCTCCAGCACGTAGAACGCCTCGTCCTCGTGATCGTGCGTGTGCAGCGGCGGACCATCGCCGGTGACCTGCACCTCGACCAGCGCCCACGCGCCGCCCGTGTCGGCGCCAACGGCCTTGTTGATGCGAACGTTGCCAATCGCATCAACGCGACGACCCTCGCCTGGCTTCAGGGCGATCATTCCGGGTGCGAAGGACATTTCTGCGCCTCCCGCCGTCGGGGAAGCCATGGTCCCAGCGGCTGCGCATTGACGCTCGCCCCATGGCAAGCGTGGACCACCACGGGACCGCGATGACCCCGCGCCGGCGCGCCACATGCGTTGCCGTGACCACCCGCACGACCTGGGCAATCACCTCGCCCGAGCAAGCTCCGATGAGTTTGTCCGCTCTGTCCGGTCTTGACGACGACCGCAGTTCACGAACCACACCGATGGAGCAGACCGATGACGAGCTCGACGTCCACCGCCACCACCAACCGCAGTCGCGCCGGGAACATCGCACTCTGGACGTTGCAGGTCGTCCTGGCCGCCGTCTACGCCTTCTCGGCGTTCGGCAAGCTCACCGCCGAGGCGCAGAACGTCGCGGGCTTCGAGGCCATGGGGCTCGGGATGCCCGGGATGTACATCATCGGCGCGCTGGAGCTGGCCGGTGCGATCGCGATGTTCATCCCACGCCTCACCGGGCTGGCCGCCCTGTGCTTCGTCCTGCTGATGATCGGTGCGGTGACGATCACCTTGGCGATCGGCGGCGGGATCCTGGCCGTGCTACCCGCAGTTGTCCTGGTGCTCGCCGCGATCGTCGCCTACGGCCGGCGCGACAGCACGGAGGCGCTGGCGGCCCGGTTCCGCCGCTGACCCCCACCACCTCTGCGTGAACAGCGCTGTGTGGACGTCCGAGCGGGGCAGCGGCCGGTCAGCGGACCCAGGCCACCGGGACGTCGCCCGTCTTGCGTGCGACGAAGGCGATGTAGTCCAGCGGCTTGCCGTGCACCGACAGTCGATGCCGGTAGTGCTTGACGGCCAGGGGCACGATCGTCTTCTCGGCGAGCATGCGTTGGATCAGCCGGCTGAAGCCGCTCGGGTCGTTGTCGCGGAGGAAGTCGTCCTTGATGGTGAATGCCAGCAGGCCGGGTGTCTCGATGAGGTTGAAGGCGCCGACGAAGGCTGCGGGTGGGATGTCGCCGAACCCGAGGGCGGCCACCGTGGTCATCGTGTTGAGGTCGGCGTGGACGAGGACATCGTGTTGTTCGAGTGTGAGATCGGTGAGGTCGGCGACGAGGTAGTCGTCGTAGACGTTCGGGCGGTCGCGTCGGGTAGCGGCGGCGGCTTCTTCGAGGATGTCGACGCCGTGCACGGTCTCGACGCCGAGTGTGCGGATCTCTTCGCCGACCATGCCGTTGCCTGCGCCGACGTCGAGCACGCGCAGGTTCTCGGGGTTCATCGCGTGGTCGGCCAGTGCTGTGGCGAGCAGGTCGCGGACCAGGCGGGGGGAGACGCATTCGAGCATGTCGTAGAAGAGGCGCTCATACATTCCGGGGATGTCGTAGATGCGGTGGTAGTCGTGGAACCGGATGCGATCGCGCCGTCCGTCGACCAGTACTTCGCACCACTCCTCGTCCTGGTCGAGGAGCAGGTCACCGTCGAGCTCGGGAAGAAATACCTCGAAATCTGCCGATGACGTGACTCCTGAAAGCGTCAGCTTGTTCGAGTTAATGATGGTCATTGCCCCTCCGTACGACCTCGTCCAGGCCAACGGAAGCGCGAATCGCCACGCGTCACGCGTCGCACCTCCGCCTTCTGGCTGTAATGACGATACAACGGGGTTCGTGACGCGCATGGAAATCTATACGGAAATCGACATAGACGCGCACGGGCGACAGTGATCGCGCTCACGAAAAGCTTGGCCCGCTCTCTGTTCGCCCCTAGGATCCGACAAATTCCCCGATATGCGCTCTCAGATGTCAGCCTGCAGTCGGACGAGCTGAGGGTTCGGAATAATGCGTGGAGCGGGCCGCGCAGCGTCTGCCCCGGCGGGCAGGTCGTACATGGCGCGTGTGCGCTGGGAGAGCGGGTTCATCCTGGTACTGCAACCACCTGGTACCAGGATGCGGGCGGTGCTTATCTGGGGCGATGAACTCCGCCGTCGAAGAACGTGTCCGCCGTGGTGAGCTCGGCGCGTTCCTGCGCAGCCGGCGCGCCCGTATCACGCCCGCACAGGTCGGCCTGCCCGTCGGCGGCCGCCGTCGCACGCCCGGCCTGCGCCGGGAGGAGGTGGCGCAGCTCGCCGGCGTCGGGGTCACCTGGTACACGTGGCTCGAGCAGGGGCGCGACATCAACGCTTCCGAGCAGGTCCTCGCGGCGATCTCACGGACCCTGCGCCTGGATCCGCACGAGCACGCGCACCTCTTCACACTGGCGGGCGCGCCGGAGCCGCCGCCGGACAGCGTGTGCAACGCCATCACACCATCGATGCGGATGATGACGGCGAAGCTCGACCCGTACCCCGTCGTGGTCCGCAACGCACGCTGCGACCTGCTCGGATGCAACCGCGGCTACACCTGGCTCATGGGTGATGTCGATGCGATCCCGTTCGAGGACCGCAACGTCCTCGTGCAGTGCCTGCTCAACCCGGCCTGGCGCGCGCGAACGCTCGACTGGGAGAGCCACGTGCCGCGGGTCGTCGCGGGATTCCGCGCGGCAATGGCAGAGCACGTGGCCGAACCATCGTGGAAATCGCTGGTCAAACGGCTCAGCGCGGAGTCGCCACTCTTCGAGCGACTGTGGACCCGGCACGACGTCACCGGCGAGCCGGTCTGGGAGAAGCGCTACCAGCACCCCGAAGCGGGCCTGCTCACGTTCACGGTCGCGCACCTCTACGCCGGCAGCCGTTCGGAGGTCACCGTGTCCACCTATACGCCGGCCGACGGGGAAACCGCGGCCAAGCTGCCCCGCACGTTCGGCTGACCCCGGCGGCCTCAGGCCGGCCCGCCACCGTTCTGCCGGGGGTCCGGAAGTTTGCGCGCGAGCACGGCAACGGCCACTCGCAAGACGGCGAGCACCTCGAACGTCAGGGCGAACGCGCCTTCGAAATCCAGCGGTCCACCGCTGCTCAGCGCGGCGAACAGGCCGCCGAATACCGCGACACCCAGTGCCATCGACGTTTGCTGCGTCGTGGTCAGCACGCCGCTGCCTGCGCCCGCGAGGTCGGTGGGAACGCGGGAGAGCACGACGCGGAACAGGGTGGTCTGCGCCAGCCCGTTGCCGAGGCCGATGACCATCATCGCCGGGACCAGCTCCCATATTGCTACGTTGGGCCAGGTCAAAAGGCCAGTGCCGGCCAGCGCAGCGAAACCGAGTGCGCCGATCGCGCTGCCGGCGACCACCACTTTCTGGCCGTAACGGGCAACCAGGCGGCTACTGATCAGCGACATCGAGAAATACGCCACGGCATTCGGTGCGAGCGCCAGGCCCGAGTCGAAAGGGCCGAAGTGCAGGCCGTCCTGCAGGGCGACGACATAAACGAACATGAACGCGCCGAACCCGCAGAAGAACGGGATCGCGACTGCCAGTCCGTGGCGCACACTCGCCGTGCGCAGCAGCGCAGGCGGCAGCAATGGCATCCTGCTCCGGGCCTCCAGCCGGGTCTCGACGCGGAAGAACCCGTACGCGGCAAACGGGAAGGCGACCAGCAACACGAGCGTCCACCACGGCCAGCCGAGACTGCCGCCTTCCGTGAGCGGGATCAGGAGCGACAGCAGAGACACGGCGAGTAGCGCGGTGCCCCAGCGGTCGACGCCGGCCGGGTTCGTCGCACGGCTCTCGGGCACGGTGCGCCGGGCCAGGAGCAGACCGATGAGCCCGATGGGCACGTTGACCAGGAAGATCGGTCGCCAGCCGGTGCCCCAGAGGTCGGCGGCCACGAGCGAACCGCCGAACAGCTGGCCGACCAGCGAGGACATGCCGCTGGTCGCGCCGTAGAAGCCGAGAGCGCGGGAGCGGTGTTCGCCCGTGGTGCCGGCCTGGATGATCGAGAGCACCTGCGGCATCACCAGCGCTGCAGCTGCACCCTGCGCGGCGCGGGCGAGCACCAGCGTCACCCCGTTCGGCGCGATCCCGCAGACCAGCGACGTGAGCGTGAACAGTGCGAGGCCGAGCAGGAACAGGCGGCGGCGCCCGAAGGCGTCGCCGAGCCGCCCACCGAGGACGAGCAGCACGGCGAACGCGACCCCATAGGCCGCCACGACCAGTTCCAAGGTCGCCGTGGACGCGTGCAGGTCCGTTTGGATCGTCGGTAATCCGACGTTGACGATGAAGAAGTCGATGACGGGCAATGCCGCACCCAGCAGCACCGTGATCATGCCGGCGGTGGTCAGCGTCGGCTGGGTGGTAATACCCGTCGCCGACTCCGGTGCGGTTTCGTTCGAGGTCATGACGCCACATTCGGCGGCATGGGACTCCGGCACCAAGTACGTATTCATCCTGGCATCGGAACTGCCTGGCGCAGCGGTGCTGGAATGCATTTCTTGCGCCACAGAGGTCGTCTCGTAGCGGCTTGGACTGAATAGACCTCGCGGGCGCCACCTGCGTCCGCCGCGCGAAATCCGCGTGACCGGGCCAGAAGGCGGTGTGAGGGTGCAGATCATGACCACTCAGGTACGCACGTCCGCCGGGACGGTCCGAGGAAGCTGGGAAGACGGGGTAGCCGTGTACCGCGGCGTGCCCTTCGCCGCGCCCCCCGTCGGGCGGAACCGATTCGCCGCCCCCCGCCTCGTCGTCCCGTGGGACGGGGTGCGTGATGCCACTCGGTTCGGCCCGCCCCCGCCGCAGCCGGGCCGGCCGACGGAGGGAGTGGACTGGCTGAGCCTCGCGGTCTGGACGCCCGATCCGGGTCGGACCGGCCTTCCGGTCCTGGTGTGGATCAGCGGTGGCACGTACCTGAACTGCGACACCGCTAACCCGCACCTCGCGGGCGCGGAGCCGGCTCGAGACGGCGCGGTCGTGGTGAGCGCCCACTACAGAACGGGGGCCGAGGGCTTCGCCCGGCTCGACGGCGCGCCGGACAACCGCGGTCTGCTCGATCAGGTAGCCGCACTCCGGTGGGTACAGGACAACATCGCCGCCTTCGGCGGTGACCCGGGCAACGTCACCGTCTTCGGGCAGTCCGCAGGAGCGGGCTCGATCGCTGCGCTGCTGGTGATGCCCGAGGCGGTCGGCCTGTTCCGTCGCGCGATCCTGCAGAGCCTCCCGGGCACCTTCTTCGCTCCCGATCTCGCTGCGGACGTCGCGACGGAGGTCAGCGCCGAACTCGGCTGCTCGCCCCGGGTCGGGGACCTGGTTGCCGTCGCACCCGATGATCTCGTCGTGGCGGCCCGCTCCGTGACCGACCGTCTTCCGCAGCGCGTGGGCCGGTGGGGTTCGGTGGCGTACACGCCTACGCCGTTCTCCCCGGTGGTGGATGGTGAGGTCCTGCCGGCGTCTCCGTGGGCCGCGCTCGCCGATGGCGCGGCGCGTGATGTCGATCTGCTTGTCGGGCACACCCGTGACGAGTTCAGCTTGCTCGCCGCCCGCCTCGGCGAGGCGCCCGTCGACGACGCCGAGGTGGACACGCTGCTGAACGTGCTGACACCGACGCCGGGCGTGCAGCGGTACCGAGCGGCTTACCCGTTCGTCCCTCCGATCGAGCTGCGCGATACGGCCATGTCGGACTGGCTGTGGCGGATGCCGGCCCTCCACCTCGCCGAGGCTGCCCACGCCGGTGGAGCTCGGGTGTGGCTCTACGAGCTCTGCTGGGGGTTCAACTCCCTCGGCGCCTCGCACAGCCTCGACACCCTGCTCGTCTTCGGCACCGCCGAAATCGAGACGGGGCTCACGGAAGCAGGCTCGGACGCCGTGGCGCAGGCCCGTGGCTTGTCGAAACTGATGCGGGCCGAGCACCTGTCGTTCGCCGCCACCGGCGATCCCGGCTGGGCCCGCTACACACCCCACGAGCGAGACGCGCGCGTGTATGACGCTCGGTCCAGCGTCGCTCGGTACCCGGAGGAGCGGTCCCGCAGCATCTGGCGCGATCGACGGTTCGGCGCCCTCGGCCTGACGATGTGACTTCGCGTGTCCGACCTGCACGACGCGCTGGACCCGGCGGTGCTCATCCTGCGTCTGGCTGCGCGTCGGCACTGCCGTTGGGCGGTTAGCCGAGCATGTGTCGCCGTCGGCAGTAGTAGACCTCGGCTGCCGCGGGAACATGACCGGCCGGGAAAAGGGCGTCGGCCTGCGTCCGGTAGCCGCGGATGAGCCGTTCCTTGGCTCCGATCCCGTCGTCCCACGTCCACGGCATGAGATCGCGCCTGGTGAGGAAGGCCTGGTCCGCCTGTGCGACCTGGTTGTAGGGGAAGTCCGAGTAGTAGATGGTGCGCTCACCGGCCACGTCGCCGACGGCGCGGGTGATCAGGTGATCGACGTGCCTGCCGACGCCGACCGGGCAGAACACCAGTTCGGAAGCGGTCTGGGAGATCAGCTCGGCCACTCGCGCACGCAGCTGCCGGATGAGCGTGCGGTCGCCGCGGGACACCCGTCCCTTCGCGATGTCGAAGCGGAAGGTCGGGTAGCGGTGCACCAGCTCGGGCACGCGTGCCCCCAACCGCTCCACAGACTCGGGCACCGACCGCCTCCGGTACAGAGCGTCGGTCTCGCCGAGGTGGACGGGGTCGGCGCCGATCTCACGGATGACGTCGCGGTCCTCCGCTCTGCGGTCCTCGAACAGCGTGGCGGCGTCGGAGGCCGCGCATTGGCGCATGAACGACCACGCCGCGAGTGTGTGCGGGGCCGGACCGGCCGCGGTGAACATCGTGGCGACGGTGATGGGGCGGCGTGGCGCGAACTCGGCGATCAACGCCCCGCACGACAGGACGGCGTCGTCGAGGTGCGGGGAGAGAAACAGCCATGCGGAGTCGATGGACGACGACGCGGCGAGATGAGGAGGAAGCGGCACGGTCGATCCTCGGTCCTCAGTGGACGGGCGCCGCGTCGAGCGCGGCTCGGTACACGTCCGCCTGCCGGCAGGCGAGGACATCCCAGTCGTATCCCGCGGCGAACGCCCGCCCGGTGCGGCCTGCCGCGGCGAGCTGGTCGTCGTCGGCGTGGGCCTCGACGATCCGGTCCGCGAGCGCCTCCACGTCGAACGGTGGTATCCGCCAGCCGGCGCCGAGTGGCACCACTTCCTGCAGGCAGGGGATGTCGAAGGCGATCACGGGCGTGCCCGAGGCCAACGCCTCGAGCGCCACGAGGCCGAAGGTCTCGTGGCGGGACGGCACCACGGCGAACCGGGCCGACGCCAGCAGCCGGAACTTCTCCGCTCCGCACACCCATCCGGTGAACGTGACCCGGTCGGACAGGCCGAGTTCCGCGACCCGTGCCCGGACCCGTGTCTCGTCGGGGCCGCCGCCGGCCACGATCAGCCGACCCTCGACGTGGGCGCAGGCCTTCGACCAGGCGTCCAGGAGGAGGTCGAGGCCCTTGCCGACGAGCTCGAGGCGGCCGAGGAACAGGATGTCGCTACCGATGCGCTGCGTGGTCGCGAAGGCCTGCGGGTCGACCCCGTTGCCGATGACGTCGACGCGCAGCCGTGGGTTCATCGCCAGCAGTCGCTCGGCCGTGCCGTGCGAGACCGCGATGAGGTGGTGGTGCCTGCGGACCCCGGCCCGCTCCACGACGTGGAACGGCAGTCCGTACTGGCGTGCCTTCTCACGCGCGTGCAGCCACTGGACGATCCCGATGGTCGGCCGCCCGGTCCACAATGGCGCAGCCATCGTCGAGAAGGGCGCGAAGAAGTCCTCGACCACCAGATCCACGTCCGGGTACCGGCGGGCGGCCGCCGGGAGCCCGGTGATGTAGCCGGCGAGCCGGCTGAGCCGGTTCGCTCCCCGCCCGGCGCCGACGGGCACGTAATGCACACCGTCCTGCACCCGCTCCACGGCGTCCGGGTAGCCGGTGGTCAGCACGGTGACGTCGTGCCCGGCGGCGACGAGCCGCCGGTTGATCTCGTGCGTCCTGACCGAGCCACCGCCCGCTCCGGGCATGCGGGGATCCTCGAATCCCAAGTGCAGGATGCGCATCGTCGTGTCAGTTGCCATTGCGGTAGCTCCCGATCGTCGTGGCGTAGGTGGTGATGTCGACCTCGCCGGGGCCGCTGAACAAGTCGTCTTCGAAGGCCCAGAAGAAGGCCGTTAGCCCGCATTCGGCGGCGTAGCGGGGAGCGTGCTGCATCTGCGCGGCGAGTCCTTCGGAGTCGTCGTCGCCTCCGGTACCGGGGGCGTCCGGCGAGCCCGGGTTCTCCCCGACGACGCCCAGGCCCGCGTGCCTGGCGTTCGCGACCGTCCACCGGAACGCGGACCAGTCCGCCACGCCCGGCGCGTGCCGCGGGTCCTCGCGCGCGTCCTCGGGCCGGCAGGTGTCCTGCGGCGGGCTCAACCGGCGCGCCTGCACAGCTGTCGCGTCGCCGATGCCCGTCACGTCCGCGAAGATCGCCCCGCCGCCCAGGTCCGCGGCGAGCGCACCCAGCCGGTCGAGCTGGTCGGGGTAGAACAGGCCACGCTCGAGGCTGCCGTCCCGGTCGGCCGTGCCGTCCAGGCGCGTGCCGACGGCCTGGAAAAGATCCGCAGGCAGCACGCCCCGGCCCGCGAGGGGGATGTGGATCTCTCCGTCGAAGCCGTGCCTGCGCAGGAGCTCGATCTGCCAGACGATCGCCTCGGCGGCCGACTCGGTGTACCACCCGAACCAGCCGGCCACGTCCTCGGCGGTGACGTCCCTTCCGTCGCGTGTCCGGTCGCCGGGGCGCCAACCCGGAAGAGGTGTCGGCTCGACACCCTCGGCGAGGCCCGCGCCGCCCTGCGCGGCGTCGTCGAAGGCCCAAAAAGAGTTGTCGGAGTCGCTCCCGTAGACGCGGCCGGGGAAACCGAGCTCGCCCGCCTCTCCGGTGCCGACCCGGATCGCCGTGATCTCGCCGAACGGGACGGTGGCGCCGAGCCGCTCGACGTAGTGGTCGACGGCACTGCGCACCTCGGCGCTGAAGATCACGTTCGGCACGCTCCCGGTCCGGTCGATCCCGTACTGGTTGCGGTACCTGCCGCCCGGCAGGGCACCAACCCATGCCGGCGCGTATTGCAGGCCTAGACCGAGGACGACACCGACGCCGGCGTCCCGGCAGCGTTCGACCGCGCTCGTCAGGGCGTGGACGTAGCCGGGGTCGATCTGTCCGGGGGTGGGCTCGAACCGGTCCCACCGCACGTCCACGACGGCGAGGTCCACGTCGGCCGCAGCGAGCTGTGAGACCCGCTCCTCGGCACAGCCGGACCCGAGCACGCCGAAGCGCATCCCGTCGGCCTGCCGGGCCGCCCCGATCGAGAACGCCACAGCGGCCGTCGCCAGCAGCAGCGCCAGGATCGAGGAGAGCGGCCGCCTGAGCAGCAGGGCAAGGAGGTTCACCGGCGCCTACCGTTCCGTCTCGTAGGTGCGTGACGGCTCGCCGACGTCCTGCAGGGCGCCTTGCTCGATGGCCTGCGGGGTCACGTGCCAGATGACGGTGCTTCCGTTCGTTGGCCCGTCGGCGCGGAAGACCGGCTGCGCGTTCGCGGTGAGCCAGTCGAGCATCTCGGGCTGGGCGTAGCCGTAGCCCTGCTCGGTGGGGTGGCTCTGGGTCAGGATGTACTCGGCCCCGTTCGCTTCCATGAGCGGTGCCGACGGCCACACGCCGAAGCGTGGGTCGGAGGCGAAGGCGAACTCACCGGTGCTGTTGGTGACGCTGACCCTGGCGTCCGCCGGGAGGTTCGCCTCCACCCACAGGCGTGCCTGTTCGAAGCCGTCGTCCACAGTGGTCTCCGCGCGCACACCCAGCAGGACGACGAGCCCGGTGAACAGCGCGCCCACCGTCGCGACCGCCGGCACACGCGCCGGCCTGCGCTCCAGGTACTCGGCCGCGACCACGGCGAGCGCGACGACACCGGCGATCATCACCGGGTAGCCGTACTGCTCCTCGAACGTGCCGAACGCGGCGCTGTAGAGACCGAACCCGCCGATGCACAGCGCCGCCAGTCCGACCAGCCGTCGCTCCGGGCGTGTGCTCCAGCAGGCGAGCAGCCCGGCGACCGGGCATGCCAGCAGCAGCAGGTAGCTGGACCCGAACTGCCCGACCTGGTCGATCAGCCTCTCGACGAGGCTGGGCGAACCGGGCGCGTTGAACCCCGTGTCCTGCACCGCCCCGGACGCGCGGGCGACGCCGCCCAACTTCTGGGTCCACCAGTCGGCCCAGTGCCCGCTTGCCAGCACCGCGGCCAGGTACAGCGCATACGGGAGCGCTGCCGCTCCGAGGATGACCCCGGCCGTCCGGCGGTCCAGGGTGTGGCGCCACAGCGCGGCGAGCAGCACCGGGGCGATCGTGTACAGCGCGATCACGTCCTTGGTGAGGACGGCGAAGCCGAGCAGCAGGCCTGCTGCTAGGAGCGCCGGTGGTCGCGGCCGGCCCCGGCCCCGGGTGAGTTCGACGACCAGGACGAGCATTCCGGCCAGGGCCAGGGCCGTGGCAGAGGTTTCGAGGAAGACGCGGCTGTTGTTGCGTAGGACGAATGGTTCGAAGGTGAGAACGGCCGCGGCGGTCCAGGCGAATGCCGGCCCGGTGGTCTGGCGTACGAGCAGGAACGCCAGCGCGACGGACACCGCCCCCAGGACGACGGTGAGCCAGCGCAGCTGGAACACCAGACTCATGCTGTCGCCGGTGAGGTCGAAGAGCTGGATCACGATCCCTTCGAGGAGGAACGCGCCGGGTGGGTGGAGGAAGAACGGCCCGTCCGGGAGGTTCGGGAGCTGGCCGAGGCTGACCGAGCGGCCGAGCTCGGCGTAGAGCATCTCGTCGACCCAGAGCTCGAAGCTGCGGGTCACCCCGACCGCGCGTACCCCGAAGGCGGCGAGCACCACGACGAGCGGAGCCAGCACGGCGAGGACACGATGCCGGGTCCACGCTCTCCTCAGGATCTCCCGGTGGTCCGGCTCTGCAGCAGCGCGCGCCGGTTCGGCCGCGGGCGCGGGGTCCGGTTCGGCGTCGGCAGCAGCCGCGGCGGCGACGTACACCTCCTGCCGGCGGGCGGCGACGAGGTCGCAGAACCGGTCCGAGGCGAGCTTCCGGGCCCGGCCGGCCCACGCCGTGATGCGCTTCTCGGCCGTGTAGACGTCGGTGAGGGCGGTCGCGAGCGCAGCGACGTCGCGCCGGTGGACCAGCACCCCGCAAGTGGGCCCGACGATCGGGCGCAGCACCGGATCGTCGAAGGCCACGACGGGCGTTCCGGTCGCGAGCGCCTCCAGCGCGAGCGCGACGCGGTTGCCGGACGCGATTCCCGGCACGACGACGCGAGCCGCTGCGAGGCGTTCGAGCCGGAGCAGCCCGGTTGTGGGGGCCAGCGCGCGCACCCGGTGGGCGATCCCCAGCTGCGTGGTCACTGTGGTGGCCGCCTCGACGAGGTCACGATTTCCCGTGCACAGGACGAGGTCGCCGTCGACCCGGGGGGCGACCTTCGCCCACGCCGCCAGCACGAGGTTCGTCTCCCACCGGTTGCCGTCCCCGGCGAGGTACAGGACGTGGCAGCCGAGCCGCGGGCGGGTGTGCAGCGCTGCCCGGTGTTCGCGGTCGTCCGGATCCGGCATCGCGCGGTGACGGGCCGAAGCCGGGAGCTGGTCGAGCTGGTCCGGCCGGGCCACGACCCGAGTGTGTCGGCGGGCGGCCAGCCGGACGGCGAGGGAGGCGTGCGGGGCCTCCTCCCGCGGTGTCACGCCGACCGTGGGGCGGCCGCGGACGAGGAGGGTGGCGAGCGAGCCGAGGGTCTCGAGGTCAGTGACGACGAGGTCGGGGTCGTACCGGCGGACGGCGGCCGGGACGGCCGTCAGGAAGCCGAGGGCGCGGGTGAACGGGCGGCTGCCTCCCCCGGCGTACAGGTACTGCACGCCGTCGCGGACGCGAGCGCTGCGGCCGGGCGCCCGTGGCGCGAGCACGGTGACGGAGTGGGACTTCGCGATACGCCGGTTGAGCGGGTGGCCGGCCGGCGGCCCTCCGATGTTGTGCGCGGTCGCCAGATGGAGGATGCGCAGCCCGGGACTGCCCGTGGCCCGATCGACCGGCGGCGCGGCAGGCGCCGGGACGGCCGACCGATCGCGGCGCTGCCCGGACAGCAACGTCACCCAGCCCGCGACGGCTGCCATCACCAGCCACACCGCCGGGGACGGGCGGGCGAGGAGCAGCGCGGCCGTCAGGACCGCGCAGCCTGTGGCGCCGATGACGGTGGCGCGGCCGATGCCCGGCGGCAGGTAGGGCGCGGCGATGGCGGTGAGCACGGCCGCTGCCGCGAGTGCGCCTACGGCCGAGCCGATCGCGAGGCCGTACGTCCCGCCCAGGTGCCAGCCTGCGGCGAACCCGGCGGCCATGAGCAGCGTTGCGGCGAGGAGCGCGAGTTGGCTGCGTCGGTAGGCCCGTAGCGCGAGGAGCACCGTGGTCAGCACGGTGATCGCCGCGTAGCCGATGCCGGCCGCGGCGAGCCAGGGCAGCAGCTCGAGCGAGTCGGCGTATCGCGCGGGCAGGACGAGTAGCACGAGCTCGGCGGGCACGGTGGCCAGCACGCACGCCGCGAGCAGCGCGAGCCTGCCGAAGGAGCGCAGGGCGGCGTCGAGGATCTCGTCCACGCGCGCACCGACGGAGCGGAGTAGTGGGAAGACCACCAGCACGGTGCCCGCGGCAACGTAGACGGGCCCCTTCGCGAGCGTCGAGAGGGCCTGGTAGCCCGCGTCGGTCGTCGACCCGTCGCCGACGAACGCCAGGAGCACGACGTCGGCGCCGACCAGCGCGGACACCACGAACTGGGTGAGTGCGATGTCGCCGGTCTCTGCCCACCGGGCCTGTTCGCGGAGCACGCCGGGGCGCCAGGCGATGTCGCGCGCGAGCGCACCCGGCCCGGACAGCAGTACCAGTGCGCCCACGACGAACCCGAGAAGCGCACCCGGGGTGCCCCACGCGACAGCGATCGCGAGCACGCTGAACATCAGCCGTACTGTGACCTCGAGGATCGACACGACGGCGTAGCGCACGAAGCGGAGCTCGCCCTGCAGCCAGCCCAGTGCGGGTGCCACGGCGAACAGCACCAGCGCAGCCAGCGCGGCGGCGATCGCGACCGTCGCCGGTGCGAACGCGGCGGTGATGCCGCCGGTCACCACCGCTGCAGCTGCTCCGGTGATCAGCGAGACCAGTACGGCGAAGGCCATCCCGTCCCGGCGCTCGTCGGAGCGGCGGGCGAAGCGGCGAACCACGTTGGCGAGCGGGAGCGGGACGAGTGCGTTCGCCACGATGCCGACGATCCCGATCAGCATCACCGCCGCCGAGTACCGGCTGTAGTCCGCGGGCGGGAGCAGATGGGCCATCAGCAGGCTGCAGGCGTAGCTGAGGACGCCGACGACGCCCGCGGAGACCGCCAGCAGCGTGCTGTGCTGCGCGACGTTGCCCACGCCAACGCCCAGGCCCGCGTCCCGCGGCCGCCGTGGCCTGGCCGCCTCGGCCTTCCGGACCGCAGATTGTTCCGTTGTCAGTGTCACTGCAGGCCTGTGGCCGTCCGATCGCGGCCCAACCGGCCGTGTGGCGCGACGTCCGGCCCAGCGAGGAGGTCCTCGCGCGTGGCGAGCCGCGTGGTGGCGTCGAGGACGCCGTGGCGGCGGAGCAGCGCGGCGGCGTCGAAGTCGTCGCAGCCGTTGAGGAGCAGGGTGACTCGATCGTCGTCGACCACGACCTGATCGGTGATCCGTAGCCGCTCTCGCCAGTCCACCGTGTCGCGGCGGGGGAACGATGCGACGGTGGCGATGTCGGAGCGCGCCTTGCGCCGCTCCGGTGCGCCCGTCCTGGCGCGGGCGGCCCGGCCTGCTTCGTCGAGCAGAACGCCGGCCAGCAGCTCCGCACTGCGATCCCAGCTGAAGCAGCGCGCCCACGCCTGGCAGGCCGCCACGATCTCGCGTGCCCGGTCCTCCTCGGCGAGCTCGCGCAGCGCTGCCACCACGACGTCCCGGAGTTGTGCCGGGCGCTCGACCAGCCAGCCGGTGACCCCGTCGACCACGGAGTCCCGGACGCCCGGAACGAGCAGCGCCACGCAGGGCACGCCCCACGCTGCCGCCTCGATGATCGAGCACCCCCAGCCTTCGGCTGCCGACGTCGACGTGGTGAGCCAGGCTCGCTGGAGCAGCCCGTCCCGCTCTGCGTCGGATAGGTAGCCGTGCAAGGTCACGGTCCGCTGCAGGCCGAGGTCGACGACGAGGCCGTGCAGCCGCCGGAGCTCCGGCCCGTCGCCCACGATCTCGACCCGCAGCCGGGGCACCTGCCGCGCGACACCGGCGATCTCGCCGAGCAGTAGGTCGACCCGCTTGTGCCGCACGAGCCGCGTGACGACGACGAGCGTGGGATCCGGGTCGCGCGGACCGCTGAGTGTGGGCACGTCGATCGTGCCGTTGGGCACCACGAAGATCGGTCCGGTGAAGCCGAGTCTGCGGCGCAGCTCCACCCGCGTCGACGGCGAGACGGCGGCCGTCGCCCGCGATCCGTACACGGCACGGGCGACGCGGCCCTCCAGGAAGCGTCCGATCGCGGCCATCGGCGGGGCGAAGCGCGTGGCGAACTGGTCCTGGTGAACGTGGTGCACCACCTGCACGATCGGCACATCCGGATGCGAGAAGGCCGGCGCGAAGAACGGGATGCCGTTCTGGCAGTCGATGATCGCGTCGACGCCGCCACGGAGGCGCCGCAGGCGCAGGGCCGCGCGGGGATAGAGGGTGAGATCTCCGCCTGCGCGCGTGACGTGGATCCCGTCGATGGTCTCGCGCGCCAGCTGCCCACTCGGGCGGGCGGTGAGCCACGAGACGTGCACCCCGGCGGCCACCCAGCGGCGGGAGATCTGATGGATGTACTGCTCCGCCCCACCGGCGAGCGGGTGGCGCACATCGCGCCAGTTCAGGACCAGGACACGTGCGCCCACCAGTTGCTCGACCGCGGTCCCGTGCACGGCATTCACGCGGACATCGCTTTCTGCATTCGCAGGATCGCGCCGAAGCTCGGAACGCCGTCACGTATCGGATGAAACCGGGAGTCCGGGGAATCGGTCCACGCGATCGGCAGCTCGACGATTCTTCCCCCGCTCTGATGAACGTGGTGCAGCAGTTCCACGTCGAATGCGAAACCCTCCGTGTGGCAGCGGACGAGCGCACGTATCGCGGCGTCCCGTTCGAAGAGCTTGAATCCGCACTGCGTGTCGCGGACGCCAGGGACGACACCGCGCGCGAGGAGCCGGAAGGCTGCGCCGCCGGCTCGCCTGCCGAACTGCTGGGGCCGCACGAAGCTCGATTCGGGCAGGTGGCGCGACGCGATCACCGCGGCGGCTCCGGCCTCGAGGTGCTCGACCGCCGTGCTGAGGGTCTCGACCGGAGTGGCGAGATCGGCGTCGAAGAAGCCGACGAATCGGGAGCTGCTACTCAACAGGCCTCGGCGCACCGCAGCGCCCTTTCCCGGACGGGAGCAGCCGACGACCTCGACGGGGACCTCGCCGGCGAGCTCGGCGGCGACGCGGCGGGCCACGGCCGGGGTGTCGTCGACGCTGCCGTTGTCCACGATGACGAGTCGGGACGACCAGGGCTGGTCGCGGAGGAATTCGACACTGTGCGCGAGCGTGCGCGGCAACCTGGCCGACTCATTGAGGGCAGGTATGATCAACTCGACGTCGACGAATGGACGCGGCCGGTCAGCAGACGTGGAAATGCCGTGCGGAATCGGCGCCGACAGTTGTTCGGTCACACCAATCCCCCCATAGTCACATTGTCTGCTTCGTCGCGCGTGGCGACGCCGACAGAGAGCCGCGGCACCGCGTCGACCGCTCGAGTTGGGGACGGACATTCGACAGCAGGGCCTGATCCGACTGTTCGGGTCATACGGGTCATCGTCCTTTCACGTCCGCCGGCAGACCGCACGGCGATCATGATTGGGGAGAGCGCCGGTTCGTCGGAGGTCGAACCGGACGAGATCATGTGCGGGGGACGTTTACGTCGGCTTTTCGCATCGGCCGAGATGAGTGTTACCGAAATCGTCGGTCGACCACTCGTTCGTGTCATGGACCGTCTGGTCCTGTACGCATCGTTCCCGCACGTGCCGGGCGGAGGTTCGCCCGTTAGTGCCTCGTGATTCTGCGGTCGTTACGTTGCGTTGTTGTCGACGAGTCTCTTGGTGTCGACCTGGAGGATGCGGACCTTGGCGAGGATCTCTTCGGTGGTGGCGGTCCGGATGAACGGTTTCGGGTTGGTCAGGTTGTCTCTGGGTATTGCGTCGGCCACCCCGGTGGCGGGTGCATGGAGTCTGCGACTGGCCGGCCCGTGAGGGCCGTGCTCGCCGACCACGGGTCGTTCGGGGCACTGGGGTGCTGTCTGACATCAGCCGCGCTGAAACTGGAGCCGCCCTGTCGGACTCAATCACTGCGCCCCGGACCCTGCGGCTGTCGCACAGATGGGCCCTGAGACCCGTCACCCACTGTCATGGCGGGTCGCCGCGCGAACGATCTGCCGCCGACAGCCAACGGTGCGATTCCTGCCTCGGAGTACGCCGTATGGCCCGGTAAGAACACGCGCACGGTCGACGACTGACGCATCCTGAGCGGTGAGTGGCGCTCCATGTGGGACGAGTGGTCATCTCCGCTGTTCAGGTGAGAGGCGACGAGCGGACCAATAGCACCTAGCAGGCGAATGACGAACGCGGGTAGGAAGACGACCCCCACTGCAAGACATCTCCACCGACAGCTCGCCCATCTCGGAGAGGCCCCGACGTGGAATCGCCCGCCCACTCGAACCGACACCGTCATGGATCCTCGAACAGGGTCTCCGTCGCCCAATTGATCACCTGCTGCGGCGAATTGCGCGCGGACTCTCCCGTAGGCGTGGACTACGGGCCGCCGGCATCGGTCTCGGTGGGGACCCTGCTGCGCCGCGAGGGTCGCGCCCCCCATGCGGCCGACCGGCCGCTCCAGCCGCGTGGACACTCTCGACCTCCGGTCGGGCCACTCCAACCCCCACGGTGGAACGTCCTGTACAGGGCCACGGCCGCCGCAGGCGTCCTGTTCGCCGTCGCAGCGATGTTCACGACTGCCGACGTGGAGAACGTCGTCGGGGCCCAGCGCGTCGTGCCGTCGTTGGACGGCGGGTGGGTGGACGCGCAGGGGGTCACGTTGTCCGTGGCCGAGCGGTCCGCGGCGACCACACCGGGAGTCGGCTCATCCCTCCCGCCCCCGATCACGTCGCGCTCGGGGATCGGTCGTGGCGGGTCCGGCCATCTGCGCAACGCCGCGGCACCCGATTTCGGCGGGGCCGGGGGATCGGCGCCACCGGGGGGAGCGGAAACCGTCTCTGCTGAACCTGTCGCTCTCGCCCCCCGAGCGACCGGCGCGAGCAGTGCGCCGGCCCTGGGCGCCGGCTCCGCTTCGCCAACGCCCGGCGGTCTCCTCCCCGGCATTCTCGGCCCAGGCGTCATCGCGCCGGAGGGCGGTTCCGGCGGCGATGCGCCCGGTAGCGATGTAGCCGACTCGTTCAACGCCGGCTCCGATGACGACTCCGGCCGCTCGAGCAGCAACGACTCCAGCCGCGATGACTCCAGCAGATCCGACCGTGACGGCCACGGCGACACAGGCAAATCAGAGGCGGCGACTCCGGCCTGGCCGGCGTCCTGGGACGGGGCTGGGGGCCGCTGTCCGAGAGACGAGGATTGTTCGACGCCCCGCTGGTCAAGATGAGTGTGCCGATAGATCGCTGTTGTTATCTCGGAAAGAGGCGAGGATGCGGGAACAGTACGAACATGTCGTCGTGGAACTACTCGCGCTTGCCGCCGAGTGTGATCTCCGTAATGGAGAGATCGAGTCGGGGAATCCACTATGGAAGAACTTGGCGGATAACGTCAGGTCCGCGGTTCTGCAGTCGATCGAAGGTGTTATATCGGAACCGGAGCTGGGCTGGCTCGTTGATATGGCGGGGCAGCAGGCTGCTGCGCTGGTGAACTCGTCCACACTTGCACCCGCGCCGGACCTATAGATCCAACCCGGCCGACAACTCCTCTGGGATAGCGACCGAAAGGCGACGCAGAATGTCGAGTCCGAGTTACCTGGAGCAGCATGTGTCGTACAACTGCGGGCCGCCGCCGAAATCGAGAAGGAAGTGGTCGAAGGTGGTCGTCGGCGTCCTGGTCGGGCTGATCCTGCTGAGTGCTTGTTCCGCGATCGCCCCCGGCGGGAAGGCGCCGCCGCCGGTCGGCGTAGCTTGAACGCTGCCGTACTCAACGGGCCACCACTAGCGACAACGTCCGCGCCCACAAGCGATCCTGCGCGCCCCTGGCCAAGTACTTCTGCGGTGCGGGTTCCGGCGGCCGTCTCGGCCAACCCCGGTCCCCGCCCGCTCGCACGACCTCGGTCGGCTGGTGCCGGTTGCCGGAGATCGGGTCGCTGCCGGGTTGAACGCGCACACGCAGCGAAACCGCTGGGCGGGGTCTCGGCCTGGCCGCAGGTCCGGCTGCGCCGCGTGGAGCCAGAGCGCGCCATTGCCGCGGGTTGCCCAGGTCGTACTGCTTGGCGGCGAGCAGCACGTCCAGGGCTCCCTCGACGGGCGCATAGCTCGCCGACACGCGCACGGAGCGGTGATAATTTTAGAGAGCAGTGCTCTGGCGCTTCTCGTTGCCATCGCTTACGGTGGTCGTAGCCGAGAGCGGTGCTCTCTGAATTCGGTAAGGGGTGCGGGCGATGCAGGAACTCTGGCGTTGGAGCAATCTCGGGCTGGCCTTCGTGGTCGAGCTGGTTGCGCTCGGCATCTTCGCGTTCTGGGGGTGGCGCTTCGGCAGCAGCACCCCGGTCCGGCTGCTTCTCGCTGTCGGCCTGCCAGTCCTCACGGCAGTCATCTGGGGACTCTTCGCCGCGCCCACCGCCAACTACGGCGGCCCGGTGGTGGCCGCGATCGTCAAGATCGCCGTCTTCGGCCTGGCAGGCCTGGCCCTGTGGAACCTGGACCACCGTGTCCTGGGCATGCTCTTCGTGCTGGTCGTCGCGGCCAACCTGCTGATCATCCGGGCCGGCGGTCTCGAGCCGGAAACCCCGGCGGCGAGCTCCTCGCGGCTGGGGACCTGATCACCAGGGGAGCCGCGATCGTGATCAGGCTCCCGCCCCACGGCATTCCAATGGTTACCCAGCCGGTCGGATCCATCGTCGGCACCGCGATGCCCGCGGCCTGCAGGAAGTCAGTGATCTTCTGCCGCTACGGGGGATCGGTCCGGGGTCCGCCGCCGGGTCCCGCGCGCCGCGGTGGAGGGGCGGCGGGTGCAAACCCGGTCACGGTGATCCTGCGGTTGTGCGTTGTGGAGAGCAGGGCCGGTCCGGTGGCTGGTGATGGACGTGGCCGTGACGGTCGCGGTCGGAGGCACCGTCACGGTGACCACCGCCCCGGCGGAGTTGGTGAGGGTGAGTGCGGAGCCGGAGATCGACTTCACGGTGCCGATCGCGACCGGCGTGGCGGTTCCGCCGGCGCCGCCTGCCGCCGGCCGGCCTGCGAGCTGGTGTCGGTGCCCCCGGCAGGATTCGAACCTGCGAAACACGGTTGAGGAAATCGTCGCGCAGGAAGCTGCCGGAGCGGTTCTGACCTGTGACGATGCGACTGGTCGGTCGGACTGGTCGGTCGTTTGGACGTCATTTGGACGCAGCGGGCATCAGCTGAAGCCGAGCCGGACCGTAGTCAGGGGAGCCGTATCTCCTTGAGCTGCCGGCGGGAGGTGATGCCCAGCTTGCGGAAGATGCTGCGCAGGTGGGCTTCGATCGTGCGTGGGCTCAGGAACAGCTGCGCGCCGACCTCTCTGGAGGTTGCTCCGGTGGCGACCAGCCTGGCGATGTGCAGCTCCTGGGCGGTGAGTGCGTCGGCGGGTCGGGCGGTTCGGTGGCGCGGGTGCTCGCCGGTGGCACGGAGCTCGCGGGCGGCGCGGGCGGCGAACGCCTCGGCGCCCATGTCGGACAGCATGTCGTGGGCGATGCGGAGGTGTTCGCGGGCGTCGTGACGGTGGCCGCCGCGGCGCAGCCACTCGCCGTAGACGAGGTGGGTGCGGGCGAGGTGGGTGGCCATCCGGCAGCTTCCGAGCCGGTCGATGGCCTCGCGGTAATGCTCGTCGGCGGTGGTCCCGGTGCTGGTCAGCGCCTGTGAGCGGGCGGCCAGCCCGAGTGCCCAGGGGGTGGCGCTGGCGCGGGCTCGCGAGGTGAGTTGCTCCACGGCAGCGGCCGCCCGCTCCGGTTGGCCGGCGCGGGCGGCCGCCTCGATGAGCTCGGGCAGGGCGAGGTTGCGGTGCGACAACTCGTAGGACTGGGACGCCCGCGTGGCGGCGTCCACCGCTGCCGCGTAGTCGCCCAAGCCGTTGTACAGCACGGACATCGAGTAGTGGGCCAACGTGACTTCGGTGCCCTCCTCCCGTCCGGTCGCCTGCTGGACGCTGGCCGCGAACAGTTCCGCGGCCTCGGCTCGGCGGCCGCACCACGCAGCCAGGAGGAGCCGGGCGTGGCGTAGCGGAACAGCGCCGGTCGCCCGGGTGATCGCGGTCTCCTCGGCTGCGAGCTCGGCGGCGTGGGCGAGTTCGCCCGCGAGTACCAGCGCGGCGGACTGGAAGATGAGCGCGGCGGGGAGCTCGGCCAGCGCGCCCGCTTCGCGTGTGAGTTGGACGTTCCGGCCGGCGAGCATGTGGACCAGCTCGTCGTCGAACAGCGCTGCCGCGGTGCGGCCTGCCAGCCACAGCGAGCGACGGCTGTCGGTGCCGAACGCATCCAGCGCCCGGCGTAGCCCGGGCACGCCCACCTCGTACCCCTGCGTGTATGTCGTCACCAGTCCATCGAGCAGCAGATCGATCGGCGTTGGCGACCCTGGAGCAGCGGGCGTGGCCTGTGCCGCCTCGGCCACCTCCGGCACCCCGCGGCCGTACCGGAGGGGGCCGGTGATGATCGCCGCGTCGAGCGCATGCAGGTACGTCTCGCGGGCCAGCGTGGCATCCAGCGGGGCGAGCGTCCTGGCGGCGTCCAGCAACATGCCCGGCGCCTCGCCGCCGCGCGTCAGGTGGAACGCAATCTGGGCGCGCAGCAGCTCGAGACGAGCGCGTTGGAGGGCGTCCAGCGACCCGGCGGCCGCGATCGCCAGCAGCTTCGAGGCGGCCTCAGATGCTCCGGCCTCGTGCTTGGCGTGCGCGGCGTCCAAGGCCCGGCGGCTACGGCGGGCGGGTTCGGACGACAGTTCGGCTGCCTGCTGCAGGAACGCGGCCGCAGCGGCCAGCCCGCCCCGGGCGCGGGCCCGACCTGCTGAACGCTCCAGCTCCGTGGCGACCTCCTCGTCGACGCCCGACACCGCCTGCGCACGGTGCCACGCCCGCCGGTCGGGATCGGACCGCGGGTCCGTGGCGGTGGCCAGCGCACGATGCACGCGGCGCCGGTCGGTCGGCGTCGCGGCCCGGTACACCGCCGAACGCACCAGTGGATGCCGGAACCGCACCACGGTGTCGATCTCCACCAACCCGGCCGTCTCCGCCGGCCCGGCTGCCTCGCGTCCGACCCCCAGGTGTCCAGCTGCGCGCCACAGCAGCGCCACATCACCGGTCGGCTCGGCCGCGGCGACCAGCAGCAGCAACCGGGTCTCGGCGGGCACATCACCGGAGCGGCGGCGGAAGGCGTCCTCGACGCGGCGCGGGACGTCCAGGACGTCCGGCCGTCCGAACCCACCGGCCAGCCGCGCGTGCTCCGCGCTCCGGGGCAGTTCCAGCAGCGCCAGGGGGTTGCCGCGCGCCTCGGCGATGATCCGGTTGCGCACCTCGTCGTCCAGCGGTGTCCGGACCGCGGCGGCCAGCAGCGCCCGCGAGTCAGCCTCGCCGAGCCCGTTCAGGCGCAGCTCGGGAAGCCCGGTGAGCGCCGGGACGTCGCTCTCACCGGGGTCGCGCAGCGCGAACACCAGCCCGACCCGCTCGGCCACCACCCGCCGCGCCACGAACGCGAGAACCTCGGCGGACGCCTGGTCCAACCACTGGGCGTCATCCAGGAGGCACAGCAGCGGCCCGTCCTCGCAGACCTCGGCGAGAAGGTTCAGGGTGGCCAACCCGACCAGGAACCGGTCCGGTGCGGTACCGCTGCGGAGTCCCAACGCCACACCCAAGGCAGCCTGCTGCGGCTCGGGCAGGGCACCAGTCCTGTCCAGCAGATGCGCGCACAGCTGGTGCAGACCGGCGAACGCGAACTGCGTCTCGGACTCGACGCCGCACGCGCGCTCCACCCGGAACCCCGACGAGGTCGCGGTCGCCACGGTGTGCTCCAGCAGCGCGGTCTTGCCGATGCCCGCCTCCCCGCGCACCACCAGCACCCCGCTGCGCCCGGCCCGAGCCTCGGTGAGCAGGTGTTCGACGGCCTCGCGCTCGGCGCGCCGGCCCAGCAGCTTCGCCAGATCCATGCCCCGTCCGACTCAGGCCGAGCCCTCCGCACCTGGTCGTGAGACTAGGCCATCGGCACCGACGTCGATCGGGTCGTCCTCGACGCGACGACGTCGATCTGAGCCGAGGCCGGTGCCGTCAGCAGTACTCCGGCGAAACGCAGCCCCGCCGGCCCGACGGCGGCGAGCAGCAGGGTGTTCTGCGCACCGAGAACCCGGCCGCGCAGGCGTCCGGCGCGGCCTCGGCGGTCATGGACCAGGTGTGATCAACCGCCTGGTGCTGCGTCGGGACGCCCACAGGATGACGAGTGCCGCCAGCACCGTCAGCGGTGTCCCCATGCCGGCCAGCGCCAGCCAGATCCCGATCGCGAAGAAGTTCCGCGCCGTACCTGTCAGCGCCACGAGACCCGTGGCCACGATGACACCGAGCACGCTCCCGATCGCCACGGTGAACCGCTCCCCACGCGCCAGGCGGAACCCGAACAGGACGAGACCGGCGGTGACCGAGACGGCGATCGTCAACGGCAGGGACAGGAATGCGTTCGCCGCTACGAACACGACGACCGGGATCGCGGAGTGGAGGACACCCATCGGACCGCCCATGCGGTCCAGCACGGTCGGTCCCGGCTCGCCCGCTGCGGAGGTCAGCGCGGCGAGGGGCGCGGTCGGGGGTGTGTCGTCGGGTGGGGCGTCGGGCTCGACGTCGTCGGGGTGCCGGTCGGTCGGGGACATGTCCTCTTCCCAGGTCGTCGCTCGTCTCGGGGACCAGGGAAGGCCGTGCCGCCACGGCATGCTCAATCCGCTGTGAGGCACCACACCCCGTGGTCGCTGTGTCCGGCTTGTGTGTGCCGCGGCGGCACGGTGTCGGGTGGTGGTGTCGGCGCAGGGTCGACCGGGACGTGACGGGGGCTCCGCTGAGCGGGTACGTAGTGACGGGATCGGCGTCAGGGATGGGTGCCGCGGTTGTCGAGCGGCTGCGCGCCACCGGGCGACCGGTGATCGGGGTGGATCTGCGCGACGTCGACGTCGTCGCCGACCTCGGTACGCCGGAGGGCCGTGCGGCCGCAGCCGAGGCAGTGCTGGAGTGGTCGGGAGGCAGGCTCGACGGCGCCGTACTGGCGGCCGGGATCAGTCCGGTACCGGGGCCCGACCGGCCGCGGCGGATCATGCAGGTCAACCACCTGGGCACTGTGGAGCTTCTGGCGGCGCTGCGGCCCGCGCTCGCGGCGACCGGCGCTGCCCGGGCAGTGGTGTTCGGCAGCAACTCGGCCACCATCACCCCGGGCGTCCCCCGGCACGTCGTCCGGGCGCTCCTCGCCGGGAAGGTCGACCGGGCAGTGCGGACGCTGCGGCTGGCCGGGCCGGTGGCGCCGAACATCGCCTATGCCGCGTCGAAGTCCGCGGTGGCCGAGTGGGCCCGACGCGCGGCCGTGACCCCGGAGTGGGCCGGGGCCGGGATCCGGCTCAACGTGCTCGCGCCCGGTCCGGTAGCGACCCCGCTGCTCGACGGGGAACGGGCACACCTCAGTCCGGCGGCGGCCGCGGCGTTCCGCTCGCTGCCTGTGCCTGTCGGCGGTGTGGGTGACCCGGGACACCTCGCCGAGTGGGTCATGATGATGCTCTCGCCCGCGGCGGCCTTCCTGTGCGGAAGCGTCATCGTCGTCGACGGCGGCACCGAGGCGTGGCTGCGTGCGGGTGAGTGGCCACGGCCGGTGCCCCTGCATCGGGTGCCCGGTTGGCTGCTGCGGTTCCGGGCCTTCGCCCGGTCCCGGTGAGCTGCCCGCACCGTGCGACGACAAACCGCTAGCAGGACGGGTCCCCCGCACCTCGGGCTACATCCCGGAGGCTCCGGTTCCTGGCCAACCCCGGCTACGCCGTGCTCCAGGTCAACTTCCGCGGCTCCCTGGGCTGCGGCAGGCGCCACGTCACCACCGCCATCGGCGAGTTCGCGCGGGCGATGCACGACGATGAGCAGATCACGGCCCCGATCTGGCCGGGGTCACTCGTCCCGCAACAGCTCGCTCACCCGGCGGATGACATCGCGTTGCGCCGGGTTGTAGAACTCCGCCATGACGGCCGCGGCCGTCTCGTTGACCCGTCGCTCCTCGCCACGGGCGCCAGTGGCCCGCGTCATCAACAGCGGGTGCTGGGCCCGGATCCGGCGGATGTGGGGGAGCATCCGCGCGGCCAGGTCCTGCCGCGCCGCAGGGTCGGCGTCGGCGGGCAGGGCGTCGAACTCGGCGTCGGTCGGGTCGGTCGGCACGCTGCGCAGCAGCTCGGTGTAGGCCGCCAGACGATGTGACCCCACCACCCGGGTCATGACGGTGACGAGTGCGCGGTCGGCATCCGACAGCGCCACCCCGTCCGCTGCCGGCCCGACCTCGGACGGCAGGTCGACGGGCGCGTGGTTGCCCAGGATCAGGCCGAGCTCCACCCGCACACTGTGCAACCGCTCGATGGTGGCGGCCAGCTCGGCGTCGATGGCGCGCAGTGCCTCCGCCGGCGGGTGCTCGTCCTCGCCCATGGCGGCGATCTGGGCCAGCGAGAAGCCGAGGCCGACCAGGCGCGTGATCCGCAGCAGGCGCAGGAGGTCCCGTACGCCGTACTGCTTGTATCCGTTGGCGCGCCGCTCCGGCTCGGGGAGCAGGCCGAGCTCGTGGTAGTGCCGCACCGCCCGCAAGGTGGTCCCGGCCAGCTCGGCGAGCTCACGGGTGCTCCAGGACATGGCTCCATCCCACATCGTGCCGCGACGGCACGGTCAAGCCCGGGTGCCGCGCGACCGTTCGGCACGCCGGCCGCGTGGCATCAGGCCACCGAACTCCGATCGGGCACCACGCGGTGTCCGGGGTAGGTGAGCGAAGCCGGCCGGCCGGTGCCGATCGGCCGACGCGGACCCGGACGACAGGGCGACCAACAGGAGCACCGGAAGGGCGCCGGACCGCGGTCGATCGCGCCCTGTCGGCAGACGCCCGGCTGTCGTCGCACGGCCGGGGTGTCGATCAGGTGGTTCATCTCCTGGTAGCGCCCGTCCGTCACGGACCTCGTGGAAGGGGTACCCGGCGTACTCGACCGTGGCACCGGTTGCGGCTGCACCGACGCACTCCTCGATGGAGTGCTGGGAGAGCTCCCGCAGGTCGGTGTCGGACATGATGGCCTCTCTGGCGGATGACGTGCGGCGTCTCGTACCTGCCACCTCGAAAGGCTCGCGTCGTCGGCGGTGCGTCCGCGTCGGTAGAAGTCCCTTATGTCCTGGACGTCCTTCGTCGTGCTTGTGGCCCGGATCACCGACCGCGGACCGGGCCACCGACTGGACTGTGCCGCGACGTCCACGTGTCAGATGCAGGGGTGTCCATCTCCGACCCAGCCTCCGACCCGGGCCGGCCGTGGTCCGCGGCGGAGGCTCCGTTGCCGCACCAGCTCTTCCTGCTCAGCCACGACCCGGCCAGAGCCAGGCTGGACGATGCCAGTGCCGCGGTCCGCGGGTCGCTGCTGCGGGCCGCCGCGATCGCGGAGCTGCGCATCGCCGGGCTGCTGCGCGACCTGGACGGTCGGGCCGAGCGGACGAACGCGACGGTGGCAACGCCGCTGCACCCGTTCCTCGCCGAGGTGCTCGGCGACGTTCCTCAGGACCGTCCGCGCCGCTGGTTCGAGGTGCTGGAGCGGCGATGGCACCAGGCCGAGGGGACCGTCTGCGATCAGCTCGCCGCCGCGGGGGTCGTCAGGGTCGAGCGTCGCCGGATCCTGAGGCTGATCCCGACACGTCGGATCGAGGTCCCCGATCCCGGGCCGGTAAGTGCGCTCCGGGCGCGTGTACGGGAGGTGGTCCGAGCCGGCACGGGTCCCGCGGCGGTCCCGCTCCAGGAGGCCCTGCTGGCCGTGCTCGCAATCGACGGCAACGTGAACACCATGTTCGGGTGGCGTGAGCTGCGGGCGCACAGGCCTGCGGTACGTGCGCTGGCTCAGCGGATCGACCGGGAGCTGACAGGCCTGCGACCGGCGCTGTTCGCATCGATCGCGGCGCGCCGAGGCTCCGGGTGAGCGCCGGATCGGCACACCGCGGCCCGCTCGGGTGAGGTCGGCGCGCGCCCGGCAGCCGTGGCGTGTGGTCCCGCTCTCATGGGCTGGAGTGTGCCGCGACGGCCGGGTGTTCGGTCGTGCTTGACATGTTGTTCGCATCCACAGAACAAGGTGACCATGCGGAAGCCGTTTGCCATGCACGTCACTCTCTCCATCCGTCCGGAGTGCCGCGAGGAGTACCGCGAGGCTCTCGACAAGGTCATCGATCAGGCGCGGGCCCTGCCGGAGTGCCGATACCTCTACGTCTACGAGACCGTCGACGATCCCGACACCATCCAGCTCGTCGAGAGCTGGTCCGACTGGGACACCTTCCAGAACGAGGTCCTCGGGCTCGACTTCTACCGGGAGTACGCCGCGGCCAGCGAATCGATGTACGCCGGGCCGCGGAAGGTGGTGCTCCTGACCCCTCTGCACGGAAGCGAGTGGCGCTGAGCCGGCGACCAATGAGGATCAGGGAATGGCGAAGATCGTCCCGAGCCGGATCACCTATCGATACGCGCGACACCATGACTGGAGCAAGCATCATGTTGCCCTTTAGACGGGCGGTATCCCGGAGCGGCGCGGCCGTCGCCGCCGCCGCGCTGCTCCTGACCGGGTGCGCCGGTGGGGCCGCTGGGGCCGGTGCCGCATCGGCGACGATGCCGGACGCCAGTTCGTCCATCTCGGCCCCCGATCCGATCGCGTGGAACGAGTGCGGACCGAACCTCGACTGCGCCACCGTCGAGGTGCCGCTGGAATACACCGAGCCCGACGGCGCGCAGATCCCACTCGCGGTCATGCGGCACCGGGCCACCGACCCGACGCAGCGCATCGGCAGCCTGTTCTTCAACCCGGGCGGGCCGGGGGTCGCCGCCACGGACACGCTGCGGAACATGCCCGCCACCGCAGGCGCCCCGGGCACGTTCTCGCCCGACCTGCTCGCCCGGTTCGACGTCATCGCGATGGATCCCCGCGGCGTCGGGCAGTCCGGTGCCGTCCGCTGCCTCACCGATGAGCAGCGCGCCGAGGCAGCGGGCACCGGGTCCGACCCGGCCGTTCCCGGGGGCAAGCCGCTGCCCGATTTGCTGGCCGACGCCACCGCGTTCACCGATGGTTGCGCGGCGCACCAGAGCATCGAGTTCCTGGCAAGCCTGTCCACCGACAACGTCGCCCGCGACATGGACCGGATCCGGGCCGCGCTCGGCGAGGACCAGATCACCTACTACGGCATCTCGTACGGCACCGTGGTCGGCCCCGTGTACGCCACGCTCTTCCCGGACCGCGTCCGGCAGATGGTGCTCGACGCGCCCGTCGACACCGGACTCTGGTTCGGCGACTCCCTCGAGTTTCTCAACGAGGTCGCCGTGGCCAGTGAGCGGACGCTCAACGCGTGGTTCGAGACCTGCCGCACCGAGAGTGCGGCAGTATGCCCGTTCGGCGGCGGTGACCCGGAAGCGGCGTTCGACGCGCTGATCGTCGCGCTGGAGGCGAAGCCGCTGCAGGTGGCGCCGGTCGAGGGCGTCACACCGGGCGGCATACTCGATGGCGCTATGGCGCTCGAGGCCGCCCGGGGCCTCGCAGGCGACCGGGCCACCTGGCCGGTGCTGACCTCGGCCCTGCTGGGCGCACAGAACGGTGACGGCACGCTGTTGCATTTCCTGTGGACCAGCATCACGGTCTCACCTTTCGGGGTCCCGACCGCCATGCACGAGGTCCACACCGCGGTGCGATGCGCCGACTGGCAGACGCCAACCGACGTCGCCGCGCACACGGCTGCTGCCACCGAGGTCGTCGCGGCGGCCGAGCGGATCGGCACCCGCGCCGCCTACAGCGCGCTCAACTGCGCCCTGTGGCCGGCGCCGAACGAGGACCGTGTCACCGCGCCGCTCACGGCCGCCGGCGCCCCACCGGCACTGGTGGTCGGCGGCCGGCTGGACCCTGTCACCCCACACCACTGGGCCGAGTCCATGGTCGAGACCCTGGACTCCGCGGTCCTGCTCACGCGAGAGGGCGTCGGTCACGGGTCCTACGGCACCGTCCCGTGTGTCGACGCCGCGGTGGACGCCACCCTGATCGACGGCGTCCTACCCGCCGACGGCACCGTCTGCAACCTTGAACAGCCAGGCACTACAGCCCCTGCCGCCTTCGCGACCGGAGGGGCGGGCAACTGAGAGCGACAGGGTGCTCGTGCCTCGACTGTGCCGGGACCGTCTGCTCGGACAGCTGACGGACGCCAGGTATTCGATCCCTGCGAGATTCGTCCGAGCTGCGGGACCCGTCCGTCGGCGTCGGCGCTTTACCCAGCGAAATTCGGGGCGCATGCCGCACTCGGCGAGTGCCCAACGTGTGCCGAGGGCCGCGTCAGGGAACGTGCCGGCGAGAGCTTGGGCCGTCGGCCCTCCCGCCCATCACGCCTCCTCGACCAGAGACTCCTCGATGACAGGGATCTCGTGCCGCGGGCACGACACGGGCACAACCGTCGGCACGGATGGCCGCAACCGCCCGACCACGGCCGGGCAGTACCGGACACAACAAGATCGGCCCCCGACCTGTTCAGCAGGTAGGGGGCCGATTCTCGCTGATAGCGCCTGGTGCCCCCGGCAGGATTCGAACCTGCGACACACGGTTTAGGAAACCGATGCTCTATCCCCTGAGCTACGAGGGCGCAGCCATGAACATCGTAGCGGCGCCAGGTGCAGGTGCCCCGGTCCAGGGGGCGTCGGGGTTGTGAACGCGACCGCATCGAGCACGGCGTGCAGACGCGGGATGTCACGTGCCCGGCGTGCTCATCAGGGCTGATGATCCCGTGAGCGCCGGGTAACAGGCGGCGATCAGGGCCGCGACAAGGAGGCAGGCACAGACCGCGACTCCCAGGGACACCCTCGCCATGACCGCACCGTGGACGCCGCAGCACCCACAGATCGATCCGCCGACCGAGGGGTCGGCGGCGCCGGCGCAAGGCGGCAGGCCGCCTCTGCTGCGTCGTGGAGCCTGGCCGGTCGTCGTCGCGATCCTCACGGGCCTGGTGGTCGTCGGCAGCGTCGTCGTCGTGGCCGTCAACGTCGACGGAGCTGCCCGGCGGGCAGCCGATGCCGCCGCCGCGGACAGCTTCGTCCCGGCCGCGGGTCGTGCTCCCACCGCCGCTGACGTTCCGGTCACGGTCCCGGACCTGTCGGGCAAGACCGGGAACGCGGCCTCGGAGGCTCTGGGTGCCGCCGGGGTACTGAACGTGACCTTCGCCCGGAACGACGCCCTCATGACGCAGCCGGTGATCGGTCAGAGCCCGGCGGCGGGTACGAAGCAGCGGGCAGGTGACCCCGTCCACGTCACGCTGCAGCCCGAGGCTCCGGCTGCGCCGCCGCCCTCGGCGCCCGCGGAGTCGCACCGGAAGCTCAGCTCACGGGACTGGCTGGTCATCGCGAAGAACCCCGACGCTCACGTCGGCGAGCGGGTGATCGTCCACGGGCGGGTCACGCAGTTCGACGCGGCGACAGGAACCACGGCCTTCCGCGCGTCGGTGGACGGGGTGCGGCAGAAGCAGGCCCACGACTACGACACGAACACGATGCTGGGCGGAGATGCTGCCGACCTCGAGGACATCGTGGTCGACGACGAGTTCACCGCGGAGGTCACGGTGATGGGGTCGCTGACGTACAAGACGCAGATCGGTGGGAGCACGACCGTTCCGGTGCTGCTGGTGCAGACCATCTCCCGGACGTCCTGACGACGGCACCGCTCCTCGAACGGGCGTTCCATGATTCGCACAATGGGATGATCCCTGTAGGGCCTGCTCGAAGCAGGCATGAAGAGGAGGCCGAAGCGCTCGTGGACGTCAAGACGCTCGTCGAGGTTGCGCCGCGCGACCGGTTCACCCGGGTCTGCGCGCTCACCGGCGCCGGGATCAGCGTGGCGGCCGGCCTGTCGACGTTTCGCGGGCCGGACGGCCTGTGGCGGCTCTCGCCGGAGATGGAGCGGGCGATGCACGCGCAGCTCCTGCCCTCGAACGTCGACGCCCTGTGGTCGGTCTGGGGCGGCATGTTCCACGTCGCCGCCCGCTCCGGGCCCACGGCGGCCCACCGGGCGTTGGCCGACGCGGGCGCCTCGGTGATCACGCAGAACGTCGACGAGCTGCACCAGCGGGCGGGGTCGCATGACGTCGTGGAGATCCACGGTTCCGCGGGGCGGGCCCGCTGTCTCGACGAGGACTTCTGCGGCTGGATCGGCCCGCGGGAGGAGGCCGAGCGCACGGATCCGCCGCAGTGCCCGCAGTGCGCGGAGCCGGCGCGTCCGGCGGTGGTCCTGTTCGGCGAGATGCTCGACCCGGAGGCCCTCACCACGGCACGCAAGCTCGCGTCGGAGTGCGACCTCTTCCTCGCGGTGGGCACCTCGGGCCGGGTGGCCCCGGCCTCCTGGCTCGCGCCCACCGCCCGCGAGGCGGGCGCCTACTGTGTGAACGTCGACCTGTACCCCGACGGCCCCCTCGACCCCGCCTTCCACGCCCGTGTGGTCGGCGACGCGCAGGAGGTGCTCACGGAGTGGGCGCGCTGACCGTCGACGACGGGTCGTGCCCGGCGAGGTAGCCGGAGACTCCGTCGAGGAAGAGCACGAGTCCGAAGTCGAACTCCGCGTCGGCATCCTGCTCGTCGAGCAGTGAGTCGACGTCGAACACCCCGGCCGCCACCACCCTGCTGAGCGCAGGCATCCGGCGTGGGTCCACAACGCGGGCGAGCACGGCGGCGTACTGGCGGCTGAACGCGTCCGGGTTCTCCGCGTATCCCGCCGCGAGCTCGGAGCCGAGCCGGATCTGACCGTGCACATAGGTCAGAAGGCTCATCACGATGCCCACCTTCTCGCCCTCCTCGATCGAGGTTCCGGAGAGGGCAGCCAGCGCGGATTCGAACCAGGCGAGGTTCTTCGGGCCGACCGGCGGTCCGGTGATCGGTAGCCGGGCGAACCACGGGTGACGCTTGGCCACGGCCACGATGCTGTGCGACCAGAGCGTCAGACCCGATCGCCAGTCACCGTCGGCGGGCAGGTCCGGGGGGTCTCCCAGCGCGACGTCCGCCATGAGCACGAGCAGCTCGTCCTTGCTGCGCACGTGGCGGTAGAGCGCCATCGTCGAGTTCCCGAGCTCGGACGCCACCCGGGACATCGAGACGGCCGCCAGGCCCTCCGCGTCTGCAACCGCCACTGCCGCGCGCGTGATGTCGGCAGCCGTGAGGGTGGGTTTCGGCCCCTTGCGGGGCGCCTCGCGCAGTCCCCACAGCAGGGCGACCTCCTCCGGCAGGTCCGTGTCGTCCGCCATGTCGCCCTCTCGTTCGCCGGCCGGATGCCAAGTCTAGGAAGGGGCTTCCGCTCGCTACTGCGTAGGCTATACGCTTTCTTGCGTATCTCATACGCAGAAGGGGGTCGGGATGATCGTCGAAGCATCGGGGCTGTGCAAGGCCTACGGGCCCACCGTGGTCCTGGACGGGCTGGACCTGCAGGTGGAGGAGGGCTCCGTGCTCGCCCTGCTCGGCCCCAACGGAGCGGGGAAGACCACGACCGTCCGCATCCTCACGACGCTCTCGCGGCCGGACCGGGGCCGTGCGACGGTCGCAGGCCACGACGTCGTCCGCGAGGCGGCGAAGGTGCGCGCGGCGATCAGCCTCACCGGCCAGTACGCCGCCGTGGACAACGAGCAGACCGGCCGCGAGAACCTCGTCATGATCGGCAGGCTGATGCATCTCGGCCGGGCGGGAGCCCGCCGGCGCGCACTGGAGCTGATCGAACGGTTCGACCTCGTCGAGGCGATGGACCGGCCGGTGAAGGGTTACTCCGGGGGCATGCGCCGCCGGCTCGACCTGGCGATGAGCCTCGTCGCCGCGCCGCGGGTGATCTTCCTCGACGAGCCCACCACGGGCCTCGACCCCACCAGCCGCAGCACGATGTGGGCAGCGATCACGGAGTTGGTGCGGGCCGGGACGACGATCGTCCTCACCACCCAGTACCTCGAGGAGGCCGACCGCCTCGCCGATCGGATCGTGCTGCTCGACAAGGGGCGGGTCGCCGCCTCCGGCACCGCCGACGCATTGAAGGCGCAGGTCGGAGGGGAGCGGGTGGACCTGCACTTCGACGACCCCATCGAGTTCGCCCGCGCCGCCGACCTGTTCGCCGGGCGCGGCAGCCCGACCGATCCGGAGCGACTCGTGCTGAGCGTCGCCTCCGACGGCAGCGCCGAGCACCTGCACCGGGTGCTGGACGAACTGCGCGGCGGGCGGATCGCGGTCGCGCGCGTGACCTCGCACCGGCCCACCCTCGACGACGTGTTCCTCGCGGTGACCGCCCCGACCGGCGAGCAGACCCGTGCCGCCGTTCCCGCCTGACCACCACCCCGACCGGAGGACCACCATGACGACCACGTCGACCATCACGACAGCCCCGTCCACAGCCCTGTCGCCGGCCCACGGCGGAGTCACGAACGCGTTCAGCGACGCTTCGACCCTGATCGGGCGCAACGTGCGCCTGGCCCGGCGCAACCTCGACACCCTCATCGTGTCGATCGCCCTGCCGCTGCTGATGATGCTGCTGTTCGTCTACGTCTTCGGCGGGGCGATCGAGACCGGCACGGAGTACATCAACTATGTGGTGCCCGGGATCGTCCTGTTGTGCACGGGCTACGGCGCGGCGAACACCGCGATGTCGGTGGCCGCCGACCGCGCCAGCGGCATGGTCGACCGGTTGCGGTCGTTGCCGATCCGCAGCTCGGCGATGCTCACCGGGCACGTCACCGCCAGCGTCCTGCGCAACGCGGTCTCCACCACGATCGTCGTCCTGGCCGCGGTCGCCATGGGCTTCCGGCCCACCGGCTCCTTCACCGACTGGGTGCTCGCGGCCGGGCTGGTGCTGCTGTACGTGCTCGCGCTGTCCTGGGTCGCGGCGGGGATCGGACTCATCGCGAAGAGCGTGGAGTCGGCGAGTGTGCTGGGTTTCGTGATGCTGTTCCTGCCCTACCTCAGCAGCGCGTTCGTGCCGACGGCGACGATGCCGTCGGTTCTGCGGGCCGTCAGTGAGAACCAGCCGATAACGCCCGTCATCGAGACGGTCCGCGGCCTGCTCACCGGCACGCCGATCGGCGGGCAGGGCTGGGTGGCGCTCGCGTGGACGGTCGGCATCCTGGCTGTTGCCGCCTCGGGCTCAACGTGGCTCTACCGGCGCCGCAATCTCGTGTGACCGAATACCGGACGGCGGGCGCGAACACGTGGTGCTCTGCACAAGTACCTCTCAGGCGCGTCTCAGACGCGCAGGTCACACTGGCTGCATGCGCATCCTCGTTGTCGACGACGACCGGGCCGTCCGCGACTCGCTGCGCCGCTCGCTCGCGTTCAACGGCTACCAGGTCGAGCTTGCGAACGACGGGCAGGCCGCGCTCGACGCCGTGCTCGCACAACGCCCGGACGCGATGGTGCTCGACGTGATGATGCCTCGCCTGGACGGCCTGGAGGTGTGCCGTCGCCTGCGGGGCGGCGGGGACGACCTGCCGATCCTCGTGCTCACCGCGCGCGACGCCGTCTCGGACCGCGTGGCCGGGCTCGACGCCGGCGCCGACGACTACCTGCCCAAGCCGTTCGCGCTGGAGGAGCTTCTCGCGCGGCTGCGGGCGCTGCTGCGCCGCCGCACCCCCGAGGAGCTCGCCCTCGCCGACGGGCACGGCAAGACGCTGGAGTTCTCCGACCTGAGCCTCGATCAGGACACCCGCGAGGTTCGTCGTGGAGACCGGTCGATCAGCCTCACCCGCACCGAGTTCTCCCTGTTGGAGCTGCTGCTCGCCCATCCGCGCCGGGTGCTCACCCGCGCCCAGATCCTCGAGCAGGTCTGGGGGTACGACTTCCCGACCACCGGCAACGCGCTCGAGGTGTACATCGGATACCTGCGCCGCAAGACCGAGGCGGACGGGGAGCACCGGCTGATCCACACCGTGCGGGGCGTCGGATACGTCCTACGTGACACGCCGCCGTGAGGCCAGGCATCGCGACGGTCGGTGAGCGCGCGCGGGCGTACTTCCTCGCGCTGAGCGACCGCGTACGGCCGCGCCCTGCGGCCGCGCGTCCGCCCGCCGACCAGCACGCGGCAGCGAACGCCCCCACCGGTCCGATGCGCCACGGCCGTCCGGACGGCTCCATCCCGCGCATCGCCGCGCTCGACCAGGTGTCACTGCGCGCTCGCATCGGGATCCTGGCCGCGCTGGTGGCCGCACTCGCAGTGGTGCTGGTGTCGATCGCAGCATTCGTGACGGTGCGCGCCAACATCCTCGAGACCCTCGACGCCAACCTGCTGCAGCGCGCGTCCGCCGCCGCCCAGAGCGAGCTGGCCGACCCCCGGCAGCTGGCCACCATCCCCACCGAGGTGCTCGGCGCCGGCGACATCCGGCTCGCCCTCCTGCTCTCCGACGGACGGGCGAGCTCCGCGGAGGGCCAGGCGTCGGCACCGCCCCTCGGGGTCGACGAGCTGGCGGTCGCGCAGGGTGTCGAGACATCCTCGGCCCGCACGGCGTCCGAGGACGGGATCCAGTACCGCGTGGTGGCCGTGCAGGCAGGCCCGGGGCAGGCCCTGGTGATCGCGCAGCGGCTCGACTCCACCCAGCAGGTGCTCACCAAGCTTGGCGTGGCCCTGCCGATCGTCGGCGGGATCGGCGTGGTGCTCGCCGCCTTCGCGGGCTTCTTCATCGCCAGGGCCGGGCTGCGGCCCGTGGACCGGCTCACCGCCGCCACCGAGCGGGTGGCCGCCACTGGGGAGCTGCGGCCGATCCCCGTCGAGGGTTCCGACGAGCTGGCCCGGCTCACCCGCAGCTTCAACGACATGCTCGGCGCGCTCGCCGCGTCCCAGGAACAGCAACGCCGCCTCGTCGCCGACGCCGGCCACGAGCTGCGCACGCCGCTGACCTCGATGCGCACCAACCTCGAACTGCTCGCGGCGGCCAGCAGGCCTGGTGCACCCACGCTTCCCGACTCCGATCGCGCGGAGATCCTCGAGGACGTGCAGGCTCAGGTGGCCGAGCTGTCCACGCTCGTCGGTGACCTCGTGGAACTGGCCCGCGACGACGTTCCCCTGGTGGTGCACGAGCCGCTGGAGCTGACCGACGTGGTGCTCCGCGCGCTGGAGAGGGCCCGCCGGCGGGCCGGGGACGTCGAGTTCGTGCCGATGCTCGTGCCGTGGACGCTCGTGGGCGACTCGACCGCGCTCGAACGGGCCGTGCTCAACCTGCTCGACAACGCCGCGAAGTGGAGCCCTCCCGGGGGCCGGGTGCGGGTGCAGATGCGTCCGCTCGACGAATGGTGGATCGTGCTCGAGGTCGCGGACGCCGGGCCCGGCATCGCCGAGGAGGACCTACCGCGGGTCTTCGACCGCTTCTACCGTGCGGCCACGTCACGCACGATGCCCGGCTCGGGCCTCGGCCTGGCGATCGTCCGCCAGGTTGCGGTACGGCACGGCGGCGCCGTGTGGGCCGGACGCGCCCCGGAGGGCGGAGCCCTGCTGGCGGTGCGCCTGCCGGGGCGCCAACCGCGCTTCTGACGGCCTCACCTCGCCGAGTTCCCGGCTGCCTCATAGGCTCGACCGTCACGAACTCGGAACTCTCGGACACGGTGGGACCAATGGCGAACGAGACCCCCGACCCCCACGCGACGCCCCCTGGGCCGCATGATCGCGTGCCGCCGGTCGGGGTGGGCGGTTACGGCGGAGGGCCCACCTACCACGGTGACCCGCATACCGATCCCTACCGCACGGTCGGCTACCCCGCAGGAAACGGGCCCGGCTACCCGCCGCCGTCCCCGCCGCCGCGCCAGTGGGGCACCGGCCGGCTGGTGGCGATCGGCCTGGCCGGGGTGCTGCTCGCCGGAGGTGTCGGGGGATCGGTCGGTTACTCGCTCGCCGAGAGCAGGCAGACCGGCGGTTCCAGCGGCGTGCTCGGTGCCCCGCTCCCGGAGGTCGCGGACAACGCGCTGCCGATGGGCCCGGTGGAGGCCGTCGCCGAACGAGTGCTGCCGAGCGTGGTCCAGCTGCGCGTGGAGGGCGCGGGTTCGAGCGGTGAGGGCTCGGCGATGGTCCTGAGCGCCGACGGGCTGCTGCTCACCAACAACCACGTCGTGGAACCGGCGGCCAACCGGGGCCGGGTCACCGCCGTGTTCCAGAACGGCGCCACCGCGCAGGCCGCGATCGTCGGCCGCGACCCCAGCTCCGACCTCGCGCTGATCCGGGCCCAGGGCGTCAACGGGCTCACCACCGTCGAGCTGGGCAACTCCGACTCCGTGCGTGTCGGCCAGCAGGTCGTGGCGTTCGGTTCGCCGCTCGGGCTGGGTGGCACGGTGACCACCGGCATCATCAGCGCGCTCAACCGTCCCGTGAGCGTGGGCGGCGACCAGGCTGCCAGCGAGGCGACCGTGCTGAACGCGCTGCAGACCGACGCCGCGATCAACCCCGGCAACTCCGGTGGCCCGCTGGTGGACATGCAGGGCCGCGTGATCGGGATCAACTCCGCGATCGCCACCACCGGGGAGCAGGGCGGATCGATCGGCGTCGGCTTCTCCGTGCCGATCAACCAGGCCAAAAGGGTGGCCGAGGAGCTCCAACGCACCGGCAAGGCATCCCGTGCGGTCCTGGGCGTGAACGTCAGCAACGACCCTCAGGTGTCGGGGGCCCGCATCCAGGGCGTGGCGCCGGGCAGCGCCGCCGAAGCCGCCGGTATCAAGGCCGGTGACCTGGTGATCGGCTTCAACGGCCAGCGCATTCTGGCGGGCGACGGACTGCAAGCCGCGGTACGGTCTCGCGCACCGGGTGAGGTAGTTGAGATCCAGCTCGCCGATCGGTCGGTCTCCGTGACACTCGGCGCGGCGTCCTGACAGTGACCGCTCATGTGCTCGCAGTGGTTGACGAGACCCATGTGGGGATGATTCCGTTCCGGAAGTCCCGCCTGCGGTGCCCCGCAGCCGGGACAAGTGGATCGCGTCGGCGCCGGCACCCCCTCCCAGCGCCGGCGCGATTCAGGAACCGGTGACGCTTACCGATCCGTGACGTCGTTCGAGCCGCCGTCCGTGGCCCGCTCGTACGGTTAGCCTCGTATTGTGCGGGGATTCTTGTGACCGACCAGCCGCTCGCCCTCGTCGTCGACGACGACGTGATGGTGCGGGACGTGGTGACGCGCTACCTGGACCGCTCGGGTTACCTGGTCCAGGTAGCAGGCGACGGCGAGCAGGCCATGCACGCCGTGGCCGGGCGCGTCCCCGACATCGTGATCCTCGATCTCATGCTGCCCCGCCTCGGCGGTCTGGAGGTCTGCCGGCGACTACGCAGCGAGTCGGCCGATCTGCCCATCGTGATGCTCACCGCGCTCGGTGAGGAAGAGGATCGCGTGCTCGGCCTGGAGCTGGGCGCCGACGACTACGTCACCAAGCCGTTCAGCCCGCGGGAGCTGGTGCTGCGGGTCGCGTCGGTACTGCGCCGGTCGCGAGAAGTGCCTGCTGTGCGCGAGGCGGAAGCCGCGCACGTCAAGGACGGCGACCTGCGCGTGGACGTCCTGGGCAGACGTGCGTCGCTCGGTGACCGCGCGCTCGCGCTCACCGTGCGGGAGTTCGACCTGCTGGCGTTCCTCGTGCGCAGGCCGGGCCAGGTCTTCACGCGGGCCGAGCTGCTGGAGCAGGTCTGGGGCTGGAACTTCGGCGACCAGTCCACGGTCACCGTCCACGTGCGCAGGCTGCGGGAGAAGATCGAGGCCAACCCCACGAAGCCGACGCGCATCTCGACCGTCTGGGGGGTCGGCTACCGCTACGACGGGCACAGCTCCCCGTGAATGAGCAGCCACACGTCGTTGTGGCGGTGGCGCTGGCGTTCTCGGTGCCGGTCGCCGCCCTCGGCGCGGTGGTGCTGCACCGGATGCGTCGCCGCTCGATCACCGCAGCGGTCACGGTGCTCGTGCTGGTACCTGTGCTCGCCGCGCTGGTGGGCGTGATCGGCGTCAGCGGCTTCATGTACACCCCGTTGCTCGCCGGCGCCGTCGTCGTCTGCGCGGCAGTTGCGGTCGTCACCGTGCCCGCGGCGATGATGCTCGGACGGGGCATCGCCAGCGACGTCATGTGGTTGCACGAGGCGCGTGACGCCGAGCGGACGGCCGAGGCCTCCCGCCGCGAGCTGGTGGCCTGGATCAGCCACGACCTACGCACCCCGCTCGCCGGGATCCGCGCGATGAGCGAGGCGCTCGCCGACGGCGTGGTGGCCGAGCCCGACGAGGTCGCCGACTACGCGCGGCGGATCCGTGGGGAGACCGTGCGCCTGTCCGGGATGGTCGACGACCTGTTCCAGCTGTCCCGGATCACCTCAGGCGCGCTCCAGCTGACGCTGTCCGCCGTCCCCCTGCACGACGTGGTGTCCGAGGCCGTGGCCGTCGAAGGGGTCGCCGCTGCCCGCAAGGGCGTCGTGGTGCGGGCCGATGTGCACGGCACCTGGCCGGTGGTGCGGGGCAGCGATCCCGAGCTCGCACGGGTGGTGCGCAACCTGCTCTCCAACGCGATCCGGCACACGCCGCCCGACGGCTCCGTCGTCGTCATGGCCGGTGTGTCGGGCGACAAGGCGTGGCTGCGAGTCGACGACGCCTGCGGCGGGATCCCGGAGGAGGACCTGGACCGCGTCTTCGACGTCGCGTTCCGCGGGGTGACGGCCCGCACTCCCGAGGAACGCTCTGGCGGCGGGCTCGGGCTCGCGATCGCCCGCGGGCTCGTCAAAGCGCACGACGGTGACATTCATGCCTGCAACCACGGGCCAGGCTGCCGGTTCGAAGTGTTCCTCCCGCTGGCGACCACGGCCGGTGCCGAGAGCTGAGCAGGGTCGCGGGGTCAGTCGCCGTTCGCGGTCAGTAAGCAGAAGGGGTGCCATGGCGGCCCGGTCCACCCCGCTACGGTGAGCGCCATGGAGATGGCACCGCCCCAGATCGGACGAGCTCTCGTAGTGGTCGTGGACGACCGGGTGAGCCACGGGGAACGCGAGGATGCCATCGGACCTCTCGTCACGGAGTTGCTCGAGGAGGCCAAGCTGGTCGTCGACGCGGTGGTCGTGGTTCCCGGCGACCCGGTGGCGATCCGCAACGCTCTCAACACCGCAGTGATCGGTGGAGTCGACCTCGTGGTCACCGTGGGAGGCACCGGTGTCTCACCGCGCGACGTCACCGCCGACGCGACCGCAGGAGTGCTCGACCGCCCGATCCCGGGCATCGCCGAGGCCATCCGCGCCTCCGGGCTCGCGGCGGGCGCGGTGGATGCCGGTCTGTCCCGTGGGCTCGTCGGGGTGTCGGGCAGCACGCTCGTGGTGAACCTCGCGCCCTCGCGTGCAGCCGTACGGGACGGTATGGCCACCCTTACGCCGCTCGTCGGGCACGTGATCTCGGAGCTGTCCGGGCTCGACTGAGCGCTCGGCCCTGCAGGCCGGAGGTCAGCGCGTCGGGCCAGGGATGGTGCCAGGGCCGGGACCGCCGGGCCTGGTCGTGCCGGGCTCATCCGGCTTGGTGGTGTCAGGTGTGGTGGTCGCCGGGGGCACCGGCCCTCCCGCCGCGGACGCCGGCGGTGCGCTCGGTGTGGCGCTGCCGGGCGCTGCGGTGCCCGGGGTGCGGTCGAGCGTGTGGCTCACCTTGGTGCTGGCACCCTCGATCTTGTCGTGGTATTTGCCGCCGGTGGCCTTGTCCACCCGCGCCGCGGTGCTCTCGACGGCCTTACCAGCCATATCGGCGGCGCGGTCGAGGTAGCCGGGGGCCTTCTCCCGGGCCACACCCGAGAACTCGGCCACCTTGGTGGCAGCCCGCTCCCCGAACAACTCCAGCTTCTCGAACAGGCGGTCAGCGAACTCCTTGGCCTTCTCCGTGAGTCCCATCGCCCCATAGTCGCACCAGAGATGCAGGATGGCGGGATGGAAGACGCTCCGGATCGGAAACGACGCAGACTCGACGAGGTGTTCGGGGACGTGCTGCCGACCACCACGTCCGACGAGCGGGACGCCCGCGACGAGCCGGTGTCGACGACCAGTGACGAGGAGTTGCTCGCCAACCGGCCGCCGCACCACGATCGGGACTGACGGACCGGCCTCGGCGGTGGTCAGCTGCGCGGGCGCTCGCGGAGCAGGTCGCGGATCTCGGTGAGCAGCTCGATGTCGGTGGGGTCGGCCGGACCGGTCTCGATGCCCCGCCTGCGCCGCTCCTGGATGGTCTTGAGCGGGTAGACGATCACGAAGTACACCACCGCGGCGACGATGAGGAAGTTGAGCGCAGCAGTGACGACGGCGGAGAAGTCGATGTAAGTGCTCGGCTTGCCGGTGACGAGCTGCACGCCGAACCCGGGACTGCTCGGCGGCGTGACCGTGTTGATCAACGGTTGGATGATGCCGTTGGTGAAGGCGGTGACGATCGACCCGAACGCCGCGCCGATCACCACGGCGACGGCAAGCTCGACGACGTTGCCGCGAAGGACGAAGTCCTTGAAACCCTTGATCACGCGCGGAGGGTAACGGCGACCTGTTCGGTGAGCGAAGCGGCCGCCACCCGTGCCGCCTGGCCCGGCGCCGTGGCGACGAGCACCAGCCGCCCGGACGTGCCGCCGTCCTCGGGAAGCACTGCCAGCACGGTGGCGGCAGCGGCGAGCACAACAGGCTCGTCGGTGCGGGCGCCGACGGTGACGACGTCGACGCGGCTGCCGGGCACGAGCATCGCCGCGACCCCGGCGTCGGCCAAGCGGACCGGTACGGCCGTGGCGCCGGCGGACCCGGCGGGGGAGAGGCCGGCTCCGGCCAGCCGGACGTCGGTCAGAGGCTCACCGGCGCGTGCGGCCCCGACGAGCACACGCCCGTCGGCGACCGGGATCTCACCTACCGCGCCTGCGGGAGCGAGGGCGGCAGGCCATTGGCGGACCGTGAGGTGCTCGGCCCGCAGGATGGAGCCCGCTGGCAGGTCGGCGGTGGTGACCACCACCGGGGTGCCGCTCATTGCGGGCTGCGGCGCAAGGGCCAGCACGAGGGCGGCAGCTACGAGCACCGCGGCCGCCACCCGGCGGAGCAGGGCCAGCCTGCGCCACCCCGGACGCGCCAGGAGCGTGCCGAGGCGGACCGTCGTCATGGCCTCGACGCTAGGTCGCGCAGGCCCTCACGACGGGGCGATCACCGATCCTGTGGACAACCGGTCCGGGATGTGGACAACCCTGCCCCGGAGGTCAGGACGCAGCTGCGGCTGGCGTGCTGCTGGACGAGGAGGAGCTGGTCGACGAGGAGGTGCTCGAGGAGCTCTCCTTGCTGCTGCTCGACGAGGCGGCCGAGCCGTTGGACTCGGACTTGCTCTCGCTCTTCGTCTCGGTCTTCGTCTCGGGCACGGTGGCGCCCGAACGGCTGTCGGTGCGGTAGAACCCGCTGCCCTTGAACACGATGCCGACGGACGAGAACACCTTGCGCAGGCGCCCGGAACACACGGGGCAATCGGTCAGCGAGGGGTCGCTGAAAGACTGCACCGCGTCGAACCTGTGGTCGCAGGCGGTGCAGGCGTACTGGTAGGTCGGCACGTGTCCCTCCGGACTGGCACTGGACGAGCTGGCACTCGAACGCACTGAGTGCCAGCATAACCTGCGGGGATCAGCTCCTGTTCCCGAGAGGATCGCCTCTCAGCGGAGTGTGACCGGCATCAGCGAGGAGTGCGGCGGTCACCCGCCGGTCGTGCGGCTCGGCAGGCAACTCGTCCACGAGCTCGTCGTCGTTGAGCACCACCACCAGCGGCACGTCATCGGCCACCAGCGGGAGGGTGCGGTCGTAGTAGCCGCCTCCCCGGCCGAGCCTGCGGCCACTGCGGTCGGCGGCCAGCGCGGGAACCAGCACCAGGCGGGCCGTGGCCACGGCGGAAGGGCCGAGCCGCGGCCCCGTCGGCTCCTGCAGCCCGAGCGGGCCTGCCGCGGTGGCGGCGGGGCCGTCGTACCGGGCCCAGTCGAGCGGACCGGGCACCGCGGGCACAACCGGCAGCAGCACCTCGTGGCCTGCGGCGTGCAGGGCCGCCACCAGCTCGGGTGAGCCCGGTTCGATGCCCACCGGGAGGTAGGCGCACACCGGTCCACCGGTGGTGGCGGCCAGGTCCACCGCGCTGCGCGCCAGCGCCACCGCCCGCTCCGTCCGCACGTGGGGCGGGATGGCCCGGCGCGCGGCGAGGAGGCGGGCCCGCCACTCCACCTTCGCGGCGACGACCGCCCGTTCGGTCCGATTCGCGCGTGCCGTCACGCGGCCACGCTACCGGCGCCGATAGGCTCGCCGACCATGAGAGAGGCTTCGACCGAACCATCGGCACAAGCGGCTCGGCCGTTTCGCTCGGCCGTGGTTCCGGCCGCGGGTCTGGGCACCCGATTCCTGCCCACGACCAAGACCGTCCCCAAGGAACTGCTGCCGGTCGTCGACACCCCGGGCATCGAGCTGGTGGCGGCGGAGGCGGCCGAGGCGGGGGCCGAGCAGCTGCTGATCGTCACGTCCCCCGGCAAGGACGCGATCGCGGCCCACTTCGCCGACTCCTCCGAGCTGGAGAAGGAGCTCCAGGCCCGGGGCAAGGAGAACCTGATCGCGAAGGTCCGCCGCGCCCACGAGCTGATCACCGTGCGCACCGTCACGCAGGACGAGCCGAAGGGCCTCGGCCACGCGGTCGGCTGCGCACGCGACGCGATCGGTGACGACGAGGAGGCCTTCGCCGTCCTGCTGCCCGACGACCTGGTCCTGCCAACGGGCGTGCTCGCGAAGATGGCGAAGGTGCGCGAGCAGCACGGGGGCAGCGTGCTGTGCGCGTTCGACGTGCCGCGCGAGCAGATCGCGGCCTACGGCGTGTTCGAGGTCACCGACACCGCCGATGACGACGTCAAACGCGTGCACGGGATGGTCGAGAAGCCGGCACCGGACGAGGCACCCTCGACCTACGCAGCCGCCGGACGGTACTTGTTGGACCGGACGATCTTCGACGCGCTCGACCGGATCACGCCGGGTGCAGGGGGTGAGCTTCAACTCACCGACGCCGTCGCGCTGCTGATCTCCGAAGGGCACCCTGTTCACGTGGTGGTTCATCGAGGGGGACGGCATGACCTTGGCAACCCGGGTGGTTACGCGCGGGCGTTCGTGGACTTCGCGCTGGAGGATCCGGACTACGGTCCCGACCTGCGCGCCTGGCTGGCTGCACGCCTGAACGGCTGACCCGTGCGATCGGTCGACGAGCAGCTCGAGCGGGTGCTGGCCAGTGCGGTCAAGCCGGCGCCCGTCCGGGTGGCGATCTCCGAGGCGCACGGGCTGCGGTGCGCGGAGGAGGTCGTCACGGCACGGCCGCTGCCCGGCTTCGACCAGGCGGCGATCGACGGCTACGCCGTGCGCAGCGTCGACCTGGCCGGTGCGACCGAGATGCAGCCGGTCACCCTGCCCGTGGTGGGGGAGATCCCGGCAGGGTCGCGGCAGCCGCTGCGTCTGCAGCCGAGGCAGGCCGTGCGGGTCACGGCCGGGGCGCCGTTGCCCACACTGGCCGACGCGGTCGTCCCGGTCGGCTACACCGACGCGGGGAGCGCCCGCCTCACCGTGCACCAGGGCGTGCCGTCGGCCGCGTTCGTGCGACGGGTCGGGGAGGACGTTCAACCCGGTGACGTCGCCGTGCGCCGGGACGCGGTGATCGGGGCGGCCCAGGTGGCCCTGCTCGCCGCCGCCGGGCGCGACAAGGTGCTCGTGCACCCCAAGCCGCGGGTCTCGGTGATCTCCGTGGGCGACGAGCTCGTGGACCTCGCCCGCACCCCGGGCGCCGGGCAGGTGGCCGACGTGTGTTCGCACGCCCTCACCGCGGCCGCCCGTGAGGCCGGGGCGGAGACGTCGAGGGCCGGTCTCGTGCGTGGCGACGCCCGCGAGATCACCGCAGCCATCCAGGGCCGGCTCCCGTTCAGCGACGTCATCGTCGTGTGCGGGGCCGTCGGCGGCAGCGCGGGTGCCGAGGTGCACGCCGCGTTCTCCGATCTCGGGGAGCTGGACACCACCCGCGTCGCGATGCATCCCGGTTCCTCCCAGGGGTTCGGCCGGCTGGGCCCTGAGGGCGTTCCGACCTTCCTGTTCCCGTCGTACCCGGCCACCGCGCTCCTCCTGTTCGAGGTGCTGGTGCGCCCGCTGCTTCGCCTCGCGCTCGGCCGTACCGACCCGCACCGGCGCCTGCTCTCGGCCCGGCTCACCTCGCCCGTCAGCTCCCCATCGGGGCGTCGTGGCTACCTGCGCGGTCGGTTGCTGCGCGAGCAGGCCACCGGCGAGTACCTCGTGCAGCCGCTCGGCACGTCCGGAACGCACCTGCTGTCCTCGATCTCCGAGGCCAATGGGTTGATCGTCTTGCCGGAGAACGTCACTGAGGCCACAGTGGACGAGGTGGTCAGCGTGGCGTTCCTGCCGGCCCCCGCCTGAGTCGGCGATGGCCCATGCCTACCCGGCGCCGATCGCGGGGCGCCACCCCGGTTGGCCTGCCTCGCTCGGGGGCCTCCGGGTCTCTGCCGGTGTGGTGGCGCTGCGGCCTGTGCGTCTCCGCGACGGCAGGATGTGGTCGGCCATCCGGATCCGCGACGAGCGATATCTCGCACCGTGGGAACCGAGCATGCCGGGCGGTTGGGCCCAGCGACACGCCGCGAGCGAGTGGCCTGCGCGGTGGCTCCAGCTGCGCGGGGCCGGCCGCAGGGGGGCCGTGCTGCCGTTCGCGATCACCCTCGACGGGCGGTTCGTCGGGCAGGTGATGGTCGGCAACATCGTGCGAGAGCCGCTGCTCTCGGCCTACGTCGGGTACTGGGTCGACTCCTCCGTGGCCGGCCACGGTGTCACCACGGCCGCGGTGGCACTCGTGGTGGACCACTGCTTCGGCCGGGTCGGGCTGCACCGGCTGGAAGCGACCGTGCGGCCGGAGAATCTCGCGAGTATCCGCGTGCTGGCGAAGTTGGGCTTCCGCAAGGAAGGGCTGTTCCGGCGCTACCTCGACGTCGACAGCGCATGGCGCGACCACTATTGCTACGCGCTCACCGTGGAAGATCTCGAGAAGACGGGCGGCCTGACCACCCGGCTCGTGATGGAGGGCCGGGCCGAAAGGGTCTGACCACACTCCGCGACCATTCCCGCCGGTTTCCCACCTCACAATAGTCACAACTGTCACAGCGATCACCTCCTGCTCAGCAGTGATGTCATCCCTTACGGCGCGTCGCCGCCCGTCGCTCGCTCTCGCTCACTACCGTTGCCGTTTGGGGTGTGATTCCGGCCGGGGAGACCGGGATCGCGACCGGACTGCGCCGTGGGGAGGAAGCAGCCGTGCCGAGCTCGATGATTTTCGCGAGCCTGGTTGTCCTGTGGTTGCTGATCCTCGTCCCCGCGATCGCCCGGCACCGTCAGGAGGTGGCGCGCCCGACCGTGGCGGCGCTATCCGGCCGCGTTCTCGAGCGGCCCCGGCGGCGACATGGTCCGGATGTGGACAGCGAACTGGAGGTGGACGTGGACGAGGACGTGGACCAGGTGGACGAGGGGCACCCCACGGCGACTCGGACCGACCACGACGACCGCGACGATCCGGACGACATCGACGACCGGGACGACCGGGACGCCGGCGGGAGCGACGACAGGGACGGCGACCGGCCCGGCGAGGCCTACAGCGACGGCCGTGACGACCGCCTCGACGACCACCAAGCCGACCACCAAGCCGACGACTACGACGCCGACGACTACGACGGCCCCGAGTCCCGCGACGACGACCATGAGGCGGACGACGACCCCGGAGTCCGCGGCGACGACGGGTGGGAGCGCCCGCCGCCGCGATACCGGCCCGGTCGTGGTGGGTTCGACCCCGAGGCCGCCGCGGTCGCCGCCAAGGCCCGCTACGCGTTCCGGCAGCGGGTCGTGCTCTCGATGCTGATCGTGGCGATCCTCAGTGGAGTGATCGCGGCGATCGCAGTTCCCAGTGCTTGGTGGCTGCACGGTGCTGTCGACGTCCTGCTCATCGGGTACCTGATCTACCTGCGCCGCCAGGTGCGGCTGGAGGAGGCGATCCGGGAGCGCCGAGCCTCGCGGATGGCGGGTACGCGGCGTCCGCGCGCGGCCGATGACCCCGACCTCGACGAGTGGGCCCGCCGAGGCCGTGAGGCCGGCCGTCGGCCGGCGGACGACCGGTACGACGAGGACGACTACGACGACGAGGGCTACGAGGCCGACGGCTACGACGCCGATCACGACGACGCCGATCACGACCACGACGACGACCATGGCCGCGAACGCCGGGAGCGGGTGCGTGGTGAGTCATCCGCCGACGCCGTGGAGGGCGAGCCCGCACTGCCCCGGTTGCGCCCGGCTCCGCCCCCGCCGCTCCCTGCGGGTACGGCACTGGTCGAGGCGACCGAGGACGACCCCGAGCTGCACGATCTCGCCGGCCCGGCCCGACGTGACTACCGGCATGCGGTGGGCGAATGACCGACTGGTAGGCTTTCAACGTCCGGCGGGAACGACGGACGCCGGGGCTGTGGCGCAGTTGGTAGCGCGACTCGTTCGCATCGAGTAGGTCAGGGGTTCGATTCCCCTCAGCTCCACCAGGAATTCGATTCTCGCGTTCTCACCTGCGGATTTACACGCAGAGCAACCCTCTCGCTCACAACACGAGCGAGAGGGTTTTTTGCTGTGGTGTCGTTCAGATCAGGCAGTCCTCGGTAGGCGGCGCCCGCCGTGTCAGGAGTGGTGTCAGGAGTCGTGTCAGGTCGGGGGCAGGTCGGTGTCAGGCCGGCCGATGACAGTAGTCGCATGACAACTTCAGCGATTGCAGCTTCGTCACTCCGCAAGCCCTTCGAGTTCGCCACGCCGGGTCCCATCGCCGCGACCGTGGAGGTCGCCGGAGCGGAGGTGCGGGTCACCGCGAGCGACCGGACCGACACCGTGGTGCTGGTCGAGCCCATCGACGAGTCGAACCGGTCGGATGTCAAGGTGGCCGACAGGACCAAGGTCGAGTTCGCCGACGGTCGGCTGTCGATCAAGACGACCGTCTCCGGGAGCAAGAAGGGGTCGGTCGCCATCACGATCGACCTGCCCACCGGTTCCAACCTGGCGACGTACCTGGCGTACTCGGCCGTGCACGCCGACGGCTCGTTCGGCGAGTGCGAGCTGCACATGGCGTCGGGTCAGGTCCAGCTGGATCGCGTCGACGCACTGCAGGCGAGCATCGCGTCCGGTGAGGTCACGATCGGCCACATCGCCGGGTGCGCCAACATCGACGGCGGGGCGATCGCGATGCGGATCGGCGAGGTCGAGGGCACGGTCGGGTTCTCGACCTCGGGCGGGCAGGTCTGGATCGGCCACGCCTGCACCGACCTCGATCTCAGCAGCAGCAGCTGCAACTTCGACATCGACCGCGCCGACGGCAACATCACCGCCACGCAGGCCGGCGGTGCCATTCGGATCGGCCGGATGACGCGCGGCCGGGCGAAGCTGATCAACGGATCGGGAGACATCGAGGTCGGCATCAGCGAGGGCACCGCTGCCTCCATCGACGTCAACAGCGATCGAGGGGCGGTGCACAACTTCGTCTCGCAGGGAGATGCCGGCCCGTCGGACGACAAGGTCATGGTCCACGCTCGCACGCGGCACGGCGACATCATCATCCAACGCGCAGCGAGCTGACCCTCACGAAGCGAGCGTGACCTCGACCAGCTCCGACCATCTCGCCTGCGTACCTTCCCGCGTCACCTCGGCGAACCGTGCTTCGCCGAGGTGACGCCGCGCGTCCCGTTCGATCCTGGCCTCGTCCGGGCGAGAGCGATCCGGCAGTCCGCGTACGCCGACGCCTGCCGCGAGCAACCGCGCCGCCTGTTCGTACAGGCCGAGACGATCCGCCAGGTCCGCGATCCCGACGAGGATCTGGGCGATCAAGAACGCGTGTCCCGCCTCGGTCGCCGCCTGCCAGGCAGCGACGCGGTGGGTACGGGCCTCACGGAGATCGTCGGCCAGGTAGCCGAGCACGTCGTGTATCCCCGCGCGGATGGTCGGCTCATCTGCGTCGTCGCCCAGAAGGACGGTCGCGAGGCCGAGTTGATGGCGGGCCTCCTCGGCGTCACCGCCCCAGCGAGCGAGCTCCGCCTTGGCGCGCGCCACCTCGACCAGTGCGTACGGCCAGGTGACACCTGCGGAGATCCGCTCGGCCTCGGCGATGGCGTCCGTGCTGGAGTCCCGGTCACCGTCGAGCCAGTACAGCAGGGCCTGCCTGGTCCGCAGGCTGATGACATCCTCGATGGCACCGACCTCGGTGACGACCGCGACGGCCTGTTCGTAACGCTCACAGGCACCGGCGAACTCGCCACGCTTGGCGAGGTGGTCACCCAGCTCGGACAGGGCTATCGAAATCCCGAACCGTTCGCCGAGCGCCCGGAACTCGGCGAGGGCCGTCTCCAGGTGCGTCTCCGTGTCCTGCGCGCCCTGCCCGATGATGATCAGCATCTTGCCGACCTGCCAGCGGGCCAGTGCGCGTACCCAGGGGTCCTCGCTGTCCAGCAACGACTCGAACGCGGACACTGCGGAGTCCGGCGCCCGCAGCATGCGTTCGAGCGGCACCACCAGGTCCAACACGGGGTTGTGGCGCTGACTGAGCCTGCCGAACCGGTACGCCTTGTGGATCCATTCCGCGCCCTGGTGTTCACCGCCCGGCCCGGAGGTCACGAAGAGCACCACCATTGCGTACGTCATGGCCCGGACGTCATCGGTCACCTCGCCGGGGACGTCGGTGGCCGCGATCATCAGCTCGATGCCTTCGGCCCGGCGCCCGCCGAGCCACCAGTACCAGCCGGCGGCCGCCGCGAGCCGCATCGCCCCCTGCGCCTCACCAGCCGCGAGCGCACCGCGCATCGCGGCACTGATGTTGTCGTGCTCGGCCTCGAGCGTGGCGAGCCATTCCAACTGCTCGGCGCGGCGCAGATGTGGCTCGGCGGTCTCGCCGAGTTCGGTGAAGTACGCGAGGTGCGCGCGGCGGGCCAGATCCGATTCCCCTGCCTCCGCGAGCCGCTGGCCGGCGTACTCCTTGATCGTGCCGAGCATCCGGTAGCGCGGCGCGCCGTCGCCCTCGGTGAGCAGCAGCGACTTCTCGGCGAGCGCGGTCAGCAACTCGAGTACCTGCTCCGCCTCGACAGCATCGCCTGCGCAGACCCGCTCGGCCGCTTCCAGGCTCGCGCCGCCGGTGAACACGGAGAGCCTGCGCAGGACCATCCGTTCGGCGTCGGTGAGCAACTCCCAGCTCCAGTCGACCACCGCGCGCAGCGTCTTGTGCCGCGGCAACGCGGTACGGCTACCGCTGGTGAGCACGCGGAACCGGTCGTCGAGCCGGTGGGCGAGCTGATCGACGGACATGGTGCGCAAGCTGGCCGCGGCCAGTTCGATCGCCAGCGGCATCCCGTCGAGCGTCCGGCAGACGCGCACCATCGTCGACAGGGTGTGGTCGTCGACCACGAGGTCCTTGCGGGCCGCGCCTGCCCGGTCCCGCAGCAGCTGGACGGCCGGGGAGGACTCGATCTCGCCGGGGCCGGCGTCCGCCTCCGGTAAGGCCAGCGGCTCGACCAGCCACAGTGCCTCACCGGTGATGCCGAGCGGTTCCCTGCTCGTCGCCAGGATCCGCAGCCGTCGGCACTCCCCGAGCACCCGATGGGCGAAGGCCGCCGCCGACTCGATCACGTGCTCACAGTTGTCCAGAACCAGCAGCGCCTCCCGATCCCGGATCGCGGCGACGAGTCGGTCCGTCAGCTCCGCGCTCGGTGCGCCGCCGAGCAGAGCATCCCGGAGGCCGAGCGCGGCGATCGTCGACTGCGCCACGTCGCCGTCCGCGCCGATGGCTGCGAGTTCCACCAACCAGACCCCGTCCGGGAGGTCGCCGAGCAGCGTGCGCGCGGTTTCCGTGGCCAGCCTGGTCTTCCCCGAGCCGCCCGGCCCGGTCAGGGTGGTGAGCCGATGTCCGGCGATGAGGTCGCGAACCGCGGTGACATCGGCGTCCTTGCCGACGTAGCTGGTCAGCTCGGCCCGCAGGTTGGTCTTCCGGTTCTCCTCCCGCCGTCCCACCTCGCCCCGCAGTAGCGCGACATGCAACGCGGACAGCTCCGGTGAGGGGTCGACGCCGAGCGTGTCGGCCAGGGTTTCCCTCGTGCGCTGGTACACGAGCAGCGCCTCGGTGTCGCGACCGGTGGCGACGAGGGCACGCATCAACGCGGCGACGAGCCGTTCTCGTACCGGGTGCGCGGCCACCAAGTCGGTCAGTTCCGTGACCAGCTTCGCGCCGTGGCCGAGGCTGATCTCCGCATCGAACTGATCCTCCATGGCAGCCAGGCGTAGCCCCTCGAGCCGGGTGACCGCCGTGTCGAACGCTGCACTGTCCTGCAGACCGACGTCCTGCATCGCCGCACCACGCCACAACGCGAGGGCCTCGCGCAACCGGCGTGGATCGTCCTCATTGCGGGCCTGGCCGACGAGGCGTTCGAACCGAACGGCGTCGACGGCGTCGGGTTCCACCGTCAACCGATAGCCGTTCGGCTGTCCCTCGACCGCCCCTTCCGGCAGCGCCTTGCGCAGCCGGGACGCCAGGCGCTGCAAGGCATTCGCGGCGTCGGCGGGCGGGCGCTCACCCCAAATCCAGTCGACGAGCGTGGCCTTCGGGACGACGTGACCTGGTTCGAGCGCGAGGGCGATCAACAGTGCGCGCAGCCGGGCGCCGGGCACGTCGGCCAGGATTCCGTCATCCGTGCGAACCTCGAATGATCCGAGCATCCCGATCTGCACCCGGCCGATCTTGCCACGGGCGATGGGCAGCTCTCCGGCTGCTGACGCGGCGTAGAAGGTGTCGAGGAACGGCCTCCGAGACCGCCGGGCGGTGATCCCGCCACCGACCATGACTCGGGCGTGGTCGGTGTCAGAGCCGTGTCAGTCGTGTGTCAGGCCCGTCGGCGAATGTGGTCGCAACAGCCGCCACGAAAGGAAATTCGATGAGTCACACGGTCCCCGTCCCGCACGGCCTGCTGACCGAACGCGACGCAGGCCCCTTCGACCCGCCCCGCCAGATCACCCGGCTGCGTGAGGCTCGCCCCGTCAGCCCCATGGTCTTCCCCGACGGGCACGAGGGCTGGATCGTCACCGGCTACGACGCGGTCCGGCGGCTCATGGCCGACACCCGGTTCAGCTCCCGTCAGGACCTCGGCGTTCTCCACGAGCCGTACGAGATCCCCGGCATGCCCACCTTCACCGAACCGTCCCCGCAGCAGCCGGGCCTGTTCATCAGCATGGATCCGCCGGACCACACCCGGCTGCGGAAGAAGCTCATCGGTGCCTTCACCGTCAAGCGCATGAAGCAGCTCGAAGAGCACATCGTCGACATCGTCGAGCGGCAACTGGACGAACTGGCGCGCCTCACGCCGCCGGTCGATCTGGTCACGGAGTTCGCGTTGCCGGTGCCGTCGCTGGTGATCTGCGAAATGCTCGGTGTGCCATACACGGACCGGGAGAACTTCCAGGTCAACACCGCTAGGTTCCTGAACACGGAATTGCCGTTCGAGGAGAAGATCGCCGCGTTCACCGAACTGTCCACGTATCTCGCCGAACTGGTCACGCGCAAACGCGCCGAGCCTGGCGAGGACATCCTGTCCGACCTGGCCCGCCATGACGACCTCACCATCGAGGAGCTGACCGGCGTCGCATTCCTACTGCTGCTCGCGGGCCACGAGACCACCGCCAACATGCTCGGTCTGGGCACCTTCGCGCTCTTGGAGCACCCCGAGCAGCTGGCCGAACTGCGCGCCAACCCTGATCTGATGCCCGGTGCCGTCGAGGAACTTCTGCGCTACCTGTCCATCGCCGACATCTTCTTTCGCTACGCCGTGGACGACATCGAATTCGGCGGCGAGACAATCGGCAAGGGATCGACCGTCATCGTCTCGCTGCTGGCCGCCAACCGCGACCCCGAGCGCTTCGAGAACCCCGACACCCTGGACGTGCGCCGCGAGGCCCGCGGTCACCTGTCCTTCGGCCACGGCATCCACCAATGCCTCGGCCAGCAGTTGGCCCGCATCGAGATGCGCGCCGGTTTCGCAGGCCTGCTGCGTCGCTTCCCGACCCTCCAGCTCGCCATTCCTGCCGGCGAGGTGAAACTCAGGACCAACATGCGGATCTACGGCGTCCACGAACTGCCGGTCACCTGGACGGAAACGGCCCGGTAGAAATCGCCGGCCGAACACAACACCGTCGAGCCGGAACGCTCGTCGGCGTCAGGGCGTCAGTATGTATTGCTCGCGTAGCTTGTGCTTGCGCATCTTGCCGGTGGCGGCCCGAGGGAGCTCGTCGACGAAGTCGATCCGGCGTGGCACCTTGTAGTGCGCAATGCACTTCCGCAGGTAGGTGAGCAATTCTCGTTCGAGTTGGGGCCCGGTGATGATGCCGGGGGCAGGCTGGACGACGGCCACCACCTGCTCGCCCATGTCGGGGTCGGGGAGCCCGAACACCGCGAGGTCGAGGACCGCGGGGTGGAGGGTCAGGGCGTCCTCCACCTCCTGCGGGTAGATGTTCACCCCGCCCGAGATGATCGTGAAGTCCGCGCGGTCGGTGAGGAACAGGAAGCCGTCCGCGTCGACGTACCCGATGTCGCCGGTGGTGCCCCAGTTGCCGTGCCTCGGGTGCTGCGCCTGCCGCGTTCGCTCGGGGTCGTTCTGGTAGGCGAACGGGAAATTGTTCCGCTCGAAGTAGACGAGCCCGACCTGGCCCGGCGGCAGCTCGTCGCCGTGGTCGTCACACACGTGCAGCACGCCGAGCACCGCCCGCCCGACCGACCCCGGCCTGTGCGGCCAGGTCACCGAGTCGATCATCGTCAGGCCGAGGCCTTCGCTCCCGGAGTAGTACTCCTCGATGATCGGGCCCCACCACTCGATCATCTTCCGCTTGACCTCCACCGCGCACGGCGCCGCGGCGTGGACGGCGACACGGTGCGAGGACAGGTCGTGGGCGAGCCGTTTCTCGTCGGGGAGCTTGAGCATCCGGACGAACATCGTGGGCACCCACTGGCTGTGCGTCACGCGGAAGCGCTCGATCGCCTCCAGCGCGGCGGCGGCGTCGAAGCGAGGCATGATGACGACGGTGCCCCCGATCTCGTGCACCATTCCGGTGAAGCGCATGGGCGCGGTGTGGTACAGCGGGGCGGGGGAGAGGTAGACGGTGTCGGCGTCGATGCCGTAGGGGTCGCCGAACAGCCGGCGCACCGGGTTGCGGTGCCGGTTCACCTGCTCGCCCGAGATGGGCACGGTGATGCCCTTCGGCCGGCCCGTCGTGCCGGATGAGTAGAGCAGCTCGGCGCCGCGCGGCTGGTCGGGGAGCGGTTCCGGCGAGGCGGCGGCGATGGCGGCGGAAACCTCGGTGTGTGCGTGGAGCGGTCCGCCGACGGCGAGCCGGAACGTGACGCGCGGTGTGTGATCGAGGAGCTCGGCGGCGACCCTGGGGAACGCCGCCGAGACGATGTAGGCGATCTCGGACGTCGTCAGGTGGTGGTCGATCGGAGTGAAGTACAGCCCGCTGCGCATCGCGGCCCAGTACACGACGTGGAACTCGGCCGTGTTCTCGGCGAGGAGCGCGATGCCGTCGCCTGGGCGCAGGCCTGCATCGCGGAACGCGCGCGCCAGCCGGGTGGAGCGCTCGTCGAGCTCGGCGTAGGTCAGGACAGCCCCGCTGTCCGTCATGACCACGGCAGCCTTGTCGGGCGTGAGGGCGGCGAACGTTCCGGGGAACAACGTGCTCCTCTTCGGACGCGGGAACAGTCAATCCTGACCGTCTGTGGCGCTAAGCTACCGGCGCCGCTTATCACCGCCACGGGTGGGCCGTCCGACGCGCCGTCGGCGGCGAAATCAGGCACGATGCCGCGGTGCCGAGACTGCGCCGCGCCGTCATCCTCGCCGTGCTCGCCGTGATCGTGGGCGGGCTCGCCGCATTGGCCGTGTTGGACCCGTTCCACCTCCGCCACGCCCGTTGGTTCACCTCAGGGTTGGTGCTGGTGGCGATCCTGCTGATGACGGCCGCGTTCGCCGTCGTCGTCCGGGGCATCGGGCGCGCCCTCGTGCTGGCCCTGGGTGCGGTCGCGGTTCTCGGCTGGGTGACCGTGGTCTGGCTGGCGTCGCAGGTGGCTGGCGTCGACCGTGAGGTGTCGCAGGTGGCCGACGGTGGGCGCCGCCTGGTCGTGGTCGAGGGCGCGCCATATGCCATCGACCCCATCTACGCCGTGGTGATCCGGTCGGGCAGCGGGCCGTTCGAGCAGGAGTCGGTGGTGTACCAGGGGGTCGAGCAGGCGCCTGCGCCGAGCGGGGTGCGGTTCGTCGACGCGGACACCGTCGAGGTGCGCACCAGCGGAGGGTGCCTGTACCGCTCGGAGGTCGAGGCGGTGACGCTCGCCGTCGACCCGGTGCACCGCCCGCTGCGGGCAGACGGCTGCTGATCCGCGGTCACACGAGCGGGATCTCGGCCTCCGCGATGCTCGTGGGTGGCACGAGTCCGGCGTCGCCGGGCTGCAGGACGACCATGACGAACCGCACCGGCGTGCCGTCGCCGTCCTCGGGAGCGTCGTTGCTGTAGCGGTGCGGGGCGTGGGCCTCGAAGAGCACGGTGTCGCCTGCGTCCAGGTGCTGCACGCTGTTGCCGACGCGCAGGCCCAGGTGTCCGGACAGCACCGAGAGGACCTCCCGCGTGCCCATCGGGTGCGCCTCGCCGTCGAAGCTGTCGCCCGGTTGCAGCGTCCAGTCCCATAGTTCGACGACGTCGGGTGGGTCGGTGCCGATCCGGAAGACGGCGCTGCTGCCGGCGGCGCCGGCCCACAGCCGGGCGGCCTCTGCTGCTCGGCGCACGACGATGCGCGGCTCCGAGTCGCCGTCCACCAGGGAGGCGACTCCCACTCGCAAGGCTGCGGCCAGGCTGACCAGCGTGGCGATGCTCGGGTTGCCGCGGGACGTCTCGATCTGGATCACCGTGCCACGGCTCACGCCTGCGGCGGCGGCGAGCGCGTCGATGGTCATCCGGCGCTGCTGGCGCAGCGCACGGACGTTGCGGCCGACGGTGGTGGCCACCTCCTCTGGCGACTGCATGTAGGTCAGTGTGCCGTACTTCCCCGGATACTTGGTTGTACTTCCCCAACCTCCAGAGCTAACGTCCATTGCGATGGCCTGCTGAGTACGTTCTAGTGAACTGAGGTGCGATGTCCGTCCCTGTCGCGTTCCCCGCGGCGCTCGCCTACGGCGTGTGCGACTTCGCCGGCGGACTCGCCGCCCGGCGCGCGCCGGTGCTCGTCGTCACGCTGGTGGCCCAGGCAGCCGGGCTGTTGGTCCTGCTGCCGGCGTTGTGGCTCCTGCCCGGGCGGCCGTCCGTCACGACGTTCGCGCTCGGTGCGGTGGCGGGCATCGCAGGCACCGCGGGGCTGCTGCTCTACCTGCGGGCGCTCGCGGTCGGGCCGATGGGAGTGGTCGCGCCCCTGTCCTCCGTGGTCGGCGCCGGGCTCCCGCTCGTGGCGGGCGTGCTCTCCGGGGAACGTCTCGGACCTTTCACCGTGCTCGCGATCGTCGTGGCACTGGTCGCCATCCTGCTGGCCACGGCCGGCACCCGCCGCGATGCCGCGGCGACCACGGGGCTCCTGCTCGGACTCGCCGCTGGCGTCGGCTTCGGCCTGTTCTTCGTCGGCCTGGGCGCGACGAGCGACGACTCCGGGCTCTGGCCGCTGCTCGCAGGGCGAGTCACCTCGCTGACGCTGGTGGCCGTGCTCGTGCTGCGGCACCGGTTGCCGATGCGGACGCGCCACGCGGTGCTGCAGCCCGAGCTCGCCGGTCCCGCCGCCGCACCGGTGTCCGTGCCGGCGCCTGCACCGTCGCCCGTCCGCCTGATGATCGTCAGCGGAATCTTCGACTCCGTGGCGAACGTGCTGTTCCTGCTCTCGGCCCGGCTCGGGGACCTGGGAGTCAGCGCCGTTGTGGTGTCGCTCTATCCCGTGGTGGTGGTGCTGCTGGCGCGCGCGGTGCTGCGCGAACGGCTCACCGGGATGCAACTCGCGAGCGCGGGGCTCGCCCTCGGAGCGAGCGTGCTGCTCGCGGCGGTCGGCTGACGGTGCCGAACGGGACGCTCACCACGTCGGGGTGACGAGGTCGGCGGCCGTCTCGCCCGCCCGGAGCCTCTCCACGAACGCGTCGGGGTCGAACGGGACGCCGACGGGGTTGCGGGCGAAGGACTCCGACTCGATGAACGCCATGCCCTCCTCAGGGGTCGCGAAGTTGTCCACCTGCAGCTCGATCTGGTTGCCGTCCGGATCGACGTAGTACAGGGAGGTGGTCATGCCGTGGTTGAGCGTGGTCGTCGGCGTGACACCGTCGGGTTCGAGCCGCTGGTAGGTGTCGAGCAGGTCCTCCAGCGAGGCGTACGTGAACGCGAAATGTGCAAGGCCGCGGGTGGGCATCGGCGGCTCCTGGGCCGGCACGTCGGCTCGGGGAGTGCCGGTCGACTCTGCGGGCGTGCGCGCCGCGACTGCCGGGTCCAGGAGCGCGACCCTGTGGTGCTCGTCGTCGTAGGTGAGGAAAACGACGCCCGCGGTTTCGTAGGTGACGCGACCGTCGAGAACCTTCACGTACCAGTCGCGCATTCGCGGGAGGTTCGTGCTCCACAGCACGACGTGGGCGAGCGTGACAGGCGAAGCCATGATCATCACCTCTCATCGGCGATCGGAACGGGCACGTCCAGTCTTGGCTCCCGTGCACCGATCGCCGCTACGAGTGAGACCCGCAGCACTCACGCACGCCAGGACGGCAGCCACAGCTGCGCGTCCCACATCTCCGGGGTGATCGGCTGCCCGATGAGAATCGGCCAGAGCCACACGAAGTTGGCGACGACCGCACCCACCCAGAGCCCGACGACGAGCAGCCCGGTCTGGCGGCGTTCCCGGGATGCGTTCGACTTGCCCAGGATCCCGCCCATGACGAGCACCGTGCCGAAGATCAGGAACGGCACCACCGGCGTCATGTAGAAGAAGTACATCTGCCGGTTGATGTCGGCGAACCACGGGAGGATGCCCGCCCCGTAGCCCACCAGCACGGCGGCGTAGCGCCAGTCGAAGCTGGTGAAGGTGCGCCACAGCGCGACCGCGAGCACGCCGAGCGCGGGCCACCACAAGGCGGGCGTGCCGATCAGCATCACGGCGCTGATGCACGTCGGGGCGCCGCATCCGGTGATCTGGCTGCCGGAGCTGTAGTAGTAGAGCATCGGTCGCAGGCCCATCGGCCAGGTCCAGGGCTTGGACTCCCACGGGTGCACCCCGCTGGCCTGCGTGGTGAGCCCGACGTGGAACTCGAGCACCTTGCTGCTGTAGTACCAGAGCCCGCGCAGCGGGGCGGGGATGAACGACCACGGGCCGCCGAGGCCGATCTTCTGGCCGACGGCGTAGCGGTCGACGGAGGTCTCGCTCGCGAACCAGGCCCACCATGCCGAGAAGTAGGCGAGTATCGGCACCAGCGCGAGCGCCCACAGGGCGGGCGCGAGATCACGTCGCAGCGTGCCGACCCACGGACGCTCGACGCCCGCGGCGCGGCGGGCCGTGAGGTCCCAGACGAGGGCGAGCACCGCGAACGCCGCGAGCCAGTACACGCCCGACCATTTGACCGCGCAGCCGAGCCCGAGAAGCACGCCGGTGGCGAGGCGCCACCAGCGCACGCCCAGCCGCGGACCGTACGGGGAGTCGCCCACCCGGCCTTCGGCAATCACGATCGCCATCCGGGCACGCACGTCGTCGCGGTCGCAGAGGAGCGTGGCGAACGCGGCGAGCACGAACAGGGCCGAGAACACGTCGAGCATCCCCATGCGCGACTGCACGTGGGACAACCCGTCGCAGATCAACAGCACGCCCGCGATCCCGCCGAGCAGCGTGGAGCGGGTGAGCCTGCGCCCGGCGCGGACGATCAGCAGCACCATCAGGGTGCCGGCCAGTGCGGCCGAGACCCGCCAGCCGAACCCGTCGTAGCCGAAGGCGTACTCCCCGAGCGCGATGAGCTGCTTGCCCAGCGGCGGGTGCACCACGAGCTCGTACCCGGGGTTGTCCTCGACGCCGCCGTTGCGCAGCATCTGCCACGCCTGGGGCACGTAGTGCTTCTCGTCGAAGACGGGTGTGCCGCCGTCGGTCGGGCGGCCCAGGCCGACGAACCGCACCGCTCCCGCGACGAGCGCCAGCGTGATCGCGACAGCCCAGCCGCGCAGCCGGTCGGACGGCGGCGGGGCGCCGAGCCGGACCGTGGGGTCGGCGGGATGAAGGCCGGGTGCCGGGGCGTCCCCGACGGGGCGGTTGCCGATGGGGGCGTCGCTCCCCGCGGCCCGGGTGGCTCCGGCACCTCGCGTGCGGTCGACGCTGCGGGTGGCCACGAAGGCGATCGTAGGCTGCGATCCATGTCTGCTGAGCCGGTGTCCGGCCGTCTGGTGCTGGCGGCAACCCCGTTGGGTGATGCGGGTGACGCCTCGGAGCGCCTGCGCGCCGCGATCGGCACGGCCGACGTGGTGGCCGCCGAGGACACCCGACGGCTGCGTTCGCTGGCCGCCGCGCTCGGGGTGACCGTGACCGGCCGCGTGATCAGCCACTACGACGCCGTCGAGGCCAGCCGCCTGCCCGGCCTGCTCGACGACGTCCGGGCCGGGCGGACCGTGCTGGTCGTGACGGACGCGGGGATGCCCGCTGTGTCCGATCCCGGCTACCGGCTGGTCGCGGCCGCAGCTGCGGAGGACCTGCCGGTCACGTGCCTACCGGGGCCGTCCGCGGTGACGACGGCGCTGGTGCTCTCCGGACTGCCGTGCGAGCGGTTCTGCTTCGAGGGTTTCGCACCCCGCCGCGCGGGTGAGCGCCGGCGGTGGCTCGCGACGCTCGCGGCCGAACCGCGGGCGACGGTGTTCTTCGAATCGCCGCACCGCTTGGCGGAGACGCTCGCCGACGCGGTCGGCGTCCTCGGACCCGAGCGGGCTGCCGCCGTCTGCCGTGAGCTGACCAAGACCCACGAGGAGGTGCTACGCGGCCCGCTCTCGGAGCTCGCCGAGTGGGCCGCCGTGGGCCCGGTGCGCGGGGAGATCACGGTCGTGCTGGCAGGCGCAGCGCCCTCGGCGGCACCGAGCGTCGAGTCGCTGGTCGATGCCGTCGAGGAGCGGGTGGCCGACGGCGAGCGCCTCAAGGACGCGGTGGCGGCGGTGGCGCAGGCGGCCGGAGTGCCGAAGCGCGAGCTCTACGCTGCCGCGCTCGCCGCCCGCACCTGACTCCTGCACGCGACACGGGCGTCTGCCGCTGATCTGTGCGGCTCCGGTTCCGCCTCAGGTGTCCATGACGCCCGATTCGGGGCCGTGCGTTCATGGCCCGTTCAAAGTCGGACGAAATCATTCCGTCATGACCGCTCCGGGCGGCCGGCGCTCCGGCAGGCGGGTTCTCAGCTGGCTGCTCGCGCTCGCGCTCCTGGTGGTCGTCGGCGTCGTCGTGTTCCGTGACATCGGCGGCGGCGAGTCGGAGCCCACGGCCCTGACCACCGTCACCGGTGTGATCGGATCCGAGAAGTCGGCGTTCTTCGCCGACCAGCGGGTGCTCGACGTGTTCCGCGCCAACGGGCTCGAGGTCCGGGTCGACCCCGCGGGGTCGCGCCAGATCGCCACCACCGTCCGGCTCGACGACTACGACTTCGCCTTTCCCTCCAGCTCGCCGGCGGCCGACAAGCTGCTGGCCGAGCGGCCGGCAGCGCGCACGTACGCCCCGTTCTCCTCCCCGATGGCGGTGGCCACGTTCGCGCCGATCGTCGACCTGCTCACGCAGGCGGGCGTCGTCTCGCCGGGGACCACGACGTTCGACGTGCACCGGTACCTGGCGCTCGCCGCCGCGGACACCCGCTGGGATCAGCTGCCGGGCAACACGGCCTTCCCGGCGCGCAAGAACGTGCTGCTCTCGACGACGGCGCCGTGCCAGTCGAACTCCGCCGCCATGTACCTCGGCATCGCCTCGTACGCGGCCGATGCCGACTCCGTTGTGGCCGACCCGGCCGCCGCAGCGGCGGTGATGCCCGCCATCCGGCCGCTGTTCCGGGACCAGGGCTACCTGCCGCCGACCACCGAGGTGCTGTTCGAGGACTACCTGTCGGCCGGGATGGGCCGCGTCCCGATGGCGCTGGTGTACGAGGCGCAGTACCTGGCGGAGGCGCTGTCGGCGGACCCCGTCCTGCCTGCCGACGCACGCCTGCTGTACCCGAGCCCGACGATCTTCTCGCGGCACACGCTCGTACCGCTCACACCCGAGGGCGACAGGATCGGCGCGCTGCTCACCACCGACCCGCAGCTGATCGCACTGGCCGCGGAGCACGGCTTCCGCCCGACGGACCCCAGGCCGTTCGCCGAGATGTTGCGGAACCGGGGCCTGCCGGAGCCGCCGGCGCTCGTCGACGTGGTGGAGCCGCCGTCGTACGACACGTTGGAGTCGATGTTGACGAGCCTCGGGTGCACCCCGTGAGGCGGCTGGCCGTCGCGGCCGCTGCGGTGCTCGCCCTGCTGACCGGGTGCACGAGCGGAACGCCTGCCGAGCCGGGCGAGGGACCGTCCGGACAGGCGGTGACGCTGCGGGTGCTCGCCGGGAGCGAGCTCGCCGATCTCGGGCCGGTGCTCGACGAGGCCGCCGCAGCCACGGGCGTGCGCGTCGAGCTGGACCCGATCGGCACGCTGGACGGTGCCGAGGCCGTGGCATCCGGGGCCGCGGCGGCAGATCACGATGCGATCTGGTTCTCCTCCAACCGCTACCTGGCCTTGCAGCCCGAGGCACAGGCCCGGCTCGGCACGGCCACCGACATCATGTCCTCGCCGGTGGTGCTCGGCCTGCGCCGCTCGGTGGCCGAGCGCCTCGGCTGGGTGGGGCGTCCGGTCACATGGGCCGAGATCGCCGCCGCGGCCGGCGCCCGGCAGTTCACCTACGGGATGACCGACCCGTCGGCGTCCAACTCGGGGTTCTCGGCCGTCGTCGCCGTGGCGACGGCGCTGGTCGGGGCCGGGTCGGCGCTCACCGTCGAACAGGCGGCGTCGACGGCTCCGGCGCTGCGCGATTTCTTCGCCGCCCAGACGCTCGCCGCCGGGTCGTCCGGCTTCCTCCAGGACGCCTACGTCCGCCGTGCCACGGGTGCCGATCCCGGGGACCGGGTCGACGGCCTGATCAACTACGAGTCGGTGCTACTGGCGATGAACGCCGCGGGGGACCTCCCCGAGCCGCTGGAGCTGATCTACCCGGCCGACGGGGTGGTCACGGCCGAGTACCCGTTCACCGTGCTGGCTGGTGCGTCCGAACAGGTGCGGGACGCCTCCCGCCGACTGACCGAGTACCTGCGCTCGCCCGACGTGCAGCTCGCGATCGCGACACGCACGAACCGCAGGCCCGCCGTGCCCGGCGTCGCCCCTGCCCCGACGTCGGCCACGCTCGTGGAGCTGCCGTTCCCCGGGCAGGCCGACGTGGTCGACGCGCTGCTCACGAGTTACTTCGACAAGCTGCGGCGCCCGTCGCGCACCGTCTACGTCCTCGACACGTCGGGCTCCATGGAGCGCGACGACCGCATCGGCGACCTGCGCCGCTCGCTCGCGGGGCTGGCAGGGGCCGACCCCTCGCTCACCGCGCAGTACCGCCGGTTCCGGGGGCGCGAGGAGGTGACGCTCCTTCCCTTCAACACCGTGGCGGGCAGCCCGCAGACGTTCACCGTGGCCGAGGACGACCCGGGCCCGGACCGGCAGCGGATCGCGGATGCCGGCGCTGCGCTGCAGGCAGGTGGCGATACGGCGATCTACGACAGCCTGGAGAGGGCGTACCGGCTCGCGCAGCAACAGATCGCGGCCGACCCCGACCGGTTCACCTCGATCGTTCTGATGACCGACGGCGAGAACACGAGCGGCGCCGACATCGCCGCGTTCCGCGCCTACGTCGGCGCGCTTTCCGTCGAGCTGCGCGGCGTGCCGGTGTTCTGCGTGCTCTTCGGCGAGAGCAGCACCACCGAGATGGAGGAGGTCGCGGAACTGACCGGCGGCCGGACCTTCGACGCGCGCACAGTGCCGCTTGCGGAGGTCTTCCAGGAGATCCGCGGATATGTCTGAGCGCCGGGGTGTGGTGCACCGCTACCTCTCGTCCCGGAAGAACATCGCCGGGATGGCAGGCGCGCTCGCCGGCGTCGGGCTGCACCTCGCCGGGGTGATCGGCGACGTCTGGCCGGTCGTGGCGCTCGGGCTGTACGGGGTGGGCGCGCTGGTCGGGTCGGCCGACGCGGCCGCGGCGCCGCGGCTGACCGACGCGTTGCGCTCCGACTCCGCCACTCTCCTCTCCCGGATCGAGCCGCGCTCCGAGGCCCTTCCGGCGGGCACGATCCCCGCAGTCCGGCGGATCGCCGAGGTCGTGCGGCTCGTGCTCGACCGGCTCGACGAGGTCGCCGACCAGCCCGCCGACCGTGCGGCCGCTCCCGAGCGGCTCGCGCTGGCGGCCGAGATCCTGCGGGTTGATCTGCCGATGTGCCTGGACACCTACCTCGGCCGTGCACCGTCGACGTCGGAGGAGCGGGCGGCCGGGGAGCTGGTGGCCCAGCTCGACCTGATCGCGGCTGCGGCCGACCGCCTGGCCGCGCAGGTCCCCGACATTCACGCCCAGCGCGCGGAAGACCTGACACGCGAGCTACGCCGCCGCTACGACCGGCCGTGACGCCCGCCGAACCCCCCGCCGCGACATGGTCACCTGTCGCTGTTCTGCGCGTCGGCAGATGCGCGTCAGGTGACCATGTCGTCGGGCGGAGGGTCAGCCGGGCGGACGGTCAGTTGCCGGCGGACGGGGCGGGCGCGGTGGACGGGCGCTTGGCGCGTGCCCAGCGGACGACGGGCTCGACCACCCGCGCGGCCACCGGGCCGATCACGGCCATGAGCAGCACGTACGTGGTGGCGAGGGCGGCAAGCTGTTCGTCCACCGCCGCGTAGCCGACGGCCAGCCCCGCGATGACGATCGAGAACTCGCCGCGTGCCACCAGCGCGGCGCCGGCACGAGCCCGGCCGAGCGTGCCGATCTTCACGCGACTCGCAGCCCACCACCCGGTGGCGAGCTTCGTGAGCGTGGTGGCGACGGCGAGGACGACCGCCCAGCCCAGCACCGGGGGGATCGACGCGGGGTCGGTGTTGAGCCCGAACACCACGAAGAACACCGCGGCGAACAGGTCACGCAGCGGCTCCAGCAGCTTGGTGGCGTTCTCCGCGGTGGAGCCCGAGATCGCGATGCCCAACAGGAACGCGCCGACGGCCGCCGAGACCTGCATCGCCGAGGCGAACCCAGCCACGAGCAGTGCGGCCCCGAGCACCTTGAGCAGGAAGACCTCACGGTCCGGGGAGTCGACGAGTGCGGACACGAACCGGCCGTAGCGCAGCGCCACCACGAGCACGACGGCGAGCACCGCCACCGAGATCCCGACGGCGGTGAGACCGCCTGCGAGGCTCACGCCGATCAGCACCGCGGTGAGGATCGGCAGGTAGAGCGCCATCACGAGGTCCTCGAACACGAGGATCGACAGCACGACGGGCGTCTCGCGGTTACCGAGGCGGCCGAGGTCGGAGAGGACCTTCGCGATGATCCCCGACGAGGAGATGTAGGTGACGCCGCCCATCACGAGCGCCCCGACAGGACCCCAGCCCAGCGCGAGCGCGACAGCCGCACCCGGCGCAGCGTTGAGGACGATGTCGAGGATGCCGCCCATCCAGGACCGGCGCAGGCCCGTGACGAGCTCGGCCGCCGAGTACTCGAGCCCGAGGAGCAGGAGCAGCAGGACCACTCCGACCTCGCCGGCCAGCGACGTGAAGCCCTCGATGCCGCTCAGCGGAATGATGCCGCCGGTGCCGAAGAACAGCCCGCCGAGCAGGTAGAGGGGGATGGGGGACAGCCCGATCCGGCCGGCGAGCCTGCCCAGGATGCCCAGGCTCAAGAACACGGCGCCGAGCTCGATCAGTTCGAGCGCGGTGTGGTCCACGCGCGATCAGCCCCGCTTGAGGATCTTGACAGCGTTGTCGAGCCCCTCCGACGTGCCGACGGTGACCATGAGGTCCCCGGCGGTCAGGGTGAAGTCCGGCGTCGGGCTCGGGTGGACCTGGCCCGCCCGCATCACGGCGACCACGGAGACGCCGGTGCGGGTGCGCAGGGCGGTGTCGCCCAGCGTGCGTCCGTCGAACGGGGCGCCGACGGGGATCTGGCGGGTGTGGATGCCGGGCAGGTCGCGGTGCTCCTCGGTGAGCTGCGCGACGAGCTGCGGTGCGCCGAGCAGGTTGGCCAGCGCACTCGCCTCGTCGACGGTGAGCGGCAGCTCGGCGAGACAAGCGTCGGGGTCGTCCGACTTGGAGATGATCAGCTCGATCCTTCCGTCCCGGTGCGTGACCACGCCGATCCGTCTGCCGCCCCGGATGGCGAAGTCCTTACGCACACCGATGCCGGGCAGTGGCGTGACCTCAACGTTCACCCTGCACACGGTAATCGACTTGCGTCGCTACCCTGAGCGCATGCGGGTCCTCATGCTCGACGCGCCGCAGGCGATGCTCGACGAGCGCCGCCGGCTGGGACTCGACCGTCGCGACGAGATGTGGGACGGCCTGCTGCACCTCGTGTCTCTTCCCAGCGGCCCACACCAGCGGTTTGCCTCGGAGTTCTTCCTTGTCGTCGCACCACTCGCGGAGGCGGCGGATCTCGTGCCCTTGTTCGGGACCGGTCTCTTCCGCTCGGACGACGACTACCGAGTGCCGGACCAGCTGTACTGCACAGCCGAGCATTTCTCGGAGCGGGGCGCGGAAGGGGCCGAGCTCGTCGTCGAGATCCGGTCCAACGACGACGAGACCTACGACAAGATCGGCTTCTACGGTCTGCTCGGCGTCCGCGAGATGATCGTCGCCCACCCGCACGACCGCCGGGTCGAGCTGTTCCGCGCCCTCGGCGGCCGACTCGTGCCCGTGCAACCGGGTGCCTCGGGGGAGCTCACGAGCGAGGTCCTCGGGATCGTCCTGCGCACCGTCGACGAGAAGCTGGAGATCTCCTGGTCCGAGGGCTCCGCCACGGTCTGAGCGCCCGCGGAACCCGGTGGCGGGCTGGGCCTAGTCTTGATGCATGAGTTCCCCCGTGCTGACCGCCGTGGCATGGCCCTACGCCAACGGCCCGCGGCACATCGGCCACGTCTCCGGTATCGGTGTGCCCTCCGACGTGTTCTCCCGCTACCAGCGGATGGCGGGCAAGCGGGTGCTCATGGTCTCGGGCAGCGACGAGCACGGCACCCCGATCCTGGTGCAGGCCGAGAAGGAGGGCCTGACCCCGCAGCAGACCGCGGACAAGTACCACCGTGTCATCTCGGAGGACCTGCGCGGGCTCGGCGTCACCTACGACCTCTACACCCGCACCACCACCGGCAACCATGCCGAGGTCGTGCAGCAGATCTTCCTGGCCCTGTACCGCAACGGTTACATCGTCCCGAGAACCACGACCGGCGCCATCAGCCCGTCCACCGGCCGCACGCTGCCCGACCGCTATGTCGAGGGCACCTGCCCCATCTGCGGCTACCCGCACGCCCGTGGCGACCAGTGCGACAACTGCGGCAACCAGCTCGACGCCACTGAGCTGATCAACCCGCGGTCGCGGATCAACGGCGAGGTACCCGCGTTCGTCGAGACCGAGCATCTGTTCCTCGACCTACCCGCCTTCACCGAGTCGCTCGGCAAATGGCTTGCCACCAAGACGGGGTGGCGGCCGAACGTCCTGAACTTCACCAGGAACCTCGTCGACGACATGCGCCCGCGGCCCATCACCCGCGACCTCGACTGGGGTGTCACGATCCCGCTCGACGGGTGGCGCGACCAGCCGCTCAAGAAGTTCTACGTCTGGTTCGACGCCGTCATCGGCTACTTCTCGGCGAGTGTCGAGTGGGCCCGGCGCACGGGTGACGCCGACGCGTGGAAGGCGTGGTGGAACGACCCCGACGCCGAGCACGTCTACTTCATGGGCAAGGACAACATCACCTTCCACGCCCAGATCTGGCCCGCGCTGCTGCTCGGCCACAACGGCCAGGGCGACCACGGCGGCGAGCCCGGCCCCTACGGCGTCCTCGACCTGCCCACGGAGATCGCCTCCAGCGAGTTCCTCACGATGAGCGGCTCGAAGTTCTCCACCTCGCGCGGCACCGTGATCTACCTGCACGACTTCCTGCGCGACTACGGGCCGGACAGCCTGCGGTACTTCATCTCGGCCGCTGGGCCCGAGACGCAGGACGTCGACTTCACGTGGGACGAGTTCGTCCGGCGGGTCAACTTCGAGCTCGCCAACGAGTGGGGCAACCTCGTCAACCGGTCGATCTCGATGGCGCACAAGAACAACGGTGCGATCCCGCCTGCCACCACTCCGGCGCCGGCCGACGCCGAGCTGCTCGCGCTCTCGCGCGCGGCGTTCGACACGGTCGGTGGGCACCTCACGCGCTCGCGGTTCCGGGCCGGCATCGGCGAGGCGATGCGGGTGGTCTCGGCGGCCAACCGGTACCTGTCGGAGCAGGAGCCGTGGAAGCTGGGGGACGACACCGGCAGGCGCGACGCCGTGCTGCATACGGCGCTGCAGGTCGTGCAGGACGCCAACACGTTGCTCACCCCGTTCCTGCCGCACGCTGCGCAGAAGGTGCACGAGGCGCTGGGCGGCACCGGGGTGTGGGCTGCCCAGCCGGAGCTGGTCGACGTTGCGGACCTGGACATCCCCGGCCGGATCAACCCGATCCTGACCGGCGACTACACCCGCGAGCAGGCACGCTGGGAGTCCACGCCGATCCCGGTCGGTCGCCCGCTGGCGAAGCCCACGCCGATCTTCCGCAAGCTCGACCCGGAGCTCGGCGAGACCGGCCCGGAGTGGGCGCCGATCCAGAAGTGAGCGCAACCCGGAGCGGGAGAGGGTGTCGGTGAGCGGGGCGGATGGGCGCCGCGAGCGGCCGCCCGCCCCGGAGCCGCTCCCCGCGCCGACCGTCGACGCGCACACGCACCTCGACGCCTGCGGCTGCGTGGACGCCGCCGACGTGGCGGCCGCGATGGACCGGGCGGCCGCGGTGGGCGTCACGCGCGCCGTCACGGTCGCGGACGACCTCGCGTCCGCCCGGTGGGCCGTGCAGGCGGCGCACTGGGACGACCGCGTGGTCGCCGCGGTCGCGCTGCACCCGACGCGCACGGCCGCCCTCACCGACGACGACCACGCCGAGATCGAACGGCTCGCGCGTGACCCGCGGGTGGTCGCGGTGGGGGAGACCGGCCTGGACTACTACTGGGACTACTCGCCGCCCGCCGCGCAGCAGGAGTCATTCCGCAGGCACATCGACCTCGCCAAGCGGATCGGCAAGCCGCTGATGATCCACGACCGTGACGCCCATGACGACGTGCTGCGGATTCTGCGCGAGGAGGGAGCGCCGGAGACGGTGGTGTTCCACTGCTTCTCCGGCGACGCCGCGATGGCCCGAGAGTGCTCCGCGGCGGGCTACGTCCTGTCCTTCGCGGGCCCTGTGACCTTCCGCAACGCCCGCGCGCTGCAGGAGGCGGCGGTCGTGGTGCCGGAGGACCAGTTGCTCGCGGAGACCGACGCTCCGTTCCTCACCCCGCACCCGCACCGCGGCCGGGCGAACGAGCCGTACTGCCTGCCGTGGACCGTGCGTGCTCTCGCGACGTTGCGCGGTGTCACCGACGATCAGCTCGCCGCGAGCACCGCAGGCACCGCCCGGCGAGTTTTCCGTCTCGATGGGCTACCCGCTGTCGCGGGTTTACCTTCGGCAGGCGCGGGCGACGCTCGTTCGGCGTAGCGAAGGGTCCACTCGGCGCTATCGGCGTGTCGGGAATAGGCGAGGGCTTTGACTGCCCGTTACGGTTCCGTGATCGCTAAAGCCGGGGTGGGGAACGCTCCCCAGCACAGCGGTCACGGTGGACCGGGGCGCTCCCCCTGATCCTTGCCTCCGGGCCACCGTGATCGATGCCTCCCCTGCCCGGTCCGACGAGGTCTGGAAGCCAGTGGTCGACGTCTCTCCTCGCGCGCGGCACCGTGCCCCGCGTGGGCGCGGGGGTCGAAAGGACACCGCGCCCCCTGCCGTGGTGTCCACGGAGGACCCTTACGCAGAGTGGTACAGCGGTGGGGACACCGGGACGTTCCCGGCATCCCCCGCCGAGCTGCTCGCGCACGCGCGCGAGTCCGCGATCGAGCGCAGCGGCAGAACCAGGCCGGCGCACGGCGGAACCCGGCCGCCGCGCCGCGACCTGCGGCGCCAGGTTCCCGTGATGACACGGCCTGCCCACGGTTCCATCGCCGTCGATGCCGGTGCCGACCCCTCGACAGGCCCCTTCGAGGTCGTTCCGGCGCAGGAGGTCACCGGCCGGATCGCGCCGATCGACGACGACATGACGGGCCCGATCCCGGTGGTCGCGACCGTCGCCGCTCCCGAGGTCGAGGTCGAGGCCGAGCCGCTGACCCACCCGTTCGCGGCTGTCACGGCGCCGCCGGCTCCTCCCGGCACAGCTGCTCCCACCCGTGCCGACCGGCGTCGCCAAGAGGCCGCCGCTCGCCGGGGTCACGCAGGCGTCGTCGTGCGCGGCACCGTGCTCGCGACGCTCGTCGCTCTGGTCGGCGGCAGCGCCACCGCGCTGGCCATGGACAAGACGATCACGATCACGGTCGACGGCGAGGACCGCGTCGTGCACACGTTCGCCGACGACGTCGAATCGGCGCTGGAGTCGGCTGGGCTCGACGCCGCTCCGCAGGACCGTGTGGAGCCCGCGTTGCCCACCGATCTGGTCAGTGGCGACCACATCATCGTCAGCAAGGCGCGCAAGCTCACGCTCGTGGAAGGACCGTCGGAGCGGGAGGTCTGGACCACGGCGGCGTCGGTGGGCGACGCCCTGGCCGTGCTCGGCGTCGACGCCAGCCCGATCCAGATGTCCGCCGCGCCCACCACGAGCATTCCGCTGGCCGGTATGGCGCTCAAGCTGAACGTGCCGAAGGCCGTCTCGTTCACCGACGGCACCAACGCCCTCGAGCAGCTCACCACCTCCGCGGGAACGGTGAGCGGCCTGCTCGCCGAGCGGGGCATCCAGCTCGGCCCGGACGACGTCTCGGTGCCCTCCGGCGACACTCCGCTCACCGACGGCGCGTCGGTGCAGGTGGTGCGCAACGGTGTCGGCGAGGTCGTGGTCGTCCGGCCGATCCCGCCGCCGGAGCAGGAGATCGAGGATCCCGACCTGCCCCGGGGCAAGCGGGTGGTCGTCGACAAGGGCAAGGCCGGCGAGCAGACGGCGATCATGCGCGTGTACGTGCAGAACGGCGCGGAGGTCCGGCGCGAGCAGGTCCGTGCAGGCGGCATGACCCCGGCGAGGCCCCGCATCGTCAAGATCGGCACGAACGACGACATCCCGCAGGCTCCGGCCGTCACCGACGGCAGCGTCTGGGATCGGCTCGCCTACTGCGAGGCCACCGGCAACTGGGGGATCAACTCCGGCAACGGCTACTACGGCGGCCTGCAGTTCGATGCCGGCACCTGGCGCGCCTACGGCGGCACCGACTACGCGCCGCTGCCCCACCAGGCCAGCCGCGAGGAGCAGATTGCGGTCGCCAGCAAGGTCCGCGACGACCGGGGCGACTACGGGGCCTGGCCGGCGTGCGCGAACAAGCTCGGGCTGCCCCGGTGACACCGCGCAGAGTGGGCCGGTGCACCCTCCGGGGGTGACGGACGAGCGGTCGCGGCTGTTGGGGCCGGCAGAGGTACGGGCCCTGGCCGGCGAGCTGGGGCTGCGGCCGACGAAGCGGCTCGGGCAGAACTTCGTGCACGACCCCAACACGGTGCGCCGCATCGTCCGGGAGGCGGAGCTCGCGCCGGACGACGTCGTGGTGGAGGTCGGGCCGGGTCTCGGATCGTTGACGCTCGCCCTGCTCCCGGCGGTGCGCGCGGTCCATGCCGTGGAGATCGACCCCGTGCTGGCGGCCCGGCTGCCCACCACCGCCGCCGAGCGGGCGCCCGCGCTGGCCGACCGGCTCAGCGTCGTCACGGCCGACGCGCTGCATCTGCGGGCCGCTGATCTGCCGGAGCCGGCGCCCACCGCGATCGTCGCGAACCTGCCCTACAACGTCGGCGTGCCCGTGGTGCTGCATCTGCTGGCCGAGTTGCCGCTGATCCGGCGTGGGCTCGTGATGGTGCAGTCGGAGGTGGCCGAGCGCCTCGCCGCCCAACCCGGCAGCAAGACCTATGGCGTGCCGAGCGCCAAGCTGGCCTGGTTCGCCTCGGCCCGCCGGGCAGGTCCGGTGCCGCGAGCGGTGTTCTGGCCGGTGCCGAACGTCGACTCCGGGCTGTTGGCCTTCGACCGGCGCGAACCGCCGCCCGGCGACCGCACCGAGGTGTTCACGCTGATCGACGCGGCGTTCGCGCAGCGCCGCAAGGCCCTGCGGTCGGCGCTGTCGGGCTGGGCGGGCTCGCCTGCGGCGGCGGAGGAGGCTCTGCGCGCGGCCGGAATCCCGCCGCTGGAGCGCGCCGAGAAGCTCGACGTCACCGCGTTCGCCCGCCTGGCCGCCGCGCGCCCTTAGGAGCGCGCTGAACAACTCGGCCCTACTGCGCGGCACCCAGGCGGCGCCCTCGCGGCGTTGTCGTCGGGCCCGATACAACGGCGGTATCGGCCCCTCTTCCGCCTTGCGATCGCCCGGGTGCGGGTGTCCCGTAAGGACACTGCACCTGGATCCACCGCTCGCTACGGGCTGAGTTGTTGTTCAGCACCCCCCTGGCCGGCGTCCGCCCGTGTCGATGAGGGCGGAAGTTCCGTGTGTACTATTCCGCGCGGAATAACCCTGGGGGAACGATCTGGGCGGAGTGGTGTGTGTAGTGGCGGCACTGACGTCGCTGGCGACCAGCATCCTGGCGCTGCTGTGCGAACGGCCGATGCATCCCTACGAGATGTACCGGTTGATGATGGATCGGTTCGAGGACCGGGTCGTCAAGGTGCGGCCGGGCTCGCTCTACCACACCGTCGACCGGCTGGCGGCCCATGGACTGGTCGAGGCGATCGGCACCGACCGCGAGGGCGCGCGTCCCGAGCGCACCACGTACTGCATCACGGCCACCGGGCGCGTCGCGATGCAGGAGTGGATCCGCGGCGTGCTCGCTGAGCCGGTCAACGAGTTCCCCCGGTTCCCGGTCGCCCTCGGCGAGGCGCACAACCTTCCGCGTGCAGAGGCGATCGAGCTGCTCACGGCACGTATCCGCCGCATCGAGGCGGAGCTCGCCGAGGTGGAGCCGGCCCTCGCACGCGGGGCGGCCAAGACCGCTGAGGCCCACCTGCTGGACGGGTACTTCCTCGTGGAGATGTCGCGGGCGGAGCTGACCTGGCTGCGACGGCTCGTGGCTCGGCTCGAGACCAAGGAGCTGGGATGGCCACTCGACGACTGACCGACACGGCTACCGAGGCCGTGCCGCCCAGCCCGTGGCCCGCGCTGTGGGCGCTGGTGGTCGGGTTCTTCATGATCCTGGTGGACTCGACGATCGTCTCCGTCGCCACGCCCGCGATCATGGCCGGGCTCGGCGCCGGTGTGGACTCGGTCGTGTGGGTCACGAGCGCCTACCTGCTCGCCTACGCGGTGCCACTGCTGATCACCGGGCGGCTGGGTGACCGGTTCGGACCGCGCCGCGTTTACCTCGCTGGGCTGGCCGTCTTCACGCTGGCATCGCTGTGGTGCGGCCTGACCGACAGCATCGGCGAGCTCGTCACGGCGCGGGTTCTGCAGGGCCTCGGGGCGTCCCTGATGACCCCGCAGACGATGGCCGTGATCACGCGGACCTTCCCCGCCGAGAGCCGGGGCAAGGCGATGAGCCTGTGGGGCGCCACCGCCGGTGTGGCCACGCTCGTCGGGCCGATCCTGGGCGGAGTGCTCGTCGACAGCCTCGGCTGGGAATGGATCTTCATCGTCAACGTGCCGGTCGGCGTCGTCGGCTTCGTCGTGGCGGCCCGGCTGGTTCCCGAGCTCCCGACCCACGTCCGCCGCTTCGACCTGCTCGGTGTGGCGCTGAGCGCGATCGGCATGTTCCTGCTGGTCTTCGGCATCCAGGAGGGGCAGACCTACGACTGGGGGACGATCACCGGCCCGATCTCCGTGTGGTCGCTGATCGTCGCCGGCCTGGTGGTGATGGGGGCCTTCCTGTTCTGGCAGGCGCGCACCCGCGGAGAGCCGCTGGTGACACTTGCTCTGTTCCGCGACCGGAACTTCAGCCTCGCCAACGTCGCGATCAGCACGGTCGGTTTCGCGGTCACCGCGATGACGTTCCCGATCATCTTCTACGCCCAGGGCGTGCTCGGGCTCAGTCCCACGGGTTCGGCGCTGCTGCTCGTGCCGATGGCGGTCGTCTCCGGTGGGCTCGCGCCGCTCGTGGGCGGGTGGACCGACCGTGTGCACCCGAGCTGGATCGCCGGTATCGGGATGGTGTCCTTCCTGGTGGCGTTGCTGTGGCTCGCGGCGATCATGGGGCCGGCCACGCCGATCTGGCAGCTGTTGCTCCCGGTCGCGCTGCTCGGCGTGGCCAACGGTTTCGTGTGGGCTCCGATCGGCAGCACGGCGACGCGGAACCTTCCGCCCTCGAACGCCGGTGGCGGCGCCGGCATCTACAACACGACCCGCCAGATCGGCGCGGTGCTGGGCAGTGCGGGGATCGCGGTGCTGATCGAGTCGCGGCTCGCCGCGAATCTGCCGGCATCTCCCGCCGGCGGAAGTTCAGAGGTCGGCGTGTCGCGGATTCCGGAGGCACTGCACGCCGGTTTCGCCACGGCGATGGGGCAGGCGCTCGTGCTGCCCGCCGTGGTTCTGCTGATCGGGCTGGTGGCGGTGCTGTTGTTCGCGAGGCCGCGGCACCTGAGCCGCCCGTCGCCCGCCGAGGCGGCGGCGCCCGTCCTGCCGGTTGTCAAGTAGCCCAGGCGTCAGGTTCGTGGCCCGCCCCGCTCGGGCCGGGAGCCGACGCACGTAGTGTTGTCGGGTGCTCGCTGCCGTCCCTCCCCCGGTCACCGTGCGCGTTCCGGCGAAGATCAACCTGCATCTTGCAGTCGGGCCGTTGCGCGAGGACGGCTTCCACGACCTGGTCACGGTGTTCCACGCCGTGAGCCTGTTCGACGAGGTGTCCCTCGCGTCCAGCGACGCGCCCGGGATCGAGGTGCACGGAGAAGGCGTCGCCGAGGTGCCCGCCGACGAGACGAACCTGGCCTGGCGGGCCGTCCAGCTCCTGGCCGAGCGCGCCGACCGTGATCCGGACGTGCGGCTGGTGCTGCGCAAGGGCATTCCGGTAGCCGGTGGAATGGCCGGCGGGAGCGCCGACGCGGCCGCGGCTCTCGTCGGGTTGTCGGCGTTGTGGAAACTCGACCTCTCCCGCGACGAGCTGTCCGTGCTGGCAGCCGAGCTCGGCAGCGACGTCACGTTTGCGCTCTACGGCGGCACCGCGCTCGGCACCGGACGCGGCGAGCGGATCGTGCCGGTGCTGTCCCGGCACCCGCAGCACTGGGTGATCGCCCTGCACCGCGGCGGCCTCTCCACACCGAGCGTCTTCCGAGAGCTCGACCGGCTGCGTGGGGACGATGCCCCGCCGGACCGGCCCGTCGAGCCCGTGCTGGAGGCGCTGGCCGGCGGCGACCCCCGTCAGCTCGCGCTCAGCCTCGGCAACGACCTGCAGGCCGCCGCCGTCAGCATGGCCCCGGATCTGCGCCGCACCTTGCGTGCTGGGGTCACCGCGGGCGCGCTGGCCGGGCTCGTCTCCGGGTCGGGGCCGACGTGCGCGTTCCTGTGCTCCGGCGCCGACGCGGCGATCGACGTGGCCACCGAGCTGGCCGGTGTCGGCGTCTGCCGCACCGTGCGGGTGGCGCACGGCCCGGTGCCGGGCGCCCGTGTCGTCGATCAGCACGAGCCGCCTGGTCCACCCACGTCCTGGCCTCCGGTGCGTGCCTGATGCCTCCACGCGCAGCAGCCCCGAGATCTGCCCAGAACCTGGTCAACCTGGAGGCCGTCACCGCTCACGTTCCCGGCGACGCCTCGCGCGTCCTGCTCGATGCCGTGTCGCTCGGCGTCGAGCGTGGGGAGCGCGTCGGCGTCGTGGGACTGAACGGCGGGGGCAAGACCACCCTGCTCGACATCATCACCGGCGAGCGTCCGCCCGACGGGGGACGGGTGAGCCGCCTCGGCGGGCTCAACCTCGCCCACCTTGCACAGGGCGACGCACTCCCGGCCGGTGCCCGCGTCCGGGACGTCGTGCTCGCGGCCTGGGAGGGCGCGGCCGACCACGAGTGGGCCGCGGACGCCAAGGTCCGCGACGTGCTCGGCGGGCTCGGCATCGGCGACCTCGACCGCACCGTCGATGGCCTGTCCGGCGGCGAGAAGCGGCGGGTGGCGCTGGCGGCGGCGCTCGTCGGCGAGCCCGACCTCGTGGTGCTGGACGAGCCCACGAACCATCTCGACGTCGAGGGCATCGGCTGGCTCGCCCAGCATCTGCTGTCGCGGCGGTGCGCGGTCGTGGTCGTCACGCACGACCGGTGGTTCCTCGACGCGGTCTGCACGCGCACGTGGGAGGTCGCGGGCGGCCGGGTGGAGAGCTACCTCGGCGGTTATGCCGACTGGGTCTACGCCCGTGCCGAGCGCTCCCGGCAGGCGGACGCCGCGGAGGCACGCCGGCAGAACCTCGCCCGCAAGGAGCTGGCCTGGCTGCGCCGCGGCGCGCCTGCCCGTACGTCGAAGCCGCGGTTCCGGATCGAGGCCGCGGAGGCGCTGATCGCCGACGTCCCGCCGCCCCGCAACACGGTGGAACTGCTCGGGTTCGCCACCAACCGGCTCGGCCGCACGGTGCTGGAACTGGAGGACGCCACCGCCGAGATCGCCGGCCGCACGCTGCTCGACCACGTCACCTGGCGCCTCGGTCCCGGTGACCGCGTCGGGATCGTCGGGGTCAACGGCTCGGGCAAGACCACGCTGCTGCGCACCCTGAGCGGGGAACGTCCGCTGCAGGGCGGCCGGATCGTCAGGGGCACCACGGTGCAGCTCGCCGAGCTGAGCCAGGAGCTCACGGACCTGCCCAGGGACATGCGCGTGCTGGAGGCCACCGAGCAGGTGGCGAAGTACGTGAGGTTCGGCAAGCTCGAGCTCACCGCGTCGTCGGTGCTGGAACGGCTGGGCTTTCCCGCCGCCCGCCAGTGGACGCCGGTCGGGCAGCTCTCCGGTGGTGAGCGGCGCAGGCTCCAGCTCACCCGGCTGTTGATGGCGGAGCCCAACGTCCTGCTGCTCGACGAGCCCACCAACGACCTCGACGTCGACACGCTCTCCCGGCTCGAGGACCTGCTCGACGGGTGGCCGGGCACGCTCATCGTCGTCAGCCACGACCGTTACCTCGTGGAACGGGTGTGCGACACGGTCGTCGCGCTTCTGGGCGACGGGAAGGTCACGCACCTGCCCGGCGGGATCGAGGAGTACCTGCAGCGGCGTGCGGCGGCAGGCAGGCAGGCGACGGGCCTCTCCGCACCGCCACCCACACCCGCCGCTGCGGCGAAGCCGACGTCGAGTGCGGCTGATCAGCGAGCAGCGCGCAAGGAGGCCTCCCGGCTGGAGCGCCGACTGGAGACGCTGAGCAAGCGCGAGAAGCAGTTGCACGAAGAGCTGGCCGCTGCTGCCACCGACCCGTCCCGGCTGCTGGAGCTCGACGCCGAGCTCCGGTCCGTGCTCGCCGAGAAGGAGAGCGTGGAGCTGGACTGGCTGGCGGCGGCGGAGATCGCCGAGTCGTAGCGTCGAGCCGGACGTCCGGCTGACCCCAGGATCCGTCGTTCGATCGATTCGCCCGGATTCGCGGCGCCTTAGCGTCGCTCGTGAATCTCTGGGGGGACGAATGACGACGATCACGAGCCCGACGCCGGTCCGGCCGGTGCCGGATTTCGCCCGCGGCCCGGTGCTCGCGATGGCAGCCGCCACGGCGGTACTGCTGACCGCGGTCAGCGGCCGCTACGGCTACTTCGGCGACGAGTTGTACTTCATCGCGGCGGGGCACCAACTCGCCTGGGGCTACGCGGACCAGCCGCCGATGCTGCCGCTGATCGCGCTGGCGATGGACACCATCGCGCCGGGATCGCTGCCGGTGCTCCGCATTCCGGCCACGCTCGCGACGGTGGCCGGGGTCGTGCTGACCGCACTGCTGGCCCGCGAGTTCGGCGGCGGGAGGCGCGCGCAGCTGATCGCGGCGGGCGCGTTTGCGATCTCACCGAACTTCCTGGGCACCGGGCACCTGCTGGCCACGTCGACATTGGACCCCGCACTGTGGACGGCCCTGACCTGGCTGCTGGTCCGCTGGCTACGCACCCGACAGGACGGGCTGCTGATCGCGGCAGGGGTGGTCACCGCGGTCGCGCTCCAGGTGAAGTTCCTCGTCGTGGCGTTCTGGGTGGTCGCGATCGTCGCGGTGCTCGTGTTCGGTCCCCGCGATCTGCTGCGCAGGCCCGCGCTCTGGCTGGGCGGCGCGATCGCGGTGCTCGCCACCGTGCCCACATTGGTCTGGCAGGCGCAGAACGGCTGGCCGCAACTGGGGATGAGCCGCGCCGTCGCCGCCGAGAGCGTCTATGCGGGCGGCGTGATCGGGTTCCTGCCGGTGGCGCTGCTGATGGTCGGGCTGCTGATCGGGTCGGTGCTCGCCGTGCACGGTGTCGGCCGGCTACTGGCCGACCCCGCGTACCGGTTCCTGGGAGTCACGGCGCTCGGCGTCACCCTGATCTTCCTCGTGAGCGGCGGGCGTCCGTACTACATCGCCGGGATGTTCCCGCTGCTCTGGGCGGCGTCCGCGGCCGCGATCGAGCGGCGCAGGCCTGCGGTGTGGTGGCGCTGGGTGCCGACGTGGCCGGTGTACGCCGTCACGGCCGTGCTCGTTCTCGGCGTCCTGCACATCCTCCCGATCAAGCCGGTCTCGGCGCACGCCGACCAGCCGCTGCAGATCGGGAACTTCCAGCGCGACGAGATCGGCTGGCCCGCGATGGTGGACGACGTGGTGGCCGCACATCGGGCGCTGCCGCCGGAGTCCGCGCGGAACGCCGTGGTGGTCACGGGGGACTACTGGTCGTTGTCGGCGATCCAGCACTTCGCGCCGGACCTGCCCGCGTACAGCGGGGCGCGGGGGGCCGCGTGGTTCGGCATGCCGCCGGAGGACTCCGGCTCCGTGATCTTCGTCGGCGACCCGACCGCGGTGGCGGCGGAGTTCGACCGCGTGACGCAGGTGGGCGCCTTGGACAACGACGTGCGTGTCGCCAACCTGGCGCAGGGGACGCCGATCTTCCTGCTCGAGGGGCGTCAGCGGCCATGGGCGGAGCTGTGGCCCGCTCTACGGCACCTATAGGTCGTGCGCGGATGCGGGAGCACCGGCATCCGCGCACGACCCGCGATCAGGACGCGAGCGCGGCCACCAGATCAGGGGTGCGCCCGAGCAGCGCGGCCGTAGCGATCGGGTCCATGTAGTCGTCGTACTCGACGATCTGGCCGTCGCGTACGCGGATCACCCCCAGCGCCCGGAACCGGTACGGGCCACCAGTGGCGTGGGAATGCCCGTGGTGCTCGATCTCCGCCACGACGACCTCGGGGTCGTCCGTCTCCCGGACCACCACGTCGACGTCCTCGATCTCGAACATCGCGCGCCGGCCGGACGCGGCGCCGTGGTAGGCGCGGATCTCGTCCTGCCCGTTCAGCTCGCGCGGCATTCCAGGCGGGGCGAACGGGTAGCGGAGCACACCGTCGACGGCGAAGAGGTCGGCGAACGTGACGCCCTCACCAGCCACCATGCGGCGCACCTGGTCGACGACTTCCCGCGGACTACGGCTCATGAATCCTCCCTAGAATCGGAACGGTGACCCCGTTTCGACTATACGGAACGATCGCCCCGTTTAGCCATAGGGGGCCGCGTGGCTGAGCGACCGCTACGGGCCGACGCGCGCCGCAACCGGGAACGAGTGCTGGCCGCCGCTGCCGAGGCGTTCGCCGAGCGCGGGTACGACGTCCCGCTCGACGAGATCGCCGCCGCGGCCGGCGTCGGTCCGGGCACGGTCTACCGGCACTTCCCGACGAAGGAGGCGTTGTTCGAGGCCGTGTCGCTCGCCCGCGTGCAGGAGCATGCGGCGGACGCGCGAGCCCGAGCCACGGCGGACGATCCCGGGGCGGCCTTCGACGGGTTCCTCGCCCGCCTCGCCGAGGAGGCGGAACGTAAACGTGACTTTCCGGACGCTCTCGCGGGAGCCGGGGCGGAGGGTATCGCCGAAGCGGTGGCCGAGATGCAGGATGCGCTCGGTGTGCTGCTGGCGCGGGCGCAGGCGGCCGGGGCCGTTCGCGGCGAGATCACGGTCAAGGATCTGGTCGCCCTGCTCAAAGCCATGCTGTACGTAGTTCGCGCCGACCCTGAACCCGAGCTGCGGCAGCGCGTCTACGCCGTGCTGCGGGACGGGCTCCGACCTCCGGCGGGTTGAGATCAATCTTTCGACCGATCCGCCGGATGGTCATCTCCTCTAACGTCGAGGACGTGCGGCCGGGTCGGGGGACCCGGAGGGGGGCACCGCACTGGGCGACCGGCCCACCGCTGATCGACGGAGGCGGCGGGCCGGTCGGAACCCTCGGTCGGTTCGCGCCCTGCCGCGCGAGCCGTATCAGCGGCGCATCAGCGCGGTGTAAGTGGCGTATCAGCGGCCCGGCGCAGCGTCACCGTCATGGAATCAGTCATCCAGGTCGAGGGCCTGGTCAAGAAGTTCGGGGGGACGGCGGCGCTGGCCGGCGTCGACCTCGTCGCGCGGCGAGGGGCCGTGCTCGGCCTGCTCGGCCCGAACGGCTCCGGCAAGACCACCACCGTGCGGGTGCTCTCCACACTGCTGCGACCCGACGCGGGGCGCGCGAGCGTGCTCGGGCACGACGTCGTCGCGGAGCCGGCCGCCGTCCGCAGGCAGATCGGGCTGACCGGGCAGTACGCCGCGGTTGACGAGGCACTGTCGGGCACGGACAACCTCGTACTGGTTGCCCGGCTGCTCGACCTGCCCCGGCGCACCGCGCGCGCCCGCGCCGCCGAACTGGTGGAGCGGTTCGGCCTCACCGAAGCGGCGGCCCGGCGGGTCCGCACCTACTCAGGAGGAATGCGGCGCAGGCTCGACCTCGCCGCGAGCCTGATCGGTCGTCCCCAGGTGCTGTTCCTCGACGAGCCGACCACCGGGCTCGACCCCCGCCACCGCAACGAGGTGTGGGACAGCGTGCGCGCTCTCGCCGCCGACGGCGTGACCGTGCTGCTGACCACGCAGTACCTCGAAGAAGCCGACCAGCTCGCCGACGACCTCGTGGTCCTCGACCGGGGGCGGGTGATCGCCGCCGGGACCCCGGCCACCCTGAAGGCCGAGGTCGGCGGGCAGCGGCTGCACGTGCGGCCGATGCACCGGGCCGACCTGCCGCTGGTGACCGCGCTGATCGCGGAGTTGGCCCCCGGCCTCGAGCCCACCGTCGACGCCGGTGGCGAGCTGATCGTGCCGGCCGTCGACTCCGGGCTGCTGCACCGGGCCGGGGCCCGGCTCGACGAAGCCGGTGTCACCGTCGCCGAGCTGGGTCTGCGGTTGCCGAGCCTCGACGACGTCTTCCTGACCTTGACCGGACGGGTGGCAGGCCCGGCCGCCGCCACCGAGGAGGCTGCCTGATGAGCACTGTCACCACTGCACGACCGGCTACGTCGCATCGGACGGGGAGCGCGGGCGGAGCGCCCGTTCGCCGGATCCCGTCCGCGCTGCGCCACGGCGCCACGCTCGTCTGGCGCGGTGTGGTCAAGACGATCAACTCGCCGGAGGCGCTGATCGACGTCACCCTGCAGCCGATCATCTTCCTGCTGCTGTTCGTCTACGTCTTCGGCGGCGCGATCTCCGGTGACACCGGCACGTACCTGCAGTTCGCGCTGCCCGGCGTGCTCGTGCAGACCGTGGTCTTCGCCTCAGCAGGCACGGGCGTGGCACTCGCCGACGACCTGCACACCGGCATCTTCGACCGGTTCCGCAGCCTGCCGATCTCGCGCGCCGCTCCCTTGCTCGGCGCGATCGGCGCGGACCTCGTCCGCTACCTGGCATCGGGCGTGATCATGTTGGTGTTCGGCGTGATCCTCGGATTCCGGTTCGCCACCGGCCCGGTCGCCGTGGTGGCCGCGCTCGGCCTGGTGATGGTCTTCGCCTTCGCGTTGTGCTGGATCTTCACCGCGCTGGCGATGGTCGTGAAGGAGCCGCGGTCCGTGCAGGGCCTCGGCGCGCTGATCATGCTGCCGATCACGTTCGGCAGCAACGTGTTCGTCCCCGCCTCCACCATGCCCTCCTGGCTGCGCTGGTTCGTCGAGCTCAATCCGGTCTCGAAGATCGCGGACGCGGTGCGCGGACTGCTCACCGGTGGCCCCGTGGCCGCGCCGGCCACGGCGTCCCTGATCGCGGCCGCGGTCGTCGTCGCGATCTTCGCGCCGCTCGCGGTGGCGCTCTACCAGCGCCGGACCTGATAGGCACGGCCCGTCCCGCCGCGTCGAGGGGCCGTGGCGGGACGGTCGGGCTTTCAGATCGGCTGGGTGGTCTTCTCCGCGAGGACCGCCAGCCCTTCGTCGCGCGGCAGTTCTCGGCCGCGCCGCACAGCGTCCTGCGCCGCGGCGGAACCGAGCGCGTCACGCACGCGGTCGAGGGCGGCGAGCACCTCCGGATTGCCCCGATCGATGGCCCCACGCTGGGCGGCCGCGATCCCGAGCAGCAGGCCGGCGCACTCCGCGTCGCCGTCGGCGAGCGCGACGAGCACGGCGACCTCGGCCACCCCCGCGGCGATGGGCCCGTCCCGGCTTTCCACCGCCGCGGTGACCGCCTCGGCGAGTGCCGCCCTGGCCGCCGGCCGGTCCCCCGCGGTGAGCTCGACCGCCGCCCGCGTCATCGCGAGGTACGCCGCGCGTTGCGGTGCTCCGCTGCCGCGGTCGCCCAGCTCGGTGGCGGCTCGGGCGACGTGGACGCGTGCCGCGTCGACGTCCCCTGCCAGGCGCTCGACCTGCGCGAGCGCGATCGACAGGAGCCCCGCCGTGCTGAACAGTCCGCGCGCCATGGTGCTTGCCCGTTGCAGCATCTCCCGTGCTGCGGCGACGTCACCGCGCCGGGCTGCGAGCATCGCGCGCTTGGTCATGAACTGGGGCAGGTCGTCGTCGTTGCCCAGGTCACCTGCGAGCGCGATCGCCTCGTCGTACGCGCGGGCGGCTGCGTCGTGCTCGCCGGCGATGTCCTCCAGCTCGCCCAGCGCGTGCACGACGATGCCCAGCCCGAAGCGATCGCCCGTGCCGGCGAACAGCTCGTGCGCCGCGCGGAGGTACCGGCGCTGATCGTCGAGCCGGCCCTCGTTTTCCGCGATCTGGGCCTGCGTATGCAGCGCGAAGGCGCGCACCCACGGATCAGCGTCCGTGGCGCAGAGCTGCTCGATCGGCCCTGGATCGGAGCCGGCGAACAGCGCGTACACCGGGCCCAGCAGTTCCAGCACGGGTGGCAGCGGACGGGGAAGGCCGTCGGCGAGCGCGAGGGCGGCCTCGACGGCACGCTCCGCCGCCGGGAGATCACCACGTGCCACGCCGACCAGGGCGAGATAGGCGGTGTTCATGGCGCGGGCCAACACAGGGGCCGGACCGGTGAGCGGCTGGACCGCTTCCACCCAGCGCACGGCCTCGTCGAACAGCCCGCGCACGATCCAGGCCCACGCCATCGCGGCGACGAGCCGGTGCGCCGTGCCCGCGTCACCTGCGGCAACGGCCCGGCGCAGCGCGACGTCGATCTCGTCGGCCTCGGCCCGCAACCGCACCAGCCACGTGAGCTGCTCGGTCCTCCGCAGGCGGGGTTCGGCGGCTTCTGCCAGCTCGAGTACCAGTGCGGCATGTGCTGCCTCGGTGACCGCCCGTTCGCCGGACTCGTCGAGGCGCTCGCTCGCGTACTCCCTGATCGTCTCCAGCATCCGGTAGCGCGTGCTGCCGTTCTGCGGGATCGCGACGACCAGCGACTTGTCGACGAGCGCCGCGAGCAGCTCGAACACCTCGCCCGGGGCCGGGCCCGCCGGGCCGGCGCAAACCCGCTCCGCAGCAGCAGCTGTGGCACCGCCCGCGAATGCGGCGAGCCGGCGCGCCACCGCCCGCTCCGGTTCGTCGAGCAGGTCCCAGCTCCAGTCGACGACCGCGCGCAGCGTCTGGTGGCGGGGCAGCGCCGTCCGGGCGCCGGAGGTGAGCAGCCGGAACCGGTCGTCGAGACGTGCGGCGATCTCCGCAGGCGTCAGCGACCGCAGGCGTGCCGCCGCCAGCTCGATGGGCAGTGGTTGGCCGTCGAGCCTGCGGCAGATCTCGGCGACGGCCGGCTCGACGTCGGGGCCGAGGCCGAAGCCGGGACGTACCGCCGCCGCCCGGTCGACGAAGAGCCGGACGGCGTCGACCGGCGCCAGCGCCTCGACGGGGTGCAGCACCTCGCCCGGAACCCCGAGCGGCTCACGGCTGGTGGCCAGCACCCGCAACAACGGGCACGCGCCCAGCAGCGTCTCCGCGAGCACGGCCACGCCGTCCACCAGATGCTCGCAGTTGTCCAGCACGAGGATCAGCTCGCGGCCGCCCAGGGCCGTGACGAGCCGCGCCGTCGTCGGTGGGCCGGTGTCGTCCTGGATGCGAAGCAGCAGCTCGGGCCCTCCGACCGCGGCGAGCACCGCGGCGGGCAGCTGTTCCGTGGCGGTCAGCGCGGCGAGCTCGGCGACTCGCGTCTCCGCGCCGTCGGCCGTGACGGCTTCCCGTGCGAGCCGCGTCTTCCCCGCGCCTCCGGGCCCGGTGAGCGTCACCAGCCGGGCGGCGCCGAGCAGCGCACGGATCCGTTCGACGTCGCCCGTTCGGCCGACGAAGCTGGTCAGCGGGGCGGCCGGCGGGGGCGACGAGAACGTGGGGGCCTGGGCCGTCACCCGCGCGGGAGTGGCGTCGCCACGCAGAACGGCGAGCCGCGCCGCCTCGAGCTCGGCGCCCGGATCGACGCCGAGCTCGTCGGCCAGCCGCGCCCGGGTGCTGTCCAGCACGGCGAGGGCGTCGGCCTGCCTGCCGGTGGCGTGCAGTCCGCGGGCCAGCAGCACCGCCGTGCTCTCGCGCAGCGGGGCGGCATCGAGCTGTGCGCGCAGGGTGTCGAGCTCGACGGCGGGCTGTCCGAGCTCCAGCGCGAGCCGGGCCTGCCGCTCGACGGCGAGCGCCCGGCGCTCGGCCAGCCGATGTGCCACCGGTCCGGCGAAGGGCAGGTCGAGAACGTCGGCGAGCGCGGGCCCGCGCCACAGCGCCAGAGCATGGCCGAGAAGCGCATGCGCCGTCGTGTCGTCGGCAGCGTCCGCAGCCGTCAGTACGGACGCGAACCGCAGTGCGTCGACCGCCTCCGGCTCCACCCGCAGCTGGTAACCGCGGGCGGCGGTGTCCACGAGATCGGCTCCGATCGCCCGGCGCAGTCGCAACACGAGCGCCTGCAGCGCGTTGCCGGCTCCCTCGGGCGGTGCATCGCCCCACAGGTCGTCCACCAGCTCGCTCACGGCGACCGGTCGCCCGGCGTCGAGCGCGAGCCGGGCGAGCAACCCGCGCAGGCGCAGCCCGCCGAGCGACACCGGGTGCTGCTCGCTGCCCTCCGGCCACGCCTCCACGGCACCGAGCAGCGTGATCCGCACGCGATCAGTGTGCCCGGGGAGTGCCGGGTGGTTCGCTCGTGGTCAGGAGGTGCTCGGGGCGAGCTCGGCGAGCAGGAGGGCTTCGCCGAGCACCGCCTTCCCGAACATCGCCAGGTCCAGGCTCTCGTCGATGCCGTGCCAACGGCTGGCCGGGTCGCCGACGCCCGTGACGAGCACGGTGGCGCCGGGGAAGGTGCGCGCGAACTCGGCGATGAACGGGATGGAGCCGCCGACGCCGGTCTCGACCACCTCGTTGCCGTAGGCCTGGGCGAACGCCCGGCGTACCGCGTCGTAGACGGCGCCGGTGGCCTCCAGCGAGAACGGCTCCGCCACCCCGGACTCCGGTGTGATGGTGACCTGCGCGCCCCACGGCACGTTGGCCTCGATGTGCTCCGCCAGTGCCTGCTGCGCCTTCAGGGCGTCCTCACCGGGTGCGAGCCGCATGCTCACGCAGGCGCGGGCGCGGGGGAGCAGCACGTTCGACGACTCGGCCACGCGCGGTGCGTCGATTCCGAGCACGGCCACGGCCGGCTTGTTCCAGAGGCGGGTCGGCACGCTGCCCGAGCCCAGCAGCTCGACGCCGTCGAGCAGCCCGACGTCCGAGCGGAGCGTGGCCTCGTCGAGGTCGGGGCCCTCGGCGGTGCCGCGCACGAGCCCCGGGACGGCCACCTCGCCCTTCTCGTCGTGGAGGGAGGCGAGCCCGTGGCAGAGCGCCGTGAGGGCGTCGCCGACCGGGCCGCCGAACATCCCGGAGTGCGCCGGGCGCTCCAGCATCGCGACCTCGACGATGACGCTCACCAGGCCGCGCAGGCTCGTGGTGACGGCCGGGACGTCGACCGACGGGTTCGAGGAGTCTGCGATCACGATCACGTCGGAGGCGAGCGCGTCGCGGTGCTCACGGAGCAAGGCGCTCAGCGTGGGGGAGCCGGACTCCTCCTCACCCTCGATGAACAACGTGACCCCGACCGGCGGCTTGCCCTCGTAGGCGCGCAGCACCGCGAGGTGGGTCATCACGCCTGCCTTGTCGTCGGCCGCACCCCGGCCGTACAGACGGCCGTTCCGCTCGGCCGGCTCGAACGGCGGGGTCGTCCAGTGCTCGTCGCCGCCGGTGGGCTGGACGTCGTGGTGCGCGTAGAGCAGCACGGTGGGTGCGCCGTCAGGGGCGGGCCAGTGGGCGACGACGGCGGGCGCGCCACCGTCGGCCGTGATGATCGTGACGTCCGCGGCCCCAGCGCCTCTGGCGAGCTCGGCGACGGCCTCGGCGCTGCGGCGGGTGTCCTCCGCGTGGGACGGGTCGGCCCAGATGCTCGGAATCCGGACCAGCCTTTCCAGATCGGCGCGCGCGCCGGGCAGGGCTGCGGTGACGAGTGCGGAAAGGCGGTCTGCGGAGTGATCGGCCACCCCTCGATGCTAGTACCGTCCGGCCCTCATTCCGCCCGCTCGACGTGGGCCGCCGGACGGTCCCGCCGTCGCGGAGACCGTAAGCTCTTGACCATGTCCCGGTTCCTGGCAATGCTGCTGGACTCCGCCACCCGTTCCACCAAAGGGATGACCACCGGCGAGCCCAGGACGGCAGTGCGGCGACCGTGGTCCGACGTGCACGCCGCCGCACGGCGGATGGCGGCTGGGCTGGTCGCGGGCGGCCACGACGTGGCTGGTCTGCCGCGGGGCGCCGCGGTTGGGGTCCTCGCGGGTGAGCCGGCGTCGATCGCCCCCGTCGCCCAGGCCGTGTGGTTCACCGGCGGCAGCGTCACGATGCTCCACCAGCCGACGGCGCGCACCGACCTCGCCTCCTGGGCCGAGGACACCGTGTCCGTCCTGCACATGATCGACGCGAAGCTGGTGCTGCTCGGCGCGCCGTTCGACGGGCTGGCGCCGGTGCTCGCCGAGCGCGGTATCGCCTACCGCACCATCGAGTCGCTCGACGCGGGCGGCGACTTCGTCCCCGACGCCGCGGCCGCCGCCGAGGACGACACCGCTCTCCTGCAGCTGACGAGCGGTTCCACGGCGGAGCCGAAGGCGGTGCGGATCACCCATCGCAACCTGCACTCCAACATCGCAGGCATGGTCCACGCCTCCGCGCTCGACGTGGGCAGCGACGTGATGGTGTCCTGGCTCCCGCTCTTCCACGACATGGGCATGGTCGGGTTCCTGACGGTCCCGATGACCACGGGGCTCGAGCTCGTGAGCGTCACCCCGGTCGACTTCCTCACGCGCCCGCTGCTGTGGGCCGAGCTGATCTCGAAGTACGGCGGCACGGTCACCGCGGCGCCGAACTTCGCCTACGCGGTGCTCGGCCGGCAGCTCGCCCGCGCCGACGAGGGGTCGCTCGACCTGTCGTCGCTCCGGATCGCCCTCAACGGCGCAGAGCCCATCGACCCCGACGCCGTGGCGGCGTTCACGTCGGCGGGCAGCCGCTTCGGCCTGCAACCGGAGTCGGTGGTCGCCGCTTACGGGATGGCCGAGACAGCGCTCGGTGTGAGCTTCGCCCCGCTCGCCACCGGACTGGAGGTCGACCACATCGACGCCCAGCAGCTGGAGGAACACCGACGCGCGGAGCCGACGGCCGGCGAGCCCCGCCGCCGCTTCCCGAAGCTGGGCCCGCCGCTCCTCGGCATCGAGGTACGGGTGGTGGGCGACGACGGCGCGGTTCTCGGCGATCGCGAGGTCGGTGTTCTGCAGCTGCGTGGCGAGTCGGTGACCCCCGGCTACCTCACCGTCGACGGCCCGGTCGCCACCCAGGACGACGAGGGCTGGCTCGACACCGGCGACGAGGGCTACGTCGTCAACGGCGAGGTGGTGGTCTGCGGCCGGCGCAAGGACGTGATCATCATGGGCGGGCGCAACATCTACCCCACCGACATCGAGCGTGCGGCGGCCCAAGCCGACGACGTGCGCGCCGGCAACGCCGTGGCCGTCCGGATGCTCAGCGGCACGGAAGGCGCTATGCACCGCGAGTCGTTCCTTGTGGCGGTCGAGTCGCGCAAGGCGGGCGACCCGGAGGCGGAGCAGGTGATCCGCAAGGACGTCACCCGCCAGGTGGTCTCCGCGGTGGGGGTGCGCCCGGCCGAGGTCATGGTGCTCGGCCCCGGCACCCTGCCCAAGACCCCCTCCGGCAAGCTGCGGCGGGCAGCCACGGGCGAACTGCTGCGGGCTCGCGTCTGAGGCAGCTGCACGGGGATGCCGGGCGGCCCGACCGCTTATCGCTGCCGCGGCGGGCCAGCTCCAGGCGATGATCACCGTTTGGGGCCCCGTAGCGGCATATGACGCGGCTGCGCGTCCCCATTCGCTGATCATGGCCGCCGGGTGGTGGCTGATCTGCGCGGCCGCGGTTCATGATCACCGTTTCGGGCCCCGCGGCTGCTCTCGGTGCGGTTCTGTGGCCCCAATTGCTGATCATGAGGGCGCCGCGCGGGGTCGCGCCGTCAGGGGGGATCGGCGCGGGTGATGGCGGCCCGCCGGGCTTGCGGAGGGCGGGATGGCACGGGTTACCGGCTGTTGATCACTGCTCGGCGCCGGAGCCTGGACCCCGGTTAGCCAGCTACCATGATCATCAGCTTGGGCCCTGTAGCGGCATATGACGCGGCTGTGCGTCCCCATTCGCTGATCATGGCCGCCAGCCGCCGGGTGGTGGCCGATCTGCGCCGCCGCAGTTCATGATCACCGGTTCGGGCCCTCCAGCTGTGCGTGATGCGGTTGCGGGTCCCCGAATGATGATCATGGAGCGCACGCCCCCCCACGAGCCACCGGACATACGTCGTTGCCCACCGAGTGGCTGATCAGGTGCCGGGCAACCGCACGAGGACGGTTCCGGGTTCCTGAAAGCTGATCCCTTCGCGCCTGCCGACTGTCCGCGTCGAGCAGCCGGCGCTGCACGCCATGATCATCATTTCGGGCCCGGTGGCCGCATATGACGCCGCTGGGCGTCCCCAATTGCTGATCATGGCCGCGGGCCGTCGCCGGGTGGTGGCTGATCCGGGCCGCCGCAGTTCGAGATCACCGTTGCGGGCCCCGCTGCCGTTCACTGCACGGCCGCGCGTCCCCAAACCGTTGATCAACGACGCAAGCGCGTCAGCCCGAGAGGGCGTGGAACTTGTTCTGCGCCGGCTCGAGGCCGTCGGAGAGCAGGGCCTCGGCGGCGTCGGCGGCGAGGTCGACCGCGAACTCCAGCTCTTTCTTCTCCGCCCCGGAGAAGCGCTTCAGCACGAAGTCGGCTGGGTCCTGCCGGCCCGGGGGCCGGCCGATCCCGAAGCGGACGCGCAGGTACTCCTTCGTTCCCAGCGCGGAGCTGATGGAGCGCAGGCCGTTGTGGCCGCCCTCGCCCCCGCCCCGCTTGAGGCGCACCACGCCGAAGCCGAGGTCGAGGTCGTCATGGACGACGACGAGATCCTCGATCGGCACGGAGAAGTACTTCGTGAGCCCGGCGACCGGGCCCCCGGAGACGTTCATGTACGTGCGCGGCTTGGCGAGCACGACCCGCCGTCCGGCGAGCCTGGCTTCGAGCACGTCGGAGTTGGTTCGGTGCCGGGAGAAGCGGCCACCGCCGGCCCGCGCCGCGAGTAGTTCGACGACGCGGAATCCGACGTTGTGCCGGGTCTCGGCGTAGTCGGGGCCCGGGTTGCCGAGCCCGACCACCAGAGCGGGGCCCGGCGTCATGGTCAGCTCTCGGTGGGCTCGGGCGCCGGGGCCTGCGGGGCTTCCTCGACGACGCCTGCACCCTCGGTGTCGATCTCGCCCTCGAGCTGGGCCTCGGTCGGGGCGGCGACGATGTTGATCACGAGGACCTCGGCGTCGGCGCGGAGCGTGGTGCCCTCGGGCAGCGGCACGTCGGCGGCCTGGATCTGGGTGCCGACCTCGAGGCCCTCGACGGACACCTCGACGTGCTCCGGGATGTTGGAGACGTCGGCCTCGACCTCGATGTTGTTGAGCTCCTGGGTGACCAGGGTGCCGGGCGCGGCGTCGCCGACGACGACCACCGGGACCTCGACGGCGACCTTCTCGCCCCGCCTGATCACCAGCAGGTCGACGTGCTCGATGTACGGCCGGATGGGGTGGGTGACCACGGTCTTGGTCAGCGCGAGCTGGGGGCGGCCGCCGATGTTGAGCGTGATGACGGCGTTGCGGCCCTGCTCACGGACGACCCGCTTGAACTCAAGCTCCGGGAGCGAGAGATGCTGCGGGTCGGTGCCGTGCCCATAGAGCACAGCGGGAATCTTGCCTGCGCGACGTGTGCGGCGGGCGGCGCCCTTGCCGAACTCCGTGCGGGTCTCGGCGTCGATACGGGCCTCGGCCACGGTACTTCTCCTCGATCAAGCGTGCTGTGACATGGACGCGCGGCGAGGCAGACCGGCCGGGCCGGGGCTGCGTCGATAACGGCAGGCTAAGAAGGAACACCCACCCTCGCCGCGGAACTGGCGTCAACGATACGCGACGCGCACCGCGTGCCTCGCCAGACCCTCGCCCTTACGGGCGTCACTCTCTGCGGTGACTTCAGCCGCTCCTGGGCGTCCACCGACCCGGGCAATGCGGTCGGATGCCGCTGGTAGAGCCGTCCAAGCGCTGTGGGTACTCGCGAAAGCCGAGTCGGTCGATCGGTGACGACCACAGACAGGGAATTGTGGATCACGAGGCAGAGCACGCCCCGCGCCTCCGGTACGGCCGACGGCGGTCGATGGATCGACGCTGCCGTGGCCGCACCGGAGTGTGATTCGCGGAGTCCCTACGCGTTGCCGTCGAAGAGGCTGGTGACCGAGCCGTCGTCGAACACCTGGTGGATGGCCTCGGCGAGCAGCGGGGCGATGGAGAGCACGGTCATCGCCGGGAACCGCTTCTCGTCCGGGATCGGCAGTGTGTCGGTGAAGATGACCTCGCGGGCCCCGCAGGCGGCGAGACGCTCGGGCGCGGGGCCGGAGAGCACGCCGTGCGTCGCTGCGACGACGACGTCCAACGCGCCCTCGTTGAGCAGCACCTCGGCGGTCTTGGCCACGGTGCCACCGGTGTCGATCATGTCGTCGATCACCACGCAGAGCCTGCCCTCCACCTCACCGACGACGCGGTTGGCGACGGCCTCGTTCGGCCTGCGGGGGTCGCGCGTCTTGTGGATGAACGCCAGCGGCGTGCCGCCGAGGGTCTCGGCCCAACGCTCAGCGAGCCGGACGCGGCCGGAGTCGGGGGAGACGACGGCGAGTGGGTGGTCGGCGTAGGTGCGCTTGACGTGCTCGGCGAGCACCGGCAGCGCGAAGAGGTGGTCGACCGGCCCGTCGAAGAAGCCCTGGATCTGAGCGGTGTGCAGGTCGACCGTCATGATCCGGTCGGCGCCGGCCACCTGGAACATGTCGGCGATGAGGCGGGCCGAGATCGGCTCGCGCCCGCGGTGCTTCTTGTCCTGGCGCGCGTAGCCCCAGAACGGCATGACCACGGTGATCCGCTTGGCCGAGGCCCGTTTCAGCGCGTCGACCATGATCAGCTGTTCCATGATCTGGTCGTTGATCGGCGCCGAGTGCGACTGCAGGACGAAGGCGTCGCAGCCGCGCACCGACTCCTCGAACCGGACGAAGATCTCACCGTTGGCGAACGAGTACGCCGACTGTGGCGTGATCGTCACGTCCAGGTGCTTGGCGACCTGCTCGGCCAGCTCAGGATGTGCACGCCCCGAGAAGAGCATGAGGTTCTTCTTCGGGACTGCCGACATCGCGCTCACCGTGCTGTGCCTCCATCGCCATTGTTCGCCCGGTCGACCGCCCTGGCGGCGGCCTCCGCGGCCGGGGTGTCGGGCCGCTTCTTCTCGACCCACCCCTCGATCGTGCGCTGTGCCCCGGCGGACACGGCGAGCGCCCCCGGTGGGACGTCCTCGCGCACGACCGCGCCGGCCCCTGTGTAGGCGCCGTCGCCGACGTGTACCGGGGCGACGAAGGTGTTGTCCGAACCGGTCCTGACGTGCGATCCGATGACGCTGCGCTGTTTGCGCACACCGTCGTAGTTGACGAAGACCGAGGACGCGCCGATGTTGCTGTACTCGCCGATTGTGGCGTCGCCGACATATGTGAGATGCGGAACTTTGGTGCCCGTGCCGATGTCGGAGTTCTTGACCTCGACGAAGGTGCCGATCTTGCCGCGCTCGCCGAGCCGTGCCCCCGGCCGCAGGTAGGCGAACGGCCCGACCGACGCGCCCGCGCCGATGGCCGCTCCGGTGCCGTGCGTGCGGATGACCCTGGCGCCCGCGCCGATCTCGCAGTCGGTGAGCGTGGTGTCCGGGCCGACCTCGGCGCCGCCGGCGACGGACGTGCAGCCGTGCAGCTGGGTGTGCGGGTGCAGCACGACATCCGGCTCCAGCCGGACCTCGACGTCGGTCCACGTGGTGGCCGGGTCGACGACCGTGACGCCCTTGCGCATCCAGCCGTCGAGCAGGCGCCGGTTCAGCTCGGCGCGGATGGCCGCGAGCTGGACCTGGTCGTTGACGCCGCGTACCTGCCAGCCGTCGACGCAGCGCACGGCGCGGACGTCGACGTCGTTGTCGTGCGCGATCTTGACGAGGTCGGTGAGGTACAGCTCGCCCTGGCTGTTGGCCGCGCGCAGCCTGGTGATGGTGGCGAGGAGGTACTCGGCGTCGAAGGCGTACACCCCCGAGTTGACCTCGGTGACCGCCCGCTGCTCCGGTGTGGCGTCGGCCTCCTCCACGATGCGGGTGACGGTGCCGTCCGACTCGCGCAGCACCCGGCCGTACCCGGTGGGGTCGGCGAGCTCGGTGGTGAGGAGGGTCAGTGCCGCCCCCGAACTCGTGTGGTCGGCCATGAGGTCGGTGAGGGTGTGCGGGTCGAGGAGCGGGACGTCGCCGTAGGTGACGAGGACCGGTCCCGTGATCGTGGACGGCACGACATCGAGCGCGCACCGGACCGCGTGACCCGTGCCGAGGCGCTTCTCCTGTTCGGCCGCGAGCACCGGCCGGGCGAGCTCGTCACCCAGTGCGGTGACGGCGTCGCCGACCTGGTGGCGGCCGTGGCCGACCACGACGACGAGGTGCTCGGGTTCCAACGCGGCAACCGCGTGGACCGCATGCCCGAGAAGGCTGCGGCCGGCGATCGGATGGAGGACCTTCGGCACGGCCGAGCGCATCCGCGTGCCCTCGCCCGCAGCCAGCACGATGGCGGCGGCCGGGCGGACGGGTGCGCAGTCGCCGGTGCGTCCGGGCTCGTGACTGTCGACCATGGAGCCCACTCCCTGTTCTACTGCTGGTGGTCACCGTGGCGAGCTGCGGCGATACCGAACCTGGTGCGGTGCGGCACGCCGGGCCGGCGTCGGGGACCTGGAAATCCTACGGGGTCGGTAGGTACCCCGCCGTCGAGCCCATCGTCGCGCCCGGCATCTGGACGGACGTCTCGCCACCGGCCGGTGGGCCTGCGTAACGGCGCGAGGACGGTCCACGACTTCCTGGCCGTGAGCCACCCCGAATGGCTGACACACGGTCCGGCCGGACCGTTCGCCGTGCATCCTGCACCGGTCGTCTCACCGGCCGAGCCTGACGGATAGTTCGCTCGTTCTCGGGGGTTGTCACAGAAGGAAGATCACGACCGCTCTCAGGAGGCTTTCGATGCCCACGCGCACCGCCCGCACGGCCTGGAACGGCACCCTCGAGCAGGGAGCCGGCCAGGTCGAACTCACCAGCAGTGGCGTGGGCACGTACGACGTGAGCTTCCCGAAGCGCACGGCGGAGGACGCTGGCGGCACCACCAGCCCGGAGGAGCTCATCGCGGCGGCCCACTCGTCCTGCTACGCGATGCAGCTGTCGGCGCTCATCGCGCAGGCAGGCGGCACGCCGCAGTCGCTGGACGTCACCGCCGACGTCACGCTCGGTCCGGACCCCAAGGGCGGGTTCGCGATCACGGGCATCGCGCTCACCGTCCGCGGCGAGGTCGAGGGACTCGACGCGGCGGGGTTTGAGAAGGCCGCACTCGCGGCCAAGGAAGGGTGCCCGGTCAGCAAGGCACTGGCCGGCACCACCATCACCCTGGACGCCGGTCTGGAGTGACGGACCGGGGCCTGCCGTCACGGAGGCCCCACTGGTAGGGAAACAGAGGAGTGGCATGAGGTGCACGGGGAACGGGCGTCCGCCCGAACCGCCCCAGCCGCCGCCGGCGCCGAACGGGCGCTGAGCGGGCTTGCGAAGCGAACACCATCGCCGAGCAAGGCAGGGGAGTGAACATCCACGCTGAGGGGGCCCGCGAGGCGATCACCATCGCCGAGCGGAACTCGCGTACGAACACCAGTATCAAACAGAACCGCACCAACTGACCGATCCATGACAACCGTGCCGGGGCGGTCCCGCTGAATGAGGCGGGACCGCCCCGGTTCGGCTACGGCGCCGGTCGGACCGCGCGTAGGGTCGGTTTCATGATCCGCGAGATCGCGCTGATCGATGTTCGTGAGGGCAGCGAGAACGATTTCGCCGCCCGCAACGCCGAGGCGCAGGCGATTTTGACCGGAACGCCGGGATGTCTCTCGGCGCAGATGTTTCGCGGGGTGGAGAGCCCCACCCGGTTCGTCGGGATGGTGGAGTGGGAGTCGCGCGACGCCCATCTGCAGAACTTCCGGGGCACGGATCGGTACAGCCGGTACGTAGCGCTTCTGGGTGAGTTCCTGGCCGCGCCGCCGGTGGTCGAGCACTTCGTGCTTTACGACGAGAAGCCGGAGCTCTGACGGTCCGTCCGCGGCAGACGCGCCCCGTACCCGGGTCGTCGCAGGTCGTGGCGGTTGCGCGGGTATGTCACCCGCGTATCTCATCTCTGTGACGAAAACCGCTCGCGGGCTCGGCCGCCGCTCGGGCGACCCGAGTTCGGGCTACTCCCGACCCCCGCCGGGACGACGGGGGGTGGCCCGGAACGCCGGCTGCCGGCGCCCGTGCCGCTGCGGCATGAGGTTGGTCGGCGAGGCGCTGACCTGCTGCTCCGCCGCCAGGATTCGAACCTGGACCATCGGAACCAAAATCCGAGGTGCTGCCGTTACACCACGGCGGACAGGCCTTCATCCTGTCACGCAGTGGGAACACCGGTTGCGGCGGACCACGGCCGGGTATGCGATGGAGCGCACTGTGAACCGGGCGATTCGCCTGTTGTTCCCGTGGCGGGGGCTGTGTGGCCGGGTCCTGATCACCTAGCCTCCGGAACGGGTGCGGTCCGCAGCCGCGCGGGCCGCCCGGCCGTCACCCCAGACACTCATCCGCGAGGAGCCCCATGACCGCCACCGTCTCGGACGCCGACGGAAGTCGGCCGACGTCGGATCCGAACCCGGTGATCTCCGGCCGACGCACCGCGTTCCAGCACTCGCTGATCTGGGTTTTCGTCGCGGGACCGATGGTCGCGCTCGCGCTGGCCGTGCCACTGGCGTGGGGATGGGGGGTGGACTGGCACGACCTCGTGCTCCTCGTCGTGTTCTACGTGCCCGCCGTACTCGGCATCACGGTCGGCTTCCACCGCCACTTCACGCACAAGTCGTTCAAGGCCAAGCCGTGGCTTCGTGTTGCGATGGCGATCACCGGTTCGCTGGCCGTGCAGGGCAACATCCTGAACTGGGTGGCCGATCACCGCCGCCACCACGCCTTCTCCGACCGTGAGGGTGACCCGCACTCGCCGTGGTTGTTCGGCACGTCGCCGCTGGCCGTGGCGAGGGGCTTCCTGCACGCCCACATGACCTGGTTCTTCGACCGCAACGAGACCAACCACCGGCGGTTCATCCCGGACCTGCTCGCCGACCGCGCGATCGTGCGCGTGAGCAAGACGTTCGGTATCTGGGTGGCGGTCAGCCTGTTGCTTCCCGCTGTGCTGGGCGGGCTCATCTCGTGGTCCTGGGTCGGCGTGCTCACCGGCTTCTTCTGGGGCGGGCTGGTGCGCCTCGCGATCTCCAACCACGTCACGTGGTCCATCAACTCGATCTGCCACATGATCGGCAGGCGCCCGTTCCGCTCACGTGACCGGTCGCACAACTTCTGGCCGCTCGCCGTGCTGTCCATGGGCGAGTCGTGGCACAACCTGCACCACGCCGACCCGACGTGCGCGCGTCACGGCGTCCTGCCCGGCCAGATCGACATCTCGGCCCGGCTCATCTGGATATTCGAGAAGCTCGGCTGGGCCTACGACGTGCGTTGGCCCACTCCCAAACGGCTCGCCCGGCTCAGTAGCCAGGAAGCGTGAGCCTCGCGTTGGAGCTACGGGCGATTCCACCGCTTTGACCTGCATGTATGCCTCCAGTAGGGGGCCGGGCGGGCGCGCGTGCGGCCCACCCGGGTGACCTACCCGCGGGGGAGTGCTGGGCTGTTCGTGAAACACTGGCCCCCGTGCGCAGACTGGAGAACCGTCACCGGCGCGACACGAGCGGGGGGGCGCCGCAGTGCTGACCGAGAACGCAGCTCATGCGGGTGACGCGCCAACCGCCGCGCCCCTCGTCACGTGCCGGCTCTGCGGTTCGGCAGAGCTCAGAAGCTTCCTGGATCTCGGGGCCACCCCACCGTGCGAGCTGTTCCTCACGGCGGACGCCACGGAGCGCCCCGAGGCCACCTACCCGCTGCACGTGCGAGTGTGCGACAAGTGCCTGCTCGCGCAGCTTCCTCCGCTGATCACACCGGAGGAGACCTTCACCGAGTACGCCTACTTCTCGTCGTTCTCCACATCGTGGGTCGAGCACGCGAAGCGCTTCGTCGATGAGTCCGTCGAGCGGCTCGGCCTCGGCCCCGAATCGTTCGTCGTCGAGGTGGCGAGCAACGACGGCTACCTGCTGCAGCACGTCGTCGAGCGGGGTATCCGCTGCCTGGGCATCGAGCCGTCGGTCAACGTGGGCGAGGCCGCTCGGGAGAAGGGCGTGCCCACCCTGACGGCGTTCCTCACCCCGGAGACCGGTGCGTCGGTCCGCGCCGAGCACGGTCCGGCCGACCTCGTCTGCCTCAACAACGTCTACGCCCACATCCCCGACGTCGTCGGTTTCACGCAGGGGCTGCGGGCGCTGGTGGCGGACGACGGCTGGGTGTCGATCGAGGTGCAGCACCTGCTGACGCTGGTGGAGCGCACCCAGTTCGACACGATCTACCACGAGCACTTCCAGTACTACACGCTGCTCACCGGCCAGCGGGCGCTCGAGTCGGGCGGCCTGACGCTCGTCGACGTCGAGCTGCTCGACACCCACGGCGGCTCCATCCGGATGTGGGCCCGGCCCACCGAGATCGCGGGCGAGCCGTCGGAGCGCGTGCGTGCGGTCCTCGCCGCCGAGGAGGCGGCCGGGCTGCACACCGCCGAGGGCCACGACGGTTTCGCCGAGGCGGTCTCGCGGGTGCGTGACGACCTGGTCGCCTTCCTCATCGAGGCGCGACGGGCGGGCAAGACGGTGGTCGGCTACGGGGCGCCGGGCAAGGGCAACACCCTGCTGAACTACTGCGGCATCCGCCCCGACCTGCTGAAATACACAGTGGATCGCAACCCGTACAAGCACGGGCGGTTCACCCCCGGTACGCGTATTCCGGTGCTCGCGCCGGAACAGATCGCGAAGGACCGGCCGGACTACGTCCTGATCCTGCCGTGGAACCTGCGCGACGAGCTGATCGACCAGCTGTCCTACGTCCGCGAATGGGGCGGGCAGTTGGTGTTCCCGATTCCGGCGCTCGAGGTGATCGCGTGAAGGTCGTATTGTTCTGCGGTGGTTACGGCATGCGGATGCGCGATGGCGTGTCGGATCTGCCGAAGCCGATGCACCCGGTGGGGCCACGGCCGCTGATCTGGCATGTGATGCGCTACTACGCCCACTTCGGACACACGGATTTCGTGTTGTGCCTGGGGTACGGGGCGCATCACATCAAGGACTTCTTCCTGAACTACTCCGAGACGGCCTCCAACGACTTCGTGCTGCGTGGCGGGAACGTGGAGTTGCTGGGTTCGGACATCCAGGACTGGACGATCACGTTCGTGCACACCGGGTTGGACTCCCCGATCGGGGAGCGGTTGCGGCGGGTGCGGTCGTTGGTGGGTGAGGAGGAGATGTTCCTGGCCAACTACGCCGATGTGCTCACCGACCTGCCGTTGAACGACATGATCGGGAAGTTCGCGGCCTCGGATGCGGTGGGGGCGTTGCTGGCGGTGCCGCCGCAGTCGGCGTTCCACTGTGTGGACGTGGGGTCGGATGATCGGATCTCGGCGATCACCACGTTGCAGCAGATGCCGTTGTGGGAGAACGGCGGGTACTTCGTGTTGCGTCCGGAGATCTTCGACTACATCCCGGAGAACGGGGATCTGATCGCGGACGGGGCCGCGGTGCTGGCCAAGGAGGGCCGGATGATGGCCTATCGGCACCGGGGGTTCTGGCAGCCTGCCGACACGGTCAAGGAGCGCACCGCGTTGGAGGCGGCCTACCAGGGTGGCACCCGGCCGTGGATGCTCTGGGAGAACAGCACAGGCGACCGCGACCCCCTACAGGCCACAATTGCGGCAATGAACGACGCCAACATCGAGCGATGAGATCGTGCTGAGCCTGCTGCCGGAGCGCATCGACCGGATCCTGCTGCTCGGCGCCCATTGCGACGACATCGCGATCGGCGCCGGCGGGTCCCTCATCGAGCTGTGCCGTGCGCATCCCGGCGTCACCGTCTCCGCGCTCGTCCTCACCGGGGGCGGCTCGCTGCGGGAAGAGGAGGAACGCGCTGCTCTGGCGGCGTTCTGCCCCGGGGCTCAGCTGGAGGTCGCGGTTCTCGACCTCCCCGACGGTCGCGTCCCGACGCGCTGGGAGCGTGCCAAGCTCGCCATCGAGGAGCTGCGCACCCTCGGCGAACCGGACATCATCTTCGCGCCGTCGCCGCACGATGCCCACCAGGACCACCGCACGCTCGCGAAGCTCGTGCCCACGGTCTTCCGCGACCACCTCACGCTGGGCTACGAGATCCTCAAGTGGGAGAGCGACCTGGCTCAGCCCACCGTGTACCTGCCCCTTGCCGAGCCGGTGCTGCGCGAGAAGGTGGCCAAGCTGCACGAACACTACGGCTCACAGCGCGACCGCAGCTGGTTCGACGCCGAGACGTTCGGAGGGTTGGCCCGCATCCGCGGTGTGCAGTGCCATGCGCGGTACGCCGAGGCGTTCCACGCGTCGAAGCTCGTGCTCGGAGTCGCTCCTCTCACCGGGGTTGATCACCCGGTGGACTGAACCCCCGCCATACGAACCACTCGAAGGGATCCCCGTGCGAGTTCTGCTGACCGGTCACCAGGGCTACCTGGGCACCGTGATGGCCCCGATCCTCACCGCGGCAGGCCACGACGTGACGGGGCTCGACAGCGGCCTGTTCGCCGAGTGCGTGCTCGGCTCGCTGGACACCCCGGACGTTCCCGGGCTCAGCACCGATCTGCGGGACGTCACCGTCGAGCAGCTGCAAGGCTTCGACGCCGTCGTCCACATGGCGGCGCTCTCCAACGACCCGCTGGGCTCGCTGGCCCCCGAGATCACCTACGACATCAACCACCACGCCTCCACCCGGCTCGCCCGCCTGGCCAAGGAGGCCGGGGTCTCCCGCTTCGCCTACGCGTCCACCTGCTCGGTGTACGGCGCGCAGTCCGGCGACGAGCTGGTGGACGAGGACGCGCCCCTCAAGCCGGTCACCCCGTACGCGATCTCCAAGGTGCGTGTGGAGGACGACCTGGCGGAGCTCGCCGACAGCGACTTCGTGCCGTTCTCGCTGCGCAACGCCACCGCGTTCGGGTTCTCCCCGCGGCTGCGCGCCGACATCGTGCTGAACAACCTCGTCGGACGGGCCATCCTCACTGGCAAGGTCACCGTGCTCTCCGACGGCACCCCGTGGCGTCCCCTCGCCCATGCCGAGGACATCGCGGGCGCTGTGCTCGCCGCGCTCGCCGCGCCGGCCGACGTCGTGCGGGCGCGCGCGTTCAACGTGGGCACCGAGAAGAACAACCGCACCGTCGCCGAGATCGCCCAGGCCGTGGTGGAGGCGGTGCCGGACTCCGAGCTCGAGATCACCGGTGAGGCAGGCAACGACCCGCGCTCCTACCGGGTGGACTTCTCCCGGGCGCGCAAGGAGCTCGAGTTCGAGGCGAAGTGGACCATCCCGGATGGCGCCCAGCAGCTCGCGAAGGAGTACCGCGAGCGCGGCCTGACGCAGGACGCGTTCGACAACAAGTTCACCCGCCTGGCAGTCCTGAGCGCGCGCCAAGAAGCAGGGGAACTGGACGCGACAATGCGCGTACAGCCCTAACACAGCATTGTGGAGCCGTAGCGCTGTCGGGATGCGGCCTCTGACAGCACTACGGCTCCCAAATGCTCAGCTGGGGATTGCTTGTCTTATCGTTCGTAGGAGTCTTTTTCCGTCGCGGAGTAGTGGGGCTGTCACGAAGACCACGTCCCAGCCCGCCGCGTGTACCCGGTTGAGGCGGTCGCGGTCGCGGTTCAGCGCCCACGTCTCGCCGTCACGCCAGTCGCCGTCGTACTCGATGGCGATCTTGTGCTCCGGCAGGGCGAGATCCACGCGTGCGATGCGACCGCCCGCGTCGTGGATCCAGTACTGCGGCACCGGAGCAAGACCGTCGAGCACGAGGTGGACGCGGAGCTTGGACTCCGGCAACGACTCCGCCCTCGGATCGGCCAGTTCGACGGCTCGCCGGGCTAGGACGATCCCGTTGTCGGATCGCTGCGCCACCATCGTCGCGACGGCCGCGTGTTCGACCAGCCGGGCGCGCAGCACGGCGTCCAGATCAGCTACGGCATCAGGTAAGGCACGGCCGAGTAGCAGGTCGAGGGCGAGCCGCATCGGTGTGGCGATCCGACCGCCGGCCCAGGGCTCCCACTCGACGGGCTCGATTCCGGTGCGCCGCACATCGAGGCCCGCCCGATGCCCCAGTCGCATCTCGGTCGGCGCGAGAACCTGCACGTCGTCGTCGGGCCAGCAGAGGGGAACACCCCTGATCGTGGCTGCTGACCGACCGGTGATCACTGCCCCGGCCGGTAGGGAGAGAGCCATCGCCCGGCACCGCAACTGGTGGGTGATCTGCCCCGACGAGACCGTGTAGACGTCGCGACAGATCCGCCGCACCGAAGGCCCGCGCAGCTGGGCACGAGTGAGGGCGCCGCACGCCACGGCGTCGGAACCACGGAACACATCGGGCAAACCGGAGATCACCATGGATCAAAAGGCTGACGCAGACGGGGCGAGCAGTCGAACGCCCATCCACAGCCCAGGAACTGTGGAGCCGTACTGCTGTCTGCAGCGCCCTGCGGCAACACTGGGGCTCCACAATGCTGCAGGATTGGGGTATGTGTCGGAATATCCGGACCCTGCACAACTTCGAGCCGCCCGCCACCCGGGATGAGGTGCACGGGGCTGCGTTGCAGTACGTGCGCAAGGTCAGTGGGTCGACCTCGCCGTCGCAGGTCAACGAGGAGGCGTTCGCCCGGGCCGTGGAGGCGGTCACCGCCGCAACGCGCCGGCTGCTGGACGAACTCGTGACCTCGGCGCCCCCGAAGAACCGCGAGGTGGAGGCGGCCAAGGCGCGTGAACGCGCCGCCGCGCGCTACGCCACAGGCTGAGGCGCGCGGCGGCCGCAGATCACTGCGAGGCGGCCATGGCGTCGGCGAACTCCTCGGCCTTCAGCGGCTCGAGGTCGGAGACGCGCAGGAAGTCGCCCAGGGTGGTGCCGGTGGCACCGCTGTCGACGTTGCGCGGGCCGCGGGCGGCACGCACGTCGTCGATGTTGATGGTGCGCAGGTCGTAAGAGAAGCGCGTGACGCCGGAGAGGTTCGGCGCCGACGCGTGCAGGTGGTTGGACGAGAACATCATCACATCGCCCGCGCCCCCCGCGATCCGGATCTCGCCGCGGGACTCGATCTCCTCGAGCGGGAGCGGGTGGGGCCGGTCGTCGGTGGTGGTCTTCTCGGCGGCGGCGTGGCGGTGCTTGGCCACCCACTCGTCATAGTCGTACTGGTTGGAGCCGTTCTTCACCGGCTTGTCGAAGTAGTCGGTGTACATGCTCATGACGTTGTCGCCGACCACGGGGAAGACCGGGGTCCAGTAGTTGACCAGCTGCTGCGGGTGGCCGTACCACATGTCGCGGTGGGCCTTGTAGTTGTAGCTGACGCCGGCGGTGAGGTAGTTCTCCGCGGGGATCACGCGCAGCCGGGGGATGTCGAAGTAAGTGCGGTCGGGGTCGACGCCGAAGTCCACCGCGAACTGCTGGCACAGTTCCTTGGTGCGCTGCCCGTTGGTGAACTCGGACTTGAGCGGACCCACCCGGCTGATGAACTCCTCGACGCTCATCTCGAACTGGGCGCGCTCGGGGTCGAGGTCGCCGAACGTCTCGGCGATGAGGTCCTCGGCGTGTTTCACCAAAGCGGCCGCGCCGGGCAACCCGGTGTAAAGGTAGAAATCGCCGGAGAACAGCGACTCACGTCGGCGGTCGTCGGCGATCTGGCGGTTCAGATAGAGCGTGATCACGCAATTCCTCGCTTCTCCGGTCGAATGCCCTGCAAGTTCGCGGATGGAGGTTACCGTACGACCAGGACAGGTCGGTCCTACGAAGGAAGTTAGTAGGCGTGCGCCACTAGGAATCGTAGTAGTCGCCGACGAAAACGGTCATACCGGATCGATACGGAGCACCTGGTCATCGGCGCCGTTGGATGTTGATAGCAGTAGCGCGCCGTCAGGTGCGAGCCGGACGGCCCGTAGCCGGCCGAACGCGCCATCGAGTGCGGGCGGAATGGTCACCTGATCGACGGTACCGTCCGCGCGCAGGCGCATGAGCAGCAGCTTCTGCCCGCGCAGCGCGCCCACCGCGAGTACCCCGTCGAGATCACCCCATTGTGGACCCCTGAGAAACGCGGCGCCGGACACCGCCTCCACCGGGCTGCCCGAGCTCCACGCGGCGGACACGGCGTCGGGGAAGCGCTGGAGATCGGTCATCGGCACGGACTCGTCGTAGCCGCCGACGGTGCCGCCCCGGGACGGGTCCCAGCCGTAGTTGGCGCCTGCACGCAGGAGGTTCACCTCGTCGTCGGTGGTCGGGCCGTGCTCGGCCGAGTACGCCGCTCCGGAGCGCGGATCGACGGCGACGCCCTGGACGTTGCGATGGCCGTAGTTCCAGACGAGCCGCTGTGCGGGGTTGCCCGCGTCGGCGAAGGGGTTGCCGGGCGCGGGCCCACCGGTGGCGAGGTCGATGCGGAGCACCTTGCCGCCGAGCGACGTCAGGTCCTGCGGGATGGCGGCGCGCGCGGTGTCGCCGGTGCCGACGAGCAGCGTGCCGTCCGAGGCGAGCGTCGGGCGGCACCCCGAGTGCCGGCCCGACGGGTTGATCGGCATCCCGCCGACCAGTGGGTCGGCGACCCTGGTCGCGGCCCTGCCGTCGGCGGAGAGCTGCCAGGTGACGAGCCGGACGTCGGTGGGGGTGCTCCCCTCCATATGGGTCTGGCACGTGGTGAATCGGCGGGTCTCGGCGAAGTCGGGGTGGACGACCATCCCCATCTGCCCGCCCTCGCCCCGGACGTACACATCGGACTGATCGGCGTCGACGGGCGTGACCGTGGCCCCGGGCTTCGTGCTCGACAGCAGCGCGATCCGGCCGTCGCGCTGGGTCAGCAGCACGCGTCCGTCCGGGAGGAATCCCAGGTCCCACACGTGCGACAGGCCCCCCGCGACGACGCTCGCCCGCAGCTCGGGCGTGCCGGTGCGGGCGAGGGGGGTGGGGGCTGAGACCGGTGCGGAGCTCCCGGTCTCGGCCGAGGTGGCACCGTCGGGCGCTGTGCATCCGGTGAGCCCCAGCGCTGCAGCGGCCACCGCTGCGACGACGAAGCGGCTGGCCGTGGTCCGCAGCATGAGCCTCATCTTGCCGCCGCCCGGGTGAGGACACAGTGTGCAAAACGCCCATCCGCTTGCGAACGTGTCGATCTACGGCTCCCTGTTGACTCTGATGATCGCTACCGTCTGGACCATGCCCCGCAGTTACCTCCGCTTCCCCCACCTGCACGCGGACACTCTCGTCTTCGTCGCCGAGAACGACGTCTGGACTGCGCCGGTGTCCGGTGGGAGGGCCTACCGGCTCACCGCCGACGACGTGCCGGTCGATCATCCGCGCCTGTCGCCCGACGGCACGCGGGTTGCGTGGACGTCCTGGCGGGAAGGGGCGCCCGAGGTCTTCGTCAGCGACGTCGACGGTGGCGGCGCGCGGAGGCTGTCCTACTGGGCCGACCCACGGGCGCACGTGGTCGGGTGGACGCCCGACGGAGATGTGCTCGCCGTGAGCACGGTGGGGCAGGCGTCCCGGCGGGGTTGGGCCTACGCGATCCCGCCGAGCGGCGGCACGCCGCGCCGGCTCGACCTCGGACCGGTCTCCGACGTCGCACTGGCCGCGGACGGCAGCCCGATCGTGGTCGTCACCAGCGTCATGTCGCGGGACATGGCCTGGTGGAAGCGGTACCGGGGTGGCACGGCCGGCAAGCTGTGGTGGGACGCGACCGGGTCCGGGCAGTTCGTGCGGCTCGCGGCCGATCTCGACGGGCAGATGGCGGCCCCGATGCTCGTCGGCTCCGGCGACGGGAGGCGCATCGCCTTCATCTGCGACCACGAGGGCTGGGGCAACATCTACTCGCTCGGCGCGGACGGTTCCGGGCTGCGGCGCCACACCGACCACGGCGGCCCAGACGCGCCGCCGTTCTATGTGCGGCACGCGAGCACCGACGGCGAGCGGATCGTGTTCGAGTCGGCGGGCGAGCTCTGGATCCTCGACTCGCTCGACGGTTCCGCCGAGCCCCGGCGCCTCGACGTGCGACTCGGTGGCCCGCGCACGGCCCGCGAACCGTTCCGCGTCCGCACCGCCGACGAGCTCACGTGGGCCGCGCCCGACCGCACCGGTCGCACGAGCATCGCGCTGGTGCGTGGCACCGTCCACCGGCTCACCCACCGCGACGGGCCTGCCCGCACGCTCCTCGCGGAGCCGGGTGCCCGGGCCCGGCTGGCGCGGCCGCTGGGCGATGACCGCGTGGTGTGGGTGGACGACGTCGAAGGGGAGGACGCCGTCTGCGTCGCGCCGCTCGACGAGCGGGCAGACGGGGTGGCACCGCTGCGCCGTCACGGGGTCGGCGAGGTCGGTCGCGTGCTGGAGCTGGCCGCGGCCCCCGACGGATCCAAGCTGGCTCTCGCCGCGCACGACGGGCGGCTCCTGGTGCTGGAGCTCGCCGGCGACCGCGAAGGTGAGCTGCGTGAGCTTGCGCGAGGAGCCGACGGGGAGATCAGCGATCTGTGCTGGTCGCCCGACAGCGCCTGGCTGGCCTATCGCGACCCGGTCGAGTCCGGCCTGACGCGGATCATGATGGCCCGGCTCGCCGACGACACGCTCGTGGCCGTCACAGAGCCGCGGTTCGTGGACATGGACCCGACGTTCACCTCTGACGGCAAGTACCTGGCGTTCCTGTCGCGCCGCAGCTTCGACCCGATCTACGACGAACACTCCTTCGACCTGACGTTCCCGGCGTCGTGGCGTCCGTTCCTGGTTCCGCTGGCTGCACGTACGCCATCTCCGTTCGGGGCGAGCCCCGACGGGCGTCCGGTCTCGCCGGGGGAGGAGGGGCCCTCGGACCTACCCGCGCCGGCGGCTACCGACCCGTCGGCCGAGCCGGACGCCGCCGAGGGCAAGGCCAAGCCGGAGAAGAAGAAGGACGACACCCCGCCCGAGGTGGTGGTGGACGTCGAGGGGCTGGCCGACCGAGTGGTGCCCGTGCCCGTCGTCGCGGCGCGGTACAGCGGGATGCGAGCAGGGAAGGACTGCCTGCTCTGGTACCGGGTCCCCGTCTCCGGCGTGCTCGGCGACACCCGTGCGGGCACCGACGAGAAGGCCGAACGGCCGGTGCTCGAGCGCTACGACCTGGTGCGCCGCAAGCTCGACGTGATCGCCGACCCGGTCAGCGGCTTCGCCGTGAGCGGCGACGGCACGCGGCTCGTCGTCCGGGACGGTGGCACGCTGCGTGTGCTGCGCACCGACCGCCCGAACTCCTCGGCGCCCGGCGATGGCGATGGCGACGAGTTCGAGATCGACACCCGCCGGATCGTCGTCACGGTCGACCCCACGGCGGAGTGGCGGCAGATGTTCGACGAGGCCGGCAGGCTGATGCGTGACCACTTCTGGGCGCCGGACATGGCGGGCGTGGACTGGGCCGAGGAGATGGCCCGGTACCGGCCGCTCGTCGACGCCGTGGGCAGCCACGACGACCTCGTCGACCTGCTGTGGGAGCTGCAGGGCGAGCTCGGCACGTCGCACGCCTACGTGTCGGGACGCGGGGCGGGCGACCACTCGGGGCAGCCGGGGCTGCTCGGCGCCGACCTCGAGCCCACCGACGACGGGTGGCGCGTGATGCGTGTGCTGCCCCCGGAGACGTCGGCCCCCGCTGCCAGGAGCCCGCTCTCCGGACCGGGTGTCGACGTCCGCCCGGGCGACGTGATCCTCGAAGTCGGCGGCAAGGCGGTCGACCCTGCATACGGACCTGCGCCGCTGCTCGTGTCGAGGGCCGACGAGCTGGTGGAGCTCACCGTCCGCTCCGGGCCGGACCGCGATGACGCGGGCACGGTGCGCCGGGTCGTGGTCAAGCCGCTGTCGTCCGAGGCATCGCTGCGCTACCAGGACTGGGTGGCAGGCCGCCGGGCGTTCGTGGCCGACCGGTCCGAGGGCAGGCTCGGCTACCTGCACGTGCCCGACATGATGGCGCCGGGCTGGGCGCAGCTGCACCGCGACCTGAGCCGCGAGACCAGCCGGGAGGGCCTGATCCTCGACGTCCGCGGCAACAGCGGCGGGCACACGTCGCAGCTGGTGGTGGAGAAGCTGGCGCGCAAGGTGATCGGCTGGGACCTGCCGCGGCACCGCCAGCCCACGACCTACCCCGAGGACGCCCCGCGCGGCCCCGTCATCGCCCTGGCCGACGAGCTGTCCGGCTCGGACGGCGACATCGTCACCGCGGCGATCAAGCGGCTCGGCATCGGCCCGGTTGTCGGCGTGCGTACCTGGGGTGGCGTGATCGGCATCGACGGACGCTACGGGCTGGTCGACGGCACGCGCGTGACGCAGCCGCGGTACGCGTTCTGGTTCGACGACACGAACTGGAACGTCGAGAACCACGGCGTCGACCCCGACGTGGAGGTGGTGATCGCGCCGCAGGACTGGGTGGCCGGGCGTGATCCCCAGCTGGAGAAGGCCGTCGACATGGCGCTGGAGGCACTGGCCCAGCAGCCCGCGGTGCGTCCGCCCGACGTGGCCACACGGCCGAGCCGCCGCCGCCCGGAGCTGCCGCCCCGCCCCTGACGGCCCACCTCGTACGAACGGCACTCCCGCCCGATAGGCCCGGACCGGAGTGCCGCTCGTGCCGATGCGTGAACGCGCATGTGGGGGACCGATCGGGTGAGGTCGGCCCCTCGCCGCTCACATTCGGGCTGGTCATCACGAGTGTGTGCTGGTGGGAGGGGTGCACCCGTGACGGCACGGCGGTCGACGGCGCTGCTTGCGCTGGCTCTCGTGCTGATCGCGGCGTGCACAGCGCCTCCCCCGCGCGTCCCGATGCAACGTGGCCACAGCCCGATCACGGGCGAACTGCGTGGCTCGGAGTTACCCACCGAACTGTCGCCGCTGATCGTCTCGACGTTCGAGCCGACGATCCCGTTCGCCGCCTCGAACGGGAAGTTCATCGCCACCTACGAGCTGAGCCTGCGCAACATGACGCCGCTGATGCTCACGCCCACCCGGGTCGAGGTGCGCAGTCCGGCGGGTGTGGTGCTCTACACGCTCGACGCGGCCCAGATCCCGCCCGCTCTCGCCCTGCCCGGTGCGCGGTCGGGCGTCACCGGGATCGGCGGCGGCCAGGTCGCGATGCTCTTCATGACGCTGGAGTTCGCCACGCGTGCCGAGATCCCCGACCGGCTCGAGAACCGGGTGACGGTGACGGCGCCCGGGTTGCCGCCGGAGGGTGTGACGTCGAAGTCGGTGGCGGTGACGGTGAGCGACGCGACGGTGCCGGTGCTGGGGCCGCCGCTCGTCCCCGGGTCCGGCTACATCGCGGCCGACAGCTGCTGCGACTCGGTGCGCCATCGCCGGGCCGGGCTGTCGGTCGACAACGGGCTCTGGTTCGCCCAGCGTTTCGCGGTGGACTGGGAGCAGCTCGACGCGCGCGGCCGGACCGTCACCGGGGACGACCCGGATGACCCCGCCGACTACACGATCTACGGGAAGCAGGCGATCGCCGCCACGGACGGCACCGTCGTCAAGGTCATCGACGGTCTTCCCGACCAGGAGCCGGGAGAGCTACCGGCGGGCATCAGACTCGATCAGGCCGACGGCAACAGCGTGATCGTGGCGATCGATGACGGCCTCTACATGCTCTACGCGCACATGCAGGCGGGCTCGCTGCACGTCGCGGAGGGGCAGCGGATCGGGCGGGGCGACCCGATCGGCCTGGTCGGCAACAGCGGCAACAGCTCGGCACCCCACTTGCACTTCCACGTGATGGACGGGGCGTCGCCGGTGGAGTCGGAGGGCGTCCCCTACGTCATCGACTCCTTCACCGTCACCGGGCAGATCGCCTCGACCCAGGCTCTCGACCAGCTGGAGAACACCACCCAGCCCCTTCCGGTGCAGCCCACGCCCAGCGACGGCGCACACCGCGACCAGTACCCGCTGGACCGGCTGGTCGTCACCTTCCCGTAGGAGCGCGCTGAACAACTCGGCCCTACTGCGCGGCGCCCAGGCGGCGCCCTCGCGGCGTTGTCGTCGGGCCCGATACAACAGCGGTATCGGCCCCCCTCCTCCGCCTTGCGATCGCCCGGGTGCGGGTGTCCCGCAAGGACACTGCACCTGGATCACCGCTCGCTACGGGCGGAGTTGTTCAGCACCCTCCCAGGGCGCGGATCCCGACCCCGGGCCGGCGTGCCCGGTCCCGGGCGTAGCCTGGAAGCCGAGGCCCCACCGGGCGCCAGTCCCGGGTAGGGGTCTGTCTGTGCTGCCCAGCTCCTGCCATGCGAGGGGTATCTCGAACCGTGGCCATGCTCTCCGGTCTGCTTCATTCCACTCTTTCCGACCCCGATCTGCGCGCCGTCCTCGACGCGGCGCGCAACGTGCGACCCGTGGTGGGCGAGATGCCCGCGCTGCGGATCGAAGGACCGTCCGCGCTTCGTCCGATCCTCGCCGCCGCATTCGGCTCACCAGTGGACGACGGCGGTGCCGGGCGCACGGTTCTGGCCGTCACCGCCACCGACCGGGAGGCCGAGGATCTCGGCGCCGCTGCCGCCGACCTGCTCGGGCCGGACGACGTGGCCGTCCTCCCGTCGTGGGAGACGCTGCCGCACGAGCGGCTCTCCCCGCGCCCCGACACCGTCGGACGGCGGTTGTCGCTCTTCCGCAGGCTGGCCCGTCCCGAGACCGCGCCGCGCGTGCTGGTCACCGCCGCGCGCAGCCTCATCCAGCCGATCGCGCCGGGCCTGGGCCGGCTCGACCCCGTCCAGCTGCGGGTGGGGGACACCGCCGACTTCGACGCGCTGCTCGTCCGGCTCGTGGAGCTGGCCTACACCCGCGTCGAGATGGTCACCGCCCGCGGCGAGTTCGCGGTGCGCGGCGGCATCATCGACGTCTTCCCGCCCACGGCCGAGCACCCCGTCCGGGTCGAGTTCTGGGGCGATGAGGTGAGCGAGCTGCGCTACTTCGCCGTCGCCGACCAGCGCTCGGTCGCTCCCGTCGAGGAGCTGGTGGCGCCGGGCTGCCGGGAGCTGCTGCTCACCGAGCCGGTGCGCGCCCGAGCCGCGGAGCTCGCCCGCACCCACGAGAACAACCCACCGCTGCGCGAGCTGCTGGAGCACCTGGCCGAGGGCATCCCGTCGGAGGGCATGGAGTCGCTCGTCCCGGCGCTGGTCGGCGGCGAGCTGGAGCTGCTCACCGACCTGCTGCCCGGGGGGTCGCCGGTGCTGCTCGCCGACCCCGAGCGGATCCGTACCCGCAGTGCCGACCTCGTCCGTACAGGGCAGGAGTTCCTCGAGGCGAGCTGGTTCGCGGCTGGCACGGGCGGAGCCGCGCCGATCGACGTCGGAGCGTCTGCCTACCGCGACCTGGACGACGTGCTCGACCACGCCGCTGCCACCGGACGGCCGGTGCTCACGCTGAGCCCGCTGCTGAGCGGGCGCGAGGACGCCCTCGCCCCGGCCGTGCACGAGGTGGAGTCCTACCGCGGCGACACGGACCGGGCGCTGGTCGACCTGCGCGCGCACGTCACCGCCGGTGGCACCGCTGTGCTCGTCGTCGGTGGCCAGGGCACCGCGCAGCGTTCGCTGGAGCAGCTGCGCGAGGCGGACGTGCCTGCCACGCTCGTGGACCGGCTGACGGAGCCGCCCGAGAAGGGCCTGGTCACGGTCACCTGCGGGCGGCTGACGGAGGGCTTCACGGCCACCGCCAGCGCGCTCGTCGTGCTGACCGAGGCCGACCTCACGGGTAACCGGGCGGCGGGCACCGAGCCGCGCAAGCTCGCGTCGAAGCGCCGCAACGCCGTCGACCTGGTGACGCTGCAGCCCGGCGACTACGTCGTGCACTCACAGCACGGCATCGGCAAGTTCGTCGAGATGCGCGAGCGCACGGTCAGCGGGGCCACCCGCGAGTACCTGGTGCTGGAGTACGCGTCGTCCAAGCGGGGTCAGCCCGCCGACCGGCTCTTCGTCCCCACCGACGCGCTCGACGAGATCAGCCGCTACGTCGGTGGTGAAGTGCCCACGCTCAACAAGCTCGGCGGTGGCGACTGGGCCAAGACGAAGGGCCGCGCCCGTAAGGCCGTCCGTCAGATCGCCGCACAGCTGGTGCAGCTCTACGCCGCGCGCCAGTCCTCGCCCGGCCACGCGTTCGCCAAGGACACCCCGTGGCAGCGCGAGCTCGAGGACGCCTTCCCGTTCACCGAGACGCCCGACCAGCTCGCCGCGATCGAGGAGGTCAAGCAGGACATGGAGCGCCCGGTCCCGATGGACCGTGTGATCTCCGGTGACGTGGGCTTCGGCAAGACCGAGATCGCGGTGCGCGCGGCGTTCAAGGCCGTGCAGGACGGCAAGCAGGTGGCGGTGCTCGTGCCCACCACGCTGCTTGCCACCCAGCACCTGCAGACGTTCTCCGACCGGATGCGCGCCTTCCCCGTCACCGTGAAGGGACTCTCCCGCTTCACCGACGCCGCCGAGGCCAAGCAGACCGTGGAGGGCCTCGCCGAGGGCACCGTCGACATCGTGGTCGGCACCCACCGGCTGCTGCAGACCGGCGTCCGGTGGAAGGACCTCGGCCTCGTGATCGTCGACGAGGAGCAGCGCTTCGGCGTGGAGCACAAGGAGCACATCACCGCGCTCCGCACGCACGTCGACGTCCTCACGCTGAGCGCGACGCCGATCCCCCGGACGCTGGAGATGAGCCTCGCGGGCATCCGCGAGATGTCCACGATCGCCACGCCGCCCGAGGACCGTCACCCCACGCTCACCTACGTCGGCGCCTACGACGAGAAGCAGGTCGCGGCCTCGGTCCGGCGTGAGCTGCTGCGCGACGGCCAGGTGTTCTACGTGCACAACCGCGTGTCGACGATCGACCGCGCGGCGCGGAGGATCCGCGAGCTCGTGCCTGAGGCGCGGGTGGCGATCGCGCACGGCCAGATGAACGAGGACCTGCTGGAACGCACGGTCAACGGGTTCTGGCACAACGAGTTCGACGTTCTCGTCTGCACGACGATCGTGGAGAACGGCCTGGACATCTCCAACGCCAACACGCTGATCGTCGAGCGGTCCGACACGCTGGGTCTCTCGCAGCTGCACCAGCTGCGTGGCCGGGTGGGCCGCGGGCGCGAACGCGGGTACGCGTATTTCCTGTTCCCGCCCGAGCACCCGCTCACCGAGACCGCCCACGACCGGCTCGCGACGATCGCCCAGCACTCGGAGCTCGGCGCGGGCGCTGCCGTGGCGATGAAGGACCTCGAGATCCGCGGCGCGGGCAACATCCTGGGCGCGGAGCAGAGCGGCCACATCGCGGGTGTCGGGTTCGATCTCTACATCCGGCTCGTCGGCGAGGCCGTGGCCGCCTTCCGGCAGGCAGCAGGCGCGGGCGACGGCGAGGAGGAGGAGCAGCTCGCGGAGGTGCGGGTCGACCTCCCGATCGACGCGCACGTCCCCCACGACTACGTCACGGGGGAGCGGCTGCGGCTGGAGGTCTACCGCAAGATCGCCGAAGCGGGCGACGCCGCCGCTCTGGAGGCCATCGTCGACGAGCTCACCGACCGCTACGGCGAGCCGCCCGTGCCGGTGCGCAACCTGCTCGCCGTCGCCGCGTTCCGCCAGACCTGCCGCACGCTCGGCGTCGCCGAGGTGGCGGTGGGGGGCAACGGCATCCGGATCGGCCCCGTCGACCTTCCCGACTCGGCCCAGCTGCGGCTCAAGCGACTGCACCCGAAGGCCACGTACCGGGCTGCCACGCGGGCCGTGGTCGTGCCGCGGCCGATGGAGAGCGGCCGGATCGGCGGTACCCCGCTGCGCGACGCCGAGCTGCTGGACTGGTGCACCACTCTGCTGCGCGATGTGCTGGCCCCGACCAGAGTGCCCGCGCCGGTCTGAGCCGGGACTCGTACCTGACCGGGTGTTGCACGGTCGGGTACGAGTCGGGCCGGATTCGTAACACTGTCCGGGTCCAGGGAGAGGTTCCAGCAGAAGCTCACCCGGGATCGGCCTGGGGCGGGCCTGACCCCCGGAGCGTTGCGTTGTCCGTTCCCCACCTCGCGACCCAGCCGTCACAGCGGGCGCCGTACGTGCCCGTGCCCGCCACCTACGGGCAGCGGGTCGGTGGTTTCCTCATCGACGTCGGCATTCCGATGGGTCTGCTCTTCACCGTGCTGATCGCCGCGCTGATCCCCCGCGACCGCACCCTGGCGCTGGTCGTCTACGCGATCTCGGCGGTGGTGGCGGTCGTCTTCGTGCTGTGGAACAGCGGGTACTGCCAGGGCCGCACGGGGCAGAGCCTCGGCAAGCGTGCGCTCGGGGTGCGGCTCGTCGGCGCGGCGACCGGGAAGCCCGTCGGGTTCCGGCGTGCCGTCGGTCGCCAGATCGCCCACCTGTTCGACGCGATCCCCTTCCTGCTCGGGTACGCGTGGCCGCTGTGGGACGAGCAGAAGCAGACCTTCGCCGACAAGATGTGCCGCACGCTCGTGGTGCAGGCCGACCTCTGACCGTGACGTACCTGTCGGCGACGTCCCCCGCGTAACGCACGGGCGCCGGTGGACGGGTGAGACGGCCGTGAAAGAGTGTGGCGGTGCGCATGCAGGTAGGGCGCGTCGCAGCGGCCGTAGCGGTCCTGGGCGCGGTGATCGGTGGGTGCGGCGGTCCTGATCAGGCGGGATCGGCGGTGATCATCGGCGCCGACGCGGTGCCACTCACGCGCGTCCAGTCGCAGCTCGACGTGGCGCTGAGCAAGACCGACCAGATCGCCCGGATCACGGCCCAGGGCGGCACCACCGCCGACCTGTCCCGCAGCATCGTCACCCGCGAGGTGATGCACGACCTGCTCCAGCGGCGGGCCGCCGCGGACAGGATCGTCGTCACCGACGCCCAGATCGACGCCGAGCTCGCCGGCAGCGGTGGAGTCGACGCGATCGTCGACGGCTCGCTCTACGACCACGCGACACTCCGCCAGCGGGTGCGCGACGACCTCATCGCAGCGGAGCTCGCGAAGCGCTCGGTGGCCGGGCTCGCGGTCACGGTCGACCTGGTGGCGGCCACGTCCCGCGCCGACGCCGAGGCGAAGGCGCAGACGTTGCAGCACGGAGGCCCCGCGGCCGACGCGCTGTTCGCCGATCCCCGGGTTGCCGAGCGGGGCACCACCGTGCAGGCCGCCACCAACCCGAACGAGGCGGGCAGCGTGCTGTTCGGCGTCCCCGTGGGCGGGGTGGTCGCCTTCCAGCCCAGCCCGCAGGAAAGCACCTGGATCGTGTTCAAGGTCACCGACCGGAGCACCAACGCCCCGTCCGACCCTGCCGCGGTCAACAACATGAGCCAGGCGCAGCTCACCACCATCGGCGAGCGGCTGCTCCAGCCGGACGCCGAGAAGCTGGGCGTCCGCGTGAACCCGCGGTACGGGGTCTGGGACCCGATCCAGCTCCGTGTCGTCGCCGAGGGGCAGCAGACGGGCATGGTGCTGCCACCGGTGGCCGCGCCCGCCCCCGCTCCCGGCACCGCCACAGTGGGCTGAGCGGTGGCGTCGCGCACCGTCGTCGTCCTCTCCATTCGCGCGCCGCACGCCGTGCCCGCAGCCGCGTTGCCCGCACTGCGCGACGCAGCGCTCGTCGTCGCTGATCGGACGGTCCCGGACGAGGTGGTCGCCGCCGCAGGAGCGTCCCGCGGCGAGGACGTCCCGGACGGTGGGGTCCTGCTCACCACCGATCAGGAGCACCCCACGATCCCGTCGGCCGACACCGTGGTCAGGGCACCGGAACCGCCCGGTGCCGCGCTGCTCGACGCCGTGGCCGTGATGGATCGGCTGCGCTCGCCCGGCGGCTGCCCGTGGGACGCCGAACAGACCCACGCCTCCCTGCTGCAGTACCTCGTCGAGGAGTGCTACGAGCTCTACGAGGCGATCGAGGACCACGACCGCGACGCGATGCGCGAGGAGCTCGGCGACGTCCTCCTGCAGGTGCTGTTCCACGCCCGGATCGCCGCCGAGTCCGACCCCACCGAGGTGGGCGCGCCGTTCGACATCGACGACGTGGCCACCGACCTCGTGGCGAAGCTCGTCGGGCGGCATCCGCACGTGTTCGCCGGCACCGAGCAGATCGACTCGGCCCAGCGCCAGGAGCACCGCTGGGAGGAGCTCAAGCGCGCGGAGAAGCAGCGGGAGTCCAGTGTGGACGGAGTGCCCCTCGGGCAGCCCGCTGCCGCGCTCGCGGCGAAGCTGACCAGCCGCACCGCCCGTGCCGGGCTGCCCCCCGAGCTGCTGCCCGCCGGCCGGGGTGTGGGGGAGCAGCTGTTCGCGGCCGCTGCCTCGGCGAAGCTCGCCGGCATCGATCCCGAGGCCGAGCTGCGTGCGGCGGCCCGGCGGTTCGTCGATCACGTCCGCACCGCCGAGCGCAACGCGGCGGCCGACGGCGAAGATCCGCACGCCCTCGACGCGGCGGCGTGGCGGCGCCACTGGCCGCGTCAGGGAAGCTGATCGCGGATTCGCCGAGAATCGTCATGATCAGCGAGTGCTCCGTGTGGCTAACCTGATCGAGTGGCCGTGCGGAAAGCTCCCCGTGCTCCCCGTCGGCGCAGCGCCGCGGTCGTCATCGCGTTCGTTCTGGCCGGTGTCGGGCTCGTCGCGGTGGTACTGAGCGGGATCGCGGCGATCGACGACGACGGGCAGGCCGCCCGGCGTGGCGACGGACTCCGGCCTGCAGACGTCGGCCAGGGCACGCCGGTGCCGCAGCCCCCGGCCCTCGCGGCCGGTCTCGACCTCGTGGCCTGGTCGGCGCACACGGCGGCGCGTAGCGGTGTCCCCGCCCGTGCGCTGCGCGCTTACGCGGCGGCCGAGATGGAGCAGCGGGCCAAGACGCCGGCCTGCCGGCTCTCCTGGACCACGCTCGCGGCGATCGGTCGTGTGGAGTCCGACCACGGCCAGCTCGGCCGCGCCAACCTCGACCCCGACGGCATGTCCACGCCCGCGATCGTCGGGGTGCCGCTCGACGGATCCCAGGGTGTGCGGGAGATCCGCGACACCGACGGCGGCCGTCTCGACGGTGACACCACCTACGACCGCGCGGTCGGCCCGATGCAGTTCCTGCCCACCACCTGGGACCGCTACGGCGCCGACGGCAACGGCGACGGCGTGCGCGACCCCTTCCAGATCGACGACGCCGCCGCGGGCGCAGCCGCCTACCTCTGCGCCGGCGGGCGCGACACCGCGAGCGGCGCGGGCTGGTGGGCCGGGGTGATGACCTACAACCGGTCGGTCTCCTACGCGCGGCTGGTGTGGGCCGCGGCCGACCGGTACGCGGGAGCGGTCGCGCCTTGAGCACTGCCTGACCTGCACGAACGGCACGTCGGTCCGCCAGGTCTGTGCGCGCGCCGCTCGTCCACCCGGTGAATGCGTCGCGGCCTACGGCACCTGCCGGCGGTCCCCTCGTTCCTGGTCGGGCATGCGCTGCCTGCCGATCGGCGGGGCGGGCATGGACAACCGCTTCGCCTCATAGCGGGCCAGGTTGTACCGACCGGTGGTGCTGGGGAGCGTCGGCGGCTTCTCCGTGCTGTCGAACCGGAAGACGGATGTCAGGTCGCCGACCGTCTTGCGCCGCCACACGCTGATGTTCGTCTCGACGACTCCGGTGAGCCGTTCGAGCAGCAGCAGCTGCGAGGTGTGGTCGAACGTCTCCGAGCTGACCCAGCCACCCACGGTCCACGGGGAGACGACCACCGCGGGTACCCGGAAACCGAGCCCGACCGGAAGGTTGCCGCCGTCCACGCCCGTCACCGACGTCTTGGTCACGTACTCGTCCGGCGTGCCGTGAGGCGGGGTGGGCGGCACGACGTGATCGAACATCCCGTCGTTCTCGTCGTAGGACAGGATGAACACGGTCTTCGCCCACACCTCGGGATTGGCCGCGATCGCATCGATCTTGGCGGCCACGAAGGTGGCGCCGGCCGCGGGCAGGTGTGCCGGGTGCTCGTCGAAGTCCGACGGCGGCAGGATCCAGCTCACGGTGGGCAGCTTGTCGTGCATCGCGTCGTACTCGAACTGGCCGACCGGGGTAGGGGCCATCGCGTGCTCGTAGAGGTCGGAGCCCTTCTTGGCCTCGTAGTACTGCTTGATGTGCTGGATCGACGGCAGACCCGTGGTCGAGCCGGGATCGTGATAGATCCGCCACGACACCCCGGCCTTGGTGAGCCGCTCGGGGTAGGTCGTGAACGAGTACGCCGCGTTGGGGGCGGAGGTCGTGAGGGACGGCCCCCCGGCCTTGCCGTTCGGGTCGATGGTGCCCGCCATCCACATGTGCCGGTTCGGTCCTGTGGGTCCCAGCACGGAGCAGTGGTACCCGTCGAGAACGGTGAACGCCTCGGCCAGGGCGTACTGGAAGGGAATGTCCTCGCGGGTGTAGTAGCCCATGGTGAACGCGCCCGTGGTGTCCCCGTCGGAGGCCCGGTGCGCCGGCAACCAGTTGTCGTTCTTGCCGCCGTTCAGCGCCTGGTGCTGGACGGTCCACTCGTGGCTCATCGAAGGGATCGCCTGCGCGGCCGTGGTACGTGTGTCGAGCCGGTAGGGCATCAGGTAGCCGTCGGTGTTGCCCGGGTCGGGCTGCTCGAAGACCGAGCGACCACCTGCGATCTTCATCGCGTTCGGGTCGCTGAACCCGCGGACTCCCGCGAGCATCCCGAAGTAGTGGTCGAAGCTGCGGTTCTCCTGCATGAGCATCACGACGTGGCGAATGTCGTCGAGTCGTCGGTTCGTGGGCGGCGGCGCGGCGAGCGCCCGCTGGACGTTCGGGGGCAGAACGAGTCCGGCGGCCGCGAGCCCACCGGCCGCCGCTGCCGAGCCGAGCAGCCGACGGCGGGTCATTCGGGTGGGCGCGCCGGAGGAGTCCGGGATCTCACTCATTGCCGTAATTTCGGGACGGTGCGTGTCGCTTCAAAACCATGCACGGGACCATCGTCGCGATGATCGACGTCGGCGCTCATACGGTGATGACGCGAGCTGAACTCCAGTTGAAGCGGGATGCCGGCCGTTCGAACGTTCGTTGCGGGGGTCAGGGCTCCAGCAGGCTGCGCCCCCAGTAGTCACCCTCGCCCAGCCCGGCCGGGCACGCGAACACGGCCGAGCTCGTGTGCTCGATGTACTCCATCATCACGTCCGACTTGGCGAGCGCCCGCTGCATCGGCACGAACTGGGCCTGCGGGTCGCGCATGAACGCGAGGAAGAACAGGCCGGCGTTGAGGTGCCCCTGCCCGTCGCTGCCGTCGACGAAGTTGTAGCCCCGCCGCAGGATCTTCGCGCCCCCCAGCGACTCCGCGGAGGCGAGGCGGATGTGTGCGTCCACCGGGATGCGCGGCCGGCCGTCGGGCCCGATGGCGCTGAAGTCGATCGGGTCGAACTCCGCGGCCGCCCCGAGTGGGGCGCCCTCGCCCTTCGTCCGGCCGATGATCTCCTCCTGCTCGGCGAGCGACGTGCGGTCCCAGATCTCGATGTGCATGCGGATCCGGCGGGACACCAGGTAGGAGCCGCCCTCGAGCCACGCAGGCCCGTCGCCGGGTTGTACCCACAGCTGCTGGTCGAGTGCGGCAGAGTCCTCGGCCTTGAGGTTGCGGGTGCCGTCCTTGAAGCCGAAGAGGTTGCGGGGGGTGGCCTGCTCTGTGGACGTGGACGAGGTGCGCCCGAACCCCAGCTGCGACCAGCGCACCGAGGTGGTGCCGAAGCCCATCCGGACGAGGTTGCGCACCGCGTGCACCGCCACCTGCGGATCGTCGGAACACGCCTGGATGCACAGGTCGCCGCCGGAGAGGGCGGGGTCGATCTGGTCTCCGGTGAAGCTCGGCAGCTCCGCGAGGCCCGGGGGACGCTGCGCTGCCAGCCCGAAGCGGTCGACGCCGTCCTTCTCGAACAGCGACGCGCCCACCCCGAACGTCAGCGTCAGCGACGAGGCGGGCAGCCCGAGCGCCTCGCCGGTGTCGGACGGTGGGGCCTGCGGGTTCAGGTTGACCGCGCCGCCCGGCGCGGCCTCGGCGCCCGCCGTCATCCGCTCCGCCGCGGTGGTCCACTTCTGGAGCAGCGCCTTCAGCCGGTCACGGTTGTCGGCGGTGACGTCGAGCGCGACGAAGTGCAGCCGGTCCTGCGCGGGCGTGATGATCCCTGCCTGGTGATCGCCGCGGAACGGCACCACACCGGGGTTCGCGGGGGCGTCGGTCCCGCCGCCTGCCGAGCCGACGGCGAAGCCGGTGGCCGCGCCGACCCCGGCCAGAGCGGCCCCGGCGCCCGTCCAGCCGAGCAGCCGGCGTCGCGAGATCGGGCTCACGACGTGACGACCCCGGCGACCTGGCTCACCGGCTCACCCAGCGCGTCGACGGCATCGGACATCTTGCGCGTGTCGTCCGGCGTGAGCTGCGTGTAGAGCACGAACCCGTCGCCCGCGCGGTATCCCTCGAGCAGGGTGTCGACCGCGGCGAAGCGTTCGTCGAGCGTCGGGCCGAGGGTCGGGTCCTTGTCGTCGAGCACCGGGCGCAGTGCGGCGACGGCCCCTTGCGAACCCTCGACGTTGGCCTTGAAGTCCCACAGGTCGGTGTGCGAGTAGCGGTCCTCCTCGCCGGTGATCTTGCCGGTGGCGACCTCGTCGAGCAGTTCCTTCGCGCCGTTGGCGAGCTGCACCGGTGTGAGCTCGACGGTGGTCACGCGGCTCTGCAGGTCCTTGATGTCGGCCATCAGCTGGTCGGCGATCGCCGGGGAGTCGGGCTGCAGGCCGTCGACCCAGAGGTCCTTCTCCAGGCGGTGGTAGCCGGTGAACGCGACGCCGGGGTCGCGCTCGTCGTCCTCGCGGCCGTCGATCTTCGGGTCGATGTCTCCGAAGGACTCCGCCACGGGCTCGATGCGTTCCCAGTAGGTGCGCGACACCGGGAACAGCGCCTTGGCGCCCTCGACGTCCTGCCGCTTGACGGCGTCGGCGAACTCCTGCGTCTTCGGCACCAGCGCGTCGATCTGCGAGGTGACGTAGCGCTTGTAGCCGGCGGTGGCCTCGGCGAGCTTCGTGTTCTCGTCCACGGAGCGCGCGGCCGTGCCGGTGACGGTGAAGGGTGCCCGGATGCCGTCGCCGACCATGCCCGGCTTGCACGCCGTGGTGTACGTGCCGCCGTCGGGCACCTCGACGATGAGCTGCCTGGTGAGGCCCGGACCGATGTTCTCGACCTCGCCCATGATCCGGTCGCCCGTGCCGTACAGGTAGAACTCGGTGACCTTGCTCCCCGTGTTGTTCACGGCGAACGTGATGGTGCCCGCGGGTGCCTCGGCGCCGCCGACGTCGCAAGAGTCGTCCGCGGCCCGGACGGGGATGGGGCCGCCGGCAGCCGCGCCGCCGGTGGTGGGGGCCGGTGCCGTGCTGGTGCAGCCGGCGAGGGCGGCCACCGCGAGGGCGGCCACGGGGAGCCCGGCGCGAGCTCTGCGGGACATCATGCTCCTAGACGATCGGGTGGGGGACGATCACGAAGAACGGTCACGACGTGGTGGGGGCTGACGCGACAGGCCGGGCGCTGCGCTGCGGCAGCACGAACAGGGTGAGGACGACGGCCACGTAGGCGACCCAGACGATCGCCTCGAGCACGGTGGTCTGCGGCGAGAAGTTGAAGATCCCCTTGAGCAAGGTGCCGTACCAGGAGTCCGGCGGAACGGCCGCGCTGACGTCGAACGCCAGTGTGTCGAGCCCGGGGAGGATGGCGGCCTCCTGCAGGTCATGCATGCCGTACGCGAGGATCCCCGCCGCCACGAAGACCAGCAGCACGCCGGTGACGGTGAAGAACTTGCCCATGTTCAACGTGACGGCGCCGCGGTAGATGAGGTACGCGAGCAGGATCGACACGGCGATGCCGAGCAGGAACCCGATGAGCGGCTCGGTGGTCTCGCCGGCGGCCTGAGCCGCGGCGAAGAAGAACACCGCCGTCTCGAGCCCTTCCCGGCCGACCGCGAGCGCGGCCATGACGACGACGGCGGTGGACCCCATCTGGATGGCGCTCTCCAGCCGCCCGCGGAGCTCAGCGGAGATGGAGCGGGCGGCCCGCCGCATCCAGAAGATCATCCAGGTGACGAAACCGACGGCGATGATCGAGAGGCCACCCCCGAACGCCTCCTGCGCCTGAAATGTGAGAGCTTGCTGGGTGAGGGTCAATGCGAGTGTGAGGCCGACGCTGATGGCCACCGCGATAGCGACGCCGAGCCACACCTTCGGAAGTACGGACCGGCGCCCGGTACGCACCAGGAACGCGATGAGAATGCTCACCACCAGGGCGGCTTCGAGGCCTTCCCGGAGGCCGATCAGGGCGTTCCCGAGCAATGGGATCCTCTTCTCCATACGGCCTTATTAGGCCAGCTTGGCCTCAATCGGGCCGAGGGTAGCCTTAGTACAGCTGGGAGGAAAGGGGTGGGGGAGTGTGATCCGCGTCGGTCGGTCTGACCAGCCCGAATAGTCCTTTTTATGGCGATTCGGGGACGGCGCGATGCTCGATCGTTGCGATCGACCGAGATCGACAGGCCGGCCTCGGTTCGCCGGGCCGGTGTGCGGCATGCTGCCGCGCCGGCGCTGCATCGCGGGCTGCGCTCTGCGATGGCTCGCTCCGAGCGATCGATCCCGATGATCCTTTTTCGGCGATTCAATTCAATTGAGCGAATTGCTCGGAAAGCCGCGCTGTTTGACACGGCAGCTCAGGCCAACCTAACTTGAACGCCGGATAGGCAAGCCTGCGATCGTTCCCCTGCCCGCCCTTTCGAAAGTGGGTTGATGCTGTGCTGGCGACCTTTGTGATTGGCCTTCGGGAAGGTCTCGAGGCGGCACTGATCGTCGGGATCATCGCCGGTTTCCTGGCCAACCAGGGTCGTCGGGACGCGCTGCGTCAGGTGTGGGTGGGCGTCGGGATCGCCGTGCTCATCTGCCTGGCCGTCGGGGTCGCGCTCGAACTCCTCACCGCCGACCTGCCGCAGGCGGCGCAGGAGGGACTCGAGACGCTCATCGGGCTCTTCGCCGTCGCCATGGTCACTTACATGATCCTCTGGATGCGGCGCCACGCCCGTCACATGCGCGCGGAGCTCGAGTCGTCGGCCACCGCCGCGCTGGCCCGCGGCTCGGCGGGTGCGCTGGTCGGGATGGCCTTCCTCGCGGTGCTCCGGGAGGGCTTCGAGACCGTGGTGTTCCTGCTGGCTGCGTTCCAGGCCAGTACATCCCCGTTGGAAGCGGGCGGTGGCGCGCTGCTCGGCGTGATCATCGCGGTCGTCCTCGGCTACGGCATCTACCGCGGTGGCGTCCGGCTGAACATGGCCCGCTTCTTCCGGATCACGGGTGCGGTGCTCGTCATCGTCGCCGCAGGCTTGCTCATGACCGCTGCACACACCGCTCACGAGGCGGGCTGGATCAACTTCGGTCAGCAGCAGGCAGCCGACCTCTCGTGGCTCGTGCAGCCCGGCACGCCGATCTCGTCGCTGCTCACCGGTGTGCTCGGCATCCAGCCGTTCCCCACGATCGTGGAGACGGTGATCTGGCTGGTCTACGCGGTGCCGATGCTCGTCCACGTGCTCTGGCCGCAGCGCGGACCGGCCTCGCGGCGCCAGGCGTCGGAGCCCGCGCCCACCCCCGAGCCGGAGCCGACCCGCGGGTGAACCCCTGCGGGTGGTCGCCTCGATCCACCCGTCCCTCTCTTTTCGTCGCCGAAGGATGGCATGTTCATGAGATCGTTTCGCCCGCGCGCGCTGGGCACCGTCGCGGCCGCGCTCTCGGTCGGCCTGCTGGCCGCCGCCTGCGGAGGCGGTGGCAACTCGGGCGGCGCGCCGGGCGGAGAGCAGCAGACCGAGGTGAAGGTCGCGCTGTCCGACCAGGGCTGTGCGCCTGCGCCCGCCTCGGTGGCGGCCGGCCCGGTGACGTTCACGGTCACGAACGCCGGTACGGCGAAGGTGACGGAGGCCGAGCTGCAGAGCAACGGCAGGATCCTCGGGGAGAAGGAGAACATCACCGAGGGCCTCAACGGGGACTTCGCCCTCCGGCTGGACCCGGGCACCTACACGATGTACTGCCCCGGCGCCGCGCAGGACACCTCGACGTTCACCGTGACGGGCGGGGGCGCCGCACCGGCATCGCCTGCCGACACCTCGCTCGCCAAGGCGACGCAGGACTACCACGACTACGTCGTCTCCGAGGTCGCCGCGCTGGTGCCGGCCACGAAGGCGTTCGACGACGCGGTCCGGGCGGGCGACATCCCCAAGGCGGAGTCGCTGTTCGCGCCGGCCCGCACGCACTACGAGAGCATCGAGCCGGTGGCCGAGAGCTTCGGCGACCTCGACCCCGACATCGACGCGCGGGTCAACGACGTCGACGACCCCGCCCAGTGGACCGGGTTCCACCGCATCGAGAAGGCGCTCTGGGAGGACAAGTCGCTCGCCGGGATGACGCCGATGGCCGACAAGCTCGACGCCGACGTCGCCACCCTGCAGAAGAACGTCGCGACCACCGACTACCAGCCTGCCCAGCTCGCCAACGGTGCCAGTGACCTGCTCGACGAGGTGTCGACATCGAAGGTGACCGGCGAGGAGGACCGCTACTCGCACACCGACCTCTGGGACTTCGCCGCCAACATCGCCGGCGCCCGCAAGGCCTTCGAGCTGCTCCAGCCCGCGCTCGCGGCGAAGGATCCCCAGCTCGCGCAGCAACTCGAGGCGCGCTTCACCGACGTCACGTCCGGCCTGGCGAAGTACCAGCAAGGCAACGCCTACGTCGACTACAGCACCGTCCCGCAGGACCAGCGGCGTCAGCTCGCGGATGCGGTCAACGCGCTGGCCGAGCCGCTGTCCCAGGTGGCGGGGAAGGTGGTCTGAGGAGCTCATGGCGGAACTCTCGCGGCGCCGGTTCCTCGGCAGCCTCGCCGGTGCGGGCGTGGCCGGCGCCGGTCTCGCGATCGCGGGCACCTCGATCTCGGCGGCGGCATCCGCGTCCGCCGCCGCCGACACCGTGGCGTTCCGCGGCGCCAACCAGGCCGGGATCAGCACGGACGTGCAGAACCAGCTCGCCTTCGCGGCGTTCGACGTCACCAGCACCGAGCGTGCCGACCTGGTCTCGATGCTGCAGAGCTGGACGACCGCGGCCGAGGCGATGACCCGGGGCGCGCCCGTGCCGGGTGACTCGGCCACGTCCGACGTTCCCCCCGCCGACACGGGGGAGGCCGACGGGCTGACAGCGTCCCGCCTGACCATGACGATCGGGTTCGGGCCGTCGCTGTTCGACAACCGGTTCGGGCTGGCCGCCCGGCGTCCGGCGGTGTTGCAGCCGTTGCCTGCGCTGCCGGGCGAGCTCCTCGACGACACCCGCAGCAACGGGGACATCGCCGTGCAGGCCTGCGCCGACGACCCGCAGGTGGCGTTCCACGCGATCCGCAACCTGGCCAGGATCGGCCGTGGCACGGTCGTCAACCGCTGGACCCAGCTCGGCTTCGGCCGTACCTCCGCGACGGGCGCGGGCCAGTCCACGCCGCGCAACCTCATGGGATTCAAGGACGGCACCCGCAACATCCGGGGCGACGACACGAGCGCACTCGACCAGCACGTCTGGATCGGCGACGGCGCGGACCAGGCGTGGATGCGCGGCGGCACCTATCTCGTGGCCAGGCGGATCCGCATGTTCGTCGAGAACTGGGACCGCGACTTCCTGTCCGACCAGCAGGCGGTCTTCGGACGGACGAAGTCGGTCGGCGCCCCGCTCACAGGCACCAAGGAGTTCGACACGCCCGACTTCGCCGCGACCGGCCCGGACGGCACACACGTGATCCCGGACGACGCCCACATCCGGCTGGCCGCCTTCGAGAACAACAACGGCCTGCGGATCCTGCGCCGCGGCTACTCCTTCAACGACGGGATCGATCCGAGTACCGGTGGACTCGAAGCCGGACTGTTCTTCATCAGCTTCCAGTCGGACCCGGCCGCGTTCGTCACGCTGCAGCGCAAGCTGGGTGCGAACGATGCGCTCAACGAGTACATCCAGCACGTCGCGTCGGGCCTGTTCGCGTGCCCGCCCGGCGTGACCCGGGACGGGGACTACTGGGGCAGCGGGCTGTTCGAAGCGTGAACCGCCTCGGTCAGGCCGGTTCCGCGCCCTCCACGGCGATGCGGGCCAGCACCTCTCCCAGCGCCTCCTGGTACTCCGGGCGAGGGTCCATGGCGGCCGCCATCTTCAGCTGCGCCTGCGCCTCGGCGAGACGCCCCTGCCGCTGCAACGCCTTGCCGAGCGCGAAGCGGGCGTAGTGGTCGGACGGGTCGAGGTCGAGAACGCGGGCGAAGGCCTCCTCGGCGCGGTGCAGCTGGGCCGAGTTGAGGTAGGCGCGACCGGCGAGCAGATGCACGGAGGCGTCGTTGGGTTGGCTCTCGAGCACGGGGCCGAGCGCCTGCAGCGCGTCCAGCGGACGGCTCCGGGCGATCAACATCTCTGCCCGGCGGAAAGATTCGAACAGGCCGTCGGACGCGGGCTGGCTCGTCATGGTCGTCCCTACGTTAGGTGTACGGGACGCGATCTGCGAGGGGTTGACATGGGACGCAGGGGCGAACTACGGCGGACCATGAGCCCAGTGGCGAGTTCCTGCGCCGATCGGGAACCCTCCACGACTACGCTGAGCCACCGGACACCGCGCCCAGCCCTGGCTGAGCGCGCACAGGCGTCGTAACGAGCCCGGACGGGAGCACTGGTGGCGGTCATCGAGCAGGTCGGCGCACGCGAGATCCTCGACTCGCGGGGCAACCCGACGGTGGAGGTCGAAGTTGCGCTCGACGACGGGACCCTGGCCCGCGCGGCCGTCCCGTCGGGAGCGTCGACAGGTGAGCACGAAGCGGTCGAGCTGCGCGACGGCGACCCGCTCCGGTTCGGCGGCAAGGGCGTCGAGAAGGCCGTGGCCGCGGTGCTCGACGAGATCGGCCCCGAGCTCACCGGCATGGAGGCGGTCGACCAGCGGCTCGTCGACCAGCGGCTCGTCGACCTGGACGGCACGCCCGACAAGTCGCGCCTCGGCGCCAACGCGCTGCTCGGTGTCTCGCTCGCCGTGGCCAAGGCGGCCGCCGAGTCGGCCGGGCTCGAGCTGTTCCGCTACGTCGGCGGCCCGAACGCCCACGTGCTGCCCGTGCCGATGATGAACATCATCAACGGCGGCGCCCACGCCGACAGCTCCGTCGACGTGCAGGAGTTCATGATCGCGCCGGTCGGGGCCGACTCCTTCCGCGAGGCCCTGCGCTGGGGCGCCGAGGTCTACCAGGCGCTCAAGTCGGTGCTGAAGAGCAAGGGCCTCGCCACCGGGCTCGGCGACGAGGGCGGCTTCGCGCCCGACCTGCCCGGCACGCGCGCGGCGCTCGACCTCATCGCCGAGGCCGTGGAGAAGACCGGGTACAAGCTCGGCCGGGACATCGCGCTCGCGCTCGACGTGGCGGCCACCGAGTTCTACTCGGACGGCGTCTACGCCTACGAGGGCAAGAAGCTCTCCTCGCAGGAGCTCATCGCCATCTACTCCGAGCTGGTTTCCGGTTATCCCCTCGTCTCGATCGAGGACCCACTGGCGGAGGACGACTGGGACGGCTGGGTCGCGATCACCGAGGCGCTCGGCGACCGCGTGCAGCTCGTCGGCGACGACCTGTTCGTCACCAACCCCGAGCGGCTCGACGAGGGCATCAGCCGGGGTGCCGCCAACGCGCTGCTGGTGAAGGTCAACCAGATCGGCACGCTGTCGGAGACCCTCGATGCCGTCACGCTCGCGCACTCGTCGGGCTACCGCTGCATGATGAGCCACCGCTCCGGAGAGACCGAGGACACCACGATCGCCGATCTGGCCGTCGCCACCGGTTGCGGGCAGATCAAGGCGGGCGCTCCGGCACGGTCGGAGCGCGTGGCGAAGTACAACCAGCTCCTGCGCATCGAGGAAGCTCTCGGCGACGCCGCCCGGTACGCGGGCGACCTCGCCTTCCCGCGCTTCACGGTGGCGGAGGCGGGAGCCTGACGTGCACGCGAGTCGCCCCGTTCCCGTGCGCGAGTCGCCCGTGAAGCAGGCCTGAGGCGGCGCGATGGTCGAGGAACGAACCCGGGTTCGGGGCGAACGGACTCCCCGCACGCCGCCGCGCCGCGGCGCCGGCACGGGAGCGACGCGGCGGCGGAACAGGGAACCCAAGCTGAACCGCGTGGCACGCACCCGTGGTGTGGTTGCTGCGACCACGGGGATGCTCGGGCTGTCCACCACACGCCGAGCAGCGGTGCTGGCCCTCGTGGTCTGCGCGCTGGCACTCACTGTTGCGGTCCCGCTGCGCAACTTCGTCGCCCAGCGTCAGGAGCTCGCCGCCGTGACCAAGCAGCAGCAGGCGCTCGCCGCCGAGGTGGAGGAGCTGTCGAAGGAGCGCGCCCGGCTGTCGGATCCTGCTGAGGTCGCCGCCCAGGCCAGGACGCGGCTCGGCTACGTCCTGCCCGGGGAGGTTCCCTACGTCGTACAGCTGCCGTCCGGCCCGGACCTGACCGGCGCGGGCGAGGCCGGGGCAGGCATGCCGTGGTACCGCCAGCTGTGGCGCGAGGTCGCGGAGGGTTCGCGATGAGCCCGTCGACGCCGCGCGGGCCTGCTTCCGCTCCCGGCATCAGCGAGGAGGACCTCGCGGCCGTCGCCGCCCAGCTGGGACGGGTTCCGCGTGCCGTCCGCGCGGTCGCCTACCGCTGCCCGTGCGGGCACCCCGCGGTGGTGCAGACCGCTCCGCGGCTGGAGGACGGCACCCCGTTCCCGACGCTGTACTACCTGACCTGCTCTCGGCTGAACTCCTGGGTCAGCCGCCTGGAGGCCGAGGGCCGGATGCGCGAGATGACCGAGCGGCTGGCCGAGGACCCCGAGCTCGCCGCGGCCTACCAGCGGGCGCACGAGTCCTACCTCGCCGAACGCAACGCGATCGAGCCGTTGGGCACCGACGTCAGCGCTGGAGGCATGCCGAGCCGCGTCAAGTGCCTGCACGTGTGCGTCGCGCACGCGCTGGCGGCAGGCCCTGGCGTGAACCCGTTCGGCGACGAGGCGCTCGCCGAGCTGGGGGAGTGGTGGCAGGCGAGCGCGTGCGCGCGCCCGCCTGCATAACGGAATCCGTCCGAACGGACGGCACACCGGGCCGATGTCCGGCTGGGTCGGCTCAACCAGGCGTGACCCGCTCCAGCAACGCGGCCGCGGGCGTGCCCTCGGGGAGGGTGCCCGCGGTGCGCCACGGGCCGTCGGCGTCGAAGCGCGCAGCCAGGAACGCCGACGAGACCTCCTCCGGCGCGTGCCGCACGAGCAGCGATCCCTGCAGGCACAGAGCGAGCAGCTCGGCGAGCCGCCGCGCCCGCCGTGCCTCACGCCCGTCCAGCTCGGCGCGCAGCGCGCGGACGGCGCGGTCGAACCTGCTGTCCACGCCGCCTGCGACGTCCACCTCCGCCAGCACTGCATCCACCGAGTCGGGATTGCGGCTCACGGCGCGCAGCACGTCGAGCGCCGTGACGTTGCCCGAGCCCTCCCAGATCGAGTTGAGCGGGGCCTCGCGGTAGAGCCGCGGGAGCGCCGACTCCTCGACGTACCCGTTGCCGCCGAGGCACTCGAGTGCCTCGGCCACCACCGCGGGCGCCCGCTTGCACACCAGGTACTTCGACGCCGGGAGCGCGAGCCGCAGCAGCGAGCGCTCGCCGCGGTCCACGGCACCCGCGAGCCGCAGCGCGAGTGTGGTGGCGGCCTCGGACTCCAGCGCCAGGTCCGCGACCACGGCCTGCATCAGGGGCGTGTCGGCCAGCCGCGAACCGAAGGCGCTGCGATGCGCCACGTGATGCGCCGCCTCGCTCAGCGCGGCGCGGACGAGCGCTGCGGAGCCCAGCACGCAGTCCAGCCGCGTCATCGACACCATCTCGATGATCGTGGCGACGCCCCGGCCCTCGTCACCGAGCCGCCAACCCGTGGCACCGGTGTACTCGATCTCGGCGGAGGCGTTCGACCGGTTGCCGAGCTTGTCCTTGAGCCGTTGCAGCCGGATGGCGTTGCGAGTGCCGTCGGGCAGGACGCGGGGCAGCACGAAGCAGGTGAGCCCACCGGGAGCCTGGGCGAGGGTGAGGAACAGGTCGTTCATCGGGGCCGAGGTGAACCACTTGTGCCCGACCAGCTGGTACGTCCCGTCCGCCGACGGGGTGGCGACCGTGGTGCCGGCGCGGACGTCGGAGCCGCCCTGCTTCTCGGTCATCGACATGCCGGCCAGGAGCCCGGCCTTAGTCGCCGGGTCGGCGAGCCCGAACTCGTAGGACGTGGACACGAGACCCGGTTCGTAGGCCGCTGCCAGCACGGGGTCGTGGCGCAGCGCGGGGACGGCAGCATAGGTCATCGAGATCGGGCAGCCGTGCCCCGCTTCGAGCTGGCTCATCAGGTAGAAGCCCGCGGCTCGCCGGACGTGCGCCCCGGTGCCGGGCTCGTCCACCCACGGTGCGGCGTGCAGCCCCCACTCGACCGCGGTGCCCACCAGCCAGTGCCACGACGGATGGAACTCGACCTCGTCGATGCGATGGCCGTACCGGTCGTGGGTACGCAGGACGGGTTCGTGCACGTTGGCCAGCCGCGCGTGTTCCTGCGCCTCGGGGGACGTGATCAGCGCACCCAGACGGCTGAGATCCGGCAGCGCCGCCTGCGCGCCCTCTCGGCCGACCGCATCCGTCAACGCCGGGTCGCAGGCCAGCGGGTCGTGCCCGGAGAGCGGTGGCGGCTGGTTCTCGACGCGATGCGTGCCGCGGTCCGTCGGCCCCGGCTCGGTGACGGTCACGAGGTCCGCGGGGACGGACAGGGCGGTGGAGCTGCGCTGGTCGACCACGCTGCGAGGGTAGTCGCGCACCCCGCGTCGTGTGCCGTCCGCGATCCGGCTTCCCGCGTACGGTGACCGCTGTCGCCGTGTGAGCCGGACCAAGGAGAGTGCATGTCGCGCGTGGCCGCCATCGACTGCGGAACCAACTCGATCCGTCTGCTCGTCGCCGACATCACGACCGGCGACGGCGGCACCACCGAGCAGCGCGACGTGCATCGTGAGATGCGGATCGTCCGGCTCGGTCAGGGTGTCGACGCGTCAGGCGAGCTCGCACCGGAGGCGTTGGATCGGACGCGCGCGGCGCTGGTCGACTACGCGGAGGTGATCCGCAGGGAGGGCGCCGAGCGGGTGCGGATGGTCGCCACCAGCGCCACCCGCGACGCCCGCAACCGTGAGGACTTCTTCGGCATGGTCCAGGACACGCTCGGCATCGACGCCGAGGTGATCTCCGGGGACGAGGAGGCGAACCTGTCGTTCGTCGGAGCGGTGGGCGACCTCGATCCCGACGACGGCCCGTTCGTGATCGTCGACGTGGGCGGTGGCTCCACCGAACTCGTCGTGGGCGCCCTGAAGGGTGGGAAGGCCACCGTGCAGGCCGCCCGATCGGTGGACGTGGGGAGCGTCCGCCTCACCGAGCGCTGCCTGGCGGGTGACCCCCCGTCGGCTGACGAGGTGGCGGAGGCCCGCCGGGTGGCCACCGGCATCCTCGACGAGGCGTTCGACGCGGTGCCGGTGGAGGGCGTGCGCACCTGGGTCGGCGTCGCGGGCACGATCACCACGCTCTCGGCCGTGGCGCTCGGCCTGGAGGAGTACGACGCCGCAGCGGTGCACCACTCGCGGCTGGAGAACCAGGACCTGCACCGGGTGGCGGACGAACTGCTGGGCATGTCCCGCGAGGAGCGTAAGAGCCACGGTGCCATCCACCCCGGCCGGATCGACGTGATCGGCGCCGGTGCCCTCATCGTCGACGTGCTGTCCCGCGAGCTGAACGAGCGCGCCGGCGTCACCGGGATGGTGGTCAGCGAGCACGACATCCTCGACGGGATCGCGCGCTCGATCGCCTGACACACGCAGCGGGGTCGGGCGCGGATCACCGGCCCGACCCCGCGATCACGACTCCGGCGCCGCCGTGACGAACGCCGCCAGGTGTTCCGACTGCGCCAGCCGCGAGGGCTCGTGCACGTACATCATGTGCCCGGCCTCGTAGTGGCGGACCTCGATGCGGTCGCGCAGCTCGTCCGGGATCGGGAGCTGGGCGAACACCTGCTCGGCCGCGAAGTACGGCGTGGCCCCGTCGTGGTAGCCGCACGCCACGTGCACGCGCAGGTGCGGGTTGTGGCGCATCGCCGCCGAGAGCTTCGAGACGACCGACACCGCCCGGCCCTCGAACTCCTTGTACGACCACGGCTGCACGCGCCCGCTCAGCACCTCGTAGGGCAGGTCGCTGACGTAGCCGAGGCTGCTGCGGACGTGCGAGTTGAACGCTGCGGTGTACGGCCCCGTGATCGCCGCGATGGACGGGTCGTAGCTGGGCTTCTCACCGCCACCGTCGTCCTCCCAGCCGGTGAAACGGCCGTCGATGCGGCCGACGGTGCGGCCGGGGGCACGCAGCAACTCGCGGAAGAACCGGTGGTGCTCGATCCGCAGGCGCACCCGGCGCACATAGCCTTCGTCGAGCCCGCTCAGGGAGGCCAGGCGCCCGGCGACCCGGTCGAGATCGGCGGCGGCGAGCCGGGATCCGCGGGCGAGCGCCCACGGGTAGTCGCCTGCTGCGAACTCCTCCGCGTCAGCGAGCACCTCGTGCAGCTCCCGTCCCGGGTGCAGCCCGTGGTAGTGCGCGATCGCCGCGTACGTGGGCAGGAAGAGCGGGTAGGGGCGGTCGTTGCCCTCGGTGAAGCGGATCGATCCCATGTCCAGCACGCTGGAGATCAGCATGAGGCCGTTGAGGTACATGCCGTGCCGGTCCTGCAGGTGCTCGGCGAGCGCAGCGGCGCGCAGCGTGCCGTAGGACTCCCCGGCCAGGAACTTCGGCGAGAGCCACCGCTCGTTGCGCGTGACCCAGAGCCGGATCACCTCGCCGATCGTCTCGACGTCGGAGGTGTAGCCGTGGAAGTCGGCGGGCTTCCCGCCGGTGATGGCGCGCGAGTAGCCAGTGGACACGGGGTCGACGAACACGAGGTCGGAGTGCGCGAGCAGCGACTCGTGGTTGTCGGTGAGCCCCCACGGCGGCGGGGTGAGGGCTCCTGCGTCGCCCATCACGACGCGGCGCGGCCCGAAGAGCCCGAGGTGCAGCCACACGCTCGACGAGCCGGGCCCGCCGTTGAAGGCGATCGTGACGGGCCTGGTGGCGGGGTCGGCGCCGTCGAGGGTGTAGGCGACGAGGAAGACCTCGGCCCGCGGCTCGTACCCGTCGAACGTGCCGTCGGTGTGCTTCTCGTGGCGCAGCACGACCCGGCCCGCGGTCGCCGTGTACGCCAGGTCGCCCGTGGGCGTGCGTAACGTGTGGGACGTGGTCACGAGGTCGTCGGCGGGCGGTGCGGGCGTTTCCGGTGCGCTCTCCTCGCTCACGTACCAGACCCTAGGTGATCTCGATGCGGCACTGGTCGACTGTCGGGAATGTCCTCGGCTCGTGGCCTGGCGCGAGCTGGTGGCACGGGAGAAGCGTGCCGCGTTCCGTGACCAGGATTACTGGGGACGTCCCGTGCCGGGGTTGGGTCCGGCTGACGCGCCGTTGCTGATCGTGGGGCTCGCGCCGGCCGCTCACGGCGGGAACCGGACCGGCCGGATGTTCACCGGCGACCGGTCGGGCGACGTGTTGTTCGCGGCTCTGCACGCGGCGGGCCTGGCGAACCAGCCGACCGCGGTGCACCGTGGCGACGGCCTCGAGCTCCTCCACACCCGGATCACTGCCCCGGTCCACTGCGCGCCGCCTGACAACAAGCCGACAACGGGTGAGCGGGACACCTGCAGCGCCTGGCTGCGTGCCGAACTGGCGTTGCTGCGCCCGCGTGCGGCGGTGGTGCTGGGCGCCTACGGCTGGCAGGCTCTGCTGCCCGTGCTCGCGGACGCCGGATGGGTCGTTCCGCGTCCCCGTCCCCGGTTCGGGCACGGGGTTCACGTCGAGCTGGCCGGAAAACGAGGGCCCCTGCACCTCTTCGGCTCCTACCACGTCAGCCAGCAGAACACCTTTACCGGCAAACTCACCCCCGCGATGCTGGAGGACGTCCTCCGTCAGGCGGCCCGAGCAGCGGAGATACCTGAGCAGAGGTAGCCGTTATCACGTGCTTCGGAGGAGTAAAGCCGCCGTGAGGGTGGGACCCTGGAGGCATGGCGCGCAACACCAGGATCGTCGTGGTAGGCGGCGGATACGTCGGCATGTACACGGCCCTGCGGCTGCAGAAGAAGCTGCGACGTGGGGAAGCCGAGGTGACCGTCATCGACCCTCAGTCGCACATGACCTATCAGCCGTTCCTGCCGGAGGCTTCCGCCGGATCGATTGAGCCGAGGCACGTCGTCGTCCCGCTGCGCAAGGTGCTCAGAAAGTGCCACCACCTCACCGGCCGGGTCACCCGCATCAACCACGCCACCCGTGAAGTCACTGCCGAGCTCGCCGCCGGCAACTTGACGACCGTCGGCTACGACGTCCTCGTCGTGGCGCCGGGCTCGGTGGCACGCACGCTCCCGGTCCCCGGCCTGGCCGAGGTCGGCATCGCGTTCAAGACCGTCGGTGAGGCCATCTACCTGCGCAACCACGTGTTGTCGCGGCTCGACGCCGCGTCCACCACCATCGACCCGGCACTGCGCAAGCGCTTCCTCACGTTCCTCGTGGTGGGAGGCGGCTACGCCGGCATCGAGGCGCTCGCCGAACTGCAGGACATGGCCCGTTACGCCACCCGCTACTACGAGAACATCACTCCCGACGACCTGCGGTGGGTGCTCGTCGAGGCCGCCAACCGGATCATGCCCGAGGTGGGCCCGAAGATGGGCCGCTACACCGTCGAGCGGCTGCTCGACGCCGGCATCGAGGTCAACCTCGACACCCGCGTGAAGTCGATGGTGGGCGGCCACGTCGTCCTCGACGACGGCAACGAGTTCGACGCCGACACGATCGTCTGGACCGCGGGCGTCAAGCCCAACCCGATGCTGGACCACACCGACCTGCCGCGGGACGCCCGGGGCCGGATCGAGTGCACCGCCGAACTGCAGGTCGTCGGCATGCCCGACGTCTTCAGCGCCGGCGACTGCGCCTCGGTGCCCGACCTGTCGAAGGACGACCCGGACGCCAAGACCAGCCCGTCGGCGCAGCACGCGGTGCGCCAGGCCAAGGTGCTCGCCGACAACATCGTGGCGCACCTGCGGCGCCGGCAGCTCACCAAGTACAGGCACAGCTACGCCGGATCGGTGGCGAGCCTCGGGCTGTACAAGGGCGTCGCGGAGATCTACGGGATCAAGCTGCGCGGGATCATCGCGTGGTTCATGCACCGCACCTATCACGTGAGCCGCATGCCCACCTGGAACCGCCGGGTCCGCATCCTCGTCGACTGGACGGGTGCTCTGTTCCTGGGCCGGGAGGTCGTGGCGCTGGGGCAGATCAACGACCCGAGGGCCGAGTTCCACCGCGTCGCGAACCCGTCGTCGCCACCGGCCCCACCTGCACAACAGCAGCCTGGACCGGAACAGGCGGGTGCCCCCGCCGGCGCAGGCCAAGGCGAAGAGGCCGTCACGCCAGGACTACGGCGAGGCGCCTGACCTTTCCGAAGCCCCGAAAGGCCCGTTCCGGTTCTCCGGAACGGGCCTTTTCGTTCTGCGGGGTTCCGAATCGCTCCGACCCTGCCCTAGACTCAACCAAGTGGTTGGTGGAGTACGGAGTGACCGTCGCGAGCAGCTGGTCGTCGCCGCGTACCGGCGAGTGGCGGAGGCGGGTTTCGAGGGCCTGCGGCTGCGGCAGGTCGCCGAGGACGTCGGCATCGACCACTCGACGCTGCACCACCACTTCGCCACGAAGCAGGACCTCGTCGACGCCGTGGCCGAGTACACGACACGCCAGTTCTGGACGACCGCGCCGCAGGGGCCGGACCCTGCCGTCGCGCTGCGCGAGCACCTGCAGGCCTTGCGCCGGTTGATCGAGGACCGGCCGGACCTGTTCGCCGTCACGGTCGAGCTCGACCTGCGGGCTCGCCGCGACCCGGCGGTCGCCGCAGCGATGGCTCGGCACGAGGCCGGCTGGCGCGAGGTGCTGACGACGGTGCTGGCCGAGGGCATGGCGCACGGTTCGTGGTCGGTCCCCGTCGACGTTGCTGCCGGCGCGGAGCTCGTGATCGCGGCGGTGAAGGGTGCACGGCTCGTGCCGGAGGTGGCGGGTCAGGTTTTCGGGCAGCTCGAGGCGCTTCTCATCGACGGGGCGCAGGATCACGCGAAGGGGGAGCGGCCATGAGCGAGCTTGCGAGTGAATCATCGACACAGCGCCTCCGCGAAGCGTCGGCCGAGTGCAGCGAGGGCGTGCGATGAGCGGGCCGGGAAGAGTGATCGTCATCGGGGGCGGCATCGGTGGCCTGTGCCTCGCGCAGGGCTTGCGCCGGGCAGGGGTGGACGTCGCCGTCCACGAGCGGGACGCAGCCGTCGGGAGCCGGTGGGAGGGCTACCGGATCCACATCAACCCGGTGGGCGCGAGAGCACTGCACGCCTGCCTGCCCGACGCGGTGTGGCACGAGTTCCTCGCGACGGCGGGGCGCGCGGGCGACTTCGGCTGGCTCACCGAGCAGCTGCGAGAGCTGCTGGTGGTCGAGGAGGCGATCATGTACCCCGGCGCCGAGGACCCGGCGGAGAGCCACTACGCCGCCGACCGCCCCACGCTGCGCCGGCTGCTGCTGACCGGCCTGGAGGACGCCGTGCAGTTCGGCGCCGAGTTCGTGGGCTACGAGCAGCGCGACGACGGCACGGTGCTGGCGCGTTTCGCCGACGGGCGCACCGCGGTGGGCGATGTGCTCGTCGGGGCTGACGGCGCCGGGTCCCGGGTCCGCAGGCAGTACCTGCCGCAGCTGCACACCCACCCGGCGGGCGCGGTCGGGATCGCACACAAGATCTGGCTCACCGACGAGGTACGCCGCGCACTGCCGCCACGCCTCTGCACGGGCATGAACATCGTCCACGTCGACGCGCCCTGCTTCCTGTTCACCTCGGTCTTCGATCCGCCTCCCGGAACGGCCGCGCGGCCGTACGTGCTGTGCGCCCTCGTCACGCGCCCCGACCTGCTCCCGCCCGACGTCACCGAACTCGACGACGACGCGCTGCGTGCCGTGGTCGACGTTCTCGCCGCGGGCTGGCACCCACAGCTGCGGCTGGCGCTGGCCGGGTCGGACCCGGAGAGCCGCGGCGCGGTCGCCTTCCGCTACACGGAGCCGGGCCCGGCGTGGCCGAGCACACAGGTCACCGTCATCGGCGATGCGATCCATCTCATGCCCCCGATCGGCGGGCTCGGCGGCAACACGGCGCTGCGCGACGCCCACCTGCTCAGCCGCGAGCTGGGTGCGGCGGCCCGTGGCGAGCGCGACACGCTGGCGGCGATCAGCGAATATGAGTCCGACATGCGCGACTACGGCGCTGCTGCCGTCCGCTTCGCTCTGACGCAGAAGGACCTGGCCTTGTCCCATGGCGCCGTGGCGACGACGGCCGCACGCAGCTGGTTCAGGATCTGCGCGGCTGTGCCCGCCCTGCGCAGGCGTACGTTCGCCCCCGGCCCCACCGATCCCGCGGCTCCGAGGGCATGGGAACGCGCGCGTGCCACAGCGGGACCGCCCGTGCCCGCTCCGTAGGCTGTAGGCGCGCCCCCGTAGCCCAATCGGCAGAGGCAGGCCCCTTAAAAGGGTTCCAGTGTGGGTTCGAGTCCCACCGGGGGCACCCTGCGACAACCAGCAGAATCGCTCGCTGACCAGCAGAAACACGGTCGGAGGGCGATCTTGTGCTGTCCGGCCGTGTCCGGCCGACACCGGCGTCTGCCGGGTACCTGTGCCCAATACGTGCCCAAGTTCTATGCATCGGACTGCACCGCCAGCGCCGCGGCGATCCGCTTCCGGGCCGCGTCCTCCTGGCCGACGATGACCTTCGCGTAGATTTGGTGGAGCACCCCGACGCTGTGCCCGGCCCACTCGGCGACCTGCGTCGAGGGGACGCCCGCGTTGAGCCAGGTCGACACGGCCGCGTGCCGCAGGTCGTACGGTCGGGCCGCCAACGGTGACCGGACGTCGTCGGGCGAGAGCACCGCCTCTCGGGCCTTCCTCCACACCCGGCAGTACGGGCTCTCGGCCAGCTGGCTGCCCCGAATGCCACGGAACAGCAGCCCGTCGGGGCCTGTCCCGAACTCTGAGAGGTGCGCGTGCAGAAAAGATGTCAGCTCCGGTGCACAGGGCACGATGCGCGTCTCGCCCCTGGCGCGGTGTTTGAGCTGCCGCTCCTCCCGGCGCCGGCCACGTCCGTCCACGAGGCACCGGACTCCGGCGTCGAGAACTCCAACAGCAACTCGCCCCAGCCCTTGGACGGCAGAACGAGATTGGACCTGCGCAGCGTCACTGCCTCACCTGGCCGCAACGCGCGGCGTAGTACATCGCTCGGAAGTAGGCCACCAGGGACGGGCCACTCGGCTTCTGATCAGCCACGGCAGCCAGGAGAGCGCGTGCCTGATCCGGGTTCACCACTGCCCGCTTGTCGACGCTCTTGACCGTCTTAGGCGCCTTCCAAGCCAGAACCGTGATCGGGTTCCGGCCGAGCAGCTTCCGCTCGACGGCGTACTCGGCGATGTTGACCACGACGCCCCGCTGCCTCTGAACAGTCCCTGGCGCGGCAGGGGAACCATCGATCGTCCGGGTGAGGGCGTCCAACACCATTCGCACCACAGCGGGCTGTCCCAAGTCGCTCACATCGCGGGTGTTCCGAGACAGCCATCCAAGTGCCGATGCGATGGCGTCCGGCGGAGCGTCATCGCGGTTCGGACGCATGTTGAAGGCCCATGCAGTCAACGCCTTCCGGAGATCTGCATCCGACGGCCGCCCACGATCCGAAGGGCAAAGCCTTTCGCCCATCAGCCGTCGTTCCACTCATGGCGAAGGACGGCGTAGACAAGCTCACTCCGTCGCTCGCCTTCGATGAGCTTGTTCTCTCTCATAAGACCGTCCGGACTCATCCCCAACCGTTCGGCCACCCTGATGGAGCCACCATTGCGGGGATCGATATACGCGACGACACGATGGGCGTTAAGACCGGCGAACGCGAGAGTCAACGCTGCTCGGCCAGCTTCGGTCGCGTAACCGTGCCCGCAGTACTTTGGGTGAAAAACATACCCGATCTCCGCCGTTTGGTGCCGTTCACTTCGCCAGTGGAACATTACGTCCCCGATCAGTCCGGGCTGATCACGCAGCTGGACGCCCAGAAATATGCCATCGCCCTCCTTTTCGATAGTCGAGCGAGACCAGCGTCCGTGCTCCAGCCTGCTCGATACCCCAGCTTCGTTCATGGCAGGTGTCGGGAGGAACCGGTGAACTTCAGTAAGACCGTGGTACGAGAGAAGTGCCTGGACATCCGTCGGGTCGAGCGCCCGGAGGATGAGGCGTGCGGTGTAGATGGGTAGATCTGGGCGCAGAATCACTCTTCAAGTTTGGCAGACCGTCCGGACATGCCGCGCATGGTGCGTGTCAACGGGTGCAGCAGCTCGCGACATTGTTAGATCCACTGAGCAATCACACGGACCGACCAGGGGAAGACCGTGAGCACGCTGCGCCGCTTCGGGCTGCTGCCCTTGCCTGCTTTGCCCCACCGAACGTGGAGCACGCCGTGCGAGCCGAACTCTGGCGCGTGAGGACGTCGTCGGAACCTGGACCGCCAGCCGGCGGACTTACCCGAGCACCGACCGATATGGCACAGGTTCAGGTGCGCGCTGCCGAATTGGCCTCTAGAGGATCAGCGCGCCGCCTTCGGCGGCGCGGGGCCGGCCCCGCCGGCTCGCTCACTACACCTCCGGCCCGTTCGCGGCCGCCGGGTCCGCTACCCGGCCCACCCCTACTCTGCGCCGCAGCGCCCCCGTAGGGCCATCGCGGGCAGTTCAGCCGCGTGGTTCGAGCACACAGAACTCGTTGCCTTCCGGGTCGCGCATGACCACCCATGGCACCTGGCCTTGACCTATGTCTGCACGCTGCGCGCCGAGCTCAAGGAGACGGCCCACCTCGGCTTGTTGATCGGACGCGTGAAAGTCGAGGTGCAGGCGGTTCTTTCCTGCCTTCGCCGAGCCTGGAACGAACACCAGCGCCGGACGCGAGCCAGCCTCTCGGCGCGGCCTGATCTCCACGCCGAAGCTCTCGTCGGCAGCGACCTCCCACCTGAGAGCAGCTGCCCACCAGCGGCCAAGTGACGCGGGATCCTCAGCGTCGATGACCACGGCCTCCCACACGAGACTCATGGCGGAACTCTAGAGGGGCTGATCGGTCTGGATCCTTCGGTTCGCACGTCGCAGCGGCGGAAGGGAACACGGGCTCCGCCCGCACCCGGCACCGCTCGGAGATCGGGGGAGTGCGGCGGGGTGGTGATCTCCTCACCAGGACCCGGCGTGCGAGGGGCAAGAACGACCCGCGCGGACTATGCACAGACGCAAACAGCTGGAGCAGCGTTCCACCGCAGGTCAGGGCCGATATGACAGCGCTCTGTAAATCCGCCCTCGTCGGGCTCCGCTGGACAGGATCTATCGTCTGCGTATGAGCGACCGTGGGTTCCGCCTGATCTGTGAGATCGAGCCGCCGACTCGTCCGGATCTGAAACACGCCCGCCACCAGATTGGTGTGCTCACCCCGGTGGCGGACTCGTTCCTGATCCCCGACAACCACATCGGCCGCGCCACGGTCTCCAGCATCGCGGTGGCCAACGAGGTCCAGGCCATGGGTGGACGCAGTATCGCCTGCGTGAACTCGCGGGACCGGAATCTGCTCGGCTTCCGACGCGACCTGCTGACGGCCGCAGCCTATGGAGTCGACCAATTTCTCTTTGTCCACGGCGATAAGCCCTCGGCTGGCGACCGGACCAGCGAACTGACCGTTCGGACCATGATCGAGGAAGCACGCGCCGCCACCGATCAGCCGTCGTTCGCCGGTGTCGATCCCTTCCGGCTCGGCGTCACGGCAGGCCATCGCCGTCGGATGGCCTCATGGAAACAGTCGGCAGACTTCATCTTCGTCCAGGTCGGTTACTCCGTGGACGCGTTCCTGCGATGGCGCGAAGCCAACCCTACGGACAAGCCGGTGTACGCGGGGGTCATGGTCCTGGCGAGCCCGGCCATGGCTACGCGCCTGCGGGCGTCGATCCCCGACATCGAAATCCCCGACGAAATCGTGAACCGGGTGGCGAGCAGGCCGACGGCGGGCGTGGATGCAGCGTGCGAGCAGATCCTGGCACTGCGGGACACCGAGGCTTTCGCAGGTGTTCACCTCGTCCCGGTCAGCCGCTTCCGAGAGGTTGCGGCTCGGCTCGAACTCGCGCTGTAACTCCATCGCTCGACGCCGAATACGTGCCAAAGTCAGGCAGTGGTTCAGCCCGCACGCCGATAATCCGCAGGTCAAGGCGCTAGCAGCAACGGGAGCGCGGTCCCCTTAAAAGGGTTCCAGTGTGGGTTCGAGTCCCACCGGGGGCACCCTGCCACAACCAGCAGAATCGCCGTCTGACCAGGCGGTACGTCGATCAAGAAGGTCGGCGAACGGGAGTCAACGACCCCGTCGTTTCCCGCCGGTCTTGCGGGGCGAAGCAGAGGGCCAGTCGAGCGGCAGGGTGCGGGAGGCGTCCAGCTCACCGAAGAGGCGTCCGAGCCGTCGCAGCTCGGTGACAGCGATGATGCTGCGGTCGGGCAGAAACGGGCACGGCGAGTCGCGGACGCTCGACCACGCGCGCTCGATCTCGCGTGTCGCGGCGGTGTCACTCAGCTGCAGGCTGCGGTGCACCGCTCCGACCAGGACCTCGGCGAGAGCCAGCTCGTCGGCGTTGGCCCGGCGGATCGCCTGTGATCGGGCTGCGTCATTGTGCCGCCGCTTCCCGGAGATGAGCTGCAGGCTGTCGAACAGTGCCCCAGAGGCGATGCTGCCCCACAACCCCCGCCGCAGGCCGAGGTCGCGTTCGGCGACGAAGTGAGCGAGATCGTGCGGAACGGTGTTCGCGCGGTCGTACGAGGTCAGCAGGAGCCGGACCCCATCCGGGCGGTCGATCGTGGCCAGAGAACCCCCGCCTTTGCGCCTCGCGAACTCGATGTGCACGAGCCAATCCTCGCCGCCGTACCCTCCCGCCTGCATCCCGATAACGGGACTGACGACCTGCTACCTCCCGAAACGGCGCTTGCGGCCGGTGAAGTCGCGGACGGCCCGTAGGAAGTCGATGCGGCGGAAGCCGGGCCAGTAGGCGTCGCAGAAGTACAGCTCCGAATCAGCCGACTGCCACAGAAGGAAGCCGGACAGGCGCCGTTCCCCGCTGGTCCGGATGATCAGATCCAGGTCGGGCCTGCCGGCGGTGTGCAGGTGGGCGGCGATGGACTCGTCCGTTGGCACTGACTGCGCCAAATTCCTCGCATTGTCCAGGAAGGCCACCGAACCGGCACCCGCCGCGAGCTACTTGCCAACGATCGCAGCAGTGGCGCCTACGGGTGTTGAAGCGCTTCGGAGGCCAGGACGCCGCGGATCGCGTCGAGGACAGCATCGGAGCGTTCCCAGATGAGTCCGGAATGTCCAGCGTCGTCGATACGGCGCAGCTGAGCCCGAGGTATCGAGGCCACGAAATCATTGAAGCAGCGGTGCTTGGCTTGCGCTGACTGTCGAGCGGACGCCCTTGCCTCGGGGGGCAGCAGCTCGCCGGTGAACGCGTCGGATCCCATGGCCGAGAGCACAACAACCGGGATGTCAGGGTCGGGTCCCGAAGCGCGGACCTCGTCGAACAGCGCCAGCAGATCCATAGGCTCCCGCAATGAACGTGCATAAACCTCGCTGCTGAACGCCTGCGCCAACAGTGGGTTCCGAATCCGATCCGGCCAGCTCGCCAACGCTTTGCCGAACACCGCCTCATACGTTGAGCGCATCGCCTCGACCTGTTCGAATGGCAGCACGATGTCACTGGTCCAGGCCGTCATTCGTTGCGCAGCTTGCTCAGGTAGATAAGGCACGACATCTTCATGGGTCGGGTCAGCCAGCACCAGACCTGCGACGTCACCGGGGAACCGCTTGGCGAAATGCCGCGCATATAGTCCGCCCAGTGAATGGCCGACCAGCACACACGGGTCCGTCACACCTGCCGCGTTGAGCAGCTCGCGCAGATCGTCGGTCACCTGCGTGCTGCTGCGCGGAAGATCGACGGCGTCGCTCCAGCCTGTCCCGAGCCGGTCATAAATCACGCTGGTTGTGAACTCCGCAGCGAGCTGATGCACGTTCCAGTAGTAGAGGCCGAACATTCCACCACCGGCCAGCCACACAACAGGCACACCCTCTCCCTCGGACTTATGCAGCCACATCGCACCGTCCGAGACGTCCCAGCGAGACCCCAGCGGCGGGGCGACTGCGGCGCGTTCCTCGTTGGGGTTCTCCATGGTCAAACTCCCCTCATCGTCGCCATGGTGGACCTCGGCGGTCACCGCGAACTCGCCCGGGGTTCTGCTACAGCGCGGTGGATACCTGCGCTCACCGGCGCGGTTACCCGGCCACTTCCACGGAGTCGGGCCAGGGCTCCACGACCAGACCCGGCCACTCCTGCTGCCACCGCCGAGCCTTCGTCTCATAGACCGCCCGCGGTGCCAACAGCGGATTCGGACGTACCCGCATCGCGAACAGGTCCGCGTACCCGCGAGGCGCATAGTCGACCAGCTCACCTCCGGGCGTCCGAGACACGCCGAAGCAGCAGGTGGTCGACGCGAAGTGGTCGATGGCATCCGCTGAGCTGGTGAACCGCACTCCCGGGACACCGAAGCGCGACTCGTACCAGAGGTGCACGCGCGCTTCGTTGCGGACCTCCACCGTCACGCCGAGATCAGCGAACAGGGCGGCGGCCTTCCGGATCACCGCGTCCTCGGCCTCGTAGGACAGGTCCGAGGCGTCGTAGTAGAACAAGTCGTAGTCGGCGATCCCGGCGCCGGGGTCTCTGCCGTCGAGGACGTTCCACACGGTCTGGAACACCGCCCCGGCGGTCAGCCACCAGTCCAGGACACCGAGGGTCGGCCCGCGGTCGAGGATCGCCGCATTGATCGGGTTCCGCTGGACGAGGTCGAGGAAACGGGCACGCTGATCCACAGTCAGCAGTCTGGCGCAGCGGACCGACGAGCACCGCGGGCTCCGCCCGCACCCGTCGCCGCGTCGGAGACCAGGGGAGTGGGACGGGATGGTGACCTCCTCTCAGCACGCCGAGACGGCAGCTAGGCCGAGGGGTGGAGCGCGAGGTTGGACTGAGTACCTTGCCCCCACCCCTCGGCCCAGCAGGGATGAGCCTGCGCCGCGAGGAATCACCACCAGGACCCGGCGTGATGGGGCAAGAACGACCCGCGCGGACTATGCACGGACGCGGGCAGGTGCAGCATCGTTCCACCACCGGTCAGAGGCGATATGACAGCGCTCTGTAAATCGGCCGGCCACGGCGTGGCGGCATTGTCTTTTGTGATGCGCGGACGTGGCCTGGTTGCCTCAAAGCGTGCTGGCGTGCCCGGCCCTTCGGTTCGGGGGCGACCGTTGATCTCCTGAGGCGTTAGCGTCACGCCGTGACGGCACGACGGACCATCATCAGGGCGGCCACGCTCACGGACGAGCCAACGGTCTACTCGCTGGCCGCGGAGATGGCCACCTCCTTCGTCGTCGAGCGAGAGAGCTTCCGGCGCAGCCTCGGCGAGTTGCTGGCCGCCGACAACGCGCTGCTGCTCGTCGCGGAGACTGATGGCAAGGTCAGCGGCTACGTCCTCGGCTTCACTCACCCTGCCTTCTACGCCAACGGCAGGGTCGCGTGGGTCGAGGAGATAGCGGTCCACGCGGAGCAGCGGCGGCAGCGGGTCGGAGCGTTGCTCATGGAGGAGTTCGAGCGCCGAGCCGTCGACGCAGGCGCGAGGCTGGTTGCGCTCGCGACACGTCGAGCAGCCGACTTCTACCTGGCCATCGGCTACGAAGAGAGCGCGACCTACTTCCGGAAGCTTTTGTAGCTTTGTGGGTCCGGGGGTTACCCATTGACACCTTGTACGTCCGGGCCCTTGGCGCGCGGGGGGCCTGCCGCCGTTTGCGTCGCGACGTCACGCGTCCAGAACTCGACGACGTGCCCGTTGGGATCCGTGACGTAGGCCGACCGCTGTCCCGGCGCTGTTGGATCGTCGCCGAAGTAGACCTCGTCAACGTGCACTCCATGGGAACGGATCTGGGCGACAACCGCGTCGTAGTCGCCCTCCGCGACGGTCATCGCGAAGTGAACATGCGCGCCGCCCCGCGAGCCGGCGATGCCGATCTGGGGCTTCCACAGACCGATGCGGGTCTGGCTTCCCGACTGCAGCCAGACGGCTTCCCGCCCTCGGAACGCCTCTCCTTCCCAGCGTCCTATGACTGGCAAGCCGAGTACGCCGGTGTAGAACTGCTCAGACGCCGCAAGATCACGCACTTCGATCACGAGTTCGGTCACGCCCATCGTCGGGACTGGCATCTGCTTCTCCATCACGTCAGTCGGCCTGTTACCAGCACGATCGACCCTGAAGCCGAGTTGAGGTCAAGAGCAGGGCGTGATGTCGGCGCGCGCGTCGATGGATCGGCCGTGCCGAATGCGTGCCGAATCCGGGCATCGACCAACCGACGAACGCCGCGGCCGATGACTCCGGTCCGCCGTCGCGGTCATCCTTGTGTACGCGATGCACGAGGAGCGGATTCCGATGGCCTGGACCAGGCAGAGCGAGCTGGGAGATCTGGACGGCGTGCGGACACGGGGCGTGCCCCGCGTCCCGAAGGATGGGTTCTGAGCATGGCGGTGATCGAGGACGTTCGGCAGCTGGGCACCGAGTTGGAGCGCTCGTACCAGGTGTATGTACGCGGCAGGTTGAAGTTCCGCGTCAAGCAGATCGTCTACGTGGCGTTCTCCCTGGACGAGAGCGTGATGGGCTTCGCGTTCCCCAAGGAGGAGCGGGAGGCGCTCGTCGCGAGCGGGCCGCACAAGTTCCACATGCCGTCGGCGGCGGATATGCGCTTCAACTGGGTCCACGCCGACCTCGCAGCATTGGACTCGGCCGAAGCTCGCGAGCTCGTGGTCGACGCTTGGCGCATGGTCGTCCCCAAGAAGCTCTCCCACGCGTACGACCTCACCCATCCCGACGGCCCGGGCTGAACCCCGGACTCCGCCATCAGCGGTGCGATGCCAGCGCCGCCGGCCCGGCGCCGGCGGAGTTGAGCAGGAGGCTCAGATCGTGGTGGTCGCCTCGGCCCTGCCGTCCTTCACGGCGGCTTGGAGTGCGGCGTAGTCGCGTTCATTCTGGTCGGCGTAGGTTTCGGCGAAGTCGGCGATCGCGTTGTCGAACTTGGCGGAGCGGCCCAGGTAGGCGGCCAGGGCGAAGCGGTCGCCGGATCGGGCGTGCGCGCGGGCAAGGGTCCACCCGCACATATGGGCGTAGACCTTCATGCCAGATGGAATCATCGATTCGATCGGCACGGAGACTTTCCAGTCCTTCAGCTGGCGAACGTAATAGTCGCGATCTGTCCCGTCCGGGTCGACCACATGGGTCCAGCCGAGGAAAATGTCGCTCTCGGCCTGCATCAGTCGCTGCCCTGCGACCACCCGCTCGCCCTGGTTGCTGTACTGGCTGCGCCCGCAGTAGGCCGCCAGCACCGACGGCTGGGCCTCCTTGGCCTGCAAGAACAACGGTTCGGTGCCGTCTTCGGCATCCATGAGCAAGACCCAGGCGCGGGTGCCGACGCTGCCGACTCCGACCACCTTGCGGGCCACCTGCGCCAGCGTGAAGTACTCGAGCAGGTGCTTGCGGTCGGACTCCAGAGTGCGCCGATACTTGCCCAGCACCGAGCGTACGACCTCATAGATCTTGGCGACCTGAACATCGGCGAAGATCTCCTCGATCGGCTCGATCAGCGGAGGCATGCTGATGATCCGCCGCTGCCCGTCGACCACGGTCGTGAGTTTGCTCTGAGCCTGCATGCTGTCGCGGGTATGTGCCTTGGTCAGCGTCTTCTCTGTGCGCTTGACCTGTTTCCGCTTCAGCTTCGACCTCACCTCGTCGAAGGTGGCTTCTGCATCCAGGTGCGCGTACCACACGTCCAGGAAGGGCTGCTCAGCGAACGCCCGCATCGCAGTCCGGTATGCCTCGACCGCCGAGAGGACAATCGTGCGGCGGTCCTTCCTGCTGAACTCGTTGTCGCGGCCCGCCACGGCCAGGCTTGCCGCCAGCCGTTTGACGTCCCACTCGAACGGACCGGGCAACGTCTCGTCGAAGTCATTGACATCGAAGACGAGCCGCCGCTCCGGCGACGCGAATCCTCCGAAATTGGACATGTGCGCGTCACCGCACAACTGCACTCGAAGCCCTGATGTCGGTGTTCCCGCCAGATCGACCGCCATCGGAAGTGCCGCTCCACGGAAGTACGCGAACGGCGACACCAGCATCCGCCCGTGGCGGACCGGTACCAACTCCGGTACCCGGCTTTTTGCCTGCTCCAGCAGGAGGCCAACCGGATCCCGTGATCCATCCGGAGTGAACTCCGCGTGCGCCTCCAGCGGGGCCGAGGCCCGAGCATCCTTTCCCCGGGCCGCCCGATCCGCGCGAGTCAACTGCTTCGCGTTCCGAGCCTGCGCCTGGCCCTTGCGGGACGCTCGAACGTCACCTGCACTCGTTACGACCATGGCCACCTCTTTCCGTCGCTCGTTCTGATGGGAGGAGGGGTGACCCGGCACGGCATCGGAAACCCCTACCTGCGATCGGCTCAGGGGCGCGGCTCGGGGCCGATGCGCCAGCTCACGCCGAGCGTGCCCTGCGCTGCCCCCACCCCGCTTCGGCCGCCGCCGCGGCCCCGCAGGATGTAGGCGAAACCTACGGCGACTACCGCGCCCGCCACTGGCCCGGCCACATACGCCCACCACGACGTCCAGTCGCCGAGCACCAGGGCGGGACCGATCGAGCGCGCAGGGTTCATCGACGCACCGCTGACCGGCGCTCCCCACAGCCCGGCCAGCGCTATGTAGCTGCCCACGCCGATGGCGGCCAGCGGCCCGATCTGCTGGGCCCCCGACGCGGTGCCCAGGATCACGCTCACCAGGCCGGTGGTCAGGACAAGTTCCCACAGCATTGCGGTGGTCGTCGAAATTCCGGCACCGGGCAGGGTCAGGCCCGCGTCGCCTTGCTTGCCGATCAGCGCCCACAGCAGCATCGTCGCGAGTATGGCGCCGATGAACTGGGCCACGATGTACGCGGGCACGCGCTTCCACGGGAAGTCGCCGCGCAGCGCGAAGGCAACGCTCACTGCTGGGTTGAGGTGCGCGCCGGAAACCGTGCCCATGAACAGGATGACGGCCGCCACCATCAGCGCCGGTGCCACCACGAGCGCACCGAACGGAACCGCATCGCCACCGAAACGGGCGTTGACCATTCCGCCGCCGACGGCGACGAGGACCAAGAAGAAAGTGCCCAGCAGCTCGGAGAACAGGCGCCGTCCCTCGTAGCTGTCGTTCCAGAAGTCGAACTGGCTGGCCACGGAGTTCGGCTGCCCGAACGATCGCAGGGCGACGTCGACGTGGCCGAGATCCTTCTGGTCGGGCGCAGATTGCCGGGCTAGCTCGTCTGGTTGGCTGGTCATCTCATATCCCTTGCCTGCTTCGCTTGATGTGGACACCTGAAGGCGTGCCCGTGCTGGTGTGCAGGTAGTGCTTGGAGCAAAATCACCGAACTGCCTAGGAGTACTGCATTATGGTCCCCCGAGACGGAGCGGGCTACGCTCGGATAGTCACTGGATACAAATTCAGCTGTTGGTTCGCGGCTGACGCCGTATAGCAGCGCTCGTCGTCGACACCGTCCGCAGTGGATAACTCACGAAGGGTCTCTTGATAATCAAGAAGCATGGTGCGGACCGGCCTCCGGCGGCGGCTCGGGCGGGCTACCCGGCCCGGATTGTCGAGTAGCTGCGCGTGACAGCGGTGGGCCGGAACCCGAATCGTGCGTAGAGGCGCTTCGGGGTGTCGTCCACCTCGGCACCGATCAGGATCGGCCCTGAGCCCCGTTCGCGAGCGGTTCCGATCACAAAGCGCAGCATCTCGGTCGCGATGCCCTCGCCACGCGCCTCGGGGTGCACGAAGACGTCCTCGATCATGGCTGCGCCATCAGAGCGAGTCCACACTCCGATGCACCCGACCGGCCGGGAATCCCGATGCGCGACGAAGTAGGTGGCCGGTACGAGACTCCGTCGGAGGAGTACCGCCGCGTGGGTCTCCGAGACGGGTCGTTCCGCGCGCCGGGCTCGGCGGTCTTCCTCGATGTGGTCGATCCTGAACAGTTCCTCGATGGCCCGCCAATCCTCGTCGTCTCGGGTGGGTTCCAACATCAAGGCCGCTCGGCCGACGGTGACCGACGCCGGGAGCACGAGCTGAAGTTGTGTGTCGAGCGACCAGTCGTTGAGCACGAGTAGTGCTTCGACGGTCGGTGGAGTCCGCGGCGAGATCAGGACCCGTCGGCATGGTGCGCCCGTGATCGCTTCGACGTCTGCCAGGAGCGAGACGAGCTGATCGTCGGAGCCGACTCTGAGCGAGGTGAGGAAGTTCCCGAGCGGATGGCCCGGAGCGGCCGGTGACCTCACCAGCCGACCTCGCCCGAGATCGACACTCTCGCCGCCCAGCGACCAGAACTGCTCGACGAGATCGGCCGCCTCATCGGCCGTCAGCTCCATCACCGGCATCCCCCAGTTTCGATCTCCGTTCCGTCGTACCACGCAAAATGGCTCGCTCCGCCCGTGCGGGACCGGGGTTGCCGGTTCTCACGCCGAACGGTCGTGGCCTCGTAGACGTAGGTACGCGGTCGGCCCCTGCACGAAGCCCCAACGTCCGTAGAAGGGCGCCACGTCGGCATCAGCCGCCAACGCAACGTGCGCAGCGCCTGATGCACTTGCCCACCCGCTCAACTCGTCCATGATCCGCGCGCCGAGTCCTCGCCCCTGCGCTGCCGGCTCAACGACGACGTCGACCAGGAAGTAGTACAGGCCGTCGCCCACAGCCCGCCCCATCCCGACGGCGCGGCCTGCCTCGTCATAGGCGGTGACGCCGAAAGCCGATGCCTCCAACGCCTGCGCGCATCGTTCGAGATCGGGGCTCGGCCAGCCCACCGATGCGCGCAGGCGGACGTAGTCATCAGGCAGGGGCGGATGAGCGACCGTCGTGAACACCTGCCCATGATCGAACCAAGCCGGCTCCGCCATCGCCGGGCGTCGCTTCGAAGACCGGACCGTTTCTGTCGGTGGTCGCTTGCACACTGGTCGCGCCGGTGATCATTGGAATGGCAGGGGCGGGAGACGTAGTGCGCAAGGGGCTTCTGGACGTCCGCCCGCTGCAGACGTCGCCGGCGTTTCGGCGGCTCTGGATCGGGACGTCGGCCATCCGGTTCAGCGGGCAGATGGCTGTGGTTGCGGTGCTCTACCAGGTGTGGGAGCTGACCCGCAGTCCGCTGTGGACCGGCGCGATCGGCGTTGCGACGGCGGTCCCGACGATCGTGCTGGGCCTCCTCGGAGGGACGATCGCCGACACGTTCGATCGCCGCCGCATCGTGCTGCTGACCAGCCTCGGCGCGGTCGTTTCGGCGGGGTTGTTAGCAGTGCAGGCGGTGGCCGGGATCGGGTCGGCGGCGCTGGTCCTCGTCCTGGTCGCGGTGCAGACGTCGTGCACCGCGCTCGGCACGGCGTCGCGGCGGGCGTTCCTACCCCGGCTGCTGCCGCCGTCCCAGGTCGCCGCGGGGGTGGCTCTCGACCACGTCGCGTTCCAGGTGGCGATGCTGGCCGGCCCGGCGGTGGCCGGGGTGGTGCTTGCCCGGTGGGGCCTGAGCTGGGCCTACACCATCGACGCCATCGCAATCCTGTTCTCGCTCTACGGGGTGGCCCGGCTGCCGTCGATGCGCCCCGAGGGCGGCGCGGCGCGGGCAGGGCTGCGTGCGGCCGGCGAGGGGCTCGCGTTCCTGTGGCGGCGCCCGGCGCTGCGCGGGGTGCTGGCGAGCGACCTGGCCGCCACCGTCCTTGCGATCCCGATCGCGCTGTTCCCGGTGATCAACCAGGAGCGTTTCGGCGGCGATCCACACACGCTCGGGCTGTTCCTCAGCGCACTCGCGGTCGGAGGGACGGCGTCCGGGCTGCTGTCCGGTGCGGTCACCAGCGCTGCGCGGCCTGGTGCGGTGATGTTGGGCTCTGTCGGAGTCTGGGGGCTGGCGCTGGCCGGGTTCGGCCTGGTCGACGCCCTCGCCGCCACGCTGACGTGCCTGGCCGTCGCGGGCGCTGCCGACACCGTGTCGGTGATCTCCCGGGGCACTCTCGTGCAGCTCGAGACGCCCGATGGCTTCCGCGGCCGGATCAGCTCGGTTGAGTACGCGGTGGGTGCAGGCGGGCCGGGACTCGGGGATGCGCGGGCCGGGCTCGTCGCCGGCTTGGTGTCGGCCTCGGCATCGGCGGTCAGCGGCGGACTGGCGTGCGTGCTGGCGGTGGCAGTGATCGCTGGGACGCACCCTGCGCTACGACGGTGGCGGCAACCGGTCCCGGTCGGCGACGAAGCATGAGATCCAGGGTCACGTTCGACGATCACTACGGTCGTCGCGTGATGGAACTGGTCGAGCCGACGACGCATCTGTACAACGCATGGCGGGCAGCTCGCGACGACTGGGGCCCCGGAACCCACGAAGACGGATTCGGCTTGCTCGCTTCGGACACAGTCGAGACGCCGGACGGGTTCGAGAGCTGGGTGCGGCGCCTGCAGGGGAGGCGGGACTCGACGTACCGGTGGATCGTCGAGGGTGACGACCTCCTCGGCGCCATCGCGCTGCGGCACCGGCTGGATGATGGCGGGCTCGACGTGGGGCAGGTCGGCTACGGCATCCGTCCATCGGCCAGGGGGCGTGGGCTGGCGACCTGGGCGCTGGGACAGATACTGGCGACGGCCCGGGCGATCGGGCTCGACCGGGTCCTGATCGTCTGCGCCGACGGCAACACCGCGTCGGCACGGGTCATCGAGCGCCACGGTGGAGTTCTGGAGGGCATACGCAACACCGAGTTGGGGCCTGCCCGGCGGTACTGGGTCGCGCTCGGTCCACCGACGGTGCCGCCACAACGCCGCTGACGCAGGCGGCGAAGAGCCCGCAGAGGGATCCGACCGTCTGCCCGCGATTTGCTGAACCTGGAAAGTTTCGTGCCAGTTCGGGCGGCTGCGGGAAAGCTGCTTCTACCAGCGCAACAGGAGGAGCACCCGTGTCCACGTCCGCCACTGACGAACCCACCCGCTTCTGGGACGAGCACTACCAGGGAAACGTGCCGACCGTCGAACCCGGGGTGAACGCCCGGCTGGCGGAGATCGCCGCTGACCTGCCCCCGGGCGAGGCGCTCGACCTGGGCTGCGGTCCCGGCGGTGACACGCTGTGGCTCGCTCGCCGGGGTTGGCGGGTAACGGCAGTCGACATCTCTGCCGTCGCGATCGACCGGCTGGCCGATCGTGCGCATTCGCTCGGGCTCGCCGAGCGAATCACCGCGGAGCGGCACGACCTGGCGGAGAGCTTTCCCTCCGGCCGGTTCGACCTCGTGTCGGCGCACTACCTGCACACCTCGTTCGAACTGCCCCGCACGCGCGTCCTGCGGACCGCCGCACATGCGCTGTCCCCGGACGGGCGGCTGCTGGTCGTCGACCACGGCTCGATCGCACCTTGGTCGTGGAACCAGGACCCGGACACCCACTTCCCGTCCCCGCTGGAGATCGCGGAGGCCCTCGACCTCGACCCCGGACAGTGGACCGTCGAGCGCGCGGACGCGCCCCGCCGGATGGCCACCGGACCCGGGGGACAAACCGCTGAGGTCGTCGACCACGTCCTTCTGATCCGCCGAACCGGCTGAGCCTGCCTGACCGAACCGGAGGCCCGCCTCCACGAGGCATCGACAGCAGTACTGTCGCGATCGTGGTTGCGGCGAGTGCTCACTGGATCGCCGCGGCGCGGGCGCGGGAGTCCCGGCGCGAGGATGCGCTGTTCGTCGACCCCTTCGCGGCGGACCTCGCCGGTGACCTCGGGTTCACCATGATGGCCCGCAGTGAGGATGCGACCGGGCAGGAGAACTCCTACATCCCGGTACGAGTCCGTTTTTTCGACGACGCCGTCCTGGCTGCGACGTCGGGGCGCCTCGACCAAGTGGTGGTGCTCGGAGCGGGGCTGGACACGCGTCCGTTCCGGCTCGACGTTCCGCACCGTCTTCGCTGGTTCGAGGTCGACCGTGCCGAGGTCCTTGCCCGAAAGCAGCAGATTCTCGGTGAGACGCCCAGCAGATGTGATCGTCGTGTCGTCGCCGCGGACCTTCGCGATGACTGGACCGCGCCGCTGAAAGCTGCCGGCCGCGCGACGCGCGCCTCCCGTCGCCGGCATCTATTTCATTCGCGCACGGGCTCCGGGATTCACGGCACAGTGAGGCCCGCTGTCGCCGGTACGCGGAGGAGAACAGATGTCATCGCTGGACGGATCACGTGCAGTCGCGGGCGCGCCTGGCCCGACGCCTGAGCAGGACGCCGAAGACCTGGGGCTGGTCCTCCGTGAAGCGCGGGAAACGCAGGGCGTCAGCGCTGCGGAGCTGGCGCGACGCACCGACGTCGCAGCAAACGACATCCTCGATTTCGAGGCCGGGCGCGTGATCCCGGCCAAGCCGCCGTTCGCGATCTACATGAGGGCACTCGGCTTCAGCGCCTAGTGAATGGAGCTTGACCTTCGAGTCGAGTGGAAGGCTTACCGTCGACAGGTGGGCACTTACCGGATATCCCAGCTCGCCGAATGCGCTGGTGTCCCGGCGACGACGCTGAGGTTCTACGAGAAGGAAGGACTGCTGCCCGCAGCACGGACTGCTTCCGGCTACCGGCAGTACACCGACTCCGACCGGGAACGGGTGCAGTTCATCACCGCCGCCAAGCACCTGGGCCTGCCGCTCGACCAGATCCGCGAGCTGCTGACCGTGTGGGACGGAGGCAGATGCCGCAGCGTCCGTGACGAGCTGCAGCTGTTGATCACTGCGCAGTCGGCCGCGGCCGGCGAGAGGATCGACGACCTGCGCGCCTTCCGTGGTCGACTCGCCGCCGCGTTGACGCACCTGCGCGAGCTTCCGGCCAACGACGGACCGTGCGATCCGGCGTGTTCGCTCCCGACCGACGTCCCTCTACTGCGCCGCCGAGCGATGGTCGCCATTCCGGCCACGGCCGAGCAGCACGAGCGCCCTCCGATTGCCTGCTCCCTGGACGGGAGTGCGTACGGCGATCGGATCGAGGAATGGCGTCGGCTGCTCGACGGCGCTGAGGTCGAGCGGCTGCCCGACGGAGGGCGCGCGGCGCGTTTGCCGGCGGAGCGAGCCGCGGCACTCGCGCAGCTCATCGTGGCTGAGCAGCAATGCTGCCCGTTCTTCTCCTTCCGGCTCACATTCGCCGGCGCGCACATCGAACTGGTTGCCCACGCTCCCGGGGGCGCCGAACCGCTGGTCGCCGGGCTCTTCGACCAGGACCCGTCGGCAGCGGGGGAGACCTGCCCCTCCTGACGACCGCGCACACCTCCGAGCCTCCGTGCACACGTCATGACGTGTGCACGGAGGCCATCAGGTGTGCACGGTCGACCAGCCGACGGAGGATCAGCACTTCCCTGTGATCAGCGCGGCGGCTCGTTCGGCGATGGCGAGCACGGTGGCGCAGGTGTTGGTCGAGACGATCGACGGCATCACCGACGCGTCGGCGATTCGCAGGCCCTCGACGCCGTGCACCCGCAGCTCCGGGCCAACGACCGCCCCGCTGTCGTTGCCGATGCGGCAGGTCCCGACCGCGTGGAAGAGGGTGCCTGTGTTCTGGCGCACCGCATCGCGCAGCGCCGCGTCGTCCTGCGCCGCAGTGCCGGGCATCAGCTCGTGGTCACGCCACGCCGAGAGCGCCTTCGCCTCTCCCACCTCCCGGGCCCGCTGCAGCCCGACCACCATGCGTTCGACGTCCCGCTCGTCGGCGAGGTAGTTCGGGTCGATCAGCGGCGATCCCTCGGGGTTCGCGGGGTTCAACCGGAGCGAACCACGGCTGACCGGGGTCATCAGCGCGCTCACCACCGTGAACCCATCGCCCTGTCCCGGCATCCCCCGGGATCCTGCCGGGAAGCTCATGAAGATCATCTGCAGGTCCACGGGTCCCGCAGGATCGCTGCGGAACCGCACCTGCGGACGGCGCGCGAACTGCGCCGCGTGGAGGGGCCCCGGCGCGCGGTAGGCCACCCCGCACTGCGGATGCTCGTGCAGGTTCTCTCCCACCCCCGGCCGGTCCGCGACGACCGTGATCCCGGCGTCGCGCAGTTGCGCCGCGGGCCCGATCCCGGAGAGCAGCAGGAGCTGTGGCGATGCGATCGTGCCCGCCGCGAGGACGACCTCGCGCTCCGCCGTGGCCGAACGCGACTCACCGTCCACTATGTACTCGACGCCCTGGCACCGGTCGCCGTGCAACACCAGCCGCCGCACGTCCGCGCCCGTGACCACGTCCAGGTTCGATCGGTCCAGCGCCGGGGTCAGGTAGGCATCGGCGGCGCTCTGCCGCATGCCGTTCACCACGGTGTACTCGCTCCAGCCGACTCCAGCGCCCGAACCGGAGTTGAGGTCCTCGGAGACGGGATGTCCCGCCTCCACCGCAGCCTCGAACATCGCATCCCACAACGGCTCCTCGGCCTCGCCCAGGGCAACCGTCATCGGCCCGTCCACTCCGCGGTCACGGGGATCGCCGACCTCGACGGCGTGCTCGGCCCGCTTGAGGAACGGCAGCATCGACGCGTAGTCCCAGCCGGTGGCACCGGCCGTCGCCCAGGCGTCGTAGCTGTCGCGGTGGCCCCGCGTGTGCATCGACGCGTTGATCGCGCTGGAGCCACCGAGCACCTTGCCCCGCGGCCACGGCAGCACGACACCACCGAGGCGCGGCTGCGGCACGGTCTCGTACGCCCAGTCGACCTCCGTGCCCTTCAGCGTCGACCACATCGCCGGATCAGCCATCGCCGGTGGCCCGGTACGAGCACCTGCCTCGAGTAGGAGCACCCGCGCGGCGCGGTCCTCGGACAACCGCGACGCGAGCACGCACCCTGCCGTACCGCCGCCCACGATGATGTAGTCGAACGCCACCCGACCTCCCCCGGCCGAACCCCCGAACGAGATCCACCGTGCCACCGGGCCGATCGGATTCGGACCGCTCGGTGAACCCGGTCACCTGCGGATTCGTCCGCCGTCAGCTCAACTCGACGGCACGTCCGGACCTCTCGTCAGCCATCGGTCAAACCACTCGCGCGAACGCCGGAGTATGTCGAGCTGGTGGTTGCGCTCACGGATCGAGTGGTTCTCCCTCGGGTAGACGACGTACTCGTGCTCGACGCCGAACCGGCGAAGCGCGCGGTGGAAGAACTCCGCCTGTGCGATCGGGACATTCGTGTCGTTCTTGCCATGCATGATCAAGACCGGTGTGCGGATCTTCGAGGCGAACGAGATCGGGCTCAGCCGGTCGTGATGGTGGGGGCCGGTTCCCTCCCAGCCGGTGCTGCCGCCGAGCGCGGCCTCGAACCGCCCCCACTCGCCGGTCGCGGCGAGCATTCCCCAGTCGCTGATACCCGCTCCCATGAACGCGGCCTTGAACCGATCGGTCTGCCCGACCGCCCACGCGGCCATGAAACCGCCGTGGCTCCAGCCCCCGATGCCCAGCCGGTCCGGGTCGGCGACGCCGTCGGCGACCAACATGTCGATCCCCGTGAGAACGTCGGTCCACTCGTCGACGCCGACCGCGCCCGCAACGCATGCGGCGAACTGATGACCATGTCCGTGGCCGCCGCGCGGGTTCGGCAGGAACACCGCGTACCCCGCCGTCGCCAGCCACTGCCCTGAGGGATCCCAGGCGAGCTGGAGCTGGTCCGCGTGCCGGTCGTAAGGGCCGCCGTGGATCAGCGTGACGAGGGGAAATGGGCCGTCCTGCCGAGACTTTCCCGAGGGGAGGATCAGGAGGCCGTCGAGCACCAGTCCGTCGAATGCCGCGTAGGACAGCCGCTCCTGAACGCCCCACCGGACATCCCGAAGTTCGGGTCTCGTATCGCTGATCCGCACCAGCGGTCCCAGCGACGACCCGGCATGCACGTCCCGGGGCTCGTACGCCGTGCTCACCACGGCGGCGACGACATCGCCGCGCCCACTGGCGGTCAGGAACCTCGCGAAACCCTGGACGCGGGATATCTCCACGAACTGCGGATCGGCCGGGTCGAGCCGGTGAATCGCGGTGTCCAGTCCGTCGGCGAACAGGGCGAGCGGCGCTCCGGAGTCGATCTGGACGAGCTGCGACGGGCAGATGCTCATTCCGCCGGTCAGGTTGCGGTGCTCGCTTGCCTTCCCGCTGGTGGGCACGGCGACGTCGAACACCGCGGCACCACCGACCAGACCGGGTGGGGTCTTCGCCAGGTACGCCAGGTGCCAGCCTGCATCGGCGCGCCACCAGACAAGAGACGATGCCTCCACCTGCGCAGGTCCGAGGTCCCGGGCCGCCCCACCGTCGACAGCGAGCAGGTGGAGTCCAGTCTCCAGCAGGCCAGGGTCCAGATCAGGCGTGGACCAGGTGAGCACGGCCAGCGGCCCACCATCGGGTCGTTGCACCACCTCGACGACGTGCCGGTCGCCGAGCGCCTCCGGAGTTCTGATCTCACGGGTCCGCAGGTCGAGCAACCGCAGCCGGGAGAAGCGCACGCGTTCACCCCATACCTCGGCGTCGTCGCGTTGCTCGGCCCGCCGCTCGTCCTCATCGGTCGGTTCGTCGCGTGCGATGACGGCGATCACGTCGGGCTCGGCCAGCGGGCGGTGATCGTGGATTCCGCTCTTCCAGGCCGTGAGGGCTTCGGCATCACCACCGGCAGGCCGGATTCGCTGCAGTTGTGCCGTGCCGCGTTCCGACCGGTCCGACAGGAAGAAGATCCACTGTGAATCCGGTGCCCATCGCGGCGAGGAGACCTGCACGGCGCCCCCGGCGAGCTGCCGCGCGGGCTCGCTCCCATCGGCCGGTGCGATCCACAATGAGCTGACCGGCAGCTCGTCCGCCTGCCCGACAGGGGTGACAATGAACGCGACCCATCGGCCGTTCGGGGACAGCACCGGTGTGGACGGCGTGCTGCCATCGACCACCAACTCGTCACTCAGTTCCGCTCGGGGCGGTGTGGCGAACATCAACTGATCCTTTCAGGCACGCAGGAGCAGGATCGCCACTCAGTAGGTCGTCCGCTACGTCGGCGACCAAGGGCAGCCATGCGGGAGGAGCCCGTCGATCGTGACGAGAATCGACCGTCGCACCGCTCTCAAAGCCGGTGGGGTGCTGGCTCTCGCCGCCCTCGCGAGCTGCGTCGACAACGAATCCGCGACGGCCGTACCGCCCAGCCCTGTCGCAGCCGGACCGAGTCCCGCTTCGGCCCGTCCGACCCTCTCCGCCGCGGCCGCGCCCGACTGGAACGGGTTGCGGAGCGGTCTCGACGGCACGCTCTTCCTGCGCGGTGAGAGCGGATATCCCGCCGCCCACCAGCTGTTCAACCCGAAGTTCGACTCGATCCAGCCGGCCGCCGTCGTCCGGGCCGCAACCATCGACGATGTGCGCGAGTCGATCCTGTTCGCCCGGCAGAACGGACTGGTCTGCGTCCCCAAGGGCGGTGGGCACTCCTACGTCGGCGCCTCCACAGTGGCGGACGGGCTGGTCGTCGACGTCGGACCGATGAGCAGCGTCGGCTACTCCGACGACGTGGTGACCGTCGGCGCCGGGGCGAAGCTGTACGACGTCCACGCGCAGCTGGACAAGCACGGCAGATCCCTCCCGACCGGGACGTGTCCCACCGTCGGCGTCGCCGGGCTGGCCCTCGGCGGCGGGATGGGAGTGCACACCCGCACCTACGGTCTGACGAGCGATCGGATCCTGTCGATGGAGGTGGTCACCGCCGATGGGGTCGTCCACACCGCAGACCCCACGCAGGACGCGGATCTCTACTGGGCGTTGCGCGGGGGAGGCGGCGGCAACCTCGGCATCGTCACGTCGTTCCGGCTGGCCACGATCCCCGCGAGCAAGCTCGGATTCTTCACGTTGACCTGGCCGGAGGAGGCCGCGGCAGCGGCGCTGCGGGGCTGGCAGCGGTTCGCCCACGAGGCTCCGGCGACGGCCTGGGCGAACTTCCACATCGACGCCCAGAGCAGCGGAACGTTGTCGATCCATGCTGTCGGTGTCTCCACCACGGGTTCGGCTGCGGCCGCGGCCGGGCAACTGGAGTCGTTTGTCGGGTCGAAGGCGACCAGCCGCTCGATCACCGTCAAGACCCACATGCAGGCGGTCACGTACCTGGGCGGCGGGACCACCAGCGCGCGAACCGGATTCCTCGCCGGCTCCGACGTCCTGCGGGGTCCCATGGACGCGGCGACGGTCACCCGGCTGCTCGCCGCGGTGAAGGCTGCCGCGCGGGCGAAGGTGCCCGCGTCCGCGATCCTGGACCCGCTGGGCGGTCAGGCGGCGAAACAGCCGCAAGGGGGTGCCGCTTGGCCGTGGCGCTCCGCGCTCGGCGTGATCCAGTGGTACTCCGGCCTGGCGGCGCACCCGTCTGCCGCGGCCCTCCGGGCGGCGCAGAACTTCCTGACCTCCGGGCATCGCGCCGTGGCCGGTGCCTCGGCCGGCGGCTACGTCAACTACATCGAGGCCGGCCGCTCCGCGAGCTCCTACTACGGGTCCAGCCTGGCCAGATTGCGCGCGGTGAAGGCGGAGTACGACCCGACCGACTTCTTCAAGGCCTCGCACGCCGCTTTCGGGTAGTCACGAACCCGCCACTCGAAGCCTGCGCGCGATTGCCCGGCGGGCTCTGTCGATGCCCACATCGTTCTGGTGCAGTACGAAAAGGTCGTTCGCCAGGTGCAGGAGCGCGTTCAGCTCGAACGCCAGTTGAGGAGCGTCTTCGTCGCGGCTGATCGAGCCGTCTTCCTGCGCTCGCTCGACGAACTCGGTCACGGTGTCGTTCCACGCGGACTGGGAGCGCACGAGCGCATCTCTGACCGGGCCGGGATGCGTGTCGAACTCGGCGCCGGCGGAGGCGAAGAAACAGCCTCCAGGAAAGATTTTCTGGCCGACATAGGACAGGAACTGCTCGCACAGGGCGGTCAACTGGCCCAGTGCGTCCGGGTGTTTCCGGGCCGGCAGTACGACGTGGGTGGCGAAAACCTCTTCGGCTGCAGCGATGATGGCCAGCTGCAGTTCTTCCTTGGACGAGAAATGTGCGTACAGGCCGCTCTTGCTCATCCCGATGTGCGCTGCCAGTCCGCCGATCGACAGGCCGTCGAGGCCCTCGATCGTGGCCAGCCCCATCGCGGCCCCCAGGATCGCCTGGCGGCTGCGTTCGCCGTCCGATCGCGTGCGCCGCACCGGCCCCGCAGCCGGAATTGGATCAAAGGCCTGCACGTTGACACCATAACACGACCGGTCGTACTTTCTACCTAGAGCGACCGATCGGTCGTGCTGCTATCGGTGAGGAAGACGATGACGCGTTCGAACAGTCCTGCGCTCGTTCTCGTCCACGGCGCATGGCACGGCCCGGACATCTGGACGACGCTGATCGGCGAGTTGCCGGATATCGATGTCCACAATGTCCGGCTGTCGTCGAGTGGAAACGTCGTGTCGCAACTCGGCGATCTGTACGCCGATGCCCGAACCGTGCGATCAGCGGTGGAGCGCGTCGATGGTCCGGTGATAGTGGCAGGCGCTTCCTATGGCGGCGCCGTCATCACGGAGGCGCTGGCCGGCGTCGACGCCGTCAGGCGACTGATCTATATCAACGCGTTCCAGTTGGAGATCGGGCAATCGATCCTCGGTGCGTGCAACGGAGTTCCGCAGGAATGGTGGCGGGTGCACGACACGGAAGGCTATGTCGACGTGGTGCGTGGCAAGGAGATCTTCTACAACGACGTCGACGCCGAGAGCGCGGAGCGGGCGAACGGCGCCCTGCTCCTCCAGTCGTATGCGTCGTTGGTGCAACCGATCACGCAGGCCGCCTGGCACACGATCCCGAGCAGCTACGTCATCGGCGAGCGGGACGCGGCCATTCCCGTCGGCTCTCAGGAGTTCATGGCCGGGCGTGCCCATCGCGCATGGCGGCTCGACGCCGGCCATTCACCGTTCTTGTCCCGGCCGGCCGAGATGGCGGCGATCCTGCGCGAGGAGATGGCGAACGCTCTGGCCTGACGGCTGCCGCGCGCCGAGTCCTACCGCTGCGTGATCGCCTCTGCCGCGGTACGGCGAAGGTGGCAGCTCACGTCTCCGACCAGGTCAATGTGCACGCGCCGCTCCACGAAGCGCCATCTCCCGTCGCGACGCTCGAAGCGGTCGTGGTAGCGGCCGCTGACGATGGCTTGCATGGGCAGGTCGGGCAGCGCCTGCAGCGCGGTGACGTACGACCGGGCGCCTGCCGTGCCCGCCTCCTCGTCGACCTCCACGATGATGTTCGTGACGAGATGCTTGGTGCGAGGAGTGCTGTCCTCGTAGAGGATCACCGAATCTCTGAGCATCGCCTCGATGGCGTCCCGGCCGGTGACCGGCACGTTCCGCCCGATGAAGGTGGCATCGGCGAACAGGTCGCCGACACCCGCGAAGTCGCCGTCGTCGACGAGTTCTGCGTAGGTGGCGATGAGGTTTTCGATGGCCCGGTGGCTCGAAGCCGAATCGGCCGGTGTGCCGGATGAGGGCATGGTCACCGTGCCGACACTAGGTGGGCGACGCCGTGGTTCGAACCCGATTGGTCGGGGTATGGGCCGCTGTTTAGGCTGACGCAGCAAGCACGACATGACCGCCGAAGGAGGTGGGACCCATCACCGCTCGTCCAGGCTGGGCACTCCCCGCCTCGCGCCCCTGCGGCTGACCTGTCCGAGGTCGCCGAGGGGGGCGCCGCGGGTATCGCGAAAGGCTCCCATGTCGATCTCACCCCCTTCTCTCCCCGAACCTGCGTCCGACATCGTCACCCGGCTCCGCGCTGCCGGGTGTGTGTTCGCCGAGGACGAGGCGCGCTTGCTCCTCGCCGCGGCCCGCACCCCGTCCGACCTCGCAGTCATGCTGGACCGGCGTATCGCGGGCCTGCCGCTCGAGCAGGTGCTCGGCTGGGCGGAGTTCTGCGGTCTGCGGGTGGCCGTGGATCCCGGGGTCTTCGTCCCCCGCCGCCGCACGGAGTTCCTCGTCCACGAGGCGGTCGCTCTCCTGAGGCCCGGGGCCGTGGTCGTCGACCTGTGCTGCGGCACCGGTGCGGTGGGCGCCGCGATAGCTGCGGCACCGATCCCCGTCGAGGTGCACGCTGCCGACGTCGACCCGGCGGCCGTGCGGTGCGCGCGCCGCAACCTCGGCCCCGTCGGCGGTCTGGTCTACGAGGGCGATCTCGACGAGCCGCTGCCCGTGGTGCTGCGCGGGCGCGTCGACGTCCTGGTGGCCAACGCGCCCTACGTGCCCACCGACGCGATCGGCTTGATGCCGCCGGAGGCCCGTCTCCACGAGCCGAGGGTGGCGCTCGACGGCGGGCCGGACGGCCTCGACGTGCAGCGCCGGGTGGTCGCCGTGGCTCCGCGGTGGCTGGCGCCGGGCGGCCACCTGCTGATCGAGACGAGCGAGCAGCAGGCGCCGCACACCGCCGACGCGTTCGTCCGGCACGGGCTCCGAGCGCGGGTGGCCTCCTCGGACGAGCTGAGCGCCACCGTGGTGATCGGGACGCTGCCCGACTGACGGCGCTGGTCAGAGCCCGGCGGCGAGCTCCCGCAGGCGCTGGTGCATCCCGCCGTAGGCCCGCATCGAGGGCAGCAGATCCTTGGCGACCTTGACCACGGCCGAGAAGTTCGGGTCGACCATGTTCGCGATCGGCGACTCGCTGATCTGCGTCAGCAGCTGGTAGGCGTCCATCTTGCTCATCCCGAGCAGGCCGCCCAACCAGCCGATCATGTCGACCTGGGCGGCGCGCCAGGCGTCGTCCAGCGGCCGTCCCGAGCCGACCGTCATGAGGTGACGGTCGTCCTCGATGCGTGGCCAGGCCGGGGCTCCGCCCTTCATCAGGTCGACGATCATAGTGACGTTCATCGCCGTCTCCACGGCGACCCCGCAGCTCTCGCCCTCACCCTGCCGGGCGTGCCCGTCGCCGATCGAGAACAGCGCCCCCTCGACGTTCACGCCGAGATAGCAGGTGGCTCCGGCCCGCATCTCGGGGGTGTCCATGTTGCCGCCGAAGGTGTCAGGCACGGCCGTGGAGCGCACCTCGCCCCGTTCCGGCGCCACGCCGACGGTGCCCAGCATCGGTTCCAGCGGGAGCGGGATCCGGTGGTCGGACTCGTTGGCGTTGAAGGTGACGGTGCGGGCGGTGGAGTCGATCTCGTACACCCACGTCAGCTCAGGGAGCGGATCCTGCAGCGTGGCGGTGCGAGTGGTGCCGGTCAGGCCTCCGAACAGGGGGAGGGTGGTCGACACGCCCCAGTCCCTGGCGGGTTCGATCGACACGAAGTGCAGCGCGAGGGTGTCGCCGGGCTCAGCGCCCTCGACGAAGAACGGGCCGGTCTGCGGGTTGGTGTAGCGGGTGTCCAGGAGCGCGCTCGCCCGGTCCTTCGTGTCGCGCAGCCGGCCGGCGAAGGCGTCATCGGACCACAGCTGCAGCACCGACCCGGGCCGGACCCGCCGGATCGGGGCCGTTCCGCCGAAGCTCCAGCCGTACTGCTCGGGGGTCGGTGTGAACTCGATGACGTCCATGGTCCTCCGTGCTGTTCGTGACGTGAGCCGACTAGCGGTCGAGGCGCTTGTAGTTCGGCGCGAAGGCCAGCAGCTCCTCCACCGACTGCGCGCAATTCAGCAGACGGGCATCGGAGCCCCGTCGGCCGACGAGCTGAACCCCCAGCGGCAGACCGTGCTCTCCCAGCGCCGCGGGCAGGCAGATCGCCGGCGTGCCGGCGAGGCTCCACCTGGTGCAGTAGCGCGGGTCGCCGTTGTCGCCCGCGGACGGGGCGGTGCCGGAAGCAGGAACGGTGAGCAGGAAGTCCACGGTGGACAGTGCCTCGTCCATCTCGGTGACGAGCTCGGCGCGCCGCTCCTGCGCCTGCTGATACGCGTCGGCACTGATCGTGGCGGCATGGTCGAGCATCTCGCGGACCTTCTCGCCGACGAGGTCGACTCGTTCGATCCCGAGTTGCCCGATTGCGGCCGCGCCCTCGAACTCCGAGATCGTGCGGTGCAGCGACAACCCTTCGTCGCCGCAGAGCGGGGTGGTCGACTCGGTGACGCGAGCGCCGGCGTCCGCCAGCTGCCGAGCCGTCCCCTCCAGCACCGCGCGCATCTCGGTACTGGTCGCGGACCAGTCCTGCGTGTGGACCACGCCGATCCGCAGCTCCGACGGTTCCGGGGCCGTGGCCGTCGCGAACCCCAGGTCGCCCCCGGACATGACGTCCGCTGCGGTGCCCGCCAGCCCGACCGTGCGGGCGAAGACCCCCACCGTGTCGATACTGGGGGCGTAGAGCCACAGCCCGTCGGTGGGGATCGCGCCGTAGGTGGGCTTGAACCCGACCACGCCGCAGTACGCGGCGGGGCGGACGACCGAACCGTTGGTCTGCGTACCGATCGCCAGGGGCACGAGTCCTGCTCCGACCGCTGCGGCCGACCCGCTGGAGGAACCGCCCGGGCTGAAATCGGTGTTCCACGGGTTGCGCGTGGCGTTCGCGCCGAAGTACGCGAACTCGCTGGTCACGGTCTTGCCGACCACCACAGCACGCCAGTTCTGCAGTGCCGTGACCGCTGCGGCGGTGCTCGTGGCCTGCCGGGCGGGCACGGCGGTCGTCCCGAGCCCGGTCGGGAGGCCCGCCACGTCGAACAGGTCCTTGACGCCCAGCACGATGGCGTCCGGCCGCTCGTCCGACGGGCCCGCGGACGTGCCGACACACGTGAAGGCGCGCAGCGTCCGGTCCAGGTCGCGCACCCGCTCGAGCTGATCGCTCACCGTCATCTCTCTCCTCACCGTCCTGCCATCGCGAGGAAGCGCCAGCGCAGGATCACGCGCTCGAGTCTCCCGACCGCGGCCAGGAGCACCAGTGAGAGAAGCCCCACGACGATCAGGTTCGCCAGCACGGTGGGCACGTCATAGAGGCTCCCGGCGATGAGGATCGCGTGGCCCAGCCCGGAGTCGGAGGAGATGAACTCCCCGATGATCGCCCCGATCAACGCGAGTCCGGCCGTCAGCCGCAGGCCGCCACAGATGTTCGTGAGCGACGAGGGCAGAACCAGTAGCCGGAACACCCGCCGGGTGGGCGCCCGCATCGACCGCAGCATCCTGATCTGCAGCGGGTCGGTGCCGCGTGCCCCGTCGAAGGCGAGTACGAGCGCCGTCACCACGACCGACGCGGCCGACATCACCACCTTCGACGACACGCCGGTGCCGGCCCAGACGATGACGATCGGCGCCAGCGCAGCGATCGGGGTGGCCCCGAGCAGGGCGATGGCGGGCCGCAGCATCTGCTCCACCAGCCGCGAGCACCACAGCCCCACGCCCACGGCCGCTCCGATCACGTTGCCGATCACGAACCCGCACAACGCCTCTACCGCGGTGGTGGCGGCGTCGTGGAGCATCGCCCCCGACCCGAGGCCGCGCACGACGGTCTGCCAGATGAGCTCGGGGCTCCCGTACAGCAATGAGCTGACCGAGCCGGCATCGACCGCGAACTGCCAGGACACCAACCCGATCGTCAGCAACACGACGTCGAGCACGATCGCCACCCAGAGCGATCGATGCCGCCGCCCGGCCGCATCCTGCCTGGCCGCCGGCCGCGGCGCCGCCGGGAGCTCGGGTGCCGCCGCCCGGGACAGTTCCTGATCAGCGGTCATCGCAGGCTCTCGCTGGGCTCGGCCGGCGCGTCACGCAGGCGCTGTGACATCGGTTCGCGCGTAAGTTCGCACATCACGACTCGATCTCCTGCCAGATCGCACGCACGTGGTGGCCGAACCCGTCGATCTCCCGCACCTCGACCGGTGCGAGACCCGTGGCCGCGAACGGGACCTCGTGGACCGCGGCGACCCGGCCGGGACGCCCGGACATGACGAGCACGACGTCCGACACCGCGACGGCTTCGTCGATGTCGTGGGTGACGAGGACCGCCGTGCCTCCGGACCGCCGGAACCCGAGGAGGAGCTCGGCCTCGAGCTTCAGCTTCGTCTGGTAGTCCAGCGCCGAGAACGGCTCGTCGAGCAGAAGCAGGGCGGGCTCGATGCTCATCGTCCGGGCGAACGCCGCGCGCTGCCGCATCCCGCCGGAGAGCTGACACGGGTAGAAGGCTTCGAAGCCCGCGAGGCCGTAGGTCGGCAGCAGCTCGCCTGCCCTCGCGCGGGCCTCACGCCGTGGTGCGCCCTGCGCCTCCAGGCCGAGTGCCACGTTCTGGGTGACCGTGCGCCAGTCCAGCAGCAGGTCGCGTTGGAACATGTATCCGATGCGCCGGCCCTCGGCGAGCACTGCGTTGTGGACGGAGCCGCTCGCGGGCTCGCCCAGGCCCGCGACCAGGTTGAGGAGCGTGGATTTTCCGCACCCGCTCGGCCCGACGATCGATACGAACGTGCCCGCGGGCACCTCGAAGGAGACGCCCTCGACCGCGGTGTAGTCACCGAACCGGACGGTCACGTCGTTCAGCGCCACGGTGGTGGTCATGGTGGCGCTCACTGCCCCTGCACGGTGGCACTGGCGTGCTGGGCGAAGGTGTTGTCGATGATCTGGTCGAACGGCACGTTGCAGCTGCAGTTGCCGAGCTGGCGGCCCAGGTTCATCAGCGTGGACCAGCCCTGCTGGGAGACCACGGTGCTCTCGGCCGGGATGTGGTTGTCGATCTGCCGCTGGATGGCCGCGTCCACCACCTGGGGCGGCAGGTTCGGGAACTCCGTGCGCGCAACCGCCTTGGCGTCGTCCGGGTCCTGGTAGACGTGCTGCGCGCCCATCTCCAGCGCGGTGACGATCTTCTGGGCGACGTCGGGGTGGGCCCGCACGTAGCTCTCCCTGGCCTGCAGGCCCGTGTTGGTGAACTCGCCGATCGCGTCGGCCCAGCTGTAGAGGACGTGGGCGCCGTCCTGCACGACGGCCATGTCGACGTTGGGCTCGTAGGCGACCGCCACGTCCGCCTGGCCGGCCAGCACCGGTCCGATCTCGGTGCCGGGCGACACCGTGGTGATGTGCACGTCCTTGGTGGGGTCCAGCCCCGCCTGCACGATGCTGTTGGTGAGCACGCTGTGGTTGGTGTTCGGCGGCGGTGACGTCACGAAGGTCAGCCCTGCGAACTGTTTGGGATCCGTGAACGGTGTGCTGATCTTCTTCGAGACCGCGAAGTACTGGGCACGCGACACCAGTTCGGCGAGTACGAGCCCGTCTCCTCCCTTCTCACGGGAGATCTCCGCGAGCGTCGCGTCGCCGAGCGCGAACTGCGCCGAGCCACCCAGCACCGCCGCGAACGCCTGTGAGTCGCCGCCCGCCGCCGAGAGGTTCAGGGTGATGCCCTGCTGCGTGAAGTAGCCCTCGTGCTGGGCGACGTAGAGGTCGATGTACCCGAGGTTGTGCACCGCTTCGGACAGGTTCACGGTGGTGGTGCCGTTCGACGAGGTGGCGGCCGGCGTCCCGCCTGAACCGCACGCGGCCAGCGCCAGCGCCGAGACGAGCGCGAGCGCCACCGGCCACGGTCGGCGGAGAGCGCTGCGGGGCGCATGGTCGAGCATTCTCCACCTAACGGACACGAATCCCCCAGCCAGAAAACGAGAACCAGATCCGGCGGACGGCCCGCCGGATCCGATCCTTTGATACGCGGCAACGGAAGTCGAGTTAAACTCATGTGACTGCCGAGTTTCAGGGGATGTCTTATGGTGACACTTCTGGCTTGTCCAAGAATTGAATCGAGAATCGCTGAGAGGGTGGCCATCGCGACGGTCCGGATCTTTTTCGTATCGCCCGTCCCTGCGGTTCATCGGACGGGTAGAGGCTCGGATCGCGCTCAGGATCAGCGGTCATGGGGCGATGGAGGTCGAACGGCGGGAGCATCGGGGATTCGGCCGGGGATTTCTCTGCCGCTCTCGCTTTGCCTTGCCCCGAGCCTTCATATGGGCCCGGCGCCACACCGCTCCGGTCCGGTCCGGCGCGAGCCGCCGGATCTGGGCCGGCTATGGCCGGTGTGACCATCGCAACTCTCGAAACCCGGGTGGAATGTCGGCTGTGATCGGCGCGGGCGATTCCGTCATCGCCGCGGGAGCTGTGTCAGCGGGGAGCCTTTCGCCGTTCACTCCGCCTTGGCAGGGCTCTTCCTGGTGAGCCGATCGCCCAGCTCGGCGTCGTCGGCCACGAACCACAGGTGACGCCCGCGGTTGCACTCCACCACGAACGCACGCAGCGACGCGCTCCCGGCCAGGTACCCGGACAGGTCTCCGAGCACCGCGAGGCGCAGCCGGTAGTTGACGAACTTCTGGACGATCTCGCCCGCGATGCCGGTGGAGAGCATGAAGAACCCGGGGTCGAGCCGTTCGACCGGGACGACGACGAGGTCGGCCCGCTGGTACAGCGCCTCGCCGATCACCTCGACGGCGTCGCCGCTGGTGCGGAGCTTGGGTCCGCCGGGAGCGCAGGCGAGTACGTGCGTGCCGCGGATGTTCGTCACGGTGTCGGCCACATGCCCAGCGCTCATGCGCACAGTCTCGGCGATGCGAGGGACCGTGGCTCGTGAATTTCCGGTGCCTCGGTCAGACCGTCGTGGTAGGCGGGCGGATCCGACGCCGGCGAACCAGTGCGCCGAGCGCGGCCGCGGCCGCCACACCCGCGACGAGGGGAGGGGCGAGGAACAGGGCGCCGACGGCCCAGAGGTTGGCGCCGACGACCTCGGCGCTCGCGCTGTAGACGCAGAACAGCACGAACGCCGGCACGGCGATGCCCGCCAGCGCCACCAGCACCCCGCGCACGTATCCGGCGGCGCCTGCCAGGACAGCGAGCCCGGCTCCTGCCGCGACCCAGTGCCCCGTGCGCACCGGTGAGGCGAGGGTGTTCGGGTCGCGGGTGGGCACCACGCTCCAGTCGGCCGGGAACACCGCCCACCACAGCCCGAACGTGGCGGCGGCGAGCAGGACGGTGATCCCTGCAGCGCGCATCAACCGACGTCCACGAACTCGATCACCGGCTCCACGCGCACGGGGGTGGCGAGGCTGTTGGCGATGAAGCACTCGCGATGCGCGACGTCCACGAGGTGCCGGACGCGGTCCTCGGTCGGACCCGCGGCGAGCTGGATCCGCGGCCGCAGCACGATCTCGGCGAGCCGGATCGGGCGGTCGGCCTCGGGCATCGTGGCCGTGGCCTCGTCGTGGTAGTCACGCACGTCCAGCCGTGCCCGCGCGGCCACCGCGAGGAAGGACAGCAGCTGGCAGGATGCGGCGGCCAGCACCACGAGCTGCTCCGGGTTGAGGTGCGTGGGGTCGCCGCGGAACGCCGGGTCGGACGACAGCGTGAGCTCGGGGGCGGCAGGCGGGGCCGTGCCCTGATGCGCCCGCCCGTAGTGCTCGTAACCGTCGGCGGTGGAGCCGGACCACGAGCACGTTGCCTGGTACCGGTGCACGGAGTCCTCAGCCATGATCCGACCGTAGTCGGCTCACGCGAGCTCCCGCAGCAGCGCGGCGAGCTCGGCGGGGCGGTTCTCGGGGATCATGTGGTTTGTCGCGATCTCGTGGTAGCGCCAGGCCGGGCTCTCCTTCGCGCGCCGTGCCGGCGTCTCGAAGACGGCCCCGGGATCCACGGTCGCCCGGATGTACGTGCGGCCGAACGGCTGGTCCTCCAGCGGGGTCGAGAGCCGGACCGGTTCGGTGAGCGTGCCCACCGGCTGTGGGGTGCGGCGCAGGTTCGACCACTCCGCAGCCACCGGGTCGTCGTACTCCCGCTTCGGCGGCGGCACGAGCCAGGGAGCCCCGATGTCCGACGCGGGATTGCCGAAGCCCCCACCGGTCAGCGTGGCCAGGCTGTCGCCGTCGGCGGGCACGAACGCGTCGAGGTAGACGAGCTCGCGCACCCTGGTGCCGATGTGGTCGAGCGCCCCCGTGACGACCATGCCGCCGTAGGAGTAGCCGAGCAGCACGATGTCGTCGAGGTCCTCGTAGCGCACCACGTTGACGAGGTCGAGCACGTGCGTCGACAGATCGACGTGCGGTCCGGTCAGGTGCGACCGCTCGCCGATGCCGGTGAGAGAGGGCGTGAAGACCTCGTGGCCGTCGGCGTGGAGCAGCCGCCGGACGAACCGGAAGCCGTACGAGCCACCCCACGCGCCGTGTACCAGTACGTATCGGGTCACGTGATCAGCGCTTCGGGACGCCGGCGTCACGAACGCCGATCGGGTCGGCCGCCCGCCGCGGAGCGAGCGGGCCGCGGGAACGGCGGCCCAGGAACTCCCGGCCGGTCTTCAGCACCCGGCTCACGGTGTTCGGGCCGCGCCGCGCCTCGATGAGGTCGCCGATACGCCCGAGCAGCCAGCCCAGCAGCGGTGCCGCGACCGCCAGGATCAGCCACATCCGCAATCGCGCCGAGAAGAACGCCCACATCGGGCTCACCTCCGATCTGAGCCGGTCTGTCCGGCCGGGAGCCTATGCGGGCGCGCTCCATCCCGCACGATCAATTCGCCGGGCGGGCCGGTCACATCTTCGCTGCGGCGCTCTTGATCGCCTCGCGGATGCGGAAGTAGGTGCCGCACCGGCAGACGTTCTCGATCTCGTCGATCTCCTCGTCCGTCGGGTCGCTGGTGCGGTTGAGCAGGGCCACCGCGGCCATGATCTGCCCCGGCTGGCAGTAGCCGCACTGGGCGACGTCCTGCTCGAGCCAGGCCTCCTGCACCGGATGCAGCTGATCGCCGTCGGCGAGCCCTTCGATCGTGGTGATCTCGCGGCCCTCGACGTCCGACACCGGGGTGACGCACGGGTTGAACGCCTCCCCGTCCAAATGGGAGGTGCAGGCCTTGCAGACGTCGATCCCGCACCCGTACTTCGGCCCGGTGATCCCCAGCTTGTCACGCAGGGCCCAGAGTGCGGGCAGGTCGGCGGGGGCGTCGACGGTCACCTCGCGACCGTTGACCGTGAAGCTGTAGCTCGGCATGGCGGGGCCTCCTAGCGGGGGAACGGCTCGAAGTCGACCGGGAAGTTGATCGGAAAGCTGCGCGGGGCGATGCCCGTGGCGCGGGCGTAGGCGTTGGCGATCGCGCCGGCCGCGGCGGGGACGCCCAGCTCACCCGCCCCGCCCGGTTCGCCCTCGCCGGGCAGGATGAAGATCTGCACGTCGGTGGGGGAGTTCGCCTGGCGCGCGTAGTGGAACTGCGAGTAGCTCCCCTCCAGCGGCAGTCCCTTGTCGATGTGCAGGCCTGCCTGCAACGTCACCGAGATCGCGTCCGTGAGGCCGCTCAGCAGTTGCGCCTTGAGCCCTCGCGGGTTGATCGGGAGCCCGTAGTCGCCTGCGATCACTGCCTTCGTCACGCGCGGGGCGTGCGGGTCGCGACCGTCGATCTCCACCAGGCACGCGGTGCGCGAGCGGTACTCCTCGTGGAACGCGATGCCCTGGGCGAAGCCGTCGTCCATGGAGCGGCCCCAGTCGCCCTCCTCGGCGACCTTGTCGAGCACCGCCCGCTGTGCGTCGCTCTTGAGGAACGCGCGACGGAACTCGTAAGGGTCCTTGCCGAGCCTCTCCGCTACGGCGTCCACGACGATCTCCTCGCCGCACCGCGAGCTCACCGAGTACACCGAGCGCCACGCGCCGGTGTGCATCTTGATGGGTGCCTCGGTGAGCACCTGCTCCACGGCCCCGAAGTTGTAGGGGCTCTTCACGGTGAGCAGGAAGACGGACTGCGCGAAGCCGAAGTTGCCGCCCGGAAGCTCCGCCGCTGTCGCGGAGAGGATCTCGCCGAGGCCGTGCGTCCAGTCGGTCTCGACGAACGCGGTGTGGTGTTCGAGCCGCAACACCGTGTCGGGTCCGAGGGTGGCCCGGAAGCGGTGGTGGGCGGCCGGTCTGGCGCGGCCGTGGCGCATGTCGTCGGTGCGCGACCACATGAGCTTGATGACCCGGCCGGTGGCCTTCGAGATCCGCGCCGCCTCCAGCGGGCCGTCCCAGAACAGCCTGCGCCCGAACGACCCGCCGGACTGCACCACATGGCAGGTGACGTTGCCGGGCAGGAGACCGAGCTCCTTGGCGATCTGTTGCTGGGCGACGATCGGCGACTTCATGCCGCCCCAGATCTCGGCCTTTCCGCCCCGGACGTCGGCAACCGCAGAGTTGGTCTCCATCGGTGCGTGGCTGATCGGGGCCCAGTCGAACTCGAAGTCCATCTGGTTCGGCAGCGAGATCGGGGGGATCAGCGGCAGCGTCGTCTTGCGCAGCGCGTCTCTGATGCCCTCGTCCGACAGGTCGTCGACCGTGCCGGAGCCCCAGCTGACGTCCAGCGCCGTCACCGCGTCGAGGGCCTGCCCGAACGTCTCGGCGACGACCGCGACGCCGGTCTCGATCACCGCGATGTCGAGGACGCCGGGCATCGCCCGCACGTCGTCCTCGTTGTGCACCTCGTCGACCGTGCCGTTGATCGTCGGCGGCCGGCGGACCATCGCGGGAGTGGCACCCGGGATGTCCAGGTCGAGCGTGTACGTGAAGGCGCCGGTGACCATGGCACGGGCGTCCACCCGCGGCTGCGGCGTGCCGACGAGCTTGAACTTCGACGGAGGCTTGGGCCGGGCCACCAACTCGCCGATCGGGAGCGTCGCGGCGAGGCGGGTGAGCTCGCCATAGCCTGCGCTGCGGCCGTCGGCGGCGACGACCCGGCCGTTCTCGGTGCGGAGGCCGTCCGCGGGCACGCCCCACCGGTCGGCGGCGGCCGCCTGCAGCCGGGCACGTGCCCCTGCAGCGGCCGCGCGCACGGGGCCGTAGACCGACCGGATCGAGTTCGATCCCCCGGTGAGCTGGTTGAACAACAGCTCGGGCCGGGCAGGCGCCAGCGGCATGTCCACCTGGTCCAACGGGATGTCGAGCTCCTCGGCCACCAACATCGCAACGGCCGTCGTCAGGCCCTGGCCGACCTCCATGCGGGGCAGCTCGGCGCGCACCCGGCCGTCCTCGGTGATCTCGACGGTGAACAGCAGCGCCTCGGTGGGCTTGCCGGAGAGGATCAGGACGTCACCGAGGTCCTGCAGATCGGCAGGCTGCGGAAGGCTGGGCGTCGGTACGGCGGACGCCGACCCCGGGGCGAAAGTGTCGATGCCGAGCTTCGCGGCGACGGTGAGCGTCGATCCCGCTGCCAGGTAGACGAGGAACTTTCGCCGTCCGAAGACGGTGTCGCGCAGGCTGGGCTGCACGGTGCGGTGGCGGCCGCGCATCGGGTCGTCGGTGGTGGGACTGGCCATCCGGGCTCCTCCTGAGGGCACAACGGTGTGCCCCTCGTCGGGGGTCGAGTTCGGTGGTCGTGCGGGGTCGGGCGCCTGAAGGGCCACCGGTCGGGCTCGGTGGCGGCACGGTCGGACAGTGGCGGGGATCACGATGATCAAGGCCTCGTGCTACCAAACGAGGGCGACGAAGATCGGAAACGTCGAATGTGCGAGGAACCTGAACTTCGGGATTGCCCTGCAGGTCAGGCTCGTCCGGACGATCCGGTACCGCTGCCCGGCAGGTAATCTCGGGCAGGTGACGGGCGACCGTCCGGTCCTGGTGGGACTGCTTCTCTACCTGCTCGTGGCTGCCGCGCCGACAATCTTGTTCTGGGTGGCCGCGAGGCTGGTGCCTGCCGTGGTCGAGTGGATGGCCGAGCTTCGCCGCCGCCGCACTGCCGCCCCCGTGGGTCCGTCCCTCGAGCGCGTCGTTGCCAACCTTCGCCGGCTGCGCCGCGAGGTGCGCGATCGCACGCAGAACACCCAGGTCCGTCGGGTGGCGGTGCTCGCCGCCTACGACGACACGCTCCTGCAGGCCTGCGGGCTGGTGGACGTCGACGCCCCGCTCGCGTCGGCCGCCGGTCCTGATCGCGCGTTCGCGCGACTGCTCACCGAAGCCGCGCTGGAAGACGCGGGCATCGCTCTCGACCCACCGCCGGACGGGGCTGCCGCAGCTTGACCCGAAACACAGTAAAGTCGCCTTTACGTACGGGGAACGCCGTGGCCCGCTTCGGCGTTGAACAGCATGGATGCCCGAGACGCTTCCGAGGAGGAACAGGTGCGCACCAGTAGCAACCCGGCGTTCCGCAACCTGCCCACCGGGCAGGGCGGCGGATACGCCACGTTCGACCGCCAGGGCGGCGCGATGGGTGGCGCGGCCGCCTATGGCGACGCCCAGGCCGCGCAGGTCGGATACGGGCGTGCCGGTGTCAGTGAGCGTCCGCTCACGATGGATGACGTCGTCACGAAGACCGCACTCAACGCCGGCATCGCACTCGTCGCCGGTGTGCTCACTGCGATCAGCGGGCTCTACGGGCTCGTGCTCCCGGCGTTCATCATCGGGCTCGTCGTCTCACTGATCGTCATCTTCAAGCAGAGCACCAACCCGGCGCTCGTCCTCATCTACTCGGCCGCCATGGGCGTGGCGCTCGGTGGCATCACCGGTGCGCTCGAGCTGTCAGGCACGCAGTTCCAGGGCATCGGCCTGCAGGCCGTGATCGGCACCGCCGGCGTGTTCGTCGGCATGCTCGTCGTCTACAAGACGGGCGCGGTGCGGGTCACGCCGAAGTTCACCAAGTGGCTGATGGGCGCCCTGATCGGCGTCACGGTGCTGGCGCTGTTCAACCTCATCTTCAGCTTCTTCATCCCCGGCGGTCTCGGGGTGCGGGAGCCCACGATGATCGGCTACCTGTTCAGCATCGTCTGCATCGGTGTCGCCGCGTTCAGCCTGCTGCTCGACTTCGACATGGCCGACCGCGCCGTTCGCGACGGCGCCCCGGCCAAGTTCGCCTGGTACATCGCGTTCGGCCTGATGACCACGCTGGTCTGGCTGTACATCGAGATCCTGCGCCTGCTGAGCTACCTGCGCCAGGAGTGACGTCCGGGTCCGTCCCGGACCGCCCCGTCACGACAGCGGCCCGGCACCCCGAGAGGGTTGCCGGGCCGCTGTGCGTCTCGCGGGTCAGCTGAGGCGCTCCAGCACCATCGCCATGCCCTGCCCGCCGCCGACGCACATCGTCTCCAGACCGATCTGCTTGTCGTGGGTGCGCAGGCTGTTGATCAGCGTGGTGGTGATGCGTGCGCCGGTCATGCCGAACGGGTGGCCCAGTGCGATCGCGCCGCCGTTGACGTTGAGCTTGTCCTCGTCGATGCCCAGCTCGCGGGCCGAGGGGATGACCTGCGCCGCGAAGGCCTCGTTGATCTCCACGAGGTCGACGTCGTCGATCGTCATACCTGCCCGGCCCAGCGCCTGCTTCGACGCCTCGATCGGCCCGAGACCCATGATCTCCGGCGACAGCGCGGAGACGCCGGTGGAGATGATCCGCGCCAGCGGCGTGACACCCAGCTCGGCCGCCTTCGTGTCGGACATGATCACGAGCGCCGCCGCGCCGTCGTTGAGCGGGCAGCAGTTGCCGGCGGTGACGCGGCCGTCGGGCCGGAACACCGGCTTGAGCTGGCTGACCGCCTCGTAGGTGACGCCGGAGCGCGGGCCGTCGTCGGCGGAGATCACGGTGCCGTCGGGCAGGGTGACCGGGGTGATCTCCCGGGCGAAGAACCCGTCGGCGATGGCCTTCTCGGCAAGGTTCTGCGAGCGGACGCCGAAGTGGTCCATCTCCTCGCGGCTGATGCCCTTGAGGAGCGCGACGTTCTCCGCCGTCTGGCCCATCGCGATGTAGACGTCGGGCAGGTGCTCGTCGGGCCGCGGGTCGCTCCAGGAGTCGGCCCCGTTCTCGGCGATGTGCTTCGTGCGGTCCGCGGCGTCATCGAAGATCGGGTTGCGCGTGTCGGGCCACGAGTCGGAGCTGCCCTTGGCGAAGCGGGACACCGTCTCCACGCCGGCGGAGATGAAGACGTCGCCCTCGCCCGCCCGGATCGCGTGCAGGGCCATCCGGGTGGTCTGCAGCGACGACGAGCAGTAGCGGGTGATCGTGGTGCCCGGCAGGCTGTCGTAGCCCAGCAGCACCGCGACGACCCGTGCCATGTTGTAGCCCTGCTCACCACCGGGCAGGCCGCAGCCGAGGATGAGATCGTCGATCTCGGCCGGGTCGAGCTGTGGCACCTGGGCGAGCGCGGCGCGCACGAGCTGGACGGTCAGGTCGTCGGGTCTGATGGTGGTCAGCGATCCCTTGTGGGCGCGGCCGATCGGAGATCGGGCCGCCGCGACGATCACGGCTTCGGGCATCGTCTTCTCCTCGTGCTGGGCGTGGCTATCGAACCCAGACTACCCGCGGGTAACCACGGCGGGAGGTACGTGAACCTCAGACCTCTCCTCCCTCGCGCGAGGGAGGAGAGGCACAGCAATCCCCCTCCGCGGGGAGGCCGGACGGTCCCGGCGCGGTGAGGGTGGCTGTGCCCGACCCTGCGATCACCGGACGGCGATGTGCGGTACGGGGTGAGTGTGAGGAGACACAATGCTGGACCGTGGTTCCCCGAGCCGGACCGCCGCCTCTGCGCGGGTGCGGCGCCCGTCTCGTAGCCGCATCCCGTTTCTGGCAGCGGGATGGTGTGGGGCCTACGCCGTGGTCCATGTCTGGTGGGCGGTGGCTGGAGCTCCCACCTTCCTCGGTCGGGGTGAGTCGTTCTTCCCCGGCGGCTGGGTGCCGGTCGTTCCTGCGTCGGTCGCGGCGTCAGCGAGCCTGCTCGACGGTATCGCCGTGGTGAGACGCCGAACACGGTCGCCATCTGCACGGTGGCTGCTCAGCGGCCTCGCCGCGCTCGGCGGCGGCGCCATGATCGCCTACTGCATGCTGGCGTGGACGGGATTGGCGATGCTCCTGATGGTGCCGTTCGGGTCACCGATGACCTCGTCCGACGTCGGGCTGCTCGTGCTGCGAGCCGGCGGCGTCGTCGGTGGCGGCCTGGCACTCTGGACCGCCCGAGCGGCGTTCCTGGAGGACGGTCCGGGGTGCGATACCTGCGGTCGGGTGTACGCGATGTCCTCGGCAGGGCGCACCGCGCCGTCGCGGTGGTGGGGGTTCGCAGGGGCATACCTCGCCATCACCGGGCTACTGGTCCGCCTGGTTCCCGACGCCCCCCGCATGATCGTCCGAGGCGTGACAGGTCCGGGTGGGGTGGGCTTCCAGCTCTTCGTTGCCCTCATGATCATTGCCGGGACCGTGCTGCCGCTGGCACTGGTCCAACGGTGGGGACGGACCTGGCCGGGCTGGGTGAGACCGTGGGCCAGCCGCAGTGTCCCGCGCTGGGTCGTTCTCGGTCCTGGCGTGTTCATGGGCACCGGGCTCGTTGCGTATTTCGGTACCGGCGGGATCAGCGCGATGATCATCGGCCGGGCTCCCTCCGATCCGGGCGCCGTCCTCATGATCGGCGGCTACAGCGCGTGGGGCATCGGACTGCTGATCGCCTCGGCCTCCTACCACCGCTTGACGAGGCCGCCATGCCGTTGTCAGCGCACCACTCCGGGTGAAGAGGTGAAGCGTTGACGAGAACCTGACGAAACCCGTCAGGTTCTCGGGCCATCCTGCGGGCATGGCCACGTGGAACCACTTCGAGAACACCGAGCCCGAGTTCGCCGCCAGGGTGCGGAAGCTCTTCGACGCGCACAAGCACAAGACCATCGCCACGCTTCGCACGGACGGCTCGCCGCGAATCTCCGGGATCGAGGCGCAGTTCGCCGACGGCGAGCTGACATTCGGGTCGATGCCGGGGGCGCGCAAGGGCGCCGACCTGCGCCGCGATCCGCGGTTCGCGCTCCACAGCGCCTCGGAGGACCCGGTGGAGGGCAATGAGGCGGCCTGGTCCGGTGACGCGAAGATCGCCGGCCGGGCGTTCCACGCCGGTGACGTGGACGGCGACATGTCCGGCGACCTGTTCCGTGCCGAGATCGACGAGGTCGTCCTCACCGGCCTGAACGACGCCGCGAGCATGTTGGTGATCGAGACCTGGACACCCGCGCGCGGACTTCGCCGGATCGAACGGGAATAGCGGCCGGAACAGGGCCGATGACCGACACAGGACCAGATGTATCGGTCGTGTCGATATCGCCCGGGGTCGTTCGTCGTCATGCTGTGGTGGCACCCCGGCCACCCATGTCGACCCCGTGACGACGACAGGGAGCTTCCCGTGAAGTACATGCTGCTGCTCTACGGTGCCCACCCCACCGAACCCCCCACCGAGGAGGCCATTCAGCAGGAGATGGACGAGTACTGGCCCTACGAGAAGGCCATCACCGACGCGGGTGTGAAGGTGGTGAGCGAAGCGCTGCAGGGCGTGGAGGCCGCCACCACCGTCCAGGTCCGCGACAACGGCGAGCGCGTGGTCACCGACGGGCCGTTCGCCGAGACCCGCGAGATCCTCGGGGGGTTCTACCTGATCGACGCGCCCGATCTCGACGCGGCGCTCGAGTGGGCGGCTCGCTGCCCCGCCTCGCGCCGTGGCGGGAAGGTGGAGGTTCGGCCGATCCTGGAGTTCGACGCACCGTGACCCCGGGAGCAGCCGGCTCCGTCGAAGCCGCCATAGAGAAGGTGGCAAGCCGTGAGGAGCGGGGCCGACTGCTCGCCACTCTCGTACGCCAGTTCGGCGATCTCGACCTGGCCGAGGAGGTCGTCTCCGAGGCTGTTGCCGCCGCGCTCGAACACTGGCCGGTCGATGGGGTTCCCGGGAAGCCCGCCGCATGGTTGCTCACCACCGCGCGCCGCAAGGCCGTCGACAGGCTGCGCCGGGACAAGGTCTACGCCGCCCGGCTGGCCGTGATGCAGGCAGAAGCCGAGCGTGAGGGGGCCGCCGTCCACGTAGCGGGCGACGACGACGTCCCCGACGAACGGCTCCGGCTGTTCTTCACCTGTTGCCATCCGGCCCTGCCGCTCGAGGCGCAGACTGCGCTGACGCTGCGGTGCCTCGCCGGACTGGGTACGCCCGAGGTGGCCCGCGCGTTCCTCGTGCCGACCGCCACGATGGCGCAACGCATCGTGCGCGCCAAGCGCAAGATCCAGGCGGCGCGCATCCCGTTCCGTGTGCCGGACGCGCGCGAGCTGCCCGGCCGGCTCCCGGGCGTGCTGCGTGTCATCTACCTGATCTTCACCGAGTCCTACGCGGCGAGCGCTGGGCCCGAGCTCCTACGGGCCGATCTCGCCGACGAGTCGATCCGGCTGGCGCGGATCCTGCACGGCCTGCTCCCCGGCGAGCCGGAGGTGTCGGGGCTGCTGGCGCTGATCCTGCTGGTCGACGCCCGGCGAGCCGCCCGCACCACCCCGGACGGCGACCTGGTGCTGCTCGACGAGCAGGACCGGTCGCTCTGGGACCGGGACCGCATCACCGAGGGACGCAGGCTCGTCGTCGAGGCGTTGCGCCACCGCGCACCCGGGCAGTACGCGCTGCAGGCGGCCATCGCGGCGCTGCACAGCGAGGCAGCGGACGTCGCCACCGCCGACTGGTCGCAGATCGTGGCGCTCTACGACGTGCTCGGCGACGTTGCGCCGTCACCGCTGGTGCGGCTCAACCGGGCGGTGGCAGTGGCGATGCGGGACGGTCCGGCAGCCGGGCTCGAGCTCGTCGACGCCCTGGCCGACGACGAGCGGCTGCGCGGCTACCACCTGCTGCCCGCCGCACGTGCCGACCTCCTGCGCAGGCTCGGCCGCCACCGCGAGGCCGCGCTCGACTACCGGCGGGCGCTCCAGCTCGTGGGCAACGAACCGGAGCGGGCCTACTTGGAACGCAGGTTGCGCGAGGTGACGGGCTCTTAGGGCCGCTCGGCGGCGAGCTGGCGCAGCTTGGTGAGCGCCCGGTGCTGGGTGACGCGCACGGCGCCCGCCGTGGAGTCGACGGTGCGGGCGGTCTCCTCGGCGCTCAGGCCCAGCGCGATCCGCAGCACGAGCACCTCGCGGTGGTGCTCAGGGAGCTGGTCGAGAAGGTGGCGCAGCTCGGCGATCTGGGTGCCGAGCACGGCGATCGTCTCGGGGCCGGCAGCGGCGTCGGCAGAGTCGGGAAGCGTGTCGGTGGGGATGGAACGGTTACGCCCGGCCGCGCGGAACGCGTCCACCACCTTGTTGCTCGCGATCCCGTAGACGAAGGCCATCACCCGCGTCTCGCCGGGACGCCAGCGCTCGAGCGCGTTGTAGAGCGCGATCAGGACGTCCTGGGCCACGTCGTCGGGCGTGGCCATGCCGACCGTCACGCCGATCCGCGCGCGGCAGTACCGCACGACCAACGGGCGGACCTGGTCCAACAGCTGCTCCAGCGAGCGCTTGTGGCCGGTGGCGGCGCGCCTCGCGAGCTCGTCCAGCTCGGCGTCACGGATGGCAAGGCGCTGGGCCTCGGCCCGGTCGCGATCCTCGACCCCGTAGACGTCGTCGCCGACCGATGGCACCGGTGCGCCCCTCCTGCTCATCGGTCCTGGCCGGGAACGGCCGGGTCGGCGGGACCGCACGGCCCCGGCCACTCTCGGGAGTCGTCGGATCAACCTGCCGCGGCCCGCTCGGTCGGTGAGGTTCGTCCCGTGTTGGGGAAGACTAGTCCGTTCGCCACGTTTTGTGCTCCCGATCGGCCGGACGACTGAACGTGCAACCATTCGGCTCTGCGCAACTTCCCACGTCGCAGGTCGTGTGGCACCGGCGGGGCGCCCGGCGCCCAGGGTGCGACCATTGAGTTATGCGCTACGTCGAGCACGTCACCGACCTGGTCGGGAACACCCCGCTCGTCCGGCTCGGCACGGTCGCGGAAGGGGTCGCCGCGCCCGTGCTCGCCAAGGTGGAGTACTTCAACCCGGGCGGCAGCGTGAAGGACCGGATCGCGCTGCGGATGATCGACGCCGCCGAAGCATCGGGGGAGTTGCGTCCCGGCGGCACGATCGTCGAGCCCACGTCGGGCAACACCGGCGTCGGCCTCGCCATGATCGCCCAGCGTCGCGGTTACAAGTGCGTTTTCGTGTGCCCGGACAAGGTGAGCGAGGACAAGCGCAACGTGCTGCGCGCCTACGGCGCGGAGGTCGTCGTGTGCCCCACCGCCGTCGAGCCGGACCACCCCGACTCCTACTACCGCGTCTCCGACCGGCTGGTCGCCGAGAACGAGGGCGCCTGGAAGCCGAACCAGTACGCCAACAAGCACAACCCCGAGTCCCACTACTTCGGCACCGGCCCGGAGATCTGGGAGCAGACCGAGGGCCGGATCACCCATTTCGTGGCGGGGATCGGCACCGGCGGCACCATCAGCGGCACGGGCCGCTACCTGAAGGAGGCGTCCGGCGGCCGCGTCCAGGTGATCGGCGCCGACCCCGAGGGATCGGTGTACAGCGGCGGCGGTGGCCGTCCGTACCTCGTGGAGGGCGTCGGCGAGGACTTCTGGCCGACGACGTACGACAAGGACATCTGCGACCGGATCGTCGCGGTCTCCGACGCCGACTCGTTCCACATGACCCGTCGGCTCGCCCGCGAGGAGGCCCTGCTGGTCGGCGGGTCCTGCGGAATGGCGGTGGCGGCGTCGCTGGTCGTCGCGCGCGACCTCCCGGCCGACGCGGTGGTCGTCGTGCTCCTGCCCGACGGTGGCCGCGGCTACCTCGGCAAGGTCTTCAACGACTCCTGGATGGCGAGCTACGGGTTCCTGCCCCCGGCGCAGGGCGCCACCGTCGGCGACGTGCTGCGTCGCAAGGACGGTGCGATTCCCGCACTCGTGCACGTCCATCCGAACGAGACCGTGGCCGACGCCGTGCAGTACCTGCGCGAGTTCGGGGTCTCGCAGATGCCCGTGGTCCGGGCGGAGCCGCCCGTGATGGCCGCGGAGGTGGCGGGCGCCGTGGTCGAGCGCGACCTGCTCGACGCGCTGTTCACCGGCCGGGCGCAGCTGTCGGACCGGCTGGAGAAGCACATGTCGCCGTCGCTGCCCACCATCGGTGCCGGTGAGGCGCTGGCCACGGCCATGAGCGCGTTCGCCACCGCCGACGCCGCGCTCGTGCTCATGGACGGCAAGCCTGCGGGCGTCGTGACCCGTTCCGACGTGCTGGCCTTCCTCGGCAGCTGACCCCGGCCCACCAGCCACGTTCACGCCATCGGATGGCGTGGACGTGGCTTTCCGGCGACGGGGGCCACCGCGCGGCAGGGCAGGCCGCGGTCCGCGTAGCGTGCTCACATGCGCGGCTTCTCCACCAACGCCATCCACGCCGGCCAGGAGCCGGACCCGACGACCGGTGCGGTGATCACACCGATCCACCAGTCGTCCACCTTCGCCCAGGACGGGGTGGGCGGGCTCCGCGGCGGTTACGAGTACTCGCGCAGCGCCAACCCCACCCGCACCGCGCTACAGGAGTGCCTCGCGGCACTCGAAGGCGGGCGTCACGCGCTCGCGTTCGGCTCCGGAATGGGCGCCTCCGACGTCCTGCTGCGTGTGCTGCTGCGCCCGGGTGACCACATCGTCATCCCGCACGATGCGTACGGCGGCACGTTCCGGCTCGTCGACAAGGTGCTGGTGCCCTGGGGGATCGAGTACACGCCTGCCGACCTCTCGGACATCGACGCGCTGCGTGCGGCGCTGCGGCCGACCACCCGTGCCATCTGGTGCGAGACCCCCACCAACCCGCTGCTCGGGATCGCCGACATCGCAGCCCTCGCCGACATCGCCCGATCGGCCGACGCGCGGCTCGTCGTCGACAACACGTTCGCGTCGCCCTACCTCCAGAACCCACTCGGTCTCGGCGCCGACGTCGTGCTGCACTCCACCACCAAGTACGTCGGCGGCCATTCCGACGTGGTGGGCGGCGCGCTCGTCACGAGTGACGACGAACTCGCTGAGCGGCTGCGTTTCACCCAGAACTCGGTGGGGTCGGTCCCCGGCCCGTTCGACGCGTGGCTCACCCTGCGCGGGGTGAAGACCCTCGCGGTGCGTATGGAGCGCCACAGCGACAACGCGGAGCGCATCGCCGAGCTGCTCGCCGGGCACCGCGGCGTCGAGCGCGTGCTCTACCCCGGCCTGCCCGAGCACCCCGGCCACGAGGTCGCGGCGAAGCAGATGCGCCGGTTCGGCGGAATGGTGTCCTTCACCGTGGCGGGTGGCCGGGAGGCGGCGCTGCGGGTGTGCGGCGCCACCACCCTCTTCACGCTGGCCGAGTCGCTGGGTGGCGTCGAGTCGCTCATCGAGCACCCCAGCGCCATGACCCACGCTTCAGTCGCGGGTTCGGCGCTGGAGGTACCGGCCAACCTGGTGCGGCTCTCGGTGGGCATCGAGGACGTCGAGGACCTCGCGGAGGACCTCCGGGAAGCGCTGGACACCGCCACCCGCTGAGCCGTGGGCGGCGGCGCCCCGGCGGATCAGCTCTTCGCCGGGGTGTCCAGGTCGGCGGGGGTAGGTGGCTGCTGGGCGGGCTCGGGCACCACGAGGTCGCCGGGAGCGATGCAGCCGCCCACCAGCTCGTAACCGTCGGCGTTCAGCTCGTAGCGGCCCGGATCGTCGCAACCGGCACCTTCAACGGTGGCAACGGCCACCGCCGCCAGCACGGCGGCCACGAACAACGGTGCCATCGCCCGCAGCCGAGTCATCCGACCTCCCCGCCAGCGGCTCCGTCGGATGCCGCTACCCACTGGTTCACAGATTACCGGGGGGCGTGGGCCCTCGCCTCCACGGTGCGAGGATGGGTGACATGGTCACCGTCGGATCCGTAGCGCCGCCCGTCGGGCTCGCGGACGTTCGTAGCGCCGCTGAGCTGCTGCGGGGGGTGGTCTCTCCCACGCCGATGGCCGGGTCCCGTGCGCTGTCGGAGATGTGCGGTGGTCCGGTGTGGCTGAAGTGCGAGAACCTGCAGCGCACCGGGTCGTTCAAGATCCGTGGCGCGTACACGCGGCTCGCCCGTCTGGATGACGAGCAGCGATCCCATGGGGTGGTGGCGGCCAGCGCGGGCAACCATGCACAGGGCGTGGCCCTCGCCGCCCAGATGCTCGGGATCGAGGCCACGGTTTTCATGCCCGAACAGGCGGCTATCCCGAAGGTCGGCGCCACTCGTGGCTACGGCGCACAAGTGCATCTCGTCGGCCAGACGATCGACGGCAGCATCGCCGCGGCCACCGAGTTCGCCGAGCGCACCGGGGCCGTGTTCGTGCACCCGTTCGACCACCGCGACATCATCGCCGGCCAGGGGACGGTCGGGCTGGAGCTGCTCGAACAGGTGCCGGACGTGCGCACCGTGCTCGTCTGCACCGGTGGAGGCGGCCTGCTCGGCGGCATCGCAGCCGCGGTCAAGGAGCAGCGCCCCGACGTCGCGGTGGTGGGGGTGCAGGCCGCCGGCGCCGCCGCCTGGCCTCCGTCCCTCGCCGCAGGCGAGCCCTTGGCGTTGGAGTCCATGCGCACGATCGCCGACGGCATCGCCGTCGGGCAGCCGGGGAAGGTGACGTTCCCGCAGGTGGCGAGCCTCGTCGACGAGATCATGACGGTCGACGACGACGCCCTCTCCCAAGCCCTGTTGCACTGCTTGGAGCGCGCGAAGCTGCTGGTGGAGCCGGCCGGAGCGGCAGCGGTGGCCGCACTGTTGCAGCACCCGCGCCGGTTCGCCACACCTGCCGTGGCCGTGCTGTCCGGCGGGAACGTGGATCCCCTCGTGCTGCTGCACGTGATCCAGCACGGCATGGCCTCCGCCGCCCGCTACCTGTCGTTGCGGGTACGCGTCGGAGACCGGCCCGGCGCGCTGGCCGAGCTTTTGGCACACGTGGGTTCACTCGGCGCCAACGTGCTGGACGTCGAGCATTCACGTATCTCGGGCACGCTCCCACTGGGAGAGGTGGAAGTGGCGTTGGCGCTCGAAACTCGTGGCCCCGACCATTGCGCGGAGCTGGTGGAAGCGCTGCGCGGCACCGGCCAGAACGTGGTCGAGGTGGCCGGGCCGCGTTGAACCGCGAGCCGTGCGATGTGGTCGGGGGTGTCGAGTGCTGGATCAGCCTCGGAACGGCTCCGCTGACACGAGCGCAACCTTCATGTTGCCGCCGTCGGGCAGCTGGTACTCGCGCGACTCGCCGACCCGCGCACCGAGCAGCGCGGCTCCGAGCGGCGAGTTCGGGGAGATCACCTGCAGGTCACCGTGGCTGCCCTCCTCACGGGAGCCCAGCAGCACGGTCTCGGTGTCCTCGTCGTCGTAGCGGATCTTCAGCACCATGCCGGGAGCGGCGACATCGGACGACGTGGGCGGCGTGCCGACGTGCGCGGTGCGGAGCAGCTCCTGAAGCTGGCGGATGCGCGCTTCCTGCTGGCCCTGCTCCTCGCGCGCGGCGTGGTAGCCGCCGTTCTCCTTGAGGTCGCCCTCTTCTCGGCGGGCGTTGATCTCAGCAGCGATGACGGGGCGGTTCGCGATCAGCTCATCGAGTTCCTGCTTGAGCCGATCGTAGGCATCCTGGGTCAGCCAGGTCACCTGGGTTTCCGTCACGGTCATCACTCCTCCAGCCTGTCGCGGTCCATGCAGCCACGGACCGTTCGCCCGCGGGGTCGGGCACCGCCGGTGCGCGGCCCCGTTCTCGAAGGCGGCACTAGCCCCGAGTAAGGAAAAACACGACCCGCCTGCGGGCCGTGTCGGCTCACGGTAACACGGTGGCAGCCGCTCGTCGCAGCTATTCGACGAACGGTTGGGGCGTTCGGGAAGTTCCCGGCGACGTCATCGCCGCAGGTCAGTGACCCTGCGACATCGAGGCCGACCGATGGCTGCGGCCGGATGGGGGTCGGGGTGACCGCTCAGGGTAGCGGTGCCGGGCGTCTCTTCGCCGCAGTTCGGCATCCCGGGCGCGCCGAGCTCATGACGCCCGTTCGCTCGGTTGCACAGCGTCACGAAGCGGGCGCGGAGGTGGTCACAGGGAGCCACCACGAGGGGATCGCGAACCGGAGGGGAAGCACGTGGGGGCCATCGGTGTTGACCAGGAAGGAACAGGTTGTCGGGCTGATCTGACACCATCGTTCCGGTAGATGATCTGTCCCAATGATCTATCCGATGCACGTTCGACCGGAAGGACCGCAGCGACCGCCATGTCCTCACTAGCACTGCACAACTCGGGACCTCTGCGGCTCATGGCTGTGCACGCGCACCCCGACGACGAGTCCAGCAAGGGCGCCGCCACCATGGCGCGTTACGTCGAGGAAGGCCACGAGGTCATGGTCGTCACCTGCACGGGTGGCGAGGCCGGAAGCATCCTCAACCCGGCGATGGACCGGCCCGGCGTGCTCGACGACCTCCCGGCGGTCCGGCGTGCCGAGATGGCCCGCGCCGCCGAGATCCTCGGCGTGCAGCATCGCTGGCTCGGCTTCGTCGACTCCGGGCTCCCCGAGGGCGACCCGAAACCGCCGCTGCCGGAGGGCTGCTTCGCGGTGCAGGACCTCGAGGTCGCCACGAGGCCGCTGGTGGCCCTGATGCGCGAGTTCCGCCCGCACGTCGTGATCACCTACGACGAGACCGGCGGCTACCCGCACCCCGACCACATCCGCTGCCACGAGATCTCGGTGGCGGCATTCGACGCTGCAGGCGACCCCGACCTGTACCCCGGCACCGGCGAGCCGTGGCAGCCGCTCAAGCTCTACTACTCCCACGGCTTCTCCAAGAAGCGCATGGTGCTGTTCCACGAGGCGCTGCTCGCCCGCGGTCTCGAGTCGCCGTACCACGAGTGGCTGCAGAACTGGGCCGACCGCCCCGACGCGTTGGAGCGCGTCACCACCCGGGTGCAGTGCGGCGACTGGTTCGACGTGCGCGACAGGGCTCTGCTCGCCCACGAGACGCAGATCGACCCCACGAGCCGCTGGTTCTTCGTACCGCTGGAGATCCAGCGGGAGGTCTGGCCCACGGAGGATTACGAACTCGTCCGCAGCTTCGTCGATTCACCCACTCCGGAGGATGATCTGTTCGCCGGTGTCGACGCCGGGGTGGCGGTGCGCCCGGCCGTCTGACCGGCGCGTACCGTTCTTCGGGTGAGTCCCGTCGAGCCGCTTGTGGCTGAGCCCTTCCTGATCCAGGGGAGTGGCTCGGCTCCGGTCGTGCCCGTGGTGATGGCGGTGCCGGCGCAGGACCCTGCGCCCCCGCCGGGGAAGGGCCCGGAGTTCGGCGAGGCCTCGCCCGTCGCGCTCGTCGTCATCGTGTTGCTGGCGATCGTCACGATCTTCCTGATCCGGTCGATGACCAAGCGGCTCAAGCGCCTGCCGCCCAGCTTCGGGCCCGCCGAGGACGAGCCGGACAAGGCAGGCGACGAGCCCGGAGCGCCGGCGGACGACGAGGCCGAGGCCGGCAAGGACGACGACAAGGCCACGCTCGCGGCCAACGGCGAGAAGAGCGGGACCGAGCGCGGGGCTGGCGAGGCCGAACGCCGCCCAGAGGATGCCGGGGGCAGCCGGGCCTGACAGGGTTGACGGCATGCCGAACCGGCTCGCCACAGCCACCAGTCCGTATCTGCTCCAGCACGCCGACAACCCCGTCGACTGGTGGGAGTGGTCCGACGAGGCCTTCGCCGAGGCGGCCCGCCGGGACGTCCCCGTGGTGCTGTCCGTGGGGTACGCGGCCTGCCACTGGTGCCACGTCATGGCTCACGAGTCGTTCGAGGACGAGGCCACCGCCAAGCAGCTCAACGCCGATTTCGTCGCGGTGAAGGTCGACCGGGAGGAGCGCCCGGACATCGACGCCGTCTACATGGCGGCCACCCAGGCCATGACCGGCCAGGGCGGATGGCCGATGACGTGCTTCCTCACCCCTGCCGGTGAGCCGTTCCACTGCGGCACCTACTACCCGCCCACCTCCCGCGCCGGCATGCCGGGGTTCCGCCAGCTCCTCGACGCCGTCACCAGGGCGTGGCGCGACGACGGCGAGCGTGTGCGTCGCTCGGCAGGGGAGATCGCCGCCCGGCTGGCCGACAACGCGGCTGCGGCGCTGCCTCCGTCGCCGGTCGGTGCGGATTCCCTGGAGCGGGCCGCCGACACCCTCATCGAGATGTTCGACGGGCGGTTCGGCGGATTCGGCGGGGCACCGAAGTTCCCGCCGTCGATGGCACTGGAGTTCCTGCTGCGCCACTACGAGCGCACCGGAGCCGAGCACGTGCTGCGCCCCGCCGCGCTCACCTGCGAGCGGATGGCCCGCGGTGGCATGTACGACCAGCTCGCAGGCGGCTTCGCCCGCTACAGCGTCGACGCCCAGTGGATCGTGCCGCACTTCGAGAAGATGCTCTACGACAACGCGCTGCTGCTCCGGGTCTACGCGCACCTCGCGCGGATCACGGGCGAGCCGTTCCCGCGCCGGATCGCCGAGGAGACGGCGGCGTTCCTGCTCGGCGACCTGCGCACCGCGGAGGGCGGCTTCGCCTCCGCGCTCGATGCCGACACCGACGGCGTCGAGGGACTGACCTACTCGTGGACGCCACAGCAACTGCGCGACGTGCTCGGCGACGACGACGGGGACTGGGCCGCGACCCTGCTCACCGTCACCGAGCGCGGCACGTTCGAGCACGGCTCCTCCACGCTGCAACTGCTGGCCGACCCCGACGACCCCGAGCGCTGGGAACGCGTCCGCGCCGCACTGCTCGCGTCACGCAAGACGCGCCCGCAGCCGGCCAGGGACGACAAGGTGATCACAGCGTGGAACGGGATGGCGATCCTCGCGCTCGCCGAGGGCGGCGCGGCGCTCGACCGTCCCGACTGGGTGGACGCCGCGGCCGAGGCCGCTGATCTGCTGCTGCGGCTGCACGTGGTGGACGGGCGGCTGCGCCGCTCGTCGCGGGACGGGGCGGTCGGCAGCGCTGCCGGGGTTCTGGAGGACTACGGCTCGTTCGCCGAGGGGCTGCTCGCGCTGCACCAGGCCACCGGCTCGCCCCGCTGGCTCGCCGCGGCCACCGAACTGCTCGACGTCGCGCTCGGGCACTTCGCCGACCCTGAGCGCCCCGGCTCCTTCTACGACACGGCTGACGACGCCGAGACGCTCCTGCACCGGCCGCGCGAGTTCACCGACAACGCCACGCCCTGCGGGAGCTCGGCCACGGTGTCGGCCCTGCTGACGGCATCGGTGCTGGTGGCCGACCCGACCCGATACCGGGACGCCGCCGAGGAGGGCCTACGCGGGGCGGGCACGCTGGCCGAGCACCACCCGCGGTTCGCCGGCCACTGGCTCACCGCCGCCGAGGCGATGGTGCGCGGGCCGCTGCAGGTGGCGGTCGTCGGACCCGACGGTGACGCGAGCCGGGACGCACTTCTCGCCCACGCCCGGCACATCGCCGCAGGCGGCACCGTCATCGTGCCCGGTGAGCCGGGTGCGGCCGGGGTCCCGCTGCTCGCCGACCGTCCCCTCGTCGACGGCGCGGCCGCCGCGTACGTCTGCCGGGGCTTCGTCTGCGACCGCCCCGTGACGGCGACAGAGGAGCTCACAGCGAGCCTCGGCCTACGCCCCTGACCCCACTCCTCGCGAGTCCAGCCACAGGCGAGCCGCCCGATTCCAGCGGACCCCGTGAGCTGCGGGCTGTTTGTCTGTTTCTCCTCTGATTCCCCCGATCGGGTGGGCGGTTCGGTTCGCCCACCGTGAAACTCTGCGACCCCCTCGTGTTGCTGTGTAATCTCGTAATCGAACACGGCAGTGGAGGTGGAGCAGATGTCCGGACGGATGCATCGCGGGTGGCACGGGCCCGGTGGCCGAGGCGGTCGCGGGCCTGGCCGGGGTGGCTGGCAGCAGGCGGACCTTCCTGGTGCGGACGACGCCGCGGCGTGGTTGCAGGGGCGGTTGCCCGACGCGTGGTTCGTCGACGCCCCGGACGTGACGGTGGACCGTGAGGAGATCCTGATCGTGGGGGAGCTTCCCGCGATCGACACCGAGTTCCCCGACACGGAGGCGGGCCGGGCGGATCGGGCCGCGGCGGTCGCGGGGCGCATTTCACGCTTCCGCGAGTCCACGCGCGAGGAGCGCATCGAGATCGCTCGCCAGGCGGAGCACCGCTATCAGCGCAAGGTGGCATGGGGCGCCCGCCTCGGAAGCACCGTCGAGCTGTTCACCGTCGCCTCGGTGCCGGTGATGACGAGGCTGCGCCAGCCGGAGCGCATCGTGCTCGACACGCTGGTCGACTCGGGCGTGGCCCGCTCTCGTTCGGACGCCCTGGCCTGGGCGGTGCGGCTGGTCGGGCAGCACGCCGACGAGTGGCTGAACGAGCTGCGCGAGGCGATGGCGAAGGTCGACGAGCTGCGTGCGAAGGGCCCGACCGGCAACGACGGCGCATGACCGACGCCTCGACGGGCGGCCGGACGACCGGACGAGGCGGCTCGCGGTTCGCGGGCCGTGGCCGGGTTCAGAAGAGGATCAGCCAGATCGCAATGTAGTGGCAGATCGCGGCGAGCACGGTGGCCGCGTGGAAGAACTCATGGTAGCCGAACGTGGCGGGCCACGGGTTCGGCTTGCGGGTCGCGTACATCACCGCACCCACGGTGTAGAGCAGGCCACCGGTGAGGATGAGCACGAGCGCCGCGACGCCACCGCCGGTGAGAATCGCCGGCAGCACGAAGACGGCCACCCATCCGAGCGCGACGTAGATAGGCACGCCGACCCATGCCGGGGCGTGCGGCCACACCGTCTTCAGCACGACGCCGGCGAACGCGCCCGCCCAGACCAGGATGAGCACCCATCGTGCGGTGCCTGGGTCCATCGCGAGCGCCGCCACCGGCGTGTACGTGCCCGCGATGAACAGGAAGATCATCGAGTGGTCGAGCCTGCGCATCACGGCCCGGCTGCGCGATGTGCGCCAGGTGCGGCGGTGGTAGAGAGCGCTCGTGCCGAACAGGCCGAGGATCGTGACGCTGTAGACCGAGGTGGCGAGGGCGGCCCACGACCCCACCAGCGCGGCCGAGACGGCGATCAGCGTGGCGCAGGCCGCGATCGACACGGTGAACGACCAGAAGTGGAGCCACCCGCGCATACGTGGCTTGACCAGCGGCGCGCCGGGTGGCACGGGGACGGTCCGCATGCTCACCTGATCGAGGCTACGGCACTTCCGTCGACGCCTTCGTGTACCGGCGGTGAACCGCAGGATGCCAGGTGGACCGCGCGTCGAAGGGGGTGACGGTCGCGGGCGTACGCTGACCGCCCGTGGGCGTCCGTGACGTGCTGTACTCGCTGTACGAACGCAAGCTCCGCCTCGAGCTGGGCAGAGGGTCGGCAGAACGACCGCGGCACGTCGCCCTGATGCTCGACGGCAACCGCCGATGGGCGCGCGGCGAGGGATACGCCGACGTCAACGACGGCCACCGTGCCGGTGCCGCCAAGATCGCCGATCTGCTGGAGTGGTGCGAAGAGGCCGGCGTCGAGGTCGTGACGCTCTGGCTGCTCTCGACCGACAACCTCAACCGCCCGGCGGAGGAGCTCGAACCGCTCCTCGAGATCATCACCGGCGTCGTTGACGACCTGACCGGGCCGGCCACCCGCTGGCGCCTGCGGATCGTGGGAGCGCTCGAGCTGCTGCCGTCGGAGATGGCGCACCAGCTCTCCGCCGCGGCGGCCCGCACCGTCGGACGTACGGGGCTCGAGCTGAACATCGCCGTCGGCTACGGCGGACGCCAGGAGATCGCCGACGCTGTGCGCAAGCTCCTGCTCCAGCACGCCGAGTCGGGCACCTCCATCGAGGAGCTCGCCGAGGTGCTCGACGTCGACCACATCGCGGCCCACCTGTACACGTCGGGCCAGCCGGATCCCGACCTGGTGATCCGCACCTCCGGCGAGCAACGGCTCTCGGGCTTCCTGATGTGGCAGTCCGTGCACTCGGAGTTCTACTTCTGCGAGGCCTACTGGCCCGCCTTCCGGCGGGTGGACTTCCTGCGTGCCTTGCGTGACTACGCAGCACGCCACCGTCGTTTCGGTTCCTGATCCGGCAGCCATCCCCATCGCGAGAACGGTCGGCGCGTTGTAGTTCCGCACAAGGCGAATGCCCTTCCGACCGGTGACGGACCCTTGGCAAGTCCGTCACCGAGTCAGAAGGGCATTCACGTGGTGCGACCCGATGTCGCCGGTCTATCTCCAGCCGGCGTCAGGCCTCGATCAGCCGCCGAGGGGGGCCGTCACAGGGGCCGACTGGTTGAAGGAGTCGGTGACGGTGGAGTCGTCGTCCTGGCGGTTGTCCTCGAAGGTGAGGTTGTTGCAGCTCCCGACCGGGGCCCCCGCCTGAACCGGCGCCGTGACCGGGGCGAATCCCTGGGTCAGCGCGTTCGTCGCCACACCGAGGATCGCGAGGACGGTCCCGGTGCCGTCGTTCGTGTTGGCGGTCTCCGCGGTGTTGTCGTAGGCACAGTCGGCTCCGTCGTACTCGGAGTCGATGTCGAAGAACCCAACCGTCGAGCTCGTCGAGCTGTCGCCCCCGCGGGGACCGTTGTCCGAGTCGCCCCTGTCCGCCGCGAAAGCCAGCGGAGCCACGGCGAGCAGACCGGCGGTGGCCGCAGCCACGACAATTCCAGCCTTCTTCAGCACAGTTCATCTCCTGTTGATTCATCGGAGCCGACCAGGGGTCGATCCTCATCAGAGTCAGCGGCATGACTGGGGGAGCCCTCGCTGACCAAGGAAAATGTAGCAATTTGGGCGTGGTTGGAACAAATCTCGTACTTCGATCGTGTGATGCGATCACTCTGTGTTTGGTTACGCCTTCTTTGGGACACGTTTCCGCGGCGGTTTATCGAGCGGAGAGCGGCATTGATTCACGGTGTGTCACCAAGATTCACTCGCCAGAGCCCGTATCCTTTTTCGCAGCGCGCGCAGGATGACTGCGCCCGCGGGGCCACACCCGTCGGGGAGACGTTGCGGGTCGGTCTGAGCGGCGCAGATGTTCCGGCGTGCCGGCCTGGCCGATCGGCCATCGAAAAGCAGTCGGGCCCCAGTGTCGTTGCAGATGGCGGCGTGCAAGAAGCGGGCCCGGACCGACACGGTCCGGGCCCGCTTCTGCGGCTCGAGATCAGGCGAGGATCACCCGTTGAGCGAGTCCTGAATAGAGCTGTCGTTGTCCGTGCGGTTGTCCTCGAAGGTGATGTTGTTGCAGCTTGCGATCGGGGCGATGGCCTGAATCGGCGCGGTGACCGGGGCGACCACCTGAGACAGGACGTTCGTCGCCGCACCGAGCAGTGCGAAGGAGTTCGAGGTGCCCGCATTGTCGTTGGCGACCGCCGCGTCGTTACCCATGTAGCACGCGGCCCCGTCGTACTCGGAGTCGACGTCGACGACCCGGACCGACGCGTTGTCGTTCCCGCGGTCCGAGCCGCGGTCGGAATCTCCCTTGTCTCCCGCGAAGGCCAGTGGGGCCACGGCGAGCAGACCAGCAGTGGCCGTAGCCACGACAATTCCAGCCTTCTTCAGCACAGTTCATCTCCTGTTGAGTCATCGGAGCCGACCGGAGCCGATCCCATTCAGAGCCAGCGGTGTGATGGGGGGAGCCCTCGCTGACCGCCGAAAATGTAGCGGCCTGGGCGGGGTGGAACAAATTCCTGACACGATCGTGTGAGTCAATTACCCTGCGTTTTGGATACGCCTTCTTTCAGGGGTGTTCCGCGGTCGCCGGCTCTGTGGACCGACTGTTCCGCTGCACGATGTGTGATCGCTCATCACCCGCATGGGCGCGTATCCTTTTGCCTGCACACGCAGCGTGTTCGTCCCCCAGGGCATGCCGCGGCAAATGAGTCCCAGAGTTCGTGCTACCCGTGCCGTCGCGAGGCGCTCGGGCGGTGGTTCGCGGCCGGCCGAGCGCTGGGGTGCTGAGTCGGGCCGATGGCATCCGGCTGATGATCGTGGTGCGCCCGATCGATCTGGCCGGCCGGCGCCGTGTCGGCCGCACGGCTGCCCCGTCCTGTCACGAGCGGTCTTCTCGTAGGGCAAGCGTCAGGCATGAAAGGGGCCCGGACCGACACGGTCCGGGCCCCTTCAGCGAGTTACCTTCAGGCGAGGGTCACTCGTTGAACGATCCCTCGACGGCGGTGTCGTTGTCCGTGCGGTTGTCCTCGAAGGTGAGGTTGTTGCAGGCCCCGACCGGGGCCAGCGTCTCAACCGGCGCAAAGGCCGGGGTGAACGTCTGAGTCAGGGCGCCCGTCGCCGCGCCGAGCAGCGCGAGGACGTTCGAGGTGCCAGCGTTCTGGTTGGCGGCCTCCGCGTAGTTCCCGTAGTCACACGTGGCGCCGTCGTACTCGGAGTCGATGCCGACGTATCCGACCGACTCGCTGGAGCTCCCGCGGTCACCGCGGTCGTTGGAGTCTCCCCTGTCCGCCGCGAAGGCCAAGGGGGCCACGGCGAGCAGACCGGCTGTGGCGGCAGCCACGACGATTCCAGCCTTCTTCAGCACAGTTCATCTCCTGTTGTGTCATCGGAGCCGACCGGAGCCGATCCCATTCAGAATCAGCGACATGACGGGGAGCCATCGCCGATCGAGCGGAAAACTAGCGGCTGCACCAGGACCGCAACAATTTCGTTACGACTATCGTGTGAATCGGTGACGTTGAGTTTCGTTACGCCTTCTTTCGGGGTGTAGCAGAAGTGCGTTTCCCGGCCGAAGTGGCGGTCCGGGCCACAATGTGTGATCAAAGATCGCCTGAAATGTCCGTATCCTTCGAGCGTCGGAAGCGTTTGCTATGTGGTCGGCCGCGCCGCTGGGCGCCCCGGGACGCTGTTGTAGCCATCGATTGCTCGCGCTGCGCCGACCGACCACGGCCGGCGCGAACCGAGAGGATCGCCGGCTGCTGGACAGGGCGCCAGTCCTGGACCCGCAGGGCCCGGTCCCGGCGCACCGGTGGCCCCGGATGCATCCACGTCGTCGTCCTGGCCTTCGGCGGGAGCGCAGGCCGAACCGGGCGCGCCCCGACGGCTCGTGTCTCGGAGAGGCGAAGGGTCAACTCGGCATGCGCTCGGGCGCCTGGAGTGCGCAGCCCTCGCGGATCCCGCCGCGCCAGGCGGCCGAACGATCAGGCCCCTCGTCCACTAGGCACGGCCCCGCTCATCCGGTCCCGGCAACCTCCGGGCCTGTGATCCCCACTCGGCGGGTGAGGTCTGCGCCAGTTGCTCCATTCGGCTGGCCCGGCCCTGGGCCGGCGTCGCGCGGCTCGACCAGCCATCTAGCACGGGAACTTCGCCAATCGGATTAAAGTGCCTAAGATCACGACAGGCGGTGGTCCCCCATCGGTAAACGGTAGGCCGTTACGGGAGATCTTGCCGTTAGCGGACGACTCGACACGGTCTTGCTGTTGACCGGACCGGGGTGACCGCCGGTAGCGTTCTCATCAGCGGGCCGTACCCCATGCGGACCGCTCGGGAGGCCCTGGTCGTGGTGTCACTTGCACCCGAGGGGGCCGGCACCCGGCCCTCGCGGGCGTGGACGGCGGCGAACGTCAGGCCGCCGGAAATGCCCGGGCCAGGGCCGGCCGGCCCACCGGTGACGTGGGCGCGGTGCCGCGCCCACCAGGGAGCAATCGTCGGCCGCTCATCCCGAGTCGCCTCAGACGACTCGGGGTTCGGCTGCGACGAGCGCTAGCGAGGAGCCTTCGTGACAGACCGTCGTACTGCCCCCGCTTCGCACACCACCCGCTGCTACGTCCTTGACACCTCTGTGCTGCTCGCCGACCCGTGGTCGATGACCCGGTTCGATGAGCACGAGGTGGTGCTGCCACTCGTGGTCATCTCCGAACTGGAGGGGAAAAGGCACCACCCAGAGCTCGGATGGTTCGCCCGCACGGCACTGCGCATGCTCGACGAGCTGCGTATCGAGCACGGCCGTCTGGACGCACCGGTGCCGATCGGCGCCGGAGGGGGCACGCTGCACGTCGAGCTGAACCACACCGACCCGGAGGTGTTGCCGGCCGGATTCCGCACCGACTCGAACGACAGCCGCATCCTCGCCTGCGCGCTGAACCTGGCCGCTGAGCGCAAGCTCGAAGGCCGGGGAGAGGTGGTGCTGGTCAGCAAGGACATGCCGCTGCGGGTGAAGGCCGCTGCCGTCGGGCTCCAGGCCGACGAGTACCACGCCCTCGACGTGGTGCCGTCCGGGTGGACCGGCATGACGGACCTCGACGTGACGTCTGCTGACGTGGATGCCCTGTTCCGGGATGGGGTCATCGACCACGACGTTGCTCGCGACCTGCCGTGCAACACCGGTCTGCGGCTCACGGGTGGCGGTTCGGCGGCGCTCGGCCGCGTCACAGCGGACAAGCGGGTGCGACTGATCCGCGGCGATCGCGAGGCGTTCGGGCTCCACGGACGCTCGGCCGAGCAGCGGGTCGCCCTGGACCTGCTCCTCGACCCCGAGGTCGGGATCGTCTCCCTGGGCGGCCGGGCCGGTACCGGAAAGTCGGCGCTTGCGCTCTGTGCCGGCCTGGAAGCCGTGATGGAGCGCCAGCAGCACCGCAAGGTGGTGGTCTTCCGTCCGCTCTACGCCGTGGGTGGGCAGGAGCTCGGCTACCTGCCGGGCAGCGAGAGCGAGAAGATGGCGCCCTGGGCGCAGGCCGTCTTCGACACGCTCGGTGCGCTGGTCAGCCAGAACGTGCTGGAGGAGGTCATCGCCCGCGGCATGTTGGAGGTGCTGCCGCTCACGCACATCCGCGGTCGCTCGCTGCACGACAGCTTCGTGATCGTCGACGAGGCGCAGTCGCTGGAGCGCAACGTGCTGCTCACGGTGTTGTCGCGGCTGGGCACGGCGTCCCGCGTGGTGCTGACCCACGACGTCGCGCAGCGCGACAACCTCCGTGTCGGGCGGCACGACGGCGTGGCGGCGGTGATCGAGAAGCTGAAGGGCCACCCGCTCTTCGCGCACGTGACGCTCACCCGCAGCGAGCGCAGCCCGATCGCCGCGCTCGTGACCGAGATGCTGGAGGGTCCGGCCGCCTGATGCGGTCCTGACGGAGAAGCGCCCTCCCGCCGTTGCCGGCGGTGGGAGGGCGCTGGTGTTCAGGGGACGAGAACGAGCTTGCCGCGCCCCGCTCGGGACTCGATGTGCCGATGGGCTTCTGCGGCGTCCTCGAGGGCGAACGTGCGGTCGAGCGAGGGCGTGAGCATCCCGTCGACCGCCAGCGCGAGCGCCCGGCTGCGTCCGGTCGTCACACGCTCCATCCAGCCTGTGCCGGCGCAACCCGTCAGGGTCAGCCCGCGGGTCATCAGGTCGATCGGCGCGATGTCCGGTAGGCCCGCGAGCAACCCGTAGAGCAGGATCCGGCCGGTGCCGGGTGTCATCGCGTCGAGGTAGCGCGCTGTCGTCGCGCCCCCGATCGAGGTGAAGGCCAGGTCGACCGTCCCGCCCGCTGCCTCGGCGACCTGGTCGGGCCAGTCCGGATCGGTGTGGTCGAGCACGACGTCCGCGCCCGCCTTCAGTGCGAGGTCGCGTTTGGCGGCGCCGCCCGCGGTCGCGACGATCCGCCGCACGCCGTGTGCCCGCATGAGCTGGGTGACGTATCCGCCGATGAGCCCGCTCGCGACCTCCACGAGCACGGTCTCCTCGTGCTGGCCCTGCCCCACCACACACAGTGCCAGTGCCACTGATCCCTGCACTGCGAATGCGACAGCGTCGGCGCTGCTCAGCGCCTCGGGGATCGTCGTGATCGCCGAGGCCGGCACGGCGACCCGCTCGGCGTACATGCCGCCGTGAGAGGTGTCGAGGGCGACGACGCGCTGCCCGATCAGTCCGGGGTCGGTGCCCTCGCCCACCGCCATGACCGTGCCCGCCGCCTCGAAGCCGAAGACCGCGGGGAGTGGCACGATCATCGGTAGGACTCCCGCACGCATGGCTGTCTCGTGGTAGCTGACTCCGGCGGCCTCGACGCGGAGGAGCACCTGGCCGGCCCCCGGGACGGGCTCGGGGACGTCTTCCAGCCTCAGGACCTCAGGCCCTCCGTGCTCGTGCATGACAATGGCGCGCATCTGTTCCCCTGCTCGTGGACTAACTGGACCGGCGGTCAAGATCGAGCGTACTGGACCCGCGGTCCACTTTTCTAGGAGGTCCTACGTGCGCGAACGTGCCGATGCTGCCCGGAACCGGCGCCTGATCCTCGCGGCGGCCGAGGAGCTGCTCGCCGTCCACCGTCCGGATCAGGTCTCGGTGGAGCAGGTCGCCGCCGCCGCCGGCGTCGGGAAGGGCACTGTCTTCCACCGGTTCGGCAGCCGCAGGGGGCTGATGCTCGCGCTCGCCGAGCAGCGGGCGTTCGCGATGCACGAGGCGGTGCTCTCCGGGCCACCGCCGCTCGGGCCGGGCGCCCCGACCCGCGAGCGGCTACTGGCCTTCCTCGACGCGCTCGTCGAGCTGGTCTCGCGCAACATCGGTCTGATGGCGGCGCTCGACCACGCGACCGTCACGCACCGGACGGAGGATGAGCAGGACGGTCCGCATCCACTGCACGTCTTCTGGCACGGGCACATCGCCGGGCTGTTCGCGGAGTCTCGCCCCGACCTCGACTCCGAGCTGCTCGCCCACATCCTGCTGGGCGGGCTGCGCAGCGATGTCGTGGTGCAGCTCGTGACGTCGGGCGAGACCGCACGCCTTGCCGCGGCGCTGCGCACCACGGCAACAGCGCTGCTGGACGCCCCGGCCGACGGCGCGTGACCCTCGGAGCGGCTACGGGTGCCTCAGCCGCCGCCCGTCACAACCCGTGCGGTGTGCCTTCGATGAAGCCCGCCATCGTCTGCACGCCCACCACCGCTCGCTCGTGGAAGTCGTCGAGAGTGCGGGCGCCCGCATAGGTGCACGCCGAGCGGACGCCGGAGCAGATGCCGTCGAGAACGTCCTCCACGCCGGGACGGACCGGGTCGAGGAGCTGCTTCGAGCTCGAGATGCCCTCTTCGAACAGGGCCTTGCGGGCCCGCTCGAAGCTGCCCTCGTCGCGGGTGCGAGCGCCGACCGCGCGCTTGGACGCCATCCCGAACGACTCCTTGTAGGGCTGCCCGTTCTCGTCGCGCAGCAGGTCGCCCGGTGACTCGTAGGTGCCCGCCAGCCAGGAGCCGATCATCACAGCGGACGCGCCGGCGGCGAGGGCGAGGGCGACGTCACGAGGATGGCGCACTCCGCCGTCGGCCCACACCCGTACGCCGTGGTCGCGCCCGGCCTCGGCGCATTCGAGCACCGCGGAGAACTGCGGCCGCCCGACGCCCGTCATCATCCGCGTGGTGCACATCGCACCCGGGCCGACGCCGACCTTGATGATGTCGGCGCCCGCCTCCGCGAGGTCGCGCACGCCCGCAGCCGTGACGACGTTGCCCGCCGCGATCGGGACCGCCGACCCGGCGCCTGCGACGACCTTCCGGACGGCCCGCAGAGCGTCGAGCATCTTGTCCTGGTGGCCGTGGGCGGTGTCGACGACGACCACGTCCACCCCCGCCTCCAGCAGCGCCTCCGTCTTGATGGCGACGTCACCGTTGATGCCGACCGCCGCCGCGGTGCGCAGCCGCCCCCGCGCGTCGAGCGTGGGGGAGTAGATCGCCGCGCGCAGCGCCCCGAGCCCGGTCAGCAAGCCGGCGAGGCGGCCGTCGGCGTCGAGGCCGAGGGCCACCCGCCGCGTGCCGAGGGCGTCGAACACATCACGGGGCGCAGTGTCGAGCGGCAGCGTCAGCGGCGAGGCGTCCAGCACGTCTCCGAGCCGCGTGAAGCGGTCGACCCCGGTGCACGCGGCCTCGTCGACCGTGCCGACCGGACGCCCGTCCTCGTCGACCACGACGATCGCGCCGTGAGCCCGCTTGGACAGCAGGTTGAGCGCGTCGGCCACGGCGTCGGCGGGCGTGAGCACGAGCGGCGTGTCCCAGACCGGGTGCCGGGCCTTGATCCAGGCGACGATCTCGGCGACCGCGTCGGACGCCACGTCCTGCGGCAGCACGGTGAGTGCGCCCCGGCGGGCGAGCGTCTCGGCCATCCGCCTGCCGGCGACAGACGTCATGTTGGCCGCGATGACCGGAACCGTGGCGCCCGAGCGGTCGGCGGTGGTGAGGTCGACGTCGAACCGCGACGCCACGGATGACCTGCCAGGAACGAGGAACACGTCGTCGTAGGTCAGGTCGTGGTGGGGCTCTTTGCCCTCGAGGAATCGCACGAAACGGCAAGGCTACGCGTGTACGGCGCATTGCGCTTCCCGTCGTGCGCCGTATCGACCGCTGCGGTGCCGTCGCCGCATGTCACAGTGGTGGCGACGGCGCCTGATCTCAGCGCTTGCGGCCCATCGCAGCGGCGAAGAGCGTGTGCACCGCGCTGTCGACGGGCGTCTCGTCGTCAGGGTGCCAGTCGTTGGCGTAGACCAGGCCGGGCTCGACCAGATCGAGCCCCTCGTTGAACCGGCGTAGCTCTGCCCAGGTGCGGAAGCGACCCGTGCCGAGTCCGCCCTCGAGGAACGCCCTCTCGAGCTCCTTGGCTCGCGGCTCGTCGTCGTCGACGAAGTTGGCGAGCAGCAGGTAGGCGCCGGGATCCAGGCGCGCCTTGAGCGCCTCCGCCGTGACCAGGGCGTCCTCGTCGTGCAGGTGATGCAGGATGCTCACGGCCAGCACCGCGTACGGCTTGTCGTAGTCGATGAAATCCCGGGTGGTGGGGTTGTCGAAGATGGCGTCAGGGTCACGGATGTCGGCGGTGATCACGGTGGTGCGCTCCTCGTCGGCGAGCAGCGCGCGGCCGTGCGCGAGCACGATCGGGTCCTTGTCGACGTAGACCACGTGGACGCTGGGGTCGACGCGATGGGCGATCTCGTGCACGTTGCCCACGGTGGGCAGCCCCGAGCCGATGTCGATGATCTGGCGGATGCCGACATCGGCGACGAGGTGGGTCACCGTGCGGCGGATGAGATCCCGGCCGGACCTCGCGAGATCGCCTGTCTCGGGGACTGCGGCGTAGAGCGCGTCGGAAGCGCGTCGGTCGACCTCGAAGTGGTCCTTGCCGCCGAGGATGAAGTCGTATGCGCGGGCGACGGAGGGAATGTTCAGGTCGATCTCCGGGGGTGGCACCGTGCCGTCCAGCCCGCGGTTCTCGGTACCGGATGCCCGGTCGTACTTCATGCTTCTCCTCCGGCTGACAGATCGAGCCGGCGCCCAGCCCCGGCGCCGAAGCGGATGCCCGCTCGATGCCGATCATGCACTGCCGACATACCTCGGCGCACGCGCTGGAGCGGATATGTTCAGTAGAACGTCGCCGCCGCCGAGCGTCAGTCGCGCAGGAGCGCGCGCACCGTGTCGATCGTGTCGGCCTCCGCGGGTGTCTTGTCCGGGCGGTAACGCAGCACCCTGGCGAACCGCAGCGCCACACCACCCGGATAGCGAGGGCTGCGCTGGGCGCCGTCGAGCTCGATCTCGACGACGAGCTCGGGCCTCAGCAGCACCACGTGGGCGGACTGCTCCCGGGCGAGGTCCGGGAACGTGCTGGTCTGCCAGGCCAGCAGCTCGTCGGTCATGCCCTTGAACGTCTTGCCGACCATGATCGGTTCGCCGCCATCGGGATCACGGGCACCCAGGTGGATGTTCGAGAGCTGGTTGGAGCGACGGCCATGGCCCCACTCCGCACCGAGCACGACGAGGTCGAGCGTGTGGACCGGCTTGACCTTCTGCCACGCCCGGCCGCGGCGCCCGGCGGCGTAGGGCGCGTCGAGCGACTTGACCATCACACCTTCGTGGCCTGCCGCTATGGCCTGGTCGAGGAGCGCGGCGGCCTCCTCCCCGGTGGGGGCGATCACACCGGGCATGCGGTGGCTGCCGACGGCGGTGTCGAGGGCGTCGAGCCGCTGCGCGAGCGGTGCGTCGAGCAGGTCGGTGCCGTCGAGGTGCAGGCAGTCGAAGAAGAACGGTTGGAGCAGCTGTTCGCCCGCAGCCGCACCGAACCGGCTCATCGTCTCCTGGAACGGGCGGGGGCGGCCGTCGTCGCGCAACGCGAGGGTCTCCCCGTCGAGCACGACCGAACGGCACGGCAGCGATCGCACCAGCTCGACGAGCTCCGGGACGCTGGAGGTGATCTCGCGCAGCGTACGAGTCCAGACCCGTACGTCGTCGCCCTCGCGGTGCACCTGGATGCGAGCGCCGTCGAGCTTGTACTCGACGCTCGCTCGCGGGCCGATCTCGGCGAGTGCGGCATCGAGAGTGTCGGCGGGCGAGGCGAGCATGGGCCGCACCGGCCGCCCGACCTGCAGCGCGACGGCGTCGAGACCCGCGACACCTTCGGTGAGCGCCAGCCGCGCGGTGGCGGGGAGCTGACCGGAGAGCATGAACGCTCGACGGACCGCGGCGGCGGGCACCTCGGCCGCCGCGGCAATGGCCTCCAGCATCACGCCCTCCAGGGCGCCCTGGCGCAGCTCGCCGGTGAGCAGCCGGCGCAGGAACGACTGCTCGTCGGCGGTGGCGGCGCCGAACAGCTCGGCGAGCAGCGCGGCTCGGCGGGCCGTGGAGCCGGCGCCGGTGGTGGCTGCCAGCGCGTCGAGGGTGGCGTCGACTCCGGCGACCTCCAGCCGAGGCTCGGCCGCGGGCGCTGCATCGATCGCGACGAGGGTGCGCCAGCCGGTGCCGAGACGGTTCTGCCGTGGCTCACCCGCCAGCCATGCCGTGGCCGGCTCGACCTCGTGGCCCTCGGCCCGGCGCAGGAGGGCGGCGAGGGTGGCCGCCTTCGCGGTGCGGGAGCGCGTGGCCCCCACCTCCGCTGATGCGGCGACGACGTCGGCGAGCAACACGTGGCCCATCCTGACAGCGCACACCGACATTCCGTGCAGGTTGCGCCCGCTACGAGGACGGCCTGAGCTGGGTGGAGCGGACGAGCTCGTGCCTGATGTGGTCGACGTCGTCGAGCGGCGCATCCCTCGCGGCGATCCCGACGACCAGCCGGAAGATCTCGTCGTCGGTCGCCACCACGTCATAGCCGTTGATCCACAAGAAGGTGGCGGTGGCAAGCCACCCCAACCGCTTGTTCCCGTCGACCAAGCCGTGATTGCTCACCAGCGACTGGAGCAGCGCGGCCGCCTTGCCGTGCAGGCTCGGATAGGCGTCCTTCCCGAAGACGGTCGCCTGAGGGCGTGCCAGCACGGACTCCAGCAGCCCGTAGTCACTCACCTCGGGTCTTCCCGGGACAGCGTGCCGCGCGATCTGCATCAGCGACTCGAGCGTGAGGAATTCCGTCACGCCTTGCCGAGCCGGTCGAGCAGCTCCTCGTAGCGCGGCGTGAGAACTTCGAGCGCGCCGTGGACCCGGGAGAGGTGCGCATGGCGGGCTATGTACTCCCGCACGGCTTCGCGGGCGACGTCCTGCATGGAGCGGTGCTCGATCTCGGCCTGCATGCGCAGGGCCTCGGACTCGTCCTCCGTGAGCCGAAGTGTCATGGCCATGGACGGATGATACCACTATGATACCGACGAGCAGAACGCTCTGCGGGTACGCCGAAATTGAGCGGGCATGGGTTCGGAAGCGTCGGTCCTCGTTCCGCTCCGCGCAACCCACCGGACCGCGCGCCAGCATCACCGGCTCGGACGCTCGGCCCATGCCGGAAGTCCAGGCGACCCCTGATCAGAATGTCCTTCCTCCGCCCACCTCGACTCCCTGCGAGCAGGGAGGTCACCCGCCGCGATGAACCGCACCCTCCGCCGTGCGTTGCCGGCCGTGGCCGCTGTGCTCCTCGCACTCCTGGCCGGCTGTGGCGCGAGCGCCTCCACCGCCCAGAGTGGAGCGGGAGGTTCCGACCCGGACACCCTCGTGTTCTCCGCGGTCCCCGGTGAGCAGACGACGCGGATCCAGCAGCGGTACGCGCCCGTCCTCGACATGCTCTCGAAGGTCACCGGGAAGAAGATCGAGTTCCACCAGGCCACGAACTACGCCGCCGTGATCGAGGCGCAGCTCGCCGGGCAGGTCCAAATCGCCGAGTACGGCCCGCTGTCGTACGTGCTCGCCAAGGAGCAGGGCGCCGACATCACGGCTGTCGGCGCCTCGATCGACCACAAGGGCGAGGCGCCCGGCTACCACTCCTACGGGATCACGAAGGCGGGTTCCCCGATCACGTCGATCAAGGACTACGCCGGGAAGAAGGTCTGTTACGTCGACCCGGACTCCACGTCCGGCTTCCTCTACCCGTCCGCGGAGCTGCTACGGAACGGGATCAACCCGATGACGGGTGTGCAGCCGATCTTCGCCGGCGGCCACGACGCGTCCGCGCTCGAGGTGCTGTCCGGACGGTGCGACGCCGGGTTCGCCGACGACTCGATGGTCGACACGGTCCTACCGCAGTCGGGTCAGCTCAAGCCCGGGCAGCTGACCATCCTCTGGCGCTCCGACATCATCCCGGGCTCGCCGGTGGCGATCAGCAACTCGCTCTCACCTCAGCTCAAGACCGAGCTGACCGACGCCTTCCAGAACAAGGCGAACATCGACTACCTGAAGGCCAACGGCTTCTGCGGGCAGGACTGCGCGTTCGGGGCCAGCGGCACCTGGGGGTACGCGCCGGTGAACGACGCGTTCTACAACCCGATCCGCCAGGTCTGCGCGATCACCAAGAACAAGAACTGCACAACCGGATCCTGACCCCGGACGGCCGCCGCCACCCGGATGCAGATCGGGTGGCGGCGGCCGCGTGGGTCAGGGGGCGAGCGTCACCGTGGTCGGCTCACCGACGCCGGGGAGGCCCGGTCGGCTCGTGACGTCGACGATCAGCTCGCCGACCTCACTGGTGACCACCAGCCGCGTGACCGCACCGAGGAACGTGCTCGTCAGCACGGTGCCCGGGAAACCGTCGGGATCTCCGACGGCGAGCCCTTCCGGCCGCACCTGACGCGTCGGCGCACCGGGCCGGATCAGCGCCCGGTCGCCGTCCTCGACGGGGACGTGGTTGGTGACCCCGACGAACTCGGCGACGAACTCCGTGGCCGGCCGGGTGTACACCTCCTGCGGGGTGTCCACCTGCTCGAGCCTGCCCTTGTTGAGCACCGCCACCCGGTCGGCCACGGCCAGGGCCTCTGCCTGGTCGTGGGTGACGAACAGCGTGGTGATGCCCTCCGCGAGCTGCACGCGGCGGATCTCGTCGCGCAACTGCACGCGCACCCGCGCGTCGAGCGCCGAGAGCGGCTCGTCGAGCAGCAGCACCGACGGGGAGACCGCGAGCGCACGGGCCAGCGCAACGCGCTGCTGCTGGCCACCGGACATCTCGTGCGGATACGAGCCGCCCCGGTCACCCAGCCCGACGACCTCGAGCAGCTCGGCAGCGCGCCGAGCCCGCTCCGCCGCGCCCACGCGCCGCATGCGCAACCCGAACCCGACGTTCTCGGCGGCCGTCATCGTGGGGAAGAGGCTGTAGGCCTGGAACACCATGCCGGTGTCGCGCTTCGACGCCGGCATGCCGGTGACGTCCTTGCCGCCGATCAGCACCTGACCGGACGTCGGGGTGTCGAAGCCGGCCAGCAGCCGCAGCGCGGTGGTCTTCCCGCACCCCGACGGGCCCAGCAGGGCGAGCAGCTCGCCGGGCTTCAACGCCAGGTCGAGCCCGTCGAGGGCGTGGGTGGTGCCGTAGCTGCGCCGCAGGGCGCGGAACTCCACGGCGGTGCCGCGATCCGTCGCCGTCGGAGCAGTGATGACGTCGGTCATGCGGAGGTCCTCCTCGAACGGGTGCGGCCGCCACCGGCGAACGACACCGCCAGCAGCAGCAGCCACGTGAGCAGCAGGCTGGCCAGCGACAACGCCACCGAAACGCCTGCGGCGCTGCGCCCCACCTCGACGACAGCGATGGGGAAGGTGTCGGTGTAGAGCAGGATGCGGGCGATGACGATCTCGCCGAGCACGAGCGCCAGCGTCAGGAACGCGGCGCCGAGCACGGCGGTGCGGATCGCCGGCAGGACCACGCGCACCAGCGCCGACGTCATCCCGGCGCCCAGGTTGCGAGCTGCCTCCACGAGCGTGCGCAGCGGGATCGCCGCGAGCCCGTTGTCGACCGCCCGGTAGGCGAACGGAAGTGCGAGCACCACGTAGAACGGGGTGAGCGCGGTGGTGGAGGAGGCGAACAGAGTGCGGAACACCGGGCCGCCGAGATTGGCCTGGACGAACGCGATGCCGGCCGCCATCACGACGGGCGGCACGACGATCGGCAGGATCGTGGCGCTCTCCAGCAGCCCTGCCACCGAGGGGAAGCGCAGCCGCACCCACACCGCTGTGGGTACGACGAGCACGAGCACGACCACCGCGGTGAGCACCGCGATCTGCAACGACGTGAACAGCGCGGTGAGCAGCACGTCGTCACTGGCGATCGCCAGGTAGTTGCCCACGCCGTAGCCACCGCCGGGAATCCGCAGGCTGAACTCGGCTGCGGACAGCAGCGGCACCAGGAAGTAGATCGCCGCGATCGTGAGGACGACGACGCGCCAGCGCCGCCGCCTCATCGCGCGCTCCAACGGGCGGCCCGGCGCTGCAGCAGCAGGTACCCGACCATCACGAGCGCGATCACGACCACCATGTCGACGCCGAGCGCGAGCCCGACGTTCTGCTGGTTGGCGAGCACGTTGCCCGAGAGGGCCGACGCGATCGCCGTGGGCAGCAACGGGATCGAGCCGCTGGTAAGGGCAAGCGCCGTGGCGTAGGCCGCGAAGGCGTTGCCGAACAGCACGAGCGTGGCACCGCCCAGCGCGGGCGCGAGCACCGGCAGCGCGACGTACCGCCAGTACGTCCACGCGGACGCGCCGAGGTTCTCCGCCGCCTCACGCCACTGCGGCAGCAGCCCCTCCAGGGCCGGGGTGATCAGGATGACCATCAGCGGCACCTGGAAGTAGACGTAGGTGAGGCCCAGACCGGTGAGAGAGTCGATCCGGAACCCACCCGCGTACAGGTCGATGCCGATGCCGCGGAGGAAGACGGTGGCGAGCCCCGTCTGGCCGAGTGCGGCGATGAAGGCGAAGGCGAGCGGCACGCCGCCGAAGTAGGCGAGCACACCGGACGCGGTGGCCACGATCCGGCGCAACGGGCTGTCGGGGCGCCCGGTGAGCACGGCCTGGGCGAGGAACGAGCCGAACACCGCGCCGATCACGGCCGTGACGGCCGAGATGAGCAGGCTCGACAGGAACGCCGCGCGGTACTGCGGCTCGCTCACCGACGCCACCAGGTTGGCCAGCGTGGGCCGCCCGTCCGCGTCGGCGAATGCGCCGTTGATGACGAAGAACAGTGGGCCGCCGAGGAACACCAGCATGTAGCCCAGGAACGGCACCAGCCCCAGCGCCGCGGCCCAGGACCGGGTGGCGCGCACCCGTTCCGGGGGCGCGGCGGGGGCCTCGAGCAGTGCTGTCATCACTGCTCCTTACGCGGTTGCACCGGACCAGCCCTCGGCGACAACCTTCTGAGCCGCGTCGGTCTGGGCCTGGGTCGGGAACTCCGGCTGGCCGCTCACCGGGGGAAGCGCCGCGGCGAGACCCTTGTCGACGGTGCCGGCCTGGGTCATCGCGTCGAGACGCACCGGGCGGGCCTTACCCGCCAGCCAGAGGTTCTGGCCCTCGTCGGAGTAGAGGAACTCCTGCCAGAGGCGCGCAGCGGCCGGGTGCGGGGCGTTCTTGTTGATCGCCTGCGTGTAGTACTGCGCGAACAGGCCGTCGGACGGCACGGCGACCTTCCACTCGAACGACGCCTTCACCTTGTCGGCCTGTGCGACGTTCAGGTAGTCCCAGTCGAGCACGATCGGCGTCTGGCCGCTCTCGATGGTGGCAGGAGTCGGGTCGACCTTGAGGAGGTTGCCGTTCTTCGCGAGCTTGCCCCAGAACTCGACGCCGGGGGCGATGTCGTCGAGCGACCCACCGTTGGCGAGCGCTCCCGCCCAGACGCCCGCGAACGCGGCGGCTGCCTGCGTGGGGTCGCCGTTGAGCGCCACCTTGCCCGCGTACTCCGGCTTGGCCAGGTCGGCGAAGGTGGTGGGGCACGTCGGCACCAGCTTCGCGTTGCAGCCGATGGACATGAAGCCGCCGTAGTCGTTGACCCAGGCGCCACCGGCGTCCTTGTTGCCGTCCGGGATCGAGTCCCACGTCTGCACCTGGTACGGCGCGAACAGGGGAGTGTTGCCGGTGGCGAAGGACTGCCCGAGGTCGAGCACGTCGGGGGCCCGGTCCTGCGTGCCGAGCTGCTGGACGGCGTTGATCTCGTCCTGGCTGCTTCCCTCGGGGTTCGCCGAGTTGACCTTGATGCCGTACTTGTCGCCGAAGGTCTTGATGATCGCGCCGTAGTTGGCCCAGTCGGGCGGCAGCGCGATGACGTTGAGCTGGCCCTCGGCCTTGGCGGCGGCGACGAGGGCGTCGAACCCTCCGCCTGCCTGCGCCGAGGCGGCAGTGGCCCAGCCGGTGCCGCCTGCGGCAGCCGGACTGTCCGAGCCACCTGAGCTCACGCATCCGGCCGCGCTCAATGCCAGCGCGGCGCCGATCGCGGCCACCAGTACGCGGCGTGCGGTCATGGGGAGCTCCTTTTCCCTGATCACCCGATGGGGACGCCGCAGCCTGCGCTGTTGACGTTTCCGGTTTGTGGAGATCATCCATCCGGGGCATGTATCAGCGGATACCGACGCATTGCGAGACCGTCACGGAAAGGTCGCGGCCTGCCGGCAGCGCTGCCACGAGGGCTGGGACGAAGAGCGGCTCAGGCGGCCGACGGGCTCCCCGCTGCTTCCTGCACGAGGTCGGTCACCCGCACGATGCCGATGCAGACGCGGTTGCCGTCGAGCAGCACCAGGTCGTCGTAGCTGCGACTGCGGTCACCGGAAAGGCAGAACTGGAGAGCGCCGCGGGCGTCCACGGTGGTCGGAATGGTGCGCGGCTGCTCGGCGAGCGCCATCGCAGGCCTGTTCGCGTACAGCGCGCGGCCGAACGGACCCGAGATCGCCAGCATGAAGCGGTTGCGGTCGAGAAAGCCGCTGGGGCGCCCGTTCGCGTCGAGCAGGACCACACTGCCGGCCTGCGGATGGTCGGCCAGCGCCTGGCGGACCTTCTCGGCGGTGGCCGTCTCGGGCAGGGCCACCGCGGCCTGTGCGAGGTCGGCCAGGGTGTGGCGGACCTGCTGGGGTTGCTGCTGTCCGACGGTGACGGGGGCGTGCTGCGACGGCTGCCGTGCCGCGTGGGCCTGCGGCATCAGCTCCACCGGCAGCAGGATCCCGCTCGTCGACGGGCGCCTGCGGGGTTCGGCGAGCAGCGGGCCCTGCGCCCAGGGCACGCCGTGGTCGCGCACCGCGGCGAGCTGGTCCGGGGTGCTGATGCCGGTGGCGCACACGCGTACGCCGACGGCGTGACAGACCTCGACCAGCGCCTGCACGACGGTGCGCGCCCGAGGCGTGTGCGGCAGCCGTGCCACCAGCCCGGGGTCGATCTTGACGAGATCGGGTTCGAGTTCGGCGACGAGGTCGAGCCCGAAGCCCCGGCTCACCGCGTCGAAGCCGATGCCGAAACCGTCGGCCCGCAGCTCCGCCACTCCCTCGGCGAGCGCGTCCGGCGGTGCCGCCGAGAGCGCCGGGTTGATCTCCAGCAGGATCGGCGGCGTGAACCCACTGGGCTCGCGCTTCTGCAGTGACGAGCGCACCTGGGTGACGCGGCGGCGGGCCGTCACCACCGTGTCCGCCAGTACGTCCACGTGCAGCGGCACCGTGGCGTCGTAGCCGGTGCCTGCCAGCACCGACGCGATCGCGATGCCGGAGTCGAACTCGGCGAGCTGCCGGGTGCCCCACACCGACTGGCGCGCGACGACCTGGACCTGGTCGCGCGCCTGGGCGCGACGCACCTCCATGCCAACGGGCCGGCCGTTCACGAGATTGAGCAGCGGCTCGAACGTGAACCTGCCGTGATCGCTCATCAGGCCCCCTTCCGCTGCGCGTGAGGGAACTCAATCACGTGGCGTAGCGCGAAGGGTGAACATCGGATGAATCATCACCGAGGGCTACAGGCTTCGAACCCTTCGGGTGATATTTCGCGCCCGATCGGTCAAGATGTCTTGCTTCCGCGCGCCATCGTCAGGACGTCCAGTGCGGCGTCGAGCTGGTCGGCCGTGAGCTTGCCTGCGTCAACGTGCCCGCGCTCGAGCACGACCTCGCGGATCGTCTTGCGCTCCTTCAGCGACTGCTTCGCGATCGACGCCGCCTCCTCGTAGCCGAGGTACCGGTTGAGCGGCGTGACCACGGATGGCGAGGACTCCGCGAACTCCCGCGCCCGCTCGACGTCCGCCTCGGCCCGGGCCACCACCTTGTCCGCCAGCAGGCGGGCCACGGCGGCGAGCAGCCGCGCGGACTCCAGCACGTTGCGTGCCATCACCGGCATCATGACGTTCAGCTCGAGGTTGCCCTGGCTGCCGGAGAACGCGACCGTGGCGTCGTTGCCGATCACCTGGGCGGCCACCATCATCGTGGCCTCACAGATCACCGGGTTGACCTTGCCCGGCATGATCGAGCTGCCCGGCTGCAGGTCCGGCAGGTGCAGCTCGGCGAGCCCGGTGCGGGGGCCCGAGCCGAGCCAGCGGATGTCGTTGGCGATCTTGAACAGAGAAACGGCCACGGTGCGGAGCGCTCCGGAGGCCTCCACCAGACCGTCGCGCGCGCCCTGGGCCTCGATGTGGTCGGGCGCCTCGGACAGCACCTCCAGCCCGGTGGCCGACCGGAGCTCCTCGACGACGGCCGCGCCGAACCCGTCCGGTGCGTTGAGGCCGGTGCCCACCGCGGTGCCGCCGATCGGGAGCTGCCCGAGCCTGGTGAGCGTGTCGTGCAGCCGGGCGGCCCCGTACTCGGCCTGCGTCGCCCAGCCGCCCGCCTCCTGGCCCAGCGTGATCGGCACGGCGTCCATCAGGTGGGTGCGCCCGGCCTTGACGACGTCGGCCCACTCGGCGGAACGCCTGCGCAAGGTGGCTGCCAGGTGCTCCAGCGCGGGGATCACGTCCGCGCCGATCGCCTCGGTGGCGGCGAGATGGATCGTGGTGGGGAACACGTCGTTCGACGACTGCGACGCGTTCACGTGATCGTTCGGGTGCACGTCGACGCCGGCACGGGCGGCGACGGAGGCGATCACCTCGTTCGCGTTCATGTTGGAGCTCGTGCCCGACCCGGTCTGGAACACGTCGACGGGGAAATGGGCGTCGTGCTTGCCGGCGGCCACCTCGTCAGCGGCCGCGGAGATCGCCTCGGCGAGCTCGGGAGAGAGCACCCCGATCCGGCCGTTGACGCGGGCAGCAGCGCCCTTGACCAGCCCCAGCGCGCGGATCTGAGCCCGCTCGAGACCTCGGCCGGAGATCGGGAAGTTCTCCACGGCACGTTGCGTCTGAGCCCGCCACAGGGCGTCGACGGGCACCCTCACCTCGCCCATCGTGTCGTGCTCGATGCGGAACCCGGCCTCGGCGTCGTCGCTCATGTGGCCCAGTGTTCTCGCCGGTCGGGCCGCGCGCATCGAGGAGTGCTCGACGGCACGGTGCGACCGTCCGCGGTGGGGCAGCTACGGGACGACCTGCACGACGTCGCCAGTCTGGAGCGTGTTGAAGAAGTTCTGGGCGGCGGGGCGGGAGAGGTGGACGCACCCGTGGGAGAGCTGCCGGAGGCTGCCCTGGTGGAAGGCGACCCCGCCGTTGAAGAACACCGAGTACGGCATCGGCGCGCTGTTGTACAGCGAGCTCTTGTGGTTCATGTCCTTGAACGACACCCGGAAGGTGCCGGGCGGGGTGAGGAAGCCCTTGCGTCCGTGGGTGATCGGCACCGGTCCGTACTGGACCTTGCCGCCCTGCAGCAGCCAGGCGCGGTTGGCGGACAGGTCGATGCATGCCCTGGCGCTCGACGAGCAGGGCGTGCCGGCCGCGGTCGGCGCCAGGTTGCCGCTGCCCGGGTCGGGTGCGTTCCCTCCCGGAGCGCCCGGCGGCGGTGCGTGCACAGGAGCGGGTACCGCCGGGCTGGGCGGGTTGATCGAGGCCTCGGCGGGAACCGCTCCGACCGCAGCGCTCCCCAGGAAAACTGCAGCGGCCGTGGCCCCGGCGAGACCGAGGAGCTTCAGTGCACGCATGGACGAACCCCAATCGACGACCCTCGGGCGGGTCGCTCAACCCCCGCTTCTGTAGCTATACGAAGCATTCCGTGTCGGCTTCGCGCGGATCAACCGTGATGGCGGTCCCACGCCCTGACGATTCCATTACGGAATGGTGCGTTTCGAAATTAGGCTACGGGAGTGGTGGGGCGGAGTGCTCCACTGCGGCCAGCTGCTCATCGGACAGATCGAAGTCCACTGAGGAGTACTCGCGCAGCTTGGTCAACCGGTGGTAGCCGTCGATCATCCGGACGGTACCCGACTTCGAACGCATGACGATGGACTGCGTTGTGCACCCGCCCGCCCGGTAGTGCACACCGCGCAACAGGTCGCCGTCGGTGATGCCGGTGGCGCAGAAGAACACGTTGTCGCCGCGGACGAGGTCGTCGGTGGTGAGCACCCGATCCAAGTCGTGACCTGCGTCGACGGCCTTGGCGCGCTCCTCGTCGTCCTTGGGCCAGAGCCTGCCCTGCATCGCGCCGCCCATGCACTTCATCGCCGCCGCGGTGATGATCCCCTCGGGCGTGCCGCCGATCCCGTAGAGCAGGTCGACACCCGTGTTGGGGCGGGCCGCCGAGATCGCTCCGGCCACGTCGCCGTCGGAGATGAAGTGGATGCGCGCGCCCGTGCGGCGGATCTCCTTCACCAGCGACTCGTGGCGCGGCCGGTCGAGTACGCACACCGTGACGTCCGTGATGTCGGTCTGCTTCGCCGCCGCCACCCTGCGGATGTTCTCCGCCACCGGCATCGTGATGTCGATGACATCGGCCGCCTCCGGCCCCACGGCGAGCTTCTCCATGTAGAAGACCGCGGACGGATCGAACATCGCTCCACGCTCGGCCACAGCGAGGACGGCCACCGAGTTGGGCATGCCCTTGGCCATCAGGGTGGTGCCGTCGATCGGGTCGACCGCCACGTCGCACCACGGGCCTTCGCCGTTGCCCACCTCCTCGCCGTTGTAGAGCATGGGCGCCTCGTCCTTCTCGCCCTCACCGATCACGACGACCCCGCGCATCGACACAGTGCCGATGAGCTGGCGCATGGCGTCGACGGCCGCGCCGTCACCGCCGTTCTTGTCGCCGCGCCCGACCCAGCGCCCGGCGGCCATCGCGCCGGCTTCCGTGACGCGTACGAGCTCCATGGCCAGGTTGCGGTCGGGCGCTTCGCGGCGCCGCTCGCGGGGGGTGCTGGCGTCCTCCGCCGAACTCATCTACGGCCTCCTTCTCCCCGTGGCTTCCCCCCGTGGCGAGCACGCGCGGTGCTCGCGGGGGGCCGTTCGGGGTTGCTTCTGATCCTGGCAGATCGGTCGCATCAACGGTTGTCCAACAGTCCGAAACCATTGCGGCTGAGACGATGCGCACGTGCTGGGAGGATGGGACGCGTGACCTCCCAGCCGGATCCGACGCCGCGGCCGTCCGCCCGCCCCGCCGCGGGTCCGCCGTCCAAGCCGCCGCGGTCGGCGATGACCATGCGGGACATGCTCGTGGCGCTGGGCGTTCTCGTGCTCATCGTGATCGGGTTCGGTGCCCTGTCCGGGTCGTGGTCGTTCGCGCCCACCGGGCCGTCCATCGACCCCGGCGCCGTCCCGGTCGTCGACGCGCCGGCCGAGCTGGGCAGGCTCGCGCCGCTCATGCCGTTCCCCGTCCGGGACCCTGCGGTGCCGGCGGGCTGGCGGATGAACTCGGTGGACCAGGACCCCGTCACCGGGGGTGGCCAGGCCGTCCGCTCCGGGTACGTCACGCAAGGCGGCCGCTACCTGCAGCTACTGCAGAGCGACGCTTCGGAGGCGGCATTGCTCACCACTGCGGCGGGGCAGGCGCCGGTCCCGGGACGCGGCCCCGTCGACGTCGACGGGCAGCAATGGGTCGTCTACGGCGGGCAGGGCAGCGCGGCGGCACGTGCCGAGCCCGTCTGGATCACGGAGGTCACCGCGCCGGGCGGCAACCCGGTGCGCATGCTGCTCACGGGCAGCGGCAACGAGGAGGAGTTCCGCGCCCTGGCCGCCGCGGCCGCCGGTGCGACCCCGCTCCCGCGCTGACCTGCGGCTGCGTCAGTCGGAAGCGGGTGGGTCCAGCACCTTCTGGACGCGTTCGCGCGCTCCGGCCAGCTGCTGCTCACAGCGCCGGGCGAGCGCCTCGCCGCGCTCCCACAACGCCACCGACTCGTCCAGGCCGAGACCGCCGGTCTCCAGCGTGCGCACCACCTCGGCGAGCTCGTCGCGGGCCTGCTCGTAGCCCAGCCCGTCGACGCCAGGCTGTTCGGTCATGTCGTGCTCGCCTTCCTCCTGCGTGGGCGGGCGCTCGGCGGCTTCGCCGTGCCACCGTCCACGGCCTCGATCTCAGCGCCCCCTGCGTGCGTGTCGTCCCCGACGGCGGCGGTGACCGCCCCGTCGGCCACCCGGATCCGCAGCCGGTCGCCGGGACCGACCTCGGTGACCGACCGCAGCACGGGCAGCACCGTCCCCGGATCGGCGCCGTCGGACAACCGCTGCACCACCGCGTAACCGCGCGCCAGCGTGGCGGCCGGCCCGAGTGTGGTCAACCGCGCCCGGACGTGCTCCAGATCGGCGCTCCTGCGGTCCAGGCCGCGCAGCAGGCATGCCCGGGCGGCCTCGCGCAGCCGCTCCACCTCGGCGGCACGCGCGTCGATGGCCTGCAGTGGGTCGGCCAGCACGGGTCGTCCGCGCAGGGCTGTGAGCAGCCGTTCCTCGCGATCCACCCATCCCGCCAGCGCGCGCCGCGCCCGGTCGCGCAGCCCCGCGATGCGGGTCGTCTCCTCCGCCAGGTCCGGCACGAGCCGCCGCCCGGCCTCGGTGGGCGTGGAGCAGCGGACGTCGGCGACGTGGTCGACGAGGGGGGTGTCGGGCTCGTGCCCGATCGCCGACACGACGGGCGTGCGGCAGGCCGCCACCGCGCGGCACAGCGTCTCGTCGGAGAACGGGAGCAGGTCCTCCACGCTGCCGCCGCCCCTGGCCAGCACGATGACGTCGACCTCGGGGTCGCGGTCCAGCGCACCGAGCGCGTCGACGATCTGCGGGACCGCCAGCGCGCCCTGCGTGGCCGTGTGCTCGATCCGGAACCGGACGGACGGCCAACGCGCCGTCGCGTTCGACACGACGTCGTGCTCCGCCGCCGACGCCCGGCCCGTGACGAGGCCGATGCAGCCGGGCAGGAACGGTGGTCGCCGCTTACGTGCAGGGTCGAAGAGGCCCTCGGCGGCGAGCAGCTTGCGCAACCGCTCGATCCGGGCGAGCAGCTCCCCGATGCCGACGGCGCGGATCTCGTCGACTCGCAGGTTGAGCGTGCCGCGGCCCAGGAAGAACGACGGCTTCCCGTGGACGACGACCCGGTTGCCCTCGGCCACCGCGGGCCCGCCGTCCCGGACGAGCCCGATCGGTGCCGTGAGCTGGAGCGACACGTCAGCGGCGGGATCGCGCAGCACCAGGAAGGCGGTGCCGGTGCCGGCACGTGCGGTGACCTGGGCGAGCTGGCCCTCCACCCACACCGCTCCGAGCCGGTCGACCCACTCGGCGATCTTCCTGGCGACCGTGCGGACCGGCCACGGCTGGTCGGCCGAGTTCGGGTGGGTCACCCCTCTTTGACCGTGGTGATCCGGTTGGAGAGCATCGTGACGAACGGCGGCCGGTTGTCGTGGGCCGTCTCCCAGTCCAGGAGCGCCTGCAGGTCCTCCACTGTGAGGTGGCGCAACCGGCCGCGCAGCTGCGGGATCGTCAGGTCCCGGTAGCCGGGCAGGACGTTCGGGCCCGTCGCGGTGTCGTCCGCCGGTGTGCGCTGCTCCGGCGCCGCGTGTGCCGCCGCGTCTGCGGTGGTCTCCGCTGCGACCTCGGAGGCCGTCTGCACGGGTGCCTCGGGCTGGGCCGGCTCGGCTGCGAGCGTGACGACGGCGTCGCGCACGGACCGGTGGTGCAGCTTGCTCACCGTGCTCGCGCCGTTGCGCTCCATCGGCTCCTCGTCGTCGAAGACGGCCCATGCCGGCCGCTCCTCGACGGGACGTAGCGTCCCCAGAGCGCGATCGCCCTTGATGGCCAGCTCGGTGACTTTCTGCTGCACGCGCATCGACGCCTGCAGGGCCTGGCTCACGGCGGTGACGGGGAACTCGACAACAAGGCGGGGCAGGTCACGGGCCTGTTCGACGGCTGTGGCGACAAGGCCGGCGGCAAGCCGCACCGGCAGCGGCAGCGGGCTCATGACCCCCAGTCTCCTCTGCCCGGCCGCAGGGAGCAGGCTGGGGGTTTCGGGCGGATGTGTGACGTCTGCGAGAACAAGAGGGGCCCGTAGGCTGGGGCCCATGTCCGGAGCGAACAAGCGCGTCCTGCTGGCCAAGCCGCGCGGATACTGCGCAGGCGTCGACCGGGCCGTCGAGGCCGTGGAGCAGGCGCTCGAACAGTACGGCCCGCCGGTCTACGTACGGAAGCAGATCGTCCACAACGTGCACGTCGTCGAGACGCTCACCGAGCGTGGCGCGATCTTCGTGGATGACGCCGACGAGGTGCCCGAAGGTGCGCTCGTGGTGTTCTCGGCCCACGGTGTGTCGCCCGCGGTCCGCGACCAGGCACGCGAGCGGCAACTGCGCACGATCGACGCCACCTGTCCGCTGGTCACCAAGGTCCACCAGGAAGCCAAGCGCTTCGCCCGCGAGGACTTCGACATCCTGCTCGTCGGCCACCACGGCCACGAGGAGGTCGAGGGCACCTCGGGTGAGGCGCCGGCGAACATCCAGCTCGTCGAGACGGCAGCTGACGTGGCGGGCGTCACCGTGCGGGATCCGGAGCGGGTGGTGTGGCTGTCGCAGACCACGCTGTCGGTCGACGAGACGATGGACACGGTGCGCGCGCTGCGCGAGCGCTTCCCCTCGTTGCAGAACCCGCCGAGCGACGACATCTGCTACGCCACGCAGAACCGCCAGGTCGCCGTGAAGGCGATGGCCCCCCAGTGCGACCTCATGCTGGTGGTCGGGTCGCGCAACTCGTCCAACTCGGTGCGGCTGGTGGAGGTGGCGCTGCAGGCAGGCGCAGGCGCCGCCTACCTCGTCGACTACGCCCGGGAGATCGACGAGCGCTGGCTCGAGGGCGTGGGGACGATCGGGCTCACCAGCGGCGCCTCGGTGCCCGAGGTGCTGGTGCGGGGCGTGCTCGACCACCTCGCCGAGCGCGGCTGGACCTCCGTGGACGAGGTCACGACCGCCGAGGAGACCCTGACGTTCTCGCTGCCCCGCGAGCTGCGCCCCGCCCGCGGCCCGCAGCAGAACTCCGCCGCGGGCTGACGGGCGGTTCCTCGGGCGCGGTGGCGGCCGGGGCGTCGAGCGGGCGTTGCACGATGAGCCGGACCACGCCGATGACCAGCACGATGCCGGTGGTCGACGCCATGGTCGGGAATGCGTTGACCAGCGGCGCGCCCACGACGAGCAGCCGCTCGGCCACCCCGGCGCCCGGCTTGGGCGAGCCCGCGAGCAGCACGACGACCGGCACGGCCACGGCCACCAGGAGCGGCGGCTGGACCATCGGCCCGAACATCCCGTCGCGACGCACCCACGCGATCGCGAGGACGCACCCGGCGATGTAGCAGACGGCGAAGACCATGCCGAGGCTTCCGATGCGGACGAGGTCGCCGATCACGCCGATGGCGGTGAGCGCAGCGCCGACGCCGACCGCCGCGACGGGTGGGATCCCGAGCACAGTGGGGACCACCGACCGGTCACTCATCGGCCACCTGCCGCCCGCGCCCCGTTCACCGCGATTGGTCACCTCGTCACGGTAGCTCTGCCCTCCGGACGGCCGTCGCCTGCGGGTCGTTCTCCGCGGGCGAGCTCGTGCAGGGCGACCAGCGAGTCGTCGGCCGAGGCCACCAGCTCCGGCGCGGCCACGGTGCGCGGAGCCCGCTCGACCTGGGCCGGTGCCGCGATCTCGTCGTCACTGACCTCGAGGTCGGTGAACCTGCGCGCGGTGACCAGCACGCGCGCCTCGAGCGAGGACACCGTCTGGTTGTAGCTGGCGACGGCCGAGTCGAGGCTGCGGCCGAGCTTGGCAACGTGGGTGCCCATCGTGGCGAGTCGGCTGTGGAGCTCCTTACCGAGCTGGTGGACCTGCGCGGCGTTGCGCGCCAGCGCCTCCTGCCGCCAGCTGTAGGCGACGGTGCGCAGCAGGGCGATGAGGGTGGTGGGTGTGGCGACCACGACGTTGTGCGAGAAGGCGTGCTCGAGCAGCGCCGGATCGGACTGCAGCGCGGCCTCGAGAAACGGATCGCCCGGCACGAACAGCACGACGAACTCCGGCGACGGCTCGAACGCCGCCCAGTAGCTCTTGGCCGACAGCGCGTCGACGTGCTGGCGTAGCTGCCGGGCATGGGCGGCGAGACGCTCGCGGTGCACGTCGGGATCGCGGCTCTCGACGGCCTCGAGGTAGGCCGCGAACGGCACCTTCGCGTCGACCACGATCTGCTTGCCACCGGCCAGGTGCACGACCATGTCCGGCCGGACGCCGCCCTCCTCGCCCTGCCCCGTGACCTGGGTGGAGAAGTCGCAGTGCTCGACCATGCCGGCCAGCTGCACGATCCGCTCCAGCTGCAGCTCACCCCAGCGGCCGCGCACCTGGGGCGCGCGCAAAGCGTTGACCAGCGCTTTCGTCTCGTGCTGCAGCTGCTCCGAGCTGAGGCGCATGGCGCTGACCTGCTCGCGGAGCCCCGCGTACGCCGACTCGCGCTCCTTCTCGACCGTGCGCAGCTGGCCCTCGACGCGTTGCAGCGTGGACGCCACAGGGTCGAGCAGCTGCGCGATGGCCTGGGCGCGGGTCGTGGCGTCGCCCTCGGCCTTGGCGGCCAGAGCAGCCGTGGCCTCCTTGATCCGCCCTTCGGCGAGGGCCACGAACTGCTCGTTGTTGCGGGCGAGCGCGTCGGCCGAGAGCGCCTGGAAGGCCTGCCGGAGCTCGGCGTCGCGCCTGGTGAGCAGTTGCTCGCGCTGCGCCCCCGCCTCGCGCTCGCTCTGCAACGCCGCCAGGGCCGCCGCCGCCTCGGACTCCGCACGGCGCAGCCGCTCGGTGGCGCGTTCGTGCTGCTCGATGAGGTCGTCGAGCCGCTCCAGCAGCCCGGCGCGTTCGGCGCGTAGCCCGGCCGCATCCGCCCGCGCCATCGCGGAGGCGTCAGCCGCCGCCCGCCCGGCCTCGGCCGTCGCGACCCGGGACCGGGACGTGACGAGGAACCAGACGACGCCCGCGCCGAGCACGGCGCCGACGATCAGGCCGATGAGCAGCACGGAGACGGCGGCGGTGTCCACGGCGATCAGCGTGCACCGGGCGTCCGACGGAAACCGGGCAGACTCGCCGAACCCTCGGGTCCAGCGGGCGACACGAATCGGTGAACGGTCGAACAGATGGTCGAGCTAGGGCTCACCCAATCAAGCGAACGACAGGGGCAGTATGGAGCCGTAGTGCCGTCAGGCCCCGCGCCCCAACAGCACTACGGCTCCACAACGCTCTCCTCGTGCAGGGTCAGCGGGGGCTCTCGTGGTTCAGAAGCCAGCGCTTTGCCTCCAGGCCCCAGCGGAAGCCGCCGAGGGTGCCGTCGGTGCGCAGCACGCGGTGGCACGGCACGAACAGCGCCGCTGCGTTGCGCGCGCACGCCGACGCCGCGGCCCGCACGGCGGCGGGGCGGCCGGACTTCGCCGCGTACTCCGTGTACGTGACGGGGGCGCCTGCCGGGATCTTGCGCAGTACGTCCCAGGCGTGCTCGAGGAACTCGCCCGACCGCTGCTTCACCGGCACGTCGTCCACAGCGGACACATCGCCGTCGTGGTAGCGGACGATGGCGTCGCCGACGGCGCCCAGATCGCCTTCTGTCAGCTCGGTGGGCCGCAGTGTCGGGTGGATCTGCGGGACCAGCTCGTCCAGCGATGCCGTCCAGCCGGACGCGATGACGGCCCCGTCCTCGTCGACGATGGCCGTGAAGGGTCCGATGGGGGTGTCCAAGGTGGACCAGGTGGCGTTCATGAAGTCCTCCGGAGTTTCCGAGTGGTGGCTGTGGGGGTGAGGGCCGAGGCGCGCGTCAGGTGCATCGCGGCGTAGGACCGCCACGGCTTCCAGTTCTCGCCGTGGGCCACGAGCCGTCCGGCGTCGGACGGCAGACCGAGCGCACCGGCGCCGCGGCGCACCGCGAGGTCGGTGGCGAGAAGTTCGTCGGGATCGCCGAGCACGCGGATCGCGAGGTAGCCCGCGGTCCACGGCCCGATGCCGGGCAGGGCGACGAGCGCCGCCCGCAGTTCGGCCGGGTCGCGCCCGGCGTCGAGTACGAGGGACCCGTCCGCCATCGCCTCGGCCAGCCCGAGCACGGTCGCGATGCGCGTGGCCGGCCCGGTTAGCACTTCGGCGCCGCGTTCGGCGATCGTGGCGGCCGTCGGGAACAGCAGGTCCGCGGTGCCGGCGGACGGATCGTCGGTCGCGCCGATGAGCTGGGCGGGCAGCCGCTCGCCCAGCGCCGCGGCCAACCGGACCGCAGCAGTCCGGGCTGCCGCCACCGACACCTGCTGTCCGAGCACCGCGCGGAGGGCCGTCTCCACGTTGTCGACGCTGCCCGGGAGCCGGATCCCGGGCGTGGTGGCCACGGACGGCGCGAGCGCGGGGTCGGCGCCGAGCAGGGCGTCGACGGCGAGCGGGTCGGCGTCGAGATCGAGCAGGCGGCGGAGCCGGGCCACCGCGGGGCCGAGGTCACGCGGATCGCCCAGGCGAACGGTCGCGACGACGTGCTCGGCACCGGCGGCACGTCGACTGCCGTTGCCGGGCGCGGTGGGTCGCAGGTCCAGCGCCACGGTCGCGGCAGCGTGCGGCAGTCGCAGCGTCCGCCGGTACGTCCCGTCCACGACGGACTCGACGCCGGTCAGGGCGCGCGCGGAGAAGAACGACAGCAGGCCGTTGCCGTCGAACGGCGGGCGGTACGGCAGCCGCAGCACGAGCGTCCCGGCCGCGGCAGGTATCGCTCCCCGGCGGCGGCCGGCCTCCGTGCGCAATGTGGTCGGCGGAACCCCGTAGACCTCGCGCACGGTGTCGTTGAACTGCCGGACGCTGGCGAAGCCTGCCGCGAACGCGATGTCGGCCATCGCGAGCGGCGTGGTCTCGATCAGCAGCCGTGCGGTGTGCGCCCGGTGCGCCCTGGCCAGCGCGAGCGGCCCGGCTCCCAACTCGGCCGTGAGAACCCGGTTGAGATGACGCTCGGAGTAGCCGAGCCGGGTGGCGAGCCCCACGACCCCCTCGCGCTCGACCACGCCGTCGGCGATCAGCCGCATGGCCCTCGCGGCGAGGTCGGCGCGGATGTTCCAGTCCGGCGAGCCGGGCACGGCGTCGGGCTGGCAGCGGCGGCAGGCGCGGTATCCGCGTTGCTGCGCGGCGCCCGCGGTGGGCAGGAACTCGACGTTGGCCCGCTTCGGCGTCATCGCCGGGCACGACGGCCGGCAGTAGATACGGGTCGTGCGTACCGCGGTGATGAACTGCCCGTCGAAGCGGGCGTCGCGAGCGGCGACGGCGCGGTAGCAACGTTCCTCATCGAGTAGCACGGCGACGACTCTGCCACCGCAAACGTCCTCGCACTGGCGGGAATCGGACGCGAACAGCAGATGAGAGTCCTCTCATCTCCGTCTCACGTCGTGGTCACCTGTGCTGCCCAGCATGGTCGTTGTGCGCCTCCCCCTGACGATCGTGACCACCGTGCTGCTCGTCGTCGGTGTCGTGGTCGGCATGGCAGCGCTGGGTTCGGCACGGACGGGTGATGGCGAGCCCCTGGACCCAATCACCGTCCAGGCCCCCGCCGCCCCCGATCCGGGCGTGCGCCCACCCGGGCAGCCACCCGCGGACCCTCAGGGCTACGTCGCCCCGCCGCCCCCCGTACGCGCCGGGGACGACGACGGCCGCGGTGACGACGGGCCTGGCGACGACGGACCGGGCGATGACGATGGGCGCGACGACGGGCCCGGCGACGACGGGCGCGATGACGACGACTGATCGTCCCGCCGAGCTGGGCCCCCGACCCGATCTCGGCGACGATGGACCGCACCGGCGCCCCACCGATCGGGCCGGCGCCCCGGAGGCCACGACGAGGACGCCGATGCCCGCGATGCTCGACCGCTCCGACCCGCGGGCCGACGGGGACACCGTCGCGGTGCGCAAAGTCGTTCCCCCGCGGTTGCGCGCGGTGCTGTGGACCGCGCGGACCCGGATCATCGGCTGGGTTCTGCTGCTCGTGCTCGGCGCACTGGCCGTCGTCACGTTCGTGACGTGGCGGCTGCTGATCCAGGCGACCGACGAGCGGATGGAGGACGCGCTGCGGTCCGAAGTGGACGAGTTCGCCGAGCTGACGGCCACCGGGATCAACCCGCGCACCGGCTTGCCGTTCGCGACCGTCGGCGACGTGATCGGGGAGGCGATCGCGTACAACATCGCGCGGCCCAACGAGAAGTTCCTCGGTTACGTCGACGGCGTGTACCGCTCGCAGAGCCGCCAGGAGCCGGGCACACCGGAGGTGCTCGCGCGGGACCCGGAGTTCGCGAGCCTGGTGGCCGCCGTGCCGGAGCCGCGGGACGGGCGCTACGAGAGCCCGGTGGCGGGGGAGGTGCGCTACCTCGCGATCCCGGTCTCGCTCGAGGGCGACCCGTCGCGCGGGGTGATCGTGGCCGCCTACCTCGCCGACGCCGAACGCGCGGGTGCCGACAGCGCCGCCCGGCTCATGCTGCTGGTCGGAAGCATCACGCTCCTCGGCGCGGCGGCAGGAGCCTGGCTGGTCGCCGGACGCATCCTTCGCCCGCTGCGTGACGTCGCCGCGACCGCTCGCACGATCACCGACACCGACCTGTCCGGGCGCATCCCCGACGCCGGCGAGCGTGACGAGCTCGGTGACCTGGTGCGCACGGTCAACGCCATGCTCGACCGCGTCGAGATGGGAGTGGCGGCGCAACGCCGGTTCGTCGACGACGCCGGGCACGAGCTGCGCACGCCGATCACGATCGTGCGCGGTCACCTCGAGGTGCTGGATCCCGCCGATCCTTCCGACGTCGCCTCGACGATCGCGCTGGTCGACGACGAGCTGGGCCGGATGAACCGGATGGTGTCGGACCTGTTGCTGCTCGCGCGCTCGGAGCAGCCGGCGTTCCTGCAGCTCGAACGGGTGGCCGTCGGGGAGCTCACCGAGGACGCATTCGAGAAGGTTGCGCGGCTGGGGGAGCGGGAGTTCGTGCTGGAGACCGTCGCCCGGGTCGACGCCGTGCTCGACCCGCAGCGGATCACGCAGGCGATCGTGGCTCTCGCCGACAACGCGTGTCGCTACACGCGTCCCGGCGACCGGATCGCGATCGGTTCGCAGCTCGCGGGCGGCCTGCTGCGGTTCTGGGTCTCGGACACCGGCCCTGGGGTCACCGCCTCCGACCGGGCACGGATCTTCGAGCGGTTCGCCCGCGGTGCGGCGGCAGGTCCCCGGTCCGACGGCGCCGGTCTGGGCCTGTCGATCGTCCGGGCCATCGCCGTGGCGCACGGCGGCCAGGTGCTGCTGGACAGCGTGCCTGGAGCGGGCGCCACGTTCACCGTCGTGGTGCCACCGGTCCCGCACCCGGTGGCGTCGTGAGCGAGCTTGCGAGCTCACCATTCGGCAGGGCAGCCCTGCGGACGCGGCCGACGAGCGTCAGCGAGGGGGACTCGTGGGCGAGCTTGCGAGCTCACCATTCGGCAGGGCAGCCCTGCGATCGCGGCCGACGAGCGTCAGCGAGGGGGACTCGTGGGCGAGCTTGCGAGCTCACCATTCGGCAGGGCAGCCCTGCGGACGCGGCCGACGAGCGTCAGTGAGGGGGACTCGTGGGCGAGCTTGCGAGCTCACCATCGGGCGCAGCAGCCCCGCGAACGCGGCCGACGAGCGTCAGCGAGGAGGACTCGTGAGCCGGATCCTGATCGCCGAGGACGAGCCGCGCATCGCCGCGTTCGTGGAGAAGGGACTGTCGGCCAACGGCTTCGCCGTGACGGTCGTCGGCGACGGCCCGTCGGCCTACGACTACGCGATGACCGGTGGGTTCGACCTGATGGTGCTCGACATCGGCCTACCGGGAATGGACGGGTTCGCGGTGCTGCGCAAGCTGCGGGCCGAGCGTTGCCCGATGCCCGTGATCGTCCTGACCGCGCGTGACAGCGTGCAGGACACGGTCGCCGGGCTGGAGGGCGGCGCCGACGACTACATGCCCAAACCGTTCCGCTTCGAGGAGCTGCTTGCCCGGGTGCGGCTGCGGCTCGCGACCGACCGGACCGCCGAACCCACGGTGCTCACGCACGGCGGGCTCCAGCTCGACCTGCGCACCCGCCGGGCACGGGTGGGTGGGCGCACGGTGGATCTGTCGGCCCGCGAGTTCGCGATGACGGAGACGTTCCTGCGGCACCCGGGGCAGGTGCTCTCACGTGAGCAGCTGCTCAGCCACGTGTGGGGCTACGACTTCGACCCGGGCTCGAACGTGGTGGACGTCTACGTCCGCTACCTGCGGCGGAAGCTCGGTGCCGAGCGGATCGTGACGGTGCGGGGGATGGGTTACCGGCTCGACGGCTGAGGCGTCACCTGGTGCAGATCTCGCCATGCAGGCGCCCGCTGTCGCACGCCTGCCGGAACTGGGCGGCCCACCGGCGGAAGGTCTCGTCGCCACGGTCTGCACCGGCCCTGGAGTCGGCCTGGTGGTCGTCCTGTTCCCGGTCGGCGGCGGCCCTGGCGGCCTCCGCCTTCGCCTGGGCTGCCGCCGCGGCCTGCGCGCGCTCCGCGATGATCGCGTTGACCCGGTCGCGGGCCGGGGTCAGGACGAGACCTGCGATCTGAGCGCCCGTCACGGGGGGCACGATGGCCGGTGCACCGGTGGCGCCGACGGGGGTGGGGGCCGCGGCGTGGGTGTCGAAGTCGGGCACCTTCACCGCCGCGTAGGCGCTGGGGGGCGCCAGCGTGAGGACTGCGGTGCTACCGGCGGCCAGGACCCCGATCACCGAGTTGGCGAGCATCACCCGGGACGAGAAAGCCACGATTTCCCCCATTACACGCCGACGAGATCCATCTGGACCATCGACGCAGAGCGACGGACGTTAGCCAAGACCACCCGAACGGGTGACGCCGGCCAGGAGTCCGCCTCCCCCACACGCCAGGCCGCCGACGACCGGGAGTCGCTCGCAGGTGCCCAGCACGGGACGGGTGATCCCGTCGATCAGCCTGCCGACGGTGCGGCGCTCGTCGTCGTCGGTCCGGGGGACGGCGACGATCTTGCGCAGGCGCTCCTCGATGCGGCGCTGCTCGTCGAGGGAGGGCTTCCGGGGAGCCGTGGTCCGCTCCGGCTTCTTGCGCTCGGCCGGCTCGGATTCAGCAGCCCGGGGCTTGGCGGGGGCGGAGGCCTTCGCGGTGGGCCTCTGGGGTGCAGGCTCGGCCCGGCGCGACGGTGCGTCTGCCTCGGCTCGGACGGCAGGCTTGCGCAGCACCACCACGTCCTGCTGCTGCCGCTTCGCGCTTCTGTTGGCGCGCTCGGTGGCGGCTGAAGCCCGCTGCTCAACGGCTTCGACCACTGGTGCTGCGACCGGTGGCGGCGCGGGCGCAGCCACCGCTGGGGCCGGCGCCTCGGCAGCCCGGGCAGGTGCGGCGGCGGCCCTCGGGCTGGGCTTCGGGGCGGCGACCGCCTGCGTGGCGGCCGCAGGCGTGGGGGACGGGGTGGCCAGGGTGAACACCGCACCCCCGCTCGCGACCACGGCTGCCCCGACGGCGGCGGCGAGCAGGATCCTGATGGTCGAACGCACGGGCTGCCTCCGCGGGTCGGCCGGCTCCGGAGGGCCGAACACGGTCCGTATCTGGTCTAGCTCATCTGGGTGAGCGGCACTCTACCGAACGGCCGACCCCACCGCGATGCTCTTGTGGCGGCATCGCGAGTGCAGCACCAAGGCCCCGATCAGCAGCGCGACGACCACCAGCGGCACCGCCCCGGCCTGGGTCAGCACGTGCGCCCCGACCTTGTTTCCCAGTAGGACGAGGGTCGCGGCCCACGCGGTGCCCGTGAGCACCAGCGGTGGTCCGGCGATCCGGTACGGCACTCCCGCTCCGCCGGCGACCCGTGGCATGAGCGGCCGGGCCGCAGCAGCCCAGTGCCCACAGGCGAGCAGGGCGGCCGTCGCCACCGGCCCGCGGCCCGCGAGCCATCGGTGCGCCCTGGCCGTGCCGGCCCGGATCACCCGTCGATGGCGGCCGTCCCCGTCCAGCGCCGGTACCCCTCGGCCGGATCGGCCCCGCCACCATCCGATATGGACGCCGGTGACCGTGGCGGCGGCCGAGATCGCGATCGCGGGCACCAGCGCGTCGGGGCGGATGTGCGACCACAGACCGAGCGCGACGAGCAGCGTAGTGCCCGGCAGGGCGACGCCGACGAGGGTGCCGCTCTCGACCACCAGGACCATCGCCGCGACGACGAGGACCGCCGCTGCCGGCCAGTTCGCGACCGCGTCGAGCAGCGCCGTCAGCACGCCCGGGGGCCGCGGCAGACGAAGAGCCTCGACGGTGGCACGTTGCGCCATACCGGCTCGGTCGCGACGACCTCGTCGAACGTGGCCTCCAGGCTGCGGCGCAGCTCGCGCACCCGCGTCGGCAGCGCGGTCAGGGTCGTGATGGTGGTGAAGACGCCGCTGGGGGCGAGGGTGGCCGCGATCCTGGCGAGCATGTCGCGCTGCTGCTGCGGGGGCACCAGCGTCCACGGCAGCGACGAGACGATCACGTCCACGGGCCCGACGCCGGCGTTCGCGAGCAGCGCCGGGAGGTCCGCGGCGTCGCCCCGCAGCACGTGCAGCCACGGCATCCGATGCCGCAGGTGCGCGACCAGTTCGGCGTCCAGTTCGACGGCGAGGTATCTGGCACCGGGGGCCAGCCGCGCGCTGATCGCGGGGGCGAGGGCTCCGGTGCCCGCGCCCAGCTCCACCACGGTCGGCGCACCCGTCGCAGGCAGCACCGCTGCGATCGCCGCCGCGAGCGTGGGGCCGGTCGGCGCGGGCGCCCCGATCAGGGCGGGCCTGCGCAGCGCGCGGCGCAGGAAGGTGCGGTGGTCGGTCCATGCGGTCATGGCGATCACACTCGCGCCGCCGGGGCCACAGAACCATGCGGCTGGACCGCCTGTGCGTGGGTGGGCTGGCCCGAGGGTGGAAGGTGGGTCCAGCCCTACTGCACGTGCCGTCCGTGATCGGCCACACTGGCCCGCGTGACGAGCATCCGGGACTGGCTGCTCGCCGCCGGTCGGCTGCTCGCCTCGATCGTCACGGCGCTGATTGCGCTGGTGCTGCTCCTCGCGCTGGTCACCGGGTTCGTCCTGGTGCCTGTCCTCGGGCTCGGCGTACCGGTGGTGGCAGGCGCCCTCAGCGCCGGCCGCGTGCTCGCCGACCTGCACCGCCAGGAGGCCGGACGCGTTCTGCGTGTCGAGCTCGTCGCCTCCTACTGCTCCGAGCCCGGGTGGGGATGGCGCGACCTGCTGGCATGCCTGCGCGACCCGCAGAACGGCCGGGATGTCGTCTGGCTCGGCGCGCACGCCGTGGCGGGCATCGTCGTCTTCTGGGTGCTCTACGCGCTGCTCGCGGCGGTCTCGAGCCTCGCGATCGGTGCGAACGGCCCGTTCTCGGTGCTGACGCTGCCGGTGCTGGTGCTCGTGGCGGTGATCTGGTGGACGGTGCCGTGGGCCGTGCGCGGGTTCGCTCTGCTGGTCCGCCTCCTCCTGGCTCCCGACACGACGCTGGCCCGGAGGGTCGAGGAACTCACGGAGTCGCGTGCGGCGGCCGTGGACGCGCAGGCCGCCGAGCTGCGCCGGATCGAGCGCGACCTCCACGACGGGGCGCAGGCGCGGCTCGCCGCCGTGGGTATGGCGCTGGGGCTCGCCGCCCAGGCCGTCCGCTCCGACCCCGACCGGGCCGCCTCATTGCTGGAGGAGGCGCGCGCCGACGCAGGCAAGGCACTTGCCGAGCTGCGCGACCTCGTCCGCGGCATCCATCCGCCGGTGCTCGCCGACCGCGGCCTCGTCGGCGGGCTCGAGGCCGCCTCCCTGCTGTGCCCGGTGCCTGTCGCGCTCGACTTCGACCTGCCCGCGCGGCCGCAGGCCCCGGTCGAGTCGGCGCTGTACTTCGCCGCGACCGAGGCCCTGGCCAACGTCGGACGGCACTCGGGTGCGACGAGGGCGTGGCTGCGCGCCCGCTACACACGCGGCCGGCTCACCGTCCTCGTCGGCGACGACGGCCGCGGCGGAGCCGATCCCCGTCGCGGCACCGGCCTGCGCGGCATCGAGCGCCGCCTCGCCGCTTTCGACGGCACGCTGCACGTCAGCAGCCCGCCCGGCGGCCCCACAGAGATCACGATGGAGTTGCCGTGCGCCCTGCCCCCGCCGGACTCAGGACCGTCATCGCCGAGGACCACGTCCTCCTCCGCGACGGTCTGATCCGGCTGCTCACCGCCAACGGCTTCGACGTCGTGGAGGCCGTCGACAACGGGCCGATGCTGCGCGAGGCGCTGGTCCGCAATCGTCCGGACGTCGCGGTGGTGGACGTGCGGCTCCCGCCGACCTTCACCGACGAGGGCCTGGTGGCGGCGATCGCGGCGCGCCGGGACGTCCCTGGACTGCCGGTACTCGTGCTCTCGCAGTACGTCGAGCAGCTCTACGCCCGCGAACTGCTCGCCGACCAGGCAGGCGGGGTCGGGTACCTGCTGAAGGACCGCGTCGGGAAGGTCGAGGAGTTCGTCGAGGCGGTGCGCCGGGTGGCGGCAGGTGGCACGGCGATGGACGCCGAGGTGATCGGCCAGCTGCTCGGCCGCCGCTCCGCACCGCTCACCCGGTTGACGGCGCGTGAGCGGGAGGTGCTGGAGCTCGTCGCCGAGGGCCGCTCGAACGTCGCGATCGCCGCCGCGCTGTTCGTCACGGAGAAGGCGGTGGGCAAGCACATCAGCAGCATCTTCGCGAAGCTCGACCTGCCGCCCTCCGACGACGACAACCGCCGCGTGCGGGCCGTGCTCACGTACTTGCAGGCGGCACCCGGAGCCCGCTGACCCGCGACTACCCTGGACTCCCGTGTCACTCACCCTCGGCATCGTCGGCCTGCCCAACGTGGGCAAGTCGACGCTGTTCAACGCCTTGACCCGCAACGACGTCCTCGCCGCGAACTACCCGTTCGCCACGATCGAGCCGAACGTCGGTGTGGTGTCGCTGCCCGACCCGCGCCTCGATGTGCTGGCCCGCATGTTCGCCTCGGCGAAGATCGTGCCGGCCACCGTGTCGTTCGTCGACATCGCGGGAATCGTGAAGGGTGCCTCCGAGGGTGCGGGGCTGGGCAACAAGTTCCTCGCGAACATCCGTGAGTCCGACGCGATCTGCCAGGTCGTCCGCGTGTTCGACGACCCGGACGTCGTCCACGTCGACGGGCGCATCGACGCCGCGGGCGACATCGAGACGATCTCCACCGAGCTGATCCTCGCCGACCTCCAGACGTTGGAGAAGGCGGTTCCGCGCCTCACCAAGGAGGCGCGGATGCAGAAGGACCGGCGCCCGGTGCTGGAGGCCGCGGAGCGGGCGGTCGAGATCCTCAACGGCGGCACCACACTCTTCGCCGCGCGCGTCGACCCCGAGCCGCTGCGCGAGCTGACCCTGCTCACCACGAAGCCGTTCCTCTACGTCTTCAACGCCGACGAGGGCGTGCTCTCCGACGAGGCGAAGCGCAAGGAGCTCATCGAGCTCGTGGCCCCCGCCGACGCCGTCTTCCTCGACGCCAAGGTGGAGGCCGAGCTGCTGGAGCTGGACGAGGAGTCCGCCCGCGAGCTGCTGGAGTCGATCGGCCAGCACGAGCCCGGGCTGCACGCCCTCGCCCGTGCCGGCTTCCACACGCTCGGCCTGCAGACGTACCTGACCGCGGGGCCCAAGGAGTCACGGGCCTGGACGATCAAGAAGGGCGCCACCGCCCCTCAGGCAGCCGGGGTGATCCACAGCGACTTCGAGCGCGGCTTCATCAAGGCCGAGATCGTCTCCTACGACGACCTCGTCGAGGCCGGGTCGATGAACGCGGCCAAGGCGGCGGGGAAGGTGCGGATGGAGGGCAAGGAGTACGTCATGGCCGACGGCGACGTGGTCGAGTTCCGCTTCAACGTCTGATCGCGAGTTCTGCATCGCCGCTGATGCAGCTATGATGCGGCTATGCGCACCACCGTCGACCTGCCGCCGGGCGTGCATCGGCGCGCCGTCGAGATCGCCGAGCGCACCGGGCGCTCATTGTCAGCCGTGATCGCCGATCTGACGATCCGGGGTTTGAGCCAGCTCGACGAACCGGTCGTGGTGCGCACCGACGATCGGTCCGGGTTCCCGGTCATCAGCCTCGGTCGCAGGCTGACGTCCGAGCAGGTGGCGGCGGCACTCGACGAGGAGTGACGACCTACCTGCTCGACGCGAACGTACTGATCGCGTTGACCGTCGCCGAGCACGAGCACCACGAGCGGGCGACCATGTGGGCGGCGGAGAGCGGCCGGTTCGCGATCTGCCCGGTGGTGGAGGGCTCCCTGGTTCGGTTCCTCGTGCGCAGCGGTGAGAGTCCGGCTGTCGCGACCCGGCTGCTCGGGGCGATCCACGCGATGCGCAGCTGCGAGTTCTGGCCGGATGGGGTGTCCTATGTCGATGCGGATCTCCGGCACGTCCGCGGGCACCGGCAGGTCACCGACGCCTACCTCGTGAGTCTGGCGGCAGCCAGGCCTGGCGCGAAGGTGGCGACGATGAATGAGGGGCTGTGCCAGGAGCTGCCTGATCTGACGCTCCTGGTGCCCAAGATCTGACCGGTTCGCCACGGTTGATCGGTGGCGCAGCTCGGTGGAGTTCCGGTACACGCGTAGGTCGGTTCCGTTCACCGTGTGGTGCGGCGACTCCGAAATCGGTTTGTCGTTCCAGCCACGGGCTACCACTGTGATCGCGATGACGGACAGGACGCTTCTCCTCCGGGCGTACGACGAGCAACTGCGTACCGACGCCGAGATGCCCGGCGCGGTCTCGGTCACCCGTCACGGCCCGCTACGCTTGATGACTTTCGGCGGCGGACAGGGGTTCGTCACCTACCGCGACCTCGGCGGAGCCGACGCCGACGAGATCGCCCGCCTCGTGCCGAAGGCGTTGACGCATTACCGGGCCGATCCCGGGATCGAACGGGTGGAGTGGAAGACACGTGGCCACGACCACGCCCCCGAACTCCATGAGGCGCTGGTGGGCAACGGGTTCGTTCCGGGCGAGCCTGAATCGATCATGGTCGGTGACGCCGCGGCCCTGACCGAGACACCGCCACCCGCCGACGTCACACTGCGCCGGGTGACCGAGGAGCCGGACGTCCGCGCCATGAGCGCGGTGCAGGACGAGGCATTCGGTGAACCGACCTCCGAACGGAGGGCTGACGCGCTGCTGCGCCGGCTCGCGCTCGGTGACGGGATGGAGTTGTGGGTCGCCGAGACGGAGGGCCGGATGGTCGGCGCCGGCCGGCTCGAACCGGTCGCGGGCAGCGACTTCGCCGGGATCTGGGGAGGCGCGACACTGGAACGGTGGCGCGGTCGGGGGATCTACCGTGCGTTGACGGCAGCGCGCGCCCGATCCGCGCTCGCCCGCGGCAAGACGCTCATCCACAGCGACTCCACCGAGTACTCCCGGCCGATCCTTGAACGCTCCGGTTTCGTGAGGGTGTCGACGACGACGCCGTACGTGTGGCGACGCTGAGCGGTTGTCCGACCGCGCAACGTGGTCGAGTTCCGCTTCACCGTGTGGGTGCAGCGACCGACGCTCCATCGCCCAGGGCGTTCATACAGAAGTATGATGCCGCGTATGAGTGCGGATCGGGTCACGGTGTCGCTGCCTGCCGAGGTGCGGTTGGCTGCGCAGCGAGTAGCCCAGGAGGCCGGGGTTTCGTTCTCTGCCGTGGTCACCGAGGCGCTGGAGACGTGGGTGCGTGGGCGCCTGATCGATGCCTGGCTGGTGGAGTACCAGGCCGAGCACGGAGCGTTCGACGAGGCTGAGCTGCGAGAGATCGCCGCCGAGGCCGGGGTGGCCTACATCCCGCCGAGCCCGTCGCGCACAGTCGCATGAGGATGGTGCTGGACGCCGGGGCATTGATCGGTGTCGACCGGTCCGATCGACGTGTTGCCGGCCTGATCGCCCTCGGTCGAAGGGCTGGGGCGGATCTGGTCACCATGGCGCCGGTGGTGGCGCAGGCATGGCGTGACGGTGCCCGCCAGGTACACCTGGCCCGCGCCTTGGCCATGATCGATGTCGTTCCGATGGACCTGGATGTGGCGCGGTCAGCCGGCGAACTGCTCAAGGTGGCCTGCGGCTCGGACGTCGTCGACGCATCGGTCGCCCTGCTCGCCCGGCCGGGTGACCAGATTCTGACCAGCGACCCAGGCGACCTCGACACGCTCGTCAAGGCGCGGCCGGTGACTGTGGCGGTCGTGCGGGTCTAGCTGACCAGCTGCTGCACACGGCCGTAGCTCACCTTGAGGACGATGGTGGCGTCCCGCAAGCTCAAATCGTCATCGCGCCTGGTTGATGAGTGTCAGGGCGTCCGGGTCGATCCGCGAGTAGTCCATCTCGACGGAGATCGTCTCGGGGTCGACGTCGAGCCAGAGCGCGATCAAGGTTCGTGCGGTGTCGGCCGCGGAAGCCAGGGTGCGTGCCTGTCCGACGGCGTCGATCTCGGGGACCTCGATCACCCACCGACCGCTGTCGCGGAACGCCTGCACCCTGAAGGGTGCGTGCTTCGGGAAACCTTGCGATCAGAACAGCGTCGTGAGGGCGCGGTCGAGGTCGGGCAGGCCGGAGAGGTCGATGAGGAACTGATCCTCGAGGGCGCGACGGACAGCGGCGGGTGTCTCCAGCGCTTGGCGTTCGCTGGGGCCGTCGACGTGGTGCACGGCAAGGCTCAGGCCGGTGGACCTGCGGCCACTGAGGGCGTAGCGGCGGTCGGTGTCGGCGCGGCCGATCAACAGTCTCCCGACCATCATGGAATCGGGATGGTGGGTGTTGTAGAAGTTGCTCATCGAGAAGTCGGCCATGTAGGACTCGGCGAGGTCGAACCGGTACAGCGCCATCCAGCGACCACCGAGCAGGGCCTCCAGCACGAACGCAGATCCATCGGGCTGAAGGCGGAGAAGCCCGTGCGGTGTCGGTTGCTCCGTATCCGGCTCGAGTGCCAGCACTCCGGTGAGTCTGAGTCCGAAACCTGCATCGACGATGTGAGGGCCTTCCGGCAGTTCGACGCGGAGCAGCATGTGGGTGCGCGGGGGCATCGGCGTGTCGGCCGGTCGGCCCCACAGGGCGCGCCCGGAGAGAAGGGTCGTGGTGTAGCCGAGGGCGTCGAGCACGCCGCGCAAAAGCAGATTTTGTTCGTAGCACCCGCCACCGCGCCGTGACCGGACGATCTTGGTGATCAAGGATGCCTGGTCGAGGTGCGTCTCGCGGCCGGTGAACTTGTCCAGGTTCTCGTAGGCGATCGCCTGCCCGTGAGCAGCGGCGATCCGTGCCAGTGTCGCGAGGTCCGCTGGGGGGCGCGCTCCGTCCCACGCACCGGACAAGCCGATTCGGTGCAGGTAGGCGGCGACGTCGAAGTCGATGGCTGTTGTCGTGGTGACGCTCACGGACCCTCCTTGCGGGGGCGCGGATATGTGACTGACCGGCTGTCCGAATCGTCGTTGTTCCATCGGACCGCTCTTCATGTGCAGCTGAATGATATGTCGAGGGTGCTCCGACATGCTCGATTCTAGCCGGGATCCGCGAGTCCGAGCTCGGACATATTTCGCATTATTCGACTAGAGGTTCGAATTCTTATCAATCAAAGAGAGTTTTCGCCGGTCACTCTCGCTACTCGTAATGCCGGGGCTTTCCTTCCGGTGGTAGCTGGAGGCCAGGGCCACCGCGCTGCGACGTTGCCCCGTCGGGCTGTCTTTGAGACGCTCGGGTCGGGCTCCTGAGAGCGGGGCTTCCTGGACGAGCGGCGCCGTACCCAGATCGCGACAAGACGGCGACCATCAGGAGCCTCTCATGGCTTGGTTGGTGCTCATCCTGTCCGGGGTCTTCGAAGCGGTATGGGCGACGGCTCTCGGGAAGTCCGTCGGTTTCACGCGGTTGGTCCCCTCGATCGTCTTCATCGTCGGGCTCGTCGTGAGCATGGGCGGACTTGCCTACGCCCTACGCACCCTGCCGGTCGGCACTGCCTACGCCGTCTGGGTCGGTATCGGGGCCGCCGCGACCGTCGCCTACGCGATGGGAACCGGTGAGGAGTCCGTGTCCGCGCTCAAAGTCGTCTTCCTCCTCGGCATCATCGGCTGTGTCATCGGCCTGAAGGCACTCCACTAGCCGGCTTGCAACTCCGCTGCTGCAAGGTGGGGCGGGACCATGCACGGCAGGAAGAGGAGAACATCGTGCGGATCGCAGTCGCCGGCGCGACCGGGAACATCGGTTCCCTCACTGTCAGCTCCCTCGAACGGGACGGGCACGACGCCGTGCGCATCAGCCGGTCGCTCGGGGTGGACCTGACGACCGGTGACGGGCTCGACGAGGCCCTGGCCGGTGTCGACGCGGTCATCGACGTCACCAATGCGCCGGCAGCCGACCGGGCCGGGTCGGTGGCGTACTTCGCCACCACGACGCGGAACCTGCTCGACGCCGAGGAGCGAGCAGGTGTGCGCCACCACGTGCTGCTCTCGATCGTCGGGATTCATCGGGTCGAGGGCAATGCGCACTACGCAGGCAAGCAGGAGCAGGAGCGCCTCGTCGCCGCGGGACCGGTCGCGTGGACGGTCGTCCCGGCCACCCAGTTCCACGGCTTCGCCGAGATGGTGGCGAGCTGGAGCGAGCAGGACGGCGTCGCCACGATCGCGCCGCTGCTCGTGCAACCGGTCGCCCCCACGGACGTGGCCGACATCCTCGCCGAGGTCGCGGTGGGTGAACCGCAGGGGCGACATGTCGATGTCGCCGGGCCCGAGACGCAGGACCTGGTGGACATGGCCCGGCGCACCAACGATGCGCGCGGCCGCTCGGTGAAGCTCGTGCCGACGTGGGCGGCGCTGTACGGCCCGGCGATGGCAGGCAATGTGCTGCTGCCCGGCGAGGGGGCTCGCATCGCGCAGACCACCTTCGACGAGTGGCTCGCAGGTCAACGACAAGCCTGATGTCGACGTCCGATCGGAACGGCTGTTCACCAAGCAGTGGCAGTGTCCCGGTCGGTGATCGGGGGCAGGGCAGGGGAGTCGTCCTGCTCGGTGACGTGCGCCAGCGAGCCTGCTTCCAGAGCGACCCACAGCGACTCGTCGGCGGCGATGGCGAGGCCGTGTGGTTCGGCTCCTGGGGTGAAGCTCGCTTCGGCGATGATCCGGCCGTCGCGATCGAGCCGGACGACCGAACTGCTGGCCCACAGCGTCGCCCAGCATCCCCCGTCCACGGTGGCCGCCACCGCGTGCGGACGGCAGGATCGGTCGGGCAGGGGGAACTCGTCGATCCGACCGTCGGGATGGATCTGCCCGATCTGGCCGGCGCCGATCTCGGTGAACCACACCGCGTCCCGTCCCGCATGAATCCCGACGGGAGCCGCGCCGGGCGTCGGCAGCGGATAGGTGGTGACCTCCCCCGCCGGAGTGATCCGTCCGATGGCGTCAGCCTGGTTCAGCGTGAACCAGAGCGCGCCGTCGGGTCCGGCGGTGATCGGTCCGGGCATGCTGCCCGCTGCCAGCGGGAACTCGTCGGTCGTGCCGTCGAGCGCGATCCGGCCGATCCGGTCCCCGGACAGCAGCGTGTACCACAGCATTCGGTCCGGGCCTGCGCACAGTCCGTAGGGCGTGCCTGTCGGGGTGAGCACCGGCAGCGAGGAGATCGTGCGGTCGGCGTCGACGCGGCCGATTCTGCCGTCGCCCCGGCTGAACCAGATCGCGTCGTCAGGACCGGTGATCAGCACCATCGGGCGGCTCTGCTCGGCGTCGAGCTTGAAGCGCTCGACCTGCCCGTCCGTGCTGAGCCGTGCCAGCTCGCCGAGCTCGACCAAGGTGGTCCACACCCCGCCGTCCGCATCGATGGCGACGCCGTAGGCGCCCGGCGCGACCTCGTACTCGGTGATCGACATCCCCGTCCCCCTTCTCCCATGGTGGGACATTAATGCGATCAGTGTCGCGTTAACATCTCGGGGTGCCTCCGACTCCACCAGTCCTACGGCCGGGCGGCCGGACGGCCCGGATCCGGGCGGATGTGTTGGCCGCGGTAGACGCGCTACTTGCGGAGGGCGGCTACGACGCGCTGAGCATCGAAGCGGTCGCAGAACGGTCCGGCGTGCACCGGGCCACGATCTACCGGCGGTGGGGCAGCGTGCCCATGTTGCTGGTCGATCTCCTCGCGCTCGGTATCGAGGACGATTGGCAGGCCCCGGACACGGGCTCCCTGAAGAGCGACCTGATCGCGATCAACCGGGAGATCTGCGACGCCATGATCGTCGAACCGTCGCTGACCGTGGCAGTCATCGCCGCCACGTTCTGTTCACCCGAAGCCGCCGACGCCCTGCGCCGGTTCTGGATCGACCGCTATCAGCGCTGCCGGGTTGTCGTCGAGCGCGCCGTCGACAGAGGTGAGATCCCGGCCTCGACCGATGCCCACCGGCTGCTGATGTCGGCGACCGGGCCGCTCTACCACCAGCGGATGCTGATGCGGGAGCCGCTCACCCACGCCGACGCCGACGCCTACGCCCTCGCGGCTCTCGGTCTCATCGGTGGATCGCGAGAGCCGCGAAGAGGGCGGTGACGGCGAGGCCGGCGGCCCCGGTGAGCAGCACTCCCTGCAAACCGTCGACGAAGGCCTCGTTCGCAGCAGCGACCGGTGCGCTGCGCAGTTCCGGCGGCATCGACGTGACCAGAGGGCTCCTGGCGTCCTCGAAGAGGAGGCTGTCGATCGCCTCCTGCTGGGCCACTGTGAAGTCGGTATCCGATCGTGACAACAGTCGGTCACGAGATCTCCACTCCAGGGCGGTCAGCAACGCTGTGAGAACCGCCAGGCCGACGACGCCGCCGATCTGGCGGGCCTCGATGGTGAGGCCGGCGGCGACGCCACGGGACTGCTCAGGTAGGTGCGTGAGCGTGAGGGTGCTTGCCGGAATGTAGACGCACGCCGTTGCCGCACCGAGGATCACCAGAGGTGGGATGAGGAGCGGACCTTCGCCCCGGTCGGCACCTGAGCTGAGCCAGATCATCGCAGCAGCGCCGGCGAGCAGGCCTCCGACGAGGAGCCAGCGGGCAGATCCGCGGTCGGTCAGTCGCCCGGCCAGTGGGAAGAACAGCAACGCCCCCAGTGCGCCGGGCAGCATCAGCAGGCCGGCGACGGCCGGCGTGAGGTCGATGACCTGCTGGAGATAGAGCATCAGGAAGACCGTCACCGCGAGTGCGGCGCCCTGCATCGTGGCGAGACATGTCAGTGAGGCGGAAATGGTTGCGTTCCTCAGTTGCCGCAGGTCGATCAAGGGGTCGGCAACCCGATACTCGAACCTGACGAAGGCGCCCAGTAGGAGCAGGCCCGAGGCGAACAGGCCGAGCGTGCCGAAGTGCCTGATCCCCCAGTAGTCGGATCGCTCGCATGCGAGCACGACGAACGCGAGTCCCGCTGACAGGAGCAGGACCCCCCGCAGATCGAGCGACTGGCCCGGTGGTCCGCGCGTCTCGATCACGTACCTGCGTGCGACCGCGATGACGATGAGGGATACCGAGACGTCCGTCCAGAAGAGCCATCGCCAGCCCGAGGACGTCACGAGGAATGCAAGCAGTAGTGGGGCGATCGTCGTGGCGACGGTGGTGCCAGCCGCCATCGTGCTGACCGCCCACCCACGATGCGCGGCCGGCAACATTTCGGTCAGGTTGGTCAGGGCGAGCGGCAGGACGAGGGCGGCGCCGATTCCCTGGAGCAGGCGGCCTCCGATCAGTAGTCCTGCACTCGGCGTGAGCGCGCACACGAGAGAGGCGAGGCCGTAGAGAATCATTCCCGCGACGAATAGCCGGCGTCGGCCGAAGAGGTCGCCGAGCCGGCCGCTCACGGTGACGAGGGCGGCGATCGGCAGCAGTGCACCGATGACCACCCAGTTGACGGCTCCGCGCGAGACGTCGAACTCATCCTGGAAGCTCGGCAGGATGACAGCGATGCTGGTCATTCCGGAGAATATCAGCGCATTCGCGGTGACCGTGGCCAGGGTGGCCATCCGCTGCTGATGATTCAAAATCTGCAACACGGCCACGCGCAAGGATAACAAAATCGTCTTATGCTGCCCGGAGTAGATCAACGGCCGGACGGCGAACGGGACTCTCGCCGCGGATCGCGACGAGAGTCCCGTTGATCGAGGAGCGGACGGTCAGCAGACGAGGTTGGTGTCGAAGCCCCCTTCGTCCTCTCCGTACTGGACCAATCTCGTTTTGGCACCGGTGAAACTCGTGGTGCACATCGTCTTTGCGGCGTTGCTGTCCGTGTACGTCGCAAGCCACAATGGCGCGTTGTCGAGGGAGTACATCGGTGTGAACTGTGGCTTCCACGCCGTCCGGTAGTTCGCGGCGGTCGACGCGGTGTACCCGCCGGTGATCTTGCGCCACTGGTAGCCGGTCGAGTAGAGCCCGACCTCGGCCACGCCGTGGCTGCGCAGGTAGTCGTTCATCCCCTGCACGATGGCCGTGTTCGACATGCCGTTGCCGCTCCACCGGTTCTCGATCTCCACGTCGAGCCACCACGTGTGCTGCGTCATGCCCCGGTCGACGGCCATGGCCGCGCTGAGCGCGTTGGCGGCAGCGTGCCAGCCGTAGTCGTAGGTGCACCCGGCGTCGGTTGTGGAGCGGGCGTCGATGCACAGCACCGGATCCTGGCTGCCCGATCGAGGCCAGTAACCGGCACCGCCCGGTGCCGGGTTGCTGGTGTTGAGGTAGACCCCGGCCCCGTACGGAGTGCCCTTCGCCCACTGATACTGGGCACTGATGCAGGGGTTGGTGGTGAAGGGGCGCCCCTCGTTGATCCCGACGATGCCGAAAGAGCCGTTGTCCGTCGGAAGCGCCACACCGCACTGCGGGTGGGACACGTCGTGGCCCATGTCGCCGGACGGGGAAACGCGGCGAGTGAGGGGAACCGCGGTGTCGTGGCGGGGCGTCCCGCCAGGAGGTCTGTGGGAGCGGCTGGGGGGTGGGGGATGAGTACCGGCGCGGCCGCGCGGAGTCTCGGCCCAAGCGGTCGACGCAACAAGTCCGGTGGCCATGATCGCCAGCGCAACCACCATCACGACTGTTCGCGTCAACCTCTGGGCCAGCGTCAGAAGCATTCGCCCATTCCTCTACTACTTACTGTGCGCGGGCGGTCTTTCCGCCATCGCGATCCTGATCGGGTCACGAGTCGCGGACGTGCCGGCACAGCCGCAGCCGCCTGGACCGAATCATGACCATGAGGCTAAGCCCAGCCAGTGCTCGGAGCAGCGAAAGCGTGTCTCATTTCATGTGATACTTGACGTTGCGCTCCTGCGTGTTGCATGGGTGGAGAGTAGGTCGCCGCTGAACCGACCCGAACTGCGCACCCGACTCGATTTCGCCGAATTCATGGCCCTCGCGAATGGCGCAGGATGGACATATCGAGTGCAGCTACAGCCTTCATTCTTTTCAATTCGAAAATGTCCCGGACTGAAAATCATCGGCTGCTGCAAGTCTTCCGAAAAGCGGGGGCTCGCGGCCAGGACCGTCGACGCGGGGCCGACAGAGCGGGCGGCCGCCCGCGGAGATCGTGGCGCGAGACGCGGACTATGGAGCAGCGATCCAGCGCGCCGCCGCTTCGGCGCTGTCAATCGGACTCGTATTGAAGGCGATGGCTGCGTCGGGCGCATGCTGCCGGATCAGGTTGACCACCTTTTCGAAGAACGGGAGCATCGGCTCCGGCTTTCGAATTCCACCGCCCACGACGACACAGGCGTAGGAGTTGCGGGTCAGATGGTCAACGATCTTCGCCTCGGCGGTCCCGTCGAGACCGACCAGGCAGAGATCCGCCGGAACTCCTCGCTTCTCGAACTCGGTCTTCCCCTGTTCGAGGGCAGCTTCTATGGCGTCGGCGTCCATCCCGGGCACCGCACGCGGATCGATGCCGACGACGAGAACGTTCGGTGAGTGCAACTGCGGCCTCCGGGTGCGGGTGAAAGGAACGCCAACGTACCGATCACCGCGCTGTTCCGAGCGAAGCTGCGGTGGCCGGGATCAGCTCTCCTGCGGAGTCACCGGCTCCTCCGCGGGCAGGCCGGCCGCTTTCCACGCCGGGAACCCGCCCTCGACGTGCACGACGTCGTGGAAGCCCTTGGCCAGCAGCGCGGCCGCGGAGGGGCCGGACCCGAGAACCGAACCGCAGATGACGACGATCGGAGTGTCGAGCGACGTGACCGCCGGAAGGTGGGTGCCGGCGCCGAGATCGAACGCGGTGTCGATCGCGGCCTTGTCCACCACCGTTGCACCGGGGATCTCGCCGGCTCCGGCCCGCCCCGCGGCGCTGCGGACGTCGACGAGGAGGGCGCCCGCCTCGACCCGCTTCGCGGCCTCGGCGGCCGGGACGAGCGGGGCCAGCGCACCGGCTTCGTCGAGCGTGGGGGTGGTGTCGGTCATGCTCCTGCTCCCTGCTGGTCAGCGACCTGCCCGTGGTCGACGGCCGTGAAGCCCGCTGCACGGCCGGGGTCGTCGGGTCCCCAGAGAGTGGTCGAGACCTCGCGGCGCACCAGCGGTGCCACCTCCTCGGCGAACCGGGTGAGCACCTCGTGCTGTTGCGCATAGGGCAGCATCGGGAACACCGAGACCGACTGGACGTCGTGGTGGTAGGCCTTGTGGTAGTCGAGGATCTTCGCCGCCACCCGCTCCGGGGTGCCGACGAGCGCGGGGCCGTGTGCGATGGCCTCCTCGATGGTCGCGAACGAGGTGGCCTTGCCCGGGCGGTTGTCCCCGGCGTGCTTGGCCCGCATCTTGGCGGCGATGCCCTCGTAGATGGGGCGGTACTGCTCGATCGCCTTCGCGTCCGTGTCCGCAAGGAAGAGCCCGCCCGAGCCCGAGCCGACGTAACCCACGGCCGGGTCGTACCCGTTGGCCTCCAGCTGCTCGCGGTAGCGGTTGATCAGCACCAGGTAGTTCTCGCGGGGCTGCAGCGCGTTGGCCGAGAAGACTGGGTCGCCCCACTTCGCGGCGAGGTCCACCGCGGCCGTCGACGTCGCGGAGCCGTGCCAGATGCGGAACGGGCCCGAGAACGGCCGCGGGTAGGTGGTGACGCTGTCCAGGTCGGCGTGGTGGGTGCCCTTCCACGAGACGTTCTCTTCGCGCAGCAGCCGGCGCAGCAGTTCGTAGTTCTCGGTGAGGTACTCGTACTGCTTGGCGAGCTCGAGCCCGAAGAGCGGGAAGTGCTTGTCCTCGTTGCCCTTGCCGATGACGATCTCCAGCCGTCCGCCGGAGAGCTGATCGATCGTGGAGTAGTCCTCGGCGACGCGCACCGGGTCGAGCAGCGAGAGCACCGTGACACCGGTGCTGAGCAGGATGCGGTCGGTGGCATTGGCGAGCGCCCCGAGCAGCACCGTGGGGGCCGACGAGACGAACTCGCCGGCATGCCGCTCGCCGACGGCGTAGGAGTCGAAGCCGAGGCGCTCGGCCAGAACCGCGGTCTCCACCACACGTTCGAGCCGCTCGTGAACGCTGATGATCTCCCCGGTCACCGGGTGCGGCGTGTGCGGGACGATGTCGAGGATCTGGAATCTCATGACCGGACTCCTTCTCGGGCGGCGGGGACGGGACGGAGACCCAGGTGCTCGCGCAGCGTGGTGCCCTCGTACTCGGTGCGGAACACCCCTCGCTCCTGCAGCAGCGGAACGACCGTGTCGGCGAACTCGTCGAGCCCACCCGGCGTGATGTGCGGGACGAGCACGAAGCCGTCGCTCGCATCGGTCTGTACGAACTCGTCGAGCGCGTCGGCCACCTGCGCAGGCGTACCGACGAATGACTGGCGTGCGGTGACCTGGACCATCAGTTCCCGGATCGACAGTCCCTTCTCCTCGGCGAGGGCACGCCACTCGCGCGCGGTGGTGATCGGGTCGCGGTGCTGGCGCACGCTCGCACGTCCACGGGAGATGTGGTTCTCGCTGACGAGCGGGTCGATCTCCGGCAGCGGGCCGTCCGGGTCGTAGGCCGACAGGTCGCGGTTCCACAGCTGTTCGAGGAACTTGATCGCGGTCTGCCCGCTCACCTGCTGGTGCCGGATCACGTCGGCCTTCTCGTGGGCCTCGGCGTCGGTGTCGCCGAGCACGAACGTCGCGGCGGGGAGGATCTTCAGGTCCTCCGGCGATCGGCCGTACTTCGCGAGCCTGCTCTTGACGTCGCTGTAGAAGGCCCGACCGGCCTCCAACGTGCCGTGCCGCGTGAAGATCGCGTCGGCGTCGGACGCGGCGAACTCGCGCCCCTCCTCCGAGTCGCCGGCCTGGAGGATCACCGGGTGGCCCTGCGGGCTGCGCGGGACGCTGAACCGGCCGCCGATGTCGAACTGGTCCGACGTGATCAGGAAGCGCCCGGCGTCGGGGTCGGAGAGGAAGGTGCCCGAAGCCGCGTCGGCCACGATCTCCCCGCCCGACCACGAGTCCCACAGCACCTTCGCCGCGGCCAGGAACTCCTTCGCGCGCAGGTACCGCTTCTCCTGGGGGAGGAAGCCACCGCGGCGGAAGTTCTCGCCGGTGAACTCGTCCCACGACGTGACGACGTTCCAAGCCGCACGGCCGCCCGACAGGTGGTCGAGCGAGGCGAACTGGCGGGCGACCTCGTAGGGCTCGTTGAAGGTGGAATTGATGGTGCCCGCGAGCCCGAGCCGCTCGGTGACGGCAGCCACTGCGGCGAGGATCGTGAAGGTGTCCGGGCGGCCCATCACGTCGAGGTCGTAGATCACCCCGTTCTGCTCGCGGAGCCGCAGCCCTTCGGCGAGGAAGAGGAAGTCGAACTTCGCCCGCTCCGCGGTACGTGCGAAGTGGACGAACGACCGGAAGTCGATGTGGCTTCCTGCTTCCGGGTCGCTCCACACGGTGGTGTTGTTGACGCCGGGGAAGTGGGCGGCGAGGTGGATCTGCTTGCGGGGCCTGTTCATCGCACGGCCTCGCTGCGCTCGGCCGTCGCTTCGCACGGGCGCTGTGTCGATGATTCGCTCGCGCGCTCGCTCATTGCACGGCCTCGCTGCGGCGCTGTGTCGATGATTCGTTCGCAAGCTCGCTCATCGTTTTCCTCTCCACGTGGCCTCAGGCCACCGCGTACCGGTTGGCGGGACGGGGCAGGCCGAGCAACCCGCGCAGGGTGTCCGCCTCGTAGGCGGTGCGGAACGCACCGCGGCTCTGCAGTTCCGGGACCAGGCCGCCCGTGATCAGCGGCAGGTCGTGCGCGACACCGGCCGGACGCAGGCGCACACCGCTCAGCCCCGCCTCGTGCCACTCCTGCACGAGGTCGGCGAGCTGGACCGGGGTGCCCGTGAAGATCCGCGCGTCGCTGCGGAGCACGGCCCCGTCCAGGTCGTCGAGGCGGGCTCTGCGGGCGGCGGCCTCGCCACGGTCCTCGTCGAGGAAGACCAGCACATCGCCGAGGACGTGCACGGTGTCGTCCGCGCGGCCCGCGGCGGCCTGCTCGGCGCGGATCTCCCGCAGGATCGCGTCGATGTCCGTCCAGGTCTGCGGGGTGACGAAGCCGATGTCGGCGGAGCGGGCGACCAGCCGGTAGGCAACGGTCCGGTGGGCGAGCGCGCTGACGATCGGCTGGCCCTGCGGTGGCCGCGGCGTGATCGACGGTCCGCGGACGGCGAACTGCGCGCCTGTGAAGTCGATGTAGTGGAGCTTGTCCCGATCGATGAACCGCCCGGTGGCGACGTCGCGGATCTCCGCGTCGTCTTCCCAGCTGTCCCAGAGCCTGCGCAGGACCTCGACGTAGTCCGCGCCCTCGTCGAACAGCTCGGCGAGCGCGTCGTGCTCGAGCCGGACGGGCGGGAACCCCCTGCGGCCGAACAGCGCGGCCTCGTCCGGACGGGCCGAGACACGGACCCTGAGCCCGGCGCGGCCCGTGCTGACGTAGTCGAGGGTGGCGATCGCCTTGGAGAGGTGGAACGGCTCGGTGTGAGTGGCGACCGCGGTCGGGACGAGGCCGATGTGAGAGGTCAGCGGTGCGACCCTGGCCGCGACGAGCACCGCGTCGAGCCGCCCCCGGACGTGGTCCGTGCGTTCGTCCGGCCGGAACCGGTGATCGGACTGCAGGACGAGCGAGTCTTCGATCGTCACGAAGTCCAGCAGCCCGCGCTCGGCCTCCTGCACCAGGTCGGTCCAGTACGCGGCCGTGAGCAGCTCGGACGGCCGCGCGCCGGGTTCCCGCCAGGAGGCCGGGTGCCAGCCGGTGCCGTCGAGCGCAACGGCGAGATGCAGTGTGGACGGTGCCAAGGTGGTCATCGCTCCTCCGCGATGCGGCGCACCCACGAGCCGGCCGGAATGCCGCGGTCGTGCGACGCGCACTGGAACAAGGTCCTGGTCGTCGCCCACGGGCTCGATGAGCGGATGGGCGGAGCAGTCAGCTCCGACAGCTCGCGCTGGCCACCCGGAGGAGGTCGACGTGCAACCGGTGAGCCGCGCAGAAGGACAGGCGTGCGCGCACCACAGCCTCCGTCGCTCCCGGTGTAGGACTCCCGCACCCCGGCGTGCGGGTTGCGTGATGCCGAGCCGGGTGGTCCGACAATCCGGATGGTCGGCCAGTCATGGCCGTACAACGACTGTAAGTAGCTAGGCCCTGTGCTTTCAACCACGGGCCGTCCGCGTCACACGTGATCGATGGGGGCCGGCTCTCCGGGGAGACCAGGCTTGCCTCGACGTCGCGAGCCGCGCGTCGCACTCACCCGCCTCGGGTGTCGGCACCGGGCCGTCGGGCACTCACGATGGCGCCTGACCGTGCCGCACGAGCGGTGAGCCTGGCGGGGTGGCGGCCGCAGGCAGCGCTCTCCGACGCCTGGCAGGAGGACCCATGGTTCATCGGCATCTGTCGCGAAAGGACCCGGAGGCCGAGTCGGCCGTGGCACCGCCCTACAGCCATCGTCTCGACCTGGAGCCCATACCCAAGTACCGGCTGCCCGAACGAGGGGCCCGCCCGGAGGCGGCGTACCAGTTGATCCATGACGAGTTGCTGCTGGACGGCAGCTCGCGGCTGAACCTGGCCACGTTCGTGACGACCTGGATGGAACCCGAGGCCGACCGGCTGATGGCCGAGGCCTTCGACAAGAACATGATCGACAAGGACGAGTACCCGCAGACCGCCGAGATCGAGCGGCGCTGCGTGAACATGGTCGCGCACCTGTTCAACGCGCCGGAGGACGGCGACGCAGTCGGCACGTCGACCATCGGGTCCAGCGAGGCCGTCATGCTCGCCGGGATGGCGCTGAAGTGGCGGTGGCGGGCGCGCCGAGCCGCCGCCGGGCAGCCCACCGACCGGCCCAACCTGATCCTCGGGTCGAACGTCCAGGTCGTCTGGGAGAAGTTCTGCCGGTACTGGGACGTCGAGCCCCGCTACATCCCCATGCAGCACGGCCGGTATGTGATCACCCCTGACGAGGTGGTCGCGCGGATCGACGAGAACACCATCGGCGTCGTCGCCATCCTCGGCACTACCTACACCGGTGAGTTCGAGCCGATCCAGGAGATTCACGACGCCGTGGTCGCCCACAACGAGGCGACCGGTCAGGACGTCCCGGTGCACGTGGACGCCGCCAGCGGCGGTTTCGTCGCACCGTTCCTGCACCCCGACCTGGTCTGGGACTTCCGGTTGCCGATGGTCAAATCGATCAATGTCTCGGGGCACAAGTACGGGCTGGTCTATCCCGGGGTCGGCTTCGTCGTCTGGCGCGACCGGCGGGACCTGCCCGAGGACCTTGTCTTCCACGTGAACTACCTGGGTGGGGACATGCCGACGTTCACCCTGAACTTCTCGCGGCCCGGCAACCAGATCATCGGCCAGTACTACAACTTCCTGCGGCTGGGCAGCTCCGGCTACCGCACGGTGATGGAGTCGCTGCGCGACCTCGCCGTGCACACCTCGTCCCGGATCGCGGCGCTCGGGCCGTTCGAACTCATCAGCGACGGCAGCGCGATCCCGGTGTTCGCGTTCCGGCTTGCGGACTCCGCGCCCTACAGCGTCTTCGACGTCTCCGAACGGCTTCGGACCGGAGGCTGGCAGGTGCCCGCGTACACGATGCCCGACGCCGCCACCGATATCGCGGTCATGCGGGTAGTGGTGCGCGAAGGATTCAGCTACGACCTGGCCGAGGCCCTGGTCGGCGCCGTCGAGGGCGCCACCGACCACCTCGCAGCGGACCCACCCCGGACCACCGCCACCCAGGGCGGATTCAGCCACACCTGACGGCGTCAGGTCTGCCGGAAGGCAAGGCGCGCCCGGCGGTCGCACAGCCAGCGAGGCGAGGAGGTGGAGATGGCGTCATCCGGACCTGCCACCCCCGCGGCGTCTCCCGACCCCACGGAGCTCCTGCGCAGCCGCAGTTATGTACAGCTCCTCGGGCTGGCCGCAGTCGTCGGGATCCCGATCTCCGCGGCAGCCTACGGCTTCCTGGCGCTCGTCTCGGCGCTGCAACGGTGGCTGTTCCGGGACCTGCCACCCGCGCTGGGGCTCGGCCAGGCGCCGCTGTGGTGGCCGATCCCACCGCTGCTGATCGGTGCCGTGCTGGTCGCCGTCGTGATCCGTTACCTGCCTGGACGCGGTGGCCGTTCGCCCGCCGACGGCTTCCACGCCGGCGGTGCTCCCGACCCGCGGGAGCTGCCCGGCGTCCTGGCCGCCGCGTTCGCCACCCTGGTCTTCGGCGTCGTACTCGGGCCCGAGGCCCCGCTCATCGCCCTCGGCGGCGGGCTCGGGGTCTGCGCGGTCCGCCTGGTTCGCCGCGGAGCACCCGCGCAGACCGCTGCTGTGGTCGCCGCAGCGGGCAGCTTCTCGTCGGTGAGCACCTTGCTCGGCTCCCCGCTGTTGGGGGCGTTCCTGCTGATGGAGGCCTCCGGGCTCGGCGGAGCCATGCTCGGGGTGGTACTCGTCCCGGGATTGCTGGCCGCGGGCGTCGGCTCGCTGATCTTCATCGGACTGGACTCGCTGACCGGGCTCGGGACGTTCTCGCTGGCGCTGCCCGGCCTACCCCCGTTCGACCGGCCGACCGGCGCCGCGTTCGGCTGGGCGATCGCGATCGGAGTCGCGGCCGCCTTCACCGCCACCGGGATCCGCAGGCTGGCCTTGCTGCTGCGGCCGCACATCGAGCGGCGACTGCTGCTCCTGACGCCCGTGGCCGGTCTCGTCGTCGCGGGCTGCGCCGTGCTGTACACGGCAGTCACCGGCAAGAGCTGGTCGGATGTGCTGTTCTCCGGGCAGGACCAGCTCGGCCCGCTGCTCGGGAACCACGCCGGCTACACGGTGGGCAGCCTCCTGTTGCTTCTGGCCTGCAAGGGGCTGGCCTACGGCGTGTCGTTGAGCGCTTTCCGGGGCGGCCCGACGTTCCCCGCCATGTACATGGGAGCTGCGGCCGGCATCGCGTTGTCCCATCTGCCGGGTCTCCCGCTCGTCGCAGGGGTGGCCGTCGGCATCGGCGCCATGTGCGTGGCGATGTTGAGGCTCCCGCTGACGTCGGTTCTGCTGGCCACGCTGCTGCTCGGATCGGACGGGATCGCCGCGATGCCGCTGGTCATCGTCGCGGTTGTGGTCGCGCACGTGGTGACAGCCAGGCTCACTCCACCGGCACCGGCGGCGCCTCCCACAGGTGAACCTGCCGTGGACGGACCCGCCGCGGAGAGCGCGCCCGAACGGTCCGGATCCACCTGAACCGGGAATACCCGAGACATGGACGTGCGATCTTCCGTTATGAGCTCTGTATTCGCCGTGACCTGGGACTACCGCTGCCCGTTCGCGCGCAACGCGCACGAGCACATCCTCACCGGCCTGGCCGCCGGCGCCGACTGGGACGTCCGGTACCTGGCATTCTCGCTCGGCCAGGTGCACGTGGAGGAAGGCGAGCCCGACGTCTGGGACAGGTGGGAGGAGGACTCGGGACTGCTCGCGCTGCAGGCGGGTGTCGTCGTGCGCGACGAGTTCCCCGAGCGGTTCCCCGAGGTCCATCGCGCTCTCTTCGCGGTGCGCCACGACGAGGCCCGGCATCTGAACGACCGCGAGGTCGTGGCCCGCACCCTGACCGAGCACGGCGTCGCCGCTGACAAGGTGTTCGAGCGCATCGAGTCCGGGACGGCGATCGCGACGGTCCGTGCCGAGCACGAGGAGTTCGCGAAGTCGCACTCGGTGTGGGGCGTGCCGACGTTCGTCGCGGGCGACCAGGCGGTGTTCGTCCGGCTGATGGACAGGGCCCCGGCCGGCGCAGACCCCGCCGTCTCCGTACGGGCTGTGGAGCGGGTGGTGGACATGCTCACGGGCTGGCCCGAGCTGAACGAGTTCAAGCACACGTCGATCCCACGCTGACTGTCGCCGACCCGGGTGAGCCGGTGAGCTCGATCCGAGTGCGGCACCGATGAATTCTCGCTGCTTCGGTTGTCTCTTCAGCGGACCGGACGAGCAGCCCGACAGCGAGGAACGCACATGAGCGATCGATCGAGCCCCACCTTCGTCCTGATCCCGGGCGCGGGTGGAAGCGCCACCTACTGGTACCGGCTGGTCGAGGAGCTGCGTCAGCGGGGACGCGATGCCATCGCCGTGGGCCTGCCCGCCGCCGACGACTCGGCCGGGCTCGCGGAGTATGCCGACGCCGTGGTGGACGCCATCGGAGATCGGAACCGGATCGTCCTGGTGGCCCAGTCGATGGGCGGATTCACCGCCCCGCTCGTGTGCGAGCGGATGCCGGTCGAGCTGGTGGTGCTGCTCAACGCGATGGTGCCCGCGCTGGGCGAGTCACCAGGGCAGTGGTGGGAGAACACCGGGCAGCCCGCGGCCGCGGCTGCGTACGCGGCGAGCGAGGGGCGCCCGTCCGGGGGCGCGTTCGACCCGCTCGTCGAGTTCTTCCACGACGTCCCCGACGAGGTGCGGGCGGTCGTGTTCGCCGAGCCGGAGCCGGTGCAGTCGGGCGCCCCGTTCGAGAAGCCGTGGCCGCTCGAGAAGTGGCCGGACGTTCCGACCAGGTTTCTGCAGGGCCGTGACGACCGCTTCTTCCCGCTGGAGCTCCAGCGGCGGGTGGTGCGGGAGCGGCTCGGCATCGCCGTCGACGAGATGCCCGGCGGCCACCTCCTCGCCCTCAGCAGGCCCCGCGAGCTGGCCGACCGGCTGGAGGGATATCTGTCCTGAGATTTCCGGCCGAGCGTGTCGATCCCGGTGTTCCCCGGTTGTCGTAGTACCGACCGCTCGGAACGAAGGAGAAGACGATGCAGTACATGCTGATGATCTGCGGCACCGAGGGTGCGGAGCCCGAGCCCGGCTTCGACATGGCGGCGGCCACCGAGGCCTGGGTGTCCGAGATGGATGGCCGCGGGGTGCGGCTGCAGGGCAACCGGCTGCGTCCGGTCTCCGACGCCACGACCGTCCGGGTGCGCAACAACGAGGTGCTGATCTGCGACGGCCCGTTCGCCGAGACCAAGGAGCAGATGTTCGGCTTCGACCTGCTGGAGTGCGCCGACCTCGACGAGGCGATCGAGGTGGCCTCGAAGCACCCGGTGGCGCGCTACGGGATGATCGAGGTCAGGCCTTTCTGGCCGCTCGGAGCGGAATGACCGGCGGCGCCGAACCGGAGGCCGCCGTAGCGGAGGCGTTCCGCGTGGAGTGGGGCCGGGTCGTCGCCACGCTGATCCGGATGACGGGCGACTGGGATCTCGCCGAGGAGTGCACCCAGGATGCCATCGCGCAGGCGCTCGAACGCTGGCCGCGCGACGGCGTCCCCCGCAACCCAGGCGCCTGGCTCACCACCACGGCGCGGAACGCGGCGCGCAACCGGCTGCGTCGCTCCGCGATCGAGTCGGCCAAGCTGCGGGAGATCGCGATGGAACCGGCTGTCCCCGACGAACCTGGTGACGCCACCGCGGTGCAGGACGACCGGCTGCGGTTGATCTTCACTTGTTGCCACCCGGCCCTGCCCCTGGAGGGCCGGGTGGCGTTGACGCTGCGGACGTTAGCGGGGCTCACCACCGCGGAGATCGCGAGGGCGTTCCTCGTGCCGGAGCCGACGATGGCGCAGCGGCTCGTGCGCACCAAGCGCAAGATCCGCGACGCCGGAATCCCGTTCCGCGTGCCGCCGGATCATCTCCTGCCCGACCGCACGGCCGCCGTCCTCGGCGTGATCTACCTCCTGTTCAACGAGGGGTACGCCGCAGCGGCAGGCCCCGAGCTGATGCGCCACGACCTGTGCGCCGAGGCCATCCGCCTCGCCCGCACGCTGGCCCGGTTGATGCCGGACGACCCCGAGGTGCTCGGCCTCGCGGCGCTGCTGCTCCTGCAGCACTCCCGGCGCGCCGCCCGGCTGGACGCCGCAGGCGAACCGGTGCCCCTCGACGAGCAGGACCGCACCCGCTGGGACCGCCCCGCGATCGACGAAGGACTCGGGCTGCTCGACGCCGCACTCCGGCGCCGGCAGCCCGGGCCGTACCAGGTGCAGGCGGCGATCGCGGCCTGCCACGCCCGCGCCGACCACGCCGCCGACACCGACTGGCCGCAGATCGCGGCTCTCTACGGAAGGCTCGTCGAGCTGGTGCCGTCGCCGGTCGTGCGGCTCAACCGCGCCGTCGCCGTCGCGATGGCGGACGGCCCCGCCGCCGGCCTGGCGCTGGTGGACGAGCTGGCCGGCGAGCTGGCGGGCTACCGCCTCCTCCCGGCCACCCGAGCCGACCTCCTGAGGCGCCTGGGGAGGATCGAGGAGGCGGCGGAGGCGTACCAAGAGGCCCTGAGCCGAACGGAGAGCCCAAAGGAACGCCGCTTCCTGGAACGCCGCCTGACAGAGATGACCGGCTGACAGCGCCCGGGCGTCTTCGCAGACCACGTGCCCTCCTCGCAGATGCCGGGGCCCCTGCGAGGAGCACACAACCCCTGCGAAGACGTGTTTGGCGTCTTGTTTGTATTGGGCGAAACATCCCCTTCGCGTCCGAAGTGGCTTAGGCTCGCCGCTCTCACTGAGTGGAGTGGCGTGGCTACGGAATTCATCACGAAGAACGGCAAACCTGTACCGCTGAACAACGGCGGAGGAGGTGGAAAGGGTAAGGGTGGCGGGGCCGCGCTGGCTGTTGTCCTGGCGGTTGCTGTCGGGACTGGCGGGACGGCCGTGGGCGTGTCGGCTTCGGGTGGGAGCGTGAGTTCGGCGAGCGCTTCGAGTTCGTCGAGCGGGGCGCGGAGCAGCCAGGCACGTCAGCGGTCCTCGGTCAACGTGAGGCTGCGTCTGGAACAGCAGGGATTCCGCGTCGAATCCCGCTTCGACGGGAGCCCCGACTGCGTCGCCCGCTCTTACGGCGCGGTCCGCGAGTTCTTCCGCGACGAACCGTGCACAGGACTGTCGCGTGCACTGTTCGAGGTCCATGACCGGCGCAACAACGTCGTGCTCGTCGCCGTCGCGTGGGTCGAGATGCCCGACGCCGCCTCTGCCCGCCAGTTCCATGACCTGGTGGACAGGCACGGCACCGGCAACGTCACCGAGCTCTCCCGGGGGCAGGGGCGGTACCGGAACGTGCGGTTCTCCGGGGAGCACTACACGTCTCGCCGGGACGGGACGACGGTCGTGAATGTGCAGGCGCAACCCGTCGGACGGGCCGCCGTAGCCGCGGGTCTCATCGGGATCGTCGCGGACGCGGCGAGGTGAGATCGACACCAGCACGCTCCAGGACACGCCGGAGAGCGCTGGCGCCGATCTCACGGCAGGTCAGCGGCGCGCCGCCACCGCCTCCGCCAGTTCGTCGAGGAGGTTCGCCGTGGTGCCCCAGTCCAGGCAGGCGTCGGTGATGCTCTGCCCGCGGGTCATGTTCGGGCCGAGGTCCTGGCGGCCGGCGACGAGGAAGCTCTCCATCATCACGCCGACCACGCCCGGCTCGCCCGTGGCGATCCGGCCTGCGATGTCCCGCACCACCTCCGCCTGCCGGACGTGGTCCTTGCCGCTGTTGCCGTGGCTCGCGTCGATGATCACGCGCTCGGGCAGGTCGGCCGACCGCAGGCGGCCGAGGGCGGCTGCCACGGAGGCGGCGTCGTAGTTCGGGCCGGGGGAGCCGCCGCGCAGGATGACGTGGCAGTCGGGGTTGCCGGTCGTCGTGATCAGGGCGGCGAGGCCGTCGCGGTTGATCCCCATGAAGACGTGGCTCGCGGCGGCGGCGCGGATGCCGTCCACCGCGGCCTGGACGTCGCCTTCGGTGGAGTTCTTGATGCCCACCGGCATCGACAGCGCGCTGCACAGCTGGCGGTGCACCTGGCTCGCTGCCGTGCGGGCGCCGATCGCGCCCCAGCTCACGACGTCGGCGAGGAACTGCGGGGTGATCGGGTCGAGGAACTCGCACCCGACGGGGAGGCCGAGCGCCGAGACGTCGAGCAGCAGCCGCCGTGCAGTGCGCAGGCCGGTGTTCACGTCGAACGTCTCGTCCAGGCCCGGGTCGTTGATCAGGCCCTTCCACCCGACGGTCGTGCGCGGCTTCTCGAAGTAGGCGCGCATCACGACGCGCAGCTCGCCGGAGACCTTCTCGGTGTGCTCGGCGAGGAGGTGGGCGTAGTCGAGCGCGGCCTCGGGGTCGTGGATCGAGCACGGGCCCACGACGACGATCAGGCGGTCGTCGCGGCCGTCGAGGATGTCGACGACCTCGGCCCGACTTCGTGTCACCGTCTCGGCCACGGCGTCGTCGATCGGGAGTTCGTGACGCAGCAGGGACGGGGACAGCAGCGGGCTGATGTGGGCGGTGCGATGCTCGTCCAGGGCGGGGACGGCGGTGAGGGGCATGACGTGGGCGCTCTCTCTCAGGCGAACCGCCCCGCCGAGATCTCGCGCCGAGCCGGTTCGTCGTCCGGCTCGTGGGGAAAAGGTCAGCGCAGCGGTTCGCGCGCCGACCCGTCACGGGCCGGAGCGGTAAACCAGTACTGGCGCTGCACGGGCGCGACTCTAGCCGATCGGCTCAGGCATGCGCTCCACCCGGTAGGCGAGTTCGAGCGTGCTGCCGTTGCGCGGGTCGGCGAGCTCCACCCGCCAGCGGTCGGCGAACTGGTCGACGCCAGGCAGCATCGCCACGGTCCCGGACAGGAGCACCGTGCCGGGCACCAGGAGTTCGGCCAGCGCGTCGAGCCAGTACCGCGGCGCCAGCAGAGCGGCGAGCTTCGCGTCCTGGATCAGCTGCTCGGCACCGTCCTCCTTCGCCACCCACGCCCGCAGATGCAGCTCGTCGAGATGGTCCTCGATGTCGACGAGCCGCCACGCGCCGCGGCCCAGCACGTCGAGTCCGGCGTTCTTGCTCCACGCGACGCCGTGCACCTCGAGCTCCCGGTCGGTGTGGTCGCACGCGACGGTGAGCAGCAGGTCCTCCGGCGCCGGACCCGCGACGACGAGCGCCCACTCGGCCTCGCCGGACGTCCGCCCGTGCTGCACGGGCACCCCGCCGACCTGCGCGGCGAGGTAGGGCGCCACCGGATACATGGCGGGCGTGACCGCCGGAGCAGGAACCCCGAGCTCCGCCAGCTCGGCGACATGAGCCGCGACCTCCTCCTGCTCACGGCCCGCGTACCCGGCGTTGAGCAGCCGGGTGACGGTGACAGGAACAGCGGTTCCGTCGGGCAGGTCGAAAACGAGGTCGCTCATCGAAGATCCTCAGAAGGCTTGCGCATGCCGCTTGTATACAGCAAGTATTGCGGCTCCCGCGACCGTGTCGCCCGTCACCGTCCCCACGGACAGGAGAACCCCATGCCCGATCCGAGGCCAGGGTCACAAGCACCCGAGGTCGACCGGCGCTCGCTGGCGAAGGCCTTCATCGCGAGCCTCACCGGCACGTCCCTGGAGTGGTACGACTTCGCGGTCTACTCCGCCGCCGCGGCCCTGGTGTTCCCGCAGCTGTTCTTTCCCGGCTCCGACCCGCTCACCGGCACGCTCCTGGCGTTCTCGACGTACGCGGTGGGCTACGTCTCGCGCCCCCTCGGCGGCTTCGTGTTCGGCCGCCTCGGCGACGTCATCGGGCGCAAGCAGGTGCTCGTGCTGACCCTGCTGTTGATCGGGGCCGCCACGTTCCTGATCGGGCTCTTGCCGACCTACGCCACGATCGGAGCCGCCGCGCCGATCATCCTGGTGCTGCTGCGGTTCGCCCAGGGCGTCGGCGTCGGCGGCGAGTGGGGCGGCGCGGTGTTGCTCTCCAGCGAGTTCGGAGATCCGCGCAGGCGGGGGTTCTGGTCCTCGGCCGCCCAGATCGGGCCGCCCGCGGGCAACCTGATGTCGAACGGCGTCCTCGCCCTGCTCACCGTCTCGATGTCCGACGAGGCCTTCCTCTCGTGGGGCTGGCGGATCGCGTTCCTGCTGTCCGCGGTACTCGTCGCCTTCGGCCTGTGGATCCGGCTCAAGCTGGAGGACACCCCGGTCTTCCGTGCCATCAAGGAGCGCGGTGACCAGCCCGCGGCCCCGATCGGCGACGTCTTCCGCACCCAGGGACGCCCGCTGCTCGCCGGCGTGCTCAGCAGGATCGGTCCGGACGTCAGCTACGCCCTCTTCACCGTATTCGTGATCACCTACGCCACGACCGTGCTCGGCATGAGCCGCGGCTCGGTGCTGACCGCGATCCTCATCGGCTCCGCGTGCCAGCTCGCGACGATCCCGCTGGCGGGCGCGATCTCCGACCGCGTCAACCGCAGGCTCGTCTACGGCATCGCTGCCGCGGGGGCGGCCGTCTGGCCGTTCGTGTTCTTCCCCGCCATCGGCGGGGGATCCGAGCTGCTGTTGATCATCGGCGTCGTCGTCGGCCTTGCGCTGCACTCGTTCATGTACGGGCCGCAGGCCGCGTTCATCACCGAACAGTTCTCCGTCCGGCTGCGGTACACGGGCAGCTCGCTCGCGTACACGATCGCCGGGGTGTTCGGCGGTGCCGTCGCGCCGCTCGTGTTCACGGCCCTGCTGAGCAGCTGGGGGACGTGGGTGCCGGTGGCCGTCTACGTGCTGGTGGCGTCGCTGCTCACCCTGGCCGGGCTGGCCATGGGCCGCGATCCCGACCGGGCGGAGGAGGAGGCCTACCTCGTCACGCCTCCAGGAAGAGTTGCAACGTGATCTGCAGGTGGTCCTCGATCGCCGCGTGGGCGGCCGTCTCGTCGCCGGACTCGAGCGCGTCCAGGATCTGACGGTGCTCCACGCACACCGCATGCTGCCGGTCGGTGGCCCGGAACAGGGCCGCCACCCCGACCCGCATCTGACGGGTGCGCAGGCCCGCGTAGGTGCGTGCGATCAGGTCGTTGCGGGTGGCGTCGACGAGCGACTGGTGGAAGCGCCGGTCCCACTCGATGAACACCTTCGCGGTGTCGGCATCGATGGGGTCGACGAGCTGCTCCTGCTCCGCCAGTGCCTCGCGCATGGCGGCGAGCGGCACCGTCCCCGTGGCGAGTGTGACGGACGCGGCATGCCGTTCCAGCAGGGCGCGGAGCTCCATCAGCTCCTTGATCTGCCGCCCGGACAGCGGAGGCACGTACGCTCCGCGTTTGGGCACCATCTCGACCAGGCCCTCGGCGACGAGCAGCAGCAGGGCCTCGCGCACCGGCGTGCGCGAAACGCCGACGGCCTGGGCGAGCCCTACCTCGTTGAGGAAGGTTCCTTGCACCGCCGGATCGACCAGCACCGTCTCCCGCAGGTAGCGGTAGGCGCGTTCGCGCCCCGACTCGAGGGACGCCGACGCAGCTTGCATGCAACATGTATACATTAATTGGAGGTTCCCTGTGCGCATTGCGCTCGCCCAGATCCTGTCGACACCCGATCCGGCGCACAATCTCGGCCTGATCGAGGACGGCACTCGCCAGGCGGAGGAGGAGGGGGCCGACCTCGTCGTCTTCCCTGAAGCCTCCATGTGCTGCTTCGGCGTGTCGCTCGGCCCGATCGCCGAGCCGCTGGACGGTCCGTGGGCCGAGCGGGTGCGGGCGATCGCCGCCGACTCCGCCATCACCGTCGTCGCGGGAATGTTCACCCCCGCCGACGACGGCCGCGTCTTCAACACGCTGATCGCCACCGGCAACGGCGTCGAGGCCTCCTACGACAAGATCCACCTGTACGACGCGTTCGGGTTCGCCGAGTCGCGCACCGTCGCTCCCGGCACGAAGCCCGTGAGCATCACCGTCGACGGCGTGACCGTCGGCCTCGCCACCTGCTACGACCTGCGATTCCCTGGGCTCTTCCAGGAGCTCGCCAGCAGTGGCGCCTCGGTGATCGTCGTGCCGGCGTCGTGGGGTGCGGGTCCCGGCAAGCGCGAGCAGTGGGACCTGCTGGTCCGGGCCAGGGCCCTCGACAGCACCGCGTTCGTCGTCGCGTGCGACCAGGCCGACCCGGCCACCGCGGGACGCGACCCGGGCAGCGCCCCGACGGGGATCGGGGCGAGCCTCGCGGCCGGTCCTCTCGGAGCGGTCGTCGACCAGATCGGTGCCGAGCCCGGCCTGCTGGTCGCGGACCTCGACATCGAGCAGGTGCATCAGGCCCGGCGCACCGTGCCGGTGCTGGCCAACCGCCGATTCTGACGGCGGGTCTCAGTCGGCGAGCTTGGCCGCGTGGTCGGGGACCTCGCGGAACAGCTCGCGCGGCGGACGCCGGTAGCCGCGCACCGGTGGCCGGTCCGGGAACTCGAGGTCGCGCGAGGGTACCGGCTGCCACGGGACGCTCCCGAGCAGGTGCGCGATCATGTTGATCCGCGCGCGGCGCTTGTCCTCGGCCTCCACCACCAGCCACGGCGCGGCGGCGACGTCGGTGTGGGCGAACATCTCGTCCTTCGCCTGGGAGTACTCCGACCACCGGGTGACCGACTCGAGGTCCATGGGCGAGAGCTTCCACTGCTTCATCGGATCCTCCATCCGGCCACGGAAGCGGCGTTCCTGCTCCGAGTCGCTGACGGAGAACCAGTACTTGCGCAGGAGGATCCCGTCCTCGACGAGGAGCTGCTCGAACACGGGGCACTGACGCAGGAAGCGGGTGTACTCCTCGGGAGTGCAGAAGCCCATCACGCGCTCGACGCCTGCGCGGTTGTACCAACTGCGGTCGAGCAGCACGATCTCCCCGGCTGCGGGCAGGTGCTCGATGTAGCGCTGGAAGTACCACTGCGTGCGCTCGCGTTCGGACGGCGCCGGCAGGGCGACGATGCGGCAGATCCGCGGGTTGAGGAACTCGGTCACCCGCTTGATCGCCCCGCCCTTGCCGGCGGCGTCACGCCCCTCGAAGACCACGACGAGCCGGGCGCCGCTGGTGCGGATCCACTCCTGCATCTGCACCAGCTCACCCTGCAGACGTAGCAGTTCCTTCTCGTACGGTTTGCGAGGAAGGCGCGTCATCAGGGCATGGTGCCAGGTCGCGGACCTCAGTGCGAAGCGCTGAGCACCCCATCGAGCAGTCCGGGGTAACGCGCGTCGAGGTCGTCACGGCGCAAGGTGGTGATCCTCCGCGTGGCCTCCGCGCGCATGCTGATCACGCCGGCGTCGCGCAGGATCCGCAGGTGATGGGTGCGGGTGGACTTCGTGACGGGTAGCGGGATGGCGCCGCAGGCGACGCCTTCGGGTGCGGCGGCGAGCGCGCGCACGAGCGTCAGCCGCACGGGGTCGCCGAGTGCCTGCAACACCTGCTCGATCCGGATCTCGCTGCGCGAGGGTTGCGGGAGGAGGGCGTGCTCGACGGTGGGCATGTGGGAATAGTACGACGAGTCTCGTAGTTCGATGAGCTTCGTAGTACGTTCCTCGTCGAACTATCCGCTTGTCGGGAAGGCCCGCTAGATGTCCGCACGTACTTACCTGCTCGCTGCCGGGGCGTTCGCCGTCGGCACGAGTGCCTACGTCGTCTCGGGTGTGCTGCCCACCGTCAGCGGGGAGCTCGGCGTCTCGCTCTCCGCCGCCGGCCAGCTCGCCACCGCCTTCGCGCTCGCGTACGCCGTCGGAGCCCCGTTGCTCGCCACCGTCACCGCGCGCTGGGACCGCCGCACGGTGCTGCTCGCTGCTCTCGTCGTGGCCGCGGTCGGCAACGGGCTCTCCGCCCTGGCCACCACGTACCCGGTGCTGATCGTCGGCCGGATCATCGCCGCGCTCGGCGCGGCTGCCTACACGCCGGCCGCCACTCTCGTCGCCACCGCGCTGCTCCCGCCCGCCCAGCGCGCCCGTGCCGTCGCACTCGTGTTCGGTGGCCTGACGCTGGCGCTCGCCATCGGCGTTCCGGCGGGGGATCTGCTCGGCTCCAGCATCGGCTACGCCGGTGTGTTCGGAGCGGTGGCCGTGGTCAGCACGCTGGTCGCCGCCGCCGTGCCGTTCTGCCTGCCCCGGATCGCGCCACCGCAGGCGGTGCCGCTGCGCGAGCGCTTCGCCGTCGCCGCCGACCGGCGCGTTCTGACCGTGCTCGCGATGACCGTGATCGGCGTGCTGTCCGCCATGGTCGTCTTCATCTACGTGACGCCGCTGCTGAACGCCACAGCTGGCATCCACGGCGCCACGATCGCGCTCCTGCTGCTCGTGTACGGCGTCGGGGCGATGGTCGGCAACACGTGGGGCGGTCGTGCCGCCGACCGGTTCGGCACCGTGCCCACGCTCTTCACGGTGCTCGCCGGGATCGGCGTCACGGTCACGGTGCTGTCGCTCACGGCGAGCACCGTGGTGGGCGCCGCCGTGGTTCTCGCCCTGTGGGGCGTGTTCTGCTGGGCCTTCAACCCGCCGGTGCAGTCGCTGCTGCTCGAGCTCGCGCCCACCGGCGGCCTGGTGTTGTCGCTCAACGCCTCGGCGATCTACCTCGGCACCGCTCTCGCCGGCGTGGTCGGCGGCACCGTGATCGGCATGGGCGGCATGCTGCTGCTGCCGTTGGTGGCCGCCGCTCTCGTGCTCGTCGTGATCGTCCTGCTGCTGACGCTGCAGCTCGGCCGCCGACGCGCCGTGGCCGAGACGGAACGGGTGCCCGCCTGCGCGGGGCTGGCCACGGCCGAATAGCGGAGCTCAGGTGCCGGCCGCGTCGATCTGCTCCGAGATCGACGCGGCCAGCGCCGTGTCCTTCTCGGTGATCCCGCCCTCCGAATGTGTCGAGCAGCGGAACGTGAGCGTCCGCCAGCGGATGTCGATGTCCGGGTGGTGGTCACGGGTCTCCGCGATCTCCGCCACGCGGTCCACGACCGTGATCGCGGCGGCGAACGACGGGAGCTTCGCGGTGCGCACGATCGCGTTCCCCTCCCGTTCCCATCCGGGCAGGTCGGCCAGTGCGGCGGTGATCGCGGAGTCGTCCAGGAGTTCGGCCATGACGAGCATCCTGCCCGCCACCGCGCGACTCGCGCGCGGGAAACGGGCGACTCACACGGGTGGGGCTGTCAGGCGTCGCGGCGCAGCATCCGGTGGACGGTCAGCCCGGCGCCGATCGCGATATAGCAGAGGGCACGTAGCGAGCTCCGCACCAGGTCGCCGAACGGGAGGGGGTCGCGCAGGGCGTCGGCGCCGGCCCTCCAGCCGCTGGTGAGCAGGTAGGGCTGCAGCCAGTCCAGGGCGGGGATCGCCGAGAGGACCCCGAAGACGATCAGCCCGCCGAGCACCGACGCCATCACGACGAGCGGGTGCTCGGTGTACGACGAGATCGCCAGTGCGATCGCGCCCACCGCCGCGAGCTGCACGACCGTCCAGACGACCACGAGGGCCACCCGGGCCAGTGCCTCCCCGATGCCGACTGTGGTGCCGGAGAGCGTGACGAGCTGACCGTCCGCCCCTCCGACAACGACCAGCCCGGCCACCACTCCGACGACCGCGAGGGCCAGCGTCGCGAGTGTGGCGACGACGAGTACGCCGAACGCCTTCATCGTGACCAGCCGCAGCCGTCCGACCGGGGCGATCAACAGCCCGCGCAGCGTGCCCTGTGCCGCCTCGCCCGCGATCGCGTCGGCCGCCGCCATCGCCACGGCAAGTGGCAGCAGAAGCGCCAAGGTCAGTGTCATCGCCACGACCGGGAGCACCAGCCCGTTGCCGGCCACCGCGCTGATGAGGCCGTCGTCCCCGCCGGTGTTGCGGTCGGCGACGGTGACACCGATCGCGATCAGCACGGGCACCAGCGCGAAGATCGCGAGCATCACGAGGGTGCGCGGGCGCCGCAGCACCCAGCGCAGCTCCGCCCCGAGCAGTCGGCCCAAGGGGGCGCTCCGCGGAGCGTCCACGGGGAGGGTGGTGAGAACGGCTCCGGTCATGCCGGCTCCTCGGTCAGCCGGGCGAACAGTTCCTCGAGCTTGGCGCGGTCGCGGCGCGCCTCGTGCACGGCGACGCCGGCGCGCACCAGCAGTGCGATCACTTCCGGTGCAGGCGGCCCGCCGTCGTCCACCATCACCGCCTGCTCGTCGCCCTGCGCCCGGTAGGCCGTGGCACCGGCGCCGCGCAGTGTGCGCAGTGCGAGGTCGACGTCCGGCGTGGCGATCAGCAGCCCGCCCGTGCCTGCCTGCAGCAGGCTGCCGAGCTCTCCCGCGGCGACCAGCGAGCCCGCCTGCAGAACGGCCACGTGTGTGCACGTGGCCTCCACTTCGGCCAGCAGGTGCGAGGAAACGATCACCGTGGCCCCACCGGAGTGCAGCTCAGCGATGATGCGCCGGACGTCGCGTGTGCCGGCGGGGTCGAGGCCGTTGGTCGGCTCGTCGAGCACGACGAGCGCGCGGGGGAGCAGCAGCGCGGAGGCCAGGCCGAGGCGCTGCTTCATGCCGAGCGAGTAGGCACGAAACCGTCGGTCCGCCGCGTCTGCCAGCCCGACGCGCTCCAGTGCCTCGTCGACTGCTCCACGGATCTGTCCGCTGCCGAGAAGGGGCTCAGCCGCTGCAACCCGGCGTAGGTTCTCGCGGCCGGAGAGGAACGGATGGAAGCCCGGGCCCTCGACGAGCGCGCCCACCTGCGGCAATGCCTGATCCGACGCCTCCGGGATCGGGTGGCCCAGCAGCTCGGCGGCGCCCGCGGTGGGTCGGGTGAGCCCGAGGAGCATGCGGATCAGCGTGGTCTTGCCCGAACCGTTCGGTCCGAGCATTCCGAGCACCGAACCGGCTGGGACCTCCAGGTCGATCCCGTCGACGGCGACCGTGCGGCCGAAGACCTTGCGCAGCCCGACGGCGCGCGCGGCCACGGGAAGCTCGGCAGTGGGACGGACCGGCGCAGCGTCGAGTCGGGGGGCGCTCGTCACGCGGAGAGAGCCGAGGAGAGGACCTGCTCCGGCACGGCACCGGCGGCGACCCGGCCGTCATCCGTGATGATCGCCCCGCCCACCGTCGTGGTGATCAACCGTCCGTTGCCCCACGGTCCGCTGACCGGGGTGCCGAGCGTGGACAGGTCGGGAGCGCCGGGGCGGCGGTCCTCCGCTCGGGCGGAGTCGCGTGCCGGCGCCTTCGTGACGACGACGGAGTCCCAGCCGTCGCCGACGACCGTGGGCCGCTCGCCGTTCGTCTTCTCGTGCTCGGCTCGGGGCTCCCGATCCTTGACCGTGGCGCCGGGCGGCGGGGTGAACGTGAAGAGTGAGCCGTCCTGCGCGCCGAACGAGACGTCGGTGAAGCCGAGCTGCAGCGCCGGGTCGGACGAGCCGTTGGCCAGCACGGTGAGCCGCAACGGCACGCGCGTGGCGGAGTCGACGGCGATTCGCACCTCGCGCAGCAACGTCCGTTCCGACGGCAGCGGGGCGAGTACGAGCTCGTAGGCGGGACGGCCCGCGACCTCCGCGGTGCCGTCGACGTCGATCGTGCTGCTGGGCCGGAGCGCGGCGAGCGCCATGGTGGCGGCCGCGGTGGGGTCGGTGGTGGTGTCGGGCCCGCTGGTGTGCCGCTCCGCATGCTCGGCGGACCGGACGACGGTGCGGTCCGCGGAATTCCAGGCCCAGAGCGTCGAGCCGTCGGAGACGAGCGTGCGCTCGCCCGAGTCGGAAGGCACCTGCACCCGGCCGCGGCCCTCGCCGTCGGACCACACCCGCACGGTGCTCGTGCCGCTACCGGCGGCGGGCATGTTCGGCAGGGCCGGAAGGCCCAGCTGGTTGTCCAGCGTGACGGTGCCGTCGAACGGGCCCGGGCGGGCCTTCAGCACCGAGCTGACCAGCTCCTCCGGCGTGACCGGCGGCAACTCGGGCGCCGCCCCCGCACCGGCGGGCAGGGCCAGCAATGCGAGCCCCACCGCCCCGGCCACCGCGACGACCGCCCCGGCCACGCGGCCGGTCGTCCTGGCGTGACCTCCGCCCCGGCGACCCGTCCTGCTCCGATCTGACATGCGTACAGCGTGACTCATTTGTGCTGAGAGTGTTCTGAGGTGATGGTCTTGCCCGCCCGGTAGCGTCGGACAGTGATGGCACGCGTGCTGGTGGTCGATGATGAACCGGGTATCCGGACGGCCCTCGCACGCGGACTGACGGCCGAAGGCATGGAGGTCGTGGCGCTCGCGGACGGTCCGTCCGCCCTCAGCGCTGCGCTCACCGGAGGTTTCGACGCGGTCGTGCTCGACATCATCCTTCCGGGGCTGTCGGGGTATCGGGTGCTCGAGCAGCTGCGTGCGGCCGGTGTCGACACGCCGGTGCTGCTGCTCTCGGCGAAGGACGGTGAGTTCGACCAGGCCGACGGCCTCGACCTCGGCGCCGACGGATACCTCGTCAAGCCGTTCGCCTTCGTGGTGCTGGTCGCTCAGCTGCGCGCGATGCTGCGCAGGCGCAACGCCACCCTCGGGCGCACCGGGCAGCGCGTCCGGCTGGGGCCGCTGATCGTCGACCCCATCACGAGGGCGGTGAGCTGGGAGGGAGCTGTCGTCGAGCTCTCACCGCGGGAGTTCGCGCTGCTGCACGCACTCGCCTGCCGGCCCGACACGGCCGTGGCGAAGGACGAGCTGCTGCGCCTGGTCTGGGGTGACGAGCAGGCGGCCAGCCGCAACGTCGTCGAGGTGTACGTCGGGTACGTGCGCCGCAAACTCGACGCGGTCGGGGCCGGGCACGTCCTCAAGACGGTGCGCGGATTCGGCTACATCGTCGAATCGCCATGAACGCCGGCGGGCCACCGTGAGCCGGCAACTGCGGCAGTGGTGGGGCTCGCGGACTCTGCCGTTCCGGATCACCACCGTCGTGGGTGTCGTCGCACTGATCGCGTTGCTGGGCCTGAGCCGGCTGGGCGTCGGCCTGCTCTACGGCACGATGATCGGCGCGGCCGACGCGGAGCTGCGGGGCGTGGCCCACGGGACGGCGGTGCAGCTGGCGACCGGAACCCCCGCCACCGCGGTGCGAAGCCCGGAGGTGCGGGTCGTCGACAGCGCAGGTGAGCCGGTCGACGGCGGCTCACCCCTGCCTCTCAGCCCTGCGCAGGTCCGGGATCTCGCGGCGGGTAAGGCGATCACCGCAGGACACCTCAAGGAGCTGCGCCGCTGGCTCGCGATCAGCGCCGTGACGCCCGACGGTTCCACCCGCCTCGTCGTGGTGACGGCCGACATCGTGGGCGGGGTGACCTTGCTGGCGCATGCCGCTGTGGGGTTCGTGGTAGGCGCCCTGCTGGTGGCGGCCGTCGTCGTGCTCGCCGCGTGGGTGGCCACAAGGGCGGCGTTGCGGCCGGTCGACCGGATGCGCACCGCCGCTGCCGTGCTGCCGCCGGGTGAGCGGCTGCCCGTTCCCCTGCCGCGCGACGAGCTGCGTTCCCTGGCCGAGGAGATCAACCTCCTCCTGGCCCGGCGTGACGAGGCCGTCGCCCGGATGGAGCGGTTCACCGGCGACGCCGCCCACGAGCTCCGGTCCCCGGTCGCGGCCATCCGCGCACAGGCGGAGGTGGCGGTCGCACACCCCGACCCCGAGTTCTCCCAGGAGTCGTTACAGTCGGTGGCGGAGGAGGCGGCGCGCCTCTCGACGCTGCTCTCGGACCTGCTCGCGCTGGCCCGCGCCGACGCCGGGCAGCGGCCTGCGGCGGAGCCGGTTGATCTGGTGGCCGCCGCGCGCGCGGCGATCGAACGGACGAAGGGCAGCGGCGCCGACGAACCCGTCCTCCAACTCGTCGCCCCGACCCCGGCCCACGCCCTCGCCAGCCCGTCGGAGGTGGCGCTGGTGCTGGACAACCTCATCGCCAACGCCCGTCGTTATGCCCGCTCGCTGGTGCGGATCGGCGTGCTGCCGGCGCGCAGGTCGGTGCGGCTGCTCGTGGAGGACGACGGCCCGGGCATCCCGGAGGCCGATCGGCAGCGGGTCTTCGACCGGTTCCTGCGCCTGTCCCCGGAGGCGGGCGGTGGCGCCGGGCTCGGGCTCGCACTGGTGGCGGCGCTCGTGCGAGGCCGCGGCGGCTCCGTCACGGCCGGTGCGTCGTCGTCCGGCGGGGCCCGCATCGAGGTGCGCTGGCCTGCCCCGGACCCCGCGAGCTCCCGGCGCCCGGAGGACGAGCCGCCCCGGGCGCCGGGAGCTCGCACTGACCCGGAGCAGGGGCAGGAGACCGGCCGTGAGTCTCGTGAGTCGCCCGGTTCCGGAGGGTGAGCTGGTCCGGTCGCCGGGAGCCCGGACTGACCCGGAGGAGGGGCGGGAGGCCGGTCGTGAGTCTCGTGGGTCGCTCGGTTCTGGGGGTGAGCTGCTGCGGTCGCTGGGAGCCGGGATTGATCCGGGGCAGGGGTGGGAGGCCGGTCGTGAGTCTCGTGGGTCGCTCGGTTCTGGGGGTGAGCTGCTGCGGTCGCTGGGAGCCGGGATTGATCCGGGGCAGGGGTGGGAGGCCGGTCGTGAGTCTCGTGGGTCGCTCGGTTCTGGGGGTGAGCTGCCGCGGTCGCTGGGAGCCCGGATTGATCCGGGGCAGGGGCGGGAGGCCGGCCGCGAATCTCACGAGTCGCGCGGTTGTGGAGCGTGGATCGCTCTGGCGCCGGGAGCCCGGAGTAGAGGCGGGCGCCCCGGACGCGCCCACCCGGTCGCTGGGAACATCGCGGGGTGCCCGTACTCCGGTCGACCGTTCTCATCGACGCCCCACCCCGCACGGTGGCTGGGCTGCTCCGGGACTCCGACGTGGCCGCAGCCGCCCTGCAACGCTGCGGCCATCGCCTCAGCGCGCCCGTACGGCTACTGGCCCCGGGCGACGAGATCCGGGTCGGCACGCGCATCGGGCCGGGTGTCCGGGTCCCGGTGCGAACCAGGATCGAGGCGGTATCGCCCGCCGGGATGACGTCGACGCTGGTCGCCGGCCCCCTGCGGGAGCTGACCCACACCGTCACCCTCACCCCGACCGGGGCCGGCACCCTCGTCCTCGACGAGCTGCGGTGGACGTCACCGCTCGGGTTGCTGGGCCGCGCCGCCGACGTGGTGCTGCTGCGCCGGCTGATGCTGCGGATCCTCGCCGCGCGCTCGGACGTGCTCGTCGAGCGGGCCGCTGAACTCGTCGCCGCACCGGTGGTCGTCGCCACAGCCCTGCTTCGAGACGGTCTGCTTCTCATCGCCCAGCGGACCCGTCCACCGGCCCTCGCCGGTCGGTGGGAGCTACCCGGTGGGCGAGTGGAGCCGGGGGAGAAGGAGCCGGACGCCGTGGTGCGGGAGTGCCGCGAGGAGTTGGCCACCGCGGTCCGCGTGACAGGGCGGCTCGGTACCGACCTGCCGATCGACGCCGGGGTGCTCCGGGTGCACACGGCCGAGCTCGACGCCGCGGCGCCCGACCCGCAGGCGCTGGAGCACGCGGCCGTGCGTTGGGTGGGAGAGGACGAGCTGGTGGAGGTGGACTGGGTGGACGCCGACCGCGCCGTCCTCGCCGTCCTCGCCGCCCTCCTGCGCTCGGGCGTCGCCGCGGTGGAGGGCGCCTGACCGCCGGGACAGCGCCGCGTGGGGGCGTCTGGCTGGCGAGGGCTGTGCCGCGGTGGTGGCGCCTGATGGGTGCAGGCGAGTACCGGGTGGGCGTTTGACCTGGGCAGCGGTGGAGGGCGCTTCGACTTGTGGAGCAGCGCCGCGGTGGGGAGCGGCTGACCCGTGGGGCAAGCACTGCGGTCGGGGCTTGACCTGCGAGGACAGGGCCGCGCAGAGGGCGTCTGACTTGCGGGGGGCGCCGAGCGGAGGGCCTGCAACTGGCAGGGACAACGCCGCGTGGGTGATGTCCAATCGGCGGATCTGGCGCCGCGGTGGGGCGTCTGGCTGGCGGGGACGGCCCGGTGGCGGAGGGCGTCTGACTTGCGGGGGAGCGCCGAGTGGAGGGCCTGCAACTGGCAGAGACAACGCCGCGTGGGCGGTGTTCAACCGGCGGATCCGGTGCCGCGGTGGGGCGTCTGGCTGGCGGGGACGGCCCCGTGGCGGAGGGCGTCTGGCAGGGAAGGGTCAGCGCCGCGTGGGGCGGCGCTGACCGGAGAGGACAGCGCTGAGCCTTGGGCGCCTGACCGGCGGGGACGCTGCCGCAGTTGGCGGGCTTCTGGCAGGCGGGACGCCCCGGCTCGGAGGGCGTCCGACCGGCTGCGGGCGGCACCGCCCGATTCGGGCGCGTGCTCGGGTGGATGCAGCCGCGGCGCGACAGATCGTGCGAGATCGAGGCCGTGGTCGTGTCCCGAAGCTGAGGTGTTTCCGATGGCAACGGGCGTGGCCGCATGGGGAACCGGCGCGGGGTGGCCGGCGTCGGTGGCGGCATGTCCATCGACAGCATCCTCGCCCGGCAGGCCGGCGTGATCGCCCGTGACCAGGCACTGCGCGCCGGACTCTCCCGCGAAGCGGTCGACCACCGGCTGCGGCTGCGGCGCTGGCGGCCGTTGTATCCCCGGGTCTATCTCGTGAGCGGCCACCGTTACGACGACGAGGTGAGGGTCCGTGCGGCTGCGCTCTGGGCGGGTGACGGCTCCGTCCTCTGCGGCCTCGCCGCCGCCTGGTGGCACGGGATGGTCGAGCAGCCACCGATGACGGTGGCGGTCACGGTGCCACGGCTGCGGCACCCGCGCCGGCGCCCAGGCGTGAGCGTGCGGCGCCGCGAGCTCGCGGCGGAGGACGTCGTCGAGCAGCGCGGTCTTGCCGTCACCGCCTGCGCGCTGACCGCACTCGAAGCGGCCGTCGAGCTCGGCGACCGGGGGAGCCTGCTGCTCGACCGGGCGCTGCAGCGCCGGGTCGGGTTCCCGGCGGTGTACCAGGCCTACTGCCGCAACCTCGGCTCCCACGGCTCGGCCGGCGCCGGGCGGATGCTGGCGGCCGCCGCCGACCGGTCGGCCTCCGCCGCGGAGCGTCTCCTGGTGGCGATGCTGCGCGAGTCGGGCGCCACGGGATGGCAGTGCGGCTTCCCGGCCGCCGGATACCTGATCGACGTGGCCTTCCCCGCTTCCCGGGTGGCGATCGAGGTGGACGGGTGGGCGTGGCACATGGACGCCGAACGGAGCCAGGGCGACAAGCGCCGCCAGAACACGCTGGTCCGCAACGGCTGGACGATCCTGCGCTACACCTGGCACGACCTCGCCGGCAGGCCGCGGGCCGTGCTCGCCGAGATCGCTCATGAGGTCGAGCGAGGCCTGGCCGTCGCCGGATGATCACCGGTTCGGTACCAGGAACCGGGTCGTGCACTGCTGAGCGTTCCGAGGCGTTGATCACGGGCTGTGCCGGGCGGGCGGGGCCCGAGTTGGTTGCTGAGCTCCTGGCCCTGGCCGGCGGACCACCGGGCAGGGTCCCGCGCGGCTCGCCGGCCCGGCTGATGTCAGCGGCGTGACGCGCTGGTGCGCCGATGCGGCGGCAACCCGTTCCACCCGTTCCACATGGCCCGCCACGGTCGCGGTGTCTGCGGGGGTGGTGGACTTGATGGTCGAGGGATGCCCGTTCTTCTCATGATCATCGGTTCGGGGTCGAGAACCGGGTCATATGCCGCTGCGGGGCCCGAAACGTTGATCATGGGCCTGCCAACATGCCAGAGCTGGTGGGGTGTGTTGGTTTGGAGGGCGATTCCGGCTCGATATCGTCCGCGGGGCGACCGGGCGCGGCTGATTTCGAAGGCTGAACCGCCCGACCCGGGTCGGGGAATTCCATATGATCATCGGTTTGGGCGCGACAGCCGGGTCATGTGCTGCTGCGGGCCCCAGGCGTTGATCAATGCGCCGTGGATCTCGCCCGCACGCCCCGTGGCTGGCCGTCGAGTAGCGGAGCTCGGATGGGCAGGTCCGCGAGGTGTCATGCCTCCGGGAAGCAGGGAGGTCGTCGACTCGGTATCGCCCCGGCAGCAGGTCGCCGCCGATCTCGGACCAGTGGTCCGCTGGGGCGGGGTCAGGGGTGGGGTGTTGGTTTGGACATGATCACTGGTTCGGGCCTGGAAACCGCGTCACGTGCTGCCGTCAGGCCCCATCGGTTGATCAAGGAGCTCGGCGGTGCGTCGGAGCAGCGGGGTGCCTCGGCTCGTCCGATCGGCCGGGCGGCATCGGCCGCCGGACGAGGGGCCGTTGCCGATTTTGAACGGTGGACCGCCGGCTCGGGATCGGGGTGGCCGGGAGGTGCCCATTCTCCCCATGATCATCGGTTCGGGACAGGCCGCTGGGTCATGCACTGCTGCGGGCTCCGAGGCGTTGATCACGGGCTGTGCTGGGCAGGCGGGGCCCGAGTTGGTTGCTGAGCTCCTGGCCCTGGCCGGCGGACCACCGGCAGAGGCCTCGGATGCCCGTTCTTCTCATGATCATCGGTTCGGGGTCGAGAACCGGGTCATGTGCTGCCGTGGGGCCCGAAACGTTGATCATGGGCCTTATCGACGTGCCAATAGCGATCATCAACGCGCCGCATGCTTGATCGCCCCAAGACAGGGCAAGTGGATCAAGCCCGATGCGGCCCTGCAGGCTCGCCAAGGGGTGATATCCGACACGTCTTGCACCCGAGGAGCGGCGCATCGAGCCCGTGGGTGCCGGTCTTCCGCGGCGATCCAGACCGGTCGGCCGGTCGCCGTGTCCCGGCGCCCCGACGCCGCAACGCCCCGCGGAGACCGTCCGGCTTCCGGTCGTGGCCATTCGGCGCGTTTGCGGCCGAATCGGTTCAGCTCACGCGCGCCGCTGTGGCCGCTCGGCGCGGCGCTGGGCCGGTCGCGCGGTGTGGCGAGGGCGGTGGGGATCGCGGATCGGGGCCGCCCAGGGCAGCTGAGGCTGCGCTCACTCCCGCGGCGGACCAGGGTGTCGGCCGGGCTATCCTGAATCGTGAGCACAGCAGCATCTACTCTCGCGGCCCCCGCGGACAGTTCTCGCGAGACCCGCGGGACGGGCTCCTCGCTCCGCAACGTCGCCATCGTCGCGCACGTCGACCACGGCAAGACCACTCTCGTCGACGCCATGCTTCGCGCCTCGGGCGCGTTCGGTGAGCGTGCCGCCCTCGTCGACCGGGTCATGGACTCCGGCGACCTGGAGCGGGAGAAGGGCATCACCATCCTCGCCAAGCACACGGCGATCAATTGGCACGGCATGACCGTGAACGTCGTGGACACCCCCGGCCACGCCGACTTCGGCGGTGAGGTCGAGCGTGGACTGTCCATGGTCGACGGCGTCGTGCTCCTCGTCGACGCGAGTGAGGGCCCGCTACCGCAGACCCGTTTCGTGCTTCGCAAGACGCTCGCCGCAGGCCTGCCCGTCGTGCTGGTCGTCAACAAGACCGACCGGCCGGACGCCCGGTGCGCCGAGGTCGTCGACGAGAGCCTCGAGCTCCTCCTGGAGCTGGCCGACGAGCTCGACCTCGACGAGGCCACCACCGCCCTCCTGCTCGACCTGCCGGTCGTCTACGCCAGCGGGCGTGCGGGTCGTGCCTCGCGCACGCGGCCGGCTGACGGCGACCTGCCCGACGAGCCCGGCCTCGAGTCGCTCTTCGACGTGATCGCGGCGACGGTCCCGCCGCCCGCTGACGACCCGAACGCTCCGTTGCAGGCCCACGTCACCAACCTCGACGCCACCCCGTTCCTCGGCCGCATCGCGCTGTGCCGGGTCCGGGCGGGCGTGATCCGCAGGGGTCAGCAGGTCGGGTGGTGCACCGCCGACGGCAAGGTCACGCGCGTCAAGATCACCGAACTGCTTCGCACCGAGGCGCTCACGCGCGTCCCGGCCGAGTCGGCGAGCGCAGGCGATCTGGTGGCCGTTGCCGGCATCCCGGACGTCACGATCGGCGACACCCTCGCCGACCCCGAGAACCCGGTGGCCCTGCCACGCATCCACGTGGACGAGCCGGCGATCTCGGTGACGATCGGCATCAACACGTCGCCGCTCGTGGGCCGTGACGAGCACCCGGGCACCAAGCTCACCGCGCGCCAGGTGAAGGGCAGGCTCGACTCCGAGCTGGTCGGCAACGTCTCCCTGCGCATCCTGCCCACCGAGCGTCCCGACTCCTGGGAGGTGCAGGGCCGCGGCGAGCTGGCGCTGGCCGTGCTCGTGGAGACGATGCGCCGTGAGGGCTTCGAGATGACCGTGGGCAAGCCCGAGGTCGTCACGCGGATGGTCGACGGCAAGCTGCACGAGCCGTTCGAGCAGCTGTCCTGCGACGTGCCCACCGAGCACCTCGGCGCCGTCACCCAGCTTCTGGCCAGCCGCAAGGGCGAGCTGAACCAGATGGTCCACGGCGAGACGCGGGTCCGCATGGACTACCGGGTGTCGTCGCGGGGCCTGATCGGCTTCCGTACCGAGTTCCTGACGATCACCCGCGGCGCCGGCATCGCCAGCCACGTCTTCGACGGCTACGGCCCGTGGGTCGGCGAGCTGCGCACCCGGCTGCGCGGATCGTTGATCTCCGACCGCTCCGGGCCCGTCACGGCCTACGCGGTGGACCAGCTGGCCGACCGCGGCGTGCTGTTCGTCGGGCCGGGCACGCTCGTCTACGGCGGCATGGTCATCGGTGAGTACACGCGTGCGGAGGACCTCGAGGTCAACATCTGCCGCGAGAAGAAGCTGACGAACATGCGCTCCTCCACCGGCGACGAGCTCGTGAAGCTCACCCCGCCGACGGTGCTCAACCTCGAGCAGGCGCTGGAGTTCTGTGCCAACGACGAGTGCGTGGAGGTCACGCCGGAGTCGGTGCGTATCCGCAAGGTCGAACTCGATTCGCACGCACGGGCCCGGCAGCGTTCGCGGGCACGGTCGGTCTCCTGACCGCCCGGTCGGCGCCACCCGGCGGCGGTGCGAGGATGGCCGCCCGCGGGCGGAGTGCTCGCCGGACCAGGTGGAGGTCGAGGGTGTCGGTGCACGTTCCGCTCGCACGGCGTACGGGGGTGGGGCTGTTCCTGCTGCTCGCCGTGTTGTTGGCGGCGTGCACGAACAGCCCTGTCGAGCAGCCCCCACCTCCGCCTGCGCCGGTCCCGTCGCCGCAGCCCGAGCCCACCAAGCTCGTCGTCGGGGTGAGCGAGCTGGGTGCGGGGTTCAACCCGCATCTGCTCGCGGACCAGTCGCCGGTCACCACGGCGCTGTCCGCACTCGTGCTGCCGTCGGTGTTCCGCCCGGATGCGAACGGCGTCCTCCAGCTCGACACCACGGTGGCGACGAGCGCGAAGGTGATCTCCACCGCGCCGTTCACGGTGAACTACGAGCTCAACCTCGAGGCGGCCTGGTCGTCGAACGCCCCCATCGCGGCGGAGGACTTCGTCTATCTCTGGGAGCGGATGCGCAGTGAGCCGGGCGTCGCCGACGCCGCCGGCTACCGGTTGATCACCGACGTGCGCTCGCGCGCCGGTGGCAAGGCCGTCGACGTCGTGTTCTCCCAGCCCTACCCGGCGTGGAAGACCCTCTTCTCGGGCCTGCTGCCCGCGGCGATCCTCAAGGACGCGCCGGGCTCGTGGACGGGAGCCACCAGCGACGGGCTACCCGCCTCGGGCGGGCCGTTCCGCATCTCGTCGGTGGACCGGGCGCGCGGTGAGATCGTCCTGGATCGCAACGACCTCTACTGGGACACGCCCACGGTGCTCGACCGGCTCGTGCTGCGCAGGATGGACGGGCCGGTGCTGGCCGCCGGCCTGGCGAGCGGCGAGGTGGACGTGGCCCTGCCCGAGTCGACCCCGGCGATCCGGACGGTCCTCCAGGGGCTGCAGCCCGCGCCTCACCTGCAGCCCGCGCCGGAGCCCGTCGTCACGCAGCTCGGCATGCGCGGCGACTCCGGTCCGCTGTCCGACCCGCGAGCACGACGCGGCATCGCGTTCCTCGTCGACCGCGATGCGCTACGCAACACCGTGGCCCCCGAAGCGCTCCCGGTCGACTCCTTCGGGCTCGCGCCTTCCGAGCCGGGTTACGCGTCCACCGCACCTCCCGACGCCCCGCTCCGCCCGGATCCGGTGGCGGCGGCCCAGCTGCTCGCTGCGGCGGGCTGGAAGCGCGACGCGTCCACGGGGCGCTGGGACCTCGCCGGTGAGCCGGTCCAGCTCGTGCTGGCGGCCGCCGCCGAACGGCCCGAGGACGTGCGTGTGGCGCAGGTGATCGCGGCGCAGCTGAACGCAGCAGGGATCGACGTCACGGTGATCGCCCCGCCCGGTGTGCAGCTGTTCGGGCAGTCGGAGGTGCCGGCCGTGACGCCCACCCCGACGCCGACGCCGACCTCGACGCCGGAATCCGCAACCTCCACCCCGACCCAGTTGCAGCCGGTGCCGCGGGCCGCGCGGCTGACTCCTTCGACGACTCCGGCCGCGCCGACGACTTCGGCGTCCGACCCGACCTCGTCGCCTACATCGACGCCGTCGCCGTCGTCGTCGGGCGGGAGCGTCGAGGCGGACATGATCATCCTTCCGCGCACGGTCGGAGGCGATCTGGGCACCGAACTGGCGTCGGACTTCGGTTGCCCGAACCCCACGGCGCTCGTGCCCGATCCACCCCGTTCACCGACGGGTTTCTGCTTCCCGGCGCTCCAGCCGCTGTTCGACGAGCTGGTGTCGGCCGACCCGCGGCCCACCACGGCCGGGGTTGTGGAACGAGTTCTGTGGGCACAGTTGCCTGCTCTTCCGCTCTTCCAGCCCGAGAATCTGGTCGTCAGCACACCTGCGGCCGATGCGGCTACGGGCGTCACTCCGGGGCCGCTGTCCACTGGTCCGTTGACGGGGGCCCAGCGCTGGCGTGCCACGAACGGGTGACATGATGCGCGCCGAACGGGTTACCGCTAAGTAATCTGATTGTGTCGGTGTGTTCAGCCCTGATCACCCTTTCATCACGATCAGTGAACCTCGGGTGTACGGGTGAGACCTCGGTTCCTACCGTGCCCTGGGTCGGTACGCCCGGTTCGACGACATGACCCGGGTCAGTCGCCTGGCGCATGCGAGCGTCCGACCAGGACGGTCCCGTAGATGAGAGGTCAGGAATCGATGAGCAGAACGAGGGCTGCGTCCCTTGCCGCGGTGGTCGCGGCGGCGGCGCTGGTGCTCGCCGCGTGCGGTGGCGGTGGCGGGGGGAGTGAGGACGCTTCGGAGGGCGGGGTCTACGCCGACTGCGCAACCAGCCCGAACACCTGCAACTCGGCGCCGGCCGACCAGCTGCAGCAGGGCGGGACGGTCACCGTCGCGGCTGAGAAGAACATCGACAACTGGAACGTCATCTCGTCTGAGGGCAACGTCGACTGGACGGCGATGATGACCAAGCCGCTCCTTCCGTACGCCTTCTACACCTCGCCCGAACTCAAGTCGACGCTGAACAGTGACCTGCTCACGTCGGCGGAGGTCACGAGCGACAACCCGTTCACCGTCACGTACAAGATCAAGCCCGAGGCCGTCTGGAACGACGGGACGCCGATCTCGGCCGACGACTTCGTGATGAACTGGAAGTGGCAGAACGGCCGCGACTGCCCCGACTGCGAGACCGCGGGCAACGGCGGATACGACCTCGTCACCAGTGTCGTCGGCTCGGACGGCGGCAAGACGGTCACGGCGACATTCAGCAAGCCCTACACCGACTGGCAGAGCCTCTTCGGCTCGAGCAACCCGCTCTACCCCGCCCACATCGGTGCGCAGCAGGGCGACCTCAACACGCCTGCGGGGCAGGCGGCCGCGTTCACCTACTTCGGCTCCACCACGCCGAACTGGACCGGTGGCCCGTTCCAGGTGCAGAGCTGGGAGAACAACGTCGCGCTGACGCTGGTGCCCAACCCGAAGTGGTACGGCGCCACCAAGCCGAAGCTCGACCAGCTGATCTTCCGCGTCATCACCGACGCGACGCAGGAGCCGATCGCCCTGCAGAACAACGAGGTCCAGGTGCTGTTCCCGCAGCCGCAGGTCGACCTGGTGTCGCAGCTGCAGCAGATCCCGAACGTCTCGCAGTTCCAGAACCAGGGCCTCACCTGGGAGCACTACGACTTCAACCTGCAGAACAAGTTCCTGGCCGACAAGGCTCTGCGACAGGCGCTGTTCACCGCGGTGAACCGTCAGGAGATCATCGACAAGACGGTGGGGCAGTTCAACAAGGACATCAAGCCCCTGAACAACCACATGTTCATCCCGCAGCAGGAGGGCTACCAGGACAACATCACCGCGACCGGCCAGGGCAGCGGTGACATCGAGGCGGCCAAGAAGATCCTCACCGACGCGGGCTACACGGGCGTCGGCACCGCGCTGGTCGCGCCGGACGGCCAGGCTGTCCCGGCGCTGCGCATGCGCTACACGACGGGCAACGCCGTGCGGCAGAACGAGTGCGAGCTCTTCGCCGGCTACGCCAAGCAGCTGGGTGTCAACATCGAGATCTCCACCACCGACTCGCTGGGTGACACCACCTCGTCGGGCGACTACGACGTGATCGTGTTCGGCTGGATCCAGTCGCCGTACGCCTTCGGCGGTGCACAGCAGCTGTGGCTGTCGAACTCGGGCAGCAACTACGGCAAGTACCAGAACCCCGCGATGGATCAGCTGATCAACGAGGCGGCCTCGTCCACTGACGCGGCCGACGCCACGGCCAAGCTCAACCAGGCCGACGAGATGCTGTCCGCGGACGCGTACGTCCTGCCGCTGTACCAGAAGCCGACGCTGGCCGCGGTGCAGAACAACATCGGCAACGTCCGCAACAACTCCTCGCTCGACGGCATCAGCTACAACACCTCGGAGTGGGGCATCAAGGCCTCCAGTTGACCTGCCCGCGGGGTGCCCGTGACGGTCGGCCGTCACGGGCACCCCGCCGGGTCGTACCCTTGACTAGTCAACAAGGGCGGTGCTCACCTGCAGCCGCCCACCGGCCGCCCTCCCGCCCGGAAGAAGCAGGACGACCTCCATGCTCGCTTTCGCCGTGCGCAGGATCCTCATATCGATCCCGATCCTGCTGCTCGCCTCGTTCATCGTGTTCGCGCTGGGCGTCAGCTCCGGCAACCCACTGGCGCCGCTGCTGGAGAAGAACCCACCGGCGCCCCCCAACGTCATCGCTGCTGAGACGGCGCGGCTGCACCTCGACCAGCCGCTGATCCCTCGCTACTTCTCCTGGTTGGGCGGTCTGCTCCACGGAGACTTCGGCCCGTCGGTCATCTCCACTCAGAACATCGGTGCCGAGCTCGGCACCCGGTTCTGGGTGACGATCCGGCTGATCGCGCTCGCGATGGTGATCGCGCTGATCCTCGCTGTGGTCGTGGGTGTGCTGAGCGCCGTGAAGCAGTACACGGCCACCGACTACACCACCACGTTCCTGGGCTTCCTGTTCCTCGCCATGCCGTCGTTCTGGCTCGCCATCCTGCTCAAGCAGGGCGGGATCGAGTTCAACAAGGCCGTCGACGCGCAGGTGATCTACACGATCGGCGCCACGTCGATCCCACCACCGGCGGGCACCGGCGCGAAGATCGTCGACGTGCTCGGGCACATGGTGCTGCCCACCATCGCGCTCGCCCTGATCTCCTACGCGTCCTGGAGCCGGTTCACGCGCGCCTCGATGCTCGAGGTGATGAACAGCGACTACGTGCGGCTGGCCCGGTCGAAGGGGCTCTCCCGCCGCACGGTCATGGTCAAGCACGCTCTGCGCACGGCGCTCATCCCGCTGACCACCGTCACCGCGCTCGACATCGCATCGATCATCGGTGGCGCGGTCGTCACGGAAACCGTCTTCCAGTGGAAGGGCATGGGCGACTTCCTGCTGAACGCCATCCGCACCGAGGACGTCTATGCCGCCTCGTCGTGGCTGCTCCTCACGGGAGTCATCGTCGTGTTGTTCAATCTGATAGCCGACCTGCTCTACGGCGTACTCGACCCCAGGATCCGCTATGCGTGAGGTAGCCCCGACGCCCGAGACCCCGCCCGTGCCGGCGCCCGGCCCCGGCCGGGAGCGTGCGGCCGAGCGCGAGTTCACCGTGGCCGAGCGCAGCCAGGCGCAGCTGGTGCTGCGGCGGTTCCTGCAGCACCGGGCAGCGATGATCAGCCTCGTCGTCCTGGTGTTCCTGGTGCTGCTCGCGTACGTGGGCGGGTGGCTCTGGCACTACCAGGCGGGTGACATCACCCCGGACAACTCCCAGCCCCCGTCGCTCGACCACCCGTTCGGCACCGACGCCGTGGGCAAGGACCAGTTCGCGGAGGTTCTGCGCGGTACCCGGATCTCCCTGCAGGTGGCGGTGTCCGTCGCCGTGTTCGCCACGGTGGTCGGCACCATCTGGGGTTCGCTCGCCGGCTACTTCGGCGGCCGCACCGACTCCTTGCTCATGCGCCTCGCCGACCTCATCCTGACCCTGCCGCTGATCGCGGTGGCGGCGATGCTCGCGCACAACTTTGGTGGCACCTGGTACCTCATCGCGCTGGTCATCGCGGTGCTCTACGCCCCGTACGTCTCGCGCGTCTCCCGCGGCGTGGTGCTGTCGCTGCGGGAGAAGGAGTACATCGAGGCCGCCCGAGCGCTCGGTGCCACGAACACCCGCATCATCGTGCGTCACCTCGTGCCCAATGCGCTCGGCGCGATTCTGGTCAACCTGACGATTCTCGTCGCGCTCGCCATCCTCCTGGAGACGGCGCTGTCCTACCTGGGTTTCGGCGTGCAGACCCCCGACACGTCGCTCGGCCTGCTCGTCAGCCAGGCGCAGACGGCGCTCACCACCCGGCCGTGGCTCTTCTACTTCCCCGGGCTGTTCATCATCCTGATCGCTCTCACCATCAACTTCATCGGTGACGGTCTGCGCGACGCGCTCGACCCGCAGCAGAGGAAGGTGCGCCAGTGACGGAGGACCCCCTCGCCGTCTCGACCACCGCGACCACTCGGCGAAACGGTGCCGCACACGAGCTCGTGCTGGAGGTCAGCGACCTCACCGTCGGCTTCCCGAGCGACGACGGGCTGGTGCAGGCGGTGCGCGGAGTCAGCTACGGGCTGCGCGCCGGAGAGGTACTCGGGATCGTCGGGGAGTCCGGCTCCGGCAAGTCGGTCACCTCGCTCGCGGTGATGGGCCTGCTGCCGGGCAACGCGCAGGTGTCGGGTTCGGTGCGCTTCCGAGGCAAGGAGCTGCTGGGCGCGCCGGAGTCGGAGCTGAACGCGGTGCGCGGGCGCAGCGTGGCGATGATCTTCCAGGACCCCATGACGTCGCTGAACCCGGTGTACTCGGTGGGCTACCAGATCGCCGAGGCCGTCCGCGCGCATCACGACGTCAGCAAGGCAGCCGCCCTGGACCGGGCCGCCGAGCTGCTCGACACGGTGCGCATCCCGAACCCGCGCCAGCGCCTGGAGAACTACCCGCACGAGATGTCGGGCGGCATGCGCCAGCGCGTGGTGATCGCGATCGCGATGGCCAACGACCCCGACGTGATCATCGCCGACGAGCCAACCACCGCGCTCGACGTCACGGTGCAGGCGCAGATCATGGACGCCCTGCAGCTCGCGCAGCAGGAGACCAGCGCCGCGATGGTGCTGATCACGCACGATCTCGGTGTCATCGCAGGCCAGGCCGACCGCGTGATGGTGATGTACGCGGGCAAGCTGGTGGAGGTCGGCACGGCGGAGGACGTGTTCTACACCCCGCGGATGCCCTACACGTTCGGGCTGCTGGGCAGCCTGCCGCGGCTCGACCGGCCCAGCGAGCGGCTCACCCCGATCGAGGGTTCGCCGCCGTCCGTGGTGAACATGCCGCCGGGGTGCCCGTTCACCCCGCGCTGCCCGCTGGCCGTGGCCATCTGCGACGAGGTCGAGCCGAACCTGGAGATCACCACGGGGCCTGGTCACCTCGCCGCCTGCCACCGCTCCGACGCGCTCGTCGGCGCGAGCCCGGGCGACGTGTTCGAGACCGAGGTGGTCGACACGGAGGCGCTCGCGCACTTCGTGAGCGAGGACGAGGGGCAGGGATGAGCGAGCTTGCGAGCGAATCATCGACACAGCGTCTGCGCACAGTGACGTCTCTCTGTGGGCCGGCCGCGCGCAGCGAGGGCGAGCGATGAGCGCGCCGGCGATAGACCACGGCGGTTCGTCAGCCGCCGGTTCCGAGCCGATCCTGTCGGCCCGCAACCTGGTCAAGCACTTCCCGATCCGTTCGACGGGTCTCATCCGGCGCCAGGTCGGCACGGTGCACGCCGTGTGCGACGTGTCGTTCGACCTCGGCCGTGGCGAGACGCTCGGGCTGGTCGGCGAGTCGGGCTGCGGCAAGTCGACCACGGCGCGGATGGTCCTGAATCTCATCGAGGCCACCTCGGGTGAGGTGCTCTACGACGGCACCAACCTCACCGCGCTGCCGCCGAAGAAGATGCGCGCGCTGCGCCAGGACCTGCAGATCGTGTTCCAGGACCCCTACGCGTCGCTCGATCCGCGGATGCCGGTGAACGAGATCGTGGCCGAGCCGCTGCGCATCCACGACCGGTACGACCGGGGCGGACGCACCGCCGTGCAGGACCTGTTGCGCACGGTCGGGCTCAAGCCCGAGCACGGCAACCGGTTCCCGCACGAGTTCTCCGGCGGACAGCGCCAGCGGATCGGGGTGGCCCGAGCGCTCGCCCTGCGACCCAAGGTGCTCGTGCTCGACGAGCCGGTGTCCGCCCTCGACGTCTCGATCCAGGCGGGCGTGCTCAACCTGCTCGACGAGCTTCAGGCCGAGCTGGGCCTGTCCTACCTGTTCGTCTCGCACGACCTGTCGGTGGTGCGCCACATCGCCAACCGGATCGCCGTCATGTACCTGGGGCGGATCGTGGAGACGGGCACGGCGAGCGAGCTGTTCGAGGGCCCTGCACACCCCTACACCCAGGCGCTCATCTCGGCGATCCCGCTGCCCGACCCGCGCAAGCAGCGGGCCAGGGAGCGGATCACGGTGGTCGGCGACGTGCCCAGCCCGGCCGACCCGCCCAGCGGGTGCCGGTTCCGCACGCGCTGCCCGAAGTTCGCCGCCGAGCTGAGCGACGCCGAGCGCAGCCGGTGTGTGGACGAGATCCCGCAGTTGGTGGACCGCGGCCAGGGCCACCCGGCTGCGTGCCACTACGCGGAGCGCAAGAGCCTGATCTGACGTGGGAGCGAGCGTTCGACCGGCGACGGGGCCCGGCGGGCGGCGTGATCAGCGCACCGCCGGGGCCGCCCGTAGAGTGCGCTCGTGACGCTCGTTCCCCGGCGCCGGCTGCTGCTGGTGCACGCCCACCCGGATGACGAGACGCTTGCCACCGGCGGCACGATCGCGCGCTACGCGGCCGAGGCGGACACCTCGGTCACCGTGGTGACCTGCACTCTCGGCGAGCAGGGCGAGGTGATCCCGCCGGAGCTCGCACTGCTCGCCCCCGACGAGTCCGACCAGCTCGGCGGCTACCGGATCGGTGAGCTCGCCGGCGCCTGCGCCGCACTGGGCGTGCGGGACCACCGGTTCCTCGGCGGTGTGGGGCGCTGGCGCGACTCGGGCATGGCACTCGCAGGCCACGGCGTCCGTGCCGCCACACCGGAGCACCTGCATCCGCGGGCGTTCGCGCGGCCGGAGTCGTTCGCAGAACAAGTGGACGCGCTGGTCGCCGTGCTGAACGAGGTGCGCCCCCAGGTGGTGGTGACGTACGCGGCCGACGGCGGCTACGGCCATCCCGACCACGTCCGCGCCCACGAGATCACCGTGGCCGCGGTGGCGCGCGTGCCGGCCAAGCTGTACTTCAGCGTGATCGCCCGCTCCACACTCGACGCCGGGCTGGCCGCACTCGCCTCGGGTGCCGGACTCCCGTTCCGCCTGCCGGTGCCCGACGAGCTGCCCAGCGTGCCCGACAAGGCGATCAGCGCGCGCGTCGACGTCAGTGGGCAGCGCCTGGCACGAATCGCGGCGATGCGGGCGCATGCCACCCAGATCGCGCTCTGGGAGAGCGGTGACATCGTCGCGCTCGCCATGAGCAACCTCGTTGCCCAGCCGCTGCTCGACGTGGAGGAGTACGTGGCGGCCGACGACGCCGGTGGGCCCGCGGGGGATCTGATCGAGGATCTCTTCGACGATGCCGGTGAGGGCGATGGGTCCGGCGACGGCGATGAGTGAGCCCGTGAAGCCCGAGCCGCCCACGACGTCCGACGGTGCTGTGCTCGGGCTGCTCGTCCTCGACGGCGTGTTGCTGGGCGCGTTGGGGTTGGTGCTCACGCCGCTCTACGCAGGTGGTGTGCCGGTGCCGGTGGGCGTGGTGCTCTCGGTGCTGATCGTGCCGTGGCTCGTGTTCCGCGCCGCCGAGGTCGACCCACGGCCGTCACGGGCGGGGGCGCCGCTGCTGGCGTGGGTGGTCGCCGTCGCGGTGCTCGGTCTCACCGGGCCGGGAGGTGACGTGATGCTGCCCGCCACGTGGCAGTCGCTCCTGCTGGTCATCGGTGGTATCGGGGCGGGGCTGTGGGCCCTGCGGAGCGTGCTCAACTCGGAGCACGGGAGGAACGGTGGCTGAGGCGATCCCCGACTCGGCGATCGTCGCGGTGCTCCGGCCGTTCGTGCGCGCGACCCGTCCGGTGCTCACCGGCCTGCGCGAGTCCGACCCGTTCGATCTGCGCGCGCGCGTGCTGTCCTCCGACAACGGCGAGCGCGGCCTGGGGGAGAAGCTGCTCGACATGGTGGCCGCCGTCGAGGTGCCCGGCACCGCGGCATGGGCTGCGATGGGCGTCCCGGCCCGTTCGCGCTGGTGGGTGCACCGCGTCGGCCGCTTCACCACCCTGGTCGCCGCGGTGCCCGGGCTGGGCGGCGCGTGGCTGAGCCGGCTGCCGGTGTCGAAGGTGCTCGGCGCCGCGGGGCAGGGGCTGCTGCTCGTTGCGATCGCGGGTGAGCACGGCGTCCACGACGAGGAAGAGCTCGTGAAGCTGCTGGGCGTGGTGATGTTCCAGCGCGAGCTGGCCGTGCGGCCGCCGAGCAAGGCGGATGACATCGCTGCCGACGCGCGTGCCGCCGAGCTGACCGGCGATCTCGACGAACCGGGGCGACCGCCCACGGTGAGGCGCGTGGCGAACGCGGTGTGGCGGCTCGGGCGCGCCCTGCTCGCCGTGGAGGACGAGTTGGACAAGCGCCCGCACGGGAACTTCCTGCACGAGGGCCTCGGGATGCTGCCGGTGGTCGGAGCGGTGGGGAAGTACCTCGGCGAGTGGTCGGGGCTCAAGCGGGCGGCGCGTGAGGCCGAGAAGCGCCTGCAGAGCAGGTGACCGGGCGGCCTCAGCCTGCCGGGGGCACGAGGTAGCGGTACTGGTGATGCTCCACGTAGCCGAGCCGGTCGTAGAGCGCCACCGCCCCCGTGTTGTGCAGCGCCACCTGCAGCACTCCCCACCGCGCGCCGTGCTCGCGGCCCCACCCCGCAGCCGAGGCCAACAACACCGTCGCGAGCCCTTGCCGCCGTGCCGCCGGGGCCACCTCCAGCACGGACACGTGCAGGTGGTCCTCCACCACGGTCGCGCGCACCGACCCGATGACCGTCCCGTCCGGGCCGGTGATCTGGCCGAACGCGGTGCGAGGATCGCCGCCCGGATCCAGGACGTGCCGCTGCGCAGCCGTCGGGAGAGCGCCGAGCGCCAGCCGCCACCACCCGTCGGAGGGACGCTCGGGCAGCTCCACACGCGGGTCGCGGATGCCCTGCAGCGGCGCCACCAGCACCGCGACCTCAGCGCCCCTCTCGTGTGCAACGTCGAGCTCCCAGCCCTCGGCCGCCACCGCCTTGTCCCACGGCGAGCCCACCGGGACCTGCACACGCGCCCGGATCCCGTGCTCGCGGGCGAAAGCGCGCACGGCGTCGAGCGCCGCAGGGACGGGCATCCCCGGGTCCCCGATCGCGAGTCCGGCGTTTGCCCGGCCGGTGAAGCCGTCCGCGGCGCGGAGGCGCCAGGCACCGAGCGGCCGGTCCACCACCGCGGGCCAGGCGTCCGCGCAGAGCGCCTCGAGCCGTGTCACCGCAGCAAGCGGAGCCCGTCGTGGTGGCGCGGGCGGCACGGCGCGCACGGCGACCACGGCGGCGCGGTCGACGCGGACGGGGCCGCGCCGGGTCTCCACCAGCACCGCGCCCGGGCCGTCCGTACGGAGCTCGCCGACGGCGTCGGTGTAGAGCGGCCGTCCGTCGCGGTCACCGATCCGGTACCGCAGCGCCACCCGCTGGCCGACGAGCTCGCTCGCTATCTCCACCAGCGCCATCTGTCCAGGATCCCGCTATCGGTACGAGCCTCGTCACACTCCCCCGACTCCCGCTCGAAACGGCAGCCGGGACATACTGGAACCCATCTGAACGCCCGAGTGGAGGACCACCCGTGACCTACGTGATCGCCGAGCCCTGCGTCGACCTACTGGACAAGGCGTGCATCGAGGAGTGTCCGGTGGACTGCATCTACGAGGGCGGCCGGATGCTCTACATCCACCCTGACGAGTGTGTCGACTGCGGAGCGTGCGAGCCGGTCTGCCCCGTTGAAGCGATCTACTACGAGGACGACGTCCCCGAGCAGTGGAGCGCGTACACGAAGGCGAATGTCGACTTCTTCGACGAGCTGGGCTCGCCCGGCGGTGCGTCGAAGATCGGCAAGGTCGAGCGCGACGTCGAGCCCGCGCTGAGCCTGCCGCCGCAGCAGCACGACGAGTGAGGAGACTCGAACCCGTGACAGCCGCTGCAGCATGGTGAAGATCGACCTCCCGGACTTTCCCTGGGATTCGCTCGCCGATGACACCAAGCTCGCCAAGTCCCACCCCGGTGGGATCGTGGATCTGTCGGTGGGCACTCCCGTCGACCCGGTTCCGGACGTGGTGCGGGCAGCGCTCACCGGTCCGGCTGCGGACGTCCCCGGCTATCCGACCACCCACGGACCCGACTCACTGCGTGAGGCGATCGCGGGCGCCATGGCCCGGCGGTTCGGCGTCACGGTCGATCCGGTCGCGGTCGTGCCCACGATCGGTCTCAAGGAGACCGTCGCGTGGCTGCCGACGATGCTGGGCGCCGGTGCAGGCGACACGGTCGTGATCCCGGAGCTGGCCTACCCGACCTACGAGGTCGGTGCCCGGCTGGCCGGTGCCGACTTCGTCCGCTCGGACTCCACCATCGCGCTGGGACCGCAGCGGGTTGCCCTGATCTGGCTGAACTCCCCCTCCAACCCGACGGGGCGGGTGCTGCCGGCCGAGCACATGCGCAAGGTCGTGGAGTGGGCCCGCGAGCGCGGAGCCGTGGTGGCGTCCGACGAGTGCTACCTCTCGCTCGCGCCCGCCGAACAGGGTGCGGTGTCGGTGTTGCATCCCGACGTCTGCGGCGGCTCCCACGAGGGCCTGCTGGCCCTGCACTCCATGTCGAAGACCTCGAACATGGCCGGTTACCGCGCCTCGTTCGTGACGGGTGACCCAGCGCTGGTCGCGAGCCTGCTGGAGCTGCGCAAGCACATCGGCATGATGGTCCCGCGGCCGGTGCAGGCGGCGTTGGCCGCCGCGACGTCCGACGACGCGCACGTCACGGCGCAGGCCGAGATCTACGTCCGGCGCCGGGCCACGCTGCGGGCCGCGGTGGAGGCCGCCGGCATGCGCGTGGACCACTCCGAGGCCGGGTTGTACCTGTGGGCCACCGCGGGGGAGGACTCCCGGTTGACGGTGCACAGGCTGGCGAAGCAGGGTGTCCTGGTGGCGCCAGGCGAGTTCTACGGGCCGGCGGGAACCCAGCACGTTCGGGTCGCCCTCACCGCGTCCGACGAGCGGATCGCGGCGGCGGCGGAGCGGTTACCAGCGGCGTGACCACCGGCTCCGGGACAACGTCGTCCAGCCGGGCAGGAGCGGGAACAGTCCGGCCGGTCGTCGTGCTGCTCGGGTTGCTCGCCCTCGCGGCGAACCTCCGTGCGGCCCTGGCGGGCTACCCACCGCTCCTGGAGACCGTTCGCGAGGACCTCGGGACGTCCGCGGGTGTCGCCGGGTTCGTGCAGGCCTCCGCCGTGTTGATGATGGCCGTCGGCTCCTTCGCCGGCTCCGCGCTGGGCGCCAGGTTCGGCCGGGAACGTGCTCTGGGCGCCTCCGTCGCGATCCTCGCGCTGGGCAGCGTCGTGCGCGGCGTTCCGGCGCTGGCCTCGCTGATCGCGGGGAGCCTGCTCGTCGGGCTCGGTATCGGGCTTGCCGGCGTGCTGCTCGCCGGTGTCGTCAAGGAACACCTCGCGGAGCGGGCAGGCGCCGTCACCGGCGGCTACGTGGTCTCGATGGCGATCGGCGCCACGATCGCGAGCGCCTTGGCCGTGCCGCTGGCCGCGGCGCTGGGGGGCTGGTCGTTCTCGCTCGCGGTGTGGGCCGTGCCCGCTGCGCTCGCCGTGGTGATCTGGGTGCCGGTGGCGCGGCGCGTGGGCGCGCCCGACCGGACCGCCGTACGCCATCCGCTGCCGTGGCGCCACGGGTTCGCCCGCATCGCAGCCTGCTACCAGGCCGGTACATCGCTGCTGTTCTACGGCTGGATCACCTGGTTGCCGCCGTACTACGAGTCGCACGGCTGGAGCGCGGAACGCGCAGGCCTGCTGCTCGCGGTCTGGAGTGTCGCGCAGATCCCGGCCGCCCTCATCGCCCCGATCCTCGCGGAGCGGCACCGGCGCTGGCGGTTCTGGGCCGGGCTGACGCTCGGCTGCGTCGCGGTCGGCACGCTCGGCGTGATGCTGCTTCCGATGCCGGGCACCGGCGTCCCGTGGATGTGGGCGGTGCTGTTGGGCATCGGCGTCGGGGCCGGATTCCCGCTCGGCCTCACCGTGATGGCCTGGCGCACACCCGACGGTGCGGCGAACGCGGCCACCAGCGGGCTCGCGCTCGGCGTCGGGTACATCAGCGCGGGCCTCGGCCCGTTGCTGATGGGAGTGCTGATCGACCTCACGAAGGGCTTCCCCGCCGCGATCGCGGTGCTGCTGGCAGCAGCCGCGCTCCAGGCCTGGGCGATCTGGCGGATCGGCGACCGGCCGGCCGCCTGACCAGTCAGTTGTGGTGCAGGGCGGTATTGAGTGCGATCCCCTCACCGGTGCGGGCCAGCACCTCGACGGCGCCGGTCAACGAGTTGCGGCGCAGCAGCATCCCGTCCTGCCCGGACAGGGTGCGGGCGGCGGCCGTCTCCCCGGACGGGAGGACCACCTTGGTGCCCGCCGTGACGTACAGACCGGCTTCGACCACGCAGTCGTCACCCAGCGAGATGCCGATCCCGGCGTTGGCCCCGAGCAGGCACCGCTTGCCCACCGACACCACCGCCTTGCCGCCCCCGGAAAGGGTGCCCATGATCGACGCGCCGCCACCGACGTCGGAGCCGTCACCGACGACGACGCCTGCCGAGATCCGCCCCTCGACCATCGACGCACCGAGCGTGCCCGCGTTGTAGTTGACGAAGCCCTCGTGCATGACGGTGGTGCCCTCGGCCAGGTGCGCTCCCAGCCGCACCCGGTCGGCGTCGGCGATCCGGACGCCCGTGGGAATCACGTAGTCGACCATCCGGGGGAACTTGTCCACGCCGAGCACGGTGACCGGCCCACGGGCGCGGAGGCGGGCGCGGGTGAGCTCGAAGCCCGGCACCGCGCACGGACCCTGGTCGGTCCACACGACGTTGGCGAGCAGCCCGAAGACCCCGTCGAGGTTCGCCTCGCGGGGTGCGACGATGCGGTGGCTGAGCAGGTGCAGCCGCAGGTACACGTCGTGCGGGTCGGCGGGCGGGTCGGCGAGCGACTCGATGGCCGTGCGGACCACGACGGTGCGTACCCCGCGTGCCTCGTCGGTGCCGACGAGGTGCTCGAGGTCGGCGGCGACGTCCGGTGCCTGCCCGCCGAGTGCCGGCGCGGGGAACCAGGTGTCGAGGACGACGCCCTCGGTGCCGTCGGTGGGCACGGTGACGGTGGCGAGGCCGGTGCCGGAGGCGCCCTCCCGGCGCGGTGCGGTGCTCACAGCGGCCAACGGTATCCGGCACGGGGCGGTGACCGCGGGCCGCCCGACGGCTCTGGAGGTAGCGTCGCCGTTCGTGACGATCCCCGTGCTGGACCTCACCTCCGATCCCATCGACCTGTGCGCCGCGCTGGTCGACGTGCCGAGCGTCTCCGGCGACGAGGCCATGCTGGCCGACGCCGTCGAGCTGGCGTTGCAGAAGCAGGCTCCCCACCTGGAACTGCTCCGCTCCGGCGACGCGGTGCTGGCCAGGACGAACCTCGGGCGCGAGCGGCGGGTGCTGCTCGCCGGTCACCTCGACACCGTGCCGATCGCCGACAACGTGCCCAGCAGGCGCGAGGGCGAGCTGCTCTACGGCTGCGGCACCACGGACATGAAGTCCGGGGACGCGGTCCTCGCACACCTCGCGGCCACCCTCACCGAGCCGCGCCACGACCTCACGCTCGTGTTCTACGACTGCGAGGAGGTGGAGGCGGCGCGCAACGGGCTGAACCGGATCCAGCGCGAGCACCGCGACTGGCTGCGCGCCGACCTCGCGATCCTGGCCGAGCCGACCAACGCGGGCGTGGAGGCGGGCTGCCAGGGAACGCTGCGCGCCGAGATCACCACGCGCGGGCGGCGCGCCCATTCGGCACGGTCGTGGCACGGCAGTAACGCGGTGCACGCCGCTGCCGCGGTGCTCGAGCGCCTGAACGCGTACACCGCCCGTGAGGTCGACATCGACGGCTGCGTCTACCGGGAGGGGCTGCAGGCCGTCCGGATCGACGGTGGCGTGGCCATGAACGTCGTCCCCGACGAGTGCGTGGTCACGGTGAACTTCCGGTTCGCACCCGACCGGGACGGTGCGGCCGCAGAGGCGCACGTGCGCGAGGTGTTCGACGGGTTCGAGCTGGCGGTCACCGATCTCGCGCCCGGCGCGCTGCCCGGCCTGACCGAGCCCGCCGCCGCCGAGTTCATCGCGGCGACCGGCGCCACGCCGTCGGCGAAGTTCGGCTGGACCGACGTGTCGCGCTTCGCCGCTCTCGGCATCCCCGCGGTGAACTACGGGCCCGGCGACCCGAACCTCGCGCACACCCGCGAGGAGCACGTCGACACGCGGCAGATCACCGACGCCGTGGCCGTCCTGCGGCGGTTCCTGGCTCCCTGAGAGCCGGTGGGCGGGCGCGGGCGCGGACGGTACGGATCTCATTACTCTGACTGCCATGACCGCGAGGGGGAACGGGAGCTCCGACAGGACGCAGCCCGAGCAGAAGCAACGGGGCCCCGTGGTACTGCGACGTGAGTACCGCAACGAGAGCTCAACCACCGACCAGCGGTTGCTGGATTCCCGCGGCCCGAGCGACTGGGTGCACACGGACCCGTGGCGGGTGCTGCGCATCCAGGCCGAGTTCGTCGAAGGCTTCGGCATGCTGGCCGAGCTGCCTCGGGCAGTCACCGTGTTCGGGTCCGCCCGCACCTCTCGCGACCATCCCGAGTACGCCCAGGGCCAGGAGCTGGGCGCGGCGCTGGCGGAGGCCGGGTTCGCGGTGATCACTGGAGGCGGCCCCGGCGCGATGGAGGCCGCGAACAAGGGCTGTTCCGAGGCAGGCGGCCTCTCCGTCGGGCTCGGCATCGAGCTCCCCTTCGAACAGGGGCTCAACGACTGGGTCGACGTCGGCATCAACTTCCGCTACTTCTTCGCCCGCAAGACGATGTTCGTCAAGTATTCGCAGGCGTTCGTCTGCCTGCCGGGCGGCTTCGGCACCCTCGACGAGCTGTTCGAGGCGCTCACCCTGGTGCAGACGAAGAAGGTCACCAAGTTCCCGGTGGTGCTCCTGGGCAGCGAGTACTGGGGCGGGCTCTACGACTGGATCGCGGGCACCGTGCACGAGAACGGCAAGGTCGGTGAGAAGGACCTGTCCCTCCTGCACGTCACCGACGACGTCGACGACGCCGTGAAGATCGTTCAGGAGGCGTGGCGGGCCTGGGAGGAAGCGCATTGAGTGAGCTTGCGAGCGAGACGTCGGCACCGAGTGAGCTTGCGGGCGAGACGTCGGCACCGAGCGAGCTCGCGGGCGAGACGTCGGCACCGAGCGGGCTGGGGAAGCGGGGTTCGTTCGCCGTCTGCGTCTACTGCGCTTCGATCGAGGGCATCCCGTCGTACTACCTGGAGCTCGCCGCGGAGGTGGGCCGGGAGATCGCCACGCGCGGCTGGGAGCTGGTGTCCGGCGGTGGGCGATCGGCCATGATGGGCGCGGTCGGTGCGGCGGCGCGGGCGGGCGGAGCACGCACCACCGGGGTCATTCCGCGTGCGCTGGTGGAGCTCGAGTGGGCCGACCACGACTCGGACGAGCTGCTGCTGGTCGACACCATGCGTGAGCGCAAGGCGCTCATGGAGGCGCACGCCGACGCGTTCCTGGCCCTGCCCGGCGGGATCGGGACGTGCGAGGAGCTCTTCGAGGTCTGGACAGCGGGCTATCTGCGGATGCATGCCAAGCCCGTGGTGCTGCTCGATCCGGACGGCCACTACACGGGACTCCTGGACTGGGTGCGCGGGCTGGGGGAGCGTGGGTTCGTGCGGCCGGAGGCGCTGTCGCGGCTCGTGGTCGCCACCGACGTGACCACCGCGCTCGACGCCTGTTGGAAGCCTGAGGAGACCTGACATGCGCCTCGGCTCACGGGTTGTCGACAGCTCCGCGCGGCTCGTCATGGGCATCGTGAACGCCACCCCCGACTCCTTCTACGACGCCGGGCGCGACTACGAGCTCGAACGCGCTCTCGACCACGTCGAGGAGATGGTCGGGCAGGGTGCCGACATCATCGACATCGGTGGGGTCAAGGCCGGCCTGGGCGAGGACGTGACGCCCGGCCAGGAGATCGCACGTGTCGAGATGCTGGTCGCAGCCGTGCGGTCGGCTCATCCCGACATCGTGATCAGCGTCGACACCTGGCGGGCCGAGGTCGCACGTGTCGCGCTGCCCGCAGGTGCCGACCTCATCAACGACGCCTGGGGTGGGTACGACCCCGAGCTGGTGGACGTCGTGGCGGAGTTCGACGCGGCGGTCGTCTGCACCCATACGGGTGGTCTCACTCCGCGCACGTATGCCCGGCGGGTCCGTTACCCCGATCTTGTCGGCGATGTCACGAGCTACCTCGTCGACCTTGCCGAGCGCGCCCGCGCCGCAGGTGTCCGGGAGGACGGGATCATCCTCGACCCGGGCCACGACTTCAACAAGAACACGTGGCACTCGTTGGAGCTCACCCGACGGCTCGACGAGCTGGTGAGGCTGGGCCGGCCGGTGCTCGTGGCCACGTCGAACAAGGACTTCATCGGTGAGACCCTCGGGCTCCCGAAGTACGAGCGCCTGGAAGGCACGCTTGCCACGCTGGCCATCTGCGCGTGGCACGGAGCGCAGATCTTTCGGGTGCACAACGTCATGGAGGCGCGGCGCACCGTCGACATGGTCGCCTCGATCACCGGTCATCGCGTGCCGGAACGGGTCACCCGGACGTTCGCCTAGGGCAACCACCAGCAGATCGCAAACCTGCCTCAACCGGAAACGTGTTCGTAGCACGACGTTGCGGTTTCGCCACCTACCGTCGGCATGACCGCTCCGATCGCGGGGTATCAACCCGTTCGTTCGAAGTGCTCTCGCTCCGCGCGACCGGCCGCGTCGTCCGCACCGGCCGTCCGACCGGCACCGACCGCGTCATGGCAACGAGGCTGCCCCTTCGACCGTGCAGGAGGGTCCAATGGACCGCATCACCGAGGAGTGGTTCGTCCGTCGAACGTGGCAGGAACCGGCCTGGCGCGTCGACGAACTGGTGGCCGCGAAGGCGGGCAGGCGGGTCTCCGTCGTGCTGCCCGCGCTCGACGAGGAGGCCACCGTCGGGGCGATCGTCGCCGCGATCGTGCCGCTGACACTGGGCCCGAGGCCACTGGTGGACGAGCTGGTCGTCGCCGACTCCGGGTCGACCGACCGCACGGCCGAGGTAGCGGCGGCGGCCGGGGCCACGGTGGTGCTGCGCACCGACGTGCTCCCGGACCTGACGCCCGTGCCCGGCAAGGGCGAGGTGCTGTGGCGTTCGCTCGCCGCCACCACGGGCGACATCATCTGCTACCTCGACTCCGACCTGGTCGACTTCGACGCCGGGTTCGTCCCGGCGCTCCTCGGCCCGCTGCTCACCGAGCCCGGCGTCGCGCTGGTCAAGGGTTTCTACCGGCGTCCGCTGCGGCTGGAGACCACGGAGGTGGACAGCGGCGGCGGCAGGGTCACCGAGCTTCTCGTGCGGCCACTGCTCGCGGCGCTGCGGCCGGAGCTCGCCGGTGTCGTCCAACCGCTGGGCGGCGAGTACGCCGGCACGCGGGAGCTGCTCGAGTCGGTGCCGTTCGCCGCCGGGTACGGCGTGGAGATCGGGCTGCTGCTCGACACCTACGCCACGGCGGGCCTCGATGCGCTGGCGCAGGTCAATCTGGGTGTGCGCAAGCACCGCAACCGGTCGCTGCTGCAGCTCGGGGTGATGGCGCGGCAGATCCTCGCGGCCGCGCTCACCCGCTGCGGCGTGCCCGACACGGGCGCGGCGATCACGCAATTTCTGCAGGTGGACCGCGAATGGTTGCCGTCCGTTACGGAAGTCGGCCTGACCGAGCGACCCCCGATGCGCGAGGTGCTCGTGCGCTGACCGGGCCTCCGTGGTCTGATTGCCCGAGTGGGGACCGCGCTCATCTATCTGTTGGTCGTCGCGGCGGTGGCTGCGGCCGTCTTCGGGCTGGCCGCGGTCGTGTTCGGACGGGGCGAGGAACTGGCCCCGTTGCCTCCGGGCGCCACACCCACCCGGTTGCCGGCCGGTGAACTAGACGGTGAGGACGTCCGCGAGCTGAGGTTCCAGCAGGCGCTGCGTGGCTACCGGATGGACGAGGTGGACTGGGTGCTCGACCGGCTGGCCGACGAGCTGGATCGCGCCGGGGTGGAACGCGACGGGTTGCTGGCCCGGGTCGCCGAGCTGGAGGCGGAGCTGGCCGGCACCGGGCTGTGGCGCGACGGGGACCGGTGAACGAGCTTGCGAGCGAACCGTTGATGCAGCGTCTGGGTGAGCGGTGAGTTCCCGGAGAGCGCTGACGGTGCCGGTCGACGTCGAGGCGCCGGCCGAGGCCGTGTGGCGTGCCGTCACGGACTGGGAGGCGCAGGGCGAGTGGATGCTCGGCACGAGGGTCCAGGTCACCAGCGGAGGTGACGGCCGGGAGCAGGGTGCGCGGTTGCGCGCGGTCACCGGTGTCGGACCCCTCGGGTTCACTGACACCATGGAGATCGTCGAGTGGACCGAGCCCCCCGGGAACGGGCCCCGGCGCTGCGTCGTGCGGCACACCGGCAAGGTGGTGCGTGGCGACGGGGTGTTCGAGGTCATCGAGCTGTCACCCACCCGATCCAGGGTCATGTGGTCGGAGCTGCTCGACCTGCCGCTGGGCCCCCTCGGCCGGTGGGGCTGGCCGCTCGTGCGGCCCGCGTTCCGCGCAGGTGTCGCCCACTCCCTGCAGCGGATGGCTCGGCTATGCGAGGCGAGGTATCGCACCGGTGCCTGACCTGGACGAACGGGTGCGCTGTGGCTGGGCAGGCAGCGCCCCGGAGTACATCGCCTACCACGACGACGAGTGGGGCTGCCCGCTCCACGGCGTCCGCGCCATGTTCGAGCGGCTGAGCCTCGAAGCGTTCCAGTCCGGGCTGTCCTGGCTCGTCATCCTGCGCAAACGGCCCGCGTTCCGCCGCGCGTTCGCCGACTTCGACCCCGCTGTGGTGGCGCGATTCGGCGACGCGGACGTCGCCCGGCTCCTGACCGACGCCGGCATCGTCCGCAACCGGGCGAAGATCGAGGCCACTGTGCACAACGCACGCCAGGTGCTGGAACTGGACCGGCCGCTCGACGAGCTGCTGTGGTCGTTCGCACCCGATCCGGGCGTCCGCACTCGCCCGGCCACGCTGGCCGAGGTGCCCGCCACCACGCCGGAGTCCACGGCGATGGCCAAGGAGCTCAAGCGGCGCAGAATGCGCTTCGTCGGGCCCACCACGTGCTACGCGCTGATGCAGGCAGCCGGGCTCGTCGACGATCATGTCGCAGGGTGTTGGCGCGCCTCGTCCCCGTGACCACACCGGGCACACATCGGGGAGTTGATCGCTCCGGTTACACCCCTGTCCGGCGGATGAGGAAAGATGTTCGCAGCATCCCCGCCGCGCGCTTCCCCCGGCGCAGCGGCGCACCCTGCAAACGACGACGGAGGGAGCAGGAGATGGCGGCGATGAAGCCCCGGACCGGCGACGGTCCCCTGGAGGTGACCAAGGAGGGTCGGGGCATCGTGATGCGCGTCCCCCTCGAGGGTGGCGGCCGCCTGGTCGTCGAGATGTCTGCCGAGGAGGCAAGCGACCTCGGCGACGCGCTGAAGGCCGCCTCTGGCTGACGAGCACGAGCCCCGCGCGAGGGGGGTGCCCGGTTCTCACGAACGGCACCGGCGAACGGTCCCGCACCCGTCCGCCGGTGCCGTTTGCGTTGTGCGGGTCGGCGACCCTGGATGTAGCGCGCTACCGTCGGCCCGCCGCCTCGGCCAGCGTGCCGCTCTGTCCGTCGAGCGTGACGAGCTGGATCGAGACTGTGCCGCAGACGCAGCGCCGGTAGCGCACCCACCCCTGAGACGTGGAGTGGGTGGACAGGATGACCGCCTCGTCGACCGGCCATCCACAGCGTTCGCACCGCATCGGCGCCGCCTCTCCTGTAATAGGTATCCTTGTTTGAGAGGTTACAGCGGATTCGGGTGGGGTGTAATAGGCCAGTGAACTTCATCGGTTACCGCAGTGACGCGCTGGGCGCGGCCGTCGAGCTCGTCAACGAGGTCTCCGCGAGCGGGGCGGAGGAGCCGGAGGCCGACGGGGAGTCGCCCGACCGGATGAGGACGGTGCTGGTGGCCAACGGCTACCTCGCCGGGGGAGCACCGGCATCGGTGGAGCCCGCCCTGCGTGCGTGGGCACGCAGGCTGCGCACGGTGTTCGACGTGTCGGACGTCGAGGAGGCCGCCGTGGCGGTCAACGCGCTGCTCGCCGACGTCCGGGTCGAGCCGCACCTGTCCAACCACGACGGACAGGGCTTCCATCTGCACTACTCGCCGCCCGAGGCGGACGTCGTGGACCGGTTGCGCGCCAGCACCGCGTTCGCCCTGGCGATGCTCGTGTCCGAGTACGGCATCGACCGGCACGGGCGCTGCGCTGCGGAGGGATGCATGAAGGTGTTCGCCGACACCTCCCGCAATGCGGCCCGCCGCTACTGCTCGCCGACGTGTGCCAACCGTTCCGCGGTGGCCGCGCACCGGGCCAGGGCGCGCGCCGCCGGCAGCCGCTCGCGCTGACGTCGGCCGGCCTACAGCCCCCGGTAGATCTCCACGGTGCGTGCGGCGGCCTGCTCCCACGAGAACTGCCGCTCGGCCCGCGCCCGGCCGGCCGCTCCCATCACCGCGGCCCGGTCCGGTTCGGCCAGCAGCGTGTTCACCGCCCCGGCGAGGCCGGCACGGAACTTCTCGACCTCGTGCTCGTCGAAGTGCACGAGCAGGCCTGTCTCGCCGTCGGCCACGACCTCGGGGATACCTCCGACGTCCGAGGCCACCACGGCGGTGCCGCAGGCCATCGCCTCCAGGTTCACGATCCCGAGCGGCTCGTACACCGACGGGCAGACGAACACCGTGGCGGCGGAGAGCAGTTGGCGCACGTCGGCGGTGGGCAGCATCCGGCGCACCCACACCACCCCGGACCGTGCCGCGCTCAGTTCGGCGACGGCCTTCTCGATCTCCTCGGCGATCTCCGGCGTGTCGGGGGCTCCGGCGCAGAGCACGATCTGGGCGTCCCGGTCGATCTCGTGAGCCGCGGCCACGAGGTGGGCGAGACCCTTCTGCCGGGTGATGCGCCCGACGAACACCACGCTGGGCCGGTCCGGATCCACGCCGGCCGCGCGGACGGCGTCGCGGTCGGGATCGGGGTGGTAGAAGACGGTGTCGATGCCGTTGTGCACCACGTGCACCCGCGCCGGGTCCAGTGCCGGGTAGCAGTCGAGCACGTCGCGGCGCATGCCGTCGCTCACCGCGATCACGGCGTCGGCGTTCTCGTAGGCCGTGCGCTCCACCCACGACGAGAGCCGGTACCCGCCCCCGAGCTGCTCGGCCTTCCACGGCCGGCGCGGTTCGAGCGAGTGCGCGGTGACCACGTGCGGCACCCCGTGCAGCACCTTGGCCAGGTGCCCGCCCATGTTCGCGTACCAGGTGTGGGAGTGGGCGAGGTCGACATCGGAGAGGGCCGCGACCATCGACAGGTCGACGCCGAGCGTCTGTAGGGCGGGGTTCGCCCCGGCTAGCACGGTCGGCACCTCGTGCGCGTACGTGTCCGGCCGGCCGGCGCGCGGCTCGCCGAAGCAGTGCACGTCGACGTCGACGAGCTCGCGCAGCGCCGGCACGAGGTGCTCGACGTGCACGCCGGCTCCTCCGTAGACGTCAGGGGGGTACTCGCGGGTGAGCAGGCCAATGCGCACACCCGGGACGTTAGGCCATTCACCGGCAATCGGAATGGGTCCATCCGAGGCATGAATGTTCGCTCGTTCGACGCTTCCACCGGTGGCCCGCCACGGTGGGAGAGCACTAGGGTCGGCGGCGTGACGATGCTGCCGGCAGGCCAGGGCCCTGTGCCCTCCCACGGAGCGCCGAAATGACCGCCGCCCGCCTGTCACTCGCCTCGCCGCGCGCGATGGCCGCCAATGTGCTCGGGATCGTGCTCGCCGGTGGCGAGGGGAAGCGGCTCTGGCCACTCACCGCCGACCGCGCCAAGCCCGCCGTCCCGTTCGGGGGCCACTACCGGCTGATCGACTTCGTGCTCTCGAACCTGGTGAACGCGGGCATGCACCGCATCTGCGTGCTCACGCAGTACAAGTCGCACTCGCTGGACCGCCACATCTCCACGACGTGGCGCCTGTCCAGCGTGCTCGGGCAGTACATCACCACCGTGCCGGCGCAGCAGCGACTCGGCCGCCGCTGGTACACCGGCAGCGCCGACGCCATCTTCCAGAGCCTCAACCTCGTCTACGACGAGCGTCCCGACTACATCGCGGTCTTCGGCGCCGACCACGTCTACCGGATGGATCCGGGCCAGATGCTCGCCCGCCACATCGAGAGCGGTGCGGGGGTCACGGTCGCGGGCATCCGGGTGCCGCGCGCCGAGGCCAAGGCGTTCGGCGTGATCAAGTCCGACCCCGGCGGCCGCATCACCGACTTCCTGGAGAAGCCGTCCGACCCGCCGTCGGTACCGGACGACCCGGACGTCACGTTCGCCTCGATGGGCAACTACATCTTCACCACGGAGGTGCTGCTCGACGCCCTCCGGGCCGACGCCGAGGACGGCGACTCCGACCACGACATGGGCGGCGACATCATCCCGAGGCTGGTGGGCCAGGGTGACGCCGCGGTCTACGACTTCGCCGACAACGTGGTGCCGGGTGCTACCGACCGCGACTCCGGCTACTGGCGTGACGTCGGCACCGTCGACGCGTACTACGAGGCGCACACCGACCTCGTCTCGGTGCACCCGATCTTCAACCTCTACAACGACCGCTGGCCCATCCGCACGGCGATGGCGCCCCTGCCGCCCGCCAAGTTCGTGGAGGGCGGCATCGCTCAGGACTCGATCGTCGGGGCGGGCACGATCATCTCCGGCGCCATCGTCCGGCGCTCGGTGATCAGTCCCGGCGTGCGCATCGACGCCGGCGCCGAGGTGTCCGACTCGGTGGTGCTGCCAGGGGTGCGGGTCGGGCGCGGAGCCGTGGTGCGGGGAGCGATCCTCGACAAGAACGTCGTGATCCCCGACGGGGCGCTCGTGGGCGTGGACCTCGGCCTGGACAGGGCCCGGTACACCGTCAGCCAGGGCGGGGTCGTCGTGCTGGGCAAGGGCGCCACCGCGCTCTGACCCGCTCAGGCGTGCGGTGTGGCCTTCACCGCCGCCAGCAGGCCTGCGCCGAGGGGGAGCAGCACCGGCACCAGGCGGTCGTCGTCGCGGACCTGGCGGGCCACCTCGCGCAGCGCCACTGTGGCAGCGTCGGTGGCGTCGGGCTCGAGCACGCCCGCGGTGAGCACGCCGTGGAGCGCGACGATGCCACCGCCGCGGAGCAAGCGGACGGCCTCGTCGAGGTAGCGCGGCTGGTCGGCGGTGCCGGCGTCGACGAACACCAGGTCGTACGCGCCGTCGGTGAGCCGGGGCAGCACCTCCAGGCCGAGCCCGTTGATCAGCCGGAGCCGGGACGGCCCGTACCCGGCGGCGGTGAACGCCTGCCGGGCGGCACGTTGGCACTCCGGATCGATGTCGATCGAGGTGAGGACACCGTCGGGGGCCATTCCGCGCAGCAGCCACAGCCCGCTGACGCCGACCCCCGTGCCGATCTCGACGACCGCTCGCGCGGCGGTGCTGGCAGCGAGGAAGCGCAGCCCGGCGCCCGCCCCGGGCCCAACGGGGGCGCCCCCGCGGCGTGCCGCAGAGGCCCGCGTGGCGACGAGTACGTCGTCCTCTGTGAGGTACCCCTCGACGTGCTCGCGCAACGCCCACGGGTCGGGAGCGCTGTCCGGGCGGCCGGTCATGGTCAAGAGGCTACTGTGCTGGCTCTTTCCCGCAGTGTGGGCCCGACCGTCGGGTGTGTCGGCCTCCGGGTCGCCTGAAGTTTCACAGGTTTCTCTCAGTCGACTCTCACACCCTCTTCAAGGCCATCAGGCACGGTAGGTTGCATCGGTCGGGGTCGTCGACCGATAGGGGGGCCGGGGAATGCACACGTCCGGCGCTTCGTTGGTCGGAGGCACACCCGCCGCAGGAGGTTGACCCACGATGACCGACGGCTCCGCCACGCTGATGAGCGGTACGGTGCTGCCTGGTGAAGGTGTCGACTGGACCCCGCCCAGCTGGGATGACGTCGTCCGGGAGCACGCGGATCGGGTCTACCGCCTCGCCTACCGGCTCACCGGCAACCCGCACGATGCCGAGGACCTCACCCAGGAGACGTTCGTCCGGGTGTTCCGGTCGCTCGCGGCCTACAAGCCCGGCACGTTCGAGGGCTGGCTGCACCGCATCACCACCAACCTGTTCCTGGACATGGTGCGGCGTCGCTCGCGCATCCGCATGGAGGCACTGCCCGAGGACTCCGACCGGTTGCCCGGCCGGGGCCCGGAGCCGGAGCAGGTCTTCTCCGAGACCCACCTCGACCCGGTACTGCAGGCCGCGCTCGACGAGCTGCCGCCCGAGTTCCGCGCCGCCGTCGTCCTGTGTGACGTCGAGGGGCTGTCGTACGAGGAGATCGGTGCCACCTTGGGCGTAAAGCTGGGTACGGTGAGAAGCAGGATCCACCGTGGACGGGCCGCTCTCCGCAGCGCCTTGGAACGCCACCGTGCGCTCGGGGTGCGTGACGGTTCCGCTGTCGCGGGGGACTCCAACGCAGGAGTGCTGGAGGAGGTTCACGGGTGAGTGAAGGGCGCTGGCGCATCACGGTGACGCCCCCGAACTGGGGGCAGGATCATCTGTCGTCGGACGCCATCGTCGCCTATGTGGACGACGAGCTCTCCCACGGTGCTCACGCGCGGGCGGCCCAGCACATCGCCCGGTGCGCAGAGTGCGAGGCCCAGGTCATCGCCCAGATGCAGATCCGCTCGGCGTTGCGTACCGCAGGCGGGCCCATGCTGCCGTCCGCGTTGCTGCGTACCCTGCGCTCGATCCCGGAGAGCGCCACGCTCCCGCCTGCGCCACCCGGGCTCGCCGTCACCTCCGACGGCCAGTTCGTCTCCGTGCTCCGCCCTGTGCCCGACCCCTCGCAACTGGCGGCCGACGCTGGCCCTGCCCAGGGCACGGCCACCGCACACAGCGTCCATCGCAGGTCCGCCGGACGCTCCCCGGTCCAACGCCGCATCCGCGTCGGCACGGGCGTGGCGGTCTCCGGTCTCGCCCTAGGTGCGCTCGCCTACGGCCTGCCCTCCGCGTCCAGCGGCCCGGCGACACCCCCCGCGAGCGGCGCCTTCGGCGGCACAGTGCTCAGCGGTGGCACCGCGAGCGTCGTCGACACGGAGGGCGCCGGAGTTCTCGACGCTCAGATGCGGCTGGAGCGCGCTGTCCCATTGGGTCCCGAGAAGACGTCGGAGACCGACAACGACTATCTCCGCAACCGGCTCGACGTGCTTCCCCGTTCCTTCCACGGCCTGCCCTGACCGGTACTCGGCGATGTGACCCGTCCTGGCTACGCGGACTTCACCGCCGCTGGGGCAGGGTGGTGAGCGGTACGGTCGGCACACCTCAGGAGCCTGCAGCGCGATGGACGAACGCAGCCCGGTGACGCGTTCGAATGATCGCGCGGGCGACGAGCCCCCCCGGCTCGGCCCACGCCCGTTGGAACGCGTCCCCGTCGATCCCGGTGCAGCTGCGGTGTTCGGGCGCCCGGACGGCGTCGACGGCGGTTTCGCGGCCCCGCGGTCCGAGTCGTCGAACGGCTCGTCCCCCCCTCTCGCCACACCTCCGCCCGCCGCTCTGGCCAGCGCCTTCGGCCGGCCGGCACCGGACACGCCCGCGTTGCAGCGGCCGCCGGGCGCGGGCGGGAACGGTTCGGGACCGGACGATGCCTTCTGGGCCGACGGCGCCGACCGCGACCCGTGGCGCGACCCGGAGAGCTCCGCAGCGCTCGGTCCGCCCGCCGCATCGGAGCAGGCGCCGATTCCCGCGCCCGCCGGTGAGGGTCCGCGGCTCAGCCTGCGGGAGCTGTTGTTCGGCAAGCGGGTGGATCCACGGGCACTGGCGGGCCTCGCCATCGTCGCGGTGCTGATCGGTGCGGCGGGCGGGTTCGTGGGCCGGTTGACGGCCGACGGCGCCAGCGGCCTCACCGATCCCGACCCGACGATCACGCAGACCCTCCAGGCGAAGGAACGTCCGCCCGGCTCGGTGGCCGACATCGCGGCCCGCACCGTGCCGGCCGTCGTGTCGATCGAGATTCGTGTCGGCCAGGAGGGCGGCACGGGCTCCGGCGTCGTGATCGACCCGGCGGGTTACGTGCTCACGAACAACCACGTGGTCGCCCCCGCCGCCGACGCGAACGGCGCGCAGATCGAGGCGATCTTCCACGACGGCACGCGCAGCCCCGCGCGGATCGTCGGGCGGGACCCGAAGACCGACCTCGCCGTCGTGAAGGTGGATGTCGCGAACCCTGTGGTCGCCACGATCGGTTCGTCGGCAGGGCTGGTCGTCGGCGACGGGGTGATCGCCATCGGCTCGCCGTTCGGACTCGTCGGCACCGTCACGGACGGCATCGTGAGCGCGCTCAACCGCCCCGTCCGGCTCGACGGCAGCGGAGCCGACGCCAACGCGGTCATCGACGCGATCCAGACCGACGCCGCCATCAACCCTGGCAACTCGGGTGGTCCGCTCGTCGACTCCACCGGCGCCGTCGTCGGCATCAACACAGCGATCCGGAGTGTCGGGATGGGCGAGGGCGGGTCGATCGGCCTGGGCTTCGCCATCCCCATCGACGACGCCCGCGTGATCGCCGACGAGCTGATCCGCACGGGAACGGTCACCCACGCCGACATCGGGATCAACGCCCGGTCGGTCACCGACGGCACCACCGACGGCGCCCAGGTGCAGAACGTGCAGCAGGGTGGGGCGGCCGCCGCCGCGGGCATCGTCGAGGGCGACGTGATCGTCAAGGTGGGGAACCGGCCGATCGCCGGCGCGGACGAGCTCGTCGTCGCGGTGCGGGAGCACAACCCGGGCGACACGGTGCCGGTCGAGCTGATCAGGGAGGGCAGGCCGCTGACCGTGTCGGTGGTTCTCTCCTCCGACTGATCGCAACGGGCGTGCTGCTCACATCGTGTTCGCCCACCGGACGTATAGCGCCCGTACGATGGTCTCGTGTTCGACAGCGTCGGCTGGGGCGAGATCCTCGTGTTGGTCGTGGCCGGGCTGTTCATCCTCGGTCCCGAGCGGCTTCCGTCCGCCGCGGCCTGGGTGGGCCGCTCGGTTCGGCAGGTCAGGGAGTTCGCGAACGGGGCGCGTGATCAGCTCCGTGGCGAGCTCGGTCCGGAGTTCGACGAGCTGCGCAAACCGCTCGAGGAACTGCGTGGGCTGAGGGATCTCCATCCCCGCAACGCGATGCGGCGCGCGTTGTTGGACGACCCGGATCCCAAGCCCAATGGATTCGCGCCCGCGCCGGGCCTGCCGGCGAGCAACGGCAGCCCGCAGCCTCATCCGGCCGCGCCTCCGTCGCGTCCCACGCTGTCGAAGAACGAGCGGCCCCCGATCGACCCGGACGCCACCTGAACACCCGTTGATCGAGCCGGGGAGATCACCGCAATCGGCCCGTGAGCCGAGCGTCATCTCACGTCCGGAGCGACGGCGTCGGCGATCGCAGCGGTGTCCCAGTAGAACGGGCGGATCTCGGTGATGCGGCCGGCTCTCACGGCGATGGTCTGCAGGATCGGGAATCGGAGCTCGCGGCCGGTGGCGCGGGCTCGGGCCTTGACCTGCGTGAGCACGACGATCGGTACGCCCACTGCCAGGTAGTCCTGCTGGAGCATCTCGAACACCTCCCACGTCCTGCTCATCGCGACGAAGAACCGCTCGATGCCCTCGTGGCCGCGCCAGGTGCCGCCGTACGGGAGCGCCTCGGCCTGATGCAGGACGACGTCCGGGGCGAAGAACGGTGCGAGCGGCTCGAAGCTCGCCGCGCCTGCTCCGCGTGCGGCGAGATACTCCGCTTCGGCCGCGTACATCCCCGTCAACACGGTCATCGCCTCGCTGGTCGCCGTGGCACTCATGGCGCCAGCGTGGCTGCTCGCGCCGGACGGATCCGGCGGTAATCGGACGTCGCGGCGGTCAGCCGTCGGAGCGGCCCGGCCCGGCTGCCTGTTGGAAGGCGTGGGCGGCCGCCAGCACCGCGTTGTCGGCGTGGCGCGGTCCCACGATCTGCAGTCCGACGGGCAGGCCGTCCGAGGTGAATCCGCACGGCACGCTCGCCGCGGGCTGCTGGGTCATGTTGAACGGGTAGGTGAACGGCGTCCACGACGTCCAGCGCTTGCGCGGCCACCCCGACGGGACCTCCACGCCCGCCTCGAAGGCCGGGATCGGCAGCGTCGGGGTGAGCAGCAGGTCGTAGCGCGAGTGGAACTCGCCCATCAGCGTGCCGAGATCGTTGCGCACGGCCATCGCCTCGACGTACTCCAGGGCCGTGGCACCGGCCATCCGCTCGGCGCTCTCGACCAGCCCGGGGTCCATCGTCGCCCGCTCGGCCGGCCCCAGGTGGGCCATGGACTTCGCGGCGCCGACGAACCAGAGCAGCTCGAAGGCCTCCACCGGGTCGCCGAATCCCGGGTCGGCCACTTCGACCTCGGCTCCCATGGCACGGAACACCTCGACCGCGGCCGTGAAGGCTGCCGCGACCTCGGGGTGCACGTCGACGTACCCGAGCGTGCGGCTGGCCGCCACCCGCAGCCCGGCGACGGGTGTGTTCAGCGCGGCGACCGCCGAGTCCGTTGGCGCGAGTGCCCAGGGGTCCCGTGTGTCGACGCCCGAAATGACGTCGAGCAGCAGTGCCGCGTCGGCAGCCGTGCGTGCCATCGGCCCGATGTGGGCGAGCGTGCCGTACGGGCTCGCGGGGTAGGCCGGCACCCTGCCGTAGGTGGGCTTGTGCCCGGTGATGCCGCAGAACCCGGCCGGGATCCGCACCGAGCCGCCGCCGTCGGTGCCCAGGCTGAGCGGCCCCATCCCGAGCTGGATCGCGGCGGCGCTGCCGCCGGAGGAGCCGCCCGCGGTGCGGGCCGGGTTCCACGGGTTGCGCGTCACCCCGGTGAGCGAGCAGTCGGTGACGCCCTTCCAGCCCAGCTCCGGTGTGGTGGTCTTGCCGAACACCACGCCGTTGTGGTCGCGCACCCGGGCCACCGATGGCGCATCGACGTTCCACGGTCCGTTCCGGTCGATGGTGCGGGAACCACGCAGCGTCGGCCAGCCGTCGGTGAGCAGCACGTCCTTGATCGAGACCGGTACGCCGTCCAGCAAGCCGACGGGCTCGCCCCGTGCCCACCGCTCCTCGGACCGGGCGGCACTCGCGAGCGCCGCGTCCTCGTCGATCAGGCAGAAGGCGTTGACCTCGCCGTCCCGCTCCGCCACACGGTCGAGGACAGCCCTGGTCGCCTCCACCGGGGACAGCTCGCCCGCCCGGTAGGCGGCCAGCAGCTCGGTGGCGGTGAGGTCGGCGGCCGAGCGCGACCGATCACCGATCGCCCCACCGCCGACGGCGCCAGCGGTCGCTCCACTCATCAGGTTCCTCCGGTCACGTAGCCCAGGGTCTTGTCGACGACGTTGCGCAGCGGTTCTCCGGCGCGGTAGCGGGCGAGGTTCTCGGCGAACACCTCCATGAGCTCCTCGCGCCACCCGAGCACGTCGCCGGACATGTGCGGCGAGACGATCACGCCGGGGAGATCCCACAGCGGACTGTCCGGCGGGAGCGGCTCGCTCGCGAAGACGTCGAGGGCGGCGCCGGCGATGTGCCCGCCGCGCAGCGCGTCCACCAGATCGGATTCGACGACGAGCCCGCCACGCCCGACGTTGATCACGCGTGCCGACGGGCGCAGCGCGGCGAGTGCGGCCGCGTCGAGCATGCCGCGGGTGGCTTCCGTGAGCGGCGCCGCTAGCACGAGCCAGTCGGCGCGGGGCAGCAGGCCGGGGAGCGCACCCGCCTCGTGCACCCCCTCGGACGCGCTGCGGCCGACCAGCTCCACCCGCATGCCGACGGCCGTGACCATCCGGGCGATCGCGCGTCCGATCGGTCCGCCGCCCACCACGACCGCGCAGGTGCCTGCCACGCGCTCGCTGTCGCGGTGGCGCCACTCGCGCCGCTGCTGGGCGGCGAAGGTGGTGGGCAGGTCCTTGGCCATCGCGAGCACGAGTCCGAGCACGTACTCCGCCATGGGCACGTCGAAGACGCCGCGGGAGTTGGTGAGCGTCACCGCGGAGTCGAGCAGCTCGGGGAAGATCAGCCGGTCGACGCCGGCGCTGGCGGTGTGCACCCAGCGCAGGGTGTCCGCCGCTGGCCACGCGTGACGTACCGCGTCGGAGGTGAAGTCCCAGACGAGCAGCACCTCGGTGCCGGGAAGGGCGTCGCTCAGGGTCTTGTCGGTGGCGAAGCGAACCTCGTCGCCTTCGATGCCGGGCGGGCGATCCTCCGCGTGCAGTACCGTGATCGTCGGGTGCGACCGCTGACCTGGGGAAACGGGCAAAACGGATACCTTCCCAGTCGGAGGCCGACTGTTGACACGCTAGGAAGCTCTCGTATTATTGTCAACAATCCGCGGTGTTGCGGGACCCGTCGGATGGAGTCGCTCATGCCGAAGTTCCTCCGCATCACTCTGGCTCGCCGCGGCGTCTCGTGTGTGGCCGAGCTGCTCGAGAAGGATGCTCCGCGCACCTGCGCCGCGGTCTGGGACGCGCTGGCCGACGGGCCGCTCGGCGGCGAGGCCCAGCACGCCAAGTACGCACGCAACGAGGTCTACACGATGGTGCCTCGCTTCGCGCACATCGGCCGCGAGAACCCCACGGTCACTCCGATCCCGGGCGACGTCTGCCTGTTCGACTTCGCGGGCGGGATGCTCGACGCCGCGTTCAAGGCCGACCAGGGAATCGACGCCGAGGACGGCGCCATCGACCTCGCGATCTTCTACGGCCGCAACAACCTCCTGATCAACGGCGACGTCGGCTGGGTCCCCGGCAACGTCTTCGCCACGATCGTCGAGGACCTCGCCCCGATGGCCGAGGCGTGCCACGACGTGTGGCGCTCGGGCAGTGCCGGCGAACGGCTGACGTACGAACGTTTCGATCCGGACATCCGGTAGGCAGCCATGCCCACCGAGCTGTCGGTGGGGCTCGCCGAGCCTGCTCATCAGCACGGCATCGGCGTGGTCGCACCCTTCGACTTCGCGCTCGACCGCGAACTGTGGCGATGGGTCCCCGAGGACGTCTCGCTCTACCTCACGAGGCTCCCGTTCTTCACCACGCCGGTCACCGTCGAGATGGCGGTGGCGTGTGGCGACCGGCGCGCACTGCGCCGTGCCACGCGTGACGTCCTCACCCCCGAACCGGCTGTCGTCGCCTATGCCTGTACGTCGGGGAGCTTCGTCGAGGGCGCCGCGGGCGAGGAGGTGCTTCGCCGCACGATGGTGGGCGCTGGAGCGCCCACGGCCTGCACCACGTCCGGGGCGCTGATCGACGCGCTCAAGGTCCTCGGAATCACGCGACTCGCGATCGCCACGCCGTACGTCGAGCCGGTCACGCGCCGGCTCGTGAACTACCTCGCCGAGCACGGCGTGCAGACGGTGTCCTGCGAGGGGCTGGGACTGCTCGGCAACATCTGGCGGGTCAGCTACGCCGAGATCGTCGAGATCGTGCGCTCCGTCGATGCCGACGACGCCGAGGGACTGTTCATCAGCTGCACCAACCTGCCCAGCTACGACCTCATCGAGCCGCTCGAGCTGGCCCTCGACAAGCCGGTGCTCACTGCCAACCAGGTCACCATGTGGGCTGCGCTGCGGTCGATGGGCCGGGAAGCGATCGGCGGTGGACGTCTGCTGCGTGCCGGGGTACCCCACCTGGAACCGGGAGCGGCATGACCTCACCTGCACCGGCAGTGACTGTCGGCATCCTCTACCCCGGCTACTCGGCCGAGGACGACTACCCGTGCGCGGAGACGCTGCTGGGTACGCCGCCGGTGCGGCTGCCGCTCGTCCACACCGAGATGCGCGAGGACGCCCACCGCGTCGACGCGCTGCTGGGCATCGGCGCGGACGACGTCCTCGCCGCGGGGGTCAGGGCGCTGCAGCAGAGCGGGGCAGGCCCGCTCGACTCGGTGATGTGGGCCTGCACCAGCGGGAGCTTCGTGTTCGGTCGTGAAGGTGCAGCCGCGCAGGTCGCTGCGCTGGAGGCGGTGGCGGGGGTGCCGGCGTCGAGCACCTCGTTCGCCTTCGTCGACGCCTGCGCGCGCCTCGGCGTCACCAGGGTCGCCATCGGCGCCACCTACCCCGACGAGGTCGCGGAGCGGTTCGTGGTGTTCCTCGCCGGAGCCGGCATCGACGTGCTCTCGCTGTCGACGCGCGGGATCGTCACAGCGGCAGAGGTCGGCACGCTCCCGCCCGCCGCCGTGCTGGAGTTCGCGGCTGCCGCCGACCATGCCGACGCGGAGGCCGTGCTGCTGCCCGACACCGCGCTGCACACGATCGCGCAGCTCGACGCGCTCGACGACCGCGTCGGCAAACCGGTGCTCACGGCCAACCAGGTGAGCATCTGGCAGGGTCTGCGGCTCGCGGGTGCCGACACCTCGCGCGCCGGGCTGGGTAGCCTGTTCGCCCACACCGCCACCGGTTCGACCAGCCGGGCGTGATGGGAGGACCGGGTGGACCTGAGTGATCTGGAGCCGGTGGAGCGCCGCTCCACTGCGGCGATCGTCGCCGACCGGATCCGCGAAGCGATCATGCGAGGCACCCTGCCGCAAGGCGCCCAGCTGGGAGAGGTCGAGCTCGCCACGCGGCTGGGAGTGAGCCGGGGTCCGCTGCGAGAGGCCATGCAGCGACTGGTCGCCGAGGGGCTGCTGCGCAGCGAACGGCACCGCGGGCTCTTCGTGCGTGACCTCGACGAGGCGGACGTGCGCGACGTCTACACGGCCCGCACCGCCGTCGAGCGTGCCGCGGGCCTGCTCGTGATGGCCGGTGACCGCGCCGCCGCCGCCGACCGCCTGACCGCGGCCCTCGACGCGATGGAGGAGGTGGCGGACGACCCCGTCGCGCTGGCGGACGCCGACCACGCGTTCCATGCCGAGTTCGTCGCGGCGTCCGGCAGCCCGCGGCTGCTGAGGATGGCGGACGCACTGCTCGTCGAGACCAGGATGTGCCTGGCCGCGCTGCAGGACACCGCGCCACCGGCGGACGCTCTGCTGGCCGAGCACCGCGAGCTGCGCGATGCCGTGCGCGACGGCGACGCCGAGCGACTGGCCGTGGTGCTGGAGGAACACATGGCCGACGCGGTGGAGCGCATCCTCGCGCCGCGCGCCGCGGCGCCGTCGCTCACCCCGGCCAAACCGCCGTCGATCGCCACGGCCACGCCGCCGCCCGCGGTTCCCGCCTGACCCGCACCAGCGCGGGGCGCCCGGCGGTCGATGACTTCCGCAGGTGGCCGTGGTCAACTCGGGCATGAGCATCTCCGACGCCCTCCCCACTCCCGCAGAGCCGATGACCTTTCTCGTGGACGGGGCCATGACCGGCCAGTTCGAGGGCCGCGACCACGGCGGCACCGTCTCCGTCATCCTCGTCAGCACCGACCAACCAGGGGCCGGGCCTGCACTGCACCAGCACCCCTACGACGAGACGTTCGTGGTGCACGGTGGCGAAGCGGAGTTCACCGTGGCCGGCCGGGTGCTGGTCGTCCGTTCCGGCCAGGTCGTCGTCGTCCCGCCGATGACCCCGCACAAGTTCACCAACATCGGCACCGCGCGGTTGGTGATGACCAACATCCACGCGAACGATCACTTCATCACGGAGTGGCTGTAGCAGCGCTCCCGGATTCCGGCTGGGGGGACTATGCTCCTCGATTGTCGACAATTGACAATCCTTGAGGAGGGCGCATGGCTCAGCTGTCCCCGGCTCTGACGCAGGCCACACCGGTGCTGGCAGCCCGAGGTGAGGGCGTCCATCTGATCGACACAGAGGGGCGGCGCTACCTGGACTTCACGGCCGGCATCGGCGTCACCAGCACGGGCCACTGCCATCCCCGTGTGGTCGCGGCGGCTCAGGAGCAGGTGGCCACCCTCATCCACGGCCAATACACCACCGTCATGCACCAGCCGCTGCTGCGGCTCGCAGAGCGCCTGGGAGACGTGCTGCCGGCGGGGCTGGACAGCCTGTTCTTCGCGAACTCGGGCAGTGAGGCGGTCGAGGCGTCGGTGCGGCTGGCCCGCCAGGCCACCGGCAGGCCGCTGATCGTCGCCTTCGAGGGCGGCTTCCACGGGCGCACGATGGGCGCGGCCGCGCTCACGACGTCAGGAGCGAAGATCCGGGCCGGCATCGGGCCCATGATGGGCGGCGTCGAGTTCGCCCCGTTCCCCTACGCCTTCCGCTACGGCTGGAACGAGGAGGAGACCGTTGCGTTCTGTCTGCGTGAGCTCGACCGGCTCCTCGTCACCGCGGCTCCCGCTGCCGACGTCGCGGCCTTCCTGATCGAGCCGGTGCTCGGGGAGGGCGGCTACGTGCCCACCCCACCCGCCTTCCTCGCCGGCCTGCGGGAACGCGCCGACGCGCGCGGGATCCTGCTGATCGCCGACGAGGTGCAGACCGGCTTCGGCCGGACCGGCCGGTTCTGGGGCCACGAGCACACGCCGGGCGTCCGTCCCGACATCTTGATCACGGCGAAGGGCCTCGCCAGCGGCTTCCCGCTCTCCGGGATCGCGGCCTCCACCGAGCTCATGAGCAAGGCGTGGCCGGGCTCGCAAGGCGGCACGTACGGCGGCAACGCGGTGGCCTGCGCCGCCGCGCTCGCCACCATCGACGTGATCGAGGAGGAGGGGCTCGTCGCCAACGCCGCCGAGCAGGGGGTGCGCCTGCTGGAGGGCGCACGCAAGGTGGCTGCCGACCACACAGGGGTCGCCGACGTCCGGGGGCTGGGTCTCATGGTGGGCAACGAGTTCTGCACGCCGGACGGCTCGCCCGACACCGCCGCCGCCACCCGTGCCCACGCCGCGGCCGCCGAGGTCGGGCTACTTCTGCTGACGTGTGGGCCGTACGCGAACGTTGTGCGGATGATCCCACCGTTGATCGTCACCACCGAGCAGGTCGACGACGCGATCGGGATGTGGGCTGAGGCGCTGCGCGCCGCCACGTAGCGTTTCCTGCATGTGCGACGAACATGGTGGTCCGGCGGAAGCGCTCGCTGCCGCTCCACGGCTCGCCGAGGGAGCCGCAGTCGATCCGATCGCGCTGCAGCCGGTGGACGAGGTGCGGATCACGACGCTCGTCGACAACGTGTTCGACGCACTGCTGGGCAGCGACGAGCGGGTCTCCCGGGTGAGCCCTGGTCTCGCCTGGGAGCCCGCCGCACAGTTCGAGGGCAGCCGCACCGACCCGGGTCTGCGTGCCGAGCACGGGTTCGCCGCGCTCGTCACGGTGCGCCGTGGCACGAGCACCACCACCCTGCTGTTCGACACCGGGCTGAGCGTCGACGGCATGGTCACCAATGCGTCGCGGATGGACATCGACCTGTCCGACGTGCACGGTGTGGTGCTCAGCCACGGCCACTTCGACCACGCCGGAGGCCTGGTCGGGCTCGCCGGGCGGCGTGGGGCGCGGGCACTGCCGATGGTGCTGCACCCCGGCGCCTGGACGCGCAGGCGGCTGTCCCTGCCGAACAACCACATCTTCGAGATGCCGACGCTGAGCAGGCGCGCTCTGCAGGGTGAGGGTTTCGAGGTGGTCGAGCGCCGGGAGCCGTCGCTGCTGGTCGACGACTGCGTGCTGATCACCGGGGAGGTCGACCGCACCACGGAGTACGAGCGCGGGATGCCGCCGCCCCACCAGGCGTGGACGGGTTCCGGCTGGGAGCACGACGCCCTCGTGCCGGACGACCAGGCTCTGGTGGTGAACGTCCGCGATCGCGGGCTCGTGGTGCTCACGGGCTGCGGGCACGCCGGCGCGATCAACATCGTGCGGCACGCGCAACGGCTCACCGGGGTGGACCGCCTGCACGCGCTGCTCGGCGGCCTGCACCTGAGCGGCCCGTTCTTCGAGCCGGTGATCCCGCCGACGGTCGCCGCGCTCACCGAACTGGCCCCGGCGATGGTGGCGCCGGGTCACTGCACGGGTTGGCGGGCGCAGCACGCATTGGCCGCGGCGCTGCCCGACGCCTGGCTGCCGAGCAGCAGTGGAAGTACGTACCGCCTCGCGGCGTGAGCACTTCCGCTGCTGTGGTGTAGATCACACGTGCTCGGTTACGGTGGCGCTTCCACTCCCGGAGGTGCCCGATGACCAGCAAGGACACCGCGGTGCCGATGCACCGGGTCGCGACCGCCTCGTTCGCCGGCACGACGATCGAGTTCTACGACTTCTTCATCTACGGCACCGCGGCCGCCCTGGTGTTCGCGCCGGTGTTCTTCCCGGCGCTCGGCACGGCAGCCGGCACGGTGGCTGCGTTCGCGACGTTCGGGGTCGCGTTCTTCTTCCGGCCGGTCGGCTCCATCCTCTTCGGCCACTTCGGTGACCGGCTCGGGCGCAAGCGCACCCTGGTCGCCACCCTGCTGCTGATGGGGCTGTCGACGTTCGCCATCGGCCTGCTGCCCTCCGCCGAGATGATCGGGGTGCTCGCGCCGGTCGTCCTCGTGGTGCTGCGTGCCCTGCAGGGTCTCGCCGTGGGCGGCGAGTGGGCGGGTGCCGCGTTGCTCACCACGGAGTACGCACCGGCGCACAAGCGCGGGCTCTACAGCATGTTCCCGCAGCTGGGGCCGGGTATCGCGCTGGCGCTTTCGTCGATGACGTTCCTCGTCACCACGCTCACCCTGAGCCCGGAGGCGTTCCGCGAGTGGGGCTGGCGGCTTCCGTTCCTGATCAGCATCCTGCTCGTCGCCGTCGGGCTCTACATCCGGCTGAAGGTCGACGAGACGCCGGTGTTCCGCCGGGTCGAGTCACGCAACGAGCAGGTGCGCCTGCCGTTCGTGACGGCACTGCGTCACCAGTGGCGCGAGGTCCTGCTGACCGGCGGCACGCTCACGATGATCTTCGCGTTCTTCTACATCGGCTCGGTGTATCTCATGAGCTACGCAAGCTCCGCCCCCGGTCACGGTGTGCTCGGGCTCTCCCGGCCCACGGTGCTCGTCGGCGCCCTGATCGGTGCTCTCGTGTTCGCCGGGACGTGTGTGCTCTCGGCGTTGTGGTCCGACCGGCACGGCAGGCGGCGCGTGATCCTCGTCGGCAACGTGCTGGCCGTGGTGGCCGGGCCGCTCGCCTTCGCGATCATGCAGCCCGGCAATGCCGTGTCCTTCGTGATCGGGATGGTGCTGCTGATGGTGGTGGTCGGCATCCCCTACGGGCCCGCCGCCGCCTACCTGCCGGAGATCTTCGCCGCCCGGTACCGCTACACCGGGGCCGGGATGGGCTACAACCTCGCGGGGATCGTCGGCGGCGCCATTCCGCTGATCGTGGCGCCGCCGCTGACCGCGGCGTTCGGCGGCATCGGTGTCGGGATCTACCTGGCGGCGCTGGGCCTGCTCAGCGTGCTGTGCGTCCTCGTCCTTCCCGAGACGAAGGACGAGGTGCTGGACGGCACGGTGCCGGCATCTGCCCCGGCCTGAGGGCTGCTACTTCCGGACCGGGCTGATGTTCAGGCTCATCCCCGCGAGCCCGCGCGCACGCGTGGTGAGCCTGTCGGCCACCCCGCGCAGAGCGACGGCCGCGGGTGACTCCGGCTCGGCCAGCACGAGCGGGGTGCCGGAGTCGCCGCATTCGCGCAGGCGCGTCTCCAAGGGCACCTGACCGAGCAGCGGCACCGGGGCGCCCAGGGTGCGGGTGAGGGAGTCGGCCACCGTCTGGCCGCCGCCGGCACCGAAGACCTCCATGCGGGTGCCGTCGGGGAGCTCCATCCACGACATGTTCTCGACGACGCCGGCGAGCCGCTGGCGGGTCTGCAGGGCGATCGACCCGGCCCGCTCGGCCACCTCGGCCGCAGCCATCTGCGGTGTGGTGACCACGAGCAGCTCCGCGCTCGGCACGAGCTGGGCCGTGGAGATCGCGATGTCACCCGTGCCGGGGGGCAGGTCGAGCAGCAGGACGTCGAGGTCGCCCCAGAACACGTCGGCGAGGAACTGCTGCAGCGCGCGGTGCAGCATCGGGCCGCGCCACACCACCGCGTCGTTGCCGGGGGTGAACATGCCGATCGAGATGACCTTCACGCCGTGGGACTGCGGCGGCATGATCATGTTCTCGACCTTGGTGGGCCGCGCGGACGTGCCGAGCATCCGGGGCACCGAGTGCCCGTAGATGTCGGCGTCGACCACACCCACGGAGAGGCCCTTGGCCGCCATCGCAGCCGCCAGGTTGACGGTGACGGACGACTTGCCGACGCCGCCCTTGCCGGAGGCCACGCAGTAGACGCGGGTGAGCGAGCCGGGCTGCGCGAACGGGATGACCGGCTCGGCGGAGTCGCCACGCAGGCTGCGGCGCAGCTGGGTGCGCTGCTCGTCGCTCATCACGTCGAGCTCGACGTCGACACCGGTGATGCCCTCGACGGCGGACACCGCTGCGGTGACGCGCTTGGTGATGGTGTCGCGCATCGGACAGCCCGCGACCGTGAGGTACACCCCGATCTGCGCACGACCGTCGGCGAGCACCACGACGCTTTTCACCATGCCGAGCTCGGTGATCGGGCGGTGGATCTCCGGGTCGTCGACGGTGGCGAGCGCCGCATGCACGGCCTGCTCGGTGGTGGTGGTGTTGCCGGTGGTGGACATCAGAGGTTCCGCTGCACCTTCCTGCGACTTTGCTTGCCCGTGACCTTGTCACGACCGTTTCCATGTTACGTCTGTGCTCTTGCGGTGCGACGTCCGTAGCATCGTCCGCCGTGACGGACACCGCCGCCCACGCGCCGCCCGCCGAAACCCCTGCGCGGACGGGACGACATTCGCCCACCCGCGAGCAGCTCGACTCGTGGCGCACGTTCCTTCGGGCACACGCCACGATCACCCGCGCTCTGGAGACCGAGCTGGTGGCGGAGCAGAAGCTCTCGCTGGCAGCGTACGACGTGCTGGTCCAGCTCGCCGAGGCTCCCGACCGGCGGCTGCGGATGACGGAGCTCGCCGACGCCGTGCTCCTGTCGCGCTCCGGCGTGACGCGGCTGGTGGACAGGCTGGAGAAGTCCGGCCTGGTCGCGCGGTGTCCGGTGGAGAGCGACGGGCGCGGCGTCGCTGCCGAGCTCACCCAGGCGGGCCTGCTCCGCCTGCGCACGGCGTCGCGCACCCATCTCTACGGGATCGTGCGGTACTTCGTCGAGAAACTGGACGGTGAGGAGCTCGGCGCGCTGGAACGGATCAGTCGTCGGCTGGCCGAGTGACCGTGGCCGCGGCCCCGTCGGTGTCCGGGCCACGCCGGGACCGATCCGTGCTCGTCCTGCCGGGGCGAGCCTTCTCGGGCGCAGGCTTGTCCGGGTGGGTCTTCCCGTTGATCCTCTCGGCGAGCCTGTCCAGCTCGCTGCGCAGGTAGTCCCTGGTGGCCACCTCGCCCAGCGCGATCCGCAGGGCGGCGAGCTCTCGCGCGAGGTATTCGGTATCCGCCTTCGTCTGTGCCGCGCGAGCTCGGTCCTCCTCGAGTGACACGCGGTCACGGTCGTCCTGCCGGTTCTGCGCCAGCAGGATCAGCGGCGCCGCGTAGGCCGCCTGCGTGGAGAAGGCCAGGTTGAGCAGGATGAACGGATAAGGGTCCCAGTGCCAGACGAACGCGGTGAGGTTCAGCGTGATCCACACGAGCACGATCACGCTCTGGATCGCGAGGAAGCGGCCGGTGCCGAGGAACCGGGCGACGCGTTCCGACAGCCGGGGGAACCAGTCCGGGTCGACCTCGAACCGGGTTCGGCTGATGCGCGGCTGGTCGAGCCTGCGCGACGTGATGATCTCAGGCATCCGCCACCTCGGATTCAGCGTCGTCGGGCTCCCGGTCCGACGCGACGTCGGGGTCGTTCAGCCGGTCGCGCCAGTCGGGCGGGAGCAGGTGGTCGAGCACGTCGTCGACGGTGACGGCCCCGAGCAGGTGGTCCTCGCTGTCGACCACGGGCCCCGCTACCAGGTTGTACGCGGCGAAGTAGCGGGTGATCTCGCCGAGTGTCGCGTCCGGGGTGAGCCGTGCCAGCTCGGCGTCCACCACCCCGGCCACGAGCTCGGACGGAGCCTCCCGCAGGAGGCGCTGGGCGTGCACGCATCCCAGGTAGCGCCCTGTCGGGGTCTGGGAGGGGGAGCGGCAGACGAACACCATGCTCGCCAGTGCGGGCGGAATGTCCGGGTTGCGGATCCGGGCCAGCGCCTCGGCCACCGTGGCGTCCGGGCGCAGGATGATCGGTTCCGGGGTCATGAGACCACCCGCGGTGTCGGACGAGTACCTCATCAGCCTGCGCACGGGGGCCGACTCGTCGGGCTCCATCAGTGCCAGCAGCGCGTCGGCGTCGGCGTCGGGCAGCTCGTGCAGCAGGTCGGCGGCGTCGTCGGGTGACATCGCCTCGAGCACGTCGGCGGCGCGCTCGGAGTCGAGGTGTCCGAGCAGTTTGCGCTGCTCGTGCTCGGACATCTCCTCGAACACGTCGGCGAGCCGTTCGTCGTCGAGGCCGTCGATCACCTCGTGCTGGCGCTTCTCGGGCAGCTCGGAGAGAGCGGTAGCGACGTCGGCGGGACGCATCGTCTCGAAAACGGCCAGGAGCCCGGCCGTGCCCTGCCGGTCCGAGAGCGACAGACCGGTGACGGCGCTCCATGCCACGACCTGGACCGGTCCGCGACGGGCGAACCCGTGGCGCCGCGCGCGCACCGCGAGCCGCCCGACCACCCAGTCACGCCTGCGGTTGGGCTCGATCGCGGCGTCGACGACAACGGCTTCCTCACCGCTCTCGGCCAGCTTGACCGGGGCGTCGATCAGCTGGCCGACCAGCAGCGTCTCGTTCGGGCGCTGGGCGAAGCGCCGCAGGCTGACCGAACCCGTGGCGAGTGTGACGGCGCCGGGGTCGATGGTCGTGACCCGCAGCATCGGCACGAAGATCCGCCGCCTGGTGGCCATTTCCACCACAACGCCGAGCACGCGCGGCGGACTGGCGTCGACGCGCAACGTGGCCACGAGGTCACGCACCTTGCCGATGCGCTCGCCGTCGGGCCCGAAAACGGCCAGCCCGCTCAGGCGTGCGACGAAGATGCGTTCGGTTCCCACAGGGAAAGACTAAGGCGGATTCCGGGTCCCGTTTCGGTACGACGTGCTCCTGGTGCTCCTCGACACTGGTCGAGCGCTCGGTCACGCATCGCCGGACCTGGCGCGGCGGGCTCGAATATCGCGATTGGCAGACGGGCATAGGGCCTGCCGCCATCACATTTCGGCGGGCTTTGATTGCCGATCTCTTCGCCGACGGGCGTCGCCCGCGCTGTATTCGGCCCACCGGGCTTTCCGCCGACGCCGGCCGGGCGTCGGCCAGACTGCACACATGATCCCCATGCGGTACGACGTGCTCGACGTCTTCACCGATGCCGCGTTCGCCGGCAATCCCCTCGCGGTGGTGCACGGCGGCGTCGACCTCTCGTCCGTTCAGATGCAGGCGATCGCCGCGGAGTTCGGCCTCTCGGAGACCGCGTTCCCGCTCCCGCCGACCACCGCTGAGGCCGACTATCGGCTGCGCATCTTCACGCCCGCGAAGGAGTTGCCCTTCGCAGGTCACCCCAGCGTGGGCGCGGCATGGCTGCTCGCGCAGAAGGGCCTCATCAGCACCGGTGACGTCGTGCAGGAGTGCGGGGCCGGGCTGCTGCCGGTGCACGTGGACACGCACGGCGCGCAGGTGAGCGGCGGCGCCCCCGTCGTCGGGCCGGCGCTGGACGGTGCGGCGCTCGCGGTCGCGGTCGGGCTGCGCGCCGAAGACGTCGAGCCCGGCGTCCCGGCCGGCGTGGCCGCGGCAGGCGTGCCCTACGCCGTTCTTCCCGTGCGCGCGGACGCCGTAGCGCGTGCCGGCGTGCCGAACCCCGCGGCCCTGCGCGAGCTCGCGCCGGACCTCGTGGGCGTCGCGGTCGTGTCCTACGACCGCACGGCCTGGCAGGCCCACATGCGGATGTTCGCCCCCGAAGCCGGCGTCACCGAGGACCCCGCCACGGGTTCGGCGGCCGTGGCGCTCGGTGTGTTCCTCGTCGACCGCGGGGTGCTTCCGGCCGACGGGCAGTCCGGCTTCCTCGTGGCGCAGGGCGCGGAGATCGGACGCCCGTCGCACCTGGCGGTCCTCGTGCAGGCGATCGGGGGCGTCACGCAGGCGACGTCGGTGCGCGGCGGAGTGGTGGCCGTCGCCCGTGGTGAGCTGCTCGCCCTCCCCTGACGGGGATCAGCCACCCGACCGGTGAGAACCGGATCACCCCACCCCGCACATCCGGCGGGGACGTGCCAGCATCGTCGGAACCCGGCCGTCTCGATGCCGACGTCGACAAGGAGTCGCCCGTGAACGACCCCGCGAACGCAGCAGCCACCCCGGCTCGGTCCGGCGAGGGTGTGGCCGGCACGGGGATACGGGCCCGCCGGTCCTGCCTCGCCGTGCCCGGCTCCAGCCAGAAGTTCATCGACAAGGCCCGCACACTGCCCGCCGACCAGGTGTTCCTCGACCTGGAGGACGCGTGTGCTCCGCTGGCCAAGCCGGAGGCCCGCAAGACCATCGTCGCGGCCCTCAACGAGGGCGGGTGGGACGAGCGGCTGCGCGTGGTCCGGGTGAACGACTGGACCACCGAATGGACCTACCGGGACGTCACGGAGGTCGTCGAGGGGGCGGGCGCCAACCTCGACGCCGTCATGCTGCCGAAGGTGCAGACGCCCGAGCAGATCGTGGCGCTCGACATGCTGATCACGCAGATCGAGAAGACCATGGGCTACGAGGTCGGGCGGATCGGTATCGAGGCGCAGATCGAGAACGCGCTGGGCCTCACCAACGTCAACGCGATCGCCACGGCGTCGCCGCGGGTGGAGACGATCATCTTCGGCCCGGCCGACTTCATGGCGTCGATCAACATGAAATCGCTGGTGGTGGGGGAGCAGCCCCCCGGTTACGACGTGGGCGACGCCTATCACCACATCCTCATGAGCATCCTCATGGCGGCCAGGGCGCACGACAAGCAGGCGATCGACGGCCCGTACCTGCAGATCAAGGACGTCGACGGGTTCCGCAGGGTGGCCGGGCGGTCCGCCGCGCTCGGGTTCGACGGCAAGTGGGTGCTGCACCCCGGCCAGATCGACGCGGCCAACGAGACCTTCAGCCCACGGCAGGAGGACTACGACCACGCCGAGAACATCCTCGACGCCTACGACTGGTACACCTCGGAGGCGGGCGGGAAGCGGGGGGCCGCGATGATCGGCGACGAGATGATCGACGAGGCGTCCCGCAAGATGGCGCTCGTCATCTCCGGCAAGGGCCGCGCCGCCGGCATGCAGCGCACCGACCGCTGGACCCCACCGGAGTCCTGACCAGGCCGGGCGTCCTCATCCGGACTCTGGTGAGGACGTTCACATCCCGACCATGTGCTCGGTATGTCATGCAGGGGGATACTTCTTCACCACCAGTCCAGCGCCGGGACGTCTGCATCCCCGGTGGCCCGAGACGCCTGCCAGGAGGAACGCCATGGCCCGGCTCGCCCAGACCGCCGGTCTCACCGAGATCCAGCAGGAGATCCTGTCCACCGTCAGGACGTTCGTGGACAAGGAGATCATCCCGCACGCCACCGCGCTCGAACATGACGACACCTACCCGCAGGACATCGTCGACGGGATGAAGGAGATGGGCCTGTTCGGGCTCACGATCCCGGAGGAGTTCGGCGGGCTCGGTGAGTCGCTGCTGACGTATGCGCTGGTGGTGGAGCAGATCGCCCGCGGGTGGATGAGCGTCTCCGGGGTGATCAACACCCACTTCATCGTGGCGCACATGATCGCCCACCACGGCACCGACGAGCAGAAGCAGCGTTACCTGCCCCGGATGGCCACGGGCGAGGTGCGCGGGTCGTTCTCGATGTCGGAGCCGGATCTGGGCTCCGACGTGGCGGCGATCAAGACCAAAGCCGTGGCCGACGGCGACGACTTCGTCATCGACGGCGCCAAGATGTGGCTCACCAACGGAGGCACGTCCAACCTCACGGCCGTGCTCGTGCGCACCGACGAGGGCGCTGACCGCCCGCACCAGAACCTCACCTGCTTCCTGGTGGAGAAGCCGGAGGGCTACGGCGAGGTCGCTCCCGGGCTCATCGTGCCGGGCAAGATCGACAAGATGGGCTACAAGGGCGTGGACACCACCGAGCTGGTGTTCAAGGGCCACCGCGTGGCGGCCGGCCAGATCCTCGGTGGCAAACGCGGCGGAGGCTTCGCCCAGATGATGGACGGCGTCGAGGTCGGCCGGGTGAATGTCGCGGCCCGCGCGTGCGGCATCTCGATCCGTGCCTTCGAGCTCGCCGTGGAGTACGCGCAGCAGCGCAGCACCTTCGGCAAACCGATCGCCGAGCACCAGGCCATCGCGTTCAAGCTGGCCGAGATGGCCACGAAGGTCGAGGCCGCGCACCTCATGATGGTCAACGCGGCACGGCTCAAGGACTCCGGGGAGCGGTTCGACGTCGAATCCGGCATGGCCAAGCTGCTGGCCAGCGAGTACTGCGCGGAGGTCACGCAGGAGTCGTTCCGCATCCACGGCGGCTACGGGTACTCCAAGGAGTACGAGATCGAGCGGCTCATGCGGGAGGCGCCGTTCCTGCTGATCGGCGAGGGCACGTCGGAGATCCAGAAGACGATCATCAGCAGGGGTCTGTTGAAGGAGTACAAGCTCCGCTGATTCTGCAGTTGTGGCTGGGTCGGCGGAGACTTGAGGTGGTCGTCGAGACCACGTCGTGACACTCCAGGGCACCGGCCGCCCCGGTTTCGTGTGATCATCCGGGGAACGGGCACTTCGTCCCTGGTTCTGGCGTTGGCATGCTGTGGACCCATGACCGCCAGGAGTCCCGACAACGAGCTAGAGGAGGCCCCGTGACCACACCGTTCGGCGGCCCCGCGCGCACCGCGCCCGGCCTGCCCAATCTGCCGACCCCGCCCACCGGATGGCCGGTGGGTTCTTACGCCACGTACGAGGAGGCACAGCGGGCCGTCGACCATCTCGCCGATGCGGACTTCCCTGTCCGGGACGTCACCATTGTCGGTGTCGACCTGATGCTCGTAGAACGGGTGATCGGCCGTCTCACCTGGGGCCGCGTACTGGTCTCCGGCGCCGCGTCCGGTGCGTGGTTCGGTCTGTTCGTCGGCCTGTTACTCAGCCTGTTCACCGCAGGCGGCTCGTCCTTCGGGCCGATCCTGGTGGGTCTGGCCAGCGGTATCGTGTTCGGCCTCGTCTTCGCAGCCGTCGGCTACGGCGCTTCGAAGGGACGCCGCGACTTCACCTCGGCCAGCCAGATGGTGGCCGGCCGGTACGACGTCCTGTGCCAGCCGCGCAACGCCGAGAAGGCCCGCGAACTGCTGGCCAAACTGGCGATGGGCACCAAGCCCGTCTGACCTCTGGCGGGCACCTAGTGCCGAGGAAACGAGGTCGTCTTACCCGCCTCCGGCGCCCAGACGGCGCCTCGCAGCGTTGTCGTCGGCGCCGATACAACAGCGGTATCGGCGCCTCCTCCGCCTTGCGATCCATCCACCTGGACACCGAATCCGGGCAAGGAACCCCGTTTCCGCGACACTAGACCACTCCATATCGTTCCCGTCTCGGAGCGCATCCCCGTTTGCGGGCTGCGCGTCACGCGCCTAGGTTCGGATCATCCGGTGCGCAGGGTGACCGGCATCACACGTTGGGCGACGTGGCCGACCTCGACCGTCGGCCGGGACGGGAGCACGAATGCGGGATCCGGTGCGTCCGGAGTCGCGACGATCACGGCGCCGACCACTCGTTGCCGGGGTCTGCGCTGTGCTGGCGGCAGCCGCGGTCGCTGGGTGCGGTTCGGGAACGACCGGCCCCCCGGTTCTGAACTTCTACGGTCCCGCCGACGGCGCCACGCAGTACAGCGAGGCCGCGCAGGACTGCACAGCCCAGTCCGGAGGCCGCTACTCCGTCGTCTACAACGGGCTTGCCAAGGGCGCTGACGACCAACGACTCCAGCTCGCCCGGCGCCTGGTCGCAGGCGACCCCGAGGTCGACATCGTCGGCATCGACGTCACCTGGACCGCGGAGTTCGCGGCGGCCGGGTGGATCGAGAAGCTCCCGGAGGACGTCGCCGCGCAGGTGCGCCTGGGCACGCTCGAGGGGCCGCTGCAGACGGCCACCTACCAGGGCGCACTGTGGGCCGCGCCGCTGAACACCAACACGCAGGTGCTCTGGTACCGCAAGGATCTCTCGCCCACACCGCCCACCACGTGGGACGAGATGATCGCCGCTTCCGAGCGGCTCGCCCAGCAGGGCCTCCCGTCCTACATCGAGGTGCAGGCCGCCCAGTACGAAGGCCTCGTGGTCTGGTTCAACACGCTGCTGGCCAGCGCCGGGGGCCAGATCGTCGACGAAGCGGGCAACGTGCTGCTCGGCCAGGGCGACGCGGCGCAGAAGGCGTTGTCGATCATGCAGCGCGTGGCATCGGCGCCCGGCTCCGACCCGTCGCTGTCGGTCAACAAGGAGAACGACGGACGGCTGGCCATGGAGGCAGGCACGGCCGCCTTCCAGGTCAACTATCCGTTCGTCTACGCCTCCATCCACACCCCGCCACCCGACGGAGGGGGCGGTGGCACCTTCATCGACGCACAGGGCAAGCCCACCAGCGCCGACACCGGCCGCCGTGTGGTCGACGAGTTCGCCTGGGCTCCCTACCCGAGTGTCGTCCCCGGGCGGCCGGCCAAGCCGACGATCGGTGGCATCAACCTCGCGGCCAGCAGCACCGGTGAGCACCCCGACCTGGCGTTCGAGGCCATCCAGTGCCTGCGCAACCGCGACAACCAGTTGCGCAACGCCGTGGACGGCGGTGTGCCCCCCACCCTCGCCGACCTCTACACCGACCCCGCGTTCCAGGCCGAGTACCCCGCGTGGGAGGCGATCAAGAACTCGCTCGACAACGCGAGCGTCCGCCCGCTGACGCCGGGATACACGAGCATCTCGATCGTGCTCTCGGACCTGCTCAACCCGCCCGCGGCGATCGACCCGGCCACCGCCGTGCCTGAGCTCGTCGACCAGGTCCGGGGCGCGGCCAACTCCGAAGGGCTGGTGCCATGACCATCCAGAGTGGTGCTCTCGCGGCGGCCACCGAGCAGGAGACGCGCCGCCCGCAGAAACCCACCAAGGCGCAGCTGTCGGAGGGCAAGCGGGCGGAGCGCAACCTCGGGCTGCTGCTGTGCGCCCCGGCGGTGATCATCATCGTGCTGGTCGCCGCCTACCCGATCGGCTACGCGCTGTGGCTGTCGCTGCAGCGCTATGACCTGCGGTTCCCCGCCGAGCAGGCCTTCGTGGGGCTCTCCAACTACGTCACCGTGCTCACGTCGGGCTACTGGTGGCAGGCGTTCGGCGTCACCATGCTGATCACGGTGGTCTCGGTGGCGATCGAGTTCGTGCTGGGGCTCGCGCTCGCGCTGATCATGCACCGCACGCTCGTGGCCCGTGGCCTCGTGCGCACGGTCGTCCTCATCCCGTACGGGATCGTCACGGTGGTGGCCGCATTCAGCTGGCAGTTCGCCTGGACACCGGACAAGGGCTACCTGGCGGCCCTGTTGCCGGGCGGCAGCGCGCCGCTCACCGAGTTCGGGTCGGCGCTGGCGATCGTCATCCTCGCCGAGGTCTGGAAGACCACCCCGTTCATGGCTCTGTTGCTGCTCGCAGGCCTGGCGCTCGTGCCCGACGACCTGCTCAAGGCCGCGCAGGTGGACGGCGCAGGTCCGTGGCAGCGGCTGACGCAGATCATCCTGCCGATGATGAAGCCGGCGATCCTCGTGGCCTTGCTCTTCCGCACCCTCGACGCGTTCCGGGTGTTCGACAACATCTACATCCTCACCCAGGGCTCGAACGGCACCGGATCGGTGTCGATGCTCGGCTACGACAACCTGTTCAAGGCCTTCAACCTCGGCATCGGATCGGCGATCAGTGTGCTGATCTTCATCTGTGTCGCTCTGATCGCCCTTTTGTTCATCAAGCTCTTCGGCGCCGCGGCGCCGGGCTCCGAGCCCAGCGGGAGGCGATAGAGATGGCCACCACGACGACGGGCGATCCGCGCGCGAGGGTCTGGTGGGGGATCGCGGGTTTCGTGGTCGTGCTGTACGCGCTGATCCCGGTGCTGTGGATCCTGAGCCTCTCGTTCAAGACCACCGACACGATCACCGACGGCAACTTCATCCCGCGCAGCTGGACGCTGGACAACTACGCGCAGATCTTCTCGCTCGACATCTTCACCAGGGCGCTGGTGAACTCGATCGGCATCTCGATCATCGCCACGGTGCTCGCCGTGGTGATCGGCACGATGGCGGCCTATGCCATCGCCCGGCTCGACTTCCCCGGCAAGAAGGTGCTGGTCGGAGTGTCGCTGCTGATCGCGATGTTCCCGCAGATCTCGCTGGTCTCACCGCTGTTCGACATCGAGCGTGCGGTGGGGCTCTTCGACACCTGGCCCGGACTGATCCTGCCCTACATCACGTTCGCGCTGCCGCTCGCGATCTACACGCTCTCGGCGTTCTTCCGTGAGATCCCGTGGGAGCTCGAGAAGGCCGCCAAGATGGACGGTGCCACACCGCTTCAGGCGTTCCGCTCGGTGATCGTCCCGCTGGCCGCGCCGGGCGTGTTCACCACGGCGATCCTGGTGTTCATCTTCTGCTGGAACGACTTCCTCTTCGCGATCTCGCTGACCTCGACGCTGCGGTCCCAGACCGCCACCGTGGCGATCGCGAACTTCACCGGTGCCTCGCAGTTCGCGGAGCCGACGGGCTCGATCGCGGCTGCGGCGGTGCTGCTCACCATTCCGATCATCATCTTCGTCCTGTTGTTCCAGCGGCGCATCGTCGCCGGCCTGACCTCCGGCGCAGTGAAGGGCTGAGATCTCGTGGCTGACATCGTTCTGGACCACATCACCAAGCGCTATCCCGACGGCACCGTCGCCGCGGACGACATCAACATCGAGATCGCCGACGGCGAGTTCATCATCCTGGTGGGTCCGTCCGGCTGCGGGAAGTCCACGGCGCTCAACATGATCGCCGGGCTCGAGGACATCAGCGAGGGCGAGGTGCGGATCGGCGGCGAGCGCATGAACGAGCGTGCGCCCAAGGACCGTGACATCGCGATGGTCTTCCAGTCCTACGCGCTCTACCCGCACATGACCGTGCGCGAGAACATGGGCTTCCCGCTCAAGATCGCCAAGGTGGACAAGGCCGAGATCAACCGCAAGGTCGAGGAGGCCGCGAAGATCCTCGACCTCACCCAGCACCTCGACCGCAAGCCCGCCAACATGTCCGGCGGTCAGCGCCAGCGCGTGGCGATGGGTCGCGCCATCGTGCGCAACCCCAAGGCGTTCCTCATGGACGAGCCACTGTCCAATCTCGACGCCAAGCTGCGCGTGCAGATGCGCACGATGGTCTCCAAGCTCCAGCAGCGGCTGGAGACCACCACCGTGTACGTCACGCACGACCAGACCGAGGCCATGACGCTCGGCGACCGCATCGTCGTGATGCGCGGTGGGATCGTGCAGCAGGTCGGGTCGCCGCAGACGCTCTACGACACGCCGGCCAACCTGTTCGTTGCGGGCTTCATCGGCTCGCCTGCCATGAACTTCCTGCCCGCGAAGCTGGAGGAGGGGTCGTTCCGCACCGCGCTGGGCGACTTCGTCCTCAGCGACGAGTTGCGCCGCACCCTCGAGGACGCCGGCTCGGCACGCGAGGTGATCGTCGGCATCCGGCCCGAGCACTTCGAGGACGCGTCGCTGGTCGAGGACCACCAGCGCGCCCGCGGGTCGGTCTTCACCGCCCAGGTCGACGTGCTGGAGTCCATGGGCTCGGACAAGTTCGCCTACTTCAGCATCGAGGGCGAGCAGGCGATGTCCGACGACCTCGCCGACCTCGCGGCCGACGCCGGCACCGCCGACGTGCCCGGCGGCGACACCGGCACGCTGGTCACGCGCCTGGCGGCAACGTCCGGCGTCCGTGAGGGCGAGCGGGCCGAGGTGTGGGTGGACACGGCCAAGATCCAGGTCTTCGACCCGTCCAGCGGGAAGAACCTGACCTCGGGCACCGGCACGGCGCAGCCGGCGGCGAGCCCGGCCGTTGCCGAGAGCACGGTCGCCTCCGACGCCGGGAGCTGAGGCCGACACACGGCGGAGCGGCCGGCCCGGTCATCTGCCCGGGTCGGCCCGCAGCCGGTCGACCACGTCGTCGTCCCAGCGGTGCGTGCGCGTCAGGCGGTAGCGCTGGCACGCCAGGTGCAGGTACGCCTCCGTCTCCGTGCGGTCGCCGACGAGGTCGGCCTGCTCGAGCATCCGCACGACCGGGCGGTACTCCTCGGCGTACCAGCGGCGGGCCACGGTCTCGCGGTCGAGGTAGCGGGCCTCCTGCTGCATCAGCCGGAAGCCCCACGCCTCGACGGTCTCGCTGAGCTCGGCGTACGACCACGCGTCCGTGACGAGGATCGTGCAGAGCGCTGCGCCGGGCAGGGGAACCCGATCGAGGAAGACACGGCGGAGGTCCTTTGTGATCAGATCACCGCGCCGCGAGATCCCGGTCGCGTCGATCGTGGTGGTCACCTCCGTGACGAACGCGTCGATCGACCGCAGTCCCAGCGCGTGCGCCACCGAGACGCGGTGGTGGCCGTCGCGCACGAAGTACAACTCGCCCACCTTGTAGGCGTAGATCGGCGGGATCGCCTCGCCGCGCCGCTGCGCCCGTGCCAGCCGCTCCCATCGCTCCCGGGTGCGCTGCGAGCGTGGCCGGAACAAGCGATCGAAGTCACGCGTCCTGTCGACGCTGCCGACGATCGCGTCCACGGGCACGACCTGCAGACCGAGTCGGCGTTCGCCGGTGCGGCCCAACGCCGCCACGACCTCGTCGAAGGGCAGGACCTCGTTGACGTCGTCCGGCTCGCGCCGCAGCCATGCCGCAAGCCGGGAGAGCACCTGCCTCCGGCGGACCCGCAGGAAGTCGTTCTCGGCGTCGGCGGTCGGGAAGCCGGTGGCGGGCATTCACGCCTCCTCACGCGGGGGTCGCTGCTGCCCCGCCTCGACACCGTCGCCGGAGCGCGGGCCACGCTGGCAGCGTACGGGTCGTGGCCACGGTGGGGCCGTATGCACGAAGATGCTGAGTGTGTCCTCCTCGTCGAAGCCGAGTCCTGTAGAGCGCGGAGGTGTACCGCGCTCGTTCGACGCCCATGCCCGGTCCTACGACAAGCTCGTCGCCGCCAACCGCGGGTACCACGAGCACCTGCGGATGTCGGTGAGACGGATGGGAATTCCCAATCAAGGGGCCGGGCTGCGACTGCTCGACCTGGGCTGCGGCACCGGCGCATCCACGGCGGCGCTTCTCGATGGGGCACCGGAGGCCCAGATCACCGCTGTGGATGCGTCGGCCGAGATGCTCGCGCAGGCCCGCGCGAAGACCTGGCCGTCCAATGTGGAGTTCGTGCACGGCAACGTCGAGAACCTGGCGATGACCGGGATCATCGGTCCTTACGACGGCATCCTGGCGGCCTACCTGGTGCGCAACCTCGTGCACCGTGACGCCGCATTACGCCAGTTCTACCGCCTGCTGCGGCCGGGCGCGCCGATCGCCGTGCACGAGTACTCGGTGCGTGACTCGCTGCGCAGCCGTGCGGTCTGGACCGCGGTGTGCTGGGGCGTGATCATCCCGATGGGGAAGATCCGCGCGGGATCCGCCGACCTGTACCGCTACCTGTGGCGCAGCGTCATGCAGTTCGACAGCGTGCCGGCGCTCTCCCAGCGGCTGGCCGCGGCCGGTTTCGAGGACCTGCGGGTGCAGACCGTGCCGGGCTGGCAGCAGCACATCGTGTACACGTTCCTCGGACGGCGGCCCGCCGTCGACGACACGGCGATCGACGATCCCGCTGTCCCTGCGGCCCCACCGATCGATCCGGACGCCGCGACGCCGCCCGACGGCATCGAGGTGACGACGCCCGCGACGGACACCTGAGGCCGATATCGGCGTGCTGGTGCGGCTCGGCACCGCTAGCGTGGCGCCGTGCATCGCATGTTCCCGATCACCCCGCCGCCCCGCTCCTAGCGGGGCCGCCTCCGCACTCGCCCCACCGGGGCGACGTGCGTTCCACGGTCGTCCGGCCGCCGGCGCCTCGCGCCGGTAGCGCGCCTGGATCGGCCCCGCTTCCGCGACCCCTTCCTTCCTCTGTCGCAGGAGCGCAGCACAGCCATGCCCATCGTTCGCACCACCCCGGTGTCCGGGGTGTCCTTTCTCGTTCTCTCAGGGGTCCTCTGGGGCACCGGCGGGTTGCTCGGTCGCATGCTGGCCGACACCGCAGGCCTCTCGTCGTCCGCGGTGGCGACCTACCGGCTCGGCATCGGGGGGCTGCTCATCGTCGGATACCTCCGGGTCACCGGGCGCCCGCTGCCCCGCAGCCGCGCCGCATGGCGACGCATCGCCGTCACGGCTGTACTCGCGGCCCTCTTCCAGGCCGCCTACTTCACGGCCGTCAGCCTGACCTCGGTCAGTCTCGCCACGCTCGTGACGATCGGCTCGTCGCCGGTGCTGGTGCTGCTGGCCCGCCGCCGCTCGGCGGGGCGGCGTCAGGTGGCGGGGGTCGTCCTGGCGATGCTGGGTCTGGCCATGCTCGTCGGGCTGCCCGCCGGCCACGGCACGACGCCCGCCGGCCACGTGCTGATCGCCGTGGCTTTCGCGGTGCTCGCCGCGGCCGGCTTCAGCGCGATGACGCTCATCGCGGAGCGGCCGGTTCCGGACCTGGACGACGCGGCCACCGCCGGTCTCGCGTTCACCATCGGTGGTGCGTTGCTCGTCCCGGTCACCCTCGCCACGTCAGGCCTGTCGTTCGTGCCCGACGCCCGGTCGATCGGCCTCCTCGTCGCGCTCTGCCTCGTCCCCACCGCGGTCGCCTACACGTGCTATTTCCGCGGGCTGCGCACCGCGCCGGCTGCACTCGGCGCCTTGATGGCACTGCTGGAACCGCTGACTGCCGCGGTTCTGGCCGCGGTACTTCTCGGTGACCGGCTGGGTGGTGTCGGTATCGCGGGGGCGCTGCTCCTCGGGGCCGCGGTCGTGCTGGCAGGCGTAGGGAGCCGGGACCGAGCGGAGCCGCAGCCCGGCGGCGCGTGAGGCGAGCGGCGTCGCCTCGTCGCGAGGGGTTTGAGGTCGCACTTCGGGACGGTCAAGGGGAGTTGGCGCCGCTCTGACCTGCACTTTGTGTTGCCCGCGGGGTATTGACGACTGGGTCTATCTACAGGACTCTCAGTGCGAGAGGGGGCTGTCCGGAGGGGGTCGGAGCCTACGGGGTCCCGGTCGGACAGCCCCCTCCGAACCGGCACCGAACCTGTGGCTGCCGGATTCGTCTGTACGGGAAGCCGGCGTCGCCATCAGCGACGGCCGAGGCCGATCTCCCGCCGGGTCCTCCTATGTCCGGGATGACGTCGCAGGCGAGGCCAGGACCCCGAACCGGCTCGACCCCAGGAGGAAGCAGCAGTGATCTTCCGCAGCCCGTATCCCGATGTGGACATCCCGGACGTCGCACTCCCGGAGTTCCTGTTCGGTCATCTCGACCCCGCCGACGCCGACCGCCCGGCCGTGCTAGCTGCCGACACCGGGCGGGGATACACCTTCGGGGAGCTCACCCGCACCGTCTCGGGTGTGGCATCCGCCCTCGGTGAACGGGGATTGGGACGCGGCGACGTCGCTGCGATCTTCGCCCCGAACACACCCGACTACCCGGCGGCCTTCCACGGGGTGCTCGGGGCGGGTGCGGTGGCGTCCCCGGCCAACGCGCTCTACACGCCCGACGAGCTCGCCCACCAACTGCGCGACTCGGCGGCACGCATCCTGTTCACCACACCCGGGCACCTGGACCGGGCGCGGGCGGCCGTGGCGCACGACGGCGTGCGGGTGAGCGAGATCGTCGTGCTCGGTGAGCCGACCGGGCGTCGCGGAGCGGTGCCGGAGACGTCGCTCGACGAGATGGTCGGCGGTGCCGACACCAGCCGGGCCGCCGCGGCGGTCGCGCCGGACGACCTCGCCGCCCTGCCCTACTCCTCGGGCACGACGGGGCTGCCGAAGGGTGTGCAACTCACCCATCGGAACCTCGCCGTGAACCTGCTGCAGAACGATCCGATCGGCCGGGTCAGGCCCCACTCGCGTCTGATCGCCGTGGTGCCGATGTCCCACAGCTACGGGATCACCGCGGTCATGAACCAGGGGCTGCAGTACCGTGCTCTCGTCGTCACCCTGCCGCGGTTCGAGCTGGCGGCGTTCCTCCAGGCGATCGCCGAGCACCGCATCAACCACATTCACGTGGTTCCGCCGATCATGCTCGCGCTCGCGCGCAGCCCGCTCGTCGACTCCTACGACCTGAGCAGCCTCGACATCGTCGTGTCGGCCGCCGCACCGCTCGACCGGGACCTCGCCAAGGCGGTCGCCGACCGGCTGGGCGTCACTGTCCTGCAGGCCTACGGCATGACCGAGTCCAGTCCTTGCACCCACGGCATTCCCAGAGACCGGCCCGACATCGACCGCGGGAGCATCGGCGTGGTGATGCCGAACGTCGAGGCCAGGGTCGTCGACCTGATGACGGGCACGGACGTCGCGGGGGGTGAGCCGGGTGAGCTGATCTGCCGTGGCCCGAACATCATGCGCGGCTACCGGAACAATCCCGAGGCCACGGCGGCCACGGTGGATGCGGACGGGTACCTGCACACGGGGGATGTGGTGACGGTCTCCGAGGACGGCGTCTTCCACGTGGTCGACCGGGTCAAGGAGCTCATCAAGTACAAGGGCTACCAGGTCGCGCCCGCCGAGCTGGAGGCCCTCCTGCTCAGGCACGAGGGGATCGCGGACGCGGCGGTGGTCGGCCTGCCCGGCCCGGACGGCGAGGAGCGGCCCAAGGCGTTCGTCGTCCGCCGGGAGTGCGCGGAGCAGCTCCCACCGGAGAAGTTCGCCGAGGACGTGATGAACTTCGTCGCCGACCGTGTGGCGCCCTACAAGAAGGTGCGCGCGGTCGAGTTCGTCGACCTCATCCCGAGGTCCGCAGCGGGCAAGATCCTCCGGAAGGCGCTTCGCGCCGCCTCGCGCGGGTCCGAGTAGCGAATTCAGCCGCGCGCCCGCAGCGTGTAGCGGCGTTCGGCATACGCGATGTCGTCGCGCCAGAGCCGGCGGGCGGCCACGGCGATGAGCGGGCGCAGCGCACCGACGACGTGGCGTGCGTGGCCGAACCCGGGACGGTCGGAGTGGGCGACCACGGCCTCGATCACGGCGGTACGGGGGAGCCCGTCGGCGTCCGGCCGCAACGGCGTCGCGTGCGTCTCGACGACGCTACCGGCGCCCTCGCCGTCGACGATCTCCATCGTGATCGTCCGCGCGTCGGGGCAGCTGAACTCCGCGCGCACCGGAACACCGAGGCGCTTGCCCACCGTGAACGTCACTTCGACGAGGAAACGGTCCTCGGCAGGCGGAGCGTCGAGCGGCGGCGCGCTGAGTACGCGCAGCGCCGTGAAGGAGTACGGGTGGAGCCACGCCCCGTGCCACGGGTCGAGCCGGTTGGCGATGACGTCCTCCGGCTCGCACCGGCCGATCACGGTGGCGACGGCGGCGAGCCCCTGGTCAGCGGGACGGGGGCCGAGCACAGGGGCGTCCGACGGGCGATCGTCAGGGCCGAGAGTGTCGTCCAGGCGCACCCAGGCGAGGACGCCGTCGTCGTGGGCCGGTGCGGGTCGCCAGCCGGGCCGCCCGGACGGGCCCAGTGCAAGGCCGTGCCAGCGGCAGACGAGCCGCCCCTCGTGGACGGGGGCGTCGCACAGTGGGGCCCCCAGGTGCGGGCAGGCTCCCGGTCCGACGTGCAGTGCTCCCGTGTCGTCGCGCCACGCCACGAGCTCGCGACCGGCGACGAACCGGCCGAACGCGCGCCCCGGACGGATCTCACGGCTGGCGGCGAACACGAACCACCCGCCGGGCGAACGGCGCTGCGCCCGCTGCAGCGCGGCAGCGATGAGCCCGGGCGCCGCGTCGCTCCACGTCGGCCGCTGCTCGGCCCACGGGGGGCGGTGCAGCCGGCGCAGCGGATTGACGGAACGGTGCTCGTTCACCGCCTCAGGCTAGGACTGGCGGGCCGAGCCCGCCGGTCGATCGCCCGGCCCGGTCGAGTGGTGGGTGTGTGGCGGTCTCACAGCCATTCGTTGCGGCGGAACACCCGGAAGAGCCCCAGACAGGTGAAGCCGATCACGAGCAGCACGAGCGGGTAGCCGAAGCGCCAGTGCAGCTCGGGCATGAACTCGAAGTTCATCCCGTAGATGCCGGCGATCATCGTGGGCACCGAGATCATGGCGGCGTAGGCGGTGATCTTGCGCATGTCGTTGTTCTGCCGCATGGTGATCTTCGCCAGCGCCGCGTCGACGAGCGTGGTGAGCAGCTCGTTGAAGCCCGCGATCCGCTCCGTGACCGTGACCATGTGGTCGTCTACATCACGGAAGTAGGACCGCACGTCGTGCGGCACGAGTGAGCTGTAGCCCTCGGTCAGCTTCCGCACCGGCGCTCCCAGCGGCACGACGGCGCGCCGCAGCTCGAGCACCTCGCGCTTCATGACGTAGATCTGCTCGGAGTCGACCGCCGATCGGGGTTCGAAGACCTCGGTCTCGAGCTCCTCGATGTCGGTCTCGATCGCCTCCGTGACCTCGAGGTAGGCATCGACGATGTGGTCGGCGATCGCGTGCAACACCGCTGCAGGCCCGAGCGCCAGCTGCTCGGGATCGGCCTCCAGCTGGGCACGCACGTCGCTCAGGGACGAGTGCTCGCCGTGGCGCACCGTGATCACGAAGTCGGGCCCGAGGAAGACCATCACCTCGCCCGTCTCGACGATCTCGTGCTCCGGTGAGTGCTGCGGCGTGTAACAGACCGTCTTGAGCACCATGAAGAGCATGTCGTCGTAGCGCTCCAGCTTCGGGCGCTGGTGGGCGTGCACAGCGTCCTCGACGGCGAGCTCGTGCAGGCCGAAGACGTCGGCGATGCCGGTGATCTGCTCCTCGTCGGGCTCGTGGAGGCCGATCCAGACGAAGGCATTGTCGCGAATGCGGACCTCGTCGAGCGCACGTTCGTGCGTCCAGCGGCCGGGGAGGCGCTTGCCGTCGACGTAGACGGCACAGTCGACGACGTACGCCGAGATCGGGACGTGCAGCTTGGGCAGCAGCGACTCGCTGCCCTTCACGGACGACAGGCGGCCGGCCGCACGGATGGCGGGCCGCAGTGAGGACAAGGGCGGCACGAGGTACCTCCGGGAAGTTCGGGACGCGCGTGCAGTGCTCGTACGCGCGGGCGTGGAGCGTGCGTCCCGACCGGGGTGACCGTCAGCAGGTCGCCATGTCGGGAACGCGGCGACTACTACAACCGGGTGCCGTCGGCACCGCGCTCACCTCCTGGTCCTCTGCTAGCCGGTGGTGGTGACCGTCCGCGCCTCGACCCTTCGGGTCGACGGGGGGCTCGCGGCTGGCCGTACGGCTAGATTACTCCCGTACTGATATCGACAACGGAGGCGGCGGCGTTGCAGTTCGGTCGGTACTACGAGGAGTTCGAGGTCGGGGCCGTGTACAAGCACTGGCCGGGCAAGACGGTCACCGAGTACGACGACCACCTTTTCTGCCTGCTGACGATGAACCACCACCCGCTGCACCTGGACGCGAACTACGCCGAGGAGACGACGGAGTTCAAGCGCAACGTCGTGGTCGGCAACTACATCTACTCGCTGCTGCTGGGCATGTCTGTGCCCGACGTCTCAGGCAAGGCGATCGCCAACCTCGAGGTGGAGTCGCTCAAGCACACCCGCCCGACGTTCCACGGCGACACGATCTACGGCGAGACCGAGGTGCTGGGCAAGACGGAGTCGCGGTCGAAGGACGATCGCGGCGTCGTCCACGTCGAGACCAGGGGTTACAAGCAGGACGGCACGGTCGTCTGCACGTTCCGGCGCAAGGTGATGGTGCCGAAGCGCTCCTACGGCGAGGCGCGCGGCGGGGAGCAGCCTGGACGACCGGAGCCGCAGGCCTGAGAGCCGGCAGAAAAGTCAGCGGGGCAGAACTCCCCATTCGGCCAGTGTCTCCCTGAGGAGCTCGGCGAGCGGCAGTTCGGCGAACGTCGTGGCGTCGCACCACCGGGCGTCGAGCGCGTCGTCTCCGGCCCGCAGCTCGCCACCGACCACGGTGCAGATGTAGTCGGCGATGGAGTAGGGCCCTCGCTGCACCCGGCCGACGAGTGTTCCTGGACACACCACGAGCCCGGTCTCCTCGGCCATCTCACGCACGAGCGCGGTGGCGTCATCCTCTCCGGGCTCGACCCGGCCACCAGGGAGGGACCAGAGCCCTCGACCTGGCTCGTTACGCCGCTGGATCAGCAGCAGCCTGCCATCGGCGTCAAAAGTCAAGCCCCCCACACAGGGGATTTGTTCACCTTCTCGGGTCATCGCCATCGACCATACGGCCCCGCGTGCCGGATACCCTGGGACACGCGGGTGCGGTACAAATCAGTGGCAACCGGTCCTTCTACGCCAGAACGGTGGGTGTGGTGAACCTCAAGAAGATCGTCGGGTTCCTGGTGATCGCGTTGGTCGTCTTCTATATCTTCACCCAGCCGGATAGCGCTGCCGGTTCGCTAGAGAGCATCGGCACCACCCTCCGTAACGGAGCCGAGTCCGTCATCCGCTTCTTCAACCAGCTCGTCCAGTAGTCCGATGCTGGCCCCCCGTGAGATCGACGAGTACCTGCTCCCGACCGAACGTCGGGTCATCCGTGTGCGGCAGCACTGGGCCTTCATGTGGAAGCCCGTCACCCAGACCGCACTGTTCCTCGTCGCGATGGTGGTGCTGGAGCGCTTCCTGCCCGACAGCGTGCTCATCGACAACCTGACGTTCTACCTGGCACTCGTGGCGGTGCTGCGGTTCACGGTGCTCACCATCCTGTGGTGGATCGAGCGCATCGTGATCACCGACAAGCGCGTGATGCTCGCCCAGGGCATCGTCGTGCACAGCGTCGGCATGATGCCGCTCGGCAAGGTCACCGACCTCACCTTCGAGCGCTCGCTCGGCGGCCGGATCATGGGCTACGGCACTCTGATCGTCGAGTCCGCAGGTCAGATCCAGGCGCTCAACCGCATCGACTACATGCCTCGCCCGGAGGAGGTCTACGAGGCGCTCTCCGAGCTGGTGTTCGGCGAGAAGGGCAAGACGCGGGCCACGGGCATGCTGTCCCGACCGCGGGGCTGGCGGCGGTAGCCAGCGGGTTAGCCTCGGGCGTGGCCAGCCTTCGCATCGACCTGCACACCCACTCGACGGCCTCCGACGGCACGGACAGCCCTGCTGGGCTCGTCACGGCCGCGGCGGCCGGGGGTGTCGACGTCATAGCGATCACCGACCACGACACCACCGGGGGCTGGGCGGAGGCGGCAGGCGCCCTACCCAAGGGGTTGACGCTGGTACGCGGCGCGGAATTCTCGTGCATCAGCCCAACCGGCCGGGGCGACCGTGACGTGTCGGTGCACCTCCTCGGCTACCTCTTCGACCCGGAGCACCCCGCGATCGTCGCCGAGCAGACCCGTCTGCGGGCGGAGCGCGTCGAGCGGCTCCACAAGATGATCGAGAAGATGGCCGCCGACGGCTACCCGGTCGACGTCGAGACGGTGTTCGCGCTGCTGCCCACCGGTGCCAGCGCCGGACGGCCGCACCTGGCGCGCGCACTCGTCACGGCCGGCGTGGTGGAGTCGGTGAACGAGGCGTTCGCGACGCTGCTCTACAACGGAAGCCCGTACTACGCGCCCAAGGCCGACACCCCGATCCGCACCGCGATCGACATGGTGCGAGCCGCGGGTGGCGTCACGGTGTTCGCGCACCCACTGGCCCGCAAGCGTGGACGGGTGGTGGAGCCGTCGGTGCTCGTCGAGCTGTCGGCCGTCGGGCTCACCGGCGTCGAGGTGGATCATCCCGACCATGCGCCCGAGGACCGCGACCTCCTACGCGGCCTCGCCGCCGACACCGGGCTCGTGCCCACCGGCTCGAGCGACTACCACGGCACCAACAAGACCATCCCGATCGGCGCCGAGACCACCGGCGAGGACGCCTTCGCGACGCTGACGTCCCTGGCCGCCGGGGCCGAGATCCTCACCGGCTGACCGCGCCGGGCGAGGAGAGGTTTACGGTGCTCGGCGTGAACGGCGGTGTGCAGCTCGGGTTCGACTTCGCGGCCACCCGGCTCGTGCGGGTGACGCCGTCGCGCCTTGCCACCTGGCGCGACTGCCCCCGCCGGTACCGGATGACCTATCTCGACCGCCCGTCCCCGCCCCGGGGCGGCGCGTGGGCGAACAACACGCTCGGTGCCGTCGTGCACCTGGCGTTGCGGGCGCTGTTCGCGCTGCCTGCGGCGGAGCGCACGCCGCGGGTGGCGGCGGCGCTCGTCAGCCGCCACTGGACGAGCGAGGGTTTCCGCGACGCCGCCCAAGCCGCGGAGTACCGCAGCCGCGCCAAGGACTGGGTCGCCGACTACGCCGCCCAGCACGGATCCGACCCGGACGGTGCCCCGGTCGGGCTGGAGCAGTGGGTGTCGGTCGCGACCGATCGGATCGTTGCCGAGGGGCGGGTCGACCGCATCGACCGTCGCGGAGCGGAGTTGGTGGTCGTCGACTACAAGACGGGGCGGCGCACCCCCACCGACGAGGAGGCCAGGTCCTCGCAGGCGCTCGCGCTCTACGCCGTCGCCACCGAGCGCACCTTGCGCAGCCCGTGCACGCAGGTGGAACTGCACCATCTGCCCAGTGGGCAAGTGCTGACCTGGCGGCACGACCCCGCTTCGCTCGGCGAGCACGTCCGACAGGCCGAGGAGACGGCGGGGGAGCTCGCCGCCGCCACTGATGAGCTCGCCGCCGGTGGCGATGCCGAGGCGCTCTTCCCGCCCCGCCCGGCGCCCCGATGTGGCACGTGCGACATGCGACGCAACTGTTCCGAGGGCCGGGCCGCCGCGACGGAGCCGGAGCCGTGGGCTCTCCTCGCGCCGTGAACACCCGCGCCGGGCAGCTGCTGCGCGGGCTGTCCGGCCTGCTCGCGGGCGGGCTGGTCGTCCTGGCGGTGGCACTCGGAGTCGCCTGGTACGTCGCGGATCAGGCCGGGTCGTCGGGGCCCGGCGCACAGACGCTCGTATGGCACTCCGTCGCGGCCGTCGCCGCCGTGCTCGCCCAGCGGTATGCGGACCGTCACCGGGACGTGGGAGGTGCGCTCGCCGCCTGCGCGGTGATCGTGATCGCCGCGGTGTTGCTGAGCGTCGAGTGGCTCGTCTGACCTCGTCGCTCGTTGTCGGCGCAGGTCACCCGGTGGGGCGCAGGGCGACGACCTCGGTGCCGCGTTGCTCGATCAGCATCTCGCCTGCGGTGGAGAGCCGGACGGGTGCCGCTCGATCGTCGCGGCTGACAGGGATCGTGCGCAGCACGGCGCCAGTTCCGGCGTCGAGCACCAGGAGCCCGGCCGGGGACGGCACGAGGAGGCCGCCTCCGTAGGGCTGAGCGGGCCCGAGCGTGCCGTCGACCGTCCACAACGGGGTCAGGTCGCTGCCGTTCAGAGCGATCGTGCGGGAACCGGTCCACCAGTAGACGCGGTCGTCCTGCCCGTCCGTGCCGTTGGTGGTGCCCTGGGTGGTGCCGATCGTCGCGGTCGGGGCGGTGGCGTCGGCCGTGAGGTCGGCGTCCGGGACGGCGAGGGGGATCAGGCCGACCTGCACTCCGGCGGCGTCGAGCAGGAGCAGGCGCGGAGGGCCCGGCAGAGCGACCGCCGCTCGGCCTTCCGACAGCGCCACCAGCGTCGCTCCGGCGGTGGGAAGCGGCATGGAGTACTGCACCTGCGGGGTCTCCGCGCCGTCCTGACCATCGGCGGTGAGCACGGTGAGCCGATCGGTCGATTCCCCCGGGCAGCGCTCGATGACGCCGATGCGGCCGAAGGCGACCGCGGCCGAGCCGTAGGTGCAGTCCGGCCGCGGCTGCCGGGCCGGCTGCGCGGGCGTGACGACGTGGCCGTACTCCAGGGTGCGTACGAGGTCGCTGCGCCAGACCTCCAGGTAGTCAGTCCCCGTGCCGAGCACGTACGTGCGGTCGGCCAGGAGCCTGGTGCCCTGCTTCAGGTCGGGGTTGCTCGCGCCGATGCGCGTGCCGGTCTCCGGGCTCAGGGCGGTGAGCTCGCTGCACCAGCCTGTGTTGCTGTCGTAGAGCGCGAGGACCCGTCCCGTCCTGCCCTCGGGGAAGCCGGAGCCGACCGTGCAGAGCCGGCGGCTGCGGGTGTAGCTCCAGCTCTCGGCCCCCGTGGTCGCCGTGCGGCCGACGACCTCGGAGCCGTCAGCCGTGATCACGGCCGGACCGGCAACGACGGGATGGTCGGTGGCGCCGCTGGGCGCCCTCCACGCCTCCGTGAAGCCGGCCGGCACGCCGATCGCCGGTGGCGGAGGCGCGATCGGGGTGGCGGCCGGCACGTCGGTGGTGCCCTCGACGCCGCTGGTGCGCCACACGACGACCCCGGCGACGACGAGCAGCAGGGCCAGCACCGCCGCCGCCACGACGTCGCCACGGCGACGCCGCTCGGGCGGCAGGCGCACCCGTTGCGGCTGCGGTGACCGCAGCCGCTCCCTGGGCTGGAGAGGCACCTGGGCCCCGGTCAGCTGGCGGCGGCGGTGTCCGCTGCCGATGTCTCACCGCCGTCGGCGTTGTCCCGACGGCGGGCACCCCCACGCCGACGGCGACGGCGCGGGCGGTCGTTCTCGCTGCGCGGACCGGCAGCGTTGTCCGGACCGGTGCCCGACGGCTGGGTGGCAGCCGCCTCGGTGGCGGTGCCGGCCTCGGCGGCGGAGTCGCTGCCACCGATCGTGACACCGGCCCTGCTGCGGGTGCGGACGCGGCGCGGCCGCGGCGCCTCGGCCACGCCGTCGCCTGCGGGGCCGGACCGCCCGCGGCCACGGGACCGGTCGTTGCGCTTCCGGCTGCCGTGGTGGTCGCCCTCGGTGTCGACGTACTCGGCGTCCAGCCCGGCGCGGGTGCGCTTGGAGCGGGGCAGCCGACCCGTGGCACTGGTCGGGATGGTGAGGTCGGAGTACAGGTGGTCGGACGTCGAGTAGGTCTCGACGGGCTCCGGCATGTCGAGGGCGAGCTCGTCGCTGATGAGCTTCCAGCGCGGGATCTCGTCCCAGTCGACCAGCGTGACCGCCACGCCCTCCTTGCCGGCGCGGCCGGTGCGGCCGATCCGGTGCACGTAGGTCTTGGAGTCCTCCGGGCACTGGTAGTTGACCACGTGCGTGACATCGGAGACGTCGATACCGCGCGCTGCGACGTCGGTGGCCACCAGTACGTCGACCTTGCCCGACCGGAACGCGCGAAGGGCCTGCTCACGGGCGCCCTGGCCCAGGTCGCCGTGGACGGCCGCGGCCGCGAAGCCGCGCTCCGCCAGGTCGTCGGCCACGCGCTGCACCGTGCGCTTGGTGCGCGCGAAGATCATGGTGAGACCGCGCTCGTCGGCCTGGAGCACGCGCGTGAGCAGCTCGACCTTGTCCATCGCGTGGGCGCGGTAGACCAGCTGCCGCGTGCGCTCGTGGATGGAGCCCTGATCGGCCTCCTCCGCCCGGATGTGCGTGGGCCGGTTCAGGAACGCCCGCGACAGGGCGATGATCGGGCCGGGCATGGTGGCGGAGAACAGCATGGTGTGCCGCTTCTCGGGCAGCATCCGCATGATGCGCTCGACGTCGGGCAGGAAGCCCAGGTCCAGCATCTCGTCGGCCTCGTCGAGCACGAGCGCGTTCACGCGTCCGAGCACGAGGTGGCGCTGTTCGGCCAGGTCGAGCAGGCGGCCGGGCGTGCCGACCACGACGTCGACGCCCTTGCGCAGGGCGGCCAGCTGCGGCTCGTAGGCACGGCCGCCGTAGATCGCGGTGACGCGCACGCCGAGGTGCTTGCCCGCGTCGGCGATGTCCTTGGCGACCTGCACGCACAGCTCGCGCGTGGGCACCACGACAAGCGCCTGGGGCACGTCCTTCGTGCGGTCGGCGGCCTCTCCGTCGGCGTCGGCAGCGGGCTGCTCAGCAGGCGGGACGAGGCGCTGCAGGAGCGGAACTCCGAATCCGAGCGTCTTGCCCATGCCGGTGCGGGCCTGGCCGATGATGTCGTCGCCAGCCAGTGCGAGCGGGAGCGTGAGCTCCTGGATGGCGAACGTGCGCTCGATGCCGGCCTCGGCCAGCGCTCGCACGATCTCCGGGCGCACCCCGAGCTCGGCGAACGTGGGGGAGTCGGGTCGAACGGGCGCGCCGGCCCGGAGCGGGTGCGCGTCGACGACCTCGTCGACGGCGGCGGCTTCTGTGGAGATTTCTGCGGAGTTCTCGGGGGACTCGCCGGATGTGTCGTTCTGAACGGTCAGGATGATCGCCTCTCTCCGCGCACAGAAGCCGGGGCCGGCTCATCGACCGTCGGCAGCGCTGTTCCGTGCGGGTCACAGCGCGCACTGACGGGAGAACCGACGAGGCGCTGCACGCACCAGGTCGTTGCGGCTCCGCTGCTGCTCCCCGTGAAATGGGAGCTGCGGTCGGTGGGCCGCGGCTAGACGCGCACCCATCTGGGCGCTGCGCTGCTGACATCTTACCGGGTGCCCGTCGCGGGGGGCAGTCCGGCGCGCCGACCGGTAACGGTGACGTACACCGCCCGATGGAGTCGCTTGACCTCTAGGCTCAGCGCATGGTGACTGCGCGGGCGACGGAACCCGCCGGAGCGGGGCAGGCGACGATCGACCTGCTCGGCGTGCTGGCCTACGGCGAGCTCTCCGCGTTCGACCGGTTGGCCGAGGACGCCCGCACCGCGCCGACGCTCAGTGGGCGGGCTGCGCTGTCGGCCATGGCGGCCGCGGAGATCGGACACTTCCGGATGCTCGAGGAGCATCTACGCGGGCTCGACGTACCGATCGACGACGCCATGCGCCCCTTCGTGGCGCAGTGGGACGCCTACCACGCGTCCACCGCACCCCGAACGTGGCTCGAGTCGCTGGTCAAGGCTTACCTCGGCGACGGGCTCGCGGCCGACTTCTACCGCGAGATCGGCGGTTGGCTCCCCGGACCCACGGGGGAGTTGGTGCAGCAGGTCCTCGCCGATACCGGGCACAGCGCGTTCGCCGAGCGCGAGGTCAGGGCGGCGTGCGCGAGCAGCAGGCAGGTGCACGACCGGCTCGCCCTCTGGGGCAGGCGGTTGCTCGGTGAGGCCGTCACGCAGGCGCAGAGCATCGTTGCCGAACGCGACGAGCTCGCCGAATTCATCGTCACCGGCTCCGGTGATCTCTCCGGCCTCGCCGCCCTGCTGCGGCGGCTGCAGTTCAACCACGGCAAGCGGATGGCCAAGCTCGGGCTGAACTAGCGTTCTCCGCCCTCGTTCGCCGAGGGCGGAGCGCCCGTGGCGGCTCGTGCCTGATTGCTGCACTAGCCTTGGCCAGGCCAGTTCGACAACGTGACCAGGAGGTCAACCGGTGGAGGTCAAGATCGGCATCGCGGAGAGCGCGCGCGAGCTCGTGGTGTCCAGCGACCAGACGCCGGACGAGGTCCAGGCTCTGGTCGACGACGCGCTGAAGAGTGACGACGGGCTCCTGCGGCTCGTCGACGACAAGGGCCGCCGTTACCTGGTGCGCTCCTCGCAGATCGCCTACGTCGAGATCGCGCCCGCCACCGCTGGGCGCGTGGGCTTCGCGATCGGCTGAGCCGCCGCGACCGGCCGCGCGCTCCACCTCGGGCTCGCGGCCGAGTCAGTCCTCGTCGAGGGGCGACTCGTCGAGCGGAAACGGGGGCGTCCCCAGCCCCGTCACCCGGTAACGACCCCACGGATCGACGTCGCCGATCCTGGCGGCGGCCCGGCGCTCGTCCCCGACACGCAGTTCGATGCGGCTCGTCGCCGTGGTGAGTGCGCTGTGCAGCTCAGGGTCGGCCGCGGCGTCGAGCACGGCCCTTCCGAACCAGTGCAGGCGGCCGTCCTGCGGCTCGTGCCGAGCGTCGAGCACCACCTGCACCGGCAGGTCACGCCCGTCGACGCTGAGTATCGCGGGCCCGCGGTAGCCCTCGTCGTGGTCGTCAGCCACGGCGTCCCCCGTGATCGCGTTCGTCGTCCACCCGCGGGATCAGCCGGAGTGGCGACGGCGCGTCGGACGCCGCGCCGAGCACGCCGGACACCCCACCCCAGATCAGGGTGGTCAGGTAGTCGGTGAGGGCACGCCGGCTCATCGTGCGCCGATCGAGCCACCAGTCACCTGCGCTCTGCACCATCCCCACGAGGCCCTGCGCCCACGCCTCCGCGCCGCCGGAATCCAGGCCGAGGCCGCGCAGCCGCTCCCCGAGGATTGCGGTCAGCATCCGCGCGATCTGCTCACGTGCGTCGTCGACGACCTCGGCACCCGGCGCCCGTTCGATCGGGTGATGGACGACGAACCGCCAGAGCTCGGGCTCGTCCTCGATGCCGGCGAGGAACGCGTCGACGACCCCGCGGATCAGCTCGACGGGCTCGCGGTCCGGGTCCAGCTCCGGGGCCATCCGCGCCATCAGGTGCGCGGCCGCCTCCTGTCCGACGGCGCGCTGCAGGTCGGCGCGATCGGTGAAGTGCCGGTAGAGCACGGGTTTCGTGATTCCCGCCTGTGCGGCGATCTCGGCGACGGAGACGCCGGGCCCGAGCGTGCGGACGGCGTCGATCGCTGCCGCGACCATCTCCGCACGTCGTTCGGCGCGGCGCAACTGCCGGTCCGGCCGGGGTGCGCGCTTGACAGCGGGCTCGTTGCGAGGCACCGTACCAGTGGTAACAGTTACCGTCGGTAACAGCAACCGCCGAGGGGGGCACGATGGCCGCTACCGGGACGTCAGCGAGCGCTGGGCAGGGCATCGGCGCAGGCGACCGGGTGATCGTCACCGGTGCCGCGGGGGGCCTGGCCTCCCCGGTGGTCGCTCGCCTGCGCGAGCGGGGCGTGCAGGTCATCGGGCTCGACGTGATCGGCGACGAGCACACCATCGCCTGCGACATCACCGACGACTCCGCTGTCTCGCGGGCCGTCGCGGAGGCCGTGCAACGACTCGGCGGCCTCGACGCCGTGGTGCACTTCGCCGGCATCGGCACCCCGAACGACGCGGGCGGGGCCCTCGCCCCCGACGCCCTCCGGGTGATCGACGTCAACCTGCTCGGCGCCTGGCGGGTCACCGCGGCCGCGCTGCCCGCCCTGCTCGACGGGCGCGCCACACGTGGCGGCCGCAAGGGCCGGGTGGTCTTCGTCGCCAGTGAGCTGGCCTACCTGACGCTGCCGTTCGTGTCCGCCTACAGCGTGGCCAAGCGGGGGATGACGGCCTACGCCGACGCGCTGCGGCTCGAGTACGGCAGCGACCTGCACGTCACCACCGTCTGTCCCGGCTACGTCCGCACCCCGATCCACGACGCGGGCAGGCAGGTCGGCCTGGCGCTGGAGGGTCAGGTGCGCCGCGAAGAGGTCGAGGACGTCGTGGCCACCGTGCTGCGGGCGCTCACCGCGGCCAGGCCGCGCCGGGAGACCGCGTGCACCCCCGGTGGGGCCATCGAGCTGTGGGTCGGGCGGCACCTACCGGGCCCCCTCGGGTCCGTCGTCGCACGGCGCATCCGCAGGCGCGCCGCCGCGGGCCACTTCGACGGCTCGCCGGTCGCCGCGGGTCTCGTGCGCAGGCTGACCGGCCGCATGACCGTCCCCGCCACCAGCCCCGACACCACCGCCCCTGCCACCGAGAGGAGCGCGTCGTGAACGTGAAAGCCCGTAGCGACCGGGAGGCCACCGCCGAACGGTTGCTCCGCTCGTCGCTGGACCACTCCTACGAGCCGGGCATCGACATCGACTGGGACGCTCCGCTCGTCGACGGAGCGTGGGGCATCCCGCCGCACCGGGTGTCGCTCTACGGCACCGAGCTGTGGGAAGGCCTCAGCGAGGAGCAGCGGCGCACCCTCTCGGTGCACGAGCTGTGCAGCATCGCCCGCATCGGCATCTGGTTCGAGATGATCCTCATGCAGATGCTGCTGCGGTACTCCTACGACCGCGACCCGCGCCGTCGGCACATCCAGTACGCGCTCGTCGAGATCGCCGACGAGTGCAGGCACTCCGTGATGTTCGCGAAGATGGCCGAGCGCTACGGCGTGCCCGACTACGCGCCCCGCCGCCTCACCCACGAGCTCGGCAGGCTGTTCAAGACGGTCGCCACCGGGCCCGCGATGTTCGCCGGCACGCTGTTCGTCGAGGAGATCCTCGACCAGCTGCAACGCGAGGCCATGCGCGACGACACGGTGCAGCCGCTGACCCGGATGGTCAACAAGATCCACGTGACGGAGGAGGCGCGGCACGTCCGCTACGCCCGCGAGGAGCTCATGCGGATCATGCCGCACGCGAACGCCCCGCAGCGCGCTCTCGCCCGCTACCTCTCCGCCCGGGTTGCGTTCGTCGTCGCCCGCAACCTGATCCACCGCGACGTCTACCTGTCCGTGGGAATCGACCCGCGCACCGGGCACGAAGTCGCACTGCAGAACCCACACCATCAGGCGATGCTGCGCTGGTCGGCCCGCAAACTGGTGCCGTTCCTGCGCGAGCAAGGCATCATCGGTGGGCCTACGGAAGCTCTCTGGCGGAAGGCGCATCTCCTCTGATGTCCATACGGCGATCCGTACCGGCAGCCGACGGCGCGGTCCTCAACGTCGAACTCGACGGTCCGGCCGACGCGCCGGTCACCGTCGTTCTCGCCCACGGCTGGACGCTGGACGTCCGCCTATGGGGACCGGTCGCCCGGTTGCTGGTCCAGGGGCCGGGCCCGGTCCGGGTCGTCCGCTACGACCACCGGGGCCACGGATGGTCCGCCGCCGTGGACCCGGCCTCGATGACCATCGAGCAGCTTGCCGACGACCTCGCCGCCGTGATCGCCGCGGTCGCACCGCACGGCCCGCTGGTGCTCGCAGGCCACTCGATGGGCGGCATGACGCTGATGGCGCTGGCCGAGCGGCATCCGTCCATTGTGGAACGCGCCGCCGGGATCGCGCTGGTGTCCACCGCCAGCGGCGGTCTTGCCGGCCGTGTGCCCGGCATCCCGTTGCCGGCGAGGACGTTCTGGCGTCCGCTGGAGGAGCGGCTGTACGCGTCACGTCCGTGGTGCACGCGGCCGCGACTGGGCCACCGCTGGCTGCTCGCGCCCGCGCTGCGCCGACTGCTGCTGGGGCCCGACGCGAGCCCTGAGGCCCGGCGGATCACCAGCGAGATGATTGCGGCCTGCCGCCCGCTCACGATGTCCGGCTTCCGGCCCACCCTGGAGGCCCACGAGCGGGACGCCGCCCTGGAGGCGTTCGCGCCGATCCCGACGGCGGTGCTCGTGGGGGCCCAGGATCGGCTCACGCCGGTAGCGGCCACCCGGCGCATCGCGTCCGCGCTGCCGTCGGCCGGGCTGACGATCTTCCCCGAGGCGGGCCACATGCTGCCCGTGGAACGGGCCGCCGGGGTGGCCGGACGGATCAGGGCGCTGGCGGCAGGGGCGGTGCCCGCGGCCCACTGAGCCGCCGCACCCCGCTCACCTGCGTGTTCGCTGTGGGCGAAGGTTTTCGCCCGCCGTGAAGAAACGACCGAGGGACCCACCACCGCCGTTAGCGTCCGCCGCCATGACCACTTCGAACGGAGCACTCACCCTCGACGACTCGGTGTACGACCGGCTTCTACAGGAACGGATCGTGCTGCTCCGCGGCGAGATCGACGACGCGGTCGCCACGAAGGTCGTCGCGCAACTCCTCCTGCTCGCCGCCGAGGACCCGACCGAGGACATCACGCTCTACATCAACTCGCCAGGAGGCTCGGTCTTCGCGGGCCTGGCGGTCTACGACACGATGCACGCCATCGAGCCCGATGTGTCCACTGTGGCCACAGGCATGGCAGCCTCGATGGGACAGTTCCTGCTCACCGCGGGCGCCCCCGGCAAGCGGCTCGCCCTTCCGCACGCCGACGTGATGATGCACCAGCCGTCGGGCGGCGCGGGCGGCACCGAGTCCGACATCGTGATCCGGGCCGGGATGCTGACCGTCCTCAAGCGCCGGATCGCCGAACTCACCGCCCGCCATAGCGGCCAGCCCCTCGAGCGGGTCGAGGCGGACTTCGACCGCGACCGATGGTTCACCGCGCGGGAGGCAGCCGACTACGGCCTCATCGACCGCGTGATCGCCCGGCACTGAGCCGGCGAGGGTACGGGGCGGGAGACTCGCGGGCTCTGGGGCGACTCGGGCGCGAGAGGCGGGCGACTCGCGTGGCCGGGGGCGACTTCCGCACGGGGAACGGGCGACTCGCGTGGCCGGGGGCGACTTCCGCACGGGGAACGGGCGACTCGCGTGGCCGGGGGCGACTTCCGCACGGGGAACGGGCGACTCGCGTGGCCGGGGGCCGACTCCCACGCGGAAGTGGGGAACTCGGGGTTTCGTGGTGCGGGGCGCCGGAGGGCGAGGTCGCCGAGGTTGATCATCGCTTCGGTACCGCGAACGGCAGCATGCGCTGCTGCCGGGCCCGAAGTGTCGATCATGGGCACGCGAGCGCCCCGGGGCGGCCGCCCGCGGGGCCACCGGGATGGTTGCCGGTTCGGGACCGTCAACCGCATGTCGTGCCGCGGTTGAGCCCTGGGCACTGATCATGGACGAGCCGCCCTGCCCGCCACGTGCGCCACCCCGTGGGTGACCGTCGGTGCGGCACCCGCGAAGCCCGCTCCGTGCCGCGGCCGGGCCCGAGTCGTTGGTCACGGGTCCCGAGGTCTCCAGGTCCCCGGGGCTGGCGGGTGGTGCGGCCTCGGTGGGTGATCATCGCTTTGGGGTCGAGAACGGCAGCATGCGCTGCTCCCGGGCCCGAAGTGTCGATCATGGGCAGGCGAGCGCCCCGGGGCGGCCGACTGTGGGCCACCAGGATGGTGGCCGGTGCGGCACCCGCGAAGCCCGCTCCGTGCCGCTGCCGGGCCCGAGTCGTTGATCACGGGTCCCGAGGTCTCCAGGTCCCCGGTGCTGGCGGCGGGGCGGCTTCGGCGGGTGATCATCGCTTTGGGGTCGAGAACGGCAGCATGCGCTGCTCCCGGGCTCGAAGTGTCGATCATGGGCCGGCGAGCGCCCCCGGGGCGGCCGACTGTGCGGCCTCGCGAACCCCAGCCCTGTGTCCCTGCGGAGCCCGGGGCAGTGATCTTGGGTTGGCTCCGCCCCTCCGAAGCTGGCCAGACGCACGGCTCCATGATCATCATTGTGGTGCCGAGGACCGCGCGGTGCACTGCTGCCGGGTCCGAGTCGTTGATCATGGGCGGCGCAGGTCGCCGGGGCTGGCGGGCGGCGCGGCTCCGGCGGGGTGATCATCGCTTTGGGGTCGAGGACGGCACCATGTGCCGTTGCCAGGTCCGAAGTGTCGATCATGGCCTTCTGACGGCCATCGGGGCGGCCAACCCGCGGCCATTGGGATCGTCGCCGGTTCGGGACCGCGACCCGGGCCTGAGCCACCGCCCGACCAACCGGTGATCATGGGCAGGCGCTACCTGTCCGAGGGCTGGTCGGGTACTCGGCTCCGTGATCATCGTTTGGGTGCCGAGGACCGCGCGGTGCGCTGCTGCCAGGCCCGAGTCGTTGATCATGGGCGGTACAGGTCGCCTGGGTTGGCGGGTGGCCCGGCCTCGGTGGGTGATCATCGCTTTGGGGTCGCGGACGGCAGCATGCGCTGCTGCCGGGCCCGAAGTGATGATCATGAGCACTCGAGGGCTCTCGGGGCGGCCAACCACAGGGCTCCCGACGTCGCCGGTTCGAGACCGCGAAACCGTGCCCGGGCGCCACTGCCGGGCCCCGGACCCTGATCGTGGGACAGGGCCGCCTCCCGACCGCCGACCAACGGGCCACCCGCGGGGTGATCGCCGGTTCGGCACGGCGAACCTCGTCCCGTGCCGCTGCCGGGCCCGAGTCGTTGATCACGGGTCGCGGGGTCTCCAGGTCCCCGGGGCTGGCGGGCGGCGCGGCTTCGGCGGGTGATCACCGCTTTGGGGTCGCGGACGGCACTATGTGCCGCTGCCGGGCCCGAAGTGTCGATCATGGGGGCGCTCGCGCGCCCGGGCAGCCAACCATGGGCCACCGGGATGGATGCCGACTGGCGCCGGCGAACCCCGCCCCGTGCCGCTGCCAGGCCCGAGTCGTTGATCACGGGTCGCGGGGTCTTGAGGTCCCCGGGGCTGGCGGGCGGCGCGGCTTCGGCGGGTGATCACCGCTTTGGGGTCGAGGACGGCACTATGTGCCGCTGCCGGGCCCGAAGTGTCGATCATGGGGGCGCTCGCGCGCCCGGGCAGCCAACCATGGGCCACCGGGATTGGCGCCGGCGAACCCCGCCCCGTGCCGCTGCCAGGCCCCCAGGAGTGATCAGGGGCCGGCGCCACCTGTCAGAGGCCGGCCACGCGCCTGTGATCACCGGTTCGGAACCGAGGACCGCGCCCGCCCCGCCGCCGGCCCGAGACGTTGATCACCGGTGCTCCGGTCTCTGGGGCTGGCTGGTGGTGCGGCCTCGGTGGGTGATCATCGTTTCGGGGTCGAGGACGGCGTCATATGCCGCTGCCGGGCCCGAAACGTCGATCGCGGGCCTACGGAGGACGTGCGGGGCGGGCACCGCTCCTGGTCAGCTCTGTACCAGCGGGAAGCCGGCGAGGCCGCGCCAAGCCAGGCTGGACATCAGCGCGACGGCCTCGTCGCGGGGCACCGCCTGGTCGGAGTCGAGCCAGTACTGCGCTGCCACTTGGCTGAGCCCGACGAGGCCCACGGCCAGCATGCGGGCGCGGGGTGTGTCGAGGCCGGCGTCGGTGGTGACGGCTTCGGCCACGATGTCGATGCAGCGGGTGAGGGCGGTCTCCACCACCGCCGCGGCCTCCGGCTCGCCGCGCAGGTCGGACTCGAAGATCAGACGGTAGGCCTGGCCCTCGCCCGCCACGAAGTCGAAGTACGCCGCGACCGCGGCGTCGACGCGCTCCTGGTTGTCGGTGGTGCCCCCGATGGCCTGCTGCACGCGGCCGACCAACTCGTCGGCGTACGTGGTGAGCAGCGCGCGGTAGAGCTCGAGTTTGCCGGGGAAGTGCTGGTAGAGCACGGGCTTGCTGACGCCGGCCCGCTCGGCGATGTCGTCCATCGCGGCCGCGTGGTAGCCGTGGGCGGCGAACACGTCACGGGCGGCCACCAGCAGCTGGGCCCGCCGGGCTGTGCGGGACAACCGGCTACCGCGCTGCACCGGCGCCGACGTCTCGGACATGCGGATCCCCTCCGTTCGTCCACCCTGCTGGGCGGAGTGCACACCCTACCGGTGGGTAGGCCGAAAACTACGCAACCGCAGGCTGTTGGTCACCACGAAGACCGAGCTGAGTGCCATCGTGGCACCCGCGATCATCGGATTGAGCAATCCGGCCGCAGCCAGCGGCAGCGCTGCGACGTTGTAAGCGAGCGCCCAGAAGAGGTTGCCCTTGATCACCGCGAGCGTGCTCCGGGACAGCCGGATCGCGTCGACGGCGGCCAACAGGTCGCCGCGCACAAGGGTGAGGTCGCTCGCCTCGATCGCCACGTCGGTGCCCGTGCCCATGGCGAGTCCGAGGTCGGCGGCGGCGAGCGCGGCCGCATCGTTGACGCCGTCGCCGACCATGGCGACCACCTTGCCCTCGCCTCGCAGCCGTTGCACTACCGCGGTCTTGTCCTCCGGCGCCACCTCGGCGATCACCGCGTCGGCCTCGATGCCCACATCGGCTGCTACGGCCCGGGCCACGGCCGTGTTGTCGCCGCTGACCACCATCACCGTGAGCCCCAGCGCCTGCAGCCCGCGCACCGCGTCCGCGCTGGTGGGCCGGACTGTGTCGCCGACGAGGATGAGTGCTCGCGCGACGCCGTCCCAGGCCACCGCGACGGCCGTGTGGCCCTCGCCCTCGGCCTTCCCCTGAGCTGTCACGAGGTCGGCGGGCAGCGCGATGTCGTGCTCCGCGAGCAGCGACGGCCTGCCGACGAGCACCGCGTGCGCCACCACCTCCTCCGCGGTGTCGTTGGTGACGAGTTCGGCGACCACGCCGCGGACGCCGAGCCCGGGAAGGCTGTCGAACTCGGCGACCCCGGGGAGCGGCCCGGTGGCGGCCTCGGCGGCCGCGGCGATCGCCCGGCCGATCGGATGCTCGGAAGCGGCCTCGACGGCCCCGGCGAGACGCAGTGCGGTGTCGGCGTCCACGCCGTCCGTGGTGCGTACCGCGCGCATCTCCATGACGCCGGTGGTGACCGTTCCGGTCTTGTCCAGCAGCACGGTGTCGACGCGGCGGGTCGACTCCAGCACCTCGGGGCCTTTGATCAGGATGCCGAGCTGCGCGCCGCGTCCGGTGCCGACCAGCAGCGCCGTTGGCGTGGCCAACCCCAACGCGCAGGGGCAGGCGATGATCAGCACGGCGACCGCCGCGGTGAATGCGGCTGCTGCGCCGCCGCCCGTGCCCAGCCAGAACCCCAGCGTCCCCGCAGCGACGGCGATCACGACCGGAACGAAGTACCCGGAGACACGGTCGGCGAGGCGCTGCATCTCCGCCTTGCCGTTCTGCGCGTCCTCGACGAGCCGGGCCATTCTCGCCAGCTGGGTGTCGGCGCCCACGCGCGTGGCCCGCACGACGAGCCGGCCCCCGGCGTTGACGCAGCCGCCGACCACGGTGTCGCCGGGCCGCACCTCGACCGGCACGGACTCCCCGGTGACCATCGAGGCGTCGACGGCGGAGCTACCGTCCTCCACCGCGCCGTCCGTGGCGATCGTCTCGCCCGGCCGCACGACGAAGCGATCGCCGACGGCGAGCAGGTCGATCGGGACTCGAACCTCGGACCCGGCCCGGAGCACGGCGACGTCCTTCGCGCCCAGGTCGAGCAGCGCCCGCAAGGCCGCCCCCGCCCGGCGCTTGGAGCGGGCCTCGATGTAGCGCCCGGCGAGGATGAAGGTCGTGACCCCCGCCGCGACTTCGAGGTAGATCGCGCCGGCCCCGCCCCCGGGCGCGACGGTGAGGGTGAACGGGTGGGTCATACCCGGGACGCCCGCCGTGCCGAGCAGCAACGCGTACACGGACCAGCCCAGCGCGGCGAGCGTGCCCATCGACACGAGCGTGTCCATCGTGGCGGCGCCGTGGCGCAGGTTGGCCAAGGCCGCACGGTGGAAGGGCCACGCACCCCAGGCCACGACGGGCGCGGCGAGCGTCAGCGAGATCCACTGCCAGTAGGTGAACTGCAGCGCCGGCACCATCGCGAGCGCGATCACGGGTACGGCGAGGGCCGTGGACAGCACCAGCCGCCGGCGCAGTGCTCGCGCCGGGTCGGTGCCCTCCGCCGGCGGTGCCCCGGGCTCGGACGACGGGGAGGGAATCCGCGCGGTGTAGCCGGCCGCCTCCACCTGCGCCACCAGCTGCGCAGTCTCCAGTTCGGCCGGGTAGTCGACGCGCGCCTTCTCCGTGGCGTAGTTGACCCAGGCCGTGACACCGTCGAGCTTGTTGAGCTTGCGCTCGACCCGGCTGGCGCAGGACACGCAGGTCATGCCCCCGATGCTCAGCTCGATCCGGCGGATCTCCGCAGGAGCTGCGACGGTGGCCGCGTCCTCCGCGGTGGCACTCATCGCAGTTCCTCGCCGCGCCGGCGGGGCTGTCTCGAGAGCTCGCTCACGGCACCTCCCTCGTCGTGACGGTGAACTCCGCGGTGCGGACGATGCCTGCGTGCCGGAAGTCGAGGTAGAGCCGGTAGGTGCCGGCCGAGGGCACCTCGGTGGTGAAGGCGATGCCCGGTCCGGAGCGGTCGGTGGGAGCCGGGGTGGCGGCGTCGGGATGGACGTGCAGGTACGTGAGGTCGCTCTGGCGCAGGGCGACGAGGTGGCCGAAGGCGCCCAGGTAGGGCTCGAGGTCGGTGACGGCGGCACCGTCCCGGCTGACCGTGGCGAAGATCTGCGAGGGGCTGCCGGGGACGAGCTCGCCGTCGAGACGCACCTGGTAGCCGCCCACCTGCGCCACCCGGGACGGGGGGAACGCGATCGGGTCGAAGTCGCCCGGCGCGAACAGGTCGGTGCCGAGCACGAGCGGGGGTCCGCCGGTGGGGGCGAAGTCGGCGTACATGCGGTAGATCCCGGGCACGGGGAGTATGAGCGGCACGCGCCAGACCCCGTCGGGGCCGAGCGTGGGGTGCAGGTGCTGGAACCAGGCGCTGTCGCGGCGCACGAGGATGAGGTGCATCTGCTTCTCGTGCTCGTCGTCGAACCTGGTGACAGGCCTGCGGTCCGAACCGGTGATCGTGAAGGCGAGCTCCGAGGGCACCCCGGGCCGATAGGTCGTGAGCTTGGGGACGAACGTGTAGCCGGCCGCCGTCGCCACGAGGCCTGCGGAGTCGACCTCATCGGCGCCGCGCGAGTGGGCGTGTCCGCCGGCGGTGCCGGCTCCCATGCCGGCGTGGGGAACGGCAGATGCCACGGGAGCCGCAGCCGGGGGCGCGGTGGCGGGCGCGCCAACGGCCGCACCGACGCCCCATGCCGCTGCGAAGACCAGCGCCAGCACTGCCGTGTAACCCGACAGTCGCAACGCTGCGTTCATCCGCCGCCTCCCCTCGCTCACGTCCGTACAACGGCTGGGGGCCGATTGGGTAGCGCCATTGATCCGAAAATACCAGCGGGGGGTATGGCACTCGGGCTGTTCTGCCCCCTCCACCGGTAGAGCCGCCCTGATCTGGGGTGGCCACGGCGGGGCCCGTCAGGTATTGCTCGACTCGTGTCCTCCGCCGTGTACGCACTTGTTCGCCCGCTCGTTACCCGGGCGACCCCCGCCCGGGTGGTCCCGGACGGACTCCCGCTGGCCGACCCCGCCACGATGCCCGCGCGGGATCCGCGCCGAGGGCCGTGGCCGGGCCGCGAAGTCACATCCGGCGGCGTGACGCTGCACGTGCGCGAGACACCGGGCCCGGACGACGTCGACGCCGTGTATGTCCACGGGCTCTCCGGTTCGGCCACCAACTGGACGGATGTCGCGGGCCTCCTGCGCACCCGGGCCGCGGGCACCGCCATTGACCTGCCCGGATTCGGGCTGTCCCGCCCGCTCGCCTCGCGCGACTACAGCCCGGCAGGGCATGCCGACGCGCTGCTGTGCTTCCTGGCCGGGCGCGGCCGTCCGGTCCATCTGCTCGGCAACTCCTTCGGCGGCGCCATCGCGCTCACCGTGGCGGCACGGCGCCCGGAGCTCGTCCGCACGCTCACCCTGATCTCTCCGGCGATGCCGGACCGCAGGCCCGACCCGCGGCGGGTCTCGGACCCCCGGATGCTGCTTGCGCTGCTGCCCGGGATCGGCAGATGGGCCAGGGCGGGAATGACGGTGCCGAACGCCCGTGACCGTGCCGAGCAGATGGTCCGGTTGTGCTTCGGCGACCCGAACGCGGCGTCGGAGCACCGGCTCGCCGAGGCGGCCGAAGAGTTCGAGGCGCGTGCCCGCCTGGAATGGGCGCAGGAGGCCACGGAGCTCACTGGTAAGGCGATGGTGGCGAGCTGGCTGTACGGCGAGTCGCTGTGGGCGAGGGCCGCCCGGGTGCAGGCTCCGACGCTCGTGGTGTGGGGGGACCGGGACAAGCTCATGGCGCCCCGGCTCGCCCGGCGCACGGTGTCCGTCATGCGGGGAGCGCGGTTGCTGCTGCTCCCCGGCGTCGGCCACGTCGCGCAGATCGAGGCCCCGGCCGCCGTTGCCCAGGCCGTTGCGGGCATGTGGGACGCGGTGGAGGCCGGTCGGTGGCAGGCTGGACACCGGGAAGACAGCACCCGGTCGTGACGTTGTCACAAGACGGGAATCACCGATCACGCACGACGAACCGAGGAGTTCGAACCATGGCGCTTCCGCCGCTCGTTGAGCCGGCCGCCGAGCTGACCAAGGAGGAGGTGGAGCGCTACAGCCGCCACCTCATCATCCCGGATGTCGGGATGGCCGGTCAGAAGCGGCTGAAGAACGCGAAGGTCCTGGTGGTCGGGGCCGGTGGGCTCGGTAGCCCCGCGCTGTTGTACCTGGCCGCGGCGGGTGTGGGCACGCTCGGCATCGTCGAGTTCGACGTGGTCGACGAGTCGAACCTGCAGCGCCAGGTCATCCACGGCCAGTCCGACGTCGGCCGCTCGAAGGCCGAGTCGGCGCGCGACTCCATCAAGGAGATCAACCCGTTCGTCGAGGTGCGGCTGCACGAGACGCGGCTCGACTCGTCGAACGTGCTCGACATCTTCCGCGACTACGACCTCATCCTCGACGGCACCGACAACTTCGCCACCCGGTACCTGGTCAACGACGCCGCGGTGCTGCTCGGCAAGCCGTACGTGTGGGGCTCGATCTTCCGCTTCGAGGGCCAGGCCTCGGTGTTCTGGGACGACGCCCCGAACGGCAAGGGCCTGAACTACCGTGACCTCTACCCCGAGCCCCCGCCGCCCGGAATGGTGCCCTCGTGCGCCGAGGGCGGTGTGCTGGGCGTGCTGTGCGCGTCGATCGGCTCGATCATGGTCAACGAGGCCATCAAACTGATCACCGGCATCGGCGAGCCCCTGCTCGGGCGCCTGATGGTGTACGACGCCCTCGAGATGAGCTACCGCACCATCAAGATCCGCAAGGACCCGAACTCTCCGAAGATCACCGAGCTCATCGACTACGACGCGTTCTGCGGCGTGGTGTCCGACGACGCGCAGTCGGCCGCGGCGGGCAGCACGATCACGGCTCTCGAGCTCAAGGAGATGATCGACGCGGGCAAGGACTTCGCGCTGATCGACGTCCGCGAGCAGAACGAGTACGAGATCGTCAGCATCCCGGGCGCCAAGCTCATCCCGAAGGACCGGATCCTGTCGGGGGAGGCCCTGTCGGAGATCCCGCAGGACAAGCCGGTGGTACTGCACTGCAAGTCGGGTGCCCGTTCCGCCGAGTCGCTGGCCGCGCTGCACAAGGCGGGCTTCAAGGACGCCGTGCACGTCGGCGGCGGCGTGCTGGCGTGGATCAAGCAGGTCGACCCCTCACTCCCGACGTACTGATCGGGCTCTTCGTCCACAGATCGTGACTGCGGCACCCGGGGCAATGCCCCGGGTGCCGCAGTCGTTTCGGGCCGGCTCTGTGACTGCTGAGCCATGAGCTACGGAGAGTGACTACTTGCTGGCGCTGAGCGCCGGATGGAGCAGTGACAAAAGATCGACTCCCCAGGTACCGTGCCGATCTTGAAATGATCAAGGCGGATCCTGCGGTGCCGCGGCGTGGGGTGCGCGAGCGTGCGCCAACGGTGGCCTGACGGAGCGGCGCCGGGCTGAGGTGCGCCGTCCGTCGATCCAGCGATGGGGGTCGCACTGGTGGACGACAACGCGAGACTCTGCGCCCTGCCCGGGTGCGACATCGCGATCGAGGACATTCCGGGGCGTCCTGCCCGGCGTTACTGCTCGGCGGCGCACCGCTCCGCTGCTCGGCAGGCCAGGCGGGCTGCGTCGCTACGGTCCGAGCAGAGTTCGCGTCTGGCGGAGACATTGCCGTGGCTCATCGAACCCGCCGACGAGCAGCCGCGCGCTGACGCGCCCCCGCGCACCGTCCACGTCGAGGCGGTCCCCGCGGCCGCCGACCCCACGCACAGCACGCGACTGCGCAGTGGCATCACGCGGGTGCTGGCCGGGAGGGGCCGTGGCGCCGGACCGGCCGGATCGCCGACGCGCAGGCGGCGGGCCGTGGCGGTGCTGGGGGTTGCCGGGCTCCTGGCCGGCGGCTACGCCGTCACGGCATCGGAGCCGGTCGGCTCCCTTCCGACGTCCGCGCTGCCGGTACCCGGACCGGAGTCGGAGGCCGAGTGGGCGGCTCGCGCCCAGGTCACCCTGACCTCGGTGAACCGGCAGCTCGACACCATCGCCGAGACCGAGGAGGCCTGGAGCCGGCTGCCGCAGGAGGTCCAGGCGACCGCGGCCCCCGCCCCCGTGCAGGCGCTGCGGGACCGCAAGGCGCTGCTCGAGCGCCGCAAGGCCACGCTCCAGTCCCAGATCGACACCTACCGCTCGCTCGACCGCACGAAAGGCGACCTGGAGGTCACCGAGCAGCACCTCGAAGCCGTCGAGAAGGCCTTGCAGGACGCCCCGGCCGAGCCACGGCGCTCGCCCGAGCAGGCGCTGGTGCTTGCAGCGCTCGACGAGCAGCGCGACCTGCGCCTGCGCCAGCGCGACGCGAAGCGCGAGGAACTGGAGAACCTCGAGCGAGGCGTGAAGAGCGCCGTGCGCACGCCGTTGCCCGACGACGGCCAGGAGACGGCCGCGGTGAGCAACCTGGTTCTCGAGGCCATCCGGACCGACCGCCGCGACGACGAGCGCGACGAGCGGAAGCGGAGCGCGGCCCCCGACAGACCCGACGTGCTCGCCCGTGAGGAGCGGCAGCAGCGGGAACGGCAGGACACGCACACCGGCGGCCCGCCCGATCCCCGTGGTCCTGGCGACGACGTGGTGAAGTACAGCCACGACCCGGACCGCCGGTCCGCGGGTGGCGATCGGACCCCGCAGGCACCCGCTGGTGGATCGAGCCCGCTGGCGCAGGTCGGCGGCACGGTGGTGGATCTGGTGACCGGCGGCGACGGCCCCCGCGACAGCGCCAGGCCGGGTCGCGGCGAAGCGCGTGGCGGGGGACCTGCCGCGGACGCGCTGCGCAGCCGCGGCGGCAGCGGCACCGATCGTGCCGGTGGCGGGGACGGTGGTGCTCGGTCGGTCGCAGGTGGCGTTGTCGGTCAGGTGGTCGGCTCTGTCGGCGGTGTGCTCGGCGGGGGTGGCGCTCGCGCCGACGATGGTGGCCGTGCCGATTCCGGGCGGGATGCTGCCGACGGGGACGACAGCGGGTCCGACCGCGCCGAGAGCGATCGGGCTCGTGGCGACAGTGGCGCTCGCTCCGGCGTGGTGGGTGAGGTGGTCGGCTCGGTCGGCGGCGTACTGGCCGGGGGCGGAAGTCGTGCTGAGGACGCCCGCGACTCGGACTCCGGGGGCGGCCGCGGCAGCAGCGGGAGCCGCACCGGCGAAGCTCGGGAGGACAGCGGGAACGGTGGGTCCTCGGCCGGCGGCGAGCGCGGCAGCGGCCTGATCCGGCGGGTCAGCCAGGTGGTCGACGGCGCCGGGGGAGGCGGCTCGGACGAAGGGCGCTCCGGGTCCGGCGGTAGCCGGGGCAGCGACGACCGCAGTGGCAGCGATCGCGACGACAGCGACCGGAGCAGCGGCAACCGCTCCGGTGGGCTGCTCGGTCTCGGCGACCGGAATAGCGGCGGGGACGGGAACGACAACGAGGACGGGAACGACAGCGCCCGGAGCAGCAGCAACGAGCGGAGCGGTAACCGCTCGGGCGGGCTGCTCGGCGTCGTCTCACGCAACGGCGGCGACGACGGCGACCGCAATTACGACGACCGCGGTAACGACGAACGCGGTGACTCGGGAGAGGAACGGAGCAGCAGCCGGTCCGGTGGCCTGCTCGGCGGCAGCAGCCGCAGCGGCGGCGGTGACGACGACGGTGACCGGAGCAGCAGCGGCCGGTCCGGCGGGTTGCTCAGTGTCGGTGACCGGAGCGGCGGCGACGACCAGGGAGATGAGCGCCGCGACGACAGCGACCGCGACGGGGGCAGCAGCTCCGGCGGCGAGCGCGGCAGCACGAAGCGGTCCGGCGAGGAGCGCAGCGATGGCGAGTCCTCACGCAGCAGGTCAGGGGGCGGATCGTCGGCATCGCGCAGCTCGGACGGCGGTGGCGATCGCGATGGAGGGTCGTCTTCCGACGCGCGCAAGGCCCGGGCTGCGCTCGGGATGGTCGCGTCCGCCTTGCGCAGCAGCGGGGAGTCCGGCGGCTCCCAGAAGTCGGCTCGCTCCAGCAGCAGCGACGGCGACCGGTCGGGGAGTTCGGGACGGAGCGGGAACGACGAGGAGTCGTCGAAGTCTCCGCAGTCCAAGTCCCAGCGGCTGAAGTCCCAGTCCAGGGAGTCGGGTTCGCAGGGGAAGTCGTCGGATCGGTCGGAGCAGCGCAGCGAGTCGAGTCGTAGCTCGCGCAGCAGCGGCTCCGACGACGATCGCGGTGGATCCGGCACGAGCAAGCGGTCCTCGTCGGGCAAGTCGTCGGAGAACGGGAAGTCGTCCCAGAAGTCGGACAGCGGCGGTGGTTCGCGGTCCTCTGACTCCCGTGACTGAGGGTAGGCCGGGATCGCGACATCGCTGCCACGACGTCCGTTTCCCCTCCGCGTGGCGGCCCCGATGACGGACGGGGCGCAGGTAGCGTGCGGAGCGTGACAGGAGTCCCCGTCCTTCCGCAGACCGCGATGGCCGGGACGATTCTCCCGCAGCACGTGCGCACCGCCTTCGGAGTGGGGAACGAGGAACCACGACCGGTCGTCTGGGCAGGTCGGCGGGCGTGGCACTGCGGAGACGTCCTCGTGAGGCCGGTTCCGGACAACGCGGTGGCCGCCTGGTCGGCCCGTGTGCTCGACGGGCTCGAGGTCGAGCGGTTGCGCCTGGCTCGGCCGATCCGCTCCTCGGACGGGCGGTGGGTCGTTGCGGGCTGGGCCGCCTGCCGGTTCGTGTCGGGCACCATCGAGCCGCGGCACGACGCCGTGCTCGAGGTGGCCGGCCGGCTGCACGCGGCCACGGCATCGCTGCCCCGACCGGCCCTGCTCGACGGCCGCGACGACCTGCTGACGCGTTCGGCAGCGGCGGCGTTCGGCGAGCGCAGGCTCGTGCTGGACCCCGCCACGGGCGGGGAGCTCTTCACCGGGCTGGCGCCCTACCGCTCGCCCATCCGCAGCGAGCCGCAGGTGGTGCACCCGGAGCTGTTCGGCTCCGTGCTCTTCGACGAAGACGGCACACCCGCGCTGATCGAGCTGACACCGTCCTGGCGGCCGAAGGCGTGGGCCGCCGCCGTGGTGGTGGTCGACGCGCTGGCGTGGGGCGGTGCCGACGACGGCATCCTGCAGAGATGGGCCGACCAGCCGGAGTGGCCGCAGATGCTGTTGCGCGGCCTGCTGCACCGGCTCGCGCTGCACGCCCAGCACCCGGAGGCGTCCATCCGCACACTGGCCGGGCTGGAGCGGGTGGCCCGGCTGGTCGCGCCCCTGCTCTGATCACCCGCACTCAGCGGGCCGGCACCTCCCGCGAGGTGGCGAACCGGATGATCGTGCCCGCCATGGCGTCGGTGAAGTCGTCGAGCGCGGTGCGGTTGATCGTGTCGATGCGGTCGCAGGCCTGGTGATAGCAGACGTCGAAGACCACATCGGCGTCGCCGCCCCAGGCCGCGGCCTGCTCGGGCGTCTTGGTCTCCCCGTCGCCGGCGTAGACGCCGCCGGTGGGGATGTTCGCCTCGACGAACGGGACGTGATCCGAGCCGCGGTCGAAGCGGACGAGCTCCGCCGCGACGCCCTTGGCGGTGAGCTCCTCCATCAGCACACGCCCCACGGTGGCAGAACCGGGCGGGCCCGAGCGGCTACCGCGACCTGCGGCTCCGCCGTTCACGAAGTAGCCGGCGTTCGGCGAGGCCGCCATGTCGATGTTGATGTACAACGCGATCGCGTCCCGCTCCGCCGGCGTGAGCGCCTCCACATAGGCAGTGGACCCGTTCAGGTCGATCTCCTCGGCGCCCCAGAAACCGAAGCGCACGGCGTTGGTGATGGGCGGGGATCCACCCATCCGGGTGGCGATCTCCAGTAGCGAGGCCACGCCGGTGGCGTTGTCGTTGATCCCCGGGCCCTCCGGGACGGAGTCGAGGTGTGCTCCGGCCATCACCACGTGGTCGGGCGAGCCCGTACGCGTCTGCGCGATCACGTTGCGGACGGTGAACTCCTGACCGCGGCGGCGCATCGTGAAGGTCGGCGTGGTCACGTCGAACCCGGCCTCCCGCAGCACGCCCGCCACGTAGTCGACGCTCGCGTCGTAGCCCGGTCCGGGTGTGGCCCGGTTGCCGCCGTTGCTGTCGGCGATGCGCTGCAGCGCCTCCAGGTGGGGCATGGTGCCAGCTCCGCTCACCCCCGCGACGAGCTCGGAGTGCAACGGGCTCGTGACCGGCGGTAGCTGGATCTCCGTCGGCTCGGTCGAGGAGCAACCGGAGAGAACGGCGCCGGTGGCGGCCGTGACGGCTGCGGCCATACGCCATCTGCCGTGGCGGCGCCGCGGTTTCGACGGGCGCACCTGCGCCCGTTCATGGTCGTCGGTCGGTAGACGCACTGTGCCTCACATCCGCGCCCGGGGTCAGTGAGCGCTGCTTTGCGTTCATGTCACACGGAACCGATTGGCGGTAACGCGCTCTTCCTAGCGTTGCTGCGACGGCAGCGACGCCTTCACGGACGCCGCTCGACGGCGACGTCCACACCACCTCGATGAGCCCCCCGGAGGCCTGGCGTGACGACGTCACCTGACGCACATTCTGCCCGATTCGGGCTTGCTGGGCGGTGGATCGATCATTGGGAGCCCGAGAATTCAGCCTTTTGGGAGCGAGTTGGATCGAGAATCGCCAACCGGAACCTGTGGTACTCGATCGTCAGCGAGCACATCGGTTTCTCGATCTGGTCGATCTGGTCGGTGCTGGTGTTGTTCATGGGCCCGGAGTACGGCATCGACGCGGCGGGTAAATTCATCCTGGTCGGGGTGCCGACGCTGGTGGGGTCGGTGTTGCGGCTGCCCTACTCGTTCGCCGTCGCGCGTTTCGGTGGCCGGAACTGGACGATCATCAGCGCCGCGCTGTTGCTGATTCCCACGATCTTCGCCGCGATCATCATGCATCCGGGCACATCATTTTCGACGTTCCTCCTGGCGGCCGCCGTCGCCGGCGTCGGCGGGGGCAACTTCGCATCGTCGATGACGAATATCAACACTTTCTTTCCCGACGCCCGGAAAGGGTGGGCGCTCGGGCTCAACGCAGGCGGCGGGAACATCGGGGTACCGGTGATCCAGCTCGTCGGCCTGCTGATCATCGCAACGGCCGGCGCGGGCGCGCCTCGAATCCTGCTGGGCATCTACATTCCGCTGATCGTGGTGGCCGCCGTGCTCGCCGCGCTGAACATGGACAACCTGACGTCGGTGCGCAACGACACCGGTGCCTTCCGGGAGTCGATCCGGGAGCGCCAGACCTGGGTGATGTCGCTGCTCTACATCGGGACGTTCGGGTCGTTCATCGGCTTCAGCTTCGCGTTCGGGCTGGTGCTGCAGAACCAGTTCGGCCGCACGCCGCTGCAGGCCGCGGCGGTGACGTTCATCGGCCCGCTGCTCGGATCGGTGATCCGTCCCTGGGGCGGGAAGCTCGCCGACTCCTACGGGGGCGCCTGGATCACGTTCTGGAACTTCATCGCGATGGCCGTGTCGGCCGGCCTGGTTCTGCTGGCCTCGGCCATGCACTCGCTCGGGCTGTTCACCGCCGGTTTCGTGCTGCTGTTCGCGTTCAGCGGGCTGGGCAACGGTTCGACGTACAAGATGATCCCGGCGATCTTCCGCGGACAGGCGCGCGTGGCGATCGCGGCCGGAGCCGACGAGGAAGCGGCCCTGCTGCGGGCCCGACGGATCTCCGGCGCGGTGATCGGCATCGTCGGGGCGATCGGCGCCATGGGCGGGCTGTTCATCAACCTCGCGTTCCGCGAGTCGTTCCTCACCGCGAAGTCCGGCGATCCCGCGTTCTGGTCCTTCCTCGCCTTCTACGTCGTGTGCACGGCGGTCACGTACGTCGTCTACCTGCGTCCGGCCGCGCCCGCCACCACCAGCGCGCCGCTCGCGCACGCCGGGGTATGAGCCTGCTGCCGGTCGTGGGGGGATCGACAGGAGTGGCCACGAAGGTGGCCACCCACTGCCCGTACTGCGCGTTGCAGTGCGGGCAGTGGGTCGGTCCCACCGGCGACGTGGACGCGCGCGAGTTCCCGACCAACCGCGGAGGGCTCTGTCAGAAGGGGTGGACGGCCGGCGCGCTGCTCGACCACCCGGAACGGCTGACGGCGCCGCTGCTGCGGGAGTCACGGTCCGCCGGGTTCGCGCCGGTGGGCTGGGACAGAGCGCTCGGGTACGTAGGACGGCGGCTGGCCGATCTGCGGGCCGAGTACGGCCCCGACTCGGTCGCGGTCTTCGGCGCAGGCGGTCTGACCAACGAGAAGTCCTATCTGCTGGGCAAGTTCGCTCGGGTGGCGCTGGGCACGTCGCAGATCGACTACAACGGCCGGTTCTGCATGTCCTCGGCCGCGGCTGCGGGTAACCGTGCCTTCGGTGTCGATCGGGGGCTGCCGTTTCCGGTCACTGACCTGGATGACGCCGAGGTCGTGGTGCTTGCCGGGGCGAATGTCGCGGAGACGATGCCGCCGCTGATGGGTCATCTGGGTGGGGCGCGGCTCGTGGTGGTCGACCCGCGGCGGACGCCGACCGCTGAGCGGGCGATCGCGTCTGGTGGGTTGCATCTGCAGCCGGTGCCTGGCACCGATCTGGTGTTGGCGCTGGGGATGCTGCATGCCGCCGTCGCCGGCGGGTGGCTGGACACGGGCTTCCTCGCCGAGCGCACCTCGGGTTTCGACGAGGCCTGGCGGGTGGCTGCGCGGTGGTGGCCCGAGCGGGCGGAACGGGTTTGCGGGGTTTCGGCTGCCGATATGCGCACGGTGGTGGGCTGGCTGGGGTCGACGTCGCGGCGTTACGTGCTGACGGCGCGCGGTGCGGAGCAGCATGCGCATGGTGTCGACACCGTGACTGCGTGGATCAACCTGGCGCTCGCGCTCGGCCTGCCGGGGTGTGCGGGGTCGGGGTTCGGGACGATCACGGGGCAGGGCAACGGGCAGGGTGGGCGTGAGCACGGCCAGAAGTCCGATCAGCTTCCCGGCTACCGCTCGATCAGCGACCCGGCTGCCCGCGAGCACGTCGCCGGGGTGTGGGGTGTGGCGCCCGATGCGCTGCCCGGGCCGGGGCGCAGCGCGGCGGAGTTGATCGCTGCGCTGGGGCGTCCCGACGGTCCGCGCGCGCTGCTCGTGTTCGGCTCGAACTTGCTGGTTTCCGCGCCTGACGGGAATGCGGTGGCTGAGCGGCTCGCGGCGCTGGATCTGCTCGTGGTGGCCGATGTCGTGCCCGGCGAGACGGCGATGGCCGCTGACGTCGTGCTTCCGGTGGCGCAGTGGGCCGAGGAGGAGGGCACGATGACCAACCTGGAGGGCAGGGTGCTGCGGCGGCGCCGTGCCCTGCGGCCACCCGAGGGTGTGCGTACCGACCTCGAGGTGATCTCCGGGCTGGCGGCGGAGTTGGGTGCCGCTGGGTTTCCTTCGGATCCGCGTGCTGTGTTCGACGAGCTGCGCGCGGCCTCGGCGGGCGGCCCGGCCGACTACTCCGGGATCAGCTACGACCGGCTTGACGCGGGGGAGGCCCTGCACTGGCCGTGTCCGGCGCGCCCGCCCGGTGAGGGGGCCCATCCCGGTAGCCCGCGGTTGTTCATCGAGCGGTTCGCCCACGCCGACGGCCGGGCGCGGTTTGTGGCCGTCGATCACACGGATGCCGCTGAGCTACCCGACGCCGAGCATCCGCTGCGGGCCACGACGGGCCGGGTGCTGGTGCACTACCAGTCGGGAGCGCAGACCCGGCGCGTTCCGGAGCTTGCCGGGATCGCACCGGAGTCGTTCGTCGAGGTGCACCCGGAGACGGCCGCCCGTGCCGGCCTCGCCGACGGTGAGTGGGCTCGGGTGGTGTCCCGGCGGGGCACGGCGACGGCCAGGGTGCGCTGTGTGCCGACGCTGCGACCGGACACCGTGTTCCTGCCCTTCCACTTCGGCGCCGGGCAGGCCGCGAACCTTCTCACCAACCCGGCCCTCGACCCGATCAGCCGCATGCCGGAATTCAAGGTGTGCGCGGTACGCCTCGAACGGGCGTCGTGACCTGTGCCTCGCTCACGGCTGTCACCTGGCGATGTGCGGTCCGGTTTACGCATGTGTCACGCACGGTCCCGCTGGTGTAACTGGGCCTACTTACCGTCGGGTGGCGTGAGCGAGCTTGGCGAGCGAACCATCAGGCACAGCAGCAGACGCGTGGTCGTGGTCGGGCACGGCATGGTCGGTGCCCGGTTCGTCGAGGAGGTGCGGCGCCGGGACCCCAAGGGTGCCCGGGTCCGGCTCACCGTTCTCGGCGCGGAGCCACGCCCGGCCTACAACCGTGTGCTGCTGTCCACGGTGCTGGCCGGTGGACTCTCGGCGTCTGCGGTGGAGCTGCACCCGGCCGGATGGGCGGCTCGGTTGCGGGTCGACCTGCGTACCGGCGTCACCGCCACCGCGATCGACCGCGAGCGCCGCATCGTGCGCACAGACTCCGGCAGTGACGTGCCCTACGACGAGCTCGTGCTCGCCACGGGCAGCCGCGCCTGGCTGCCCCCGATCGACGGGATGGCGGATCCGAGCGTCGTCACCTTCCGCGATCTCGCCGACTGCGAGCGGATCATCGACCTCGCTCGTCCCGGAGCGCGGTTCGCCGTGCTCGGCGGCGGGCTGCTGGGGTGCGAGGCGGCGCGCGGGCTGGTCGCGCGTGGCGTGGACGTGACGCTGGTCCACCCGAAGCCGCACCTGATGGAACGCCAGCTCGACGGCGGTGCCGGCGAGGTGCTGGCCGGCACGCTGCGCAGGCTCGGCGTCGACGTGCTGCTCGGGCGTACCGCCGTCGCCTGGGAAGCGGGCGCCGGGCTGCGCTGCACCGGTTCCGCCGTGCCCGGGGACGAGCTCGTGACCGCCGATGCGCTGGTCGTCGCGGCCGGGGTGCGGGCCGAGACGGGCCTCGCGGCCGATGCCGGCATCGCCGTGGACCGCGGGGTGCTCGTCGACGACCGCCTCGGGACGTCCGACGTGCGGGTGCACGCGATCGGCGACTGCGCCCAGCACTCCGGCGCGGCGGCCGGGCTCGTGCAGCCCGGCTGGGAGCAGGCAGGCGTGCTCGCCGACCTGCTCACCGCGGAGGATCCCGGTGCCCGTTATCGCGGCACCCCGCCGGTCACCCGGCTCAAGGCCCGCGACGTCGATCTCGCCACCGTGGGCGAACCGGGCGCCCTCGACGGCCCGGGGGCCGAGGTGCTGCGCTTCGCCGACCCGGTCGGTGGTCGTTACGCCAGCCTCGCCCTGCGCGGCGACCGTGTGGTGGGCGGCGCCATGATCGGTCTTCCCGACGCGGCCGCGTCGATGATCCAGTTCTACGACACCGGCATGCCGGCCCCGGCCGACCGGCTCGGCCTGCTGCTCGGCCGGGCGCTCCCCGGCGCACCCGAGACCGCCGACCCCGGACATCTCCCGGCATCCGCGGTCGTCTGCCGGTGCAACACGGTGACCAAGGGCGCGCTCGTCGCCGCGTGGCGCGCGGGCGCCACCGACGTCCCCGCGCTGAGCCGCGCCACCCGCGCCGGCACCGGGTGCGGGAGCTGCGGCGACACGGTCCGCGGGATCTGCGCGTGGCTGGCCGAGAGCGACCCGCCGGTGATCAGCCCCGTTCGTGAGGAGGGAGCCGCATGAACAGCGTCAACCGCCGCGATCTCGTCGTCGTCGGCAACGGGATGGTCGGGCACCGGCTGGTCCAGGACGTGCGGGATCGCGACACCGAGGCAACCTGGCGGATCACGGTGCTCGGTGAGGAGCGCAGGCCGGCCTACGACCGTGTCGCGCTCTCGTCCTACGTCGACGGGGTGAGCGCCGAGGAGCTGACCCTGCCCGTACTCGACCCGCTGGTGGACCTGCATCTCGGCGACGCCGCCGTCGAGCTGGACCGCGACGCGCGGCTCGTGCGCACCGCGTCGGGCCGGGAACTGCCCTACGACGCCCTCGTGCTGGCCACGGGCTCCGTTCCGTTCGTGCCGCCCGTCCCGGGGCGTGACCTGCCGGGCTGCTTCGTCTACCGCACGCTCGACGACCTCGACGCGATCACGGCCGCCGCCCGCGAGGCCATGGCCGCAGGCCGGCCGGGCCGCAGGTCGGCCGTCGTGGTCGGGGGTGGCCTGCTCGGGCTCGAGGCGGCACGGGCGCTGCGATCGCTCGGGCTCTCGCCGCAGGTCGTCGAGATCGCTCCGCGACTCATGCCGGTGCAGGTGGACGAGGGCGGCGGAGCGCTGCTGCGGCGGCTCGTGGAGAACGAGGACCTGGCCGTCCGGTGCGGGGTGTCGGTCGCCGGGATCGCCGAGCACCGTGGCCGGCTCGTCGCGACCCTGTCCGACGGCGTCGAGCTCGACGCCGACGTCGTGGTGTTCTCCGCCGGGGTCCGGCCGGCCGACGCGCTGGCCCGCGCGGCAGGCCTGCCGATGGGTGAGCGCGGCGGGGTGCTGGTCGACAGCCGGTGCCGCACCGCCGACGAGCACGTCTGGGCGATCGGTGAGGTGGCGGCGCTGGAGGGCCGCACCTACGGCCTGGTCGCGCCGGGGTACGCGATGGCCGAAGTGGTGGCCGACCGGCTGCTCGGCGGGTCCGCCACGATGACGGCGGCTGCCCTGGACATGTCCACGCAGCTCAAGATGCTCGGCGTCGACGTCGCGAGCTTCGGCGACGCCCACGCCACCAGCGCCGGTGCGCTGGAAGTGGTGGTCAACGACCCGGTTGCCGGCACCTACGCGAAGCTCGTGGTGAGCGACGACGCGCAGACGCTGCTGGGCGGGGTGCTGGTCGGCGACGCGTCCAAGTACGCCACGCTGCGCCCGCTCATCGGGAGCCCGCTGCCGGCCGATCCGGTCGCGATGATCGCACCCGGCGGGGTGGAGCTGGGCGCCGACGCGTTGCCCGACACCGCGCAGATCTGCTCGTGCAACGCGGTCACCAAGGGAGCGATCTGCGGCGCGATCAGCAATGGGGCGCACGACGTGGGCGCCCTCAAAGCGTGTACCCGGGCCGGCACGAGCTGCGGGTCGTGCGTCCCGGTCCTGAAGAAGCTGCTCGCCCAGGCGGGCGTCGAGCTGTCGACGGCGCTGTGCGAGCACTTCGCCCACAGCCGCGCCGAGCTGTTCGAGATCGTCGCAGGTGCGGGGATCCGGACGTTCTCCGAGCTCGTCGAGAAGCACGGGACGGGCCGCGGCTGCGACATCTGCAAGCCCGCCGTCGCGTCGATACTGGCGTCGCTCGGCCGGGGCCACGTCCACGACGGCGAACAGGCGGTCCTGCAGGACACCAACGACCACTTCCTGGCCAACCTGCAGCGCAACGGCACGTACTCGGTGGTGCCGCGGATCCCGGGCGGCGAGATCACGCCGGAGGGCCTGATCGTGATCGGTGAGGTGGCCCGCGACTTCGGTCTCTACACGAAGATCACCGGCGGCCAGCGGATCGATATGTTCGGCGCGCGGGTCGAGCAGCTCCCGGCGATCTGGCGCCGGCTGGTGGACGCGGGGTTCGAGTCCGGCCACGCCTACGGCAAGGCGCTGCGCACGGTGAAGTCCTGCGTGGGCACCACGTGGTGCCGCTACGGCCAGCAGGACTCGGTGGGCCTCGCCGTCGCACTGGAGTTGCGCTACCGGGGGCTCCGGGCCCCGCACAAGTTCAAGTCGGGCGTCTCGGGCTGTGCGCGGGAATGTGCGGAGGCCCGGTCGAAGGACTTCGGGATCATCGCCACCGAGCAGGGCTGGAACCTCTACGTCGGCGGCAACGGCGGCTTCACCCCGCGCCACGCCGAGCTGCTCGCCTCCGACCTCGACACCGAGACGCTCGTGCGGCTGGTCGACAGGTTCCTCATGTTCTACATCCGCACCGCCGACCGGCTGCAGCGCACGGCGGCGTGGATCGAGGCGATGGAGGGCGGTCTCGACCACCTCCGCGCGGTGATCGTCGACGACTCCCTGGGGATCTGCGCCGACCTGGAGGAGGCCATGGAGGCACACATCGAGGGCTACGCCGACGAGTGGCGCGGCGTGCTCGAGGACCCGGCGAAGCTCGAACGGTTCGTCTCCTTCGTCAACGCGCCCGAGGCGCCGGACCCGACGATCAGCTTCGTGACCGAACGGGGGCAGCCGGTGCCGGCACCGCGGGAGCCGGTCGTCGTGGGGATGCCGGGGGTGCGGGGATGACCGCGGAGGGGGAGTCATGACCGACATGGTGGAGATCTCGACGACCACAGCACTGCGGTGGCGGGCGGTCTGCCGGTACGAGCAGCTGCAGCCCGAGCGCGGCGTCGCTGCCCTGTTGGACGATGTGCAGGTGGCCCTCTTCCGCACCCACAGTGGTGCCGTGCACGCCATCGGCAACATCGACCCGTTCTCCGGTGCCGCGGTGCTCTCGCGCGGCATCGTCGGCGACCGCGGCGGTGTGGCCACCGTCGCATCGCCCGTGTACAAGCAGGTGTTCGACCTGGTCACCGGCCACTGCCTGGACGATCCACGGATCAGCGTGCCGGTCTACCCCGTCCGGGTCGCGGACGGGCTGCTCGAGGTCGGACTAGCGTGAGCAGCGCTGTGAGCACCATTTCTCCTCCCGCCGAGGTGCCACCTCTGGCGGGCTTCACCATCGGCGTCACGGCCGCGCGCCGCGCCGACGAGCTCGCCACGATGCTGGAGCGTCGGGGAGCCGTCGTGCAGCACGGTCCCGCGTTGCGCATCGTCCCGGTGGCCGACGACACGGAGCTCGCCGACGCCACGCGCGCCCTCATCGCCCGCCCGCCCGACATCACGGTGGCCACCACCGGCATCGGCTTCCGGGGGTGGGTGGAGGCGGCCGACGGCTGGGGGATCGGTGAGGATCTTCTGGCCGCGCTCGGCTCCGGCAAGCTGATCGCCCGTGGCCCGAAAGCGCGCGGCGCCATCCGCGCGTCCGGTCTGGTGGACACCTGGTCACCGCCGTCGGAGTCGTCCGCCGAGGTGCTGGACTACCTGCTCGACGGGGCCTGCGACGGCCGCGGCGTCGACGGGCTGCGCATCGCCGTCCAGCTGCACGGCGAGCCCCTGCCCGACGTGGTCGAGGCGCTCACGGTGGCGGGCTCGGAAGTGATCGAGGTCCCCGTCTACCGCTGGATGCCGCCCGTCGACATCGGGCCGCTCGACCGGCTGATCGACGGGGTGCTGGCGTCCTGCGTCGACGTCCTGACGTTCACCAGCGCCCCTGCCGCGGCAAGCCTGCTGGCCAGGGCCACCGAGCGAGGGCTGCGCGAGGAGCTGCTCACCGCCCTGCGGGGTCCGGTGCTGTCGGTGTGCGTCGGTCCCGTCACCGCGGCACCGCTGGAGGCCGTCGACGTCCCCACCGTCCAGCCGCACCGCTCACGGCTGGGCGCCATGGTGCGGCACCTGGAGGCCGAGATGCCCGGGCGGGTGCGCAGCCTCCCCGTGGCAGGGCACTGGCTGGAGCTGCGCGGGCACGCCGTGCTCGTCGACGGAGCGCTACGAGGTGTGCAGCCCGCCGGGATGGCGCTGCTGCGTGCGCTCGCCCGCCGGCCCGGCCGGGTGGTGGCGCGGTCGGAGCTGTTGCGGGCGCTCCCCGGTGGGAGCGGTGACGAGCACGCTGTCGAGACGGCGATGGCACGACTTCGCACGGCGCTGGGCGAACCGAAGCTCGTGCAGACCGTGGTCAAGCGGGGATACCGGCTGGCCCTCGACCCGGCCGTCGGTTCCAGCTCCGGCGGGGGCCACTGCCTGAACGGGGAATCCCGGTGAACCTCCTGCTGGTCGCGCACGGCACGCGGGATCCGGCGGGTGCGGTCGTCACCGAGCGGGTGGCGGCACAGGCCGCCGCCGCGCTGGGAGTGCGGGTGGCGCCGTGTTTCGTCGACGTGCGCAGGCCGAGCCCGGCCGACGCGCTCGCCGAGCTGCCGGGCCCGTGCGTCGTCGTGCCGATGTTCCTGGCCGCTGGCTACCACGTGCGCGTCGACGTGCCGGCGCAGCTCGCCGCCACCGGCCGCCGGGACGTGCTGCTCGGCCAGGCCTTCGGCCCCGATCCCGCGCTGGTCACCGCGGCCGCCGACCGGCTCGCCGAGGCCGGTGCCGGCCCGGACGACGCCGTGGTGCTGGCCGTGGCCGGGTCCAGCGACCCGTACGCCCAGGCCGACGGTGCGAAGGCGGCACGCAGGCTCGGGCGCGCGCTCGGGCGTCCCGTCACGCTCGCCACCATCGCGACCGGCGGACCCCGGGTGGGCGAGGCCGTGGCCGCGCTGCGGGCCGGCGGCGCGCAGCGCGTGGCGGTGGCGTCGTGGCTGCTCGCGCCGGGACTCTTCCAGCGGCATCTGGACGAGTGCGACGCCGACGTGGTCGCCGCGCCCCTGGCCGACCACAGCGCAGTGCTGAACCTGGTCATGAACCGCTACCGCGCGGCACTGACCACGAGCACCCGCACCGCCTGACGCCTGCGACGCCCTCGACCGCGACATGGACACACGTCGCTGATTCACGCGCGTCCGAACAGCGACACGTGACCATGTCGCGCCGGGAGGAGCCGGTCAGCGGGCGCGACGGGCCGGGCGGGGCAGGCGGCCGTCCACCAGCAGGACGCCCTCGGCGCGGAGCCGGGCGCTCTGCTCCACGGCGATGTGCGGGGCACACGTCCCGTCCGCGCGGAGCACCCGGTGCCAGGGCAGGTCGTGGCCGTCCATCGCGAGGATGCGGCCCACGAGCCGGGGCGAGCGCAGGCCTGCACGGGCGGCCACCTCGCCGTAGGTCGTCGTCTCGCCCGGCGGGATCGCGAGCACGACGGCCCGCACCCGCTCGACGGTCTCGTCGTCCACGCGCTCAGGGTGTCAGGAACGCGCGGATCGCGTCGGCGACCTCGGCGGTGCGCTCCAGGTAGACCATGTGGCCTGCGTCGATCTCCGTGACGGTGAGTGCGTCGCCCAGCTCGGCGCGGCAGGCGTCCACCCAGGACGGGCTGACGAAATCGGCCTTCGTGGCCGGCAACAGGAGCGTGGGCGTTCCGGCGGGCGGGGTGAGTGCCGCCCTGGCCATCTCGCTCCAGGCGACGACCACGGCCGAACCGCAGTAGCGGTACCGGAAGCGGTCGCCGTCGGCCACGAGGTGCTCGGCGAGCTCTGCCTCGACGAGCTCGTCGGCGATGCCCTCCCAGCGCTGCGCCCGGTCCGCCCGCGCAGCGGCGAGGTCGGGGAAGGACTGGTCGGCGCGGCTCTCCTCGGCCGTCTCGAGCATGTCCTGGGGGTCGAGGCCGATCGCCGGGTCGAGCAGCACCAACCGCTCCACCCGCTGCGGCGCGGTGCGGGCCAGGTGCACGGCGATCGCGCCGCCGAAGGAGTGGCCTGCGACGGCGACGCGCTCGAGCCCCAGGGCGTCGAGCACGGCCAGTGCGTCGGTGACGTGCTGCTCGATGTGCCATGGCGGCGTCCAGGGGGAGCGCCCGTGGCCGCGTAGGTCGACCGCGATCAGCCGCAGCTCGGGAAGAGCGTCGGCGAGTACCTGCCAGCGCGCGGAATGGCCGGTGACGCCGTGGAGGGCGAGCACGGGCACCCCGTCGGAGGGGCCGAAGGCGCGGACGTGGAGCGGCGCGGTGGTCACCCCCTGATCGTGCCAGCCGACCTCCCCGCCGTCTCTCCGTCGGGGGTCCGTGGTTGCATCGCTCGCGTGTCCCGTCCTGATCGCCCCGCCGGGGCCGCAGCGCTCGCGCCGGGGCTCGTCCGCAGGCCGCGTGTAGCGCCGGGTGAGCTGGTATGGGACGACGCCGCACGGCGGGTGCTCGTCCACGGCTCGGGGCCGTTGCGGGTGGTCGGCGGGCCGGGCACGGGCAAGACCACGCTTCTCCTGGCGAGCATCGCCGCACGGATCGAGGCGGGTGCCGATCCCGAGCGCACGCTCGTGCTGGTCGGGAGCAGGCAGGCGGCGGGGGATCTGCGCGAGCGCCTCGGCGACATGATCCACGGCCACGGCGGCGAGGTCGAGCGCACCTCGCGCGAGTCGCTCGTGCGCACCGTCCACTCCTACGCGTTCGGGGTGCTGCGGCTGCACGCCGCACGCCACAGCGACCCGCCACCGCGGCTGCTGGCGAGCGCCGAACAGGACGCGGTCGTGCGCGACCTGCTGGCGGGCGAGATCGCCGGTCCGGACCATGGGGGAGTGGCCCACTCGGGCTGGCCCGTGCGGCTGCGTCCCGCCCTCGGCCTGCCGGGCTTCGCCGCCGAGCTGCGGGAGTTGCTGCTGCGAGCCGCCGAACGCGGCCTCGGGCCGGACGAGCTCACCGAGCTGGGCACGCGCCACGACGTTGCCGAGTGGGCAGCGGCAGGCCGGTTCTTCCGTACGTACGAGCACGTGATCCTGTTGCGCGGGGCCGCGGGCCGCGGTGCGCCTCAGGCCACCGCGCCCGCGCTCGACGCCGCCGAGCTGGTGTCGGCGGCTCTGGACGCACTGGCGTCCGACCCCGAACTGCTCGCGGCGGAGCGGGAGCGCGTACGCCACCTGGTCGTCGACGACGCCCAGGACCTCGATCCGCAGCAGATGGAGCTCGTGCGCGCCCTGGGCGCCACGGCGAGCAGCGTCCTGCTCGCCGGCGACCGGGACCAGGCCGTGCTCACCTTCCGCGGCGCCGACCCCGACGGGTTGCGAGCCGTCGACGCCGAGACGGTCGTGCTCACTGTCGACCACCGCAGTGCCCCCGCCGTGCGGGCCGCCGCCACGCGGTTGGCCGCGAGGCTGCCCGGCTCCGGTGAGGGGCGTGCACGGTCCGCGCCCCCCGGCGAGCCCGACGCGCCGGAGGGGTCTGTGCTGGTGCGGGTGTTCGGCTCTGCGGCCCAGGAGGCGGGCTGGGTGGCCGACCAGCTGCGCCGCGCCCACCTGACCCAGGGCGTTCCGTGGTCGCGCATGGCGGTGCTGGCGCGCTCCACCCGGCTGTCCCTGCCCACGTTGCGGCGGGCGCTGCTGGCCGCAGGCGTGCCGGTCGCGGCGCCGCCCGACGAGCTCCCGCTCGCCCGCCAACCCGCCGCCGTCCCGCTGCTGATGGTGCTGCGCTGCGCCATCCGTCCCGACGACCTGGACGCCGACGCGGCCACCGCCCTGCTCACCTCCCCGCTCGGGTCGGCGGATCCGATGCGGCTGCGCAGGCTGCGGCGCGGGCTGCTGCGGTTGCATGCCGGGAGCCGGCCCACCGCTCCCGCGCCGGTGTCGGACCCCGGCGCGGAACAGCCCCCGCGCCCGGTCGACGTCGAGCGGTCCGGGAGCGACCCCCTGCTGGTCGAGGCGCTGCAGTCGGCGGCGCGCGGGCGGCCCGACCCACTCGTGGCGCTCCCGCCGCAGGAGACGGCACCGCTGCGCCGGGTCGGCACGTTGCTCGCCGTCGCCGGGCACGCCGCCCGCGACGGGGAGAGCGCGGAGGAGGTGCTCTGGCGGGTGTGGCAGGCCTGCGGGCTGGGGCCGAGGTGGAGCGAGGCGAGCGCGCGCGGCGGCCCGGTCGGCGCGGCGGCCGACCGCGATCTCGACGCCGTGCTCGCGCTGTTCGACGCCGCGGCGCGGCACACCGACCGGCTACCCGGGGCCGGTGTGGCGAGCTTCCTCGAATACCTCGCCGACCAGCAGCTCCCCAGCGACACGCTCGCTCCGCGGGCCCCCCGAGGCGAGGCGGTCGCGCTGCTCACGGCACACGCCGCACGCGGGCGCGAGTGGGACGTCGTCGCCGTGCCCGGGGTGCAGGAGGGCAGCTGGCCCGACCTGCGGCTGCGCGGCAGCCTGCTCGGCAACGAGCGACTGGTCGACCTCGTCGCCGGCGTGGCCGAGCCGGGCCGGGAGACGGTGTCGCGGCTCGCGCCCCTGCTCGCCGAGGAACGGCGCCTGTTCTACGTCGCGTGCACGAGGGCGCGGCACACGTTGCTGGTCAGCGCCGTCCAGGGTGAGGACGAGCAGCCCTCACGCTTCCTCGACGAGCTCGACCCCGTGCCGGCCACCCAGGCCGACCGGCCCGTGCACCGGCCCGGCCGCTCTCTCGTGCTCGCCGAGCTTGTGGGCGAGCTGCGCAGGGCCGTGTGCGAACCGGACACCGGCGACGAGCCCGCGGTCGCCGAGCGGCGGCACCGTGCGGCCGTCCAGCTCGCCCGGCTCGCCGCGGCCGGTGTACCCGGCGCCCATCCCGACGACTGGTACGGGCTCGTTCCCGTCTCCAGCGACGCCCCGCTGCGCACGCCCGGGGAGATCGTGCCGGTGTCGCCGTCGGACGTGGAGAAGATCGTCCGGTGCCCGCTGCGGTGGGTGCTGGAGCGGCACGGCGGCAGCGAGGTGGGCGCGCTGGCCGCCGTCACGGGTTCGCTCGTGCACGCCCTGGTTCAGGCGAGCGCGGCAGGCGCCGACGGCGCCGAGCTGGAGGGCGCGCTGCGTTCGGCGTGGTCGCGCCTCGACGCTGGAGCGCCCTGGTACGGCCGCCGGGAGCTCGCCAGGGTGCGCGGAATGCTGGCGGCGTTCGACGGCTGGGTGCGTTCGAGCCGGGCCGAAGGGTTGCGGCTGCTGGCCGTCGAGCAGCCGGTGCAGCTCGACCTGGCGGGCGATGAACCGGGTGGCGACGGGGCAGGCGCGGTGGGGCCGTGGCTTCGGCTGCGCGGGCGCGTCGACCGGCTCGAGGTCGACTCCGCCGGGCGTCCCGTGGTGGTCGACGTGAAGACCGGCCGTACGGCTGTGAGCGGGCGGGTGGCCGCCGGGCATCCGCAGCTGGCCGTCTATCAGCTCGCCGCAGCGCTCGGTGCGTTCGGCGAGCTGCTCGAGCCCGGGGCCCGCCCGGGTGGAGCACGGCTGGTGTATCTCGCCGACCAGAAGGCCGACGGGCAGGCGAAGGAGCCGGTCCAGCCACCGCTCGACGACAACGAACTCGCTCGCTGGGAGGACGTGCTGCGCCATTGCGCCGACGAGACGTCAGGGGCGCAGTTCATCGCCCGCATCGGCCCCGACTGCGACCGCTGCCCGGTGCGGGTCGCGTGCCCTGTCAATGGGTCCGGCCGCCAAGTCACCCAGCCGTAGTCCCGTCCACCGAATGGCGCGCTGACCTGGACACACGCAGTGAGGTAAATGGTGCATCAGGGGCCCATGTGACTCTCTTGGGTGGGTGCTTCGAGGAAGATCGCCACTCCCGGTAGGGTCGTCCAGCACGCTGGCGCTCTCGATCGCTCCCTTCTCCGGCGTGCCGCAGGAGGTGCGGTGTCCCGGTTGGCGAGACGGATGCGGTTCTTCGTCGTATGGGCCGGGCTTGCCGTCCTGCTGGCGGCGTGCGCGAGCGGCCCAGGGCCGAGCACCGCCGCGCCCGACGACGCGCCCGACCTGTTCGAGGCGCTACCGACCACCACCGTGGCTCCGACTCCCACGGCCGCCCCCACCACCACCCCGGCGCCCGAGTCCGCCCGGCCCGCAGCCAGTCAGGGCCGCGGAGGCGGCCACGGCGAGGGTTCGGGGTCCGGCGGCTCCGGGGCGGGAGGCAAGGACACCAAGTGGGCACCGTCCGGGGGCGACGAGTTCAGCGGCTCCGAGGTGGACCTGAAGAACTGGACCCTCTACGACAGCGTGGGCGGGTTCGGCAACGGCTACCGCAGGCCGGAGGCGATCAGCCAGTCCGACGGCTCTCTCAAGATCACCGCCAGGGACGACGTCTCCGGTGGCATGTCCCAGAACGTCGGGCAGCTCTACGGGCGCTGGGAGTTCCGCGTCCGCACCGAGAAGGGCCGGGGCTTCGGCTCCGCGATCCTGCTCTGGCCCGACTCCGAGAAGTGGCCGGAGGACGGTGAGCTGGACATCATGGAGGTACCGGGCGAGAACCGGGATCTCGCGCACTTCGTGGCGCACTGGGCCGACGCGAACGGCGACGACACCGTCAACGGCAAAGCGATCCCCGGCGACTTCTCGCAGTGGCACACGTTCGCGCTCGAATGGCTGCCCGACCGGATCACCTGGTACGTCGACGGTGTCAAGCAGTACGAGAACAAAGACAAGACCGTGATCCCGACAAAACCCATGCACCTCACGATCCAGCTGGACCAGGGCCCCAAGAAGGACTGGATCATGGCTCCGGACGACACCACCCCGGATGAGATCAACCTCGAGGTCGACTGGGTGCGCGTCTACAAGGCAGACATCCCCGCCCCGTAGTCGTACGAGCGGCCCGTTCGGCCCGGCGGGGGGCTCCGCCTCCTGGGGTGTCGGAGCGCTGGGGTAGAACACGGACGTGGAGCTCACCCCGCACGCGCTGGCCGTCGCGCTCGGGGTGCCCCCGCCCACCGATGAGCAGGCCGCGGTGATCGCGGCTCCTGCCCGCCCGGCGTTGGTCGTCGCCGGGGCAGGGGCGGGCAAGACCGAGACGATGGCGGCGCGGGTCGTCTGGCTCGTCGCCACCGGCGAGGTGCTCCCGGAGCAGGTGCTCGGCCTCACGTTCACCCGCAAGGCCGCCCAGCAGCTCGGCGCGCGCGTACGGTCCCGGCTGCGCCGCCTCGCAGGCTCCCGGCTGCTCGACGAGCTCGACCCGAGTGGCGAGCGGCGGGTGGCGGTGCTGGCCGGCGAGCCCACGGTCTCCACCTATCACGCCTACGCCGGGCGGCTGGTGGCCGAGCACGCGCTGCGGCTGCCCGCCGAGCCGGCAGCGCGCCTGCTCGGCCAGACCGCGTCGTGGCAGCTCGCGCACCGGGTGGTCACGAGCTGGGCGGACGACCTCGAGGTCGACCTCGTGCCGGCCACCGTGACCGAGCGGCTGCTCGCGCTGGCCGGGGAGCTGGGAGAGCACCTGGTCGACCCCGAGGCGGTCCGGCTGCACGCCGAGCGGCTGGTGGCGGTGCTCACGGCGGCCCCGCCGGGCAAGCGACAGCGGGCCGAGCCGTCGCAGACCTATCAGAGGTGGGTGGCCGCCCAGCGGCAGCGGGCCGCGCTGCTTCCGCTCGTGGAGGCGTTCGGAGCGCGCAAGCGGGCGGAGCGGGCCGTCGACTTCACCGACCAGCTCGCGATCGCCGCGCACGTCGCCGCCGAGCATCCCGAGGTGGGCGCAGCCGAGCGGGCTCTCTACCGGGCGGTGTTGCTCGACGAGTACCAGGACACCGGGCACGCCCAGCGCGTGCTGCTGCGTTCGTTGTTCGGCACTCCCGAGGGGCAGCCGGTGCGGGCCGACGGGCCCGCTGTCACCGCCGTGGGCGACCCCTGCCAGTCGATCTACGGCTGGCGCGGTGCCAGCGCAGGCAACCTCGTCAGGTTCCGCGCCGACTTCCCCGCCCCCGACGGCCTGGCGGACGAGTACGGGCTGCTCACGAGCTTCCGCAACCCGCCGGAGGTGCTGGCGCTGGCCAACAGGGTCTCCGCGCCGCTGCGCTCCGCGCCGGGGGCGGTCGGCGTGGGGGAGCTGCGGGCCGGGCCTGCGGCGCGAGCCGGGCACGTGCGGGTGGCGCTGCTCCCCGACGTCGCCTCCGAGATCGACTGGATGGCCGATGGCATCGCCGACCAGTGGCGCCACGCGGAGGACGCCGGCGAGCAGCCGCCCACGTCGGCCGTGCTGGTGCGGCGGCGCGTCGACATGGACCCCATCGCGGCGGCGCTGCGGGCCCGCGGGCTGCCGGTGGAGGTCGTCGGGCTCGGTGGGCTCCTGGACACGCCCGAGGTGCGCGACCTGGTGAGCGCCCTGCGGCTGGTCGCCGATCCGCTCGCCGGTGCGGCGGCCGTCCGGCTGCTCACCGGGGCGCGCTGGAGGCTCGGCGTCGCGGATCTCGCGGCGCTGTGGCAACGGGCGCGGGAGGTCGTCCCCGCGCAGCCCCCGCGTCCCGGGCCGCTCTCTCCCGCCGAGCTGGCGCTCGGGGCGCTGCCGGGTGAGCAGGCAGAACAGGCCGGACTCGTCGACGCGCTCGACGATCCCGGTCCCGCCGCGCGGTACACGCCCGAGGGCTTCGAGCGGATCACCCGGCTGGCGCGTGAGCTCGGCTGGCTGCGGGCCAGGGCGGCCGCCCCGCTGACCGACCTCGTGGCCGATGCCGAACGGGTGCTGCTGCTCGACGCCGAGAGCATGGCGCGTCCCGGTCCGGTCGGCCGCGCGCACCTGGACGCGTTCGCCGACGTCGTGGCCGACTTCACCTCCGGCGCCGAGGTGGCCACCCTGCCTGCGCTGCTGGACTTCCTGGAGACGGCCGAGAAGGCCGAGGAGGGGCTCACGCCGGGCGAGGTCGAGGTTGCTCCGGACCGCGTGCAGGTGCTCACCGTGCACGCGGCGAAGGGACTGGAGTGGGCGGTGGTCGCCGTTCCGCACCTGGTCGGGCAGGTCTTCCCCGGACGCAAGATCAGCGGCATCTGGCTGACCAACGCGGCCGAGCTGCCCGTCGAGCTGCGTGGCGACTCGGCCGACCTGCCCGAGCTCCACCTTCCCGAGGGAGGCGACCGCAAGCAGCTCGAGGACGCCCTCAAGGCGCACTCCGAGGCACTCGACGACCGGCGGCTCACCGAGGAGCGCCGGCTGTTCTACGTGGCGCTCACCCGCGCCGAGCACGTCCTCCTCGCGTCGGGGCACCGGTGGGGCACGGCAGGCGATCGTCCGCGGCAGCCCTCGGAGTTCCTCGAAGAGATCGCCGCGGTCCACGAGGCGGAGCACTGGGCCGAGGAGCCGGGGCCGGATGAGGTCAACCCGGCGAGCATCGAGCAGCCGGCAGGGCTCTGGCCCGACGACCCGCTGGCGGCACGAGCGGAGGCGGTGCACGCCGGTGCGGCGCTCGTGCGGTCGGCTCTGCGCGATCTCCACGACGTGCGGTCCGCCAGGGCCGCGGCGGTCGAGCCCGGGGCCCAGCTGGCGCTGCTGGCGTCCGCCGACGCGGTCGCCGATCTGCCCGACGAGCCCCCGGAGGACGAGGAGTCGGCCGACCCCGAGGGCTGGGCCGCGGACGTGGACGTGCTTCTCGCTGAGCGAGCGGCGGCCCGGGCCCGGCCCACCGCGGTACTGCCGCCGCAGGTGTCCGTGAGCCAGCTGGTCGAGCTTGCGGCCGACCCCGCCGCGCTCGCTGCCCGGTTGCGCCGGCCCCTCCCGCTTCCACCGAATCCGCACGCGCGCCGCGGCACCGCGTTCCATGCGTGGCTGGAGCAGCGGTTCGGGGCAGCGCAGCTGCTCGACATCGACGAGCTGCCCGGAGCGGCCGACGAGGGCGCCGCTCCCGACGACGCGCTCGAGGAGCTGCAGGAGGCGTTCCTCAGTTCGGAATGGGCCGACCGGCGGCCCGTCGAGATCGAGGTGTCCTACGAGACGGTGGTGGCGGGCATCGCGGTGCGCGGCCGGATCGACGCCGTGTACGCGGATCCGGACGGCGGCTTCACGGTGGTGGACTGGAAGACGGGCGCGCTGCCCGACGAGTCGCGGATGCCGGCGCTCGCGGTGCAGCTGGCGGCGTACCGGCTGGCGTGGGCAGCGCTGGCGGGATGCCGGCCGGAACAGGTGAGGGCGGCGTTCCACTTCGTGCGGCATCACGTCACGCTGCGACCGGTCGACCTGCTCGACGCCGCGGGGCTGCGAGAGCTCGTGCTGTCGGTGCCGGCCGTGCCGGTGTGAGCCAGAACCCCTCAGTTTTCTGAATCATCGGTAGCGGGCGGGCTCAGCATCTGATCGACGCCCGATTCCCGATGCTTCAGGACGATCTTCCCTGAAAGATGTCCACCTTTTTGCTTGTGCCGGCGCATGCCGCCCGCACGGCGTTGCCTGGACCGCCGTTCGGGCGTCGATCGCTGCCGACAAATGCGCGTTCGATACCCGCCGGCTGCGCAACGACTTGCACGTCAGCCAAGGAAGGGTAAACATATGGAGGGTCACCAGGGGGGACGACAATCAGTAGTGCGCCCTTCGCTGCGGGTCATGCCGAGTAGCTCGGAGCGACCGGCACACCGAAAAGATCACGAGACGTTCAGGGCGAGGAGCAAAGCGAAACTTCGCATCACCTGACGAGATCGTGGACAGGTGTATGGGCCGCTCCTCTCAGCGGCAACAGGATCGTCCACGCCCCGAGCGGAGGCCGTGCGCGGCCGATTCAGCACGATGCACCGATACCGCCGGCCGCAGCAGATCGAACATTGGCGTCGCAAGCGGCGTCGCTGCGGCTTCGCAAGTAGCCGATATTGGCCACACCTGTGGCGGAAGCCAGTTTCGACCACCTGTACGAGAGGTATGGATGCAACAGCTTGGGAATGTCAATCGTGGTTGTCGCACCGGCGGCGTGGTCGATCTCGGGCTGTCGCCCGCCGGGCTGACATGACTCGCGCGGCCGTCTATCTCCCCGACGGGTACGGAGCGTCCGATGGGCGCGCCGGGCCGGGACGGCTCGGAGAGGTCGAGTTGGATGTCCTGGAGGTCGGGCCGGCGCAGGTGGTGATGCGCGAGGCCACGGTCCGGGACGAGCGCGACGGTGCGTTGTTCACCGGCGGCAGCGGACGGTTGGTGTTCGATCCTTCCGCCGGAGGTGGTCCATGGGCCGATGCGGCGGCCGAGCGGGCGGCGCGGGCGTTCGGAGTGGTCAACACGGCGTTCCACACCCAGCGGGCGCTGCGGTATGTGAGCAGTTTGCTGGGACATCCGCTGCCGCATCTGCTGGTTCGCATCGGAATGCACGAGCAGTGGCGCCCGTGGTGTGGCGGGCACTACCGGCTGCCCGGCCAAGGGGTGGGGGCCGACCCGGACGCGACCAGCCCGGCCGGAGAGGTGCATATGGGTGGCGGCGCGGGCTTCGTGGCCCGCCCCGGCGTCGACCGGTATTTCCGCGTGCCCACCCACAATCCCGCCATCATCTGCCACGAAGCCGGCCACCACGTGTGTCGGCACACCGCGGATTTCCGGCTCAACCGGCTGCGCTCACCCGGGCGGCATACCAACAAGAAGACTGCACTGGACGAAGGCACTGCCGACTTCATCACCGCGGTCCTGCTGGGCACTCCCGACATCTACGGCTGGCACCGCCACGACGTCCCTGTCGCCGAGCAACGACGCCGCAAGCTCGACTCCCGCTGGACGATGGCCCACTTCCAAGGCGGCCCCGGGAGTGACCCCCACGCCGATGGCACGGTCTGGGCCTCTGCCTGCTGGAGCGCCCGCCGGCGCATCGCCGAGACAGGCGCCGACCCGGTCCGCTTCGACACGCTACTGCTGGTCGGGATGGAACTGGTCGGACGTGACCATCCTGCAGACCTGTCCACCGACGCCTTGCGCGAACGGCGCCACTACTCGCGGCTCATGGCCGCAATGGCGCAGGCCGACCCCGCCCTCGCCCCCCACGTCCTTGCCGCCATGGCCGAACACGGCATTCATCTCGGCGTCAGCAACAACGACCTGTCCCGAGCCGCCCGAACCGGCCCCACCCGGCTGGTGGACGCATGAGCGGCGGCACGTCGAGCACAAGGGAACCGGGGGTTTCCGTGACGGAGCAGTGCCACCCCACCACAGGTGAGAAACATTCCGACGAGTACCTCGGGCTGGCCGACGAATGGCTGCGAGAGTATGTCGCCGTCGCCGACCGCAGAGTCGGACGGTCCGGGCCGGTGTGCCCCTTCATGCCACGGGCACTCGATCAGGACGCTGTGGAAGCCCGCATTCGATACGACATCGATGGATCCAGCGAGCAGGAACTGATCAACGAGCTGGGCGCCGAGATCAGTGATTTCGGCAGCACGGGCCGACCATCCCGGAAGAGCGGGGTACTTCTCGACAGCAGGCTGATAGTCATGCCGCACCTGGGTCCCGAGGGCTGGGAGCGCCTGGATGCTGCGTATGCACATCTGAAGGGCTTCGCCGTCGAGTTGGGACTGATGGTTGGGCAGTTCCACCCCCACTGCGACGAGCGTGCAGTCCGGAACTCGGATTTCCGGGTCTCCGTCGCCCCGGTCGCCATGTTGGCAATCAGGCACATGGCGCCGCATGACATCCTCTTTCTGCATGGCTCCGAGCAGTGGTTCAAGGAATACGACTCGCACTTCCGGTCCCACTTCGAACGGGGCCGGATACGTGACTCGCTCCTGCTCTCGCTCTATGACGGTGCACGTGACCGGTCCGCCGACGACCCTGGCGCCGGGCAATCGTCGTCCCGCTGATGTCGTCTTCCTGGGGAAAAGGTCACAGCATGTCCGACGAGCTTCTCGACTTCACGATCCACGATGTCTGGGATTCGCTGCCCGCGGAGCTTCGGGGCGAGTTCCTCAATCGCCGCTCGGCGTCGACCGGATGGAGAACCCACCCGCGCCGGGAAGTGCACGGTAGACGCTGGGAGCCGCTCCGGCCGATGGTGATCGGAGAACGGGACTACCGAGGCCTGGGGTATCTCACCGCCCGGCTGTTGCACCTGGCCGTGGACGCGTGCCGTCGCCGCGCCTCCACGCTGGGCGATCTCCACCAGCTACTCCGATTTCCCTATGAGCTACCCCTGCTGGATCGTGATCGCCCGCTGCTGACCGAAGAGCTCACCCGGTTCGCTCGCCCCGATCTCCTGATAGAGCAGGCGCGGCCCCGGCTTCTCGAGTTCAACAACAGCACCCGGCTCGGCGGCGGCACAACGACGCCCAAACTCGCGGAGGCCTACGCCCAACTGTGTCCGGAGAGCGGCATGCACCCGCCGCCCTCCACGGTGACCGCGCGTTCCGCTGCGCTGGCCCGGACACTCCGAGCCGGGAACGGGAATGGCCACCCGGGCCGGCTGCTCATGCCCGCATATCGGGCGATCGACAGAAAGACCGGTTCGGTTCAGCGAGGCAAGACGGTCACGCGGGTCATTCTGGCCGATGCCCATCGGGTGGGTATCGACGTCGTACAGGCCGATCTGGCCGACCTACGCCTCGACGCCGCTGGTCGACTGCTCGCCGCCGATGAGCCGGTCGACGTCGTGCTGCTCCGGTGGGGCAGCGATCGCATCGTGGACGACGGCGGCGGACTCGCGGCGCTGAGAAGCGCCGACCGTGCCCGAACGGTCGTGTTCTTCCCGCGCACGGAGTCGGCGCTCATCTCGTCGAAGGCGATCCTGGCCTGGCTTCACGAGGATTGTGATGCCGGCTTGCTCACGGCAGCCGATCGCGCGTTGGTGCGCGCCCACGTCCCGTGGACCACATGCCTGGGCCTGGACGGCGATCCGGCCGCACAGGAGAGATTGCTGAGCAAGGCGATCGACGACCGTCACCGGCTGGTAGCAAAGCCGGCAGTCGGCAGGTCCGGAACGAATGTGTTCTTCGGAAGCCAGATGTCGAAGCAGGACTGGACGACAACTGTCATCGATGCCGCCCGCGAGTCGCCGGTTGTCGTGCAACAACGCGTCGTATCCGACCGCATGACGATGCCGTTCCACGATCGGGACTCCGGCCGGCAGGTCACCGCGCAGGTGCCGTTCGTGCTCGGCCCGTACCTCATCGACGGCGCGGCGGCCAGCGTCGCGGTACGCCATATGGGCCCGGATGTTCCTTCTCAGGACGTGGTGATCGGTGCGAGTCGAGGCGGATACCAGAGCGCGGCCGTGCTCGTCCCAGAAGCGTCGACGGATCGATCGACGCACCGTGAGGAGCAACTGGGCGTTCTGAGCCACCTGTAGTGGGCTAGAGAAGTTCGACGAGCCTCGTCATCGTGTTCCAGTTGCGGGCGGTGGCTGTGATGGGGAAGCGCTTCTCCGGGAAACCGACCGGCGGCGCGGCGATCACGCCGTCGGGACACCACTGGTAGATCACGCGCTCACCCAGCCGCGCGTTCTCGGGGTCGAGCGCGATCGGGTCGTGCTCGGCGAGCAGAGCCGGGCCGGGCGCCGGCTCCAGGACGTGCACCATCATCCGCGACCCGTTCGTCACCACGTCGGCGAGCGGGTTGCCGTCGATGATCGCGCGCAGGTCGTCGGCGGTGAGCACGACGCACCGCACGTCGAGTCCGAGCCGCTCGATGATGGCCGCCTCGATCCGCGCCGCGTGATCGGCCGGATCGGCGTCGTCGCCGGTGAACAGCGCGTTGCCGCTGTTGAGGTGAGTGCGGACGTCCGTGTAACCCACGGCGCCGAGGAGCTCGCGCAGGTCGGCCATCGCCACCCGCTTGGCCTTGCCCAGGTTGATCCCGCGCAGGAGTGCGACATATCGGGGCACGCAGGCACGGTACCGGCGATCACGGCATAGGCACCGGGATCCACGGCAGGATGGGCGGGTGCAGCTCATCGATCTTCCGGTGCCCGACTCGGCGGCGGCCGTGGCGGCGCGCGAGGTTGCCGCCCAGTACTGCTCGACCGCCCTGCTGAACCACTCGGTGCGCGCCTACCTGTGGGGCGTCTGGTACGCCCGCGACCAGGGCATCGCCGTCGACGAGGAGCTGCTCTACGTCGCGGCGATGCTTCACGATCTCGGCCTGGTGGACGCCTTCGACAGCCATCGGGTCGACTTCGAGTACGCGGGTGGGCACGTCGCCTGGGTCTTCGCTGCCGCGGCCGGTTGGCCGGTGCGCCGCCGCGAACGGGCAGCGGAGATCATCGTCGCGCACATGCTCTCCGAGGTGGACCCGGCGATCGACCCGGAGGGCCACGTCCTCGAGGTCTCCACCGGGATCGACATCTCGGGCCGTGCGATCGTGGTGCCGAGCAAGCTGCGGGCGGAGGTGCTCGAGGCCTTCCCGCGCGCCGGCCTGGCACAGGAGTTCACCGCGTGCTTCGCCGACCAGGCCGCCCGCAAGCCGGCCGGCACGGCCGCGGCCGCGATGCGCAGCGGGCTCGCCGAACGGATCGCGACCAACCCGCTCGACGCGGAGGAATGATCCCGAGACCGGACGGAAGGGCGGGATCGGCCGCTAGTGTCCGGGCGTGACCGCGAGGATCGTCCTGTTCGGCGCCACCGGCTACACGGGACGGCGCACGGCTCAGATGATGGTGCAGCGGGGACTGCGGCCGGTGCTCGCGGGGCGTGACCCGGCGCGGCTCGTCGCCCTCGCCGAGCGGCTCGGGGGCCTCGAGACGGCCGCGCGGACGTCACCGAGGAGAGCTCGGTGGCCGCGCTCGTGGGCCGGGGCGACGTTCTGGTGACCACGGTCGGACCGTTCCTGCAGCTCGGCAGGGCCGCCGTGGCCGCCGCCGTCGCTGCGGGTGCGATCTACCTGGACTCCACCGGTGAGCCCACGTTCGTCCGCGAGGTGTTCGAGCGGTACGGCCCCGAGGCGGAGCGGTCGGGAGCGACGCTGATCACCGCGTTCGGTGTCGACTACGTGCCGGGCGTGCTGGCGGGGGCGCTGGCGCTGCGGGCGGCGGGCGGCGCCGCCTCGCGCGTCGACGTCGGCTACTTCATCCTCGGCGGCGGACGTGGCCAGGCGTTCTCGCGGGGCACGCTCCGCTCGGTGATGGGCATGGCGCTCGAGAAGAACCACGCCTGGCACGACGGCGAGCTGCGGACCGAGCCCGCGGGCGCCCGGCTCCGCACGTTCGACGTGGCCGGCAGACCGCGCCCGGGTGTGACGATCGGTGGCAGCGAGCAGTTCGCGCTGCCGCGGTGTGCGCCCGGGCTGCAGACGGTGGACGTCTACCTCGGCTGGTTCGGCGCGGCGAGCCAGGCCCTGCACGTCGCCTCGCGGGTCACGCCGCTGCTCGGACGCGTACCGGGCGCGGCGCGGGCGCTGGCCGCGGTGGCCGGCCTCGTCACCCGCACGGCGTCGGAAGCACCGTCGGAGGAGGCACTGGCGGGGATGCGCTCGCACGTCGTGGCCGAGGTGTTCGACGGCTCCGGCGCGCTGCTCGCCCGTACCCGCCTGGTCGCGCCCGACGCGTATGCGCTCACCGCGAACCTGCTGGCCTGGGCGGCGGGCCGGGCCGCCGAGCACGGAGTGCGGGGCAGCGGGGCCCTGGACCCGGTGGCGGCGTTCGGACTCGACGAGCTCAGGGCGGGCGCCGCGGAGTCCGGGATGGTCGAGGAGACGTCCTAGAGGGCACGATTCGGTGGACGTCATGCAGCCCGGCGACGTGCGATGTGCCCGCGCACGGACGACCCGATGCCGCATGTCGCGGTCGTCCTCGCGTCGGCGGATCGTCCCCTAGCAGCACGATGACCCTGGACACGGCGGGGTCGGTCGCCGAGCGTGCCCCCACCTCCTGCGGCTACTCTCCGCGCCGTGACCGATCGGCGCCGGCCGCTGGCCGACCCCTCGCTGGTGGGGCTCATCCGGATGCCCGACACCTCCGCCAGCCCGGTGGTGTCGCTGCTCCGCAGGCTCGCCATCGCGTTCGGGGCACTGGCCGCTGCTGCGCTGGTCGTCTACTTCAGCGGCGACGGGTACGTCGACAACAACAGCACCACCCCGATCTCGCTGGGTGACGCCTTCTACTACGCCACCGTGTCGCTGTCGACCACCGGATACGGCGACATCGTCCCCGTCACGCCGGAAGCACGCCTGCTGACGACGCTGGTCATCACACCGCTGCGGCTGCTGTTCCTCATCGTGCTGGTCGGCACCACCGTGGAGCTGCTCACCGAGCGTTCCCGGCAGTCAGTTCGCATCGAACGCTGGAGGTCCCGCGTGCGCGACCACACCGTCGTCGTCGGTTACGGCACGAAGGGCCGGGCCGCCGTCGAGACCCTGCTGGGGGACGGGGCAGAGCCCAAGGACATCGTCGTCGTCGACACCGACCGCACGCGCCTCGACCAGGCGTCGGCGCTGGGGCTGGTGACGGTCACCGGCAACGCCACCCGCTCCAGCGTGCTGCGGATCGCCGGCCTGCAGCAGGCATCGGCGATCGTGGTGGCCACCAACCGCGACGACACGGCGGTGCTGGTCACCCTCACGGCCCGCGAGCTCGCACCGGACGTCCGGATCGTGGCGGCGGTGCGGGAGTCGGAGAACGTGCACCTGCTGCGCCAGTCCGGTGCCAACTCGGTGATCGTCTCCGCGGAGACGGCCGGGCGCCTGCTGGGCATGGCCACCACCACCCCGAGCGTCGTCGATGTGGTGGAGGACCTGCTGACCCCGGACGCCGGGTTCGCCATCAGCGAGCGTCCGGTCGAGGAGTCGGAGGTCGGCGGGTCGCCGCGGCACCTGCCCGACATCGTGCTCGGCGTGGTCCGGGGCGACAACCTCTTCCGCGTCGACGCCTCGGCCGTCGACGCCCTGGAGCGCGGGGACCGGCTGCTCTACGTCCGCAAGGCGACGCTGCCCGACGAGCGCTGATCTCCCTCCTATCCTCTGGGGAGGGTGAGGGCGAACGCCGCGCCCGTACCGGCGGGGGGATCGACACAGCGCACGTCACCCCCGTGGGCCCACGCGATCCCGCGGGCGATCGCGAGTCCGAGCCCGGCGCCGCCGTCGTCGCTCGTGCGTGCCTCGTCCAGGCGGACGAGCCGGTCGAAGATCCGTTCCCGGTCGGCGGGGGGCACTCCGGGGCCGGTATCGGTCACCAGCACCGTCGCGTAGGCGGCCGCCGTCACGGCGACGGTGATGCGGCCGCCCGCGGGGGTGTGGCGCCGTGCGTTGTCGAGAAGATTGCCGAGCACCTGGCCGAGCCGCGCGGCGTCACCCGGCACGACGACGGCCTCGCCGGTCACCTCGATCGTCCGGTCGGGCGCGAGCAGCTGCACCCGTTCCGCCTCCGTGCGGGCCAGATCCAGCAGGTCCACCGGTTCTCGGCGGAGCTCGATCCCGGCGTCGATCCGGGCCAGCGCGAGCAGGTCGTCCACCAGCCGGGCCGCTCGGCGGCTCTCCCGCAGCAGCAGCAGGTTCAGCCGGTCGCGTTCTTCGCCGTCGAGGTGGGGGGCGATCGAGGCCTCGGCCACGGCCTGCACTCCGGCCAGCGGGGTGCGCAGCTCGTGGGCGGCGTCGGCGACGAACTGCCGGGTGCGTGCCTCGGACGCGCGCGCCGCGGCCTCGGCGCCCTCCAGCTCGTCGAGCATCGCGTCGAACGCGGACGCGGTGCGCCCCAGCTCCGTGTCGGTGCGCGACGGGGCGAGCCTGCGGCCGCGGTCGCCACGGGTGATCGAGCGGGCCAGTGCGGTCATCGAGTCGAGTGGGGCGAGCGCGACCCGGGTGGTGAGCAGCGTGACGACCCCGGCGACGGCCAGTGCCCCGAGGCTGAGCAGCAACAGCGTGCGCCGCAGTAGGTTCTGCGCCGCGGTGCTCGGGCCGGCGTCGGCCACGAGCGTCAGCCGTGACCCGTCGGCCAGCGGCTGCTGCAGCACCTGGTCGCCGCGCCCGCGGTCCTCGCCCTGGCCGCCGCCCCAGCGGCCGGGGAACCCGCGTTCGCCCGGCCCGTGCCGCCACGGCGGTCCGGAGGGTTCGTCCTCGTCCGCGTCGCCGTCGTACACATGACCGTCGGGTGCGACCACGACGGCCCGGACCCCGGGTGCCTCGACGCGCCGGGCCACGTCCTGCGACGGCACCCCTTGCGCCACGAGCTGGCCGGCCAGTGCGGCCCGGACGGTGAGCTCGTCGCGCAGGCCGGCGCGGGTCTGGGCGGCGAACACGACGTCGGTGAGCACGGTGACGACCACCAGCACCGCGGCCAGCACCAGCATGCTCAGCGCCGTGACCCGCCGGCGGAGGGAGACGGTGCGCAATCGGGACCCGGCGGGTGGCCTGCCCCTCACGTGGGCGCCTCCGGCCGGTCCCCGCCTGCATCTGTGGCCGGGGCGGTCCGTAGCACGTACCCGAGGCCCCGCACGGTGTGCACCAGCCGCGGCTCGCCCAGCTTGCGGCGCAGGGCCGAGACGTGCACCTCCACCAGGTTCGGGTCGTAGTCGGTGTAGCCCCACACGCGGGTGAGGATCTGCGCCTTGCTGACGACCCGGCCGCGTTGCGCCGCGAGGTAGTCGAGCAGGCGCAGTTCCGTGGCGGTCAGCTCGATCGCGACGCCGCCGCGCCGCACCGAGCCCGCAGTGGCGTCGACCAGGAGGTCGCCGACCTCCACGGTGGACGGCGTGCGTCCCGTCCGGCGGAGCACGGCTGTGACCCGTGCGACCAGCTCTGCCAGCGCGAACGGCTTCACGACGTAGTCGTCGGCTCCGCCGTGCAGACCACGCAGGCGATCGTCCACGGCGTCCCGGGCGGTAAGCATCACGACTCCGGCGTCGCTGTGCCGGCGCACCAGGTCGAGCAGGGCGAAACCGTCGCGTCCGGGAAGCATGATGTCGAGCACCACGAGGTCGGGCCGGAAGGCTTCGAGTTCTTCCTCCAGCGCGCGCCCGTCGGCGCGCCCGCGCGCCACGAAGCCCGCTTCGGCGAGCCCGGCGAGCACCGCGGTCCGGATCGCCTCGGCGTCCTCCACCACGAGTACGCGCGCGGTCATCGTCCCATTCTGCGCTGACCGTCCAGCTGACCCGCTGAAGATCGGCTGAAGGTGTGGTCCGGCTTCAGCCCCGGTTCAGCATGCGCCGCGACCGTCGGTGGTGCCGATTCGATCCGAGGAGGAATCGTGACCAATCCGACCGAACCCCCCACCGTCCAGAACCCGCCGCCGCAGAGCCCCCCACCGCCTGCCGATGGGCCCGCCTCGCGCCGTCCCTGGCGGTCCCGGCTGCGCAGCCGTGGCGTGATCATCGGCGCCGTGATCGTGGCCGTCCTTGTCGCCGGGGGTGTGGCGGCGGCGCTCCTGGTTCCTGACCGGCACCGCGGCTTCGACCGCATCGGCCCGGTCGGCGAGCGCGGCAACTGGGGCGCGCCCTGGCAGGGCCCGGGCGGGCCGGGGGAGGGGCCGTGGGGCGACGGCGGTCCCGGCTGGGGCCCGTGGGGGCACGGCGACCGGTTCAGCGCCCCCGGCGGTCGTGGCGATGAGCACGGTCCGCGTGGCATGGGGGACGCGCCAGTGCTCACCGGCACCGTCGCCTCGGTCGCCGACGGCACCCTCGTGGTGAACGTCGACGGCAGCGGTCAGCGCTCGCTGCGCACCGACGGCGACACCCGCGTCCGCGGCGGGCAGAACAGCGGGCTGGGCGACCTGCAGACCGGTGAGCGCGTCGTCGTCCAGGTGCAGGGGACGGGCGCGACCGCCACGGCCCGTGCGGTGTGGACTCCGCAGGCCCGGGTCGTCGGCACCGTCACTGCACTGACCGGGGACCGCGCCACCCTGACCTCGATCGACGGGCTCACCGTCACCGCGGACGTGGCCGCGCTGTCGCAGAAGCCGGTGGTCGGTGACGTCGTCGTGCTGACGGGCGTGGCCGCCGACCCGAGCACGATCAGAGCGGACGGCATCCGGGTGCTGCCGCGCGCACAGTGATCGCCACGAGATCCGTGTCAGCGCCCCGATAAGGGCGGATGCGCCGATCTCGCGACGATCATGGGGTCGGCCAGCAGGTCGTGCACCACCGCCGTGGCGGCGCCGCGCAGGGCTGCGTCCGCGCCGAGTGCGGAGAACCGGACGTCGACGGCCGGGCGGGAGACGACCCGCACGGCCAGTTCGGCGCGCACCGCGTTGAGCAGCGGCTCTCCGCACCGCGGGTAGATGCCACCCAGCACCACCGCGGGCACGTCGAGAAGGTTGACGGCCCCGGCCAGAGCCACCCCCAGCGCCCGTCCGACGGCCGCGAGCACGTCCGGGGGACGGACGGCGACCAGATCCTCCAGGTCGGCCGTGCCGGCAGCGCGCAGCAGGGCCGTCAGGCCTGCCACGGTCTCGAGACAGCCGCGGCCACCGCAGGTGCACGGCCTGCCGTCCGGCTCGACGACGACGTGGCCGATCTCGCCTGCCCGGCCACTCGCCCCGCGGAAGAGCCGTCCGCCCAGCAGGATGCCCGCGCCCACCCCGATCCCGCCCGAGACGTGGACGGCGTCGGCCGGGCCGCCCGACCACAGCTCGGCCAGCGCGGCCAGGTCGGCCTCGTTCCCGGCCTGGACGGGCAGCCCGAGGCGCCCGCCGAGTTCCTCGCCCACCGCGACGTCCACCCACCGGGGCAGGTTCGGCGCCCGCTCGAGCACGCCGTCCGCCCCGACGACGCCGGGCAGCGCGACCGCCGCCCCGGCGATCGGCAGCCCAGCCTCGGCGACCACCTCCGCGGCGAGCGCTTCGGCCGTCGCGAGCCCGGCGGCGGGCAGCTCGTCCCGGTGGTCCGAGTGGGCCACCCGGCGGGCGCGTACGGCCCCGGTCAGGTCCACGACACAGGCGCCGACGGCGTCCACTCCGATCTCGACGCCCAGCCCGGCCGGGCCGGAGGGATCGAGCTGCAACGGGCTCGCCGGTCGTCCGGTGGCACCGCGGGCGGCGGCGAGCTCCGTGACGAGCCGGGCCGAGATCAGCTCTTCCACCAGCGACGACACGGTGCCGCGCGTGAGCCCCGTGCGGGCCGCGACCGCCGCCCGCGACACCGGGAGCGGCCCGGCGACCTCCCGCAGCACGAGCGCCAGGTTGTGCCGCCGCACCGTGTGCTGCCCGGCCCCGTGGCCGCGCCCCGGCCCACCGGTCGCCCGCTCCCACCCCGCGAGTTGCCCGCCGGATAGGTGCGGGTCAGCCGTCCCGCCGGGGGGCGTGCTCACGCGAGTTGGTGCGCCGTCAGCTCGCGGACCTGCGCGTACCGCTCGCGCACCGCAGGCGTCGGCTCCGCCTCGAACGTGACGGTGTCGGCCGCGGCCCAGCGCGGAGGAGCGGACGTGCCTGCCAGCACCCACGCCGCCTGCCGGGCCGCGCCGTCGGCCACGTAGTCGCCTGGGGTGGGCAGCAGCACCGGCCGGCCGAGCACCGCTGGCGCGATGCGGGCCACCGCGTCCGACCGTGCCCCGCCGCCCACGAGCAACGCCCGCTGCACCGGCACCCCGGCCGCGACCAGCGCGTCCAGTGCGTCGGCGAGACCGCAGAGCAAGCCCTCGACGGCGGCACGGGCGATGTGGGCGGGCGTGGAGTTGGCGAGCGTGAGCCCATGCAGCGCGCCGGTGGCATCCGGCCGGTTGGGCGTGCGCTCGCCCTCCAGGTACGGCACGAGCACCAGCCCGTCCGCCCCGGCCGGAGCGGACAGCGCGAGTCGGGAGAGCTCAGCGTGGTCCACGCCGAGCATCCGTGCCGTGGCGTCGAGCACCCGTGCGGCGTTGAGAGTGCAGACGAGCGGCAGGTGCTCGCCGGTGGCCGAGGCGAAGCCGGCGATGATCGCGGTCTCGTCGGCCGTGGTCGTGGTGGTCACCGCGGAGACCACGCCCGACGTGCCGATGGAGATCACCACGTCACCGCGTTCGGCGGCCAGGCCGAGCGCCGCCGAAGCGTTGTCGCCCGCCCCCGGGCCCAGCAGCACGCCGTCCGGTGTCCGGCCCGCGGGCTCGGCAGGCCCGAGCACCCGCGGGAGGATCACGTCCGAGCGTCCGAGCGCGCGTTCCAGCAGGTCAGGCCGGTACTCCCCGGTGGTGCCGGAGAAGTAGCCGGTGCCGCTCGCGTCGCTGCGGTCGGTGACGAGGTCGGTCAGTACCCCGGTGCCCCGCAGCTTCCAGGTGAGCCAGTCGTGTGGAAGGCACACCGCAGCCGTGGCAGCGGCGTTCTCCGGCTCATGGGTGGCGAGCCAGCGCAGCTTCGTGACCGTGAACGACGCCACCGGCACGAGGCCCGTTGCCGCGGCCCACTCCTTCGCACCCAGCTCGGCGACGAGGTCGGCGGCCGCGCCTGCGGAACGGGTGTCGTTCCACAACAGCGCGGGCCGCACGACCTCGCCGTCGGCGTCGAGGCAGACCATGCCGTGCTGCTGCCCGGCAACGGCCATCGCCTCGACGCCATCGAGACCTCCCGCGTCGGTGATCGCGCCCTGTAGGGCGTCCCACCACGCGTTCGGATCGACCTCCGTGCCGGGCGGATGTGGTGCCCGGCCGGAGCGGATCAGTTCGCCCGTCGTCGCGTCGCGGATCACGACGGTCGACGACTGCGTCGACGAATCGACACCCGCGACGAGATTCATGACCGAGCGCCCAGCAGGTGCTCCACCGCCAGCTGGTTGAGGCGCACGAAGCCGTAGCCACGCTCGCCCGCCTTGACGGCGTCGTAGTCCTCGTATGCGGAGCGGTCGGCCTTCAGGTCGGCCACGGTCTCGCCCGCGTTCAGCGTGGGCTTCGCGAGGTCGGCCACGCCGGACACGGCGAGTGCCTCGGCGACCTCCGGGTCGGCCCGGAACGCCGCGGCGCGCTCCTTGAGCAGCAGGTAGGTGCTCATGTTGGCCGCCGCCGACGCCCAGACGCCCTCGACGTCCTCGGTGCGCAGCGGCTTGTAGTCGAAGTGGCGCGGGCCGTCGTAGCGCGGGCCGCCTCCGGGAGCGCCGTTCTCCAGCAGGTCGACCGTGGAGAACGCGTTGAGCAGGTCGCCGTGGCCGAACACGAGGTCCTGGTCGTACTTGATGCCGCGCTGGCCGTTCAGGTCGATGTGGAAGAGCTTGCCCGCCCACAGCGCCTGGGCGATGCCCGCGGTGTAGTTGAGCCCGGCCATCTGCTCGTGGCCGACCTCGGGGTTCACACCCACGATGTCGCTGTGCTCCAGCTCGGCGATGAACGCGAGCGCGTGGCCGAGGGTGGGCAGCAGTATGTCGCCCCGGGGCTCGTTCGGCTTGGGCTCGATGGCGAAACGGATGCCGTAGCCCTGCTCCTTGACGTACGCGGCGAGCAGGTCGATGCCCTCGCGGTAGCGGTCGAGCGCGGCGGCGATGTCCTTGCCCGAGTCGACCTCGGCGCCCTCACGACCGCCCCAGAACACGTAGGTCTTCGCACCGAGCTCGGCGGCGAGGTCGAGGTTGCGGATCACCTTGCGCAGCGCGAAGCGGCGCACGCCCCGGTCGTTGCTGGTGAACGCGCCGTCCTTGAAGACAGGGTGGGTGAACAGGTTGGTGGTCATCATCGGGACGACCAGCCCGGTCTCGCTCAGAGCGGCCTTGAAGCGCGTGACGATGCGGTCGCGCTCGGCCGCGTCGGCACCGAAGGGGATGAGGTCGTCGTCGTGGAAGGTGACGCCCCACGCCCCCAGGTCGGAGAGCTTGTGCACGGTCTCCACCGGGTCGAGTGCAGGCCGGGTGGCGTCGCCGAACGGGTCGCGGGCGGGCCAGCCCACTGTCCAGAGTCCGAAGCTGAAGCGGTCCTCGCGAGTGGGCTGCGGCATCGCCGACTCCTTTTGTTCGGGCATCGTACAAACTCGATCACGGTAGCCTCCCCGAGGTGCGTCTGGCTACGTGGAACGTGAACTCCGCCCTCTCCCGGCTGCCCCGGCTGCTGCCGTGGCTGGACGAGCGCGCCCCCGACGTCGTCTGCCTGCAGGAGACGAAGCTCTCCGACGAGGCATTCGCCGAGTCGTTCGCCGAACCGCTCGCAGAGCGCGGCTACGCCGTGGCCCACTACGGGGAGGGCCGCTGGAACGGCGTGGCGCTGCTCTCCCGCGTCGGGCTCGACGACGTGATGCGCGGGCTGCCCGGCGAGCCGCGGTTCCCGGCGCCCGAGTCGCCCGCCGAAGCACGGGCGATCACCGCCACCTGCGACGGCCTGCGGGTCACCTCGGTGTACGTGCCGAATGGGCGCACTCCCGAGGACCCGCACTACCTCTACAAGCTGGAGTGGCTCGCGGCGTTGCGTGAGTCGATCGGCGCGCCGGCCACGGCCGTCATCGCGGGGGACATGAACATCGCCCCCACCGACGACGACGTGTGGGACCCATCGCTGTTCGTCGATTCCACGCACGTGACGCCCGCCGAGCGCAAGGCGCTGGCGGAGATCAAGGGCCGCGGGCTGCACGACGTGGTACGCGATCGGTGGCCGACCGAGCGCGTGTTCACCTACTGGGACTACCGCGCCGGCCGGTTCCACAAGGACCTCGGGATGCGTATCGACCTCGTGCTCGCCGGCGCCGACCCGGCCGGGCGCGTCGCGGCCACCTGGGTGGACCGCAAGGCACGCAAGGGCAGCGGGCCGAGCGACCACGCTCCGGTGATCGTCGACCTGGACGTCGCACCCGACGGCGACGTCGGCCCCGTGGTGCCTCCGCCCTCGACGCCGGCGAGGCTGCCGCACCGCTCCTGAGTTCCTCAAACTTTGCCGGTCACGGCCCCGCCTGCGACACTCGACCGATGTCGGGGCCGTACGCACACCCGCAGACCGGCCCGCCAACCCCCAATCTCGGGGCTCCGCGTCTGATCGCCGCGGCGTTGCTGGTGGTGGCGGCGGCGCTCGCCGTGGGCGGAACCTTCCTGGCACTCTCGGTGCGTCGCTACGACTTCGGCCTCCCCGGCGGCACGGTCGTCTTCACCACCGGGTGGGCCGTCAGCATCGTGGGCGCCCCGGGGATGTCGAACCCTCCGGGCGCCGCTCCGCTCGGCATTCCGGTCGTCGTGGCTGCGGGGCTGGCAGCAGTGGCCGCGATCCTGCTGCTGCTCTCCGTACGCAGATCGGGTGACCACGTGCTGGCCCGGATCGCCGGCATCGGGGCCGTGGGACTGCTCGTCGGCAGCGTTTGGATCATCTGGATCGAGCTGTTCACCCTTGCCAGCAATGCCGCGGCGGCCGTGAGGGACGGTTCGGACGGTGGATTCCACCCCGTCGTCGTCTTCGGTGCGGGCGCCTGGCTTCTCCTCGCGGCCGCGCTGCTCGCGCTCATCTGCATTCCGCTGCTGGCGATGCCCCCCGCTGATGCCGCTTCCGCGGGGGGCCGCGTCCCGTACGGGGCGGACCAGGAGCCCACCTCGCCGTGGTCACGGTCGCCGGGTCGCGCCGACGCGCCGCCGGCCCCGCCGGAGACCCCACCGGCCGGCGTTTCGTCCGTGTGGCCGGAGACCCCGCCCGCCGGTGCGCCGCCGGTCCCGCCAGTCACGCCGCCGGGTGGCGTTGCGCCGGTCCCGCCGGGCGCCCCGCCTGGTGGTGTTGCGCCGGTTCCGCCGGGCACCCCGCCGGCTGGTGCTCCGCCTGTGCCCGGCGACTCGCCGGCGCACGAGCCGCGTCAGCCCTGACCGACCCTGACCGGCGCGACATGGACACGTATCGCTGAATCACGACCCGCGGAACAGCGGCGTGTGTCCATGTCGCGGGGGCCAAACCCACTCGACCTCAGCGCGGGGCCGAGGCTCGGCCGGCCACCAGGGTGCCCAGCACGGCCATCGCGGTCAGCACGGCGACCAGCAACGGTAGTGCCGCCGCCGGCGTGCCGAGCAGCGCGAGCAGCGCACCGCCCGCCCCGATCATCGCCGCGGTGGTGAGCTGGTCCGCGATCTGGGCCGCCGACGAGTGGAAGCCGACCTCACCCGCCGCCGACTGCTGCAGGAGCAGGAAGGACATCGACGAGAAGCCCAGCCCCATCCCGGTCCCGGCGACCACCCAGAACGGGAGCGCGAGCCACGGCAGCCCCCACGACGGCGCGACGAGCAGCATGCCTGCCGTTCCCACCGCGAGCAGGAGGAAGCCGATGCGCAGCAGGACGGTGCGGGAGAGGTCCGGGTGCCGTCCCTGCCACGCCGATGCCGCCGACCACCCGAGCGACCCCACGATCAGCGGGACACCCGCCATCGCCAGCGACCAGCCGTGGGTGCCGTTGAGCATCAGCGGCAGGTACGCGTTGACGGTGAAGAAGATCCCGGCGAGCAGGCCGCGCGAGAGCACGACGGTCGGGATCCCGCGCCCGGCGCGGAACACCCCACGAGGGAACAGGCGAATCAGCGCCGGGGCCAGCACCACGATCGCGATCCCGGCCACGACCGCGGCGACCACGCCGCCGTGCTGGGAGGCCCAGCTGAGCGCGGCGACACCGGCCGCGGCGCCCAGCGCGCCGAGCACGAGCCCGCGTCGTGCCGGGGTGACCTCACGCTCCGGGTCGGGCGGCTCCAGCCGGCGCACGGCCGGGACGACGAGGGCAACGGCCAGCAGCACGAACGGCACCAGACCGAGGAACACCCAGTGCCACGACACCGTCTCGGTAACGAGGCCCGAGATGGGCGGGCCGAGCAGCGCGGGCAGCACCCAGGCCGAGGAGATCAGCCCGAAGACGGCCGGCCGGGCCCGCTCGGGGTAGACGGCCGCGACCAGGACGTACACGGCCACCGCCTGCGTGCCGGCGCCGAGCCCCTGCAGCACACGTCCGATGAGCAGCTGGGTCATTCCGGTGGCCGTGCCGGCGACGAGCAGGCCGAGGCCGAACAGCAGCGGCGCCGCGACCAGCGGGACCCGCGGGCCGGCTCGGTCACACCACCGGCCACCGAGCACCGTGGCGAACACGGCGGCGGCCATGAACGCGACGAAGGGCCATGCGTAGAGGGACACGGCGCCGATGTCGGCGACGAGCGCGGGCATGGCCGTGCCGACGCCCATCGACTCGAACGCCACCAGGCTGATCAGCAGGACGATGCCGATGGTGGTGGCACGACGGTCAGGTCCGAACAGCTCGGTGCGGACGGCGCTGGGCGCGGCGGCTGTGGTCACACAGAGAATCGTGCAACCTCACCTCGGGTTCAGGTCAACACGGTTGGTGTGGCCCACAATCGGACGAACGGCATTTCGTGCCATGAACCATGGCGGATCCGTCGTTCGCTCGGGCCGGGTGAATCCCGGTACCCCCGCGTGGCAACCTTTCCTCGTGAGTACCGGCACCGCAGCATCAACCGAGACACCCGAGGCCCTTGCCGTGCGAGAGGCCGCCCTGCGCGCCGCCGCGGCGGCACCGGGCGTCCGGGCGGCGGGCGCCGCGGCCGTCGATGCTGCGCTGCGCACGGCAGCGGAGCTCATCCGGGAGCGCAGCGCCGAGCTTCTCGCCGCCAACGCCGCGGACGTCGAGGCCGCCGAGCGGAACGGGATGGCCGCCGGCCTGCTCGACCGGCTGCGCCTCGGTCCCGAGCGGCTCGCCGACATCGCCCACCAGCTGGAGGTGCTCGCGAGCACGCCGGAGCCGCCCCTGCAGCGCGAGGTCAGGACCCTGCCGAGCGGTGAGCGCGTGTTCGAGCGGCGCGTGCCGGTCGGCGTCATCGGCGCGGTGTTCGAGGCGCGCCCGAACGTCACAATCGACGTCGCCTCGCAGGTGCTCAAGGCGCGCAGCGCGGCGGTGCTGCGCACGGGGTCGGCAGCGCTCGGGTCGGCCCGTGCTCTCGTCGATCTCGTCATCGCGCCCGCGCTCGAGCGGCACGGTGTTCCGGCTGGCGCCGTGCAGCTCGTCCCGACGCCGGGGCACGCGGGCGCGGAGGCGCTGGTCGGGCTGCCCGATCTCGTGCCGCTGGTGGTGGTGCGCGGCAGCGGCGAGGTCACCCGCAAGCTCTCCACGCTCGGCGCGGCCGCCGGCACACGGGTGCTCGCCCACGCCGACGGCGGCGGCGTCCTCTACCTCGACGCCAGCGCCGACGAGGCAGACGTGACGCGGCTGGTCACCGAGAGCACCGACCGGCTCGGTGTCTGCAACCGGCTCAACCTGCTCCTGATCGACCGCCCTGCGTACGACCGGCTGTGGCCCGTGGCCGAAGCCGCGCTCGAGGCCAGGGAGATCACGCCGAGCCTTCCTCCGTACGAGCACTCCCTTGGCCACGAGTGGGCGCTCGACTCCGGCGCGGAGTCCCACGTCACGGTCGCGGCGGTCGACGGGCCGGTCGACGCCGCCATCACCGCGGCGCGGGAGACGTCCGGGCTCGCCGCCACCGTGTGCGCCGCCGACGAGACCGCCGCCACGGCGTTCATCGACGCCTATACCGGCACGGGGGTGTTCTGGAACGCCACCACCCGGCTGCTCGACGGCTACAAGCTCCTCGGCCTGCCCGAGACCGGCATCAACGTCGACCACACGCCTGGCCCGCGCGGGCCGGTCACCTACCTCGATCTGTCGTTGCGCCAGTTCGTGGTGCTGCCCCCGGCCTGACCGAGGCGGACGTCGCGGGCCGTGCAGCCGAACCGTGCCTTGAAGGCCCGGCTGAAGTGCGAGGCATCGACGAACCCCCACGAGAACGCGAGGTCGCTGATCGTGCGGTGGCGCAGCGAGGGGGCGCAGAGATCGGTGCGCACCGCGTCCAGCCGTTGCGCCCAGATCCACTCCGAGAGCGAGCACGGTTCCCCGGCGAACGCGCGGTGCAGGGTGCTCACCGACGTGTGCAGCCCGGCTGCGATGGCGGCGACGGTGAGGCCCGGGTCGCGCAGCCGGGCACGGACGCATGCCTTGATCTGCTCGCGGCGCGCCGCCAGCTCGGGTTCCGGCACGGGCGCGTCCGGGGCGGGGAGCTGAGGCCTGCCACGACGATGTGCTCGACACTCTGTGCGACCGCCGCCGCGGCGGCCGGTTCGAGCACCCCGATGTCGGCGGCGAGAGTGCGGATCATCTCGATCATCAGGTGGCCGGCTCCGCGTGAGCCGTTGACCCCGCGCGCCGTGAGCTCCGGTGCGGTGCGCAGCTGCGACCGCAGCGTCGGACCGGGAAGCATGAGCACGTACTGCTGAAAGTCGGAGTCGAAGCGCAGCTCGTACGGACGGGTCGAGTCGTAGAGCGCGAAGTCGCCCGGCTGCAGCATCGCGGTGCGCCCGTCCTGCACGATTGCGCCGACGCCCTCGGTCTGGATGCTCACCAGGAAGTAGTCCTCGGCCGCGGTCGCGATGAGCGACGGCGTGCGCCGCACGTGCTGCGCCGTGGCCGTGACGCGGGAGAGCTCCAGGGTGGCGAGGGAGTCGACCCGGATGTCGCCGACGACGTCGCGGCCCGGGGCGTCGCAGGTGAGCCGCACGTAGGCGTCCGAGACGGCCTCGTTCCAGTACTCCAGCCGTTCGCGTGCGTGCACCGTCTCGGTGGTCAACACCCGCGCCATGATCCGACGGTAGGGAGGTGCGCGAGGCCGGGCAAGACAGTGCGCCGCAGAGTCAAGACAACGGACACACACGAACCATCACGGGGCCGCCGGACTCGGCACTCTTCCCCGGCATGAGCATCGAGCACCCGCGCTTCCGCGCCGCCGCCGTGCAGGTCGCGCCCGCCTTCCTCGACCTGGACGCCGGAGTGGACAAGGCGGTGTCCCTGATCGGGGAGGCTGCCGCGAACGGGGCGCAGCTCATCGGCTTCCCGGAGACCTGGCTCCCCGGCTACCCCTGGTTCATCTGGCTCGACTCGCCTGCCTGGGGCCTGCAGTTCTTCCAGCGCTATCACGACAACTCCCTGGCCTACGGCACGCCGCAGGCCGAGCGGCTGGCCGCGGCGGCCCGCGAGCACGGGATCACGGTCGTGATGGGTCTCTCGGAGCGCCAGGGCGGAAGCCTCTACATCTCGCAGTGGATGATCGGGCCCGACGGCGAGACGATCGCGAAGCGCCGCAAGCTCAAGCCCACCCACGTCGAGCGCACCGTCTTCGGCGAGGGGGACGGCAGCGACCTGTCCGTGTACGACACGGCGCTCGGCCGGCTCGGTGGGCTCTGCTGCTGGGAGCATCTGCAGCCGCTGTCGAAGTACGCGATGTACGCGCAGAACGAGCAGGTTCACATCGGGGCATGGCCGAGCTTCTCGGTCTACCCGGGTGCCGCGTACGCGCTCGGCCCGGAGGTGAACACCTCGGCGAGCCGGATCTACGCCGTCGAAGGCAGCTGCTTCGTCGTCGCCCCGTGCGCGACGGTGTCGGCCGAGATGGTCGAGCTCATGTGCACCGACGACACCAAGCGTGCGCTGCTGCAGGCCGGCGGCGGTTACGCCCGGATCTTCGCGCCGGACGGACAGCAGATGCACGAGTCGCTCGCGCCGGACGCCGACGGGCTCGTCTACGCCGACCTCGACCTCGGCATGATCTCGCTGGCCAAGGCCGCAGCGGACCCGGCAGGGCACTACGCCCGTCCCGACGTCACGCGCCTGCTGCTCAACAAGACCCCTGGCGACCGCGTCGTTCCGTTCGCCGCGCCGGGCGTGGAGATCGAGGCGGAGCTTCCGCTCGCCGCCACCCGGGCTCACGCGGAGCTGTGACGTGGAGTCCGCCATCCCCGGTCACCTGATCACCGACCGCACCCGCCCGCGCCGCGTCCCCGACGACTACGCCCCGCCGTATCCGTCGTTCGTCGCGCGGTCGCGGCCGCAGGTGCGCCAGGTCGTGATGGCCTACCTCGGCCTGCAGTTCCGCGGCGAGCGGCCCGCGAGCGCGTTCGATGTGCTCGACAGCGCGTTCGTGGGCGCCGACGGCCCCGGTCACCACGACCGCGCCCAGGAGACCGCCCCCGACGGCACGACCGACGTCGTCTCGATCGCGTACTGGGACGACCCAGCGGCATTCGAGCGGTGGTTCGCGGCGCACCGCGAGTCATGGCTCGGCGACGCGGTGCGCGACGGCCACGGGCGATGGGCCGAGGTGCTGCGGCCCACGGTCGAGAGCTACGAGACCCTCTTCTCCTCGCTTGGCCGACCGGAGGGCGTCGCCGTGCTCGCCGACGGCTGGAGCGCAGAGGTGCAGGAGCACGGTTACTGGGGCGGGATGCGCGACCGGATCCCGCTGTCGCAGACCGACGCGCTCGCGCCCGGCGGCGCCCCGGTCGTCGAGCGCGACGGCGGGCGGGTGCGGATCCGGCCGCACGAGGGCATCTGCCTCATCCGGTCCGGACAGGACTGGACCGGTGCCGACGGCTCTGAGCGTGCGATGTACCTGCAGGACGTCGAACCGGTGCTGCGGACAGGGATGGAGTTCCTGCGCGACAACGGCCGCGCGATCGGGTGCTTCAGCAACCGGTACCTGACTGTCCTCGCGAGTGGCGAGCCCGTCGACCGGACGTTCGGGATGAGCTATTGGCGCAGCTTGGACGCGCTGGAGCGCTGGGCGGAGTCGCACCACACGCACGTCGCGATCTTCGGCGCCGCCATGCGCTACCTCTCGACGCTCGGGCCGGCGGCCCGCCTGCGGCTCTACCACGAGGTGTCGGTGGTGAGGGCCGGCGAGGCCTCCTTCGAGTACGTCGACTGCCGTGAAGGCACCGGCCTGCTCGGCGCGTTCGCTGAGGATCCGCTGTGACCGTTCGTGAACGGTGGGGAAACCCGCATTCCGGACGGATCGCGCTCCTGTCAAGCTGATCGCATGGCGACGACGGTGGGGACACAGCCGACCTGGTATCTCTTGCGCAACTCGGGTGAGGCGCGCCCGCGGGCCTCGATGCGCACCAACGTCGTCACCACCGTGCTGTCGGTGTGGTTCACTCTCGGCCTGTTCCTCGACGCCTACGCTCACTCCACCTTTCCGCAGCTCGAAAGCTTCTTCACGCCGTGGCACGCGGTCTTCTACAGCGGGTTCGCGGTCACGGCCGGCTGGATCCTGTGGACGGTGTGGGGCCACGTGCAGGAGGGCAGGCGCGGCATCGCCGCGGTTCCGGGCGGCTACGGGATGACGATCGTGGCGCTGCCGGTGTTCGCGGTGTCCGGCGGTGCCGACCTGGTGTGGCACGAGGTGATCGGCATCGAGACCACCACCAACATCTTCTTCAGCCCCAGCCACCTGGGCCTGATCGGCAGCATGGTCGTCATCCTCACGAGCCCGCTGCGCGCCGCGTGGTCCGATCCGGATCTCCCCGCGCGGCCGTCGCTGCGGGCGCTGCTCCCCGCCGTGCTCACGCTGTCGTTCGCCACGAGCCTCGTGCTGCTGTTCCTCACCTACGGAAATGCGCTGCTGATGTCCCCTTCCGGGGTCGTGGCCATGTTCTCCAGCGTCGAGGACGGCAACTCCGGAATGCTCGCCACGCGCATCGTGCTCACCGGCCTCGTGCTGCTCGCGCCCCTGCTCCTGCTCGCCCGGCGCTGGCACCTGCCCGTCGGCACAGCGACGATCGGGTTCGCGATCGCGGCGCTGATCTCCGCCGTCCTCATGTCGTTCGAGCGTTTCACCATCCCGATCGCGATCGTCGCCGCTGGCGTCCTCGTCGACCTGCTGGCGCTGTGGCTGCGTCCGAGCGCCGACCGGCGTGCCGCTTTCTGGCTGTTCGGCGCGCTCGCGGCGCTCGTCACGTGGGCGGTCTACATCGGGACGGCGGCGGTCACCACGGGCAGGCTGCCCACGATCGTGGAGTTCTGGACCGGCATGCCGGTCATCGCCGCTTTGCTGGGCTGGGCGCTGGCCGCGCTCATGCTGCCGAATGCGATCACTGCGTCCGAGCGGGTCGCCGCCACCTCCGACTAGATTCGGGGCGTGCCTGCCGTAGAGCTACACAGGACGACGCTGCCCAATGGCATGCGGGTCCTGGTCGTCCCGGATCCCGCCACCCCCGTCGTCGGCGTCGCGGTGCACGTCGACGTCGGTTTCCGCTCGGAGCCGGAAGGGCGCACCGGGTTCGCGCACCTGTTCGAGCATCTGATGTTCCAGGGCAGCGAGAGCCTGGAGAAGCTCGCCCATTTCCGGCACGTGCAGGGTTCGGGCGGAGTGTTCAACGGCTCCACGCACCAGGACTACACCGACTACTTCGAGGTACTGCCGGCCGCGGCTCTGGAGCGGGCGCTGTTCCTCGAGGCCGACCGGTTCCGGGCCCCGAAGCTGACGGACGAGAACCTGCGCAACCAGGTCGACGTCGTCAAGGAGGAGATCCGGCTCAACGTCCTGAACCGGCCCTACGGCGGGTTCCCGTGGATCCTGCTGCCGCCGGTCCTCTACGACACCTTCCCCAACGCCCACAACGGCTACGGCGACTTCTCCGAGCTGGAGCAGGCCTCGGTCGAGGACGCCGCCGCCTTCTTCGACACCTACTACTCGCCGGGCAACATCCAGGTGACCGTGGCCGGCTACCTGGACGTCGACGAGGCGCTGCGGCTGGTCGAGAAGCACTTCGGGGACATCCCGGCCCGGCCCGCCCCGGTCCGCCGGTCGTTCGCGGAGCCGCTTCCCACCGGTGAGCGCCGCCAGGTCGTCACCGACGCCCACGCCCCGCTGCCCGCCTTCGCCCTCGGCTACCGGCTCCCCGACCCGGGTGCCGACCTCGAGGGCTACCTCGGCCACGCGCTGCTGGGCTCCGTGCTCGGCGCGGGCGAGGCTGCCCGGCTACAGCGGCGGCTCGTGCACGTCGACGGGCTCGTCACCGACGTCTCGGCCGGTGCCGGGCTGATGGGCCCGCTCGACGCCCGCGATCCCGACACGTTCACGATCACCGCGGTGCACCCCGCGAACGTCGACCCCGACCGCGTGCTCGCCGCCGTCGACGAGGAGCTCGACAAGCTCGCCGCAGAGGGACCGAGCACCGAGGAGCTCGCCCGGCAGGTGGCCCGCTGGTCGGCAGGCCTGCACCAGGAGAACGACCGCGTGATGTACCGGATGCTCGGCCTCGGCGCCCGCGAGCTGCTGTACGGCCGCGCCGAGATCGCCGTCGAGCTGCCCGACCGGCTCGCCGCCGTCACGCCCGAGCACGTGCGCGCGGCTGCGGAGGCGCTGCGCTCGTCGGGGCGCGGTGTCCTGCTCGTCGAGCCGACAGCCGCCCAGGAAGGCACGAAATGACCGCCACCGAGCAGCACACCCCCGGGCAGGCCGTCCCCGGCGAAAATCCCCGCCACCGCAGCGCGGAGGAGATCGGCCGCACCGCCGCCGGCCCCCGCCCGCTGCCGCCTCTCGGCCCCACCCGCGCCGTTCCACTTCCCGACGTGGAGGAGCGCACCCTCGACTCGGGGCTCCGGGTCCTCGTCGCACACCGCCCGGGCGTGCCGATGGTCGAGCTGCGGCTACGCGTCCCGTTCGCAGGCGACGAGCCCACGCACCCGGCGGTGAGCGAGCTGCTGGCGTCCACGCTCCTCACCGGCACCACCACACGGGACCGCGTCGGCATCGACGACGAGTTGGCAGCCGTCGGAGCCGATCTCGGCGTGAACGTCGACCCGGAACGTCTCCAGGTCGGCGGCCACGGGCTCGCTGACGGCCTGCCCGATCTCCTCGCGGTACTGGGCGACGTCCTCACCGGGGCCACGCACCCCGACGCCGAGGTGACGCGCGAGCGCGCCCGTCTCGTCGAGCGGATCTCGCTGGCCCGTTCCCAGCCGCGCACGATCGCCCGGGAGGCGTTGCAGCGCAAGCGGTTCGGCGACCACCCGATCACCCGCGAGATGCCCACGGGGGAGGAGGTCACGGCCGTCACGGCCGAGGAGGTGCGCGCTCTACAGGCCGCGTCGCTCGTGCCGCGGGGATCGATCCTCACGCTCGTCGGCGACATCGACACCAGCGCGGCGATCGCGCAGGTCGAGAAGGCGCTCGGCGGCTGGACGTCGGAGGCCGTGGCCCGCGAGCTCTCCCCACCGCCTGCCATCCGGGCCGACGACCTGCAGCTCGTGCACCGCGCGGGATCCGTGCAGTCGCAGCTGCGGCTGTCGGCGCCCGCGCTGCGCCGCCACGATCCGCGCTACGCGGCGCTCCAGCTGGCCAACCTCGTGTTCGGCGGCTACTTCTCCTCCCGCCTGATGGAGAACATCCGCGAGGACAAGGGCTACACCTACGGCGCCCACTCCGGCATCGAGTTCGTCCCGCAGGGAGCCGTGCTCGGCGTCGAGACCGACGTGGCGAGCAACGTCACCGCCGCCGCGCTGCTCGAGACCCGCTACGAGCTGGGCAGGATCACCGCGGTTCCGCCCACCGACGCCGAGGTCGAAGCCGCCCGCAGCTACGCGGTGGGATCGCTGCTGATCTCCCTGGACAACCAGGGCGGCCTGGCCTCCACGCTCGCCGCGCTTGCCGCCGACGGGCTCGGTATCGACTGGTTGCGCGCCCACCCCGCGCGGCTGGAGTCGGTCACCACGGCACAGGTGGCCGAGGCGGCACTGGAGTTCTTGGCACCCGCCGCGTTCACCGGGGTCGTCGTCGGCGACGCGGACGTGATCGGGGCCGGCGTACGGGCGCTCGGGGGGATCTCCGACTGATGACCGCGTTCGCCGGCTTCCGGCTGCTCGCCCCGCCCATCCTCTCCCGGTCGGCCGTGCTGCGCGACGAGCCGCTGCGCACCGACGTCGAGCGCCAGCTACGGGGCTGGCACGCGGCGCAGCTCGTCGTCGTGGACGACAAGGGCCGCACTCCCGTCGACTGGGGCGGCGGGCAACCACCCACGGGGCCGTGGGACTCCGTGCGCGACCAGGTCGCCCGCCTGCGTACGCGCCCCACCACGGGCGACGCTCCGCCCGAGAACGCTGTGCTGCTCGGCGAGGCCGACGACGTGCAGTACTGGGCGGAGCGCGGGCAGCCCGACCTCGCCGCGGGAGACGACCCCGCCGAATGGGCCGACCTGCGCACCGCCGGAGCCGCGCTCGACGCTCTCGGCGCCGGCCTGCTCACCGGCGCCGTCGCCGTCCTGAACTGGCATGACGCCGCGCGCTTCTGCGCCCGTGACGGCTCGCCGATGCACCCCGGCCACGCCGGTTGGCACCGGGTCTGCGAGGCGAGTGGCCACGAGGAGTACCCCCGCACCGACCCCGCCGTGATCTGCCTCGTCCACGACGGGGCGGATCAGGTGCTGCTCGCGCGGCAGCCGGTCTGGCCCGAGGGCCGGTTCTCGGTGCTCGCCGGGTTCGTCGAGGCGGGCGAGTCGCTCGAGGCGTGCGTGATGCGGGAGATCCACGAGGAGGTCGGGGCCGCGGTCCGGGACGTCCAGTACCTGGGCAGCCAGGCCTGGCCCTTCCCGCGTTCGCTCATGGTGGGGTTCCACGCCCTCGCCGACCCCGACATCCCCCTGGTGCCCGCCGACGGCGAGATCGCCGAGGCGATGTGGGTGACCCGCGAAGAGCTGCGCGCTGCACTGGACCACGGCGACTGGAGCGCCGAACAACAGGAACCGACGAGGCGACTCCTCCTACCAGGCCAGGTCTCGATAGCAAGATCAATGCTGGAAAGCTGGGCAGCCCTGACCTGACCGCGCAGCCGACGGCACATATGGCGTGCGGTCGGCACACATTGCGGACGGTGTGTGCGGAGACGGGAGCGTGTGTGCGGACTGGGTTGTCCACAGGTTCGTACGTTTGGCCTCCCTCGTCGGGTTTGTTCGCCAGGCTTTTCCTCGTGGAGTTGCCTGAACTGCATCGCCGTTCTCAGATGCTCGCTGCGGGGTTCGCGGACGACGAGGTGCGCCGACTCGTCCGGGTCGGAGAGCTCACGCCCGTCCGGCGCGGGGCCTACCTGCGTGGGCCCGCGCCGGACGACGTCGTCGTGAGGCACGTTCTCCAGACCCGCGCCGCGATGGAGGTTCTGTCGCACGACGCCGTCGTCAGCCATATCTCGGCGGCGGTGCTGCACCGGCTCCCCATCTGGGCGGTCCGTCTGGACCGCGTGCACGTCACCAGGTCACGGCGCACGGGCGGCCGCTCGGGCGCACGGGTCCACGTGCACACTGCTGGGCTGGACCCTGACGAGGTCGTTCTGATCGCCGGGCTGAAGGTCACGTCGCTCGCCCGCACCGTCATCGACCTGGCGCGCACGCTCCCGTTCGAGAAGTCGGTGGTACTGGCCGACGCCGCGCTGTCACTCAGACGCATCGATCGGGTCGACCGGGCGGCCCTCCACACCGTTCTCGAACGCGCCCGCCGCTGGCCGGGTACTCCGGGCGCACGGCGGGTCGCCGCATTCGCGGACGGGCGGAGCGAGAGCGTCGGGGAGTCTCGGAGCAGGATCGCGATCGTCGCAGCGGGGCTGCCCGATCCGGTGCTGCAGTGGGAGGTACGGCGGTCCGGAGACGGCGGATTCATCGGCCGCGTCGACTTCGGCTGGCCGGAGCTGTGCACGGTCGGCGAGTTCGACGGCCTCGTGAAGTACGGCCGCGTCGCAGGCACTGATCCCGCTGATGTCCTCGTGGAGGAGAAGCGCCGCGAGGACGCCCTACGCGCCGAGGGCCTGGCGATGGTCCGATGGACCTGGGTCGACCTGGCCGACTTCACCCCGGTAGCAACCCGCCTACGGTCGCGCTTCGGCTACTGAGCGAATGCACAAGTACATGGCACACATGCAAGTGCCACTGCACACACCATCGACGGTGTGTGCAGTGGCAGCAAGATGTGTGCGGTGCTCGCCTTATGCCGCCAGGTCGGCCAGCTTCTCCGCCACCACCGCGAACGGGGGGTTGGTCAGTGCGGTGCCGTCAGCGAAGACCACCGTGGGGACGGTCTGGTTGCCGCCGTTGACCCCCTCCACGAACCGGGCCGCCTCAGGGTCCCGCTCGATGTCGACCTCGGTGTAAGCGATGCCGGCCTGATCCATCTGTAGCTTGAGCCGGCGGCAGTAGCCGCACCACGTCGTCGAGTACATCGTCACCTCAGCCATGCCGGTAGAACGACCGGCGCCCGTTCTGTCTTCCCCGGGTGTCAGGATGGTCGGGTGAGCGCGCGCCTCGTCCCCGACGCCCCGGAGTCCGGCCTCGACGACGAGCAGCTCGCGGCGGTCACCGCACCACGGGGGCCGGTCTGCGTGCTGGCAGGCGCGGGCACGGGCAAGACCCGCACCATCACCCGGCGCATCGCGCATCTCGCGCGCACCGGCCATGTGGCGCCGGGTCAGGTCCTCGCCGTCACCTTCACGGCCCGGGCGGCGGGGGAGATGCGCACGCGGCTGCGGGCGCTCGGGGTTGCGGGCGTTCAGGCACGCACGTTCCACGCGGCCGCGCTGCGCCAGCTCCGCTATTTCTGGCCGCGGGTGGTCGGCGGCGACCAGTGGCAGCTGGTCGAAGGCAAGGTGCGGATCGTCGGGCAGGCGGCCGCCCGTGTGAAGGCGGGCACCGATGCCGCGTCGCTGCGTGACCTCGCCGGTGAGATCGAGTGGGCGAAGGCGAGCCTCGTCACCCCGGACGGGTACGCGGCAGCTGTCGCGAAGCTGCGCCGGGACACACCGGGGCCCGCCGAGCAGGTGGCCGCCGTGTACGCCGGCTACGAGGAGCTGAAGAACCGCGCCGAGCTGCTCGACTTCGACGACCTGCTGCTGCACACCGCCGCGGCGCTGGAGGAGCACGGCCCGGTGGCGGAGGAGTTCCGCGACCGCTACCGCTGCTTCGTCGTCGACGAGTACCAGGACGTCACGCCGTTGCAGCAGCGCGTGCTCGACGCGTGGCTGGGGGAGCGCGACGACCTCACGGTGGTGGGCGATGCCAACCAGACGATCTACACCTTCGCCGGCGCCAGCCCCCGCTACCTGCTCGACTTCCCGCGCCGCTTCCCGGAAGCGGCCGTCGTGCGGCTGCAGCGCGACTACCGGTCCACCCCGCAGGTCGTCTCCGCCGCCAACACGCTGATCGGCTCCGCCCGTGGGCGCGTCGCGGGCACCCGGCTGCGGCTGATCGGGCAGCTTCCGCCCGGGCCGGAGCCTGACTTCGCCGAGTACGACGACGAGCCGGCCGAGGCCGCCGCCGTGGCCGCGCAGATCAAGCGGCTCGTCGCCGACGGCACCCCGGCCGCCGAGATCGCGGTGCTCTTCCGGATCAACGCTCAGTCCGAGGTCTACGAGCAGGCGCTCACCGACGTCGGCGTGCCGTACCAGGTCCGTGGGGGCGAGCGGTTCTTCTCCCGCCCGGAGGTGCGGCGCGCGATGACCGCGCTCCGTGTCGCCGCGCCCGGGCGGGCAGGCGACGACGTCCCGCTCATCGACGCCGTCCGCGCGATCCTGGCTCCCGTCGGGCTCACCCCGGAGCCGCCCGGTGGTGCCACGCAACGGGCACAGTGGGAGTCGCTGCTCGCGATCGTCGAGCTCGCGGAGGAGCTCGTGGCGGTGGAGCCCGAGGCCGACGTGCGCCGGTTCGCCGCCGAGCTCGAGACGAGGGCCGACGCCGCCCATCCGCCCACCGTGCAGGGCGTCACGCTGGCGTCGCTGCACGCCGCGAAGGGCTTGGAGTGGGATGTCGTGTTCCTCGTCGGGCTCGTCGACGGCACGCTCCCGATCCAGCACGCCGACGGCGACGACGAGGCGATCGAGGAGGAGCGCAGGCTGCTCTACGTCGGCATCACGCGGGCCCGTCGCCGGCTCGCCCTGTCGTGGGCGCTGTCCCGCCAGCCCGGTGGTCCACGACGGCGGAGGCGCAGCCGTTTCCTCTATGGGCTGATTCCTGAGGAGCACTCGGCTTCGCGCATAGCGAACGGATCGAGCCGCGGTGGCCCGCGGCCACGCTGCCGGGTGTGCGGCTCGCCGCTGATGGGGGCCGACGCGCTGAAGATGCGCCGGTGTACAGAGTGTCCGTCCGATGTGGACGTCGAGCTGCTCGACCGGCTCCGCGGCTGGCGCAGCGAAGAGGCGCGTGAGCAGCAGGTTCCGGCCTATGTGGTCTTCACCGACGCCACCCTCACTGCGATCGCCGAGCAGCGGCCCACCGACAACGCGGCGCTGGTGCGGATCCCCGGTATCGGCGCGCGCAAGCTCGATCGCTACGGACCGGCTGTGCTCGCGCTCGTGGCCGACCTGGACGTCGCAGATAGTTGATCCAAAAAGTTCCCCGTAAATCAGTTGTGCGGTCTGTCCGGGTGTCTCTAACGTATCCGCCGACGGACCTCACCAGCCCGTCTTCTGCTGCGACTTCGCCCGCGAAGGGGGTGTTCCGAATGATCACGATGACGCGCGACCTCGCCGGGATCTACGGCACCCGTGTGCGAGCCGGGTCTGTGATCACCATGGGCTCCCTGCACCGCTCCGCGCGCGTGTGGCAGCAGATCCCGGCGCTCGGCGTCTTTGACAAGAACAAGGGTGTCAGCCCGACCGATAACAGCACAGGTGTGTCCGAAGTGGAGTGTCGCCAAACGTAGGCGACCTCGCCACCGGCCCGAAGAACCAAGGCCGCGGACCCACACCGGGATCCGCGGCCTTTTTGTTTGTCCTGCCTGACCACATCACTCAGGAGGTTGAGGTGCTAGTCCGATCAGCTCCGTTGGACGGCGGAGTGATCAGTTCCGAACAGCTCGGTGGCGAGACAGTCGCCGGGATGGGGTCTCTCCTCGACGCGGCGCCGCGTACGGGGTCTGACCTGCCGTGTCGCTCCGGCGACGCGGACCTGTGGTTCGCCGAGGCTCCGGCCGAGCTGGAGTTGGCGAAGTCCCTCTGCGCGCAGTGCCCGATCCAGGCCGAGTGCCTGGCCGGGGCCCTGCGCCGGGAGGAGCCATGGGGCGTCTGGGGCGGTGAGATCTTCCTGCGCGGGGTCGTCATTCCGCGCAAGAGGCCTCGAGGCCGCCCGAGCAAGGCCGCACTGGCCCGCGACCGCGAGTTCGCTGCGGCTGTGTCCGCCTGATCTGCCCCACCCCGTTGGCCCTCCGAGGGCCACACCGAAGGAGACCGATTCCGATGACCGACTTCATGCCGCCGGCCGCACACGCGCTTCCGCGACCCGTGGTCCTGCACCGAGAGGGAACTGAGATGTTGCTCCACGAAGCCCTTGCCCGATCCCGACAGCGGGAGGCCGAACAGGCTGCCCGTGACTACGCACTAGCCCGCCGGCTCACGGCGGGTCGCCGGTGGGCCTCGCTCGCCGGCTTCGCCGCCCGGCGCGCCGAACTCGCGCGCGCCGACGCTGGTGCTGCCCCGCTCCACCGCGGTTCCGGAACCGCGGTGAGCGGGCTCCGCGGCGCTCTCCGATAAGCGCCGCACGGTGACGACGGCGCCCCGGCCGGACGCGGCCGGGACGTCGTCGGCGTCCGCATGCATTTCCGTCCATCTCTGAACCCGGCCCGGCTCGTCCCACACCATCGGCGGGACCGGGGGCGGGGTTCAGAGGTGGCGGCCTGCCGACTCGTCCTTGGCGTCGAAGATCCACGGCTGCCAGTGCCGCACGATCCCGCGGAGCGGGACCTCGGCGTCGAGCTGGCACAGCACCCCGAGGGTGCCCATCGTGACGCGGTGCACGAGCAGGTACTGGGGTGGCAGGTTGAGCTCCCGGCCCGTGTTGAAGTCGGGACTGCGCAGGTCGCCCACCCGTTCGGCCTGCCGCTGGAGCCAGCGGCGGGTGAAGTGGAACGTGTCGGTGCGCAGGGGCTCGGTGAACGGCGCCAGGTACGTCACGGCGTCCTCGGCACGCAGTGGCGACCCGGGCCGAACGAAACCGTTGTCGCGCAGGAGCGTGAGGAGCTCCCCGGGCTTGTCCTCCAGCGCGAGCCGGACCATCACCGACAACGGCCGGGGGAGGCCCTCCGGCAGGCGCGCCACGGCGCCGTAGTCGATGACCAGAAGCCTGCCGTCATCGAGGACCTGGAAGTTGCCGGGGTGCGGGTCGGCGTGCAGCAGGCCAACGCGTGCCGGTGCGGAGTAGTGGAACTCGGCGAGCAGGGCCGCAGCCTGGTTGCGCTTCTCCTGCGACCCGCCGCGGATGACGTCGGAGAGCTTCTGCCCCGTGACCCACTCCGTGACCATCGCCCGGGGTGCCGATGCCACCACACGTGGCACCTTGACCTTGTCGTCGCCGTCGAACGCCGCGGCGAAGATGCGCTGGTTCTCCGCTTCGTCGCGGTAGTCCAGCTCCTCCTCCATCCGTTCGCGCAGCTCGGCGATCAGCGGCTTGATCTCCAGCCCGGGTACGAGCGGCTGCATCAGTCTGCTCATCCGCGACAGCTGGCGCAGGTCCGAACGCAGCGCCTCCTCCGCGCCGGGGTACTGCACCTTGACGGCCACCTCGCGCCCGTCCCGCCAGATCGCCCGGTGGACCTGGCCGATGCTCGCGGCGGCGGCCGGTGTGTCGTCGAAGTCCTGGAACCGGCCGCGCCAGCCCCGGCCGAACTGTTCGGCCAGCATCCGGTGCACGTCGGACGCGGGCATCGGGGGCGCCGCGGACTGCAGCTTGACCAGCGACTCGCGAAACGGTGCCGCGTACTCGTCGGGGATGGCGGCCTCGAACACGCTCAGGGCCTGGCCGAACTTCATCGCTCCGCCCTTGAGCTCGCCGAGCACGGCGAAGAGTTGCTCGGCGCTCTTCGCCATCAGCTGGGCCGAGATCTCCTCGCCGTCGCCCCCTACGAGCCTGCGACCCCACCCTGCTGCGGCCCGTCCGGCCACACCGAGCGGGAGACTGGCGAGCTTGGCCGTGCGTGCCGCTGTTCGCCGCGGGATGTCGGTCACGCTGGTTCCTCGGGGGCCGGCCTCGCGGTCACGACCGGCACTGCTGCAGCGGATGGCGACCAGACACTCCCGGTTGCCGGTACGCCTTCGCCGGGGATCCCCGGCGTGCCCGGCCGGACGCCGTCCGACGGCGGGCTCGCGGACTCGTTCACTCCTTGATTGTGTCCCGATCTCCCCCTTGCGCGCATGTTGCCCTCTCCATCTCCCGTCACATCAGTCGGTGATCGCGCCGCATCCGCAGCCGGGTTGGGGCGACCAGGCGCGCCGGAGCAGCGTGCCCGCGGTGGTGTCGAGCTCCAGTGTCGTATCGAGGGTGGGAGGGGGACCACCTCCGCCCGCCGCCGTGTCGAGCGCGGCGAGGGCCTGCGCAGCGGCGAGGGCGGCGGTTGCGCGGATCGTCGCAGGGTCGGCGCGGCCCTGCCGGCCGACCAGCTGCGCAGCGACCGCAGGCCAGCCGGGGTCGTGGGCGCAGCGTTGCCGTTCGAGGCAGCGAAGACAGGCGGTGCGACCGGGCAGGACGAGCGGCCCGACCACGCCGACGCCGTCGCGTACCCGGGCGGAGAGATGGGCGGTGCCGGTGGCGTGCAGCTGCGCCACCCGCTCCGGGTCGTGGGTGAGGAAGTCGGTGAGGACGACCAGGTCGGCTGTCAGCCGCTGCCCTGGTGGGCCCGTGCCGGTGCCAGGACAGAGCCTCCGCAGCGCCGCCCTGGTGGCCCGGAGCCGGTCGGAGCCGCGGTCGTCGTCGACGTAGCCGGTGCCGAGGTCGGCGGCGAGCACCGGCCCGCTGGTCTCCACGTGCACCGTGCCGACGCCCTCCTGTGCCAGCCCGAGGACGACACCGACGGCGAGCGGCCCGTCCCCGATGACGACGACAGTGCTCTCCGCGCGGTGCCGGGCCGTGCGCTCCAGGACGGTGGTGTCGATGAGCACGCCCGCCGCGACGAGCTCGCGCACCAGGGCGTGGGCCTCGGCCGCGTCGGCCCCACGCCGGACGGCCCGCTCGACGAGCTCGTTCTGCTCGGCCGGGGCGTCGAGCTCGTCGACCATCGCGGCCAGCGCCGGCGGGAGATCGTCGAGGGCAAAAGCCGTGGCCGGATCGAGGCCGAGCAACCGGGCACGGGGGCCCAGTGCGAGAACCGACCGATACGGGGAGAGACGGAGCATCACGGACGGCGACGGGCGGGTTGCGGTCGTCATACCCCGATGGTGACCTCCGGAAAGATCCGCCGCAGCGAGCTGTCCACAGGGTGAGGCGGCCCTGTGGACAACATCGGGTGACGCGCCGACCCGTCGGCGGGGCCTAGGCTGGAGTGATGGCGCAGCCCGCGGTCATCGAGGTCCGGCGCAGTGACCGCCGACGGCGCATGGTCAGTGCACGCCGTGAAGGCGACACCGTGATCGTCTTCATCCCTGGCTGGATGAGCGACTCGGAGGAACGACGCTGGGTCGACGAGATGGTGCGCCGGCTCGAGCGCAGCGAGGCGCGTCGCCGCTCACCGGCCCGCAAAGGCGACGCCGAGCTGCGACGGCGGAGCATGGAACTGTCTCGCCGCTACCTCGACGGACGCGCCGAGCCCCACACGGTGCGCTGGGTGCCCCCGATGCGCACGCGCTGGGCGTCATGCACCCCCGCGGACGCCACGATCCGGATCAGCGAGCGGCTGCGGGACGTCCCCAGCTGGGTGGTCGACTACGTGTTGATCCATGAGCTCGCGCACCTGCTCGAGCCGGGCCACGACACCCGGTTCTGGGCGTGGGTGCACCGCTACCCGCGTGCGGAACGCGCCATGGGCTACCTCGAGGGACTCTCCGCCGCCGCCGGCCTGGGCATGCTCGGAATCGACGGCGAGGAGCCCGAGGCAGAGCCGGAGGCGGCCACCGGCTGACCCCTCACCACCGTGGCCGTGCGGTGGCGACGGGTCTGCGAGAAGCCCAGGATCAGGCGGTGGGCTTCGGGCCCTCGGGCTCCGGCCCGTCGGAATCCGGGGTGCCGGTGTCGTCGGCGCTGTCGGTGCTGTCGGTGCCCTCGGACTTCTCGGAGCGCTTCTGCTGGGGGTCCTCGGCGCCTGCCCGGTTCGCCAGCTTCTCCAGCTCCGCGATCGGATCGCCGAGCTCGTCCCGACCCACGAAACCGGCAGGGTCGTCGAGGTCGTCGGCGGACGGGATGAGGTCCGGGTGCGCCCACAGTGCGTCACGGCCTGCGATCCCGCGCTGCTCGCCGAGGAGCCGCCAGAGCTCCGCGGCGGCCCGCAACCGGCGGGGCCGCAGCTCGAGTCCGACCACCGTGGCGAAGGTCTGCTCGGCAGGCCCGCCCGAGGCGCGGCGCCTGCGCAGCGTCTCGCGCAGGGCGTCGGCCCCGGGGAGCCGAGCTCCTACGGCGTCGGCGACCACGGCGTCGACCCAGCCCTCGATCAGCGCGAGGAGCGTCTCGAGGCGAGCCAGGGCCGCCTCCTGCTCCGGGGTGGTCTCGGGCTCGAACATCCCCGACTGCATGGCCTCTTCGATGGCGGCCGGGTTCGACGGGTCGATGCCCCTGGCCAGCTCCTCGATGCGAGACGTGTCGACCCGGATGCCCCGCGCGTACTCCTCGACGGTGCCCAGAAGCCGCTCCTTGAGCCACGGCACGTGGGCGAACAGCCGGTGGTGCGCCGCCTCACGGGCAGCAAGGAAGATCATGACCTCGCTGGCGGGGCGGTCGAGGTCCTTCGTGAACTTCTCGATGTTCTCGGGCAGCAGAGCCGCGACCCGGTCGGGACCGACGGGAACGCCGATGTCGGTGGAGGAGACCACCTCCGCGGCGAGCTGCGCCAGCCCACCGCCGAGCTGGCTACCGAAGGCGAGCCCGCCCATCTGACCGAGCATCGCCAGCATCGGGCCGGCGGCGGAACGCGCCTCCTCGGGGATCGCCTCCACCCACGACCCGGACACGCGCTGCGCGACCGGATCGCACAGCCGCTTCCAGGTGGGCATGCTCGCGGTGACCCACTCGCTCGCCGACCAGGCCTTGGTCTCGACGGCCCCGGCGGGGAACTCGGTGGCCGGATCGAGCCACAGCTCGGCGAGCTTCACCGCGTCGGCGACGGCGGCGCGCTGCGCCTCGGTGAGCGAGGACGTGGTGGCGGCGAGTCGCTGCTGGGCGAGCTGCGCGGCGAGGTCGTAGTTGACGGGGCCCCCGCCGGTGTTCTGCGCCTGGCTGAGCATCTGCCCGAGCTGCGTGAGCATCTGGCCGAGCTGGCTGACGTCGAACCCGCCTGCACCTCCGGGCATGCCCGGCATTCCGGGCAAGCCGGGGAGCCCGGGGAAGCCACCGGGTGGCATCCCCGGGAGGTTGCCGAAGCCGAACGGATCCTGCGGCCCGTTGTTCGGGCGCTCCGGCTCTCGGCCGCGCTCGTTCTCCTTGTCATCACGGTCGCGGTCGGACGGCCCGAATCCGAACGGGGTATCGCTCATGTCACCACGGTACGCGGATCGCCCAAGCTGAGCTGTTCGCATTCAGCACAAATTGACAGGCGTCGATGCGCCGCCCGACGGCGCAGCACAGACCGTCCGAGGGCGTCGAAACAGGTCCCCATAGGCTTCCAGATTGTGAACCGCCGGACGTGGAACCTCGTCGCCGCAGGCATGCTCGCGCTGGCGCTCGCGGTGCTCGCCGCGACGGTGCCCGTGCCGATGGTGGCGCTCGGTCCAGGTCCGACGTACGACACGCTCGGCGACGTCGGTGGGCAGCCGGTCGTCGCGGTCGACGGACTGCAGGCCTATCCGACGACCGGGCACTTGAACATGACCACGGTCTCGGTGACCGACAGGCTCACGCTGTTCGCGACGCTGGGCCTCTGGGCGGACGGCAACCGCCAGGTCGTGCCACGCAGCGAGGTCTTCCCGCCGGAGAAGAGCGACGAGCAGGTGCAGCAGGAGAACACGGAGCAGTTCGCGGCCTCGGAGGCCAACGCCGAGGTCGCCGCGCTCACCGAGCTGCGCCTGCCCACGCGGGTGGTGGTGACCGACCTCGTGCCGAACTCGCCTGCGCAGGGCAGGCTCGAGCCCGGCGACGAGATCGTCGCGGTGTCGGGGCACCCCGTCGACACGCCGGCCGCGGTGTCCGGCGCGCTGTCGACGACCACGCCCGGACAGTCCGTCACGATCACCTACAAGCGGGCGGGCCAGGAGCACGACGCGGACGTCGTGCTCGGTTCGAGTCCGGATCGGCCGCAGGGCCTGCTCGGCGTCCGGCCCGGGATCGAGCCGCGCACCGGCGACATCAAGATCAGCCTCGGCGACATCGGTGGCCCGTCGGCCGGGCTCATGTTCGCGCTCGCCGTGATCGACAAGCTGACGCCGGGCGGGCTCACCGACGGCCGTTTCATCGCCGGGACGGGGACGATCACCCCCGACGGGCAGGTCGGCCCGATCGGCGGCATCCCGTTCAAGATGCGGGCCGCGCGGGACGCGGGGGCCACCGTGTTCCTCGTGCCCGCCGACAACTGCGGTGAGGCCGAGGCGAACGCGCCCGCCGGGTTGGAGCTCGTCCGTGTCGCGACCCTTCAGGACGCTCTGAACGGCCTCGATGCGCTGGCGACGGGGCGTCCGGCGCCCTCCTGCACGGCCGCAGCCTGAATCGGACGAACAGAACAATCTAGGCCCGAACGGGAACTCCACACCCCGTCCGTAGAGTTGGGTGAGCAGGGCGCATAGTCGAGCCGGCTGCAGGAGGCGATCGAGCAGGTCGTCGCGGCAGCGGACCCGTCGTATCCGCCCGGCGCCCGACCCACGAAGACTGGAGCGTGCCCTGTGGCCATGCGGCCCCCGGTGGGAGCCCCTACGTTGAGCCGCCGTACCCGGATCCTGCTCATCCTGGCGGGAATCGTGGTACTGCTGCTCCTCGGTGGCTCGCGCCTGATCAACTTCTACGTCGACTGGCTGTGGTTCGGGGAGGTCGGCTACCGGGGCGTCTTCGCCACCGTTCTGTTCACGCAGATCGTGCAGTTCCTCGTGGGCGGGCTGCTGATCGGCGGCCTGGTGGCGCTGTCACTGTGGATCGCCTATCGCTCACGCCCTGTCTTCGTTCCCGTCAGCGGGCCTGAGGATCCGATCGCCCGCTACCGCACGGTGATCATCCAGCGGCTGCGGTTGTTCGCGATCGGCATCCCGCTGATCATCGGCGTCATCGCCGGGCTCGCGGCACAGGGCGACTGGCAGACCGTCCAGCAGTTCATCAACTCCACGCCGTTCGGCGTCACCGACCCCGAGTTCGGCATCGACGTCGGCTTCTACGCGTTCCAGCTGCCGTTCTACCGGTACGTGCTGGACTGGCTGTTCGTCGCCGTGGCCATCTGCTTCGTGGTCTCGCTGATCACCCACTACATCTTCGGCGGCATCCGGCTCAGTGGCAGGTCCGGGCAGGTCTCGGCGGCTGCTCGTGCTCAGCTGGCGATTCTCGCCGGCGTTTTCGTGCTGCTGAAGGCGGTCGCCTACTACCTCGACCGCTACGAGCTGCTCTTCAGCAACCGCAGCGACATCTTCACCGGCGCCACCTACACCGATCTCAACGCGGTGATGCCGGCGAAGCTGATCCTCCTGTTCATCTCGCTCATCTGTGCTGCCGCTTTCTTCGCCGCGGTCTTCCGCCGCAACCTGCAGTTGCCCGCGATCGCCGTCGTGCTGCTGATCCTGTCCAGCGTGCTGATCGGCGCGGCGTGGCCGCAGGTGCTGCAGCAGTTCGTCGTCTCGCCCAACGCCAACGAGCGCGAGGCGGTCCCGATCGAGCGCAACATCGCGGCCACCCGGCAGGCCTTCGGCCTCACGGACGACAAGGTCACCGAGGTTCCCTACAGCGGCACCTCGGACGCCACCCCCGCGGAGGTCCGCAACGACTCCGCGACGGTGTCGAACATCCGGCTGCTCGACCCGGCCAAGGTGGGCGACACGTTCACCCAGCTGCAGCAGCGACGCACCTTCTACGGCTTCCCGCAGAAGCTCGACATCGACCGCTACAACATCGACGGGAAGACCCAGGACTACATCGTCGCCGCTCGTGAGCTGAACAGCGCAGGCCTCACGGGCAACCAGACCGACTGGATCAACCGCCGGCTCGTCTACACCCACGGCAACGGGATCGTGGTGGCCCCGGCCAACCAGGTGAACGCCGTGCTGGACGAGGCGGGTGGGCAGGGCGGCCTGCCCAACTTCACCAGCATCGACATCACCAACAACGAGTCGCAGAGCATCCCGCCGAGCCTGCGCGTCACCGAACCGCGCATCTACTACGGCGAACTGATCGACGGCTACTCGATCGTCGGTGCCGACCCCGGCGGGGCGCCGCGGGAGTACGACTCCGACACGCAGAGCTACACGTACCACGGCAAGGGCGGCGTACCGCTCGGCAGCTTCGTGAACCGGCTGGTCTTCTCGCTGTTCTACGGCGAGCGCAACATCCTGTTCAACAACTCGATCAACCAGAACTCGAAGATCATGTACGTCCGTGACCCCCGCGACCGGGTGCAGGCGGTGGCGCCGTGGCTCACCACGGACAGCGACCCCTACCCGGCCGTGGTCAACGGGCGCATCGAGTGGATCGTCGACGGCTACACCACGCTGCAGAACTACCCGTACGCGGAACGGATGGGGCTGGGTCAGGCCACGGCCGATGCGCAGCAGGCGCTGCAACGACCGCAGACCGACAAGGACATCAGCTACCTGCGCAACTCCGTGAAGGCCACCGTCGACGCCTACGACGGCACGGTCACGCTGTACGCCTTCGACGAGTCCGACCCGGTGCTGCAGACCTGGATGAAGACCTTCCCGGGCACGGTGCAGCCCGCGTCGGCCATCAGCCCGGATCTGAGAGCGCATTTCCGGTACCCGGAGGACCAGTTCAAGGTGCAGCGCGAGCTACTGACGCGCTACCACGTGGACAACCCGCTCGAGTTCTACGGCAACGTGTCGTTCTGGGACGTCCCGTCCGACCCGACCGTGCCAGGTGGGGGCGGCGCAGGCGGCGCTCCACAGCCGCCGTACTACATCCTGGCGGGCGAACCAGGAGCCGGTGGGCAACAGAACAACACGCCCACCTTCCAGCTCACGAGCGCCCTCGTGTTCCGCAACCGGGACATCCTCTCGGCCTACGTGACGGCGAGTTCCGATCCGGCCAACTACGGCAAGATCACGGTGCTGCAGCTACCACCTGACACACAGACGCTAGGCCCGCAACAGGTGCAGACGCAGTTCGTCGGTTCACCGAACGTCAGCCAGGACCTAGGCCTGCTATCGCGGGGTGGGCAGAGCACCGTCGAGTACGGAAACCTGCTCACCCTCCCGGTGGCCGGCGGGCTGCTCTTCGTCGAACCGGTCTACATCGAACGAGCCAACCAGCAGTCCAGCTACCCACAGCTGGCAAGAGTGCTCGTGTCGTACAACGGTCGGGTCGGCTATGACGCGAACCTGTCCGTGGCGCTGGATCAGGTGTTCGGGGCCGGAGCGGGGGCAGCGGTAGCACCGCCGGCCGCAGGCGGCGCGCCACCAGCGCCGCAGCAAGGCGGCACACCTGGTGGGCCTTCTGCGCCGTCGGCCAACCCGCAGGTCGCTGCGGCCGCGGCGTCGATCCAGAGCGCGATCAACCAGCTCCGGGCGGCGAACCAGAGCGGTGACTTCGCGGCGCAGGGCCAGGCGCTGCAGGCGCTGGACAACGCGGTGCAGCAGTTCCAGCAGGCGCAGGCGAGCGCTGGCTCGGCAGCGACGTCAGCACCACCGGCTGCCCCGCCACCGCCCGGCCCGGGCGGCTGATTTCCGCTGGTCCCACCCACCGCCCCGTCGGCCTCACCAGGCAGGCGGGGCGGTGGCCGTAGGGGGACCCCCCCGATGCAGGCAGGTTTCCGGGGGGTGTACTGTCCTTAATGCAAGACAGCAACATGGCAACGCGGGGTGGAGCAGCTCGGTAGCTCGCTGGGCTCATAACCCAGAGGTCGTAGGTTCGAATCCTACCCCCGCTACCAGCGGAAATGGCCCCCGGACGATTAGTCCGGGGGCCATTTTCATATTGCGACCAGATCTGTGACTACCGGTCGAGCGTGCCCGTAGATCTGGACCGTGATGCCTCGTGCGGGTGACCGATCCGGTTGCTGACGATCTTGGCATCGACGCCGCTGTCGAGCGAGAGGGTCGCGTACGTGCAGCCCGTAGCCACGTCGTCAGCTCGTCCACGGTCCAGGGCTTCGGCCGGTTGCGCGCCGTCCGGCGCGGCTCGCTGGGGGTTCCGCGACGGCGCCCGGCCAGTGGCCTCGTGAGGCGTCAGTTCGCCGTGACACTCGTGGCGGCCTCGCGCCACGCGGTGGGGCTGACGCCGAACTGTGTCCGGAACCAGCGGGAGAACGCACTCGGCGCGGCGAAACCCAACAGCTCGGAGACGTCGGTGACGGTGTAGCGGCCGACAGCAAGGTAGCGCTCGGCCAGACCTCGCCTCGTGCTGGTGACGATGTCGGCGAAGCTCAGCGCCTGTGCCTCGAGGCGCCGGTGCAGCGTCCGCTTGGTCATCCCGAGCTCGCGGGCGACCTGCGGCATGGTGCACCGTCCCACCGGCAGCAGGACCTGCACCAGCTCCCGGACCCGGTCGACGAGGTCCGCGCTACGCGGCCGCGGGATCAACTGCAGCAACCGGCGGGTGTAGGTGCGTAGGAGCGGATCGTCCGGGCTGGCCAGCGCGTTGGTCGAGTTCAGTTCGCTCACAGAGAAGACGAGGCCGGTGAACTCGTGATCGAAGCGCAGGGTGGGGCCCAGCAGCCGCCGGTGCGTCGTTGTGTCTGCAGGAGGCGGGTGGGTGAAGCAGACGGCCAGCGCCTGCCAGTGCGGTTCCCTCAACAACCGGACGAGGCGAACCAGTGCGGCCGTCGCCAGCTCGAGTGCCTGCCGGGTCGGTGCGGGTTCCCCCATCTCCAGCCACAGCGACAGCGTGGCCAGACGCTCGGACTCGGTCAGGGTGACCCGGATCGTCTCGTTGTAGCTGTGCTCGTACCGGATCAGCAGGTGCAGGGCGCTCCGCAGGTTGGGCTCCTCGCGCAGCACCACGCTCAGCGGACCGAGCGACGACAGCCGGCGCAGCTGAGCCAGTCGTACGCCGAAATCCCGCCGAGGGGACCCCGCGGCCGACAGCTCCAGCACCCTCGCGACGGCGGCCGCGGGTACCCATCTGTCCGGGACGGCGAGATCGGCCACGGTCAGCCCGACGTCGGCCAGAAGGCGCGCGGGGTCCAGTCCGAGTGACCCAGCGAGCTCGACGTAACCATGGAGCGACGCGGAGCGCGCGCACAAACGCATGGGGACAGTCTCCACCGAATCGGACGACTAGGACGTTCGGGTAGTCGGGGCCTGGCGGCGACCGGGTAGGCCCGTGTCCCCAAGAGGCACCCACGACGTCCTCGTCGGTACTGCCCCGCCGGACACGTTCCGGCACTGTGAATGTTGAGCGTTGCATCAATCGCCGACCGGGGCCGGGGGCGGCTGTGCCCCCTGCGGTCGCCTCCCGACCCGACCCCCTCATGGACAGGTACAGAACACAGATGAGTCAGATCGATGTCGACAGACTCTTGCAGAACCCGATGGGCGAACGTGCGCCGGAGGGGGCCGACGGCGACATTGTGCGAGTCACCGACGGCAATTCAACGATCTATCTCACGCCAGCCAAGTACGAGGCGGTGAACGAGATCTACCTTCGTTGGCTTCTGGCCGGAGGCCGTGACCAGGAGGTCTACAGGCGATCTTGAACGTGTGCTGTACCGGAGCGAAGCAACACAATTTGGGCAACATCGGCCAGGTAGTCGGGGCCACGGCCCAGGTGCCAGAGGCCTCGGGGCGCTGATGCACCGACCCGGGTCGGACGGGTGGATGACGTCTCCGACGAACTCGCAGACCTCGTTCCGGACGGTTTGACGGTGTACGGGTCGAGGGAGATCTGCCGGACCCCGGCATTCGACTTGCCGTCGGAGTCGATCGTCTGGCCGGCCACCATCACGCGGGTGTCCCTCGATCGCGAGGTTTGCCCCGTCGAGGTCGAGCAGCTCCCGATCCGCGCCGGGCAATTCCGAGCGCCGCATGCCGGTCGTCGCAGCAAGCAACCACATCGCTGCGAACCGGTCGGACAGGGCCACCCGGCCGGTCCTCGCGCTGCAGACAGTGCAGCCGCACGACCATGGCGGTTCTTACAGGTCGTTTCGTGGCCCTCAGCCCGGCGGGATGGCGGCGGTCCCGGTCTCCTCCTGTGGGCTGATGGTCTCGTGTGGTTTCTTGCCGCCCTTGCGCTCATCCCCTCGCCACCAGAGCACGTTGCCCCAGGAGAAGAAGATCACGAGCGCTGCTCCGACCAGGACATAGATTCCGAGGACGATGAGCGGCTGCGTGATGCTGTTGCCGTGGAAATACAGGATGTTGCGGATCAGGTAGAGGCCGTTTCGCGGCGGCAGCACGACCCCGATGTCCTGCCAGAACGGAGGCAGGTACGCGACCCCGTTCCCGCCGCCAGTTGAGGGGTTGCCGACGAAGACGACGACGATGACTGTCACCAGCGTGCCGAGCGGACCGATCAGACTCTGCAACGTTGCAGCAAGCAGCGCGACGGCGAAGCAGATCAACGCGAACGCCGGCCAAAGCTTCCAAAAGTTGCTGCCCACATCTGGGTATGCCCCGAGGATCGGGCCGGCGATCAGATCGACGACGAGAGCGACCACGATCGAGTAGCCGAACAGTGCCGTAACGCGGCGGTGGGCCGTCGCCATCTTGGTGCGCTGCATCGCAAACGTGGACCCGAGGTAGCCGGCCACCAGCAGGACGAACAGGGCGAGTCCGGGGACTACCCCCTCGGGGTCTTCCGGAGGGAGAAGGTTGATCGGCGTCACATGTAGCTTCACCCCCTGCTGCTCGGCCGCCTTCAGGTATGCCTCGGGCATCACGAACGGAGCCCACAGGCTCGCCGCGACGTTGATGATCAGAGTGTTGGTTTGCGGGACGAATCCGCCATAGATCTCGGCGTGATTGGCTGCGTTCTCCAGGTCGCCCTGGTTCGCGTACTGGTGGATGTCGAGACTGACGCTCTGCTGCACCTCGGTGGTCAACGGCGACGACCCGGTGACTCCCCAGGGCAGGTTGTGAGCGACGACAGCATGGTTCGCCGAGATGTAGGTCGTCGCCATGATGGTCACCATGACGAGGGCGATGAGGAGGCCGATCAGCAGCGGTCCCCACATTGGTGCTTTCGCTGCCTGGGTTTCGTCTGTTTTCCCGTCCGCCTGCGGGGCGACTCCGCCCGGCTGTGCTGATTCCGCCACGCGTTCCTCCAGCTCATGTGGACGACTCTGGCCTGCGTTCTCGGCCCGCTTGAGCGGAGCGTGTAGCGCCGACGGGCCGACCGTGGCGTGGATGAGACATAGCCCCTCGGCCACCGAAGCCGTTCCGACCGCAATGAGCCTCACCCAGTTAAGGTGACCGCCATCCCGACGACCGGCGCGCAGGGCGGCAGTGGCGTAACTGTGCCGAACCAGGCGGTGACCGTGTCCGGATGGATCGGCGGCCGTCGGGGTGACAGAACAGGTGCACGCCGTCGTGGCCGAACTCCCGCTTCCACTCCTCCCAGCGCTGGACGTGCTCACGCAGCGCCTCCAGCGTGACCGGGTCGAGCGCGAGCGTCCGCCGGCCGTGGTCGGACTTGCCGTCCGAGTCCGTGGCGTACCCGCCGACCACCACCCGAGTCTCTCTGGAGCTGAGCCGTCCGTCGTCGAGATCGAGGTCGGATCGGCGCCGCCGGGCCAGCTCGCTGCGCCGGCCCGGTCGTGCAGACGAGCAGCCACAGCGCTGACTACGGATCCGAGCGCGCGTGGGCGACGAAACGGCGTAGCTCCGCGGCTGACCAGATCAGGGGCCTGCGTCGCCGTACACGCCGCGGGCGGGCGTCGGTCGCCGGGTTGCGTGGAAGCAGATTCCAACGGACGGATCGGCGAAGGCGCCGTGCAGCATGACGTGCACGTTCCGGATGGTCTTGGGTGCCGACCCGCCGTCGTGCTGGCGGGGAACCTGCGCGCGGCGGTATCGGGTCAGTGCCTTGCGTCCGCCGTCGTAGGTCATTCCGCCCGCCGCAGCGGCCGCCTTCGCCGTCGGCTCACGCCCGGCCGCCAGCTCGGCCCGGCAGTAGGCGAACATCAGCCCGTCCCGATCGGCGTGCCGCCGCCCTTGCTGCAGGAGGTGCACGCAGAGCAGGTTGAGCCGGATCGTGTCCAGCTCGCGTAGCGGCGTCGCGCTGACAACGGGTAGCGCATCGGCGTCGAGGTGATCCCGGTAATCGCGCCAGGCTGGCGGCTTCATATCGACCTGGCGGAAGGCAATCCATTCCTCCAGGAAGTCCCCGACGGTCTTTCGTGCCGAACGGACGAGCGGCCCGCGCTGGACAAGCGAGAGCGCGCCTCGGCGCAGCTGCCCTGCGCGGCCCGTTTGGTCGGGAAACTTCCCTTCGTGAGCCGGCGCCCCGACAGCGGGTCGGGACCGAGCTCAATGCGATAACGCCGGCTCGGTCCGTGCTTCTTGACGTGCCCCGAGTATGCGGCTCCTCGGCGAGGATTTGGGCGGCGCACCGAAACACCATAATCCGGCCACAGAGACCAAGCCCTTGGTTCTGGCAACAACTTGCTGAGATCCCTCAGTAACTAGTTGAGAGGCGTGGTGGGGCGGTAAATTCCTGGCAAGAGTGTTGTGTGCCGGTGCCGCGACCGCCGTGGGATGTCAACTGGTTTGAGCGGTGTGAACGCACCCTCCGGTGTCGGATCCTTCCCGCGGGCTATGGCGCTCTGCCACCGGAATGGCAACGCTGCCTGGAAGGAGTTTCGGCGTGCTCTGCGGAACTAACGCTTTGGCGAGCCCTGCGAGACAAGGAGTCCTATTGCTATGACCGATGTGTTCGGATCGCAGGCCGTCAACCCGGATGGGCGGGTTGACCTCGCCGACCGGAGCGCGCTGGCCGGAGGCCGCTACGCGAACTCCGAGCTACTGCCCACCGAGCTGTCCAAGCGGACCTGGACGACCTACAACTACGCCGCGCTGTGGATGGGTATGGCGCACAACATCCCCAGCTACCTGCTGGCCTCCGGGCTGGTCGCGCTGGGGATGAACTGGTTGCAGGCGTTCGGAACGATCACGCTGGCCAACCTCATCGTGCTGGTGCCGATGCTGCTGAACAGCCACGCGGGCACGAAGTACGGCATCCCGTTCCCGGTGTTCGCCCGGGCGTTCTACGGGGTGCGGGGTGCGAACCTGCCGGCCTTGTTGCGGGCGTTCATCGCCTGTGGCTGGTTCGGGATCCAGACCTGGGTCGGCGGTCAGGCGATCTTCGTGATCGTCGGCGCACTGGCCGGGGATTCGTGGTTGCACGCCGCGGGGTTCGGTGGTCAGCCGTGGACGATGTGGTTGTCCTTCGCCGTGTTCTGGGTCGTGCAGATGGCCTTGATCTGGCGGGGAATCGATGCCCTCCGCCGCTTCGAGAACTGGGCCGCACCGCTGGTGTCGGTGGGCTTCCTCGGGTTGATGATCTGGGTCGTGGTGAAGGTCGGCGGATTCGGCCCGATCTTCGCCGAACCGTCCAGGCTCGGCTGGGGTCCGGGCTTCTGGACGGTCTTCGCCCCCTCGCTCATGGGCATGATCGCGTTCTGGGCCACGCTGTCGCTGAACATGCCCGACTTCACCCGCTTCGGGGGCAGTCAGCGCACCCAGGCTCTTGGCCAGCTCTATGGCCTGCCCACCACGATGGCGTTCATCTCGATGATCTCCATCGTGGTCACGTCCGGGACGATCGTGCTCTACGGCCAGGCGATCTGGGATCCGGTCGAGGTGGCCAGCAAGTTCACCAGCCCGGTCGCGGTGATCATCGGTCTGATCATGGCGGTGTTGGCGACGATCTCGGCGAACGTCGCGGCGAACGTGGTGAGCCCGTCCTACGACTTCTCCAACGCGCTACCCCGGGTGCTGAACTTCCGCACCGCGGGCCTGCTCACCGGGGTGATCGGCATCGTGATTCAGCCGTGGCACCTGGTGTCGGACCCGAAGACCTACATCTTCACCTGGCTGGGTTTCTACGGCGGTGTGCTGGCGTCGGTCGCGGGGGTGCTGATCGCGGGGTACTGGGTGATCAACCGCCGCCAGATCGAGCTCGCCGAGCTGTACTCCGAGAGTGGACGCTACTGGTTCACCTCGGGCTGGGACCTGCGCGCAGTGGTCGCCACCGTGGTCGGCGCGGTGGTCGCGGTCGGCGGGGCCTACTCGGCGGCCGGCAGTGGGCCGTTCCCCTCCGGCGGGCTGATCCCGGTCCTCAAGCCGGTCTATGACTACAGCTGGGTGGCCGGCCTCATCGTGGGGTTCGGGGTGTATCTGCTGATGAACCGCCCAGCCGGACTGCGCAAGGCCGGTTCGTGACACCGCCCTGAGCGTCGCGATCCGGGCGCCAGGCACCGGCGCTGACCCGCTGTGGCCGACCAGCCGCGAGATCTGCCCGATCGGCATGCCGTCGTCGAAGAGGAGTGACACAAAGCTGTGCCGCGGCTCTCGTGGCGTCCGCTCCTTCGCCGTGAGGCCGCCGGCGGCGGCGATCCTTCGGAAGCTGCGAGGGACGTTCGGCGCGTCGAGGGCGGTGCCGACCTCCGACGCGAACACCTGCGACAGGAGCTCTGTGGGCGGCTCCTACCCGACTCTGGCGCCTGCCTGGCTTCGAGCGTGCCGCCGTGCGATCACCAGCAACGTGATGAGGATGAGTGGGATGGCGATGTCGGTGTACAGCGCCGGTCCGGCGTTATTGGGGGCCCAGTTGTCGGCGACGATGATCTGGTGGATGTGGACGACGGCGTCGCCGAGCAGCCATACGGCGCAACCGATTACGGTGGCAAGCCAGAACTGCTCACGGAGCCAGTAGCAGAGAATGCCCAGCACGCCGATGGCGAGGTTGGCCACCGCCACCTCGGTCTGGAAGGGGTTGCCGGCGGGCCAGCCGATTGATGCTGCGGTGGTGTCGGCATAAACGGTGTGTGCGACGAAGGTGAGCACGCCGCCTACGCCGACGAGGATGACCAGGAGCCACAGCAGAATGATCTCGGCGATGCGGCTCGACGTCCGGGGATGCGTATCCCGGAACAGGTGGATGGCGGCAACTATCAGGCTGATGACGAACAAAGCGAACAGCATGGCTACCCCCTGGCGTCGTACAGGGGTTCTGGGTGAGAGGGTCACGGTAGGCGTAAGCCAGCCCGTAGTCATCGGCCATTCGGTCGGTCCACGGCCTGCCGTGTGAATCGACATTCGAATGACAGCAGCTCGCCCGCAGTGGGCGAGTCGGTCCGTTGCCGGCTCTCGTTCGACTGATCTGACGACAGGGCTGTGAGTTTCGGAGGGAGGTTGGTGCGCCCGCCAACTGACATCTTGTGCCGTTCCCACTGAGACATTCTCGCGGCTCAACCGCTCGGTCGAGGGCGTCGTGCAGGCTCGTAGCTGGTCACCACGGCCGGTCGCCCGCGTCGGGAGCGTGCTCACGACACAGGCCGAAAGGGGCGGCCGTCTGCTTTCGTGCAATCAGTCTGCAATCGGCTAGGCGGACGAGCGCCGCAGAGCCTGCAGCATCGGCTGGAGCGGCTGGGCTCGGACACCTGGCGATTCCACCACCATCCCGGCCGCACGGTCGCGTCCTACGACTTCAGGCTCCGCCCGCGCCAACTCGCCGAGTTCGCCGGCCGCTCGCACGAGCTGTCGACATCGCCCGACTCTGGTTATGTCACCACGCTGATCGCCGCTCGTCCCGTCGCGGACGCCACCCTCCTGCTGCTGTCACGCACGGTGCGGCGGCTCAGCGCAAACAGCAGGGAGTCCTGGACGGTCAGCAGTGTCGAGGAGTTCGCCGACGTGCTCTACGAGCGGCTCCTGATCCCGCTCGACGACCTCGGGCCGGACGGAGTCGCCCGTCTTTGGGGAAAAGCCGGTGTCCAGGACGACCTCTGGCACGCCCGCGTCGAAAACAGCTCGCGGACATGACGAGTGGCACCGGTTGACAGATGAATCCCGCTGCACCTCACCTCTGAGTACGGGTCAGTGCGAGGGTGCTGGAGGGCGGCATTGCAAACTGAATACCTGACGATCGTGCTCATTCGCCAGCCGCGGTGGTTGCAGTTCGCCGGGCGGTACGACCTGGACGGCAAAAGCGACGAACCGTGCCGATCGATCGGCTGCACACGTGAAAGCGAGGGGTCGAAGACGGGCGTCTCGTATTGATAACCACGAGGTCGTCGGGCTCGAGCCCTACCTCTACCACCAGCGAAAATGGCCTCCGGACGATCGGTCCGGGGGTCATTTTCATGTCGCCGGTAATGTCAGTTCCGTGCCAGGACGGGCGGTCGATGATGTGCAGTCACGCTGGTAATCGGGCCGAGGGCTTCCTCGGAGCGGGGTATGCTCAGGGTGGCATACCGGTCACGTTCTCGGCACCATCCGGCGCGGAAAGCGCGGACCTCGTGACGTCCGGTGTGTCCCCACCCGTGGCAGCGTCGCCACTTCTCGCGGCGATATGGAACAAATCGGGATCACCCCTCGATCGGCGCGAGAGAAATCGGGCATTGCACTGCCGTAAGCCGCTCCGACCACTGCCGTTTTCTCGTCACTGAGGGCAGTGGTCGCTGCCGACGTTCGTCGCCGAGGGGACGGGCATGCGGGCGGTCCGCAAGATCATGATTGCGTGAGGAGACACGACTTTGACGACCCCCGCCGTTTCGCCTGTGTTGCCCTACCTCGACATCATGGATCCGGCGTTCCGTCCGGACGGCGCCGAGGTCACGGCGGCCCGCGCAGCGCACTGGTGCGCACGAACGCCGATCGGCTTCGCCGTGCTGCGGTACGACAAGCTCGCAGAGCTGCTCGCCGACCGCCGGCTGCGTCAGGGCACCTACCGGATCCTCACCGCCCAGGGGCTCACCGAGGGGCCCTTGGTGGAGTGGATGAACTCCGTCATCTTGAGTGTCGAGGGCGACGATCACACCCGGCTGCGCCGCCTCGTGAGCCGGGCGTTCACGCCACGCGCGATCGCCGAGCTGCGGCCCCGGATGATCGAGATCGCCAACGAGCTCGTCGACAGCTTCCTGGACGCCGGGCGCGTGGACTTCATGGAGGCGTTCGCCGACCCGTACCCGGCCCGCGTCATCTGTGAGCTGCTCGGCGTTCCGCGCGAGCAGCACGACGCGTTCCGCGGCTGGGCCAACGATCTCGGCCTGGCTTTCAGCTTCACGGTCGCGGACAACTTGGAGCGGATCGAGGCGGCGCTCGCCGGCCTGCACGCGGCCACCGACGAGCTGCTCGCCGAACGGCGCGCGCGGCCAACGGGCGACCTGCTGTCCGCACTGATCGCGGCGGAGGCCGACGGCAGCCGCCTCAGCACCGAAGAGCTGCGAACGATGGTGACAGCGCTGCTCTTCGCCGGCCAGGACACCACGAGCCACCAGATCGGCAACGCGATCGCGATGTTCCTGCGCCACCCCGAGCAATGGGCCCTGCTCGCCCGGCAGCCGGAGCTGGCCGCGCAGGCCGTGGACGAGGTGATCCGGGTCGCGCCGACGAGCCCGCTCAACAGCCGGATCGCGACCGAGGATCTCGAGGTCGACGGCGTCGCGATTCCGGCCGACAGCCATCTGTCGCTGTTCGCGACCGCCGGTAACACGGACCCGGCTGTGTTCGGTGCCGACGCGGACCGGTTCGACATCACCGCCAGCCGACGGCCGCTGCTGACGTTCGGCGGGGGAATCCACTACTGCCTGGGGGCTCACCTCACCCGCGTCGAGATGGCCGAGGCGTTGCCGCTGCTGGCCCGCAGGCTCGGGCCGATCGAGCTCGACGGCGACCCGACGTGGCGGCCGGCGACGGGAATCGCGGGTCCCGTGACGTTGCCGATCCGCTTTCGGCGTGAGGCACCGTGAAACAAATGCGCGGCTCGGCTGCCGACTAGCGCCTGTGCCCGACGAGGGACGCGGATTTTGGGTTGCAGGAGCGCCGTTCGTCGTGGGAAATAGCACATCGTGGGTGGGGCGTACTGGGAACGGCGGCCGTCGTCGCCGATGCGGCGAGGTGTGGTGCACCTTCGGTTGCCGGACATCACGGCCGAGTTGGCGACCGCAACCGGGGTCTTCGGTGCTCAGCGGGTCGATCCGGGAACCCTCGTGCTGCTGCGGCACGCACCACGCCCGGCGGCGCACACGTCGGTGGTGGATCTGGGGGCAGGGTATGGGCCGATCGCGGTGACGTTGGCTCGCCGGCAACCTCGGGCCGGGGTCTGGGCGGTCGACATCAACGAGCGGGCGTTGGGGTTGGCCCGCCTCAACGCAGCCACCCTCGGGGTGTCGAACGTGATCGCGGCGGCGCCGGAGCAAGTGCCGGCCGCTCTGCGTTTCGATGGTCTGTTCAGCAACCCTCCTATCAAGGTCGGTAAGGAGGCGCTGCATCGGTTCCTGCTGGAGTGGCTGGCCCGTCTGGTCCCGGGGGGTGCCGGCTGGCTGGTGGTCAAGCAGGCCATGGGTGCCGACTCGTTGCACACCTGGCTCGACGGCACGGGCTACCCGACCCGGCGGGCCGCGGCCAAGCAGGGCTACCGGTTGCTTCAGGTGCACGCACCGACGGCCCACGGCCAACGGTCACCTCGTGTGGACGCCGCCGATCTCGACGTCGTGGGCCGCGACACCGGCGGACAGTGGACCGTGCTGGGGCACCTGGCCGGCGGCGGCGGAGATCCGGTGCATCTGCTCGGCCGGACCGGGACGCGGGCGGTACTCAAGATCAAGAGTGGGGCGTGGTGGGCAGACCAGCTGACCCGGATGATCGAGGTCGTCGAGCGACTGCGCGCCATGGGTTACCCCACCCCTGCGATCCCGGCCACCGGGCACCTCGACGGGGACCGGAGTTATCTACTGACCGAGTTCCGTGCCGGCCGTCCTCGCACAACGCTCGACCTCGACACCCTCCCGCACGTGTTGGACGCCGTCGACCTGCACGCCCGGGTGCATCCGGCGCCGGTACGCGACTGGTCGACCATGATCACCGCATTCCTCAACGGTGGCATCGCCGAGTTCGCATTCCACCCGAGCGTGCTACCCCTCGCGCGTCAGGCTCTGGGGTTGATCACCCGTCCGGTGCCGGCGCTGCCCACCGGCGACTTCGTGCACGGCGACCTCACCCTCCGGAACATGTTGTTCCGCCGAGACGGACTCTCGGCGGTGATCGACCTGGAAGGCTTCGGCAGAGGAACCCGAGTCATCGATCTCGTCGCGCTGCTACAGGCGCCCGCACATCCCGTTCACGGCAACCCGGCCATCGCCCAACGGCTCAAGGACCACGCGATCAGCTCCGCCGGCCATGAGACTTTCGTGGCCTGCGTGGTCCACCGTGTCCTCGCCGCTCTTGCCGCGGCCACCGAGTGTCCCGAGCAACTCCCCGACGCCCATCAACGCGCTCACGGCTTACTCCGGCTGCTGGACTGAACAGAGCGGAACCCGCGCGACGACATTTGTCCAAGACCGATAGCCGGCAGCCCGTGCAACCTCTCCGGCATGGCTGAGCACGACGGTGAGCACTCGCACGCGATGCACGTGGTCCGCGACGGCTCGCGGCAGGCGCCGCCGCTGTTACTCATCCACGGATCGGGGGCCTCGAGCGGCTCCTGGAAACCGGTGGTCCCGGCACTCGCCGCCCACCATCACGTCATCCGGGTCGACCTCCCGGGCTGTGGCCAGTCGCCGCCCCCGCCGTCGTATGACGTGCCGGCGCAGGCGGCCAGGGTAGCGGCGCTCCTCGACGGACTCGGTCTGCGTCCCGTCACCGTGGTCGGGCATTCCAGCGGCGGCTACGTCGCCACCGCTCTCGCCGAACAGCGCCCCGACCTGGTGACGTCGCTCGCGCTGATCAGCACCGGCCCGAGTGTCGATGCGATTCTCCCGCAACCGCTCATCCTCCGGGCCCTGATGGCCCCGCCTCTCGGTCCGCTGCTGTGGTCGAGGCGTTCGGACGCGACGACGCGCAGAGGAATCAACGCGACGTGCGCCCGCCCGGTGGATGTCCCGGACGACGTGGTCGCCGAGCTGCGGGGCACGACGTACCGCGCGATGCGGTCGGTGTTGCGGGGGAACCGCGCGTACATCGCCGAGCGGAGCGTGCCGTCGCGTCTCGCCGCCCTCGACGTCCCCGTGCTGGTGCTCTTCGGCATGGCCGACCCGCGCTGGGACCCGGCCTCGGCACATCAGTACGACGCGGTGCCGGGCGCGCGGGTCGAGCTGCTGCCCGGCGTCGGGCACGTGCCCATCTTCGAAGAGCCCGAGACCACCAGCACACTGCTGCTGGGCTTCACTGCAACGAGCGCTGACACCTGCCCGTGATCCCTGACGCTTAACCTGGCCATGTGCTGTCGAGCATGACGCCACCTGGCTGGTCGTGGTCGGACGTGGACGTCGCAGTTCCGCGCCCGTCAGCTCGGCTGCCGGGGATCAGCATGGCAGGGTTCCGCCAACGGGTCCCCGCGTTCGGGAACATCGCCATGGTGGCGCACCCGTCCGTCACCCTTCTCATCGATCTGAGCCAGGGAGAAGGCCCCGTCTACGACATCAACGGCCGGCAGCAGCGCGGCAGCGTCGTCGTCGGACTCCTCCCGGGCGATCTTCGGGCAGGCGGCCGGGCGAGGGTCGACTGTCTCCAGATCCGGCTGGAGCCGGCCGTTGCGGCCACGGTGCTCGGCGCAACCACCGAGCTCAGCAGCATGGTGGTATCGCTGGAAGATGTCTGGGGCCGCGACGCCGGGCGTGCCGAGGAGAGGCTGTGCGCGGCCGCCTCGTGGGACGAGCGGTTCACGATCGCGACGGAAATCCTCGCCCGACGCCTGGGCAACCCTGCAGCGGTCGATCCAGAGGTCGCCTACACATGGCACCGGACGCTCACGAGCCGCGGCCGGGTGCGGGTCGACGGCCTGGCGGACGCGGTCGGCTGGAGCCGCAAACGCCTGTGGTCCCGATTCCGGTCCCAGCTCGGCATCACGCCCAAACGCGCCGCCCGGCTGGTGCGGTTCGACCGCGCCGCCCACCTTCTTGCGGCGGGTCACGCCGCCGCCGACGTCGCCGCCGAGAGCGGCTACGTCGACCAGTCCCATCTCCACCGCGAGGTCAAGGAGTTCGCCGGGCTCACGCCCACGGCCGTGGCAGCCGCGCCGTGGCTCGGGATCGACGACGTCGCGTGGCCGGGTTCATCGCCGGGCCGTTGAGCGGGTGGAGCTCACCGGCGCCGACACGTATCGATGTCGCGGCGGGGGGCCACCGTGAGACGCGGCAGCCCCACCGCCGGTCGTCAGCGCACGTGGGGGATCACCTTGGCGAACGCTTCCATGCTGTCGTCCACGGTCGCGAAATAGCTGATTCCGTAGGTCTCACGATAGTGCTGCAGCTTTTCCGCGATTTGCTGTTCCGAGCCGACGAGAACGCTGGGCAGCTGCAGGATCTGCTCGTCGCTGAAGCTGGGAAGAACCTTCTGCAACAGCGCGAGGTCGGGTTTGTCAGGCGCCACTGTCACAGTGGCGATGAACAGGTTGAGCTCCAGGTCGTCGGCACGTTCACCCGCGGCATCGCGGAGGAACTCGACCCTTTCGGCAAGGGCCTTCTCCGGCTCGGTGCCCGGCTTGATACCGGCGGTGAGGGGAAACCCGACGATGTCGGCTTCCCGTGCCGCGAGGCGAAGCATGCGGTCGCCGGTGCCGGCGATCAGTAGTGGCGGAATCGGCTTCTGACGGACCGCGGGCACGTGGTCGTCCGAGGCGAACAGGCGGCGAAGCTCCCGGATGGTGTGTTCCAGGTGGTCGATGCGCTTTCCGCCGCTGGGGAACGGTAGCTCGGCCGCCTCGAACTCGGCTTGCTGGTAGCCGGTGCCGAGTCCGAGTTCCAGTCGCCCGTCGGTGAGCTGGTCGGTGTCGGCGATGTCTCGTGCGAGCAACGCGGGGCGGTAGAAGCTGGTGTTGAGCACGAAGGTGCCCAGGCGGATCGAGGTGACCTCGGCAGCGGACACCAAGGCCGGGAACGGCGCCGGCATTCCGAGGTGGTCGGGCATCTGCAGAATGTCGTAGCCGAGCTCCTCGGCCCGCCGTGCCGTGCCCTGGAAGTCCGACCGCGATCCGGGCTTCAGTACACCGACGCCGAATCGGAACGGACGTGTTGTTCGTCCCTTTTTGTCAATTTCCTGTGGGTCAGAGAGGGGGCTCACAGTGGCAGCTTACTTATCATTTGCCGACGTCCAGCACAGCCCGACGAGGTGGCCTCGTCGGAGATCTCCGTACTACCCACCATCGGATTCGGCGGATCGAAAGCGAAGGTGGTGCAGGCAGTAGTACCGAACCTGCTACAACCACGCAGTGGCGATCAGCGTTCCAGGATGCGCGGGAGCACCCTAGGGCGAATGGCCGGTGGCGGACTACGGGGTTCGGCCGGTGATCGCCACGATACGTTCGATCAGCGTGGCGCCGGGCTCGACGTCCACCGGTGAATCCCACAGGGCCGGGACCGGCGCTTTCGGGACGAATACGGCCACATGGTCAAGGCAGGCTCGAAGCGTGGGTTCCGGCAGGTCGAAGGGCCGGCCGGTCGCCTTGGCGATGTCCCAGCCGTGCACGACCAGCTCGGTGAGAGCGATCTTGCCCCACACCTCGTTGGACAGCTCCAGGCCCGACAGGGTGGTGCTGCCCTGCCAGGCCACCGGGTCGTCCCATGCCTTGCCGAGCTCCTGCACGTGCTGTGCGACGGCATCCCGCCAACCGGGGCCGAAGTGCGTGGCCGCCGCCTCGGAGCCTGTGCCGTGATGCCCGAGCGTGCTGAAGCCGTGAGACACCTGGTCGACATGCTCGATGAGGTCGCCGACGGTGTACTCGGTGCACGGGCTGGGAAGGCCGAGCTGGTCGTCGGTGACCCCTGCCAGCAGGTCGATCATCCGGCGACAGGCCGGTGTCAGGTCGATCATGGACTCCTCCGGGGGTCAGTGGACGTGCGCTGGAGTACTGACCGCCGGCGGGCCGTGGATTCATCGCTGTCGAGCAACCGATTGTCGGTGACAAATCGGCAGGTCGGTATACACCTGGCATTACCGGCGCCTTGCAGCGCGAATTCTCTTTACGCTCGGTTGTGGCGGCCCGATCGGCGGCCGCCGCTGTCGAGGTGGTGCGATGACGAGCTGCACAGTCGAGGTCCTGTCCGATGCTGCGGAACCGGCATGCCGAGTGTGAGGTGCTCGACCGGCTGTTGATGGCCGTTCGGGCAGGTCAGAGCCGGGCGTTGGTGGTCCGTGGCGAGCCGGGCGTGGGCAAGACGGCTTTGCTGGACTACATGGTCGCCCAGGCGGTGGACTGCCGGGTGGAGCGCGCCGCCGGCGTCCAGTCGGAGATGGAGGTGGCCTTCGCCGGGCTGCATCAGCTGTGCGCACCGATGCTGCATCGGCTCGGGCGGTTGCCCGATCCGCAGCGTGAGGCACTCGGCATCACGTTCGGGCTGGTGGCCGGGCGAGCGCCGGACCGGTTGCTCGTCGGTTTGGCAGTGCTCGGGCTGCTTGCCGAGGTCGCCAGGGAGCAGCCACTGGTCTGCGTGGTCGACGACGCGCAGTGGCTCGACCGCGCCTCTGCACAGGTGTTTGCGTTCGTTGCACGGCGGCTTGTCGCCGAGTCGGTGGCGCTGGTGTTCGGGTCACGGGGAGCGCCGGACGAGGAGCCGTCGTCCACCCTGCCGGAGCTGGTGGTTGCGGGATTGCCCGACGTCGAGGCGCGGGAGTTGCTGCGCTCCGCGTTACCAGGGCTCGTGGACGAGCGGGTGCGAGACCGGATCATCGCCGAAACCCGAGGCAACCCGCTGGCGCTGCTCGAGCTGCCACGCGGGTTGACTCTCGCGGAGCTGACCTGCGGGTTCGGGTCGGCTGCGCCGCTCCCGAGGCGGATCGAGGAGAGCTTCCACAGACAGCTGACACCGCTCCCGGTCGAAACCCGCATGCTGTTGCTGGTCGCGGCGGCGGAGCCGCTCGGCGACCCGTTGCTGGTATGGCGGGCCACCGAGCTGCTCGGCATCAATCCTGAGGCTGCGGGACCGGCGTCGGCGGCCGGACTCTTCGAGATCGGCACGCGAGCCCGCTTCCGGCACCCGCTGCTGCGCTCGACGATCTACCGAACGGCCTCCGTCGAGGAGCGGCGCATCGCGCACCGGGCGCTGGCCGAGGCGATCGATCCCGACGCCGACCCGGATCGCCGTGCCTGGCACCGTGCCCAGGCGGCGTCCGGGCCTGACGAGGACGTCGCCGCGGATCTCGAGCGGTCCGCCGGGAGGGCGCGTGCACGGGGTGGCTTGTCCGCTGCGGCCGCTTTCCTGGAACGGGCCGTCCAGCTGACGATCGAGCCTGCCCGCCGGGCCGCCCGGGCGCTGGCCGCGGCGCAGGCCACTCATCAGGCCGGGGCCGCTGACGTCGCCCTGGAGCTGCTGTCCGTCGCGATGGCGGGGCCGCTCGACCGGCTGCAGCGCGCCCACGCCGACGTGCTGTGTGCCCAGATCGCGTTCACGACCAATCGCGACAGCAAAGTCCCCCTTCTGCTGCTCGAGGCCGCCAAACAGCTCGAGCCGCTCGATGTGCGGCTGGCACGCGACACCTACCTCGATGCGCTGTGGGCCGCGAAGCTTGCCGGCCCATCGGCCGGCGTCAGTCTGTGTGAGGTGGCCGAGGCGGCACGGTCGGCGCCTCCCGCTGCGCAGCCTCCTCGACCGGCCGATCTTCTGCTCGACGGCCTGGCGATGCGGTACACCGAGGGTCCCGCCGCCGGGGTCTCGGAGCTGAAGCGGGTGCTGCTCGCCTTCCGCCGCCCGGGCACGGCCGAGGAGGACGGGCTGCGCTGGTTCGTCCACGCCCAATGGACCGCTGGGGAGTTGGGGGACGATGAGACCTGGGACGTGCTCGCTGCCCGTCACGTTCAGCTCGCCCGGGAGGCCGGGGCGCTCAGCGAACTTCCCATCGCGCTGACCTCACGCATCCTCTTGCACGTGCTCACCGGCGAGCTGGCCGCAGCCGCGTCGCTGCTCGCGGAGCTCGCGGCTGTCAGTGACGCGACGGGGAGCCCGTTCTTTCCCCACGGCGCCGCGGTACTCGCCGCATGGCAGGGCCGCGAGGCCGAGGTGGACGACCTGATCAACATGGCCCGTGGGGGAGTGCTTCGCCGGGGCGATGGAGTCGGGCTGAGCTTCATGACATGGGGAGCGGCCGTGCTGCACAACAGCATGGGCCGGCCCGGGGAGGCGCTGGCACTGGCCACGAAGGTCACGGAGGCGTGTCCGTGGGAGAACGGGTTCTTGATCCGGGGAACGCTGGCCGAGCTCGTCGAGGGAGCAGTCCGCTGCGGGCAGGCCGAGCGCGCCACCGCCGCTCTTCAACGGCTCAGCGACCTGAGCCGAGCGTGCGGCGCAGACTGGGCGCTGGGTCTCGCGGCCCGCACGCGGGCGCTGGTGCTCGACGGCGCGGCTGCCGAGAGCGACTACCGCGAGGCGATCGAGCGGCTGGGCCGCACCCGCATCCGCAGCGAGCTCGCCCGCGCCCATCTCCTCTACGGCGAATGGCTGCGCCGCGGGCATCGCCGGGTGGATGCGCGCGAGCAGCTGCGCACCGCCCACGCGATGTTCACGACGATGGGTGCCGAGGCGTTCGCCGCGCGCGCAGGACGCGAACTCCTGGCCACGGGCGAGCAGGTCCGCAAGCGGAATCTCGAGATCAGCAGCGAGCTCACCGCCCAGGAAGCCCAGATCGCCCGCCTCGTGCGTCAGGGCCTGACGAATCCCGAGATCGCTGCTCGGCTCTTCATCAGCGCTCGTACCGTCGAGTGGCACCTGAAAAAGGTGTTCCGGAAGCTGGGCATCAGCTCTCGCACGCAGCTCCAGACCTGACGTCTCGAACCGAGGATGTCCAACTCCGTTTCCGCGTGTCATCCGCGCGTCGTGGCCATGGCCCGGAGTGCGGCCGCGGTGCCGGCGTCGGCCGGGAAGAAGGTCTCGATTGCGATCTCGTCGAGGGTCACGTCTCGCGGTGAGCCGAACACCGTCATCGTGTACAGCAATGCGAGGTCGCCGTATTCGGACGAGATCTGCATCGGCATCACGAGGTCACCCGCCCGACCCCTACCTGCGTCCGAGGCGGCAACGCCGTTCGGCACGGGGTAGCTCTCCAGCTCGGCCAACAGCTCGGCGAGGCGGGGCGATGCCGTCCGCTCCAGCTGCCGGCGGACTCGACGCAGAATGTGGGCCCGCCACTGTGCGAGATTGCGGATCCGTGTGGAGAGCCCGCCAGGGTGCAATGTCGCCCTCAGGACGTTGATCGGCGGCGTGGTGAGCTCGGGCGCCACATCACCGAGGAATGCGGACGCGGCGCGGTTGGCGGCCAGCAGCTCCCAGTGCACGTTCACGGCGAGTGCGGGGTTGGGTTCATGGCCGGCGAGTACGTACTCGACCGCGGCACGTGCTTCGCCGAGGTCGGCGAAGGCGCGTTCGGCGTACACCGGGGCGAAGCCTGCGGCCAGGTAGAACGCGTTGCGATCTCGGAGCGGAACGTCGAGCTCCTCGCAGAGTCGCGCGATCATCTCGCGGCTCGGGCTCGCGCGTCCCGTCTCGATGCAGCTCAGATGCCTGGCCGAGACGTTCGCCGCAAGTGACAGGTCCAGCTGTGAACGACGGCGACGTTCCCGCCAGCGGCGAACCAACGTCCCGACCGGTTCGGTGGTGGCGGTCATGCCGCCAGGCTGCCGCGCAGGGACGTTGCGTGGCAATGATCTCGCAGGTCATCGACAGGCGTCGATCGTCGCTCCACGCTCGATGGAGCGGTTGCGGCCGCGTAGGAGCACCTTCGGCAGAGGAGACATCACATGACCGACACGACCGTGGCATCCAGCACTCGCAACGAGCAGGCCGTCGAGCGTTACGTCGCGTTCTGGAATGCCGATACGGCGGAGGACCAGCAGCGGCTCGCGTCGATGACCTTCATCGACGACGTGCAGTACACCGCGCCGGTCGGCGTTCTGAGCGGACCGGCTGCGCTGACGGGCTTCCGTACGCAGTTCATCGACCACGTCGGCCCAGCGACGTTCCACGCTCGGGAGAATCCGCAGACCCACAACGATCGTGCCCGGCTGAAGTGGGAGATCGTCACCGGCGAGGGGAAGTCGTTCGCCACCGGGACCGATGTGATGGTGATCGATGCGGACGGCCTGATCAGTTCCGTCACCTCGTTCCTCGACCGTGCGCCCGAGGGTTTCGACCCACACACTCATCACTAGTGAACGTGCGAAGGGCCCTCAGGAGAGTCTCCTGAGGGCCCCTCGCAGATCACCCGAAGATCAGGCGATGTCGTAGCGGTCGAGGTTCATGACCTTGTCGAACGCGGCCACGAAGTCGCGCACGAACTTCTCCTTGGCGTCGTCGCTCGCGTAGACCTCGGCGACCGCGCGCAGCTCGGAGTTCGAGCCGAAGACGAGGTCGACGCGGCTACCGGTCCACTTGACCGCGCCCGTGGCGCGGTCGTGGGCCTCGAAGGTGTCCTCGTCGCCCGCCACCGACTTCCACTCCGTGCCCATGTCGAGCAGGTTGGTGAAGAAGTCGTTGGTCAGCGTGCCGGGCTTGTCGGTGAGGACGCCCACTGTGGACTGGCCGGTGTTCGCGCCGAGCACCCGCAGGCCGCCCACCAGCACCGTCATCTCGGGCGCGGTCAGGTTCAGCAGGTTCGCCCGGTCGACGAGCAGGTACTCGCCCGGCAGGCGGTGCCCCTTTCCGCGGTAGTTGCGGAAACCGTCGGCGGTCGGCTCGAGGTGGGAGAAGGAGTCCACATCGGTCTTCTCCTGCGACGCGTCGGTCCGTCCCGGCGTGAACGGCACCTGGACGTCGTGGCCGGCGTCCTTCGCGGCCTTCTCCACCGCAGCGACGCCACCGAGCACGACGAGGTCGGCGATGGAGACCTTCTTGCCGCCGGTCGCGGAGGAGTTGAACTCCTGCTGGATGCTCTCCAGAGCGCGCAGTACCTGAGCCAGCTGGTCGGGGTCGTTGACCTCCCACTCGCGCTGGGGCTCGAGGCGGATGCGGCCACCGTTCGCCCCGCCGCGCTTATCGCTGCCGCGGAACGTCGAGGCCGACGCCCATGCTGCGGAGACGAGCTGCGAGACCGACAGGCCCGAGTCGAGGATCTTCTGCTTGAGCGCGGCGACGTCCGAGGCGTCGACGAGCTCGTGGTCCACGGCCGGGACCGGGTCCTGCCAGAGCAGCTCCTCCTGCGGGACCAGCGGGCCGAGGTAGCGCTGGATCGGGCCCATGTCGCGGTGCGTCAGCTTGTACCAGGCCCGGGCGAACGCGTCAGCGAGCTGGTCCGGGTTCTCGTGGAAACGCCGCGAGATCTGCTCGTAGACCGGGTCGACCCGCAGCGCCAGGTCCGAGGTCAGCATCGTCGGGGGACGGTTGAGCGTGCCGTCCTCCGGGTCGGGGATGGTGTTGGCGCCTGCGCCGTCCTTCGGCTGCCACTGGTAGGCCCCGGCGGGGCTCTTGGTCAGCTCCCACTCGTAGCCGAACAGGTTGTCGAAGAAGCCGTTGCTCCACCGCGTCGGGGTGGACGTCCAGGTGACCTCGAGACCGCTGGTGATCACGTCACGGCCCTTGCCGGTGCCGAAGCTCTGCTTCCAGCCCAGGCCCTGCTCCTCGAGGGGGGCACCCTCGGGCTCGGCGCCCACGTACTTGTCCGGGTCGGCTGCGCCGTGGGTCTTGCCGAAGGTGTGGCCGCCGGCGATCAGCGCGACGGTCTCCTCGTCGTTCATCGCCATCCGGCCGAACGTCTCGCGGATGTCGCGGGCCGAGGCCAGCGGGTCCGGGTTGCCGTTTGGGCCCTCCGGGTTGACGTAGATGAGGCCCATCTGCACGGCGCCGAGCGGCTTCTCGAGCTCCCGGTCACCGGTGTAGCGCTCGTCGCCGAGCCAGGTGCGCTCCGGTCCCCAGTAGACGTCCTCGTCCGGCTCCCAGACGTCGGCGCGGCCACCGGCGAAGCCGAAGGTCGTGAAGCCCATGGTCTCCAGGGCACGGTTGCCCGTGAAGATCAGCAGGTCGGCCCAGGAGATCTTGCGGCCGTACTTCTTCTTGACCGGCCACAGCAGACGGCGCGCCTTGTCGAGGTTGCCGTTGTCCGGCCAGCTGTTCAGCGGGGCGAAGCGCTGCATACCGGCGCCCGCACCACCGCGGCCGTCGTCGACGCGGTACGTACCCGCGCTGTGCCACGCCATGCGGATCATGAACCCGCCGTAGTGGCCGAAGTCGGCAGGCCACCAGTCCTGCGACGTCGTGAGCATCTCGTCGACGTCCTTGGCCAGCTCGTTCAGATCAACGGTCTGGAACTCCGCGGCGTAGTCGAAGTCCGCGTCCATCGGGTTGGCGACGTCGGAGTGCTTGCGGAGGATCTTCAGGTTGAGCTGGTTCGGCCACCAGTCGGTGTTGCCTGCGCCTTCGGTCGGGTGCCCAAGGCGTCCGGCGTGGACCGGGCAGCCCTCCGCCTCCTCCTTGTTCATCTTGCTCTCGACAGTGACGTGCTCGTCAGACAAGGGACTTCCTTCCGGGATCACAGGGTGGGGGCTGCGGTGGAGCACTCGGGGCACAGGCCCCTGTAGACGACCTCGGCCTCGTCGATCGCGAAGCCGTGGTCATCGGACGCGGTCAAGCAGGGTGTGGTGCCGACGGCGCAATCGACATCTGCGATGGCACCGCACGACCGGCACACGACGTGGTGGTGGTTGTCCCCGACCCGCGCCTCGTAACGCACCAAGGAGCCCGGCGGCTGGATGCGCCGCACCAGGCCCGCAGTGGTCAGCGCGCTCAGAACGTCGTAGACGGCTTGATGGGACACCTCACCGAGATCGTCACGGACGATTCCGATGATCGAGGCGGTGTCGGCGTGCGGATGGTCGTGCACCGCGGAGAGCACCGCTACCCGAGGACGCGTCACACGCAGAGCAGCCCCGCGCAACATGCGCTCGAAGTCCGAGGTCGTTGGCACATCCCGGAGTCTGGCCTATTTTCTGGAATAGTTCAAGAATCGGGCGCGTGTCGGCTCGAGGCCTCGTGTTCGGCCGGGAAGAGAACGCCAGGTGGCCGCCGGGGCGCCGAAGGCATGGGGCACGCATCTTTGCAGGTCACGACGGCGATCCGGTGGAGCGGCACGCACAGGCGTTGCCGTTCACGGGCTCGGGAGCAGGCCCATTGCTGCCAGTGCCGCGGGTGCGGCGATCAGCAGCGCGGCGAGCGCGAGAGGCGCGCCGAGGACACCGAGCACCGCGTGGCTGCGCCTGGCGTGCGTGCGGCGCGAGTAGGACACGGCGAGTGCACCGTATCCGGCCGCCCCGGCCAGAAAGAAGATGAGGTAGGCCAGCGAACGAACCTCGATCCGTTCCGGATCGGAGACCACCATGCCGGCCAGCTCGACGACGTTGCCCGCCGAGTAGAGACCGAGCAGTGCGAACGCTCCCCAGACGAGCACCGTGCACACCGCGGTCGGGGGCCGCGCGACCACCGACCGGATGGCGACGGCGGCGCCGAGCAGCTTCAGGGCCACGACGATCCAGTCCATCACCGCGAGCCCGGCGGCCATGTCGGCGTACGGGCCACTCGCGAACCGCCCGGTGACCTGGAAGGCGATGTTCACCGCGGCGAAGCCGAGGCACCAGGCGGCCATCACCCAGGCCAGCGCGTGGATCGGCCGCGACGCCCTGGCCGGTACCGGCGTCGTCACCGCACGTGCCGCGTTCGACGTCACGGATAGGACGATCCGCCCGTGCGCGGCGTGAGACCTCCCCCGCGGGAGGGATGTGCTCCCTCCCCACGGGGGAGCCGATCAGAACTGTGAGGCGTGGCCGTGCCGGACTCAGCGGCCGGTCGCACCGTCGAGCACCTGGCGCAGCAGATCCGCATGACCGTTGTGCCTCGAGTACTCGCTGATCAGGTGCACGTAGACCATCCGCAAGGACATCGCGTCGCCCCGGAGGTCGATCTCGTGGGTGAACGGGGCCCCCGCAACCGCCTCGTCCGCCAGCCGCCACTCCTCGCGCAAGGCCTGCACCTCCTGTTCGGCGCGTGCCGGGTCGGCCTGGTGGAAGTCCGTGTCGTCGCCCGGGCCGCCGTGCAGCGACGGTATGTCCTGGCCGGCCACCCGCTGCCTGAGCCAGATCCGTTCGACCTTGGCCATGTGGCGAACCAGCCCCAGCAGCGACAGGGTCGACGGCGGCACGGGGCGTGCGGCGAGCTGCGGAGCGGTCAGGCCTGCGCACACGTTGAGCAAGGTCGCGCGCTGTTCGGCCAGGCAGCCCTCCAGGATGGCCCGGTCCTCGCCCGTCAGTGGCCCGGCGACAGGCGACGGGGCCGGGGATGTCCAGGTGATCACCGCTGGATCCTGGCATCACGCCCGGAGGCACCCCGGACGGCAGCCCGGCCGGCTCAGTAGCGGACCGCGCTCTGCTTGAGCAGATGACTCATCTCGGAGGGAACACCGTCCACCGTCGTTCCGGCGAAGGCGAGATCGAGCGAGAGCTTGGCGTAGCCGGCGGGGAAGTTCAGCCTCGGCGTCGACACCTTGTCGAGTGCCTCGGTCTGGGATTCGGTCAGGCGTACGTCGACGGCGTCGAGGTTGGTCGTCAGCTGGTCCATCCGGCGCGCGCCGATCAGCGTCGACGTGACGCCGGGTCGGTTGTGGACCCAGGACAGCGCCGCGGCGGCCGGTGAGACACCGGCTTCGGCCGCGACCGTCTCCAGGACGTCGATGACGTCGTAGTCCGCTTCCATCGGTTCGCCGACCAAGACGGTGCGCAGGGCGTCGACGGCGCCGGTGCTCCTGCGGGAGAACTTCCCGGAGAGGAAGCCGTTGCGCAGCGGGCTCCACGGCATCACGCCCAGGCCCAACTGCTGCGCCATCGGGATGTACTCACCCTCGACGGTGCGGGCGAGCAGCGAGTACTCGACCTGCAGGGCGATCGCCGGGTTCCAGCCGCGGAAGTCGGCGATCATCTGAGCCTCGGTGACCTTCCACGCCGGCAGGTCCGAGAGCCCGATGTAGCGGATCTTCCCGGCGGTGACCAGGTCGTCGAGGGCGCGCATGGTCTCTTCGATCGGCGCGGTGCGGTCCCAGTTGTGCAGCCAGTAGATGTCGATGTAGTCCATCCGCAGGCGCCGCAACGACTCCTCGGCCTGCTGGACGATGGCCTTGCGGCCGGCGCCGCCGCCGTTGGGGTCGCCGGGCCAGAGGTTGCCGAGGAACTTGGTGCCGATCACCACCCGGTCGCGCTGCCCGGGCCGGGCGGCGAAGAAGTCGCCGACGATCTTCTCGGAGTGGCCGTTGGTGTAGATGTTCGCGGTGTCGATGAAGTTGCCGCCGCGGCCGAGGTACTCGCTCATCATCGAGTCGGCTTCCTCGGGCGTGCAGCCCCAGCCGTTGTCCTCCCCGAAGGTCATGGCGCCGAGCGTGAACGGGCTGACCCGCAGACCGGATCGGCCGAGGGAGACATAAGAGTCGAGAGGCATGACTCGAGTACAGCTCGCGCGGGCCGAACGAGGTAGGCCAATGCTTCCAATCTCTTGCCTGATCCTGCCAATCTTGGAAGCATCGGGCGTATGGGCCTCCTTCCCGAGTTGCAGCGGCTGCTGCACCGGCACGCCGACCAGACGGTGCTGCCGTCGGTGGTGGTGAAGGCGTCGGAGACGGTCACCGAGCCCATGCCCGCCGTCGCCGACCCGGTCTTCGCCTTGATCGCACAGGGCGCGAAGCGGGCGATCTGCGGCGACACCGTATACGACTACAAAGCGGGCGAATACCTCGTGGTTTCGGTCGAGCTGCCGGTGACCGCCCACGTCAGCGAAGCGCCGTACGTGGCGCTCGGGCTGCGGCTGGAGCCGGCCCTGATCGCCGGTCTGCTGTTGGAGACGGCGGGTGATCGCGGGCAGGCCGACACGCCGGGCATCGCGGTCAGCGCGGCCTCGGAGGAGTTGCTCGATCCTGTCGTCCGGCTGATACGACTGCTGGACCGCCCGGCCGACATACCGGTGCTGGGCGCGGCGATCGAGCGCGAGATCGTCTGGCGGCTGATCACCGGCGCGCAGGGTGCGATGGTCCGGCAGATCGGTCTGGCGGACAGCCGCCTGGCGCAGATCAGCCGGGCGATCCGCTGGATCCGGCAGAACTACGCCGACCCGTTCCGGGTCGAGGACGCCTCCCGCGTCGCCGGGATGAGCGTGACGTCGTTCCACCGCCATTTCCGCGCGGTCACCACGATGACGCCGATCCAGTACCAGAAGCAGATCAGGCTGCAGGAGGCGCGAGCCCGGCTGATCGCCGAGCCGCACGACGTCGCCGGGGTCGGGCACGCCGTGGGCTACGGGAGCCCGTCGCAGTTCAGCCGGGAGTACCGCCGGATGTTCGGCGCGCCCCCTGGCGCCGACGCGGCCCGCCTCCACGGCATGCCGCGAACCGACCCGGTGGGAGTCTGAACGTGCAGGAGACGCACCGGCTCGGCTACGGGTGCAGCGCGGTGACCTGCCAGCGGCCGTCGCCGAGCAGTTCGAGCCGCTCGCTGTGGAACTGGCCGAGCGTGTTCCGGTGCCCGACGCTGACGAGGACGCAGTCGGGCAACTCGTCGCGCAGCAGGGTGTAAAGAGTGTTTTCGAGACCTTCGTCGAGGGCCGACGTGGCCTCGTCGAGGAACGCCACCCGCGGACGCATGATCAGGATGCGGGCGAACCCGAGTCGCTGCTGCTCGCCGGGAGAGAGCTCCCGGGCCCAGTCGACCTCGTCGCCCCGCCGGTCGATGAGATGGGGGAGCTGCACCTGACGTAGCACCCGGACTGCCTGCTCGTCGTCGATCCGATCCGCCGGCTGCGGGTAGGCCAGTGCGGTAGACAGCCCCCCGAGCGGCACGTACGGCTGCTGCGACAGGAACAGGGCGCCGTCGCCGAGCGGGCGGCGTACGGCGCCGGTGGCGTAGGGCCACAGGTCGGCCATGCTGCGCAGCAGGGTGGTCTTCCCGCTGCCGGACGCTCCGGTGACCAGCAGCGCGTCGCCCGTGGTCAACGTGAGATCGAGCGAGTCGACCAGGAGCCGCTCGTCGGGCAGGCGCACGGTGAGGTCGTGCACTTCCAGGCCGTCGCCCTCCTCGATCCACACCGACGGCAGCGCGCGGGCCTCGGCGTCGGCGTCGAGCAGGCCGGTCAGGCGGTCGAGGACGGCGCGGTAGCTCGCGAACTGGTCGTAGGCGTTGCGGAAGAACGACAGGGAGTCGTGCACCTGCCCGAAGGCGGTGGCGGTCTGCTGGACGTCGCCTAGCGTCACCTGCCCGGCGAAGTAGCGCGGGGCCTGGATGAGCACGGGGGCCACCTCGGCCGCCTGGCTGATGGCCAGGTTGAAGCCCTGGAACTTCACGGTCCGCAGCACGATCGCCCACATGTTGTCGATCACGGGACGAAAGCGTGACGACAGGGTGTTGCCCTCGACCTCCTCGCCACGGTGGAAGGCGACATTCTCCGAATTGTCCCGGACGCGCACCAGTGCGTACCGGAACGAGGCGTTGAACCCCTCGTTGAGGAAGCTCAGCCGGATCAGCGGGCGCCCGACCCGGAACGCGATCACCGAGGCGATGATCACGTAGACGTACGCGATGAACGTCATCGCCCGGGGGATCTCGGTGCCGAAGAGCGTCAACGGCCCGGAGAGCTGCCAGAGGATGATCGTGAACGACACCAGCGACACCAGCGCCCCGACTGCACCGACGGCGAGTGTCGCAGAGTCGTCGGGGAACGATGCGACGTCCTCCTGAATGCGCTGATCCGGGTTGTCCACAGCAGAGCGGGTGAACCGGCCGCGGTGATATGCCCGATCGCTGAGCCAGTCGCCGATGATGCGGTCGTTGAGCCACACGCGCCAGCGGATGACGATCAGCTGTTGGATGAAATAGCTGAGCAGCACCTGCACGACGTAGATCGTGGCGAGGATGGCGAAAATCCCCAGAAACCGGGCGAAAGCCCCGGCGTCGAGTTGCTGTAGGGCCGTGTACATGCCGTTCGACTGGTACGAGAGCAGGACGTTCAGGCGTACTGAGGTGATGGTCAGCAGCAACAGGAGAAGCACGCTGAGCAGTGGGCGCCACCCGGCCTCGCCTCGCGGGGAGAAGTACGGGAAGGCAAGACGCCGGAACTGCCGACCCCACACCGTGATGCGGGTGACGACTGCAGCAATCACGGCACAACCGATTGCCGTGGCCACGAAAACTCCGACGATCCACATGATGCTGGTGGACCACTCGGTCGACCAGTTCAACCCATCGCCCACACCGGCCTCCCGGTGATCCGACCTTACGCGGGCAGCGCAGGCGTCGGCCGGGGACCGTGATGAGTTCCACTCGAATTGAATCGGGAGATTTGGCCGGACAACCTGGCGTCTCCTGCGTCGCTACTGATCGAACTTTTCGACCATTCGCGCTGCTCGGGACGTCGCGGAGGTGGCATACGTATTCGTTTCACCGGACCCGGATTCGTACGCCTCGACATCGCGGAATGGCGCCGAACCGAGAAACTTCCCCGGGCAGCGATGACTCCGGGCCGGAGCCGTGGTCTACATGCTGACCCAGGAGAGTGCGACCCGACCGAACAGGACAGCACCCATGAGCGAGCAGCCCTCCGGCCGCATCACCGGCATCCACACCATCGGTGTCCCGGTCACCGACCAGGACAAGGCCATCGGCTTCTACGTCGGCACCCTCGGCTTCGAGAAGCGCATGGACATGCCGCTTCCGCAGCTCGGCTCCCGTTGGATCGAGGTCGCGCCGGCAGGTGGTGCGGTGTCGATCGCGCTCGTCCAGGCGCACGACGGCCTGCCCAGCGGTGGCGAGTGCGGCGTCCGGTTCACCACCCCGGACGCGGCCGCCCTGTACAGGGAGCTGACCGCCGCCGGTGTGGACGTCGGCGAACTCCTGAACTGGCCGGGCGTCCCTCCGATGTTCGCGTTCCGCGACCAGGACGGCAACGGCATGGAGATCGTCCAGGACGTGGTTCAGCAGTAGGGGCGCGCGATTGAGCCCGTCGAAGGCGGCCGTGCCGGGTCGGGTGCGGTGGGCATGCCACGCGGCGCACGGCCGAGCGCAACGCCGCGCACGTCGAGGCCGGACGGCTGCGCGTCCGCACGCTGTCTCTGGAGGAGCTGGACGTGCCCGCCGCCGGTCTGGACTCGGCGTTCTCGATCAACGTCAACCTGTTCTGGACCAGGGCACCCATCCGCGAGCTGACGATCCTGCGTGCGGCGCTGCGCCCCGGCGGGGCCCTGCACCTCTGCTACGACTCCGGTGGTCCCCGGGCGGCCGAGCGGCTGTGCGCTCCGGTCGAGGCGACCATGCGGGAGCACGGATTCGTCGACGTGGCCGTGCGCACCTCGGACGAGGGGTTGTCGATCTCCGGCCGGACTCCCCGGTGATCGCCCCTGGCCGTCACCGCTGCGCGTAACGCTCCACGAGTTCGGAGCCGAGGCGGGCGAGCTCGGCCTTGACGGAGTCGGGTTCGAGGACCTCGACGATGGCACCCCAGCCGGCGAGCTCCTGTGCGATCGACACGGCCATCGGCGCTGCGACGCGGACACGGACGCGCCCGTCTTCGCGGGTGTCCAGGGGCTCGCAGTGCCGGCCGAACCGGTCGCGCAGGACCGGCACCAGGCGTGTGGAGATGAGCAGTGTCGCCGAGAGGAGCGAACGGTGCTGCTCGACCTCGTCGACCACCCGTTCCCATTCGCGCGACAGATCGAAGTCGGCCGGGCGCTCGGCGACCTCGTCGGTCACGGTCATCTCGCCGATCCGGTCGACGCGGAACGTCCGCTGTCCCTTCTCGGTGCCGGCGACGAGATACCAGACGTCGTCCTTGTCGACCAGACCCCACGGCTCGACGACGCGGCGCGTCCGCTGGTGGGCGCGGTTCTCGTACTCCAGGGAGATCTTGCGGCGGCGGACGACGGCGTCCTGGAGCGTGTCGACCAACGCGGGGCGTACGCGGTTGCGGTCGCCCCACCCCGTCGAGTCGACCACGACGGCATCGGCCGCGGCCTCCGCGTCGGCCCGGAACGTGTCGGGCAGCGCCCGGACGAGTTTGCGCAACGCCGACCGCACCGGCGGTGCGACGGACGCCGCGGGGCCCGCGAGCAGGAACAGGGCCCTCGCCTCGGTCGAGGTGAGGCCGGTGAGGTCGGTGCGGGCGCCGCCGACGAGTGACCACCCACCGCCGCGTCCCGGCTGCGGGTAGACGGGGACGCCTGCTGCGGACAGCGCCTCGAGGTCCCGGCGGGCGGTGGCAACCGACACCTCGAGCTCCGACGCCACCTCGGCCGCGGTCACCCGGCCACGTGCCTGCATCAGCAGGAGGGTGGCCACCAGCCGGTCTGCGCGCATGAAGCAATCGTCTCAGGAAAAGTGCTCATGATATGAGCACTTCACCCCCGCATGATGACGGCGTTCACCGCGGTGGAGACACCACCCGGCACCATCTCGATCTCCAGGGAGCACCGATGTTCCGAGGATTCGCCACCATCAGCTTCTACGCGGACGACCTGGCCGCGGCGCGGGACTGGTACACCGAGCTGCTCGGTGTGGAGCCGTACTACGCCTACCCGGCTGCGCCCGCCCCGCCTGCCTACCTGGAGTTCCGCATCGGCGACGACGCGGACGAGCTCGGTTTCATCGACCGCAGGTACGCACCCGCCGGCGCAGGCAACGCTCCGGGCGGCGCGGTGATGCACTGGCACGTCGACGACCTCGCGGGCACGGTCCAGAAGCTGCTCGCGATGGGCGCCACCGAGTACCAGCCGATCACCCACCACGGGGACGGGTCCGGTTTCGTCACCGCCTCGGTGGTCGACCCGTTCGGCAACGTCCTGGGCGTCATGCACAACCCGCACTACCTCGAGGTGCTCGCCGCCAGGACCACGGCGTGACCGCCGTGCGCACGTTCCACGCGCCGGACCGCGCGCACTGGCGGGCGTGGCTGCGGGACAACTGTGAGACCGCGGACGAGATGTGGCTCGTGATCCACCACGTGCGCAGCGCCACCCCGAGCGTCCGCCACCGCGAGGCGATCGAGGAGGCGCTCTGCTTCGGCTGGATCGACAGCCTGGCCCGCAAGCGCGACGCCGAGTCATGGTGCCAGCGCTTCACCCCGCGCAACCCGCGCAGCGCGTGGAGCAAGGTCAACAGGGAGCTCGTGGACCGGCTGACCGCGCAGGGACTCATGACGCCTCACGGCCGGGCCGCGGTCGACCTTGCGAAGCGGACCGGCACGTGGTCAGTGCTCGCCGACGCGCAGAACGGCGTGATCCCGGACGACCTGCGCGACCTGCTCGCCGCCGACAAGGTCGCGGCCCGCAACTTCGACGCGTTCTCCTGGTCGGCCAAGCGGGCCGCGCTGGAGTGGATCGCCAGGGCCAAGCGACCGGAGACGAGGCAGCGCCGCATCGCACGGACGGTCGAGTGCGCCGCCCGCAACCTACGGCCGTGACGACGGTCAGTTCCGTCCCGTGCCCAGGTCGAGCGTGCCGTGACGGCGGGGGTCGCCGATCACCTCGATCTCGGTGATCCGGTCGTGCTCGATGGTCACACGCAGCACCACGACGAGTCGCCCGCCAGGCGCGACGACGATCCCCGGCGTCCCGTTCACGAGCGCCACCTCAGCGGACCGGGCCCGGTGGGCGAATACCCGGGTCTCCTCCGAGACGGCACGGGCGCCGTGGACGTCGGTGGCGGTGCCGGCCGGCACCGCGAAGCGGTCGGCCCGCCGGACGACATCCGGCGCCAGCAGCGTGACCAGCGTGTTCAGGTCGCCGCTGCGGGAGGCGATGAGAAACGCCTCGACGACGGCGTGGTGCCGGGCGAGATCGGCCTCGTCGATCGCCGCCACCCCACGGACCCGGCTGCGGGCACGGCTGGCGAGCTTCTTGCTCGCCACTGTGGACCGCCCCACCACGGTCGCGATCTCGTCGAAGGGCACGGCGAACATGTCATGGAGGACGAACGCGACTCGTTCGGCCGGCGTGAGCCGCTGCAGGACGACCATGAGGGCGAGGCCGACCGACTCCGCCAGCACGGCCTCGTGCTCGGGCTCCGTGCCGCCCCGCTGTTCCACGAGCGCGTCGGTCGCCGTCGTCAGAGGCTGCTCGGCACGGCTGCGGCGCTTGCGCAGCATGTCGAGGCACACCCGGGCCACCACTGCGGTCAGCCAGGCTGCCAGGTTCTCGATCTCGCGGTGGTCGGCCCGATCGGCCCGCAGCCATGCGAGTTGTACGGCGTCGTCCGCCTCGTCCAGCGATCCGAGCATCCGGTAGGCGACAGCGCGCAGGTGATCGCGCTGGGCCTCGAACTGCGGCGCCAACCCCTCGTCAACGTGCATCGGTCACCTTTCCCGTTCGGCATCCGTCAAGGAGGCGACGAACCGGACCAGGAGGAGTGCAACGGGACAGGAGACGATGCGTGAGTCTACAGACGGGTCGTTCTCGTGCTCGTTCCACTGATCATCACGAAGGACGAGGCGATGAAATTCTTCAGACTGGATTCCAGCCTGCACGTGGACGGGTCGGTGAGCCGGGCGCTCGCCGATGTCGTGCAGAAGGAGTGGAGCCGGACCCACCCGGCCGCCGCGTTCATCCGGCGTGACCTGGGGCGTCATCCGCTGCCGTCGGTCTGGCCCGCGGCGGTGGCGGGTCGCATCACGCCCGAGGACGCCCGCACGGACGAACAACGGTCGGCCGGCGCGCTCGCCGCGCGGCTCGTCGACGAACTCCTCGAGTCGGACGCCTACATCTTCGCGGTGCCCATGTACAACTTCGGCGTTCCGCAGCAGGTCAAGCACTGGATCGACCTGATCATCACCGACCCGCGGGCCGACGACGTCAACCGCCCGCTCCTGCCGGGCCGTCCGGCCGTGCTGGTGGAGGCTCGGGGCGGTGGTTACGGCCCGGGGAGCGATCGCGAGGGGTGGGATCACGTCACCCCGTACCTTTCGCACATCCTCGCCGACGTCTGGGGTCTCGACCTCGCGATCACGGCGGCGGAGCTCACCGTCGCCGACGCGAACCCCGCAATGGCGCACCTGAGAGGTCTCGCCCGCCAACGGATTGCCGACGCTCACGCCGCCGCAAGCGACCACGCGATCAGCATCGCGAAGCGGCTACGCACGGCAGCCTGATACCGCGCATCCCCGATGATCGCTGCGAGATCCGGATTTCCGCCCCTGCGACGGCGCATAGCCTGATCTCGCGGCGATCTTTCTGCGCAAATCGCAGTGAGTTCGGTCGCCGGGGGCCGGCTGCGCAGCGGTGATTCGTTATGGTCGGGTTGACGAGATCGCTTCCGGTGGGGTCGTCGTCGTCCACCGTGACCGGATCCTGCTCGTCGACGGCAGGTGGAGCGCCTGGCCGGCGGAGCCGCGATTCCCTGAGGCCGACGACGGGGGGAACATGATCACCGAGATCGTCACGATGGAAGTCCGGCTGGGAGCCGAGGAGGCGTTTTCCTCCGCTTTCGGTGAAGTGTGCGGTCTGCTCCTCGTGTCGGTCGGCTGCAGGTCGGTGAAATTGGTGCGCGGCGTCGAGGACCCTTCGCGGTTCGTGGCTATCGTTGAATGGGATTCCGTCGAGTCGAGCGTGAAGAATTTCGTGGATACGGTGCGCTACATGGCGTTCGCCGCGCGGCTCATGCCGTATTTCGTGCAGGACCCGTTGGTGGAGCACTTCGACGACCAGTTGACCTGAGTCCTCCCGGCCGTGGTCGTCCGACGGGCTTGACACGGCGCCACGAGCGGCATGCAATATTTTGCATGCCAGTTCCGTCGCATCGTGGTCTCGTCCCTCGATCACTCCTGCGTGAGGACGCGTACCGGGCGATCCGGGACGCCATCGTCGACGGCACCCTCGCCCCGGGCGAGCGGCTCAACGACGCCGACCTGGTGGAGTGGCTGGGCGTGAGCCGCACGCCCGTCCGCGAAGCGCTGGCGCGGCTGGAGCACGCCGGTCTGGTGCGCACGAAGCCTGGGCGCTACACGATCGTCAGCCCGCTGGACGTGCGTGCCGTCCGGAACGCCCAGTCGGTGACGGCGGCCATGCACGAGCTCGCCGTCCGTGAGGCGCTGCCGAACCTGTCCGCCGCCGAGTTGGACGCCATGCGCGCGGCGAACGCCCGCTTCGCCGGCGCGTTGCGACGGGGCGACGTCGACGCAGCGGTCGCGGCCGACGACGAATTCCACGACGTCCCCGTCACCGCGTGCGCCAACGACGCGGTCCGGAGCGTGCTCGAACAGTTCACGCCGGTGCTGCGCCGGGTGGAACGCCTGCGTTTCTCCTCGTTGAGCGGCCGGGGTTCCGTCGCGCAGCACGAGCGGATCATCGCGCTCTGCGAAGCGGGTGACGTCGACGCCGCGGCGGCCGCCACCCGGGCCAACTGGCAGACGCTCGCGCCCCTGCTCGACACCCCGCCTCTCGACGGCTCGTCCTCGCCGTAACCCGAGCACCAGCTAAGGAGTCAGCCATGTCCATCGACGACTTCGAGCGCCACCCTCTGCTGTTCGGCCCGAGCCCTGTCCACCCGCTCGAGCGGCTCAGCGACCATCTCGGGGGCGCCCGCATCTGGGCCAAGCGGGAGGACTGCAACAGCGGCCTGGCCTACGGCGGCAACAAGACCCGGAAGCTGGAGTACCTCGTGCCCGACGCTCTCGCCCAGGGCGCGGACACCCTGGTGAGCATCGGCGGGGTGCAGAGCAACCACACCCGGCAGGTGGCCGCGGTCGCCGCCAAGCTCGGGCTGAAGGCCGTGCTCGTCCAGGAGAGCTGGGTGGACTGGCCCGACGCGGTGAACGACAAGGTCGGCAACATCCTGCTGTCCCGCATCATGGGTGCCGACGTGCGCCTCGTCCGTGCCGGGTTCGGCATCGGCTTCAAGGACAGCTGGCACGAGGCGCTCGACGACGTCCGGGCGGCAGGCGGCACGCCCTACGCGATCCCCGCCGGAGCATCCGACCACCCGCTGGGGGGCCTCGGCTTCGCCAACTGGGCCCGTGAGGTGCAGGAACAGGAGCGCGAGCTCGGGATCTTCTTCGACACGATCGTCGTCTGCAGCGTGACCGGTAGCACCCAGGCGGGCATGATCGCCGGGTTCGCGGGACAGGACCGGCCCCGGCGCATCCTCGGAATCGACGCGTCGGCGAAGCTCGCGGAGACCCGTGCCCAGGTGGAGAAGATCGCTCGCGCCACCGCCGATCTCATCGGCCTGCGCCGAGATCTCGGCGACGACGAGATCGTCGTGCTCGAAGGCTGGGCCGGCGACGAGTACGGAATCCCCGTGCAGTCCACGGTCGACGCCATCCGCCTCACCGGCAGCCTCGAAGGGATGATCATCGATCCGGTGTACGAGGGGAAGTCGATGGCCGGGCTCATCGACCTCGTCCGCGACGGCACCATTCCGGCCGATTCCACTGTCCTGTATGCCCATCTCGGCGGTCAGCCCGCGCTCAACGCGTACAGCGGCGTCTTTCCCTGAGTGACGCGTATGGGTATGTCGAACGATCCCACTCGGCCAGAAGGTCGACCCGTTGTAAGAATGTCCGGGACCCGATGCATGGGGCTGACGGGTCCTTCGGGTGTCCGCGGTCGGGAGGCGCCCGAAAAGGGCGTACATCTGGAAGGCGGGCACCGTGAGTGCGACTTACGCGATCGAACCGGTGCCGTCGCAGGATGAGCAGTTCGAGCACCCCGCGCTGTTCTACAGCGGGTTGGACGAGTTCCTGGCCGGCACGGTTCCGTTCGTCCACGAGGGTCTGGCCCTCGACGAGGCGGTCGCGGTGGCCGTGCCCGCGTCCCGGTTGGAGCCCCTGCGCGTCGAGCTCGGGGCGGCCGCCCAACGCGTGCGGTTCGTGAACATGGGCGAGGTCGGGCGGAACCCGGCCCGGATCCTTCCGGACGTGCTGCTCGCCTTCGCCGACGAGCACGTCGGCGCCACCCGCGTCCGGATCGTCGGCGAGCCGACCTGGGCCGGCCGCAGTGCGGCGGAGTACCCCGCTTGCGTGCAGCACGAGGCCCTGATCAACCTCGCTTTCGCCGGTAGCCCGGCCACGATCCTGTGCCTGTACGACGCCGCGGACCTCACTCCGGAGATGCTGGCCGATGTGGAAGCCACGCACCCGGTGGTGGTCGACGGCGGCGCGCCCCGGGCGAGCACCGGCTATTCGATCGAGCGCGTGCTCGCCGACGTGAACCGCCCGCTGCCGCAACCGCCGCAGGACCGGCCGCTGCTGGTCGACGCTCACCTGCTGGGCGGGGGCCGGCGGATCGCGATGGCGGAGGCGCGAAGCGCGGGGCTCGACGAGGACCGGGTCGCCGACGTCGAGATGGTGGCCAACGAGTTGCTCACCAACAGCATCGAGCACGGCGGTGGCACGGGCCTGCTCCGCACCTGGACCGAGAACGGGCATTTCCTCGTCGAGGTCCAGGACTCGGGTCAGCTGCTCGACCCTCTCGCAGGCAGGCGCCGGCCCGGCCTCCTGCAGTACCGCGGTCGGGGTCTGTACGTCGTGAACCAGCTCGCGGATCTCGTCCGGATCAGCAGCACGGCCGGCGGCACCACGGTCAGGGCGTGGTTCCGGCTTCGGGTTCGACGGGCGCGCCACTGGCGCTGAGGCGCGAACGCGTCGAGCCTGCCTCCGCGCGATGATGGGCGCGTGCCGAGACCACCGATCCTCGACGTCCCGATCGCCGAGGACCCCATCCGGCTGGGTCAGTTCCTGAAGCTCGCCGGCCTCGCCGAGCACGGCGTCCATGCCAAGGCGCTGCTCGAGGCCGAGGAGGTGCAGGTCAACGGTCGGGTCGAGACCCGGCGAGGAGCGCAGCTGCGGGCCGGGGACGTCGTCGCGGTCGGAGAGCAGCGGGCGCGGGTGGCGTCTGCGTGAGGCCGCCTGCCGCGTCGGCCGGCCGCGTCCGTCCGTAGATCGGCTGCTCCGGCTCTCCCCTCCCTTGGCCGAGTGAACGCTCGGCCGTTCGGGTGATCATGGTGACCGTGCGCTGTGCCATACGGCTGCGCAGTTCATACGAAAGTGTGCATATGTGCACCACGCCGGGGTGACCGGCAACGACTGCGCTACCTCCGGCGAGGTACCCCCGCACCTGAAGGGCAACGGCGCCACTAAGGGGGGAGGAGCCGTGCAGCATCACGCTGTTCGTGACGTAGAGGCTCGGGCCGGAATCGCGGACGAGGGGGCGGGACGATGACCGCACCCATGGGACGAAGGCCGGGCAGCGACGAGCGCAAGAAGGCCGTCAAGAGGTACTTCCAGATCACGCCCGATGAGCACGATCGGACCCGGGCGCGGCACCAGCAGCAGGCCGCCGTGGTGTCCATCGTGCTCGCGGGCTCGCTGCTGCTGGTGGGGATCCAGGTACTCGCGATCCTGGTGGCGATGCTGGCGCTGGTGCTGGCGTTGCAGGGGCTCAGCGGGTCGGCGGACTACCGGCGCCGTCTCGCCGCGGCCGAGCCGAAGCCGTCGGACCAGGAGATGGACCACACCCTCGACGAGGACCTCCATGCGGCCGCCGAACGGGCCATGCGCCGCCTGGGTCTGACGAGGAACGATCTGGAGTTGCACAGCGACGAGGTCGATCCGCCCGCCGAGGCCCGCAGGCGGCCCCGCCTCGCCGATCAGGGTCGAGGGCCGCTCGTGGTGTTCGGGCCGGCCAACCGGGCGCGCGGTCGCAGCGGGGAGGATCGGGTCTGGAGGTTCACCCTCTACGACGTCATGGTCATCTGCCTGACCGGGCATCACCTCGCGATCTACGAGTGCGTGCTGGACTTCGCCACCGGGAGTCGCAAGGACGAGGAGACCTACGAGTTCCACTACAGCGACGTCGTGGCCGTCTCGACGAGGACGCGGGAGCGCGCCGAGCTGGGACTGGAGCTCCTGTACAGCTCATCGATCGCGGTGCCGCTGCACCGGACGATGACGCGCGAGTTCGAGATCGTGGTGTCGAGCGGCGACCGCAGCGCCATCGTGGTCGGGATTCGCGACGACGAACGGCTCGATCAGCGGCTCGTGCTGCAGGAGTCGGGCATCGACCGCGTCACGGCCGCGGTGCGGCGCATGCTCCGGGCGAAGAAGGGCGCGCCGACGCGGTGATCGCGCGGTCAGTAGCCGACGTAGTCGCCGGAGCTGTTGCTGCGTCCACCGGCCTTGAGGGTGGAGATGCCGTACTGCGCGATCATGTACCGCACGCCCGCCGTGATGTTGGCGACCGGGTCGGTGATGGACCTGCCGCGCAGCGAGGGGTGCACGTACGCCCGGAACGTGGACGGGATGGTCTGCATCAGGCCCTGCGACGGGGTGCCGCGGCGAGCGTTGCTGTCCCAGGTGTTGATCGCGCGTGGGTTGCCGCCGGACTCGGCCATGATGATCTTCTTGAGGCTGGGGGCGTAGGACTGCGGCATATCCATGATGTTCAGAGCCTCGGCGATCCAGCCGTCGAGGCCGCCGCGCTCGATCAGGGCCGAGATCCGGTCGTTCTCGGCCTGCTCGCGCGCCTGCTTGGCGTGTAGCTCGGCGAGCTGCGCGGCCAGCGTGGTGGCCTTGTCGAGCATGGCCAGGTGCTCGTCGGCGGAGTCGTCGGAGGCGTCGTCGGTGGTGTCGACCGCGAAGCTCACGGGGATCAGGGCGGCGACGTGATTGGACTTGAGCGGTGAGCTGTCCGACGCGAGCGACGTGGTGGTGAACTCGTCGGCTGCGGCGGTGGTGGCGGTGTCACCGGGGCTGGGGATCAGTGCGGTGAGGGTGCCGGTGGTGACCGCGCCGACCGCGGCGGCCGTGGCGAGGACGGTGGTGCGGATTACCGGACCCGTGGGTGCTGGTGCGGATGCGGCCTTGTGGCGGGCGGATACGGGATCCACTGACCAGAGCGCGCGACGACCACGGGGGGAGCGGTGTCCTGCCAACGACTGCCCTTTCAGCGCGGGGGAGCGACCCTCACGACGAGCAGCCCGGTCGGGGGTCCGGTGAGCCGGGTGGGGAGTCCCGGCTCAGTGCGCTCATGATCGGATCGTAACGCTGGCGTGACTGTATTGGCGGCTCCTCATCGCGGGCAAGGCCACGAACGCCCGGCCACCGCAGCACGACTGCCGTTCGGCTCGCAGGGACGACACGCGCGAATAAATGCGTTGATCGTTTTTCACTCACACGGGGCGATAAGCGGTCCTCGAGGTGAGAAGGAGACATGAGTCGCCGAACTCGTGCCACAGATACCCCCGGTCGACCGCCGCCGAATATGCCCGGCCGACGAGGCGTGGGCCGGCGACGGCCTCGAGTAGCAGCAGGTGAGAGGCCGTCGGCTCGTGCCAGCCCGTGACGAGGCCGTCCACGGTGCGCGCTGAGCGGTCGGGTCCCAGCACGAGGTGGGTCCATCCGGCACCCGCACGGACGTGGCCCGCAGGGTCGGCCACCGTCTCCAGCGCGCGCGTGACCGTGGTGCCGACAGCGACCACACGTCCGCCCGCTTCCTTGGTCGCGTTGACGGCGTCGGCGGTGTCGGCGGGCACCCGGTAGCGCTCGGGCAATGGCACCTCGCCTGCTTCGAGCGACGAGACACCGGTGTGCAACACGATCTCGGCGACGCCGATCCCACGGCTGTGCAGATCCGCCAGCACAGCCGGGGTGAACGGGCGACCTGCGCTGGGCATCTCGGCGCTGGCGAACTCCGGCCCGGGCTTCGCGAAGACCGTGCGGTACGTGTCGATGGGCCAGTCACCGCGCAGGTAGGAGTACCGGATCGGGCGTCCCACGTCCGTCAGCCACGGCCGCAGGCCGCCCGCTACGGGGATCCGTGCGCGCCAGAGCCGGCTTCCGTCGATGATCCGAGGGTCGGGGTGAGCGGTCAGCAGCGAGGCCACCACACCCCGGGGGAGCCGTACCGACTCGCCGGCCCGTGCGTCGGTGACCCGCCGGCCGTCCGGCGTCCGGAGCTCGACGACGAACAGGTTGTCGGGTGCCGGGCCGGAGATGTGCAGCGTCACGGGTGATTCGTCGCCACGGTGTCCGTCGACGGCGGCGGGCTCGGTGTCGGAGGTGTTGACCACGAGGAGGTCGCCCCGGCGCAACGCCCGCGGGAGACCGCGGAACGTCGTGTGCTGCAGCGGCCCACGGTCGCGGGCCACCAGCAGGCGCACACCGTCACGAGCCACGCCGCGCGCTTCCGGCGGCTCGGTTGCCGAGAGCTCGGGCGGCACGGTGAAGGTCGTCGCGGCGCTCACGCCGGGCTCCCGGCCGTCGTCTCGGTGGTGGTGGGCCGGTCGGCGTCGGACAGGTCCGCGGCGCGGTAGCGGCCGCTCTCCGGCCTGCGGTCGAGCAGCCTCAGCAGGGCCGGGACGACCGTCGCAGGCTCGGGGCGGTCGGAGATGTCCTCGCCCGGGAAGGCGTGCTGGTGCATCGCGGTCCGCATGTCGCCGGGGTCGAAGGCGTACACCCGTAGAGCCGGTTCCTCCACAGCGAGCACGGCCGCGAGCTGGTCGAGTGCGGCTTTCGCGGCGCCATATCCGCCCCACCCGGGATAGGCCTCGACGGCCGCATCCGAGCTCAGGGTGATCACGGTGCCCGCTCCGGATGCGCGCAGCAGCGGCAACGCGAGCTGGGTGAGCGCGAGCGGGGCGAGCACGCCCGTCTCGAGCACGCCGCGCAGCGCGTCGAGCGGATAGCGCTCGAGCGTGGGCAGCGGGGAGGGACCGAGCTCGCCTGCGTTGTGCACGAGCAGGTCGAGTCGTCCCGCCGCGCGCAGGAGTTCCGCACGGAACTCGGGGTCGTTGACGTCGCCGGGCAGGGCGATCACACCGGGCAGGCCTGCCGTGGCAGTGCGGAGCCTGGCGGAGTCGCGTGCACAGGCGATCACGGTGGCGCCGCGGGCGGCGAGCGACTCGGTGAGGGCGAGGCCGAAACCCTGTCCCGCACCGGTGACGATGGCGGTCATATCGGTCATGCGACTACGGTGCGACTTGAAGTCAGCTTCAGGTCAAGGGGAGATCGCATGGAGACGACCGACCTGCTCACGATCGGTGAGGTGGCGCAGCGCAGTGGCTACCCGCCGTCCGCCCTGCGGTACTACGAGCGGGAAGGGCTGCTGCACACCACACGTACCTCCGGCGGGCAGCGTCGCTACGAGCGATCCGTGCTGCGCAGGCTGGCCTTCATCCGGGCCGCACGCACGATCGGCGTGGGCCTGGACGAGGTGCGCGAAGGTCTGGACAAGCTCCCCGACGGCCGGACGCCGACCAAGGCCGACTGGACACGGCTGTCGCGCTCGTGGCGCGGGCGGCTCGACGAGCAGATCCAAGCCCTGGTCGCCCTGCGCGACGGGCTCGACTCGTGCATCGGCTGCGGCTGCCTCTCACTGCAGCGCTGCCGGCTCTACAACCCCGAGGACCGAGTGGGTGAACTCGGTCCCGGGGCGCGGTTGTTGCCGCCGATGCTGCGGCGCAGTCCGGCGGAGGGTGTGTGAGGAACGTCGGTTACGAGGAGAGCAGCCGCGGGCGCGCCGACCAGCGAGCCGGCAGCGACCGGTCCACCCACGCGTGCAGCTCCTCGGCGGGCGGCCGGGTGCTGATCGCCGACTGCTCGTGCTCGGCGAGGAAGGCGGTGGTGCGCTCCTCCCAGCCGACGCCAAGGCAGGGCACGCCGGTGGACACGGCGAAGACCAACGCGTGGATGCGCAGGCCGAAGAGCGCGTCGGCCTCCCCGACCACGGCCTTGGCCAGCGCGGGCGGCAACTGCGGGCCGAGCACGGGGACCGTGCGTCCGAGCCGCTCTCCGAGCTCCTCGACCAGCACCTCGTCACGCCGGGCGAGCCCGAGCCCGTAGTCGGCGTGGGTGCTGATGGCGAGACCCGCGACCGCTCCACCGCGCTCGATCCAGCGCCGGGCGAGCGTCTCGGCTGCGTCTTGCAGGCAGTCGACGAGGATGGGGTTGGGCAGCGCCTTGGGGGCGACGAGCAGCAGCGGCACCGCTGGGTCGACGCCGGCCGCGGCGAGTGCGCGCCGGGCATCGGCCGCCGGGGCGGGGGTGAGTCCCATCGCGAGGTCGCCCACCACCGGCGCCACGATCGCGGGGCCGAGCGTGGCCGCCGAGACCTCGTCGCGGACGGTGATCCGGCCGGGCTTGCGGACGGAACGACGCAGCAGGTCGAGCACCCGCTCGGGCGTGCCGGGGTAGACGCCGACCGCCACGTAGGCGATGTCCCGACCGCGGGCCGTGGCGGCCCAGACGATCGCCGGCAGCGCGTTGACCAGCGACGACGAACCGGTGCCGAACAGGCCCCCGCCGACGACCGCGATGCCGTCGCACCACTTGAGCGCCTTCGTGAACGGGATGCCCTCCATGGCAACGGCGGGCACCCGGTGCAGCGCTTCGACCATGCGGGGGTTGCGCGACACCACGCGCACCTCGGTGCCCTCGGGAAGCTCCTGCAGCGTGCGGGCGAGCATCGCCTCGTCGCCGGTGTTGCCGTTGCCGAAGTTCCCGATGATCAGCACGCGGGTGGCCCGCGGAGTGGTGGCACCCCGGCTCTCCTCGGCGGCGTGCCGCCTGCCGAGATCGGCGAGCTGCTGGCGGATCAGGCTGGTGCGGGGGTCCGTCATCGAGTTCCTCGGGTTCGGCGGCGCAACTCTTGTGACCATCACCGAGTTGCGGAGAGCTGCTGGTGCGGGAGCTGAGCTGGGGCGCGGTCACTCGTGGAACGAAGCCTAGGCCGTCGCGTAGTCGAGGCGGCCGGGGTGGTCGCCGAACGGCCCTTATGACGCGGTCGCCGACCAATGGGACATGCTTACAGCTCATTCGGTCAGCTGTCCATATGATCGTATGATGATCTACGAGATCCGCGAGTACACCACCGTTTCGGGTCGCATGCCTGCTCTGGTGAAGAGGTTCAAAGACCACACGCTGGGCTTCTTCCGCAAGCACGGGATGGAGGTCGTCTTCATCACACTCACCGAGCTCGGCAGCAACTCCAACAACGAGCTCGTGTACGTGCTGCGGTTCGACTCCTACGACGACATGGTCACCAAGTGGGCGGCGATGCAGGCCGACCCGGACTGGCGGGAGGCCCGCAGCGCCAGCGAGGCCGACGGCCCGATCGTCGCGGTGATCAACAGGCGGGTGCTCAGCCAGGCCGCGTTCGAGTCCGCCCTCTAGGCCCGGCACATCGGGCCGTTGCGCGGGAACTTCCCCTTGCGGTCACGTGCACGGGGATGCGGCGAAGCGGTCCGATGAGCGAGGGTGACCATGTGTCTGCATCAACGGAGCGCTGGCTCACCTTCGAGGGACTCGACAACGTTCGCGACATCGGCGGGTTGCCGCTGCGCGACGGCCGCACCACACGGTCGGGGATGCTGTTGCGCAGCGCGTCGCTGCACTACTGCACCCCGGCCGACGTCGGTCACCTCGTCGACGTCGTCGGGTTGAAGCTCGTGCTGGACCTGCGCACGCCCCGGGAGATCGAGGAGGACGGGCCCACCGCCGTGGCCCGCGCAGGCGTCGAGACGGTGGCCTTCAACTTCCTCCCCGAGCAGGGTCGCACCCTCCCCGAGACCGACGACGACACCGACCCGTTGGTGCGTAACTACCTCGGCTACCTGTCCGACCGCGGCGAGAACGTCGTCTCCGCGGTGCGGTTGCTCGCTGCCCCGGACGCCGGGCCCGCGCTCGTGCACTGCGCGGCGGGGAAGGACCGCACCGGGGTGTTGGTGGCGCTGGTGCTGGACGCGATCGGCGTCGAGCGCGACGCGGTGGTGGCCGACTACGCGCTCTCCGCCGAGCAGGTGGAGGCGCTCTTCCGCCGGTGGACCACGGCGTCAGGCGAGCCGATGCCGGCGGACATCTCGCGGCACTTCCCGCGGGCCGACGCGATGGCCACCGTGCTCGCCCGGCTCGACGCGGACTTCGGCACGAACGGAGCGGGTGGAGCGGCCGGGTGGCTGAACGCCAACGGCCTGGACGACGAGTCCCTGAAGCGCCTCGGAACCCGCCTCACGGCGGACTAGCGGGGGCCGACTCGCACGCTCATGGGAGCTCTTCGATCGTCACAGACGTGTCGAGCTTGCGGAGGGTGGCGGGTTCGCCGGTGACGGCGGGCCAGCCCCGGCGGCGGGCGCTGGCCGCGACCTGCCCGGCGACGATGTCGTCGTGCCCGGATGCGGCCAGCAGCAGCCCGGACTCCAGGGCGGAGGCCGGGCCGAGCTCGTCGATCACCGTGTTGGGCAGGTCCAGCAGCACCTGCAGGGCCGCGTGGTGCTCGGGCTCGAGCAACGCCCAGGCCCGGCCGAGCGCGGCGCTCGGCACCGCGAGCACGATGTTCTCCTCGACCGCGGCCCACACGAGCGCCCTGACGTAGACGGGTCGTCCGATGGCGAAGGCGGCCAGTGCGGTGGTGTCGAGCACGCGTCCGCCGATCATGCGGCGCCTGCCAGGGCGCCACTCCGATGTGGAGCGCCCATCAGACAGCAGCTGCCGGCGGCACCAGGCGCAGCGTCCGCCGCGCCTCGGCCAGCTCGGCGGGTGGGGGTGGACCACCGTAGAGATCGGCGAGTGCGGCGAGGGATCGGTCGCGGAGCTGGCGGGCGGAGACGGCTTCGGCGATGTAGGCCGAGATGCTTCTCGCTGCCCCGCGCTGCACGGCGTTGCGGGCCTCGGTGACCAGTTCGGCCGGAAGGCTCACTGTGACACGCTCAGTGCGCATGTGCGGAGCGTACCCGCCGTTCCTTTCGTGCTCACCCACCGTCAACCCGGGCGGCGTTCAGAGCCGGCGTCGCATCTCCGCGGCGAACGACTCCTGGGCGTGCCGCATGGTGGCGGCCTCCTGGGGATCGGCGAACAGCTCGCGCATGGTTGCCTCGTCGACGTCTTCCAGGTGCGTCTGGATCCACCAGATGTTTCCGACCGGATCCTTGATGCGCCCGCCGCGGTCCCCGATGATCCGCGACGTCGCCACCTCGGTGATGACGACCGCTCCCGCATCGAGGGCTCGGGCCACCACCTCGTCGACGTCATCGACGTAGACGCTGAGGAGGCTCGGGATGTCGGGCCATTCGGGCCGCGCGTCGAACACCATGACGACCGAGTCGCCGATCGTCACTTCCGCGTGGCCGATCGTGCCGTCCTGGTTCAGGACGCGCAGGGCGGTGGCGGTACCGAAGGTCTGCTCGACGAAGTCGAGGAACGCTGCCGCTCCCTTGGCTGCCACATACGGGGTGACCGTGGCCTTGCCGCCGGGGACGGTCGTCGTCGCCATGTGCGTCTCCTTGCCGTGATCGATCGCGCGGACCGCTGCTCTGCTGTCCGGCAGAGCGTCTCCGTCGCAGCGGCCAGTTCCTGTCCGCAATCCGAGGTGAAGATCCGGTGACTCCGCGGGTTGCGGGGGATGACGGGTACGCCGGTTACTCGTCGGTATGCCAAGGTGGTTCCAGCCTGATCCGGCGACGAGGAGAGCGCATGGACCTGACCTACACCGCAGCGGAGGAGGCGTTCCGCAGCGAGCTGCGGTCCTGGCTGCGGGCGAGCATCCCGGAGGAGTGGCAGCGCCCGGGCTTCTGGGAGAACCTCGATGGCGACGAGAGCTTCCGGCTGCGTCGCGACTGGGAGCGCGACAAGGCGCTCGCCGGTTTCGCGGGCATCGAGTGGCCCACCGAGTTCGGCGGCCGCGGGGGAACCCCCGGCATGAGGGCGATCTACGACGAGGAGATGGTGCTGGCGCGCGCCCCGCGCACCGTCAACCCGCTCGGCCTGTCGTTCCTCGCCCCCACCGTGATGGCGATCGGCACCGACGCGCAGAAGAAGGAGATCATCGGTCCGCTGCTGCGTAACGAGGTGATCTGGTGCCAGGGCTTCTCCGAGCCGGGCGCGGGATCCGACCTCGCCGCCCTGTCCACGAAGGGCGTGCGCGACGGCGACGACTTCGTGGTCAACGGCCAGAAGGTGTGGACCACCAACGCCGTGCACGGCGACAAGATCTTCACCATGGTGCGCACGGAGGCAGGCTCCGCTAAGCACCGCGGCATCTCGATGCTGCTGATCGACATGCACCAGGCCGGCGTCGAGGCCCGGCCGTTGAAGCAGATGAGCGGGGCCAGCGAGTTCGGCGAGGTGTTCTTCACCGATGCCCGCGTGCCCGCGACCGACTGCCTCGGGGAGATCGGGGACGGCTGGCGCACCGCGATGCTTCTGCTCTCCTTCGAACGCGGCGCGTCCGGCATCGCCCAGTACACGGAGTTCCGCCGCCAGTACGACGAGATCGTCGAGGTCGCGAAGAAGCTGGGCCGGGACCGCGACCCGGTGGTGCGCGACAAGCTCGCACGCGTCCTCGTCGAGCTGGAATGCCTGCGGCTGCACGCCATGCACGTGCTGACGCAGGTGGAGCAGGGGCGTGACCTCGGGTTCGAGGCGTCGATGACGAAGCTGCAGTGGTCCGAGACGTTCCAGGACCTCTGGGAGGTCTTCGACGACATCGTCGGCGAGGACGCCACCCTCGATTCGGTCGACGACCTCGACCTGCGCCCCTTGCACGGCCAGTCGATGTGGTCGCGATCGGTCACGATCTGGGGCGGGTCCTCGCAGGTGCAGCGCAACATCACCGCCGAGCGCGTGCTCGGCCTGCCGCGATAGGAGCTGGTCATGTTCTTCGCACCGACCGACGACCAGCGCGAGTTCGGCGACGCCGTGCGCGGCTACCTCGCCGACCGGTTCGACCTCGAGGCCGTCCGGGCCGTCGTCGAGGACACCGACGGCGACGGGCACCCGGCGTCACTGTGGAAGGCCGCGGCCGAGCAGGGCTGGCTGGCGGTGCTCGTGCCCGAGGAGCACGACGGCCTCGGGCTCGGGCTGGTGGAGGCGCAGGTGATCGCCCGTGCGCTCGGCGCAGGCGTGGCGCCCGGGCCGTGGCGGGGCACCGTGCTCGCAGCGGAGGCGATCCGGCTGGCCGGGTCGGACGCGCAGCGAGCCGCCTGGTTGCCGCGGCTCGCCGTCGGTGACGCCGTCGGAGCCCTGACCCTGCGCGGCACTGCGCCGGGCGTGCTCCGCACCGTGGAGTACGGCGAGATCGCGGATGTCGTCGTCGCGCGCTCCGGCGACGGGCTCACGCTCGTCCACGGTGGATCCGCCACCCGGCAGGGCTCCTACGACGGCACCGTACGGCTGGCCTCGGTCGAGGCCGACGCGGGCGAGGCGTTGCCAGGGGCGAGCGCGGAGGTGCTCGACGAGCTCGTGGCGCGGGCCACCGTGCTCGTGGCCGCCGACCTGGCCGGGATCGCGCGCGAGGCACTCTCCCGCACGGTCGCCTACGACCGTGAACGGCAGCAGTTCGGTGTGCCCGTGGGGTCGTTCCAGGCGATCAAGCACGCGCTGGCCGACCTGCACATCGGCGTGACCATGGCCGAGCACGCCGTGCTGTACGCCGCCCACGCCGTGGACACCGGCCTGGCCGACGCCCCGCTCGCCGTCTCCGTGGCGAAGGCCAAGGCGAGCGACGTCGCCATCGGGTCGACGGCGGCGATGATCCAGTACCACGGCGGTATCGGATACACGTGGGAGCACGAGTCGCACTTCTTCTACAAGCGCGCCAAGCGGCTGGCGGGCCAGTACGGCGACGCCGACTCCCATCGCGCGCGGATCGCCGATCTGACGATGTCCGGCTGACATCCCTCCGCGTGGATACGAGCGCGCGTGCACTCGTATCCACGCAGAGGCGCTATTTCTGCCAGCCGATGTTCTCCGGGGTGGTGCTGAAGTAGCGCCCCGGGCCGTAGTTGGCCAGGCCCGTCTTGACCGCTTGGATGTCCGGCAGGTTGACCGTGGGCATCACGCCGAATGTCCGGAACGCCGCCACCTCCGCTTCCGCGGCCCGCGCGAACTGCTCCTGGGCCGTCGGCAGGGTGTTCACCGACCGGACCAGTGCGTCGTTCTTGGGGTCGTTGACGCCGGACTTGATGAACTGGGTGTCCGAGCAGTACAGCTGGCAGATGAAAGCGATCCCGTACGGGCTGCCCTCCGACTCGCCGGCGTAGAACATGTCGAACTGCTTTCCGGAGATGATCTTGGAGAAGTCGCTCGACGGGACCTGGCGGATGTCCAGCTTGATGCCGACGTTCTTCATCATCGCCGCGGTGGCGCCTGCGATCGCCTTCCCGATGGGGTCGTCGCCGGTACTGGCGTAGCTGAACTCGAGCGGCCGTCCGTCCTTGACCCGGACACCGTCCGGTCCCACGGTCCATCCGGCCGCGTCGAGGTCCTTCTTCGCCTGCTCGGGGTCGAACCTGACGACCTGGCCGAGATCGTCGTGATATCCCTCCTGGAACGGCAGCAGGTTCATCGAACCGACAGGGTCCGCCGTGTAGCCGAGGCCCTGGAGCTGGACCTTGACGATCTCCGCGCGGTCAACGGCCTCGAAGATCGCCTTTCGCACCCGGATGTCGGAGAGGACAGGGGTGGTGCCGTTGAGCGTGAAGAAGTCGATCTGCAGGGAAGCGCTCTTGCGGATCTCTGTGCCCGGCTGTCCTGCGACCTGTGCGAGCCGGTCCTTCGAGCCGGCCGACACGGCGTCGATCTGCCCGTTCTTGAAGGCGTTGATGGCCGCCGAGTCCTCCATGGCGATGAAGGTCCTCGAGTCGAGCTTGCCCTTCTTACCCCACCACTTCGGGTTGCGCTCGAAGGTGATCGTGCCGTTCTGCTGATCGAACTTGCTCACCGTGTACGGTCCGGCGCCCCATTCCGGGTGCGGGTTGTTGATGTACCCCTGGTTGAACACGCCGGGGGCGAGGGCGGCGGGGTTGAGCAGGGAACCGAAGAGAGCCTGCCACCACAGGTTGATCCCGGAGAACGTGACCACGACCTGGCGGGAGTTCACGCCCTGGGTCAACGACGAGATGCGGTCGTAACCGTCGGTGGAGGCGACGAAGTAGGCCGGATCCTTGCCGCGGTCGGCCTTCCACACCGCATCGAACGACGTCCAGTCGATGGGCGTGCCGTCGTTGTAGGTGGCCTTCGGATTGATCGTGTAGGTGACCCTGGTGTTCCCGTCGACGGTCTCCTGCTTCACGTCGGTGAGATAGTCCGGGTTGAAGACGGCCTGCCCGTCGGCGGTGAACGTGACGAGAATCGGGTTGTACCAGGACCACACCGTCTGCGTGTATCCGGTGGAGTCGCTCTGCCAGCTGTTGAACTGGGGGGAGATCTCCGGCAACGAGGTGGTGAGCGTGCCACCGTCCCTGATGTTGTCGTAGGGCTGCGGGTCGTAGGCAACCTGGCCGGCCAGGGACTGGGCGCTGACCTCGCCGCCGGTCGACCCGGCGGTGCCGCAGGCCGCCAGCGTCACCGACAGCACCGCGGTGGCCGCGACGGCAGCGGTTCGCTTCAGGACGTGCATGGTCGGGTTCCTCCTGGATGAGGGGGTGCCGGGGGCGTCAGCGGAAGTGGCAGGCGTTCAGATGGTCGACGTCGTCCCTCCCCGTGAGCTCGGGAGTCTCCTGCGTGCACCGTGCGCGCTGCCCGTCGTCGAGGGTCGGGTGCAGAGGGCATCGGCTGACGAACCGGCAACCGGGGGAGGAGTCGGTGGGGCTGGGCAGGTCGCCGCGCAGCACCACCCGTTCCCTGGTGCGCTCGACCAGCGGGTCGGGAACCGGGATCGCCGAGAGCAACGCCTGCGTGTACGGGTGCCGCGGGTCGTCGAACACGACGTTGACGGCACCGATCTCCACGATGCGACCCAGGTACATCACCGCGACCCGGTCCGAGATGTGGCGCACCACGGACAGGTCGTGCGCGACGAAGAGGTAGGAGAGCCCGAGCTCGGCCTTGAGGACGTTCAGGAGGTTGATCACGCCGGCCTGGATGGAGACGTCCAGGGCCGAGACCGGCTCGTCCAGCACGACCAGCGACGGGTTGGTGGCCAGGGCGCGGGCGATGCCGATGCGCTGGCGCTGTCCCCCGGAGAAGGCGGTGGGGAAGCGGTCGCTGTGTTCGGGGTCGAGTCCGACCAGCGCCATCAACTCGTCGATCCGCTGTTCGGTCGCCTCCCGGTCCGCCTCGCCCACGGCCCGCAACGGTTCGGCCAGGATGTCGAAGACCGTCAGCCGCGGGTCGAGCGCTCCCATCGGGTCCTGGAACACCATCTGGAGCTTCCGCCGCAGAGCCCGTTCCTGGCCCCGGCCCTTCAGGCTCGCCACGTCGACGCCCGTGATGCGGATGCTGCCCCGTTCCGGGACGCGGAGGTTCATGATCTCCAGCAGCGTGGTGGTCTTCCCGCAGCCCGACTCGCCGACCAGCCCGAGCGTCTCGCCCTGCCGGATGTCGAGGTCGACATCCGAGACCGCGTACACCGAGCCGATGCGCCGCTTCAGCAGCTTCCCCTTCAGCAGGGGAAAGGTCTTGCTGAGTCCGTCGAGCTCGAGCACGGCGGGGCGCTGCTCGCGGGCGATCGCCGCCGACGGGGGCGCCGGCACGGGCGGCACGGGGTAGATCGCCACGCCGTCGACCCGGCCGTCGTCGATGTGGGCGGACCGGATGCAGGCAGCGGCGTGCTCTCCGTCGAGCGGCACCGGCTCCAGCGCGGGTTCCTCGGCGGCGCACTCCGCCACCGGTATCGGGCAGCGCGGCCGGAACGGGCAGCCTTCGGGCAGGTCGACCAGGAGCGGCGGGTTGCCGGTGATCGGCAGGAGTGGGCGTCGCTCGGTGCGATCCACCCGCGGGACGGCCCCCAGCAGCCCGATCGTGTACGGCATGCGGGGCCGGGCGAACAGCGCACCGACCGGCGCCTTCTCCACCGGACGGCCCGCGTACATCACCAGCACGTCGTCGGCGGTGCCGGCCACGACGCCGAGATCGTGGGTGATCAGGATGAGGGCCGCTCCCGTCTCGGCCTTGGCGAGCGCGAGGACGTCGAGGATCTGTGCCTGCACCGTGACGTCCAGGGCGGTGGTCGGCTCGTCGGCGACGAGCACGCGTGGGTCGTTGGCGATCGCCATCGCGATCACCACGCGCTGGCGCATCCCGCCCGAGAACTCGTGCGGGAACGAGCGTGCCCGGGCCGCAGCGTTCGGGATGCCGACCAGGTCGAGCAGTTCCACCGCCCGTTTCGAGGCCGCGGTCCGGTCGAGTTTCTGGTGGATCTGCAACGCCTCGACGATCTGACGCCCCACGGTGAAGATCGGTGTCAGCGACGCGAGAGGGTCCTGGAAGATCATCGCGAGTTCCCGGCCGCGGATCGCCGACATCTGCCGGTCGTCGAGGCCGAGCAACTCCTTGCCGCCGAAGGTCACGGAGCCGGACACCGCGGCGTAGTCGGGGAGCAGGCCCATCACCGCCATGGACGTGACCGACTTGCCCGAGCCCGACTCGCCGACGATTCCCAGCGTGCGGCCCGCGTGCAGGTCGAAGTCGACGCCCCGGACGGCCGCCACGCGCCCGGCCTCCGAGGGGAAGGAGACCTCGAGGTTGCGGACGGAGAGCACGGGATCTGTGTCCGGAACGGTGGTCACGCCCCGACCCCGGATCGGGACGTCGGATCCAGCGCGTCGCGCAGCCCGTCTCCGATCAGCGCCATCGAGACGGTCAGCAGCGTGACGAGGACTGCCGGGACGTAGAACAGCCACGGCGCGCTCGACACGGTGTCGGCGCCGTCGTTGAGCATGGTGCCCAGCGAGACGTCCGGCGGCTGCACCCCGAACCCGATGAACGACAGGGCCGTCTCGCCCTGCACCGTCGCGACCACGCCGATCGTGAAGGTCACCACCAGCAACGACCCGATGTTGGGGATCAGGTGGCGCAGGACGATCCGGATCCGGCTGACGCCCATGAACCGTGCCGCCAGCACGTACTCCCGCTCGCGCAACGAGGTGGCGAGCGCCCACACCACGCGTGCGTTGTACATCCAGCCGAACACCGTCAGGACGACGATGAGCACCCTCCAGTCGCCGCCCGCCTTCTGCGAGACGAGGGCGAGGATCAGGAACGAGGGCACGACCAGCAGGAAGTGCACGATCCCGAGGACGGCGCGCTCCGTTCTGCCGCCGAAGTAGGCGGCGACGGCACCGACGAACGCGGAGATGATCGTGGTGAGCAGCGACACCGAGACCGCGATGACCAGCGACCGCTGCAGCCCGTGCACGGCCTGGGCGAACGTGTCGTTGCCGGCGTTGTTCGTGCCGAAGATGTGGTCGGGCGAGGGCGGGACCGTCAGGGCCGCGAAGTCGACGTCGCTGTACGAGTACGGCGTGAACAGGCCGCCGAGCAGCGCGAACAGCACGAGAAGGGCCAGGATCACCAGCCCGGCCACCGCGCCCTTGCTGCGGAGGAACCGGCGCAGGTAGAGGCGGCGCCTGCTCAGCCGTCCGCCACGGCGCTGAAGGTTCCTCCCGGTGGTGGGCGGCTGCCTGTCGAGGTCGACCGGCGGAACCCGGCCGGGGAGGTTCGTGGTCACGAGCCGGTCACCCGCACTCTCGGGTCGAGGACCACCACGGCGATGTCGGCGAGGATCGCGCCGATCGCGGTCATCAGCGCACCGAACGCGGCGACGGCGACCACGCCGTTGACGTCGTTCTTGCTGATCGTCGACGTGAAGTACTGGCCCATGCCCTGCCAGCCGAAGATCGTCTCCGTGATCACCGCGCCGGTGAACAGCGCAGGTACCGCGAACGCGACGGAGGTGGCCACCGGGATCAGCGACGTGCGCAGGCCGTGGCGCCGGATGGCCTCCTGGCGGGTCAGGCCCTTGGCCCGCGCGGTGCGCACGTAGTCGGAGTTGATGTTGTCGAGGAGCAGCGAGCGCTGCAGCAGGTGGTAGCCGGCGTAGCTGGTGAGCGTCAGCGAGATGGTGGGCAGGACGAGGTGCTGGATCCGGTCCAGCACCAGCGGCCAGAACCCGCTGACCGTCGGCGACTGTGCCCCCGCGACGAAGAGCAGAGTGCTGCCGAGCGATTGGTTGAGCATGATCGCGAGGAGCACCACCACGAGTGACGCGACGACCGTGGGGACGTTGATCGTGATGATCGACAAGCCTTGGTGGAACCGGTCGGCGAAGCGGTACTGGCGCGATCCCGTGTAGACACCGAGGGCAATGCCGATGATCGCGGAGAGAATCGTCGACAACAGTACGAGCTGTGCGCTGACGCCGATCCGGAAGGCGATCTGGGTGTTGACGCTGTCTCCGACCGGGGAGTAGCCCCAATTCCAATGCAGGACGATATCGGTGATCCAGTGCCACCAGCGGTCGAGCAGTGGAGTGGCCGGACTCAGGTTGTACTGGGCGAGTGAGCGGTCGATCTCCTCAGGGGTGCGAGGAGGCCTCAACTGCAGGTAGTTGGCCCTCGGATCCAGAAACAGGTTGGCGAGAAAGTAGGTCAGGTTGGTGGCCACCACGATCATGAGTAGCCAACCGAGAGTCTTCTTGAGGAGGTATCTCAGCACGCAGCTGGTACTCGCTCTCTCTCATGAAGGTCGGTATCGATCAATGGTCAATGGTACCTGCGCGGTCGGATCGTGGGCGTCGGCCGGAGAGGTTGAAGGCCATTGTGCCTTTTGTCCGTGCTGAGAATTATGGATTACGGTTGCGGCCTCGATTCTCGCCGATTGTTCTCTGTGTTCCATCTGTGCCGGCCGCGGCCTGCGGCCGATATGAGGAACTCGTGCGCCTCTGCCCCTCGCGGCCCCGGTAACCTCGCCTGCCGTGACTCCTGCCGAGATCGTCGGGTTGCTCGCCGAGCCCGATCGCCTGCGTGTCGTCGCCGCACTCGTGCTGGGCGCACGCACAGCCGCCGACGTCGGAGCCACCACCGGCCTCGCCCCTCGTGAGGTCGGGCGGGCGCTGCAGAAGCTGCAGGCGGGTGGGCTCGTCGACGACAAGCTCGAGGTGCGGGCAGAGCTGTTCAAGGAGGCCGCGCGGTCCGCGGCGCCCGTCGTGCCCGTCGAGGACCTCGGCTACGCGGACCCCGGTGTCGAGCAGGTCGTCTCCCGGTTCGTGCGCGACGGTCGGCTGCTCTCGTTCCCCGCGCAGGGGGCCAAGCGCCGGATGGTGCTGGAGCACGTGGCGCAGAGTTTCGAGCCCGGCGTCCGCTACCCGGAGCGGGAGGTCGACGCCGTGCTGCGAGCGTGGACCGACGGCGGTGCCGCCGACCACGCCACGCTGCGCCGTTACCTCGTGGACCACCAGCTGCTGGCCCGGGACGCGGGCGAGTACTGGCGGTCGGGCGGCTGGATCGACGTGCTCGACGAGAGCGACTGAGGAAACTTCAGCTCGGGTCGGAGCCGCGCATCGCGGCAAGCCACAGGCCCAGCGATGCCGCCAGCGCGGTAACCGCCACCCACGTCAGCAGCCCACCGCGGTCGACGTAGGTCCACAGCAGGCCGATGAACGGAGCCGGGACGACCAGCGGGAGGTCGGCCCGCAGCTGCCGGCTCATCCGGGCCAGCGCTGCGGCGCGTACGGCGACAGTGGCATCCGGCCTAGACGGGTTGTCGGTGCGGTGCCCGCGCGGCTCCTCCGCACGCACCGCTCCCGACGGGACGAGCGGGTGGTCCCCGTCCGGCCCGGCGACGGTGGCGGCAACCATGCGGTCGCGCAGCGGATCGCCGTGCAGCCGGACGACCGTGGGGGAGGGGAGGCCGACGAGCACGGGGTCGAAGTGCACGGGTATCCACCGCTGCGGACGGGTGTCGGTCTCGAGATAGCTGCGGGTGGCAAGTCCGGCCTGCCAGCGAACGCGGCGCACCGGAACCGAGCGTCCCGGCTGCGCGAACGCACGCCTGCGCGTGACCACCTGCCAGGCGAGCACAGCCAGCACGAGCGCGGCGACCACCACGGTGAAGGAGATCGTCGTGAGCGCCCGATCGGCGTCCACGAGGACCTGGGCGCCCGGGATCAGGGGCTTCTCGGGATGGGCGGGGTCGAACGCCACCTCGGTGTGGGCGCCGGGTGCCGGTGGGGTGCTGCTCACCTCGACGAGGTCGACGCGCTCGGCCAGTCCGGGTGGGGTCCAGCGGAGCTGCACAGCGGAGTCGTGCACTGCGTCGACCACGCCCTCGGCCCGGCCGGTCGCCACCCCGATATGCGCCGACGTCGCGGCGAACGTGGTCGCCGCGACGCCGGCCAGCACCCCGCACACGGCGAGGACGATTCCGGTGGTGAGCAGCGCATGCCGCAGCGGGCGGAGCGCACGAAGACGCCCCCCGCCCGCTGCGGTGCTGCTGGTCAAACGCCTATGACCTCACTTGGTGAAGCCGATCAGGGTGTACTTGTAGTCCGCGAATCCCTTCGCGCCGAAGTTGACGACATTGGGCTTCACGGCCACGGCGTCCGGGCGCTGGTAGGTGAGCAGCGAATGCCCGATGTTCCACAGCTCCTGGTCGATCTCGTTGACGATCACGCGCTGCTTGGCCGGGTCGAGCTCCGCGTTGGCCTGCACCAGCAGGTCGTTGATCTTCTGGTTGCCGATGCGGCCGTAGTTCTGGCCGACTGTGCCCTCAACCAACCGGTAGATGCCGCTCGACGAGCTGATCGGCGACGGCGTCCCCAGCCACGCGAAGTGGGTGATGTCGAAGTTGCCGACGTTGACGAACTGCTCGAAGAAGTTGTCGAGGGGCACCGCCTCGATGTTCACCTTCACGCCGATGGCGCCGAGCTGCTGCTGCACGATCCGGGCTTCCGCCTCGCTCACCGGTGTGCCGGTCGGGATGATGTCGCGGATCGCGAGCTGCTTCCCGTCCTTCACGCGCACGTCGCCCTGCAGCGTCCACCCCAGGGCGTCGAGCTCGGACTTGGCCTTCTCCGGGTCGAAGGTGACCACGCCGGAGTGGTCCTCGTAACCCTCTTGGCCCTCCACGTAGAGGTGGTTGCCGAGGGGCTTGGCGGCGGGAACGATCGGGCCGATCTGCGACTGTGTGATGACGTTGCGGTCGATGCCCTTCATGATCGCCAACCGCAGCTTCGGGTCCTCGAGCAGGGAGCCCGGGGCGCCGTTGAACGTGATGTGGCGGTAGTTGGGGCCGTTCGCCGTGCGGATGACGGTGTCGGGCACCTGCTGAGCGCGCTGGAAGGTTGCCACGCTCGGACCGATCGTCAGGAAGCTCAGCGAGCCGTTGGCGTACGCGTCCGGCTGCGCCGCGCTGTCCAGCCCGACGTAGATGATCCGGTCGAGCTTGGCCGGCTGGCCCCACCACTTCTCGTTGCGCACCACGGTGAGCCGCTTGGCCGTGAGGTCGACGCTCTCCAACTTGAACGGGCCGGCAGTCTGCCCGACGATCGGCTGGTTGATCCAGCCCTCGTTGAAGACCTTGGGATCGGAGTTGGTCTCCCGCGGGTAGAGCGGGATGAAGTTGCCCTTCCAGTCCGCGAATGGCGAACTGTAGGTGACCACCACCTCCTGCGGCGTGGCGCCCTGGGCCACCGATTGGATCACGTCGTACCCGGTCGTGCCGGACACCGTGAAGGCCGGGTTCGAGCCGTTGAGCGCCTTCCACTGCGCCTCGAAGTCGGTCCAGTCGATCGGCCGCCCGTCGTACCAGGTGGCCTTGGGGTTGAGCTTGTAGGTCACCACCTGCGGGCTCGTGCTGGTCAGCTCGGCCGACTCGAGGTAGTCCGGGTCGATCTGGTAGACGCTCTGCGCGTCACCCTTCATGATCAGCGGCATCATCGAATTCATGACGTCCGCGGTGTCCCGCTCCGTGCCGTCGAGCTGGTTGCGGTTGTACTGCGGTGGCATGCTGCTGATCGACCAGAAGAAGTCGCCGCCGTCGCGCACCTGGTCGTAGGCGACCGGGTTCATGTCGTTCCCGGCCTGCGGAGGCGTGCCACCGGTGACGTCACCGGCCGTGCCGCCGCCACCTCCCCCGCCGCCACAGGCGCTCAGCACGAGCGCGGTGGCCGCGGCGAGCGCCACCAACCCCGCTCCTCGACGTGACGGTCTCATCGTTCCTCCTGGTCCATCCGCGGTCGCGGAGTTGCTGACGGGTGGGCGCCGTCATCCGGGAATGACGGGCGTTCGGGGGCGGATGGAGCTAGACGACGGTCTTGATCTCGGACCAGTGGCAGGCCGCCTCGTGATCGACCACGGACGTGCCCGGCCGGGCGGGTTGGGCGGCGACCCTCGGCGGCTCTTCGTCGATGCAACGCGCCTGGCGATCGGCGTCGAGCGTGAGGAACAGCGGGCAGCGGGTGCGGAACCGGCAGCCGGACGGCGGGTTCGCCGGGCTGGGCATGTCACCCTTCAGGAGGATCCGCTCGCGGCGCCGCTCCACCTCGGGATCGGGCACCGGGATCGCCGAGAGCAGGGCCTGCGTGTACGGGTGCTGCGGGGCGGCGAACACCTCGTCGACCGCGCCGATCTCCACGATCTTGCCCAGGTACATCACGGCGACGCGGTCAGCGATGTGCCGCACCACCGACAGGTCGTGCGCCACGAACAGGTAGGCCAGCCCCAGCCGCGCCTTCAGCTCGTCGAGCAGGTTGAGCACCCCGGCCTGGATCGAGACGTCGAGCGCCGACACGGGCTCGTCGAGCACGAGCACCTTCGGCTCCAGCGCGAGCGCGCGGGCGATGCAGATCCGCTGGCGCTGCCCACCGGAGAACTCGCCGGGGTAGCGGTTGATCTGCTCGGACCGCAGCCCGACCAGCCGCATCAGCTCCGGCACGCGCTCGGCGATGTGCTGCTTCGAGAAGCCTTGCACCTCGAGCGGTTCGGCGATCAGGTCGCGGACGGGCAGTCGCGGGTCCAGCGACGCCATCGGGTCCTGGAACACGATCTGCATGTCGCGGCGGATCCGCTTGCGGTCGGCCTTCGACAGGGCGCTCGTGTCGGAGCCGAGCACCTGCACCGTGCCGCCCATCGGCGGCTCCAGGCCGAGGATCTCCAGGATGGTCGTCGACTTTCCGCAACCGGATTCCCCCACGAGGCCGAGGGTCTCGCCTGCGCGGACGTCGAACGTCACGCCGTCGACGGCGCGCACGGTGCCGACGGTGCGCCGGAAGATCCCGCCGGTGCGGACCGGGTAGTGCTTGACCAGCTCGTGCACGCCCAGCACCACATCGCGGTCGGTGCGTGGCACGGCGTCGGCCTCCGAGCTGTCCAGGACGTGGGCGTCGAACACCTCGGCGGCCAGCTCGCCGCCCTCGGCGTCCGCCTCGGCCAGCTCGGCCGTGCGGATACAGGCCGCGCGGTGGTCCGCGGTCGTGCCGGGCGCGACGAGCAGTTCCGGCTCGGCCTGGTCGCATGCGTCGACGTGCAGGGGGCAGCGGGGGCCGAAGGGGCACCCCGGCGGCAGCGCCACGAGTGATGGCGGTTGACCCTCGATGGGCACCAGCGGCTGGCCCCGCCCGACGTCGAGCCGGGGGATGGAGCCCAGCAGCCCCAGCGTGTACGGCATGCGGGGTGCCGCGAAGATCTCGTCGACGGTGCCGGTCTCCACCGCCCTGCCCGCGTACATGACCACCACGCGGTCGGCTGTGCCCGCGACCACGCCCAGGTCGTGTGTGATCAGCACGATCCCTGCGCCGGTCACCTCCTGCGCGGTCTTGAGCACCTCCAGCACCTGGGCCTGCACCGTGACGTCCAGAGCGGTGGTCGGCTCATCGGCGATGATCAGGTCGGGGTCGTTGGCGATCGCCATCGCGATCACGGCACGCTGGCGCATCCCCCCGGAGAACTCGTGCGGGAAGGACTTCACCCGCTCGGCCGCGTTCGGGATGCCGACGAGGTCGAGCAGCTCCACGGAGCGCTTTGCCGCGTTCTTCGCGGTCATCGACCGGCCGCCGTGCACCAGCAGGGCCTCGGCGATCTGGTCGCCCACGGTGTAGACGGGGGTCAGGGCCGAGAGCGGGTCCTGGAACACCATGGCGATCTTCCGGCCGCGGATCCGCGACAGCTCGGTGTCGGACAGGCCGAGCAGCTCCTGGCCGCGCAGCCGGATGGAGCCGCTGATCTTCGCCGACGGCGGGAGGAGCCCCATCACGGCCAGCGATGACACGGACTTGCCCGACCCGGACTCGCCGACGATCCCCAGCACCTCGCCCGGCGCCACCCGATAGCTGATCCCTCGCACCGCGCTCACGCGGCCGTCCTCGCTGGGGAAGGACACATCGAGGTCGGCGACCTCCAGCAGTGCGTCCCCCGGGCCGGGCGGGAGGCCGGGGTCGGCCAGGATGTCGGAGTCGATCATCGTCATTGGGTGGCGACCTTCTTCGTCTTCCGTGCCGACTTCTTCTGGGCCGACTTCGGACGGCGGCGGCCTCCGCGGGAGTTCGGGTCGAGTGCGTCACGCAGGCCGTCCCCGATGAAGTTGACGGCCAGCACCGCGATGACCAGCAGGCCGCCGGCGAACAGGAACAGCCACGGCGTCGTGACCGCGGAGTTGCTCCCGTCGCGGATGAGGGTGCCGAGCGAGACGTCGGGCGGCTGCACGCCGAAGCCGAAGTAGGACAGCCCGGTTTCGAGGAGGATCGTCGCGCCCACCGTGATCGTGACATCGATGATCATCAGCGACGCCATGTTCGGCAGGATGTGCCGTCGGATGATCACCGACGACGGCGCCCCCATGAACTTCGCGGCCTTCACGAACTCGCGTTCGCGCAGCGTCATCGTCATTCCACGCAGGATCCGTGCCGTGATCATCCAGGCGAACAGGCCCAGCAGCAGCACGAACAGGATCCAGCTGCTGCCACGCAGCGCGGGGGAGATCACCGCGATGATGAGGAACGACGGCAGCACGAGGAGCAGGTCGACCAGCCACATCAGCCCGCGGTCGACCCAGCCGCCGAAGTATCCGGCGGAGGCTCCCACCAGTGACGCGATGACGATCGAGATGAGTCCTGTGAGCAGGCCGATCGTCAGCGACTTCTGCAGCCCGCGCATGGTCTGGGCGAACACGTCCTCGCCGATCTGCGAGGTACCGAACCAGTGGCTGGCCGACGGCGGCTGCAGGAAAGCGGTGTAGTCGTACTCGTTGTAGGCCCACGGCGCGAACAACGGGCTGAGCGAGGACACCGCATAGAGCAGGACGAGCGTGAGAAGGCCCGCCAGCGCGAGCCGGTTGCGCAGGAACCGGCGCAGCACGAGCCGCCCGCGAGTGATTCCCTCGGTCTCGTTCGAGGGCGTCCCCGTCGGAACCTCGACGGGTGCTCCGCCGCCCGACGGGACGTGCGTTCCGGCGCCGACGTCTGTGGTGGTCATCGGAATCTCCTGATCGCCGTCAACGCAGCCGGACCCGGGGGTCCAGAAGGGCGTAGAACACGTCGGACAGCCAGCCCGAGATCAGCACCAGCACGGCGACGAACAGTGTGACGGTTGCCGTGATGTTCGTGTCGTCCTGCTCGATTCCGTAGACCAGCCAGTCGCCCATGCCGTACCAGCCGAAGATCCGCTCCGTGAACGTGCCTCCGGTGATCAGCAGTCCGAAGCCGAATGCGAACAGCGTGGCCATCGGCACGAGAGCCGTACGCAGCCCGTGTTTGAAGAGCGCTTTCCGCCGCGTGAGCCCCTTGGCTTGCGCGGTACGCAGGAAGTCGCTGCCCAGCACGTCGAGCATCGCGCTGCGCTGGTAGCGGCTGTAGTACGCGATCTGGCCCAGCGCGATGGTCAGCGTCGGCAGGATGAGGTGCTGGATCCGGTCGAGCAGGGCGGCGCCGAAGCTTCCCTGGAACCCGGGTGAGGTCTCCCCGGTGAACACGAGGAGCTGGGCTCCCGCAGCCGTGTTGAGCTGGAGCGCGCCGTACTTGAGCAGCAACCCGAGCAGGAACACCGGAGTGGAGAGGATGACGAAGGAGAACAGCGTGGCGAAGTAGTCGCTGAACTTGTACTGACGGATCGCGCTGGCCACCCCGAGGATCACCCCGATCCCGATCCCGACCACCGTGCCGAGCAGGAACAGGCGCAGGCTCACACCGATGCGGCGGGGGAGCTCGTCGCTGATGGAGGTGTTGACAACGGTCTGGCCGAAGTCGCCGCGCACGGCGTCGCCGAGCCAGAGGACGAAGCGCTGCGGAATCGGCTCGTCGAGACGCAGCTCGGCCCGCTTGGCGTCGATGGCGGACTGCGGCGGTGGCGGGTTGCGCTCCTGCAGCTTCGCGATCGGGTCGAACGTCAGTGCGGCGAGGGCGAAGGCGAGGAACGTGGCGACGAGGCAGAGCGCGACGTAGTTGAACAGGCGGCGCACGAGGAAGCGAGCCATCGATCTCCTTGCTGACGCCGGATGGGTCTCACCGGTGCTTGTCCGCTCGGCGCGAAAACGGGTGGGCCCGCCGAACTACTGGCGGGTACCTTGGAGGCCACTGTGTGTGTTCGGTGTGAGTTTTCCGGCTCGGACAAGCACACGTAACGTCCAGATGCGTATTCGTGTCCTGATTCGGGACATCCAGGCCGATACGGCTCGGCGCGGCGAGCCGGTTCGTTACATGCCCCGTCCGATCGGCGGACGGGACGGGCTCACGACCGTGGTGGGGCGCTCCGCAGGTCCGCGATGGCGGTGAACGACGGCGACAAGGCCTGCCAGAGCTGTGCGTGGGCGGATGCGAGCGCGTCGTAGTGGTGCTGCTGCGGCCCGGGTTGCAGCGTCGCGCTGCGGTCGGCCGTCTCCATGGCCGATGCCGGCACCGGCTCACCGAGCGCGAGCGCCGCAGCTCGCTGAGCGCCGATCAGGCTCGCGTGCTGTGCGGCCACCGGAAGCACCGGTCTGCCGAGGACGTCCGCGATGATCTGGCGCAACAGGGGGGAGCGGCCGGCGCCACCGGAGAGCGGCATCGGTTGCTCGTCCACTCCGGCCGCGGATGGCATGAGTGCCGCGATCTCCCGCAGGGAGTACGCGATTGCTTCCAGGGCGGCCCGGTAGAGCTCCGCGGGTGTCGTGGTGGGACGCAGGCCGATCACGGCACCGCGTGCTGCGGCGTCGCGGACGGGGGAACGCTCGCCCGCGAGCGAGGGAAGCATGAGGAGGTCGGTCGGTCCGGCCGCCGCCGCGAGCTCGTCGGCCCGCGTGTGGTCGCAGCCGGGAAGGTACGTTCGGCGCGCCCAGTCGAGAGTGGCGCCTGCTGAGAGCAGGGAACCGATCAGGATGGAGCCCTCGCCCCGAGGGCCGACCATACGGTGGAGTGCGCCGTTCGGCCCGGGAGTCGAGTCGGTGAGGATGGCGAGCCCACCGCTCGTGCCCAGGGAGACGTTCGGCGTGTCCCGCTGGTCACCGACCAGCCCGGCGGTGGCCGCACCGACGTCACCCGCCGCGTGGACCAGCGGTAACCCGCTGGGCAGGCCGAGTTCCGCCGCGGGTCCGGCATCGAGCCGCCCGGTGACGGTTGTCCCGTCGACCAGCCGCGGCAGGCGCCCCTCGTCGACACCGAGAGCCGCGAGGACGGGCGACCACCACGTGCTCGCCCCGATGTCGAGCAGGCCGGTGGTGGAGGCGGTGGTGAGGTCGCAGACGTGCTCGCCCGTGGCGCGTCGCGCGATAAGGCCCGGCGAGCCCAGCACGATCTCGCGCGTGCGTTCCAGTGCGCTGGGCTCGTGTTCGGACATCCACCGCAACTGCGCGGCCGAGCTCGACGGATCGGCGACATTTCCGGTGGCCTCGTGCCACGCCGGACCGATCTCGGCAAACAATGTGGACAGTTCTGCGGTGGCGCGGTGGTCGGCGTACAACAGCGCCGGTCGAATCGAGCGGCCACGGCCGTCGAGGAGGACGAGATCCTGCATCTGGCCCGTGATCGCAATGACCTCCGGCGCCGGGCCCTCCGTGGCACATTTCCGGACGGCCGTGACGAACGCTTCCCACCACGCGTCGGGCGACTGCTCGGCGTGGCCCGGCGCGGGCCGGTCGATGGCCAGCGCGACCTCGGACGACGCCACCACCTGCACGTCGTGCAGCACGGCCGCCTTGACCGCGCTCGTGCCTGCGTCCACCACCATGACCCGGGTGTCCATGATTCCCATCCAACACCGTTCGACGGTTCCGCAGGCCCTGCCACGCGTCCGGATATCCGCTCGGAACCGATCTCCGCATTCGTCCCGATAGCTCGGAAATGGAAGATGGAAGGTGAATGTCACACTCTGCGTCACACCGTGCAGAGTGACGATCTTGTCACCGACCGTACTGCTCTCCGACCGATCGAGATGCCATTTTCGGAACGGGGACCATTGTGGAGGGTGCGCCCCGGGCCGCGGGGTGGCACGGTGTGAAGATGCCGCCCGCGAGAGCGACCGCCGTCAACGCCACTGCCGCCGCGCTGCTCGGACTTCTGCACGATGGACCGATGACAGGGGGCCAGCTCGTCGCGGCCGCGGGGCAGCGGTTCGGCTCCTTCTTCTCCGTCACCCGCAGCCAGGTCTACCGGGAGTTGCCGGTGCTCGCGGAGGCGGGGCTGCTGAGACTCGGGAAGCAGGGTCCCCGTGCATCGCAGCAATACGCGATCACCGCGGCCGGGCGGCGGTCGTTCAAGGCCTGGCTCGCCGGGGGCGGTGGCGCCGACCCGCTGCGGAGCCCCCTCGTGCTGCGTCTGCTGTACGCGGGGTCGCTGACGGCGAAGCAGCGTGCCGAGTTGGTGCGCAGCAGTCGCGAGGCCTACTCGGCACGCCTGGACGCCGCCCGCGCCGTGGCCCGGAGCGAGGCCGACCCCTATCGCAAGGCGGTGGCCGACTTCGCGGTCGCCCATACGCGATCCATGCTCAAGCTCCTGGATGCCATCCCGGCGGAATGAGTCGCGACGCGTAACCTGGAGCGTTGTGAACCCCGACGCCGCAGCCGACCTCAAGGACCTCTCCACCACCCTGGAGAGCATCGAGGCGGTCACCGACCTGCCTGCGCTGCGCGCCGAGATCGCCGACCTCTCCGACCAGGCAGGCCAGCCCGACCTCTGGAACGACGCCGAAGCAGCCCAGAAGGTCACGAGCCGGCTCGCGCACGCTCAGGGCGATCTCCGGCGCCTCGAGGAGCTCCGCCGCAGGCTCGAGGACCTGCCGGTGCTCTACGAGCTCGCGGAGGACGAGTCCGACGCGGCCGCCATCGCCGATGCCGACGCCGAGCGCGCCAAGCTGCGCGACGACATCTCCTCACTCGAGGTACGCACCCTGCTCTCCGGCGAGTATGACGAGCGAGAGGCCCTCGTGACCATCCGGGCCGAGGCAGGCGGTGTCGACGCGGCCGACTTCGCCGAGATGCTCATGCGCATGTACATGCGCTGGGCGGAGCGCCACGGCTACGGCACCGACGTGTACGACACCTCCTACGCGGAGGAGGCCGGCATCAAGTCGGCCACGTTCCAGGTGCACGCGCCGTTCGCCTACGGCACCCTCTCGGTCGAACAGGGCACCCACCGGCTCGTCCGGATCTCGCCGTTCGACAACCAGGGCCGCCGCCAGACGTCCTTCGCGGGCGTGGAGGTCACCCCGGTCGTCGAGTCCAGCGACCACGTCGACATCGACGAGAAGGACCTGCGCGTCGACGTCTACCGGTCGTCCGGTCCCGGCGGCCAGGGCGTCAACACCACCGACTCCGCCGTGCGGATCACCCACATCCCCACCGGCATCGTCGTGAGCTGCCAGAACGAGCGCTCGCAGATCCAGAACAAGGCCACGGCGATGATGGTGCTGCAGGCCAAGCTGCTGGAGCGCCAGCGTCAGGAGGAGCGGGCCAGGATGGACGCCCTCAAGGACACCGGCTCGTCGTGGGGCAACCAGATGCGCTCCTACGTGCTGCACCCGTACCAGATGGTCAAGGACCTGCGCACCGACTACGAGGTGGGCAACCCCACCGCGGTCCTCGACGGCGAGATCGACGGCTTCATCGAGGCCGGCATCCGCTGGCGGCGCAGCCACACCGTCGACGCCTGAGCAGGGCCTGCCCGTCCCCCCGGACGAGCGCGACAGGCGTGTAGGCCTGTCGCGCGGAGCGCTGCTGCCCCGGGGCTGATTCGCGCGAACGGGCACGATGTGCCGAGCGGTCGGTCCCCGGCGCCAAGGGGATGGGTCGGGTATCGGCCCCACTCCCACCCGCCGGTAACCTCCGCTCCCGTGATCCGCCTGGAACGTGTCACCAAGCTCTACAAGACCTCGACGCGGCCCGCTCTGGACCGCGTGTCGGTGGCCGTCGACAAGGGTGAGTTCGTCTTCCTCATCGGCCCGTCGGGCTCGGGGAAGTCCACCTTTCTGCGATTGCTGTTGCGCGAGGACGTCCCGACGCGGGGCGACATCTTCGTCTCCGACCTCAACGTCGCGAAGCTGCCACGGCGGCGGGTCCCACGGCTGCGCCAGCGGATCGGCTGCGTGTTCCAGGACTTCCGGCTGCTACCCAACAAGACGGTCGGGGGCAACGTCGCGTTCGCGCTCGAGGTGATCGGCAAGCCGCCCACGACGGTCAAGAAGGTCGTGCCCGAGGTGCTGGATCTCGTCGGGCTCTCGGGCAAGGCCGACCGGATGCCACACGAGCTGTCCGGCGGTGAGCAGCAGCGCGTGGCGATCGCCCGGGCGTTCGTGAACCGGCCGCTGGTGCTGCTGGCCGACGAACCCACCGGGAACCTCGACCCCGACACGAGCCAGGACATCATGCTGCTGCTCGAGCGGATCAACCGCACGGGCACCACGGTCGTGATGGCCACGCACGACCACTCCATCGTCGACTCGATGCGTCGGCGGGTCGTCGAGCTGGACCTCGGACAGGTCGTTCGCGACGAGTCACGCGGCGTCTACGGCGTAGGGCGGTAGAGGTGCGCACCGACTTCGTCTTCCGCGAGGTCATCACCGGCCTGCGGCGCAACGTCACGATGACGATCGCGATGGTGCTGACCACCGCGATCTCGCTCGGTCTCGTGGGCACGGGGCTACTGGCCGTTCGCACGATCGACCGCACCGAGCAGCTCTACAGCGACCGGGTCGAGGTGCAGGTCGCCCTCACCTCCGACGTCTCGGCCAACGACCAGGACTGCAGCCAGCCGATCTGCTCCGGTCTCAAGTCGACCCTCGAGAACTCACCGCTCGTGGAATCCGTGCGCTACGAGAACCAGGAGCAGGCCTACGAGCGCTACAAGCAGCTGTTCGCAGGGCAGTCGCTCGCCGACCTCGTGCGCCCCCAGTCGTTGCCGTCCACGCTGCGTGTGCGGCTGGCCGACCAGGAGGCGGGCGCCGACGCCGTCCGCCAGGCGATGACGGGCCAGGTCGGTGTCCGCAACGTGATCGACCAGCGGGACGTGGTCGCGAAGCTCTTCGACTTCCTCGGCGGCGTCCGCGATGTCACCTTCGCGCTGGCGCTCGTGCAGGCCGTCGCGGCGCTGCTGCTCATTTCCAACACCGTGCAGGTGTCGGCCTTCACCCGGCGCACGGAGGTCGGGGTCATGCGGCTCGTCGGCGCAACGCGCTGGTACACCCAGCTGCCGTTCCTCATCGAGGCCGTGGTCACCGGTGTGGTGGGCGCCCTCATCGCGGCGGGTGGGCTGCTGGTCGGGAAGTTCCTCTTCATCGACGAGTTGCTCAGCGGGATCGTCTCCAACGGTGTGGTGCCGCCGATCGAGGTGGCCGACATCGTCTGGGTCTCGCCGATCCTCGTGATGATCGGCGCCGGGATCGCCGCGGTCACCGGCTACGTCACACTCCGCCTGTACGTCCGCCTGTAGCCCGTTCGCCGCCACCCCTCGGAGTGCGGCAACCGGGTGGCCCGTCCGCGTACTCTGGACAGGTGAAGGAGAAAGGCCGCTCGATGATCGCGCAGAACCGGAAGGCACGGCACGACTACGCGGTCATCGACACGTACGAGGCCGGCGTCGCGCTCCTCGGCACCGAGGTGAAGAGTTTGCGTCTCGGTCGGGCGTCGCTGGTCGACGCATTCGCCACCGTCGATGACGGCGAGGTGTGGCTGCGCGGGTTGCACATCCCCGAGTACTCCCAGGGCAGCTGGACCAACCACGAGCCTCGCCGCACCCGCAAGCTGCTGCTGCACCGCGGGGAGATCGAGCGGTTGATCGGCAAGATCCGCGAGGGTGGTCTCACGCTGGTGCCGCTGTCCCTGTACTTCAAGGACGGCAAGGTGAAGTGCGAGATCGCGCTCGCCCGCGGTAAGAAGGCCTACGACAAGCGCACCGACCTCGCCAAGCGCGACGCCGACCGCGAGATCCAGCGGGCCTACGGCCGCGCGGCCAAGGGGCGGGCACGGGAGCTGCGATGACGGAGGCGGTGCCCGCCGCTGATGTTGTTCCGGCTCCGCCGGTGTCCGACGACGACATTCCGCGATTCCTCGCCGACCTCGGCCTGCCGGGGATCGTCGACGTGCACGTCCACTTCCTTCCCGAGTCGGTGCTCCGCAAGGTCTGGGCCTACTTCGACCAGGCGAAGGTCCACTACGGGATGGAGTGGCCGATCCACTACCGCACGCCCGAGGCGGAGCGCGTAGCCACGCTGCAGAAGCTCGGCGTACGGGCGTTCGCGCCGCTGGTGTACCCGCACAAACCGGGCATGGCCCGCTGGCTCACCGAGTGGGTCACGGAGTTCGCCGCCGCCACCCCCGACGCCGTGCCCACCGCCACGCTCTACCCGGAGCCGGACGTGGCCGACTACCTGGGCGCGGCTGTCGAGGCCGGTGCGCGGGCGGTGAAGGTGCACGTCCAGGTCGGTGCGTTCGACCCGCGCGACCCACTGCTGCGGCCGGCATGGGGGCTGCTCGCCGACGCGGGCGTGCCCGCCGTCGTCCACTGCGGGAACGGCCCGCGCCCCGGCGTGCACACCGGACTGGACGTGTTCGGCGAGGTGCTCGCCGAACATCCGCGGCTGCCGGTGGTGCTGGCCCATGCCGGCATGCCCGACTTCGGCGATGCGCTGGGGCTCGTGCACCGCTACGAACGGGTGCACATCGACACCACGATGGTCGGCACCGCGTTCAGCCTGCGGACGGCACCGCTCCCGTCCGACTGGACGGCACGCCTCTCGGAGGTCACCGACCGGGTCGTCTTCGGCTCCGACTTCCCCAACATCCCGTACGCGTACGTGGAGCAGGTGCAGGCCGTCGCGGGCTGGGCCGCCGCCGACGATCGGCTCGGCCCCGCCTTCCTGCGATCGGTACTGCACGACACCCCGCGGCGGCTGCTCGGTCTCTGACGATTGCCCGGTTGTTGTTCATCGACACGGGGTAACAGACGGCATGGAAATCGGGGTGGCTGTCGTCGTCATCGTGCTGATCTTCGCGGTGCTGGCCTTCGCAGGCTTCGCTGCGGCACGGGTGCGCAGGCGCAAGGAAGAGGAGAACCGCCTGGAGGCCGCCGAACACCGCCACGAAGCCGAGATCCGCAGTGCGAGCGCGGAGCGGCGCGAGGCCGAGGCCTCGGAACGGGCGGCGCGGGCTCGGCACGAGGAGGCGCAGGCCCGTGAGCAGGCCGCCCGTGCCCAGCAGGACCGGGAGGTGGCCGAGGAGCGGCGGAGCGCGGCCGACCGGATCGACCCCGACGGGCCGCGCGGCCCTGCCGACAACCGTGGGGAGGACGCGGCGGACTCCACGCGGGACGGGGACCCCGCCGTCCGGACGGACCGGATGAACCTCGGCAACGGCAGCGGGACGCAGGCTGCGCCGGATCCCGCCGGCCGGACCGACCGCATCAACCTCGACGATCGCTCACCGCAGAACGCCGATCCCGCCTCTCGCACGGACCGGATGAACTTCGCCGGACGAGCGGAGGACCGTCCGGCGTCGGCCTCCGGCGTTGCGCATGAGGGAACCGGTCGCGAGGTCTCGGGGCCTGCGACACCGCCCGTGAGTCGTAGCGTCGTCGGCGGCACCGAGCCCGGCCGAGCGGACGTCCCTACGGGCGCCTCGCAGGCCGATCGGCCTAGTGCTGAGCCCGGCGAAGCACCGCCGCCAGACGCGTCGATTCCGAGCCAGCGCAGCGGGGAGCGCGAGCAACCGTTGGCGGACCTCGACCCCGCCGGGCAATGCACGATCCCGCCCTCCGGTGGGCAGCCCGACACGGCGCACGACCAGGCCAGAGACACCGAACGCAGCCCGGTGCGAGCGATCGCCGACCGCATCCTCGGCCGGGGCCGCTGACGCGCGTGTCACGGGCGGAACCGGGATGAAGCCGGACGCGTCAGGCGTTACTCTGTACGGACGCCCGAGAGTGGGCGCCGAAGGGGGTGAACGGTTTCGACTTCGGACGTCGATCAAGGGGAAGCGTGTCGAGAAAGGCGACAATGATCTCGTTAACCACGTGTCGCAACCTTATAAGCGCCGATTCCAATCAGCGCGACTTCGCCCTCGCCGCCTGAGCGAGTGTGAGTCTGTCGGACCGGGTGCGTTCCCCGACCCGGACCCCGGCATCAGCTAGGGGACTTACCTGTCCGCCCGGTCGCGGGGCGGACAGGGACACCAAACAGCGACTGGGATCGTCACACCGGCTGGTCCGCACGACCGGTGGATCCGAGTAGAGGCAGCGCGGACTGCACACGGAGAAGCCCTTGTGAAGCGACGGAGGACCCGGGTTCGATTCCCGGCACCTCCACCCCTGACAGAGCCCCGTCGGCCATCCGGCCGGCGGGGCTCTGTCGTGTCTGTGGCGCCCTCAGCGCTGCGCGACGACCAGGCGCTCCAGCCGCTCCAAGGCGTCGTCGAGCCATTGGCGGACCTCGGCCGCCGCCTTGCCCTTGTGCGTCTCGGGCTGGTGGCCCAGGAACGACAGGTGGATCACCACTGACGAATGACCGGGGTTGGCGTGCTCCACCTGGAGCCAACCTGCGTACTCGGGCGCGTGGCCCCACTCCACACGCAGCTGGTCCGGGCTCACGTCGACGAGTCCCTGCTCGTGGACGCCGCGCGGGGGCACGTCCGCGCGGACCTCACCCTCACCTGTCGACCGGACGTCGACCGGGTCGGGCATCCACTCGGGTAGCCGGCCGAGATCGGACACCACCCCGAACACCGTCTGCGCGTCGGCGGGCATCGCGCGCTCCGCCTCGAACTCAGCCATGACGAGGACGTACCCGGGAGGACTGCCTCCCACCCCCCGGCGGACGCCGCCACGAGGAACGACCGCGGGTTCCGGGCGGTCGCCCGCGCGACGAGAACGCCGGTCTCACGGCGACCCGGGCTGGTCCAGCGGGAGCTCGGAGACGTGTGCATGGACGACGCGCCATCCCTCGGGGAAGCGCACCCACGTCTGGCTCTGCCGGCCCTCGATTGCCCTGTCGGGATAGCCGATCAGCGTGGTGACCACCGCCGTCCGGTCGTCAACGGCCAGCACACGGGTGTCACGAAGCACCCGGCCGGGCGGCACCGACGGGTGCTCGCGACGCCAGGCCTCGATCTCCGCTCCGCCCTGCTGCCGGTCCGCCACTCCGAAGCGGACGCACCGTTGGTCGCTCCAGAAGAGTTCGTTCATCACGGGCACGTCGCCCTCGGCGAGGGCCTTCTCATACCGGTCGAAGGCCGCTCGGACCTCCGCGACGACCTCCGACCGGTCGAGCACGACCTGCTGATCCGTCATGCGGGCGCCCCCTCGATGGCGGGCTCACGGGTGCCGGGCGGGGTTGGCAACTCCATCTCCTCACCCTGCCCCAGCCACGTGGTGTGGTCGGCCGGAAGAGGATCAGCATCACGTCGGCCGGCGCGTAGCCGAGACCGGTCTGTCCCCGACGTTCCGGCCGACCCGTTCCGAGCACCGGGACCGCGGCGCTACATCGCGCTGACTCCGATCGCCATACCCACCAGATACGTGGCGCCCGCGGCGATGACGCCGAACGCCAGCTGCCGCAGCCCGCTGAAGAGCCAGCCACGAGTGGTGAATCGGGACGTCAGTGCCCCCGCGACGAACAGCCCCACCGCCCCGACGAGCAGCCCGACGCCCAGCGAGGAGGAGCCGAACAGGAACGGGAGCAGCGGGATGACCCCGCCCACGGCGAAGCAGAGGAACGACGAGATCGCCGCCGTCCACGGAGACGGCTGCTCGTCGACGTCGACGCCGAGCTCCTGCGCGACGTGGACCTTGACCGCGAGCTCGGGGTTGGCGTGCACCTCGCGCGCCATCGCCTCCGCCGTCTTCTGGCTGAGCCCCATCTCCTGGTACATCTCGACGAGTTCGGCTTCCTCGGCGAGTGGGTGCCTGCGGATCTCCTCCCGTTCCACCGCCACCTCGTTGGCGACGGCCTCGTTCTGCGTGCCGACCGAGGCGAACTCGCCGAGGGCCATCGAGAACGCTCCGGCCACGAGCCCGGCCATTCCGGTCAGGATGATCACGTGGCGGTCGGCGCCGCCGCCTCCGACACCGGAGATGAGCGCGATGTTCGTGACGAGGCCATCCATCGCGCCGAACACGGCGGCCCGCAACCAGCCACCGGAGACGTCGGCGTGGTGGTGGTCCTGCGCGTGCGCGGCCAACTCTGCCGAGCTGGGGTGCTGCGTCATTTGGCCAGCGTAACTGCCGTCAACCGTCCAGGTTGGACCATGGTGAGGCTGCCCTCGGTCGAACTCGCTCGACGGGTTGTCCGCTCCAGCGCCGGCCGGCGACGTCACCCGTCCGTAAGCAGGTCCGCGTGCCGCTGCCCGACGTGCGAGGGGTCGGTGCGGCTAGGCTGATCGTGTGACTCGGGGACGGCTGCTCGACGTCATCGGTACGGTCGCGCGGCTCGGGCTGGCCGCTGTCTGGCTGACCTCGGGCGTTCTCAAGGCCATCGATCCCGACCAGACCTACGTCGCCGTTCGCGCGTACGACGTGCTGCCTCCCGCCGCCGTCGAGGTGGTCGCGGCCATCCTGCCGTGGTTCGAGATCGCGCTCGGGCTCCTCGTGCTGGCCGGGATCGGTCTCCGTGCGGTGGCCGCGGTGTCGATCGTGCTGCTCCTGGTGTTCATCGCAGGCGTCTCCCAGGCGTGGGCACGCGGGCTGCTGATCGACTGCGGCTGTTTCGGTGGCGGCGGCGCCGTGGCAGCCGGCCAGACGGCCTACCTCCAGGAACTACTGAGGGACGCGGGTTTCATCGCGCTGGCAGCCTGGTTGGTCGTGCGACCGCGGACGCTGCTGTCGCTCGACTCGCAATTCGAGAACACGGGAAGGACGACCTGACATGGGCGGAGCGCAGCGTGGCGACAAGAAGCGCCGGCAGGCGGAGGCCGCCCGCCGCCTCGCCGCTGCCGGCATCAGCGTCCCTCCGAAGCCAAACCGCACTCCGCTGATCGTGGTGGCGGTGGTCCTGGTGGTGGCTGTGGTCATCGGCGTGACGGTGCTGCTCAACAACCGGAGTTCGAGTTCCGTCACGCCCACCTACACCGCCACGGCGTCCGGCGCCGTCGTCACCGCGGGAAACGGCCCGGTCACGATCGACACCTACGAGGACTTCCTCTGCCCGCAGTGCGAGCGGTTCGAGGAGCGCTACGGCAACGACATCGTCACCGCGCTGAACAACGGGCAGATCACCGTGCGGTTCCACACGATCGCGATCCTCGACCCCTCGACCACCCCGCCCGGCTACTCCACCCGCGCGGCCAACGCGGCCCTGTGCGCGGTGCCCGCGGGGATCTACCCGGCCTACCGGGAGAAGCTGTTCGCCGAGCAGCCGCCCGAGGGGGGCGCGGGCCTGACCAACCAGCAGCTCATCGACTTCGGCACCCAGCTCGGGGCCACGGGCGACTTCGCGACGTGCGTGAACAACGGCACGAACTCCGCGGCCGTCACCGCGGAGACCAACACTGCGGCCGCCGATCCGGCGCTGCAGACCAACGGCCAGTTCGGCACGCCCACCGTCGCCGTCAAGGGCGCCAAGATCGACCTGAACAACACCAACTGGCTCAAGGACGCCATCGCCGCCGGACGCTGAGCGCCCACTGACCGACCGGGGCGGGCCACGCGGACGACCGCGTGGCCCGCCCCTCTGCTACGCGCTGCGCGACGGGTGGTCCCACGAGATCTGCGGGCGCTCACCGCCGAGGTGCCTGCCGAACCAGTCGAGGATGATCTCGGCGCGCTGCACGCGGTGGCGGGGCGAGCCGCTGCGCGAGAGCTCGTGGCCCTCCTCGGGGAAGCGCCAGTACTCCACCGGCTTGCCCAGGAGCCGGAGCGCGACGAAGAGCTGGTCGGCCTGCTCGATGTGGCAGCGCAGGTCGTCCTCCGAATGGAGGATGAGCACCGGTGTCGTGATGTCCCGGACGTAGCTGATCGGCGACAGCCGCTCGTAGAGCTCCGGCGCGTCGAGGTGGTTCGCGCCGAACTCGTAGCGGAAGAAGCCCGCCATGTCGGAGCTCGTCTCCAGCGACTGCACGTTGTTGACGGCGCGCTCGCTGCACGCGGCGACGAAGCGGTCGGTGTGCCCGATCAGCCAGCTCGTGAGGTAGCCGCCGTAGGAGCCGCCCAGCACGCCCACACGGCCCGCGTCGAGCGACGGGTCACGTTCCAGCGCGGCGTCGAGCACGGCGAGCACGTCGTCGGCGTCGATGCCGCCCCAGCCCGTGCCGGGCGCTTCCGGGGCCTCGGGCGGGCGGATGGAGCGGCACCACGCGTCGGTGTGGCCCGTGGAGCCGTGAGGGTTGCAGTAGACGACCGCGTACCCGGCTCCCGCCCACAGCTGGAACTCGTCGAACCACGTGTTCGCGTACTGCGACATCGGACCGCCGTGGATGGACAGCAGCACGGGCACCCGCGCGTCGGCGGGTACGCCCGTCGGCCGCACCACCCAGGCGTCGATGTCGCCGTCGCCCGCGGGGGAGGGGACGGTGAAGTGCTCGGGCGGGGCCACGGGGACCGCCGTGTGGAAGGCCGCGCCGAGCGACGTGAGCTGCCGCTCCTCCCCGTCCGACGTGCGGACGAAGAGCTCCGGCAGCGCGGTGGGCGTGGAGGCGACGAACGCGAACGTGCCGCCGGCAAGGTCGAACCCGCTGATCTGCCGCGTGCCCCCGGCCAGCAACTGCGGCTCCCCGGAACCGTCGGCGGGCACGCGGTACACGTGCACCGAGCCGTGGTCCTCGATCGAGAACAGCAGGTGCCCGTCGTGCCAGAGCGGGTTGCGGGACCCGGGGTGGGGGGCGCACTGGCGGTCGAGCTGCGCGCTGAGCACGCGCTGCTTGCCGGTCTCCACGTCGGTCACGAGGACCTGCGAGTGCGACGGCACGATGCGGGTGTCCTCGGCGAGCGTGGCGATCTCACTGCCGTCCGGGCTGAACGAGGGCAGCCTGTGGGACAGGCTGCGATCGGTGAGCACCCGACCGTCACCGCCGGGTGCTGCGACGTCGAACAGGTGGATGTCGCTGACGTCGTCGAGGTCCCAGTCCTTGGCCCGCGTGGTGGCCACCGCGAGCCGCGTGCCGTCCGGCGACCACGCGGGCCCGCCGTGCTCGTACGGGCCGCCTGCGACGAGGAGCGGCGCGGTGGACCCGTCCGCCGGCACCACGAACACGCTGCGCGGCCGGTCGATGATCCAGCCGGTGCCGTCGAGGCGGGAGAACAGCCGGTCGATGCGTCGCGGCGGCCGCCCGCGCTCGTCGTCGCCGTCCCTGTAGCGGCCGCTGCGCTCCCGGGACGCGAACGCGATGCGTGTGCCGTCCGGGGACCAGACGGGCTCCTCGATGGCCTCCGGGCGCTCGCAGATGGTGAGCGTCTCGCCCGGGACGCCGATGGGCGCCACATGCAGCGTGTGGACGCCCTCCTCCTCCGAACGGCGGCTGGTGAACGCGAGCCTGCGCCCGTCCGGCGACCATCTCGGCTGCCTGTCGCTGTGCTCGCCCGTGGTGAGCGGGTAGGGCGGCGCGGAGCCGTCGGCCGTGGCGAGCCAGACGGCGCTGCGGTAGCGGTTCTTCTCCAGGTCGACCCGGGTGACGACGAAGGCGATCAACCGCCCGTCGGGGGAGACCTTCGGATCGGCGGCAGAGACGAGTTGTCCGATGTCGGCGGGTTTCACTGCCTGACCGTAGATCAGCAACAGCGCCAGCGGCGACCCCCGTGACGAGGCCGGAGAGGAGTCGTGTAACTTCATTCGGGCAAGGGGCTGTGGCGCAGCTGGTAGCGCACTTGACTGGCAGTCAAGGGGTCAGGGGTTCGAATCCCCTCAGCTCCACCCAGGTCAGACACATGATCACCGATCTTACGGTTGGTCCGACAGCAGTCTGAGTGACTAAGTGAGTGTCTATCCATCACGTTCGCGGACGGGGCGAGTGGTCGAGCCCGCGGTCAGGGCTCTGACCGAGCCGTCCGCGGAGTCCTCACGGCGCCGAGGCTCTTTCGTCACATGCCCTCTAGCGCCTCCAGTCGGCCGGATCGGACCGCCTTCACAAAGTTCTGGAAGTCCTGGTCGTTCTGATCCACGTAGCGCTCGGAGAAGTCGATGATCGATTGGTCGAACGCGTCGTCGTCGCCGAGGTACTCGGAGATGGCGACCGGATCTCCCGACCGAGCATGCGCCCGCGCCAGGGTCCACCCACAGATGCGCGCATAGAACGTGAGCGCCAGCGGTGTCATCGCCTCGACCAGCGCAGAGCCCTTCATGTCACGCAGCTGCCGCCAGTAGTAGTGCCTCTTCACATCCACCCCGCGTGTCCAGCCGAGAAAGATGTCGCTCGCGGCCTGCATCATCCGTTGTCCCTGCACGACCCGCTCGCCGGACTGCTTGTAGCGGCTCTTCGGCAGGTGACCCTCCAGCACCGATCTCGTGGCCTCCTTGACCTGCAGGAACAGTGGGTCCTGCGAGTCGCGTCCCTGGAGCAAGACGATGAGCGCACGGGTGCCGACGCTGCCCACACCCACGACCTTGCGGGCCATATCCACCATCTCAAAACGCGCCAGCAGGTGACGCCGATCGTCCTGCAACGTCGCCTGATAGGCGAGAAGCTGTTTGTGGAGAGCGTGGCTCACGTCCTCGTGTGACATGCCCGAAGCTTCCTTCAACTCGCGGAGGGGGACGACGATCGGCGGTCGGCTGACGATCCGATACCGTCCATCGACCACCTCGCCGAGCTTCGAAAGCGCCTGCAGACTGTCGCGGGTATGCGCCTTCGCCCTACTCTTCTTCGCCCTCTTCTGGGCCTTCTTGGCTGCCTTCGCCTCCTGCTTTGCCTTCCCCTTCTTTCCACTCGCCTTCGTTGTCGCGGCGACCTTGCTGCGGATCGCGTTCATGAGCTCGTCCTCGGCAAGGTGGGCGTACCAGATATCCAGCGTCCGCATCTCCGTGAACTCGGCCATTGCCTCCCGGTACGCCGAAACCGACGCTTGCGTCGATGCGCGTGTGTCGGCCGCTGAGAATCCGTTGTTACGCGCCGCGATCGCGAAGCTCGCCGCCATGCGCTTAACGTCGTACTCGAATGGCCCGGGGAGCGTCTCATCAAAATCATTCAAATCGAACAGCAGCCTCCGCTCCGGCGAGGCGAAGGCGCCGAAATTCAACAGATGGGCATCGCCACATAATTGGACAACAAGACCTGCCGTCGGCGTGTCTTTGAGGTCGGCGGCCATTACCCTCGCCGCGCCCCGGTAGAACGTGAAGGGTGAAATCATCATCCGGCCATGGCGGACCGGCACAAGGTCGGGCTCCCGGGTGACGTTCTGCTCATCGAGCAGGGCAACCGGGTCAGGGCGGTCCGCCGCAGGGCGCCACCCCGAGTGGCCCGACGGAGGCGTCCGTCCCCGGGCGTCCTTACCCTTGGCTTTTCGTTCGGCGATGCTAGGACGGGCGATCCGTTGCGCGTCCATCTGCCCACCTCCTGTTCGGATCTTGGTGCCGGCCGGCGCGGGCCAGCGCATCTACGTAACCGAACGTGCACACCGAGAACGTGCCCTCCGAGCCCTGCAGGCCGTCTGGTGAGCTTGGGTCGTCGCGGTTCGCCGTCTCAGACATGCTTGCCTCTACCTCGTCCTTGCAGCCCGGATCGAGGACAACAAACGATCGTCTCGCTCCGGCGGCCGCAGCACCTCACCCGGATCGAACGAGGCCGGGGCGCGTCAACGCGAGGAGAGGTGGGGAGGCCCGACGGACGTGTGTCGAGTCTTGTGGGTCCAGCGGCGAGGACGGTAGGTCCGGCTGCAAGATGACCAGAACTAGCCACAGGTATCGCCCCAGGTCACGACGGCGGAGCGCTCCCGGCTGGTGGTCGGCAGATCCAACGGCCATGGTCCGGCTTACAGGCCGCGCGGCCGATGTCTGAGCAATCGTCAAGACCTGTGGATGAAGATCTTTTAGGCTGCTTCGGGTTGATGGGTTTCGTCGGGTCGTTCGACGAGCTTGCCGTTGACGAACACCGCGCCGGCGCGGACGAGCGCGACGAGGTGCGGGGCGTTGACCGCTCGCCAGCGGTCCTGGGCGGCCTCGATGAGCTTGAACGCCATCGCGAGCCCGGCCGCGCGTGAGCCGGGACCGCGAGTGATCTTCGTGCGGTGCCGCACGGTCGCGAAGGTCGACTCGATGGGGTTCGTGGTTCGCAGGTGGATCCAGTGCTCGGCCGGGTAGTCGTAGAACGCCAACAGCACCTCGAGGTCATCAGTGATCTTCGCGACCGCCTTGCCGAACTTCGCGCCGTAGACGGCCTTGAACGACGTGACGGCGTCGAGGGCGTGCTGCTTGTCCTCGGCGTTCCAAATCTCGGCGAGGGCCTTCTTCGCCCCGGGATGCGCGCTCTTGGGCAGCGCACCCAGAACGTTGCCGATCTTGTGGAACCAGCAGCGCTGCTCCCGCGTGGTCGGGAACACCTCGCGCAGCGCGCCCCAGAACCCGAGCGCGCCGTCGCCCATCGCGAGGACCGGGGCGTGCATACCGCGCCGTGCGCAGTCGCGCAGCAGATCCGCCCAGGACTCCATAGATTCCCGGTAGCCGTCGGTCAGCGCGACGAGCTCCTTCCGCCCGTCCGCGCGAACGCCGATCATCACGAGCAAGCACAGCTTGTGCTCCTCGAGGCGGATGTTGACGTGGATCCCGTCAACCCACAGATAGACGTAGTCCACACCCGACAGATCCCGGGTGGCGAACGCGCGCTGCTCGGCCTTCCATGTCTCGGTCAACTTCGTGATCACCGGCGCCGACAGGCCGGCCGAGGAGCCGAGGAACTGCCCCAGGGCGGGCACGAAGTCTCCGCTGGACAGGCCGTGCAGGTAGAGCAGCGGCAGCACCTCGGTGACCTTCGGGGTCTTGCGGCACCAAGCCGGCACGATCGCCGAGGAGAACCGGGCCCGCTCGCCCGTCTCGGGATCGACGCGCCGATCGTTGACTCTAGGCGCGATCACCTCCACCGCCCCGGCGCTGGTCAGGACCTCGCGAGCCTGGTGGGAGCCGTTGCGCACCACCAGCCGGCGCCCGCTGGAATCGCGCTCGCCGATGTGGCGGGCGATGTAGTCGTCGACCTCGGCCTGCAGTGCTTCGGCCAGCATCCTGCGGGCGCCTTCGCGGACGAGCTCGTCGATCAACGACGCACCACCGCACCGGCGGTCGTCATCGGCGTCGGCAGCTCCAGGAACTACGGTGAGCACGGGTCGTACCTTCCCGACCGGCGTTGGCGCGCCGGCCTTGCTTGAGAGCCTCAAGATCACCGGGAGGGTACGACCCACCCTCGTGATCCACAGGTTTCAAGCATTGCTCCGATGTCTGGTGGTGGGGCCAAGGCTGATAGCAACGGCTTCGCACCTGCCACCGAGCTGCCTCACGCGCTCGCCGACTGAGGAGCCGGCGACGCGTCAGAATGTCGCGATCGGGTTGACCGGGCTGCCGGACGTACCGGCGAAGCGGATCGGCGCCACTGAGAGGTGGAAGTCCCACTGGCCGAGCTCGGCGGCCGTCGTCGCGCACATCTCCAGGTCGCAGTTGTCGAGCAGCCACAAACCCATCGCAACGAGGCCCACGGCGTGGATCGGCATCAACACCCCCTCGTACCCCGACGGCTGAACGTCCTGAGGGGTATCGGCGCCGATCAGCGCGACCTCCCGTTCGTGCAGCCACGGGAGGCAGGACGCGTGCCAGCCGGCCTGCATGAACCCGTGCGTCACACCGGCCTCGTGCCGGACGCGGCCGCGGCCGGTCCGCAGGAAGACCGCATCGCCGGATCGCACCCGAACACCCTGGCGGCGCTCGGCCTCCTCGAGGTCGTCGGGAAACACACCCTGCCCCGGTTCCAACCACGGCACATCCCGAGCCTTAGCGACGTCCAGCAGGACACCACGCGTGATGATCCCGTTCGCCGCCGCCGTGACGGCTGCCCACGCCGATCCCGTTGTGGCGTCGACCAGCGAGTGAGACCGCCCGTTGTACATCGTGCCGTCCCAGAAGATGTGGCACGGCGAGTCGACGTGGGTGACGGTGTTGCCGTGGAACGTGATGCCAAGCTGCTCGGACGAGAAGCCCCAGCGTCGGTCATCGTGGAATTCGGGCACCGGCATGTCCTCGGCTCCCGGCATGTCGGCGGCGCACGGGCATGTCGTCGTCGACCGCTCCATTTCCCCGGGCACTGCGATCTCCCATGCGCATGACACGCTCCTGCCGTGGCGTACGGCCCGCGCCGCCGCCAGCCGAACGTCGTCCGTGATGAGGTTCAGCGTGCCGAGCTCGTCGTCGTCGCCCCACCGCCCCCAGTTCGACAGTGTGTTGAAGTACCCGAGCACGTCGTCCCGTGCCGGCATCTGCCGCCCGGCTGTCATCCCTGCATCGACTCCTCAGGTCACGTGGTCGTAGCACCGCAGGCAGGTTATCCGTCCCCTGCCTCGACGTGAGCTGCTGTGGCACCGGTAGCAATGAGGCGCTAGGCGAGCATCGGATCAGCGGCCGGGTGGCTGGCAGCCCAAAGGGTCAGGGATTCGAATCACCTCAGCTCCACCCATTACCTTTCAGCGGTTATGTCGCCGAATCCGAGTGGAGCTGACCTCAGTCGGCCGTCGCTTCGGCGACGGGCTGTGAGCGAAGAGGCGATGGTCCGACGCGGACACTAGAAGCCGCGGAACACCCCGTCCTCGTCCACGCTGTCGGCGAACTCGGCCCAGTCCATGTTTGCCAGGGACAAGTTGTTCTCCACCGACCACAGCCTGGCGACCACTACCCGGAACGCGGCTCGCGGGGTCTCGTTGAGGTAGGCGTACTCCGGCTCGGGGTAGGGCACCGGCACGACGAGGAGTGGGTGACCGGCCGCGGACACTGCGTCGGCGTCGGCGACGAAGAAGAAGTAGGGGCCGCCGCCGTACGGGTTGGGGAGCAGGCCGCGCAGCTGGGTTGCGGTCAGACCCCGGTATGCCTCGTCGTCGACGATGTCGACGGTGGCCAGGAAATCGTCCTCCGATGGAGTTCGGACGCCTTCGCAGAGGGCGTCCCATGATCGCCCGTTGCTGAAGTCGGTGCGTATGAGAAGCGCACACCCGGAAGGCCACAGCGGCCGGGGTGGTGCAGGGACAGGGGAAGTCACGGCGGCACGATAGCCGTGGTCACCGACACCGCGTGGGCATCGCAACCATGCCGATCACAGTCGGTGCCAGACATGTCGTCTACTGACGTTCAACCGACGTGCAGCCTCAGCAACATGCGGTAGCTAGTCGGCGTGCAGGACGAAGAACAGGAAGCTGATGAAAGCCCCCGATGGCGTGTCCGGTACTTGGGTGGGGAACAGTTCGCGGGCGCCTGGCGCGGGCGGTGGTTCGCTGATGACGCTGATGCGAAAGCCGGCTCTGACGAAGGCGTCGCTCATCGCGTGCAGCGGCCGATCCCAGAAGGTCAACTGGGCAGTCTGCCCGCCCGTCGTCCATTCCTCGGTCCGGTCACGGGTCTCGAAATAGTTGATCTTTTCCCCGGCGACGTGATGCATGTGAAAGATGGCGAACGGGTGCTCGACCGAGGCGATGAGCCGGCCGCCAGGCGTCAGAACGCGTCGCAGCTCCGCCAGCGTCGGCCCCCAGTCCTCCAAGTAGTGCAGAACCAGGGACGCGATGACGTCGTCGAACGTGCCGTCGGGAAACGGCAGCGGGTCGGCCAGGTCGGCGACCCGCAGGTCGGCGTCGGCCCCGAGCCGCCTTCGGGCAAGCTCTACCATCCCGGCACTCGAGTCGATACCGGTCACGATGGCGCCTCGATCGCGCAGCGCGGCGAACAGGGGGCCCGAGCCGCAGCCTGCGTCGAGGATCCGTCGGCCCGTCACGTCCCCGGCAAGCTCCAGCATCGCGGGTCGCTCGTAGTACGCGTTCAGGAGGTTGGTCTCGTTCTCGGCCGTGTACCCCTCGGCGATCCTGTCGTAGCCGTTTGCCACGGCTCGGTCCGCAGGACCAGCGGAACTCTCAGGAGCGGCAGACACGCGGTGAACCCTGACATACCCGGTCTGTCCAGCGCCGGGCGCCTCCGCGTCGCGGTTCGATCAGGAGGCCTTCGCCCGTCGTAGACAGGTAGTCCACATCGACGGCGCCGCTCGCCCGAGCCCCCGGTGACTCCGACGAGCGACGGCGTGGCCGCCGATTTGTTCGGTGAGTCGCCGCCGTCCCCTGGCGCACGACCCGGCGGGGCCAGGTGCTTCCAACGGAAGCAGCCCGTCCGCGTCGCGCTATTCGGCGTGGAGTACCTCGCGCAGACGTGCGGCGAACTCCTCCGGCCGACCAGCACCATCGACGAACCCGAGATGATGACTCGGGAACACCGTCGCTTCCCCGCCCAGCACCCGCGCCGTTGCACGAGCAGTACGCGCCGTGTATACGTCACCGGTCTCCTCGCCCACCGCGATCACCACACGGGTCGGCCCGTTGGACAGCGCGGCGACGTCGGGGTGGTAGTCGGTGATCGCCACCGCCCACCCCGCCAACAACGGGTGATCGCGCGAACCGTCGTCCTCGACCGGCAACCCGAACCGGGCCGGATCCGGGTCCGGCTGAGCGAAATACGCCTCGGTGAACTCGCCCTCCCACGCGTACATCGCCTGGAACGCGGCCATCCCCGCCCCGAAACCCTTCGCCTGGTAGGTCTCCAGGTAGTGCGCGCGGGCCCGATGCGCCGCCTCGGCGTCGGGCAGCACCGGGTTCATCGGCGGCTCGTGCGCGACCAGGACCCTGACATCACTCGGGAACGCGGCGACCAGCGCGAGCGCGACCACCGCGCCACCGCTGCTGGCGAACATCTCCACCGGCCCGCCCCCGACCGCCTCGATCACCGCGTGCACGTCACGGGCCTGGTCCTGCGGGGTCTGCACGGCCTGTCCGTCCTTACGAACGCTGCGCCCGCCCCCGCGCGGGTCGTAGGTGATCACGGTGCGGTCCGGGAAGAACCCGCCCAGCGCGCGGAAGCCGCTCGCGTCCATCGGCTGACCGATCATCATCAACGGCGGCCGACCGTCAGCGGTCGGCAACGGGCCGACCACGTCGTAGACGAGATCGACATCGGGAGTCTCCAGCGTGTGGGTCGGCATGTCACTACGACCCGCCAGGGCTGCGGAACTCATCGGCGGGTCCGCGGGCACGCGCTCACACCGATGAGTTCGCCCTCGCCACGCTTCCCCTCGTCCTTGCATTCGCGGGACGCCCGAGGGGCGCTGACGAGCAGGGTGCCGATCATGTCCGCGGAGTAGGCCTCGCCATGCTCGGTCGCCACGAGTTCACGCCGAAGGCGCCGAGACGACCGCGCGGACGAGTCTGCGTCGGTCAGACGTGTCGGTAGTGCTCGGGTCAGATGCGTCCGAACAACAGGCTGCGTGCGGCGCCCGCGTCGTCGGATACGACGTACTCACGGAACGCTCGAAGAAACTCGTCTCGCTCGATCGTCCCGTCCCCATCGGTGTCGACCTGAGCAAACGCGCCCATTGCCTCAGGCCCCTGGACCTCCCAGATGTCGCTCAGCATTCTCGTGAACTCACCATCGGAGATCGAGCCGTCCGCGTCGGTGTCGATGCAGTCGAACAGGGCGTGGGGGACGCCATCGATCATGTTGAAGCGGCTCGTGTCCTGGCTGAGCCTGCGGCTGGCGTTCACGAATTGGTCCTTTGTCAGCTCCTCCTCGGGCACGTCCGCGTGCCGCAGCAGCTCCGACCAGTACATCTGACACATGGCCCGCAGAGATCGGGCACGCCAGTCGACGCTGTCGATCTTGTAGGTGGCGCAGAATCGGTCGATCAGCCGCTCGAAGTCCGCCCAGTCCAGGGTCTCGTCGTTGTCGGAGTTGTAGCTGTCGAAGACTCGTCCCAACTTCAGAGAGACGATGTCCGGTGTCGCCGTAGTCACGATCGACCCTTCCTGAAAGCCCAGTGTTGAGGGAGCTTGTACACCTTGGTCGTCAACACCGGCCAGCGCCATCGCCCGCTCGGATGGAGCCGCTCCACTGGACTCTTTAGGGGGATATGGGCGGTCGCAAGCGGGGACCACCTGGCCTCGTTCCTGATTCACGTTGCGGCAACTTCCGTCTTTCGACGGAGGCTGGGACAACCAGCAATGGCGACTCGGAGAGGAGTTGGCCGTGCGCTCGCCGCGCACCGAGCGCGCAACCGTTCTGTTGCACACCTTGCAGACGTGGCTGCCGGGCTCGGCGGAGCGCCTGCCGCTGCCGACGCCCACCGCGCCGCAGGCGGCCCTGTGGCTCGCCGGATTCCTCTGGCTGACGCTTGACCCGAATCGCTCGGCGGCGGTGCGTAGCGCCTCGACGTGATCGAGGAACACGAATGGTGACGGCTGTCCCGTAATCCATTGGCGACGACTGCATCGACCTCCCTCGATTACCGGCGGACACGCTAGCCTCCCCGAACGACCGGCTCGGACCGCGAGGTTGTGTCGGTCGGCGACTGGAGTATGGGCCGATCTCAACGAGGGAGGATGCGTGGGAGGTTCGCTCGCTGCATTACTTATCGCTGCGCTCGGCGTCATCGGAACTCTGAGCTCCGCGCTACTCACCCAGCACGTGAACGCGCGTGCTCGGATGGCTGAGCTGGAGCACGATCATCGCACCCGGCGGGCCGAAGAGGACCGGGGCAGACGGCAGGCTCTGCTGGATAAACGCCACACGTGCTACGTCGCGCTGAATATGGCCGACTGGCAATTCCATTCGACGCTGCTTCTCCATATCGACGCTCTCCGTACGGCCGTCGACACGGAGCGGACGAATGACGCCATGGAGGCCGCCCGTGACGCTATGCGGGAGCAATGGGGTGAAGCGCAGCTCGTGTTGCCGGACGCCCTGTTGCCGTTGGCGGAGAAGGTCAACCACATCCTGTGGAAGGTTTACGAGATGGTGCGCCGAATCGAACGTGGCCATGCGGAGACCGATGAGTCGCTGGAGCGGGCGACCACCATGCTGCAGAAGGCGAAAGGGCAGGTGTTCGATCTGCGCAAGTCCATGCGCAAGGACCTGGGAATCGGCGATCCGGATCGAGAGCCGTGAACCTGCGGCTTGCAGGTCGGCTAGGCGCGTGTTCCCTTCGCCCTGGGCACACGTCCCAGCGTCGGTTGCAGCACCGGTGCTTGGCCGGCCAGGAAGTCCCACAGCAGGTCGGCGACCGGCCCGTGGGGCCTGTCGCGCCGGCGCGCCGCCGCGAGTTCCTCGACCACGCCGGGGAAGTGGCGCCCGGCGACGGGCAGCAGGCGTCCGTCGCGCAACTCCGCCTCGATCATGAACCGCGGCAAGTGCCCCCATGCCATGCCGTGCAGGATCAGTTCCTTCTTCATGAGGTGGTCCGGCACGGAACATCGGGGTGCGCCCTCGACCAGGAAATGACCATGTTCGGACGGGTGCCGGGCCGAATCCCGGATCACGCACTGGGTGAAGGACTGCATCCGTTGCGGTGTGATGTCGGTGGCCGGGGGGAAGGGGAGGAATCCGGGCGCCACGACCGGCACCATCGCGACGCGGCCGAGGTCGATCCACTCCATCCGCACGTCGCTCTTGGGGACACGGTGCACGATGAGGTCGGCCTCGTCCTCCAGCAGCCGCTCCCACGGGCCGGTCACCGTCTCGAACTGCAGGTGCAGTCGTGTCTGCGGGTGTTGCGCGAAGAAGCGGCTGAGCAGCGCCAGCACCGGCGGTAACGGGCACAGGTCCCCGAGCACCACGCGCAGCTCGGCCTCCTCGCCCATCGCCAGCTGCGCGGCGTACGTCTGCAGTTCCTCGGCCTCGTGCAGCAGGAAGCGCACCTTGCGGTGGAAGGCCTCGCCTGCCTCGGTGAGGTGCACCCGATATCCCGAGCGGTCCAACAGGCTCAGGCCTAGCTGTCGCTCGAGCTTGGCCACCGCCGCGAAGACCGAAGGATGGGAGCGATGCAGCCGCTCGGCGGCGGCCTGGAAGCCGCCATCGCTCACGACGGCGTCGAAGCATTGCAACTCGTGGAGCGTAAAGCTGGACATTGTCGGAACAGCCTACAGAGCACGTCTGATCTTTGTAATAGAAATCTGAAACCACGTTCGTAGGCTGGGGTCATCGTCGCTGGATCGTGGAGCTGACATGGACTCTCAGACCCTCACCTCCATCACCACTGGTGATGGCGTTCGCATCGCCTACCGCTTCGACGGTGAGCAGGACAAGCCAGTGCTGCTGCTCTCGAACTCCATCGGTACCGACCTCCACATGTGGGACGGCCAGGTGCCGGCTCTCACCGAACACTTCCGGCTGCTGCGCTACGACGCGCGCGGCCACGGCGCCTCCGACGTCCCGAGCGGCCCGTACTCGCTGGACCGGCTGGGCCGCGACGTGGTGGAACTTCTGGACGCGTTGGACCTGCAGCGGGTGCACGTGTTGGGCCTGTCTCTCGGGGGAATCGTCGCGCAATGGTTGGGGATCCATGTGCCGGAGCGCGTCGACCGACTCGTGCTCTCCAACACCGCCGCGTACCTCGGCCCGCCGCAGCAATGGGACCAGCCGATCGCCGAACTGCTGGCGGCCCCCGACATGCAAGCCGCCGCGGACATGTTCCTGCACAACTGGTTCCCGGCCCGGATGTTGCAAGACAGCAACGGGGTTGTCGACGGCTTCCGCCGCACACTGCTCGCCACGCAGCGCGAGGGCGTGGCAGGCAGCTGGGCTGCGGTGCGCGACTACGACCTCCGCCGCACAGCTTCGCTCATCCGCACCCCGACGCTGGTCATCGCGGGCAAGCACGACACCGTCACCTCCGCCGGCCACGGGGAAGAGCTCGCCGCCACCATTCCCGGCGCGCGGTACACGGTCCTGCCCACAGTGCACATGGCGAACGTCGAACGGCCGACGGAGTTCCTGGACGCCGTGGTGACCTTCCTCGACGAACAGCCCTGATACCGCGGATACCGTGGCCGCATGGAGATCTGGATCAATCCGGCCTGTTCCAAGTGCCGGAGTGCAATCACGGTGCTCGACGCCGAGGGGGCCGACTACACCGTCCGCCGTTATCTGGAGGACGTGCCGAGCGAGGACGAGATCCGGGAAGTGCTCGACCGGCTGGGGCTCGAGCCGTGGGACATCACACGGACCCAGGAGGCCGTCGCCAAGGAGCTCGGGGTCAAGGAATGGGCCCGGGACGCAGGTTCGCGGGAGCGGTGGGTGAAGGCTCTGTCCGAGCATCCGAAGCTCATTCAGCGGCCGATCATCACCGCGGACGACGGGACGGCCGTCGTCGCGCGCACCGAAGAGGCTGTACGGGATGCCCTGTCCCGGGAGGGCTGAAGCAGCCTCAGCGCGACGGGCGGCGTGGAAGGTCACGCGGCCCTGAACGTCATTGTCGGACGGCCGGGTGCCCATCATGACCAGCCGTTGTGCGCTGTCCATGGGTGGATAGCGCCGGGGGTCCCTCCGGTGGCTGAACCAGTGTTTCCAACGAATGACTGCCGGGCGAGGCGGGTCACATGTGCGGAGGCCGTCGTTAGCGTGCCCGCAAAGCTGATCGCGGGCGTGCATCGCCGGCACGACCCTCCCGGAACATGAATTCGGGAATCCGGGACGGTCGCGCTGACCGGCCGCTCCGTGGCCGGCAACCAGCCCAACATCGGCGGCAACCCCAGCACCGTGACCGGCTGTTCCCGGATACGACGGCTGAGCGTGCGGCGACGGAAACCCCTGCTGGTCTCCGTCGCCGGACGGGCTCCGAGGTTGGACCGACCAGCCAGGCCCGTCCCCTGTCGCGCTTCGTGGAGGAAGTCATCTTCGCCGGCTGCGCACGTCTCAGCGGGGATGTGGAGGAATGCGCATAACCTCACCGGCCTCGCCGAAAACGGTCATGATGGCCAATAGGACGCGCCGTGATCGCAAATTTCCGTCATCCCGAACTCGCGGGCAGCGCGGAGCGCGACTCGGTTTAGTATGTCGGTGTAGGTAGGGAAGGGAAACGGATTCGGGCGATCTGCTCCACTCTCATCGCGTCGGTGAGCCGGACGATCCAGGCCCTACTCGCGCAGAAAAGGAAGCTGCCGGTCGGCGCTCGTGGCGGGCGCAGGCGCGACGCATCGCGCACCTCGGTGGCACGCGCTCATAACGGCGCCGAACTCACCCGGTTGCGAATTTGGCCTTGCGATGACCGACCTTGGAGAAGCTGATGACGCTGCAGGACGCCGATCGTCGTTCCATCGATCCACCGGAGCCCGACCTCACGCCGGGTGAGCTGATCGACAGGGCGGTGGCGATGCGCGGGAAGCTGCGCGAACGCCAGGACGAGTGTGAACGACTCGGACGGCTTCCCGACGCGACGCTGCAGGACTACCTCGACGCCGGCTTCTACCGCGTCATGCAACCGCGGCGATTCGGCGGCTACGAGTTCGATCTCGACACCTTCCTGCATGTCGCGATCGAGTTGTCGCGCGGCTGCCCCTCGAGCGGCTGGGTCTACGCACTCACGGCCACGCACACCGTCCTCATCGGCTCGTTGGAGGAGCAGAGTCAGATCGAGCTGTTCGGGGACGGCGATGTCCGCTGTCCGGGCTCCGCGATCCCGACCTCGGCGTTGAAGGTCGACGGCGGATACAGGGTCACCGGCTGGTGGGACTATGCGTCCGGCTGCGACGTGGCGACGCACTTCAACGGGCACGTGGCTGTCGTGACAGAGCCGGGCGGCGAGGTCGTCGAGACGCGTGCCGCCGTGATGCCCCAGGACCAATTGCAGATCATCGACAACTGGGACACGCTCGGTATGCGCGGCACGGGCTCGCGACGGGTCGTCGTCGAGGACCTCTTCGTCCCCGAGCGCCACACGGCGCCGCGGCCGAACGCCTTCCACCCCGTCGTCCCGTTCCCCGGGCGGGGCCTGCACTCCAGCCCGTCGTTCTACGGGTCGCTCGCGTCCCTGCTCATTTCCGAGCCGACCGCGGTCTGCGTCGGCATCGCACAGGCGGCGATCGACGAGTACGTCGAGAACCTCACGACGAGGCACCAGTGGGGTCCGATGTCGCCAATGCGTTCCGAGCTGCCGGTGTTCCAGCGGCTGCTGGGAGAGGCGACGGCGTACGCCGACACCGCGGAGGCGGCGCTGCACCAGGTCGGGCAGATGTGGACGGAGTTGGCGCGACGCTCGATGGAGACCGGCGAACTCGTGAGCGACGAGGATGACCGGCGTCTCGTCGTGATCGAGCAGCAGATCGTCGAGCTCGCATCCAAGGCGGTCGAGACGATCTTCCGCACCAGCGGATCGAGCGCCTCGAGGAAGGGCCAACGGATCGAGCGCTACTTCCGTGACCTCAACATGATCCGCACCCACGTCACACTCCAGTTCGAGCGCACGTGGGAGAACGTCGGGCGCATGCGGCTCGGCCTCCGGCCGGAGATGCCGATCTGAACCACGGCCCGGATTCGTGGAGTTGCCAACCGTGCGATGGATCGCTGATCGGGCCGGCAGCATGGCGCTCGACCCTGCGAACGAAGCTGCGAAGCGGCCTGTGAAACCGAGAACGCAAGCCCACGAACGGGCCGTTCCGACACCTCGAATGGCGGTCGTTCGGCGGATCATGCTTTGCGACGATCGGTGATGCGGCACCGGAACATTGCTTACTCCCGGTGACGAGACGATCGACAACTGACCGTCACAGGCCGGAGCCCGGGGGACCGGCCTGTCCGTTCGCTCAAGGGGGAGCAACCGGATGACGTCCATCCTCATCTTCGCCGCTGGCGCGGCGCTGCTGATCTACAGTGCCGAGAAGCTGATCACCTACCTGGTCGGCGCTGCGCGCGGCCTGGCGATCTCGCTCTTCCTGCTCGCCATCCTGTTCACCGGGATCGAGTTCGACGACCTCGCCTTCGGTGTGGTGCTCAACCTGGAGGGCCTCGAAGACGTCGCGCTCGGCGTCGTCTTCGGAACCGTCATCTCGATGACGGGCCTGGTGCTCGCGATCGCGGCCATCGTCGCACCCAGCCGGGTGGAGATCCCGAAGGACTACATCGCGTTGTTCGCGATCGCCCCGCTGATCCTGATCTGGCCCGCACTACTTGGAGGCCTGGGAACCGCCACGGCGATCGTTCTGATCCTGCTGTTCGTGGTGTTCGTCGCCTACATCGCCTACCGCGAGCGCCAGCGGGCGGTGCCCACGTTCCGGAGCGCGGATGTGATCGAAGCGGCACCGAGCCGCGAACTCGTCGGTGCCGCCGCCGGGAAGGCCGGGGGTGGCGGTGGTACCGGGGGCCATGGCGCCGGGGACCTCTACGAGACCGGACAGGTCGGCGAGGCGAAGGCGAACAACCGGCCCGGGTGGCTTCTGCTCCTGCTGGCGCTCCTCGCACTGATCGGCCTCGTCGTCGGCGCCTGGGCCATGACCGAGGGCACCGAGGGCATCCTCGAGAACTTCGCGATCAGCGGCACTGTCTTCGGCGCGACTATCGCGACGCTTGTGCTCTCCCTGGAGGACATCTTCCTGACCGCGGAGCCGGCCCGGCGAGGCGCGCCCGCGATCGGTGTCGGCAACGTCATCGGCAGCGTTGTGTTCTCGGTGACCGCGAAGGTGGGCATCATCGCCCTGGCCGGCGGCGCGCTCGTGATCACCTCGGACATCTTCACCTGGCACCTGCCCGCCCTCGTGGTGATCAACGGGTTCGCGGCGTACGCACTGTTCACCGGGCACCTCCGGCGCTGGCACGGCGTGGTGCTGCTGGCGGGCTACATCGCCTATTGGGTCGTCAGCTTCTCGGTGTTCGGGCTGGTTCCCGTCGACGACGCCCCGGGTGCCGACGACGACGCGCAGCAGCCGGGTATCGAGGCACCGGCGGTTCCGGGTGCACCGGACGACGACGCACCGGCCCCGGCCATCCCCGTCGCCCCGCCGGCCGACAACGACGGTTAGTCGGTGGCGAACGTGCACGGGGGAGGCGTGTCACCACCGGTTCCCGGCTGGGCCACGGCGGCGAGCCCGGTTGTGGTCCCCGCGAGCATGGAGTAGCTGATACCCGTGCTCGTGATCGCCATCACCTTCGGCATCGTCGCCCTCGCCGAGCTGGCCGACACCAGCGGTCTGGTCACGCTCGTCCTCGCGAGCCGATACCCGGCACGACTGGTGATGCTGGGCGTCGGCGCGGCCTTTGTCGTGCAGGTGGGGATCGCGGTCGCAGCCGGGAGTCTCGTTGCGCTGCTGCCCGAGCAGATCCTCGAAGCCACGGTCGCCGTGACCTTCCTCGTCGGCGCGGTGCTGCTGCTCCGTGAGGACGACGATGACGACGACGATGCCGCGATCCCCGGGGACGGGCCGGGGACGCGCTGGCGCGTGGTGGCCACCAGCTTCGGGGTCACCCTTCTCTCGGAACTGGGCGACCCGTCGCACATCATCATCGCCACGCTCGCCGCGCGGTACGACGACCCGCTCGCCGTCGGGATCGGCGCCCTCCTCGCGTTGTGGGCGGTATCCGCGCTCGCGGTATTCGGCGGTAGCCGCCTGCAGCGGGTGGTGCCGGTGCGCTGGGTGACCAGGGTGGCGGCAGCCGTCCTTGTCGTCCTCGCTGTGCTCAGCGCGATCGAGGCGATCCGCGGCTGAGCACGATGCGCCGCCGTCCATGGCGATGCAACCGACAGACGAGCGCGCGGGGTGGGTGCGACCTACTGATCCTCAGATCAGGAACAGCCGGGAACCGTGCTGGGGTCGCCACAGTTGGTGGGCTGGTTGTTGACCACGGCGGTGCCGGTGAGCGTGACCGTGCCATCGAGCCGGTAGATGCCACCGGCGTCGGCGAGGTCGCTGCCCACTACTCTGTTCGAGAGCACCACGGCGCCGTTCAGGGTGGTGGTGCCATCCGAGTAGATACCGCCCCCAAAAGAGTCCCCACCGGTCGCGGAATTACCCAATATGACGCTGTTGCTGATGTTCAGCCTCGCGAAGAATCCGGCGCTCCACACGCCGCCGCCGAGCGCAGCGTCCACGCCGCCTGCGGAGTTGTTCAGTACATGGCTGCCGGTCAACGTCATGGTGCCGTCCTCGTTCACCACGCCCCCGCCGAACGCGGTCCCGGAATCGGACGTTGCGTCGTTGGCCTCGATGCGGGTGCTGTTCAGGGTGACGGAGCCTCGGGAGTTGCTGATTCCACCACCGACGAGCGCCTGATTGCCGGTCACGGCGCTGCCGATGAAGGTGGCTGTGCCGCCGACGTTGGAGAGACCGCCGCCGCCACTATCGCTGGCAGTGTTGTTGTGGAGGGTGCTGCTGCTGATCATCGCCGTCGCCGCACTCGAGGTGATGATGATCCCGCCACCGCCCTCGAGGCGGGCGGTGTTGCCGGTGAGAGTGCTGGTAGAGAGGGTCAGCCGACCGGAGTCCGAGATGCGGATCGCACCACCCTCGCGGGCGCGGCCGTTGCTCAGCGTCAGGGTGTCCAGGGTGAGGTTGCCCGATCCCTCGACCTGGAAGAACCGGAAGTTCGTGGCCGACGAACGGGTGATCGTGGCGCGGTTGCCGTTGATCCGGACCGGCGTGGTGATGACCGCCAGGCCGTTCTCGCCGTCGTCCGGTGCGGTGAGCGTGTAGGTGCAGCCGGCGGTGAGGTTCAGCGTGCCCCCACCGGCAGTGTTCGCGGCGGCGACCGCGCTTTGCAGCGCGGGCCCGTTGCACGGCACGAGAGTTTGTGCGAATGCGGTCGCGGGGGCACCCACGAGTACGCCGCCCACCACGACCGTCGTAGCCAGGAATCCACGAACACGCATCAAGGACCGTCCCATGTCAAGGAGTCGTGTAGGCGGCGAACGCCACGCGATCAGCTCTACGCACACATCCGCGAGAACTGTGCGCTCCCGATCTTGCCCGCCCGTAGCGGAGTCATTCGATGGAGCCGGCAATTCGACCACCGGAGGGACAACTACTGACGATCATGGGCTGCCTGTGAATGCGGCTCGCAGTCAGCGGCGGATCTGACCGCGGAGCCCGCGTCGCGCCTGGTGTCCGACGCTCCGAGTGCCCGCCTCTACTATCCGCAGGTGCCCGTCTCCGATGATCTTGATGCTTTCGAGCACCTGGACACCTCGACGCTGCCGCCGCGCCAGCAGCGGATCCTGGTCGCGATCCGGGACTGGGTGGTTCGGTACGGGTACCCGCCGAGCACGCGCGAGATCGGCGATGCCGTCGGGCTGCGGTCATCGTCGTCAGTGTCGAAGCACGTGGCCAGCCTGGAAGAAAAGGGGTTCCTCCGGCGTGGTGCCGCGCTGTGCCGACCGATCGACGTGCGCATCTTCCTGCAGGAGCCCGAGGAGCGGAGCACCCGCGACGACTCCGTGCCGGTGCCCGTGGTCGGCGATATCGCGGCGGGCACTCCCATCGTGGCCGAGGAGCACGTCGATGACTATCTGACGCTGCCGCGCGCTCTCGCCGGTCGCGGCAATGTCTTCGCTCTGCGTGTCCGCGGTGACTCGATGATCGACGCTGCGATCTGCGACGGCGATACCGTTGTGGTGCGTCAGCAGGCCGAGGCCCATTCGGGCCAGATCGTCGCCGCAATGATCGATGGCGAGGCCACGGTGAAGGTGTACCGCCGACGCAACGGACACGTCTACCTCGAGCCGCGCAACCCGGCTTACGACGTGATCGACGGTGACGAGTCCGTTGTGCTGGGCGTCATCGTCTCGGTGTTGCGCAGCATCTGACAGCTGCGACGGGGGGAGACGCACGTCACGGCGGCTCCTGTCACAACTCGCCGGGCTGCCCTGTCATGGAGGTGTAACCAGCAGCAACGGCGTAGGAGTGCACCATGGACGCTCGGTTGAACCTCTTCGGCAACCCGGTCGCAGCAAAGGTCCTGAGGCACGTCACCTCAGCAAGCAAGGCGATCGAGAGCTCGGGGCTGCCGGCCGCCACGCAGGAACTGGTGAAGATCCGTGCCAGCCAGATCAACGGCTGCGGCTTCTGCACCGACATGCACACCAAGGATGCGGCACAGGCCGGGGAGACGTCGGTGCGCCTCAACCTGGTCGCGGCCTGGCGAGAGGCCACGGTGTTCACCGACGCCGAGCGCGCTGCCCTCGAGCTGGCGGAGCAGGGCACCCGCATTGCCGACGCGGCGGGCGGTGTCACGGACGAGGCATGGGCGAATGCCGCCAAGTACTACGACGAGGACCAGCTTGGCGCTCTGGTGTCCATCATCGCCCTCATCAACGCCTTCAACCGGCTGAACGTCATCGTCCAGCAGCCCGCAGGCGATTACCAGCCCGGCCAGTTCGGATGACGAGAGGCGTGGGCCGTCAGCCGGCTGGATAGGTTGATCGGGTGCCGGAAGCTCTGATCATCGGGGGGACCGGCTTGGTGGGTCGGGCGGTGGCGCGACGGTTGCTCGCCGGCGGGTGGACGGTCAGCGTCACAGGTCGCGATCCGGCCCACCTCCCATCCGACGTCGCCGCGGCGGGCGCGCGTTTCGTCGCGGCCGACCGTGACGACGCCGAAGCGCTCGCGGCGGCGGCAGGCGACGGAGCGGACCTTCTCGTGGACTGCATCTGCTACACCGCCGCGCAGGCCGAGCTGCTCCTGCCTCTGGCGCGGCAGGCGACCTCGACGGCGATGATCTCCACCAAGGCCGTGTACGTCGACGACGCCGGCCGTCACACCAATTCGGACATCCCGCCCCGGTTCGCCGGGCCCGTGACCGAGCAGCAGCCCACCATGGCGCCGGGCACCATGGACTACAACTCCCGCGAGGGATACGGCGCGAACAAGGTCGCCGCTGAGCACGTGCTGCTCGACAGTGGGTTGCCGGTCACCGTGCTGCGGCCGTCGAAGATCCACGGCGAGGGGAACCTCATGCCGCGCGAGTGGTACTTCGTCAAGCGCGCCCTGGACCGGCGGCCCGTCGTGTTGCTGACAGCCGGTGGCGCCGGTACGGACCACACCTCGGCGGCGACGAACCTCGCGGCGCTCGTGCAGGTAGTGGCCGAGCGACCCGGGCGACGGATCCTCAACGCCGCGGACCCGGACGCACCCGACGGGCTCGCCATCTCCCGCGCGGTCGCCGCCATGGTCGGCCACGAGTGGCGAGAGGTGTTGCTCGACGAGGCCGCGCCACGTGGCCTCGGCGAGCACCCCTGGCACACAGTGCCGCCGATCGTCCTGGACATGGGCGCCGCATACGCGTTGGGCTATCAGCCGGTCGGGGACTACGCGACCACCGTCGCCGACTCGGTGCACTGGTTGGTCAACGGGTGCCGCTTTGACGGTGGTGCCCAACTGCCGCCTGGGCTGGATATGGCTTCCTTCCGCGGTCGTTTCGACTACGCCGCTGAGGACGACTATCTGGCCCGGCTCAGCTGACCTTGCGGGTTTCGACCGGGTATCGCGACTGGGAGTTGCGGATGCTGCGGGCAACAGACATCGACCGCTGGGCCGGGCTTTCGCTCTGGCAGCACCTGGCCGCCCTGATCGCAGAATCTGTCATGGTCGTTGACCGTCCGCATGGATCTGCCCACCCGGAGGTGCCTGAGTACGTCTATCCGCTGAACTACAGCTACTTGGAGGGCGCGGACGGCGGCGACGGGTCGGGAATTGATGTCTGGCGGGAGCCGCTCGTCGCCGTGGTGTGACGGCCGTGTTGTGCACGTTCGATCCGGTCAAGCGCAATACGGAGCTCAAATCGTCATGGACTGCATGGACGATGAATTGGCGGAGATCGAGTCGTTCCATCGGCCGCAGCCTCAGGCGGTCATGGTGGTTCGACGTCCTGGCTGACGCCGGCCGATCGTGGCCGTGGCCGCCGACCGCACGGAGCCTGCAGTCGTCGCCGGATAGGCTCGGCCACGTCCGGATCCGGGCCGTACGGGGTCCGCGGCAGTGACTCGACGGCTGGGCCTCAGGTGACCTCTCCCTCGCGTGTGGTGCTCGACCGGCTGCGTGCCGTCGACTGGTCCGATGTGGATCTGGCCATCGACCACGCGAACTCGCGCGGGCTTCTGATGCGGGAGTACCTCCGCCGGGCGGCGCTCTGGGCGCGGCGCTGTGGCGTGGAGGCCGCATGGCCGTTCTTCGACATCGCAGAGCACGTCGACCCTACGCTGCGGACGCCCGACGAAGTGGCCGCCGAACTCGACCGGTTCGTCGAGCAGGTCGGTCCTTCCTCGGTCGCGAGAACGTGCCGGGAGGCTGTGCGATGGGCGGCGCTCCCAGCCCGTGGCGAGGACGATCCGCCGGACCCCTACGAACCGCTGATCATCCTGTACGAACGAGGCGGCGGGTTTACATCGAGGAGTTCGTCGATCTCAACGGCGTGATGATCCGGCTGGGAGACGTGGAGAGCAACGCTTCCGCCACCCCATTCCTCACGCTCCGTCCCACGACCCTCGACGCACTGGACGCCGAAGGCGAGATCACCTACTACGCGAAGGTCGGAAACGGCCATTCGCGCGACGACCCGGCCGGTATCGTCCGGCGGCGGATCGACGACGGCCTGACGCACGACGAGGCCTTCACCAGCGATCTCCGCTGGGAGCCGTCCGAATATCTCACGCTGCACGATCTTGGGCACAACGACGACGACCACGTCCAGATCACCGAGATCGAGACCGCCACGTTCGTCGAATGGGCCACGCCGGCTCCCGAGACACGGAGCGGATGAGCGACGAGGGCTGGGCGCGACTGGCGCTTCGGCGACAGGCGGGTGAACTACGGATTCAGGACGGGCGGGCCCGTCGGGTAGTTCATGGCGGGCGCACTGGGTTACGTCTGGGCCGGCGAGGAGGGCAGCCGAGCGTTCAGCGTCGGTTTCCTATCGGAGATGACTGCGCGTTGCCCCCGGCGTAGATCTCCGTGAGATGATCGAGTGCTCGGGCGACATCGAGTCGGGTCATCCCGTCGCGATCCGGTGTCTGGTTCGCATCGGCGCGGGACTGGCCGGCCTCGGAGAGGGATATTTCGCGGCTGCCGTCGAGTCGTTGTTCGAACGGTCGTGGTCCGCGGCCGGCGGTCGTCGGCGCATTCGTCGTCCCGCTCGCTGAGTGAAGAGCTCGACCGGCGCGCAAGCCGAATCTCCGAAACCCTTTGTGTTTCCGATGCAGGGCGAATCCTCAGGCATCTGCTCGCCACGGCTCGTACTCGTCTGGCTTCTGGCCCATCACACAGCTGCACGCCGCGGATGGCTCGCTCAGCGTGGCCGCGCTGGCGGCTGGGGTGCCGTGTGGTCATCCACGTTGCGCCGACGATGGGTTGGTCGGGTAGGTGGCCGGTGGGATCCGGCACCGGATGGCCATCGTCGTGTCACCGTGATGGCAGCCGAACGGCCCCCTGTTGTTCACCTCGAGGCGACATCGTCCTTGCCGATCACTTCACGGGGTTCCTGCCGGTTGCTGACGTCTCGCGACGGGCCGGACCCAGCGTAGGAGTGGTGGTGAGGGGTTGTTCGCGGGTCGCTGCCTCGGGCGCGACGTGCGGTCCCCTCGGTGTGGGTTTTCTGTGTGTCTTCCCTTTTCTCGGCCATGTGCCTGCTGGTGCGGGTGTCTGTGTGGCTGTCCGTCGGTGACGTCAGGAGTCGTTGGTCATGGGTGTGGTGTCGGTGCGCGATGGTGGGGCCATGGGCCTCGCTGTGCGTACTGCTGCGCCTGTGCGGTTGCGGCTCTCGCCGGTGGAGCGGTTGTTGTGGGTGCTGCGTTGGCTGGTGGGTCTGGCCGGTGCGGTGGTGGTGTTGTGGGTGGGGGCGGCGTTCTTGACGGCGTCGCCTGCGTCTGCGGCGGTGGTGGTTCCGGTGGCTGCTCAGCAGGTTGTGTCGAAGGGAGGTCAAAGCAAATCTGCGGGTGGTAGTGGTTCGGGTTCTTCAGGTTCTTCTGGTTCCGGGAAGTCGACGGGGAAGTCGGAGAGCAAGCCCGAGAAGCAATCTGGTTCAAAGTCGTCGAGTGCGAAGTCGTCGAGCGCGAAGTCCGGGTCGGCGTCGGAGAAGTCCAGTACCAAGAAGGTCGATTCGAAGTCGGCTCCGAAGGCGAAGGCAGAGCCTAAGCCCGACTCGAAACCTGCTCCCAAGTCGAAGTCGGACTCGAAGTCGGCCTCGAAGGTGGATTCGAAGTCCGAGAAGGAATCTGGCAGCGAGAAGCCGGCTCCCAAGGCGAAGCCGGCCCCGAAGGCGAAGGCAACCCCCGAGTCGGATTCGAAGGCGGCTCCGAAGTCGAAGTCGGCGCCGAAGGCGGAGTCGAAGTCGGAGAAGAAGTCCGGCGGCGAGAAGGTGGAGCCGAAGGCGGCTCCCAAGTCGAAGTCGGCCCCCAAGACCGCCCCGAAGTCGAAGTCGGACTCGAAGCCGGCCCCGAAGTCGAAGTCGGACACGAAGCCCGCCCAGAAGTCGAACTCTGAGTCGGAGCAGAATTCTGGCGGGCAGGTTGGTGCCTCGGGTTCGAGCGATGCTCCCCGGGCGACGAATCTGCGGGTCGAGAACGCCGCTGCGGTAGCGAAGAAGGCAACGCCCGAGCAGGCAGCGTCGACGATCGCGGCGGCGGGTAAGGCGACGCCGAAGAAGGCGGTAAAGACGAAGACCGTCGAGAAGAGGGCGGGTACGGCCTCGGCTGCGCAGGGTGGAAAGGCTTCTGTGAAGCCGGGTGACAAGGCATCGGCCACCGCGCGGGAGGACCTCGAGGGTGTGGCGAAGCGTGTCGGGGCTGCGGCGGGGGGTAAGGCGGTCGATGGCCCGGCCGCGGCCAAGGCCGTGAAGGGAACAGCCGCAGAGCTGGCCCGTTCCGGTGCCGCGGGGACGAGTGTCCAGGCCGTCACGGGTGCGGCGGCGGATCGTGTCGCGGCCGGTGCTGCGGCGCCTCGGGCGGGGGCGAAGCCGGTCGCGACGGGCAAGCCGGTCGCCTCGGGTAAGCCGGCGGTGGAGAAGACGGTCGCCTCGGACGAGACGGAGGCGGCAGGCAAGACAGCGGCCGCGGCCAAGACGGCAGTGGCGGCAAAGACGGCGGCGGCCAAGACCGTGGCGGCGAAGACCGCGGCGGCGAGGAAGACGGCGGCGGCGGCGAAGACGGCTGCGGCTAAGACCGTGGCGGCGAAGACGGCGGCGGCGGCGAAGACTGCGGCGGCGGGGAAGACGGCGGCGGCGGCGAAGACTGCGGCGGCGGGGAAGACGGCGGCGTCGGCGAAGACGGCTGCGGCTAAGACCGTGGCGGCGAAGACGGCGGCGGCGGGGAAGGCGGCGGCAGCGGGGAAGGCGGCGGCGGTCAAGACCGTGGCGGGGAAGACGGCGGCGGCGGCGAAGACGGCTGCGGCTAAGACCGTGGCGGCGAAGTCCGCGGCGGCGGGGAAGGCGGCGGAAGCGGGGAAGGCGGCGGCGGTCAAGACCGTGGCGGCGAAGACCGCCGCGGCAGGGAAGACAGCCACGGCGGCCAAGAAGGCGGTGGCGAAGACGGTTGCGGCGGGGAAGACGGTTGCGGCGGGGAAGACGGCTGCGGCGGGGAAGGCCGCGGGTGTGGTGCGGGGTACGGAGTCGTCGCCGGTGGGGTGTGCGGCGGGGAGTGCCCGGGGTTGTACCGAGGCGGCGTTGTTGCGGGCGGGTGTGTCGTCGGCGGTGGGGTCGCGTGCTCCGCCTTCGGATGAGGCTGACGACCGGTATTCGGCGGGCCGGTTTGGCGAGCGGCAGGATTACGACGATTCGGCCGAGCAGACCGAGCAGGTGCTCGAGGGCCGGATCAAGGTGGATCAGAGCAAGGCGGCGTTGGCGGCGGAAAAGAAGAAGGTTGCTTCGGGTGAGGTGACCAAGGCCGCGTACGCGAAGGATGAGAAGAAGCATCAGGATCTGGTGAAGCAGGTCGCTGCGGATCGCGCGGAGCTGTCGCCGGATCGGGTTGAGCTGGTTGATGAGGTTGTTGATGGGCATCGTGCGCTGACCGCTTCGGAGAAGCAGTTGGCGGCGGAGGAGAAGAAGGTCGCCGCGGGGACGGTGACGAAGAAGGCCCATGCGCAGAACGTCGCGAAGTACGAGGCGCAGCGCGATGAGGTGTACGAGGCCACCGACGAGTTGATGGCCGCGACCGATAACGATGTGTCGGATTCGGTGCCGAGCCGTGTTCGTGGTGAGGGTTCGGCGGCGGGGTGCGGGTCGAGCGGGGCGTTCGTCGAGTGCGGCTCGGTGAGTAAGAGCGCCGACGGTGCCAAGGACTCCGATCGGTGTGTGGCGTTGGCCGGGGTGTCGTCCGGCTGTGGGGTGACGACCTCGTCGGGCGAGTCCAAGGGCTCAGCCTCCTGCACCCTCTCCGGCGCCGACCAGGGCTGCGGCAGCAGCACGTCGAGCCGTGCCGAGGACGGCACTGTCAACACCGCCTCCGCGCGGTGCACGGGTGACGTGTCCGAGTGCGGGCAGAGCAGCCGCGCGACGCCGGAGGGGTCTTCGACCGCCTGCAGGACCGGCGGCGGGGCCTGCCAGAGCGAGAGCAGCGGCCCGTCCCAAGAGGACGCGGACGCGCCGGCGACGGTGAAACGGGAGAAGACCGCGGCGGCGGCCTCGTGCACCGGTCGGTGCGACACGAACACCTACGCCGACTCCGGCGGGGCCGAGGCAGGGTGCGCGACCGGCGCCGGGGCGTGTGACACCTCCAGCTCCGGCGCGGCGACCGACCGGGCGGACGTCCGGCTCGCCTCCACAGTGGAGGCACAGGACAACACGGCGGCACAGGACAACACGGTGAAGGGCGAGGACACTCGCCGGGCGAGCAGCACCGCGCACTGTGAGGCGGCTGCCGCGGGCTGCGGGACGTCCAGCTCCGTGGACGTCGGCGACCGCCGGTCGGACGAAGGTGCACAGGCGCGCTCCGACACCCGGTGCGCCGACGGGGCGACCGGCTGCACCGGCCGCGCGACCTCCACCACCAGTGCGACCGACCGGGCCGACACCGAGCGCGCCGTGACCGGCACCGCGACGGCCGCGACCAAGCCGGCCACGACGGCTGCGACCAAGCCGGCCACGACGGCTGCGACCAAGCCGGCCGCGCCGGAGGCGACCACCACCGGCACCGCGAACTGCACCGTGACTGGCGGGGGTTGCTCGACGGAGTCCGGCTCGGGCCGCGGCGACACCGCCGGAAACCGGGATGCCGGTGGCTCGAGCACGGCGGCCGTCGAGGTCGACTGCGATGGCGCCGGCTGCACAGGGAACGGGCGGGCCACCACCACTGGCACCGCGAAGGGCCTGACGGCCGGCGCCGAGCGCGCGAGCAACGGCGCGGCCACCTGTGAGGCGGCAGGCGGCGACTGCCGTGCCGACAGCGGCACCCGGGTCGGCAGCACCACCGACGAGCAGGGCGACGTCCGGTCGGCCTCTTTCGACGATGCCGCGCCGACCGTCACGACCGACGGCAACGGCTTCGCCAGCAGCACGGCGAGTGCGAACGTCGACTGCGGCGACGCCCCGGCTTGCACGGGCAAGGCCGCCACGATGACCAACGGCGAGGTCACCGGCGCGGCGGCTGCCGGCGCCAAGCAGGCAGTGCGGACCACGAGCGGCTCCTCGGCGTGCGAGACCACGGCCGGCACCTGTGGTGCCGAGTCGGCCTCCGAGGTCACCGACACCGCCGCCCGCACCGACGGCTCGCGGGCCGCCGCGGACGGCGCGCCCGAGCGGGAGCTGGCGGCGTCCAGCACGGCCGGGGCGCAGGCCGACTGCGCCGTCGCCGAGTGCCGCGGTGCCGCCACCAGCAAGACGACCGGAGCCGCCGCGGGCGACGTGGTCGGCGTACGGGACAGCACGGCCACCACGAGCTGCACGGTGCACGGCGCGGGCGGGAACTGCTCCGCTGCTGCCGACACGACGGTCGCCGACCGCGACCCGGCCGATGCCGCCGAGGGTGTGACCGCGGTGTCCGGCCCGGTGAGCGTCTCCCACGCCTCGGCGCAGGTGCGCTGCGACGGCGTGGACGGCACCTGCGGTGGCACGGCGACGAGCTCGACGAGTGCCCGTGACACGGCGGTGTCCCCGCAGGCCCGCGGCACGCGCGCGACCTCGGACTGCACCGTCACGGGCGGCGGCTGTGCCGGTGAGGCCACGTCGGCCGCGTCCTCCGCCCCGGACTTCGTGGTGGTCGACCCGGAGACCGGACTGCCGGTCGCGGGACAGCCGACCAGTGGCCCGAGCTCCGCTGCGTCGTCGAGCGCGAGCCTGCAGTGTGCGGACGCGGGGTGCTCGGGTGTGGTGAACACCCGCACCGAGGCCTGGGACGGCGCCGTCAACGGCGGCGCGCCGCGCGTCTCGACCGGTGGCGCGACCTGTGACGGCGGCACGGGCGGCTGCGACGTGCGGTCGGTGTCGACCGCCTCGACGGGGTCCGGTGCCGCGCTGGCGCTGGCCGGCGGCCAACCGCAGGTGGACGCGAACGGCGACCCGAAGCCCGTCAACACCTCGAGGCTGACCCCGGGACCGTCCGCGGCGTCGGCCGCCGGTGCGGCGCTGACCTGTGAGGGTGAGACCGGCTGCGACGGGAAGGTGACCAGCAAGGCCACCGCGACCGATCCGGCGGTGTCGCCGGACCCCCGCGGCTCGCACAGCGAGGGCACCTGCGAGGGCGTCGCCGGTGGCGTCTGCCAGGCGGTGACGAACTCGGGCGCTTCCTCCGGCCCGGACGCGAACGTCATCGCGCCGCTGGTGCATGCCCGCTCCACGGCGAACGCCACGGTCAGCGAAGGCAGCATCGGCCCGTCCGACGAGTCGAGCCGGTCTGCAGACCAGCAGCAGGATGACCGGCAGCAGGGCGGCCCGGAGGGGCAGGACCAGCCGGCGACGCTGCCGGCACCGGTGGCGCCGGGCTCGAGCGCGAACTCCGGCGGCCCGACCGTGCCGGGCGCGTCGAGCTGGACGATGGCCTCGGCCACCATGGACTGCGCCGGCAGCGGGAGCACCTGCACAGGCACCGCGCGGACGTCCGCGTCGGGTACCGACGGCCCGAACACGCTGAACGGGGCCGGCGGGGCGCGCGGTCCTCCGGCGACCGGCACCACCAGCTCCAGCGGCAGCTGCACGAGTGACCAGAGCGGCTGCCATGTCCAGACCGACTCCTCCGCGGGGTCCGGCCAGGTCGTGGCCGACATCATCGCGGAGAAGCAGAACACCACCGCCGAGCAGCTGGCCGCCGAGGCCGAGCAGGCGGAACAGGCAGCCGCCGACGCCGCGCGTGTCGTGAGCCGAGCGGATGCCACCGACGAGCAGAAGAAGGCCGCCACCGACGCTGCCCAGGCAGCGAAGGAGGCACGCCAGGCCGCCACCGAGGCCGCCGACCTGGCCGCACGGCCGGTCACGGACGCGCCGGCGACCCTGTCGCAGTCCGGCGCGAGCGCGCAGTGCGCCGGTATCGGGTGTGCTGCGGTCACGACCGGCGGCACGGACGGCACACCGGGACGTACGCAGACGACCGCGGGCTGCGCTGCCGGCGAGAGCGGCTGTGCGGTGGCGAGCGACGCGACCGCGTCCGCTCAGCGCGACTCCGGCCGGACCACCGGCACGGGCAACAAGGCGAAGCCGATCCCGGGCGTCTCGGGTGCCGGTCAGGCCGCTTCGCAGGTCGTCTGCCCGGAAGCCGGCTGCACCGGCTTCGCGACCGGAACCACGACGGCCGTCGCCGGGCCGGACGGCCGGCAGAGCCGCAGCACCGCCAACGGCGAGACCCGCTGCGACGGCACCACCGCGTGCCAGGCGCAGATCCTCGCAACCACCGAGACCTCGACCACCGCGCCGGGCGCGAAGGCGGGCGAGCGGTCCGCCGCGACGTCCACCTCGATCACCGCGGCCTGTGACGACGGCACCGCGACCGGTTGTGCGACCCGCGCGTCGAGCGCGACCACGGCCGTCGGTGGCCCGGCAGTGCGCGGATCGTCGAACGCGACCTGCGCAGCGGCCGGCATCTGCCAGGCCGGCACCAGCGGGAACGCCACCGACGGCGCCGCCGACGTCTCTGCCGACTGCATCGGTATCGCGTGCCGCACCCACACCGAGGGCCGCGCCCGGGCGGCCGCGCCGGGCGGCACCAACAAGGCCGCCTCCCGAACCGACTGCACGGCCGGCGCCGGCGGCCGGTGCACGGGCGCCAGCGGGGTGGGCGCCACCGCTGAGGGGTCGGAGGCGTCCGCCGCCTGCCAGGGCGGCGACGGTTCGACCTGCCGGCAGAGCTACTCCTCGACGAGCAGCGCGAGCAGCCGGACCGCCGGGAACCGCGCCGCGGCGAACGCCCGCTGCGGCGGCTCGGGCGGGGCCGGCAGCGGATGGTGCGCCACCAGTGCCTCGGCGCAGACCGACGCCGGCGGGGCGATCGCCGCGGCGGCGTGTCAGGGCAGCGCAGGTTCGAACTGCTCCCACAGCTACCGGGCGAGCAGCTCTGCCTCCGGCGCCGCGGGCGGCGCGAGTGCCCGTGCGCACGCGTCCGGGTCGGGCTCGGGGACGGTCGGCGGCGGGTACGTCGCGACCAGCGCTGCGGTGTCGGTGCGGCCCGGCAGCGCGCAGGCCTCGGCGTCCTGCACCGGCAGCGCCGGCGTCGGCTGCAGCCACTCCTACAGCGCGCGGGCGTCCGCGTCGGCCGCGTACGGCGGCAACCGGGCGAGCGCGAGTGCGTCCGGCTCGGGCGGGGGAGGCAAGGGTGCCGGTGGGGTGGCGGTGTCGGCGCAGGCGTCGGCGGGTCCGGGGTACGCGTCGGCGGGCGCGTCGTGTTCGGGTGCGGCCAACTGCCGCCATTCCTACAGTGCGCGGGCGTCGGCGTCGGCCGCGTACGGGAGCAACCGTGCGTACGCCAATGCGTCGGGCTCCGGCGGTGGGGGCCAGGGCGGCGGCGGGGTATCGGTGTCGGCGCAGGCGTCGGCGGGTCCGGGGTACGCGTCGGCGGGCGCGTCCTGTTCGGGCGCGGCGAACTGCCGCTACTCGTACTCGGCCAGTGCGTCGGGCTCGGCGTCCTACGACGACGGCACGCATCGCAGCTGGGCGCGCGCCTCGGCGAGCGGTTCGGGCGGGGGCTCGGGCCCGGGCGGCGGCGGGCTGTCGGTGTGGGCCCAGGCCCGCGCCGGGAAGGGCTACGCGAACGCGTCGGCGGGCTGTTCGGGCGCGGCGAACTGTTCTGTGTCCTACTCGAGCCACGCCGAGGCGTCGAAGACGGTGGGCGGGCAGCACGGCGAGGCGTGGGCGAACTGCTCGGGCGGCGGTTCGGGTGGGTCCTGTGGCTCGTACGCCACGGTGGAGGTCGACGCCGAGCACGCGACGGCGCAGGCCGGGTGTTCGGGTACCGGGGCGTGCTCCACGCACTATGCGACGCGGTCGGCGTCCTCGGCGTCGGGACCGGGGATCAGCGGTGACTCGGGCGGGAACTGTTCCGGCGGGGGCGCGGCGGGTGGCTTCTGTGGCACCGGTTCGACGGCGCACTACGACCCGAAGACGGGCAAGCTCGAGCTGACGTCGTACTGCGCGACCAAGGGCGGCTCCTGCAGCCGCTACGCGAACATCGACATCGATGCGGCGTCGCCGAACGGGGAGCTGACCGGGAAGGGCCAGGTGCGCTGCTCGGGCGGGGTCGGCTCCTGCGGCATCGCGGGAGTGGCGAAGTACGAGCCGGCGAGCACGGACGCGAAGGGCAACCCGGTCCCGCCGACGCTGGTGATCGGCACGGGCTGCGAGACCGAGGGCGGCGGGTCGTGTACGCAGACCTCGCGAGCGGACGCGAAGATCGCCTCTCCCGACGGGAAGATCACCGGCACCGCGACGTCCCAGTGTGGGGGCACCACCGGCTGGTGCTCCACGGTCGTAGGCGGTGCGTTCGACCAGGAGACAGGGCGGATCGACGCCTACGCCGACTGCGCGGGGGGCGGCGCGAGCACGTGCACGAAGTCCGAGTCGCACTTCACGGGTCAGGTGTCCGGACCGGGGCAGGCCACGCCCAACGGTCCGACGGCCGGCGAGGTGTCGGGCAACGGCCGCGCCGACTGTGCAAAGACCTCGGGTGTGTGCTCGGTCTCCGGCGTGTTCAAGTACGTCCCTGCGAAGTACGAGCAGGGCAAGGACGGCAAGCAGGTTCTCGTCCCGGCGCGGGTGAACGTGGAGACCAGCTGCTACCCGAAGGGTGCGGGGTGCACCCAGGAGGCGCACGTCTCGGGCGAGGTGACGCAGCAGGGCGAGGACGCGAAGCACACCGGCCGCGCCGTCGCCGACTGCGCCGGCGCCGGTGGGACGTGCTCGCTGACCGGGTCGGTGGCCTACAACGCCGAGACCGGGCGGGTCGAGGCGTTCACCGACTGCTCTGTTGCGGACGGCGGGGTGTGCTCGCGTTCGGAGACCCACACCGAGGCGTGGGCGCAGTCGCCGGACGGCAAGGTGACCGGGACCGGCAAGTCCGACTGCGTGCAGCCGGGCGGGGGCGGGAGCTGCTCCTCGGTGTCGGTGGCCAAGTACCAGGCCGAGTACACGAAGTACCCCCCGAAGTGCACCAGCCCGAGTGGATGTTTCCAGCCGCGCCCGACGACCGTCCCGGAGCAGGTGGCGTCCGGCGCCGGGTGCGAGGCCAGTGGTGCGGACGGTGGCGCTGCGGCGTGCAGGTACAGCTCCTCGGCAGGCGGTACGCGGGAGGCCCCCGGTGAAGACGGCGGGCTGAGCGGCACGGCCCGCGCCACCTGCTCCGACGGTGCGGCCGGCTCCGGTGAGTGCTCGACGGTGGCGAGCGTGACGGTCGACGCCGAGCAGCACAAGGTCGACGTGATTTCCTCGTGTGAGGGCGCCGAGGGAGTCAGCTGCTCGTACTCGGGGAAGGCATCAGCAGATCACGAGTCGGGCAAGAACAACGCCGCGTCGGACAAGAGCTGCGGGCAGGCGAAAGCCGGCACCTGCTCGTTGAGCGTGAGTGCGTTCGCCGCTGGTGGAGATCAGGAGCGGCAGGGTCAGGCGGTGGCGTCCGGGTTCTGCAGCGACTCGAACAGCCCCAGCAGCTGCTCAGGGGAGTTCCGCACGCACGTCGACTCCAACCGCGACACCCTTTCGGACTGCCACTCGTCCGACAGCGGGATGTGCTTCGGATTCGCTTCCCCGAAGACGGCCCGGTCCGGGGGCGAGGTCGAGGACGGCGGCACCCTCAACCTGCACTCCAAGGCGCCGGGCCGGGAGGAGAGCACGCAGTGCTCGAACGCATCGCCGTGCGGCGAGGCGTGGGTGGAGGAACTGGGCGGCAAGTACGGCGTCCTGGATGTGGATGCGAAGAAGTCCGTCGGAGGGTTCTTCAAGAACCTGGGCCGTGACGGCGGCTCGGTCGTCGTGCACGCGGTGCCAGGGTTGGTCACCTCGGTCGGGACCGAGCTGAAGAGCTGGGTCACCGCGGATGAGTGGGGTGACGGTCTCGGCGGGTATGCGGAGAACCGGCCGTTCACCGGCGGGATCGCCCAGAGCGCGGTCAACTTCTACGACCGCTGGCTGGACGACGGCGGTGACTGGGACAGGCTCGGGGACGACTACTACTTCGCCCCGGTGTCGACGACGCTCGAGGACGTCGGCACCGTGTCGCTGGTCGCCCTCGGGGCCGGTGTGGTCGTCAAGGCCGTCTCGATGGGGGCCAAGGCCGGAGGCGCTGTCGCCGCCACTACGGCCGCGACCACCGGGCTGCGTGGTGCAGTGACCTCCGCGCGTGGCATGGCTGCACGTGCCGCGCCCACCCTGGACCTTGCCGCAAGTAGGGCGTTCCGGGTTGCCAACGCGACGGGCAACATCGCGTTCGCCCCCTACAAGCTGAACTTCGCGGCGGGACGGGCTCTTGTCGGAGGGGTCTCGAAGGGCGCGATCGCACCGGCTGCACGGGCTGCGGCCGCCGGTTCCGCCGCCCTGCGGGCCCGCGGCGTGGCAGCTGTCGAGAACGGCCGTCCCGCCGCCGGGATCTACCACATGGCCGGGGCGAGCACGCTCGGACGCGTCGGGAGCGCGCTCGAGACCTCGGCCCGCGCCGGCAGCGTGATCCAGCAGGGCGGGATCTTCGGCCGCACTGTCCACATCGGCTCCATCAGGGAGCGCGTCACCGCGGCCCATCCCGTGCGCATCCCGGGCCTGCTGAGCACCGTGCGCGCCCACAGCACACTCGGCCTGCCGTTCGGTCGCGTCGCGAACCCCAGGGACGTGGAGGCGGCCCGTCAGAACGCGTCGCTCGCTGCCCGTGGCATCGATCTGCCGACCGCGGCCGGGCGGCCGACCGCGCCCGACCTTGTCGCGGGCCGCGGGATGGCTGACAGGATCCGGCAGAACCGGATTGCCAAGGCGCACGACGTCGTCCTCACCGAGCAGGTCCTGCGCGGCGGGATGGGTCGCGGCAGGCCGGCCCTCCTGTCCGGGGCGGATGTCTCCCTCGCACAACGGGCCGCCACCGACCAGGTCCTCGCACGCAGCACGCCGATCGCGGAGCTGACGCCTGCGCAGCTGGCCGAGCTGAGCGGGGTGTCGACCCGGGAGATCACCCGTGCGGGTTGCCGCGGCGTGTGCGTGGTCGAGGGTCTCAACCGCGACGTCACCGCGAACGGTGGGGCGCCGGACGGCGTGATGTTCGGCCGCGGCGGCCGCATCTACGTCGACGCCCAGGTCATGGGTGCGTTGCGGGACGGGCGCCTCGCCCCTGACGCGCTGGCCGACCTGGTTCGCCACCAGACCGACGGGCTCAGCTCCCGTGGACGCGCGAACGAGGACCTGTACTCGCTGCCCGACCTCTCCCCGCTGGCCGATGACGTCGCCGCCTCGTACCGGGGTGCCACCGGGACGCTGCCGGTGGGCACCTACCGGGCCGGTGCGCGGACGGCGCCGACCGGCGAGATGAGCGCTGCCCACGGGCCCCGCGCTGCGCCGACCGGCGACGGCACTGTTTCCCGACGCGGGGTCGACCGGTCCACCGACCCCACCGGAGCCTCGCGGAGCCAGAGCCAGGGGCCCGGTCAGGAGCCGTCCCCGCGCGGGCCCGGGACCAACCAGAGCCAGCCGGTGTCGCCTGCGGTGCCCACCGGCGAGCGAGCCGGCGGAGCTCGACCACAAGGCTCCGGCGGCGGCTCCGATCCGCTCCCAGCGCAGCCGGGCACGAGCGCCGGCCCCCGCCTGCAGCCGGAGGAGACGTCACCCGTTCCGACCCGGGACGGGCATCCGACCAGGCCGGACCCCACCGCGGGCGAGCTGAACCTGCCCCCTCCGGGGACCAGATACACCCTTGAGACGCCGGGTGGCTCGCGGGTCACGATCGAGATCGTGGCGCGCCCCGAGCGGAGCACCGCCCGCGTCGAGGCCCTCCAGCGACGCGTCACCGACGTGGAGTCCCAGCTGCGGGATGCGCGCACGGAGCAGGGGGAGGCCGTCCGACAGGACGTCGCGACGAACCGGCAGCTGAACGCCGAGCGAGTCCGGCTCCAGGCCGAGCTCGACCGGCTGCGGCAACCGACGGACGCCCGCGGGTTGGGCGCGACCGACGTTCCCGGCCTGCACCACCGTGAGGTCGGACCGCCGGTCGACGTCGCGCCCGGCGTCACCGTGCAGCGTGTCGAGGTCTCGCCTCAGCGAGAGGTGAGCCGTGCGCAGCGCATGGCGGCGGTCGAGGCCCGGCTGTCGGAGATCCAGGCCGCGTTGGGCGACCGCAGTGCAACGGCCGCGGCCGGAGCACGCATCGAGGCGCTCGAGACACAGCTGGACGGGCTACGACACCAGCTGGCGGGCGAGCGTGCCGCGCTCGACTCACCCGGGCTGTTCGACCTGGACCTGCCGCGCGGTGCCGCGGGCCGCGCTGGGGTTGACCCGCCGGTGCGCAAGGCGCCTGCGGAGATGGGCGAACGCCTGCCCGAAGCACCGACCGCGGGCGTGCGACAGGTGCGCTGGCACAACGTGAAGGCCGCGGCGAAGGAGTTCTTCGTCAAGGTCGTCATGACGAGCGCCGTGGTCGGTTACTCGCTGATCCCGCACACGCAGGGCGCAGCGGCCCACGTGCCGCAGGTGAGATCGCCGCACGTCGCGGTCGAAGCCGCAACCGCTGCCAGATCCGCGCCCGACGGGCCTCTCGGACCGGCACGCGCTCGAACCGAAGCCCCGGCGCCGCGCACCACGACGGAGACCGGCAACCCGACCGCCGGGGTGCTCGAGCGGCCTTCGCGCCCGACGCCTGCCGCGGACGGTGCGACCGGCGTCCGGTCGGTCGCCGACACGGTGCTCGACGTGCCGCGCGCGGGTCCCGTGGCGGCCGGTGCCCGAGCCGCGACGGAGCTCGGACCGGACGGTGTGGGGGCGCGCCCGGCGGCCGATCGGCAGTCGTCGTCTCCGGACCGGCCGGCGGCTCCAGGAGACCCGGGATCCGCGCAGCTGCCACCAGCCGTTCCACTGCCGTCCGCGCCCGTCGCCCCGACCGTCAGCACGGGACCGGTCCCGGTGTGGGACCGGCGACTGCAGGACGTCGACGGCAGGGCCCACATCCGGTTGTTCGGGCGGAACCTCTCGGTCGCCGAGACTCGCCGGCCTGGCGAGATCAGCGCGGCCGAGTGGGCGACGTACACGCCCGCCCAGCGGGCCGAGGCGTGGTACGCGGCGGCCGACGCCGCACGTCACCAGCAGCGGCTCGGCGAGATCTCCGGCGCGCTCGCCGATCTCGGCGGGCTGCAGCAGTCCCTGGACCGGAAGATCCGGACGTTCGAGCGCGACACCGCCGTGATCCGGGCCAAGGCGGGCATGCCCACCGGTCGGGGGACCGTGGCCGACCCCGGCAGGCGGCCGGAAGTGAGTTGGCAGCGCCAGGCCGAGCAGGCGGTGGCCGAGCTCGCGCAGATGCGCGAGGAGCGGGCAGCCCTTCAGGCGCGGCGTGGGGATCTCGAGTGGCAGCGCGCCGAGCTGGTCGCCGAACGTGACACGGCGCCGTGGCTGACCACGTTCGGCGCGCCGCCGGGCCTGCAGGACTTCGCGGCCGTGGCCCGTGGCTACGGCGACATGCACCGGACGATCGCCGAGAGCAGCCGCGGTGGGCGCAGGCAGCTCGCGCAGGTGGAGCGCTACCGCGAGCGTGGCTACACGTTCGTGCAGGTGCGAGATGCGGTGTGGGCGGAGCGGCTGGGCCGGCAGCTCCTGCATCGGGCGCCCGCCGCGGTGGCCGGGGATCTGCAGCGGTTCGTCGCTGCGGGCGACCGCGCAGCCCTCATGACGATGATGACGGCGGGGCTGGCCGGCGAGCTGGGCGACAAGGTCCTCGCCCGCTTTGCCGCCCGCCACGGCCTGCCGTGGGGCAGCGCCACGCGAGCCGAGCTGCTGGCCGGGCTGCCCACGACGATGAAGGCCGCCTGGCGGGCCACGCAGCCGCCGCGTAACGCGGCCTGGGAGGACACCGCCAACCGCAACCGCGCCGTGTTCGCGTGGGGCGCGGCAGCGACTGCGCTCACCCTGCTCGGCGGAGGCGTCGCGATCCTCGGCACGTCCGGCACGGCGGCGGTGATGACCGCGGGGCTCGGGGCGGCGGGGGTCAGCGCGGCGGTGCTGCATCTCGTCCCGCAGGCGCTGAGGATCCGGGGCCCGCCGGCGGCGGCCCGGATGGTCGCGGCGGCAGCGGGGCTGTCGGCCGCGATGTTCACCGGCGTCCCGGCCCTGGCCGGAGCCGGTGCCACGACGCCGGCCGTCATGGCCGGTGCGACGGCGGGTGCGGTGCTGTTCGCGGCCCGAGGCATGACGGCGTCGGTCTCCGCTGAGCGCACCACCGGTCTGACGAGTCGTCTGGTCCGTGCCGCGGTCCACGCCGCGGTCGTGGTGGCCATCGCCGCCCCGCTGGTCGCGGGTGTCGCCGCGGCCGCGTCAGCAGACACGGCCACCGCGGTCGGTACCTCTGTCGCGTCGCGGACCGTGCCCCAGACGCTGACGGTTCAGCGACGTGACGTGCTGTCCCGGCTGGCGGCCGGCCTCGGCGTGTCCGAGGACGCGCTGGCCGCGGCGAACGCCGGACGCTTCCCGACCGCTGCCAGCCGCGACGACATCGAGCCCGGTGAGCGGCTGCGGATTCCCGCAGGCTGGAGCGGGACGTGGACGGTGCAGCGGGGCGAGAACCTCACGGTGATCGCCGCGCGGTGGGGTATCGGGCCGGACGCGCTGGCGGACGCCCAGGGCACGCGGTTCCCCACTGTCGCCGGCCGCGATCACATCGACGTCGGCGAGCGGTTCGTCGCCCCCGGCTCATCGGCTGTGAGCAAGCCCGGTGACACCGGCAGGCCGAGCGGTACCCCCACGCCCGCGCCCAGTGCGACCCCGACCCCGAGCACGAGCCCGGCGCCCAGTGCGACTTCGACGCCCAGCGCGACCCCGACCACAGTCGGGACGCCGCGGGCGCCGCCCGGGCCGGGCCTGCCGTGGACGACGGTGCGCATCGGTGGGCTGATCGTGCTCGGCGCGGTCGCCGCGTTCTTCGGTGTGCGGGCGGTGCAGAGACACTGGAGCACCATCCGCGGCCGGTCTGCGGCGCTGACGAGTCGCTGGCACTCCAGCCGGGTCGGGGCGTGGGTTGCGCGGGCGCCGGCGCGGCTGCGTGACGCGCCTGGCCGGGTCACGGACTTCGCGCGTGCGCGGTGGCAGGCGGTTGGTGCCGCGGTCCGCGGATGGCACGCCGCGCTGACGGCGCGCTGGGAGTCGAGCCGGGTCAGGGCGTGGGCGGCCCAGGTGCCGGGTGGGCTGCGTGATGCGCGCGGTCGGATCACGGACGTCGTGCGGGAGCGGCGGGAGACGATCGCCGCGACACGCAGGCGGTGGGCGGCCGCTCGTACCTTGCGCTCGGTCATGTCGGGGCTGGACGACCCGGTCGCGGACGCCCGATCCGGGCTCGGTGTGGCGCGGGCCGGAGTGGCCTCGACCGACACCGAGCTGGCACGGCTGCAGCGGAGTGGAGCGCGATGGCTCTACGACGGTCCCGGGTCGGCACTCGCCGATCCGCGGTCGGCCGCGGAGCGGGACGAGGCTGTGGCCCGGATGCTGGGGATCGACCCGGCGGAGGTGCGCCTGTTCGCCGCGGACGCCACCGCGCCTGCCGGTGCGACCGGGCTCGGCGAGCCGGCTGGGACGTTCCAGGAGCGGCAGGAGCGACTGGCCGCCGAGCTGGCGACGGTGGAGGCGCGGCTGCGTGACGCGGCCGGGCAGGTCGATCAGGCCGGGCGCGCGCTGGTCGAGCGGGAGGCCGAGCGGCTGGCGACGCTGGAGGCGGCGGTTCGCGCAGCGGCCGGAGACGGGCTGCGCCCCGACCGCATCGCTGCAATCAGCGGCCTGAGCGCTCAGCGCGTCCGCGAGATCGTGGGCGACGACCGAGGGCCCGGTTCGGGTCCGTCGGCGTCCGGCGGCGGCCCGGGGTCCGGTACCGGCGGCCCGAACCCGGTGGCCGGTGGACCGGAGCGGCGGTCGACCCCGCCTGCCGGTTCGAACGGTGTCGCCGAGTCGCGGGCGTCCGGGCCGCGCGAGGCCGGACCGCAGCCGCGCTCGCGGGGCCCGCCCTGGTGGAACGCGTTCTTCCCGGGCCGGCGCATGTGGACGGTCGTGCTCCTGACCGGCGGGCTGGTGGCGTCCCTGGCCGCCGTCCGCTACGGCGTCGTCGAGCCGGGCGTGCTGGCCGCGGGGATGGTCTGGTGGCCGGGTCAGCGCAAGGCCGCCAAGCAACTGCGCGAGACGGTGGCCGACGCGCGTGTACCGCTGGTGCGCGCCGAACAGGCCGAGGCCCTCCTGCAGGAGGCGGTCCGCCGGCACGAGCAGGAGCTCGGCGAGCGGCTGGGCTGGGTGCCGGTTCTCGCGGAGCAGCTGCGTGGCATGGGCCGTACCGACGACGAGATCGTCGACGGGCTGGCCGACGCCCTGGGCGTCAACGCCGTGCGGGTGCGCGCGAGGCTGGCGAACCCGGCACTCGCCGAACAGGTCTCCCTGCCTCCTGCACTGGAGCAGGTGTTGGCCGACACCGGCCTGTCGCCTGGGCAGCTGTTCGGCGCCGCACGGGACGCGGTGACGCGGCGCTCCACCGCGCTGAGCGAGGCGCTCGCTCCGCTGGACGGGGCGGCCCGGCAGGCGGCCACCGCCCGTATCCGGTACGACGAGCAGATCAGGGCCGCGGCCGTCGCCGCCCGCAACGCCGGTGTCCGGGCCGGCCCGGTACGCCGGGCGACCGGCCTGAATCGCCTACAGGTCACGGAGCTGCAGGCCCACCCGCCGACGCTGCGGGACGCGGCGAGAGCAGTCCGGGCCCGGATCGTCGCCGGTTGGCGAGCCGTCCGTCACGCCGCGGGTGTCGCCGGAGCTGCCGTTCTCGGCGCTACGCGCAGGGCCGGGCAGCGAGGGGTGGACCGGTGGCGGGCTGCGCGGGTGCTGCGCTCGCAGGTCCGTGCGGTGGCGCAGCTGCGTGCCGTGGCCGGCAGCACCGCACGGTTGCTGCATCGCGAACAGCGGGCGGCGGAGCGGAAGCTGACCACCGAGCAGCTCGGCTGGATCGGGTGGCTGGCGGACGTCAACCAGGCCGAGCTGCCCGACGCACAGCTGCTCCAGCGCCTCGGAAAGGCGCTCGGCGTGCCGGAGAAGACCGCGCGGCGGCTGGTGGCGCGAGCCCGCGAGCTGGACGCCACTCAGGTCGGCCCGCCGCCGGGCAAGCCTGTCGCAGGCGTCCACTTCGAGCAGGCCGTCGCGGCGGTTGGGGCTGCCTTCGCCGAGGCCTTCCCGGGTCTCGCGGGCGCCCGGGCCGCTCACCAGGCGGCGGGGCGGGCACTGGGCGGCGCTCGGGACAGAGCCGGGTGGATCGTGGCCGACGCCGGGGTGACGCAGGCGCGCGCCGATCGCCGGCTGGACCGGGCCGCGCGGGGCCGGGGCTGGGCCGGCTACCGGAACCGGCTTCGGACCGGGCTCGGTCTCGACGTTCCGGTGGCCGAGCGGCAACGGCCGCGACTGGCCGGAGTGGCTGGACTCGGCATCGGAGCGGGGGTGGGCCTCTGGGGCGGTGTGCAGCTCGGGGTTGTCGGGGCGGGCGCCGTGACCGGCCCCATCGGGCTGGTTGTGGCGGCGGCAGGGCTCATCGCAGCCGTCCGAGCGGTATGGACGCCACGGCAGACCCGAGGACCGCCGTGGCGGGCGTTCACCCGCGGGCTGCGCACCCACGGTGCGCGGATCGGGGTGTGGCTGGCGGGCGGGCTGGCCGCAGGGATGGCCGGGCCTACCGTGTGGGGCCTGGTCGAGCACGCCTGGTCGGTGCTGTGGCCGGTGTTCTCGCAGCAGCCAGGACTGAGCGGGATCAAAGCACTGCTGGTGCCGCTGGTCTCGGCCGGCCTGGTCTACCGGTACGTGCTGCGGCGGCAGTACGCCAACCAGAGCTCGGGCATGCAGACGCGCCCGCGGCGTGCGGCCTCCGTCTCGGCGGTGCTCGCGTACGTGGCCAGCGCCGGGCTCGGCCTCACGAAGGCGTTCGCGTCGACCACCCTGCCGTGGTGGCTGGTCCCGGTCGCGATGGCCATCGGGGCGGGTATCGCCGGCGCGATCGCGCAGCAGAAGGACCTTGGCCGTACCAGGGTGATCAAGTCGGTCGTCTCTGGTGCCCTGTCGGCCGCCGTGGCGTTCGTGGTCAGCAGGTTGGCGGGCGGTGTGGCGCCGGGGGCGCTGGCCGACCTGGTCAACGCGGTTGCGGTGGCGATCCTCGTCTACGCGGCGCCCACCGTGATCGCGGAGTACGTCAACGACTGGGTCGGGCGCTTCAGGGCGCCGAAGGCGAAGCGCAAGGCGAAGCAGGAGCAGAAGAACTCCGCCGAGTCGACGGGCAGCGGGGACCGGCAGCGCCGCCTGTTCTACCGCTGGCTCGACTACAAGAACTTCTCCCCGGTGGACACCCGGTTGCTGTTCCGCAAGGCCATGGATCCGGTGCTCGCGGGGCTGGCCGCGATCGCCATCAACCTGTCCTGGGTGAGCAAGACGTGGGTGGACACCCATGACTCGCTCACCGCGCTGCTCACCCGCTTCGCCGTGGCGGCGGTGACCGTCTGGGCGATCGGGAAGCTGATCCGGGACCCCGACGAGCACCGCGCCGGATATTACGGCTACCGCGGCTCGCGCGAGCTGCGTTCCCCGAGCCGCCCGATGTGGTCGCCGTGGCGCAACCGGCTCCACAAGCGCGCCGCCGACTACCGCAAGGATCTCGACGCGCTGCTCGAGCGGTTCGGTCTGAACGGGGCACTGGACCGTGACCTGGCAGAACAACTGGCGGAGCGGGTGTGGGAGCGGATCTCGGCAGAGATCCACATGCCGCTCGACGAGTGGGAGCCGCTGCCCGAGACCCCGGAGATCCGCCGGGCCCTCGGCTTGGAACGGGGTGCGGCCGCGCGGCGGCGGGAGCACCACGTCGAGACGATCAAGCTGCTGGCACCGGTGCTGGCTGCCGACCCCGCCGCGCTCGACCGGGTCGCCGGGCAGCTGCGCCGGGACGGCCGTGCCGACGACGCCCGGATCGTCACGTTCCAGCGCATGTTCAGCCAGGCGCTCCTGGCGGAGGCAGGCATGGCCACGCCGCCGGCGGCGAGCCGGATCTGGACCGAGCGGCTGGCTCAGGAGGTCACGGAGCGGAGCCGGCTGCGGGCGGAGTACCTCGCCGGGCCACGTCGGGCGTTGCTGGAGGTGATCAAGCAGTACTACCTGGACGACGAGCAGCCGGAGCACCGCAACCTCCGGCGCGCGCGGGCAGCGCTGCGCGCGCTGAAGTTCGAGCTGCAGGGCTTGTCCAAGCCGAGAAAGGAGCCGCTGGAAGCAGTCGCCCAGCTGGCTGACCAGCGCAGCCGCAGCGCCGCCGAGACCGCCGACACCGAGCAGCGGGCGCTTGCCGCCCGGGAGGCCGGCGCGACCGTGCAGCGGCTGCGCGAACAGCGCGAGCTGGCCGCCGCCATGCGGCTGCTGCGCTCGGCGGCCCTGGTGGGCGTCGAGGTCGAGCTGAGCACCACGCACCGGAAGTGGAACAAGCGGCGCTGGACGGACGCGATGGCCACCGCCACGGCCCGCACCGCCCCGAACGGGGCGCCCGCGACCCTGCTGGAGCGACTGCTGATGATCGCCGGCCGCGGTGGTCCGGTCACCGCTGCCCGACTCGTCGCGCAGTACGGCGGTACCGGCTGGGACGAAGCTCTGGCCGCGCTGGCCGAGCTGAAGGCGCTGCAGGGCGATCCGGCGCGTGGATACCGCGCCGATCCGGCGCTGGCCACGCTGTGGAAGGCCGCCGGCCCCCGGCTGCGCCACGCGGTGCGTGCCAACCCGCTGGTACTGCCAGGGGGCGCCGAGCTCGCCCCGCTCACCGCGGAACTGCTCGGACCGGATGCGCTCACACAGGCCGAGAAGGACGCCTACAGCGCACTGCGGGAGATCCTGCACAACGGTGACCTGGCTTTCCGCCGCTGGCGCGACGGCTGGATCGACGACGCCGGCATCTGGCGGCGGCGCCTGACCGGGATGATCTACCTGCTCCGGCACTCCGCGGGTCGGCGCGACTGGCCGCTCCCGGCCGACCACCCCGCCGCCCCCATCCGGTTCGTCACCCGCATCGGCGACGTGCTCGAGGTGCGCTGGCGTCATGCGGTGGTTCCCGGCAGGCAACGCCACCGGCTGCAGGCGTTGCTGCGGGCGACGGACCCCACCGACCGCCTGTACTTCCGCGTGCTGCGTGCGAGCTGGCTGCTCGCCGACCAGCGGGTCGGATCGCTGCCGAACGAGGCGATCACGTTGCTGCACGCTGCGCGTGGCACCCAGGTGGTGACCCACACCGCGCTCGCCGAGGCCCGCAAGGACGCCGCCGCCCTGCTCGACGCCGTGGGGTCCTACCCGCACCAGATCGACCGGACGCTGCGTGCCGCCGAGGCGCACCGAGCGCTCGCTCCTGGCGCCGACCCGCTCCCGCCCGCCGCCGAGCACTGGTTGCGCGAGATCACCAAGGAGCTCGACGCGTTCCGCAAGAGGCTGAACGGCCTCCACCCCGGCCCGGCGCGCGAGAGGGTGCTGGACGAGGCCCGGCTGTCGCTGGCGCGCTACGAGATCGACGAGGACTACGCCTGGGAGACCAAGCTCTTCCGGACGGCCGGCGGCTGGTCCGTGATGGACAGCGCCCGGAAGGCGGCCAAGCGCCTGCGCACCGAGCACCCGGATCTCTTCCGCAAGAAGCCCGAACCGGCGGTGGGCCACTCGCCGGTGATCCCGGATCGCGACTTCGCCGAGCACCCCTACGGGGACGAGATCCGCGGCGGCATCGGCGTGGCCGCGGCCACCCTCCGCGGCCGGGGCAACCGCACCAACCAGGACGCGGCCACGATCGTGACCCTGCCGAACGGCGACCGCGTCGCAGCGGTGGTCGACGGCGTCTTCAGCTACCCCGACTCGACGACCGCCGCCAACCGGTTCGCCATCGCGTTCCACAACGAGATCGTCCGGCCCGACCGAGCCGGCCGCAGCCCCGAGGAGGCGCTGCGTGCCGCCCACGACGCCGGCGCAGCGGCGCTGGTCGAGGCGTTCACACCCGAGACGGGACACGGAGCCGTGGCGTACGTGGCCGCCTACCACGGCACGGACGGCACGATCACGATCATCCACGTCGGCACCTCCCGTGCGTACTACCTCCCGGAGGTCACCACGCTGTCCGGCGCGCAGCTGACCAGCGACGACAGCCGGCCCGGACCCATCACGAGCGGCGGCACCATGACCGGCTGGGTGGCCGGCGACCGCCGGCCGGAGCCGACCGTCACCACCTTCCGGCCCAGCGTCGCGGGCCTGCTCGTGCTGGCCACCGACGGCCTCTGGCGCTACCTGCCCACGGCGGGTGACCTCGCCGCCAAGCTCGACACCACCGCGTACACGGACGCCACCGAGGCCGTCACATACCTCTCCGACGCCGCCCGCCTCGCCGGCGGCCTCGACGACCTCACCGTCGCCGCGATGCCGAACCTGCCACCGGCGGTCGGCACGACGTCCACTCCGCGGTCCGCGTCGCTCGGTGTGCCGGCCGGAGTGCAGGCCTCGACGCCCCCGACGGAGCTGTCGCAGCACGAACGGACACAGTGGGCCGACCGGCTGGAGGCGGTGCTGGCCGAGCTGCCGGACGGATTCGATCGCCAGGCGCTGCTGATGGACATCTGGCTGATCGACGCGGCGAAGATCCTTCGCGGCGACTGGGACCCGGCCTGGCCGCGTCCTCCCCCGGTGGCCGTCCACCAGGGCGCGCGCGGCGGTCACCAGTGGGTGGGCGACGCGCTGCACATCGTCGCCTCGGACCCGGTGCAGGTGCTCCCGGCGCTGGTCGAGGAGGTCTTCGCTCCGTGGTGGGGCTTCAGCCCTGCCCAAGCGCGTGTGATCGCGGCACTGGCACGGCGCGCGGTGTCCGGCGATCAAGCGACGCTGCCCGCTGACGAGGCGACCCGGCGACGGCTGAACGACCTGTTCGCCGACCGTTCGGAGTGGCGCGCCCTGGCCGCGGCGTGGGCGGACGACCCCGCTGTCGCCGCCGCTGCCCGAGCGGGCGCGGTCCCGCTGAGCGGCCCCGCTCCGGGACACGCAGCCGATCGACTGATCGGGATCACCACACCCCGGCCGAACCTGCGGCCGGAGAACTACCCGGTCGAGGTGCGGCTGGCCGGTGAGTACGACGTCGTCCGTACGCCGCTCGACAGCGTCGGTGCCGCTGCCATCGTCCGGGTTCAGCCTGAGGTCAAGGGCGTGGTCGACCTCGACGGCAGGATATGGATCATCCCGGCCACCCTGCCCAACCCCGGCGGGCAGGACCCGGAGTTCAGCCATGCCGTGGCGGCCGCCGGGCACGATGTGCAGCTGGCCTTCACCGCGTGGCTGGCACTGGACCGGGGCCGGGTCGTCGTCGAGCGGGTCACGGCCCACAGCGGTCACTACAACGCCGGCAACACCGACGCCCAGAACGAGCGGATCGTCGAGGCGCTGCACCACGCCTTCGCGATCTACGGCATCGGTGCCGCTCCCGGCCGGCAGAGCGGCGGCGGCCCGGTGGCCGCCGGCGGCATGAACGGCCGGGTGCGCGGTGAGGTGATCGCGCGGTTGCCGGTCGCGCTGCGGGGTGGGCGTCCGTTGTCCGGCGAGGAGTTCCCGCATCTGGCGCGCGGCCCGCCGCGGGGCGCGGCGTTGGTGCGGATCGTCGAGGACGACCTGGGTGACGGCGGTTCGCTGATCGCGTTCGGCCGGCGCGACGCCGAGCACGCCCCCGAGGGTGTGATCGTTGTTCCGGTCCGGGTGGCGCGTGTCGTGGAGCGGTTGATCGGTGCCGACCCGGCGTTCGCCGATTGGTGGGCCGAGCTGCTGGGTCACGAGCTCGGGTTCCACATCGACGGCGATGAGCACACCGGGCAGCGCCACGACCGGGATGCCGCGCGGTTGGCCACTGCGCTGCTGCGCGCGGTGGAGGAGGTACTGGCCGGTCATCCGGTGCTCGCGAGCCTGGGCGTCGACCCGCTCCCGGTGGGCGAGGCCGTTGCCGACGGCCGGTACGGCGAGTACTTCGGCAACCCGGACTTTCGGGTGTCGGATGCCGATCGGCGTCGCTATCTGGCCGATCCGCCGGTCACCTCCCTGGCCGATGCGGCGATCCATCGCGCGATCGATCGGTTGGGTGGGTTGGCCGAGCGTGTTCCCCGCGCGGATCTGCACGCGGTGTTGGTGTATCTGTCGGCGTTGTATGCGGAGCCCAACGCGGCGCTGCGCTCGGGCGATGCCGGGTTGATCGCCCGGTACGAGATGTTCATCCGGGTCGCGGTGTCCGGGTTCAACCAGCTGAGCGCGGGGGAGGGCGTCTCCGGCTACCGCGGAATCTGGTTGTCGCAGGAGGCCATCGCCGACCTGCCGCGCACCCACCCGGTGGGCGGGCTGGTTGTCGACCGCGGATTCGTCAGCACCGAGCTGCCGGATCTCTCTGCGGGTGCGGTAGATCCCGTCGAGGGGCTGCGTACCAGCTACTACTCCGAGAGCCCTGTCACGATCGAGGTCCGTTCCCGCACCGGACGGGACTCCTGGCCGTTGATGGCGGCCATCACCGGCACCCGGTTCCACGAGCTGACCTTCATCCCCGGTTCCACCTTCCTGGTTCGCGACGTCCGGATCACCGACGACCCGACCGGTTCGGTGCGGGCACACATGGTGTGGGAGGACGTCAGTCATCTGCGTCCGGCGGGCGCCGAGCACCTGCACCAGCTGCACACCCGGCTGACCGGCGAGCTCGCCACGCTGCGGGTACTGATCGCCCACGGCGAGCACCAGCCGGGCCCGCCGTCGCGGATACACGACTCGCTCGACCTCGCCGAGCGTCTGCTCACCACCGCCCAGCGCGATCTCGCGGCGACCAGCGCAGCGCCGACTTGCGCTCAGTGTGGCCTCCGCGCCGAGTCGAGCGCACGGTTCTGCGAGGAGTGCGGCGCACCCCTGACGGCGGCAGCCGACGTTCCCGCCGCCGGCCAGGGCGGCGGGGCGGTGGCGAGTCACCCGTTGACCGATTCCCAGCGGGAGCGGGTGGTCGAGGCCTTGCGGGCGTCCCACGACCAGATGACGCCCCTGGAGGAGCTGACCTCGGCCATGCCGCGTGCTCCGCCAGGAGTGTCGGTTCAGGTCCGGGACGCAGAGTTCCCGGCGCCGGGTGTGGTCGCGTTCGGCTGGGCCGAGCGCGGTGTCGTGGTGATCACGCGGTCGACGGCCGCGCAGATCGCGGCGCGGTACGCGGTGGACCCGGAGGGCGTGCAGCGGTGGTGGGAGCGGCTGCTGGCCCACGAGGTCGAGTTCCACCTCCGTGAGCACCCCGAACACACCGGGCCGCGGCACGACGCGGACGCCGCCCCGATCGCCGACGAATGGTTCGTCCGGCCGGTCACGGCTCGGCGTCCGTCGGCCGGGTTGCGCAAGCCGCACGGCAGCGAGATCGACGCGTGGTTCACCGGTTCGCTGTTGACCGGCGACGAGATGACCATGGTCGCCCGCCGGGAGCTGGCCGATCGGTTGGAGCGGCGGTTGCACCGGACCCGGTCACCGGCGTCGGCTGTGGAGCAGGCCGGACTGCTGCGCGAGATGGTGCAGGCGACCCTGCGCTTGTTGCGCGGAGAGCCGATGAGTGAGAGCTGGCGCGAGGTCGCGCCGACGCGGCTGCACTCGTTGGCCGACATGCCTTCCGGGAGGCTGGTCGACACGATCTTCGGGTCGGCCGCCGACGCCGGGCACGCCGAGCGTGACGGGGTGCGTGAGGTCTTCGCACGTGACGAGGTCGGGCTGCTGCACGAGGTCGTCAAGGCCGCGCTTGCCCCGGCCGCCGGGTTCCGGCCGGCACAGGCGCACGTGCTCGCAGTGCTGGCCGAGCGGCTCGTGGACGGCCCGGATCATCGGGGTGAGCGGTGGAGGGCTCGGCCCGGCTGGCTGACTGCCCGCGCCCAGGCCGAGCTGAGCGAGCTGGCGGTGCGCAACCCGCCGGCGCGGGTGTTGCTGGTGTGGAGGTACGAGCAGGTCCGTGCCGAGATCAGCAGCCGGTTCGCGGAGCTGCCGGAGTGGCGCGAGCTGGCGCTGCGCTACGCCGCGGAGTTCCACGCGGCCGCCATCGAGGAAGCGCGGCTTCCCGAGCTGTCCGAGCTCGACCTGCGCTCGGAGTACGACAGTGCGCTGATCGGGCTGCGGCAGTTGGTCGCCGGGGACAAGAGCCTGACCTGGAGACAGCGTCGCTCGCTGTCCCAGGCGCTGCGGAAGGCCGAACGCGAGGCAGGCGCTCCGAGCCGGTGGGAGATCGAGGTCGAGCTGCGTTCTCTGCGGGTCATCACCGAGCGGGCCGGGGTCTGGCCCACCGACCCCGAGCTCGTCTACCTGGCGGTCCGCAACGTCACCTGGGGCCGGCACACCGACTCCCTGCAGCTGGCAGGGGTCCGCTGGCAGGCCACCAAGGTGCTGATCGGCACCGCGTCGCCTGAGCTGGGTCTCCTGGTGCGCCCGGAACGGCAGTACGGCGGTTCGACGCGGCTGGTCCGCTACGCGATCCCTGCCGACCTCCGGTCGCCTGCGCTGCCCCCGGCCACCGGGCCACCTGCCGGCGGCAGCCGGGCGCCCGACACCGACCGGAGCGGCGCGATCGCCGTGACGTTGCACGAGGCCGAGCCCACCGCGCTGGATGAGAGGGAGCTGGTGGCGGCTGAGCAGGCGGTGCAGGAGTTGCACGACGAGCGCCCGGGTGCGCCGTTGGGTCCTGGCGATCGTGACTACCGGCGGGCGGACCCGCGTGGTCGCTGGGCTGCGCACGGTGTGCGGGTGTACGTGCTGCCCGGGTTGCGGCGCCGATTCGACCAGCTGATCCGCGCTCCGGGTGCCCGTGAGCTCGCGCTGCTGTATTTCGTCACCCGGGACCGGGACGGGGTTCGCGCGGTGTTCGTCGACCCGGCCACCCTGGCCGTCGCTCGCCGGCTGTCCCGTTCGGACCGTGGGTTGATCGCGGAACGTGAGCTGGTTCGTATCGTCAGCCCGGAGCTGCCCGAGGCAGCGGTGCAGGCCATGCCGCTGCCCGCGCCGCGGGAGCTGCTGCGGCTGGCGGCCCGTCCTTACCGGCCCGGCGTCGGGAAACCCGGCGCGGTGGCGGGTCCGTCCGGTGAGCTGGGCGCGTTGATCATGGAGTACCTGGCCACCCAGCCACGATGGAGCGGCCGGCTGATCGAGATGGTCGACCGGCTGGGGGTGGACGGGGCTGCCGTGACGGTCGCCATCGCCGCCCACCCGCAGCTGGTGCCGTGGAGGTCGGTGCTTGCCGCCCCGGCCGAGGCAGGCTTCCGTCCGGCGCTTCGCGACGGGCGCCCGGTGATCGGTCTGGCGCGGGCCGCCGCGAGTGGCGACCCCGAGCTGTTCATCATGGGGCTGCATGTCGGGCCGAGCCGGGACTCGGGCCTCGACCCGCTGGGGCACGCCGTGCGGCGCCTGCCCGACCTGCGGCGGCTGCACCGCGACCAGGAGCCGATGGCATGGCGGGAGATCCCGACGTTCGAGCTGATCGCCACGGCTTGGCACGCATCCGGCGCCCCTGTTCACGACATCGGTGACCTGCGGGTCTACCGCGGTGAGGTGGCCGGGCACGGGCTGATGCTGGTGACCTCGCACGGCGAGTTGGTCAACTACTACCCCAGCGGGATGACCACCACGACCCAGCCGGCGCAGCACCGCATCGCCGCGGCGCTCGACTCGGTGGTGCGTGTCACCGGTCAGGTCCGCGACACGGAGCTGGACGCGGTGGCCAGCGGTGTGGTGATCGCCCCGGAAACCGTGTTGTCGGTGGCGCACACCGTGTTCGACGTGGACCCGGCCACGTTGCGCGTGGACGGGCTGGCGGTCAGCGCAGTCGCGACGCTGCGGGCGAGCGAGTTCGGTGTGCACGCCGAGCCTGCCCAACGGTCACTGGCACACACCCTGCAGGCGGGCGTCCCGGTGCAGGACGGGCTGGTTGATCTGGTGGTGCTCACCGTGCCCGGTCTCGGCCGCCCGGCCGCCCGGCTGCGCGACACCCCGGTTGCGACGGGCACCCCTCTGACCGCCGCCGGCTACCCGGGCGGTCGGTGGATGCTCAACCGCGGTCCGGTCACCGAGAACGACGTACACCTGACCTTGGCGATGGCCGGGCCTCCCGGGCTCTCCGGCGCCCCGGTCCTCGACCCCGACGGCGCGGTGGCCGGCATCCAGAGCTACGGCAGCGCCTCCGGCCCTGCCCACTTCCTCGGCCCTCAACTCATCGCCGCGTTCCTGGCCGGGATTCCCGGTGCAGGCCACGGCGGGGCCGTGGCCGAGCATCCGCTGACCGATTCCCAGCGCGAGCAGGTGATCGCTGCGTTGCGGACCTCCGACGGGGAAACGATGACGCCGCTGGACGAGCTGACCTCGGCGATGCCTCGTGCTCCGCCGGGGGTGTCGGTCCAGGTGTGGGACGGGCGGTTCCCGGTGGCGGGTGTGGTGGCGTTCGGCTGGGCCGAGCGTGGCGTCGTGGTGATCACCCGTGCCGTGGCGGAGCAGATCGCCGCGCGGTACGCGCTGGACCCCGACGGCGTACGGCGGTGGTGGGAGCGACTGCTGACCCACGAGGTCGAGTTCCACCTCGCTGAGCACCCCGAGCACACCGGGGCCCCGCACGACGCCGACGCCGCCCCGATCGCCGCGGAGTGGTTCGGCTGGGCGGACGCGCTGACGCGGTCCGGCGCGGGCTTGCGCAAGCCGCACGGCAGCGAGCTGGAGGCCTGGTGGCACGGCGCCCTGCTGACCGGCGAGGAGATGACGATCGACGCCCGCCGCGAGCTGGCAGGCCGGTTGGAGTGGCGGCTGAGCGCGACCGCGCCGCCGGCGTCGGCGCCGGCACAGGCCGAGCTGCTGCGGGAGATGGTGCAGGCGACGATCGGGTTGTTGCGTGGGCTGCCGCTCGGGCAGCGGTGGCGGGAGGTCGTGCCGGTGCGGTTGCACTGGCTGGCCGATGTGGCTCCCGGGCTGGTGACCGACACGGTCCTCGGGTTGGCCGCGGACGCCGGGCACGCCGAGCGTGACGGGGTGCGTGAGGTCTTCGCGAGCGATGAGGTCGGGCTGCTGCACGAGGTCCTGAAGTCGGCGCTGGCCCCCGCCCTCGGGTTCGATCCGGCGCAGGCGCACGTGCTCGCGGTGCTGGCCGAGCGGACGGTGGACGGCCCGGATCATCCGGGTAAGGCGTGGAAGGCCCGGCCCGGGTGGCTCAGCGCCCGCGCCCGGAGCGAGCTGCGTGAGCTGGCAGTGCGCAACCCGTCGGGCCGGGTGTTGCTGGTGTGGGGGTACGAGCGGGTCCGGGCAGAGATCATCGCGCGGTTCGCCGAGCTGCCGGCGTGGCAGGAGCTGGCGCTGCGCTACGCCGCGGAGTTCCACACCGCTGCCATCGACGAGGCGCGGCTTCCCGAGTTGCCCGAGCCGGAACTGCGCGCGGAGTACGTCAACGCGCTGGCCGGGTTGCACCAGTTGCTCGCGGGTGAGAAGGAGCTGACCGGGGACCGGCGTCGGTCGCTGTCGCAGGCGTTGCGCCGGGCCGAACGCGATGCGGGCGGCCCGCGCCGCTGGGAGATCGAGGTCGAGCTGCGCTATCTGCGGGCGATCACCGAGCGGGTCGGGGTGTGGCCGACCGACACCGAGCTGATCTACCTTGCGGTCCGCAACGTCACCTGGGGCCGCCACACCGACTCGACTGAACTACAGCGGGTCCGCGAGCTGGCCACCGACGCCCTGATCGGCACTGCGTCACCGGAGCTGAGCGTGTTGTTGCGGCCGGAGACGCCCTACGGCGGTGCGCAGCGGCTGGTTCGCGTCGAGGTGCCCACCGACCGGCAGCAGCACGCGCCGATCGTGGGCGCCGAGCCGGCGGGTGAGGGCGTGGGATGGGTGGCGTTCCGGGCACGGCGCCCGCACCTGTTCGCCGCCGCCCGGGTTCCGCTGGGTTCACCGCTGGCGACCGACTGGGACGCGGAGTCGGCGGGCGCCGTCGAGCTGGACCAGCCCACTCGTGACGAGTGGGCAGAGCAGCTGAGCAAAGAGGTGTCCACACCGGCGGGGTTCGACCCGCAGTACGCCGTGCTGCGCGGCTATGTCGAGCACACCATCGTGCTGCTGCGCGGCGGGCCACTACCGACGGGGCAGCCGGTCCCGACGGTGCGGTTCCACCTGCTGGAAGCCCTGATCGCCGACCCGGCAGGGCGGGAGGTGGACGCACTTGCTCGCACCGAGGGGGAGGTGCTGGTGGTCTACGCCGCTGACCCGGTCGGGGTGCTGCACGTGCTCACCGAGGCGCTGTTCGCCGCCTGGGACGGCTTCACCGGCGAGCAGCGCCGGCTGATCGCCGAGCTGGCCGAACGCGCGGCCGGCCCATCGGCAGACGGCTATTTCATGCAGCGAGACATCTCTCGTGGCTGGGTGCCCACCCGGGTGCTCGACGAGCTGGGCACGCGTGGCTGGGACGAAGCGTGGCGGCTCATCGATGATCACCAGGCCGAGCGGAGCCGTGTCGTGGCCGTGTTCGCCGATCGGCCGGACTGGGCGGGCCTGGCGGCCCACTACCTCGACCAGCACCACCTGGCCACGCTGGCCCGCGCTCCGCAACCGACGGTCACCAAGGACGCGCTGGAGTCGCTGATCACGGCGGCCGCCGAGGAGGAGCTCGACACGATCATCAAGGGCATGCGGCTGCCCCGGAAGGACCGCCGCACGGCACACCGGGACCTGAAGCGGGGCTTGGCCTACTACTGGGGCAAGCGGCCTCTGAACAAGCACCTGAGCGTGCCGCATCACGTCCGCGGTCTGGCCCAGCGCCTCGCGGTGGCGGCCTACCTGGCCGGGCAGCCGCTACCAGTGCCCGAGCTGATCGAGCTGGCCACCCGGCTGCTCTACTGGTCCACCGCCACCGCCCCCTATTCGGCCAGGCATCACGAAGACGGGTACAAGCCTGGGGTCGACATCGGCGCGCCGGTACGCGATACCGTCTCCGCCGCGTTCGCCCGCCTGCTGTCCGAACCGCTGCGCGACGCGCTCGAGCTGGACCGACGCCACCTGCACGAGGTCCGGGATTACCTGGACGGGCAGTACCGGCGGCTCGTCGACCAGCTCATCGACCTGCCTTACCCGGACTCGTCGAGCTGATCAGCGCGTGCCGTGCTGCCTCGCCACGCCGCCCCCGCTGATGAGGCGCAGTCACCCGCGGCGAGGGATGTGGCCGGGCCGGGCCGACAGCAGGCTCGCGGGCATGGGCCCCATCGAACTGCTCGTGATCGAGTTCCCCGGAAGCAAGTTCACCGGCGGGATGATGCCCGAGCTGCGCAGGCTCGTGGAGTCGCGCACCATCACGGTCATCGACGGCCTGCTGGTGCGCAAGGACGACAAGGGCAAGGCCTCCTTCACCGAGTTCTCCGAGCTCGATGAAGCGCACGATGCCGCACCGCTGCTCGAGATCCTGGACCATGCCGAGGGCCTGGTCTCCGACGAGGACATCGCGGAGCTGACCGCATCCCTGCCCCCTGGCGACTCCGCCGCGATCCTGGTGTTCGAGCACACCTGGGCCCTGCCGCTGCGCCAGGCCGTGGTCGCGTCGGGGGGTGTCCTCGCCGCGAACATCCGGATCCCGGGCGCCGTCGTCGACGAGGTTCTCGCAACGGTCCCGGACCAGCCCTGACGGCGACTGCCTCTCAGGAGAGATCATGCGTGGACGGATCGGTCGCCCCGGGCTGCTGGGGACCATGGCCAGGACGGCCGTCATCGCCGGCACCGCCACGGCGGTGTCGGGAGGGGTGCGCCGCCGGGCCGACGCCAGGGCACAGGCCCAACAGGATCAGCAGACGACCCAGGCCGACCAGGCCTCCGCTCAGGCCGAGCTCGCGAGCACGCCCGCGGCGCCGCCCGCGCCCGCTCCCGCGCGAGGCGGGGACGATCTCATGTCGCAGCTGCAGCGCCTGGCCGACATGAAGACGTCCGGGCTGCTCGACGATGCGGAGTTCGCGGCCGCGAAGGCGAAGCTTCTCGGGAGCTGAGCCCGAAAGCCCTCGGGTGCCTTCCCGCAGGCCTGCGACCGAACCCGGTGACGCCGCCACCCGGCCCGACTCGCGAGAGCAGCGGCAGGACCGGCGCCGACGCGCATGGGGAGCCAGGCGATGGTCCTGCGCCTGCACGCGCCGTCTGACCTCGGCCCCCACCGCCGTCCGCCTCGTGCCCATCTGTGCCGTTCGTCCCTGGAAATGTCGTCGCCGTCCGCCGAACGTGAGTAGGAATCAGCGGATCGGGTATCCCGACTGTTCCAACGACAGGAGTGGAAATGGCGATCACCGGCATCATCTCTGCCATCATTGTCGGGCTCATCATCGGCGCCCTCGGACGCCTCGTCGTGCCCGGCCGTCAGCCGATTCCCATCTGGCTGACGATCGTCATCGGCATCATCGCCGCCTTCATCGGCGGCTTCATCGCCCAGGCATTCGGCTACAGCAACGCCAGCGGCGGCATCGCGTGGATACAGATCATTCTGCAGGTCGTCGTGGCGGCGATCGGCGTGGCGATCGCCGTGGGGGCGTACAGCCGCCGCGGTGTGAGCCATTAGCCCTGTTGTCCCAGCGGTCGCCCGGGTCCCGTGAGGCCCTGGCGACCGCTTGGCGCTTCCCGCGCCGCTGTCGGGCGGGAGCCCGTCGACGCGGACTCTGGGCCGTCCGGCGTAAAGGAACCCCGCCAACGCGCATTCCGCCTGCAGGAGAGCCCGCTATCGGTCGGCGGTACGCTTTCTGCGTACGTGACCGCACCAATCGTCTCTGGGTCGCGAGGCCGGCCCGCCAGTACACGTCCAATCTGCACACGGCGTGAAGCGCCTTCCCAGGAAAGGACGAGACGATGACGTCGACCCCGGATGATGCCGCGACGAACGACACCGCCGCCGGCCGGGCCGCGGATACCACAGAAATTCTGCGCGGCCTTGCGACGACCATCGGGCTGCTGCCGCAAGCGCCGTCGCCCGACGGCGAAGAGCCGCCAGAGGGTGCGATCTCACTGCCCGTCATCGAGCACGACGGCAGGCGCTACGTCCCCGTCTTCACCTCGGAGGACGCGCTGCAGTCGGCGGGGGCGGAGGTAGGCACCGCGATTCGCATCCCCATCGTGCAACTCGCCGCGAACTGGCCGTCGGACGACATCTGGCTCGCGGTCAACCCCACGAGCGAGGACGGCATCGGGCTGCCACCCGATCTGGTGCGGACCCTGCCCGCGTTCGCCGGTAGCCCCGGCGGAAACGGACAGGCTCCGCTGGACTGACGCGCCGAGGCTGCGTCAGCCGACGTGGACGTGCGGGCGGTGTGACCTGTCGGGTTCGGCCTCCCGCAGCACCTCGCGGGTGATCGGGGCCACCTCGCCCTGGCCGAACATCAGGAAGCGGGCGAAGTGCGTGATCGGGTTTCCCTCGGTCCACTCGAAGTAGATGTGCGGCCGCCGCCCCGTGCGGTCTCGCAGGTGCAGCAGTAGCGCCGCGAGCGCGTTCGGGACCGCGGCGCTCTCGAGGGCGAGCACGCGGTAGCGGCCGTGCATGAGCTCGCCGCGGACGTCGAGCTCCGTCTCGAACTCCGACGGGTCCCGCAGCGTGATCTCGACGAAGAGCACGTCGGCGCTCGCCGGGATGTCATGGTCCTGCTGGATCTCCTCCAGCTTCTCCTCGTACTCGGTCACGTCCCGGCTGTTCGGCTCGTTGGCGATGAGCCGCAGCGTCTCGTGCGTGCCGTTGTCGAGGAAGCCGGCTGCCACTTCATCGAGGCTCACCGCCGTGACGCGCAGCTCGAATGCGCGCAGGAGCCTGGAGAGGATCGAGATGAGCAGGATCGCGGCGATGAAGCAGGCCCCGATCTTGACGCCGTCCGGGCGCTCGATGACGTTGGCCAGCGTCGTGTAGACGAAGATCGCGGAGATGACGCCGAAGGCGATCGTCCAGCCGCGCTGGTGGGCACGCCGGGCGGCGATGGTGACCGCCACCGCCGCGGAGGTGATCAGGACCAGCACACCGGTGGCGTAGGCGCCGCCCTGCGCGTTCACGTCCGCATCGAAGAGCCACGTGACGAGGAAGGCCACGGCGGTGAACACCAGCACCATCGGGCGCACCGCACGAGCCCAGTGCGGAGCCATCCCGTAACGCGGCAGGTAGCGGGGGAAGAGGTTGAGCAGGCCGGCCATCGCCGAGGCCCCGGCGAACCACAGGATGGCGATGGTGGACAGGTCGTAGAGGGTGCCGAATCCGTCGCCCAGATACGCGTGGGCGAGATAGGCGAGGGCACGTCCATAGGCCTGACCGCCCGGCTCGAACTCGGCGTGCGGGATGAGCAGCGTGGTGACGATGCTGCTGGTGACCAGGAAGACGCTCATGATGATGGCCGCGGTGGTCATCAGCTTCCTGGCGCCACGGATGCGGCCGAGCGGGCGCTCCTCGGTGTCGGTCGGGTCGCCCTGGATGTGCGGCATGACGGCCACGCCCGTCTCGAACCCGGACAGGCCCAGAGCGAGCTTCGGGAACACGAGCAGCGCCAGGCCCACCACGAGCAGCGGGTTGCTGTGCTGGGTCGTCAGTGCCTCGGTCCACTCCCCGACGACGGCGGGCGCGCTGACCACGTGCCAGATCGCGACCGCCACGACGACGGCGTTGAGTGCGAGATAGGCCGCGACGAGGACGACCGCGACCCCCATCGCCTCGGTGAAACCCTTGAGGAACACGGCACCCAGCAGGGCGATGAGCACGAGCGTGATCACGACCTCGTGTCCCTGCAGCGCGCTCGGTACGTGCGGGTTCTCCACGAGGTGCTCGGTGGCATCCGCCGTGGACAGCGTGACCGTGATCAGGAAGTCGGTGGCAGCGAAGCCGAGCAGCACCAGGACGAACAGCTTGCCCTGCCAGAACGTGAGCAACCGCTCGAGCATCGCGACCGACCCTGCCCCGTGCGGGCTCTCCGCCGCGACCCGCCGGTAGACCGGCAGCGCTCCGGCGAGGGTCACGAGGACCAGCACCACGGTCGCCACCGGTGACAGCAACCCCGCGGCCAGCGCGGCGATGCCCGGCTGGTAGCCCAGCGTCGAGAAGTAGTCCAGCCCGGTGAGGCACATGACCTTCCACCACGGGTGGCGAACGTGTTCGGGGCTCGGCCGGGCGTGCGGTCCCATCTGCTGACCCGGGCGCTCGACGAGCCCCTCGAGGAGCCAGGCGCGCAAGCGCGTTCGCGGCTGGGCCGCCGGGGAATCCGGACCGGTGATCGTCGCCACCTGGATCTCCTTCTCGCGTGCTCGGGCACGAGCCAGTGACCCGTACCCGTCTCGTGACCAGCATTCGGACGCCGGCGCCTCCCGCGGCTCGCGATCCGGGCGTGCGGAACGATCGGAGCTGAGATCGGCGAGCCGGGCCGGGAGCGGCGCCGACGGCGTCACATGGCTGGTGCGGAGTCACGCGCTGCCGCGGGGCGGCTTCCCGCGCCCGCCGCAGTCATACCGCGGGTGCACGTGGCACGTCGCTGCTGATTCGGGCGCCGCTCGGTCCGACCTCGGTGACCGGACGGGCAGGCGGGACGTCCGGAATCAGAGTCAGAGGTGCATGCGTGAGGCCAACCGCGGGGTGGCCCCCACCCAGAGCGTCGGCGCCCTTCAGACGACCGTGCGGCCACCGCTCACGTCGAGAACCGCGCCGGTGACGAAGCGAGCCCCGTCGCCGGCGAGGAACGCGATGGCTGCGGCGATGTCTTCGGGGTCGGCGACGAAACCCAGCGGGGCTTGCTCTGCCAGCTGCTGCAGCATCTCCCCCAGACCCGCCTCGGCTCCCGGCGTGCGGGTCGGGCCGGGGCTCACGGAGTTCACCCGCACTCCAGCGGCGCCGAACTCGGCCGCCCAGCTCCTGGTCAGCAGGTCGAGAGCCGCCTTGCTCGCCCCGTAGACCGCCAGGCCAGGGAGCGCGCGCTGGGCCGCCAGCGTGGACACATTGACGATCGCACCCCCGCCGCGTGCAGCCATCGCGGGTGCGATGTTCGCGACCAGGTAGAACGGCGCCTTCAGGTTCGTGGCCAGAACCGAGTCGAAAGTCGACTCCTCGGTGCCGGCCGTCGGGCCACCGGCCCCGATCGCGGCGTTGTTCACCAGGATGTCAAGGGATCCGCCCGCGGACTCCGCGACCGCGGTGGCTTTGGCCGCAAGTTCTGCCGCGGACCGGGCGTCACGTAGGTCGGCGCCGACGAAATGGGCCGTTCCGCCCGCGGCGCGGATCTGCTCCACTACTTCCAGCCCTCGCTGGTCATCGCGGCCGGAAACCACGACACGGACCCCGTCATGGGCGAGCTTGAGTGCGGTGGCCTGCCCGATTCCACTCGTCGAGCCGGTGATGAGGGCTGTCTTTGTTTTCACAGTATCTCCTTGCGTGAATGGGCCCAGAAGCGTTGCCTCGTGTCGACCGAAGTCGCGTGGTACGCCCTCGGTGCCGGGCGGCCACGTCACAAGCTCTGGATGAAGGCGACTCGATCAGCGAACGCATTTTGCGCCAAACGGGAGTCGGGTGCGATCTGGTCGAAGCCGTGAAACGCACCGCGGCGTACCGAGAGGTTCACCGCCACGCCGTGCTCCATGAGCCGCGTAGCGTAGGTAACGGTCTCCATACAGAAGAGATCCAGCTGCCCGACCTCGAGATAGGCCATAGGCAGGTCGTAGTACCACTCTGCGCGGGCGATCGAAGCGGAAGCAGGCGTGTCGTCGGTGCCGTACTTGTCGCCGAGGTAGGCCCGCCAGCCGGTGATGTTGTCGGCGACCGACCATGTCAGGAACGGCTCGGCATCCGGGGCGGCGTGTGCGGTGCGGTCATCGAGCATGGGGCAGACGAGTATCTGGGCAGCCAGGGGCCCGATCTCCCGGTCGCGGCACTCGAGCGCCGTTGCGGCTGCAAGGCCACCGCCGGCAGAGTCACCCATGATCGCGACGCGGGCCCCGGGAACGCGCTGCCGAGCGTGTTCGATCGCCCACTCGGTCGCTGCGACGCAGTCTTCGACGGCTGCCGGGAATGGTGATTCGGGTGCCAGGCGGTAATCGACCGCGATCACCGCTACCCCAGCCTGTGCCGCGTAGCGTCGGCAGACATGGTCGTAGGCGGCGACGCTTCCGGCGATGAGGCCGCCGCCGTGGACGTAGACGAGAAGCACGTTCGGCACGTTCGGCGGCTTGTACAGGCCCAGCGAGACGTTGTGGCCGTCCGAGGTCGGCGCAGTGAAATCAACCAGCTCTGTACGGTCATCGTGCGTTGCAGCGGCGCCGAACCCCGCCTGGAGGGCGTCGATGTGCGCCCGCCGGGTTTTCCAGTCGCCTACGACCGGCTGTGTCGCTGGGGCACTGGGTGCGATCGCGCCGAATGCGTAGGAAAGTTCGTTGTCGAGGCTCAACACTGCAATCCTCCGATGTTGTGAGGTGTCGGAATCGGTGATGGAAACCCCCCGAATAGAACTTCGGCTCCAATCCGCCGCGGTCACCCCACGCCCACTGCTCGAACGTCGAGCCCGGCGCCGGCGCCTGCGCCACGGTGGGCCTCCGAGGCGCAGGAGACACAGGTTGCGCCGGGCGGGCGGCTAGCATGAACGCATGACCCGCCCCATCGAGCGAGACGAGCGGGCCGTCATCGACAAGGCAGCCGACCTGCTCGTTGCGCTCGACGGCGAGCGCGCCGGCCTCGGGGTCAGTGAGCTGGCCCGACGCACGAAGCTGAGCAAGTCCACGACGTTCCGGGTGCTGGGCGCGCTCGAACGCAGCGGGATGGTCGAGCGCGTCGGCACCGCCTACCGCGTCGGGAACGTCGTGCGCCAGCTAGGTCGCGACGCGCCTGCGCCCCAGCCCGACCTCGTCCGCAACGCGCTCGTCCCATACACGGCGGACCTCTTCGCGCTCACCGGGCAGACGGTGCACGTCGCCGCGCTGGACGGGCCCGAGGTCGTCTACCTGACGAAGATCTTCGGACATCGGCAGGCGCCCACGCGCCCCTGCCCGGGCAACCGCTTCGCCGCACACGGTGTCGCGATCGGCAAGGCGCTGCTCGCGTACGACCGCGAGGCCGAGAGCACCCTGCGGGCCACGCCCCTGAGGGCGTTCACCCCGCGCACTGCGACCGACCCCGCGATGCTTTTGGACCAGCTGGCCAGGGTTCGCGCGGGCGGGATCGCGTTCGACGCCGACGAGGCTCGCACCGGGGTCAGCGCGGTGGCCGTTCCCCTCCGCGGCCCGGACGGGGCGGTCGTCGCCGCATTGTCGATCACCCATGCGAGCGCCGACCCCGCCGCGGCCCGCTACGCTGAGCACGTGCGCAACGCCGGTGCGGCCGCAGCGCCCGCACTGCGACGGGCGCTGGCTCAGCGGCCGCGCTCGGCGTCCGGGTAGCGCCCGCCCGGCACGCGCGCGGGGTCGAACAGCGCGCTCAGCAGCGCGACCTCGTCTGCGCTCAACGCGACCCCGGTCGAGGCCGTGTTCTCGCGCAAGTAGTGAATGCGCTTCGTCCCGGGGATCGGGACGACGTCGAGCGGCTGGGCCAGCAGCCACGCGAGCGCGACCTGACCAGGGGTGACGCCCTTTTCCGCGCTGAACTTCTGGAGGCCCTCCACGAGGTCGATGTTCCGTTCCAGGTTCTCGCCGCGGAATCGGGGGAGGGTCGAGCGGAAGTCGGTGGCGTCGAAGACCTGGTTGCGCTCGATCCGCCCGGTCAGCATGGCGCGACCGAGCGGGCTGAAAGGCACCAGCGTGATGCCGAGCTCCCGGCAGGCCGCAACCACCCCATCGTTCTCGACCGATCGCTCCCACAGCGAGTACTCACTTTGCAAAGCCGAGAGGGGAAAGGTGGCGTGCGCGCGGCGCAACTGGTCGACGGACAGCTCGCAGTGCCCGATCGCGCGCACCTTGCCCTGCGTGACCAGCTCACCCAGTGCGCCGACGGTCTCCTCGATCGGAACCGACGGGTCCTGTCGGTGGCAGTAGTACAGGTCGATGTGGTCGGTGCGCAGCCGCTGCAGGCTGGCCTCGCACGCCTGGGCGACGTAGCTGGGATCACCGACCAGCCGCACGGCACCCTCGGCGCTCATCTGCACGGCGAACTTGGTGGCAACGACCACCTCGTCGCGGCGGCCCGCTATCGCCTCCCCGATCAGCTCCTCGTTGTGCCCGAAGCCTCTGATCGGCGCGCCGAAGGCGGCATCGGCCGCACCGTAGACATCCGCGGTGTCGAACATGCCCACGCCGAGCTCGATCGCCTCGCGCAGGGTCGCGATGCTGTCCCCGCGGTCGGCGTCGCCGTAGGACTGGGACATGGTCATGCAGCCGAGCCCGATCGGACGCATGGTGATGTCCGAGTGTCCCAGCGTCACGCGGGCGCGCACCTGGTCGTTCTTCTCACTCATGGACTCGAAGCAACCAGGCGCGGCCGCGCTGCTCAACGCGTCGTGCCGCAGAACGGAACGCCGGCACAGCCCCGGGCGTGTGCGGTTCTGGACCGGGCACCTCGCACGACACCCGGAACCGGCTGGAACCTCCAAGGTCATGACCCTCACCTCGACCTACGGCTGTACGGGCGCCGCAATCAGCGGTCGTCGAGATGCTCGTCGCTCGGTAGGTCGGGAGGGAGGAACGAGCCCCTCAGTAGCCAACGCCCGCGTACTTTGATCCAGCGCATCTCGTTGTCGCTCGACTGCACGAGCGCACTCGGCGGCAGCATGTCGAGATCTTCATCGAACGGCCACGGGCGGACCCACCAGGCTCTTATGCCGGATACGCAGGGTGCGCTCCGTGGGGGCGTCGGGGAGCAAGGTCTTCGCGGCTGCGATCCCGTTCGCCGCGACGCTGATCGGCCTCCTGGCCGGGGGCCGCGCCGCGCATTGCGGGCGAGCTCCACGAGTCTGTGGATGACGGCTGTGCTGCTCATTGCGACCTTCCCGACGGTGCTCATGATGTGCGGGCACGATGGATCACCGGCCTGACGTCGGATGTCGTTGTCCGCGAGTGCTGCGGCGGCGATCGGAGAGAACCGGATTTGCCTGGTGGCCGATTACCGTTCAGGGGTGTTCGATTTTCGGCTGACAGCGCCGGCCGACGGTCGACAACCATACTGGAGCGATGTTGTCATGTCGATCGTGAAGCGCGCGGTCTCGTTGTCGAAGTGGTGGAGATCGGCGACGATGCGACCCCTTTTCATTTCAGCAGTGCGCTGGACGAATTCGAGTGCGAAAACTGCTAGGAGTGATGGTGACAGCGAGCCGCCGGGGAGCGGTGGGCCGAGCAATGGAAACGGTACGCCGCCGGCTCATGTGCGGCGAACTCGACCGCTACCCGGCATATGGTGCCCGAAGCGGGTGAGCGTCGACGTCATTCCGCAGCTGAATAGTTCCCGTTCTCGAAGGTGTAGGGGCTGACGAATGGGCCGCCGGGCCCGGCCGGCGGATCGTCCGACGTCAGTGCTCGGCCGGGCACGGTGGCCCGGTGTCGGGTCGGTGGCCGGCCGATGGACAAACGGACACGAAGAGGTTTTCGTATCCGAAAGAGATGTGAACGGCCGTGGCTCGCTTGTGACGTCGATCGCAACGGTGATCCGTCGAGGCCGTTCATCCGAAACTCCATGCGAACCGTTCCATCGCTGCTGAGGACCCTGCGTGCCCGAGAATCAGGATTTACCCCGTCTGGACGTCGTCGGCCGTCCCGTCGCCGCCCCGCCCGGGGTGGTGTTGGTGCTGCACGGTGGCCGGTCGAGGAGTCGCGAGAGCGGCGAGCGGAAGCGGTTGACGTATGCGCGGATGCTGCCGTTCGCGTGGACGCTCGCGGCGGCGGGGCCCACGGTGTACATCCTCCGCTACCGCTACCGGGGCTGGAACGCACCGTTCAAGGACCCCGCGCTCGACGCCGACTGGGCGTTGGGCGAGATCGCGAGGCGGCATACCGGCGTTCCGGTTGTGCTGGTCGGGCACTCGATGGGCGGGCGCGCGGCGCTGACGGCGGCGGGCGCGCCGAATGTGGTGGCGGTGTGCGCCCTTGCGCCATGGCTCGACGACTCCGACCCGGTCGAGCAGCTCGCAGGGCGGACGGTGCTGATCGCGCACGGCGACCGGGAGCGCTACACCGACCCCGCGGAGTCCTACGCCTACGCGGTGCGTGCCAAGCACGTGACCGGCCGGACTGCCCGATTCGAGCTGCCGGGCGCAGGTCACTACATGCTCCACCGCGCCCGCGCGTGGCAGTCGCTGGTGCGCCGGTTCGTGCTCGGGTCACTCGGCATCGAACCGGAGGACCCCGTGATCACGAACGCTCTGCGACAACCCGCTCCCGGCGGCCTCCGCACCGTGGTTCCCGTCTCCCCGCGATGACCTGGAGTCGAACATGATCCTCGCTTCCGACACCCGTCTTCGCTCCACCGGAGACGGACGATGAGCCGCCCCACCGCCGCGGTGATCGGCTCCGGCATCGCCGGGTTGACCGCTGCCTACCTGCTGCAGCGCCGATACGAGGTCACGCTCTTCGAGGCCGACGGGCGCCTGGGCGGGCACGCGCACACCCACGAGGTGGTCAGCTCCGACGGCGCCACGGCGTTCGTCGACTCCGGATTCATCGTCCACAACGAACGCACCTACCCCAACCTGATCCGGCTGTTCGGCGAGCTCGGGGTGGCGACCCAGGCCTCGGACATGTCGATGAGTGTGCGTTGTCAGGGCTGCGGCCTGGAGTACGCGGGTGCTCGTGGGCTGGGCGGGCTCTTCCCGCAGGCCGCCAACTTCGCCCGGCCCGCCTACGGCCGAATGCTCGCCGAGGTTCTGCGGTTCCATCGGCACGCGCGGCGCGTGCTGGCGGACGACCGGGCGGGTGACGTGCCGCTCGGTGCGTTCCTCGCGGTCGGCGGCTACTCGCGCTACTTCACCGAGCACTTCCTCCTTCCAGTGGTCAGCGCGGTGTGGTCGGCGGGCGAGCAGGTCTCGCTCGCCTACCCGGCGCGGTACCTCTTCACGTTCCTCGACCACCACGGGCTGCTGTCGGTGGGCGGGTCGCCGCAGTGGCGCACGGTCGTCGGGGGTTCGCGCAGCTACGTGGAGCGGGTGGCGAAGAACCTCGGCGCGGTCCGGGTCGCGACGCCGATCCGAGCGCTCGTGCGCGCCGGCGACGGGATCGAGATCCGGGACCATGCCGACGTCGTCCACCGGCCGGACCGGGTTGTCGTCGCAACCCACCCAGACCAGGCTCTCGCGCTGCTGGCCGAACCGACCACGGCCGAGCGGGCCGTCCTCGGGGCGTTCACCTACTCGCACAACCAGACGTGGCTGCACTCCGACACGTCGGTGCTGCCCCGGCGGCGCGGTGCGCGGGCCTCGTGGAACTACCTGAAGCCCGAATGCTCCTCCACGGCCGCGCCGGTGCTGGTCAGCTACGACATGAACCGGCTGCAGCGACTCACCGAGCCCGATGACTACGTCGTCACCCTCAACGGCGCCGACAGGATCGACCCGGACCGCGTGATCGCACGGATGACCTACGAGCACCCGATCTACACCCCGGAGTCGCTGGCCGCGCAACGGCGGCTGCCGCAGCTCAACGACGGTCCTGTCGCCTTCGCGGGCGCCTACCACGGCTGGGGTTTCCACGAGGACGGGTGCGCCGCGGGCGTGCGCGCGGCCGCGGCGCTGGGCGTGGAGTGGTGAACAGCGCGACCCGGCCGGCAGCGACCGACCCGTCGGCGACGGTGGTGGTGCCGGCGCTGTACGAGGCGAGCGTGCGCCACGTCCGCAGGCAGCGGATGGAACGCTCCTTCCGGCACGGCATCTATCTGTGGCTGATCGATCTCGACGCGCTGCCCGAGCTGCCGCTCTGGCTGCGGCCGTTCGCTCGCTTCAGTGCCCGAGATCATCTCGGAGACCCACAGCGTTCGATCCGGCAGAACCTGGATGCCTTCCTGGCGCTGCACGATGTCGACCTGCGCGGTGGGCAGGTGCTGATGCTGACGAACGCCAGGGTGCTCGGTCACGTGTTCAACCCGATCTCCGTCTACTGGTGCCACCAGCCCGACGGCGCGCTCGAGTGCGTGGTGGCCGAGGTGCACAACACCTACGGGCAGCGGCACTGCTATCTGCTCCGACCCGACGCCGCGGGCCGCGCGACGACCGTCAAGGACTTCTACGTCTCGCCGTTCCTGCCGGTCGACGGGCACTACTCGATGTCCCTGCCGGTCCCCGGCGAGCGGCTGGCGGTGTCGGTGTCGCTGCGTCAGCAGGGCACCACTGCCCTCGCCGCCACTCTGACCGGTGTCCGCAGGCCGGCCACCTCGGCGTCGCTGGTTCGGATGCTGCTGCGCAGGCCTCTCGTCACGCACCGGATCACGGCGCTGATCCGCCGCCACGGGATCGCCCTGTGGCTGCGCAGGCTGCCCGTGGTCCCGCGACCCGAGCACGATTCTCAGGAGGGCGTCCAGTGATCGCTGATCCCATGAGCAGGTCCCGGGCGCACCGCGCACCCGCTACCGCCATCCGCCGAACCCGGAATGTGCCGAGGCCGAACGAGGGCGTGTGGCCCGGTCTCGCGACCCCACCACACGCGCCGATGAGGGCGCTCGTGGCGGAGATGCTGTTCCGGCGCGCGGTGCGGTCCGTACCGGTGCGCGTGGTCTTCCCGGGCGGGAAACGGATCGGGGCGGGCGGGAGCGACTCCCCGGTGATGCGGATCGTGCGGCCCGAGGCGTTCTTCCACCGGCTCGGCGCCGGATCGAAGATCGGGTTCGGGGAGTCGTACATGGTTGGGGACTGGACCTGCACCCGCCCGGCCGACCTGTTGACGCCATTCGCCGCGCAGCTGTCCACATTGATCCCCCCGGCCCTGCAGCGCGTCGGGCGTCGCATCGCCGAGGCCCGGCGGCCGCACGCCGAGATGAACACGGTCGACGGTGCCCGGGAGAACATCCACCGCCACTACGACCTGTCCAACGAGCTGTTCGGCGTGTTCCTCGACGAGACGATGTCCTACTCGGCGGCCTGGTTCGCCGACGGCAGCGACGACCTCGCCGACGCCCAGCGCCGCAAGATCGACGCAGTGCTCGACCTCGCCGGGGTGAGGTCCGGGATGCACGTCCTGGAGATCGGCACCGGTTGGGGTGGACTCGCCATCCGCGCGGCGCAGCGCGGGGCCCGGGTCACCACCATGACGATCTCGGCCGAGCAGGCGCGGCTGGCCGAGGAACGGATCGACGCCGCAGGCACTGCCGACCGGGTGCAGGTGCTACTTCGCGACTATCGCGAGGCGCAGGGCAGCTACGACGCCGTGGTCAGCGTCGAGATGGTGGAGGCAGTGGGCGCGCAGTACTGGCCCACCTACTTCGCGGCGCTGGACCGGTTGCTGCGCCCGGGCGGGCGCGTCGGGCTGCAGGCGATCACCATGCCGCACGACCGCATGCTCGTGACGCAGAACGACTACACGTGGATCTCCAAGTACGTCTTCCCGGGCGGGCTGATCCCCTCGGTGGAGGCGATCGAGCAGAACCTGCGCGACCACACCGGTCTGCGGGTCGTCGAGCGCCGCAGCCTCGGCCCTGACTACGCCCGCACGCTGGAGCACTGGCGCACCACGTTCCTGGCTCGATGGGAGTCCGTCGCAGCGCTCGGGTTCGACGAGACGTTCCGCCGGATGTGGGAGTTCTACCTCGCCTACTGCGAGGCCGGGTTCCGCGTCGGTTACCTCGACGTCTTCCAGTTCTCGCTGCAGCGCCGCTGACGTCCGTCCTCCCCACTCCAGGAGAAACCCATGCCCCGTGCCGTGGCCCCGCAGCTCGCCGGACTCGTCGAGCGCCTGATCGGCGCGCCGTTGCCGATCCGCCTCCGTGCCTGGGACGGCACCGAAGCCGGTCCCGTCGACGACCCGGACGCGCCCGTCGCGATCGTCCGCCACCGCCGGGCGTTGCGGCGGCTGTTGTGGAATCCCGGCGAGCTGGGCCTGGCCCGGGCGTTCGTGTCGGGTGAGCTCGAGGTCGACGGCGACATCGCCGAGGGGCTCTCCCGATTCTGGAAGCTCGCGGAGAGCCAGGGCATTGCCGGGTTGCGGCTCACCCGCGCCGACATCATGGACGCGGTCGGCGTCGCGGCCCGGCTCCGGGCGATCGGCCCCCGCCCGAAGCCCCCGGCGTCGGAGGCGCGGCTGTCCGGCGGCCTGCACACCCGCCGCCGCGACCGCGCCGCGATCGCACACCACTACGACCTGTCGAACGAGTTCTACGAGTTCCTGCTCGACCCGCAGATGGCGTACTCCTGCGGCTACTGGACCCAGGAGGACTCGTCCACCTACGGCCTGGTGGATGCCCAGCGCGACAAGCTGGACCTGATCTGCCGCAAGCTCGGCCTGGCACCGGGGATGCGCCTGCTCGACGTCGGGTGCGGCTGGGCCTCCCTGTTGATCCATGCGGCGCAGCACTACGGGGTGCGCGCCGTGGGCGTCACGCTCTCAGCGCAACAGCAGTCCTACGGACTCGCGCGCGTGCGCGACCTCGGGCTGACCGACCAGGTCGAGATCCGCATGCAGGACTACCGCGCGATCTCCACCGGATCCGGTTCGGACGACCCCTTCGACGCGATCGCCTCCATCGAGATGGGCGAGCACGTCGGGCAGGACAACTACCCGGTCTACGCCGCCACCCTGCACACGCTGCTGCGTCCCACGGGCCGGCTGCTCGTGCAGCAGATGTCGCGTGGGGCGTCAGGCCGCAACAGCGCGCCCGGCGGCGGTCCGTTCATGGAGCGCTACGTCGCTCCGGACATGCACATGCGCCCGCTCGGTTCCACACTGGACATCCTCGAGGCAGCCGGTCTCGAGGTCGTCGACGTCCACTCGCTGCGCGAGCACTACGTCTGGACCGTGCGGCCATGGCTCGCGACCCTGCAGGAACGCAAGGCCGAAGCGATCGCCCTGATCGGTGAGGAGCAGTACCGGGTCTGGCTGCTGTACCTCGCAGGAGCAGCTCTGGCATTCGAGGAGAACCGGATGGGTGTGCACCAGATCCTCATGGTGCGTCCCGACACCAGGGGCAGCACCGGCCTCCCGCGGCGCAGACAGGCCGTCCTCGGCATGGAGTCCGCTGCCGCGGTGGCGGACAACGGCGCGGTGAATGGCCATCCCGCTGTCTCGAGGCCCGCGTGACGGCCTACCCGTGGAGCGCGGCCCTCACCAACTTCGCGGTCACCGCGATCGTCGTCGCGGTGGTGTTCGCCGTGGCGCTCGTCGTCGCCGTGTTCGTGCGGGGCGGGCGGCACGACGGGATCGACGTCGTGTGGGGCGGCGGTTTCGCGATCGTCGCGGTCACCACGCTGCTGCTGTCCGCTGGTGAGGGCGATTCGTGGCGCCGATGGCTCATCACCGTGCTGACCTGCGTGTGGGGGCTGCGACTGGCCTGGCACATCGGTCGTCGTAACCACGGCAGGCCCGAGGATCCCCGGTACGCCGACATCATCTCCGGAGCCAGGGGCAACCCGACTCTGCACATGGTCCGCAAGGTCTATCTCCCGCAGGCCGTGATCCTGTGGATCGTGTCGCTGCCGGTCCAGCTCGGCCAGTACGGGTTCGCCTCCGGCACCCTCTCGGTCGTCGTGACGGCGCTGGGCGTGGCGTTGTGGGCCATCGGCTTCACGTTCGAGACGGTGGGGGACGCCCAACTAGCCGCCTTCCGCGCCGATCCCGCGAACCGGGGCAAGGTCATGGACCGGGGCCTGTGGCGCTACACCCGCCACCCGAACTACTTCGGCGACGCGGCTGTCTGGTGGGGCCTGACCGTGCTGGCCCTGCACCACTACGCCGGCCTCATCGGGCTCGTGGGCACCGCGCTGATGACGTGGCTGCTGGTGAAGGGGACCGGCAAGAAACTGCTCGAGTCGACGATCGGAGAGCGCCGCCCCGGCTACGCCGACTACGTGCGCCGCACCAGCGGGTTCATCCCGATGCCACCGCGCAGGGCGAGTGCGTGAACCGATCATATTCGCGAGGGTGTGACAGTACCCCGGAAACCGCTGCCAGTGGCCGAAGGTTCCTCCGGTTATCCACCCCGGAGTAATAGCCGGTCGTGCGGGAGTAACGCGGTTGCGGAGAGTCCTGAATCTCTGCCAGGCGAGTGACCCGTCACACTCCGTTCAGGTGGTTCCGAGCAGAACCCGCAACGATCACCCCGTCTCTTTCCGAGTCATGTATTCGAACTGGCGGCGACGTCACCCCACGTGGAGACGTCGCAATTTGTGCGTGCACCGCGAGATCGTCGGAGCGCACTTCACGGGCTGCTGCCCGGCCGATCTCGAACGGAAGGAGATGGGGGGTTCGATGACGACGGAGAAAACTGCTGAGGTTAGGGCGGCCGGTACGGCGCAGTCCGAGATCTCGCAGGCGTTCCAAGTCGCTTCGGAGAACAGTGTCGAGCAAGCCCTGACGGAAGCCTTGGCCGAGATCTTGTCCGTTGATCGCGTTTCCGTGGATGACCACTTCTTCGACGACCTGGGCGCCGACTCGATGGTGATGGCACGTTTCTGCGCGCGGGTCAGGAAACGGCCCGATCTGCCATCGGTGTCGATGAAGGACATCTACGCGACACCGACGATCCGCAGGCTCGCGGCCGCGCTCGGCGACAGCGAGCAGAACCAGGCCGAGCCGTCGCCACCGGAGCCCGATGACACCCAGGGTGCGGGCGGGAGGTTCGCCTACATCCTCTGCGGCGCCCTGCAGTTCCTGCTCTTCGTGGCGTACATGTCCCTCACCTCGTTCATCACTGCCAGGTCGTACGACTGGGTGTCCGCGGACGTCGGCATCCTGCGCGAGTACCTGCGCTCGGTCGTGGTCGGCGGAGTGCTCTTCCTCACCACGGCCACCCTTCCGATCATCATGAAATGGGTGCTCATCGGTCGCTGGAAAGAGCAGGAGATCCGTGTCTGGAGCCTCGCGTACGTCCGCTTCTGGTTCGTCAAGTCGCTGATCCGGGCGAACCCGCTGGTCCTCGTGTGCATCGGTTCGCCGCTATATGTGTTCTATCTGCGGGCGCTGGGCGCGAAGGTGGGCAAACGCGTGGCGATCTTCTCGCGCAGCGTGCCCGTCTGCACCGACCTGCTCACCATCGGCGAGGGCACCGTCATCCGGAAGGAGGCGGTCTTCCCCGGCTACCGGGCCCACGCCGGCCGGATCCAGACGGGCCCGATCACGATCGGGAAGAACGCGTTCGTCGGCGAGAAGACGGTGCTCGACATCGGAAGCTCGCTGGGTGACGGATCGCAGATCGGCCACGCGTCGTCCCTGCATTCCGGGCAGGCCGTGCCCGACGGCGAGCACTGGCACGGCTCACCGGCCCAGCCGGCGGATGTCGACTACCAGGTGGTCGAGCCCGCCCGCTGCGGTCTCGTGCGGAGAATCTGCTACTCGACATGGCAGTTGGTGAGCGTCCTGGTCCTGTGGGTGCCACTGGGATTCGCCGGGGTGAACATCATTCTCACCGGCATCCCCAAGCTCGGTGAGAACTTCAGCCAGGAGCTGTTGCACCCCACGGGCTGGGCGTTCTGGCGCGAGGTACTGGTCCTGTCCACGCTGCTGTACTTCGGAGCCGCGATCTTCGGGATCGTCTTCGTCTACACGGTGCCGCGCCTTCTCCGCTACGGGATCAAGCCGGGCGTGGTCTATCCGCTCTACGGCATCCGCTACTCGATCCACCGGACCATCGCGCGAATCACCAACCTCAAGTTCTACATGTACCTCTTCGGCGACAGCTCCTACATCGTCCACTACCTGCAGGGACTTGGATTCAAGCTGTCCCGGGCGGAGCAGACCGGCTCGAACTTCGGCATGACGGTGGCGCACGAGAGCCCCTACCTGACCACCGTGGGGCGCGGGACGATGGTCGCCGACGGTTTGTCGGTCATCAACGCCGACTATTCGAACACATCCTTCCGCGCCTCACCGACGTCGATCGGGCCGCACAACTTCCTCGGCAACAACATCGCCTATCCGTCGCAGGGCCGCACGGGCGCGAACTGCCTGCTGGCGACGAAGGTCATGGTCCCGATCGACGGGAAGATCCGGGAGGGCGTCGGACTCCTGGGGTCGCCGAGCTTCGAGATTCCGCGTTCCGTCGAACGCGACGGCCGGTTCGATCACATGGCCAAAGGGGAGGAGCTACGCCGCAACCTCAGTGCCAAGAACCGGTACAACCTGCGCACCGTCGCGGTGGTGATGCTGGTGCGCTGGGTCTACATCTTCGCGCTCGTGTTGCTGGCGATGGCTGCGGCGGGGAACTACCAGGCGTTCGGCGCCGAGGCGATTGCCGTGCAGCTCGTCATCATGCTGCTGTTCAGCATGGTCTACTTCGTGCTGGTCGAGCGTGGAGTCGCGCGGTTCCGGCGACTGCAGCCTCAGCTCTGCTCGATCTACGATCCGTACTTCTGGTGGCACGAACGCTATTGGAAGCTCGTGCTGCCGGGGATCGACAAGATGCTCGCCGGCACCCCGTTCAAGAACATCCTTTCGCGTGTGCTGGGCGTTCGCATCGGCAAGCGGGTCTTCGACGACGGCTGCGCCATGACGGAGAAAACTCTCACCACCATCGGTGACGGTTGCACGCTGAACGCGGGCAGCGTGATCCAGTGTCACTCGCAGGAGGACGGCACCTTCAAATCCGACCGCACCACGATCGGTACCGGGTGCACGCTCGGGGTCGGGGCCTTCGTCCATTACGGAGTGACGATGGGCGATGGATCCGTGCTCGGTGCGGACGCGTTCCTGATGAAGGGTGAGGACGTCCCGGAACGCGCGCGGTGGGCCGGGAACCCCGCTCGCGAGATGCGGATGTCGTCCTCGATATCGCTTCCGTCGCTCCAGTGATCGTGCGGTCCCCTCAGAACCGCGAGCGGGATCGGGTCATCGCCCGGCGAGACCGCGGAGCCAGTGGGTGAGCTCCACGGTCCGGTTCCAGCGACCCCAGGCGACGAGAGCTGCCACCACGCCGAGCACCACCGGCATGAGCGCTCCTGCCACGCTCACCGTGAGGACGGTGGCCACCGTGGCTCCGATCATCAGCGCCACCAGGCCGAGAGCGGCGAGCCCCGACAGCCGCAGTACCAGCAGTCCGATCGCCCCGGCGATCTCCAGGCAGCCGATGATCACCGTGCCTACCGCGCTGAAGCCCATCGCCGCGAAGCCGTCGATGGCAACCGGATCCAGCGTCACCTTCGGGTAGCTGACGGCGAGGAAGACCAGCGCGAGCAGGACATGGGCCACCCACAGGGCCCAGTGCACCCGCCGCCCCGGCGCCTGCCTGCGCCCCGTGCCGATGGTCGTGGCCGGGGGGTTCTGCTGCGTGTTCATGAGGTCTCCGTGTGTCCGCCCCTGTCGTGCTCCGTCAGAGCTTGGGACCTACCGGAGACGCCGAACTCATCGCTCGAATCCCCAGAGATCCTCCCGGGGGACATCGGCGAGATCTGACGCGATTCTGGATCGATCTATGCGACCAACGGCCGACGGCCTGCAGTCGGTGGAGCAGGGCACACTGGATCTCGACGCGCCGGTGGAGGTCTACCGGTCGGAGCTCCTGCCGTTCGTGCCCCGGTGTGCGCCACGTCGAAAGGGTCCGCTACGCCACGCTGTGATCGAAATGCCCGACTTGTCAGGGCTCGCGTCGATTCTCTCCGGCAATTCGGCCAGATGTGACGATTCGTGAATTGAGAATGGGTGTCGAGAACGCCGGCTCACCAAGATCTGCACAACGATGGCTCCGCCGATAGGTAATGCGTAGCATTGGATCAGGTCATGGATATCTGGGGCGGGGGCGATGTGAACTTCGGTGTCGAGTGTCCTGCGCAGCTTGTCGGCCGCGACGATGACCTCGCCCTGATCAGCGCGTTCGTCGACGACGCTGCGGTCAATGGCAGGGCTCTGTTGTTGGTGGGGGAGCCGGGCGTCGGAAAGACGGTGGTGCTCGACGAGTCGGTCGCCATGGCGGTTGCCCGGGGTATCCGTGTTCTGCGGGCCGGGGGCGTGGAGTTCGAGGCCTCGGTCGCCTACTCGGTTCTGAACCAGTTGCTGTTCCCCCTCCGTGAGTCGTTCGACGAGCTCAGCGCCGTGCACCGCGAGGCTCTGGAGGTGGCGTTGGGCTTCGGCGGGGGCCGGCCACCGAATCGGCTGTTGATGTCCAACGCCGCGCTGCTGTGCGTCCGCAATGCCGCGGTGCAGCGTCCACTGCTGCTGGTGGTGGACGACCTGCCGTGGCTCGATCGGGCGAGCGCCACGGTGCTCGGCTTCATGGCCCGCCGGTTGGCGGGGAGCAGGGTGGGCTTCCTCGGCGCGGCGCGGTCGCACACGGGTAGCTCGTTCGAGGGTGGCGACCTGCCGGATCACGAGCTGCGGCCGTTGGACGGCAGCGCGGCGAGCGAGCTGGTGGCGCGGCGGTTTCCCGCACTGGCGCCGAGCGTGCGGCAGCGGCTGCTGAGCGAGGCGCGCGGCAACCCGCTGGCGTTGTTGGAGCTGCCGCAGGCCTTGACGAGTCCCCAGCAGCAGGCGGTGGAATCGCTGCCGGCGGTATTGCCGCTGACCCAGCGGCTGCAGGCCCTGTTCGCGTCCAGGATCGCGGCGCTGCCGGAAGCTTGCCGGAACATCATGCTGCTGGCTGCGCTGGATCGCAGCGGCGGCCGTGATGCACTGCGCGCTGCCGCGGCGTGCTACGGCCTGGAGAGCCTCGCCCCTGCCGAGCATGACCAGCTGGTCCACGTCGACGAGGTGGCCGGGCGCTTCGAGTTCCGACATCCGCTGATCCGCTCCGCAGTGGTCGACGTGTCCACCGCCGTCGAGCGGCGGGGCGCCCATCGCCGCCTCGCGGACGTGATGGGCGAGCACCCGGAGCGTCGGGCGTGGCACCTGGGCGAAGGTGTGGTCGGTCCGGATGAGCATGTCGCGCAGCGCCTGGAGGAGGCAGCGCACCTCGCGCAGTCCCGCGGGGACGCCGTCGGCGCGATCGCCTCGCTCACCCGCGCCGCGGACCTCAGCCCGAATTCGGTCGTCCGGTCGTCGCGGCTGGCCGAGGCCGCCTATCTGGGTGTCGACTCGGTGGGGGAGCTGCTGAGTGCGTCGCACCTTCTGGACGAGGCACGCCGTACCAACCCGGCCGGGGGCGCGTCGTTGCATGCGGTCATCGCGACCGCGATCCTGCTGATCGACGGCGACGGTGACGTGCTGACCGCGCACAAGTTGTTGGCCGAGGCGATCGAGACCAACGCGAAGCGTAGAGACACACCCGAAAAGGCGCTGGTCGAGGCGCTGTACACGCTGCTGCTGCTGTGCTGGTTCGCCGGTCGCAGCGAGCTGTGGGAGCCGGCCTTCGCCGCTATCGACCGGTTGACGCCGAATGTGCCGGAGTCGCTGTGGATCCTGAGTCGGACGTACTCCGACCCTGCCCGCACGGCGCAGGCCGCGACGTCTGTCCTGGATGCGCTGCTGGACGGGATATGCGACGAGACCGACCCGACGAGGATCGTGCGGATGGGCGCGGCGTCGTTCTATCTCGACCGGCTGCCTGCGACCCGGGACGGGCACTGGTGGATCGTGCGCGAGGGTCGAGAGGGACGCATCGCGGTGCGCCGTCACGTCGCCGCGCTCATGCACCTGTGTCACGACACGTTCCACACCGGCCGGTGGGACACCATGGCCGAGCTCACCAACGAGGGTGCGCGGTTGTGCGAGGAGCACGGCTACCGGTTCTTCATCTGGTACTTCCGCCACGCGCGCGGGCTGCACGCCGCGGTCCGTGGTGATCACGAGGCGAGCCAGGAGGTCACCGACGAGCTCATCCGCTGGGCAGGGGCCCGCGGTGCACGCGGAGTGGAGTGGGTCGTCATCCACGCCCGCACGCTCAACTACATCGGACAGAGCGACTACGAGGCCGCCTACCGAGAAGCCATCGTCCACAACGAGCCGGGCACCATCGCCTCGCACATCCCACACGCGATGTGGACCAGCTTCGACCTGGTCGAGGCGGCTTTCAAGACCGAGCGGACGGCGCAGGCCCGCGCTCATGCCGACGCGATGCGCGAGGCCGACCTGCAGGCACTGTCGACACGGTTGGCGCTCCTCACCGCCGGTGCCGGTGCCATGGTGGCCGACGACGACCAGTTCGTGGATGCGTTCGACGCCGCGCTCGCGCTCCCCGGCAACCCCCGCTGGCCCTTCGACTTCGCCCGCGTGCGCCTCGCCTACGGCGAGCGCCTCCGCCGCGCACGTGCCACGGCGGGGGCCCGCCTCCAGCTGTCCGCCGCCGCGGAGATCTTCGAACGGCTCGGCGCACAGCCATGGCTGGAGCGGGCGGGCAACGAGCTGCGGGCCACCGGGATCAGCAAGCCCCGTGGGTGCACGACGACGTCGCCCGTCCTCACCCCTCAGCAGCGCGTGATCGCCGAGCTGGCGGGTTCGGGTCTGACCAACAAGCAGATCGGCGAGCGGCTCTTCCTGTCCCACCGCACCGTCGGCGCGCGCTTGTACCAGATCTATCCGATACTCGGGATCACCTCGCGAGCTGCTCTGCGCGACGCCTTGGCGGCGCTGCCCGAGGACCCGCCCGACGGCGGTTCGGCACGTTCGTCCGGGGACATGCCCGCTGGTCTCTCCGGTCAGCCCGGAGACGGTAGGTAGGACGCGGCCGATACCTGGGTGTTTCGGGGCGGCTTCCCTCGAACGGCGGTTTCGACGGGGGACGTTCGAGAAGTTGCGGAGCGGCTGTCACTCCTGGTGATCGGGGCCTACTGTGAAACACCTGAAAGTTTGACGCCCAGATCTGTCATGACAATGTGATTTTGTAGTTCGATCTTTGCCTGTCCGTCGAACCAGGAGGGCGAGTGCCTCGCAGCCGTACGGTGCGTCCGCGCAACAGTGCCAGTAACGTCATTGTGCAGCCGGCGGCGAGGAGCCGCCTGGACTCCGGTACGGCGGTCCGACCACCGGGTCGTCTCTCGGCAGGCGGGGCCATCGGCCGCGAACGACGCACTGATCAGCACCTTCGGTGAACCGGTAGAGGCGCGGAGGTGTATGGCACATGGGTGCGGTCTTCGAGTTCGCCAGCGGTGGGATCAGTGTGATGCCGGACCCCGGTGACAACCCGGGCGGGCACGGCGTCCCGCACACCGACTCCGGGGTGTTGATCTCGTTCAAGGTTCGCAATATCGGCGATGAATCACGTCCCGTGCGCGTTCAGGTCACGATCGATGATCAATTCTTCGACGAGTGGCGGTCGGACGAGATCGCGCCCGGCGGAGCGGCGGTGGCGCGGATCAGCATCGGACGATTCGAAGCGGGCACCCACTGGATCCACGCGTGCGTCCTCTCGGAAACCGGAGATTCCCCGCGCCCCGTGCGAGACAGCGAGCCCTCTCTCCCGGAGTCCCTGGCCGAGGAGCCGCTGACGCCGGAGCTGATCCAAGCCGCGGTCGAGACGTTCGAGAAGGCCGTCCGCGCGCACGTCCCGTACGCGGGGCTCGCCGATGCGGTGCGCAACACGGCGCCGGGCGCCTACAAGTCGGTGAACCGGCTCGGCTGGGACCCGGACAGGCACCTCGACGTGATCCGCCGAGAGCTCACGGTGTGCCGCGTGGTCGACGACTCGACGCTGCGCGAGGAGGTCTGGTCGTTGCAGCGCAGGCTCGGTGCGCTCGGTAGCCGCCCACCCGACCATGTCGTGCTGTCGCAGGACTCGACCACGGGGCGATGGTGGACCGTGTGGGAACCCCCTGATGCCCGGGCGTCTGACGTCGGCTCGCCCGAGCAGGTGCAGGAGACCGGGCGGATCGTCGCGATCCAGGTCGACGGGTCGTCGGCCGGCTACGGCCACTCCGCCGGTGAACAGCGCAACGTCTTCCTCCACACCGTCGAGAACCCGGGCATCGACTTCGGCAGGGTCCTCGGGGACTCCGCGGTTTCGGCGGCCCTCGCCGCGCTGGCGCGCGACCCGGCCAACACCGACCTCCGGGAGGCTGCCGCCGACGCCGTTGCGGGCCTGCGCCCCCAGTCGAGGCGAGACGGGAAGGCCGCGTACTCGGCCACGGGCGCCGTGGCACGCACACCGACCGCCGACGCGCTCAACGGCACCGTCGCCGTGATCCGTACGCGTGCGGTGGAGATCGGCGATCACTCCTACCAGGAGAACACGATCGTGTGCGCGCTGAGCCCCACCATCGACGCCGCGGCTGTGCTGATCGACAACCGTGACCTCATCAACGGGCTGATCGACATCGTGTGCTCCGGGGCCGGGGCGCGGGAGGTGTCGGCGTTCGAGGATGCGCTCGGCACGGACCTCACCGCGAAGATGGATCGGTCGCCTGCGCTGCGCGAGAAACGTGGCGTGGTGGAGCGCCCAGCCGCGGCGGGCCAGACACTGCGGGTGCGCAGGTTGCGAAAGCTCGCCCCCACCCGCTGAGCCGCAGTAAAAGCCTCCGCAGTTGGGGGAGGATCGTCCTACTCTGGTCGCGTGTGCGGCCGGCCGATTGATGTCGATCCGGAGCGAGCCGCCGCGATGCGAGCTCTGCTGCGCGGCTGGGACCCCATCGGCGTGTTCTCGATCCCCAGTCCTGCGCCGCCCGACGAGTACGACTGCCTGATCGATCCGCTGGTGGAGCGGCTGGACCGGGGGGACGGTGCCGACGACCTCATCCGGTACCTGACCCAACGGCTCGACGACCACTTCGGACTGTCGGCCGACCCCGACAAGCTCCGCCAGTTCGTGGGGCGGGCGCTCGAGTGGCGGGCGGGCGGCACCCTGCCGCAACCCTGAGGCCCGAGGTCGCCCAGCCTCGCAACTTCTGCCGACTCCCACATGGCGTCACTAACCTTTCGCGTTGCGGCCAATGGTTAGGGTTGGCTGTGCGGACATACGTAGTGGACGTTTTTGCCGAGACGGCGTTTCGGGGCAACCCGGCGGGTGTGGTGCTGCTGGCCGGAGCTGCCGACGCGGGCTGGATGCAGTCGGTCGCCGGAGAGCTCAACCAGACCGCCACGGCGTTCGTGGACGTGTCGGGCGCTGAAGACGCGCCGAAACCCCTGCGCTGGTTCAGCCCGACCACCGAGCTCGCGCTGTGCGGGCACGGAACGTTGGCGAGCGCGCACGTGCTCGGTGGTGATCAGAGGTTCGAGACGCGCAGCGGGACGTTGAGCTGCAGCGCTGGTTCCGACGGCTCCGTCGAGATAGAGCTTCCGGCTGACCCGACGCGCCCGGAGGTGCCGTCGGAGGAACTCGTCGCCGGACTGGCCGGTGTCACCGTGCGTTCGACGTGGCGCGGTCGCCACGACGTCCTGGTCGAGGCGGGCTCAGCCGGCGAGGTTCGGTCGTTGCGTCCCGACCTGGCGATGCTCGCTCGGGTCAGCGCTCGTGGAGTTGTCGTCACCGCGCCCGGCGACAACGGCCGGTCGGACGTGGTCAGCCGGTTCTTTGCTCCCAATGCGGGAATCCCGGAGGACCCCGTGACCGGGTCGGCACACTGCACGCTGGCGAGCTGGTGGTGCCCACGCTTGGGCGTCGGTGAATTCCTCGCGGAGCAGGCCTCTGAACGCGGCGGGATGCTGCGCGTACGGCTGGACGGGGATCAGGTGCGCCTCACCGGCCACGCGGTAACCATCTTCAGCGGCCGGCTGCACACCCCAACGCACCCGTGAGCGTCCACAGCGGACTGCGTGTCCTTGCGTAATCCCAGGTCGCGGCCTGATCACGGATCGGGAACCAATCGCACTCGCGTGGAGTTAGGCACTGTGAGGGTGGTGTAGTGTCAGTGGCCTAGTTCCCCACCGTCCCTCTGGGACTGGTGGGGTTTTTTCGTGGGGGATGGCATCGCAACGCTGCGAGCGGCAGTCGTCGTCGACTACCAGAACGTGCACCTCACCGGGCACGAGTTGTTCCACGCCAGCCGGCACCTGCAGCGCCACGAGTCGCTCATAGACCCCTGGCTGTTCGCCGGTCAGCTGATCAGCGCCCGCAACCGAGCCCAGCGGCCGGGAATGGATCTCGCCGAGCTCTCCGCGGTGCTCGTCTACCGGGGTGAGCCCTCGCCCGAGCACGACCCCAAGGCCTACGCCCGCAACCAGGCGCAGAAGGCGCACTGGGAACGCGAGAAGCGCGTCACCGTGCAGCTCAGGCCGTTGAAGTACCGCTACCGGCGGGACACCGGCGGCAATCTCATGTACGACACCAAGGGTAAGCGCGTCGTCGAAAGCAAGAGCGAGAAGGGCGTTGACGTCCTCTGCGCGCTCGCGATGGTTCGTGAGGCACGCCGCCCCGACGTCGACCTCGTCATCCTCGCGTCCCACGACAGCGACCTCGAGCCGGCGCTCGACGAAGCGATCGCGCTCCAGTCCGCCAAGATCGAGACCTTCTCCTGGTTCGACCCAGCACAGCCCCACCGCATGCGACAGCTCCGCCCGGGCGGCACTCGCAGGGTGTGGAACACCCGGCTCGGTGAGACGGAGTTCGTCAACTGCTGGGACCGCTCCGACTACACGTAGCAGGCGCACCCCCTGGCTCACCCGCAAGAGCCGTCGGTCCGAGCCGGCATCGAGTCCGGTTCGGGCCGGCGATGATTCTGCGCCACGGTGAGAGTCTCAGTCTCCGGTTGTGCTCGACCCGCTCCCGGCGTGAGGACTCTGATGGCACTGTTCCGAGACCGCAGCAACGCAGTCCCGTCCGGCACGGCCGGACGGCCCACCTGGACGGCTGTCCATGCCGAGCGGGCGGCCTTGGCCGCCGACCTCACAGGGTTGACCGATGAGCAGTGGGCGACGCCGTCACTGTGCCCCGGCCTCTCGGTGCGCGACGTTCTCGCTCATCTCACAGCGGGCGCGAGCCTGAACCCCCTGCGGTGGTTCGCGGGAGTGGTCCGCTGCCGGTTCGACTTCGACAAGCAGGTGAAGATGCGGTTGGCCGAGCAGTTGGGTGCGACGCCTGCCGAGACCCTTGCGCGCTTCCGCGGCGTCGTTCACAGCACGACGGCGCCTCCGTTGCCGAAGGTCGCGATGCTCGGCGAGATCGTCGTCCACGGCGAGGACATCCGGCGCCCACTGGGAATCGATCACGACTACCCGATCGAGCTGGTCACGCAGCTGGCGACCTTCTACACGAGCTCGGACCTCATGCTCGTCGGCAAGACCCGGGTGGCGGGCTTGCGCCTCGTCGCGACGGACGGTCCGTTCGCCACAGGCGTGGGTCCGCTCGTGTCCGGCACCACCTTGGCGATCACGATGGCGACCACCGGACGCGTGGGGTACTGCGACGACCTCACGGGTGACGGGGTCGAAACCCTGCGCGCCCGCTCGTGATCCGGCGGCGAGCCGCTACATGTCCAGCACCACGTCCGTGGTGGGGCGCGAACAGCAGATGAGGATCTCGCCAGGTGGCGGCGGCTCGAGCGGCTCGGGCGAGTAGTCGACCTCTCCCGAGAGGAGGGGAGTGGTGCACGTGTGGCACACGCCCGTGCGGCACGACCACCTCGTCGGGACGTCGCAGGCGTCGGCGAACTCGAGCAGGCTGGTTCGCCCGGTGTCGAAGGGCACGGAGATCCCGCTGCGGGCGAACGTGGTCAGTGGACCCGTGCCCGGCGGGCCCTGCGGCGGGTGCGGTGGGACGCGCTGGTGGTCGGTGACGCCCGGGGTGATCGCGTCGAGCGCGCTGAACAACTCGACGTGGATGTTGTCGGCAGACAGCCCGAGCGCTCTGAGCGCGTCCTGCATGTCCGCCATGAACCCCGACGGGCCGCAGATGTAGGCGGAGGCGTCCGCGGGGAGGTCCAGGTCCGCGAGCGCCTGGGGTGTCAGGCGGCCGCTCGTGGCGTGAGCGGCCGCGAGATCGTCCGGGCAGGCGGCGCTGTAGAAGAGGTGCCGGTGCGCGTGGGGGAGGGTCTCGAGGAGGCCGTGGGCTTCTCGGGCGAGGGCGTCATCGGCGGGTTCGCGGGAGCCGTGGAGCCACCAGACCTCGCGATCGCTGTGCTCCGAGGCGAGGCGGTGCAGCATGGCCATCACCGGAGTCACGCCGATCCCCGCCGAGATCAGGAGCACGGGGGTGTCGCGGTCGGTGAGGACGAAGTCGCCACGCGGCGCGGCGACGTCGAGAACGGCGCCGGGGCGGAGAGCCGTGTGCAGGTAGCCGCTGACGATGCCGTGGCTCTCGCGCTTGACGCTGAGCCGGTACTGCTGCGCCCCCGGTGCGGAGGAGAGCGAGTAGCTGCGAACGGGGGCGGGGCTCGCGGCGCCGGTGACCCGCACCGTGAGGTACTGCCCTGGAAGTGCCGGGGGCAACGGCGCTCCGTCGGCTGCGGTGAGATAGATGGACGTGACGGTGTTGCTCTCCGGCACGACATCGGCGACACGCAGAGGGCGGAACCCGGGCCATGCGGGCTCGTGTACCGCGGCCCGTGCGGCTGCCGGCGAGTCTGCGGCGGCGACGAGCTCTCGGAACGAGCCCTGCCAGCCCGGGCTGAGCGCCGGGATGTCGAGCGCGAGCCGCATCTGCTCGACGTCGCGGTCGGGCAGGTAGAGCAGGGCGTCGATGTCGGCGACGCTCATCCCGTGCCTTCCGGAGGACGTCTTGACGATCTCGTCACCCGCCTCGACGACGCCCTCGGTGATCACGCGCATGTAGAAGCCGGGACGGTGGTGGGCAACGAGCAGCTGAGGCATGTCCGGCCTGCCCAGGCGCATGCCGACGCGGTAGCAGGTCACTCGTGGCTGGGTGACCTCGAACTCGGCCTGGCCGATGCGGTAGCGGTCGCCGATGCAGACCTCGCTGTCCGGCAGCCCGTCGACGGTGAGGTTCTCGCCGAACTCGCCGAACTCGAGGTCGTGGCGGTCGAGCTCGGTGCGCCAGTAGTCGTAGGACTGCATCTGGTAGACGAGCACGGCCCGGATCTCGCCGCCGTGGCCGGCGAGGTCGCCCTGGCCGTCTCCGTCGAGGTTGAGACGGCGCGCCATGCACGGGCCGGGCACCGGTGACTTCCAGATGCCGGTGTGGACGGTCCTGCCTTCCCACGGCACGTCTTTCGGCATGCCGACGTTGACGGACAGCAGTGAGGCCATGGCGACTCCTCCGCGGGCCACGACCGGCGCTCACCGATGCCGGTCCCCGAGACGATGGATGCCCCCCGTGTGCACGTTCAGCCCGCGACGCTAGGCGCATCGGCCCGGAAATTCGAGCGGCGCCCTAGGCGTCCCAGGCGACCGGGAGCCGGTCCACGCCGTAGATGTCCGAATTGGTACGCAATGGCACGTCCTCGGGCGCGACGTCGAGGCGGAGCGTGGGGAATCGAGCCAGAAGCGCCGGGAAGGCCGCCCGCATCTCGACGCGTGCGAGCTGCTGGCCGAGGCACTGGTGGATGCCGTGGCCGAGCGACAGGTGACCGCTGGCGTGCCGGCGGATGTCGAGCGTGTCGGGGTCGGGGAACTTCTCCGGGTCGCGGTTGGCGGCCTGCACCGAGAGGGCCACCGTCTCACCCGCCTTGATCACGTGGCCGTTCAGCTCGACGTCCTCCAGCGCCGACCGTGCCCCGGTGTGGGCGATCGAGAGGTAACGCAGCAGCTCCTCGATCGCCTGGTCGACGAGGCCGGGGTCGCTGCGGAGGGCGGCGAGCTGGTCGGGATGGGTCAGCAGCGCGAAGGTGCCCAGCGCGATCATGTTGGCGGTGGTGTCCAGGCCTGCGCCCAGCAGCAAGGTGCCGACGTTGGTGAGCTCCTCATCGGTGAGATCGCTGGTGGTCAGGTCGCTGAGCAGGTCGTCGGTGGGCTCCGCGCGCTTGGCCGAGACCAGCCCCTGCAGATACTCCTGAATCGCCATGATGGCCGCGTACTGCTCCTCCAGCGTGGCGTTGTGGTCGTTCACCGTGGCCGCATGGCGCTGGAACGTCTCGTGATCGGTGTACGGGACGCCGAGCAGCTCGCAGATCGTCAGCGCGGGAATGGGCTGGGCGTAGGCCTCCACCAGGTCTGCCGGCGGGCCGGTGCGGTCCATCGCGTCCAGTTGCGAGGCGGCGATCTCCTCGACCCGATCTGCGAGCAGGCGCATCCGCCGCACGGTGAACTTGCCGGTGAGCAGGCGCCGGTAGCGGGTGTGCTCCGGCGCGTCCATCCCGATGAACAACCCCGGCGGCGCGGGCGGGGGCTGTTGCATGGCACCGGGCCCGGGCAGCGGGATGTGGAGGAGCTCGTGCCGCGCGCTGAAGCGGGGGTCGCCCACCACGGCACGTGCCAGGGCGTGGCTGGTCACCAGCCAGCCCTCGTGCCCGTCCGGGAAGACCAACCGGCTCAGTGGCTCCTGCTCGCGGATCCGGGCGAGCTCCTCCGGCGGGTCGAAGGGGCGCCCGGCCGGCCGCGTGGTGGGGAGTGAAAGGAGTTTCGTCATCTCGACCCTCAGTCGTTGATCTTTCAGGCAAGGCCGAAGGCTACGTTGCGTTTCAAGGATCGTCAACGTCGTATCGCGGGATCTACCTGTCAATCTATGTTGATCGTTGCAATGAGCTTGACGGCTAACGCAACTGATGATGCTCCGAATTGCAATGTGCTGATCGTGAACGCACACTGGGCGCGACGATCGACGAGTGGGGGAGTGCGGATGCCGGGAGGCAGGCTGACGAGCCAGGACCGCCGGCTCATCGCGGATGGTCTCGCCGAGGGGCTCGGGTACGCGGAGATCGCCCGGCGTCTGGCGCGTCCGACGTCGACCGTCAGCCGCGAGGTCGCCCGGAACGGTGGGCTCCACGCCTATCGCGCCGACGAGGCGACCCGCCTGACGACCCGGCGTGCCCGCCGCCGGACGTCCGTCCCGCCGGGCGGCGCCCTGGCCGTCTCCGGTGCCGAGGGGGACGACGCCGAGACGGTGCGCGGCTTCGAGGAACAGTTCGTGATGATGGTGGTCCAGACCGGACTCCCGAGGATGGCGGCGAGGGTGCTCGCATGCCTCTACATCAGCGACTCGGCCAGCCTCACGGCCGCTGAGCTGGTGGCGCGGCTGCGGGTCAGCCCGGCGTCGATCTCCACCGCCATCAGCTACCTCGAAGGTCTGGAGCTGGTCCGACGCGAGCGAGATGCGCTGCAGCGGCGTGAGCGGTACATCATCGACGACGACGTCTGGTCCCGGTCGTGGTCGGCTAGCGTCCGGGCGAACGCGATGTGGGTGGAGACGGCCCGGCGCGGAGTCGAGGTCTTCGGTGCGGGCACACCCGTCGGCTCCCGCCTCGAGGCGCTGGGCCGGTTCTTCGAGCGCATCTACCACGGCATGCTCGGCGGCGACCTGATGGTCGACGCCGGGGACGCGCTGACCGTCCTCGCGGCTCTCGTGCATTCGGCCGAGCCGCTCACGCCGTACGAGCTCGCCGCCGTGCTGGACTGGCCCCTCGACCGGGTCGCCGACGCGCTGCGCGACGCGGAAGACCACCCGGAGATCGCCGATCCCGTCGCGCTCCGGCGCACCCCGACGGGGGCCTGCACCGTCATCGCCAGGCCCGACCGGCTCACCACCGCGCAAAGGGAGGCGCTCGACCACCGACGCCGGAGCACGCAGAGGCTCCCCCAGGCTCAGTGACGCTGGGTAGCTGCAGGGGATCGTGGGCAGGGACGTCGAACGCGCTACGGCTCCGGTCGCGTGGCAGCAAGGCCACAAGGGTGCGAGGCATTCCGTACGGGGTGAGCGGGCCCCGAATGCTGTCGATCGATCCGCCTCCTGCGGGTCCGGCGAGCCCTTCGGGTTTCTGCCCCCTGGCGGCTGCGCGCGACCGGTGAGCGTCGATACGGGCGGCCCGCGCGCGGGAATGGGTACGCCGCAGGGAGGCACTGTTCGCTCCGATGTCCGGCTCGAATCGCCGATATACATCGGCAGTCGCGTGACAGCACGGGGAGGAGATGGTGACTCCCTGGGAGCTTGGCCTTCTCGGTCGCCGGCCCGGAGCAGTCTCCATCACGCCGGTCGCCCGCCGGGTACAGCACCAGTGGGACGAAAGTCGAAACTCAACTCCCAGAACCGGCGAGGACGATCGGACGGTTCGGCGGCGTGTGGGGGCATTGCGATCCGTCGCCTGTTCGACGTGGGAGTTCTTGCAATGCACGGGGCGGCGAGCAGGACTTTGGCGGGGTCCGCGACGCGGCCTCATGTGTGGGTTGGTCAGATTGCTCGAATCCGCGGTCCTCGGCACGCGCGGGGCGGCCCACGATCCGGTCCGGGTGAACGGCTGTGGCGTCGCGGGGCTGTAGCGGATCGTGTGCTTCACCGCAGTTCCCCTCCCTGCCGCACGATGTGCCATCGGTTCTGCTGCGGCCTCTGTGTGCCCGGAATGCACGGGAGATGGAGTCAGGCAACTTCGCCGGCCAGCCGTGGCCGGGCTATGAGTAGTCCACTCAATACGTGGATCCGCGCGCGTGTCATGGGGTGGGGTACGGCCCGGTGTCCCATCAGGTGGTCGGTGTCGACGGCGTCGCGCGGCTCGTGCCGGCGCTTACCTGCGGGGTCCGAAAATCTGACGGAGGCCTGTTCATCTGTCGCTACGGCGTCCGATGTCGTTCTCGAGCACATCGCGCTGCGGACAGCCCTCGCCGCGACTGCATCGTGTTTTGCCGGCCGGGCGCGAGTTCGTCTCGGGAGTGCCGTCCCAGCCGCCGAACGGCGGGCCGGGCTTCCTCTTGCATCTTCTCGGTGTCGGCCGACCGTGGAGTCGAGGGGCTCCTGAGGTCGGCTCCCGGCGTCGATCTGGTCAACTCGGCGAGCCGTCTGGTAACCTCCCGTTCGCTTGATCTTCGGGTCGAGTTGTGGTGACGGTTCCAGGCCTGATGCTGACGTTGCGCACCGGGAAGCGAACTCGTCGCCGCAGGTGCCACCGATCGTGAGTCCCTACCGGTCGGGGATGTGGGTCGCTGCCTCAGGCGCGACGTGCGATGCGCCTCTCCTCAGTGCACCTTGTGCACGGCCTGCGAGCTGCACGTTTCGTTCCATCTGCTGATAGCCCGCTCTTCACGTAGCGAACTCTGGAGCTTCCGACATGGACGTGGTGTCCCTGCATGACGGTGAGGCCGCCGGCCTCGCCGTGCGTGCTGACGCCGCCGTGCGGTTGCGCCTGTCGCTGCGGGAGTCGCTCTGGCGGATGGTGCGGTGGACGCTGACGCTGGCCGGTGCCGTGGTCGTGCTGTGGTTCGGGGCGGCATTCCTTGCTGCCGCACCGGCCTCCGCCGCCGTGATCGTTCCGGTGGCGAACGTCCAGGCGGGCGCGCCGAAGGGAGGTAACAGCAAGCCCGCCGGCGGGAAGAACGGCGATTCCGGCTCGAAGAGCTCTTCGACATCCTCCAGCAAGAGCACGGAGAAGAAGGCGCCGAAGCAGGAATCCAGTAAGCCGAGCGCGAAGTCCGATTCGGCGAAGACCACCAAGAAGGCGGACTCGAGCGAGAAGAAGACGACGCCGGCGAAGAAGTCCAGCAACGACTCGAAGACCACGAAGGCGAGTGCGTCGAAGCCTGCCGCCGAGAAGAAGCCGGATGCGAAGAAGACGGTCTCGACGGAGAAGGCATCCGCCAAGTCCGGTGCCACGAAGTCGGCGCCGGAGAAGAAGACCACCACGAAGAAGCCTGCCACCGAGCAGAAGCCCGTCAAGAAGCCGGCCGGCGACACGAAGTCGGCTTCCGCGAAGACTTCGGCTCGAACGATCTCGGGAAGCCATGCGCACGATCGGCCGAAGCAGTCGGGCGAGGTCACCGACAAGAAGACGGCACCGAAGAAGACGGCACCGACGAAGACGATGCCGAAGAAGGATCCGACGTCGGAGAAGAAGCCCGCGTCGAGTACTCAGAAGACGAAGGCCGAGAAGCCGGGGACGACGGTCCGGACGGCGGCCGCCGCGCCCGCCAAGCGGGTCGCGAAGCCGGCCACCACCTCCGGGGCGAAGTCCGGAGACGAGAAGGCGAACGCTTCCGCCCCGAAGACCCTGGCCGCGGCGAAGAACTCCACAGCTGCCACCGTCAAGAAGGCTACTGCGGCGGCTACCAAATCCGCTGCGAAGTCGGCAACTGCTGAGCCGACCGCGACGAAGGCGGGTGCCGCTGCCGCGAAGGCGGTCAAGCGCGCTTCCTCGTCCGCGGAGCTGCGCAAGATCGTCCGGGACCAGGTCGGGAAGATCGTCGACGGAAAGAAGTCGGATATTCAGAAGCAGCTCCGGGAGAGCGGCGCGGATGTCCGAAACCTGGTGGACGACATCGCCGCAGCGGGTTCGCCGAAGGAGCGGGCGCAGGCCCTGAACGACATCGTCGACGACGCGATGAAGACCGCCGCGAAGCGCACAGGTGTGTCGGGAAAGAAGATGACCTCGGCCGTCCAGAACACCAAGGCTGCGTTGCAGGATGCCGTCACGGCCACTCTCCGTGAGCAACCCAAGGGTGCCTCGCGGCTGTCGTCGCGGGAGCTGACGGCCGCCGGTGTGCGGGGGCCTCCAGAGAGCAGGGGTGGTCTCGGACGGTCCGCCCGTGGCTGGGGGTCGGAGTACGACGACTCGGCCGAGCAGACCGAGCAGGTGCTCGAGGGACGCATCGCCGTGGACAAGAGCAAGGCCCAGCTGGCGGCCGACAAGAAGAAGGTCGCCGCGGGCACGATGACCAAGGCGCAGTACGACAAGAACGTCGCCAAGGACAAGAAGCTGAGGGATCAGCTCGCTGCCGACCGCGCGGAGCTCTCGCCGGAGCGGGCCGACCTGGTGGACCAGGTCGTCGAGGGGCAGACGTCCTTGGCGAAGCAGGAGAAGACGCTCGCGGCCGAGAAGAAGAAGGTCACTGCGGGCACTGTCACGAAGCAGACATACGCGAAGCACGCCGCGGCCTACGAGGCGCAACGCGACGACGTCTACGACGCCACCGACGACCTGATGTCCGCCATGGGTGACGACGTTCCGGACGTCCCGACCCGCGTTTCCGGCGGTGGGGGTTCGGCCGCTGGATGCGGAGCGAACGGCGCGTTCGTCACGTGCGGCTCGGTCAGCCGGGACGCCGACGGCAACAAGGACCAGGACCGCTGCGTCGCCGTTGCCGGGATCTCCTCGGGCTGTTCCGTCTCCACGACATCGGGCGACAGCAAGGGCTCCGCGTCCTGCACGATCAGCGGCTCGAAGCGCGACTGCAGCAGCAGCTCGACGAGCGGGGACAACAAGGCCACCGCGAAGTGTTCGATGACGGCGGGAGAGTGCGGCCAGAGCACGGCGGCCACCCGCCATGGCGCCGACTCCTCGTGCGACACCGGGACCGGCACGTGCGACAGCTCGACGTCGGGCAGGGCGCGCGCCACCGGTGCAGGAGATCCGGCCGGCGCGACGCCGGCGGTGGCGTCCACGTCGGCGGGGAAGCGCGATGAGAGCCGGGACGGCAGTGCCTCTGCGCGCTGCACGGCGGCCACCGGGGGCTGCGGCACGTCGAGCAGTGTCGACACCGGCGACGACCGGGGCGGCCGCGAGGCCAAGGCCGACGCAGGGACGCGCTGCTCGGACGGCGCGACCGGATGCACCGGCTCCGCGTCGAGCCGTACCGGTGCGAGCACCTCGCAGGCGGCGACGAAGACCGCAGGCCTTGTCACGGCCTCGACCACGCCCGGCGTGGCGTCGAAGGACATCGCCGCCCGCTCGCAGAAGACCGATGGGTCCGCCACCTGCACCACCACCGGTGGTGGCTGCCAGGCCGCCAGCCGCTCGACGGCGGACGGCGGCGGGACCGATGACCGGAGGCGCGACGGCGGAGACACCTCGGCCACCAGCACCGCCACCGTCGACGTCCACTGTGTCGGCGCGGCCGGCTGCTCGGGCTCGACCACGACCCACGGCACGATCACGGCCGGCGCTACGGCCACAACGAAGGCCGCGACCCGCACCACCAGCGCATCGGGCACGTGCTCGGCCACCGCCGGGCGGTGCGGCGCCGACTCGACGTCGACCGTCGGCACGGACACCCCCCGCGACTCCCGCGCTCGGTTCGCCGACGACAGCGCCGAGCCGGCCACCGTGCAGCTGACGGCGTCGAGCAGCGCCGGCACGCATGTCGACTGTGCGGTCGACGGCTGCACCGGCAGCGGCTCGACCACCACGAAGGGCGCCGCCACCGGCGACGTCACCGGCACGCGAGACAGCACCGGCACGTCGAGCTGCGCGGCACACGGCGCCGGCGGTACGTGTGGCGCGCAGTCCGGCACCGAGGTGTCCGACCGCGACCCGGTGACCGCTGTCGACGGATCGACGTCGGGTGTGTCGGGCCCCGTGAGCGTGTCGACCGCGTCGGCCTCGGTGCAGTGCACCAGCGCCGGCACAGCGTGCGGCGGCACGGCCACGTCGTCGACCAGCGCTCGCGACACCGCGGTCTCGACGAAGGCTCGGGGCTCGCAGGCGAGCGCGGACTGCACGGTCACCAGCGGCGGTTGCGCCGGGAACACCACCTCGTCGGCCGCGAGTGCGCCGGACTACGTGACCATGGACCCGGCCACCGGCAAGCCGGTTGCGGGCCAACCGACCACGGGTCCGTCGAGCACCTCGTCGGCGACTGCGTCGGTGGACTGCTCCACGGGAGCCGCCTGCTCGGGCGTCGCGCACACCACGTCGTCCGCATCGGACGGTGCGGTCGCTGCAGGGAAGCCGCGCTCCTCCACGGGCTCGGCCACCTGCGAGGCCGGGGGCGGCGCGTGCCAGGCCCAGACCACATCGGTGTCCTCGAGCGCGCCCGGTGCTGCCAGAGCCCTCGCCGCCGTCGACGAGACCGGTGCCGGTGCCGAGACTGCCGTCAACCCGGCCCGTCGGCCCGCAGGCCCCTCGGCCGCGTCGGCATCGGGCGCCGTGCTGAGCTGCGACGGGGGCGATGTCTGCGACGGCAAGGTCACCAGCGCCGCCACCGGCACCGACCCGTCGATCTCGCCGGACCCGCGGGGTTCGCACGGTGAGGGTTCGTGCACGGGGGTCTCGGGTGGTACCTGCCAGGCCGTGACGAACTCGGGCGCCTCCAGCAGCCCCGACGCCGGCAGCATCGCGCCGCTGGTCAAGGCATCCTCGACGGCGAACGCCACCGTCCGAAGCGCCACCACCGGCCCCTCCGGCGAGGCGCCGCCGAGCGACCAGAACCGCGGCAACGACCTTCCCGGGCCCGACCAGCCCGCCACACCGCCCGCTCCGACGGCCCCCGGCTCGTCGGCGAGCTCCGGGGCACCGACGGTGCCGGGTGCGTCGAGCTGGACGAGCGCGTCGGCCGTACTCGACTGCACCGGCTCGTCGGGCGGGTGCTCGGGCACCGCACGCAGCTCGGCCGCAGGCACCGATGGCCCGACCGCCGGCAACAGTGGCGTGAGCGCGCGCGGCCCCCCGACGGGTGTCTCGTCCTCGACCGGCAGCTGCGCCACAGACGAGAGCGGCTGCCAGGCCACCACCGACTCGACCGCGGGGTCCGGTCAGGTCGTGGCCGACATGATCAGCGAATCCCGGCAGACCGCCGCCGACCAGGCAGCGCAGGACGCCGAGCAGGCTCGGCAGGTTGCTGAGCAGGCTCAGGAGGTCGCCGCCCGCACCGGTGCGACTGCCGAGCAGAAGAAGGTAGCCGTCGCAGCCGCGAAGATCGCGGCCCAGGCGGACAAGGACGCCGCAGCCGCAGCCGGCCTGGCTGCCAAGCCGGTCACGGGCGCCCCGGCGACGTCCTCGGAATCGAGTTCCTCGGCGCAGTGCGGCGCGGGGGATGGTGCGTGCACCGCCGCCACCACGGGCGACGCGACGGTCACCGCCACCGTGCGGACCGAGAAGGACCCGGCCGCCACCAGCACCTCGCGCAGCGGCGCGACCTGCCGCAGCGGCGGATCCGGCTGCACGGTCGGCAGCAGCGCGGCTGCCACCACCGAGCGCAGCACCGGGACCACGTCCGGCGGCAAGGTCTCGTCGCGCACGGCGATGGCGGGCTCCACACAGGCCGGCTCCACGATCCAGTGCCCCGACGCCGGGTGCACGGGAGCGGTCACCGGGGACTCCGCGGCGGGGACCAGCCCGAACGGGGGTTCGACCGCCGCGATCCGGGCCGCGAAGGCCGCCGCGCAGAAGCCCGGGAAGAGCAACGGCGCGGCCACCGACCCCGTCAGCGTGTCCACCGCGTACGGCGAGGTGAGCTGTACCGGCCGGCAAGGTGGTTGCCAGGCCGGCATCACCACCGACGCCGGCGTCGCTGTCCACCCCGGAACTGGCGCGCAGGGCACCGGACGCTTCGGAACCACGTCGGCGTCGGTGTCCGCGGCCTGCCAGGCGGGTTCCGGCGACTGCCCAACGACGACGCGCAGCACCAGCACGGGCACCGACGACACCGCGGTGCTCGCCGCGACGCACCGCAGTGGCAAGGTCACCGCGAAGGTTCGCACGTCCACCGCGGTGGCGACGTCGACGTGCTCCGGGATCGGGGCGTGCGACTCGGCGACCAGTGGGTACGCGAGCGACGGCGCGGCCGAGGTGGCGGCCACCTGCTCCGGCACCGGCTGCCGCACCGCGTTCCAGGGCGAAGCGCGATACGGCGGCAACGCTGCCAGCACTCGTTCGGCCTGCACCGCGGGCACCGGTGGCACCTGCCAGGGCACCGGCCGGGTGGGCGCGAACGTGGGCGGGGCTGAGGTGTCCTCCTCCTGCACCGGGACGATGGGATCGGACTGCGCGCAGCGCTTCTCCGCGCGTAGCTCCGCCGCCGACAGCAGCGGCGGCAGCACGGGATCCGCAACGGCGTCGGCGTCAGCGCGATGCGGCTCCTCGGGCGGCTCGGGCAGCGGGTGGTGCGGCACCAGCGCGGTCGCCCGAACCACCGGCGGCCAGGCGATGGCCGCCGCCTCCTGCCAGGGCAGCAAGGGCTCCGGCTGCCACTACTCGTACCGGGCCGGCAGCTCCGCCGGCGCGGGCGGCGGTGCGGCTCGGGCGCATGCCGCCGGCTACGGCTCTGGTACCACCGGCGCCGGGCAGGTCGCCACGTCTGCCACGGCGCAGGTGGGTCATGGCTCGGCGCAGGCCGCCGCTTCCTGCCAGGGCAGCGAGGGAACCCACTGCGGCTACTCCTACTCCGCGCGGGTAGCCGCCTCCGCCCCCGGGGCACACGCCGACGCGTCTGGCTCCGGATCCGGCGGTATGGGCAGTGGTTGGGTGGCGGTCACCGCCAACGCCGATTCGGGCGTCGCACCTGACGGCACCAAGTTCGCGAACGCATCGGCATCCTGCTACGGGAGCGCGGGCACTCGCTGTGAGCACCACTACGAGGCGAGCATGTCGGCGTTCGCCGGGGATCCGAAGAAGAGCACGACGAAGTCATGGGCGCAGGCCTACGCGCACGGCTCCGGCGGTGGCGGCATGGGCGGCGGCGGGGTCTCGGTTGCCGTGCGCGCCTACGTCAAGGGCAATCACGCCGAAGCCTCTGCCACCTGCTCCGGCGCGGCGAACTGCGTCGCCTCCTTCACGGCACACGCGGCCGACTCGGCGCACGGGTCCGACATCGACCCCGCGACCGGCCGTCAACGGGTCTGGAACGCGCAGCACTGGGTCGAGTGCTCGGGCAGCAACGGTGGCTGTGGCGTCACCGCGCACGCTGTGGCCGGCCCCAAGGGCGGCAAGAACGGTGGGTGGGGCGAGTGCACCACCGGAAAGACCTGCCCGGGCTTCCGCGAAGGCGGCTCCAACACCTACGTCCTCGTCGGGCCGGCGCGGGGCGCCGCCGGCAAAAACGGCAAGCCCAAGACGTACAAGAGCGTCAAGGAGGCCGAGAAGGCCGCCAGGTCGCTCAAGGGCAAGCAGCGCACCGTCCTGGCGGTCAAGGAGAAGAACGGTGACGTCGCGCTGATCATCCGCAAGGAGGACGGCACTCTGGAGACCCAGCGCTGCACCGGGGCCGACTGCAACAGCGGCCTGGAGGTGGGCGACGAGAAGAGCGGCCAGTACGCCGAGTACGACCCGCACGCCAAGGACCCGGCGAAGCGGTTCACCGGCAGCAACCAGTCCGGCAAGGGCAAGTCGAAGGACTGGGCGGAGGCCAGCGACGGTTTCACCCTGGCTCGCGACGAGCGCGGCAACGGCGGCGGTTCGGTCACCGGCACGGGCCGCATCCACGACGGGTTCAGCAACTCCACGACCACCTACACCCGCTCCACCCCGCACGAGCAGCAGACGAACACCGTGACCTTCGCCGGCCCGAGCGGCAACGGGTTCCAGACCACTTGCTATGGCGGATGCGTCGGCGACGTGAGGCAGCCGGGCAAGCCGAACGTGGTGGACCACTTCGAGTTCACCGGTTCCTCGAAGCTGATCTCCGGCCGGGACAAGGCCGGGCACGCGTTCACCGTGGACACGACCGACCCGAGCTTCTTCGGCGTGAACGGTCAACCCACCCGGGGCCGGGTCGACTTCGCCGACGGCGACCACCTGCAGTTCGGCTACAGCGATCTCTTCGACGTCCAGGACGTCTATCAGAACGACGTGACCGCGGCCAAGGACACCGAGATCCGCAGTCGTGACGCCTTCGGCAACCAGGGCGTGTTCAACCTGCCCAAGGGCGTGTCCGCCCGGGTGCAGCTCAAGGAAGGCCAGGTCGTCGACAACGCGGTCAAGGACGACTGGACCTTCCTCGCCGACTCCGACGCCGAGGGCCCGATCCACAACCGGCAGGTGAAGGTCACCACCCCGGACGGCAAGGGCAACGGCGGCACGATCGACTGCGTGGGCCACTGCCGGGTCAGCGGTGGCCCCCTGACGGACCAGAACCAGTCCTGCGGTCTGTGCCACTGGACCGAGCACCTGGCCAGCGGTAAGGGCGAGTTCCCCGGTGGCTGGCGCGAGGTGACGACCTACGAGTCCCAGGCCATCAGCAGCGAGACGTTCAACGCCTACACCCCGGACGGCCACCTGCAGCAGTGCGTGAACCAGTGCCACTTCGTCCAGGTCAACGAGGACGCCAAGGGCCGGGGCGGCGGAGCGGTGTGCTCGCCCGGCTCCGGCGGGGCCAACTCCTGCTCCGGGACCACCAAGCAGGGCACCACGGTCGGCTGCGACGTCTACCCGTGCACCACGCGTCTGCTGTACGAGGACCCGAACGGCAAGAACCAGGGCTGGAGCTGCACGGGCGAGAGCTGCACCAGCAACCGCCCGGATCTGAAGTTCGACTACCACGGCGACCCGAACTCGTTCTGGCTGGCGGGGCAGAACCAGAAGAACCGGCCGACTCTGAACGACGAGTACGACAAGGACCTTGCCAAGGCGCTCGGTCTGAAGGCGGGCGACAAGCTGCCGCTGCTGGATCGCAGCGGATACGAGCGGCTCAGCCCGGCGGACCAGAAGCGTTACCGCGAGTCGCTGCCGACGATCTCCCAGGCCGACAAGGATCTGGCCGGGCTGCGCTACCTCAAGGGACAGAGCGACGACAAGTGGGACCGGGCGCAGTACGAGAAGATCCTTCCGCACGAGAAGGTCGGTGAGCTGGACAAGGCGCTCGGCGACGGAAGGCTGGACTCCGGCGAGCGGCGCTCGCTCGGGCCGTGGCTGGACAAGTTCGACAAGAACTCGAGCGAGGGTGCCGCCCTGCTGAGGGACTGGACCCGTGCCCGGGGCGTGGTGGACGGCACCGAGAACGCCACGGCCAGCCTGCCGAAGGTCATCCACGACGCGCAGGCCAAGGTGGCCGCCGACCCGAAGCTGGTCAAGCAGCTCGCCGCGATGGACCACTCGGACGCCCAAGGCCCGATGACCGATGCCATGCGGGCGAAGCGCGTCGTCACGCAGACCCAGAACGATGTGATCACCGCTCAGAACGCCGGGTACACCCTGCGGCCGCAGGCGATCGCGCTCGACGAGCGGGCCGACGGGCTGAAGAAGCAGCGAACCGACCTGGCCACGAAGGAGAAGGCGCTCGGGCCCGGCAGCACCCAGGCCGAGGTGGACAGCTACAACCGCGCGGTCTCGACGTACAACGACGACCTGAAGAAGTACAACAGCGCCGCGACCCAGCTGCAGAAGAAGCTGGACCCGATCAACAAGCGGATCGACCGGGCGCAGAGCACGCTGCGCACCATCGACGTGCACATCGCCGGCTCGTCCGGGGATCCGCAGTTCGCGCGCGATCTCGCTCAGGCGAACAACGACCTGAACACGATCCGTGACATGGGCAACAAGGTGCACGCCGCTGCCGCGGATCCGAGCCTGCGCCCGCTACGCCGCCCCCTGGACACCATGGGCGAGCTGGCATCACTGCACTACGACTCGGTGGCCCGGGCTCCGAGATCGGCGAGCAACGGGCTGAGCGACATGCCGCTGCCGTCCACCGGACGGCCCGACTTCACCCTGGCCCAGAACGCCGCCATCAACCTGCCCGGCTTCCAGCGCGACCTCAAGGTCTTCGGCAAGCCGCTGTCGGGCGAGAAGAAGTCGCCGTGGGACCAGCTGAAGAAGGACGAGAAGGCCACCGTCGCCGCCTACAACACCCCGCAACAATGGGAACGCAGCCTGCTCGGCACGCCCGATGCGCTCAAGCAGACCATGACCGGTCTCGCGTACGACAGCGACGAGCGGCAGGAGAAGTTCAATGCCTGGCTCAAGTCGGGCAACGACTACGAGCGGCTGACGTCCTACCTGTCCGCGAGTGACAAGGACCGGCTGGCCGACGAACGCAAGACCGCCGAGGACGCGGCAGCGCCCGGGTCGGGCCCGGTGTCCAGGGCCCTGCACAAGGTCGGCAACTGGGTCAGCGACGGGCTGAAGGATCATGCCCAGTTCATCCCCATCATCGGCGGGTACAAGGACCTGCCCTGGGCAGGCGACGCTGTGAACGACGGCATCGACGTCGTGTCCTATGCGCCGGAAGGCCTGACCCATATGGCTGAGAACGCCGGCAAGGGGATTCGCGGGGTCTTCATCGACAACACCTGGCAGGAGCCACGCAAGCCCGGCGAGTCGTTCAGCGAGAAGTGGGCCAGGGTGGAGCCGTTCACCGGCACGTTCGCCACCGCCGGGGTGAACCTTTACCACCGCTGGCAGCCGCTCGTCCGGCACGGGGACCCGGGCAAGCTCGTGAACGGGGATCCCAAGAACGGCCTGACCGGGTACGGCGACAAGCCTGTGAGCTCGTTCCTCGAGGACATCGCCCTCCCCTCGATCCCGCTCATGGGGGCTGGGGTCGTCGCAAAGTCGTTGAGCGCGGGCGCCCGTGCGAGTGCCGCCATGAAGCTCGCCGAGGCCGGTGCGGCGACGACCGGCGCCGGCCGCGCCCAGGTGCTGGCCCGCACCGCGCAGGCGCTGGGGAAGCGAGCGGACCGGCTCGACACCGCGGCCAGATTCCTGAACGCGCCTGCCAAGGTCGCCATCGCGCCGATCAGGGTGTGGACGGGTGCCGGGCGGCTCGCCGCGTCCGCGGCGTCCCGGGCGCTCGAGCCGGTCGCGACCGCCTGCCGGTCGGCCTGCAGCGCGGCCGGGGCCCGTGCGGCCGACGCCGCGGCCTCCGGGAACGCGGCCGCCGCCGCCAACCTCACGACGGCGTCGCGGGCATTCGGCGGGACGGCAGGCGCCGTGGAGCGGACCGCACACACGGCCGCGTCCATCGGCAGGTACGGGATCACCAGCGTCGTGCGGACCCCGCTCGCCTACCGCGGGCTCGGGGTGACCAAGGACTCCGCCCCCGATCAGATCGCAGGCGCCCTACGGGACCGGCAGCGTCAGGTCCGGACGGACATGGTCGGTGACCGGTCGGTCGCCGCCAGGACCTTCGGCCCGAAGCTGGCAGCCGGCTTCCGCCTCGCCCGCCTCGACCGGCAGTACGACCGCGTCCGCGCCGACCAGCAGCTTCGCAACGCCCCGTTCGAGCGGCAGGCGGTGCGGGCCGCCGACCGGGCCCGCACGGCCAGGGACGTGGCGGCAGAGCGGGGAGCCGACGCCGACTTCGCCCTCGCGAGCGGACGGACGAGGGGCCTGGCGGGGGTTCGGGCGGCAGAGACCGTTCGAGTGGCGGCTGCCGCTGTGGAGAAGGCGAACCGTGCCGGCGTGGCGGCGGATGCGGCGGCGGCCAGGGTTCGCCCGATCCCGCCCGCGCGGACGACCTTCCGCGGCGGCGCGATCGCGGCCGGGCCTTCCGCCTGGAGGGCCGGTTCCGCGACGCGGCCGTCCCGGATCGGGCCCACCGCCGGGCGGTCGCCGGAGACCGTCGCAAGGATGCAGGAGCAGATCCGCCAGAACATCCGGCAGATCGAGGACGACGGGTACGCCGGCCGTCCGCGCCCCGACGGCCTCACCGCCGAGACCGCGCGCCTCATCGAGGAGACCCACCACGCGACCCCGATGTCTGTCGAGGCGAAGATCGGACGCGCCTGGGCGGACCGGGTACACCAGCAACTTGCCGAGGCCTACCTGGGCGGCAAGGTCCGTAAGGCCGCCGAGGAGGACCCACCCGGCAGACGTGCGGACGCCGCGCGACCCGAGGTCGGCAAGTCGACCCGGATGTGGACCGCCCGCAGGATGAGTCGCATCCTCGCCACGAAGGTCGTTCTGCCGGTTGTCGTGGCGGGCAGGTTGCTGCTCCCGCATCCCCAGGACTTCACCTCCCTCGCCGGCGGGCACACCCCGCGGCCCGCGGCCACGGTGCTCCACGACGGCCGGGGGCCGTCATCCCTCGGCGGCGGCAAGGCAGATGTCGACGTGGGCGGTGGCAGGACGCCGGCCGTCGGCTCGGGAAAGGCGGCGCCCCACGAGAACTCCCTGACCGCGGAGGGCACAGGGCGCGCGCGTGCCGATCGTCTGAACACTGACGTGTCCACCTGGGAAGCCCGCACCGCGGCGTCGGAGGGAGTGGTCGGGCTCGGCGGGATCGCGGGCTCGTCCGGTCACGGCCTTGGCTCGCTGGGCGTGCTCACCGGCGTCGGCGAGCAGGCGTCCGGTGCGTCGGATGCCGAGCCACAGCAGGCCGGGCCGAGTGGGCCGACGGGCCCGTGGGATCCCGGCCTCGGGGACGTCACGACGGTTCCGGTGTGGGACAGCAGACTGAAGCAACGGCGCGGGCCTGCAGGCGAGCGGTGGGCCGACCCGGGGGCTCTGCATTTCGACCTGTTCGGACGCATCTCGACAGCTGCCCCCGTCGCGGCAGGACCGGCGGCGACGGCCGAGCGTCTTCATGGGCGACCGCCCGCGGGCTGGACGCAGGAAGCATGGGCCGGCGCCTCGCCGGAGGAACGGGTGGAAGCAGCCCGGAAGGAGCAGGTCGAGACCCTCGCCGTGCGGACGGCGACGGCCGAACGCCTGAAGCGGATCGCGGAGGCGCCCGCCGCCGCGCCGCAGGCGGACCTGCTCGGCGTCCTGAGAGGAATGCTGCGGGCGCCCGGCGACATCAGCCCGGCGGAGCTGGGCAAGCGACTCGATCTGGACGCGTCGCCGGAGGCGATCGCGGCGATGCTCGATGAGCTCGTCGTCGACGGCCTGCTGCAGCGCTCGACCTCCGACGGGGAGAGCAGCTTCCGCGTCGCGGACGAGGTCGGGGCCGCCCTCGACAGCGCTCCGATCGAGCTCTGGGAAGCGTTGACCACACACCCCGATGTCGTCGCGCCGGCGCTGTCGGCACTCGCGACGCCCTCCTTGAGCGACCGGCCCGCGGCGCGGACGGCGGCGGCGGAGGAACTGCGCGAGCTGATCGGCAGCTCGGCGGCAAACCGTGCGCCGCCGCGCCTCGCCGTCGACGCAACGGCGAACTCGGACGCGTTCTGGAAGATCGTCGCGCGGCTCCCCGCAGCGGAGCCGGGGGCCGAGTTGCTCAGTGCTCTACGCGCGATGCTGCGTATGCCGGGTGCCGTCCGGCCATCCGACCTGACACGCCACGTCGGGCCGGGCGCCGCCCCGGAAGCGATCGCGGCGATGCTCGACCGGCTCGTCGCCGGCGGGCTGGTCGAGCGCTCCGCACCCGGCAGCGAGCCGACCTACCGGGTGGCCGATGACATCGGCCCCGCGCTGGATGCTGCTCCGGTGGCACTGTGGGACGCGCTGGGGACGCGGCCTGATCTGGTCGTGCCCGCCCTCTCCGCACTGGCGACGCCCGTTCTCATGGAGCGGCCCGAGGTGGTGCGTGCGGCCGGGCAAGAGCTGCGGGCATTGCTGACCCGCGCCATCAGTACGCGGCTGGACGAGTTGCCGTCCGACGCGGTCCGGCTGTGGATGACCGCTGCGATGCAGTCGGCGCCCGTCCCGGCCGGACGTCCGGCGTCGACCACGACCGGGGCGCCGGCAGGCAACAGCTCGGCGCGGTCCGGCGCGCCCGGCGACCCCGCCGGTGCCGGCGCATCGCCGAGCAGCCCGTCCGCGACGACGACCAGGAACGGTCGCGGCGCTGTCGCCGGAGCGGCGACAGCAGCGATCGTCGCACTGCCCGGCGGTGGGTTCGCGGTGCTGGGGGCCCTCGACGCCGCAGTCCTCTCGGCAGGCGCGGCCGTGATCGTCGCTGGTTGGGTTGCTTTCCGCATGCTGCGCCACACCGTGCAGGCCCGCGGCCCCCCGGCTGTCGGTCGCACGCTTCACCGAATGGCGGTCCGCGCACTGATCACCGTGGCGATCGCCGTGCCGCTGGTCGGTGCCCTTGCATCGGTCGCGCGCGCCGAACCGGCCGCTCGCCCGACGAGTCCGACGAGCCGGCAGCACACGAGCGGCTCGACGAGCCTCGCCGTGGTCGACCGAGACAACCCCCGGCTGATCCACTCGGGTGCCCTGGTCCGCATTCCCGGACTCCCCGTGGTCCCGGGCAGGTCGCAGAGCGCCCCGTCCACCACGCCCAACCCGAACCCGAGCCCGTCCGACACTTCGGAGCCGTCGGCGAGCGCGTCCGCGCCGTCGAGCAGCCCGGCGCCGACGGCGTCGACCCGCGCGCCGGCGAACCCTCCGACCGGCCGCCCCGTCTCTCGCGGTCCGCCCTGGGCCGTGGTCGGCGGCGCCCTCGCGGTGGTGGCGACCGCACTGGGTATCCGTGCTCTCCTGCCCCGCGCAGCTCGAATCGGCGACGCGTTCCGCAGGCCGTTCGTGGGCATGGGCCGCGGCCTGGGGGAGCTCGCGAACGCAGCGGGCGGTGCGTGGAGGCTGATGCGCCAGCGGCGCGCAGCTCGTTCCCTCGCCCGCAGCCTCGACGCGGCACGGCAGCGGCTGGAGAACGCGTCGCGCCTGCGCTGGAACGGCGGGCAGGTGGCCGCAGGCAACCAACTGCAGAGCCGGATCGGCCTCGCGCACGACGAGCTCGGCGCGATCCGGAACGGCACGTCGTCCACCGGGTTCACAGAGCTCGCCGGGCGTGTCACGGCGATCACCAACGAGGTGGACGCCCTGCTCCCGGCCACCGGCGGGCGGGCGACGAACGCCGCGGTGCCGAACCGTCGGACGGGCCGATGGGCGCCGATCAGTGCGGTCGGTGCCGCCGCACGGGCCGTGGGCGCGGGCATCGCGGCCAGGACCGCGAAGCTGCGGACCACGCGGCTGCGGGTGACGGGCGAGAACCGGATCTACCCGACCTACGTGCAGGAGCTCCTCGCGTTCATCAGCCCGGCGCTCGGCGCCATGGTGAGCCAGCTGCTGCACCTCAAGCTCCGCAAGCAGCCACGCCAGGCGGGCGAGTCGACCGCCATCCGCGAGCGGCTGCGGCGCGGCTGGGCGAAGGTCAAGAGCCTGATCTACAACCGAGCGTTCGTCGCAGGCGGGTCCACGGTGTTCGCCAAGTGGGAGCACGAGTACCTGCTGCCGTGGCGCGTCGCCGGGATGCGGCTGTGGCTGGGCGTGAAGTGGACGTTCACCGACAGCGGCAGTCTCGCCGTGCTGGACCAGCAGAGCGTCGGTGGCAAGACCACGATGCGGAAGCGGTCGCTGGGCGCCTGGCTCTCCTTCCGCGTCGGCGTCTCCTTGATCGTGGAGGCGATCGGCCGGATCGAGTCCTTCCTCCTGCACTTCGACGTCCCGGGCAAGCAGCTCGAGCAGCCGGCGGGCCGGCCGAAGCTGGTGGGCTTCCGCCCGTTCCGGTGGCTGCGCAACTACGTCGTGGCGCTGGACCTGAACCCGGTGACGTGGAAGCCGTTCACGTTCACCTCGCAGTCGCAGGTCGGTCTCGGGGTCGGTCCGCGCAACATGCAGCTGCCGAACTACGTCGAGTTCCGGATCTCGGGCCAGAAGATCGAGTTCGGCTACCGCGGCCGGGTGCGCACCTTCAACCTGGTCACCGACCCCGGCCGCTATCTGGCGACGGGCGCGCTGTGGGTCGCGCGCCGGGTGGTGGGGCCGGTGCTGCCCTCGCATGTCCGGCAGGCACTGGGCACGCTGCCGGGCTGGCTGGCCAGCCGGCGCGCCGCGACCGGCCGGGCCGTGGCCGATCGGGTGCGGACGCTGCTCCTGGCGACGCTCGACGACCAGCAGGCCGAGATCGACGCTGTCCGGACCGAGCTGGCGCAGGTCGTCGTCGCCAGGGCAGCGCAGCCGGAACCTGCGCTGCGGGTCGTCGTGGTCGGCGGTACGACGGTCTGGGTGCTCGACCCGAGCGCGGTTCTCGCCGGCCTGGAGGCGCAACTGGTCGTGCGGCTGGACAAGCTCACGAGGGCGATGACCACGAACCGTGCAAGCGTCGGCAAGCTCGTGGCGGCCCGGATCGCCGCCGCGGAGGAGAGCCTCCGTGGCGCGTCGCGGCTGCACTGGGACGACATGCAGCGCCACACGGCCGCGCAGCTCGGTGGCCGCCTGCGAGTGCTGGGCGAGGTGTTCGATCAGCTCGTGGCCGACGCGACGCCGGAGCTCAGAGCGGCCGAGCTGCGCGGACTGGTCACGCTCGCCGATGCGACCCGGGCACAGCTCGAGGCCCTGCTGGCCGCCGCGGCGCCGCGCAGCCCGCCGCCCGCATCCGGCCACACCATCGCGGCCGATGCGAGAACGCGGGAAACGGTCGAGCTGACCGAGGAGGAGCTCGCCGACTTCCACGCGGTGCGCGCCGAGCTCAGGGCCGAAGGCCGGATCGCGCCTGCCGACGCCGCGGCGTCCGCGGCCGCCGACCCGGACGGGCAGTGGGCAGGCACCGGGATGACGCTCGAGCTCGCGCGCGGGCTCAACGAGCGGATGACGCAGCGGGCGGCCCAGGCCGGCCGGCGGCAGGTCGTGATCGTGTACGCGACCGACGTGGTCACCGGCGCGGTGACGGCCGACCGTGACCTGTTCGAGCAGCGGATCCGCCGCCTGCCCGAGGACGTCCGGCGCGCAGCCGCGGCGCACGAGCACCACCACGTCCAGCACCCGACGGACACGGAAACGGCGACCTTCGTAGCGCACGGGCCGTCCAGCGCGCAGGTCGTCATGCTCGCCGGACCGCGACGTGGTGGCGTGGTGGCGCGTTCGGTTCGGCGCGCGCTGCACGCACTGCATGCGCGCCTCGCCCCCGTGCTGGTGGACGCGGCAGCGCAACCCGGCATCGGCATCGTCGCCCCGGGCGCGCGCACGGGAACCCTCGCCGAGGTGGCAGCCGCCGCCGCCCCGGGAGTGGTGTCGCAGGTCCGAGCAGCGTGGAGCTCGCGTTCGACGCGGGGGCCGCCGCGCGGTGTCGTCCGGTTGGCCCGGGACCTGCGCGTCGGAGCCGCTGTGTGGTGGCTCGACACGGCGGCCGGCCTGAACCGCGCGTTCGGGTCGCGAGGGCTGCCCGAGCTCCCGGTCACCTGGACCACGCCTGCGTTGCGTGCGGCGGTGATGGCCGCGCTCACGAAGTGGCGGGTCCGTGACGTCGGCCGGGAGCACCGGATCTACGTGCCGTACCTGCAGGTGTTGCTCGGGCAGATCCCGGTTGTCGGCCCGTTGCTGCGGATGATCGACCTGACCCAGCTGCTGCATCTGAAGTTGCGGGTGTTCGACGAGACGCAGCGCCTGGGTGCCGAGCCACGGCCGCGCGGGCTGCGGGCGAAGTTGCGCAGGATCGCCGGGTTCGTCGGCGCGCTGCGCTACAACCGGGCGTTCGTCGCCGGCCTGCCGGTGACGCATCCGCCGGTCGGCCCGGAGATCCACGGCCACCACGCCGGCCTGGGGCTCAAGGTCAGTGGAGGCGTCTACGGCCTCTACAGCGACCTCACCGTCGCCGAGATCAAGAAGCCGCTCGCGGGCGACAACATCGCCGTCGGAACGTTCGTGCTGTTCCGGATCGACGTGCAGCTCTACCTGGGGCCGATCCGAGTTGCTCTCGGCTTCATCACCTTCCACGTGGCGGGCAAGAAGCTGACGAAGAAGTTCGCGGCGCCGCGGCGCGTGGGGTGGCAGCGCCTGAACGTCTGGCGCTGGGCCAGGGACTGGCGTGCGGTGCACGACCTGAGCGTGGCCACGACGGACCTCTTCGACTGGCTGTCGCAGTTCCACCTCGTGCTCGGGATCGGGCCTCGCGACCCGGTGGTGCCCCACTTCGCCGAGTGGCGCGTCGCCCTGCTGAACCTGACAGTCGTCGAGTACGGCGAGGCGGGCAAGCCGATCAACCTGCTCTCACGTCCGGGACGCGCGGCACAGGAGCGGCTCGCGAGGAGGTCCGGCACGCCCCCGGCCGTGGCCGAGCCGGGCCGGCCGGAGTCGCGCCGGAGCACGCTCGCCGAGCGCCGGGCCGCCCAGGATCGGCGGGTGCGGGACCGCACGCTGGCCCGGCTGCACTTCGCGGTCGAGCGGCAGCGTGCACGACTGGCCCGGCTGGAGCGCGCGCTCCGGGCTACCGACGAGCGGCTCGTGCGGCTCCTGACGAGCGGGGCCTCCGACCTGACCGTCCGGGCCATGGGCGCGCGGCGGTCCTGGCTGCTGAGGACGCGGGCGCGCCTGATCGAGGTGATCGGCGAGAACCAGGGGCAGGCCCGCGCGATCGCCGAGGGTGCCGGGAGCGCCGGCGCCAGGGACGGGCAGCAGACTGCCACGCCGGCGTCACTGCTGCTGGTGGCGCCGAGGGCGCAGCGGCCGGGCGTGCGGGAGTCCGGAACGGTGCCCGGTTCCGTGCCCGGGCGGGTCGGCTTCGATCTGGGCCAGGCGGTGGCCGGTCGCACCGAGAGCGGCCTCGAGAGCGTCCGGAACGGCGACGCCGTGGCCGCTCGGCGTGACGCCGACGGCCGGGTGGCCGTGGCGGTCGCCGACCAGCAGGCCGGGGCTTCGGGGATCACCGCCGCGGACGTGGCTGTCACCGCCGCGATGGACGCGCTGCACACCCAGGATCCCGACGCGCCTGCCGAGCGTGTGGCGCGCGCCGCGTTCGCGGCCGCGGCAGCAGCGACGGCCGGCCGTGCGATGGCGGCCGCGGGTTCGGCGGACGAGGCTCCGCCCACCACGACCCTGCTGATCGCCGTGGCGACACCCACGGGCCGCGGCACCACCCGGGTGGTCGTGGCCTGGGTCGGCGACAGCCGGGCCTACGTGGTCCGGGAGGGCGGTGTCGCCGGGCAGGTGACCGACGACCACATCTGGACCGTGCTGCAGGAAGGCACTGCGGACCCGGTCACCGCGCCAGGTCAGGTCGTCACGCGCTGGCTGGGCACCGACCGGTCGGCCCATCTGGACGTCGTGGTCGTCGAGGTCACCGGGCCGGGCGCGCTGATCCTCACCACCAACGGCCTGCACGACCACTTCCCGACCCCGGACTCCCTGGCGGCCGCCGCTCTCCCGGTGACCGCACCGGGCCGGGCCGCCGACGCGCTTCTCGACGCCGTCCGCGCGGCGGGGGGTACCGACGACGCCACCGCCGCCGTCGTCGCGCTGAACCGGGGCGGCACCGGACACGGGACGCCTGCACCGCGTCGGGACGGCGGGCGTCGGATCGGGGGTGTGGCACCTGCGGTGGGGGTCGCGGTTCTCCTGGGGCTGGCGGCCGTCGTGGACATGGTGACGGGACAGCACAGTGGATTCGCCACGGCTGCGGCCGGGGTGCCGTTCTGGGGCCTGTTCGCCCGGGGTCTGTCTCCGGCGCGGTTGGGTGAGATGCGGGACGTCGAGGTGGTGGTCGACGGGTCGCAGGGCTCGTTGCCCAGGGTGCTCTCGGCGGAGACCGCCGACGGAACGCGGTGGATCAAGCCGGGGCGTAGCCGCTTCCACCCTCTTGCCGCCGTCGCGAGCGCGATCCAGTTCCGCATCCTGGGCGGCCTCGCGCCTGACACACAGCTGGTGATTGCGACGGAGCCGCGCGACCTCGGCGACGGTCGTGTCATCGCCCGGGGTGAGCCGGTCGAGATCGCCGTCCACGCGCCCGGCCGCGTGGACGCCCTCCTCCATGTGCGGCCTGCGCTGCGCGACGACATCTACGACCAGCTCGCGGGCACGTTCGTGGCGAACGCGCTGTCGGGCAACTGGGACGGGCCCTCGCCGAAGAATGTCGTCCTCGCCCCCGACGGGCGGGCGGTTCAGATCGACTTCGAGCTGTCCGAGCGGTTCCTTCCCGAGAGCCAGTGGCGAGGGGCGCGGCCGTTCGTCCACATCGGAATGCCGCCTGTTGAGCGTGGTGAGTCGCTGGCGAGCTGGCTGCGCGTACTCCTGCACGCTCGTCCCGGCGCCTATGGACGGCTCGCCGAGGACGAGATCGTCGCGCAGCTCGGCGAGGCACTCCGCCGTCGCGACCGGTTGCTCGCCACCACCCTCGACGGTGCTGCGCTCACGCGGACACTGCGCGACCTCGAGTGGATCGAGCAGGTCGTGGCCGCCGGTCGCCTGAGCGCGGCGCCGCATGGCGCGGAGGTCCGTGATTCGCTGGCGCTGGCCCGGGCCGTCGCTCAACAGCGATACGGGCTCGGTGACCCGGCCCGTCGGGCGCGTTACCAGGCTGAGGCCACTGCCCGTGCGAACGCCTTCGAGGTCGCGCTCGGGTCACACGCGGGGCATCCGGCGCAGTTGGGCCGCGAGGAGCTGGCGGCGCGGTTCGACGAGGGGCGGCTCCTCGGCGTGCACGGGTACGACGAGGCCGGCAGCACCTGGTCGGCCACCATCGCGGATGGCGCTGTCGGCACGCCGTCGCAGGTCGAGGCGGCGCCCCGTCTCGTCGTGGGCCCTGTCTCGGACCCGGCGTCGAGCCTCGGCCCGGGCGCCCCGGTGGATCGGGTCGACGACGCCGCAGTGGCCGACCTTCCGGTCGAGCACTACAAGGAGGTGCTCTTCACGGACCTGGGCTACACCGCGTTCACCGGCCCCCGGATCGGGGCGCTCGCAGAGGTCATGTCCGCACTGCGGGTGGGTGGGACCCTGACCATCCGGATCGATGCTGACGCCTACCCCTATCTGCCCGAGGTGACCACCGCCCTTCGCGGGCTCGGTGCCGCAGAGGTCACCGTGTTGACCGAGCCCGACCGGATCGTCGCGGTCAAGGCCGCACAGCCGTCGCGCCCGGCCCTGCTCGAGATCCATCGGCGTGTCGCCGACCGGGCCCGCGCGATGCTCGCTCGTCCTGGCGGGCCGGGTGGCAAGCGGTTCACCTGGTTGCAGGACGCGGTGGGCATCGGCGCACCGAGCCAGTCGCGCACCGACCTGCTGGTTGACCTGCTGCGTCACGCGGAACATCGGCTGGGCAACAGCACACCTGCCGTTCCCGCGGCGGGTGTCGCGGGCCCGGTCCGTTCCGCGCTGACATCGGAACAGCAGGCGACGCTCGATCGGGAGATCGTCCGCCGGGGTCGGCACCTGTTCACGAGACCGGTGAGATGGGCCGCGGCCCTCAGAGACCTGCCGGGTTATGTCCGCAACTCCCGGTGGACGACGACGGTCGTCGGGAGCCTTCTCGAACAACTCGCGGTGCCGGTGATGCAGGAGCTCGCTGATCGTCGCGGTGAGTTGATGCTGAAGAACGTCCTGGTCCGGATGGTGACCGACTCCGGGAAGGTACTGGGCGACCTGCTCGAACTCGACTATCTCTTCGTCGACGCCTCCGGTCCCGTGCGGTACGTCAGCGTGAAGGCGAACGCAAAGAGGTTCACGCCGACCGCGGAACGCGCACTCCTCGAACGGTTGCTGACGCTCGTTCCGGACCAGCCGGGCGAAGCGCTGCGGAGCCATCTCACCGAGCTGGGTGCTCAGGATCCCAAGACGATCGCCCGGATCGTCGACCTGGTCGTGTCGTGGGATGGCTCGGACGCCCCGATGTCGTTGCGCGAGTTCCGTAAGACCTACGTCAGAGGTGTGGAGGCCGACCAGGTCGAGATCGACAAACTCACACCCGCTCGCGCCGCGGGCGACGGGTACCGGATCGGTCTGACCCCCGAGCAACTGCTCAACGAGGTGGTGTTGAGCGTCGGACGGACGCTCGCGGCGTTGCAAGAGGCACAGTCGGGGCAGGCCTCGGGGGGCGGCCACGGGGACGAAGGGCGGGCGCAGATCGGCTACCTCCTCGGCGTCACCGGCGTGGTCGGCGCTGTCGGCGCGGTTGCCGTTCTTGCCGGCCCCGCGGCGGCGGCGCTCGTCGGTGTCGCGTCGGGTGTCGCGGCCGGTGTCACTGCTGCCGTCGTGCGTGGGCGGGCGGTGCTGCGTGATCGCGCGCCGCGGTCCGGCGCCCGTCCCGCGGAGCCGTTCGGGAGCGGCGGAACCGGTGGGGCGGTGGCTATCGGTGGGCTGTCGCGGCAGGAGACCCAGGAACTGGTCGAGTGGCTGCCGAGCGTGTCGGAGCACCTGCGTCCGTTGGAGGACGTGCTGGCCGGCTTCCCTCGCGGGCCGCCCGGCGCGCCGCAGGTACGGCTGCTCGACACCGCTGCGGCCGCTGCGCGGGCTGGCACCGGGCTGCGTGGCGTGCTGGGTCGGCTCGTGGCGTTCACGTGGCACGACCCGGACCTGCCCTCGGGCGCTGACGGCGTCATGGTCCTCACCGAGGCGATGGGGAGGGAGATCGAGGGGCATCTCGCTGCCGGACGGATTTCGGTGGACTGGTGGCACCGGCTGGTCTCGCACGAGATCGAGTTCCACCTCGCCGGGCGCGACGACGGGCACGGGCCCGCTCACGACGCCGACGCTCTGGTTCTCTCCGACGAGCTCCTCGACGCGCGGCTGCGGACGGGTGCGGAGCGGGACCGGATCTCCGGTGCGCGGGGTCCGGCCGCCGGCCCGGCAGAGCTGGATCTCCTTGCAGGCCTGCATGGGCGGCTACAGGTCCGTGGTGTGCGGAGCGAGGAGGCACGGGTCGGCCCCTATGCCATCGTCGTGGACGGCGTCCGCGTGGCGATCTACAAGACGCTGCCTGCCGACCGCCCGCGGGAATGGAGGGACGGCGAACCGGTTCGCGAGATCGGCGCCTACCGGCTTGCCGAGGAGCTCGGGTGGGACGACCTGGTTCCCGTCACAACCGAATGGCAGGGGCCGCACGGAGCCGGCTCGCTCCAGGAGTGGGTGCACGGAACGCAGCCGGGGGAGTGGGAGATCGCTGGTTACGAGTCGTTCGACAGGGAGCGGACGGCGGTCCTGGACTACGTCATCGGCAACACCGATCGAAACCCGGGCAACTACCTCGGCCATCTCGGCGAGCTGCGGCTGATCGACCATGGTCTGGCCTTCCCCCGCCGCGCTGAGCTGGTCCGCCACACCGCGGACGTCGTCATCGACTCGGAGTTCGTGGTCGAGCAGCAAGGCGAACCGCTGAGTGACGGCGTGCTGGCCGACGTCCGTGCGCTGGACCCGGCGCGCATGGGCGAGCGGCTGCGTACGACTGGGCTCGGAGACTACGAGGTCGAGGCTGCGCTGGCGCGGCTGCGGGAGATCCAGGAGCACGGCACCATCACCGGGGAGGCCTGGCAGGCACAGCGGCGCGAGGCGTGGAGCGGGCCCGATTCGGAGTTCCCGCCACAGGGGATCGGACTTCCCGACGACGACTCGTCCGACGACGACCTGTTCGGCGACTTCGGGCACGGTGACGAGGGTGCGGCGACGCCCGGTCTGATGATCGGTGCGACCGCGGCCCTCGGGGCGCTGGGCGCGTTCGGCTTCCTCGTCTCGCCTGGCACAGCAGTGGCTCTAGGTGCCACCGGGATGGCCGTCGCGGCGTTGCGCAGCATCCGTGGCTGGACTGTTCGCGGTCCGCCGGCGCGCGTGTTGTCACGACAGGCGGTCGATGGGCTGGGCGACCACCGGGGCCACCTGCTCGCGCTGGACAAGGACGGCCGGTTCGCCGACCTGCATGCCTCCGCGATGGCCGGTGTGCTGGACGCGGTGCTGGACGTCCTCGACGAGTTGGGGCCGGAAGAACGGCTCGGTAACGCCGGGCGCGGAGCGATGCGCGACGCCTCCCCGCGCGGACGGTGGTCGACCGAGGGGCTCGCGTTCCTGCTCGGCGACGAGCTGAACCACCAGGTCGGCCAGGTGCTGGCGGCTCGCGGCCTGCCGCACATCACCATCGTTTACTTCCTCGATCGGGCCGGCCGGAGGGTGGTGGCGGACCGGAAGCTGTTTGCCGAGATCAGGCGTCTACCGCTCGACGTCCGCACCGCCATGGAGGATCACGAGCTCGTCCACTGGCGCTACGCCAGTTTCTCCGAGCATGAGGTGTGGCGCTACACCGCGGGTGATGGGCGGACGCCGGTCACCGGACCCGTACTGCCGGCGGGCCTGCGGCTGCGGACCCTCGGGAAGGTCGAGTTCCTCCGCACGCTCGACTCGCGGGCGGTCGGCGCGGACGGGCGGCTCGGCGAGCCGATCAGCCGGACCGTTCGCGGTGGCCGCCCCAAGTCGATGCTCGTGAGTGACGGCGGCGGGAACCTGCTGGTCGTCAAGCATTGGGACAACGACCCCGCCACGGTGATCCGCACGGTTGTCGCGGCCGCCGTCTACGGAGTTCTCGGTGTGCCGGTTCCCCGCACGTGGCTCGCGATCGCCACCGAGGACGCAGCCGGTGGAGAGGTCCGGGCCGGTGACGTCGTGGAGGTTGCCGAGTACATCGACGGCGAGATGCCCGCCTTCGACTCGCCGGCGCAGCGCGCTCGGTTGGCAGGCGAATGGCCCGGCAACGCACTCCTGCAGGACTGGGATGCGCAGCGCCTGAAGCGGGACAACATGAAGCGGCGCGGCGGGAGCGACTACCGGATCGACTTCGACACCGCGATGCGTCCGGGGATGGGGCTGCCGGTCGAGGGCTTCCGCATCCCCGTCCAGGAGCACGAGCGACTCGCCGCTGCCGTCCACGGGAGGCTGACACCCGACGCCATCCTCGCGAGGCTTCGCTGGATCGTGAGCCTTCGCGACCAGATTCTGGCCCGGGTTCCCGCCGGTGAGCTACACAGCATGATGGTCGCCAGGCTGGACTGGGCCGACGAGGTGGCGCGTACCGAGGAGCTCCCGCCGCTGCTGCTCGCCGACCTCGACGAGGCACGACAGGCCATGGCGGCGATGTTCCCGGCCGACCGGCCCGGGATCGACGTACCCACCGCAGGCCGTCCCACCGACGAGACGAGCGACGGCCTGGTTCCCGACGTGCTCCGGCTGGTAAGCCCGGGAGATCTCGGGGCACTCGTCGCTGCCGGCTTCCCGGTCTGGATGCACGGACACCGCATGACAGGCGGGGGCGTCGGGCTCTGGGAGATTTCCATGCGCGCCTCCGATGCGACGGATGAGAACAGCCGCGAGTGGACACCGGACGTCGTGCACGTCGATCAACGGCGTGTGCTGGCCGCGATGACGGGGATGCCCGGGATGCGGTCCCCGCCGGGGGAGGAGCCCGGCGCGCGTCGTCACCCGGGCGGCGCCCAGCGGCGGGGTGGGGCGGTCGCGGTCCTGCGGGAGACAGGCGAGCCCACACGACTCGACGCCGGACCGACCGGCGCGTTGCGGCACGGTGGGGGTGGACCGTCGGCGGGCGGCCCGGGCGAGACCGGTGCGGGTGACCTCGCCATGGTCGGGCAACGGCCGGCCACTTTCCGGCCCGTCCACGCCGTCGGTCTCGGTCCGGACGGTGAACTGCTGGACCTCGGCCGGCCGGATATGACGGCGGTGCTGGACACGCTCGTCGACACCGTGCGCTCGTTCGACGTGCGGATCCTCCCGTCGGCCTCGCCGGCCCAGGGGAGGCTGGCCAGTCCTCAGGGTGTCTGGACGGCCGAGCGACTGGATCTCGTCGTCGCTGATCTCGGCGTCGCGCTGGCATCCCTGTTGGAGGCGCGCGGACTGCCGCGGATCGATGTCGTGTACGTCCTCGACCGCGCGAAGCGACGGATGATCGTCGACCGGATGTGGGCCGCGGACCGGCTCAGCCGGTTGCCGACGGCGGTGCGGGTCGCGCTGGAGGAGCACGTTCTTCTCCAGTGGCGGCACGGCGACCGCACAGAGGATGAACTGTGGCAGGCCGTCACTCTCGGACGCTCCGCTCCGTCGGCAGTCGGTACGGGGTTCGAGCTGCATCAGCTCGACGGGGCGAGCTACGTGGGACGCGTCGGGAACAGGCTGGTCGGTCTCGACCGGCCGATGGCCATGCACGTCCGGGGCGGCATCGGTGACGACTGGGTCGCCAAGCTCCGGAGCCCCGATGTGCTGATCAGCTCGCTCACCGCTGCGTCGATCGGAAAGCTGGTGGCCGAGCGCTGGTCCGGCGAGCGGATGTTGAGGCCTGTCCGCGCTCGGCTGGGGATCGCGGCCGAGACCCTGAGGGACAAGAGCGGCCGAGAGGTGCTGGCTGCCGGTCGCCCGGTGGAGCTGAGCCGATACGTCGGGGGAGCGCCGGCCGACCTCCGCAACGATCGATCGCACCGGGCTCAGGTCGCCGCTACCTGGGCGCTGCTCGCCCTGTTCCGGGACGAGGCGCTCGATCTGCCCGGGCCGGGCGTCGTCGCGGACAACCTCCGGACGGACGGCAGGACGGAACAGCTGTGGTGGGTCGACTTCGAGGAGGCATTGCGCCCTGACCACCGGTCGCCGGATCTCGCGTTCCGCATCGGCGCCGACACACGGTTGATCTTCGGCAGGAACTCCGAGGAGGACGTCCGCGCCCAGCTCGCACACATCGCCGGCCTGCGGGCGGAGATTCTGGCCAGGGCACCGGCGGAGCAGCAGCGTTTGATGCTGACAGGTCGTCTCGACTGGATCGACGCCGCGCTGACCGCGCAACAGCTGCCGGCGAACCTGACCGAGGACCTGCGGATCGCTCGGCAGCAGGCCGCGACGAAGTACCGCGATGACCGATCTCCGGTTCGGCCGGACGAGCGCCTCCCGCAGCCGTCGGCGCAGACCGGGGAGGACGCGACGGCGCCGACATTGATGCTGGCGCAGACCGAGCAGCTGCTCCCGCTCGTCCGCCGAGGGCGTGTGTGGGTTCACGGCTACCGGCCGTGGGCCGGGGAACTGTGGGAGATCACGATCCGGCCGGGCGACGCCGAGGTCGTCGACACGGTGCCCTGGACCCCGGAGCTCCACGATGCCGACCCCCGGCATGTTCACGCGGCGCTGACCGCGGTGGCTGGGGAACGGCCGGGCCGGAGTCCGGTCGCCGGCACACTGACCGGCGACGGCAGCGACCCGTTCCATCGTCGTGGCCCTCCCGACGCGGCGCCGGAGCGGCAGGGCGGGGCCGTCGCGGTCCTTCGGGGGACGGGCGAGCCGGTCCGGCTCGATGACGGTGAGCACCGGGCGGTCGTCGCTGCGTTGGAGCGCAAGCGGGCCGCTATGTGGGAGATCGCCCCGGACGCCGTATGGGCCGGGTACGCACCGCGGTCCTACGCGGTACCTGCCCTGAACGACGAGCTGGCGTCGCGGTTCGCCGTCGTGATGTTCGTGGCGCCCGATCCAGCGGACCCGGATCGCCTGGCGGTGTTCGTCGATGCGGAGGTGCTGGAGAGGCTGCCGTTGCTCCCCGCGGAGTGGCGTCGGCTGCTGGCGGATCGGGAGCTGGCGCGGCTGAACGGTGTGGCCGAGGACGACGTGCAGGCGATGCCACTGCCACCGGCGTGGGCGCTGTCTGCGCTCGTCCGGCCTCGCCTCGGGTACGGCGTGGTCACCGGGCCGATGACCGCGACCGAAGAGCGGAAGCTCGCGCGGCTGCTCGCTGCAGGCCTCGGCCGCCAGCCCCTGTCTCACCGGGGTGGGCGAGCGGCTCTCAACTGGAGTTCCTGGGCATCCGAGCTCGCTCGCCTTCGCCTGCAGCGGATGCAGACGGAGCTGATCAGCTACACCGTGGCCGACGTCCACGGTCGCGCGTGGACGGTGCGGTTCCGGCACACGATCGCCGAGGTCGACCAGCTCGTGCGCCAGAAGATGCTGCCCGCGGAGTACGTGGCGGAGCTCGACCGGTACGCGGGCACCGGGCCACGGATCGACCTGCAGCGGGCGGTACTCGTCGCAGAGCTGACCACCGCGCGGATCCAGCGTCATGATGAGCTGGAGCGCTCCCGTCGCGAAGGCGGTGCGGGGTCGACGCGGCTGCTCAGCCTGAGGTCGCTGCTCGCGCAGGTTGCAGCGAATCCCGGGGTCGGCCTCGACCGGCTGCGGGAGACCTCCCTGCCCGTCGCGCGGGAGGAGGCCCGGGCATTGATGCGGCAGCTCACCGATCTCGGGCTGGTCCGGGTCGGTGTGGACGGTGACACGTTCGGGCCGGTGCAGCAGGTGCTGGACCTGCTGAGACAGGTGGACCATCGAGAGGAAGAGACGGACCCGCTGGTTCGGCGGCTGCTCGACGCCGTCGCGGCGCTGTTGTCCCTGCGCCCGGCGCTGTGGGCGGCAAAGGCGTCGTCGGGCCCGTCCCCGCTCGCCGTCGCCGCGTCGTGGACACCGGGCCGGGCGATGGGACAGCTGGTCCGGCACTTGCGCGAGCGCCCGGAGCTCGCGTTGCACGGGGACGGCCCGGTCACCTACCTCGATGTGCTGCACACCGTCGCGGCGACCCCGTCCGGCGTCCCCGCCGAGGGTGACTTGACGGCGCTCCGGGTCCTCCACGCGGCCGGGCTGGTCCGGCTCGACGACCGGGAGCAGACATACCGGGCCGGCGCCGCGGAACGGCGGCTGATCGGCGAGCTCGCCGGTCGGGACGAGGTCGACGCGCGCGATTACGCCTTGGCTCTGGCGGACCTCCAGCAGTTGTTGGAACGGCGGCCCGCTGCCGGCGACCGGACCGAGCACGTGCTGACCGAGACGTTGGCCCGGATGTCCACGGTCGAGGCCAGCCCGTTCCACGCGGATTCGCATCGGGAGGGCCTCTGGGAGCCGGGACCGCTCAGCTACGGAGCTGTCCTGCTGCGGATCCGCGATGCACCTGGCGCTACCGCGGGAGAGATCGCCGACGGGCTCGGGCTGCGCGATGAGGACGTCGTTCGTGCGGCGGCCGAGAACCTGACACGCCTGGGTCTGGCAGCAGTCGTCCGTCACCCGAGGCACGAAGATCGTTACGAGCCGGCCGATTCAGCCATCGGACTCGTCGCCGATCTCGTCGATCCACGCCAGATCACGGACGCCGAGTACCGGGCAGCCATCTGGGATCTCGCAGGGCTCCTCATCCGGGAGCCGCCGCCGTGGCTGGACGAGCTGGCCGACGCCGTGCAGCGCGCCGCTGACCTGTCCAGCGGCCCAATGCGACCCGGGCACCGGTTCGACGAGCGACGCGCGCCGTTGCCGCTGAACTACCTGGACCTCTTGCTGGCCATCGGCCGTTCGCCGGGAACGGACACGGTCGGCGTCGCGCTCAGCCTGAATGTCGTGATCGACAGCGTGCACCCCAGACGGATGGTGAGCCTCTCACCCCATCTCGTCCGCATCACCCGGTGGACGTTGACGGTGACTCTGGACGGAGCTGTCCAAGCCCCGTATCAGCCGGGCGACAGCCCGCACCGGACCAAGTACACGTTCGAGCTCACCGAGCTCGGACAGCGATTCGCCGACGTCGTGGCCAGACCGGACAGAGAGCCGGATCAGGCGAACCGGCAGGCGCTGCTGCGCATTGCCGCCCTGTTCCGCGACGCGCTCAGCCTGAGCCATGACGCGATGACCGACCTGGCTGCCGAGCTCGCCCGACTGCTCCTGCCCGGCGAGTCCCCGGACAGGGCGGACGGCGGCGGTTCTCGCGGCCTGGGGATCGATCAGGTGGCATCGATCGCCCGAGTTGAGCGGGGGACGGTCGGTGCTTGGCTGTCACAGGGCCGGCTGCAGCGCAATCACCGGGGCAGGGTCGATCCTCTGGTCCTCATACGGTTCCTCGCGGAGCGGACCGGACACGTGCCGGCTGCGGAACTCGAACCGCCGGGTTCGCGCACCTGGTCGTGGCGGGCTGCGCTCGACGCGGTCGCTGCGGCGCCGACGGGCCTTCTGAGCCTGACGCCAGAAGCCTCCGCAGCGGCTCTCGGCCGGCGCTTGGGATGGCTCGCTGTGCGTGGACTGCTCGACCGGGAGGACGACAGCGCCCGTATCGGCTTCCGCATGCCTGAGCACACCCGTCGGCTGCTGCATGACATCGACCATTCCGTGACCTACCTCGGAAGTGACTACGAAGGACATCTCGAGGTGCTCGGCGCCCTGCTGGACCTTCGAGGGGAAGACGACGAGTGGGGTGCGAGGAACGTCGAGGTGATGCTCGCTGCAATGCGGGGCCTTCCGGACGGCGCGCTCGCCCGGACCCACACACCCTCACGGGCGGAGGTGAACCGGAGGTCACTGCACGGCATGCTGTTGCTGTTCCGTGCCGCCCCCCGTGGCCTCAGTGCCAACGATGTGGTCGCGCTCATCGAGGGTATCCACGCCGAGGCGACAGCCCAGCGACTCATGACCATGGCCGACTGGGAACTGCTCGAACGCGTGCCTGACGAGGACCGCCGCCGTCCGGCCGGCCGGTTCAGGTGGCGGTACGTCCTCACCGAGGAGGGTCGCTCCTTCCTGGCGGACATGGACAACCGGGCGTTGACCCATCGTCCGCTGCACGGTGAGGCTCTGGAGCGTGCCGCGCAGCTCCTCGGCAAACTGCCGAGCCTCGCACCTGCGTCGAAGCGCACGGCAGAGCTCTTCGTCGCCGTGCGGCTCGCGCAGCTGCTTCCGGCTTTCGGGACACCGGCAGCGAACTCGCTGCGCAGCACCCTGGACGTCCTGGTCGGCCATCCGGACGGACTCACGGCCTCACAGCTGGCGGAGATCACCGGCTCGGACGAGAGCGAGATGCGACAACGGCTGGCGTTGTTCGCGGCGTCGGAGCTGGTGATCCGGACCGGTCGAGACGGCGTTCGTCCGGCCGACGACGCTTCCGCGATCCTGGCGGAGCTCGATCGGCGGGAGACCCACCACGGCACGCGGCTGCCCCTCGCGCTGCTCGTGCTGCACCTCAACAGCTCCGAGAGCCTGGACCCGTCCTCGGCGCCAGCCGCGGAGATCGCTCGGGCGGTCGCGGACGCACGGTCGGTGGTGAGACGGCTGCCTCCGGCCCTCGACGTTCCCATCCGGCGGGATTCGGTTCGAGCCCTGCTCGAGCTCCTCGCGCACGCCACGGGAGCGTTGACCGTGCCCGAGCTCGCCGAGGCGACCGGGATCAACATGTTCCGGACCCGTGAACGAGTGCGCGTGCTGGCAGAGGGCGGGCTCGTCGATCGGGTGCGGTCACGCCGGCCGGGGAGCCACCCGCGGCAGCTGGACATCGCGCTGTCCGATTTCGGTCGACGCCTCCTCGATGCCACACGCAGTCCGGAGTTGCGTCGACGACCGGAAGTTCGCGACCTCCTCCGGCTGCTCGAACGGCCCATGCTCCTGAAGCCCGGGGCGCCGTCGACGAACGAGTTGCTCACCGCACTCGAAGCTGTGCAAGCGGCCGTCCCACGCTCCTAGCCGTGAGAACCGCGGTGGCACCCTTCGCTCGCCGGCGGACGTGTGACCAGGCCGAATGGGCTCTTTCGGAGGTTCGTTCCACCCTCGGGCCGGGGACCTCATGACTCGAGCACGGCGTTCAGCGCCGTCGACGGGTACCGGCGTTACTGTCACGGCCGGAGGGATCATGACGCACGCTGTGATCATCGGAGGGGGCATCGCCGGGGCGGTCACCGCCGTGGCGCTGCGCAAGGCCGGCATCGGCTCCACCGTCTACGAGGCGTACCCGACCCCGGCCGACGACGTCGGCGCCTTCCTCACCCTGGGTGTCAACGGCATGGACGCACTCGCGGCCGTGGGGCTCGACGGCGCGGTCGCGGCAGCGGGGGAGCCGGCACGCCGTATCGAGGTCTATGACGCCGACGGCGCGAAGGTCGGTGAAGGCCCGCTGACCGGCGCCGACTCACACGACCTGGTGCCCAGGACGTTCCTGCGCTCCGCGCTCTACCGGGTGCTGCTCGACGAGGCCGAGCGGCGCGGGGTTCGGGTCGAACGCGGGCGCAGGCTCGTCGACGCCACCACATCGGACGGGCAGGTGCACGCCGTGTTCGCCGACGGCAGCCACGCCCACGGTGACCTGCTCGTCGGCGCCGACGGCGTGTGGTCGGTGACCCGCGGGCTCCTCGACCCGGACGCGCCGGCGCCGCGCTACACCGGCCAGCACATCGTCTACGGCTTCAGCACGGCGGCGCCGGTCGCGGTGCCTGCCGACACGTACCGGATGGTGCGTGGCCGTCGCGCGTTCTTCGGCGTCATCGGGGGGCCTCGGGGTGGGCTGTGGTGGTTCGCCAGGGTGCCCGCCCCGGAGCTGACGAAGGCCGAGCTCGCCGACATGACGACGCACTGGTGGCAGGACCGGCTCGTCGCCGTGTTCGGCGATGACGGCGGCCCGGCCGTGGAGGTCGTCGCGGCCACCGACCGGATCGTCGGGCACAACGACTACGACATCGCCACCGTCCCCTTGTGGCATCGCGGCCGGATGACGATTGCGGGCGACGCCGCCCACGCGGCCTCGCCGTCGGCGGGTCAGGGCGCGTCGATGGCGGTCGAGGACTCCGTGGTGCTCGCGAAATGCCTGCGCGATGTGCCCGGCGTGGGGCGCGCGTTCGCCACGTACGAGGCGCTGCGCCGTCCCCGTGTGGAACGGCTGGTCGAAGCCGCAGCCGCACTGAGCAGCCGCAAGCCCCAGCAGCAGCCGCCCAAACGCAGCCAGAGTGACCGCGACTGGATCCGCGACCACCACATCGACTGGGACTCTCCGGTCGAACCGGACTGATCGGCGCCACCGAGGACCGTCCACTGACAGGATCGGACTGGTCCGGGCCCCGGACAGGGCGCTCTCGACCGAAGGAACCTCATGGGCTTGCCGACCGTCGCCGACCTCGATCGGGTCCGCTGGATCACCTTCAACCGGCCCGAGGCCGCCAACGCCCTGCGCGTCGAGGACCTGGATCACGTCGCCGACGCCGTGCGCGATCTCGGTGGGGGAATCCGGGCGATCGTGTTCACGGGCGCGGGCGAGCGCACGTTCTCCGCCGGGATGCACCTCGACGCGTTCCGTGACCTCACGCCGATCACCGCGCGGCGGCTGATCGCGAGAGTGGCCGACTTCCTGCGTGCCGTCCGGCGGAGCCCGGTGCCGACGGTGGCGATGCTCAACGGGACGTGCCTCGGCGCCGCGCTCGAGCTCGCGCTGGCCTGTGACATCCGGATCGCGCATCCGGCCGTCCGGCTCGGGCTCCCGGAGGTGAAGCTCGGGATCCCGTCGGTGGCCGACGCCGCACTGCTGCCCGCGTTCGTCGGTCTGTCCAGGGCACGCGAGATGATCCTCACCGGCGATCTCTACGACCTCGAGGCCTTCGGTCCGGGGTTCGCCAACCGGGTGGCCGAGCCCGAGCGGCTGCGGGCGGCGACCCTGGCGATGCTCGAGAAGCTGACCGGGCACACTCCGCAGGTGATCGCCGCGCAGAAGTCACTCTTCGAGACGTGGCTGGACAACGGGATCACCACCAGCGTCAGTAGCAGCGTCGACGTGTTCGGCGATCTGTTCGATGATCCCGCGACCGCCGAGGCGGTCGAGCGCTACCAGCACCGGACCCCCCGGTCGGCCCGAGGAGGCACCTCATGAGCAAGGCGATCCTGGACGGCAAGTCGTTCAAGCTAGGCCTGTTCTCCGCGAACTGTTCCTCCGGAATGGCCGTCACCACCGTGCCGGACCGGTGGTCGGGGAGCTGGGAGGACAACCTGCGGCTCGCGCGGCTCGCCGACGAGGTCGGGATCGACTTCCTGCTCCCCATCGCGCGCTGGATCGGCTACGGCGGCGAGACCAACTTCCACGAGGGTGTGCTGGACCCCACGGTGTGGGCCGCGGGCCTGCTCGCGCACACGCGGCGGATCGCGGTCTTCGCCACGGTCCACACGGCGTTCAACCATCCGATCGTCGTGGCGAAGCAGCTCGCGACGGTCGACCAGATTGGCCAGGGCCGAGCCGGTATCAACATCGTCGCCGGCTGGAACAAGCCCGAGTACGACACCTTCGGCATCGAACTGCCCGACGACCACGACGAGCGGTACGCACTCGCCCAGGAGTGGTGGGACGTCATCGGGAAGATCTGGAGCACGCCCGGGCAGTTCGACCACGACGGCAAGTTCTTCCACCTCCGTCACGTGGAGGGCATGCCGAAGCCGTACGAGGGCCAGGTGCCGGTGCTCAACGCCGGGTCGTCGCGACAGGGGCGTGACTTCGCCGCGCGCAACGCGAACTTCGCGTTCACGATCGTCGGCGGGCCCGAGGACGGCGCCGAGATCGTCCGCACGGTGCAGGCGTCCGCCCGCGACCACTACGACCGAAGCGTCGGCGTGTTCACACTCGGGCACGTGGTGTGCCGCCCGACCCGCGCCGAGGCCGAGGAGTTCCTGCACGACTACGCGGGCGAGCGGGCCGACTGGGCCGCGGTCGACAACCTCATGGCGCTGCAGGGTCTGCACGCGCAGTCGTTCACGCCCGAGATGCTGCAGACCTTCCGCTCCCGCTTCGCCGCAGGCCACGGCAGCTGCCCTCTCATCGGCACGCCCGACGACGTCGCCGACGAGATCGAGCGCTTCCACCGCGCCGGCTTCGGCGGGATGACCCTCTCGTTCGTGGACTACATCTCCGAGCTCGGCTATTTCGCCCAGGAGGTGCTGCCTCGGCTGGAGGCGAAGGGCATCCGGCTCCCGGTCTGAGCCCCGCGCAGTTCGAGCGGTCAGCCGGGCATGGCGGCGACGATCTGCTCCTGGGTGAGGGGCAGGGATCGCACACGCACGCCGAGCACGTCGTTGACGGCGTTGGCGATGGCCGCGGCGGTGGGCCCCTGCGCGGTCTCACCCACGCCCAGGGCTGGGTTCCCGCCTCCCGGCATCAGCTCGACGTCCACCGCGGGTACCTCGGAGAACCGCAGGATCGGGTAGCTCTCCCAGTCCTCGCTGGTGACGGTCATGCGGTCGAAGCGCACGCGTTCCTTGAGCGTCCAGCTGGTCGCCTGGATCGCGCCGCCCTCGATCTGGTTGACCGCACCGTCGGGGTTGATGATGAGGCCGCCGTCGACCGCCAGTGTGAGCTGCCGCACCCGCACGTCGCTGATCGCCTCGACCTCGGCGACCACGGCGCAGTAGGCGCTGGTGCCCTTGTAGCGGGCGTAGCCGATGCCGTGCCCGATCGTCTCGGAGGGCGCCCACCGTCCCCAGCCCGCACGCCCGGCTGCTGCCGCCACCACCGCACGGGCTCGCGGATCGCTCAGGTGGGCGAGCCGGAACTCGACGGGATCGCGCCCCGCCGCCTCCGCGAGCTCGTCCATGAACGACTCGGCGGCGAACACGTTGAGGAAGGCACCGAGCGATCTCAGCGAGGACGTCCGCAGCGGTATGGCCGTCAGGTGGTTGTTGACCACCTGATAGGCCGGGAAGTCGTAGCCCGGCACCGCATTGCGCCCGGCGGCCCCGCCCCGCTGCCACGGTGGCTCCGGTGCGGTCCTGATCTCGGCACCGCCGCTGCGGTGGCTCGCCGCGAGCAGCGCGATGGTGTCGGTGAAGCCGGGCCGGGAGATGTGGCCGTTGCCCCAGATCTCGTGACGCCAGGAGAGCACCCCGCCGTCGGCGTCGACGTCGGCCGCCATGCGGACCACCGCGCCCGGACCGAAGGGGGCCCAGGTGAGCTCGTCCTGCCGCGACCACACCACCTGCACCGGGCTGTTCGGAACCGCCAGGGCGAGCAGGGCCGCGTCCATGGCGGCGTCGTCGGCCCCGTTGTGGCCGTAGCAGCCGGCTCCTTCGGTGTGCCGGACGGTGATCTGGTCCTCGCCCAGATCGAGTGCGCGCGCCAGCACGCGGCGCAGCACGAAGATGCCCTGACTGTGGGTCCACACCTCGAGCCGCACGCCGTCCCGGTCCGTGACGAGGGCGGTGGCGCTGGAGGGACCGATGGAGCCGTGCGAGATGTAGGGCCGGTGGTAGGAGGCCTCCATCGACCTCGCGACGGTCGCGTCAGGGAGCCGCTCGTCCTTGTCGGCGAGCACCGCGGTCTCGGCGGGTGCGGAGGTCAGGAAGGCCGGGAGGTCGTCCTCGTCCGGCAGTGTGGGCCGCTCCTGCCAGGTGGCGTCCGCACGGAGGCGGTCGGCGGCGCGCAACGCCACCTCCTCCCGCTCCGCCACGACCCCGAGGAAGTCGCCGTCACGTACGACCGTCACGACGCCGGGCAGCGCCAGGGTCGGTGCGGTGTCGAGCGCGGCCAGCGTGGCGCCACGCGACGGCGGCCGGACGATGCGGCCGTAGCGCAGGCCCTCCGGTGTGAGGTCGTGGACGAACCGCGGCTGGCCGGTGAGCTTGTCCCGCAGGTCCGTCCGCGGCAGATCGGTGCCGACCACCCGGTAGGACGACGGTGACTTGACCGGCACGCTGCCGGTGGCGGCACGGTCGAGCAGCGTGTCGTCCGCAAGCTCCCAGTAGCTCGTGTACCGCCCGTCGGGAGCGACGAAGTCGCCGTCGCGGACGGTCAGCGCCTCCTCGGCAACGGCCAGCTTGTCGGCGGCCGCCGCCAGGTAGACGGCCCTCGCCTCCGCGCAGACCGTGCGGATCGCGGCACCCGAGGTCTGCACGGACAGGCTGCCCGCCGTGTAGCCCTCGTCGGGACTGGTGTCGGTGGCGGCAGCGGTCATGCGCACGCGGGCGACGTCGACGTCCAGTTCCTCGGCGGCCACCTGGGCGAGCGCGGTGAGCACACCCTGGCCGAGCTCGACCTTCCCGGAACGCACCTCCACCACTCCGGCGGGCAGGACGCGCAGCCAGTCGAGGAGCAGGGGATTGGCCGTGAGGGAGGGCGACAGGACCGGTGCGGTCTCGGGTGCTGTGGTCATCGGACGGTCTCCCGGTTCGCTCGCATCTGCGCGGCCGCTGCGAGCACGGCCCGGACAACGCGGTTGTGGGCGCCGCACCGGCACAGGTTGCGGTCGAGGGCGGCGCGCACCTCGTCCTCGGACGGGTCGTCGTTCTCGGTGAGGAGGGCGGCGGCGGAGACCACGAGCCCGGACATGCAGTAGCCGCACTGAGCGGCCTGGCCCTCGATCATCGCCTGCGCCACGGGATGCGGTTCCTCCGGCGTGCCCAGCCCTTCGACCGTGGTGACCTCCTTGTGCTCGACCGCCCACACCGGCGTGTCACACGAGTAGGCCGGGCTCCCGTCGACGAGCACGAAACAGGCGCCGCAGAGGCTCAGGCCGCAGCCGAACCTGGTGCCCTTCAGCCCGAGGTGGTTGCGCAGCACGTACAGGAGTGCGGTGTCGTCCTCGGTGTGCACCTCGTGCCGTCGTCCGTTCACCGAGATCGTGCGCGGCGGTGTCGACTCAGCCATTGAGCACCAGCATGACGTTCTCCTTCCTGCAGCGCCCGCACGGGCACAACGGTGTGCGGTTCAGGGCCTGCCGGCCCGGTGCAGCGCATTCGCGGGGAGCATCCGGCCTGATCGGCGCCGGCCACGCCGGCGAGGCTTGCCTCGACATTAGCAGCGGGCGAATCTGAAGATGATCATCAGAAGTCCGGCGCGACGGACAGCGGGGCCGGCCATTGCGCAGGTCAGGAGCGTTCGGCCGCGTTTCGCAGTATGCAGAACTCGTTGCCCTCGGGGTCGGCGAGCACGACCCAGCCCGATCCGTCGCCCCGGCGGCGGTCGGCCACCTCGGTTGCGCCGAGACCGAGTAGCCGCGCGAGCTCGGCGTCGCGGGTGCCCTCGGCAGGCTCCAGGTCCAGATGCAGCCGGTTCTTGATCTGCTTGGCGTCGGGCACCTCGATGAACAGGACGCGCTGGTTGCCGTCCGGCGAGAAGATCATGCACTCCTCGTGACCGGGCTCGTTCGGGTCGTCCGGGTCCTCGGCGAATCCGAGAACCGCCGCCCAGAACACCGACTGCGCGTGGGCGTCGAGCGCGTCGAACGACAGGTGGGAGATGCGTGCGGTCACGGGGATCCCTCCTCCTTGCTGGATCGGGCACTCTCCCAGACCGCGACGGCCTGCGGTCATCCCTTCGATGGACGCACCCACTCGGGCACCGGCCATCGCGGCGCGCTGCCGTAGCGTCGTCTGCGGAGGAACCATGAGGCAGCCGTCGTCCTTGCTCGATCTCCTCCCCCGTGAGGTGCGGGGATCCGGAGCGTGGATAGCCGTCACCACGGGCGAGTCGAACGCCGAGGTGTTCCGGCGCGAGGACGGCTGGGCCTATGCGAAGTGCATCGGTCCGCACGGCATCGACGAACTCGACGCGGAGTGCCGCCGGATCGAGTGGCTCAGCGGCACGGGCATCCCCGGGCCCGACGTCGGGCACTGGTCCGCCTCCGACCGTGGCGCCTGTCTCGTGACGACGGCGGTGCCGGGAGTGCCGGCGAGCCGGGTGTCCGCGGTGGAGCTCCGGCGGGCGTGGCCGTCGATCACGGACATGCTCCGCAGGCTGCACGCGCTCCCCGCTGCCGACTGCCCGTTCGACCGCAGTCTGGCCAGGACGTTCCGGCTGGCAGAGGACGTGGTCGGGCGGGGCGCGGTGAACGCCGATTTCCTCCCCGACCAGCATCGGCACACGCCGCCGTCGGAGCTGCTCGCGGAGCTTCGGCCGCAGCTGGAGCGGCGCATGCTCCAGGAGACGCACGATCGCGTGGTGTGCCACGGTGACGCGTGCCTGCCGAATCTGATGCTGGACCCACGCACCGCCGAGTGCACGGGACTGATCGACCTCGGACGGCTCGGTACCGCCGACCGCTACGCGGACATCGCGCTGCTGCTGGCGAGCTCGCGGGAGACGTGGCGGGACGAGGACGAAGCCGGCTGTGCCGACGACGAGTTCTTCCGTTCGTACGAGATCGAGACCGTCGACCGGGAGCGGCTGCGGTTCTACCTGGACCTCGACCCGCTGACCTGGTGACACCGATACGTACACGAAAAGCGGGCGACGGATCGCCGAATGCTCGGTGACGCCACCGACAAAACTGTTGACCGGCCTGTGACGTGCGGTGCAGATTTCGTTGCATTGATGGTTGAGGCTTGCCCGCGTGCGCCTGTTCGTTCGAATTGACTGATTTCCCGTCACTTTTCTTCTCGCTCGAGCGAAAGGTCGCGATCAACGATGCCGACAGACCAGGTGACGCCGGTGGTGCTCGTGCACGGCAACCCCGAGACCACCGCGGTGTGGGACTTGTTGGTCGAGCAGCTCGTCGCCCAGGGCCATGACAAGCCGATCTGCCTCTCGCCTCCCGGCTTCGGCGCGCCCGTGCCGGCGGGGTGGGGCGCCACCATCGGCGAGTACCGCGACTGGCTGGTGGCCGAGCTCGAAGGGCTGGGTCGGCCGGTTCATCTGGTGGGGCACGACTGGGGCGGTGGCCACGCCGTGAACGTCGCGATGACGCGCCCCGACCTGCTGCGGAGCTGGTGCTCCGACGTCATCGGCCTCTTCGACCCGGACTACGTGTGGCACGAGCTCGCGCAGGGCTGGCAGAGCCCCGAGGACGGGGAGGCCGCGGTCGCCCGGCTCGTCCAGCCCCAGACGGAGGAGAAGGTGTCGTTCCTCGTGGACCGCGGGATGGACCGGAGTATCGCCGAACGGATCGCTCCCGCCATGGACGACGTGATGGGCGGCTGCATCCTGCGGCTCTACCGGTCGGCGGCGCAGCCGGTGATGGCTGAGCTCGGCGCGGGGTTGGAGGCGGCGGCCGCGCGGCCGGGGCTCGCGATCCTGGCGAGCGAGGACCTTGTCGCGGGCACCGACGAGCAGCGCCGACGCTCGTCGGCCCGCGCGGGCGCACGGGTGGAGGTGCTCGACGGACTCGGGCACTGGTGGATGACGCGCGACCCGGAGCGCGGAGCGGCGGTGCTCAGCCGGTTCTGGGCGTCACTGTGACGGCACCGGTCCGAATACACGGCGGGACCTGCGATGGCGTGTTTCGGAATTTGTCGCGCGAATCCTGAATGGCACCGGGTTGAGTCGTCCCTGACCCTCTCCGAGGAGATTGTCGATGGCAGCTGTTCTCGTGATCGGTGCCGGACTGAACGGTCTGGCCGCCGGTGTGCTGCTCGCCCGCGACGGGCACGACGTCACCGTCCTGGAACGTGATCCGGACGAGCCGGAGGGCGACGCGCGTCAGCTGTGGGACCACTGGGAGCGGCCCGGGGTGAACCAGTTCCGCCAGCTCCACCTCATGCTCGGGCGCTGGCGCAGCAGGATGGAGCAGGAGATCCCCGAGTTCTTCGACGAGCTCGAGCGCCTGGGTGGCCGATGCCGCAGCCCGATCGAGATGCTGCCCGCCGCCGTGAGCGGCGGTCCCCGGCAGGGGGACGACGAGCTCAGGGGCGTGATCGCGCGAAGACCGGTGCTGGAGGCCGCGTTCGCGGCGGTCGCCGCCCGCACGCGCGGGCTGGTCGTCCGCAGGGGCACGAGGGTCACCGGACTGGTGACCGGCCCGTGCACGGCGGGCGTTCCCTGCGTGGTCGGCGTCGAGACCGCGCGCGGGGAGCTGGTCGGCGCCGATCTGGTGGTCGATGCGATGGGCAGGCGCTCACCGCTTCAGCGCATGCTCTGCGCCATCGGTGCCCGTCAGCCCAGGGAGGAACAGGAGGAGCAGGGATTCGCCTACCACTCCCGGCAGTTCCGCACGCTGGACGGGCAGCCCGCTCCGTTGCCGAACTCGGTCGCCCACGTCGAGGGCATGTCGTTGGTGACCATCCCGGGCGACAACGACACCTGGGGCTGGTCGCTGGTCACCGCCGCGAACGACAAGGAGCTTCGTGCGTTGCGCAGTCCCGCGGTCTGGGACCAGGTGCTCGCCTTGTTCCCCGGCACAGCGGAGAGCCGCGCCGCCGGGATCGCGCTGACGGACGTGCAGGTGCTGTCCTGCCTGGAGGACAGACAGAGACAGCTGGTCGTGGACGACGTGCCGGTGGTCACCGGGCTCGTGGCGGTGGGCGACGCCTGGGCCTGCACGAGTCCGACGCTCGGACGCGGGGCCACGATCGGACTGCTCCACGTCGCCGTCCTGCGTGACGTGCTGCGTGCCGTGAGAACGTGCGATCCGGAGAAGCTCGTGCGCTGCTTCGCGGAGGTGACCGACGAGGTCGTCGGGCCGCTGTACGACATCTCGGTTCACAACGCCCGGCACCGGATGGCCGAGATGCAGGCCGACATCGTAGGCACGCCCTACGAGACGTCCGATCCGGACTGGGCGATCAGCCGTCGCTTCATGAACGTCGCGGCCCGGGATCCCGATGTGCTGCGCGCCTTCCTGCGCGTGGCGTACCTGCTCGACACGCCGGAGCACGCCCTGGCGATGCCCGGGGTGCGGGAGAAGCTCGATGCGCTCGGTCCGGCCCTGTCGAGCTACGCGGCCGACGGTCCACGGCGGGCCGACGTCCTGGCCGTCGTCGGCGAGAGCGGCGACCGCGAGGCCCACTGACCCTCAGCGGTGCAGCGCCACCGCTGTGACGCCGTCGCGCGTGGGCACGAACAGCGCGGTGCCGCTCGCCGCGGGGGTGGCGAACCGGGTGGCGGCACCGACCTGCACGGCGGCCCGAACCTGCCCCGTTGCGGAGTCGAGGCCGTCGAGGGTGCCGTTCTGCTGCACCGACCACACGGTCGTGCCCACCAGGATCGGTGATCCCGTGACGGCGGGGGCCTGCCAGCCGCGGGTCATCCGGTTGTCGGCGCCGACGCGCACCTGCAGCAGCCCTTCGGTGCACGGCAGATAGACGACCGCGCCGCCGTCCTGCCCCGGCGCCGTGGCAGCCCCGCCGTAGGAGTGGCACGGCTCCAGCCGGTCCAGCTGGCCGTCCACGCCTCCGAGCGAATCGACGTTCGTCAGATAGACCCCACCGCCCTTGCCGGCAGCGAGCACCTGGCGCCCGCCCGGCAGCACCACGGGGCCGGTGGAGCCGAGATCCGCGTCGACGGAGTTCTCCTGAGCCCAGCCGGACGGGGCGAAGCCGTCGAGCAGCCGCAGCTGGGGCGACAACCGCAGGATCGAGTCGCTGTGGTCCCATGTCCCTCCCACGGCCTCGCCGTTGCCGGTTGTCACCAGAACGTCGCCGCCGGGCAGGACGGCCGGACCGGAGGGCGCCCAGATACCACCCTCCCGGGTCGTGGGGACGGCGAAGTCGACCTCGGGCCCGTTCCCCGTGACCGGGACGCCGACCACGCGGCCCAGGTACTGGCCGCAGTCGCCGTAGTTGCCGCCGTAGGGGATGTAGACCATCCCGTTGGCGAGCAGCAGCGCCCCGCGCTGCAGATGGGTGGCAGCCTCGCTGCCCGGAGCGTCGACCCTGCGCTGCTCACGGACCTGCCCGCTCCGCAGGTCCACGCCGAAGAGGACGTGTTCGACGCCCGGCCGGGTGGCCACGGCGAACACCTCGCCGGTGCTCGAGTCGTAGACCGGCGTGCCGGTGATCCCGATCGGATCGATGTCGCCGCACGGCAGGGCCGAGCCCGGCACCGGATCGGCGAGGTGGGTGTGCCAGCGCACCGTCCCGGTCGCCGCGTCTAGCCCGTACAGCGACCCACCTTCGGTCGCCGCGACCACCAGCCCGTTCACGACGATCGGGCTGGCGTAAACCGCTCCGTCGAGGGGCGCCCGCCACGCGACGGTGGGGGAAGCCGGGTCGGGCCCCTCAGGTACGTAACCGGCCCGGGTGCCGTCGCCGTGATAGGTCGGCCAGTCCGGACCGAGCGACAACGGAACGGGGGTCACAGGGGCCGCCGGGTTGCTGGTCACGACGGGCTCTCCGGTCGGTGCCGACCCGCAGCCGGCGAGCACGGCGATCCCGACGAGCGTCGCCGCGAGTGTGGCGGTCCACCGCCGCGCGCTCCCGCGGCTGCAGCCTCCCCGCAGCGGAGATCTCCGGCTCGACATCCGGCGATCGTGCCATCGCGCGGAGACCGCCGCAGTCGCCCGCGCGACGATCGGGAGGTACGCGGAGAACGTCTACCCTGACCTGGTGATCCACTCCGCCGTGGGGCCGCATCGGTGACCGCTCCGCTCGTCATCCGGGCGGCAGAGCCTGAAGACGTCGACGTCCTGCACCGGTTCATCGTCGAGCTCGCCGAGGTGGAGCAGTTTCCCGGGCAGGTCTCTGCCCGGCCGCATGACGTGGCCGAGGCCTTGTTCGGCGTCCGGCCCGTGGCGGAGGCCGTCGTCGCGACGATCGACGGCGCACCGGCCGGGTTCGCGCTGTTCTATCCGACCTACAGCACCATCCTGGGCCGCCGAGGGATCCACCTCGAAGATCTCTACGTCGCGCCCGAGCATCGGGGTGCAGGGATCGGGCAGGCGCTGCTCGCCCATCTCGCGAAGCTCGCGGTTCAGCGCGGCTGCGGCCGTCTGGAGTGGTGGGTGCTGCGCACCAACGAGCACGCCCTGCGCTTCTACCGTCGCCTGCATGCGCGTGGCCTCGACGAGATCGAGATCCTGCGCCTCGACGGCGACCACCTGCGCGACCTGGCGTCGACCGTGTCGCCTGCCGAGCCCGACGCATGGAGCGCGACCTGATCGGAGGGGTGTGCGTCATGGCTGCCGACGCCGCGCGCAGCCATGCTGGAAACATGCCCCGCTGGAGTGAGCAACGAGGACAGTCGTGAACGCCGCCTTCGTGCTGTACGACAACCTGACCGCACTCGACATCGTCGGGCCCTACGAGGTGCTGGCCGGCCACTCGCAGGTGACGCCGCAGTTCGTCGCGGCCCGGGCGGGAAAGATCCGCTGCGACAACGGCCTGGCGCTCCATGCCGACTTCGCGTTCGACGACGTGACCGCGCCTGATCTGATCGTCGTGCCGGGTAGTTCGCAGTGGCGCAGCGCGCTCGACGACGAGGTGCTCATCGCCTGGCTGGCCTCGGTGCACAAGACCGCAACCTGGACCACGTCCGTCTGCAGCGGGTCCACCCTCCTGGCGAAGGCGGGCATCCTCGCCGGGCGCCGTGCCACCTCCCACTGGGCGGTGGTGGACACGCTGGCCGCCGACGGCGCCGTCGTCTGCAACGAACGCGTCGTGGTGGACGGCGACGTGATCACCGCCGCCGGTGTGTCCGCCGGCATCGACATGGGCCTCACCCTGGCCGCCGCGCTGTTCGGCGAGATGGCGGCCAGGACGATCCAGCTCGCGCTCGAGTACGACCCCGAGCCGCCGTTCGACAGCGGCTCGCCACGGACGGCGCCACCGGAGGCGGTCGCATTCCTCCGGGCAGCGCTCAACGGGAGCTGAGGTCGCGCCTCAGCGACCGAAGCAGCGGCGGGCGATGCGTCGCAGGAGCGGCAGAGCCGCGAAGCCGACGCCGCCCAGCGCGACCGCTCCGATGCCGATGTCCACCGACAGTCGCCCCTGCTTGGCCCAGTACACGTCCTGCAGGTCCAGAAGCAGCGCGAACTCGTCCACGATCAGGGCCAGTGCCGAGCCGTAGGTCCCGGCGAGCACCGGGTGGCGGCGCAGCCGGTCATCACCCCGCACTGCCACGGCGCCGACGGCGCTGAGCCCCGCGATTCCCCACATGTAGTGGTGGATGTGCGCACCACCGAGGCTCACGTTGCGGAACGGCCCCACCCCGTCGCGGATGCTGTAGGTGATCACCCGCACGGCGGTGAACGTGGCGGTGAAGGCCAGCCACGAGATCAACGTGGATCGTTCGCCCGGCCCGAGGTCCTCGTGGAATCCGGCGCGCAGTTCGCGGACGGCCGACACCGTCGTCGCTGCCGGAGCCGATGCTGTCGTTGCCATCAGGCCAACGTACGTGCCCCCGGCCGGCCCGCAGGATGAAACGCCTGGTCGTGGCGGGTGGCCGATCAGCGCCCGATGGGAGTCATGTCGGCGTAGCGGGCACCGACAGGGGGCTGCACGGATCCGAGGCGGTTGCGCTGCTCGGCGCTGAGCCGGATGTCCGCCGCCTTCGCGTTCTCCTCGAGGCGTTGCACCCTCTTGGTGCCGGGGATCGGGGCGATGTCGTCCCCCTGCGCCAGGAGCCAGGCGAGCGCCACCTGGGCCGGTGTCGCCCCGAGCTCCTTCGCCACGGCCTCGACCGCGTCGACGATCCGCAGGTTCTGGGCGAACGCCTCCTCGGCGAACCGCGGCATGGTCCGGCGGAAGTCGTCCTGGGCCATCTGCTCCACCGAGCGGATCTGCCCGGTGAGGAAGCCGCGCCCGAGCGGGGAGTAGGGCACGAACCCGATGCCGAGCTCGCGCACCAGCGGCAGGACCTCGGCCTCCGGGTCGCGCGTCCACAGCGAGTACTCCGACTGCAGGGCGGTGATCGGGTGTACGGCGTGGGCGCGCCGGATCGTCGCGGGGGCGGCCTCGGAGAGCCCGATGTAGCGGACCTTGCCCGCCGTCACGAGCTCCGCGAGCGCGCCCACGGTCTCCTCGATCGGGGTCTCGGGGTCGACCCGGTGCTGGTAGTAGAGGTCGATGTGGTCGGTGCCGAGGCGCCGCAGCGAGCCGTCCACGGCGAGCCGGATGTTCTCCGGGCTGCTGTCGAACCTGCGTACCCCGGCGGGCGCGTCGCGGTAGGAGAGCTGGCCGAACTTGGTGGCGAGCACGACCTCGTCACGGCGGCCGGCGAGGGCGCGGCCGACGAGTTCCTCGTTGATGTGGGGGCCGTAGACGTCAGCAGTGTCGATCAAGGTGATGCCGAGGTCGATGGCCCGGTGGATCGTGCGGATCGACTCGTCGTCATCCGTTCCGGCCCCGGTATAGATGCCGGACATCCCCATACAGCCGAGGCCGAGGGCCGAGACGGACAGGTTGCCGAAAGAGGCGTTCCTCATCGCAGTGCACCTTTCTGAGAGGTGGCGAGCAGGTCGTGCGTGGGACGTAAGAGTCAGACGCGGGCCGCCACTGCCCGGGACCGGACGACGGTCACCAGCCAGAGTACGAACGCGGCGGCGCACAGCACGCCGCCGACGAGGCAGACAGCGCTCCACCCGCCGTAGGCCCACAGCACGGAGGCGACGACGGACCCGATCGCACCGCCGATGAAGTTGGTGGTGACGTAGGCCGTGTTGACGCGGCTGCGGGCCTCCGGTGAGCCGGCGAAGATCTGGGCCTGGTTGAGGATGCGCTGGGACTGGGTGGCGACGTCGAGCAGGACGATCCCGATCAACAGCCACGGGAGGGAGAGCCTGCCGAGGTCGCAGATCGCCCAGGACACGATCACGAGCAGCCAGGACAGTCCGGTCGCCCGGGTGGACCAGCCCCGGTCGTGTAGTCGCCCGGAACCCTGCGCGGCGAGCGCGCCGAGGAGCCCGGCAAGGCCGAAGAGCCCGATGACGAACGTCGAGTAGCCGTAGGGCGGGCCGCTGAGCAGGAACGTCAGGCCGGTCCAGAAGAGCGAGAACGACCCGAAGCTGATCGCTCCGTAGAGCAGCACGACCTGCAGGGACGTGTCGCGACGGACCAGCCCGAAGATCGAGCGCAGCAGCGCCCCGTAGGGCTGGTGGGCGCGCGGGATGTCGTGCGGGAGCATCCGGGCCACCACCAGGCCGAGCACCAGCATGAGCACCGCCGCGATGACGAACACGGCCCGCCAGCCCAGCGCACCAGCGATCAGCCCGCTGACCACACGGGCAGCAAGGATGCCGGTGAGGGCTCCACTGAGCACGATGCCGACCACTTCGCCGCGCCGGGCGTTGTCGGCCAGATCACTGGCGAACGGGATGAAGATCTGCCCGGCCACCGTCGTGACGCCAACCGCTATGAGAGCGAGGAGCAGGATCACGATGCCCGGAGCCACGGCGCAGGCGGCCAGGCACACCGCCGAGAGCAGCATCATCGCCGGCGCCAGGCGCCGGCGGTTGCGGATGTCCCCGAGCGGGACGATGAACATGATCCCCAGGGCGTACCCGACCTGGGTCGTGGTCACCAGCAGGCCCGCCGTGCCCTGGCCGATGTGCAGATCGCGGGCGATCACGTCCAGCAGCGGCTGGGTGTAGTACAGGTTGCCGACGGCCGCCCCGCTGGCGAGGGCCATCAGCAGTACGAGACCACGAGACAGGGGCGCCCGCCGCATGCCGGGCGCCCCATCCCTTTCCGTCGGGGCCTGTGCCGTGGCCGCGGTCGCGTCGACAGGCTTCACGTCGTTTGTTCTCCTCGAGACCGAACCGAGGACCTGGGATCGACGCTGACCTATTCCTCGCTAGCCACGTTAGGAGCATTTACGACGGTGGGGAGAGTGAGATGCACCCCTCCCGGAGGGCAGCCGGGAGGGGTGCGGGCCGGTCTCTCGTCGCCCGTCGGGGCTCAGTGGTCCACGAGAGACTCGCTGTTCACGGCTTCGAGGCGAAGCCCCGTGGTGCGTGGCCCGAGCGCGGTGACGTCCACGGCGACCACGACCATCGCTGCGCACACGATCGCGAAGAGCGCACTGACGCCCGCCCCGGCGAGCACGGGGACGAGTACGAACGGCATGGCCGCCGTCACCAGGCGGGACAGGGCGTACGTCCCGCTCGATGCCGTCGAGCGCAGATGCGTCGGGAAGATCTCCGCCTGGTAGATGTGGTACGCGTTCGAGAACACGTTGCTGACCGCGGTGTAGAGGAATCCGAACACGAGGATCAGCACCATCGTGTTCGAGAGCCCGAAGGCGACGCCGAACACCGCCATCGCGAGCCCGGCGGCCACCACCAGGTACTTGCGCTCGAACCGTTCCACGAGGGGGAGCGACAGCGCCGATCCGATCGGATAACCGAGGTAGGTCAGCCCCGTGAAGAGCAGTGACTCCGAGACCGGGTACCCCTTCGCCGCGAGTACCAGCGGCACCATCGTGCCGAAGCCGTAGTAGCCGATTGTCTGGAACACGTGGAACACGAGCATCATGCCCGTGCGCTTGTTGTAGGGGGGTACCAGCAGGGCTCGCACTCCCGTCAGCCGCGGTGCGGCCACCCGCGCCGGCGGCGCCTCGGTGGTCACGGGCTCCGTGGCAGCGAGAGGCGGCTCGACCGGGCCTCCCGCCTCCGCCTCGAGCCGGGAGACGATCCGATCGGCCTCCTTGGTGCGCCCCACCGACTCGAGCCACCGCGGCGACTCCGGCAGTCCACGCTGCAGGAGGAGCACGATGAAGCCGCCCACCCCGCCGATCACGAACATCCAGCGCCAGCCTTCGATGCCGATCCAGGTCGTCGCCGTGAGGGAGTGGGCGACGAACCCGACGACCGGCACTCCGATGAAGCCGATGGTGTAGGCGCAGGCGATGTACTTGCCGCGCCGCCGCGCCGGCAGCAGGTCGGTGAGGTAGGTGTCAGCGAGCGGAAGCTCAGCCCCGAGCCCGACTCCGGCCAGGAACCGGGTGACCACGAGCCATGCCGCGTTCATGCTGAACGCCCCGAGCAGGGAGAAGACCGAGTAGACCGCGAGGTTGAGCAGGAACGCCCCGCGCCGGCCCAGACGGTCGGCGAGCCGGCCCAGCACGAGCGCGCCGATGAACATCCCGATGAACGTCGAAGCGAGGACCAGCGGGAGCTCCGCCTTGGTGAGCCCGAACTCGCCGACGAGCACACTGGTGAGCACGCCGGTGAGGAAGACCTCGTAGAACTCGAAGAATAGGCCGAGACCCACGGCGATCGTGGCGCGCCGCTGTGTGGGAGTGACGGGCAGCCGGTCGATCCGCTCTGCGACATCCCCGGTCGTCAGCAGCGGAGACTCAGGCAGCCTCTGCGTCCCACGTGTCTCGGGCATCGATCCTCCTTGAACGGTCGGACAGTCGGACACAGCGCTGGTTGTTAGAACCACGATGTGAACGCTGTCTTTCATGCTGCGGGTGAGGGATCACGACCGTCAAGGGCGTTGCCCGGCATTGCGGAAAGCACACCGGACACAAGGGACGAGCCGGTGCAGAAGCTTCGCGGGATCGGTGTGCGCGCCCGTTCGCCGGCCGCGGCGACGGGTCTGCGCGGCGTCGGTCAGAGCTCGGTGGCGGAGCGGACCGCGAAGGGGGCATCGGCGCGGAAGCCGATGCGGCGGGAGGCGTCGCGGGCGAGTTCCATGACGATCGGCGCCAACCGGTCGACATCGGCCGGGCCCACTCGCTGCAGCGGTGCGCCGACCCCGAGGGCGGCGACGAGTTCGCCGTTGAGTCCGAATACGGGGGCGCTGATGGACGCCGCGCCGGCGTCACGCTCCTCGAAGGTGGCTGCGAAGCCGGCCCGCCGGATGGCGGCGAGCTGCTCGGTGAGTTCGTCGATGTCGACCACGGTGTGATCGGTGAATCTGCCCAAACCGTGCCGAACCGCTTCTTGGCGCGCGGTCGGGTCCCAGGCAAGGAGCACTTTACCTGCGGATCCCGCGTGTAGCGGCATGACCATCCCGACCACGAACAGGCGGATCACGGGGTGGCGGGACTCGGCGAGCGAGACCACGGTGCGGAACGGGCCGTGGCGGACGTAGAGGCAGGCCGTCTCCCCGGTGCGGTCACGCAGGGCCTGCAGCGCGGGCCGGGTGAGCCGCACGAGGTCGAGCCCGAAGGTGCCGGGTGCCGCCCATTGCACGAAGTCCAGCCCGATGCGGTAGCGGTCGTCCTCGCGATCCAGGAACCCCTCGACCACCAGATTGCGGACGAGCCGCTGGCAGGTGCTCGCGGGGAGGCCGGTCGTGCGGATGATCTGCTGCAGCGTCAGTTCCGGCTGGTCGACGCTGAAAGACCGCAGAATCTGCGTGATCTTGCGAAGCACCAGTACGGGCACCACCGACGCGCGGCTGTCATCCTCCGCCATGCCTCCACCTCCTGTCCCGAGTGTGACCTCCCGCATCGTATCGACCTGTCGCTTGACGACTAGAGCGTCGACTCACATTCTGGTGCGAACCTTCATGAAGTGGGCGATGGGAGATGGTCGTATGACGATCGCTGAGGCGAAGCTCGACGCGACCGGCACTGCGAGCGCGGGCCCTCTGGCCGGGATCCGCGTCCTCGAGCTCGGAAACTTCATCGCCGCACCGACCGCCGGGCGGCTGCTCGGCGACTTCGGCGCGGAGGTCGTGAAGATCGAGCGTCCCGGTAGTGGCGACGAGCTGCGTCGATGGCGCCTGCACGGTGGGGAGACATCCCTGCTGTTCCGCACGCTGGGGCGCAACAAGCGATCGGTGACAGTGGACATGCGCAGCAGCGAAGGCCGTGACATCGTCCTGCGGCTGGCCGCGCAATCGGACGTCGTCCTCGAGAACTTCCGGCCGGGCACCCTCGAGCGCTGGGGTCTCGGCCCCGACCGGCTGCGCGAGCAGAACCCGCAGCTGGTGGTCGTGCGGGTCTCCGGGTACGGGCAGTCCGGGCCGTACCGGGACAGGCCGGGGTTCGGCGGGGTCGCCGAGGCGATCGGCGGCCTGCGCGCCCTCACCGGCAATCCCGGCCTGCCTCCCACCCGGGTCGGCATCAGCCTCGCCGACTCCGTGGCCGGTCTCTACGCGGTGATCGGGGCGCTGATGGGTCTGCTGGCGCGTGAGCGAGCGAGCGGCGAGGTCGTCGACGTCGCGCTGTACGAGGCCGTGTACTCCCTCATGGAGTCACTCGTGCCCGATTACGACGCATTCGGCGTCGTGCGCGAGCAGGCGGGTTCCGGACTCCCCGGCATCGCCCCGTCGAACACCTACCGCTGCTCCGACGGCCGCTACATCGTGATCAGCGGTAACGGCGACGGCATCTTCGTCAGGCTCATGCACGCCATCGGGCGGCCCGATCTCGCCACCGACCCGCGGCTGACCGACAACGCCGGCCGGGTCGCCCACTCCGACGAGCTCGACGCGGCGATCGGCACGTGGACCGCCGCCCACAGCCAGGACGAGGTCGCCTCGGTGCTCGTCGCGGCCGACGTGCCGAACGGCCCCATCCTCACGGCGGAGGAGATCGCCAAGGACCCGCACTTCGCCGAGCGCGGGATGCACGAGCGCCACCACGTGCGTATCGCCGCCGACGACGAGCGGGACGTCGTGTTCCCCGGTGTCGTACCGCGTCTCGAACACTGTCCCGGCAGTACCCGATGGCTCGGTCCGGAGCTCGGTGCCGACACCGACGAGGTGCTCGGCGCCATCGGGATCGATGCCGCGGAGCGCGAGCGGCTGCGCGCAGAGGGGGTGATCTGACATGGAACCCGACCGTGACGTGCTGATCACCGACGTCGTGCTCCGTGACGGATTGCAGGACGAGCCGATCATCGTCGCTGCTGAGGATCGCGTTCGGCTCGGCCGCTTGTTGCTCGCCGCCGGTCTCGGCTCCCTGGAGGTCGGCGCATTCGTGAGCACCCGGAAGGTTCCGCAGATGACCGGAACCGACGCGGTGCTGCAAGTCCTCGCACGGGATGCCACGGCTGCGCTGCACACCCTGGTGTTCACGGAGTTCGGCGCCCAGCAGGCGGTCGAGGCCGGGGCCCGATCCGTCCGGTTCGTGGTCTCGGCGACCGACGGCCACAGCCGAGCGAACGCCGGGGTCACCACTGACGTCGCGCTCGACCGTCTCGCTCCGGCCGCCGAGGTGCTGCGGGACGCCGGCGTGAGGATCGAGGCGTCCATCGCGACCGCGTTCGTGTGCCCGTTCGACGGCGACACGCCGCCGGTGCAGGTCGCGAGGACGGCGAAGCGGCTGGTCCAGCTCGGTGCCGAGGTCGTGCATCTCGCTGACACCATCGGTGCAGCACACCCGGGCGCGATCACCCGCGGCGTCATGGCCGCCCGCGATGCGGTGCCCGAGGTGCCACTCGGCCTGCACCTCCACAACACCTACGGCATGGCCTCGGCGAACGCGTGGGCCGCTTTCGGGCTCGGGATCAGGCGTTTCGACGCGGCGCTCGGCGGAATCGGCGGATGCCCCTTCGCTCCCGGCGCGTCGGGCAACATCGCCACCGACGACCTCGTGCACTTCTTCCACCGGGAGGGTGTGCACACCGGGATCGACCCGGAGAAGCTGGCGGAGGCCCGCGACCTGCTCGCCGCCGTGGTCTGTCATCCGCTGCACTCCGCCCTGTCCCTCGTCGCAAAGCCCCGGGTGGCTGTCGGCGTGAACTGAGGTCCGGGCGGCCGAGCCGCTCAGGGTGCGGTGTCGTCGAATGCCGGTTGCAGCGCCGACGGCGGCACCAGGCCCCAGCCCTCGAGCGCCTTGCGTACCTGCTCGGCGGCGTCGATGTTCAAGGGGCCGGAGGTCCAGAGGCCGTAGGGCAGGTTGAGGAACCGGTTCTGCTGCACCGCAGGCAGGTCCTTGATCCCGTCACGCGCCCGGAGCACCGCGATCTTCTCGCTGTAGGACTGCGGGGGGTAGTCCACGAAGAGGAACGCGTCGGGCCGGCTCGCCGCGATGCGCTCCCAGGACACCGAGGTCCAGGTGTCGGCGACGTCATCGAGTGCGTTGCGGGCGCCCGCGGCCGTGATGATCCCCTGAGGTGCGCCGAATCGACCACTGGAGTAGACGGTGTCGGTGCCGCTGTCGAACAGGAAGATCGTCGGCGGGGTGCCGGCCTGTGGAGCCTGCTGCAGGGCGGCGAGGCGGGCACTGATGTCGTCCACGACCTTTCGGGCTTCGGCTTCCCGGCCGGTGATCGTGCCCAGGTTCGTGAGATCGTCGCGCAGCGCCGTCCACGGGTCGACGATTCCGCGGGCCCCGGTGTCGCCGGAGCGGCAGCTCTCGGTGAGGACGTACGGGGCGATGTCCTGGCTCCGCAGCCAGTCCGGGGTGAGGCCGTCGTCCTCGGCGTAGCCGTAGTTCCAGCCGGCCACCATCACGTCCGGCCGCTGGGCCAGCACCGTCTCACGCCCCGGGTACGACTGCGGCGAGACGTCGTGCAGCCCGTCGACCGCGGCCGCACCGTAGTGACGGCGCAGTGTGTCGGCGTCGCGCTGGATGCTCGAGACGGCCGCGACGCGGTCCTGCGCCCCGATCGCGAGCACCATCGAGATCAGGTTGCCGTCGTTGACGAACATCCGCGACGCCGGCGCGGGAAACTCCGCGGGCGCCCCGCAGTTCGTCACGGTCACGGTGTCTCCTGGGGGAGCGCCGGCGGGCGTGGTGGTGTCACCGCTCCCGCACGCCGCCAGCGCGACCATCGAGCACACCGACACCAGCACCGTCCTGAGGCGGGGTCGTCGAGGCATCGTTCCTCCAGGTGTGGGGCTGCAGCAGCAGATGGGTCGCGCCGGTGACGGGGTGGGTGACGCGGGTCGCGTCGACCCCGAACACCGTCCGCACCGTTTCGGGGGTGAGGGCGTCGTGCGGTGCGGCTGCCGCGCGGGCTCTGCCGTCGTGGAGCACGAGGATGCGGTCGCAGTGGTCCGCAGCCAGGTTCAGGTCGTGCATGGCCAGCACGACCGTCCGGCCGAGCCGTCGCACGAGGTGCAGCAGGGCGAACTGATGGCGCACGTCGAGGTGGTTGGTCGGCTCGTCGAGCAGCAGGAGGGCGGCGTCCTGCGCGAGACCTCGGGCCAGCACGACCCGCCTGCGCTCCCCGCCGGAGAGCTGCTCGACGGGTCGCTCCACGGCGTCGGCCATCTCGACCGCACGCAACGCCCGGCCGACCGCCTCGCGCTCGGCGGTATCGCCGCCCGCCCACGGTGAGCGGTGGGGCACCCGGCCGAGGGCCACGAACTCCCCGACGAGCAGGTCGGCGGGAAGCTCCTCCTCCTGGCCGACGAAGGCGATCGAGCGCGCCCGGGCCCGGGCCGTCAGCCGGTGCACGGGCCTGCCGTCGAGCCGGACCTCACCGGCCGTGGCGGGCCGGATCCCGGCGAGGACGCGCAGCAGGGTGGACTTCCCGCTGCCGTTCGGGCCGACGATGCCGATCGTCTCGCCGGGGGCGACGTCGAGATCGACGTCGCGGAGGACCGTACGGCGCCCGATCGCACACGACACGGCGCTCGCGCTCAGGTGGGGCGTCATGACGCCGAGCCGAAGCGGTAACGGCGCCGTCCCATCAGCACGAGGAAGACCGGGGCACCGATCAGGCCGGTCACGACGCTCAGCGGGACCTCGACCGGGCGCACCAGCACCCGGGCCGCGATGTCGACCAGCAGGAGGAAGACGGCGCCGGAGAGGGCGGCCACGGGCAGCATCGCGCGGTGGCGCGCGCCGACCAGGAGCCGCGCGACGTGGGGCAGGACGAGCCCGACGAAGCCGATGCCGCCGGAGACGGCCACGAGCACGCCGACGAGCGCGGCGAGCAGCACGAACAGCACGTTGCGGACCGCCCGGACCGGAACGCCCAACGCGGCCGCCGTGTCCGGACCCGCAGCGAGGGCATCGAGCCAGCCGCTGCCTGCGAGCAGCAGCCCACCGAGCACCACCACCGTGCCGAAGGGCAGCCACAGCTCGTCCCACGCGGCCCCCGACAGGCTCCCGAGCAGCCAGAACAGCACCGATTCGGCTGCCGCGCGGTCGGCGCTGCGGAACACCAGGAAGCTCGCCACCGCCGAGAACGCGGAGCCCAGAACGGTGCCGGTGAGGACGAGCCGCAGCGGCGTCAACCCGCCCTGTGCCAGTGCGACGGCGTACACGAGCAGCGCCGCGGCCAGCGCGCCGAGCAGCGCGCCGGCCGAGAGCGCCCAGGTGCCGGCCGCCGCCAGCGCCCCTGACGTGATGACAGCCGTGGCGCCGACCGCGGCACCAGAGGACACCCCGAGCACGTACGGGTCGGCGAGCGGGTTGCGGACCAGCGTCTGGATGCCCGCTCCCGCGATCGCGAGCCCGGCCCCGACGATGATCGCCAGCAGCGAGCGCGGTGCCCGCAGGTCCCAGACGATCGTGTCCTCGGCGAGATCCGGCGGCACGCCACCGGTGAGCCGGGAGTGCAGGACATCCAGCACCGCGCCGGGCGGCAGGGCCTCGGCTCCGACACCGGCGGAGAGGATCGCCGTGACGACGAGCAGGACGGTGAGCACGGCCAGCACAGCGGGCGTCCGCAAGCGGCCCCGAACGCGTACGCCCGTCACCTGGTACGCCTCCCGCTCCCGCAACCGCACCCTGCACGACAGTTGATCGCCTGATCATATGGGCAGGTGTTTCCCGTGATCAACCGCCCCAGCCCGGGTGGCTGCACGGCGCGACCGTCGTCACGGTCGGACGACAGGAGCTCTCCGATCGGCCAGGCTCGTCTGTACGCGGAATCCCGCCGTAATGGCAGAGCCGAGGGGAACCATGCCCGACACCACCGCGGCCGCACTCCCGCACCAGGGTGAAACGGTCACCGTGAGCGCGTACCTGGCCACCCGCCTGTGCCAGCTCGACGGCCATCACGTCTTCGGGCTCCCCGGCGACTTCAGCCTCAGCATGCTCGACGAGATGCTCACGGTCCCTGGCGTCGAGTGGGTCGGTTGCACCAACGAGCTGAACGCGGCGTACGCCGCCGACGCCTACGCCAGGGCCCGCCGTGGCGTCGCCGCGGTGCTCACCACCTACGGCGTCGGCGAGCTGTCGGCGATGAACGGCGTGGCCGGAAGCTACGCCGAGGACGTCCCCCTCGTGCTCGTGTCGGGGATGCCGCCGAGCCGCGCCCGGGCCGACGGGCTCCTGCTGCACCACACCCTGGTGGACGGCGACCACGACCACTTCGTCCGCGCCTACCGTGAGGTGACCGCGGCCGGCGCCGTCCTGCGTGCCGCAACAGCGGTGGCCGAGATCGACCGGATGCTGCTGACCGCGATCAACGAGTGCAAGCCCGTCTACCTCGGCATTCCTGCCGACGTCGCGGTGGCGCGCGTCCCGGCTGCGAACCTCGCCCTCCCGCTGCGCCGCTCGCCCAGCGACCCGACCTCCGTTCAGCAGTTCCGCGACGCACTGACGGCGTTGCTGGCCCAGCACCCCTCGCTGACCGTCCTCGCCGGTCCGCGGGTGCACCGGCGGCGGCTGGAGGGTGAGCTCGCCGCCCTGGCCGACCTTCCCGGCGTGCGCATCGCGACCCAGGCCGGCGCGAAGGCGATGCTCGACGAGGCGCATCCCGCGAGCCTCGGCACCTACATGGGAGGCATGACCAGATCGGAGATCACCCGGGACGCCGTCGACTTCGCACCGCTGCTGGTGCTGGCCGGCACCACGTTGAGCGACGTCCTCACCGGGCTCTTCACCCACCGGTTCACGCCCGAGGACGCCGTCGAGCTCGGTTTCGAGACCGCCCGGATCGGCGCCTCCCTCTTCCATGGCGTGCGAATGGAGGACGCCGTCCGGATCCTGCACGAGACGGCCGCCGAGCGGGACTTCGCTCCGCTGCCTCCGCTTCCGCCGCTGACCAGGCCGGAGGTCGCGGAAGGGCCGGCGTCGGACGCGCTGACGCAGGCTCAGCTCTGGGCGGAGATCCAGCGGTGGATGCCGGACGGGGTGACCGCGATCGCGGACAGCGGCACCGCCCTGTTCGGGGCGCTGGGCCTGCACATGTCACACGACAGCGACCTTCTCGCGCAGCCCATCTGGTCCTCGATCGGCTACACCCTGCCGGCGACCCTCGGGATCTGCCTGGCCAGGCCGGAGAGCCGCAGTCTGCTGTTCATCGGCGACGGTGCCGCCCAGCTGACGGTGCAGGAGCTGGCCACGATCCTGCACCGGGGCCACACCCCGATCATCGTGCTGATCAACAACGCCGGATACACGATCGAGCGCGCGATCCAGAGTCCTAAAGCGGTGTACCAGGACATCACCCCATGGGACTGGTCGGCCCTGCCGTCCGTGCTCGCGCCCGGCGTGCCCTCGCTCACTACGACGGTCCGTACCCGAGCGGAGCTCGCCGAGGCGCTCGTCGCGGCCCGGGAGCGCACGGACCGGCTGGTGCTCATCGAAGCGGTTCTGGACCCCTCCGACGCCCCCGAGATGCTCGTCGAGCTCGGCCGCGGGGCCGCTCGCGCGAACGGTGCGCCGTCCGCATCGGTCGAACAGGCCGGGTAGAGCACGGGTGATTCGTCCCGCTGACGGCTGCGGGGGAGGGCAGAAAACGGATCTTGCGCGACCGCCGCGCGGGGGTGACGGACATCCCAGCTTGAGACGGTCCGCGCTGGGAAAGTCGTTGTAGCGTGCTAACTATCCGCGATTTTTTTTTGGGGTGGGCATGCCCGAACTTGACCAGCGCCGCAAGATGGCGGTCTTGGCGATCTGCTGCATGGGGCTGTTCATCGTCGGGCTGGACAACACCATCGTCAACCTGGCCCTGCCCTCGATCGGCAACGAGCTGCAGGCTTCCGTGTCGAGCCTGCAATGGGTGATCGACGCCTACACGGTGGTGCTCGCGAGCTTCCTCATGCTGGCCGGCTCGACGGGCGACCGGATCGGCAGGAAGCGGGTCTTCCAGACGGGCCTGGTGCTCTTCAGCCTCGGATCACTGTTGTGCAGCATCGCCCCCGGCATCGGACTGCTGATCGTGTTCCGGATGCTGCAGGCGGTGGGCGGGTCGATGCTGAATCCCGTCGCGTTGTCGATCATCACGAACGTGTTCATGGATCGTCGTGAGCGCGCCAAGGCCATCGGTGTCTGGGGTGCGGTCGTCGGTCTGAGCTGGGCGCTCGGGCCGGTGCTCGGTGGCCTGCTGGTGGACAGCATCGGCTGGCGGTCGGTCTTCTGGATCAACGTCCCGATCGGCCTGGCCGCCGTGCTGCTCGTCGCCCGGTTCGTCCCGGAGTCCCGCTCGGCCCGGCCCCGGCCGATCGATCCGGTCGGACAGCTGCTGCTGATCGTGCTGCTGGCCACGCTGACGTACGGGATCATCGAGGCGCCCGGCCAGGGCATCGAGTCGCCGTGGATCGTCGCGAGCTTCCTCGTGGCGGTCGCGTCCGCCATCGCGTTCGTCAGCTACGAGAAGCGTGTGGACGAGCCGCTGCTGAACATGCGCTTCTTCGCCAGCCCGCCCTTCACGGGCGCCACGCTGATCGCGATCGGGTCGTTCGCCGTGATGTCCGGGTTCCTCTTCCTCAACGCTCTGTACCTGCAGGAAGTGCGTGGGTACTCACCGCTGCACGCAGGACTGCTCACGTTGCCGATGGCGGTGATGACCGGGGTGCTCGCGCCGCTGTCGGGTCGGCTCGTCGGTACCCACGGTCCACGGATCCCGCTGGCGGCCGGAACCGTGGCGATCACAGCGGGCTCGCTGCTGCTCTCGGTGCTCACGGCACAGTCGTCGGTGGTGGAGGTCGTCCTCGCCTACACCGTGTTCGGCATCGGGTTCGGCTTCATCAACCCGCCGGTCTCCAACGCGGCCGTCTCGGGGATGCCCGCCTCGCAGGCGGGGGTCGCGGCGGCCGTGGCATCAACGAGCCGGCAGGTGGGGGCCACGCTCGGCGTGGCGGTGCTCGGTTCGGTGGTGACCGCGCGGATCGTCGGACCGCTGTCGACCGGCTTCGTCGCCGCCGCTCATCTGGGCTGGCTGATCATGGCCGGGACGGGTGCGGCGATGTTCGTGATCGGCGTCGTGACCACGGGCAAGTGGGGGATGCGCAAGGCCCAGGTGTTCGACGAGGAGTTCCCCCAGGACGTGCCGGTCGCCCAGGGCGTGGCCGTCCAGTCGAGGTAGCCGGTAGCCCGCGTTGCTGCCTCTCACCAAGCGATCTGCCCGAAGTGCCGAGTGCCGTATCCTCGCGCTCATGGCACACGAAGTGGAGCGCATCGAGGTCGAGGTCGACGCGGCCACCGCGCGCTGGCTGCGCACCTGCGCCCGCACGCGCGGGGGCTCCATGGCCGAGGCTGCGGCCCGCCAGCTGCACGAGCTGGCGCTCGCCGACTCCGTGCGCCAGCACGCCGCCTGGTACGCCGAGCACCCCACGTACATCGAGGACGCCGAGGCCGAGCGGATCGCTTCCCTGTCGGCCTGACACGATCGCCGCCGTGCTGCGCGGCGAAATCTGGATCTATCGGCCCGTCCTCGAACGTCCTGGCCAGTCCACGCTCCGCCTGATCGTCTCCGCGGACGGGATCAACCGTGACGAGACCACACCGACCGTCCGCGGGCTCCACATCAACGCCACCGATCCCGGCGGGCTGCTGTCCGCCCGGATCGACCCACACGGGTGGGCGTCAGCGATGTCCTCCGAGGCGGTGATGCGCCGGCGGCTCGTCGAGCACGCCGGCACGGCGACCCCGGAACAGATGGAAGCCGTCGAGGTGGCGATCGCCGCCATGTACGGCCTACCGAGGTAGCCAGGGCCCTGGGGCTCCCGTGTCCGGAGGGTTCCGGGACCCCGCCGGTGACATCGAGTTCTTCTCCGACAGGCCGGGGCAACGTCGTAATCGGCGAGGTTGGCTAGGACGTGCTGAGGACCGGGTTGCGCGCGGGCTCCGGGGCGCTCTCGGGCAGCAGGACCCGCTCGCTGTGTGTGTAGATGTTCATCGAGCCGTTGCGGATGAAGCCGACCATCGTCAGGCCGCACTCCTCGGCCAGCTCGATGGCGAGGGACGAGGGCGCCGACACGGCCGCGATGACCGGCACGCCTGCCATGACGGCCTTCTGGGCCAGCTCGAACGACGTGCGTCCGGAGACGGTGAGCACGAGGCCGCTCGCCGGCACCCGGCCCTGCAGCAGCGCCCACCCGAGCACCTTGTCCACGGCGTTGTGCCGACCGACGTCCTCGCGCACGACGAGGAGCTCACCGGTGGCGCTGAACAACCCCGCCGCGTGCAGCCCGCCTGTGCGGTCGAACACCTGCTGGCGCCGGCGCAGCTCGTCGGGCAGGTCGGCGAGCACCTCGGCGGCCACTCGCGTCTCGTCGGCGTCGGGGGAGTACCGGGAGCGCAGGCGCACGGCGTCGAGCGACGCCTTGCCGCACACGCCGCACGAGGACGTGGTGTAGAAGTTGCGCTCCACGCCGGGATCCGGGGTGGGCACGCCCGGCGCGAGCCCGACGTCGAGGACGTTGTAGGTGTTGCGGCCCTCGTCGTCGACGGAGTCGCAGTAGCGCGCGTCGCGGATGTCGGCGGCGCTCCCGATCACGCCCTCCGTGAGCAGGAAGCCGTGGGCGAGCTCGACGTCGTGGCCTGGCGTGCGCATCGTGACCGCCAGAGCGCGGCCGCCGACCCGCAGCTCCAGTGGCTCCTCGACGGCGATGGAGTCGGGCCGTCGCACGGCCCCCTTGGCCGTCACGCGGAGTACCGGACGACGAGCGATCAGACGCCCCATGGGCGGGCTCCCGGGTCGAGAGGAAGGAGGCGCGCGGCGATTGCCGCGGCCGGACCAGGGTCGATCACGGCGAGCGCGTCGGCGACCGCGGCCCCGCGCAGCATCGCCGATCCGGCGTGCCCGACGGGAACGGCGCCTTGCGGGCCGACGTGCACCGGGACCAGCCGGGTGCTCATCGCATGGCGGGGAAGACCGCCCGGGACGGGCGCCGCGACCAGCGCAGGCAACGGCTCCCCGCGCATCGCGGTGATGGCCGGGAGCGCGAGGGTGAGGAACGCGACAAGCGCGGCGAACGGGTTGCCGGGCAGCCCCACGACCAGTCGGCCGTCGGGCAGCTGGGCGAGCGCCTGCGGATGGCCGGGCCGGCAGGACACGCCGTCGACGAGGAGTTCTGCGTCGAGCGCGGCGAGCGCGGGCCGCAGGTGGTCGGCCGGACCCGCCGACGATGACCCCGAGACGAGCACGAGATCGGCGTCGGCGTCGGCCAGCGCTTCGAGAAGCAGTGCGCGGGAGTCGGGCAGCCGGACGTCGGGCATCGCGTCGGCACCGGCCCGTGCGAGGAGACCGGGCAGCATCGGGCCGATGGCGTCGCGCACCCGCCCCGGCCCCGGTGCACCCTCGGTGACCAGCTCGTTGCCCGTGACGATCGCCGCGACGCGCGGGCGTGGCCGGACCGGCAGGCGGTCCAGGCCCAGCGTGGCGACCAGACCGAGCACGGCAGGGCGCACGAGCGTGCCGGCCGGCAGCAGCTCCTCACCGGCCGAGCACTCCTCACCTGCGCGTCGCACGTGTGCGCCCGGTCTGAGCGTGCCGGCGAGCAGGTGCCCGTCGAGGACGGCGTCCTCGTCGGGCAGCACCGCCGTGGTACCCGGCGGGACGGCGGTGCCGGTGACCACAGCGCACGCCTCGCCGTCGCGCAGGTGCACGGACGGCACGCCGGCGACGTCGATCCGGCCCACGATCGTCCATGGGCCGGAGCCGCACACGGCGTAGCCGTCCATCGCCGAGCGGTCCACCGGCGGCACGTTCGCCGGCGCCACCACCGGGGCGGCGAGGACCGTGCCGACGGCGGAGGCGAGGGGGACCGACTGTGCGGGCAGAGGGTGCCCGGCTGCGTGAGCGCGCTCGCGGGCCGCGTCCCAGGCGAGGGACGTAGTCGGCGGCGCGAACGCGGTGCTCATGAGCTCGCCTGGCCGAGCAGTTCGGCCGCGCGGAGTGCCACCGGGTCGAGCCCTTCGCCGCCCTCCGCCACGTGCTCCCGGAGCGCCCTCTTCATGCGCGGCTCCCAGAAGTCCCGCAGGTGCGCGGCGACTTCGGCGGCGGCCACCTCGAGCGGCTTGTGGCCGAACTGCTCCGCGACCTCGTTGGCCAGCCGTACGTGCGGAGGGACTGTGCTGATGGACATCGATCAGTCTCCTGCCGTGACGACCGGTCGCTGCGCCAGGTCCTCGCGCACGGCGGCCTGCTCCGGTGTGAGGCCGACCTGGACGGCCGTGACCTTGTACTCGGGGCAGTTGGTGGCCCAGTCGGAGTTGTCGGTGGTGATGACGTTGGCTCCCGTGACCGGGTGGTGGAAGGTCGTGTAGCACACGCCGACCGGCATTCGTTCCGACAGTACCGCCCGAAGGGTGGTCTGTCCGACACGACTGGAGAGCGACACCATGTCGCCGTCGTTGACCCCACGCACCTCCGCGTCGTGCGGGTGCAGCTCGAGGATGTCCTCGGGGTGCCACGCGACGTTGGCGGTGCGGCGGGTCTGCGCGCCGACGTTGTACTGCGACAGGATCCGGCCGGTGGTGAGGATCAGCGGGAACTTCCGCGTGCTGCGCTCGCGGGTGGGCACGTAGACCGTCTCGACGAAGCGGCCCTTGCCGCGCACGAACCCGGTCTCGTGCATGATCGGCGTGCCGTTCGGGGCCGCGTCGTTGCACGGCCACTGCACGCTGCCGACCTTGTCGAGGTGGGCGAAGGAGACGCCGGCGAACGTCGGCGTGGTCATCGCGATCTCGTCCATGATCTGCGACGAGTTGTCGTAGTGCATCGGGTAGCCCATCGCCTGCGAGATCTCGCAGACGATCTCCCACTCCTGCTTGCCGGTCTGCGGCGCCATCACCGGGCGCACCCGGTTGATCCGCCGCTCGGCGTTGGTGAACGTGCCGTCCTTCTCCAGGAACGACGTGCCGGGCAGCAGCACGTGGGCGAACTTCGCCGTCTCGTTCTCGAAGAGGTCCTGGACGACGAGCAGATCCAGCGCGGCGAGCGCGGCGTGCACGTGGTTGGTGTTCGGGTCGGACTGAGCGATGTCCTCGCCCTGCACGAACAGCGCCCGGAACGAGCCCTCGATGGCCGAGTCGAACATGTTGGGGATGCGCAGGCCCGGCTCCTCGAGCAGCGGTACTCCCCAGAGCTGCTCGTAGACGTCACGGACGCCGTCGTCGGACACGTGGCGGTAGCCCGGCAGCTCGTGCGGGAACGAGCCCATGTCGCAGGAGCCCTGCACGTTGTTCTGCCCGCGCAGCGGGTTGACCCCGACGCCGTCGCGGCCGATGTTGCCGGTGGCCATCGCGAGGTTCGCCATGCCCATGACCGTGGTCGAGCCCTGGCTGTGCTCGGTGACACCGAGGCCGTAGTAGATGGCGCCGTTGCCGGCCTCCGCGTAGAGCCGGGCCGCGGCGCGGACCTCGGCGGCGGGAACCCCGGTGATCTCCTCGACGGCCTCGGGGCTGTGCTCCGGCTGCGCGATGAACTTCTCCCACGCCTCGACGTCCTCGCAGCGCTCCTGCACGAACTGCCGGTCGACGAGCCCCTCGGTGACGATGACGTGCGACATCGCGTTGACGATCGCGACGTTGGTGCCGGGCGCGAGCTGCAGGTGGTGGGTGGCCTCGATGTGGGGCGAGCGGACGAGGTCGATGCGCCGCGGGTCGATGACGATCAGCTTGGCGCCCTGGCGCAGCCGCCGCTTCATCCGCGAGGCGAACACGGGGTGGCCGTCGGTGGGGTTGGCCCCGATCACCATGATCACGTCGGCCTTGGCGACGGACTTGAAGTCCTGCGTGCCGGCCGAGGTGCCGAAGGTCTGCTTGAGCCCGTAGCCGGTGGGGGAGTGGCAGACGCGGGCGCAGGTGTCGACGTTGTTGTTGCCGAAGACCGCGCGCACCATCTTCTGGACGACGTAGACCTCTTCGTTCGTCGTCCGGGACGAGGTGATCGCGCCGATCGAGCTCGAGCCGTGCTCGGCCTGGATCTCCCGCAGCCGCCGTGCCGTGAACTGGATGGCCTCGTCCCAGGAGACCTCGCGCCACGGGTCGGTGATCGAGTCACGCAGCATCGGGGACATCACGCGGTCGGGGTGGCTGGCGTAGCCGAACGCGAACCGGCCCTTGACGCAGGAGTGGCCCTCGTTGGCGCCACCGTCCTTGAAGGGCACCATCCGCACCAGCTCGTCGCCGCGCAGCTCGGCCTTGAACGAGCAGCCGACGCCGCAGTACGCGCAGGTGGTGACGACCGAGCGGGTGGGCATGCCCAGCTGGACCACCGACTTCTCCTGCAGCGTGGCCGTGGGGCAGGCCTGCACGCACGCGCCGCAGGAGACGCAGTCGGACTCCATGAACGAGACGCCTGCGCCCGCGGCGACCTTCGAGTCGAAGCCGCGGCCCTCGATCGTGAGGGCCAGGGTGCCCTGCACCTCGTCACAGGCGCGGACACAACGGGAGCACGCGATGCACTTCGAGGCGTCGAAGTCGAAGTAGGGGTTGGACGTGTCCTTGGGGGCGTCCATGTGGTTGGCGCCGGCATCGACACCGGATCCGTAGCGGACCTCGCGCAGCCCCGTGACGCCTGCCATGTCCTGCAGCTCGCAGTCGCCGTTGGCCGAGCAGGTGAGGCAGTCGAGCGGGTGGTCGGAGATGTAGAGCTCCATGACCCCGCGGCGCAGCTTCCCGAGCTTCTCGGTCTGCGTGCGCACCACCATGCCGGGGGCGACCGGCGTGGTGCAGGACGCCGGCGTGCCGCGGGCGCCGTCGATCTCGACGACGCACAGGCGGCAGGAGCCGAACGCCTCGAGGCTGTCGGTGGCGCAGAGCTTGGGGATGTCGAGCCCGGCCTGCTTGGCCGCGCGCATGACCGACGTTCCCGGTGGCACGGTCACGGCCACGCCGTCGATGGTCACCTCGACGGTGGCCGCACCCTCGCGGGCGGGCGTTCCGAAGTCGGGCTCCTTGAGCAGAGTCATCGCGCTCCCTCGCTTCGCTCGGTCGTGGCTTCGACGAGTCGCTGTGTCGATGATTCGCTCGCGAGCTCGCTCATGGTGTGCCCCCGTCGCTTGTTCCTGTGGTGGTGGTCGCCGGGACGCCGAAGTCCTCGCCGAAGTGGCGGACCGCGCTCAACACCGGCATGGGGGTGAGCCCACCCATGGCGCAGAGGGATCCGTCGGTCATGAGCTCACACAGGTCGTCGAGCAGCACGAGGTTCTTCGTGCGGTCCTCACCTGCGCGGATACGGTCGATCGTCTCGACACCGCGGACGGCGCCGACGCGGCAGGGCGTGCATTTCCCGCACGACTCCTCCGCGCAGAAGGAGAAGGCAAACCGGGCCATCGCGGCCATGTCCACCGTGTCGTCGAACACGACCACGCCACCGTGGCCGAGCATGGCGCCCGCCGCGGCGAACGACTCGTAGTCCATCGGCAGGTCGAACTGCTCCGCCGGGACGTACGCCCCGAGCGGTCCGCCGACCTGCATCGCACGCACGGGCCTGCCGGAGGCCGTGCCGCCGCCGAGGTCCTGCACGAGCTCGCCGAGCGTGATCCCGAAGGGCGTCTCGAAGATGCCGCCGTGGGCGATGTTGCCGCCGAGCTGGAAGACGCTGGTGCCGCGCGAGCGGCCGGTGCCCAGCTCCGCGTACGCGGCGGCGCCGTGGGCGAGGATCGCAGGCACCGAGCCGAGCGACAGCACGTTGTTGACGACGGTGGGGCGGCCGAAGAGGCCCTCGAGGGCGGGGATCGGTGGCTTCGCGCGCACCATGCCTCGCTTGCCCTCGAGGCTCTCCAGCATCGAGGTCTCTTCACCGCAGATGTAGGCGCCCGCGCCGACCCGCACGAACACGTCGAACGTCAGGTCGGAGCCGAGCACCCGCTCGCCGAGCAGGCCGCGCTGCCGGGCCGACTCGATGGCCGCGTTCAGCGCCTCGACGGCCTCCGGGTACTCCGAGCGCACGTAGATGTAGCCCTCGGTGGCGCCGACGGCGTAGGCGGCGATCGTCATGCCCTCGATGAGGGTGAACGGGTCGCCCTCCATCAGCATGCGGTCGGCGAACGTGCCCGAGTCGCCCTCGTCGGCGTTGCAGCAGACGAACTTGACGTCGGACTGGGCGCCGAGCACCGTGCGCCACTTGATGCCCGTGGGGAAGCCCGCGCCGCCGCGGCCGCGCAGGCCGGAGTCCACGACCTCCTCGACGACCTCGGCCGGGGTCTTCGCGAGCGCGGCCCGGAGCCCGGCGTAGCCGCCGTGGGCCTCGTAGTCGTCGACCGAGCGTGGGTCCACGATCCCGACGCGGGCGAACGTCACCCGCTGCTGACGCTGCATCCACGGCAGGTCCTCGACGAGTCCGAGGCCTTCCGGTGCGCCGTCCAGCAGGCCCGCGGCGACCAGGCCGTCGATCTCCTCCGGCGCGACCGGCCCGTAGCCGACGCGGCCCTCGGCCGTCTCGATCTCGACCAGCGGCTCCAGCCAGAGCATTCCGCGCGAACCGGTGCGCACCACCTCGACGTCACGGCCGGCGGTGCCGGCGGCAGCGGCGATCCGCTCGGCCACCTCGTCGGCACCGACCGACAGCGCGGCGGAGTCCCGCGGCACGAACACCCGCACACGTCCAGTCATCGGGCTTCTCCCAGCAGTGCGTCGAGGCGGGCGGGGGTGACCCGGCCGTGCAGCCGGTCGCCCACCTGCACCGCCGGACCGAGGGCGCAGTTGCCGAGGCAGAAGACCTCGTCGAGCGTGACGGCGCCGTCGGAGGTGGTCTCACCGAAACCGACGCCGGTGCGTCGCTTCGCGTGCTCGCCGAGCGCCTCGGCGCCAACCGCCTGGCAGGCCTCCGCCTGGCACACCCGCACCGTGGTGCGGCCGCCGGGGGCGCGCCGGAAGTCGCGGTAGAAGGTGACGACGCCGTGGACCTCCGCGACCGCGAGGTTGAGCACGTCGGCGATCACCGGTATGTCCGCCGGATCGATGTACTCCAGGTCTTCCTGTATCGCGTGGAGTATCGGCAAGAGCGGGCCGCGCACGTCCCGCAGCGTTGTCGCGATATTGCGTACGTGCTCAGCGCGTACTGCCGCGAGATCCGTGACGTCCGTCGTCATGGTCGCGAGTGTCCCGCTCTGAGGTGCCACAGTTCAAAGCAATCTTGCCTATCCCGTGATAAGCGCGAGCTATGAACGGCTGCGGACGTGGCGACGGAGCAGTTGGTCGAGCGCGGCACGCATGTCCACCGACCCCGCGACGTCGAGCAGTGCACGCGCGAGCATCGGCTCCGGAACGCGGTCGGGAAGGACCAGGCCGATGCGATGGCTGGAGGCCGGCGGGATCATGGGAACGATGCGCATCCCATCAGGGACGCCGAACAGATGCAACCATGCGTGCGCGATGATCGTCGACCACCGGTGGGTGGCGACGTGCGCGTAGAGCACCGACACCGCGTCGGCCTCCAGCATCGGCTCCACCGCGACACCTGCGTCGGTGAAGGCGCGGTCGATGATCCGCCGGTTCTCCATGTCCGGCGACAGCAGGCAGAGCGGCAGCGTCGCAGCGTCGTCCCACGCGGCGGTGGTCCGCTCGGCGAGCGGCGAGTTGTCGGGCGTCAGCAGCAGGTAGCGCTCCGGGTAGAGCGGGACGGTGCGCACCGCGCCGCCGAGCGGTTCACCGTCGACATAGGTCATACCGACGTCGAGCTCGTACTCGGCCAGCCTGCGCACGATCTCGCGGGAGGACAACGACTCGAAGGAGATCCGCACCCGCCCGTGCAGCTCGCTGAACGGGCCGGTGAGCAGGGGCGCGGCGGTCAGCGCCGTCGGGATGGCGCCGATGCGGAGCCGCCCGGTGAGACCACCTGCCATCCGGTCCAGGTCCTGCCGGAGCGCGTCGCGGTCGGCGAGCATGCGGTGTGCCCACAGCACCACCCGCTCGCCCTCCGGCGTGAACCCGCCGAAGCGCCGCTCCCGCCGCACGATCTGCACCCCGAGATCGGCCTCCAGCCTGCGGATCGCCGCAGACAGCGCAGGCTGCGAGACGTGGCACGCGGCCGCCGCTCGGGCGAAATGACGTTCCCGCGCGAGGGCGCTGAGATATTCCAGCTGGCGCAGGAGCACCGGACAGGGATACCGGCGCGGAGGCAGAAGCGCAAAGCCGGGGTCGCGCACCCCCGCGAGTCGCCTGTTCCCGTCCGGTGACCAGGCCGTGACGCGGCCGGGCTTCCACGTTCGGTGCTCAACGGCCGAGCGTCGGCAATGCCCTGTTCATCCGATCATGCGAGCATGATCCGGTTCGTGGTGTCCGCTGTGGCACAGTTCCGCGCAGTAGCCAGTGGAGGACCTCGTATGCCTCGGTCGTCACGTCCGGTCCGGCGCGCTGTGCTGGTGGCCGCGAGTGTGCTGCTCGCCGGAGCGCTGACCGCCGCCACCACTGGCGGAGGCGACGGAGACGGCGGGGACACCGGCCCCGAGCCGGTCGCGGTGCAACTGCTCGCACTCAACGACTTCCACGGCAACCTCGAACCGCCGACGGGTTCCAGCGGCACGATCGCCGGCGTCCCGGCCGGTGGTGTGGAGTACCTCGCCACCCAGCTCGCGCAGCTCGCCGGCCAGGTACAGCAGGAGAACACGATCACCGTGGCCCCCGGTGACCTCATCGGGGCCTCGCCGCTGCTGTCGGCCGCGTTCCACGACGAACCGTCGATCGAGGCACTCGGACTGGCCGGGCTCGACGTGGCGAGTGTGGGCAACCACGAGTTCGACGAGGGCGCCGACGAGTTGCTGCGCATCCAGAACGGCGGCTGTCACCCCGCCGACGGCTGCGCCGACCAGGAACGGCCGTACAAGGGCGCGGAGTTCCAGTACCTCTCGGCCAACGCGTTCGTCACCGACACCGGCGAACCGCTGCTGGATCCGTACGCGATCAAGGACGTGGGCGGCGTCCGCATCGGGTTCATCGGGATGACCCTGGAGGGGACGCCGGACATCGTCACGCAATCCGGCGTGGCCGGGCTGGAGTTCCGCGACGAGATCGAGACGGGCAACCGGTACGCGGAGGAGCTGCAGAAGCAGGGTGTCGAGGCGATCGTGGTGCTCCTGCACGAGGGCGGCACGCAGGCTCCGAACGCCGGCATCAACGACTGCACCGGGCTGCAGGGGCCGATCGTCCCGATCGCCGAAGGGTTCTCCCCGGCGATCGACGTGGTGGTCAGCGGCCACACCCACCAGGCCTACAACTGCGTGATCGCGGGCAAGGTCGTCACCAGCGCGAGCTCGTTCGGGCGCCTGGTCACCGACATCGACCTGCAGATCGACCCGGCCACCGGCAACGTGCTGACGGCCACGGCCACCAACGTGGTGGTGGGCCGCGACGTCCCGGCCGACCCGGCGGAGACCGAGCTCGTCGCGCGGTACCGCACGCTGCTCGGGCCGATCGCCTCCCGTCAGGTGGGCGAGACCACGGCCGCTCTCACCCGCGCCCAGGAACCGCTGTTCGGCACCCTGGTGGGCGAGTCGTCGCTGGGCAACCTCATCGCCGACGCTCAGCTCGCCGCCACCGACCAGGAGCAGGGTGCGGTGGCCGCCTTCATGAACCCTGGTGGCGTGCGTGCCGACCTGGACGCCGGCCCCGTCACCTACGAGGAAGCCTTCACCGTCCAGCCCTTCAACAACTACCTGACCACGGTGGACCTCACCGGCGCGCAGCTGGACTGCCTGCTGGAACAGCAGTTCGTGGCCGAACGCACGCTGCAGCCGTCGGGGTCGGTGGCCTACACGGTCGATCCCAACGGGGTGTCGGGAACGGCCGCCGACCCCTGCTCGGGCACCCGCGTCGGCGCGCTCGGCATCGCCGGCACACCGGTCGACCCCGCGGCCACCTATCGGATCACCGTCAACAGCTTCCTTGCCGACGGCGGCGACGGCTTCTCCGTGCTGACCCAGGGCACGAACCGGGTGGTGGGTGGCCTCGACATCGACGGTCTCGCCGCGTACCTGACCGAGGTTGGCCCGGTCGCACCCCCGGCCACCGACCGGATCACCGTGTCCTGACCGGACGGGAGCGCCTCAGTCGGGGTACGCACCGCCGTCGAGCGCGATGATCTTGTTGGTCAGGTAGCCGTTGCGGAGCATGGCGAGCGCGAGGTCGGCCACCTCCTCGGTGGTGCCCAGGCGGCCGACGGGGATCATCGGGGGCACCGGGTCGTCCGGCGCGAGCGGCAGCATCCTAGTGCCCGCGATGAGGGCAGGAGCGATCGCGTTGACGGTCACACCGGTGTCGGCGACGCGTGCCGCAAGGTGGTGCGTCAGGCCGTGCAGCGCCGCCTTGGCCGCCGCGTAGTGCGGCCCGATGACCCCGCCGGTGAACGCCGCCACCGAGGAGAACAGCAGGATCCGGCCGAACCCGCGCTCGATCATCCCGGGCAGCATCTGCTGGGTGAGGAAGAACGGGGCGCGGACGTTGACGGTCATGCTCTCGTCCCACAGCGCCCCGTCGACGTCCGGCCATGACCTCTGCTCGGCCACGCCTGCCGCGGCGACCAGCACGTCGACGTCCCCCAGCCGTTCGCGGGCCGCGGCGACGACCCGGGCCGGGCTGTCGGGGTCCGCGAAGTCGGCCTGCATGACCTCGGCACAGCGGCCGAGCTTGCGGGCCAGGTCAGCCACGTGCTCGGCCTCGTCGGCATGCCTGCCGTAGGTGAGCATGAGATCGGTGCCGCTCTCGGCGAGCCTCCGGGCGATCTCCTGGCCGATACCACCGGAGGCCCCGGTGATCAGAGCCACGCGATCGCGCAGAACCGAGTCGATGCCGGTGTTCGCCACGGGGGTGTCCTCCTCGTCGGTACCGGATCTCGACAGTACGACGGGTCGCATGGCCAGGTGCGGGTGCTTTGACTGCCATCCCTGTCATTCCGCGCCTGGTTACGCTGCGTGCAATATCGCGGCGACTTGGGGGTGATGACGATGCGCATTGTGACCATTCGGGCATTGGGGGTGCTCGTAACCGTGCTGTCCTGCGTCGTCGCCCTCGGGGGGTGTGCCGACTCCGGCGCAGCCCACATGCTTCCGGGGACGACCGACACGGACCGGTATGACGCGATCATCGCGAACTCACCCGTCGCCGACCCGGCGTCGATCCCCCCGGGCTCGTGGGCCGACAAGATCAGGCGGCGGGGCACCCTGAAGGTCGGAAGCGGCGACACCACGCCGTTCTTCGCCCTCAGGGATCCGACCACCGGCAGGGTCACCGGGTTCGACGCCGGGCTGGCGGAGATGCTCGCGCACTACATCACCGGCAAGCCCACGAACGCCGTCGCGATCACCCCGGCCCACGTGGACACCCGCGAGCCGTTGCTGCAGAACGGCGCGGTGGACGCGGTGGTCGCCACCTACTCGATCACTCCGGAGCGTGCGACGAAGGTCGCCTTCGCCGGCCCGTACTACTCCTCGGGCGACGCGATCATGGTCAGGGCGGGCGACGGGGCCATCCACGGCGTCAGTGACCTCAACGGCAAGACGGTCGCGACCCAGGCGAACTCCACCGCGGTGCTCGCGCTGCAGAGGGCGGCCCCCGCGGCCCACCTGGTGACGTTCGAGCACGACTCCGAGTGCGTGGCCGCGGTGCAGCAGGGCCGCGCCGACGCGTACGTGATCGACCAGGTGATCCTCGTCTCCGACGCGAGCACCGACCCAGGGGTGAAGGTCGTCGGTGAGCCGTTCACCCAGGAGTCCTACGGCATCGGGCTCCCGCTCGGCGACCCGACGGCCAAGGCCTTCGTCGACGAGTGGCTCCAGAAGATCTACGTCACCGGCAGCTGGGCGAAGCTGTGGAAGGCGACCCTCGGCACGGTCGTGAGCGGCGGTGCACCCACCCCGCCGGCGATCGGCTCCGTCGCGGGCTCCTGATATCGGCGCGTTCAGGGCTTGCGGCCGACCGCCCCGACGATGCAGCGCTGCACCGGCACCAGCGGCTTGACGCGAGGACCGTCCGGCCACCAGTCGGCGCACAACACCAGGCCGGGATCGACGAGCTCGAGCCCGGCGAACATGCTCTCGATCTCGGCGCGGGTACGGAACATGCCGCTGCCCATCGGGCTGTGCAGGAAGATGTCCTCCATCTTCCGGGCGAGCGCGCTGTCCTCTGTGGTCTCGGGGTCGAAGAAGTGGCTCAGTGCCACGTACGAGCCCGACGGCAGGGCGTCGATGTACTCGCGCATGATCTCGGCGCTCCGCTCGCCCGTGTAGTGGTGCAGGGTGCCGCACTGGTACAGCGCGATGGGCTCGGAGAAGTCGAGCTGCTTGCGCACCACCTCGTTGTCCAGCACCTGGCCGGGCTGGAAGATGTCGGCCCCGATCAGGTGGGTGCGGTCGTTCTCCTCGAGCAGCGCCCTGCCGTGGCTGAGTACGTCGGGGTCGTTGTCGACGTACACCACGCGCGCCTCGGGATGGATGCGCTGCACGACCTGGTGGGTGTTCTCCGCGGTGGGCAGACCCGAGCCGCAGTCCAGGTACTGGGTGATCTCGGTCTGTCCGGCGATGAACCGGCTGGCCCGGTTCAGGAACTCGCGGTTGTCCCGGCCGAGGAAGGTGGCCTCGGGAGCCACCTGCTGGATGCGGCGCAGAACCTCACGGTCGATCTCGTAGTTGTCGGTGCCGTTCAGGAAGGCGTCGTAGACCCTCGCGACGCTGGCCTTCGTCGTGTCGACGTACGGAGGTGCGGCACTCGACATGGTGGTTCTCACTCCTCGGTCTCGAACCGACACGGTCGACAGCGCGCCGAGTCTAGGACGATCATGGCGGTTGGGACCGCCGTTGACCGATCCGTCCGTACGGGATCGGGATGTCGGCTCAGGTCGCTCGGGAAGCCTCGCGCCCGTCCTGTTCGGGGCAGTCGGGCCGCGGCGCGACTCACCGGAGATCACGCTCTGCGCTACTGGCCGGGCCGTGAAAGGGCGCCACGGTCCCGCTGGACCGTGAAGTCCAGCGGGACCGTGACTGGCCGCTCGACTCCCGGGGGGATTGGCGCCGAGCGGTTCTCTCAGGGCTCGCAGGAGGCCGGAGAACTGTTAACCGGCCCATTTCCGGAATCCGGCCAGTTGTCACGTCACGGTTATGGCTGCCGACCCGGACGAGCGCGACTGCGTCCGGCCGACGGCCGGTTGTCGCGCGTAAGGCAGTAGATCGGTCGCGGTCGCCATGACGGCCCTCATCCACGCCGTGACCTGGGATTTCGTCCATCTGATGATTGTCGGCCGGATGCCGGTTCCGCCCCGCGTGCTCCGATGGGAACGCGGTCCGTTGCACCGGCGTGATCGGCGCACGGCGTCGCACGAGGTGTTTCGGCCGGGTGTCCGGGATTCTCACATTCACCCGGATGGGGCTCTGTCCCGGCCTTTCCGCGATCCCCCGCCTGCCTTGCCGGGGCAGGTAGGTTCGGGCGCGATCAGGGGGGAGATGCCCATGCTGGCAGTCGAACTGGTGCGCCGGGGTGCTGCCCGGCACGGTGGGCGTACGGCCGTGGTCGCCGGAGCCGAGTCGATGACCTTCGCCGAGGTCGACGGCGCGGCGAACCGGTTGGCCCACGTGCTCGGCGGGCTCGGGGTGGAGCGGGGTGCGCGGGTCGGGCTGCTGGTCGACAACGGGCTGTGGTCCGTACCGATCGACTTCGCGTGCCTCAAGGCCGGCGTGGCACGCGTCCCGCTCAACCCCCGGCTGGCGCCGGACGAGCAGGCCAGAATGATCGAGGCCACCGGAGTGCAACTGCTGGTGCACACCCCCGCGCTCGCGGAGCGGGCGAGCGAGCTGGTGGCGCGACTCGACGGGCTGCGGCCGGCGTGCCTGGGCCCGACCGACGTGGTGGACGCCCCCGACCTGATCACGGAGATGTCAGCCGCCTCGGGTCGCGATCCGCTGCTCCCCGCGCAGCCGGACGACCCCGTCATCGTGGTCTACACCTCGGGTACCTCGGGTGCGCTGAAGGCCGTGGTGCACACCCAGGCGAGCTGGGCCGCGATCGCGGCGAACGTCCTGGCCAACCTCGTCTCTCCCGGGCCGGACTCGGTGATGCTGCACGCGGCTTCGCTGATCCACGCGAGCGGCACCTTCGTGCTCCCGTACTGGGTCCGCGGCGCCGTCTCCGCCGTGCTGCCCGGGTTCGACCCCGCCACCTTCCTCGACGCGGTCGCCGCACACCGCGCCACCGAGATCAACCTGGTGCCGACGATGCTGGGGATGCTCGTCGCGTCGGGCGCAGCCGAACGTTCCGACGTCTCCCACCTCCGCACGGCCTTCTACGGGGCGAGCCCGATGCCCGGCCCGCTGCTGGAGCAGGTGCTCGACCTGTGGGGACCGCGGTTGGTGCAGTACTACGGCCAGACCGAGGCCCCGCTCGCGATCACCGTGCTCGACAAGGCCGACCACGCCGATCCGGGCCTGTGGGGCAGCTGCGGGCACCCGTCCGTGGACGCCGAAGTACGGGTGGCCGACGAGAACGGCACGCCGCTGGGCGTGGCCGAGGTGGGCGAGCTGCAGCTGCGCGCCCCGTTCGCGATGGCGGGTTACTACGCGGCGCCGGAGCTGACCGCAGAGACGATCACGACCGACGGGTGGGTACGCACGCGTGACCTCGCCCGGGTCGACGAGCGCGGTTACCTCACCCTGGTCGACCGCACGAGCGACATGATCATCACGGGCGGGTACAACGTCTATCCCCGTGAGGTCGAGGACGCGCTGCTCACGCACCCTGCCGTCGCCGCGGCCGCCGTCGTCGGGGCGCCGGACGAGACGTGGGTGGAGGCGGTCACCGCGTTCGTCACGCTCCGGCCGGGCGTGCAGCCGCCGGCCGCCGAGGAGCTGCGGGGTGCGGTCCGTGCCCGGCTGGCCGGGTACAAGGTCCCGAAGGAGGTACACGTGGTCGATGCGCTCCCGCTGTCGCCGGTGGGCAAGGTGTTGCGCCGCGCGCTGCGTGACCCGCTGTGGGGCCGGTCGTGACCGCGGTCCGCGTGGAGCGTGACGGACCCGTCACCACGGTGTTCCTGCATCGCCCCGAGCGCCGCAACGCCGTCGACGGAGCCACCGCCGAGCAGTTGGCCGACGCGTTCCGTGCGTTCGACGCCGATGAGGACGCCGCGGTTGCCGTGCTGCACGGTGAGGGCGGTGTCTTCTGCGCGGGCGCCGATCTGACCGCGGTCGGTACCGAGCGCGGCAACCGCGTCGACCCCCGGGGCGACGGCCCGATGGGTCCGACCCGGATGCGGTTGTCGAAACCGGTGATCGCCGCGGTGTCGGGGTACGCCGTGGCCGGTGGGCTGGAGCTGGCGCTGTGGTGCGACCTGCGGGTGGCCGACGAGAGCGCCGTGTTCGGCGTCTTCTGCCGTCGTTGGGGCGTCCCGCTGATCGACGGTGGCACGGTGCGGCTGCCGCGCCTGATCGGCACGAGCCGGGCGATGGACATGATCCTCACCGGACGCCCGGTCGACGCCGCGGAGGCGCTGGCGATCGGCCTTGCCAACCGGGTGGTACCGGTAGGGGAGGTCCTCGCCGCAGCCCACGAGCTCGCCACGCAGCTGGCGGCGTTCCCGCAGACCTGCATGCGCCGCGACCGGCTCTCCGTGCTCGATCAGGAAGGGCTCTCCGAGGCCGACGCACTGGACGCGGAGTTCGCGCACGGCCAGGTGTCGCTGGCGGCCGACGCCACCGCCGGTGCCGCGCGGTTCGCCGGTGGCGCGGGCAGGCACGGGTCGTTCACCGGCCCGTGACTCAGCCGGTCAGCTGACCGGCGCGACGGTCACGCCGAGCGCGTCGGCGCCGACCAGACGGCGGGCGGCGAGGTTGCCCATCGGCATGATCGGACCGGCCTGAACGTCGCGCCACATGCGCTCGAACGGCTGGTACCTGGTGTAGGCGGGCCCGCCCACGACGTCGACGAGCCGTTGCAGCACCTCGACCGCGTTGGTGGCGGCCACGTACTTGACCGTGGCGCACCAGGCCAGCCCACCCTGCACTCCGCGGTCGAGGAGGCGACCGTTCTCCACCTTGTCCACGTGGCTCGCCAGCATCGCCCGCGAGGTGTCGAGGAGGATCCGGCACCCGCCGATCACGTCCTGGACAACCGGGTCGTCAGCCCGCCCTGAGCGCAGGACCCGCTGGACGGTCCAGTCCAGCGCTCCCGCGGCTATCCCGGTGTAGACCGCTCCGAACGACGGCATCGCCCACGACCAGACGGTTTCGAGCACCCGCGTGTCCAGGTGGCCGACCGGCAGCGAGTGCACCATCTGCTCGTCGGGCACGAAGACGCCGTCGAGCTCGAGGTCGTCGCTGCGCGTGGCACGCATCCCCATCGCGTTCCAGGTGGGGTGCACCCGCACACCCGGCTGATCCATCGCCACCTGGCAGAGCAGCAGCCGCGGCCCGCCGTCGGCGGCCTCGTGGCGGGCGGTGGTGGAGAAGTGCGTGGCGACCGCCGTGTTCGTCGCGAAGACCTTGCGGCCGGTGAGGACGAACCCGCCGTCGACCTTCTCGGCGGCCGTGCGGGCGTCGGTCATGTCGTTGCGGATGCCCGGCTCGCCGGTCACGGCCGCCCACACCAGCGAGCCTTCCGCTGCCTGTCGCAGCAGGTGGGCCAGTCGCGGGGCTCCGGTGCGCCGCCACACGGTGCTCCACTGACCCAGCGGGGAGATGTGCATCGTGACGGCGAGCGCGGTGGCCCCGTCGCCCGTCGCGAGCCGTTCGAGAACCGCCAGCACGTCGCCGAGTCCCGCCCCGAGTCCGCCGAGCTCCTCGGGAACGGTCAGCCGCAGGAACCCGGCGTCGGCGAGGTCGGCATAGTTCTCGTGCGGGAAGCTGGCCTCCACGTCGTGGGCTGCGGCGCGCTCGGCGAAGCGCCCGGCCAGCCGGTCGGCGACGGCCACGAACTCCACACGCCGCTCGGCAGCGGGCCCTTCGCTCATCGTTCCCCCCAGGTCGGGTGTGCGGACGAGTCCCTGCCTACTGCATCGGCCGCCTCGCTGACAGGTGATGGATCTCCCCGGGTGGCAACGGTACCCGGACAAAACGGACCAGCGGGCACGTACCATGGCGATCATGACCCGTCGCCCCGCAGCGCTCGTCCTCTCCTCACTCACCGCTCTCGTCCTCATCGCCGGATGCGGGGGCGCAGGTTCGAACACCGACTGCGGTCTCGACGGCTGCACCATCACCTTCCCCCGCGACGGCGCCGCCGCCGTGTCCGTGCTGGGCATCGAGGCCAAGCTCGTCGGGGTGAACGCGGGCACGGCGGAACTGGAGGTCGCCGGCCAGCGCATCACGGCGCCGGTGGGCGGGGAGACGCAGGCCGAGGGCTTCACCGTCGGGGTCGAGCGCGTCACCGACACCGAGGTCGTGGTGCGGGTTCGGCCCTAGGACGTGGTCAGCCGCCGAGGGCGGCGTCCAGGAGTTCGTCCATCGGGAGCGGCCGGGCCTGCGGATCCTTGGCCTGGTCGTCCCACCGCCGCAGCTGCATCGCATCGGCAGCGAGGGGATGGCGCAGGAAATGCTCCACCTCCTCTTCGTCCGCGGCGCCGCCCTGCCGGGCGAGGCTCCGCACCGAGGCGGGCGACAGCAGCGCGAAGTAGTTCGGGTCGGTGGCCACGAGCGCACGCTTGGCCAGCACGTGTGACCCCACCAGCCAGCCCGCCTCGGCGCCGACCAGGTCGCTGACGTACGTCGCGCCGGCCTCCTCGTGCGGAGTCTCCGGGAACGCGGCCATCACGCGCGGCACCCTGCCGACGTCGTGCAGCAATGCGGCGGCCACCAGCGCGGGCCGGCTCCCCGCCGCGACGGCGAGGGTGCCCGCCTGGAGCGCGTGGGCGAGCTGGTCCACGTCCTCCCCGCCGTAGGGCAGCTCGGCCATCGCCAGCAGGTCGGTGCGCATGGTGTCGCGGACGGTCTCACGGAGTTTCATGGCAGACGTCGTCTCCTCGGTCAGGTTGTTCAGAACCGCCCGCGCAGCCAGAGCGCCAGCAGCTCGACGAGCATCACCGTCACGAAGATCATGATCAGAATGGTCGTGACGACACCGAACTGCAGCACCTGCGAGGCGCTGAGCAGATAGAAGCCGATCCCACCCGCACCGACGATGCCGAGCAGCGTCGCCGACCGGATGTTCGTGTCGAGCAGGTAGAGCACGTGCGCCACGAGTGCACGGGAGCCCGCGGGGAGCGTCGCGGCGAAGAAGACCTGCCACCGAGACCCCCCGGTGGCCTGCAGCGCGTGCTCCGGCCCCGCGTCCACCTCCTCCAGCGAGTCCGCCACCAGCTTGCCGAGTAAGCCCACCGCGCCGATCCCGAGGGCCACCGCGCCCGCCACTTCACCAAGGCCGGTGATCACCACGAACACGATGCCGAGGATCAGCTCCGGTATGCCGCGGATGAGCAGGATGACCAGCCGGAACGCGTTCGCGACGCCCGGTGTGGGAGCGACGTTGCGGGCCGCGAGCGCCCCGATCGGGAGGGACAGCACCACGCCGAACAGCGTCGCCGCGAGCGCGATCTGCACGGTCACGAGCAACTGCTCGAAGAGCGTTCCGAAGAGGCCGCCGGTCTGGGGCGGGAAGAACAGTCCGATGCTGTGGATCGTCTCGGGGAGCGACTCGAAGAACTCCACGGGCGAGATGCCCGAACCGATGAAGGACGCGGCGATCACCGCGAGCGTGATCGCCGCGTAGGCGGCCGAGGCGATCCGCCGGGGGGTCCATGGCGGGGTGGTCCGCCCGGAGACGAGCGCGGCCGCCGAGCGCAGGCGCGGATCACGGACGAGATCGACGTCGAGGTCGAGGCGCTCGTCGTCGGCCTTCCCGGACGCGGAGCGGCGGGTGGCGAGCCGGGTGACGCCGGCAGCGATACCTCGCGACGGCCCGGCCGCGGCGCGGCCCAGCAGGGCGGTGCGGATGGACCCGGAGATCAGCTCGACGACGACGCACAGCAGGAGCACGACCAGCGACAGTGCGATGCCGCGCTGGAAGTCGAGCACCGCCATCGACTCCGCGATCGCGAAGCCGATGCCCTGCACGCCCACGAAGCCGAGCACGACGGAGACGCGCAGGTTGATGTCGAGCCGGTGCAGCCCGACCGCGACGAACGCCGGCAGCACCGCGGGAAGCACCCCGCCTGCGATCTGCTGCAGCCGCGTGGCGCCGGTGGCGCGCAGTGCTGTGGGCGGTCCGGCGTCGACGTGCTCGATCGCGTCGGCGTACATCTTGCCGATCATCCCGATGGAGTGCAGGCCCATCGCCAGCACGCCGGTGAGCGCGCCGATGCCGAAGATCCTGACGAAGGCGATCGCCAGCACGACGTCGGGGACCGCGCGAGCGACGACGATCAGACTGCGGGCACCGAGCCGGCTCGGGTTGTTCGGCGTCGTGTTCGAGGCGGCGAGCAAGGCCAGCGGCACCGACAGGATCGTCGAGAGCAGGGTGGCGAGGATGACGATGCCGAGTGTCTGCCCGCAGAGCCGGAGGATCTCCAGCACCGGCGGGAAGTCCAGCGGCAGCGTCCGCCGGGTGAATGCCACGGCCTGGTGAGCGCCGTCGACGAAGGTTGCGACGTTGATCCGCAGTTCGGCCACCGACCACAGCGAGGCGGCCAGGAGCACGAGCAGCACGAGCACGGCCGAGACCGTCCCGGCCGAAGGGCGCGTCGTGAGGCGCCCCGGTGCCGGCGGACGAGCAGCCGGCACCGGGGTCTCCCGCAGTGGGGAGGGGACCGACATCAGCGTGCGGTCGTCAGCAGAGCACTCGCGGCAGCACCGACGCGCGAGTACACCGCCATCACCTGCTCACGGTCGAGCCCGGCGGTGGGCAGGTCGAGCACCGTGCGCCCGCCGCGCAGCCCGACGATCCGGTCGCCCCAGCCGAGCGCCAGATCCACCTGATGGAGGCTGCACAGCACCGTGAGCGAGTTCTCCCGGCTGATCGTCTTCAGCAGGGCCATGACCTGTTCGGACGACTCGGGGTCCAGGGAGGCCACCGGCTCGTCGGCCAGCAACACCTCGGGTCGCTGCATCAGCGCGCGAGCCACCGCGACCCGCTGCTGCTGCCCGCCGGACAGGGTGTCCGCCCGCTGGAACGCCCGGTCGGCGAGTCCCACCCGGTCGAGGTGCTCCAGTCCTTCCCGGCGCACCGCCTTCGGGTACGTCGGCAGGCCGAGGCGGGGACCACGGAGCCGGCCGAGTGCGCCGGTGCACACGTTCTCCAGCACCGTCCGGCTCCCCACCAGCTCGAACTGCTGGAAGACGAAGCCGATCCGGCGCCGCAGCGTCCGCAGGGCGCTCCCGCGCACCGAGCCCACGTCGACGCCGAGTACCTGGACCCTGCCTGCCGTCGGCAGGTGCAGGCCGTCGATGTGCCGCAGCAGGGTGGACTTCCCCGAGCCGGACAGGCCGACCAGAGCGACCACCTCGCCCGCGTGCACGGTCAGGCTGATGTCATCGAGGCCGAGCACCTGCGGGCCGAAGCGCTTCGTGACGCCGGCGAACTCCACGACCGGCGCTCCGCCGGCATGTCGCGCCGTGCCGTTGATTCTTCTGTCGCCGCTCATGCCTGCGTGCAGCTCTTGTTCTTGGTGACGTCGCACACCTGGCGGATCGTGTTGTAGAACGCGTCGTCCACCGGGGCGTAGCCCCATCCACCGCCGTCGCCGATCGTGCAGGCCCCCTTGCAGAAGCCGTTGGCCGTCAGGTAGTCGACGTTGGCCTTGTTCTGAAAGGCATCGGTGAGCGTCTGCTGCAGCTGGGGGGAGAGCGAGGTGCTGATCGCGACCGGCGAGCCGGGGATCTCCTCGGACTTGAGCAGCGTGGTGATCTCTCCCGGCTTCAGCTGGCCGGACTGGATGAGTGTCGTGTCGACCATCGAGTCCTCGGCGAACCCGGCGTCACAACGGCCGGAGGCCACCTCGAGCACGGAGGCGTCGTGGCCGCCCGCGAAGATCGGGTGCACACCGGTCTGCGGGTTGATCCCGTTCTCGAGGAGCTCGGCGGTCGGATAGAGGTATCCGGAGGTCGAGTCCGGGTCGACGAAGCAGATGTTCTTACCCGCGTAGTCCTTGATCGACTTGATCGGGGAGCCCGTTTTCGTGATGGCGTAGGACTTGTAGCCGGGTGCGGCGCCCTTTGCGGTGATCTGCGCGCCGACGGCCTTGATCTGGGCGCCCTGCTTCTTGGCGATCGTGTAGGAGAGCGGACCGTACTGGGCGATCTGGACCTGCCCGGAGAGCTGCGCCTCGATCACCGCGGCGTAGTTCGTCGCCTGGCGGAACTCGACCTTCTTGCCCGTCACCTTGGCGAGCATGTCGAGCACGGGCTGGAAGTTCTGCTGGAGGGTCGTCGTCTGCTCGCTCGGCACCGCGGCGAACACCAGGGTGTCCGGGTCAGCGCCCCCGCCTCCACCCTGGCCGGCGGTGGAGGCGCTCTCGCCACACGCGGCGAGAGCGGCGAACAGCACAGCTGCGGCCACGGCGGGGAGCACGCGGCGGAGAGTGCGTTTCATCTGAGGTGGTGTCTCCCTGTCAGTAGGAAGCGTCGGACCATCCGGCCGTCCGACATCAGCGCCGAGGGTCCGAGCCGGCGATGCTGGGGTGCGGTCCCCCGGGTTGCGGGTGGCTGAACGCAGGGCAACGGTTCCCCTCCGATGCCCGGTCAAGTCGGCGTTGATCCCAATTGCCCGCCTCGGCCACGACAAGCGCTCATGGGGTTCACCGGCGGACCGCCTGGCGTTCGCGTTCGTGGAGTTGTCCGGACAAGTCCGAGGGGCAGCGTTGCGCCCATGGACGCGGCCACCACCGTCACCACCCGGGGCAGGCGGTACCTGGACATCGCCGAGCAGCTGGCGAGCGAGCTTGCCGGGCTACCACCGGGGGCGCGGGTCGCCGGGGAGCACGACATCACCCTGAGGTTCGGCGTCGGGCGGGCGGCGGCCCGGGCGGCCCTCCAGGAGCTGGAGCGCCGCCTGCTGGTGCGCCGGATCCAGGGCGCAGGCACCTTCGTCAACCGGCGCATCGACTACGTCATCTCCCACGACCGGCGACCGTCCTGGCACGAAACGGTGTCCGCGGCGGGCGCCCGGCCCCGCACCGTGGTCCGCGGGGTCGACGTGGTGGCGCTGCCGCCGGAGCCTGCCGAGCTGCTCGACCTGCCGCCGGGCACGCCGGCGCACCGGCTGCGCCGCCAGTCCTACATCGACGACCTGCTCGCTGCCGCGACGCACGAATGGATCCCCGTCGCGATCGTGCCCGAGCTGGGCGCGGCGCTGCACGCCGCGGAGTCCGTCGACCTCGTGCTGCGCCAGGTCGGACGGGTCTGTCCGGTCCGCTCGTGGAGCCGGGTGAGTCTCGACGTGCCGCCGCCGGACGTGGTCGCGGGCCTGCAGATGGAGTCGGCGGCACCGGTCTGGCTGGTCGAGAGCCTCAGCCGGGACGGCGATGCGGGGAGCCCGGTGATGTGCAGCAGTTCATGGATGCGCGCGGATGCGCTCCGCGTGGTGGTGGAGCTCGGGGAAGGACGAAGAGGAGCGGAATGACCACATCGGAGCGAACGACCGGGCGTCGAGCGGGCCGACGGGAGGAACGTGCGGGGCTGCTGGCGCTGGCCGGGACCGCCGAGCTCGTGGCGCTGGCCGACGGCTGCCTCGCCGACGGTGCCCAGCTGACGGTGCTCGTCCCACCCGAGGTCGGCTGCGTGGCGACCGAGGTAATGGAGCCGGTGGGCCACGAGCGGTTCCTGCTCGGCGACGTGCTCGCCTGCCGTGCGGAGGTCGAGCTGGCCGGCACAAGGGGATGGGCGATGCGTCTCGGCGACGACCGGGTGGCGGTCCTCGCCGCGGCCGTGTGCGACGCGGAGGCGGAGGCCGACAGGCCGATGGCGGGCGAGGTGGCCGCGCTGTGCCGCCGTGTCGCTGCACGTCAGGCCGCTGCCGAGGCCGCGGAATGGGCCGTGCTCGCCCCCACCGTGGTCGCATTCGAGGAGCTCGCATGACCAGCATCGAGGCGGCACCCGCCCTGGTCCGGCCCGGGAATCGGGACGCTCAACGCGTCTTCCGCGCGGTGCTCGACGCCCTGGCCCGGCCGGGGACGACGACGCACCTGCCTGCGCCTGCCGGGGTGCCGGCGGCGCTGGTACCGCTCCTCGCCCTCGCCGACCTCGACACACCCGTGTGCGTGCTCGACGCCACGAGCGCCGACAGCGCGCAGTGGCTGCGGGCCGTCATGACCGCCACGTCGGCGCCCGGTGCCGTCCTCGGGGAGGCGCGGCTGGTGGCGGCGCTGCGGCCGATCACCGCGGACGAGCTGCGGGCCGTCCGGGTGGGAACTCCGGCCGACCCGGAAGAGGCCGCGCTGGTCGCGCTCGCCGTGCCCGCACTGACCGGGGGACCGGTCGTGCGGCTGGAGGGCCCCGGGGTGGCGCCCGGTGCCGTGATCGCCCCCGCCGGGCTTCCGGTGGGCTGGCTCGACGTCCGCGCCGCGGTGGCCTACCCCGCGGGCGCCGACCTGCTGCTCGTGGACTCCGACGGCGCTTGCGTCGGCCTGCCGCGCAGCACGCGTACGAACGAAGGGAGCTGACCATGGGGTACTCAGGAGCCCGCGGCGGCCTGGAGGCCATTCTGGCCGCGGAGGACCTGGTGCGCCGCTCGCGCGACCACGCGCCTGCGCCGTGGGCCGAGACCGGCCAGATCACAGCGCGGTTCCGGCTGGCCGTGGACCGTGTGATGGGGGAGGCCGGGCTCTACGACGAGCAGACCGCCGCCCACGCGTTCCGTCAGGCCGAGGGCGACACACTGGAGGCTGCGCACCTCGTGCGCGCCCATCGCTCGGCGCTGCCCAGGCTGGCACGCAGCGAGCCGGTGAACCCCGACGAGATGGTGGTGCTGCGCCGGATCGTCCCGGCCCACCGCACGCCCGAGGGGCCGCAGCTGCTCGGTCGCACGTCGGACTACACGGGGCGGTTGCTCGAGCGTCTCGACGGGCCGCCCGCGGCCACGAACGGGAACGGCAACGGGGCGACTCACGGGCTCGAAACGGGCGACTCGCAGAACGGCAACGGGCGACTCGCGGACGCCAACGGGACGACTCGCGGGCTGGGAACGGGCGACTCGCAGCGGCCGGACGAGCGCAGGCCGCGGCGGTTCTCGGAGCTGCTGCGTGAGATGGACCTGCTCGTCGACCACCGGCCTGCCGACCCCACGGCTCCCCGCCCCGAGCCATTCGACGTGACCCGCCGCCCGGCTCGCCCGCCGGCACCGCGCTCGGCGGTGCTCGCCAGCATGGCCCGCGCGGAGACCGGCGCGCTCGTCGGGTTGTGGTACCGCTCGATCCTCGGCCCGGACGGGAACGTCCACGAGGTCACGCTCGGCGAGGTCCGCCACGGCAGGCTGCCGCTGCGGGTGAAGCACCCGCACACCGGCGCGCCGGTGACCGTCGGGCACTTCCGGGCCACCGAGACCGAGGCGATCGAGGATCTCGACGGGGCCGACGAGGACCGCGGCCGTTTCGACCTCGGGTACGGCCTGTGCTTCGGGCACAACGAGCGCAAGGCCATCGCCATGGCGAACCTCGACATCGCGTGCCGCCGCTTCGGCCGCGACACCCCGCTGGAGCAGCTGCTGCTGCTCACCGTCGACGGGCTCGACTCCGGCGGTTTCCTCGAGCACCTCAAGCTGCCGCACTACGTGACCTTCCGCTCGATGGTCGACCGGAAGCTCGCCGTGCGCGGGACCGGGGAGCGGCCGCGCGCGGCGGACCCGATCGGGAAGGACTGCGAATGACCGCCGTCGTGGACCTGCTCGCCGAGATCGACTCGGGCGAGGAGGGGCAGGGGCTGCTCGACGAGGGCGCGCGGCGGGAGATCCGCCGGGCCGCGCTGACCGCGGTGTGCGTGCCGGGCCACCAGGTGCCCTTCGGCTCGCGGGAGATGCCGGTGGCACGCGGGTGGGGGTCGGGCGGGCTGCAGGTCACCCTGGCCGTGATCGGCGCCGACGACACCGTCAAGGTGATCGACCAGGGCGACGACGCCGGCGTCAATGCCACCAACCTCCGCCGGATGATCGCCGCCACCGAGGGCTGCGAGGAGACGACGGACAGCCGGGAGGCGACCATCGTGCAGTCCCGGCACCGCATCCCCGAGCAACCGCTGACCGACGAGCACGTGCTCGTGCTGCAGGTGCCGGTGCCCGAACCGCTGCGTGGAGTGGAACGCTCCACCGCCGAGTGCGACCGGATGCACGCCGAGGGCGACTACGCCTCGATCTGGGTGAGCCTGTACGAGGACCTGGTGCGCAACGGCGTGATCACCAAGTCCACCGGCTACCCGGTGCTCGTCGGCGGGCGCTATGTCATGGCGACCACGCCGATCCCGCGCTGGGACGTCCCGCGGCTGCACCAGGCTCCGCACCTGAGCCTGTTCGGCGCGGGCCGGGAGAAGCGGATCTACGCGGTGCCGCCGGGCACGGACGTGGAGCCGCTGACGTTCGACGACGTGCCGTTCGAGGTGGAGGGCGGCCCGCAGCAGCGGTGCGCGCTCTGCGGCTCGGCCGACACGTTCCTCGTCGAGGGCGGTGGCGGTCGCACGATCTGCAGCGACACGGAGTGGTGCACCCGGGTGGCCGCGGGCGACGCCGACCTCGCCGCGCACGCCGCGGTGGCGCCGCTGCGCATGCTGCCCGATCCCTCGCGACGGGTCCGGTCGGGCCCGGTCGCGCCGGTCGGCCCGGCACCCGCGACGACCACCCCGCGACTCGCGGCCGCGGGCGAGGAGTGGACGCTGCGAGTGGCGGGTCTGGGCAAGGTGCACGGCCCGGGCGGCGCCGCGGCCATCGCGGGCACGGGCCCGGAGCACGGCACCGCGGTCAGCCCCGACACCGGGGCGATCGTCGCCGCCTGGGACGTCGGGTTCGACGTGGCTCCCGGCGAGGCGGTCGGCCTGATCGGCGAGTCCGGCTCCGGCAAGTCGACGGTGCTGCGCTGTGTCATCGGGGAGGAGGAGGCCACCACGGGAAGCGTCCGGCTGGCCGCCCTCGACGGCGGCGCCACCGAGCTCCTGGCGTTGGACGCGGCGGCGCGGCGCAGGCTGCGTATCGACGTGCTCGGCTACGTGCAGCAGGACCCGTCGGCCGGGCTCGCGCTCAGCGTCTCGGCGGGCGGCAACATCGCCGAGCGCCTGACGGCCGCGGGGTGGCGCAGCTACCACGCGATCCGCCGGCGCGCGGCGGAGTTGCTCGACCGGGTCGAGGTTCCGCTCTCCCGCATGGACGACCCGGTGCGCACGTTCTCCGGCGGCATGCGCCAGCGCGTCCAGATCGCGAAGGCGCTCGCGACCGACCCTGCCGTGCTGCTTCTCGACGAGCCGACCACCGGGCTCGACGCCTCCGTCGCCGCCGGTGTGCTGGACCTGCTGCGCGGGCTGCTCGCCGAGCGGGACGTCGCCGCTGTGGTGGTGAGCCACGACTTCGCGGTGATCGAGGCGCTCACCGACAGGGCGGTGGTGATGCAGCTCGGCCGGGTGGTCGAGCATGGGCTCACCGACCAGCTCTTCTCCGACCCCCACCACCCCTACACCCAGCGGCTCGTGGCCGCGGCACGGAGGTGACCGCCGTGAGTACGGACGGCCCGGAGCAGGAACCGGTCCTGCGAGTCCGGGGACTGTGCAAGACCTTCACCCTGCACACCGTCGACGGGCGCACCGTGGTCTCCCTCGACGGCGTGGATCTGGACGTGGCCGCCGGTGAGCACGTGGCGCTCGCCGGCCCGAGCGGTGCGGGGAAGTCGAGCGTGCTGCGCTGCGTGTATCGCAGCTACCTCCCCGACGCCGGGAGCGTGCGCCTCGGCGGCATCGAGCTGACGACACTCCCGGACCGCGCCATGGCCCGGCTGCGCGGCCGCGAGCTCGGCTACGTCGCCCAGTTCCTGACCGCGCCTCCGCGGACCGGCCCGCTGCAGGTCGTGGCGGCTGCCGCACGCAGGCGAGGCCTCGACCGTGCGGAGGCGCTCGATGCGGCGGCCGTTGCGCTGCGCGCCCTCGGGATCGAGGAGGCGCTGTGGGACGTCGACTGTGGGGTGCTGTCCGGCGGTGAGCGGCAGCGGATCAACCTGGCGGCAGGCACCGTGCGGCCGCCTCGGTTGCTGTTGCTGGACGAGCCGGTGTCGGCGCTGGACCCGGCGAACCGGGAACGCGCGCTCGACCTCGTCGCGTCCCTGACGGCACACGGCGTCGCGGTGCTGGCGGTCTTCCACGATGCCGACGCGATGCGCAGGCTGGCCGACCGCGTCGTCGAACTGGGGTCGGGACGGGTGCAGCGCTACGGCGCGCCCACGGAGCTGCTGGGGAGTGCTGCATGAGTGAGCTTGCGAACGAATCATCGGTGCAGAGTGAGCTTGCGAACGAATCATCGGTGCAGAGTGAGCTTGCGAACGAATCATCGGTGCAGAGTGAGCTTGCGAACGAATCATCGGTGCAGAGTGAGCTTGCGAACGAATCATCGGTGCAGAGTGAGCTTGCGAACGAATCGGTGCTGAGTTCGGTGCTCACCGAGCAGGCGAGTGGCACGTCGGCGCGCTGGACGCTGGGGTTACCGCCGGCCGACTACGTGCTGGGCCACGTCAGGGCGGTGCTGCCCGACCGGGTCGTCGACGATGCGTGGATCGCCGTCCGCGACGGGCGGATCGCCGAGGTGGCGCCGCAGCCGGCCGGGTCGGAAGCCGATGTGGACGGTGCCGGGCTGCTGTGCGTGCCGGGCGTGGTGGACGTGCACTCCGACGGCCTGGAGCGGGAGATCCTGCCCCGACCGTCGGCGCGCCTACCGTGGGAGTTCGCGATCCTGTCCTTCGAGGGCAAGCTGCGCGCCGCGGGTGTCACCACGGTCTTCCACGGGGCGTCCTTCGAGGAGGGCACCTCTCCCTCCACGCAGCGCTCGATCGCCCGCACACTGGAGCTGATCGTCACGGTCACGGCGCGCGGGACGGCGCCCGTCGACCACCGCCTGCTCCACCGGCTCGACGTCCGCTCCCCGGAGGGCATTGCCGCGCTGCGGGAGCGGTTCGACACGTTGCCGGATCCGGACGGCATGCCCCTGCTGGTCTCCCACGAGGACCACACCCCGGGGCAGGGTCAGTACGCCGACCGCCGCCACTACGAGCGGTACGTGGCGGGCACCCGGGGCCTGAGCGACGGCGAGGCCAAGGACCACGTCGACCAGCTGATCGTCGAGCGCGAGGGCCGGCTCACGGTTCGCGAGGAGGCCCTCGACTGGCTGGGCCGGCTGGCCCGGTCCGGGGCGATCCGGCTGCTCGGCCACGACCCCGCAAGCGCGGTCGAGATCGACGAGCTCGTGGCCAGGGGCGGCTCGGTCGCCGAGTTCCCGACCACCCTGGAGGCGGCCGAGGCGGCACGCGAGCGGGGACTGCCGGTGATCGCCGGAGCCCCCAACGTCCTGCGTGGCGGGTCGCACGCAGGCAACGTCTCCGGCAGCGACCTCGCGAGCCGCGGGCTGCTGACCGCGCTGGCGTCGGACTACCTCCCGTCGGGGCTCACCGCCGCCGCGTTCCTGCTCGCAACACGCGGTGTGATGTCTTTGCCTGCGGCGATCGCGCTGATCACGGGGGGTGCGGCGGAGGCCGCGGGGCTCACCGACCGCGGCAGGCTCGACGCCGGGCTGCGCGCCGACCTCGTCCTGCTGCAGGCGGGTGACCCCTGGCCCGTGGTCCGGTCGGTGCTGCGCGCGGAGGAGACCTTCTGACGAAGGTCCGCTGACCGCGCCCACCCGATGGCCGCCGTGCACACGTCAGGACGTGTGCACGGTGGCGCCGTGGTGTGCCCGGTGGCACAGGGTTCGGGCGAAATAGGATCCGCGGGTGCCCTCGATCACGCGCCCCCGGCCCCAGGGCCCCGACCGCCGTGCGGCGGCGGTCGCCCAGGTGCTGGCCGCGACCGAGCGACTGCTCGTGGGGGGCGTGCCGTTCACCGAGCTGGGGGTGCAGCGCATCGCCGCCGAGGCGGGGATCGCGCGCTCCACGTTCTATCTGCACTTCCGGGACAAGACCGAGCTGCTGGTCCGGCTCGCCGGTTCGCTGAAGGACGAGCTGTTCGACCTCGGCGAGGACTGGCGTCCGACCGGTCCGGGCGGCGGACCCGACGGGCTCACCGCGCTGTACGAACGCATGATCCGCTACTACCGCGATCACGGGGCGGTGCTGGCGGCGATCACCGAGACGGCCGGTTACGACCCGGAGGTCCGCGAGTACTGGACCGAGGAGATCGGCCGGTTCGCCGAGCGCGCGGTGGTGCGCCTGACGGAGGAGCAGAAGGCAGGACGCCTCGCCCCTGACGTCGACCCGGCCCTCGCGGGCTGGACGCTGGCCGTCGGCGGCGCCGCGGTCATCGCCCGCCACGTCGCCGTCGGCGACCCTGCCCGCGACACGCTGATCGCCCGCGAGCTCGCCGTCTCGCAGTGGCACGGGGTGTACAGGCGCCCGGCGGGCTGATCGCCGCTCCCGGTCAGGCCACGCCGAACTCGGCGATCCGCTGCGTCACCTGCACTGCGGACAGAGCGGTCCCGTGCTCCGCGCCCACGGGCACGGCCGCGGTCACCACGGCGTCGGCGAACAGGTCGATCCGGCTCACGGACGGAGCGTTGAGCGTGCGCTCCCCGCCCGCCGGGACGAGGGCGTCGCTGATGTAGGAGGTGGCTCCGCCGATCCACACCGGGATCCCGGCCACTGCGCCTGCGCTCACCACATGGGTGTGCCCGGCGAGTACGACGCGCACGTCGGTTCCGGCGAGGATCGCGGCGAACGTCGACCGGTCGCGCAGTTGGATGTCCGCGGAGAGCCGGGAGGACGTCGGCAGCGGCGGATGGTGCAGCGCGAGGACCGTGCCGGCAGGTGCCGGCTCGGCCAGTTCGGCCTCCAGCCAGGCGAGCTGGGCCGGGGAGAGCTCGCCGTGGACGTGTCCGGGCACGGTGCTGTCGAGCACGACGATCCGCAGGCCGCCGACCCACGTGACGTGGTCGAGCGGGGCGGTGTCCCCCGGTTCGCCGCGCAGGCGCACTCCCAGGAGGTGCCGCCGCAGTGCGGCGCGGTCGTCGTGGTTCCCCATGGCGAAGAGCGCGGGAGCACCGAGACGCCTGGCGACCGGTTGGACGATCTCGCGAAGCCGCTCGTACGCACCGGGCTCGCCCGCGTCGGCCAGGTCGCCGGTGAACAGCAGTGCGGCGGGCCGCACCCCTGACTCCTCCACCGAGGCGAGCGCGCGTGCCAGTGCGTCGGCCGTGTCGACGCCATGGCGCAGCTCCCCGGGCTCGGCGACGAGATGGAGGTCGGTGAGCTGGATCAGGGTGTGCTCGGGGGTCACGACCGGAGATCCTCGGTCGGCGTGGCGAGCGCGGGCAAGCGATTCCGGGTGAACTCACGGCATCCTCCGCGTGGCCCGCCTGCAGGTGCGGTCGAGGCGATGAAGATGGAGCATCCGGTGAAGTCCCGGCCGAGAGTGTCGTCGGTGAGGGGTTCGCGGGTGTGGGGCAGACCGTAGACGCCGGCGCACCGCTCGCGGTTATCGTCGAGAAGGTGGAGGAACGTTGACGATGGCCGTGTCGATGACGGCGCTGCTGGATGACCTGCAGGCCGAGACCGACGCGGTGGGCGCGCTGGTGGCCCGTCTCGACGACGACTCGATCAGCACCCCCACCCCGTCCCTGGGCTGGGACATCCGCGACCAGCTCACCCACCTCGCCTTCTTCGACGAGCTGGCCCGGCAGGCTGCGGTGGATCCCACCGAGTTCCGGCGCGTCGCGGAGGCGGAGGCCGGGACCGACCATCCCGACCGGGTGGCGGCCGAGCACGCCCACATGGGCGCCGCCGAGGTGCGGTCCTGGTTCTTGCAGGCCCGGCAGGAGTTCATCGACACGTTCCGGACGCTCGACCCCTCGGCCCGGCTGCCCTGGTACGGCCCGGACATGAGCGCGGCGACATCGGTCACGGCGCGGCTCCTCGAGACCTGGGCCCACGGCCAGGACATCGCCGACGCGCTCGGCGTCCGCCGGGAGCCCACCGACCGGCTGCGGCACGTGGCCCACCTGGGCGTGCGCACCGCCGGTTTCAGCTTCGCGCTCCACGGCCGCGCCGCCCCGTCCGCCCCCGTGCGGGTGGAGCTCGTCGGGCCGTCCGGGGACGTCTGGACCTGGGGCGACGCCGACGCGGCCGACCGCGTGAGCGGCGACGCGCTGGACTTCTGCCTCGTCGTGACTCAGCGCCGCAACGTCGCCGACACGGACCTGGAGGTCGTCGGCCCCGTAGCCACCGAGTGGATCTCGATCGCCCAGGCCTTCGCGGGAGAACCAGGCCCCGGCCGAGCGCCGGGAGCCTTCCCGCGGAGCAAACGTTGACCGCACACACCGTGTGGCCACGGTGCACACCGCCGGACATCTGTGCGGTACCTCGCTGATGTGTGCCGTGGCCTAGGCCCAGCGGTCTACCTCTACCTCGTCGCCTACCGATAGGTCGCCTGCCTGTAGAACGGCCAGCTTCGTCCCGAAGGTCACCCCGCCCTCCGGCGCGCGCCGGTAGGAGGCGAGCGTGCGCAGCGGTTCGGGACCGCCCGGGATGCCCGTCTCCTGGTCGACCATCGTGACGGAGCAGCGGATGGCGAGCTTCGCGTAGCCGAACCGCGCGCTCCCGATCGTGACGCGGCGCAGCCCGTCCTCGATGTGCGGCTCACCCCACCCGTCGACGACGATGTTGGGCCGGAACCGGTCCAACGGCAGCGCCTCACCGCCCTGCTCGACGAGCCGCGAGTGCAGCAGGTCGAGCGACGAGATGCTGACGAGGAGCACGGCGCAGTCCGCGAAGCCCGCCCTTCCGGGCGTCTCGCCACCGGTCGTGCGGACGTGATCAGGCGGCACCCGGACGAGCCTGCTCCGGGAGCCGAGCACCTCGGTCAGCCACTCGGCCGCAAGCTCGCCCTGATCGATCCCCGTGTAGCGAAGGCCGTAGAGGCCGACGTCCGTGCGATCGCCCTCGCGGTGGACCTCGATGGGCAGCGCGGGTAGGCCCGGTGCGTGCAGCGTGAGCACCTCGCCCTTGTCGCAGATCTCCGGCCGGATCACTGCTAGGAGAGGGGCGCTCTGCTGGTTCCGAAAGACATGGTCGTCGTCGACGACCATGAACGAGCGATCGTGGGCGAGCCCGGCGGCGGTCACGGCGGCGTTGCTGAGCACGGTGCCGGCGCAGCCCTTGATCGGGTAATGCATCAAGGATACGACCTTGGCCACGTGATCGACGCTACCAGCGGGCAGCGGAGTGGCCTCGTCACAAGCCTGCCGAGATGGAGCTGGGAGACGGGCGGCGGCTCGGCCGTCGTCATCGGCGGCGGGAGGTCGGCATGGAGCCGGCCGCGGCGGCCCAGCGCTCCACCTGCACCTCGTCGCCCACGGCCAGCTCGCCCGCGCGGAGCACGGCGAACTTCGCGCCGAAGGTCACTCCGCCAGCGGCAGAGCGGCGGTAGGTGGCGAGCGTGCGGAGCGGCTCCGGACCCGCCCGGGCACCTGTCTCCTGGTCGACCAGGGTGACGGCACAGCGGATGGCGAGCTTCGTGTAGCCGAGCAGCACGTTCCCGATCGTGACTCTTCGGACGCTGTCCTCGACGTGCGGCTCGTCCCACCCGTCGACGACGATGTTGGGGCGGAACCTGTTCATCGGCAGCGGCTCGCCACCCTGCTCGACGAGCCGCGCATGCAGCAGGTCGAGCGACGTCCGGCCGATGAGGAGCACGGCCGCGCTGTCGGCGTAGCCCGCCGTGCCCGGCGTCTCGCCGTCGGTCGCGCGGTCGTGCTCCGGCGGCACCCGGACGAGGCGGCTCGGCGCGTCCAGCACCTCGGTCAGCCATCGGGCAACCGGCTCGCCCTGGTCGATCCCGGTGTAGCTGTTGCCGAAGAGGTCGACGCCGCGGCGGGCGCCGTCGCGATCCACCTTCACGGACAGCTCGGCCATGCCCGGCGCGTGCAGCGTCAGCACGTCGCCGTCGTCGCGGACCTCCGGACGGATCACCGCGAGCCGGGGATCCCGCCGCTGCGTCCGGAAGACGTAGTCGTGGTCGACGACCATGAACGACCGGTCGTGGGCGAGCCCGGCAGCGGTCACGACCGACCCGGACACCGGCGTGCCGGCGCATCCCTTGATCGGATAGTGCAGCAACGACACCACCCTGGCCACTCGATCCACGCTACAGCGGTGCCTGCGCCAGGACGATGAACACGCGACGCGGGCGTTCCGAGGCCGGGAGAAGGATCTCGGCGTGCGCTCCAGTGAACCCGGCTGCGTGGGCGATTCCGACGGCATCCGCCGCGTCCTTCGGAACGGACAGGTGGCTCTCGACCATGCGACGGAACTCGGGCGACGGATGGAAGTCCTCGGCCATCGGCACGCTGAACGCCACCTGTCCACCCGGACGCAGCACACGCAGCCACTCGTGCAGCGCATCGCGGCCGAGGAGATGCAGCGCCGATGCGCAGAGCACCACGTCGGCGGAGCCCGTGACGAGGTCGAGCGGCATCGCGGGCGCGTGGCGCCACTCGATCCGGCCGTCGGGGTCCTCGTGTGGTGCCTTCGCGCGTGCCCGGTCGAGCATGCCTTGCGAGATGTCGACGCCCACCACTCGCTGCGCCGCGAGCCGGCGGAGCGCGGCGAACGCGGCGAAACCGGTGCCGGTGGCGACGTCGACGACCAGTGCTGGTGGGGAGGTCGGCTGCAGCCCGCGGACCAGCTCTTCGGCGATCCCGACGTGGTGCAGGTCCTCGTCGTAGGTGCCGGCGGCGGCGTCGAAGGCGGCGGCGGAGGTGGTGGCGATATCGGACACCGGCTGGATCCTAGGAAGCGTCGTGATCATCCGCGCGTCGATATCCTGCGCCGATGTCGTCCGTACGGATCGAGTCCGTGGCCATCGACGAGCCCGCAGTGCGCGAGCTGATCGGGGAGCTGGACGCCGAGTTGCACGACCTGTACCCGGAGGCGGGCGCGGTCCACGACCGGCTCGACGCGGCCGAGGTGAGCGCCGGCCGCGGGGTGCTGCTCGCCGCCGTCGACGAGACGACGGGCGACCTGCTCGGCTGCGGAGCCGTGCGGCTGCGTGAACCGGGGGTCGCCGAGATCAAGCGGATGTACGTCCGGCCGCAGGCTCGCGGTCGTGGGATCGGCAGAGCGCTCCTGGGCGCGCTGGAGGCCGAGGCCGAGGCACTCTTCGCCGACCGCGTGGTGCTCGAGACCGGAGCTCGCCAGCTCGAGGCCGTCGAGCTCTACCGCCGTGCCGGGTACGTCGAGGTCGAGCGCTTCGGGGAGTACGCCGACTCGCCGCTGAGCCTGTGCATGTCCCGCACGCTCAACTAGCCGCGCCCTTCTCAGCCGCCCGGTCGCGCTCCGGCCTGTCGGTGGCTCGTGCTCCACTGGAGGCGGAGGTGATGAGGGTGTCGTTCGTTCAGGGCCACGCCCGGAGCACCGGATGGGTGGTCGCCCACGTCCGGCGCCCCAACCGGGCCGAGGACGGTCAGCTCCCGCTGCTCACTGTGGTGCCGCTCCCGCCGTCCCGCGAGCCGGACGAGAGGCCCGGGGCGCACAGCTCCGCGAGGAAGTCGGCGATCACCTGCAGCTGAGCTGCGTCCCGGCGACGCAGCACGGCGTCGAGATGCTCGCTGTGGGCCCGGTGGTGCTCCGCGAGGGTCTCCATCGCTTCGGGCACCGGGGTCACGAGCACCTTCCGCCGGTCGGTGGCGTCCCGAACGCGCCGCGCGTACCCGGCCTTCTCCAGCCGGTCGAGCACCCCTGTCACGGTGCCGGTGGTCAGCCCGCTCAGCTCGGCGAGACGGCCCGCGGTGAGCGGACCGTGCACGCCCAGCAGGGCCACGAACTGGCAGTCGCTCCCCCCGAGGCCCACCTGCTGGGCAACGGCCTGGGTGCGTAGCACGACGTCGGCGATGAACCGCCACATCGATATGTCGATTTCCGACCGCAGCTCGTCGGAATCCACGTCGCCTCCTCGACTCTGTCGCGCGGGAGATCGAGAACTGTGCTGCGACGAGATGCTCGCCTGTCCACGTGGGGATCCAGGTAAGGACCCGACCCCGAGACAGGGTATGCCCGCGGTGCGGTGGCCGGCTGGCGGCGACAGCGGTGCGTGCACAGGCGGCGGCACGCAGCAGCCGACGCCTTGACGAGGCGGCGGACCCACCCGGAGGGGGACGGGTGGGTCCGCCGCAGGCTCAGGGGACGGTGCTAGGCGCCCGCCACCGCAACGGTCGTCGGGGCCGGGAAGCCCCCGACCGCCTGCTCGAACGTGTGGGCCACGCGCAGCACGGTGGCGTCGTCGAACCGCTTCCCGATGATCATCATCCCGGTCGGGAGGCCGTTCGCCATCCCGGCGGGCACGTTGCACGCGGGGTGCCCGGACACGTCCGTGGGAGCGGTGTTGGCCACCATCTCCAGGCCCCGGGCGATCACTTCCTCGCGGGGGGCGTCGTCGGCCGGGATGACCGAGGCCTGGATCGGTGTGGTCGGCATGACCAGCACGTCGAAACGCGACAGCGCCTCGTCGTAGGCCGCTTGCAGGTGCGAGGTCAGGTTGCGGGCCATCGCGTAGTGCTTGCCCCGGTAGCGGTCGAGCGAGTACCGGCCCGAGAGCAACACGAGCTTGACCGTCTCGGAGAACTCGCTGCCGTCCTCACGCCACTTGTTGCCGTAGAACTCCATCAGCTCGGGGTCGTAGAGGCCCTGCCAGTTCAGCCCGTAGCCGTTGGCGTCGACCATCTGCGCCGTGGCGCCCTCGATGGAGATGACGTCCCAGAGCTTGAGCCCATGTGCGTGCCAGGGGATCGAGACGTCCTCGGCCGTGAGGCCGGCCTCGCGCAGGGTCTCGACGGCCTCGCGGACGGCGTCGTCGACGTCCGGGTCGGAGTTCGGGTGCCCGAAGCCCTCGCTGACCACGCCGACACGCAGTCCCTCCGCCGAGCGCTCGAGCGCGCCCACGTAGTCGTCGACGACGAGGTTGGCCGGCTGCCGAGGGTCGTACCCATCCACCCCGGCGATGACGCTCAGCACCAGTGCGGCGTCCGCCACCGTGCGCGTCATGGGGCCCACGTGGTCGATCGTCTGCTCGATCGGGAACGCGCCCGTGTACGGCACGAGGCCGTGGGTGGGCTTGTGCCCGACGATCCCGCTGAAAGATGCGGGCATGCGGATCGACCCGCCTTGGTCTCCGCCGGTGGCGAAGTCGACCGCACCGGAGGCGACAAGCGCCGCGCTACCGCTGGAAGACCCGCCACTGGACCGGGTCGGGTCCCACGGGTTGCGCACCGGTCCCGTGCGTGACGTGTGCGAACCGCCGGAGAAGCAGAGGTCCTCGCACACCGACTTGCCGGCGATCGTGGCGCCGGCATCGAGCATCCGGGAGACGATCGTGGCGTCCCGGCGCGGAACGAAGCCCTCCACGGTGGCGGAGCCGTTCATCATCGGCACCCCGGCCACCGCCGTGTTGTCCTTGACCGCCACCGTGCGCCCGGCCAGCGGACCCTCACCGCTTCCGGTCACCTCGCAGGTCACATACCAGGCACCCAGCGGGTTGTCCGCCGCCTCCGGACGCGTCCAGGCCCGCTCCGGAACCCCCGGCTCGACCTCGGCGTGCAGCCGCTCGACGACGTCCCACGACTGGAGCACGCCGTGCACCAGCGGGGTGAAGGACGCGACGTCGGTGTCGGTCAGACCCAGGCCGTAGCTCTCGGCGACCGTGGAGAGGATCGACGGATCAGGCGGCTGAACGGGCATCCGGGAATCTCCTCGCAGTCGGCAAACAACGCACCGTAACGAGGCGATACGGGACGCGTCAACGATCATTGGCGCGATGGCGAAGTTGTGATCGAACGTCAACCCGGGAGGCCTACGCGGAACCCGCCTCTCGTCGCCTCTGCCAGGAACATGCGCTGGCGCACCGTCTCCGGTCCGACGACCGCGACCTCACCGCGAGGGAAGGCGTCGCGGCTGCCGCGCAGCTCGCGAGCGATGTCTTCCAGGTCGTCGACAGCCGCGCGCCGGACTGCCTTGGCGTAGAGATGGATCGCCTCGTACACCGATTCCGTGATGCTCGAGACCGGCGGCGCGAACGGTCCGTACGCCGATCGGTACCGCTGCAGGAACGCCTCGTTGACGTCGCCGGGAAGCTCCTCGAAGTAGCCCGAGACCCCCCACATGCCGGCCGCGGCGTCGTCACCGATGCGCTCGCGGGTGGGCTCGTCGAGGGCGAGCGCGAGGGAGCGGCACCGGTCGCGGACGCCCATCGCGTGGCACTGCCGTTCGAAGTGCACCAGGTCGGCTCCCACGAAGGACGACAGGATGACGTCGGCGCCGGAGTTGAGGACGTCCTCGATGAGGGGCGCGAAGTCGCGCGTGCCCAGCGGGGCGAAGGTCTCTCCCACCACGGTGCCGCCGTCCTCGGCGAGCACCCGCCGAGCCGTGCTGTGCACCACCTGGGGCCACACATAGTCATTGCCCGCGAGGAACCACCGGCGCCCGCCCGCCACCTGCATGATCGGACGCGTCGCGGCCCGCAGTTGGCTCTCGGGGCGTTCCCCGAGCTGAACGCGCAGCGCGCCGCCGCTGCCGCCCTCGTTCATGACGGGCTGGACCATCAGCACGCCCGAGTCGCGCAGTTCGTCGGCGGCCCGGGAGAACGTGGCCGACGTCGTGCTCGCCATGATCACCCGGCAGCCCGCGTTCACGAGCCGCCACGCCTCGATCGTGCCGAGCCGGGGGTCGGTGGCATCGTCCCCGACCACCAGCCGCATCGGCCTGCCGTTGACGCCGCCCTCGGCGTTGATCTCGTCGACGGCCATCGCCGCGAGGTTCTCGGTGCCCGACGCGAACACGCTGGCCGGCCCGGACTTGCTCGTCAGCAGGCCCACGGGATGGGTGCCCTCGAGGGCGCCGTCGGGCACGGTGAACCCGCGGCGGCGCATCAGCCAGTGGAGACCGGCATCGTCGAGGTCGGCGATCAGGCGGACCCGGGTGCCGGCACCGTCGGGGTCGACGTGCACCCGTAGCCGCCCGCGCCACGGCTGGTCGTGCCGGATCTCGATGCGCGACGGCGCACGGACCGCGGAGATCCGGCCGAGGATCTCCACCGGGCCCGCGGCCACGCCGAACATCGGCGCCTGCAACGTGACGACCGCGCCGACGGCGACCCGGTCGCACACCGCGTCGAAGACCCAACCCGCGCCCGCGCCTGCGCCGAACAGCGCGAAAACCGCTTCCGGCGGCGCGTCGACGTGCTGTTCGGCGGTGAGCGCGAGCCGGCCCATCACATGGCTCGGCGGACGGACCCGTCGGGGTGGGCTGCGCCGGCGACCGGCCGGGACGCGGGCGCGGTCGCCGTGCCGGAGCGGGCGATGCTCACCCGGTCGGTGCTCGCCGCGGTGTTCTCGGCAGCGGCCTTCGTGGCGTCGAGCGATCCCTGGAACAGCTCGATCAGCAGCTGGATCACTTCCTGCGCAGGCCCGGTGGGGTCCACCGAGTAGTAGCGGAAGCGTCCGGTGCGGCGTTCGGCGATGAGCCCCGCGGTGCGCAGTACACGCAGGTGGCTGGAGACGGCCGTGCGGCCGACCCGGCTGATCTGATCGGACAGCTCACCCGCGCTGCACTCGTCGCGCTGGGAGAGCAGTGTGAGGATCTCGCGGCGAACCGGATCCGCGAGGGCGTCGAACGCCTCATCAGCAACCACCTCGGTCGTCCCTCCTGCTCATCGCTCGCCCTCGCTGCACACTGATTCACTCGCAGGCTCGCTCACTGCCGGCCCCCCTGAGTGATGTCCTGACCTTGTACAGGAGCTTGAGCGTAGCCCGTCGAGATGTGACCTACGTCTTGCAGACCGATCACACGGAGCAGTTGCAGCGCTTCGGCGGCCGGTGTGCCGGGTGCGGCGGAGTAGACCAGCAGCACCTGATCGTCGCCACGCACCTCGAGCACGTTGCAGTCCAGTTCCAGCGCGCCGAGTTCCGGGTGGTGGATCCGCTTCGTCTCACCGTGACGTTCGTCGAGCTCACGCAGGGTCCACAGTCGTTCGAAGTCGGCGCTCGCCGCTCGCAGGTCCGACACCAGGCGCTGCAGATCCGGGTCGGCGGGGTAACGGGCGGCGCATCGGCGCAGGTCGGCGACCAGGGCTCGATCGAGTCGCTCGCGCTCCCCGGCGTGGAACTCGACCCGGTGTGTCCCGGTGAATGCCTGCCTCGCGATGTTGCGCTGGGCAGGCGGGATCGACGACAGGTCCCCGAGCAGCGCGACCGCCATCGGGTTCCAGGCCAGAACGTCGCTCTTCGCGTCGAGGAGGAGGGCGGGGAGATCGGTGAAGCGGTCCATCAGCCGCAGCACACTCGGCCGGACGGCGCTGCGGATCCGGCCCGGCAGGGGCGGGGCGCTGCCGGCCAGGTGGAAGAGGTGGTCCCGCTCGGCGTCGGTGACCCGCAGCGCTCTGGCCAGCGCGGACAGCACCCCGTCGGACGGGCGCGGGCCGCGGCCCTGTTCGAGCCGTGTCAGGTAGTCGACCGACACGCCCGCGAGAGCGGCGACCTCCTCACGCCGCAGCCCCGGCGTGCGTCGGCGCAGCCCTGCCGGCACTCCCACGTCGGACGGGCGGAGCCGCTCGCGCCAGGTGCGAAGCGTGCTGCCGAACTCGGTGCGGTCCACAGGACGAGCATGGCGTACGTAGCGCCCTCGCAGCCTGGTACAAGCCGTCCCGGGCTGAGTCGGCCCTGGTAGGCGGCCCCGCCCCGCCGCACCGTCGAGGTATGACGGAAACGACGGGAACATCCGGGATGACGCCCATGGGCGGAACGACGATCGCGCTGGTGACCGGCGCGAACAAGGGCATCGGCCTGGCGACCGTGCGCCGGCTGGCAGAGCGCGGCTGGACGGTGCTGCTGGGGGCGCGCGACGCCCGGCGGGGGGCGGCCGCAGCCGCAGGCCTCGACGGTGACGTCACGGTGCTCCCGCTGGACGTCACCAGCGACGAGTCCGTGGCGAGCGCCGCGAAGGAGGTCGCGAGCCGCTACGGGCGGCTCGACGTGCTGGTGAACAACGCCGGGATCGTCGGGCCGCTGGTGTCGGCGCTGGACACCGGCGCCGAGGAGATGCTCGCCTGCTACGCGACGAACGTGTTCGGGCCGGTCCGCGTGACGAGGGCGTTCGTGCCGTTGCTTCGGCGCTCGGCCGCGCCGCGGATCGTGATGGTGTCGAGCGGGATGGGTTCGATGACCATCACCGGCGACCCGGAGCGGCTGGAGTCGCGGATCGTGGGGCTCACCTACCCGTCGTCCAAGGCGGCTCTCAACATGGTCATGAGCCAGTACGCGCGGGCGCTGCCGGAGTTCCGGATCAACGCCGCCGATCCCGGCTACACGGCCACGGACCTCAACGGCAACTCCGGCGTCCAGACCGTGGACGAGGGCAGCGACGCCGTCGTCGCGCTCGCGACCGTGGCGCCGGACGGCCCGACCGGCCGGTTCTTCGACCGCTCCGGCTCTCTGCCCTGGTAAGCAGCCCTTCTCGGGCCGGTTCAGCGCTCGACGAGCTGGAAGTGCCCACCCTGGTCGTCGCGGCACTCGGCCGCCCTCCCGAACCGGCGCTGCTCGGGCTCGGTGCTGGTGCCTCCAGACTCGCGCACGGAATCCACCGCGGCGGCGAGATCGGCAACGGCGAACGCGGGCACCACCGCCGCGTCTTCGGAGTGGCCGCCCCAGATCGAGGTGCGCGGCCGCGGCTCGTACCCCGCCGTTCGGACGTTCCACCCGTCCGGGACACGGGCGGGAACGAAACCCCAGTCGAGAACCGTGCCGTAGAACGCCCGCGCGCGCCGCGCGTCCGGCGTCCGCAACACGAGGTGGGCGATCGCGGGGCGGGCCTCGGATGCGGGGGCCGGGGCGGACGCACCCGTCCACAACGCGAAGGGCACGCCCATGTCGTCCACGCAGTCGGCGACGCGGCCGTGGGGCTCGTCGGCGGGCTCACCCGCCCTGCCACCGGCGGCCCGCACCACGGAGACGGCGGCGTCCACGTCGGGCACGGCGTAGCAGAGCATGGCGGTGGGCCGGGCGTGCCCGCCGGAGAGCCCCAGCCGGGCGCCCGCATTCGTCACCTGACGGTCCTGGGGTCCGTACCCGCGAGCCGTCACCCAGCCCAGCACGGCCTCGTAGAACCGCTCGGCCCGCTCGACGTCGTCTGTCCAGATCGAGGTGTAGACGACGTCTCCCGGCCGTGGCGCCGCAGCCGACGGGGCTTCACGCGACACCATCCACCGGTGGCCGGAGGGATCCCGCACCACGCCGCCGCGGCCGTGGGGAGAGTCGGCCACAGGACGCTCCAGCACGCCGCCCGCGGCGACCGCGCGATGCACCACCGCGTCCGGGTCGGCGACCTCGAGGCGCAGCGACTGGCTGGGGCCGCCGCGTGTGACCGGGGCCAGGAGATCCATCTCCGGGTACTCGTCGGCGAGCATCAGCACGCTGTCGCCGACCTCGATCTCGACGTGCCCGATGCGGCCGTCCGGCATCACGATCGGTTCGCCCCGCTCTGCGGCGCCGAACGCGTCGACATAGAAGTCGACGGCGGCGCGGGCGTCGGCGGCCGCGAGGTACGGCGTGATGGTGTGCTGAGACGGCGGCTGAGTGGGCGACCGGGAAGGCGCAGCCACATCGGTGGTCGTCGCCTCGGTGACGGACATGGGGGCTTCCCGTGGGGCGAGCAGGGCGTGCTCGACGCGGGCGCGCAGGCCACTGGCGAACTCCAGGTCGGGCGCTGCAGGAGCGTCGGGGATGCGGAGAGCGTCGAAGGCGTCGGTCATCGCGGGCCTTCCTTCTCGACTGCCGCGTAGCTGTGGCGGAACGCGCTCCGCGCGCGAACCAGCAGCGCTTCCGTGGCGTGCACGGTGCGGCCCAGGACCTGCGCGACATCGGGCACCGGCAGCCCGTCGAGGTAGCGCAGGGTGAGCGCGGCGCGGTGGGTGCTGGTCTGCGCGTCGAGCACCTCGTGGGCGAGCATCGCGTCGAGCCGCTCCTCCCACGGGTCGTCCACCGGGCCCGGCTCGGCCAGAGCCACGGTGATCTGCCCGCGATGTTCACGCTCGGCGGCGCGCCAGTGGTCGATCAGCTTGTGGCGGGCGATGCCGATGAGCCATGCCGTGGTGGGAGCCGGGGGCGGTTCACGCCGGCACGCGGCGACGGCGGCGAGGAAGGTCTCCGCCGTCAACTCCTCCGCGAGGGCCTGCCAGCCGCAGCGCGCCAGCAGGTAGCCGTAGACCTGAGGGAGCGCTACGTCGTAGAGGTCGAGCAGTACGGCACCGGCGTCCGGCCGGACCCTCTCGCCGCTGTGCACACCTCTTCATCGGCGCGCGGGCGCGCTCTCCGACGGTGGTTCACCCGATCCGACCAGCGAGCCGAGGCGACTCGCCGGTCGGAACGCGCGACTCGCGGCGTCAGGTGGACGTCAGGAACTCCGTGAACACCGCGAGCCACTTCTCGCGGGCGTCCAGATGCGGGGCGTGCCCGGACCCGTCGAAGAACTCGGTGCGGACCCTCCCGCCCGCCTGCGCGTAGCGCTCCAGCACCTCCCTGATCTGGCTCACCATCGGCTGCGGCGGGAACACGTCCGGCCCCGGCCAGTTCGGGACGGCCCCTGATGCGCCGAGCGTGCCCAGTTCCAGCGACGAGCCGTCGGCGACCACGAGATCGGCGCTGCCGTGCGTCCAGAGGACGGGAGGCTTGGGATCCAGGTCGACGATGCCCGCCCAGTTGCAGTACTTGGGGGACAGCGCGTTGAGGAGGCCCGACGTGCCGGGGGCCATCCCGGGCCAGTTCGGCGAGGTCGCGAGGTCCCCCGGGTAGTTGGCCTCGCCCGTCACCGTCTTGAGGATCTCGGCGACGAGCAGGTCCTCGCGCTCGGGCGACTCGCGATGGCCCGGTGCGACGTAGAAGGCGTTGAAGACGTTGCGGACGGAGAGCGGGCTCTCGTCCGAGTCGTCGCCGGCGGTGATGCGCCGCACGAGTTCGGGGTTGACGGTGCCGGCGCCGGTACCTGCGAAGTCGGGGAAGCAGGGTGTGCCGTCGGCTCGCACGCCGCCGTAGCCGTAGGGCGAAACGGGGTCGAGGAAGGTCAGCGACGCGACGGGCCGGTCCATCGCGTACCGGGCGATCGCCGCACCTGCGGTCGACCAGCCGACGAGATGCGGCGGCTCGTCGATTCCGAGGGCGCGGACCAGCGCGAACACGTCGTCCGCCCAGTCCGCGAGGCCACGGGTCGCGTCGACGGGAGCGGGCTCGGAGTCGCCGAAGCAGCGCATGTCCGGCGCGATCACCCGGTACTGCGGGAGCTCGGGCATCAGGTGCTCGAAGAAACGGCTGGTCGAGAGGTTTCCGTGCACCATCACGATCGGCGTGCCGTCGGCCGGGCCCGATTCGAGGTAGTGCATGCGGATGCGGTCGGTGTCGACGGTCGCGGAACGTACGCCGGGGAGCAGCGCCGTCGGTGGCAGGGTCATGCGCGGATGCTCTCGGGTGTCGGTCCGCCGGGCAAGGTCCGCAGCGGGGCCGCACGTCGTCGTGACAGGGTGTGTCACCGAAGCCGCGGACGGCAGCGGCGGTCGGAGCAGGAGGTGGCGGGTGGAGGATCGGCTCCGGGTCGCGGTGGCGACGCCCCTGAGCGAGGAGCTGTGCGGGCTGATCGAGCGTCTGGAGCCGCGCATCGACCTGGTGCGCGACCAGGAACTGCTCCCGCCGGTGCGCTACCCGGCCGACCACGCCGGCGATCCGTCGTTCGTCCGTACCCCGGAGCAGCGGGAGCGCTTCGAGAAGATGCTCGACGCGGCGGAGGCGCTCTACGGGATCCCGGACGACCGCCCCGCCGAGCTGCGCCGCGCCGTCGAGGCCAACCCGGGCCTGCGCTGGGTGCACACGATGGCCGCCGGGGGAGGCGCCCACGTGAAGGCGGCCGGCCTCACCCATGAGCAGCTCGACCGCGTCATCTTCACGACGTCGGCGGGTGTCCACGCGGCCCCGCTCACGGAGTTCGTGCTGCTCGGGCTGCTGGCGGGGGCGAAGAACCTGCCGAAGCTGCTCGTCGAGAAGGCCGCGCACCGGTGGGGCCGCTGGCCGGTGGCCCAGTTGAGGGAGCAGACGGTGCTGGTGGTCGGGCTCGGCGGGATCGGTAGCGAGGTCGCCAGGGTGCTCGCGGCGCTCGGCACGCGGGTGATCGGCACGAGCAGGCGCGGCGAACCCGTGGACGGTGTGGCCGAGCTGGTGCATCCCGACGAGCTGGCCGCAGTGGTCGGGCGGGTCGACGGCATCGTCGTCACCCTTCCCGGCACGGACGCCACCGAGAAGCTGGTGAGCGCCGACGTGCTCGCCGCCGTCCGGCCCGGCGTGACGATCGTCAACGTCGGCCGTGGCACGGTCATCGACGAGGACGCCCTGATCGACGGCCTGCGCGACGGGCGCATCGGCTTCGCGGCGCTCGACGTGTTCGCGGTGGAGCCGCTTGATGCGGCCAGCCCGCTGTGGGAGCTACCGAACGTGCTGATCAGCCCGCACACGGCCACCATCACCGCGGCGGAGGACCGGCGGATCGCCGAGCTCTTCGCGGAGAACGCCGGCCGGCTCCTCGACGGGCGCCCGCTGCGCAATGTGGTGAACACCGTCGAGTTCTACTAGCGGCGTCTGTACGGAGGAGCGCGACCGGCCAGGTGCGCATTGCCGCCCTCGCCGAGACGCAGATCACACTTTTGCCCGCGTGGGGCTGCCTGGGGCCCTTATGGACCCGTCTGTCCGGTGTGGAGGGCGGCGGGACACAGCGGGAAACCGTCGAGCGGTTCCACCTGTGGTCATCTGCCCTCGGCGGGCCGTGCCTCGGATTGAGGTTTGGGCGGCGATAGCGCAGAGTGACGTGTCGCTCGTAGGGGGATCTGTCGCTCGCATCGGGGCAGAAGTCGGAGGGCATGCGTGCGCAGAATTGTGACGATTGTTGCGGCAGCTGGGCTTGTGGCGGTGGGGGCCGCTGTCGCACCGGCGGGCCATCCGGCGCTCGCGCCGGCGGTGGCGCACGCCGCCGTGCAGACCAGCGCGGCCACGCCCGACTACACGCCACCACCGGTGGCATGGGCGCCGTGCGCCGCCGAACCGCTGAAGGCCGCGTCGGCGCAGTGCGGGACCGTCGAGGTGCCGCTCGACTACTCCGCACCGCAGAAGACGAAGATCAAGCTCGCGGTGTCGATGGTGAAGCACACCGTGCCCGACAACCAGTACCAGGGCGTCATGCTCGTCAACCCGGGCGGGCCGGGCGGTTCCGGCCTCGGGCTCTCGCTCCTCGGCGGCGCGGTGCCGCGCAACGTCGGTTCGAGCTACGACTGGATCGGCTTCGACCCGCGCGGTGTCGGGTCGAGCGAGCCCAGGTTGAGCTGCATCCCCGACTACGGCGGCTACAACCGGCCCGACTACGACCCCGACACGGGCACCGAGGCCGCCTGGCTGAAGCGCGCGCAGTCCTACGCCCAGGCCTGCAAGGCGAAGGGCGGCGCCCTCCTCAACCACCTCACCACCGTCGACACCATCAACGACATGGAGAGCATCCGGAAGGCGCTCGGCACCGACCAGATCAACTACTACGGCTTCTCCTACGGCACCTACATCGGCCAGGTGTACGCCACGATGTTCCCGGACCGGGTGCGCCGGATGGTGCTCGACGGCGTGGTCGACGAGCGGAACGTCTGGTACGAGGCGAACCTCAGCCAGGACGTCGCGTTCGACCGCAACGAGAAGATCTTCTTCGACTGGATCGCCAAGAACGACAACATCTACAAGCTCGGCAACAGCGGCGACGACGTCGAGAAACTCTTCTACTCGGAGAAGGACAAGCTGCGCCAGAAACCGGCCGGCGGTCAGATCGGGCCGGACGAGTTCACCGACCTCTTCCTCGGAGCGGGCTACGACGTCCGCAACTACGAGACCGTCGCGAGCGCGTTCTCACGCTGGGTGCACGACGGCGACGCCGGGGCGCTGAAGGCGGTCTACGACGGTTCGGGCTCGCCCACCGACGACAACAACTACGCCATCTACCTCGCGGTGCAGTGCACCGACGCGCCCTGGCCCACCGACTGGAACACCTGGCAGGACGACAACACGAAGGTGGCGGCCAAGGCGCCGTTCGAGGCCTGGGCAAACGCCTGGTACAACGCGCCCTGCGCCTTCTGGCCGGTCAAACCGGGAGCCGACAAGCCGGTGAAGATCGACGGCAGCAAGCTGAAGAACCTGCTGCTGGTCAGCGAGACGCTCGACGGTGCCACGCCCTACGAGGGCGCCCTCCAGGCCCGCCGCGAGTTCCCCAACTCCGCGCTGGTGGAAGGCACGGGCGGCACCACGCACGCGGCGTCGCTCTCGAGCGGCAACGACTGCGTGAACGACCACGTCGCCGACTACCTCGCCAACGGCACGCTGCCCAAGCGCAAGTCCGGCGACACCTCGGACGCGCAGTGCTCTCCGCTCCCGCAGCCGACCCCGACCGCACTGGCGGTCTCGTAACCGTCCGGCCCACCTGCGGGTGTCCGGTCCGTGGGGGTCGGACGCCTGCAGGCGACGGTGGGTGAGCAGCCCGCCGCCGCTCGATCCCCGGGTTTCTCCGAGGCGCCGACCGATGATCACCACGATCCTGCGGGCGGTTGCCCGGTGGCGTGATCATTGTTCGGGGAGCGGGAGCCGTGTTGGGGACGGCTGCGCGTCCCGAACTGGTGATCATGGCGCCGCTGCGGGCCGGCGCTGCGTGATGATCGTTGTTTCGGCCGCGGCAGCTGCGCTGGGCGTGGCTGCGTGTCCCCAAGTGGTGATCATGGTGAGGGCGGCCGCGGTGAGCGGGTGTGCGGGCCGTGGCTGCGCCGGGCTGCCGACTTCGACGGTGCCGACCGGCGATCCGGTCGAGCCCGCTGGCGGGTGCGGTGGCGTGATCGTTGTTTCGGGAGCGGGAGAGCCGTGCTGGGGACGGCCGCGCGTCCCGAACTGGTGATCTTGGTGCCGCTCCGGGGCCGGCGCCCCCTGGTGATCGTTGTTTGGGGAGCGGCAGCTGCGTCGGGCGCCGCTGCGTGTCCCCAAGTGGTGATCATGGTGGGGGCGGCCGTGGTGGGCGAGTGTGGGCGGTGGCGCGGCGGCCTGGGCTCGACGATGCCGACCGCTGGCCACCGCGACCCCGCGGGCGGCTGCGTGGTGGCGTGATCGTTGTTTGGGGAGCCGGAGCCGTGCTGGGGACGGCTGCGCGTCCCGAACCGGTGATCATGGTGCCGCTCCGGGGCCGGCGCCCCCTGGTGATCGTTGTTTGGGGAGCGGCAGCTGGCTCGGGTGCGGCTGCGTGTCCCCAAGCGGTGATCATGGTGGGGGCGGCCGTGGTGGGCGAGCGTGGGCGGTGGCGCGGCAGGCTGACCAGTCGGTGCCAACCGCTGGTCACCTCGACCCTGCGAGCGGGCTCCGCGGTGGCGTGATCATCGTTTGGGGAGCGGGAGCCGTGTTGGGGACGGCTGCGCGTCCCGAACTGGTGATCTTGGTGCCGGTGCGGGCCGGTGCTCTGCGGTGATCGTTGTTTGTGGAGCGGTAGCTGCGTCGGGTGCGGCTGTGTGTCCCCGACTGGTGATCATGATGGGCGAGCTGTGCGCCAACTGGTGATCTGGTGATCATGGTGGGGCGGCCGCGGTGGGCGAGTGTGGCGGTGGCGCGGCGGCTGACCAGTCGGTGCCAACCGCTGGTCACCTCGGCCCCGCGAGCGGGCTCCGCGGTGGAGTGATCATTGTTTGGGGAGCGGTAGCCGTGTTCGGCTCGGCTGCTCGTCCCGAACTGATGATCATGGTGCTGCTCAGGCTCGGCGCTGCGTGGTGATCGTTGTTCGGGACGCGGCAGCTGCGTCTGGCGCGGCTGTGTGCTCCCAACTGGTGATCATGATGGGGGCGGCCGCGGTGGGAGGGCATTCGGGCGGTGGCTGCGGCGGGCTGGCTTCGATGCGGGTGGGCAACCCCGCTTGATCCCGCGGGCGGGTTGCCCACCGGTGTGATCGTTGTTTTGGGAGCGGTAGCTGTGCTGGGGACGGCTGCGCGCCCCGAACTGGTGATCATGGCGCCGCTGCGGCCCTGCGCTGTGTGGTGATCGTTGTTCGAGCCGCGCCGGCTGTGTCAGGCGCGGCTGCGCGTCCCGAATTGATGATCACGTGCCCGCCCGGGGCCGGCGCCCCGTGGTGATCGTTGTTTCGGGCGCGGCAGCTGTGCTGGGTGCCCCTCCGCGTCCCCAGCCGGTGATCATGATGGGGACGGTGGAGGGCGTCTGACGGGCGCGGGCTCAGGGGAAGTGGACGTACTCGTACTCGAACGGCTTGTCGTTGATGCCGTGCGACGGCGGGGCGATCCAGCCCGCGATCTTGCCGGGCTCGTAGACCGGGCGCATGAGGGATCGGACGTGGGTCTTGTCGGCCTCGGTGGGCAGCCACCTGTCGCGGTTGGCCTCCCAGACGTCGGCGCCCACGAGATCGCCCTTGGGCGTGATGTGGTGCTCGGAGAACAGGCCGACGTCCCGGTTGAACCCGACGTGCGGCAGTGTCAGCCGCCGGTCGACGCCGCCCTGCTCGAGCACGCGGTTCCAGCGCTTGAGCCCGCTCTGGCAGTCGGAGATGTACTCGGTGCGCAGGTCGTTGTTGAGCGCCAGCAGCGCCGGGACCTCGTCCGAGGTGAGCTCGCCGTCGCGGACGAGCTGGATGTGGGCCGAATCCTCGGTGAGCACGTGGTCGTCCTTGCGCCGCTCCTCCTGCCAGCGTCCCTTGAGGCCCGCGGTGAAGTAGTTGGCGGCGTTGGTGGACTGCTCGGAGCCGAAGAGGTCGAGCGAGACCGAGTAGTGGAAGTTGATGTACTTCTGGATCACGTCGAGCGGGATGCCGCCGTGTGGGGCGATGTCCTCGGTGTCGTGCTCGCGCATCAGCTCGGCGCTGCGGGCCACGACGCGGTCGACACCCGTGGTGCCGACGAACATGTGGTGCGCCTCCTCCTTGAGCATGAACTCGCAGGTGCGCGACAGCGGGTCGAACGCCGACTCCTTCAGCGTGCCGAGCTGGTACTTCCCGTCCCGGTCGGTGAAGTAGGTGAACATGTAGAACGACAGCCAGTCCGGCGTCTCCTCGTTGAACGCGCCGAGGATCCGCGGGCTGTCGAGGTCGCCCGAGTTGCGCTGCAGCAGTGCCTCGGCCTCCTCACGGCCGTTGCGACCGAAGAAGGCGTGCAGCAGGTAGACCATCGCCCAGAGGTGGCGGCCCTCCTCCACGTTGACCTGGAAGAGGTTGCGCAGGTCGTACAGCGACGGCGCGGTTTCGCCGAGCCGTCGCTGCTGCTCCACCGAGGCGGGCTCGGTGTCGCCCTGGATGACGATCAGCCGCTGCAGGTCGGCGCGGTACTCGCCGGGGACCTGCTGCCAGACCGGCTCGCCCTTCTGCTCGCCGAACGCGATCCGCCGGTCGGCGTTGCGTTCGGCGAGGAAGACCCCCCACCGGTACTCCTCCATGGCGACGTGGTCGAAGTGGGCCCACCCCTCGCGGCCCACGGCGACCGCCGTACGGAGGTACACGTCTTCGGTCGGAACGGCCGGGCCCATCGTCTTCCACCAGTTGAGGAAGTTGGGCTGCCAGCTCTCCAGTGCGCGCTGGAGCTTGCGGTCGCCGGCCAGATCCACGTTGTTCGGGATCTTCTCGGAGTAGTCGATCGACATGATTCGCTCTGCTCTCAGACTCGCTTGCGGTCGAAGTCGGCCTTGCGTCCCGTGCCGTACCTACGCAACGCGCCGTCGGGGCCGGAGGCGTTGGGTCGAACGAAGATCCAGTTCTGCCACGCGGTGAGCCGCGAGAAGATGCGCGACTCCATGGTCTCCGGTCCGACGAACCGGTGGTTCGCCTCCATGCCGGTGAGCGCGTCGGGGGAGAGGGAGGCGCGCTCCTCCAGCATGATCCGGATCTCGTCCTCCCAGTCGATGTCGTCCGGGGCGTCGGTGACGAGGCCCAGCTCCATGGCCTCGACGGCCTCGATCCGGCGGCCGGTCTCCTGGTGCAGCTTGGCGACGTGGTCGTCATCGCCGTAGAAGCGGGACGCCAGACGGGACAGTCCGTTGCTCATCGGGAACGCGCCGAAGTTGCTCTCGCTCAGCACGATCTGCGCCGGCTCGCCCTCTTGGGCGTCCTCCTCGAGCAGACCCTCCAACATGTACTGCCGGTCGCAGGCGAGCGCCAGCTCCAGCAGCGCGCCGGCGAAGCACGAGCCGGGTTCGATCAGCGCGATCAGCGAGCGCGACGTGACGTCGAGACGCTTGAGCACGCGCTTGAAGTAGTGGCGGATCTCGTTGACCAGCCAGTCGTCGCGGGAGTGCTCCGCGATGACCCGTTCGAATGCGAGTGCGTGCTCGACGGCGCCTTTCGTGCGGATGATCCAGGTGCCGAGTTCCAGCTCGTTGGTGCGCAGCCGCAGGATGAGGTCGTCGAGCTCGCGGGTCATCGCGAGCGGCCAGAAGTCGGCGCCGAGCTCGTGCACTCGCGCGACGGTGTCGGGGACGTCCCCCTCCGGGCCGTGCACGGTGATCTCCACCAGGCCCTGTGACCGGTCGAAGCGGGCCTCGACGTGCTGGTAGCGGATGCCGTCGGTGGTCTCCTCGCGCTGCAGCGGGGTGAGGGATATGCCCTGCATGTCAGCGGGACGGGTGGAGCGGGCGGCCGCGGCGGTGGCCCGCTCGCGCACCGTCTCGTCCCACACCCGCTTCGGCACCACCTCGTCGACGAGCTTCCACTCGACAGCCTGCTTGCCGCGCACTCCTTCGGGCCGCGTCGCGAAGACGTCGGCGCGGTCCTTGCGAACCCGGCGCTTGTCGGTGACCCGGGTGAGCCCGCCGGTGCCGGGCAGTACACCGAGCAGCGGCACCTCCGGCAGCGACACCGCGGACGAGTTGTCGTCGATCAGCAGGATCTGCTCGCACGCCAGAGCGAGCTCGTAGCCCCCACCCGCGGCGGTGCCGTTGACGGCCGCGAGGTACGTCTGGCCGGAGTTGGCTGTGGCGTCCTCCATGCCGTTGCGGGTCTCGTTGGTGAACTTGCAGAAGTTCACCTTCCACGGGTGCGAGCTCTGGGCGAGCATCCGGATGTTCGCGCCCGCACAGAAGTTGCGGTCCTTCGCGCTGGTGAGGACCACGGCCCGGACCTGCGGGTGCTCGAAGCGCAACCGCTGCGTGGCGTCGTAGAGCTCGATGTCCACGCCGAGGTCGTAGCTGTTCATCTTCAGCTCGTAGCCCGGGACGATGCCGCCCGCCTCGTCGATGTCGAGGCGGAGGTAGGCGATCTCCCCGTCGATGTCGAGGCTCCAGTGCCGGTACGACGCAGGCTCGGTGTCGAACGAGACCGCCGGGATCGCGGCCTGGTCGGGATCTGCGGTGGTCGTCATCGGCTCCTCCGTGGGTCGCCCAACACTCTACAACATCAACGCTCGACGGGCCATGTGTGTAGAACTTTGAGAGCCTTACCCGGCGCAAGCGCTTGCAGTAACGTGCAGTGCGCGGCGGGTCCCGACCGCCGCATCGCAACGGTGCGAGCAGGGGGGCCATGGCGACGATCCACGACGTGGCCAGCGCCTGTGGGGTCTCCATCTCCACGGTGTCGCGGGCCATCTCCCGGCCCGACCTCGTCAACGCCGCCACCCGCGAGCGGGTGCTGGCCGCCGCCGCCGAGCTGGACTACCAGCCGAGCACCGCCGCCCGCTCGCTCATGTCGGGCCGGTCGATGACGCTCGCGCTCCTCGTTCCCGACATCACCAACCCGTTCTTCTTCGACCTGGTCCGGGGCACTCAGGCCCAGGCTGCCGCGGCCGGCTACAGCCAGATCCTGATCGACACCAACGAGTCCGTGGAGCTGGAGCACCAGCACATCGCGACCGCGGCGAAGGGCGCCGACGGCCTGGTGCTGGGGGCGTCGCGGCTGGGCGACGACGCGCTGCGCGAGGCGGCCCGCTCGGTGCCGCTCACCGCTGTCAACCGCAGCACGCCCGGAGTCACCTCGGTGGTGATCGACACCCCGTCGGGCATGGTCCAGGCCGTGCACCACCTGGCCTCGCTCGGCCACCGCGATGTCGCCTATCTGTCCGGCCCGCGGTCGTCATGGTCCAACGGACGGCGCTGGCGGGCCGTGCAGCTGGGTGCGCGCCAGGCCGGGTTGTCGGTCCGGCGCCTCGGGCCGTTCCCGCCCACCCGCGCGGCGGGTGCGGCAGCGGCCGACGCCGCCGTGCACGCGGGTGTGACGGCCGTGATGGCCTTCAACGACCTGATCGCGCTGGGCGTGTTGCAGCGGCTGTTCGCCCGTGGGGTGGCGGTGCCGGACGACATGAGCGTGGTCGGGTGCGACGACACCTTCGGCGCCGACTTCTGTCACCCACCGCTGACCACCATCACCGCGTCGATCGAGCAGGTCGGGCGGCTGGCCACGGATATGCTGCTGGAGCAGCTGCGGCCGGTGGCGCCTCCGCCGCGCGTGCACACCGTGCCTGCCGTGCTGACGATCCGCGGCTCGACCGGACCCGTCCCCGCCAGGAGAAAACCCCGTCAGTGACATCCAGGGAGGAACCCGTGAGGTTCTCGGTCTTCACCGCCGCACTGCCGCAATGGACACCCCAGGAGGCCGTGGAGCGGTTGGCCGCGCAGGGGTGGGACGGCGTCGAGTGGCGGGTGGTCGACCAGCAGGACGCCCCGGAACCGGGATTCTGGGCAGGCAACCGCTGCACCTGGCCGCTCACCACTCTGGAGCGGGACGTGCCGCGGATCCGCGAGCTCACCGAGGGGGCGGGCCTGCGGTTCTCCGGGGTCGGGGGCTACGCCCTCTGTGACGAGCACGCCGACGTCGACCGCCTGCTCGCTGCCACCGCCGCTCTCGGCGCAGGCCAGGTGCGGGTGCGCACGCCCGCGCTCGGCACGGCGCTCTACCCCGAGCTCTTCGCCCACGCCCGCACCTGTTTCGCCGACATCGCCGGGCGGGCGGCCCGCCACGGCGTCAAGGTCCTCGTCGAGCTGCACCACCAGACCGTCGTCTCGAGCTCCTCTGCCGCGCTGCGTCTGCTCGACGGGCTGGACCCGGCCGCCGTCGGGGTGATCCACGACCTCGGCAACCTCGTGATCGAAGGCGGGGAGGACGTGCGGGCGGGCCTGGAGATGCTCGGCCCTTACCTGGCGCACGTGCACGTCAAGAACTGCGTGTGGCGACCCGCGGAGACCGAGGCGGACGGAACCGTGCGCTGGGAGCACGCGTGGGCGGAGCTGCCGACCGGCCAGGCCGACGTGAGCGCGTACCTGCGGCACCTCACGGAGCTGGGCTACGACGGCTGGGTCACGGTGGAGGACTTCTCCACCGACCGGCCGCTGGCCGAGCGCACGGCCGCGAACCTCGCCTACCTGCGGGCGGCCAGGGTGGCCGCGGTGGCGGCCTGACCGGATCGCGGTCCGCCGCACAGCTCGGGCTGCCCGCCGGGCCGGGGCGAGTGATCGCCAGGCCCGGCGGGGCGAAATGGGCTCTACCGGAACGGGATGTCCTGCTCGCGCAGCAGTCCCGTGAACGCCGCGTGCGCCGTGGCGAACAGCTCCGGTCCGCTGAACCCGCCGCGCGCGTTGGCCTGCGCGAGATGTGGCTCCAGTGAGAAGCAGCCGTCGAATCCGTCGGCGCGCAGGGCCGCCAGGGTCTGTGCCACCTCGCCGTCGCCCTTCCCGGCCGGCACCACTTCGCCGGTCGCGGCGATCGCGTCCTTGATCTGGATGTACTCCACGTACGGGCGCAGCATCTCGTAGCCCTCGCTGAACGGCCGGACACCGCACTGCACGAAGTTGGCGGGGTCCCAGGTGAGGCGCAGCGCGGGCGAACCCACGGACTCGACGATGTCGAGGCAGCGGTCGGGGACGTCCCCGTAGATCGCCTTCTCGTTCTCGTGCAGCATCACGACCCCGTGCTGTTCGGCCGCTGCTGCCAGCGCCGACATGCCACGCAGGACGGTGTCGCGGTCGGCGGCGGGATCCCGGGCGTCCCTCGGGTAGAAGGAGAAGACCCGCACGTAGGGTGCGCCGAGCCGGCGTCCAACCTGCGCGCAGCGGCGGAAGCGGGCCACGTGCTCGTCGAGGTCAGCGGTCACCGGCACCTTGCCGATGGGTGAGCCGATCGAGGACACGGTGATGCCTGCCGCGTCGAGGGTGCGGGCGATGCGCTCCACCTGCTCGTCGTCGAAGTCGGAGACGTTCGTGTCCCAGGCGCCGCGCAGCTCCAGCTGGGTCATTCCCAGCTCCCTGAGCACGCGCACCTGCTCGTCCAGGTCGGGGGAGATCTCGTCGGCGAAGCCGGACAGGGTCCACACGGGCTGCTCCTCGGGTCAGGGCGGAAGGGGGCTCAGCTGACCGCGGCGGGTCGCCGGGGTGGTTCGGGCGTGGGCACGATCCGGCCGTCGAGCACATCGGCGATCGCGACCGCCGTGCCGGTCCGGGCGGACTCGTAGACGGCCTGCACGGTGGCCAGGGCGAGCAGGGCGTCGGCAACGGTCACGCCCGGCGCGTGGCCCGTGCGGATCGCCTCGAGGACGTCGCGGTACTGACGGTGGTGGCCGACGAACATGGCGCTGGTGCCCGGGCCGCCTCCGACCTGCTGCCCGCTCTCCTCCGGCCCGACGAGCTGAGCCGCCTGGTTGCCGTCGCCGCCGATCCCGCGGTTCGGCCCCACGCCGGCGTCCCCGGCCGCCTCCACGCTGGAGCGGTGGGCGCTGTGGAAGTAGAACAGCCGGTCGTTGTCCACCACCGCCGAGCCGGCGTCGCCCATCACCTGCAGCCGGACGGTGAGGCCGGGGTAGGCCGCCGTGGTGGCGTGCAGCGTCGCGAGCGCGCCGGACTCGAAGCGGACCACGGCGGCCACGGTGTCCTCCACCTCCACCCGCTCGTGGGCGAGCAGCGCCGTGTGGGCCACCACGTCGATCGGCCGGCCGAGGAACCACAACAACAGGTCGACGGTGTGCACGCCCTGGTTCATCAGCGCGCCGCCCCCGTCGAGATCCCAGGTGCCGCGCCAGTCGCCGGAGTCGTAGTAGCCCTGGCTGCGCCACCACGACACCGTCGCGACGGCGGAGGTGACCCTGCCGAGTTCCCCGCGCGTCACGGCCTCGTGGACGGCCACGCTCGCCGGGTCGAAACGGTGCTGGCTGATCACGGCGGCGACGAGGCCGGGGTGGCGGGCCGCGGCCTCGGCGACGGCCCGGCCCGCTGCCACGCTGACGTCGAGCGGCTTCTCCACCACCAGATGGCGCCCGGATTCGAGAACCGGCACCGCGACCGCGGCGTGCGCACCGCTGGGCACGCAGACGGCGACGGCGTCGACATCGTCGCGGGCCAGCGCATCGGTCAGGGACGTGGTGACGGCCGGCCGGTCACCGAACAGCTCGGCCACGTGGTCGGCCACGGCGTCCGCCGCAGCTGGATCGGTGTCCACGAGCACACTCAGCGCGGTATCGGCGCCGGCGGCGAGGACCTCCGCGTGCAGGCGTCCGATCACCCCGCAACCGACGACGGCGAACCGTACGGGTGCATGCGGCACGGAATCGTTCACTTCAGCCCTCCGGTCAGGCCACCCACGAGGTAGCGCTGGAAGATCAGGTACAGGACGACGACGGGCACGGCACAGACCACGGCGGACGACATGACCTGCCCGTACAGCGGGAGCGCCCCACCCTCCTGGGAAGCCCCGAACGCCTGCAGGACGACGGCTGCCGTACGGGTTCGGGGCTGGGTGAGCACGCTCGCGAACAGCACGTCGTTCCAGCCCAGCAGGAAGGAGAAGATCGCGGCGACGATGAGTCCGGGCGCGCTCAACGGGAGCACGATGCGGCGCAGCACCCCGATGCGGCTCAGGCCGTCCAGGAGCCCGGCCTCTTCGAGCTCCACGGGCATGCCTCGGAGATAGGTGACCATCACCCAGGTCGCGAACGGCAGCGCGAACGTCAGGTAGGTGATCATCAGGCCCCAGGTCGTGCCCACCACCGTGATGCCGAGGTAGGTGGGCGCCGAGGCGTAGACGACGAACAGCGGGAGCAGCAGCAACGTGCCGGGCACGCTCTGCAGACCCACGAGCGCCCGCAGGAACGTGACGCGCCCGAGGAACGTGAACCGGACGAGGACGTAGGCGGTGGCCACCGCCAGCAGCGCCGAGACCACGGCGACGACACCGCAGACCAGCACGCTGGTGGCGAGGCCCTGCGCCAGCGGCACCGTGGTCCAGATCGCGATCCAGTTCTCCGGCGTGACGCTGCTGGGAACGACCGTGCCCGAGGCCACCTCGATGTCGGGCATCACGGAGGCCGCGAGGATGTAGGCGCACGGTGCCAGTACGAGCAGCACCAGCACAGCGATCACGCCGCGGCGCAGGCCCGGCGGGAGGATCGCGGTGGCGTCCACACCGGAACGCCTGCGGCCGGTGGCGCTCACACTTGCGCCCCCTTCTCCAGCCCGGTGTCGAGCCGCACGGCGCGCAGGTAGAACAGCAGCGGAATCAGCACCAGCACCAGCGAGGCCACCGACATGGCCGCGGCGAGGCCGAAGCGGAACGTCTGGAACGAGGCCGAGTAGATCGCGATCGGCAGGACGTTCACCTCGTCAGGGGCGGGCGAGCCGAACAGCACGAACGGCAGCGTGAAGTTGTTGAGGTGGTGCAGGGTCGCGATGATCACCGCCAGCAGGAGGGGACCGCGCAGGCTCGGCAGCACGATGTACACCGTCTTCTGCCACCACGACGCCCCGTCAACGGCCACGGCCTCGTGCACCTCGCGGCCGATGGACTGCAGGCCGGCGAGGCAGAGCAGATACACGAACGGCCATGCCGCCCAGGTGTCGACCAGCACGAGCGTCCAGAAGGTGCGATCCCCGATCAGCCAGTTGCCCCCGTCGATCCCGACGCTGCCGAGCACGGTGTTGACCGCGCCGTCGGGCCCGAGCGCGATGCGCCAGACGGTGCCGACCACGAAGGTCGGCAGCACGTAGGGGATGAGGAAGATCGAGCGCACGAGGCCGCGGCCCCGGAAGCTGTCGTGCGCGGCGAACGCCGCGGCGAGCCCGAGCGGCAGCGTCAGCACCGTGGTCAGCACGCTGAACGCGACGCTCAGCCACACGCTGTGCAGCAGCGGCCCCGATGCGACGGCCTCGACGTAGTTGCCGAGGCCGAGGAACGGCGCTCCCGCCCACTGCCGCAGCGTGTACTGGTCCAGGTCGGTGACCGACATCCACAGCGCCAGCACGAACGGCACGACGACCACCACGAGCAGCAGCAGGCCGCCCGGCGTCAGCAGCCACAGTGGCCCCTGCCTTCGCCGGGCCGGCCGGGCCGGGCCTGTCCGCTTCGGCCCGGCCGTCACGGCGGCCGGGCGGGTCGCCGTGGGTGGCCGGTCCGCCGGGCTGGTGAGGCTCACCGGGCGGCCGCCGCCTTGTCGACGGCCGCCTGCGCGGTCTTCTGGAGGTCGGCGAGTTGTCGCTGCACCTGGTCGGGCGGCACCGAGCCCGCGCTCAGCCCGGCGAGCGACTGCACCGTGATGTTCGTCAGCCCCAGCTGGATCTCCGACCACGCTCCGGTGAACGGAGTGGGCTTGGCCTGCTTGCCCGCCTCCAGCACCGGCCCGTACTGATCCTTCCCGCTGGCCACCGAGTCGGCGGCCGCCGCGTTGACCGGCAGCACCCCGAACACGTCGGAGAAGTGCTTCTGCTCGGCCTCCGAGGTGACGAGCTCCACGTACTGCAGGGCCAGGTCCTGCTGCGGCGAGTAGGACGCGACCACGAGGTTCTGACCGGACACGATGCTGGCTGCGGGCACGCCGCCTGAGGGCAGTGCGCTCTCGCCCGGCGGGACGGTCGGCATCGGCGCGAACGCGTACGAGTTCGCCACGGGGGACTTGGCGAGCGTCGGGATGACGCTCGTGCTGGTCATGGCGAACATCGCGGACTTCCCGGCCGCGAAGCTCGCCGTGGCGTCCGGCGAGGACCAGTTGACCGCGTCGGGGTTCACGATCTTGTCCTTCGTGAGGAACCCGAAGTAGGCGTCGTACGCCCGCGCGACCGTGGGGTCGTCGATCCGGGCGGTCGTGCCCTCCACCAGCGGGTTGCCGTACTGCTGGGCGAACATCCAGACGTACTTCCAGGGCGAGAAGTTGTCCTTGTAGTCCATCGCGAGGCCGTACGTGTCGCCCTGGGTCAGCTTCTTCGCGTCCGCCACCAGCTCGTCCCATGTGGACGGTGGCCCGTCGATGCCCGCGGCGGCGAACATCTGGGTGTTGTAGACGAGCACGAACGGGATCGACGAGAACGGCACCGCGATCTGGTCCGCCTCGTCGGGGCCGGACATCGCCAGCGTGGAGGGAACGAACCGGTCCCGGCCCCCGACGGCGTCCCACTGCTCGTCGCCGAACTTCAGGAACGCGCCGCTGGAGTAGGCGGTGGGGGTGAATGTCGTGCCGATCTCGTAGATGTCCGGGCCCTGGCCCGAGACCACCGAGGTCTGGATCTTCTGCTGTTCCTCGGTGGCGGAGCTGTAGGTCTCGAACTCGACGGTCGCGCCGGTCTTCTTCTGGAACTCGTCCTTGATGTGCTGCATCCACTGCTGCTGCTGGTCGGGATAGGACGCCTGCCTGCTGAGGTAGACCTGCAGCGTCTGCCCGGCGTGGTCACCGCCGCCGCTGCTCGACCCGCCCCCGCACGCCGCGATGGTCACCGCCACCCCGAGCACACCCGCCAACGCCAGGAACCTTCGACCGGACATCGTCAGACCTCCTTGTCTGATCGCAGCCGCGGACCCGCCTGCTGGGGCCCGAAGATAGGCAGGCTGCATCCGGGGGCACAATCCCTTGCAGGAATTTGCAGTCCCGGCGACCAGACGATCGGCACTCCGGTCCGATAGATCCGGTTTGAACGGCCCTCGCGTCCGATGGAAGGGGCCGGGGTGTCAGGCCCCCTCGGTCGGCACCTTCTTGCGCAGCTCGCCCACGGCGTTGGGGGTGAAGCCGTGCGCGGCGAGGAAGCCGGTGACCTTCTCGGGATCGGGATGACGGTCCGGCACGACGTTGTAGATGTAGTTCAGATGGCGGGCCGCGGCCTCCTCCTCCAGCCGCGCGAGGATGAACGCGCCGACTCCGGACCGGCGCCGCCGCGGATCCACGAGCACGAGGATCTCCGCGTCACCCCAGGTGTCGTCGAGCCGGCCGTAGCCGAGGACCTGGTCGCCGTCCTCCACTCGCCACCATTCGTCGGCGAGGACGTCGCCGACGCCGGGACTGCCGAAGCCGAACAGCTCCGGGGCCAGGTCGCCGAGCACGCGCTGCTTGTCGGCGTCCCAGTGCGCGGGCGTCTCCCGGACCCACCTCACGGCCGCACCTCCGTCATGACTGCACCTCCGCGACGTCCGCTGCCGTGGTGGGCACCGGTGCCTCGGTGGCGGTGGCGAGGGCGCGCAGGCGGAAGCGCTGGATCTTGCCCGTGGCCGTCCTGGGCAGCTCGTCCACCTCGACGACGAGCCGGGGCCGCTTGAACGACGCGAGCCCGGCCCGGCAGAACGCGATGATCTCGTCCTGGTCCACCGCCATGCCCGGCCGCGGCACGACGTAGGCCACCGGCTTGTCGAGCCCGTCCGCATCCGGCACGCCGACGACCACGGCCTCGGCCAACGCCGGGTGCTCCAGCAGCCTCGTCTCCACCTCGGTGGGGCTCACCCAGATCCCACCGACCTTGAGCACGTCGTCGGCCCGGCCGAGGCAGGTGTAGCTCCCGTCCTCGCCGCGCACGTACTGGTCGCCCGTACGCATCCACTCGCCCTGGAACACCGCCCGGTTCACCTCGGTGCGGCACCAGTAGCCCGTGCAGATCGAGTCGCCCGCGATGTAGAGCATCCCGGACTCGCCCGCCCCCTCGATCACGCTGCCGTCGGTGCGGCGCAGCTCCACCCGGTACCCGGGGACGGGGAATCCGGAGCTGCCGGGAACGACCTTGCCTGCGACGTTGGAGATGAAGATGTGCAGCGCCTCGGTGGAGCCGATGCCGTCGAGGATCTCGAAGCCGTACTGATCGCGGACGCTGTGGAACATCCGGGCGGGAAGCGTCTCGCCCGCCGAGACTCCGTTGCGGACGGTCGCGAACTTCTCCCGCGGGAGGTCCGCGGCCATCAGCGGGCCCCAGAAGCTCGGACCGCCGAAGAACAGCGTGACGCCGTGCTCGGCCACGCGGTCGGCGTACAGCGCCGGGTTCGGCCGAGACGGCTCCAGCACCGTGGTCGCGCCCACTGCCAGTGGGAAGAACAGTGAATTGCCGATGCCATAGGCGAAGAAGAGCTTGGCCACCGACAGGCAGACGTCGTCCGGTCCCACGGCGAGCACCTGATCCGCGTAGGTCTCGCAGACGTAGCGGATGTCGGCGTGCCGGTGCATGGCGCCCTTCGGGGTGCCCGTGGTGCCCGACGTGTAGAGCCACAGCGCGGGCGACTCGTCCCAGGTGCGGTAGGCGGCACCGATCTCGACGTCGCGCCCACCGTCGAGCAGGGCCTGCCATGTGAGTGTGTCCGGGCCGCTGACCTGCGGCACGGCGTCCGCGGTGAGCACGACGTGGCGCAGGTCGGGGGCGTCCGTCGCAGCGGTGGTCACGGCGTCGGCGAACCGCGTGTCGCCGAGCAGCACGCGGGCGCGCGAGTCGGTCACCAGCTTGTGCAGCTCGCCACCGGTGAGCATCGTCGAGGACGGCACGGCCACTGCTCCGATGTACATGGTGGCGAGGATCGCCGTGGCGAGCTCGACGTCGTCCGCCATGCACATCAGCACCCGCTCCTCGGGGCGCACGCCGATCGCGACGAGCCCGGCGGCGACCCGGCGTACCTCGCCGACGAGCTCCCCGTAGGTGAGGCTCCCGCCCGGATGGATGATCGCCACACGGTCGCCGTCGCCCGCGGCGACGCGGCGTTCCGTGAGGTACTCCGCGGCGTTCAAGAGTTCGGTCATGACGGCGCTCTCTCCCATGCCGGTTCGGGTGGCCAGACACTACAGCTTCATCTTGCGCCGCTACAGATCAGTAGAAGATCAAATCGTCCCCTCTGTGTCGCCTGAACGGCCCTGATCTTCGGGTCCCGCGGCCTTCCGCTGGCATGCCCGTGCTGATACGAATGGTGACGAGGCACACCCGGGCGATGGGGCAGGTGTCGGCGTCCGGGGGGCCTGCCGGAGACACTCACGTCACACGTTCAGCCAACGAAGGCTGATGTCTGGAGGGTCGATGAAGACCAAGGCCGCGGTGCTGCGCGGGGTGGGCAAACCGTTCGAGATCGAGGAGCTCACCCTCGACCCGCCCAAGGCAGGCGAGGTGCTGATCAAGTACGTCGCCGCCGGGCTATGCCACTCCGACGAGCACCTCCGGCACGGCGACATCGTGCCCCGCTTCCCGATCGTCGGAGGCCACGAGGGTGCCGGGATCATCGAGGAGGTCGGGGAGGGCGTCACCCGGCTCAAGCCCGGCGACCACGTCATCTGCTCGTTCCTGCCGGTGTGCGGCGCATGCCGGTTCTGTGCGGCGGGGATGACCAACCTCTGCGACATGGGCGCCTCGATCCTCGACGGGAACCTGCCGGACGGCACCTACCGCTTCCACTCCGACTCCGGAGAGGACATCGGCGGCATGTGCATGCTCGGCACGTTCTCCGAGCGCGCCGTGATCTCGCAGGGCTCCTGCGTCAAGGTCGCCGACGACGTCCCGCTCGACAAGGCCGTTCTGATCGGCTGCGGTGTCCCCACCGGCTTCGGCTCGGCCGTACACGCCGCGCAGACCCAGGCCGGTGACACCATCGCGATCTACGGCGTCGGCGGCATCGGCATCAACGCCGTGCAGGGTGCGGCGCTCGCCGGCGCCACCAACGTCGTGGCCATCGACCCGCTGTCCAACAAGCGCGAGATGGCCGAGCGGCTCGGCGCAACGCACTCCTGCGCCACCGCCGCGGAGGCCCACGCACTGATCCAGGAGCTCACCCGCGGCGTCGGCGCCGACAAGGCGATCGTCACGGTCGGGGTGGTCGACACCGAGGTCACCACCAACGCCTTCCACGCCATCCGCAAGGGCGGCACGGTCGTCGTCACCGGCCTGGCCGACCCGACCAAGAACACGATCGAGATCCCGGGCGCGCTGCTCACCTTGTTCGAGAAGCGGATCCAGGGCTCGCTGTTCGGCTCGGGCGACCCGTTCAAGGACATCCCGCGGCTGGTGGACATGTACCAGGCCGGGCAGATCAAGCTCGACGAGCTGATCACCAACACCTACACCCTCGACGACGTCAACAAGGGTTACGACGACCTGGTCAACGGGGTGAACGTCCGGGGCGTGATCGTCTACTGACCGCACCGGAGACACAGTCCGCCATACCCGTGACGCGCCGGGCCCGTGCTCAGCGGGCCCGGCGCGGCCGCTTCCGAAGGTGGTGCCACCCGTGACGCCCGTGACCGCTCCACCGTCACAGACCTCCTCGCCCATCCCCGTCGTCGGGCTACGCCGGGAGCGGGAGGTGCTGACGGTCGCGCTCGCCACCGGCCGGCACGTCGTCATCGAGGGTCCGCCCGGCACGGGGAAGTCCACACTGCTGCGTTCGATCGCCCGCGACGCGGTGCAGCAGGTCGTCTTCGTCGAGGGGAACGCCGAGCTCACCCCGGCCCGGCTGATCGGCGCGTTCGACCCGTCGCAGGTGCTGGCCGAGGGGTACCTGCCCGCGAGCTTCGTCGACGGGCCGCTGCTCACCGCGATGCGTGGGGGAGCGCTGCTCTATCTCGAGGAGCTCAACCGGGTTCCCGAGGAGACGCTCAACGTCCTCATCACCGTGCTCACGGAGGGCGAGATCGCGGTGCCGCGGCTGGGCACCGTGCGCGCCGGTCCGCGGTTCCGGCTCATCGCCGCGATGAACCCGTTCGACGCGGTCGGCACCGCGCGCGTCAGCCAGGCGATCGCCGACCGGATGTGCCGGGTGGTGCTCGGCTACCAGGACGAGGCAGGCGAGCAGGCGATCACCGCCTCGGTCAGCGGCGTGACGGGCTGGGTCACCGACTTCGCCGTGTCGCTCACCCGGGCCACCCGCACCCACCGGGACGTGCGGATGGGTTCGTCGGTGCGCGGGGCGATCGACCTCGCGCTCGTGCTCACCGGGCTGACGGAGCTGCGCGGCGAGGCAACGCTCGCCCGGGAGACCGCGCGCGACGCCGCCTACGCCGCGCTGTCCGGGCGGATCCGGGTGGCCGACGGCGTCGACCGCACCGCGGAGTCGGTGATCGACGAGCTGCTCGACCGGCTCTGGCCGGAGGACGCCGCAGCACCGCCGCAGCCCGGTGACGAGCCGGAATCCGGCAGCCCGGGAAAAGCTGACGGCCCGCCGCCGGGAGCGGCGGGCCGATCCCGCGAGCGTCCGCACCGCAACCGGGGGGAGCGCACCCTCGGACGCGGCGAGCTCGGCGCGCGTCACGAGCAGTTCGCCGAGGTCTCTCCCGAGCTCGGTTCCCTGGACGCCGAGGCGTTCGACCGGGCGCTCGCCGAGTCACCCGAGGCCGCTGCCGCACTGCTGGCCGATCTCGCCGTGGCCACCGACGCGCAGTTGCGTGCCGCGGCGCGGCGGCTGGCCGGCCGAGTGTTCATCCAGCTCGGCCGGGTCGGACCGGCGCGTGCCCGGGGCACGCGACGGCTCGGGCCCGCGCGGGGCATGGACGGCGATCTCGACCTCGATCGCACGCTCGACGGCTGGTCGCCCGGTCCGTCGCGCAGGCCGGAGACCGACGACATCGTCACCCGCACCTGGACCGCACACCGGCGGGCCGTGTGCCTGGTCGTCGACATCTCCGGATCCATGCAGGGTCTCGCCGTCGCGCTGGCGGCGGTGGCCGCGGCGGGAGTCGTCGTCGCGGCCGACGGGAAGCTGGAGCCCGCGGTGATCGCGTTCGGTGCCGGCGTGCGGGTGCTGCAGGCGCAGGGCGTGCGCCGTCCGCCCGAGGAGCTGCTCTCCGACCTCGTCGCTCTGCGCGGCCACGGCCTCACGGACCTGGCGGCCGGGCTGCGGGAGGCATCGCGCCAGCTCGCCGGAGCGGTGGCCGACGAACGGCTGGTCGTGCTGCTCTCGGACTGTCAGCACACCGCGGGCGACGAGCCCGCGGAGGCACTCGCCGGGATCGACCGGCTGCACGTGCTGGTGCCGCTGGGCGGCGCGGAGGCCGAGGCCGCGGCGTCCGCACTGGCCGCGCGAGCGGGCGGGCGGGCACAGACCGTGCGCCGGCTCGCGGACGTCGGCCCGGCACTGACGCGGATCCTCACCTGATCGCCCCGAGATCCGGCTGTTCGCCCTGCGCAGGGCCGGGAGCCGGATCTCGCGGCGGAGATAGTCTCGCGCGGTGGGCACAATTGTCTCCTTTCACGCACATCCCGACGACGAGTCGATCGGCTCGGCGGGCACTCTCGCCCGCGCCGCTGCCGCAGGTCACCGCGTTGTTCTCGTCTTCGCGACCCGTGGCGAGCTGGGCGAACCCGTGCCCGGCGTCCTCGCCGACGGTGAGCAGCTCGCCGTGCGCCGTTCGGCGGAGTGCTACGACTCGGCCGCCGTGATCGGGGCGAAGCGCGTGGAGTTCCTCCCCTACATCGACTCCGGGATGATGGGCGAGCCGAGCAACGACGCCCCGTTCTGCTTTTGGCGGGCCGACGTCGACCACGCCGCCCGGCTCCTCTCGGTGATCCTCGACGAGGAGGAGCCCGACGTCCTCACGATCTACGACGACAACGGCGGTTACGGGCACCCCGACCACATCCAGGTGCACCGCGTGGGCCGCCGCGCCGCGGAGCTGTCGGCCGTGCCCGTGGTGGCACAGAGCACCGTCAACCGCGACTGGATGACGCGGGGCATCCGCGGGATGGCGAAGTCCGGGCAGCTGCCCGAGGGCTGGGAGCTCCCCGCGCTCGACGAGCCGACGTTCGGCAAGCCCGAGAGCGAGATCACCCACCGCGTCGATGCCGTGGACTTCGTGGAGCAGAAGAAGGCCTCGATGCGGGCTCACGCGAGCCAGATCGCTCCCGACCACTTCCTCCTCGCGATGCCGGACCCGCTGTTCGCCATGGGGATGGGTGTCGAGTTCTACGTCGTCGACCCGTTGCCGAGCCCGGCGGCGACCCCCGACTTGTTCGAGGAACTTTTCAGCCCATTGCGATAGTTATGTCGCTTTACGCCTGTTTCTCGGGCGATGTGTCACGCCGGGATACCGGGGCCGGGGCAAGCCTTCGACGACGGGTAGAGCTACGATCCACGCTGGGTTCGTAGCACCGATCACCCATCAGTTCGACAAGGCCAAATGCAATCGGCAAGGCAGTTTCAGGAGGCTCAGTGACAGCCGTCGCCCCCAGGCCGATCACCGCGCGCCCCTATCCGGCCCGGCGGTCGGCCAAGGGATCCGTGCTGGTCAAGATGCTCCACACCACGGATCCCAAGGACATCGCCATCCTCTACCTGGTGACGTCGTTCGGGTTCTTCCTGGCCGGCGGCGCGATGGCGCTGCTGATGCGTGCGGAGCTGGCCGAACCGGGACTGCAGTTCCTGTCGAACGAGCAGTACAACCAGCTGTTCACCATGCACGGCACGATCATGCTGTTGTTGTACGCGACGCCGATCCTGTTCGGCTTCGCCAACTACATCGTGCCGCTGCAGATCGGTGCCCCCGACGTCGCATTTCCGCGGCTCAATGCTTTCTCGTACTGGTTGTTCCTTTTCGGTGGGCTGACCGTACTGTCCGGTTTTCTCACCCCCGGCGGCGCGGCCGACTTCGGCTGGTTCGCCTACACGCCGCTGTCCGACGCGGTGCACACGCCCGGAGCGGGTGCGGACCTGTGGATCGTCGGACTGGCGTTGTCCGGTCTGGGCACGATCCTCGGTGGCGTCAACTTCATCACCACGATCATCTGCATGCGCGCGCCCGGCATGACGATGTTCCGGATGCCGATCTTCACCTGGAACATCTTCGTCACCGCGATCCTGATCCTCATCGCGTTCCCGGTGCTGACCGCGGCGCTGCTCGGCCTGCTGGCCGACCGGCAGCTCGGGGCGCACGTGTTCGACCCCGCCAACGGCGGCGCGATCCTCTGGCAGCACCTGTTCTGGTTCTTCGGCCACCCCGAGGTCTACATCGTGGCGCTGCCGTTCTTCGGCATCGTGTCCGAGATCTTCCCGGTGTTCGCGCGCAAGCCGGTCTTCGGCTACAAGGGCCTGATCTACGCGACGATCTCCATCGGTGCGCTGTCCGGCGCCGTGTGGGCGCACCACATGTACGCCACCGGGGCAGTGCTGCTGGCCTTCTTCTCCTTCACCACCTTCCTGATCGCGATCCCCACCGGCATCAAGTTCGTGAACTGGATCGGGACGCTCTGGAAGGGCCACCTGACCTTCGAGACGCCGATGCTGTTCGCGCTCGGCTTCCTGGTCACGTTCCTCTTCGGCGGCCTCACCGGCATCCTGCTGGCGTCCCCGCCACTGGACTTCAACGTCTCGGACACCTACTTCGTGGTGGCGCACTTCCACTACGTGCTGTTCGGCACGATCGTGTTCGCCACCTACGCCGGCATCTACTTCTGGTTCCCGAAGATGACCGGCCGGATGATGGACGACACCCTCGGCAAGGTGCACTTCTGGCTCACGTTCGTCGGGTTCCACCTGACGTTCCTGGTGCAGCACTGGCTGGGCGCCGAGGGCATGCCCCGCCGCTACGCCGACTACCTGCCCACCGACGGGTTCACCACACTCAACATGGTCTCGTCGATCGGGGCGTTCGTGCTGGGTGCCTCCACGCTTCCGTTCATCTGGAACGTCTTCCGCAGCTACCGCTACGGGCGGATCGTCACGGTGGACGACCCGTGGGGCTTCGCCAACTCGCTGGAGTGGGCCACGAGCTGCCCGCCGCCGCGGCACAACTTCACCGAGCTGCCGCGGATCCGTTCGGAGCGTCCGGCGTTCGAGCTGCACTACCCGCACCTGGTGGAGCGCTTCCGTGAGGAGGCGCACTCCGGCGGCAGGCCGTCGCCGTACGAGGTGGCGGCCCAGCACACAGCGCCGGAGTCGCAACCGAACGGCGATCCGCGGTCACGGTGACCGATCTCCTACGCTTCACGGAATGACAGACACCACCGTCCTCATCACGGTCACCGGCCCGGACCGGCCCGGCGTGAGCTCGGTGCTGTTCGCCGCGCTCATCCGGCACGGGGTGGACCTGCTCGACGTCGAGCAGGTGGTGATCCGCGGTCAGCTCACGCTGGGCGCGCTGGTAGCCGCCCACCACGACCCCGAAGGCCTCCAGGAGGCCGTAGAGCAGGCCATGGCGAGCATCTCGATGAACGTGCAGACCTCGCTCGAGGTGCCCGACGATCGGTCGGTGCGGCAGCGCGCCACACACGTCGTGCTGGTGATCGGGAGCCCGATCACGGCACGCGCGTTCGGGGCGATCGCGCAGGCGCTCGCCGGTGTGGGAGCCAACATCGACTCCATCCGCCGGGTGGCCGACTACCCCGTCACCGGGCTCGAGCTGATGGTCTCCCCGGATCCGGCCGGTGGCAGCGAGGCCCATCCGCCCGGCACGCTGCGCGCGCGGCTCGTGGAGGTGGCCCGCACCGCAGGCGTTGACGTCGCCGTCGAGCGGGCCGGGTTCAGCCGCCGCAGCAAACGGCTGATCGTGTTCGACGTCGACTCCACGCTCGTGCAGGGCGAGGTGATCGAGATGCTCGCGGCCCGGGCGGGCGCCGAGCAGGAGGTCCGAGCGGTCACCGAGGCGGCCATGCGCGGCGAGCTGGACTTCGCCGAGTCGCTGCAGCGGCGCGTTGCGGTGCTCGAAGGGCTGCCGGAGTCGGTGCTCGCCGAGGTCGCCGCGAAGCTGGAGCTCACACCCGGCGCGCGCACCACGATCCGCACGCTCAAGCGTCTCGGGTTCCGCTGCGGCGTCGTGTCGGGCGGCTTCACCCGCGTGATCAGCGGTCTGGTGGACGAGCTCGGGCTCGACTTCTGCGCCGCCAACGAGCTGGAGATCGTCGACGGCAAGCTGACCGGGCGTGTGCTCGGCGAGATCGTCGACCGGCCGGCGAAGGCGGTGGCCCTGCGCCGGTTCGCCGAGACGTTCGGCATCCCGCTGGAGCAGTGCGTCGCCGTCGGTGACGGAGCCAACGACATCGACATGCTGTCCACCGCGGGGCTCGGCATCGCGTTCAACGCCAAGCCCGCGCTGCGCGAGGTGGCGGACGCCGCGCTCTCCCATCCCTACCTGGACGTGGTGCTGTTCGTCCTCGGCATCACCCGCGACGAGGTGGAGCACGCGGACGCCGCCGAGGGCGTGCTGCGTCGGGTGCCGATCGCGTGACCAGCCCCGCCCCTCATGACATGACCAGCGTGCTGGAGCCGCTCGCCGCGCGATACGTGCGGCGCGACACCGGCATCCCGCCGGAGCCGGACGGCGTGGTGCGGGCCATGCCGGTCGTCCTCCGGCTGGACCGGCCGCCCGCCCCGCGCACCCCGGTGCTGGAGGCTGCGGCCGACGCGGCACTCGCCGTCTGTCTCGACCCGCGTGCCGAGCCCGGAGGGGAGTGGCACGACGCCGTCGCCACGTGGGTGGCCGGCCGCATCCGCAAGATCGCCCGGCGGGCCCGCGGCGCGCACTGGGCGGCGGTGCAGGAGCTTCCCGGCGTCACGTGCGTGGTCGACTCGCCCGACGGTCCGGCCGAGGCGCGGGCGCTGCTGCCCGGGCCGGTCGACGACGTGCCGAAGGTGGTGTCCCGCCTGCAGATCGGCGGTACCGAGCTGCCGTCCGACGAACCCGGTCCGCCCCCGCCCGGGGTGCCGGTGATCTGGGTGAACGCCGACCTGGAGATGACCGTGGGCAAGGCGGCCGCGCAGGTCGGGCACGCCTCGATGCTCTACGCCGCCGCCCAGGGCCTCACGGCCGTGCCGTCGTTCGCCGTGCGCGAGGCCCGCGGCGATCACTGGGCGCAGCTGTGCGACGGCGTGAAGGGCGGCGAGGGAGTGGCCGTGCGGGACGCCGGCTTCACCGAGGTGGCGCCGGGCACGATCACCTGCATCGCCACGCCACCGAGCTGAGCCCGGCTCGTCGTCACGCTCCGCGCAGCCGCCGCAGCGCGCCGTGCACCTTCTCCCGGTCGTCGGTGGGCCAGAACGGCGGCAGCGACGCACGCAGGAATCCGCCGTAGCGGGCCGTGGCCAGACGAGGATCGAGGATCGCGACGACGCCGCGATCGTCCATGCCGCGCAGCAGCCGTCCGGCGCCCTGGGCGAGCAGAAGAGCCGCGTGGGTGGCCGACACCGTGAGGAAGCCGTTGCCCCCGCGGGCGTCGGTGGCGCGCTGCCTCGCCGCGACCAGCGGGTCGTCAGGGCGCGGGAAGGGAATGCGGTCGATGATCACGCACGAGAGCGACGGCCCCGGCACATCGACGCCCTGCCAGAGCGAGAGCGTGCCGAAGAGCGAGGTGGGCTCGTCCTCGGCGAACTTCTTCACCAGCTGCATCGTGGAGTCGTCGCCCTGGCACAGCAGCGGTGTGTCGAGCCTGCCGCGCAGCGCCTCGGTGGCCTGCTTGGCCGCGCGCATCGACGAGAACAGCCCCAGGGTGCGCCCACCCGCCGCCTCCACCAGACCGGCGATCTCGTCGAGGTAGGCAGGCGGCAGTCCGTCGCGGCCCGGTGGGGGTAGCCGCTTCGCGACGTAGAGGATGCCGCTGCGGCCGTGGGCGAAGGGCGAGCCGACGTCGAGGCCCGACCACTTCGGCGCGTCGGGATCGGGGATCGGGTCGTTCTCGCCGCCGGTGTCGGCCGCCTTCTCCGGCGGCAGGCCCCACTGGCGGGCGAGGGCGTCGAAGTTGCCGCCCAGCGCCAGCGTTGCCGACGTCAGCACCACCGTGGACCGCCCGAACAGCCGCTCTCGCAGCAGCCCGCCCACCCACAGCGGCGCGATGCGCAGCACCTTGTGCCGGGCGCCGTCGGGCCCCTGCTCACCGAGCCAGACGACGTCGCGCCGCTTCGCCGGATCGGGCTCCTCGAACGCGGTGAGCAGGCGGACAGCGGTGTCGGCCAGCTCGTCGAGCGCCGCCTGCGCGACCTTCCGGCCGGTGGCGGCCTCGGGGTCCTCACGCCGTTCGGACCCGAGTGACTGCTTGCAGGCCGCGGCGGCGTCGCGGACCGCCGACAGGGCACCCACGGCGGCCTGCGGCAGGCTGTCCCACCGTGCGGGCGGAAGGTCCTCCAGCACCATCGCGAGGCCTTCACCTGCCTCGGCGAGCCGGTCGGCGACCGCCTGGTCGACCAGCTTGCCCACCCGGCGGGCCGCGATGCCGACCACGCCAGAGGCCAGCTCTGCCGTGGCCACCCCGGTGACCCGGTCGACCAGCTCGTGCGCCTCGTCGACCACCACGACGTCGTGCTCGGGCAGCACCGGGCGGCCCTCCAGCGCGTCGATCGCCAGCAGCGCGTGGTTGGTGACGACGATGTCGGCGTGGCCGGCCTCGGCGCGGGCCCGCTCCGCGAAGCAGTCGTCGCCGACGGGGCACTTCGCCGCCCCGATGCACTCGCGTGCGGTGACCGAGACCTGCCGCCACGTGGAGTCGGGCACGCCCGGCACCAGCTCGTCGCGGTCGCCCTTGTCGGTGGTGTCGGCCCACTCGTGCAGGCGCTTGATCTGGCGACCCATCGCCGAGATCGCGAAGGGGTCGAACAGCTCGTCGGCAGGGTCCTGCTCGTCACCGCCGTGGAGCTTGTTGAGGCACAGGTAGTTGCGACGGCCCTTGAGGATCGCGAACGTGGGCGCCCGGCCGAGGAGCGGCTTGAGGGCCTTGGCGACGCGCGGGAGGTCGCGGTCGACCAGCTGGCGCTGCAACGCGATGGTGGCGGTGGACACCACGACCGTGGCGCCCTTCGCGACGGCGTGGTGGATGGCGGGCACCAGGTAGGCCAGCGACTTGCCCGTGCCGGTGCCGGCCTGCACGGCCACGTGCTCGCCGGTGGCGATCGCTCTGCGCACTGCCTGGGCCATGGCGTCCTGGCCCTCGCGGCGCCGGCCGCCGACCGCTGTGACAGCCGCCTCCAGAAGCTCCGCCACGCCGGGCAGCTCGGTCGTGGTGGGCACTCCGGGAGGCTACCCCCAGCCCCTGCTGACCCGGGGCAGAACCGCCGATCCGGCCCCCGACCTGCGTTGCGAGGCTCACACGTGATCCCGGGCGGGGTGGCCCACGGGTCGCGGCCGGGTGCCGCCATCATGAGCAGAGTGACGCACACCCAGCTCATGCTCCGCCCGACGGACTACCCGGTGCTGATCGAGCACGCCGCCCGGTACAGCGATCTGGACCCGAGCCGGCGCATCGGGCGCGACGCGCTCGTGCGGTGGTTCGAAGACGCGCGCATCGCCGTCGAACGGGACGTCTTCGGTGCCGCCCTGGTCGGGCGGATGCGGCTGCTGCTGGCTTCGGTCCGGGTCGACGTGCTGGCCCCCCTTCAGGTGGCTGCCCGCAGCGCCGTCGGGGCGCGAATCGAGGCCGGGCAGTACCGCATCGGTATCGGAGTCAGCCACATCGGCACCTCCTCCTTCGCCTACACCTACGGCGTCTACGCCGGTGACGAGTGCGTGGCCACGGGCGAGTCGGTCAGCGTGCACGCGACGACCGGGGGACCGGCGCCGCTGCCCGAGCCTGTGCGCGACGCGCTGAAGACCCTGCGCATGGACGCCCCCGAACCCACCCGCCTGCAGCGCGGTCCGGCCCGCACCGTGCGCGAGGCGTACCCGTTCCGGCTGGACGTCCGCACCCGCTTCGGCGACCTCGACCCGAACCGGCACGTCAACAACGTGGCGCTGGCGGGCTGGTACCTCGACGGCCTCGCCGAGCTGCACCTCGACGTGCTCGGCTACCCCACGGGCGGCCCGCTCGACGGCCTCTCGCCGAGCTCGCTGCGCGTGGACTACCTCGACGAGGTGCGCTACCCCGGGATCTACCAGCTCCGCGTCGGCGTGCTCGACCTCGACGACGCCTCGGTGCGCTACGCGTGCGGCCTGTTCGACGGGCCGCACTGCATCGGGCTCGCCGAGGCGGTGGGCGCCCACCACCTCCCGGAGGAGGACGGAGACCCGGGCGACCTGGCCGCACGCCTGGAACCGTTCCGCATGCGTTCGGTCTGAGACCCGACTCCGGAGCCGTAGTGCTGTCCATCAGCCACCACCGACAGCACTACGGCTCCACGACATCTTCGGCCCTAGTGCACCAGCTTTATCCCTGCTGTTCGCATTTGCTCCAGCGCTTTCGCTGTCGTTTCCGGGGCTACTCCTGCGCACAGGTTCAGCAGCACCGTGGTGGTGAAGCCCGCCGCGGCGGCGTCCAGTGCGGTGGCGCGCACACAGTGGTCGGTGGCGATGCCCACCACGTCCACTGTGTCGACGTCGTGGGCGCGCAGCCAGGCGCCCAGGCTCGTGCCACCCGGCTCGACGCCTTCGAATCCGGAGTACGCGGCCTCGTGCAGGCCCTTGTCGAACACCGCCTCGATCCGCGCGACGTCGAGCTCCGGGTGGAAGGACGCGCCCGGACTGCCGGTCCGGCAGTGCGGCGGCCACGTGTCGACGAAGTCGGGGGCGTCGGAGAAATGGGCGCCCGGGTCGGCATGGTGGTCACGGCTGGCCACCACGTGATCCCAGTGGCGCCCCTGCTCCGCGGCCTGCAGGGCGGCCGAGATCGCGGCCGCCACCGCCGCGCCACCGTCGACGCCGAGCGAGCCGCCCTCGCAGAAGTCGTTCTGGACGTCCACGACGATCAGAGCACGAGTCAACGGTTGCCGTCCTCGAACACGGTGGCGATGGCGGGCTCGCCACGCGAGAGCTTGAGCCCCTCCCACGGTACGGACACGAGCGCGGCGCGCAGGTGCTCGCGCGACTCCTCCAGCGTGGACAGGCCCGCCACCTGCTCGCCACCGCGCATCAGCGGGATCGGCACCACGCGGTCGTGCGGACCCATCTTCGGCGGGCTGGCCACGGGGTGGACGACCTCCTCGATGGCCGTGCCCGTCGGCTTGTAGCGCCGCAGCGTCGACTTCCGCCCGCCGCGGGACTCCTTGGCCGCGCTGCGCTTGGCGACCGGCTTGTCGTCGACCTCCACCAGTTTGTAGACCAGGCCCGCGGTGGGCGCGCCGGACCCGGTGACCACCGACGTGCCGACGCCGTAGGAGTCGACGGGCTCGGCGCGCAGGGAGGCGATCGCGTACTCGTCGAGGTCGCCGGACAGCACGATCCTGGTGTTTTTCGCGCCGAGGGCGTCGAGCTGGTCGCGGGCCTGCCGGGCCAGCTCGCCGAGGTCGCCGGAGTCGATGCGCACGGCGCCGAGCCCGGGGCCAGCCGCCTCGATCGCCAGCTCGATGCCCCGGCGGATGTCATAGGTGTCGACGAGCAGGGTGGTGTCCGCCCCGAGGGTCGCCACCTGGCTCTTGAACGCGCCCAGTTCGTCGTCGTGCAGGAGCACGAAGGCGTGGGCGGCGGTGCCTGCGGTGGGGATGCCGTGGCGGCGCTCGGCCTCCAGGTTCGACGTGGCGGCGAACCCGGCAAGGTAGGTGGCGCGGGCGGCGGCGACCGCTGCAGCCTCGTGCGTGCGCCGCGAGCCCATCTCGATGATCGGCCGGCCCGCCGCGGCCGTGACCATCCGGGAGGCGGCCGAGGCGACCGCGCTGTCGTAGTTGAGGACCGACAGGGCAAGCGTCTCCAGCACCACCGTGTCGGCGAACGCGCCGCTCACCGTGAGGATGGGCGAGCCGGGGAAGTAGAGCTCGCCCTCCGGATAGCCGTCCACGTCGCCGGAGAAGCGGTAGTCCGCCAGCCAGTCGAGCGTCTCGCGATCGACGACGTCGGCGAGCGTCCGCAGCTCCTGCTCGCCGAACCGGAACCGCTCGATCGACTCCAGCAACCGGCCCGTGCCGGCCACGACTCCGTAGCGGCGGCCCTCCGGGAGCCGGCGGGCGAACACCTCGAATACGCAGTGGCGTTTGGCGGTGCCGTCGGCGAGCGCGGCGGCCACCATCGTCAGCTCGTACCGGTCGGTGAGCAGCGCCGTACTGACCCCGGCCGACGACGGACTGCCGCTCATCGCCCTTGCCCGCTCAGTCATGCGGTGGAGCCTATGTTGCCTCGCGGCGTCCATGGCCGAGGTGTCACCATGGACCGCATGGCCGCGCCGCTACCCACACCCACGCGCCAGGTGGATCCGGACCTTGCCGAGGACACGGTGCTGGACACGCCCTGGCAGGCGATCGTGTGGAACGACCCAGTCAACCTCATGTCCTACGTCACCTACGTGCTGCAGAAGCTCTTCGGCTACCCGGAGCCGAAGGCCACCGCGCTGATGCTCGACGTTCACCACAAGGGCAAGGCGGCGGTGTCGGCAGGCGACAAGGACAAGATCGAGGCCGACGTCGCGAAGCTGCACGCCGCCGGCCTGTGGGCCACCATGCAACGCGCGTGAACGGCTGGAAGCGCTCCGGCCGCGGAGGCCGGGCCCGGCTCGTGGCCTCGCTCGAGCCGCAGGAGGCCGCTGTGCTGCGCGGCCTCGTCGGCGAGGTCCGGCAGATCCTCGCCGGGAGGGCCGACGACAACCCTTCCGACGAGCTGGCGGCCCTCACCGGCATGCGCACCGGCCCGTCGACCCGCCCCACCGACCGCGTCCTCGCCCGGCTGCTACCCGACTTCACCACCGAGGACGCCGACCTCGCCGCAGGCCTGCGCTCCCTGCACGAACCGGAGCTGATCGAGGCCAAGGACTCCGCGGCTGCCGTGCTGCTGGAGACGCTGCCCGAGTCGGGCGGCCGGGTGGAGCTCACACCCGAACAGGCCGACGCCTGGCTCGCCTCACTCAACGACGTGCGGCTCGCCCTCGGCACCGCCCTCGACGTGAGCGAGGACATGCCCGAGGAGCTGCCGCCGGACGACCCTCGCGCCACGCACATCGGCGTCTACCACTGGCTCACGTTCGTTCAGGACGCGCTGGTGCAGAGCCGGATGCAGGTGCGCTGAGCCACCGCGAGGTGTGAGCCGTCCCGCTGGAGTGGGATGAAGCGCCCTCGCGACGTAGGCTGTCGGGGTGTTGGTGATCCGAGCCGATCTCGTTGCGGAGATCGTCGCCCACGCCCGCCGGGACCATCCCGACGAGGCGTGCGGTGTCATCGCCGGGCCCGAGGGCTCCGATCGGCCGGAGCGGTTCATCCCGATGCTGAACGCGGCCCGGTCGCCCACGTTCTACGAGTTCGACTCCGGTGACCTGCTGCGCCTCTACCGTGACATGGACGCCCGCGACGAGGTGCCCGTGGTGATCTACCACTCGCACACCGCAACAGAGGCCCACCCGTCGCGTACCGACATCTCGCTCGCCTCCGAGCCCGACGCGCACTACGTGCTCGTATCCACACGGGAGCAGGCCGAGCCGAACCACACCGGGCACGAGCTCCGGTCGTTCCGCATCGTGGACGGTGTGGTCAACGAGGAACAGGTTGAGGTCGTGGAGTCTTACATGTTCGCGCACACCGGCGCGGACGACGTCCCCGACAGGGACGCGTCGGTCTGACGCCCACCCTGCCACGACCGTTCAGAACCACCCGACCTGGAGCATCGCCATGGCCGTGTCCGTATCCATCCCCACCATCCTTCGCACCCACACCGGCGGCGAGAAGTCCGTCGAAGCGAAGGGCAGCACCGTCGGCGAGGTGATCGACGACCTCGAGTCGCGGCACAGCGGCATCGCTGCGCGCCTGGTCAACAACGGGTCGCTGCACCGCTTCGTCAACATCTACGTCGACGACGAGGACGTCCGGTTCGCCGGCGGCCTCGAGGCACCGGTCGGCGAGAACTCCACCGTCACGATCCTGCCTGCCGTCGCCGGCGGCTGAGAGACCAGGCGACGGGAAGGAAGGCCAGGGATGGCCCGCTACGACTCGCTGCTCGCCGCGGTGGGAAACACCCCGCTCGTCGGCCTGCCGAACCTGTCGCCCTCGCCGGACGTGCGGCTCTGGGCGAAGCTCGAGGACCGTAACCCCACGGGCTCGATCAAGGACCGCCCCGCTCTCGCCATGATCGAGAAAGCGGAGGCGGACGGCCTGCTGAAGCCGGGCTGCACCGTGCTGGAGCCCACGTCCGGCAACACCGGCATCTCGCTCGCGATGGCGTGCAAGCTCAAGGGCTACGAGCTGATCTGCGTGATGCCGGAGAACACCTCCGTCGAGCGTAGGCAGTTGCTCGAGATGTACGGCGCGCAGATCATCTCCTCGCCTGCCGCAGGCGGTTCCAACCAGGCTGTTGCCCTGGCCAAGGAGCTCGCAGTGGAGCATCCCGACTGGGTGATGCTCTACCAGTACGGCAACCCGGCCAACGCCGACGCCCACTACCGCACCACCGGCCCCGAGATTCTGCGGGACCTCCCGGAGATCACGCATTTCGTCGCGGGCCTCGGCACCACGGGCACGCTCGTCGGCACGGGCCGCTACCTGCGGGAACACAAGCCCGACATCCAGATCGTGGCGGCCGAGCCGCGTTACGGCGAGCTGGTGTACGGGCTGCGCAACCTCGACGAGGGTTTCGTCCCCGAGCTGTACGACCCCGAGGTGCTCACGGCGCGCTACAGCGTCGGATCGCGCGACGCGTTGCGCCGCACGCGCCAGCTCGTCGAGCAGGAGGGCATCTTCGCCGGCATCTCCACGGGCGGCATCCTGCACGCCGCGCTGGCCGTGGCGGAGAAGGCGGCGGGAGCGGGCGAGTCCGCCGACATCGCCATCATCGTGGCCGACGCGGGCTGGAAGTACCTGTCCACAGGCGCCTACGCGGGCGAACTCGACGCCGCGGTCAACGGCATCGAGGGCCAGCTCTGGGCCTAGCTGCCCTCCGCGCACGAGCGGCGCGCTCGGCCGGCCCGTTCGGACCGACGTGCCGCTCGTCCGGGGTGTCAGCGGGCCCGGGCACCGGCCGTGAAACTGTGGAGCACGGCTGAACTCGCTGAAGGAACGCTGAAGAGGCACGGAACCGCTGCCTGGCGCGGGTAGCCTCGATCGTATGGTCGTCCCCGCGCCTGCGTCCCGTCGGTCGATCGCGCGGGTGCTCCCGCCCGCGCCGGTGCGTTCGTTGTTCTTCATGCTGCTCTTCACCGGCGTGCTGTACCTCGCCGAGTTCGTCGACCAGCTCACCGCGCTGCGCCTCGACGACGACGGAATCGTGCCGCGCACGCTCGACGGGCTGGACGGCATCATCTGGGCCCCGCTGCTGCACGCCGGATGGCCCCACCTGCTGGCCAACACCGTGCCGTTCCTCGTCTTCGGGTTCCTCGCCATGGCGGGCGGGTTCCGGCAGTTCGTCGTCGTGACCGCCATGATCTGGCTGCTCGGCGGGCTCGGTGTGTGGCTCATCGGCCCGGAGAACACGTCCACTGTCGGTGCGTCGGGGCTGATCTTCGGCTGGCTGGTGTTCCTGCTCGCCCGCGGGTTCTTCGCCCGCAGCGGCCGCCAGATCCTGCTGGCGGTGGCGCTGTTCGTGATCTGGGGCGGCATCCTGTTCGGCATCCTCCCCGGTCAGGCAGGCATCTCCTGGCAGGCGCACCTGTTCGGCGCGGTGGCCGGGCTGCTGGCCGCGCGGCTCGTGGCGCGGGCCGACCGACGATCCCGCCCTGCCCCGATCCTCGGCGCCTAGAATCCTGCTCGTGCCCTCAGACATCGACGCCCCGATCGGAATCTTCGACTCGGGCGTCGGCGGCCTCACGGTCGCGAGGGCGGTCATCGACCTCCTGCCCGCCGAGCGGGTCATCTACGTCGGCGACACCGCGAACGGCCCGTACGGCCCGCTGCGGATCGCTGATGTGCGCCGGCATGCGCTCGCCGTCGGTGACGCGCTGCAGGAGCGCGGGGTCAAGGCCCTGGTCGTCGCCTGCAACACGGCCACGGCGGCCTGCCTCCCGGACATCAGGGAGCGCTACCCGATGCCGGTCGTGGAGGTTCTGCGCCCGGCGGTCCGGCGGGCTGTCGCAGCCACCCGCACCGGGCGGATCGGGGTGATCGGCACCCGGGCCACGATCGCGTCAGGGGCGTACACCGACGCGTTCCAGGCGGCCCGCGACGTGCAGGTCACGGCGGTGGCGTGTCCGCGCTTCGTCGACTTCGTCGAGCGCGGCATGACGAGCGGGCGCCAGATCCTGGGTCTCGCCCAGAGCTACCTCGAACCGCTCCAGCGCGCCCGCGTCGACACGCTCGTGCTCGGCTGCACCCACTACCCGCTGCTCGCGGCCGTGCTGCAGATCGTCCTGGGCCCGGAGGTCACGCTGGTGTCCAGCGCCGACGAGACCGCGAAGGACCTCGTGCGCCTGCTCATGGACGCCGACCTCGCCCGCGACCCCGGAGCCCCGGCGCCGGGCCCGCACGAGTTCCTCGCCACGGGCGACCCGGAGCCGTTCCGCAGGCTCGGCCGTCGCTTCCTCGGTCCGGAGATCGGGCAGGTCGCCGCTCTCGGTCCGGCCACGGAACAGACGCCGCTCGCCCGCTGACGTTCCCTCGCCGCCGTCACCCGTCGCCGGTCCATGCCGAGCGGGCGGGTCGTGGCCGCTCAGGTACCGTCCCAGCGTGATCGGGGCGCTGGAGATCGTGGTTCTCGTGGCACTTGCTGCGCTGGCCGTCTACGGCGTGGTCACGACAGCACTGAACCGGCCGCCGGACGTCTGGACGAAGCGCGCGGTGGGCGTCGTGGAGGCGCTCCTGCTCGTGCAGGCCGCGATCGCGGCCGTCCGGATCTTCGGCGGCGTCACGCTGCCGGAGACCACGACGTTCCTCATCTACCTCGTCGTGTCCGTGTGCGTGCTCCCGATCGCCACGCAGTTCGCCACCGCCGAGCCCACTCGCTGGGGCGGCACGGTCGTGGCTGTCGGGGCGATCGCCACCGCGGTGGCCGTGTGGCGGTTGCAGGGTCTGTGGGACGCAGGTGCCTGAGCCCGCCCGTGCCACGTCGTCCGGCCCTGGCCGGGTCCTCATCGCGGTGTACGGCGTGTTCGCCCTGTCGGCCACCGCGCGTGCCCTCGTGCAGATCGCCACGAAGTTCGACGAGGCGCCGCTGGCGTACCTGCTCTCCGCGCTGGCCGGTGTCGTCTACATCCTGGCCACGATCGGGCTGAACGGGCGTGGGCCCGGCGCCCGCAAACTGGCCTGGGCCGCCGTCGGGTTCGAGCTGGTCGGAGTGCTGGTCGTCGGCACGCTCACCGTGTTCGACGCCGCCGACTTCCCCGACGACACGGTGTGGTCGGTGTACGGGCGGGGTTACGGCTTCGTGCCGCTGGTCCTTCCGTTCATCGGCTTGTGGTGGTTGCGGCACACACGCGCGCGTTAGCGTGCGGCCCATGAGGCTGATCGTTCTCGGTTGCTCCGGCAGCGGCCCCGGTCCGGCCTCGCCGGCGTCCGGCTACCTCGTGGAGGCGGGCGACGCACGGCTGGTGCTGGATCTGGGCAACGGCACGCTGGGCGCGCTGCAGCGCCATCTCGACCCGTGGGAGCTCGACGGGGTGGTGTTCAGCCACCTGCACCCCGATCACTGCGCCGACTTCGCGTCGCTCGCGGTGCACCGTCGCTTCCACCCACGGCCGCCGTTCGACCCCACGACCCGCCCGCTGCCCGTGCACGCCCCGGTCGAGGCGCCGGACCGGTTCGCCGCCGCGTTCGCGGCCTCGGCAGCCGAGCGGGCCGTCACCGATCTCACAGACGTCTTCACCTTCCACCCGCTCTCCGACGGCGCAACCGGCACGGTCGCCGATGTGACGCTGCGCGCCCGGACCGTCGACCACCCCTGCGACGCGTACGCCGTCCGGGTCGAGCACGGCGGGCGCAGCCTCGTCTACAGCGGCGACACCGGCCCGTGCGACGGGTTGGTGGAGCTGGCGCGCGGCGCCGACGTGCTGCTCTGCGAGGCCACCTGGCCGCACGTCACCGAGTCCTGGTCGGAGCCGCCGCGTGGTGTACACCTCTCAGGCAGGCAGGCGGGCGAGCACGCCGAGGCCGCCGGCGTCGGACGGCTGCTGGTGACGCACGTCCCGGCGTGGTTCGACGGCGACCAGCTGCTCGCCGAGGCCAAGGCCGCGTTCGGCGGGCCCGTCGAGCTGGTCGCCCCGGACGCCGCGTACACGATCTGACCTCGTCCCTCCCGCCGGACGTGGGCTCCCGACCCGGCGACCTAAGCTGGCGCGCGTGACACGAACGGATGGCAGTGCCCGCGACGTGGCCAGGCTGGATGGCCGAGCCGACGACCAGCTACGGCCGGTGACGATCACCCGCGGCTTCCAGAAGCACCCGGCGGGTTCGGTGCTCGTCGAGTTCGGCGACACCAAGGTGCTGTGCGCCGCGAGCGTCACGGAAGGCGTGCCGCGCTGGCGCAAGGGGTCCGGCCTGGGCTGGCTCACCGCCGAGTACGCGATGCTGCCCTCGGCCACCAACACCCGCAGCGACCGTGAGTCGGTCAAGGGCCGCATCGGCGGCCGCACGCACGAGATCAGCCGGTTGATCGGCCGCTCGCTGCGCGCATGCATCGACCTGGCCGCCCTCGGCGAGAACACCATCGCCCTGGACTGCGACGTGCTGCAGGCCGACGGCGGCACCCGCACCGCAGCGATCACCGGTGCCTACGTGGCGCTCGCCGACGCCGTCACCTGGCTCGGGGCGCACGGCCGCCTCGCCGACCCGAAGCCGCTCTCGTGCCGCGTGGCGGCCGTCAGCGTGGGGGTCGTCGACGGGCGGGTCCGGCTGGACCTGCCCTACGAGGAGGACTCGCGCGCCGAGGTGGACACCAACGTCGTCGCCACCGACACCGGCACGCTCATCGAGGTCCAGGGCACGGGTGAAGGCGCCACGTTCACCCGCAGCACGCTCGACGCCATGCTCGACACGGCGCTCGCGGGCATCCGGGAGCTGTCCGACCTGCAGGCCGCCGCGCTCGCCGAGCCCTACCCCGGCACGCTGCCGACACAGCCGTGAAGGTGCTGCTCGCCACCCGCAACACGGGCAAGCTCGCCGAGCTGCGGCGGATGCTCGCGGACGGCCCCGTCGAGATCGTCGGGCTCGCCGACGTCCCGGAGTTCCCGGACGCGCCCGAGACCGGAGCCACGTTCGCGGAGAACGCGCTGGCGAAGGCACGGGACGCGGCGAACGCCACCGGGCTGCCGTCCGTGGCCGACGACTCGGGGCTCGCCGTCGACGCCCTCAACGGCATGCCGGGCGTGCTCTCCGCCCGCTGGTCGGGCCGGCACGGCGACGACGTGGCCAACCTGGAGCTGCTGCTGGGTCAGCTCACCGACGTGCCCGACGAGCGCAGGGGAGCGGCGTTCGTCTGCGCCGCGGCGCTCGTGGTGCCGGGCGGCCTGGAGACCGTGGTGCACGGCGAGTGGACCGGCCGGATCGTCCGCGGGCCCCGCGGCTCGGGCGGGTTCGGCTACGACCCGATCTTCGTGCCGGACGGGGAGCAGCGCACCAGCGCCGAGCTCAGCCCGGAGGAGAAGGACGCGGCCTCGCACCGGGGCCGGGCGATGCGCGCCCTCCTCCCACACCTACGCGACCTGCGGTAGCCCGGTCCGTCGTCGCAGAGGCGCTGTCGTCCTCGCAGGGCCCGCGGCCTCTGCGAGGAACCCACCAGCCCTGCGACGACGGCTCAGGATGCGTCCTCGTTCAGGATCCTGCGGGCTACGGCGAACGCGGAGTTGGCGGCGGGCACTCCGCAGTAGATCGCGCTCTGCAGCAGCACCTCGACGATCTCCGCCCGCGTGAGGCCGTTGCGCAGCGCGGCGCGCAGGTGCAGCTCCAGCTCGGCGTAGTGCCCGTGCGCGACGAGGGCGGTGATCGTGATCGCGCTGCGCATCCGCCGGTCCAGGCCGGGGCGGGTCCAGATGTGACCCCACGCGTATCGGGTGATCATCTCCTGGAACTCGCCCGTGATGTCGTCGGCACGGGCGAGTGCCGCGTCGACGTGATCGGGCCCGAGCACCTCGCGGCGCACGGCGAGCCCGTCGGGGTCGAGATCGAGGTCGAGAGCGGGGGATTGAGGCTCGGTGGTCACGATGGTCCACCGTAGCCGCCGCTGCGGCGCGGGTCGTTCGGTGAGCGCGCGGTGGCGGGGCGGTGGCCTGATGGTGGCGTACTGCACCCGTCGACGTGTTGTCGACGCCTCCGTCGGTACGGTCGAAGTATGACCTGGAGGAGGGTGGCCGCAGGCGCCGCTGTGCTGGTGGTGGCCGGCATCGCCGCCTTCCTTCTGCGCGACGGTGTCCCCGATGTACGCCAGACGGTGCAGAGCGCCGGGCTCTGGGCGCCGGTGTTGTTCGTGCTGCTCCAGGGTGCGATCACGATCACTCCGGTGCCGCGCACGGTCTTCACTGTGGCCGCTGGCGTGCTGTTCGGCTCGGTGCTGGGACTGCTGCTCACCGTCGCCGGCACCACGCTGGCCGCGGTGCTGGCCTTCTGGCTGGTCCGGCTGATCGGCGGCCGGATGGCGGAGCGGCACGCCCACCGCCGTGGAGTGGCCTGGGTGCGCAGTCGGCTCGACCAGAGCGGGCTGCTCGCCATGGTGTCCCTGCGTCTCATCCCGGCCGTGCCGTTCGCGGTGATGAACTACGCCTCGGCGCTGTCGGGGGTGCGCTTCCTGCCGTACCTGCTGGGCACCGTGCTCGGGGTGCTGCCCGGCACGGTCGCGATCGTGGTGCTGGGCGACGCGGCGGTGGGCGGCAGCCCGCACCCGGCCATGTTCGCCGTGTCGGTCGTGTCGGGGCTGCTGGGTCTGACCGGCGCGCTGCTGGTGGCGCGTCGCCGCCCGATCGACGACCCGATACCCCCTGCGACGCAGGGGGTATCGGGGGAGGCTCAGGCCGGGTAGCGCTCTCGGCGAGCGCCTCTCGGGCAGGGGTGTACGGGTGCCGGCGGTGGGATTCGAACCCACACTGTCTCCGACCTAAACGGAGGGCCTCCTGCCAGTTGGGCTACGCCGGCGGTCCACGCCACACCAGGTGTCGGTCTGGGAGTGGCAGTTGGGACAAAGGATACGGAGGTTCTCTAATCGATTGTCGGTGTGGTCCCCATTGACGTGGTCCAGGTGCAAAGGGAGGGCGCGTCCCTGCCAGGAGTCGAGCCCACAGTTGGCGCATTTGGCCTGCAGAAGCCCGCTGGCGATGAGGCGTCGTCGCAGCTTGGAGCTGCCGCGATAGGTCGAGCGTTCGACGAGGATCTCCTCCAGCGGGATCGTCCTCCGGGGGAGGGCCCGCCCGCGGGCCCAGCGAGTGCCGGTGAAGTGCGTCGTGTCGAGGCCGGACGTCCGGATGCGACCGACGATCATCCGATGGACCCCGCCGTTCGGCGTGTAGCCCAGGCGGCGGCTGACCTCCGAGACGGAGTCGCTCGCCGCCACGGCCGCCGCGAGATCGTCGTCGGTCCACCCGGTACGCGTGCGCGGTGAACCGACGGTGGACCTCGGGATGTGTGAGGCGTCCAGTCCGAGACGTTCGATGTGGCGCCTGAGCACGTCGTACTTGCCGGGTTGCAGTCCCAGTCGCCGGCAGACCTCGCTCAGCGTGCGGCTCGCGGCCACCGCCATGGCGAGCTGCTCGTCGGTCCAGCTTCGGGCGCGGGGCACGACGGGATCATATCGAACACATGTTCGATGATGGCCCCGGGTTGGTCAACCCGCTCAGACGGGACGGGTCAGGTCCGACTGGCGGGCGATGGTGGCGGCTGCACGCCGGACACCGCAGACGTGGGTGCGGGGCACCAGGGCGTCGAGGAAGCCGTAGCGGCGGCGCAGCTCGTCGGCTCCCCGGTGACCCGCGGCGGCCCGTGCCTCGACCTGCCGCCACCAGTCCCCGATGTCGCCCCACCCGGGAGCGGCGAGCGAACCGCCGAACTCGTGCACGGCGAGCGCCGCGGAGACCCCGGCGAACAGCAGTCGGTGTTCGAGGGGCCAGCCCGCGATCGTGCCCAGCACGAGGCCGGCCCCGAACACGTCGCCTGCGCCGGTGGGGTCGAGCGCATCGACCGGTAGCGCGGGGACCGACGCCTCCTCGCCCGTGACGGCGTCCACGGCCATTGCCCCGTCGCCCCCGCAGGTGACGACGGCGAGCGGGACGTGGCGGGCGAGCCGGTGCAGTGCGTCGCGCGGGCTGTCGGTGCGCGTGTAGCTCATGGCCTCCACGGCGTTCGGCATGAACGCGTCGCACCCGTCGAGCGTGGTGAACAAGGTGGGGTCCCAGGCTCCGGTGGGGTCCCAGCCGGCGTCGGCGAAGATCATCGACCCGTTCGCCCTGGCCTGGACGACCCAGTCGGGGAGCACCGGCTCGGCGGCCCCACCGCCGATGCTGGTGATCACAGCCCGTGAGGGTGGGGGCGTGCCGATCAGGGTGTCGGCGCTGATCGGGAGGTGGTGGGCGTGGGTGACCATGCTGCGGTCGCGATCCACGGCCATCGACACCGTGACGGGCGAGTGCCATCCCGCGAACTGCCGCGAGCGGGACAGGTCCACCCGTTCCTGCCCGGCGAGGGTGCGCCAGCAGAAGTCGGCGTAGACGTCGTCGCCGAAGCCTGCCGCGAGGCTCGTGCGCAGCCCGAGCCGGGCCGAGGCGATCGCCAGGTTGGCGATGCCCCCGGGGCAGGAGGCCATCCCCCCGGCCCACACCTCCGTGCCCGCGGCGGGGAGGGTGGGCAGGCCGGTGAACACGATGTCGAGGAAGACCGTGCCGGACATGAACACGTCGATGGCGGGCCAGTCGGCGTCGCGCACGTCGACGAGGGGGTCCCACCAGACCGTCTCGTGCGGCAAGGTCAGCGGCCCCACCGGCAATGCCTCCGGATCGGGAACCGCCCTCCACGCTGCGCTGGTCACGGCGAACTCATCCCCCTCTGGTGGTGCTCTTCGGATACTGCCGCCTTGTCCGCGCGTGTGGCAACGCGAACGCGGGGCCACGTCCCGTGGCCCGCGGGCGGCGGGTGGCGCCTGCGTTACCGTCGGCGGGTGGCTCACTTCGTGCAGGCGCTCGCGTGAGACTCACCATCCTCGGCGGCGGGGGCTTCCGGGTCCCCCTGGTCTACGCCGCGCTGGCGGGCGGCTCGCCGGTCACCGAGGTCGTCCTGCACGACGTGGTGCCGTCGCGACTGGCCGCGATCCGCGCCGTGCTGGCCCGGATGGACCGGCCGGGCGCCCCGGCCGTGCACACCACCACCGATCTCGACGAGGCGCTGAGGGGTGCGCGGTTCGTGTTCTCGGCGATCCGGGTGGACGGGCTGGCCGGGCGGACCGTGGACGAGCGCGTCGCGCTGGCGCACGGGTTGCTGGGCCAGGAGACCGTCGGCGCGGGAGGCATCGCGTACGGGCTGCGCACGGTGCCGGTGGCGGTGCGGGTGGCGCAGCGTGTGGCCGAGGTCGCGCCGCGCGCGTGGGTGATCAACTTCACCAACCCTGCCGGCATGATCACCGAGGCGATGCAGCGCGTGCTCGGCGAGCGGGTGGTCGGCATCTGCGACTCCCCGGTCGGCCTGGCGCAGCGGGCGCTCCGGGCGGTCGAGGGCATGGGCCTGCGCGACGCCCCGGCCGGCGGGGAGGGGGGCGGTCTCGGTGTCGGCTACGTGGGGCTCAACCACCTGGGCTGGCTGCGCACGCTGCGCGTGAACGGCGTGGACCGCTTGCCCGACCTCCTCGCCGACGACTCGGCGCTGCGCACCATCGAGGAGGTGCGGCTGATGGGCGCCGACTGGGTGCGCACCGTCGGGGCACTGCCCAACGAGTACCTCTACTACTTCTATCGGACGCCGGAGGCGGTGGCGGCGATCCGGTCCGAGCCGATCACCCGGGGCGAGTTCCTCGCCGAGCAGCAGGCTCGCTTCTACGACGCGGCGGCCACCGCCGACCCGGAGGACGCCCTGCGCCGCTGGTCGCGCACACGGGACGAGCGCGATGCCACCTACATGGCGGAGAGCCGCCGCGCGAGCGGTGCGGGGGAGCGTGAGGCGGCCGACGTCGCGGCGGGCGGCTACCAGCAGGTGGCACTCGAGCTGATGACGGCCCTGGCAGGCGGCTCACCGCGCATGCTGATCCTCAACGTGCGCAACGGTTCGGCGGTGCCGGGCTTGCCGGCGGCCGCGGTGGTCGAGGTGCCCTGCATGGTCGGTCCGCACGGCGTCACACCGTTGGCCACCGATCCGCTGCCGGGCTCGATGCTCGGGCTGCTGCAGCAGGTCAAGGCAGTGGAGCAGGACACGATCGAGGCCGCGTTCACGGGCTCCGTGACGCTGGCGGTGCGCGCGTTCGCCCAGCATCCCCTCGTCGGCTCCGTCTCCGTGGCGCGCGAGCTCGTGGCCGCCTACCGGGCGGCGCTCCCCGGGGTGGCCGCGGTGCTGGGCCCTGGGCGGCTCAGATCTTGAGCTCCCGGCGCAGCTTCGCCACGTGCCCGGTGGCACGCACGTTGTACTGGGCTTCCTCGATCTTGCCGTCGGCGTCGACCACGAACGTGGAGCGGATCACGCCCGTGACGGTCTTGCCGTACATCTTCTTCTCCCCGAAGGCGCCCCACGCGGTGAGGACCTCCTTGTCGGGGTCGGAGAGGAGCGGGAAGTTCAGGCCTTCGGCGTCGCGGAACTTCGCGATCTTGGCCGGCTTGTCCGGCGAGATGCCGATGACGTCGAGCCCGGCGTCGCCGAGATCGGCGAGGCTGTCGCGGAAGTCGCACGCCTCCTTTGTGCACCCCGGAGTGCTGGCCGCGGGGTAGAAGTAGACGATGACCCGGCGACCGCGATAGTCCGAAAGCGACACCGGCTTGCCGTCGGCGTCGGAGAGGGTGAAGTCCGGGGCCGCGTCGCCCACCGCCAGTCGAGTACTCATGCCGGCGATACTCGCACCACGGCCGGGGGGTGGCGCGCCGACCCGCCCCAGCCGTGCCGAGCGCTGTGGCGCGCGTGATCTACGGTGGCATCTCCTCGACCGTGCGAACTGCAGGAGGCATCGTGGCGCGCGACCCGGACACCATCCAGCGTGAGATCGAGCAGGCCAGGGACGCGCTCGCCGAGAGCCTGGACGCGCTGGGCGAGCGGGCCAGCCCGAAGCGCCTGGTGGACGCGGGCAAGGAGAGCGTGCACGAGCAGCTCGACGACCCCAGGATCCGCTACGGCCTCATGGCCGTGGGGGCGTTGCTCGCCATCGCGTTCATCCGCCGCCTCTTCCGCTGACCCCGGGCCCTACAGGGTTGCGCCTTCGGCCACCTGCATGCGGTAACGGGTGACGACTCGGGCCGCACCGAAGCCGACCACGGCCACCAGCCGGTCGCCGTCGAGGTACCCGGCCACAGTGCCGCGGACGGGACCTCCGTCGAAGCCCTCACCGTGGAGGGGCACCACCGAGTCGGCCAGCTCCGGGCGGCCGAGGAGCTGGATCTTGAGACCGAACTGGTCGGACCAGAAGTAGGGAACGGTCGCGGGCGGGGGAGCGGCGCCGAGGATGTCGCGAGCCACCACCGCGGCCTGGTCGGAGGCGCTCGTCCAGTGCTCGTCGCGGTAGCGCTCACCGTGCACCGGGTCGTCCCACGCAGCCACGTCGCCCACGGCCCACCCGGCGTCGAGCCCGTGGATCCGGCCGGTGGGACCGCAGGGCAGACCGTTGCCGAGGTCGAGCCCGCAGCTCGCCAGCCAGTCCAGCCGTGGAACGCCGCCGATGCCGACCACCGCCGCGTCGGCCGAGACGCTCGAGCCGTCGGCCAGCTCGACGCCCACGCCGGGGCCGGTGGAGTCGGTGAACCCGGTGATCTTCACGCCGGTGCGCAGGTCGACGCCGCCCTCCACGAGCAGTCGGCCGGCGATCGCCCCGACGTCGGGCCCGAGCGCGCGGGCGAGGACCACGGGTAGGCCCTCCAGGACGGTGACGGCGACCCCGAGCTGCTGGGCCGCGCTCGCCACCTCCGCGCCGATGAAACCGCCGCCCACGACGAGCAGCGACTCGATCTGCGTAAGGGTGGCGCGCAGGGCGAGTGCGTCGTCCAGTGTGCGCAGCGTGTGGACGGAGTCGGGCTGTCCGGGCAGCGCGCGGGCCACCAGGCCGGTGGCGATCACCACGGCGTCACCGTGCAGCGTGGCGCCGTCGGAGAGCTCGAGCTCGTGGCCGGAGGTGGCCCCCGGGCTCCAGCCGGTGCCGCCACCGCCGGGCCGCAGCGCCACGGCCGCCATCCCGAGGTGGACGCGGACGCCCAGGTCCTCGAGCTCGTCGAGCCCGGCGAGCGCGGTGCGCGCGGGATCCCAGTCGCCGGTGAGGATCTGCTTGGACAGCGGCGGCCGGTCGTACGGAGCGTGCTGCTCCGCGCCCACGAGGCTGATCCGTCCCTGGTATCCCGCCGAGCGCAGCTGCTCGACGGTGCGCAGGCCGCCGAGGCCCGCTCCGATGATCATCACGTGTTCGGGTTGGCCGGTCATGAGTCTCCCTCCGCAGGAACGAGCCGAAGGTCAGCTGACGCGGGTCTCTGGGTCCAGCCGCGAGCGAAGCCGGTCGAGGGTCTGGGCCAGTAGGCGGGAGACGTGCATCTGCGAGATCCCGACGCGATCGGCGATCTGTGTCTGCGTCATGTTGCCGAAGAACCTCAGCAGGACGATGGTCCGCTCGCGTTCGGCGAGCTCGGCCAGTACGGGACGCAGTGCCTGGCGGAAGTCGACGCGGTCCAGCTCCGCGTCGGCCGCGCCGACCAGCTCTCCCACGGTGGCGCTGCCCTGCTCGGACGAGAGCATCTCGTCCAGCGACGAGCTGCGGTAAGCCTCCGAGGCCTCGAGCCCTTCGAGCACGTCCGACACCGGTACGCCGAGGAGCTCGGCGATCTCGGTGGGCTTCGGTGCCCGGCCCAGGTTCTGCGACAGCTCCGAGACCGCACCGTTGATGGACACGTGCAGGTCCTTGAGCCGCCGCGGCACCCGCATCGACCAGCCGAGGTCACGGAAGTGCCTGCGCACCTCGCCGCTGATCGTGGGCACGGCGAAGGAGAAGAAGTCGCTGCCGCGTTCCGGGGAGTACCGGTCGATGGCGTTGATGAGACCGACGGTCGCCACCTGCACGAGGTCGTCGAGCGGCTCGCCCCGGTTGGAGAACCGGCGCGCGATGTGCTGGGCCACCGGCAGGAAGCCGCGAACGAGCTCCTCGCGCAGCCTCTCGCGGTCAGGGTCGTCCGGCTCCAGCGCCGCATACCGCTCGAGCAGGGGAGCGAGGTGGCCGTACTCGGGATCGGCCCTGGTCACCGTGGTAGATCGCCGGAGCGCTTGTCCAGGCGGATGCCGACGGTGGGCCCCGCTCCGCCGACACCGGGCTCGTGGTGCACGGCGACGTCGTCGGCGAGGGTCTGGAGTACGCGCCATCCGAACGTGTCGGTGGACACCGCGGCATCGGGGTGCCGGGCCTGTACCTCGGCGTGCACCTCGATGCGCTCCGAACGCACCATGAAGGTGCACAGCAGCATCGAGGACGGTGCGGCGACGTCGACCAGGGTGGCGCAGGCCTCGTCGACGGCCATCCGAAGATCGGAGATGGCGTCGAGGTCGAAGTCCGCTCGCGCGGCCAGGTCCGAGGCGACGGCGCGGATCGTGGGGATCAGCGCGGCGCTCGCCGACGTCCGGACCTCGACGGTCGAGGCCCCGTCGAGCGTCTCGGCGGGCGAGAGGCCGTCCAGGTCGGACACGCTGCCGGGTCTCCTTCCGGTCGTGCTGGGAACGTGATCGGTCATCTTGCTACCCGCTGTGTGAGGGATCAATCATCGTCGCCGGTCGCGTGGCGCGCGTCGGCGTACATGTCGAAGAGCTGGTCGGTGCCGGTGACCTCCAGCGGACGCCGGACGGCCCGGGTGCTCACGGCCAGCCGAAGTCTTGCACCGCGCTCGTCGGCCCGGTGCGCCGCCTGGATGAGGACGGCCAGACCGCTCGACGCCAGGAACGTCACACCGGTGAGGTCGACGACGAGCCTGCTCGTGCGATCGTTCATCAGCTCGTCGACGGCGGCCGAGAACTGGGGTGCGGTGAGGGTGTCCACTTCGCCCTGCACCTCGAGGACGACGGTGCCGGGCCGGGGCCGCGTGATGACAGTGCCGAGGAACTCGCCGACCGGATCGGCAGCGGGCGCATTCGACCCGGGCTGTGCGGGGTCGGGCATGGTCTCCACCTCCGGCGCCTGTCAGACGCTGGCCCGGCCGGATCGAGGAAGCACCAACCGGAGCTCCGCAAGTACCTCGGTCGAAACGATGGGGTCTCGGGCGCGTCAGGCGAAACCCTACCCTTGCGCCGACGTGCGTCGGTACGCAGCACCGCTGTCCGGTGGTGGGTCCCCGCACGGCACACATACAGTGACCTGGTGCGCACGCAACTACCGGTGGATGCCCTCCTCGCCGCTCTGCGAGGTCGGCTGCGCAGCGAGCAGCGACTGCTCGTGGCGTTCTCGGGAGGGGTCGACTCGGCCCTCGTGGCCGCCGTGGCGGCCGAGCAGCTCGGTGAGCGTGCTGTGGCGGTCACCGCGGTGTCGGCCAGTCTGCCGCGCGCGGAGCGCGTCGCCGCAAAGGAGTTCGCCCGTGGCCGCGGCATCGCCCACGTGGAGGTGGACACCGACGAGCTCGACCGGCCCGAGTACGTCGCCAACGGCGCCGACCGCTGTTTCCACTGCAAGACGGCACTGTTCGACGCGCTCGCGCCGCTGGCCACCCTGTCCGGTGCCCGCATCGCTCTCGGCACCAACATGGACGACCTGGGCGACCACCGGCCGGGCCAGCGGGCCGCGAGCCAGCGGGGAGCGATCGCCCCGCTCCTCGACGTCGGGTTCGGCAAGGCCGAGGTGCGCCAGGTGAGCGTGGCCCTCGGCCTCGAGACTGCCGAGAAGCCGGCCGCGGCGTGTCTCTCGTCCCGGGTGGCGTACGGCGACCCGGTGACGCCGGAGGTGCTGCATCGCGTCGAGATCGCCGAGGTGGGGGTGCGCGAGCTCGGGTTCCCCGTCTGCCGGGTGAGGGTCCACGCGGGTGGCGCGGTCGCGCGGATCGAGGTTCCCGCCGACGAGGTGCCCCGGGCTGCGCAGCTGCGCGGGGAGCTGGACGCGGTGGTCCGCTCGGCAGGCTTCGACTTCTGCGCGCTGGACCTGCAGGGCTTCGCCAGCGGTCGGATGAACGTCCTGCTCGGCATGCCCACTCGCAGCGCGCCGTGACGGACGGCTTCGAGGACCTCGGGTACGCGCGGGCCGACACCGGCCGGGAGCGGCGGCTCGGCCTGCCGGAGGTGGTCTACGGCCCGGGCAAGACGGCGGAGCAGATCATCGGCGTGGTGGGAGCACTGCTCGCCGCCAACGAGGGGCCGGTGCTCGTCACACGGCTCGAGGAGGCCACCGCGGCGGTCGTCGCCGTGGCCGTGCCCGGTGGGGAGTACGACCCGGCCGCCCGCCTGTTCGTGTGGCGGCCCGCGTCGGCACGGGCGTTCCGGGTGGTCGTCGTCTCCGCAGGCACGTCCGACGCACCGGTGGCGGCCGAGGCCGCGGCGGTGGCCCGCGCGGTCGGCCTGGACGTCCTCGAGCTGCGGGACGTGGGGGTGGCCGGTATCCACCGGCTGCTCGGTGAGGTCGAGGTTCTCGCCGGAGCCGACGCCGTGATCTGCATCGCCGGGATGGAGGGTGCGCTCCCGAGCGTCGTGGGCGGTCTCGTCGGCTGTCCGGTGATCGCCGTGCCCACATCGGTGGGGTACGGCGCGACGCTGGAGGGGGTCACCCCGCTGCTCGCGATGCTCAGCTCGTGCGCCCCCGGGCTCGTGGTGGTGAACATCGACTCGGGGTTCGGTGCAGCGGTGGCGGCGCACCGGATGGCGGTCGGGCGATGATCCTCTGGCTCAACCCTGTGAGCGGAATCTCCGGGGACATGCTGCTCGGCGCCCTCCTCGACCTGGGTGCCCCGCTCGACGGCGTCCGCGAGGCCGTGGCGCGCACCGGTCTCGCAGGCTGGAGCCTCGACGCCGCGCGCGTCACGCGCGGGGGCATGTCGGCCACCAGGGCGCTCGTCACCGTGGAGGACACGGCGACCGAGCGCCGGGCGGCTGCCCTGCTCGCGCACGTCGAGCGGGCGGAGCTGCCACTGGCCGCGCGCGCCGTCCGGGCGATCGCCGAGGTCGAGGCGCGCATCCACGGCACCGATCCGGGCGTCGTCCATCTGCACGAGATCGGCGGCCTGGACACGGTGGTCGACACCGTGGGCGTCGCCGCGGCCCTGGATCTGCTCGACGTCACGGAGGTGCATTGCGGGCCGCTCGCCCTGGGCACCGGCACCGTCTCGACCAGGCACGGCATCCTGCCCCTGCCCGCGCCTGCCACCGCGGCGCTGCTCGCGTCGGCCGGCGCACAGGTCACGGGGACCGGCAGCGGGGAGACCGTCACGCCCACCGGGGCCGCACTGCTCGTCGCCGCGGAGGCACGGTTCGGGCCGGTGCCGACCATGGCGCTGCAGTCCGTCGGCTACGGCGCGGGGAGCCGTGACCCCGCCGACCGTCCGAACGTGCTGCAGGCCCTGCTCGGCGAGGCCGCGGGGGCCGCATCGGGAGCCGGGGCGGCGATGGTGCTGCTGGAGACGAACGTCGACGACGTCACGGGCGAGGTGCTGGGCCACCTGGTCGGGCTGCTGCTCGACGCCGGTGCCGCGGACGCCTGGCTCTCGCCGATCATCATGAAGAAGGGGCGCCCGGCGCACACCGTGCACGTGCTCGCCGCGCCGGAACGGGCAGGTGACTGCGAACGGATCGTGCTCGCCGAGACCGGCAGCCTCGGGCTGCGGCGCACCACCGTCGACCGGCTGGCGCTGCCCCGCAGCACCGTGACCGTGGACGTCGACGGGCACGCGGTCCGGGTCAAGCACGGTCCCTGGGGCTCCAAGCCCGAGCACGACGACGTCGCCGCCGCGGCGACGGCACTCGGCCTGCCGCTGCGGGAGGTCGCGCGCCGGGCCCGTAGCGCCGGGTCAGAGGAGGCGCGTTGACTTTGGAAAGCGCATCCACATAGCCTCGGAAGCGGCCGTTTCCCTCCCGACGGAGGTCATCGCACGAGTGGCTCCCGGCACCGTCCGTCACCTTGCCATCGTCGCCGACGACCTGACGGGCGCCGCCGACGCCGCAGCCCCGTTCGCCGCCCGCGGGCTGAATGTCTCGGTCGTCCTGCCCACCTGCGACGTGCTGCCCGCGGACGCGGAGGTGCTCGCCCTGCTCACCGACAACCGCTGGCGGCTGGAAGCCGAAGCCGCGCGGCGGATGCGGGCCACGGTCTCCCGCATCCGGGACTGGGGTCCCGAGATGCTGTTCGTCAAGATCGACTCCACGCTGCGCGGGCGGGTGCGCGCCGACGTGGCGGTCGCGCTGGACGCCTGGGGCGGCGGTGGCGCCGTCGCCACCCCTGCCTTTCCCGGCCAGGGCCGAACGGTCCGGCACGGCGCGCTCGTCGTTCACGGTGAGACGACCGTGGAACGCGTGGCGGACCACTTCCCGCCCGGTGTGCGCGTGGCCGACGCCGAGACCGACGACGACCTGACGGAGATCGCCCGCGGGATCGTCGCGGACGGGTCCGTCGCGGTCGGCTCGGGTGGGCTCTCCCGTGCTCTCGCCGCCCTGCGCGAACCCCGGCCCCGACGGGGCGGAGCCCGAGCGGCCGCGACGGGTGTGCTGCTCGTCGTCGGCACCGCGCATGCCGCCACGACGGCGCAGGTGGAGCACGCCATCGGCTGCGGGGCCGAGCTCGTGGTGATCCGTCCCGGGGGGACGTCCCCGGCTGCCACCGTGGCGGCTGCCCTGCGTGCCGGCCGCCGGATCGTGCTGACCTGCGAGGTCACCGGCGAGGTCGAACCGGACAGCCCGCAGGCGGTGGCGCTGACCGCGGAGCTCGCGCGGGTCGTGACCACCGTGGTGGACGCTGCGCCGTCCGCCGGGCTCGTTCTCACCGGCGGTGCCACCGCCCTCGCGGTGGCGACCGTCCTCGGAGCTCACGAGGTGTGCCTGCTCTCGGAAGTGACGCCGGGCCTGCCGCAGGGTGAGATGGTGATGAGGGACCGCTCTATCCCGGTGGTCACCAAGTCGGGCGGGTTCGGTGCGAAGGACGCACTGTGCCGCGCCGCGGAGGCATTGGAGGTGCGCCCATGACGCCGTTGCTCGGGCTGACCGTTGGTGACCCTGCCGGCATCGGACCGGAGGTCACACTGAAGGCAGCGGGTGATCCGCGGGTCGCGGAGGCGCGGCTGCTCGCGATCGGCAGTCTCGAGGCCCTGCGCGCCGCCGCGGCGGTCGTGCCCGACCCGCCTGCCCTGCGTGCTGTGTCCTCCCCCGGGGAGGCGCGTTTCGAGCCGGGCACGCTCGACGTGCTCCCCGTGCCGTCGGACGTCGCCGTGCCCGTCGGGCAGCTCTCCGCCGAGGCGGGCCAGATCGCCTTCGAGGGCGTGGAGCTCGCGGTGTCGCTCGCGCTCGCGGGTGAGATCGACGGCATCGTCACCGCGCCCCTGAACAAGGAGGCCATCGCGCTCGCCGGCCACCCCTACCCCGGCCACACCGAGATCCTCGCCGACCTCACCGGCACCACCGACTTCGCGATGATGCTCACCGCGCTGAAGCTCCGCGTCGTGCACGTCACCACCCACGTCGGGATCCGCACGATGCTGGAGCGCGTCACCACCGAGCGCGTCCTGACCACGATCCGGCTCGCCCACGCCGCCCTCCGCGACATGGGCATCGACAAGCCGACCGTCGGTGTCGCCGGGCTCAACCCGCACGCAGGCGAGGGCGGCCTCTTCGGCGACGAGGAGGCACAGGTCATCACGCCGGCGATCGAGCAGGCGAAGGCCGAGGGGATCGCGGCCAGCGGACCGTGGCCGGCCGACACGCTGTTCGGGCGGGCCGTAGCGGGCGACTTCGACGTGGCCATCGCGATGTACCACGACCAGGGCCACATCGCGGTGAAGGTGCTCGGCTTCGAGACCGGCGTCAACGCGACGATCGGGCTGCCGATCGTGCGCACGAGCGTCGACCACGGCACGGCCTTCGACATCGCGGGCACCGGCAAGGCCAGCGCCGACAGCCTCGTCGAGGCCATCACCGTCGGGGCGGCGATGGCGCAGGCCCGCGCGGCCGCCCGCGCATGAGGGGAGAGGCCGTCATGAGGGAAAAGCAGTGACCAACCACCTGGGCCCGTTCGAGGCCGTCCGCGGCCTGGAGTTCGACGCGCCCTTCCCGCACCTGCTGCCCGTCCGCCAGCTCTTCGACGACACGCGTATCCAGGACGTCGCGGCGGCCACGGCGGCGGCCCTGGAGCCGCTGCGCTCCCGCGTCACCCCCGGCATGACCGTGGCGATCACGGCCGGCAGCCGCGGCATCCACGACAAGTCCGCGGTGGTGCGCGCGGCGGGGGAGTGGCTGCGATCGCTCGGCGCCGAGCCGTTCGTCGTGCCGGCGATGGGCTCGCACGGCGGCGCCACCGCCGAGGGACAGGTGCAGCTGCTCGCCGAGCTCGGGATGACCGAGGAGTCGCTCGGCATGCCGATCCACGCCACGATGGAGACGGTCGAGCTGGACCGGGTGCCGGACGGCCCGGCTGTGCACCTCGACGCCAACGCGGCCAAGGCCGACGGCATCCTCGCGGTCAACCGCATCAAGGCCCACACCGACTTCTCGGACGAGGTGGAGAGCGGGCTTGCCAAGATCGTCGCCATCGGGCTGGGGAAGCGGCGCGGCGCAGAGGGCATCCACCGGTACGGCCCCGCGAACCTCGGCGTGTGGATCCCGCAGGTGGCCCGCCGGATCGTCGAGACGGGCAAGGTGCTCGGCGGCCTCGCGATCATCGAGAACGCGGGTGACCGGGCGGCCCGGATCGAGCTGGTCGCGGCCCAGGACATCGGTGGCCCCGTCGAGGCGGAGTTGCTCCTGGACGCCAAGCGCAGGATGGCCACCCTGCCCTTCGACGACATCGACGTGGCCGTGATCGATCTCCTGGGCAAGAACTACTCCGGTGCGGGCATGGACACCAACGTGATCGGCCGGATGATGATCCGCGGCAGCGCGGAGTTCGAGCGCCCGCGCATCACCAACATCGCGGTGCTGGACGTCAGCGACGCCTCCCACGGCAACGCGGTGGGCGTTGGCCTCGCCGACTTCGTGCCGTTCCGGCTGCTGGAGCGGATCGATCTGGAGGCCGTCTACATCAACGCGATGACCTCCGGCCTCGGCGGCCCGCAGCGCGCGCAGGTGCCGATGGCGATGGCCACCGACCGGAGCGCGATCGCCGCCGCGATCCTCACCTGCGGACGGCCGGATCTCGAAGGGGTCACGCTCGTCCGCATGCGCAACACCCTCGACCTCGAGCACCTGTGGGTGTCGGAGTCGCTGCGCGAACAGGTGCTGGCCCACCCGGGCCTGGAGGTCACGGGTGAGGCCGTTCCGATGGTCTTCGACGACGAAGGGCAGCTGGAGGGCTGATGAGCAGGGCATCGTCGGTGGATGTCGACGAGATCGGTGTACGGCTGCACGAGGCCGACAACGTCGTGGTCGCCTTCCGCGATCTGGACGAGGGCACCACCGCGGGCGGGCTCACGCTGAGCCGGGCCGTGCCGCGGGGGCACAAGGTCGCCACGGCAGCCATCGCGGTGGGCGAGCCCGTGCGCAAGTACAACCAGATCATCGGGTTCGCCACGACGGCCATCGAGCCCGGCGACCACGTGCACACGCACAACGTCGAGTTCAAGGCGTTCGAGCGTGACTACGCCCCCGGGTCCGACGTCACGGCCACCGAGATGGTGCCCGAGGCCGAGCGCGCCACCTTCCAGGGCATCGTCCGCGCCGACGGTCGCGTGGCCACCCGCAACTACCTGGGCATCCTCACGTCGGTGAACTGCTCGGCCACCACGGCCAAGCTGATCGCCGACCAGTTCCGCCGCCCCGGCCTGCTCGACGCCTTCCCGAACGTCGACGGCGTGGTGGCCCTCACCCACGGCACGGGGTGCGGGATGGCCGCCGACGGCGAGGGCCTCGCCGTCCTGCAGCGCACGCTCACCGGCTACGCCGAGCACCCGAACTTCGCAGGCTTCCTGCTGCTCGGGCTCGGCTGCGAGGTCAACCAGATCTCCGGCGTCGCCGACGAGTGGAACATCGACCCCAGCACGCCCGTGCGGACGATGACGATCCAGGAACAGGGCGGCACAGCCGCCACGATGCGGGCGGGCGTCGCGGCACTGCAGGCGATGCTCCCGGCGGCGAACGACGTGAGCCGCACGACGGTCCCCGCGAGTGAGCTCGTGCTCGGGCTCAACTGCGGCGGTTCGGACGCCTACTCCGGCATCACGGCGAACCCCGCGCTGGGCGCCGCCGTCGACCTGCTCGTGCGCCACGGGGGCACCGCGGTGCTCGGCGAGACCCCGGAGATCTACGGCGCCGAGCACCTGCTGACGCGCCGGGCGGTGAGCCGGGAGGTCGCCGACCGGCTCGTCGAGCGGATCCGGTGGTGGGAGCGCTACACCGCCGACAACCACGGGTCGATGGACAACAACCCCTCGCCGGGCAACAAGGCCGGCGGGCTGACGACGATCCTGGAGAAGTCGCTCGGCGCCGTCGCGAAGGGCGGCACGACGAACCTGACGGCGGTTTACCGCTACGCCGAGAAGGTCACCGACAAGGGATTCACGTTCATGGACACGCCGGGATACGACCCGGTCTCGGTCACCGGCATCGTGGCGGGCGGAGCCACGGTCATGTGCTTCACCACCGGGCGTGGCTCGGTGCTGGGCTGCAAGCCGACCCCCAGCCTGAAGCTCGCCACCAACACCGAGATGTACACGCGGATGGCCGAGGACATGGACCTCAACTGCGGGGTCATCGCCGACGGTGCCGCGTCGGTGCAGGACGTCGGTCGTGAGCTCTTCGAGCTGATCCTCGAGACGGCGTCCGGTCGCCGGACCCTGAGCGAGGAGCTGGGCTTCGGTCAAGAGGAGTTCGTGCCCTGGCAACTCGGGGCAGTCATGTGATGAGGGACGGACGGGATGCTCGATTTCAGTGATCAGGTCGTGCTCGTCACGGGCGCGAGCAGCGGGATCGGCGCGGCTGTCGCCGAAGGTTTCGCCCGCCACGGTGCTCGCGTTGCGGTGCACTACCACCGCAACCGCGAGGGGGCCGAGAAGGTCGTCGCCGCGATCGGGGCGGCCGGGGGCACGGCCGTGGAGGTCTCGGGCGATCTCGCGCCACCCGACGGGGCCGCCGCGGTCGTCGACGACGTCGTCGCCCGGCTCGGGCGGCTGGACGTTCTCGTGAACAACGCCGGTGACCTCCTGCGCCGCGGCCCGGTGGCGGAGACGTCCGACGTCGACTACGCGCGCGTGATGGACGTCAACATGACGTCGGTCTTCGCCGCGAGCCGGCAGGCCGTGCCGGTGATGCGCCGCCAGGGATCGGGATCGATCGTCAACGTCACCTCCGTGGCCGCGCGCACCGGCGGTGCAGGCGGCTCGGTCGTGTACGCCACGGCGAAGGCCGCGGTCAGCACCTTCACCCGTGGGCTGGCCAAGGAGCTCGCGCCCGAGGGGATCCGGGTCAACGCGATCGCGCCGGGAATCATCACCACCCCGTTCCACGATCGCCACACGTCCGACGCGCAGATGAAGGGGATGCTCAGCGGCATCCCGATGGGCCGTGCCGGGCGGCCCGACGAGTGTGCCGGCGCTGTGCTGTTCCTCGCATCGCCGGCGATGAGCGGCTACATCACCGGCCAGGTGATCGAGATCAACGGCGGCCAGCTCACCCCCTGACCGAGATCGGAGCATGGATGAACGCCGACGGGCAACGTCGCCTTCGCAGCCAGGCGTGGTTCGACAACCCGGACAACCCGGGGATGACGGCGCTCTACATCGAGCGGTACATGAACTGGGGCCTCACCCGGGAGGAGCTGCAGTCGGGCAGGCCGATCATCGGTATCGCGCAGACCGGATCGGACCTCTCGCCGTGCAACCGCCACCACCTGCAGCTCGCCGACCGCGTGCGCGAGGGCATCAGGGAGATGGGGGGCATCGCGTTCGAGTTCCCGGTGCACCCCATCCAGGAGACCGGCAAGCGCCCCACCGCGGCGCTGGACCGCAACCTGGCCTACCTCGGCCTGGTCGAGGTGCTCTACGGCTACCCGCTCGACGGGGTCGTGCTCACCACCGGGTGTGACAAGACCACGCCCGCCTGCCTGATGGCGGCGGCCACGGTGAACATCCCGGCGATCGTGCTGTCCGGTGGCCCGATGCTCAACGGCTGGTACAACGGCGAGCGCACCGGCTCGGGCACCATCGTGTGGAAGGCCAGGGAGATGCTGGCCGCCGGTGAGATCGACGAGGCCGAGTTCGTGGAGCTGGTGGCGTCGTCGGCGCCGTCGCCGGGGCACTGCAACACGATGGGCACCGCGTCCACGATGAACGCCCTCGCCGAGTCGCTCGGGATGAGCCTTCCCGGCTGCGCGGCGATCCCCGCTCCGCACCGCGACCGTGCACGCATCGCCCACGCGACCGGCAGGCGGATCGTGGAGATGGTGCACGAGGACCTCAAGCCCTCCGACATCCTCACCCGCGAGGCCTTCGAGAACGCGATCGTCGTGAACTCCGCCATCGGCGGGTCGACGAACGCGCCGATCCACATCACCGCGATCGCGCGGCACATCGGCGTGCCGCTGGAGATGGACGAGTGGCAGCGTCTCGGGCTCACCGTTCCGCTGATCGTCAACATGCAGCCGGCAGGCAAGTACCTCGGCGAGGAGTTCCACCGCGCAGGCGGCGTGCCCGCGGTGATCAACGAACTGATGGCGCACGGTCTCATCCACGAGGACGCCCGCACCGTGAACGGGGCGTCGATCGGGGAGAACTGCCGCGCCACGGTGGCCAGTGACCGCGACGTGATCAGCACCTTCGACGACGCTCTGGTCGGCGACGCGGGGTTCCTCGTGCTGCGCGGCAACCTCTTCGACTGCGCGATCATGAAGACGAGCGTGATCTCCCCGGAGTTCCGCGAGCGGTACCTGAGCGACCCGGACCATCCGAACGTCCTGCAGGGCCGGGCCGTCGTCTTCGACGGCTCGGAGGACTACCACGCCCGGATCGACGACCCCGAGCTCGCCGTCGACGAGGACTCCGTGCTGGTCATCCGCGGTGGCGGGCCGTTGGGTCATCCGGGCTCGGCCGAGGTGGTCAACATGCAGCCCCCAGCGGCGATGATCAAGCGCGGGGTGCACTCACTGCCGTGCATCGGTGACGGCCGCCAGTCCGGCACGTCCGGCTCGCCGTCGATCCTCAACGCCTCCCCGGAGGCCGCGGCCGGTGGCGGGCTGGCACTGCTGCGCACCGGCGACACGGTGCGCATCGACCTGAACACGGGCGCCGCCGACGTCCTCGTCGATCCCGGGGAGCTGGCGGAGCGCCGGCGGCAGTTGGAGGAGGCGGGCGGCTACCCGATGCCCCCGTCGCAGACGCCGTGGCAGGAGATCCAGCGCTCGATGGTCGACCAGCTCAGTGGCGGCATGGTCCTCAAGCCCGCGGTGGCCTACCAGCGTGTGGCCCAGACGATGGGCATACCCCGCGACAACCACTGACGCGCCACCGACGACCGGGACATCCGCCGCTGCGGGGTTCCGGTCGTCGCGTCAGGTGGCGCGTTTCGTCAGCGCCACCAGGTAGCGGACCGGCTCGCGGGTCGTGTTCGCGTACGTGCACGGGGCCGGCGGGCCGAGCTGAAGGCAGTCGCCGGCGTCGAGTTCGTGGTCGGTGTCGCCCTCGCGGAAGAGCAGCCGGCCCTCCAGGATCCAGATCTGGTGGTGCCTGAAGGCGTAGGTGTCGGCCGCGTACGAGATCTCCGCGCCCGCCGGCAGCTCGACCTCGACGAGCTCCAGCGGCCCGCCGCTGATCGGTGACACGGCACGGCGACGGTAGCCGGTCTCCGGATCGGTCCACGTCGGCTGGTCCGCGGCCCGTGCGAGGCGCCTGTCGCCGCCCTCGGCGCGGGCCACCAGTTCGGACAGCGTCATACCCAACGCCGCCGACAGGCGGCCGAGGAGGACCGCGGTGGGCTGCGCCTCGCCGCGTTCGATCTTGCCGATCATCGCTCGCGAGACACCGGAGCGCTCCGCGAGAGCACTGGCCGACAGGGCGCGAGATCGTCGGGCGGCGGAGAGCGTCGCGGCGAGCGAAGCGGAGAGCGAGTCGGACACAACTGTCACTATAGGGGCCGATTTGCTTACTATCGTTGCCATGACTGCTGTGTCCGCCCGGATCCGGGACGCATGCGACGCCGACGCCCGGGCTTGCGCGGAGATCTATGCCCCTTACGTCACCGACACGGCGATCTCGTTCGAGAGCGAGCCGCCCCAGCCCGGGGTCATGGCCCGGCGCATCGCCGACGCCGTGCGCACGCACGCCTGGCTCGTGCTGGAGGACCAGGGGCAGGTGATCGGCTACGCGTACGGCGGCCCGTTCCGCGGGCGGCGGGCGTACGACTGGTCGTGCGAGGTCAGCGTCTATCTCGCACGCGGCAGGCAGCGCACCGGCGGGGGACGTGTGCTCTACGAGGCGCTGCTCGCCCGGCTGGCCGAGCGTGGGTTCCGCACCGTCGTGGCGGGCATGACGCTGCCCAACGACGCGAGCGTCGGCCTGCACCGCGCCATGGGGTTCGAGGAGATCGGCACCTTCCGCCGCGTCGGCTGGAAGCACGGCAGGTGGCACGACGTGGCCTTCATGCAACGAGCGATCGGCGCCGAGGCGGAGGCGCCACCCGAGCTCGTGTGACCGTGCGGCGCCCCGCGGTGCATATGTCGCATTGACCCGATCGGGGGTATCTGTCCATCATCGGGTACTCGCTGTCAACGCCGACGGGGGCCGAATGTCTGCCACACCCGAGACCACCAGCACCGATCCGTACACCCTGACGCCGGAGGGGATCAAGGATCCGCCGGTCGGGTGGAGGGCCAGTTTCCGCTACCTCGGCCCGGGGCTGATCCTCAGTGCGTCGATCGTGGGATCGGGCGAGCTCATCGCCACCACCACGCTGGGCGCGGAGGTCGGCTTCGCGCTGCTCTGGCTGGTCATCTTCAGCACGTTCGTGAAGGTCGCCGTCCAGGTCGAGCTGGCGCGCTGGACCATCGCGACCGGGCAGCCCGCGCTCACCGGCTACAACAGGGTGCCGCCCAGGATCGGCCGGATGGGCTGGGTCAACGTCCTGTGGATGGTGCTGGCCCTCACCAAGCTGCTGCAGCTCGGCGGCATCATCGGCGGCACGGCCGTGGCGTTCAGCATCCTGCTGCCGTTCGGGCCCGACCCTCTGGCCTTCCAGTCGCTCCTGATCTGGACGTCGATGCTCGCGCTGGGCAGCATCGCCCTGCTCTGGACGAACTCGTACCGGCTCATCGAGCGGGGAGCGGTGCTCCTCGTGGTGATCTTCACGTTCGTCACGGTCGGCATCGCCCTCGGCCTGCCCTTCACGCCGTTCGCCTACGGCGCCGGTGACGTGGCGAGCGGGCTGACGTTCCTCATTCCCGCGGGTGCGGTCGGTGCCGCGATCGCGATGTTCGGCATCACCGGCGTCGGCGCCGACGAGATCACGTTCTACACGTACTGGTGCATCGAGAAGGGCTACGCGCGGTGGACCGGCCCGAACGACGGCAGCGAGGCCTGGGTGCGCCGGGCCAACGGCTGGATCCGCGTGATGTACAAGGACGCGTTCGTCTCGTGGCTCGTCTACACCTTCGGCACGCTCGCCTTCTATCTCATGGGCGCTGCGGTGCTGAACCCTCAGGGCCTCGTGCCCGAGGGCAACGGGATGATCACCACGCTCTCGCGCATCTACACCGACGTGCTCGGTGAGTGGGCGAGCATCGCCTTCCTGATCGGTGCCATCGCCGTGCTGGGCTCGACGATGTGGGCGGCCGTGCCCAGCTGGTCGCGGATGTATGTCAACCTGCTCGCGACGATGGGCGTGCTCGACTGGCAGGACCCCGTTGCGCGGCTGCGCTGGATCCGCATCTTCACGGTCGCCCTGCCGCTCCTGTGGGCGGCCGTCTACCTCACCATCCAGTCGCCGGTGGTGATGGTGCAGATCGGCGGCGTGATGACGGGCATCTTCCTCGTGGCCACGGTGGTGGCGGTCTGGTACCTGCGCAGCACCGAGACCGATCCGCGGCTGCGTGGCGGCTCGGCCTTCAACACCCTGCTCGTCGTCAGCAGCCTGGCCATCGGCCTGCTCGGCATCTACACGCTGCTCGAGGTGTTCGGCCTCGGGATCGGCTAGTCGCTCCGGACATCGGGGCGCGGCAAACGGCGTGCCGCCCTACCCTGGGGCGGGTGGAGGCTGGCAGAGACCTCGGTGCCCGCACGGCGCACCCCGTTGCAGACCTTCCACAGGTGCTGAACGGCGCTCCCGCCGCAGTCCTGGTGATCGACCTCGAACGACAGCAGGTCGTCTACGCGAACGAGGCTGCGATCGAGCTCACGGGTCACCGCGTGCGGCTGCCCGTCGCCATCGACGGTTGGAGCGACGCGGCGGGGCTCACCGACCTCGGGGGCAGGCGGATGAGCGAGACCCGCTCACCGCTGTCGCTCGTGGCGAGCGGCGTGCCGGTGGCGGGGGAGCCGGTGGCGGTGACCGACGCGGCGCGACGGGGCGGGCGCGTCACCGCCGCCCAGCGCGACGCCAGCGAGGGCAGGCTGCTCTGGGTCACCGGCTTCAGCCTCTCCCAGGCGCCCGCCGGGATGGTGCCCTCCGGCTTCGGCGACGGCACTGACGCCCGCGCGCTGGTGGTGTTCCTCCAGCTCTCCGGCACCGAGCACGGCGATCGGCGGCGGCTCGAGATGCTGCGCGACCGAGCCGTCATCGCCACGGACATGTCATTCACCATCACCGTCGCGCGGGACGGCGAGAACCCGTTGATCTGGGTCAACCCCTCGTTCTGCAAGCTCACCGGCTACTCCTACGACGAGATCGTCGGGCGGGACTGCCGGTTCCTGCAGGGACCCAACACCGATCGGGCGGCGGTGCAGCGCATTCACGAGGCGCTCCAGCGCCGCAGACCGATCACCGAGTTGCTGCTCAACTACCGGCGCGACCGCACCGCGTTCTGGAACCAGGTCTCGATCTCCCCCGTGTTCGACGGCCAGGGCGACCTGATCAACTTCGTGGGCGTGCAGACCGACGTCACCGAGCGGGTGATCGTCGAGCAGGAGCGCAGGTACGCGCTCGCCGAGGCCGAGGAGGCCCGCAGCCAACTGCGGCTGCTCGCCGAGGCGACCACGCAGATGACCGGTGCTCTCGGCGTCACCGACGCGTGCGAGCGGCTCGCGCGGAGCCTCGTGCCGGAGCTCGCCGACGTGTGCGCCGTCGACCTGCTGGATCGGCCGGGCACGGGCGTGCCGCTGCGTATCGCAGTGGCGGCCAGGGAGCTCGCCGACGAGGCGCGCATGCAGGAGCTGGGCAGGCTGCGCAGCAACCGGCCGAGCAGCGGCAGCGACACCGGGAGCGTGCTCGTGGGGGATCGTCCCGTCCTCGTGCCGGAGCTGCCCGAGCACGGCGACGACCGCTACCCCGAGGACCCTGCTGCCGCCGCCGTGTACGACACGTTGAGGATGCGGTCGGTCATGGTCGTGCCGGTACGGGCGCGTGGCCGGGTGCTCGGGGCGCTCACCCTCGTCACGCAGCATCCCTACGGACGTCGGTACGGCTCGCGGGATCTGCACCTGGCCACCGACATCGCCGGCCGCGCCGGCCTCACCGTCGACAACGCCCGCCTGTACGAGGTGGAGCACGCCGCGGCGGTCACCCTGCAACGCAGCCTGCTGCCTGCCGTGCTGGAGGTCGAGGGACTGCAGGTGGCGGCGCGCTACCTGGTGGGCGTCGACGGCAACCAGGTGGGCGGGGACTGGTACGACGTGCTCAAGCTGCCCGACGGATCCGTCGGGCTGGCGGTCGGTGACGTGGTGGGGCACGACCTGCAGGCCGCGGCCGCGATGGGACAGCTGCGCGGCGTCGTCCGGTCCTACGCCTGGGACGGTGGCCTTCCCGGGTCGGTGCTGGACCGCTGCGACCAGCTGGTGCAGGGCCTGGAGATGGCGGCCATGGCCACGGCGGTGTACGCGCGGATCGAACCGATCGAGGGCAGCGACGATCGGCTCCTGCGCTACGCCAACGCCGGGCACCCCGCGCCGCTGCTGCTCGGGCCGGACGGCACGCTCCGGCGGCTCGACGAGCACACCTCCCCGATGATCGGGGCCGTACGGAGCTTCGGCCGGGCGGCCGACCCGGGGCGCACGGAGGCCGTGCTGCGCTGTCCGCCCGGCTCGATCCTGCTGCTCTACACCGACGGGCTCACCGACATCGCGGGGGAGGACGCCGACGAGCGCACCGAGCTGCTGGAGCGCACCCTCGCCGCGATGGAGCCCCGATCAGAACCAGAAGCCGTCGTCGACCAGCTGTTGGCGGCCTGTAGTCCGCACCGCCTCCGCGACGATGTCGCGCTGCTCGCCGTCCGCATCGATGATCGACTCGTTACAGCCGAGCGCTGAACGGCGTATCAGAGCCGGAATGAGTTACCGGCTGGTAGTAGGGCCGTTTGCGGATCCCGGCGCGCCGCTTGTCGTTCGAGGTCGCGGGAAACGAGCAACCCATAGCGACCTGCCGGTTCAATCCTCAACAGAAAGGGAGGCGCCTCGGGGGGCGAGGGGTCGGCACGCGTCTAGGGGGACGTACTACATGGTCGCGGTACCGGAGATTCCGATCTCCGCACCGATGGCAACATCTGTCATCGAACGATCGCCTGTTTCGCTGCAGAGGCGACGGGCCGTTGCAGTTGCCGTCACTGCGATGGAGCTACTACGGCCCGAGTCGGATCTGGCGCGAGCGGTCGCCGCATTCCCGCACATCGACGTGCTGATCATCGCCGACGACGAGCCGGTAACTGGCTCCGTGGTCGAGGCGCTCGACGGGTACGGCGACGGCTTCGACGACCGGTACGACGAACTCCGCGCCGATGTGGACCAACTCGGCGTTCCCGGCCTGCACCTGCACCGCTTGGGGCTCCGCCAGCCGCTGGGGCCCTGGGCCGAGCACGACGTCGTGGCGGCGATCAGCGAACTCGTCGGTTTCGATCCGGAGCCGGGCGTCTACTGCCTGGCACCCGTCCCGGCGCCCGCCGACGCCGCACGCGCCGTCGTCAACCGGGCCGCCCGGCGCATCGCGCAGGTGTACGGCATTCCTCTGCTGCGCTACCTCTGCCTCGAGCTGTCGGTCGTCGGCGAGGAAGGCGCCTGACAGCGCTGAGGGGTGGTCCTGGCGCGGACCACCCCTCGTGCCGTTCTGGCCGCTCAGCTCGCCAGCGGCACGCCGCGCTGCTCCAGGATCACGCGACGCTCCGACTCCGCCAAGCCGCCCCACACTCCGAACGGCTCGCGGGTCTGTAGAGCGAACTCCCGGCATTGCTCGATCACCGGGCATCGGTGGCAGACGGCTTTGGCCTGTGCGGTCCGGCGCGCCCTGGATGGATTGCGTTCACCGTCCGGGTGGAAGAACACGGCGCTGTCCATCCCCCGGCAGGAACCCAACCGCTGCCACTGCCACGCATGGTCCATCGGGCCGGGAAGCCGGCTGACGTCGCTCATCGTCACCTCTTGTCGTTCGTGCCCGACGGCACTCGGCGAATCCACGACGTCGTTCCCGGCTGGTTGAGGGGCCAAACACCCCCCAATCGGACATGAGGGAGCTGCCGGCGTTCCGCGCTGGCCGAACGCTCGGTGCCGCGGCCGCCCGTGGGACGTCTGCTCCGCCGTTCGAGCAGTTCAGAGCGCCGCCTACGCGGCGTGGGCGCCTCCACGCTCTCGGGCGACGCCGCTCTTCGCCCGATCCGGTGTGATACAGCTCACGCCTGTCACAGGTCACTCACTTGGGCTAGGTGGCCGCCAAGGCCTGCTCGACCGTGTCGTGAATGTCGAACAGCGGCACCAGCCCGGCGATCGTCAACGGGCGGAGAACGCGACGCGCGGTGCACGCCAGCCGAAGCTCCACACCCGCGGCGTGGGCCGCCTCGCGCACCTCGATGAGGACGGCCAAGCCGCTTGTGCCGAGGAACGACACGCCGTCGAGGGCCAGCACCACGAGCTCCACGCCCGCTTCCGTGCCGAACTGTTCGATCACGGCAGAGCGCAGCTGAGGGGAGGTGAGCATGTCGACCTCGCCTCCGACCTCGATCACGACCTGCCCGGGTGCAGGGCTCTGCTGGCCCAGGGTGATCTGGTCGTCGACGTCGCCGCCCCGCCTGGCGGAGGGCGGATCGGCGGGCAGGTTTTCACGGGTCTCGGACATCGAGGCTCACGGTAGGGGCCACGTGGCAGCTGTGCCACTCCAGACACTCGTCCTGGTCTCAGACGAGACGGTGACCCCCGTCGGGGGTCCGCACGGTGTGTCCGGCGCTGGCCAGGAGCTCGAGCAGCGGGACGGCGACCCGCCTGCTGGTACCGAGTGCCTGGCGTGCCGCGCTGAGCGTGAACTCAGGACCGAGGTCGGCGAGCACCTCCAGGGCACGCTTGTCGGCGCCCGGGAGGAGCACGACGCCGTCGGCGATCCGCATCAGCTCGCCCGTCTTGACGAGCGAGGCGACCTGTCGCGGACCCAGCCCGAGCTCCGAAAGGCGCGCAGCCTCCGGCGCCGCGAACGGGGTGCGCTCCAGGTCGGCGCGCAGCGCGTCCATCGCGGCGCGAACCGCGGGCGGTAGCGAGCGTGCCGCCGATCGCACGACCCGCCCGTCCCGCAGCACGAGGCCGGTATCGCTTCCTGCCCGCTCGGCGTGGCGCAGCACGGCCTCCACCAGCCGCGGCTCCGGCAGGCCGACGGCCCGCCGCGCGGCCTCGGTGGGCAGGCCGGGGTCGAGTGGGTCGGCGGTGTCGTGCGTGGCCACTGCGGCCGCGATCTCGGCCGCGATCTCGGTGGCCCGCCCGGGATCCACCAGCCACCCGGCCGCCCCTGGCGCCACGCGTGCCACGGCGTCCACGTCGGGGCGGGTGACGCCCATGGCGATCAGCTCGCTGCGGCGCGCGATGCCGCGGCGGGCCAGCTCCGCGGCCGCGGACGCGACGCTGGTCATCGTCGCGAGCTGGGCTCCGCGCCTGGTGGCGGCTCCGCGGCGGCGCAGGTCGGGCGGACGGACGTCGAGCACGGTCAGCCCGGCAGCGACCACCCGACGCCCGGGATCGCGCAGCACGGCCCGATCTCCGACGCGCAGCGGGAGTGGATGGCGCAGCCGCAGCCGCACGGTGTCCGCGCCGAGCGGCCGTACCCGGGCCGTGACGGCGGCCGCGCCGATGTGCAGGCTCAGCTCGGCGGGCAGGTCGTCGACGTCGACGGGGATGCCGTCGCGGATCCCATGCAGACGGGCGTCGAGCAGGTCGGTGGCGAGCCAGGCTCCGGGGGCCAGCAGCACGTCGCCGCGGGTCACGGCCTCGCGGGGCACTCCGCGCAGGTTCACCGCCACCCGGGACACGCCGGCGGCCTCGGTGGCGTCGGCGCCGAGGCTCTGCAGACCGCGCACGCTCACCGTGCGAGCGCCCTCGGCCGTGAGCAGCTCCAGCTCGTCGTGCACACGGATACGCCCGGCCCCGAGCGTGCCGGTGACCACCGTGCCGGCCCCCCGGATGGTGAAGGCACGGTCCACCCAGAGACGCACGTCCGCCGTGGTGTCCGGCGCGGGCAGGCCGGCGATCAGGTCGTCCAGCGCGTCGCGCAGCTCGTCGAGCCCGGCGCCGGTCGCCGCCGACACGCAGACGGTCCGCAGGCCGGCGAGCGGTGTACCGGCCAGGTGCTCGAGCGCCTCGTCGCGAGCGAGCTCCGGCTCCATGAGGTCGCTTCGGGTGATCACCAGGAGCCCGTGGCGCACACCGAGGGCGCAGAGCGCGTCGACGTGCTCGGCGGACTGCGGCATCCACCCTTCGTCGGCGGCCACGACCAGCAGCACGGCGGGCACGGGCCCGACCCCGGCCAGCATTGCGGTGACGAACCGCTCGTGGCCCGGAACGTCGACGAACGCCACGGTGGTGCCCGACTCGAGCGTGGTCCACGCGAAGCCCAGGTCGATCGTCATTCCGCGGCGGCGCTCCTCGGCCCACCGGTCGGGCTCCATCCCGGTGAGCGCGCGGACCAGCGTGGACTTGCCGTGGTCCACGTGCCCCGCGGTGGCCATCACGGCACGGGCGGACCGCCCCTCGTTACCGCTCACGACCTGCTCCCACGGCGAGCACCGCAGCGGTGAGGGCGGCGTCGGCATCAGGAGACAGGGCGCGCAGGTCGAGCAGGCAGCGCCCGTGCTCGACGCGTCCGAGCACGGCAGGCTCACCGGCGCGCAGTGCGTCCGCATACCGCTCGGGCAGCGAGATCGCGGCGCTCGGCAGCGTGACGCCGGGCGCGCCCCCACCGCCGACGGTGGCCGCGGAGTCCACCGCGACCGCGTCCACGCCCGCCTCGGCGAGCGAGCCTGCCACCCGCGCCGCGCGACCACGCAGGGCTGCCGGGTCGGCGTCGAGCGCGGCTCTGGTGGGCGGCGCCGGGCCGCGGAGGGTGGCCTCGAACGCGGCCAGGGTGAGCTTGTCCACCCGCATCGCCCTGGCCAGCGGGTGGCGCCGGATCCGCTGCACGAGCTGGGCTCCCTCACCGGGCGCCCCGAGTAGCAGCCCGGCCTGCGGGCCGCCGAGCAGCTTGTCACCCGAGGCCGTGACGAGGGTGGCCCCGCGCGCGAGCGAGCTCGCGGCGTCGGGCTCGTCGGGGAGCAGCGGGTGCGGCGCCAGCAAACCGGAGCCGATGTCCGCGACGACCGGCACACCCAGATCGGTGAGCTCCTCGATCTCGACGGATCGGGTGAAGCCGCTGATCACGAAGTTCGACGGGTGCACCTTGAGGATCAGCGCGGTCTCGGGACCGACCGCGGCGGCGTAGTCGGCGCGGCTCACGCGGTTGGTGGTGCCGACCTCACACAGACGTGCCCCGGTGGCCGTGAGCAGTTCGGGGATGCGGAACCCGTCGCCGATCTCGACGAGCTCGCCGCGCGCGATGACGATCTCGCGGCGGCCGTCGGGACCGCCGCTCGCGAGGGTGACGGCCACCAGCGCGAGCGCGGCGGCACCGTTGTTGACCAGATGGGCGGCAGCGGCACCCGGCACGGCGGCGAGGAGTGCGTCGATGGCCGCGGCGCCGCGGGGACCACGCCCGCCGGTGGCGAGATCGAGCTCGACGTCGCAGGTGCCGGCGGCCAGGTCAAGAGCGGCCCGGGCTGCCGCGGAGAGCGGGGCCCGTCCCAGGTTGGTGTGCAGCAGCACCCCGGTGGCGTTCAACACCGGTCGCAGGCCCGTGGCGGTGGTCGGCAACGAGTCGAGAACGGCGCTCACGACCGCTTCCTGCTCGACCGGCAGCTCACCTCGCCGGGCGCGGTCCTGCGCGGCCATGACCGCCGACTTGACGAGCGCTCGGCCGAGCCGCTCGGCCGCGGCTGCGATCCGTGGCTCGGCCAGGACCGCGTCGGTTCGCGGCACCCGTCGCCGCGGATCCACCGTGGTCACGAGACCACCCTACGACCAGGCAACACGTCGACGTTTCGCAGCCGGGGCCTTCGGCGGCGGCGCGGGGAGCTACGCCGCCGCCGATCGGGCGGCCGGTTCAGCCGACGGTCGAACGCTCGCGCTGAACAGGCCGGGCCGCGGGGGCGTCGGCGCCGTCGCCGCCGAACGGCGCGCTCTCCGGACCCGTGGTCAGCTCGGCACCGAGCAGCTTGTGAAGCCTGCCCATCTCGCTGCGCACGTTCTCGTGCAGCCCCTCGACGCGACGCAGCTCCTGCTCGGCGGCCTCGCGACGGCGCTTGAGGTCCTGCTCGCTGCGGTGGCGCACCTCCTCGGCACGGGCCTGCGCCTCGCTGACGAGGGCGTCGGCGGCGTGCCGCGCGTCGTCGGTGATGCGGGCGGCGTCGTCGCGGGCCGCGGCGAGGGTGGCGGCGGCCTGCTGCTCGCGCTCCTGCAGAGCGACGTTGCGCTGGGTGGCCTCCTGGTCCAGCTCGGCCGACCGGGCGATCAGCGCCTGCTCCACCTCGTGGCGGTGCCGCTCCGCGTCGGCGCGGGCCTGCTCGAGGAGCGCCGTGGCCTCGTTGGCCGCGCGGTTGCGGACGTCGGCCGCCTCACGCTCGGCCAGCCGGAGGATCTTCTCGGCGCGGAACCCGAAGCTGTCCTGCGACATCGGTGCGTCCGCCTGAGCCGCGGCGCGGGCCCGCATCTCCTTCTCGGTGGCGCGGGCGTGCTGCTCTGCGCCCTGGCGGGCCGCTTCCGCGGAGGCCAGCCGGTCGCGCAGCTCCCGCATCTGAGAGTCGACCTGATCGCGGTCGTACCCGCGCCTGACCACGTCGAAGGACGCTCCCCCTGATGACGGGCCGCCGGTTCCTGCGCTCTGCACGTTCGGGACTCCGTGAGCAGGGTTCTGGCCGCTGATCGTCACGGCGCGTAGTTTGTTCCCCCGAACGAGCGAAACTGAACCCGAGATCGACAGGCGGGTGATTTCGTGCGGTAGCCGGTTTGGTCGGGTTCGTCCTGACTGCCATCGCCGCCGGGAACTCCTACGCTCGAGGTGTGTCGGAATCCACCCTCTCCCGCCGCCTTACGCAGTTCAGCCACGGCGCGGGCTGCGCATGCAAGCTCGCTCCCGGCGAGCTCGCCACCGTGCTGCGCACCTTGACCCCGCAGTCCCACCCCGACCTGCTGGTCGGCACCGAGACCGGCGACGACGCCGCGGTGTGGCGGCTCGACGCCGACCGTGCGCTGGTCGCGACCACCGACTTCTTCACCCCGCTGGTCGACGACCCCCGGACCTGGGGCCGGATCGCCGCACAGAACGCGGTGTCCGACGTCTACGCGATGGGCGGACACCCGTTGTTCGCGCTGAACCTCGTGGCCTGGCCGTCGTCGGAGCTGCCGACGTCGATGCTCGCCGAGGTGCTGGCCGGCGGGGCCGAGATCGGCGCGGAGAGCGGGTTCGCCGTGGTCGGCGGCCACAGCGTGGACGACCCGGAGCCCAAGTACGGGCTCGCCGTGGTCGGGGAGGTGCACCCGGACCGGATCCTCACCAACTCCGGGCTCCGGGACGGGGACGTTCTGGTGCTCACCAAGGCCCTCGGGGTCGGTATCGCCACCACCGCGATCAAGGCGGGCACCGCCTCGCCCGAGGTGCAGGAGGCAGCGGTCGCGTCGATGACGGCGAGCAACTCCGCAGCGGCGGTGGCCGCCGTGGCCGCCGGCGCCACCGGCTGCACCGACGTCACCGGGTTCGGGCTGCTGGGGCACCTGTCGAAGATGACGGCAGCCTCGGGTGTCGACGTGGACCTGGATGTGGCCGCCGTGCCGTTCCTGCCCGGCACGCGCGCGCTGGCCGAGGCCGGGACCATCCCCGGGGGCACTCGCCGCAACCGCGACTGGGTGGCCCCGTCGGTGGACCCCGCCGGGTTCGCGGAGCTGGAAGTCCTGCTGCTCGCCGACGCCCAGACCTCCGGCGGCCTCCTGTTCGGCGCCGCGCCCGACCGGGCAGCCGAGGCGGTGGCGCGGCTTGGCGCCCCCGCAACGGTGATCGGTCGCGCCCGCACGGGCACGGGCCGCATAACCCTTCGCTGAGCCCCGTAGCTCGTTGCGCTGGGGCGGCGCTCAGCCGCCCCAGATGTCCTCCAGGTAGCGGTCGGCGCTGCGTAGGCCGGCGAGCCATGCCTCGGCATCGGACTCGCCTGCGCCGGTCTGGGCTCGGAAGATCTTCTGCAGGGCGGCGCGGACGCCCGGTGCCATCGTCCCGGCGTTGCCGCACACGAGCACCACGGCGTCCTGCTGCAACAGGCTCCACACCTCGTCGGAGCAGTCGAGCATCGCGTCCTGGACGTACCGGCAGCGGGCGTCGGCCCGGGAGAACGCGTTCTCCACGCGCACCACCCCCCGCTCCTCGTACGTCCTCAGCTCGTCCGCGTAGAGCATGTCGGTGTCCGGGCGGCGGCAGCCGAAGAAGAGCAGCGACCGTGCGATCGGCACTCCCTGCTGCTGCAGCATCGCCCGTTCCTGCAGGAATCCGCGGAAAGGTGCGAGCCCCGTGCCGGCGCCGATCATGATCATCGGCACGTGCGGGTTCTCCGGCGGCCGGAACGGGATCGAGGGCTCGCGGACGAACACGAAGGCCGTGCCGTTCTCCGGGACGATCGACAGGTGCCCCGAGCAGATCCCGGTGAACGTCCCCACCCCGGAGCGGGCAGGCCCGCGGAGCACACCTGCCGTGATGCTGCAGACCGCCGGATCCGCCATCGGTGACGACGAGATCGAGTAGTACCGCGGGCGCAGCGGAGGCAGCATGTCGAGGAAGACCTCGAAGGGCACCTCGCACGCCGGGAAGGCCTCGAGCAGGTCGAGCACCGACCGGTTCGGCGTGAACACGTGCTCGGTGTAGTGGGCGTGGGCCTCCTCGTCGTCGCCGGCGAAGGACTCGAGCTGGGCCTTCTGGTCCGGGTCGGTGGTGTAACGGGCGAGGGTCTGGATGTCGTCGCGCGTGGCCACGTCCTGTAGCTCGACGCAGCTGCCGAGCACGCCGAGCAACGGTGCGGGCTCCTCGATCGGCAGGTGGGTGTGGGTACCGCTGCGCGGGATGATCGTGACGTACTGACCGGCGTCCAGCCCGAAGCGCGCCATCACCCGCCGGATCAGGTCGACGCTGTTGCGCGGGAGCACGCCGAGGTGATCACCGGCGCGATAGGGCATCTCCGGCGGCAACGCGATCTCGACGTGCCGGGTGGAACGGTCGACCGGCTTGCCGTTGCCGATCAGCAGCTCCCGGTTGACGGTGACCCGCCCCGGGCGGGCCCGGTAGGACACGATCACCGGGTTGGTGAGCTGCCGGTTGGTCAACGTGAGGGACAGCCGCGGTCCGGAGTCGACGGCGGCGCCGACCTCGGCCGGCAGGTCGAGCGCGGTGGCGAGGTCGGACCAGAGGTCGCTGTGCCAGTCGCGGTACTGCGCGTCGAAGTCACCGGCCGCGTTGCCCTCGCCCCTGCGGTGCACGCGGCGGCCGCCGTGGGCCTCGAGCTGCTCGTCCAGCAGCGTGGGCACCGCCTGGTAGGTGGCTGCCCATTCGGTGTTGCCGCAGCCGAAGACGGTGTACGCGACGCCCTCGGCGGCCCCGTCGCCCGCTCCGGTGATCCATCGGCAGAACGCGTCGGCGTTGTCCGGCGGCGTGCCGTTGTAGGACGAGGACACGATCACTGTGGCCCCGCTCGCGGGCATGTCGTCGACGTGGTCGTCGAGCGCGCCCAGCATCACGTCGAAGCCGCGTTCCGTGCCCTCCTGCGCCAGCCGGGTGGCGATGCCCTCGGCCGTGCCGAGGTTCGAGCCGAACAGCACCGACAGCGGGGTGCCGTGCCGTGCCACCGCAGGGGCGACCTCCGCGGCGGCAGCGGTGGTGATGGACTCGGTGCGGGCGGGGCTCTCGGTCGCCACCGGTGGGACGGCGCCCCGTTCGATGTGGACGTCGCTGCGCGGCCGGACCTGGATCCGGAACTCGTCCGGCTTGACGGTCAGCGTCGTCTTGGTCTTCAGCTCGTAGCCCAGGTGGTCGACGAGTTCGAACCGCTGCAGCAGCATGCCGAGTACGAGCGTGGCCTCCTGCAGCGCGAACTGCCGCCCGATGCACGCCCGCTGCCCCGTGCCGAAGGGCTTGTACGCGTTGGGGGGAATGCCGACGAGCCGCTCGGGGCTCATGTGGTCCGGGTTGAACTCCTCCGCGTCCGGGCCCCACACCGATGTCTGGCGGTGCAGCGCCGGAATCACCACGCTGAGGGTGGTGTCGGCGGGGATCGCGTACCGGCCGCCGATCACGGTGTCCTCGTAGGGGTAGCGGCTGAACGCCGGGGCCGTGGGCCAGAGCCGCAGGGCCTCGTCGAGCACCTGCCTGATGTAGGTCAGCCGCTGGACCTGCTCGAAGGTCGGCCAGGCCCAGGTGCCGAGCACGTCGTCGGCCTCGGCGCGCGCCCGTTCCATCATGTCCGGGTTCTTGAGCAGGTAGTAGATCGCGAAGGAGAGCAGGCCAGAGGTCGTCTCGTGGCCCGCGATGAGGAACGTGATGCACTGCGCTCGGATGTTGGCGTCGGGCAGCCGCTCACCGCTCTGCTTGTCGACGCCCACGAGCATTCGTCCGAGCAGGTCGGTGGTGTCGGCCGCGTCCCCCTCTGCGCGGCGTTCGGCGATCAGCCGGTCGACCAGGTCGTTCATGAACGCCTGGTCCTCCTCCGCCTGACGCTGGGCGCGGACCCGCAGCCGGGTCTGCAGCTTCGTCTGCCGGACCCTGGTCTGCGCCTCTGTCAGTGAACGCACCATCGCCTCGACGAACGGGTGCGGGGTATCGCGATAGAACGAGTTGAACCGGTAGCCGAATCCGCACAACGCGATGGTGTCGAGGGTCAGCCTGGTCATGTCCGCGGGCACGTCCACGTCCTCGCCCGGATTGAGCCGCCCCCATTTCTCCATCAATTGATCGGCGATGTCGAGCATCTTCGGCATGTAGTCGCGCATCGACTGCTGGCTGAAGGGCGGCATCAGGATGTTGTGCGCGCGGTGCCACAACGGGTCGTCGGTGCGGGAGGTGAAGAGCCCGTTCGACATGCCGCCGCGGCGCAGGTTGGACAGGCCTCCGCCGACCTGCTTGTCGAAGCGCTGCTCGTCGCAGATCTCGTTCACCAGTTCGGGCCCGGATACGAAGAGCCGTATGCCACCGGGGACGTTGAGCTTGAACAGCGGCCCGTATTCACCGGCCATTCGCACCAGCGCGTCGATCGGGTTGTGGGCATCGAGGTCGAAGATGTTGCCCAGCAGCGGGAGCCCTCGGGGACCGGGTATCTCGTCGAGTCCGATCGGCTCACTCATGGTGTTTCTCCAATCGGCCGGTGCGCGAGCAGCAGGATGCTCATCATGAGCACCCAGGCCGGGAACACCAGCAGGATCGCGGGATGAAAGGTCACGCTGACCAGCAGGAATGCGGCGACGACGTAGCTCGCTGCGGCGAGCCAGCGCGGTAGGACGCCGGCCAGCCTGGCGAGCCCGGTGGTGGTGATCATGTACACGCCGGCGGCCCGGACGCCGTAGACGAAGACCATCGAGTAGCCCACCGACGAGAGCGCGCGGGCGACGTCGGGTGCGGGCGCCGGGACGTTCGAGAACTGGGACAGCAGGGCCACCGCGCCGACCGCGGCCGCGCCGCTGTAGAGCATCGCGACGAACAGCACTCCCGCGGCCAGATGGAGCCAGTGCGGGATCTGCGACCACGAGGCCGGGCGGAGCACCTGCAGCAGGGTGCGCGTCGCGATCATGTGCCAGAGGCAGGCGATGCCGGCGAACGGGACGACGTACAGGCCGAGTGCGACCAGCACGTTGCCGGATCCCGAGCTGTAGAACGCGACGTAATCGGCGTCCGAGGCCTCCAGGTCCGGCGCTTGCTGGAGCAGCACCAGCCCGACGGTGAACAACACCGCGAACACCACGCCGGAGATGCCGGCCATCCTGGCGTGGAACAGCCCTGGCCTGGCGATGACCGGTGTGCTGCCGGTGTCGTGCCGAGTGGCTGCTGCCATGGGAGGTCCCCTCGGGACCACGGGCGCCCGGGACCGGCCAGCCCGGTCGTCGTTCCCCGCCGGGACGCCCAGTCCCGGGCCTGTAGTACGGGCGTCCGCGGTGCCCGGTCAATACCGAGACGCCTCGTACCGGGCGAGATGAGCCATTCGCCCCCACCGGCTCACGCGAACGGCCCCGCCTGCGGCTACGGTCGGCTAGACGCCAAGCACAACGGGTTTTCGCTGGTCAGCGATCTCCTGTTCGGGCTGTCCCGGGGTCGTCCGGCAGGCGGGAGTGCACGGGTACCCGCGGCCTCAGCGGGGCCGGTCCGGTCCCGGTGCGCTTCACTGGCGCTCGTGACCGAGCCTGTCGACCGATCCTGTGACCGCACCCGCGCCTGGGTGACCGAGGCGATCCGGCTCGTCGAGGCCGATGCGAACCGGTCGGCCGACACGCACCTGCACCCGTTCCCATTGCCGGCGGAGTGGGGTGTGGACGTCTACCTCAAGGACGAGTCGGTGCACCCGACGGGCAGTCTCAAGCACCGGCTCGCCCGTTCGCTCTTCCTCTACGCGCTGGTGAACGGATGGATCGTCGAGGGCACCACCGTCGTCGAGGCGAGTTCGGGGTCCACCGCCGTCTCGGAGGCCTACTTCGCCCGGCTGATCGGGGTGCCGTTCGTCGCGGTGATGCCGAGGTCGACGAGCCCGGAGAAGATCGCGCTGATCGAACGGTACGGCGGGCGGTGCCACTACGTGGACCGCGCGCCGGACATGTACGCGGAGGCGCAGCGGCTCGCCGCGGAGTGCGACGGGCACTACATCGACCAGTTCACCTACGCGGAGCGCGCCACCGACTGGCGGGGCAACAACAACATCGCCGAGTCGATCTTCAGTCAGCTCGCGCTGGAGCGTTATCCGGTACCGGAGTGGATCGTGATGGGAGCCGGCACCGGCGGGACGTCCGCGACCCTCGGCCGCTACCTCCGCTACCGGCGCCACCCGACGCGTCTCGCCGTGGTCGATCCGGAGAACTCGGCGTTCTTCCCCGGCTGGACCACGGGCGCCCCGGACTACGCCACCGGCATGCCCTCCCGGATCGAGGGCATCGGCAGGCCGCGGATGGAGCCGAGCTTCGTCCCCTCCCTGATCGACCTGATGATCCCCGTGCCGGACGCGGCCAGCGTCGCCGCGGTGCGGCACCTGCACGCCGTCACCGGACGGTGGGGTGGCGGCTCCACGGGCACCAATCTCTGGGGGGTGTGGCAACTGGTGGCCCGGATGCTCGACACCGGGGTGCGCGGCAGCATCGTCACGCTGATCTGTGACGGCGGTGAGCGCTACCGGCACAGCTACTACGACGACGGCTGGGTGGCCGCTCAGGGGATGGATCTCGCGCCGTACACGACCGCGATCGAGCGGTTCCTGGCGACGGGGGAGTGGGCGCCGCCACAATCCTGACCCGTTCACCCCGCTCGGCCTGTTCGTCCTGGTCGATCGGTTGTTCCCCGGACGGCGTCGATGACCGTCCTGTGTGCGTCCTGTGTGCGTCGCTCCCCGTTCATCTCCCAGCCGTGTAGATCGGCGAACGTGTCGCCCGGCCACCACCCGGTCGGGTGAACTCGATCGGCCACGTACGTGACAGGGAGAACATCGATGACGAACGGAATGTCCCGCCGCGGGTTCCTGCGCGGGACTGCCGCAGCCGGTGCCGGTGTCGTGCTGCTGGGGGCGAGCGAGGTCCTGCTCACCGCGCCCAACGCGGCCGCCGCTCCGGCGCCGGCCGGCGTGGGATACGGCCCGCTGGTGGCCGACCCCGCGAAGCGCCTCGCCCTTCCGGAGGGTTTCAAGTACACGGTCGTCACCGAGGCCGGTGTGACGAAGCTGGAGTCCGGCGAGTTCACGCCGAGCAACCACGACGGGACCGGCGCTTTCAAGGCGAAGGGTGGTGGCACGGTTCTGGTCAACAACCACGAGCTCGGCGACCCCTTCGCGACCACGAAGCTGCCGGTGCCGCACCTCGAGGGCCTCACCTACGACGAGGGCAGCGCGGGCGGCTGCACGATCGTCGAGACCGACAAGGACGGCAAGCGGGTCCGCGAGTTCGTCGGGATCGCGGGCACCGCCACCAACTGCGCCGGTGGCATCACCCCCTGGGACACCTGGCTGACCTGCGAGGAGACCGAGGGGCTCGCCGGCTCTGGCGGCCGCACCAAGGACCACGGCTACGTCTTCGAGGTCGACCCGTTCGACCAGGAGGCCAACAAGAACCCGCAGCCGATCAAGGCTCTCGGCCGGTTCGCCCACGAGGCCGCGGTCGTGGACCCGAAGTCGGGCAACATCCTGCTCACCGAGGACGCGGGTGGCCCGAACGGCCTGCTCTACCGCTGGGAGGCGCCGAAGGGCTTCAAGCCGAAGAAGGGCGGCCTGAAGGAGCTCGGCCCGACCGACGGTGTGCTCGCCGCCATGCGCTGCACGGACAAGGGCGGCGCCTTCGTCGACGACCTGTCGCGCGCCACCGAGATCGGCACCACGTACAACGTCACCTGGACCCCCGTGCCCGACCGTGACGCCCGCACCACCTCCACGCGCAAGCAGTTCACCGGCGACCAGGTCACTCGCGGGCACAAGCTCGAGGGCGCCTGGTGGGGCGACAACGGCGCGTACATCGCCACGAGCTTCGCGCGCAACGAGGACAGCCCGGTTGAGCACGACGGCCAGGTGTGGTTCTACGACCCCAAGCGCGAGACGTTCACCCTGAAGGTCCGCTTCGGTGTCAACCCGAACCCGGACCAGGACGGCGCGTTCGACGGCCCGGACAACATCGCCGTCTCCCCGTGGGGTGGCCTGATCGTGGCCGAGGACGGCGAGGGCGTGCAGCACCTCTTGGGCATCTCCGAGAAGGGCGAGTCGTTCCCGATGGCCCGCAACGAGCTCGGCAACGGCAGCGAGTTCACCGGTCCGGTCTACTCGAACGACAAGAAGGTGCTGTTCGGCAACATCCAGACTCCGGGGATCATGTTCGCGATCACCGGTCCCTGGAAGACGCAGAAGTAACCAGCCGTGCTCAGAGCCAGGGGCCGGGTCCCCCGATCACCGGCCCCTGGCGGAGGCGGCCAGCGCAGGCACCGCCCGCCACTCCAGCCGTGCCGCGGCGGCGAGCAGCTTCGGCTCGTCGCCCGGCCGGCCCACGAGCTGCACACCCACCGGTGCGCCGCGAACCGTCACCGGGGCGACCACGGCGGGCAGCCCGGCCAGGTTCCACGCCTGCGTGTACGGGGCGCGGACGGCCGAGACCAGCAGCGTCGGTAGGTACCGGCGGCCGAGCAGGGCGCCGGCGCGCAGCGGTGGGCTCGCCACCGCGGGGGTCAGCAGCATGTCGTGGCCGCCCGCGTCGAGCCAGTCGAGGAACCGCTCTCGCCAGACGGCGGCGGCCTCCGGGTACGGCGGCCGGAACCGCAGCACCCGGCGGCCCTTGCGCGCCAGCGTGGCGGTGCGGTGCTCCACATCCGTGTCGTCGAGGCCGAGGTCGGCGAGATCAGAGGCGACTCCCGCCTGCCACCGCCGCGTCCAGAGCGAAGCCAGGTTCCGCGGGTAGGGCGGGTCCGCCACGGCGACGGTCGCGCCACCCGGTTCCGCGCGCAGCCGAGCCGCGGCCCCCACAGCGGCCGCCCGGTGGTCGGTATGCAGGCGCCCGATCGGTGAGGGCGACGGATCGCGCAACGACAGTGCGATGCGCGCCGGCCAGAGGTCACCCGAGTCGATGTCGCGCTGCTCGGCATCACCCCGCCCGCTCAGCACGCCGAGCATCAGCGCGGCGTCCGCGGCCGTGCGGGCGATCGGACCGGCGGCGGTGAGCCCGCACCAGTGCTCCGGCGCGCCCCCGGGCAGCGGCACGACGCCGGTGCCCGGCTTGAGCCCCACGACCCCGCAGTACGCCGCCGGAATGCGGATGGAACCGCCGCCGTCGGTGCCCAGCGCGAGCACCGCCATCCCTGCCGCCACCGCCGCCGCGCCGCCGCCGCTCGACCCGCCGGGATCCAGTTCGAGGTCCAGCGGGTTGCGGGTGACGCCGAGCGCCGAGTGTGTGAAGCCCCAGATCCCGAGCTCGGACATCCGGGTCTTGCCGATCATCACGGCCCCGGCGCCGCGCAGCCGCTTGACCAGCTCGTCGTCACGCCGGGCCGGTTCACCGGAGGTGGCCGCCGAGCCGTGCCGGGTCGGGTAGCCGGCGACGTCCACGTTGTCCGTCACCGCCACCGGAACCCCCGCCAGCGGCAGGGCGAAGCGGTCGGGCCGAGAGTCGACGGCCCCCGCCTCGGCGAGCACACGCTCGGGCGTGTGCTCCTGAAACGCACCTACCCACGGCTCGCGTTCAGCGATCCGGGCGAGGTGGGCTCGGGCGACCTCGACGGCACTGAGCCGCCCGTCGTGCACGCGCTCGACGATCTCGGCCGCGGTGAGCGCAGTCAGGTCGAGGGCCTCCATCCCCCCACAATCGCACTGATCAGCGGTTATCCGCGAACGACCCGCCGAGGCGTTCGGTCGAGGTGTTGCCGCGCGTCCGGTTCAGGGCCGGGGGAGCGGCTCATCGCTCCAGGTCGAGGCAGGAATGGCGGAGGCGGACGGGAATCGAACCCGCCTGACCGAGATGCTCGGCCACGTCGGTTTTGAAGACCGCGGGGGCCACCAGGCGCCCTTACGCCTCCGTGCGGAAGGCTATCGGGCCGTAGCTGTGCCGGTGACGGCGCCTGTTCCCGCGCTGGACATCCGGCGTCAGCGATTGACCTCGAGAGCCTGCGGGACGCCGTCGGCGATCTCGAACAGGCCGAGCAGACCGGTGGCCTCCAACGCGCGGGTGACGATGCGCGAGCCCGGGACCAGCCGGAGGCGGCACTTCCGTTGCTCGGCCTCGTCCTTGGCCGCGACGAGCACGGCGAGCCCGGCCGAACCGAGGAACGAGACATCGGTGAGGTCGAGGACCAGCAGCGTGACCTCGGCGAGCTGCTCGGTCACGCGGTCGCGCAGCACCGGAGCGGTGAGGGTGTCGATCTCACCGACCACGTGCATCACCCTGGCGCCGTCACCGTGGCCGACGACGTCGAACCGGACGACCTCGCCGATGTCGTCGGAAGCTGCTGCGCCTCCGGACTCGACGGGGAAATCGCCGCTCATGCGCACCGGCTCCTCGAAATGACGTCGTGGACTGGTGGGGCGGGCTGTTGTCTCAACCGCGCTTCAACCTTACGGGCGCCCCTCCCGGGCGTCGACAACACCCCCTCCGCGGCGTCCCCCCGCAGGGGAGTGCGGCCACGGCGGGATCGAGGTGATCTCGTCGGGGCGGGGCGCCATGGCCGTGCAGGCTGAGAGATGCTGCCAGGATGCCTGACCGGTTCTCCGTCCGCGTGAACGTCCGCAGCTACGAGATCGACGCGAACGGCCACGTCAACCATGCCGTGTACCACCAGTACGGGGAGCACGCGCGCACCGAGCACCTCACCGCGGCCGGCTGCTCGATGGCCCGGCTCCAGGAGCACGGCCTGGGGATTGTGCTCCTGGAGACACACGTGCGGTTCCTCCGCGAGCTGCGTCACGGTGACCTTGTCGATGTCGACTCCCGGATGACGTTCGGGACGGGCAAGACGTTCGAGATGGCCCACACGATTCGCCGCTGCCGCACGGAGGACGCAACGGGCACCGACGGCGCGGACTCCGAGACCGTAGCGGCCGAGATCACCTGCCGCATGGGTGTGCTGGACTCAGCCGCCCGCCGTCTGGTGGCGGAGCCCTGGGCGCGACTGGCGGAGATCGCCACGGCGCCGGAGCGACTCGGGCTGGGGTAGCCCGCCGCTCCGGCGCCTGTGTGACCGAAGGGTCAGAGGAGCAGCCCGGTGGGTGTGAGGTCGAGCGACTCGGACGGCGCGGGCCGGCGCGGTGCCACGAGGGGTGGCACCCGGCCGCCTGCGCGCAGGGCGACCCGCCTGCCCCAGAGGTACGCGACCGGACCCGTCATGAGACCGCGCAGGCGCATGCCGGTGGCGCCCGCAGGCATCGCGGGCCCCGCCTCGCTCTCCCGCTCGGAGATGTGGCGCAGCTGCGCGAGCGCAGCGGGGATCCGCCGAGCCGCCACCGCACGGGCCCGGCGGTCCAGCGCGATCTTCGTGAGGAAGCCGCCGAGTCCGACCGCATAGCCCTCCACCTGGGCGCGCAAGGCCGCCGGACTGGTGCGGTGGTGGTGCCAGACCCAGGCCGAAGGCTCGTAGCCGAGGACGTGGCCGGCGAGGATGAGCCGCACCATGAACTCGCAGTCCTCACCGCCGTGGGTGAGGGAACCCGGTCCGAGTGCCTCGTCGAAACCGCCGACCGCCTTCGCCGCCTCGGCGCGCACCGCGAGGTTGGCGCCGATCCCGAACAGCCCGGGGGAGAACGGGAAGATCGCGGAGTCGGCCGGCGGTTCGTCGAGCGAGTAGTGCCGTCGCTCGAAGCCCTTGTTCCAGGCCAGTGCGCTGTCGGCGGCCACCTCCTCGGCGGAGGTGAGGCTCGCGGCGAGCACGGGGCCACTCACGCAGGCGAGCGTGGGGTCGGCAGCGAACGCGCCTGCGATGCGTCCGGCCCAGCCGCGGTCCGGCTCGGTGTCATCGTCGGTGAAGGCGACGATCGCCGTGTCGGCCTCGTGCAGGCCGCGGTTGCGGCCGACGGACGCGCCCCGGCGCGGCTCGAGCACGTACCGGACGCGAGGGTCGCCGATAGCGCGCACTGCAGCGGCCGTGCGGTCGTCGGTGGGGTCGTTGTCCACGACGAGCACGGTGATGTCGGGGTGGTCGCCCGCGAGCACGGCGCGCACGCAACGTTCCAGGCTGCTCGCGCGTCCTCTTGTTGCCACCACGACGGTGAGCGGTTCGCCGGACCACGGGGGGAGGGGTGGGTCGGGTACCTCGCCGAGTTGTACGTCGATGGCGGCACGGACGGTGGCGGCGCGGGCGATGCCGGCGACGAGCGGGAGTTCGGCGATGCCGACGGGGGCGCCGCTCGAGGTGACGAGGAGCCGGGCCGCGGTGAAGTGGGGGGCCACCACGAGGTTGGAGACGGCGGCACGGCGGTCCAGCTCGCCGACCCAGGTCGGCGAATGAGGAGGGGTCCAGGGGGACAACCGGGGCCTTCCAAAGTTGGGCTATGGGGGGCGCAGGAACGCTAAGGGGAATCGGACAGTCCGAAGGGTGAGGTGTGTCCTTTTCGCGTCCATCGGTCCGGACTGGTCTGCGAGACGTCTGTGGCCACCCTGAGAAATGCGCCAGGCGGCACGTACCCTTCTGCCGTGGCATCGGCGGCGCTCGTCCCCTTCCTCCACGGCGACCGGGATGTGATCAGCGTCCTGCTGGATCGCAGGGCCGAGGGGAGTGAGCCAGGAGAGCGTTCGGACGATCACCGGGTTGCCCTGGTCATCGGCGGCGGCGGGATGCGGGGCGCCTACGTCGCCGGCATGCTGCGGGCGCTGGACCGGGCTGGTCTGGTCCCGGCGTTCGACGAGGTGTACGGCGCGTCGTCGGGGGCCTTCAGCGCGGCGGCCTTCCTCACGGGAGACGCCGCGGCCTGCGCGGCCAGCTACCCCGAGGACCTCTGCACCGACGTGTTCATCAACATGCGCAGGCTCGGCAGCAGGCGTCCCGTCGTGGCGCTCGACCACCTGATCCACGAGGTGCTCGACGACCGCAAGCCGATGGCGTGGCACGAGCTGGGCAAGACCCCGGCGTCGCTGCGGATCGTGGCGACGGACGCGGGTGACCTCAGCGCGCACACCCTGGAGGGGATGGAGACGGTCGCGGATTGGCGGCTGGCGCTGCGGGCGAGCGCGTCGATCCCGCTGCTCTGCGGCCCACCGGTCTCCTACGGGGGGCGCCGCTGGGTGGACGGGTCGGTGGGCGAGCCGCTGGCCATGGCGCGGGCGCTGCGCGGCGGGGCCACCCACGTGCTCGTCGTTCTCTGCCGCGGCACCGACGACCTGCATCCCGACGCCGACGCGGGGCTGTCGCTCTGGGCCCGGGCCCTCGACAGGGTGGTGCCGGGGCTGGGCACGGTCGCGCAGGGATCCCGCCGCTACGGCGCCGACCTGCGGCTGGTCACCGATGCCGCCCATCCGGACCGCGGTCCCGGGCACCTGGCGGCGATCGGGCCTTCCCGATCGGTCGGCATGGGTTCCCTGTGCGTCGATCCGGCGCTGGTGGGCGAGGCGGTGCGGGTCGGCGACGAGTCCGTCGTCGCGGCCATCGAGTCGGTCGCCGCGCAGCGGCGCGACCTCGACCCCGCCTGATCCGCTTCCGGCGGATAACGTCGGTGGCATGGAGTCAGGGGAGCGGCCGCGCGCGGCCGTCATCGTCACGGGCAGCGAGCTTCTGACGGGATCGATCACCGACCGCAACGGCCCGTGGCTCGCCCGTGAACTGGGCGAGCTCGGCTTCGAGGTCGCGCACGTGCTGCTCGTCGGCGACCGCCCCGACGATCTCGACGCCGCACTGCGGTTCGCCGTGAACTCGGGCTGCGTACTGGTCGTCACGAGCGGGGGCCTCGGGCCGACGGCGGACGACCTGACCGCTCAGATAGTGGCGTCCTTCGCAGGCGTCGAGCTGGTTCTCGACGAGGACCTTCGCGAGCACATCGCCGGCATCCTTCGCGGCTGGGCGACCCGTACCGGCTTCGGCGGCCCCGCCCTCGATGAGGCCAACCGCAAGCAGGCGATGGTCCCGCGGGGCGCCACGGCCCTGCTGCCGGTCGGCACGGCGCCGGGGCTGGTGGTGCCACGGCCGGGCGGCCCGCTCGTGGTGGTGCTGCCCGGGCCGCCCCGTGAGCTGCAGGGGATGTGGCCCGCCGCGCTCGAGGCGCCGCCGTTCCGTGAGCTGCTCGCCGGGGTGCCCGCGGCGACGTCGCTGTCGTTGCGGTTCTTCGGGCTGCCCGAGTCCGAGATCGCGTCGACGCTGCGTGAGTTCGACTCCGAGATGGATCTCTCCGGGGTGGAGGTGACCACCTGCCTGCGCCGTTCCGAGCTCGAGGTGGATCTGCGTCCGAAGCCCGGCGCCGCGGTCCTCGCGGCCGAGCTGCACGGTGCTCTCGCGGCCCGGCACGCGAGGCATCTGGTGAGCGACGACGGCTCCACCACCGACGAGCTGCTCGCCCGTGCGCTGCTGGAGCGTGGCTGGACCGTTGCGACCGGCGAGTCGTGCACGGGCGGGATGCTCGCGTCGCGGCTGGTCGACCGGCCCGGCTCGTCCGCGTACGTCGCCGGGGGTGTCGTGGCCTACTCGAACACCGCGAAGACGCAGTTGCTCGGCGTGCCGGCGGAGATGATCGAGGAGCACGGAGCGGTGTCGCCCGAGGTGGCGCGCGCTCTCGCCGACGGCGCCCGGGAGCGGTTCGGAGCCGACGTCGGCGTCGGGATCACCGGTGTCGCCGGCCCCGACGGCGGCACGGAGGCCAAGCCGGTCGGCTACGTCTGCTTCTGTGTCACCACCGGCGACGGTCTCGTGCTGGCGCGCGATCCGCGCCTTCCGGGCGGGCGTTCCGACGTGCGGGAGCGCTCGACGGACCTCGGGATGCACCTGCTGCTGCAAGCGGCCGCGCCGCGCCGGGCGGAGTGATCGCGCTCCGAGTGGCCGACCGGTCTCGCTGCACCTACATTGCAATCTCCCGGTGGTGATCGCTCTGGCAGCCCGGCCCGTCGGGGGTCGGTCCGGCCGCCGTCGTCGTCGGCGGCGACCGGACCTGAGGCAGGGATCAGCCCACGGGAAGTCAGCCCACGGGAAGTCAGCCCACGGGAAGTCAGCCCACGGGAAGTCAGCCCACGGGAAGTCAGCCCACGGGAAGTCAGCCCACGGGAAGTCAGCCCACGGGAAGTCAGCCCACGGGAAGTCAGCCCACGGGAAGTCAGCGCAGCGGGCGGAAGAACGTGCGCAGCTCGTCCACGAAGACCTCGGGCTGTTCCAGCGAGGCGAAGTGGCCGCCCGTCTTCGGCTCGCTCCAGTGCCGCAGGTCGGTGTAGCGCCGCTCGATCCAGTGCCGGGGCAGCCGCACGAGCTCCTGCGGGAACTGGGTGACGCCGGTGGGCACCGGCACCTCGTCCATCCGCCGCCGTTTGAAGCTCTCCCAGTACAGCCGCGCCGAGGACGCGCCGTTGCCGGGGAGCCAGTAGAGCATGACGTTGTCGAGCAGCCGGTCGCGTGAGATGACGTTCTCGGGATGACCGGCGCAGTCCGTCCAGTCCCAGAACTTCTCCACGATCCAGGTGCACTGCGCCGACGGCGAGTCGAGCAGGCCGTAGCCGATCGTCTGCGGCCGGGTGGACTGCTCGCTGGAGTAGCCCGTGCCGAGCTTCTGGAAGATCTCGCGCGCGGCGAAGGCCTCTTTCTCCGTGACCGTGAGCGGCTGGGCCTCGGCGTCCGGCGGGCGCTCGGCGAGCGGCATCGTCAGGTGGATGCCGACGAGGCTCTCCGGGGCGCCCGTGCCCAGGGCGGAGGTGATCAGTGAGCCCCAGTCGCCGCCCTGAGCGCCGTAACGGTCGTAGCCGAGCCGGTCCATGAGCTGCGCCCACGCCGTGGCGATCCGCTCGATGCCCCACCCGGGAACCGTGGGCTTGGCGCTGAAGCCGTAGCCGGGCAGCGACGGCACGACGAGGTGGAACGCGTCGCGGGGGTCGGGCGGGTTGGTCAGGGCCTCGATCACGTCCAGGAACTCGACGACCGAACCCGGCCAGCCGTGGGTGAGCAGCAGCGGCAACGCGCCGGGGTGCGGGGAGCGGGCATGGATCAGGTGCACCTCGACGGTGTCGTCACCGCCGCCGTCGAGTCCGGTGCGGAACTGCGGGAGCGCGTTGAGCTCGGCCTCGCAGCGCCGCCAGTTGTACTCGCGGGCCCAGTAGCTGCAGAGTTCGCGGGCGTAGTCCAGCGGCACGCCCTGAGTCCAGCCCGGCGAGGTGGCCGGTTCGGGCCAGCGGGTGCGGGCTATCCGCTCCCGCAGGTCGTCCAGCTCGGTCTCGGGGACCTCGACTCGGAACTCGCGCATGCCTAGAGCTGTACCCCACGGGTGAGGGCGCCGTCGACGACGAGATGCGTACCGGTGATGAAACTTGCCCGGGGGCTCGCCAGCATGATGACGCCGTAGGCGATCTCCTCCGGGGTGGCCATCCGGCCGGTGGGGTTGAGCCCGAGCGCCTGGGCGAAGAACTCCGGGTCGTTCTGGTCGAGGCTGTGCCAGACGCCGCCCTCGAAGTACGTGTTGCCGGGCGAGACGGCGTTGGCGCGAACCTTCCCGGCGAGCTGGAACGCGAGCCCGGACGTGTAGTGCACGAGCGCTGCCTTCATCACGCCGTACGCGCCCGCGGCGAAGTCGACCTCCCGGCCGGAGACGCTCGACACCGCGATGACGGATCCGACGCCGCTCGCCTCGAGGTGCGGGAGGGCCGCGTCGACCGTGCGCACGGTGTGCATGAGATCGACCTCGAAGCTCGGCTTCCAGTGCTCCGGGCCGGGGCCGATCGAGAGGGCGCTCACGTTGGCCACCACGATGTCGATACCGCCGTAGTGCTGCGCCGATGCGGCCACCCATGCGGTGAGCGCGTCGGCGTCGGCGACGTCGAGTGCGGTGCCGGTGACGTCGTGGCCCGCGCCGCGCAGCTCCGCCTCGACCTTGGCGACATCGGCCTCGGTGCGAGCGCAGAAGGCGACCTTGGCGCCCTCGGTGGCAAGGCCCTCCACGACGGCGCGGCCGATGCCCTTCGTGCCGCCGGTGACCAGTGCGATCCGGCCTGTCAGCTGTAGATCCATCGAAGGTCCTTTCTTAGTGTCGCGGAAACGGGGTTCCTTGCCCGGATCCGGTGTCCAGGCGGATGCATCGCAAGGCGGAGGAGGCGCCGATACCGCTGTTGTATCGGCGCCGACGACAACGCCGCGAGGCGCCGCCTGGGCGCCGGAGGCGGGTAAGACGACCTCGCTTCCTCGGCACTAAAGGCTGCGGGCCTGGTCACGCAGATGGCGGTGCATGCCCCCGTACGCGTCCGCGCCGGGCAGCAGTGCCTTCTCGATCTTGGTGACCGCGCTGTAGTTGGTGTCGCAGACGTTCGCCAGCGGTGAGCGGCTGATCTGGGTGAGCAGCTGGTAGGCGTCGAGCGGGTCGAGCCCGTAGAGCTCGCCGAGCCAACCGACCATGCCGACCTGGCTGGCCCGCCAGGCGTCCTCCAGCGGCCGGGACGAGCCGACGACGGCGTAGTGGTCGTCGTGCTCCAGCCGGGGCCACGCCGGAGCGCCACCCTTGATCAACTCCACGATCAGCGTCACATTCATGGCGCCCTCGACCGCGGTGCCGCAGCTCTCGCCCTCGCCCTGGCGGTAGTGGCCGTCACCGACCGAGAACAAGGCACCTTCGACGTTCACGCCGAGGAAGCAGGTGGTGCCCGCCCGCATTTCAGGGGTGTCCATGTTGCCGCCGAAGGTGTCGGGCACCAGGCTCGAGCGGACCTCGCGCCCGGGCGGCGCCACACCGACGGTGCCGAGCATCGGGGCGAGCGGCAGTTCGATCTCGAGCTGCGAGCGCTGGGCCTCGAAGAGCACGGTGCCCCGGGCGCGGTCGAGCTGGTAGATCCAGGTCTGCTCGGGGAGCGGCTCGTTCAGCAGGGCGGTGCGGTCGGTGCCGGTGAGCGCGCCGAAGAACGGGATGGTGGTCGACGCCCCCCAGTCCCGTGCCGGGGTGAGGTCGACGATGTGTAGTGCGAGCGTGTCGCCCGGCTCAGCGCCCTCGACGTGGAACGGCCCCGTCTGCGGGTTCACCTGGGTCATGTCCAGCACCTGCGACGGCTTGTCGGAGGTGCGCTGCAGCCGGCCGGAGAAGGCGTCCTCCGTCCACAGCCGCAGCACGGTGCCGGGCGTGATGCGGTGGGTGGGTGCAACCCCACCGAATGTCCATGCGTACTGCTCGGGCTCGGGGCGGAACTCGACGACGTCCACGGGGGGTGATCGTCGTGTCAACGACTACTGACGCGCAAGTCCCAGGAGGTTACGGAGCGGCCGGTAGGGGATAACGGCGCGACCGGGCCCGTCGTGGGAGGGCCGACCACGCGGGGACGATCATCACGGCTGGGCCGGAAGCAGACGCAACGGCAGCGTCGCTCGCGCAGCTCGAGGGGCCGACCGAGCCATGATCACTTGCGGGTACCCGATGCCTCAGTTCTTTCCGAGCTGCCAGGTCTCAAGACGGCGGCTGCGCACGGCGGCGACCAGGAACACGATCCCGAGCAGCGCGGTCGCGACCACCAGCGCCGGGACGATACCGGCATGCAGCATCAGTAACGCTCCCGCGATCGCCCCGACGAGCAGCATCACGACGGCGAGGATCCGGCGCGCGGCCTTGACCCGGGCGGACATCCCGCGGTCCGCCACGATGCCGACCATCGTCATCGTGATCACGGTGGTGGTTAGGTCCGGCACCCCGAGGCGGCGCACGGTCGTGTTCTGGAGGCCCATCGCGATGGCCAGGATCGCGGCGACGACCACGGTGCTCGGCGTGTCGGGAGCGGCGGGACGGACGATCGCGACGACGAGAGCGGCCAGGAGCAGCCCGAACTCGATGGCCGCGACATTGCGCACCAGCCGGCCACGGTGGCCGTACCACCGTTCGACGGGCCGCCTTCCGACGAACACCGCGAGGAGAAATCCCACCAGGGCCGCCACGGAGGCGGCCAGCGAGAACCCCGGTGTCCCCGCGATCGCGAACCCCACGATCAGCACGTTGCCGGTCATGTTGGCGACGAAGATCCTGCCGAGGCCGAGCAGGCTGACCGCGTCCAGCACACCCGTCGTCAGGGTGAGCACCAGCAGAAGAAGTGGCAGCGGGCCGTCCGCCTCGTGCCGCGCGAGCTCGGTCCACAGCCGCGACCCGGCGCTCGCCATTCCACCTCCTCGGTACCCGACGGAACCACCCCGCGTCGGCACCCGGCGAACAGGACCGTCCTCGCATCCGTGCCGTCTGTTCTCATCGTTGCCCACGGGCGGCGCCGAGGTCGACAAGTGCGCGCGCAATGTCCTCCATGTGGTGTCCTCACCCATGTGGTGTCCTCACCGTGGCGTCCTCACCGCGCAGCACCCGTGACGCCGAAGACGACGAGGTCGTGCACCTGAAGCGTGGTGGCCATCGGGGCTTCCTTCGGCGTCGTCACCGACCAGGGTCGGCCCGATGCCGAGCGGCTGGCCGTCCACTTCCGACGCCCGGAAGGATCAGTCGGGGGCACTGAGGCGCCGGGAGATCCCCATTGCGGCGGCTCGGACGACCGGGACGAACGCCATTGTGTCGGAGTTGGCGGAGGGCACCACGACCGAGAGGGCGGCCACCACGTCGCCTCGCGGTCCCCGCACCGGCGCCGCGACCGAGGTGGCGACCAGTTCGACGTGGCCGGCGGTGACCGCCACGCCCGTGCGGCGGACCTCGGCGAGCGCCCGGCGCAGGTCCTCGGGGTCGCACAGCGTCCGATCCGTGTAGCGCTTGAGGGCGCCGGCGAGCACCCTCTCCTGCAGCTCTGCCCCGCCGAAGGCGAGCAGGACGAGCCCGACGCCTGTGGCATGCAGCGGCAGCCGGCCGCCGACCCGGGTGAGGACGTGCACGGCGCCGCGTCCTGACAGCCGTTCCACGTACACCACCTCGTCGCCGTCGAGCACGGCGAGCTGCACGTTCTGCCTGGTCACCTCGTAGAGGTCCTCCAGGAACGGCATGGCCGTCTCGCGCAGCCCCAGCCCGCGGGGGGCGAGCGCTCCTACTTCCCAGAGCCGGAGCCCGACGCGGTAGCGGCCATCGGTGGCGCGCTCCAGTGCGCCCCACTCGGCGAGCTCGCCGACGATGCGGTGCGCGGTGGTCAGCGGGAGCGCCGTGCGTCTGCTGATCTCGGTGAGCGTGAGCTCGGGGCGCTCGGCGCTGAACGCGGCGAGCACCTGGAGAACACGGGCCGTGACCGACTGTGCCATCGCGAGCCAGTCTGCCTCGGGCTTCCGGTGAGCGGAAGCCGAGTCGAGCGCTTGCAGGTCGGTAGGCCAGTCTTGCCGGTATGCGAACGCAGGTCGGGATCATCGGAGCCGGACCGGCAGGATTGCTGCTGTCCCACCTCCTGGCCCGCGTCGGTATCGACTCGGTGGTGCTGGAGGCGCGCAGCCGCGACTACGTCGAGCGCCGGGTGCGGGCGGGCGTGCTGGAGCACCCCACGGTGGAACTCCTACGCGAGGTCGGGCTCGCCGAGCGGCTGGACCGCGAGGGTATGCCGCACGAGGGCATCTCCCTGCGCTTCGACGGTGGTGACCACCGCATCGACTTCGCCGACCTCGTCGGGCGCGGCATCACCGTCTACGGCCAGCAGGAGGTCGTGAAGGACCTCATCGCCGCCCGGCTGCGCGACGGCGGGGATCTCCGGTTCGAGGTGTCGGACGTGACGATCGACGGGCTCGCCGACGCACCCGTGATCGGCTTCACCGATGCCGACGGACAGCGGCAGGAGCTGCGGTGCGACGCCGTGGCCGGGTGCGACGGCTTCCACGGCATCAGCCGTGGCACGTTCGAGCCGCAGATGTTCGACCGCGAGTACCCGTACGCCTGGCTGGGCATCCTCGCGAAGGCCGCTCCCACGCAGCACGAGCTCGCCTACGCCAACCACCCGCGCGGGTTCGCGCTGTATTCGATGCGCAGCCCCGAGATCACCCGGCTCTACCTGCAGGTGCCGCCGGACACCGACGCGGGCACCTGGTCGGATGCGCAGATCTGGGACGAGCTGGGCGTCCGACTCGCCGCCGACGGCTTCACCCTCAACGAGGGGCCGCTCATCGAGAAGAGCATCACCGGCATGCGCAGCTTCGTGGCGGAGCCGATGCGCCACGGCCGGCTCTTCCTGGCGGGCGACGCCGCGCACATCGTGCCGCCGACGGGCGCGAAGGGGATGAACCTCGCGATCGCCGACGTGCGCGTGCTCGCCGAGGCCCTGACCGGCTACCTCCGCCACGGCGACGAGTCCGGGGTGGACGCCTACTCCGACACCTGTCTGCGGCGGGTGTGGCGGGCCGAGCACTTCTCCTGGTGGATGACCTCGATGCTGCACGTCTCCCCGGAGCCCGACCCCTTCGCCCGTCGCCTGCAGCTGTCCCAGCTGCACTACACGGTGACCTCCCGCGCGGCGGCCACCTCCCTCGCCGAGAACTACGTCGGCCTGCCCCATGGAGAGAACCGTTGACCGAACTCGCGAAATCGCAACCCACCACGTCGACCCCGCATCCCGCCGGCTACCGCCCGGCCGCGGAGGGGAACCACCCGGCACTGTCGTTCGGGGGCTACCGGAGCACCGGCCTGCGAGCGCCGTCCCAGGCGCCCGTGGTGCTGCGTCACCGGCTCACCGAGGTGACGGGCCCGCTGCTCACCGGCGACATCGGCCCGAACGACAACGACCTGACCACGCAGCACGCCGGTGAGGCGATCGGGCAGCGGATCGTCGTCTTCGGCCGCGTGCTCGACAGCGACGGCCGTGCGGTGCCGAACACGCTCGTCGAGGTGTGGCAGGCCAACGCGGCAGGCCGCTACGCCCACGTCGTGGACAACTGGCCCGCACCGCTGGACCCCAACTTCACCGGCGGCGGTCGCGTCGTGACCGACGCCCAGGGCAACTACTCGTTCACCACGATCAGGCCCGGCGCCTACCCGTGGGGCAACCACCACAACGCCTGGCGCCCTGCGCACATCCACTTCTCGCTGTTCGGCCGGTCGTTCACCCAGCGGCTCGTGACGCAGATGTACTTCCCGGACGACCCGCTGTTCGACCAGGACCCGATCTTCAACTCCGTGCCCGACCCCGCCGCCCGGCAGCGGATGGTCTCGACGTTCGACCTGTCGGCCACGCGCCCGGAATGGGCACTGGCGTACCGCTTCGACATCGTCCTCCGCGGCCGCGAGCAGACCCCCTTCGAGGAGCCCCATGAGTGAGCTGCTGACCCCGTCGCAGACCGTCGGACCGTTCCTGAGCCTCGGGCTCACCTGGCTGGAGGGGCACCTCGTCGTGCCGCAGGGCACGCCCGGGGCGATCCGGATCTCCGGGGTTCTCACCGACGGAGCCGGTGCACCGGTCGTGGACGGTCTCGTCGAGACGTGGCAGGCCGACGCCGACGGCCGCTTCGACCACCCGGACGACCCGCGGGGCGCGACGGGCTCCGGGTTCCGCGGCTTCGGGCGCTGCGCGACGGACGGGGATGGCCGCTTCGAGATCGTCACCGTCAAGCCCGGCGCGATCGGTGACGGCCAGGCGCCCCACATCGACGTCACCGTGCTCGCGCGCGGCCTGCTCGACCGCGTGGTGACGAGGATCTACTTCCCGGACGAGGCCGCGGCCAACGCCGCCGACCCGCTGCTCGCGTCGCTCCCGCCGGAGCGGGCGGCCACGCTGGTGGCTCAGGACGCGGGCCCGGACGAGCTGCGCTTCGACATCCGCCTGCAGGGCGCCGGGGAGACCGTCTTCCTCTCCGTCTGACGACGTCCGCGACCCCCGGTTGCGCCAGGTGGCGACGATCACTGCACGATGTAGGTATCTCGGGAATCGGAGATCGTCCACATCGTTGTCACAGGTGACGAACAGCGTGGTCATCGACGCCCCTGCGATAACGGGGACCACGAGGTTCGCGCAGCTGTGGGGGGACGTGGTCGAAGTGGCGGGCGCAGCGCTCCCGGTGGGCGCTCCGCTGGGCGGCATGCCGTCCGGTCGAGGGCCGTCGGGGCACGAGCAGCGCCACCCGCTGCTCGTGCAGCTGGCCCGGTACGCGGTGATCGGCGGCTTGGGCACGCTCGTGAACGCCGTGATCTTCCTGCTGTTGCGGACGTGGTGGGACACCATCCCGGCCAATCTGGTGGCCCTCGTCCTGAGCACCGTGGTGAGCACCGAGGCGAACCGCCGGTTCACCTTCGAGGGCGCCCGGGTGCATTGGCTGCGCTCCCACGTGCAGAGCGGCGGCACGGTGCTGTTCTACGCCTTCTACAGCTCCGCGGTGCTGATGCTGCTCGCGGCCACGATCGACTCCCCGACCGCCTGGGAGCAGACCGTTGCGGTGGCCGTGGCCAGCGTTCTCGGTGGTCTGGGCCGGTTCCTCGTCCTGCGGTACTGGGTGTTCGAGCCGGACGCCCACGACGACTCGCGGTCGGAAGGCTCCGGGACGTCGCAACGCGCGGCGCGCGGATCCGAACAGCTGGGCTGACGGTCCCGCCGGTCATCCGCGGCAGCTTTCCCGGGCGTCGGTGCACCTTCGCCCGCCCCGGCCGATCGCCGGTTCCCAGCCGCACCGGTGGGAATCACGGGGCGATCGGCTTGTCGGGCGTGGCAGCGTTCGTGTGGGACGTGTGCCGATCGCATTCGGAAGAAGGGCTGGTTGTGGGGGCTCCTGTACGCCGTTATGACGTCATCGTCGTCGGTGCCGGTACTGCGGGCTGCGTGCTCGCCTCCCGGCTGTCCGAGGACGCCGATACCCGGGTTCTCCTTCTCGAGGCAGGCGGCCGGGAGCCGTTGGCCGCCGCGGCCGACCCCCGGGCGTGGCCCACCCTCGCGGGTTCCTCCATGGACTGGGGAAACGAGTCGGTGGACACGCCCGGCATCGGACGGGTGGCGCTGACGCGGGGCCGTGCCCTCGGCGGCTCCTCCGCCATCAACGCGCTGTCCTTCATCCGTGGCCACCGGGCGAGCTACGACGCGTGGGTCACGGCCGGGGCGAACGGCTGGGGGTTCACCGACCTGCTGCCCTACTTCATGCGCAGCGAGCACGCCGCGGGCCGCGACCCTGCGGTGCGCGGCCGGAACGGGCCGTTGAGGCTCTGGTCGCCCACCTCGCCGCACCCGCTCACCGAGGCCGCGCTGGAGGCAGCTCGCCAGGTCGGGCATCCGATCGTGGACGACATCGACAGCGGCCTGGAGGAGGGGTTCGGCTGGGCCGAGTACACCATCGTCGACGGCAGGAGGGAGAGCGCCGCCGACGCCTATCTCCGGCCCGCGCTCGAGCGCCCCAACCTCGACGTGGTCACCGACGCGCTGGTGCACCGGCTGCTGTTCAACGGCGAGCGCTGTACCGGGGTCGAGTACAGCGTCGGCGGCGACACCGTGACCGTGCAGAGCGGGGGCGAGGTCGTCCTGACGGCCGGCGCGATCGGCACGCCGCAGCTGCTGATGCTCTCCGGCATCGGTCCGCAGGCCCACCTGCGTGAGCTCGGGATCGACGTGCTCGCCGACCTCGCCGGGGTGGGCGCCAACTTCCATGACCACCCCATGAGCGGCATCGTCTACCACTCCGTCCAGCCGGTCGTCGCCTCGACGAGCAACGGCGGGGGCGAGGCCAAGGGCACGATGCGCAGCGTCGCCGCAGCTCCCTGGCCCGACCTGCAGCTCTTCTGCGCGATCGCGCCGCTGTTGAACGACAAGGTGCCGGGCCCGGAGCGAGGTGCGGGCTACACGATCGTCGTCTCGCTGATGGCGCCGTTCAGCCGCGGTTCGGTGCGGCTGGCCGAGGCCGTGCCGGGCAGCGCCCCGGTGATCGATCCGGGCTACTACACCGACAGCCGCGACCTCGACGCCGCTGTGGAGGGGTTGCGCGCCGCCCGTGAGCTCGGCAACGCACCCGCCTTCGCGTCCTGGCGGGGTGAGGAGGCCCAGCCGGGCACCGACGTGCAGGACGACGCCGAGCTGCGTGCCTACCTGCGCCGGAGTCTGCACAGCTACTTCCACTACGCGGGAACGTGCCGCATGGGTACCGACGACGACGCCGTGGTCGACCCGGAGTTGCGAGTGCGCGGCGTCGAGGGGCTGCGGGTGGCGGACGCCTCCGTGATGCCCACGCCGGTGAGCGCCAACACCAACGCCACCGTTTACGCGATCGCCGAACGTGCAGCGGAGCTCGTCCGGCCCTGACGATCGGGCCGCGCGAAACGGTCCCCGGTCGTCCCCCACGGGCCTGCACCCGGGGTCGAGCCCGTGGTCACCCCGGGCGCGAGCGGCGCACTCCCGATCGAGACTTGTCCTGCTTGCGGACGGGACGGACGAGGGGACCGGTCTCGAGGGACGCCGCGGGCGGACGAGGGGCGGCGACGTTCACGGCGTCGCCCTCCCTCGTCGCACACGGTCCGAGCCTCGTGCCGAGGGCGCGTCGGTCGTGGCTTCTGCGTGAACGGCGGCGCGGCCTAGATTGCAGGTATGACTGCCACACAGTCCAGCAGCGAGGCATTCGAGTACAAGCCTGTGGCACTGAACGAGCGGATCACGTCCGACGGCTCGTCTCCCTGGCCGGTGGAGGCCGGTCGTTACCGCCTGGTCGTGGCTCGGGCGTGCCCGTGGGCGAACCGCAGCGTGATCGTCCGCCGGTTGCTGGGGTTGGAGCCCGTGCTGTCGATGGGTCTAGCAGGTCCATTGCACGACGAGCGCAGCTGGCGGTTCCACCTCGACCCGGACAACCGGGACCCGGTGCTGGGCATCGAGTACCTCGGTGAGGCCTACCGCAAGGCCGACCCCGGCTTCGACGCCGGCATCACGGTCCCCGCCGTGGTGGAGATCGCCACCGGGAAGGTGGTGACCAACGGGTTCCAGCAGCTCACCCTCGACTTCTCCACCCAGTGGACCGCCTTCCACCGCGACGGCGCGCCGGATCTCTACCCCGTGGAGCACCGGGCCGAGATCGACGAGATCAACCAGGCGGTGTACGAGGACGTCAACATCGGCGTCTACAAGTGCGGCTTCACGAACAGCCAGGACGCCTATGCGCAGGCCTACCGGGCGTTGTTCGCCCGGCTCGACGTCCTGTCGGAGCGGCTCGAGGCGCGTCGCTTCCTCGTCGGCGACACGATCACCGAGGCCGACATCCGGCTCTGGGTCACGCTCGTGCGTTTCGACGCCGTCTACCACGGCCACTTCAAGTGCAACCGGCAGAAGCTCACCGAGATGCCGGTGCTGTGGGCCTACGCGCGCGACCTGTTCCAGACGCCGGGCTTCGGCGACACGATCGACTTCGAGCAGATCAAGCAGCATTACTACGGGGTGCACACGGACATCAACCCGACCCGGGTGGTGCCCCTCGGCCCGGACGTCCGGAACTGGCTCACCCCGCACGGGCGGGAAGCGCTCGGCGGCCGCCCGTTCGGCGACGGCACCCCGCCCGGTCCCCCGCCTGAGGGCGAGCGGGTGCCCGCGATCAGCTGAGCAACTCGTAATCGACACCCGCGGCGCCGTAGGTGGTGGCGGCACGCCGATCGAGGCTCAGCAACACGTCGCCGGCCCGTGCGGCGGACAGAGCGACCACGAGGTCGTAGACGCCGCCGCTGATCACTGCGGTGTTTTCCGCCACGCGCAGGACATCGGCGGACGGAGCGCCGACGAGCCGTGACGTCGACGGGGGCCTGTGATTGGCCTCGCTGTCCCCCGCCCCCCGCGCGGCGGCTCGCGGGGGAAGGATGGCGTGCGATGTCGAGCCGATCACGCTTCTTCCTGCCCGCGAGGCCCGGGCGCTCCCGGGCCTGTTCCCTCGCCGCGCTGCTGGCGGCCACGATGGCCGCACTCACCGCGCTGCCCGCCGCCGCAGCACCGCCCGCCCCGGCGCCGCCGCTCACCGGCGCGAACCTGGGCGCGGACCGGCTGCCACGCTGCGCTGCCGTCGTCGACGCGATGAGCCCGCGGGACAAGCTCGCGCAGCGGCTCATGGTGGGCGTCGACGCCTCCGACCCGGCCACCACCGCCGAGACCGTGCGCGCCACGCAGGTGGGCGGCATCTTCGTCGGCGACAACCCCACCCAGCTGCTCACCAACCAGGCTCTGCGCGGTGTGCAGGCGATGGCCCGGATCCCGGTCGCCGTCTCCGTCGACGACGAGGGCGGGCGCGTGCAGCGCATCGACGCCCTGGACGGCAACATGCCGAGCGCACGGGTGATGGCCGCGCAGATGACGCCGGCGCAGGTGAAGGAGCAAGGCCTCCAGCGGGGTCGTGAGCAGCTCGCCCGCGGGATCACGATGGATCTCGCCCCGGTCGTCGACATGGGTAATCAGCCGGCGAACGCGGTGATCGGGGACCGCTCCTTCAGCACCGACCCCGACACGGTCGCGAAGTACGCGGCCGCCTTCGCCGAGGGCGAGCGCGAGGCGGGCGTGTTCACCGTGCTCAAGCACTTCCCCGGCCACGGCCGTGCTGTCGGCGACTCGCACAAGGGCAAGGCGACCACCCCGCCGCTCGACCAACTGCGGACCGACGACCTGCGTCCCTACGCCACCCTCCTGGGCCCTGGGGGCCCGCTCGCCGACGGCCGCACGGGCGTGCTCGTCGGGCACCTGGACGTGCCGGGGCTCACCACCGACCTGCCCGCCACGCTCACGCCCGCGGCCTACCACCTCCTGCGCACCGACTACGGGTTCGACGGTCTCGTGCTCACCGACGACCTGGGCGCCATGAAGGCCATCACCGACACCTTCGACCTGCCCACGGCCGTCGAACGAGCCCTGACTGCAGGTGCCGACATGGCGTTGTGGTCCAGCGGCGGACGCGTCACCCCGGTGCTGGACCGGCTGGAACAGGACCTGCAGGCGGGCCGCATCGACCCCGCGGCGAACGATGCCGCGGTGACGAGGGTGCTGAAGGCCAAGCAGGTCTGCTCCTGATCGGAGCGCCCCGTACGACTCGGCCCGTCGAGCGACGGGCCGAGTCGCCGGCTGCTCGCTAGCGGTGCGATCCCGTCTTCGCCATACCGCGCTGAACGGCGTCGGCGAGATAGGGGCGCAGGCGCGTGGGATCGATGATCGAGTGCACCGACCCGACCCGCTGTGCCCGCTCCACGCTGTGCGCGGTGTCGAACTCGTCGGCGACCTGCCCGAGCATCTCCGACCGCACGCCGGGACGCAGGGCCGCGAGCTCCGAGGTGAGCCGGGCGGCCTCGGACTCGGCGCCGGCCTGCCGGGCCTCCGCGATGCGCCCCTCGAGATCGGAGATGCGCCGGTCGGCGGCGGTCCGCTTGTTCACCTCGCCCGCGAACACGACCGCTGCGGCGGGCGCCCCGCCGAGCACCGATGCGTAGGACCCCTCGACGGCGGCGATCTCCATGCTGTCGTTCAGCGTTCCGGAGAACACGACGAACGCACCGCCGTGGTAGCGGGAGACCACGCAGAACACGATCGGGCCGTCGAAGTTGACCACGGCCCGGCCGATCTCGGCGCCGTACTCCAGCTGCAGCTGGCGCAACGACTCCGGTGACCCGTCGAAGCCGGAGAGGTTGGCCAGGATCACCAGCGGCCGGTTCCCGCTGGCCGCGTTGATCGCCCTGGCCGTCTTCTTCGACGACTTCGGGAACAGCGTGCCTGCCGTGAACGTCGTGGGCCCGTCCACCGGCGGGCGCCCGCGGCGGGGGAGCGGGCGCGACTCGATGCCGAGCAGCGCGATCGGCTGCCCGCCCAGGTGCGCGTCGAGCACCACGACGCCCTCGGCGTCGATCATGTCGACCCAGCGCTCCAGCGTCGGGTGGTCGGAGTCGGCCACCGCGTAGAGCAGCGAGCGGATGTCGAACGGCTTCTTGCGCCCCGGGTTGGCCGTGAACACCTCGCCCACGCTGGTGAAGTCGCAGCCGGGGCCGGAGTGCGGCGAGTCGCTGATGTCGCGATCCACCGGATCGGCCGTGAGTGCCGGGCGGGGGAACCGCTCGCCGGGCGCCCGGTAGGTGTGGGCGTAGTGCGTGAGCAGCACGTCCACCGCGCCGGACAGGTCCGGCGCCCAGTACTGGGCCTGCCCGTTCGGGCCCATGATCCGGTCGTAGCCGCCGATCCCGAAGTTGTCCTCGGCGCTCACGCCGCCCGAGTAGTCGAGGGACTGCTTGCCGGTGAGCACCATCGCGCTGTCCGGCGTCATCACGAGGATGCCCTTGGTGTGCATGAGCATCGTGGCCTCGGCGTTCCAGTACGGCTGGGCGCCCACGTTGATGCCCGTGACGACGACGTTGATCTCACCGCCGTCCTGCGTGAACTCGATGATCCCGCGCAGCACACGGGAGATCCAGTCCATGTTCTCCGTGCCGGAGTCCATCGCGATCTTGGCCCCGGCCGACACCGCGAACCACTCGATGGGCGCGTCGAAACGACGGGCCAGTTCGATCGCGGCGAGCACGCGCCGGCACTCCGGTTCGGCGAGCGCACCGAGCGCCTTGGTCGGGTCGCCGATCAGGACCACCCTCGTCATGCCCTCGGGGTAGCGCTGCGACGGGGTGGTGACCGTGCCGAGCACGATGTTGGCGGTATTGCCGCCGGGAGCGCGGTCGACCACGACCGGGGCACCGTCCGGATCCAGGTCGTACTCGGTGAACACCCCCCGCACGGCTTCGGCTGCTCGTGCGTCGGCACCGCGGCGGTCGGGATCGCGCAGCAGCATCGGGACCAGCTCGTACGGGTAGACCGCCCCGCGGCGGCGGGCCCGGATCACCTTCTGCGCGTAGGCGTCCAGCTCCCGCAGCGGAGCGGTCGGCGGCTCGGTGACCTGGACGGTGAGGCCGGCGCCCGGCGGGCGGGACATCCGCAGCAGGAGGTCGCGCGGCTCGTGGTCGCCGTCCCCGCCGGAGTGGCGGAACTGCACCAGCACCTGCTCCAGGCCGAGCCCCTCGGTGCGCGGGGCCAGCACCCGGATCACCGAGTCCACCTCGTCGACGGGCACCTCGACCACGGGCCAGACGTAGAGCAGCACCCGGTTCCAGTCCACCTTGGCGTCGCCGGGATCGGTGGCCCGGGCCGAGCGCATGGCGTCCAGGCAGGCGTCGAGCACGTGCTCCAGCTGCGGCAGCGCGCGAATGCGGCCCCGCTCGTCGCGCAGCACCGTCAACTCGCGTACGTCGGACAGCGCGATCAGCCTGCGGTCGCCGGGCACGTCCTTGCCGACGGCGCGGAAGAGGTGCACGTCGATCGGCGAGGGCAGCCTGGTCAGCTCGAACCCGGAGAGCCTCCAGAGGCCGAGCCGCTCGGCGACCATCGGGTGCAGCCCGCGCAGTGTGCGGTCCTCGACGGGGCGGCGGTCGGTGGGGTCGGGCCGAAACGTGAACCACGCCGAGCGCTCGTCGCCACCGGGCCTGCGCACCGCGACGGCCACACGCGCGAGCCGGTTGGGCAGCCTGCCCAGCATCGCGCTGATCTTCTCCGCGGAACGCTCGGGGTCGGCGTCCGGCGCCTCGCCTGCGATGACGTAGAGGTCGAGCAGCACGGTGCAGCTGTCCGGCAGCTGCGAGATGATCCGCCGCAGGTCGCCCTGCACGGCCATCGGATCGCCCGCGGGTGGGGCGTCCGGCGCGGTGTGCACCGTGGTGGCGAGCACGATCTGCTCGAGATGCGCTGCCTGGTCGGGGCCGAGGTCGTCGACCCGGTCGAGGGGTCGCGCGCCGTCCTTGAGGGAGTAGGCGGCGGTGAGCAGCGGACGCCCGCCGCGGTCCTCGAGCCGGACGTCGGTCAGCGTCCGCCCGCGGTAGTACCGCCGCGTCATCACCTCGAGCATCGCCGCGTGGTGCCGCTCGCCGAACACGCCGAGGATCGGTTCTGCTGCCGCGACGATCGTGTCGATCTGCCCCGCGCGCACGGCGGGGTCGTCGGACAGCCGGTCGAGCTCGGCGCGCACCTTGGCCTGGCCCGCCGCGCGCTCTGCGGCGATCACCGGCTCGTCGAAGCAGGTGTACCGAACGCGGCGGGCGAACCCGCCGACGACGGGGTGCCGCAGCTGGGTGGCGCGGACCAGGCGGTCGAGGGTGTGCTGGTACTCCTCACGCGTCGACTCCGGCAGCGAGCCGGGGTGCAGCAGCCGCCACTGCAGCAGCTCCAGCACCACCGGGACGTGGGCGGTGGCCCGGCGGTGGGCGAGGAACATCCGGTACAGCGCGCTGTTCAGGGCGTCGGCGGAGACCGGGGCGGCCGGCGTCAGGTCCGGCACGCCGTAGTGCGCGAGCGCGCGGCGCAGCTTCTCCCGGAACGACTCCGGCAGGCCCTCGGCGTCGGCGTCGCGGGAGCGCAGGTAGGCGTGCAGGAACTCCTGTGGGTTGCGGGCCTCCTCGCCGGCGGGGTCGATCTGCTGCGTCTCGTCCTCGGGGCCCCGGCGGTTGCGCGACAGCGCGCACAGGTCGGCGAAGATGCGCAGCACGGCCGTCTCGCCTGCGAGCACGCGGGCGTCGTCCGGGGGGAGCGCGTTCCGGGCCGAGGAGAGGGCCGCCAGCAGCGGGCGGGCGTCGCGCTCGTCGATGTCGAAGCCGAGCACGAGGAACCGCAGCGACATCAGCGCATCCGCGGCCACGGCGGCGGCGTCGGCCCCGACCGCGGGCGGCCCGGCCAGCCCGGAGAGGTCGGCGCGCTCACCGTCGCCCGCGCCCGCCGCGTCGGCGTCGGGTTCCAGGCGGACGAGCTTCGTGCCGCCCTCCACCTGCGTGTTCGGGGCGACGAGAATCTCGCAGACCCGTCCGGCCACGGGCGCGCGCAGGGCCGTCTCGAGCTTCATGCTCTCCACGACCGCCACGACGTCACCCGCCTCGACGACGTCGCCGGGCTTGATCGGGATCGAGACCACCATCGCGGGCGCCGGCGCGCGGACCAGGCCGGCCTCGCCGCCGGAGATGCGGTGCACCGCCCCGTCGACCTCGACGAGGTAGTCGGAGCCCTGCGGCACCGAGAGCACCGCGAACGTCTGCCCGGCGACCGTGAGCTTGCGCTCGAAGCGTCCGGTGCGCTCGGCGTCGACGTCCACGACGTGGCCGTCGAGCTCCACGCGGTAGCGGTTGCCCCGGGCCTGGGCCACGCGCAGCCGGTAGGACTGGCCCGCAGCGCGCACGTCCACCTGGTGCCAGGTCTCGTGCCCCACCTCGGGGCGGCCGCGCTCGGCGGAGGCGAAGAGCCGGTCGCGCTGGCGTGCCACGTGCGCGTCCTGCGCCTCGACGGCCGTGGCGAGCAGTGCGACGTCGAGCCGTCGCGGCGGGGAGTAGCCGTTCGCCATCATGGCGTCGAGCCAGGTGGTGTCGGTGTCGCCGGAGAGGATCTCGGGACGGTCCAGCAGGTCGAGCAGGAACGCCTTGTTGGTGGTGCCGCCGTCGATCACGGCGGCGGTCTGGCGCAGCGCCCGGGACAGCCGGGCCCGCGCCTCGCCCCGGTCGCGGCCCCACGCGATCACCTTGGCGATCATCGAGTCGAACTGCGGCGGGATCAGGTCGCCGGAGCAGACGCCGGTGTCCACCCGGATCCCGGGCCCGCTGGGCAGGGCCAGGTGCTCGATGCGCCCCGGGGCCGGTGCGAAGCCCTGCTCCGGGTCCTCCGCCGTCAGCCGCGCCTCGATCGCGTGCCCACGGGCGGGCGGGGCCTCCGGCGCGATGTCGGCGAGCCTGCCGCCCGCGGCGACGTGCAGCTGCAGCTTGACGATGTCCATGCCCGTGGTGGCCTCGGTGACCGGGTGCTCCACCTGCAGGCGCGTGTTGACCTCGAGGAACGACAGCAGCCGCTCCCCGGGCTCGTAGAGGAACTCGACGGTGCCGGCGTTCACGTAGCCCGCCGCCCGGACGAGCTCGGCCGCCGACGCGCGCAGGATCTCCTCCTGCTCCGCGTCGAGCGCGGTGGAGGCGGACTCCTCGATCACCTTCTGGTTGCGCCGCTGTACCGAGCAGTCGCGGACCCCGAGCGTCCACACGTCGCCGTCGGCGTCGGCGACCACCTGCACCTCGACGTGCCGCCCGCCGCGGATCGCGCGCTCGAGGAAGACCGTGGCATCTCCCGCCGTCTTCGACGCCTCGGAGCTCGCCCGCTCGAAGGCCTCCTCGAGCTGCTCGGGCGAGTCGACGCGGCGGATGCCGCGGCCACCACCACCGGCGGTGGCCTTGACCATCAGCGGGTAGCCGATCCGCTCCGCGTGCTCCCGCGCGGCGGCGACGTCGGCCACGGCGCCGCCGCTCCACGCGGCCAGCGGCACGCCGACCTCCTCGGCCAGCTTCTTCGCGGCGATCTTGTCGCCGAGCCGCTCCATCACCTCGGGCGACGGGCCGATGAACACGATGCCCAGCTCGCGGCACAGGCGTGCGAAGTCGGCCTTCTCCGACACGAAGCCCCAGCCCGGCCACACCGCGTCGGCCCGCGCCTCCCGCAGCGCACGCTCCAGCTCCGCGTGATCGAGGTACGGGCTCGCGGCGAAGGCCTGGTCCGGATCGTCCGGCCCGATCAACACCGCCTCATCGGCCTCGCGGACGAACATCGCGTGCCGGTCCACCGCCGTGTACAGCGCGATCGTGCGCAGCTCCCGCCGGTCGCCTAGGGATTCGGGAGATCCGGGTGATGAGACCTCGGCGTTCCACTCGCGTACCGCATTGATCAACCGCATTGCCGGTTCCCCGCGGTTGACGATGACGACCCGGTGGAACGACTGATCCGTCACATCTGCTCACTCTCGTCACTGGTGCCACGGCCCCTCCCGCGGCAGTACCGGCGGGGACCGTAGCGCCTGGAACTCCCGGCCCGGGCCCACCCAACTCGACCTCCCGCTGTCGCACAACCGACGAGCGGGTAACCCCCCGAGTGAGCGGCATTGCATGATGCTCGTGTGCTGACGGTGACCCACGGTGACCTGACCTTCGACGTTCACGAGCGCGGTTCGGCCGATGGTGTCCCGGTTCTTCTGCTGCACGGATTCCCACAGCGTGGCACGGCATGGGACGCCGTCGCGGACCGGCTCGCCTCGGCAGGCTTCCGGACGCTCGCCCCCGACCAGCGCGGCTATTCGCCGTGCGCCCGCCCGCGGGGCAGGCGTGCCTACCGGATGTCCGGCCTCGTCGGCGACGCGCTGGCCGTCATCGACTCGCTGGTCGGCCCGGCGGGCCGCGTGCACCTCGTCGGGCACGACTGGGGCGCCGCGGTCGCCTGGTCGCTGGCGGCGCGCCACCCCGGCCGCGTCCGTTCGCTCAACGCCATCTCGGTGCCGCCGCCCGGCGTGTACGTCCGCTCGCTGTTCACCACCAGGCAGGCGCTCGCGTCCTGGTACATCTACGCACTGCAGCTTCCGCTCCTGCCGGAGCGTTTCCTCGGGGCGGGCGGGCGCCCGTTCTCCCCGAGGCTCGTGGCCGCCCTGCAGCGCTCCGGCCAGTCCCGGCCCGCCGCGGAACGGGACGCGGCCGTGCTCGCCGACCCGGGGGCGCTGACCGCCGCGATCAATTGGTACCGAGCCCTGCTGACCGGCCCCTTCTCCGACGACACCCCGCCCGTGCAGGTGCCCACCCTGTTCGTGTGGAGCGACGGCGACACGGCCATCACCCGGCAGTCCACGGAGCTGACGCACACCGAGGTCGCCGGGCCCTTCCGCTACGTCGAGATGCGGGGCGTGAGCCACTGGATCCTGGAGGAAGCGCCCGATCAGCTCGCCGACCTCCTTCTCGAGCAGTTCCGGGAGCATCCGGGCTGACGTGCGTTAGGGTCGTCCGCCATGGCCTGTGACCGGTGGTGCTGATGGAGGTCCTCGCCTCCCGGGTGCTCCTGCACCCGGTCGACCTGGAGCGAAGCCTGCACTTCTACCGGGACGTGCTCGGGCTCGCCATCTTCAGGGAGTTCCCCGGTGGCACCGTGTTCTTCCTCGGAGGCGGTTATCTGGAGCTTTCCGGGAGCGCGCAGGAACCGGCGGGCGAGGCGATCGCGCTCTGGCTGCAGGTGCGCGACCTGGCCGCCGCGCACCGAGAGCTTGCCGCCCACGTGGTCCGTGAACCGCGCCAGGAGCCCTGGGGCTTGCACGAGATGTGGATCACCGACCCCGACGGCACCCGGATCGTGCTGGTGCAGGTCCCGGCCGACCACCCGATCCGCCGGGACTCCCGGCACCACCGGTAGCCCGAACTCCCGGCGGGATGGTCCCGTGACGCGGTTCCGGCGCGACCGCGTCAGGCCCGTGCTGCCGCTGCCACCGGCTCCGGGGCCACCGTGCCGGCCTGCCTCGCCGGCGTGACGGCGGCGATCACGGCCCCGCCCACTGCTGCGACCGCCGCAGCGAGGAACACCACCGTGTACGCGGCGGCCGAGGGCAGCACCTGTCCGTCCACCGCCATGGTCAGGCTGGTGGTGACAGCGGCGACGACCGCGCTGCAGGAGGAGGTGCCGAGCATGCGCATCAGCGTGTTGAGGCTGTTGGCCGCCGCGGTCTCGGACGCGGGTACCGCGTCCATGATGAGCAGCGGCAGCGCCGAGTAGGCGAGCGCGGCCCCGATGGCCGTGACGGTGGACGCCGCCATCACCAGCGGGATCGATCCTGGCAGCGTCGCCATCGCGACGTTCCCGATGGCGAGCACGGACGTGCCGAGCACCAGCGTGGTGCGGGCGCCCCGGCGGCGCGACACACGTGCCGAGACCGGCGAGAAGATCGTCATGGCCCCGCCGATCGGGAGCAGCACCACACCGGCGGCGACGAGGGAGAGCCCGAATCCGTAGCCGCTCGCTGTGGGGGCCTGCAGCACCTGCGTGGTCAGGAGGAAGCCCGCGAACATCCCGAAGCCGATGAGGACCGATGCGATGTTCGTCCACAGGACTGTGGGCCTGGCCGAGACGCGCAGGTCCACCAGCGGCGATCGCACCCGCAGCTCGAGCCGGCCCCAGGCCGCGAACAGCACCACGGCCACGGCCAGCAGGCCGAGCACGCGCGGGCTGTTCCAGCCCCATTCGGCGCCCTTCGAGATCGCGAGCAGCACGCAGACCAGCGCGAGGCCGAGCCCGACGGCTCCCGGGAGGTCGAAGCGGCCGCCGGAGCGCTGCGGCGACTCCCGCACCATCGCGCGGACCAGGAAGAACTGCAGCGCGCTCAGCACCGCTGCCGCCCCGAAGAGCCACCGCCAGCTCGCCTGCTGCGCGACGAGGCCGGTGATCGGGAGGCTGATCGCTCCTCCGATGCCGAGCGAGGAGCTCATCAGGGCGATCCCGCTTCCGACGCGCTCGGGGGGCAGCAGGTCGCGCATGATGCTGATCCCCAGCGCGATCACGCCCATCGCGGCGCCCTGCAGCGCGCGGGCCGCGATCAGCACGCCGATGTTCGGTGCGAGTGCGCCCAGCGTCGATCCGGCGGTCACCATCGCGAGCGCCACGAGCATCAGGCGCCGCTTCCCGTACATGTCCCCGAGCCTGCCGAGCACGGGCGCGCACACCGCGCCTGCGACCAGCGTGGCCGTGACGAGCCATCCCACCGTGGCGGGGGAGGCCGAGAGCAGCCGCGGGAACTGCGGCAGGAGCGGCACCACGAGGGTCTGCATCACCGAGACCGCCAGCCCACACGATGCGAGAACGCCGATCACGAGTGCCGGGCGGGCTGACGGTGCGACCACCTGTCCACATGAGCACGCGATCGTTGCCATAAGCAAGCTTTTTGCCCCGATCCGGGAGGAACATCACGTCGATGCAGATCAGTCCGGATCGTCCCTGCGGAAGTGTCGGGAGCGCCGGTACCGACTAGCCACCGCCCCGGAGGACGCGGCATCCTGGAACGGTCAAGAAGACCAGCGTCCCCGGTGCCGCGGCGTGGTCGTCCCGTCGATCAGGGGAGCGCTCGTGAGCACTGCCTTCTCCTCCTCCGGCGACCAGCAGGGCACCGTCGTCGAGCTGTCGCGCATCCGTCCCACACCCGACCTGTCCATCACCAGCCTCGGCGCGTGCCGGATCACCTCGCCGATGGCGCCACTGCTGGACGCCCGCCAGACCACCGAGCACTACGTCGACGAGCTGGACCGCGTGCTGCTCGACGACACCCTCGCCGGCATCAGCTCCCGCGGGGTGCCGGCCGCTGAGCTGCCCGGGATGGAGCCCTGCGGGCCGCGGCGGAAGATCTTCTTCGACCCGTCGAAGACCCGGGCCGCGATCGTCACGTGCGGCGGTCTGTGTCCCGGCCTGAACGACGTGATCGCCGGGCTCGTCCGCACACTGACCTACCACTACCGCGTGCGCCGCGTGGTGGGCATCCGCAACGGCTACCAGGGCTTCGTCGCCGACTACGGGCACGACGTCGTCGAGCTGACCCCGGAATCCGTGCGGGACATCGCCACCGACGGCGGCACGGTGCTCGGCACGTCCCGCGGGCCGCAGGACCCCGAGGAAATCGTCGACTGCCTGGAGCGGCTGCACATCAACGTGCTGTTCGTCGTGGGCGGGGACGGCTCGATGCGCGGGGCGATGGAGATCGCGCGCACCGTGGCCGAGCGCGGCCTGCTGATCGCCGTGGTGGGCATTCCGAAGACCATCGACAACGACATCCCCTACATCGACCAGAGCTTCGGCTTCCAGACCGCCTTCAGCCTCGCGAGCGACGCCATCCGCGCCGCGCAGGTGGAGGCGAAGTCCACGGCCAACGGGATCGGGCTGGTCAAGCTCATGGGCCGGCACTCCGGCTTCATCGCCTGCTACGCCGCGCTGGCCCGCAGCGGCGCCGACGCCGTCCTGATCCCCGAGGTGCCCTTCGCGCTCGACGGCGATGAAGGGCTGCTCGCGCACCTGCGCCGCCGCGTTGCGGAGCGGGGGCACGCCGTCGTCGTGGTGGCCGAGGGGGCGGGGCAGGAACTGCTCCCGGACGCGGGCGCGGGGAGCGACGCCTCCGGCAACGCCCGCCTGCAGGACATCGGGCCCTACCTGCGGCGGCGGATCGGCGACCACTTCGCCGACGCCGGGGTGGAGACCTCCATCCGCTACATCGACCCGAGCTACGCCATCCGCAGCGTGCCGGCCAATCCCTACGACTCCGTCTACTGCGTGCGCCTCTCGCAGGCGGCCGTGCACGCGGCGATGTCGGGGCGCACGGCGATGGTGGTGGGCCGCTACCGGCGCCGGTTCGTCCACATCCCGATGGGGGTGGCGGTGAGCCGGCGCAACCAGGTCGACCCCCACGGCGACCTGTGGATGGCGGTGCTGGAGTCCACGGGGCAACCCGTCCGCTTCGGCTGACCGTCATGATCGCCGCGAGATCCGGGAATCGGCCCCGGCGGGGGCGCAAACCCCGACCTCGCGACGATCTTCACCTCGCGAGGCGGGGTCGGCGGCTCGCCCGCGATACTGATCCGGTGCGCGGCCTGGCTATGCGGTTCCTCGGTCACTCCACGGTGAGGATGGAGCTGGCCGGCCGGGTGGTGCTCACCGATCCCGTCCTGACGCGGGGGATCGGGCCGCTACGACGGGTCGGAGGGCCGACCCCGGCGCCGGGCGACCTCGACGACGTCGACCTCGTCCTGATCTCCCACCTGCACGGCGACCACCTACACCTGCCGTCGCTGCGCCGGTTGCCGCGCAGCGCGCGGGTGGTGGTCCCGCGGGGTGCCGGCGACTGGCTGCGCGGGCGCGGGATCGCCCGGGTCGAGGAGCTCGCCCCCGGCGAGGACCTCGAGGACGGCGACCTGCGGGTGACCGGCGTGCCGGCCGTGCACAGCGGGCACCGCTGGGGACCCCGTTCCACGCGTGGTCCGCAGGCACTGGCCATGGGCCACATGCTGACGAGCCGGGACGTGCGGGTCTACGCGGCGGGCGACACGGACCTGTTCCCCGGCATGGCCGAGCTCGCCGGGCCCACGTTGGACGTCGCGCTGCTGCCGGTGTGGGGGTGGGGGCCGACGCTCGGTCCCGGCCACCTCGACCCGGCTCGCGCCGCCGCGGCGGTGCAGATGCTGCGCCCCCGCGTGGCGGTGCCGGTGCACTGGGGCACCCTGGCCGTCGCCGGCCTGGTGGGGGCCCCTGGGCGCGCCGGTGCGCGGATGCGCCGGCTGCTCGTCGAGCCGCCGAGGACGTTCGCCGACGCGGTGACGGCCACGGGCGAGGCCACCTGCGTGGCGATCACCGAGCCGGGCGCCACGGTCGCCCTTCCGCACCCGTCGTCGCTGCCCGGCACGCCGCCGGCACCGGATGCGCGGTGATCGCGCTGGCGGGCGGTTTCACGGACCCTTCTGCGATCGGCTATCCCGCCGTCTTCGGCGGAGTTCTGCTCGGCTCGCTGGTGCCCGTCGTGCCGACCGGCGCGGTGGTCGGAGCCGCGGCCGCGATCGCGACGACCACGGATCACCTGTCGCTTCCGATCGTCGTGCTGCTGGCCACGGTGGGGGCGTTGCTCGGTGATCTGGCGACGTTCGGCGTGGCCAGGGTCGGCAGCGATGCGGCGCTGCGCTGGGTGGCACGGGGCCAGCCGCCGGAGCGTCTCGCCGCCGCCCGCACGCGGTTCGCCACACGGGGCTGGCAGCTCGTCGTGGTGGGCAGGCTCGTGCCGGCCGGGCGGATCCCGGTGCTGCTCGCCGCGGGCACGCTGGGCTACCCGTGGCGCCGGCTGGTGCCGGCCGCGGTGGCGGCGTGCCTGCTGTGGGCGATCGCGTACGCCGCGCTGGGGATCGTCAGCGGCGGGCTGTTCGACAACCCGTTGATCGCGACGCTCCTGGCGGCGCTGCTCGTGCTGGTGGTCGGAGGCCTCAGCTCGCTGGTGGCCACGTACGTACGGCGCAGGCGCCGGGAAGCGGACCGATGAGCGAGCTTGCGAGTGAATCATCGATACAGCGCGAGCTTGCGAGTGAATCATCGATACAGCGCGAGCTTGCGAGTGAATCATCGATACAGCGCGAGCTTGCGAGTGAATCATCGATACAGCGCCTTCGCGCAGCGCCGACCGAGCGCAGCGAGGGCGAGCGATGAGCGGGGGAGCGCAGACCGGGGCGCGGAACGGTGCCGGACGGCTGCTGCGGGGCGGGCGGGTCGCCGCGCGGGTGCTTCTCGTCTGGGTGCTGGTGGCGGCGGCGCTGCGGCTGCTCGACGTGTGGCTGTCCGGCTTCTCGATGGCGGACTGGTGGCAGCCGACGGTGTGCGCGCTGCTGTTCGGGGTGCTCAGCGGGGTGGTGTGGCCGCTGATCCTGCGGGTCGCGCTGCCGATCGCGGTGTTCACGCTGGGGATCGGGTCGTTCCTGCTGCTCGGCGCCGGGGTGCTGGCGATCTCCTTCGCCGTGCCGGGTGTGGTGATCGCCGACTTCGAGACGGCGGTGGTCGTCGCGGTCGCGGTGTCCGCTCTCGGAGCGCTCGGGTCGAGCCTGCTGGCGCTCGACGAGGACGAGCTGTTCTTCCGCCGGGCCGCGCGGCGCAGGGCGCGCCGGGGTACGGGCGGGGACGCCGAGATGCCGCCCGGCGTGCTGTTCCTGCAGGTCGACGGGCTGGGCATGGACACGGTGCGCCGCGCGGTGCGTGACGGGGACATGCCGACCTTCGCGCGCTGGCTGGCCGACGGGAGCCACCGGCTCACCGACTGGCACACGGATTGGAGCTCCCAGACCGGCGCGAGCGTCTGCGGCATCCTGCACGGCGACAACTCCGACATCCTCGGGTTCCGCTGGTACGAGAAGGACCGCGACCATGTCATGGCGTGCTCGCATCCCGAGGACGCCGCCGAGATCGAGCGGCGCCACTCCGACGGCGGTGGGCTGCTCAGCGTCGACGGCGCAGGCCACGGCAACCTCTTCACCGGCGACGCCGAGCACGTGAGCCTGACGATGAGCGCGCTGCCGCTCCTGGCCGGGGCGGCCCGCCGGCGCCGCGGGTCGGACGGGGTGGGGGCCGGCTACTACGCCTACTTCGCGAACCCGGCCAACACGCTCCGGACGCTCGCCGGTGCGCTGGTCGACGTCGTCCGCGAGATCTCCGCGTCCACCCGGCAGCGGCGCGCGGGCGTGCTGCCGCGCGTGAACCGGGGCGGTTTCTATCCGTTCGCGCGCAGCGCCACCACGGTGATCGTCCGCGATGTGGTCGTCTCGGCGATCATCGAGGACATGCTCGCCGGCCGGGCCGTGGTCTACGCCGACTTCCTCGGGTACGACGAGGTGGCCCACCACTCGGGCGTGGAGCGGTTCGACGCGCTCGCGGTGCTCCGCGCGATCGACCAGCAGATCGGCAGGCTGCACCGGGCCACCCAGCTCGCACCGCGCCGGTACCACATCGTGGCGCTGTCGGACCACGGCCAGACGCAGGGCTGGGCGTTCACGCACCGGTTCGGGGAGTCGGTCGAGGCGCTGGTCGGGCGCCTGTGCGGGGCTCCCCAGCCGGAGCCGCGCCGCGGCGTGAACTCGGATGCCCGCAGGCCTGCGGAGGGTTGGCAGGTGGGCGCGGCCCTGGCCGCGGCGTCCACGGGCAGCGGGCCGATCGCACGCAGGCTCCGGGCGCGCGTGGAGCGGACGGGCTCGGAGGCCGACCGGCCGCGGACCGTGAGCGGTGCGCCCGGTGCGGTCACCCGCGTCGCGCCCGGTGTGGTCGTGGTCGCCTCGGGCCACGTGGCGATGGTGTCGTTCACCGAGCACGAAGGCCGGGTCGGGCTGGAGACGATCGAGCGCGAGTTCCCCGACCTGCTGCCGTCCCTCGTCGACCACCCGGGGGTCGGCTTCCTGCTGGTGCGCAGCGCGGAGTTCGGGCCGGTGGTGCTCGGCCGCGACGGAGTGCACCGGCTGGCCACCGGACGGGTGATCGGCGAGGACCCGCTCGATGGCTACGGGCCGCACGCCGCCGACCTCGTCCGGCGCGTGGACGAGTTCGACCACTGCCCCGACATCATGATCAACAGTCGCTACGACCCCGTCACGGGCGACGCCTCACCGTTCGAACCGCACGTCGGCTCGCACGGGGGGATGGGCGGCCCGCAGTCGAGGGGTTTCCTGATCCATCCCGCGGAGCTGCCGGCGCCCGGGGAGATCGTGGGCGCGGAGGCGCTGCACCGGGTGCTGCGCGGCTGGCTGACCCATCTCGGGCATCCGGAGCCCGCGGTCGGCGTGTCGGCGACGCGCGGCGTGGCCGTGGACGACGTCGCACATCGCTCGCAGGTTCCCTGACAGACTGTCGGTCATGAGCGAGGCCGCGGGCGATCAGGCAGCACATCGCGATCCCTTCGTGCTGGTGCACGGCGCCGGCCACGGCGGATGGTGCTGGGTGCGGGTCGCGCGCCTGCTCCGCGCGGCGGGCCACGAGGTCTTCACGCCGACGCTCACAGGCCTGGGTGAGCGGGCCCACCTGCTGACCGAGGACGTCGGTCCGGCCACGATGGTGCAGGACATCGTCGCGGTGCTGGAGAACGAGGAACTGCGCGACGTCGTGCTGGTCGGGCACAGCTTCGGCGCGCTGGTCGCGCTGGGCGTCGCCGACCGGGTGCCGCACCGGCTGCGCCGGATCGTCCTGCTCGACGGGCTGGTGGTGGAACCGGGCGCGTCCGGGTTCGACGGTGTGCCTCCCGACGTGATCGAGGAGCGCGTCGCGTCGGCGAAGGCGTCGCCGACCGGGCTGGCGTTCGGGCCGTCGCCTGCCACCGTGTTCGGCCTGTCCGATCCCGACGACCTGGCGTGGGTGGACCGGCGGCTCACCCCGCATCCGCTGCGGTCCTACACTGAGTCGTTCGGGCTGCGCGACCCGCTGGGCAAAGGAGTGCCGATCACCTACATCCGCTGCACCGACCCGCCCTTCCACACGCTTCTCGCGGGCCAGGCGATCGCGCGCCGGGAAGGCTGGGAGTGGCGGGAGATCGCCACCGGGCACGACGCGATGATCACCGCACCGGAGGCGACGGCCGCCGAGCTGCTGCGCTGACCACTGCTTCGGTCTGGATCGTTCCGCTACGGGATGATCCCATGACAGAACATCGATACCATCGCTGCATGGTCCAGCGGAGCAACGACGAGATCCGTGGCGATCTCAGCTACCTCTTCGACAAGGCGAGCCAGGCGCTCGCCGCTCGGATGACCACTGCGCTCGCCGATCTCGACATCACGCCGCGGGACTACTGCGTGCTCACCAAGGCGGCGCCCGGCGAGCTGACCCAGGGCGAGTTGGCGGAGATCGCACTGCTCGACAAGACGACCATGGTCGTCACGATGGACAACCTCGAGGGTGCCGGTCTGGCCCGGCGCACGCCCTGCCCCGAGGACCGCAGGGCGCGGATCGTGCAGACCACCGACTCGGGCCGGGAGGTCGTCGGCAAGGCTCGCACGGTGATCGACGGGGTTTACGAGGACGTGCTCGCCGTCCTGCCCGAGAAGCAGCGCGCCGCCTTCCTGGACGCCTTGGTCGCGCTGGTCGGGGCCGACGGCCCCCTGTCCGCCGTGGAGCCCACTCCGAACACGCCCCGGCGGCGGTCCCAGCGTTCGTCCCGAAGCTCATGATGCCGATCTAGATAGTCTAGAAAAAAACTATCTGTTACGGTCCCTCCTGGTTCACGATCCAGGAGGTTCCCGACATGACGTCACTCGGCACGCAACGCGCCGAACGCACGACCCGCTCCCGCTGGGCTGCCCTCACGGTCCTGTGCGCGGGCATGCTCATGATCATTCTCGACGGCACCATCGTCAGCGTGGCGCTTCCGGCGGTGCAGGCCGACCTGGGCTTCACCGCCTCCGGCCTGGCCTGGACCGTCAACGCCTACCTCGTTCCCCTGGGAGGGCTGCTCCTGCTCGCCGGCAAGCTCGGCGACCTCCTGGGCAGGCGCCGGATGCTCGTCTCCGGCCTCGTGCTCTTCGTCCTCGCCTCGCTGCTCTGCGGGCTCGCCACCGGCGCCGGGATGCTCGTCGCGGCCCGGTTCCTGCAAGGGGTGGCCGCGGCGATGGCGTCGGCCGTGGTGCTCGGCATGATCGTCGGGCTCTTTCCCGAGCCGGCGGAGCGGGCGAAGGCGATGGGCGTGTACGCGTTCGTGGGCGCGGCGGGGGCGTCGATCGGAACGCTGCTCGGCGGCGTGCTCACCGAGACGGTCGGCTGGCGCTGGATCTTCCTCGTCAACGTGCCGATCGGGCTGGTCGCCGCGTTGCTGTCGATGCGCCTCATCGAGCGGGACCGCCCGATCAGCGGTGCTGCGCGGCCCGATGTGCTGGGTGGTGCGCTCGTGACGGCCGGGCTGATGCTCGCGGTGTTCGCGATCGTCGACGAGTCGGGGTCCGGGATGCGGCTCGGTCTCGGCGTGCTGGCAGCGGCACTGCTCGCCGGGTTCGTCGTCCGCCAGCGGGTGGCCGCGGAGCCACTCGTGCGGCTCGGCATCTTCCGTTCGCGCGCGGTGTCCGGCGGCAACCTCGTCCAGATGCTCATGGTCGCCGGCATGCTGGGCTTCCAGTTCACGGCGACGCTGTACCTGCAGCGCGCCCTCGGCTACCCACCGGCGCAGACCGGCCTGGCGATCCTGCCGATCCCGGTGACGATCGCGGTGGTCTCGCTCGCCTGGTCGGGACGGCTGATCGGGCGGTTCGGGCCGCGCGCGGTGCTGCTCACCGGCGAGGTGCTTCTCGTGGCAGGCCTGCTGCTGCTGACCCGTGATCCGGTCGGCAGCTACGTGACGGACGTGCTGCCGTCGATGCTGGTGCTCGGTGTCGGCGCCGGGCTCAGCCTCCCGGCCGTGACGACCGTGATGATGTCCGACGCCACGCCCGCCGACGCCGGACTGGCCTCGGGGCTCGCCAACACCAGCCAGCAGGTGGGCGGTGCGCTGGGCATCGCGGCGCTGGCCGCGCTCGCCACCGCTCGTACCGACGGGGCGACGGCCGCCGGTGCTCCGCTGCAGGAGGCTCTCGCGGCCGGCTACCACCTGGCCTTCGCGGTCGCCGCGGCCTCCGTGGCCGTCTCCGCGCTGATCGCACTGACCGTGCTGAACAAGAAGTGAGGTCGTTTCCCATGACGTTCGACGACGAGACGCGCGCGTTGCTGGACGGGCGGAACTTCGCCACGGTCGCGACGCTGAACGTGGACGGCGATCCGCACACGTCGGTGGTCTGGATCATGAGGGACGGCGACACCGTGCTGTTCTCCGTGACGGCGGCGCGCCGGAAGGCACGCAACCTCGCCCACGACCCGCGGATCAGCCTCACCGTCTTCGACACCGCGAACCCTTACCGGTCCATCGACATCGCAGGCACAGCGGAGCTCGTCGCGGATCCGGAGAAGGCGCTGCCACGCAGGCTCTCGCATAAGTACCTCGGTGAGGACCCGCCTGCTGAGCCCGACACGGTGCGCCGGCTGATCGTCCGCGTCACGCCGCGCAAGGTCACCGGCTTCTCGGTGTGACGACGGGGGCACGCCGCGTCGCTGGCATAGGGTCGGTGCGTGCTCGATGAGGACCAGCCGGCAACCGGCCCCCTGGCCGGCGTGGTCGTCGCCGACTTCTCCCGCATTCTCGCCGGCCCCTACGCCACGATGCTGCTCGCCGATCTCGGTGCCACGGTGATCAAGGTGGAAGGCCCGGGCACGGGCGACGACACGCGGACGTGGGTGCCACCCAGGTCGGCCGACGGCACGGCCACCTACTACCTGGCGATCAACCGGGGCAAGCGCTCCATCGTGCTCGACCTCGCCGACCCTGCCGACCTCGACGTGGCACAGCGGCTCGCCGCGCGCGCCGACGTGATGATCGAGAACTTCAAGCCGGGCGGTCTGGCGCGGTTCGGGCTCGACCACGAGACCGTGGCGGCGGGGAACCCGCGGATCATCTACTGCTCGATCTCCGGCTTCGGCACCGCCGCCGGGGCCGCGCTGCCGGGTTACGACCTGCTGGTGCAGGCCACGTCCGGGCTGATGAGTCTCACGGGATCCGCCGACGGTCCGCCCTACCGCGCCGGGGTGGCCGTGTTCGACGTGATCACCGGGCTGCACGCAGCAGTCGCGATCCTTGCCGCGCTGCAACACCGCGAGCGAACCGGCGAGGGGCAGAAGCTGGAGACGAACCTGCTCTCCGCCGCGCTGTCGGGGCTGGTCAACCAGACGTCGGCGGTGCTGACCGGCGACGTCGTGCCCGGGCGGCTCGGCAACGCCCACCTGAGCCTGTTCCCCTACGAGCCGCTCCCCACCGGCGACGGCGAGCTGATCGTCATCGCGGCGAACGACGGTCAGTTCCGCAGGCTCGCGATCGCGATCGGTGCGCCCGAGCTGCTCGAGGACCCCCGCTTCGGGTCGATGGGGGACCGCAACGCCCACCGCGACGAGCTACGTCCGCTGCTGCTGGCCCGCCTCGCCACCAAGTCGGCGCAGGAGTGGTTCGACATCCTCGCGCCTGCCGGGGTGCCGTGCGGCCCGATCAACACCATCGACGACGGGCTGGCCCTCGCCGAGCGGCTCGGGCTCGACCCCGTGGTGGCACCCGGTGGCGTCCCGAGCGTCCGCAACCCTGTGACGTACTCCGCCACCCCACCGTCCTACCGCCTGCCGCCACCCGCGCTCGGCGCCCACGGGGCCGAGATCCGCGACTGGCTGCTCGGCAGCTCCTGACACCCCACACACAGCGACGCCACCTCCACGCAGCCGCGTGAAGGTGGCGTCGCGCTGGAGTGCTCCGGTCAGTTGCCGAAGGGGTTGTCGTCGCCCCCGCCGTTGCCTCCGCCGCCGTTGCCGTTCCCGCCGCCGTTGCCGCCGAAGGGGTTCCCACCGAAGGGGTTCTGGCCACCGAAGGGGTTCTGGTTGCCGCCCTCGTTCTGCCCGCCGGCGGTGGTGGGGCTCTTGTCGGGCTGGCTGCCCAGCGTCACGTTGACGGTGCGGGTGCTGCCGCTGCCGTTGGAGATCGTGAGCGGCACCTGCTGGCCGGGGGCGTAGGAGCCGATCCGGGCGATGAGATCGGCGAAGTCCTGGACCTGGGCGCTGCCGACCTTGGTGACGACGTCACCGGCGGCGATCCCCGCCTGCGCGGCCGGTGAGTCGGCCTGCACGGCGGCGATCGGTGCGCCCCCGCTGGCGCCCGACGCCGTGGCCGACGCGTTGCCCTGCACGCCGAGCACCGGCTTGGTCGCCGTGCCGGTGTTGATGAGCTCCTGCGCCACGCGCTTGGCCTGGTCGACGGGGATCGCGAAGCCCAGGCCGACGCTGCCCTCGCTCTGCCCGCCGCCGGTCGCGATGGCGGAGTTGATGCCGATGACCTGGCCGTCGAGGTTCACGAGCGGGCCGCCGGAGTTGCCCGGGTTGATCGGGGCGTCGGTCTGTAGGCCGTTGTAGACGACGCCGGTCCCGTTCTCGCCCTGCACCTGGACGGTGCGGTTGAAGGCGCTGACGATGCCGGTGGTGACGGTGCCGGTCAGGCCCTGCGGCGACCCGATCGCGACGACCTGCTGGCCCACCTGCAGGCTCGAGCTCTGGCCGAGCGTGGCCGGGGTGAGACCGGAGACGCCCTGGAGCTTGATCACGGCGAGGTCGTAGCTCGGCGCGGTGCCGACCACCGTGGCGTTGTGCTGGCTGCCGTCGGCGAGCGTCACGACGATCTGCCCGGTGGAGCCCGCCACGACGTGGTTGTTCGTGAGCACATCGCCGTCGGCGGTGAGGATCACGCCGCTGCCCTCGGCCGAGCCCTGAGGAAGCTCGACGCGGATGTCGACCGTGCTGGGCATGGCCTTCTGGGCGGCCGCAGCCACCGTGCCCGGTGTGGCGTTGGTGGACGCGGGGCTGGCGGGGGAGGAGGTGAGGATGGTGTTGACCGGGTGGCTCCCCGTGAGGGCATAGGCCCCGCCGAAGGCTGCCCCGCCACCGACGAGTCCGGCGATCAACGCGGCCGCGACGATGCCGACCATCGCGCGCGGCTTGCGCGGCTGGTGTCCCGGCGTGGGCGGCGGCGGGCCGTAGGGGAAGCCACTGTTCGGCGGCGGGTATGCGGCCGTGGAGTGCTGATACGGGTTGCCCGCCGGCTGCTCAGCGCCCGCGTAGTTCGATCCCATGCTGTTCGCTCCCACGGGGCTCGGTCCCATGGCAGGTACGGTGTTCTCCGGACCGGGCGCGTACGACTGCGCGGGGTGCTGGTCGGTGCGGGGGCCATCGGTCGAGGCGCTCGCGTCCCGGCCCTGCTCCCTCTGCTCGTCGCTCATGAGAACGACGATGCGCCCGGAACCTGGGAACTGCCTGAGGAGTGTCTGGGAAACCGCACGAAAATCCCGCCGGTCACCCCTGCTCTCCTCACCTTCCCATCAGCAGTTCTGCAGCGACATCGGCCTGCGCACGCCCGTCGCCCCACACCGTCACGGATGGGGCCGAGGGCCGCCAGCGGTCCGGCATCCCGACATGGACGACCACCGCGTCGGGCCGGGCGTCGCGCACGGCGTCCAGCGCCGCCGACGGGCCGGCGACGACGGCGACGAGCGGCTTCCCGGCATCGGGAAGGTCCCGCCCGCCCGCGGTGACCCCCGGGTCGTGCAGGCGCAGTGCCGCAGCCAGCCACGGCTCCCGGCGCCGCCCGGCCGCCACGTTCGCCGGACCCGTGAGATCGAGCAGATGCGGAGCCGCCCCGACCCGCACGTCCCCGCGCACCTCCACGACGCGCCGGACGATCTGCCTGCCGAGGTCGTCGGCGGGGCCGTCCGCCGCGATCCTGGCCCCGCGCACCCACTCCGCCAGTTGCGCCACCCGCCGCCCCGCATCGGCGATACGGGGCCGGGTGAGCGTGCCGTCGGCCAGCGCGGCGAGCAGGGCGTGGCGTACCTCGAGGTAGACGGCTTCGTCGTCGTAGCCGTTGGCGGGATTGCCGATGCACACGAGGTCGACGCCCGCCGCCACCGCGGCGACTGCACCCGCCCCGCGTCCGACGGTGCCCGCGATGGCTTCCATGTCGACGGCGTCGCTGATCACCACGCCCTCGAAAGCGAGCTCGCGGCGCAGCAGCCCGAGCACTGCCGCGCTCATCGTGGCCGGTCGGTCGTCCAGGGCCGGGAACAGCACGTGTGCGGTGAGCACGCAGCGCACCCCGGCCTCGACGGCCGCCGCGAACGGGGGCAGGTCGCGCGACCGCAGCGTCGCCAGGTCGGCGTCGACCACGGGGAGCGCCCGGTGCGAGTCGACGGTGGTGGAGCCGTGGCCGGGGAAGTGCTTCGCCGTGGCCGCCGTGCCTGCGCCCTGCAGCCCCCGCACGAACGCCCCGGTGTGCCGCGCCACCAGGTCCGGGGTGGCTCCGAAGGACCGGATGCCGATCACCGGGTTCTCCGGCTCGTCGTTGACGTCGACCACCGGCGCGAGTGCGATGTCCACGCCCGCCGCCCGGCACTGACGGCCCATCGCCGCGGCGACCGCCTCCGTCACGCCGATGTCGTCGAGGCGGCCCAGCGCGACGGCGCCCGGCCAGGACGAACCGTCGCGGTGGTCGAGCCGGGTGACGGACCCGCCCTCCTCGTCGGACGCCACGAGCATCCCGGCGCGCCGGTCGTGCAGAGCGGTGGTGAGCTCGGTGAACGCCGGTCCGACGTTCGAGGCGAAGACGCACACGCCCGCGAGCCCGCCGTCGACGGCTCGCGCGAGCCAGTCGGGCACCGTCTCGCCGCTGAATCCGGGCATCAGCACGGCGTCGACCAGCCGCCCGTCCGTGCCGGCCGCTCCGGGGGTCACCCCTTCACCGCCCCGGCCACGAGCCCGTCGGTCAGCCTCTTCTGCGCGATCACGAAGAACACCATGACGGGCACCGTGATCAGTGTGGAGGCTGCCATCACCGCGCCCCAGTCGGTGCCGTACTGCCCGAAGAAGCGGCGCAGCCCGACGGCGACGGTGTAGTTGTCCTGGTTGGCCATGAACGTCAGGGCGAAGATGAACTCGTTCCACGCCGTGATGAAGGAGAACACGCTCGTGGCCACGAGGCCCGGGGCGACCAGTGGCAGCAGAACGGACCAGAACATCCGCCCCCACGACGCCCCGTCGAGGTAGGCCGCTTCCTCCAGTTCCACGGGCACCGCGGCGACGAACCCGCGCAGCGTCCAGATCGCGAACGGCAGGGAGAACGCGAGGTAGACGACGACGAGCCCGAGCAGCGTGTCGAGCGCCCCGAGGCTCCGCGCCTGGATGAAGAGCGGGATGACCAGCGCCTCCACCGGCACCATCTGGATGATCAGGATCATCACCAGCACCGATGTGCGGAACCGGAAGCGGAACCGGGAGACGGCAACGGCCGCCAGCAGCGCGAGCAGGGCGCCGGCGAGCACGGTGCCGAGCCCCACGAGCAGCGAGTTCATGAGATACCGGCCGAAGCCGCCCTCACCGATCACGAACGTGAAGTTCTCGAGCGTCCACTCCTGCGGCCACAGTGAACGCGACCCCGCGTTCGCCCGCCCGTTGAGCGCCGTTGCGACCATGAGCCAGACCGGGAAGAGCGTGAAGACGAGCACCGCGGCCACCCCGAGCCCGCGCAGCGCACGTCTCATCGGTGAGGCATGACCCGTCACAGCTCCTCCTCACGGAACAGCAGCCGCAGATAGCCCACGGTGATGATCAGCAGCAGCGCGGTGAGCACCACGGCGATCGCCGCGCCGAGCCCGTAGCGGTTCTGGGCGAACGACTCGACGTAGGACCATGTGCCGAGGTTCAGCACGTCGCGGTTGACGCCGTCGCCGCCGGGCATCAGGTAGATCTGGGTGAACACCTTGAAGTCCCAGATCGTCGACAGCACCGTCACCACGGCGAAGACCGGTCGCAGCATCGGGAAGGTGACCGACCAGAAGCGCCGCCACGCGCCCGCGCCGTCCACGATCGCGGCCTCGGTCACCTCCTGCGGCACGGTGAGCAGCCCGGCGAGCACGGTGAGCGCCACGAACGGGAAGCCGTGGTGCACGACGTTGAGGGCGGCCACCGTGTAGAAGGAGAAGCGGGAGGCGAACGGGTTGGTGGTGGCGGCGTCGGCCAGGCCGAGTGCGTCGAGGACCTGCACCGCGAGCCCGTCGCCCGGGGTGAACAGGAACACCCAGACGTAGGTTCCGGTGACGGCCGGCACGGCCCAGGCCAGCATGATCGCCGTGGTGACGACGCCACGGGTGAACGGGCGCAGCCGGGCCAGCAGCAGCGCCACGAGGGTGCCGACCACCACCGTCAGCGCCACCGCCACCACCGCGAACACCACGGTGTTGGGCAGGACCGTGCGCCACAGGTCGCCGTTGCCGAGCAGCTCGACGTAGTTGTCGAAGCCGACCCAGCTGGTGCGGCCGGACACGAGCTGCCGCAGGCCGAAGTCCTGCAGCGAGATCACCACGACCTGCACCAGCGGGTAGAGCAGCAGCCCGCCCATCACGAGCAGAGCGGGCGCGAGCAGCAGCCAGGGCCGGGCAGCCCGGGCGCCGGTGTGGCGGGAGCGTCGGGGGCGCGGGCCGGCGGTGGCCGTCCCGCGTCCCGGACGGGTGCGCTCCCGGAGCGTCGTCACGACGTCGGTCACGCTCCGCCGGCGAAGATCTGGTTCATCTCCGCGGTGGCGGACGAGGTGGCCTGGTCGACGGGCGTGCCGTTGAGGATTGCGGCCATCATCGCCTGGACCGTCTTCTTGCCCTGGACCTGCCCGTAGAGCGGAGTCACCGGCACGCTGCGGCCGGCCTCCACCATCTGCTTCGCGAACGGTGCCACGAGCGGATCGGACGACTGCGCGGCCTCCTGCAGCAGCGCGGTGGTACCGGGGAAGAAGCTCGACTCCGTGCCCCACTTCGCGGCGAAGTCACCGGTGCTCATCAGCTGCACGAGCTGCCAGGCGAGGTCCTGGTTGGGGCTGGCCTCGAAGATCGACAGGTGCGAGCCGCCCAGGAACGACGGGGCGAGGCCGCCGGTGGGACCGGGGATCGGGAACGCGCCGATCTTGCCCTGGAGGTCCGGCGCTGCCTCGAGGATCGCCTTCGGCGTCCAGCTCCCCGAGATGATCATCGCGGCCTGGCCCTTGGCGAACGCGTCCTGCAGGTCGGTCTCCTTCCAGGTGGCCGCGGCAGGAGTGGAGAGCCCGTGCTTCAGCGCGAGGTCGGCGTAGAACTGGATGCCCTGGCGCGCCTGGGGTGTGTCGAGGGTGCTCGTCCAGTTGCCGCCGTTCTGGGTGGCGATCTCACCGCCCGCTCCCCAGATGAAGGGGTAGACGCCGTACTCGTTGTCCCCGGCCACCGGGAACGGGACCATGTCCGGGCGGGCGGCCTTGATCTTCTCTCCCGCCGCAGCCAGCTCGTCCCACGTGGTCGGCGGGGTGACGCCGGCCTCGGTGAAGACGTCGGTGCGGTAGACGATCGACCGGACGCCCGCGTACCAGGGCATCCCGTAGAGGGCGTCGCCGACGGTGCCGGCCTCGGTCAGGCCCGTGACCAGGCCGTCGGACAGGCCCGCCTGCTGGACCCGCCCGGTGAGGTCGGCCAGCGCGCCCGCGTCGCCGAACTCGCCGGTCCAGGTGGTGCCGACCTCGGCCACGTCGGGCGTGGTGCCTCCGGCGATCGCGGTGACGAACTTGTCGTGGGCCGACGCCCATGGCACGTACTGAACGTCGAGCGTGGCGCCGGTCTGGTTGCGGAAGGCGGTGGACAGCTCGTCGAAGAAGGGGCGGGCGTCGGGGTTGGTGCCTTCCATGATCCAGACGGTGAGGGTGCGATCGCCGCCCGCGTCGGCAGCCTCGCCGCCCCCTGAACCGCCGCAGGCGGTGAGAGCCAGCGCCGAGGCGGCGAGGAGGGCAGCGACGCGGACGGTGCTACGCCGCGCCCCCCGGGATCCGGGCATCGACCACATGGGTTCCCCTTCCGATGGGTGCAGCAGAGCAGACCGCTCATTGAGACCAGAGGTCTAAATGTCCGAAACTGTAGCGCTCGTCACCCCTGCGGCGTCAAGACCGCGCTGGGCAATCATGAGCGCGAAGATCGGATGACGCCGCAGGCCACGGAGGGCGCGCCCGGTTCCGGGCGAATCGAGGGGCCGGGCCGGGGGTCAGGACGGGAAGATGTCGACCATGATCCGGTAGCGGTCGCCGCGATAGACCGATCGCACGAACTCCGCCACGCGCCCGCCGTCCACGCGGCAGGTGCGTTCGAAGCAGAAGGCCGGAGCACCCGGCTCGATGCCGAGCACGGTGGCGTCCTCCGCGCCGGTCAACGCCGCCTCGGCGGTCTGCGTGCCCGAGACGATGCGGTGGCCGAAGCGCTGTGCGAGCAGTTCGTAGTAGGAGCGGTCCTCGAGATCGGCACCCGTGAGGCCCGGCACGAGGTCGCCCGGGACGTGCAGGTCCTCCACGGCCATGGGTTCGTCGTCGGCGAGCCGGAGCCTGCGGACGTGCAGCACCGGAGAGCCCGCGGGCACCTCCAGCAGCGCGGCCAGCATGACGCCGGCGGGCTCGCGGCTGCTCGAGAGCGTGCGGCTGCCCGGGCGCAGGCCCCGGGCGCGCATGTCGGCGGAGAACGAGTTGGCCGAGAGGCGGTGCGCCACCTTCGCCGGCGCGACGAACGTGCCCGCACCCTGCCGGCGCACCAGAAGTGCGTCGGCCACCATCCCGTCGACCGCGCGGCGCAGCGTCATCCGGGCGACGCCCAGGTCGCGTGCCAGGTCGCGCTCGGCCGGGAGTGGTTCACCGGGTGCCATGGCGGCGATCAGCTCGCCGAGGTGCGCGCGCAGCCGCCGTTGTTTGTCGGTCTCGCTGGGCGGCGCGCTCATAGCCCATTGGTACACCAAGGATCGCGTCCAGGGCCAACGCAACGCCCGGGTGGTTGACAGCGTTGTTTGTCAGGATCATCCTGACAAGATGTTCGATCTCGACGCGGACGATCTCGTGGCCATCGCCCTCACCGTCGACGTCACGGCAGCGGCAGGCGCGGTGCAGGTCGCGGCGGTCACCGAGGCGGGCCGGCAGGCCGACGCGCTTCTCGGGAAGCCGCCCCTGCCCGGCAGCGTGGAATGGCATGCGGAGGAGGGCACCGACATTCCCCTCCGCCGCGAGCGGGCCTGGCAACTGCTGCAGCTGCGCATCGGGCTCGGCGCGGGGATGGACCCGCTGCCCGTGCTCATCGGGTTGCGGCGCCACGGCGCCACCTGGGAGGAGATCGCGCACGCCGCCGGTGTCACCCGGCAGTCCGCGCACGAGCGGTGGGCCGGGCGGGTCGCCGCCGTGCTCGACCGCGAGGTGGCCGGCGCAGGAGCGTGACGCCCGGCTGCGGTGCGCCTGGCCCGGGATATCGCGAGCCGGGAGCGCTCCACGTCACAGGAGCGGCTCGTTCTGCCGGGTTGATCGTCCGCGCACCGTTACGTACCGTCCGATCCATCCGTCCGAGAGACGTGGTTCGACGGCGCCGTAGCACCCTCGCCCTGCGATCGGGTGCCCTGGCCGGAGTCGAGGGGGGCACGTGAGCTCGTTCTACCGCGGAACCGGCTGCCGCCACCGCTTGCACATCGACCTGCTGCGCGTCGCCGGCGCCTGCTGTCGGGCCTGAGTCCGCCCGGTCCCTCTGCTCTCCCCGACTGTCGCGGCCGTCGCCGCGGAAAGTGGCACACCCTCATGTCCGCATCGGACGTCAGTTCCTCCCCGACGACATCGATCTCCCGGCCTGCTCCCCGCCGCCGGCTCGCCATACCCGTACTCGGTGCGGTCGCGGCGCTCGTGCTGGCCGCGTGCGGTACCGGCGGCGCGAAATCCGGCGGTGCCGCCGCGGGCCCACCACAGCCCGGCGGCACGCTGCGCTTCGCGGTGGGCAGTGACCAGGGCTGCGTCGATCCGCAGCAGGTGACAAGCAACGACTCGATCTACCCGATGCGCCAGATCGTCGACTCGCTCACCGACCAGGACCCCGTCACCGGGGAGATCAAGCCGTGGCTCGCCACCACATGGCAGACCAATCCCGACGCCACCTCGTACACGTTCACGCTGCGCGAGGGGGTGACCTTCAGCGACGGTTCCCCGCTGGACGCCGACGCCGTGGCGGCCAACATCGACAGGGTGCCGCACCTGGGTGCGCGCGCCCCGCTGGCGAAGAGCTACCTGGCGAGCTACCAGGGCACCACCGTGACCAGCCCGACGACGTTCACGGTGTCCTTCAGCCATCCCAACGTGCAGTTCCTGCAGGGCACCTCGACGTTCAGCCTCGGGATCCTCTCGCCCGCCTCGGTCGCCCGGAGCGACGACGAGCGCTGCGCGGGGGTGGTGGGGTCGGGTCCGTTCGTGCTCGAGAGCTACACCATGAACCAGTCGACGGTGCTCACCAAGCGGGCCGGCTACGACTGGGGCTCCTCGCTGTGGAAGCACCGGGGCGAGTCCTACCTGGACAGCATCGAGTTCCGCGTCGTCCCCGAGTCGGGCGTGCGGACCGGGAGCTTGCAGTCCGGCGAGGTCGACGCGATCAGCAGCATCGGCCCCCAGGACGAGGCCCCGCTCACGGCGGTGGGCGTCAAGTTGCTGGCCAGGGCGAACCCCGGCATCCCGTTCGGGATCTTCTTCAACCTCCAGAAGCCGATCGTGTCGGACCCTGCCGTGCGGGACGCGTTGTCGCTCGCGATCGACCGGCGGGAGGTGGCCGAAGCCGTCTACACCTCCCAGACCAAGCCGGCGACCGGTGTGCTGGCGTCCAGCACGCCGTCGTACGCCGACGCGTCGGCGCAGCTCGGGTTCAACGCGGCGAAGGCGGCCGCCACCCTCGATGCGGCAGGCTGGGTCCCCGGCCCGGACGGCATCCGGGCCAAGGCGGGGCAGCCGCTCTCGATCGAGCTGACGTTCTTCGCCAACGCGGCCACGAACAAGCCCGCGCTGGAACTCATCCAGCAACAGGTCAGGAAGGTCGGGATCGACCTGCGGCTGCGGGAACGGCCGATCTCCGACCTGACGCCGGTGCAGCAGAGCGGTGACTTCGAGGCGACCTGGGGCAACACGACCCGCCCCGACCCGGACGTCCTGCGAACCTCCTACTCCACGGAGAGCGCCAACTTCTACCGGCTCCCGCCGGGGCCGCTCGACCAGGTGCTGGCCGAGCAGGCCGCGCAGCCCGACGCGGCCGAGCGAGCCGGGCTCGTCGGCCAGGCGCAGGGCCTGCTGTTGCAGCGCGACTATGCGGTGCCGGTGGTGGAGCTGACCACGGTGCTCGGCGTCGCGGAGAACACCCACGACGTCACGTTCGACGCGTCGTCGCGGATCGTCCTGCACGATGCCTGGAAGTCGGAGTAGCGCGATGGCCATCTACCTCGTCAGACGCGTCGCACTGGCGATCGGGGTGCTCTGGGCGGCGTTCACGGTCTCGTTCGTCGTCCTCTACCTGCTGCCCGGCGACCCGGTGGCCACCATGGCCAGCGGCGGGCTCGACGGCGAGCCGCTCACCCCGGAGGCCCTCGACGCGCTGCGTGCCCGCTACGGCCTCGACCAGCCGTTGATCGTGCAGTACGGCACCCGCCTGTGGGACGCCCTGCACGGCGACTTCGGCACGTCCATCCAATCCGGGAAGGACGTAGGGGAAGCGATTCGGGAGGCCCTGCCACCGACGATCCAGATCTCGGTGGCCGGCCTGGCCTTCGCGATCGTGTTCGGCGGGGCGGTGGCGCTCGTCGCGACCTACACGTCGGCCCGCTGGCTGCGGCAGCTGCTCATGGCCCTGCCGTCGCTGGCCGTGTCGCTGCCGGTGTTCTGGGTCGGGCTGATGCTGGTGCAGGTCTTCTCCTTCCAGCTGCGGCTGTTGCCCTCGGTGGGGGCGAAGGGGCTCGAGTCGCTGGTGCTCCCGGCGATCACTCTCGGCCTGCCGACCGGTGCGCTCGTGGCGCAGGTGCTCGCGAAGAGCCTCTCGGCCGCTCTCGACGAGCCCTACGTCGTCACCGCACGGGCAAAGGGCGCCGGACGCGTGGCGATCCACCTGCGGCACGCGCTGCGCAACGCGGCACTCCCGGCGCTCACCGTGCTCGGGTACGTGGTCGGCAACCTGCTGGCCGGCTCGGTGGTGGTGGAGACGGTGTTCACCCGGCCAGGGCTGGGCAGGCTGACGGTCTCGGCCGTGAGCGTCCAGGACATCCCGCTGGTGCAGGGGATCGTCGTCTTCGCCGCCGCGGTGTTCGTCGCGGTCAACCTGCTCGTCGACCTCATCTATCCGGTGCTCGACCCCAGGATCGCGACGGGAGCGGCGGTATGACCGAACTGCTGATCAGGGAACCCCTGGGCGAGGTCCCCCGGGGTTCGACCACCGCACAGCCCGTCGCCGCGACGCCGCGGGAGCGGGTGGCCCGCGCGCTGCGCTTCTTCGTGCGCAGGCCCGGGCTCGTCGTGTCGATCGTGTTCGTCGTGCTGGTGCTGATCGCGGCGTTCGCGCCCACGGTGCTGGCGAGCGGCGACCCAGCGGCGGGCGTGCCGGCGGACAAGCTCCAGCCGCCCAGCGCCGCCCACGTGTTCGGCACCGACTACCTGGGCCGCGACGTCTACACCAGGGTCGTCCACGGGGCGGCGCTCTCGCTGCAGGCCACGGTGATCGCGGTCGCCGTGGCGCTGGTGGTCGGTGGACTCATCGGCCTGCTCGCCGGGTTCGTCGGGCGGTGGGTCGACGAGGGCCTGATGCGTGTGGTCGACGTGCTGATGGCGATCCCGGCGATCTTGCTGTCGCTGGCCCTGATCACGGCGCTGGGCTACGGCACGATCAAGGTGGCGATCGCCGTCGGCATCGCGAGCGTCGCGAACTTCGCCAGGGTGATGCGGGCGGAGACGCTGCGGATCCGGCAGTCGACCTACGTGGAGGCGGCGCGCTCGGTGGGGACGCGGTGGCGCGTCACGCTGGTGCGCCACGTGCTGCCCAACGCGGCCGGGCCTGTGCTGGTGCTCGCGGTGCTGGAGTTCGGCCTGGCGATCCTCGCGGTGTCGTCGCTGAGCTTCCTCGGTTACGGGGCGCCGCCGCCTGCTCCGGAATGGGGGTCGCTCATCGCGGAGGGCCGCAACTACATCGCCGCCTCCTGGTGGCTGTGCGCGATGCCGGGGTTCGCGATCGCCGCGACCGTGCTGTCGGTCAACCGGATCTCCCGCGCACTGGACGGGGAATGGAGCCGGGCGTCATGAGCGGGTCGACCGAACGCTCCGCGTCAGCCGAGCCGTTGTTGCAGGTCGAGGGCCTCGACGTCTCCTACCGGACGGCCGGCGGGCTGCTGCATGCCGTTCGCGGCGCGTCGTTGACGGTGGCGCCCGGCGAGGTGGTGGCGGTCGTGGGGGAGTCGGGGTCGGGCAAGTCCACGCTGGCCCAGGCCGTGATCGGGCTGCTGCCGCCGGGCGGCACGGTCGCGCGGGGAAGCATTCGGCTCGCCACCGGACAGGGGCCGGTCGAGGAGCTGGCGGGCTTGCCGGAGAAGGCGATGCGGTCGATCCGCGGACGCCGGATCGGGCTCGTCCCGCAGGACCCGACGGTGTCGCTGAACCCCGTGCAGAAGATCGGCACGCAGGTGGCGGAGGCGCTGCGTGTTCATGGGCTGGCCGACCGGCGCCGGGCGGCGATCGACGCGATCGAGCTCCTGGCCAGGGCCGGGCTGCCCGACCCGCGGGTTCGGGCCGGGCAGTATCCGCACGAGCTGTCCGGTGGCATGCGGCAGCGGGTGTTGATCGCGATCGCGGTGGCGGCGAACCCCAGGCTCCTCATCGCCGACGAACCGACCAGCGCGCTCGACGCGACCGTGCAGCGCCGCATCCTCGACCATCTCGAGGAGCTCACCCGCGAGTCCGGCACCGCGGTGCTGCTCATCACCCACGACCTGGGGGTGGCCGCCGACCGGGCCGACCGGATCCTCGTGATGTCGGGCGGCAGGATCGTCGAGGAAGGGCCGGTCGGCCCGATACTCGCCTCCCCGTCCGACCCGTACACGCGCACGCTGCTGGCGAGCGCACCGGGCCTGCGCCCCGCTTCCACGGAGCCGGCCCCGGCGCCCGCCCCCGCGGGCGAGCCGCTCGTCGAGGTGCGCAACCTGGTCAAGGACTTCCCGCTGCCCCGGGTGAACGGCCGCCGAGGCGTGCTGCGCGCCGTCGACGACGTCAGCTTCACCATCACCCGCGGCCAGACGCTCGCGCTGGTGGGCGAGTCGGGGTCGGGCAAGTCGACCACGGCGCGGCTCGTGCTGCGGCTCGCCGACCCGACGGCCGGGCAGGTGATCTTCGACGGCGCGGACATCACGAGGGCGAAGGGGAAGGACTGGCGGGAGCTTCGCCGGCGCGCGCAGCTGATCTACCAGAACCCCTACGCCTCGCTGGACCCGAGATTCAGCGTGGAGGACGTCGTCACCGAGCCCCTGCGGGCCTTCCGGGTCGGATCGGCCACCGAGCAGCGGCGCCGAGCCGCTGAGCTGGTGGAGAAGGTGGCGTTGCCGGCGTCGGTGCTGGTGCGCAGGCCCGTCGAGCTCTCCGGCGGTCAGCGCCAGCGTGTCGCGATCGCACGTGCGCTGGCGCTCTCACCCGACCTCGTAGTCTGTGACGAGCCGGTGTCGGCGCTCGACGTCTCGGTGCAGGCACAGGTGCTCGATCTGCTGGCGGAGCTGCAGGCAGGTGCCGGCTTGGCATACCTGTTCATCTCCCACGATCTCGCCGTGGTGCGCAGGGTCGCGCATCGCGTGGGCGTCATGCGGGACGGGCGGCTCGTGGAGCTGCGCCCGACCGCCGAGCTGTTCGACGCCCCGGGTGAGGACTACACCCGAGAGCTGCTCGCCGCCATCGCCGGGCGGCGGCGCGGCGTACCGACCCTGGAAGTGGGCACATGACGACTGTGACGACCGTTCCGACGCGAGCCGTGGAGCGCACCGCGATCGATCCCGGCCGAGCGACCTCCCGGGAGGAGACGCTGGGATGACGAGTCACCCGGAGCTTCCCCTGTCGATCCTGGACCTCGCGCCGGTGCCCGCGGGCGGCACCGCGGCCGACGCGATCCGCAACTCGGTCGACCTCGCCAGGGCCGCAGACCGAGCGGGCTACAACCGGTTCTGGGTGGCCGAGCATCACGGGGTCACCGGAGTCGCGTCGTCGTCGGCGCCGGTGCTGGTCGCGATGATCGCCGGGGCGACCGAGCGGATCCGGGTCGGTTCGGGCGCAGTGCTGATGCCTCCCGCACTGCCGATGGTGGCCGCCGAGCAGATGGGCGAGATCGCCGCTCTGCACCCCGGACGGATCGACCTGGGCCTCGGGCGCACCGGGCCGTCCCGGCGCCGGTCGCCCGCTGCGCAGGCGGCTTCTCCCGCTTCGGGGGGCACCCCGCCGGAGGACCGGGTCGTCGACGGCCTCCTGATCCCGACCCCGCCGCCGGGCGGTGGCCTCCCGGCGCGGGTGACCGTGCTCGCACCCCTGCTCGGCATCAGCTTCGACACCGCATCGGCCGACTACGCACAGCAGGTGGCCGACATCCTGTCCTACCTGGACGGCACGGCGATCGCTGCGGACGGCCTCCCACTGCACGTGGCCGTGGCCGAGGGAGCGGATCTCGAGGTCTGGGTGCTCGCGGCCGGCAGCGGCGACAGCGCGACGACGGCGGGTGCGGCCGGCCTGCCGCTCGCTGCCGCGTACCACGTCGTGCCGTCGTCCGTGCTGGACACGGTCGAGGCGTACCGCACGGCGTTCCGGCCCGGGACGGGTCCGCGCCGCCTGGAACGGCCCTACGTCGCCGTCTCGGCCGACGTCGTGGTGGCAGACGACGACGCCACCGCCGAGGAGCTCGCCGCGCCCTACGGCCAGTGGGTCCTCGGCATCCGGAGGGGCACGGGCGCCGAGCCTTACGTGACGCCGGAGCAGGCGAGAGCGCGCGTGTGGACGGACGAGGAACGGGCCGCGGTGGCCGACCGGGTGTCCACGCAGATCGTCGGCTCGCCGTCCACGGTGGTGGAGAAGCTGTGGACGCTGGCGCGGGTGACCGGGGCCGACGAGCTGATCGTCACCACGATCACCACCGAGCACACCGACCGGGTGCGCAGCTACGAGCTACTCGCAAAGGCCTGGGCCGCTGGATGAGGAGGCATGATCCTGGCATGAACCGAGATCGACCGGCGTTGGAACCGGTATGACGAGCACTTTGCCCGACCTGGTGCGCGGCTGGAGCAGCTGGCACCGCGAGCGCGAGGAGGAGCTGCGCGCTCCGCACGGTTGGCTGAGCCTCACCGCCCTGCACTGGCTCACGCCGGAGCCCGCAGGCTTCGACGGGATCCCGGGCCTGTGGAGCGCCACTCCGGATGGCGTGGTGGTCACGGCCACGGCCGCCGACGGGCTCGTGGTCCGCTCGGTACGGGAGCCCCGCCCGATCGACGGCACGGTCACTCTGCACCCGATGGACGGCCTGCCCGGCTCCCTCGTCGAGAGGGGCGACGCCGTCATCGAGGTCGTCCGCCGCACCGACTCCCACGCGATCCGCGTGCGCGACCCCGAGGCGATCACGCGCACGGCCTTCACGGGCGTGCCGACGTTCCCCGTGGACGAGTGCTGGGTGCTGGACGCACGGTTCGAGCCCTACGCCGGCCCGCGCCCGGTCACCGTGGACGCCGTGGTGGAGGGGCTCCACCACTACCTGACGGCCGTGGGTGAGGTGCGCTTCCAGCTCTACGGGCAGGAGCACGTGCTCGTCGCGATGGCAGGGAAGGCCGGTGGCCTGTCACTGCACTTCCGCGACGCCACCTCGGGCGTCTCCACCTACCCGGGCGGCCGGGTCGTGCGCACGGACGACCCTGCGGCCGACGGCACGCTGACCCTGGATCTGAACCGGGTGGTCAACCTGCCGTGCGCGTTCACGGACTTCGCCACCTGCCCGCTGCCGCCCGCGGGCAACATGCTGTCGGTAGCCGTGGAGGCGGGGGAGCGCAGCCCGCTGCGGCCCGATCGCGCGTAGTCGCGTATCGGCCCCGTGACCACTGCGAGCCGCACGTCAACGCCCCGCCGAGGGCGCTGACGTGCGGCTCGTAGTTTTCTCGCGCTGCTCTACTTGGCCCAGGCTCCGCCGGACATCGCGGCCGACCGCGTGCGGAAGCCTGCGGTACCCGCGACGATGTCGCGCCGGATCTCGGCCTTGGTGCGTCCCGTGGTCAGGACCGTCGGGCCGAGCGCCCTGGCGATCTGCCGCAGGACCGGCACGGTGAACCGGCCGTCGTGCTGGTGCAGGTAGTCGTCCACCTCGCCGGGCGTGCCGAGGCGGTTGATCTCCGCCACGTCCGCGCTGACGTCCACCTCGGGGCGGGGCCTGCGGGTGGGGGCGCTGGAACGGGTGCTGGCGGCGTGCGGGGCGCGACGGAAGACGAGCTCACCGCGGCCGGCGGCGAGATCGTCGAGCTGCTGCGGGGTGAGCGTCCTGACCATCTCAGTGGCCTGCTGAAGGGCTGCGGTGAGCGGGGCGGTGGTGGTCGTGCCTGTCATGCAGCGATCCCTTCGAGGCGGCCTGAGAGCTCGGAAACCATGTCGCGCAGCTCGCGCGTCTGGGCGCGGCCGGTGCCGCCGAGGATCACCGGCACCCCGTGCTCGGGCGCGGGCCCGTAGACCGACTTGCTGTCCCGCATGGTCGTGGCGAAGGTCGGCACCTCGCGGGCGACGATGCGGCTGATGACGCTGCGCTGGGCCTCGATGGGCGCTCCGTCGTGGTTCTGGACCATGGTGAAGACGACCGCCGCTGCGGGGCGCTCGACAGGCACCGGGGAGTAGTCGTTGTACTCCTCGATGAAGGACCGGATCTTCAGTCCGAGCGAGTCGATGCCGTTGGTCGACAGGTAGTCCGGCTTGGTGGGGATCAGCAGCAGGTCGCTCGCCGCCACGGCGTTCTTCGCGATGAGGCCGAAGTTCGGCGCGCAGTCGATCAGTACGACGTCGTAGTCGGCGAAGGCCGGGTGGACGAGGCCGTCGCGCAGCCGCCCGTGCAGTTCCGCGAAGCGCTTGGGCTCGCTCAGGAGCTCCGCGGCCAGCTCGGTCTCGATGTCGGAGAGGTCGCGGTGCGCGGCGATGAGGCTGAGCGTGCCGCTGCTGCGAGCGAGCTTGTCGTGGACACGCGGCGGCGACGATACGAGAGATGATGGATCTGCCATCGCCTCCGTCGTGCCGATGCCGTCGAACCAGTGCTTGATGGTCCTGCTCGGCAGCAGGTCGGCCGTCCACTCGCTCTGGGTGAAGAACGAGACCGTCAGGCTGGCCTGTGCGTCCAGATCGACGAGTAGCACCTTCTGACCCCGGGCTGCGAGCCCGGCGCCGAGGTTGGCGGTGAGGGTGGTTTTACCCACTCCGCCTTTGTGGTTGATGATCGAGATGACCTTCACCGTTCTCCTCCCCGCGTCACGCGGCGGGAACGATGCCATATGGGCCGAACCGCCCCGCTCCTAGGTCACTGCGTGTCGTGTAACCCATTCGGTGGGCGACGACGGGCTGTTCGAGGGCCGGGCGGGGCCGCGCGCGGGAGTGTCGTTCTGACGCGAAATCGCGCTCGCGTTCCACGGCGTTGTGGTGCGCTACGGAGGGACGTTCCGAACCGATCGGGGGGCGGCTCGACGCGCCGCGGCGCCGCGGCTTCGCGAGCGCTCGCCGCCGGAGTTGCCCTACGTGCCCGGCTTCTGCCGGAGGTGCAGGTGAGAGGCCCGTTGCTCCCGTACGGGCGTGCCGTCCGGGTCGATGGCGATGATCGGGAGCAACATCAGCAACTCTCGTCGCGTAGACACTCGGTGATCGCACGGCTACGTTGCGAAACAGAAGCACTCCGCGCCGTCGATCGGCGCTCCTTCGCACGGGTGTGAGAAATGAAGGAAAGGGCGCCCGAATCGTGTGGCGGCAGCTGTCGCTCCGCATCGCCGAGCGGGCCCGAGCCGAGGGGTCGACCGGCGTGTCCGGCCATCCACGCCGATGGGAACCTTCGATAAACCACCCGGTCGGATGACAGTGGTTGTCCACCGTATGGGATCGAACGCGCGGCAGCCGGGTCTCCTGTGACACCAGGGACGCCCGGTGACCGGCTCGGCGTCGTACATCGGAACCGGTCGCCCGGGCGTTACCTCGCGTCGTCGTCGTACTCGGGCACGATCTCGCGCTGCTCGGCGACGTCGGCCGGGTCGGCCTCCAGCGGCAGGCTGTCGGGGTCCTCGACGGTGTCGGCGCTGTCGTCGTCATCGACGGGCTGGTGCTGCTCGGCCACGTCGGCGTCCGGATCCTCGATTCCCATGCTCCGTACCTCTCGTCGTCTCGGTCGGCGGGGCGGGGCGGCCGGTCAGGCTGCCGGAGTGGCCGTCTGGGTGGTCTGGGTGAGGATCGCCGCGGCGAGCGGCGAGACGACCGTGTGGTTGATGGCATGGCCCATTCCCGGAATCCGGACCAGCCGGGCCTGGCCGAGGGTCCGGACGAGGTGACCGGAGTGCGGCGGCGGGTACGCGGGGTCCTCCGGTGCCTCGATCACCAGCGTCGGCACCGTGACGGTGGCGAGCTCGGCCCCGCGGTCCAGCCCGCTGGTGTCCATGCGGGCGTGGGCGACCACGGCCTCGGTCCGGCCGGCGTGCGCGACGACGCGTTCCTCGAGCGCACGGAACTCGGCAGGGTCGAACGGGGTGCCGGAGCCGTTGAGCAGACGCCAGTGCTCCACACGCCAGCGGAGCTCGCCCTCGGCGTCGCGGGGGTCGTCGAGCTCTCCCCACAGCCGCAGCAGGGCGGTCTCGGGCTCGGGGAGCTCCGGCGCGCCCTGCATCGCCAGGGCACCGGTGCAGAACAGGGTGGCGGAGGCGAGCCGCTCGGGGTGGTCGAGCAGCATCAGCTGCACGAGCAGGCCACCCATCGACATGCCCACGACGTGGGCACGTGGGACCTCGAAGGCGTCGAGGACGGCGACGGCGTCCCTCGCGAGATCGGTGATTCCGTAGGGCTCCTCCTCGAACATTGTGGAGGAGCGGCCGGTGTCGCGATGGTCGTAGCGAATGACCCGGTGATGTTCCGCGAGCAGTTCGATCAGGGCGTCTGGCCAGGCCACGCCGGACGTACCGGCTCCCATCACGAGCAGCAGCGGCTCACCGGGTTGCGGGCCTGTCGAGGGGATGTCCTCCGCCCAGAGCCGGACGCCCGGGGCGACATCGACGTAGCGTTCCACGGGCACAGCCTGCCGGTCGGCAGTGGTGCGTGTCGATCCGGAGCGCAGACGAACTCGCCCGCCGTGGCCGGTCCCGGCGCGAACGCCGGGTACCAGTCACGGGCCGAAGCGTCGGGGCCGCTCTCACGGCGCCTGACGCAGGTGGTGGTGGTGCGGGTCTACTTCAGGGCGTCGAGCAGCGCCTGGCGCTGGCGCTCGCCGAGTCCGGCTGCGCGCCGGGAGGCGTCGATGCCCGTCTGCTCGAGCAGCGCGGAGACCTTGGCCGGCCCGTAGCCGGGAAGGCTCTTGAGCAGATCGGCCACCTTCGTCTTCCCGACGACCGTGTCGGACTTCGCGCGGTCGAGTACCGCCGGGATGGTCTGCTCCCCGCGGGCGATCGCGTCGCGCAGCTCCTTGCGGGCAGTGCGGGCAGCGGCGGCCTTCTTCAGGGCCTCAGCGCGCTGCTCTGGCGTAAGCGTGGGCAGTGCCATGTCGTGGTTCTCCTCTCCGTGCGGACACCGCGAATCGGATGTCCGCAGGTCATCTTCACTGCTCAGCCTGACAGAACCGTGCAACGCCACGCACAACCACCCCTCGCGGCGGGCCCTCGTGTGTCACTCGAATGGGCGTATCCGCCCAGGTACGAGAGGGGGTGGAGCCGCGTGGCGCGCGACCCACACCTCGCCGTCCGTGTCGACGGTGGAGGCCGCCGGGATTACCCGCCCTGACCTCGACGAAACGCCTGCGGGTCCGTCCCGGCCCGGGAGATACGTCCGTTCGGGGTCAGACCGTGGCGTCCTCGGCTCGCTTCTGCGGCGTCGGCGCGGTGGTCTCCGCGTCCCGGTCGGCAGGCTCGGCCGAGCCGTGGTCGTCGTCGAGCATCGTGGCCTCGTCGAAGGGCTCGGCACCGCTCAGGACGCGTTCGGCGCGCTCGCGGTCGAACTCGCCGACCCAGTTGCCGATCAGGACGGTGGCGACGGCGTTGCCTGCGAAGTTCGTGACCGCGCGGGCCTCCGACATGAACCGGTCGATCCCGACGATGAGGCCGACGCCGTCGACGAGGTCCGGACGGTGCGAGGCCAGCCCGCCCGCGAGCGTGGCGAGCCCGGCGCCGGAGACGCCGGCCGCACCCTTGGAGGCGATGATCATGAAGAGCAGGAGCGCGATCTGCTCGCCGATCGACATCGGCCTGCCGAGCGCGTCGGCGATGAAGATCGACGCCATCGTCAGGTAGATCGCGGTGCCGTCGAGGTTGAACGAGTAGCCGGTCGGGACCGTGATTCCGACGACGGGACGGGAGATGCCGACGTGCTCCATCTTCGCGATCAGCCGCGGCAGCGCCGACTCGGACGACGAGGTGGAGACGATGAGCAGGAACTCCCTGCTCAGGTAGCGCAGCAGCGAGAAGATGTTGATCCCGGCGCCGAGCCGCAGCACGAGCCCGAGCACCACGAACACGAAGATCGCGCAGGTCAGGTAGAAGGCGGCCATCATCTGGAACAGTGCGATCACCGCGGACCAGCCGGTCTCGCCGACCACTGCCGCGATCGCGCCGAACGCGCCGATCGGGGCCGCCCACATGACCATCGCGAGCACCCGGAAGACGAGCCGCTCGATGTGCTTCACGCCGCGCAGGATCGGCTCGCCCGAGCGCCCGAGGGCCTGCACGCCGAAACCGACCAGCAGCGCGACGAAGAGCGTCGAGAGCACGCTGTCGCCGACCAGCGGGGAGAAGAGCGTGGTCGGGATGATCCCGACGAGGAAGTCCGACAGCGACTCGGCCTCGGGCGCGTTGTAGTGCGCGGCCTCGGCGAGCTGCAGCCCGGTGCCGGGCTGCAGGACGTTGCCGACGACGAGCCCGATCGCCAGCGCGAACGTGGACATGCCGATGAAGTAGGCGAGAGCCAGGCCGCCGACGCGGCCGACCGTCGCGGCCTTCCGGATCGATCCGATGCCGAGGACGATCGTGCAGAAGATGACCGGGGAGATCATCATCTTGATCAGGTTGACGAACGCCGTGCCGAGGGGCTTGAGGTCCTTGCCCAGGTCCGGCGAGACCAGACCGACGACGACCCCCAGCACGACCGCGGCGATCACGGTGATGTACAGGTAGTGGGTCCGGTCCTTCTTGGGCGGTGTTTCGGTGGTTGACACGTGTCCTCCGGGGAGCCGACGGCAGCGTCGGACGTTGCGCCGGCACCCGTGTACCGGCAACTATCGCGGCGACTATGCGGGGCGACGTGGTGGCCGTCACCATTTCGTTCATTTCGTACGACGGGCGGTGACGACGGTGGCCAGGCGCCGCAGCCGGTGGAGCCTCGCCGGCCAGTTCTTCGCACTCCAGGCGGCGATCGTGGTGATCGTGCTGACGGGGGTCGCGGCGGCCACGTACGTCCAGTTGAACGAGACCAACCGCGACGCGGCCGCGGAGGAGATGCTCGGTATCGCGCACACCCTCGCCGCCTCGCCGGACGTGCGCGCCGCCCTCGGCGAGCGCGACCCCGTGGCCGTGCTGCAGCCCCTCGCGGAGCAGATCCGGATCGACACCGCCACCGACTTCGTCGTCGTCATGCGGCTGGACGGCATCCGCCTCTCGCACCCGAACCCGGCCCAGATCGGGCAGGTCTTCCAGGGCACGATCGAGCCGGCGAAGCGCGGGGATCAGCAGTTCACGGAGACCTACACCGGCACCCTCGGTCCCTCGGTGCGTGCCGTCGTCCCGGTGCTCGACCATGGGAACGTCGTGGCGCTGGTGTCGGTCGGGCGCACGGTCGTGAAGGTGTCACGGGAGCTGCAGCGCGAGATGCCGCTGGTGCTCGGGGCTGCGGGCGTGGCGCTGCTGCTCGCCGCGGCCGGTTCGTGGCTGGTGAGCAGGTGGCTGCGGCGCAGCACCCATGACCTCGGGCCGGCCGAGCTGGCGCGCATGTACGAGTACTACGACGCGGTGCTGCACGCCGTGCGGGAGGGACTGCTGCTGCTCGACCGTTCCGGGCGGGTGCAGCTGGTCAACGACGAGGCCCAGCGGCTGCTGGCGCTGCCGCCCGACGCGCAGGGCCGTCGCGTCGACGAGATCGGGCTGTCGGCCGAGCTGGGGGCCGCGCTCGCCACCGGTGAGGCGCGCGAGGACGAGATCCATCTGACGGCCGACCGGATCGTGGTGGTGAGCCAGGGAGCTGCGCGGTGGGCGGGGCGGCACCTCGGCACCGTGGTGACGCTGCGCGATCACACAGAGCTGCGGGCCCTGGTCAGCGAGCTGCAGACGATCCGCGGTTTCGCCGACTCGCTCAATGCCCAGGCCCACGAGGCGGCCAACCAGCTGCACACCGTGATCTCGCTGATCGAGCTCGGCCGCCCGGACGACGCGCTGGAGTTCGCGGCGTCCGAGCTCGCCGTGTCCCAGCAGCTCACCGACGCCGTGCTGGTCGGGATCGCCGTGCCCGAGTTGGCGGCTCTCGTCGTCGGGAAGGCGGCAGAGGCGGGGGAGCGGGGCGTCACGCTGCAGGTGGCCGAGGGCACCCGGGTGCCGGCCGGGATCGCCGACCCCCGCGACCTCGTCACGATCGTGGGCAACCTGCTCGACAACGCGATCGACGCCGCCGAGGACGCCCCCGCACCTCGCTGGGTCCGGATCAGTGCCCGCGTCACCGGCGACGCCGTGGAGCTGTGCGTGACCGACAGCGGTCCCGGGATCGCAGCAGACGACGGCGAGCGCGCTTTCGAGCGGGGCTGGAGCACCAAGCCGCACGACGGGCTGGGCCGCGGTCTGGGGCTGGCGCTGGCACGGCAGGCGGCCCAGCGGCATGGCGGGTGGGTGCGGCTCCGTACGTCCGATGGGGACGCCCCCGGCCGGAACGGGGCCGAGCTGGGATCATCCGAAACGGACGGAGCCGATGTGGACCGATCCGGACGGGACCGCGCGCGGGGCGCCGAGTTCGCTGTGCACCTCCCGCTGGTGAGGGCATGATTCGCACCCTGATCGTCGAGGACGACCCCATCGCGGCCGCCGCTCACGCCAGCTACGTCGGCCGCGTGCGCGGTTTCGAGGTGGTGGGGAGCGCGGGATCGGGGGCCGAGGCGCTGCGGCTGCTCGACAGCCGCACGGTGGAACTCGTCCTGCTCGACGTGCACCTGCCCGACACCAGCGGGCTCGAGGTGCTGCGCCGGATGCGGGCCGCGGGGCACACCACCGACGTCATCATGGTGACGCGGGCGCGCGATCTCGCCGTGGTCCAGGCGGCGATCTCCTTCGGCGCCACGCAGTACCTGGTCAAGCCGTTCACGTTCAGCGCGGTGCGCACGAAGCTGGAGGGCTTCCTGGAGTACCGGTCGCGGCTCGGCGCGGGCCCGATGGTCGCGCAGGAGGACGTCGACGGCCTGTTCCACACCCTGCGTGCGCCCGCTCCCGCCGGCGGCCTCCCGAAGGGTGTGAGCCGCGAGTCCCTCGATGCCGTGGCCCGCAGACTGGCTGCGGCCGGGGATGCCGGGCTCACCGCCGCCGAGGTGGCCGAGGGCCTCGGGGCGTCCCGCGTGACGGCCCGGCGCTATCTCGAGTACCTGGCGGAGGCGGGTCTCGCCGAGCGGCACTCCCGGTACGGGAGCACCGGTCGTCCACAGGTGGAGTACCGGTGGCGGGCCGCCGGAGTGCCCGGACGACGAGCGGCGCCCGGTGGTGCGGTGCCCTGACCGGTGGCGCTGCCCGCCCGCCGCTCAGTTGCAGGACGCGGCGAGCGACTGCGGCTGCGAGGCGTCCGAGGATGCAGAGGATTCCGGGGCGGCCTTGGTGGTGGCTGTGCTGCCCGACCTGCTCTTGGTGGTGGTCGGCGCGGTAGTCGGGTCGGCCGCGGGGTTCGGCGCCCCGGTCGCGGCGGGCGGCGGTGGTGGTGGCTTGTTGATCGAGCTCTGCACGACGTCGCGCATGTACTCGAAGTCCGGCCACAGGGTGTTGAACTTGCCGTCGTCCTCATTGGGGTCGGGCAGGTTGGGGTCGAACGACACGCTCTCCAGCGTCAGGTTGCCGTTGCCCGCGAGCGACACCAGTTGGGGCAGGACCTGCTGCGGGAGGTTCGTCGCCACGCTGTTCGTGGTGGCCTTCGCGACGCCCTGGAAGTTCGTCAGCAGGTCGGCGGGGCTCTTCTGCTCCAAGATGTACTGGAGCAGGCAGCGCTGGCGTCCCATCCGCGTGTAGTCGTCGGAACCGGTGCGGGAGCGGGCGAACGCGAGTGCCTGCTCGCCGTTGAGGTTCTGCACGCCCGCCGGGATGTAGTAGTCGGGCGCCACGTGCTGGCCGCTCGGGGTGATGCCGCCGACCGGGAGCCGGTTGGGTCCGACATCGACGGTCAGGCCGCCGAGCGCGTCGATGATCGACGCGAACCCCGCCATGTTGACCTCGACGTAGTAGTCCAACTGCAGCCCGAGCATGTACGAGACGGTCTGGTGCAGCAGGTTCAGCCCGGGGTCGGCGGTGGGCCCCGACGGTGCGAGCGCCGGGTACTCGAGCCCGTAGGCGTACACCGCGTTGAGCAGGTAGTTGCCCGACAGCGGGTCGGATTCGTCGTAGAAACCGTCGGGGAACTTCTCCTCCATCGGCGACCCCGGCGGGAACTGGGCGTGGCCGATGTTGCGGGGGAGCGCGAAGAGCGTGGTGCGGCTGGTTCTGGTGTCGATGCTCGCCACCATCATCGTGTCGGTGCGGGTGCCCTTGCGGTCCGGCCCCGCGTCACTCCCGACCATCAGGATGTTGAGCCGCGGCTTGGCGATGGCCTCGGCCACAGCTGTGCCGCCCCCGCCGGTGAACAGCGAGTCGAGTAGGGAGCGCTGCGAGTTGGCGAGGTTGGCGCCGAACCCGAGCGGCGCTGCGACCACGAGGCAGAGCACGACCACCACCCCGACGCCGAGTGCCTGCTGACCGGCGGCCAGCCGCGACGGCCGGGCCAGCATGTACGTGCGGACGATCACGGCCATCCAGGCCAGCGCGACGACCACACAGCCGATCGCGATGATCGTGAGGACGCGCGTTGACAGCAGGTTCTCGAGGATGGCCGACCGGCGTGCGCTGACCCCGAGTGCCACGAGGAAGACGAGGGCCAGCAGGAACACGCCGAGGATCAGTGCGCCGGTGCGTTGCCGGCGGAGCATCAGGTGGCCCGAGCCCGGGGCCACTGTGGACGCTGCGGTGGCGAGCAGCGCCCGGCCGAGCGTGCGTCGAGGGCGGCCGGTGCCGCTGCGGCGCCGGGCACTCCGCGAAGTGGTGGCGCCCGTGGCGGTCGAGCCGTCAGCGGAGGACACCCGCTTCGGACCCACCCGGGAGGACCCGCTCCTCGTCGACGTGGGCGTTGCCTTCGCCGCTGAGCGCGTGGCGCCGGACCCCTTCGCGGCGGGGATCATCGTGGTGTCGGACTTCGTGGTGGGGGTCGCCCGCCCGATCGTCGTCCCGCCCGAGCGTGCCGAGTGCGTCCGCGGAGCGGAGGTCCTGGTCCCGGGGCTCTTCGGTCTGGGCGGCGCGGTGCTGCCGGGGTGCGGCGTCACCGACGACTTGCGCTCGTGGGCCAGCCGGGGCTGAGGCCGCGTCGGCAGCTCGGAGTCGTTGGTGCGATCGACGCGCCGGGGCGGCATGGGCCGGGGTGGAGCGTCTGCGGACCTGGGCGCACGCCGCGGCGGTGGCTCGGCGTGGCGGGGTGGTGCGGGGCGCTGTTCGCGCTCGCTGCGCCGCGGCCATGGCTGTTGCGGGGGCAGGGGTTGGCCGCCGCCGCGCGGGGAGCGCCGGCTTTCATCGTTCACCGTGCCCACTCCCTGCATCCGAACGAATAGGGAACAACCAGGACTCGGCGGTGAGCCCGCCGGAGCCTACTGCCCGTGACAAGTGGCTCCACGGCGCACCTCGGTGGGAGGAAATTCGCCCAGCTGGTACCCCATTCCGGTGAGACGTTCGGACCCCCGCCGTGGTTCCCGGGCGGGCGGGCCGAAAGCCCGAGCCGCGACCCGGCACCTGCGGCCGACGGAGGCCGTCGGAGCGCGCGTCATTCGGTGCGAGTTGAGAATTATCGCACGTCGTGACCCGCTTGACCCGGTGGCCCCACTGGCGCTCCACTGACCGCGTGCCCGATCAGCGCAGCCGCGCAGCGGCCGAACAGCGGGGCGGTGCGCCCGCCGGCAGGCTCGGCGATACAGCCGCAGGTCAGCAGGGGGATGCGGCCACCGGCGAGCGCAGTGGCGCTGCGGCCGGGCAAGTCGGACGCGCGGCGGCTGTGGTGCTCGCCGGCGGCAGCGGCACGCGCGTCGGCGGCGAGAGCAACAAGGTCTATCTGCCCGTCGCGGGGCGCATCATGATCGGCATCTCGCTGAACATGTTCGCGGTGCTGCCCGAGATCGGCCCGCTCGTTCTCGTCGTGCGGGCCGAGGACCGTGAGCTCGCCGATCGGGTGATCGACCGTGAGGTGGACGCCGCCGTGGAGGTCGTGACCGGGGGTTCGACCCGTCAGGAGTCCGAGCTCGCCGGTCTGCGACAGTTGGCGGACCGCATCCGCGACGGGCGCGTCGACACGGTGCTCATCCACGACGGCGCCCGACCGTTCGCCGGCCGCTCGCTCGTCCGCGAGGTGCTGCGGGTAGCGCGGGAGTGCGGGGGCGCGGTGCCGGGCGTGCCCCGTGACGATCTCGCCGCGGCGGGACCCGGCGGAAGCGGACTCGCCGGTCCGGCGCCGGAGGGTCTCGTGGCCGTGCAGACGCCTCAGGGGTTCTCGGCCGCGCCGCTGCTGGCGGCCTACGAGCAGGCCGCTCGGGAGGGCTTCGCCGGCACCGACACGGCGTCCTGCATGCAGCGGTTCGCCCCGGCTGTGCCGATCCGATGGGTTGCGGGCGAGGCCCGCAACTTCAAGATCACCTATCCCCACGACCTCGTACTTGCACAGGAAGTGGCGGCCTCACTCGTCGGGGACCACGAGAAAGTGTGACGGCGGTCCCTCGAGAGGTTTCGGTTCCCGGAAACGGGTATCGACCCAACGCCGGAAGTGGCGGACCCGATCAGTCGGGTCGAGGTCAGGAGGTGTCGGGTGCCTTTCGATGGGGCGCAGGTGTCGGTGGAGGCCCGGGGGTCGCGGTTGCGTGTGGTCCGGCTGGCGGGGGTGCTCGACCCCGCGACGATCACCAGAGTGTCGAATGTGGCCGGGGCTCAGCTGGGGCTGTGCACCGGGCACGTGGTGATCGACCTGGGCGAAGTGCGATTCTTCGGTACCGACGACTTCACCGCGCTGGTCGCGGTGGAGGACGCGGCTGCCGCCGTAGGACTGCGGCTGCACCTCTGCGGGCTGGCCGGGCGCGAGGCTTTGCTGCCGTCCGGGATCAGCGCTGCGCTTGCCCGGTTCTCGATGTTCGCGACGGTCGAACACGCCGAACGCGAGCTTGCCGGCCGCGTGCCGGCCGTGGCGACCACGGGTAAGTCGCGCGGTCGCTTCGTTCTACCGTGCCCGCCTCTGACCACGGATGTCGGCCGCGTCGCACGGCCCGAGAGGCCGGTCGCCACGGCCTGAGCGAGTGGGCGGGCGTGCGTCCGAGTGTGCGCACGCCCGGGGGTGGCCCCCCGCGTCGAGGGCGTGCCGGGGCGGCATCACGATGGACGGCGACACGGTTCGTCCCGCCCCCGAGGAACGAGGTTCTGCCGATGCCGCTCACCGACGCCGCCGCCGAGGTCGTTCTGGACGAGGCGTTCCGCGTCGGACCGGTACCGCGCCGGCTCTTCGGTTCGTTCGTCGAGCACATGGGGCGGTGTGTCTACGGCGGCATCCACGAACCAGGGCACGAGACGGCCGACGAGGACGGCTTCCGCCGGGACGTCCTGGAGCTGGCCGGCGAGCTGGGTGCGTCCGTCGTCCGCTACCCGGGCGGCAACTTCGTCTCCGGCTACCGCTGGGAGGACGGCGTCGGGCCGCGCGGTGACCGGCCGGTGCGGCTGGACCGGGCGTGGAAGGCCGTGGAGACCAACCAGGTGGGCACCGACGAGTTCCTGCGCTGGGTGCGCAGGCTCGGTGCCGAGCCGATGCTCGCGGTGAACCTCGGGACGCGGGGAATGCAGGAGGCCTGCGAGCTGCTCGAGTACTGCAACCATCCGGGTGGGACGGCCTGGTCGGACCTGCGGATCCGCAACGGCGCCCGCGAGCCGCACGACGTCCGGCTCTGGTGCCTGGGCAACGAGATGGACGGCCCGTGGCAGATGGGGCACAAGACCGCGGCCGAGTACGGGCGGGTCGCGGCCGAGGCGGCGCGGGGGATGCGCAGGCTGGACCCACGGATCGAGCTGGTGGCCTGCGGCAGCTCGCACAGCAGGATGCCGACCTTCGGTGCGTGGGAGGCGGAGGTCCTCGAACACACCTACGACCTCGTCGACTACGTCTCCCTGCACGCCTACTACCAGGAGCACGACGGTGACGCCGCGAGCTTCCTGGCCAGCGCCGTCGACATGGACCACATGATCGACGCCGTCGTCGCCACCGCCGATGCCGTGGGTGCCCGCCGGCGCAGCCGCAAGAAGATCAAGCTGTCGTTCGACGAGTGGAACGTGTGGTACCAGTCCCGGTTCGGCGGCGAGGACTCCCTGGAGTTCGCCGACACCCGGGCCCTGATCGAGGACGACTACAGCGCACTCGACGCCGTCGTCGTCGGCAACCTGCTGCTGGCTCTGTTGCGGCACTCCGATCGGGTGGCCATCGCCTGCCAGGCGCAACTGGTGAACGTGATCGCACCGATCCGCACGGAGCCGGGCGGCCCGGCCTGGCGGCAGAGCATCTTCGACCCGTTCGCGCTGACCGCACGTCACGCACGCGGCGACGTGCTGCAGGCCGCCGTCACCTCGCCGATGCTGCCGACGGGCCGGTACGGGGACGTCGCCCAACTCGATGCCACCGCCACCCTCGCGCCGGCTCCGGACCCCAGCCTCGACCCCGCCGTTCCCGACCCGGCGGGCGCAGCGTTGTCGGTCTTCCTCGTCAACCGCTCGCCGGATGCCCCGTTGCGCACGTCCGTGCGGCTGCCGCGGGGCCGGTGGGTGCCGGTGGGCCACCTCGGTATCGCCGCAGGCGAGCCGCGCGTCAACAGCGCCGCTGATCCCGACGCCGTGCGCGTCCGCTACCAGGAGCTGCCCGAGATGCGGGACGGCGTGGTGCAGGTCGAGCTGCCAGCCGCCTCCTGGTCGCTCCTGCGCTTCGCCGAACCGGCCGATCGCGAGCGGTAGTTCCGGCGTTCGGTGGCGTTGTGCGCGAAATGGTCACCTGAGGCGGAATGAGCGCTCCCGGAAGAGCGACATGTGTCCATGTCGCGGCCCGGCCCGCGGTCAGGAGGGCTGTGCCAGGGATCGGGAGATGGCTCTCGCGCTGGTGCGGAGCAGCGGCACCAGTGAGTGCGGCTGAACGCTTCCGTGCCGGACGACGAGTGACACCGCCGCGACGACGGTGCCGCGGCCGTCCTGCACGGGAACGGCCACCGACAGCGCGTCCATCGTGACCTGCCGGTCGCTCACCGCGAAGCCGGACCTGCGGATGTCGGCGAGCATGTGTCGCAACGTGGCGGGGTCGGTGACGGTGCACGGTGTGAAGCGGTCGATCGGCGCGGCCAGCACCTCTTCCTGCAGCTCGACGGGGGCGTGGGCGAGCAGTACCAGCCCGACGCCGGTGAGGGTGAGCGCGAACCGGGAACCGACGCGGGTGAGCACCGGCACCGCCCCCGTGCCGGCGATCCGCTCGACGAACACGAGCTCGCTGCCCTCGCGCACGGCGAGCTGCACGTTCTCCCGCGTGATCTGGGAGAGGTCCTCGAGGAACGGGAGCGCACGCTCGCGCAGGCCTTGGCCGCGCGGGGCGAGGGCGCCCACCTCCCAGAGGCGCAGCCCGACGCGGTAGTACCCGTCGTCGCCGCGCTCCAGGGCGCCCCACTCCACGAGGCCGGCGAGCAGGCGGTGCACCGTCGAGACCGGGAGGCGGGTGCGGCGTGCCAGCTCGCTGAGCGTCATGGCCGGATGGTCGGCCGAGAACGCGCCGAGGATCCGCAACGCGCGGGCCAGCACCGGACCGGTGCCCGCAGCGCGGGACACCGTCATGGGTGCGCTCCGGTTCTGCCACGGGGAAAGGAGTGATTCAAGAACCGCGACGATACCGGTTGGAGCTGGCGTCGAGTCCTGCCCAGGCACGCGCGGTCGACGCGGCCGTCCCCGGCGCCCAGCACCGCACGATCGAGGGAGAGGACCACGCGGTCCTGCAGCACCCCGAGGTCCTCGCCCCGGTGCTCGCCGGGTTCCTGGCCGGGTGACATGCGGGCGGAGCTCTTGAAGAGTTGGTGATCGCCTACGTAAGCTTTCGCCTACTAATAAGCCGGGCCGAAGGAGGAACTGTGGGCACCATCCATCACGAGGTGTGGATCAACGCGGACCGCAAGGCGGTCTTCGAGGCGATCACCAGCAAGGACGGCCTCGACGCCTGGTGGGGAACGGTGCTGACGGCTGCGCCCGAGATCGGGTCGGTCGTCGAGTTCGACCACGGTCTCGGCGATCTGCTGCGCATGCGGATCGTCGACCTCGTGCCGGGCGAGTGGGTGGAGTGGCGCTGCCTCTCCGACTTCCAGGACCCCACGAACCCGGCATCCGACTGGCTCGGCCACCGCTTCACCTTCGCCCTGCGCACCGTGCGGAGGGACCGGGTCGGCTCGCTGCTCGAGCCGCTCGTCAGGGGTGAGGAGTTCACGGTGCTGGAGTTCCGTCAGGAGGGCTGGTCGAGCGACGCCCGGTGGTACGCGTTCTGCAACTGCGCGTGGGGCGAGACGCTCGGCGTCAGCCTCAAGAACCACTGCGAAGCGGCGGCCTGACCTGGTGCCCGACGCATCGGCGGCGCGACGACAGGGGACGACACGCCGAAACCGGTAACGATGGTTGAAAGCTCACGATCTTCCAGTGCCCAACGCCACACTGGAGATCACATGGCCGTCCCGCCGCCCCTGTCCCGTCCCGACCGCGAGAAGACACGACGGTTCCGTCGCGCCAGGGTCTACTTGATCGCGGCCGCTGCCGCCACCCTGCTCATGGCCACCGGCTGCGGCGGGGCCGCCGCTCCTCCTGCGCAGCCCCTGGCCGCGGCGCAGACCAGCACCGCCACGCCCACCACCACGGCACCACCGACCAGCACGACCCCCACCACCGTTGCGGCGGCGCCCGTCGTCCGGCAGCAGGTGTCGGTTCCGCAGCCTGCGGTCCAGCAACAGCCCCGGCCGCTGGTCCAACCGCAGCCCCAGCCGAAGCCCGAGCCCAAGCCCGAACCGAAGCCGAAGCCCGAACCGAAGCCGGTGGCGAAGCCGCAGCCCGCGCCGGCGAGGAACGACTGCGATCCGAACTACAGCGGGTGCGTTCCGATCGCCAGCGACGTCGACTGCGAAGGAGGCTCCGGCAACGGCCCGGCGTACGCGAGTGGTCCCGTGCGCGTGACCGGCACCGACATCTACGACCTGGACAGCGACAACGACGGCACCGCCTGCGAGTGACCCGCTGGGTGGCGAGTCGCGAACCGGCCGCGGTGGTACCCCCGCCGCATGTCCGACCAGCAGGAGCGGCTTGCGACCTACCGGGCCAAGCGTGACTTCACAGCCACGCCGGAGCCGGCCGGATCGGAGTCCGCGGACGGTTCGCGAAGGTTCGTGGTGCAGCGGCACCGAGCCCGCCGCCTGCACTACGACCTGCGCCTCGAGGTTGCCGGCGTGCTGGTGAGCTGGGCGGTGCCCAGGGGCCCGACGCTCGACCCGAAGGCCCGCCAGATGGCGGTGCACGTCGAGGACCACCCGGTCGACTACGTCGACTTCGAGGGCGTCATCCCGCGCGGCGAGTACGGCGGGGGCGACGTCATCGTGTGGGACCGGGGGACGTGGGAACCATCCGGCACCGACGACCCTCTGCGTGCCGTCGAGGATGGTGAGCTGCACTTCGACCTGCACGGCGAGAAGCTGGCCGGACGGTTCGTGCTGGTCCGCCGGGGCGGGGCCGGTCGATCCGGCAAGGAACAGTGGATCCTCGTCCACAAGAACGACGAGCACGCGCGGCCGGGGTGGGATCCCGAGGAGCACCCGCTGTCGGTGAAGAGCGGCCGCACGAACGACGAGGTGGCGGCCGCCCCCGACACGCTCTGGCGCAGCGACCTGCCCCCGGCCGAGGCCGCCGTCCCACTGGAGCGCCTGGTGCCCCCGTCATGGGACCCGCCCACCGAGGACGAGCTCGCCGCACTCGACGCGCTCGGGCGACAGGGCCGGTGGCAGGTGCAGGGCTTCGAGGTCCGGCTCACCAACCTGGACAAGGCGCTGTTCCCCGGGAGGGACGGAGAGAGCCCGGTCACGAAGCGCGACTTCATCCGCTACCACGCGCTCATCGCGCCGTACATGCTCCCGTACCTCTACGACCGGCCCGTGAACCTGCACCGCTACCCCGAAGGCGTCGAGAATCCGGGGTTCTGGCACAAGGAGGTGCCGACCCACGCGCCGGAGTGGCTGACCCGATGGCGCAACAAGGAGGCGGATCGGGGCGAGACGGAGTGCTACGCCGTGGTCGACAAGCCGGCGTCGCTCGTCTGGATGGCGAACTTCGCGGCGGTGGAGCTGAACCCCTGGACGTCCCGGCTGCCCGACGTACACGAGCCCACCTGGGCGCTGATCGACATCGATCCCGGCGAGCGCACGGACTTCGCGGACGTGGTCGTGCTCGCCCGCCTCTACCGCGCCGCCCTCGAGCATCTCGGGGTCGCGGCCGCCCCGAAGGTCACAGGCAAGCGGGGGATCCAGATCTGGGTGCCCGTCGGGCTCGGCTACACCTTCGCGGACACCAGGGCATGGGTGGAGAAGCTGTCGCGGGCCGTCGGGCGGACGGTGCCCGACCTCGTGAGCTGGGAGTGGCACAAGGACCGGCGGGACGGGCTCGCGCGGCTCGACTACACGCAGAACGCCATCAACAAGACGCTGATCGCGCCGTTCAGCGCGCGACCCGCCCCCGTGGCCCCGGTGTCGGTGCCCGTTCGCTGGGACGAGCTGGACGACCCCGGCCTGCGACCCGACCGCTGGACGATCCGGACCGTGATCGACCGGATGCGGCGTGCGGGCGACCCGTTGGCCCCGTTGATCGGACGGCCCCAGCGGTTGCCGGAGCTCTGACAGCCGGCAGTAGCGTCGGGTGGTCATGAACGGGATCCGGGACCGCGCGATCGGTGCTCTGGCCGGCCTGGCACTCGGTGATGCGCTGGGGATGCCGACGCAGTCGATGTCCCGCGCGCGGATCGCCGAGCGCTACGGGCCGATCACCGGCCTGCGCGACGCCGCCCCGGACCAGCCGATCGCGCCGGGCCTGCCCGCCGGGACGGTCACCGACGACACCGAGCAGGCCTTGCTGCTCGCCCGCCTGCTCATCGACGGCGCGGGCGAGATCGACGCTGTCGCGTTCGCCCGCGCACTCAGCCGGTGGGAGGCCGACATGGTGCGGCGCGGCTCCGCCGATCTGCTCGGCCCGTCGACGAAACGGGCGATCCAGCGTCTCCACGACGGCGAGTCGCCCGACGAGACCGGCCGCGACGGCACAACCAACGGCGCCGCGATGCGGATCACGCCCGTCGGGATCGCGGTGCCGGTCACCGACTCGAATGCCCTGGTGGACGCCGTGGTGGCAGCCAGCAGGGTCACCCACAACACGGGCATTGCGATCGCTGCTGCCGCCGCCGTGGCAGCAGCGGTCTCGGCCGGCGTCGCGGGAGCGAGTCTCGCCGACGCCCTGGACGCAGCCGAGCGGGCCGCGGCCGCAGGCGCGCGGCGGGGCCACTGGAGGGCGGGCGGCGATGTCGGTGCCCGGGTCCGCTGGGTGCGCGGTTGGGTGCGCGGCATGGGCCGGGCGGCGCTCGCCGACGCCGTCGCCGACGTGGTGGGCACCTCGGTCGCGGCGCAGGAGTCGGTGGTCGCGGCGTTCGCGCTGGTGGAGGCTCTGGGAACGGAACCGCTCGACGCGCTCACCCTCGCGGCCGGGCTCGGCGGCGACACCGACACGGTCGGCGCGATCTGCGGCGCGGTGCTGGGTGCGCACCACGGTGTGGCCGGTCTTCCCGGCGACCTGGTCGCCACGGTCTGCCGGGTGAACGGCCTCGACCTGGCGCCAGTGGCCGACCGGCTGCTGGAGCTGCGTCGCCGTGCGGGGGTCGACGGTGGCCGACGGTCCTGATCGGGGCGGCCCCGGTCGACTCCTGCACACGGGCCAGGTCGTGCTGGACCTGGTGATGCGGGTGCCGGGGGTGCCGCCCGTCGGCGGTGACGTGGTCGCTTCCGCCGTGGACCTGCTTCCCGGCGGCGGGTTCAACGTGATGGCCGCCGCGGCCCGCGCGGGCGCACCCGTCGTCTACGCCGGCGGGCACGGCGCAGGCCGGTTCGGCGACATGGTCCGTGCCGCGCTGGCCGCGGAAGGCATCGTCGCCTCGCTGCCGGCGTCGGTCGATGGCGACACCGGCGTCTGCGTCGTGCTCGTCGACGACTCAGGCGAGCGGACGTTCGTCACCGGCAGCGGAATCGAGACGGAGGTCGATCCCGCAGCGCTCGGCGCTGTGCCCGTGACCAGCGCGGATCTCGTCTACGTGAGTGGGTACAGCCTGCTCGTGGAGGCGAAGGGCCGCGCTGTGCTGGACCTGCTCGAGACGGTCGACGGCGCGGGCGTGCTGGTCGACCCCGGGCCGCTCGCGGGCCAGGTCGACGGCCCGGTCTGGGACAGGTTGCTCGCCCGCACCACGATGCTCAGTGCCAGTGCCCCCGAGGCGCGCACCCTCTCGGGTGCCGACGACCTGCGCACCGCCGCGCAGGTGCTCGCGCGCCGGCTCGCCGTGCCAGGAGTGGTCGTCGTGCGCGACGGAGCGGCCGGGTGCCTGCTCACTCGCGACGGCCACACCGAACACATTCCCGGATTTCCCGTCGTGGCCGTCGACACCACGGGAGCCGGCGACGCGCACTGCGGGGTGTTCGCCGCCGAACTGCTGCGTGGTGCGGACCTGCACACCGCCGCGGTGCGCGCCAACGCCGCCGCCGCGCTCGCGGTCACCCGCAGCGGGCCGGCGACCGCCCCCGGCCGTGCGGAGGTCGACGTGCTGCTGGCATCGACGTCGTGACGGTTGCGCTCGTCAGGGTGCGGGGGGAACGGGTGGGCAGCGCCAGGTGATCGCCAACGATCGCGCCTTGCCGCCGGGCGCGGCGACGGTGGACCGCGGACGGCAGGTGGTGCTCCTGGGCCCCGGGGAACTGCGCCCGACTCCCACAACCGGTGTGACCGGGGGACTGAGCATCGTGATCTCGGTGCCGTCCCGGCTGTGCACGCCCGGGAGGATCTCGACGTCCTCCATGCAGCTGTGCACCATCTGGAGGCCGCGCCCGCGATAGCCCGGGTCTGTCGGCGGCGAGCGCCATCGGCCCCGGTCCCGGACGACGATCCGGACCCGCCGCCGGCCCGCCTCGGCAAGGAGGGTCGCGGTCACGGCCACGTCGCCCGTGTATCCGGCCGGGTAGGCGTGGTCGATCACGTTCGCCACGGCCTCGTGCACGGAGAGAATGACGTCATCCACGGCGTCGGCGGGCCAGCCGTGACCTTCCAGCCACTTGCGAAATCGGGCGCGCACGACCGACGGCGTGGTCGGCTCGGCGAGCATGTGCATCGTCAGCGTGTCGACGACGGGGTCGGCCGCCCCCGCCCACCGGACCGTCCGGCCGGAGCGCGCACCGTCGTCTCCTGCGTAAACCGTCACCGCCCAGGTTTTGCCGGTCTCGGCGTCGTTTACACACGCGGGATGTCCAGAACGTCGATCGCTGCGCCGTGCGTGGTCTCACGCGCTCCACACGGAGATCTGTGGGTCGAGCTCGGCGACGGCGAGGACCCGGGCGACGTGCCGGCTCGGCATGGCCAGGACGAGGCGGCCCCCTGCGCCGCACAACTCGCGGTGGATGTTGTCGACCGCGCGGAGCCCGTGCGCGTCGACGAAACGCAGAGCGGAGAGATCGATCACAACCAGCTCGGGCCGCTCGTCGCGCAGACAGGCGAGCGCATCGGTCACAAGATCGACGGTGGCGAGGTCGAGCTCGCCCTCGAGCCGGACATCGACTCGCAGCCCGGTGTCGGTGCCCGACGACACGAGGTCGACGTGCAGAGGTGGCGCGCAGGCGCACTGTGTGGTCGGGGGCCTGTTGCCCAGCTCGGTCACGGGTGCTCCCTCCGCGGAGGTCTTCCTGTGCGACAGCCGGCCGTACAGGAAATGGCCGGCTGTGCGCTCAACCGAGGAATCGATCCTAAGTCGGGGACGAGCAGCGCCGCAACGGCGCCGACCAGCGTCGACGCTGCAATTTGCGGCGACGGATTGATAGGATCTGCACCACTGACTTCACATCTGCGGAGGAAAACCATGGGGGTCGGCCGCCTCGACGACGAGGACTTTCCCGCTGTCGCGATGGGTCAGGCCGCCGAACTGCTCGAGGTCCAGCCGGCCTTCCTGCGCAGCCTGGACGCGGCCGGCGTGCTGAAGCCGCAGCGGTCGAGTGGCGGACATCGGCGCTATTCACGCCGCCAACTGGTGCTCGCCGCGCGGATGCGGGCCCTGTTCGACGAGGGGTGCACCCTCGATGCCGCCGTCCGGATCGTCGAATTACAGGACGATCTCGACACGGCCCGGGCGCGGATCACCGAACTCGAACAGGAGATCGCCCGGATGACGGAGCAACTCGACGAGAGAACGCCCACCACCGACTGACCGCCCCGCGGCCCCGGCCGGCGGGCTTATTTCGGACGACTCCCGGGGGGTGGGCGCCGGTCGAACGGCTCGTCGTGGCTGTCGACCACGAGGTTGAGCAGGCGGACGAGTTCCTTGCGCTCCTGCCCGTCGAGGGCATGGGTCAGTTGCTCGCTCACCCGGGCGGCAGAGGGAAGCGCCGCGCGTCGCGCTTCGCGGCCTGCGGGGGTCAGCCGCAGCAGATTGCGGCGGGCGTCGGCGGCGTCCGGGAAGCGGGCGAGCAACCGCCTCGCTGTGAGTCTCCGCACGATCTCCGCCGTGGTCGAACGGTCCATTCCGCCGAGTTCGCCGAGCATCCGCTGATCGATTCCGGGTTTGTCGGCGAGGATGTTCAGCACGGCGAACTGCACGGAGGTGAGCTCCGGGGGCGCTTCCCGCGCCCAGATCTCCCGATGCACCTGCTGCAGCCTGCGTAGGAGGTGGCCGGGGGCGGTCCGTAGCTCGAACGCGTCCTCGTCCACCTCGGAGGGCTGGTGGTCGGCCCGTGAGGACATACCGCGAGTCTAGATGCCGTGCGGTGGATCGGCCGGTCCTTGCGCCGCGCTATGCCCCGTCCTACAGTTCGAATAGATGGTCAGTGTACTGAGTATCACTTATCGGTAAAGGAGCTGAAGTTGACCGTCGAATCATCGGAAGCCGCATATCGGACGCTCGACGAACTCGCTGCCGCACCGTTGTGGAGGCACTACGGGTCGCTCTTCTCGCCCGAACCGCGCAGCGTCGCCCTGCCGCATCGGTGGGACTATGCCGCCCTGCGGCCGTTGATGCTGCACTTCACCCGCACGCTGTCGCTCGACGAGGCAGAGCGACGGGTGCTGATGCTGGTCAATCCCGGCATGCAGGATCCGCCCGCCACTGTGAACAGCCTGTTCGCCGGGATTCAGATCATCCTTCCCGGCGAGACGGCGCAGGCGCACCGGCACACGGCCAACGCTTTCCGCTTCATCATCGAGGGCGCCTCGGCATACACCACGGTCGACGGTGAACGACTCCACATGAATCCGGGTGATCTGTTGCTGACCCCCGGCTGGCACTGGCACGACCACCGGCACGAGGGAAACGACCCGATGATGTGGCTGGATGGCCTCGACTTCCCGCTCACGAACGCTTTCGAAGCAGGATTCTTCGAGCTGTTCGGGGACCGTGCGCAGAAATCGCTCGTGCCCGATGACCTCTCCAGCCGCCGGTTCATCCACGGCAGGCTCAACCCGGCCTGGGAGCAGCCCGAGCGGCTGTCCTCGCCCGTGGGCAACTATCCGTGGCGGGAGACCGAGCAGGCGTTCGCGGCGATCGCCGACGACGCCGAGGGCAGTGAGTCGGAGGGGATCGTGCTGGAGTACACGAACCCGTGGACCGGCGGCTCGGTACTGCCGACCATGGACTGCCGGATCAGCCGGTTGCGCCCGCACTTCCACGGGCAGCCCCGCCGCACCACCGCCAGCGCCGTCCTGCACGTCGTGCAGGGCCATGGGCATGTCGAGATCGGCGAGGAGCGCTTCGACTTCGGGCCCAAGGACGTGATCGCGGTACCCGGCTGGCAGCCCTACCGGCTGGTCAACCCGACCGCGGAGGACACGTTCGTCTTCTCCTACAGCAACCGGCCTGCCTTGCAGGCGCTCGGGATGTGGCGCGACGACCAGCCAGGACCCGAGGCCTGACGCGCAGTCAGCCGACGCTGTTGAGCGAGGGTGGCCGGGTGAACGACTGGATGTCGTGCTGTGTGCCGGCCTTCGGGCGTCGCTGCGTGCGCCCGCGGCCTGCGAGCTTCGCGGCCGCACGCAGCGAGCGGCGCGGCATCTCCAGCGTGCCGACCACGGTGCGGTAGATCCAGCCGGGCGTGCAGAGCGTGCGGCCCCGCTCGAGGTCGCGCAGGCACCGCTCCACCACCGCCGCGGGCTCCAGCCACAGCGGCGAGGGTGAGTCCGGGGCCTTGTGCTTGCCGGTGAGCATCCGCCCGGGGCACAGGGCGATCATGCCGACGCCGCTGCCCGCGAGTGACGCGGCCATCGTGTCGGTGAACGCGAGCACCCACGCCTTGGTCGAGGCGTAGGAGCTGCCCGGCGAGGGGAGGTAGCCGGCGAAGCTCGCGACGTTGATCACCGATCCGCTGCCGCGCGCGATCATGCCCGGGAGCGCGGAATGGGTCAGCGACATGACCGCCGAGATGTTCGTGTCGATCTGGGTCTGCAGGTCGCGGAGCTCGCTGTTCACGAACTCGTCGGTCACCTCGAAGCCGGCGTTGTTCACCAGCATGTCGACGGGCCGGTCCGCATCGGAGAGCCGGAGCTCGACCGAGGCCCTGGCGGCGGGGTCGGCGAGGTCCGCGACGAGGACCTCGGCCACCGCACCGTGCCCGCGCACCGTCGCCGCGGTGCGCTCCAGCCCGTCGCGGTCGCGGGCGACGAGGACGAGGTCGATGCCGCGTCGGGCGAGACGGTCGGCGAAGACGGCTCCGAGACCCCGGCTGGCGCCTGTCACAAGTGCGGTGGGCATGGAACGAACGCTAGGGAGGCGCCCCTGTGGTGACGCTGAGAAGCGCCCAGGAAGCTGAAGGTGAGCTGAGAGTGACGGCCGGTGCTTTACGTTTGTCCGCGTGAGCGCGCTGAAACCGTTGGACCGACTTGTCACCTTCACCGATGCGGTGGTCGCGATCGCGATCACGCTGCTCGTGCTGCCGCTGGTCGATGCCGTCGGAGAGTCGGTCGCTGCACGGGTGACTCCGGTCGAGGTGATCACCGAGCACCAGCCGCAGATCTACAGCTTCCTGCTCAGCTTCGCCGTCATCGCGCGCCTCTGGATCGTGCACCGGCGCATGTTCGAGAAGGTGGTGGCCGACTCCACGCCGCTGCTGTTCTGGAGCATGGCGTGGCTGCTCACGATCGTCGTGCTGCCCTTTCCGACAGAGATGATCGGCGGATACGGCGACGACTGGTTCACGGCCGTCTTCTACGTCGGGACGATCCTCGCGAGCAGCGTCTGCCTGACCGTGCTGGCGTTCATGATCCATGGACCGGTCGGCGCGTCAGGTGCGGTGAGCACGACCGCGATCCTCGTGGTGGCGTTCGTGCTGACGGCCCTGGTCCCGGGGGTGACCTACCTCGCGCTCCTGCTGCTCGTGTTCAGCTCGTTGCTGAACCGGGTGGTCACACCGCTGCTCGGCCGGGTGGAGGATCGTCGCGCCGCGCGTCAGGGTTTGCGGCCGACCCCGCCGACGTAGAGGGTCTCCACCGGATGGTCCTTGGCTGTGGCCTCGTCCGGCCGCCACTTGTTGGCGTACACCAGGCCGGGTGGCACCATCTCGAGCCCTTCGAAGTAGCTGCGGTTCTCCTCCCACGTGCGGAAGCGCCCGGATCCGAGACCGTCCAGGAACCCGCGCTCCAGGTCTCTGGCTCGTGGCTCCTCGCCGAGGAAGTTGCAGATCGCCAGGTAGCTGCCGGGACTGAGCCGCTCCCTGATCTCGGCCGCGATACCGGCGGGGTCGTCCTCGTCGGAGAGGTGGTGCAGGATGCCCGCGATGAGCACACCGAACGGCTGGCTCGTGTCGATGAGCTTGTGGGTCTCCGGGTCGTCGAAGATCGCCTCGGGCGTGCGGAGGTCGGAAGTGATCACCGTGGTGGTGTCGTCGTCGAGCATCGCCATGGCGTGCGCCAGCACCATCGGGTCGTTGTCGACGTAGACCACGTGCACCGAGGGGTCGATCTCGTGCGCCACCTGGTGCACGTTGCCTGCGGTCGGCAGCCCGGAGCCGATGTCGATGATCTGCCGGATGCCGGCCTCGGCAACCATGAAGCGCACGCTGCGGCGCATGAAGTGGCGGTTGTCCTTGGCGAGCTGCCCCGCCTCCGGCACCACGTTGAGGAAGCTGTGGGCGGCCTTGCGGTCGATCTCGAAGTGGTCGCGCCCGCCGAGCACGTAGTCGTAGACGCGGGCGATCGACGGCCTCCGGAAGTTCAGGTCGCGGCGCGCACCGCTACGCGCGCCCTGGCCGTCCGGCCCGGACCCGGAGTGACCACCCGACACGGATCCTCCTTCGCGGGGCCGGTCACCAGCGGCCGAGTCCCGTCCGATGCTTGCGCCGAAGAGAGTAGCGTGATCAGCGGCACAAGTCGCAAGCCCACCTTTCGGTGGGTGACATCGCATTCAGCACGCTGTGAAGTGATCCATCCCAACGGACGGAACTTCCCAGGTCAGCTCGAAGCGGACCGCGTCGCCGCCGTTCGCCGGGAAGCCCACCTGGTGGGGCTGACCCATGGGCAGGTCGGCGATGGAGGTGGTCAGGTCGCGCGCCGCTGCGGCGTCCGGATCACCGTGGGCAGCCACCCAGTCGCCGACGATCTGCCGGTAGAACTCGACGGCTTCGGTCCACTGCGGAAACCGGTGCTCCTCGTCTATCCCGCTGACCAGCCACATGTCGTATCCCCCGTGCCGTCGTGTGTGTCGATTCCACCACGGGTAGCCCCCGATGTGCAGGCAGACTTCGGTAGAGGGTCATCCGAGCCGGGGGACGGTAGGAGGAGGCGCAGGTGCGCGAAACGCAGACGGGGCGCGCGGAACAGCCGGACGGGTTCGACGGACGCACGCCTCGGGCGACGCCGAAGCGCGTGGTGATCGTCGGCGCAGGCTTCGCCGGGTACGAGGCTGCGCGCTCGCTCACGAAGGCGCTCCCGCCGGACTCCGGCGTGGAGATCGTGCTGGTGAACCCCATGGACTACTTCCTGTACCTGCCGCTGCTGCCCGAGGTGGCCGCGGCGGTGATCGATCCGCGGCGGATCACGGTGTCGCTCCCGGCGACGCTGCCCGGGGTGCGCCTCGTGCTGGGCGAGGTGAATTCGGTGTCGCTCGACGAGCGGACCGTCCACTACACAGATCCCGAGGGTGGCGCGCACAGCCTCGGCTACGACCGGCTGATCCTCGCCGCGGGGAGCGTGAACAAGCTGCTGCCGATCCCGGGGGTCGGCGAGCACGCCCACGGCTTCCGCAACGTGGCCGAAGCGCTCTACCTGCGCGACCACATCATCCGGCAGATCGAGCTCGCCGACGCCACCGACGACCCCGATGAGCGGACGGCCCGGTGCACGTTCGTCGTGGTGGGGGCCGGCTACACCGGCACCGAGGTGGCGGCGCAGGGCCCGCTGTTCACCGACAGGATCGTCGAGCGCCACCCACACCTGCGCCATCAGAAGGTGCGCTGGCTCCTGCTCGACCTCGCGCCGAAGGTGCTCCCCGAGCTGGATCCACGCCTGTCCCGAGCAGCGGACCGGGTGCTGCGGCATCGGGGTGTCGAGGTGGGGACGGGTGTCTCCGTCCGGGAGGCGACCCGCGAGGGCGTGCACCTCACCACCGGCGAGTTCGTCCCGACGCGGACCCTCGTCTGGTGTGTCGGGGTCCGTCCCGACCCGCTGGTCGAGGAAACCGGCCTGTCCACCCTCAAAGGCCGACTCGTGGTGGACCCGACGCTCGTGGTGCCTGGGCACCCCGACGTCTTCGCCTGCGGTGATGCCGCCGCGGTTCCCGACCTGACCAGGCGCGGCGAGGTGACGGCGATGACCGCCCAGCATGCGACTCGCCAGGGCAAGCTCGCGGGGCGCAACGTCGCCGCATCGCTCGGCCACGGGCGGATGCGCCGGTACAAGCACCACGACCTCGGTTTCGTGGTCGACCTCGGTGGCACTCAGGCCGCGGCCAACCCGCTGCGCATTCCGCTCTCCGGGCTGCCGGCGAAGGCCGTGACCCGCGGCTACCACCTTCTCAGCATGCCGGGCAACCGGCTGCGCACCGCGGTCGACTGGATCCTCGACGTCGCCGCGGGCCGCCAGACAGTGCAGCTCGGGCTCGTACGCTCGGCGGCCGTACCGTTGGATACCGAGCTTCCCCGGCGCGCCGAGCAGGGGACGCGCACCGGATGATCGTCCGATTTCGCCCCCGTTCACCGTCGCGTCGATGAGTGACCTCCCATCAACACGTGATGTGGTGTATGCGGCGTAGGCCTGACCATGGTTCGAAGATGAGGTGCCACCCCCCCTTGGAGGCAGCTGATGACCATGACCGCGTCACCCCAGGTCGATCTCGGCACGGCGTTCTTCTGGGCGTTGCGCACGAAGAACTGGGCGCTGCTCCGCGAGATCATGAGTCCTGACGCCACGTGGAGCCTGCCGGGCCACAACGCCATCTCGGGCACCGCGGCCGGCATCGACGACGTCATCGCGCGTGCACAGCTGATCGGCACGTACCGGATGACCTCGACGCTCGAGCGCGTTTTGGTGAGCCGCGACAACATCGCGCTCGGGCTGCACGCCACGGCCCGCCGCGGCGACCGTGTGCTCGACGAGCACATCGCCACGGTCTGCACCGTGCGGGCGGGCAGGATCGTCCAGGTGGAGACCTACCTCGACGACCTGGAGGGGATGGACCGCTTCTTCACCGACGAATACTGCTGAGTCACCCGTGAGCGGCTGGCCGGAGGGGGGACCGGTCGGTCGGTCAGTACGGGATACCGACGAGCGAGGTGGTCACCGGGCCTGCTGCCGCCGGAGAGCTCTGCACGGGCGTGCCGGTGGCGGACACGGCCGACCACACGTTTCCGTCGACGACTTTGCCCTGCCCGTTGGTCTGGCCGGGCGCGACGTCGCCGGCGAACGTGTAGACGGGATGACCGGCGATCGTGAGCTGCTGCCCGCCCTCGGGCCGGGCCGCGCTGCCGAGCGCGCCCATCACCCCGGGCATGGAGGCAGGTAAGGGGGAGGGCGCCGGGACGAACTGCCAGGTCTGCGCGCAGTCCCCGGTGCAGGCCGATTTGTTCTCCGTGTCGCCCGCGTACTCGTAGAGCGTGCGGCCCTCTCCGTCCACGAGAACCGTGCCCAGGTTGGTGGTGGGTTGCGGCCCGACGAGCGCGCCGTCGGCCTCCGGCAGGGGCATCGCCTTCACGTGCGGAGGAGACTGCGCCAGCGCCGCGGGCGATGTGGCGTCCTCGGTGCTGCAGGCCGTTGCCAGGAGCGCGGTCGCCGTGAGGGCAGCGGCACCTGCGCCCGCCCACCATCTGCTGCGCCGGAAGCTGCAGGCCTCACGGCCTCCGGTCATCGAATGCACCTCCTGGCACCCATCGGGTCAAGGAACGACGTTCGACTGCGCACGGGTCAGCGCGATACGGGCCAGCTCGAGCCGCGACGTGACGCCGAGCTTGGTGAACGCGTGCTTGAGATGGGTGCTCACCGTGTGCGGCGAGACGTAGAGCCGCTCGGCGGCGGCCCTGTTGGTCGCCCCGCGGGCGATGAGCCGCACGACCTCCAGCTCGCTCGGCGTGAGCGCCTGCCAGCCCTGGCCCGTGCAGGGCCGCGTGCTGCGGCGCCGGTACACGCCCAGCTCGCGCAACGCGGACCGGACGCGTGCCGCATCACGTTGCGCGCCCGCCTCGTCCGCGATGCGCATCGCCGTCTCGAGCAACCGGACCGCCTCGGCGCGGTCGTGACGGGCCGCCGCGTTGCCGGCGTCCTCCAGCGCGGCTGCGCGGGCCAGCGGCCGCTGGGCTGCCTCGTACAGCGACGCAGCCCTGGCCAGCTCCTCGTGGTCCTGCAGGAGCAACCCACGGGCGTGCGCGCCGACGGCGCAGAACAGTGGCATGTCCGGGTTCGACTCGGACCGGCGCTCCGCGGTCGCGGCCGCACGTTCGGCGAAGTCATGCTGCCCGGCTTGGAGCGCGACCCGCACGAACCAGGGCACATCGGCGACGTCGAGCGGGTGGCAGCGCCATGGTCCGCTGTCGCTGTAGCGGGCGGACCCGTCGGTCAGGCTCGCGATCGCCCGGCCCGGATCGCCGTCGGATGCGGCGACGAGGGCGGCGAGCCAGGCCCCTGCGTTGCGCACGGACGTCGACTTGCTCGCCTGCATGACGTGGGCGTTGCGTTCCGCGGTGGCGAGCGCCTCCTCGTCCCCGGTGAGCACCGCCACCCGGCCCAGAGCGCAGATCGCGGTCACTGCGGCGAAGTCACCGTGGCCGATCTCGTCGACCATTGCGAGCGCCTCCTCGGCGGCGGCGCGTGCCTCGGCCGGTCGACCGGCCTCGAGCAGCAGCCGTGAGCGGGTGGCACTCCAGAGGCGGGTCACCGCCAGGCCGGCCCCCACACCGGCCTGACGCTGCTGTGGCTCCGTGACGGCCAGCGCGTCGTCGAGCCGACCCACGCCGGCCAGTGCCACCGCCCGCCAGATCTCCGGGTCGCTCAGGCGGTGTGCAACCTCCACCCGCTTGCTCAGGTCGACCGCGGCGTCGGCACCGGCCAGTGCCGTGCGCCAGTCGCCCCGGTGGAGGTCGACGATGGATCCGACGCACACGGTGACCGCCTCGGCCCGCGTGTTGTCGCACGCCCGCGCCGCTGACATCGCCGGCGCGATGAACTCACCCGCCGCCTCCGGGTCCCCGTCGAGCGCCGTTGCGAGGGCGAGCACGGCGAGGAGGTCGGCCCGCAGCGACGGCGACAGGTTACGCAGCTCGAGTGCCGTGCGGCAGTGCCGCACCGCGTCGACGAAGGCGAACTGCAGGCCGACGAGCGCGCCGCCCAGTCGGACCCGGGCCTCGGCCTCCGGACCCAGCGGGACCTCGAGCGACTGCTCGGCGAGAGCGGCGGCGGGGCCCGCGCGCCCGGCGGCGAGCAGCAGCTGGATGGTCTCGGTGACGAGGTCGGCCCACTCGGGCGCCCTCTGCGAGGTGAGCTCCAGGGCACGCACGCTCAGATCGGCCCCAGCCGCCGGGTCCGACGGCGCCACCATCAGCGCGGCCTCCCGCAGCAGCGACACCGCCTCGGCGTCGCCGGGTAGCGCCACGGCGGCGAGGAGGGTGGCCGCTTCGGGCAGCGGACGTCCGGCCCGCAGGTCGGCGTCCACCACCTGCCGGCGCAGCCCGCGGACCAGGTCGGCAGGCAGGTTCGCCACGATCGCCTCGCGCACGAGATCGTGACGGAAGGTGAAGTGGTCGGCGTGCGCGACGATCAGGTCCTCGGCGATGGCCGAGCGCAGCGGCTCGAGCAGCGCCGACGCGGGCTCGTCGAGCAGGGCCTCGAGCTGGCGGACGGTGAATCGGGGCCCGACCACCGCCGCGATCTGCACGGTCCGGCGCACCCGGTCGGGCAGCCGCTCCACCGTGCGGGCCACGAGGTCCCGGAACCGCTCTGGCAGCCCTCCGAGCGACTCGAGGTCGTCCCCTGTCGGACCGGCCGTGTGCTTCTCGGCGACCCCGCGCAGGAGTTCGACGAGCAGCAACGGCCGGTCCGCCGCACGTTCGGCCAGGCGTCTCACCGACTCGTCGACGTCGTCCCCCAGAACGTCGTGAGTGATGGCCTCGACCGACGAGGTCTCGAGCGGCTTCAAGGTGATGGTGTGTGCCCCGGCCGCTGCGAGCTGGTCCAGCGTCGTGCGCAGGGCATCGGTCATCGCCCCGTCGCGCACCGCGAACATCCAGACCAACGGGCGCTGCGCGAGCCGGCGGGGCAGGCTGCGCATCGCCAGCAGGGTGGCGGCATCGGCCCATTGCAGGTCGTCGAAGGTCAGGAGCAGTGGCACCTGCAGCGATGCCTGCTCCAGTTGCTGGCGCATCGTCTGCAGGAGCAGGAAACGATGATCGGCGCTGGTGAAGAGGGCGGCCGGCAGCGCATCGGGTTCCAGGACGGGGTCCGGACCGTTCAGCAGCGCTTCCATGATCGGGGCGAGCGGCACCGCCCGTGAGTGCGGGTCGGCCGATCCGGACAGGGATCGGATCCCCATGGCGTCCGCCATCCGGCGGGCCTCGGCGAGTAGACGGGAGCGGCCGGCCCCGGCAGCACCGCGAACGACGAGTATCGAACCGCCCTCGCTGCGTACCGCTTCGAGGCTCTCACGGACGTCGGCCAGCTCCGCGGCCCGCCCGCGGAGGGGAACCTCGCCGTGACTCGCAACCATGGTCTTCTCCGATCACATGCGCATCGCAGACGCCGCGATGTCCGCCTGGGGACCCCGATGCGCAGGCACCGATGGCGCGCAAACGTCCCGTTGCACCACATCGTCTGACGATGAGACGAGCGTGGGCATCGGTCAGATGACTCTCTCCGCCCGCTCACTGTGTGACGTGGAGCGCGCTGCGGGGAGAGGACGTGGCTCAGCCTGCGAACGCCTCCGGAGGTTTCTGCGCACGCCTGTGCACCGTCCGGACGGTGCGCAGGATGCGCTCGCGAGGGGACCGGACGAGCGGCTGCTCGCCGGTGAGCGCGTCGACGACAGCGACGGCTACGGCTGAGGTGAGCGCGGGCGAGGAGTCCCGCCGGACGTCGACGCCGCCGGGCGCCGCGAGTTCGAGGAGGTGGGCCGGCGCGTCGAGCAGCTCGGCGTGCACCCCGAGCAGGTGTCCCAGGTGCTGCCAGATCCGGCGCAGCTCGGCAGGGACGGGCGCGGCCACGGCACGCGACTCGGTGAGGAGTGCGCGGGCGCGCGCGGTGGCGCCGAGCCAGCAGCGCAGGAGGTCGACCTGGGTGATGGGTGTCCCGGGCAGCACCGGGTCGGCGTGGGCCGCGAGCCCGTGCAGCTGGGCGTGGCGGAGAACGGCGGCCCGCAGGCGCAGCCGCAGCGTGGCCCGATGGCCGGGGCCGCCGGCGAGCAGGCTGCCCGGCTCCAGCGCGCTCACCGCCCAGTGCACGGTGTCCGCCACGCGCCGGTGCGCTACGGGACGGAGTCGCCCGTCGCGGACCAGCCGGCTCGTCGACCAGGGGCTGTCGGACGCCGCCCCGACGTGGGCGACGGAGCTGGCCCCGTGCACGATCCGGACGAACTCCGGGTCGGCGCGGTGGTGGACGAGCGCGCCGCGGCCGAGCAGGTCCTCGACCCCCGCGGACTGCACGTCGTGCCACAGATCGGCCTGCGCATGCGTGAGCGTCCCGGCCGTGTCGCCTGCCGCCAGCAACCCGGCGAGGGACCGGCGGGCGATTCGCCCACGGTCGCGCAGTTCGGCGGCGACGGTGTCGGCGAGCGGATCGCCCAGGGCGCAGGCCTGGGCGATCCGCTCGGATCGGGCGCTGTCCGCGCCGGTCGACGAGGTGGGGCGGCCGTGCCCTGCCGTCGTTCCGGTCATCTCGCTCTCCGATCCGCCGGCGGTGGGCCGGCGTCGCCTGTGGTCAGGCCATCCAGGGGGTCGTCGGGATGCGGTAGGACCGGGAGCCCGGAAGCATCCCGGCCGGGACCCGGTAGAGCGCCGCTCCGAGGTACTGGGCGACCTCGTCCATGGTCTTGTTGAGGCCTGCGCAGCTCGCGACGAGCAGCACGGGCTGGCCGGGCTGGATGAGGCGGGCGAACGCGGCGAGCCCGGCACCGGTGTCGGGCAGCGTCATCGGCGGTCCCGCTGTGGCGCCGTCGCTCCCGAAGGGCACGAGGTCACGCAGCGGCCGGCTGAGCGCATCGATGACCCGCGTCAGCACCTCCTGGCGCGCGCCGGTCGCTCTTCGATCCTCGACGCGGATCTCCCCGTCCGCGGAGCGGGCGACAACCGCGACGTGGCGCATCTCGGGCAGTCTGCGGGCTCTCTTCAGCACAGAGGCGGCGCGACGCGCGTCGTGGAAGACGAAGAGGAGCACGTCAAGGCTGTGGTGGCACATCGGGATCACCGTTCGTAGCTTGATGAGGCGAACGAGTGCAGAGTCCAGGGTGCCCGGGGCCGACACATCCCATGAAGGCGTGAGGGTCTCCCCGCGGATCGCTCAAGGAACCGCCACCTCCGCGGCGCCACCGGAGACGCTCCCACCCCTCGACGACGTGGTCGAGGCGTGGATTCTGCGTTTCACCCGCTCAGCTGCCGCCACCGCTGAGCGGCGTCGGGCTCGAGGACGGCAGGCGTCACGGGCGCCAGCCAGAGCCCGACGACGGCGTCGACGAGGCGCGCTGCGGCCATCTCCCAGGTGCGGTTCGGGGATGCGGCGCCGTTCTGCAGCGCCCGTTCGTATTCGGCACACATGTGCACGACGACCAGGCGGCTCATCTCGCCGCGCTCGGCGCGGACCTCGGCCGGCAAGGCGGGGAGCAGCCGGAACATCCCCTCCCGCGCCTGTCGCAGGCTGAGTGACGCCTTGGCGTCGGCCCGGATCACCGCACGCAAGGTGGGCTCGTTGGACGCCTGGGCGAGGAACCGTGCATGCCAGCTCTGGTCACCCAGCTCTGCCAGGTGGGCGGGGAGCGGCCGGACGATGCACCCGACCCAGTCGTGCAGAGCGGATCCGGGGCCGACGCGGGTGAGCAGATCCGTACGCAGCTTCTCCACGGCCACCGCGTGTCGCCGCAGGATGGCGAGCACCAGCTCGGACCGGCCGCCGAAGTGGTAACCGACCACGGAGTTGTTTCCCTGGCCCGCCGCTTCGCCGATCTGCCGGTTCGACACCGCCAGCACCCCACGTTCGGCGAAGAGACGTTCCGCGGCGTCGAGGATGCGATCGCGGGTGGCGGCGGCCCGATCCGGCCGGGTTTTCTCGGACCGGCTGTCGACGGTCATGAGTCCTCCGGCAGTTAATTATAAGAAGTGTGCCTGAAAGAGTTTAACTCCTTGTGTGGTCAAAGCCCTCGCGATTCCGCTCCGCGGAACGCCGCCCAGCAGCGGATATATGTCCCACGGCACCCGATTCGCCCGTTTTGCCGCGGTAGGCGAGGGCTATCAAATAAGTTAACGTGACATAGGTGTGGGTCGACCTGCTGCTGCTCGCGAACCTCACCGGTCAGCCCGCCCACGGCTATGAGCTGCGCCGACGGGTCGAGCAGAACAGCGGCTACGCACTGTCGAACAATTCCCTGTATCCAGCGCTGCGCCGGTTCTACGACGCCGGGGCGGTGACGCGGACCGCCGTGGAGAGCCAGGGTGCTCCGGCACGGCATGTCTATGCGATCACCGACGTGGGCCGGGAACTGCTGCACGACATGCTGGCCGAGCTCCCCGACGAGCTCGCGGCCGACGAGGCGGAGTTCCTGTCCCGCGTCGGCCATTTCGAGCGGCTCACCCCCGCCGAGCGGTTCGGCGTGCTCGACGCCCGGGAGCGCGCGATCGCCGCACGCCGGGCCCGCATCCAGGCCCTGGCCCGGTCCGCCGCGGACGCGTCGCGCAACCGCTGGGGTCTGCTCGTGCTCGACGAACTCCTGCGCCGCTCCCACGCCGAGGAGCACTGGATCGCCACCGTGCGTGGCAGCGCCCTCACGGCGCCGACCGCCCCGCCTGCCTGCTCGCCCCCACCATCCGAGGAGGACGCCCGATGACCACCACGGCCCCAGCGCCGCAGCTCCCTTTCGACCGCCCCAACGTGCTCGAGGTCGCGCCGCTCCTCGCGGTGCTGCGGGCCGAGGCCCCGATCACCCCGGTGCGGACGCCCGCGGGGGATCCCGCCTGGCTGGTCACCCGGTACGAGGAGGTGCGCGCGCTCTTCGGCGACTCCCGGCTGGGCCGCTCGCACCCGAACCCGGCAGAGGCCGCCACGGTGTCCGACGCCGCCATCCTCAACGGCCCCTCCGGTGACTACGAGACCGAGCAGACCGACCACGCCAGGATGCGGGCGATGCTCGTCCCGGCGTTCTCCGCCAAGCGGATGCGCCTGCTCGGCGACCACGTGCGGGAGCTCGTCGACGGGTGCCTCGACGCGATGGAGGCGGCGAAGGCCCGCGACCCGGAGGCGCCCGTCGACCTGCACGCCACGCTGGCCTTCCCGCTCCCGGTGCTGGTGATCTGCGAGCTGCTCGGTGTGCCGTTCGGCGACCGGGAGTACTTCCACGGGCTGTCCGACCGGGTCGGGCGGATGGGTACCGGCGGCGACGCGGCCGAGGCGATGGTGGAGTTCGAGCGGTACATGAGCGGGCTGGCCGCCGCCAAGCGCGCGGATCCCCAGGAGGACGTGGTGTCCGACCTGGTGCGGGCACAGGAGGCCGACCCCCGGTTCACCGACGCGATGCTGGCCCGCCTGGCCGCGGGGCTGCTGTTCGCCGGGCACGAGACCACCGTGGGCCGCATCGACATGGGCGTGCTCATGCTGCTTGTCGACCTCGACCGGCGCGATGCCTTCGTTGCCGACCCCGACGGCCAGGTGCAGCGCACTGTCGAGGAGATCCTGCGACTCTCGGCGCCCGGGAACCTCGGCCTGCTCCGCTACGCCCACGAGGACATCGAGATCGGCGGCGTCACGATCGCCCGCGGCGACGCCGTGATGCTCTCCACCGCCGCGGCGAACCGCGACCCCTCGGCGTTCGCCGACGCCACCGAGTTCGACCCGAGCCGCAGCCCCAACCCGCACCTGTCGTTCGGCCACGGCGCGCACTTCTGCATCGGCGCGAGCCTTGCGCGCACGGAGCTCACGGCCGTCTTCTCCGCCCTGTTCCGCCGGTTCCCCGGCCTGCGCCTCGCCGTGGGAGTGGACGACCTGGTGGTGCGCACCGACCGCATCACCGGTGGGGTGTCGGAGCTGCCCGTCACCTGGTGACGCCGTGCGCGGCCCCCGGCGTCAGGGCACATTCGCCTGCGCAACCAGGGCGTCGGAGATCGCGTCGTGCAGGTCGCGGAAGGCGGGGGTGAAGCGCAGCTCCCGGACGTCGCGGGGCCGGTCGAGGGCCACCGGGAACTCGTCGAGCACGCGCCCGGGCGCCGCGCTCATCACCACCACGCGGTCGGCCAGCGTGATGGCCTCGTCGACGTCGTGCGTCACGAACAGCACGCTCGTCCCGAGGGTCTCCCAGAGCGACAGGAACTCCGCCCCGATCCGGCGCCGGGTGAGCGCGTCGAGCGGACCGAAGGGCTCGTCCATCAGGAAGAGGTCCGGGTCGGAGGCGAGGGTGCGCGCGAGCGCCACGCGCTTGCGCATGCCCCCGGAGAGCTGGCGCGGCAGGTAGCCGGCGAACCCGTCGAGCCCGACGGTGGCGAGCAGTTCGGTGATCCGGGCGTCCTGCTTCGCGCGGTCCCCTCCGGCCACCTGGAGCGGGAGACGGACGTTCTCGTGCACGGTGCGCCAGGGGAGCAGGGCGTCGTTCTGGAAGAGCATCCCGACTCCGGCGGGGGCGCCGTCGATCGGCCGGCCGTCGATCAGCGCCTCGCCGCCGGAGCGCTCGACCAGCCCGGCGACGACCTTGAGCAACGTCGACTTGCCGCACCCGCTGGGCCCGACGAGCGCGACGAACTCGCCGTGGCCGATGCGGAGATCGGCCCCGTCGAGCGCCAGGTGGCGGCCCTTCCGCGTGCGATAGGCGACCCGGAGATCGCGCACCGCCACCTTCGCCGTCATGACGTCCTCAGCAGGCTGAAGTCGAACGAGTCGGTGAACGACGGGATCTTGGCCGGTTGGACCTGCCCGACCTGCGTGAGCACCTGGGTGGTGTCCTGGTAGGGGCCCTCGTCGATCGTCAGTTTCGGCGGGGCCTGGGCCATCGTCGCCGCCACCACGGTGCGCAGCGTGGCGGGGTCGAGCGTCGGGGCCTGCTGCTTGGCGGCGGTGAGAACACTCGACACGTCGGCGTTCGCCCGGTCCTGCGTGGCGCGCAGGGCCTGCAGGAACGCCTGCATCGCGGGCTTGTTGTCGTTCACCCAGTCCGGCTTCGCAATGACCGCCAGCGCGATGTAGCGGAAGTCCGGCTTCCAGGTGAGGGTGAAGGCGCCGGACTGCAGCATCGTGGTGAGCAGCGGGTCGCTGACCATTCCCGCCGCGGCGCCGCCCTTCTCGATCGCGGCCTGCATGGTGGCGCCGGTGCCCGCGCCCACCACGCGCAGGCCGGAGTACGGCACGTTCGCCTCGGCAGTCGCCTTCTGGAGTTCGGTGTCCGACAGGCTGCCCGGCGCGGTGACGGCCACGGATTTCCCGGCGAGGTCTCCCACGGTGTGGACGCCGGAGCCTGCGGTGCTCACCAGGGAGTAGGGCGGGGCCTCGCTGATGACCGCGTAGCCCTTGACGTCGAGACCCTTGGCGCGGTTGTCGATCACGTGCTCACCCGCGCCGACGAACGCGTCGATGCTGCCGCCGACCAGCGCCTGCACGGCGTCTGAGCCGCTGTCGAAGCACACCTTCTGCGCCTGCAGGCCGCCGGGGAGCGCGCCGGAGTCGATCGTGAGCGCGGCGAGGCCCACACCGCCGCAGACGAGGCCGACACGGATCGTCGGCGGGCCGGGTTCGGAGGAGCAGCCTGCGGCGAGCAGCGCGGCGAGCACCAGTGCAGCGGCCCACCGCCGTGGCGCGCGTAGAGGAAGGGACATGGGGTCGAGGTCCTCGTTTCTCCGGTGGAGACGTTTCTCAGTGGTGCCGCACGACCCGGCGCTCCACGTGCCCCAGTACCTGGTCGAGGACGATCGCCACGGCGGTGATGACGGCGAGACCGGCGAAGACACCGGTGACGTCGAGCAGGTTGGACGAGAGCTTGATGTAGTAGCCGAGGCCGGAGCTCGCGGCGATCAGTTCGGCGATCACCGCGCCGATGAGCGCGATGCCGATCGACAGCCGCAGGGCGGTGACCAGCCAGGGCGTCAGCGACGGCAGCACGATCCAGCGCAGGGTCTGCAGGCGGCTCGCCCGGAACGAGCGGGCCACGTCGAGCAGGTCCTGGTCGATGTCGCGAACGCCCTGGTAGACGTTGTAGAAGATGACGAAGAGCACCATCGTCACGACCATGGTGATCTTCGAGAGCAGCCCGATCCCGAACCAGACGATGAACAGCGGCGCCAGCGCCACCCGGGGCAGGCTGTAGAGGGCCATCACGTAGGGCAGCAGCCATCCGCTGAGCAGCTGTGACGTCCCGAGCGCCACACCGAGGGCGATCCCGAGCGGCACGCCGATGAGGAGCCCGGCTCCCACCTCGACGAGCGTCTGCGTCAGGTGCGGCCACAGCTCCCCGGTGGCGACGAGCTGCACCAGCCTGCCGACGATGTCGCTGGGGGAGGAGACGAAGAACTCCGACACGAGCCTGCCGGAGGCGAGCTGCCAGGCGCCGAGCACGACGACCGCCACGGCCACACGGCCGATCAGGACGGCTCGCCGGAAGCGGATGGCCTCACGGCGGTCCTGCTCCAGCAGCGCGCTCCCGGCATCGGACGGGCGCCGGGTGTCCTCGTCGCCGGGCACGCGGCCCGCCCGGCCGTCGCGGGTGAGCGACAGGCTCTCCGTCACAGGGATTCCCCGGTGGTTCCCGGTTCGGCTCCCGTGGCGACCGGCCGTTCGGGGTCGGCGCTCCACGCCGAGAACGACCCGACGTAGAGGGGCGCGGTCACCCCGGTGTGGGCGAGGGCGGCCACGGCGAAGGCACCCGCCACCCCGCCTCCGCAGGAGAGCCCGGGAACGGGCGCGTCGGCGGTGGTGACCCCGTAGTGCGCGCGCACCTCGTCGCGGTCGCCGAGAGTCCCGTCGGCGGCCAGCACACCCTGCGACGGGACGTTGCGGGCGCCGGGGATGTGCCCGTCGCGGTACGCGGCCGCGTCCCGGGCATCGACGAGCAGGCCACGCCCCGCGAGGGCCGCTGCCGCGTCGGCGTCGAGTTCGGGCATGCCGCCCGAGCCGAGCTCCACGTCGCCCGGCGCGACCTCCGGCTCGTCGGTACCGAGCGGGTGGCCCGCCGCGCTCCAGGCCTGCAACCCTCCATCGAGGATGCTCACCCGCGACAGCCCCGCCCATCGCAGCACCCACCAGGCCCGCGCGGCGGACAGCCCGGATCTCGTGTCGTAGACGACCACGGTGGAGTCCGCGCGCAGGCCCCACCGCCGGGCGGAACGCTGCAGGTCGGCTGGGTGCGGCAGGGGCCGTCGCCCGTCGGTCGGGGCCGCGTCGGTGCGGGACAGCTCGGTGGCGAGGTCAACGATCACCGCTCCGGGCAGGTGCCCCGCGCTGCCGTCGTCCCCTCCGGTTCTCTTCTGGTCGTAGCGGATCTCCAGCAGGCGGATCCGCTCCGGGTTGTCGTGCAGCCACTTGTCGAGCTCCGCGACGCCGACGAAGACCGGAACCGTGGGCGCGGTCATCGCCCGCTCCCCGCCGTTGCCGCGGCTGTGGCGAACCGGCTCGGTGGCCGGGGAAGGCCGAAGTGCTCACGCAAGGTCGTCCCGGCGTACTCGCGGTGGTGCAGGCCACGGCGCTGCAACTCGGGGACGACGAGGTCGACGAACGCCTCCACCCCGTGCGGCACGGTCGGCGGGAAGATCATGAACCCGTCCGCGGCGCCCGTGGAGAACCACTCCTCGAGCACATCGGCCACCCGGGAGGGCGAGCCGACGACCTCCTTGAACATCCCGCCGCGGATGAAGGAGGCGTTGACCTCGGCAACGGTCACGCGCTCGCGCCCGTAGAGCTCGCGGGCGGAGTCGGCGATGCGGCGGCCGTCCTCCGACAGCTGCGCGAGGTCGGCCACCTCGGCGAGAGGGGCGTCCGGCGCCGCGTCGGTGACGGCCGCGCCGAGCGCTTCGGAGAGCCGCGCCCGGTGCACCGGGCTGGTTTCGAGCAGTTCCTGCAGGGTCGTGTAGGCCTCGTGCGCCGCCCGTTGCGACTCCTCGACGTACACCGCCATGCCTGGCACGACGAGCTGGTCGGACGCCGAGCGCCCGTAGTGCGGCAGCCGGTTCTTGAGGTCGGCGTAGTACTCCCGCGCTCCGTCGAGACCGAGGGTCGAGGAGTTGGTGAACCGCAGGTCGGAGTACTGCGCACCGAGGTCGCGGGAGCGTTCGGAGGCCCCTGCGTTGATGATCGGGATCTGCCCCTGAACCGGCCGCTCGACGTTCAGCGGCCCGCGCACGGAGAAGAACTTCCCCTCGAAGTCGATGTGGTGCACGCGGTCCGGGTCGACGAACTGGCCGGTCACCGCGTCGGCGACGCGGGCGTCGTCCTCCCAGCTGTCCCAGAGCAGTTGCAGGACCTGGATGTACTCGGTGGCCCAGTCGTAGCGGTGCTCGTTGTCCCAGTGCTGCTCACGACCGAAGTTGCGCGCCGCCTCGACGTTCTTACCGGTGACGATGTTGAGGCCCACGCGCCCGCCGCTGAGGTGGTCGATCGTGGCCGCCGCCCGGGCGACGTTGTACGGGTCGGAGTAGGTGGTGTTGACCGTGGTGATCAGCCCGATGTGTTCGGTGATCCCCGCGATGTTCGCGGCCAGGGTCAGCGCCTCGGGCCGCAGCACCTCGTTGGGCGCCGCGAACTGGGAGGCGGTGAGCCCGACCAGCCGGTCACCGATGAAGAAGAAGTCGAAACGACCGCGCTCGGCCGTGCGGGCGGCGTGTTGCAGCAGGCGCGGGTTGGAGTTGCCGTCATTGCGGGATCCGGGCAGGCGCCAGGCTCCTGGATGGAAACCGGTGGGCCAGATCGTGAGACCGAGATGCATCCGACGGGCTGGTTCGGACATACGAAAGCTGCCTTTCGGCGCGGAAGGGCGGACCGCGCGCCGGGCGGCGGCCGCTGACGAAAAAGGGGAGATGCATCGACCGTCGCCTGCCGAAGCGGATGACGATCGGCGGACTCAGCCGCGACAGAGGCAGGTGGCGACCTTCAGCAGGTCGACGCACCGGCGGCGAACGAGCAGCAAGGGGCGGACGACGGACAGCACGTCGGTTCCGCCATCAGCACGACGCAGGCGGTAGGACGGGTCGACGCGGCTGTGGTCCACGTCGTCTCCTTCCGCCGGTCGCCGGGCGGCCCGAGGTGCGATCGCCCGAATGATCTGACGGTATAGACATCAGCTCCCGCAAATCAAATGTTATGGGCCGTTGTGATGCGAATCTCGCGCAATTCGCATCGCATTGTCAGTACATTTCTGAGGGCTGTGCTTCGGGGGCGGGAAAGAATGTCCGGCCAATTGGGGAAGTCTGGTAAGCGGTGATTGTCCGGCATCATCCTGGTGGTCCCGAACTCCGCGGCTGCGGCGAGCCGGTCGGACCTGTGCGAACCCGGGTGAAGCGGCAGTTGGTCGTAACGGATCTTCCGTCCAACCGTTAGACCGATCAGCGCAGTATGGTGGAGCCGGATGGGCCAGTGGTCCTCCGGCTTGACTTCGTTGAATCCTCTACATCACAGAGGGTGACTGTGCAACTAGTGTTACAGTGAGTCCCGTCACATCCGCCACGGATGGGTTGATCCTCCACACGGTCCGTCGCCATAGTCACATTCGTGTTGATCGTCGACCTCGAGTCGTTCTGGCCGACCCGGCGCCGGAACGATTTCGACCAGTCCTGTCCGGGGACGTCCGTTCTCCCCTGACCGATCGCCGCGGCCCACGGGCCACCCGCCGGCATGCGGTCCCCCGACCCGCCGGGCGCGCAATGCGTCCAGCCCTGGATCCCGGAGCTCCCGTGGCCCCCTTCTCCCACAGCGCGCCGTCCCGGCCGTCCGGCGTGCTCGAACCGTTCTGGACCGGACGACGAGCCGGGCAGTTCTCACAGGGGAGTAGCTGGGCCGCGTGACCCGTGCGCGCGGCCGATCGGCCCCCCACCCAGATCGCTTCTCAGGAGAACCGTGTCCTCGTCCCACGCCTTGCGTACCTCACGCGGGCGCCGCCGCTTCGTCACACCGGCCACAGCCGTACCGGCCCTTGCGGTCCCGGTGCTGTTCCTAGCCGTTGCGGTGCCCGCGTGGGCGCAGACCCCCGGGAGTGGATACGGCAGGACCGGAGAGGCGGCAGGCGCCGTCCTCACGAATCCGCTGACCACCTCGCTGGGCATCGTGGCGGTCGTGGCCAGCGCGGTGGTGGCCGGGACGACGGCGCTGGGCTTCCTCAGCCCGCCCTCGCGCAGATCGGTGCTCGTAGTCCAGGGCGGGGCCGCCATCGCGGTCCCCGTGTTGGTGATCAACTGGCTGATCGGAGGCCTCACCGCGCTCGCCACGTTCCCGCAGGCAGCCGGGGTTCTCGTGGCAGCGGTGATGTTCGCCCGCGGGTGCCAGACCTCCTCCGCGGTGTTGGGCCTGCTGCTCATCGGTGCATTGGGCTACAACGCGACGGTCGGGCACGTCGGCTGGCATGTGGGGCTCGCCGCCGTGCACATGGTGGCCGCGGTGACCTGGCTCGGCTCCGCCGTGTCGGTCGCCACGCCCGCGTGTGGTGCTCGTTTCACCGTGCTGCGGCGCCACACCCTGGTCTTCGCCATCTCCGCCACGGTGGCGGTCGCGGCCGCCGCGCTGGAGGCCGTCGCCAAGGGGATGCGTTTCGACGGCGTGACCTTCGGGTCGCTGACGGGCCAGCTCGTCATCGTCCAGGCGCTGGGCATGACCGTGGCGATCAGCACCGGGTTGTGCCGGCCCGGTGCGATCGGGGGCCGTGTCGTGGCCGTCGCCGCAGGGCTGGTCTTCACCGCGGGCACGGTGATCGCTGTGCAGACCCCGGCCCCGGTTCCCGCCGATACCGGCCGCCCGCTCCTGCGGACGGTGGCGCTCGCAGGCCAGGACGTGCCGGTGGTGGTCGTCCCGCAGCGCCCCGGCCGCAACCTCGTCCACGTCGGCGTCCCCGGGGCGATGGTCGGCGGTGTGTCCGCCGACGAACGGGCCGGCGCACCCGGCGGCTGGGCGGTGGTCGACCTCCCCGCCGACACGGACGTGCTCACGGTCGAGGCCGACGGGGAGCAGGTCCCGCTGCGTCTGGACCTCGGCTCCGATCCCGCGCCGCCCGCACTGGTGGCAGGACTCGCGGGACCGGACGGGCCGGAGTGCCTGAGCGCCGTGGTGGGCGGCATGGTCCGCGGGGTCACCGACCTGCCGACCGCGTGTCCGTCCGACGCGCTCTCCGCTCAGGACGCCGTTGCGCTGCGGGCCACCGTGCGGTTCCTCGCCGACCGTGACGTGGCGCTGTACCTCGTCTCCGACGGGTCGGGCCGGTCGAAGGCGGCCGCAACGGTCGTCAGGGACGCGGCGGCCGCGCACGGACTCACGGTCGACGACCGGCTGAACCCTGCGGACGCGGTGGTCGTCGTCGCCGGCTGGGAGGGCGGCGGGCGCAGGCTCACCGATGAGCTGTTCGGCCGCTCCACCGTCGGCGGCACCTACACCGCGCCATGGCTGGCCACGGGGTCCGTGCTGGGCCGCCGGACCAGCGCCGTCACCACCCTCGACTTCGACCCGCGGGCCGTCCCCGCCCAGCGCTACCTCGCCGACCTGCGGGCGGCCGGGGTGACGTTGCTCGCCTCGCCTGCCGGGTTCCGCGAATGGTCGGCGCCGACCGATCGAGGCGAGCCGAACGCCGCCCCCCGGATCTTCACGGCCGTGCAGGTCGCGGTGATACCGGCGGCGGTCGGTGGGACGGACCATCGCACCACAGCGCCATGGCTCCCGGGCGGGGCGCTGACCCCGGTGACCCCACCCCTGCCCCAGTGACGTTGCCCCAGTGACGTTGCACCAGTGACGTGACCTGCGAAGTGACGGTCAGGTTCGGGCGCGCAGGATCAGCGGAATCGCTGCCCAGAGCAGCCCGAACACCACGAGGCACACCGCACCCGCGACGATCGCGGCCGTCGTCCCGGCCACGACGTCGAAGATGAGCACGATGACCCCCGTGACGGCGAGTCCCAGCAGCGTCAGGCCCCCGATCGCGAAGCGCTGACCCGCCCCCACCAGCTCCGCGCGGGCGTGCTGGCGGAACAGCACGCGGTGCATCGCAACCGGTGCGATCAGCATGCCGGTCGCCGCAGCCGAGAGCGACAGAGTCACCAGGTACAGCACCCGCTGCGAGCCGGTGAGATCGTCGAACCGCGACTGGAACGGCACGGTGAGCAGCAGGCCGGTGAGCAACTGCACGCCGGTCTGCACCACGCGTAGCTCCTGGAGGAGGTCGCCCCAGTTGCGGTCCAGCCGCTCGATCGGGGCCTCGTCGCGGGCATCGCGGTTCCAACTCGAGTCGGAGTTGACGTCGTCGACGTCTCGCTTCATGAGGCACCTCCTCGCGGGGTAACCGTCCGAGTGTGCACCGGACGGGTGACAGATAGGAGTCCGTCGGTGCACTGCACCGGGTTCGGGTAGCCGGAGACCGGGCAGGAGTGACGGGCGGCGGAGGTGCGTGCGGGTGGCGAAGACGGTGGGCGACCACGTCCTGCGCAGGTTGCAGGAGTGGGGGGTCGAAGAAGTCTTCGGTTATCCCGGGGACGGGATCAACGGGCTCATCGTGGCCTTCGAGAAGGCCGGCGACCGGCCGCGGTTCGTCCAGGCGCGGCACGAGGAGATGGCCGCCTTCGAGGCCGTCGGATACGCGAAGTTCTCCGGCCGGGTGGGCGTCTGCATGGCCACGTCGGGCCCTGGCGCGATCCACCTGCTCAACGGGTTGTACGACGCGAAGCTCGACCACGTGCCGGTGGTGGCGATCGTCGGGCAGACCGAGCGCAGCGCGATGGGCGGGTCCTACCAGCAGGAGGTGGACCTCCAGAGCCTGTTCAAGGACGTGGCGAGCGACTACCTCGTCGAGGTCAACGTCCCCGAGCAACTGCCGAACGCGCTCGACCGCGCCTTCCGTACTGCGCTCACGCGACGCGCCCCGACAGCGCTCATCATCCCCAGTGACCTCCAGACCGAGGACTACTCGCCGCCCGCGCATGCCTTCAAACAGGTGCCGTCGAGCCCGCCGGGCCTGGTGGCGCCGATGGTGGTGCCCGACGAGGCCGAGCTGCTGCGCGCCGCCGAGGTGCTCAACGGCGGGCAGCGGGTGGCGATCCTCATCGGGCAGGGCGCGCGGGGTGCCGCGGCGGAGGTCGAGCAGGTCGCCGACATCTTGGGCGCCGGAGTGGCCAAGGCTCTGGTCGGCAAGGACGTGATGTCCGACGAGCTGCCGTTCGTGACCGGCGCGGTCGGCCTGCTCGGAACCCGTCCCAGCTATGAGCTGATGCGCGGCTGCGACACCCTGCTCATCGTCGGCTCCAACTTCCCGTACAGCCAGTTCCTGCCGGAGTTCGGGCAGGCCAGGGGCGTTCAGATCGACATCGACGGCGCCATGGTCGGGATGCGCTACCCGACGGAGGTGAACCTCCTCGGCGATGCGCGCACGACGTTGCAGGCCCTGCTGCCGATGCTGTCGGGTCCGACGGACCGCGCATGGCGGGAGAAGATCGAGGAGAACGTCGCCCGCTGGTGGCGCACCATGGAGCGCCAGGCGATGCTGGACGCGAGCCCGGTCAACCCCATGCGGATCGTCTGGGAGCTGTCCGAACGGCTCCCGCTGAACGCGATCGTCTCGGCCGACTCCGGCTCCGTCGCCAACTGGTACGCGCGGCACCTGCGTATCCGCGGAGATGTCCGCGGGTCGCTGTCGGGCGGCCTCGCCACCATGGGCTCGGCGGTGCCCTACGCGATCGGCGCCAAGTTCGCCCACCCCGACCGGCCCGCGATCGCGCTCACGGGCGACGGCGCCATGCAGATGAACGGCATGGCGGAACTGCTCACCATCGCCCGCTACGCCGATCGCTGGTCCGACCCCCGCTGCATCGTCTGCGTACTGCACAACAACGACCTCAACCAGGTGACCTGGGAGCTGCGTGCGATGGGCGGGGCGCCGAAGTTCGTGGAGTCGCAGAGACTGCCCGACGTCTCGTACGCCGACTTCGCACGCGGCCTGGGATTCGAGGCGTTCACCGTGACGTCCCCCGACGAGCTGGGCCCGGCATGGGAGCGGGCGCTCGCCGCCGAGCGCCCTGCCGTGCTCGACGTCCACTGCGACCCGGAGGTGCCGCCGATCCCGCCGCACGCCACGTTCGAGCAGGCCGAGTCGGTGGTGCAGGCCGTGCTCAAGGGCGATCCCGACGCACTGCACCTAGCCGTTCAGGGCGCGAAGACCAAGCTGCGGGAGATGCTGCCGGGCCGCCGCCCCTGATAGGCAAAATCATCAGTCCATCGAGATATTCACGCGGAGTCGAACCGGACATGTGACTCGAAACCCCGGCCCGTGTTGCTCATGCTCTGACCAGCTCGTCTGCTCTGTCCGTTCCGATGTGGACGCGCGCTTTGTTTTCTTGTGACAGCACTCATCTTTCCTCGCGCCTCGACCTCTGAATCTTCACCGTGGACTCCTACCGACATTGATTGTCAGTCCTTCTGACCATCTCTAAGGAGCCCGGGGTGTCAGAGACAGGCGAGGAGCTCCCAGATCCACGGCCGACGACGGCACCGGGGGTCGCCGAGCGGATCGACAGGCTGCCGGTGACCCGCACCCACCGGCGGGCCACTGTCGTCGTGGGGCTCGGCCTGTTCTTCGAGCTGTACGAGCTGTTCCTGACCGGTGTGCTCAGCAGCGTGCTCCTGGGTCAGTTCGGGCTCACGACGGCGGAGCTCGCGCTGGTGCTGGCCTCGACGTTCATCGGGATGTTCGTCGGTGCGCTGGTCCTCGGCCCGCTCGCCGACCGTCTGGGCCGGCGTGGGGCGTTCCTGCTCAACCTGGCCGTGTACTCGGCGTTCTCGCTGCTGGGAGCGTTCAGCATGAACGCGGCGTGGCTGGTGGTCATCCGGTTCATGGCCGGGGTCGGGCTCGGGGCCGAGCTGCCGCTGGCCGACACCTACCTCACCGACCTGCTGCCGGCACGTCATCGCGGTCGCTACATCGCCCGGGCCTACACCGTCGGATTCATCGGGGTGCCCGCGGTGGGCTTCGTCGCGCACTGGGTGACCGCGACGAGCTTCATCGGCGTGGCGGGCTGGCGATGGATGTTCGTGATCGGCTCACTGGGTGCGTTCATCGTGTTGCTGCTGCGCCGTCGCCTGCCGGAGTCGCCGCGGTGGCTCGAGTCGGTCGGGCGTACCGAGGAGGCGGAAGCGATCGCCGCCAGGCTCGAGGACGAGGCACACGACGTGCCGCCCGAACCTGCCCGCGCCGTCCCGGACCGCGTCCCGACGGCATTACCGGCTCCGGCCGCTCCGGCCGTGCGAACGGGCATGAGCGCGCTGTTCGCGCGTCCCTACAACAAGCGCACGGGCATGATGGTCGTCTTCCACGTCTTCCAGACCATCGGCTACTACGGGTTCGGCACGATGGTGCCGCTGGTGCTCACGGCGAAGGGGTATCCGATATCGGAGTCGCTCCTGTACACCGGTTTGACCTATCTCGGCTACCCCATCGGGTCGGCGTTGTCCCTGCCGCTCGTGGAGGCCGTCGAACGCAAGACCCTCGTGGTCTCGTCGGGCTTGGCGATGGCGGCGTTCGGGCTTGCGTTCGGCTTCTCGAACACGATGATGCTGATCGTCGCGTGGGGCTTCCTCTACACCGCTGTCAGCAACGTGTTCTCGAACGCGTACCACATCTACCAGGCCGAGATCTTCCCTACGCCCTTGCGGTCCACGGGGGCGAGCGGGACCTACGCGCTTTCCCGCCTGGTCACCGCGATCATGCCGTTCGTCCTCGTCCCCGTGCTGAAGGACGACGGTGTCGGCTCGCTCTTCGCGATCATGTGCGTGGCGATGGTCGTGGTGGCCGTCGACGTGTCGGTGCTCGGGCCGCGCACCACGGGCCAGCGGCTGGAAGCTGTCAACGCCTGAGGCCCGTGGCGCCGCGCGTGGATCAGCCGGCGATGCCGTCGAGCTCCTTCACGGCGTCGTCGGGAAGGGCGAGGTCGGCGGCGGCGATGTTCTCCCGCAGGTGGGCCACCGATGACGTGCCGGGGATCGGGGTCATGGTCTCCGAGCGCTGCAACAGCCAGGCGAGCGCGGTCTGCTGAGGTGATGCCCCGAGGCGTGCGGCGACCGAGTCGAGCTCAGCGGACTGCAGCCGCGTGAACCCGCCGAGCGGGAAGAACGGTGCGAAAGCGATGCCTTCCTCGGCGCACCGCGCCACCAGCGCGTCGTCCTGGCGGTTGGCAAGGTTGTAGAGGTTCTGCACGGTCACGACCGGCGCGATGGCCTGCGCCTCGGTCAGCTGGGCCGAGGAGACGCCGCTCAGCCCCAGGTGGCGGATCAGACCCTGTTCCCGCAGCTCGGCCAGGGCGCCGAACTGCTCCGCGATGGATCCTTCGCCCGTGCCCATCGCCGAGCCGACCCGCAGGTTCACCACGTCGAGCACGTCCAGGCCGAGGTGCTGCAGGTTCTCCCGTACCTGCGCCTTCAGGTCGTCGGGTTCGAGCGCCGACCGCCAGGAGGCGTCCGCGCCACGCCGGGCACCGACCTTGGTGACGATGTGCAGGTCGGCGGGATAGGGGTGCAGGGCCTCCTTGATGAGCTCGTTGACGCTCGCCGGGCCGTAGAAGTCGCTGGTGTCGATGTGGGTGACGCCCAGCTCCACCGCTGCGCGCAGCACGGCGACGGCTTCCTCGTGATCCTTCGGCGGCCCGAACGCCTCGGGCCCGGCGAGTTGCATCGCGCCGTAGCCCATCCGGCTGAGGGTGAGGTTCTCGGCGAGCGTCAGGGTGCCGCCGGGGGTCCTCGTGGTCATGTCGGCTCCTTCTCGGGCGTCGTGTGCAGGCCGTACCCCACGAGTGTTGGCGGGCACGGGGCAGGCCGGGGATGCCCCGCCGATCCTGGGGGTCCGACGGCCAGGCTCCGGCCCGGCGCGACTCATATGGTCCGCCGCGCGCCCTCCTCATCCATGGAGCGTGGCGGGGTGTGGAGGTTTTCGGCGGGCGGTCTGGGTGTGGTCGATCCATTTCGGCGGAACGAACTCCGGGATCGCGTTGCGGATGTGGACCTGCCAGCCGGATTCGCGATGCAGCAGCCGGTGGTGGAAGCGGCAGAGCATCACGCAGTTGTGCATTGCGGTCTCCCCGCCCTTCTCCCATGCCTCCAGGTGGTGGATCTCGCACCACGACGCGGGACGTCCGCAGCCTGGTTTGGCACAACCACGGTCGCGGGCGGCGATCGCCCGGCGCAGCCCGTCGGGAATGGTGCGTCGGGCCCGTCCGACATCCAGGGGTTGCCCGGCCCCGCCGAGCACCACCGGCACCACCCGGGCGTCGCAGGCCAGCATCCGGAGATCCGCCGCCGACAGCCGGGCGCCGAAGTCCAGGCTCGCCGTTCGCGCTCGCTGTTCCAGCTCGGCGAGCGGGATGATGACGTTCAGGTGCGGGCGCTCCCCGCCGCACTGGGGCAACTGCCCGGAATCCAGCACGCGGGCGCAGATCTCGCCGAGAGCATCGGCTCGGCGCTGCCCGGCGGTGCGTTCGTCCTCCGGACCGCGGGGCAGACACAAGGAGTCCAGGGCGGTGGCCAGTGCTTCTCGGGTGAGTCCGTCGAGCCAGCCCTTCACCTTTCCCGTGCGCATAGAAAGGTGAAGCTCGTTGACCTGCTCCGGCTCGTCCTCGCGTTCCCCGGGCCCGTCCTGGTCCAGCACGCTGATCAGGTCGTGGGCGAACACCGCCAGCTCCGCCGGCCGATAGGAGGCTGCTTGCTCGGCAAGCTTCTCCTCCGCGGCCGCCCACACCTGCGGACCGAGCCGCCGCGCGGCGGGCGAGCGCAGTGCCTCGGCGATCACCTCGACATGCCGCAAGCCGATCTCCCCGGCCGCGAACACCGCCGCGGTGGCGGGCAGCCGGGCCGGCAACGTGCGCCCATCCAGCGACCTACCGGGGCAGGCGTCCTCGGCGACTCGGATCCGCCGCCGCGCAATCGCGGTGTCGCAGCCGAGCAGGTCGGCGACCGCCTGGACCGGGCTGCGGTAGCCGCGGGCGGCGAACACCCCGTCGCGCACCAACCCGGCGACCAGTTCGATCTGCAGGTGCTCCAATTGCCGGGACAACGACTCGCACACGCTCACCGCGACGACCCGCTGTTCTTCCGGCGCGTGAGAATCCGCGGCGGCGCGCAGCGATCCGACCCCGCGCTGCAGGGTTCGGCTCGCCAGCGCGACCGCGTTCTCCGGCATACGACAATCGTCCTCGGTGGCACCGACAGAATCGGCAGCCGGGGCTTTCACGATTGCAAATAGTTCAGCCGGACCCGTTCCCCCGGCCGTCATTTCCGGCAGGAACACTGACTCGCACCGGTTCCGCGATCGGGCGGGACCCATGGCCTGCCGCGAGGCGGATGTGGTCGTCGTCGGGCATGCGGCTTCTGAGACAGGCTCGCGGGTGCCGACGATCGAGTCGGCCTCACTCACGGCGCGCGGCGTGGCCAACCCGTCACGTTCACCGATCGAAGCTCGTCGAAGCGGTCTTCTTCGCAGGTGGTGTCGGCCGGACCGAAATATCTGTTTTGTTCCATTCGTCGCTTTTGCGATTTGACACCTGCACCGCGGGCTCGCAGCATTCTCGGTGATCGGTGGACCGCCCTGAGGATCGGGTGGCGTCGCCGATCGAGCCGCGGTTCGACCGTCCATAGGAGTGCGTGATGAACACCGGGCAATCAGAGGCGCTGTTTCGGTCGCAACGGCGTCGCGCCGTTGTCGCCAGTACGGTCGGCACTTCGATCGAATGGTACGACTTCTTCCTCTACGGTACCGCCGCTGCACTGGTGTTCCCGCACGTCTTCTTTCCGGGGTCCACGCCGTATGCCGGTGTGATCGCCTCGTTCGGCACCCAGTTCGTCGGTTTCGCGGCCCGGCCGATCGGCGCTGCCATCTTCGGCCACTACGGCGACCGGATCGGCCGCAAGGCCACGCTGATCACCACGTTGATGATCATGGGCGTGGGCACCACGCTCATCGGTCTCCTGCCGGGGTTCGCGTCGATCGGCATCGCCGCGCCGATCCTGCTGACCGTGCTGCGCCTGCTCCAGGGTGTCGCGGTCGGTGGGGAGTGGGGCGGTTCGGTGCTGCTGTCCATGGAGTGGGGATCGGACAAGCGCCGGGGGTTCATGGCGAGCTGGCCGCAACTCGGCGTCCCGATCGGGCTGCTGCTCTCCACGGCCATGGTCCAACTGATGTCGGCCACGACGGGCGATGGCTTCCTGACCTGGGGCTGGCGCGTGCCGTTCCTGGTCAGCATCGTGCTCGTCGGGATCGGGCTCTACGTGCGGCTGAAGGTGCTGGAGAGCCCGGCTTTCACCGAGGTGAAGAAGACTCAGGCCGTACTGCACGTCCCGGTGCTCGAGGCGTTCCGGCACCAGTGGCGGGAGATCTTGACGTCCGCGTTCGTCCGGATGTCGGAGCAGGCGCCGTTCTATCTGTTCGTGACCTTCGTGCTCACCTACGGCACCCAGCAGCTCCAGCTGTCGCGCACAGGGCTGCTCAACGACACGCTCATCGCTGCGGCGGTCGGATTCGTGAGCGTTCCGCTGTTCGGCCACCTGTCGGATCTGATCGGGCGCCGGATGATGTACGGAATCGGCATCGTGTGCACCGCAGCGTTCGCGTTCCCCTATTTCGGGCTGCTGAACACGCGCGTCGCTGGTCTCGTGCTGCTCGCGATCGTCGTTTCGCTGATCTTCCATGACATGCAGTACGGGCCGCAGGCCGCGTTGATCGCCGAGAGCTTCGGACCCAACATCCGCTACAGCGGGGCGGGTATCGGCTACCAACTCGCGTCCGTCATCGCGGGTGGGCCGGCACCTCTGATCGCGGCTGCCATCCTCCAGAGCACCGGATCGAGTACCTGGATCTCGATCTACATCATCGGTTGCTGCGTCGTCTCCTTCGTCGCACTGTTGCTCATGCCCCGCCGGGGGGTCACGGACCTCGCGCCGAACGTGGTGGGGCGGCCGGCCCGTGCCACCGGTCCGGCGACCGTCTGACCGTCCCTTCTCCAGGAAGATTGCCTGTCCTAACGGGGTTTGAGTACGGGCTCACGGGTCCATCCGGGCGCCCAGAACCAGGAGTGGTGTTCGGTCGTGGGCCACTCGGTCGAATCGATACGGAGTGTGTCGTCGAACGCAGCCAATAGGTGGCTGGACCGGATGAGCACGGGGTCCCAGACTCAATGACAGGGGGGCCGCTCACCCGGGGAGGGTCCGTGGCTCAGATCGGAATCGATCTCGGTACTGCGAATACGGTGGTGTGCGACGAGACGCGCGGCATCGTCTTCGACGAACCGTCGGTGTTGTTGCGGCGAAATTCCGCTCGACGCCGCACTCGACTCGTCGCGATCGGCCGAGAGGCCTTCGACCTGCTCGGGCGCGTCCCGGCGGGGATGACGGCGTTGCGCCCGCTCCAGGACGGTGTCATCACCGATCTGGAGACAGCCCGCACCTACCTGCGGGCGGTGGTCCGGCGGGCCGTCCGGCACTCGTGGCAGCGCGGCTACGCGAAGGTCGCCATCGGCGTTCCGTCCGGGGCGACACATCTCGAACGGCAAGCGCTGCTCGAGGCGGCGGACGAGGCCGGCATCAAGAGCGCCACCGCGATCGACGAGTCGATCGCCGGTGCCGTCGGGTGCGGTATCGACCCCATGGAGCGCCGCGTGCACATGGTCGTCGACGTCGGCGGTGGCACGGCCGAGGTCACGGCGTTCTGCTACGGCGGAGTGCTCACGGCCCGGTCCTGCCGCGTGGCAGGCGACGAGATGACCGTGGCGATCTACCGCCACATCCGCGAGCACCACCAGCTCATCGTGGGTGAGCAGACCGCTGAGGACCTCAAGATCCGCATCGGTCACACCACCGAGTCCAGCACGGTCGTGCCGGGGCGTGACGCCGCGAGCGGCCACGCGCGGCTGGCGACGGTGCCGGTTTCGGAGATCGTCAAGGTCGTCGAGCCCATCACGGACTCGATCGTCGAGACGCTCGCGGCATGCCTCGACGACCTGCCGCCGGAGGCGGCGGGGGACGTGCTGGGCGAGGGCATTCACCTCTTCGGCGGGGCCTCGCTGACCCGCGGGTTCAGCCAGCGGCTCGAACGGGCCTTCGGCTTCCCCGTGAAGGTGGCCGAGAACCCGCTGACGTGTGTGGCCGAAGGCGCGGCGCGCTGCCTGCGCACGCCGGGCGTCACTGACGCCTACGGCTGGAGCTGACCGAAGCCCGTAGCAACCGCGGCCGCGGCCCCACCCGCGTTCGCCGATCGCGAGCAAGCACCGTGACGGTCGGGCGACGAGGTCGGGGCCCTGTAGCAGGACGACATATGACCCTGGTGCCGGTTCTGAACCGATGATCACGGGAATCCAGTACCCCTGACCCGGCCTTGGCGGTCCACCGTCCGCAAACGGCGGCAACCTGGCATCTGGTCGCCCAGCTGTCGTTGATCGACATTTCGGGCCTCGCTGCAGGGCATGACCCGGCTGCTGGTCCCGAACCGATGATCATGTGGAATCCAGTGCCCCGACCCCGACCCCGACCCCGACCTCAGCGGTCGAGCGTCCGGAATCGGCGGCACTCCGTTACCCGGGCGGTGCCTGCCGAGGCGACGATTGGCTGCTCGCCGGCCTGCCCGGGGCGTTGATCAATCTTTCGGGCCCCGCAGCAGGGCATGACCAGGCTCACTGTTCCCAACCGACGATCATGTGGAACCCCGGCGTCCCCCGACCCGTCAGAAATCGGCGGTGACCCGTCGCCCGCAGGGGATAGGGAGCCGGCAGTCGCCGTCCAGCCCGAGACGTGGTCATGATCAACACTTTGGGCCCCGCAGCAGGGCATCACCCGGTTCTCGGCCCCGAAGCGGTGATCATGGGGACAAATGGTCGGCCCTGGGTCCGGTCACTTCCCGCTGGCGGGGTCCTGCATCGGATCGGTGGACATCACGCGGGCCTCGTTGTCGTGGAAGTAGCGCAGGCCGTCGGCGATCAGGCTCTTCACGTTGTTGCCTCCGGAGCCCGGACCTTGCACCACCGCGGTCATGACGATCCTCGGGTCGGGCATCGGTGCCGCGGCCGACAGCCAGTTGTCGTAGTGGACGTCGGAGAGGCTGCCGTCCTGCGCCGTGCCCGTCTTGGCTCCCACCGGGAAGGGCAGGCCGGAGAGCCCGGTACCGGTACCACCGGTCACCACGGCGCGCATCCCGTCCCGGACCGGGCCGAGCTTGTCGGAGAACGGCACCGGCGTCGGAGCCGGGGTGGGTAGCGTCGTGAAGATGCCCCCGTTCGTCCCCGTCGCCAGGCCCAGCCGCGGTGTGACGATCTGGCCGGTGGCCACGCCGGCGGTGAAGAGGGCGTTCTGCAGGGGCGTGACCGTCAGATAGCCCTGCCCGATGCCGAGGATCACGGTCGACCCGCCGTACCAGGTGCCGCCGTTCGCAGCCACGCTCTCGGGAGTGCCGATGTAGCCGGGCGACTCACCGGGCAGGTCGATCCCGGTCCGTTTGCCCACCCCGAGGGCGTGGGCCGCGTCGATGATCGGCTCCGGTCCGAGAGCGTTGGCGAGCTTGTAGAAGTACACGTCGTTGGACCACGCGATGGACTGGACCAGGTCCATGGGTCCCATCGGTTTCCAGTTGCCGAAGGTGTGGCCGCCGAGCGTGTAGCTTCCGCCCGTCGGGATGACCTTCTCGGGCGGGATCACCGGGTTCACCATCTGGGCCGCCGCCACCACCAGCTTGAACGTCGAACCGGGCGGAAGTGCCGCCTGGGTCGCGTGCTCGAGCATGGGGTGGCCCGGCGCCTTCGCGGCGGCCTGCACCCCGGCGACGTCGATCGGCGGGCCGTACACGTTGTTGTCGTAGGACGGGGCGCTCGCGAGCGCGAGGATCTGGCCGTTGCGGGGGTCCATCGCCAGGGCGGCGCCGACGTGGCTCTTGCGCTGGCCCCGCAACGCGTTCACGAGACCGGCGGAGAGCCGCTCCTGCAGCCCGAGGTCCAGTGACAACCGCAGGTCGGCTCCGCGCACCGGCTCCACCCGCTCACCCATCGCGACCGGGATCCCGGGCGGGGACACGTACACGCACTGGCGTCCGTTCACACCGCGCAGCACCGAGTCGTACTGCTGCTCCAGCCCGGCCCTCCCGACGATCTCGCCTGCAGGCAGGTCCGGCCACCGCTGGATGTCGGTCGGGGTCGCGATGCCCGCGAACCCGAGGACGGGGCCGAGAAGGGCCCCGGTGGGATAGCTGCGCCTGCCTTGCGGAACGACGATCACTCCCGTGATCCCGGCTGCCGTGACCGCGTCGCCCGCCGCTCGTGGGACGTCCGCCAGCGGTAGGGAGAGCGTGGTCGCGGGCGCGTTGTCGAGGGTGGTGCGTACGGCGTCCACGGGCTGGCCGATGAGAGAGGCGAGCTTGGCGACGTCGTCGGGCCGGGAACGCACGAGGGCCGGCACAGCGAGGACCTGGTCTATTGCGTTCTCCGCCGTCGAGGCACTCACCGCGAGCGGTGCGCCGTGCCGGTCGGTGATGGCCCCCCGCGGGGCGGGGAGGCGGATGCACCGTGTCATCTGCTCGTGCCCGGCTGCCGCAAGCTCGGGGCCGCGGGTCATCTGCAGGTTCCACCCGTAGAGCCCGAACAGCACGAGCAGCGCGCTCGAGGCGAGTGCGATCGTCCGCATGAGCCGCGGGCGGCGATTCCGCCAGCCGGGCATGGTCCACAGCCGTCGACGTGCTCCCTGCCGCCGGACCCCGAGGGCGACGCCGAGCGCGGCAAGGTGCACCAGCAGCGCCGTGCCGCCGAAGCTGAGCAGCGGGAACGGCACACCCGCCAGCGGGAGCAGGCCCAGGTTGCCACCGACCGACACGACGATCTCGACTCCGATCAGGATCGCGAGACCGCCCGCGACCAGGGCGCCGTGCGGGCTCCGCGGCACCCGGCTGGCGAGGGCGAGCCGCCACACGAGAACGATCGCCGCGATGATCACCACGCCGCCGGCGACGAGCCCGAACTGCCCGACGACGCTGGCCAGGGCGAGGTCGGTCTCCTTCTCGGGGAGGTACTGGGCGAACAGGCCCGACAGCGGATCGCCCGAGCGGCCGAAGAGCGAGCCCGAGCCGACGGCGATGTGCGCCTGTCGTACCGCCCAGCCCGCGCCGGTGGGCGACTCGTGCGAGCCGACGAGGAAGCTGCCGAGCCGCTGCAGCTGGTAGGGCCGCAGCGATCCGACCACCAGGGGCGCCACGACGATGACGCCCGCGAACAGGGGCAGGATGATGCGTGCCGGGATCCGGCCGATGATCAGCATCGAGACGGTGAGGACCAGCAGCAGCATCGTGGTGCTGAGGTCCGGTTGCAACGCGGTGAAGGTGATCGGTACGACGGCGAGCCCGACCCCGAGGGCGAAGCGTTGCCACGAGGGTCGCTGTGAGCCGAGCACCGCGGCGAGCACGAGCAGCACCCCGAGCTTCGCAAGCTCGGAGGGCTGGAACGTGAAGTCGCCGATCCCGATCCACCGGGTCGCGCCGTTGAAGGTCTCGCCTGCGACGTGCACCACGGCCAGGAGGACCACGGCACCGAGGTAGGTCACCCAGCCCAACGCCGTGAGCAGTGCACCCCGGAACCGCCAGAAGGCCGCCAGCAGCACGACACCCGCAGCCGCGATCGCCGCCTGCCGCGCGGCGAACTCGAAACCGTCGACGGCCCAGAGGTTGGCCAGGCCGATGACGACCAGGACGAGTGCGGCGATGATGGCCAGCACGTCGAAGGTGACCCCGCCCTTGTCCTTCCGCCGTGCCGGCTTGCGGCCGTTGTTCGGCTCGTCTGCGGCCGGGTTGTCACCATGCTCAACGATCAGCACGCCGTAGCCTCCTCATCTTCGGTCAGCCGGACGGTTCAGCTGCAGGGGTCCCACAGCTCGCATCGGACGGAACGAACACGGGCGCGCTCGCAGCGGTGGACGGAAGGTCGGTCCGGGCCAGCACGGCCAGAGCCTCGCCAGGCGGCAGCGCGACGCTGACGACGGCGACGGCCCGGTCGCCGTCCGCCGGCACGGTGAGCTCGCCACCGGGAACGGTGGTGGTCGCGCCCGTGCAGCGGTCGAAGACCTGGAAGCCCCACGTCACGGTCTGGGGCTGGGCAGTCGGCTGCAGCGCCACCTGCAGCCGGACCGCGCACTCCGCGTCGGGTGTGCACTGGTTGACTGCGCGGAGATCCACTCCGGTCACCGTGCCCGCGGCCGTGGGGGCCACGGGTGCGACGGGCAGGAAGGCTTGCGTGCTGGTCGGCGCCGCGGACCCCGAGCGGCCGGCCTCGAGCACGGCGTCGATGTCGCGGGCGATGGTGTCGCGCAGGAGGGCGATCTCGATCACGACGACCGTGACCAGCACGACCACGGAGAGCACCCACTTCCAGGTGCGGCCCGCGAGTACTCGCGCGAGCGACCGGGGTGGGCGCTCCGGGTCCGGGGGGCGGGGAGCGATCGGGGGTGCGCTGGTGAGCGGGGGATGCGGTGGTGCGAGCGCACCGCCGTTCACAGCCGACACTATCCGGGCGAGCTCGGTCCGCGCCTCTGTGCCGCTCGCCGTGTCGGCCTCCCGGAGGAGAGATGCGACGGCTGCGACGCTTGCGTCGGGCCGGCGTGACTCAGCGGCGGCGCGGTCGAGGGTTGCGATGGGGCCCGTGGTCGGTCGTTCCGAATCCGTTGTCACCCGCCATGCAGCCGCCGTGAGCTCGTCGAGTAGCGCGTCGGCGGCGGAATCCTTCACGGGAACGGGCGCATCGTCCTCGGCCAGGTAGGCATGTCCGTCGGCGCCGACGTGCACGGACTCGATCCGGAGTGGGATCGGTCCTGCATCGCCACGGTCGTCGTGGCGTTTCTCCAGTTCGGTGAATACGTCGGTGGCCAGGGCGACGGCTTGGACGGGCGTCAGGCGCGCGATGGAGAGCAGCCGCGCGAGACCCAGGCCCGCATCCGGCGCGACGGGTTCGGGCTCCGTCGCCGCGTCGGAGTCGGCGTCGGTGTCCGCGGCGGCGTCGTTGACGGGCTGCTCGCCCGCGTCTCGCCACAGCCAGGGGCGAAAGTCCTTCCGGGATGCCTCACGTCGACCCGAACCGGCTCGCACCATCGCCTACCACCCTCGGACTCGAGACGTCACTGCTGGTCGTGGGCGTGAGGATGCACGCCCCCGGCCGTTTTCGAGGTGGATCGAGTACTTCCCGCTGTCCGGCTCAGACAGGCGGGAGGGAGGGTCTTCGTGCTCGGACCTGATACCCCCGCTCGGCGCGACGCGTCCTGCCTCGGCCAGGTTCTCCGTCCATGGCGCCCCCTGCGTTGCGCACCTCCGTGCCTCATTTGAGCACGTCAGGAGGGTTACCGGCAGGCCGCCGACCGGAAACCCGCTGACCGGGGTAGTGAGCGCTCCGCCGCACGTGGAGGGGGCCCGCCGGTGCGTGACGGGGCAGCGGCACCCGGAGGACACCGAGCCCTCCATTCGCGGCTGCACGGGCGCTGCGCGGCGCTCGTTGTAGCGGGCTTGCGGGTGGTGCTGTGCTCAGGCGGCTGCTCGGCGCGTCACCTCCGGTACGGAGCCGGGGTCAGGCCGCCGACCCTGCCGCGGGGGACTGCTGGTCGGCGCTTTGGTGGCGGTGCTAACACTGCGGCGGCCGACTCTCATGACGAAGATCCCCCGCTACCGATATGCGGGGCACCCGGTATCGGTCGGAACTGCCATTCGTGGTCGATCGTCGGGATGTTTGTGTCGGAAAGTACCACCGATCGCAACTTTCTTATGTCGATATTGATGTCCATATACCTCGACTTTGTATTTGACTGACCTGGCGGCGGGTAGTGTGCAAGGGCGATGTGTCAGCAAACCGCCCACGCCATCGCTGCGGCGGTTCCGTCCCGCCCCCAGGTGGAATGAACGAGATGAATGTCAGCCCCCGCCTTGTCAGTCGTTCGCGCGGAGCGAGCGGTGTGAGCTTGCACCGAAAACGGAGATCATCGACGATGCGTCGCCCGCCCTGTGCTCTGCTTGCTCGGCGAGTTCGTTCGGCGGCCACCGCGTGATCGTTCTGCCCGGTTGTGAGCGCACCGGGCAGCGGGGCCGACTTGAGCGCCGCTGCACGACCGTCGGCTGAGCTCATGAGCATTCAGCGGCAAGACCATCAGATGTTCGGTGGAGACCGCTCTGGTCGGGGAGTCCAGGGCGCAGGGGGCTGGTCGGCGTGAACTCGGCCCCCTCCGGTTTCTGCCTGCTGGAATCGGCCTCCAGGTCCTGCTGAACCTGCTGCTCACGACGGTCGGCTCGCGATGGTTCGCCATCGCCCATCGACAAGAAGTAGATGATGAAAAGGACACCGTGTCCTGGCGGTACCGGGTTCTGCGCGCACGTAGTCGGCGTGCCGCCTCCACCACATTTCACCCTGTCCTTGCCGTGATCGATCGGCAACGGACCCGGTCCAGGCATTCACCCCGGGCTCGAGGTATGGATCGTGACTGGCGCTGGTCTGATGGTTTTACTGCCTGGCAGATGAGTACGGAGATGAGCACGGGCCCTTGGTCCGTGTGGACGGAGATCGTGTTCGGCGCCTCGGGGAGGGCGGAGTGATGCAGCAGTTTGCGGATGCGAAGTGGAGTTATGTGACGCGGGGGGTCACGGATCGGGGGGCGGTGTGGTTGGGGGGTGTTGATCGTGAGCCGCGGTTGGGTGATCTGGTGGTTGCTCGGGTGGTGAGTGTGGGGGCTCATGATCATTTGGAGAATGTGCATGGTCGTCGGGTGCGGTTGTATCCCGGTGATGTGGTGGTGGGGGCGTTGGGTAATCGGTATGCGACTGACTTTTATGAGGGGTATCTGCCGTCGGGGTCGGTGGCGCATCTGTTGACTGCGGGTGGGGTGGTCGGGGTGGTGGCCTCGGCGCATGTGCGGCGGAGTGAGCCCACGCAGTTGGAGGTGGTGGGGTCGTTGGTGGGGGTGTCGGGGGTGGGGTTGTCGTTGGATGACTTCGCGCTGCCGGTCCCGGCCCCTGCTCCTGCGCCTGCTCCGGAGTTGGGGACGTTCGTGGTGGTGGGGTCGTCGATGAATGCGGGGAAGACGACCACGGCGGCGGCGTTGATCCGGGGTTGGGCGCGGGCGGGGTTGCGTGTGGGGGCGGGGAAGGTGACCGGTTCGGGCAGTGGGAAGGACCGGTGGATGTATGAGGATGCCGGGGCGGGGGAGATCGTGGATTTCCTGGATTTCGGGATGGCTTCGACGTTCGGGTATCCGTTGACGCGGTTGGCGCAGACGATGGTCGGGATCCGGGACACGCTGGTGGCGCGGGGGGCCTCAGTGGTGGTGTTGGAGATCGCGGATGGGTTGTTGCAGGCCGAGACGCGGGGGTTGGCCGAGCGGTTGGCCGGGTTCGCTGATGGTGCGGTGTTGGCGGTGGCTGATGGGCTGTCCGCGGTGGCCGGGGCGCAGATCATGGGTGAGGTGGGGGTCCCGGTGCGGGTGGTGTCGGGGTTGGTGACCGCGAGTCCGTTGGCGGCGCGGGAGGCGGCGGCGGCGACCGGGTTGGCGGTGTTGTCCCCGGCGGAGTTGATCGCTGGTGGGGCGTTGGACCTGCTGGGTGAGCACGCGGCGGCGGTCCCGGCATGAACCAGCGGGGGGACACCGCACGACACACCGCACAACACACCGGGGGAAACACCGCAGGACACATCGGGGGAAACACGGCAGGGAACAGGGCAGGGAAGAGGGCAGGACACATCGGGGGGACCACGGGCGCGCAGATCACGGGGGTGAACGACCCGACCGAGCCGCTGACCACCGAGCCGCTGACCACCGAGCCGCTGACAGCCGGGATGCCGGGCGAGGTGGCGGCGGGGGTGTATCTGCCTGATGGGTGTGGTGGGCCTGGTGTGTATCGGGAGGTCGGGCTCGAGGTGGTGGCGGTGCGGGCGGCGGGGTTGGTGTTGCCCGAGGTCACCGTGCTGGATGAACGCGGGGGTGAGTTGTTCACGGGTGGGTCGTTGGTGTGTGACCCGGCCGGGGGTGGAGGCCCGCTGGCCGGGGCCGGGGCGGCGCGGTCGGCGCGGGCGTTCGGGGTGGTGCACACCGGGTTTCACGTGCAGCGGGCGTTGCGCTGGTGGGGGCGGGTGCTGGGGCGGCGGTTACCGCCGCTGGTGGTGCGGATCGGGCTGCACGAGCACCCGCGCCGCTGGGGCGGGGGCCACTACCGGCTGCCCGGCGGCGGCGCGCAGGCCGACCCGGACGCGCTGACCCCGACCGGGGAGATCCACCTGGGCGGCGGCGCCGGGTTCGTCGCGATACCGCAGACCGGCCGGACCACAACCGATGCTGGGGGTGGTGGGGGCCGCTATTTTCATGCCCCCGCGCACAACACGGCGATCATCTATCACGAGGTCGGGCACCACGTGTGCCGCCACACCGCGGACTTCCGGCTCAACCGGCTGCGCCCCCCATGGGCACAGACCAACAAGAAGACCGCCCTGGACGAGGGCACCGCGGACGTGCTGACCGCGATCCTGCTCAACACCCCCGACATCTACGGCTGGCACCGCGGCGACATCCCGACCAACGACCAACGCCGCCGCCGGCTGGATCCGCGCTGGACCATGGCCCACTTCCACGGCGGCGCCGGCCAGGACCCCCACGCCGATGGCACCGTCTGGGCCTCAGCATGCTGGAGCGCCCGCCACCACCTCATCACCACCGGCACCGACCCCGCCCGCTTCGACACCCTGCTCCTACGCGGGCTCGACCACACCGGAACCGACACCACCGGCGGGCTCACCGACGACACCCTGCGCAAGCGCCGCCACTTCTCCCGACTCCTCACCGCCATGACCCACGCCGACCCCGACCTCGCCCCCCACCTCCTCACCGCCATGGCACACCACGGCATCCACCCCGGCCTCAGCAACCACGACCTCAGCCAAGCCGCACGCGCGGACCACAACCGGCTGGTGCGCGCATGATCCACGACGGAGCCGACCGTGGACTGCTGCGGCAGTTGTGGCAGTTCCGGGCCTACGGTCGCCCGCGCCTGCGGGCACTTTCGCTCGGCGTCGGGCTGCGGATATGCGAACTGCTCGCCGACCTGGCTCAGCCCTGGCCGCTCGCGCTCGTCGTCGACGGCCTGTTCGCCGCCAACGGACCTCACGGACCGCCCGCGCTCCTCGCCTCGCTGGTCGGTGGTTCCACACGCACACTGCTGGTCGCGGCGGCCGTGGCGCTGCTGGTGGTCACGCTGGCGTCAGGCGCCTTCGACTACCTCGGCGACAGGGTGATGAACGGGGCAGGCGAGAAGATCACCGCCGCCATCCGCACCGACGCCTTCGCAAATCTGCAACGGCTGCCGATGACGTATCACGATCAGCACGCGGTCGGAGAGCTCACCAGTCGGATCTCGACGGACACCGACCGGATCGAGTCCAGCCTGACGGCCGTGTTCTCCACCCTGTTCCCGGGCGTGCTCTCGATCGTCGGGTTCGGCGCGGTGCTGGTCTCGGTCGACTGGCGACTGGGTTTGATCGCCATCGGATGCATTCCGGCCATCTTCCTCAGTTCGGCCCGGTACAGCCGGCTGACCCGTCAGTCGGCCCGCCAGCAACGGGCCGCGGAGGGTCGGCTCGCCGGGTTCGTCGCCGAGTCGCTGCAGGGCATCCGCACCATCCACGCCTTCGGCAGCCACCACCTGCACGACACGCGCTTCGCCGCGGACAACGGCGACACGCTGCGTGCCGGCCTGCGCGCGGTCGAACTGCGGGCGCGGTTCACGCCGCTGCTGGAGGGGATCACCGCAGTAGGGACGGCCGTGCTGCTCTGGGTAGGCGGCCTCGGAGTGCTCAACGGCTGGTGGACGGTGGGTCTGCTCGTCGTCGTCACCAGCTACCTGCGAGACATGATCAAACCGGTGCGGGGGCTGTCGAAGCTCTCGATGACCTTCACCCAGGGCGCGGCATCCGCGGAACGGGTGGCCGAGGTGCTCGCCCGGACACCCCCGGCGACGGACGGACCGCAGCGGCTGCCGGCCCGGGCCGACGGGCGCATCGACCTGGAGGACGTCGTCCTCGACTACGGACGCGGACCCGTCCTGCACCACCTCGACCTCACCATCCGACCTGGCGAGCGCGTCGCACTGCTCGGACCCAACGGCGCAGGCAAATCCACCGTCCTCGCCCTGATCGCCGGGCTCTACCGGCCCACGACAGGCACGATCTTCCTGGACGGTCGAAACACCGCCGACCTACCCAACCAGTGGCTCCATCGCCAGATCGCCGTCGTGCTCCAGGACACCTTCCTGTTCTCCGGAACGGTCGCCGAGAACATCCGCTACGCGCGTCCCGACGCCACACCGGAAGAAGTGGCCCGGGCGGCGCAGACCGCACTCGTGTCCGACTTCGCCGACGACCTACCCGACGGACTCGACACGCGCCTCGGTGACGGTGGGGTCGGGCTGTCCGGCGGCCAGCGTCAACGCGTGGGCGTCGCCCGCGCCCTGCTCCTCGACGCCCCCGTCGTACTCCTCGACGAACCCACCGCAGGCTTCGACTCGCACGCCGAGCGACTCGTCGTCGAAGCCCTCACCCGCCTCGTCCACGGCCGCACCGTCGTCATGACGACCCACCGTCCGGCACTCATCCGCCTCGCCACCCGCACCGTCGACATCCACGACGGCGTCGTCCAGCATCTCGCCCTGGCCTCGGAATCCTTCGATCTCGATGCGGAGGAGGAGGCTGTGCAGCCGTCCGCTCGGGCCAGGAGGAACGGGACCACGGATTGAGCGCGAAACGTACTCGGGAGTCGGTGTCCGTTTCCGGTGCGTGAGGTGCTCAACGGCCGGAATAACTCGATCGGTGGTGAGTACGTTGATGGCCTCGATCTGGTAGAGAACGCTGGGCGAAATTTGCCGGCTCACGAATTGGGCGGTGTACGGTCGACGGCGAGTTCGCGGATGCCCGTCGATGCAGCGTAAATCCCTTCCCTGGAGTTTCGCATGACATTGTTTACGGTTCGTCCGGCCGACGTACTCGCGGAGAAGTACCGGGCGGCCGGCGTCTGGCGTAACTCGGACTCTCTCGGTGATCTTCGGCGGTGGCGTGATGAGACACCGGACGCGATCGCGATCAGGGAATACCGGTCTGACGGCGGCCGAGTGGAGATCAGCTACGCCGAGCTCGCCCGGCGCACGGAGCGATTCGCAGGCGCTCTGTACGAGCTCGGCGTGCGACCGGGAATGGTGATCGCGCTCCAGTTGCCGAGCTGGTGGCAGGCGGCTGCGCTGTCGCTGGCGGCCGCCCGGCTCGGTGCGGTCGTGGCGCCGATCTTGCCCACGCTCCGGCCCCGTGAGCTGGAGCGAACCCTGATTCGGGTGGGTGCGACCGTTTGCCTGACTGTGGACCGGTGGGCCGGGTTCGACCACGCCGCGGCCTTACGGGAGATGGCACCCCGGCTGCAGCAGCTGCACCACAGGGTGGTGCTCGGCAGGCCGACCGGAGACGAGATCGAGTTCGCCTCGTTCTTCGAGGACACACCGTGGGAGAGGCGTCACCCCGTTGCGCTGGACGACGCGGTCGAGGATCCGGATCGCGTCGCCGTGATCCTCTTCACCACGGGCACGTCCGGCGATCCGAAGGGTGCACTCCACACGGAGAACACTGTGTACGCCAGCGTGGCCGACATCAGTGAGATGGAACGGGTCACACGTGGGGATGTGTTCTTCAGCCCGCATTCGCTGTTGCACGTGACGGGCCGGCTGCTCTCCGGGTTGTCGCTGGTCAACGGTGCGTGCATGGTCCTGCTCGACTCCTGGTCGGGCGAGCGCGGGCTGGCCGTGCTCGCCGAGGCGGGCGTCACGCAGGTCCTGGCTGCGCCCTCGTTCGTCTACGACCTGATCGCGGCCACGGGCGGGCAGCGGCAGGTTCTGCCGGCGCTGCGCATGCTGGCTTCGGGCGCCACCTCCATTCCGCGGCAGCTGGTCTCCGAGGTGCCGAGCGTGTTCGGGTTGCCGTTGCGGGCCGCATGGGGGATGACCGAGGTCGGGGTCTCCACCTTCACCCGCAAGGACGACCCGCCGGACTGGGCCGCCCACAGCGACGGCCGGCCATCGAGGGCTCTCGAGCTCGAACTGCGGTCGGACACAGAGATCACCAGGGACCATCCCGGCCGGTTGTTCGCGCGGGGCGCGGGGGTGTGCCTGGCGACTGTGGGCCGTGACAGCGGAACGCTGACCGTGCTCGCAGACCACGACGACGGCTGGTACGACACCGGCGACCTGGCCGTGCCGGACGGGCGCGGCGGGATCCGGATGATGGGCCGCGCCAGTGACCGGATCGGCGGTGCGTTGTTGATCCCGGTGACCGACGTCGAGTCGGAGCTGCGCGACCACCCCGGCATCGAGGACGTGGCGCTGGTCGGTTATCCGGACGGGCAGGGTGATGAGCTGGCGTGCGCGGTGATCGTCCCCGCGACGACGCCGTCGGTCACCCTGGACGAGCTCCGCAAGCACCTCATCGACCAGGGCATGACCGACTGGTATCTGCCCTCGCGGCTCGAGGAGGTCGCGAGGCTGCCCCGTAACGACATCGGCAAGGTGCGCAAGGAGGTCCTGCGGCGCTGGCTGCTGGGCGAGGCCGAATTGCCCTCCGGCTGAGGAAGCCGGCGGCGGTCGGGAGGCAAGGTCCCGCCAAGATCGGCCGCATCCCCGCTAAGGCCGAGCAAGGGAGTGCACATCCAGCCGCACCGGCGCGGAGTCTCCACGGCAGATGACTGTCGAGGGAGTCGGACCGTGATGATTCAGGCCGGCGCGCTGTTGTTGCTCGCCGCTCTCGCTGCTGTGGTTGGTGTGCTCTGCACGATGAGCGCCACCCGGCGTCGCTGATCCCGCCGCCCTCCTCGGGCCGCGTTGAGCAGAGTCCGGCGACGGCCGTCACCGGCTGATCACGGTCGCTTCAGATTCCGTTCGATGGCTTGCCGGGCCACATCGAGGACGTCCGCGCGGCTGGGCAGCGGGGCGCCCGGGTCGAGCGCGGCGGGTGGTTCGGGGGCTGGGGAGTGGTCGACGGCGGGGGCGTCGGGGGCGTTGTCGGCCGCGGTGGTGATGAGAGTGGCAGGGCCGTCGTCGCCGAGCCGGCGCAGCAGGTCGGCGAGGTTGCGCAGGGTGGTCCAGAGGTGGGTCCAGTTGCTGGTGCGGGCGAAGTAGCCGATCACGTCCCGGTAGCCGCGGAGCGCGTCGTCGACGCGGCCGGCGTCGGCACGCACCGTCAGCAGCCCCACGGTCGCCACGCCGACGAGGAACGTCGCCCCCGAGGCGCGGGCCAGGTCGATGGCGCGCACGTAGTGCTCCTCCGCCGAGTCGCGACGCCCCGAGGAGCTTTCGATCTCCCCGACCACGTAGGCACCCCACGCGAGCATCGTGGGCGAGACGGCGCCGTCGAGTCCCTGGTCGTTCAGGGTCCGTGCCCGGTCGGGATCACCGGCGTAGGCCGCTGCCAGAGCGGCGATTCCAAGGCTCTCGCGCGGTTCGGTTGCGATCGCGGCCGAGGCGAGGGAGTGCTCGATGACCTCGCCGTACGACCCTCGGGCCAGGGCGGCCACCGACAGCGGCAGCAGGCAGTACCACGTGTCGGAGTTCTCGGTGGCCCGCTCGACCCCGGCACGGGCGAGCCGTTCGGCCCGCGGATAGTCGCCCCGGTGGTACGCGGCTTCCGCCGCCGTGCCGAGTACGGCGCCGGCGCGGGGATGGGTGGTGAGCGCGGGGTCCTCGGCCAGTTCCTCTGCCCAGCCCCGGATCTCGACCAGATCGCGGTAGGTGACCGCGTCGAACAGCGCCGTGACCAGCGCCGCGGCGTCGTCGAGAGATCTCCGGTCGCGGACCAGCCGCCACGCGGCTCGCAGGTTCGGGAGTTCGCGGCGCAGGGCGGCGTCGGCCTCGGGTTCGCGCTCGGTGGTCATCGTGGCGCCGATCCAGGCGGTCAGCTCGACCGCCCACCGGATCAGGCTCGCCGTCGCCGTCTCGTCCTCGCCTGCCGCTGCCAGCCGGTCGAGGCCGAATGCGCGCAGCGTCTCCAGCATCCGGTACCGGGTGCGCCCCGTGACGTCGGCCTCGATCATCGAGGTGTCGACGAGTCGGGCCAGGGCGCTTCCCGGGTCACCGTCCACTCCCAGTTCCGCGGCGAGCCGCTCCGCGGCGTCCACATCGACGCCGTCGACGAAGACGGCCAGGTGACGGAAAAGGCGGCGTTCGTCCTCCGACAGGAGCTGGTAGGACCACTCGATGGTCGCCCGCAGCGTCCGATGCCGCGCGTCGGCGCTGGGTCGGCCACCGCCGAGCAGGTCGAGCGAGCGGTCGAGCCGATCGTGCAGGTCGGCGAGGGAGAAGGTGGACAGCCGCCCGGCGGCGAGCTCGATGGCCAGCGGCATCCCGTCGAGGCGCCGGACGATGTCGGCCACCGTCCGCAGCTCGGCCGGTGTCGGCGGGGGACCGGGGCGGACCCGGCCTGCCCGGTCGAGGAAGACCGCCACCGATGGGACCTGCGGAAGGTCGCCGTCGGCGCCGGGCAGCGGGAGCGGTGCCAGCCGGAAGGCGTACTCGGCGGGCAGCCCCAGCCGCTCCCGGCTGGTGGTCAGCACGGACAGGTCGGGGCAGCCTGCCAGGACGACCTCGACGGTGTCGCGGACCGTGTCGAGCAGGTGCTCGCAGTTGTCGATCACGAGCGGACCGCGGCGGTCGCTCAGGACGGCGACGCAAGCTGCGAGGACGTCGCCCTGGACGACGGTCAGGTTCAGGGCTGCTGCCAGCGCGTGCGGGATGGCGGACGGGTCCGTGACCGGTGCGAGCAGCAGGGTGGTTGGCGCCTCGCACCGGCGTGCGACCTCGTCCGCGACACGGGTCTTGCCCACCCCACCAGGCCCGACGAGCGTGACCAGCCGTTCGGCCGTGAGCAGCCGGTGCAGGTCCGAGACCTCGACCTCGCGCCCGATCAGCCGGCTCGCCGGCCGGGCGGGCACCGGAGCATCGCTTCCCCGACCTCGCGTGCGCGCCGGACCTGCGGACCCGGCCGCGATGACGCGCTCGAGCTCGCCCAACGCCGGTGACGGGTCGAGGCCGGTCTCCTCGGCCAGTCGGTGCCGGTACTCGCGGCCGGTGCGCAGCGCCTCGGGTGCCTGCCCCGTCGTGGCCAGCGCGCGCATCAGCAGCAGGACGGCGGGTTCGCGCAGCGGGTCGTCGGCATGGGCGGTCGCGGCCAGCGCGAGAACCCCGTGGGCCTGTCCCGCGTCGATCGCGCAGGCAAGCAGTGCGTCGGTCACCTCCCGATGCAGCTGGGCGCACCCCTCGACGGCCGTGGCGATCGGCGCGATGTCGGTCAGGTCGGCGAGAACGGGGCCTCGCCAGAGTGCGTGCGCCTCGCGCAGCAGGGCGCACGCGCCGGCGGCGTCTTCACGGGCGACGGCGCGCGCCCTCTCCACCAACGACCGCGCGTGCGCGACGTCCAGGTCACCGGCCACGAGGTCCAGCAGGTAGCCGTCCTGCCGGGTCTGCAATCGGGCTGCTGCCGGGCCGAGGTGTGCGCGCAGTCGTGAGATGTGGGTGTGCAGTGCCTGGCGCCCCGACTCCGGCACCTCCGCGGGCCACAGCGCGTCCACCAGGTGGACGATCGTCACGGTCCGGCCCTCGGCGAGCGCGAGCAGCACGAGCACCGCGCGCCGCTTCGGGCCGGGCACGTCGACCGCTTTCCCGCCGACGACCAGCCGCAGCGGGCCGAGCACGTCGACGCGCACCGGCGGCGGTGCGTCCCCAGCTCCCATCGGTCCACCCCCGGGTGGACGGGCGGCCCGGCAACGACGGTGCGAGCGGCCGTTCGTCGTGCTGTCAGCGTGACGATAGCGCGTGTCAGAGCCGCGACAGTCCCGTCGCCGACTCTTGCCACCGACCGGCGACGCGTCGGTCGGACCAGGAAGGAGACGGGAGATGGACCAGGACAAGGTGACGGAGTTCCTCGGGCGGTTCGTGACCGACCTGGCGGCGACCGACGCCGCGGGCTCGGTGGTCGTCGGTCACCGGCTCGGTCTCTACCGGGCGCTTGCACAGGGCCCGGCGACGCCCGAGCAGTTCGCCGAGCGGACCGGATGCCACCTGCGCTATCTCACGGAGTGGCTGCGCGGCCAGGCCGCAGGCGGGTACGTCGGCTACGACCCGGCGACCGGGGAGTTCTCGCTCAGCGAGGAGCAGGCGTTCTGCCTGGCCGACCCGAACGGCCCCAATGTGCCGGCCGCATTCCTCATCTCGCTCGGCATGCTCCGCGCCGAGCCGCGGATCACGGAGGCGTTCCGCACCGGCGCCGGCGTCGGCTGGCACGAGCACCACGACGACGTCGCCATCGGCTGTGACGCGTTCTTCCGGCCCGGGTACGTGGCCGCGCTGATCCCGAGCTGGATCCCGGCGCTGGACGGGGTCGACGCGAAGCTGACGGCAGGCGCGCGGGTGGCCGATCTCGGCTGTGGGCTCGGCTCCACGTCGATGCTCCTTGCGCAGGCCTACCCGCGCACCACCGTCGTCGGCTCGGACTACCACGCCGAGTCGATCGAGCTGGCCCGCAAGCGGGCCGCCGAGGCCGGTGTCACCGACCGGGTCACCTTCGAGGTGACCACCGCGCAGACCTTCACCGGAGAGAACTACGACCTGGTGACGATGTTCGACTGCCTCCACGACATGGGCGACCCGCTCGGCGCGGCCCGGCGGGTGCGACAGGCGCTGGCGCCGGACGGCACCTGGTTGCTGGTCGAGCCGTACGCGGCCGACGCGGTGGAGGACAACCTCAACCCGGTCGGGCGGCTGTACTACAGCGCCTCCACATTCCTCTGCGTGCCCAACGGGCTCTCCCAACCAGGCGGCTATGCGCTCGGTGCGCAGGCAGGCGAGAGTGCCGTCCGCCAGGTGATCACCGACGCCGGCTTCACCCGGTTCCGGCGCGCCGCGCAGACCCCGTTCAACCTGGTCTACGAGGTCCGGCCGTAGGACGTCGGTCTACGCGCGATCACACGGTGCGGAGACCCATGTCGATGCGTTCGGCGACGATCCGCTGGAACCGCTCGCACTCGGTGAAGTCCTCGTGCTCGCACTGGAGGGCGCCGTCGACCAGATCGAGTGATGTCTGGAGGGTGGCGATGCGGCGCGCAAGATCCGTGCGACGGCGGTCCAGGATCGCCCGCCGCTGCGCCGGATCCCGTGCGGTGAGCATCTCGTGGATCTCCGTGAGCTCCATGCCGGCTTCCTTCGCGCGGAGGATCACCGCGATCCGATAGAGATCGGTGTCGCGGTAGCGGCGCCGATCGCCCGCGGCCCGTGCCGGTTCCAGCAGCCCCATCGACTCCCAGTGCCGCAGGACGTGGGTGGCCAACCCGAAGCGCCCTGCGACCTCGCCGATGCTCATCCCGCCGGTGACGCTTGACTTCATGCCGACATTAAGAAGCACGCTGATCGGCATGTCCACCAGCACCCCAGCCGGTACCCCGATGCAAAGCCTCATCGCGGTCCTCGACGTCGTCGACGACCTTCCGGGCGCGTCCGAGGCCAGAGAACGGACCTACCAGTTGCTCGCCGCGGCGCCCGGCGACTGCGTCGTCGACGTCGGATGCGGGACGGGCCGCGCGGTCGGCGAGATGCACCAGCGCGGCGTGCGTGCCGTGGGCGTCGACATCGACGACACGATGCTCGCGGTAGCTCGCGAGCGGTGGCCGGCGTCGCCGTTTCAGCTCGCTGACGCCTACCACCTGCCGCTCGCTGACGGCGAAGCCCGGGGATACCGAGCCGACAAGCTCTACCACGCGCTCGACGACCCCGGCCGGGCACTTCTGGAGGCCCGGCGGGTTCTCGTACCCGGTGGACGGATCGTGCTCGCCGGCCAGGACTGGGACACGCTCGTCATCGACTCCGACCAGCCGGAACTGACCCGCCTCCTGGTGGCGGCGCGCGCCGACACCGTTGCGAGTCCGCGGGTTGCGCGTGCCTACCGAACGCTGCTGCTCGACCACGAGTTCGCCGACGTCAGCGTCGAGGTGCACACGGGGATCTTCACCGACTCCCGCATGTTGCCCGTGGTCTCCGGACTGGCCGACGCCGCGGTCGCGGGGGGAGTCCTCACGCGTGCAGAGGTGGAAGGCTGGGTCGGCGAGCAGACCGAGCGAGCCCGCACCGGCAGATTCCTACTCGTGGTCCCGCTGTTCGTGGCGGCCGGCACGCGTCGCTGACACGGTGGCGAGCCGGCGACCGGGAGCAGGCCGGGAGCCACCGACCTCGTCGATCACCTGTGGCCGGCCGGTGGCAGCGCGCGAACAGAGCGCTCCACCGCTGCGTGCCTCAGATCCGACGCGAAGAGCTCGCCGGTCAGCGCGGAGACGACAGCAGCGGCAACGAGTCCACCCACCACGATCGCGATCAAAAGGCCCGAATAGCCGATCGAGTCGGCCACCGAAGCGATGAACTGAATGCGATCACCCATTGTCCCGTTCCTTCTTCCGAGTCCCCGCGCCCGCGATGGCGCCTGACGCCAACATGCCCGCTCCCACTCGCCGCGGCGATGGGGCGAGCCCCACGGTCAGGGGTCACAACCCCCCTTCGCAGGTGGGGTTTGCCTCGCATCAGGTGACTGAGGAGATCGCGTCGGTGATCGCTATCCCGAACCCTTGCCGTTCATGGGCATGGATCCCATGCCATGCCCGGCGGGTGGTTCGGCGGATCCGCCGTTCATCATCTTCATCATCATGTTCTGGACGGTCAGAACTGCCGGCGGCATGAGGACCAGCGGCCTCATCATGCCCTCGTCCTCATGGTCGAGGATGTGGCAGTGGTACACGTAGCGGCCGGTCTTGTCGTCGAAGCGACCTGCGATCGTGACCATCTCGTTCACCGGCACGCCGACGACGTCCTTCCACCCCGACTCCGAAGCGGCGATCAGCCGGGACGCCCCCAGCTCGATCGGCTTGGTCGTGCCGCCGAGATCGGTGTCCAGCCCACCGGGGTCGAGGGCCCGGCGTTCGATCAGCTGGAAGTTCATCACGTGGATGTGCATCGGGTGCACGATCTGCCGATTGGCCTGATCCACATTGAGGAAGTGCCACTTCTCCCAGCTTCCTGACGCGCCGAAGAAGTTGGTGGTCTCCTCGAAGCTCTGGGCCGTGACACGGAAGGTCCTCGTACCGCCGGGGAGCGCGATCTGGATGATCCCGGTGCCGGGCTTCGTGTCCGGATCCGCGTCCACGAGCTCGGACATCTTCGGCATGCCTGTCGCGTCGAACGCGAGCATCACGAAGCGTTCGACCGCGTTCTTCGGCACGTCGGCAGCGGAGATCCGCTTGAAGTCGCTGAGCTTCTTCGGCAGCCGGTAGGCGGGGTCGGACCCGCGGGCGGCACCGACCCGGAACTGCATGACGTCGGGAAACGGGATGTTCACGTCAGGAGCCGCTTTACCGGCCGGCACGGAGGGGTCGGTGTTGACCAGCCTGAGCCTCCTGTTCGGGAAGCCGGCGAAGTCGATCACGATGTCGACCCGTTCCCCCGGGTTGATCGTCAGCATCTCGTCGAGCGTGCGAGCCGCGCCCAACAGCCCACCGTCGGTGCCGATCACGCGGATGACGTGTCTGAGCGTCTTGCCGGTCTTCTCGTCGAGGACGGCCAGCGCGTAGGCCCGCGTGAGTGAGGCGTTCACCATCCGGAAGCGGTAGGCCCGGGCCTCCACCTGGAGGTGCGGCCAGACCACGCCGTTCACCATGGTGAACGGCCCGGTGGTCCCGACGGCGGCCGGGATGGCCCCGGGCGTCGCGGGGCTCAGCTGGACGCGCTTGATCAGGATCCGACCGTTGATCAGGCCTTTGGAGTCCGTGTCGAAGTTGATGTCCGAGAGCATCAGCGGGATCTCGTAGGCGCCGCTCGGCAGGCCGAGACGCTCCTCGCCGGCGTCACGGACGATGTAGTTGCCGACCAGTCCGGCCGCCACGTTGACGGCGGTGATCGGCATGGCGTGATCGTGGTAGAAGAGATGGGCGGCCGGGCTCTCGTTGGTGTATTCGCTGAGCTGCACGTCACCGGGCGTGATCCCGGATTCGGGCAACCCGTCGTACACGGCGTGCTGGCTTCCGCCGTGCACGTGCACCGAGGTCCATGGCGTGAGCTCGACGAGCTCACGACGCGCCGGGGCTCCCTCCGCACCAGGCGCGTTGGTGGCCGCGAGTCCGGGCGGCGGTCCTGAAGGCTGCACGAAGACGCCCTTCACCGGGCTGGTGCCGGTGAGTGCGTTCCTCCACGCGATGCGGACCCTCTGGCCGCGCTGCACCTCGATCGTGGGGCCCGGGTAGCAACCTTCGTACGTCCACATCGGCGTCGGTGGCAGCTGGGAGTGCAGCCGAACCCTCTTTGCGACGATGTTGATCTCGTTCGTCCCGATGGTCTTGGGCTTCAGCGTGGGGGGTATCTGCAGAGGGTCCATGAACGGGGTCAGCTTGGAGACCTGCGGGCTGGACGGCCCGGTTCGCAGCGGGCCCGATCCTGGGGTGATGAGCGACGCCTCGGCCGCCGACGCCTTGCTGACGCCGCCGCTCAGCAGCTGTGTTCCTCCGTAAACGGCTGCCGCCGCGGTGCCGGCAAATCCGATGAAACTACGTCGACTGTGTTCATTCACAGTATGCAGACCTCCGCATGCGACTACCGTATCTGTAGCTGAAAAATGTTTTCGATGAATTGAAACGCGCTATATGCGACAAGAGGGCCGCGGTTGCATCGATGAAATGTGGCAGTGCTGGGGCCCTCGCCGAATCAAGAGTAATCTCCGTTTTCGTCCCTTTGCTTGACTCGCGGGTGCGCAGGTAACGCACCGGAAGCGCCCTGTAGTTCACGTGGCTGAGCGCGTTCGAGTTCATCCCGTTGAACATGCCGCGCGTCACAGTGCAGGGGCTGCTCGAGAAACGGACTCGACGGCGAGAGCGGGGTACTGACCCACCGCGCGCTTCTCGAGGGCACCCTCCACGACGGCGCTGCTCTCCGGCGTGCGCTCATCGCCGAGGGCTGGACCGCGGACGTCCGCAACCTCCCCGAAGGTGGGCGACCGGAGGATGATGTCGATCAACCGAGCAACGCGGAAATCGAGGACGAACGGGAGGTCGCGACCGGAGGGAATGCGATCGATCCCGCAGATTACGACGTCGTCTGCTTCATCGGAAACCGAGGCTCTACGTGGGGATCGCCCGCGAACCACGATCTCTCGCAGGTTGTGGCAGGAATCGCCGACGGCCGGCTTACAAGGCGATGTCGTGCAATGGCTCGTCGCCCTCGCGCAAGAGTTCGGTGTCGATGCGCCGGCCGGTGACCGGGCAGAGGTACTCGCGGTAGCGGATCGCCCACCCGGCACGGCCTTCTCGGGTTGCGAATTCGGGTCCGAGTTCCCGGATGGGCCGCTCGCGCACAGCGCACCGTTGCTTGTAATTGGCAGTGATCGGGCCGAGCAGCGCCCGGCCGGTGACGGTGACAAACTGGCGGGATCCGCCGTCGTGCTCGGCTATCGCGAGTTCGCCCCCGAGCAGGCGCAGGGGCGCATCCTCGGGCGCGGTCTCGATCCGGTCCGGCATGGTCGCCGTGGCCAGGCGGGCAGCCAACAGCGCGTCGCGTCGCGCGGCGGTGGCCGACTCGTCGACCTGGCCTGCTGTGTCGAGGGCGACCCCGTAGACGCGCTCGGCGGCCGAGGCGGGCAGCGAGCCCGCGGCGATGTCGGCCGCGACCAGGTGCGGCTCCCGTGCCAACGGATCGCCGAAGCCGCACGCGTTGGCGCCCGTCCACTCCCAGACGCCGTCGTCGGCGACCTGCAGCGCGGGGCCTTTGGCCTCGATCGCGGCGTCGGCTCCTGCGATGGCGTCGAAGTCCGTCGGGATGCGGCCGTCCTGCATGGTCGCGCGGACGTCGGAGCCGTGTTTGAGCCGGAAGCGGCCGATCGAGCCGGGGTTGGCACCGAACCCGCCGACCGCCTTGGGAAAGGACTCGTCGACGTAGACCGCAGTGACGAGTCCCGGGACTTTCCAGGGGATCCCGGCCTCGACGAGGCCGCGGCCGCCGCGGTGGCGACCTGCCCCGGCGGCCCCACCCGGCAGGGCCCGCCGGTAGAGGAAGAGCATCGGCCAGAGCAACTCGAGCTCCTCGACGTTGCTCGCCGTCCCCTCGGGAATCCAGAAATGGCCACCGAAGTCGACGCCGTCACCCGCCGGTGAGGCAGCCAGTGACCCGATCATGTTGTCCACGTTCGTCGCGATGAAAGGCGTGCCGTCGGCGGTCGCTCCACCGGTGACCAGGCCGTAGAAGGCCGGATGTGCAGGACCGATCGCCAGCGCGGCGATCTCCGGCTCGGCGCAGGCCAGCATCTTGCCGATCACCGTGCCGGCGAGGCTGATCAGCGTCTCCATGGTGTACATGCCTGCCGGACTCACCGCCGCGGGGAAGTCCGCGCACGACAGCGTGCCGGGCACGGGGTCGAAGTGGACGCGCCGATACACGCCGCCGTAGGCGCCGGCCAGGTCGGCGGTGAGTGACGCCGTCAGCGCCGCGAGGAAAGCGCCGACGAACCCCGCGTAGGCGACGTTGATCGAGCCGGCCTGCGGGTCGGTACCGCGGTTGTCGACGTAGAGATGCTCGCCGGTCTTGCGAAGCGTCATCCGGTAGACGTACGTGGCGTCGTCGCCGGTACGGGCGGCCTCGGCGTAGAGCCGATGGCTCCAGACCCCGTCGGGGACCTTGCGCAGCCGTTCGGCGATGGTCCGCTCCCCGGCGTCGAGCACCCGGTTCATCACCGACTTGACGACATCAGCGCCGTAGCGCTCCACCAGCTTCGTGATCTTGCCGGATGCGACCAGGTTGGCCGAGATCGCCGCGCGCAGGTCCATGTGGACGTTGGTCGGCACGCGCGACTGCCGCAGGAACATCTGCTCCAGATCCGTACGAACAACACCCCGGCTGACCAGCTTGAACGGCGGGAACGCGGGCGGGTCGAGGAACATGTCGGTCGCGTCGACGCAGAAGCTGCCCATGACCGAGCCCCCCACGTCGGTGTGGTGCAACACGTTCGACACCCAGCAGAACAGCTCGTCGCCGACGAACACCGGGGCGGCCACCACGGCGTCGGGCTGGTGGGGCGAGCCGACGAACGGGTCGTTGGACAGGAACATGTCTCCGGGCTCGATGCCTGGGTCCTCCGCCCGGTGCTCCAGGATCCATTTGATCGTCATCGACTGGGAGTTGGAGAAGTACTGCAGGTAGGGGCCGAGGAAGACGAGATCACCCTCCTGCGTGGTGATCGACGGCTGGAAGTCACGCGTGATCATCGTGACCGGCGAGACGCACAGCCGCTGCAGCGTCCGACCGTGCTCCAGGTTGATGTTCATCAGCGAGTATCGGATGACCTCGAACGTCACCGGGTCGACCTCGTCGGACGATGCGGAGTGCAGACGCAGCGACGAGGGAACGTCCAGCGTCGCGCCCGGAACGTATCCGCGCTGCACACCGTCCCACGTGATCGCGGGCGCATCGGGCAGTGCGTTCATCAGGTCGTCCCCTTCGACGTGGACAGCTCGAGCCGGAGTTCGCCCCGGGATCCGGTGACAAGGGACGCGCCCGGCGGCACCGCGATGGTCGTGTGCGCGAGCTCGACGAGCGCAGGCCCGGCGACCGTTCCCGCCGGAATGCCGGGATGGACCTCGGTGGCAGTCCATCCCCGGCCCGGCCAGTAGACCTCCGTCGACGCGGGTGTGGACGACCGGCCACCGGTGGCTGTGGGCGTCGGGATCGCGGCCGGGACCGAGGCCCGCGCGCGGAAGGCGAAGACCTCGACGCTCTGGAACATCGCCGTGCCGCCCGAGCCGTAGCGGCGGACGTACTCGGCGTCGAAGTCGGCCGGCAGGCGCGTCCCGGCGGCCGATCCCGGTAGCGGGACGGGGATCTCCAGGCTGTGCATGAGCTGCTCCCGGAAGCGCATCAGGGCGTCGACCTCCACGACGGCGTCCTCGGCGTCGACCCCGGCCGCCTTCAGGTCGGCTCGAGCGGCCACCTCGACCTCGGCGACCGTCGCCGCGAGCACATCGGCCCGTTCGCCCTCGAACGGCGTGAGCAGTCCGCGCTCCAACTCCCGATAGATCACGACGTCACTCGACGCGATCCCGTAAGCGGACAGCGTCGAAGCCCCGTCGCCGAGCGGAATCACCACCTCGCGCACCTCGGACTCGGCGGCGAAGCCGAAGGCGTGCACCGGACCGGCGCCGCCGTAGGCGTAGAGGACGTAGTCCCGCGGGTCGTGCCCGCTCTCGAGAGTCTGCTGCCGGATCATGGCCGCCGCGCGCATGTTGTTGATCCGGAGAATCCCTGCCGCGGTGTCCTCCAGCGGCAGCCCGAGCTGCGTGGCGAGACCGCCGACAGCCGCCACCGCGGCGTCACGGTCGAGCGGCATCCGGCCGTCGAGAAAGGCCTCGGGGCGCAGGAGGCCGAGCACGACATCGGCGTCGGTGACGGTCGGCCGGGTACCCCCGCGGCCGTAGCAGGCCGGCCCGGGCTCCGAGCCCGCGCTCTGCGGACCGACCCGAAGCCCTCCTGTCGCCTCGTCGAACCAGGCGAGTGAGCCACCGCCGCAAGCAGCGCTCCGCACGTCCAGGTGCGGCAGCCGGTAGGTGTACTGGTCGATCACGTTCTCCTGCGCCATCACGGGCTTACCGTCGATGACCAGGCCGATGTCGAACGAGGTGCCGCCCATGTCGGTGGCGACGACCCGGTTGTGGCGATAGGTCCGCGCCAGTCCCGCGACCGCGGCCAGACCCCCTGCCGGCCCCGAGTCGATGGTGCCCAGCGGGGTGGCGGCCGCAGCCGCTGCCGGCAGCACACCTCCGTGGGACTGCATGACGAGCAACGGTTCGGCCAACCCGGCCTCACCGAGCCGCTCGGCGAGCCGGCCCAGGTACCGCGAACACGCCGGCCCGACGTATCCGTTCATCACCGTCGCCACCGTGCGCTCGTACTCACCCAGGCGCGGCGAGACCACAGCGGAACTGGACACGAACACATCCGGCGCGACGGCAGCGAGCGCGTCCGCGAGCGCCTGCTCGTGTTCAGGGTTGGCGAACGACCAGAGCAGCGCGATCGCGACCGAGTCCAGCCGGTGCTCAGCGATCAACCGTCTGATGTCCTCGACCGCCGCCTCTGTGTCGAGCGCGACGACGACCGCTCCCGACGCGTCGATCCGCTCGTGCACCTCGAGCACCGCACCGGGCACCGTGATCGGCCCCGGAAGCCTGCTGCCGTGCACCGAGAAGACCTCTTCGACGGAACGGCCTGCGACCCGTCCCGAGCCGCGCATCATCGTCAACGCATCGCTGTGACCGGCCGTCGCGACCAACCCGACCCGCGCGCCCTGCCGCTCGAGCACCGCGTTGGTGCCGATGGTCGTGCCGTGCCCGAACCGGCTCGTCCGAGCCAGGAGAGTCGGTAGATCGACGCCCGTGGCCTCGGCCAGTCGCTCGAGCGCCGCCATCACACCCGAGACCGGATCGTCCTTCGTGGACAAGGCCTTCGCCGTGCGCTGGTCGCCCCTCCGATCGACCAGTACGCAGTCGGTGAAGGTACCGCCGATGTCCACGCCGATGAAATAGATGACCAACACTCCCGGATTCACGTCGCGCCAGGAAACCGGACGGGCCACCTGTTCGACGAATTGCTCATCAGTGGTAGGAAACGCCCGTTCGCCACATCGCTTCGGCGGCTCGCCGCCGGCAACGCAGCCCGGCGTGAATACATTACGGGCCGCGGACCCACGTCTTCGTGCTACTTCGACGGTAGATCTGCATCAAGGGTAACCACGTGGCTCTCCATCGGCAAGTCTGCGATCGAGACCCCTGTGTCGACCGCAAGGGCTGTTCGGCGGAACATCTCGCCTCGATCGGCCCGAGAAATCACCAGGAAGGCCACATCGGCGGCTCGCTGCTGAATCGATATATGGGTTGTTCGATCCGTCCGTTCGGTTGGGTTGCTGCTGTCCGTGCGCCCGCCACCGGCCCTGAGCTGCGTCACCGTCTTGACAGTCACGCGTATGGCGGGGAATTCTCGTCAGTTGCCGAACGGTCGCCAGAGGGCGGGCACGAGCGGAGAGGAGGCATGCGTCAGTGGCAGCACAGCGTGACCGGTCCGCTCGAGAAGTACGCGCCCGCTGGACGATCCGCACACTGAGGATCACCTCAGGTGATGGCCGATCCCTGGAATTGCGCCGGGTAGTTTGTCCGAGAATGAGGGTGTCGATCGTTGATCGTCGAGTCTTATCGCCGGTGCAGGAACCGGTATTGGACACGGGTCACCAGGCCTGACAACCTGGAAGGCCGACCGGTGGCCGGCGATGCCGTCTGGAATGTCCTGTGCACCACCCTGCGGCCGGGATATCGACGAAAGAGGGAGCCGTGTCATTCGAATCGAAAATCTACGACTTCATCGTCGTAGGTGGGGGCACCGCGGGCTGTGTGCTGGCCGCGCGGCTGTCGGCGAGGACCAACGCGCGAGTCCTTCTGCTGGAGGCGGGCGGGGCGCGGCTACCGAAGGGCGCCCCCATACCGGCCGCGTGGCCGAATCTGCTGCAGAGTTCGGCGTGCTGGGGCGACTTCACCACGAAACAGGCCGCCTCCGGAACGGCGACGCTTCTGGCTCGGGGCCGCGGGCTCGGCGGATCGTCGTCGATCAACGGGATGGTCTTCGCCCGCGGGCATCGCAGCAGTTATGACGCCTGGGCGGCCGACGGAGTGACGGACTGGCGTTTCGCAGACCTCCTCCCGTACTTCCAGCGCAGCGAGAACGCCCAGGGCCGCGATCCGATGTTTCGCGGGGTCGGCGGCCCGCTGACCGTCGGGCCCGCGAGCCGGCCGAATCCGGTGCTGGCCGCCTGCCTCGCCGCCGCGGGCGAAGCAGGACACCCTCTGGTGAGCGACGTCAGCAGCGGCGTCGAGGAGGGATTCGGTTGGACGGACCTCAACATCGTCGACGGGAAGCGGCAGAGTGCGGCGGACGCCTATCTCGCCTCTGCGGCGGACCGGCCCAACCTCGACATCGTCACCAGAGCGACGGTCCACCGGCTGCGGATCGAGGACGGGCGCTGCATCGGCGTCGAGTACAGCGCCGGGAGGCTGATCTCGGCCGGGTGCGCCGACGAGGTCATCCTCGCCGCCGGGACGATCGGGTCCGCGCAGTTACTGATGCTGTCCGGTATCGGTCCGCTGGCGCACCTGCGCGACGTCGGCATCGATGTCGTGCTCGATCTGCCGGGGGTGGGAGCGAACCTTCACGACCACCCGATCTCGAACCTCGTCTACAGCGCTCGGCGGCCGGTGCCCGCCGGGCGCAACAACCACGCAGAGGCCCTGGGGCTGCTGCGCAGCCGGCCCGGCATCGACGCGCCCGACCTGCAGATCATCTTCGTCGACGGACCGGGGCACATCCCGTACGCCGCGGCTCCCGAGCAGGGTTACACGATCTCGGTATCCGTCATCACCCCACGCAGCCGCGGGACCCTGCGGCTCGCCGACACCACGCCGAGCACCCCGCCGTTGCTGGACCCGAACTACTTCGGCGACGACCACGATCTCGACACGATGGTCGCCGGTCTGCGCCTGGGTCGTCAGATCGGGCAGGCGTCCGCACTCGACATGTGGCGGGGTGCAGAGGTGAGTCCCGGACCCGATGTCGACGACGACGAGGGCCTGCGGGCCTACGTGCGCTCCACGCTGGCGTCCTACTGTCATCCCGTGGGCACGTGCCGAATCGGCGTCGACCCGATGGCCGTGGTCGACAACGAGTTGCGTGTGCACGGCGTCGATGGACTGCGTGTCGCCGACGGTTCGATCATCCCGTCCGTTCCCTCCGCCAACACCAACGCAACGGTGTACGCAATCGCGGAGCGCGCGGCGGACCTGATCCGCGCCACCTACCCCGAGGCTCTGATCTAACGGATGGATCGCTCAATATACTCGTAGACGGTGACGGTCGGTCGTAGCAGCTGTTCGCAGAGAGCGGTTCGGTCATTCTCCCGCAGTGCCTTCAGAACGCCCATGCAAATGTTATCGTCGATCTGACTGATCTTCACGGCCGTGAAGGAGAGTGCACGATATGCGGAGGTTCGTGCCCAAAGATCGACGACGGCCTGCACCACGAGCTGATCGGGCGAGAGGCGGTGGACCGCCAAGAGAAACTGTTCTATCAGCTTCATGTGCTCGGCGCGATCCGCCCTTGCGTCAGCAGCTCTTGCTCTGTCCAGCAGTTCGGAGAGTTCCGCTATCTTCGCGTCCGACGGCCAAACGGCGGTTGCTGCAGTCTCTTTTTCCAGTAGTCTCCGCATCAAGTACAGCTGACGCATTTCATGGAGACTGATCCTTGCCACGAAATAGCCTCTGTTGAGAGAGTGCTCCAAAAGTCCTTCGGATGTGAGCACCTCCAGGGCCTCCCGGATCGGCGGGCGACTCACCTGTGCCTTTTCGGCCCACTCCTGTTGGCGAACCTGCTCGCCCGGCAACAGCTCGCCCTTGGCGATCGCATCGCGAATCATGGCGGCCACCCTGTTGGACGTCATGCGTCGCATCGCACGATCCGGGCTGTGCTCCACGTCGCCGGTCGCAGCGTTCGTCGACACAGCTCACTCCGCTCTCCGCCGGAAACCCACCGCTACAGGATACAGGGGCAGGATATCGGGAGGCGGCAAAACCAGGTACGACAAACAAAATCTGACGCTATGAGGCGTACATCTTGTCGCTGCGACTTACCGCCGAGGCGGGATCGTCGGAACCTTGAGAAACGGAGAAGTGAGCAGAGGGTCGCCTTTACCTCTGGTGCTTCCGAAATCAGCCCGACCACGCTCACTTCGGCCGGCCCCTGCTGGTTCGGCGCGCTTCTGGTCGGCTTGGCGACTGTGACGTGGGGCACCCCACTCGACCTGTGTCGAGCCGCCTGTCGGGGTCCGTCGAGCGGGGCCCTATGCGTCGACCACTGCGCAGGGAGCCCGGCCGGCCACCGGCAACGCGCCATCGCGCCTGTCATCGAGGAATCCGGTTTCTGCGCAAATTACCCCATTGGCTGGCGAAGCGCGCAATCGCACCGACGTCGGCCCAGGTCATTGCCTTGACACTGACGCCGAAGGGTGCCTTCAATATTGTCGGCAATCGGGGTAACGATCAATCCTTCAGGGTCGATCACGAGAGGGGTGAGGGCAGCGAGCTTGCTGAGTCAGGAAGGTGCCGGCCTTCTCGCGGAGTCGGGGCCGGGCATGCCGATCGAGTGGGCGTCGTGCTTCACAAGAATCATCACCTCGCTGTCGACTGCAACCGCACGTGGGAGAGAGGTCCCACACCTACCGGCAGAGGCGGCGTGAGCGCCGACGCTCGACGTCGACAGCTCGGCGACTTCCTCAAGGCGCGGCGCCGGCGGTTGGTCCGTGCCGAGCTGGGCCTGGGCCCTGTCGGGGGGAAAAGCATGGGACTGCGGCGAGAGGAGGTCGCGGTCCTGTCGGGGGTCAGCGTCACCTGGTACGCCTGGCTGGAACAGGGTCGGGGCCGCCAGCCGTCTCGCCACGTGCTCGACGCGATCGCGACCGCCTTGCGCCTCTCAGCTGTCGAACGTGCCTATCTGCTGTCGTTGGCCGGATACTTGGCCGCTCAACCTGCGGAGGACGTGATCGCGCAGACGTCACCAGAGCCGGTGCTACGGCTGCTGGACCACCTGACGGACCTGCCGGCCTACGTGATCGACGCGGACTGGCAGATCCTCCACTGGACCACCGCGTTTGCGGCGCTGTACCCGAACGTGGCGACTGTTGCCGAAGAAGAGCGGAACCTGCTGTGGCTCATCTTCACTGATCCCTCTGTGCGTGAGCTGCTGCCCGACTGGGAAATCGCGGCTCAGCATTTCCTTGCCGAGTTCCGGGCCGACGCCGGACCCCGCCTCGCCGATCCACCGCTTGCTGATCTTGCACAGAAGCTCGTCGAAGTCAGTCCCGAGTTCCGCGCCGCCTGGGACAGGCACGACGTCATCGGATCCACCCCATCCAAGCGCCTGGTCCGGCACCCCATCGGCGATCTTCACCTCGAGCGCCACCGCGCCCGGTTCTCCGACCCACCCGCCATGCATGTGGTGATCTACACGCCGCAATCTCCCGAAACCCGCGAATTGATACGTCAATTGTGCCGCTCCTTCGGCCGGTAGTTCGATGAGGGAGGGGCCCTCGACAGCGCTGCGACGAGGGCCACTACCTGCACAGCATCAACCGGTACCTGTCCCTGGCGACGGTTGCTTGACCTCCGCGCCTCCCGTCAAGCGCTGCCGAGCGGTTGTTACCGGGGCACGGTGGGTATAGGCAGGGTTCGCCGGACACTCGGGGTTCCGGTCTGCAGATGACGCCATTCCCGGCGGTGCGGTGGGCTCTGTCCAGAGAGGGATGATCCATGGCGGCGAAGGAGAAGATGATCGAGGCGAGCGTGATGATCGGGAAGCCACGGGAGGAGGTCTTCGGGTTCTACCGGGATTTCCGGAACCTGCCTCGTTTCCTGGGGGACGTCATGGCCGTCGAGCAGGTGGATCCGACAGATTCTCGGTGGACGATACAAGGCCCCCTCGGTGTTCGGCTCGCCTGGACGGTACGGGTGACCGAGGAGCGCACCAACGAGTTGATTCGATACGAGACTGTCGGTCTTCCCCTGCTGACGACCCGCTGGGAGATCTACTTCGCTCCGGGATCGCAGGCCGGCGAGACAGAGGTCCGCGAAGTGATGAAGGCGCCCCTCGGTGGACCAGGGCGTGCGATGCTCGCCGTGATCGGGAAATTTCCTGACAAGGAAGTGGCCGCGAACCTGAACAGGCTGAAGCAGCTGATGGAGACGGGGAGGGTGACCGACACCAGTTATGCGGTGGCGGGCAAGTTCGGCAGGCGCGCGCACTGACAGCGGACGAGGAGGCTCCCGCCGGCGAACTACAGCATTGCCCGCCCGATGTAGTCGTGAGTGTCGATGGTCGGGCGCAGCAGCTCCTCGCACAGCGCGTTCCGGTCGTTCTCGTAGAGCGCCTTCAAGATGGCATCCAGGGTGCCATCTCCTATCCGGCCGTGCTCCACGGCACCGAAGGCAAGCGTCCGATATGCGGACGTCCGAGCCCAGAGGTCGATCACGGCCTGCACGATGAGCTGATTGGAGGAGAGGCGGTGCACCGCTATGAGGAACTGCTCGACGAACTCCCTGTGAGCCGCGTGGTCGTGTCTCTCCTTCGCCGCTCCCGCCTTGGCTGCCAGCTCGGACAGCTCCGCCATCTGCGTGTGCGACGGCCACACCACGCTCTCCGCCGTGGCTCTTTCCAGGAGCATGCGCATCAAGTAGAGCTGATGCATCTCGTGGAGGCTGATCCGTGCAACGAAATAGCCTCGGTGAGGGGAGTGCTCCAGCAGTCCCTCGAACGCGAGCACTTCCAGTGCCTCCCGTATCGGAGGCCGGCTTACTCTTGCCTTCTCGGCCCACTCCTGTTGACGGACCTGTTCGCCGGGTAACAGCTTGCCGTTGACGATGGCATCGCGAATCATGGCAGCTACGCTGCTTGCCACGGCACCGCGCGCTGTGCGCTGCGGGCTCCGCTGCGCTTCGTCGGCAGCAGCATTCGTCGACACAGCTCACTCCACTCGGTTGCGGGGCCGACAGTCGGATAATCATGGTTCGAACCTGAAACATCGTAGAGGACAGTTGGTCGGCTGCCGGCGGTCGAGGTAATCGGTCCCCATCCTGACGTGCAGCAATGAAATCCCGGATCGACGGTCGAGCCTTGCATCCGGTGTCTCCACTCGAATGCCTCCGGCGGTCGTCCGGGGTCGACGAGGGTCGGCGGTCCGGAGGGCTCGCTCAGCGCTCGTCGTGGCGGCCATGACCGCCTGCCGGCCACGGCCACCGCTTGACACCGCGTTGCAGGATAACCTTCAATATTGCCGGCAATCTTGCCGGGTGGGACGCCGCCCCCCGAGATCGCGCGTCGGACGGCCAAGGGAGCGAACATGTTGAGCCCGGAGAACAACAGGCTTCTGACCGAGGTGGGGCCCGGCACGCCCATGGGTGACCTCATGAGGCAGTACTGGGTGCCTGCGCTGCTGTCCTCCGAGATCCGTGGCGAGGACGCGGACCCGGTGCGGGTGCGACTGCTGGGGGAGGACCTCATCGCGTTCCGTGACTCGAGCGGGCGCGTGGGCATCCTGCCGGAGAACTGCCCTCATCGTGGGGCCTCGCTCTACCTCGGGCGATGTGAGGGCAACGGGATCCGCTGCGTCTACCACGGGTGGAAGTTCGATGTTGCCGGTGCCTGCGTGGACATGCCGAACGAACCGCGGGGTAGCGACTTCGCGAGGAAGATCCGGGCGAACGCCTACCGCTGTGTCGAAGCGGGCGGTGTTGTGTGGACCTACATGGGGCCGCGCGACGCGGCTCCGCCGCTGCCTGACTTCGAGCAGTTCGACACCCCGGCCGACAAGCAGAGCAGTTGGGCTCTGCAACGCGAATGCAATTGGCTGCAGGCCATCGAGGGCGACCTCGACACGAGCCACTTCGGCTTCCTGCACACCGGGCACGCGCGTCCTGAAGACGCGCCACCGGAGACGTTCCTGCGGTACGCGATCGCTGATCGGGCGCCCAAGTACAAGCTCCGTGACACTCGCTTCGGGGTTACCTTCGGGGCGTACCGTCCGACGGAATCGCTCGACGAGCTGTACTGGCGGATCGGCCACTTCTTGTTCCCGTTCTTCACCATGGTCCCCACCGGGGTACTCGGCATCCCCGGGCCGGTGCGCGCCTGGGTGCCGATGGATGACTCCCATACGCTGTTCTTCCAATTCGGATACCGGTCCGAGTTGGCACCCGCTGAACAGGAGTTGGGGATCACGGAACGTGAGAACGAGACAGTAAAGCTGCTGCCCAGGGCATCGGGCAGTTACGGCCGGTTCAGATTGCGGCAGAACCTCGAGAACGACTACTTCATGGACCGCGCCAAGAAGCGTCGAGGTGACAGCTTCACCGGAATCGACGGCATCACGGTTGAGGATCAGGCGATCACCGAGAGCATGGGGCCGGTCTACGACCGGACACGGGAGCACCTGGGTAGTGCTGACGTGGTGGTCATCCGGGCCCGCCGTCGACTCGCCGCCGCCGCACGTGCGCTCCGCGAGAGCGGATCGACTCCGCCGGGTGTGGACGATCCTGGGTCCTATGCCCAGCGCTCGGGCGGGGTCGTGTTGCCTGTCGATTCCGACTGGATCGAGGGGACGGAGCACCTTCGGAAGACCGGGGTCGAGCACGTCGGTCTCGACAGAAGTCGGTCGGCCGGTGCGTGAGCGCGCGACGAAGGGTGTGAGCGGGAGCTGCGATATGGCCCCATGCGAAAATCCAGGAAACAATGATCCGACCCTGATTCCCTACACGCTCCATGTGGAAGCAGTGCCCGGCGATCGTGGCGGCGGTTGGGTGTACCGGGTGGAGTACATCGAGCTGGACAACTGCGTCGTCGAGGATCGAGACCTTCTGCGGGCGTTGAGTCGGTTGGACTCGGCACGAGAGATGTCCGAAGAGCGCGGCGACGACATGCGGCGCGAGAACGAAAGGCTGATATGAGCAAGGATGTCTACTCGGTCGATCCGAGTGCGATGCCGTGGATCCCGGTCATCGATGGTGTCGCAGCGAAGCCCTTGCGATTCGCCGGCGGAGGCAGCGGGTGGGCGAGCATCGTCCGGATCGACCCCGGATGCCGCGTCCCGAAGCACCGGCATTCCGGCGAGGTGCAAGGTGTTGTGCTGAGCGGTAGGTGTCGCTACACCGACGGTTCGCCGTGGCTGGAGCCCGGTACGTACCTGCACGAAGCTGATGGTGCGGAAGACGAGGTTCTGGCGTGCCCCGACGCCGGCGCAGAGATCCTCTTCATGGTTGCCGGCCCGCGGGTGGAGTACCTCGATGCGCATGGTGGGGTGATCCACGTCGATGATCAGCGGTCCAAGGAAGCCGCGTATGCCGCTTTCTGTGCGGAGCGCGGGTTGGTGCCCAGGGATCTGAAGCATTGACGCTTCTCGACGGATGTCGCTGCTGACGCAACGGACCGTCGCCCTTTCGTCAGTTGCTCAGCTGGTCCAGCCCCCGGAGAGACCGAGTGGACGTCTACGAAGCCCTGTACACGACCAGGATGATGCGGCGCATGCAGAAGGATCCCATCCCGATCGAGACTCAATCCCGCATCCTCGACGCCGCGATTCGGGCGCCCAACGGAGGCAACACCCAACGGTGGCACTTCATCGCCGTCGACGACCCCGCGATCAAGAGTGAGCTCGCCGAGCTCTACAAGAAGTGCCGCCGTCAGGAGTACGCCGACTTCACGGCAGGAGCGCTCGGCAAGCCGATCCACGACGCCGAGGAACACGCGGCGACGATGCGGAAGATCAAGCAGTCGGGCGACTACTTCGCCGAGCACTTCGCCGAGATCCCTCTCCTCCTGTTCGTCTTCTCGATCGACGACCACGGCGGCGCGAACATCTTCCCGGCGATCTGGAGCGCTCTGCTCGCCGCCCGGGCAGAGGGCGTCGGCGGTGTGATCACAACCCTGCTCCGGTACGAGGCGGCCAGGGTGGCGGAGATCCTCGATGTGCCCAGCGGGGAGGGATGGACGATGAACGCCATGCTCGCGCTCGGGTATCCGCTCGGTCGCTGGGGTGTCGCCGCCAATCGGCGGCCGGTACACGAGGTGGCCGGCCGCAACAGCTGGAACCGGCCCTTCGGGGTCACGATTCCACGCCCATTGTGGGGCAACGAGAGCAGCTGATCCCTGTATCTCGAACCAGTCAGCGGGTGGATGTCACTTTCGATGTCCCCCACCGCATCGCCATCATCGGGACGTCATCATGGACAGCACGCAGAGTCTGATAGAGCGCAGCATTCCGTTCCTTACCGAGATCAAGAACCGCACGGCGGGTGAGGAGTTGGAAGTCTGGCTGAACGAGAACCGCGGCCCTGGCACGGAGGTGTGGGACGACCTCGCCCGCATCATCAGAGGCGGCGTCGCCGACGGTTGGGCCGCGAACATCGAGGTGGACGGCCCCAACTACCGGCGCGGCCGCATCGCCGAGCCGAGCGAGCGGCTGAGCTACTTCAGCATCACCGCGGTCTACATGAACAGCGTTCCTGTCTACCGTGGGCAATACCACCAGCACCCCTACGGCGAACTCAACATGGTGGTGCCGCTGGATCCTGATGCCCTTCTGGGCGGGCCGCGCGGCTGGCAGGGGGCGGGATGGACGGCCCCCGATCCAGGAAGCCACCACTATCCCGAGGTCAAGGGTGGAGCGGTGATCGCCCTGTTCTACCTGCCCGCGGGACGCATCTCCTACGACATCACCCCGCCTGACCAGCAGTAGATGGCTGCCCCGCTCCTGAATGGTGCCAACGCAGGCGCCGCATGTTGCGAAGGGAACTGGCCCCTCGAGATGCGGGCAGCATTCGGATCTGGCGGGCTGGGTCGGCTAGGGCAATTGCGCAGCGCACTCGCGGTTGTCATTGCCTACTCGTCATCCGGATTGCTCCCGGCAGCGCCACCACTGGGCCGGGCGGCTACACGAGCTCGGACCTGAGCCTGTCGGCGGTCTCCCGCAGCACGGGCAGGACACGCTCGTGCATCTCCACTTCCGAGATCCGCTCCACGTTGGTGCCGACGTTCAGTGCCGCGATCACCGTGCCGTCCCAGCGGCGCAGCGGTACCGCGGTGGAGTGGAAGCCCGCCTCCACGTCGTGGGCCACATATGCATGGCCTGTCGTCGCCACCTCCGCGATCTTCGTCTCCAGCGCGCCCACCGCCTCCTCGTCGAGACCTGCATGCGTGACCAGGTGCCGGTGGCGGCGGTCCTCGTCGAGGCCGCTCAGCAGCACCATGCCCAACGCCGAGCGGGCGGCAGGCACCTGGAAGCCGATCCCCTGGCCGATGGGCAGGGTGTGTCGCGGCAACGCCCGCACGATCATCACGGCCGAAGGGCCGTCGAGCACCGCGGTGGTGCACGACGCTTGGAACTTCTCGGCGAGGCTGTCGCACACCGGCTGCAGCACGTGGCTCACGGGGTTCGTGGTCAGGTACGCCGTGGCGAGCGTGAGGACCTTGGGGCCCAGTCGGTAGGACCTGTCGTCGGGGATCACGTAGCCCAGGTGGGTCAGTGTGAGGAGGGCCCGGCGCACGGTCGCCCGCGGGAGTTCGAGCTTCCGGGCCAGCTGGGCCTGGGTCAGCCGTTCCTCGGAGTGGTCGAACGCGGTCAGGACGAGCAGCCCGCGTTCGAGGGCTTCGGAATAGTCCGCGCGGTTGTTGCCGTCGATCTCGCGGGCCGACCGCCGGGCTTCGTCCCGCGCGTTGAGCTTGGCCACTCGCACTCCGTTCGATTAACGCACACCTTGTACCAAAAGATAGCAGCATGGGCCCGTGAAGCCTTGCGCCGAGCGAGTCCCGCCGCTTAAGTTGACCATATTAGGACTGAGTGTTCGTTAATTGAACACGCGTGGGCTCTAGGGAGCGTCGTCATGCGCGCGGAGGACAACCAGAAGCTCACCGAGACCGGGCCCGGCACGCCCGGCGGTGACTGGATGCGCCTGTACTGGCAGCCGGTGGCGCTGTCGGAGGAGTTGGAGACGGAGCGTCCGGTCGTGCCGGTCCGGGTGCTGGGCGAGGACCTCGTGCTGTTCCGCAACGACGACGGCACGACGGGCCTCATCGACCGCCGGTGCGCGCATCGCGGTGCCGACCTGTCGCTGGGGCGGCTGGAGGACGGCGGCCTTCGCTGCTACTTCCATGGCTGGCTCTTCGACGGAGGCGGTTCCTGCCTGGACACGCCCGCCGAGCCGGAGGACAGCAGGCTCAGGAGCAAGGTACGGATCCGCTCGTACCCGGTGCGGGAGTGCAACGGGATCGTGTGGGCCTACCTGGGCGAGGGCACGCCGCCGAACCTGCCCTCGCTCGACTGCTTCATCGCGCCGGAGGAGTACACCTTCGCGTTCAAGGGCTACCTCGACTGCAACTGGCTGCAGGCGCTGGAAGTCGGTATCGACCCCGCCCACGCCTCCTATCTGCACCGATTCGAAGAGGACGAGGACACCGGCGACAGCTACGGCAAGCAGTTCCGGGGAGCCTCGCTCGGTACCGACCTGCCGATGACCAAGATCCTCCGTGAATACGGCAGGCCGGAGATCCTCAACGCGCGTACCGAGTACGGCCAGCGGATCGTGGCGTTGCGCAAGCTCGACAAGGAGGGCCTCGACGGCTCGTCAACCCACGTGCGGATCACGCACCAGGTCTTCCCGCACGGCATCACGATCCCGCTGAGCGGGGCGATGGCGATCACCCAGTGGCACGTGCCGATCGACGACGTGTCCTGCTACTGGTACGCGATGTTCACCAGCCTCGACGAGCCGGTGGACAAGGCGACCATGCGGGCCCAGCGCATCGAGGGCATCACCCTGCCCGACTACAAGCCGGTGCGGAACCGCGCGAACAAGTACCAGTTCGACTACGAGGAACAGCGCACGCAGACCTATACCGGCCTCGGTCGGGACATCAACGTTCACGACCAGATGGCCGTCGAGGGGCAGGGCTACATCTACGACCGCAGCCGGGAGAACCTCAGCCGGTCCGACCGGGCGATCGTGACCTACCGGCGCATGGCCCTGCAGGCGATCGACACCGTCGCCGACGGCGGCAGCCCCGAGACGCTGCTCATGGACACCGCGGACGTCGAGAGCCGTGGCCCGATCCCGCTCGACGGCATCGGGCCGACGGGGGAGTGGGAGCAGTACTGGGCAGGCTCGATCGCCGACCTGCGCAAGGCCAGCCCGTGGGCGTCCGGGCTGCAGGAGGCGCTCGTGACGGGGCCGGCCGGCGTCCCGGGGTCGGAGGTCGAGCCCGACCGGTCCCAGTCGGCCGACGCCTACGACCGCTCGGACGATTGACGTGGGATTCATCGAGAAGTTCGACCTGTGGACCGAGGAACAGCAGGAGGCCGCCCGTGCCGTCCTCGCCAGGGTCGACGACGAGGGCCTGCGGTCCATCCGTGTGTCCTTCGTGGACCAGCACGGGTTGCTCCACGGCAAGACGATTCCCGCGAGCGGGTTGGCCGCCGTGTTCCGGAGCGGCATCAGCTGCGTGTCGACCCTGCTGTCGAAGGACACGTCCGGCACCACGGTCTTCTCGGCCTTCAACGCCGACGGCGGGCTCGGGGTCGCCGAGATGGCCGGTGCTGCCGACATCGTGATGGTTCCGGACCCGACGACCTTCCACCTGGTCCCGTGGTCGGGCGGGACCGGTCGGGTGCTGTGCGACCTGCGGTTCCAGAACGGTGAGCAGGTGCCGTTCTGCAGCCGTGGGGTGCTGCAGAAGGCCCTCGACCGTGCCGGGGCCGCCGGGTACGGCTACCTGACCGGCCTCGAGATCGAGTTCCACCTCTACCGGCGGGCCGAGCACTTCCCGAACGCCGACGGCATCGGCAGGTGCACGTATCCGACGCCGGTGGAGCCGATCAACCAGGGCAACCAACTGCTCAGCGAAGACCGCGGAGACGAGGTCGAGCCGGCCACCCGGCGGGTTCGCGAGGCCCTGGACCGGATGGGGATCGAGCTGCGCAGTATCGAGGTGGAGTACGGCGCCAACCAGCTCGAGCTCACACTCGACCCGATCACCGGGCTCGGCTCGGCCGACGCCATGGTGCTCCTGCGCAGCACGATCAAGCAGGTGGCGCGCCGGAGCGGCTACCACGCCACTTTCATGTGCCGCCCGCAGCTCACCGACAGCAAGTCCAGTGGCTGGCACCTGCACCAGAGCCTGCTCAGCGCGGGCGCGGACGGCGGCCGCAACGTGTTCGTGCCGGGCGACGGTGAGGGGCCGATCTCGCCGGTCGGCCGGCACTTCATCGCTGGTCAGCTCGCCCATGCGAGCGCGGCGTGCGTGTTCGCGAACCCGACGATCAACGGCTACAAGCGGTTCCAGCCGTACTCGATGGCCCCCGACCGGATCGCGTGGGCGCGCGACAACCGAGGCGCGATGATCCGGCTCGTCGGCTCGGCCGAGGACGGCACCACGCACATCGAGAACCGGATCGGCGAGTCCGCGGCCAATCCGTACCTGTACATGGCCTCCCAGCTCCACTCCGGTTTGGAGGGCATCGACGCCGCGCTACCGCTGCCGCCCTCGGCCGACGACCCGTACACCGCCGAAGCCGGGCGGTTGCCCGCCAACCTGCGGGAGGCCGTCGACTCGCTCGAAGCCGACACGGGCCTGACCAGGGCGATGGGCGAGCAGTTCGTCGGGTACTACGCCGCGATCAAGCGAGCCGAGATCGCGCGCTTCGAGCGCACGGTCACCGACTGGGAACAGCGTGAGTACTTCGATCTCTACTGAGGACCGGGTGACGACGACGAGCCTGCGCGTGACGCGAGTGACCTGGGAAGCCGAGGGTGTGGTCGGGGTCAGGCTGTCCACACCGGACGGCGGCCCACTGCCGCCCTGGGAGCCCGGCGCGCACATCGACGTCCGGCTGCCGTCGGGGCTGGCCCGTCAGTACTCGCTGTGCGGAGACCCTCAGGACCGCAGGCACTACGAGATCGCGGTGCGGCTCGAAGCCGCGGGACGAGGTGGTTCGGCGGAGATCCACGGCACCGCGCTGGTCGGCCGGGAGCTGGTGGTCACCGACGTACGCAACCATTTCCCGCTCGAGACCGCGGACGAGTACCTCCTGATCGCCGGCGGCATCGGGATCACGCCGCTCGTCCCGATGGCACGGGCTCTTGCGGCACGCGGCGCCGAGTGGGCGGCGGTCTACTGCGGCCGTGGCGCGGAGACGATGGCGTTCCGCCACGAGCTCGTGGCCGTCGGCGGAGATCGGGTCCGGTTCGTCGACACGACGCAGGAATCACGGCCGGACCTCAAGGCGATGGTCGGTCGGCTCGGGCCGGGCGCTGTCGTCTACTGCTGCGGGCCGGCGGGCCTCATCGACAGCGTCACCGAGATCTGTGACGGCGCGGGCGTGCACTGCGAGAGCGAGCATTTCGGTGCCGCCACCCCGCAGCCCGACGCCGACGCAGGCGAGGAGGTCGAGCTCGAACTGCGCCGGTCCGGTACGACTGTGGTGGCAGCCGCGGACACGACGTTGCTGCAGGCGATCCGTGACGCGGGCGTGGAGATCGAGTCCGATTGCGAGGAAGGCTACTGCGGCACCTGCGAGACCCGCGTTCTCGAGGGTGAGCCCGACCATCGGGACGTCGTGCTCTCGAAGGCGGAACGAGCGTCCGGGCGGACGTTCCTGCCTTGCGTGAGCCGCGCGTGCGGACGCAAGCTCGTCCTCGATCTCTGACCCCGGGAGAGGATCGCACTACTGCCCGCACGCACTGTTCACTCACGACAGCAGCACGACGTGGTGCCGGAACCTCGACGACTGACGCGAAGGAATGGTCCATGGTCTCTGCAGCATCCTCACCCGCCGTCGTGGCCGACACGGTGTACGTGAACGGTCACGTCATCACGCTCGATCCCGACGCACCCACGGCCACAGGGGTCGCGATCAAGGACGGCCGGTTCATGGCAGTCGGCGGCGACACGCTCGCGCGCACTCTCACCGGGCCGGACACGGAGGTCGTCGACCTCGGCGGTGCGACCGTGATACCCGGCCTCAACGACAGCCATTGCCACATCGAATGCGCAGGTCAGGCCGGTTTCGTCGTCGACCTCGCCGGCGTCCGCTCGGTCGCCGAGGCGCTGGAGGCCGTCCGGTCCTTCGCCGATTCCCGGCAGCCGGGCGAGTGGGTGACCGGAAGCGGCTGGCACCCGCTGGCACAGCTCACGGAGTCGCGCTATCTGACGCGCGCGGAGCTGGACAGGGCCGCACCCCACAACCCGGTCTACCTCCCGACCGTGGGGCACGTCGCCATGGCCAACTCATCGGCTTTCGAGCTCGCCGGCATCGACGACGGCACGCCCGATCCCGAGGCGGGGACCATCGGCCGTGACGAGGCCGGCCGGCCCACGGGCGTGCTCTATGAACGCGCGCTCGACCTGATCACGGACTGCATGCCAGGCTGGTCGGTCGAGCAGCTGGAACACCAGTTCGTCACCGGTCTCGCTCACGCGAACAAGTTCGGCATCACGAGCGTTCTGGAGCCGTGGCTCTCCTCGTCCGGCATCCGGGCGGTCCAGCGGTTGATGCTCGCGGGTCGGCTGACCGCGCGGATGGGCGTGATGTGGATCCCCGAGCCGTTGGTGACGATCGACGAGTGGGCGAAGACCATCTCCGGAAGCGGGGTGTCGTCCTGGTTCGGCGACGAGTGGATGAAGCTCGTCGGCATCAAGCTGGTCGTCGACGGCGGCATGAGCCTGCGCTCCGCGCTGATGCGTGAGGCCTATCCCGACTGTCCGCACCATCATGGGACGGCCACGTTGTCGCGCGAGCATCTCACCGATCTGGTGGTGACCGCTCAGGAGTACGACTGGCGGCTCGGCGTGCACTGCGTCGGCGACCGCGCCGTCGACTACGTTCTCGACGCTTTCGAGGCCGCGGACCGGGTCCGTTCGCTCGTGGGCAGGAGATACGCGCTGATCCACGGCAGCCTCGCGCGGCGGGAGCAGCTCGAGCGCGCCCGAGCGCTCGGCGCGCGCCTGGAGCTGCAGCCGGCCTTCCTGTGGAACAAGGCCGCGACGATCGAGAAGTTCCTCGGGACCGAGACGACCAGCCGCGCCGTCCCGATGCGCACCGCGATCGACGTCCTGGGCATCGACAACGTCTCGATGGGCACGGACTACCCGACGAACGACCTGAACCCCTTCACCAACCTCTATCTCGCGGTCACCCGCAAGGACATCCGCGGTGTGACCTACGGCGCCGGCGAGGCGGTGACCCGCGAGGAAGCGTTGCGCGCCTACACCGCCTCGGGGGCATTCGCCACACGCGACGAAACGATCAAGGGCACGATCTCGCCCGGCAAGCTTGCCGACCTGGCCGTGCTCTCCGACGACTACCTGTCGGTCGACGTCGAACGGATCAAGGACATCGAGGTGGTCCGGACCGTCGTCGGCGGACGGGTCGTCTTCAAGAGGTAGCGATCGTGACAACCAGCGGAAGCGAACGGTGGCAAGGAGGCCGACCTCAGGCGGACGATTCGCCGGGCCAGAGCGGGAAAGGGACGGCGACGCCGAAGTCCTGACCCCAGCGGTTCCGGCTGCTGACCTCCTGCACGGGGCGCCGGTTCGCGGCCACTCCCCAGCGTCCACGCGGGTAGCCGAGCGCGAGCATCGCGGTCATTCGCCAGCCCGCCTCGGTGGGCACCTCGAGCAACTGCATCACTCGTTCTGCCTCGTAGCGCAGCACGGTGGTGATGGTGCCGCCGACGCCTTCCGCGCGTGCGGCGAGCAGGGCGCTCCAGATGGCGGGGTAGATGTTCGCGCCGCCGTGGTCGTCGATCGCGAACACGAACAGCAGCAGGGGAATCTCGGCGAAGTGGTCGGTGAAGTAATCCCCGGATGCCGTGATCCGGCGCATGGTCTCGGCATGCGCTTCCGGGTCGTGCAGCGGCTGCGCGAGCTCACCGGCGGCGATGTCGGCGTACTCACGGGCTCGGGAGCTGCGGTAGATGGCCGCGAGCTCGGCTTTCGTGGCCGGATCGTCGACGGCGAGGAAGTGCCAGCGCTGGGTGTTGCCGCCGTTGGGCGCCCGGATCGCGGCATCGAGGATCCGGGCCTGGGTCTCCAACGGAATCGGATCGGGGTGCAGGCGGCGCATCATCCGCGTGGTGTACAGCGCCTCGTGAACATCCATCCCGACCCTCCCGCCTGAGAGATCACCGTGTGCGTTTGTCCGTGGCGCTTCTTCGCCGTTCGGCAGCGGTCTTCTTTGCGATCAACGGCCAGAGCGTGGCGACAACCGTCTCGGGCATCTCTTTCGTATTCTCGCCGCGATAGAAGGCGCCGAAATAGCCGCCGAAGCACATCGTGGCGATGGTGTGCTTGTCGATCTCATCATGGACGGCGCCGCGTTCCTGGAGTTGCGACAGCACGTTCTCGACGAGCATGACGCGTGGTTCGACGGCCTGCCTGCGCAGGATCTCGAGCAGTTCCGGGGTGTGGATCGCCTCGCTGGCGAAATTGCCCATGAGCACCATGGCGTTCGGGTTGAAGTACGCGGGATCGAGTCGGCGGACGGCCTCGACGAGGGCTTCCCGTGGCTCCATCCGGCTCAGATCGAGAGCGTATGTGTCGCGCTCCTGGCGGAAGCCGTAGTCCAGCGCGTCGACGACCAGTTCGAACTTGGTGCTCCACCGCCGGTAGAGCGTGGGGCGGCTGACGTTGGCGTCGGCCGCGATGTCGCCGATGGTCATTTGCGAGTAGCCGTCGCGGACGAGGCGGTCACGAGTGGCCTGGATGATCGCCTCGTCGAGCGCGGCGTCGCGTGGCCGGCCGCCGGTACGGGGCCCGTCGGAGCCGGAGTCGGCGTGCTCGTTCGACGCTGCGCGCGCTCGGACCATGAAACCACCTCGTGGACGGTGCCAATGGCCGGACTATATCCGAGTCGTTACAGGGAATGGCTGTTACGTTTTGAATTACAGTCATTGCTTGTAACGGAATCAGGGGCACGTCGGCGATGAAAGTCACTGGTGGTGATCGCACCACTTGTGAGCCGGTCACGGCGTTCGCCACGTTCTACCATTCCGACGTGTCGCGGCGGGTGGATTCGGCATGAGCAGTGGAGCGAGCGCGGTCACGATCGAGCGGGACCTGGCCTACGCGACCGTCGATGGGGCAGAGCTGTGTCTCGATATCTACCGTCCTGCCGAGCCGGGCGCGCCGGTCGTCGTGTACGTGCACGGCGGCGGGTGGACCAGGGGCGACAAAGGCGCTGACGGTGACAAGCGGCTGGCCCCGCTGGCCGCCCACGGCGTGACCGTTGTCTCGATCGACTACCGCCTGGCACCACGAGCGGTGTTCCCGCAGCAACTGCACGACCTCAAGGGGGCCGTCCGATGGCTGCGCACCCACGGGACGCGCCTCGGGCTGGCCACCGAGCGGCTCGGCGTCTGGGGTGCTTCCGCGGGGGCATATCTGGGGTCGCTGCTGGCTCTGTCGGAGGGTGACAGCGCGCTGGAGGGCGAGGTCGGCGGAAACGTCGAACAGTCCAGCGCGGTGCAAGCGGTGGTGCACTGGTTCGGCCAAGCGGATCTGGAGGCGTCGGCGTCGCGCAGCGAGCTGGAGGCGCGCATCCTGCCGTTCCGCTTCGAGGCGGACCTGCTGGGCACGACCGATCCCGCGGAGCTGGCCGAACGGGCGCGGGGACTCAGCCTGCTCTCACGGGTATCGCCGCAGGCTCCGCCGTTCCTGATCGCCCACGGCGACCGCGACCGGATCGTGCCTCCGTCGGAGGGCCTGTCGCTGCACAACGCGCTCGGCCGTGCCGGCGCACGGTGCCGCTTCGAGCTCCTGGCCGGCGCCGGGCACGAGGACGCGGAGTTCGACAGCCCCGCCATGCTCGCATCGACGGCCGCGTGGTTGCGAGCGATGCTGGGCTGACTCCGGGGCAGGTCGGCCTGCGCCGTACGGGACTAACACGAGTGCAGATTCCGTTACACATGACGACTGTATTGAATCTGCCTCTCGTGAGGAGAACGAATGCCCGTCGAGCACTGGTTCGACGTCATCTGCCCGTATTGCTACATCGCCCAGGACCGCAACCGGATCCTTCGTGAGCACGGGCTCCGTGTGGTCGAGCACGCGCTGCAGATCCACCCCGAGATCGGCCCCGGTGGCACTCCGGCCGGACCGCGCTCGGGCCCGTCCTACGAGTTCCTCGCCCGTGAGGCCGAGGCCGCAGGCCTCCCACTGCGGTGGACGGACCGCATCCCGTACTCACGTCCTGCGCTGGCCGCGTTCGAATGGCTCGACACGACCAACCCCGAGGTAGGCGAACGGTTCGCCTCGGCGGTGTTCGCCGCGTACTTCGCCGACGGCCTGGACATCGAGTCCCTCGACCTTCTCGTCGGTCTGGCCGAAGAGGCCGGAGGCGACGCGGATGCGCTTCGCGCCGCATTGGCTTCGACGGAGGCGAACGACGCGCTGACCCGGTCGGAGGTCCTCGCCCACCAGAACGCCGTCGTCGGCACACCCACTTGGATCGCCGGCGGCCAGCGGGTCTCCGGGCTGCGCCCCCGGCAGTGGTTCGACGACTGGGCCGCCGCGCTCACCCGCTGAGCCGGCTCCAGCGCGTCCAGCTAGGCGATGGCGGTGATGTCTCCGTCATCGAAGTAGATCGCCTGGTGAAGCCGGCCACCCAGCGCGGTGGCATAGCGTGCCACAACGTCCTGTCCGGAGACCTTGCCGCGTTCGATCTGCGATATCCGACCCTTGCTCACGCCCATGCGGTCAGCGACTTGCTGCTGCGTCAAGCCCCGGGAGCGGCGCACCTCAGCGAGGCGGTGCCCGATCACTTCGGCCAGCATCTCGCGCTTTCCCGCTTCGACCGCGGCCTCCCCGCCCGCCCGGGCGACGTGCTCGGCGCGGATCTCGTTCCAGGCTGTGTAGCCGGTCACCGTCGTTCTTCCTCCTCCTGGACTCGCTCCTTGAGGTAACGCTCGTAGCGCTGTTCGGCGAGCGGGATCGCTTCGCCGTACCACTCCTTCCAACGGCCGGACTTGTCGCCGGCGACAAGCAGGATGCTGGCCCGCCATGGGTCGAAGGCGAACAAGATCCGAACACTGCCGGCCGCAACTCCTTGAGGTTGGCAACTGATGACCCGTGGACCGTGTCGACCAGCGGCCGGCCCAAGCCGGGGCCGACGTCGGACAAGGTGTCGATCGCCTGCACGACCCTGGCATGTGTTGTGGCGTCAAGGGAGTCAATCCAGTCACGTACCTCGTTCACGACGTAGACCTGCCACTCTCTGGGCACCACTGGTGGAGTATACCGATCGCTATACTCGACAGCCAGCGGCGAGGGAGTCGCCCTTGCCGTGAGCTGACGGCTCGTGGGACCGACGCGACCATCCGCTCGGAAGATGGCTGAATTGTGCCCGCGCCTCAAGTGATCAGGGGTGATTGTCCGACGTGGTCGATCGAGGCGCACATCCGTCTGTCAGCGGATGACCTTGCCCCGATCGACCTGCCTCGTCAGATCCGGCGCGCTCGGGCGAGCCACGCGGGGAGGTCGACCACGTCGCCGACGGGACGGTCGAGGGCGGCGGCGTGGGTGTCGTGGACGATGACGCCGCGGTACGTGCTGGGTTGCAGGTCTTCCACGACCCATCCGTCCCCGAACGCCTCCCGGATCACCGTGTCGCTGATCTGAGGTCCGAAGCCCGGACCGGTGTCGGACAACGCGAGGACGTGCACTCGCGCGTCCGGGCGGCAGGCGCGGTGCAGACTGCGCACGTATCGGGCGCGTTCCTCAGGGCCGAAGATGTGGAACAACGCGCTGTCGACGACCGTGTCGTAGGCCTGCTCAGGGACCAGCGCGAGCGCGTCGGCGACCTCGAAGCGGGCGGTGACGCCGTGCTGGACGGCGTTGGCGCGGGCCTGTTCGATCGCGTGTTCCGAGGAGTCGATCCCGACGACGTCGTAGCCGAGCCGAGTGAGGTGGATGGTGTGCTCGCCGGTGCCGCAGCCGGGATCGAGCACCCGTCCGCGGATTCCTCCGCTGCTCTCCAGGGTGACGATCGCCGGTTGCGGTTCGCCGATCACCCATGGCGCGGTGTGGGTCAGGTACGCCTCGTCGAAGGTGCGTCGTGGCGGTGTCGTCCCGCCTGGTGCCGGCGCGTCGGCAACGTCCTGTGGCGTGATGTGTCCGGCGGGGTTGCTGTGCTCGTCCTCGGTCAAACTCATGAGGCGACCGTAAAAGCTGAAGCGCAGTGCAGGTCAAGAGCCGGTGCCGATGCGGGAGGCGAAGCGTGTGCCGACTGCGCAGACTCGTTCTCCCTGACCGGGTGTAGCCGGTAGGTTGCGGGCCGTCCCGTTGCGAGGAGTTCGTCTCGTGTCCGCCGAGTCCACCGACCATGCGATCGGCATCGATCCGCGCCAGATCGCGGAGGTGCTCGTCGCCCTGCCCGGCGGCGCGGCGCGGCGGGGGTCGGGCTATCGGGTCGGCGCATCCGCGGTGCTGACCGCCGCGCATGTCGTGGCCGGGGCCGAGTCCGTCCGCGTCCGGTTCGATGCCGACCGGCCGGGGGAGTGGTGCACGCAGGCGCGGCGGGTCGTGGCCGACACGCAGTCGGACGTCGCCGCGATCGTCATCGATCCGCCGCCGAGGTCCCCGTTCACCGCACCCGGATTCGGTCATGTCGAGGACGCGGCGAACGAGCTCATGGTTCATGCGGTCGGCTTCCCGCGGTTCAAGCTCAAGGCCTACGAGCAGCCGGGCGCCCATGGTGTCTACCGCGACTCACACCAGGCCACCGGCACCGTGGCGGCACTGTCGAATCGCCGCTCGGGGACCTTCGAGGTGACTGTCCGGCCACCCGAGCGGGATCCGGACCCGATGGTCTCGCCCTGGGAGGGCATGTCCGGGGCGGCCCTGTGGGCCGGTGGCCGGATCATCGGCGTGGTCACCGACCATCATCGGTCCGACGGCCTCGCCCGGCTCGCCGCCACCCGCCTCGACGGCCTCGTCCAGCGGGCGAGCGAGGACTGCGAACCAGCTGTGATCGAGCTCCTTGCGGTCCTCGGCCTGCCGTCGGTGCCCCAGGAACTGCCGGGCGTCGACGCCCTGCCGGTGCCGGGTCACCTCGTGACGTCGTACCACCACCAGGTCGATGACATCGCACCGGACCGGCTGCTGGGACGGGAGGCCGAGCTCGCCGAGCTGATGACGTTCGCCGCGGGCGAGGAGTCCTACGGCTGGTGGCAGGCGGAGGCGTGGGCAGGCAAGACGGCCTTGATGGCGTGGTTCGCCCTGCACCCACCGCCGGACGTCGACGTGGTCGCGTTCTTCGTGGCGTCCGCGCTCGCGGGCCAGTCGGACAGCGAGGCCTTCCTCGAGGCGACGTCGGAGCAGCTGACGTTCCTCTCAGGACAACCGCCGGGCGCGCCGTCGACCACAGCGGCGCGGCGCCGCAACCTGCTCCCGTTGCTGGAGAGCGCAGCGCACCGCTGCCGCGACATCGGCCGTCGGCTCGTGCTCGTGGTCGACGGGCTGGACGAGGACACCAGCGCCGAGAACGACAAGGCGAGCATCGCCTCCTTGCTGCCCCGCCGTCCGCCCGACGGTGTGCGCGTGGTCGTCACGAGCAGGCCGGACCGGCAGCTCCCTCTGGACGTGCCAGCGGACCACCCGCTGCACCGCTGTCATCGGCGACTCCTGCGAGTGTCGCCCCACGCGCACCACGACGAGGTCTTCGCGCGACGTGAGCTCCGTGAACGCCTCCGTGCCGGCGCCCTGTCCGAGGATCTACTGGGCTTGATCACCGCGTCCGGCGGCGGTATCGGTCGCGACGACCTCGCGGAGCTCACCAACTCCTCCCCGTTCGCAATCGATGAGCTCCTCCGTGGAACGTTCGGCCACACCGTCGGGACGCGGGTGCAGCGGCTTGCCGGGTCGGAAGGGAGTGCAGGCGAGAGGCGGGGCTACCTCCTGGGTCACCGCACGCTGCGAGAGATCGCCGAGCGCGAGTTCGGCGCCCGGCTCAGCCGCTACCGGCAACGGGTGCATGCATGGGCCGACAATTACCGCCGCGACAGCTGGCCGAAGGACACCCCGCTGTACCTGCTGCGCGACTACCCGCGAATGCTCGCGATGGTCGGCGACGCCGCACGACTCACCGCGCTCGCCGCCGACGCGGACCGCCACGATCGGATGCTGGACATCACCGGCGGTGACGCGCTCGCGCTCGACGAAATCGCCCTTGCCCAGTCGGTCAACCGGTGCACGGGCGACCCGGACCTCGTCGCCGCTGCGCTCCTCGCCGTGCACCGCGAGGAGCTGATCCGCCGCAACACGGAGATCCCGGTGCGGCTGCCGGCGGTATGGGCGTCGATCGGCCGGCTCACGCGCGCGGAGGCGCTGGCGCGCGGTATCCCACGGCCCGGCAAGCGCGCCGCTGCCCTGGCCGGGGCGGCTGTCGCCGCCGCGGCCACCGGTCGTGTCGCACAGGCCGAGCAGCTCGCTGCCGGGATCGACGATCCCGAACAGCGGAACTTGGCGCTCGCGGGCGTCGCTGTGGCGACAGCCCCGCACGACGTGGACCGAGCGGTACGCATCGCGCGGCGGATGGAGGGGGAACGTCGGGACTCCGCGCTCGTCCGGATCGCCTCCGCAGTGGCGTTCTCCGACCCGGAGCGGGCAACGGACCTCGTTGCACACATCGCCGCCTCGCCGCATGCCGTGAACGCCCGTGTCGCGACGGCGGTAGCGGCTGTCGCCGCAGGCGATGTCGCCCGCGCGGAGTCCACCCTCGATGAGATCGAGCCGGCGTCTCGCCGGGTCAGGGCGTGGGCTGCGCTCGCTGTCGCCCTCGCTGCCGCGGGTCGCATCGACGATGCCGAGCTCATCGCGCAGCACGTACGCCGCTCCGGGGTGCGGGTGCAGCTCCTTGCCGATCTCATGCGGGCCGCCGCCGACCACCGCGACGACGCGGCACTCCAGCGATTCCTCGTCGAACTGCGGCAGGCCGCCCGTGGCGCGGCGCATCAGGGCGATGCCATCGAGGTCCTGATCGAGGTCTGTGGTGTCCTGCGACGGTGCGGCCGCGCCGAAGATGCAGCAGCGCTCGACGCCGACGCCGAGTACCTCACGACCCAGCTCGCCGACCCTGACCAGCGGGAATGGGCCGCGATGCGGCTCGCGATGGCCCGGGCGGGGGCGGGCGACCCCCGGGCGGCGGACGCGCTGATCGAACGACTCCCCGATCCTGACCGGGTGGCGAAGGCCCTCACCTCGATCGCCCTCACCGCCGCGCGCGACGGCCGGTTGGACCGGGCGGAGGCCACGATCCGCCGGATTCCTGCCGGACGGCACCGGATGCACGCGCTGGCCGACGTCGCGGCGGCCGGCGCGGAGGCCGGCAAGGAGGTGCGCGCGTCCGTGCACGCCGCCGAGGTGGAGCGCATGGCGCGCCGGACGAGCGATCCGCGCCGGCTCGCGATGCTGGCGGCGCGGGTGGCCGAAGGCCTCACCACCGTCGGCGACCGTGACGCTGCACGGCGGCTCGCGGAGCGGATCAGCGACTTCACTCAGCGCGGAACGGTGCTGACGCGAGTGGCCGAGGCCTGCGCCGAGTCGGGGGACGTCGCTACCGCCGAGGAGATCGCCGGGGCCTTGTCCGAACCCGAGCGGCGCACCTGGGTGCTGGTGAGCATCTGCAGGGCGCACGGTGCGGCAGGCAGACGACGAGAGGCGATCGAGGCGGCGTCGGCCGCGACCGCGGGGCTGGAACGGATCAACGACCGGTACTCCCGAGTGGTCGCCCTCATCCGGCTCTACCGCGCGCTCCGTGCAGTCGGTGCGGATCGAGATGCCGAGCGCGTGCTCGCGGTGGCCGGCCTCGTGCTCGACGACATCGCCGACGCGAGCCAGCGGGCGCGAGCGCTGGCCCAGCTGGCGATCGCTGCCGCCGATGCCGGGGATCGGTCCCGGGCCGACGATCTCGACAAACAGTTCGAGGATGCTCTCGCACTCCTCGACGGAGGGCGGCGCGACCGCGTCCTCGCGCGGAGGGCCCAGATGCTCGCGGAGGCGGGGCGTGCCGGGCAGGCTGCCGAGATCGCCGTCGTGATCGTCGATCCTGCGCGCCGGGTGCGGGCGCTGGCCGCTGCTGCCGGCGCCACGCGCGATGGGGACCGGGCGTGGGCGCTGCTGAGCCGCGCCGAGGCCGACCTCGAACTCATCGGCGATCCCGACGACCGTGCAGGGGCGCTGGGGCGGCTCGCAGGCTCGGTCGTCGCCGTCCTACGAGCGGGCGACGCGTCCGGCCCGGCCGATCAGCGGCGCACCTGGCTGCGGAAGCTCGTCGCCGAGCTGCTCGTCTCGGATGCGTGGATCGAGGTCGTGCCCGTGATTGCGTGGCTCGATCGCGCCGCGTTCGACGCCGTGGTGGCGTGGCTCTCGGCCCGGGTCGGAGTGCTCGAGGACGACGAACCGAATCTCGCAACTTAATTCTTTGCAAAGTCGTGAACATCACGGCAGCACCCTGCGTGTAGGTTGCGACGGAACCGATCACACCCTGAGAGGAGGCCCGCCGTGCAGCGCTCCGGTTACCGAGCCATCGCCTTGATCCACAACATCGTGGCGGTGCCCCCGTGGGGCATCGCGGAGTCGGAGAACGACGTACTGATGGACGTCGCAGTGTCCAAGCACTGCCGCGACCGGGCGTCACGACCGCGCATGAGGATGGGCTCCAAGCCGTGACAGGCGGATCGCCATCCTAGATCGGGTCGCGAAGCCCGATGACCGGTGGCGATCCGATCACGTCGAACGGAAACGATGGTTGGCCCTGCGTCGATGACACGGCGTGACCCGGGCACGCCCGTCGTCGGGCTGTCGATCGACATGAGGGAGACGGACGGAATGGCACTGGCGCTGGCCGAAGTTGTCGCGAACCTGCGGGCTGAGCTCGAGGAGGCGATGCGCGCCGGGAAGGACGAGGAACTGCGCTTCGAGCTGGGGCCGGTGGAGCTGGAGCTCACCGTCGGTATCGACAAGGAGGCCAAGCCCGGCGCGAAGGTCAAGTTCTGGGTCCTGGAGTTGGGAGCGGAGACGAAGCTCGGCTCCACCTCGACGCAACGGATCAAGCTCGTTCTCGACCCGCGCCGTGCAACCGAGCCCGACCGGCGACCGATGATCTCCGGCACGGAGGTGCCGGGCGAGCGGTAGGGGTAAAGGGCTCACCCCTAGTCGCCTTCGGACTGCCCTCCCACCACGTGAATCGCCGCCTCCGCCTCTCGGACGACGGGGTCGTCCTCGGTGCCCAGGTAGTGCCAGTCCTCGCCGTCCTCCAAGATCTTGTCCGCTCCCCGTAGCTTCGTGAAGTCGTTGCCAGGTTCGGCGAGAGCGGGCGGCAGGGTGCCGTCAGCCACCAGTTGCTTGGCCGACCGGATGAGCTGCGAGCGCATCCTGATGATCGCCTTGTCGATCGTTCCGAGACGCTCCTGGGAGCGGTCGTAGATCGGTCCCATCGACTCGGTGACCATCAGATCCTGGCTGACGAAGTCGCGAATCCCGCTGAACGTCTCGTCGCGCTGGTTCTCACGGTCGATCTTGTAGTCGTTCTCGGCCACGTAGTCGCGCGGGCTGATTCCGCCGCCGCTGCGCCGCGCGAAGGGTGTCTCGAACGGGCTGAGGTCGTGTAGCGGTGCACCGCCGTAGCCCTGCGGATTCGAGGGGATCGACACGTTGAACGTGTAGCGCCAGCAGTTGTGGTCGTCGATCGGTACGACCATCAGGTGCCGCCGGTTGAACGGAACGGCCGCGATGATGGTGCTGTACGGCACGATGTACTCGGTGATCCGGACGTTCGTGTGCCCGTTCGGGGTGGTGCGCAGGCCCGCGTAACGGAAGCCGTACCAGGTGTCCAGTACCTCGAGCCGCGGCGCGCGGTCGTGGATCCAGAACTTCCAGGTGCTGGCGTTGGAGGGGTAACCGGGCTTGTCGGTGCCGTCGTCGGGTATGTCGGCCGCCGCGTTGAACATGTGCAGCCAGGAGATGTGGGCGGTGTCGACGTTGCCCTCCATCGTCTGAACCCAGTTGCACGAGGAGCGCAGCTTGGCCGCGCGGTGATACTCGGCAGGGAGCGACTCCGTGCCGAAGTCGCGAAACGGCGTCATTGTGTCGGCGCGGCCCATGTAGGTCCACACCACGCCACCCGACTCGTGCACTGGATACGACTTGGCCTTGACCCGCTCCTTGAAGCTGCTCGTCGGCGGCTCCGAGGGCATGTCGATGCAGTTGCCGTCTACATCGAACTGCCACCCGTGGTACGGGCACCGCAGGCCGCACGTTTCATCGCCCGGCGTTCGGGGGTCGCTGGTGGCGCCCTCGTTACGACCGAAGTACAAGGACGCGCCACGGTGCGGACAGTTCTCCTGGATCAGGCCCACGCGCCCGTTCAGATCGCGGAAGGCCACCAGGTTCTCGCACAGCAGCCGTACGCGGACCGGATCGCAGCCAGGCGACGGAAGTTCGCTCGAGAGAAGAGCGGGAGTCCAGTAGCGCCGCAGGAGCTCTCCCATCGGCGTGCCGGGCCCGACGCGCGTCAGGATATCGTTGTCCTGCTGGGACAGCATTGTCCGACCTCCACATTGCAGCGATGGCCTCGACCTGAATACTCCGCGGAACGCCCATGCCGGACCCATTCGAGAAGGCCTCGCTGGCGCCCTCCTGGAAACGGTGGTCGCTGGCTGGTGGCGACGATACCGGACACACGTGCTCCGGCTGAAATTCGGATTGTTTCTACTTGGACATAAGGATTGTCGATGCTTGCGTCGACCGAGTTCGGTGGACGGCGTGGTCTGGTTCCTGCTCCAGGTCTGCTGCTGCCAGGAGGGGGCGATCCGGCCGACTAGCCATCAGTGATTGTTATGCCTGGGTATAAGAAGTAGTTGTTTCCCGTTGTGATCATTTCTCGATACTTTCAGGATTGCAGTCAGTCAATGCGCCCCACGTGAGTCCCGTTCTTCCCGCAGCGCGGCGGGTCGTCGAGAGCCCGCACCCGAGGTAAGGGAGCAGTGCGGAGTGATTCGACGTCGACGAATGTACTGCTGCATCCTGGCCGTATTCGTCCTGATCGGGATCGTGGCATCATGCGGCACCGCGCCGAACCGGGACGGCGGGCCCGACCAGGCGCTCGTCGCGGTGAACCCGTTCGGTGGCGATCCGGGCGCGGAAGGAACACCGCAGCGCGGCGGCACCCTCCTGGTCGGGATGAGCAGTGAGATCACGAGCTTCGACCCCACGGTGTTCAGCGGCAACGTGGCGGCGACCGCTGTGTACGACTCGCTGCTGAGGCTGGGTCCCGATGGCAAGCCGCAGCCTGAACTGGCGCAGTCCATGGAGAGCCCTGACGGCGGGCGCACGTGGCGTATGGGGCTTCGTCCCGGGGTGAGGTTCCAGGACGGGACCGACTTCGACGCGAACGCTGTGGTGATCAACGTGCAGCGACACATCGACTCCATCTCGTCGCCGGCACATGCACACACTGAACGGATCAAGTCGATGTCGGTGGTCGACCCGCTGACTGTCGAGTTCAACTTGACCGAGCCGATGGGGGAGTTTCCGACGGTCTTCGCGCTGGCGTTCACGCAAGGAACGCTCGGGATGATCATCTCGCCGGCGGCGCTGGAGAAGTACGGCGCTGAAATCGGTCGGCATCCGATCGGTGCCGGCCCGTTCACGTTCGAGGAATGGATCCCGGACTCCCGTATCACCTTCGTCCGTAACGATGACTACTGGCAGGCCGATCTGCCCTACCTCGATGGAATCGAGTTCCGGCCGCTCCCGGATACCGACTCCCGTTTCGCCTCGATGATCAACGGGGACGTCGATCTCATATCCGCCGGCTATCACGAGGAGTTGAGCCGGGCGCTCGCCGACCCGGACCTCGAGGTCTACTACGGCCCCGGGGACGGTGGTGAGCTCCTTCGGTTCAACCACACCAAGCCGCCGTTCGACGATCACCGCATGCGCGAGGCCGTCCTCCGGGCGATCGATCCGAAGGCCTTGAGTGCCACCGCCTACCGGGGTCAGATGGTGTCTGCGGACAGTCTGTTCGCCGCTGGCAGTCCCTACCACACCCAGGCGGCGTCGGATGCCTGGCCGCGCTTCGATCCGGCTGTGGCGCGGCAGCTCGTCGAGGCCTACCGCGCGGACGGCGGCAACCCGAACTTCACGTTCAAGGTTGCGAATGACCGGGTCTCGTTCGCCGAGTTCGTACAGGCACAAATGAAGACGGTCGGCATCGACGTGGACATCCAGATCTACGACCCCGCGCAGTATGCCACCGCGCTCATGCGGAGCGGCGACTTTCAACTGGCGTTCAGTCTGGGACCGGTCGACTCGCTCTACCCGGGTGTTGCGCGCTTGCTGCGCACCGACGGTACAGCCAACCATGGCAAGTATTCGAACCCCGAAGTCGATCGGTTGCTGGACCGGGCGATGCTCACGACCGACCCGGAGGAGCGTGCTGAGGCGTACAGGCAAGTGGAGCTGATTTCCGGCCGCGACCTCGCCGTCGGCTGGTTCAGCCGCGGCTACGCGTCGACGATCACCAGGCCTGAAGTCAACGGAGTGTCCCGTTATCTGAACCTGGCCATCTGGTTCGACCGCATGTGGATCGATCGGCATCAATGACTCTGAGGAGGTTCCGGCCGGCTACGACGAATCGGCGTCGAGGATGCCGTGTTGTCCCGTGTCGGGGAGCGACGCCGCGAACGGCACGAACCGGTCCGGCACAGCGATGGCGGCTCGCCGCGAGTAGGTGTACACCCGCGGCGAGCCGTATCGATCGCACCGCGTTGCCCGGCCTGCCCGGCCGTCCCGCGTCCTCAGGTCACGACCTTGCGGCAGACGGCCGCCACGGCATCGCGGTGTTCATCCAGCCAGGCCAGCCGGCTGTCCTCCAGGCGGATCTTGATGTGGTCGTTCTCCGACAAGGGCTCGCCGTGGACGACCCGGAGGCGTCGCCCGAGACTGCGCTTGAGCCGCTTGGCCTCCAGCAGCAAGGGCAGGGCCGTGATCTCGGCCGTGGTGGGGCGCACCTCGCGGCCGTAGGCGCCCAGCAGTTCGGCGACCCTGTCGAGGTCGAGCGCCACCTTGTGGTCGGCCTCGCCGAGGCGGGTGTACACCTTGCCGACGTCGTGGACGGCGACGGCAAGGTCGAGCACTCGCACGTCGGGGTGGGCGCTGTCGAAGTCCAGCACCCCCGCGACCTGCTCGCCGTCGAAGATCAGGCTGCTGCGCCGCGCCCCGCCGTGCACGGTCACCCTGGGCAGATCCGGGAGCACGGCGGTCAGGCGCTCGACCACGCGTGCCGCCCGAGCGTGCAGCCCGGGCTCCAGGTCGCCTGCGTCGACCCGCCTGCGCAGCTCGGAGAGCAAGATCGGCTCCCGGGCTGCGACAGGCTGATCCGCGATCAGTCGGTGGTACCACCCCAGCGTTCGGCCCAGGGCTTGCAGGTGCGCAGGCGAGCCGTCATCGAACGGGGTGCCCTCGACGCCGCGGGTCACGACCCACAACCGGCCGGCGATCTCCACGTGGTCGGCGCCCGTACTCGCGGGAACGATCTCCGGAGCCGGGAACCCCCGGCTCCGGAGCAGCCGCATCAGCGTCAGCTGGGCGAGAAGTTCCTCACGTGGCTTGGAACGGTACGAGCGCCTCAGGTAGTGGACGCCGTCCCGGGCGTACAGGCGCAGGTGCTCGTTCTTGCCGCCCGGGACGCGCTCGAGCGCCGTCCAGCCTCCGAGCGGCCACATGCCGGCGAGCTCGTCCAGCGGATGCTCCTGCCCGGTGCGGTCCAGCATGCGGTCGGCGGGCAGCGTCATGCCCCCGCCCGCCCGTCCGCGATCCGCTGGAACTCGTCGCGGTAGAGCTGGAACTCCGTGTTCCCGCCGTTCCGCCAGTCGGCCTCCCCGGTCTTGATCTTGCGGTTGAGGCTGTGGAAGACGTAGCGCGCCCAGTGGAAGCGCAGGTTGCGCAGCGGCATGTCGCCGAGGGCAGCGCGGTAGGCGTCGAGGAACGCGGCGCACGGCGCGTCGGCCCTCCCGACGTCACCGGTCGCCGAGTGCACGCCGAGGCGCAGCCGGTGGAGGAACTCCGCCACGTCGCGAGCGGGGTCGGCCGGGGCGCTGCGGTCCAGGTCGATGACCGTCACGACGTCCTCGGTGAGGAAGACGTGGATCGGCCGGTACTGCCCGTGACTCTGGGCCAGGATGCCGTCCGTGGTGTCCCGGGTGAGGGCGTCGAGCCGCTCGAGCATGCCCAAGGCGGAGTCGATGTAGCCGGGGTGGTCGACAGCCACCTTGGACAGACGCTTGGCCAGGCTGGTGAGCTCCCCGGTGACCAGCAGCGACTGCTGGGCTCCGACCCGCAGCTCCGAACCGTGCAGCCGCGCCAACCACGACCCGGCGCGTGCGCAGGCCCTGGTCAGCTCCTCGCCGCCCCCACCGAGCAGCTCCGAGAGCGGCCTGCCCGGCGCTCCCTGGCACAGGAGGACCTTCTCCTCGCCGTACCAGGCAAGAGGCTCGACCGCCTGGTAGGGGGAGCCGGCTCCCAGCCCGGCGGCGCGCAGCGCCTGCAGCTTCGCGTGGACGGCGGGGCCATCGTCGAAGGGGAAGAGCTTGGCGAAGACCGGCGCGCCGCCGTCGAGCTCGACCTGCACGGTCGCGGCCCCCGTACCGTCCAGCTGGATCACCTTCGTCGTCCACGTCCCGCCGGTGGCAGGCGGCCCCGAGCGCAGGTGCGGCCGGACGTACCGGTCGAGGAACTCCGGGGTGCACGCGCGTGCGGCGCGATCGACCTGGCGCTCCTTCACCTGGCGGCTCTGCGTGCGGCTTTCGGTGCGGTTCATGCGTTCTCCGTCAGGGTGAAAGGGTTGTCGGACAGCCAGCGCATCCGGGCGCACTCCCGCTCCAGCACCAGCGCGAACTTCACGGCGTCCTTCGGCTGCTGGGGGATCGTCGCCTGCTTCGCCAGCAGGTTGTCGCACTTCTTCGCGATCTTGATCAGTCGCTGGGCCTGGAAGACCTCCGGCATCGCGGCGAGGTCCGCCTCCGCCAGCGGGGCCTGGCTGCGGTAGTGGTGGAGGAAGGTCCGGCACATGTCCGGGTCGATGCCGACCCCGGTACGCCGCACCGGGCCGCCGCGGCAGAACGCCTTCAGCGCGTAGGCCAGGTCCAGCCCCAGGAGGTCTTGCGCGGCCCGGTCGAAGTCGAGCACCCCGGTGAGGCGGCCTTCGCTGAGCAACACCGCGGACCGCCCGTAGGACGCGTGGATCACCAGGGACGTCAGTTCCCCTTGGCGCTCCCCGAGCTCGACGTTCAGGTGCTCCATCCGGTCGGCGATGAACCGGGCGTCCTCGCGCAGCACCGCCCCGGCGTCGCGCGGCAGGAGCGGCGTCGCCACCTCGACAGCCGAGTTCAGGTTCTCCTGCCCGCTCCGGCCGAGGGAGGCCAGAGCCACGGAGCTGCGCTCTCCCGAGCTCGTCAGCTCGGAGACGATGGCGTGGTATCGGCCGAGACCCTTGGCCACCTCGGCCAGGTGCGCGGGGTCGTCGTAGCCGACGCCGGGCATCAGCTGCATCACCATGTGCAGGACGCCGTCGACCTGCACGAGGATCGCGCCGTCACGGGTGCGGTGCACGGGCGGCGCGGGGTAGCCGTGGCCCCGCAGGTGGTCGATGAGCGCGCACTCGAACTCCGCTGCCTCCACCGTCTTCAGGTTGTGCGAGCGGCGCAGCACGACGTCGCCTGCGTCGGTGCGGACGAACCAGCTGGTGTTCGAGCTGCCCTTGTCCGTGCGGCGCCACGTGTGCCAGCGGCCCAGGTCGTAGGCCGCCTCCAGCACAGCGAAGAGGTGACCCTCGTCGACCGCAGCACACGGCAGCCTGCCGCCCTGGCGGTGGACCGGGCTGCGCAGCAGCAGCTGGGGGGTCGGTGCGGCGACCGGCTCCGTGACGCCGGAGACGGCCGCGAGGACACTCCCGACGGATCCGGTGGATCTGGCCTCCGGGTCGTTCGGCGCTGTCCCGAGCGCTGTCATGGTGCGACTCCCATCAGGTGGGTGAGGGCTGGGCGGGTTCGGTCTCGAGCTGACGGGCGGAGCGGTGCTCGTAGCTCGTCTCTTCGTCGTGCAGAGCGGTGGAGGGACCGGTGAGTCCCTGGAGCCGGCACATCTCGGTGTAGAGGCCGCCTGCGGCGATCAGCTGGTGGTGCTTGCCTCGCTCCACGACCCGGCCTGCGTCGAGGACGACGATGTCGTCCGCGGTCATCGCGGCCGCCATCCGGTGGGTGATGATCACCGTCGTGCGGCCGGAGCTGACCTGCTGCAGGGCACGCAGCACGGCGTCCTCGGATCGGGCGTCGAGACCGGTCGTCGGCTCGTCGAGCACGAGCACGCGGCAGTCCTGCAGCACCGCGCGTGCCAGCGCCAGCCGTTGCCGCTGTCCTCCGGACAACGTCGCGCCGCGTTCGGCCAGGACGGTGTCGTAGCCGTCGGGCAACGCCATCACGAAGTCGTGGGCCTGGGCCACGCGGGCGGCGTGCTCGATCTCGGCGGCGGACGCGCCGGGGCGCGCGTACGCGATGTTCTCCCGAACGGACGCCCGGAACAGCATCGCCTCCTGCGGAACCAGCCCGACCTGGGCGTGCAGGCTGTCGCTCGTGAGGTCGCGCAGGTCCGCGTCGTCCAGGAGGACCCGGCCGCTGGTGGGGTCCTGCAGGCGGCACAGCAGGGCGGCGATGGTCGACTTGCCCGCGCCTGTGGGTCCGACGACCGCGAGGGTGGTGCCCACAGGCACGGTCAGGTCGACCTCCCGCAGGACGGGACGGCCCGGGGCGTAGGCGAAACCGACCCCCTCGAGGGCGATGCTGTCACGCGGCGGGCCGGCCACCCGGGCATCGGGCCGGTCCACGATGGCCGGAGAGCGCTTGAGGGTGTCGGCGATCCGCGCCGCGCGGACGCCGGCGCGGGTCAGCTGCGCCGGCAGCTTCGACAGCGCGCGGGTGGGGCCGAAGAAGTCACGCAGGTAGGACGTGAAGATCACCAGGTCGCCCGGGGTGAGGGCGCCCGCCAGCACGCGCTGGGCCCCGAGCCCGACGAGGCCCGCGACGGCCACGGCCACCACCGCGTCGACCGCGCCGCCGAAGAAGGTGCTGGTGCGAGCGGTGCGGAGCACGGCCGCAACGGAGTCGTCGGAGCGGCCCCGGAAACGCCGGGACTCGTGCTCCTCCCGGCCGGTGGCCTTGATCAGCTTGACCGCGACCAGCGACTCCTGTGCCACCGCGGCGAGGTCGCCCTCGACCTCGCGGGCGTTCTCTTCCACGGCCCGGATGCGCGCCCGGAAGCTGGCGACCGTCAGCATGAGCAGGGGCAGGACCAGCAGAAGCGCCAGACTGAGCTGCCAGTCCAGCACCAGCAGCACGCCCACCATGCTGAGGAGCGTCAGCGCGTTGGTCGATGCGTCGACGAGCGTGCTGGTGAGCAGCCCCCGGACCTTGTCGACGTCTCCGGTGAGACGCGTGGTCAGCTCACCGGTCGGCGTCCGCTCGTGGTAGCTGAGGGACAGCCGCTGCAGGTGGTCGTACAGCCGCGTGCGGATGGCGGCGGCCACGCGCTCGCCGACGAAGGTGAGGGCGTAGGAGCGTGCGGCGCCGACGACGGAATCCAGGAGCGCCACGCCGGCCAGGGCCACGACGATGAGAAGCAGGACGCTCTGCACGTCCGGACGGACCGGGCCGCCGCCGGGCAGCAGCACCTCGTCGAAGAGGTATTTCAGCGGCCACGGCTTGAGCAGAGCGACACCCGTCCCGGCGACGGCGAGCAGCCCGGCCAGCACGCATCCGGGCCACTGGGGTCGCAGGAACGGCCCGAAGGTCCGCACGATCGTGCGGGCGGGCATCACGGTCACGGAGGAGGTGCCCGAGTGCCGCGGAGCGGGGTCGGGCTCGGAGTCGGTTCCGCTCACGGGCGCTCGCCGTCCAGCGCGGCGTCGACGGCGGCTTCCCAGGCGTCGAGCCACTCCGGCACGAACGACGTGCTCCCCACCGGGCGGACCACGAGGCGGTAGAAGAGGACCTCGGCGAAGGTGCGGGCCACGTACGCGTGGGCGGAGCGGACGGCACCCGGGTCGCCGCCGGCCGCGATGTAGCCGCGCAGGAACGCCTCCACCCAGGACGCGGCAGCGCCGAGGTGCCCGTGCCGGGAGGCGCCCATGGTCAGGGTCTGCCCGATGAAGTGGCCCAGGTCGCGCGCCGCGGGTGCGTAGGCCGCCCGGTCGAAGTCGATGACCACGATCCGGCGGCGGTCCAGGTGGATGTTCTTCGGCTGGAAGTCCCCGTGGGTCACCACCCGGGGGCCGTCGGCCCGGGCCAGCCCTGCGAGGGTGCCCGCGGTGAGCAGGTCCAGCCGGGCGGATGATCCCGGCAGCTCTGCGGCCAGCGCTACGGCGTACTCGGCGAGCTTGAGCTGCTCGAAGTCCTCCGCCAGGTGCGGCACGTCCGCGCCTCGGACGGTATGCAGGCGGGCGAGCCAACGTCCGGCCCGCCCGGCCTCGGGCGCCGCCGACGCGGGGTCACCGTCCAGCAAGGAGTGCAGGGTCGTGGACGGCGCCTCTTCCTGAGCGAGCAGCTGCCGGGTCGGGTCGAAGCCGAACGGAGCGGGGACCTGCAGTTCGGGGTCGTCGAAGCCGACGTGGCGCAGGCGGGACAGCAACCGCCATGCCGCCTCGCCCCCGCCCTTGAGATAGCCCTTGCCGATCACCGCCAGCGGCGACGACGGGCCGGTCCCGGAGTGCAGGGCGACGGTCCACCGCACCACCGGGCGGCTGCGGGAGGCGTGCACGACCGAGCGCATGAGCACCTCCACCCGGGCGGCGGGCAGGGCATCCAGCGGGGGAGGGGCGTTCAGCATCGACTCGGCGATCGCGAGCCGCTCGGCCTTGCGGGCATTGCCCCCCGTGTCGGCCATCGCGCCGGTTCCGGCGCTCACCGCGAGGCTCCCGCCGGGACGAGGTCCGTCAGCTGGGCGAGTCGCTCACGCCGGGCTTGCACTGCCTGACCGGCCTCCTCGTCGTCGATGTCGCCGACGCCGAGGAGCAGATGGAACGATCGCGTCTCGGCGCGCAGGTGGACGAGTACGCCGTGCCCCGGTTCCGGACGGGTGGGCCTGCACCAGGCGGTGTCCTCGTCGGAGGCCAGGGCAACCCAGGCCGTGACGTCGCCGTTGCGCGCTCCGCGCAGGTTCCGCTCTCCGCGGCGCTCCAGGTCGGCGGCACCGTGGCGGAGCAGCCGGTAGTAGTCCGGCGACAGGCACGTCTCGACGGTGACCCCGGATGCGGCTGCGGGTAGGTCGTAGCCCACCAGCAGCGACGTGCTCCCGTCGTCGATGACGATCCTCTTGCGGAGCCCGTACAGCGGGCTGTCCTCCTGCACGTTCTCCAGCTCCACCGTGACGGACCCGTCCTCCGGGTGGACGGTGACCTCGTGGCGGTCGTGGACACCGCCCTCGTCGGCGAGGCCGCCGGGATGGTTGGACGGTTCGTCCATGTAGCGGTTCAACTCCTCCTGGCGATTCCAGTCGTCGGTCGGATTTCCGATCACGAGGGCGCCGCCGTCCCGGCCGCAGCAGGCCAGGTAGACCAGGCGCCCCCCGAACGTCGGGGCGAACACGGCGAACAGGTGCTCGTTGCGCATGACCAGCTCGTCCGTGCCGTCGTCGTCGATGTCGGTCAGCTCCACCTCGAGCGGGCGATCGGACCGGGCGAACCATTGAGCGGCGGTCACCAGCACGGTGGCCGCGCGCGCATGGCTGGCCACCGCCTTGGCCCAGGCCGCGGGTGGGCGTCCCGGGTGGTCGGTGTCGTGCCACGCCGTCTCGTAACCCGAGGCCAGTAGGTGCTTCCAGGCGAGTGCGGTGAGCCGTGGCTCGGCGCCGGCGCTCTCCGCCCGGCTGACGGCCTCTCGTGCCCGGACGAGGTGCTCGCGGTACGGACGCCAGGCCTCGTCGTTGTCCCAGCCCCGGTAGTCCTCACCCGCGTGCCAGTCCTGCGCGAGCTCCACGAAGGTGCCGCGCTCGACGACGCGGACACCGGGGATCCGCCGCCGTCCCTGCAGCCAGTTCCGCAGTGACACCGGGGCCAGGTTCGGCTGGGCGGCGAGCCAGCGCAGGAAATGCTCGTACCGGCCCAGGGCGCTGGGGTGCCACGGCCCCACCCCGGCAGCCCTCTCCATGTCGTCCGCGTAGACGAGCACCGTGTCGTCACCGGGAGCTGTGGGGAGTTCGGCCGTGCGGCACAGGCTGCGCCAATGAGCGTTGTCCTCCGGGGGGATCCAGTAGCGCAGGCGCGTCGACATCGGCACGACCTGCAGGCCGTGGCCGCCTGCGATGCGGTACGGCCGCAGTGCGTCGGCAGGCGGAGGGGTGGCCGGGTCGGCGCTGTCGAAGTCCGCCCGGTCGCTGGTCGCGTAGTCGCCGCCCGTCGGGTAGAGCACCCGGTCGTCGAGCAGGACGTACTGATACCCGCCGTTGGGCAGCTCCGGGTCGGTCAGCACGTCGGAGACGCGCTCGGTGTCCCAGACCCGCTCCGGGACCCAGCAGATCTCCATCTCCTCCGGGCCGCATCCGAGGTGCCGCCGGTACAGCCAGAGCAGCTCACGCAGCTGGCGGCGGTTGAACTCGGGGTCGAATGCGGTGAGGACGTTCTCCGCGTACGTACCGCCGATGAGCGAGAGCAACCCGACGTCCCGCAGGCGGCGGACGTCGTCGAGGAACTGGGGGTAGTGCCAGGCGGCCGCCTCGATCAGGGTCCCGGACAGGTGCAGGTTGACGGGGATGCGGTACTTCTCGTGCAGTCGAAGGAGAGCGGCGTAGCCGGTCATGAGCGACGTCAGGCCCTCCCGGTCCGGATAGCCGTCGGTGACCAGGAACTGGTTGGCGTGGTGGACCAGCGCCAGCGGCAGGGCGCTCGAGCGGGGCCTCGGGATGTCGGGCGATGCCGCTCCGGGACGCTCTGCGGATCGGCGCGCGCGCACGGCTTGCCGATACATGGCGAGGTACTCCAGGGCGGGTGCCCGCCACGAGAAGTCCGCTGCCATCGCCCGCTGCTGCAGGCGCTGCCACTCCGCGGGCCGTCCGTAGACCGCGAGCGCGGTGTCCACCGCCGCGAGCATCGACGCGACCCGGCGGTGGGCGAAGACGAAACCGAGCCCCGTGGCCGGGTCGGAGGCGTAGTCGCGCACCGTGTCGGCCAGCCCGCCGGTGCGCCGGACGACGGGGATCGTGCCGTACCGCAGGGCGATCAGCGGAGTCAGGCCGCACGGCTCGAAGACGGACGGGGCCAGGAACAGGTCCGAGCCCGCGTATACCTGCCGGGCGAGCCCTTCCTCCGCGGTCGGGTGGTAGGACACGCTGCCGGGGAGCCGGCGCGCGGCCGCCTGCAGTTCACGCCGGTAGCGGGGCGCCCCCTCTCCCATCACGACCACCTGAGCGCCGCGGTCCACGATCTGGTCCAGCGCCGAGGAGAGCAGGCCGACACCCTTCTGCGGCACCAGCCGGGCGACCATGCCGAGCAGCGGGCGGTCCGGCGCGATCTCGAGGTCGCTGAGCTTCTGCAGGACCTCCTTGTTCGCCCGCTTGCCGACCACGAAGGAACCGTCGTACTGGGTGTCGATCCAGGGGTCGTGCTCGGGAGTGAACTCCGCGTAGTCGATGCCGTTGAGAATTCCCCGGACGGCCTTACCCCGGGAGCGCAGGAGCCCGTCGACCCCGGCTCCCTGCGCCGGCGTGAGGATCTCCTGCATGTAGCGGGGACTGACGGTGTTGACCCGGTCTGCGAAGGCGATGCCCCGCTGGAGCAGGGTGCCGGCCGGGGGGAGGCCGATCAGCTGGTCGGTGGCCACGCCGACCTGCCCCTGGTAGGCGATGTTGTGGATGGTGAAGACGACGCCCGTGCGATCGAGGGCGCGCCGGTGGGGACCCTGGCGGGCCTCCTGGGCGACCAGGCCGCAGTGCCAGTCGTTGCAGTGGATGACGTCGGGGCGCCACGAGTCCTGCGCCGCCAGGGCGGTGACCGCCTTGGAGAAGAGCACGAAGGGCAGCACGTCGTCGTCCTGGTACCCATACGGAGTTGCCCGGTCGAACCACTCCCGGACGCTGAGCGTGAACACCTCGACGCCGTCGAGGCCGGTCAGGCGCTTCACCACGATCTGCTCTGCGACCTGGCCGAACGGGACCTCGAACGTCGTCACCGGGGTTCCCTCGAGCCCGCCGTATCCGGGGATCACCAGGCGGACGTCCAGGCCCGACTCCGCCAGCGCCTTCGGCAGTGCACCGCTGACGTCGGCCAGCCCACCGACCTTCACGAATGGGTAGGCCTCAGCGCTGGCGAACAGCACCCGCTGCGGTTCGGACGGCGCTGGGTCTTCTTCCACTGCTCGTCTCCTTCTTCGGGTACAGCTGCGCCCCACGGCAGTGGGATCGCATCTGCCCGCGTCGATGCATGGCTACGGCTCGCCGATCCATCGGGGCGGAGCGGTGCCCACCCCCGCGACGGCACGGGGGCACCCAGCCCAGGGAAGACGGCGACTGAACGTCAGAAAAATCTTTGCGGAACGGAGAGTTGCGAAATTACTGATCCAGCAGGTCCAGCTCCAGTGCTTGCTGAACGAATCCCTCAACCGGGGACGTCCATCCCCTGAAAGTTGGGTAAATTCTTGCTGAACCAGACATTGCGAAGTTACTGATCCGGCAGGCCCGGCTCCAGTGTCGGATCAACGAATCCCTCAATTGGGGTCGGCGTCCTCGAAGGAGCGACGGCATCGTGTGAGGCCCGTGAGGATGGCTACGAACGCCGCCGTCGTACCGATCCGGATGCCACGCCTCCGCAACGGGTTCACCGGTCCTGATGCGCTTGCCCGGCCGTCGTCGTCGGCTGGGCCCGCGGGCTCGATGCCGGCGCGCAAGGGCGGGTGACGGCTGCCCGTCTCGAACACGCCTCGCTCGGTCGGGCGGCCATGATCGCACCGCTCGCGCCGCGGTTGATCAGTTCAGGAGTCGCGTGCTTCGCGGGGCGCGACGTTGTGACCGCGGTTGGCCGGTTGTCCCGGGATTGGCAGGCGAAGAACTCATGGTGGTCCGGGTCGTATTGTCATGGCGTCCGGAGGACGCCGCGGGTGACCTACGGATTCCGTGAATTTCCCCGGTGCGGTCGACCGCCTGTTCCGCCATCAGAACCTGTGGGGTGGATCGGCCCGCCGAAATGAATTGACCCGAAGTGCGGCTGACGTGAAAGGCCGGCGTAGGGTTCTGGCCGGAGCCGGGTCGGAGGAGTGAATGACTGTCGACGAACTGTTCGTGCGTCAGCCGATGACGTGGGGGTTACGGGGCGACCCCCGGGTATGGGAAGAGATGCGGAAGCGATTGTGTGGGAGAGAGCTTCCGGCAGACTTCTTCGCCGCTCGGCGCCTTTTCGAGAAGACTTTCGCCGAGATCGTCGGTATCGACCTGAAGGGAACGGTGGGGGAGGGCGACAACGTGTACCGGAAGGAGCTGTCAACCGGGTCGGGCATCAGCGACGGAACCGTCTCGCTGCATTTCTGGAAGTTCACCGGGCTGCCGATCCTGGTCGATCGCTGGGCTGCGGCCGTCGGCGAGTAATGACCTGCTGGGCAGGTCCTGACGCGCTACCGCTGTGGAGATCCCCTGCCTATCAGCGCACGTGCGGCCGGCACGACCTCGCTCGCAAACAGTTCGATCTGTTCGATCGATTGGTGCTCGGGCCAGAACACGAACCCGGTGAACGGCTGTTCCATGGCGAGACGTGCGATCTCGGAGGCCCACTGTTCCGCGTCGGCTCGCAGCGGCGCAGCGCCGGTGCGAAGCGTCGTGGTGCCCGGGACGCCGCCGATCGTCCCGACGATCTGAGCGATCCGGCGCAGGTCTGCTGGGTTGCGGCCGGCCTGCCGTGCGGCGTCATCGATGAGCCTGTTCGCCGCCGCCCACTGTTCGTACGGCTTGTACATCGCCAGGGGAGCGGCCCAGCCGTCGGCGATTCTCCCGGTGAGCGCGAGGGCGCGTGGGCCTTGCGCCCCGGTCCAGATCTCGATCGGATGTGCGGGCGCCGGCCCGGAATGTGTGCCTGAGATCGAGTAGTAGCGGCCGGCGTGATGGATCGGCTTGTCGTCGCCACGCCAGAGCGCCCGGATGATCGTGATCGCTTCTTCGAGGGCGACGTTGGCTTCGCCGGGCGTCAGTCTCGGAGCGCCCATTGCGGTGATGGCGTCCCAGTAGCCTCCTGCGCCGAGTGCCAGTTCGAACCGGCCACCAGATGCGAGATCGAGCGTCGCGGCGGACTTGGCGAGCATGGCTGGGGAGCGCAGAGGCAGGTTTGCCACGTCGGGGAAGACGGCGATGTTCTCCGTCGCAGCGAGCAGGACGCCCGCGAGGGTGAAGGTGCCGACGAAGTCGGCGATGTAGGGGTGGTCCTGGATTCCCACCAGGTCGAGTCGCAGCGCGTCGGCTGCGGCGGCGAGCTCGCGGTGGGCCCCGATGTCCGTCGTGGGCTGCAAGGAGAAGCCGAACGTCAGATCCTGCACGGAGTGACCTCCCTGGTCTCGGCTGGTGCGCCGGGGTCCACTCTAGTCATGAAGATTGACGATCACAGAGAATGACGATCTGGCGCGTCCTTCCGGGCGTCAGCTCACATGGTGTGTTCGACGTGCAGCGAGTAGATGACGACCTGACCCTCGGCGTCGGGGCTGTCGCCCTTGTCGGGGTTGGACAGGACGTAGGCCCCGGCCTTGAAGTACCACCCCGAGCCACTCATCGGGATGTCGGCGGCGAGGTTGCCGTTGTAGAAGATCTGGATGTGGCTGTCGGCTGCGACGATCTTGAGGTCGTACGGGGTGCCGAGCTTGTATGCGGGATCGATGGTGATCCTTGTGGAGTCCCTGCCGTACTCGGCGACGAGACGCTCACCGTTGAGCCGGATCAGCACGACGTCGTTCTTGGCGTCGTGGATCTGGGCGCCCACCACCTGTGGCTTGTTCGGGGGCAGCTTGGTGAAGGCTTCGCGGACGGTGAGTGTGTGGGTGCCGCTGGTGTTCGACCAGCTGGCCATGTCCTGGCCGGACATCTCGCGAAGTTCGGAGCGCGGGTACTCGCTGCCCTTCGTGGTCGCGCCGCCGGCGTCAGCGGTGAAGACCACGCCGTCCTTGGCGTCGTCGAGGTGTAACGCCGGTCCGCTGTACGTGGCGAGCTCCGGCTGGTGGACCAGGTCGGGGTCGCCGTCGTCCCCGGTGGGCAACGTGAGGTACCAGTTCGAGAGGTCGATGAGATCGGCCGGGTACTGCGCGCTCGGCTTGGGCGTCCCGCCCGGCTCCGGGGGCGCCGCGGTCGAGGTGGTGCCCGGCGGCGGCGGTGGTGGCTCGGAAGGACCGCCGCACGCGGTGGCGATCAGCAGCAGTGCCAGCGCCGCGGTCATCGGCAGTATCCGGCGCGCGAACACCTTCTCACTCACGTGGGCACGTCCCGGTCGTGACGCGGGAACGGAACGCTGTTTGCTGTGCGCCCTCATCGGTCGGCTCCTTCCGGGCATCGGTCGCGGGCCGTCCCGTCGAGCCGGCCATGTGAGCACAGCGTCGGGTCGGTCCGTCGGCGATGGGCGGCGGATGTCGTGTCCGGTACGAGCCGGCAATGGCTACGTCAGGTGCGTCCGGTGCCGACAGTGCTGCTTCTCGTGCTCCTCACTGGAGTAACGAGCTACGGGCGCCACTGGTTTCAATCGACTGATGATCGTCCACACCAGTTCTACCGATTGTTCGTCCCGGACGGGACCGGTGGCGCTTCTCGCGACACTTCGGGTATCAGCGCGCCGGAGCACCCCGCGGGACTATTCAGGCGCGTCCTTGATGTCGTTCTCCTGGTTGTCGAAGACGCTGTTGTCTTGCGTGGGACCGGTGGCGGTGCCCTTCAGCAGGATGCCGGTGCGGTTCTGGACGATGGTGTTCTTCGAGAGGGCGAAGCCGCCCTCGGAGTCGACGTACAGGCCGTAGCGGACGTTCCCCCCGATCACGTTGTCGCTCACGGTGGTGTGCGCGGAGTCGGTGACCAGCCGGATGCCGTCCTGTTGGTTGCCGCGGACCTGGTTCTGATCGAGCATGTTGTCGTCTCCGAGTGAGACGCCGACGCCGCTGCCGTGGTTGTCGTAGACGCGGTTGCCGCGAACGATGTTCTTCGACGATTCGTTGATGTTGATGCCCTGGTCGGCGTTGCCGAACGATTCGTTTCCTTCGACGACGTTCCGGTCGGAGTTGAGATAGAGCACTATCCCGTGGTCTGCGTTGTTGTAGACCACGTTGTTGCGGATCACGCTGTCCGTGCAGTCCTGGGCCAGGATGATCCCGTGTTTCCCGTTGTCATGCACCGTGTTCCCCTCGATGCGTAGATCATGGGAGTTCGTGTGCGGGTCGATGGCGTACAGCTGGTTGTCGTAGAACTCGTTGTTCTGCACCACGAGGCCGCTGACCTCGAAGGTGTAGAGCCCGTAGTACAGGTTGGAGACGACGCTGTCGGTGATCCCGCCACCGGTGCCCGGCGTTCGCCAGGACAGCCCGTACGACTCGACCTCGCCGTAGCCCAGGAAACGCAGCTCGGAGTGGTCGATCGTCATCTGCGAACCGTCGCGTGCGAGCAGGAAGCTGCGGCCGTCGGTGTTGTCGGTGTCGGCGCGGTTCTGCGCCGCGTTCCAGGAGGTGACGCAGGAACCGCTGATGTCGAGGCCGCCGCCGAGGGCCCTGACGGACACGAAACCGGCAGGGTCGCTGGACAGCTTCAGCCAGTGGACGGCCGGCGCAGCGATTCGCAGCGAAGCGCCGGCGAGCACCTGGATGTTCGCCCCGAGCAGCCACTCACCGGGAGCGACCTCCTGCAGTGCTTTCGGTCTGTTCACCGCCGCGCTCAGCGCGGGAAGCGTGACGGCCTCTCCGTGAGTGAGAGTGATCGTGTTCATGGCGCTGTCGTAACTGGCATCGAGGCCGACCGGCGCGTCTCGGCTGGCCAGAGCCGCCACCGGGGCTGGTTTGCTACAGGGCCGGGCCGGATCGACCGCCGCCGTTGCCGGGACGTGCCGAGGGACCAGAGGCTCCGGTAGGGGCCTGCCACAGGCGCTGCCCAGCAGGGCGAACGCAGCCACGACGAGCACCACACGGGCCGCGGTCTTGATCATCACGAGAGATCCCTGCGGTCGGTGTCGTTCAGGGTGACCACTCCGGCTGTTCCGGCCGTCGCGGTCATGGGCACAGATCCTGATGCGACCCGCGTCCGCTGCGGGTCCTGCCGGCGAGCCCTGTGGGCTCCGCCCTGGGACTGGGGGCGCCCGGTCGGTGGTCCGGGCCGGTATCGAGGCCGGAAGCCGGTGACACGCCGTTGGCGTATGGCGTGCACCAGCTCCAACGCGATGGCCAGCAGGATCACGGGCACTCCGATCGCCCCGAGCAGGTTGAGGGGCGGCAGGCTGAGGTCGTTGACCCCCTGCTGCCCGACCACGCCGCGTATCGCCTCGAGCGCGTGCACGCGAGAGTTGCTCAGCACCACGGAACTGCCGGTGGAGGCGTTCACCCCGACGTCCTCCGCATCGATGCTGACCCTGTCGGCGTGGACGGAGCCGGTCGGTCGTGCGGCGATTCCCTGGGTGGATTCGATGGATGTGCCGGAGATGCTCGTGGCTGCGGCGACGTCGATGCCCGTGCTGCCACCGACGATTCGGCCTCCCGTGATCCGGGTGTTCGGGCTGAAGGTACGGACCCCGTCGGACACGACGTCGTTCACCGACATGTCGGTCACGACGACTCCGCTCGTGCCCTCCGCCATGACGATCCCGTCGTGTCCGCGGTTGACCACGATGCCCGTCACCGCGACATCGCTCGCGCCACGTTCGACACGCACACCGGTGCGGCAGTCGTTGATCTGCACGCCGTCGAGCTGGACCTGGTGCCCGCCGACCGCGATGCCCGCGACCCTGGTGCCGGTGAACGTGGACTCCCGCACCTCGAGGCCGTGCGTGGTCTTCTCGATCACCATGCCGCGGAGGCCACCGGTGGTGTGCATCCGGTCGATCACCGTGCCGGTGCTGTTGACGTTGGTGAAAACGCCGATGGGTTCGTCGGTTGCGGTGAAGTCGGTGACGTTGGTGTCGGCCGACTGGCTGATGCGCAGCCCTCCGCTCTGGTCGGCGGCGGTCGTGATCCCGTTGATCCGCGCGCCGTTCTGCTTGTCGACGGCTACCCCGTAGTCGCCGTTGCCCGTTGTCGAGACTCCGGTGATCGGCCGGTTCGAGTTCACCCCGGTGACGTCCACCCCGCTCCCGGCGTTGCCCGTCGCGCGGATACCGCTCATCGTCGTGCCGCGGTCACCCCGGAGGACGATCCCGTCCTCTGCCGAGTCGCTCGCGGTGACGTCCTGGAGACGCACGTTCAGCGATTGGGAGAGTTCGAGGCCGATGCTGTTGCGGGTCAGCGTGGTGCGGGTCAGGAAGCCGCTGCTGTTCGGGTTGAACAGCACGCCGGCCTGGCCGTCGTCGGCCCCCGCCGGCAGCGTGCCGAGGTCGCTGATCGTGACGTCGGTACTCTCGAGCCTGCCGTTCGACGAGACCACGATGACCGGTCGACCGGCCGCCGAGGGAGGCAGGGCCGCCTGGGACCTGGGGTCCGCGGAGGTGACCGTGATGCCGCGCAGGATGAGCCGGCCGCCACCGGTGTAGAGCGAGGCGGCGTCGGGCTGCGTCGCTCCGCCGACCAGCCTCAGTGTTCGCACGTCGCCGCCGGAGTCCAGCAGGGCGCCTGGCGTCAGTACCACGGCGGCGTTGAGCGTCGCCGTGGTACCGGCGACCGTCAACCACGAGCTGGGCAGGTACCGATCGAGATCCATGACATCGGCGCGTCCGAAAAACGGTTCTCTGCTGAGGAGTTGCCCGTCGACCACCAGGTCGACGCTCGTGGGCCGGAGGATGGCCATCCGGTGCGGCCGGTCGTGAGACTCCCACGATGCCCGGGCCTGGCCGGCGGCCGCTGCGAGATCAGCTGCTCTCTCGGCTGCCTGGGCCTGGGCGCTCTCCTGGGGCGGCGGGGCCACGGTGGGAGAGGGCTCCGGCGCGGGTGCTGCCGATTCGCGGGGTGCCGAGATCGAGGGGGGTGCCGGGGCCGGCTGCGCGCCCGCGTCCGGTGAGGTGGGGACCGACGGCTCTGCGGGAACGGCCGGCGCGGGGACCGCCGCCCCGTCGTTCGTCGGTATCGAGGGTGTCGTCGCGGAGGGTGCCGGTAGCGACGGTGTCGCTGCGGAGGGAACCGGCAGGGCGGGTTCCGACGCGGTGGCGGTCGGTGCGGAGGGGTCCGGCGTCTGGGTGGGCTGCTGAGTCTGACGTGGACCACGCGGTCCCTGCGGGATCGCGTCCTGCCGGGGTGGTCGGCGGCGAGGCCTCAGCTGCCGCGACGGATCGAACCCACGTCCTGGTCTCGCGGTGGATTCCGGTTCTGCCGATTCCGTGCCGGGCGTGTCCGCTGCCGCCGACATCGCCGCAGCCTCGGCTGCCGGCACCACGGCAGCCGACGAGGCCACGGCCGCCGCACCGGGCGTTGCCACCAGGGCGAGCAGCGCGGCGATCGCGCAGCAGGAGAGCAGTGGGCCGGCCCGGTGCCGGCTCGGTCGGGTACTTGTCATGCGGGTATCCCCTGCGCAGTTGACCCTGGTTGCTCAGTGCGGACGACCTCGCCGTTCTCGACGGCCACCTGCCGGGTCAGCCAGCGCTGCCGGCGGATGGTGAACAGGGCCTGCAGCTTGATCAAGGCCATGATCCACGAGACGAACACGTACCCCGGGATGAAGAAGAACGAGGACGGCCGACGGCGCAGGTGAGGCAGCAGCTTCGCCGACCGGCTGATCTGCCACCAGAGCGCCAGTACGGCGGCGAACACCCAGTTCCTGTGCACCAGCGAGTGGATCATGAACGCGGGTCCGAGCAGCAGGGTGAAGCTGCTGACGCCCTTGTCGATCATCGTGTAGGCGAGGAAGGGGCGTCGCCACACCCAGCGTCGCGACAGTGCGCGCAGGTCGGAACGCCAGGTGTTGCGTGCCCACCGCAGCCGCTGGCGGAGGAAGATCCGCCAGCGGCTGGGGAAGGTCGACCAGACCTCGGCCGTCCGTTGCATGTACGTGAGATGGCCGCGTTCCAGGATGAGCGTCGTCAGGCGCTTGTCGTCGCCCGACAGACACGGGACGCCCCAGAACGTCTCGTGCATGAACTCGTCCTCGATCTCGAGCAGCAGCGCGCGGCGGTAGATCGCGGTGCGCCCGGACAGGCACGACACTGCCCGTCCGAGCAGGGTCTGGCTGGCGTTCTCGTCGAAGTACCGGTGATCGAGGAACATGTCGGTGATGCGGGCCAGGAAGCCCGTGGACCCGTAGACGTTCTGCCGGGTCCCGACGCCTCCGATCCGGGGGTCCGCGAACGGCTTGCACACCTCGTCCGCGACGTCCGGGGCCCAGATCGTGTCGGAGTCGACGAGGGCGACCAGCTCGGTGTCGGCCGCTCGCCATCCCCGCCGCAACGCGTCCCGTTTTCCCGGTACGTCAGTGATCAGCACCCGCACCGGGTAGCGGGCGGCGACCTCCTGGCAGTCCTCGTCGGAGACGTCGATGACGAGGATGACGGCGACCCTGTTCGCCAGCCAGGACTCGATCGCCGTGGCGAATACCTCCGGATCCTCCTGGTACACCGGCACGACCACGGTGATCGGCAGTCTGTGGTCGTTCATCACGGGCTTGTACAGCACCGCCGGGATGCGCCGCACGAGCCAGCATGCCCACCGGACCAGACCGAGTACGCCGAGCGGCGTGCCCAGCACGTAGTAGTAGAACGGGAGCGTCATGCCGTCGGGATGCCGGACGCTGCTTTCCCGGCGGCTTCGACCTCCTGCTTGACCACGCTTTCGAGCCGATTGTTCGTCTCGACCACGGCTCGCAGCAGTGGCATATCGACGCCGATCGCATCAGAATATCCGAGGAATCCGCAGGTGTCCTTGGGCAGGCAAACCCCGCCGTAGGGGGCGCCGCCGCGGATTCCGTACTGCGGGTTTATCGAACCTTCGGCGGACCTTGCGACCGTGGCCGCGATCGGGTCGAGATCGAGGCCGATCTGCTGGGCGATGAGCCACATCTCATTCCAAAAACTGATCTTCGTTGCGTTGAAGATGTTGTGCGCGCATTTGATGAACTCGGCTTCGGCCGGGTCGGAGAATGTGCGCATCTCTCCGCCGAATGGTTCGAGCAGCCCTCGCAGCTGGGCAACGGCTTGCGGGTCCCGGCTGGCGATCACCGTCATCCACGGGTGGCTGAAGTCCTCGGCCGCGGAGACCGCGCGCAGGAACTCCGGATTCGAGGCCAGGCGGAACCCCTCACCGGCGGTCATGCCGGAGTTCTCCTCTAGCACCGGCCGCACCAATCCTTCGGTGGTTCCCGGGGACACCGTCGACCGCACGACGACGGTGTGCTGGGCGCTCGACCCGGCCAGGGCTCGACCGACGGCCGCGGAACCCGCCGTGAAAGCTCCCAGGTCGTAGCGCCACCCGACGTTCGGCGTGGGCAGCGTCAGGAAAATGAAGGAGTCCGGCTCGGAGCTCAGGTCCAGCTCCGTCCGTGCGTCCAAACCCTGGGCTTGCAGGTGACGTACGCGTGGCATGGAGATGTCTATGAAGGTCACTGTGTTACCGGCGGCCAGGAGTCCTGTGCCTGTCGCTGTTCCGACGACGCCGGAACCAACGATGAATACCCTCGATGGCTGCATTAGCACGCCTCTCGCTCGGCACCGTGATCGATCACTTGGGAGTGTGATTCTGCGGACCGGGTCTAAGAGGTCGCACACCGGTCTCGGGTCGCGGACGGGTGCCGATCGATCGAACCGCGCAGCGCCTAGATCGTTTCTTCCCAGGTCAGAGGCCTCGCGTGGCTGCCGCCCTTGGCGGAGCGCCATCTCGTGATGACGAGGGGTATATGACTGGCCAAAGTCAAGAGTGATCAACGCCATCCTAATTGGCGATCATTGCATGATGAGAATGTTTCAGATCGCCAAGTTAATTGTTCCGGCCGCCCCCTTTGTCGTAGATTTTGTCCCATTCCCGACGCCTTCGCTGTCCGGAGTATTCCTCCTGCGCTCGGCTGCACCCTGCGCGTCGTGCGGAAAAGGTGATCTGTCCATGATCGTATGGCGGGCCATGAGATGTGCCGGATATCCACCCCGGATCCGGCGGCCGGTCGGCCCGGGCGGAGGTCGGGACGCGACTGCGCCGGGTCGGCCGGATGGCAGGGGGAGCGTCCACGCGGGCAGGCCCACAGCCTGGGGCGACACGATCCGGCGCCGGTCATCGGCTGCTCGCGCGCACCGGAGATGTGGCCGAGGCCGAGGTCGGTGAGACCTGTAGGCCGCCGGCTCAACCGGCGGATAGCGGGAATTGTCAGTGATCGTGATGGCGGCAGCGGAAATCGACAGCGCCCGCTGCTGTTTGCGGTGCCGTCCCGCACCACTGCGGTATGCGATCCCGGCGACTGCTGTGCGGCATGCCCTCCTTGCGATCGGCCAAGCCGCGGAACAAACGCGCGATAGATGGTCTCGGCAGACACCCGCGGCCCGTGCCCGTCAGGTCGTGCGGGCCGAGAATCGGGTGATCCACAGTGAAGACTACTTGATCTTCGGCCCGCCGTCGCCACGCCGCACGGCATGGCGACCGCCTTCGTGCATCGGCGCCGCGGAACCGCCATACTGTGCGCCCATCACGGCTGTGGCTCCCGTCGGGATTGCAGTTGTCGTGCAGCTCGCGGTGAATGGTCTGAATCGACTTACTGATCTCGTCGACGATCTACTCTTTTGACAGCCGTGCGCACAGACTCCCGGGGATCATGATCCGGTCATCGTCCCGTGTCGGGAACCGCAGCGGTCAGCGCGCTGCGGCGGCCAGATCTGTGTGACGAAGTTTCATTCGGCGCTCGGGATGACATGTGTCACGCGGCAGTGCCGCCACGATCGAGGTAAGTGGTGCACGAACAGCGTCGATCCGGTTGCTGCGTTGGGTAGGTTCGGGCAGATGTTGTGGAATGTCGAGGGCGTCCGGATCACCCGGGTGGTCGAGCACGTGATGCCGTTCCCGGTCGACTTCTTCGCCGAGGCGACACCGGCGCACGTTGCTGCGGAGCCGTGGCTGGTGCCCGACTTCGTCGATTCTCGCGGCTGGTATCTGATGAGTTTTCACACCTTTGTCGTCGAGGCCGGAGGGCGCTGCATCGTCGTCGACACCTGCACCGGCAACTCCAAGGACCGCCCGCTGATCCCGGAGTTCGACCACCAGCGTCGCCCGTTTCTCGCGGACCTTGCTGCGGCCGGCTTCGCCCCGGAGTCCGTCGACATGGTCGTCTGCACGCACCTGCACGTCGATCACGTCGGCTGGAACACCCGTCTCGAGGACGGCAGATGGATTCCGACATTCCCCCGTGCGCGTTACCTGTTCGGAGCCGCCGATATCGACCATTGGTCGAATTCGGAAGATCCCTTGCATGCGTCCGCCTTCGCCGATTCGGTGCAGCCGGTGATCGATGCCGGGCTGGTCGAGCCCGTGGTGGCGGACACGAGGCTCACCGCCGAGGTCCGGATCCGGACATCACCGGGACACACGCCGGGGCACCTGAGCGTGTGGATCGGCGACAGCTGTGTGATCACCGGCGACGTCGTGCACCACCCGATCCAGTGCCGTCATCCGGAGTGGACGGCGAGTGGCGACGTCGACCCGGACGCTGCCCGGGCGACTCGCAGGGAACTGCTGGCCGCAGCGGCGTCGACGAATGCGCTGGTGCTCGGCACGCACTTCGCCGGTACCAGCGCCGGCCGGGTGCTCCTCACCGAGGACGGCTACCGCTTCGCGCCCGAAACCGGCGGCTGACGCTGTGGGGGAGGTCAGGATCAGCGCAGGTGGAGCCCCCCGTTGACGTCCCAGCAGGCGCCGGTGACCGAGGAGGCGTCCCGGCTCGCGAGCAGGACGACGACCTGCGCGACGAAGCCGGGCGAGCCCAGCCGGCCGACCGGGATCGTGGCGATCAGTGACCCCATCCGCTCCGGCGGGACGAGACGGTGCACGACCGGCAGGTCCAGGGGGCCAGGAGCGACAGCGTTGACCGTCACACCGGACGCCGCGAGTTCGCGGGCGAACACTTTGGTCAGTGTGTGGATGCCGCCCTTCGAGGCTGCGTAGTGCGCGCCGGTGGCGGTGCCGCCGTTCTGCCCGGCCAGCGAGCCGATGTTGACGATCCGGCCGTAGCCGTTGTCGGCGAGGTAGCCGCCGAGGATCTGGCAGCCGTTGAAGGTACCGGACAGGTTCACCCCGACGACCGAGTCGAACTCCTCGGCACTGATCTGCATGACCGGCGTCGCCTGAGTGCTGGCGGCGTTGTTGACCACGACGTGCAGCCCGCCCCAGACGGCGACGACGCCGGCCAGGAGATCGTGGAAGGAGGCGCGCTCGCGGACGTCGAGAGCGAACGCGCGCGCCGTGGCATGTGACGGATCGAGGTGGCTCGCGACCTCGGCCGCTTCATCGACGTCGACGTCGGCGAGTGCGACCCGCAGCCCGTGGCCGTGCAGCCGGGCCGCGATCACCGCGCCCAGCCCCCGAGCGGCGCCGGTGACGACGGCGACGTCGCTCTCGGCGGTCACCTCACTGACGTCCTTTCGACGAGAGGCCTGCCCGTACGCGCCTCGACCTTCGCGTAGCGACCGTGCGGGTCGGGTGGCGCGCGCCGACTCGCCCGGACCGTCAGCTCGCCGGGCGCTGGGGCGCCAGAGTAGCCACGCGAACTACGGCGTGCCGATCAGCGATGTGAGCGCGCCGGCGGGTAGCTGTCCTACCAACGCCGTGACGAAACCGGAGCGCAGCCGGACACCGGCCGCGTGCACGACGTCGACGCCGTGGTAGCCGAGGTCCAGGCCGACGCCGTGCAGCTCGGTTGCCGGCCGGGGGGTGGGAGCACGAACGGAGGACAGGCTATCTTTACTTCGCGGTAAGGGCTCATTGACAAACCCATGCCGGTGGGGTGGTCCATCGGGGTCTACTGCACCGTCACGGATAGGCGGACGATCGAGTAAGGACCTGACGAGATGCGCATGATCTGCGGTGAGTCCGAACTCCGCGAGTACGTGCAGGCCCCCTCGGCTGCGATCGCCGACAAGGCGATCGATCACATCGACGACGTCTCCGCGCGGTTCATCGCGGCCAGTCCGCTGTTCATGCTCGCCACCAGCGCGGCTGACGGTTCGTGTGACGTCTCGCCGCGTGGCGACCCTGCCGGCAGCGTGCTCGTACTCGACAGCAGGACGCTGGCCTTCGGCGACCGCAAGGGCAATCGGCGCCTGGACAGCATGCGCAACATCCTCGGTAACCCGGCCGTGGGAATGCTCTTCATCGTGCCCGGGGTCGGCGACACGCTCCGGCTGAACGGCACCGCCCGGGTCGTCGCGGATGCCCCGTACCTTCCCCGGCTGACGGTCTCGGGAGTCACCCCGGACCTCGCGATCGAGGTCACCGTCGACGAGCTGTTCCTGCACTGCACAAAGGCGTTCGCGCGCTCGTTACTCTGGGATCCGGCCACGTGGCCCGCAGCGGACCAGGTTCCCTCGGCCGGGGAGATCGTGCGAGGCCAGCACGGCACTCCCGTGCCTGCCCATGTCATCGACGAGGCGTTGCGCCACGACGCGCGTGTCAACCGCTACTGAACGCATGTGCGCCGACAGGATCTCCTCTCGTGATGATCGAATCGATGTCTGACCACGCCGGAACGGGGCCGGGCGCGCTCGTGCTGCGCTCGGCCCGGGTGGCCGGCCGGATCGTGGACATCACGATCGAGGCGGGGGTCGTGACCGCGATCGGTCCGGAGCTGACCGCATCCCGTGATGCCGAGGTGGTGGCGCTCGACGGCCGGAGCGTCCTGCCCGGGTTGTGGGACAACCACGTGCACTTCGATCAGTGGACGCTGGCGCGCAAGCGACTCGATCTCGGCTCGGCGCGGTCTGCCGACGAGGTGGCAGCGCTGGTGGCCCGGCGGATGCGCACCGATCCGCCGGCACAGGGCGCCGCACTCGTCGGTGTCGGGTTCCGGGATGCGCTCTGGCCCGACGTCCCGCACCGCGACCTGCTCGACCCGGTGACCGGCGGCACGCCGGTCGTTCTCGTCTCCGCTGATCTCCACTGCTGCTGGTTGAACTCTGCCGCCGCGCGGGCGTACGGGTGGGCCACCCATCCCACCGGCGTGCTCCGCGAGACCGACTGGCATCCCATCATGGAAGACACCAGGAAGGTGCCGGCGAGCCAGCTCGATGCCTGGGCGGGTGAGGCCGCGCAGGCGGCATCGGCGCGAGGGGTCGTCGGCGTCATCGATTTCGAGGCACCGTGGCAGCTCGACGCCTGGGCAGGCCGGATCTCCCGCGGATGCACCGCCCTGCGCGTCGTGTCGTCGGTGTGGCCGTCTCATCTCGATCAGGCGATCTCCCGCGGACTGCGCACCGGCGACCCGATACCCGGAACGGCCGGACTCCTCACCATGGGGCCGCTCAAGGTCGTGAGCGACGGGTCCCTCAACACGCGCACCGCCTACTGCCAGGACCCCTATCCAGGACTCGAGGGAACGGCGCACCCGTGCGGCGTTCTGCTCGTCGCGCCCGAGGACCTCGTGCCGCTGCTGCGCAAGGCCGCCGCCGCCGGGATCGACGCCGCGGTGCATGCGATCGGCGACCGGGCGAACACGTTCGCGCTCGATGCCTTCGCCGCCAGCGGCGCACGTGGCCGTATCGAGCACGCCCAGCTGTTGTCCGAACCGGACGTCGCCCGGTTCGCCGAGCTCGGGGTCGTCGCGAGTGTGCAGCCCGAGCACGCCATCGACGATCGTGACGTCGCCGACCGCTATTGGAAGGGGCGGACCAGCCGCGCTTTTCCCTACCGTTCGCTGCGTGATGCCGGCGCCGAGCTCGTGTTCGGATCGGATGCCCCGGTCGCCCCACTCGACCCGTGGGTCAGCATCGCCGCCGCTGTCCGTCGCAGCGCGGACGATCGCCCCAGCTGGCACGGTGAGCAGGAGATCCCCTTCGACGTCGCGCTCGCCGCGTCGGCCGGACCGGACGGTCCGATCCGCGTCGGTAGAAGGGCCGACATGATCGTCACCGAGGACGTCCCCGCAGAACTGGATCCCTCGGCCCTCCGTACCTTGCCGGTGGCGGGGACGATGGTCGGCGGCCGCTGGACCCATCGAGCGGGCCTGGAGTCACCGTGATCCGGTCGGCGGCCTCGCGCCGGGCGTGCGGCGGTGTACTGTATACACGGACGTGATATGATCGTCTTGACAACTTTCGCCTGTCACCAACGGGTCGTATCGTAAGTCTGTTGCGATCTGTGGGTAACGGAAGGAGACGCCGATGCGAGGCCTGCGCACGCCGAGGCACGTTCGGCTCACCGAGCCGCTGGTCAGGGACGGGGGCCGGTTGCGGCCCGCCACCTGGGACGAGGCGCTCGACCGGGCAGCCGCCGGCTTCGCGCCCCACCGCGGCGACGCGTTCGGCATGTTCAGCTGCTCCAAGGCGACGAACGAGATGAACTACGCCGCCCAGAAGTTCGCCCGCGTGGTGATGGGCAGCAACAACGTCGACTCCTGTAACCGAACTTGACACGCTCCCTCCGTCGTCGGTCTGACGACAGTGTTCGGTGCGGGTGGCGGCACCTCGGCGTACGTGGAGGCCGAGCACGCTGACCTGTTGGTGCTCTGGGGCTCCAACGCGCGTGAGACGCACCCGATCTTCTTCCACCACGTGCTGCAAGGACTCAAGTCGGGCACGCGGATGTACTCGGTCGATCCGCGGCGCACGTCCACGGCGCAGTGGGCCGACGCATGGCTCGGCCTCGACGTCGGCACCGACATCGCGCTGGCCAATGCGATCGGCCGGGAGATCATCCACGCCGGGCTGGTGAACGAGCCGTTCGTCCGCAGGGCGACCAACGGCTTCGAGGACTACCGCGCGTCCGTCGAGCCCTACACGCTCGAGCGGGCCGAGGAGATCACCAAGGTCCCGGCAGCGCTGATCCGCGAGCTGGCGCACGCCTACGCCCGCGCCGACCGCGCGCAGATCTGCTGGACGCTCGGGATCACCGAGCACCACAACGCCGCCGACTACGTGTTCGCGCTGATCAACCTGGCGCTGCTCACGGGGCACGTCGGCCGCTACGGCTCGGGCCTGGTCCCGCTGCGCGGGCAGAACAACGTGCAGGGCGGCGGCGACATGGGCTCCATCCCGGCGAAGCTGCCCGGCGGCTACGACCTCGGCGACGACGAGGCGCGGGCCCGCTTCGAAGCCGTGTGGGGCGCCACGATCTCGCCGAAGCCGGGAATGCATCTCTCGGAGATGTTCGAGGCCATGCAGGCGGGCACGCTGCGGTCGCTGTACTGCATCGGGGAGAACCCGGCCGAGTCCGAGGCCAACGCCACCCACGCCCGGCACATGCTGGAGGGCCTGGACCACCTCGTCGTCCAGGACATCTTCCGAACCGCCACCGCGGAGCTCGCCGATGTCGTGCTGCCCGCGGCGGCCGACTGGTGCGAGTACGAGGGCACGGTCACCAACTCCGAGCGCCGTGTACAGCGCGTGCGCAAGGCGATCGACCCGCCCGGACTGGCACGGCCGGACACGCACATCATCTGCGATATCGCCAACCACATGGGCCACCGCTGGGGCGAGCCGACCGCCGAGCAGGTCTGGGACGAGCTGCGGTCGGTGTCGCTGAACTGGCACCACGGCATGTCCTACAAGCGGCTGGACGAGCTCGGCGGACTGCAGTGGCCGTGCCCGGACGAGGAGCACCCCGGCACGCCACTGCTGCACGACCGGCTGTGGGCGGACAACGAGGCCGAGCGCGGCATGCCCGCGCCGTTCATGCCCGTCGAGCACGTGCCGCCGGTGGACAAGCTCACCGAGGACTTTCCCATCCGGCTCACCACGGTGCGTGTCCTCGACGGCTACAACTCCGGGGTGCAGACCGGCGGGTACGCCTCGCCGCTGCGCCGCCGGGAGTCGCTGCGGATGGACGCCACCGACGCGGCCGAGCTCGGCATCGCCGATGGCGAGCGCGTGCGGGTCACCTCGCGCCGTGGCTCGGTCGAGGCCCCGGTCTGGTTCGACCCGTCGCTGCGTCCGGGCCTCGCGTCGTTCACACCGCATTTCTCCGAGGAGGTCGACGTCAACGTTCTGACCAACGACGCGTGGGACCCGAAGTCGGGCACGTCGGAGTTCAAGGCGACTGCCGTGCGGATCGAGAAGCTGCGGGTGCCCGCGGCTGCGGCAGGGGAGTAGCGCGTGGATCTGCGCCTGTCGAACGCCGAGGCGTCGCCCGCCGAACAGGAGGCCGTCGCGGCCGTGCTGCGCGAGCACGGCCGGGTCACCGGCGACGAGGTCCGCGAGCACGCGTACTTCGCCGACTCCGGGCACGCCGCCCGCGGACGACGGCACCTGCTGCTGCCCGCCCTGCACGCGGTGATGGAAGAGGTCGGCTGGATCAGCCCCGGCGCGCTCAACCACGTCGCCCGTGTGCTGTCGGTCCCGCCCGCCGACGTGTACGGGGTCGCCACCTTCTACGCGATGTTCGCCGTCGAGCAGCGCGCGCCGGACGTCGTGCACGTCTGCGACGACATCGCCTGCGGCCCGCGGGGCGGCGAGGAGATCGCCGCCCGGCTCACCGATCAGTTGGGCCCCGAGGGCAAGGGCGACGACGCCTGCTGGGTGCGCAGCCCGTGCCTGGGCCTGTGCGAGCGGGCACCCGCGGTGCTGCTGCAGCGGACCCGCCGTCCGGACGTCAGCCTGGCGCCTGCCACGGCAGAGGCCGTGGCAGGCGAGCTGGCGCGGCCCGTCGGCTCGGACACCGGGGTCGCGGCGGACCTGCCCGCCGACCTCGCCTTCGCCGACACCACCGTGAGCGCCCCGCAGACCGGCGGCGACCGCGTTCTCGCCTCGGGCCGGGCAGGCCTGCGCCTCCTGCGCCGCGTCGGGCTCGTCGACCCGGAGAGCCTCGACGACTACCGCGCCCATGGCGGCTACACGGCGCTGCGCCGGGCAATCGAGTTCGGGCCGACTCGGGTGATCAAAGAGGTCACCGACGCATCGCTCACCGGCCGTGGCGGGGCCGCGTTCCCCACCGGCGTGAAGTGGGACGGCGTCGCGCGTGCGCCCGAGCGGCCGCACTACCTGGTCTGCAACGCCGACGAGTCCGAGCCGGGCACGTTCAAGGACCGCGTGCTCATGGAGAGCGACCCGTTCGGCCTGATCGAGGCGATGACGATCGCCGGGTACGCCAGTGGCTGCGAGCGCGGTTACCTTTACATCCGCGGCGAGTACCCGCTCGCCACGCGCAGGCTGCAGGGCGCGATCGAGGCCGCCAGGGCCCGCGGGTACCTCGGCGACGACGTGCTCGGGGCGGGCTTCGCGTTCGACATCGAGCTGCGCCGCGGCGCGGGCGCCTACATCTGCGGCGAGGAGACCGCGCTGCTCAACTCGCTGGAGGGCCTGCGCGGCGAACCGCGCAACAAGCCCCCGTTCCCCAGCGTCAAGGGTCTCTTCGGCAAGCCCACCGTGATCAACAACGTGGAGACGCTCTACAACGTCCTCGAGGTCCTCGCGATCGGCGGCCCGGCGTTCGCGTCGATCGGCGGGCAGCGCTCCACCGGCACGAAGCTGTTCTGCGTCGCGGGCGCGGTGCAGACCCCAGGCGTGTACGAGGTGGACTTCGGCACCACCCTTCGCGAGCTGCTGATGCTCGCCGGCGGGGTGCGCGGGGAGCTGCGTGCGGTGCTTCTCGGTGGCGCGGCAGGCGGGTTCGTGCTGCCCGACCGGCTCGACGTGCCGCTCACCCTGGAGGGCACCCGCGAGATCGGGTCCACGCTCGGGTCGGGCGTCGTGCTCGCGATCGACACGTCGGCCGACATGCCGGGGATGCTGCGGCGGATCGCCGCGTTCTTCCGCGACGAGTCGTGCGGGCAGTGCGTGCCCTGCCGGGTCGGCACCGTGCGACAGGAAGAAGCGCTGGCCCGGCTGGCCCGCGGCGTGCCGCTTGGCTCGCGGGAGACGGAGCTCGCCCTGATCGACGACCTCGCCCGAGTCATGGTGGACGCGTCGATCTGCGGGCTCGGGCAGACCGCGCCCTCGGCCGTCCGATCGGCGCTCGACCTCGGGTTGCTCGACGCGCCAGTGAGCAGCAACGGGGCGAGCAGGAACGGGAGAGCACGATGACCACCACCACGGAACCGGTGCTGCTCGGCGGCATTCGCAGGCTGGTCACGCTGACCGTCGACGGCGAGGAGGTCCGCGTCCCGGAGGGCGCCACGATCCTCGACGCCCTGCACGACATGGGCGGTGCCCAGGCGGACACCCCCACGCTGTGTTGGGGCGCGAACCTCACCCCGATCAACGCCTGCCGCGTCTGCGTCGTCGAGGTCGAGGGCAGCCGGGTGCTCGCGCCGTCGTGCGCGCGCAAGGCCGAGGACGGCATGGCGGTCCGCACGGACACCGAGCGCGTCCGGCACAGCAGGCGCATGGTGCTGGAGCTGCTCGCGTCCTCGGCCGACCTCTCGCAGGCGAGCGCGGACGTGCAGCGCTGGATGGCCGACTACGGCGTCGACGCCGACCGCTACGGCCCGCCCGCGCCGCCGTCCACCGACCGCGACACCCGCCACCCCGGCCACCACCACGCCCCGGACGGGTCCACTGCGGAGACCGTCGCGCAGCCGGTGAAGGTCGACAACGACCTCTACGTGCGCGACTACGGCCGCTGCATCATGTGCTACAAGTGCGTCAAGGCGTGCGGCACCGACGCGCAGTTCACGTTCGCGATCTCCGCCGCGGGGCGCGGGTTCGACGCCCGTATCGCCACCGAGCTGAACAACCCCCTGCCCGACTCCGCTTGCGTCTACTGCGGCAACTGCATCGGGGTGTGCCCGACGGGCGCGCTGAAGTCGGTGCGGGAGCACGAGCTGCGCGAGGCGGACGAGTGGAAGCCGGAGGACGAGACCGTCACCACCACGATCTGCTCGTTCTGCGGGGTCGGCTGCAACCTCGAACTCCATGTGCAGCAGGGGCAGATCGTCAACGTCACCTCGCCCTCGGACCACTCCGTGACGCACGGACACCTGTGCATCAAGGGCCGGTTCGGGTTCCAGCACGTCCAGAACCTGCCCGACTGAACGCTCTGAGGAGTCTGCCGCCGGCCCGCCGAACCCGCGGGTCCAGACGGGAAGAACCGGCTTTCTCGGCATCTCGGGTTGGGCTGCTCCAATCGCGGCTGTAATCTGACTGTCGAGAATTCTATGCCCGATCGTCTATCAGATATCGGCGAAATCGGGCATGTGTGACGTTTGCCGGCGTGCGCACAGCAGCGGGGCGCTGCGCACAAATCCTTGAGGGGTTCGATGGGATTGTCGCGTCAGCATGCCATTGTCATCGGTGCATCGATCGCGGGTCTGTGCGCAGCGCGGGCGTTGAGTGAGTTCTTCGAGCGCGTCACGGTGATCGATCGTGACGAGCTGCCCGCGGAGCCGGTCGCGCGACGCGGTGTGCCGCAGAGTCGTCAGCTGCACTTTCTGCTCGCCCGAGGTCGAGAGGCGCTCGACGAGCTCTTTCCCGGAATGAGCGATGAGCTGATCGGGGCAGGCGCGGTGGCTGCCGACATGCAGGCTGCTGTCAACTGGAATTTCGCCGGTCATCGGCTGCGGAGGGCGGAGTCCGGTTTGATCGGGATCGGGGTGAGCCGTTCGCTGCTCGAGTTCACCGTGCGTTCTCGGGTCACGCAGCTGCCCCCGGTGACGCTGGTCGAGCGATGCGATGTGACGGATCTGCTGGTCGATCCTGATCTGCGCCGGGTCACCGGGGTGCGCACCCGGAGACATGCGGAGGGGAGTGCCGGGTCCGCGCTGGACGCGGACCTGGTGGTCGATGCCTCCGGGCGTGGCACGCGTGGCGCGACGTGGCTCGAGGCGCGGGGCTATCAGCGGGCACCCGAGGAGCGCCTCCGCATTCAGCTCGCCTACCAGACGCGTTCCTACAGCCGTGAGCCCGAGGATCTCGCGGCGGATTTCGGCTCGGTCTATGCCCCTTATCCCGAGCAGACCCGCAGCGCGGCCATCAACACTGTGGCAGTTGATCGCTTCACGGTCTGTCTCAGCACCTGCGGCGGTGAGGACCTGCCGGCCCGGGAGGAAGCTATGGCCGAGTTCGCCGAGAGCATCGGGGGCCACGACATCGCCGAGATCATTCGTACGGCGACCCCGCTGTCGGAACCTGTGCTCATGCGCTTCCCGGAAAGTGTCCGACGGCACTATGAACAGCTTGATCGATTGCCGGAGGGGTATCTCGTCGTTGGCGATGCCCTGTGCAGCTTCAACCCTCTCTACGGGCAGGGCATGACCGTTGCCGCGCTGGAGGCCCTGCTGTTGATGAGCCTGCTGCGGGAGCGGGCCGACGATCTCGCTCGTCGCTTCTTCTCGGCCGCGTCCGACCTGCTCGACACTCCGTGGAACATGACGACCTCGGGCGACATCCAGTTTGCCCATGTCGAGGGCGAGCCGAGCGTGGAGATGCTCGAAATGGAAGCGTATTTCCAGCGGTACCGGGAGGCGGCGGCGAACGACGCCGTGCTCACCGGCGCGTTGCTGCGCGTCTTCAACCTGCTCGACGAGCCGTCCCGGCTGTCGGAGCCCGATCTCAAAGCGCGAGTGCTGCAGGCGACCGGACCGGCCACCGCCCCTGCCTCGTGAGGTCATCGACTGCGAAGGCCTACTTCATCATCGCCCGAACATAGTTGACCCCTTGCCCCCAGGCCCCCATGTGCTCGCGGACGATCTCGTTGACCGGGCCGTAGGTCTTCTCGCGTGCCCAGTCGCGCTGCCATTCCGAGAGCAGGTTGGCGACGCTGACCGGCACAACGCCCTTCTGTGTCATCCGGACGACCGCGGCGTCGTGTGCTGCGGTGCTGGATCCGGCTGAGGCGTCCACCACGGCGAACACCTCGTAGCCGGCCTCGATCGCCGAGAGCGCGGGGAACGTCAGGCAGACCTCTGTCCACAGCCCCGCGATCACGAGCCGGCGCCGGCCCGTGGCCTCCACCGCACCCCTGAACACGCCGTCCTGCCAGGCGTTGATGTAGCTGCGGTCGATCACAGGCGCATCCGGGAACACGTCCGTGATCTCAGGGATGAGGGGCCCTGCGAACGAGGTTGCGGCAATCGACGCCAGCACCGTCGGGATCTCGAACAGCCTCGCGAGTTTGGCCAGCGCAGTGACGTTGTTGATCACGACCTGCGGATCCGCACTCCGCGCCCCGAAAATCATCTGGGGCTGGTGGTCGATCAACAGCACTGCTGTGTCCGTCGCGGTGCTCAGCGCCTTGATCTCGCTGTCCGGCAGGTCCGGCAGCGCACGTGGCTGTGACAATTTCATCCCCCTTGTGCGAGGTTCATGGGTACGTGGTGACTGATCCGATGGCGCGGTCCGCCTCGGAGTGGCGCGTGATGCATGCCCGATTCCTGTCCAAGGTTCCGGGCGGGACTCGTCGCTCACGTCGTTTCGGAATTCGGATGACCCGCGCTCTCCGCACGGTACGAGCCCAGAGATCACTGATGCTGATAGTCAGTTGATCTGACAATTTGAAGGTAGTCAGTTGCGTAGCCGGAAGCAACTGGCTCGGTGAGGATGCGTGAGTGGCTGCATGTCGGGGTCACGGCCACGGTGGCGACGAGGGTGGGGCGTCCCCTCGTCGTCGCAGGTGGGCGGGCGGGGTGGGCCGGTCACGCGGTCGGCGAGTACGTGCTGAGATCTCGATCTCATCGCGCCTGCGAGATCTCTGAACTGGGCAGATGAGTCGCAATCGCCCTTCTGGCGCCCGTGATCCGGCCGGAGGTTTCACGCGTTTGCCGTTGTCGTCTCGTCCGGGCCGGCCAAGACACCGCAGCGCCTCACTGTGACTCGGTGCCCGGTCAGCGCCTACCGCTGGGCGAATCGCAGCATATTGCCGGAGGGATCGAGGAAGGCACAATCGCGCACGCCATCGAGCTGGTTGATCGGTTCTTGCATCACTTCAGCGCCGGCGGACTCGATGTGTTCGAAGGTGGCGTCGCACTCGTCGGTCGTGAAGACAAGACGGCCCAGCAGGCCCTTGGCTGTCAAGTCCTCGATCACCCGCCGGTCGGCCGGCGAGACGCACGGGTCCGCGCCGGGCGATTCGAGGAGGATCTGCACGTCGGGGTGCGACGGCGGCCCGAGGCTCACCCGCCGCACCCCCTCGAGATCGACGTCATCGCGGACCTCGAAGCCGAGCACGTCACGGTAGAAGCCGAGCGCCTCGTCGAGGTCGTGGACGACGAGAGTGCACGACGAGAGCTTGAGGTTCATGCCGGTCACGCTGTGGACCGGTCGGGGAGTACGGCTCATCGCCGTTCCGCGTTGTCGGCGCCGAGAAAGACGATGTCGAGGTCGCGGAGCCGGTCCGGGTCGGCGTCGATGGCGATGTGGGTGATCTTTCCGCCGCTGATGGTGAACGTGAAGACAGCCTTCGGCCGGCCATGGTGTGACCAGGCGGCCGCCGGAACACCGTCGACGAGAGCGAGCCGGGCGGCCTGAGCTCGTCCGGCGAAGAAAGCCGCCACCGCGTGGGCGCCGCGGACTTCGAGGGCCACGGCGTCCGGGTCGAGCAGGTCGAGCAGGCCGGTGAAATCCCCGCTCCGGGAGGCGGCGAGGAAGGCGGCGACGATTTCCCGCTTCTCGGATCGTGCGGCATCGGATGCCTCAGCCGCGCCTTGCACCCGGCGCCGGGCCCGGCTGGCGAGTTGCCGAGCCGCCGCCGGGGAGCGGTCGATGATGGCGCCGATCTCGCCGAACGACACGGCGAAGACGTCGTGCAGGACGAACGCGAGCCGCTCGGCGGGAGTCAGCGTCTCCAGCACCACCATCAGCGCGACACCGACCGAGTCGGTCAGCAGCGCCTCGTCCTCGGGATCGGCTCTGCCGGTGGGGTGGATGCCCACGTGCGGCGCTCCCGGCTCGGGCGGCAGCGCGCCCGCCGACTCCTCGCGCCGGGTCCGGCGGGCCTCGAGCATGTTCAGGCAGACCCGGGCCACGACCGTGGTCAGCCAGCCGGCCGGATTCTCCACCTGGCCGGTATCGGCGCGGCTGACCCGCAGCCACGCCTCCTGCACCGCATCCTCGGCCTCACCGGGTGAGCCGAGCATCCGGTAGGCGACCGCTTGCAAGCGGTCCTGGTGCTCGGCGAACCGCTCGCTCAGCCAGTCCTGCTCGATCATCTGTCACATTCCTCCGTCCGGGCCTGTCATACCAGTTGACCGGTGAACCCCGACCGATGTGACATCCGGGCCCGGGCCGGACGTAAGGTCCGCCGGTTCAGGCAGCACATACACCTCAAGCAGTAGGAGACAAGGCGTGAAAGCGCACGTGAGCTCGATCCTCGTCGGCGTCCGGGACCTGGACCGGTCCAAGCAGTTCTACGTGGAGGGGCTCGGCTGGAAGGTCAAGCACGACTACGGCGTCTCGGTGTTCTTCGAGCAGGACGGAGGCTCGCTCGTCGGCTTCTACGGCCGGGAAGGGCTGGCCGACCAGGTGGGCACGAGCCCGGAAGGCAGCGGTTTCAGCGGGCTGGTCTTCACCTACGTCGTCCGTAGCGAGGCGCGGGTCGACGAGGTCATCGCGGAGGCCGAAAAGGCCGGCGCCACGATCCTCAAGCCCGCCGGCGCACTGCCGTGGGGCGGGTACGGCGGCTCCTTCGCGGACCCGGACGGGTACGTCTGGAGTCTCGGCTACAGCGCCCAGGGCGCGGACCAGCCCTACGCGGAGTAGCCGCCGAAGACGCCGGCCGGACCCGTCTGGACAGACGGACCCTCGGCGTGACCGGCGTGACCGGGACCGGCGAACAGCGTTCGGCGTCGACGCAGGATCGTGTCGACGCCGAACCGCCATCCTTGTTCGGACGAATCCATTGCGCCGCTCCAGCCCCTGGCCGGCAGAACGCCGCGCGACCTGGCGCGATATCCGCGCCGCTCGTCGGGCGGCATGGACAGGTCCACTGGCAGGCCACCACCCCGCGCAGCCGGATCGGTGAGCGCTCGCATCCGTCCGTGCGGACCGGGGCGGATCACGCTCGATCGCCGGCGGCACCAACCCGGCAAGATCCACCACGCGGTGATCAGCACCCCACGACACGCCACGGCCGCCGTTGCAGTGCTAGCCTGAGATCTTGTCACTAATCATGACAATCATCATGAGTGGTCAATTTCTCTCGGGCAGATGGGGAAGTGACCCTGCTCGACAACCTGATGTCGCTGGGCCATTCGCCCGCCTGCCGACGCGCCGGCCCGCGAGTCTCCGGTGGAGCTGCCCGAAACAGCTCGGCATCGGCCACGCACCCAGCGATCGATCTGCCTGTCCCCGACGCAGCTCATCCGAGGAGGAGCGATGACGAGCACGGAGTCCGACCAGCTGGGTCGGCGGGTGTGGTCGCTCTTCACCCAATACCGCACGAGTCTGGTGGTCATCACCGTTGCTGTTCTGCTCAGCAGCGGGCTGGGGATCATCACCCCGTTCCTGACGCAGGCTGCGTTCGACCAGGCGTTGTTCCCGGCGGACGGCAGCGGTGTGCACATCGAGCTGCTGGCGTGGCTGGTGGGTGGGATGGTCGCCGTGCCGGTGGTGTCGGCGCTGATCGGGGTGTACCAGACCTACCGCACCACCTTGCTGGGCAACCGCGTGATGGCCGATCTGCGTGGGCGGTTGTTCGAGCACCTGCAGCGGATGGACCTGGCCTTCTTCACCGCCACGCGCACCGGGGTGATCCAGTCACGGCTCGCCAACGACGTCGGCGGCGTGCAGTCGGTGCTGTCGGAGACCGCGAGCTCGATCCTCGGCAACGTGGTGACGGTCGCTGCCGCCCTGATCGCGATGGTGGTGCTGAGCTGGCAGCTGACGCTCGTCGCGGTGGCGATGACACCGCTGTTCCTGCTGCTCCAGGTTCGGGTGGGCAGGGTCCGGCGCAAGCTCGCCGCGCGGACCCAGGAGTCGCTCTCGGACATGACAGCGATCACCGAGGAGTCGTTGTCGGTGTCCGGGGTGCTGCTGGCCAAGGTCTTCAACCGGCAGGCCGACGAGGTGGCTCGTTACCGCCAGGAGAACAGCCGTCAGGTGGATCTGCAGGTGCGCCAGGCGATGTCGGGGCAGTCGTTCTTCGCCGTGGTGCAGACGTTCATGGGCATCACCCCGGCACTGGTGTATCTGGTGGCGGGGTTCCTCATCGCCGCAGGGATCGGGGTCAGCGCAGGCACCATCGTCGCGTTCAGCACCCTCCAGTCACGGTTGCTCTTCCCCACGGTGAACCTGCTGCGCGTCTCGCTGGACGTGCAGACCTCGCTGGCGCTCTTCGGCCGGATCTTCGCCTACCTGGACCTGCGGCCGCGGATCGTCGACGCGCCGTCCGCGCGCACGCTCGAGACCGCCACCGTCACCGGGCGCGTCGAGCTGGACCGCGTGTGGTTCGCCTACCCGCCTGCCCCGGAGCTGGGTGCCGTGCCGGACGGCACCGCGCCGGTGGCGGAGGCCGCGCCGAACGACGGGTCCGGCGGGGACGGCGGCGTTACGTGGGCCGTGCGTGACATCTCGTTCGCCGTCGAGCCGGGACAGCTGGCCGCGATCGTCGGGCCGAGCGGGTCGGGCAAGACGACGATCTCCTACCTCGTCCCACGGCTCTACGACGTCGACCGCGGCCGCGTGCTGATCGACGGACGTGACGTTCGCGGGCTCACTCAGGCGTCGGTGGCGGATGCGGTCGGGATGGTCACGCAGGACACGTACCTGTTGCACTCGACCGTCCGTGACAACTTGCGGTACGCGAAGCCCGACGCCGATCAGGCCGAGATCGAGGAGGCCGCCAAGGCGGCCAACATCCACGACCGCATCCTGTCGTTCGCCGAGGGCTACGACACGGTGGTGGGGGAGCGGGGTTACCGGCTCTCCGGCGGGGAGAAGCAGCGGCTCGCGATCGCACGGGTGCTGCTCAAGGACCCGCGGATCCTCATCCTCGACGAGGCCACCAGCGCGTTGGACACCACCAGTGAGCGGCTCGTGCAGCAGGCCCTGGAGAACGCGACGAGGCGGCGCACCACGATCGCGATCGCGCACCGGCTCTCCACCATCCTCGGCGCCGACGTGATCCTCGCCGTGGAGGCGGGGCGGGTGGTGGAGCGCGGTACGCATGCCGAGTTGCTCGCGAAGGGCGGGCTGTACGCCCGTCTCTACACCGAGCAGTTCGCCGGTGGAAAGGTCGAGTGCCGCTGCGCTGACGGCGTGCGCTTCAGCGACGGCGCAACGCTTCTCACCGGACACGCCGACGGCCGGGCCGTTACGGGCAGGGACGCCGCATAGCTCACGCCATCGGTGGTCGATGGTCTTTCTCGCCGGCTTCGCGCCGACCTCGCGTCATCCGGTGTTCGTGTAGCGCTGGTCACTCCACCAGGCTCAGCGTCGCCTCGATGTAGTAATAACTAGTGATAGTCCGTGTGACTGACTAATTCTGCGGACTCCCGCCACAGTCGAGGAGAAGCGTCCATGCCCAGCCCGTTCGATCCCGTCACCGTCGGCGGCCTCGTCCTGCCGCACCGCATCGCGATGTCCCCGATGACGCGCAACCGCGCCCCCGGGCAGGTCCCCAACGACCTGATGGCGAGGTACTACGCACAACGGGCCGGCGCCGGGCTCATCATCACCGAGGGCACCCAGCCATCCGTCGTCGGACAGGGCTACCTGAACACCCCAGGCATCCACAGCGCCGAACAGATCAACGGTTGGCGCAAGGTCACCGACGCCGTGCACGAGCGCGGCGGCCGGATCTTCGTCCAACTCATGCACACCGGCCGGGTCGGGCACGCCAGCCTGCTTCCCGACGGCATGCGCTACGTCGCGCCCTCGGCGGTACCCGCCAATATCCAGATCTTCATCGGCGACGGCATGGGCGACGCGCCCGTGCCCGCCGAACTGACCGAAGACGGCATCGCCGCCACGATCCAGGACCACGCACAGGCCGCGGCCAACGCGATCGACGCAGGCTTCGACGGCGTGGAACTGCACGGCGGCAACGGCTACCTCATCCACCAGTTCCTCTCGACCAATGCGAACCTGCGCACCGACCGCTGGGGCGGCTCACAGCACAACCGCGCCCGATTCGCGGTCGAGACCGCCAAAGCGGTCGCCGAGCGCATCGGCGCACACCGCGTCGGCCTGCGCATCTCTCCCGGGGTGACCAACAACGACATCCACGAGGACGACCCTCACGACACCTACGCCGCTCTCGTCGACGGCCTGCGGCCGATCGGCCTGGCCTATCTGCACATCTTCGAAGGCCCCTACCGGGACATCACCCTCCACCTGCGCAAGGAGTTCGACGGCACATTCATCCTCAACCCCTCCACCCCGGACTCCTTCACCAGCAGGGAACAACTGGGTCTGATCGAGGACGGCACCACCGACATCATCACCTTCGGCGCTCTGTTCCTCGCCAACCCCGACCTGCCCGCCCGCCTGGCCGGCAACAAACCCCTCAACGCTCCCGAGCGGACCACCTTCTACGGCGGCGACCACCACGGCTACACCGACTACCCCGCACTCGAGGACTGACAGCTCATCAATGTCTTCCACCAGCCCGTCCACGGATACGGCGCCACCGGCGCCGGGGTCGGCGTGGGCTCCGTTCCGCCATCGCGCATTCGCCGGGATGTGGAGCGCACAGTTCGTGAGCAACGTCGGCGGCTGGATGCAGACCGTCGGCGCGCAGTGGTTGATGCTCATGCTCACCGGCTCGGCGACCTACGTGGCGCTGGTCCAGACCGCGTCGAGCCTGCCGGTGATGGTGTTCGCGGTGTTCGCCGGGGCGTTGGGCGATGTCGTGGATCGGCGGCGGTTCCTGCTGGTGTCGCAAGCGTTCATGCTGCTCGCGGCGGCAGCCCTGGGCGTGCTCGCCCTCGCCGGGCTCCTCACGCCCTGGCTGCTGCTCGCCCTGATCTTCGCGGTGGGCAGCGGTGCGGCGATGACCGCGTCCACCTGGCAGACGCTCCAACCGGAGCTCGTCTCCCCGGCCGAACGCCCTCAGGCGATCTCTCTCGGCGCCGTGAACCAGAACCTCGCCCGCGCGGTTGGTCCGGCGATCGGCGGCATCGTGCTCGCGGCGTCGAGCGCAGGCACCCTCTTCTTGATCAATGCGGTCACCTTTGTCGCCGTCATCGGCGTCATCGCATGGTGGCGCGGTGACAAGCCCTCCACCCATGTGCTCCCGCGTGAGCATGTCGGCGAGGCGATCCGGGCCGGCGCCCGTTACGTCATGGCCAGCCCGACGCTGCGCGTCATCCTGCTTCGCGCGGGGCTGTTCATCTTCTTCGCCAGCTTGATCTGGGCCCTTCTCCCGCTCGTCGCGCAGTCGGAGCTGCAGCTCGGTTCGGGTGGCTACGGGCTGCTGCTGGCGTGCGTCGGCGTCGGCGCGGTCGTCGGTGCCGCCGTGCTGCCGCGCCTGTTGCTTCGGACGACAGCGGGTTTCCTGTTGGCAGCCGCTTCGTTCGGCCTCGCCGCCGTGGCGATCGTCCTGGCCTATGTGCCCCTCGTCGCGCCGGTCGCCGTCGCGCTCGTGATCGGTGGGTTCGCCTGGATTCTTGCGCTGTCGGTGCTGAACTCGGCCTACCAGCTGATGCTGCCCGATTGGGCCAAGAGCCGTGGAATGGCGTACTACCTGGTTGTGTTCCAGGGCGGCAACGCCGTCGGCAGCGCGATCCTCGGGGTCGTCGCCCAACGTCTCGGGTTCTCGTCCACGCTGCTCGTCGTCGCCGTGGGATTGGTGCTGGGCGCGCTTGTCGAACTGCGCCACCGATTTCAGACCATTCCTCCGGAAGAACTCGTGTCCGCAGACGACTGGTCCCAGCCGACGCTGACGACCGCGGCGCTCCGCGGCGGACCCGTCATGGTGACCATCGAGTACCGCCCTTGTGACGGAGCTGATGAGGAACTGCTCGCGGCTCTCCGGGACGTCCGGTTCAGCCGGCGGCGCAGCGGCGCGACGGCATGGCGGGTCTGGCAGGACGCGGCCGAACCACACCGGATCGTCGAGCAATTCGTCGTCGCTTCCTGGGAGGAGCATCTTCGCCAGCACGAGCGGGTCAGCGAGCGGGATCAGAAACGGCTGGCCAGGATCTGGGCGATGACCGACCCCGATCGCCCACCGACGGTGACACACTGGCTGGCCGCGCAACCGGGCCGAGCCGCGCGGTGAGCAGGATCGTGGGAAGCGCCGGAGCGGGGCGTTTCCCTCGGAGGGAAAGGAGGCGCCGTCGCCTCCCCTCCGGTTCAGCGCTTGATCGCGTAGACGCGGTTGGCCAACCCCTCCGCGGCGAGTTTCCAGGTGCGCAGTCCGGCTTCCTCCGCGATCGCCCGCACGGCCGCCTCGCCCGGGTGGTTGCCCAGCGCGTAAGGGCCCTCCTGCGCGAGTGCGGCGGGAAGGCACACGATGACCGACGACGCCGTGAAGGCCCGCCCCATCGGGCTGATGTTCCCGGAGACCTTTCCGGAGGCGTTCGGCTCGACGACCATGCAGGTGCCGTCGTCGGCCAGCGTCTGCTCGGCGCGACGCAACGCGCCCCGGGGATCGCCGAGATCGTGCAGGCAGTCGAAGAACGTGATCAGGTCGTATTTCTCGCCCGGGAAGTCCTGAGCCGTGGCGACGTCGAAGCTCACCCGATCACTCAATCCCTGTTCGGCCGCCAACCCGCGCGCCGCCTCGATGGACGGGCCATGGAAGTCGTATCCGTGGAATCGGGACTTCGGATATGCCTGAGCCATGAGCAGGGTGGAATGGCCGAAGCCGCACCCGACGTCCGCAACGGTTGCACCGTGCTCCAGTTTCGCGACGACACCGTCCAGGGCCGGGAGCCATTCCGACACCAGCGAAGCGGCGTAGCCGGGGCGGAACAACTTTGCGGTGCCCTCGAACAGTCCCGCGCCGTAGTCCTGCCAGCCCACACCCTCGCCGGTGCGGAACGCCTCGGCAAGGGCGTCCTCCTTGCCGTAGTAGGCCCCGAGCTGCCGGAACATTCCGCCGGCGTAGGTGGGTGAGTCCGGGTCGGCCAGCACGGCGGCGTGCTCGTCGGGAAGCAGGTAGGTGTCGGCCTGCTCGTCGTACCGCACGTACTCCCCGGAGACCTGGCCGGCGAGCCACTCCCGTACGTAGCGCTCGTTCAGGCCGGTGCGCTCCGCCAGTTGGACCGATGTGAGAGGACCGGCTCCGGCCATCGCCGAGTACAGGCCGAGCCGGTCGCCGAGCGCAGTGGAGAGCCCTGCGACAGCGGCAGCGCCATCGGCGATCACACGTTCCACGAACTCCATGGTCCGATTATCATTCAACGATGTTGTGGAGCCCGCCACAATATCCCCCGTTCGCGTTGCTGTTTCGGTGTCGGCAGTCTGCCGATACGGTCACAATAGCAGTCCGCTCCGGAAGCTTCACCTCGCGAACGGCGGTGCGTGGGTATCGCTATCGCAATTCTCTGTCATCCTGGTCTGCAAATGCCATGCTGAACAGCGCAAACGCTGAGCGACGGCCGAGTGACGCGCCGGGTCGATTGTCGCTCGACGGAGGGTGGAGCGAGTCCGGTGCGGCAGTATGGACGATATTGGTCCCGCTGATGATGTTCCCGATGCCAGCTCGCCGAGTGCTTCTGCGGAAATGCGCGAGTCCTGTATCGTGATCAGCCGCTACCTTGTCATGCAGGCAGCGGCCGTCGCTTTCCGGTCGGCTGGGCCATTTCTCGGCCTTTGTCGCAAATTCCGAGATTGCGCAGACCATGGAAGTGAGAGCAGGCTGGAATCTGGGGTAGGTTCGACTGATCCGACATGGGTGTCGCCGACGGCCGGCGGGGTCTGGGGACGCCGGCCGCAAACAATTTGTGTACGACGGAGGTCCTCGTAGATGTCCAGCACAATCGCCGGCGACGTCACCGCTCTGCGCGCCACGTTGGCCGGATCGCTCATCACTCCCGAGTCGCCCGACTACGACGAATTCAGGCGCGTGTGGAACGGCGACAAGGACGGGCACCCGGCGGTGATCGTCTGCTGCGAGTCCGATGTGGATGTGGCTGCCGCCATCACGTTCGCCCGCGACGCCGGATTCGAGATCGCGGTGCGCGGGGGCGGCCACAGCTTCGCCGGCCTCTCCACCGTGGACGACGGGCTGGTGATCGACCTGCGACGGATGAACAGCGTGCACGTCGACCCGTCGGCCCGGCGCGTGAAGGTGGGCGGCGGCGCCCTGCTGAGCGACATGGACGCCGCCACCCAGAAGCACGGGCTCGCCACGCCGGCCGGGATGATCAGCCATACCGGTGTGGGCGGGCTGACCCTCGGCGGCGGCATCGGCTGGCAGGCGAGGAAGTCCGGGCTGGGCCTGGACAACGTGGTGTCGGCGCGCGTGGTCACTGCCGACGGCCAGGTGCGACGGGCCGCCGATGACGAGAACCCGGACCTGCTCTGGGCGATCCGCGGCGGCGGCGGCAACTTCGGGGTGATCACCGAGTTCGAGTTCCAGCTGCACGAGGTCGGCCCCACCGTCCAGTTCGCCCTGCTGTTCTACGGCCAGGACCAGGCCGCCGAGATGTTCCGGCTCGGCCAAGCGCTGCTCGACGAGCTGCCCCGCCGGTTCGCTCTGGCGATGGGCGCCATCACAGCTCCGGACGCCCCGTTCGTGCCCGAGCAGTACCAGCACCAGCCCGGCTACGTCCTCATGCTCGCCGACCTCGGCCCCGAGGACGCCGTTGGCGAGGTGCACACCCAGTTGGTCGAGCGGATCCGGAAACAACTGCCGCCCCTGTTCGACATGGTCGCCCCGACGCCGTTCGTCGAGCTGCAGCAGCTCTTCGACGAGGCAACTCGCTGGGGCCTGCACTGCTACGAGAAGGGCACCTACATCGAGGAGCTCACCGAGGAGGTCATCTCCGTCCTCGTCGAGCAGGCGCCGCTGCGCACGTCACCGCACTCCGTGATGCTGTTCATGCGGATGGACGGGGCCTACTGCGACACCGCCGACGCCGACACCGCGTTCGGCGGGGCCCGCACGCCCCATTTCGCCTTCTTCATCACGGCCGTGTGCGAGGCACCGGAGATGTTGGCAGCCGAACGGGACTGGGTGCGGAACTTCTGGCATGCGCTGCAGCCGTACTCCATCGGCACCGGCAGCTACATCAACGCGATGTCGGAGGTCGAGGACGACCGGGTGCGGGCGACCTACGGCGAGAAGTACCCGCGGCTGGCCCGGATCAAGGCCGAGTACGACCCGCATAACCTGTTCCACCGCAATCTCAACATCCTTCCCGCCTGACCACGGGCCCGGCAGCGCCCGGCGCCACCTCCCGGGCGCTGCCGCGGCAAGGCCCACAAGGTGCGGGCGTGCTTCTCGCACACGGGGCCCGGTCCAGTTCCGCGGGGGAGTACGGCCGCGGCCTATGTGGCGTTTTCGGAACCCGAGCCGAACGTGGCCGTGTCGGCCTTGTTCCGGCGGGTTGGTGCGGCATGCCGGGCGGTGAAGATGAGTCTCGGGCGAGTCGCGGTGATCAACGCGAACGCGAATATTGCGAGAGCTCCGATCCCGTGCAGGATGCCCAGCACGGGAAGGCCGATGGGGAAGGTGCCCAGGTAGATCTGTACTGCCACCGTTGCCGCCAGCGCTGCTGTCCAGATCACTCCGCGTCTCACCGCCGTGAAGAACGAACAGATCAGCAGCAGGATCGCGATCAGCGGTATGACGATCTCGCCGTTCTTCTGGTGCAGCAGGAACCCGATCTGCCCGGTGTATGCCGGTTCGCCACGCAGGGAACCCCCTTCCAACGCCCCGCCGTCCACGATGACCCAGTTCCGCAAGCCGAACACCGCGAATGCGATCACTGAAGCCTGGAAGACCACCGCGAGCACCATCAGGTACGCCAGAAAGCGATAGATAGATATCATCATTCGCAAACTCCTCATCACCGCAGAGATCGTTCGAAACGACGATCACGCGCAGCTCCGCTGCCGGGAAGACGCATGGTTCGGGACTGCCCGGGTGATTCGTCGTGCCCCCCGCAGCGCTGCGGCGGAACGCGAGGCTCGTTCCCCCGACACCCAGCCTAGCGAGCCGCCGGCCGAGGCGGGGAAAGCTGTCGAGATTTCGCGTTCTATGAGAAAGGGTGAAGAGTCGCCGAATGTCGATGAGGTCGGGTATCGTGCCACATCGGGCTATTGGCGTTTCTGCCCGGACTGCCTGCCGAGTCCGAGGGGTCGAGGCCTTGTCACGAGGCTCCGCAGGCGATAGTCCGGCTACCCCGCAGTCCGAGGCCGATGGTCGAGGAAGTCTTTCACGGTCTGAGCGAACTTCTGCGGCTGCTCGAGGTGTGCCATGTGGCCGCTTTCTTCCAGGATGACGAGGGCTGATCCGTTGATCTCCTCATGTATTTCCTCGGACCAGCGTGGAGGGCAGACGACGTCGAAGCGACCTGTCGTGACGAGGGTCGGGGTGACGATGGCGGAGAGCTGTCCGCGGTGATCGTTGGGGCGTCCGTCGTCAACGACGTACGCGCGACGCGCCCCCTGGCGGAGCGAGCCGAACTCGTGCTCGCGTCGCCAGTAGTCGGCGAAGTAGATGGGGAGGACCTGGCGAAAGATCGCTGTCAGGGACTCGTCGTCATGAGCGGTGGCGTCGCCCCTGTAGCCCTGCATGTACGCCTGCTTGACGTCGTCGAGATCGGGCGCGTCCGAATGCCTACGGAGAAACTCCTGAAAATTGCGTTCAACTTCGGCGTAGAAGTCGTCGCCGTCTGTGGTCACGGTGGCGTAGAGAATGACACTGCTGAGCTTTTCCGAGCGGGCCAAGGCGTACTTCTGTGCTATCAGTCCACCGTATGAGTGGCCGAGAAGGATCACGCTGCGTCGGCCGATGTCATCGACGATTCCATCGATATGGGCGATGTAACGGTCGATCGTGTAGCCATGCGGATGCTGAGGCAGCCTACCCGATTTCCCGGTTCCGACCGGCTCGACGTACACCATCGTCAGAAATTCTTCCAGGTGCGGCATGCGCAGATACTCCCACCCGACTCCTGGTCCTCCGGAGTGCGCAATGCACACAGGTCCGGAGCCGGCAACGTGGTAGCGCTGTGGCACGCCGTGGATATCGACGATGTGCTCGCCGGGACCGGGTACACTCAGGGAATTCATCGGCGCTTCTCTCATGAGGGTGTGTGTGCCGCTGAGCTTCCCTGCAACGTACTGCCGAGTCTGCGCCGTGGACTGTCGGGTGAGTCACATCGAAGACAAGGAAGATGTGGCTGCTCCAAGTTTTCGATCGCTACCATGGAAAACGCTATTGGCTCGGACGCCGTCTACGACCATATGTGCCGCAGGACGATTCACGCGCCCCACTCAGTTCCCTACGCCGAGGCTGGACATGAACGCGGGCGGGTAGCGGTCACCGCGCGCAGCTCCTTCCGGCACGGCCTTCTCGATCTCGGCGAGGTCGTTCGCGGTGAGGTCCAGCTCCGTCGCGGGCAGCGCCTCGACCAGCCGCTCGCGGGTTCGGGCGCTGACCAGCGGCACGATGTACTCGCCTTGCGCGGCCACCCAGGCGATGGCCAGTTGGGCGACCGTGTAGCCCTTCGCGTCGGCGACCCGGCGCAGTGCCTCCACGAGGGCGAGGTTGTGCTCCACGTTCCCGCTCGAGAACCGAGGGCTGAAGCCACGGAGGTCGCCGGGGCCGCCGACGTGGCCGGCGCTCCAATGCCCCGAGATGAGGCCGCGGCCGAGTACCCCGTACGCGGTCAGTCCGATGCCCAGCTCCCGCAGCGTGGGGAGAATGTCCGCCTCCACCGCGCGAGACAGGAGCGCGTGACCAGCTCGCCGACTTCCTACGCCGCCGTCGCGAAGCGATCGGCCCGGCCGAGGCCGGTATCGCCGAGGGCCCGCGCCGCCGCACCGCCGGCCTGCGCCGCGAAGAGGTGGCCATGCTCGCCGGCATGTCGGTCGACTACGTCGCACGCCTCGAGCAGGGCCGCAGCAGTCAGCCCTCGACGCAGCTCCTCGGCGCCCTGGCCCGGGCCCTGCGCCTCTCCGACGACGAGCGCGACCACTTGTCCACCTGGCCGGCCACCAGCCCCCGCCGGCCGACGGGTTGGCCCGCCTGGCCCGCGCCGGCCTGCCGCGCATGCTCGACCTGCTCGGCGACACCCCGGCCCTGGTGCTGTCCGACCTGGGGGAGGTCCTCGCCCAGAACCGCGCAGCCGTGCTGCTGACGGGCGACCACACCGGTTTCTCCGACGACCGGCGCTACGTCGTACACCGCTGGTTCACCGACCCTGCGGCCCGCGCCGTCTGCCCGCCCGAGGAGCAGGAGTACCACGCCTGTCAGCTCGTGGCCGACCTGCGTGCGGTCGCCGGCTTGCAGGTGCGCTGAGCACCCGGTCGCGTTGCGTCAAGCCCGCGACATCGGCCGGATGGCACGCCCCCTACCTGGGCGGATGGCCACGGCTAGCCTCGGGTTGTGCGGATCCACGAGTACTCCGGCGCGGAGCTGGAAGATGTCGCCGGTGAGGTCTTTGTACCGGTGATCGCCCGGACGGCTCCCGGCTATCGCGGGCGGATGGCACTTCACGAGCTCGGCGGGACCCTGGCGCTCTCCCGGTCGTACTGGGGACCGATGTCGGCGGTCCGGACCGCCCAGATGGCAGCGAGGCCGTCGGAGGACGATCTGATGCTCTTCTGCGTCCAGACCGCCGGTGAGTGCAGCGTTTACCAGAACGACCGCTTCGTCGCGATGACGGCGGGAACGGGACTTCTGGCTGAGGCGTGTAGCCCCTCCGAGCGAGTCTCTTCGACCGAGACTCGGACCCTGACCTTGCGATTCTCACGCGAGCTGCTTCCGCTGCGTGCCGCGGAGATCACCGACGGATGCGCACGCACCATACGCCCCGAAGCGCCGGCCATGCAGATGCTCTCCGGCTACCTCAGCCGACTTTTCACGGTTGCCGACGACCTCACGGCGCCGCAGCGGCTCGACGCGGGGCAGGCCGCTATCGATCTGCTCGCGATGGTGTTGCGGGACGTCGCACCCTCCGTACCGAGTGGCAACGGGTCCGGGGGCGTCGTGCTCGACATGATGCTGGTGCACGTCCGTGAACACCTGGCCGACCCGAACCTGGGGGTCGATGAGCTGGCACGGCGCCACCACGTGTCGGTCCGCCGTGCGTACACCCTGTTCGAACGGATCGGGACGACGCCCGGTGCCTACATTCGCGAGCAGCGGCTGCTCGCGGCACAGGTGATGTTGTCCGATCAGAGGTACGCGCGCCTGGGGACGTCGCATATCGCGGCTGCCGTCGGGTTCCTCGACCTCAGGACGTTCGAACGGGCGTTTCTGCGGTTGTACGGGATGACTCCGGCCGGCTGGCGGCGCGAGCACAGCCGGGCCGGTGCCGCCCCCGCGCCCGTGCCGCAGGAAGTGCCTCCACACTGAGCAGGAATCGCCGTGTCCCGCTGAGGGGCCGATGCGGTCGACTGGCTTGGCACAGCGACTCCGCAGAAGGGGAACCATGCCGCCGGGCCGATGAACCAGTTCGTTCTTGTCGGCTGTCCGGTTCGTCCCAGCGGTGCAGAACGGAGCGCGTCGTTCCGTGCCCTGTGGCTTGTTGATGGTCATCTCACGAAAGGTCTGGAAATGGCAGGCGCCGGGCAGTTCTTCGACGCGCGCGAAATGTACATGTTGCACCGGATGTTCCGCCGCGAGTTCTCCCTCATGCCCCAGGTGGTCCAGTCCAGCGGAAACGGCGGCCGGGAGCGTGTGGAGACCGTTGCCGGCCATATCGACTTCGTGACCAACGCCCTGCACGGCCACCACGAGTTCGAGGACGCGCAGGTCTGGCCGATCCTGCGGGAACGCGGTGCGGCCGACATCGTGCCGCACGTCCGTCACGTGGAGGAGCAGCACGAGGAGATCGAGCGAGCTGTTTCGGACCTCGACGAGTCGGTCACGTACTGGCGGGACCACGCCACTGCCGGTGCCTGCGAGCGGGTGAGCGCCGCCCTCGGCCGCATGCTTCCCGTGCTCCTGGAGCACATGCGGTTCGAGGAGGCGAACGTGGTGCCGGTCATGGAGAAGTGCATCACGCTTGACGAGTGGAACCAGATGATCCAGGTCTCGGCGGCCGAGCACCTGGCCCCCACGGACATGCCGCTCATGTTCGGCATGACGATGTACGAGGGTGACCCGGAGATCGTGGACGCCGCCATCTCCAACATGCCCGCCGAAATAGGGCCGATCATCCGACGGACGGCAGCGCAGGCCTTTGCGATGCACGCCGAGAAAATCCACGGTACGGCCACGCCACCGCGCAGTACCGAAGTCTGATCCGAAGCGCTTTCGAGAAGTTGATGCCGGTTCTGAGGGGTCGCGTCGTGGACGTCCGATCCAGCGGCGTCGACCTCGCCGGAGAGGAGTCGTGTGGTTGGGTGGCTAGGCTTTTGTCGGTGGCTCATCGGTGCGCCGGACGACCTGACGAAGCCGGGCGCGCCGGCCCTCGCGCACCTTATGATCCGTCCTAGGAGATCTGTATGAAGATTGGTATCGGGCTGCCCAACCAGGTCCACAATGTCCGTCCCGAGACGATTCCGCAGTGGGCGGCCACGGCGGAGGAGGCCGGATTCTCCTCGCTCGGCACCGTCGGTCGTTATGCCTTCCCGGGAGTGAGCGACACGGTCACGCTCGCGGCGGCGGCGGGTGCCACCAGCAGGATCGGGCTGCTCAGCCACGTCATGCTCGCGCCGGTGTGGCCCGGAGAGCTGTTGGCCAAGGAGCTTGCCGGCATCGACGGCGTCTCCGGCCATCGGCTCACGATCGGGTTCGGTGTCGGTGGGCGCCCGGACGACTTCGTCGTGGACGGGTTGGGTGTGGCCGGCCGCGGCAAGCGGATGGACCGCGATCTCGAGGTCTACCGCAAGATCTGGAACGGCGAGCCCGTCGGTGGCGGGCCCAACCCCGCCGTGCCCGCCGGCACCCGTCAGGTGCCGATGCTCTTCGGAGCCAACAGCGCGCCGGCGTACGCCCGCATGGCGCGCGAAGGAGTGGGTTACGTCGGCGGCGCGGTTCCGGCGCCCATGGTCGCCCCGTACTTCGACGCGGCTCGGGTCGCATGGAAGGACGCGGGCCGCGAGGGGGACCCGCGGCTCGTTGCGCTCGGCTACTTCGCCCTCGGCGACGTGGAGCGGGGGCGCGCCAACGTCAAGCACTACTACGACGTCACCGGCGAGGACTTCGCGAAGGTCGTCGTGGACGGCGTGAGCGCCTCACCCGGAGCCGTGAAGGATGCCGTGCAGGCCTACACCGACCTCGGCGCCGACGAGTTCATCCTCATCGGCGCGACCGACGACGTGGACGAGGTCTCCCGCCTGGCCGAGATCGTTCTCTGAGCCGTCGACGGACACGTGGGCTCACCGGCCGGCAGCCGTCGCGGTGTCGATATTGCACGCCTCGCGCGAGACCAGGGCGCGGTCGCGGTGTTTGAAGATGCCGATCGTCTCCCGGGTGAACAGCGCCATCAGGATCGCGGCCAGTAGCTGCAGGGCGGCGAGGAAGTAGAGCCCGTAGTCGAACCCTCGGGCGCTGGCGAACCCCCCGCCGACACCGATCAGCCAGCCCAGCAGGATCGGGGACAGGCCGCCGATACCCTGACCGACCATCTGCAGTCCGTTGCCGATCGCGACCGCGCCCTTCTCGCTGGAGTCGGACGACAGCGCGTACAGCACCGGGTAGATGCCGTTGGTGGCCATGCCCAGAAACAGTTGCACGCCGATGAGCCAGCCGAGGCTGATGCCGATCTGCTGCAGCAGGATCAGGGCCACGGTCAGCCACAGGAAGCAGATGATCAGTGTGTATTTGCGCCCGATGCGGTCGGAGACGCTTCCCCAGAGGATCTGGCCGATGCCACCGGTGATCGTGAACATCACGCTGTAGGCGGCTACCTGGGCGAAGTCGTAGTGCGCGACGAACGCGAGGTAGAGCGGGATCCAGAAGTTGATCCCGGTGTAGATCGCCAGGCCGAGGCCGGACGCTATCGCGCTCACCAGCACGTTCGGGTTGCGCAGCGCACGGCGGACCGCCCCTGGCGCGGATCCGGCCGCGTTCCGGTCGGACGTGTCGCCGGCGACCGGGACGGTGAGGCCACGGCCACGGGTGTCCGCGACGAAGGCGTCGAACCGGCCCTTGCTCGAGACCACCCAGTAGAAGATCAGAATGGGGATGGTGGCCAGCGGCAGCAACAGGAACACCAGGCGCCAGTTCGAGCTGCCGAAACTGGCCAGGATGGCGGCCACCGCCCAGCCACCGATCAGCGATCCCCACGGGAACGCCGTGTGGTGCAGGCCTTGGGCGAACCCGCGGCGTTCCACCGGCCACCATTCCGCCACTGCGGTGACCTCGAGCGACTCGCCGGTCCCGCTGAATGCGTTCTTGACCGCCTGCAGGGTGAACAGGCTGACGAAGCTATGGGTCAGCCCGCCGATCCCGGTGAGCAGCGAGAACACCAGATAGCCGAGGGCTACCGGCAGCTCGCGGAACTTCCGCGCCCAGCCGTGCCCACCCCGGTCGGACCAGATCGACAGGGGGAGGACCAGGACGGCCTGGGCAAGCGTGAGGAATCCGGTGAACAGCCCGAGCTCGCCGGGTGTGATCCGAAATTCCTGGACGATGGACGGCTGGACCGCGAACACCAATTGGCGCATATTGCCGTTCATCGCATAAACGAGCCAAAGTGCGACCAGGGCGAGCCACGAGTATTTGAAGCCGATCCTGCCGCGACGCCGACGCGGAGGTGCGAACTCGTCAAGTGCCATGCATGCAACCCCAATGTGACATGCCGCGGACAACCCCCGGCCTCGAGCCGGGGTCGGAGAGTCACTGCGACGTTGGGCTCAAACTAAGCGAGGCGTTCCGCGAATTGCAATCCTGTACCGCATAGCGAAACGCGCTCAGGAAAGGAGTGAACCACCGGGCACGCTCCGCAGCCGGGGGCGCGAGATTCACGACGTGTGTCAGCCTGCTGCCGTGATAGGCCGCCAGCCGAGGTGGTGGCTTGCGCGATCGGCCACCGCGCACACGGTCCGGCTGAGCACCTCCACTCCGGTCTCGCGTAGGCGCAACTCGGGCAGCATCACCGACAGGGCGGCCGCCGCTTCGCCGGACGGCCTGCGCACCACCGCGCCGATCGCGCAGACCCCGGGGCGGAGGTAGTTGTCATTCACCGCGTAGCCGACCCTGCGTGCCTCGACGAGGACCTCCCGGAGCGTCGAGGGATCGGTGATCGTGTCAGGTGAGTGACTGGTCAGCGGTTCTGCCAGGTACTCGTCACGCAGCTCGTCGTCCTCCGCCAGGATGGCCAGCCCTCCGGAGACCGCGTGCGGCGGCCAGACCGTGCCGATCTGCGCGACGCTGACGACCGCATGGTTCGACGGAATCGAGTCCAGGCAGACGGCGAACCGGCCGGCCATAACCGTCAGCAGGACCGTCTCCTGAGTTCTGGCGTACAGCTCTTCCTCGGCTCCGCGCAGTTCCTGGCGCAGGTCGATCTCGCTGGACACCCGCGCGCCGAGGACCAGGCAGCGCGCGCCGAGCCGGTAGCGCGCGTCCTCCAACTGCTCCAGGTAACCGTTGGCCTCGAGAGTGCGAGCGAGACGGAACGCCGTCGCCTTCGAGGTGGTGAGCCGCGCGGCAAGCTCGGTGGCCCCCAGGGGTGGCCCTTCCGCGATGGCTTCGAGCAATCGGAGGGCGCGCCCCACGGACGACAGGCCCGACTCGGTCGATGGTGGCACTTACCAAGAATACTCGGCGCGGCAGCAGTAATTGCTAAGCTGCGCGAGACACATTTAGCATACCGAAACACGTGAAAGCGGGAGCAATGGACGATTTGCGACAGCTCGTCGGAAAGCGTGTGGTTCTCACGGGCGGCGCGACGAACATCGGCCGAGCGGCCGCATTGTTGCTCGCTGCGCACGGAGCGCGCCTGGTGATCGGTGATCTCAATGCCGAGGGGGCTGACGAGACGGTCCGTGCGATCACCGACAAGGGTGGCGAGGCATCCTTCGTGCACACCGACGTCGCCGACGAGGAGTCGGTGGCCCGGCTGATCGAGACGAGCGCCGAGCGTCTTTCCGGTGTCGACGTGGCCTTCTTCAACGCGGGACTGCAGCGTTCCGGTCCCGTGACGGAGTTCAGCACCGAGGACTGGGACGCCCTGTTCCGGGTCAATCCGCGACACTGCTTCCTGGGCGCCAAGTATGTGACGCGCCACCTGAAGGCAGCGGGCGGCGGCGTGATCGTCTTCACGGCCTCGCTGGCCGCGGTGAAGGGCGGTCCGGGGCTCACCGCGTACTCGGCTTCCAAGGGTGCGATCGTCGCCTTCGGCAGGGCTCTGGCAATGGAGCTCGCCCCGGCAGGGATCCGGGTGAACACCATCTGCCCCGGTTGGGTGGACACCCCGTTCAACGATCCGGCCGTCGACTTCATGGGCGGGCGCGAGGCCCAGGACGCGCTGGTCAAGCGGATGGTGCCGCTGGGTCGGCAGGCGACCCCCGGAGAGATCGCGTCGAGCGTGCTGTACCTGGCTTCGGATGCGTCCTCGTACATGACCGGCCAGATCCTTCTCGTCGACGGCGGCGTGGCCTAGCGGGATCGATTCCACCCGGCTACTCGACGAGCGACTCCGGCCGGATCAGGGTGTCCGACCGGCCGCCACCCATGGTGGCGACGGTACGTTTCGCCCTGACATGACCGTTTCATGAAGCCGTGGGCCTTCACCAGGACGGGTGACACGTTGCCTCCGCGGGCGGATGCTCGGAGCTAGCCTCGGGCCGTGGAGATCCACGAGTACTCGGGGGAGGGGCTGGAACAGTTAGCCCGCCAGAGCTTCATGCCGGTGATCACGCGGACTCGTTCCGACTTCCGCGGGCGGATGGCGCTGCAGGAAATGGGCGAAGCCGTCACGGTCTCCCGGGCGTACTCGGGAGGGTCGCATCGGACGTTCCGGACCGACCGGATGGCCGTGAAGACGCCGGGGGACGACGTGGTGCTCTTCTGTGTGCATCTTGCGGGTCGGAGCCACGTCCGCCAGCACGACCGCTTCGCCGAGCTGACCGCCGGCTCCGGGGTGTTGTACGAGGCGCGCAGCGCGTGGGAGCTGCTCTCATCGGGCGAGAGCCGGAGCCTGACCCTGCATTTCTCCCGTGATCTGCTCCCGCTCCGCACGGCTGAGATCACCGAAGGCTGTGCACGCAGCATGGACCCGGCCGCGCCCGCCATGCAGATGCTGTCGGGCTACCTGGATCGGCTGTTCGACCTCGCGGACGACCTCACGGCGTCGCAGCGACTCGACGCCGGGCAGGCCGCGATCGATCTGCTCGCGATGGCGCTGCGGGACGTCACCCCCACCGTGCCGGGCGACGATGGCCCTGCGCATGTCCTGCTCGACATGATGCGGACGCACGTGCGCGACCACCTGGCCGACCCGCGGCTGCGCACTGAGGAGCTGGCGCGGCGGCACCACGTGTCGGTTCGCCATGCGCAAACCCTGTTCGAACGGATCGGGACGACGCCGGGTGTGTACCTGCGCGAGCAGCGGCTGCTCGCGGCCCGGGCGATGCTGTCCGACCCGAGATACGCCCGGCTCGGGATGTCGGACGTCGCGGCTGCTGTCGGGTTCCTCAACCTCAGGACGTTCGAGCGGGCGTTTCGGCGGCAGTACGGGATGACGCCGGGCGGCTGGCGGCGCGAGCACCTCCACTCCGAGCCGCTCCCGTAACCGAGCTGCCGAAAATGCCTCCAGGCTGAGCCGGAATCGTCGTGTCGAGCTGAGGTCCCGGTGTGGTCGACTGGGCTTGATGCAGCCACTTCTCAGATGGGATGACCGGACCGCTGATCTCGATCAGCTGTATATCCCGTTCGCTCCCTTCTTCGTTTCTGTCTGATGATGAGGCCGGCTTGTGCGGCGAAGTCGCCCGCTGATTCATGATTCACCCGATGTGGAGATATGAATGACCCCGCTTCCCGCGCTTCTTCTCGTTCACGGCGCATGGCATGGGCCGTGGGCCTGGCAGCGGCTGATCGAGCAGCTTCCGGACGTCGATGTGCATACCGTCGCGTTGCCCTCGACCGGCAGTGATCCGGCCGCACTCGGCAATCTCTACGACGACGCCGCCGCGGTGACGACCGCCGTTGCCGCCATTGACGGTCCGGTGGTGGTCCTCGCGCACTCCTACGGCGGCCACCCCGTCACGCAGGCGGTCGCCTCGGCAGGGAACGTCAGGCGCCTCGTCTACCTGGCGGCTTTCCAGCTCGACGTCGGTGAGGCACCGCACTCCATCATGGGCGACGACATGCCGGGGTTGGAGGTGCACGTCGGTATGGGTGAGGACGGGGGCGCCTACATCGAGCTGACGGACCCGGTGGAGATCCTCTACGGTGACCTGGACCCGGGCCTCGCGCAACAGTCCGTCGCACAACTCCGCTTCCAGTCCCTCGTCGCGGTGACGCAGCCGTTGACAGAAGCGGCCTGGCGCCACCACCCCAGCACGTACCTCATCTGTGAGGCGGATTCCGCGCTCCCACCATCCGTTCAGGAAATGATGGCGAAGCGTGCGGAGCGAGTTCGGCGAATTCAGTCCTCGCACTCGCCGTTCCTTTCCCGGCCGACCGAGCTGGCCGGGCTGATCCGGGACGAGCTCAGCCTCTGACGAAGTCGCAACCGCGATCGATCCGATATGCGCACAGGAGGGTGACCATGGAGTTCTGGACAGGAATACGGGCCGACCCCGTGACGATCGCCGGGCGCGCCGTCGAGATCGAGCAAGGAGGTTGGGACGGCCTGTTGGTGCCCGACAGCCAGAGCCTCGTAGCCGATACCTACGTCTTGCTGGCGGTGGCCGCCGGGGCCACGTCCACCCTGAAGATCGGCACCGGTGTCACCAACCCGTACACCCGCAACGCCGCGATCACAGCATCGGCGATCGCATCAGTGCAGGCGGTGTCCGGTGGCCGGGCCGTCCTCGGCGTCGGCCGGGGCGACTCCTCGCTGGCGCACCTCGGCTACGCCCCGGCGTCGCCTGCCTACTTCGAGCGGTTCCTGGCCCGGGTCCAGGCCTACCTGCGGGGCGAGCGGGTCGCCTTCGAGCCGGCCGCCGAGGAGGGCATCCGCCCGGTCGACGACCTGCACCTGGCCGGTAGCCCCGAGGAGAGCAGGCTCCGCTGGTTGGACCCGATGCTGCCCAAGGTGCCGGTCGACGTGGCCGCCTCCGGTCCGAAGGTCATCAGGACGGCGGCGCTCACGGCCGAGCGGCTCACCTTCGCGCTGGGCGCCGATCCCGAGCGGCTCAGCTGGGCCGTCGACACCGCACGGACGGCCCGGGCCGAGGCCGGCCTCGACCCCGACGACCTCTCGTTCGGTTGCTACATCCCGTTCGTCACCCACCCCGACGCCGGCGTGGCCCGGTCCCTCAACGCGGTGGGTGTGGCCACGCTGTCCCGGTTCCTGGTCATGCACGGTCGGCCGACGGCACTGGTCGACGACGAGTCCAAGGCCGAGCTCGAGCGGCTGGCGGCCGGCTACGACATGAAAGACCACGGCGCGGGCGCGGCCAAGCACCGCAACGTCCTGAGCCAGGGATTCGCCGACGCCTTCGGCATCGCCGGCACGCCCGATCAGTGCATCGAGCGGGTCAAGGAGCTGGAGGGGCTGGGCCTCGACCGAATCAAAGTCATCCCCGCCCTGAGCGAGGAGCCCGCCGACCTCGACGACGTCGTCCTGAGCCGGACGACGATGCAGAACGAGGTGATCCCCGGGCTGCGGGGCCAGCCGAGCCCGGTTCGGGCAAGAGGCCATGCTCCGTCAGCCTGATCACGTCCGGGTGGGAGTCGCGGGCTGCCCCCATCCGTCGGTGATGCTGCTGAGGTCCTGTTCGATCTCGCGCACTGTCCCGCGCAGGGCCGCCACCCACTCCGGGAGCCGGGACCGCTGATAGCGAACGGTCGGCATCGCGAGCGACAGCGCCGCGACGGCGGGCCGCGATGGCCCGTTGATTGCGTGTCCTATCGCGGTCATGCCGGCCTCGGTGGCCTGGTCGTTGATGGAGAATCCCTGTTTCCGGGTCTGGCGCAGGGTCCGTCGCAACGCGGCGAGGTCGACCTCGCGATCGTCGGCGTACAGCGCGTCGATCTCCGCATCGCTGCGCCTGGCAAGGAGTGCGGGCCCGCCGGACGCCAGTTGTGCCGGGACCATGCGGCCCTCGCGGTCGCCTACCCGCAGAATGTGGCTGCATTCGATTGTTGCGACGAATCGCACATATTTGCCGAGAAGCACCATCAGGTTCGCCGTTTCGCCTGTCTGGTCGACGAGTCGCTGCAGGTGGGGGAGTGCGACGGCGCGCAGCTGGGCAATCGGTTCGACGCCGGGCAGATGACGCAGAACGGATCCGGCGACGTAGCGCCGATCAGCGTTCTGCTCGGCGAAGTCCCGGTAGACGAGCATCGCAAGCAGCCGATGTGCGGTGGAGCGCGCTACTCCGAGCCGCTCGGCCGCGTCCGCGACCCGGAGTGGGCCTTCCTGCTGCAACAGGCCGGCCAGCCGCAGTGCATGATCGACGGAGTCGATGCTGTACGTCGGCTTGTTCTTCACCTCAGAATCGTACGTCCCTGTCAGCGGACCGGTCTTAACATCGCCGTATGACGAGGCGGTCTGTGGCTTACCGCCTGCCTCGCCCACGAACTGGCCGGCCGCCGCGTCCCGGTGGAACGGCGGCGCGGCCGGATTCGTCGCCATCGGGTTCCAATGGGGCGCTTCACGCATTTTGACGAGATCGCCGGCGCCGTCGAGCTCCCGACCTCGCGAAATCTGGATATCGGGAAAGTGAAGGTAGGCATGATCAACTCGACCTCTACTGCCGCGCGCTTGCCGCTCGGGGAGGGCCTGGACTCCTTTGTGACGTTGACCGAGATCATAGGGGTCGCGCGCGGCGTACTGCCGACGGGCATCCTGGACTTTCTGGAAGGCGGAGCGGGTGAGGAGCGGACCCTGAGGGACAACCGAACGGCCTTCCGTAACTGGAACTTCGTCCCGCGGGTGATGACCGGCTACGGAAAGCCCGAGCTGGCAACCAGCTTCCTCGGCATACCACTCGCGATTCCCGTTCTCACTGCGCCGTTCGGCGCCGACGGTTTGTTTCATCCACGGGGGCAGTGTGCGGTGGCACGAGCGAATGCCGCCGAGGGGGTCGCGAGTATCGTGCCGGAGGCGGGAACCTACTCGTTCGAGGTCGTTGCCGAGGCTGCACCCGACGCGGCCCGTATCGCACAGCTCCACCCGATGGGTTCCGCTGAACATTTCGTGGAGATGCTGCATCGAATCGAGAGCGCCGGATACCAGGCAATCTGTGTCACAGTTGATTTTCCGATCGCCGGACGGCGGGAACGTGATCTGATGAACCGATTCGATCGCAATTTCGCGGAGGCTTCTGGTAACTATCCGGATGACGGTTCAGTCTCTTCGGAGACCATCTTCAAGCAGCTGTTCTACCATTCCGGGGCGGGGTGGAGCTGGGGGCAGCTCGGGGAGCTGATGGACAAGACACCCCTGCCTTGGATCGCAAAAGGAGTGCTCACCGGTGCTGATGCGTGTGCTGCGCTCGAGGTCGGGGCCGATGCGGTGCTCGTCTCCAATCATGGCGGCCGTCAGCTCGACGGCGTACCTGCGGCACTCAACCAGTTGCCCGAGGTGGTTTCTGCTGTCGCGGGACGGGTGCCGGTCGCGTTCGACAGCGGTATCCGGCGGGGTAGCGACATCGTGATCGCCCTCGCACTGGGTGCCGACGTGGTGGTGCTCGGGCGACTCGTCGCCTACGGGCTGGCCGCCGACGGTGAGGCCGGCGTACGCCAGGTGCATCAGTTGCTCCGTGCGGAGATGCTGACCACGCTGACCCTGCTCGGCGCCGGCGGTGTGGCCGACCTCCAACCTTCCGTACTCTCGATCAACGCGTGTCCGTGGCGTTGAAGCCGTGCAGGCTCTCGATCCACCCCGTCAGGACGGATCAAGGGTTCCTCGATGATCCGCGGGCGCCCGCACACAGACGCCCGCACTGCGTCCTGCGGGGTGGGCCATGCGACGATCACGGGGCCGATCCACTGAATTCGGATCTATCTCCGGTTTCCGGCGAGAAGAATGTTGTTCTCGCAAGCGGCCGTTACTAGTGGCGCTGGTAGGAGTACCGCGCATTGCTGTCCGGTGAGTCGAAATGCACCCTCGGTACATGGAAGCTGAGCGGCACGGCAACGCGCGCCTGGACCCCACCCGCGGCCGAGAGGATCGGCTGTGGAAGCAGAAAGTGGATCGAACCTCGAACCTCGACTCGGCGTCTCGAGATTCGATGCATACGAAAAATGGACGCAATGATCCGGACAAACTCCGGGTCGCGGTCGTGGGTGGGGGAACAGGCGGACTGACCCTCGCCGTGGCGTTGCGCCGACACGGCATCGTCGCAGAGGTGTTCGAGCGGACCGCGGTTCTGGGCGAGGTGGGTGCAGCGATCTCGCTGACCGCCAACTCCGTGCGGCTGCTGGCCCGGCTCGGGCTGGGCGACGAGCTGGAGCGGGTGTCGGTGGAGCCGACCGAGGTGATCTACCGGGACTGGCGCACCGGCGAGCGGATCGCCGCGCAGCCGATCGGCTCGCAGTACCGGGCCCGGTTCGGCGCCGGGTTTCTGTGCATGCGCCGCGCCGCCTTGCAACAGATCCTCAGCCGCGCCGTCGGTGGGGAGCACCTGCACCTGGGCCGGGGGGTGCGGCACCTGGTCGAGGGCCCGGACGGGATCCGTCTGGAGTTCACGGACGGCAGGCTCCACGACGCCGACCTGGTCGTGGGCGCGGACGGGCTGCATTCGGTGGTTCGTGGGTCCATCACCGACGAGGCAGGGCCGCGCTACTCCGGTGTCAGTGGGTTCCGCGGCCTCGTCCCCATGAGCGAGGTGCCGGACCTGCCCGACCCACACGCGCTGCAGGCCTGGATGGGCCCGGGCAAAAGCGTGCTGCATTACCCGACGCGCGGAATGGTCAACTATCTGGCGGTGGTCGACGGTCCGAGCGAGTGGCCTGCTCTCAACGGCACCCTTCCGGCCGTTCCAGGGGAACTGGCCGAGCACTTCGCCGGCTGGTCACCCGGCCTGCTGCAGCTACTGACCGCCACGCAGCAGAGTGACCGGTGGGCGCTGTTCACCCAGCCCCCGCTGAGCACGTGGGCCCGTGGTCGCGCTGTGCTGATCGGCGATGCCGCACACACGATGCTGCCGTACCACGGTCAGGGCGCCAACCAGACCATCGAGGACGCCGTCGTCCTCGCCGACGCGCTCGCCGACACCCCACCTGGTGAATACGCGGTCGCGATCGAGCGCTACCAGCGTGCCCGCCGCGCCCGCGCCGACCTCATCCAGCGCAGCTCACTCGACAAGCCCTCGATCCTGCACCTGCCCGACGGCCCCGCCGCCACCACCCGCAACACCGCGCTTCGCGAGGCCGACGACCATCTCGTGTGGATCCACGATTACGACGCGCAGCGGCCGGATCGCGGGCATGGAATCCAGATCGATGAGAGCCGGGATCAGGTATTCCACCTGGTGTAGGTGCCAATCGTCGATGTGGAGGTGTGCCCGACTACGGCGCCACGGGCAACGGTGACCTACCGGCGGTCACGTTCGGGCCAGCCCGAACCTGTGAGGCGGGACTGTCGGCTTCGACGCGGCGCAGACCGAACATGCGTCACAGATCCGGGTAGGGCCACGTGTGCTGGACACCGCCGTCGAGCACGAGGATCTGGCCCGTCACGATCGAGGCAGCGGCACTGCTGAGGTAGAGCACCGCGTCCGCGACCTCATCGGGCTCGACCAGCCGCCCCATCGGGATCACCGCCCGGGCCTTCGCCATTCCGTCGACGTCGGCGAGGAACGTGAGCATGCGCTGATTGGCGATCATCCCGGGCGCCACTCCGTTGACGCGCACGCCCGCAGGTCCGAATTCCGCTGCAGCACTGCGAATCAACGAGATCTGAGCCGCCTTGGCGGCGGCGTAGGCGGCGTTGTTGCGCACGCCTGCCAGGCCGGCAGCCGAAGCCACATAGGTCAGGCAACCGCCATGGCCGAGCAGGTGGGCCGCCTCGCGAGCCAGGCGCCGCGCGTGTTCGAACACCACGTCGAAGTGCCATCGCCAGGTCTCGTCGTCGGTGTCGGCGATCGTCCCGGGGCGGAGCATCCCGACAACGTCGACGACACCACGTAGCGGCCCCACTTCCCGGGTGGCGCGGTCGAGCACGGTCCGGACGGCATCCGGTTCTCGCAAGTCCGCTCGGATCGCGATGTCGCTGCCGGCGAGCGAGGCGGCCTGTTCGGCCGCTTCCTGGCTGAGATCCACACACACCACCCGGACGCCGTTCGCGGCGAGCCCGCGGACGACGCTCTGCCCCACGCCGGCTCCGGTGCCGAACACCACGAACGCGCTCTCGGAGAGATCGGAATACCTGGCGAAGCTGTGCGCGTGCCCGTTTTGTTCCGATTCCAGCACGACGACTCCTTCACGATGTCAGTCAACGGGCGGGAGCGGGCGCCCGACTTCGTCTCGTCGCTCATCTGCGATTCCGGTGGCGCGCTCGGCCGCGGCAGTCAGGGAGACCGCTGGATGCGAGGTGGGACCGTACGGTCCGCCGGACGAAGGCAGGTGCGGCTCTGCAAAACAGAGAAAATCAGGTACGACGCATCTTCGCGCGGCAATCCACTCGAACCTGCCTGAGTATAGCAACAGTATAGAGATGGCCCTGGGTGGTCCTCGTGGTATCGCTGGCAGTGCCTACCGGGACGAAGTCGAAAATCCGGATGAAGTCGGAAGCGCGCTCGGGGCACGTGGTCGAGCAACGTCGTCGCACAAGTGCCGTGGCCAAATGCCTCTCAGGGGTTATTGGCGGGCCGTATTCTGTGACATCAGCATTGGGCCCGTGTGTAGTCAGAGGCACCGATACGGCACGTCACGAGCATCGTCAGCGTCCGCCGTCGTCTGCGATGCGTACTTTCTCGAGCGCATTCGCAATGTATATCCGCCACTGCGCCCGGCCTCCGGTGCGCGGAAGCCGACCTCATCGCCGACGGTCCACCGTTCGTGTGCCCTGGTGGTCAATTCACATCCTGGGAGGTACGCGTGAAGATCCTCGTGAGTGGTGGTCGAATCTTGGCAGAAGGCAACCCGGAGCTGCTCGACGGAGGAGACCTACTGATCGACGGACCGTCCATCGAGACGCTCGCACCGCCTGGTGAGATCGCCGTCGCTCACGTCGACAAGACTCTCGACGCCACCGGGTGCCTCGTCGTGCCCGGAATGATCAACACGCACCAGCACGACTGGTATCTCCTCGGCAAAGGCCTCGGCGATGGGATGGTTCTCGAGGACTGGGTGCAGGATTGCCTCTTCCCCCTCGAATCCGAACTGAACAACGGCGATCTGCGCGTTGCCAGCCGACTGGCCTGCCTTGACATGATCCGGACCGGCACGACGACCTCGGTCAACCACCTCGTCTCCGAAACCGACGACGAGGCCGACGACGCAATCTTGGAGCCGGTGCTGGAGACCGGCATGCGCCAATACTTCGCCAAAGCGGTCCGCCCGAATGACGTTGCTTCGGAGTATGAGCGGGTCCGAGCTGCCTACGAGCGGTGGAACGGCCGCGGCAACGGGCTCGTTCGGGTCGGATTCGTCCTGGAAGCGACTTCTCACTGGATCGCAGCAGGGACGTCAACCGAAAAGATGATCCAGGGCGGCCACGCGCTGGCCCGCGAGTTCGACACCTTCGTCAGCTCACACATCGCGGGCGGGACCCTCTCACGCGAGCGCGGCTACCTGCGCTGGGTTCTGCAAATGGGCCGTACTGATCTGGAATTTCTGCAGGGCCTCGGAGTCCTCGATCACCGATGGATCCTCGCGCACACCATCCACCCCCAAGGAAAGGACCTCGACCTCATCGCGGAGTCCGGCAGCACCGTCTCTCATACCCCGAGCTCGGAGGCGAGCCGAGGCGGCGGCATCGCCCCGATCAAGCGGATGGTCGACAACGGGGTGAAGGTCGCGCTCGGTACCGATGGTCCGATGGTCGACCTCACCAACGACATGTTGGAACAGGTCAAGCTCACCCGGCTGCTGCAGAACCAGGTGCATGGTGACCCCTCGGCCCTGACGCCGGAGCAAGTGGTGCACATGGGCACCGCCGCCGGAGCAACTGCGCTCGGATCGGGTGATCAGCTCGGTTGTATCGCGGAGGGGGCCCGCGCCGACATCGCGGTGTTCGACATTTCCGGCGTGCACACCGCCATCAATCACCGGCCGTTGTCGACCTTCGTTCACGCGGCCCGTGGCACCGACGCCAAACACGTCCTGGTCGACGGAGAGATTCTTCTGGAAGACGGAGAATTCACCAGGTTCAGTGCGGACGACGTGCGCGAGCTGATCGCCGAAGCCGGAAGCCGAGGCCGGTCCCTCGCCCAACGGGCCGGCAAGCTCCTGGCCTCACCACGGTAGACACCGCGCACGGACGAGTTCTGCGAGCATTCGATGGCCGACAATACTCCGTCTCACCCCGGGTCCGGTCCGGGTAATCCGCTGATCCCGGCCCTGGTCACGCTCACAGTCGCCACCGGAATGGTCGACGCACTGAGCTACCTCGAACTCGACCGGGTGTTCGTGGCCAACATGACCGGAAACATCGTGTTCATCGCGTTCGCTCTGGTCGACGCCGAGAACTTTTCGGTCGTCGCCTCGCTCATCGCGCTGGCCGCGTTCATGGTCGGCTCGATCATCGGCGGGCAGTTGGGCCATCGCCTCACTCAACGGACCAAGCTCTTCGTCGCCTTCACCTGCGTCGAGGTGGTGCTACTGCTCGCCGCGACCCTGGCCACGCTCCTATCGGCGATCAACCTGACGGCCCAGCGCTACGGGCTGATCGTGCTGCTCGCGCTGGCCATGGGAGTGCAGAATGCGGGGGTTCGCAAGCTGGCGGTACCCAATCTCACCACCACCGTGCTCACGATGGCCGTCACAGGTATCGCCGCTGACGGTCGCGTAGCCGGCGGCACGGACAGCAAGGTCGGGATTCGGGGGCTGTCCATCGCTGCCATGCTCGGCGGCGCCGTATTCGGCGCATTCTTGATCGAGCAGCGGCTGGTCACACTCTGCGTAGGCGTCGCCACCGCTCTTGTCGCGGTTTCCTGCGCACTGGTGATCACACGCCGCTGAGTGGCGGGACGATCGCGTCGCGACTACACCACCCGGCCTGTTGCCGGTTCCCGCGTGGCGACGAGGTCGGGCAGGTCGTGGGTACCGGTGTCGGCGTCGTAGTCGGTGGGGGCGGTGGTGTCGGTGCCGTCGGCGGCGTGCGCCGCCCGTAGGACGAGCGTGGCGATGATGCTGACCAGCAGGTTCAGGCCCAGGGCGAGGAGCCCGACGTAGATCAGCACCGTGGAGCCGGGGAACGGGTGCCGGCCGAAGATGCTCAGGCGGGCCAGGGGCAGCGCGGAGCCGCCGAAGTGGGCGGAGCCGGTGGCCGGGTTGGGAATGATCCATAGCAGGTACAGCGCCCAGGCCATCCCCGCGACCCAGCCGGCGACCAGCGCCCAGCGGTGCAGCCAGCGGGTGTAGAGCGCGATCGCCACCGCGGGCAGCGTCTGCAGGATGATCACCCCACCGATCAGCTGCAGGTCCACGGAGAACTGCGGGTCGATCAGCACGATGCACAGCACCGCCCCGACCTTGACGACCAGCGAGGCCAGCTTGGCCTGCCGCGCCTCCTGCGTGGGGGTGGCGCCCGGTCGCAGGAACTCCTTGTAGATGTTGCGGGTCCACAGGTTTGCCGCCGCGATCGACATGATCGCCGCCGGCACCAGCGCACCCACCCCGATCGCCGCGAACGCCACCCCGGAGAACACCGGACCGAACTGGTCGGCGAACAACGCCGGGACGATCGTGTTGGTGTCCGCCCGCCCGGTCGCCGCGTTCTTGATGGGGCGGGTGTGCGCGGCGATCGCGACGAACCCCAACAGCATGATCAACCCGAGCAGGAACGAGTACGCCGGCAACGTCACCATGTTGCGCCGCACCACGTCGCGCCCGCCCGAGGCCAACACCCCGGTCACCGCGTGCGGGTACAGGAACAGCGCCAACGCCGAGCCCACCGCCAGCGTCACGTACTGCAGCGGGTTCGAGCCGTTCAGCAGCACCCCGTCGGCCTGCGACGAGGTCGCGGCGAACTTCGCATCCGCCGCCGCGAAGATCGCCGACCAGCCGCCCAGCCGCAGCGGCAGGTAGATCACCGCGACCAGCACCACCACGTAGATCAACAGGTCCTTGACGAACGCGATCAACGCCGGTGCCCGCAACCCGGACTGGTAGGTGTAGGCGGCCAGGATCACGAACGCCACCAGCAACGGCAGGTGCCCCACCAACCCGGATCCGTTGAGCCCCATCGTGCGCAGCACCGCCTCCAGCCCGGCCAGCTGCAGCGCGATGTAGGGCATCGTGGCCACCAACCCGGTGATCGCCACCAGTAACGCCAACACCGGTGATCCGTACGACCGCGCACGAAATCCGCCGGTGTCAGAAACCCGTGCATCCGCGACACCGACCACAACCGCAACAACGGCAGGAACACCAACGGATATGCGATCAACGCGTACGGCAGCGCGAAGAACCCGGTTGCCCCTGCCCCGAACAACAACGCGGGCACCGCCACGAACGTGTACGCGGTGTACAGATCACCACCGATCAGGTATGGAACACGAAGGGTTGACCGGCACGGTGGTCCGTCTGGCACGCCGGCACGGCATCCCCACACCGGTCAGTGACACCGTCCTGGCTCTGCTGCGCGGCCTTTCGACGAATCGGCGAGCCATGTCGTCCGATTCCGTCGTAATGCGCCGGAACGACTAATACGTTCGCGGGCTCCCGCGCAACGCATGGTGCCGAATCTCACGTCGAAGAACTCGCACATCTTCGTTATGCTGAGAACGCGCGTGTCGAATGCGCAGCGACGCTCTGCCTGCCGAAACTCTACGTCCGATTTGGCGGGGTCGGTGAGAGCGCGGGCCGAGATCTCGGCGGGGTTTTCATGCCGATCCTCGCGCAGGTGATTCACGATGAGACCGGAAGCAGAACCATGACGCCTAACACGGCCCCGACCGATACGTCACTCGGACGCGGATCGATCGCCAGCCCGCACCATCTCGCCACCGAGGCGGGCGAGGATGCCTTCCGCGCCGGGGGCAACGCCATCGATGCCGCCCTCGCCGCGGCCGTGGTGCTGGACGTGGTGTATCCGAACCAGACGGCGTTGGGTGGCGACGCGGTGGCGCTGGTGCGGACTCCTGGTGGGGCGATCCACTGCGTGAATGCGACGGGTGGGGCGCCGGCGGCCCAGTCGGTGGAGCGGTTGCGGGCGGTTCACGGTGAGGAGATCCCGTTCCGTGGCATCGACACGGTCACGGTGCCGGGCGCGGTTCGCGGCTGGGAGGCGCTGAGGTCGTTCGGTGCCCGGCTGCCATGGTCGGCACACTTCGATATCGCCGTCGGGCTCGCGTCGGATGGTGCTCCGGTCGGCCGGTCCCTCGCCGCGGCCATCACCACGAGGCACGATGTCCTGTCGAGGGATCCCGGCTGCCGCGATGTGTTCCTCCCCGGCGGAACGCCTTTGCGAGAGGGCGACGTCTTCCGCCAGCCGGCACTCGCGCAGTCGCTGGTGGAACTGCAGGCCGAGGGCCCGGACGCGCTCTACGGCGCGGGCGTGGGCCGGCGCCTGATCGATGGTCTCGCGCAACGGGGCTGCGTGATGACCGTCGAGGATCTCGGCGGTTTCCGACCCGAGTTGGTTGAACCCCTCGCGGCGGCCTTCCGGCAGTACGAGGTGATCACCAGCCCGCCCAACACGCAGGGGTTCATGCTGTTGCGGGCGCTGAAACGGCTTCAGCAGATCGGCGACCCGCAGGACGCTCTGGGCGAGCAGGCAGGCGCGCTGGCCGAGATCTTCGAGCGAGCCAACGCGATTCGCGATCTCCTGCTGGCCGACCCGAGATTCGTCACCGTGGATACCGGTGCGCTGATCGATCACGACCCGGCCGCGCCGCACGCGCCATCAGGTATCGCACCGGTCGGGGGCGACACCGTCGGTATCTCCGCGATCGACACGGACGGGTACGCGGTCTCGCTGCTGCAGAGCGTCTACGACGCGTTCGGGTCCGGGGTGCTGGAGCCGACGACCGGCATCCTCATGCAGAACCGGGGACGGTCCTTCTCCCTGGATCCGCTCTCGCCCAACGTCGTGGCTCCCGGCAAGCGGCCCCGCCATACCCTCATGCCGGTCATGGTCACCGAGGGCGGGGACGTCAGGTGGGTCAGCTCGACCAAGGGCGGGCACGGGCACCCGCAGATCCACGCCCAGCTGCTCCTGCGCTCCATGGCGGGGGACTCGCCGGCCGACGCGGTCGATGCGCCTCGCTGGATCGTCGGGGTGCAAGATGCCGGGGACACGAACATGACGGTCTACAGGGAGAGCGACCTGCCCGCCCCTGCCACGGACTCGTTGGTCGCTCGCGGATTCGTCCCGAAGGTGCTTCCCCAGCACGACGAGCGACTCGGCCATGCCAACCTGATCAAGGTCGGAGACGACGGCCGCTTCGACGCCGTGAGCGACCCCCGGTGCGACGGCTCGGGCGGTGAGGTCGAACTGCCGCCCCGATGACGCAGGCCCTGCTCGCGGTCCCCTCCAGGCGGCACCCGCGACCGTGATCGTCCCCGCGTGCGGCGAGCTCGCCCATCCTCACTCGGCAGGCGTCGGGACAGCCGACAGCGCCTCCGTCAGCAACGCGACGAGCGCCTCGTGCTGCACGTCGGCCGCCGACCCGGCCTCCTCCTCCGAGCCGTCGAGTGCCTGGGCGGCGAGGCCGGCCTTGCTGTCGATCAGCTCGGCGATCCGGGCGTCGATCGTCTGCGCGGCGATGATGCGCCAGGCGGTGACGGGTTGCGCCTGGCCGATGCGGTGGCTGCGGTCGATGGCCTGGGTCTGTTCTGCGGCGGTCCAGGAGAGCTCGGCGAGCACGAGGTCGGAGGCGACCTGGAGGTTGATGCCCACGCCGGCTGCGGTCAGCGAGCAGACCGCGATGGCCACATCGGGGTCGCCTGTGAAGGCGTCGATGTTCCGCTGCCGCGATGCGGGCGTCTGGTCGCCACGGATCGACGAGAAGCGGACCCCCTGCTCGGTGAACGTCTCCTCGGCCAGGTCCATCACGTCGACGTGCTTGGCGAAGAAGACCACCTTGCCCGCGCTACGCGCGAGCTGGGCCGCGTAGTCGGCGGCGAGACCGGCTTTCGCCCGGCCGATGCGCCGCATCATGCTGAAGACGTTCTCGCCGGTCGTCGAGGTGGTCGCGTCCTTCTGCTCCCACCTGGCGACCTGGCGCACGAGGTCGTGGTCGATGCCCTCGACGACGGCACCGGACCGACGGCCGGCCAGTGCGTCCTCGTACCGCGCCACCATCCGGCGAGCGAGTTCGCGCTCGGCCGCTCGGATCGATCGACCGGCCGGCCCATCCAGCTCGACAGGGAGGTCGGCGATGCGCCGCGCGGGGATGTCGGCGGCCACGTCGACCTTGCGGCGACGGACGATGCCGAGATCGACGACGGACTGGCGGGCCGCGCCGTAGAACCCCGGGTCGGCCGGCGTCAGGCCGGTGTCGTCGAGCGCGTTCATCAGCGCGGCGAGCGGCTTCGTCTCGTCGATCCAGCCGAGGAACTGCCAGATCGCCCGGAAGTCCTCGATGTCGTTGATCAGCGGCGTGCCGGTGAGGGCCATCAGCAGCGGTCGCGCCGTGAAGGACCGGATGCGCTCGGAGAGCGCCAGGACATGCCGCGAGCGCTGGGAGGACTTGTTCTTGATGAAGTGCGCCTCGTCGACGACCATTCCGCGCAGGCCGAAGTCGCCGAGCCACCCCACGTGGCGGTCGAGCACCTCGTAGTTGACCACGACGATGTCGGCGAATCCGTCGATCGAGTCACCGTTGCCGTGGATCACGGTGGCCGAGCGGTGGGGTGTCCACATCCCGGCCTCGCGCGCCCAGTTCGTTTTGACGACGTTCGGCACGACGACGAGCAACGGGTACGCGTTCGAGGCCTCCGCGGCCAGCAGTGCCTGGGCGGTCTTGCCCAGCCCCGGCTCGTCGGCGAGCAGGAAAGTCCGGTTGCCGGCCGCGGCCGCGGCGACCAGCCGAGCCTGGTGCGGCATCAGTTCCAGGCCGCGCGGCGTGTACCGCGAGGTCGGTGCAGGGAGGGCCATGCACGTCGTGGCTCCGCCGCCGGCCCGCTCGAACGAGCTGAGCAGTGGGCCGATCAGCTCCCAAGCGGCCAGCCGGGTCGGACGATGTGCGCTGGGCCGGGCGGCGGAGACGTCCGGGGCGAGGAAGGGGTTGGCCAGTTGCCGCGAGATGACCGACCGCGGCACCGCCCGGTGCTCGGTGGCGGCCGGGGGCTCCACCGACGGCAGCTCGTCGGCACCCGACTCGATGCCCGCGGTCCTCAGCAGGTCCCGCTTGAGCGACCGGGCCTCGTCGGAGACGACGGCGTCCTCGGCGAGGAGCATCAGGAGCCCGGAGTCACGGACGGCGCTCTTCGCGAGGATCGTCGCGATGCCGTCGAGGCGCTTGAGCTGCTCGGCCCTGTGCGAGTCGCTGTGGCTCTCCGCCTGGACCCGGGCCCGCTCATCGCGCAGCAACAGTGCGACGGCCTGGAACTTCGTGCGCGTCGCCGGCGTGACCCGACCATGCCGGAGGGCCGCTTCGATCTCCTGGACGGCGCGGGCGAGCACCGAGTTGACGTCGCCGCGGCCGCGGACGCGGCGACGATCGCGCGGGGCTGTACGGCGAGCCCTGGTCTGGGGCCGGCCTCGTCGGACCACTAATTCCTCCTTATTGGTGTCCGGCACAGGCGCGGTGGCGGGTGTGCCGGACACAGGCTGCTGTTGGGCGGTGGGCGTTGCGGGGCAAGGACCGAAGTGGCTCATCCGAGACGTGACCCGGGCCCACGGATGTGCTGGAGATCGACGCCGCCGAACAGGTTAACGATCGGCAGCCGACGACCGTTGCACCCACCGCGCACAGGCTCAGGCCCTGGGGGTCGCCGCGCGAGCGGAGCCGGACGGTACCTCGGCGCTGAACCCGCTCACATGACGGTGGGTGAGAGGTGCGCGTGGCCGAGGATACCGCACCGACGTCCACCAAGATCCAAGGAGGAATGTCATGCTTGCCTCTGGCAAGCCGTCGTGACGGTTTCTTCTTGAGTGGCGATCTCTCGGATCGACGTTTTCTCGTCAGTGGAGCGACGTTTCCTCCTCGAGAGTCGCGGCAGTAGGTCAACGTGGCAAACATGGAGGTCGTGAATGACGTGTCTGCGCTCCGTCGACCAGGAAACGCGAAGTGGGCGGGCCATGGTGCAGCATGTCGTCGAGGCGATCATCTTGACGTTTCGCGCTCGCGCCGACTCTCAGCGGGGCGGGGGGCATCCCGGGGGGCAGCGTCCGCCGTCGTGCCGACCGCACCCTATCCTGACCACGACTTCTGTGGTTCCTGGCACGGCGGCCAGGAAGTATGAGACACGCATGCATCAACTCCCCCATTCTTCTCGATAGGGGAAACCTGGAGGTTTCATATGCGGTTTGGCTACGCCATTTGCACGCAGAACTACTGGGATTGGAAGCGCTTCAAGTCGGGCCTCGATGAACCGTTTGACTACCCCGACCACGAACTGACGTCCGAAGCACTGGAGCTCGCGGTACTCGCCGACGGCCTGGGCTTCGACACGCTGTGGAGTACGGAGCACCACTTCAGCCCCTACCTCATGACACCCTCGCCGCTCCAGCTGTTGGCATACCTTGTCGGACGTACCAAGAATGCCGACGTCGGGTCCGCCGTGATCGTCCTCCCCTGGCACGATCCGGTGCGGTTGGCCGAAGAGATCGCAATGATGGACATCATGCTGGGCAGCCGCACGTTGTTCCTCGGCTTCGGCCGGGGCGCCTCCGCGGACGAGTTCGATGGCCAGCGGATCCCGATGAGCCAGTCGCGAGCGCGGTTCGCCGAATGTCTGGAGGTCATCCGTCGGGGCCTCGGCCGGACCAGGTTTTCCTTCGAAGGCGAATACTATCGGATCCCGGAAATCGAGATCCGGCCCAGGCCGCGCAGGAATATCGCCGAGCAGATGTACTGCGCATGGATGAGCCCGGAGACGCTCGAGATCGCGGCGAAGCAGCAGCTGGGTGCGCTTTTCGCCGTCTCTCGAGACTTGGCGGACTATCCAAAAGAAACCGCCGCATTCAACGCGGCCCGAGCCGAGGTGGGGCTCGGTCCGTCAGCTCCGATCATCGTCAACGCTGTGGCCTGCGCCGAGAGTGAGCAGCAGGCGTACGAGCGAGCAGCCCAGTGGGAAGAATACATGGAGAGTGTCGCCCTGCATTACAGCTGGATCGACGCCGCGCGATACAAGAAGATCGGCGGCTACGACTACTACGTCACAATGGGTAAAGAGCTCGACGCCGAACAAGCGCGGCGCGACCAGGTGGCGAAGGTCCTGTGGGGCACTCCCGATCAGGTGATCGAGAAGATCGAAGCGCTCCAGCAGGCGGCGGCCGCCAGTGAGATCGCCGCGTACTTCCGGTACGGCAGCATGTCGTACGAGAGCGCGGAACAAAACCTTCGACTGTTCGCAGAAAAAGTACTCCCGGTCGTTCAGAAACTGCCCGGCCGAGCGGCCGGGATCGAACGGGGGAGTGAGTAGGGCATGATCATCGAGCAGGTGCGGACACGGCGGGAGGCGGTGGACCGTTCCGGGCTCGAGCGCGGCGAGACGCTGCGCTTCTTCCGTGGCATCCACGTCGTTGTGGAGGCGCTCGCCGCGCTGGGCCGGGTGCCGGCGCGCGTGTAGTAGTCGCCGGATCCGCCTACCGGGTTGCCGACTCCGCGGCGGCTTCGGTTGCCTCGATGAGGAGCTGTTCGGCCACCCGCTGGGGCGGCAGGGCGAGCCGTTCGCCGAGATGGAACACGGCGAGGGCGAAGACGGCGACCACGCCCAGGTCGACCCACGGCGGGATGACGCCGGTGCCGCCGTACTGGCCCAGGTAGGAGATCAGGCCGAGGCCGATGAACCAGGGCAGGATCCACAGCATCGAGCGCGCGTCCAGCGGCTGCCGGCGGTCGGTGTGGGGGCCGAAGGCGTGGTACAGCCCGAAGATCACCAGTCCGGCGGCCACGAGGATCAGCAACTTCTCCACTGTGGGCCAGGCCGTCCAATAGATGATCTCGCTGGCGGCGACGAACGCCAGTGGCGCGATCACGGCGGCGCCTTTGAGCCGGTAGGGCCGCTCGCGGTCGGGGTCGCTGCGGCGCAGTGCCATCAGGGTGACCGGGGCGAACCCGTACATCAGCACCACAGCGGAGGTGACCAGGCCGACGAAGCCCTGCCAGCTGGGGAAGGGCAGGAAACAGATGATGCCCACCACGAACGAGATCAGCAGCGACACCCACGGCACACCACGTTTGCTGATCCGGGCCACCGAGCGGGGCACCTGCCGGGAGTAGCCCATCGCGTAGGAGAGCCGGGCCGAGGTACCGACGTAGACGAGTCCGGCGCCGGACGGCGAGAGGAACGCATCGGTGTAGAGGATCACCGTCAGCCAGCCCAGACCAAGCGTGGTCGCGATCGTGGCATACGGGCCGAAGTCGCCCTTGCCCACCGGTGCCGCCCAGCCGCCGAGCAGGTTCGCCGGGTTCAACGAACCGATGAATGCGATCTCCAGCCCGAGGTAGATCACCGTGCCGATCAACACCGCGCCGATCACCGCCCGCGGCAGGTCCCGCTGCGGATTGCGCGACTCGCCGCCCAACTGAACGGCCTGCTCGAAGCCCGTCAACGCGAAGATCACCCCCAACGGCAGCGCCGCGAACACTCCGTGCGCGCCGAACGGGGCGAACCCGCCTGCGGTGAAGTTGCCCGGGTGGAACGACACCACCAGAAGCACGATCACCGTCGCCACCGGCACCGCGATCTTCCACAGCATCACGATCCGGTTGGACTCGGCCAACCACCGCACACCCAGGACGTTCACCACCGTGAACACCGCCATCAACACCACCGCGATCACCAGGCCTTGTCCGGTCAACGCTCCCGAGGTGTTCACCAACCCGGGCCGGAGATGGCCGAGGTACGACAGCGCCGCCTCCACCTCGATCGGCGCCGTCGTCGCCGTCGCCAACCAGCCCACCCACCCGGCGGTGAATCCGGCCATCGCCCCGAACGCGATCCGCGGATAGCGCGCCGTGCCCCCCGTGAACGGATATGTCGCCGCCAGCTCGGCATGCACCAAGGCGAGCAGCACCATGACCGCGCCCGCCAACACCCACGACAACACCGACGCCCCGCCTGCCGCGCTCGACGCGGTCAACTCCCCCAACAACCACCCCGATCCGATAATCGAGCCCAACGAAACAAGCATCAACGCGAGCAGGCCAACCTCGCGTCGCAACACGGACGCAGGCGTGCTCACGCGTCCGGCAGAGATGTCGGTCACGGCGAAACCCTTCATTTGTGTGACGATGGCCGAGCCCAATTCGTCACGGCTGGTCGTGTCTTGATCGGAATCACCAGGATCGGGTTCTCAACGAATTGCGGACCACGGCGGACATCCGATACCCGCGACGATGCAGCCCATGACGACGACTGTGTGCTCCGCAACGGCCGGCGGGTGGGCGCCGTGGCGATCCCGCGGGCGTCAGCGGTCGAACGTCGGATCTGCTCGTCAGACGATCTCGGCGGCGTCGATGAACGTCTGCCGGAGTATCTGTTCGATCTCGTCGAACTCGGGCTGACCGCAGATCAGCGGCGGCGCGACCTGGACGACCACGTCTCCGCGGTCGTCCGCGCGGCAATACAGGCCGTTGTCCAGCAGGGCTGACGGGAGGAAACCGCGCACCAGACGTTCCCGTTCATCGGCGTCGAACGTCTTGCGCGTCGCCTTGTCCTTGACGAGCTCGACCGCCCAGAAGTACCCGTCGCCCCGGACGTCGCCCACGATCGGGAGGTCGAGCAGCTTCCTCATGGTGTCGCCGAAGGCCTGCTCGTAGTTCAGAACCCGCTCGTTGAGCCGCTCGCGCTGCATCAGATCCAGGTTCGCGAGGGCGACTGCCGCCGACACGGGGTGGCCACCGAAGGTGTAGCCGTGCGGGAAGCTCACCGACGGCCTCAAGAACGGCTCCATGACCCGCTCACTCGCGATCATCGCCCCGATCGGGCTGTAGCCGGATGTCATCCCCTTCGCGCAGGTGATGATGTCGGGCAGGTACCCGAACTTCTCGCAGGCGAACGTCGTGCCGTGCCGTCCGAAGCTGCAGACGACCTCGTCGGACACCAGCAGCACGTCGTGCCGGTCGCAGATCTCGCGGACCCGGGCGAAGTAGCCGGGCGGCGGGGTGAAACAGCCACCGGAGTTCTGCACCGGCTCGACGAACACCGCGGCGACGGTCTCCGGGCCCTCGAACAGGATCGCTTCTTCGATGCGGTCCGCGGCCCAGCGCCCGAAAGCATCCGGGTCGCCGTCGAACTGCGGGTTGCGGTAGGCGTTGGTGTTGGGCGCCCGGAACGCGCCCGGTGTCAGCGGCTCGAAGTCCTTCTTCATCGCCGGGATCCCGGTGATCGCCAGCGCGCCCTGCGGCGTGCCGTGGTAGGCCGTGGCCCGGCTGATGACCTTGTGCTTCGCCGGCTTGCCGATCAGCTTGAAATACTGCTTGGCGGCCTTCCACGCCGATTCGACCGCCTCACCGCCACCTGTGGTGAAGAAGACCCGGTTCAGGTCGACCGGAGCCAGCGTCGCCAGACGCTCGGCCAGCTCTGCGGCCGGTGGCGTCGTGAAGCCCCACACCGGGAAGTAGGCGAGGGTCTCGGCCTGGCGGCTCGCCACCTGGGCGAGTTCGCGACGGCCGTGGCCGGCCTGGACGACGAACAGACCGGAGAGGCCGTCGAGGATGCGCCGGCCGTTCTCGTCGTAGATGTGGACGCCGTCGCCTCGTGTGATCACCGGAATCGGCCGTGCGGGGTGGTTGCCCATGTGCGCGAAGTGCATCCATAGATGGCGTGCCGCGATCTCCGAGGTCGCTGTCGCGGTGCCGGCGACCGACGTCTCCATCGTGGTCATTGAATACCTCCGCGCGATGGGCGATAGCGTCGATTTGTTCGGCTCGGCAACTCGCAATTCGTGATCTCTCGCGGTGGTGCGACCAGCACGTCAGGCCTCCTCGTCGGGAGTTGTTCGGTCCACTCATCCTGCGATCGACAGTGCGGTGCCACGACCGGCAGAGTGTTCGCAACCGCGGTTCTCGACGAACAGATTGCCTGCCGGAGCTACCGTGGCCCGGTGCGGCTCACATTGAGGGACGTCCTCGAGTTGCCGGCTGTCGCGCGAGGGCTCCCGAAGGTCCGGTCCGGTTCCGACGCGCTCGACGCCGAGGTGCGGTGGGTGCATGTCAGCGAGCTCGCGAACGTTGCCGGGACGCTCAGCGGCGGGGAGCTGATCCTCTCGATCGGCATCGTTCTGGCCGAGCCGGGCACCGACCTCGCCGGCTATGTCGACTCGCTGCGCGACAGCGGTGCCGCCGGTTTGGCGGTCGAGCTCGGGCGGCACGTCGAACGTCTCCCCGACGCCCTCGTCCAGGCCGCTCGCGCACACCGGTTCCCCGTGATCGAGCTGCAAGCCCCGGTGCGGTTCGTCGAGATCACGGAGACGGTGCACGCCCAGGTCGTGAACGCACAGTACGAGCGGCTCAGCTTCTCTCATCGTGCCCACCGAGCCCTCGGCCCGCTCGGGGTCGAAGGGGCGTCGGCCGAGGAGATCCTCGGACGTTGTGTGGACCTGATCTCGCGACCGGTCGTTCTGGAGGATCTCGCGCACCGGGTCATCGCCTTCGACGGGGACTTTCCGGCCGAGGACATCCTGCGCGACTGGTCGTCGCGCTCCCGTCAGGTTCCCGTGGGCCCGGAGACGACCTACGGCGGCCCCGAACAGTGGGTCAGTACGCCGGTCGGCCCGCGCCGGCGGCGCTGGGGCCGACTGGTCGTGCCGACACGGATCGGCCGGGCCCACCTCGACGACGTGCGGTTCGTGCTCGAACGGGCAGCCGAGGCGGTGACCATCACACACCTGGTCGCGAACGCGGCCGAGGGAACGGAGAGCGCCGCCGCTGCCAGGCTGATCCAGGACGTGCTGAGTGGGCACGCCGCCGACCCGGTCGCCATCCGAGCGCGCGCTCGGGCGCTGGGGTTCGCCACGAGCGGCCCGATCGCCGTGGTGATGGCGCGTGGCTCCGGGGCGGACAACGACCTCGACGGCGATCTCGTCGACGGAGTGGCGAAAGCGGCGAAGGCGGTCCAGCGATCCGCCCTGGTCGGCAGGGTTCGGCCGCAGATGGTCGCCGTGTTGTTCGACTGCTCGTCACCGGAAGCCGCACAGCGCCTTCCGGAACGGCTGGTGGAGAAGCTCGGCGATGGCCTGGTGGCGGCACTTGCGGCCGGACAGACCGCACAGAGCTGGCGTGACCTCCCGGTGTCGCTGACCGAAGCCGAGCACGTCGCCACGGTTGCTCCCGCCGTGCCGGGCGAGCAGCGGCCCGTTGTCGTCCGCGCACGCGATCTCGGAATCCGCAGCCTGCTCTGGCAGATCCGGGACGACTCGCGGCTGCACTCGTTCATCGAGAGCCGCCTCGGCCCGGTCCTGGCACTCCGAAGCGACAAGCGGGAGGAGACCCTCCACCTCCTGGAGGCATATCTGCAGGAGAACGGAGCGATGGTCCCTTTTGCGCGACGAGTTCACCTGGGCCGCACAGCCGCGTACGCCCGCGTCCGCTCGCTCGAGCGGCTGCTGCGGTCGAACCTGTCCGACTCCGAAGAGCGGACCAGCGTGCACGTCGCCCTGATCGCGTACCGCCAGGACGACAGCCGGAAGTGACCGCCGTCGCCACGGCAAGACCGGCGACAACCTACGAACGACGCACCGGCGATCCATGACGACCTGCTGCTGGCGTACTAGACGTCGGACGCCGGAACCGTCCTCGATGCGCTGCGCACCCTCGCTTCCAGATCGGGAGCCATCAGGCGAGCGGGCTCGTCGACCATGTTCATCACTCGGATCAGCTCGGTGGCGAGCGTGGCGTCGAGTGTTGCAGCCTCCCGGTACCGGTCGAGGTATTCGCCCATCGCCAGCAGGCCTTCGCTTCGCTCACCTTCGACGAACGGGAACCGCAGATCGCCGCTCATGATCAGGTTCCAGGGAGTGTCGAGCAACTCGGAGACCGCCGTGAAGAAGCGTCGACAGAGATCATCGTGATCCTCCCGCAGCAGGCGCTGCAGCAGGCGGGCCTCCAGCGCGGCCACCGTCATGCCCTGGCCGTATATGGGGTTGAAGCTGCAGAGGGCGTCCGCGATGACGAGATAGCCCTCCGGGAACCGATCCAGCAGTTCGTAGCGCCTTCGGACACTTGCGGGGTAGCGCATGAGGACCGGCTCGGTCAGCGGGGTAGCCGTGCGAATGATCTCGGCGACGTCCGGAGCAACGAGGCTGTCGGCGTACTCGGCCATTGCTGCGTCCCGAGTGGGCAACTCCTCACCTCCGCAGCTGCTCAGGGTGACCATGAACCGCCCACCCTCCTGTGCGTTGACGAACCCGCTTCGGTTCTGCCCGGGATAGGGAGCAATCGCCGTACCGATACGCCCGCCGAGGTGGTGGGCCTCACGCCGGTAGAAACGCGACAGGTAGGCAAGCTCGATCCGAACCGACTCCTCCGGCGCCGGCTGATAGCCCAGCTCGTCCAGCCACGCCGACGTGTGAGCACCCCGGCCGGCGGCGTCCACGACGAGGTCGGCATCAAGTACCGAAGAACTCCTTCCATCGGATCGAGTCCGGATCCGCACTCCGCTGATCCGGCCCATGTCGGACGAACTCGTCAGGCCTGTCACATCGCAGCCGTCCATGATCGTCACCTCGGCCAGGTCGACAACCTGGGAGCGGACGACGGCCTCCAAGGCGGGTCGACTCACCGCCAGCCCGATCAATCCCGACGGTTCGGGACGAAGCAGGCGTCCGTCGAGATACCAATGGAGATCCGACTGGAGGTCCATTTCCAATGCGCCGGCCGCGAGCAAGCGCTCGTTCGTGCCGGGAAAAAGGTCCTCCAGTACCGCCCGGCCCCTGGCGAGCAATGCATGTAACTGTCGACTCTGCGGTACGCCGCGCCGCGCGGCCGGCTCCTCGGGCAACTTGTCCCGGTCGAGGACCGTCACGCGGTCGAAACTCTCGCTGAGCACCCCAGCTGCACACAGGCCGCCGATCGACGCACCGATGACCACGGCATGCCGGCGGTCGGACGAAACCAAACCCATCATGATTCCTTCCGAAGTGTGAATCGCCCCATTTCATGAGATTGCGGACGCTGCTCCGGCAATCTGGATGAGGATAGCAATATTTGACGTGGGTGCTCCACCTTGCCGCAACGGAGCTCGAATCCGGTGTCGTGAAGTGGCGAATATTCTCTTCCATTCGCCCGGGATCGCTCATCACATCCGGAGTTGGTCGCGGAGGGTTCTGGCGACGTGTGCCATCAACGTCTCTGCGCCGGGTTGCAGGACGGCCGGTACCCGGGACTCGGTGAGGGCGGCGATGGCAAACGTCTGGCCGTCGGCGTGTTCGACGACCCCGACCTCGTGCCGGAGGTTCAGCAGAGTCCCGGTCTTCGACGACCATCGGGACGCGTCGGAGCTGAAGTCGGGGGCCAGCCGTTGTCGCACCATGTTGTAGCCCATCAGTTCGCGGACCCGCGCGGCGACCGGGGTTTGGATGGTCGTCGGTCGCCACAGTCCGGCGAGCAGGTCCACGAAGGACCGGGCGGACCCTGCGTTCGCGAGGCTGATGTCGAGCTGGGGCACCGGGTGGCCGCGGCCCGCCGTCGCGCCGGCGATGGCCAGTGAGTGGGCGAGGTGCCCTTCCGCCGGGGTGAATCGTTCGGCCGGGGTATCGGTGAGGTCTCGCATGAGGTGGCGGACCACGATGCCGTCGTGGCCGAGCCGCCGCAGCTCCGCGGTGACCGCGGCAGGTGGGGTGAGCGCGAACAGGGCGTCGGCCGCGGTGCTGTCGCTGATCGCCATCGCGAGGTAGATCAGGTCGTCCAAGGCGATGGTGGCCGGGTGGCGGAACCTGGCCAGCCCGGTTGGTCCCGGCACCGTCATCCGGCCCGGCCGAACCTCGATGGGCATGGCCGCGTCGAGCTCGTCCCGGGCGACGCGCTCGAGCGTCGCGACCGCGAGCGGCACCTTGACCAGCGACGCGACCGGATACACCACCTCGGCGTCGAGTCCGATCTCGTCTCCTGTGTCGAGGTCGCGGACGAGGAACGATCCGCGCAGCCCGCCGTCGTCGAGCGCTTCCCGGGTCTCCCGCAGGACCTTGGTCATGCCCATCGCTACGCGCCGAGACAGCGCCCGAGCACGGGCAGCGCACGGATCTGCTGGACCTCGTCACGCAGCCCGGCCGCGACGTCGTAGCCGCGGGCCAGCGGCATCTCGCCGACCGGCCGCCAGTGCAGGCCGAGGTCGTCCGCCTGGCTCCGGGAACAGAGCAGGACGTCGGTGGAGCCGAGCACCTCGGCCGCAGCGGTGACGAGTGAATCCGTGACGACCACCTGCGCGGGTTGCAGTCCGACGGAGTCCCGCAGCCGGATGACGCGGTCACGGACGTGGGGCACGTCGTCCTCCGGTTGGAGCCAGACCCGCCGCCGGCGCGTGCCCCGTTCGGCGCGGCCGGCCCGCAGCGTCTCGATGTAGATCGCCGTGGCGTCCCTGGGGTCGGTATGACCTGCGAGCCCCAACGGCACCCGCCAGACGCCCTCGTCGGCCGGCACCGCGACGAGCGCCGCCCGTACCTCGAGGGTGCGGACGAGCTCCGCCCGCTCGACGGGCTCGGCCGGGTACAGGTCGAGGTTCAGGTCGTGCCGTCGCGCCTCGGCCACGAGCCCGGCCAGCAGGCGTGGCACGCAGATCGCGGGCACGGCCAGCCGAAAGGGCCGCAACCTGGCGCGTTCCGCGTCGTGCTCCATCGCTTCCGCCAGTTCGACCAGGCGGCGCGCAGGCCGCAGCATCTCCCGGCCGAACGGCGTCAGCGCGACGGTCCGTGAGGACCTGGTGAACAGCCGGCCCCCGAAGTGCTTCTCGAGCGCGGCAACGCGCCGGCTGGCGACGGACTGCGGGATCCGTGCCGCGGAGGCCCCGACCGTGAAGCTGCTGTAGCCGCTGACGGCGACGAACGCCCTGCACGCCCCGACAAGATCCACGGTTGGCGAGTTTATGCCGGATCAGCATTGGTTCTCGTCTTTCTGTCTTGGACGGCATCCACGGTCGGATACGAAGCTCCCTGCCATGACGCGATCACAGGTTTCCCGCCGTGCCTTCCTCGGCGCCGTGGCACTGCTACCGCTGGCCGGATGTGCGCAGGGAACGCCGGTGGCAACCCCGCCGGCAGCCGACCCGTCGCGCGCGTCCGCTCCTGCCCCGACCGATGGTCAGCTGCTCGAGCTGGAACGAAAGTTCGACGCACGTCTCGGGGTGTATGCCCTTGCCACGGGCACCGGCGCCACCATCGCCCACCGAGCCGACGAGCGGTTCGCGTTCTGCTCGACGTTCAAGGCACTGGCGGCGGCAGCCGTCCTGCACCGCAACCCGATGTCGCATCTGGACACCCGCGTCACCTACACCGAAACCGACCTCATGGCGAGCTCGGCCATCACCAGGCGGTCCCTGGCCACAGGAATGACGATCCGGGAGCTGTGTGACGCCGCGGTCCGCTTCAGCGACGGCACCGCGGGCAATCTGCTGCTCCGCGATCTCGGCGGTCCGGCCGAGCTGACGGCATACCTGCGGAGCCTCGGCGACACGGTGACCCGGATGGACCGGATCGAGCCGACGATCACGGAAGCCACCCCGGGAGATCCCCGTGACACCACGTCCCCCCGCGCGATCGGCACCGACTTCCACCAGATCGTGCTGGGTGACGCCCTGCCGACCGACAAGCTCGCCTTCCTCCGCGACCTGCTGGAACGCAACGTCACCGGTGCGAATCGCATCCGGGCCGGCCTGCCGCAGGGGTGGGCCGTGGCCGACAAGACCGGGACCGGTGACTACGGCACGGCCAACGATATCGCGGTCGTGTGGCCCCCGAACGCCGCGCCACTCGTCATATCGATCATGTCCAGCAAGGCCGGCAAGGACGCCGAGTACGACGAGGCGCTCCTCGCCGCAGCAGCCGCCAACGTCGTGGACAGGCTTGCCTGACGCAGCAACACCATGACCGCGAGGCCGATGCGTGGACGCGCCTGCGCGGCGGTCGCGCCACCGTGGACAGCGGCCGTCGAACTCACGATGTTCATCGGGCCGTATCCGGTGCCCTGGCTCGGACGCGCTTCCAGACGAAGTCGAGGACCACGGCGAGCACCACGAGCACGGTCATCGCTGTGAATGTCTGTGGCGCGTTGCGGGCGGTGTCGATGGCGAACAGAACGAGCACGAAGCAGGTGGCGAGCATCGTGATGACGATCAGCCGGGCGTTCGAACCCGTCTCGGCGCGCAGCCGCAGAGCGGCGAGACCGACCACGAGGAAGACGACGAGCGCCACCGCGCTGCCGATCGAGGCGATCGCGCCGAGATCGAACACGTTCGCGAAGATCAGGACGAGTACGACCGTGATCGGTATGCCACGCGTGCCCCCAAAGTGACCGGGCTGCCCGAAGACCGGCGGGAACTGCTTGAGCTCGGACAACGTGAGTGTGAGGTTCCCAGCTGCGAAGATCATGGAGTTCACCGATGACGCGGTCGCGAGCAGCGCGGCGATCGCCATGATCACGAAACCGGCGGTGCCGAGCACGGGGCGCGCCGCCTCGGCCAGTGCGGTGTCCCCGTGCATGATCACTTCATCGACCGTCAGCGTGCCGAACACGCCGAGGCTGACGAGCACGTACAAGGCGGTCGTGATTCCCAGGGCGAGGTACATGGCTCGGGGCAGCGTCCGGGCGGGATTGGGCAGGCTGCCCGCCGTGAAGGTGACGACCGAGAACCCGAGGTATGCGAAGAACGTCAGCGCGATGCTCGCGACGATCTTCTCCCACGAGGGGTACCCGGATGGCGCGAGCAATGTGGGGTCGAGCTGTGACAGCGTGACCGCAACGAAGCCGACGAAGACGGCCAGCAGGACCCAGACGATGATCGACTGCGCTCGCGCCACTATTTTCGCGCCATAGAGGTTGATCACCGCCATCACGACGACGATGGCAGAGGCGAGGATCTTGTCCCAATAACCCGGTGCGGCGTCGCCGAAGAACAACGAGCTGCCGTAGGCGCCGAAGGCTACTGCCACCATGGCCGTCACAATCAGCAGCACGAAATAGAGCAACCAGGAGGTGATGCCGACCAGCCGGCCGTTGCCGAATGCCTCGACCAAATAGGCGACGAAGCCGCCGCGCGACGGATAACGGACGCCGAGCTTGACGACCATGTAGCCCAGCAGGGTCGCGATCAGCCCCGCGAGCAGGAACGACAACCAGACCGCCGAGCCCGCGACAACGCCTGCCTGGCCGAGGAGAGCGAATATGCCGGCGCCGACCATTGCGCCCACGCCGAGAAAGGCCGCACCGAGAACGGTCATCTGCTTCGTGGACGACGACGCGGGATGCGGCTCCGACGTGTCGTCGGTCGTCATCGACGCAGTCTAGCAGGCTTTTCGCGATCAATTCGGGAACGGGGATGATCGGTGTCGTGGCCCAGGACGTAGTTCGCGGTGTCAGCGTGAATACGGGATAGGGCCGCCTTCGCATCAGGCCAGGCGTCATGTTTACCTTCCGCCAGCAGGACACGCGCTCGGCGCCGGAGCGCCGATGCCGACGTCGTAGGTCAGCCCACCGGCCAGGTGTGCACCGGCTCGTTACTGTGCATGTGCTCGGTGTAGCCGAGCGTCATCCGGCGTAGCGCGTCCGGCCGGCTCAGGTTCTGCTCGGCTTCCAGCCTGCGCACGGTCTCCACCTGCCACTCCGCCCCGTTGCGGTAGGTCAGGCAGCGCTGCTCCACGACCCCGAGGAGGCGGTCGGACACCGCCGAGTCGACGCCCAAGCGGGACAGCCCGTCGGCGGCCATCGGCAGCAGCTGGCGCAGCACCAGCTCGCTGGCGGGCACGTCGCCGAGTCCCGGCCAGAACATGCGCGCCTCGATGCCCCGCTTGGCCCCGGCGTGGAAGTTCTCCTTGGCCACCGTGAACGACATCCGCGACCACACCGGCCGCTCGTCCTCGGCCAGCACCTTGACCAGCCCGTAGTAGAGGGCGGCGTTGGCCAGCATGTCGACAACAGTCGGGCCGGCCGGCAGCACCCGGTTCTCCACCCGCAGGTGCGGCAGGTCGCCGACCACGTCGTAGACCGGTCGGTTCCACCGGTAGACGGTGCCGTTGTGCAGGCGCAGCTCGGCCAGCGACGGCACGGCGCCGGACTCGAGCATCTGCAGCGGGTCTTCCTCGCTGCAGATCGGCAGCAGCGCCGGGAAGTAGTGCACGTTCTCCTCGAGCAGGTCGGACACAGAGGTGATCCAGCGCTCGCCGAACCACACCCTTGGCCGCACGCCCTGCTCCTTGAGCTCTTCCGAGCGCGTGTCGGTGGCCTGGTCGAACAGCGCGATCCGGGTCTCCCGCCAGAGCTGCCTGCCGAACAGGAACGGCGAGTTCGCGCCCATCGCCATCTGCACGCCGGCGATGGCTTGGGCCGCGTTCCAGTACGCCGGGAAGGTCTCCGGGCTGACCTGCAGGTGGCACTGCACGCTGGTGCAGGCCGCTTCCGGGGCGATCGAGTCCGAGCCTGTGTGCAACCGCTCGTCACCGTCGATGGTCAGACAGATGTCCTCGCCGCGGGCGGCGAAGATCTGCTCGTTGAGCAGCTTGTAGCGCGGGTTGGCGGTGAGCGCGTCGATGGAGAGGTGCTCGTTCATCAAGGTGGGCAGGATGCCGATCATCATGAGCTTGGCGCCGACCCCGCGGGCGCTTGCCTCGGCGTGGTTGAGGTTGCCGCGCAGCGTCTCCTCGAGCTTGACCAGCGAGGTGCCGGACAGAGTCTGCGGCGGCACGTTGAACTCGATGTTGAACTGGCCCAGCTCGGTCTGGATGTCAGGGTTGGCGATTGCGCCGAGTACCTCGGCATTGCGCATCGTCGGATCGCCGGCGTCGTCGACGAGATTGAGCTCGATCTCCAGCCCGGTCATCGGTCGGTCGGAGTCGAACTGCGACTCGCGCAGCATGCGCTCGAATACATCGACGCAGTGCCGCACCTTCTGCCGGTATCGGGTGCGGTCCGCCCGGGTGAACTGCGTGGCCGCGATCTTTTCGCCCATGACGACCTCCTTGCCGTCACCACCGCGTGCCTGCTCAGCCTTGCACTTCCCGCGCCGCCGAGCGAGCCCACTGCCCATTGCTGCACCGAGCCGCGGCGCGACGTCGCCCACACGGCTTGTCCTGCCCTGAGCACGCCGTGTTCGCGTGACGCAGATTTCCCGGTCTGAGCTCCTCATCGGGAGTCGGGTGGACTGACAGATTCATCGCTCCCGACGGTGGGTAATTCGGGCTCGCGCTGTTCTCGGGGTCAGGGCTCTCTCGTTCCATCGGCGGGACGGCGTTCGGCGCGGGCGAACAGCGCGACCAGCCCGGCGAGTACGAGGACGGGCCCCAGCAGCCACAACGGGCGCTGGGCCCACCACTCTGCGGTGGGCGCGGAGTGGATCGGCAGCCCGGCGGCCTGGACAGCGCCGAGTGTCAGGAGCAGCGCCGTCGGGTGCCAGAGGAACACGGTCACCGCCACGGCGTTGACCGCGACCACGCCCTTCCACACCAGCCGCCGACGCGTCCAGCGAGCCAGTATCGGGTGCAGCAGCAGCACCACGCCGAGCTGGAACACCGCCAGCGCTGCGATGCCCGCGGTGGTCGGGTACATGTGGCTGCGCTCGTCGCCCACGATGGCGACCATCGAGCGCGGGTACACGTCGATGGTGGCCACGACGACGAGACCACCGAGGCCGGCCGCGGCGAGCGCACAGCGCCGGTGCACCGGCGCGAGCATTCCGTCGCGCCACAAGTAGCCGAGTTGGTGCACGAACACCCACACCAGCGCGGTGTTGACGGCACCGAGAGCTGCAAGCCCGGCTCCGAATCGCGCCGCGTCGACCGCGACCACGGCGGCGCCGAGAAGGGCCACGGCAGGAAAGGCCGCCCGCCGGTGCGCCGCAGCGGTCAGCGGCACCAGCAGCACCACCCACAGATAGGCGGCCAGGAACCACAGGGGAGTGATCACGATCTGGGCGTAGGCGCCGATGCCCGGGTAGCTCGGCACCGCGCTCTGCAGAATCGCCTCCGCCACCGTCCAGACCGCGACGAACACCGCTGCCGGGCGTAGCAGCCGGATCAGTCGCCGGCGCAGGAACACCCACGGGCGGCGCTCGGCGCGATCCCATGCCGCGAGGTCGGCGAAGCCGCCGACCAGGAAGAACAGCGGCATGACCTGCAGCAGCCAGGTAGCGAGCCAGGCGAGCGGCACGGTGTCGATCGGGTTCGACATGACGTACCGGCCGTCCTGCTCGTGGGTGATCGCCAGCGCCCAGTGCCAGACGACGACCACGGCGATGCTGAACGCCCGCAGCAGGTCGACCGTGCGATCGCGCGCAGCGGGAGTCGCGGCGACGAGGCGGTCGAGGGCCCGGCTCACCGCGACCGGTGTCGGTATGGCGGGCCGAGTGGTCGCACCCACCCTCCGATCGGAGCTCGGATCGATCATCCGAACAACACGTCCGCAGCCCAGCCGGAGCCGATGATCACCGCGCCGTAGCACAGCAGGGTGATCAGCCCGCGCAACCGTTTGAGCTGCAGGCCTTCGGCGAGGATGTACCGGAACCGGTGGGCGCAGTGCAGCAGTGCGAGCACGCACAGCAGGAGCAGCACGAGCCGGCTGAGCGGGTGGTCCAGCACGGCCGAGAGGTGGGCGTGGCCGGGCGGGGCCAGCAGCCCCAGCGGGAAGACGACCCCGAAGAGCAGCAGCAGTACGGGGGCGAACAGCGCCGACACCACCCCTCCGGCGCTGAACAGGAGCCACGCCAGCGCGTCCGAGGTCGAACGCTTCGACTGCGTCGTCATCCGGGTCCTCACCACCCGTCCAGCACGATCCACGCCAGAACGGCCGACAGCACCGCCCACGCGGCGAAGTGGCCCGCGGCGATCACCCGCGCCGGGAGACGCCGTCCCCGCAACCGCACCGCCATCGCCTTCGGCGCAAGTGTGAACCAGGTGACCGCGTGCAGGACCACGAAGGCCAGCGCGACGACGTTGAGGGCCACCATCCACGGGCGGCCGCTCCACTCGAGGAAACGCTCGTAGGAGCTCGTGCCACTGTGGACTGCGGCGACCAGCAGCACGAGGTACACCACGAACCAGGCCACGAACACGCTGGACAGCTCACGCAGCACGAACAGCACGTACGACCGGCGGTGCACCCACCACAACCGGTCGGTTCGCGGCCGGTAGGGGCCGGCTCGCGCGGTGTTCGTCGTCTGCTCGCTCATCGCCGAGCCCACGGCATCAGCAGGGACCGCAACGTCCTCGTCGCGGCGGTCAGCTTGTAGCGCTGGATGGCACCCGCCGGGTCCACGCCCTTGGGGCACGCGGTCGTGCACTCGCCGACGTAGGTGCAGGCCCAGATGCCCTCCGCGCCGGCCAACACGTCCAGCCGCTGGTGGGCGCCCTCGTCGCGCGAGTCGAGGTTGTAGCGCTGGGCGAGCGCGATCGCCGCCGGGCCGAGGAAGTCCGGTTCGATCCCGTACACCGGGCACGCGGCGTAGCAGAGCATGCAGTTGATGCACATGCTGAACTGCTTGTACTCGTCGAGCTGCGCGGGCGTCTGCAGGAACTCGACACCGTCCACCTCGGGCTCGTCGTCCCGAACCAGCCACGGTTTCACCGTGGGCAGCTTGCGCATGAAGTCGCCGATGTCGATGACGAGGTCGCGGACGACGGGGAAGTTGGCCAGCGGTTCGACACGCACCGGGCCCGGCGCGTGATCGACGAGGAACGTGCCGCACGTCAGTGCCGGGTCGCCGTCCACCGTCATGCCGCAGCTGCCGCAGATTCCCATCCGGCACGACCAGCGGAACGAGAGGGTGCCGTCGATCCGGTCCTTGATGTGGTTCAACGCGTCGAGGACCGCCCATTCCTCGCGCAGCGGGACCTCGTAGTCCTGCAGGCGCGGCGCGGCGTCCACGTCGGGCCGGTAGCGGGCGACCTGCAGGGTGATCGTGTCGGCCACGCCATCACCTCCCGTAGACCCGCTCGCCCGGCGGCCAGCGGGTGATCGTGACGGGCAGGTACGAGACGCTCGGCGCTCCGGTCGGGTCGCGGGTGACCAGCGAGTGCGCCAGGAAACGGGCGTCGTCGCGTCGTGGGAAGTCCGTGCGCTGGTGGGCGCCGCGCGACTCCTCGCGTCGCATCGCGCAGGCCACGATCGTCTCGGCGACGTCGAGCATGAAACCCAGCTCGAGCGCGGCGACCAGCTCCGTGTTGAAGGCCCTGCTGTCGTCCTCGACGACTGCCTTGGCGTACCGCTCCCGCAGCTCCTGGAGCTTCGCCGCGCCGGACAGGAGTGCACCGGCGTCCCGGAAGATCCCGGCGCTGCCCTCCATGGTGTGCTGCATGTCGGCGCGGACGTCGGCCATTCGCTCCCGGCCGTCGCGTGGGGTGAGCAGGTCGCGTTCCACCCGGCGGCGTTCGTCGGCGGCCTGCGTCTGCACGGCTCGCGGGGGACCGGTGGGCTGCGCTGCGGCGAACTCGGCTGCCGCGATGCCGGCGCGGCGGCCGAACACGAACAGTTCGGGGAGCGAGTTGGAGCCCAGGCGGTTGGCGCCGTTGATGCTCACGCACGCGACCTCGCCGGCCGCGTACAGCCCCTGGAGTCCGGTGGCGCCGTCGAGGTCGGTGTGGACGCCGCCCATCATGTAGTGCTGCACCGGCCGGACCGGGATGAGGTCGTGGACGGGGTCGATGCGCTCGTACTGCAGACACAGCTCGCGCACGAAGGGCAGCTTGGCGTCGATCACCTCCGGGCCCAGGTGGCGCAGGTCGAGGTACACCACCGGCCCGTACGGGGTGTCGACCGCATTGCCCTTCTCCTGCTCGTGGACGAACGCCTGGGACAGCCGATCGCGCGGGCCGAGCTCCATGCTGCGCAGCACCGGTGTGGGCGACGGCGTGCCGAGGTCGTAGTCCTGCAGGTAGCGGTAGCCGTCCTTGTTCAGCAGCCAGCCGCCTTCGGCGCGGGCCGCCTCGGTGATGAGGATTCCGGTGAACGGCAGGCCGGTCGGGTGGTACTGGACGAACTCCATGTCCTTCAGCGGCGCGCCCGCACGGTAGGCCAGCGCCATCCCGTCGCCGGTCTTGATGTTGCCGTTGGTCGTGAACGGGAAGACCCGCCCGCACCCGCCCGTGCACAGGATCACGGCTCGCCCGGTGATGGCCTCGATCCGCCCCGTCGCCAGCTCGACGGCGACCACGCCGTGCACCTGGCCCTCGTCGACCAGCAACGTGGTCACGTACCACTCGTCGTAGCGCGTGATCCGCTCGTACCGCAGCGAGGTCTGGAACAACGTGTGCAGCAGGTGGAAGCCTGTCTTGTCGGCGGCGAACCAGGTGCGCATCTTCTTCATGCCGCCGAAGGCGCGGACCGCGACCTCCCCGTCGGGCCGACGGCTCCACGGGCAGCCCCAGTGCTCGAGCTGCAGCAGCTCGAGCGGCGCCTCCCGGACGAACGCCTCGACGGCGTCCTGGTCGCACAGCCAGTCGCTCCCCGAGACCGTGTCGTACGCGTGTTCGTCCAGCGAGTCGTCGTCGGCGATCACCGCAGCGGCGCCGCCCTCGGCCGAGACGGTGTGGCTGCGCATCGGGTAGACCTTCGACACGACCGCCACGTCCAGCCGCGGAGCGGTCTCCATGATCGCGATGGCCGCCCGCAGACCGGCGCCACCGCCCCCCACCACCACGACGTCGTGGTCCGCCATGTCCGGGTCCGTCCTCGGCTATTCGGCGTGCTCGGCGGACAGCTGGTTCAGCAGCATCCGGCCGTCGTGCCGGACGATGCGGGTCCGGCAGCTGCCGTCGTGGAACTGGTGCACGATCTCGCGGCAGCCGCAGGCCCAGTTGACGTCGTTGCACACGATGCCGGAGCCGTCGTCCTCGTGGTAACGGCTGCCGCCCACCTGCTTCCCGCAGGGTGCCCGTTCCTTCGTGAAGGCTGTGCTCGTGCCGACCACGACGCACCTCCTCGCTGCGGGCCGATCGCCTCCAGACGCGGCGCGAGGGTCGTGGTGGGGGTGAACGGCCGTGGATGACGCGTTCGTCCCACATGGCACCGCTCCGGGGAAGCCGCGTCAACCCCGAATCCGATCGGCGTCGCGCTCGGGCCTGCTGCCACGCCCTCGCGACTCACCTTCGCTGGAGCACTTTCCGGGCGGTTGCCTGCTCAGCGCGGCGACCTTCGAGTACGACTCGCTCACTGGTCCTGTCCGTGACGCGATCGTCGACGGGATGACGCGATGGCACACCTACCTGGTCGACGCAACAACGCGTGAGGCGGACCTGGGCGAGCTGCCGGACGGTGCCGACCCCGATCAGCTGGCGTTCGAGCTGATGGGACTGTTCACCGGTTTCAACATGTCGGTGCACCTTCTCCACGATCCCGACGCCGCGACACGGCTGCGGCAGAGTATCGGGAGACTGCTCGGACTGTAGGCGCGTCCACGACGTCGAGCCGTTCGTCACTGCGTGAAGGTCAGCTCGGCCATGACGGGACGGTGGTCCGACGCCACCGTGACCGCCTCGCCGTCGACGATGTCGGCTTTCCTCACGCAGTCCCGCAGCTCCTCGCTGACGAAGATGTAGTCGACGCGTGCCCCCTGGCGGCGCAGCAGGGTCGAATCGGGCGTGCCCGTGTAGGGGTGGACGAGACGCAGCGAATCCGCCAGGCCGGCCTCGGTGATGGCCGCCACCACACCGCCGCCGAACGCGGCCAGGTGATCCTCGGGGAGCTCGCGGCGGGTGCCTTCCGCCGGCGGCGTCTCCCCGGGTGGCAGAGCGTTGAAGTCGCCCAGGGCAACCGCCGGCCCATCCGCTCCGGCGATCACCGCGAGCAGGGCTCCGAGTTCCCGCCACCTCAGGTACCGCTCGGTGGCATCGAGCACGGCTCGCAGGTGGACCACGAAGAAGGTGACGGTCGTACCGCCCGGCGCCTCGAGCCGCACCTCGAGCACGGGCCGGAACATGGCGCGGCGGTCACCGCGGTGGACCCGCACGGCCCTCGGTGCCAGTTTGGTCAGCACGACGAGGTGCTCGTACAGCGGCCGGCCGTCCTTGGTGTCCTCATGGCTGTTGGCCGGGCCCCACACCGGGAGCATCCCGAGCTCCCGGGAGAGGTTCATCATCCCCTCGTACGTGTTGATCTCCTGGCAGGCCAGCACGTCGGGGTCGACGCTGCGCACCACGTCGACGAGGTGCCCGAGGCGGTCCCCCGGAGCGTGCAGCATGTTGTAGGTCATGATCCGGAGGGTGTCCATGGCTTCCAATCTCTAGCCGACGTCGGCCGTGAAGCTGATGCCACTGAGGATGTACTTGTTGCCGAGGAAGAAGACGATGATCAGCGGCAGGGTGAAGACCACCGACGCGGCCATCATGTAGTTCCATTGCACCGAGTACTTGGTCAGGAACTCGGTGAGCCCGAGCGAGAGCGTCCACTGATCCGGGTTGTTGAGATAGATCAACGGGCCCAGGTAGTCCGTCCAGGACTGGACGAAGGCGAGCGCGGCGACCGCGACCACGACCGGCCGGCTCAGCGGCATGATGATGCGGGCGTAAATGCGCAGCTCGGAAGCCCCGTCGATGCGTGCCGCCTCGCTCACCGACTCGGGGATCCGTAGGAAGAACTGCCGAAAGAGGAATATGTAGTACGGAGTGCCGAGAAAGGCGGGGACGACGAGCGGCAGGTAGGTGTTGACCCACCCGAGGTCACGGAAGATCACGTACGTGGGGACCAGCGTCACGATGGCAGGGAGCAGCATCGTGACGATCAGGACGCCGAGCAGCAGCCGCCGCCCGATCCAGCTCACCTTGGCCAGGCCATAGGCCGTGAAGCTGCTGGAGAGCACGGTCCCGACCACGGTCAGCACCGACAGCAGGGCCGTGTTGCGCAGCTGCGACCAGAACGGGATGAGCGCCAGGGCCTGAGCGTAGTTGTCCAGGTGCAGCGGCCACACCCACCAGAGGATCGGCGTCGTGAAGAGCTGGCTGTTGGTCTTGACCGAGGAGATGAGCATCCAGACGAACGGGAGCAGCATCAACGCGGAGAGGCCCGCGAGCACCACGTAGGCGGTGAACTTCTGGGTGGCGGATAGTCGGATCACTGCTGGCGCCATCCTTCGTAGAAGACCCAGCGGACGGACAACTTGAGCAGCACTCCGATGACGACGAGCATGATGACGAACAGCACCCACCCGATAGCGGAGGCGTACCCGACGCGCAGGTCGGAGAACGCCACCTCATAGAGGTAGACGACTGCGAACTGCAGGCTGTTGCCGAGTCCGATCGACGTCCCCCCGGTGTCGCCGCCGCCCATGATGAACGCCTGGGTGAAGTACTGCATGGCGCCGAGGAAGCCCATGATGGCGTTGAACAGGATCAGCGGCGACAGGGCGGGCACCGTCACGTGCCGGAACCGTTGCCAGGCATTGGCCCCGTCCACCCGCGCGGCGTCCACGAGGGCGGGGGAGATGCCCTGGAGGCCGGCCAGGAAGATCACGCCCGCGCCGCCGATGCCCCACAGGTTCATCAGGACGATCGCCGGCTTCGACCACGAGATGCTGTTGAGCCACAGCGGTCCCGTGATGTGCAGCCAGCCGAGCACGGTGTTGACCAGCCCGTAGGTGGGGTTCAGCACCCAGATCCACAAGATGGCGCCGGCGACGGTCGGCACCATCTGCGGGAGGTAGAGCACCGTACGGAAGAAGCGCTGCCCGAACACGGCCAGGTTGAGCACGAGGGCGTAGCCGAGGGAAGCGATCAGGCTCAGCGGGACCATCACCACGACCAGGTACAGCGTGTTCTCGAGGGACTGCGTGAACTCCGGGTCCTGCAGGAGCTCCTGGTAGTTGGCGAGACCGGTCCACTGCGACGTTCCGACGATGTTGTAGCTGGTGAAGCTGTAGTAGAGGGAAAGGGCCATCGGGTACAGCACCAGCCCGAGCGTGCCGATGATCCACGGGCTGACGAAGAGCACGCCCCACAGGAACCGGCGGCGCCGGAGCGTGAGACGGGCACGGAGCACTGCCGCTGCCCGCCCCTCGGCCCTGGCGCCACCGCTTGCTCTCGGCGCTCCCCGGCGGAGCACGACGCTCAATGTGCCTGCGCCTGCGCGCTCTTGATCTGGCCGGCGACGAGCGGGCCGTACTGCGACTGGACCTGCTGCAGCGCAGAGCTCACGCTCGTCGGCGTGAGCTGGGCCTGCTGAACGGCGCTGGTAATGGCGTTCAGGTAGGTGGTCGCGTCCGGGACCGGCGGGAAGGGATGAATGTTCTTGCCGCCGCTGTACTGCCAGAAGAAGGCCATCTGGGGGGTGGGCGCCATCTGAGCGTTGCTGACCAGCGATTTCAGGGCGGGCACGGAGTAGATGTCGTGGTAGATGGACGGAGTCTTGGTGGCGATCTCCTGGCCTGTCGTGGCCAGCCAGTCGATGAGGTCCCAGGCCGCGTTGGCGTCCTGGGCGCCCTTCAGGATGACCAGCGGGTTACCGCCCACCGAGCCGGTGCCCGCGTACTGGGGCTGGCCGTCGGGGTAGGGGATCGGTGCCACGCCGAAGTCCATGTTCGGTGACTGCTGCAAGATCGTGGGCATGAACCATTCCCCGGACACGTCCATGGCGACCTTGCCGGTGGCGAACGGGTCCAGTGCGCTCACCGCGCCGCTCGAGCCGGCCAGGAACTTCTGGACCTTGCTCGGGTCGAGCTGCTTCTCCGTGTCCACGATCCACTGAGCGCCCTTGACGGTGAGCGGGTTCGTCGCGGTGACCTGGCCGGAGGCGTCGGCCCAGTTGCCGCCGAACATGTAGCCCTCCAGCTGCTTGGGCATCGTCGGTTCGAACCCGAGCTGGCTGTACTGGCCGTCGGAGCCGGTGATCGACAGCTTGGCGGCGTCGGCGGCCAGCTCGCTGAGCGTCGTCGGAGGCTGGGCGATGCCGGCCTTCTCGAAGAGGGTCTTGTTGTAGTACAGGGCGTAAGTGTCCTCGAAGAAGGGCAGCGCGTACTGGGCCCCGAGATACGAGTTGCTGTAGAGCGACGCGGGAGTGAAATCGTTGACGTTCAGCTTGTTACTGGAAATGTAGGACTGGAGCGGGAGGATGGCGCCGGAGGTCGCCATGCTCGCGACCAGGTCGGTCGTGTCCAGCATGGCGACGCTGGGCGCGTCGCCGGCGGCCTCCTCAGCGAGGAGTTTCTGCTCGTTGACATTATCGACCAGGTTCCAGTGAACGTTCGGATGCTCCTGGTTGTATATCTTCAGAAGCGGCGGAACGCCGGCCGCCTGGGTTCCCGTCCATGCGATGGCCATGGTGAGTTGCTCAGGGTGGGCCTCGGTGCCGGTGCCGCTCGACGGGCTGCTCGAACAGCCCGCGAGGGCGCTGGCCAGCAGCGCTCCGCAAGTGAGAGCGCCGAGCCGCGCCCGTGCGAACCAGGCTCGGCGAAGAGCGATAAGGGTGAAGTGCACGCTCGTCCTTCGTTCGGGGGCCGACTCTCGTCTCCGCCGACGCTCTTGAGGGGCGAATTCGGGTGGAAAAGGAGGAGCTGCCCGGACGTTACCGCGGCGCTGTCCGCGGAACAGCGGCAGAATAAAAGTGGAAAAATGTTGGCAGAGTCACTCGTTGATGGAGCCCATTCGGCAGGGTGATGAACTCTTATCACAGTTGTCGCACGAGTAGGAGGGCGCGAGGCCGGCGCCGCACCTGGCAGCGTTATCCATCGTCCGGTGTGCCCGCCTTGGGCATGACCGTCGCCGGCCGGCCTGTTAGGGATGCTATGCGTTCCATGAGCGATGCGGGTGAGCTAGCACCCGGGATGGGCAGCCGCTCGACTGCATCAGCGATCCTCGCTGTGCCGGCCGGTTCTGATCGGTCGAGTCAATTCCAGTGGCCTGCGGCCGCGGTCTCGGCGATGTAGTCCTCAAACGATCTGGGTGGCCTGCCGAGGGCTCGTTCCACACCGTCGGCGAGCGCGGCACCCCGGCCGTTGCGGACGGCCATGAGCAGGTCGGTGAGCAGTCGCGCGACGCCGGGTGGGACGCCGCCTGCGACCTGGCGCTCGATGAAGACCTCGGGGTCGACGTCGACGTGACGGATTGTGCGCCCGACGGCCGCGCTGATCAGGTCGACCGCCTCACCGAAGCTGATCGCCCGGGGGCCGGTGAGCTCGTAGATCTGGCCGCTGTGGCGGTCTTCGGTCAGTGCCGCAACGGCGACCTCGGCGATGTCATCGGCGTCGACGAACGGGGTACAGCCGTCGCCGGTGGGCAGTGCCAGGACCCCGGCGCGGACTCCGGGCAGCCAGAAACTCTCGCTGAAGTTCTGCGAGAACCAGTCCGGTCGCAGGATCGTCCAGTCGACGCCGGAACCGCGGACCATCCGTTCGGCGGCCTTGAGGGGATGACTGTCGTCGGCCCCGCCGATGCCGTGGGCTGACAACAGCACCAGCCGCCGCACGCCCGCGGCGACCGCCTCGGCCACGAACCTGGAAATGCGTGACCCGGCCTCCAGGCCCGGCTGACGGGTGGGCTCCACGACGTAGGCGGTAGTGACGCCGTCGAGCGCGGGCCCCCAGGTCGCCGGGTCGTCCAGGTCGAAGGGAGCGTCGGCGTCAGTGCGGGCCGCCGTCCGCACCGGCCGGCCGGTGGCCTGGAGGCGCCGGGCGATGCGGCGACCCGTCTTACCAGTACCGCCGAGGATGAGGATGCTCGTCATGCCGGCTAGAGAACTCCACCACTCGAAGACCATCCATGGGAGATCGTCGCGAATACATTTGTGATCGTCTAGCGTCGGCGGCGTGGACGTCCTGAGCGATCTGCTGCACCGGGCTCGCGCCAGGAACGCGATGGTCAGGCAGTTGATCCAGCGGCGGCCGTGGTCGCTGACCTTTGCTGACGCTCCTCCGCTCACGGTCGTGGCCACGATCGGCGGCCACGCATACCTCCAGCTCGACGACGCATGCGCCGCGCTGGTGCGCCTCACCGCGGGCGACATCGCCCTCATCACCGCAACCGGCAAGTACACGATCGCCGACGGTCCGACTACCCCGCCCCAGGTTGTGATCCACGGGGGAAAGAAGTACGTCGTCGACGGCGGCGAGCAGGCGGCGGGCGCCAACCGGCGTCTGGCCCCCCGTACCTACGGCGACGGTCTGCCCGGGGCCACGATCATGCTCCGAGGCGCCTACGAACTCCGCGGCGACGTGGGTGACCGCCTGCTGGACATGCTCCCGCCGCTGGCGGTCGTGCCCGCCGGACCGCAGACTCGGGCGGCGCTGGATCTGCTTGCCACCGAGGTTGACCGCGACGAACCTGGTCAGGACGCCGTTCTCAACCGGTTGCTGGATCTCGTGCTGGTGCTGGCATTGCGGGCATGGTGTGCCGGACCGCAGGCGTCGCCCCCCGCCTGGTACCGGGCGCTGAACGATTCCGTCATCGGCGGCGCACTGCGCGTGCTGCACGAGGATCCCGCCTACCGATGGACGGTCGCCGCGCTTGCCGCTGAGGTCGGCATGTCCCGCGCCGCTTTTGCCGCGCGCTTCACCCGCCTGGTCGGCGAGCCGCCGCTCGCCTACCTCACCAGTTGGCGGATGACCTTAGGGGCGGACTTGCTCCGTGACACCGAGGCGACAATCGCCGCCGTAGCCAGCAAGGTCGGGTACGAGGATGCCTTCGCCTTCAGCGTCGCGTTCAAGCGCGCCCGCGGCGTCAGCCCCTCGGTCTGGCGCCGCCAGGTCGGCCACCCCGGCGCGTCGAGTGACGGGGGATGAGGCTGCGGGCAACCACGCAGGTTCAGCCTCACCGTGAACAGAAACTGGGGCGAGGTGCCTGATCAACGACCTGATGTTGTGTCCGAGGGGGGACTTGCGCACTACCTGCACGCCTCGCGCTCGGTTGACACCTCGGGCGAATGCGTAGGTAACTGCAGGGATGACGCGGGTGAGCGGAGCACCCCCGCGGCGTGCGGGGAGGCAGAGGTGGAAAGGCCCTGGCGTCGGACTCGACGCCAGGGCCGTCCGGGCACCCGGTGTGTCTGGAGGACGCCGGATGCGTTGTGCTGGTGATCAGGGTGCTACAGGGCGGCGCACTGGCCGGTGCGGATGCCGATGACGGTGTTGGGCCGGCCGTCGTTGGTCGGCGGCGGGGTGTTGCCGGAGCAGGCCAGGATGCCCACGATGCGGTTGGCCTCGATCTCGGTGGCGGTGGCGTTCTCCGGTGGCACGCTGATGGTGGTGGTGTTGTCGTTCACCGTCAGCGGGCCCAGGATCTGGTTGCCGCCCAGCTCGACGAACCCGGTGTTGCCGCGAAGGGTGGCCGCGCCGCGCAGTGTGTTGGCCCCGCAGGGCGGACTGCCGTCGTCACCGGCATCGCCGATGACGATCACTCCGTTGATGCCGGAGATGCTGGTGGGTCCGTTGACGGTCGTGGCACAGACCCGTAGCCCGGTGCCGCTGGTGGCGATCAGCGGCCCCTGAATGATGGCACCCTCGGCGTTCAGCGACCCGCTACCGCTGATGGTGACGGGGCCGAGGATCTGCGTGCCAGGGCCCAGGCAGACCGGCCCGGTGACCGCCAGCGGCCCGAGGTGGGTGCCGCTGATGCTCTGGCAGCCCGCGGTGACCGTGACCGCGTTCGACGTGGTCGGCGCACAGTTGGTGTCGCCGTTGTAGTGCGCGGTGAAGGTGTGCGACCCGCTCGGTAGCCCGCTGACCGTCAGGCCGGCGTTGCCGGAGCCGCCGAGCGGGACGGTGCCGATCGCGGTGGCCCCCTCCGAGAAGGTCACCGTGCCCGTCGGCGCACCCCCGGCGGTGCAGCTCACCTGCGCGGTCAGCGTCACCGGCTGGCCGAAGGACGGGTTGGGCGGACTGGCCGTCAGGGTGGCGGTCGAGCTGCCCTGCTGGATCACTTCGACCACGGTGTTCGAGGTCGAGGGCAGGCAGGCGGTGCCGCCGACGAATTTGGCCGTCAGCGTATGGCTGCCGATGGACAGGCTGCTGGTGGTAAGGGTGGCGACGTCGGAACCGGTGACCGAGTCGGTGCCGATCACGGCGTCGCCGTCGTAGAAAGTCACCGTGCCCGTGTCGGTGGGCACGCTGCAGGTCACCGTCGCGGTCAACGTGACCGGCTGGCCCACCACCGCCGGGTTGGGCGACACGGCGAGCGTCGTGGTCGATATCGGTGAGGTGTACGTGATCGTCACCGAGGCCGGGGCGGTGGTCAGCGACGCGGTCCCACCCGCGGGAACGAGGGAGGAACCACCCCCGCCTCCACCGCCGGCGGTGTTCGCGCCGCCCGAAAAAATGATTGAGCCGCCGCCTCCGCCGCCGAAGAGCCCCCCGCCGCCTCCACCGCCGAGGTTGCCACCGCCGTTGCCACCTACACCGAGGGTGCCTGGGTCGCCGCTCGGGCTGCCGGCGGTGCCGCCGGTGACCTGTGTGCCAGGCCCGCCACCGGTGCTGGTGCCCACGCCAGCGCAGCTGTTGGTGCCCCCGGCCGCATCAGCGTCACCACCGGGCGTGCCGGCGAATGTCGGGTCGCACGGCGGGATTCCGGGTATGCCGCCGCCACCACCGGCGCCGGCCACGATCAGCCGCGAGGCCAGACTGTTGGGCTGGGCGCTCGGGACGGTGCGCACATCCGAGGCGCCGCCGCCCCCGCCACCGAAGCGGCTGGTGCCCCCGCCGTTGAACCCGCCGATGCATGCCGCCAGGGGGTAGCACGCTGCAGTGTTCGTGGGCGTGCCGCCCACCTCGACGTACAGCACCTGGTCGGCGGTAAGCCCCGTCAGCGTGCCGGTGACCTGGGCTCCGCGGCCGCCCGACGCGCCGCCGTAACTGGGCGCCCCTGCCGCGCCGATCGCGCTGACCTGCACCGAGGTGGTGCCGCTGGGCACGGTGAAGCTCTGCTCCGCGCCGGTGAAGGTGTAGGTGCAGGTCACCGTCGGCCCGGTCTGGCTGCACTCCGGCGGCAGCACCGCGGCGGCGGCCGTACCCCCCGCGGCAGGCAGCACCACCAGCGCCGTCGTCGTGCCTACAGCGGCAAGCAACCCCACCCACCGCCATCGGCGACCAGCACCCCGCTGCCCCGGCCTCCCGGCGACCCTCTCCGCACGCATGCCCACACTCCCGAAAACAGTTGCCCGACACAGAAGCGGGCTCACCCGCGAAATCGTCGGTGAGTCCGTGTGCGCGCCACGCCCGGCGCGGATAGCGCGGCAAGTGTCGATCACATCGCTGAGCGCGAACCACAGGATTCACCCGACAAGTCAAGAAATCCCACCACGCGAGGGGCTTCGTCCACCGCCGTCCAACGTCACTCATCAGCTTCGCGCTGAGCAGAACGAGATCAGTTGGTTCAGGACCACGTTGACGGGTTCGTATGCGATCTTCCGGGCGGTCAACGAGATTGGAGATGCGACCGCTGATGCGAGCTACTCGGCCGCCGACTCCACTGCTTCTACAATCTCAGCGTGAATTGCTGGTCGGCGAGCCTCGGGGAGCTTGCGTTTGGCTTCCTTGAATAGGTCGGCGCGACGGAGTAGCCGCGAGCGGATCACGCGGTTTTGCGGCCAGTCATTCTGAGATGGCTCAGAACAGGCCCGCTCTGTGGAGCCCGATGGCGATCCGTCGAGGAAGCCGTAACGGGCGACGGGGCCCGGACGGCGCTCACTAGGCTGGTCGGCGTGCCGATGACCGCCAAGTACGCCACTACCTGCAAGGTCTGCTCGTCGCGCATCAGTCCCGGCGAAGAGATCGGCCGGTCCGGTGCGGCCTGGGCACACGCTGCCTGTGCGACGCCGGAGGCGGCCGGCTCGGCACCGAGGACGACGGCGGACCGGCCGAAGCGCACGACCCAGCGGTCGGAGATGCCCGCCGCCGAAGGGGCGCTGGAGGTGTGGACCGACGGGGCGTGCTCGGGCAACCCCGGGCCGGGCGGCTGGGCGTGGGCCACCCGGGACGGGCGGCAGGGCAGCGGCGGCGAGACGCCCACCACCAACCAGCGCATGGAGATCCGGGCCGCACTCGAGGCGGTGCGCGCGCTGTCCGGGCCGCTGGTCGTCGTCAGCGACTCGACCTACGTCGTGAACTGCTTCCGCGATGGCTGGTGGCGGGGGTGGCTCGACCGGGGCTGGGTCACCAGTGCCCGCAAGCCGGTCGTCAGCCGAGACCTCTGGGAGCCGTTGGTCACGCTGTTCAACGAGCGCGGCGACGTGTCGTTCCGCTGGGTGAAGGGCCACTCGGGCGACCAGATGAACGACCTGGTCGACGCGCTGGCCGTGGAACAGGCCCGCGCCGTCGCCTGAGCGACACGTGCCGCCCGTCTCGATGCGGTGGTTGCCCCGTGGGTAGGGCAGTGATGACGGCGGCCGTCCATCCGGCCGCGCGGATCGCCGCTCGCCCCGTCAGCTCGCGTGGTGCGTCGGGGCCGCCGACAGCGCCTCCGTCAGCAACGCGACAAGCGTGGCTGAGGAGTGTGTCCGAGGGGGAGTCGAGATCAGCACGGGCGGGCCCGAGCCCGGGGAGCCGCGATGCGCTCGCACAGCTCCGGCGACCGCGGAGGAGCAACTGCACCAGCGGCTCCGAGACAAATTGACTAGCCCATCGACGACATCATGCGGCGATCGGCGCGATCTTGACCGGTACATGTTGTCCAACTTGCAGAGCATGGCGTATGGACGTTCGAGACCCGTATGAACACTGACGAGACCTCACAGCTGGGAGCTGCGCCATGGAGGTAGTGGTCTTCGACCTGGTGCCGTACGCAGAGCACGTGGAGCACCTCAAGCAGGACGATGGGGAGCTTCCATGGCCGCTGGCCAAGCGGTACTTCGATCCCGCGGTTGCGGTCCGCACCTATGCGGAGCATCTCGACGCCTGGGAGGAACTCGACCGGCTTGGTTACGACGGCGTCGGGTTCAACGAGCACCACACCTCTCCGTACGGGTTGATGAACTCGCCGAACCTGCTCGCGGCATCCGCCGCGCAGCGGACGAAGCGACTTAAACTGCACATTTACGCCAATCTGCTGCCGCTGCACGACCCGATCCGGCTGGCCGAGGAACTGGCGATGCTCGACTGCCTGTCGAACGGGCGGATCGTGGCCGGGTTCGGGCGAGGAATCCCGCGCGAGCACGCCGTATTCGGTGTGCCGATGGCCGAGTCGCGACCCAGGTTCGAAGAAGCTGCCGAGATCATCCGCGGGTTGTGGACCGAGGAGGTCTTCTCCTTCGAGGGGAAGTTCTGGTCCTGCCATGACGTCGCCATCTGGCCCCGCCCGGTGCAGCAACCGCACCCGCCGATCTGGGTTCCGGTCACCAGCAGCAAGGAGACCATCGAGTGGGCCGCCCGGAACAACGTGTCGATCACGCCGGGTGTGGAGCATCCCGGCCTGCGTGCGGACGTGCTTCGGCACTACACCGACTGCCTGCACGAACACGGCCGTGAGCGGACCGCCGAGCACGTGCACCTCTCGATGAGCCCGTACGTGGCCGACAGCAAGCAGCAGGCGATCGACGAGGCGGGGCCGTACCTGCGTTACTTCAACCAGACCCTGTTCAGCCATGGCAACATCACCGAACACGACCTGCAGCGCAAGGCGGGCTACGTGAGCGACTCGTCGCTCGACTACGTCCGGCCGGAGAACCTCCCCGCCGCACAGCGCGCGCGGGCGGACTACCGCAATCTGACCCTTGACGACATCGTCGAGCGGGCGCAGCAGTGGCCATGGGGCACCGCGGACGAGGTCACCCAGCGGATCATCGAGCACGCCGACGCCACCGGCGCGGGCCGGGTGCTGGTCAACCTCAACCGCGGTGCGATGCCCCAGGAGCTGTTTCTCAGTCAAATTCGGCGATTCGCCAAGGAGGTGTTACCCGCACTGCAAGCCCATGACGTCCAGGTGCGCCAGTGAACCAGAGAATGGTGTGATCACGATGACTACGAGCAATGGCCGCTCGATGTATCCGTGGGCAATACTGGGTCTGCTGACCGCGTTCTGGGGGCTGGTCGGGCTCAACCGGGTCGGCATCGGATTCGTGTTGCCGGCCATCCGAGACGAGTTCGGCCTCGCGTTCTGGCAGGCGGGTCTGCTGGTCTCCGGGACTTCGTTCACCTGGGCGATCAGCAGCTGGCTGTCCGGGTGGCTGTCCGACCACTATGGACGGCGGAGGGTCCTGCTGCCCGGCGCCTTCCTCGCCGTGGGGGCGACCGCCGCGATGGGCGGCACGTGGAACTTCTGGTCGCTGTTCGTTGTCCGGGAGTTCGTCGGGATTGGTGACGGAGTCGGGTGGCCGAACTCGCAGGCGGTGCTCGCCGCCGAGTTCCCGGCCAAGCGGCGCGCCTTCGTGCAGTCGGTGTTCACCATGGGCTACCCGCTGTTCGGCAGCGTGCTCGGCGCGATCGTCATCACGCAGATGGCCGAGGACCTCGGGTGGCGGCCGGCGTTCGCCATCATCGGTGGCGTCTTCTTCTTCGTCGTGCTGGCGCTGTACTTCGTCATGCGCGAACCGCCCCGGGCCGTCGTGGCCACGCGGGAGCGATCGAAGCCCGACTGGCGCAAGCTGGTCGGGGTGGTCCGGTACCCCAGCGTGGTCGTCCTGATGATCATTCAGGCCGCCGCGCTCGGCTGGCTTCAGGTCGGCGTCGCGTACAACACGCTGTTTCTGACCGACGAGATCGGCGTCAGCCTGGTCGCCGCGGGCACCATCCTGTCCATCTTCGGTATCGCCGGGGTGGCCGGCACCCTGCTGCTGCCGTATTGCTCGGACTTCACCGGCCGTAAACCGGCGATCTTCTTCGGCGGCGTGCTCAGCGGCGTGTTCATGCTGCTGTTCGCGATCGGCGACTTCAGCGTGGCGGCTGCGGCCACGTTCCTGGCGCTGAGCTCGTTCTTCAACGGCCTGATCATCCCGCTCGCGGCCGCCACCGTGGTCTCGGAACTGCTGCCGGAAGACGAGCAGGGTTCAGCGATGGGCTCGATCAACTTCGCCGGCGTGATTGTCGGTACCTTCCTGATGCCGATCCTGGGCGGCGTTCTGGCCGACAACTTCGGCCTGCAGTCGGCGATATTGCTCGCGGCCGGCCTCATCACGGTATCCGGCGTCGCAGCGCTGTTCCTCCCGGAGACCGCCCCGCGGGTGCGGGCGCGCCAGGGGGCACAGGTCGCGGCCAGGGATGCAGCCGGCACCTGAGCTTGGTTTTGAGTTGCTTGCCTGGTGGTGCGGTGGCTCGTCGCCGCGGCCCGCGCCGCCCTGGCCACCCCGGGCGGCGCGGTGCCACGCTGCTGTGTGCCGAGCCGGCTTCCTGCTCGCCTCGGCGAGCAGGAAGATCCCGGTCAGTCGGCCCAGGCGATAGAACAACTGGTGCGCGACCGAACACTGAGATGCAACTGGTCGGACTCGCGTCCGCTGCGTTGAGCGTGTCCCAGTGGGACTCGAATCCCCACGCCCGTGACCAGCGCGAGCGAGAGCAAGTAGAGCCCGCGAGGAAAACCGCTGATCAGAGATCTAGTTAGGTGCCCGAGGGGGACTTGCACGTTAGCCACACCGGCCATCTGGCGGCATGACTGGGGATGGGCAGTGCCGCCGGCTGTCGCTGCATGATTGCGCCCGGAGTGGGGCTGGCGGTCAGGACAGCGACTTCTCCAACTGGCTCCTCGATGGGCGCTGCCGGGTCGAACGGTGGTTGTGATCTGCTGCCTGCCTGGAGTGTCGACCCGCGGATGGGGAAGCGAGTCGTACCTGGACGATCACCGAACACCGTCTGCGCGAAGTCGCGCTCTGTCGCGGACTCTGCGCGTCGGTGGTGTATCAGCCGGGGCAGGTGCGCTGGCGAGTACGCGGCTCAGTCTCACGTCTGGGCGCTGGTCCACGGTGGACCACGACAAGCAGGTGATCACGCAGACACGCCGACCCCTCTCGAACACGCTCTATGACACGTCAGTCATTGTCCCGTGTAGCTGCCGCCGGGCCGAGCAGTCACAGCAATATGCCCCTCAGGGGTTATTGCCGAGTGACATGGAAAGGGTTCAGTATGAGTGCAATGCGCGGCGAATTTTCGACGCCCTGCTGCGATGGACGATCGTCGGGCTCAATTGGTCTCGGTGAACTGTGACTGTGACTGCTGTCCCAACCCTGGGTTCGAGCGGTGTGTTGCTGCTTGGCCCGTTCCTATGCCGCGCGGCACATTCTCGTGAGCTCGCCAGCGGCCATTGCGATGAGATGCGCCGCAAGCCAAATCGCGGTCATCGCGAGACTGCGCAGCGCCCCCGCTGATCGTTTCAGGGGGATGAAGGTTGCGCGCTGAAGGCTGCCGCTGCGGCGGCGCCCAGGACGCGACTGTCGACGGCGAGGCCGCTGGATCGGGTCTCCGGCGGAATGGACAGTTCAGAAGTGTGGTGAGCGTGCGACCGCTGTCGCGGAGAGCCACGTCATTGGCCGACCACTCGGCCACTGGTAAATCGAAATCTGTGCAGACCGCAATCAACCGTCGTTCAGGGCGCCAGTCCATATGGAGGAATGAATCGTGCGTCACGATGGCATCCGACCCGCCGATGGTAAGGATGGAAAAGCGCAACGGCTCCCAGTCTCGAGGCGTCAGCCCTCCCCTCTTTCGACTCATTATGGTGGCGCGGAGGTCGAGAGGTGGATCGCAATCCAGCGGTTGATCGGGAACCGGGCCACGATGGCGTTGATCCAACGGTCCGATTGGCCCGGGATCGAGCGTCGCGCGGCCATTCCGGTGCAGGGAGTATGGGATCGCATGGAACAGTGGAAGGCGAAGTATGATTACGGCGAGAGCGTCAATCCCACTGACTTGCACCCCGAGGAGCGTTCTGACGACATGTCGCTCCGACTCAACCCCATGTGGTATCCACTCAAGAAATTTCCCAGGAAGCTGCTCCTGGAAAGGCTCAACGCGAGATGGATCTTCACCGTCGCTGACAACGGAGACATCTATATAGGTGTCGACAGGGTAAGCGGAACTATCGAGCAAGACGAATTCGAGAGGCTCCTTGGCGGCATGAGAGAAAAAGATCCTACGCTCACGGCAGCGCGCCTCCGCGATAGCTTGGATAGACAGGGTCACCCAACTGTTGCCGCTCGCTTCGAATCCGATGGGAAGACCAAAATTGGTTCTGCTCGCATTGCGGGGCATTTAGAGTGGAATGAAGAGAGCGGCCGATTTGAAGTAACCGACGCATCCGGTCGCTATATGAGCCCCGACGCGCGTCCTATTTCCAGTGCGACGCACGACGACACCAACCCCAGGCATCTGAACAACGTGGCGCGACGTATGAGTTCCCAACTCGGCGTAGAGATCCACGCAGTAAGATTTTAGGGACTGTAAGAACAAGGGTGTAACTCAGATCAAGGAGACTGACACCTGTGTCCGACGTGATGCCTGAGCAGGCGGTTGACCTCAACGCCGTCCTGGGCGAGGAGTCAGCTGTTGCGCCGGCTGGCCGGTTGGACGCTGTCGACGAGCAGCTGATTGCCCGGCTTGCCGGGCGGGCTCGGGAAGCCGGGCTGAAACTGGCCGGTGAGGGCGGGCTGCTGCTCAGTTGACCAAGCGGCTGGTCGAGTCCGCGTTGAAGGGCGAGATCACCGACCATCTCGGTCACGACCGCCACGATCGGGCTGGGCGCGATGGCGGGAACTTCCGCATCGGCCACTGCGCCAAGACGGTGTTGACCGAGGTTGGGCGGGTGGAGATCGACGTCCCACGCGACCGTGACGGGTCGTTCGAACCGAAGAGCACGACAGAAGACCCGCCTGCAGGTGGTGTTCGCCGCCGACGAGCACACCCCGGTACAGGTGACCCACTGGGTCTACCAGCAGATCATCACCGCCTACGCCCACCCCGACCCTCGCCAGGGGCGCCCGCTGCTCGCCTACTTCACCCACCGCGCATCGAACGGCCCGACCGAGGCCATCACCGGCCGACTCGAAGCCCTCCGACGCTGCGCCCTGGGCTCCCGCAACCTGATCAACTACCGCATCCGGTCGTCCCTACTGCATGCGGAGCCCTCGCACTCAAAACCGGAAGAGCCGGTTTGATGGAGGCCGTCAAGTCAACCGGAGCAAGGAACGATGGCCGCACCACGGAAGTACCCGATGAGCTGCGCGAACGCGCGATCAGGATTCCGTCTGCGGTGGCGCGGCCTCGTCCAGGGCACGTAGGCCGTTGAGGACTCGCGGGTAGCCGATGAACGGCACCAGCTGGGTCAGTACGCTCAGCAGCATCGCGCGATCGTTGCCGACGTTAAGGTTGCCCGCCACATGGCCCTTGACCTGCGGCTCGCAGCCACCGAGCGAGACGAGCATCGCGAACGTCAACAGCTCACGGGTCGGCAGATCGATCCCGGACCGCCCGATGTGGTCGCCGAAGCCGTTCCCTGTCATGTAACGCTGGATGTACCGCTCGTCGTCGGGTGCGCTGGCGTACATCCGGTCGACCGCGTCGTCGCCGAGCACTCGCTTCTGGACCTCGAGACCCCGCTCCATGCGGTCGGCAGGCGAGCTAGTCGACTGCGACGGCAGGGGCAGGTCGATCCCCCGTTCGGTGAGCAGATCGTTTGTCGAGTGCAGGAAGTCGCACACTCTCGCCATCCCAGCGTACGGGACGGCTTGGTAGACGATCTCCTTCAGCTCGACCGGCGAGACACCCGCGGTAAGCGCGGCCTCGGCCATCACCCGGAACTCCGACAGCGCCCCACAGGCGATCATCGAGGCGAGCTGGACCATCAGCCGCCGTCGTGGGTCGAGACTCCCGTGCTCGAGGATCTCGTCGAACGCGAAGTTCTGGAACACCTCGACCAGCTCCGGGTCGGTCCGGGCGAGCGTCGAGACATGGCGGGGAAACAGCTCGTCGTGGTTGCGGCGGGCTCGGTCGTTCGGTGGCATCTACAATCCTTCGAGATGTGGCGGAGTATCGAGCGCATGCGTCGGCGGAGCGGGGTCCGGGCGTAGGCATCGTCCAGCGCGCTCCACCGAGTCGGTGACCACACCGCAGGGCAATGGATCCCGATCCGTGCTGGGCGCGGAGGGCGCTGACTGCCGTCTTGCGCTGGACCAGCCGTCGCCCGACGATGAGGTCACTGCGTTGGGGAGTCCACATCGGCCTGGTCGCGGCTGGCGGCCCAGCTGGCCAGGATCTCCAGCCCGTCGGCCGACGGGGACTGCGGCTCGGCGCCGTAGACGAACAGGGTTAGATCCTGGTCGCCGCGCAGCTCGGCGACCTCGTAGGTCAGGTCGAGGTCACCGAGCACCGAGTGGCGCAGCCGTTTGAGGCCGGTGTCGTGGTAGCGGACGTCGTGCTCGGCCCACCGCTTGCGGAACACGTCGCTGCGGGTCGACAGTTCGCCGACGAGGTCGGACAGGTCCCGGTCGTCGGGGTGCTTTCCGGCCTCGGTGTGCAGGATCGCCACGGCATCCGAGGCGATCCGGTCCCAGTCCCGGTAGAACTCCCGCGCCCGGCCGTCGAGGAACGTGAACCGCGCCGAGTTGACCGGCCGGACGTCGGTGTCGAACATCGGGGCGTAGAGCGCCCGACCCAGTGGGTTGACCGCGAGGACGTCGGTCCGCCCGTTGTGGACGAACGCCGGGGCGCCGACCATCGCGTCCACAATGCGCTGCACGCCGGGACGAATCTGGTTCTGCGACCGGCGTCGACGCGGCCGGGCCGGCGTGGATCCGGCGCGGGCCAGGTCGAACAGGTGGGTGCGTTCCGGTTCGTCGAGCTGCAGAGCACGTGCGACGGCCTCGAGGACACCGTCGGACACGCCGCGCAGGTTCCCGCGTTCAATGCGGGTGTAGTAGTCGACGCCGACCCCGGCGAGTATCGCGACCTCCTCGCGGCGCAGGCCTGGGACCCGCCGGCTACCGGCATGCGGCAGCCCCACCTGCTCGGGAGTGATCCGCGCCCGGCGCGACGCCAGGAACTCACGGATCTCGGAACGCTGGTCCATGACGACCACGGTAGTTCGGCTCACACTCAAGTGGGGTGGGTCTGCTGGTACCCGGCTCGGTGGGGACTGCCACCCGTGTGCACGGCCGCGAACGCTTCCAGAGCAGCTGCCGGCACGGCGGTATGTGGGCGGCATCGGCGGCGGCCAGGGCGAAGCGGTCCGGGTCCCGCAGGCGGCCGGCACGCGTGGTGAACGGGTCGATCAGCCTGGGCCCCGACCCGCCCGGGGACAGGTACTTCTTCGCCGTTCTCCAGTCGCAGCCGGCGTGAGTTGCGATCTCTTTCCACGTCGCCCCAAGCTGCGCGCAGCGGGGCGTACCTCCTGATGTCCATCCATTCCTCCACAGGCAAGATCGCGGGTGACCTCCTCCGGGCTCGCCTGTTTGGCGGCTGACGAGCCCGGAGGGTGGTCCCTCCCTGACCTGATCTTCGATCCGACGCGCCGGACAACGAAAGATCAGCTCGTGCCCGCAGCGACATCAGATCCCGTGCGCGGACAACCGGACGCGATCTTCGCGCCACGCGGCCGTCGGACGTCCCGGTGACGGGATCTGGCCCCGGTAGAGCCGTACCGCCCACTGTCGCTCGCGTACACCTACGCCGCACCTCCATGATCGCGGTGTTGCGACGATCGGTTGAGTCCGCCCGGTAGAGGGGCTCAGTGCTGCGGTATTAGCGGCCGAACAGAGACTTCAACTGCTCGGGTACGCGCTCACCCTGGACTTGGTTCGCGGCCGCATCGATGCGTTGCAGGTCGCCAGACGTCAATTCGACATCGAGCGCTCCCACATTCTCCTCCAGGCGATGAATTTTGGTCGTGCCGGGGATCGGTACGAACCATGACTTCTGCGCCAACACCCAGGCGATAGCGATCTGGGCTGGTGTGCTTCCCTTGTCGTCGGCAATCTGCCGCAGCAGGTCGACCAGTGTTTGATTGGCCTGCCGTGCTTCGGGAGTGAAGCGCGGCAACATACGGCGGAGGTCGTTGTCGGCCAGCGATGTTCGGGAGTCGATGGTGCCGGTCAGATAGCCCTTGCCAAGCGGACTGTACGGCACTAGACCGATGCCCAGCCTCTCCAAGGTCGGAATGATCTCGGCGTCGAGGTCTCGCGTCCAGAGTGAGTATTCACTTTGCAGCGCCGTCACAGGCTGCACGCCGTGGGCGCGGCTAATCGTCGCCGCACCGGCCTCCGATAAACCGAAGTGCTTGACCTTGCCTTCGGTGATCAGCTCCTTGACCGTGCCTGCTACCTCTTCAATGGGCACCTCGGGATCGACGCGGTGTTGGTAAAGAAGGTCAATGTAATTCGTTTGCAGACGCCGGAGCGAGGCCTCGGTCACCCGACGGATCTGCGCGGGTCGGCTATCGAGCCCTGACGTCGGGGTCGGCCCGTGCTCTCCGTGCCTGAGACCGAACTTGGTGGCGATCACCACCTGGTCGCGGACCGGCGCCAGCGCCTGGCCGACCAGCTCTTCGTTTGTAAAAGGGCCGTAGACTTCGGCGGCGTCGAAGAAGGTCACGCCGCGGTCAACCGCAGCCTGCAGCAGCCTCGTCATCTCGGCTGGGTCCGGGGGCGGACCGTAGAAGAAGCTCATGCCCATGCAACCGAGTCCCAGCGCTGAGACTTCTAAGTGCTGCCCAAGTTTGCGTTTCTGCATTGGAGAATGCCCCTTCGATACATTTCGTCTGGGCCATTGCGGCCGGAACTGGTTACAGCAGGTTATGTCCGCTTTGCGCCCGGGGGAAGGCCCTGCTGGGACAGGTACTGTCGACGCCACCCTTGTCCGGCGCGCTGGGCGCATACTGTCAACAGCGCGTTGGAACTGACCCCCTTATCGTTATGCCCGGGCTGGTGATCGACCTCGACGCCCCGATCGTGGTCTGCCACAGCGAGAAGGAACTGGCGGCGCCGACGTGTAAAAAGACCCCCGTGCTATCACCCGATGCTGGCGTTCTGCGACAACACCGTCGAGATCCTCGCCGCGCAGCTTCGGCGCGGGAACGCGGGCAGCAACACCGTCGCCGACCACATCGCGGTGCTCGATGCCGCGCTCGCGCAGATCCCCGACGCCCATCGCCATGGCACGCCGGTCCTGGTCCGAGCCGACACCGCCGGGGGCACACGGGAGTTCCTCGCCCACATCCGCGACTTGCGTGAGCAGGCGGTGAGCTGCGAGTTCTCGGTCGGCTGGTCGATCAACGACAAGGAGCGGGCGGCGATCAGTGCCATGCCGAAGACCGTCTGGGCAGATGCGATCGACGCCAACGGCGGGCACCGCGACGGGGCCGGGTTGGCCGAGATCACCGGTGTCTTGCCCACCCGGGCGCTGGCCGGCTATCCGGCCGGGACCTGGGTGATCGTGCGCCGGGAACGCCCGCACCCCGGCGCGCAGCTGGATGCGTTCGAGGAACGTGACGGCTGGCGCTACAGCGCCTTCGCCACCGACACCGCCTTCGGGTAACTCGCCCCACCTCGATGCCCGACACCGTGTCCATGCCCGGTTCGAGGACCGCATCCGCTGCGGCGCATGACCGTGGTGAGTGGCCCTCATGAGCTGCCACTGGCTCGTCATCGACGCCGTCAGCCACCCTGTCGCGCGCACGACCATGCATCGAGCACCAGGCCACGGATCGGCCGCAGCACTCGCTCCCCCGAGACGAGCAGTACTCGCCTGCCGCTGTGGCGGCCCGGGCGCGGTGGCCAAGAGGTGCAAAAGGTGCGAGACGATCGCCGCGGCAACTGCCGGCCAGGCGCCGACTCCGAAACGCAGAGCCGCCGGGAGCGAGAGCCCCCGGCGAGGTGCGGCCGTCGCTCCGAGCGAATGGGCTGGTCGGCCGTCCGGTGGTGGTGGACGCCTCGTCGAGAGCGGCGCTCGCTCAAACGCCACCGCGGTAGTTGTCTGCGCTGGGCCGGTTCCGCCCTCGCAGTGGTACTTGACTGCCACCCTAACTGCCCCTGGGGTGGATCCGACAATATCCGCCGTTTCCTCCGCCGACAGTCCTACAACGATTCGCAGCACGAGGATCTCGCGCTGCTTCTCAGGAAGCTCGTTGAGCAACGCGCGCAGCTCCCCCTGCCACTCCGGCGAGGAGCACGACCTCGTGCGTCTCTGCTTTTCGATGTGGTTCACATCGACCGGTCGATCGAAGAGCGATGACGCCTTGACACACTGGCGCCGCTTGGCTTGGCCTGTTCGCTGGAGCCCGCGCGGCTCCACGGAGCGATCAGGCCGGCCTGGTGACCGGCGCCGGTGGCCGCGCGGTTGGCGTCACCTCGTCGCTGGCGGCGGGGAAGGTCGCCGAGGGCTGCGCATGCGAGCGTGACTCGAGTGAGCGGGCGTGACGCCGCCATGCAGGAGTCGCGGATCCTTCTGACGAGCCGTCGTCAGACACCAGCCCGTACTGGTACAACAACGTGTTGTCGGGTGATCGGGTGGGGGCGCATGGCAGGCGGCAGGATCACAGGCAAGACGTTCTCCCTCGCTGAGCTGTTCGGCGACCGCACCCGGTACGCGATCGAGTACTACCAGCGTGAGTACGAGTGGAGCGCCGATGTCGTCGCGACCCTGCTATCAGATCTCCTCGAGGAGTTCGACCGGATCGACCGCGTCCGCAAGGTCTGGCGCGGCGCACCACCGCAGTTCTTCCTTGGCCCGTTCGTTTACGCAGAGGAACAGGGCGGGCGCCGCTTCCTCGTCGACGGCCAGCAGCGCTTCACCACCCTGCACCTGATCTTCCTGCATCTGCTTCGCCTGTTGCCCGATGGTGCGAGCCGCAAGACACGCGCTCGGCTGGACCGGGCCGTAGTGCCGGACTACCGCGGTGACCACCCGGTGTTCCGCCTTGACATCGATGAGCGCCAGCTGCTTCTGGAGGCGCTGCTCGACGGGCGGCCGTATGAAATCCCGCTCGGCGCCTCGCTGTCGGTGCAGACGCTGTGGCGGCGCAGCCTGCAGGTGGAGGAGACGCTCAGCCAGCTCGACTCCGACCGCTACGGCAGCCTCGTCGACTGGCTGCTCGACAGCGTGGTGCTCGTTGGTATCGAGGCCGTGGACCGCGACAACGGCTTCCGCATCTTCGAGTCGATGAATGACCGCGGCGCCCGGTTGACGTCCGTAGATTTGATCAAGAGCTTCCTACTGTCGCGTGCGCGGCGCGACGAGGAGAAGCTCAACGGGCTCTGGCGCGACATGCTCGCTGAGGTCACTCGCCGGCGGGGCGACGCTGACGCCCCGAAGGAGTTCCTCAAGGCCTACCTGATCGCCCAGCATGCTGACTTGCGGGACGGGTCGAAAGATGCCGTCGAGATTGAGCTCGCGCCGCACGTCTGGACTCGGGCCCACGCGCAACGGATCGGTCTGACCGAAGACGGTGAGCCCTACCTCGATTTCGTCACCGACCTGATCGCACTCGGGCGCCACTACGCCACCCTTGCAGCCGCGATGGCTCAGCCGCGGCACGACGACGGGCTCGCGGCCGTCTACTACAACCATGTCAACGGCATCACCGCCCAGACCGCGCTGATCCTCGCTGCCGTCCGGCCCGACGACCCCCTGTCGGTGCTGCGGGAGAAGGCGCGGGTCGCGGCCGGATTCGTCGACCTGCTCTACGTCTCGCGCATCGTGCACGACGAGTCGACCCGACCTGAGGATCTCAACGCCGAAGTCGTCGCACTCGTGCCGCTCGTTCGTGGTTGCGGGTCGGCGGCCGATCTCGGCACGATCCTGGGGGCGCACCTGCCGGCGACGGACTTCGCCGTGATGAGGACGCTGGGCCTGCGCGGCGACAATCGCCGACAGATCCACTACCTGCTCGCTCGTCTCACCGCCTACGTGGAGTACGAGATGGGGCGTCCCGACACCGTGGAGCAGTACCTGTCCCGGGAGCGGACGTGGCAGATCGAGCACGTGTTCGCGAACCATCCCGAACGGCACGCCGCCGAGGTGGACGGCCTGACGTTCCGGCTCGCCCGCAATCGCATCGGCGGCCTCGGCCTGCTTCCTGCCTCGGACAACGCTAGCGTGCGCGACCTGCCGTTCGCCGACAAGTTCACCTGGTATCGCCGCCACAACGCTCTGCTCGCCGTGCTCGCGCCCGGCTACGAGCAGCGCAACCCTGCTCTGCGCCGACTACGGACCTCGCACGGTCTGGACGGAGCGCTGCGGGGGTTCCGATCGTCCACGCCGATGATGGGGGTCCTGGACGTACGTACGGATCTCTACACGCGACTCGCCCGTCGCCTATGGGATCCCGTAAGCCTCGGGTTCATCGCTCCGTCGAGCGAGCCGCCCGAAACTCCGCCCCCGAGCGTGGCTCCGGCGGCAACTCCGTCGCCTACCCGCGTCCGAGCCCCACGGCGTGGACGACGGACCGAGCTCGCCGCCCTGCTCGCCGATGGCCGACTCCGGCCGGGCACGCACCTCCACGGCATCCACCGCGGCACCCGGCACGAGGCCCGGGTGGACGCTGACGGACTGCTCTGGCTCACCGATCACGACGGATTCCGACTCCCGGACGAGGCCGGCTGCATGGCGACAGGACTCAAGAGGTGCCAGGGGTGGAAGTTCTGGCAGGTCACGCTCGTCGACGGCACAGCTGTGCCCCTCGGTGCATTCCGCGACGACCCTGCGCTCATGGCGGGATGACGAGGCAGGCTGCAGCAGAGACTCATCCTGCTGGCGCCCCAGGTCCATGTGCCGGAGATCCATCCGAGGGCGCAAAGCACCGACCGGTCGGTGATGCGGCCGCGATCTTCCATCGCGGGCATCCCGTACACGGCGGCGTCGGGCGGCCGGAGTGCTGGCATCGCTGGGATGGGCAGGGGTCGGCGTGGCGGGGATGAGCGGTGTTGCATGGCCGGGACCGACCTCGGGACGAGCAGCGGGGTGATGGCCGCCGCGGTCACCGGGTCCACCGCAACGTGGCACTCGGTGGCCATTGGGGGTGTCGGAGTGCCTTCAAGCACCGGTACGTCGGATGTGGCAGAGCTGCCACGAAAGAGTGTCCGAGGGGGGAGTTGTGCACTAACCACACGGTTGGTGCTGGCGTAGGGTCCGCCTTCGCGAGGGCAAACATGGCGGCGTCGCCTCCCGCTGGCACGGCAACGTGCGGGGCGCTCGGGGCCCAGTCGGGCTATCCACAGAAGCTGGTCGGGTTCGTACATCAGCCCCTACCAGTGCGCCAACTGGCTTGAGAGTCCGTGCTCGCGTTGTTAGGCGACCTGCCTGTGATGAGCGGTCTCGACCGGGATACCGACCGCCTCAACCGTCACACCGTGCTCGCGTTTGAGATCGTCAGCCATGGTCACAAGGCCGACTTGCGCGAACGGGTAGAGAGATTCGGGAGTCAGCTCTTTCCCCTTCAAGCAGGATGGCCAGCACGACTTTGCTGGGACGGAAGTCCACCGGCACGGTGAGTCGACCACCGCTAAGCTTCGCCACCATGGCGTCGAATTTCGCACAGGCTTCCGGCTCGTAGGACAGTGGCTGGATTGAGACAAGTGCCTGATTGCATTGATGCCTTAGTGGTGCGGAACTGGCTGCCGCCTTTGACGTGGATCAAGGTGTATGAGCCAGCGGCGCGGTCGCGGTTAGACAAGCGGGGGCCGCACTGAAAGGCGTCCCCGTTCGTGCTGCACACTGACTGCTGCTGGCGAGCGATCTCCCGCCCGAGTCGGCTGCGGATCGGACCAACAGCCGCTTGGCAACGGCTGCGCGCTTGGCAGCAGGACGATGTGCGAGGGATCGGCCGCACCAACCCCGAGTAGCCGCTGTCCAAGATGTGGCGTGGAGGTGGTCGCGCACCTAAAGCAGGGCTTATGCGAGGATTTGTCGATGTCAACGGACTGGTCAATCGCCCTTCCGGACGGTCTTGCCCGGCCAGGCCTGTACGCGGTGGAGTCAGATCAAGCGTTGGCTGGGACGGTCCAAGCTGCGTTGAAGGGCGACGTGGGCGCCGACGTTCGCCCAGTCCTCGAACTGACCGGCGTACAGGTACGGGAGGACGTGGCTCCACTTGACTTGCTTCTTGGACTAGGCCGGCTCACCAGCGCACTGCCAGGCCTGCATCGGATCGGCGCGGGCGGGATGCCCGGCCTGACTGCGCTGCGGACGGCGAGTCGGTGGGCTGTCATTCGCTATCTCTGGGCATTCGCCGACCATCGGCCGGACCTGAAGCTCTCGGACCTCACCAATCAGGTGCGATTCCACCAGCGGACCCTGCTGTCCGAGAGCTTCGGGCTTGCGCTCGCGGCGGACCTGGTTGAAAGGTATGTCCTACCCGGCGCGACTCGAGTGGTCGACGCCGACGCGGTGGACTACGACCCCGTGCTTAGCTTCGACATGGCAGCCTTGGCCTCGCACAAGCCGGACTACTTCTGGTACCGCGTCGACGGCGACCGACTGACCGATATCGTTGTGGTCGAGGTCAAGGGCACCACGTCGGGTCGCTGGCGCTGCATTGAACAGATGGCCCGCGGGGTGGAGCAGGTGCTGGTGCCGGCCCGGATTCGTGGCGTCGCCATGCGCCGCATCGTTGTCGGGACGGAGTTGAACAACGGGAAGCTGAAGGCCTGCGCTGTCGAGGTCGCCGAGCCTGAGGAAACAGTACGCAGGCACGCATACGAGGTTGTCCGGAGCAGGGAGTTTCGCCGTCCGGCAGCACTAGATGACCCACGGGACGACCGGTTCAGTCGAGAAGTCGCGAAAGAGGCCGCGGCAGCCGAATCCTTAACTCTTGACCAGGTGAGGCTGCACGCCTTCGCCGGGGTCCCGGTCACCTATCAGAGTCTGTTCAGCGGGAGCGAGCAGGTGCGCCGCACGCTGGAGCGGCGCGAGGTCGTAGTGGCTGACGGCATCGGCTTCCGGTGCGAGGCTAGCCAGGTGGAGATCGGCAACCAGGTCCTTACCGTCCGGACCGGGGTCGCGGAAGAGTTCCTCTCTTCTTCCGACGCCTACCGGTCTGGAGATCTGTCGGAACGGCGAAGCGCCTATAGGCGGCGCCGCACCGGTCGTGGCCAAGCGCCCATCAGGGGCGAATCGATGGAGACTGGAACGAGTATGCCCGTGGCGACTTCGGGCGACGGATGCATGCTTGCGATTTCCTTGGAGACCCGCTAAGTCGGTTGTGAGTAGGAGCCCCGGTCGCGGGCGTCCGGACGCGCGCAAGCTCCGCACCGGAGCGTGCCTTCAAGGTGCCGACCGGTCCGCCACCGATGTCACAGCCCATACAGGCGTTGCCTTGCACTCGCCACAATGGCGGTCCGTGGTGCGGATCGTGGTGCGAACCAGGGCCTCGGAGTCCTGACCCGCAAGCCCTCATTGCTTAACAAGCCGGCAGGACGCAGGTGCGCTGGCGCGCCACCGCCGAAGCCTGGACGTGTATTGGACGCAAACACCCGGCAGCAGCAGCCGGTGAAACCCGTGGAGAGCCGGCTACGCCTCAACTGGAGGTCCATACGTTCTTAGTTGGGGATGATGAAGGCTGGTTCGTAGCCGTGGACTGCGAGGTCTTCGTAGGTCTGAGTGGTGGGGACTCGATCCCAGATTCCGCCGAGGAGGACGGCAAATCCCGCGCGGGTGGCGAGGAAGAGATGTAGAACCGGGGTTTGATGGTGCGGGCGATCTCGCGGGCGAGGTCGCGGACGGCGAGCGCGACTCCGAAGGCGTGGTTCAAGCCTGCGATGCTCGTGTTGGACGTGCCCGTGGCTGGCCGAACGGTCAGCAGGGGAATGTCGCGGCCAGTTGAGGCGAGGTGTTGGCGGACGTCGGCGTCAGGTCGGCGGAGATGGCGACGGCGAGAGCAACATCCTGTCCGGCTGGCAGGTCGGTGAGAGGACGGGACTGCGCGACCGCTGCGGGGGCGACGTGGCCGGTCGGTAGGGTCCAGAGTTGCCCGTCTTTGATCTTTGCTGGGGTGAATCCTGCGTCGGCTGACGTTGTGCGCCGAATCTTCCGGGAGTACCTGGAGGGGAGCGGGGATCGGGCGATTGCCGGTGGGCTCAACCGGGACGATGTGCCCTGTCCGTCGGTGCGCCGCCCGGATCAGAACCGGCACCGGTTGGCGGACGGCTGGCAAGGCAGCACGGTGCGCGCCATTCTCGAAAACCCGCGGTACACCGGCTATGCGGTGTTCGGGCGGTGGAGCAGGAACGAGGAGTTGAGCGATCCGGACGATGTGGCGGCGGGTCACGTGGTGCGGTTTCGACGTTCTTCGCCGGATCAAGTGGTGCGCTCGCGGGTTCCGGCGCATCCGGCGATCGTGTCGGTGGAGACGTTCACCGAGGTGCAGTTGATGCGGCGGACGAAGGCGGCCGGTGGTTTGGAGGCGCGTCGGACGCTCGAACGCGGGCCGAGGCCAACGAAGCGCACGTACTGCCTTCGGGGCCGTGTGCGGTGCGGGTACTGCCGGCGGCGGATGGAAGGTACGCCGCGGGGTGAGCGCATCTACTACCGCTGCGCGGCGCGCAGCATCGTGCCCGGCTCGCCCATCCTGGAGACACACCCCAAGAACGTGTACCTGCCGGAAGCGCCGGTACTGGAGCCGATCAACACATGGATCGGTTCGGTGTTCGATCCCGCTCGGCGGGACGAGACGGTGCGCCGGCTACTTGGAGTCGCGCCTGACCAGGCGGACGACGCGCGGACGGCTGACGCCGAGCGCGCGGTGGCGGAGGCCGAGACGAAGCTGCGGCGCCTTCAGGCGGCCATCGAGGCGGGCGCGGACCCCGCGGCCCTGATCGATCCGCTCAACCGGGCACAGGAGCAGCTGACGGCCGCCCGCCTCCGGTGTGAGCAAGCTCCGGCGCTGCATCGTCTCGGATGAGCGGAGGTCGAAGCGATGCTGGACTACCTCGGCGACGTGGGCGCGGCTCTGAGCCGTGCACGGCCCGAGAGGATGGCCGAACTCTATGCCTCGCTGGGCCTGGAGCTGATCTTCCATCCGGAAGAACGCGCGCTGGACGTGACGATCCAGCCGCGTAGGGATAGTGAACGTGTCCGAGGGGGGACTTGAACCCCCACGCCCGTTAAAGGGCACTAGCACCTCAAGCTAGCGCGTCTGCCATTCCGCCACTCGGACAAGCTGCGCGGCCTCCCGGCGCGCGAGCAAAAGGATAGCCCACCCACGCCGGGGCCCCGCGGGGGGACCTCCGGTGGTAGGAAGATCGGCGTGGCCAGCACTCTTGCAGCGGAGGACGAGGTAGTCGAGCTCACGTCCGAGCTCATCCGGATCGACACCACGAACACCGCGGATCCCGAGACCCTCGTCGGCGAGCAGGAGGCCGCGGAGTACGTGGCGGCGAAGCTGACCGAGGTCGGCTACGAGGTCGAGGTTCTCGAGTCCGGCGCTCCCCGGCGTAGCAACGTGTTCTGCCGGCTGAAGGGTGCCGACCCGGATCGGGGGGCGCTGCTCGTGCACGGCCACCTCGACGTGGTGCCCGCCGACCCCGCGGAGTGGTCGGTGCACCCGTTCTCCGGGGCGGTGCAGGACGGTTACGTCTGGGGCCGCGGTGCCGTGGACATGAAGAACATGGTGGGGATGACCCTGGCGGTCGCCCGCCGGTTCAAGCGCGACGGGGTGGTGCCGCCGCGCGACATCGTCTTCGCCTTCGTCGCCGACGAGGAGGCCGGTGGGAGCTACGGCGCCCAGTGGCTCGTCGCGAACCGGCCCGACCTGTTCGAGGGTTGCACCGAGGCCGTCGGTGAGGTGGGCGGGTTCTCCCTGACCCTCGCCGAGGACCGCCGCGTCTACCTCGTGGAGACCGCCGAGAAGGGGCTCGCCTGGATGCGGTTGCGTGCTCGGGGCAAGCCCGGGCACGGCTCCTTCCTGCACGACGACAACGCCGTGACGAAGGTTGCGGAGGCGGTGGCGCGGCTGGGCAACCACAGGTTCCCGCTCGTGCTCACCGACACCGTGCGCGCCTTCACCGAACGGATGGCCGAGCTCACCGGGCAGGAGTTCCCCGAGGACGACCTGGAGGGGGCGCTCGCCAAGCTGGGGCCGCTCGCCCGGATGGTGGGTGCCACCGTCCGCGATACGGCCAACCCGACCATGCTCTCGGCCGGCTACAAGGCCAACGTCATCCCCTCGTCGGCCGAGGCGGTGGTCGACTGCCGCGTGCTGCCCGGGCGCGAGAAGGCGTTCCTGCGTGAGGTCGACGAGCTGCTCGGTCCGGACGTCACGCGGGAATGGGTGCAGAACCTGCCTGCGGTGGAGACGCCGTTCGGCACCCCGCTCACCGACGCGATGGCCGCCGCGCTGCTCACCGAGGACCCCGGCGCAACGGCCGTGCCGTACATGCTCTCCGGTGGCACCGACGCGAAGTCGTTCCAGTCGCTCGGCATGGAGTGCTACGGCTTCGCCCCGCTTCGGCTCCCGCCCGACCTGGACTTCGCGTCGCTCTTCCACGGGATCGACGAGCGGGTGCCCGTCGAGTCGTTGAAGTTCGGCTGCCGTGTACTCGACACCTTCTTGAGGAGTTGCTGAATGGATCTCACGGGCAAAGCCGCCCTGGTGACCGGCGGGGCGTCGGGGATCGGGGCCGCCGCGGTGCGGAGACTGGCCGCTGCCGGGGCCGTCGTCGCCATCGCCGACCGGGACGAGGCCGGGGCGCGGGCTCTCGCCGAGGAGGTGGGCGGGCTAGCCCTGCCGGGCGACGCGTCGGAGCCCGACACGATGGCGATGGCCGTCGACGTGGCCGAGGACGCGTTCGGCCGGCTCAACATCGTGCTGCTCAACGCCGGGGTCACGGCGGGTCAGTCGGGCGTGGAGACGCTCGACCTGGCGGCGTACCGGCGGATCATGGGTGTCAACGTCGATCACGTGGTCTTCGGGCTGACGGCGGCGGTGCCGGCCCTGCGGCGGGCGGGCGGCGGCAACATCGTGGCCACGGCGTCGCTGGCAGGCCTGGTTCCCTTGCCCGGCGATGCCCTCTACACCCTGACGAAGCACGCGGTGGTCGGGTACGTCCGCGCGGTTGGTCCCACGCTCGCGCCCGAGGGGATCCGGGTGAACGCGGTCTGCCCCGGCTTCGCCGACACCCCGCTGATCGCGCGCGTCAAGCCGAAGTTCGCCGACTTCCCGCTGCTCGCCCCGGAGGACGTGGTGGCGGCGATCGAGTCGATCCTCGAGCGCGGAGAGCCGGGGGATTGCTGGTTCGTGCAGCCTGGGCGCGAGCCTGCCCCGTATGCCTTCCGAGGGGTGCCGGGCCCGAAGGACGGCACACCTCCACCGACGGGGGTGTCGTGGGCGGACCACTGACCCCCTGATGGGGACGGGCTAGACGGAGAGCTCGGGGAGCATCCTCGAGCTTCGCCGCCGGCGCAGCCACACCTTCCGGACACCGCCCGGGTAGAGCCGCACGCGCGAAAGCTCCCAGCCGCCGAACTCGGCCTGGATCGCCAGTCGCACCGCCGCGGTCATCCGGGAAACATCTCCGGGTAGCTGGACCGGGCGGTACTCCCAGTCTCCGTCTGCAGAATCCCCCTCGATCGTGCCGGTCGGGCCGCTTCGCTCCACCGGCTCACCTCCCCGCCAGCTCGCCCACCTGCAGAATCCGACGTTGTGGTGAACGCCGGGTGGAATCCCCACACCATAGGCCCGGTGGGGGTGACGTGCCAGGTTCTCGGGCGCTCAACGCGTGGCGCTCACGTCGTCGAGCGCGGACCTTATCTCGGGCGGCAACGTCACCGACTCGGCCGCCATCGACGCAGCCAGCTGCGCTGCGTCCCGGGCGCCGACGATCGCTGCGGCCACGCCGGGCCGGTCGCGCACCCACGCCAACGCCACCGAGAGCGGTGAGGTGCCCAGCCCGTCGGCCGCCGTGAGCACGGCCTGCACGATCCGGGCCGAACGCTCGTTGCGCCGCGCCTCCACGTAGGGCGCCAGCGTGGGCGATGCCGCCCGCGAGTCGGCAGGGGTGCCGTCGGCGTACTTGCCGGTGAGGACGCCACGCCCGAGCGGAGCCCAGGCCAGGAGCCCGAGGCCGTGGTGCTGGGCGGCAGGGAGGAGCTCATGCTCGACGTCGCGGGACAGCAGGGAGTACTCCACCTGCGCCGACACCGGAACCGTGATGCTGCCGAGGGTCCGCCCGCGCTCGGCCACCGTGGCGAGTTGCCATCCCGCGGGAGCGACGAGCCCCGCGTAGCGGACCTTGCCCGCCATGACGGCCAGCTGCACCGCGGAGAGCGTCTCCTCCAGCGGGACGGTGGCGTCGAAGCCGGGCAGCTGCCAGAGATCCAGGTGGTCGATGCCGAGCCGGGCGAGCGTGGCGTCGAGCGCCGCGAGGAGAGCGCCACGCGCCGCGCCGTCCCCGAGCGGGCCACCGGGCAGTGAGGCTCGCCCGGCGATCACGAGTTGCTCACGCGCCACGGCGGACGCGAGGACCCCGCGCAAAGTCTCTTGCGCGGCGCCGTCGCCATAGGCGTCCGAGGTCTCCACGAGGGTGCCGCCGGCGTCGACGAACGCGGCGAGCTGAGCCTTCGCAGCGTCGGCATCGGTGTCGGCACCCCACGTCAAGGTGCCGAGGCCGATGTGCGACACCTCCAGCCCGCTGGTCCCGACCCGTCGCCGCCGCACAAGAAGAGCCTAGGCGTGACCACGACCGGGGTCTCGGTACGGTCCGCGCGTGACTTGGCTGGAAGTGCTGGTTCTCGGTGTTGTGCAAGGTTTGACGGAGTTCCTGCCGATCTCTTCGTCGGCCCATCTACGGATCGTCTCCGAGGTCTTCTTCGGACGCGATGCGGGTGCGGCGTTCACCGCGGTCACCCAGCTGGGCACCGAACTCGCGGTGATCGTGTTCTTCGCGCGCGACATCGGGCACCTCGTCGCCACCTGGTTCCGGGGCTTCACGAACGCGGCCGTCCGTACCACGCCGGACTACCGGATGGCCTGGCTCGTGATCATCGGCACGATCCCGATCGGTCTACTCGGTGTGATCTTCGAAGATCAGATCCAGACCGCAGCACGCAACCTCTGGCTCATCGCGACCACGCTGATCCTGTTCGGCCTGCTGCTCGGACTGGCCGAGCGGGTGGGGCGGCAGCGGCTGGAGCTGGACCAGATGAAGCCGGTGGACGGCATCCTGCTCGGCTTCGCGCAGGCGATGGCGTTGATCCCCGGGGTCTCCCGCTCCGGCGGCACGATCACCGCGGGACTGTTCCTCGGCTTCACCCGCCCCGCCGCGGTGCGCTACTCGTTCCTGCTCGCGATCCCGGCCGTGGTGGCATCGGGGCTGTTCCAGATTCCTGACGTCCTCGCCGGTGACGGGCCGAGCCCGCTGCAGATGGCCGTCGCCACCGTCATCGCGTTCGCCATCGGCTACGCCTCGATCGCGTGGCTGCTGCGCTACGTCGAACGGCACAGCGTGTACCTGTTCGTCTGGTATCGAGTGGTTCTGGGCGCGGTGCTGTTCGTGGCACTGAGCGCGGGCTGGCTCGCGGCGACCTGACCGTCCCGATGGGGGCTCGGCGCTGCAACCGGAGCCCTGGTCCGTCGGTGGCACGTAGGCTCGGTGATCGTGACCGGACCGCGACGGGCCCGGCGAGGCCGCGACGAAACGTGGGAGAGGAGCTGACGTGACCACCCTCATCCTGCTCCGCCACGGCAGGTCGGCGGCCAATGCGGCCGGCGTCCTCGCCGGGCGCAGCCCTGGTGTGGAGCTGGACGACGTGGGGCTGGCGCAGGCGCAGAAGCTGGTGGACCGGCTCACGGGCGTGCCCGTCTCGGAGATCGTCTGCTCGCCGATGGTGCGGTGCGAGCAGACCGTCGCCCCGCTGGCGAAGGACCGCGGACTGACGTCGGTGTCGGAGCCCGAGCTCGCCGAGGTCGACTACGGGTCGTGGACCGGGGCTGCGCTCAAGACGTTGTTCAAGGAGCCGCTGTGGAAGGTCGTGCAGGCGCACCCGTCCGCGGCCGTGTTCCCGGGTGGTGAGGGGCTGGCGGGCATGCAGGCCCGCGCGGTGGCGGCCGTGCGCAGGCACGGGGCGCGCATCGCCGAGGAGCACGGGCCCACTGCGGTGTGGCTGGCGTGCACCCACGGCGACGTGATCAAGGCCGTGCTGGCCGACGCGCTGGCCACCCACCTGGACAACTTCCAGCGCATCGTGGTCGATCCGGGGTCGATCAGCGTCGTGCACTACACCGACACCCGGCCGTTCGTCGCACGGGTCAACGACCTCGGCGGCGACGTCGCCGGGCTGATCCCGCCGAAGCCGAAACGCAGGCGCAAGACGACCTCTCGCAGCTCGGACGCGGTGGTGGGCGGTAGCACCGGTACCTGATCGACCGAGGACGTGCCGTGCGGGCCGCGGTGGCCTACTCTCGATGGCGTCATGTCACGCGTCATCCATGTCTTCCGCCAGCCCGAGCGCTTCGTCGCCGGGACCGTTGGCGAACCCGGCGACCGCTCCTTCTACCTGCAGGCCATCGAGGATGCTCGCACGATCAGCGTCCTGCTCGAGAAACAGCAGGTCTCGGTGCTCGCCGACCGCATCAGCGCGTTGCTGCAGGAGGTGGCGCGCCGGTTCGGCGACGAGGTTCCCGAGAGCGCAGGTGGCAGCGATCTCGACCCGCTCGCCGTGCCGCTCGAGGAGGAGTTCCGGGTCGGCACCATGGGCCTGGGCTGGGACGCCGACTCGCGGTCCATCGTCGTCGAACTGCTCGCGGTCACCGACGAGGAGGTCGACGAGTCCGTCGTCCTCGACGACACCGAGGAGGGCCCCGACGCTCTTCGCGTGTTCCTCTCGCCGGTGCAGGCCCGTGCCTTCGCCGACAGGGCGGAGCGGGTGGTGTCCGCCGGGCGCCCACCTTGCCCGTTGTGCGCCGAGCCACTCGACCCGGAGGGTCACGTGTGCGTGCGGCTGAACGGCTACCACGAGCGCTCCCCGGTCGGGGACTGACGAGAGACCGACGCTGACGCACGTGGACCCTCGCGACCCGGCTGTGCCGGAACTACTCCGGCGAGGCCGGATAGAGATCACCGGACGACTGGTGGACGCCTCGAACGCCACCCTGTTCGGCACCATCACCACCAACGGGCTCGAGGCGCAGTGCGTCTACAAGCCGGTGCGCGGTGAGCGTCCGCTCTGGGACTTCCCGGACGGCACGCTCGCCGGGCGCGAGGTGGCGACATACCTGGTGTCCGAGGCCGCCGGCCTGCATGTCGTGCCGCCGACGGTGCTGCGCAACGGCCCGTTCGGAACCGGGATGGTGCAGATCTGGGTGGACACCGACGAGGAGCGCGAGCTCGTCGACGTCTGCGCTCCGAAGGACGTGCCGCCGGGCTGGCTGGGGGTGCTGCGGGCGCGCGGTGACCGCGGCGAGCCCGCCGTGCTCGTGCACGCCGACACACCGGAGCTGCAGGCGATGGCCGCGTTCGACGTGGTCACCAACAACGCCGACCGCAAGGGCGGCCACGTCCTCGCCGGCGTCGACGGCAACGTCTACGGCGTCGACCACGGACTGTGCCTGCACACCGAGGAGAAGCTCCGCACGGTGCTGTGGGGCTGGGTGGGCAGGCCGCTGCCCGAGCACGTCATGGAGGCGATGGGCCGCCTGCGCTCCGAGCTCGACGACGGGCTCTGCGACACGCTGGGCGAGCACATCACCCGCCGCGAGATGCGCACGTTGTCGGCTCGCGTCGACGCGATGCTCGCCGACCCGTGCTATCCCGAGCCCTCCGGCTACGGCCCCGCCATCCCCTGGCCGGCCTTCTGAGCCTGCGGTACGTACGTACCTCTGAACCCTGAGTTCACCGACGCTCCACGCCATCGCCTGGTACCGGTAGGACCAGGCAAACCGGAGTGCTCTCCGAGTACCGTACTTCGTGACCCACATGGGACATGCGGTAGAGGAGTTACGCACGTGGACATCGGCCTGCACATCGCGAATTTCACTTTCCCGGCGGGGCCTTCCGGGCTCGCCGACGACCTCACCCGGATCGTCACCGTTGCTGAGGACGCAGGCTTCGGGCGGGTCAGCGTCATGGACCACATCTGGCAGATCCGCGGTATCGGGCCCGTCGAGGACGACATGCTCGAGGCGTACACCACCCTCGGCTACCTTGCGGCGCGCACATCACGGGTGCAGCTGCTGGCCTGGGTCACGGCGGCCACCTACCGGGAGCCCGGGATGCTCGCGAAGATGGTCAGCACGCTGGATGTGCTCTCGGGCGGACGTGCCTGGCTGGGGATCGGCGCCGGGTGGAACGAGGAGGAGGCGAACGGGCTCGGGCTGCTGTTCCCGCCCACCGCCGAGCGGTTCGAGCGACTGGAAGAGAGCCTGCAGATCTGCCTGCAGATGTGGGGGGCCGAGGACGGCCCCTACCAGGGGAAGCACTACCGGCTCGCGCGGACGCTGAACGTCCCGCAGCCGCTGAGCCGGCCGCACCCGCCGATCCTGATCGGCGGTGGCGGGGAGAAGAAGACGCTGCGGCTCGTCGCGCAGTACGCGCAGGCCTGCAACCTGTTCGACGGGCCCGAGCTGGAGCACAAGCTGGACGTGCTGCGCGGGCACTGCGAGACGGTCGGCCGTCCGTACGACGAGATCGAGAAGACCGTCATGATGCGCCTCGACCCCGGCGAGAAGGGCGAGAAGATCGACACGATCATCGGGCGCCTGGAGCAGCTGGCAGCGCTGGGCGTCGCCGAGGTGCACGGCTACGTGCCCGGCATGTGGGAGATCACGCCGTTGGAGCTCCTCGGGCGCGAGGTCGTGCCGGCCGCCGCGAAGTTCTGACGTCCTGCCGCCCCGCCGGCCGCCCGCGGAATTCCCGGGCGTCCGGCGGGGTCGGCGTGAGGCGGGCGACGAGCTGAGCGATGTGCTCCGCGGGTAACGTCGCCGGGGCCGAGGTGAGGGAGAGCGATGACCGTGGCAGACGCAAAGAGCCGTATCGGAGTCACCGGGCTGGCGGTGATGGGGGCGAACCTCGCCCGCAACATCGCCCGGCGAGGCACCCCCGTGGCCGTGCACAACCGGACGCCGGCACGCACGCGTGAGTTCATGGAGGCGTACGGGGACGAGGGCGCGTTCACGGCTGCGGAGAGCATGGAGGACTTCGTCGCCGCGCTGGAGCGGCCGCGCCGGATCATCGTGATGGTCAAGGCCGGGGCGCCCGTCGACGCGGTGATCGAGGAACTCTCCCCGCTCCTCGACGAGGGCGACATCATCATCGACGCCGGCAACTCGCACTTCCCCGACACGAAGCGGCGCACCGACGCCTGTGCAGAGCGCGGGCTGCGTTTCATGGGCGTCGGGGTGTCCGGCGGCGAGGAGGGCGCGCTGCTCGGGCCCAGCATCATGCCCGGGGGAGACCCGTCGGCATATGCCGAGGTCGAGGACATCTTCACGGGCATCGCCGCCGTCGTCGACGGAACGCCGTGCTGCGTGCACGTCGGCCCGGACGGCGCGGGCCACTACGTGAAGATGGTGCACAACGGCATCGAGTACGCCGACATCCAGCTCATCGCCGAGGCGTACGACCTGCTCACGCACGTGGCAGGGCTCGACGCCCCGGCGATCGGCAAGATCTTCGAGGAGTGGAACGCGGGCGACCTCGAGTCGTACCTGATCGAGATCACCGGCGAGGTCCTCCAGAAGACCGACGCACGCACCGGAGGCCCGCTGGTCGATGCCATCGTCGACCAGGCCGAGCAGAAGGGCACCGGACGCTGGACGTCGCAGGACGCTCTGGAGCTCGGGGTCCCGCTCACCGGCATCACCGAGGCCGTGTTCGCGCGCACGCTCTCCTCGCTGCGCCAGGAGCGCAAGGCGGCAGCCGGCACGCTGGCCGGGCCCGTCCCCGGCGCGGGGGAGAACCGCACCGACCTCGTGGAGGACATCCGCCTGGCCCTCTACGCGAGCAAGGTCGTGGCGTACGCACAGGGCTTCGCGCAGATGCGGGCCGCGTCGCAGGCCAACGACTGGAACCTCGACCTCGGCGCCATGGCCACCATCTGGCGGGGCGGCTGCATCATCCGCGCCCGGTTCCTCAACCGGATCCGCGAGGCGTACGCCGAGCACGAGGACATCGAGAACCTGCTGATGGTGCCCTACTTCACCGAGGCCGTGGCCAACGCGCAGGACGCGTGGCGACGGGTGGTGGTCACGGCGACGGAGCAGGGCGTGGCGATCCCGGCGTTCTCGTCGTCGCTGTCCTACTACGACGGCTACCGCCGCGAGCGCGGCCCGGCGAACCTCATCCAGGGTCTGCGCGACTACTTCGGCGCCCACACCTACCGCCGGATCGACGCGGAGGGCTCGTTCCACACCCGGTGGGCCCAGGACGGCACCGAGGTGAGAACCGACGCCTGACCCCGGGCATCTTGGCGTCGCGGTGGTTCTTGGCGCACTTCGCAGCGCGTGGGGCAGCCTCGCAGCGTGCAGGCGTGCTGCGAGCACGCACCACACGCTGCGACGTCACGTTGGGGACGCCGCTGCCGTGGCTCGCGGCGCTGTTGGTGGCCTACCTGCTGGTCCCGATCGGTGCGTTCCTCGTGCGGCTGGCGGAAGCGCCGGCTGACCAGCTCACGGTGCCGGGCATCGGCGATGCGCTGGGGGTCTCGGTGGTCACGGCCACGGTCGCCACGGTCGTCATCGCTGTCGGCGGCATACCGCTGGGCTACCTGCTGGCGCGGGCGCGCGGGCGTGCCGCCGAGCTGCTCGGCGTGGCGGTGCAGCTGCCGCTGGCCCTTCCGCCGCTGGTCAGCGGGCTGCTGCTGGTGTACGTGATCGGTCCCTACACGGCGCTCGGGGGGCTGTTCGGCGGCGGGCTGACCGATGACCTGACCGGGGTGGTGCTGGCCCAGGTCTTCGTGGCTGCGCCCTTCCTGATCATCGCTGCGCGGTCGGCGTTCGCGGCGTTGGATCCCGAGCTCGCCGACGTCGCCGCGACCCTGGGGCACGGGCGCTGGTCGCGGTTCGCACGGGTCGCCCTCCCGGGGGCCTGGGCCGGGATCCGGGCGGGCCTGCTCCTGGCCTGGCTGCGCGCTTTCGGGGAGTTCGGGGCCACCGTCGTGCTCGCCTACCACCCGTACTCGCTGCCGGTCTTCACCTACGTGGAGTTCGGCAGCTCCGGGGTGGACACCACGTTGATCCCCGTGGCCGCGGCGTTACTCGCTGCCGTGGTGGTGCTTGCTCTGAGCGGGGCCGCTGGACGCCGGTACGGCGGACGGCACGCGCGGGTGGCGCCACCGCCGCCGCGCGCCCCGGCCGCCCGCCCTCCCGAGCGGCTCGGCTTCGACCTCGACGCCCGGCTGGGCGGGTTCCATCTGCGGGTGGGCCACTCCGCGCTCAGCAGCCACCTGGCAGTGCTCGGTCCGTCCGGGGCGGGGAAGTCACTGATGCTGAAGCTGCTCGCCGGACTCGCGCCGCTGCGCGAGGGAGCGGTGCATCTCGGGGGCCACGCGCTCACCGGGCTCGACCCCGAGCGCCGCGACGTGGGTTACGTGCCGCAGGACTCCTGCCTGCTCCCGCATCTGCCGGTGTGGAGCCAGATCACCTTCGGGGTCGGCACCGACCCTGCCGTCGCCGCCCACTGGCTCACCCGCCTGCATCTCGACGGTCTCGAGGACCGGCTGCCCCACCAGCTGTCGGGCGGGCAGCGCCGCCGGGTGGCGCTGGCCAGGGCGCTCGCCCGCCAGCCCCGGTTGCTGCTGCTCGACGAGCCCTTCACCGGGCTCGACACGCCGGTGCGTGACGAGCTCCGTCGCGAGCTGCGGCGCGTTCAGCGCGACACCGCGGTGACCACGGTGCTCGTCACCCACGATCCCGAGGAGGCGGCTTTGCTCGCCGACGAGGTACTGCTGGTGGCCGACGGAGCGCTCCTGCAGAGCGGCTGCCAGCCGGAGGTCTTCGCCCACCCGGCAGGCCCGGCCGTCGCGCGTCTGCTGGGCATCCGCAACCTGCACGCGGGCCGCATGTGTGACGCCGGAACGCTCGAGTCGGCGGGAACGGCGATCGCCACGGGAGCGGTCGGCGTTCCAGCCGGGACCGACGTGGAGTGGTGCGTCCGCCCGGAACACGTCGAGCTCGACTCGGAGCCCCCCGGCGCCGGCGAGCACGGCGCAACGATCATCGACGTGGTCCACATGGGCGCCGTCGCCGAGCTACTGGTCGTGCTGGACGGGGGCTGCGAGCTCACTGCCGTCAGCACGGACGACGAGGCGGCGACGACCGGCGCGCGCTGCCGCGTGCGACTCCCTCCGGAACGGATCGTCGTCTGGCCGATGCCGGCCGATCGGGCTGATGGGCCGGCCGTCGCTGTGAGCAACTCATGAAGCGGGAATCTGCGGGTGCAGCGCCGCGGGAACCGCGTTCGCCGCGCCGGAGACCTTCGGCGGCGACGTCAGCCGGAATCCGTTGGCCGTCAGCACCGAGGTGCCGTCGTGGCCGAGCAGATAGTTGACGAAGGCCACTGCACCGGCCTGGTCGGGTGCGTTGTCGAGCACGGTGACCGTGTAGTTCGCTGCCAACGATCCCGGGGGCACGGCGATCGTCGGGATCTTGTCGGGCGTCGCCTCGGCGGAGTAGAAGAACCCGGCGTCGAGCTGACCGGACTGCAACCGCCCGACCAGCTCGGTCTCCGGGAACACCTCCGCCTGGTCCGAGGCCAGCTTCGAGAGGCCGTTCTGGTCGAGCGCCTGCACCGCCAGCTTCCCCTTCGGGTCGGTGGTGGGATCGGTGCGGCCCACGCGGAAGCCCGGCTCGGCGAGCACCTGCTGCCACGGCTTGGACTTCAGGTCGGCGGCGAACTTGCTGTTCGGGTTGTAGCCGATCACCAGCGGCGAGGACGCGAACGTGGCGAACCACGACACCTCGTTGCCGTTGGCGGCGCCCTCCAGGGTCGAGTTGGTGGCGGGGCTGGCGCTGATGAAGACGTCGGCCTGCTTGACCTTGCCCTTGATCTCGTTCGCCAGCGCGTCGGAGCCGCCGCCTTCCCCCTGGTACTGGAAGCCGCTGGCCGCCGCGAACTTCGGTCCGATCTCTCGCTCCATCACGTTCACCAGGGAACCCGCGTAGAGGACGTGCACGGGCCCGCGGTTCGCAGCCGGGGCTGCCGTGTTCGTGCCTGAGCCCGTACACCCCGCGAGCGCAAGTCCGGCCACCGCCAGCACACCCACCACACGCCACGACCGCATCAGATCCTCCGGCTCGTTCCTGCCACAGCGCCCCGCCGTGGAACCCCCAACTCAATGTTCCGCAATTGCGGCGAGAAACCAAAGCTGATCACCGCCGACGAGGAAGAATGGTAATTTCTGGGCCGAATCTGCTATTTGTATTCCGCTCCGGCGGCCCGATCCCGGTCGGGCACCAGGTGCCGGAGGAGACTGGGCGGCATGCGGATCCTGATCACGGGAGGAACGAGCGGGCTGGGGCTGGCCATGGCCCGCGCACTCGTCGAGGACGGGCACCGGATCGTCATCACCGGCCGCGCCGCCGAGCGTGCCGCGGAGGTTGCCGCGACGCTGCCGGGCGAGGTGCACGGCATCGGGATGGACGTTCGTGACAGCGCGTCGGTGCGTGCCGGGCGCGACCGCACGATCGACCTGCTCGGTGGCCTGGACGTGCTGGTCAACAACGCCGGTATCGGCATGCGCACGGTGAACCCGCGCTTCATGGTGGAGCGCCGGCCGTTCTGGCAGGTGCCGGAGGCGGGGTTCCGCGACGTGGTGGACACCAACCTCACCGGTTACTTCCTCGTCGCCTCCGCCGTGGTGCCCGACCTTCTGGCGGCTCCCGGTGGCCGGATCATCAACGTCAGCGTGAACTACGCGACGATGACGAGGGCCGGGTTCGTGCCGTACGGGCCTTCTCGGGCGGGCTCGGAGGCGTTGTCCCGGGTCATGGCCGCCGATCTCGCCGACACCTCTGTCCGGGTGAACATTCTCCTTCCCGGGGGCGGCACCGCGACCGGCATGACGGACGGCGTGGTGGCCGGCGCGGCGCACCTGCTGTCCGCCGACGTCATGGCCGAACCGGTGCGCTGGCTCTGTTCTCCGGCCGCCGCCGACACCCATGACCAGCGCATCGTCGCCACCGAGTTCCAGGACTGGCTCGCGAACGCAGAATCCCGACGATCCTGAAACCCGTCACCCGGACGGCGTGCGGGAGATCGTGACGAACGCGACCGCTCTGCCCACTGGGCCGTCTCAGCGATGGAAAAGCCTGGTCACGGGCTCGTATCGTCCGGCGGATGGGGAGCGACGACGACACGCGACGGTGCGGGTTCGCGCCCAGCGCGGTTGGCGGGCACGCTCGCAGGCTGTGTCGCAGGCGGTTCGCCGCACTGCTGCCGGCCGTCGTGGTGGCCATCACGTCCTGCGCCGGCGTGCCGCATGTCGCGCCACCGCTTGCGGGCGCGCCGGGGGCCGCCGCGCCGGCCGGGCCCGCCCCGGCTCCCGTGGTCGACGGGCTACCCGGGATGCCGCCGGTGCTCGACCCGCGCAACATCTACTCCGCCACCGGGCCGACGATGTTCACCGACGCGGCGAAGGCGGCGAAGCCCTTGGTGTACGTGCCGCACACGAAGAGCGGCGACGTCTGGGTGATCGACCCCGCCCGCCTCGCCGTCGTGGCGAGGTACGAGCTGGGCGGCGAGTTGCAGCACGTGGTGCCGTCCTACGACATGAAGACGCTCTACGCGACCGACGACATCACGAACAAGATGACGCCGTTCGACCCGAGGACGGGCGAGCCCGGACCGAACATCCCGGTGCAGGACCCGTACAACATGTACTTCACCCCGGACGGCCGGACGGCGATCTCCGTGGCCGAGGCCCAGAAGCGGCTGGTCTTCTACGACCCGCACACCTGGCAGGAGCAAGGCGACCTGCCCACCCCCGACTGCGCCGGCATCGACCACGCGGACTTCACCGCCGACGGGCGCACGGCCGTGTTCAGCTGCGAGTTCGCCGGGCGGGTCGCGGTGGTCGACGTGGCGTCGCGCCGCTTGCTCCGCATGATCGACATGCCCGTGCGGAACACGACGATGGGCCCGCAGGACGTCAAGCTCGCCCCGGACGGCTCGGTGTTCTACGTCGCCGACAGCGAGCAGAACGGGCTCTGGGTGCTCGACGGCGCGGCCACCAAGGTGCTTCGCGAGATCCCCACCGGGCACGGCGCGCACGGGCTCTACCTCTCCCGCGACGCGCAGCGGATGTTCGTCACCAACCGCCACGAGGGCAGCATCAGCGTGCTCGACGCCTACACGGGCGCCCCGATCACGAAGTGGTGGATCCCCGGTGGCAGCCCCGACATGGGCAACGTGACCCCGGACGGCCGGCAGTTGTGGCTCTCGGGCCGCTACGACCGCGCCGTCTACGTCATCGACACCACCGACGGACGCCTGATCCACACGTTCCGCGTGGGGCACGGGCCACACGGGCTGTGCGTGTGGCCCCAGCCCGGTCGCTATTCGCTGGGGCACACCGGAATCACGCGCTGAGGGGCTCCCGCAGCAACGACACCACCTCGTGCGCTGCCGCCCGCCCGGCCCTGTTGGCGCCGATCGTGCTCGCGCTCGGGCCGTAGCCCACGAGATGGATGCGCGGGTCGGAGCGGACCCGGGTGCCGTCCACCGCGATCCCTCCGCCCGGCCCGCGCAGCCCCAGTGGAGCGAGGTGCCCCAGCGCGGCCCGCCAGCCGGTGGCCCAGAGGATCACGTCGGCCGCCGCGGTGGTGCCGTCGGCCCAGCTCACCCCGTCGGAGGTGATCCGCTCGAACATCGGCAGCCGGTGGAGTACGCCCGACTCCTGGGCCGCGCGCACCTGCGGGGTGAGCATCAACCCGGTCACGCCGACGACGCTCTGCGGTGGCAGGCCCGCTCGGACCCGCTCCTCGACGCGGGCCACCGCGGTGCGTCCCGCGTCCTCGTCGAAGGGCGCGTCCCGGAACTCCGGCGGCCGACGCGTCACCCATGTGGTGGCCGCGGCGACCGTGGCGATCTCCATGAGCAGTTGGACGGCGGACGTCCCGCCGCCGACCACCACCACCCGCAGCCCGGCGAACTCCTCCGGCCCGCGGTAGTCGGCCGTGTGCAGCTGACGGCCGCGGAAGGTGTCCTGCCCGGGGTAGCGGGGGCGGAAGGGGCGGGTCCACGTGCCGGTGGCGTTGATCAGGGCACGGGTCGTCCATGTGCCGGCGTCGGTCTCGACGAGCAGTTCGGGCGCACGGTCGCGAACGGCCGCGACGTGCACAGGGCGGCGCACCTGCAGGTCGAACTCGCGCTCGTACGCGGCGAAATACGCGGGCACTACCTCGGCCGCAGGCCGCGACGGGTCGGCGGGTGCGAACGGCAGTCCCGGCAGGTCCTTGATGCCGTGGACCTTGTCGATCCGCAACGTCGGCCAGCGGTGCCGCCACGCGCCGCCGGGGCCGTCCTCGCCGTCGAGCACGACGAAGCCTGCACCCGGCTCGAGCCCGGCCCGGCGCAGGCCGTACGCCGCGGACAACCCCGCCTGACCGGCTCCGATCACCACGACGTCGCTACGCACAGCCGTGGAACGCCGGACGCCCCGCGGGGCTTCCACGCAGCTCAGTGCGTGGCGGGAGCGGGGCGACGGGGGAGCGGACCGACCGCGAACCGCTCCACCCAGCCGGCCACGTCCGCCGTGGTGACGTTGCCACCGCAGATCACCAGGCCGAGGCGGGCGTCCGGGCCGACACGGTCGAGCACCTGGGTGGCGGCGGCCACGAGGCAGCCCGCAGCGGGCTCGGCCCACACCTTCGCCTCCTCGGCGAGGGTGAGGGCGCCCGCGACGGCGTCGGCATCCGGCACGACGAGGACGTCCTCGACGAGGGTGCGGACGTGGTCGAGGGTCAGCTGCGACACGTGCGGCGCGCAGAGCGTGCTGGCGATCGAGGTCGGTGTGATGCCCACGGGCGACCCGCCCTTGAGCGCGCGCGCCATCGCGTCCGCTCCCTCGGTCTCGACGCCCCAGATGCGCACGCCGGGCAGGAGGTCCCGCATGGCGGTGGCCACCCCCGAGATCAGGCCGCCGCCCCCGATGCTGACCAGCACGTCGGTGACGTCAGGTGCGTCGGCGGCGAACTCGGCGCCGACGGTGCCCTGGCCGGCCATCACGATCGGGTCGTCGAAGGGGTGCACGAGCGTGAGCCCGCCCGCCACGAGCTCGTCGAGCAGGGCGAAGGCGCTCCCCATGTCCGGCGTGAGGCGCACGGTGGCGCCTGCGGCCCGGCAGGCCGCGATCGACCGCTGCGGCGCCGACTCCGGCATCACGACGGTGGCGGCGACGTCCAGCGAACCGGCGACGTCGGCCAGCGCGATCCCGTGGTTGCCGCCGCTGACCGCCACTGCGCCTGCCGCGAGCTCGGCGGGGGTGAGGCCGAGCAGCTTGTTGAACGCGCCGCGTGGCTTGAACGAGCCGGAGCGCTGCAGCAGCTCCAGCTTGAGCGTGACGGGCACCCCGAAGTGTGCGGTGAGGCCCGGGCTGGCGACTGTGGGGGTGCGCAACACGTGCCCCGCGATGCGTTCGGCCGCTGCCGTGATGTGGTCGATGGTGATCAGGTCGCTCACATGGCAACGCTAACCCCCGCATGTGGCCGCGGTCGCAGACGGGCTGCTCCCGGGGGATGGCGGAGCTGTGCCGAGGCGTGGTGGGGTTTGGCTGTGCTGCGTGCGTCGCGGATGGGCCTGCTGAGCACCCGTTACGAGATCGCCCGTGATGGCACGACGCTGTGCACGTGGAAGCCGTCCGCGTTCTTCGGCGGCGGTTCCTTCGTGCTCGAAGGCCGTCGCTACGACGTGGCACGCGGCGGCTGGTCGTGGCGCCGTTACCGGCTGCTCGACGAGTCGGGCGAGCTCCTCGCGATGGCCGACGCCGTGGGCCGGGCCGAGTGGACGCTCGAGACCGGCGGCCACACGTACTCCTTCGAACGCCAGTCGCTTATCCGCAGCGAACACGTGCTGATCCAGGACGACGCCGTGGCCGGGTCGGTGCGGCGCGTCAGCACCTGGCGGGGTGAGGCGGAGGCCGACCTTCCCGGCCTGCCCTTGTCCGTGCAGGTGTTCGTGCTGGTGAGCTTGCTGGCCGTGTGGGACGAGGAGTAGCCCGTTCTCGGATGGGGCGCCGTCGCGCCCGCCGGTCACTCGAACTGGTTGCCCGCTCGCGTCAGAAACAGCCGACGACGGTTCGGTGGCCATCGGGGCTCAGCGAGGCGTACGGATCCAGCGCACGCGATCGTGCTAGCTCCGGGGCCGGAGCCCGTGGACGAGCGTCTCGATCGTGTCGGCGATCAGGAGGTCCGGTGGCCGGTCGGGGAGCATCCCGCTGACGATCAGCGCGGTGAGACCCTGCACGGTGGCGAGGATCGCGGTGGCCGCCTGATCGTTGTCGAGGTCGACGATGTCGCGGCGGGCCTGCGCCTCGCGGATCATGGCCGACGACGCCGCGAAGGCCCGATCGGCGGCGCGCCGCAGCGAATCGGCCTGAGGCCGGTTCTTGCTCGCGAACATCATGTCGAGCAGCGCCGGATGGCGAGAGGCGAAGTTCACCCAGGCCCGTGCGAAAGCGGTGAGCCGGACCGTGAACGGTCCGTCCGCATCCTGCACCGCCGCGTCCAGTTCGCGCCCCAGCCGTTCGAAGCCATTCTCTGCGAGGGCATCGAGCAAGGCCTGTTTGTCGGGGAAGTGGCGGCGTGGGGCGCCGTGGCTGACTCCCGCCTGCCGGGCCACCTCGCGGAGTGACACCTCGCCCACCCCGGTGCGTTCCAGCATCTGCTCGGCACATTTCAGCAACGCCTCACGGAGGTTGCCGTGGTGGTACGCGGTACGTGCCGGGGGCATGTCGGCAGGGTACCTCGATGTAGTCGTTGACAACAATGTATCCGCTGCCTACTTTGACGGCCATGAGTACTCCCGCAGCGGATGCTGCCCGGATTGCTGGTCGCCGGTTCGTGGTCACGGGAGCGAGCAGCGGGCTCGGCCTCGCCGCCGCCCGAGCGCTCGCCAGGGGCGGTGCCCGGGTCGTGCTGGCCGTTCGTGACGTCACCGCGGGCGAACGTGTCGCGGCGGAGCTGGGCGGCTCCACCGAGGTCCGCGCCCTGGACCTGGCCGACCTCGGCTCCGTGCGGCGGTTCGCCGAGTCCTGGGACGGCGACCTCGACGTGCTGATCAACAACGCCGGGGTCGGGAACCTACCGAAGCGCCGCGTCACGGCCGACGGGTTCGAACTGCAGATGGGCACCAACCACTTCGGCCACTTCGCGTTGACGAACCTGTTGCTGCAGCACATCACGGACCGCGTGGTCACGGTCGCGTCGAACGCGCACCGGTACGGCGGTATCGACCTGGCCGACCTCAACTGGGAGTCGCGGCCGTACCGGCTCTTCGCCTCCTACGGTCAGTCGAAGCTCGCCAACCTGCTGTTCACGCTCGAACTGCAGCGGCGCCTCGTCGCCTGCGGGTCTTCCGTCCGCGCGCTCGCGGCGCATCCCGGCATGGCGGCGTCGAACCTCGGCCGCGACCTACCCGCTGCCCTGGTGGTCGTCGCGAAGGCCGTCGGCACTGTCGTGCGGCAGAGCACCGAGGCCGGCGCGGCGCCCACCCTCTTCGCCGCCACCCGGGATCTCCCCGGTGCCAGCTATGTCGGACCGGACGGCTTCAACGAGATGCGCGGGCGCCCGACCCTCGTCGGGAGGTCGCCGGAGGCTGCCGACCCCGACCTCGCCCGCGATCTCTGGACACTCTCGGAGAAGCTGACGGGCGTGACGTTCCCGCTTGGCTCCTCCTGATCCCTCCCTGTCGGTCCCGTGCGCAGTGGTGCTTATAGCAGCGGGAGTGTCTCCTCGCCGAGATCGTCCGACCCGAATTCTGAAAGCGGGCCAGGGCAAAGGTGCCCATTCAATTTGCCCGCTTGTTCGGTTGACGATCTCGGATAGAGGGGGCTCTGAAGTGTCTGTTTTTCTGATTCGCCCATCCGATGCTGCCGCGCAGGAGTACCGAGCCGCCGGGGTGTGGCGCGACTCTGGCCCGATCGACGATCTGCGTCGCTGGCGCCGCGAGTCGCCCGACGCTGTTGCGGTCAGGGCCTACCGAGCCGGCGCCACGGCCTCGGAGATGGGCTCCGTCGAGCTCGACTACGCCGGCTTCGCCCACTACGTGGAGCGGTTCGCCGGAGCGCTCTACGAACTGGGCGTGCGGCCGGGCCGGGTGGTGGCGTTCCAGCTGCCGAACTGGTGGCAAGCGGCTGCGCTTCTGCTGGCGGCCACGCGGCTGCGGGCGGTGCTGGCACCGGTCATGACCACGATCCGGCCGCGCGAGCTGGAGCGGGTGCTGGCTCGAGTGGGCGCGAACGTCTGCATCACGGTCGACGAGTGGGCGGGTTTCGACCACGCCGCGGCACTGCGCGAGATGGCTCCGCGGCTGCCTGAGCTGCGTCACCGGGTGGTGATCGGCAAGGCGGACGACGATGAGACCGAGTTCGGCTCGTTCTTCGAGAACACCCCATGGGAGCAGCGCCATCCGGTCGCTCTGGACGACGCGGTCGAGGATCCGGACCGTGTCGCCGTGCTCTTCTTCACGTCGGGCACCTCCGGCGAACCCAAAGGCGCGCTCCACAGCGAGAACACCCTGCACGCCGGCACGTCAGGTCTCGGAGAGCTGGGAGTCGGGCCTCGGGACGTGATCTTCACGCCGCATGCGCTGATGCACACCCTCGCGTATCGCAGCACCCTGCTCTCCCTGCTGAACGGGGCGTGCAGAGTCCTGCTCGACTCCTGGTCCGGCGAGCGGGCTGCCGCAATGCTCGCCGAAACCGGCACCACGATCATGTATGCCGGGCCGACCTTCTTCCGAGATCTGATCGCGGCCCGGAACGGCCGACCGCAGCGGCTGCCCGCGATTCGCACGCTCGTCTGTGCCGGCACCGCCATTCCGCGGCCGCTCGTCCCGGAGATCCCGCGGGTGTTCGGGGTGCAGTTGCGGGCGGGCTGGGGCATGACCGAGGTCGGGCTCCTCACGCTGACCCGCGAGGACGACCCGCCGGAATGGGCCGCGCGCAGCGATGGGCGCCCCGCCAGAGCCGTGGAGATCGACCTACGGTCGGACGCCGAGATCACCCGCGACCGACCCGGCCGCGCCTTCGTCCGAGGCGGTGGCGTACGCCTGGCAACCGTGGGCCGCGACACCGGCAAGGTCGTGCTCATCGCCGATCAGAACGACGGCTGGTACGACACCGGAGACCTCGCCGTTCCCGACGGACGCGGTGGGTTCAAGCTGATGGGCCGCGCCGCCGACCGGATCGGCGGGTTGTTCATGATCCCCGCCCACGACGTCGAGTCCGGGCTGCTCGGCCATCCAGGCGTCACGGACGTCGCGCTGGTCGGCTACCCCGATGACGACGCCGGCGAACTGGCCTGTGCCGTCGTCGTCCCGGCGACCTCGCCCGCGGTCACCCTCGACGAGCTGCGCACGTACCTCAGCGACCAGGGCATGACGGAGTGGTACCTGCCCTCCCGCCTGGCGCTCGTCGAGGCGCTGCCCCGCAACGACAACGGCAAGGTGCGCAAGGAGCTGCTCCGACGCTGGGTTCGAGGGGACGCCGCGCTCACGGACTGACCGCGGAGAGCGGGGTCGCCGGTGGGCAGACGGACTCGCCCCCGAGTCGGGGGGACGTCGGCTCGCGGGCGAGTCCGTCACCGCTGCCTGCCGCCACCCGCGCGGACGAGGGCGGCAGGCTGGTCACCGCACCGGCACGACCTCCGGTGCGCCCATCCGGGCGGCGTCGGCCGTCTCGTCGTCGGGCATCTTCTGGCTCTCCCGCTCGGCCTCGACGCGCTTGCGGTAGTGCTCGACCTCTCGATCGATCTGCTCCTGGCTCCACCCGAGGACCGGCGCGACGAGCCGGGCGGCCTCTTCGACGGACCCGAGTCCCCGGTCGAAGGTCTCGATCGAGATCCGGGTGCGGCGAGCGAGCACGTCGTCCAGGTGCCGGGCGCCCTCGTGCGAGGCCGCGTAGACGATCTCCGCACGCAGGTGGTCGGGTGCCCCGGTCAGCGGCTCGCCCAGCGCCGGGTCCTGTGCGACGAGGTCGAGCACCTCGTGGATCAGCGACCCGTATCGCCTGAGCAGGTGCTGGATACGAGCTTCGTGCACCCCGTACTGCTCGGCCAGGAGGTGCGAGGAGTTCTTCAGCGCGGCGAAGCCCTCGGCGCCCAGCAGCGGGACGTCCTCGGTGACCGACGGCGGCACCTTGGTGTAGAGCCCGTGCACCGCGGCGTCGACGGCGTCCTTGGCCATGACGCGGTAGGTGGTGTACTTGCCGCCCGCCACCACCACCAGGCCCGGCACGGCATGCGAGACGGCGTGCTCGCGCGAGAGCTTCGACGTCGACTCCGACTCGCCCGACAGCAGCGGCCGCAGCCCGGCGTACACGCCCTCCACGTCGGCGTGGCTGAGCGGTTCCTCGAGCACCGTGTTGACGTGTTCGAGCAGGTAGTCGATGTCCGCCGCGCTCGCGGCCGGATGGGCCAGCCCGAGGGTCCAGTCGGTGTCGGTGGTGCCGATGATCCAGTGCCGCCCCCACGGGATGACGAACAGCACCGACTTCTCGGTGCGCAGGATCAGGCCCGCGTCACCGCGGATCCGGTCGTGCGGGACGACGAGATGGATGCCCTTGCTCGCCCGGACGTGGAACTGCCCGCGCTCACCGGCGAGGCTCTGGGTCTCGTCGGTCCACACCCCGGTGGCGTTGACGACCTGACGTGCGCGCACGCTGAACGTGCGGCCGGACTCGAGATCGTGCACCTCCGCCCCGGTGACCCGCTCACCCTCGCGCAGGAGCCCGATCACCCGTGCCCTGGACGCCACGTGCGCGCCGTAGGCCGCAGCGGTGCGCGCGACGAACATGGTGTGGCGGGCGTCGTCGACCTGCGCGTCGTAGTACTCCAGGGCACCCACCAGGGCGTCCTTGCGCAGCGACGGGAACACGCGGCGGGCGCCCCGCCGCGTCAGGTGCCGGTGGTGCGGCACACCCCGGGGCCGGCCGGACAGCAGCCCCAGCGTGTCGTAGAGCGCCACACCCGCGCCGGCGTAGGCGCGTTCCCACACGGGGTGCTTCAGCGGGTAGATGAACGGCACCGGCCGGACCAGGTGCGGAGCCAGCTTCTCGATGAGCAGGCCCCGCTCCTGAAGCGCCTCGGCGACGAGACGGAAATCCAGCATCTCGAGATAGCGCAGCCCACCGTGGATGAGCTTGCTCGACCTGCTGGACGTGCCCGACGCGAAGTCGCGGGCCTCGACGAGCCCGACGCTGAGGCCGCGGGTGGCGGCGTCGAGGGCGGACCCGCTGCCCACGACACCGCCCCCGACGACCAGCACGTCGAGTTCGGTCGAGCCCATTGCCTCCAGCGCAGCCTCACGGGCCTGCGGAGAGAGCGCAACCGATCTCATGGCTGATTCCTCTCATCGTGATGGCCCGGTTCCGGGCCGGGTAGTGCTCAGTCGACGTCCACCCAGTCCAGAGTCCTGGTCACCGCCTTCTTCCAGCGCTCGTACCCGGCCGCACGCTGCTCGTCGCTCCACTGGGGCTGCCAGCGCTTCGACTCGTTCCAGTTGGAGCGCAGCTCGTCGGTGTTCTTCCAGAACCCGACCGCGAGGCCTGCCGCGTAGGCCGCGCCCAGAGCCGTGGTCTCCGCGACGACGGGCCGGCTCACCGGCACGCCGAGCACGTCGGCCTGGATCTGCATGCACAGCTCGTTGGCGGTGACGCCGCCGTCCACCTTGAGCACGTCCAGCGTCACGCCGGAGTCCTTCTCCATCGCCTCGGCCACGTCGCGGCTCTGATAGCAGATGGCCTCGAGCGTGGCCCTGGCCAGGTGGGCGTTGGTGTTGTAGCGCGAGAGCCCGACGATCGCGCCGCGGGCGTCCGAGCGCCAGTACGGGGCGAACAGGCCGGAGAACGCGGGCACGAAGTACACGCCGCCGTTGTCCTCCACCTGCCGGGCCAGCGCCTCGCTCTCCGCGGCGCCCGAGATGATGCCGAGCTGGTCGCGCAGCCACTGCACGGCCGACCCCGTGACGGCGATCGAGCCCTCCAGCGCGTACACCGGACGATCATCGTTGAACTGGTAGCAGACGGTGGTGAGCAGCCCCGCCTTCGAGCGCACCAGCTCGGTGCCCGTGTTGAGCAGCATGAAGTTGCCGGTGCCGTAGGTGTTCTTCGCCTCGCCGGGCGCAAAGCACACCTGACCCACGGTGGCGGCCTGCTGGTCACCGAGGTCACCGGTGATCATGACCTCGCCGCTCAGCGGCCCCCTCAGCATGGTGGTGCCGTAGCACTCCGGGCACGAGCTCGGCTTGATCTCGGGCAGCATCGACCGCGGGATGCCGAAGAAGCCGAGCAGCTCGTCGTCCCAGTCGAGCGTCTCGAGGTTCATGAGCATCGTGCGGCTGGCGTTCGTCGGGTCGGTGACGTGGACACCGCCGTCCTTGCCGCCCGTGAGGTTCCACAGGACCCAGGTGTCGGTGTTGCCGAAGATCGCGTCGCCTCTCTCGGCGGCCTCCCGGGCGCCGTCGACGTTCTCCAGGATCCACTGGATCTTCCCGCCGGAGAAGTACGTGGCGGGCGGGAGACCGGCCTTCTGCCGGATCACATCGCCCTTGCCCTCACGTTCGAGGGCGGAGGCGATGCGGTCGGTGCGGGTGTCCTGCCAGACGATCGCGTTGTAGAGCGGGCGCCCGGTCCGCTTGTCCCACACGACGGAGGTCTCGCGCTGGTTGGTGAGGCCCAACGCCACGAGGTCCGAAGCCTTGAGCCCGGTCTTGACGAGCGCGGTCTGGAGCACGGATGACGTCCGCTCCCAGATCTCGACGGGGTTGTGTTCCACCCAGCCGGCCTGCGGCAGGATCTGCTCGTGCTCGAGCTGGTGGCGCCCCACCTCGTTGCCCGAGTGATCGAAGATCATGAAGCGGGTGCTGGTTGTGCCCTGATCCAGGGCTCCGACGAACTCGGCCATGAGTTGTCTCCGCTTGTGTTAGTGGGGCTCTGTTAGCGAGGGACGTCGCGGCCCACCGGGGTGGGCTCGTGTTCGGCGTCTGCGGCAACGATGAAACGGTTGATGCAGAGCTGGAACAGCGCGCCACCGATGAGCCCGCCGATTATCGGCGCCACAATCGGTAGCCACCAATATGGTGTGCCGTTCTGATCAGTCCAAGCGCCGGCGTACCCCGTGATGTACGACGCGAGCCGGGGCCCGAAGTCACGGGCGGGGTTGATCGCGTAGCCCGCGTTGGCGCCCCACGCCATGCCGATCCCGACAACCAGGAGCCCGATGACCACCGGGACGAGGTTGGACAGGGGTGGGTTGTTCCGCGCGTTGACCAGCGCGAAGACCACGAAGACCAGGATCGCGGTACCGATGATCTGGTCGAAGAAGGCGGTGGTGATGCTGATGCCGGGCTCGCCGTTACCCGGAAGCGTGGAGAAGATGATCTGCGTCTTGTAGGTGTGCCCTGGGTCGACCTTGTCGATCCAGTCGGCATAGTTGAACCGCACGATGATCGCCGCGACGAACGCCCCCGCCGTCTGCGCGACGATGTAGGGCACGACCTTGCGCCAGGGGAAACCCTGGAACGCGGCCAGCGCGAGCGTCACGGCCGGATTGATGTGGCCACCGCTGAGGCGACCTGCCACGTAGACGCCGAGGATCACGCCGATCCCCCAGGCCCAGGCGATGGAGTCGTGGTCTCCGAGTCCGGCTGCCACGACCTGCGCCACCACACCGGCGCCGAACAACAAGAGGATCATGGTGCCGAAGAACTCGGCCGCCAGTTCCCCGATGTACGAGTTCTTCGTCATCGAAGTCCTCCCTGGATGGGATACCGCTCGGACGGGCGGTGCCCGCACGCTAGAAACGCGTGTGACCTGCGGTCAACGGCGGTCGTTCGGCATCGTCGAACGCGCATTCGGACGAACATCACATGCCTCCGAGAAGGTGCACAGCTCACCCACCCGGACGGCCGTAGGGCGCGCCATCGTGTGGAGCCCTTCTTCTGCGCGTCGATCGCCTGGTCGACGCGCCGTACGCTCGGCCCGTGCCGGGGTTCATCCAGTCCATCGAGCGGGCCGCGGCGGTGCTGCGGCTGCTCGGTAGTACGGACCGGCCGCTCGGGCTGAAAGAGATTGCCGCGGCGCTCGACCTCCCGCGCCCCACCGCGCACGGCATCGTCCGGACGCTGCGCGAGGTCGGGTTCGTCGAGCAGGACCTGGAGACCGCCCGCTACCAGCTCGGCCTGGCGTTGCGCGAGCTCGACAGCGGTGGATGGGACCTGCACGACCTGCGGGCCCGCGCCATGAACTGGGCGGATTCACTCGCTGGGAGCACCGGCCAGGCCGTGCACCTGGGCGTCGTGTCCTCGGGATCGGTCCGGCTCGTCCACCACGTCTTCCGGCCGGACGGGTCGCCGCAGCGGATCCGGACGGGGGAGGAGTTCCCCCTGCACGCCACGGCGCTGGGCAAATGCCTGCTCGCGTTCGCGCCGGTGGCCACGCCGCAGGCCCGGGAGCTCGACCTCCAGCGGTGGACCGGACGCACGTGCACCACTGTGGCGTCGCTGGATGCCCACCTCGCGGTCGCCCGTCGCCGCGGCTGGGCGAGCGACACCGGCGAGTACGAGACGGGAGTAGGCGGTGCGGCCGCACCGCTGCGAGCCAGCGGCGGGCTTGTGGTTGCGGCCATCGGAGTGGTCGGGCCGGTCGAGGAGCTCTTCGGGCTGGGCGGCGACTTGCGGCCGTGGATGCTCGAGCAGATGGTGGGTGCGGCGCGCGAGATCTCCGCCGCGTTGACGGAGGGACGATGACACGGGCCGCGAGGACCGCGAGTAGTTCCGCCGGACGCCGGTCCTCCTCGGCGGCCGCCGTCCCGGCGCGCGGAGCGGAGGAGCCGTGACCGAGCGAGTCGTCGCCGCGATCGACCAAGGCACCACATCCACCCGCTGCCTGCTGTTCAACCGCTCGGGGCGCATGCTCGCCGTCGCGCAGCGGGAACACCGCCAGCACTACCCACGGCCCGGTCTCGTGGAGCACGACGCCGCCGAGATCTGGCGCAACGTCATGCGGGTCGTCCCGGCGGCGCTGCGCAACGCAGGCCTCACCCCGGACAACATCGTCGGGCTCGGGATCGCGAACCAGCGCGAGACCACCGTGATCTGGAACCGGCACACCGGCACCCCGCTCGCACGCGCCATCACCTGGCAGGACACCCGCACGGACGGCATCGTCGCCCGTCTGGTCGAGCACGGGCACGCGAGCCTGATCAAGGACATCTGCGGGTTACCCCCCGCCACCTACTTCTCGGGCCCCCGGCTGCGCTGGCTGCTCGACCACGTGCCCGGCGCCCGCGACGGCGCGGAGAAGGGCGACGTGCTGTTCGGCACGATGGAGAGCTGGCTCATCTGGTGGCTCACCGGCGGCCCCGACGGCGGCCGGCACGTCAGCGACGTCACCAACGCGAGCCGCACGATGCTGATGGACGTCCGCACGCTCGAGTGGTCGCAGAAGCTGCTCGACGTGCTCGCGGTGCCCCGGCAGATGCTTCCCGAGATCCGTCCCAACGCCGAGGTCTACGGCACCTGCACCGCCGTGCTGCCGGGCGTTCCGGTGGCAGGCGCGCTCGGTGACCAGCAGGCGGCCCTGGTCGGGCAGGTGTGCTTCTCACCCGGCGAGATCAAGTGCACCTACGGCACGGGCGCGTTCCTGCTGATGAACACCGGTCCCCGGCTGGCCGAGTCGACCCACGGCCTGATCCCGACCATCGGGTATCTGTTCGGCGACAAGCCCGTCTACGCGCTGGAGGGCGCCATCGCGATGACCGGGTCGCTCGTGCAGTGGTTCCGCGACTCGCTCGGGATGATCGGCACGGCCGCCCAGATCGAGACGCTCGCGAACTCCGTGCCCGACAACGGGGGCTGCTACATCGTCCCCGCGTTCTCTGGCCTGTACTCGCCGCGCTGGCACCCGGACGCGCGTGGCGTGATGGTGGGGCTCACGTCGTTCATCAACCGTGGCCACCTCGCGAGGGCGGTGCTCGAGGCCACCGGGTGGCAGACGCGCGAGGTGATCGACGCGATGAACGCCGACTCCGGCGTGCCGGTCACCCGGCTCAAGGTCGACGGCGGGATGACGGCCAACCACCTGCTGATGCAGTTCGTCGCCGACGTCCTCGACGTGCCGGTGGAGCGGCCACTGGTGTCCGAGGCCGTCTCGCTGGGAGCGGCGTACGCGGCGGGACTCGCGGTCGGGCACTGGTCCGACCTGGAGGTGCTGCGCAGCAACTGGCACCGCGCGGCCGCGTGGGAACCGGCGATGGACGAGGGCCTGCGCCGTCGCGAGCACGAGAACTGGGGCCGTGCGGTGAACCGCAGCTACGGCTGGGTGCAGACACCGGGCCCGGAGTAGCACCACCGCGCACACCGGATGGCCACCGCACCCATGTCGTGACGTGTGCGCGGTGGCCACGAGATGTGTGCGGTCCCCTCACACCGGGGGACGGGTGGACCAGACCGCTCCGTCCCGCAGCACCTGCGCCAGCTCGTGCAGGTCGGCGACCACCAGGGCGGCACCGTCCAGCTCGCCGGGCTCCGCGTACCCCCACGACACCCCGATCGTGGGGATGCCGTGCTCGGCCGCGCCGTCGACGTCGTGGTGGCGGTCGCCGACCATCACCACCGGCCGACGTGCCGGGTCGACGCCCAGCCGCTCGATCACGGAGCCGACGACGGCGGACTTGCCCACCCGGCCGCCCACGTGGTCGGCACCGCCGACGACCTCGAGGAACCCGGCGAGCCCGGTGCCGGCGACGATCTTGCGCGCCAGCTCCTCGGGCTTCGACGTGGCGACGGCCAGCTGCAGGCCCGCCTCGCGCAGGCGTTCGAGCAGGGCGGGCACACCGGGGTAGACCGGCGTGACCGTGGCGGCCACGGCGTCGTAGGACGACCGGTAGGCGGTGATGGCGGCGGAGGTCTGCGCGTCCGTCAGGCCGAGGTCGGGGAGTGCCGTCTCGAACGGTGGCCCGACGAGCGTGCGCAACGTCTCGGGGGGCGGCACCGGGAAACCGACCTCTGCCAGTGCGGCAGCGAGGTGCTCGGTGATCGTGCGGGCGGAGTCGACCAGGGTGCCGTCGAGGTCGAGCAGGACAGTGCGCACCGACCTGAGACTACGGCCCCCGTGCTTCCTACCCCGCAGCCGGAGGGTTCGAGCGCGTCGCCGGCGGCCACTCGCCGATCCCGGGGTGGCAGCGCGATGCGGGGTGCGGTAGCCCTGTCCCGTGACCGACTCGGGAAAACTGATCATCGCCGCCGCACTGCGCGTGGAGGACGCCGTCGAGTCGGCGGTCAGGGCGGTCGCCCGCCTCCGCGGCCGCCGGCACCCCGTGATCATTCCCTTCATCGGCCACGGAACCACCCGGCGCGCTCGGGTGGGAGCCAGGCTGGTGCTCGGGCGCGAGGCCGTCGCGCCGTCGGTGCTGGAGACCGCCGAAGGAGGGGACGCACCGACGCCGCAGTCGCGCCGGGCGGTGTTGCGGGCGAGCATCGCGCGGTTCCTGACGGCCGAGGTCCCGGACGCTGAGGTGACCCTCCACCTCCCGGGTGGTGACGTCGTCGTCCGCACCGACCGGGACGGGTACGTCGATCACGAGGTGGAGCTGCCGGACGTCGATCCCGGCTGGCTGGAGGTCGGTCTCACCGGGCCCGCGGGTGCCAGCGCGACGGCGCGCGTGCTCATCACCGATCCCGAGGCCCGCATCGGCCTGGTCAGCGACGTGGACGACACGATCGTGCACACCGGGCTCACCCGTGGCCTGGAGTTCCTGCGCGTCACGTTGCTCACCGACGTCCGTGAGCGCACGCCCCTGCCCGGCGCGGCGGCCCTCTACCGGGCGCTCGTCACGGCGGTGGACGAGCCCGCCCGCCCGGTCTTCTACGTCTCGACGAGCCCGTGGAACCTGCACGAGATGCTCCTGCAGTTCGTGGGGCTTCGCGGTTTCCCGCTCGGTCCGCTGCTGCTCACCGACTGGGGGCCGTCCCATACCGGGCTGTTCCGGATCGGGGCACAGGCCCACAAGCTCGGGCTGGTGCGGCGGCTGCTCGACGAGCACCCGCACCTGCGGCTCATTCTCATCGGCGACAGCGGGCAGGAGGACCCCGAGATCTACGCGACGATCGCACGGGCCATCCCCGAGCGGGTCGCCGCGGTGTACATCCGCCGCACCACGGGAGCCGATCCGGTGCGCATCCGGCAGGTCGACACGCTCGCCGCCGAGATCACCGCAGCCGGGGTGCCGATGCTGGCGGTGGACGACAGCGCGCAGATCGCAGCCCATGCCGCGGCGCTCGGACTGCTCGACGAGGACGCGGTGGCCACGGTCCGCGCAGAGCTCGCGCACTGAGCCGCGCTGGCCCCGACGCTCGTCGCGGCTCAGGTGTCGGCGTCGTGCAGGGAGCCCTGCGGGGTCCCCACCGTGAGTTCGACCAGGTCGAACACCCGCATCCAGCCGGTTACCGTGGCTGCGCAGGTCAGCGGCCGCCCCGTCTCCACCCGGCGCTCGCGCAGCCACACCGTGCATGCGGGGTCGGCCAGCTCCACCCGCCAGCCGGAACTGCCGTCCGCAAGCTGCTCGGCCGAGATGCCGACGAGCCCCAGTGCGTCGACGCCCGTGGCTCCGGTGGCCGCGACGGCGTGGTGCTGCGCGGCCTGGACGGCGGGCGGCAGCGACGAGCGTCCGCGCACCCACGGCGCATCCAGCCGCCCCGCGGCGTAGTCGCGCAGGACCGCGGGCGCCTCGCTCGGACCCGGCCCGCCGAGCACGAACCCGTGGGGGAGCAGCACCAGTGCCGGGGCGAAGCGGCAGCCGCCGATGTGGCTGCACTCCCAGACGTGCTCGGGGTCGGCGGCGACCATCGCAGCGGCGACGGGGCGTCCACGCACGGCACAGCAGGTGTCGTGCCGGCCGTGGGTGCAGACGAGGGCCATCGGACCGGCGTACGGCTCTCCCGGGGCGTGCACGGCCGTGACCAGATCCGACTCGTCGACGAACGTGCCCGTGCGGATCGACTCGTGGCCGGGGCGCGAGTCGACGCGGAACCAGCGGCGCACCGCGCCGGGAGCGGGCATCTCGTCGGCCGGGGAGTTCCGTGCGGCGCGGCCCGGCCTGCGGATGAGCACCACGCGACCCTTCTCCGCCGTGGACCAGGCAGCGATCGCCGCCACCGCGGCCGAGTGGATCCCCGACTGCGCGAGCGGGATCCGGCCCCATGGCCCCGGATGCTCGATCAGGAACCAGAAGTCGGCCGGTGGTGCGCTGCCTTCCCGCGGGTCCTGGGCGGCGTCGGCGACGAACGAGCAGCGAGGCCAGGGCACGGCCGGGGTCATTCGTGAGTGGCCGGCACCAGCACACCCTCCCGAAGCAAGCGGCGCACCAGGACAACCTGGTCGGCCTCGTCCATGCCCGGGAGGCTACCCACGGAGCAGGTTCCCCCGCTCGTCAGCGCACGCACCGCGGCCTCGGTGGCGGCCGGCAGCGTGATCTGCCGATCGGGCAGGGCGAGGACGACCTGCTCGCCCTGGTGAACGAGCCGGTACCGCAGCCCCGCGCGGCGCCGCACTCCGTCGCCTGCGGCGAGGTGCTCGACGAACGTGGCCACGGCCACCGGCCGCACCGGCTCCGGCCGGCCACCCGTCCAGACCCGGCCGCGCACGCGGCGGGCCACGTCGTCGGCGCTCACCCGGTCCAGGGCGGCTGCCAGGGCCGCGCGGACCGCGTCGACGTGCGGGGCGAGCTGCGCGGGATCGGCGACGTCGATGCCCAGAGGGAGCGAACCCCGCAGCTGCTCGTCGTCTGCGACGAGTGCGGTCAAGGCCTCCACCAGCGCGAACCGGGTGACCACGTGGACGCCGACCGTCAGGTGCGCCGACACGTCACCCAGCGCGGTGGCGGCGTGCAGCCATCCTCGCGGCAGGTACATCACGTCGCCGGGTTCCAGCACCGTGTCGATCACGGGGTTCTCGTCCCGGGCGCGAGCGGCCACCGTCGTCGCGTGGGCGTTCCATGGCTGGTCACGCAACGGGTCGGGATACACCGGCGCGTGCACGGTCCAGTGCTTGCGCCCGGCGAGCTGCAGCACGAACACGTCGTGCACGTCGTAATGGGCCGAGAACCCGCGCGACGACGGTGGCGTCACGTACGCGTTGGCCTGGACCGGGTGCCCGAGCTCCTCCGACAGCGCCACGGCGAAGTCGATCAAGGCCGGCCATGTGCGGTGCAGCGCCTGCAGCACCACGGTCGTGCCCTCGGCGAAGAGCGCGGCGACCTTGTCGTCATGGACCTGGTCACCGATCTCCGCGCCCACCCCGCCCGGGCCGGTGAACGAGCTGGAGTCGACCACCGACCCGTTGCGCGCCAGGCGAAGGAACGGGGTGCGGAGTCCACGGCGCGAGAGCAGCTCGTCCACACCGTCCAGATCCAGCAGGTCGCGGAAGGCATCGGTGTCCGCCCCGCGGACGAGCCGCGGCTCGCGGCCCCAGTGTCGGGCGCCGAACTCGGTGGCGTCCAGGCCCGTGACGCGGGCGAGAGCGGTGCGTTGCGGCGGTGCCGGGCACCCCGTCACGGGCTGCCCGGCACCACCCCCCGCAGGTCCGGTGACCTCAGCGGGCACCGCTGTCCGCTCCGCCGTCCGCGCCGCCGTCGTGGACGCCGGGGGTGCCGCCGCTTGCGCCGGAGTCGGCCGGGCCTTCTGCTCCGGAGTCGGCTCCGCCATCTGCGCCGCCGTCGTGGACGCCGGGGGTGCCGCCGCTTGCGCCGGAGTCGGCCGGGCCTTCTGCTCCGGAGTCGGCTCCGCCATCTGCGCCGCCGTCGTGGACGCCGGGGGTGCCGCCGCCTGCGCCGGAGTCGGCCGGGCCTTCTGCTCCGGAGTCGGCTCCGCCGTCAGCGCCGCCGTCGTGGACGCCGGGGGTGCCGCCGCCTGCTCCCGAGTCGGCAGGCCCTTCGGTCCCGCCGCCGGCCGTGGTCATCATGTCGTCGTCGTCGAGCGCCATCGAGCTCCTCCTCTGCTGGTGCGTCACCACAGCGATGACGGGCGAGGACTACCCCCTCTCCGAGGTTTTAGGCGACGTGCCCACCTTCGCGCCGGGTGACGCATAACGCATCGGTCCCGATGCCCTTGGGTAATGCGTCGGTAATGCCGATCGGAGGGTGTGGAGGATCAGGTGCTGCAGATCAGCGGGGCGACCTGGGCGGCGACGATCGGGTTGGTCGTCGTGCTTCTCGTGATCGACCTCGTGCTGTCGGGGATACGCCCGCACCGTGTGGGGTTCCGCGAGGCCACGGCGTGGTCCGTCTTCTACGTCGCTGTCGCCGTCGCCTTCGGCGTGTGGTTCGGCATGACCTACGGGGGTGACGCAGGCACCCAGTTCTTCGCCGGCTACATCGTCGAGAAGAGTCTCTCGGTCGACAACCTGTTCGTCTTCGTGATCATCATGACCACGTTCGCGGTGCCGGAGGAGTACCAGCACAAGGTCCTGACGTTCGGCATCGTGCTGGCGCTGATCATGCGCGCCATCTTCATCGCGCTGGGCGCCACGCTCCTGTCGCTGTTCTCGTTCATGTTCCTGGTGTTCGGGCTGCTGCTGATCTACACGGCCGTGCAGCTGTTCCGGCACCGCAACGAGGACCCCGACGTCGAGGACAACGCGGTGGTCCGTGGCGCGCGGCGGGTCCTGCCGATCACCACCGAGTACGTCGACGGCCGGATCATCACGAAGGTCGACGGCCGCCGCGTGCTGACCCCGCTGTTCGTCGTGCTCATCGCGATCGGCAGCATCGACCTGCTGTTCGCGCTCGACTCGATCCCCGCGGTGTTCGGTGTGACCGCGGAGCCCTACATCGTCTTCGTGGCCAACGCCTTCGCACTTCTCGGCCTGCGCGCGCTGTTCTTCCTGGTGAAGGGGCTACTCGACCGGCTGGTGTACCTGTCCACCGGCTTGTCGATCATCCTGGGCTTCATCGGGGTCAAGCTGATCCTGCACTGGGCGCACGAGGACGTGAGCCCGGGCGTCCCGGAGATCTCCACGGCGATGAGCCTGGTGGTGATCGTGGCGGTGCTCGTCGTGGTCACGGTCGCGAGCCTCATCAAGACGAAGGGCGACCCGACGATGAAGGCGCACGCCGGCTCGTTGCGCGCGCACAAGCAGAAGGCGACGGAGCCGGGGCGCGGCGAGACCTGAGCCGCGCCCGGAGCGCCCGCAGTCCTCAGCTCGTCGGCAGCCCGGTGCCGCCCAGGGGACGAAGATCCACGAGCTCGGGCGGGCCGGCCAGCAGTTCGAGCACCTCGCCGATCCCGACCTCGCCGAGGTCAGCCGACAGGGCCCGGTCGGACGCCGCCTCGTCGGCCCACACTTCCGTGACCCAGATGGTGTCGGGCTCGTCGGCGGAGAGGTTGATCAGATACAGCTCACAGCCCGGCGTGTCGCGCAGGCCGCTGGCCACCCGGAGCAGGGTGTCGGCCAGCGCGGCCCCCCGGCCCGGCTGTGCCACCATCCGCACGTACCGGCCGATGCGTTCCGGCTGCTGCTCCGCTGTCATCGCATGACCGTAGCGGCGCCGCGGCGGAAGGAGAGGCCCGGGTCGGATCGCCGCTGATCATGTACCGGTCCGGGTTCGTCGCCCGATCCGCGAGGAGCCTGCCCGGTCGAGCCCGCTACCCGAGGTACGGCGGCACCGGGGCCGTCCATTGGCCCCAGATGTTGCGGTCGCGCAGAGCGGTGGCCTCGTCGGCGTCCGGAGAGTCGAGGAGGTGGCGGAAGAGCCGGGCGCGCTCCTTCCCGTGGGCGAAGAGCCTGTGGATGAACCCGGGGGAACGCACGAGCTTGGACTCCCAGTCCAGACCCGAGGCCACGGCGTCGCTCATCGTGATGACGCGGACCTTGATGGGGCGGTATCTGGTGAGCGCGCGTGCGGTGAGCAGGCGCTCGTGGATGAGCTTGTTGACGTGCCCGATGGTGAAGATCTCCTGCTGGTAGGAGATGTTCGCGGACAGCTCGGTGCGCCGGTCGCGGATCGCGTCCACCGCCATGGGCACGCCGCTGCGCTGGTCGGGGTCGATCTGGATCACCCAGAGCTCCTCCGGGGGCGCCCCGACGGATCCCTGCGGTGCGACGGGCCGTCCGGCGTCCACGAGCTCCCGGATCGGCGGGTTCTGGGCGTAGACGCCGTCCCAGTACACGTCCTCGCCGACGCGTACGGCGCGGAACAGGGTGGGCACGGCCGAGGAAGCCAGGATCACCGTGCTCGCGATCCGGTCGGCGGGGTATCTGTTGACGACGTGGCTGCGGAACACGCGGAACCGGCCGCTGAGCACATCGGTGGCGCCGACCAGAAGCCGTGGTCCTGACGGGTCGAGCTCGTCCGGGCGGATGTCGTCGAACGGAACGTGCCGCTCCAACAACTGCAGAAACTGCTGGCGCGCGTCGAACGGAATGTTGTAAGGGCTGAACTCGACGGTGATGCCGAGCTCGGCGACCGTGCGGACCGAGGCGACCGTCACGGCCTGGAGCAGGTTCTCGTAGAAGCCGTGTGTGGTGTTGTCCTCCCAGAAGTCCTCGAGTCGCCTGATGCCGTCCTCCGGCCGATGGGTCAGTAGGCCGTACCAGGCGAGGAGCGCACACACGGCGCCCCCCGACGTGCCGCTGAGCGCGCGGATCTCGACGGTGGGGTCGGCCAGCAGTTCGGTGAGCACCCCGGCGGTGAACGCCGTCTGGCTTCCTCCGCCCTGGCACGCCACCACGACCCGGCGGCGCTGCTCGTGGGGCTCGTTCTCGGTCATGAGGGCCTTGCCTTTCACGACGCCTTGTGCGGGCACGCCTCGCAGTTCATGCCTGCCGACCGGACGAATGGTCCGGATCATGCGGATCGGTCCAGGAATGACGCGTCGGTCCGCTCGGGGCTGTTGTCGGGGGATCAGCGGCAATAAGCATTGCACACGACCCGAGCCCCGAGGTTTTCGGAGAAATTCGCAAGCCACTCAGGGAGGAGGATTTCCGCAAATGTGGATGAATCGTTTCGGGCGGCGTCCCCGGGTGCGTGCCGAGGGCAACGCCATTCGGTTTACTCGACCTTGTCGAGGAAGCTGAGCACGCGCTCCTTGACGAGCGCCGCCGCACTTTCGTCGTACGACGGCAGGCTGTCGTCGGCGAACAGGTGGCCGTCGCCCGGGTACAGGAAGAGCTCCGCGTTCTCCAGCGAGTCGACGAGATCGCGGGCGATGTCGAGGTCGCCCCAGTCGTCGGCGTCCATGGTGTGGATCTGGAGCGGAAGGCCCGCGGGCCACCGGCCACCGAACTCGGAGGTGGGTACGCAGCTGTGGAAGAACAGCGCGCCCTTCGCGCCCGGACGCGTCTGCGCGAGCATCTGCGCGGGCATCACTCCGAGCGAGAACCCGGCATAGACGATCTCGCCGGGCAGGCCCTCGGCGGCGAGCCGGCCGCGCTCGATGATGGTGGGGAAGCCGACTTCCTCGGCATGGTCGACACCGTCGGCCAGCTCGGCGAAGGTTCTGCCCTCGTAGAGATCCGGGGTGTGCACGACATGTCCGGCGGCGCGGAGCGCTTCAGCGAACGAGAGGCACCCCGCAGTGAGGCCCTGGGCATGGTGGAACAGCAGAACCTCAGCCATGGGCGGCACCCTAGCGCCAGTCCCCGACAAAGATCGGCATCCCAGGACGAATACGCGGTTCCGGGCCCATCAGGCGTCGTGATCCGGGGCGGCTACTCCCCGGTGAGCCCGTCCACCGACTCCCGCAGGAGGTCGGCGTGGCCGTTGTGTCGTGCGTACTCCTCGATCAGGTGGACCAGGATCCAGCGCAGGGTCGGTGGCTCGCTGTGCCAGTGCTCGGGCGGCGTGCGCCGGGCCTGCTGCTCCAGGCCGCCGTCGGCCAGCGCCTCGGCGACCAGGGCGCGGGAGCGGGCCATGGCGTCCCGCCAGAGTGCGAAGAGCTGCTCAGGGGAGTCCTGGGCGGCCGAGTGCCAGTCCCAGTCCGGGTCGGCCTTCCAGTCCACCGTGTCCCACGGGGGCGGCATGTCTCGCCCGTACAGCCACTGGGTGCACCAGTGGTCCTCGACGAACGCCAGGTGCTTGATCATCCCGCCCAGGGTCATCGACGAGACGCCGACCGTCGCCCCGAGCCCAGCCGCATCAAGTCCCGCGCACTTCCAGTCGAAGGTGGCGCGCTGGAAGTCCAGGAATCCCAGGAGAGTGGCGGTCTCGTCGCCCGCGAGGGGCGGTTGCGGGCGACGCCGCTCATCCAGGTTGATCACGGGCGGTGAGTGTACGGAGCGGTTGACCCACCACCACCCGACGAGCGGCGGACGGCGCGTGCGGCGACCATGGGGCGATCGGCCTCAGTCGTCGGTGCGCGTGCCCGGGCCCATGTCCTTGATGTCCTCGTAGGTCGTCTTGCCGGGTGCCGAGGCGGGTGCGTACAGCAGGCGAACCACGCCCGTGGGGAACGTCTCCGACTTCAGCAGACTCAGGTGGTAGCGGACGTCCCCGTCCTCGAAGAGTCGCCTGCCGTTCCGCGCTGCCACGGGGTGCACCAGAAGGCGCAGCTCGTCGACGAGCCCCGCCGCCAGGAGTTGTTGCACCACCGAGATGGAGCCGGGGATCAGGATGCTCGCAATGGAAGGGTCGGCCTTGAGTGCCGCTGCGGCCTCGACGAGATCGCCGTCGAGTCGCTCGGTATTGCGCCAGGTGGACTCCAGCGGCTTGCGCGAGACGACGATCTTGCGCCGGTCCCCGAGCGACTTGGCGAACGCCGCGTCGTCTTCGCCCGCGGCTTCTCGGTCCGGCCACGCGCCGGCGAAGCTGTCGTAGGTGACGCGGCCGAGCAACAGGACATCGGCCGGGGCGTAGTCCTCGCTCACGGCGCGGCCCATGTTCTCGTCGAAGTAGGGGAAGTGCCAGTCCTCGGCGATCTCGGCCACGCCGTCGAGAGAGATGAAGAGGGTGGAGACGATGTCGGCCATCGGGGTGGTCCCTTCGGTGTCGTTGTGTCGCTACCGGTTAGACCACCGCGCGTGGAGAACTCATCGGTCCAGGACGCGTGTCATCCCCGGCCGATGACCTTGATGGTGTCGACCGTCAACATCGGCACCGTCGTGCTCCCGCCGATCTGCGTGCCGTAGGACATCGAGCCGGCCACGGTGACCTCGGCCCTGAACAGATCATCGATGACAACGTCTTTCAGGGCAGACGCGTTGCCGCTCAGGATCGTGTTCGTGTCGAAGGCGTAGGCGTTGCCGGGGTGGTCGACGCTGTCCACGCTCGCGCGAAACGTGTCATTGCCGGTTGCAGCGTCGAACTGTGTGACTCGCCCGTACACGATGATGCGCTCGCCCTCGTGGGCGTCGGGATCCTTCACGATGAGTTGCCAGTCGCGGGAATTGATCACGCGATGCGGGACGAGCGGTACTGCGGCGGCTGCGCTGTCGGCCGCCCTGGAGTTCGGCGTGGCCGCATTGATCGCAGTGCCGATCAGCGCCGCGAGGAGCAGCACGACGGCCCCGGCGACCCACGGCCACTTCTTGCGCCTTCTCGGTGGCTGTGGCTGGTAGGGCCGCTGCGCGTACGGATGCTGCGGCGGTGGCCAACTCGGCCCGTACACGGGCTGCTGGCGCCACCCCCCGTGCGGTGACTGCCGGCTCTGTCCCGGGGGCGGCGACTGCCAACCCGGTTCGGGCTGCTGTGGAGGCCGGCCCGGCCCACCCTGCGTCATCAGGTCCCCCTCTGGGCGCCCTCGACTGCCAGGACGCTGTTTGTTCACTTCGTCCCGAATGTGTGGCCGTTACGCGCTCCTCGGCGCGTCAGAGGTTCGCTAACGTCATCGCGCGTTCGTCCACTGGAGACGCCGACGAGGAGCCCGTCCATGATCAGGCTGGCTGATATCCGTAGCTACGCGATGGCGCTGCCGGACGTCGTGGAGAAGCCACACTTCCGCCTGCCCGGCTTTCGGGTCGCGGACAAGCTCCTCGCACACCTGGAGAGGGGCGACGCGCACGCGATCGTGTGTGTCGGGCAGGCGGAGGCCGAGACGGCGGCCGCCGATCAGCCGGACGTCTACGAGGAGGTGTGGCGGAGCGGCCGGATCTTCGTCGGCCTCCGCGTCGACCTGGCCAAGGTCAGCGAGGAGCGCATGCAGGAGCTGATCGAGCACGCCTGGCGAAACCGGGCGCCGAAGCGCCTGATCGCCGCGTACGACAGCAGCTGAGGCGGCGGCTGCCCTCAGGTCGCGCCGGTGGCGCGGAGTCGTGTCCGGTGACTAAGTTCCGACGGTGGATCCACCGATGGGCGCACCGTCGATTCGCGCCATGGCCGATCTGGCTACGCCCATGTCCATACGGGTGGCGGCGACACTCAGCCTGGTGGAGCGCGCGGGGAGCGCGGGAGCAACGGCGGAGCAACTTGCTTCCGAGACCGGAACCGCGGCCCCCGCCTTACGACGCTTGCTCGATCACCTGGTCACGATCGGTGTCTTCGACCGCGATACGGATTCCGGCCGTTATCGACCGACGACCCTCGGCGCCGAGCTGAGCGAGGATGCCCCGGAAGGGATCAAGCCCTTACTCGACATCAACAGCGCAGGCGGGCGCGCCGAACTCGGCTTCGTCGAACTGCTCGGGACGATCACCACGGGGACTCCGGGCTACGTGCAGCGATACGCGCGCGATTTCTGGGCGGACCTCGACGCCAGCCCGGAGTTGCGACGCTCGTTCGACGCCCAGATGAATTGGCGATTCCGGATGCAGGCAACGCAGATCGCCGAACGTTTCGACTGGAGTCGGTTCTCCGAGATCCTCGACGTCGGCGGAGGCGATGGCACCGTACTTGCAGCGATCCTGCGCGCTCATCCCGATCTTCGCGGACGGGTCCTGGACCTGTCACCGACGGCTGCCGCTGCGACCGACAGATTCGCGGCAGCCGGACTCGACGACCGGGCAGGCGCCGTTTCCGGCAGCTTCTTCGACCCTCTGCCCGTGGGGGCCGACGCCTACCTTCTGTCCGACATCCTGCACGACTGGGACGACGACCATGCCCGCGAGATCCTCGCCGAATGTCGTCGCGCCGCCGAACCGGACAGCACTGTGGTGGTGATCGAGCCGGTGCGGGGGCAGGGGGTCGGCACCGCGATGGACCTGTTCATGCTGATGTGCTTCGGCGGCCGGGAACGGACGGTCGACGAGCTGGCCGAGCTGGCCGCCGAGTGCGGGCTCGTGCTCCGCGGCTCGGGCCCGGTGGCAGACGGGCGTACGGCGCTGGAGTTCGGAGTCGCACCCCGCCTGACGGACGAACTTGGCTGACGATCGTTTGCCGTTCCACGTCGCTCATGCGCGATCCCCGCAGCGTCAGGGTCGCGGAGCGGATCCGGTGGGGAGGTGCTCGCGGCGCCAACTGCTCGGCTTCATCCCGTACTGCCGCCGGAACGCCCGCTCGAACGTCCTGAGGTTGACGATCCCGACGGCCGCGGCGATGTCCCGCATTCCCAGGTGGGCGTAGCGCGGGTCGGACAACATCACCCGAGCCTCGAGCAGGCGCTGCTCGCGAAGGTAGGCACCGGGGGTGGTCCCGATCCGCTCGAACAGCGTGTGGGCATGGCGAACCGACACGTGGTGCCGCCGAGCCAGCTCCGCGACCCGCAGCCCCGGGTCGGCCAGATTTTCCTGGACGTGCATCCGCATCATCTCGAGCAACACCTCCCCAGGGCCGTCCCCGCTCGGCACGGAGGGGGTGACGTCCCGCAGCACCATCGCCAGCAGATCGATCGCGGCGCACCCGGCGTCCAGCCGCTGCGGCGCGGTGAGGTCCTCGGCGACCTCGAACAACCGACCGAGGTAGCCGGACAGCACCCGCATGGCAGGCGCCGCCGGGTCCATGCCGCGTGCACAGCCTTCGGTGATCTCGGTGGTACGGAGGGGGAGCAGCTCGCGCGGGAAACGCAGGGTCAGGCTCCGGGTCTCGGCCGACGACCTCCGCTCGTAGGCGCTGCGCGTCTCCTTGAGCACTCCTGTACCGGCCGCCAGCCTGGCGGAGCGGTCGTGCTGATGGTGGCTGCTCTCACCGGCCACCTGTACGCAGAACAGCATCAGGTTGTCTGCCGACGCCCTCGCCGCCATCCGGTCCGTCCGGAATATCCGTAGCGGCCCTCCCCAGTGCGACCGGCAGAGCGCGCCGGCCTCGCCCAGCTCCTGGAACGCCACCCGCCCACGGAAGTCCGGACACGTCGGGGCGATCCTCGACAAGAGGAACTCACCGGCGACTTCTTCCAGCTCCTCACCGCAGAAGTCGAATATCTGCACGGCCCCGAGGCTAGTTCCGGGCCGTCCGCCGAGGTGGGCGTACTACGAGTGCTCTTGGTACCTGCGTCGTTCCTGTTAGATCTGGCAGGCACTGTGGGTCAGTGCCTCGCCGGCTCCGCCTCGACCGCGGCGGGCGCTCGGCCTGCGAGCACCCCGCAGGCGATGCGGTGCGCGTTGGCCATCACGGTCAGCGTGAACGTGGTCGACGGCACCGACGGCAGCACCGAGCCGTCCACGAGGTGCACGCGATCCCAGTAGGGCAGCCGGCCCCAGAGGTCGGTCGCTGTCGCCCTCGGCCCGTCGCGGTGGGGGAACGCCCCGCCGAAGTGGTAGCTCTTCCCCGCTCCCGACAGGGTCACGTGCGTCAGCAGCGGCCACAGGTCCAGGCGGGGTGCCGCGCTCACCAGCCGGCGCAGCGCCCGGCCGAGCAGCTCCGGGCGCTCCGACATCTCGTCGCGGCCGAGCTCCAGGTCCGGCAGGCCGCCCGAGGAGCCGGGGCGGGCGACCACGGTGATCGGAGGCGAGGCCCAGGACGGGAGGTAGCCGAACCCCACCGACAGCCGGCGCAGCATCTCGCGGGTCGCCGGCGCCGCCCACCGGCGCCGCAGGAGCCCGGGCAGCGCGTCCGAGATCGCCGGGTTGTACGGGTAGCAGTGGACCTGGGAGGTCGTGTAACCCTCGTCGTCGAAGTGCAGCAGCACGTTGAACTGGTTGAGGGTGAAGTCCCGGACGCCGGGGCCGCGCGGGTCCGTGACCGGCCGCGCGGAGAGGAACGGCACGACGTACTGGGCCGACTCCGCGAGCTCCAGGCGCCGGGGCGGTGCGGCCAGCGACCCGAGGACCAGCCGCGTCGTGCCCAGCCCGCCTGCGCCGACGAACAGGCGATCGGCACGGAATTCCGAGCGTTGCCCGGTCCGCACGTCACGGCAGGACGCGACGGCCTGGCCGCGCTCCTGTCCGATGCGCTCCACCAGCAGCCCGTCCAGCACCCGCACGCCGGGGCGGGCCCGTGCCCGGTCCATCGTCTGGGCGGCGCTGTAGATCAGCTGGTACGGGCACCCGCTCATGCACAGGCCGCAGCGCACGCACTGGCGCGCGCGAAAGGCCAGCCGTGCCCGCCCGACGGTGATCCCGCGCGCCCGCAGCGCGTCGCGGTGCCGCTCGTAGCGGCGCAGCACGGCCGCGGCGCGGGGACCGAGCGGTGGCAGTCCGCTCGTGGGACGCAGCAGCGGGAACAGCTCCGCGAGGTCGTCGTCGTCCCCGGCCAGGGGGACTTCGCCGAGCACCGCCCGGTAGTGCGGCTCCATGTCCTCCCAGGAGACCGGCCAGCGGTCGAAGGTGCTGCGGGAGAAGGGCATGACCTGGGCGCCCCACACGGTCGAGAATCCACCGTAGGCCGACGATGCGACGTGGAGGTTGGTCCCCGGGGTGCCACTGATCCCGCGGAGCTGCCCCAGGTCGTGAAACGGGTACGCGGAGCCGAAGGTGCGTTTTTGCGGGACCGCGCTGAGCGGGTCGTTCCATGGCACTCGCGCGGTGACGACGTCGAGGTCGCGCGGCTGCCAGTCCGCCGGGTCGGCGGAAGCCAGCCGGTCGCGGACGGTGCGGCGCTCCTCGTCCAGCCGGCCGCCCAGGTCCAGCACCGTGACCTGCTGGCCCGGGTGCTCGGAGAGGGCGAGAGCGACCGCGGCCGCGGAGGGGCCGGAGCCGACGACGAGGTTGGTGCCCCGCGGGCTCACCGCGGTTCGAGGCCGGTGGTGAGCGACACCGGCAGCCTGCCGAGGCGCAGTTCCAGCTTGCCCTGCAGATGACCGACGCCGGCCGCCCCGAGCCCGGCCACGATCGCCGCCGCCTGCCGGAGCGCGTCCGTGTCTCCGCGCACCGCACGCAGCAGTTTGCGAACCACGCTCGCCGCCATCCGGCGAGCGAACTGCAGTTCGGCGGTGATGTTGCCGGCCTCGCCCATGTCGTGGAACGCCCGGACCTTGCTGCGGTTGATCCAGTAACAGCGCCGCCAGAAGTAGCTCCAGGTGAGCCGCTCGGCGTGGACGACGTGGGAGATCTGCGCCTTCGGCTCGTAGAGGACCGCCGCGGCGCCGTAGTCGGCCGCGACACGGTGGGAGAGGTCCATGTCGTCGTGCTTGTCGGAGTGGAACCCGCCCACGGACCACAGAGCGTCGGTGCGTACGGACATACTTGCGCCGATCAGGTGCCGGACCGGGGCCAGCTGGTCGGGCAGGCCCTCGTAGTGGCACCCGAACACCCAGTCGAACTCGTGCGGGAACCAGCCCGGCCGCTCGATCCGGTGGTTCGGCAAGGGCGCGCCGCCGACCGCAACCGCCCCGGGGTGGTCGACGTAGACCCGCAACAGCGTTTCCAACCAGGTGGGCGTGGCCTCGGCGTCATCGTCGAGGAACGCGACGATGTCGGCTGAGACCTGCTCGACGGCGGTGTTGCGCGCCGAGCCCAGCCGTCCGGGGAAACGGTTGCGCAGAACGCGTACGGTCGGCAGTTCGGTGGTCCCGATCGCCCCCCACCGCTCCACGCAGCGCTCGTACAGCCGCTCGTTGTGGTCGACGCACACGAGAATCTGGCCCGGCACGGTCGACTGCTCCTGCACCGAGGCCACCGCGCGGCACAGCATGTCCCAGCGGTCCTCGGTGTAGGCACAGATCACGACGTCGGCGGACAGGTCGGAGGTCGGTCGTGCCATCGGCATGCAGCCTCTCGAAGTGGTACGGGAGGAGCGGACGCACGCAGCCTCGCCGCTGTGACCAGGGGTGATTCGCGGAAAGTAGCAGCTGTGGAGGCCGAGGACCGGCGACGAATCCGTGCGTCCGCCGACCGTGCCGGGCCTCCATCCGAACGGGGGGTCGTCGTGCCGGTACGTGACGACAGGCCGGCCGGTCGGCGGCGTGAGCACCGTCCCGGAAACGGCTGTATGGCGAACGCTCCCGGAAGGTCACCGCGGTCGCGTCGCTCATCGGCCGACAATCGTGATCTGTCTCGATCGTTTCAGCACGGTCTGTGATCAATAGGCTCCACGGCGTGCCGACTGATCTCGCGACCGCCGTGCCGCTCCTCGTCTCGGTCCTCGGCGCACTCGGGATCGCGACGATCATCAGCCAGTGGTTCGCATCCGGGAAGGATCGGCGAAAGAGCCGGGCGGCCGTGCTCACCGAGCTCGCCGCGGTGGAGGCCGCCCGGTGGCCGAGCCACGGTGGAACCGATGCGGAGGACATCGCGCGGCTGCGGGGCGCCATCCGGCAGCTCGAAACTGCTGCACTGATCGCCCGGATACCTCGCCGTTCCATTGTCCGTTACGTGCAGCTCTCGACCGCTTGCCTGCACTACACACTCGAAGAGGTCGAGCGCTACGGGGACCCCGAAGCCGCGGCTCTGCCTCAGGGGCTCTATGACCTCCTGCTCGACGCGGCGGAGATCGTCAGTCGGGTCGCATGGTCGTCACGAGCCACGCGCTGGCTGTGGCTGTCTCGGCAACTTCGGAAACTCGACCGGGCTGTCGAGTCGATCGAGAACAAACAGTTCAAGTCGATCACCGAGAACGTGGAACGCTGGGTCCGGTAACGGGCTGACCATGGCGGGTCGGCGGCACAAGGCCGGCGCGACCTCTCGATCCGGTCGCGGGTCGCCCGGGGCCGACCGATTCCGCGAGTTCGGCGATGACCGTGGCTCAACATCTGCCGTATCCGGGCCGAGCGTTTTCTCGTGGGGAAGGCATTGCCTCGTTGAGGGCTGCGGGAGCAGATCCGGTACGGGATTGCTCACGGCGCCAGTTACTGGGCGTCATCCCGTACTGCCGCCGGAATGCCCGCTGAAACGTCCTGGGCTCGACGAACCCCACCGCTGCCGCGATGTCCGTCGTGTCGAGCCAGGCGTACCGCTGGTCCAACAGCATCGCCTGCGCCGCGAGCAGCCGCTGCTCGCGCAGGTACGCACCAGGTGTGGTTCCGATCCGTTCGAACAGGGTGTACACGTGACTGACTGACACGTTGTGCCGCCGCGCCAGCTCCTCGACCTGCAGGTGCGGGTCGGCCTGATGCTCCCGTACGTGCATCAGCATCATGTCGAGCAGCACCGTCGCGGAGCCGTCGCTGCCCGGGACCGAGGGGACGACGTCCCGCAGCGCCATTGCGAGCAGGTCGATCGCGGCGTGCCCGGCGTCCATCCGTTGCGGCGCGGTGAGGCCCTCGGCGATCTCGAACAATCGACCGAGGTATGTGGACAGCGTCTGCATGGCCGGGGATGTGGGGTCCATGCTGCGTGCACAGGCCTCGGTGATCTCGGCAGCACGCAGCGGCAGCAGCTCGCGGGAGAACGACAAGGTCAGCAGCTGGTTCTCGGTCCGCGCGGCCCACTTGGAGGGACTACACGCCTCAGTCAAAAGCCCCGTACCGGCAGTCAATCGGGCGAAACGGTCGCGCTGGACCATGTGTAACCGGCCGGCCAGCGGTACGACGACGAGCATCCGGTTGCCTTCCGAGTCCCGCGCCGCCATCCGGTCGGTCCGGACCGCCGACCTCGGCCCCCAGCGCGACAGCGAGAGTGCCAAGTCCTGGCCCAGTTCCTGCGACGCCATCCGCCCGCGCAGGTCGGGACCGCACCGCATGATCGCCGGCACGAGAAACTCACGGGCGACGTCTTCGAACTCCTCACCGGAGAACTCGCGAATCTGCACGGAGGTGAGGTTAACTCCAGCGTTGCCTGTCACAAAATCCATATTCCGATTTATGCAAATAGTGGCACCTGGAGGCACTGGTGGTTCATATCATCGACCCGCCCACAAATTGAATTTTATGAGTTGTCAATACCACTCGGGGGTCATCCGGCGATCGAGGCCCGCATTTGGCATGGGAGGGCAGCGTCAACCCGGAACCTCGGTCCCGCCTACCCGATCACGCCCCGGCCGCTGCTGGATGACCCACACGTGGGGCTTCCCGGTTGTGCGGTCCATCCTCGGGCACGGGCGCGCATGCCCTGCCGGGCGGCCGGCCCGGGACTCGACCATGATCAGCAGATCGGGGTCGGAAACCGGGCGATACACGGCTACGGGGCCTCAAGTGACGATCATCACCGGGCAGACGGGCCGACCGACCCGCGGGGGGCGAGCCCGAACGCCAGCCGTACCAGCGACACCGTCGACTGTGCCATCCCCAGGTGCGCCGCCATCGACCGCGTCGACCAGTGCGTCGCCTCGCGTGGTGATGACTCCGACGTCTTGGTGATCAGCCTCTCCGCCGCATCGTCGGACACCGTGCGCGGTCGTCTCGGCCGCGGTTCATCGACCAGCCCGCCGAAGCGCTGCTGCGCGAACCGGTCCTGCCAGATCCGCACCGTCGCCCGCGGCACTCCCAGCGGAGCGCACGTGAACCTGGACGCCCAGCGGGGAGCGCTCGACGAATTCGACGATCAGCTGTCCTGAGGGCGTTGCTGTCGGAGACGGCTGCAAAAAGCTCGGTCCGAGGACCGAGACAGTGGTTGAGCTGGTGCGCCGCGAGGGAATCGAACCCCCAACCCGCTGATTAAGAGTCAGCTGCTCTGCCTATTGAGCTAGCGGCGCATGTCGTGACGCCCTACCGCTCGGCGCCGAGGAGGAACGCTACACGTTCATCCGGTGGGCCGTGCGGCGGGGGTAGCCCCGACACAGGGTGAGTGACGGGACTCGAACCCGCGACTTCCTGGACCACAACCAGGTGCTCTACCAGCTGAGCTACACCCACCATGGTTCCGGCCTCGACCGGAACCTCCACAAGCCTAGCGCGGCGGCTCCGCAACATCGAACCGGGTTACCTCCTGGCCCGCGACCTGCGCCGCAGCGGCTTGCGCCTGCTCCGTGGTCGGTCCCGGCGCTGCGACGAAGAGGGTGCGCCGGTAGTACTCGAGCTCGCGGATCGACTCCTCGATATCGGCGAGCGCGCGGTGCGCGAGCCCCTTCTCGGGCTTCGCGTAGAACACCCGGGGGAACCAGCGGCGGCACAGCTCCTTGACCGAGCTGACGTCGACCATGCGGTAGTGCAGGTGGGCGTCGAGCTCGGGCATGTCGCGGGACAGGAAGCCGCGGTCGGTGGCGATCGAGTTGCCGGCGAGCGGGGCGCTGCGCGGCTCCGGGACGTGCTCACGGATGTAGGCGAGCGCGAGTGCCTCGGCTTCGGCGAGCGTGACGTTCGACGCACGGACGGCCTCGGTCAGGCCGGAGTGGGCGTGCATCTCACGCACGACGTCGGGCATGCCGGCGAGCGCCGACTCGTCCGCATGGATGACGACGTCGACACCGCGGCCGAGCACATTCAGGTCGCCATCGGTCACCAAAACGGCAATCTCGATGAGCGCGTCGCGCTGGAGATCCAGCCCGGTCATCTCGCAGTCGATCCATACCAGACGGTCGTTCACCCCCGTCACATTAGGCCCGGGGCCGGAGCCACCGCCCCCCGCGCGGGGTGAGTCGCGTTCGCAGCCCTGCCGGAAGGGGGCCCTCCGGCTAGGCTCCGGCCCGTGGAGAACACAATCGGCGCTGATCAGAGCTCTGCAGCACGGGAAATCTCCGCCGGGTACGCCACCGACGGGGCCGCCCTCGAACTGGGCACGGTCGTCGTCGACGGGGTGGTCGACCCGTCAGCGCGCGTGCGCATCCCGTTCGCCACTCTCAACCGGCACGGGCTGGTTGCGGGTGCGACGGGCACCGGCAAGACCAAGACGTTGCAGGGGATCGCCGAGCAGCTGTCGGCTGCCGGGGTGCCGGTGTTCCTGGCCGACGTCAAGGGCGATCTGTCGGGGATGTCACGGCCCGGTGAGCCCGGGCCGAAGACTGAGCAGCGGTCCCGGGAGACCGGGGACGAGTGGGTGGCCACCGCGTACCCAGTCGACTTCATGTCGCTCGGCGGCGACAGCTCGGCCGTCCCGATCCGGGCCACCCTCACCCAGTTCGGGCCCATCCTGTTGTCGAAGGTGCTCGACCTCAACGAAACGCAGGAGTCGACGCTCGGGCTGATCTTCCACTGGGCCGACCAGCGCGGCCTGCCGCTGCTGGACACGAAGGACCTGCGCGCGGTCATCCAGCACCTGACCAGCAGCGAGGGCAAGGCCGACCTCAAGGGCATCGGCGGGGTCTCCTCGGCCACCGCGGGGGTGATCTTGAGGGCGCTGGTGAACCTCGAGGCCCAGGGCGGGGAGGCCTTCTTCGGCGAGCCCGAGTTCGAGCCCGCCGACCTCCTCCGGCAGGTCGACGGCAAGGGGGTCGTCACGCTGCTGGAGCTGTCCGAGCAGGCGGCCAACCCGCGCCTGTACTCGACGTTCCTCATGTGGCTGCTCGCGGAGCTGTTCGAGGACCTCCCCGAGGCGGGTGACCTGGACAAGCCCAAGCTCGTGTTCTTCTTCGACGAGGCCCACCTGCTGTTCACGGACGCGTCCAAGGCGTTCCTGGAACGCATCGAGCAGACGGTGAAGCTCATCCGCTCGAAGGGCGTCGGCGTGTTCTTCTGCACCCAGCTGCCGACCGACATCCCCAACGACGTGCTCTCGCAGCTCGGCGCACGCGTGCAGCACGCACTGCGGGCGTTCACTCCCGACGACCAGGCCGCGCTGGCCAAGACCGTCCGCACCTACCCGAACACGAAGACCTACGACATGGAGGAGGCGCTCACCTCGCTGGGCATCGGCGAGGCGATCGTCACAGTGCTCTCCGAACGCGGTGCGCCCACCCCTGTGGCCTGGGCCCGGATGCGGGCACCGCGCTCGCTGATGGCCGCGATCGGCAACGACGCCGTCACCGCGGCGGCCAAGGCGTCTCCGCTCTATGTGAAGTACGGGCAGACGGTCGACCGCGAGTCGGCCTACGAGCGGCTCACGGCGAAGATCGCCGAGCCGCCGCCCCTTCCGGCACCCGCCGACGTCCTGCCACCCGCCTACGAGCCTCCGCCGCGTCGCGAGCGCGAGGAACCGAGCATGGTCGAGGACGTCCTCGCCTCGCCGGTGGTCAAGTCGTTCCTCCGGTCGGCCGCGAGCGCGTTGGGCAGGGAGATCACGCGCGGCATGTTCGGCACCCGCCGGAGGTGACAGCTCTCACCGGGTGCCGAGCTGCGGGTCCTCCGGGGCGGCTGTCGCGAGGAAGGGCGTGAGCAGGTGCGGAACCGAGGCGTCGGCGAGTGCGACGCCGTCGGCAGCCGCGACGTCGAGCACCTGGTAGCCGCCCGCGCCCGCCGCAGTGATCGCCTCCACCGTGACGAGACCTGACCGGCGCTGGAAGATGCTCTGCCGGAACGTCCAGCCGATCACGCCTGCCCGCTGCAGCGCGACGGTCCGCCGCTGGATGGAGCCCTGCCTGCTCACCAGGTAGCGGGCGGTGAGCTCGTGGCCCAGGTTCCGGAAGCGGTCGAGAGCGACGAGGGCCGCGAGCGGGAGCAGTAGCAGGCTCGGCACCGCCAGCTCGGTCAGGAACTGCACGGCCGACCCGGCGACGAACAGGCCCGCCACCAGCACGCCGGTGGGTACGAGCGCGCGGGTCATGCGCCTTTGCAGCGCGGCGGGCGGGTGCTTGCGCAGCGGGGCGAGGGTGATCTCCTGCGCCTGTTCGCGCAGCGCCGCCGACGCCACGCGATGTGCCTCGGGACGTGGGCAGGGCGGCTGCAGCGCCCCGCCCTGTGCGGAGCGCGTGAGGCCCGTGGAGAGCGCCTTGGAGTAGGCGCCGCGCCCGGCGCGGAGCAGCAGCGGCTCGACGACCTCCACGCCGCGCAGCCGCTGCTCGGACACCGAGAGCGAGCGCCGCGTGAGCAGACCTCGCCGGACGCGCAGCGTGCCGGTGCCGATTCCGGCGGACGGGGTCGCAGCGACGGCGGGGTCGCCGGCTTCACGGGTGAGCCGGTAGCCGTACCAGCGCTCGGCGAAGAGCACCATGGCGCCGACCACGGCGACCACCAGCAGGAACGCCGCCAGCACCGCGATGGTGGCCCAGATCGGGGTGCTGGTGAGCCGGTCGGCCGCGTCGTCGACGGCGGGGATGTCGCGGGGGTCCACACCGAGCTCGCCGATCAGGTTGAACACCGCCGCCCCCATCGCGCCGATGCCGGCGATCGCGGAGAACGTCAGTGGTGCGAAGCGCAGCCACGACCAGTTCAGCCGGGCCAGCTCCGTGGCGGGTGGGCGCGGTGGCGTCACGGGGGCGTGTTCGACGGACCCGGGACCGGCTGCGGCGGGGGAGCGGTCCAGCAGCTCGCGGCGCAGCCGGTCGGCCTCCGTCTTGCTGACGGCGTCGAGCTGGAGCCCGGCGCTCTCCATCGGCGATCCGGACGCCGCCCCGACGTGTACGACACTCAGCCCGAAGATGCGGTGCAGCAGCTTGGCGGTGAGGTCCACGGTGCGGATCCGGTCGCGCGGCACCGAGCGCCGCTGGCGGCGCAGCCACCCCGTGTGCAGCTCCACACGGTCCGGCGTGACCCGGTAGCGGGTGGTCCGCCACCGGATGGCGCCCCCGATGACGACCAGCACGCCGATCCCGAGGGGGAACCACACCTGCATCGGGGTGCCCTGCCGCCCGGTGACGAGCAGGATCAGCACGACCGGCAGCAACCGGACGAGGCCGGCGATGGGGCTCACGACCAGCATCCGTTTGTCGAGCCGTCGCCACGGCGTCTCGACGACGGGCGGCGCGTCGGCGCCGGTGGTGTCGATGTCGGTGCCAGGCGTCATGTCGCGTCGCCCGGGGTGGCCTGGGTGGTCTCGGTGAGCGTGCGGGCCAGCTCGGCGGCGGCGTGGGCCTCCAGGCCGCTGATCTTGACCGGTCCGCGCGCCGAGGCCGTGGTGACGGTGACGGTGGCCAGCTTGAGCAGCTGCTGCAGCGGTCCGTGCTCGGTGTCGACGGTCTGCACGCGGGAGATCGGGGCGATGCGCCACTCCCGGACCAGCCACCCCGACAGCGTGTAGACGGCCTCGGGGGTGACCTCCCAGCGATGGATCCGGTACAGCAGCGGCGGCACCAGGATCGCGTAGCCGAGGGTGACCACAGCGGTGGCCGTGGCCGTCCAGGTGAGCCAGCCCGGTGCCCCCGCGCCCATCACGACCAGCACGACGACCTGCGGGACGACGAGGACCACCAGCGTCACCGCGGCCCGCAGCTGCCACCACCGCACGGCCCGCGGGCTGACCTGGTGGGCGGGTGGGCGAAGCGGTAGAGCAAGAGGGGCGGCGGTGGCCATGGCAGGAGTCTGCCGGTGATCCAGGGAGCCCGGAAGTGGGTCCGCCTCGCGCCGGGCCGCGTCACTCCGGGCAGGCGAAGGCCTTCATCTGGGCGGTGCGGACTCCCGCCGTCTGTGCCTGGATCAGGTGGAACGCGGCCTCGCGGGCCCACCGCTGCTCCGGGCTGGACAGCAGCAGCGCGCTGCCCGAGCGGGCGGCGATCAGTGCATTCGCCGTGCGCACCGCCAACTCGGCGACCTCGGCACGCAGCATCGTTCGTTCGGGCACCCGCTCGTGCAGCGGAACACCGGTGAGCAGGGCATACGCCTCCTGCCGGACGTGGGCGGCGCGCTCAGCGAGCGCCAGGGCGAGTTCGACGGCCTCCGGCCGGTCGCGCGTCTCGCCGAGCTCGGCGAGCGCGACAAGGGTGCGGCGCAGCAGGCCCATCGACGCCGGGGTGGTGTTGGCGGTGCGGGCGGCGTCGTGGGTGCGCCACGCCGGGGCGTCGACGGTCGCGAGCACGTCCTCGGCGTCGATCTGCAGGCCGTCCATCTCGAGGGCGACGGTGCGCGTACCACCCATGACGGCCAGTGGGAGCGCCGCGCCCGCGCGGAGGCCGGGGCATTCGGCGGCGGGCAGCAGCGCGAGCACGAACCGGTCGTCGGGGGTGGACGCCGCGATCATGACGACGTCGAGCAGGCCCCAGCCGGTGCACCAGTCTGCCGTGCCGGAGAACACCCAGCCGGAGTCGCGGGCCTCCGCGCGCACCGCAGGCGGCCCGGGCCTGCGGATGTGGGCGATCGCGATGCCGGCGCCGGTGCTCGCCAAGGCCAGGCCTGCGCGGTGGCGGGCGGCAGCGGGCCCGAGCTCGATGGCGTCCGGAGGAAGTCCCGGGAGCGGACCTCGGGAGGGCGCCTGCGGAAAACGGTGCTGGGTGGTGACGAACCAGGTGGCCCCGCAGGCCCCACTGACCAGCTCGACCGTCTCCGCGTCCACCCGGTCGTCGGCACCGTGGCCGCCCTCCGCGGCCGCGATCCTCACCGACAGCAGGCCCTGCTCGGCCATGAGCGTGAGGTGGGCGGGGTCGACGCCACGGGCCGGCTCGTCCGCGGCCTCGGCGTGCGGGGCCAGCACGTTCGCGGAGATACGGGCGGCGGAGAGCACCGCCGGATGCTCGGCCACGCGAGGTTCCGGCGCGAAGAGGGCTGCGACGGACGTCGCCGCAGAAGGGGACCCAGAAGGGGACCCAGAAGAAGACTCGGTAGGCGGCGCCACCGGAGGGATCGCCGCAGGGGGGATCACGCGCGTGGACGTTACGCGAGCCGACGCATCCCGGCCGCCCGCAGCGCCCTGGACGGCACGGGGTCGTCGCCGCAGGACGCGGGGCGTGCCCCACCTGCCACCTCGGCGACGTCGACCGACCAGCGCCTGCCGTCCTGCGCCGTGACGATCGCCCCGCCCGGAGCGTGGTCGGCCCGCAGCACTCCGGCGTCACGCAGCCCAGTGGCGGCGCGAACCGCCAGTTCGGCCACCTGGCCGGCCGGCGTCCACGTCGAGCGCCCGCGGCACATCGCCGTCTCGACCTCGCCCGACGCCGCTGCCTTGTACGCCGCCACCGCTGCTGCCTGGTCGAGCCATCCGTAGGTGTACCCGGTGGGGAGGACGAGCGCGGTGGGGGCGAAACGGTGGCCGCCGAGGTGGGTGCACTCCCAGACGTCCAGCTCGTCCACGCCGGTGAGGGCCATGGCGAGCGCCCGCCCGTCGAGGGCGCAACAGCGGTCGCGCCTGCCGTGGGTGCACACCAGCAGCAGGGGGTCGGGGACCGCGGCGCCGGGGAGCGACTCGCCCGGTCCGGGCAGGGTCACGTCGGCGAGCTCCGCCGGCCCGGCCACCGTGAGCACGGTGGTGCGGGCCGTGGCGGGAGCGGTGTCGGTGAGGTAGACGCGCGAGGGACCGTCGGGGTCGTCGCACTGCCTGCCCGGGCGCCGGATCAGGAGCAGACGCCACCCGCCGGCCTCGGCGTTCGCGACGAAGGCGGCGACCGACGGGTCGGTGTGGCTGCCGACGGTCCGTGGCCACGCGCCCCGGTGCTCCACACACACCCAGCGGGACGCCACAGGGCCCGTTCCCGCCAGCGGTTCGCCGAGAGCGCGAGCGAGCACCGCGCACCGTGCAGCGCCCACTCGTCCGTCAGTCATCCCGGCGAGCCTATCCAAGGCTGCCCTAACTCAGGCGGGTGAGGTCTCCGTCAGCTCCGGTCGGAGCCGAGCTCCCGGTGCACGACCTTTCCAGTGGCGTTGCGTGGCAGTTCGTCGACGAACTCGACGTCACGGGGCACGGAGAACCGGCTGAGTTCGGCACGCACCCAGCCACGGACGTCGTCGGGATCGACGGAGGAGCCGGGCTCGAGCACCAGGTAGGCGGCCAGCCGTTGGCCGTACTGCTCGTCGGTGACGCCCTTCACGGCGGCCTCGCGCACCTCCGGCCGGGCGGCCAGCAGCTCCTCCACCGGTCCGGGGTGCACGTTCTCCCCGCCGGAGACGATCATGTCGTCGGCCCGGCCGGTGAGGTGCAGCCTGCCGTGCTCGTCGAGCCTGCCGATATCACCGGTGCCGAGCAGCCCACCGGAACGTTCGACGTCGGAGCCCTCGCGCGTGTACCCCTCGAACGGCATGTCGTTGCGCACGAAGATGCGCCCCTCGGTGCCGACGGGAACGGGCTGCCCGTCCTCGTCGAGCACCACCAGCTGGGTGCCGGCCGGGGCCCGGCCCGCGGTGCCGGGTGCGGCGCGCAGGTCGGCGGGCGAGGCGATGCTCACCCAGGACACCTCGGTGGAGCCGTAGAGGTTGTAGAGCACGTCGCCGAAGCGGTCCAGGAACGTCGTGGCGAGATCGGCGGGCAGGGCCGACCCGCTGACGGCCACGATCCGCGGCCGGTGCGTCGACCACGCGGCGTCGAGCTCCGCAGCGGGCAGCTCCAGCACTCGTTTGAGCATCACAGGCACGGCGAACACGGCGTCGCAGCGCTGTTCCTCGGCCGCGTGCAGGAAGCCGACCGGGTCGAACTTCCGCCGCAGTACCACCGGTGCTCCGTGCAGCGCGGCCAGCTGGAGCGCGGCGAAACCCCACGTGTGCAGCAGCGGTGCCGCGATCAGCACCGGCTCGGCGGCGTGCAGCGGGATCGTCGACAGGATCGCCGCCGCGGGGGCGAGGCTGCGCGGCGGCGGTCGGCGCGCGCCCTTGGGCGTGCCGGTGGTGCCGGAGGTGAGGACGATCGTGCGGCCCGCAGGAGGTCGCAGCGGCAGCGAACCGGAGCCGTCCAGCTCGGTGAGGTCGTGAACGACCGCGCAGTCCTCCGGCAGCCCGGCCAGCGCCGCGCCGAACTCCGTGTCGGCGACGACGGTGTGCAGCTTCTGCTCCGTCGCGACGTCACGGAGCTGCCCTGCCGAGAGCCCGGTGTTGAGCAGAACGACGTCTGCCCCGAGCTTGCCCACCGCGACTTGTGCCTCGACGGCGCCGCGGTGGTTGCGGCACAGCACCCCGACTCGCACCCCCGGACCGACGCCGGTGGCGGCGAAACCGCGGGCCATGGCGTCGGTCCGGCGGTGCAGATCGCCGTAGGTGAGCGAGCCGTCCTCGTCGATGATCGCGGTGCGGTCGGGATGCCGGGCCGCCCCCATCTCGTAGATGGCCGTGATGCTGAAGCCGTAGCGCACCAGGCCCAGACCCATCCCGAGCAGTCGGTCGGGGCGAATGGGGCGGACCACCCCGGAGCGCGTCAGCGCCACGATCGCGCGTCCCGATCCGACTGCTTCCTCGGCACCCGTCTGCACGGTTGCCAGCACCCGCGTGAGCACATCGATCACGGCCTCAGTCTCCCAGCGGTAGGTGTGACCTCGCAGCGCTCAGCGACGTGATCCACGCGTCCGTGCATTCAGCGCTGGGGTTGCGGTTGCGCGGGCACGGTCAGGTCGTAGACCATCTGGCCGCCGACCTCCGAGCCCGGGTAGTTGGCCTGCACCCACTTCGTGACCGGAGATTTGGAACGGTGACTGGGCTCCGGGAGGACGAAGTAGTGCACCTGGCGGGTGGCGCTGAACTGTTGGAACTGCTCGAGCGTCGGTGCCGGGTCGTTGCCGTTGAACCCCCCGATGCACATCACCGGGGTGAGGCTCGCCAGTGAGGGAACCGCAGCATCGCGGCAGCCCACCGTCGCCGCCGACCATTTCGTCCCCGCCTGCTGCAGCAGGGTGATGAACGCGGGGTCGAATCCCAGCTGCGGGGTGAACAGTGCGGAATCCCCGGATGGGGACGAGGGATCGAAGTCCGCGGGCTCGTCGGAGTCGTCGTCCTTCATGCCGTGGTCGGCGGGCGGGCCGGCGAGCGGCTTGCTGCCGTGCGGTATCGCTGCGGTGTCGATGGCGTAGGCGAACGGCGCGAGCAGCGCGGTGAGCATGATCAGGGCGACGGCCGCGGTTTCCCAATGCCGTCCGGCGGGCCGGGCGAGCAGGGCGATCACGGAGAGCACCCCGAAGGAGATCACCAGCCAGCGCAGCCATGGCAGGAAGTTCGGTGAACGCTCGAGCAGCACCACCGACCAGGCCGTCGTCAGTGCCACGATCACGGAGAGCGCGATGCGGCCGTGCTGCGTCGCTCGGAGCTTCCACAGCTCGCGTCCGCCGATGCCGACCAGTCCGGCGATGCCGGGGACGAGCGTCACCGTGATGTAGGAGTGGAAGTCACCCGCGACGAAGCTGAGGATCAACCCCGTGACGAGTGTCCAGGCGCCCCACATGAGGAGAGACGCACGGATGCGGTCGGTGCGAGGGGCGCGACGGGTCAGCCAGAGCCCGATCAGCAGGAGGATCAATGCGGCCGGCAACAGCCACGCCACCTGCGAACCCACCTCGTCGCTGAACATGCGACCGATGCCGGGGGTGCTGGCGAAGCCGCCCCCTGGCGTCGCGCCGGTGACGACGTGCTTGTCGTCGCCGACGAGCCGGCCGACACCGTTGTAGTCGAGTGCGAGGTCGAGCACGCTGTTGTCCGCCGAGCCACCGATGTAGGGGCGGTCGGTGGTGGGCCACAGCTCGACGATCGCCACCCACCATCCGGCCGCCACGACGATGACGACACCCGAGGCGAGGAGTTGGCCGATGCGGCGCCACACGGTGGTCGGGGCTGCCACGAGGTAGGCCAGCGCAAGCGCGGGCACGACCATGAAGGCCTGGCCCATCTTGGTCAGGAACCCGAACCCGAGCAGCACTCCGGCGAGTAGCAACCAGCGGGTGGAAGCCGACTCGATCGCGCGGACTGTGGCGTACGCCGCGCCGACCATGAGCAGGGTGGCGAGCGCGTCGGGGTTGTTCATCCGGAACATCAGTACGGCCACCGGCGTCAGCGCCGTCACCGCGCCCGCGAGCAGGGCGGCGTTGGGTCCGCTGACCCGCCGCACGGTGGCGTAGACGAGAGCGACCGTGGCTACGCCGGTCAGCGCGATCGGGACGAGCATGCTCCACGGGGAGAAACCGAAGATCCGGCTCGACAAGGCCATCAACCACAGCGATCCCGGTGGCTTGTCCGTGGTCGTGATGTTGCCGGTGTCGAAGGAACCGAAGAAGAAGCCCTTCCAGCTCTGTGTCATCGACCAGACGGCCGCGGAGTAGTACGTGTTCGAGTAGCGAGAGGCGCCGAGATCGGACACGTAGAGAGCGGCGGTGGTGGCGAGCAGAACGCCCAGCGCGAGACGATCGCGCCGGATCTGCGGCAGTACTCCGATTCGGGGGAGCCTTTCGGCGACGGTTGCAGTCACAGGTTGATCTCCTGGGCGTCAGGGGCGCCGGAGCGCCTCGGGCGGAAGATCCACGAACGGAACGTGACGAACCGCAGGATCGTTGCCAGTGCGTTTGCGGCGGTGAGGACGATCAGCGCCGCCCCGTGGTAGCGCCATCAATGGGATGAAGCAGATAGCTTTTCCGTCCCGTCGTACATCGTGCAGATCGGTTCGATGGCTTCGATTTCGGACAGATGCCCACGGACCAGCCGTGTACGGGTACTGAGCGTACGGGATCGGTACGTCGTCGGGTAGCCATTCGAATCCCGGGTCAGTCTGCTGTCCACTTTCCGAGCCGTGTTCCTGGCAAAGCAGGCGCGGCACTCCGAAATGGTTGCAGGTTCCCGTCGCGGCGCTCACACTGGTTGCGGGATGGAGCGACATGGAAATGGAAGGAGTCGCCAGTAGTAATAGTAACAGTAATGGTAGTAGTAGTAGTCAATCGTGAAAGCAGGGCGGGTGGAACGCCGGAGCGCCGGCCCTCCCCGGGCTTGGAGGCCGCGCACCTCGGCGCTCGCCCAATGCGAGATCTGGCGAGTACGCCACCTCCGCCGAATGCCCGGTGATTTCGTCCAGCCGCCAGTTCTCGGAACGGGGAAACCCGGACCGGCCATCGATCCGGGCCGGATCAGCGCGGCCCGAGGCCTATGAGCAGGTCGTCAGCGGTCAGGCCTGGGGCTGTGGTTGCGGAGGCCGGGTCAGGTCGTAAAGCATCTGCCCACCGACCACGGAGCCCGGGTAGTTGGCCTGCACCCACTTCGTGATCGGAGATTTGAAACGCCGACTGGGCTCCGGGAGGATGAAGTAGTGCACCTGACGCGCGGCGATGAAGCCCTGGAACTGTTCCAGCGTGGGCGCCGGGTCGTTGCCGTTGAACCCGGCGATGCACATCACTGAGGTGAGGCTCGCCAGCGCGGGAACCGCGGCATCGCGGCAACCCACCGTCGCCGCCGACCATTTCGTCCCCGCCTGTTGCAGCGTCGTGACGAACTCCGGCTGGAATCCCAGCAGCGGAGTGAACAGCGCGTCCGTACCCGACGGGGCGGAGGGATCGAAGTCGGCGGGCTGTTCGTCGTCATCGTCCTTCATGCCGTAGTCGACCTTGGGGCCGGCGCTCGGCTTTTCGGCGTGTGGCGTCACCGCGGTGTCGATGGCGTAGGCGAACGGTGCGATCAGGCCGGTGAGCGTCGCCAGGGTGATGGTGACCACCCCCCAGCGCCGTATGGCCGGCCGGGCCAGCAGCGCGACCACGGTGAGCGCACCGACGAGTGCGACCAACCAGTGCAACCACGGCAGGAAGTCCGGTGAGCGCTCGAGCAGCACCACCGACCAGGCCGCCGTGACCGCCACGGTCACCGCGAGCGCGATCCGGCCCCTTTGCGTCGCCCGGTGCTTCCACAGTTCGTGGCCGCCGATGCCGACCAGTGCCGCGATGCCGGGGACGAGCGTCACCGTGATGTAGGAGTGGAAGTCACCCGCGACATAGCTGAGGACCACCCCCGTCACGAGCGTCCAGACGCCCCACAGCAGCAGGGACGCGCGGACGCGGTCGGTGCGTGGGGCGCGGCGGGTCAGCCAGAGCCCGATCAGCAGCAGGATCAATGCGGCGGGCAGCAGCCACGCCACCTGTGACCCCACCTCGTCGCTGAACATGCGACTGATGCCGGGGGTGCTGGCGAAGCCACCCCCTCGCATCCCGCCGGTGGTGCCGTGCTTGTCGTCGCCGACGAGCCGGCCGACACCGTTGTAGTCGAGCGCCAGCTCGAGCACGCTGTTCTTCTGCGAGGCACCGATGTAGGGGCGGTCGTCTTTGGGCCACAGTTCGACGATCGCCACCCACCATCCGGCCGCCACGACGATGGCGACGCCGGACGCGAGGAGTTGGCCGATGCGGCGCCACACGGTGGTCGGGGCTGCTACGAGGTAGGCCAGCGCGAGTGCGGGGACGACCATGAAGGCCTGGCCCATCTTGGTCAGGAACCCGAACCCGAGCAGCACTCCGGCGAGTAGGAGCCAGCGGGTGGATGCCGACTCGATCGCGCGGATGGTGGCGTAGCCCGCGCCGACCATGAGCAGGGTGGCGAGCGCGTCGGGGTTGTTCATCCTGAACATCAGTACGGCCACCGGCGTCAGCGCCATCACTGCACCTGCGAGCAGGGCGGCGTTGGGCCCACTGATCCGCCGGACGGCGGCGTAGACGAGAGCGACGGTCGCTACGCCGGTCAGCGCGATCGGGACGAGCATGCTCCATGGGGAGAAACCGAAGATCCGGCTCGACAGCGCCATCAACCACAGCGATCCCGGGGTCTTGTCCGTGGTCGAGACGTTGCCGATGTCGAAGGAACCGAAGAAGAAGGCCTTCCAGTTCTGCGTCATCGACCAGACGGCCGCGGAGTAGTACGTGTTCGAGTAGCGAGAGGCGCCGACATCGGACACGTAGAGCGCGGCGGTGGCCGCGAGCAGCACACCCAGCGCGAGACGATCGCGCCGGATCTGCGGCAGCGCGCCGATCCGGGGCAGCCTCTCGGCGACGACTGCGGTCATGGACGGGCCTCCTGGGGGCCCGCCGTGACCCTCCGGCGCGGTCGGAAGATCCACGACCGGAACGCGATGAAGCGCAGGATCGTCGCCACCCCGTTCGCGGCGACGAGCACGATCAGCTCCATGACTCTGCCCGCTTCCGGTGCCCACTCCTTCAGCGCAGCCAGTGCCGCCGTGGTGAGGGCGAGCCCGAGGCCGAACACGACGAGGCCCTGGAAGTGGTGGGCCGCGGCAGCCGCCCCGCCGCGCACGCCGAACGTGACCCTGCGGTTCGCAGCCGTGTTCCCGATGGCCGTGACGACGAGCGCCACCAGGTTGGCGTTGAAGGCGCCGAGCGGGCCGCGCATCAACGCGTACAGGACGAGGTAGGCGAGTGTGCTGACCACGCCGATCGCCGCGAACCGGATCAGCTGGCCCGGCAGCCCCCGCGGCACGCCGGCGACGTCCGGCCCGGTGAGTGCGCCCCGGCCGAGCTGGCCGCGCAGCTCCTGCACCGGGAGCCGGCCCGTGGCGAGCGCCCGGCCGACCCGGAACACACCCTTGAGGTCAGCCACGGCGGTCTTGACGATGTCCACCCGGCTGTCCGGGTCGTCCACCCAGTCGACGGGCACCTCGTGGATACGCAGGCCGCTGCGCTCCGCCAGTACGAGCAGCTCCGTGTCGAAGAACCAGCCGGTGTCCTCCACCAGCGGCAGCAGCCGCTCTGCGACGTCCGCCCTGATGGCCTTGAAGCCGCACTGAGCGTCGGAGAACCGGACGGCCAGCGCCCCGTGCAGCAGGATGTTGTAGGCGCGGGAGATGAACTCCCGCTTGGCGCCGCGCACCACGCGGGAGCCGCGACCGAGGCGTGTACCGATCGCCAGGTCGGAGTGCCCGGAGATCAGCGGCGCCACCAGCGGAAGCATTGCCGCCAGGTCCGTCGACAGGTCGACGTCGCAGTAGGCGAGCACCTGCGCATCCGACCTCGACCAGGCCGCCTGCAGCGCCCGGCCACGGCCCTTCTGCACCATCGTCATCGCGGTCACGCCGGTCAGCTCGGAGGCGAGCTCGGCCGCGATGCGTGGTGTCGCATCGGTGCTCGCGTTGTCGGCGATCGTGATCCGGAACGAGAAGGGAAAGTGCTCGCTGAGGTGGCTGTGCAGGCGGTGTACCGATAGGGCCAGATCTTTTTCCTCGTTGTAGACGGGGACGACAACGTCGAGCACGGGAGGGAGAGACCGGCCTGCGGGGGCGATATGCGGGGCGCTGTCGACGCTCATATGGGCGATCGTTGGTGGGGTCGCTGTCCCGCCGTTGTGCCGATCCTGTGCGCGGGCTGTGCGTAGGCCCCTCCGGCTGTGATGCTGCTCATGTCATAGCAACCTCGCCTGTCCGCCCGTTTCGCGAGGTCAGACACGGTCCGGCGTGGACTGTCGCCGGGGTGAACCTTGTCGCCAAGAGATCGACATCCCCCGCTGCGGGCGATCAGTGCACCGGCTGAGTCAGGTCGTAGAGCGTCTGTCCGCCGACGTCGACGGGGGCGAAGGAACCCTCCACCCACCGGGCGATCGGGGACCGCTCTTGCCCACCGGAACGGCCCCGTTTGCCCACGAAGAAGTAGTGCACTTGTCCCGCGGCGACGTAGCCCTGGAACTGCGCGAGGGTCGGAGCGGGATCCGCGCCGTAGAACCCGCCGACGGACATCACCGAGGTGCCGCTGGCCAGGGCGAGGGGCGAGGCGGCCTGGGCGCCGATCGCGGCTGCCGACCACGTCGTCCCCGCGTGCCGCAGGAGGGCGACGAGATCGGGAGCGATCTGCGGATCGGGTCCGCCGACCAGGGCCGCCACGCCCAACGGGAGCGAGTCGGCATGGCGCCGGAGCTGCTCGAGGAACAGGCTCGCGGCACCCGTGGGTGGTCCGGCGTTCGGCGTGCTGCCGGTGTGTGGAGTCGTCGCGGTCTGCACGGCGTAGGCGGCAGGAGCGAGGCCACCGGTGAGCAACACGAGGAGCGCGGTGACCGCGCCGAGACGCCGCCCGCCCGGCCGCACCAGCAGTGCGAGTACGGCGAGAACGCCGACGACCGCCACCACCCAGCGCAGCCACGGCAGGAACTCCGCGGAGCGGTCGAGCACCACCACCGACCACACCGCCGTGCCGCCGACGACCAGTGCTGCCGCGACCCGGCCTGCCAACGTTGCCCGGTGGCGCCACAGCTCGTGGCCGCCGATGCCGACCAGTCCTGCGACCCCCGGAGCCAGCGCCACCGTGTAGTAGGAGTGGAAGATCCCCGCCGCCAGGCTGAAGACCAGCGCTGACACGACCGTCCACGTTCCCCACAGCAGGAGGGACGCTCGGGTGCGATCGATGCGAGGGGCTTGCCGTGTCGACCACAGCCCGATCACGAGGAGCGCGAGCGCGGCCGGCAGCAGCCACGAGACCTGCGAGGCCACCTCGGTGCCGAACATGCGCGTGAGGCCGGGTCCGCCGCCGAAGCCGGGGAAGCCACCCATGGGGCTGGGATGTGGTGGCATCGCCTCGTGCGGGACCTCGGCTGGGGGATGCGCCGCTGCGCCTCCGCCGGGTGGGTGGGGCATGCCGAAGTGGCCGAAGATCCGGCCGAGCCCGTTGTAGCCGAGTGCGAGCTCGAGCACGCTGTTGGTCGTCGAGCCGCCGATGTACGGACGGTCCGCGGCGGGCCACAGATCCACGGTGGCCACCCACCAGCCTGCCGCCACGACGAGGGCGAACCCCGCGGCGACGAGCTGGCGGACCCGGCGCCAGAACCCCGTGGGCGCCGCCACGAGATACGCCAGTGCGAGCGCGGGCACCACGATCAGCGCCTGCCCCATCTTGGCCAGGAACGCGAACCCGATGAGGGCCCCGGCGAACAGCAACCACCGCGTGGAGGCGGCCTCGACCGCGCGGACGGTGGCGTACCCGGCGGCCACGATCAGCAGCACGAGCAGGGCATCGGGGTTGTTGAACCGGAACATCAGCACGGCGACGGGCGTCAGTGCCATGGCGGCGCCGGCGAGCAGCCCGGCGCCGGGTCCGCTGACCCTGCGCACCGCGGCGTAGAGCAGGGCGACCGTGGCGACGCCCATCAGCGCCTCCGGCACGAGCATGCTCCACGAGGAGAACCCGAAGATCCGTCCCGACAGCGCCATCACCCAGAGCGACGCCGGTGGTTTGTCGACGGTGATGACGTTGCCGGCGTCGAACGAGGCGAAGAAAAACGCCTTCCAGCTGCGGGTCATCGACTGAACGGCCGCGGCGTAGAAGTCGTTGGCGAATCCGGACGCGCTCAGGTCCCACAGGTACAGCACCGCGGTAGCGGCGAGCAGCACGACCAGGCCGAGGCGCTCGTGCCGACGCCGGGGAGGCGGCAGGGCCGTGACGGGCGGCGGACCGCTCGGGGCGAGGGTGGCGGTCACGGCGCCACCGGCTTCGTCAGGTCGTAGAGCGTCCGGCCGTCGACCGTGACCGGGGTGAAGTTCGACGCGGCCCACCTCGCGATCCGGATGGCCTCGTCGCTCCCGCCGCTCGCGGTGTCGTCCGGTCCCGCGCCGCCGACGAACCAGTGCACCTGCCCGTCCGCCACGAGCTGCTGGAACCGTTCGAGCGTGGGGGAGGGATCCGTGCCGTTGAACCCGCCGACGGCCATCACGGGCGAGCCGGTGGCCAGCTGGTATCCGGCGGCGTTGTTGGACCCGACAGCGGCGGCGACCCACGTGTAGTCGGCGGCATCGCGCTCGAGGAGCGCGTCGACGTCCGGCGAGACCGCGGGGGAGTCGAGGAGCGTCGCGAGACCGCCGAATCCGCCGCCGAGAAGTCCCCAGCGCGCTGGTCCGGCGCCGGGCCCTGACCGGCGCGGTCCGGGCCGGGCGGGTCGATCGGCTCCGTTCTTACCTCCGAACCCGTGCAGCCCGGGCAGTCGCAGGCCGGACAACGCGAAAACGGACCGCTGGGGTCCCGCGGAGGGGATCGCTCCGGTGTGGGGGACGGCCGCCGTGGCCAGCGCGAATCCGCTGGTGCCGGCGAACGAGGCCACCACGGCCACGACCGCGACCACTGCGGCCGGCCCGTACGACAGCCGGTGCACGACCAGCAGACCCACCACGCCGACCACGCCCGCGACGAGCACCGCGGGCGCGAGCCAGGGCTGCCACTGCGGGGTCCGTCCCAGCAGCACGAACGCCCATCCGGCCGTCAACGCGACGAGCACGGCCAGGAGCACCCGCGGCGCGACCGCGGCCCGGCGCCGCCACAGCGTCACCGCCCCGATGCCGACGAGCGCCGCGATCGCGGGCGCCAGCGCGACCAGGTAGTACGGGTGGAAGATCCCCGCCATCAGGCTGAACACCGCGGCGGTCACGAGCAACCACCCGCCCCAGACCACCGTGGCCGCGCGCAGCCGATCGGTACGCGGGGCCCGGCGCGTCGACCACAGCAGCACGACGAGCAGCACCAGCGCCGCCGGCAGCAACCACGACGCCTGCCCGCCGAGCTCCGCGTCGAACAGGCGCGTCAGGCCGGTCTCGCCCCAGCCGCCCGTCCGGCCGCCCGCCCCACCGCCGACGCTGCCGACCTCGTTGCCGGTCAACCGGCCGAAGCCGTTGTAGCCGAACACCAACTCGAGCACGCTGTTGGTCTGCGAGCCGCCGATGAAGGGCCGCGAGTCCGCGGGCCACAGCTCGACGACCAGCACCCACCAGCCCGCCGTCACCACCAGGGCGATGGTCGCGAGCGCGAGGTCGCGCAGCCTGCGCCCGAAGGTGACCGGCGCTGCCAGCAGCCACGCCGCCGCGAACGCGGGCACCACCAGGAATGCCTGCAGCATCTTGGTGAGGAACCCGAGCCCGATCAACGCGCCGGCGAGCACCAGCCACCGCGTCCGGCCCGACTCGACGGCGCGCAGCGTGCCGTAGGCCGCCGCGACGAGCAGGAGCGTGAGCAGCGCGTCCGGGTTGTTGAACCGGAACATCAGCACGGCGACCGGGGTGAGCGCGAGCGTCGCACCAGCCAGCAACCCGGCCGCAGTGCCTGCGGTGCGCCGCACCGAGGCGTACAGCAGCCCGACCGTGGCGACGCCCTCCAGCGCCTGCGGGACGAGGATGCTCCAGCTGCTCAGCCCGAAGAAGCGCACCGACAGGCCGGTGACCCACAACGCCGCAGGCGTCTTGTCCACCGTGATCGAGTTGGCGGCGTCCGAGGATCCGAAGAACCACGCCTTCCAGCTCACGCCGCCGGCCTGCGCGGCCGCGGAGTAGAACGCGTTGGCCCAGCCCGAGGCCGAGAGACCCCACAGATACAGCACCGCGGTGGCCGCGAGCAGGACGACCACCACGGCCCGCCGCGCCCGGGCCGAGGTACGGCGCGGCTGCGGACACCCGATGTGTGGCGGGTCGGCGGTGGCCGGAAGCGTGGTGGTCATATGCGCCGAGGCTGGAGATTCGGCCTGTGCCATCCCAATGGGATGCCTGTGCGGCCGCTGTGATTCCGGACGGCGCCCCCATGATCACCCGAACGGGACGCGGGGCGCTCCTGACGAGGAGCTCAGGGGCGGGGCGGGTGAGGCACCGGCGCGACATCGCCGTCGGCCTCTGCCGGGGCAGCGGTGGTGTCCGCGCGGTCCGCGGCATCCGTGCACACGCCGTCTGCAGGATTGCCGGAGGGTGAAAGGCCGCTGTGTACGACGCGCAGCGGCACCGTCTGCTCGGGCGCGACGCTCGGCAGGCGCACGATGAACGTGCTACGGCCCGGGACGCTGGCGACCCGCACCGAACCCCCGTGCGCGGCGACCACGGCGTCGACGATCGCGAGCCCCAGCCCGCTGCTGCCGTTCGCCCGCGACCTCGACGTGGAGCCGCGCGCGAACCGCTCGAACACGTGGGGCAGCAACTCGGGCGCGATCCCCGGCCCGTCGTCCACGACCTCAAGCCGGGCGCCTGCGGACTCCACGGCGAGGGCGACGGTCACCGTGGTGCCCTGCGGCGTGTGCGTGCGGGCGTTGGCGAGCAGGTTGGCCAGCACCTGGGCCAGCCGCAGCGCATCGCCGGGCACGGTCACCGGCTCCTCGGGAAGATCGAGCTGCCAGCGGTGCCCGGGGCCTGCGGCGTGCGCATCGCTCACCGCGTCGACGACGAGCCGCGTCAGGTCGACCTCGCGGCGCTCGAGCGGCCGGCCGGCGTCGAGCCGGGCGAGCAGGAGGAGGTCCTCGACGAGGGTGGTCATCCGCTCGGACTGGGCGGAGATCCGCACGAGTGCGTACTCGGCGTCGGCCGGTAGCTCCCCGCGCCTGCTCAGCTCCGCGTAGCCGCGGATCGCCGCGAGCGGGGTGCGTAGCTCGTGGCTCGCGTCGGCGACGAACTGGCGCAGGCGCGTCTCGCTGTCCTGGCGCGCCTCCAGCGCCGCCCCGACGTGGTCGAGCATGTGGTTCAGGGCCGCCCCGACCTGACCCACCTCGGTGTGCGGGTCGGTGTCGGGCACCCGCTCCACCAGCGAGACCTCACCGCGGTCCAGCTGGAGCGTGCTGACCCGCGCTGCGGTGGCCGCCACCCGTTCCAGCGGTTCCAGCTCCCGCCGCACGAGGACGGCACCGGTGAGACCCGCGCCCAGCAGCGTCACCGCGGCGACGATCAGCTCGGTGGTGACGAGCCGGGCCACCGTGTCCTGCACGGTGCGTTCTGTGAACCCGGTGACGATCACGTCGCCGCTCCCGCCCGGCAACGCCACGAGACGGTAGACGCCCAGCGGGCCGAGATCGGCGCTGAGCGGTGCGTGGTCCACGGGGACAGCGGCCAGGTCGGGGTATTCCTGGGGCGACACCGGCTGCACCCCGCCGTCGCGGGTGAACACCCACGCGGAGAGGACCTGGCCGTGCCGGAGGACAGCGCTCAGGCTGTCGGCTGGGCGGAGTCCGGGCCGCTCTTCGGCGTCGAGCGGAGGCAGCAGCGTCGAGTCCGAGTCGATGCGGGCGAGCACGCGGCTCGACACCCGCAGGTCGCCGTCGAGCCGGCTGAGCAGGAAGCCGCGCAGCGTCAGGGCCGTGACCAGTGCGACCACGGCCGACGCGACGGCGAGGAGCAGCAGCAGCGTCGCGACGAGCCGCGTCCGCAGCGAGCGGCTCCTCACCCCCCGGCCGCCGGTTTGAGCACGTAGCCCGCGCCCCGGACGGTGTGAATCATGGGTGTGCGGCCGGCGTCGATTTTCTTACGCAGGTAGGAGACGTACAGCTCGACGACGTTGGACTGGCCGCCGAAGTCGTAGTTCCACACCCTGTCGAGTATCTGTCCTTTGGACAGCACGCGCTTGGGGTTGCGCATGAGGTATCGCAGCAGCTCGAACTCGGTGGCCGTCAACTCAACGGGTGCATCGCCCCGGCGCACCTCGTGGCTGTCCTCGTCCAGCACGAGGTCGCCCACGATGAGCTCGGAGCCCTGCCGGGCTGCCGCCATGCCGGAGCGGCGCAGCAGCCCGCGCAGCCGGGCGACCAGCTCCTCCAGGCTGAACGGCTTCGTGACGTAGTCGTCGCCGCCCGCCGTGAGCCCCGCGATCCGGTCCTCCACGGCGTCCTTGGCGGTCAGGAACAGCACGGGGACGTCGGGGGTCTCCGCACGCATGCGGCGCAACACCTCGAGGCCGTCGAAATCGGGCAGCATCACGTCGAGGACGACGGCATCGGGCCGGAACTCCCGCGCGGCCCGGACGGCCGACGTGCCGTCGGCCGCGGCGCGCACGTCCCATCCCTCATAGCGCAGGGCCATCGACAGCAGATCGGACAACGAGGCCTCATCGTCGACGACGAGGATCCGGATCGGGCTGCCATCGGCCCGCCGCAACGCCGTGGCCTGGTCCCTCATCGTCGACATGCTAACCAGCATCGCGCGCAGGACTGTGCCGTCGATGGGCGAAACCTGTGCGCCCGCTGTGGAACCGCCGGACTCACCGCGTCGTCCAAGTGCCCATCGATCAACTGCAGCCGACCGTACCCGAGGGGGACGAGATGGACGTGTTCGAGGGATGGCCCGCCGACGCCACGGTGTTCCTGGCCGAGATCGCCGCCGACAACAATCGCGAGTTCTGGACTGCGCAGCGCCACCGCCATGCCGCCGCGGTGCAGGCGCCGATGCTGGCCCTCGCCGCTGAGCTGGCTCCCGAGTTCGGGCCGGTCCGTGTGCTGCGGCCTGCCGTCAACAGGCGGTTCCGGCCCGACGCCCCGCCGTACCGCACCGACACCGGGGGTGTGGCCACCACCTCCGGGGGGTCGGCTCTCGCCGTGGTGCTGTCGGCGTCGGCGCTGTCGGTCACAGCGGGCCACTGGTCGTTCGACGCCGGTCAGCTCCGGCGGTACCGGGCGGCGGTCGACGGGCCGGTGGGGGAGGAGCTCACCGCACTGCTCGCCGGGCTCGACGGTCTCGTGCCCGATCCGGGACGCCCGCTCACCGGCACACCACGGGGCTTCGGCGCCGAGCACCCCCGCATCGCGCTGCTGCGCAGGCGCGGCTTGCAGCTCACGTGTTCCCGGCCCGCGGGCGAGTGGCTCGCCACGCGCCAACCGCTGGAGTGGGTGCGTGCCACGTGGCGCTCGGCCGCCCCGGTCCTCGCCTGGCTCGATGCGCACGTGGGCCCCGCCGAGCCGGTGCAGCGACCTCGGCCGGCTACGGAAACGCCGGTGGTGCCATTGCCGGCGTGAGCTCCGTCTCCGGGCCGCCGGGTCATTCCTCGGCGGGAATTGCCGGTCGCAATGCCCGGAGCGACGCTCGTCGCATGCCCACGCAAGAGATCCAGGAGATCGCAGTGCCGGACGCGCAGGAGCTCAGCCACCGCTATACGTCGGTCTGGAACGAACCCGACGCCGAACGGCGCAGGCAGCTGATCGGCGAGCTGTGGGCCGAGGACGGTGTCCAGCTGTTGCAGCCGCCGGAGGCGGTCGTGGCGACGGCGAGTGCGCTGGGGGTGACTCCGACGTTCGAGGTGCGCGGGCACGCGGCGCTCGAGAACAGGGTCGCCCTGGCCTACGAGGAATTCGTGGCGCCCGGCAAGCACGTGTTCCGGACGCGTCCCGACGCCGTCGCCCTTGCCGGCGTCGTCAAGTTCCACTGGGAGATGGTGTCGCTGGCCGACGGGGAGCCGGTGGGCGGCGGCCTGGAGTTCCTCGTCCTCGACGGAGACGGTCGCATCCGCACCGACTACCAGTTCATCGGCTGACCGGCGCGGTCCCGCTGTCGCCGGCGTCGGGGACGGGTCAGCGGGCGCGCCAGTAGCCCGTGGCGTAGACCCGGCGCCGGTCCAGGCCGCGCTCGTCGAGCAGGTGCTTGCGCAGGTCGCGCACGCAGGCCGACTCGCCGGAGAGCCATGCCTGCCCGGCGCCGGTGGGGAACTGCGCGGCCTGCACCACCTCGCTGAGCGGGCTGCCGGGCTCGCGGTCGCCGCGGTGCACCCACCGCACCGTGGCCGCTCCCGGCAGCTGCTGCTCCTCGCCGGCGTCGGCCACCTCGAGGAAGGCGATGGCCGGCACCCCGGCAGGCAGGGCGTCCAGCACGGTGGCCACCGCCGGGAGAGCCGTCTCGTCGCCGATCACCACGTGGTAGTCAGCCGCAGGGTCCGGCTCGTAGCGGCCGCCGGGCTCCGACACGCCCACCCACGAGCCCGGGCTCGCCTCCCGTGCCCACGCGGCCGCGGGTCCGTGGCCCTCGTGGAGCACGAAGTCGACGTCCAGCTCGCCCACGCCGGCGTCGAAGCGCCGCACGGTGTAGGTGCGGATCACCGGCCGGGGCTCCCCGGCGGGCCACACCGGTCCGCCCGACGTCGCCCGCGGCACCGCGGGCCGATCCTGACCCGGCACGGGGAAGAACATCTTGATGCGGCGGTCGGGTCCCTCGCCGGCGAATCCGGCGAGCTCCGATCCGGCGAGGGTCACGCGGATCATCCGCGGGGTGATCCGCTCGCTGCGCTGCACCTGCAGCAGCCGGGGTGCCGTCGTCGTCATCGCGACGATTGTGCCGGTGTGCTCCCCACGGCGGACAGGCCCGTCCAGACCAGGTCCATCAGGTACCCCGTCGCCTGCTCGCTGGTGACCGTCCGCTCGCTCCCGCGCCACAGCGCGAGCCGCTCGCATGCTCCGACGATCACCTGCGCCCACCCGGCCAGCCGCTGCGGATCGGCATCGGGGGCCTGGGCGGCGAGCAGGGCGGCGATGAAGTCCGTCTGCTGGGCTCTGATGCCCTCGAGGGCCTCGCCCGCCACGGTCGACTCCGAGTACAGAAGGGTCCATGCCGGCTCGCGTCGTTCCAGGTACTCGAAGAACGCCAGGGTGCCGCGCCGCAGCATCTCCTCCGGCCCGTGCGCCGACGCCGCAGCCGCCGTGGTCACCTCGAGCAGCTCGGCGCGGGCCCGGGCGATACACGCGAGCAGCAGGCCTTCCTTGGAGCCGAAGTGGGCGTACAGCACGGGCTTCGTCACGCCCACCCGCTCGGCCACCACGTCCATGGATGCCGCCTGGTAACCGCGTTCGCCGAACACCGCCACGGCCGCGTCCAGGATCTGCCGCTCGCGCTCGGCGCGGCTCACCCGGCGGCGGGGCCTGCTGGGGTCCACGGGGTCCACTATCGCAGGCAACTGAAACCTACCGCCAGTAACTTACCTGTGGTAACTTCGCCCGGGTACCCACTACGGGAGGAGCGGGATGAGCCAGCCGACCCCGGACGTCGCCGGTGAGGCCGTGGACGTCGCCATCGTCGGCAGCGGGTTCGCCGGCCTCGGCGCCGCCGTCCGGCTCGCGCAGGCGGGCCGCAACGATTTCATCGTCCTGGAGAAGGGCGAGAGCCTCGGCGGCACCTGGCGCGACAACACGTATCCAGGCTGCGCGTGCGACGTCCAGTCGCATCTGTACTCGTTCTCCTTCGCCCCCAACCCCGACTGGAGCCGCCTCTACGCGCGACAGCCCGAGATCCGGGCCTACCTCGAGGACATCGCCGAGCGGTTCGGCCTGCGCGCGCGCATCCGGTTCCGCGCCACGGTGGTCGCCGCGGAGTGGAGCGGCCGGCACTGGACCGTGCGGCTGGCGGACGGCAGCAGCCTCACGGCCCGCGTGCTGGTCTGGGGCACGGGCGCACTGCACGAGCCGTCGATGCCCGACATCCCCGGGCTCGACGAGTTCGCCGGCACGACCTTCCACTCCGCTCGCTGGAACCACGACCACGACCTGCGCGGCAAGCGTGTCGCCGTGATCGGCACGGGCGCGAGCTCAGCCCAGTTCGTGCCGGCCATCCAGCCGCAGGTCGCAGGGCTCACGCTCTTCCAGCGCACCGCACCGTGGGTGCTGCCGAAGCCCGACCGGAAGGTGCGCCCGCTGTGGCAGCGCATCTACCGGGCCGCGCCTGCCGTCCAGAAGCTCTCGCGGGCACTCATCTACGCGCGCAACGAAAGCCTGCTCACCGGATTCCTCAAACCGAAGCGGATGGCGCTGGTCGAGAAGTTCGCCCGCGCCTACCTCGCGCGGACGTTCGCCGACCGCCCCGACCTCGAGGCCAAGCTCACGCCGGACTTCACCATCGGCTGCAAGCGCATCCTGCTCTCCAGCGACTACTACCCCGCCCTGACCAGGCCCAACGTCGAGCTCGTCACGGAGAAGGTCGTGCGTGTCACGCCCACCGCCGTCGTCACGGCCGACGGCGTCGAGCACGAGGTCGACACGATCGTCTTCGGCACCGGATTCAAGGTGGCCGACGGCCTCGGGCGCTTGGCCCGCATCACCGGCCGCGACGGGCTGGAACTCGCCGACGTCTGGCGCGACGGCCGCGAGGGGTTCCTGGGCACCACGGTGGCCGGTTTCCCCAACCTCTTCACGATGACCGGTCCCAACACCGGCCTCGGCCACAGCTCGATGATCTACATGATCGAGTCGCAGCTGAACTACCTGCTCGACGCATTGCGTCTCCTCGACGAGAACGGCTCGGTGGCCATCGACACCCGTCGCGACCGGCAGGACGCCTTCAACGCCACGGTCCAGCGCAGGTTCGCAGGCTCCGTCTGGACGGAGGGCGGGTGCGCGAGCTGGTACCTCGACGCGCACGGCAGGAACCGCGTGCTCTGGCCGCGGTACACGTTCGCCTTCCGCCGCCGCACTCGCAAGGTCCGCCCGTCCGACCACGAACTGCTGACCTGACCCCGTGAGTCGCCCGCTTCGCGCCCGCGAGGGCCGTCGCGGCGCTGGGCTTAGGGTCGGAGCCGTGCTCGATCAGGCCGTGTACGCCATCCCCATGACCACCCGGTTCCGCGGCATCACCGTGCGGGAGGGGATGTTGCTGCACGGCCCGGCGGGCTGGGGCGAGTTCTGCCCCTTCGCCGAGTACGACGACGCCGAGTCGGCAGCGTGGCTCGCCGCCGCCGTCGAGGCCGCTGAGGAGGGCTGGCCGGAGCCCGTCCGTCACCGGGTGCCGGTGAACTGCATCGTCCCGGCCGTCGGGCCGGAGCGGGCGCAGGAGATCGTCCGGGCGTCAGGCTGCTCCACGGCGAAGGTCAAGGTCGCCGACGCGCCCGGCTCGCTGCCGGACGACCTGGAGCGCGTGGCCGCGGTCCGCGACGCACTCGGCCCCGGCGGCGCGGTGCGCGTGGACGCCAACGCGCGCTGGGACGTCGACGAGGCCGTCGCCGCGATCCGGGCCCTGGACCGTGCGGCGGGCGGGCTGCAGTACGTCGAGCAGCCGTGCCGGACGATCGAGGAGCTCGCCGCGGTGCGCCGTCAGGTCGACGTGCGGATCGCTGCCGACGAGTCGATCCGCCGTGCCGAGGACCCGCTGCGGGTGGCGGTCGCCGGCGCGGCCGACATCGCCGTGCTGAAGTGCGCTCCCCTCGGCGGGGTACGCCGTGCGCTCGCCGTCGCGGAGGCGTGCGGGCTGCCGTGCGTGGTGTCGTCCGCGCTGGAGACGAGCGTCGGCCTGGCTGCGGAGCTGGCGTTGGCCGGTGCGCTGCCCGACCTGGACTTTGCGTGCGGGTTCGGCACCGGCGCGCTGCTCACGGCCGACGTGGTGGCCACCCCCCTGGTGCCGAACGAGGGCTGGCTAGCAGTACCCCGCAAGGCCCCCGACCCGGTAAACCGAGCCGCGCTAGCAGCACCGGGGGACCGCGAAAGCTGGTGGAAATCCCGCCTAGAGCGCGTAGCAGCCCTCAAGGGCGTTGTGGAGCCGTAGAGCTGCTACGCGGCCCCGCTGACATCACTACGGCTCCGAAGTGCGGGGTGGCATAGCGTTTTGGGGTGGGTGTTCTGGTGGTGGGGGCCGGGATCGCTGGTGTTGCTTGCGGTCATGCGCTCAGTGCGGTCGGTGTGCCTGTGCGGGTGCTGGAGCGCTCCGGGGCCGTCGGGGGGCGGATGGGCGGCCGGGTGATCCAGGGGCGGCCCGTCGACATGGGCGCGGCCTACTTCACCGTGCGGGACGCGGAGTTCGCCGAGGTCGTGGAGCGCTGGCGGGCGGCAGGGCTGGCGCGGCCGTGGACGTCCGAGCTCGCCGTGCTGGGCGACGGAAGCCGCGGCCGCTCGCCCGGACCGATGCGCTGGGCCGCGCCCGGAGGTCTGGCGAGCCTCGTGGCGGATCTGTCGGCGGGGCTGACGATCGAGTTGGGGCACGAGATCCGTCATGTGGGGCACGGGCCCGACGTGGACGGCACGCCCGCCGACGTCGTGGTGCTCGCGATGCCCGACCCGGAGGCGGTGCGCCTCGTGGACCCCGCCTCCTCCGCCACCGCGGAACTGACCGGTCGTGAGTGGCGGCCGGTGATCACCGTCGTGGCCGGCTGGCCCTCGCGGGAATGGCCCGAGATGAGCGCCGCGTTCGTCAACGATCATCCGGTCCTGTCCTTGATCGCCGACGACGGCGACCGGAGAGGTGACGGGGCTCCGGTGCTCGTCGCACACACCACCGCCGACGTCGCCCGCGCGCATGAGGCGGATCCCGCCGGTGCCGTCGGTCCGGCGGTCGAGGCCATCCGGGAGTTGCTGGACGTCCGCACGCCGCCGTCGTGGACCGTCGCCCACGGATGGCGTCACGCCGCACCCGCCGCCGATCGCGACCGTCCGTTCCACCTCGGTGACGACGGGATCGCGCTCGCCGGGGACAGCTGGGGCAGCTCGCGGGTGGAGACGGCATGGCGATCCGGGACGTTGCTGGGCCGAGCGGTGGCGGCGCGCCTCGGCGCTCACCGGAGCTGATCCGGGGATCGGCAGGATCACGAGCCGCCCGGCAGGCGCCGATCTTCCGCCGCTCTCGCCGTTGATCGGCTGCGGGAGGCGCGGTTGCACGCACGGTTGGCTAGCGTCACGCCATGGCCGTTTCCGATGCCTCTGCTCCGCTCGCTCCGCCCGACCCGCTCGTCGCCGACCTGTTCGCGGCGTTGCCGGCCGACCGCATCGTCACCGACGCCGCCGTCGTGGATGCCTACCAGCACGACGAGGCGGAATGGGCGCCGTACGGGCGTGCGGCGGCGCTGGTGCGGCCGCGCAGCACGGAGGAGGTCGCAGCGGTGGTCGCCGCGTGCGCGCGGTACGGCCGACCCGTCGTCCCGCGCGGCGCGGGCACGGGTCTCTCGGGTGGCGCGAACGCGGTGGACGGCTGCGTGGTGCTGTCCACCGAGCGGATGCGCGAGATCCTGGAGATCAACGCGGACGAGCGGCTGGCCGTGGTGCAGCCAGGGGTGGTCAACAACGACCTGCGCGCGGCGGTCGCCGAGCACGGTCTCTGGTATCCGCCCGACCCCGCGAGCTCCCCGTGGTCGACGATCGGGGGCAACGTCGCCACCAACGCCGGCGGATTGTGCTGCGTGAAGTACGGGGTCACCCGTGACTACGTGCTGGCGTTGGAGGTCGTCACCGCCGCGGGCGAGGTCGTGCGTCTGGGTCGGCGCACCGCCAAGGGCGTGGCCGGGTACGACCTGGCCGGGTTGATGGTCGGCTCCGAAGGAACGCTCGGGGTGATCACCGAGGCCACGGTGCGGCTGCGCCCGCTCCGTACGAGCCCGCCGCGGACGGTCGTGGGGTTCTTCGACGATCTCGCCGCCGCGGGTGACGCCGTCTCCCGGGTCACGGCGCGCGGTCTGCATCCCGCGGCGTTCGAGTTGATCGACCGGTTCTGCCTGCAAGCGGTGAACAAGTGGAAGAACGCCGGGCTCCCCGACAACGCGGCCGCGCTCCTGCTCGCGCAGACCGATCTCCCGGAGCCCGGGGCGCTGCAGGAGGCGGAGGCGATCCACGCCGAGTTCGTGGCGGCCGGGGCGCGTGAGGCGATGCTGTCCACCGACCCGGTCGAGGCGGAGGCGCTGTTCGACGCGCGCAGGCTCGCGTACCCCGCGCTGGAGCAGCTCGGCCAGGCGATGCTCACGGAGGACGTCTGCATGCCTCGGGGCCGGCTCGCCGAGATGCTCCGCCGCATCGAGGAGATCGGGGCCCGGCACGAGACGTTCATCGCCACCGTCGCGCATGCGGGCGACGGCAACCTGCACCCGCTGATGCTCACCCCGCACGGCGACGAGGCCGCCAAGCAGCGGGCCCAGGCGGCGTTCGAGGACATCATCGACGCCGCGCTCGAGCTCGGCGGCACGGTCACCGGCGAGCACGGGGTCGGGCTGTTGAAACTGGCCGGGATGCGCCGCGAGCTCGGCCCGCACGTCGTCGCGATGCAGCGAGCGGTCAAGGCGGCCCTGGATCCGCAGGGAATTCTCAACCCGGGCAAGGTGGTCGGGTGACCCGTCTGCTCCCCGCCCTTCATGATCCGCAGGACCGTCCAGCGTTGCGCTTCGGCGTGGGTGACACGAGCCTCGCGCTGACCTACCCCCAGCTCGCGGGTGCGGCCGGCGCTCTGGCCGCGGCGCTCGACGGCAGGCAGCGGGTAGCCGTGCATGCCACTCCGACGCTGCACACGGCGGTCGGGATCACCGCGGCGCTGCTCGCCGGCGTCACGGCCGTGCCGCTGAACCCGAAGCTGGGGGAGCGGGAGCTCGGCCACGTCCTCGCCGACGCTGCACCCGAGCTGGTGCTGGCCGCTCCCGGTGCGGAGCTCCCCGGGCCGCTGGCCTCGGTTCCCCGGCACGACGTCGACCTGGCGGCCTCCGCGCCGGTACCCGGCGACGAGCCGGAGGCGAGCGAGCCCGCACTGGTCATCTACACGTCCGGCACGACCGGGCCGCCCAAGGGCGCCGTGCTGTCGCGCGGCGCCGTCGCCTCCAACCTCGACGCGCTGGCCGACGCCTGGGCGTGGACGGGCGAGGACCACCTCGTGCACGCGCTTCCGCTCTTCCACGTGCACGGATTGGTGCTCGGGGTGATCGGGCCGCTTCGCCGCGGCGGGAGTCTGCACCACATCGGCACGCTCGACGCGCAGACGCTTTCCGAGGCGGGCGCGTCGATGGTCTTCGGCGTCCCGACGCAGTACCACCGGCTGGCCGACCAGCTCGAGTCGGACCCGGCCGCAGGCGAGGCCATCGGCCGTGCTCGGCTCCTGGTGTCGGGTTCGGCGGCACTCACCGCCGTCGACCACGCCCGGCTGCATCGGGCCACCGGGCTCGCGGTCCGCGAGCGCTACGGGCTCACCGAGACGTTGATCCTCACCGCCGCCCGCGCCGAGGACGAGCCGGAGCCCGGCGCGGTGGGTCGTCCGTTGCGGGGCACCGAGGTGCGGCTCGCCCCGCTGGCCGGGGAGCAGGCCGACGGCCTCGGTTCCGTCGAGGTGCGTGGCCCGGGGCTCTTCGACGGCTACCTCAACCGCCCCGACGCCACGGCCGCTGCGCACACCCCCGACGGCTGGTTCGTCACCGGCGACATCGGGCGCTGGACGGAGAGCGGAGCGCTCGCCCTGGTGGGGCGCAGCGCCACCGACCTGATCAAGTCGGGTGGCTACAAGATCGGTGCGGGCGAGATCGAGAACGCGCTGCTGGAGCACTCGGGGGTGGCCGAGGTGGCGGTCATCGGAGTGCCCGACGACGACCTGGGGGAGCGGATCGTGGCGTTCGTCGTAGCCGCGGGTCCACCACCGGCCGAGCGCGATCTGGTCGATCACGTCGCCAGGTTGCTGGCGCCGCACAAGCGCCCCAGGGAGGTCCGGTTCACCGACGCCCTTCCCCGGAACGACATGGGCAAGGTGGTGAAGGCCCGGCTGCCGCGATGACGTTGCGTCGGTCGGGTGAAGTGGGCCCCAGGATCCGCGAGATTGCATCTCGACGCGCCGACGCGGGCACACTGATCGGATGACTGAGACGACGACCCGCACCTCGGACCGGACCTACCGCGGACCAGCAGGATCGGGAGTCCCCCGCCTCGCCGCTCTCCCGGGGGTCCGTCGCGACGTGGTCCTTCCCCAACAGGTGCTCGAGACCGAGCGCTACGACACCGACGACCGCCGGCTCGCGTCAGCCGGCATCACCCTGACCCTGCACCGGATGCCGGAAGGCCCGCCGCAGTGGCACCTCCACCTCCCCGACGGCGGCCCTGCCGAGGACCTGCGCGTCCCGCTCGCGCCGGACGCCGGGGTCGCTCCCGCCGTGCCGGGCGAGCTCGCGGAGCTGATCCGCGGGGCCGCGCGTGATCGTGCCGTCCGGCCCGCCGGCCGGATCCGGCGGGTGCGCACCGAAGCGCGTCTGTACGGCGAGGGCGACCGCCCGATCGCGGTGGTGGTGCACGACGAGGTCACCCTTGCCACTCTGGGCAGCGCCACCGAGGTGGAGGCCTGGACAGAGGTCGAGCTGCGCGACACCGCCGCCGACGACTCACTCCTCGCCGAGCTGCAGAAACGGTTCACCGAGAGCGGGCTGCGGAACGCCGGGACCGCGCCCGACGAGGAGCTGGACCGCCTGCTCCGACCGGCCCCCAAGGCTCGTCCGGTGAAGGCAGGCAAGCGCGGCTCGGCCGGGGCGGTGCTGCTGGAGTACATCGCGGCCCAGGCCGACCGGCTGGCGGCCGAGGAGCTGCGCGTGCGCCGCGGCGGACCGGACTCCGTGCACCAGATGCGCGTCGCATCCCGCCGCATGCGCAGCGCCCTGCAGGCCTACCGCAAGCTGCTCGACCGTAAGCGCACGGACCCGATCGTCGACGGCTTGCGTGAGCTGGGCCGCGCGCTCGCCCCCGCCCGCGACGCCGAGGTGCTCCACGAGCGGATCTCGGACGGGCTCGCCGCGCTCCCGCCGGAGCTGCGGCTCGGCCCCGCACAGGCGCTGATGACGCGGTACTTCGCCCGTGCCGAGGCGGAGGCCAACGCCGCTGTGCTCACCGAGCTCGACAGCGAGCGCCACGCCAAGCTGCGCTCGGCCATCGACGCGCTGGTGGAGCGGCCCCCGCTGACGAAGCTCGCCGCCCGTCCCGCACGCAAGGAGATGCCCAAGCTGGTGGCCCGCACCGCCAAGCGGTTGGAGGATGCGGTGAAGATCGCCCACGACCCGACGGCCGAGGAGTCCGAGCGGGACGTCGCGGTGCACAGCGCTCGCAAGGCCGGGAAGCGCCTCCGGTACGCCACGGAGGTGGCCACGCCGCCCGTGGGGAAGGACGCGAAGCAGTTCGCGAAGGCGCTCAAGGGCTTCCAGTCGGCGCTCGGTGAGCACCAGGACACCGTGGTCGCCCGCGAGACGCTGCGCGAGCTGGGCACGCTGGCGCACCCGGCTGGGGAGAACGGCTTCAGTTTCGGACTGCTGTACGGGCGCGACGCCGCCCGTGCCGACGAGATCGAGCGCGACCTCCCGGCGCTGTGGGCGCAGGCCTGGAAGCGCCGCAACCGCCGCTGGCTTCGCTGAGCCCTGGCCCGACTCACACAGAACGGGCGACCCGCGGGACTTCCCGTGAGTCGCCCGTTCTTCTGCGCGGCTCGTCCGGCTCGGACCACGTGGGTTCCCTGCGCCTGGCGGGCGTCCGGTTCGACGGCTTGGCCGAGTCCCCGTGGCACCATCGCCGTCGTGAACGAAGCCCGGGACGCCGTTGCCGATCTACGCCGGATCGCCTTCCTGCTGGAGCGGGCGCACGAGTCCACCTATCGCGTGCGCGCGTTCCGCACGGCGGCCGCGGTGCTGGACAAGCGCGACGCCGACGAGATCGCGAGCCTGGTCCGCACGGGCGAGCTGGTGCGGCTGAAAGGCGTGGGTGAGGTCACCGCGCGCTGCGTGACGGAGTCGGTCGCGGGGCAGGAGCCCGACTACCTGCGCAAGCTGGAGGAGACGGAACTCCCTCCGCTCGACGAGGCCGCCACAGCGCTGCGGTCGGCGATCCGGGGCGACTGCCACACCCACACCGACGCGTCCGACGGCGGCTCCCCGCTGCGGGAGATGGTGCAGACCGCGCGGGAGCTGGGCCACGAGTACATGGTGATCACGGATCACTCGCCGCGGCTGACCGTCGCGAACGGGCTGTCCGCCGATCGCCTGCGCGCCCAGATCAGGCAGATCGCCGAGCTCAACGCCGAGCTCGGCGACGGTTTCCGTGTGCTCACGGGGATCGAGGTCGACATCAACGAGGACGGCTCGCTCGACCAGGACGACGACCTGCTCGCCGAGCTGGACGTCGTGGTCGCGTCGGTGCACTCGAAACTGCGGATGCCCCGTGCCGAGATGACCGAGCGGATGCTCACGGCCGTCGCGAACCCGCGCGTCGACGTGCTGGGCCACTGCACAGGCCGGATGGTCACGGGCAACCGCAAGCGCCCGGAGTCGCAGTTCGACGCCCACGAGGTGTTCGCCGCCTGCGCGGAGTACGGCGTCGCGGTGGAGGTGAACTCACGGCCCGAGCGGCTGGATCCGCCCAAGCGGCTCCTCCGGCTGGCGGTGGAGGCGGGCTGCTCGTTCACGATCGACACCGACGCCCACGCGCCGGGGCAGCTCGACTGGCTCCGCAACGGGTGCGAACGCGCGGCGGCATGCGAGGTGCCCACGGACCGAGTGCTGAACACCCACCCGCTCGACCGTCTCCTCACACGCACCCGCTGACATTCCTGACGCACCTGCGACCCCTCGGCGACATGGACACGTGTCGCGCAACGTGCGCGGTTTCTTTGTGCGATATGTGTCCATGTCGCGGCTGAGGCAGGCGATCAGGGGCGGCGGGCCAGCAGGTCGTCGGCGGTGGGTGGGTCGGCTCCGCGCCGGGAACAGGTGATGGCCGCGGCCGTGACGGCCTCGTCGAGCAGGGCGTCCAGTGTCTCGGCGTCGACGCCACGCAGGCCGGGGCGGGCGGCCGCACCGAGCAGGTGCCTCCGGTGCAGCCCGGCGAGCAGGGCTGCGGAGAACGTGTCGCCCGCGCCCACGGTGTCGACGACGGGAACGGCCACGCCCGGCCGCCGCGTGCGCACACCCGTGGCTGTGCCGGCCAGTGCGCCCTCGCCGCCGAGGGTGACGGCGACGATCGCGGGCCCGCGGCCGAGCCAGTCCTCCAGCACGGCCTCCAGCGTCGAGCCGGGGACGAGCCATTCGAGATCCTCGCTGCTCACCTTGACAACGTCGGCCACGGCGAGCACCTCGTGCGCACAGGCGAGCACCTCGGCGGGATCGCCCATGAGCAGCGGGCGGCAGTTGGGGTCGTAGCTGATCGTGGCGGTGGGCGCGGCACGGGTGAGCAGGTCGCGCAGGACGGCGGCGCCGGGTGGGGTGGTCAGGGCCAGCGAACCGGAGTGCAGTGCGACGACCGGTCCGTCGAGCGCCCCGGCCAGCTCCTCCGGTGTCCACTGCCAGTCGGCGGTGCCGGTGATCCGGAAGTCGTAGCTCGGCCCTCCGTCGGAGTCGACGGCCACCATCGCCATCGACGTCTGCTCGCGGGCGTGCACCGCATGGTCGAGCTCGACGCCGTTGACGGTGAGGTGCTCGCGGATCCGGCGGCCGAGCATGTCGTCCGCGATGCGGGCGAGCAGCCGCGCGGGCACACCCAGCCGGGACAGGGCGACGGCGACGTTGGCCGGGCTGCCGCCCGGTGCCACTTCGAAGTAGCCGTTCGCGGGGGCCGGGACGAGGTCGACGAGCGCCTCGCCCGCCACGGCGACGATGCCGGTCTCGCTGTATGGAGTGATGGCCGCTCCTCTCCTCGGGACGGGTGATCACCCGCCGCCCGTCATGCTGGCGGCTGTGAGCGGCCGGCGCCATCCTCGTCGCCCTCCGGTTCCGGCGGGGCGGCGCGCGCATGGAGCGAGCGGATTTCCCGTCCGGACTTATCGCCCGAAAGCGCCGATCGTTCAACCGCGATGGGTCGTGCGGTTTTCATGACCGTAACGACGGAGTGCATTGACATCGTCCGGTCCGGACTGCAGCGTTATCTGAGCCTTTAGTGGCGAGTGCGCGTCGACCTGCCACCGATGAGAACCGAGAGGACCGGTTGGTGTCCAAGGAAGTCTTTGTCGCTTTTGGCGTCGATGTCGGCGCGGTGGTGGCCCGGCTCGATGCGTGCGGCGGCGAGGACTCGCCATGCGACATCTCCCGTGGTCTCTTCACCGGCTCGTTCACCATGACCATCGCAGGGCGAGGGTCGACGAGATCGACGACGATCATCTGAGCCGTTTCGCGCGGCCCTGAGTACTGCTCCCCTGTTTCCGTTCTATTTCGAAGAGGCCACCATCATGTCCGCTGTACCGGAGACAAGCACGCCGCAGCCATACCGAACCTTTTCCCGGGTGGGTGTTCGAGCCACTCGGAAGGCGACCACCATCGCCTTCTTCGCCTGGCTTTTCGCCGTGTTCGACTACATCATGTTCGGCACGCTGCTGCCGCAGATCTCCAGCAGTTTCGGATGGGACGACGCCACGGCGTCGTTCATTTCCACCCTGGTCTCGGTCACCACCGCGGTCATCGCTCTGGCCGTCGGGCCGATCACCGACCGCATCGGCCGCCGCAAGGGGATGATCCTCACCGTCTCGGGTACGGCGGTGGCGTCGGCACTCTCGGCCGTGACGCCGAGCGCCGCATACCTCATCGGCGTCCGATCCCTCGGCGGACTCGGACTGTCCGAGCAGGCGGTCAACGCCACCTACCTCAACGAGATCTACGCCGTCACCGACGACGAGGCGATCAAGAGGCGGCGCGGCCTGATCTACAGCCTCGTGCAGGGCGGCTGGCCGCTCGGCGTGCTCCTGGCCTCGGCCTGGGTCGCGATCTTCCTGCCGACGATCGGCTGGCGCGGCTGCTTCCTCCTCGCCGTGTTCCCGGCCGTGCTCATCGCGCTGATGCGGCGCGGGCTGCGGGAGAGCCCGCAGTTCGAGCTCGAGTTGCAACTGCGCGCGCTGCGCAAGCGCGGCAGGCACGCCGAGGCCACCGAACTGGCGCGTTCCTACGGCGTGGACGAGCGGCCCGCCGCTCCGTTGACAGCGATCTTCAAGGGTCAGGCGCTGCGCAACACGCTGGTGCTCGGCCTCGCCTGGTTCATCAACTGGTTCGGAATCCAGCTCTTCAGCGTGCTCGGGACCACGGTGCTCACCGAGGGCAAGCACGTCAGTTTCACCAACTCGCTGGTGCTCCTCATCGTGGCGAACGCCGTGGGCTACGTCGGCTATGTGACGCACGGATTTCTCGGCGACCGGCTGGGCCGCCGCAACGTCATCGCGTTCGGATGGATCATCTCGGGAATCCTCTTCGCGCTGATGCTGACCGTCGCCAACGGCACGATCAGCGTCGTGATCCTCTACTCGCTCGGATTGTTCTTCCTGATCGGGCCGTACGCGGCGCTGCTGTTCTACATGGGTGAGTGCTACGACACGACGTGCCGTGCCACGGGCACCGCATTCCTCAACGCTCTGTCCCAGCCCGGCGCGATCGTGGCCGGCGCGATCGTCACGGGAATGCTGGCGAGCGGCTCGAACTGGGGCCACGCCGCGCTCATGGTCGGCGCTGTCGGCACCTTCGTGTCAGGGTTCATCATGTTCGGTGCCCGCAAGGCACCGCTGCTGCAGGGCTGATCGGGCCGCAGGCATCCGCACCGAGTTGCCGTGGACGTGCAGCGCATGCGCGCTGTGGCTGCGCACGCAGCGCTGCACGCCGCCGTGGTTCGACCCGTCCCGATCGGGTCGAGCTGACAACGGACCGGACCAGGGGCCGACCTCAGGAACGGACGACGCCCACGAGGTTGGACAGCACCCCGTCGTGGATCCGCTGGAGGCCCTTCGGCGCGAACGTCCGCTCGAAGAAGCCGCCGATCCCGCTCGCGCCGTTCCACGTGGTCTCTACCGACACCACGGAGCGGTCGGCGCCTGCCGGCGTGACCGTCCACGTGGTGACCATGCTGGAGTTCGTGTCGCGCTCGACGATGCGGTCCTCGGCCGGGACGCTGACCTCCACCAACTGGTCACGCACGCGGCTCTTCGTCGCCTGCAGGGTCCAGTGCACGCGGCTGCCGGCTCCGGTGCCGCCTGCCTCCACGCGGTAGTCGCCGTAGTGCTCCGTGAGGATCGTCGGCCGGACCGTCTCGTAGTCCGCCAGCGCCGCTCGCACACGCTCCGCAGGAGCGTCGATCGTGCGTTCTGCTCGGGCTGTCACCTGTGCCATGGGCCCATCCTGCCCCCGCACCGCGCGGCGGTCCGTGTGGGTATCACGGTGTCGCCGGAGCTTTCTTGCCCTCCGGGGTGGCCGCGAACCACGTGTTGCCGATCGCCTGGCCCTTCGTCGTGCCCGGCGTGTCGCCGGAGTAGCGGTAGAGCGCCCAACCGCCGAGCGTGAGCTGGCTCGTGCCGTCGGAGCGCTGGACCATGCCGATCAGAGACTGGTCGACGCCCGTGAGCGAGAGCTTTCCTTCCGGGTCGACGATGATCGGCGGCCACTTCGCTGCGCACTCGCCTTCGCACGTGGCCGTCGGGGGCTTCGCTTTGTCCTGGTCGAAGCGGTAGAGCGCGTAGCCCTGGCCGTCCGTGACGATCGTGCCGAGCGCGGGGGTGTCGCGGGCCACTAGCACCGCGCCCCCTTCGGTGGGGGCGGCTGCGGGGGCGGAGGCACCGGAACCGCTGTCCGAGGGCGGCTGTGCCGAGGGGGCAGACAGGGGAGCGGGGTCCGACGTGTAGCCGCCGCCTGCGTCTGCGCTGCACGCGCTGAGCGCCAGGGTGGCGGCGGCGAGTGCCGCGATGGGGAGGAATCGGGGTAGGTGCACGGGGAGCTCCTCGATCAGGCGACCAGTTCGGGGCTGGCCGACACGTCAAAGGACACGTGTGTCGGGCCTGGGTGGTTCACCCGATTTCGGGACGGCGAGGTCATCGCGAGGGCTGCTGCGGCGGTGGGCTCTCGAGCGCCGCGCTGGAGAACTGCTTGCCCGCCTCGACCACTTCCGCGGCGGGCACCTGTCCGAGCGGCTCCTGCATGTAATGAGCTCCTGCTCGTGCGTCGGCTGCCGTCTGGCGCATCCCGGCAACGAGCGCTCCTGCCGTGGTGGCGGCGTCCGACAGCGCATCGAGCAATGAGGAGATGCGCTCGGCGATCGTGCGGGCGAGGCGGTAGGCCTCCAGCGCAACCGCGGTGATCGCGGCGGCGGTGGACCCGGTCAGCGTGACGGTCGCGGCTGCCAGCGCGGCGAGCGCGGTGCGTGCAACCCAGATGAGGAAGTCGGCGATGAGGTCCCGGACCAGGGCGCGGACGGTGCCGACGGCCGCCCCCGAGCCGAGCACGAGCTGCGCGAGCTGGTCGGCCGTCGCGGCCACGTCGACGACCGCGCCGGTGTACCGGTCCACCGCGCCCCGGTAGGCCTCACCCGCGGGACCTGCCCAGCCCGTCACCTGCGCCGCGGTGTGGTCGGCAGCCACCGCGCGAAGTTCACCGGCGATGTTGCTCCAGGTCTGCGCCTGGGCGGTGACCTGCAGAGGGTCGCCCGCCAGCGCGTCGAGCGGCTCGCGCAGGAACCAGACGTGTTCGATCAGCCATCCGATGCTCGACGACATCAGCGCGTCGAACGGGTCGGCGATGGCGCCCAGCGTGTCGAGGCCCGCGCCCGCGGCCGCCCAGGCGATCTCCATACCGTCAGGAGTCGGCTTTCCCACAGCGTCGGCGACGTCCGCCCAGCTCGAGACGACTCCCGCGCCCTCCAGATCGGAGGTCGGCTCGCGCTCCGCGACGAGGGAGTCGCCGGTGGGGATCTCGGTCATCGCGCCTGCCCGAAGCCGGTGGTGGTGCGGCGTTCGACCGCTCGGTAGGCCTCGGAGGTGGCGCGCACCCCGTCGGCGATCGCCCAGGCCTGCTCGGCCAGGCTCCCGACGACGAGCGATCCGGCCCGGGCCGCCTCGCTCGCGGCGCCGGCGAAGATCTGCCCGATCTGCCCGTAGGCGCTGAGGTCGAGCGGCCGGGCGGCGGCCGCGACCGCGCGCATCCGGGCGGCGAGTGCGTCGACCTGCGTGGCGTGAGCGTGGAGCGCCACGTCGTCGACCTCGAACCCGTCGGTCATCGCTCACCGTCCGGCAGATGGGACCGCAGGATCTCCGTGGCCTCGGGCCCGATCAGCGGCGCGACGGCGGCGGTGGCCCGCCGAGCGGCCTCGGCCCGGGCCTCATGGGCAGTGGCCACCACGGCCGCAGCGAGCTGCACCCTGGTCATGGTCTCGGTGCGCTCGGACAGCACCAGCCGCTGCATCGCACCGGCCGGGTCGACCGTGACGGTGACTGCGCCGTCCCGGCTCGTCGCACTGGCCGAGACCTCCGCCAGCGCCCGCTGCGCCTGCGTGGCCCTGGCCCCGAACTCCTGCAGCCGCTCCCGGTAGGAGGCGAGCCACTGATCTCCGTCCATGGCGCGGACGGTACGGAGCAAGGCCGCCCCCGCGGGGCCGTTCGGCAGAACTCGTTGGCAGGCCCTAGCTCAGCTTCGAGCTCAGCACCGCACCGTTCGCCTCAGGAGACTCTCGCGGCCGAGGGGTCGGTCGCGGTTTGGTGGGCGCTGCGTGCAGCCGGTAGAGCTCGGCGTAACCGGGGCTCGTGGTGAGCAGCTCGGTGTGGGTGCCGGCTGCGGTGATACGGCCCTTCTCCAGGTACAGGATCCGGTCCGCGTCGGTCACGGTGAGCAGGTTGTGCGAGATGACGATCGTGGTGCGGCCGGCCATGAGCCGGCGCAGCGGCACGAGGATGCGCCTGGTCGACTCGGCGTCGAGGCCGGTGGTGGGCTCGTCGAGCAGCAGCACCGGAGGGTTGCGGATCATCGCTCGGGCAATGGCGATCCGCTGGCGCTGGCCACCGGAGAGCAGCCGGCCGCGCTGTCCGATGCGGGTGTCGTAGCCCTTGGGCAGCTGGTTGATGAAGGAGTTGGCGTCGGCCGCGGTGGCGGCCTCGATGACCTCTTCCTCGGTCGCGTCCGGCCGGCCCCAGAGGATGTTGTCGCGGATCGTGCCGTCGAAGACGAGCGTCTCCTGCAGCACCGGTGTGATGTTGCGTTTGAGGTCGGCCAGGGCCAGGTCGCGCAGGTTGTGACCGTCGAGCGTGATGGACCCCGAATCGGGGTCGAAGAACCGCAGGATCAACTTCGCCAGCGTCGACTTGCCGGCCCCGCTCGGACCGACCAGCGCGATGCGCTGCCCCGGCTCGACGGTGAAGTCGATGTCGGACAACGCGGGCTTGTCCGTGTCCGGGTAGTGGAAGGAGAGGTTGCTCACCCGAAGCTCACCACCGGCGCGCTCCAGCGGTTCAGGCTTGGCGGGCTCGTCGACAGCGGGTTCCAGGTCGAGGAGCTCGATCACCCGCTCGGCCCCCGCGCTGGCGGAGAACAGCTCGTTGGTCAGGTTGCCGATGCCCTGGATCGGCCCGTAGAGCTGGGTGAGGTAGGCGACGAAGGCCAGCACGCCACCGAGGGTGATGTTGTTGTTGGAGAGCTCCCACACGGCGAACCCCACCACCAGCAGGACGCCGACCACCTCGAGCAGGTCGGTCAGCGGGGAGAACAGAGCCTGCAGGCGGGTGGCACGCATCTGGGCGCGGAAGCTCGCGAGGTTCTCCTTGTCGAACCGGCGCTGCTCGTCGTCCCACCGGTCGTAGGCGCGCACCAGCGAGGCGTTGCTGAAGCTCTCCTCGGCGACCGACGTGATCGAGCCGGTCTTGCGCCGCTTCTCCCCGGACGCCGACTTGATCCGGCTCGAGAAGGAGCGGGCGATGAGAAGGAAGCCCGGCGCGGCGATCAGCGAAGCGATGGCGAGGCGCCAGTCGAGGTAGAACAGCGCAGCGACGAAGAATGCGAGTTCGAACACATAGGTCAGCGCCGTGCCCAGCCCGGAGAGGATGAGGAGCTCGATCGCCGTGATGTCGCCGGTCAGCCGGGAGAGGATGTCGCCCAGCTCGTTACGGTCGAAGAAGGCCGACGACTGGCGGTGCAGGTGACCGAACACCTTGCTCCGCAGGTTGAAGATGAGCCGCTCGCCGATGTAGGCCGCTAGGTACTCGTCGAAGAACGAGATGACGCCGCCGAGCACGGTCAGCACGAGGTAGGCGCCTGCGACCTCGGGGAAGAGATGGAAGTCGTGCGGCTGCAGCACGTCGTCGATCAGGATCTTGAGCAGGTAGATCGTCGCGGCGCTCAACAACGGACCCACCACGACGAACATCAGACTCAGCCACACCCGACCCCGAAACGGACGTGTCTCGGGCCAGAAGCGGCGAAAGATGCTGGTCAGGCTCATCGCCGGCGCTTCCGGCCGGAGGTCTGAGGCCACCAGCAGATCGGTGACGGCGAATCGCGTCGTCGGCGTGTCGGACGCGTGCTTGGCGTGACGTGCGCTCATTTTTTCTCAACCCCGGGCCACCGGGTGGCCCCGCCCACTTTGGCGAGGCCACCCCGGTAGATCGATCAGTAGCCGTGTCCGTGGCCGCCGTGGCCGTGTCCGTGGCCGTAGCCACCGTGGCCGTGTCCGTGGCTGTGCCCGTGGCCGTAGTGGCTGTGGCCGTGTCCGTGGCCGTAGTGGCTGTGGCCGTGTCCGTGGCCGTAGCTGTGGCCGTGTCCGTGGCCGTGTCCGTGGCCGTGGTAGAGGCTCGAAACAAACCTGAACTTGCCGGCGCTCATGTAAGCGCTCCTTTCTGCGTCAGTTCAGAACGTCGTGTGGCGTTCTAACTGTAGAACCCAGGTGCAGCCCGAGTGGATCCCAATCTCGGCCGAGATTACCCGAATGGAGTAGCAGTTATTTCAGTTTTAGCGGCCGCATATAGTACGCGATCTTGGTGGTTGCCGACGTCGTTATCGTGTGAACTCAGTCATTAAAGGGCTGGTCGAGAACTTGTTTTATCTGGCATTGGTCTCGGTGTGTGCGGGGCCACTGATCGCGCATTCTCTGTGCCGTCGGTCAACTCTTACTGACCCTACGTCAGGCGTCCTGGCACCCGGCTCAGATTCCCGCACCGTGGCGAACCGCCGGTGCGTGAGGATCTGAAATCGCGGACGAATCGGGCAGCGTGCAGAAACGGTAGTAAAGCCGCTATTGAGACACGCCTTCGGCTCCGTGCGGGCGAGTGCTCGAGGCGGCTGGGATGCTGCTCTTCGTCGGAGGGGTGTCCACCTCGTTCCGGTTGAACTCCGGAAGGCCACGTTCTCTGTGTCCACCGGTAAACGTCACCTCGGGTCGGACAGGATCTGGGGGATCACCGTAAATCCCCTGGTAGAGCCCGTGTGCTGGGCTAGCGGTGTCGCGAGGCACCCCAGCGTGACCACTCGGTCGCCGGTCGTCCCGTCAGTCGTCGTCGGTCGCGCACCGGTAGTCGTGGCCGGTGTTGCTGAGATCGTCGTGCTGGATGTTCCTTCGGATTCTCCTGTCGGCCAGCCCGACGGCGCTGAACCTCTGTGCCCTCATTCTCCTGCTCGCTCCTGTTCGGCCCGTTTGGATGCAGTGTTGGCCCTCATGCATCTACACGTGCCCGGAGTCCGTGCAGTTCGGAATTTCGGCTTCAAACGCTCGAACGGAGCAATCCTGGTTCTCCGACACTCTGTTCTATGGAAGTTGCCGCCTGTGCTCATGGCGTCACACCCGAAGTCGGGCCTGGACGCGTGCATGCTGTCGGCGTGGCGCTGGCGTCGATGTCGTTGACGTGCGCTTCACCGGCTGGCTCTGAGCAATTTTGCATCCGGGCCTGCGGTATTCCGCGGTCCGGGCGGGTCGTCGGCGTCTGCATATCAGGCGGCACGCCACCGATAAGGCACCTGACAGCTGTGGTCTTCCACACCTGGGACGGGTTTCCAGTGGCGCTGCATCAAGGGGAGCGAACGCTTGGAACCTGTGCGTGTAGTCCCAGTCGAAGTGGGTTGGCTTCCGGTGCCGCCCGAGCTATTAGTTGTTGTGCGGGTGTCGTTGCCAACCAGTGTTCTGCAAATAAACCGCGCCGTGCCATGAGCTCGGTGTGTCACACGCCGTCGAACGGCGGCCAACGAGCCGAGATCCCGGCATTGGAGACCGATCGGACCACCAATGCTGCGTCGCGCCGACTGAGTGATTCACCCGGGCCGGCGGCAGCTGAGCGGCAATCCGCGGCGCCTGTTCGACCTGGAGAAGGACATACGCGGGCAACCCGAGCCTCGTGGCGGGGAGCGGGAGTTTCTCGCGGTACATTCCGGCGGAGCAAGCCGCTGAGCGGTGACGCGACCCGGTTCGCATTTCGGGCGCTTTCACCAGTATGGCGACGATTGGTCCGACCCGTGTTCTGATGCGCAACGCGCATGCCCGGAGTAGATCAACGATTGATGTGAACCTGCAGGTAGAGCGCATATGAGCCAGGCGGTGGCCCCGCCGGAATCCGGCGGGGCCACAAGCCCGATGGGTCAGCGACCCCAGTACCAGTAACCCTTGTGGTAGCGGTGGCTCCGGTCCCACCACGGCTTGCGCCAGTAGCGCTTACGTCGGGCGACGCTGTTGATGCTGCCGAATGCCTTCATCGTTGTGCCCCCTTGTATTTCCCTGCGGAACGCTGTGTTGCGTTCTAACTATGGAACGTACCTGAAGCTCGACCTGTTTCAACTCCGGGCCAACGCTACCCAAACGGAGTAGCGGAGCCATAGGGCGCGTTCGGGCCGCCCACCATACGCGCGCTTCCGTTGGACTTGGCTGTGGATCCCATATGAGCCCGCAATATTAAACGAACCACCAAGCTTGGGCCTCCCTACTATCAAACGCAAATTGGCATCAGATTCGGGAACGGGTCGGGTACCGGCGAATCGGATGATCGCCCCTCTCGGGTCGCGAGGCTCGGAAGGCACCGAACCGCACGTGCTCGGTGGGTAAGCCCGGCCCTGGCCTCGTCGGCCCGTGCGCCCGTGCCGTCGTGCCCCCGCTCGACCCGGCTCGGGTGACGTCGCAGCAGCGCGGACAGGACGGGCCCAGGCCCTTCGCCGGGGCACCTATCTCCGACCCAGGTCTGCCCGGCCACGCCGCCGGGTCGCACGTCGCCTCCATCTCGGCGCCGGGACGCCGGGTGCGCACGCTGCCGGGGCCGACGAGCGGCACGGCGATCGCCACGTGCCGCCGTGGTCCGAGGCCGCGGGCTACGGGTCGCTGAGGTGTGTCCGGGTAGGTTCCGGGGCCCATCCCGGGTGGAGGTCGGCGAGCGCCGTCCTGAGGCACGCCACTGGGGCAGCGCCGCCGTACCGAGCCGACTGAGCCCCGACGGCACTCTCGTGCCGTCGCTCCGGTGCCGGACCCGCGGTCCGAACAGCTTCTGTGTGCCGGAGGGCCGGCCAGGCCATCCCGCTGGCTCATGGCACCGGGCGGGACCAGCGGGAGACGTCTGCCTGCGCGAGCCGCAGTGCTGGCGCAGCCAGATCTCGCAGACGCCCATGATCGACGTGTAGCGCGGCATCCAACCGCGTTCGGCGATCCGGCCGGGAGCAATCGATGCCGGCACCGCGGGGTGGCCGCGATGCTGATCGGGGCGCCTGCCGGTGAGGGAGAGGTCCCTGCCCCGGGAGGCTGGAGTCTCGGATGCATCTGTCTCCGTGCCGGATTGCCGGTGTGGGTGTGTCCCTGGGAGCGCGTTCGGCCGGCCTCTCGCCGCCACCTCGCCGGGCGGGCTGCCAGGCTGAACAGACAAGCCCTGTGCCGGCGAGTCGCCGGTTCCGGTGGGTGGGTCGCGAAGATCGTCGCGAGATGCGGCTGTGCGCCCTCTGCGGGGCGCATCGGCGGATCTCGTGCCGATCTTGCTCCGGCGGTCCGCGGAGTCGGCCGCTCCCGTCCGTGGGTCGCGCGGTTCCGGTGCGTGGGTGACGAAGATCGTCGCGAGGTCCGGCTATGCGCCCTTCGCGGGGCGAAGGCGCGGATCTCGCGCCGATCTTGCTCCGCCATCCGCCATCCGCCATCCGCCATCCGCCGCGTTCCTGTCCGTGGGTCGCCGGGTTCCCGTGCGTGGGTCGCGAAGATCGCCGCGAGATCTGGCTGTGCGCCCTCTGCGGGGCGAACGCGCGGATCTCGCGCCGATCTTGCTCCGCTATCCGCCACCCGCCGCGTTCCTGTCCGTGGGTCGCCGGGTTCCCGTGCGTGGGTCGCGAAGATCGTCGCGAGATGCGGCTGTGCGCCCTTAGCGGGGCGGATCGGCGAATCTCGCGCCGATCTTGCTCCGCCATCCGCCACCCACCTCGTTCCTGTCCGTGGGTCGCCGGGTTCCCGTGCGTGGGCCGCGAAGATCGTCGCGAGATCTGGCTGTGCGCCCTTCGCGGGGCGAACGGGCGGATCTCGTGCCGATCTTGCTCCCGCGAGCGGCGACCCCTGACCCACGAGTCGTCCGCTCCTGCCCGCGGGTCTTGCTCCAGCGATCCGTGGGTCCCCGCTCCTGCTTGCGGGTCGGCCGGTTCCCGTGGGCGGGTCGCGAAGATCGTCGCGAGATGCGGCTGTGCGCCCTCCGCGGGGCGAACGCGCGGATCTCGTGCCGATCTTGCTCCCGCGAGCGGCGACCCGTGAGCCGCGAGTCGTCCGCTCCGGCCCGCGGGTCGCCGGTCTTGCTCCAGCGATCCGTGGGTCCCCCGCTCCTGCTCGCGGGTCGGCCGGTTCCCGTGGATGGGTTGCGAAGATCGTCGCGAGATCTGGCTGTGCGCCCTCCTCGGGGCGAACGCGCGGATCTCGTGCCGATCTTGCTCCACCCACCCCACGGTCCGACTCACTCCCGCCCGCGGGCGCCCCCGGCCGGGTTCCCGTGCGTGGGTCCCGAAGATCGTCGCGAGATCTGGCTGTGCGCCCTCTGCGGGGCGGATAGGCGGATCCCGTGCTGATCTTGCCCCCGCGATCCGCGGGTCCCACGCTCCCGCCCGCCGGTCGCCGATCTTGTCGGATTCGTGCTGCCGGGTACGGACTGCGTGCCATCTGCCGCGATCTGCTCCGGAAAACGGGGCGGGCGGTTGCGGCTGAATCGCTTGCTCCGTCTGAGCCGGCGCAGATCGCCCGCTGGTTCGAATGCCCGGCGGGAAACGGCATCACCGCGAGACAGGTGCGTGCCGGATCGGTGAAATCCGTAGGAGTCGGGTGATGTGGAGGTCCTGCTGCAATGAGCGGCGGGTTCATCCTCCAGTGCCCGTGTGAGAGTCCTATCGCAGGATCATCTGCGTAGCGGCGCGGTGGCCCCAGGCATGTGGGGCCACCGCGCACCGGCTACTGATCAGCGGTGGCCGAGGCGGCCCAGAATGTTGATGTTGGTGATCCGGTTGTGGCTCCGGCTGGTGCTCCTGTTCCGATCTCCATGCTGGCTGACCCTCGTGTTGCCGTTGTCGCTGTCGTCGTTCTTGTGGTCCTGGGTCCGGTAGACGGCCATGGTGAAACCCCTTCCTTTCACTGAGAACCCCGTACGGCGGTTCCAGCGGGTAGATCGCGCCGACGCTTCAGCGTGTATCGCGGTTCCGTCGATGCCACTCGAATGGAGTAGGAGTTTTTTATTCGGCAGTTTCGCGTGTTTCGCGGACTTCGATGCCGGGCGCCTGCTGCAGTGCGAAATGGCATGGAACCGGCCGATCGACGAATGCTGAGTGATCTATCGGGGTATGCGAGGGCCTCGTTCGCCGGGAACCTTTGCGCGGTGTGCGAGGGAGGTCGTGGCCGGGCCCGCCGCATGTCGGGGAGCGGGCTTGACCTGGGGTGGGGGCGACTGATCTGTGGCCGAGCGAAGCCGGCCCTGGCGGGCTGGCGCGCCGAGCGCGCGCCGGTCGGAGAGGGCGCAGGTGTCGTGACCGTGGCTGTACGCGGCGGCGATGGGCGCGCGGTCGCTCGAGAAGAGTGGCGTCCTGCAAACTCGGGGAAAAGCGCTCACGCGATCAATGGGTGGGGAGAAGATTGCATCCGCGCTGGGCGGGCAAGGAAGATCGCGCGAGGGGTCAATCGTCTATTCTGCAATCCATGGCCAACGTTCTCGTGTTGTGCTGCGGACGAGCGTCGGACGGCATGGATATGCACGGCAGTACGGTACGCGTGCTGTCCCTACTAGGGAATCCTGGTGCGACGATCGGTCACTGATCCGCATCTCGCGCGACGGCACCGGCAGCGGCCCCGCCCTGGAGGGGGCGGGGCCGCCGAGCGCCGGTTACCAGGAGCGACGGCGGCGGCTTCTCGGTGGGACGATCACGATCCTGTTGATGATCTTGTTCTTGTTGCTGGCCCTGCTGCGGCTGCTGCTGCGGCTCCGGTTGTGGTTGTTGTTGTCGTCGCGGTGCCGGTACTCAGCCATGGTAAATCCCCTTTACTGTCGTTGGAACACCATGCGGTGATCCCAACCGGGGGCACGTTCCCGCGCTTCAGGAGGATCACGATTCATGCCGTCGCCACTCGGATGGAGCACCGCGTTCATCTGTCCGATCATGCATATCCAATGGTCCGACGATGCCGGTCGGCAGCAAGGATGGGCCGGGGTACAGGAATGGTCGGTCGCCGTTTAACCCGGACATCGGTCCGAGACATGCGGAGGATCCTTTTCGACCGGCTCGCGCGGACGCGAATGGTCAGGTCGCTACGCCGAGCTCCGTCGCCGTCCGCCGGAGCGCGTCCCACGTCGCGACGGGCAACGGCACGCCGTCGGCGAGGCGTGCCGCGCGCGTCCGCGCCTCTGGCTCACCCGGAGCGAGGACCGGCGCCTCCTCGTCGATCGGCCGGGCCGCGAGCACCCAGTCCAGGTACTCCCGTCCGATCCGCTCGAACTCGGCCTGTGTGCCGAAGTGTGCGGGCGAGAGGTAGACGGAGAGCATGCCGTTGGCGATGCCGCGGCGTTCGCCCTCGAGCGGCCCGGCGCATCCGCCCCCGGTCAGTGCGCCCGCGAGCAGCTCGCACATGAGGGCGAGGCCGGATCCCTTGTGCTCGCCGAAGGCTCGGATCGCACCGGTGCCCCCGCTCGGCCTGCGCAGGTCGGTGCTCGCGTACGCGCCGTAGAGGACGTGCGGGTCTCCGGACCGCTGGCCGTCGGGGGCGACGAGGGCGTCCGGGGGCAGCGGCCTGCCGCCGTAGGAGGCCACCTGGACCTTGCCCTCGGCCACGAGCGAGGTGGCGAAGTCCAGCACCACCGGGCGTTCGGGGAGCGGTAGCCCGATCGCGAACGGTGCCGTGGAGAAGCGGCGCTCGACCGCTCCGAACGGGGCCACCAGCGGCGATCCGGCGACGTTGACGAAGTGGATCGAGATGAGTCCGGCGGCGATCGCGGTCTCCGCATAGGCACCGACGCGTCCAATGTGCCCGGCGCTCCGCAGCGCCACGATGCACGTTCCCTGCGTCTGTGCCCGCTCGATCCCCAGCGCCACGGCCTGCGTCGCGACGGTCTGTCCGAAGCCGAGTTGCCCGTCGAGCACCACGAACGCGCCGCCGTCGGTGACCATCTGCGCGCTGCGTCCGGGAAGGACGTATCCAGCGCGCATCCAGTCGACGTAGATCGGCACCCGCACCACGCCGTGGCTGTCGTGCCCGGTCAGGTTGGCGCCGACGAGCTCGCGGGCGATGTGTCCGCCCTCCTCGTCGTCACAACCCGCCGCGACGAAGATGTCGCGCACCATCGTCTCCAGTGCGCCGGCGGTCACCAGCTGCACCTGAGCGTTTGTCATCGTGTCTGCCTCATTGCTTGCCACGATCACAGGATGGCCGATCAGCCGTGTGATCTCAGCCCTGCGATTCCTCGGACCAGGTGCCGAAGCAGAGGCGCGAGATCTCGTCCCAGTACCCGCCCTTGACCAGTGTGGGCGGGGTCAACCAGCTGCCCCCGACGCACGCGACGTTGGGCAGGGCGAGGTAGTCGGCGGCGTTGCCGTGGTTCACCCCGCCCGTGGGACAGAAGGTGACGCCGGGCAGCGGCCCGGCGAGCGCCTCGAGATAGCCCGGGCCGCCGGCGGGGCCGGCCGGGAAGAACTTCATCTCGGTGATGCCGTGGCGGAGCAGGGCCAGTGCCTCGGTCGCCGTGGCCACCCCGGGCAGCACCGGCACCCGCTCGGCGAGCATCGCGGTGACCAGGGGCTCCGGGGAGCCGGGGGAGACCAGGAACCGGGCGCCTGCCGTGACGGCAATCGTGGCCTGCTCGGGTCTGGTGATCGTGCCCGCTCCCACGAGCATGTCGGGCACCTGATCGGCCACGCGGGCGATCGCCTCGAGCGCCGCGGGGGTGCGCAGGGTGAGCTCCATGATCGGGACGCCTCCCGCGAGGAGTGCACGCGCGAGCGGCACGGCGTCGTCGGCGTCGTCGAGGACGACGACCGGTATCACCCGGCTCAACGCCATCAGGTCGGCAGCGGTTGTCGACATGCCCTTACCTCCTCCTGGTGCCGAGGAAACGAGGTCGTCTTACCCGCCTCCGGTGCCCAGGCGGCGCCTCCTCCGCCTTGCGATCCATCTGCGTGGACACCGGATCCGGGCAGGAACCCCGTTTCCGCGACACTATCGGCGGCCACGGGCGGCTCATGCCGCTCCGGCGTGGGTGCGTACCTCCTGCAGGTCTGCGATGAACCCGGTGCCACCCTGCCCGCCGACGGCGAGCGACGCAGCGGCCGCGCCCAGCCGCACCGCATCGTCGAGCGAGTCACCGAGAGCGAGGCGGGCGGTGACGGTGCCGGCGAACACGTCGCCCGCACCGGTCTGGTCGATCACCGCAGGAGCAGGCACCGCCGGCTGGAAGCGGTCCTGGCGGGTGCCGCACGAGACGTGGACACCGCGGTCCCCGCACGTCACGGCGACCGCTCCGGCGCCGAGCTCGCGCAGCCTGACGACCGCCGCGGCGGGGTCACCCGTGCCGAGCAGGGCGCCGGTCTCGGCGGGCGCCGACGGCGTGAGCAGGGCCGCGAGCGGGGCGACCTCGGTCAGAACGGCCGCGGCGGCCGCGGAGGTGGTGAGGCGGGGGCGGAAGTTGGGGTCGTAGACGAACCGGGAGGTCAGTCTCGCCGCTGCGAGCACGGCGTCGTGGGCCGACGGGGAGAGGGCGGTCGTGATACCGCTCGCGAGCACCGCACCCGCCGCGGCGAGCGCGTCGGCGTCGAGATCGGCGGGGGAGAGGGTGGATCCGACCGAACCGGCGCGAGCGTAGCTGAACTGCCGCTGCCCGGACGGGTCGCTGTGTAGCAGGTAGACGCCCTGCTGGCCGCGCACCCTCTGCACCAGTGCATCGTCGATGCCGAGCTCGCGGATGCGGGCGACGACGGCGTCCCCGAGCTCGCCGGTGGCGACCCGGGCGATGATCGCCACCCTGGCGCCGGCCGCTGCCGCCGCTGCGGCCGCGTTCACCACGTCACCGGAGACGCCGAGGGTGGCCGGGACGCCGTGCGCGAACGGCTCGCCGGTGGCGACCTCGATGAGCGGCTCACCCAGTGCGATCACGTCGTAGGCGGTCACCAGTCGTGCACCGATCCGTCGAGGCGCCGGTTCACCGGCAGCTGTCTGGGGTCATAGGGGAAATGCACGGCCGCATCCTCGTCCACGTCGACGCCGAGGCCGGGCGCATCCCCGGGATGCATGTAGCCGTCGGCGAAGGTGTAGGTGGTGCGGAACACCTCGCCTGCCGGGTCGCGGTGGCCCATGTACTCCTGGATCCCGAAGTTCGGCACCGACATGTCGACGTGCAGTGCAGCGGCCATCGCCACCGGTGACAGGTCGCCCGGCCCGTGGGAACCGGTGCGCACCCCGTAGAGGTCGGCGAGGGAGAAGATCCGGCGCAGGTGCGTGATGCCGCCTGCGTGGGTGACGGAGGTGCGGATGTAGTCGATCAGCCGCTCGGTGATCAGCTGCTGGCAGTCCCAGATGGAGTTGAACACCTCGCCGACGGCCAGTGGGGTGGTGGTGTGCTGCCGGATGACGCGGAACGCCGACTGGTCCTCTGCCGGGGTGGGGTCCTCTAGCCAGAAGAGGCGGTGCGGCTCGAGGTCGTGGCCCAGCCGGCCCGCCTCGATCGGCGAGAGCCGGTGGTGCACGTCGTGCAGCAGGTGGAAGCCGAAGCCGAAACGTTCCCGGACCGCGCCGAGCATCTCCGGAGCGAACCGCAGGTAGGGCCCGGTGTCCCAGAGATGCTCCGCCGGCAGCGCCGCCGATGCGGGTTCGTAGAGCTTCCCGTCGGGAGCGGGGACGCCGTAGGTCCCCTCCAGCCCCGGCACCGCCGCCTGCGCCCGCACCGCGAGGTAGCCCTGGTCGAGGTGGCGTGCCACGTCGTCGAGCAGGGCGGGGACGTCCGATCCGCTGGCGTGGCAGTACACCAGAACGCCGTTGCGTGCCGCGCCGCCGAGCAGTTGGTAGACCGGCAGCCCGGCCACCTTCCCCTTGATGTCCCACAGCGCCATGTCCACCGCGGCGATCGCCGTCATCGTCACGGGGCCGCGGCGCCAGTAGGCACCTCGGTAGAGCAGCTGCCAGGTGTCCTCGATGCGTGCGGGGTCGCGGCCGACGAGCAGCGGGCACACGTGGTCGGTCAGGTAGGCCGCCACGGCGAGCTCGCGGCCGTTGAGGGTGGCGTCGCCCCAACCGACCACGCCGTCGGACGTGGTGATCTTGAGCGTGACGTAGTTGCGGCCCGGCGAGATGACAATCACGCGGGCTTCGGTGATCGTGGTCATGCCCTCTCCTTGTGCAGGTACCTGACGTTCGTCCGGTCTGCGGTCCAGTCGGCGTACTCACGGCCCCCGAGCCGTCCGGGTGCGGTCTCGGGCATTCGTAGAAGGGCGACGATGCTGACGAGCACCAGTGCGGCGACGTAGACGGCGGGCCAGACGAAGGCGCCGTGCCCGGCCACCAGGAGTGCCGTGGCCACCACCGTGAACGGCCCGCCGGCGATCATCGCGCCGAACTGCCACACGATCGAGACGCCGCTGTAGCGCGCGGAGGACGGGAACAGCTCCGGGAAGTAGGACGCCTGCGGCGCGTACGTCCCGCCGTGCCCGAGAGCGAGCCCCGCGATGAGGAGCAGTGTGATGAGGACGACGTCACCCGTGCGGACGGCGAGGAACGCGGGCACCACCAGCACGAGGTTGAGCGCGGCGGCGCCGAGCAGGACCGGGCGTCTGCCCACGCGGTCGGTCAGCCTGCCGATGACCGGGATCAGGATCAGCTCGGCCACGATCGCGATGATCACCGCGTCGAGCACGATCCCCGACCGGACGCCCTGGCTGGCGGCGTAGGTGACCAGGAAGATCGTGTAGAAGGGGAAGACCGCCGCCTCCACGAACTTCGCCAGGGTGCCGCCCACCACCTCGGCGCGGTTCTCGTTCACGAGCGTGGCGAGCGGGGACTTCGGGGGCCGCCGCTCCTTGACCGCGCGGAACGCCGCCGACTCCGGCACCCGCAGCCGGATGTAGAGCCCGATCGCCACCACCACGGCGCTGAGCAGGAACGGAGCGCGCCAGCCCCATGACAGGAACTGCTCCTCGGTGAGCTGGGCTTCGAGCACGGCGAACAGCGCCGTCGGGATCAGGTAGGCGGCGGGGGAGCCGAGCTGCACGAAGCTGGTGACGAATCCGCGGTGTTCCGGTGGCGAGGCCTCCGCGGTGAGCAGCACGGCTCCGCCCTGCTCGCCGCCGACGCCGAAGCCCTGAAGGAGCCGAACGAACACGAGGACGACCGCGGCCCAGATGCCGATCTCGTCGTACGTGGGCATCAGGCCCACCGCGAACGTGCCGATCCCGGTGAGCAGGAGCGTGAGGACCAGCGTGCGTTTGCGTCCGGCGCGGTCGCCGAACCAACCCCAGAAGATCCCGCCCAACGGACGGGCGAAGAACCCGACGGCGTAGGTGGAGAACGCCGCGAGCGTCCCGACCAACGGGTGGACCTGGGGGAAGAAGACCTCGTTGAACACCAGCGCCGATGCGGTGCCGTAGATGAAGAAGTCGTAGTACTCGGCGATCGTGCCGATCACCGAGGCTGCGACGGTGCGTCTCAGCACTGCCGGGATTTCCCGGCAGTGGTTCCCGCTCCGGGGGCGGGAGTGGGCTCGGTCGGCATCGACACTCCTGGGAGCAGTGCTGGGGGCACTGCCATACAAGCACTGCCATACTTCGCAAAGCAAACCGCTACGGTGTCGCGGTGGCACAGGGGGCAGGCGTGGGCCGGTCGGCGCGTGCAGTGGTGCACGAGCAGCTCCGGCGGCGGATCATCAGCGGCGAGCTGCCGCCCGGTGCGCCGCTGTCGGAGAACGAGCTCGCCGCGGAGCTGTCGGTGTCGCGTACCCCGGTGCGGGAGAGCCTGATCCTGCTCGCCGACGAGGACCTCGTGCAGGTCTTCCCGCAGCTCGGCTCGTTCGTCTCCCGCCTGGACATGCGGCTCGTCGCCGACGCGCAGTTCGTCCGGGAGGCCATCGAGGTCGCGTCGCTGCGTGATGCCGTCGACCGGCTCGACGACGAGGCACTCGCCGCGCTCCGGGACGTGCTCGCCCGCCAGCGCGAGCTCGATGATGACGTGGAGGAGTTCTTCCGGCTCGACGAGGAGTTCCACCATCTGCTGCTCGCCGTCGGCGGGCACGCGGGGGCGTGGCGCGTGGTCGAGTCGGCCAAGGCCCACCTCGACCGGGCTCGCCGGCTCGGGCTCCGCACGGTCAGCCCCGTCGCGCTGCTGGTCGCTCAGCACACCGCAGTGGTCGACGCGCTCGCCGCGGGTGACCTTGCGGCGGCGGAGGAGGCGCTGCGGGAGCACCTGCGGGCGGTGTTCGACGACATCGAGCGGGTCCGGGATCGGTCGCCCGAACTGTTCGTGAGCGACGAGGGCGCGCGCCCGGTGCGGCGCAGCGTCACGGTCTGGCGCTGACTGGTCGAGCGGCAGTACGGGACAAGATCGCTGCGAGATCCGGCTGATGGCCCATCGAAGGGCGGATAGCCCGATCTCGCAGCGATCATGGGGCGATCATGGAGTGGCGCAGGAGCCTCGGACCACCAGCCGGGTCGGTAGGCGCATGTGTGTCTCGGCCGGTTCGCTGCCGGCCAGGAGCTCCACGAGCATCTCGATCGACCGCTGGCCCATCAGCTGGAGCGGCTGCTCGATGGTGGTGAGCCCGGGCTGGGTCATCGCGCTCTCGGGGACGTTGTCGAACCCGATGACCGACAGGTCGCCGGGCACGCGGAGGCCCATCGACTGGGCGACCTTCATCGTCGTGATGGCGGAGACGTCGTTGGCGGCGAAGATCGCCGTGGGGCGGTCGGGCACCGCCAGCAGTTGCCGCGCCGCTTCCTCCAGTGCCGAGTCGTCGTACCCGCCCGCCCGCACCAGGTCGGGGTCGGGCGTGATGCCTGCGGCCCGCAGTGCGCTGCGGTAACCCTCTTCGCGCTGCGGGCCGGACTCCAGGTCGCGGGGCGGCCTGCTCAGCAGTCCGATGCGCCGATGGCCGAGCTCCAGCAGGTGCTCGACGGCCAGTTGCGCGCCGCGGAAGTTGTCGGACGCCACCGTCGGCACGTCCTCCGCGCCCGCATGCGGGTCGACGGCGACCACGGGCCCGGCGAATGGCGCGGTCTGTACCGTGGGGGTGACCATGACCGCGCCGTCGATCAGCGTGCCGGAGAGCCGGGACAGGTAACGGTGTTCCCAACCCATGCGCTCGACGCCCTTGCCGCCTGCGGAGTAGACCACCAGCTCGTAGCCGGTGCTCTTGATGGCTCGTGCCACGCCCTTGAGCACCTCGGCGCTGTAGGGCTCGATGTCCCACACCAGCACGCCGATGACGTTCGTGCGGTGGTTGCGCAGGCTGCGCGCCACCAGGCTCGACTCGTACCCGAGCTCCGAGATCACCGCACGGACGCGCTCGATGGTGCTCGTCGCGACGCCGTAGCGGTCGTTGAGGACCTTCGAGACGGTTGCCACGGACACACCTGCCATGGCGGCGACGTCCCGGATGGTCACGCGGCTGGTGCTCACGAGCGGAGACTCTATCGCCTTCGAAAACGTTATCGATAACGATTGACACGCCCGCCGGAGGACTGCAAGATCCCTCCCGTTCCAGTCCTCAGGGCTGCGAGACCTGAGATTCCGTTGAAGCGGAAGTTCGGCAGGGCACCGGTGCCAGTCGCCTGACGTCGGTGCCGCGCTCACCGATGTGCCCCGGGCCCACCGCCATGACCGGGGTGAGAGAGGCGGACAGTTGTGAAGGCATCAGGCAGTGCGCGACGGGTGCTCGCGGCGCTGGGACTCGCCGCGGCACTCGTCGGCGCGGCAGCCTGTGGGACCGCCGGACCACAGGCCGGCGGCGAAGGCAGCGCATCGGCGTGGGTCATCAGCGGCGTCACCGATAAGGCGTTCGACGACTCCTTCGACTCGTGGAACGTCGACCATCCCGACCAGAAGTTCGCCATCCAGTCGTTCGCGAACGACCCGTACAAGCAGAAGATCCGCACGGCCGTCGGGGCTGCAGACGCGCCGACCTTGATCTACAACTGGGGCGGCGGAGTGCTCCGCTCCTACGTCGAGGCCGGGGCCGTCGACGATCTCTCGGATCTCGCCGCCGACCCCGCCTTGAAGGACCGCTTCCTGCCGTCGGTGGCCGCGGTGGGCCAGATCGACGGCAAGACCTACGCCGTGCCCAACAACGGCGTGAAGCCCGTGATGATCTACTACAACAAGGACCTGTTCGCGAAGATCGGCGCGCAGCCCCCGTCCACCTGGGGTGAGCTGATGGCTCTGGTGCCGCGGTTCCAGGCCGCCGGCATCTCGCCGTTCGCCGTCGCGGGCCAGCCCAAGTGGCCGCTCCTGCCGTGGTTCGCCTATCTCGTCGACCGCGTCGGCGGCCCCGACGTGCTCAACGGGATCGTGGCGAACAAGCCCGGCGGTTGGTCCGACCCGGCAGTGCTCCAGGCGAACCGGATGATCCAGGACCTCGTGAACAAGGGCGGGTTCATCAAGGGCTTCGCCTCGATCTCCACCGACAGCGGCGCCGACGTCGCACTGCTCTACACGGGCAAGGCAGCGATGACGCTCGGGCTGCCCGCCACCTACCAGACGATCAAGACGGGCGACCCGACGTTCGTCGCGGACCGCAAGCTCGGCTACTTCCCGTTCCCGGCCGTCGAGGGCGGGAAGGGCGACCCGGCGGACGTCGTGGGCAACCCGTCCAACTACTGGTCGATCTCCGCGGCAGCCACCCCGCAGGAGAAGCAGGTGGCCCGCGACTACATCAAGAACAACCTGCTGAACAAGAAGTACGTGATGGATCTGCTCACTGTCGGCAACGTGCCCCCGGTGGCCGGGATCGACGACGCCATCGCGACGTCGAGCGACCCCGACTACTTCCGGACCGTCTACGACGTCACGGCGAAGGCGCCGAACTTCCAGCTATCCCTGGACCAGGCGCTGAGCCCGGCACAGGGTGACGCGCTGCTGACCAACCTGCAGCAGATCTTCCTCGGCCAGATCACTCCCGAGCAGTTCTCCGCCGCGATGAACGCGACGATCGGGAGCTGACGGTCGTGACGGTCTCGACTGCGTCCGCTCCGGTCCCGGCCGCGACGCGAGTTCCGGCGCCGGCTGACCGGCCGCGGCGCACGGGCGCCAACGGGCTGCTGGCCGTGCCTGCACTCGTGTTCTTCGTGGTGTTCGCGCTCGTTCCGCTCGCCGGTGCCGTGGTGCTGAGCTTCGCCGACTGGGACGGCCTCGGCGAGCTGGGCTGGGCGGGCTGGAGCAACTGGGAAGGCGTGCTCACCGACCCGGTGACCGGCCAGGCCCTGCTGCTGACCGTGAAGATCATGGTGGTGTCCTGGCTGGTGCAGACGCCGATCAGCCTCCTGCTCGGCGTCTTCACCGCGGGCACCCAGCGCTACCGCGCGGTGCTGGCGGTGCTGTACTTCGTGCCCCTGCTGCTCTCCTCGGCCGCTGTGGCCATCGCGTTCAAGGCGATCCTCGACCCCAACTTCGGGATCGGCGGGGCCCCGGGTCTCGGGTTCCTCGCGCAGGACTGGCTCGGCGACCCCGACCTCGTCCTGTACGTGGTGATCTTCGTGATCGCCTGGCAGTTCGTGCCGTTCCACACGCTGCTGTACCAGGCCGGCGTGCGGCAGATCCCGACCTCGCTCTACGAGGCGGCCACGATCGACGGCGCGAGCACGTTGCAGCAGTTCCGCCACATCACGCTGCCGCAGTTGCGCTACACGATCGTCACGTCCTCGACGCTGATGCTGACCGGCTCGCTGACCTACTTCGACGTGGTGTTCGTGCTCACCGGCGGTGGTCCGGGCACCTCCACGCGGCTGCTGCCGCTCGACATGTACCTCACCGGGTTCTCGGCCAACGACATGGGCGGCGCCAGCGTGCTGGCCGTGATCCTCGTGGTGGCCGGGCTGGGGCTGGCCTTCGTGCTCACCAGGTTCTCCGGCTTCGCCCGCATGAGCAGTGAGCAGGAGGGCCTCTAGATGACGGTCACGATGACGGCGGGCGAGCCGCCGGTGCAGGCGCGCCCCACCCGGCGCGGCCCCCGGCGCCCGCCCAACGTCCTGGCCGGGCTCGGCGGGTTCATCTGGCTGGCAGTGATCATCCTGCCGATCTACTTCGTGGTGATCTCCAGCCTCCGCAGCCAGGCCGGGTTCTTCTCCACCAACCCGCTGGCCCCGCCCACCGACTTCACGCTCGACAACTACCTGCTGGTGCTGCAGAGCGGCTTCGGCCTCTACTTCCTCAACAGCGTGATCATCACGGCGGCAGCAGTGGCCGTGACGGTGACGATCTCGCTCATGGCCGCCTACGCGGTGGTGCGGGGTAACGGCCGGTTCGTCCGTTCGACGTTCTCGGTGTTCCTGCTGGGCCTGGCGATCCCGACCCACGCGACGATCATCCCGCTGTACTACATGATCACGCGCGCGCACCTCTACGACAGCCTGCTGGCGCTGATCCTGCCGTCTATCGGGTTCGCGGTGCCGATCACCGTGCTGATCCTCGCCAACTTCATGCGGGACATTCCCTACGAGCTGTTCGAGTCGATGCGGCTCGACGGCGCGGGCGACTGGCGGATCCTCTGGAACCTGGTGCTGCCGCTGGCCCGGCCCGCGCTGGTGACCGTGGCGATCTACGACGGCCTGCACGTGTGGAACGGGTTCCTGTTCCCGCTGATCCTCACCCAGAGCGCAGACAAGCGCGTGCTGCCGATGGCGCTGTGGACGTTTCAGGGTGAGTTCACCGTGAACGTCCCGGCGGTGCTCGCGGCCGTCGTGCTCTCCACCCTGCCGATGCTCGTGGCCTACGTGCTGGGCCGCCGCCACCTGGTGCGCGGTCTCACGGCCGGCTTCGGCAAGTGATCCCGGTCCGGTCGACGAAGGAGAGTCCACCCCCATGCCCGACGAGTCCGTACTGATCCGCGTCGACGGCGACCACCTCGCAACCGCTGCGGGCGAGCCCGTGCGGCTGCGCGGGGTGGGGCTGGGCGGCTGGATGAACATGGAGAACTTCATCACCGGCTACCCCTCCACGGAGGAGTTGCAGCGCAAGGCCATGCGCGCGGTGCTCGGCCCGGAGATCGCAGCCGCGTTCTTCGACCGCTTCCTCGAGGTCTTCTTCACCGACGAGGACGCCCGATTCCTGGCCGAGCGCGGGATGAACTGCGTGCGGCTGCCGTTCCACTACCGCCACTTCGAGGACGACGACCGGCCGCTCCAGCTGAAGGAGGAGGGCTTCCGGCTGCTGGACCGGGCCATCGACGCCTGCGCCCGCAACGGTCTCTACACCGTGCTCGACCTGCACGCGGCCCCCGGCTTCCACAACCAGCGCTGGCACAGCGACAACCCGACGCACCGGTCGTTCTTCTGGACCCACCGCCACTTCCAGGACCGGGTGGTGCACCTGTGGGAGGCGCTCGCCGACCGCTACAAGGACAACCCCTGGGTCGCCGGATACAACCCGCTCAACGAGCCCGCCGACTCCGACGGCACCACGATCGGCCCCTTCTACGAGCGGCTGCACGCCGCCGTCCGCGCGGTCGACCCGAAGCACGTGATCTTCCTGGACGGCAACCGGCACGCCACCGAGTTCGACGTGTTCACCGAGCCGTGGGAGAACACCGTCTACACCGTGCACGACTACGCGCTCGCCGGGTTCGCCGACAGCGGCGCCTACCCGGGGAACTCGCGCGGCCAGTACGTCGACCGCGACTACATCGAGGCCCGGTTCCTGCACCGCTCGGAGTACATGCGCCGCACCGGCACGCCGATCTGGGTGGGCGAGTTCGGCCCGGTGTACAACGGCGACCCGGTCCGTGACGACGCCCGCTACCGCGTGCTGGAGGACCAGCTCGACATCTACGACGAGCACGCCGCCGGCTGGAGCCTGTGGACCTACAAGGACATCGGGCTGCAGGGCATGGTGCACGCCGCGGCCGACTCCGCCTACGTGCAGCGGATCGAGCCCGTGCTGGAGAAGAAGGCCCGGCTCGGCGTGGACGTCTGGGGCGGCGTCGACACCGGGGTGCGGCACATCCTCGAGCCCATCGAAGCCGTGGTGGCCGAGGAGTTCCCCGACTTCGACCCGCACCCGTTCGGCCAGCAGCAGTGGATCCACGTGCTGGTGCGCCACATCCTGCTGGCCGAGCCGATGGTTGACGACTTCGCGCGCTGCTTCGCCGGGATCGACGCCGAGGAGGCACGGGCGCTGGCCGACTGCTTCGCGTTCGAACGCTGCGTGGTGCGTCCGCGCCTGGTCGACGTCCTGGAGAAGCACCTGTGAAGATCACCCGCATCGAGACCCTCGTCCGTGGGCCGCTCGCCATCGTGCGGGTCGGCACCGACGACGGTGTCGTCGGCATCGGGCAGACGGCGCCCTACGAGGCCGCCACCAGCGCACACGTGCTGCACACGATGGTGGCCCCGCTCTTCCTCGGCCGGGACCCCTGGGACGTCGAGGCGCTGGTGGACGAGTGCCTGCGCGTGCACTACAAGTTCCCCAGCAGCTTCCTGCACCGGGCACTCGCCGGGGTCGACACGGCGCTGTGGGACGTGCTGGGCATCGTCACGGGCCAACCGGTGGCGAAGCTCCTGGGGGGTCATGCACGGGCGTCCGTACCGATGTACGCATCCAGCATGCTGCGGTCGATCACACCGGAGCAGGAGGCCGATCGCCTCGCCGGGTTCGTCACCGAGCAGGGCTTCCGTGCGGTGAAGATCCGTGTGGGCGAGGCGATGGGTCGTGACGTCGATGCGGCACCGGGCCGCACCGAGCGGATCGTCCCGCACGTGCGCGCTGTGCTGGGCGACGACGTGGACATCTCGGCCGACGCCAACGGTGGGTTCTCCGTGGGCCGTGCGATCCGCGTCGGCAGGCTCCTGGAGGAGCACGGGTACTTCCACTTCGAGGAGCCGTGCCCGTTTCCGGAGCTCGAGCAGACCGCGCAGGTGGCCGCCGCACTGGACGTCCCCGTCTCGGGTGGGGAGCAGGACATCTCGCTGCCGCAGTTCCACCGCATGATCACCGGCCGTGCCGTTGACATCGTGCAACCCGACGTCGGTTACATCGGGGGGATCTCGCGAGCGCGCAAGGTGGCCGTGCTGGCCGAGGCGGCGGGCATCCCGTGCACTCCGCACTGTGCCAACGACTCGCTGCTGCAGGTGTTCTCGCTGCACCTCGCGGCCGCCATGCCCGCATGCACGCAGTACCAGGAGTGGAGCATCGAGACCACGCCGTGGACGAAGGGGGTGTACGAGCCCGCGCTCCGCGTCGTCGACGGCAGGGTCGACGCCCCCACCGCCCCGGGGTGGGGCGTGCAGCTGGACCCGGCGTTCGTCCGGGAGGCGGAGACCACCACCTCCGCTGTCTGAGCTCCCGGGCGGCGCCGACCAGGGGGACGCGGCGCCGCCCGGTGCCATCCGGGAGGGTGTGCAGTCGGGCCGGGTGCTCAGGCGAAGTTAAGGGCCGCCAGCCGTTGCGGGTCGGCCAGGATGTCGATCTCGACGATCAGCCCGTCCGCGACCGTGAACGCCAGGACCCCCGTCACCCGCCCGTCGATCACGGAGATGATGCCGGGGCCGCCGTTGACCACCGCGAACTGCGCCCGGAGCCCGGCTGCCCGGTACATCGCGGCCTGCCCGGCCACCTCGGCCGCGCCCCGCACGAGCTTCGAGCCTGCCCCGCCGGTGTCGACGCGCAGCGCGGCGTCCGGGTGCAGGAGCGTGACCAACCCCGCGAAGTCACCGCCGCGTGCGGCCGCGAGCCAGGCGTCGACGATCTCGCGCTGCCGGGCGCGGTCGGGCTGCCCGGTGGGCGCCACGCCCTGGATCCGCCGCCGGGCCCTGCTGGCCAGCTGCCGAGCCGTGGCAGGGGTCCGGCCCACGATGGGTGCGATCTCCTCGAACGGCACCGCGAACATGTCGTGCAGCACGAACGCGAGCCGCTCCGCAGGGTCGAGTGCCTCGAGCACGACCAGCAGCGCGAGTCCCACGGAGTCGGCGAGGGCACCCTGCTCGGCAGGGTCGACCCCCTCGCCCGACTCCACGACCGGGTCGGGCACCCGCACGTCCAGCGGGTCCTCGCGGCGGGTCGCCCGCGAGCGCAGCATGTTGAGGCACTGCCGCGAGACGATCGTCGTGAGCCAGCCGCTGATGTTCTCCACGTCGTCGCCCGACGCGCGCGACACGCGCAACCAGGACTCCTGCACCGCGTCCTCGGCCTCGGCGAACGAGCCCAGCATCCGGTAGGCGACTGCCCGCAGCCGGGGTCGGTGCTCCTCGAACTGCGCTGCCCAGAATTCTTCGTCCTGCACCTGTCACATCCTCTCGATCCGGCGGGTCACCCCTATGACCCGCCCGGACGGGGCGGATGTGACAGCAGGAGGACATGATGCAGGCTCGGATGACGCACCCCGTGAAGGTGCTGCCGGACGTGATGAAGGCGCTTCACGCGCTGAGCCAGGCGGCGCAGTCGAGCGCCGTTCCCGCGACGACCCACCACCTGATCCACCTGCGGGCGAGCCAGATCAACGGCTGCAGCGTGTGCGTCGACATGCACTCGCGGGAGCTCAAGGACGCCGGTGAGAAGGACGAGCGGATCTGGGGTGTCGGCGCGTGGCGGGAGTCGTCGTACTTCAGCGACGCCGAACGTGCGGCGCTCGCGCTCGCCGAGTGCGTCACCCGGCTCGCGGACCGGTCCGACGCCGTCCCTGACGACGTGTGGGCCGAGGCCGCCCGCCACTACGACGAGGAGGCGCTCTCGGCGTTGCTGGTGTCGATCTCGGCGATCAACGTCTGGAACCGGCTCAACGCCGCTGTCCGGCAGCCGGTGGGCGCTGCCTGGTGAGAGGAGGTGAGGCCGTGTCCCGTCGATCCGGATGCACGGGACACGGCCTCGCCGCTCAGCCGACGATTGCGGGGCTCCGGCGGTGGACACATGCCCACGCGAAGGCGAGCTGCTCCAGGTGCAGCGTGCGGCCGAGGCGGTGGTGGTCGATGTTGTGCCCGGCACCACGGAAGAGCGATGCCACGGTCCAGGGTGCCGACGTGAAGTAGCCGGCGAACTTCTCGACGCGCTCCTCGTCGACGAGCCACAGCCCGTCGAACTCGGCGAGTGCGTAGTGCACGGGCACCGTCACCGCGGCGGCGAGCTGCGCCGCCGACGCCGGCCACTCCCGGACGATCTCGAGCAGCTCGGCCAGCGGCGCGGGCGCGGCCGAGATCTCGGCCCTCGCCACCGCGTCGGAGTCCATCGTGCCGTCGGGCCCGTACATGAACATCCGTCGCTGCTCCTGCGTGAATGCGATGGGCTGCCCGGCCGGCATGGCGTTCCAGGCGTTCACGACCGGGTCGGGAGACCGGTCGTTGACGCCGTGCAGCGCGATGCCCAGCAGCGGCCACGCGGGCCGGCCCGCGGCCATGTGGACGGCGATCGCCGAGCCGATCGAGTGGGAGACGATCACGATGCCGGGGTGGTCGGCCGACCGGTCGGCCCACAGCCGGGCGATCGCGTCGTCGAGCACCGTCGCGCTCCCGGCGAAGAAGGGTGTGCCGTCGGCGAGCGGGTCGCTGCCTCCGTAGCCGGGGCGGTCGAGCGAGACGGCCGTGAAGCCGGTGGCCTCGGCCAGATCCAGGAAGGAGAAGCCCGGCACGTCGAAGTAGGCCGACGTGTAGGTGCCGCCGTGCAGGGCCACCAGGAGCGGGGCCTCCGCGCTGCCCGGGCGGGTGGTGACACCCGTGACCCGCCGGTCGCCCGCCGCGATCTCGATACGTTCCCGAGCCATCGTCTCTCCGTTGTGGTGGGGCAGGCGTTGTCGATCTTCAGGGAAGCGTAAAGGGCGGGTCCGGGGTCAGGAATGTCGGCCGTCGGCCGTGCCCGGCCCCTGACGGTCGCGGCGACCTGCGCCGCGATCCACCCGGGCCGCTGGTGCCGGCGGATCCCCTCCGAGGGAAACAGCTTGTTAGTGAGTGGGCGCTCATTTACTGTCCCCGCGTGATCTCCGAGGGAAGGCGCGCTCCCCGTATGGCGCCGGAGGCGAGGCGAGCCGCGATCGTGGCGGCCACGCGGCCGCTCGTGCAACGGCACGGCACCGCCGTGACCACCCGCCAGATCGCGGCGGCGGCCGGGATCGCCGAGGGCACGATCTTCCGCGTCTTCCCCGACAAGGAGTCGGTGGTGGAGGCGGTGGTCGCCGACGCGTTCGACCCCGCGCCCGCGCTCCGCGAGCTGGCGGCCGTGGACCGTTCTCTCCCGCTCCGCGAGCGCCTCACCGCGGGCGTCACGGTGCTGCAGCGCCGCATGGCCGAGGTGTTCGGCCTGCTCAACGCCCTGGGTTGGGCCCGGACGCCGCCCCGAGAGGGGCGCCCGTCGCCGCCCCGCCCGGCCGGGGGTCAGAACCCCGGCGAGATCAACGACGCCTTCCGCGCCGCCGTGATCGACCTGATCGGCTCGGACGCGTGCCGGTTGCGCGTGCCGCCTGCCGAGTTCGCGCACGTGCTGCGGCTGCTCGTCTTCTCCGGCACCCACCCGCTCATCGCCGACGGCCGCGAGCTGGACGCCGAGCAGATCGTCTCCATCCTGCTGGACGGCCTGGCGTTGCCCGGTCACGTGACGGATTCGGCGGATTCCGTCCGGCTCCTAGCGTCCGCACCACGACAAGGGACAAGGGGGAGGAGCCCGTCATGTCCGACGGATGCATCCGACCGGCGCTGATCGCCGGCCCCTGCGCCCCACTCATCACAACCGAGGACCGTTCATGTTGATCCGGCTGCTACGCGAGCGGCTGCGTCCCTACACCCGCCCGTTGTTGCTGGTGGTGGTGCTGCAGCTGATCGGGACGATGGCCTCGCTGTACCTGCCGAGCCTCAACGCGGACATCATCGACCAGGGCATCGCCCGCGGCGACACGTCCTACATCCTCGGCACCGGCGGCTGGATGCTGGTGGTCACGCTCGTGCAGATCGCGTGCTCGGTCGCCGCCGTGTACGTGGGCGCGCGCACGGCCATGGGCTTCGGCCGGGACGTGCGTGCGGCGCTGTTCCACCGGGTGGGGGAGTTCTCGGCGCGCGAGGTCAATCGGTTCGGTGCCCCCTCGCTGATCACCCGCGGCACCAACGACGTGCAGCAGGTGCAGATGCTGGTGCTGCTGTCGTGCACGATGCTGGTGACGGCGCCGATCATGTGCTTCGGCGGGGTGGTCATGGCCCTGCAGGAGGACACGCAGCTGTCCTGGTTGATGCTGGTCTGCGTCCCGGTGCTGGTGGCGTCGATCGGCGTGGTGATCGCGCGGATGGTGCCGGGCTTCCGGAGCATGCAGACGCGCATCGACGACGTGAACCGGATCCTGCGGGAGCAGATCACCGGCATCCGGGTGGTGCGGGCGTTCGTCCGGGAGCCGGAGGAGACGGCGCGGTTCGAGCGGGCCAACGCCGAGCTGACGGACGTCGCCCTGCGGGTCGGGCGCCTGCAGGCGCGGATCTTCCCGATCGTCATGCTCGTGCTGAACGTCTCGAGCGTGGCCGTGCTGTGGTTCGGTGCGGGGCGGATCGACGCCGGGCAGATGCAGGTCGGTGCGCTCACCGCGTTCCTGACCTACCTGACCCAGATCCTCATGGCCGTCATGATGGCCACGTTCATGACGATGATGATCCCGCGCGCGGCCGTCTGCGCGGAGCGCATCGTCGAGGTGCTCGACACCGCATCGTCGGTGGCACCGCCGCGGGAAGCGGTCGTTCCCTCGGTCGCCACCGGTGTCCTCGAACTGCGCGGTGCCGGCTTCGCCTACCCGGGCGCGGCCGAGCCCGTGCTGCGCAACGTCACGTTCACGGCCCGCCCCGGCACCACCACGGCGATCGTCGGGAGCACCGGCGCGGGCAAGACCACACTGCTCGGGCTCGTCCCCCGCCTGTTCGACGCGACGGGCGGCGCGGTGCTCGTCGACGGCGTCGACGTGCGCGACCTCGAACCGGAGTACCTCTGGAGCCGGGTGGGGATCGTGCCGCAGCGGCCGTACCTCTTCTCCGGCACCGTCGCGAGCAACCTCCGCTACGGCAACCCCGATGCCACCGACGAGCAGCTGTGGACGGCGATGGAGGTGGCCCAGGCCGCCGAGTTCGTCCGGGCCATGCCCGCGGGCCTCGACGCCCCGATCGCGCAGGGCGGCACGAACGTCTCCGGCGGCCAGCGCCAGCGGCTCGCCATCGCCCGGCTGCTCGTGCGGGCACCACAGATCTACCTCTTCGACGACTCGTTCTCCGCGCTCGACCTCGCCACCGACGCCCGGCTCCGCGCGGCACTGCGACCCGTCACCGAGACGGCGACGGTGCTGGTGGTGGCGCAGCGCGTGGCGAGCATCCGGGACGCCGACCAGATCGTCGTCCTCGACAACGGCGCGGTGGTCGGCATCGGCACCCACGACGAGCTGCTCGGCACCAGCCCGACGTACGCCGAGATCGTGGCGTCCCAGTTCAGTGCGGAAGTGATCGGCCCAGAAGTGATCGGCCCAGAAGTGATCGGTCCAGAAGCGATCGGCGCAGAAAAGATCAGCGCGGAGGAAGTGGTATGACCAGGCCGAGCCCGACCCCGACGCCTGCACCGGCGGGCGGGGGCGGCGACGACACCGGTCGCGCGGCACGGGAGATGTCCGCGGCCCGCCGGGGTGGCGGCCCGCCGTGGGCGTCCGCGGGGATGCCGGCCGAGAAGTCGATGGACTTCGGCCCGTCGGCACGCCGGCTGATGGGCATGCTCGCTCCGGAGCGGGCGCTGGTGGTGCTCGTGGTCGCCCTCGGCGTCATCAGCGTGGCGCTCTCGGTGATCGGGCCGAAGATCCTCGGGCACGCCACCGACGTCATCTTCGCGGGGGTGATCGGGCAGCAGCTCACGCCCGGCACCACCACCGCGGAGGCGGCCGCTGCGGCGCGCGCCGCGGGCAACGAGACGTTCGCCAACGTCATCGAGGGTTCGTCCGTGGTGCCCGGGCAGGGCATCGACTTCGGGTTGCTCGGACAGGTGCTGCTCGGCGTCATCGCGATCTACGTGGCCGCCTCGCTGTTCGGCTGGATGCAGAGCTATCTGCTGAACGGGATCGTGCAGCGCACGATCTTCTCGCTGCGCCGCGAGGTGGAGGACAAGCTCAACCGGCTGCCGCTGCGCTATTTCGACCGCCAGCAGCGGGGCGAGGTGCTGAGCCGCGTCACCAACGACATCGACAACATCTCCCAGACCCTGCAACAGACGATGAGCCAGCTGCTGACCTCGGTGCTCACGGTGGTCGGCGTACTGGTGATGATGCTGGTGATCTCACCGTTGCTGGCGCTCGTCGCGCTGGTCACGATCCCGGTCTCGATGTTCGTCACCAAGGCGATCGCGAAGCGGTCGCAGAAGCAGTTCGTGGCGCAGTGGCGCTACACCGGCGCGCTGAACGCGCACATCGAGGAGGCTTTCACCGGCCACGAACTGGTGCGGGTGTTCGGGCGGCGCCAGGAGGTGGAGGCGGACTTCACGCAGCGGAACGAGCGGCTGTTCGACGCGAGCTTCCGGGCGCAGTTCATCTCCGGGATCATCATGCCGTCGATGATGTTCATCGGGAACCTGAACTACGTGCTGGTGGCCGTCGTCGGCGGTCTGCGCGTGGCGTCGGGCTCGATGAGCCTCGGTGACGTCCAGGCCTTCATCCAGTACTCCCGGCAGTTCACCCAGCCGCTCACCCAGCTCGCGTCCATGGCCAACCTCCTGCAGTCGGGCGTGGCCTCGGCCGAGCGCGTCTTCGAGCTGCTCGACGCCGAGGAGCAGGTGCCCGACCCGACCTCGCCCGTGGTGCCGGTGACGCGGCGGGGACGGGTGGTCTTCGAGCACGTCTCGTTCCGCTACGAGCCCGACAAGCCCCTGATCGACGACCTCTCGCTCACGGCGGAGCCGGGCCAGACCGTTGCGATCGTCGGGCCCACGGGAGCGGGCAAGACCACGCTGGTGAACCTGATCATGCGGTTCTACGAGCTCGACTCCGGCCGGATCACCCTCGACGGCGTGGACACCGCCACGATGGACCGCGCCGCGCTGCGCTCCGGGGTCGGCATGGTGCTGCAGGACACGTGGCTCTTCGGCGGCACGATCCGCGACAACATCGCTTACGGCAACCCGGCCGCGAGCGAGGAGCAGGTGCTCGCGGCCGCGCGCGCCACGTACGTCGACCGCTTCGTCCGTAGCCTGCCCGACGGCTACGACACCGTGATCGACGACGAGGGCAGCAACGTCAGTGCCGGTGAGAAGCAGCTGATCACGATCGCGCGGGCGTTCCTCGCCGACCCCACGCTGCTCATCCTCGACGAGGCCACGAGCTCGGTGGACACCCGCACGGAGGTGCTGGTGCAGCGGGCGATGGCGGCGCTGCGGTCCGACCGCACCAGTTTCGTGATCGCCCACCGGCTCTCCACGATCCGGGACGCCGACCTGATACTCGTGATGGAGTCGGGGCGGATCGTCGAGCAGGGCACTCACGACGAGCTGCTCACCGCGCGGGGGGCCTACCACCACCTGTACTCCGCCCAGTTCTCCGCCGCCGCAGCCGACGTGGAGTGAGCGCGGGGCCGATCAGGCCGGGTAGAGGGCGGTCCGGACGAACGCCACGTTCTCGAGTGGCACCTCGCGGCCGGTGTCGTCGATGAACCCCACGTGCACGGGGCGGTCGCCGTCCACGGTGCGCCGCACGACGGTGGGCCCGAGCTCGTAGGGCCGGTGCTCGTCGCCCCACTGTTGCAGGGCGCCGAGCAGCAGCTGGAGGTCGCGCCCGGCGGGTGTCAGGTGGTAGCTGTCGCGCACGCGTGCACCGGGCTCCCGGTAGGGCTGCTTCTCCAGCACACCGGCGTCGACCAGCGTCGCCAGCCGGTTGCTGAGCACGTCGGGGGCCACGCCCAGCTCGGAGCGGAAGTCGGCGAACCGCGTGGTGCCTGAGAGGGCCTCGCGCAGGATCAGGAACGTCCAGCGCTCGCCCAGTACCTCGAGCGAGCGCGCGATCGAGCACATCCTGTCCTTCTCTGTCGCCGCCATGTGTTCAGTCTAACCCTGAGTTGCCTCAGCATACTCAGATAGCTAGATTGGGTTTTCCTACACAGCAGGCTCAGGCGGGAGAGAGACAGCATGGACATCCAGAACTCGGTCGCGGTCGTCACCGGTGCGAACAGGGGGCTAGGCCGGCACTTCGCGGCAGAGCTCGTGAAGCGGGGCGCGAAGGTCTACGCCGGGGCGCGCAACCCCAGCTCGATCGACCTGCCCGACGTGGTGCCGCTCCAGATCGACATCACCGACCCGGAGTCGGTCGCGGCAGCCGCGGCCACGGCGAGCGACGCGACGCTCCTGATCAACAACGCCGGCATCGACACGCACACCGAACTGCTCGACGGTGACCTCGACGACATCCGGCGGGAGTTGGAGACGCACCTCTTCGGCACGCTGCGAGCCACGCGCGCCTTCGTGCCGGTCATCGAGGCCAACGGCGGCGGGGGCGTGCTCAACGTGCTGTCCGTGTTGTCCTGGGTGCACATCCCGCAGAGCGAGGCGTACTCCGTCGCCAAGGCCGCGAGCTGGGCGATGACCAACTCCGTGCGCACCCGGCTCGCGCCGAAGGGCGTCCGGGTCACCGCGCTGCATGTCGGCTACCTGGACACCGACATGGCCGCGCACATCGACGGTCCGAAGAGCGACCCGGCGGTGGTGGCAGCCCTCGCGCTCGACGGCGTGCAGGCAGGTGCCTACGAGGTGCTCGCGGACGAGATCAGCAAGAACGTGCGTGCCGGGCTCTCGGCGGACCTGACGGCCCTGTATCCGCAGCTCACCGCGCCGCAGGCCTGATTCGCGGGTGCCTCGCGGTCCGCCCCGGCCCGGACCCGGCCGGGGCGGACCGCCCGGTTTCGCGCTGAACCCACGGGGAACTGTCGACGCAGGCCGGCCGTTGCGTCGGCACAGGGGCAACGACGCCAGGACCGGTCCCGGCGCTGCCGGGCTACGGTCGACCAGGGGGCCGGCGAGGGACACCTGACGTCGTGAGCGCTCCGCTCTCTCCGAGATCAGGCGTCTCACTGACCACGTGAGGAGCTGAAGCGGTGCTCGATCTTGCGTCACCCACGGATCCCGGCTTCGTCCGGCTGTTGCTCCATTCGTACGAGCGGTTCGTCGGCACGCCTCTCGCCGGCGGGGAGAACGCCGCCGCCTGGCTCTACGAGGACGCGCCTTTCGGCCTGCTGGCCCACGACGCGGATCCGGACCCCCGGTTCGTCTACGCGAACAGGACTGCGCAGGGCTGTTTCGAGTACGGCTGGACGGAGTTCACCGGGCTGCGTTCCCGGCTCTCCGCCGAACCGGACCGCCAGGCCGATCGCAACCGGCTGCTCGCCGACGTCGAGTCGAACGGGTTCTCCACCGGGTACCGGGGTCTGCGGATCGCGAAGTCCCGGCGCCGGTTCTGGATCGAGGACGTGACGATGTGGAACCTCGTGGACGACGCGGGGTCACGGGTCGGGCAGGCGGCTGTCTTCCCCCGCTGGACGGACGCGACCGGCGCGCCGGCAGGTCGGGCCGAGGCAGAGCGGACGTGTCCGTAGGAAAGCGGCAGTAGCCGTGAGGTTCGGGCTGGGCCTTCCGCAGCGCAGCGATCGCTACGACATGCGCAACGACGTCGTGCACATCGCGCGTGGCGGGGAGCGTGCCGGCTATTCCAGCCTTTGGGTCTACGAGCACGTGCTGTTCCCGCTCACGCCTGCCGAGGGGCCGGGTGGCGGCACGCCGCGCCCGTGGCCCGATGGCTACCGCAGTTGCGCCGACCCGCTCACCGTCCTCGCGATCGCGTCGGCGGTGACCGAGACGGTGCGGCTGGGCACCAGCGTTCTGCTCGCCCCGTTGCACCCCTCGCTGCACCTCGCCCGAGCGCTCGCCACCCTGGACGTCACCAGCGGCGGCAGGTTGATCGCCGGTCTGGGTACAGGCTGGTCGAGCGACGAGTTCCGCGCTGCCGGCGCCGACTTCGCGCGCCGGGGGCAGGCGCTCGACGAGACGATCGACGCCTGCCGCGCGCTCTGGGGGCCCGACCCTGTGAGCTACCGCGACTCGCGCATGACCGTGCAGAACGCCGTCCTGGCGCCGAAGCCGGCGGCGCCGGTGCCGGTGCTGCTGGGCGGCAGGTACACGGAACGGGCGGCCGAGCGGATCGCCCGCAAGGCCGACGGCTGGCTGCCGGCCGGCACGCCCCCCGCGGTGATGGCGGAGGGCTGGAAGCGGATCCGGGATCGTGCGGCGGAGCACGGTCGCGACCCCGAACGCCTCGAACTGATCCCGCGGGCGAACGTGATGCTCCACCCCACCGAGATTGGCGCGGGCCGCCAACCGTTTCACGGATCGCTGTCGCAGGTGGTGGACGACATCGCCGGGTTGGCCGAGGCGGGCGCGACCGAGATCCTCATCGACCTCACGTGGACGGCACGGGGCGGGGAGGAACTCCTCGACCTGGCGTTGCAGGCCCTGGGCGAACTTCGGGCTGCGGGAATGGGGTGAGCGGCATTTACATGGTCGGTGCATGCACATGGTGGCTGCATCCACATGGTCGGTGTCACATGCGCCGCGCTGAACTACCCCGATCGGCAACGCGTTCTCCGATGTGTGGCCGCGTCGCAGAGCACCGCTCATGCGGAGTCGTTCGTCCGTGCGTTGTACGAGGACGTCGCCGGCCCGCTCTACGGGTATGTCGTGCGACTCACCGGTGACAGAGCCCGAAGCGAGGAAGTAGTGCAGGAGACCTTCGTCCGTGCCTGGCGTCGGGCCCACCAGCTCAACCGCGGGCCCGACGAGCTGCGCGGCTGGCTCTTCACCACGGCTCGCAACCTCGTCACCGACCTCTGGCGCTCGGATGCCGCACGCCCCACCACCGTCTCCGACGAGCGGGCCCTCGGCGCGGCTCCGGCTGCCGACGACCTGGAGAACGCGGTGCAGCGGTGGACGGTGGCCGACGCGCTCGATCGGCTGTCCCTCGACCACCGCGCGGTGCTCATCGAGACGTACTACGAAGGACGTTCGGTTGCGGAGGCCGCGCAGCGGCTCGGCATCCCTCCCGGCACGGTCAAATCGCGCACGTACTATGCCCTGCGCGCCTTGCGGCTCGTGCTGGAGGAGATGGGGGTGCCGTCGTGAAGGACGGGTGCCGGAGGACCGACCTCGGCGCCTATCTCGTCGGCAGCCTCGACCCCGCCGAGCGCGCCGAGGTCGAGCAGCACCTCGCCACCTGCATTGACTGTCGCTCCGAGCTGACCGAGCTGGCGCCGCTGCCCGGAGTGCTGGGGCGCATCGACGCTGCCGAGGCGCGCGACCGCCTGCTGACGCCGAGCCCCGACCTACTATCGCGGGCACTCGCCGCCGTCGACGAGCACGGGCAGAAGGAGCGACACCGGTTGCTCCGCTGGAAGATGGCGGCCGCGGCCGCCGCCGTCGTGGCAGTCCTAGCCGGAGTGCTACCCCAGCTGATCACGAACGGCACGAACGGCACCCCGATGGCCGTCATGACCGGTGTCACCGCGGCGGGCGTCGGGACCATGCACCAGCGCGCCTGGGGCACCGCGGTCCACCTCGAGCTGAGCGGGCTGCCGCCCGCGTCGGGCTACCGCGCCTACGCCACCGCCCGCGACGGGCGCACTGAGGTGGCCGCCAACTGGGGTGCCAGCCCCGATGGCCGGGCCACCGTCATCGGCACCACGGCAATTCCGCGCAACGAGCTCGCCTCCATCGACATCCGCACCGTCGACGGGCGGCGGTTGCTGACGCTGCCCTGCTGAATGTCTCTACCGATCACCTGATCGGCCCACTCGGCGAGGCCGTGGCCGGGTACCTCCCTTTGTGGGTGTGATCAGGAGGATCGACGGCTATCAGCGACGACACCGCTGGCTCGGGGTGCCGCTCGCCGTCGTCTACAAGTTCGTCGACGACCAGGGGTCCTACCTTGCGGCCCTGATCACCTACTACGGGTTCCTGTCGCTGTTCCCGCTGCTGCTGGTGATGTCGACGGTGCTCGGCTTCGTGCTGCCGGGTAACCCCGGCCTGCAGCAGCAACTGATCCACAGTGCGCTGTCGCAGTTCCCGATCATCGGCGACCAGCTCACCAGCACCGCCCAGCCCCTGCGGGGCTCGGGTTTCGGGCTGGCGATCGGGATCGTGGTGTCGCTCTACGGCGGCCTCGGCGTGGCGGTGGCCGTGCAGAACGCGCTCAACCACGTGTGGGGGGTGCCGATCAACAAGCGCCCCGACCCGTTCCAGGCGCGCCTGCGCAGCCTGCTGATGGTCGTGCTGCTCGGCCTCGGGGTGCTGGTCACCACCGTGCTGTCGGCGCTGGCGGCCGGGGCGGGTGCCGTGGGGGAGGAGCTGGGGGTCGGGCTGCGCCTGCTGGCGATCGTGGTGTCCGTCGCGGCGATGTGCGGGCTGTTCGTCGTCGGCTTCCGTGCGCTGACGGTGCGAGACGTCAGTGCGCGTGAGGTGCTGCCAGGGGCGTTGCTGTCGGCGGTCGCCTGGCAGATCCTGCAGTCGATGGGCGCCTTCTTCGTCAGCCACGGGCTGATGGGCTCCACACAGGTGTACGGGCTCTTCGGCATCGTGCTCGGGCTGCTCGCCTGGATCTACGTCGAGGCGATGATCATCGTGCTGGCCGCCGAGCTCAACGCGGTGCTGGGCAGGCGGCTCTACCCGCGTTCGCTCCTCACTCCCTTCGTCGAGGACGTCGAGCTGACCCGTGCCGACCGCCGCAGCTACACCTCGTACGCCAGCACGCAGCGGTTCAAGGAGCAGCAGACGATCAACGTGCAGTTCGAGCCCCGCGGGGAGAGCGCGAAGCCCCCGATCACCGAGCCGGAGGGCTAGGTGATCAGCGGGGTGGCATCGACGTTCTCCGGCGCCGGCCCGAAGGGCTAGTTCTCGTCCCGGGCGTGCTCGAGGAAGAAGCGGACCATCTCGGCGGAGGCGTCCGGTCCGTCGGGGTCGGCGTACGAGCCTGCCGGGTCGCCACCGGACCAGGCATGCCCCAGGCCGTGCACGAGCCACGACTCGGCGAGGACCCTGTCGTCCTCGTCGCACACGAGGGTCCGGGTGCTCGAACGGCCTCCCGCCTCGACCTGCTGGGTCGTCGGGGTGGCGGCGGGCCGTGAGGTGGCGGCGAGGCGGGCCGCGACGAGTTGTTCGGCGTTGACCGGGTCGACGACATTGTCGGCGTCGCCGTGGAAGACGATCAGTGGCAGATCGGCACCCGGATGAAGGGTGCCACCGTGCTGCATCGCGGTGAACGCGGAGCTCATGTCGTCGGCTGCGCGGTACGCCACACCCGAGTGCACGCCGACGGCCGCGTAGAGGTCGGGATACGTCGCAGCCATCACGGCGGACATGGCACCGCCTGCCGACATCCCGGCGACGTACACGCGGCGCGGGTCGGCGCCGTACTCGTCGATGATCCGTTGGGTGATCCCGGCCAGGATCGACGGCTCGCCCGCACCGGCACGCTGGTCGGCAGCGGAGAACCAGTTCCAGAACCCGCCCTGGTTGGCCGCGCGGGACTGCTCCGGATACGCGACGAGCATCTCGTGCCCTTCGGCGAGCCGGCTCATCCTCGTGCCGAGCGCGAAGTCGGCGGCGTTCTGCGTCCCGCCGTGCAGCATCACCAGGAGCGGCGGTGGCCCACCGGGGTGGCGCGGAGGGACGTAGAGATCGAAACGACGGGTGCCGGCCTCCTCGCTGTGGGACAGCCGCAGGGCCTGGACGCCGTCCGGCGGGGCGACCGTCGCCAGGATGCGCCGGATGGCAGCCGCCGCCTCTGCCGGTCTTCCCTGCATGGTCAGCTGTAGTGCCGAGGTGGGTCCGGCGTCGAGATCGTCCACGAAGTCCTCCTGGCCCGCACGGGGTCTGTGGTGGTCGGGAAACTGATCGCACTGATCAGCATGCCGAATTTCCTAGGTCGACGCCGCTCACCGGCCTGGTCGCCCGCCGGGCCGTCCGTGTTCTTGAGCACGTGCGACGCCGGAGGCTTCCTGACGTCGTCCGGGACTCCGCCGAACGGTGCAGCGCGGGTGGAGCTACCGCACGGAGGTTTCCGGTGTGATCCCGGTGGCTATCCGTATGCGCGGACGCTTGATTCGTACGCATTCGGCCATCCCATCCGGCGATGACAGCGGATCTCCGCGAGACAGTGCGAGGAGGTGTCGCGTGGCGGGTGGATCAAGGGACCCGGGGAGGTCCGTGATCAGCAAGATCAGCGCGATCCTGCTCGCCATCTCCGAGGGCGGTGGACCGACGCTGACGGAGATCGCCGCCCGGTCGGACCTGCCGCTGTCGACGGTGCACCGGCTGGTCACGGAGCTCACGGCGTGGCGTGTGCTGGAGCGCGACGAGGAGGGGCGCTACCGCGCCGGGCCTCCGCTGCGAACGTTCGGGGGCGGCTGCGCCCGCCGGGAACCCGACGACGCCGCCACTGCCGCCGTGCGCGTCCGGGACCGGGCGGTGCCGGTCATCGAGGACCTGTTCCGCGCGACCGGTTCGCCGGTGCGGGTCGGCTTCCTCGACGGCCCAGCGGTGGCCTACGTGGAGAAGGTGGCAGGTCACCTGCCGGTCTCGTCGCCCTCACCGGCCGCACGGCTGCCGGTGCATGCGACGGCACTCGGCAAGGTGCTGCTCGCGTTCTCCTCGCCGCGCGTCGCCGACGCGCTCCTCGCGCAGGACCTGGTGCGATACACGACCGCCACGGTGACCCGCCCGGAACGGCTGCGGTGGAGCTTCCGCACGATCCGGGCCACTCGCATCGCGGTGTGCGACCGCGAGCTCGACCAGGACTGGTGCGCCGTCGCCACCCCGGCGTTCGGAGCGGGCGGAGACGTCGTGGTCGCCGTCGAGCTGCGGGTGCGCGACCTCGCCCGTGACGTGCCGACGCTGCGGGCCCCGCTCGTCATGTCGGCGGGATGGCTCTCGCGCGAACTGGCGCAGTGCATCCCGGCGAGACCGGCGCCGGCCGAGCGAGGATCGGCCTGATCGCAGCAGGGCGACTCGCCGCGACATGGCCACATCACGCTGATCAATCCGCCGACGAACAGCGACACGTGTCCATGTCGCGTGCGGTCTCCGCCTGTGCGAGTCTGCGAGCGGGAGGGGACGAAGCGGGCACCGAGCAGAGGAGGCACGAGCATGACCACACCCGACGGTGGCGACGATCTCGAGGCCGCCACGCAGCGCGTTCGGGAGCTCGGCGAGCAGGTGGCTCTGCAGGCGAAGCAGAACGGGCTCGCCTGGGTGGAGGCATACGAGCAGATGCTCGAGAACTTCCTCGACCTGGAAGAGCAGGCGGCCAAGTCCAGCGGCGCGGAATGGGCGACCACGTTGGCCACGGCTCACGCGAACTTCGTGCGTGACACCTCCGAGGCGTTCCTCAAGACCGTCCGGCAGCAGCTCGGGTCCTGACTGACGCCGAGGCAGAAGCGACGGCCGAGCGCACCGTCACGGAGATCACTGCCGACGTCGCACAGCGGCGCGTGCGGTCGACGGCCGGCTCGTCGCGCCCGCCTCGGTCGAGGTCAGGGGCTGTGTGAGAGAGCGCCGGGCCGCTTCCCGGTGTCGGCGCGAGTCAGCGAGATCACTGCGAGCCGCGATCCGGGACGCGTGCCATCGGGGCCGATATCGCGAGGTCAGGAGCTCGCTGGGGGTGTATTCGCGGGGTCGGCGACGTCGCTCTCCGTGGGCTCCGGTGGGCGCGCCGGGGGCCGCTGCGAGGGGTGGCCCGGGTTCCCGGCCAGCGGGAGGATGTCCCGCAGGGGAAATGCGGACACGAGGATGGGCACATGGCCGAAGAACTGCCCGACACCGTTGCCGAGCACGCCGCGAGCGTCCTGGGGCCGGAGTCCGAACTGTTCGAGGACCTGGACGCCGCAGGTTTGGGGGAGGCGCTGACCCACGCGGTCCGCGCGAGCCTCTACAAGCCAGGAGACACCGCGCTGGCCGCGATCCGGCTAGCCACGGACCTGGCGCGTATCCCGTTGATCGCCGCCACCCGCTGGGTCGGTGGCGAGGCGGAGCCCCCGCTGCCGATCGACCCGAAGGATCGCCGATTCGCCGACCCGGCCTGGGACACCAACCCGGTGTTCTACGCGCTCCGGCAGGGCTATCTCGCGTCGTGCCGCTTCGCGCGCGACGTGGTGGGCTCGGCGGAGCTGGAGGCAGAGGCGACACGCAAGGCTGAGCTGGCTCTGGACCTGTTGCTGGACGCGATCGCCCCGACGAACTTCCTCATGACGAACCCCGCTGCCCTCAAGCGCGCGTTCGACACGGCGGGCGGGAGCGTCGCCAAGGGCGTGCACAACTTCCTCGACGACCTGGTGCACAACGCCGGAAGGCCGCGTCAGGTGGACACCAGCGGGTTCGAGCTGGGCCGCAACCTGGCCTGCACACCGGCGAAGGTCGTCTACCGCAACGAGCTCATGGAGCTTCTGCAGTACGAGCCGCGCACCGAGCAGGTGCACGCCACGCCGATGCTGTGCAGCCCGCCGTGGATCAACAAGTACTACGTGATGGACCTGTCTCGCGACCGCAGCTTCGTGCAGTGGGCGGTGGACCACGGGCGCACGGTCTTCGTGATCAGCTACAAGAACCCGTCCAAGGACATGTCCGGCACCACCATGGACGACTACCTGGTCAACGGCCCGCAGAAGGCCGTCGACGTCATCCAGGAGATCACCGGATCCGAGACCGTGGACATCGTCGGGCTCTGCCTCGGCGGCGCCCTGACGGGGATCACGGCGGCCTACCTGCAGCAGTCGGGCGACACCCGGATCGGCACGCTGACCCTGCTCAACACGATGCTCGACTACGCCGAGCCGGGCGCGCTGGGCAACTTCACCGACGAGCACACCGTGGACAAGCTCGAGAAGAAGATGCGCCGCGAGGGCACTCTGGAAGGCAAGTCGATGGCCGGCACGTTCGACGTGCTGCGCGCCAACGACCTGATCTTCAACTACGTGGTGTCCAACTGGTTGCTGGGCCAGAATCCGCCCGCGTTCGACATCCTCGCCTGGAACGCCGACAGCACGCGCATGCCGGCCGCGATGCACACGTTCTACCTGCGCAACTTCTACATCGAGAACAAGCTCGCCGCCGGGAAGCTCAAGATCGCCGGAAAGACCATCGACCTGAACGTGATCAAGTCACCGACCTACGTCGTCAGTGCGGTCAACGACCACATCGTGCCGTGGAAGTCGGCGTACAAGACCGTGGGCCTCGTGAGCGGCCCGGTGCGGTTCGTGCTCAGCAGCGGCGGCCACATCGCCGGCATCGTGAGCCCTCCGGGGCCCAAGGTCTGGCACATGGTCTCCGAGTCCGAGCAGTTGCCCGTCACGGCGGAGGGGTGGCACGACGCCGCCGAGCGCCACAACGGCTCCTGGTGGGAGGACTGGACCCACTGGTCGGAGGAGACCTCGGGGCCGCTGCAGGATCCGCCTCGGATGGGCAGCACGGTCCACCCGGTGCTGGGGGACGGGCCGGGGGAGTACGTCCGGACCTGAACCCGGCGGCTCAGGGTCCGGGCTGCGGTCTCCCCGGAGTGAGGACGGCCGGCCGGTTCTCCGGTGGGAGCGGCGTGTCGAGCAGACGCGCGGTCTCGTGCCAGGGCGCGGGCCGGCCGTAGAGCCACCCCTGTGCCGTGTCGCAGGCGCTCGCCCGGAGCCGGTCGGCCTGGGCGGGGGTCTCCACGCCTTCCGCGGTGACGGAGAGCCCGAGAGCGTGGGCGAGGGCGATGAGGCCGCCGACGATGGGACTGGCGTCAGCCGGCGGGGTGTGCAGGCCGTCGATGAACATGCGCGCGAGCTTCAAGGTGTGCAGGGGGAGCCGCGGGAGATATCCCAGGTTGGAGTAGCCGGTGCCGAAGTCGTCCACGGCGATCCGCACTCCCATGCCGGCCAGCGCCATGATCGCCTCGACGGGGCGGCCGGCCGGGCCGAGCAGGGCGCTCTCGGTGAGTTCGAGTTGCAGCAGGTGGGGCGGGAGCCCGGTGGTCTCCAGAGCGTGCGTGACGTCGTCGACGAGATCGGGGTCGTGCGCCTGGCGGACAGCGAGGTTGACGCTGACGAAGAGCCCGGCACCGGGATGCGCGGTGTTCCACTCGGCGCCGCGCTCGCAGGCCGACGTCAGCACGTGGCGTCCGAGTTGGACGATCGATCCCGTCTCCTCGGCGAGGTCGATGAACTGGTCGGGGCTGAGCGGCCCGAATGTGGGGTGCGCCCACCGGACGAGCGCCTCCACGCCGACGGCCCGGTCGTCGGAGAGCCCGACGATCGGCTGGTACTCCACCTGGAACTCGTCGCGTTCGAGGCCGGGGAGCAGGGTGGCCGACAGGGTGTAGCGGGTCATGTCGCGGGCATGGCGCTCCGGGTCGAAACGGACCCACCGGTTGCGCCCGTCGGACTTGGCCCAGTACAGCGTGACGTCCGCGGCCTTCAGGATCTCCGTGGGCGTGGTCTCCTCCACCGCGTACTCGACCACCCCGATGCTGGCCGAGACGACGAGACGGTGCTCGTCGATGACGATCGGTTCGGTGAGCACGGCGAGCACGGTGTCGGCGAGCATCGCCAACTCGCCCTCGGGCGGATCGTCGACCAGGATCGCGAACTCGTCGCCGCCCATCCTGGCGACCAGATGGCCCCGGGTGGCCACCCACTTGTCCAGCAGGCGAGCCACCGCGATGAGCAGCGCGTCGCCGACCTCGTGCCCGTGCCGGTCGTTGACGGCCTTGAACCGGTCGAGGTCGAGATGGCAGATCCCGACCCGGCGACCCGGCTGCGCGAACGCGGCGCTGAGCCGGTCCTGGAAGAGGGCGCGGTTGGGTAGCAGGGTCAGGGGGTCGTGCAACGCCTGCCGGCGCAGCCGTTCCCGCAGCTCACGAAGGGCGGTGACGTCCTCGACCAGCACGACGATGAACACGGGCACACCGTGAGCGTCGCGGATGGGCGAGGCAGTGAGGTCGGTCCACACCACATGTCCCTCGCGGTGCCGGTAGCGCTTCTCCACCCGCGCGCTGTCGCGTCTGCCCTCCGTGATGTCGCGGTAGAGCTCCCACATCTGTGCCGCGTCGTCGGCGTAGACGAAGTCGCCCACCGTGAGCAGGCGGAACTCCTCCACCGTGTAGCCGAGCATCGAGGCGAACGCCGTGTTGACGTCGACGATCCGGCCTTCCATGTCGACGATGCCGATCCCGATGCCCGCATTGGCGAAGATGGCGCGGAAGCGGGCCTCGCTCGAGCGCAGCGCGCCCTCCATCTGGCGGCGCGCCGCGACCTCCGTGCGGTGCATCGACTCCTGCTCGTCGAGGATCCGTGCCCGCAGCCGTGCGACATAGCCGTCGGCGACCGCCGCCTCCACGGTGGGCGCGGTCTCGTGCGGCCGGTCGGCCCCCGCCGAACGCGCTGCCGTGGGCAGGTTGCGGGCCAGGGCGCTCACCGTGATCGGCAGGACGTCCGGAGCGAGCAGCCCCGCGTCCACCATGGACGCACCGACCTGACGTGCGGCGTCGACGTCCACCGGGTCGGCGGCCGCGGCGCGTGCCACCAGTGACGCGGCGCGGACGAGGAAATGGAGCAGTTCCTCGCCGGCCAGCGGGAGGGCCGCCAGCCGTGCGAGATCGCCGGCCCAGGACGCCACGAGAGCAGTGACATCCGGCCCGGATCGGGAAAGCTCGTGACCGCCGGTCATCGATCAGAGGATACGGGCCAAATGCTGCATACCGGGCCGTCCGATATGAACATGCTGTTTCCGTCGCAGGGTCGTACGCCATCGTGTTCACCCTGTTGGGTGGCGCACTCGGGTCGATCGGGAAAAGTGATCCGAAATTGCCCGGACGACATCGGCTTCGGCGTCCGTCGATGGGGTCGGGAGACCGTGATCGAGAGTGCCGCACGCACGCCTGCCGGGCCGCTGTTCTCAGCCGGTCGTGACCTTTTCCCGGACCCTCCCACGGAATAGGGTGATCGGAACCCAGGGGTCGGGAAGCCGTGGATTTTCCCGTTCCGGCCGCCGTGCGCGTCTCGGAGTGGATGGTGCGTCGTGACTGATGTTGCCGATGCAACTCGTGACGAGAAGACGTTCTTCGGTCAGCCGCGGGTTCTCGCGAACCTGTTCGGCGTCGAGATGTGGGAGCGCTTCTCCTTCTACGGGATGCAGGGAATCCTGCTCATCTACCTCTACTACTCCACGGCCGAGGGCGGTCTGGGGATAAGCCAGACGACGGCCACGAGCATCGTCGGCGCCTACGGCGGTCTGGTGTACCTGTCCACCATCCTCGGCGCCTGGCTCGCCGACCGGGTCCTGAGTGCCGAACGGACGCTCTTCTACAGCGCGATCGTGGTGATGGCCGGGCACATCGCACTGGCGCTGCTGCCCGGGCTGCTGGGCGTGGGCGTCGGCCTGGTGCTGGTCGCGGTCGGCAGTGGAGGGGTGAAGGCCACGGCCACCTCCCTGGTCGGCACGCTGTACGCGCCGGGCGACCCGCGGCGGGACGCCGGCTTCTCCCTCTACTACCTCGGTATCAACCTGGGCGCGCTGGTCGGGCCCATCCTCACCGGGCTGTTGCAGACGAGCCTCGGCTTCCACTGGGGGTTCGGGCTCGCGGCCGTCGGCATGGGGATCGGTCTCATCCAGTACACGATCGGCCGCAAGCGGCTGGTCGGAGCGGCCCGGATCGTGCCGAACCCGCTGCCCCCTTCCCGGCGGCCACTGATGGTGGCGGTGGCCGTCGCCGGCGTCATCGTGATCGCCGTGCTGGCCTTCGGGGGAGTGCTCACCGCCGACCGGCTCGCCAACGTCGTGGTGGCGCTGAGCGCGGTGGCGACGGTCGTCTACTTCGTGGTGATCCTGCGCAGCAGCCGGATCACCGGCGTGGAGCGGCGCCGGGTGCTCGCCTTCATCCCGATGTTCATCGCCAGCGCGGCGTTCTGGTCGCTCTACCAGCAGCAGTTCACCGTGGTCACGATCTACTCGGACCAGCAGTTGAACCGGAACATCTTCGGCTGGGAGATGCCGGTCTCCTTCGTGCAGTCCATCAACCCCATCTTCATCATCCTGCTGTCCGGCACGTTCGCCGCGCTGTGGACGAAGCTCGGCACCCGGCAGCCGTCGAGCCCGATCAAGTTCGCCCTCGGCACGGCCATCATGGGCGTGGCGTTCCTGCTGTTCCTGCCGATGGCGGGCGACGCCCCGGGCACCGCCCCGTTGCTGGGGCTGATCGGCATCCTGTTCGTCTTCACGATCGCCGAACTGCTGCTGTCGCCGGTGGGTCTGTCGCTGTCCACCAAGCTCGCCCCGGCGGCGTTCCGCACGCAGATGGTGGCCCTGTTCTTCCTGTCGATCGCGCTCGGCACCGCCATGTCCGGGGTGCTCGCCGAGTTCTACAGCCCCACCCACGAGGCCGTGTACTTCGGCGTCCTCGGGATCATCGGGATCGCCCTGGGTGCCGTGCTCGCGGCGATCAGCCCGTTCCTGCGCCGCCTGATGGGCGGGGTGACCTAGTTCCGCGACACCAGTGCCTGGGGCAGTCAGCTCTCGCCGACCTCGGCCTCGATGTTGCCGAAGACCCGGTTGTCGGCCACGTACTCGGCGGGGGCACTCCTCGACATCACGCCTGTGCGGTTGCCGAAAATGGTGTTTCCGGCGAGGTCGAAGATGCCGTTGCCGTCGATGTAGACGCCGTGGCGGGCATTCTCACCGATCACGTTCCCGCGCACGGTGGTGTGTGTGGCCTCGCTGACCAGACGAACCCCGTCCTGCTGGTTGCTGCGGATCTGGTTGTTCTCGACGACGGTGGCCTCGGCGGTCTGGCCGACTCCGATACCTGACTCCCTGTTGTCGTAGACGCGGTTGCCGCGAACGACGTTCTCGACCGACGCGTTGATGTTGATGCCTTGGGCCGCGTTGGCGAAGGAGTGGTTCCCTTCGACCAGGTTCCGGTCGGAGCGCAGGTAGAGCACGATTCCGTGGTGTTCATTGCTGTAGACGATGTTGTCCCGGATGACGCTGTCGGTGCAGTCCTCGGCCAGGATGATTCCGTGCTTGCCGTTGTGGTGCACCACGTTGCGCTCGATGAGCAGGCGATGTGAATCGGTGTGCGGGTCGATGCCGTAGAGCACGTTGTCGTGGAACTCGTTGTCCTGCACCACCAGGCCGTTCACCTCGTAGGTGTAGAGCCCGTAGAACAGGTGGGAGACGAGACTGGAGGTGATCCCGCCGGTGGTGCTCTCGGTGCGCCAGGACAGGCCGTAGGACTCCACGTCCCCGTAACCGAGGTAGCGCAGTTCCGCGTGCTGGATCGTCATCCGCGCGCCGCTGCGGGCGAGGAGGAAGCTGCGCCCGTCGACGTGGTCGCTGTCGGCCTGCCCTCGCGCCTCGTCCCAGGACGTGATGCAGGAGCCTGCGACGTCCAGGCCCCCGCCGAGTGCGGTGACGCTGACGAAACCGGTGGGGCTGCTGCTGACCTTCAGCCAGCGGACGTCGGGTGCGGCGACCCGCAGTGATGCACCGGCGAGCACCTGGAGGTTTGCCGCGAGTAGCCATTCACCGGGTGCGACCTCCCGGAGTGCAGCAGGCGTGCCGATGGCGCGGCTGAGCGCCGGGAGGGTGATCCCCTCGCCGGCGGAGAGCACGATCGTGTTGGACGTGGAGTCGAAGCTCGCACGCATGCCTGCTTGTGCCGTCCGGTCGTCCCCGGCTATCGGCGGTGCGTCACGGGTGCAGGGCCGTGCGGGGTCGATCACCGGGCGCGGCGGCGCCCCGTGACGCACCAGGGGTTCGGGTGGAGCGGCGCAGGCGCTCCCCAGCAGCAGGAACACGGCTACGAGGAACAGGGCCCGGATCTGCGCCGCCGAGATCATGGTTTCGCTCCACATTCGGTGTCGTCGGTCGGTCGGGTGTCGGTGGCCGGTGTGTCGGTGGCCGGTGTGTCACGCCCTCCTCGGGCGGCCCGGGGGCCACGCGCGGCGGCTCCCGGTAGCGGGGCGCCGAGCACGATCGCAACGGAACGCCGGGTGCTGCGGAGACGACGGAGCCGGGTCATGCCGAGACGTCCTCCGGCTGGGCCTTGTCCCGAGTTGCGGTGCCGGCGGTCGTGGTTTCCGCGGTGGTGGTGTCCGCCGTGTTGTTGGTGCGGACGACGGTGCCGTTTTCGACGGCGACTTGGCGGGTGAGCCAGCGTTGTTGGCGGATGGTGGCGAGGGCGTGGATCTTGATGATGGCCATGAGCCAGGAGATGGCGATGTAGCCGGGGATGTAGAAGAACGAGGACGGACGCCGCCGCAGGTGGGGCAACAGCTTCGCCGACCGGCTGATCTGCCACCACAGGGCCAGCACGATCACGAACACCCACTGCCGCTCGACAATCGACGCGATCATGAACGCCAACCCCAGCAACAGCGTGAAACTCGACACCGCCTTGTCGATCATGGTGTAGGCCAGGAACGGGTGTCGCCAGACCCAGCGGCGTGAGAGTGCCCGTAGGTCGGAGCGCCAGGTGTTGCGGGCCCAGCGCAGGCGTTGGCGGATGAAGATTCGCCAGTGGTCGGGGAAGGTTGACCACACCTCGGCGGAGCGTTGCATGAAGGTTTTGTGTCCGCGTTCGAGGATCAGGGTGGTCAGGCGTTTGTCGTCTCCGGACAGGCACGGCACGCCGAGGAAGGTTTCGTGCATGAACTCGTGTTCGACCTGCAGCAGCAGTTCCCGCCGGTACACCGCGGTGCGTCCGGACAGGCAGGAGACGGCTTGGCCGAGCAGGCTTTGGGAGGCGTTCTCGTCGAAGTAGCGGTGGTCGAGGAACATGTCGGTGATCCGGGCCAGAAACCCCGACGAGCCGTAGACGCTCTGGCGGGTCCCGACCCCACCCATGCGGGGGTCGGCGAAGGGTTTGCACACCTGCTCGGCCACGTCCGGCGCCCAGATGGTGTCGGAGTCCACCAGCGCGACCAGGTCCCCGGTGGCGGCGTTCCAGCCCCGCCGCAGCGCGTCGCGTTTCCCGGGTACCTCGGTGACCAGCACCGTGACCGGGTAGCGGGTGGCGATCTGGCGGCAGGTGGTGTCGGAGGCGTCGATGACCAGGATGACCTCGTGCACGTCGTTGTCCAGCCACGACTCGATCGCCGCGGTGAACACCGCCGGGTCTTCCTGATACACCGGCACCACCACACTCACACTGGCCCGGTGCTGGTTCTCGATCGGGCGGTACAACACCGCCGGCACCCGCCGCACCAGCCAGCACGACCAGCGCACCAACCCCAGCACCCCCAGCGGGGTGCCCAGCAGGTAGTAGTACAGCGGCAGACTCATGACCGCCCAACACCCGACACCCCACCCGACACCGCACTGCTGGCGGGGGTGCTGGTGGCGGTGGGGGTGGGGGTGGGGTCGGTCTCGTGGTTGACCAGCGCTTCGAGCCGGTCGTTGGTGGCCACCACCGCTTCCAGCAGCGGCATCGCCACCCCCAGCTGCGCGGCGAACCCGAGGAACCCGCAGGTGTCCTTGGGCAGACACGCCCCGCCGTAGGGGGCGCCACCCCGGATGCCGTACTCGGGGTTGAACGAGCCCTCCGCCGAGCGGGCCACCGTCGCCGCGATCGGATCCAACGCCACCCCCAACTCGCGGGCGACCAGCCACATCTCATTCCAGAAACTGATCTTCGCCGCGTTGAAGATGTTGTGCGCACACTTGACGAACTCCGCCTCCGCCGGATCGGCGAACACCCGCAGCTCACCCCCGAACGGCTTGAGCACCCCCTCCAACAACGCACACGTCTCCGGATCCCGCGACCCGATCACCGTCATCCACGGCCGCCGAAAGTCCTCGGCCGCCGACACCGCCCGCAGAAACTCCGGGTTGGCCGCCAACCCGAACCCCACCCCCGCCACCAACCCCGACGCCCGCTCCAACACCTCCCGCACCACCCCCTCGGTCGTGCCCGGCACCACCGTGGAACGCACCACCACCGTGTGCCGACCCGACGAACCGGCCAACGCCCGCCCCACCGCCTCGGTCCCCGCCCGAAACGCCCCCAAGTCATACGCCCACCCCACATGCGGAGTCGGCAACGTCAAAAAAATGATCGAATCCGACACCCCACCCAACTCCACACCCGACGACGCATCCAACCCCCACCCCCGCAACTCCTCCACCCGCGCCTGCGAAACATCAACAAAACTCACCTCATGACCCGCCTCCACAAACCCCCGCCCCGTCGCCAGACCAACCACACCCGAACCAACAATGAAGATCCTCGACGCCTGCATCTGATGCGCGCCTTTCTGATAGGTACGGTTCGCCGGTCCTCGGGAATATCTATCCCAGGCCGTAAGTGGCTGATTGCGGCGAGCGGTCGTGACGGCGCGTCACAACCGCATTGATTCGAGGCGTCCGAAACTGTGGTGAAAGACCACGTCGGAACGCAGATCAAGGATCAGGCCCGGGCTGTGTCGCCGGGGGTCATCCCGACGGGCGTCTCAACCGATGACAGGTAGGAGTGTGATGCAGACCACATGCGACAGCACACGGTTCAGCGATTAATCGCTGCCCGGTCGGCGCAATCGTTTCGATTGCTCACTTTTGTCCGATCTTTTGGGTGCCCGGTGGGACGCAGCGCTTCACGGGCAGTGGCGATCTCCTCGTCTCTCCGAGTGTCTGTCGAAGGTCTGTTACGGATCGGTGCTCACCTGACGTGGGCACCCCGGGCGTCCCCGGCTCGGTCGCCGTCGAGATCTCAGCGAATATCACGTGCGGCCGATCGTGTTCGCCCGTCGTTTCCGATTCGTGCGCCCTGGCGACGGTCGACAGTAGCGAAGAATTCATTTCGCGAATGGGCGGATCGACTCCTTCGTCGAGTGAGGCCGGGAACCGAAAGTCGGAACCGTCGGGCGCTACGTGCGTGATGCCGCCGTTTCGGTCGGGCGGAGAGGTCGGGTGCGGGCGCTCAGCGGCCCCAGCATTGCGATCCGGAGGACCCTCCAGTTACTCTTGACTGGAGGGTCCTCCGCTTCTCCGTGGAGGGTACCTCGTCACAGCGTCGAGCCTGACGGGAAGAAGATCATGGATTCAGCTTCACGCATCGTCACGCCGTTCGGCGCGGGGTCGACAACTGCAGAGGTCGTCGCGGGGATCGACCTGACCGGGCGCCGCGCCATCGTGACGGGAGGGGCGTCCGGGATCGGTATCGAGACGGCCCGGGCCCTCGCCGGGGCCGGTGCCGAGGTGACCCTCGCGGTGCGCAACACCGAGGCGGGGGACCGCACCGCCGAGGACATCGTCGCGACCACCGGCAACAAGCAGGTCATCGTGGCTCCGCTGGACCTGGCCGACCGGGTCTCGGTCGCGAAGTTCGTCGCAGGCTGGGAGGGGCCGCTGCACCTCCTGCTGAACAACGCGGGCGTGATGGGCAACCCGGAGACCCGCACGACCGAGGGGTGGGAGTTGCAGTTCGCGACGAACCACTTCGGCCACTTCGGCCTCACCACCGGACTGCACGCGGCGCTCGCCGCGGCCGGCGGGGCGCGCGTCGTGTCGGTCACCTCCAGCGCACACCTGCGGTCCCCGGTCGTCTTCTCCGACATCCACTTCCGGGAGCGGCCCTACGACCCCTGGCTGGCGTACGGGCAGTCGAAGACGGCGAACGTGCTGTTCGCGGTCGAGGCCACGAGGCGCTGGGCCGACGACGGCATCACGGTCAACGCGGTGATGCCCGGCGGGATCCGGACCAACCTGCAGCGCTACATCTCGGAGGAGGAGCTCGAGGCGGCCGCGCGGAATGCCGGCGGTGACGTCCGGTGGAAGACGCCGGAGCAGGGCGCCGCCACGTCCGTTCTGGTCGCGACGGCACCGCTGCTGGACGGGATCGGCGGCCGGTACTTCGAGGACTGCAACGAGTCCGGACCCCACGAGCCCGGCACCCGTCGCGGCGTCGCGGCCTACGCGCTCGATCCGGAGGCGGCCGCGCAGCTCTGGGAGGTGTCGGTCACGGCGCTCGCGTCCTGACTTCTGCCCGCACAGCGGATGGCGAGGGGTACGTCCGCTGTGCGGGTAGCGTGCGCGAGGTGTCGGGCCGTGAACTCGTCGTGCTGGGCACCGCCAGCCAGGCGCCGACGCGACTGCGCAACCACAACGGCTACTTCCTGCGCTGGGACGGCGACGGGTTCCTCTTCGATCCCGGTGAGGGCACGCAGCGGCAGATGCTCCTCGCGGGAGTGGCGAGCAGCGCCATCACCCGGCTCTGCCTCACCCACTTTCACGGCGACCACTGCCTCGGCGTGCCGGGCGTCGTCCAACGGCTCTCGCTCGACCGGGTGGCACACCCGGTGCGCGCGCACTTCCCGGCGTCCGGGCAGGAGTACTTCGAGCGCCTGCGCCACGCGAGCGTGTTCCACGACGTCGTCGATCTGCGGGAGGAGCCGATCGAGCGGGACGGCGCGGTGTCGGCCACCGCGGACTGGACGTTGGAGGCGCACCGTCTGGACCATCCCGTGGAGGCGTTCGGCTACCGCCTCGTCGAGCCGGACGGGCGCCGCATGCTGCCGGACCGGCTTTCCCGGTACGGCCTCGCGGGCCCGGACGTGGGCCTCCTCCAGCGCACCGGGCTCATCGAGGTGGGCGGCCGCACGGTGCGGGTGGAGGAGGTCAGCGCACCCCGGCCGGGGCAACGGTTCGCGTTCGTGATGGACACCCGCATCTGCGACGCGGTGTACGCCCTCGCCGACGGCGTGGACATGCTCGTGATCGAGTCGACGTTCCTGGACGAGGACTCAGCTCTCGCCGACTCCTACGGACACCTCACCGCGCGGCAGGCCGGCGCGGTGGCCGCAGCCTGTGGGGTGCGCTGCCTCGTGCTCACCCATTTCTCCCAGCGTTACGGCGACCCGGCGCGGTTCCACGCCGAGGCCGCAGCCGTTTACGACGGGAAGATCGTGGTGGCGCAGGACCTGATGCGCGTTCCGTTTCCGGGACGCGGGCCCACCTGACCCGGTCGGGCCCGGGCCGGGGTCAGGATCGGATCAGCTCGGCAGCCCGTTCCGCGATGGCGTAGACGGCGGCGTTGGTGTTGGCGGCCACCGGGGAGGGCATCACGGACGCGTCGGCCACGCGCAGTCCCTCGAAGCCGCGCACGCGCAGGTCGGCGTCGAGGACGGCGTCGTCGTCGGTGCCGATGCGGCAGGTCCCGGCGTAGTGGTGGTAGCTACGCAGACTCTTGGGGATGTAGCTGCGCAGCTCGTCGTCACTCTGCACGTCGCTGCCGGGTTGGGCTTCCTCCCCGCGCCACGGGTCGAACGAGGATGCGGTGCCGAGCTCACGGGCGGCACGCAGCCCGGCGACCATGGCGTCGACGTCGCGGCCGTCGGAGTAGTAGCGCGGATCGATCAGAGGAGCCGCGTCCGGGGCGGCGTCGGCCAGGCGCACCGTTCCGCGGCTGAACGGCGCCATGAGGGCGACCACGATGCTGTAGCCCGCGCCGGGTTCGGGGCCGGTCAGTGTGGCGGCGCGCAGCGGCCTGATCGAGGTGAACAGCTGGATGTCGGGCCACGGACTGGCGGAATTGCTGCGCTGGTCGCCCTTGGCCTCGCCGCCGCCGTTGCTCGTGGAGAGCGGGACGGGCTGGGCGGAGTGATAGACGAGGGTGGTCATGGGGTGGTCGTGGAGGTTGGAGCCCACCCCGGGGACGTCGGCGAACACGTCGATCCCGAACTGACGCAGGTGAGCCTGCGGACCGATCCCGGAGAGCATGAGCAGCTGCGACGTGCCGATCGCCCCGGCGGTCAGGACGACCTCGCCTCCACTCTGCGCGGTGACCGTGTGGCCACCGACGCTGTACTCGACCCCGGTGCAGCGGTTGCCGCTGAACAGGAGGCGATGCACCAGCGCGTCGGTGACCAGGTCGAGGTTGGGGCGGTCGAGGACCGGGAGGAGGTAGGCGTCGGCGGCGCTCTGCCGCCTGCCGTCGAGGATGGTGAACTCGCTCCAGCCGAAGCCCTCTTCGAGACCGCTGTTGACGTCCTGCGCGATCGGATGCCCGAGTTCGCGGGCCGCATCGATGGTGGCCACGGAGAGCGGGTGGGGCGCGGTGGGCGTCCAGGGGTGGAGGGGGCCGTTCTGGCCGCGCACGGCGGGATCGCGGCCCTCGACGTGCTCGGTGCGCTTGAAGTAGGGCAGCAGGTCGTCGTACCCCCAGCCCTTCGCACCGGCCGTGATCCACGCGTCGTGGCTCGCGCGATGGCCTCGCATGAAGGCCATCGCGTTGATCGCCGATGAGCCGCCGAGCCCCCGGCCGCGTGGCATCGCCTCGGTCCGGCCGATGCCGTCCAGGACGACGGTGTGGTTGCCCCAGTCCATCGACGAGCCAGTGAGGGTGGGCCAGGCCTGGGGGTCGGCCACCGCGGCCAGCGGTTCGCGGCTGCCGGCCTCGAGCAGGAGTACCCGCGTGGCCGCGTCCTCGGACAGCCGCGCGGCGAGCACGCAGCCGGCCGTGCCCGCGCCGACGATGACGACGTCGTAACCCGTAGCCCCAGTCACCATGATCCGACCTTCCCTACCGAATTGCGCCTCCGAAGTGCATCAGTTCGTTGGACGAACGGGTGGATGGGAATGTTCCCGCGTTGATCAATAAACATTTCGTGATCAGTTCTTACCGGCGGATTGTCGATAAAAGTGCGGATTCACCGAAATCAGCGAAAGTGTGCCCTACAGGTATTCGGCCCCTGTGTCATCCCGAGGCGGTGGTGAGCTGAACGGGGTGAAGTGGAAGCGCACGGTGGCCGATCCCACGGCGATGCCGTCCGTTGCCGGATCCCAGCCGTCGGCACCGTGGCGGGTGGTGACGATGATCCCTGCTGCGCTGATGGTGTCGAGCTGGGAGAGCAGCCTGGCCAGCGCGACGGGTGCGTCGCCCGGATCCAACGAGCTCTGGAGCAGGGTGCGGTGCAGGACGTTGATCCAGAGCTCACCACCCGAACCGCTGCCGACCGGGGCAGGGAGCACGATGTCGAGCAGCCAGTACGACGGTTTGCCGGTGAGCTCAGGCGTCTGGTGGGCCTCGATGCCGGCCACCTGGTCAGCGCGCACCAAGCCGTCCCCCGGTGTCTGCAGCCACACGTTGGCCAAGCTCACCGCTGCCTCCTTGTCGGCACGATGACTATAAGCGCCCCGCGCCGACCATGGCGTCATCCGATGGCCTGCGTTCCTCTGCCGGTTCGTGGCTCCCGCAGCTCGCCGACCAGGAGGTCAGTTGTCGGAGGCCGGGGCGAGCCGGCCCTTCAGCGCGCCCACCAGCTGATCCTGGATGTCGTCGGGGAGGGGTGCGCTCTGGCGGAGAAAGCCGTCGACGGCCGAACGGAACACCTGGCTGAACCGCGCGTAGTGGGGTTGGGCGGGCCGCGGCTTCGCGTGCTCGAGCGCCCGCTCCAACGTGGGGACGTACTCGTAGCGCTCCCGGACCACCGGGTCGGAGTAGACGACCTTACGGGTGGCGGGCAGGCCGCCGCGCTCGAAGAGGATCTGCTGGCTGCGCTCGCTGGTGAGGAACTCGATCAGCGCACGCGCGGCACGTGGACGGTCGGTGCCGGACGCAACGGCAAGGTTCTGGCCGCCGAGGACCCCTGAGTCGGAGGGCAGGGGAGCGACGTCGAACGTCACCGGGGGCGCCCCTTCGAGGTCCTCTGTCAGCGACTGGAACTTCACCGGCCAATTGCGCATGAAAAGCGCTTTGCCTGATCGGAAAAGTTGGGTGCTGCTGTCCTCGTCGAGCGCGGGGACGCCGGTCGGTGCGATCTTCCGGAGGCGGTCGAGACCTTCCGTGACCGCAACGCGATGGTCATCGATGACGACGTCACCATCGTCGTCGACGACCGAGCCGCCCGCGCCCCCGATGGCCTCCAGTGCATTCACCGTGAGCCCTTCATAATCCGCGAACTGTCCCGCATAGCCGTCCACGTCGTTCCCACTGCGCGCCCGCTGCTCGGCGACGTCGTCCTCGAGGTCCTTCCAGGTCTGCGGCGGGAGGTCGAGGAGATCCGACCGGTAGTACAGGAGACCCACGTCGGTGTTGAACGGAAGCGCCCACAGCTTGCCGTTGTAGCGGCAGGTGGCCAGCGGTCCCGCGAGGAAGCCGTCCTCGGGGATGCGCGACTCGTCGAGGCTCTGGATGTATCCGGCGTCGGCGAACTCGGCCGTCCAGGTCACGTCGAGGTTGTAGACGTCGATGTCCCCACGGCCGGACTGGGCCCTGGCCAGCATCTCGCTGCGTTGGGCGTCGGCGAGAGCGGACAGTTCGACGATCCGCGCCCGGCTGTCCGGATGGAGCTCGTTCCATTGGTTGACCAACTCCTGGCGCTGGCCACCCAGACTGTCGTCACGCCCGCTGAGGATCACGATCTCACCGTTGTCCTCGAGCCTGCCGGGGTCGTCGACGAGAGCGGTGACGGTCGTGGTGAGCAGGACGGCCGCCACGCCGACGACGATCCCGGCTGCCCACCACGCGAGCGGGCGCTCCCAGTGCCGGAAGCGGGCCATCATCGGCCACCCCACAAGCCCGCCGTGGCCGTGCGCAACGTGGTGTCGAGGCTCGCCAGGTCGGCGTCGACGCACTCGCCTGCGGTCGCGGTGGTGATCGCGGTCAGACCCGCGTCGGAGCAGCGGATCTCGCCGATCGTGACGACGACCAGCCGGACGCCGGTGCCGGCAAGGGCCGAGCTGACCGCATCGGCGCCGACTCCGCTGCTGGTGTCCTCGCCGTCGGTCAGGACGACGACGGCGTCGACCCGGCCCGGATCGTCGGAGGGGAGGGCCGCTGCGCCGTCGATCATGCTGCGGAAGAGCGGCGTGTTCCCCGCGGGCCGCACGCCGTTCAACGCCTGCTGCGCGGCGTCACGCCGAGCCCGGTCGGGCGCACCGAGCGGCACGGCCTGGACGTGGCCGGTGCCCGCCGGGTCGGGGAAGAACCAGAGGCCGAACTCGTCGCGAGGACCCATTCCCCCCAGCGCCGCGGAGACGGCGGCGGCCGCGACGGCCGACCTCGTGCCCTCCGGGCCTCTCGTGGCCATCGATCCGGACGTGTCCAGGACGAAGAGCACTCGGCCACGGCGCTGGGCTGCGTCGTGCGCCGACAGCGTGCCTTCCCACTCGGCGGGCGGGACCGGGCCCATCGTCGGCACGGCGTCGGTGTCGATTCCGGGTGTGGTGAGCGTCGGCCCCTTCGCGTACGGCCCGAGGGGGCGCAGGCCCGTCCGGACGACCGCCGTCCGCCCGGACTCGGTGAGCAGCCATGCGCCGAAGTCGGCCGCAGCCTGCTGCTGGGGCGGCTCACTCCACGAGAGCCGGACGAACTGCTGGTCCAGGCTGCGCGTGTCCGACGGGTAGAGCGCGACGAGCTGCTCGGGGTTGTCCGTGCGCGACAGACATGACGGGCCGAGCGGATCACCCAGGTTGAAGCGCACGACCTGCTGCTCGGACGCGATGACGGCCGCCGACGACCCGAGCAGCCGGTGGCGGCACAGGAGCCCGGGGGTGTCCGTGAGCGGGAAGCCGCCCTTGTCGAGGGACACCGCGATGCGCTGCTCGATCTCGGCCGGGCCGAGCTGGTGCGGGCTCGGCGGGCTGTCCTGGCCGCGCGAGCCGTACAGGAGTGCGGTGGCGAGCAGGCCCAGCTCGGTGGAGTTCGGGTCCGCCCGGACGACGTCGACCCCCTGGTCGGCGACCTGCTGGAACGTGTCCGCCCACGTGCCCTGCCGGCTCACGTGCCGGCCGGCCTCGGCCGAGGGCACAGCCAGCACCACCGGCGTGTAGGCGAAGGGCGTGGTGCCTGCGATCGCCGTGCCGGGCGGGTCGGGGAGTTCGTGGCTCGTCGTGGCGAGCCAGATGTCGGGCTGCGGCCCGATCTCCCGCAGCACGTCGGACCCGTCCAGCCAGCCCGTCCCCATCTGGATCCGCTGCCGGATCTCGTCGGGGGGAGCCTCGTAGACGTAGATCTCCACGGTGGGGCAGTCGTGGTTCTCGGTGGCGGTCCACCGCTCGTAGTCGCCGGCGAGCGAGCGTGCCGTCGTGATGGTTTCGGGGCTCGCGACCATGCGCAGTTGGGTGGGGGGCGAGCAGCCGAACACGGCGAGGGAGACGCCGCGGGTGAACTCCCAGGCCGGGGGGATGCCGAACGCCAGCACCAGGGCCAGCACGACGCCCACAGCCACGGCGACGCGCCTGCGCAGCACCCAGCGCAGGATCCGCCTGGGGTGGCCCCGCAGCCGCGCGACCTCGTGCCACCCCGCGTACGTCGTGAGAAACGCCGTGAGCGACGCACCGGCCACGATCTGGGCCCAGTGCAGGACGTTCTCGGGAGGGTTGGGCGTGATCGCCACGAGCACGATGCCGAGCACCGCGATGACGAACCCTGCCACACGCCACGGGCCGCCCGGTCGCTGTGCGGGGGGTCTGGGGGCAGGCGGAGCGTCCGGGTCGGTCACGCGCGTGGGTCCCCCTCCCGCTACGCCGTTGTACGACCGGGCCGCTTCCGCGCGATGGCCGATCAGTCACACACCGTACGCAGTCTGTCCAAGAGGGACGATTCCTGGCCCGATCGATCAGATGCCGTCAGCGTGGCCTCATGCCTTGCGCACCTGGCTCGCGGCGATCAGGACGACGGCCCCGACCACCGCCACGACCAGGTTCGCGAAGAGCTCGTACCCCGCCAGTACGTCGATACGCGGGATCACGAACCGGTTGAACACGTTGAGGAAGAGACCCATGATCGGCTGATATGCCAGGTGGTCGATGCATCCGCTGATGCCCGCAGCGAGCAGGAAGAGTCCGAGCAGCTGGAAGGGTGTCCGCATACCGGCGGACGCTAAGGATCAGCCGCCCGCTTCCGGATCGATCGCCGGGAGCCGCCGGGCCGACCGAGGTCGCTGCCCTTCCCGTCCGGCTCCGACCGAAGTATCGGTTCGACCGACGGAGGTACCGGCGGCGCCGAGCAGCGGCCTCCCGGCCGCCCGCCCACCGTACGCTTCGGCGCGAGATGACCGATTCCATCCCGCCGAATCCGGCGCGCACGCGCCGCGAATGGGCCGTCGACGCCTGCTTGTTCCTGTTCGCAGTGGGCATCGGCGTGCTCAGCGCTGTCGATCGCGTGGGCCTGGGTCTCACCGAGCCGGCGTGGTTCTTCGACGTCGAGCAGGTCGTCGGCGCGCTCGGGTGCGCCGCCATCTGGTTGCGCCGTCGCTGGCCGGTGGCGGTCGCCGTGGCCCTGGCGGCGTTGTCGGCGGTGTTCGAGCTCGTCGCGGGAGCGATGTTGGTGGGCCTGTTCACCGTGGCGGTGCACCGGCCTCCGCGTACCTCGATCACCGTCTTCGGGCTGAGCCTGATCACCGCGCTCGCCTACGTCCTGCTGCGCATCGAGTCGGACTACGACCGCGGTCTGTTGCTGATGCTCGGGGTCGCATTTCAGGGCGTCGCCACCGGCTGGGGGCTCGTCATCCATCACCACCGCCAGCTCGTGGCGCGCGCCGGGGCCGAGGCGCGGCTGCTCGCCGAACAGGCTCAGCACCATGCCCGTGAGGCGGTGGCGCGGGAGATGCACGACGTGCTGGGCCACCGGCTCTCCCTGCTCAGCGTCTACGCCGGAGCGCTCGAATACCGTCCGGGCGCGCCGCCGGAGGAAGTCGCCGGCGCGGCGAAGGTGATCCGGGAGAGCGCCCACCAGGCGCTGCAGGACCTGCGAGCGGTCATCGGCGTCCTCCGCGCCCCGGTCGGTGAGCTGCCCCAACCCGGTCTGGCCGACGTCCAGGAGCTCGTCGACGAGTCGAGCCGGGCCGGGATGAAGATCGAGCTCAGCGCACCGTTGCCGCAGTCCGTTCCCGACACGACGGGGCGCACGACCTACCGCGTGGTGCAGGAAGCCCTGACCAACGCCCGCAAGCACGCGCCGGGAGCCGAGGTGCGCGTCCTCGTGGCGGGGGCACGCGGCGAGGGGCTCACCGTCGAGGTGTGCAACACGGCTCCCGGTTCGGCGCCTGCCGTGGGCGGCGGAGCGGCCGGGCAAGGCCTGGCCGGCCTGGCCGAGCGCGTCAGACTCGCCGGCGGGCACCTCGTGCACGGTCCCACCGCGGCGGGCGGGTGGCGGGTCGAGGCCCGGCTACCGTGGCCGCCGTGACAGCGCTCCCGGTCGGCGTACTCGTCGTCGACGACGATCCGCTGGTCAGGGCCGGGCTCACGATGATGCTCCGCGGTGCCCCGGACATCCACGTGCTCGCCGAGGCCAGTGACGGCACCGAGGTGGCCGGCCTGATCGACAGGTATGCGCCCGACGTGATCCTCATGGACATCCGCATGCCCACGATGGACGGCCTCACCGCCACCGAGGCCGTCCGCGCCCGCGGGGATGCCCCCGAGGTCCTCGTGCTGACCACCTTCAACACCGACGGCCACGTGCTGCGTGCCCTGCGCGCCGGCGCCGCGGGGTTCCTGCTCAAGGACACCCCGCCCGAGGAGATCGTGGAGGCCGTGCGGCGCGTGGCGCGTGGACACCCGGTCCTCTCGCCGGACGTGACCCGTCGCCTCATCGCGCGCGTGACGGACTCGGATCGCGACCGCAGACGCGAGCACGCGCGAGAGCGGCTCGCCCTGCTGAACCACCGCGAGCGGGACGTCGCGGTGGCGGTGGCGGAGGGCAGGTCGAACGCCGACATCGGGGCCGTGCTCCACCTCGCGGTGCCCACGGTCAAGACGCACGTGTCGAGCATTCTCACCAAGCTCGACCTCAACAACCGTGTTCAGATCGCCCTGCTCGTCCACGACGCCGGCGACGATCGGGACGGGGACGTCTGAGGCCGCCGATCATTGCCTCTCGTCGCTGATCTCGGGCCAGCCGTCCGCGCTCCATGACAGTTGCTGCAGAGCCAGATGGGGCTTCCCGCCGTCGGCGCGGTCGTAGTAGTGGTAGGCGAGGATTCCGTCCGACACCGACTCGCCGCCCGGCCCGACCTGGTTGCCGGAGGTGGCGAGGAACGTGCTGCCACCCCCGTCGAGCAGGCTCTTCCCGTCGCGGTCCAGATACGGGCCGGTGACGAGACGGGAGCGGCCGATGACGATCCGGTAGGTGCTGTCCACGCCACGGCAGCACGCATCCCATGACGTGAAGAGGTAGTACCACCCTCCCCGGTGCACGATGTAGGGCGCTTCGATGGCGTACGGCGGTTCCTGCCGGCTGGCCAGATGCAGCGGTTCACCCGCGTTCGCGGCCACATGGCCCGACGGCCAGTCGAGCGGCAGCATGCGGATCCCGCTCCAGTAGGAGCCGAACGCCATGTACGGCCGTCCCCTGCCGTCCTCGATGATCGCCGGATCGAGTGCGTTGTAGTCGTCCGACGACTCGGAGCGCAGGATCTGGCCCTGGTCCACCCATTTGTAGGCGGCATTGTGCGGGTCGAGCGTGGTGTTGGTGGCCAGTGCGATCAGCGAGTCGTTGGTGCCGAACTTGGACGCCACGTAGTAGAGGTAGTAGGTGCCTCGATAATGGTAGACCTCGGGCGCCCACAGGTTGTTCACGCCGGGGATCTCCTTCTTGATCCACGACGGGATGGAATCCCAGACGGTGCCGGCGAAAGCCCAGTCGTGGCCATTGGGAGAGCTGCGGATCTGGATCGTTCCGTGGCCCACCGACGGGTCGCCCGTGGAAAAGACGTACCAATTCTGACCGGGCCCGCCCGCCACGAGCGCAGGGTCATGGGTGTCGAGGTCGCCCGTGAGTCCCGAGGAGCGGGAGCTGGAGTCGGGCACGCCGGCCGTTGCCGACGGCGCCGTGACCGCTGCCAGGGACACGAACGCGGCTGCAGCAACGGTCAGAAGGCGTGCGAGTCGCACGGGCATCATCCATTCGAGAGGGAAACGTGGCTCCTCGGGGGAATGCCAGCGTAGGTGTTCGCGGAGCTCTCGGCCCTGCTGACAAGGGTGAACCCTCGGCAGAGTGACCATGACCACCCGCCCGGGAACCGGTCGCCATCGCGCTCCGCGATCACTGTGGGCGGGACGGGTGGATGCGCGTCCCGGACGCCTGCCCAGGCCAGGGACCCGTCGGGGGTGAGCTCGACGGGCCTGGACGGTGGGTCAGACTGCGGGGTGTGACAGGAGAACCGGCGTCCGTCGACGCCTTGCAGCCGGACCCGTCCAACGTCTCGCAGCTACGCGACTGGAACGGGGATTCAGGTGATTTCTGGACGGCCCACGCCGAACGCTTGAACGAGGGGGTGGCCGGATACCACGGACACTTCTTCGAGGCCGCCGCAATCGGCGCGAACATGGACGTGCTCGACATCGGGTGTGGCAGCGGCCAGACCACCCGGGACGCCGCGCGCCGGGCGTCCGACGGATTCGCACTGGGTGTGGACCTGTCCTCGCAAATGATTGACCTCGCGCGCCGGACGGCGGACCGAGAGGGGGTGCCGAACGCCCGTTTCGAACAGGCCGACGCGCAGAATCATCCCTTTGCCGACCGGTCATTCGACATCGCGATCAGCCGTAACGGGACCATGTTCTTCGGTGACCCCGAAGTCGCCTTCGCGAACATCGCGCGTGCATTGCGCCCCGGTGGACGCCTCGTCCTCATGACCTGGCAGCCGTTCGAGAAGAACGAGTGGATCCGCACGTTCCTGAGCGTGCTGGCCGCGGGGCGTGAGCTGCCGCTCCCAGTGGGGGCACCGGGGCCGTTCTCGCTGAGCGACCCGGAACGGGTGCGGCACCTGCTGACGTCGGCCGGGTTCACGGACGTGCGGCTGCATGCGGTGAGCGAGCCCATGTATTTCGGTCCGGACCTCGACGACGCCTACCGCTTCGTGTCCACGCAGTTCGGCGGCCGGCTCGACGGACTCGACGTGGACACCAGAGCCCGCGCACTCGACGCCCTGCGGACCGGCATGGCCGAGCACGACACCGATCGAGGCGTGCTCTACGACTCGGCGGCCTGGATCACCGTGGCACGGCGCGGCCCGGCCTGAGGTTCAGCCCGCCACCGCGCCGGCCACCAGCAGCACGATGCCCACGACCACGGCGGCGAGCGCCGACCACATGAGGATTCGTTGCGTCCGCTGGGTCGACTTGCGCAACTCGGCCTCGCTGCGGGTGGAGATGACATGCACGCCGCTCGCCGGCTTGCCGATCACCACCTCGCCACCCTGGTCTCTCGCCTCACCGAGCACGTAGAGCGGGGTGCCGGACCGGACGATCCACTCCTCGCGCTCGTAACCGATGGTGTCGCTCCTCATGCCGATGCTGATGCCGAGGAACGAGATGGAGCTCGTGCCCTGGTCCGGGTCGAACTGGTCCAGCACCCGCTCGGCGTGGTCGATCGCGAGTCCGTCCGGTCGCACCAGCACGCTCCCGGTGGCGTCCACCACCCGGAACGGCTGAGTGCTCGCCAGCTTCGCAACGGTCTCGGTGCGCTGCGTGCGGCTCCTGTTGCCGTCCGAATCGGTGGAGGTGTCCCAGTAGCGGCGGCGGATCTCGTAGCGATACCAGATGCAGGGGAGCTCGGCCAGCTCCGACTTCAGCTCGCCGATCGGTCCCGGGGCTGCCGTGCCGGTCACTTCGGAAATCCGGCTGAATGCACTTCCGCCGAGCTCGCGAACGGTTGTCAGCTCGGCGGTCAATTCGGCGGCGGTGGACGTTTCGGTGCCCAGCATCGCTTGCCAGCGCCGCTTGCCCCGCACGGCGAAGGCAACGGCGATGGCCGCTCCGACCAGGAGAATGACGCCGATGATCGCCAGAACCACGGGCGGAGGCTACATCGACTCGCCGGCATCGCGACCACGGGGAGTAGTGCACGACCGCCCTCCCGATGACGATTGCGGGCGAGTCCCGGAAATCCGTGGACCGTTTCGAGGGCGATTCTCCTTTTTGTGTGATTCGCCGCCACGTCGACGTGTCCGGAAACGTTTGGACAGGCCTCGCAGACTGGACGTTGTGAACGTCCACGCCGCCGACGTGCCCGCTGCCTCGTCGAACGAACTGCTCGGCCTCGCTCCTGAGGCGCGTGTGCTCATCGTGAACTGCGACGACTTCGGGATGAACCCCGCGATCAACGCCGCTGTCGTCCAGTCGATCGAGGAGGGCATCGGCACGTCGTGCAGCTTGATGGTGCCGTGTCCCGGCGCGGCCCATGCGATGGAGCTGCTCCGGTCGCGGCCGCAGATCCCGTTCGGGATCCACCTCACTCTCGTGTGCGACACGGACCGCGACCGATGGCGCCCACTGACCGCCAAGGAGCGGGTGCCGTCCCTGCTCGACGACGACGGCGAGCTGTTCGCGCCCGCTCAGGTGCCCGAGCTTCTGGCCCGGGCCCGTCCCGACGAGGTGGAGGTGGAGTTCCGTGCCCAGATCGACGCCGTGATGGACGCCGGGCTCACGCCGACACATCTGGACTGGCACTGCCTTGCGGACGGCGGGCGCGCCGACGTCTTCGACCTGACGGTGGCGTTGGCGCAGGAGTACGGCCTGGCGACGCGAGCCTGGCTCGAGCGTGGAACGGAACTGCTGCGCCGCCGTGGCGTGCCCGTCGTCGAGCACGAGTTCGTCGACAGCTTCCGTCTCGACGTCGAGAGCAAGCAGGACCGGTACGCACAGCTCCTGCGTGAGCTGCCTGCGGGACTCAGCGAGTGGGCGGTGCATCCGGGCCTCGGTGACGAGGATTCGTGGGTGCGCTGCACCGACCACGAGTTCCTGACGTCGCAGCGGGCTCGCGACATCATCCGTGAGGAGGGGATCGTGCTGATCGACTACGGCCTGCTCCGGAAAGCCTCGCGGCGTCCGTGCCGTCGCTCCTGATCCGGGCGTCTGCTGAGGGACCACTGAGAACGGAAAATCCGGATGGGAACTACTTGATAGGCGCCTATCGTTCATTTCACGGAGCGCGCTGACCGGGCGCGCGTCGCAGGGGAGGTTGCGTGACCGAGACAGCTGCCGTGACCCGGGAGCAGGAATTACCCATCCACATGCGGCGAGACGCGTTCGATCCGGCGCCAGAGCTCGCCGAGCTGCGGGACGGCCCCGGGATCGGGCGTATCCGCACCCCCTTCGGCCTGGAGGGATGGATGGTCACGCGCTTCGCGGACGTTCGGGAGGTGCTGAGCGACAGCGAGCGGTTCAGCAACTTCCGGGTCTCGGAGCTGCGGCGACCCCCGGGCTTCGAGGACGTGAGCGAGGAGGAGCTGGCCCGGATGCGGGCAGGCAACCTGCTCGTGTTCGACCCGCCGGACCACACGCGGCTGCGGCGGCTGCTCACCCCGGAGTTCACGGTGCGGCGGATGCGCAGGCTGGAGCCGCGTATCCGGGAGATCGTCGAGGAGCACCTCGACGCGATGGAGCGCAGCGGACCGCCTGCAGACCTCGTCTCCGACTTCGCGCTGCCGGTGCCCTCGCTGGTGATCTGTGAGCTGCTCGGCGTGCCCTACGCGGACCGTTCCGAGTTCCAGGAGCGCAGCTCCCGGCTGCTCGACCTCTCGGTGCCGGCGGAGGAGCGGATCCGGGTGGGCCGGGAGTCGCGCGACTACATGGCCGAGCTCGTGAAGGGAGCCCAGGCCGACCCCGGCGAGGACATGCTGGGCATGCTCGTGCGCGAGCACGGCGACGAGCTGAGCTTCGACGAGCTCTGCGGCATCGCGTCCCTGCTGCTGATCGCCGGCCACGAGACCACCGCCAACATGCTCGGACTCGGCACGCTCGCGCTGCTCCGGCACCCCGACCAGCTCGCGCTCCTGCGCGACGAGCCCGAGCGCGTTGACGCCGCGGTCGAGGAGCTGCTGCGCTGGCTGAGCATCGTGCACTCCGGCACCGGCAAGATCACTACCACCGACGTGGAGATCGCCGGGCAGAAGATCGCCGCGGGTGAGTTCGTCATGTGCGCCCTGCCCGCGGCCAACCGCGACCCGGAGCTGCTGTCCGACCCCGACAAGCTCGACATCACCCGCGGCGCGATGGGGCATCTGGCGTTCGGGCACGGGATCCACCACTGCCTGGGCGCGCCGCTCGCGCGGATGGAGATGCGGCTCGCGTTCCCGGCGCTGCTGCAGCGTTTCCCCGGGCTTCGCACCACCGACGCCGAGCCGGGCTTCCGCTCGTTCAACGTCATCTACGGACTCACCTCGCTGCCGATCGCCTGGTAGGCCTGCACGCTGAGGTGCGGCGGGAGCGGGCGCCGGAAGGTGCCGCTCCTGCCCCGTAGGCCTTCGGGGCGGCGAGGGTGCCCTAGTGCCGAGGAAATGAGGTCGTCTTACCCGCCTCCGGCGCCCGGACGGCGCCTCGCGGCCGCGACACTAGCGCGGAGGCTGGGTGGGGATCCGGCGTGCGAAGAACGCCCCCGCCAGCGCGACGAGCGCCAGCACCATGAGTGCCGAACGCAAGCCGTCGAGCCGGGCCTGTTCGTTCACCTCCAGTGCCGCCGCCGTCACGTCCGGGGCGACCCCGGCATTCGTGAGCGCCGCCTCCAGATCGACGTCGGACAGGAACGGCACCCCACTCGCCAACTGGACGTTGGCCTGCGACTTGACCTGCTCGGGGATCGCCGGGTTCTGCTCGACGCCCTGCAGGAACGACGTCGTGAGCGCGCCGATGAGGATCGAACCGGCCAACGCCGTGCCGATCGCCGCGCCGAGATAGGTCGCGGTGTTCTGCAGACCACCCACCTCAGGGCTCAGCTCGTCGGGCACGGCGGACACCGTCACCGCACCGAGCTGCGACGCCAGCGCACCGATTCCGAGGCCGGCGAGGAGCAGCGGGATCGTCACGATCGTGGCGTCCGCGCTCGCGTCGATCGCGGTCAGCAGAACGACGATCCCGAGGAACATGGCGAGCAGGCCCAGCCGCACCACCCGGCGCGGGGACGCATCGGGGAAGAACCGTGGGACGCCGATGGCGGCGATGAGCAACGTGACCGACAGCGGCAGGATCCGCACCCCCGTCTCCAGTGCGGACAGGCCGAGCGACACCGACAGGTACAGCGGGATCGTGAAGAACAACCCTGCCTGCACGAGGAAGAGCAGGAAGAACATCAGCAGCCCGCCGGTCATCTGGCGATTGCCGAACAACGACGGTTTCACCAGGGGCTCGAGGCCCCTCTCCTCCATGTGCGCCTCGCGCTCGAAGAAGAGCCAGACGACCAGCAGCCCACCGAGGACGAACCACACCGTGAGGGAGATGCCGAGCAGGGACGGAGCGCCTGCCTTGGGCGCCACCCACCCCCATTCGGCCGAGCGCAGGACGCCGAAGACCGCCAGCCCGAGCCCGATCGCGTTGAGAAATGCGCCGATCACGTCGAACCCCACCCGGGACTCCGGCGGAGCATCGGCGATGCGCCGGGCGAGCAGCAGGATCACGGCGACGATCACGACCTCGCCGAGAAACACGTACCGCCAGGAGAAGTAGGTCGTCGCGATGCCACCGACCAGCGGACCGACGGCCACCGCGATCGCTCCGGCGCCCATGACGAGCCCGTAGGCGCGTGGCCGTCCCTCCGGCGGGAAGTTGCCCGCGACGAGGGCGACGATGGCGGGCAGGATCAGCGCGGCACCGATGCCCTCCAGCGCCGACCAGCCGAGGATGAGGATCGGCAGGTTCGGAGCGAGGGCGGTGGTCAGCGAGCCGAGGCCGTAGACGACGCAGCCGATCGCGAACGCGCGCCGACGGCCGATCAACGATCCGAGCTTGCCGCCGGGCACCATGAACATGGCCATGACCAGCGTGTAGAGCGTGATCGCTCCTTGGATACCGGTGACCGTGGTTCCGACGTCCTTGGCGACGGTCGCGATGGCGACGTTCATGACCGAGGTGTCGAGGGTCATGAGGAACTGGCCCGCCGACAGCGTGAGCAGGACGCCGGCCGCGGCCTTGCCCGCCCGTTCGGCTGCTGCGCTCGTGCTCATGCGCGGTCGGTCCTTCCCCGTGCGTCGGCGTCGCCCCGCAGCGACTGTCCGGCACCCAGGCCCCGGCGTCCTCATCCGCGCTGGGCGAGGCAGGGGTCCTGCGTGCTCCGCCGCGACCGGCCCGGTCTCCTCCGGGGACGCGGTTCCCAGCCGGGATCCGGCTAGTTCATTCCGGGTGATGCGGCGCCGTGGCAGCGGGTTGGACGGTGACGGACACAGGTGACTCGCCGTGCCGGCGGCTCCGACGAACGAGTGCCTGAGAGGGGATCCCACAATGAAGCTGGTCGTCGACCTCACCCGGTGTCAGGGCTACGCACAGTGTGCGTTTCTGGCCCCCAGCGCATTCACGATGCACGGGGACGAAGCACTCCTGTACGACCCCGACCCCAGCGACGAGCAGCGGGAGCGTGTGTTGCGGGCCGCGGCGGCCTGCCCGGTGCAGGCCATCGTCCTCGACCGGGTGGGAAGTCGGAACGGAGCCCGTCAGGCAGATGCAGAGCGTCGAGCCGAGGCGGCTCGAGGCGGGTCCGACGAGGGTTTCCTGGGGAGCGGACGGATCGTGATCGTCGGCGCCTCGCTGGCGGGGTTGCGGGCCGCAGCGGCGCTTCGCCACGAGGGGTTCACCGGCTCGTTGACACTGATCGGGGACGAGCCCGACGAGCCCTACGACCGGCCGCCGCTGTCCAAACAGGTGCTCGGCGGATCGGTACCTGCGACACACACCGGGTTGCCGCGGCGCGATGACGTCGACGCGGAGTGGCGGCTCGGCGTGCCTGCCACGCAGCTTGACCTGGCAGGCCAGCACGTGCACCTGGCGGACGGTGAGAGCGTCGGGTTCGACCGTCTGCTGATCACGACCGGCGTGCGGGCCCGGCCATGGCCCAACCCTGCAGAGGCGCGGCTGGATGGCGTGGTCGTACTGCGCACGCGCGCCGACGCGGAGCGGCTGCAGCGGCTCGTGGCCGCGCGGCCGGGTCGCGTGCTCGTCATCGGCGCGGGGTTCACCGGTTCCGAGGTGGCGTCGGTCTGTCGCGAGCACGGGCTGGCGGTGACCGTCGCCGAGGCCGGGCCCGCCCCGCTCGTGGCGGCGCTGGGCAGTGCGATCGGCACGGTCGCGGCGGACATGCAACGCGAGAACGGCGTCGACCTGCGCTGCGATGTCATGGTCACCGCGCTGGAAGGCGATGGGGGAGGGCGGCTGCGCCGTGCGCACCTGTCCGACGGAAGCACGATCGACGTGGACATCGCCGTGGCCGCCCTCGGTGGGATCCGCAACGTCGAGTGGCTGGCGGGGTCCGGGCTGGCGGCCGGGCGGTGGGGAGTTGCCTGCGACGCGGGGTGCCGAGCATTCGACGTCAACGGCCTGGTCACCGACAACATCTTCGTCGCCGGCGATGTCGCACGTGCTCCGCAACCGATGTTCGGCTACCAGTTCCTCGCTCTCGAACACTGGGGCAACGCGGTCGCGCAGGCCGAGGTCGCCGCCCACAACATGATCAGCTCGCAGGCCGATCGCTGGCCGCACCTCGCCGTGCCTGCCTTCTGGTCCACCCAGTTCGGCACCGAGATCAAGTCCGTGGGAGTGCCGAACATCGCCGACGAGGTCGTCGTCACCCAGGGCTCCATTCCCGACCGCCGGTTCATCGCTGCCTACGGCTACCAGGGCCGCGTCGTCGGAGCGGTGACCTTCGACCAGTCGAAATGGCTGGAGTTCTACGAACGGCTGATCGAGCGGGCTGCACCGTTCCCGCCCACGTTCCGCGGCGTCGACCAGCCTGCCGAGATGGTGCCGATGCAGGCCGGGTTCCCCCAGCGGCCGATCCCCACCCAGGACGCCACCGTCGTGGTCACGGGCCACGACCCGAGCGAGCGGCGCGCAACGTTGGTGCGCTGACACCGCATCCCGAGATTGCCCACGAGTGCCCGGACCAAGGAGGCGGCGCCATGGCAGACCCCAGCGTCTTCGCGCAGATCCTCGACTACTCCAACCGCGCCAACCCCTATCCGCTCTACGCGGAACTGCGCAAGACCCCCGTCGCCCGCCAGGAGAACGGCAGCTACGTGGTCAGCACCTACCGGGAGATCGAAGAGCTCTTGCACGATCCGCGGATGAGCTCGGACGTGCGCAACCTCGCCCACCCGGCGGCCGGCGTCCCCGGGCAGGGGTCGGCGCCGAGCTTCCTGCGACTCGACCCACCCGAACACGACCGGCTCCGGCGCCTGGCGATGCGCCATTTCGGCCCGCCCCACACACCCGGCCGGGTCGACGGCATGGTGCCCGATCTCCGTGGCATCGTCACCCGCCTGATCGACGGCTTCGCGGGAAGGAACGAGGTCGACATCGTCGACGACTTCGCCTATCCGTTCCCGGTCACGGTGATCTGCGAGTTGCTCGGGGTGCCCCGCGAGGACGAACCGCGCTTCCACGTCTGGGTCGAAGCGGGACTGGAGGCCCTCGACCCGAAGGCGGCGAGCCCCGAACAACAACGGAAACACGCCCAGGCCGGCGCGGAGATGGGGCAGTACCTCGCCGAGCTCATCGAGTCCCACCGCCGAAACCCGGGCAACGACCTGCTCTCCGCGATGGCCACCGACGACGGGCCCGACGGGCGGATGTCCCAGGAGCAACTGCTGAGCACAGCGTTTCTGCTGCTCGTGGCCGGGCACGAGACGACCGTCAACCTCATCACCAACGGCATGCTCACCCTGCTGCGCCATCCCGACGTGCTCGAGCGAGTGCGCCGCGACCCCGACCTGCCCATTCGCTTGGTCGAGGAGCTGCTGCGTTACGAACCCCCCGTGCACTTCGTGCCGTGGCGGGCCGCGCTGGACGACATCGAGATCGCGGACACCACGATCCCGGCGGGCTCGCAGGTCATCCTGGTGCTCGCATCCGGCAGTCGCGACCCTGAGCACGTACGCGAGCCCGACCGGTTCGATCCCGACCGGTTCGACCCGGACCGCTTCGGACTGGCCCGCGACGACGACCAGCACCTCGGCTTCGGCGGCGGCATCCACTACTGCTTCGGCGCGCCCCTCGCGCGGCTGGAAACCCAGATCGCGCTCAGCGAGCTCGCCCGCAGGCTCGAGCACCCGCGTCTCGTCGCCGACCCCCCGCCGTACCGGCCCAATCCGGTCCTGCGAGGGCCCCTCCACCTTCCCGTCCGGTTCGACGGGATGGTCCCCGCGCAGCCGGCCGCCACCGGCCGTCACGAACCGGGGGAGCAGCCCGTCGCGCAGGGCACCTGACGCACCGGGTCGGCGCGACCGCGGTCGACGATCCCTGCCCGGAGCTGCGGTTTCTCGAGCCGGCCCCGGTCCTTTCGGTGGCGGCGCCGGTCGCCAGGCGGTTATCGTTGCCACCACTGCGGGGAGCCGACGAGCGGCCCGCAATCGCACCTGCGGGCCCAGCGGCTGCTGGTGATGGACGACTTCGAGGATGTGGTAGACGCGGCACCGTTGCTGGCGGAGCTGCGGTGGTCGCTTCCGACCTGGTGCTGCCGGTGACCAGCCGGACGGTGCCGCGGCTGCGCGGCGAGCATGAGCTCTGCGTTTTCCCGTCGCCGGTTTCGCCCGCCAGGGGCGGCCGGGACGCTGGGAAGCTGCGCGCCTATGCGTCACCTTTCACTGATTCGCGGCCCCAGTTTTCCTCGCTCCTGACGGAACAACAGCAGGTTGGCCCGAACACCATTTGCACTCGTGCCGGCTCGGCCGTGGCGCTCGTGTGGCGATGGTCCGCCCATGAGCACCCGGGAGGAGGAGCGGCATGAAAGGCACTGTGCGCCGGGGTTTGATCACAATGCTGTGCGCGATCGCGGGAACGGTGCTGGCCGGCTGCCAGGGCGCAGGCGACAACGATGCGCAGGCGAACTCCGGCGGCTCGATCGATGTCGCGATCGTCGCCAATCCTCAGACGCAGGACCTCGCGCGTCTCACGCCGTCGCTCTTCACTGCGCAGAGCCACATCGACGTGAACTACACGATTCTCGACGAGGGCACCTTGCGTGAGGTCACCACGAGCGGTGAGGGCACCGAGGATCGCCGGTACGACGTGGTGATGATCGGCCCGTACGAGGCCCCGCAGTTCGGTAGGGACGGTTACATCACAGACCTCACACCCATGGCCTCCTCCGACAAGGCTTACGCGCTGGACGACATCATCCCGTCGGTACGGACTGCCCTGTCGTATCAGGGAAGGCTGTACGCAGCACCGTTCTACGGGGAGTCGTCCTTCCTGATGTACCGCAAGGACGTCCTTGCGGCCGCGGGCATCGAGATGCCGGAACACCCCACCTGGAGGCAGGTGGCCGACATTGCACGGAGGATCGACACACCCGAGCGGGCCGGAATCTGCCTGCGCGGAAAGCCGGGCTGGGGTGAGCTCGGGGGGTCGTTCGGCACCGTGCTCAACACGTTCGGTGGAACGTGGTGGTCCGCGAAGCCGGACGGCTCGGTGGACAACGCGATGGTCGACCAGCCGGAGTTCCGGAAGGCGCTCCAGTTCTACGTCGACCTCGTCAGGGACGCAGGCGAGAGCCACCCCGCCCGCGCCGGCTACAACCAGTGCCTCGAGCTGTACCTGAGCGGCAAGGTGGCGATGTGGTACGACGCGACCGTCGCTGCCGGCCTGCTCGAAGCCGACAACAGCGATGTGAAGGGTAAGAACGGCTACGCCGCCGCCCCGGTCGTGCTCACGCGGGCCTCGGGATGGCTCTGGTCGTGGGCGCTCGCCATTCCGACCACGTCGAGCAAGCCGGACCTGGCCTGGAGGTACATCTCGTGGGCGGCCGGGCCGCAGTACATCAAGGACGCCGGGCCCCGGATAGCCGGCGGCTGGGCTGCCGTCCCTCCGGGCACCCGCCGCTCGACCTACGAGATCCCCGAGTACCAGAAAGCCGCCAGCGCGTTCGCCGCGCCGACGCTGGCCGCCATCGAGTCGGCGCCGGTGGACAATCCGGGCACCACGAAGCGGCCGGGCTTGCCGGCTGCCGTCGCCTATGTCGGCATCCCTGAGTACCGGGACGTCGGCAACCAGTGCACCACGCAGTTCGCGGCCGTGATCGCCGGCAGGTCGTCGATCGAGGCCGCGCTCGCGAACTGCCAAGAGATCGCTTCCCGCGTGGGTCGGTAACCGTGCGGCCGCGACACATGGCAGTGGTGGCGCTGATTCTTGCGGCGGCCGTTGCGGGCTTCATCCTCGCGCGCATGCACGCAGAGGGGGACGTCCGGCGCGAGGCCGAGCACAACGCCGAGGTCGCGGCGGCACAGATCCATGGGCGGATCGAGCAGGCGGCATCGCTCACCGAAAGCCTCCGCCGGTTCATGCTGGACGCCAGCGGTACCGGCGTCACAAGCGACCAGTTCGCCAGCAACGCGCTCAACTGGCTCAGCCCGGCCGGCTTCCCAGCCGCTGCATGGGTCGAGCCGGTTCCCGACACACGGCGAGCGGAGTACGAGCAGCGAATCGGCCAGCCGATCGTGACACTCGACGAGCAACACAGCGTCGTGCCCGCCGGATCGCGCTCCTCGTATCTGGCGGCGACGCTCGTGTCCGGCTTTCCTCCCTTGGCCCTGCCCGGCACCGATCTGAGCGGTGGAACGGACATGACCGATGTGGCCACGGCGCTCGATCGCGCGACCCGCCTCGATGGCGTCTCCGCGGCGCCTGTGCCCGGCCCCGACACCGGGACGAACAGCCTTCTCATGATCGCGCCGGCACCGAATCTCATCGGGGATGCTCTGCGCCCGGGGTACGTGGTGGTCTTCGTGCCGGATCAGACGCTGGCTGCGGCGGCGAACAGGCCGGGGGTGCGGCTGGAGGTCGGCGATCATCTGCTCACCGGCCAACCTCTCACCGGTGAGCAGACCGTCAGCACATCATTCACCGAGGCAGGAAGGCGATTCGATGTCATCCTGCCGATAGGCTCGATCCACGGCGCCGCGGCGACCTTGCCGTGGATCATCCTCGCCTGCGGCCTCGTTCTCGCCGGCTTCGCGACGGTACTCGGGATCAACGCGACGCGGCGAGCGAAGGCGCAGAAAGAGCTGGACCGCATCTTCACTCTCTCGCCCGACATGATCGCGGTGGCGAACTTCGAGAGGCGCTTCACCCGGGTGAACCCGGCCGCGGAGCAGATTCTCGGCTACACGCGGCAGGAGTTGATCGAGCGGCCCTACCTCGACTTCGTACATCCCGACGATCGCGAGTGGACGGCGAATGCGTCGGCTGCGATCGGTGAGGGCAAGACAACGCAGTCGTTCGAGAACCGCTACGTCCGCAAGGACGGCTCGTACCGGGTGCTCGAATGGACGGCGACCCCGGTCGTCGAAGAGGGCGTCGTCTACGCGGTGGCGCGCGACGTGACCGAGCGACGGCAGGCCGAGATCGAGCTCGAACGCCTTGCGCACGAGCAGGCAGCGCTGCGGCGGGTGGCCACGCTGGTCGCAGGCGGTGCCGGGCCGGAGGAGGTGTTCGCCGCGGTCGTCGCGGAGGTCGGCCGGCTGCTGGAGGTCGAGATCGCGGTCCTGATCCGGTACGACCCGCAAGACACGATCACGGTTGTCGGCATGTGGACCAGCACGGGTGCGACCGGGCCGACCCCGGTCGGCACCCGGTTGCCGTTCGGCGGGGAGAACATCCACACACGGGTGTTCGAGACGGGCCGCTCGGCGCGGATCGACGACTACAGCGCCGCCTCGGGCGTCATCGCCGACGCCGCTCGGGACTGGCAGCTCCGGGCGTCGGTGGGCGTGCCGATCTGGGTCGAGGGACAGCTGTGGGGCGTCATGAGCGTCGGATCCCGCCCCGGACCGCTGCCCGCCGGCACCGAGGCCAGGTTGACCTGGTTCACCGAGCTGGTCGCGACCGCGATCGCCAACGCCGATGCGCAGGCCGCGCTGGCCGCCTCACGGGCGCGGATCGTTGCCGCGGGCGACGCCGCCCGCCGCCGGATGGAACGCGATCTGCACGACCGTGCCCAGCAACGGCTGGTCTCCCTCGCCCTGCGCGTGCGCGCGCTGCAGGCGACGCCTCCCGAGGCCGAGGAGCTCAGCTCGCAGCTGGACGAGGTCGTTACGGAGCTGCACGGTGCGGTCGACGAGCTGCGCGAGATCGCGAGTGGCCTGCACCCCGCCGTGCTCGCCGAGGGCGGCCTGCGCCCGGTGCTGAAGACGCTGGCCCGCCGCTCGGCAGTCCCGGTCAACCTCGATGTCGAGGTCGACGGCCGGCTGCCCGAGCCGGTCGAGCTGGCCGCGTACTGCGTCGTTGCGGAGGCGCTGACCAACACCGCCAGGCACGCCGACGCCTCCGTCGTCGATGTCACCGTGGCGGCCAGCGAGGACGTGCTGCGGGTCGCCGTGCGCGATGACGGCCGCGGCGGCGCAGACCCCACCGCCGGCTCCGGCCTGGTCGGGCTCACCGACCGGGCCGAAGCGCTCGGTGGGCGGCTCCGGGTGAGCAGCCCTCCCGGCGCAGGCACCACGGTTCAGCTCACGATTCCGCTGACCGCATCCGGCAGGCCCGGGCTGCGGGCAGCAGGCCCCGGCCCTGCACGTCCGGCCGAGCCCGACCGCCCCGACAAGGCACGGGAAGGTTGACAGCGGGCCCGGAAGGCCGAGATGAGTTCGACGGGCGCGCCCGATCGGTCTGCACCGCTGTGCCCGGCTCTGCGCCGTGCTAGGACGCCCGCGCCGTCCCGGAGAGGAGCCGGTCCGGGTCGGCGGCGTAGACGGTCATCCACGTCGGCCGGAGCCGGTAGTAGACGACGTCGGACCAGTCGAACGCCCCGTCGCCGTAGAACGCGTGCAGGTACTCGCGGGTCGCCGGCCAGTCGGGGTGGCCGGGGCCGTCCACCGGGTTGAGATTCTCGACGACGCCGTGGACGAAGACGCCGAGCTCCTCCCCGCGCACATGCGCGACGCTTGCGGCGGGCCGCGCCCGCAGATGCCGCGCCTTCGCCGCTCCCGGGCTGGTGCCGAACACCCATCGGCCGTGCAGGAGGTGCCCGTCGACGGCACTGACGCGCGGCTCGCCCTGCGCGGTGACGGTGGAGAGCACGAGGACGCACATGCCGGTGAGCACGCGCACCAGCTGCTCGGCGGTCAGGCTTCGCTCGCCGGTGATGATCGACTGCAGGTGCGCTGTCGCGCGTCCGCGCGAGGTGTCGATGAGGGTTTGCAGGTCCCGGAGCTCCGGTTCGGTTTCGTACACATCGACAACGTGGCACCTGAACCTGACAGGTCCTGTCGTCGAATCGCGTGGATCCCCCGCCAGCGCCGGACCCGCGGGCGACAGGTCCGGGCGGCGCGTGGTCGACGTAGGTCGAGCCGATCACCGTCCGCCGGCGCGCCTCCAACAGCGGAGTCGTGGCAAGCAGTTGGGCGAGGTTCTGGCCGGCTCCGCCTCGGAAGGGCGACACCCGCACGCGTTCCGGCACCTTCGTCGCGACCCGGCTCGCCGCTGCCGGCCTCAGCGCGCGCGAGATCGCTGACCAATGGAGTTGTGCCCCCGGCAGGACTCGAACCTGCGACCTAGAGATTAGAAGGCTCTTGCTCTATCCAGCTGAGCTACGAGGGCCGGTGCGGTCCGGCATGAACCGCTGCCACGAGCCTAGCGGGGCGCTCCGGGCCGGTGCGTCACAGGTTGGCGAACAGATCACGATGCGGAGGCGTCCCCTCCCAGGTCGTGCCCTGTGCCCGTTCACGTCGCCGAACCGCCGATGAGGCGACGCCTGACCGGTGCATCCCGATGCCGTCGGCCACCGGTGGACGAGATGATCAGCCGGCGTCCCGGGTCGTGGGGGTTCGCTGAGGCGAGGCTCCGGGCCGCCCACGCGAACCGGCCGCCCGCACAGCGATGCCGCCGTGATTTCCGCGGCATTCGCGCGTATGCACGCGCACCGGTTCGGGCCGGTGCCCTTGACGCTGCTCGTGCAGTTGCCGGCGCAGGGTGGCAACCCCACGATGTGGGCGACGAACCTGCCGGCCATGGCTCCTGAGCGCGCGTCCCACGCCGCCGGGATTTTCGGTGATGGCCTGCCTGAGCGGGTCGATCTCAGCCGGAGCCCGGGTGAGCCATGCGTCGACGGGTGAATTCGCCGACGAGATCTCCGCTCGTGTGCTGGAGTTCGTGCGTCGGGTCGCCGCCCGAAGATCCACCTGACGGAAGGAGCCACTGATGGCGCGCATCACCGAGGACCTCGTTCTCCTGCTCTTCGACCTCGAGTCCGGCAGGGCCCTCGTCGACAGCACCTCGCTGGATCGCGCGATCGGTGGCGCCCTCCTGCTCGACCTGTCCATCCAGGATCGGCTCGCCGCGGACGGGCAGGGCGCCCGCGCCCGGTTGTCCGTCACCGACTTCTCTCCCACCCGCGACCCACTCCTCGACGGCGCACTGACCAAGCTCGGCGACCGGCAACCGGTGCGCGCCCAGAAGGCGGTGGAGCTGCTGGCACGCAAGACACGCGAGCCCGTGCTCGAGCGGTTGGCCGAGCGTGGGCTGATGCGCCGCGAACGCACGCGGCTGCTCGGGTTCCTCCCGGCCACGCGGTGGCCCGCGGTCGACACCGCGCCGGTCACGGCGTTGCGGAAGCGAGTTTTCGAGGTGCTGTGTGACGGCGCGGCCGCCGACCAGCACATCGCCCTGCTGATCTCGCTGCTCCACGCGGTGAAGGCCGAGCACAAGGTGGTGAACGGTCCCCGCCGAGAGCTGCGGGCCCGCGCGGAACAGGTGGCGCAAGGGGACTGGGCCGGACCGGCCGTGCGCAAGGCCGTGCAGGCAGTGCAGACGAGCGTCGCGGTGGCCGTCGCCGCCTCGACGGCGGCGGCGAGCTCCTCCGGCGGCTCCTGACGCCCCACGCCTGCCAGGGGCATATTCTTGGGCCGCTCGTCGATCGTGGACGGTCCGCCACGTGCACTTCCGGTTATCCGGCGCACACGGGCGCGCCGCTGGACGATCAGCTCCAGCCCGCCGTGAGAGGGTGAGCGCCATGTCACCGACGCTGCGCTCCGCCGCAGGCTCCGACGTCGGGCGCCGGAGGTCGATGAACCAGGACTCGGCGGCCACCAGCTCCAGGTTGCTCGCCGTGGCGGACGGCATGGGCGGCCACGCCCACGGTGAGGTGGCGAGCGCGGTCGCCGTGGCCACGCTCCTCGACCTCGACGCCCGGTTGCGCGATGTGGATCTCGGCGACGTCGACCTCCTGGCCGCGCTCGGCGAGGCCATCGCCGACGCCGCCGCCCGGCTCACCGAACTGAGCGAGCAGAACCCCGAGCTCCGCGGCACCGGCACCACGGTCGTCGCATTCCTCGTCGACGGCGCACGCATCGGCGTGGCGCACATCGGCGACTCACGGGCCTACCTGCTACGCGACGGCGAACTGCACCGGCTCACCCGCGACCACACCCTTGTCCAGAGCCTCCTCGACGAGGGGCGCATCTCCGCTGAAGAGGCGGCGACGCACCCCCGGCGGTCCTGGCTGATCCGCACCCTGCAGGAGGGCACGCCGGCCGAGCCGGACCTCTTCCCGCTCGAGGGCCGGGTCGGCGACCGCTACCTGGTCTGCTCGGACGGGGTCACAGCGGTGCTCGATGACGCACACATCCGCGAGGTCCTGGCCGGCATCGCGGAACCTGACGACGTCGTCGCCCAGCTGATCGCCCTCGCCAACGAGGGCGGTGGACCGGACAACATCACCTGCGTCGTCGCCGACCTCGTCGAGGGTGTCCCGGAACCCGACGACGTCCCGGTGGTGGTGGGCGCAGCCCAGCAGGACGAGACCTGACCCGGCCCCGCCGCGAGTCGCCCGTTTCGGTGGCGTGAGTCGCAGGGATTCGCGCCGGGTCCGGGGGACGGCCGACCCGCCGCACATCCGTCATCGACGCGCGACGAGCCGCCGCAGGGGTATCGGGAGCGTGCGGCCTGGTCCCGCCCGGCGCGCGAGGCCCGCGGCCACGCGCGCCCGCACCGCCTCGGGTAGATCCGGTGGCCACACGCCCGCCCGGGGGAGGTCTGCCACGAGGGCGTGCGCGGCGGCGGCGTCGGGGAGCGGAAGGGCGAACGGAACCCGGTCGTCGCTGAGCACGGCGAAGTCGGCCGCCGCGAGCAGCCAGCCCGTCTGGTCGAGCGCGGAGCGGTGCAGCCATCCGGAGCGGTGCACGCGGGAGAGCAGCGGGGCGAGCCGCAGCTCCGCTGCCGAGCGCGTCACGGCGGACGGCACGACCACCACCAGCGTCCCTCCGGGCCGGAGCACACGGCGGATCTCGGCGAACAGCGCGTCCAGATCCGGCAGACCTGGGAGGACGAGCACCAGAGCGATCCCGTCCACCGCGCCGGCACGCAGCGGGAGCGACCACGGCGACGCACGAAGGACCGGCTTCCTGAGCGGGTTCCTCGCCAAGGGATCGACACCCAGCCAACGACCGGCGGGCAGTTCGTCGGCCAACGGACCCGTACCGCAGCACAGGTCGAGCACCAATCCGGCCGTCAGGAGTGGCGCCGCCGCCCAGCGCACGGGCCCGCTCCCGTCCGGGCTGCAGGCTGCCCGGAGCACCCGCTCGGCGATGTCGTCGTCCCCGGGCCCCGCCCCGTCCGTCACGGACGAAGTGTGGCAGGGGCCGCTCCGACCTCCCGACCGCTCGGGCGCAGCGGCTGATAACGGGCATAACCTGACGCCATGGCGCACGCGACAGTCGAGCCAGCCGCTACGCCACCACGGACCGGACCGCCGTCCGGAGTGGGTGCCCTCGTGGGGTTGGGCGCCACTGTTGCCGTCGTGGTGGCCGCAGGCCTGACCGCCCTGACCAATGCGCGCCCAGCCGCGTCCCTGGGCCTGCCCGACCCGGGCGTGCTGACGAACCTGGCGCTGCCCGCCGTGCGGGCGGCCACCGAGGTGTGCATGGTCCTGACGATCGGGGCGCTGCTGCTCGCGGCGTTCCTCGTGGCGCCGCAGCGGGGTGGCTTCCTGGACGTCGGGGGCTACCGCGCAATGCGCGTCGGCTCGTGGAGCGCCGCAGGCTGGACGGCCGGCGCTCTCCTGATGGTGCCGCTCAGCGTGGCCGATGTGCTCGGACGCCCGGTGGGGGAGGTGCTCGATCCCGGGCTGCTGGCCGATCTGGTGCCCCGATTACCTGACGCCTCGGCGTGGCTGCTGACCGCAATCGTCGCGATGCTCGTGCTCGTGGGCTGCCGAACCGTCCTGACCTGGGGTTGGACGGTCGTGCTGTTCGGCTTGGCCCTGTTCGGCCCGCTCCCGGTGGCGCTGACCGGCCACTCCGCAGGCGGCGGCGCCCACGACATCGCCAGCGACAGCCTGATGCTGCACGTCCTGGCCGCCTCGTTGTGGGTGGGCGGCCTCGTGGCGCTGATCGGGGTCGCCACGATGCGTGGTCCCGACCGCAACGCCGCACTGGCCACGGCCGTGCCCCGGTTCTCCCGCGTGGCGCTCATATGTTGGCTGGCGCTCGCCGTCACGGGTGTGGTGAACGCGCTCGTGCGGATCCCCCTCCCCGCGCTGATCGGTTCCGAGTACGGGGCGCTCGTGTTCGCGAAGGCGGCGGCGCTGGTCGTGCTCGGCGTGCTCGGAGCGGCCCATCGGCGGTCGTCGGTCGGTGCGGCCTCCCGAGGGGATACGCGTGCTCTCCTGCGCCTCGGCGGCGTCGAGGTGCTGCTGATGCTCGCGACGATGGGCCTCGCAGTGGCGCTCGGACGCAGCGCGCCGCCGGACACCGGCGTCGTGCCGTCCCGCCTCGACGCGGTGATCGGGTACGACCTCGCCGGGCCGCCGACCGCACTACGGCTGTTGTTCGACTGGCGGTTCGACATGGTCTTCGGCACCGCCGCGATCGTCATGGCCCTGGTCTACCTGCTCGGCGTGCACAGGCTGCGGAGCCGGGGCGACACCTGGGCCGTCGGCCGCACGATCGGCTGGATGGCGGGATGTGCGGCACTCCTGCTCGGCACGAGCTCGGGGATCGGCCGGTACGCGCCCGCGATGTTCAGCGTTCACATGGGCCAGCACATGATCCTCGGGATGCTCGTCCCGATCCTGCTGGTCCTGGGCGCGCCGGTCACGCTCGCACTGCGGGCGCTGCCACCCGCCGGCCGGGGCAGGCCGCCCGGCCCGCGGGAATGGTTGCTCGCCGCGGTGCACTCACCGGTCGCGCGCGTGCTGACACACCCTGTGGTGGCCCTGGTGCTGTTCGTGGGGAGCTACTACGCCCTGTACTTCTCGGGGCTGTTCCCCGCCGCGTTGCCCGAGCACTGGGCGCACAAGCTGATGAACCTGCACTTCCTGCTGGTCGGGGCGCTGTTCTTCTGGCCGATCGTGGGCGTCGACCCTGCGCCGCGCCGGCTTCCGCCCGCCGCTCGCATGGGCCTCGTCTTCGCGTCGGTGCCCTTCCACGCCTTCTTCGGCCTGGCCGTGATGAGCGCGAACACGCTTCTGGGCGGGGAGTACTACCGCAGCCTCGCCCTGCCCTGGGTGCCCGATCCGTTGCTGGATCAGCACTTGGGCGGCGGAATGGCATGGGCAGCTGGAGAAGTGCCGCTGCTCCTCGTGGTGATCGCGCTGCTGATTCAGTGGTCGCGTCAGGACGAACGGTCGGCCAGACGCGATGATCGTCGGGCAGATGCCGACGGAGATGCAGAACTGACGGCATACAACGCCATGCTGCGCCGCCTGGCGACGGACGGACCGCCACTCGTCGCGCAAAGCGACCAAAACGATTATGACCCGAGTCACACGGAAGATGCGTTTAGAAGTGGCTCGGCCGGGTCCGACGTTCGCCCGCCGACCTCGGATACCCTCATTTCTGCAGGTCAAGGGCACAGTGAAGGTGCCGAGAAGGCGTCGGCAATGGGAAAAAACGGCCAACCGCTCGTCGAGCGTGAGGACCAAGATCGCCACGGTGAGTGACGCCCGGACACCCGTTTGCGCAGGTCAAGGCCCAAATGGGGGGCCGATTTGACGTTGCCCGAAGTCGTCGCGTAGCTTTCTCTTCGTCAGCGAGACACCGGACAGAACGAAGGCCCTAGCGGCCCCGGTCAACAGGGCTCACTGACCGCCCCCTCTACAGGGACCCCCCGGGAAATGTATGAATCCGGTGGGTGTACAGTAGAGGAACAAGCCCCGGCTTACTGCTTTAGAGTGGTAGATGGTGTGCGGGTGTCTTTTGAGAACTCAACAGTGTGTCG
>NZ_CP192045.1:1997500-3107500 GCF_050948475.1 Pseudonocardia sp. CA-142604
ACCGATAGCGGACGAGTACCGTGAGGGAAAGATGAAAAGTACCCCGGGAGGGGAGTGAAATAGTACCTGAAACCGTGTGCCTACAAGCCGTCAGAGCCTTTCTGGGGTGATGGCGTGCCTTTTGAAGAATGAGCCTGCGAGTTATGCTTCGTGGCGAGGTTAACCCGTGTGGGGTAGCCGTAGCGAAAGCGAGTCCGAATAGGGCGTGTAGTCGCGGGGTATAGACCCGAAGCGGAGTGATCTACCCATGGCCAGGGTGAAGCGTCGGTAAGACGTCGTGGAGGCCCGAACCCACCAGGGTTGAAAACCTGGGGGATGAGCTGTGGGTAGGGGTGAAAGGCCAATCAAACTCCGTGATAGCTGGTTCTCCCCGAAATGCATTTAGGTGCAGCGTCGTGTGGTGGATGCCGGAGGTAGAGCACTGGATGGGCTAGGGGGCCGACAAGCTTACTGAACTCAACCAAACTCCGAATGCCGGTATTTCTAGCGCGGCAGTGAGACTGCGGGGGATAAGCTTCGTAGTCGAGAGGGAAACAGCCCAGATCACCGGCTAAGGCCCCTAAGCGTGCGCTAAGTGGGAAAGGATGTGGGATCGCCCAGACAACCAGGAGGTTGGCTTAGAAGCAGCCACCCTTTAAAGAGTGCGTAATAGCTCACTGGTCAAGTGGTCCTGCGCCGACAATGTAGCGGGGCTCAAGCGCACCGCCGAAGCCGTGGCAATGCCACTAGAGATCCGCCTGGTTCTTTTCGAGGAGCTGGGTGTAGTCGTGGTGTTGGGTAGGGGAGCGTCGTGCATCCGGTGAAGCGGCCGAGTGATTGAGTCGTGGAGGGTGTGCGAGTGAGAATGCAGGCATGAGTAGCGAATGCAGAGTGAGAACCTCTGCCGCCGAATGACCAAGGGTTCCTGGGCCAGGTTAATCCGCCCAGGGTGAGCCGGGACCTAAGGCGAGGCCGACAGGCGTAGTCGATGGACAACGGGTTGATATTCCCGTGCCCGTGACAGTGCGTCCGTGCTGAGGCCGGTGATGCTGACCATCCGAACTCGCTTGGAGTCCTTCGGGAGTCCTTGTCGGGGGAGCGTGGGACCCGATCCGGTAGTAGGCAAGCGATGGGGTGACGCAGGAGGGTAGTCCCGCCAGTGAATGGTAGTACTGGTGTAAGCCCGTAGCCCGACATCTAGGCAAATCCGGATGTCATCAGGGTGAGAGGTGACGCGTAGCCGATTGAGGCGAAGTAGGATGATCCCATGCTGCCGAGAAAAGCCTCTAGCGAGTGCTGTTGTGGCCCGTACCCTAAACCGACACAGGTGGTCAGGTAGAGAATACCGAGGCGATCGAGTGAACTGTGGTTAAGGAACTCGGCAAAATACCTCCGTAACTTCGGGAGAAGGAGGGCCGTCTGGTTTGAAGCTCTTCGCGGGCTAGGGCTGGGCGGCCGCAGAGACCAGGCCCAAGCGACTGTTTACTAAAAACACAGGTCCGTGCGAAGTCGCAAGACGATGTATACGGACTGACGCCTGCCCGGTGCTGGAACGTTAAGAGGACCTGTTAGCTCTTCGGGGCGAAGCGGAGAATTTAAGCGCCAGTAAACGGCGGTGGTAACTATAACCATCCTAAGGTAGCGAAATTCCTTGTCGGGTAAGTTCCGACCTGCACGAATGGCGTAACGACTTGGGCGCTGTCTCGACCACAGACTCGGCGAAATTGCACTACGAGTAAAGATGCTCGTTACGCGCGGCAGGACGGAAAGACCCCGGGACCTTTACTATAGCTTGGTATTGGTGCTCGGTTCGGCTTGTGTAGGATAGGTGGGAGACTGTGAAGCGGCCACGCCAGTGGTTGTGGAGTCGTTGTTGAAATACCACTCTGGTCGAATTGGGTGTCTCAACCTCGGGCCATGATCTGGTTCAGGGACAGTGCCTGGTGGGTAGTTTAACTGGGGCGGTTGCCTCCCAAAATGTAACGGAGGCGCCCAAAGGTTCCCTCAGCCTGGTTGGCAATCAGGTGTTGAGTGTAAGTGCACAAGGGAGCTTGACTGTGAGACTGACAGGTCGAGCAGGGACGAAAGTCGGGACTAGTGATCCGGCACCTCCTGGTGGAAGGGGTGTCGCTCAACGGATAAAAGGTACCCCGGGGATAACAGGCTGATCTTGCCCAAGAGTCCATATCGACGGCATGGTTTGGCACCTCGATGTCGGCTCGTCGCATCCTGGGGCTGGAGTAGGTCCCAAGGGTTGGGCTGTTCGCCCATTAAAGCGGTACGCGAGCTGGGTTTAGAACGTCGTGAGACAGTTCGGTCCCTATCCGCCGCGCGCGTAGGAGACTTGAGGAAGGCTGTCCCTAGTACGAGAGGACCGGGACGGACGAACCTCTGGTGTGCCAGTTGTCCCGCCAGGGGCACGGCTGGTTGGCTATGTTCGGAAGGGATAACCGCTGAAGGCATCTAAGCGGGAAGCTCGTTCCAAGATGAGGTCTCCCACCACCTTGCGTGGTTAAGGCCCCCAGCAGACCACTGGGTTGATAGGCCAGAGATGGAAGCCCTGTGAGGGGTGGAGTTGACTGGTACTAATAGGCCGAGGGCTTGTTCATGACAAGTTGTTTGCATCCACTGTGCGACCCTGAACACACAAAGCACATTGTGTGGTCGGGGTGCGGAACTCTCGCATCCACTGTTTGTTCGGCCATAAGTTGATAGTGTTGTCGGTGGTTGTGGCGGAGGGGAAACGCCCGGTCCCATCCCGAACCCGGAAGCTAAGCCCTCCAGCGCCGATGGTACTGCACTCGTTAGGGTGTGGGAGAGTAGGTCGTCGCCGACATTCAACGTTTGTTGTGGGCCCCCGCCGGAAGGCGGGGGCCCACTTTTTATGCATTTTTGAGCCAGCTTCGCTGTCTGGGGCGACAGTCTGTGGCTGCCCGGCGGCGCGGGCGTGGAGTTGTCCACCTCGAGCCGCGGCTGTCCACAGAACTGCTGACCATCTGGTTCGGCCGGCTGCAGGAGCGCACTCTCGTTCTCGCGGGATCACCAGCGAGCAAGGAGAGAGATGCACGAGACCTACACCACCGTTGTCGGCAACATCGCCACGCGCGTGGATCTGCGCAATCTTCAGGACGGCACGGTTCTTGCGAGCTTTCGGGTGGCCACCACCGAGCGGAGGCGCGATCGCGACACGGGGTCGTGGCGCGACGGCGAGAGCCTCTACCTGCAAGTCACCTGCTGGCGGGCGCTCGCCGAGAACGTGCACCGCTCGCTCGGCGTGGGCGACCCGGTCATCATCCACGGCAAGTTGTTCACCCGCAGCTGGGAGAAGGACGGGAAGCGCCAGAGCGCCGTCGAGATGGAAGGCCACACGGTGGGCCCCGACCTGGCCCGTTCCACGGCCGTGGTCACCCGTCCTTCGCGGTCCAGCGGTGCCGGGGCAGCGTCACCCGTAGGCGGCCCGGACAACGGTCCGCAATCCGGCGGAAGAGCGGGAGGCGCCGGCGACCGCCCACCGGATCCGGTCGGCGGCGAGGCGGGGTGGGAGTCACAGCCGGGTGCGCCGCATGCCCGTGGACCTGCGACGACCGGTGGCGGTTTCCCCGCCACGCGGTCTGCGCCGCTGGAGGCGGGCGTGGGGGCCTGAGGTGGACGGAACTACCATCGTTGACGTGGCGGAGTTCATCTACAGCATGCAGAAGGTCCGGAAGGCCCACGGCGACAAGGTCATCCTCGACAACGTGACGTTGAACTTCCTGCCGGGCGCGAAAATCGGCGTGGTGGGGCCGAACGGCGCGGGGAAGTCGACCGTTTTGAAGATCATGGCCGGCCTGGAACAACCCAACAACGGCGACGCCATGTTGGCGCCTGGTGCCACTGTCGGCATCCTTCAACAGGAGCCGCCGCTCAATGAGGAGAAGACGGTCCTCGGCAACGTCGAGGAAGGGCTGGGCGAGATCAAGCAACAGCTCGACCGGTACAACGAGATCGCCGAGTTGATGGCCACCGACTACTCCGATGCGTTGATGGAGGAGATGGGTCAGCTCCAGGAGATTCTCGATCACAACGACGCCTGGGAGCTCGACTCCCAGCTCGAGCAGGCGATGGACGCGCTCCGGTGCCCGCCACCGGACTCTCCGGTCACTCAGCTCTCCGGTGGCGAGCGCCGCCGCGTGGCGCTGTGCAAGTTGCTGCTGAGCAAGCCCGATCTCCTGTTGCTCGACGAGCCCACCAACCACCTCGACGCCGAGAGCGTGTTGTGGCTCGAGCAGCACCTGGCCAGCTACGCCGGCGCGATCCTGGCGGTCACGCACGACCGGTACTTCCTCGACAACGTCGCTGAGTGGATCCTCGAGCTCGACCGCGGGCGCACGTACCCGTACGAGGGCAACTACTCGACGTACCTCGAGAAGAAGGCCGAGCGCGTCGCTGTTCAAGGCCGCAAGGACGCCAAGCTGCAGAAGCGGTTGGTGGAGGAGCTCGCCTGGGTCCGGTCCGGTGCCAAGGCTCGGCAGGCCAAGAGCCGGGCCCGGCTCCAGCGCTACGAGGAGATGGCGGCGGAGGCCGACAAGTACCGCAAGCTCGACTTCGAGGAGATCCAGATCCCGCCGGGCCCGCGGCTGGGCAATGTCGTCGTCGAGGTCGACCACCTGGACAAGGGCTTCGACGGTCGCGTGCTCATCAAGGACCTGTCGTTCTCCCTGCCCCGCAACGGCATCGTCGGCGTCATCGGCCCCAACGGGGTCGGCAAGACCACGCTCTTCAAGACGATCGTCGGACTGGAGAAGCCCGACTCGGGAGACGTGCGGGTCGGCGAGACGGTGCGCCTGTCGTACGTCGACCAGAACCGTGCGGGCATCGACCCGAAGAAGAACGTGTGGGAGGTCGTGTCCGACGGGCTCGACCACATCAAGGTCGGCCAGGTCGAGATGCCCTCGCGGGCGTACGTCGCGGCGTTCGGCTTCAAGGGGCCGGATCAGCAGAAGCCCGCAGGCGTCCTGTCCGGCGGTGAGCGCAACCGGCTGAACCTGGCGCTCACGCTCAAGCAGGGCGGCAACTTGATCCTGCTCGACGAGCCCACCAACGACCTCGACGTCGAGACGCTGTCGTCGCTGGAGAACGCGCTCGAGCAGTTCCCCGGGTGTGCGGTGGTCATCTCGCACGACCGGTGGTTCCTCGACCGTGTGGTCACCCACATCCTCGCGTGGGAGGGCACAGACGAGAACCCGGCGTCGTGGTTCTGGTTCGAGGGCAACTTCGAGGCGTATGAGAAGAACAAGGTCGATCGTCTCGGAGCCGACGCCGCGCGTCCCCACAGAGTGACCCACCGTAAGCTCACGCGCGACTGAACGCTTAGGCTCACCCGGCTGGTGGATCAGGATCAGCCGGGTGGCATCAGGAGGTCACGTGGGGTTGCCTGGCGGAGCTGCCAAAGCTGGAAAGCCCGACCTCCTCGCGGTTGCCTCCTCACTCCGCTGGGTCCGGCCGGACCTCACCGCGGCGCTCGCCGACCACGTGCTCGAATGGGCGTCCCTGGTCGGCGAGCGGGACCTGTGGCTCACCGCTGCAGGCTGGGCGTTGAACGCGCGCCTGGCCACCGGCGACGGGCGCACGATGGCGTCCGACATCGTGGAGGAACTGCCCCGGTGGGGCGCGGCGCCCCTGGCGGGCCCGTCGGCTCACCGGCTGCGCGTGGAGTTGGCGCTTGCGGCCGGCCGAGTGGGGGAGCGGGACCTCGCGCGGAGCCTCGTCGCGCCGGTCACCGCGGACGCCACCGCACCCGAGGCGCAGGCTGATGCGTTCTGCGTCCTCGCTCGGTGCGCGGTGGACGACGCTCCCGACCTCGTCGCCGACGCGCTGCGCCGGGCCGAGCAGGCATGGTCACAGGTGGAGGCTCCCTACGGGGAGATCGGTGCCGCATCCGTGGCCCTGATCAGGGCCGCAGCCCAGCGCGCGGCCGACCGGCCCGACACCGCGGTCGAGCACGCCGCTGAGGGGCTCGCCCGCTTGGAGCGCAGCCGGGGATCGGACACACCGGGCACACCGTCGGCGCACCTCGCCGCGGCGTTGGCAGCGGAGTGGATCTCAGCACTGCTCGACGCCGGTCGCGTGGACGAGGCCCGCGAGGGTTGCCTCCCGCTGATGCCGAGGCTCTCCGAGCCCGCGCGGCCCAGCAGGCACCTCGCTCGCCTCCGGCTGACGGTTGCCAGAACGGTCACGACCGGCGGCGTCGAGCCGGGCACCGTCGAGGCACTGGAGCAGGCTGCGCGCGATGCTGCCGACAGTGATGTGCCGGACCTCGAGGCGGTGTGCCGCTCCGCCCTCGCCGCCGTGCAGGCGAAAGCAGGGCGGTCGGTCGCGGCGCAGGAGGCGATGCGGCTCGGTGACGCCGCCGAAATCCGTGACAGCGACCGAACTGGAAGGCTCCGTGCCACGCTCGCCGCTCTTCCGGCAGCGACGCTGTCGGCCGACGAACCCGCGAAGGCAGAAGAAGGCGGACGGAGTGCCGGACGCAACGGGGCCGTCCACCCGACGGACCCGCTGAACGACGACCTGCACGGCGAGTGGACGGCCGGCTGGAACGACGCCTCCGCCGAGTGCCCCATCGGCGACCTGCTGTTCCGGAGTCTCCGGTCCGGTCCGAACGGAACCGGGCACGCTGAGGAGGACGTGGCTGAGAGCGACCCGTTAGGAGCGGTCTGGTCCGACAGCAGCAGGCCTGGCGACAGCTGGCTGGAGGGTGACTGGGCGGGCGAGAGCGCACCGCCCACGTCCAACGGCCGGCGCGGCAGTCGTCTCGATGGCCGGCCGGAAGACCGCGAGCCGACACGCGCGGATTCGCCGTCGAGCGGCTCTGGTGCGGATCTGATCGCAGGCAGCCGACGCGGAAGCCGTGATCGGACACAGGCGGAGCAGCGCAATGACGCCCGCCGGACCGGCGCGGATTCGTCGAGCGGACCGGGCAGGGATCTTTTCGCCTTCGGCCGTCGTGAGGGCCTGGGCCGGTCGGAGCGCGATCCTAGGCAGGACGACAAGCCGACTGGCGCGGGCGATGACCTGTTCGAACCCGGCAGCCGCGTGCGGGGCAGGTCGAGTGTCGACCCGCAGGACGACCTGGCAACCGGTGCCGACCACGTGATCGATCGTGCGAGGCGCCGGCGCAACGGCAGCGGCAGTCCGCGCACTGAGAACGGCCTGCGCGATGAGGACCCGCTGACGGGGTTGGACTGGTTGAACGGTGGCTCGAACGGCGCCGGGCGCAACTGGTCGAGGTTCGACCGTCGGACGGGTGCGGATCGGGTGAACGGTCGATCGGGCCGAGGCCGGTCCGACGGCCCGGACGACGGGATGCTGACCAGCGCGGAGTGGTTGGCGGGCGCCTCGCGCAAGGAGTTCGGCACCAGCCCCGCAGGCCGTGGTCCATCAGATGCCGAGGACGACCGGCCGTTCAGCGCCGACCGTTCGGCGGAGGGCCTGGACGGAGGCGCGCGCGGCGGCGCCGGTCTCCGTGACCGCGGCCGTCCTGAGCACAACTCACTCACTGCGGAGGACTGGCTGACCGGCCGGTCGAGCAGTGGCGTCCGGCGCAACGGCCGGGGAAGCGCACGGTCGGGCCGCGACCGCCAGGACGAGCAGCCGCCGACCGGTGCGTCGAACGGGCGCTCGCTCCGCAACGGCTTGGCCAACGTCCGTCGCATCGGTCGGGACAACCGCGATCGGCAGCACGACGACTCGCTGACCGGCGTGGACTGGCTCGCGGCCGGCCCCCGTCGGGACGAACTCGGGTCCGGCAGCCACTCGGGCGGCGACCGGCACCATGACGCGCCGCTGACCGGCGCGGATTGGCTGGCAGGCGACCTGCATGGGGACGTGCTCGGCACGAGCGGCCGGCGCGGCGGTAGATCGGATGACGATCTTCTGCGCGGCGAACGGGGCGGCGCCGACAGCCGTTCCGCCGGGACTCATTCCTCCGACGAGCGGGAGCGGCCCACGAACGGTACGTCGGGCTCGTGGTCGCGCCGGAGGGACGGTGGCGGCCGTGGCGCCGACCGAGCGTCGCGCGGCCTCGGCCGTTCGCGCGATGACCAGGGCGGAGACGCCTCTGGTGGGCGTGGCCGACGTGACGAGCCGGGTCCTGGACGTGCCGACGCCCCGCGCAACGGACGGCGCAAGCACCGGCTGGACGATCCCTGGGCAACCGGGCAGTGGTCGATCGTGCCGAGTGCCGACGAGCAGGGCGGGGGCGTTCGGAAAGGTCGTCGGAATGGCAGCTCGGACGCGGGATCGGCCGCCATGGAGCCCACACCGGAACGCGAGTCCGCCGTCTCTGCCGTCGCGAACCCCGAGGCCTGGCTGAACGCTGCGCTCGCCGATCTGGAGCGCATCCGGAAACGGTCGAATCCCGCCGACGCGGCGCCGGCGCCTGCGGCTCCGGACGTCGAGGGGAGCGTCGTCGCGATCGACGTGGTCAGGGACGGTCGCCGGTTCGCCGGTAAGCGCGCCGCTGCCGTCGTCCGGTCCTTGGCCGATCGGCTGATCGACAGGCTGCCGCCCGGCGCCCGGCTCCGGTTCGACGAGGCGGACGCGCTGTCTGTGGTGCTCTCGGGATGGGAGCACGGCGATGCCGTGGCCTGGATGCATCGGACGCTGCCCGGACTGCTGTCGGGCGTCACCTCCGGCGAGGACATGCCGGGGGCGCACCTGCGGGCCGCGGTGCACGACGCGGACGGCCCCGTCGGTGCGCAGATCATGCAGCGACTGGACAGCGTCACCAGCAGGTCGGCGACGCCCGAGCGGAAGCACGTCGGCCAGGCCGGAAACGGCCGCAGTGCCCACGGGACCTGGGGTGACCTCGGCGCAGCGGCCCGCTCTGCGGCGCGCGACACCGGCACGGTGAACGGCTCGTCACGGCGGCGCTCTCGCGAGAGCAGCCCCGGCCGCACCCGGGACAGCGACCGCGGCGAACCCAGCGACTTACCGAGGAACGGTGCAACGGCGGCCCATTCGCTGCAGGACTCTCGGCGGGAGGACTCCAGCGAGGGGCCGGGGAAGGGTGCACCTTCGGCCCGCTCGACGCGTAACGCCGGGCGGGAGTATCCCAGCGATGCGCCGGGAAACGGTGCGTCCGCCTTCCGCTCGCCCGGCGATGCCGGCGGTGAGGGCTCCGGTGATGGGCTGGGGAAGGGTGCATCTGCGGTGGGCTCGCCCGGCGATATCGGCGGGAATCGTTTCGGCGACGCGCTGGGGGATGGTGCGTCCGCGTTCCGTTCGACCCGCGGTGCGAGCGGTGAGGGTTCCGGCGATGCGCGGGGGAAGGGTGCACCTTCGGCCCGCTCGACGCGCAACGCCGGGCGGGAGTATCCCAGCGATGCGCCGGGAAACGGTGCGTCCGCCTTCCGCTCGCCCGGCGATGCCGGCGGTGAGGGCTCCGGTGATGGGCTGGGGAAGGGTGCACCTTCGGCCCGCTCGACGCGTAACGCCGGGCGGGAGACCTCCAGCGATGCGCCGGGAGACACTCACGACGCCGGGCCTGATGATGTCCGTGACGGGCCGGAGAACGGTGGCTGGGCGGTTCGTTCGACTCACGCCGTTCACGATGCCGACCACGAGGAGTCCGGCGACGCGCCGGCGGAGGGCACATCGCGGTCCGGGTCGCAGCACGGCGGTGCTCTCCGCGGGTCCTCGAACCGGACTGCGGGGCGAGATGGCTCGTCGGTTGACGCGGCGTCGGATGAGTCCTTCTCGCCCGGGGGCTCCGATGTTCGTGACTCCTCGGCTGCAGGCTCGCAAGGGACTCGCGCGTCCGGCTCAGCGGCGGGTGTGAGTGAGCCCTCGGGTGCTCGGTCGCAGCGTGCGGGGCGGGAGTCCGGCTCGTCGACGAAGAGCGGTCTGGATGCAGCTGAGGCGTCCGGCGGGGGTTCCCGGGGGAAGCGTGTGTCCGGCACCGGCGCGAAGAATGGTGCCGGTCGGCGTTCGGGGGCCGGGGCCCTGAATGGTTCTGCGCGAGATGCCGATCCCGCTGCGTCGTCACGTGCACGCGGCTCGGGGGAGGGCTCGCGGTCAGCGGACACGTCCTCGGGTGACACCGGGAAGCCGTCCCCGTCCGGTGGCGTCACGGAACGGGACTCGGGCGGAGAGTCGGGGGCGGGTGGCCGGCACGAGGCCGATGGCCGCACACCGTTCCGCGCGGCCGGGGAGGCGGGCTCCGAAGGCAACCGGCACCGCCGCGACGGCACGGAGAACCCGTCCCGACCGGCGCAGGAGGAGATCCAGTCGACGGAAGGTCTCGGGATCGCGGACCTCCTCGCGGGTGCCCTCGCTGCCTACCGGGGCATCTGAGCATGTGTCTGACCAGGCGCGTTCCCAACAGGCGGGAGCTGTCGTAGGGGCAACCGACCATTAGGCCGACGGGGCTAGGGTGGCAAGGTCGGCATGGGGGAACCCGTGGTGACCGGCCTGAAAGACCTGGCCGCCGTCGATCTCCGGAGTTGCCTGTGACGAGCCGGACCCGTGAACGGGACTCAGTTCCCGCGCCGGACCCCGAGCTGACCGACCTGGGGGCGCTCTACGCCCGCCACGCCCCTGACCTGGAGCGGGGCGATCATCTGCCTTTGCTGCGGGCTGCCGCTCGCGGGCATCTCGAGCTCGCCCGGCTACGGGCCCGTGGCGAGCCGCTGATCCGGGTGCGTGCACCTGAGCCCGCTCCGGACTCGAGCGGCCAGGTGGGGCTCGTGGTGGAGATCGTCACCGACGACATGCCGTTCCTGGTGGAGTCGCTGCTGGCCGGCGTCGGCCGGGTGGGCGGCGATGTGCAGCGGCTGATCCACCCCATCGTCGTCGTGCGCCGCACCGACGAGGGTGCGTTGACCGAGGTGCTGACGGAGGCCGATCCGGCCGCTCCGCCACCGGGTGCGCTCGTGGAGTCGTGGATCCACCTCGACCTGACCCCCGCCCAGATCGACTCCGCGGAGCTGGAGCGCGAGCTCGGCCGGGTGCTGCGCGATGTGCGTGAGGTGGTCGACGACGTCGAGCCCATGGCCGCCAAGGCGAGGGAGGTTGCCGACGCGCTGCCCGCGCAGCCTGCCGTGCCCGGTGGCACGGACCCGGCCGACGTCGCGGAGCTGCTGCGCTGGCTCGCCGACGACCACTTCACGTTCCTCGGCTACCGCTGCTACACGGTGCCGGATGACTCAGCGGAGCTGCGAGCCGTCCCCGAGTCCGGGCTGGGCGTGTTGCGCGGCGAGAAGGGGATCACCGAGACCTTCACCCCCCGGGTCGACCTCGGTGACGGCCCAGGTGACGTCCTGGTGCTCACGCGCGCCAATGCGCTGAGCCCGCTGCGGCCCGTGCACCCGTACTACCTGGCCGTGCGCACCGTCGACACCGACGGACGGCTCGTCGGCGAGCACCGCTTCCTCGGCATGCTCACGGTGGCGGCGCTGTACGAGAGCGTCCTCGACATCCCGGTCATCGAGCGCAGGGTGCGTAAAGCCATCCACCGTGCCGGGTTCCCGCTGGAGTCCTACTCCGGTCAGCAGATGCTCGAGGTGATCTCCGGGCTGCCGCGGGAGGAGCTGTTCAGCGCGAGCGAGCAGCGCCTGCACGACACAGCGGTAGGTGTGCTCGCCGTGGCCGGGCGGCGTGCGGTGCGGCTGTTCCTGCGGCCCGACCCCTACCGGCGGTTCATCTCCTGTCTCGTCTACCTCCCCCGCGACCGCTACACCCCCGCGTCCCGGCTCCGGATGGCCGACGTGCTGCAACGCAGCCTCGGCGGGCGCAGCGTGGATCAGAACGCCCGCGTCTCGGAGTCGAACCTCGCTCTCGTGCACTTCACGGTGCACACGGATACGAATGCGTCCGGCTTCGGTGACGTCGACGTGCAGGCGCTGCAGGACGAGCTGACCGAGGCCGCCCGCACGTGGGACGACCGGTTGCTCAGCCAGCCCGGGGCAGCGGATTTCGCCGCTCTCCTGCCTGGCGTGCCGGAGCCCTACAAGGCGGCCGTGGCACCGCAGCACGCCGTCGAGGACCTGCGCCGGGTCGCTGCACTGGCCGGTCCCGGCGCGTTCGATGTGCGCCTCTACACGGCGCAGGGTCCGTCGGCCGGGAGCGTGGACCGGCGGTTCAGCCTCTACCTCGCAGGGGCGCCCGCCACGCTGACCTCGGTGCTGCCGCTGCTGCAGCAGCTCGGTGTGGAGGTGCTCGACGAGCGCCCGTCGGAGTTCGTCCGGGCCGACGGGTTGCGCTGCTGGCTCTACGACTTCGGGCTCCAGGTCGACGACGCCACGAGCGCCGTGCTGGCCGAGCGCACCGAGGATGCGATCGAACGCGGCTTCTGCATGGCGTTCAGCGCCGCGTGGCGGGGTGACGCCGAGACCGACAGGTTCTCCGCGCTCGTGTTGCGGGCCGGGCTGCCGTGGCGTGAGGTCGCCGTGCTGCGCGCCTACGCCCGCTACGCCCGGCAGCTCGGCTCGCCCTACGGGGCGCAGTACATGGCCGACACGCTGCTCGCGCAGCCTGATGTGGCACGAGCCCTCCTCGCGCTGTTCCGGGCCCGCTTCGACCCGGCTCTCGACGACCGCGAGCGGGAGATGGATGCGGCGCTCACCGAGGTGCGGGGGCTGATCGACGCCGTCACGGGCCTCGACGCCGACCGCATCCTGCGCTCCTACCTGGCGATGATCAGCGCCACGCTGCGCACCAACTGGTTTCGCGAGCGTCCCTTCTTCTCGTTCAAGGTCGATCCGACCGCGGTGCCCGACATGCCGGCGCCACGGCCGAAGTTCGAGATCTTCGTGTACTCGCCGCGGATGGAGGGCGTTCACCTGCGGTTCGGGCCGGTCGCCAGGGGCGGTCTGCGCTACTCCGACCGTCCGCAGGACTACCGCACCGAGATCCTGGGTCTGGTCAAGGCGCAGGCGGTCAAGAACGCGGTGATCGTGCCGGTCGGGGCCAAGGGCGGGTTCATCGTGCGCCGGGCCGACCCCGGCCCCGACGAGGTCGAGTACTGCTACCGCACCTTCATCTCCGGCCTGCTCGACCTGACCGACAACCTGGTCAGCCACGAGGGCAAGCCGAGCGTCACGATCCCGCCGACCGGTGTGGTCCGCCACGACGCGGACGACTCCTACCTCGTGGTCGCGGCCGACAAGGGCACGGCCCGGTTCTCCGACACGGCCAACGAGGTGGCCGCGTCCTACGGCTTCTGGCTGGGCGACGCGTTCGCCTCCGGTGGGTCGGTCGGCTACGACCACAAGGCCATGGGCATCACGGCGAAGGGCGCATGGGAGAGCGTCAAGCGCCACTTCCGTGAGCTCGGGATCGACACGCAGACCCAGGAGTTCACCGTCGTCGGCGTCGGCGACATGTCCGGCGACGTGTTCGGCAACGGGATGCTGCTGTCGCCGCACATCCGGCTGCTCGCGGCGTTCGACCACCGGCACGTCTTCGTCGACCCGTCCCCCGACGCGACGCGGAGCTTCGCCGAGCGGGAGCGGATGTTCGCGCTGCCGCGGTCGTCGTGGGACGACTACGACCGCTCGGTGATCAGCGCGGGTGGTGGCGTCTGGCCCCGATCGGCGAAGTCCGTGCCCGTCGGGCCGGAGATCCGGGCCGCGCTGGGGCTCGCCGAGGACGTGTCGAGGCTGAGCCCGCCGGAGCTGATCGCGGCGATCCTGCGGGCCCCGGCCGACCTGCTGTGGAACGGCGGGATCGGCACCTACGTGAAGGCCACCGACGAGTCGAACGCCGACGCGGGGGACAAGGCGAACGACGCCGTGCGGGCCGACGCCGCCGAACTGCGCGTGAAGGTGGTGGGCGAGGGCGGCAACCTCGGGCTGACCCAACGCGGGCGCATCGAGTACGCCCGCCGCGGGGGCAAGATCAACACCGACGCCATCGACAACTCGGCGGGCGTCGACTGCTCCGACCACGAGGTCAACATCAAGATCCTGCTCGACCGGCTCGTCGCAGCGGGAGAGCTGGACAAGACCGGTCGGGACGCCCTGCTCGTCGAGATGACCGACGAGGTGTCGGATCTCGTGCTGCACGACAACCGCGACCAGAACGCGGTGCTGGGCATCGCGCGGGCGCACGCCTCGGCGATGGTCAACGTGCACGGCAGGCTCACCAGCGACCTTGCGGTACGTCACGGGCTGGACCGAAAGCTCGAGGTGCTGCCCGACAAGAGGGGCTTCGCCGCGCTCGAGGCCGCGGGTGCGGGCCTGACCAGCCCGGAGCTCGCCACGCTGCTCGCGCACACCAAGCTCGACCTGACCACCCAGGTGCTGGCGACGGACCTTCCCGACAGCGTGACGTTCGCCGCCCGGCTCCCGGAGTACTTCCCGCACCCGCTGCGCAGCCGCTTCCCCGCGGCGATCACCGGCCACCCGCTGCGGCGGGAGATCGTGACCACGCAGCTGGTCAACGAGATGGTCGACGGCGCAGGCATCACCTACGCGTTCCGCCTCGGCGAAGAACTCTCGGCCGACGCCGCCGACGCCGTGCGGGCCTACGCCGTGACCACCACCGTGTTCGACCTGCCCGAGCTGTGGGAGGCCGTCCGCGCACCGGAGATCCCCACGGCGGTGTCGGACCAGATCGTGCTGGAGACGCGGCGGCTGCTCGACCGGGCGTCGCGCTGGTTCCTCACCAACCGGCCGCAGCCGCTGGCCGTCGCCGCGGAGACCGCGCGCTTCGCCGACACGGTGCGGGAGCTGCGCGCCGAGCTGCCACGGCTGATGCGCGGCCGGGAGCTTCTCGCCGTCGAGAAGCGGTCGGCGGAGCTGCGGTCGGCCGGCGTGCCCGAGGACCTCGCGTTGCGGGCAGCGGCGCTGATGTACGGCTACGGGATGCTCGACGTCGTCGAGCTGACGGAGCTGGCGGAGCGCGACCGGGAGCCGCGCGAGCCACACGAGGTGGCGGCCCTGTACCTCGGCCTGTCCGAGCACCTCGGCATCGACGTGGCCCTGACGTCGGTCTCCGCGCTGGAACGCGGCGACCGCTGGCATGCGCTGGCCCGGCTCGCGCTGCGTGACGACCTGTACGCGTCGCTGCGGGCGATCACCCTCGACGGACTGCGCGAGGCAGCGCCGGGCACTCCGGTGGACGCGGCCATCGCGCAGTGGGAGAAGGCGAACGCCTCCCGCTTGGTGCGTGCGCGGGCAGCGTTGCACGAGGTCGGCTCGGCGGGGCAGCTCGACCTCGCAACGCTCTCGGTGATCTCCCGGCAGCTGCGCGGGCTCGCTCGCTGAACCAGTCGTCGGCCGGACGGATCGGGCACCCTGGGTGCCCGGCCGTCCGGACCGTCCTGAAAGGGTGAGTGGCGTGACTCGCTTCGTCACGCAGGTGCCCCTGCGCTGGACCGATCAGGACTCCTACCGGCATCTCAACCACGCCCGCGCGGTGACGTTGCTGGAGGAGGCGCGGATCGATCTGTTCTTCGAGACTGCGGCGGCCGAGGGGATACTCGGCTTCACCCACGGGTTGCTCGTCGCCGGTCTGAACATGGAGTACCGGCGGCAGATCCCGTATCGACCACACCCGTTGCGGGTGGGGATGTGGGTGGACGAGGTGCGTGCGGCGTCGTTCCGGATTTGCTACGAGATGCACGACGGACCGGAGGAGAGCGATCCGGTGGCCGTCGAGGCCTGGACGCGGATGGCCACCTTCGACCTCGCGGCGCAGCGGCCGCGACGGCTGACCGACGACGAGCGCGTTTTCCTGGGGAGGTGGGCCGCATGACCCGCCTGATGACGGCCGTACCCTTTTCCGCGGAGGCGGAGTGATGACAGCGCTCACCGTTCCCGACCCCGCTGAGCGGGGCGATCTCGGAGCTTTCGTGGCGCGGGTGGTCCGGCTCGACCAGGCGGCGATCGTGCGGCTGCGGGCGAGCGGCGGCACCGTCACGGCGTGGGCCACCACCCCGTTCGACGTGCTGGCCTCGCGCTCGGTGCACGGCACGCTCGATCCCGCCGACGTCACGGTGCCGGGTACCAGTCTGCTCACGGCGCTCACCGTGGACCGTGCCGAGACGGTCGACCCCGGAGCCGGTGGGCTGTGGCCGGGGGACCTGCCGCCGGACGAGGGCTGGGCACCCGTGGACGACGTGCCGGCCGCGGAGGTCGACGCGGTGACCGAGCGTGGGCTCGCGCTGGCCAGGGAGAACGCGGGGCCGCTCGGTCCGCCGGCCTCGTTGCTGGATCAGACGGTGCTCACCGTGACCAACTCGGCAGGGCCCGTGGTCAAGATCCCGCTGCGCTGCCTCTTCGCGCTGTCCGGCATGGGGTTCCTGGGCGACACCGGCGCCGGCGCGGTGCGCGTCTCGGCCACCGGAAGCTGGCTGCGGCTCGACGCCCGCTACGGCGCTGTGGTCCGTCGCCGCGTCACGACGCTGCCTCTGCTGCTGGCCTGACGCCGCACGGTGCGTCACTCGGGTCGCGGTGGTGGCGTCGACCGGCCCCATCCCGCGCCCTCCGTGATCTTCTCCAGCAGCGGTTGAACGCGATAGGGAAGCGGGTTCGACAGGGCGAGCGAGGTGGTCGCTCGGGTCACGCCGGAGATCGAGAGCAGCCGTTCGATCAGTTCCTGCAGGCTGGCGTGCGACTCGGTGGCCAGCCGAACGAGGAGATCCTCCCGTCCCGTGGTGGTGTTGATCTCCAACACCTCGGGCAGCGCGGACATCTCCCTGATGACATGTCGCTGCCGCCCCTGCACCAGCTCGACGGCCATGAACGCGAGCACCGAGGCCCCCGCCTGCTCGAGGTCCACGTCCAGCCGGTACCCGTGAAGGAGCCCTTCGGCCTCCATGCGGCGCAGCCGGGATTGCACGGTGTTGCGCGCGACGCCCAGTTTCGACGCGAGCTCGACGACACCGACCCGCGCGTCTCGCGTGAGGATGCCGAGCAGTTCGACGTCGAGCCGGTCCAACGCCACCCGGTTCGTGTTCACCATATTGCTCACCTCACGGCCGGTCTGGACCTGCGAGTTGACCCATTTGCGCAGTCCAGAGGGGAACAGTTGACCCTCTCGTTCGGCACCTTGCATCGTTGCTCAACGAATGGCCCTGTGTCGAACAGCTCCGGCGCCGCTGCTCGTCCGACCGACCACCCGATGAGCCCCGACTGGGCCGAGGAGGAGAGATGGCGCTGACGCAGAACGCTCCGGATTGGTCCCGCAGGCTGGCGGTGCCCGTCGGCGGGCCCAGCGGCGGGGCGATCGCGGCGATCATGGCGCAGTCGCAGATGCACGGGGTGATCAAGCTGTCGGGAGGCCTGCCGGATCCAGCGATGTTTCCCGCAGCCCGCGTCGCTGCCGTCACCGCGCATCTCATGAGGATCGATCCGGTGAGCGCGATGCAGTACGCGCCGACCCGGGGTCTGGCAGGCGTCCGCGATGCGATCGCCGGCTGGCGGGAGACCACCGGCGACCGGCGGCCCGGTGATGACGAGCTGATGGTCACCAGCGGCGGCATCGACGCGCTCGGGCTGCTGTCCCGGTCCTTCATCGAGCCCGGTGACGCCGTGGTCGTCGAGGCTCCGACCTATCTCGGCGCCATCATGGCGTTTCGCGGTCAACACGCTGATATCCGGACCGTGCCGATGGATGGGGACGGTCTCGACGTGGACGCTCTCGCCGCGTTGCTGGGCACCGGAATCCGGCCGAAGCTGCTCTACACGATCCCCGATCACCACAATCCGGCCGGGATCAGCATGTCCGCCCGGCGGCGCCGCGAGCTCGTGGAGCTGACCCGGCGGTACGGGGTCCTCGTCGTCGAGGACGTCGCGTACCGGGACCTGTCGTTCAGCGGTGCCCGGGAGGACAGTCTCTGGTCGCTGGCTCCGGACGTCGTGGTGCAGATCGGCACGTTCTCGAAGATCTTCTTCCCCGGGGTACGTCTGGGGTGGGCGGCGGGGCCGCCGTCGGTGGTCGACGCGATGGTCGCCGCGAAGCAGAACACCGACCAGTGCGCGGGTGCGCTCGGGCAGCAACTGGCCGCGGAGATGATCCGTAGCGGCGAACTCGAACGGCATCTGGTGCGGCTGCGGCAGACCTACGCCCACCGCTGCGCCACGATGCTCGGTGCTCTCGAAGAGCGCATGCCTCCCGGTGTCACCTGGACGGTTCCGGCCGGCGGGTTCTTCACCTGGCTGTCCGCACCGGAGGCGGTCGACACCACCGCACTCGCAGACCGTGCCGTGGCAGCGGGTGTCGTCTACGTCCCCGGCCCGCTCTTCGATGCTGCCGGGCGCTTCCGCCAGTACCTGCGGCTGTCCTTCAGCAGCGCCGAGCTCTCCGATCTGACAGAAGGTGTCGCCCGCCTGGCGGCACTGGTCGCCTCCTGACCGTCCTTACGGTCAACCGGATCCTGCACGTGAGCAGTACGACAACGTCGTTCGCGTCGTGGAGCTATTCGCGTCGAAAATGCATTGCTGCGGCTCCAACAGGGCGACATCGCCGCGCGCAGCGAAGACCGCTCGTGTTGTGCACCGAGAGGGGAAGATAGCGAAAATGATTCGAAAACGTGTGTTCGCCTGGACCGGCACAGCTCTGGCCGGAGTGATACTGATTACGGCGTGCGGTACGAACCAGTCGGGCGACGAGGATTCCGGCGACTCGTGCGGCACCAGCAAAGGAACACTGGTCATCGGCATGATCGTGCCGCTCTCCGGTGGCGTATCGGCGACCGGGTTGGGTATGAGGAACGCAGCAGACCTCGCGATCCGGCAGGCGAACGACAAATGCGCCGTACCGGGGTATCGGTTGGCGCTCCAGCCGGAGGATGACCAGTCGGTTCCGCAGGTGGCGGCCCAGGCGGCCACGACCCTGGCGTCGGATCCGAACGTTGCTGCGGTGTTGGGAACCGCCAACTCGTCGACGGCGCAGACGGCCGCTCCGATCCTGGCGCGGGAGAACATCGTGGAGATCTCGCCCGCGAACACCAGTCCGACGTTGACGCTGGGTCCGGATGCGGCAGCGCCGAAGCGGCAGTTCCCGACATACTTCCGGTTGGCGACGACGGATCTGCTACAGGGTCCGTTCGGTGCGCAGTATCTGGTGCAGAAAGCGGGCAAGAAGCGGATTGCCGTGATCGATGACGGCAAGACCTACGGTGTGGGGCTGACGCAGACATTCGTGCCGGAGGTGCAGCAGCTGGGCGCCGAGGTGGTCGCCCGGGAAAGGGTGGGCGAGCACGACACCGACTTCTCCGGTGTGATCGCCAGGATTCGTCCGACGAACCCGGATGTGGTGTTCTACGGCGGTGAGTATCCGGTGGCCGGGCCGTTGTCGAAGCAGTTGGCCGATGCCGGGCTGGCGATTCCGCTGATGGGCGGCGACGCCGTCAACGACAAGCAGTACATCGCTCTCGGCGGTCGGCAGGGCGACCTGGCCACCAGCATCGGCGCACCGGCACGGAGCGTGCCCAGCGCCAGGTCGTTCCTGAACCAGTACGCGGCGGCGGGGTACGCGGAGCCGGAGAGCGTCTACGGGGCGCTGTCCTACGACTCGGCCAACACGGTGATCGCTGCGCTGGCAAAGGTCGTCAGCAGAGGCGACTTCACCAGTTCCCGTCGGCAGGAGCTGATCGACGCGGTGCAGCAGACGAACTTCGACGGCGCCACCGGCCACGTGTCGTTCGACGAGTTCGGCGACACCACCAACAAGGTGCTCACCGTCTACGCGGTGCAGGGCGGCGACTTCGCGCCGGTGGAGACCGGCACCTTCGACGGCTGAGCTCCCGGGCACTGACGCTCGCGCTGGCGTCGGTGCCCACTGCTGGAGTACTCCCGTGCTGGGCAGTTCGACAACGCAACATCAGAGGAGCCGCATGGAGACCGTCGACCACTCGTGGCAGAAGGACGTGTTCGACGTCCTCAAGCAGGGCGGGATCAGGCAGATCGCGTTCGTGCCGGACGCGGGCCACTCGTACGCGCTCAGCGCGGCGCGCAGCGACCCGGACATCACCGACGTCGTGCTCACGACGGAGGAGGAGGGCGTCGGCGTGGTCGCCGGGGCCTGGCTGGGTGGGCAGCGGGCCGCGCTGCTGATGCAGAGCAGCGGCGTCGGCAACTGCGTGAACATGTTCTCGCTGCTCGACAGCTGCCGTTTCCCCTTCCTGACGCTGGTGACGATGCGCGGTGAGTACGCGGAGTTCAATCCGTGGCAGGGGCCGATGGGGCGGCGCACGCAGGGCGTCCTGGAGTTGATGGGCATCAACGTCCACCGGGCCGAGCGCCCCGACGAGGTCGGGGAGATCGTCGGCGCCGCGCTGGAGTCGACCTTCCTCGCCGGCGAGCGCAACGCGGTGTTGCTGAGCCAGAGCCTGATCGGACGCAAGAAGTGGGAGCGCAACTGATGACGACCGTCGCGCGGACCCGGATCGACCGGCGGGCATTCGTCGCCGCCCTGGTCGCGGCCGTCCCGGCCGACACGCTGTTCGTGACCGGGCTCGGGTCCCCGTCCTACGACCTGTTCGCCGCGGGCGACCGCGATCGCAACTTCTATCTCTGGGGGGCGATGGGGGCCGCCGTGCCGGTGGGTCTCGGGCTCGCGCTTGCTCAGCGGAACGTGCCGGTCGTCGTGCTGACCGGTGACGGCGAGCAGCTGATGGGCATCGGCGCGCTCGGTTCGGTCGGCGTTCAGCAGCCGGCGAACCTCAACGTCGTGGTGCTGGACAACGGGCACTACGGCGAGACCGGGATGCAGCCGAGCCACACCGGCCTCGGCACTGATCTGTCGGCGGTGGCCCGGGGGTTCGGCATCGCCGACTCGGTGCGCGTCGACCGCCAGGACGGCACGAACGGGGTGGCCGAGCGGATCGCCGCTCGGCGCGGCCCTACCTTCACCCAGGTCCTCATCGACACGGATGAGCCGCCCCGGGCCCTGCCGGCGCGCGACGGAGTCCACATCAAGAACCGGTTCCGGGCCGCGCTCGGGTTCGACACCTTCTAGGACGCTGTCACTGCATCTCGAGAGCCGGCATGGGGGCGGACCGGCGGCCGTCCCGCACCCTCTACGCGGCGTCAGGCCAGCCAGGCCGCAGTGTCCGGTGGGAGGAGATTGCCGTTCAATTTGCCGCTGGCCAGCAGGAGATCGCCCGGTGGGAGCGGGACGGCGTCGGTGGAGGCGTTGAGGGCGCACACCAGGGTGGAACCGGCGCGGCGGAACGCCAGGCAGCCGCTCGGTGCCCCGAACCACTCGACGCCGTCGCCTTTGAAGGCCGGATGCGTTTTGCGCAGCTCCACGGCCCGGCGGATCAGCGACAGCGTGGAAGTGGTGTCCTCGAGCTGGCCGGCCACGGTGAGCTCGCCGTACTCCGGCGGCATCGGCAACCACGGCTGGCCGCTGGTGAAGCCGTAGCCGGGCGCGTCGCCTTCCCACGGCATCGGCACGCGGCAGCTGTCGCGTCCGCGTTCGGCGTGGCCGGAGAGTTCCCAGATCGGGTCCTGCAGTTCGGCGTCGGGCAGTTCGGCGTCGGGCAGGCCGAGCTCCTCGCCGTTGTAGAGGCAGACCGCGCCGGGCAGCGCGAGCTCGACCAGCGTCATCGCCCGCGCCCTCGCGCGGCCGAGCGCGCCCCCGCCGTAGCGGCTGGCGGGACGGGGCGCGTCGTGGTTCGACAGCGTCCAGGTCGGTGGGGCGCCCGCCCACTTCACCGCGGCGAGCGAGTGCTCGATGGCCTCCCGCACGGCGTGGGCGTCGAAAGGCGCCCGCAGGAGCCGGAAGTTGAAGCCGAGATGCAACTCGTCGGAACGCACGTAGCGCGCGAAGCGCTCGTCGTCGCCCACCGTGATCTCGCCGATCGCCGTGCGCCCGGGATAGTGGTCGAGCACCGCACGGATCATCCGGTGCACGTCGTGGACGCCGTCGTGGTCGAAGCGCGGGTCGCCGTCGATCGGCGCCAGCCATCCCGCTGCGGCAGCCTCGTCGCCGCCCCGATTGTCGGGCAGTCCGTCCGGCTTGCTCATGCCGTGAGCCATGTGGACGCGGAAGCCGTCGATCCCCCGGTCCAGCCAGAAGCGCAGCGTCTTCTCCAGGTCGGCCCACACCTCGGGGTTGGTCCAGTTCAGGTCGGGCTGGTCGGGTGAGAGAAGGTGCAGGTACCAGCCGCCGGGAGCCCACTCGCCTGCGGCATCCAGGTCGAGCGCGCGTGTCCAGGCCGGGCCGCCGAACATGCTCGTCCAGTTGTTCGGCGGTAGCTCGCCCTCCTCGCCACGGCCCCGGCGGAAGTGGTAGCGCGCCCGCTCCGGGCTGCCCGGCACGGAGTCCAGCGCCGCACGGAACCATTCGTGCTCGGTGGAGGTGTGGTTGGGTACCAGGTCGATCGCGACGCGCAGGCCGTGCTCGTGGGCATCGGTGACGAGCGCGTCGAACGTGCGCAGGTCGCCGAAGACGGGGTCGACGCTCCGCGGGTCGGCGACGTCGTAGCCGTGGTCGGCCATCGGCGAGGTGAAGAACGGCGTGAGCCACAGGGCGTCGACGCCCAGCAGTTCCAGGTAGCCCAGCCGCGACCGGACGCCCTCGAGGTCGCCCACGCCGTCGCCGTCGGAGTCCGAGAACGACCGCACGTACACCTGGTAGACGACGGCGTTCTGCCACCATTGCACGGACGAGATCTTGCCAAACCCGTGCTGATCAGAGGGTTGTACTGCCCCGGCCGGTCGTCAGAAGTCGCTGTTGACCATGCTCGCGGCGGCGTAGGTCAGGTACTGCCACAGTTGCGCGCGGTGTTGCTCCTCCAGCCCGGCCTCGTCGACGGCGATCCGCATGCAGCGCAGCCAGGCGTCCCGCTGGATCGGGCCGACGCGGAACGGCGCGTGCCGCATCCGCAGCCGCGGGTGCCCGCGTTGCTCGGAGTAGGTGCGCGGACCGCCCCAGTACTGCTCGAGGAACATGCGCAGCCGGACCTCGGCTCCGTCGAGGTCGTCCTCGGGGTAGAGCGGGCGGAGCACCTCGTCCTCGCGGACCTGCTCGTAGAAACGAGACACGATCTTGTCGAAGACCGGTGCTCCGCCGACTTCGGCGTAGAAGTTCTGGGGATCGGTCACGCGTCCATCATCCTCCGCTTCCGGGAGCCGCGTTTCACGGCACCGACGGACGGAACGTCGTGGGTGCGGGGATCACGCCGGGGCGGGGTACGCCGGCGTCGTCGAGGGCGTCCGTGATCGCCGCGTTCAGGGCCCGCTGCACGGCGAACTGCTGGCCAGGCTTGACCTTCACCGTCATCCGCAGTGTCACACCCTCCGGCCCGACCTTCTCGACGCCCAGCACGTCCGGCGCTTCCAGCACGGACTCGGCCACGTCCTTCTCCGCAACCCGCGACTGGGCGGTGGTCGCGACGATCTCGGTGGCCTCGGCGATGACAGCACTGTGCGCGAGCGGCAGGTCCACGACGGCGACAGCGTAGCCCTGGCTCTTGTTGCCGACCCGGAGGATCTCGCCGTTGCGGACGTACCAGACCGTGCCGTTGACGTCGCGGACCGTGGTGATGCGCAGCCCCACGGACTCCACCACGCCGCTCGCCTCGCCGAGGTCGACGATGTCACCGACGCCGTACTGGTCCTCGAGCAGCATGAACATGCCCGAGAGGAAGTCCCGGACGAGGTTCTGCGCGCCGAAGCCGACCGCGACGCCGACGATGCCGGCCGAGGCGAGGATCGGGCCCAGCGCCACGCCGAACTCGGCCAGCACCATCACCGAGCCGATCAGCAGGATCACCACGGAGCTGAGCGAGCGCAGCACCGATCCGATCGTGCGGGCCCGCTGCGCCCGCCGTTGTGACACCGGAGCGCTGCCGTTGCCGTTGCCGCCGGCGGCCGGCGCGCGGAACCGCGGGGCGCGGAACCGTGGAGCCCGGCCGACGAGCCGGGTGAGCCGGGAGCTGGTGGCGCCGTCGACGATCTGGTTGATGGCTCGGTGGATGAGGAACCGGGCCGCGCACGCGAGCAACACGATCAGCGCGACGTGCAGTGTGCCCGTGATGATCGCGTCGGCGGAGCGGGCCAGGAAGTCGTTGTTGGTCAGCTGGTAGATCGCTGCGCACAGCGAGCCTGCGTCGTCGGCGCAGGCCGGGCGCACGGGGAGGAAGGACTCGGCGAGGGGGCTGCCGGGGATCGTCGCGAGCACGGTCACGAGAGCTCCAACCCGGTGTGCGCGGCCAGGAACGCCAACTGGTCGGTCGCGAGCGCAACGGTGCGTGAGACGGACCGGGCGCCGTGACCGACGTCGGTCTCGCGGCGGAGCAGGACGGGCCGTTCGAGCGGGTCGCCGGTGGTGTCGTGTTGCAGGGCGGCGCACATCTTGCGCGCGTGCAGTGGGTCCACCCTGGTGTCGGAATCGAACACCGTGAACAGCACCGCCGGGTACGCGACGCCCGCCTGGACGTGGTGGTAGGGCGAGTAGGACAGCAGCCAGCGCAGCTCCTGGGGGTCGGCGGCCGTGCCGTACTCGTCGTTCCAGGTGCGGCCGAGCGAGAACTCCTCGTAGCGCACCATGTCCAGCAGCGGGGCCGAGCAGACCACGGCCCGGTAGAGCTCCGGTCGCTGGGTGAGCGCTGCCCCGACGAGCAGCCCGCCGTTGGAGCCGCCCATGATCGCGAGCGATCCTGCCGTGGTGTCGCCCGCGTCGATCAGGGCGGCGGCCGCGGCGTGGAGGTCGTCGAACACGTTCTGCTTGTTGGCCCGGTTGCCGGCGAGATGCCAGTCCTCGCCCTCCTCGCCACCGCCGCGCAGCGAGACCAGCGCGTAGACACCACCGGCCGCCACCCAGGCCAGGGCCTGCGCCGTGTAGGCGGGCTCGCGGCTGATCCCGAACCCGCCGTAGCCCGTGACGAGCGCCGGCCGCGCGCGGGTGGGTCCATCCGGCGCGATCACGAACATCCGCACGGTGGTGCCGTCCGCCGAGGTGAACGTGCGGTGCTCCGTGCGGACCGCGGGCACGGTGACCGCGCCGGGTGCGGTGGCCTCGAGCGTGGTCTCGCCGGTGGCGAGATCGAACCGGTGCACCTGTGGCGGGGTGACGAGGTCGGTCCAGCCGAGCCAGACGCGTCCCGCCTGCTCCGGCGTGTCGCGGTCGGAGACGGACAGCCCGGTGAGCGATCCGGTGCCGGGAAGCGGCACGGTGCGAACCGGTGCCCCGTCAGCGGCCGTGTGCAGGGCCAGCTCGGCCACCGCGTGCCGGGCCCTGGCCAGCACCAGCAACGGTTCGCCGTCGGTGCCGGGAGCAGGCTCCAGCCGCCGCACCGCCTGCAGCACCGAACCGGCGTCCTCGCCGACCAGCTCTCGCCAGTGCTCGCGGCCGGGGGTGCGCGGATCGGTGACGGCGAGCCGCCAGCGCGGCGCGCCGTCCGTGGTGTGCAGGTACAGCAGCCCGTCGCGCTCGACCCAGGCGTTGCACTGCACGTCGTCGTCCTGGGTGAGCAACGGCGTGAGGGGCCCGGTCTTCTCGCCGAGCTCCGCGATCCAGACGCTGTCGCGGCGCGCCGTGCCGACGTTGCCGGTGACGACGAGCCACGCCCCGTCGCGGGAGACGCGCACCCCGTAGTAGGTGTGCTCGTCATAGAGCCCCGGACCGTCGACGAGCTCGTCGTCCTCCGTGGGCGTGCCCACGCGGTGACGCCACACGCGCCGGTGGAAGGCCTGCTCGCCGTCGGGCGCCTCGTCCTCCTCCACCATCCGGACGAAGACGAACTCGCTGCCGCCCGGTAGCCAGGCCACGTCCGAGTAGCGGCAGCGGTCGATCGGGGGCTCGACCTCCTCGCGACTCTCGACGTCGAGCACGTGCAGTACGGAGTACTCGTCGCCGCCGCTGGAGAGCTGGTAGGCCAGCCGGCGGCCCTCGAGGTCGGGCACCCAGGCGTCGAGGGTGGTGAGGCCGGTGGGGTCGACAGCGGTCGGGTCGAGCAACACCCGCTCGGTGCCGTCCGTATCGCGGACGTGGAGCACGGCGTGTTCCTGGCCGGGCTCGCGTCGCGTGAAGAACGACCGGCCGGCACGCCACTGCGGCGCCGACACCGACCCGGCGGAGAGTAGGTCGGTGAGCGTCGCGGCGAGGCCGTCGCGGCCGGGGAGGGCGTCGAGGTGCTGTCTGGTCAGCCCGTCCTGCGCGGCTGACCAGGTGCGGGTGCGGGGATCCTCGGGGTCTTCCAGCCAGCGGTAGGGATCAGCAACCCGATACCCGTGCAGGTCCTCGACGAGGTCCAGCCGCTCGGCGTCGGGATAGGGGCGGGGGACGTCCACGCGGGCCGAGATTACGTCACGCCGATCACGGCTCACCGTTCCGGAGCCGTAGTGCTGTCAAATACCCCGTCTCGACAGCACTACGGATCCACAACCAGCGTTCTCTCGCCTACGTGTGCTGGCGCAGCGGCGGTGGGTGGGAGCGTCGGGCAGGGGGTCGGCGGTCCGAAGACCGTGCGCACCGGCAATACGCCGGCCCACCGGCCGCCCTCCTCGATGTCGCCGTCGTCGTCGCCGGGGGGGCCGGTGCGCACCTTGACGCTCGCCTCCGTCAGGTCGATGCCGAACACCGCGGTGGCGGCGAGCTCGCGGGTGGTCGGCTGCCGTGCGTGCTCCCACGAGCCGGGCGAGAGCTGCTCGACGATCGCTCGCAGTGCGTCGAGCCGTTCGGCGGGGTCGGTCACGGCCCGGGCCGTGCCGTGCACGACGGCGCTGCGGTAGTTCATCGAGTGGTGGAACACCGAGCGGGCGTAGACGATCCCGTCGAGGTGGGTCACCGTCAGGCAGACCGGCGCGCCGTCGGCCATCCGCAGGTAGCCGGCCCCGGTGGACCCGTGCACGTAGACGGTGTCCCCGATCCGTCCGTAACCGGTGGGCAGCACCACCGGGGCGCCGTCGCGGACCAGCCCGAGGTGGCACACCAGCCCCGCATCGAGCACGGCGTACAGGTCGTCCCGGCTCGTGCGGGCCCGCTCGCGTAGGCGGGTGACGGTGCTGCGGAGGGTGGGAGAGAGGCTCACAGACCCATCGTGGGCCGGGAAGTGGCATCGTGGCAGGGCCAATCCTGTCCCCGTTCGAAAGGCCACTCATGGAGCTGCCGCCGCTGGCCCTCGACCGGAACGCCGACCGGCCACTCGCCGTGCAGCTCGCCGACGCGCTGCGGGCGGTCACGGCGGGCGGCAGCCTGCGGGCAGGGGACCGGCTGCCGTCGACCCGCGAGTTGGCCGCCACCCTCGGGGTGAGCCGCACGGTCACCGCCGCGGCCTACGACCAGCTGCTCGCCGAGGGCTGGGCCGTGGGACGCCGCGGAGCGGGCACGTTCGTGGTCGGGGCGCCCGCCGGTCCTCCCGGCCCTGCCCGGCCGGCGGCTCCGTCCCGACCGGGCAGGGAGCGCAAGCCGCGGCCGATCTCCCTGTGGCCGGGCGCCCCGTGTCTCGAGGTGCTCGACCGCGCCGCGTGGCGACGTGCCTGGCGCGCGGCGGCCGATCCGCCACCGGACGCGGCTGCGGAGCCCGTCGGCGTGCCGGCGTTCCGGGCCGCCGTGGTGGAGCACCTGCTGCGCCACCGGGGGCTCGCGGTCGACCCGGCGCAGGTGCTCGCCACCGGCGGCAGCACAGCGGCGGTCGCCGAGCTGGCGCGCACGCTGGCTCCCGGCTCGCGGGTCGCCGTCGAGGAGCCGGGGTACCAACGCGCGGTCGCCGCACTTCGGACGGCAGGGCTCGTGGTGACGCCGGTGCCGGTCGACGCCGCGGGGCTGGTGGTCGAGGCTCTCCCGACCGGGCTCGCGGGCGTCTACTGCACCCCGGCCCACCAGTTCCCGCTCGGGGCGCGGCTCTCGGCTACCCGCCGGATGGCGCTCGTCGAGCGGGCCCGGGCCGAGGGGTTCCTCGTGATCGAGGACGACTACGACGGCGAACTGCGTTACGACGTCGCCCCGCTACCGCTGCTCGCCGCGCTCGGCCCGGACGTCGTGGCCCACCTTGGCACGGCGAGCAAGTTGCTGACCCCGACACTTGGCGCGGGCTGGCTGGTGGCACCTCCTGCCGTGCGCTCCGCCGTCCTCGACCTGCGCGGTCACACGGGCACCCGGCCCGCCCCTGCCGGGCAGCGCGTGTTCGTGGCTCTCGCCGCGCACGGTGACCTGGCCCGGCACCTGCGGCGCCTGCGCCGCGAGCTGTCGCAGCGACGGGCAGCCGTTGCGGCCGCGGTGCGCAGCGCCGGCCACGTCGTGGAGGGCGACGCCGCAGGCGCCCACGTCGTCGTCCCGCTCCCGGACATTGCGGCGGAACGTGCCGTGATCGACGCGGCGGCGGCCAGGGGCGTCACGCTCGACGGGCTGGCCCGCCATCACGCCGGGGACCCGGGACGGGCGGGAATCGTCCTCGGATACGCCGAACCACCGCGGTCCGCGCTGGAGCGCGGCCTCGCGGTGGCCGGGGACGTGCTGACGCTACTGAACGCGAACGGCTGAGCCGGCGTCGACGGACGCGCCGTTGTTGCCGCCGAGGTTCAGGTCGACCCTGCACTGCTCGCCCGCGGGCACTTGCACCCGTGCCGCGTTCTGCGCGGTGGCGACCACCGTGTAGTCGCCCGGCTCCAGCCCGACGATCTCGAACGTTCCGTCCGGACCGGTCGTGGCAGCGGCGACGGTCTCGCCGTCGGCACGGGTGACGGCCACCGTCGCGAACGGCTGGGGCGCTCCTCCGGCCCCGGTCACCCGGCCGCTGAGCGCGGCGACCGTGGACTGCAGCAGCACCTCGACCACCGTCGGAACGTCCGCGCTCACCTGCACCGCTGCTGCGCCCGGGGCGTGACCCGGGAGGCTCGCGGTCACCGTGGTCCGGCCGGCGGGCAGCCCGGCCAGCGTGAACGTGCCGTCGGGGCCGGTGCGGGTACTGCCCACGACCCGGCCCGTCGCGTCGGTGGCGAGGGTCATCGCGTCGGCGAGAGGGGCGCCGTGGCGGGCCGCGCGCACGGTCCCGGTGACGGTGCCGTCACCGCGCAGGGCGAAGTGGTGCACGGCGCCCGCACCGTTGATCACGAGCGCCGTGACGTCCGGGCGGAAGCCGGGTGACGTGGCCACGGCCATGTAGGCACCGGGTGAGAGCCCCTGCACGGAGAACCGGCCGTCCTGGTCGACGCCCGAACGCGCCACCTGGCGTCCGTTCGCATCGGTCAGCGTGACGACGCCGTCGGGGACGGCGCTACCCGCGGCCGTGCGGACGTCGCCGAGAATCTCGCCCACCGCCGGTGTCAGTACCCGCGGTGCGGCCAGGTGCCGCGGCTCGGTCGGGAAGTCCTCCACGAGCTCGGACGGGCCGATCCCCGCCTCACCCGCGACGGAGGCGAGCTCCGCTCCGACCGAGGTGGTCTCCGTCGAGCGCCGCGCGCCGATGAACCACGAGGCCACGGCGGCGAGGACGCTCGCGGCGATCGCGAACCAGAAGGCCACGGTGAGGCCATCCTGGAACGGCCCGGAGATGAGCTCCGGGAAGAAGCTGCGACCCGTGAGGAACGAAGCCTGGTCGGGCGGCAGCGTGGGCAGGACGTCGCCGAGGAGTTGCTGCACGGGGTTGTAGCCGAGGAACGCGGCGAACAGCACGGCGACCGGAGGCAGCGCGGCGACCCGGCTCGCGTCGTCCGCGGGCACCCCGTGCTGCAGCAGGCCCTGCTCCAGCACCGTCGGAAGGTGCTGGGAGAGCCCCGCGATCATGAGGCCGAAGAACAGGCCGATGGACAGCACCGTGGCCGAGTTCTGGAACGTCGCGGTCATCCCGGCGCCGGCGCCGCGCGAACTGGCGGGCAGGCTGTTCATGACGTCGGCCCGGTTCGGTGACGTGAACAGGCCCATACCCACGCCGTTGACCAGCAGGATGGCGGCGAACGCCACGTAGGAGAAGTTGATCGGCAGAATCTCCAGCAGCACGAAGCTCAGGCCGGAGATGAGCATGCCCGCGGTGGCGAGTCCGCGTCCGCCCATGCGGTCGGCGAGCACACCCGACACCGGCGCCGCGATGAGGAAGCCGACGGTCAGGGGCAGCATGTAGATGCCCGCCCACAGCGGGGTCTGCTCGAAGCTGTAGCCGTGCAGCGGCAGCCAGATGCCCTGCAACCAGATGATCAGGATGAACTGCAGGCCACCCCGGCCGAGCGCGGCGAGGAAGCTGGCGCTGTTGCCGAGGGTGAACGGCCGAATCGCGAAGAGCGACAGCGTGAAGAGGGGGCTCGCCACCCGCGTCTCGATGAACGCGAAGATCCCCAGCACCACGATGCCGCCGATGATGCAGCTGAGCACCAGTGGACTGGTCCAGCCCATGATGTGGCTGCCGTAAGGCTGGATGCCGTAGGTGATGCCGACCAGCAGCGCGATGAGCCCGACGGCGAAGGTGATGTTGCCCCACCAGTCCATCCGGGCCGGATTGCGCTGGCCGGTGTCGCGCAGCTTGAGGTAGGCCCAGACCGTGCCGAAGATCCCGAACGGGATCGAGACGATGAACACGAGGTGCCAGTTCACCGGCGCGAGCACGCCGCCGAGCACGAGGCCGATGAACGAGCCCGCGATCGCCGCGACGCCGTTGATGCCGAGCGCCATGCCGCGCTGGTGCACGGGGAACGCGTCGGTGAGGATCGCGCTGGAGTTCGCGAAGAGGAACGCGCCGCCGATGCCCTGGATGACGCGCCAGCCGATCAACCACATCGCGCCTGCGCCACCGCTCTGCCAGGTGATGGCGAGCAGCACGGACGCGACGGTGAAGATCGCGAAGCCGAGGGTGTACATCTTGACGCGGCCGTACATGTCCCCGAGGCGGCCGAACCCGACGACCAGCACCGCCGTGACGACCAGGAAGCCCATGATCATCCACAGCAGGTAGCTGGTGTTGGTGGGCGCCAGCGGGTCGAGGCCGATGCCCCGGAAGATGTCGGGCAGCGCGATCAGGACGATGGAGGAGTTGATCGTCGCCATCAGCAACCCAAGGGTTGTGTTGGAGATGGCGATCCACTTGTAGTTGGAATCCGGCTCCTCTGCGCGCGCCGGTCCTCCCGATTCCGGTCCGCGCTCCGCCACTGCCGCTGTCACTCGACCACTCCCGCCGGCCCCGAATAATTACTTGTCCCATGCTAAACACATGGGCCTTCGGGGATGTTCCGGAGGGTCATCCGGCTAGTTATCCCTGGTGGGGATAGCCCGTGGCCGTCGGCGGGACGAATGTCTCCTTGATCGTGCGCGGGCTCACCCAGCGCAGGAGGTTGTAGATCGAGCCCGCTTTGTCGTTTGTGCCCGATGCGCGGCCGCCGCCAAAAGGCTGCTGGCCGACAACGGCGCCCGTTGGCTTGTCGTTGATGTAGAAGTTGCCTGCGGCAAACCTGAGCGTCTCGCTCGCGCGGGCGACCGCGGCCCGGTCCCGGGCGATCACCGCGCCCGTGAGCCCGTAGGGCGCACCACGGTCGACGTGCGTCAGCACCTGGTCGAAATCCCCGTCGTCGTACACGTGCACGGCGAGCAACGGCCCGAAGTACTCCGTGCAAAACATCTCGTGGTCGGGGTCGGAGCCGACCATCACCGTCGGCCGGACGAAGTACCCGGTCGAGTCGTCGGCCGTGCCTCCCGCCACGACCTCCACCGACGGGTCGTCGTGGGCCGCGCGCTGTGCCGCCGTCACCTTGTCGAAGGCCCGGCGGTCGATCACCGCGCCGAGGAAGTTGCGGAAGTCGGTGACGTCGCCCATCGGGAGCGCCTCCACCTCGTCGACGAGGTCGTCGCGCAGGCGGGACCAGACCGACCGCGGGACGAACGCGCGTGAGGCGGCCGAGCACTTCTGCCCCTGGTACTCGAAGGCGCCCCGGACGAGCGCGGTGCGCAGCACGTCGACGTCGGCCGAGGGGTGGGCGACCACGAAGTCCTTGCCGCCCGTCTCCCCGACCACGCGCGGGTAGGTGGCGTAGGAACCGATGTTCGCGCCGACCTGCTGCCACAGGTACTGGAAGGTGGCCGTCGAACCGGTGAAATGGATGCCCGCGAGCGCACGGTCGGCGAGCAGCACCTCGGAGATCTCCCGCCCGTCGCCGGTGAGCAGGTTGATCACACCGGGCGGCAGCCCCGCCTCCTCGAGCAGTCGCATCGTCATGTGCGCCGCGAGCCCCTGGGTGGGGGAGGGCTTCCAGATCACGGTGTTGCCCATGAGCGCGGGTGCGGTGGGCAGGTTGCCGGCGATCGCGGTGAAGTTGAACGGCGTGATCGCGTAGACGAAGCCTTCGAGCGGGCGGTAGTCCATGCGGTTCCACACGCCCGCGCCGCTGTTCGGCTGGTTCTGGTGGATCTGACGCGCGAAGTGCACGTTGAAGCGCCAGAAGTCCGCGAGCTCGCACGCGGAGTCGATCTCCGCTTGGATCGCGGTCTTCGACTGGCCCAGCATCGTGGCGGCGTTCATCCGGTCCCGCCACGGGCCCGAGAGCAGGTCGGCGGCCCGCAGCACCACGGCTGCGCGCTCGTCGAAGGGCATCGCGCGCCACACCGGCGCCGCCCGCAGTGCCGCCTCGACCGCGGCCTTCGCGTCCTCGTGACCGGCATTGGCGTAGGTCCCCAGTACGTGCCCGTGGTCGTGCGGGGCGACGACATCGATCCGGGGACCACCGGGCATGTGCCGGCGGCCGTCGACCGTGACGGTCAGCTCGTGGTGCTGCCCGCCCAGCTCGGCGAGCGCGGCCTGCAGGCTCGCGCGCTCGGGCGAGCGGGGTGCGTAGTCGCGCACGGGCTCGTTGCGCGGCGGCGGCGTGCTGGTGATCGCGTCCATGGCGAAGCCTCCCCGGGGTCAGGTGCCCAGAACCCTAGGAAGGTGCGCCGCCCGGCGGTTCATTCAGGCGGACGACGATGCGCATCCACTCTTGTCCGGTCGAACAAGTCTGCGCGCATGCCGTCGGCCCGGACTGCCGCGAGCAGCTGCAGGTGGTGCATCAACCGTGCACGGGGCTCGTCGAGGCGCAGTCCGCCCACGGCCACCGCCCGGCGCACCCGGTACCGCAGCGTGTTGGGATGCACGGTGAGCCGTTCCGCGGCCACGCGAACGTCCCCCATCGCGTCGAGCCACGCGAGCACCGAGCCGACGAGGTCGCTGCCGTGCTCACGGTCGTAGGCGGCCAGAAGTGTCACCGCCGGATCGCGCAGGTCGGGGCTCGTCTCCAGCAGGGCGAGGGTCTGGTTGAGCAGCACCTCGGCCCGCAGGTCGGAGAAGGCGGCAACGGTCGGGTCACCGGGCCCGTCCGGCATCGCGTCGAGCACCCGGTCGGCCTCCCGCCGTGAGGTCGCCACGCCGGCCAGCCCCGCCACCGCCGAGCCGATCCCGGCCTGCACGCGCACACCGGCGCGGCGCAGCGTCATCGCCGCGACCTCGCTGCACATGGCCAGGAGTGCGGGATCCGGGCGGTCCCCCGGCGCGTCCGGCAGTACGGCGTACACGCGGGCCCCGTCCGACGCCGTGAGTGCGGCCCGGCGGTAGGTCGCGGCGTGCACCGAGACGACGTCGGTGAGCTCGGCCAGGCTGAGTTCGTGGGTCGCAGGGTCCCCGGCCGGCAACGACCCGCGGTCGCGGACGGCGAAGGCGACCACGAGCGCCGTCGTCCGCTCGGCCAGTCCGAACACGCCGGCGACCAGGCCAGGGTCCGTCCGGCCGTCCAACAGCCCGGTCACCAGTTCGCGGCTCCACCGCGCACCCGGCGTCTCCCGGCTGCGGCGGCGGATCAGGTGCCCGGCCGCCACGCGTGCCGCGCCGAGCAGCACGTCGGCCGCGCGCTCGGCGAACGGTGTGGCGCCCTCCTGTACCCAGATCGTCCCCAGCTGCCGTTGACCTGCGTGGATACCGACGGCGAGCCTGCGTCGGACGCCGAGGTCGGCGTGCTCGTCGACGTGCACCACCTCCTCGCCGGTGCGCAGCCGGTCGAACACCCCCCACTCGCGCAGCATGCGCAGGTAGTCGGGCGGGCCCTGCCAGCCCAGGATGGACAGCCTGCGCAGCTCGTCGACCTGGGCGGCGTCGCTGTCGGACCGCGAGTAGGCGAGCACCCGGCTGGCCGTGTCCTCGATGCTGACGATGCCGTGGGTGAGCAGCGCCACCGTCTGGGCGAGTGAGAACAGCTCGCCCGGGCCGTCCTCGGCAGGATCGCCCCCGCTGTCCAGCACGTCCCTGGCCAGCGACTCCAGCCGCTCCCACCGGACGTCGGGACGCACCACCAGCAGCGGGACGCGCGCCGCTGACGCTGCGGCCCGAAGCTCGTCGACGGCGTCCCCGGCCTTGACGGCGACGGCGGCGGCGCGGCCGCGGGCCACCGTGCGCACGGCCGCCACGGCGTCGCGGCCCCGTGCGCCGATCACCAGGACGAGCTGCCCCGCGTACTGGTCGGGTTCGTCGTCGGGGTCGACGATCGTGAGCCCCGTGACGGGCACGTCGAGCCCCTTGGGTGACTCCACGACGTCGACCAGCGGTTCGCCGACGGCGGCCAGAACCTTCCGCAGGGTGGTGTCCACGGGCGATCGCCCCTTCGTCGCTCCGGCAGCCATGTCGGCTCAGACGAGCGCTACCCCCGAACCTTATCCGATCGGACAAGACTGGCCTGCGTGCGCCGGATCTACGGTCCTGCCCATGCTCCGTAGCGCCCTGCTTGCCGCCGCGCGGTCGCGGGCCGTCCGTGCCGCGGTCGAGGCCGGCCCGTTCGACCCGCTGGTCAACCGGTTCGTGGCGGGCACCACCGCGGACGACGCGATCGAGGCGGCCCGCCGGATCACGGCCGACCGCCTCGTGACCGTCGACCACCTCGGCGAGGACACCACCGACCGGGCGCAGGCCGAGGCGACGGTGGCCGCCTACCGGACGCTGCTGGGGCGGCTGCGTGAGGAGGGCCTGGCCGACCGCGTGGAGGTGTCGGTCAAGCTCTCCGCCCTGGGCCAGAGCCTCGCGGTCGACGCCGACAAGATCGCGCTGGACTCCGCGCGCCAGATCTGCGAGGCGGCCGCCGCGGCCGGCACCACCGTCACCGTCGACATGGAGGACCACACCACCATCGACTCGACGCTGGGAATCGTCCGTGACCTGCGGGTGGATCACCCGTGGGTCGGCGCGGTGCTCCAGGCCCAGCTGCGCCGCACCGAGGGCGACTGCCGCGACCTCGCAGGACCGGGCTCGCGGGTGCGGCTGTGCAAGGGCGCCTACGACGAGCCCGGCTCGGTCGCCTTCCTGCGCCGCTCGGAGGTCGACCGCTCGTACGTCCGCTGCCTGAAGATCCTGATGGCGGGGCAGGGCCTGCCGATGGTGGCCACCCACGACCCGCGGCTCGTCGAGATCGCGCGCTTCCTGGCCGGGCGCACCAGCCGCACGGCGACGGACTACGAGCTCCAGATGCTCTACGGGGTGCGGCCCCGCGCGCAGTCCGAGTTGGCGGCCGAGGGGCTGCGGGTGCGCGTGTACCTGCCCTACGGCACCGAGTGGTTCGGCTACTTCATGCGGAGGCTGGGCGAGCGCCCGGCGAACCTGGCCTTCTTCGCGCGCTCGCTGCTCACCCGCGGCTGACCGGCGACCTCGCAGCACGTGGCGCGTCCTCGCAGCGTGCCGGCGGGCTGCGAGGAGACCTGACGGGCTGCGAGGCCGTCAGGTCCGTACCCCCGCGCGTGGACGGATCTCGAAGACGGCCACCTGATCGGCCGCCGCGGCGAACTGCTCGGGGGTGCCGCGCTCGACGAGCCCGAGGCGGACGAAGAAGTCGACCCCGCCGGGCACCTCCGTCGGAAAGGCCCGCATCACCGCCCGGCGCAGGTCCGGGTCGGTCACCTCGGTCAGCGCGACGTCCTCGCGCCGTCGCCCGCGGGCGAGCTCGCCCCGGCCCGCCGCCCGGGCGTTGCCGGCCCAGTCGGATCGCGGCAGGCCCGCGACGACGTATCGGCGCCCGTTCACCACGAGCGGCGAGACGGGGGTGGCGCGCGGACGCCCCGAGATCCGGCCCGGGACGGTCAGGACGTGGATCGTCCCGAGCGGGAGGCCGGCCCGCTGGAGGGCCTTGACGAGCCGGTTCACCACGGGGAGCCAGGACGGTAGCTGTGATGCACCCATGAAAATTCCTTCGACAGTCGAAATGATGACTCGAGGCTAGACTCCTTCGAGTGTCGAAGCAATTGGCAGTCGAGCGTGCCGCTCGGGCCGCCGAACGGTTCGGGAACGCAGCCGACGCCGTGGACGCGGCGGCCGCCGACCTGCTCGGCGTCAACCGCACGGACCTGCGCATCCTCGGCGCGGTGGCGGACGGCGCGCTGACCGCAGGGCAGGTCGCCGCCGCCGTCGGGCTCAGCCCCGCCGCAGCCACCACAGCGATCCAGCGGCTCACCGCCCGTGAGTACCTCACCCGCGAACCCGATCCGGACGACCGCAGGCGCGCCGTTGTCGCGCTGACGCCGTCGGCCCGGCGGCGCGCGGAGGAGATCTACGGGCCGGTGGGGGAGGCCGGCACCGACGAGCTACAGCGCTTCACGGTCGCCGAGCTCACGGTGATCGCCGACTTCCTCGAGCGCGGTCGGGCTTTCCAGCTGGCGCAGGCCGAGCGGATCCGCGGACTGGTCGGAACCGGGCCGGCGGATGGACCTCAGTAGATGGCGGTGAATCGTCGCTGGACGTACCGGGGGAGCTCCACCTCGTCGAGTACGGCCACCGCGAGGTCCTCGACGGAGATGTCGCTCGTGCCGTCGGCGCGGACGAGCAGCTGGTCGCCGCCGGTGCGGAGGCGGCCCGTGCGCTCGCCCGGTCGGACCAGGCCGGCCGACGGGCTGAGATAGGTGAGGCCGACATGCGCGACCTGGTGGCGTCGCTGGGGTTGCCTGCGGTCACCTGATCAGCCCGCCACGGGCGCCTGGGTCAGGCGTTGCCGTAGACGCGCTGTGGCTCGACCAGCACGACCACCCGGCGCTCCTCGCGCATCACGCGGTCATAGGTGTCCCAGTCGTCGTGCGTGCCGCCCGCGCCGGTGAACACCTCGCGCAGGAGCAGCCGCAGGCGCTCGGCGTCGATGCCGTCGACGGGGTCGTCCGGACCGATGAGCTCGCTCATCCCGTCGGCGCCCGCCCACTGCCACCCGGCCCGCCAGAGGATCGAGGTCGCCGGCCGGGCGCGCAGATTGCGCAGCTTCACCGGGCCGTAGGTGACGTACCCGACGACGGGCGTACCGGTCAGCGGATGGTTCACCACCCCCGCGTTGACCAGCGACGAGTGCGGTGTGCCGTCGGCCCGCACGACGGAGACGCTCGCGAGCCCGTTCTCCTTCGGCACGATGCGGTGGACGGGAGCCAGGTCGGGTGCAGCCATGCGACCGAGTCTTGCACCCTGCGGCCCGGATCGCCGTCCCCCGATCCGTCGCACGCGGCACTCTCATGCGATGCGGCGCACCCCGGCGTCGGTGCTGAGGAAGAGGCCGCGCAGCCCGATCTCCGCGCGTTCGCAGGTGAGCGTCAGCGCACGCCTCCACTCGCGGTCGGAGGGCAGCACTGCCTCGGGGCCGCGGCGTTCGAGCGTGAGGATCACCGATCCCGGACCGAGATCGGTCGTGAGCTCCTCGCGTAGCCCGGCCAGGACGACGGCGAGGCCGTCGAGCGGGCCTGACTCCGGGTGCTCGGGAAGGTCGGAGATCGGCATGACGACTGGAGTCTGCCGGCAGTCCCCGTCGACGAACATCACCCAGAGTTGGCGGACCACGGCCGCGGTGCCGACCAGATCGGTGACGCGCCGGAGCACGTCGGCGTCGGTGAGCAGGAGCGGAGCGTCTGCGGCGTTCGGAATCGGCATGCCACGAGCGTGACGACCGACCCCCGTCCGCGTGGCCGTTCGGAACAAGCTGTGGACAACTCCGCCGCCGCGCCACCACCCCTCCCGGAGTCGCCGACCCCCCATGATCGGCGCGAGATCCGGCTTTCGGCCGTCGCGAGGGCGGAATTCCCGATCTCGCGCCGATCTTCGCTCCTTCCAGGGCGTTGGCGGGCGAGTCGCCCGAATCCGCGCCCGCGGGTCGCCCGTTCCGGCGCCGGTCCCTGGGCCGCGCCATGATCGGTGCGATATTGGGTTATCTGCCCTCACGGGGGCGGAATCCCCGATCTCGTGGCGATCTTGGCTCGCGAGTCGCTCGTTGTCCGCCGGGTGAGCAGGCGGTTGCAGGCCGCAGGTCGCCCGTTCCGGCGCCGGTCCCTGGGCCGTGCGCCATGATCGATGCGAGATCCGGTTATCCGCCCTTGCGGGGGCGGAATCCCTGATCTCGTGACGATCTTCGCTCGTCTCGCGCCATCGGGGGCGACTCGCTCGCGGACGCGTCGACCGAACCGCCCGCACGTTGTTCCCGGTGAGCGGCCCGTTCCGGGCGCGTGGGCCGCCGGCCGCCGGCCGAACCGCGCCCGGCGAGTCGCTTGTTCCGGAGGGTTCCGGACACCGCCACCATGATCGGTGTGAGATCCGGCTTTCGACCGTTGCGGGGGCGGAATCCCTGATCTCGTGACGATCTTCCTTCGGCCTCGCGTCATCGGCGGCCGGCACGGCCTCCAGAATCGGGCGACTCACGGGCCGGCGAGTCGCACGTCCGGGCACCGGTCGCCCCGCCGGGAGCGCGAGTCGCCCGATCGGGACTCGGCCGCCATGATCGGTGCGAGATTGGGTTTTCGGCCGCCGCGAGGGCGGAATTCCCGATCTCGCGACGAACTCGCGGTCGAGCCACACGAACCGCGCCCGCGTGCCGCCTGTTCCGGAGGTTCCCGTAGCCCGCTGGCGATCTTCCCCGCGGGGCGTTGGCGCGAGGGTCGCTCGAACCGCGTCCGCGGGTTCGCCGGTTTCGGCGCCGGTCGCTGGACCCGGCCGCCATGATCGGCGCGAGATCGGGTTATCCGCCCTCGCGAGGGCGGAACTCCTGATCTCGTGGCGATCTTTCCCCCGGGCGTTGGCGAGCGGGTCGCCCGGCCGCGTCGGCGGGTCGCCCGTTTCGGCGCCGGTCCCTGGGACGCGCCATGATCGGCGTGAGATCGGGTAATCCGCCTCGCGGGGGCGAAACCCCGATCTCGTGGCGATCTTCCCCCGGGGCGTTGGCGGGCGAGTCGCCGAACCGCGCCCGCGGGTCGGCCGTCCGTCATGATCGCCGTGAGATTCGGTTGTTTGCCCTCGTGGGGGCGCAGGTCCTGATTTCGCGGCGATCTTCGCTCGCCGGGTCAGGGGGTTAGGTGTTCCAGGGCCTCTGCCAGGTCGATCACGTCGGCGTACTTGGCGTCGAGGTCGGTGAGGTTGGACTCGTGGAGGGCGAGGGTGCGGTCGGCGCACGCCTGCCGGACGACCTGCGGGCGCAGTCCGTGGCCCAGGGCGTCGGTGGCGGAAGCTCGGACGCAGCCGGACGTCGAGACGCCGCAGACCACCACGGTGTCCACGCCGAGGGCGTGCAGGGTGGGGGCCAGTGACGTGGCGAAGAACGCCGAGGCGTACTGCTTCACGACCAGGGGCTCCCCGGTCAGGGGCTTGAGTGTCAGCTCGCCCCAGCCTCCGGCCGCTCCCTCGGCGAAGGCGGTCAGCGCGGGCACCTTCCGCACGAAGAGCCCGCCGTCGACGAGGTCGGGGGAGTAGCGCACCACCGTCCAGACGACGGGGTGGCCGCCCGCCCGCGCGGCATCCACGAGTTCGGCGGTGGCGGCCACCGCGGGTGCGGGATCGGGCAGTTCGAAGGGCCCGCCCCGCTCGGTGTAGGCGCGGACCAGGTCCACCACCAGCACCGCGGGCCGGGCGCCCCACCCCACGCGTCCCGAGAACGAACTGCCGTGCGGGCTGGTCATGAGGTCGACCAGACCGGGCGCTTCGGCGCGGGCAGGCCGGTCTCCGCTTCGCAGCGTTCGAGGAGCTCGTCGATGGGCGGGCCCATGTCGAACACCGGCAGCTCCGCGGGACGGTCGGCGCGCAGCCGGTTGCGCAGCTCCGCCGTGGCTGCGTCGTCCACCTCGCCGGCCTCGGAGACCACCACGCCATAGCGCTGCGCTCCCGTCGCCGTGACGAGTCCGCGCCGCACCTCCAGCGCGACGAGTGCCGGGTCGCGTTCCAGCGGGTCGCCCCAGCCACCCCCGCCCCACGTGACGAAGTGCAGCACGTCGCCGGGGAAGACGGGTACGTCATGGCACTTCGAGGGGAGCACCTCGCGGGTGCCGTCGACGCGGTCGATCCACTTCCTGCCACGCGCGCCGGGCGTGCCGCCGTTGACGCCCCACGGGTAGGTCAGCCACCGGTCGTCGTGGATCGCGATGGTGCCCGGCTCCTCGAATACGTACGCCACGTCGACACCGTTGCCCCCGCGATGGAGCCCGGCGCCACCGGTGTCGGCGATCGTCTCCCACTTCTCGATCCGCAGCGGGTAGTAGGACTCCAGGTATTCGCACGGGATGTTGACGAAGCTCGGCCACAGCGAATGGCCGTCGGGTCCGTCGCCGAGCGGGCGTCCGGGGATGCCGCCGAAGCCGATCGAGTAGAGCTGGAACCACTCGCCCTTGCGGTCGCCGCCGGAGTAGTGCCCCGAGTACATGAAGTGTGGGGACGAGGAGAAGCCCGCCGCGTTGAGCAGCGCCGGGTCGGTCTGGCCCAGGAGTCCGCCGAACAGGTCGAACACGCGGCCGATTCCGTGGTTGCGCCCGTTGAGCGACGCCGGGTGCTTCGGCTTCCAGTACGAGCCGTCCGGGATCGTGACGTCGACCAGCGGGTAGAACCCGTCGTTCCAGAGGATCTGCGGGTCGGCCACCGTGATCATGTAGATCCCGAAGAACATCCGGGTGAGGTTCTCGTTGATGTAGTAGTTGATCGGCCCGGCGGCCTGCGGGCTCGACCCGGTGAAGTCCAGGTGCACCTTCTCGCCGGTGCGGGTGAGCGAGAGCTTCAGCTCGTAGGGGCCGTTGCCGACGCCGTCGTCGCAGATGTAGTCGGTGAACGAGAGGGTCTTGCCCTCCTCGAACACCATCTCCAGCAGCACCTTCATCGCGTCGTAGTTGCGCTGCAGCAGCGCGTCGAGCGCGGACAGGTAGGTGGCCGTGCCGAACCGTTCACACATCTCGACCACCCGCCTGCCGGCCGTGCGGCAGGCGGCGATGAGGCCGTTGAGGTCGGCGCGGTTCCAGTCCGGCATCCGGACCTGGTTGAGGATGATCCGCAGCGCATCCTCGTTGAGCGCGCCCTTGCGGTAGAGCTTGAAGGGCGGGATCACCACGCCCTCCTCGTAGATCGTGCGGGCGTCGGTGGGCATCGAGCACGGCGTCTTGCCGCCGACGTCGGACATGTGCCCGAACATCGACGCCCAGCCCACGATGCGGCCCTCGTGGAAGATCGGCATGACGATCAGCCAGTCATTGGCGTGGCTGATCGCGGCGCCGCACGCGTACGGGTCGGACGTCAGCAGGACGTCGCCCTCCTCGACGGTGTCGTCGAACCCTTCGAGGAAGTCGGGCACGGAGAGCCCGAACTGGCCGACGACCATCTTCCCGCTGGGGTCACCGATAAGTGGGAACTCGTCGTGCTGCTCCCGGATGCCCGGCGAGAGCGCCGTGCGGAACAGCACCTCGTCCATCTCGTAGCGGGCGTTGCGCAGCCCGTTCTCGATGAGGTCGAGGGTGACGGGGTCGACGGCGGTCTTCTCGATCTCGCCGGTTGCGGTCTCGATGATCCGTGCCATGCGCTCAGCCCTCCACGGGGTTGATCAACAGGCTGCCGGACGGGTGCACCGTCGCCGTGTGACCGGGCAGCACGAGGGTGGTGGAGTCCATCTCCGTGACGATCGCGGGCCCGGTGATCACGTCACGGGCGTGCAGCTTGGTGCGGTCGTAGACGTGGGCGTCGACCGGTCCGCCGGAGACGTGGATCGGGTGCGTGTCGAGCAGGGCTGCGGACGGGTCGCCGTCGCCGTCCGGAAGGCGCGTGGCCGCCACCTGCGGGCGGGGGCCCGACACGGTGGCACGGGCGTTGACCAGTTCGTGGTCGGTGCTGAGCAGGAACGAGAACAACCGCTCGTGCTCCAGATCGAACGCACTGGAGAGCGTGGTGAGCGCCGACGCGGGGTCGTCGAGCCAGCGGGGGTCGACGTCGATGCCGATCTCGAAGCCCTGGCCGTGGTAGCGCACGTCCACCTGGTAGGTCGTGGTCTGGTCGGGCCCGGCGACGCCCTGCTCGGCGAGCCGCCCGCCCGCCTCCGCGGCCAGCTCGCGCAGGATTCCGGCGAGGTCGTCGCCGGTCAGGTCGTGGAACCGCCGCAGCACCGTGCGGGCCGACTCGCTGCGTTTGGACGTGGTGGCGTCACCCAACGCGCAGAGCACACCCGGTGACGGCGGCACGATCACCGGCCACGCGCCGGTCAGCTTCCCCAGGGCGTTGGCGTGCAGCGGGCCCGCTCCGCCGAACGCGACGAGCGCGAAGTCGCGCGGGTCGAAGCCCTGCTGCACCGATACGAGTCGCAGGCCGCCGAGCATGTTCTCGTTGACGATGTCGACGATTCCCGCGGCCGCCGCCTCCGCTGTGGGCAGCCCCATCGCTTCGGCGACCTTGCCGACGGCGTTCCGCGCGGCGTCGACGTCGAGGGTGATCTCGCCGCCCGCCAGCGACGGGGGGAGGTAGCCGAGCACCACGTTCGCGTCCGTGACCGTCGGCTCGGTGCCGCCCTTGCCGTATCCGGCGGGGCCCGGGTCGGCGCCCGCGGACTGCGGGCCGACGCGCAGCGCCTTCGTCAGCTCGGGAACGTGCGCGATGGAGCCGCCGCCTGCGCCGACCGTCCGGACGTCCACACTGGACGCTCGCACCGTCAGGTCGCCGACCTTCGTCTCGCGACCGATCCGGGGCGTGAGGTTCTGTACGAGGGCGACGTCGGTGGAGGTGCCGCCCATGTCGAACGTGATCAGGTCGGAGTAGCCGCACTGCTCGGCGGTCCACACCGCGCCCGTGACGCCGCCCGCCGGCCCCGAGAGCAGCATCGTCACGGGGGCGGCGATAGCGGCGTCCGCCGTGGACAGCCCGCCGTCGCTGCGCAGGATGGCCAGCTCGCCGGCCACACCGCCCTCGGCGAGCTTGCCCGACAGCGTCTCGACATAGCGCTTGACCTGCGGCTGCACATAACCGTTGGCCACGGTGGTGACCGTGCGCTCGTACTCGCGCAGCTCGGGCAGCACGTCGGAGGAGAGCGAGACCGGCACGCCGGGGAGCATCTCTGCCGCGATCTGCGCGATGCGCCGCTCGTGGGCGGGGTCGGCGAAGGAGTTGATCAGAGCGACGGCCAGCGCGTCGATCCCGTGGAGCTTCGCCAGCTGCGTGCGGACGTCGGCCTCGTCGAGATCGCGGATCACCGTGCCGTCGGAGGCGAGGCGCTCGTCGACCTCCACGGTGTTCTCCAGCGCAGCGAGCGGCTCCGGCTTCGGCCAGATGATCCAGCCGGCCAGCCCGCCGGGCACGTACGAGCGCGCGATCTGCAGAACCTGCCGGAAGCCCTTCGTCGTGACCAGCCCGACGGTGGCGCCCTTGCCCTCCAGGATCGCGTTGGTGGCCACCGTGGTGCCGTGCAGTACCTGGGCGACGTCCGAGAGGGCGATCCCGGCCTCGTCGCACACCTTGCCGATGCCGTTGAGCACGCCCACGGCCTGGTCGTACGGCGTGGAGGCGGTCTTGGCGCGCCACGTGGTGCCGCTCGCCTCCTCCACCAGCAACACATCGGTGAAGGTGCCTCCGACGTCGACACCGAGGCGATAGGTCATGGAGCCTCCTGCTCACGAGCGACCCGCAACATCACGGTGCGGGCGTTCTGGATGTGTGCGGTCATGACGGCCTGCGCCCACGTGGGATCGCCCGCCCGGATCGCGGCGACGATCTCGACGTGGTGGGCCAGGCTGCGGCGCAGCGAGGCGTCGTCGTAGGCGTGGAAGTTGCGGAGCTGGATCGGGGCATGGATGGCGCCGGCGAGTGCGGTGGCGAGCGCGGGCTGGGCGGCCACCACCACCAGCCGGTCGTGGAACCTGCGGTTGAGCGGCACGAGGGCGTCGAGGTCCTGGTCCGGCCCGGGCAGGCCCACGTCGAGCATCGTGCGCGCCAACTCGTCGAGGACGGTGATGTCGGCGGCGTCGGCGCGGGGGACCGCGAGCGCGGTGATCCGGGGTTCGAGCGCCGAGCGCAGGTCGAACACGCCCTCCAGTTCGGCCACCGTCCAACTGGCCACGCGCGCACCGCGGTTGGGAACGATCTCGACCAGGCCCTCCGCGGCCAGCCTGCTCAGCGCCTCGCGCACCGGCGTGCGGCTCACGCCGAGACGTTCGGCCAGCTCCACCTCGCCGAGACGGGTACCAGCGGTGAGGTCACCGCGCAAGATCAGCTCCCGCACCGCGCCCACGGCCCGTTCCGACGCCCTCGTCGCACAACCTCCTCGGCTGATTGTGTGCAAAATAGGCCCAGCGGTCGCCCCATGGCAAAGCGCGACGGCCATGCCTTAACTTGTTGTATACAAATTGGGAGGTTGACGTGGGAAACCTGTTGCGACAACCCGCTGCGCCCCGGGCTCGGCTGCGCGAACTGCTGGCCGGGCCGCAGCCCGTGTCCGCACCCGGCGCCTACGACGCGCTCTCGGCCCGGCTCGTCGAGGAGGCCGGGTTCGACGTCGTGTACATGACCGGCTTCGGCACCACCGCCTCCCTCATCGGGCGCCCCGACGTCGGGCTCCTCTCTGCCGCCGAGATGATCGACAACGCCCGGCGCATCGTCGCAGCGGTGGACGTCCCGGTGATCGCGGACGCCGACACCGGCTACGGCAACGCGATCAACGTGGTGCGCACGGTGCAGGCCTACGAGCAGGCCGGTGTGGCCGGGATCCACCTCGAGGACCAGGTCATGCCGAAGAAGTGCGGCCACATGAGCGGCAAGGCCGTGGTTCCTGCCGAGGAGATGGTGGGCAAGCTGCATGCTGCCGTGGCCGCCCGCCGCGATCCCGATCTCGTGATCATCGCCCGCACCGATGCCGCTGCCGTCGAAGGGCTGGACGCAGCGATCACGCGGGCGCGCGCGTACGCCGAGGCGGGCGCGGACATGTTGTTCGTCGAGGCGCCGACCAGTGAGGACGACATCGCGCGGGTGGCGCAGGAGCTGAAGGGCGTGGCTCCGCTGGTCTTCAACTGGGCCGAGGGTGGCCGCACCCCGCCGATCCCGCTGGAGCGGATCGGCGACCTCGGGTTCGCACTGGTCCTCTATCCGATCGGCACCCTGCTGGCCGCGACCACTGCCATCCGGTCCCTGCTGGCGACGATCCGGGCCGACGGCACGCCTGCCGCGGCGTTGTCGGGGCTCCCGGCATTCGCCGAGTTCACCGACTTCATCGGGCTGCCCGAGGTGCTCGATCTGGAGCAGCGCTGGGGCGGCTGAACCGGGCCGCCGCGAACGTACTCGTCGAGGGTCAGGCCACGGTGCCGACGAAGACCTCGGGCGGGCAGCCGAAACCGTAGGGGTCGGGCATGAGGTCCTCGGGGTTGCCGCTCGGGGGCAGGACCTTCTTGCCGGAGACGTCGACGATCAGCTGCGTGCCCTCGCCGTCCTCGATGAGCGCGGTGCCGTCGGTGTTCTGCTGGACGAGCTTCGCGCCGGCGAACCGGGCGGGGTCGACCACGGGGTTGCCGACCCGCTCCGCCTCCGCCCGGCATGCCGGCTCCTGGGCCTTGAAGAACGCCACCGCGTCGGGCGCGGCCGTCACCGTGGTGGTCGCTGTCGGAAAGGTGGTCGGCGCGGCCGCCGTGGTCGTGTCCTGCGCAACCGGCGCGGTGGTGGGCGCGGCAGCGGTGGCGGGCGGCGACTCTCCGCTCGAGGTGCACCCGACGAGGGCCGCCGCCGCAACCAGACCGATGAGCACCACACGCAGTCGCATGCAACGGAAATCTATTGTGGACCGTCGAGCCGATCTACCGCCGTACGCAGGCAAATCGCCCTATTTCTGCGGTTCGTCGCGTCCGAGCCGGACCGACGCTCAGAGCCTCGGATCGACGGCTCGCTACAGGTGTTCGGGGAGGGCTCGTCAAAGTCCGCGGGCACCTCGAACAGCCCGGCATCTCGTCCCAGCACGCGCGGCACGCCCAGCTGTACCGGCACGAGGCGCGCGACGGGCTCACCGCTACGGGTGATGACCACTTCCTCGCCCTCGGCCACTCGGCGCAGGAGGTCGGAGAGCGTCGTCTTCGCCTCATGCACTCCGACTTCGACCATGGACCCCATCTTGGCCAACTCGGTAGCCAAGTCGATGCGATCCCCTGATCGAGGGCGGCCCCGATCGGTGCCACCGGGTCCGCCCGCCTAGTCTCGGATGTCATGAGCCGGGACAAGGTGCGGGTGGCCGTGGTGTTCGGCGGCCGCAGCAGCGAGCACGCCATCTCCTGCATCTCCGCCGGGTCGGTGCTCTCGCACCTCGACCGCGAACGCTTCGAGGTCGTGCCGGTCGGCGTCACCAGGTCCGGGGCCTGGGTGCTAGGCACGAACGACCCGCATGAGCTGGTGATCTCGGGCCGTGAGCTCCCGTCCGTCGACGAGTCGCGCACCGCGCTGGCGCTGCCGGGCGACCCGACGCGCGGTGGGCTCGTCGTCCTCGACCAGGACCGCGCAGGTGAGGTCTTCTCCGGGGTCGACGTCGTGTTCCCGGTGCTGCACGGCCCGTTCGGCGAGGACGGCACGATTCAGGGCCTGCTGGAGATGGCCGGGGTGCCCTACGTCGGCGCGGGCGTGCTCGCGAGCGCGGCCGGCATGGACAAGGAGTTCGCCAAGAAGCTGCTGGCGGCCGACGGCCTGCCCATCGGCGATCTCGTGGTGCTCCGGCGCGGCACCAACACCCTCACGCCCGAGCAACGCGAACGCTTGGGACTGCCGGTGTTCGTGAAGCCCGCGAGGGCCGGGTCGTCGGTGGGGATCACGCGGGTCACCGACTGGGCCGACCTGCCCGACGCGATCGCCACGGCCCGCGAGCACGACCCGAAGGTGCTGGTGGAGGCCGCGATCGTGGGACGGGAGGTCGAGGTCGCCGTCCTGGAGTTCCCGGACGGCACGGTGCGGGCGAGCGTGCCCGCCGAGATCCGGATCGTCGGCACCGGTGCGGGCGGCACCACCCCCGAGTTCTACGACTTCGAGGCCAAGTACCTCGACGACGTCTGTGAGTTCGACATCCCCGCCAAGTTGGGCGACGCGGAGTCCGAGCGGCTGCGGGAGCTGGCCGTGGCCGCGTTCCGGGCGCTCGACGGCCAGGGTCTGGCGCGTGTCGACTTCTTCGTCGGGCCGAACGGCGAGGTCACCGTGAACGAGGTGAACACCATGCCCGGGTTCACCCCGATCTCGATGTTCCCGCGGGCGTGGGCGGTGACCGGCCTCGACTACCCGACGCTGCTCACCACGCTCGTGGAGACGGCGCTCGCGCGGGGCACCGGCCTGCGCTGACTCAGACTCCGGCGATCGTCCGCCAGATGAGGAAGCCGTTCAGGAGGATGATCACCGCCGCGGCGAGCCCGGCGACCGCGGTGGTGAGCCGCCGGTTGACCAGCTCGGCCATGATCTCGCGATTGCGGGTGAGCAGCACGAGCGGTACCAGCGCGAACGGGATGCCGAACGACAGCACCACCTGGGAGAGCACCAGCGCCTGGGTGGGATCCACGCCGATGCCCAGCACCACGAGCGCGGGGGCGAGGGTGAGGAGCCTGCGCAGCAGGAGTGGGATCCGGCGCCGGATGAACCCCTGCATCACCACCTGCCCCGCATAAGTGCCCACCCCGGACGAGGCGAAGCCCGAGGCCAGCAGGGCCAGTGCGAATGCGAACGCGGCGGGCTGGTCGAGCACCCGGGCGAGGCCCGCGTAGACGCCCTCCAGGGTATCGGTGTCCGGCACGCCGGTGCCGAAGAACAGAGCCGCGGAGATCACCAGCATCGACGCGTTGACCAGCCCCGCCAGCCCCATGCCGATGAGGACGTCGATCTGCTGGTACCGGAGCAGGAAGCGCCGTTCGCTCACGGTGGTGGACGGGATGCGGGTGTTGGTGAGCGCGGAATGCAGGTAGATGACGTGGGGCATCACGGTGGCCCCGAGGATCCCCGTGGCCAGCAGCAGGCTGTCGGTGCCCTCGAAACGGGGGACGAGCCCGGCGGCGGCAGCGCTGGGGTCGACGCCGATGCGCAGCACCGTGCTGAGGAACCCGAGCAGGATGACGCCGAAGAGGCCCGCGATGGCCAGCTCGAACGGGCGGTAGCCGCGGCCTTGGAGGCCGAGCAGCGCGAACGCGACGATCCCGGTGATCACCCCGCCGGTGAGCAGCGGGATCCCGAACAGCAGGTGCAGCGCGATCGCCCCACCGATCACCTCGGCCAGGTCGGTGGCGATGGCCACGAGCTCGGCCTGCACCCACATCACACGGGTCACCGGCCGCGGGAACCGCTCGCGGCACATCTCCGGCAGGTTGCGCCCGGTGGCCAGCCCGAGCTTGGCCGAGAGCGTCTGGATGAGCATCGCCAGCAGGTTGGCGGCGACGATCACCCACAGCAGCAGATAGCCGAACTCGGCGCCTGCCGAGAAGTTCGTGGCGAAGTTGCCGGGGTCGACGTAGGCGATCGCGGCGACGATCGCCGGGCCGAAGAAGGCGAGCCGGCCCCGGACTCTGCCGCGGGCCCGCAGTTCCTCGATGGTGGACGGGGCGGGCTGTGTGGCCGTCACGACTGCGGCACTTCGACGCCGGGGGCCTCGTCGACGATGTGGCCGTGCACCAGCCTCGTGAGAGGGTCGCCGAGGGGATGGCGCTCGTCGCCGATCCGCACCCAGCGCGGACCTCCGAACGGGGCCTGCTCCTCGACGCCGACGACGGCGCCGGGCACGACCCCGAGGTCGCCGAGGTAGCGCAGCGCCGCACTGTCACGGTCGGAGACGCGTTCGACGAGGAACCGCCGACCGGCCGGCACGGTGGACAGCGCCGCGCCCCAGTTCTCCTCGTGCGGCCCGTCACGCGGCGGGATGGGGTCGCCGTGGGGGTCGTGGGTGGGGTGGCCGAGCGCGGCGTCGATGCGCTCCTCGAGCCGCTCGGACAGGGCGTGCTCCAGCAGCTCGGCCTCTGCGTGCACCTCGTCCCACGGCACGCCGAGCGTGCGGGCGAGGAAGGTCTCCAGCAGCCGGTGGCGACGCACCACGCGGAGCGCAGCGCGTTCCCCGCTGGCGGTGAGCTGTAGTGATCTATGGTCCGGCCGGGTGATCAGCTCGCCGTCCTCCAGGCGCTTGACCATGGACGAGACCGACGGGGACGAGACGTGCAGCTCGTGGGCCAGCTGGCCGGTGGTGACCGGGCCTTCGCGATGGGCGAGGTGGTATATCGCCTTGAGGTAGTCCTCGGTGGCCCGCGACATAGTCACCATGAAGAACGATGGTAGACGCGTCTAACGACTCTCGCTAGCGCACTCTCACGGGCACCGCAGGCAGCTCTGCGCGGATCACGTCGGACAGCTGCTGGAGGGGGCCGCTGCCGGAGTCGACCGGTTCGGTCACCACCACGTAGATCGGACGGTCCACAGCGACGTAGGTGACGACCTCGGGGTTCGGTGCGTCGTCGGAGAGCTGCAGCCACTGCACGCCGTTGATCTCCAGGAGCGCCGAGGCCGGGTTCAGCTCGGACGGGCGCGGGAGGCCGCAGCGCAGCACCACGGGCTGGGGCGCCGCTGCCCACGCGTGCACGCCGGGCTGCGCCGGCTCGGCCTGCTGGCGGGTCGGCAGGGTGCCGTCGCCGGAGGACAGGCCGGCCGGGAGCGCAGCCAGCAACTTCGTGCAGTCCGGGCCTGTCGCGTCCGGTGCGTCCACCGGCACCACCGCGAGGGGCCCGGTCTGCGGGGGCGCGGGTGTGGGCTCACCGACCCCCCGAACCCTCGCTGTGATGGAGATCGCGGCCACGGCCACGGCGAGCAGCAGCGGCAGCGCGATCGCGATCACGACCGGTAGCGAGGGCCGGGAACGGACGGTGGGAGCCATGGCTCAGGAGGCTAGGTGCACCACTGGGCACGTCAGGGTGCGGGTGATGCCTGCAACGCCCTGGACCTGGGCAACCACGAGCTGGCCCAGGAGGTCGACGTCATTGGCCTGGGCGCGCACGATCACGTCGTAAGGTCCGGTGACGTCCTCCGCGGACAGCACGCCCGTGATGCCGGAGATCTCCGCTGCGACAGCAGCGGCCTTCCCGACCTCCGTCTGGACCAGGATGTAAGCCTGCACCACGGCGTGCCCCTTCCACTTCGGTTGAGCTCTCCGGGGTAGGAAAGTCGGAAGCCGAACGTACCGGAGGTACCGCTGTGCCGACATCGTTCCCGCCCCCCACCGGGGACGCCGAGGCGGAAGACACACTTTCGACCCTCGGCGAGTTCGGGCTCATCGCCCGGCTCAATGCCGGCCGCGCCCAGCCCGCAGGCACGCTCCTCGGTCCCGGCGACGACGCCGCGGTGGTGGCCGCGCCCGACGACCGCGTCGTTGCGTGCACCGACGTGCTGGTCGAGGGCGTGCACTTCCGGCTCGACTGGTCCGCCCCCGACCAGGTCGGACGCAAGGCGGCAGCCGCCAACCTGGCCGACATCGCGGCGATGGGAGCGGTGCCCACCGCGTTGCTCGTGGGGCTCGCGTGCAGCCGGGACACGCCCGTCGAGACGTTGACGGCCCTGGTGGACGGCCTGTGGACGGAGGCGGGGATCGTGGGTGTCGGGGTGGTCGGTGGCGACGTGGCCTCGTCACCGACGCTGGTGCTCTCGGTCACCGCGCTCGGAACACTGGAGGGACGGGCCCCGGTCACGCGCGCAGGGGCGCGGCCGGGCGACGTCCTGGCGATCTGCGGACGGGTCGGGTGGTCGGCGGCAGGTCTCGCCGTGCTGGCTCGCGGGTTCCGATCGCCGGTGGCGGTGGTCGGAGCGCACCGCGTGCCGGACCCGCCCTACGCTGCCGGTCCGCAGGCGGCGAAGGCCGGCGCCACATCGATGATCGACATCTCGGACGGGCTCATCGCCGATCTCGGCCACGTCGCACGGGCGTCGGGCGTGCTGCTCGACGTGCGCAGCCGCGCCTTCGACGTGCCCGCCCGGCTGGTGGATGTCGGTGCCGCGCTGGGTGTCGACCCGCTGCAGTGGGTGCTCACCGGTGGCGAGGACCACGCGCTCGCGGCCACCTTCTCCGGTCCGCTCCCCGAGGGCTGGACCGAGATCGGCACGGTCCGCGCGGGTGACCCCGCCGTGCTGGTGGACGGGCGGCCCTACGAAGGGCCCCAGAACGGATGGGACCACTTCACCCGCTGAGGGGGCATGGCTGCGGGCGTCGGCTGTGTGCGCCCGGCGGCGTGACGGTGGGCACGTGCCGGGGCGTCGTGAGTGGACCCGGTGCTAGGTTTTCACCGTCAGCTCTGACGGTGAAAACGGGTTGGAGGTGCTCATGACCACACGCGATCACCAGCGTGCGGCGACCTATCGAAGGATCGTCGACGTTGCGGTGGAGTCGCTGGTGGAGTCCGGCTTCGCCGCGACGACCACGGTGGAGGTGCAGCGCCGAGCCGGCCTCAGCCGCGGTGCGCTCCTGCACCACTTCCCCACCAAGGAACAGCTGTTCACCGCGGCCGTCCACCGGCTGGTGGAGTTCCATCTCGAGGCCTTGTGGGAAGAGCTAGCGGCCGCCCCGCCCGACACCGACCCGGTGGCGCGCGGCGTGTGGGTGCTGCGACGCGCGAGCAGGCGGCCGTCGTTCGGCGCGGAGCTCGAGCTGTGGGGCGCCGCGCGCACCGACGAGCGGCTGCGTACGGCGTTGCGCTCTGCCGAGCGTGGCGCTCTCGCTGAACTGCACGCCGTGATCGACGCGATCTTCGGTCCCGAGATCGCCGCCCGGCCCCGCTATCCGATCGTCGTCGACCTGACCGTCCAGCTGATGCGCGGGCTCGCGATCAGCGCGTCGCTGCAAGAGCGGGTCAGGGACGAGGAGCCCCTGATCGACCACTGGGCGGACATCGTCCGCGGACTCCTCACCACCGGCCCCGCCCGACCCGATTCCTGATCTCCGGAGGTGCCCCCGACATGCCACCTACGCACGAGGTCGCCAACCAGGTGCCACCGCTGGGAGACGTCGACACGGCCGCCGACCCCGCGCTGTTGGAAGCGCTGCACCGGGAGGGCGCGGGCTGGGCCGAGGCGGAGGTCCACGCGGCCGGCAGGCTCGCCGGGAGCGAGCAGGCCCGGGAATGGGGCCGGCTCGCGAACGAGTACCCGCCGGTGCTGCGCACGCACGACCGCGTCGGACATCGGATCGACGAGGTCGAGTTCCACCCGGCATGGCACGAACTGCTGGGCACGGCCGTCCGGCTGGGCCTGACCGCCGGCCCGTGGCAGGACGACCGGCCCGGCGCGCACGCCGCCCACGCGGCCACCAGTCTCGCCTGGACGCAGGTCGAGGCCGGGCACATGTGTCCGGTCGGGATGACCTACGCCGCGGTGCCGACCTTGCGGCACGCCCCGGACCTTGCCGCCGTCTACGAGCCGTTGCTCGCGGCGCGGACGTACGAGCCGGGATCGCGCCCGCCTGCGCAGAAGCAGGGACTGCTCGCCGGGATGTCGATGACGGAGAAGCAGGGCGGCTCGGATGTCCGCACCAACACCACACGGGCGGTGCCCGCAGCCGACGGCACCTACCGCTTGACCGGGCACAAGTGGTTCACCTCGGCACCGATGTGCGACGTGTTCCTGGTGCTCGCCCAGGCGCCCGGCGGCATGTCCTGCTTCCTGCTGCCCCGGATCCTGCCCGACGGCAGCCGCAACCGGATGTACCTGCAGCGGCTCAAGGACAAGCTGGGGAACCGGTCGAACGCCTCGGCTGAGCTCGAGTACGACGACGCCGTGGCCTGGCTGGTCGGAGAGGAGGGCGACGGGCTGCGGCTGATCCTGGAGATGGTCGACAACTCACGCCTGGCCGTCACCGTCTGGAGCGCGGCCGGGATGCGGGCGGCCACGGTGGCGGCCGTGCGTCACGCCACGCACCGCAAGGCGTTCGGCGCCTACCTCCACGACCAGCCGTTGATGCGCAACGTGCTGGCCGACCTGGCGCTGGAGAGCGAGGCCGCCACCGCGCTGGTGATGCGGATCGCCGGCGCCACCGACCGTGCCGTCCGTGGCGACGACAACGAGGCGGCGTTTCGGCGGATCGCGGGGGCCGTCGGCGAGTACTGGGTCTGCAAGCGCACACCGGCCCATGCGGGAGAGGCGCTGGAGTGCTTGGGCGGCAACGGGTACGTCGAGGACTCGGGGATCCCGCGCCTGTACCGGGAGGCGCCGCTGAACTCGGTCTGGGAGGGCTCGGGCAACGTCATCGCGCTCGACGTCCTGCGAGCGCTGCACCGCGAGCCCGAATCGGTCGTGGCGTTCGTGGGGGAGCTCGACGCCGCTCTCGGCGCCGACCGCCACTACGACTCCGCCGTCGCACGTCTGCGTTCCGAGCTCGCGGCAGCGCAGGCGGCCGGGCCGGGGGATCCGGCCGTCCAGTTCGGGGCGCGGCGCCTGGCGGAGCAGATGGCCCTCACGCTGCAGGCGTCGTTGCTCCTGCGCCACGGTCATCCCGCGGTGGCCGACGGCTTCTGTGCGTCCCGCCTGGCCGGCGACCGGGGCCACACGTTCGGCGCCCTCCCCGCGGGAGCCGATGTGGGGCCGCTGATCGAACGGGCCCTGCTCAAGGCCGCATAGTGCCCGCCGGGAGGGCTCTCGTCACGGCGACGAGAGCCCTCCCGGTCGTCACGGCAGCATCCAGCCCAGCACCGGGGTGGCCTGCAGCGTGATGAGCACCGCCAGCACGAGCAACATCCCGAGGCTCCAGCCGACCACCTTGCGCAGGATCACGCCCTCCTGGCCTTCCAGCCTCACCGCGACCGCGGCGATCGTGAGGTTCTGCGGCGAGAGCATCTTGCCGAGCACACCGCCGGAGGAGTTGGCGGCGGCCAGCAGTTCGGGCGGCAGCCCAGCGCCCTGAGCGGCGGTGACCTGCAGCGAGCCGAACAGCGCGTTGGCGGAGGTGTCGGAACCCGTCACGGCCACACCGAGCCATCCGAGCACGGGCGACACGAACGCGAGAGCGGCGCCGGCACCCGCCACGAACAGCCCGATCGCGGTGGTCTGAGCCGAGGCGTTCATGACGTAGGCCAGTGCCAGCACCGCCGCAACGGTGAGGATGGCCCATCGCAGCTCGGCCACGGTGCGCCCCCAGATGGCCAGCGCCCGCCACGCCCCGACGCCCAGGATCAGGGCGACGATGATGCCCGCGATCACCATGAGCGACCCTGCGGTGGTCAGCCAGGTCAGCGAGAACGAGGTCGTGCTGTGCGGCTTGCCGTCGGTGCCGATGACGTCGAGGAACGGCCAATGGAAGGCGAGCTTCAGGGAGTCGAGCGCAGGCTTGAGGCCCGGAAGCTGGGCCAGCGCGAAGACCACCACGATGATCACGTACGGCGCGTAGGCCTTGCGCACCTCGGCGGGTGAGTCGGGCTGGGTGGCGGTGCCGGGACCCCCTGCGGCGGCCACGGCGGGCCGGCGGGCGGCCCAGACCGCGTGCGGCTGCGCCCGCGCCAGCAGGAACACCGCGACCGCGCCGAGCAGCGACGCGACGATGTCGGTGAGCTCGACGGAGATGAAGTTCGACGTCACGAACTGTCCGATGGCGAACACCACACCGCATACGACGGCAGGCAGCCACGCCTCCCGGACGCCGCGCTTGCCGTCGACGAGGAACACCAGCACGAGCGGGACGAACAGCGCGAGCAGCGGCGTCTGGCGCCCGACCATGGACGCGACCTGCTCGAGCGGCAGGCCGGTGACCTTCGCGAGCGTGATCACCGGGACACCCATCGCCCCGAACGCGACAGGCGCCGTGTTGGCCACCAGTGCGACCACCGCCGCCTTCATCGGCTTGAACCCGAGCGCCACGAGCATCACCGAGGTGATCGCGACCGGTGCGCCGAAGCCCGCGAGGGCCTCCAGCAACCCGCCGAAGCAGAACGCGACCAGGATCGCCTGCGTGCGCTCGTCGATCGAGAGCGCGCCGAAGCTGCGGCGCAGCACGTCGAAGTGGCCGGTGGCCACGGTCATGTTGAACACCCAGAGGGCGTTCACCACGATCCAGAGGATCGGGAAGAGCCCGTAGAAGGCTCCGTGCGCTGCGGCCGACAGGGCCATCCCGAACGGCATGGCGAAGCCCAGAATCGCCACCACCAACGCCGCGGCGAGCCCGGACAGCGCCGCCCACGGCGCCCGGATCCGCAACACTCCCAGCATCACGAGCACGACGGCGAGTGGCACCACCGAGACGAGCGCCGAGAGTCCGAGGGAGCCCCCGACGGCCTCCGGGTTCTGTTCATAGGCGGCCAGCACGATGGCAGCTGTTGGGGATGGGGAAGACGGCGATATCAGCGCAACGGTGGGCCACATGGTGGCGCAGTGTGCGTCTCCGCTTCTAATTCAGCACAGCGAGGTACCCCATTCGGCGTAATAGCTTTGATCTGATCACCCGTTAGATCCCTTTTGTCCGATACAGATCGCGCAATAAAAGGATCTCCGCGGAGTGGTGGATCGCCTCCCGGTTGATGTGGAGCACCAGAGTGGCCATCGGGTGCTCGGCGTACGGTCCCTCGGCCGGCCCGACCGCGCGCTCCAACGCCTCCGCGTCGAGGCCGCGCACGCCCGTGATCCAGGCGGCGTACGTCTCGTCGAGCTGGCGCAGCGCCTCGTCGGCCGTGGCGGCGTAGACGAAGCTGTCGTAGTCGAGCTTCGGTGCCCCGAAATGCGACCCGGCCCGCGCCCCGAAGACCCCGACGATGATGTGCGCGAGCCGCCACGCGATGGTGGTGACCGGCGGCGGCACGGGCTCGGGAAACGCGAACTCGAGGGTGAACTCACCGCTTCCTGCCTGCACCGGCGCGCTCGACGTGCCGCGCGGACGCAGGCTCCAGGAATCCGGAGCGGGTTCCCAGAAATACTCCTCGTCGGTGAGCCCGCGCAGCCGCGGCCGTACATGCCCCTGCCACTGCCAATCCAGCTGCTCGACGAGCTGGGTGGTCCAGTCGATGCCCATGCGCAGACGATATGGAGAAACCCCGACAAAACGCCGAAGCGTCGGAGCGTGGTTGTTCAGCTGCGGGGGACCGGTATCCCTCGGATCGAGGCGTCCAGCAGCTGTACCGGGTGCAGCAGGGGGATGGGGTCGGTGCTGTCGCCGGCGTTCAGGTGCTTGCCGATCTGGAGCAGGCAGCCGGGGTTGGCGGTGACGATCACGTCGGGCTCCACGGAGCGCACGTTGGCCGCCTTGCGGGCCCCGAGGTCCCCGGCGGCTTCCGGCATCACCATGTTGTAGATCCCGGCGGAGCCGCAGCAGAGCTCGGCCTCGGGCAGGTCCACCAGTTGGAGCTCCGGGATCGAGCGCAGCACCGCACGGGGCTGGGCCCGCACCTTCTGGGCGTGCCCGAGGTGGCAGGCGTCGTGGTACGCCACGCGGCCGCGGAACGGGTGGCGGGGCGCCCGTGGCTCCAGGTCGGCGAGCACCTCGTGGACGTCACGCACCCGCGCGCTGAACGCCGCCGCGCGCTCGGCCCACTCCGGGTCGTCGGAGAGCAGGTGGCCGTACTCCTTCATCGACGAACCGCAGCCCGCGACGTTGGTGACCACGTGGTCGACGTCGAGCCTCTCGTAGATGGCGATCTCCCGCCTGGCCCGGGCGAGGGCGCTGTCCTCCCGGCCCGCGTGCAGCTCCAGCGCGCCGCAGCAGCCCTGCCCCGCGGGCACCAGCACGTCGCAGCCCTCGGCGGCGAGCACGCGGACGGTGGCCTCGTTGACGCGGTGGAAGAAGACGTCCTGCACGCAGCCCGACAGCAGTGCCACCCGTGCCCGGCGCTCGCCGACGGCAGGCGTGTACGCGGGCAGCTTGGCGAACGCTTCGCGCACCGACACCGGCGGCAGCAGCGACTCCATCGCGGCGAATCGGCCCGGCAGCTTCTCCGCGAGCTTCGCGATGGCCGGGACCTTGCGCATCTTCTGGTACAGCGCTCCGGGCAGGGCTGCGGCGCGCAGCCTGCGCTTGTAGGGGAAGAGCGCGAAGATCGCGTTGCGGAAGAGCCGGTCGGACGTCTCCCGTTCGACGTTGCGCTCGATCTGCGGGCGCACCGACTCGAGCAGCCGGTCGTACTGCACCCCGGACGGGCACGCCGTGACGCACGCCATGCAGCCCAGGCACCGGTCGATGTGCTCGGTGACGGGACCGGACAGCCCGATCTCGCCCTTCTCCACGAGATCCATCAGGTAGATGCGGCCGCGCGGGGAGTCCATCTCCTCGCCCCACAGCTGGTAGGTGGGGCAGGTGGGCAGGCAGAAGCCGCAGTGCACGCAGTCGTCGAGCAGCTCCCGCTCCGGCGGGCGGCGGTCGTCGAAGCCGGACGGCCCCGTGCGGGGCAGGTTGGTCTCGGCGGATCCGGCGGGAGTGGTCACCGGGCGTCCTTCCCATCGTTTCCAGTCACGGGCCAGGGGGCGAACCGGCCGGGGCCGAACCGGCCGCGAGGATCCAGCTCGGCTTTCAGTGCCCTGAGCACCGCGACAGCGGACGGCGGTGGCCCCCACGCCGGGGCGTTCGATCCGGCCGGGCGGGCCCGCAGCACGGACGTGCCCCCGGCGGCGTGCACGAGTGCGTGGGCGTCGGCGACGGAGTCGGGGGCCATCGTGACCGTGGCGACCCCGGTGCCCAGCCCGGCGGTGACGGTGCCGGGCGGCAGATCGGTGAGCAGCCCGGGCAACCTGCTCGGTGTGACGCCCACCCGCAGCACCGCGCGATCAGGGGTGCCCCGCACCAGCTCGGCGTGGCGGGTCCACAGATTGTCGCCCTCGTTGCATGCCGCGTGGGGCGAGCTGTCGGCCACCACTCGCGCGCTGAACCCCAGCACCTCGCGCAGCCGCTGCAGCCGGGCCGACACCGCATCCTCCGTGCCCTCGATGCGCAGGAGCAGGCCGCCGTCCCCTCGCGCGTCATTGGACACCCACTCCAATGCCGCAGGCTCGTACGGACCGCCGAGCACGCGCCCGGCGAGTTCGGCGGCATCGGCGAGCGAACAGTCGGCCAGTAGCGTGGCCGTGCGCTTCGGGACGGGATGCAGCCGCAGCACGACCTCGGCGATCACCCCGAGCGTGCCGTAGGAGCCGTGCAGCAGCTTCGCCAGGTCGTACCCGGCCACGTTCTTGATCACGTGGCCACCGCTGCGGGCGACCGTGCCGTCGGACAGCACGACGGTGACGCCGATGACCAGGTCGCGCAGCGATCCGAAGACCAGCCCGGCCGGGCCGGCGTCCCCGGTGGCGATCAGGCCGCCCACGGTGGCCCCGTCGGCGACGCGCGCGGCGTCGAACGAGACGTGCTGCCCGTGCGGCGCCAGTTCACCGACGAGCGTGCGCAGCGGGGTGCCCGCACGCACGGAGACCGTCATGTCACCGGGGTTGTGGGTGATCACACCGGACAGGCCGGTGGTGTCGAGCACCGCGTCGACCGGTTCGAGCCGTCCCGCCCAGCCGGCGGCCGTGCCGGCACCGGCGATCGCGACGGTGCCCGCCGTGTCGAGCAGGGCGTCGCGGAGGGACCGTAGATCGTCCGGGCGCAGCGTGGTTGACGTCGTCACCGTGACTCCTCACACGCGCCTGACGGCGAACTCGCGAACTCGATCACAGGCGCTCGATCACTCCCGACTCCTCCAGCGGATGGGGCTTGTACTTCCCTGGCCGTTCCCCGCAGAGGCGAGGCGTCGGCAGCACCTTGCCGGGGTTGCAGATCCCCTGCGGGTCGAAGGCCGTGCGTACCCGCGCCATGACGGCGAGATCGTCGCGGGAGAACATCTTCGGCATCGAGCACGCCTTGTCGGTGCCGATGCCGTGCTCGCCCGACAGGGAGCCCCCGAGCTCCACGCAGAGCTCGGCGATCTCGCCGGACAGCTTCTCGGCGCGCTCGGTCTCCCCGGCGTCGGCGCTGTAGAGCACCAGCGGGTGGAGGTTGCCGTCGCCGGCGTGGAACACGTTGGCGACGCGGATGCCGGCCTCGGCGCCCATCTTCGCGATCCGGTCGAGCACTTCGGCGAGCCGGGTGCGCGGCACCACGCCGTCCTGCACGAAGTAGTCGGGCGAGATCCGGCCGACCGCGGCGAAGGCGGCCTTGCGTCCCCGCCAGATCGCCGCGCGCTCCTCCGGAGAGCCCGCGATGTGCAGGCGGGTGCAGCCGTGGCGGTCGCAGATCTCCTTGACCTGCTCGAACTGGATGTCGCACTCCTCGACCGGCCCGTCCAGCTCGACGACGAGCGCCGCGGGCACGCCGACCGTGTAGCCCGCGTGCACCGCCTCCTCCGCTGCCTCGATGGCCAGGGTGTCCATCATCTCCACGGCCGCGGGCACGATCCCCGCCGCCACGATGTCGGAGACGACGTCGCCGGCGGCGGCGACCGACGGGAAGTCGGCGAGCAGCGTGCGCACCGACTCCGGCGTGCGCAGCAGCCGGACCACGATCTTCGTGGTGATCCCGAGCGTGCCCTCCGAGCCGAGGAACACCCCACGCAGGTCGGGGCCGGCCTGCTCACCGGTGTCGGCGCCCAGCGTGACGACCGAACCGTCGGGAAGGACGGTCTCGAAGGACAGAACGTGATTGGTGGTGAATCCGTACTTGAGGCAGTGGGCGCCTCCGGAGTTCTCAGCGACATTGCCGCCGATCGTGCAGACCTGCTGGCTCGACGGGTCGGGGGCGTAGTACAGCCCGTGCGGTGCCGCGGCAGCCGTGATCTCCAGGTTGGTGACGCCCGGTTCGACGACGGCGCGCCGGTTCACCGGGTCGACCTCCAGCACCCGCTTGAGCCGGGCCAGGCTGATCACCACACCGTCGGCCACCGGCAGCGCCCCACCGGAGAGCCCGGTGCCGGCCCCGCGTGCCACGAACGGCACCCGGTGCTCGGCGCACACCCGCACCGCCGCGGCCACCTGCGCCGCGTTGCGGGGCAGCAGGACCATCTCCGGCACGACCCGGTAGCCGGTGAGGCCGTCGCACTCGTAGGCCCGGCACTGCACCGGGTCGCTGATCACGTCGGCAGGGCCGAGCGCCAGCTCGAACGCCTGCCGTACTCCGCCGTCCAGCGCCACTGGTCACCCTTTCCACCTCGTGCGCATCGTTGCCCGGATGAGCCTACGTCTGTGCCGGGTAGATCGTGGACCTTGCGTTGCGCATCTCCTGCTTCCCCGGCGGTACGGCCGCTGTGTGGGGGATCTGGGTGCCCGCGTACGGTACGACCCGCTTACGCACCGGGTGCGTGGCGTGCTCGCCCCAGGAGCTCGTCACACCGCCCGGGCGAATGATCGCTTTGTCGTCGCTGATTCGAGCCCTCAGGAGGCTGAGAGCGTTGGGTCCCCGTCGGACGCTGCAGCTGTCCCTTGTCGTCGCGGCAGCGCTGGCGCTGCTGCTTGCCCTCACCGGCGCGGTCGGTCCCGCTGCGGCAGCCCCCGTGCCCGCATCCACGAGCGTGATTGCTCCCTAACCCCATCTTCCGCAATGCGGAAACCACAGTCCGTCTGGTAGAAGAATGTTCGGGGACGGGTCGCGTTCGGGTAACCGCCGGACGGCGGCCCTGCCGAACGACGAGCGGATGGTGGAGAAGTGACGGATCTGCAGGTCGACCCCGTGCTGCGCGCATTCGTGGCCGAAGAGCTCCTACCCGGCCTGGACCTCGATCCCACCTGGTTCTGGTCCACCTGCGCCGCCCTGCAAGAGCGGTTCGCCGGCCGGACCGCCGAACTGCTCGCCCGTCGCGACGAGCTGCAGGAGCGGATCGACGCCTGGCACCGGGAGAACGGGGCGGGCGACGTCGAGGCGCTGGAGGCCTTTCTCACCGAGATCGGTTACCTGCTCCCGCCGGAGTCGCCGCAGGTGAACGTCTCCCGGGTCGACCCGGAGATCGCCGAGATCGCCGGTCCGCAGCTGGTGGTCCCCGCCACCGTGCCGCGGTACGCGCTGAACGCCGCCAACGCCCGGTGGGGTTCGCTCTTCGACGCGCTGTACGGCACCGACGTCCTTCCGCCGGACCACGAGCTCGAACCCGGCTACGACGAGCGCCGCGGCGCCCAGGTGATCGCCGAGGCCGACAAGCTGCTCGACGAGCTCTTCCCGCTCCGGTCGGGCAGCCACGCCGACGCCACCGCCTACCGCGTGCAGGACGGTGCGCTCGTCGTGGAGACGACGGGCGGGAGCACGGGCCTGGCCGACCCCGGCCAGTTCGCGGGGCACCGTGCCGGAGCCGACGGCGCCGTGCAGGCTGTTCTGCTGCGCCGCAACGGGCTGCACGTCGAGCTCACGATCGACCCCGCGCACCGCGTCGGGCGCCAGCACCACGCGGATGTGGCCGACGTCGCGCTCGAGGCGGCGGTCACCACGATCGTCGACTTCGAGGACTCGGTGGCCACGGTCGACGGGCCGGACAAGGTGGGCGCCTACCGCACCTGGCTCGGCCTGATGACCGGCGCGCTCACCGCGACGTTCGAGAAGGGCGGCGAGACGATCGAGCGCAAGGTCAACGGCGACCGCCACTACACCGCGCCCGACGGCTCCGAGCTGACGCTGCCCGGACGATCCGTGCTGCTCGTACGCAACGTCGGGCACCACATGACCACCGACGCGGTCCGCACCGCCGACGGCGAGCCGATCGGCGAAGGCGTGCTCGACGCGATGGTCTCGGCCGTCGCGGCACTGCACGACCTGCGCGGGCTCGGGCGGTTCTCCAACTCCCGCGCCGGCAGCGTCTACATCGTCAAGCCCAAGCAGCACGGGCCCGACGAGGTGGCGCTCACCGTGGAGCTCTTCGCCGCGGTGGAAGAGGCGCTCGGCCTGGAGCCGGCCACGTGCAAGATCGGGATCATGGACGAGGAGAAGCGCACGTCGCTCAACCTCGAGAACTGCATCGCCCAGGCCCCGGACCGCACGATCTTCGTGAACACCGGGTTCCTCGACCGCACCGGCGACGAGATCCACACCGACCTCGAGGCCGGCCCGGTCGTGCGCAAGAACGACATGAAGAGCACGCCCTGGCTGATCGCCTACGAGGACCGCAACGTCGACGTCGCGCTGCGCGCGGGCTTCCGCGGACAGGCGCAGGTCGGCAAGGGCATGTGGGCCAAGCCCGCCGCCATGCGCGAGATGCTCGACACGAAGGGCGCGCAGCCGGAGGCCGGTGCGAACACCGCCTGGGTGCCGTCGCCCACGGCCGCCACGCTGCACGCGCTGCACTACCTGCGCACCGATGTCGCCGCCAGGCAGCGCGAGCTCGCGGGGCGCACGACCGACCGGCGTGAGCTGCTGCGGGTGCCCCTCCTGCCCGGTGAGCTCACCGACGACGAGAAGCGTCACGAGCTGGAGACCAACGCGCAGTCCATCCTCGGTTACGTCGTGCGCTGGGTCGGGCTGGGCATCGGCTGCTCCACGGTGCCCGACCTCGCGGGCGTCGGGCTCATGGAGGACCGCGCCACGCTGCGGATCTCCAGCCAGCTCATCGCCAACTGGCTGCACCACGGCCTGACCGACGAGACGCAGGTGCGCGAGACGTTCGCCCGCATGGCGGCCCTGGTGGACGAGCAGAACGCGAACGAGCCCGGCTACGAGCCGATGGCGAAGGACCTCGAGAGCAGCCCGTCGTTCCAGGCGGCGCTCGAGCTGGTCTTCACCGGCCGCGAGGAGCCGGGCGGCTATACGGAGCGGGCGCTCACGAAGTGGCGTCAGGCGGCCAAGGCCGGCTGACGCTCCAAGTCCTGCGCGGATACGGCCGCCCCCCTCCGGCCGTATCCGCGCTCTCGCGCGGCGGTGAGGAGCGCAGGTGCGGGCGTGGGTTCGCGTTGTGGCCGTGCTGTTCGTGATCGCTTACGGTGCCAACCAGTTCAGCCCGTTGATGGTGCTCTACCGCGAGCAGGGCCACTTCTCGGCCGTGACGGTGGCCGCCTTCTTCGCCGTCTACATCCTGGGTCTCGCGCCGGGACTGCTGCTCGGTGGTCCCGCGTCGGACGTCCGGGGCCGCCGGTGGGTCCTGCTGCCCGCACTGGTCGTGTCGGTGCCGGCGAGCGCGGTGCTCGCACTGGGCGGTGTACCCGGCGTGTCGGAGCCCGCGCTCTTCGCCGGACGGTTCCTGTTCGGGGCTGTCACCGGCGTGGCGATGGCCGTGGGCACGACATGGGTGAAGGAGCTCTCCCAGCCGCCGTGGGACCCGGATGCCGACGCCGGAGCGGGTGCGCGCCGGGCGGCCCTGGCCCTCTCGGCGGGGTTCGGCGGTGGCCCGCTCGTCGCCGGGCTGCTGGCGCAGTGGGCGCCGCTACCGATGGAGCTGCCCTACCTCGTGCACATCGTGATCACGCTGGCGGCCATCGTCGCGGTGCTGGGCGTGCCCGAGACGCGCGTGACGACCGCACCACGGCAGCGGATCCGGCTGCGGGTGGCCCTTCCCACCCGGTTCCGGTGGGTCGTCGCGCCGATGGCGCCGTGGGTGTTCGGGGCTCCGTCGATCTCCTTCGCCGTGCAGCCGGCCGCTCTGGCGCACGCGACCGGAGGTCTCGGTCTGGTCTTCGCCACGCTGGTCACCGTCGTCACCCTCGGGGCGGGGGTGGCGGTGCAGCCGTGGGCACGGCGGCTCGACCGTCGCTCGTCTGCGCTCACCGCGCGCGTGGGGCTCGCCGCGACGGTCGCCGGCGTCCTGCTCGCCGCGGGATCCGCGGCACTCGGGTCCGTGGTCCTCGCCGTGGTGGCGTCGGCGGTGCTGGGAGCGGCCTACGGCCTGTGCCTGGTGGCGGGTCTGCTGGAGGTGCAACGGATGGCCGCTCCCGAGCATCTCGGCGCGCTCACGGCCGTGTACTACACGATCACCTACGTCGGGTTCTTGTTCCCGGTGGTGCTCGCGGCACTGACCCCGCAGGCCGGCTACCCCGAACTGCTGCTCGGACCCGCCGTGCTCGCGCTCGTCAGCCTCGCGGTGGTGCTGCGCAGCGGCCGCCTGCCTGCGCAGGCCGGCCTCCCGGAGCCCCGGCGGGCGCGCGGCGCGGCGGGTGGGTGCTCGTAGGCTTGGGCGTGTGCTTCAGCTTTGCGCCGTATCGATCGGCAACGCCGACGCCGTCCGTTTGAACGCGGAGCTGCAGCAGGAGTACCGAATCCGGTACGGCGGAGAGGACTCCACGCCGATCGACCCGACGCAGTTCGACGCTCCGCACGGCCTGTTCGTGGTCGGCTACGTGGACGGTGCTGCGGTCGGATGTGGGGGCTGGCGGGCCCGGGACGGCGGTGAGGACCCCGAGCTGTGGCCGGGGGACGCCGAGATCAAGCGGATGTACGTGGCGGCGGCGCACCGCGGGCGCGGCTACGCCCGCGCGATCCTGGCCGAGCTGGAGCTGACGGCCGCTGCCGCGGGCCGGGTGCGGGCCGTGCTGGAGAGCGGCACCCACCAACCCGAATCCGTGGCCCTCTACCGCAGTTCGGGGTATGAGCCCATCCCGGCGTTCGGCCATTACCGCGACTCACCGAACAGCCTGTTCTTCGGCAAGCCGCTGATCGCCCCGGGGCCCGCAATGCGGGTGACGACGAACGGCGGTCGCTCGTCGACGACGACGCACAGGTGACCGCCGAGCGGGAGCCTGCCCGGCCAGTCAGGGGCCACACCCGTCGCGCCGGCAGGGCCGAAATGGCCTAGTCCGTTGCCCCACCAGGGTCTTCAGTGCCATCGGTCGGGCAACTGGAGGGTGTCGATCGGGCGTACGTCGCTCCCAGCGATGGCGAGACGCGCCCACGTGGCGAATGATCCGCACACCACGGGTTCGACGAGCGGTGGAGGGGACAACGGTGGCGGTGCTCGCACAGACCGATCTGCGGCTCGACACGACCGCGATCGACTACGTGTTCGTCGTCTTCTATTTCGTGCTGGTGCTGGGGATCGGGGTGATGGCCCGCCGATCGGTCGCGTCCAGCCTCGACTTCCTGCTGTCGGGCCGGTCGCTGCCGGCATGGGTGACGGGCCTGGCGTTCGTCTCGGCCAACCTCGGCGCGATCGAGCTCATCGGGATGATGGCGAACGGCGCGCAGTACGGCGTGGCGACATTCCACTATTACTGGATCGGCGCCATCCCGGCCATGGTGTTCCTCGGCATCGTGATGATGCCCTTCTACTACGGCAGCAAGGCTCGAAGCGTTCCGGAGTTCCTCCGCAAGCGGTTCAACAAGACGACACAACGGGTCAACGCCGTCACCTTCGCCGTCGCAGCCGTGCTGATCGCCGGGGTGAACCTGTTCGCGCTGGGCCTGATCCTCGAGGCGCTGCTGGGCTGGTCGCTGAACCTCGCGATCCCGATCGCCGCACTGGTGGTGCTCAGCTACACGTTCTTGGGTGGGTTGTCCGCGGCGATCTACAACGAGGTGCTGCAGTTCTTCGTCATCGTCGCCCTGCTGGTCCCGCTCACGGTCGCCGGGCTCGCCCGCGTCGGCGGGTGGGACGGGCTGAAGGCGCAGGTGATCGGCCTCCCGCCTGGGCCGGAGCAGGTGTCGACGTGGCCGGGCACCGCCCTCACCGAGATCGCCAACCCGTTCCTGTCGGTGCTCGGCATCGTCTTCGGGCTCGGGTTCGTGCTCTCGTTCGGCTACTGGACCACCAACTTCGCCGAGGTGCAGCGTGCGCTCTCGGCCCGCAGCATGTCGGCCGCCCGGCGCACTCCCATCATCGCCGCGTTCCCGAAGGCGCTCATCCCGCTGGTCGTGGTGGTCCCCGGCATGATCGCGGGTGTGCTGGTGCCGCAGCTCACCACCCTCAAGGAGGGCGGCGCCACCGACGTCACCTACAACAACGCGCTGTCGCTGCTGATGAACGAGGTGCTGCCCAACGGCATCCTCGGCGTTGCCCTGGCAGGCCTGCTGGCGTCGTTCATGGCGGGCATGGCGGCCAACGTCAGCTCGCTGAACACTGTGTTCACCTACGACATCTGGCAGGACTGGGTGCGTCCCGGCCGTCCCGACGAGTACTACCTGCGCGTCGGCCGCACCATCACCGTCGTCGGGTGTCTGCTGGCCATCGGCACGGCGTTCATCGCCGGCAGCTTCCAGAACCTGATGGACTACATCCAGACGCTGTTCAGCTTCTTCAACGCGCCGCTGTTCGCGATCTTCATCCTCGGCCTGTTCTGGAAGCGGATGACCGGCACGGCGGGCTGGACGGGACTGATCTCCGGCACAATCGCGGCGATCGTGATCGATGTGCTGGTGCGCTCCGGCGCCATCGCCGTGTCGTCGCAGGCCGGGTCGTTCATCGGTGCGAGCGCCGCGTTCGTGGTCGGTATCGCGGTCGCCGTCGCCGTCTCGGCGGTCACCGCCCCGAAGCCCGACGCCGAGTTGGTCGGCCTGGTCTGGTCGCTGACGCCGCGGGACCGGATGCGCACCGGTGAGGACGAGGGCAGCTGGTGGCAGTCGCCCGTGGTGCTGGGTTCGATCGTGATCGCGCTGACCATCGTGCTCTACCTGCTCTTCGCATGACCCACCCGAGACTGGCCGAGAACCCGAGAGGGAGGCATCCGTGAGCGAACCCGAGGGCAACACCGTCAACCACGCCGCCACCGAGGCCGCACCGAGCGCGGCGTCGCAGCTGTTCGACCTGCGCTCGATCATCGCGCTGCTGTTCGGCGTCTACGGGATCATCCTGCTGGTGATGGGCCTGTTCTTCGAGAGCCCGGGTGAGATCGAGAAGGCCGGCGGCATCGACATCAACCTGTGGTCAGGGGTCGTCATGATCGTGATCGCCGTGCTGTTCGCGCTGTGGGCCTATCTGCGACCGCTGGTTCCGCCCGGCGAGCGCCACTGAGGAACGGCGCCCGCCGGTTCGTGCTCAGCCGCGCCGGCCCGGGGTGGGGTAGCGCGGGTTGAACGCGATCAAGGTCCAGTCGTCGAGGCGACGCAGCGCCTCCCGGAGCCCGGCGGCGAATCGCCTGGTGGTGTCGGTCATGCGGTCCTCCTCATCGTTCTTCGAACACCCGCTCCACTGCGGGTGGCAGTCGCACTGTGCGCCTACACCCAGTGCAGCGAATCGATCTACTGGATCGTTCCAGATCGAAGTGTGAGACGAGGCACGCACGCGACGGGAGGCCGTCGGTCGCGGTCGCGGGTTTTGGGCCGTCCTGTACGAAAAGAGACAGAAGGTAGGGTCGTACCGAGCGCCGGGGCCGCCCGGATCATCGGATCCGGTGTGCGGCAGGGGTGCGCGAGCCCGGGCCGATCGCCCCGCTGATCCGGGGATCGCTCTCCCGTTCGGGCAACTCGCCCGTGGTCCGGTCCAGGACGAGAGGAGTCGCCCTTGCTCGCGCTCGTCGTCGCGCACCTCGTGGTCGCCGCCCTGCTGCCGCTCGTCTCGGCGCGCAACCGGCGAGCGGGATTCGCGGTGGCGGCCGTCCTCCCCGCCGTCGCACTGGTGTGGGCGCTCGCCAACACCGCCCCAGCACTCGCGGGCGGGGTCACCGAGACCACGGCCTGGGCTCCCGCTCTAGGGTTGATGCTCGGGTTCCGGCTCGACGCGCTGGCGCTCGGGATGGTCGTTCTGGTGTCGGGGATCGGCGCGGTGATCCTCGTGTACTGCATGGGCTACTTCGGCCCGGACTCGCCGGATGCGCCGCGTACCGCTGCGCTGCTGCTCGCCTTCGCGGGCGCGATGCTCGGCCTGGTGCTCGCCGACGACCTCCTCACGCTCTACGTCTTCTGGGAGCTGACGTCGGTCGCGTCGTTCCTGTTGATCGGACAGAGCGGCGAGCGAGGGGAGGAACGGCGCAGCGCCGTGCAGGCTCTGCTGGTCACCGTGTTCGGCGGGCTCGCGATGCTGCTCGGGTTCGTCCTGCTCGGCGAGGCCGCGGGCACCTACCAGATCTCCGAGATCGTGGCCGCCGGGAGCGCGGGCAGGCTGCACGGCACGCTCGTGTCGGCGGCGCTGCTGTTGATCCTGCTCGGGGCATTCACGAAGTCGGCCCAGCTGCCGTTCCACCCGTGGCTGCCCGCGGCGATGGTCGCCCCCACACCGGTGAGCGCCTACCTGCACGCGGCGTCCATGGTGAAGGCGGGCGTCTATCTCGTGGCTCGGCTGGCGCCGGGGTTCTCCGACCTCGCCGTCTGGTGGGTGCCGGTGATCGCCGTCGGGCTCGGCACGATGCTCGTCGGAGGCTGGCGCGCCCTGTCGGCCACCGACCTGAAACAGCTCCTCGCCTTCGGCACGGTCAGCCAGCTCGGCTTCCTCATGGTGCTGCTCGGGAGCGGTGGACGGCTGGGGGAGATCTCCGCGCTCGCCGGGATGGCCCTGCTGCTCGCGCACGGGCTGTTCAAGGCGTCGCTGTTCATGACCGTCGGCACGATCGACCACGCGACGGGCACGCGCGACCTGCGGAAGCTCTCCGGTCTCTACTCCGCGATGCCGGGCTCCGCCGTCGCCTCGGCACTCGCCGCGGCATCGATGGCAGGACTGCCACCGTTCCTGGGCTTCGTCGGCAAGGAAGCCGCGTTCGAGGCGTTCGTCCGCGAGGGTGGCGCGCGCGGGTGGACCGTCACGCTCGTCCTGCTATTCGGGTCGATGTTCACCGTGGCGTACAGCGCGCGGTTCCTGTGGGGGGCGTTCGCGCGCAAGCCCCGCGTCGAACCGACCCGCGTGGCGCACCCGCCAGGCCCGCTGCTCACCGCGCCCGTCTGGGTCTGCTCGGTTGCCGGTCTGGTGCTCGGGATCGCCTACCCCGTGGTCGACGCGCTCGGCGCGAGCTACGCGCGCCCCTACCCCCGCGGGTCCGGCTACCACCTCGGGCTCTGGCACGGCGTCGGCCCGCCGTTGCTGCTCGCCGCCCTCGCGGTCGCCGGCGGCCTGGTGCTGTACGTGCAGCGCGACCGTGTCACCGCTCTCTCCCACCGCAGCCCGTTCACCGCGCAGCGTGCCTACGAGCTCACGATCGCGGCCATCGCCCGCGTCGCCCTCGCCGTGACAGGCCGTCTGCAGGTCGGGTCCCTCCCCGCGTACCTCGCCACGATCCTCGTCGCGTTCGTGCTGCTGCCGGGGATTGCGGTCGCGGTGGGCGGCGCCTGGCCGGCAGGTCAGGCGATGTACCACTCGGTGATGCAGGTGCCCCTCGCGATCATCGTCGTGATCGCGGCGGTCGCCCTGCTGCGAGCGCGCCGCCGCTTCACGGCCGTGCTCCTCGTCGGGGTGATCGGATACGGCGTCGGTGGGCTCTTCATCGTGGACGGGGCACCGGACCTGGCGCTGGCGCAGTTCCTCGTCGAGACCCTGTCGGTGGTGGCGTTCGTCTTCGTGCTGCGCAGACTCCCCGCGGAGTTCACCGAGGAGCGGCCGCCGCGCCGGGTGCGGGTGCCCAAGGCGCTGCTGGGGATCGTGGGCGGGGCCGCCGTCGCCGCGTACGCGGTGGTGATGTCCGGAGCCCGCACCACCCCGTCGGCGACCACCGAGGAGTTCGCCCGGCTCGCACCCACCGAGGCCGGGGCGACCAACGTGGTCAGCGCGATCATCGTCGACTTCCGGGCGCTGGACACGGTCGGGGAGATCGGGGTGCTGTTCGTCGCCGCAGCCGGCGTCGCCAGCCTCGTGCTCGCCACCCGCTACGACCGGCAGCGGGAGCGCCGCCGCGTCGAGAGCGGTCGCAGCCCCCGGCACGAGGACGACGTACTGGGACGCGAAGGAGTGGGAGGACCGACGGGATGACCACGGACGAGAGCCCGTACCAGCGCCCCTTCGAGGAGTGGGACCGGCCGCAGGAGCCATGGATGCTGCCGGGGGAGTGCCGCAACCCCGACGACCGGAGCCTGCTGCTGGAGATGACCACGCGCGCGGTGTTCCCGACCGTGCTCGTCTTCTCCCTGTACCTCCTGCTGGTGGGGCACTACGGGCCGGGCGGCGGGTTCTCCGCGGGTCTCGTGGCGGGGCTCGCGTTCGTGCTGCGCTACATCGCGGGCGGCAGCGCCGACCTCGGGGCGGTGATGGCCCCCCGCGTGCCCGCTGTCATCGGAAGCGGGCTGGCGCTGGCGCTCGTCACCGGGCTGGTGCCGGCGGCGTTCGGTGCGCCCGTGCTCTCCACCACGAAACTCGCGGTGGACCTGCCGCTGCTCGGCCCGATCGAACTGCAGACCAGCCTGTTCCTCGAGATCGGGGTCTACGTGCTGATCATCGGGGTGGTCCTCGACCTGCTGCGCGCCCTCGGCACCGGCATAGAACGGGACATGGACGACGCCGGGGAGCTGCCGTGACCATGATCGTTCACCTCCTGTCCGTTCCGTCGGCGCCGGCCGCGGAGGCCGGCTCACCGATCACGATCAACCTGGTCATGGCGCTGACCGTGGGCGTCCTCTACGCCGTCGGCTTCACCCTGCTGCTGTCGCGGTCGCTGATGCGCGTGCTGATCGGCGTGGTGGTGCTGGGCCACGGCACCAACCTGCTGCTGCAACTCGCCGGTGGTCCGCCGGGGCGGCCGCCGATCGTCGGAACCGCGCCGACGGAGTCGTTCGCCGACCCGTTGCCGCAGGCTCTGGCGCTCACCGCCATCGTGATCACCTTCGCGCTCACGACCTTCCTGCTCGCGCTGGGCTACCGCGCCTTCGTGCTGGTCGGCCACGACGAGGTGCAGGACGACGTCGAGGACCGGCGGATCTCGCGGCAGAAGACGCCGTCGGCGCCGCTCGAGGCCGACGACGGCGATGAGGACGCCCTCGAACGCGCCGACGACGAGGTCGAGGCCCAGGCCGCGCGAGGGCAGGAGCGCTCGTGACGACGATCATCACGCTGCCGGTGCTGCTGCCGATGCTCGCCGCCGCGGTCTCGGTGATCGGCAGCCGGTCCGCTGCGCTACAGCGCGTGGTCGGCGTCGCCGTGCTCGCGGTGGTGGCGGTGATCGCCGGCGTGCTGCTCGTCGTGGCCGACGAGCGCGGCCCGGTCGTCGCCGAACTCGGTGGCTGGGCCGCTCCCGTGGGCATCGCGCTCGTGGCCGACCGGCTCTCGGCGCTGCTGCTGCTCGTCTCGACGCTGGTGACGCTCGCCGTGCTGGTGTACGCGATCGACCAGCGGATCGCCGACTACGGGCGCCGCACCGCGAGCACCACGTTCCACCCGATGTACCTGATGCTCTGCGCCGGGGTCTCCCTCGCCTACCTCACCGGGGACCTGTTCACCCTGTTCGTGGCGTTCGAGCTGATGTTGACGGCGTCCTACGTGCTGATCACGCGGCGTACGGGCGCGCGACGGATCCGGGCAGGCATGACGTACGTGACGGTCAGCCTGCTGTCGTCGCTGCTGTTCCTCACGGCGGTGGCCCTGGTGTACGCGGCGACCGGCACGGTGAACCTGGCGGATCTCTCCGAGCGCATCGGCATGCTGCAGCCGGGCGTGGGCCCGGTTCTGGCTCTGATGTTGCTGGTCGTCTTCGGGATCAAGGCGGCGATCGTGCCGCTGCACTTCTGGTTGCCCGACAGCTATCCCAATGCGCCGGGGCCGGTGGCCGCGCTGTTCGCCGGCCTGCTGACGAAGGTGGGCTTCTACGCGCTGCTGCGCACCGAGACGCTCCTCTTCGGCCGCGACGCGCCGTGGACGCTGCTGCTCGTGCTCGCCATCGCCACCATGCTGGTCGGGGCGCTGGGCGCGCTGGCGCAGAACGACCTCAACCGGCTGCTGTCGTTCCTGCTGGTCAGCCACATCGGGTTCATGCTCTTCGGGCTGGCCGTCTTCGATGCGGCCGGGCTGTCCGGGGCCATGCTGTACGCCGCCCACCACATCACGGTGCTCGCCACGCTCTTCCTGGTGAGCGGCCTGATCACGCGCCGCACCGGCACGGTGGCCCTCGACGAGATGGGCGGACTCGCACGCACCGCACCCGGCCTCGCCGTGCTCTTCGCGGTGCCGGCCCTGACGCTGGCGGGCATCCCGCCGACCGCGGGGTTCGTCGCGAAGCTCGCGCTCCTGGAGGCCGGTGCGGAGGCGGGCCCCTTCCCCCAGGTCGTGGCAGGCGTGCTGATCCTGGCCAGCCTCCTGACGCTCTACGCGCTGGTCCGGGTGTGGGTCCGGGTGTTCTGGGGGAAGCCGAAGCCACCGCGTCCCGACGACGACCCCACCGACGAGGTGCTGGTCGGCACGGCCAGGACGTCCGCGCCGATGTACGCGGCGACGGGTGGGCTGATCGCGGTCAGCCTCGCGATCGTGGTCTTCGCCGGCCCACTGACGGCCGTCACCGCCCAGGCAGGCGTGGACCTCATGGAGCGGACGCCGTACATCGACGCGGTGCTGGGTCCGCAGGAGGGCCGATGATCCACCACGACCGGCCGCCTGTGCCGAGGCGCGCCCCCGGCCTGCTGGCCCGGCTGCCACGCGTGGCGTGGCTGACACTGGTGTGGGTGCTGCTGTGGGGAACGTTCACGCCCCAGAGCGTGCTCGGCGGTGTGGTGGTCGCGGTGATCGTCACGGCGCTGTTCCCGATGCCGCGGCTGCTCGACCGGCTGTCGGTGCGGCCGCTGCGCCTGCTCGGGCTGGCCGTCTTCCTCCTGTACGACCTCGCGGCCTCGAGCGTGGAGGTGGCCTGGCAGATCCTGCGCCGCGGCACGGACGCCCGGGGCGCGATCGTCGTGGTTCCCCTGCTCACCACGTCGGATCGGGTGATCACGATCATGGCCAACGCGCTGTCGCTGTCGCCGGGCGCGATGGCGCTGCAGATCGATCAGGAACACAAGGTCTGGTACGTCTACGCCCTCGGCCCGCGCGACCGTGCGGGAGCCGAACGGGCCCGGCTGCGCACCCTGGACATGCAGCGGCGGGTGCTCGCGGCGTTCGGCACCGCGGAGGAGCTGGCGGAGGCGCGGCGCCGGATCGTGCAGGAAGGAGGGCCGCGATGAACGGCGGAATGACCATCGTGTTCGTGGTGGTGCTGTGCATGCTCGGGCTCGCCGCCGCCCTCACGCTCGTGCGGCTGCTGCTGGGCCCGGAGACGCTCGACCGCATCGTGGCGCTCGACGTGCTCGTGCTGCTGATGGTCGCCGCCGCCGCGGTCTACGTGGCCTTCTACGAGGACGGTTCCAACATCCCGCTGCTCGCGGCGGTCGCGTTGCTCGGTTTCGTCGGGTCGGCCTCCGCGATGCGGCTGGCCGAGCGCAGGGAGCGGCACCGGTGACCCCCGCCCTCCACACCGCACGGGACATCGCCTCCGCGGTGCTGCTGCTCCTCGGGGCGCTGTCGTGCCTGTTGGGTGCGGTCGGCCTGCTCCGGCTGCCGGACCTGCTCGGGCGGCTGCAGGCCGCCACCAAACCGCAGACGCTGGGCCTGCTGCTGGTGCTCGCCGGCACCGCGCTGCGGGTGGAACTGGAGAGTGCCGTGACGCTCGTACTCGTCGCGTTCTTCCAGGTGATCACCGCGCCGGTGATCTCCCAGCTCGCGGGCCGGTCGGCCTACCGCAGCGGTGGTGTGCGGCGCGACCTGCTCGTCGTCGACCAACTGGCCGGGAAGCTGCCGCGAGACGGCTCGTCATAGGCTCGCCGCGTGCCCCTCTACGCGCTCGGCGACGCCGAACCCGTCATCCATCCGGATGCGTATATCCATCCCGACGCCGTGGTCATCGGCACCGTGACGATCGGCGCGGAGGCCTCGATCTGGCCAGGGGCGGTGCTCCGCGGCGACGACGGACGCATCGAGGTCGGTCCGCGCACCAGCGTGCAGGACGGTTCGATCATCCACTGCACCCCGGTCCACCCCACGATCATCGGTGCCGAGGTGACGGTCGGGCACAACGTCCACATCGAGGGCGCCACGGTCGGCGACCGGGCACTCATCTCGTCGGGATCGGTGGTGCTCAACGGGGCCACGGTCGGCGAGGGAGCCGTGATCGGTGCCGGGGCCGTGGTGTCGCCGAACGCGAAGGTCCCGGCGCGGCGGATGGCGTTGGGCGTGCCGGCGCGCGTGCGGGAGGGCTACGAGGTGCCCGAGGGCTACTACGACCGCGCCGTACAGAGCTACATCCAACGCGGGAAACGGTTCCGCGCCGAGCTGCGGAGGCTTCCCTGATGGCCAAGCCACTCGAAGAGGTCGTGGAAGCCGGATGGGCGCGGGCGCTCGCCCCCGTCGCACCGGTGGTGGCCGAGATGGGGGAGTTCCTGCGCGCGGAGATCGCGGCGGGGCGCCGCTACCTTCCGGCCGGGGCGAACGTCCTGCGTGCGTTCACCCAGCCGTTCGACCAGGTGCGCGTGCTGATCGTCGGCCAGGACCCCTACCCGACGCCGGGCCACGCGATCGGGCTGTCGTTCTCGGTGTCACCGCAGACGCGCCCCGTCCCGCGGTCGCTGGCCAACATCTTCCGCGAGTACAGCGAGGATCTCGGCCACCCCACCCCGTCCACCGGTGACCTCACACCCTGGGCCGACCAGGGTGTGCTGCTGCTCAACAGAGTGCTGACGGTGGAGCCGGGCAACCCGGGCTCGCACCGCAACAAGGGCTGGGAGAAGGTCACCGAGCAGGCGATCCGCGCTCTCGTGGACCGCGAGGGCGAGCCGCTGGTCGCGATCCTGTGGGGTCGTGACGCGCGCAACCTGGTGCCGTTGCTCGGGGACGTGCCGTGCGTCGAGTCGGCGCACCCCAGCCCCATGTCGGCCGACCGCGGGTTCTTCGGGTCGCGCCCGTTCAGCCGGGTCAACGCGCTGCTGGACGAGCTCGGCGGGGATCCGGTGGACTGGAAGCTGCCCTGACCTGATCCGAGCTGGTCAGGCGGGCAGCGGCCGCGTTGCGATGTGGAGCGCGTTGAGGCCGTTGATCAACACGGCGTCGTCCACGGGCACGTCCGCGGCGGCCTCGGCCAGCCGGAGGTGGGGGAAGCGGCTGATCAGCGAGCCGAGCGCGATGCGGGCCTCGAGACGGGCGAGCGGTGCACCGAGGCAATGGTGGATCCCGTGCCCGAATGCCAGGTGCGGAGTGGGCGTGCGGGTGATGTCGAGAACGTCCGCGCCCAGCAGGTGGGACGTGTCGCGGTTGGCGGCGAGGAGCCCGACGAGAACCGGGTCGCCGGCGGAGATCGTGACGCCGCCCAGCTCGAACGTCTCGGCGGCCACCCGCTGCGTCGCGATCTGCAGCGGACCGTCGAACCGCAGGAACTCCTCGACGGCGGCCGGGAGCCGCTCGGGCTCGGACCGCAGCAGCGCCAGCTGGCCGGGATGGGTCAGCAGGGCGTAGGTGGCGTTGGTGAGCAGGTTCACGGTGGTCTCGTGGCCCGCGATCAGCAGCAGGACCACGAGCGACGTCAGCTCGTCCTCCGAGAGCCGGTCAGTGCCGTCCCGCACGGCGACCACCGCCGAGAGCAGGTCGTCGGCCGGCTGCGCACGCTTGATCTCGATCAGCTCGCGCACGAAGCCGACGAGCGCCTCGGCCGCGGCGGCGAAGGTCTCGAAGCCGCTCACCGCAGGGTCGATGACCAGCGAGGACCAGGTACGGAAGTCGCGCCGCCGTTCCTCCGGAATCCCCAGCAGCTCGCAGATCACCGTCATCGGCAACGGATAGGCGAACGCGGCGACGAGATCGGCGGACTCGACGTCGACGAGGTCGTCGAGCAGTTCGTCGACGATCTCCTGGATGCGGGGGGCGAGCTGGTCGATGCGCCGCATGGTGAACGCGCCCGACACGAGCTTGCGCAGCCGGGTGTGGTCCGGCGGGTCGCTGCTGAGCATCTCCGTGCGGGTGGCGGCGAGCAGCCCCGGATCGAGCCGCTGGCCGAAGATGTTGGCGCTTCCCCCGCCCTTGACCAGCCGGGGGTCGGTGAGGCACGCGCGGGCTTCGTCATAGCTCGTGACCAGCCAGATCGACCGGGAGCGGGTCTGCCGCACGAGATGCACGGGGCCGCGGTCGTTCAGCTCGGTGTAGGCGCTGTGGCGCGCTCCGTGCGTGGCCGACCGGAAGGGGTCGGGGGCCAGCGTCATGCGGGAACTCCTCGAGCGGTGGTCGTCCGGCTACGGCCACCGATGGTGGCACGATCACCACCGGCGGGTACTGAAAGAACGATCACTGCCGCAGTGCAAACGGCGCCGCCGTCCGCCGGAGCGGAGGGCAGCGCCGTTCGAGAGAACCGGATGTCGCGCGCGCTCAGGCGCGGGCGACCTTGCCGCCCTTCAGGCAGGACGTGCAGACGTTCATGCGGCGGCGGTTGCCGCCACCGATGCGGGCACGCACGGTCTGGATGTTCGGGTTCCAGCGACGGTGGGTGCGGCGGTGTGAGTGCGAGACGGACATGCCGAAGCCCGGACCCTTTCCACAGACGTCGCAGACGGCAGCCACGTCGAACACTCCTCGGGTAGACGATGGGGGAGCCGGGTCCAGCCCGGTCGCGAGAGACCAGAGTACCTGCGCCGCTGCACCGGTCGCACACCGCCCGTCGCTACCCTGTGGCGAGTGCCCCCGACCCTCGACTCCGCGCTGCTCACCGGCTGGACGCGGGCCGCCACCCAGGCGCTGGAACGGCACCGCGCCGAGATCGATCGCATCAACGTCTTCCCGGTGCCCGACGGTGACACCGGCACCAACCTGCTGCTGACCATGCGCGCCGCGGCTGAGGCGGTGCGCCGGGTGCGGCGGGAGAGCCGGGAGAACGGCGACGGGTCGGCCCGCGGGGTTGCGGCGGTGGCCGGAGCGCTCGCCCGCGGCGCGCTCGTGGGGGCCCGGGGCAACTCCGGGATGATCCTGTCGCAGGTCATGCGCGGTGTCGCCGACGCACTGGCAGCGCGCGCGGGTCCCACGCCTGCCGGGGCCGTGCTCGCCGACGCGCTCTGCCGGGCCCACCGGCTGGCCACCGCCGCGGTCGCCCGGCCACAGCAGGGCACGGTGCTGACGGTGCTCGACGCCGCAGCAGGCGCCGCGGTCGCGGCCGGCCCCGAGCGGCTCGACGACGTCGCCCTCGCGGCCGCCGAGGCGGCGGCAGGCGCGGTGCAGGCCACCACCGGGCAGCTCCCCGAGCTCGCCAGGGCAGGGGTCGTCGACGCAGGCGGCCTCGGTCTCTACATCGTGCTCGACGCACTGGCCGCGCTGGTGAGCGGGCGCAGCGGCACCGATCGTCTCCCGGCCCCGGTCGTGTCCGTCCCGGAGTCGGTCAGCCCCCGGGACGTGCTCGTCGCGCAGCGGGAGGGCGGCCGGCCCGGCCACGACTACGAGGTCATGTACCTGCTCGAGGGCATGTCGGCGGACCGCGTGAACGCACTGCGGGCCGAGCTCGAGGCGCTGGGGGACTGTGTCTCCGTGGTCGGCGACGGTGACGGCCTCTGGAACGTCCACGTGCACTGCACCGACATCGGGGCGGCCATCGAGGCGGGTCTGTCCGCCGGCAGGCCGCACCGGATCACCGTGATCCGGTTCGCCGACCAGATCGGCGACGACCCGGGGTCCGGGTGCGACGCCCGGTTCGTCCGGGACCGTGCGGTGCTGATGGTCGTGGGTGGGGCGGAGATCGCGGAGCTCGCACGGTCGGCGGGAGCCGCGGTGCTGGAGCGCCCGCGCGACCGGGAGGTGGACGTGGCCGACCTCGTCGCCGCGCTCGCCGGCACGCGGGCCCGGCACGTCGTGCTGCTCCCGAACGACTCCGAGCTCACCGCGCCTGCCGAGCGGGCCGCGGTGCTGGCGCGCCGGGACGGGCAGGAGGTGCTCGTGGTGCCTACGGCGTCGGTGCTGCAGGGGTTGTCGGCACTGGCCGTGCACGACCCGCAGCGCCGGGTGGGCGACGACGTCGTCGCGATGGCCGAGGCCGCCGCCGGCACCCGTACCGGCGGCCTGCTGACCGCCGAGACCGAGGCGCTCACGTGGGTGGGCCCGTGCGAGCCCGGCGACGTCCTCGGGATCACCGACGGCGAGGTCGTCGTGATCGCCCCCGACCTGGCCGTCGGTGGGCTGTGGTTGGCTAATCGCATGCTCACCGTCGGCGGAGAGCTCGTCACCGTGCTCCTCGGAGAAGGCACCGACCCGTCACTCGCCGACGCGCTCGCGGCCGAACTGAGCCGCGCCCACCCCGAGGTCGACGTCGTCGTGCACCGGGGCGGGCAGTCCGACTACGCGATCGTGCTGGGGGTGGAATGACGGACGTCGACATGCTCAGCCCGCTGCTCCCGCTCATCGGCAAGCGGGCGGCCGACCTGCTCGCGGCGCAGCTCGAGATCCATACGGTCGGCGACCTGGTGCGCCACTACCCGCGCCGCTACGTCGACCGCGGCAAGCTCACCGACATCGCCGGGCTCGAGATCGGTGAGCACGCCACCCTCGTCGCCCAGGTGGAGAAGGCCACGTTGCGGGACATGAGGGCCCGGCGCGGCAAGTTGCTCAACGTCGTCATCCGCGATGAGAAGGGCGCCACGCTCGACTGCACCTTCTTCAACGGCCACAAGGTCCAGCACGTCATCCGGCCCGGGGTGCGCGCGGTGTTCTCCGGCAAGGTCGGGGTGTTCAACAAGAAGCTGCAGCTCACCCACCCGCAGTTCGAGCCGCTCGACGAGGCCGACGAGGTGCGTCCGTTCCTCTCCGTCTACCCGGCCACCGGCAAGGTCAACTCGCAGGAGATCGCGCGCTGCGTGCGTCAGGTGCTCGAACTCCTCGACGACCCCACCGACCCGCTTCCCGCCGGGCTTCGGCAGCGTGAGGGCCTGGCGGAGCTGGGGCGGGCCCTGCGGCGCATCCACGTGCCCGAGTCCGAGGCCGACTTCCACGCCGCCCGCAACCGGCTGGTCTGGGACGAGGCGATCGGCGTCCAGCTCGCGCTGGCGCTGCGCAGGCAGGCCACGGTCTCGCGGCCGGCTGCGGCGTGCCCGCCCAAGCCGGGTGGCCTGCTCGACGCGTTCGACGCCGCGCTGCCGTTCACGCTCACCGCGGGGCAGCACGCCGTCGGCGCGGAGATCTCCGCCGATCTCGCCGGCGAGCACCCGATGAACCGGCTCGTGCAGGGCGATGTCGGCGCGGGCAAGACGGTCATCGCGCTGCGGGCGATGCTGCAGGTCGTCGACGGTGGCAGGCAGGCGGCCCTGCTGGCGCCCACCGAGGTGCTCGCGGCCCAGCACGCGCGGTCGCTGCGCACCCTGCTGGGCCCGCTCGGGCGCCGCGGCGAGCTCGACGGCGCGGAGCAGGCCACCGCCGTCACGCTGCTCACCGGCTCGCTCGGCACCAAGGCCAAGCGCCAGGCGCTGCTCGACGCCCAGTCCGGCGCCGCCGGGATCATCGTCGGCACCCACGCCCTGATCCAGGACAACGTCGGGTTCGCCGACCTCGGCCTGGTCGTCGTCGACGAGCAGCACCGCTTCGGTGTGGAGCAACGCGACGCGCTGCGCGGGCGCGGTGAGCTCGCGCCGCACATGCTGGTCATGACGGCCACGCCGATCCCGCGCACCGTCGCGATGACGGTCTACGGCGACCTGGAGGTCTCCGCGCTGCGCGAGCTTCCGGGCGGCCGCTCGCCGATCGCCACCACCGTCGTGCCGCTGGCGGAGAAGCCCGTCTGGCTGCAGCGCGTCTGGCGCCGCGTGCACGAGGAGGTCGAGGCCGGGCACCAGGTCTACATCGTGTGTCCGAGGGTGGGCGGCGACAACGGAGACAACGGCAGAGACGATCCCGACGCGGATCTCGTCGACCTCGACGATCCCGACGAGGGTGCCGACTCCGACGACGGCAGCGCCCGCCGCCCGCCGCTGGCGGTGCTCGAAGTGCTGCCGCGGCTGGAGGAGGGAGCCCTCCACGGGCTGCGGCTCGGTGTGCTGCACGGCAAGCTGCCGCCCGACGAGAAGGACACCGTGATGCGGGCGTTCGAGCGCGGCGAGCTCGACGTCCTGGTGGCCACCACGGTGATCGAGGTCGGTGTCGACGTGCCCAACTCCACCGGCATGGTCATCCTCGATGCCGATCGGTTCGGTCTCTCCCAGCTCCACCAGCTCCGTGGCCGGGTGGGCCGGGGCTCCGCGCCGGGTGTCTGCCTGCTGGTCACCGAAGCGCCTGCGGCGAGCACCGCGCGGGAGCGGCTCGACGCGGTGGCCGGCACCACCGACGGGTTCGAGCTCGCCCGGCTCGACCTGGAGCTGCGCCGGGAGGGCGACGTGCTGGGCGCGCTGCAGTCGGGCCGCCGTTCCGGCCTGCGGCTGCTGTCACTGCTGCGCCACGAGGAGATCATCGCGAAGGCGCAGGTCTATGCGGCCGACATCGTCGCCGACGACCCCGGTCTCCGCGACCACCCCGGACTCGCCGCGCTCGTCGGCGAGACCGTGGGCGACGAGGAGCGCGCGGCGTATCTCGACAAGGTCTGACGCGGCTCGGCTCCGCACGAGCGGCCCGTGCGTCCCGTCCTAGCGGGCTGCTGGGCCGTTCGTGCGCCGCGGCCGTGTGAGTCAGCCGGGGAGCGCTCCTCGGGCCGCGGCGTCGAGGGCAGCCCCGGCCGTCGGTGGAAGGTGGATCACCCCGGCGCGGTCGAGCTTGGCGAGCTCCGAGCGGGCCCGGGAGTAGGCGGCGAGCCGCTCCGGGTCGCTGTCGGAGTCGCGAGCGGTGGTGAGCAGCTTGATCACGCGCTCCACGGTGGCGCGCTCGGCGGGGGACAGGCCCGAGAGCCGGATGCGTTGTGCCGCCTCGCGGGCGGCCTGCCATGCGCGTTCGGCCCGATCGACGGCGGCCTCGAACGCGGCCGCGTGCGAAGCGGGCGGGAACCGGTCGGTGTCGAGGGCCTGGGCCTCGGCGAAGGCGTCGACGAACCGCGCGGTGCTCGGCACCGACACGTCGGCGAGCGCGGGCAGCCGCAGCACCTCCATGGGGTCGCACTCGAACGCGGCGTACGCGGACCGCAGGGCGTGGAACCGGTTGCGGACCTTCCCCCACTCGAGGTCGGGGCGGCGTACCGGCCGCGCGGGGGGTGGCGGCACGGGCACGGACACGTTCCGGTGGCGCAGGGCCGCGTGGCGCCTGCTGCGGTGCACGGCGACGAAGGTGAGCGCACCCGCCACGAGCAGCGGCGCCGAGCCCGCGACGATCGCCACACCCAGCACGATGATGCTGAATATCGTCGCCATCGCGAGCGCGCCCGCCCCGCCGGCGATGACGGGCACAGCGAACAACAGAAGCCACGGCGATCGGGGATGACGTCCACCGTGGCGCCGCCTGCGCCTCTCTGCCTGCTCCCGCAGTCGACGTCCTTCCGCGAACGCCGCGGACTGCCCCGGCCGGACTCGTGGCATCACGTCGCACCCTCCGTCGTCACGAACGGCGACGCATCTCTACCCGAGGCGACGGCCACGGAGTCCAGATGGTGTCGCACCTCTCCTTAGTACCGAAGCACAGTGCTGTTCGCAGGGTCCGATCGAGTGCCCACAGGTACCGTTCGCCTTCGCATCACCGATCAGCAGGGAGGCGTTGCCGTGTTCAGCAAGGTGCTCGTCGCGAACCGGGGAGAGATCGCGATCCGGGCGTTCAGGGCGGCTTATGAGCTCGGCATCTCGACCGTTGCGATCTTTCCGTACGAAGACCGCAACTCTCTGCACCGTGCCAAAGCGGACGAGTCGTACCAGATCGGCGAACCGGGCCACCCGGTCCGCGCCTACCTGTCGGTGGACGAGGTCATCAACGCCGCGCGCCGGGCCGGGGCCGATGCGATCTACCCGGGCTACGGCTTCCTGTCGGAGAACCCCGATCTCGCCGAGGCGTGCGAGCGCGCCGGCATCACGTTCGTCGGGCCGCCGCCGAGCGTGCTGCACCTGACGGGCAACAAGGCCCGCGCCGTCGCCGCCGCCCGCGAGGCGGGGGTGGCGGTGCTGGACTCGTCCGAACCCTCCGACGACGTCGACACGCTCGTCGCGGCGGCCGAGGAGATCGGGTTCCCGGTCTTCGTCAAGGCGGTCGCGGGTGGCGGCGGCCGCGGGATGCGCCGCGTGATGGAGCCCGGCGAGCTGCGCGAGGCCATCGAGGCCGCGATGCGGGAGGCCGAGTCGGCGTTCGGGGATGCCACGGTCTTCCTGGAGCAGGCGGTGGTGAACCCGCGCCACATCGAGGTGCAGATCCTCGCCGACGCTACGGGCGAGGTCATCCACCTCTACGAGCGCGACTGTTCGGTGCAGCGGCGACACCAGAAGGTCATCGAGATCGCGCCGGCGCCCAACCTCGACCCGGAGCTGCGCGATCGGATCTGCGCCGACGCCGTGGCGTTCGCCCGCCACATCGGATACGTCAACGCGGGCACGGTCGAGTTCCTGCTCGACGAGCGCGGCAACCACGTCTTCATCGAGATGAACCCGCGCATCCAGGTGGAGCACACCGTCACCGAAGAGGTCACCGACCGTGACCTCGTGATCGCGCAGCTGCGCATCGCCTCCGGGGTGACACTCGCCGAGCTGAACATGGCGCAGGAGAACATCGTCCTGCGCGGGGCGGCGCTGCAGTGCCGGATCACCACGGAGGACCCGGCCAACGGCTTCCGTCCCGACACGGGCGTGATCGGCGCCTACCGCTCGCCCGGCGGCGCAGGCGTGCGTCTGGACGGCGGCACCACGCACACGGGTGCGGAGGTCAGCGCCCACTTCGACTCGATGCTGGTGAAGCTCACCTGCCGGGGTCGCACGTTCCCCATCGCGGTGCGCCGTGCGCAGCGGGCGGTGGCGGAGTTCCGCATCCGGGGCGTCTCCACGAACATCCCGTTCCTCGCCGCCGTGCTGAGCGATCCGGACTTCCAGGCGGGGCGCGTCACCACGAGCTTCATCGAGGAACGTCCCGAGCTGCTCACCGCACGCCAGCCGGCCGACCGCGGCACCCGCCTGCTCACCTATCTCGCCGAGACCACGGTCAACCGGCCGAACGGGCCGCGGCCCAAGGTCGTCGAGCCGGCGGACAAGCTGCCGTTCTGCGACCTGGAGGCGCCCGCGCCCGACGGCTCACGGCAGCTGTTGCGGGAGCTGGGTCCGCAGCGGTTCGCCGAGCGGCTGCGCGCGCAGCAGAACGTCGCCGTCACCGACACCACCTTCCGCGACGCCCATCAGTCGCTCCTGGCCACGCGGGTACGCAGCCGCGACCTGCTGGCTGTCGCCCCGTACGTGGCGCGGACCGTTCCGGAGATGTTCAGCCTGGAGTGCTGGGGCGGCGCCACTTACGACGTGGCGCTGCGGTTCCTCGCCGAGGACCCGTGGGAGCGGCTCGCGGCGATCAGCGAGGCGGTGCCCAACATCTGCACGCAGATGCTGCTGCGGGGCCGCAACACCGTGGGCTACACGCCCTACCCGCTCGAGGTGACCGATGCCTTCGTCGAGGAGGCGGCGCGCACCGGCATGGACATCTTCCGGATCTTCGACGCACTCAACGACGTGGAGCAGATGCGCCCGGCGATCGAGGCGGTCCGGGGCACCGGCACCGCCGTGGCCGAGGTGGCCCTCTGTTACACGGCCGACCTCTCGGATCCGGACGAGACGCTCTACACCCTGGACTACTACCTGCGGCTGGCCGAGCAGGCGGTCGATGCGGGTGCCCACATCCTCGCGATCAAGGACATGGCCGGGCTGCTGCGCCCGCCCGCGGCCCGCAAGTTGGTCACGGCCCTGCGGGAACGCTTCGACCTGCCCGTCCACCTGCACACGCACGACACGGCAGGCGGCCAGCTCGCCACCCTCGTGGCGGCGATCGACGCCGGGGTGGACGCCGTGGACGCCGCCGTGGCGAGCATGGCCGGGACGACGAGCCAGCCCTCGCTGTCGGCGCTGGTGGCGGCCACCGACCACACCGACCGTCCCACCGGGCTGTCGCTCACCGCGGTGGGAGACCTGGAGCCGTACTGGGAGGCCGTGCGCAAGGTCTACGCGCCGTTCGAGGCGGCGCTGCCGTCGCCCACCGGGCGCGTCTACCACCATGAGATCCCCGGCGGGCAGCTGTCGAACCTGCGCCAGCAGGCGATCGCGCTCGGGCTCGGCGACCGGTTCGAGCTGATCGAGGACTGCTACGCCGCCGCGGACCGGATGCTCGGGCGGCTGGTCAAGGTGACGCCCTCGTCGAAGGTGGTGGGCGACCTCGCGCTGCACCTCGTCGGGGCCGGGGTGCAGCCGAAGGACTTCGAGGCCGACCCGGGCGAGTTCGACGTGCCCGACTCGGTCATCGGGTTCCTGCGCGGCGAGCTGGGCGACCCGCCCGGCGGCTGGCCCGAGCCGTTCCGTTCGCGGGCGCTGGAGGGCCGCAGCGAGGAGGAGGACTCCGCCGAGCTGACGATCGAGGACCGCCGCGGCCTGCGCGACGATCGTCGCGCCACGCTCAACCGGCTGCTGTTCCCCGCGCCGGCGAAGGAGTACGTGGCCCACCAGGAGGCCTACGGCGACACGTCGGTGCTGTCCACCAAGGACTTCCTCTACGGCCTCGAGTCCGACATCGAGCACACGGCCGAGCTGGAGCCCGGCGTGACGCTGCTGATCGAGCTGGAGGCGATCTCCGAGGCCGACGAGCGCGGTATGCGCACGGTGCTGGCCACCCTCAACGGCCAGCTGCGCCCTGTATCGGTACGCGATCTGTCGGTGGACAGCGACGTCAAGGCGGCGGAGAAGGCCGACCGGTCCAACCCGCAGCACGTCGCCGCGCCGTTCGCCGGTGTCGTGACGCTCGGGGTGGCCGAGGGCGACACCGTGGAGTCGGGCCAGACGGTGGCCACGATCGAGGCGATGAAGATGGAGGCGTCGATCACCGCGCACCGGTCGGGCACGGTGGCCCGGCTCGCCATCGGGCAGGTCCAGCAGGTCGAGGGCGGCGACCTGCTGCTCGAGCTGTCGTGAGGCACGGCGGAGCCGCATGACACGAGTGATCGCCGGAGTTGCCGGAGGGCGCCGCCTCGCGGTGCCGGCCAAGGGCACCCGCCCCACGTCGGACCGGGTTCGCGAAGCGCTGTTCAGCGCGCTGGAGAACGACCCGGGACTCGACGGCGCGGCCGTTCTCGATCTGTGCGCCGGGTCGGGTGCCCTCGGCCTGGAGGCGCTCTCGCGTGGTGCGGCGCACGCGCTGTTCGTCGAGTCGGACCGCCGGGCGGCCACCGTGCTGCGCCGCAACGTCGACACCCTCGGGCTCCCGGGTGCGGTGGTGCGCGCGGCGTCCGCGGCGTCGGTCCTGGGCACGACCGCCGACCGCTCCTACGACGTCGTCCTCGTCGATCCGCCCTACGACGTCCCGGACAGCGAGGTCGCGGGCTGGCTCGCAGCGGCCGCCGCGCACGGCTGGCTGGCGGAGGAGGCCACCGTGGTGGTGGAGCGCTCGGCGCGCTCGGGTTCGTTCCCCTGGCCCGAGCCGCTGCGCGGTGTCCGTGAGCGCCATTACGGAGATACAGCACTGCACGTCGGCCTCCGGTAGCGTCCGCATTGTGAGGCTTCCGAGATGACGCGCGCGGTCTGCCCCGGTTCGTTCGACCCCCCGACGAACGGGCATCTCGATGTGATCGGCCGGACGGCTGCCCTGTTCGACGAGGTCGTCGTCGCCGTGCTGATCAACAAGAACAAGAAGAGCCTGTTCACCGTCGACGAGCGCCTGGAGATGTTGCGCGAGATCGCCGCCCCGTACCCGAACGTGCGTGTCGCCTCGTTCCACGGGCTCCTGGTGGACTACTGCAAGGAGAACGACATCCAGGCCATCGTCAAGGGCCTGCGTGTGGTCACCGACTTCGAGTACGAGCTGCAGATGGCGCAGATGAACCAGCGCCTGTCCGGCGTGGACACGCTCTTCATGTCCACGAGCCCCGATTACAGCTTCGTGTCCAGCTCGCTCGTCAAAGAAGTGGCGACGTACGGTGGCGACGTCGCGCACCTTCTGCCGGAGTCGGTGCACCGCCACCTGCTCGAACGGATCGCCGAACGAGCTTGAGTCACCCGTTCGGAACTTGACACGCGGGTGCTCGGAATGACGCGGCACGGGGTGCCACGGTGAGAGGATGCCCAGCGTGTACCGGGTCTTCGAATCGCTCGACGCGCTGGTCACGCTGGTCGAGGAGGCTCGGGGTGTCCCGATGACCTCGAACTGCGTGGTACCGCGTGGTGACGTGCTCGAGCTGCTCGACGACGTCCGCGAGGCGTTACCCGGGGAACTGGACGACGCCCAGGATGTGCTCGACCGCCGTGACGAGCTGGTGGACGACGCGGCGCAGGAGGCCGAGCAGACGCGGTCGACCGCTCAGACCGACGCCGAGGAGATGCTCGCCGAGGCGCAGTCCGAGGCCGAGCGCATGGTCGCGGAGGCGCGCGCGGAGGCCGAACAGCTCCTCGCGAAGGCCCGGCACGACGCCGAGCGGGCCGTCACCGACGGCCGCCGCCAGTACACCGAGCTGACCGACCGGGCCCAGATCGATGCCGACCGGCTCGCCCACGCCGGCCGGGCCGCCCATGATCGTTACGTCGCGGACGGACAGGCCGAGCAGGCCCGGCTGGTGTCGCAGACCGAGGTGGTGCGCGCGGCCAACGCCGAGGCGGCCCGGATCGTCGACGAGGCCGACAGCGAGGTGGATCGACTTCGCCAGGAGTGCGACGGCTACGTCGACGCGAAGCTGGCGGAGTTCGAGGACACCCTCACCAAGGCCCTGCGTACGGTCTCCCGCGGCCGCACCCAGATGTGGCGCGGCGGCCCTCCGAGCGGAGCTCCGACGGGACTGTCGAACGGCCGCTCGGGTACCGGTATGGACCTCATCGAATAGCCCACAGCGAATACGGCCGAACGGATCACCACTCGGTCACTATCGGCTGGACCGTGATCGTCACCGCGTTACCCTCTGCAGGTGGCGAGCCGCCCCGTCGAACCCGACCCGTCCGTGTGGTGGGAGCGGTACGGCTATCGGCTGGAACCCCGTCCGGGGGCCACGACGACCGACCAGCGGCACGCAGGTCCGGAAGGGCCGGGAGAACACGTGGGTGCAGTGGGCTCGACAGGAGATCGGTCCCCGATCACCTCGCAGCAGCAGGACGGCACGCCGGGCACGGCAGGGGAGCTGAGCTCCGAGACGATCCTGCGGGCCCGGCCCGACGAACCCGCTTCCGGTTGGCGCCGTGCGGTGCTGCGGGCCACCGGCGGCCTGGTGAACCCGGGCCCGAGCCCTGCCGAGGTGCAGTGGCGCGACCAGTTGCACCGCATCCGCCATCCGCTCCTGCAGTCGCACCGCATCGCGGTGACGTCGATCAAGGGCGGGGTCGGGAAGACCACGGTCGCCACGCTGCTCGGCCTCGTGATGGCGGAGAACCGCGGCGACCGGGTGATCGTGCTCGACGCGAACCCCGACGCCGGCACGTTGGCCGACCGTCTCACCGGCGAGTCGTCGGTGACCGTCCGCGAGTTGCTGCGTGACATCGCCCGCATCCACTCCTGGACCGAGGTGTCGCGCTACACGAGCCTTGCCGGCCGACTACAGGTGCTCGCCTCGGAGCAGGACCCCGCATCGAGCGACGCGTTCAACCGCGAGGAGTACGAGGCGATCTGCGAGCTGCTCGACCGCTTCTTCAACATCATCATCACCGACTCGGGCACCGGGCTCGTGCACTCCGCGATGGAGGGCACCCTCAAGCTCGCCGACAGCATCATCGTCGTCGGCGCGCCCACGGTGGACGGGGCGGGCCGCGCGAGCAAGACCCTCGACTGGCTGCACGCGCACGGCCACGCCGAGCTGGCGTCCGAGGCCGTGGTGGTGCTGTCGTGCGACCGGGTCAGTGCCGAGGTCGACCGCGCCCGCATCAGCGAGCACTTCACGACCCGTTGCCGGGCCGTCGTCGAGCTTCCGCACGACCCGCACCTCGCCACGGGCGGCCGGGTCGAGCTGGCCCGGCTGCGCCCCTCCACGCGGCACGCGGCCTACCGCCTGGCCGCGCTCATGGCCGACCGGTTCGTGACCTCGCAGCAGCCGTCGCCGGACGCCACCGCCGGCCCGCAATGATCATCCGGAGCGGTACCCTGCCCGCGTTTCGGGCGCGGGCCCGTGATCACGGGGGAATGGTGGCGGTGAGCAGCCGGGAGAGCACCATCGCGGCTGCTGCCGCACACGGCGATCGGAGCGCCGCCACAGGCGCGCATCCGGGGGCGGAGCGGGCATGACACAGCCGAACGAGACGGTCGCAGGCGATCGGCCGGAGGCGTCGTCCGACGACCCCGAGCCGGCAGGCGCAGCATCGAGCGCCCCGGTGGCGCCGGAGCCTGCGGGCGACCGGGCCAACCGCCCGCGGCCCGACGCAGGCAGCGCCGCGGAGCTCACCGAGGACTCGATCGTGCGTTTCCGCAGCGACCGCCCGCAGCACGGGTGGCGCGCTGCGCTCTACACGATCACCGGAGGGCTCGTGAACCCGGGCGTCGGGGCCACCGAACGCCGGCGTCAGGACCAGCTGCGCCGGATCCGGCGTCCGCTTCCCGGCTCGCACCAGATCGCTGTCAGCTCACTGAAGGGCGGGGTCGGCAAGACCACGGTGTCGGCATGCCTCGGGCTCGTGCTCGCCGAGAATCGCGGCGACCGGGTGATCGCGCTCGACGCGAACCCCGACGCCGGCACGCTGGCTGATCGGCTGACGACCGAGACAGCGGTGACGGTCCGCAGCCTGCTCGACAACATCGCCGCCACCCACTCGCTCACCGACGTCGCTCGGTACACGAGCCTCGCGGGCCGGCTGCAGGTGCTCGCGTCCGAACAGGACCCCGCGATGAGCGAGGCGTTCAACCGCACCGAGTACGAGCAGGTCTGCGAGGTGATCACCCGCTTCTACAACGTGGTGATCACCGACTCGGGCACCGGCCTCGTGCACTCCGCGATGGAGGGCACGCTCGCTCTGGCCGACAGCCTGGTGATCGTGGGCGCGCCCACCGTCGACGGTGCGAGCCGGGCGAGCAAGACGCTCGACTGGCTGATCGCGCACGGCCACGGCCAGCAGGTGGCCGACTCCGTGGTGGTGCTGAGCTGCGACCGCATGAGCAAGGAGGTCGACCTCAAGCGCGTCAGGGGCCATTTCGAGGCCCGCTGCCGCGAGGTGGTGGAGGTGCCCCACGACCCCCACCTCGCCACCGGCGGTCGTATCGAGCTCGCCCGGTTGCGTCCGGCAACCCACGACGCCTTCCTGCACCTCGCCGCGCTGCTCGCCGACGGCTTCGGCCCGCGAGTCCCGCGTGCGGAGGTCGCTCCGGAGCAGGTGCCGAGCCTCGGCTGAGCAGCCCGGTTCGCCGGCGCCTGCCTGCAGCCGACCGGCTGCGGTGGGCGCCGGGACGTCCGGGCAGCCGCCGTTCCCCACAGTCCTGACATGGCGACGGTGCCGGTCGTGCCGCAGGGAGACCCGGCACGTCCCGGCACCGCCGGGTCGATCAGCTCGTGGCCGACGACTACTTCTTGGCTCCGGACCCGCCCGACTTGGACGACCCGCCCGAGCTGCTCTTCCCGGCGTCGCTCTTGCTGCCGCCGCTGGTGCTCCGCGTCGCGGTGTTGCCGCTGCTCGGGCCGGTCTTGGTGCTCTTCTTGTTGCGTGCCGTCTTGGTGCCGGGGCTGGTGGTCGTGCTGCTCTTCTTGCTACCGGCCGTGCTGCCACCGTTCTTCGAGGTGGACGAGGACTTGGACGGTGACTTGGCCCGGCCGGTGGAGCCGGAGTCGGTGGACGAGCCGGACCTGCTGCCGCCGGCCGCGTTGTTGCGCGTGTCCGTGCCGCGCCCCTCGCCCTTCGCGGCCGAGCGGTCGCTCCCGGTACGTGCTCCCTCGGAGCCCGACTTGCCTTCCGTCGAGCCGCCTCGCGCCTTCCCAGGGTCGAGCACCCGTCCCGCATTTCCGAGGGCCGTGCCCACGCGGTCCTTGATGCGCTCCGCCTTGCCGCGCGGCGTGTTCTCCTTCGGCTGCTGCTTGCCGGCCGTCGACCGTCCGGACGCCCGCTGCCGATCGTCGCGCGACGCCGAGGAGCTCGCGGGGGTGCGGGCGTTGCCGCTCTGACTGCGCTCGGCCTTGCCTGCGGGCGTGGACCCCTTCGATGGGCCGTTCTCCGACGACGTGCGGCGCTCGCTGCCGCGGCCCAGCAGTGATCCGGTGACGGTGTCGACGACGTTGCTGACCGGCCGTACGCGTTCGGAGGACTGCTCGTTGCGGTTGCTGGAGCCGGATTGCCGGTCGGTGCCGGCCTCGCGGTCGGAGTCGGAGCGGTTCCCGGAGCCGGGCTGGTTCGACGAGCCGTTCTCCGATGAACTCCGGCGCTCGTCGGAGCGGCCAAGCAGTGATCCGGTGACGGTGTTGACGACGTTGCTGACCGGCCGTACGCGTTCGGAGGACTGCTCGTTGCGGTTGTCGGAGCCGGACTGCCTGTCAGCGCCGGTCTCGCGGTCGGAGTCGGACCGGTTTCCCGAGTCGGACCGGCCGGTGACGACCTGCCGGGCGGTGTCCACGACGTCGCCTGCGGTACGGAGCACCGCACCACCCGTGCGGACCGCGCTCGCTGCGACGTTCGTTGCACCACCCTGCGCTCCGCCGCCGGCACCGTTGCTGCCGCGCAGCGCCATGGCCAGGTCGGTGGTGGAGCGCCCGTCGGCCTTCGGCCGGGACGGGTCGGGCGGGGCCGTGGAGCTCACGGTGTTCCGCTCCTCGCGCGTGCTCTCCCGGCGGGGAGCGATCGCCAGCTCCTGCTGCGGCTTCTGCGCCCGCGGCTTCGGGTCGGGCCGCCTCTCGATCAGCGCGATGACCTGCTGCGCAATCGACGTGGTGTGGTCACTCGCGTCCGGGAGTGGCGTGGAGACCGCCTCCTCCACGCCGTGGCGCAGGACCTCGAGCTCCTGAGAGTTGTAGTCGCGCTGCTGGCGATGCACGTCGCGCTGGGCAGCGAGGGTGCGGATGGTCTCGGCCTGGTCTCGAGTGGCCGGCTCCGGCGGGGCCGTGCTGAGCGCCCGTTCCACGGCGTCGAGCTGCGCCTGGGCGGTGGTGAGGTCGGTGGTGACGTCCGGCAGGGAGCGGAACGCGCTGATCTGCGACTGCAGTGTGGCGCGCTGCTGCTCCAGCAGCGCCTTGCGCTCCTGGAGGGCTTGAAGTGCGGCCGGTTGTCCGGCGCGCTGAGCCTCGGGGAGCCGGTTCCAGCTCGCCTCGGTGACCGCGACCGTGTCGAGCTGCTTGTTGATCGACGCGAGAACGACCTCGGCCCTGGCTGCCCACTGCGCGGGGTCCACCGAGGGCTGGGGTGCGGCGGGCGGGGACGGCGGCGGGGCGACCGGAACCGGCGTCTGCGTCAGCAGGTACCCGCCGCCTCCGGCGATCAGGCTCGCGACCGCGATGCTCGCGACCGCTCGCTGGCGTAGCAGCACGGCGGCGCGCTTGCGCTCACCGGTGCTCCGCGCGGTGCCGCGGTTCTCCCCCGCCGGGCGGACGGGTCGTGGCGGTGGCGGGGGTGTCGGTGTGATCAGCCAGCTGGCGGCAGCGCTCCACGGCCTCGCGGAGGGGCGACTCGGGGGAAGGGGCTCGGCCGCTGCCGGCTCGGCCGACTCTGCCGGGGCCGTAGGTACCGTCAGGGCCGCGGGTGCTGCCGGGCCTGCCTCCTCGGCCTCGGTCTGGGCGGCCACGTGGCGTTGCTTGCGGGCGGCCGCCCGATGGGCGGGTGAGCAGTAGCGCCGGGGCGGCCCGCCGTCCTCCGGCTGTTCGATCGTGGCGCTGCACCCGGGTAGGGCGCAGGCGGTCGGCTCCTCGGTCATGTCGTCCCCCCTGGCGAGTTCACGCCTGCGCGATGCTCACGCGTCTCGCCGTGTCGCCCAGCCGGCGGCCGGAACACTTCCGGGCACAACCCGCAAGCGCACCTGCCCCCCTTGCATCTCCACCACTGCAAACGCAGGCCTCGCTGTGGCCCTCTCGGCACACGACGCCCATGATCGCGAGTGTGGCCGACGGTATTGCCACGCCGATGCCAGCACGATGCCGTGACGGCCGTCCCGTCGACGGTGTGCCGGGGTGAGCGCGCAATGACCCGAGAGCCCGCACCGCAACCGATCACTCATCGCCGCGATGGCCCTGTAGCGTTACGCGCCGACCATCCACATGATCATGGTATGCCCGGATTTCTCCATGATCTCCCGATATATTGCGATTTCTGGACCGGCGAGGGCGGACGGGTGGTTCTCCTGGCGATCACCGACTGCTGGGCGAACGTGCGTAGGATCCCGTCGGCGGTGATCATGCGAGATCTCTCGATCTCGTAGCATCCGGCCCACTGTCCGGTTCCAGCATCGGCCGTCGCCGTGCAGGTGGGGGGAACATGCCCAAGCGAGCCTTCGTGTCATCGGCCACCGATCATGCGCCGGACGTGCCGGCCGATCCGGAGCCGTTGCCACACGCCGAGGCCGGGAACGAGCCGTCGTCGTCCGAGGAGCCGGCGACCGAGCCCGCCCGCACCCCGAGCGGTCCCGCGGAGGGTCCGGCTTCGGACGAGCGCACCGCTGGGAGCGCGGCGCAACTGACCGACGACACGATCGTCCGGCGCCGCTCCGACCCACCCACCGCAGGGTGGAGGCGGGCGGTGCACACCCTCAGCGGCGGGGCGATCAATCCCGGCGCCGGCCCCGCCGAACGTCACCGGCAGGGCCTGACGCTGCGCATCCGCAGGCCACTGGACGGGCCGCACCAGATCGCGGTCTCCTCCATCAAGGGCGGGGTGGGCAAGACGACGGTCGCGGCCCTGCTCGGTCTGACGCTCGCCGAGCACCGAGGCGACCGGGTCGTCGCGCTCGATGCCGATCCCGACGCAGGAACGCTCGCCGACCGCCTGACCGGCGAGCCCGGCGTCACGGTGCGCGAGCTGATCGAGCACATCGACGGCGTGCGGGCGCTTCCCGACGTCGCCCGGTTCACGAGTCTCGCGGGCCGGCTGCAGGTGCTGGCCTCGGAGCAGGATCCTGCCCGGAGCGAGGCTTTCAACCGTGCGGAGTACGAGCAGGTGTGCCGTGTGCTCCGGCGCTTCTACAACATCGTCGTCACCGACTCCGGCACCGGCATCCTGCACTCGGCGATGGACGGGATCCTCGCTCGGACCGACACCCTGGTGGTGGTGGGCGCGCTCACCCTCGACAGCGCCAGCCGGGCCAGCAAGACGCTCGACTGGCTGGTGGCGCACGGCCACCGTGACCTCGTCGGCAATGCTGTCGTGGCGCTCGCAGGCGACCGCACGAGCAAGGAGGTGGACACCACCCGGCTGCGGTCGCACTTCGCGGCGCGCTGCCGGGCCGTGATCGATCTGCCCCACGACCCGCATCTCGCCACCGGCGGCCGGATCGACATGGGTGCACTACGTCGCAGCACCGTCGACGCCGTTCTCGAGCTCACCGCACTCGTGGCCGACGACTTCGGCACCGCGAATCCCCGCGAGCCCGCGCCTGCCGAACCTGTGGCAGCCGATCCCCGGTCACGGTGACCAGCGGCAACCGTCAGACGCGCGGTCCGAACTCGTTGTAGGCCAATCGCCAGTTCCGGTTCGCGCTGTCGACGTTGCGATCGGAGGCGAACAGGCGCACCGAACCAGGGTCGATCACCTCCAGGCCCGCGCCGAACCGGAAGTGGATCAAGAAGCGCTCGGGTGCCCGCACGCGCACCTGCTCCCTGCTCCAGAGCGCCATGTGCCGGCCCGCCAGATCGAGCTTGTAGAGCGTCACCCAGTCGTCGAAGCCGATCGGCGACGAGTCCGTGGGCCCCGCCGATTCGTGCGACCCGAGGCCGAGCAACCACACGTCACCGTGGATGTCGGTGAGCAGGGAGATGTGATCGGGTGCCGGTTCGCCGGTCGTCCGGCAGGAGAAGCGGAACGTGAAGCGACACCGGGGGTCGGCGAGCGGCAGCGGGTTCGACTCGTACACCGACACCTCGCCCTCGCCGTACACGGCGATCACGTAGCGCCGGCCCGCCCCCGACCCGACGTCGGTGATGCCGACGGCGTTCACCGCCCGTCCGACGTCGACCCGCAGGTCCAGCAGAGCCGGTTCCGTGGTGTCGGTCAGGGAGGCGAGATCGTAGAAGCGGACGCAGCCGTGGCGCCCGGCCGTGCCCTCGAGTGACAGGGCGAGGTAGTCGCCGATCACCTGACCGCCGCCCGGATGGTTCAGTCCGTCCTCGGGCAGGGTGACGACCCGGGCCTCCCGGTCACGATCGCGATCGGCGATGTCCATCTGGCCGCGGGCCTCGAGCGCGCGGTGGCGCGGCAGCAGGAACCAGTCGCGGTAGGGCAGGATCGCCCGGATGCGGTCATAGGTGTTCTGGGTGACGTCACCCACGACGCAGTGCTTGAAGACGCCGGTCGGGGACACCGCGGCCACGGCGGCGGGCACGTCGATGAGCCGGGGGGACCACCATTCGGGCGTGGTGGCATGGAATGTGGCGAGACCGGTGCCGTCGTGGTCCGTGGAGCGGTAGCCGACATCGATGCCGAACTCGTCGGAAACCACCTGCAGCGCGCCGTCGGCGGCGGCGTGGTTGCGGGCGGAGATCGAGGTGTACCTGTTCCAACTGTCGTTGTTGTTCTTCGTGCAGACATTGATCAGGGTCGGGTCCGATTCGTCGCGGAAGAACAGGAACAGCCCGTCATCGTGCACGGCAGGTACCGGCGTCTCGCGGCTGCGGTTGTGGCCGTTGATCGATCGCCACCCGTACCAGGCGAGCCCGTCGAGGCTCTGCGCCACCAGCAACGTGCCCTCGTCCACGTGATCGGTGTAGAACGCGTAGAGCATTCCCCAGTAACTGATCAGTGCGGGATTCGTGGCGGTGTCGAAGGACGCGCTGGTGATCGTGCCGCCGTAACGCCAGCCGGCGCTGTTGTCGCTGACGAGGGTGAGCAGGGTGGCGGGAGACCGGCTGGGCCGGAATGCCACCACAAGGCGGTCGCCGTGCACCACCGGAACCGGCGCGTCCGCCATCGTTCCGGTCATGTTTTCGAGATCCACGGGTGCGGTCCAGGTCGAGCCGGAGCTGCTCACACAGATTCGCAGCCCTCTCGTGGCGCTGTTGCCGCGGTAGAAGACATACAGCGAGCCGTCGTACTCCATTGGGACGGGCCTGCTCGAACTGCGCGCGGCCTCCGTGGTGATCGTGGAGAGCGGTGACCATTCGTGCCCGTCCACGGTGTGACAGACCTTGATCACGCCGGGATCGGTCTTGTCGCGGAAGAACACGTACAACGCGTCCTGGAAGACGATCGGCACCACCTCGGCGGCAGCCTGCGCTTCACCGGGCCGCTCGATCATCCTGATCCGCGCTGACCACCGGGATCCATCACGCGAGGTGCAGTAGTAGACCGTTCCGCGATCGGACGTACCCCGATAGAAGAGGTAGAGCACCCCGTGGAACCGAATGAGTGCAGGAACGGCTCCGGTCCGTGCACGATTCTGCGCGGTGACATCGCTGACCATCGACCAGTTCTGGGCGCTCGTGCCCACATCGCCGGCCGGTCCGGACAGTGTCGTGGTGCTGGTCATCGGGCCTCCCAGGTCTGGCCACGGCAATATTTCAAAGGACGGAACAGCCCGACAGACCCTGATGAGGTGTCCCACGGATCGGTGGAGGCGCGGGCCGTCGACTGCTCTGCGTGGCTCGGGAACAATTGTCGTTCCGCCGTATCGGCGTGGTCCCGACGCACCGATCGCGGCTTCGAAGTCCGCCGTTCGTGGGCGCCATCGGGCTGATCGAGTACCTGTCGTGCGCTTGGCTCGTCCGTGGCGCCCTGGGCCGCCGGTCGCACGGACGCGGTGGTCGGGAGGCTCGCCGAGCCGGCTCGTGGAACCAGGCCTGGGCATCACCCTGCGTAGCCGTCGGCGAGGCGGTGCCACCCCGGTCGGAGATGAACTCCCGTTGTCGATCTGGTCAACGCCGTAGGGTTTTTGTTAACCTGCCGTTCGCCTTGATCGTCAAGGTCGAGGCTGTGACGCTGTCCTCGCCGGTTGCTGACGTGACGCAACGGGTCGGGTGGCGGGGTCGCAAGGGCTGCTGGGCGTGAGTTCGACCGTCCGGTTGTGGGTCGCTGCCTCAGGCGCGACGTGCGGAGCCCCGTCGTTCTGCATGTCTTTGCATGTCTCTGCATGCCTCCGTGGTGGTCCGCGGGCCGTGTCCGTGGCTACCACTCGGTTCGGTCACCTTGTCCCGTTTCGTCCGGCGAGTCCTCTGGAGCTTCCGTCATGAGTCCTGTGTCTGTGCGCGATGGTGAGGCTGCTGGCCTCGCTGTGCGTTCGGACGCCGTCGTGCGGTTGCGACTGTCGCCGGACTCGAGGACGGCCCGCTGCCCCTGAGTGAGTCATGATCGACGAGATCGGGGTTTCGGACCTCCGCGCGGCCGAAACCCGGATCTCGCGGCGATCAGGAGGTGGAGATCCGCGCGAAGCGAGGCAACGGGTGGCCGACGATGACGGGGCCGCCGGCCGTCGGGTGGGCGCGGTCGCCTGCTCCGGGGGTCTCCTCGGTCTCCGCCTGGCGCGCTGCGTACCGGCGGACGAGGACGTGCATGCCGTAGCGCGCACAAGGGCGGCGGTCGAGCAGGCTCACTGCGGCCAGCGCTTCGAGCCCTGCCGCCACGGCGGCTCGGCCCATCCCGGTGGCCGCGGCCGCTGCCGCGGCGGTGAAACCCTCCTCGGTCACGCCGGGGAGCGGGCCGAGCAGCCGCAGCAGCCGCCGGTGTTCCGGGTCGAGCGTGCGGTAGGACAGGTCGAGCGCGGCCACCACGTCGGTGGCGGCGTCGCCGTCGAGGCGCAGGGCTGCCAGAAGGTCACCGCTGCTCAGCCGCTCGACGTGCTCGGCGATCCCGCGCTGCGGGTGCAGCACCAGCTGGGCGGCGGCCACGCGGAGCGCGAGCGCCGACCCGCCGCACAGCCGCACCAGCTCGTCGGCCGCGGCCGGTTCCGCGGCCACCCGAGGCGCGCCGAGCACGCCCGCGAGCAATGCGCGCCCGTCGGCAGCGGACAGGACGTCGAGCACGATCCGGTGCGAGCCGGGGGAGACGGCCAGCCCGGCGAGGTCGGCCCGGCTCGTGACGAGGACTCCGCACCCGGACCCGGGCAGCAGCGGCCGTACCTGCTCGGCGGACGCCGCACCGTCGAGAACGACCAGCATGCGACGGCCGGCGAGCAGCGACCGGTACGCGGCAACCAGTTCGTCCTCGTCGGACGGCAGCGCGTCCGTCGGCAGCCCGAGCGTCCGGACGAACCGCGCCAGCACGTCCGGGACGGCTGTGGGCAGCGCGGGGGAGTGGCCGCGCAGGTCGGCGAACAGCTGCCCGTCGGGGAAGCGGTCGGCCACTCGGTGGGCGGCGTGCAGGGCCAGCGCCGTCTTGCCCACCCCGGCCATGCCGGTGATCACGACCGGAGCGCCGCTGCGAGGCCCTGTCTCCCCGAGGGCGTCGACGATCGCGGCGAGCTCGGCCTCCCCCCCGGCGAACCCGGAGTCGGCCATGGGGAGCTGGCGCGGCGGGCGGACGGCAGGCGGACGCGCCACGGGCGGAGCGACGGGCGCGGCAGGCGCAGGCGCGCCGAGTACCTCACGGTGGGCGGCACGCAGGTCGGCCCCCGGGTCGATGCCGAGCTCCTCGGCCAGCAGGCTCGCGACCTCGCGGTAGGCCGCGAGCGCCTCGCCCTGGCGGCCCGCACGGTGCAGCGCTCGCATGCGGTGTGCCCAGAAGCGCTCTCGCTCCGGGTACCGGCGAACGAGGGCGGCCAGTTCGCCGAGCACGTCGGCGTGCCGGCCGAGGACCAGGTCGAGCTCGATCCGCCGGTCGAGCGCCTGCAGGTAGCGCTCGACCAACCCGGCCACCTCGTCGCGCTGCAAGGGCGGGGAGGGGACATCGGACAGTGGCGGCACGTCACGCCACAGCGAGAGCGCGTCGGTCAGCAGCGCGGACTCGGCGACGTCGTCGCCGGCGGCAGCGGCCCGGGCCGCCTGTGCGCAGAGCGAGGAGAACCGGTGGAGGTCGAGACGGCACGTCGGGATCGTGATCCGGTAGCCGTCCGGCTCGGTCCGCACGGCGGAGTCCCCGGCGCCGCCCCCGAGCAGGCGCCGGATCCGCATCACGTACTTCTGGACGGTGCCGCGGGCGTCGCCGGGCGCGTCCCCGTCCCACAGCTTGTCGACCAGGTCGTCGATCGAGACGGGACGGTTCGCCTGGAGAAGCAGTGCGGCGAGGACCACCCGCAGCTTGCCCGCGCCCAACCGGAGGACGACTCCGTCGCGGACGACCTCGAGCGGTCCCAGCACCCGGAACTCGATGACCGAGTCCACGCCCCGTCCCTTCGTGCCACAGGTGGAAGCGGGGCGCCCCGTGCCGTCCGGGCACGCGGCGCCCCGCCGAGGATCAGCCGAAGCGATCGACCAGGTCGATCACCAGCAGGACGACGAACAGCGCCGACGCCCCGGTGAGCAGGAGGTTGGACACCCACCCGGAACGACCGTTGCCCACAACCCGCTTGGAGTTGAGCAGCAGCATCAGCGTGATGCCCAGGAAGGGCATGAACGCCGAGCCGAGCACGCCGTAGACCAGCGTGAGCCCGAACGGCCTGTCGAGGAAGAGCAGCGCCATCGGCGGGATGGTCAGCCACAGCAGGTACCCGCGGAACGGGAGGCTGCGCTCGGCGACCGTGGCCTCGTACCCGGTGGAAGTGCCGGTCGGGTCCGTGGTGGCGCCCGCGGCCGTCTCGGCCTCCGCCGCCTCGAGCTCCGCCTCGGCCTTCCTGCCGTGCGGCAGCCGGATCGTGCGGGTCCAGTCGGTGAACAGCAGGCTCACGCCGTTCCAGACGCCCAGCAGCGAGGACGAGGTGACGGCGAGGAACCCGATGAGGAACATGATCCGGGCCCAGTCGCCGTAGGTCTCACCGAGCGCGGTGCCGAGGGTGAGCAGGCCCGAGTCGCTCGACGTGAGGTTCTGGCCCCGCAGCATCTCCGCGCCGACGATCAGCATCGCGATCACGAAGATGCCGGTCATGACGTAGCCGACGGTGTTGTCCAGCCGCATCATCGACAGCCAGCGGGTGCCCTTCCAACCCTTGGCGATCATCCAGTAGCCGTATGCGGCCATCGTGATCGTGCCGCCGACGCCGCCGATCAGGCCGAGCACGTTGACCACGGAGCCCTCGGGCAGCCGCGGCACCAGCCCGCTGAACACCTCACCGAGGTTCGGGGAGACGAGCAGCGCGACCGAGACGACCGACACGAACTTGATCAGGACGAGCACGGTCATGAACTTCTCGAAGACGTGGTAGCGCTGCGCCCACACGAGAACGAGGCCGATGACGCCGGCGATCATCGCCCAGTACCGCACGGGAAGCCCGCCGAACAGGGCGTTGAGTGGCAGGCCGACCGCGGACATCGCCGTGGCGCCGTAGACGAAGCCCCAGATGATGATGTAGGCGCCGAAGAAGACCGTGGCCCAGTACCCGAGCCTGCGCCACCCGTCGAGCAGGGTGGTGCCGGTCGCGAGATGCCACCGGCCCACGCCCTCGGCCAGCGCGAGCTTGAGACCCGTGCCGAGCACCGCCGCCCACAGGAGCACCATCCCGTACTCGGCGCCCGCCACCATCGTGGCGACCAGGTCGCCCGCACCCACACCGGTGGCAGCGGCGAGCAGCCCCGGACCGACCTGCTTGACCTTCGCCGTGAATCCGACCGGTGGACTGAGCTCTCCTACCGGTGACGTCGTTGTCATCTGCTCCCCGCTCCTCGTTCTGTCAGAGGTGTCGCAGGGAAGGTAAAAGCGATCACAACGTGGAGCAGTACCTCGGATGAGATCTTTACCAACGCTTAGGAGACTGGTCGCTCAGCCGTGCAGGTCGCGGTAGGCGGCCGCGGCGCCGGGGTGCAGCGGGACGTCCCCGGTGCCGATGAGCGATCGCTGGTCCAGGTACTGGGTGCCCAGGGCCGCCGAGGGCACCAGATCGGGCGCGGAGCCCACGAGGGTGCGCGCGACCGCGCCTGCCACGTCGTCGGGCAGCGAGGCGCCCGCGACGAGGAGATTCGCGACGCCGACGGTGGGCACCCGCGTGCTCGTCCCGTACACCCCGGCCGGCACCGCGACCGGCCCGTAGACCTCCCCGTGGCGGGCGCGCAGCTGCGGCAGGAGCCCGACCAGCGGGATCAGCCGAATGGGACGGCGGGCCGCCAGCTCGTCGAGTGCGGGCGTCGGCACGCCGCCGGACCACAGCAGCGCGTCCGTCGCCCCCGAGTCCAGCGCGGTGACGGCCTCGCGCAGCGGCCGCCGGGTGACCGGGGCGGTGATCCCGGCCGCGGCGAGCAGCCGGTCGCCGAACACGGCGGCGCCGGAGCCGAGCGCTCCGAGCGAGACCTGCCGTCCCGCCAGGTCGGCGACGTCCGCGATCGAGTCCTCGGCACGCACCACGACCTGCATGTAGTTCTCGTAGACGCGCCCGATCGCCCGCAGGGCCACCCCCTGGGCGAACGGCGCCTCGCCCCGCAGGGCGGCCACGGCGATGTCGCTGAGCGCGAGCCCGAGGGCGGCCGTGCCGTCCTCCACGTGGCGGGCGTTGTCGACGCTGCCGCCCGTCTCCATCACGCGCGCGGGGATCCCTGCGGCCTGCAGCTGCCGGACGAGCAGCTCGCCGAACTCCACATAGAAGCCCCCGGGCTCGCCTGCGGCCACCACGACCGGCGGCTCGCCGTCGCCGCTGCAGCCGGCGGCGGCGAACGCCAGAGCCAGTGGCGCCGCGCGCAGGACCGTCCGGCGGGAGAAGGTCACAGGCACGGCAGCTCCACGGTGACGGCCAGACCCCCGCCGGGCGCGGGTGCGAGCCACAGCGCCCCACCTCGTGCGGTCGCGAGGCGTTCCGCGATCGCGAGCCCGAGCCCCGACCCGCGGCTCCCGTTCGCCTGCGCCGAACGCCAGAAGCGCTGCGTGGCGCGGCCGAGGTCCTCGGCAGGCAGCCCCGGTCCGTCGTCGCGGACCTCGAGCCGGACCCGCCGTGCTCCAGGCGTCCCGGCCGCGGTCCAGCCGACCCGTGCGGTGGCCGTGGCCCCCGCATGCTTCACGGCATTGTCCAGCAGCACGTCGAGCAGCTGGGCCAGCTCCGACGCGGAGCATGCCACCTCGGCCGCAGGCCCTTCGGTGACGACGAGCCGCACTCCGGCGCGTTCGGCCACCGGTGCCCACAGCTCGACCTGCTCTGCCACGACCGTGCCCATGTCCGCCTGTTCGCCGCCGGCGTCGCCTGCTGCGAGGTCCGTGGCCCGGCTCTCGGCGGAGGCGAGGTCGAGCATCCCGTCGAGGAGCGACTCCAGCCGCTCCACCTCCGCGAGCGTCGAGCGGTAGGTCCGGCGGCCGTCGTCCGGGACGTGCGCGTCCAGGGCGTCGACCCGCAGCCGGAGCGCAGCGAGCGGGTTGCGCAGCTGGTGGGAGGTGTCCGCGACGAGCCGGCGTTGCTGCTCGGCGCTGGTGGAGACGACGTCGGACATCCGGTTGAACGCCGTGGCCAGCTCGCGCAGCTCCGACGGGCCGCCGCGCGGCGACACGTGCGCTCCGGGATGCCCCTCGGCGACCGCACGCACCCCTCCCGCCAGCTCGGCGACCGGCCGGAGCACCCAGCGGGCCACCACCAGCGCCAGCGCGGCGAACGCCACAGCCGCAGCCAGCGCACCGACCAGGATGGCCGTCCAGGCGGTGGCGATGTCGGCCGCGGCCCCGGCGGGCGAGGCCCGCAACACGACCGCACCTTCCACCTGCGTGCCGGTTCCGACCGGACGCGCGAACAGCACCGGCTCGTCGGACCCTGGCCCGAGTCGCTCCGGCCGGGCGGCCGGCTGGTTGCGCAGGGCGGCGTCGACGGCCGCGAGCACCCCGGGATCGTCGACGTCCAGACCGGCTTCGACGATCGGACGGGCCCCCCGGTCCACGACCACGACCCCTTCGCCGTAGAGCTCGCTGTGCGCCCGGACCTCCTCCGCGAGCGCCGTGCCCGTGTCCTGGTCCGCCTGCTGGGCGTACGCGGCGAAGCGGTCCATGTCGGCGGTGCGGGCGAGCACGAACCGCTGCGTGCGCTCGGCCGCCGTGCTGTCGAGCAGCGGCAGCGCGAAGGCCGCGACGGTGGCGACCGAGAACGCCGAGAGGACCAGCAGCAGGCGACGGCGCACGGGATGTCCTCAGCCGCCGAGCCGGAAGCCGAACCCGCGGATCGTCGTCAGCAGCCCGGGGCGCCCGAGCTTGGCCCGCAACGCTGCGAGGTGCACGTCGAGCGAGCGTGAAACCGCGAGGTAGGCATCCCCCCAGACCTCGTCGAGCAGTTGCTGACGACTGACGGCGGCTCCCGGCCTGCGGGCGAGCGCAGCGAGGATCTCGAACTCCTTCACGGTCAGGGTGATCTCGTTCCCGCCGACGGTGGCCCGCCGGGCGCCCAGGTCGATGTGCAGGTCCTCGATCTCCACGACGTCCGCCGGGGCGTCGTCGGCGGAGCGCCCCGCACGGGCCCTGCGCGCCACCGCCTCCATGCGCGCCAGCAGCTCGCGCAGGCGCACCGGCTTCACCACGTAGTCGTCGGCGCCCAGCCGCAGCCCCCGCACCACGTCCCGCTCGGTGTCGCGCGCGGTGAGCACGAGCACCGGCGTGGAGGTGATGCGCCGCAGCCTGCGCAGCACGTCGAGCCCGTCGGCGTCGGGGAGCCCGAGATCGAGCAGGACGACGTCCGCGTCGTGCGCGTTGCCCCAGACCTCGGCTGCGCGGGCCGCCCGGACCGCGGTGTGCCCGTGGGCCGTCAGCGCCTCGAGCACCGCGTCGGCGACCCCGTCGTCGTCCTCGACCACCAGTACACGCACGTGATCAGCCTGCCGGACGAATGCCGAGCGGCATACCCTGGTCGGCGGCATGCGCACGGCCGGTCGTCGCACAGGGCTCGCCAACCAACCTGGATCAACGGCACGATCCGGATCGTGAAGCTCCTCCGTACCCGCCTGCGCGTGCTCGGCTCCGTGCTGGTCGCCGTCACGCTGCCGATGCTCGTCGTGGCGGGTTGCACCACGAGCATCACCGGTGAGCCCAGCTCCCGCCCGGACGCGTCCGGCCAGGCAGCACCCTCCCCGCAGAGCGCCTCGCCGTCGGCTGTGCCGCGGGCGGCCTCAGGGTTCTGTCGCGTGAGGGTGACGTCCGGCGGCACGTCGATCAACAGCTCGGGCACGAGCGCGCGCTCGTCCACCGTCAACGGGCACACGACGTTCTCCTGCGGCTCGAGTCCGGTCATCGCGATCGCGGCGGTCGAGGACGCCGGCGTCACGTTCACGGCCGACGGGGCCACGGTGACGGTCGCCCCCGGCTCGGACGCCACCGTCGGCACCGCCGTGATCGAGGTCATGCGCGCCGGGGGTGGCACGGCGGAGTTCCAGGTCACACCGGGCTGACCGACGACTTCCCGGCGCGGTGCCCGCATCGTCCCGGGCTACTACTCTGGTGGGGTGAGTACGCACCACCCCGTCCCCGGCCACCCCGATCCGGCAAGCCCGTGGGTCTTCAGCACCCGTGAGCTCGGGCGGCGTCCGGGGAACATGCGCAGTTACCAGCGCACCGTCCCGGCTCCGGCGGCCCCTGCTGCGCTCGGCTTGGAGACCATCGCCGTGCCGGCGGGGGAACCCATCGAGCTCGACGTCAGGCTCGAGTCGGTCACCGAAGGGGTCTACGTCTCGGGCAGCGTGCACGCGCCCCTCACGGGCGAGTGTGCCCGCTGTCTCGACGCGCTCACCGACGAGATCGACGTCGAGCTCTCGGAGCTGTTCGCCTATCCCGACAGCGTCACCGACGAGACCACCGACGAGGACGAGCTGCCGAGGGTCGTCGACGAGATGGTCGACGTCGAGCAGACCGTGCGCGACGCGGTCGTGCTCGCCCTGCCCCTTGCCCCGCTGTGCAGCCCTGACTGCCTCGGCCTCTGCCCCGACTGTGGGGAGAAGCGGGCCGACCTCGCGCCCGGCCACGGGCATGAGACACTGGATCCTCGGTGGGCCGCTCTGCGTGAGCGCCTGTCCGCAGACTGATCCCTCGAGTACTGCTAGGAGATTCACCGTGGCTGTTCCGAAGCGCCGGATGTCGCGGTCGAACACGCGCTCGCGCCGGTCGCAGTGGAAGGCCACTGCACCCACGCTCGTCGCCTGCTCGAACCGCGCCTGCCGGGCCGTCAAGCCCCCGCACGTCGCCTGCCCCACCTGCGGCACCTATGACGGCCGCCAGGTCGTCACCCCGGCCTGATCGCCGGGAGCACGGAATCGGCGACGACGCAGTGGTAGCGCGAGGCCTACAGGGGCCCGTGGAGGACCGCGGGCCCCTTCTCGCGTCCCTCGGAGTCGAGATCGCCCACGATCTACTCACTCTGGCGCTCACCCACCGGTCCTACGCGTACGAGAACGGCGGGCTGCCCACCAACGAGCGCCTGGAGTTCCTCGGCGACTCCGTGCTCAGCATCATCGTCACCGAGCGGCTCTACTGCGACCACCCGGACCTGCCCGAGGGACAGCTGGCCAAGCTGCGCGCGAGCGTCGTCAACATGCACGCGCTCGCCGGCGTGGCGGCCACCCTCGGTGACGGCGGGCTCGGTGCGCACCTCTACCTCGGCCGCGGCGAGGAGCTGACGGGTGGCCGCACGAAGGCGAGCATCCTCGCCGACGCCACGGAGGCCCTGATCGGCGCTGTGTACCTCGAGCACGGGCTCGAGACGGCACGTGGCCTCGTCGACCGTCTCTTCGACGGTTTGATGCGCAGCGCGCCGTTGCTCGGGGCGGGGCTGGACTGGAAGACGAGCCTCCAGGAGCTCACGGCGGCGGCGGAGCTCGGCGTCCCCGAGTACCGGATCGCCGAGGACGGCCCGGACCACCTCAAGATCTTCACTGCCACCGCGGTCGTGGCGAACCGGGAGCTCGGGTCGGGCGAAGGGCGCACGAAGAAGGAGGCCGAGCAGAAGGCGGCCGAGCTCGCGTGGCGCACTCTCACGGCCGAAGCCGCAGCGGGCAGCGAGCCCGCTGCGTCCGGCCCCGGCTGACACCCGGCCGTGCCGGAGCTCCCGGAGGTCGAGGTCGTCCGTCGCGGCCTCGCCGACCACGTTCTCGACCGCAAGATCGCCGCGGTCACGGTCGCCCATCCCCGTGCAGTGCGCCGGCACGTGGCAGGCGGCGACGACTTCGCCGCCCGACTCACCGGGCGCGCCATCACCGGGGCCCGCCGCCGGGGCAAGTACCTATGGCTCGACCTCGACGGCGGCGCCGACGGGGACGATGCCGTGCTCGCCCACCTCGGCATGAGCGGGCAGATGCTCGTGACCGCCGACGACCGGCCCGACGAGAAGCACCTGCGCATCCGGTTCCGCTTCGCCGACGGCGGCACGGAGCTGCGTTTCGTCGACCAGCGGACGTTCGGGGGCCTGTCGGTGCACCCGCTGGTGCCTGCGGCCGGGGGAGGCCTGCTGCCCGAACCGATCGCGCACATCGCCCGCGACCCGATGGACCCGGCGTTCGACCTCGACGAGGCCGTCGCGGCCATCCGGCGGCGGCGCACCGGGCTCAAGCGCGCGCTGCTGGACCAGACGGTGGTGTCGGGCATCGGCAACATCTACGCGGACGAGGCGCTCTGGCGGGCCCGGCTGCACTGGGCCCGCCCCACCGAGGCACTCACCCGCAAGCAGGGCCGCGAGGTGCTCACCGCCGCCACCGAGGTGATGGCGGCGGCGCTCGCGGCCGGTGGCACGTCGTTCGACGCGCTCTACGTGAACGTGAACGGGGCGTCCGGCTACTTCGACCGCTCGCTCGACGTCTACGGCCAGGCGGACCGGGCGTGCCGCCGCTGCGGCACGCCCATCCGGCGCGACCCGTTCATGAACCGCAGTTCGTTCAGCTGCCCGCGCTGCCAGCCACGACCGCGTCATCCGCACGCCTGATCCGCCGGACCGCTCCTCAACCCGCGTCGCGCAGCATCAGGTCCTCCAACGTCTCCCGGCGCAGCATCGGCACGGCCGCGCCGCTCGCCACCGCGACGACCGGCGGCCTGCCGATCTGGTTGTAGGTCGAGGAGAGCGAGGAGTGGTACGCCCCGCTGCAGGGCACGGCAAGGAGATCGCCCGCGGCGATGTCCTCGGGGAGCATCGCCTCCTCGGCGAGCACGTCCGACGACTCGCAGTGCCGTCCGACGACCGTGACCGGCCGGGACGGCACGCGTTCGGGCCTGCCGAAGCGCCGCACGTGGTAACGCGCGCCGTAGAGCGCCGGCCGTGGGTTGTCGCTCATCCCGCCGTCCACGGCCACGAACGTGCGGTGCACCCCGTGCTTGACAGCCGCGACCCGGTACACCGTGACGCCCGCGCGGGCGATGAGCGCCCGACCGGGCTCGACGGTCAGGCGGGGCATCCGCAGGCCGTGCCACTGGCACGCCTCGGCAATCGCGGCCGGCACGGTGCGTCCGAACGCGGCGAGGTCCATCGACTCCTCCTCGGGCGCGTACGCCACCGCGTGGCCGCCGCCGATGTCCAGCTGCGGCAGCTCGATGCCGTGCTCGCGTGCGATCTCGGCGAGAAAGGCGACCATGCGCTCGGAGGCCTCCACGTACCGGTTGATCGAGCGCACCTGGGAGCCGAGGTGGCAGTGCAGGCCGACCAGCTCCAGCTCGGGCCGGGCGAGCACGCCACGCACGGCCTCCGCGGCGGCACCGGTCGCGATGGAGAGCCCGAACTTCTGGTCCTCGGTGCCGGTGGTGAGCCCGGCGTGCGTGCCGGCATCGACCCCGGGGACGACCCGCAGCAGCACCTGCTGGCGGGTCGGCACGAGGGCTGCGAGCGGGGCGATCTCCTCGAGGGAGTCGATCACGATGCGGCCCACGCCCGTGGCCATGGCCGTCTTGAGGTCCTCGGTGGTCTTGACGTTGCCGTGCATCACCATCCGAGATCCGGGAAAGCCGGCGGCCGCGGCCACGGCGACCTCGCCACCGGAGCACACGTCCATCGCCAGGCCTTCCTGGTCGACCAGCCGGGCAATGGCCCGGCAGAGGAACGCCTTCGCGGCGTAGGCGATCTCCACTCCCGGGAGCGACTCCCGGTAGGCCCGGCAGCGGGAGCGGACGTCCGTGGCGTCGATGGCCAGGACCGGCGTGCCGAACTGCGCGGCCAACTGGGCGAGGTCCACCCCGCCCACGAGCAGCTGCCCGTCACACGTCGCTCGGGCAGTCTCCGGCCACAGGCCCGGGGCCAGTCGGGATGAGAGCGACGTGCGAAGTGACGGGATGAGATCGGCGAGAGTCACCTGTTCTCCTAGATCCGGCGGTCTCCGGAGGCGACGGCGGCCGGCAGACCGCCGAGGTCTCCGTTCTCCCGCGATCGGACCGAACGGAACAGGGAGTCACCGCGGCGTTGACGGCCACCGGCCGTGTCCTGACGCCGCCATAGCGCCGAGTGGTTCGGGCCACTCGGGGGCCGTACGGGCGGTTCAGAGCCAGCCGGCCCGTTTGAAGATCGTGTAGAGGATCATCCCGCACAGCAGCATCAGCCCGATCGCGAACGGGTAGCCGTAGGTCCACGAGAGCTCGGGCATGTGGGTGAAGTTCATGCCGTAGATCGAGGCGACCAGCGTGGGGGCGAAGAGGATCGCCGCCCACGACGAGATGCGCTTGACCTGCTCGTTCTGGTCGAAGCCCGCCTCGGTCAAACGGGCCATCTCCTCGTTCTGGCGTTGCGCGACGAGCGCGGCGTTGACCTGGACGATGTTGGAGAGCAGGTCGCGGAAGGACTGGACGCGCTCCATCACGCGTATGGCGTGGTCGGACACGTCGCGCAGCGACCGGCGCAGCTCCAGGTCGGACTGGCTCGCCGTGGCCTTCAGCCGGTCGCGCAGCTCGACGAAGACCTCCCGCAACGGCTCGACCGCTCGCTGGAACTCGATCACCTCGCGGCTCAGCTGGTAGATCCGCTTCGAGACCCCGGGGTCACCGCCGAAGACCTGCACCTCGATGCCGTCGATGTCGTCCTGCAAGCCGTCGAGCACCGGGAAGTAGTCGTCAACGACCTTGTCCAGCACCGCGTAGAGCACGGCGTACGGGCCGTTGTCGAGGAGCTCCGGATCGCCCTCCAGCCGCTTGCGGACCGCGGCGAGGTCGGGCTCCTCGGCGTGCCGGACGGTGATCACGAAGTCGGGGCCGATGAACAGGTGCACCTCGCCGATCTCCACGACCTCGACGGGGTCGACGTACCGGGCGGGGCGCAGCACCACGAACACGACATCGCCGTAGAGGTCCAGCTTCGGCCGCTGGTGGGCGGTGATGGTGTCCTCGACGGCGAGGGGGTGCAGGCCGAACTCCTCGGCGACGGCTTCGATCTCTTGCTTGCTGGGCCGCAGGAGCCCGATCCAGCAGAAGCTGCGCCCCTGATCAGGGCACTGGCGGAGCTCCTCGAAGGTGTGGTCGAGCGACGTCGGATCGACGGCCCGCCGGCCGTCGATGTAGATGGCGTTGTCGACGACCGACATCCGTACTCCCGTCAGGTGCGGCTACCCGGTCATGCTCCGGATGCGCGACCGTGCCTCCGGAGGCACATTCGCAGGGTAGTCGCGTCGACTTTCGGTCGTCCGTACGTGCTGCACGACGGCGGCGGCCGCTCGTGCGGCGAGGGCTACTCCCACCACGATGCCGAGCGCGATGAGGTCGCCCCGGCCGCCCTCGAGGGTGCCGAAGCGGTGGAGGACGAAGCCGTCGTAGCAGGCCCAGCTGAGGCTCGCGGTGACGACGGCACCGACCGTGGTGGTCATCGCCGCGAGGATGACGGCCGCCGCGGCGGCGAACGCGAGCCCCATCGTGTGGTCGCCGGCGAACGCCCAGGCGGCGATGGCGGCGATGGCCCCGGCGGGAAGACCCAGAACGCCACCGACCGGGCCGGACATGAGGGGCTGCGCGGGAGCGGTGTCGCCTGTGGTGGGTCGGGGTGCGAGCACGTCTTCGACGATCCAGCGCGGCATCCGGCGCTCAAGAACTGTTGACGTCCTTCTGACGGGGCCGGGGCGACCTCTGACGCGCCTGTCATGCGGTTGTCGTACTACTGCGCGGTGCGTAGTACTGTGCCGTGCGCAAGCCGGTCCGCACGACCGGCCGGGCACGTCGACCAGGGGAGGGGGAGGTGTGGACACGAGCCAACTGCTCAAGGGGGTGCTCGACCTCGCCGTGCTCGCGGTGCTGGACCGCGCGGACGGCTACGGCTACGAGGTGGTGCGCGGGCTGCGCGCGGCCGGACTACAGGAGGTGGGCGACGCCTCCGTCTACGGAACGCTGCGCCGGCTCTACAACGCCGGCCTGCTCACCTCGTACGTCGTGCCGAGCGAGGAGGGGCCGCACCGCAAGTACTACAGCGTGAACGGGCCGGGCCGGGACCGGCTCCGGGAGCTGGTGAAGACCTGGCGGTCGTTCGCCGAGACGATGGAAGGGCTGGTGGGGGCAGCGTGAGCGAGCTTGCGAGCCCACCATTCAACACAGCACCGGCGCGAACGCAGCCGACGAGCGTTAGCGAGGAGGTCGCGTGACCGGCGACAACGACGACGTCAAGCGCGGTGGAACCGATGGCGTGCCCAACGTGCGGGTACTGGCCGGGCCGGTTGAGGAGTACCTGGCCGGCATCCGCTCCGCGCTGGCGGACCTGCCGGCACCGGAGCTCGCCGACATCCTCGACGACGCCCGCGCGCACCTCGCCGACCTGACCGCTGAGCTGGGGAGCGAGGCGAACCTCGCCGCGCTGGTGGATCGGCTCGGCACCCCGGACGCCTACGCGGGCGAGCTGCGGGCGGCGGCCGGATACCCGCCCGCGTCCGGAGCACCGCGGGAGCCGTCGAGGGCGGGTGCTGCACGGCTCGCGATCGCCGGGCTCGTCGCATCCACCGTGCTGATCATGCTCGGGGTCGCGGCGAGCGCCCCCGAGGTCGTCCTGTTCGGGATGCTCCTCGCCCTCGCAGGGCTCCCGCTCGTCACCAGGGACGGCCCGGAGCTGCCCTCGCTGACCGCTCTTCCGGCGATGCGCCGGCTCGTCGCCGCCATGCCGCCCCCCGGAACGGCCGCCCGGTCCGTCACGGACTTCCTGGCGGCCCTGCAGCCGGCCTGGTGGGTGGCCAGGGGGGTGGTCGCTGCGGTGCTGGTGGACGAGATCGTGGTGGGGGCGGAGCTCGCACTGGTGGTCCTGCTGTCGCTGGTGACCGTGCCGTTGTCGATCTGGCTGGGGCACCGCACCCGTCGTGACCGGCGCTGGCTCTGGGCGGTGGTCCCGCTGAACGGTCTCGCGGCCGCGCTGCTTCTGCTGCTGCTCGGCAGCTCCGCCCTGTTCGGCTCCTCCTCGTCGTCCGGCGCCTCGGTGCAGCGCTACCAGCAGCCGGGCCTGTGGCAGGACATGGACCGGCAGATCCTCGACATCCGGCCCGTCGACGCCGCGGGCAACCCGCTCACCGGCGTCTACCTGTTCGACCAGAACGGGCGCCCGATCGACACGACCACGAGTTCCTCGTGCGAGGACGAGTACCGGTTCTCGGCGCCCGGGGCGAGCGCGGCCCGCCCGTACCCGCGCGGAACCGTGGACTACGACCCCCGCACCGGCGACTGCGTGACCATCCCGCCCGGGCCACTGGTTGTGGCGGTGCCCTCCGGGACGCCGTCGGCCACCGGCCAGGTGACGGTGCCGCCGCCCACGACACCGCCGGCCCCGCCGACCCCGCCGGCTCCGCCTACGGCACCCCCCACCCCCACAGGCTGAACCCTCACGGCGCGCACCTCGTGGCCGCCGCACACAGGGCATGACATGTGCGCGGTGGCCACCAGGTGTGTGCGGTCAGCTCCGGCCGGTCGCTGCAGCTGGCGGCCGGTTGTGCCCGGGCCGTGCCGGTATGCGTCGGGGGCGCCGGCACGGCCCACTCTTCCCACGCGCGTGAGCACCACCACCAGCGCGTCAGGAACGCGTCAACGTCGCAGGCCAAAGGCGTCAACGCGGCGTTCGCGGTCCGCTATGCCCCGCCGACTCCGACGATGCTCGCGCACCGGTCCGTCGGCTCGGCGGACCGGTGTGTCCTGGTGGAGGAGAAACGATGGCCGACCTGGCCTACGTGGTGCTGGTGATCGCAGGTTTCGCGATCCTCGCCCTTATCGCGAGGGGGCTCGAGTCCCTGTGAACGCCGCTGCATACATCGTCGGCGGGCTCATCGCGCTGGGCCTGCTCATCTATTTGTTCGTGGCCCTCCTGCGTCCGGAGCGCTTCTGATGCGCACTGACGAGAACCCCCGGGCGGGGGTGAATTCATGAGCGACACCCTTGCCGGCATCCTCACGATCGTCGCGCTGCTCGTGGTCCTCGCGATCGTGTACAAGCCGCTCGGCGACTACATGGCGCGGATCTTCACGAGCGACAAGCACTCCGGCCTCGAGCTGGCCCTGTACCGGATACTCCGGGTGGACCCGAACGCCGAGCAGCGATGGAGCACGTACGCGGCAGGCGTGCTGGGCTTCTCCTTCGTCGGCGTGATCCTGCTGTACCTGCTGCAGCGGCTCCAGACCTTCCTCCCGATGGCGTTCGGGCACGACCCGGTGCCCGCCGCGGTCGCGTTCAACACCGCGATCTCGTTCGTCACCAACACGAACTGGCAGTCCTACGTCCCGGAGACCACGCTCGGCAACACCGTGCAGATGGCCGGTCTGACCGTCCAGAACGTGGTGTCGGCGGCGGTCGGCATCGTGGTCGCAATTGCGCTGATCCGCGGGTTCGTCCGCTACAACACCGACCGGCTGGGCAACTTCTGGGTCGACCTGACCCGCTGCGTCATCCGGCTGATGCTGCCGATCTCCTTCGTCTTCGCGATCATCCTGATCGCGACGGGCGTGGTGATGTCGTTCAAGTCCGGCGTCGACGTCACCGCCGTCGACGGCACGCAGCACACGCTCGCGCTGGCGCCCGCGGCGTCCCAGGAGTCGATCAAGGAGCTGGGCACGAACGGCGGCGGCATCTTCAACGCCAACTCCGCCCACCCGTTCGAGAACCCCAACGGGCTGAGCAACTTCGTCGAGATCTTCCTCGAGCTCGTGATCCCGGTGGCGCTCACCCGCACGTTCGGGACCATGGTCCGCAACACCCGGCAGGGCACGGTGCTCGTCGCCGTCATGGGTGCGGTCTGGCTCGTCTTCATCGCACTCGCCTGGGCGTCCGAGGCACACCCCAACGGGCCGGCCGCGCAGGCCGCCGGGGCGGCCTTGGAGGGCAAGGAGGTCCGGTTCGGGATACCGAGCTCGATCATCTTCGGCGTGTCGACGACCGGCACGTCCACCGGGGCGGTCAACTCGTGGCACGACAGCTTCACCGGTGGTGCCGGCGGGATCACGATCCTGAACATGCTGCTCGGCGAGGTCGCGCCCGGTGGTACCGGCACCGGCCTCTACAGCATCCTCATCATCGCGATCATCGCGGTGTTCCTGGCCGGCCTCATGGTCGGGCGCACACCGGAGTACCTGGGCAAGAAGATCGGCCGGGTCCAGGTGACGGCCGCCTCGATCTCCTTGCTGACGATGCCGGCGATCGTCCTGATCGGTGCCGGCCTGGCCATCGCGCTCCCGAGCACACTCAGTGCCCTCGGCAACGACGGAGCGCACGGCTTCTCCGAAGTGCTCTACGCCTATGCCTCGTCAGCCAACAACAACGGAAGCGCGTTCGGCGGCCTCACCGTCACCAGCGACTTCTTCCAGGTCACGACCGGGCTCGCGATGCTCTTCGGCCGCTTCGTGCCGATCCTCGCCGTGCTCGTGCTCGCCAGTTCGCTCGCGAAGCAGAAGCGGGTGGAAGCCAGCGCAGGCACCTTGCCCACTGACGGAACGCTGTTCGGGGTGATGGTCGGCGGCACCTTGATCCTCGTAGCGGCCCTCACCTTCTTCCCGGCCCTCGCTCTCGGGCCCATCGCGGAGGCTCTTTCATGACCCTCGGACTTCAGGAGAAAAAGGCTCCCACCGCGGCGTCGCACGCGCCGCAGGCCGTCAAGGCGGGAGCGTTCAGCCCCCAGCAACTGTGGGAGTCGTTGCCGGAGGCGTTGCGCAAGCTCGACCCGCGTACGCAGTTGCGCAACCCGGTCATGTTCGTGGTGTGGGTCGGGTCCGTTGTCGTGACGGTGATGGCGATCATCCAGCCGTCGGTGTTCGCGTGGTGGATCGCGGTGTGGCTGTGGTTCACGGTGTTGTTCGCGAACCTGGCCGAGGCGGTGGCGGAGGGTCGGGGTAAGGCGCAGGCGGAGTCGCTGCGGCGTACGAAGAAGGAGACGGTCGCGCGGCGGCTGGGTTCGCATGGTGCGGAGGAGTCGGTGCCGGGCACCGAGTTGCGTATCGGTGACCTGGTGGTGGTCGAGGCGGGGGAGACGATCCCGGGTGACGGCGACGTCGTCGAGGGCATCGCGACGGTCGACGAGTCGGCGATCACCGGTGAGTCGGCCCCGGTGATCCGGGAGGCCGGTGGTGACCGCAGTTCCGTCACCGGTGGCACCACGGTTCTCTCGGACCGGGTGGTCGTGAAGATCACGACGAAGCCGGGTGAGTCGTTCGTGGACCGGATGATCGCTCTGGTCGAGGGTGCCTCGCGGCAGAAGACGCCGAATGAGATCGCGTTGACGATCCTGCTGGCGGTGCTGACGATCATCTTCCTGCTGGCTGTGGTGGCGGTGGCCCCGATGTCCACGTATGCCGGGGTGAACCAGTCGCTAATCGTGTTGACCGCGCTGTTGGTGTGTCTGATCCCGACGACGATCGGTGCGTTGCTGTCCGCGATCGGTATCGCGGGGATGGACCGGTTGGTGCAGCGCAACGTGCTGGCCACCTCCGGTCGTGCGGTCGAGGCGGCGGGCGATATCGACACGCTGTTGTTGGACAAGACGGGCACGATCACGTTCGGCAACCGGCAGGCCACCGAGCTGATCCCGATCTCCGGGGTGAGCGCCCAGGACCTGGCCACGGCCGCCCGGCTCTCCAGCCTGGCCGACCAGACCCCGGAGGGGCGCAGCATCGTCGAGCTGTGCGCCCGCGAGTACAGGTTGCCCGCCGAGGCCACGGCGGACGAGGCCGTGATGGAGTTCGTGCCGTTCACCGCCCAGACCCGCATGTCGGGTGTGGATCTGAACGGCCGCTCGGTCCGCAAGGGCGCAGGATCGGCCGTGGCGGGGTGGACCCATGTGGAGTCCGGGGAGATCGACGCGATCGTCGCCGAGATCTCCGACGGCGGTGGCACCCCGCTCGTGGTGGCCGAGGCGAACTCGCCGGACGGTGCCGGGGCCCGGGTGCTGGGTGTGATCCGGTTGTCGGACGTGGTGAAGCCCGGTATGCGTGCCCGGTTCAGCGAGTTGCGGGCGATGGGTATCCGCACGGTGATGATCACGGGTGACAACCCGCGGACGGCGCGGGCGATCGCGGCCGAGGCGGGGGTGGATGACCATCTGGCCGAGGCGACGCCCGAGGACAAGATGGCGTTGATCCGTCAGGAGCAGGAGGGTGGGCGGCTGGTCGCGATGACCGGTGACGGCACCAACGACGCGCCGGCGCTCGCGCAGGCCGATGTCGGGGTGGCGATGAACACCGGGACGGCCGCGGCCAAGGAGGCCGGGAACATGGTCGACCTGGACTCCGACCCGACCAAGCTGATCGAGATCGTGGAGATCGGCAAGCAGTTGCTGATCACCCGCGGGGCGCTGACCACGTTCAGCATCGCCAACGACCTCGCGAAGTACTTCGCGATCCTGCCGGCGATGTTCGTGGCGATCTACCCGTCGCTGGGGCTGTTGAACATCATGCATCTGGCCACGCCGCAGTCCGCGATCCTGTCCGCGGTCATCTTCAACGCCCTGATCATCGTGGCGCTGATCCCGCTGGCCCTGCGCGGTGTGCGCTACCGGCCGTCCAGTGCGGCGAACCTGCTGCGGCGCAACGTACTGATCTACGGGTTGGGCGGTGTGGTGATGCCGTTCGCCGGGATCTTCGTCATCGACCTGCTCGTCCGTCTGATTCCAGGGATCTGAGGTTCATGCTCACCACGCTGTGGCGCCAGACCGCCACCGGGCTGCGGGTCCTGATCGCGTTCACCATCCTCTGCGGGATCATCTACCCGCTGGTGGTGTACGGGGTCGGGCACATCCCGGGGCTGGCAGCCAACGCCGAAGGCTCGATCATCTACAACGCCAACGGCACCCCGGTGGGGTCGTCGTTGATCGGGATCGACCCGGTCCCGACCGACGCCGCCGCCGACCCGTACTTCCACGCCCGGCCCTCGGCCTCGTCATCCGACCCGCTGGGTCCGGGTGACACCACCACCTCCGGTGGCTCCAACAAGAGCGGGTTCAACCAGGACCTGCTCGACACGGTCAACCAGCGCCGCGCGCTCATCGCGCAGCGGGAGGGCGTCGACCCGGCGCTCGTTCCGCCCGACGCGGTGACCGCGTCCGCGTCCGGGCTGGACCCGGACATCAGCCCGGCCTACGCCGAGCTGCAGGTCGCGCGCGTGGCCCGGGTCACCGGGCTGTCGCAGGACGAGGTCCGCAACCTCGTCTCCGAGGCCAGCTCCGGACGCATCCTCGGCTTCCTCGGGGAGCCGACGGTCAACGTCACCGAGCTGAACCTCGCGGTGCAGGAGGCCCGGCACTGACCGCACGATCCGCTCCCCATGCGCGGGGGTCGTCGCCACGGCGGCGCCGGCCCCCGCGGGCATGGGCCTCAGTCGGGCTCGGGCAACGGGGCGCTCAACCGCACCTCCTCGGCGTCGAGGCGGGTCTGCAAGCGGCGCAGCACGATGTCGTCGATCTTCCGTGCGTCGCGCAGCCCCACGACCGCGGCCCGCTTCACCGCGATCAGGGCTGCACGCAGGCGTTGGTCGTCCGCGTGCTCGCCGCGTTCGGCCGCGAGGGCCGGGTCCTCGGTGGGCATCAGGGGGTTGGCCAGCACGTGCAGGTGCTCCTCGTAGTCGGCCCGTACCCGCTCCACGACCGCGGGCCCGATGCCCAGCCGTTCGGCCGTTTCCGGGAGGGCGGACAGCCCGGCCTCGGTGGAGACCCGCTCGGCGAGGGCCTGTTCGCCTGCGATGCCGTCGTCGGGCAGCCGGGCCCAGCGGAGCACCGACGGCAGGGTCAGGCCCTGGACGAGCAGCGTCACCAGGATGACTCCGAAGGTGATCAGCACGACCAGGTCACGGCCGGGGACGTCGTGCGGGATGGCGAGCGCCGCTGCCAGCGAGACGCCGCCGCGGAACCCCGCCCACGCCATCGGCTGCCGCTGCCGGAAACCCACCCGGCGCAGCCGCTGCTGCGGGCGGCGGTCGAGCGCACGGATGATGTACGGGGTGGTGTTGATCCAGAGCACCCGGGTGCCGATCACCACGGCCGAGATCAGCAGGGCCTGCATCGCCGCGCCCGCCAGGGACGTCGACTGAAGCCCCTCCACGGCGCCGCGCAGCTGGAGCCCGACCAGCACGAACAGGGTGCCGTTCAGCACGAACGTGGTGACGCGCCAGAACGCCTCGGTGAGGATGCGGGTCCTCGCGCCGATCACCCGCGGTCCGACCTGGCTCAGCGTCAGTCCGCACACCACCACGGCCAGCACACCGGACGCGTGGATCTCCTCGGCGAGCAGGAACGCGACGAACGGGGTGAGCAGGCTGACCGCGGCCTCCCGGATCGGGTCCCGCGCCAGCTTGCGGGCCTGTACGGCGAGCCAGGCCACCACAAGCCCGGCTGCGGCGCCCCCGATGTAGGAGAGCGCGAACGCCCCGATCGCCGACGCCCAGCTGAACGTCTGCTCTCCGATGGCCACGGAGAGCGCGAGCGCGAAGACAACGAGCGCGGTGCCGTCGTTGATGAGGCTCTCGGCCCGCATGGTGGTGAGCGTGCGCCGCGGCATGCGGCCCGCCACGGCCGCCACCGCGGTGGCATCGGTGGGAGCCACCACCGCACCGAGCACCCAGGCGATCGGCCAGCTCAGCCCCAGCGCGTGCCCGGCCACCGCCACCACGGCCGCAGTGGCCAGCACCAGCCCCACCGAGGACAGCACGACCACCCGGAGGTTCTGGCGGATCTCACGCAGGGAGGTGGTGAGCGACTCCCAGTAGAGCAGCGCCGGCAGGAACACCAGCAGCACGAGCTCGGGCGCCGGCGGCACGTCGGACGTCCAGGGGAGGAAGGCCAGCGGTACGCCGCCGAGCAGCAGCACGATCGGCGACGCGATCCGAAGCCACGCCGCCAGCCGGCTGAGCGCGATGACGGCGCAGCCGATCACGACCAGCACCTGCAACACGTGTGGGTCCTGCACGGGTTCCGTCCCTCCACCCGGTGTCGCGGCCCCGCCTGCAGGCTTTCCCCCGCGCGGCCGCATGTTGTCGCTGCAGGTCCCAGCGTTTCGTCTGTCTTCGGTGTTCCACGGCCACCACGGGCAGAATCGATGCCGTGAGCAGGCGGGGAGAGTTGCGGATCTACCTCGGGGCCGCACCCGGGGTGGGGAAGACCTATGCCATGCTCGCGGAAGCCCGGCGCCGCCAGGAGCGGGGCACCGACGTCGTGGTCGGGATCGTCGAGACCCACGACCGGGCGAAGACGGCCGCGCTGCTGGAGGGTCTCGAGATCATCCCCCGCCGGCCCGTGGGTGGCCATCCCGGCCTCGACGAGCTCGACGTGGACGCCGTCGTCGCGCGCGATCCGCAGGTCGTGCTGGTCGACGAGCTCGCCCACACCAACGCGCCCGGCTCGCGCAACCGAAAACGCTGGCAGGACGTCGAGGCGCTGCTCTACGCGGGTATCGACGTCCTGACCACGGTGAACGTGCAGCACCTCGAGTCGCTCAACGACGTCGTGGAGCGCATCACCGGCGTGCATCAGCAGGAGACCGTGCCGGACGAGGTGGTGCGCCGGGCCGAGCAGATCGAGCTGGTCGACATCACGCCCGAAGCGCTGCGCAGGCGCATGGCGCACGGCAATGTCTATGGTGCCGAGAAGGTCGACGCGGCACTGGCGAACTACTTCCAGCCGAGCAACCTCACCGCGTTACGCGAGTTGGCCCTGCTCTGGGTGGCCGACGAGGTGGACGTGGCGCTGCAGCGGTACCGCAGCGAGAAGAAGATCAGCGATACCTGGGAGACCCGCGAGCGCGTCGTCGTCGCCCTGACAGGTGACAAGGAGAGCGAGACGGTGTTGCGCCGCGCCGCCAGGATCGCCAAGCGCGCGGGCGCCGCCGATCTGCTGGCCGTGCACGTGCTGCGCGGCGACGGGCTCGCCGGACCTCCGGTGGGCGCGGTGTCGCGGCTGCGCACCCTCGCCGAGGACGTCGGCGCGAGCTTCCACACCGTGGTCGGCGGGGAGGACGTGCCCGCCGCCCTGCTCGACTTCGCCCGCGGGGCCAACGCCACCCAGCTCGTGGTCGGCACGTCCCGCCGGTCGCGCCTCGCACGTGTGCTCCTGGAGGGGATCGGGGCCCGTGTCGTGCGCGACTCGGGCACCATCGACGTGCACATGGTCACCCACCAGCAGGCCGGTCGCGGACTGCGGCTCCCGGTGCTGCACAGCGGGCTCCCGGCGATCCGCAAGGGGCTGGGCTGGGTGCTCGCGCCGGCGCTGCCGCTGGCGGCCACCGGCCTGGGCATCGCCCTGCGGAGCTCGATCGGGATGTCCACCGACATCGTGCTGTACTTCCTCGCCACCGTCGTCGTCGCGATGGTGGGGGGCCTCGGTCCCGCCGTGGTGGCCGCGGTGGCCGGTGGCCTGCTGCTGAACTTCTTCCTGACCCCTCCGCTGTACTCCTTCACGATCGCGGAGGGGGAGAACCTCCTGGCGATCGCGGCGATGGTGGTGGTGGCGGTGCTCGTGGCGCTCGTCGTCGACCGGGCGGCGAGGCGTGCCCAGCAGGCGGCGCGTGCCCGTGCCGAAGGAGCCCTGCTGGCCTCGTTCGCCCGCACCGTGCTCACGCGCAGCGATCCGCTCCCGCGGCTGCTCGAGAAGGTGCGGGAGGCGTTCGGCCTGCGCTCGGTCGCGCTGCTGGAGCGCACCGGCGGGTCGGCGGTGGACGAGTGGACCTGTGTCACCTCGTCGGGGTCCCTGGGCTGCATGGCGCCCGAGGACGCCGACGTCGACGTGGAGATCGAGGACGACCTGCACCTGGTCGGCACCGGCCGGTCGCTGGCGGCGGCGGACCGGCGGCTGCTGGAGGTGGTGGGCGGCCAGGCGCTGCTCGCGTTGCGCAGCCAGCGGGCCGCCGCGGAGGCCGACGCCTCGCGGGCCCGGGCCCATGCCACCGAGACCCGCAGCGCGTTGTTGTCGACCGTCGGCCACGACCTGCGCAGCCCGCTCACATCGATCAAGGCCGCGGCCGGAAGCCTGCGCGATCCGAACCTCCAGCTGCCGGCGTCCGACCGCCAGGAGCTGACCGCCACCATCGAGGAGTCCGCCGACCGGTTGACCGCGCTCGTGGACAACCTGCTCGACTCCGCGCGGCTCGCCTCGGGCACGCTCACGCCGCTCCTGGCGCCGACCGGATACGGCGAGGTGGCGGGCCGGGCCCTGGTGGGGCTGCCGGACGCGGAGAAGGTCACGGTGGACATCGACGAGTCGCTCCCCGACGTCGTCGCGGACGCGGGCCTGCTGGAGCGCGTCGTCGCGAACGTCGTCGACAACGCCCTGCGCTACGCCCCCGACGCCCCGATCGTGCTACGGGCCAGCGCGCACGCCGACCGCGTCGAGCTGCGCATCGTCGACTCCGGGCCGGGGGTGCCGCGCACCGAGCGGGACGCGCTGTTCGCCCCGTTCCTGCGGCTCGGTGCCGCGTTGCCGAGCGACCGCGACGGAGCGACGGGCGTGGGTCTCGGGCTCTCGGTCGCCCGCGGGCTCACCGAGGCGATGGGTGGCACCCTGACCGCGGAGGACACACCCGGTGGCGGCCTCACCGTGGTCGTGGCGCTGCCTGCGTGGCAGAACGGAGCGGGTCGATGACCGAGCACCGCGTCCTCGTCGTCGACGACGACCTACAGATCCTGCGTGCGCTGCGGATCAACCTCGCAGCGCACGGCTATCACGTCCTCCTGGCTCCCGACGGCGCCGCGGCGCTGCGTGCCGCCGCCGACGGGCACCCCGACGTCGTCGTCCTCGACCTCGGGCTGCCCGACATGGACGGCGTCGAGGTCATCGAGGGGCTGCGCGGCTGGAGCACCGTCCCGATCATCGTGCTGTCGGCCCGGACGGGAGCGCCGGAGACCATCCGTGCCCTCGACGCGGGGGCGGACGACTACGTCACGAAGCCGTTCGGGATGGCGGAGCTGCTGGCCCGGCTGCGTGCGGCCGTCCGCAGGGCCGCGGTGTCGTCCGTGGACGGGGAGCCGGTCGTCGACGCCGGCGACTTCCGCGTGGACCTCGCCGCCAAGAAGGTGGTGCGCGCAGACGGCACCGAGCTGCACCTGACGCCCACGGAGTGGGGTGTTCTGGAGTTGCTGGTGCGCCACCGCGGCAAGCTCGTGGGGCAGCGTGAGCTGCTCCGGGCGGTGTGGGGACCCAACTACGGCACCGAGACCAACTACCTGCGGGTCTACCTGGCGCAGCTGCGCCGCAAGCTGGAACCGGAGCCCTCCCGGCCCAAGCACCTGATCACGGAGCCCGGGATGGGCTACCGGTTCGAGGTGTGACCGGGAGGGCGGGCGGGCCTGATCAGCGACCGAAGTCCTGCACCCAGTACGAGCCGGAGATCCCTACTCCGATCGTCTTGAACGTGCAGTCCAGGATGTTGCGGCGGTGCCCGGCCGAGTCCATCCAGTCACCCACGACCTCGGCCGCGCTCCGCTGGCCGCGCGCGATGTTCTCGCCGCCGGGGGAGCGGTAGCCCGAGTCACGGATACGGGCGTCGAACGTGCGGCCGTCTTCCGCGGTGTGGGAGAAGTAGCCCTCGGCCGCCATGTCCTCCGCATGCTGCTGGGCGGCCTCGGTGAGCCGGGGATCGGACACCAGCGCCTTGCACCCGGCCGCCCTGCGGGCGGCATTGGTGGCGGAGATGACGGCGTCGGCCGCGCGAACGGACTGAGGGACCTCGCGCTGGGGGACCGCGGGTGCGGCGGCGGGGGCAGGGGGCTGGGCGGCGGCCTGGGCCGCCTGGGCGGCCGCTTGGGTGGCTGCCTGGCTGGCCGCCTGGTTGGCGACGTCGGCGGCTGCCGCGGCCGCCTGGGGGATGCCCAGCGCGACGACGGGGATCGAGAGCGCGGCGTCTTCGGGAACGGCGGCCGCCTGGAGGGCGACCGGTGAGTCCGCCGGCGCTACGGGGGGAACGGCGACGACTGCGATGCTGCCCACCAGGAGCGCACCGAGGGAGACGCCGAGGAGGAGGGGTCCGCCGCGATGGCCGAAGCTGAGCACGCGATTGCCACGCGGTGAGCTCGCATTCGGCCTGGCCGGTTCGGTCATGCGGCGTAAGTTAGGGAGGACCGTGGGAAAACGCAATGACCCAGTCATTCGGCTGAACTTGTGGGTAGCTGGGCGTGTCCAAGGTGTGGGATTCAGGTGGTGGACCCGCACCCGTGCGTTGGAGCTGGGCCTCGTCGGAGTAGCGAAAAACCTTCCGGACGGACGCGTCGCCGTAGTGGCCGAGGGCGAGCGGCAGGCGTGCGAACGGCTCCGCGACGCGATCCGCGCGGGGGAGTCGCCGGGGAGCGTGGCCGAGGTCGTCGAGCAGTGGTGCGACGCCCGCGGTGGCCTGCAGGGATTCCGGGAGGCCTGACGGTAATGTTTGTCAACCGCCACCAGCCTGGAGAACTCACCCGTGCATCTGAAGAGCCTGACGCTGAAGGGCTTCAAGTCCTTCGCCTCGGCCACGACGCTGCGCCTGGAACCAGGCATCACCTGTGTTGTCGGCCCCAACGGCTCGGGTAAGTCCAACGTCGTCGACGCGATCAGCTGGGTGCTCGGCGAGCAGGGGGCGAAGGCGCTGCGCGGCGGCAAGATGGAGGACGTCATCTTCGCCGGCACGTCCGGCCGGGCGGCGCTCGGCCGCGCCGAGGTGACGCTGACGATCGACAACTCCGACGGCGCGCTGCCGATCGACTACTCCGAGGTCTCGATCACCCGCCGCATGTTCCGCGACGGCGCGGGTGAGTACGAGATCAACGGCGCACACTGCCGGCTCCTCGACATCCAGGAGCTGCTGTCCGACTCCGGCATCGGCCGCGAGATGCACGTGATCGTCGGCCAGGGCCAGCTCGACTCGGTGCTCCAGTCGAAGCCCGAGGACCGGCGCGCCTACATCGAGGAGGCCGCGGGGGTCCTCAAGCACCGCAAGCGCAAGGAAAAGGCGCTCCGCAAGCTCGACGCGATGCAGGCCAACCTCACCCGGCTCACCGACCTCACCGCTGAGCTACGCCGCCAGCTCAAGCCCCTGGGCCGCCAGGCGGAGATCGCCCGGCGGGCGCAGGCCGTGCAGTCCGAGCTGCGGGACGCCCGGCTGCGGCTCGCCGCCGACGATCTCGTCACCCTGCGCGACGCGCTCGCGCGCGAGGAAGCAGACGAGTCGACGGCCAGGGCCCGCCGGGCCGAGGTCGAGGAGCAGCTGTCGGTCGCCCGCGTGGAGCAGGAACGGCTGGAGCTCGCGCTGGCGGAGGACGCCCCGCGGCTCGCGGCAGCACAGGACACCTGGTACCGGCTCTCCGCGCTGGCGGAGCGCCTCTCCGGCACCGTCCGGCTCGCCCAGGAACGCACTCGCCATCTCGCCGACCCGCAGGAGCGCACCCCGGGGCGCGACCCCGACGAGCTGGACGCCGAGGCCGACGCCGTCGCCGAGCAGGAGGACGAGCTCGTCGAGGCGGTCGCGGAGGCCCGCAGGCGGCTGACGGATGTGCTGGAGGAACGCGCCGAGCACGAGAAGACACTTGCCGCGGCCGAGCGGGCCCACCTCGCCGCCGTCCGCGCGCTCGCCGACCGCAAGGCCGGTATCGCCACGCTCGCCGGCCGTGCCGAGGCCCTGCGCAGCGGTGCCGCCGCCACCGCCGACGAGATCGAGCGGCTCTCCGAAGCCCTGTCCGAGGCCGAGGAACGCACCGAGACCGCAGCTGCCGAGCTGGAGCAGGCCCGCGACGAGCTGGGCGCCCTCGGCGACGACGACCCGGCCGACGGCTCGCTCTCCAGCTCGCTGCGCGAGTTGGAGCGCCGCTCCGCAGAGGCCGTCGAGGCCCACAAGGGCGCCCGCACGAGAGTGGCCGAACTGGTGGCCCGCGAGCGTGACCTGGAGCAGCAGCGCGCGCACTGGCGGGCGCGGGTCGATGCGCTGTCGGTGGGGCTCGCGCGCCGCGACGGGTCCGGCGCGCTCACCGACTCCGACGGTGTGCTCGGGGCGGTGTCCGGCCTTCTCACCGTGGAGCCGTGGGCGCGGGCCGCGGTGGCGGCGGCACTCGGCGACCTCGCCGACGCGCTGGCCGTGTCCTCGTCCGACGCCGCGGTGGACGCCCTGCGCTTGTTGCGTGCCCGCGACGCCGGCCGGGCATCGCTCGTGGTGGGCTCCGCCGCGCAGAACGGTGGCTCTCCCGACCTGGGGCAGGCGCCTGCCGGGCGCTGGGCCTGTGAGCTCGTCTCCGCCGAGCCGGTGCTCGCCGGCGCCGTCGCGAGGCTGCTGCACGGCGTCGTCGTGGTGGACGACCTCGACGCCGCCCGCGCTGCCGTCGACGCCCACCCGGAGCTCACCGCCGTCACCACCGAGGGTGACGTGCTCGGAAGTGCACGCGCATCCGGGGGATCCGGCACTGCATCGAGTGCGCTCGACGTCCAGGCCGCCGTGCAGGAGGCCGTCGAGCAGCGGGAGGCCGTGGAGGACGAACTGGCCGGCCTCCGTCCGGCTCTGGAGGGCGCGCGGGCGGAAGAGGCCGCCCGGCTCACCGACGTGGAGGCCGCTCAGCGGATGCAGACGGCCGCCGAACAGCGTCGCGCCGCCGCGTCGGCTCAGCTCGGGCGCTACGAGCAGGCCGTGCGGTCGGCCACGGCGGAGGCGCAGCGGTTGCGCGAGCGCCGCGACGCCGTCGAGGCGCGGCGCTCCGACGCGCTGCTCGCGCTGGAGGCGGCCGAGCAGCAGCTCGCGGTGGCCGAGGACGAGCCGGTCGACGACGAACCCGACACCGAGATCCGCGACGCCGCCGCCGAGTCGCTCGCCGCCGCGCGTGCGGAGGAGGTGGAGGCCCGGCTCACCTTGCGCACCGTCGAGGAGCGGGCGCGGGCCATCGCCGGGCGCGCCGAGTCCCTGCGCCGGCAGGCGTCGTCGGAGCGGCAGGCCAGGGCCAGGGCCGCGGCGGCGCGGGAGGCCCGGCACCGCGCCGCCCGGATCGCCGCCCTCGTCGTCAGCGCGGGCGAGACCGCCTCCGAACGGATCACTGTGTCGCTGTCCGCGGCCGCCACCGAGCGGGACGCCGCCGCGGCCGCCCGCGACTCCCGCGAGCGCGCATTGGGCGACGCCAGGGCCACCACGCAGCGCCTCACCGCACTGATGGAGAAGCTCACCGACGCCGTGCACCGCGACGAGGTGCTGCGGGCGCAGTCCCGCCTGCGGCTGGAGCAGCTCACCGAGAAGGTGCTCGCCGACCACGGTCTCGCCGTCGAGGATCTCGTTGCCGAGTACGGCCCGGATACGCCGGTGCCTGCGTCTGCCGCGGAGATGGCCGAGTACGAGGCGGCGAAGGAGCGCGGCGAGGACGTCGTGGCCCCGCCGCCGATGCCCTACGACCGCGCCACCCAGGAGCGGCGGGCGCAGCGGGCGGAGAAGGACCTGAGCCTCCTCGGCAAGGTCAACCCGCTCGCGCTGGAGGAGTTCGCGGCGCTCGAGGAGCGCTACCGTTTCCTCTCCACCCAGCTGGAAGACCTCAAGAACACCCGCCGCGACCTGCTCACCGTCGTCCGCGAGGTGGACGACAAGATCCTCGAGGTCTTCACCACCGCTTACACCGACGTGGCCCGCGAGTTCGAGATCGTGTTCGCCACGCTGTTCCCCGGCGGCGACGGCCGCCTCGTCCTCACCGACCCGAACGACATGCTCACCACGGGCATCGAGGTGGAGGCGCGGCCGCCGGGCAAGAAGGTCAAGCGGCTGTCCCTGCTGTCCGGCGGCGAGCGGTCCCTCACGGCGATGGCACTGCTCGTGGCGATCTTCCGGGCGCGCCCCTCTCCGTTCTACGTGCTCGACGAGATCGAGGCCGCCCTCGACGACGTGAACCTGCGCAGGCTCATCTCCCTCATGGAGGAGCTGCGGGAGACGAGCCAGCTCATCGTCATCACGCACCAGAAGCCGACGATGGAGGTCGCCGACGCGCTCTACGGCGTGTCCATGCGGGGCGACGGGATCACCACGGTGATCAGCCAGCGCCTCCGCGCGGCGAGCTGACGGTTCAGCCCGCCCGACGAAGCCGGCCGCCGCGGAGGCGAACTCCTGGGGCGGCGACGTTCATTCGGTGGGCCCTTCGCCGTTCGGGCACAGCACGTTGATCGCGGCCTCGACGAGCCGGCTGCGGTCCGCGGCGGGAATCAGGGTGTCGCTCGCGATGATCTCATCGGCCTCATTCACGCTCACCTTTCCCAGGTTGACCCCTCTGCAGGCATCCCACCCGTACTGGACCGCGGCACCTTCAGGTATCCCCGGGGCAACCTGCCGCAGATACTCGAGGTACGTGGCCTGTCTCTCGCTCAGGATCAGGGGCGCAGCCGGCATGTCCGGCGGCGCCGCCGCCGGCGCAGCGGCCGGGGCGACCGCATCGGGCTGGATGGCGACGACCGCGACCGTCACGACAGCGACGACCCCCACGACCACGGCGGCTCGGATGAACCCGGCGCGGGCGTTCATCGGCCGGCTCGACGCGCCTGGTACGCGGGGCGCACTCGTATGGTCGTAGTGGAGCTGAACGGCCCGGATAGCGGGATGGAGAGCCGCAGAGGCATGTCGGGGTCCTCAGGTCGTCGAAGACGGCCCGAGGCCGCCGGTACGGATGCCGGCCGAGGAGGCGGTGCCATCCGGCGCGATCAGGGGAGCGAGCGGCGTCGGCGGCTGCGTTCCGGGCGGCCGAGTAGGACATCGGGCCGTCCCGGCAGTTCGTTTCATGCGCCTCCGCGCGGTGCGCTGCCGGTTCAGCCCGCCGCCACGTTCCGCTCGACGAAGCCGGCCACCGCGGAGGCGAACTCCTCGGGCTCCTCGATGTGCACGAAGTGCCCGCTGTGCTCGAACGTCACGAGCTGCGAGCCGGGGATCGTCTCGTGCAGCTCGTGGGCCCATCTCGGGCCACAGATGAAGTCCCACTGCCCGACGAGCACGAGGGTGGGAGTGTGCAGCGTCGCGAGCGCCTCGTGGTGCTGCCACGGACCCTCGTCGGAGGTGACCGCCCAGGCCCGCAGCTCCGCGCGCAGAGTGGCGAACGCTTCTGTCGCACGGGAGTCGGCGAAGTAGGCCGGAAGCAGTCCGCGCATCGAGCGCGTGTACTCCTCGTCGGTTCCCGTGGCGAGGGCCTTCCAGGTCGCCATCGCCTCGTGCGCCTCCGGCCGGTCCGGGAAGCGTGCGAGGAACTCCTCCATCTGCCGTCCGGCCTCCGCCATGAGCTCGGGGCCTGCCGCGGGTGCGGTGCCGGAGAGGACCAGGCCGGCGAGCCGGTCCGGATGCGTGATCGCGTACCGCTGGGCGACGAAGCCACCGTGCGAGTGGCCCAGCAGGTGCACCTGTGGCACGTCGAGATGGTCGATCAGCGCATCGACGAACGAGACGTAGCGGTCGAGCGAGTATCCGTCGGGGTGTGTGGGAAGACGCCCCGACCCACCGGTGCCGACCGGCTCGACGTACACGCAGGTCAGGTCCTTTTCGAGGTGCGGAGCGCGCAGGTACTCCCACGCGGCGCCCGGTCCCCCGGGGTGGAGCACGCACACCGGGCCGCTGCCGGCCACGTGGTAGCGCATGGTGACGCCGTCCGGCTCGATTGTGTGGATGCCCTCGGTGAGAGCGGGCGTCGTGGACACCGGGCGTTCCTCCTGATGACGGTCGGGTCGGTAGGGAGGGGGCAACCCCTCGAACGCCCCCTCCACCACTAGGCGCGAGATCTCGTCTCGCGGGCCGCGAGATCCGGGGCGGCTGCATCGCGAGAATGGGGCGGTGGATCAGGACCGCTCGCTCGTCGGACGAGAAGGCGCGCTTGCCACCGCGGACGCGGCGCTCGTCGAGGCCATCGGCGGATCCGGGCAGCTGCTGCTCGTGTCCGGGGAGCCGGGGATCGGGAAGTCGGCATTGCTGGCCGAGGTTGCGCGGAGGGCCGCCGCGCGCGGCGCGCGCGTGTTTCGGAGCGTCTGCTGGGACGGCGAGGTGTCGCCGCCGTACTGGCCCTGGACGCAGGTGCTACGGGCGGTGGATCGGGCGGAGGTGCAACTGGGCCCGGCCGCCCGGCTCCTCGACGCCGCGGCCGGCTGGTCCCCCGACGGCCCGGCCTCGGCGCTGCAGTTCGAGATGTTCGACGCGGTCGCCCGCGCGCTCGCCGCCCTCAGCACCGGTACGCCCGTGGTCGTGGTGCTCGACGACCTCCAGTGGGCGGACGAGGGGTCACTGGGGTTGCTGTCCTTCCTCCGGGCCCAACTCGCGGCCGAGCGGGTGCTGCTGCTCGGTGCGTACCGCGACACGGAGGTTGCGGCGCTGCCCGGCCTCGGCGCCGCGCCGGTGTTCCGGCTCGACGGGCTCGGCGTCGAGGCCGCGGCCGCGCTCGTCCGGCGTGCCGGCGGGCCGCAGGCGCCCGTCGAGGAGATCCGGCGCCGGTGCGGGGGCAACCCGTTCTTCATGCGGGAGATGTGCCGGCTCAGGGCGGGCGACGGGATCCCCGACGGAGTTCGTGACGTCCTGCGGCGGCGGCTCGGACAGCTCTCGGAAGCGTGCACGGCTCTGCTCACGACCGTGTCGGTGGCGGGTAAGGGCGTCGAGCTCGATGTGTTGGCGCGGGCGTCCGGGTGCGCGGTCGAGGAGATCTCGGGGCTGATCGACGAGGCGGTGACCGCACGGGTCCTCGTGGTCGACGGACCGGGCCTCGCCTTCGTCCACGATCTCTACCGGGAGGTGCTGCTCGCCGACTGTCCCTCCACGCGGCTGGCAGGCCTGCACATCGCGGTGGGCTCCGCGCTGCGGGAGTCGAGCCCGCAGGTGCCCACGGGTGATCGGCTCTCCCGGCTGGCGGCCCACTTCGTCGCGGCCGGGCGGGCCGAGCTGGCGGACGAGGCCGTGCAGTACTCGGAGCTCGCTGCGCGGGAGGCCACCGCCCGGCTCGGGCACGAGGACGCGTGCCGGCACTACGAGGAGGCCCTGCAGGTGATCGCCTCCTTCCATCCGCCCGTGGCGACGGCCCGCCGGGCGAACCTGCTCGCGGAGCTCGGCGCGGCTCGGGCCCGCATCGGGCGCACCGACAGTGCGCGCAGCGCCTTCGACGAGGCCGTCCGACTCGGGCGGGCCGAGGGGGAGTGGGAAGTGGTCACCCGGGCCGCGCAGGGGCTCTACGGCCTGGGCGGGCGCGACCCGGCCGAGTACGTCACGACGATCGCGCTGTTGGAGGAGGCCGTCGATGCGCTGGCCGCGTGGACCGGTGGCAACCGGGCGCTGCGCAGCAGCGCGTTCGCGACCCTCGCCCGCGCTCGGCGGCACGCGGACTCGCGGCGGGTGGACCCACAGGCGGTCGCGGCGGCGACGCGAGCCGTCGAGCTGGCGGCCGACCCGCAGTCGCGCGCGGAAGCCCTGCTCGCGCTGCACGACGTGCACTGGGTGCCGGGCCGGGCGTCCGAGCGTCTGCCGGTGCTCGACGACATGCTGGGAGCGGCCACCCGGGCGGGTGACCGGGAGCTCGTCGCGGTGGCGCACCAGCTGCGGGCCACCGCACTCGTCGAGCTCGGTCACCCCGACGGCCGGCTGGAGCTCGAGCGCTACGTGCACCTCGCCGCGGCACTCGGTCACGCACGAGGCCGGTTCGGCGCGCTGACCCGGCGGGCGGCCCTGGCCCTGATCGCCGGGAGGGTCGAGGAGGCCGTGGAGCTGTCGGCCGAGGCGTTGGCGCTGGGATCGGCGATCGGAGAACCGGACGCGGTCGGCTGCTTCACCGCCCTGCGGGCATCGCTCATGTCGATCGGCGGCCCCGAGGTCGTGCTCGAAACGACACCACCCGAGGACGACCCGACGTGGCCCGCCTTCCCACTCCTGTGGGCACTCGCGCCCGCGTTGAGGGGCCGCGACGCCGAGGCGGCCGCGCTCCTCGGCGACTTCGCCGTGCAGGACGTGCTGCAGAAGTACGACCTCGAGGTCGTCGCCGTCGCCGCCACGGTCTTCGCCGCCGTCGGCACCGACACGCAGCGAACCTGGACCTACGACCTGCTGACGCCGTTCACAGGCACCCACGTCGTCGTCGGCGGATGCGCGGCGTACCACGGGCCGGTCGACCACTTGCTCGGGGTGCTGGCGGCCGCACTCGGCCGCCGGTGCGCGGCGGCGGCCCACCTGACGGCCGCGGTGGCGCAGTGCGACCGGCTGGGTGCCGCGGCGTGGTCGCGGCGCAGCAGCGAGGCACTCACCCGCCTGCAGGCGGGCTCGACCGAGCCGGTCGTGGAACGCGACGGAGGCACCTGGCGCCTGGCGTACCGGGGCCGGGTGGAGCACCTGCCCGACGTCAAGGGCCTGCGCGACCTTGCCGTTCTCATCGCGGCGCCGGGGCAGGACGTGCACGTGTTCACGCTGCTGGGGCGTGATGTCCCGGCGACGGGCTCGGACCCCGTGCTCGACGACCGTGCGAAGGCCCACTACCGGTCGAGGCTCGGTGAGCTCGACGGCGAGATCGACGAGGCAGCCCAGTTCCACGACACGGATCGGGCCGAGCGGCTGCACGCGGAACGCGAGGCACTCGTGGCCGAACTGACCGCCGCGGCGGGGCTCGGCGGACGGGACCGGCGACTCGGGGACGAGACGGAACGCGCGCGCAAGACCGTGGGTGCGCGGATCCGCGACGCGCTGCGGCGCGTCGACTCCGTGGATCCGGAGCTCGCCGCGCACCTGCGCAGTACGGTCAGTATCGGCACGGTCTGCCGCTACGTACCGGCCTCTGGGGAATGAGAGGCGGCCCTGCGGAGTGACCACGCGTCCGCGTCTCCCAGGTGTTCATCCGGTGACGGAGGGGTGGGGACGGGGTGCTCGCCGCCCGTGCCGCTGCTTCGCATGACAGGCTTGACTTGTGAGTACCGAGACCCTGTGGATCATCGTCGCGGTCGCGGTGGTGGTCCTGCTCGTCGCCGTCGCGCTGGGGCTGGTGCTCCGGCAGCGACGCCGGATCAGCCTGCGCGAGCCCGGGGAGGTCGAGGGCGGCACGAGTCCCGCCACCGCCCCGCCACGGCGCGGTACCTACCGGGCGGAGAGCGGGTTCAACTTCACCGCGGGCACCGACACCGTCGCGCGGCCGCCCACCCCCGCCGCGCCGCCCGAGGTCGAGCGCACCCCGACGGACACCGCACCGCCGGCCGAGCGCGCGCCACAGGCGGACAGCGCGCCGCCCGCCGAGTCGGCCCCGGCCCGGGAAGCCACACCACCGGTGAACGCGGCGCCGGTCGCGCCGCCCGCCGCCGCGGCCCCGGCGCGTGAGTCGGCGCCACCCGTTGACGCCGCTCCGGCGGCTCCGCCTGCCGAGTCGGCTTCGGCGCGTGAGTCCGCTCCACCCGTTGACGCCGCACCGCCTGCCCCGCCGGCCGAGCGCGCTCCGGCCCCTGAATCCGCGCCTCCTGCGCCCCCGGCCGAATCCGCCCCGGCGCGCGAGTCCGCTCCGCCGGTGGATGCGGCGCCGGTCGCGCCGCCTGCCGAGTCCGCCCCGCCGGTGGACGCCGCACCGCCTGCCCCGCCTGCTGAGCGTGCTCCGGCGCGCGATTCCGCGCCGCCCGTGGAGACCGCACCCGCGGCTCCCGCTGCCCCCACCGCGCCGCCCGCCACCAACGGCGCCGCTCCGACGGCGCCTGCCGCCCCGACGACGCCTGCCGCCCCGACGACGCCTGCGGCTCCGACGGACATCGCCCCCGCCGAGGGTCGTCTCGAACGGCTCCGCGGCCGCCTCGCCCGGTCGCGCTCCGGCTTCGGGCAGGGCCTGCTCGGGCTCCTCGGAGCAGGCGAGCTGGACGAGGAGTCGTGGGAGGACGTGGAGGCCACCCTGCTGCAGGCCGACCTCGGCCCCGAGATGACGTCCGAGCTGGTGGACACGCTGCGCACCGAGCTGGCCCGCCGCGCCGTCCGCACGCCGGACCAGGCGCGGCAACTGCTGCGCGAGGTGCTCACCGAAGCGCTGCGAACCGACCTCGACCGCTCGCTGCGCGCGCTCCCGCACGACGGCAGGCCGGCTGTGCTGCTGGTCGTCGGCGTCAACGGCACCGGCAAGACCACCACGACCGGGAAGCTCGCCAGGGTGCTGGTGTCAGGCGGGCGCCATGTGGTGCTCGGCGCGGCCGACACCTTCCGCGCCGCCGCAGCAGAACAGCTCGGCACATGGGGCGAGCGGGCGGGGGCCACGGTCGTGCGCGGCCCCGAGGGCGCAGACCCGGCCAGCGTCGCCTTCGACGCGGTCAAGCAGGGCGCCGACGAGGGCGCCGACGCCGTGCTGCTCGACACCGCGGGCCGGTTGCACACCAAGACCGGGCTGATGGACGAGCTGGGCAAGGTCAAGCGCGTGGTCTCCCGGCAGGCCGCCGTGGACGAGGTGCTGCTCGTCCTCGACGCCACCACCGGCCAGAACGGCCTCACGCAGGCCCGCGTCTTCGGCGACGTCGTGGACGTCACCGGCATCGTCCTCACCAAGCTCGACGGCACCGCGAAGGGCGGCATCGTCTTCCGGGTGCAGCGGGAGCTGGGCGTGCCGGTGAAGCTCGTCGGGCTCGGGGAGGGACCGGATGACCTCGCTCCCTTCGAGCCTGCGGCATTTGTCGACGCACTCTTGGCCTGAGTGTCCAGCCGTGTAATGCGGATGTAACTCCACGGGTCGGCGCGTTCACCGCTGCGAAACAGCGGCGGACGGCGAATGAAACATGCCGATCGGATAGTTCCCGGAACCTGCCGCTCCACACGCCATCTCCCGGCAAGCGGCGATGACGGGAAAGGAGTTGACGTGCCCGATACCGGCGATACCGCCTGGATGCTGGCCAGCTCGGCGCTGGTACTGCTGATGACACCCGGTCTGGCGCTGTTCTACGGCGGCATGGTTCGGTCGAAGAGCGTGCTCAACATGATGATGATGAGCATCTCCTCGCTCGGACTGGTCGGCGTGCTCTGGGTGCTCTACGGCTATTCCGTCGCGTTCGGCAACGACGTGGGCGGTGGCTTGCTGGGCAATCCGGCGGAGTTCGCCGGTCTGCAGGGTCTGTTCGGTGGCACCTATCTCGCCACCGAGGGTGGTCCGCCGGTCGACATCCCGCTGGTCGGCACCATCCCCGCCACGGTCTTCGTCGCGTTCCAGGCGATGTTCGCGATCATCACGGTCGCCCTGATCTCCGGTGCGGTGGCCGACCGCCTGCGGTTCGGTCCGTGGCTGCTCTTCGCCGGCCTGTGGGCCACCATCGTCTACTTCCCGGTGGCGCACTGGGTCTTCGCGTTCAACGGCGTCACCGCCGAGAACGGCGGCTGGATCGCCAACAACCTCAAGGCCATCGACTTCGCGGGTGGCACGGCGGTGCACATCAACGCCGGTGCGGCAGCGCTCGCACTCGCGCTGGTGCTCGGCAAGCGCCGCGGCTGGCCGCGTGAGCCCATGCGCCCGCACAACCTCACGATGGTGATGCTCGGTGCCGGCCTGCTGTGGTTCGGCTGGTTCGGCTTCAACGCCGGTTCGGCCGTGGCCTCCAACGGCGTCGCGGGCATCACGTTCGTCAACACGCTCGTCGCCACCTCGGCCGCGATGCTGGCCTGGCTGCTGACCGAGCGCATCCGTGACGGCAAGCCCACCAGCCTCGGCGCGGCGTCCGGCCTGGTCGCCGGCCTCGTCGCGATCACCCCGTCGTGTTCGTCGGTGTCGCCGCTGGGTGCCATCGCGGTCGGTGCGATCGCCGGTGTCCTGTGTGCCCTCGCCGTGGGCCTCAAGTTCCGCTTCGGCTACGACGACTCCCTCGACGTGGTCGGTGTCCACCTCGTCGGCGGCCTCGTCGGCACGCTGCTGGTCGGCTTCTTCGCCACCTCCAGCGCGCCGGCCGCGGTCGACGGGCTGTTCTACGGCGGCGGCGTGGACCAGCTGTGGCGGCAGGCCGTCGGTGCCGTCGCGGTGCTGCTGTTCTCCTTCATCGTGAGCCTGATCCTCGCGCTGATCGTCAAGGCGACGATGGGCCTGCGGGTCAGCCCCGAGGAGGAGGTCACGGGCATCGACGAGATCGAGCACGCCGAGACGGGCTACGACTTCTCCACTCTCCACGGCACCAGTGGCCTCGGGACGCCTCGGCCGTCCGCAGCCACCAACGCGGCCGCGGAGCACGTTCCCGCAACCGCAGGCAAGGAGAGCTGAGCGATGAAGCTGGTCACGGCGATCGTCAAGCCGTTCGTCCTGGAGGACGTCAAGGCCGCTCTGGAGCAGATCGGCGTGCTGGGCATGACGGTCAGCGAGGTACAGGGGTACGGGCGGCAGAAGGGCCACACCGAGGTCTACCGCGGCGCCGAGTACTCCGTGGACTTCGTACCGAAGGTCCGGGTGGAGGTCGTCGCGGACGACACCCTCGCCGACAAGGTCGTTGACGCCGTGGTCGAGGCAGCCCGTACGGGCAAGATCGGCGACGGCAAGGTATGGGTCACTCCTGTCGAGAGCGTGGTGCGGGTCCGCACCGGTGAACGCGGTACCGACGCCATCTGACCTGCATTTCTGTTCGTCGGTTCCGAGGGCCCGCTGCACAGCATGATCGTGCGGCGGGCCCCGCCGCGTTTTTCTCGCACTGTCTTGTTCGTCACCGATCGGAGGATCGCGATGATGCTCGTGACCGCCATCATCAAGCCGTTCGCACTGGAGAACGTCCGGGCCGGGCTCGATCGTCTGGACGTCGCGGGACTTACCGTCAGCCAGTCCTCCGGGTACGGACGACAACGGGGCCACACCGAGATCTACCGCGGCGGGGACTACCACGTCGATCTCGTGCCCAAGCTTCGCGTGGAGGTCGTGGTCGACGACGGCTACGTGGAGAAGGTGATCGCAGCGGTGTCGGGCGCCGCCCGCACCGGCAAGATCGGTGACGGCAAACTGTGGGTCACGCCGATCGACACCGTCGTGCTGGTCGGCACCGGAGCGTGGGGTGCCGACGCGCTGTGAGTGCGGTGACTGTGGCGTCGGGGGACGCAGAGGACCTGGTCAGGGCGAAGGCCGTGCTTCTCGAGTCGGGCGCGGGCAAGCGCAGACTCGGGCCCGAGGCGCTGCGAACGGCGCTGGTGGATCTGCACGACTTCTGGCTGACGTCACGGGCGGCGGCCATCGGGCTGACCGACCGCGCGGCGCTGGTGGCGGTCGGTGCCCTGGGTCGCCGCGAGTTGGCCCCGTGGTCGGACCTCGACCTCGTGCTGCTGCACAACGGTCGCAAGGACGTGGAGCGGCTGGCCGAGCAGCTGTGGTACCCGCTGTGGGACGCCGGGATCGGCCTCGACCATTCGGTGCGCACCCCCGGCCAGGCCGTCCAGGTGGCCACCATCGACCTGCGTGCGGCGCTCGGCCTGCTGGAGGCCCGGCACATCGCCGGGGACGCCACGCTCTCCGACAAGGTGCGCGCGGCGGTGCGGCAGGCGTGGCGGGCCGGCATCCGCGGGCGGTTCGACGAGCTCGCCGACACGGCCCAGGAGCGCTGGCGCAAGGTCGGCGATGTCGCGCACCGGGTGGAGCCGGACCTGAAGAACGGCCACGGCGGGCTCCGTGACATCCAGCTCCTCGACGCACTCGCGGCCGCCCAGCTCGTCGACCGGCCGTCGGGAGACGTGCTGGAGGCCCGCAGGCTCCTGCTCGACGTCCGCACCGAGCTGCACCGCCTCGCCGGGCGCGCCCGTGACGTACTGAGGGCGCAGGACGCCGACGAGGTGGCGGCGGCATTGGAGATCGCCGACCGGTTCGAGCTCGCGCGTGCTCTGTCGGGAGCGGCGCGGTCGGTGGCGTTCGCCACCGAGGTGGGGCTGCGGTCGGCCCGCAACGCGCTGCCCCGGCGGGGATTGGCCGCGCTGCGCCGCCCGCCCGTGCGGCGTCCGCTGGACAGCGGTGTCGTCGAGCACGGCGGCGAGGTCGTGCTCGCCCGCGACGCGGCGGCTCCCCGCGATCCCGCGCTGGTGCTGCGGGTGGCGGCCACCGCGGCACGCACCGGGCTGCCGATCGCCGCAGGCACGCTGCACCGGCTCGCCGACACCGCTCCGGAGCTGCGAGAGCCGTGGCCGCGCGCGGCGCTGAGCGAGCTGCTGTCGCTGCTCGGCACGGGTCGCCCGCTCGTGGATGTCGTGGAGTCGCTCGACCGCACGGGCCTGTGGGGGCGGCTCTTCCCCGAGTGGGGCGCCGTGCGCGACCTGCCACCGCGCGACCGCGCGCACCTGTGGACCGTCGACCGGCACCTCGTCGAGACGTGTGCGCAGGCCGCCCGGCTGACCACCCGCGTCTCGCGTCCGGACCTGCTGCTCGTCGGTGCCCTCGTGCACGACATCGGCAAGGGTCGTACGGGCGACCACTCCGTGGTCGGCGAGTCGCTGGCCCTGCAGGTGGGACGGCGGCTCGGGTTTCCCGACGCCGACGTGGCGGTATTGGGTCAGGTGGTGCGCCACCACCTGCTGCTGCCGCACACGGCCACGCGCCGCGATCTGGACGACCCGGCGACGATCAGGCGCGTCGTCGAGACCGTGGGCGGCAGCGGCCTCGTGCTCGACATCCTCGAGAACCTCGCCGAGGCCGATGCGCTCGCCACTGGACCGGGGGTCTGGAGCCCCTGGAAGCGGATGCTGATCCAGGATCTCGTGAGCCGGTGCCGTGCGTTGTTGGCCGGCGAACCGCTGCCCGCCCCTGCTACAGCCAGCGCGGCTGCCGCGGAGCTCGTCGCCACCGTCGCCCGCGACCGGAAGCCGCAGATCCGGCTCGACGACCGGACCGACCCCGCCACGGTGATGGTCGCGGTCCCGGACCGGCCGGGCGCACTGGCCGCCGCGGCCGGGGTGCTGGCGCTGCACTCGCTGGAGGTGCACGCGGCCGAGCTGCCGACCGCCGAGCAGGCGGCGGTCTTCACGTTCACCGTCTCCCCGCGCTTCGGCGGCCTCCCCGATCCGGCGTTGCTGCGATCGGATCTGGTGCGGGTGCTCGACGGCAGCCTCACGCTGGCCGACGCACTCGCCCGCAAGGAGCGGGACTACGCCCCGATCAGTCCGAGCGGCGAGCCACCGGCACCGCCGCGGGTACTGTGGTTCGACGACGAGGCCACCGGTGCGGTGGTGCTGGAACTGCGGAGCACCGACCGGATCGGGCTGCTGCACCGGGTGGCGGCCGCGTTGGAGGAGTGCGGGGCCGACCTGCGATGGGCTCGCGTCGCGACGCTGGGCGCATCGGTCGTCGACTCGTTCTGCGTCGCCGGTGCCGGCGGCGCCGGGGGAGCGTTGAACAAGGCGGAGCGGCGCCGCATCGAACGAGCGGTGCTCGCGGCGGCGGCGTAGTGATCAGCCGCGACTGATTCGGGACTATTGGAACGAATCACCCGTAACGGGCGTTGTCCAACCGTGACGAGAGCGAGCTCGACCGCCGCGTCCGCCGACGTCCCGGCCGCGCCGACAGCCCCGACGGGCCGCTCGGCGGTGCGCCTCACCCTGCCCGGCCGCACGTTGCTGCTCGTGGCGGGCATACCCGGAGCGGGGAAGTCCACCCTGCTCGACGGCCTACCGGACGAGCCGGGCCTCGTCGTTCTCGACTCCGAGGCGCAACGGGCGGCGCTGCGCCGCGTCATGGGCGTGCTGCCCTACGCGTGGTACCGGCCGCTGGTGCACTTGCTGCACCGCCTCGCCGTGCTGATCGCCGCCCTCTCGGGCGCGCCCACGGTGGTCGTCCATCTACCTGCCACCGACCGCGGCACCCGCGCGGTCGTCGCCCGGCTCGCCGCGGCCACCGGTCGCAGCGCACACCTGCTCTGGATGCACGTCGACCCGGCCGACGCACGGCGGGGCCAGTGCGAGCGCGGCCGGGTGGTGCCCGAGCGTTCCTTCGCCGGGCACGCGCAGCGCGCCACCGCCACCACCACCGAACTTCTCGCGGGCGTGCCGGCTGGCTGGTCGAGCGTCACCGTGCTCGATCGCGCCGCGGCGCTCGATGGTCTTCGGCTGGACACCGCTCCGGTCGAGGGGAGCTGACCCCGGGTGCCGGGCCGGGGCGAGCCGGTCCGGCACCCGGGGTCATGCGCTCAGCGAAGGCGACCGACCCGCCTCCCACGATGGTTCTGCCGATCCATGACGCTCCCCCGAGAAAGGCCACCATGGCCACACTGACCACAACAGGTGCCGCGCCGGTGCTGCGCACCGACTTCTCCGATCAACAGGCCTGGCTCGCCGTTCGCGGAGCGATCGTCGCGCCCAGCGAAGGAGACGGCTTCCTGGCGGACGTCGAGTTCGTCGACGATCCGGCCTTCGACGGCTGGACGGCGCAGCAGATCCTGGGGATGGCCACCCGGGAGGCCGTCGGCTTTCAAGCATGCATCTTCGTGGTCGACCGGATCACGCTGACCTCGGCCGACTGGCCCGTCCTCGTCATCGACCTGCAGGAGGACCGAGGCCGCGAGTTCCGCGCCGCCGCCTCGGTGCTGTACCAGATCGAAGGCAATCTCTCGATCTGCAACATGGATTTCTTCGAGTTCGCCGACGCCGTCCAGGCCGACGGGGTCTACCGAGGTTTCTGAGCCACCATGGGCGCCGTCCCAGCGGGACGGCGCCCATGGATGTCAGGTCGTCAGCGCATGTCGCACCGACGTCCACCCGGCCAGCGCCGCCCGGACATCCGCGCGGGTCTCCTCGCGCAGCGCCTGCTCATGGGCCTGCTGGAGGACGTCGTCGATCAGCACCCGCCCGCCGCCGTCGGCCGAGCGCACCGCCGCCTCCACCATGGCGAGGCTCGGCACGTTCTCGTGCACCTCGCCCATGGGTGTGGCGCCCGTGCGGAGGGCGTCGACGAACACCTGAAGCGCACCGGCGATGCCGGAGTACGGGGCGGGCGTGCGTGTCACGGGCTGCACGTCGGCATCGAGCACCGGCTCGGTGTCGCCGTCCCAGCGGGCGGAGCCCTTCTCGCCGCTGACCCGCCACACGCCGTTCCACGACGTCTCCGCGCCGGGGCTGCACCAGCTGCCGACGTAGATGTAGCGGACGCCGCCCTCCATCTCGAACACCGCCGTGGCGGCGGCATCGCCTGCGTACCAGCTCCACGGCGGGTTGTACGCCTCGCAGTAGGCCGCGACCGGCTCGGCGCCGAGGACGAACCGAGCCGAGTCGAACGGATGGATCGCCATGTCGAGGAGCAGCGGGTGGTCCATCTCCTCCCGGAACCCGCCGAAGTGCGGGGCCCGGAAGAACTCGGTGGTGAGCGTGCCGATCGCACCGAGGTCGCCTGCCATCGCCTGCAGGGCGAACAGCTGCGGGTTCCACCGCCGCGACTGGCTCACCATGAACAGCTCACCCGTCACCTCCGCGGCGGCGGCCAGCGACAGCGCCTGCGCCAGCGTGGCCGCCACGGGCTTCTCGCCGAGCACGGCCAGGCCGGCGAACAGCGCCGCGGTGGTGACCGGGTGGTGCGCCTCCGGCACCGTGGCGTCGACCACGGCGTCGGCGCCCACCGCCGTGGCGAGGGCCACCGCGTCGGTGCCCACCGGGAGGTCCGGGTGCCCCGCGTCGGCAACGGCCGATCGTGCGGCTCCCACGTCGATGTCGGCGACTCCTGCCAGCTCGACGTCGGGCGCGAGGATGATGGTCGAGAGCCAGGCGCGGCCCATGCTCCCCGCGCCGGCCAACACCACCCGAACCGGCTCGCCGCCGGGGATCGTGCGGTGGGTCATTCGATCGGTCCGCTGTAGGCCGCGCCGGTGAAGAACTCGCCGGTCTCGTAGCGCAGCAGCTCCGGGTGCGCCCGCTCGGGCCGGTCCGTGCGGGCCCACTGCACTCCGTTGGCGATCACACGGCGGACGTCGGGGTGGTGGTAGGTCGGGAAGTCCTGGTCGCCGGGGCGGAAGTAGAAGATCTTCCCGTGGCCACGACGGAACGTGCAGCCGCTGCGGAACACCTCGCCACCGCTGAACGAGCTGACGAACACGAGCTCGTCGGGCGCGGGGATGTCGAAGAACTCCCCGTACATCTCGTCCTCGTCGATGATCAGCGGATGCGGCACGCCCCGGGCGATCGGGTGCGTCGGGTCGACCGTCCAGATCAGCTCGCGGTCGTGCTCGCTGCGCCACCGCAGCGTGCAGCTCGTTCCCATCAGCTTGACGAAGATCTTCGACCAGTGGCCGGAGTGCAGCACCACGAGACCCATCCCGGAGAGGACGTGGCGGTGCACGCGCTCCACCACCTCGTCGGACACCTCCGAGTGGGCGGCGTGGCCCCACCACGTGAGCACGTCGGTGGCCGCGAGGACCTCCTCGGTGAGGCCGTGCTCCGGGTCGTCGAGGGTGGCGGTGCGCACGACGCAGCCGTCGCGCAGGTTCTCACGAATGCCCTCGGCGATCGTCGTGTGCATGCCCTGCGGGTAGATCTTCGTGACGTGCTCCTCGATCTGCTCGTGGCGGTTCTCCCCCCACACGGTCACGCGGATGGGGGCGGAGGACGGGTCGGTCACAGCCGGTTCTGCCTTTCGTCGTCGAGCTCGTTGCGGGTCACTTGACGGCGCCGCTGTTCACACCGGCGGCGACGAAGCGCTGCGCCACCACCAGCAGCACCACGGCGGGGAGGGAGGCCAGGACCGCGGTGGCCATCACTGCGCTCCAGTCGTTCACGAAGCTCCCGATGTACTGGTAGAGCCCGAGCGTCACGGGCCGGACGTCCTCGGTGGTGGTGAGGGTGAGGGCGAAGAGGAAGTCGCTCCAGGTGAACAGGAAGGTGAAGAGCGCGGCCGTGATCAGGGCGTTGCGGCTCATCGGCAGCACGATCGAGACGAACGCGCGGATCTGACCCGCGCCGTCCACGCGGGCGGCTTCGATCACCTCGGCCGGGATGCTGCCGAGGAACGCCCGCATGATCAGGATCGCGAACGGGATGCCCTGGGTGGAGTCCGCGAGGATCAGTCCAGGGATCGAGTTGAGCAGCCCGAGGTCGTTGTAGGCGCTGTAGAGGGCGTTCGCCACGACGATCCCCGGGATCATCTGGCTGATCAGGATCGCGAACAGCACCACTCCCGCACCGCGCACCCGGAAGTGCGCGAGCGCGTACGCCGCGGGCGTGGCGATCAGCAGGCTGAACACCACGCTTCCCAGGGCCACCACCAGGCTGGTTGCGAGGTGACCGCCCTGCTCGCGCACAGCGGTGGCGTACCCGTCGAGGCTCACGTGGAGCGGGAACCACGGGGTGCTGACCGCCGAGCCGCTGGGCTGCAGCGAGACGTTGACCATCCAGTAGACGGGGAACAGCATCACGGCGAGGATCAGCACCCCGACCAGCGTGTTCCCCCACGAGCGCCGGACCGGCCGGCGCGTGAGCACTGACATCACTTGATCACCCCAACCCGACGCGTCGGTTGGCGCGCAGGTAGAGAAGCGCGAACACCAGCGAGATGACGATCAGGACGTTGCCCAGGGCGGCGCCCTGCCCGAACTCGAACTCCTGGAAGGACAGGTGGTAGGACTGCGTCGCGATCGTCTGGGTGGCGTTCGCGGGCCCGCCGCCGGTGAGCCCGAGGATGATGTCGAGCACCTTGATCGTGTAGACGACGCCGAGCACCAGCACGACGTTCACCACCGGCCGCAGCAACGGCCACGTGACGTGCCGGAACGCGCGCCACCCGGTGGCCCCGTCGAGGGCCGCGGCCTCGTAGAGCTCCTCGGGGATGTCCTGCAGGCCCCCGTAGAGGATCGTGGTGTTGAACGGGATCCCGATCCAGATGTTGACGCCGATCACGGCGATGAGGGCCAGCGACGTGCTCGTGAGCCAGCCCGGGTTCTCCCCGACCAGGCCCAGCCCGCCGAGGAACCGGTTGAGCGCACCGTTGTCCTGGTCGAGGATCCAGCGCCACACCGCCCCGGAGACGATCAACGGGATCAGCCACGGCAGGAGCAGCAGCGACCGCAGCACCCCGCTGAGCGGGAAGCGGCGCTGGAAGAACACCGCGATCGCCAGCCCGATCACGAACTGCCCCGCGATCGACCCCACGGTGAACAGCACGGTGTTGAGCAGCGCCTGGCCGAACACCGCCGACGTCAGGACCGCGCCGTAGTTGGCGAACCCGACCCACGGCGCCTCGCCCGTGTAGAACGTGGCGGTCGTGTACTCCTGGAACCCCATCAGGACGTTCTGCACCACGGGATAGCCGAAGAAGAGCAGCAGGTAGGCGACGGCCGGGAGCAGGAACGCCAGCTGGAGCAGCCGCTCCCGGCCCCGGGCCGAGGCCCACGGCGCGCGGTGCCGCTCGACGGGCGAGGGACCCTGCGCCGTGGCGCTCGGCGGTGCCACCGTCATGATCGGCGGCCGGTCGGTGGTGGCGCCCCCGACCGGCCGGCTGAGCTCAGCCATTCTGGGCCTGGCGCAGAGCGGCGTCCGGCGTGGCGCCGCCGGTGATCGCGCTCTGCACGGCCGTGTAGATCTTGGTGGCAGCGGCGGGCCAGTCGGCCCCCAGCTTGCCGGTGCGCGACCGCGCGGTCTTCACCTGCTCGGTGAACGCGGCCATCTTCGGCGCCTGCGCGACGAACGAGTCCAGCAGCGCGGTCTTCGTCGGCACGGTGCTGCGCTTCGTGGCGAGGTCCATCTGGTTGGCGTCGGAGTTCAGGCAGGCGACGATCTCCGCGGCCTTCTTCTGGCGCGCGTCGTCGCCGGTGCGGGGGAGCGTCCAGGTCTCACCGCCGAGGGGAGCGACCTCGGTGGCGCCCGCCTGGGGCACCGGGATCGGCACCACCCCGTACTTCAGGCCGGCGACCTCGTCGAGCACGGGGAACTGCCACGGACCGTTGACCATCATCGCCGCGTTGCCCGCGCCGAACTGCTCCGCGACGTCGGCCTGCGTCCAGTTGACGACCGACCTCGACGAGGATCCCGAGCCGACCAGGTCGACCCAGAGCTGCAGGGCCTGCGCGACCTGCGGGCTCGCGATGTTCGTCTCGTCGCCGCCGTTGGACCACATGAACGGCAGGAACTGCCAGGTGCCCTCGTAGTTCGCGGGAGCGGCGAACGCGAGGCCGTACCGGTTGCCGGAGGTGAGCTTCGCGGCGGCCGCCTTGAGCTCGTCCCACGTCTTCGGCGGGGTCACGCCGGCCTGGGCCAGCATGTCCTCGTTGTAGAAGAGGCCGATCGTGTTGGTCACCGGCTGGAGCCCGTACACCTTGCCCTCGTAGGTCGAGGCGCTGACGATGCCCTCGGCGTAGCCGTCCGCGGAGAGGCCGAAGTCGGTGACCGGGTTGAGGGCGCCCGTCGCCGCGATCTGCTGCAGGTCGGGGTTGTCGATCATCAGGACGTCAGGGAGCGTCCGGGACGAGGCCTGCTGCAGGACCTTGGCGATCAGCGAGGCGCCGGGCACGACCTCGCGTTCGATCGTGACGCCTGCCTGCCGGCCGCACGCGTCCAGGGTCTGGGCGTAGACCGTGCGATCGGGTTCGTTGTTGTAGTAGTCGAGAACGCGGATGCTGGTGACCGGTCCTCCGGAGCCGCTCCCACCACCTCCTCCGCAGGCGGCGAGAGCGGCTGCCGCTACGAGAGCGGTGGCCGTCGCCAGTGCGGTTCTGCCCAGTCGTGCTCCTCGTCGAGCCATGTCTGGTCCTCTCGTCGATCTCACTGTCGATACGTATCGATCGCACGCCCGTCGGAACCGGTACGACCGCGGCCCGCGGTCAGGGGGAGGGGAGGGTGGTTCGTCGTCGGGTCAGGCGCGGGGGGATGAGCTGTACGAGCTCGGAGGGCGGCTCCTGGCTGCGGTCGAGCAGCTGGAACAGGATCTGCATCGCCCGCCGCGACACATCGCGCGGTTCGAGCGAGACGTTGGTGACCGCGGGCGTGACGGCCTCGGCGGCGGCGTCGGTGCACAGCGCGATGAGGGACAGGTCGCGACCCGGGTGGAGCCCGCGATCCAGCAGCACCTGCAGCACCGGCTGGAGTGCCTGCGAGTTCGGCACGACCACCCCCGGCCGCTCCCCGCCGACGGCGAGCACCTGCTCCACGGCGGCCTCGGCGCCGTCCCGGCCCGGCGCCACCGGTGCCACGACCTCGAGCGTGACCTCGTGGGTGCTCGCCGCGTCGGCCGCTCCGCGCTGGAAGCGGCCGACGAAGTTGACGTCGCGCTCCACCACCTCGGCCGGGTGCCCCACGAGGACGACCCGCCGGTGCCCGAGCGCCGCCAGTTCGTCCACCGCCATGCGTCCGGCCAGCGGAAAGTCCAGGTCGACGCAGTGCAGGCCGGCGTTGTCGCCCGGGACACCGATGAGGATCACGGGCACACTCAGCGTCGCGGCCACCGGGATCCGGGCGTCGTCGGTCTCGATGTCCATCATCACGATCGCGTCGCACAGCGACCGGCCGGCCAACCGCTTCAGCCCCGCCGACCCCTCGTCCGCCGTGACGAGGAGGACATCGTGATCGGCCTCCCGCGCGCAGGACGCAATGGTCTCGATGAACGGCAGCAGGCCCGTGGTGTCGGCGCCGGGCGTGAACGGCACGACGAGACCGATCACCTGGGTGCGCTGGCTCGCAAGCGCCCTGGCCCCGGCGTTGGGATGGTAGGTGAGCTCCTCGATGGCCGCCTCGACGCGGCGGCGGGTCTCGGCCGAGATCGAGCGTCGCCCGCTCATGACGTAGGAGACCGTGCTCTGCGAGACCCCAGCGACCCGGGCGACGTCCCTACTGGTCACCATCCGGCGTCGCCCTCCGTTGGTGTCGATACGGATCGACAGCGCAGTGAACGTAGCCATGGACGGGAACGACGTGCAAGACCTTGAGGCGATGACCGTCAACCTGATCGTGGCGTCCCTGTGTCGGCCACTCGCCTCTTCTGCGACCGGCGACCCAGCGCGTGATCAATACTTCGGGCCTGGCGACAGCGCATAACCCGGCCGCCGGGCCGGGGACTGGTGATCATGTCGAGTCCGGCGCCCGCTGACCCCTGCCGCCGGGCCCAAACCGGCGATCATGTCCAACCGGCACCCCTGACCCCGGCCCGGCGGACCATCGTCGGAGAGCGGCGCCGCCGGGTCGGCCGGTCAGCGGGGCGATCGGGCAGGAAGCCGAAGGGCCCCTGCCAAAAGCGCCGCCCGTCGTGGTCCTTGATCAACGTTTCGGGCCGCGCAGCGGCACATGACCCGGTTCCTGACCCCGAACCGATGATCATGCGGATCACCAGCATCCGCGACCCGGTCCCGGACCTCGCGGTCGCCGTCGTCGGAGATCGGCTGGGGTCCGTCGTCCGGAGGTGTACCGCGCAGCCGATCGGCCACGAAGCCGAGGCACTCCGTCGCGCCGCCCTGCCTCGTTGATCACTTCTCCGAGCCTGGCAGCAGTGCATAACCCGGCCGCCGGGTCCGGACCGGTGATCATGTCGAAACAAGCGCCCGCTGACCCCGGCCCGGCGGGCCATCGTCCGGGATCGGCGGTCCGCCGGGCGGTCGGTGAGCTGTACTGCAGTGGCGATCGACCAGGAAGTCGAGGCATCCCTGCCATTCGCCGCCGACGGTCCTTGATCAACGTTTCGGGCCCCGTAGCAGCAGATAGCCCGGTTCCTGACCCCGAAATGATGATCATGCGGATCGCCAGCACCCGCGACCCGGTCCCGGCCTGGCAGTCGCCGTCGTCGGGGATCGGCTGGGGTCCGCCATCCGGCCGGGGGTACCGCGCAGCCGATCGGCCACTAAGCCGAGTCAGTCCGCTGCGCTGTCCGGTCCGCTGATCAATCCTTCGGCCTGGCAGTAGGACATGACTCGGCCGCCGGGCCCAAACCGGCGATCATGTCCAACCGGCACCCCTGACCCCGGCCCGGCGGACCATCGTCGGAGAGCGCGCCGCCGGGTCGGCCGGTCAGCGGGGCGATCGGCCAGGAAGTCGAGGCGCCCCTGCCAGGCGTGTCGCCCGCCGCGGTCCTTGATCAACGTTTCGGGCCTGGCTGCGGCACATGGCCCGGTTCCTGACCCCGAACCGATGATCATGTGGATCGCCGGCACCTGCGACCCGGTCCCGGCGCGGCCCTGGTCCCGGCCACCGTCTGAAATCGGTGGTGAGCCATCAGGCGGCTGTGACCCGTTGGCAGGCGGAGTATGCCGACGCATCGGTCACCCACGAGCCGACGCCTCGCCGTCCCAGGCGCCCCTCGGCTTCATGATCACCGTTTCGGGCCTGGCAGCGGCACATGACCCGGTTCCTGACCCCGAACTGATGATCATGGCGGATCGCCAGCACTCGCGACCCGGTCCCGGCCCGGCCACCGTCTTGAAATCGGCGATGAGCCATCAAGCGGCGTGCCGTGGGCCGGCGGGCAATGCCGCCGCATCGGCCACCCACGAGCCGACGCCCCGCCGTCCCATGCGCCCTTCGCCTCCATGATCACCGTTTCGGGCCCCGCAGCAGCACATGACCCGGTTCCTGACCCCGAACCGATGATCATGAGGAGCGGTGAGGTCCGGCGGCCGGCTAAGACGAGCGCGAGCGAGCTCGGCAACCGGTTCGCAGCACCGGTGGCCGCAATCCCCCGGCAATCCGGCATATCGGCACCGAGCACCCGGACGGGCCGCCCCGAAACCAGCCGCACCCGCCGAGCCCGGCGAGCGGCGTCCATGTCCTCAACTTTCGGGCCAAGCGGCCCGTCATCCGCCGGAACCCCGGGGACCCGGCTCAGCGACGCCACGGACGAACCCGCACCTGTCGAGCGATCAGGGCTCGGGACCGGCAGGAGCATGTCATCCGCGCGGTGCCGTTCCGACGCACCCCGCACGGCCAGCCGATCTTTCCCGGAATCTCATCCGGTGCGCCACAGTCCGCCCGAACCCCGTGCGTGCGGCGGCACCGGGGGCATTCCGATTGTGCCGCGACCGCGCTCCGGGGCAGCGCGCGTCGATCCGGCCCCAGTACCCTGGGACGGGTGTTCGACACCCTCTCCGAGCGCCTCAGTGGCACCCTCGCCAATCTCCGTGGCAAGGGGCGCCTCTCCGACGCCGACATCGACGCCACCGCGCGCGAGATCCGCATCGCGCTGCTGGAGGCCGACGTCGCGCTGCCGGTGGTCCGCGGATTCATCGCGCGCATCAAGGAGCGGGCCAAGGGCTCGGAGGTCTCTGGCGCGCTCAACCCCGCCCAGCAGGTCGTCAAGATCGTCAACGACGAGCTCATCGCGATCCTCGGTGGCGAGACCCGCCGCCTGCGGCTCGCGAAGGAGCCGCCGAGCGTGATCATGCTCGCCGGCCTCCAGGGTTCCGGTAAGACCACCCTGGCCGGCAAGCTCGCCCACTGGCTCAAGGGGCAGGGGCACACGCCGCTGCTCGTGGCGTGCGACCTCCAGCGGCCCAACGCGGTCAACCAGCTGCAGATCGTCGGTGAGCGGGCCGGGGTGCCGACCTTCGCCCCGGAGCCCGGCAACGGCGTGGGCGACCCTGTCGACGTCGCGCGCCGCGGCGTCGGGCACGCCCGCGAGAAGATGTATGACGTCGTCATCGTCGACACCGCAGGCCGTCTCGGCGTCGACGAGGAGTTGATGCGCCAGGCCGCCGACATCCGCGACGCCACCCGTCCCGACGAGACGCTCTTCGTCGTCGACGCCATGATCGGCCAGGACGCGGTTGCCACCGCCGAGGCGTTCCGCGACGGCGTGGGCTTCAGCGGCGTGGTGCTCACCAAGCTCGACGGCGACGCCCGTGGTGGCGCTGCGCTGTCGGTGCGGGAAGTCACCGGCGAGCCCATCTTGTTCGCGTCCAGCGGTGAGAAGCTCGCCGACTTCGATGTCTTCCACCCCGACCGGATGGCCAGCCGCATCCTCGGGATGGGCGACCTGCTCACGCTCATCGAGCAGGCCGAGCAGGCGTTCGACGAGGAGCAGACGGCCAAGGCCGCAGCCAAGATCAGCACGGGGGAGCTCACGCTCGAGGACTTCCTCGAGCAGATGCTCGCCGTGCGCAAGATGGGGCCGATCGGCAACATCCTGGGCATGCTGCCGGGTGCCAACGCCGGGCAGATGAAGGACGCGCTCGCGCAGGTCGACGACAAGCACCTCGACAAGCTCCAGGCGATCATCCGCGGCATGACACCGGGGGAGCGCGCCGACCCCAAGATCATCAACGGGTCGCGACGGCTCCGCATCGCCAACGGCTCCGGCGTCTCCGTCAGCGACGTGAACGAGCTGGTCAACCGCTTCTTCGAAGCCCGCAAGATGATGAAGCAGATGGCCGGGCAGTTCGGCTTCGGCGGTCGCAGCGCCACGCGCAAGCAGGCGAAGGGCCGCAAGGGGAAGAAGGGCAAGGGCCGCGGCCCCACACCGGCCCGCGCCGGTGCCCTGCCGGCCGGGTTCGGGGGCGGCGTCCCCGACCTGTCGGGCCTGCCGCCGTCGTTGCGTGAGCTCCCGCCGGGGCTCGACCAGCTCCCGCCCGGCTTCGACCCGAGCAAGCTGAAGTTCCCGAAGGGCAAGTAGCGCGTGTACCGCGTGCGGGGGGTGCTGCTCGGGCCAGGCGGTGACGAGCGGACGACGGAGCTGTTCGTCGACGGGGCGGGTGTGCTCGTCGACCGCATCCCGGGCGCCGAGACGCTCATCGACGGCGGCTGGATCGTGCCAGGGCTCGTCGACGCGCACTGCCACATCGGGCTGGGCTCGTCCGGCGCCGTCGAGCTCGAGGAGGCCGACGCGCAGGCGCGCACCGACCGTGATGCCGGCACCCTGCTGATCCGCGACTGCGGCTCGCCGCTCGACACCAGCCCTTTGCAGGCGCGCGCCGATCTGCCGGAGATCATCCGCGCAGGCGTGCACGTTGCTCGGCCCAAGCGCTACATCCCCGGTGTCGCCGCCGAGCTCGACGACCCGGCGCTCCTGCCCGACGTGGTCGCCGAGCAGGCCGCGGACGGCGACGGCTGGGTGAAGCTGGTGGGGGACTGGATCGACCGGTCCGTGGGGGATCTGGCCCCGCTGTGGCCCGACGACGTGCTCGTCGCCGCGGTGGAGGCGGCCCACGCCGCTGGGGCCAGGGTCACCGCCCACGTGTTCGGCGCCGACGCCCTCCCCGGCCTGATCCGCTCCGGTATCGACTGCATCGAGCACGGGCCCGGCCTCACCGACGACCTCATCGGGGAGATGGCCGCCCGTGGCACCGCACTCGTCCCCACGATGATCAATCTCGACACGTTCCCGACGATCGCCGACTCGGCCACCAGGTATCCCACGTACGCGGCGCACATGCGGAAGCTGCACGCGGGAGCGGTGGGCGTCGTGCGGCAGGCCGTCGAGGCGGGGGTTCCCGTGTACGCCGGCACGGACGCGGGCGGCGGGATCGTCCATGGGCGGCTGCCCGACGAGATCGAGGCCCTGCACGGGGCCGGGATGTCCACCACCGCCGCGATCGGCGCCGCGAGCTGGTCGGCCCGCGAGTGGCTCGAGCGTCCGGGGCTGCAGCCCGGTGCGCGAGCGGACCTCGTCGTGTACCGGTCCGACCCCCGGGCCGACCTCTCGGTCCTGCGCGAGCCGGCGCTCGTGATGCTCCGCGGACGGCCCGTGCACGCCACGGGCTGAAGCGGGCGGTTTGCACGCTGTATTCCGGCGTGATCACGCCTGCACGCCGAGGGCAGACGCCCGCAGCCAAGGGCCGGTAGCGTCGGATATGTGGCAGCAACGGACGGGAACGAGTCACCCGAGGAGGGTTCGAGAGAACCCGACGTCCCCGAACCGAACGACGCCGGTCCAACCGGCGCCAACAGCAGCCTGACCGGTAACGCCGCCGCCGGCGGAACGAGCGAGGGCAGCCCGGACAGCAGCGGCAACGGCGGCTCCCCCAACGGCAACGGCTCGAACGGCAACGGCCACAACGGCGTCACCCACAACGGGACCGCCGGTTCGCCCTGGGCGGCCCCGGAGTGGTCCCCGTGGTCGCAGGAGGCGGCATCAGGCGCGCCGGCAGAGGCCCCCGGCGCAGCTGTCGCCCAGCCCGGACCGGGTCCGTACGCCGAAGGTTCGTACCCATCCGGTCCCTACCAGCCGTACGCAGCCGGGCCGGGGACGTCGGGCCCCTACCCGATGTATCCGCCGAGCGCCTACCCGTCGATGCCGGACCCCCACCCGTCCGCGCCTCCTCCCACCGGCAGGCGGTCGCCCCGGCATCCGGCGGGGCGGGCGCTCACCGGGGTCCCGGTCCGCACCCACCGCTGGGGCCTGGGTGCCTACGTGCTCGTCGAGGCCGTGTTCCTGCTCACGTCCGTGCTGATCGGCTGGGCCGTGCTCGGCGACATGCCGGTGGTCGGGGGGCTGATCCTCGCGCTCGCCGTGCCCACCGTGCTGGCGGCCGCCACCGCGGTGCTGATCACCGTGCTGCGCGGCAACGGGCCGCGCACCGACCTGCGCCTGCAGTGGTCGTGGAGCGACGTCGGGCTGGGTGTCGCGTTCGGGCTCGGCGGGCTGGCCCTCACGGTGCCTGCCTCGCTGGTGTACGTCGCGATCGTCGGGCCGGACGCGAGCTCGGCGGTCGGCGACGTGTTCGGCTCGGTCAGGACCGGTCCGGTGCTGGCCGCGGTGGTGTTGGTGATCGTGGTGTTCCTCGCCCCACTGTGCGAGGAGATCGTGTACCGGGGCCTGCTATGGGGCGGGATCGAGCGGCTTGCGAACCGCTGGGTGGCCTTCGGCGTGACGACTCTGCTCTTCGCGATGGCCCATTTCGAGTTCACCCGAACGCCGCTGCTGCTCATCGTCGCTATCCCGATTGCAGTGGCTCGGCTGTACACAGGCAGGCTGCTCCCCAGCATCGTCGCGCATCAGGTGAACAACCTCCTCCCCGGAGTCGTGCTGATGCTCGGCCTTCTGGGCGTCATGCCGACCGGGTGAGCCGGCGGCTCAGTGCGTCATCGCCCGAAGGTGTCTGGCAGAATGACGGATCGGTCATGCGGCTGGCCCTCTACCGTGCCGCGGCCGCACACGTCGACGAAGCGCTGCCCGTAACCCCACGCGAGCCGCGCGGACTCACCAGAAGCACCACGATCCGCGAGGAGCAACGACCAGCGTGGCCGTCAAGATCAAGCTGATGAGGCTGGGCAAGATCCGTCAGCCGTACTACCGCATCGTCGTGGCCGATGCCCGTAGCCGCCGCAGCGGCCGGGCGATCGAGACCATCGGCAAGTACCACCCGAAGAACGAGCCGAGCCTGATCGAGGTCGACTCCGAGCGGGCGCAGTACTGGCTGGGCGTGGGCGCGCAGCCCACCGAGCCCGTGCAGCACCTGCTGGAGATCACGGGCGACTGGCAGAAGTTCAAGGGCCTGCCCGGCTCCGAGGGCACCCTCAAGCCGCAGCCGGAGAAGGCCGACAAGCTGGCCCGCTTCCAGGCTGCGCTCGCCGCCGCGAGCGAGGAGCCCACCACCGAGGCCACCACCCCGAAGAAGCGGGGCGACCGCCGGCCCAAGGCCGACTCCGCCGAGGGTGAGGCCACCACGGCCACCGAGGCCACCGAGTCGTGAGTGTCCTCGCGGACGCTCTCGAGCACCTCGTCCGGGGCATCGTCGACCACCCGGACGACGTGCAGGTGGAGCTCGTCACCACGCGCCGGGGACGCACTCTCGAGGTGCGTGTGCACCCGGAGGATCTCGGCAAGGTGATCGGTCGCGGAGGCCGCACGGCCACCGCGCTCCGCACGGTCGTTGGTGGCATCGGCGGCCGAGGCGTGCGGGTCGATGTCGTCGACACCGACCGGTAACGGCACCGCCGAGCGAGCGGTGCCGGTCAGCGACAGCACCGAGTTGCTCGTCGGGATCGCCGCTCGGGCCCACGGCCTGCGCGGCGAGCTCGTTGTCGACGTCCACACCGACTCGCCCGACGAGCGGTTCACGTCCGGCTCCGTGCTCACAGCACGGCGCGCGGGCGTGCCGGACGCCGTGCTCACCGTCGAGTCCACCCGGCCCCATTCCGGCCGGCTGCTCGTGCGGTTCGTCGAGGTGCCCGACCGCGACGCCGCCGAGGCGATGCGCGGCGCCCGCCTCCTGATCGGCTCCGACGCGGTTCCGCCGCCGACGGATCCGGACGAGTTCCACGTCCATCAGCTCGAAGGTCTGCGGGCCGAGCTGGAGGACGGCTCCGTCGTGGGGTCGGTCCGTGAGGTCGTGCACGGTCCGGGCGGGGAGCTCCTCGTGCTGGTCCGGCCCGACCGGCCGGATGCGCTCGTGCCGTTCGTACGCGCGATCGTGCCCACCGTCGACATCGACGGCGGCAGGGTCGTGCTCACCCCGCCCGAGGGCTTGCTCGACCTGGAATGAACTGAGCCACCTTCACGGCCCCCGCAGCACAGCTGCGGGGGCCGTCCTGTTTTCCCGCCTGTTTCCGACGTGGCGTCAACCAGGGTTGACACCGCCTCGCTGTCAACATAGGTTGACGACATGACGGATGCGACGAAAGTGGCGGCAGCCGCGTCGAGCAGGGACCCGGCGGTCGGCCTGGCGGCAGTGGCGTCCCTGCGGGTGCTGCTCGAGTCATTGGAAGAGCTCCAGGTCACCAACGCGCGTGCGCAGGGGTGGTCCTGGCAGCAGATCGCCGAGGTGCTGCGGGTGAGCAGGCAGGCAGTGCACAAGAAGTACCGCCGGTTCGGGTTCTGAGGGGAGCGGGGAGATGTTCGAACGTTTCAGTCACGAGGCACGCTCGGTGGTGGTATCCGCGCAGGAGCAGGCACGCGACAGGGCGGCGGACTCCATTCGGAGCGAGCACCTGCTGGCCGCGATGGTCGTGGGGCGGCCCAACCCGGCTGCCGTGATCCTGAAGTCCCTGGGCGTCGACGGTGCCGTGGTGGATGCGGAGATCGGCCGACTACGGCCGGACGGAAGCCCTCCTCCGGACGCCGAGGCGCTCGCCACCCTCGGCATCGACCTCGACGAGGTGCGCCGCCAGGTCGAGGAGGCCTTCGGGCCAGGCGCATTGGAACGCACCCGGGCTGCACGCGGACGCGCCCCGCGCGGTCACCTCCCGTTCGACCGCGCGGCGAAGAAGGTGCTGGAGCTGGCCCTGCGCGAGGCGCTGCGGTTGAAGCACAACTTCATCGGGACCGAGCACATCCTGCTGGGGATGCTCCATTCGGAGACCGGAGCGGCGCAGCGGATCCTCGCGTCGCACGGAGTCGGCCTCGACGCCACGCGCGTGATCGTGGACGAGCTGGTCCGCGGCCGGCAGGCCGGCTGACCGTCCCGCGTACGGTGCCCCGGTGCGGATCGACGTCGTCACCATCTTTCCCGCCTACCTCGCCCCGCTGCGGGAGGCGCTCCTGGGCCGGGCAATCGCGGCGGGCCTCGTCGAGCTTGCGGTGCACGACCTACGAAGCTGGACGCGCGACGTCCACCAGGCCGTCGACGACTCCCCCTACGGCGGCGGGCCCGGGATGGTGATGCGCCCGCAGGTGTGGGGGCAGGCGCTCGACGACGTGCTGGCGCAGAACGGCCCGGCGCGTCTGGTGGTGCCCACGCCGGCGGGCAGGCCGTTCACCCAGGCCACGGCCGAGGCCTGGGCCACCGAGCCGCGCCTGGTGTTCGCCTGTGGCCGGTACGAGGGGATCGACCAGCGGGTGATGGACGAGGCGGCGACCAGGATGCCCGTCGACGAGGTGAGCATCGGCGACTACGTGCTCGTCGGCGGTGAGGCGGCCGTGCTCGTGATGGTCGAGGCGGTGGTGCGGCTGATGCCCGGCGTGCTCGGCAACCCGGCCTCGGCGCAGCAGGACTCCTTCTCCGACGGCCTCCTCGAAGGGCCGGCCTACACGCGGCCGGTGACCTGGCGCGGGCTCACCGTCCCCGAGGTGCTGCGCAGCGGCAACCACGCCGCGATCGCACGCTGGCGGCGTGATCGTGCTCTCGAACGCACGGCGCAGCGGCGCCCGGATCTGCTCGCCGCCATGCCCGACGACGCGCTCGACAACGCGGACCGAGAGTTTCTCACCCACCTGAGGGGCGGGTGATTTCACTGCACCCGATCGCGTCTGGCACTATGGACGGGTTGCCAGCGTCAGACGCACGTGCGTCGGACCAGTCGGCGCCACCGATCCTCGACGATTGGAAGGGCGCCCCCGCACGACCGCTATCACGGACCGAGGACGGATCTTCGCGATGAACACCCTGGACGCCCTGGACGCACAGCAGCTGCGCTCCGACATCCCCGCCTTCCGGCCGGGTGACACGCTCAAGGTGCACGTGAAGGTCGTCGAGGGCACTCGATCCCGCATTCAGGTGTTCCAGGGCGTCGTCATCCGCCGCCAGGGAGCCGGGTCGCGGGAGACCTTCACGGTCCGCAAGGTGTCGTTCGGTGTCGGCGTGGAGCGCACCTTCCCGGTGCACTCGCCGAACCTCGACAAGATCGAGGTCTTCACCCGCGGTGACGTCCGCCGGGCGAAGCTCTACTACCTCCGCGAGCTCCGCGGCAAGGCCGCGAAGATCAAGGAGAAGCGCGAGACTCCGTCCGCGTCCTGACTGTCGCGGTCAGGTTGACGTAGCCTCGTGGACGTGGCCCTACCCGAGCTCCCCGACGACCGGCGGGCCCCGCCCCGGCGCTACCCGCCGGCGGACCAGCCGGCGCCCGGGCGATCCCAGGGGCAGCGTCCCGCGTCACCGGGCGGGCCGTATGCGGGGCCCTACGACGGCTCGCCTGCCGGGCCGGCCACAGGAGGTCAGCCCCCGGGCTACGGGGCCCCTCCGCAGCGCGGAGGCACGTACAACGGAGCGCCTGTGCACGGAGGCGCGCCCGGAGGTTCCTACTCGCCTCCGCGTCGCCCGGCCGGCCCACCTGTCAACGGTCAGCGGGTTCCGGAACGTCCCCCGCCCCCGAGGCGGCGCGATCCCGCCGACGACGAGACGACCGTCATCCACCGCGGCCTGATCGACGACGCATCCGACCAGAACCCCGAGGTTCCCGGTCGGCACCGCCGCCGGGCAGGCGCAGCTCCACCCCCGCGCGACGACGACCAGTCCACACAAGGCGGGGGCAGGAAGCGCGGCGGTCGCCGCAGGCGACCGGCGTTCTGGAAGGAACTGCCGCTGCTCATCGTGGTAGCGCTGGTGCTGACGTTCCTGATCCAGACGTTCGTCGCCAAGGTCTACGTGATCCCGTCGGGCTCGATGGAGACCACGCTGCACGGCTGCACCGGCTGCAACAACGACCGCGTGCTCGTCGACAAGATCACCTATCGGTTCTCCAACCCGGCCCCGGGCGACGTCGTGGTGTTCCGCGGCCCGGACAGCTGGAGCAGCGAGATCAACGTACAGGAGCCGACGAACCCGCTGACCAGGGCTCTGCAGGGGCTGGGTTCGCTCATCGGACTCGCGCCGCCCGACGAGAAGGACTTCGTGAAGCGCGTCATCGCGGTCGGGGGCCAGACGGTCTCGTGCTGCGACTCGCGGAACCGGGTGATGGTCGACGGCGAACCGCTCACCGAGCCCTACATCTACTACCTGCCTGCGGCCGGGCCGCCGAAGCAGAGCCCGTTCGGGCCGGTCACGGTGCCCGAGGGCCAGCTGTGGATGATGGGCGACAGCCGCAACAACTCCGCCGACTCGCGGGTGCCCGACCACGGGCCCGTCCCGGTGGCGAACGTGATCGGCCAAGCACGGGTGATCGTGCTACCCGTCTCGCGCTTCGGCTGGATCTCCTCCATCGACCCGCAGTCCACCGCAGTCGGTATGCCGGCGCCCGCAGCGCCGGCCGGTGCACCCCTCGGCCTCGGGTTGTTGGGCACACTCCCGCTCGCGGTGTGGCGGCGCAGGTTGTATCGGCAGGATCCGGAGCTATGGGGTTTCCTCCCGGGTCGCCCCCGCTCCTGATCGCCGCCGAGACTCGGAGCCCGACCATCGGACCCGTGTCGTCCCGCCCTGCCCGCCCGGTGGAGACTGCTCATCTGATGCCCGCACGCCCTGCTCCTCGTCGTACGCCGGCCCGCCGCCCGATGCGGCCGACGCTTCCTCCCGAGCTCCGCCCCGCCCGTGCCGTCGTACGGCGTTCCGCGGGCAGTTGGACCTTGCAATCCACGCTGCAGCGCCACGGCCTCGGTCCGGTGGCCGGGGTCGACGAGGCCGGTCGCGGTGCGTGCGCCGGCCCGCTCGTCGTCGCGGCCTGCGTCCTCCGGCCCGGTGACGCCAAGCGGCTCGACGGCCTGACCGACTCGAAGCTGCTCACACCCGCCGCGCGCGAGGAGTACTACGCGCTGATCACGCGCTGGGCGCAGGACAGCGCCGTGGTCGTGATCCCGCCCGAGGAGGTGGACCGGCGGGGTGTGCACGTCGCCAACATCGAGGGCATGCGCCGCGCCGTGGCGGGGCTGGCCGATCGTCCCGGATACGTTCTGACGGACGGGTTCGCGGTGCGTGGCTTCGGCAGCCCCGCGCTCGCGGTGCCCAAGGGCGACCAGGTGGCAGCGTGCGTCGCGGCGGCGTCCGTGCTGGCCAAGGTGACCCGGGACAGGATCATGGTCGCCTTGCACGAGGAGTTCCCGGAGTACGGCTTCGCCGAGCACAAGGGCTACTGCACGACGGTGCACGACGCCGCGCTGACGGAGCACGGGCCGAGCCGGGTGCACCGCTTCTCCTTCGTCAATGTGCGGGCGGCCCGTGGGGACGTCGGTATTCCGGTCGGCGTCGGCGGCGGTGTCGTCGGGACCGCAATCGAGGACGATGACGACGTCGCCGCACTCGAGACCGCTGCCGCTGTCGGGCTTCCCACGGCTCTGGTCCACAATGGGACAGTCACCGTCGGGTCGACCGAGGTGGGGGCAGAGGGAGGGATGGAACCGTGAGCGCCGAGGATCTCGAAAAGTACGAGACCGAGATGGAGCTCACGCTCTACAAGGAGTACCGGGACATCGTGGCCCAGTTCTCCTATGTCGTTGAGACGGAGCGGCGGTTCTACCTCGCCAATTCGGTGGATGTCGCCGCACGCAACGCCGACGGCGAGATCTACTTCGAGGTCCGCATGTCCGACGCGTGGGTATGGGACATGTACCGGCCGGCTCGGTTCGTGAAACACGTCCGGGTTCTCACCTTCAAGGACGTCAACGTCGAGGAGCTGGACAAGCCGGACCTGCGGCTACCCGGCGGCGACCAGTTCGGTTCCTGACATCGGTTTTCGTCTTATTGCACCGGTGTTCGAGCACGCCACTCGGTGCGGGTGAGCTCGGGGGACCGTCCGCCGCGAGAGCGGCCGGTAGGTCCCGATCTCTTCTATTCACCGATTGACGCCGCTCTGCGCCCGTGCGTCCAGAATGATGCGCGCGACTCTCATTCGCACGTTCCGATGTGGATTTCGTGAGCGCATCGGCAACCGACCCGTTGTCCACATCGGGTACGCCGAGTTCGCGGCTCCTACACGAACCTCCTGACGGCATCGGCGTTCGCCGAGCGCCGTAGGCGGGGTTGTCCCCATCGCCCCCGAACTGTCCACAGTTGCGAGAACCGGCTGTCCCGGCACACGCCGGACGTCGATCGTTGTCGGCATGGCAGCGAAGGACGTGCTCGGTCGCCACGGCGAGGACCTCGCGGCGACGTACCTGGAGCAACGGGGTCTTGTGGTCCTGTCCCGCAACTGGCGGTGCCGGCACGGGGAGCTCGATCTGGTCGCCACCGATGCCGACCGGTTGGTGGTCTGCGAGGTCAAGACGCGCTCGGGTGTCCGGTTCGGCGAGCCCGCGGAAGCCGTCGACCGGCGCAAAGCAGCCCGCATCCGGCGGGTCACCCAGGCCTGGCTCGCCGCCCACCAGGTGCGGTGGTGCGAGATCCGGTTCGACGTGCTCGCGGTCGTCGCCGAGCCGGGCAAGCCCGTCACCGTGCGCCACTACGAGGCGGCGTTCTGATGGGGCTCGCGCGCGCCTGGTCGGTCACCTTGCTCGGCGTGGAGGGCCACGTCGTCGAGATCGAGGCCGACGTCGGCGGCGGCCTGCCAGGGGTCCACCTGCTGGGCCTGCCGGACGCGGCGCTGCACGAGTCCAAGGACCGGGTGCGGGCCGCCATCGTCAACTCCGGGTGCACGTGGCCCAACGAACGCATCCTGCTCGCGCTCTCGCCCGCCACGCTCCGCAAGGCCGGCTCCGGGTTCGATCTCGCGCTCGCGTGTTGCATCCTCTGCACGTCCGAGGTGGTCGGCCAGCGCTCGCTCGACGGCACGGTGCTGCTCGGCGAGCTGGCCCTCGACGGCAGGCTGCGTCCGGTGCGCGGGGTGCTGCCGTGCCTGCTGGCCGCGCGGACCGCCGGGATGCGGCGGGTGGTGGTACCGGCCGCCGCTCTGCCGGAGGCTGCGCTGGTCGAGGGCATCGAGGTGCACGGGGCACACAGCCTCGCCGAGGTGCTGGCTTTCCTGAGGGGCGAGTACGACCTGCCTGTCGCCGTTCCGGTCTCGGGCCACGAGGGTCCTGAGCCGCCCGACCTCGCCGACGTCGTCGGGCAGGACGACGCCCGGCACGCGCTGGAGATCGCGGCAGCGGGCGGCCACCACGTCCTGCTGGTGGGCCCGCCGGGCACTGGCAAGACGATGCTCGCGCAGCGGTTCGTCGGGCTGCTCCCGCGGCTCGGCCCCGACGAGGCGCTCGCACTCGCCGCAGTGCGGTCGGTGGCAGGAAAGCTCCCGCCCGGAAGCGGGCTCAGCACCGTGCCGCCGATGGTGGCGCCCCACCACTCGAGCTCGATGGCCTCGCTGCTGGGAGGCGGCAGCGGCCTGGCCCGCCCCGGCGCGGTGTCGCTCGCCCACCGCGGCGTGCTGTTCATGGACGAGGCTCCGGAATGGGGCGCTCAGATGCTCGACGCCCTGCGCACCCCGCTGGAGGAAGGCGAGGTACGGCTCGCCCGGGCCGACGGCACCGTCCAGTACCCGGCGCGCTTCCAGCTCCTGCTCGCTGCCAACCCCTGCCCGTGCGCTCCCGCCCACGACCGCGACTGCGTGTGCTCCTCCCTGGTCCGCCGGCGCTACCTGGGGCGGCTGTCCGGCCCCCTGCTCGATCGGGTGGACCTTCGGGCCAGGATGTTCCCGGTCACCGCGCTCTCCGACGCGTCCGGCCTCGCCGAGAGCACGGCCACGGTCCGGGAGAGGGTCCTGGCCGCCCGTGCCGCGGCGGCTGAGCGCTGGGCCGGACAGGGCTGGCTCACCAACGCCGAGGTCCCGGGTCCGGTGCTGCGCACCCGGTTCGCCTTGCCCCGCGGCGCCGTCCGGCCCCTGGATGCAGGGCTGCGCGCGGGCGAGCTCACCGCCCGCGGCGCCGACCGCGCGTTGCGGGTGGCCTGGACTCTCGCCGACCTGGCCGGCCGGGACCGTCCGGATCGGGAGCTCGTGGAGACCGCCCTCTTCTTCCGCGATCGGAGGGCTGCATGACCGGGCAGATGTCCGCGAGCGCGCCCCAGGTCGCGGAGGACGTGCTGCTCGCCAGGGCTTACCTCTCGCGGGTGGCCGAGGCCCCCGCCGTCGCGCTCGCGGGGTTCGTCGCCGAGGTCGGTCCCGTGGAGGCGGCGCAGCGGGTCCAGGACGGGCGGGTCAGCGAGGCGGTGGCGGGGGAGACGGGCGCCCGGCGGGTCGTCCGGCGGGCGGCGGCCGATCTCGACGCTGCTGCGGCCGTCGGCGCCCGGCTGATCACGCCCGAACACACCGAGTGGCCACAGTGGCCGTTCGCGGCGTTCGCCCTCACCGGGCAGCGCGAGCTCGCACCGCCTCTGGCGTTGTGGGTCCGTGGTCCCGGCCTGCTCGCCGGGCTCTGCGAGCAGGCCGTCGCAGTGGTGGGCGCACGCGCGGCCACCAGCTACGGCGCCCACGTAGCTGGGGATTTCTCGGCGGGCCTGGCCGACCGCGGATTCACCGTCGTCTCCGGTGCCGCGATCGGGGTCGACGGCGCGGCTCACCGTGGCGCGCTCGCCGTCGAAGGGCCGACGGTCGCGGTCCTTGCGTGCGGCGTCGACCGCGCTTACCCGGCGGCGCACCAGATGCTGCTGGAGCGGATCGCGACGAGCGGGCTCGTCGTCAGCGAGTACCCGCCAGGGTCGGTTCCTGGGCGCCACCGGTTCCTCGTACGCAACCGGCTGATCGCGGGTATGGCTGCGGGCACGGTCGTGGTGGAGGCAGGGTTGCGCAGCGGCGCACAGCGCACCGCTGCCGACGCCTCGGCCCTGGGCAGGCTGGTGATGGCGGTGCCGGGGCCCGTCACGTCGGGGCTCTCGGCGGGCTGCCACCGCCTCCTCCGGGAGGGAGCGCTTCTCGTCACGCGCACCGAGGAAGTGCTGGAGGCGGTCGGTCGGCTCGGGCTCGACCTGGCCGACCCACTCGATTCGAGCGTCTCGCGACCGACCGACGGTCTCGATCCCGTCGCGGCCGTGGTGCATGACGCGCTACCGGCCCGGGCCCACCGCGACACACGGTGGCTCGCGATGGAGGCGGGAGTGCCGATCGGGGCAGTGCGTGTCGCCCTCGTCGACCTGGAGCGCCGAGGTCTCGTGGAGCACTGCGACGGCCGATGGCGTCGTCCTCGCGGCGAACAGCTCTGAACCGTGCTGCGTCGTCTGGCTCGACGATGTGGGGCGCCGGGTGCACGCCAGTGCCCGGCTGCGGGCAGGGCCGCCCGCGGGCTCACCGACACCCTCCGCTCAGTGCAGTTCGGTCGTCCGCCGAACGTTCCGGCATCGGGGCCGGAGGTGGCGCGACGATGGCTGAAAGCGGCGAGTGGCGCCCTCAGGACGCACATGATCGAACTGCGTACGGTATGCATTCGCCGTAGGGCTTGACCAGGAGCGTTCCGCCGCCCACCGTCGATCTGTGACCTCGTCGGGGGAGCTCACTTCCGGTGTCGCGGCGGCTCTTGAGGAGTTCCTGCGACATCTCGCGCTGGAACGCGGCCGCTCGCCACACACGGTGCGGGCGTACCGCTCTGACCTCAGCGGTCTGCTTGTCGGCATCGCGGATCTCCGGGATCTCGACCTCCCGGTGCTTCGCCGCTGGCTTGCTGCCGGACACGCCGCAGGGGCGGGTCGCTCCACCCTGGCCCGGCGGGCGGCGGCCGCCCGCACCTTCACCGCGTGGGCCCGGCGTACCGGCCGGATCCCCACCGATCCCGGAGCACGCTTGGCGTCCCCGCGGCCGAATTCCGCGCTGCCCGCCGTGCCCACGGTGGCGGAGGCCACCGCGCTGCTCGATGCCGCCGGTTCGGGCGCCGCGGAGGGAGAGCCCGTCGCACTGCGGGATCTGCTGGTCCTCGAACTGCTCTACGCCACGGGGGTCCGTGTCGCCGAGCTGTGCGGCCTCGACCTCGACGACATCGACGCCGGTCGGCGGGCCCTGCGTGTGGTGGGCAAGGGCGATCGCGAGCGCACGGTCGTTTACGGAGTGCCGGCAGAGGACGCACTTCGACGGTGGCTCGCCACCGGCCGCCCGGCGCTGGTGCGCAGCGGGTCGCCGCCTGCCCTGCTTCTGGGGGTCCGCGGAGGCCGACTGGATCCGCGAGTGGCCCGTGGTGTCGTCCACCAGGCGCTCTCCGCAGTTCCGGGCGCACCGGACGTCGGACCGCACGGACTGCGGCATGCCGCAGCAACTCACATGTTGGAGCGCGGCGCGGACCTCCGCTACGTACAGGAGTTGCTCGGTCACGCTAAGCTAGCAACCACTCAGCTCTACACGCACGTCACCGTCGAGCGGTTGAAGGTGGTTCATGAGCAGGCGCATCCCAGGGCGTGACCGTGTCCTGGTCCAGTCGGCGCAGCTCAGAGCCGTGGGACCGCCGGTCGTCATGGCAACAGTGGAGCCTCCGCCCGAACATGCGGAGGCTCTGGAGCCCGCTGACGCCGCCGTTCGAGCGGTGGAGCCGTCACCGGTCGATGACGTCTGGGCCGCTTATCTGGAGCAGCCGACGCGTGCGCTCCGCGACCGACTGGTGGTGCACTACACGCCACTAGTCCGTTCGGTGGCCAACCGGGTGGCTGCCGGGCTGCCGTCCTACGTCGAACACGCCGACCTGGTGCAGTGCGGAATCTTCGGGCTGATCGACGCCATCGAGCGGTTCGACCCGCAGCGCTGCCCGCGGTTCGAGAGCTATGCCGGCCAACGCATCCGCGGCGCGATCTTCGACGAGCTCAGGGCGCAGGACTGGGTGCCTCGCAGCGTGCGTGGGCGCGTCCGTGAGCTCGAGCGGGCCCAGGAGCGGTTGGAAGGGCGCCTGCTCCGCGCGGCGACCGAGCGGGAGCTGGCCGACGAGCTGGGTGTGGCCGTGGACGAGCTGCGCTCGTTCACGCGGCAGGTGCAGGTGATCAGCGTGGAGGCGCTGGAGGAGAGCAGCGGCGGCGTGTCGGAGCTGCTCGCTGACGAGAGTGCCCCCGACCCCATGGCGATCGTGCAGGCCCATGAGACGTTGCGGCAGCTCTCGGTGGCGGTCGGGCAGCTCGGCGAACGCGACCGCACGGTGGTGCGGCTCTACTACCTCGAGAACCGGACGCTGGCCGAGATCGGCACGCTGCTCGGTGTGACCGAGTCTCGGGTGTGTCAGCTGCATTCGCGGTTGGTGGGACGGCTGAGGGGCCGGCTCGAGGAGCTCGCCGCAGGCTGACGCCGGGACCGCTCACGCTCAGCCATCCGGCCACGGGATCGGCACGGGCAGCAGGCGCACCCGCGGCGGCCGGAGCAGTACGAGGGGATCGAGGTACTCGTTGCGATCCCGCCGGACGCCCCAGTGCAGGCACGACTGCGCCACGCAGCCCGCGTGCCCGGGTTGCAGGAGCCCGATGACCTCGCCCGCCCGGATCACGGCCCCGGTCTCGACCACGGGTTGCACCGGCTCGTAGGTGGTGCGCAGGCCGTCGTCGTGGAGCACGGACACGAGGTCTCGGCCGCCGACCGGCCCCGCGAACACGACCGTGCCGGCTCGCGCGGCGAGAACCGGCACGCCCGGCGCTCCGCCGAGATCCACGCCCCGGTGCCCCGGCCCGTAGGTGTGGCTGGGCGCCCGGAACGGCGTGACGACCGCCGGCGCGGGGAGCATCGGCCACGCGTAGCCGGCTCCCGGCGCGGTGACCCCGGCGCCGGGTGGAGGAGCCGGAATGTCGGCTGCAGGCGGAGGCGCGGTGAAGCCGGTCCTCGGGGCTGTGACCCCGGTGCTGGGTGGAGGGGCAGGAATGTCGGCTGCAGGCGGAGGCGCGGCGGAGCCGGCTCCGGCCGGCGGAATCGAAGCACCGGATGGAGGGACATCAGCCACGTCCGGGGGAGGCGCCGGGCCGGTTGCGGGTGGGGATGCGGTGGAGCGGGTTGTGGCGCTGATCGCTGCGCCGCCGACGGTGGTCGGGGGCGCGGCGACACGGGCCGGTGGATGGTGAGCAGCGAGTGCGGCAGCCGGATTGAGGCCGAGCGATGAGTCCGGTGCGGGGCGTCCCGGCGCTCCCGTCCGATACGCACGCCCTACGTCGTGACCGGCGGGGTCATAGGCGGCGGCCCGGTACGGGGCGAGGTGGGCGGCTTCGCTGGATGGACCGCCGGCGGCCACGATCACGCCCGCACTGAGCGCCGAGGTCAGGGCCCACGCGAGTGCGGCAATCCGCCCCGTACGCACCGGGCGCCCGGGCCGCGTTGGCACCCTGGATGCCGCCCGCCGTCGCTCCTCGGTCACCGCCCCAGCCTGACCCCGTGGCCTGCGGTGGACACCGCCTTCGTCCGCGTTGTGGATGGCCGAGTGCGGATGTGGACAACCGAGGGATGCGAGGAGAGGGGCCTCCCCGCCTCGGCGTACACTTCTCGTGCACCCCGACTGCTGTCAGGGGTGACTTCGCGCGCTCGCGTGCCCTGCCCGGTTCGGCCGTTTCAGGCCCTCCGGCGGAAACGGTGGACGGGCGGTCCCGCGCAGCTCCATGTGGGTCCGGCCACCGGCGCGACGCCAGGGCGGTGCCGCCAACCGGCGCTCCGCGAAACCGCGCGCGTGGCCGCTGAGCGGCCACGCCCGACTGAGAGGTGAACACCGGCCGTGGCCGTCGTCACCATGAAGCAGTTGCTGGACTCGGGTGTGCACTTCGGGCACCAGACCCGGCGCTGGAACCCGAAGATGAAGCGCTACATCCTCACCGAGCGCAACGGCATCTACATCATCGACCTGCAGCAGACCCTGTCGTACATCGACCGGGCCTACGAGTTCGTCCGCGAGACCGTTGCCCACGGCGGCACGATCATGTTCGTCGGCACGAAGAAGCAGGCGCAGGAGGCCATCGCCGACGAGGCGGGCCGCGTGAACATGCCGTACGTCAACCAGCGCTGGCTTGGCGGGATGCTCACCAACTTCCAGACCGTGCACAAGCGCCTTCAGCGGATGAAGGAGCTGGAGTCGATGGAGCAGACGGGGGGCTTCGAGGGTCGCACCAAGAAGGAGATCCTCATGCTCACCCGCGAGAAGACCAAGCTCGAGAAGACGCTCGGCGGTATCCGGGACATGACCAAGGTCCCGAGCGCGGTCTGGATCGTCGACACCAAGAAGGAGCACATCGCCGTCGGCGAGGCTCGCAAGCTGGGCATCCCGGTCGTCTCCATCCTGGACACCAACTGCGACCCCGACGAGGTCGACTTCCCGATCCCGGGCAACGACGACGCCATCCGGTCGGCCGCGCTGCTCACCAAGGTGATCGCGCGCGCTGCTGCCGACGGGCTCATGGCGCGTGCGGCCCGCAGCCGGGGAGACGGCGAGGACAAGCCGGAGGCCGGTGTCGCCACCGACGAGCCGCTGGCCGAGTGGGAGCAGAACCTGCTCACCAACGGCGCCGGTTCCGACGGGGCCAGCCTCACGGCCAGCGGTCCCGCGAGCGAGTCGCCCAACCCTGCTTCCGAGCCCGCGCCGGCCACCACCAGCAACGGCACGCAGCAGACCGCGGGCTGATCCCGCTCCCCGTTCGGGGCCGGTGGTACCGGCCCCGAACGTCGCTCGTCCCGACAGCCTGAAGAGAAACGGACCAGAGGCACCGAAATGGCGAACTACACCGCCGTCGACGTCAAGAAGCTCAGGGACCTCACCGGTTCCGGGATGATGGACTGCAAGAAGGCCCTTGAGGAGTCCGAGGGCGACCTCGAGAAGGCCGTCGAGCTGCTCCGCATCAAGGGCGCGAAGGACGTCGGCAAGCGCGCCGGGCGCGACACCGCCAACGGCCTCGTCGCGGCCGAGGGCGGCACGATGGTCGAGCTCGACTGCGAGACCGACTTCGTGGCGAAGAGCCCCGACTTCCAGGCGCTCGCCGACAAGATCCTGCGGGTCGCGGTCGACCAGCAGCCTGCCGACCTCGACGCGCTGAAGAAGGCTCCGCTCGACGGGAGCACCGTCGAGGAGGCCGTGCTGGCGCTGTCCGCCCGCATCGGCGAGAAGCTCGAGCTCAAGCGCTACATCCACGTAGACGGGCCGGTCGCCCTGTACCTGCACCGGCGGGCCTCCGACCTGCCGCCGGCCATCGGCGCGCTGGTCTCCTACGAGGGGGCCGACGACGACGCCGCCCGGGGGGTCGCGATGCACATCGCCGCCGCTCGGCCGCAGTACACCACCCGCGACGAGGTCCCCGGCGACGTGCTCGAGAACGAGCGGCGCATCGCCGAGGCCACCGCTCGCGAGGAGGGCAAGCCCGAGCAGGTCCTGCCCCGCATCGTCGAGGGCCGGATCAACGGCTTCTACAAGGACGTCGTCCTGCTCGAGCAGCCGTCCGTCCAGGACTCCAAGAAGAGCGTGAAGGCGCTGCTCGACGCAGCGGGCGTCACGGTCAAGGAGTTCGTCCGCTTCGAGGTCGGCCAGGCCTGACAGGCCGGCTGCTCCGATCCGAGATGAGTGACGGGAAGTCATGACCGACCTTCGGACCGGCGCCGACGGCGCCCACCCCGGCTTCCGCCGCGTGCTGCTCAAGCTCGGCGGCGAGATGTTCGGCGGCGGGTCCGTCGGTGTCGACCCGAGAGTGGTCGAGACGGTTGCCCGCCAGATCGCCGAGGTGGTCGCCACCGGGGCCCAGGTCGCGGTGGTGATCGGCGGCGGCAATTTCTTCCGCGGCTCCGAGCTGCAGCAGCGGGGTATGGACCGTGCGCGCGCCGACTACATCGGCATGCTCGGCACCGTGATGAACTGTCTGGCGCTGCAGGACTTCCTGGAGCGTGAGCACCACGTCGACACCAGGGTGCAGACGGCCATCACGATGGGCCAGGTCGCGGAGGCCTACATCCCGCGCCGCGCGATCCGGCACCTGGAGAAGGGCCGCGTCGTGATCTTCGGCGCCGGGGTGGGCATGCCCTACTTCTCCACCGACACAGCGGGTGCACAGCGCGCGCTGGAGATCGGGGCGGAGGTGCTGCTGCTCGCCAAGAGCGTCGACGGTGTGTTCACCGCCGACCCGAAGGTCGACCCCAGCGCGAAGCTGTTCGACGAGATCACCCACCGTGAAGTGCTGGAGCAGGGGCTGGCGGTGGCTGATGCCACTGCGTTCAGCCTGTGCATGGACAACAAGATGCCGATCATCGTGTTCAACCTGCTGGTGGAGGGCAACATTGCCCGAGCGGTGCGGGGTGAGAGGATCGGCACGCTGGTCAGCACGCCCGACTACCCGCAGGAGCAGCCGTGATAGACGAGACGCTCTTCGACGCCGAGGAGAAGATGGAACGCGCCGTCTCGGTGGCCAAGGACGACCTCGCGAGCGTCCGCACCGGTCGGGCAACGCCGAACATGTTCTCGCGAGTCGCCGTCGACTACTACGGCACGATGACGCCGATCAACCAGCTCGCCTCCATCAACGTCCCGGAGGCGCGCATGGCCGTCATCAAGCCGTACGACGCCGGTCAGCTGAAGGCGCTGGAGAAGGCCATCCGCGACTCCGACCTCGGGCTCAACCCCAGCAACGACGGCCAGATCATTCGCGTGGTCATTCCTCAGCTATCCGAGGAACGCCGCCGCGAGATGGTCAAGGTCGCACGTGGCAAGGGCGAGGATGCGCGTGTGACGATCCGCAGTATCCGTCGCAAGGCGATGGACGAGCTGCACCGGATCGTGCGCGATGGCGACGCGGGTGAGGACGAGGTCGGGCGCGCCGAGAAGGAGCTACAGGCCACCACGGACCGGTACGTCCATCAGGTCGACGATCTGGTGAAGCACAAAGAAGCGGAACTCCTCGAAGTCTGACCCGGTGACGGCCTCCTCCTCTCACGCCACGGCCATGGTCCCCTCGGCCAGCCGGCCTTCCCGCGCAGGACGCGACCTCGCGGCGGCCATCGCTGTCGGCGTCGCGTTGGGCGTGGTGATCCTTTCCTCACTGCTGTTCCAGCGACACTTCTTCATCGGCGTCCTCGCCGTGGCCACGGCGGTGGGCACCTGGGAACTCGCTGGTGCGTTGCGTCGTGGCGCAGGCATCGAGGTGCCGATCACGGTGCTGCTCGTCGGCGGGCAGGCGATGGTGTGGCTGTCGTGGCCGTTCGGGCTGCGCGGCCTGGCCATCTCGTTCGTGCTCACGGCACTTGCGATGCTGATCTGGCGGATGCGCACCGGGGCGGTGCACTACGTCCGTGACGTCACGGCCGGGATGTTCACGGCCGCCTACGTGCCGCTGTTCTGTTCCTTCGCCACGCTCATGGTGGTGGCTGACGACGGTCTCGGCCGCGTTCTCACGTTCCTCATCTGCGGCGTGGCGTCCGACATCGGTGGCTACGCGGCGGGGGTCTTCCTCGGCCGGCATCCGATGGCGCCGATGATCAGCCCGAAGAAGTCGTGGGAGGGCTTCGCCGGATCGCAAGTGGCCGGCATGCTCGCGGGAGCGCTGTCCGTCCACTTCCTGCTCGGTGGGGCCTGGTGGTGGGGAGCGCTCACGGGAGCATTGCTGGTGGTCAGCGCCACGCTGGGCGATCTCGTCGAGTCGATGATCAAGCGCGATCTCGGGATCAAGGACATGGGCACGTTGTTGCCCGGCCACGGTGGACTGATGGACCGGCTGGACTCGCTGCTCCCCACAGCCGTCGTGGCCTGGTTGCTGCTCAGCATCGTCGTGCCCGTGCAGTGATGCGGTCGCTGCGCGCTGCCGTGGCTGCCGCCGCAGGCGCGGACCCGCTGATCCCGAGCCCCAACATCTGGAACTGGCCCGAGGTCTACGAGCAGGAGAACCGCGCACAGGACGCCGACGGTGCCGTGTGGACGGTTCTGCGTGAGCTCACGCCGTGGGCCGGGTTGGAGGTGCTCGATGTGGGCTGCGGCGACGGATTTCACCTCCCGGTTTTCGCTGCGGAGGCGGCGTCGGTGACGGGCGTCGAGCCGCATCTGCCCCTGGTCGAGCGCGCACGCCGCCGTGTCGGGACGCGTGCACGGGTCCTGCAGGCGGGCGCCGCCGCGCTTCCGCTGCCGGATGCGAGTGTCGACCTCGTGCACGCGCGCACCGCGTACTTCTTCGGTCCTGGATGTGAGCCCGGGTTGGCGGAAGCGCAGCGCGTGCTGCGTCCGGGTGGGGCAATCGCCATCGTCGACCTGGATGCGACTGTGGAGCCTTACGGCCGCTGGATGCGCGCCGACATCCCCCGCTACGACCCGGCGCGCGTCGAGCGCTTCTTCGAGAAACAGGGCTTCAGCCTGCGTCGGGTACCGACCACCTGGCGCTTTCCCGACCGCGCCTCATGTGTGGCGGTGCTGCGGATCGAGTTCTCCCGCGCGGTGGCCGAGCGTGCCGTGGCCGAGACCGTCGGGCTCACGGTGCCCGTCGGGTACCGCGTCCACGTGCGCCGCAAAGTAGCCATATCGCAGGCGTGAGTGGCCCGGTCGCTGAGGGTGGTCGCCGACACGATGCGGCCCGCTCTGGATACCGTGGAGCCATGCGCGGATCCGCGGAGCCCTACGTGCCCTACGTCGAGCCGATCGCCGGCGGGGCATGGTGGACGATCGGTGCGGCGGCGCTCGACGCCGGCGTGGGCACTGTCGTGCTGGCGGGGGGCCTGGGCGTCACCGCCGGCCTGATCGTCGCCCTGAAGAAGCGGTACGGGACCGGCGTCCCGCTGCCTCCACGCGGCCGCGGACGGTTCCTCCGACTGCTCGGCATCACTGTGGCGCTGGTGGCGGTGGCCGGCACGGTGCTGGGTTACTTCGGCCTCGGCGAGCTCACGATCCCCATCGCGTGCGCGATGGTGGGCGTGGCCCTGATACTCCTGTCGTCGCAGCTGGACGAACGGGTCTTCCTCGCCGCCGGGGGCGGGTTGATGGTGCTCGGAGCGGTGGGCGCGCTGCTCGCCCTGGACTCCGCGGGGAACATGTATCCGCAGGGGCTGGTCGGGTTGGTCGCGGGCGGGATCCTCTGGCTGGCGGGCGCGTACCGCACTGGTCTGCTCGACGAGGCGCGGCAGCGCGTCCGGCACTGACTCTCCCTCCCACGGGGGATCGGGTTCCCTCGCAGCTGGGAGGCCACGGCAGCGTGATCGGCGGATCGTCTCCGGCATGGTCATCGCGCGTGAACGCACACGCACTGCTCCCTCTTCCGTCCCGGCCCTGATCTGGTCGGTACTGGCGATCTGCCTCGGCCTCTGGTGGCTGTGGCAGCCGCAGCGCTACCCCTTCGCCCCGGGCGATCCGGCCACATTCGGCACCCTGCTGGGTGTGCTGCCCGCTCCCGCGATGCCACCCCTGCTCGTCGCGGCGGGGGCGTGGGGGACGGTGGTCGCGTGGCTCGCCGCTCAGCGGCAGCAGGCACGGCCCACGACGGTCATCGTCGTGGGGACCGCTGCGGTGTTCGCCGTGGTGTTCGGCTTGGTCGTTCCCGGGATCCAACCGCTCACCCTCGTCGGCTATGCGATGGCGATGCTCGGGCCACCCGTGCTGTTCAGCGCGGTGCTCGCCGGGGCCCGGCGGTGGCGCGGCGGCCCCTGGGCGGTTGGTGTTCTCCTGCTGGTGGTGGCGCTGGCCTGGTTCTCCGGGCTCGCGGACGGAGCCGTACTCCTGCGCTACCTGGACGTCATCACGACCAGTGCGGAGCGGGCGGGACCGCCGGCCGTGTTGCTGTTCTTCCTGGTCGGCGGCCTGGCCTGGGGCCTGTTCGGCACGCACACGCTGCTGCGGGTGCGGGTTGACCGCCCGGCTCCCGCATGGATGCGGCCCGCCGCCGCAGCGCGCTGGGGAAGGGTGGCGGTGGTGATCGCCACGGTCTGTGCGCTGCCTTACGGCTTGGTCCGGCTCACGTGGCTGACCCCGTGGCCGGTGGGCGGCGACGTCGCGGAACTGGCTGCCCATCCCGAGATCAGGCTGCACGGACTGCTGCTCGGCCTGGCCGCTCTGGCCGGCGCGGTGCTCACCACCGGACTCGTCGCCGGCTGGGGCGAGGTCTGGCCCCGCTGGCTGCCGGTGCTGCGGGGACGGCCCGTCCCGGTGGCCGCGGCCGTCGTGCCGGGCACACTGGTGGCGACCCTGTTCACCGTGGCCGCTCTTCCGGTCTCGGTCATGGCGGTCACGAGCGGGATGCCTGAGATGCTGCTCTACTTCCCGTTCCCCGTCTGGGGGCCCGCGCTCGGCGCTGCCGTTCTGGCCTATGCCCTTCGCCGACGGGACGACATGGCCCGGCCTGGCACAATCGACGGGTCATGACTGCCCTGCCTCTGGTGTTCGACGCGCCCAAGCGTGCCACCCCGCCGCGCCATCTCGCCGACCTCGACCCCGCCGACCGGCGGGGCGTGGCCGGTGAGCTCGGCCTGCCCGCCTTCCGCGCCGACCAGTTGGCCCGGCATTACTTCGGCCGCTTCACCGCCGACCTCGACGCCATGACCGACCTCCCGGCCGGCGCTCGCGACACCCTCCGTGCGTTGCTCCCACCGCTCGTCACGCCCGTCCTCGAGCAGTCGTGCGACGACGGCGCCACGCGCAAGACGCTGTGGAAGGGCCACGACGGCACTCGCGCCGAGTCGGTCCTGATGGGCTACCCGGACCGCGCCACCGTGTGTGTGTCCAGTCAGGCGGGCTGCGGCATGGCCTGCCCGTTCTGCGCCACAGGGCAGGGCGGGCTGCAGCGCAACCTGTCCACCGGCGAGATCGTCGAGCAGGTCCGGCAGGCCGCGGCCGCCGCCCGCGACGGCGCGCTGGGCCGTCCCGCCCGGCTCTCCAACGTGGTGTTCATGGGGATGGGTGAGCCGCTGGCCAACTACAAGCGAGTGGTCGCCGCGGTGCGGCGGATCACCGAGCCGTCGCCGGACGGGCTGGGCATCTCCGCGCGCGGCGTCACCGTCTCCACTGTCGGGCTGGTTCCGGCGATCGACAAGCTGGCAGCCGAAGGTCTGCCCGTCACCCTCGCGGTGTCGCTCCACACGCCGGATGACGAGCTGCGCGACACGCTCGTGCCCGTCAACAACCGCTGGAAGGTGAGCGAGGTGCTCGCGGCCGCGCGCCGTTACGCCCAGGCCACCGGACGCCGGGTGTCGATCGAGTACGCCCTGATCCGCGACGTCAACGACCAGCCGTGGCGGGCCGACCTCCTCGGCACGCTGCTGCGCCAGCAGGTCGGCACGAAGCGTGTTCACGTGAACCTCATCCCGCTGAACCCCACCCCGGGCAGCCAATGGGATGCCTCGCCGCGGCGGGTGCAGGACGAGTTCGTCGCGCGGGTGCAGGCGGCGGGGGTTGCGTGCACGGTGCGCGACACACGGGGCCGGGAGATCGCGGCTGCCTGCGGTCAGCTCGCCGCGTCGCAGGCCTGAGCCCCAGACCTCACGGCCGTTCGACGGGCGATCGACGTCCGGTTGGCGGGACGAACTGGGCATAGCGAGCACCTTCCTTGACCCCGAATCTCGTCGCTGCTTGGCTCGACAGTGGTAGTTGACACGTCAAATACGACGTAGCGGAGAGCCGTGACGTTCCGGTCTCCGACTGCCCTGGCGACGGGCCGGCTGCCAGAGCCGACAGAAGAGGAGATGAGCATGAAGCTCGGGCTTGCCCTTCCCCAGCGCTACGGGGTGGACCTGCGGCGCGACGTGGTCAAAGTCGCGAGACTCGCGGAGGAGCAGGGCTTCGACAGCGTGTGGGTAGGGGAGCGACCGACCTATGCCGCCCCTGGCTCCGAGGGGCTGTACGGCATCCCCGGCCTGCCGTGGCCCGAGGCCTACAGGGGGATGTGCGAACCGCTGACCGCCATGGCGGCCGCCGCTGCGGTGACCGAGCGGGTACGGATCGGCAGCAGCGTCCTCGTGCCGGCCCTGCACCATCCGGCTCAGCTCGCGGCGGCACTGGCCACCATCGACCAGATCAGTGGCGGCCGGGTCGTCGCCGGCATCGGATCGGGCTGGGCCCACTCCGACTTCGATGCGGTCGGAGTTCCATTCGCCGACCGCAACCGACTGCTCGACGAGACGTTCGACGTGTTCGAGGCGGTCTGGGGAGCCGACCCCGTCGAGTACAAGGGTGCGCGGATCACGATCGACGGCGCATTTGTCGGGCCGAAGCCGGTGTCGAAGCTCCCGGTGATCGCATCCGGCCACGGCGAGAAGGCGTTGGACAAGGTGGCTCGCCGCGCCGACGGCTGGACGCCCGCCGCCATTCCTGTGGCGACGACCGCCCGGCTCTGGGACCAGATCCGGGAGAAGGCGACGGGTTACGGCCGGGACGTCTCGGCGATGGAGTGCGTGATCAGAGCGAACGTCGAGCTCAGCGACCAGCCGATCAGCGGCGAGCGCCGGCCGATGGTCGGCAGCGTGGACCAGGTGGTCGAGGACATCGTCGAGACGGCCCGGCTCGGAGCCGACGAGCTGTTCCTCGACCTCTCCCAGAACGAGCCCTTCCAGGGCACCTCGTGGATGGTCGACAGGGCCCTGGAGATCAAGGAGCGGGTGACCGCGGCTCGCGTCTGAGGACGCCCGGAGACCTCGCCGACGTTCTCAGCCGCTGGTGAGGACGTCGGCGAGGTTGAAGCGGACCGGCCGTTCGAGCTGGTCGTAGGTGCACGACTCCGGATCACGGTCCGGCCGCCAGCGCACGAACTGTGCGGTGTGACGGAACCGGTCGCCCTCCATGTAGTCGTAGCGGACCTCCACGACTCGCTCCGGGCGCAGCGGGACGAACGACAGGTCCTTGCCGGCGTTCCAGCGGCTGGTCTCGTTCTTGCGGGGCGTCCGTTCGCCCTGCTCGTGCGCTGCCCAGTTCCAGGGATGCTCGTCGAACGTGGTCACCAGCGGCTGCAGCTCGGTGAACAGCGATCGTCGCGTCGCCATCGGGAACGCGCCGACCACACCGACGGAGTTGAGCACGCCGCGGTCGTCGAACAGGCCGAGGAGCAACGAGCCGAGCGCATCGGGGCCGGACTTGTGCACCCGGTAGCCGGCCACGACGCAGTCGGCGGTGCGCTCGTGCTTGATCTTGCTCATCACGCGCTTGTCGGGCTGGTACCGCAGATCGAGCTTCTTCGCGATGAGTCCGTCCAGGCCGGCGCCCTCGAACTGCTCGAACCACTTCCGCGCGGTGTCCAGATCCCGGGTGACGGGTGTCAGATGGACGGGCGGTGCCGCGTTGGCGAAGGCGCGTTCGAGTGCGGCACGGCGGTCTTCCAGCGGCTGCTCGGTGAGATCGTCGTCGCCGAGGGCGAGCAGGTCGAACGCGATGAAACTGGCGGGTGTCTGCTCGGACAACAGCTTGACGCGGCTCGCGGCCGGATGGATCCGCTGCTGGAGCGCCTCGAAGTCGAGGGTGTTGCGCGCGGTGTCGGCGACCACGATCTCCCCGTCGACGACGGCACGCTCGGGGAACTCCGCGAGAACGGCCTCGACGATCTCGGGGAAGTAGCGGGTCATCGGGCGTTCGTTGCGGCTGCCGATCTCCACCTCGTCGCCGTCCCGGAAGATGATCGACCGGAAGCCGTCCCATTTCGGCTCGTACAGCTGACCTGCAGGGATATCGCCGATGGGCTTCGCCAGCATCGGCGCTACGGGCGGCATCACAGGTAGGTGCACGCGGCCAGTCTGGCGACTGCCGGCGCCGCGGTCGAGCCTGCGGACGCATTGACCGTCGTCTGGGTGGGTGCGCGTCAGGGTGGCGGATCGGGGTGGTGGGCTTCCTGCGGGGGAGGAGGTTCCCCGGTGGTTGGTGGCGGTGGCGAAGTCTGTTGGTCGGGGCGGTAGTCGTAGCGGTGGCTGAGGTAGCTGTGCCCGGTCGGAGTGATCCACTCGATCCCACCGTCGTCGTGGGCACGGACCTGCCAGCCGGGGGCGTGCTTCATGCGGTGGTCGTGTGCGCAGCAGGCGGCCATGTTGTCGGCGCTGGTGGGGCCCTTGGGGTGAGGGACGATGTGGTCGAGCTCGGCGTCGATGGCCCGGCGCCTGCAGATCGGTGAGCGGCAGTAGACGTCACGGGCGCGGACGAAGTCGGCGAGGGCGGCCGGTGGCCGGTATGTGGTGCGGCCGTGATCGAGCAGGGCTCCCGAGAGCGGGTCGTAGACCAGGCGTTTCAGTACGGCGTCGATGGCGATCTCGCGCGCGAGGTCGGCGGGGATGGCGCCGTGGCCGACCAACTCGCAGGGCTGGTCGTCGGCGCCCATCAGGGTGGACAACGGCATGATCACCTGGACCAGGGGCTTGCCGGGGCTCACCGGGCGCGGGGGCACAAAGTCGGCTCCATCGTTCGCGCCGTAATCATCGCTGGCGGTCGAGACGCTGCCGTTACCTTCGCCGTCGGCTGCTTCGGTCTGCTCGACATGGTCGCGGTGCCGGGTCGGCTCGTCGGAAGAGGACGTCTCGGGTGTGGCGGCCGCGTAGGTGAGTTTGCCGGTGAGCAGGTCGACGAGGAGGTCGGCCCGGCGGGCGTTCATGCCACGAGGGTCGTCGGCGCCGATCCCGCGGGCGAGGCGCGAGAGCCACTGGTAGGCCGAGCGTGCGTCGGGCGCGGACAGCAGGGCCCAGAGCGACGCCATCCCGTCCTTCTCGTCGCCGACGGCAACCCGCCGGTCGCAACGGGCTCTGCGGTGCCGCTCAGCCCCGCCGTCGGGATCGACACTCAGCACCGCCCGGTTGAGCGCCGCCCGGAGCTGGGCCGGTGTCTGCTTGGACGCGCGGGCGAGGACCCGCTGCTGCACGGCCTGCGCCTTCTCGGCGGACAGGTGGCGGACGGCGTCACAGATTGAGGTGACGCGGCGTTCGTCGATTTGCCCGCTCTCCCAGGCCTGCAACGTCTCGGGCAGGCGGTGGACGAGCTCGAGGGAGCGGGCGATCCGGGCGTTGGCGCTCCCTCGTGACAGCTGCAAGGCGAGGCCGACCTCGTCGGGTGCGAACGGGCTGGTGACGGAGAGCCGGTCGGAGCCCGCCGGCGTGGGGTCGTCGGACGGGCGGCGCTTCGCGAACTCCGCCATCAGGCGGGCCTGACGGGCCTCGGCCCACGCGGCGGTGCGTTCGCAGCCGATCATGGCGTCGATCAGCTGTGCGTCCGAGAGTCGCGACGGGTCGGTGGTGTCGGCGTCCAGCTCGAACGCCGCCCAACCCGACGGTTGCTCATGTGCAGGGGCAGGCTCCGGCGCCCCCCAGCCTGACGGCTCGTCGAGCGCGTCCGGCGGACCTGTGGGTGACCAGCGCTGGTCATCCTCCCGGTTGTTGGACACCGCGTGCTCCTCCACGAGGGGAGGCACTCCGGCATCTTCGAACATGTGTTCGACTTTACGCCAACCTCGTCACCCACCACCGGCTTTTGGAAACAACAGGGGGATCATCGAAGGATGACCGCTCCCGCGAAGGCACTCGTGTGCCCCGTCTGACCCGGGCCGAGTTGGAGGCGGCGCGCGATCGCACCCTCGAGGACGTGCTGCCCGGGCCCGACGATCCGCCCCTGCGCGTGCTGTTCTGTGGAATCAATCCCGGTCTCGTGTCGGCGGCCACCGGCCACCACTTCGCCCGACCCGGCAACCGGTTCTGGCCGGTCCTGCACGGATCCGGCTTCACGCCGCGGCTGTTGCTGCCGGCTGAGCAGGGCGAGCTGCGCGGGCTCGGGCTGGGCATCACCAACATGGCCCCGCGGGCCACGGCACGTGCCGACGAGCTCACGGTGGCCGAGATGGTAGCGGGCGGGGAGCGGCTGCACGAGCTGGTGGAACAGCATCGGCCCCGATGGCTCGCAGTGGTCGGAGTGACGGCCTACCGGGCTGCGTTCGACGTCCCGCGCGCCGTGGTCGGCCCGCAGGACGAGCGGCTGGGGGACACGCGGATCTGGGTGCTGCCCAACCCGAGTGGCCTGAACGCGCACTGGTCGCTCGCGGCGATGGTGGAGGAGTACGGCCGGCTGCGAGAGGTGGCGGCCGACTCCTGACCTTGCGCTGGAGGCCGTCCGGAGCTGCGCCGCCGGCGGCGTCCGGTGGTCAGGCGTCCAGGTCCTGGACGTCCTCGGTCGGCGGTTCGGCAGCTCCGTCGCGGGCGTCGCGGTCGGCCCACTCCAGGAGTTCGTCGATGAGGAAGACGGCGTCGTCGATACCGGCGTGCAGGTCACCGAGCTCGGCGTAGCGTACAGGCACCGTGGCGATGGTGAAGTCCTGTGGGTTGGCTTCGCCCACCTCGTCCCACCGGATCGGCGTGGAGACGACCGCCTCGGGCACCCCGCGTACGGAGTAGGCGCTGCGGATGGTGTGGTCGCGGGCGTTCTGGTTGTAGTCGACGAAGATCGACTTGGGGTCGCGGTCCTTGCGCCACCACGTCAGATCGACGAGATCGCAGCGACGGGCCACCTCGCGGGCGAACGCGTGCGCGGCCCGGCGGACGTCGAAGAAGCCGTGGTCCGGCGCGATCCGCACGTAGACGTGCATGCCTTTGCCGCCCGACGTCTTCGGCCAACCGGTGGCGCCGAGCTCGTCGAGCACCTCGTGGGCGACGTACGCGACCCGTCGCACGTCGTCGTAGGACGCCTCGGGCATCGGGTCGAGGTCGATGCGCCACTCGTCGGGCTTCTCGGTGTCGGTGGCGCGGCTGTTCCACGGGTGGAACTCCACCGTGGACATCTGCACGGCCCACACCACGTCGGCCGGGTGCTGGACGCACAGCTCGTCGGCGTGCCGGTTCCAGCGGGGGAAGTGAACGCGAACGGTGCGGACCCAGTCGGGCGCGCCCTTGGGGAGCCGCTTCTGGTGCACCTTCTCGCCGGTGACGCCCGTGGGGAACCGGTGGAGCATGCACGGGCGGTCCCGCAGCGCCCGCACGATCCCGTCGGAGACGGAGATGTAGTAGCGGGCCAGGTCGAGCTTCGTCTCCCCGCGGGCCGGGAAGTAGACGCGGTCCGGATTGGTCAGCCGGACGACGCGGTCACCGACTTCCAGCTCGACGGCGGGACCGGCCATCGTCGCTCAGCGGCGCCAGGCGTGGCGGCGGCGGATCGCGTGGAGGATCAGGCCGAACGCGATCAGGACGGCGGCGCCGACCAGCCAGATGTCCTCGGTGCTGCCCTCGTGGTTGCCGATAGTGAGCAGCAGCAGGATCACGACGGACACCCAGCCGGCGATCACGGAGCCACGCGGGAACCCGCCGTGCCAGCCCCACTCAGCCGACGGCTCGTCCAACGGGTCGACCGCGGGCCGCTGCGCCAGCTCTCGGGAGTTCCTCGCCACGCCGTCCTCCAGATCCACGGATGTGGGCCTCATCGTCGCACAACAGGGCAGCAGGGATGATGGGTGGTGATGAGTGAGCGTGTGAGCGAGTCGATGTCACTGCGCCTGGGCGATGCGCTGACCGGGCGCGGCGGGAGAGTGCGATGAGTAAGCGTTCCGTTCTCGTGCTGGGTTCGACGGGCTCCGTCGGCACCCAGGCGCTCGACGTCATCGCGGCCCACCCGGACCGATTTGTCCTGGCGGGGCTCGCCGCGGGCGGTGGCGACCTCGATCTCCTCGCCCGGCAGGCCCGCGACCACGGCGTGCGCCGGGTGGCCGTGGCCCGTGCCGACGCCGCCGTGGCGCTACGGGAGCTGCTGCCGGACGTCGAGGTCCTGGCCGGTCCGGATGCGGCCACCGAGCTCACGGCCACGGCGGGCGCCGACACCGTGCTCAACGCGATCACGGGCTCGGTCGGGCTCGGCCCCACCCTCGCGGCCCTCGCCTCCGGAGCCACCCTGGCGCTCGCCAACAAGGAGTCGCTGGTGGCCGGGGGAGCCCTGGTCACGGGGGCGGCCGCGCCGGGCCAGATCGTCCCTGTCGACTCCGAGCACTCCGCGCTCGCCCAGTGCCTGCGGGGCGGCCGGGTGAACGAGGTGGACCGGCTGGTGCTCACCGCGTCCGGTGGCCCGTTTCGGGGCAGGCGGCGCGCCGACCTGGCCGGCGTCACCGTGGCGGAGGCGCTGGCGCACCCGACGTGGGACATGGGCCCCGTCGTCACGATCAACTCGGCCAACCTCGTGAACAAGGGCCTCGAGCTGATCGAGGCGCACCTGCTGTTCGACGTGCCCTACGAGCGGATCGACGTGGTGGTGCACCCGCAGTCGATCGTGCACTCGATGGTCACCTTCGTCGACGGTTCGACGCTCGCGCAGGCCAGCCCTCCGGACATGAAGCTGCCCATCGCGCTCGCGCTCGGCTGGCCCGACCGGCTCCCGGGGGCCGCGAAGCCGTGCCGCTGGGACGCTGCTCAGAGCTGGACCTTCGAGCCCCTCGACGACGACGCCTTCCCCGGCGTACGGCTGGCCAGGGCAGCAGGCACGGCGGGCGGTTGCCTGCCGGCCGTGCTCAACGCCGCCAACGAGGAGGCCGTGGCCGCCTTCGTCGCTGGTGCGCTGCCGTTCCCGGGCATCTGTGAGGTCCTCGAGGGCGTGCTCGACGCCGCCGACGCCTGGCACGGCGACCCCGCTACCGTTGCCGAGGTGCTGGCGGCCGAGCAGTGGGCACGGGCCCACGCGCGCGAGGCCGTCTCCCGCAGCGCCGGCGGAGCGAGCATCGGTACCGGACAAGCTGGAGCAACCACATGATGACCGTGATCGGTATCGTGATCTTCTTCGTGGGGATCCTGTTCTCGGTCGCCTGGCACGAGCTCGGTCACTTCACCACGGCCAAGTGGTTCGGCATCAAGGTTCCCGAGTTCATGGTCGGCTTCGGTCGCACGATCTGGTCGCGCAAGGTCGGCGAGACGGAGTTCGGGCTCAAGGCCGTGCCGCTGGGCGGCTACATCCGGATGATCGGGATGATCCCGCCCGCCAAGGGCGAGACGCTCGGCCGGAGCCGCCGTACCGGTCCGTTCCAGGGCCTGATCGACGACGCTCGCCAGCAGTCGGCGATGGATGTGAAGCCCGAGGACGCCGACCGCCAGTTCTACCTGCGGGCTCCGTGGAAGCGCATCATCGTGATGTTCGCGGGCCCGTTCATGAACCTCGTCCTCGCGGTGTTCCTGTTCGCGATCGTGCTGATGGGTATCGGTGTGCCCACGTCCACCACGGACGTCGGTGAGGTCAGCGCCTGTGTCGTCTCGGCCACCGCTCCGTCGACCGAGCAGTGCCCGCCTGGCGCGCCCCCCACGCCGGCCGCCGCCGCGGGCTTCCGGCCCGGCGACCGCATTCTCGCCTTCAACGGGCATCCCTACACGCAGTTCGACGGTCGCGACCTGCAGGAGGCGATCCGGGCGTCCTCCGGCACGGTGACGGTCACCGTCGAACGCGACGGGCAGCGCATCGACCTGCATCCGACCCCGATCCGCACCGAGCTGGCGAGCTTCGACGACGGATCGCAGACCGTCCAGGGCGGGTTCCTCGGTGTCAGCCTCGTCTCGGCCTACGAGCGCAAGGACGTCGGTGCCGTCTTCGAGCAGATCGGCGACATCGTGGGCCGCACCGGGCACGCGATCGTGCAGCTGCCCGCCCGGGTGCCGGGGCTGTTCGGGGCGGTGTTCCTCGGCGAGCAGCGTGACGTCAACGGCCCGATCGGCATCGTCGGTGCCTCGCGGATCGGCGGGGAGATCCTCGCCTCCGACGCCCCTCCGCTCGCAGAGCTCTCGGTGTTCCTGCAGCTCCTGGCCGGGTTGAACATCTCGTTGTTCCTGTTCAACCTGCTGCCGATCCCGCCGCTGGACGGCGGTCAGATCTTCCCGGCGATCTGGGAGGCGGTGAAACGGCGGATCGCGAAGCTGCGCGGGCTGCCCGACCCCGGTCCCGTCGACGTCGCGAAGCTGATGCCGGTGGCCTACGTCGTGGCGCTGGTGTTCATCGGGTGGAGCGCGTTGTTGTTCGTCGCCGACATCATCAACCCGGTCCAGCTCTTCTGACGGCTCTCCCAGCAGTGCTGCTGACAGTGCTCTCGGCAGCATTGCCGCAGGTCATCGCCGGAAACGTGGTGCCCGCCACGACCGGCTGCGGGCCGCATCGGCACCTGGATAATTGAAGGTGTGACTATCAGCGCGGCGGGTGTCCCCGCTCCACCCACGGTCCCGCGTGACCCGTACTCCGAGCGCAACCCTCTCGCCGTGTTCGACATCGACGGTGTGCTCGCCGACGTCCGCCACCGGTTGCACCATCTGGAGGCCCGCCCCCAGCGCTGGGAGCACTTCTTCCAGTCCGCCGACCGCGACCCGCTCCTCGTCGAGGGTGCTGAGCGGGTGCGTGCCGCGCTCGCGGCCCACGATGTGCTCTACCTGACCGGCCGGCCCGAGCGCACCCGGCGGCTCACGGAGGACTGGCTGGTGCGCCACGAACTGCCGGTGGAGCCGCTCGTCATGCGCGCCGACGACGACCGGCGCCCGGCTCGCTGGGTCAAGCGCGAGGTGCTGCGGAAGCTCTCCACCGTGCGGAGTGTGGTGTCGGTGCTCGACGACGACCCCGCGGTCGTCTCGTTGCTCGAGGCCGACGGATGGCCGGTAGAGCTCGCCACCTGGCTGCCGCACTCGTCGACGCTGCGCAAGGCCCAGGAAGACACCGGTCGCACGTAGCCCTCCGTGCACGAGAGAGTGCTCCCGAGCACGCCGCCAGCGGCGGTGGAGGGTGTCGGAGGATACTGGGCGCCGTGAGCGTCTCACTGGGCATGCCCGCACCTCCCGCGCCGACCCTGGCCCCTCGCCGGTCCACCCGGCAGCTGCAGGTCGGTCCCGTCGGAGTCGGGTCCGAGTCCCCGATCTCCGTGCAGTCGATGACCACCACCCTCACCTCTGATGTCAACGCGACCCTCCAGCAGATCGCCGAGCTCACCGCGGCAGGCTGCGACATCGTCCGGGTCGCGTGCCCCAGCCAGGACGACGCCGACGCGCTTCCCGCCATCGCGAGGAAGTCGCAGATCCCGGTGATCGCCGACATCCACTTCCAGCCCAAGTACGTCTTCGCGGCGATCGAGGCGGGCTGCGCCGCCGTGCGCGTCAACCCGGGCAACATCAAGAAGTTCGACGACAAGGTCAAGGAGATCGCGGCCGCCGCCAAGGACCACGGCACCCCGATCCGCATCGGCGTCAACGCGGGCTCGCTCGACAAGCGCCTGATGGAGAAGTACGGCAAGGCCACGCCGGAGGCGCTCGTCGAGTCCGCGCTGTGGGAGGCGGGCCTGTTCGCCGAGCACGACTTCCACGACATCAAGATCTCGGTGAAGCACAACGACCCGGTCGTCATGGTGCGCGCCTACGAACTGCTGGCCGAGTCCTGCGACTACCCGCTGCACCTGGGAGTCACCGAGGCGGGTCCGGCGTTCCAAGGCACGATCAAGTCGGCCGTGGCGTTCGGGGCGCTGCTGCGCCAGGGCATCGGCGACACGATCCGCGTCTCGCTCTCCGCGCCTCCCGTCGAGGAGATCAAGGTCGGCACGCAGATCCTGCAGTCGCTCAACCTCCGCCCGCGCAAGCTCGAGATCGTCTCCTGCCCGTCGTGCGGGCGCGCCCAGGTGGACGTCTACAAGCTCGCCGACGAGGTCACGGCCGGTCTCACCGGCATGGAGGTGCCGCTGCGGGTGGCCGTCATGGGCTGCGTCGTCAACGGTCCGGGGGAGGCCCGGGAAGCCGATCTCGGCGTGGCGTCAGGCAACGGTAAGGGTCAGATCTTCGTCCGCGGCGAGGTGATCAAGACCGTTCCGGAGCACGCCATCGTCGAGACGCTGATCGAGGAGGCGATGAAGATCGCCGAGTCGATCGAGGAGGAGGGCGAGCCGCAGGTCACCGTGGGGTGAGCGGAGCGGAGCTGCGCTCCGTCGCCATCGGGTGAGCGGCCCGGAATCGCGCGGCCCGCGAGCGGACGACGGGCGCCACGATCATGTCCCGGACGAGCGGGGCGGTTCTCGCATTGGTGCCATCGCGCGGCACGACTACCGTGCGCGGCGATATTTCGGGGTGCTCAGACCCATCCCGTCGTGTGCATGGTGGCGGCCGTCTGGCATCGTGATGGGGTGCTTCGTGTCGCCGGAGCGCGGCTCCTCGACGACCGGGACCGCGCGGACGTCTGCGCGGTCCTCGAGAGTGATCCCGTTGCCGCTTGCATGGTCGCCGCCCGCGTCGAGGTGGCGGGGCTGGATCCCTGGCGTCTCGGGGGTGAGTTGTGGGGCGTCGGCTCGCGTTTCGACGGTCTCTGCTTCTCCGGCGCCAACCTCGTGCCGCTGCGGGGTGAGCGCGCGGCTCTCCGCAGCTTCGCCGACCGGGCCCGCCGCTACGGGCGCACCTGCTCGTCGCTGGTCGGGCGGGCCGAGCTGGTGCTGCCGTTGTGGGACGACCTCGCCGGACACTGGGCGCCCGCCCGTGAGGTGCGCGCCGACCAGCCGCTGATGGCGCTGGCGGGCGCGCCCGCGGTCACCGCCGACCCGTACGTCCGCGCGGTCCGCCCCGACGAGCTGGACCGCTACCTGCCGGCGGCGGTCGCGATGTTCACCGAGGAGGTGGGCATCGACCCGCGCGCAGGCGACGGAGGGGTCGGCTATCGGTCCCGTGTGGCCGAGCTGGTCGCCGCGGGTCGGGCGTTCGCCCGATTCGAGGGCGGCGAGGTGGTGTTCAAGGCGGAGATCGGCGCGCTGTCACGCCAGGTGGGGCAGATCCAGGGCGTCTGGGTGCACCCCAGCCTCCGTGGCCAGGGGCTGGGCACGGCAGGCACCGCCGCCGTGGTCGAGCGTCTGGCCGCCCTCGGCCGCGTGTCGAGTCTCTACGTCAACGGCTTCAACCGCGTGGCCCGCTCGGCATACGACCGGATCGGCTTCACGCAGGTCGGCAGCTTCGCCACGATCCTCTTCTGATCGTCTTCGCCTAGGGTGGGACGCAGCATCCCCAACCTGGCAGGAGGTCATGAGCGTGACGGAGGACGGATCCGGTCTCGGGCAGGCATCGGTGATCGATACCGATGTTGCCCACTCCCCGCGCATCTGGAACTACTGGCTCGGTGGCAAGGACAACTACGAGGTCGACCGCCGCGTCGGTGACCAGTTCCGCGAGCTCTTCCCGCCGATCGTCGACATCGCCCGCTCGTCGCGGCAATTCCTCGCCCGGGCCGTCCGGCACCTCGCCGGGGAAGCCGGAGTTCGGCAGTTCCTCGACATCGGCACCGGCCTGCCCACTGTGGACAACACCCATGAGGTAGCCCAACGGGTGGCCCCCGAGTCCCGCATCGTCTACGTCGACAACGACCCGATCGTGCTCGCGCACGCCCGCGCGCTCCTCCTCAGCTCCCCCGAGGGCTCCACCACCTACATCGACGCGGACCTGTTCGACACCCCCCGGATCCTCGAGGCCGCCGCGCAGAGCCTCGACTTCACCCAGCCGATCGCGCTCATGCTCATGAACATCCTCGGGCACGTGCCCGACTTCGAGCGTGCGCGGGAGGTCGTCGGGGGGCTGGTGGCCGCTCTTCCCCCGGACAGCTACCTGGTGGTCGCGGACGGCACCACCGACGGCGGGCCGTTCGACGCGGCCATCGACATGTGGAACAAGGCAGGCTCGTTGCCCTACACGCTGCGCACCCCCGAGCAGATCGCCCAGTACTTCGACGGGCTGGAGCTGCTCGAGCCGGGGGTCGTCGCCTGCCCGCTGTGGCGGCCGGACGCCGTCGACCTCGGTGTTCCTGTGGCCGTCGACGAGTACGGCGCCGTCGGACGCAAGGGATAGCTCAGCGCGCCGCGGAGTGGTAGCGGCGCACCGCCAGCGGCAGGACACCGCCACGATCAACACGGGCCACGCCACCGCGAGCAGAAGGGCATTCTGTGCGGGCCACGAGGTGCCCACCAGTTCGGGCACGCTGTTGCCGAACAGCTCGCGCGTGGCCGCGACCGTGGCGGACAGCGGGTTCCACTCGGCGATCGTGCCCAGCCACGGGGGCATCAGCGACGGCGAGACGAACGTGTTGGAGATCATCGTGAGCGGGAAGAGCAGTGCCCAGGTGCTGCCCGCGGCCTCCTCGCTGACGATGAGGCCGAGGTAGATGCCCACCCAGATCATCGCGAACCGGAGCAGGAGCAGCAGGCCGAATGCCGTGAGGGTGGGCAGCAGGCCGGCGTTCGAGCTCCATCCGACGAGTAGCCCGCATCCGACGAGCACGGCGAGGTCGAGCACCGAGTTGACCATGTCGGCGGTGCTGCGCCCCACGACCACCGCGGGCTGGGCCATCGGCATGGATCGGAACCGGTCGGTGACGCCCCTGGCCCTGTCGGCGGCGACGGCGGAGATGGTGGAGGCCGCCCCGAACATCATCGTCTGCGCGAACATGCCGGGCATCAGGAACTCGCGGTAGTCCCCGCCGCCCGGCACGATCATCGCGCTGCCGAAGACGTACCCGTAGAGCAGCACGAACATGATCGGGAAGGCCAGCCCGGCGATGATCACAGTCGGGTTGCGGGTCCAGTGGATGAGATCGCGACGGGCGACCGTCCAGGAGTCGGTGAGGACCCAGCGCAGCGAGCTCGCCCGCGGGGGAGCGGTCAGCGTGGTCATGCGGCGACCTCCGTCTTGTCGGGCTCGCTGGTGGTGGACGGCTCTGCGGGACGGCCCGTCAGCCGCAGGAAGACCTCGTCGAGGGTGGGACGGCGCAGGCCGATGTCCTCGGCCACGAGGCCGTCGTGGTCGAGCGCCCTGACCACCTCCGTGAGCGTGGCGACGCGGCCTCGCACCGCCGCGCTGAGCCGGCGCAGCGGGGCGTCGACGTCCGGTTCGACGCCGGTGATACGGGCGAGGAGGGCCGCGGCGGCCGGCACGTCCGCCTCGTCGCGGAGCAGGATGTCGATCCGGTCGCCGCCGACCTGCGACTTGAGGTGTGACGGTGTGCCCTCGGCGACCTTGCGGCCGCCGTCGAGCACGACGATCTGGTCGGCGAGCTGGTCGGCCTCGTCGAGGTACTGGGTGGTCATCAGCACGGTGGTGCCGCCCGCGACCAAGCCGCGCAGCGCGTTCCATACCTCGCCGCGGTTGCGCGGGTCGAGCCCGGTTGTCGGCTCGTCGAGGAAGAACACGCGCGGGGCGAGCACCAGGCTGCTGGCGATGTCGAGGCGGCGGCGCATACCGCCCGAGTAGAGCTTCGCCCGCCGGTGGGCCGCGTCGGTGAGCCCGAACTGTTCGAGCAGCTCGTCTGCCCGGCGGGCGGCGGCGCAGGAACCGAGGTGGAAGAGCCGGCCCCACATGATCAGGTTCTCCCGTCCGGTGAGGATGTCGTCCACCGTGGCCTGCTGGCCCGTGAGGCCGATCTGCCGGCGGACCATCGCGGCCTCGCGTGCCACGTCGAACCCCGCCACCTCCGCGCGCCCGGCGTCGGCGCGCAGCAGCGTGGCGAGCACGCGCACGGCCGTGGTCTTCCCGGCGCCGTTGGGTCCGAGCAGCCCGCACACCGAGCCCTCGGCCACCGTGAGGTCGAACCCGTCCAGCGCCACCTTGTCGCCGAAGCGTTTGCCGAGCCCTTCTGCCACTACGGCGTTCCGTCCGGCCGCCATGATCCCCCTTACTGAGTACGCTGTACGTGTTATTTCGTACAATGTACTCAGTTCTAGGATCGTCGGCAAATGACTTCTGTGCAGAGTGGTGGCGGGGACTTCCGGCGCAGCCTGGAACTGCTGTGGGGCACGCCGGAGGAGCCGACCCGCGGCCCACGGCCGGGGCTGTCCGTCCAGCGGATCGTGCGTGCCGCGATCGACGTGGCCGATGCCGAGGGGCTCGCCGCGTTGTCGATGCGGCGGATCGCCTCGGCGCTCGGCGTCGGGGCGATGTCGCTCTACCGGTACGTGCCGGGCAAGGCCGAGCTGATCGACCTGATGGTCGACGAGGTGTACGCCGAGGACCTGGCGGCCGTGCGGGCGGTGACGGGCGACTGGCGTGAACGCCTCGAGGAGTTCGGCCGCCAGGAATGGGCGCTCTACCTGCGCCACCCGTGGATGCTGCAGATCGCGCAGGGACGACCGATGCTCGGGCCGAACTCGATGGCGTCCACCGACGTCACCCTGCTCGCCGTGGACGGCATCGGCCTCGACGAGCACGAGATGCTCGCAGCCGTGGTGATGCTCAGCTCGTTCGTCTCGGGGCTGGCCAAGACCACGATCGAGGCGATGCAGGCGGCGGACAGCACCGGCGTCAGCGACGACGAATGGTGGGAGATCCAGGGCGAGTACGTCGGGCCCGCCGTCGTCGAGGGGAAGCTCCCGATGCTGAGCAAGGTGGGCGAGGCAGGGGCGTTCACCTCGATGTTCGACAACTTCGAGTTCGGCCTGCAGCGGGTGCTCGACGGGCTGGCGGTACTGATCGAGGCACGCCGTGCGACGGGCCCGCCCGAGCGACCGCGGCCACCCGTCGCCGGATGTGACTCCTAGGCGGACCCGACGGCGCCGTTTCCGCCGGCCTCGGTGAGCAGCCCGTTCAGCGCGGCGTCGGCGATCTGCGCGGCCTGCTCCTCGGTGAGGGGCGCGTGCCCACTCAGCAGCCGGAAGATCAACGGGCCGAACAGGACGTCCTGGGCGACTTCCACGTCGACGTCGGACCGCACCTCGCCGCGGTCCTTCGAGCGTTGCCACAGCTCCGCGATCGCCTGTCGCCTGCCTGCGAGGAAGAACGTGCGGAAGAAGTGGGCGGCCTCGGCGTCGGTGACCGAGGCCGCGAGCAGCTGGGCGAAGACAGTGCCCGCCGGGCTGGCGTAGAACTCGCTGACCAGGCGGACCTGCGTGGTGAAGTCGCCGCGGGCCGAGCCCGTGTCGGGCGGCGGCAGCGCGCTGGACATCCGCAGCCCGAACGCCTCGGCCGCCACGGCGGTGCGGCTGGGCCAGTGCTTGTAGATCGTCGCCTTGCTGACCCCGGACCGGGCGCTGATCGCATCGATCGTCGCCACGGGGAGGCCGCCCTCGGCGAGCAGCTCGTTCGTCGCGTCGAGGACGGCCTTGCGCGCCCGTACGCTGCGTGGTCGCTGCGGCCGGGCCGCCTCGGTGGCGGCAAGGTCCGGATGGTCGGTCACGGGCCCATCTTCCGCTGTCGGCTGATCTGCGACTCGCCCGGGACGATGGTGGCGAGCGCAGGCGGCCGGCGCAGCCGTGGACGTCAGCGCCGCAGTGCGAGCTTTCGGGTCTTCGGCAACAGGTCCTGCACGCCGTTCCTGGCCCGGCGGATGATCGCCTCCCGCGAGGTGTCCTGGCGGATCGCGGGGCCTGGTGGCGTCAGGCGAAGAGCTTCTCCAGCTCCTCGCGCAACTGGTCGACGAGCCGGCCGGGAGGCAGCGTCACGTCGCCGTAGGTGAGCACCGCGTCCTTCGGGACGTCCCTCCTGAGCACGCACCCCTCGGCCACCCCCATCGGCAGCAGGTTCTCGGCGCGCACGACCGCGCACCCCTCCGCCACGCCGTAGGTGTCGTACCCGCCGAGGCCGTCGACTGTCGCGCCGGCCCGCAGGTCTCGCTTGGCCGTGGCGACCACGTCGACCCGCGGACCGGCCGGTGGAGCGAGCGCGGCGTCGCCGAAGTCGACAGCCCGCGCCACCGAGTTGGGCACCTCGAAGTGGCACAGGTGGTAAGGCGTGTAGAAGGAGTACAGCGGGCCCGTACCGAGCTTGTAGAGCTCCAGGTAGTGGCGTTGTTTCGGGTCGTCGTGGGTGCCGAGCACGAAGACGCCGGGGCCTGGTTTCGCCTTCACGACGTAGTCGACGATCCCGCCCAGCTCGCGTAGCTCGTCCACCTCATAGCGGGTGGTGAGCTCGTCGACGTGGCCCTCGTGGTCCCAGCCGTTCATGCCCCGCTTCGCCACGGTGAGGCCGAACGCGTTGGCGACGATCGCCTGTTCGAACGAGATCTTGGTGCCGTCGGCGAAGCTCGTGACCATGTACGGGTCCTGGCCCCAGCGCTCGGCGAACGCCTTCTGCGTGGTCGGGGTGCGGTACTCGTCCTGCAGGCCTTTGATGTTGCCCGCGACGAGCGGCGTGACGCCGAGACCCTTCACGAACCGCAGCAGGTTGGCCTGAACACCGGGCTGGTCGCCGTCGGCGCCCGTGAGCACCACGCCCGCCTCACGGGCACGGTGCGCGAGCAGCGGACCGACGGTGCCGTCCAGCTCGGCGTTCATCGTGACGACGGGCAGGCCCCGTTCGATGGCCGCGACGGTGACCCTGGCGCCGAACTCGACCGCACCGGTGACGTCGACGACGCAGTCCAGGTGCACGGCCTTGATCAGCTCGAACGCGTCCTCGAGAACGGCCGGGGTGCCCTTCTCGATCGCCGCGTCGAGCTCGCCGGCGTTCTCCACCCGCACGGGTTCGACGCCCGCCTCGGCGTAGGCACGCTCGGCGTGGGCAAGTGTGCGGTTCGCGACGGCGACGAGAAGCATGCCCGGCACCGAGTTGACGATCTGGTTGGCCAGGCCGCGGCCCATGAAGCCGGCACCGATCATGCCGACACGGATGGGACGGCCCTCGGCCTCGCGCCGCCGTAGGGCTGTGTCCAGGATGATCATCGGGCCTCCACCGACGCCTCCGACAGCAGCGGCCAGCTCGCGTCCTTCTCGGAGACGAGCACCGGCGGGATCGGCCAGTCGATGCCGATCGCGGGGTCGTCCCACCGCAGGCCGCGTTCGGCGCCCGGCGTGTAGGGCGTGCTGACCTGGTAGGACACCTCGACGCCATCGGTGAGGGTGAGGTAGGCGTGCGCGAAGCTGCGCGGCACGTACATCGCCGTGCGGTTGTCCGCGGTGAGCTCGGCCCCGAACCACCGCAGGTAGGTGGGGGACTCCGGCCGCAGGTCGACGATCACGTCGTAGATCGCGCCGCGGGAACAGCGCACCAGCTTGGTCTCCGCGTTCGGTTCGAGCTGGTAGTGCAGCCCACGCAGGGTGCCGGCCTTGTGGTTGAACGAGACGTTGGCCTGTTCGACCAGGGGTTCGAGACCGGCCTCGATGAACTCCTGCCGGCAGAACATCCGCGCGAAGAAGCCGCGGTCGTCCTCCAGGAGTGTCAGATCGATCAGCGCGGACCCGGGGAGCGGGGTCGGGGTGATCTGCATGGGGAGGGTTCGTCCTTCCGTCATGGTGTCGCGGGATGGTAGCCGTGACTCACCCGTTCGGCTGCGCCCGACAGGGCGACACCCCTCGCGATGCACCGGTCTCTGCCGCCCGAGGCTCGCGTACTCCCGAGTAAAGATCGTCCGGAGCGGCGAACTACTTAGCTGGGCATACTGACCGCGTGCACCCTTGCCGTCCGGTTCGGACCGCCCGGCGGTTGCCTGCCTTCCTCGCGGCGTTGCCGGTCCTGATGGTCACGGCCGGGTGCGGGCTGTTCGGGGACGACGGCCCGGAGAAGACGGCCAGCGCCTTCGTCGCGGCCTGGTCGGCAGGTGACGACATGGGGGCGGCCGCCCTCACCGACGCGCCCGCGGCGGCGGGTCAGCTGATGGTCGCCACCCGCGAGGCGCTCGCTCCGGCCACGCTGGTGGCCGAGGTCGCCCAGGTGCGCACCGCCACCGAGCGCGCCGCGGCCTCCGTGGAGATGACCTGGCACCTCGGCCCGGATCGCACATGGACCTACCTGAACGAGCTCGAGCTGCTGCCCTCTCCCGAGAAGGAGCACGGCTGGGCCGTGCGCTGGGCGCCCACGGTGGTGCATCCCGACCTGGCGGCCCGGCAACGGCTGGCGCTGCGCACCGACCCGGCCCCTCCTGCTCCGGTCGTCGATCGCGCCGGGGTACCCGTGCTCACAGCCACGCCGGTCGTCTCGGTGCTCCTGGACCGGAAGGCAACCGGCGACCTGCCCGGTGTCACCGACGCCCTCGCTCGCGCGCTCGGGCCGCTGGACCCCCGGATCACGCAGGCCTCGATCACCGACGGTGCCGCCCGCACGCCCGACGGGCAGGCGTATCCCGTCGCCGTTCTGCGTGACGTCGACTACCAGACCGTGAAGCCCGCCATCCACGACCTGCCCGGTGTTCGCTTCAGCAGCTCCCAGCGGCTGCTGGCGCCCGACGCCGACTTCGGCCGGCAGGTGCTGCCCGCGATCCGCAACGAGACGGCCGCGCAGCTCGAGGGGGTCGCAGGGTGGTCGGTGGTGCTGGCCGACTCGGACGGCGCCACGATCCGCCCGCTCGTCGAGGAACCACCCCACCCGGGCAGCACGGTCACCATCGGCATGGATCGCGGGGTGCAGGCAGCAGCCGAGGACGCCGTGGAGCCGGTGCCGCAGCAGGCGATGCTCGTCGCCGTGTCGGCGTCCACCGGTGACATGCTGGCCGTGGCCCAGAACGATGCTGCCGACGCCGGTGGTGCGCTGTCCCTGACCGGGCGCTATCCGCCGGGGTCCACCTTCAAGATCGTCACAGCGGCCGCGGCGGTGGCCGAAGAGGGGCTCACCGAGACCTCACCGGTGGCCTGCCCCGGCACCACGGTCATCGGTGGGCGCCCCGTGCCCAACTCCGAACGCCTCGACCTCGGCACCGTCCCGCTGCGCACGGCGTTCGCCCGGTCCTGCAACACCACGTTCGCGCGTCTCGCGTCGCAGCTCAGCGGGAGCGCGCTGCCGGCGGCGGCGCTACGGTTCGGCCTGGGGGCCGACTACGTGGTGCCCGCCCTCACCACGATCACCGGCTCGGTACCCGCGTCGGCCGACGCCGTCCAGCGTGCCGAGGACGGGTTCGGCCAAGGCCAGGTGCTTGCCACCCCGCTGGGGATGGCGCTGGCCGCCGCCACGGTGGCCCACGGTTCACCGGTGGTGCCGCAGCTGCTGCGCGACCGGCCCACCCAGGTGCTGCGGGCAGCCACCGGTCCGAGCGCAGCGGAGCTGGACCAGCTGCGGCCCATGATGCGTGCGGTGGTCACCGAGGGCACTGCGAGCAGGCTGGCCGGGCTCGGCGAGGTGTACGGCAAGACGGGCACCGCCGAGTTCACCGGGGGAGGCCGGGCGCACGGGTGGTTCGTCGGGTACCGAGGAGACGTCGCGTTCGCCGTACTCGTCGTCGACGCGGGGTCCTCCGCACCTGCCGTGGAAGTGGCGGAGCGGTTTCTCACCACGATCGGCTGATCGGAACGCGACGATCAGAGCCGGAACGCCGCTCTGGCGCTTACGCTGGAGTGCATGTCTCCCCGCCGGATCCCCGCGCTCGCGTTCGCGGCCGATGTGATCGCGGTGGTCGTCTTCGCCGCTGTCGGCCGGATCAGCCACGCCGAGGCCGAGAGCCTGTCGGGTCTGCTCGCCACCGCGGCCCCGTTCCTGATCGGTCTGGTCGCGTCCTGGGCCACCCCGGTAGTGCGGGCCCACCCGGTCGGTTTCCGGGCCGGTGCGGTGGTGCTGGCCGGCACGGCCGTGCTCGGACTCCTGCTGCGGGCCGCCTTCACGTGGCGGCTCCCGCTGAGCTTCGCGGTGGTCACCGTCGTGTCCCTCGCGGTGCTGCTGATCGGTTGGCGGGCGCTGTCGTTGCTGGTGTCCCACCGTGCCGATCAGCGCGCGGTGCGCTGAGCGGCCGATCAGCCCGCACGGCGCCTAGACTGGGGCCATGCCCGCCCGCACGTTGCTGACTCCTGGCACCGTCTCCCCGACTCGTCCCGTACCCGCTCAGATCCCGCGCCCGGAGTACGTCGGCAAGGACCGCCCGTCCCGCAGCAACGATCCATGGGTGCAGACACCCGACGTGATCGAGGCCATGCGTGTGGCCAGCCGGATCGCCGCGCAGGCGCTGCAGGCCGGCGGCGAGGCGGTGGCGCCGGGTGTCACCACCGACGAGGTCGACCGGGTGGTGCACGAGTTCCTGATCGACCACGGGGCCTACCCGTCGACGCTGGGCTACAAGGGCTTCCCCAAGTCGTGCTGCACCAGCCTCAACGAGGTGATCTGCCACGGCATCCCCGACTCCACCGTGATCGAGGACGGGGACATCGTCAACATCGACGTCACCGCCTACATCGGCGGTGTCCACGGCGACACCAACGCCACCTTCCTCGCCGGTGAGGTCTCCGAGGAGGACCGCCTCCTCGTCGAGCGCACCCGTGAGGCCACCATGCGGGCGATCAAGGCCGTGCGTCCGGGGCGCGAGCTCAACGTCGTAGGCCGGGTGATCGAGTCCTACGCCAAGCGCTTCGGCTACGGCGTGGTGCGCGACTTCACCGGCCACGGCATCGGCCGTTCGTTCCACAGCGGCCTCGTGGTGCTGCACTACGACGAGCCGAGCGTGCACACGATCCTCGAGCCGGGCATGACCTTCACGATCGAGCCGATGATCACGCTCGGCACCATCGACTACGACATCTGGCCCGACGATTGGACGGTCGTCACCAAGGACCGCGCCCACACCGCCCAGTTCGAGCACACGGTGCTGGTCACGGCCACCGGCGCGGAGATCCTCACGCTGCCCTGACCATCGCTGGACAGGCGGATCTTACCTGTCAACGGTGCAATGAGGGTTAGGCTGTCTCTGTGACGGAACGGCCATTGCGCGGGGAGCCCCTCTCCCTCGACCTGGTGAACACCCTGTGGAGCGAGGGCGGCGTCCCCCGCGACCTGTTCGACGAGCCGAACGGGACATCGGACTGGCTCGCCGAGCACGGCTACGCCGGTGGGTCGGAGGCTGCTTTGCGGGAGGTCAGGGCGGCTCTGCGGGCGCAGCTGGAACAGAACGACCCCGGCCCGCTCAACGCGGTGCTCGCCCGCGGCACCCGCCGGCCGGTACTCGGATCCGATGGGCGCCCCGGCGAGCTCGTCGAGGTCGACCCGGACTGGCGAGCGGCCTGGGATGCGGCCGTCGACCACCTGCGCCTGCTCGCCGAGCGGCCCGACCGTGTCCGGGGCTGCGCCCACCCGAACTGCGTGCTCTGGTTCCACGACACGTCGCGCAACGGCACGCGGCGCTGGTGCTCCATGGACGCATGCGGGAACCGTGCGAAGGCCGGGCGTCATTACGCCCGCACACGCGAGGGTGGCTCACAACCGCTCGTCCGCAGGCCGTCACGGCCGTAGTGTCGGGATCATGGCGAAGGTCTACGAAGGCGTCGATGCGACGATGGCCGCCTGGATCGAGAAGCAGCCGGTCTTCTTCGTCGCCACCGCACCGCTGGAAGCGGACGGGCTGGTGAACCTCTCGCCCAAGGGCACCATGGGCACCTTCCGTATGGTCGACGAGCACACCTTCGCGTACCTGGACCTCACCGGCAGCGGCGTGGAGACCATTGCGCACCTGCGGGAGAACGGCCGGATCTGTGTGATGTTCTGCGCGTTCGACGGCCGCCCCGGCATCGTGCGCCTGCACGGCACCGGACGTGCGGTCACGCCCGGCGATCCCGGGTTCGACGAGGTTCTGGCAGGCTTCGGCGAGGCAGGGGAGCAGCGGCGCCCGTACCTGCGAGCGGTGATCGTCGTGGACGTGGCCAGGGTGGCCGACTCCTGCGGCTACGCGGTGCCCCGCATGGATCTGGTGGAGGAGCGCGAGACCCTCGACGCCGTGTGGCGCAGCCGCGACGACGAGCGGATCGCGCGCTACCACGCGGAGCGGAACGCACGCAGCCTCGACGGCCTGCCGGGCCTGCCCGGCGCGATCCCGGTGGCGGGCACCGTCGCCTGAGTTCCGCCGGCCCCTGTGACGCTCACCGCACCGCGACGGGTACCCCGGCGTCGGCGGCGCGGCCCGGCGGATGCCTGAAATGATCAGGATCGGCGTCCGGACGGACGCGAACCCGTGCGAGGAGGACACATGACGGCGGAACGGCCGCTCACGGAGTGGCAGAAGCTCGTGCTGACCTTCTCCCGGCGCTGGCGCAGCGCGGGTTTCTGGTACGGGCTCGCCATCGCTGTGATCTGGCCGTTCGCGATGTTCGGCACGCGGATCGCGTGGCGGGGCGGCGAGCACCTCCCGCGCACGGGCGGAGCGCTGCTGGCCATCAACCACGTGTCGTTCTCGGATCCGATCTTCAACGTCGCGTTCACCGTCTCCCACGGCCGGATGCCGCGCTTCCTCGCGAAGTCGGAGTTGTGGAAGGTGCCGATCGTCCGCTCGGTGCTCGGGAGGGGTGGCCACATCCCCGTGTACCGCGCCTCGACGAGGGCAGGCGACGCCTACCGCGACGCGATCGCGGCCATCAAGCGCGGCGAGATCGTGGCGTTCTACCCGGAGGCCACCTACACCGCCGACCCCGACGGCTGGCCGATGAAGGCGAAGAACGGGATCGGCCGGATCGCGCTGGTCACGGGCGCTCCGGTGATCCCGGTGGCCAACTGGGGCACGCAGGACGTGCTGCCGCCCGGCACCGCGCGTCCCCGGCTGCTGCCCCGGCGCAACGTGACGGTGGTGGCCGGACCTCCCGTCGACCTCTCCGCGTGGGTCGGCGGGCCGCGCACGCGTTCGGCCCTCGACGGCGCCACCGCCGCGATCATGGCCGACGTCACGCAGCTGGTGGCCGAGATCCGGGGCGAGACCCCGCCGCCCGTCCCGTTCGACCCCGCCGGTGCGGGATCGAACGGAACGGGCGGCAGCGACGGGATCGAGCAGGAGCGCCCCGCGAGCTGACCGGCTGGTCAGGCGGCGGAGCGGGCGAGCTTCTCCAGCCTGCGCGGGGTGGGCCAGCGCACGGAGTGGGCCCAGCCCAGCTTCTCGAAGATCCGGATCACCCGGGCGGAGATGTCCACCTGACCGCGCTGTACGCCGTGGCGGGCGCACGTGGGGTCGGCGTGGTGCAGGTTGTGCCACGACTCACCGAAGCTGAGCACGGCCAGCGGCCAGACGTTGCGCGAGTGGTCGCGGGCGGCGAACGGCTGGTCGCCGATCATGTGGCAGATGGAGTTGATCGACCAGGTCACGTGGTGCAGCAGCGCGACGCGCACCAGGCCGGCCCAGAAGAAGCCGGTGAGTGCGCCCCACCACGACCAGGTCAGGAGCCCGCCGAGCAGCGCCGGAGCGAGCAGCGTGGCTGTCGACCACGCGACGAACAGGCGGTCGACCCGGACGATGTCGCGGTCGGCGAGCAGGTCGGGAGTGAAGCGCGCCTCGTTGGTCTGGTCGCGCTCGAACAGCCACCCCATGTGCGAGTGCCAGAACCCGCGGGCCAGCGCGCCCGGCCCCGTGCCGAAGAGCCACGGCGAGTGCGGGTCGCCCTCCTTGTCGGAGAACGCGTGGTGCCTGCGGTGGTCGGCAACCCAGTCGATCACCGGGCCCTGCATCGCCAGGCTGCCGGCGACGGCCAGGGCGATCCGCAGCGGCCGTTTCGCCTTGAACGATCCGTGCGTGAAGTACCGGTGGTAGCCGACCGTGATACCGAGGCCGCTGATCACATAGAACACGGCCGCGAGGACGACATCCGTCCAGCCGAGCCCCCAACCCCACGCGAACGGGATGGCAGCGATCAACGCCAGTAGCGGGACGATCACGAACACGTAGACCGCGATCTGCGGCGCCACTCCGCGCCGGCCGTCGAGGATCGGCTTGGCCGATCCGGTTGGTCGGCTTGGGCTCTCGGCAACGGTCATGGGCATGCACCTCGTGGGTTTCGAAGGAAGGAAGGGTGACCTTACTGCCACGTTGTCTACCAGGCATTCGCCGGCAGACGGCACCCCGGATCGGGTGTGAACGCCTACAGATCCAGACCGAGCAGTGCGTTCTCCACCACTTCAGGCAGAGCGGGGTGGATCCAGTATTGACCAGTGGCCATCTCCCGCGCCCCGAGGCCGAACGACATCGCCTGGATCAGCGGCTGGATCACCGTGGCCGCGTAGGCCCCCATCACGTGCGCGCCCAGCAGCCTGCCGCTGCCGCGCTCGGCGATCACCTTGCAGAAGCCGACGGTGTCCTCCATGGCCCAGCCGAAGGCGACGTCCCCGTAGGCCTGGATCTTGACGGCGACGTCGTGGCCTGCGGCCCGGGCCTCGGCCTCGGTGAGGCCGACAGCGGCGATCTGGGGGTCGGTGAAGACCGCCGACGGCACGAAACGGTGGTCGGTCCGCCGTGGTGCGTCAGGATACAGAAGGTTGTGCGCCACCACCTTCGACTCGTGGTTCGCGACGTGTTTGAGCTGGTGGGGGGAGCTCGCGTCACCCAGCGCGAAGATCCCGTCGACCGGCGTGCGCTGCTGGTCGTCGACCACGATCCGGCCGTCGGGATGGGTCGGCACGCCCGTGCGGTCGAGGTCGAGGCGGTCGCCGTTGGGCACCCGCCCGGTCGCGACGAGCAGCAGGTCGCCCCGCAGGACGGTGCCGTTGGCGAGGTCGAGCACCACCTCGCCGTCGCCGCCGCTCCGCGCGCGTGCGACCTCGTGGCCGAGGTGGACGTCCCACTTCTCGCGGGCGACCGCCGTGAAGCGCTCGGCGATGGTCTCGTCGTGGCTGCGCAACAGCTGCTCGCTGCGCCCGACGACCGAGACGCGGGCTCCGAGAGCGGAGAACACGTGCGCGAACTCGGCGCCGATGTAGCCGCTGCCGACGATCAGGACGTGGTCGGGCAGGTCGTCGATCCGCATCACCGTGTCGGACGTGTGGAACGGGACGCCGGAGGAGGCGATCGGGTCCGGGACGACGGCCCGGCTTCCGGCGGCGATGACGACCCGGTCGCCGGAGATGGCATCGGTGCCGGAGCCGTCGGTGCGCGCCACGGCGAGCTCCTTGTGCCCCGTGAACCGGGCGTGGCCCTCGTAGACCGTGACGTTGGGGGAGCGCAGCACCCGGTACTCCCGGCCGCCGGCCGAGATCGGGTCGATCCGGCCGAAGATACGGTCGCGGATGTCGCGCCAGCGAACCTTGTCGATGTTCGCGTCGATCCCGTAGCGGCCCGCGGTTCGCACCGCCTCCGCCACGTCGGCCGGGTAGACGTACATCTTCGTCGGGATGCAGCCGACGTTCAGGCACGTGCCACCGAACACGCCGTGCTCGACGAGCGCGACGTCGAGATCGTCGAACCGGCTGTCGATGATCGAGTTGCCGGATCCGGTGCCGATGACGACGAGATCGTGGTGGCGCACGACAACACGTTAGCTGTGGTCGACGACGCGTGCCCGGCCCGTTAACGCAGCACACATCGGTGTGCCCGGAGGTCTCTTCGGGACCTGCCCAGCGCACCACCGGCGGATCTGGTAGGCACACTCGCATGACCAGCGAGGCTATTGCGGCCACTGTGCACCGACGTTGGGCGGCCGATCTCGAGCCCCGCACCCTGTACGACATCCTCCGGCTCCGGGTCGAGGTGTTCGTCGTGGAACAGGCGTGCCCGTACAGCGAACTCGACGGACGCGACCTCGAGGACGGCGCCCGCCACTATTGGCTAGGCGGCTCCGGGCAACCCGAGCCGGTGCTCGGCTGCGTGCGACTGCTCAGGGAGCCGGGGGGTGCTGACTTCCGGATCGGACGGCTGTGCACCGCCAAGTCGGCCCGTGGACGAGGGCTCGGGCGGCGACTGATGGAGGCGGCACTGGCAGAGGTGGGCGACGACGGATGCGTGCTCGACTCGCAGGAGCACCTCGCCGACTTCTACGTCGGCTACGGGTTCCGCCCCACCGGCCCTGCCTACAACTGGGACGGCGTCGCCCATGTGCCGATGCGCCGCGACGGCCGCTGACCTTCCGCTGACCGCTACGGTGCGTCGTTGGCGGTGACCGCGCCGCACCGTGCCCGGTCCACATATCGGACCTTGCGGGATACTCCGCTCGAACGTGCACGAAACGTACAGGTGAGTGGAGCGAGGTAACCAGATTGGCGGACGACCCGACGCGAGCGACGGCACGTCCCGGATCCCCGTTGCACGGCAGTGTCGGTCCGGAGGACCCACACGCCGACCCGCCCACGAACCCGGCGATGCGGCCGGTCCGCGTCCCGGAGCCGGAAGGACCGACGGTGCCGACCCCGGCGCCGTTCACGCCGGACCCCGACCCCACCCCCGGCCCTGCGCCGACCGTGGTGGTCACCCGCACCCGCACCGGCGGGTGGTGGACGGGCCTGGTCCTGTCCGCGGTGGTGCTGCTGTTCCTGCTGATCTTCGTTCTGCAGAACAACGCGCCGATCCAGATCAACTTCCTCGTCTGGACAGGCACGCTGCCTTCCGGCGTGGCGCTGCTGCTGTCGGCGATCGCGGGCCTGCTGCTCGTGGCGATCCCCGGTGGTCTGCGCATCCTGCAGCTTCGCCGCGCGGCGAAGCAGGGTGGCCGCCGCGCCCGCTGACGGGCGTCTCTCCCGAGAGTCGCCTCGACAAACGAAAGCGCAGCACCCCGAGAGGGGTGCTGCGCCTCGTGATCGGTGCGGGTTCAGGCGGCCGTGTCGCCGCGGCGTCCGCGGCCACCCGAACGGGCAGCCCCTGTGCGGACCGGGCCGCCCCGTGGCCGTCGGCCGCCGCCGCTGCCCCGAGGGTTCTGCTTCGGCTTCGGCGGCTCGACGATCGGCACGCCAGACGGCGGCCGGGCACCGGTGATCCGCACCAGCGCCGCGTCGCCCGGACGGACCTCGGTGTTGGTGGCACGGACCCCGGCGAGCCGGGTGAGCCGGTCGACGTCACGCCGCTCGGCTGCCGTCACCATCGTGACGACGGTGCCCGAGTCGCCTGCCCGGGCCGTGCGGCCCGCGCGGTGCAGGTAGTCCTTCGGGTCGGTGGGCGGGTCCACGTGGACGACGAGGCTGACGTCGTCGATGTGGATGCCGCGTGCGGCCACGTCGGTGGCCACGAGCACCGGGGTGCTCCCGTCCTTGAAGTCGGCGATCGCGCGGTTACGGGCGTTCTGCGCCTTGCCGCCGTGCAGCGCGCCGGCGTGGATGCCGTCGCGCCGCAGCGTCCGCACGAGCCGGTCGACGCCGTGCTTGGTGCGCACGAAGAGGATCGTGCGTCCGTCACGGGCGGCGATCTCGGCGACGACCCGCGGCTTGTCGGCGGCCTCGACCAGCAGGACGTGGTGCTCCATCGTCTCCACCTGCGCGGTGGCCGAGGCGATCGAGCGGGTGACCGGGTCGGTCAGGTACTCGCGCACCAGCGCGCCCACGTCACCGTCGAGCGTGGCGGAGAACAGCAGCCGCTGCCCGTCGGCCGGCGTGCGGTCGAGGATCTTGCGCACCTGGGGCAGGAAGCCCATGTCGGCCATCCGGTCGGCCTCGTCGATGGCCGTGACGGTGACGTCCGACAGGTCGCAGGTGCGCTGCGTGGTGTGGTCGGTGAGCCGGCCGGGCGTGGCGACGAGCAGGTCGATGCCGCGCTGCAACTCGGCCGCCTGCCGGTTGAACGACAGGCCGCCGACCACCGACGTGATGGACAGGCCGAGCGCCTTCGCGAACGGCACCAGCGCGTCCACCACCTGCTGGGCGAGCTCCCGGGTGGGAACCAGGACCAGGCCGCGGGGACGGCGGGCCTGTGCACGGCCACCGGCGAGCCGGGACAGCAGCGCGAGACCGAAGGCGAGCGTCTTGCCGGAGCCGGTCTGGCCCCGGCCGAGCAGGTCGCGCCCGGCGATCGTGTCGGGCAGGGTCGCGGCCTGGATCGGGAACGGCTCGACGAAGCCGTTCGCGGTCAACGCCTGGACGACGGCTTGGGGCAGGCCGAGCTCGGCGAACGACGGCATGCCCGTCTCGGGGACGGTCCAGAGCACCTCGGGCGGTGCTGCGGCGAGGGTGGGGCGCTCCTGGGGGGCGCGGGAACGTCCACGAGGGGAGCGGGAACGGCCACCGTCGGAGCGACGGGAACGTGGGTTCGCCGAGAACTGGGCACGGCGAGAGGAAGGGGATGTCAAGCGAACCTCCGGGACGTGGCACGTCGCACGGAGAAGCAGCGCCGAGATGACGGCGGCTGAGATCTCAGAGACGAGCCCGGGCGCAGCAACGCGCCCTGGTGGGTGAAGCGGGTGCGCCCGATGGGGAAGCGGATCGGCCGGGCGCTCGTGATCGAGCCTAGCTGAGTACCCGACCGACCCGGATCCGCCGGGCCTATCCGTCCGACGTTCCCGCGGCCGGTGGCATTCCCAGCTCGGCGTGGAGCTCGTCGAGCAGCGTGTCCGGTCCGGCGTCGGCCGATAGGCCGTGCGCGATGAACCATTCGGCCATCCGCTGCGCGTCCCGCGCGAGGAACGCGGGTCCCTGCGGGTTGCCGATCACGTCCACGACCTGCGGCAGGTCGATGAGCACCAGCCTGCCGTCGTGCACCAGCAGGTTGTACGCCGACAGGTCGCCGTGGGTGAGGCCGTGGCGGGTCAGTCCGAGCAGCGCGTCGACCAGCTGGTGCCAGAGATCACACAGCTGCTCCGGGTCGGGCCGCAGCTGGGCGAGCCGTGGCGCGGCCGTCCCGTCGTCCGTCCCGATGAACTCCAGCAGCAGCTCCGTGCCGTCGACCTGCACGGGGTAGGGCACCGCCACGCCTGCGGACCAGAGCCGGCCGAGGGCGGCGAACTCGGCACCGGCCCACTGGCCGGCCAGCAGGTCGCGGCCGAAGCCGGTGCGGTTGGCCATCGCCCGCATCTCGCGGGAGCGGCGGACGCGCCTGCCCTCCAGGTAGCCGGCGTCGCGGTGGAACAGGCGGTGCTCGGCCGAGCGGTACCGCTTCGCCGCCAGCAGCGTGCGACGGCCGGTGCCCGGCACGGCGCGCTCGACGAGGTGGACGTCGGCCTCCTTGCCTGTCTTGAGCACGCCGAGCTCGGTGTCGACCGCGGCGTGTTCGGTGATCACCCACGCCGGCAGGGGCTCGGGGCCGTGCTCGGCGCCGTCCCACGTGGACCAGCGGTCGCCCTCGGGTGGCCCGTCGGGATCGATGCCGTGGCGCTCGTCGAGCGCGGAGATATCGGTGAGTTCGGTGGGGGCGCCACGACGGGCACGGGTGTCGATCTCGTCGTCGAAGCGGCGGCGGCGCCGCTTGCGGGATGGCTCGGTGAACTGCTCGGGGTCGCGCAACGCGGGGTCTCCTGGGAACAGGCGCCCCGCGGGCAGGTGTCAGCGCGGGGCGGGGATCGGACGGTGGCGGGCCACGTCCACGACAGCGATCGACATGACGCACCTCCTCCTGTTCCCGGTGCCGTACTCCCACGGCTCGGAAGAACGATGTCGCAAGCCGGAGTGACCATGCAACGCGTTTTCCGGCGGCGGCCCCGCGACATGGACACACCACGCGGAACGGCGGCCCGTTCGAACGGCGACAGGTGTCCATGTCGCGGGTGGAACTCGCCTGGTCAGGCCGGGAGGATGATCTCCAGGGCGTGCGTGCCCACGCGTTCCACCTGCATCCCCGCACGTCGGGCGATGGTCGCCACCGCGGCGGCGTCGGTGGGTTCGGCGCGGGTGCCGGCGAGCAGCCGGGCGAGCCTGCCCTTGTGTGCCTTGTTGAAGTGGCTCACCACGCTGCGGGAGCCGTCGGGGCGCTCGGCCAGGACGGTGACCGTGACCGCTCCGGGCACCCGCCCCAGCGCGGCGTAGGAGCCCGACCGGAGGTCGACGACCAGCTCGTCGGCGGCGATCCCGGCCAGCACCGGCTCCAGCACCGGCTTCCAGCGGGCGGCGAGGCTGGGCCGGTCGGGCAGCGCGGAGCCTGCGGAGAGCCGGTAGGCCGGCACCGGGTCGTCCGCGTGGAGCAGCCCGAAGAGCGCCGACCCGACGGCCAGGCGCGCCCTGGCCCGCTCGGCCGCGGCGCCGCGCAGCGACCGGACGTCGAGTGCGTCGTAGAGCACGCCGGTGTAGCGGTGCAGCGCGGGCATCGTCGGGGAGTCGAAGATCGCCGCGTTGCGGGCCACCTCGGCGTCCTGCTTGGGCGAGAGACCCAGCGCGTCACGGCTCGCCGCCACGTCCCCGGCCAGGTCGACGAGCTCGTTCACCAGTTCCTTGCGCACCGGGTCGAGCTCGGGGTGCGAGAGCGCGTCCAGCCGCAGCGGCGGACCTTCGCCGCCGTTGACCTTGGTCTCCGACGGGGGCAGCAGGACGAGCACGCCTTCGAGGCTAGCGCGGGCCCGCCGGCATCCCCGTGAGCTGCCCGCCGAGGGGCCGAAGGCCGCGTCGAGCTGCGGTACATGCGCCGGTGCTCAGCCCCGCGCCACGGCGTGACACATCGACCGAGCGCCAAACCTGTCACACCACTGCCATCCGGTCTCGTCTACATGCCACGAACAGGTCCTCCGCAACGAGCGCCCACGGCGGGCCGCACCTCGGCTCCGTCAACCACGGTCCGGCTGTGTCCGGGCCCCTCGGGCAGAGCGCAGGCGACCCGCTCATGAGTGACATCGTCGAAGGGGAGAAACCAGTGTCGGAAGTTCCGATCATCGGTAGTGGCCCAGGTCACCCGGTCGAGTGGCCCATGGGTGACAGGTTGTGCGCAGATGACCTCCCCGTTACGGTCCACCGCGTGATCTGCCTCGTGGCGCGCCGGCATGTCGACTACATGCGGGTCACGAGCACGGCCTGTCGCGGCCGCTGACTCGGCCCTCCGGCGGCCCTCGGCCGCTGTCTCGACATCACCCGATCTCAAGGGAGAGAACTGTGTCCGACACCCCTGACCCGACGGCCGCGTGGTCCTTCGAGACCAAGCAGGTGCACGCCGGCGCCACGGCCGACCCCACCACCGGTGCGCGCGCGACCCCGATCTACCAGACCACGTCCTACACCTTCCGCGACACCGAGCACGCCGCCGCACTCTTCGGGCTCACCGAGCTCGGCAACATCTACACGCGGATCATGAACCCCACGCAGGACGTGCTCGAGCAGCGCGTCGCGGCGCTCGAGGGCGGCATCGCCGCCGTCGCCTTCGCGTCCGGGCAGGCCGCGCAGACGCTCGCGCTGCTGAACATCGCGGAGGCAGGCGACCACATCGTCTCCAGCGCCTCGCTGTACGGCGGCACCTACAACCTGTTCCACTACACGTTCCCGAAGCTCGGCATCGAGGTCTCGTTCGTCGAGAACCCCGACGACCTCGACGCGTGGCGCGCCGCCGTGCGGCCCAACACGAAGGCCTTCTACGCCGAGACGCTGGGCAACCCCCGCGGCAACGTCCTGGACGTCCGGGGCGTGGCGGACACGGCGCACGAGGTGGGCGTGCCGCTGGTCGTCGACAACACGGTGCCCACGCCCTACCTGCTGCGTCCGATCGAGCACGGCGCGGACATCGTGGTGCACTCGGCCACCAAGTTCCTGGGTGGCCACGGCACAGCGATCGGCGGCATCGTCGTCGACTCCGGGAAGTTCGCCTGGGGTGACCACGCCGAGCGCTACCCCGGACTGACCACCCCCGACCCGAGCTACCACGGCCTGAACTACTGGGACGCGCTCGGCCCGCAGTCCTACATCATCAAGCTGCGCGTCCAGCTGCTGCGTGACCTCGGCCCGGCGATCTCCCCGCAGAACAGCTTCCTGCTCATCCAGGGCATCGAGACGCTGTCGCTGCGGATGGAGCGCCACGTGCAGAACGCGCAGGCGCTGGCCCAGTGGCTGGAGCAGCGCGACGAGGTGGAGAAGGTCTACTACGCCGGGCTGCCGTCGAGCCCGTGGTACGAGGCCGGGCAGCGGTACCTGCCGCGCGGCGCGGGCGCCGTGGTGGCGTTCGACATCCAGGGTGGTGTGGAGGCCGGGCGCAGGTTCGTCGACGCGCTGGAGCTGCACAGCCACCTCGCCAACATCGGCGACGTCCGCAGCCTGGTGATCCACCCCGCCAGCACCACCCACAGCCAGCTCTCCGGTGAGGAGCAGCTCGCGACCGGTGTGACGCCTGGGTTGGTGCGCCTCTCGGTCGGCCTGGAGGGCATCGAGGACCTCAAGGCCGACCTCGACGCGGGCTTCCGCGCGGCCAAGGGAGCTTGAGCGGAGGAGTGGCCGAGCTCGCGAGGGCACCGTTCAACGCAGCACTCCCAGGCACGGCCGGGACGAGCGTCAGCGAGGACGGGCCGTGACTGTAGTAGAGACCGAGCTTCCTCCCGCCACGGGTGCGTGGCGGGAGGGGGATCATCCCGGACGCCGTCAGTGGGTGGAGCTACCCAGGCCGCTGCGCTTGGAGGCGGGCGGCGAGCTGCCCGGCGTCCGGATCGCGTACGAGACGTGGGGCACCCTCAACGCGGACGCGTCCAATGCCGTACTGGTGCTGCACGCGCTCACCGGCGACAGCCACGTCAGCGGCCCCGCCCAGGAGGGCCACCCGACCGCCGGATGGTGGGAGGGGCTCATCGGGGCCGGGCGCGCCCTGGACCCCGCCGACTGGTTCGTGGTGGCGCCCAACGTCATCGGCGGCTGCCAGGGCAGCACCGGCCCCGCCTCGACGGCCCCCGACGGACGGCCGTGGGGGAGCCGCTTCCCGCTGGTGACGGCCCGCGACTCCGTGGCGGCCGAGACCGTCCTCGCGGACGCCCTTGGTGTGGAGCGGTGGGCCTGCGTCGTCGGCGGGTCGATGGGCGGCATGCGCGCGCTCGAGTGGGCGGCCACCGAGCCCGACCGCGTGGACCGGCTCTTCCTGGTGGCGAGTCCCGCGGCCACCACGGCCGACCAGATCGGCTGGGCGGCTCCGCAGCTCGCCGCCATTCGCAGCGACCCCGGATGGCGTGGCGGCGACTACCACCACGCCCCGCCCGGGCAGGGCCCGCACGTGGGGCTGGGGATCGCGCGCCGGATGGCGCACCTGAGCTACCGCAGTGCCTATGAGCTGGGTGAGCGCTTCGGTCGCCGGGCCCAGGACGACGAGAACCCGTTCGACGGCGGCCGCTACGCGGTGGAGTCCTACCTGGACCACCACGCGGCCAAGCTGGTGTGGCGCTTCGACGCGGCGTCCTACGTGCGGCTCACCGAGATGATGAACGCCCACGACGTGGGCCGCGGCCGCGGTGGTGTGGCGGGCGGCCTCGCGCGGGTGAGGGCCCGCACGCTCGTCGCCGCGATCAGCTCCGACCGGTTGTACCCGCCCGAGCAGCAGGCAGAGCTCGCCGCCGGTATCCCGGGTGCCGACCCGCTGCGCCTCATCGACTCGCCGTACGGCCACGACGGGTTCCTCATCGAGTCGCTGACCGTGGGGTCGCTCGTCACGGAGTTGATGGAGCACGCGATCCGGTAGTGGAAACGCGGAAGGCGCGGGGGGTGAGTTCTGTGGCGCGCGCCATGGTCGTTCCCCGTGGCCGGGGCTAGGACTACCTCATGTCTGTCGATCTCTCGGTCGTGGTGGAGAAGTACGCCTTCCTGGAGGGCCCGCGCTGGCACGACGGGCGGCTCTGGCTCTCCGACTTCTTCCTGGGGGTCGTGGTGTCCGTCGACCCGCCGGGGGAGCCTCGCGTGGAGGCGGAGGTGCCGAACGGCGCGTCCGGCACCGGCTGGCTGCCAGACGGACGCCTGCTGGTGGTGTCGATGCGCGACCGGCGGGTGTTGCGCCGTGAGCTCGACGGCACCCTTGTCGAGCACGCCGACCTGTCCGACATCGCCACCGGCTGGTGCAACGACATGGTCGTCGACCCGCAGGGGCGCGCCTACGTCGGGAACTTCGGCTACGACCTGATGGCGGGGGAGCAGGCGCGTCCGGCTCCGCTCGTGAGGGTCGACCCCGACGGGACGACGACCGTCGCCACCGAGGGTTTGAAGTTCCCCAACGGATCGGTGGTCATCGGGGACGTGCTCGTGGTGGGCGAGACGAACGGCAACCGGCTGAGCGCCTTCGACATCGCGCCCGACGGCACGCTCGGCCCGCGCCGTGACTGGGCGGCGTGGGATCCCGCGCGCGGCCGTGTCGCGCCCGACGGCATCTGCGCCGACGCCGAAGGCGCGATCTGGATGGCGGACCCAGCGGGCAACCGCGCCATCCGGGTGCGCGAGGGCGGTGAGGTCGTGCAGGTGGTGGAGCCGGGGACGGGCGTCTACGCGTGCGCGCTGGGCGGCGCGGACCGGCGGACCCTCTTTCTGTGCACGGCGCCCGGATTTCATGAACGGGATCGGCGCCATTCCCGTGAGGCGAAGGTTCTGGCCCTTCGCGTGGCCGTTCCGGGCGTGTGACCTGCGGTTCCGTGGCGGAGGAGTGGGCTTCTCGCGGAACCGGGACGACACCCACGGTGCCATTGCCCACTGGCGGTCGAAGCTCTGTGGCCGGGTCCGGCAGGATCGGTTCGTGCGCGACCGTCCGACCGTCCTGCTGTCCGCCGCGATGTCGGTGGACGGCTGCATCGACGACGCGTCGCCCCAGCGTCTCGTGCTATCCGACGACGCCGACTGGGACCGCGTCGACGAGGTGCGGGCGAGTGTGGACGCGATTCTGGTGGGCGCCACGACGGTCCGCCGGGACGACCCGCGCCTGCTGGTCCGCTCGCAGGAGCGGGTCGCCGCGCGTGTCGCGGCGGGCAGGCCGCCGCAGCTGCTCAAGGTCGTGATCAGCAGCCGGGGCGACCTCGACCCGGAAGCGCGGGTGTTCACGACAGGCGACACGGGCCGTGTCGTCTACGTGCCGTCGAGCGGGCTGGCGCAGGCCACCGATCGATTGGCGCCCGTGGCCGACGTGGTGGGGGCGGGCGACCCCCTCGACCTGCACCGCGTGCTCGAGGACCTTGCCGCGCGCGGGGTGCGCCGGCTGCTCGTCGAGGGCGGCACGACGATGCACACGCTCTTCCTCAGCGCGGGCGTGGTCGACGAGCTGCATCTGGTCGTCGCCCCCTTCTTCGTCGGCGACGCCGATGCCCCGCGGTTCGTCGGCCCTGCGCGGTTCCCGCACGACAGTGCGCATCGCATGCGGCTCGCCGAGGCGCGCCCGATCGGCGACCAGGTACTGCTGCACTACGTGCTGGAGGGCAGTCGTGAGTGACCTCGACGACTGCGCGTTGCTCACGCGGGCCATCGAGCTGGCGCACCGGAGCCCGCCGTCGGCCACGGCCTTCTCGGTCGGCGCGCTCGTGGTGGCCGGGGACGGCACCGTGCTCGCCGAGGGCTGGTCGCGGATGCACGACTCCCACGACCACGCCGAGGAGGCCGCCCTCGCCTCACTCGGCCGCGGCTGGCAGGCCCCGCCCGGCACCACCGTCTACAGCTCGCTCGAACCGTGCAGCGTCCGGGCGTCCCGCCCGCGGACCTGCACCGAGTTGATCCTGGCCGCGGGAGTGGAGCGGGTGGTCTTCGCCTGGCGGGAGCCGACCATCTTCGTCGACTGCGAGGGCGCGGAGCTGCTGCGTGCGGCGGGCCTGGAGGTCGTCGAGGTGCCGGAGCTCGCGGAGGAGGTCCGCGCGGTGAACCGGCACCTGCTGGCCGGCTGAGAGCCCGCAGGCACGGCCTGGGCGTGTCGCGACGGCGGGACGGGGGACGCCGGAAGCACTCGGGCCGTGGGTCGTCGCTACCCTTTCCCAGGTGTTGACCCGGATGTCGTCGCTGTTCCTGCGGACCCTGCGCGAGGACCCGGCCGACGCGGAAGTGCCGAGCCACAAGCTGCTCGTCCGCGCCGGCTACGTCCGACGCGTTGCGCCGGGGATCTACTCCTGGCTGCCGCTCGGGCTGAAGGTGCTGCGCGCGATCGAGCAGGTGGTGCGCGAGGAGATGGACGCCATCGGCGCCCAGGAGATCCACTTCCCGGCGCTGCTGCCGCGCGAGCCCTACGAGGCCACGGGCCGCTGGACCGAGTACGGCCCCAACCTGTTCCGGCTCAAGGACCGCAGGGGCAACGACTACCTCCTCGGCCCCACGCACGAAGAGCTCTTCACCCAGCTGGTCAAGGGCGAGTACTCGTCCTACAAGGACTACCCGGTGATGCTCTACCAGATCCAGAACAAGTACCGGGACGAGGCGCGTCCGCGCGCGGGCATCCTGCGCGGCCGCGAGTTCCTGATGAAGGACTCCTACTCCTTCGACCTCACCGACGAGGGCCTCGCCGAGTCCTACCGGCTGCATCGCGCCGCCTACGTCCGGATCTTCGACCGGCTCGGGCTGAAGTACGTCATCGTGAAGGCCACGTCCGGGGCGATGGGCGGTTCGGCCTCCGAGGAGTTCCTGGCGATTGCGCCCACCGGCGAGGACACGTTCGTCAGCAGCCCCGGTGGGTACGCGGCCAACGTCGAGGCCGTCACCACGCCCGCGCCTCCCGCCCGGCCGATCGAGGGGCTGCCCGCGGCGCAGGCCCACCACACGCCCGACACCCCCACGATCGAGACGCTCGTGGCGTTCCTCAACAACGCCGGTCTGGGCCGCACCTTCACCGCGGCCGACACGCTCAAGAACGTGCTGGTCAAGACGCGGCGTCCGGGCTCGGCCGAGTGGACCCTGCTCGGGGTGGGCGTGCCGGGCGACCGCGAGGTCGACATGAAGCGGCTGGAGGCCTCGCTCGAACCCGCCGAGGTGGCGCTGCTCGATGAGTCCGACTTCGCGAAGCACCCCTTCCTGGTCAAGGGCTACATCGGGCCGGGAGCGCTGGCCGCCAACGGTGTGCGCTACCTGGTCGACCCCCGGATCGTTCCCGGCACGGCGTGGGTCACCGGCGCGGACAAGGTCGACCACCACGTCGTCGACCTCGTGTGCGGGCGTGACTTCACCCCTGACGGCACGGTCGAGGCGGCCGAGGTGCGCGAGGGCGACCCCGCTCCCGACGGCTCGGGCCCGCTGGAGGCGGCCCGTGGCATCGAGATCGGGCACGTGTTCCAGCTCGGCCGCAAGTACGCCGACGCAGCCGGCCTCGATGCCCTCGGGCCCGACGGCAAGCCCGTGCGGATCACGATGGGCTCCTACGGGGTCGGTGTCTCCCGGCTCGTGGCGGTCATCGCGGAGCAGAGCTACGACGAGTCGGGCCTGATCTGGCCGCGCGGTGTAGCCCCGGCGGACGTGCACGTCGTCATCGCCGGGAAGACCGACGAGATCGTGGCAGGCGGCGAGCAGTTGGCCGCCGATCTCGAAGCGGCGGGCCTGCGCGTCGTGCTCGACGACCGCAAGGCGTCGCCCGGGGTCAAGTTCGCCGACGCCGAGCTGATCGGCATCCCGACCATCGTCGTCGTGGGTCGCGGACTGGCGAACGGGGTCGTCGAGGTGAAGGACAGACGCAGCGGTGACCGAATCGAGATACCGCTGAACGGCGCAGTGGAACAACTCGCCGATCTGGTGCGAAAGCAGTAGCGATCGACTCTGGCGGGTCGGCGCTTCACATGATCTTCTGTGCCCGTGTGACGTCGGGCGGTGCGAGAGGACGGGTATGCGTGAGCAACCCTGATCCCCCGCGTCGCCGTGAACGCGGTCTGCCGGTGCGCGATGCAGCGGACGCGAGGCTGCGGCACGACGGTCCAGCGGCGCTCCCCGCGCGTGACGCTCGGATCCGGACCTGTGCCGTGCTCCTCGCCGTCGGCAGATCGTGTGCCCGGCGGTTCCGCGGGAGGAGGTAGACCCGAATGGAGTTCGACGCGCTACGGGCCGCCGTGGTGCCCGGTGGCGGGGTGGTCGGACGCTGGCCCGGCCTGATCTGCGTAGCCGAGTGCGAGGACCGCGCCGTACTGCGCCGCCTCTTGGACGTGTGCGCGTCCACTGCGGGTCCTGATCCCGGGCGCACCGTGGCCCGGCGTCTGGCGATGTGGCTCGGCGGCCCCGACGCGCCGGGCTCGGGCCTGAGGTTCGGCACCGTCGCGATCAGCGGCGACCAGTGGGCGGTGTTCCTGTTCGGCTCGGTCGGGCTGATCGTCCCCGGCAGCGGGATCGAGCTGTCCGGCGCCGACGCCGCCACCTGGACCGACCGGCTGCTGTCGCGACAGGACACCCCGGGTGTGCTGGTGCTCGAGGGCAGCCCCGTCCCGGCCGACCTGGTGGACGGCGTCCACGACCTGCGCTCCGGCGTCGTGCCGGGCGCCGGTGCGGTGCTGGTGCAGGTCCGGCGCAACTCGGGTGGTGACAAGGCGGAGGAGATCGCCCAGCGGCGCACGCCCGAGCCCACGTGGCCCGACCTCGTGGACGTCCCGGGAGAGCTGGAGCGTTCCCCGTGGAGCATGACCGACACCGGGCCGCTCGCCACGAGCCGTCCGACGGTGCGGCAGCCCGTCGACGGCATCGCCGAGGACAGCCCGATCTGGCGGGGGGTGCTCGGCGGCCGCGACGCCATGGTCGGCGACGTCCTGAGCGGTGACCCGTCGGGCGGTGACATCCTCGGCGGCGACCTGGGCGACAGCCGATCCAGCGGCAACGGTTCCGCCGGCGGACGCACGAGTTCCGGGCTGAGCGGTGCGGGGTGGCCCACCACCCGGCGCACCGGTCCCGACCGGTCGAGTGGCCCGTCCGGCACCCGTCGCGGACGGACGGGGCGTTCCGGTGCGAGCCGGGGTGGCCTCGGCGCCAACGGGTCCGTGCTGCGAGCGGTCGGGAGCCGCGACTTCGAGCCTCCGGAACGGGGTGGCGCCGACGAGGGGGCGAGCCGCGACGACTCCGATGGCGGACGAGCCGATGACAGTGGTCCACCGGGCGCGGCGTCCGTCGAGAACGAAGCGGCGCGGCTCGGTTCCGCAGGCCGCGAGTCCGAACGCGACACGTCCGGCGGCGAGGTGCGCGATCCCGCTACGACGAGCCTGAGCGGTTCGGCCCCGCCTGCCGAGGACCGCCGCGCCGCGGCCACGGAGGCCGCGGCGGGCAGGAGTGCCCTGCGACCGGTGGTCGAGGCCGACCCCCGCAGGGAGGAGCGCGAGCGCGGCCAGTCCGGCCGCACCGTCCGCTCGGGCGCGACCGAAGCGCAGGCACGAGCATCGGCCCGCAGCGGGTCGGGCGGCCTCGGGAAGGGGCGGGGCACTGCCGGCGACGCTGCTCCGGACGGCGGTGCGCCAGGTGGCGCTGCCGCCGATGCCGGCGAGCCGGCAGCCACGCCCGGGATCGATGAGCGCGGAGCCCGTACGGGAGCGGATTCGACCTCTCCCGCCGCCGCACGCGCTGATTCCCGGCCCGCTGACGACTCCGGTCCCGTCGCCCCCGATGGTGCCGATGCGGGCCGCGCAGGCGGCGGCGAGCCGAGAAGCGCCGGATCGGGCCGCGTGAGTTCGCCAGGTGCCGGCTCGAACCGTGCCGGTGCGAACGGCGCCGGCGCGAACCGCACGGGGTCGACCGGCGCCGGTTCGATCGATGCCGGGGTGAACTGGGCCGGCTCGACCGGTGCCGGAGCCAACGGCTCGGGCGCGAACCGTGCGGCGAACGGTGCCGGAGCGAATGGTGCTGCGGCCAACGGTGCTGCAGCGAACGGTGCGGCGGTCAACGGGACCAACGGTGCCGGGACCAACGGTGCCGGGACCAACGGTGCCGGGACGAACGGTGCCGGGGCGAACCGGATCGGGTCGACCGGCGCCGGGGCGGGCGGTACCGGCTCGACCGGAGCCGGCGTGAACGGTGCCGACTCGAAGCCGGCGAAGCAGAGCCCTCCGCCTGGCCGGACCGACACCGGTCGTGTCACGCGCGGCGGCGACACGGGCCGGACGGGGTCGGGCGGCACTGCAACGGGCGCCGCATCGGCCCGCACCGGCTCGGGCCCCGCCGCGCAGCGCGGTGGAGAAGGAGACCGTGCGGAGCGGGGTGCGCCCGGCGCCGACCGCGGCGAAGCGGGCCGAGGCCCGTCGGGCCGCAACGGGTCCACCGGCAAGGCCGAGGCGCGGCGCGGTAGCTCCGGCGGCGGTCCGCGCAGTGCTGATATCCGGAGTGCCGACATGCACGGTGCTGACCTCCGGAACGCTGATCCGGGCCGGTCCGGTGACGGCCGTGCCGACCAGGGACGGGCCGATCGGAGTCCCACCGACGGCGGGTCCGGTGCTCCGGCGGACGTGCGTGACCCGGCCGGGGCAGAGGCCGGTTCGGGAGGCGGAGTCGCCGTCGTGGCCCGGTTGGTGCCGCGCGACACCGCCGGTGGTGCCGCCACCCCGGCGATCGACGAGACCAGCGTGGGATCCGTACACCCCCTTGCCGACCTCCCGCGCCGCCGCACCGCCGCAGGCGGGGCCGAGTCGACACAGCCCGAGTCCGACCAGTGGTTCGCGAGCAACACCGACATCGCCGAAGCCGCCGCTCCCTCACGGCAGGGACGACCGCGGCACGGCCGGCCCGAAGCCGAGGACTCAGCGGCCGCGCAGAAGGCGGGGGGAGGCGCGCCCGCTCAGGCAGGGCCGGCCGTGGCCCCCGGCTCGACGACCCAGACCCAGCTGCGGGCCGAACGCGTGCTCGGCGTCGTGCCGGCGGATCCGGCACGACCGCAGGGGGCCGAGCCGGCCCCCGTCGGCGTGCCGTCCGCCGAGGCCGCCACGGTCAGCGTCCCGAGCGGGGACGCGGCCGCGGCCGACTCCGATTCGAGCGAGACACCGCAGGTCCGGGGCCATCTGTGCCCGCGCGGCCACCTCAACGACCCGCGGGCGCAGTTCTGTCCGTCGTGCGGCTCCCGGGTCGAGGAGGGCGGTGGCGAGCTGGTGTCCGGCCCGCGTCCGCCGCTGGGCATGCTGATCTTCGACGACGGGGTCACGCACACGGTCGATGCCGACCATCTCGTGGGCCGGATGCCGGAAGCCGATCCACGGGTGCGCGCAGGATCGTTGCGTTCGCTTCTCATCGAGGACCCGTCCGGCGCGGTGTCACGGGTGCACGCCGAGATCCGCCTCAACGGCTGGGACGTGCTGCTCGTCGACTCCGGATCCCGCAACGGCACGTTCGTGGCCGGCCCGGGCGAGTCGGCGTGGACGCCGCTCCCGGCCCGGCAGTCACGGTGGCTGGTGCCGGGCACGCGGGTGCGGCTGGGTGGGCGGACGTTCCTGTTCGAGGCGCCGCCCGGGGTGCGCTGACCCCGGTCGGCCCTGCCGCTGGCCGACCGGGTGGCCGGTCAGATGGTGGTGGGGCGGGCGCTCGCCACGATCGCGTCGAGCGCTGCACGGGACGGTGACGGGGGAGCGTCGGGCGGCCCACCCGCGTCGTCCCCGTTCACCACGAGCAGCGCCATCGCGGGCCGCCCGTCCGGCCCGGAGGTCGGCACGGCGAGCACGAGAACCGTGCCCTCGGTCGCGAGGCATCCGTCGTCCGTGGCCGTGTGCGCCGTGGCCTCCACGAGGTTGCCCTGGATTCCACCGACGTCGACGGTCTGCGCGTTGCTCGCGCTGACGTCCGGGCGCGAGCCGTCCGGTGGCGTGTAGAGGGCCTGCGCCAGGCCCTGCGCGAGCGCGGGCAAGGAGGTGAGCGAGGCCGTTCCCGGCAGCACTGCGCTCGCGACGATCCCGCGGACGAAGGACCGGCCGGCGCACTCGTACTCGGGGCCTCTGGCCACGCCGGCGAAGGTCAGCCCGAACGGGTTCGTCAGCGGGTCACCACCCTGTGTCCAGTCCGTGGGCACGGCGTAGCTGAGGGTGGGCGTCTGGATCGGGGTCATCGGCCCCGCCGCCGCGGTGCCGCCCGGTTTGAGCAGCAGGTAGCCGGCGACGCCGAGTCCGGCGAGCACGAGCGCGCCCACAGCGATCATCGCGACCACCGTGGTGCGGTTGCGGCGGGCCACACCGGCGGGCGGTGCCGCAGGCGCGGGCTCGGACCACGGCTGCTGACCGGACCAGGGCTGCTGTCCCGGCGCCGGCGGCTGCCACGATCCCGCGGGCCGGCCCGAAGCCGGCCCCGCCCACGGCGACGGCCCGGCGCCGGGACCGCCGGGCCACGATTGCCCCGCCGGTCCGGGAGGAGGCGGCGCGGGACCCCACGGCGCGGGCGGGGTGGGCGGTCCCCAGGCTCTGGCGTCGGCGGGCGGCGGTGGTGCGTCGACGGCGGGCATACCCCACGGCGACGTCTCCGGCGCGGCCTGCGACGGCTCGATCCAGACCGTGCTGTCTCCCGTGCCGCCCTGCCCGGATCCGGGCTTGGCCCCGGACGCCGCGTCGGGGACGGGTGGCCCGGTCTCGGGGAGGGGCTGGGGCCCGGTCTCCGGGACGGGGTAGGGCGCGGTCTCAGCGACCGGTTGGGGTCCGGTCTCGGAAACGGGCTGGGGCCCCGTCTCCGGCACGGCCTCCGGCCCGGTCTCGGGTGCCGGGTCCGGCGTCGGGTCCGGGGAGCCGCTGCGTGAACCGGGCTCCGGCGGCGCGGTCGCCCCGCTCGGTCGCTGGTCGTCAGGCCCAGGCTGCGGCGGGTGGGCTCCACCGGTCGTCGTCACGGATCAAGGGTAGTTGTACGCCTTTCGGCTCATCCGGTGAGGAACGACAGCCTGACCGAGCGCACGGGGTTGTCGCCGTTGGTGTCCACGAGGCACACCGACTGCCAGGTCCCGAGGGCGGCGCGTCCGTCGAGCACCGGGACGGACATCGACGGCGCGACGATCGCGGGCAGGACGTGGTCGCGGCCGTGGCCGGGGCTGCCGTGCCGGTGCCGCCAGCGGTCGTCGGCGGGAAGTAGTTCGCGCAGCGCGGCGAGCAGGTCGGTGTCGCTGCCGGCGCCGGTCTCGATCACCGCGAGGCCGGCGGTGGCGTGCGGGACCCACACGTTCAGCAGGCCCTCCCGGGCGTCGACGGAACGCAGGAAGGTGGCGATCTCGTCGGTCAGATCCACCACGGCCTCCCGGCCGCCGGTCCTGATCTCGATCAGCTGGCTGTCCATGCTCGTAGTGTCCTTGTCCATGCGCAGCGCCTTCGGTCAGCAGTTCGATGTCCCCTCCGGCTACCTCAACACCGCCAGCATCGGGGTCCCCTCAGCGGCGATCGCCGACATCGTCGAGTCCGCGATCCGGGGGTGGCGCACCGGTGGCGGGCGGCCGGGCGACTACGACGAGTCCGTGGAGATCGCCCGTGCCGCCTTCGGCAAGCTCGTCGGGGTGGATGCGGGCCGGGTGGCGATCGGCTCGGCGGTGTCGCAGCTGGTCGGGCTGATCGCCGCGAGTGTTCCCGACCGAACCAGGGTGCTCGTCGCATCGGGCGAGTTCACGAGCGTGAGCTGGCCTTTCGCGGCCCAGGCTGCACGCGGTGTGACCGTCACGGAGGCCGAGCTCGAGAAGCTGGGGGACCTGGCAGGCGAGTACGACCTCGTCGCGGTGAGCGTCGTGCAGTCCGCCGACGGTCGCGTGGTCGACCTCGACGCCCTGCGGGCCGCTCAGGCGGGAGGCACGAGGGTGGTGCTGGACGCCACCCAGGCGCTCGGCTGGTTCGATGCCGACCTCGGCTGGGCCGACGTCGTGGTCGCCGCTGCCTACAAGTGGCTGCTCACCCCGCGCGGGGTGGCGTGGATGGCCATCGCTCCCGGAGTCGAGGTCGTGCCGCACCAGGCCGGCTGGTACGCCGCGGCCGACCGGTGGGGGAGCATCTACGGGCTGCCGCTGCAGCTGGCTGCCGACGCCCGGTCCCTCGACACGTCGCCTGCCTGGTACTGCCACGCAGGAGCGGCTGTCGCCCTGCCATGGCTCGCCGGGCTGGACCGCGCGGCCGTGCACGCCCACTGCGTGGGCCTCGCGGACGGGTTCCGGGCCGCCCTCGGGATGGAGCCCGCGGGATCCGCGATCGTCGCCGTCCGTACGGCCGGGGCGATGGACCGCCTGACCGCGGCCGGGGTGGTGGCGAGCGGACGCGCCGGAGCCGCGCGCGTGGGGTTCCACCTCTACAACACCGACGCCGACCGCGACCGGGCCCTCGACGCCCTCACCGGCTGACGGCTCGACCGGCCCCGGACGTCAGGCGCTGCCCGGGAAGACCAGGATCGCGGGTGGGTCCTTCACGACCGTGCGCCACACCGCGCAGCGCAGCGTGCCCTTCGTGAGGACGTCGAGCGCGGCCTGGCGCAGCGAGCGATCGCTGGTGCGCTCCACCACCGAGCGCCAGGCCGCCAGCGCGTCGGTCTCCGCGACGACCGCGAGCGCCGCCGCGGACGGCCCGTCGACGACCGGCTTCGGTGTCTGGTACGCGGGCTGGGCCGAGACGGGCTGGACACCGAGGTCGCTGAGTATCTGCTCGAGCTGCCCGCGCACCGCCCGGTGCGCGTCGGCGTCGGCACGGGCGGTCGACACCTGGTCGGCGGGTAGGAACGCGGGGATGAGCGTGTAGCACCAGACGGCGGCGTGCTCGGCCGCGAGAGCGTCCTGCAGCGCGTCCACTGCGGCCTTGTCGATCCCGATCGCTCCGGTGGGCGGGGTGTCGCTCATCCGAGCACCTGTGCGTAGGCCGCGCAGCACGCCGCCACCGAAGCGACGAGCCCGACGCGATCGGGGGGCAGGGTGAGCACCGCGGCGGTGGCCGACTGGCCGGAGGCGAGTACCGCGGCGCGTACCTCGGCAAGCGTGACGGTGCGGGCGGTGGCCTGGGCAGGCGGCTTGCTCGGCTGCGACGGGTCGAGGCGGGCCACCTCGGCGTCGAGCGCCTGGGCGTGCGCGGTGCGCGCGTCGACCAACGGCTGAATCCGCGGGGCGAGGGCGGGAGTGGACGCGATCGCCGTGGCGGCCAGAGCCACATCGTTGCGGGCGGCGTCGGCGAGCGCGATCAGTGGGTCGGGCCCTGCTTGTGCGTTCGTGCCGATCGCGCAACCGGCCAGAGCGGGCGGGAGAAGCAGGAGACCGGTGATCAACTGGCGACGGGTGATCCCGGGTGCTGAAGCCGACCCGGGATGCTCTCGCACGGAAACTCCTCACGCAGCGCGTTACGGCCATATCCTGCCAGGCCGCTGTGAGGGCCGGGCGCGATACCCTGGCAAACTCACCGCACCCGCCCAGCGACATCCGCCGCTGCCGCGCAGGCGGAGAGAACCGAAACGAGCAGGAGTCATCCGATGCCCTCCCCCCGCCCCGCGCAGGAAGCCGGGCAGCCGCCCGGACAGCTGCACGGCGTGCTGGAACCGATTGTCCGCGATGCCGGATTCGAGCTCGACCAGCTCGACGTGCGCACCGCGGGCCGTCGTCACACCATCAAGGTCGTGGTGGACTCCGAATCCGGCATCGGGCTCGACGACATCGCGCAGCTGTCCCGGGCCGTCTCGGCCGAGCTGGACCAGCACGAGCACCTCATCCCCGGCTCCTACACCCTCGAGGTCACCTCACCGGGCGTCGACCGGCCCCTGACCGGTCCCCGGCACTGGCGGCGGGCGCACCTGCGTCAGGTCGCGGTCCGCACGCGCGAGGGCGACACGTTCACCGGCCGGGTCGGTCCGGCAGGCGAGGAGGCCGTCACCGTCCTCGTCGACGGCGAGTTGCGCGGGCTGCGCTACGCCGACGTAGAACACGCCGGCGTCCAGGTGGAGTTCCGGCCCGCGCCGGAGGCCGAGCTGCAGCTGCTGCAGGGGGCGTCCGAGCCACCTGAGGAGGACACGGCATGAATGTCGACATCGCCGCGCTGCGCACCATCGAGCGCGAGAAGGACATCCCCTTCGAGACGGTCATCGAGGCCATCGAGACCGCCCTTCTCACTGCCTACAAACACACGGACGGCCACCAGCCCCACGCGCGCATCGACATCGACCGCAAGACGGGCGCGGTCCGCGTGATGGCCCAGGAGATCGGCTCGGACGGGGCCGTGGCGTCCGAATGGGACGACACCCCTGAGGGCTTCGGCCGGATCGCGGCCACCACCGCGCGCCAGGTGATCGTGCAGCGCCTGCGCGACGCCGAGCACGAGCGCACCTACGGCGAGTTCGCGGCGAAGGAGGGCGAGATCGTCGCGGGCGTCATCCAGCGCGACGCCCGCGCCAACGCCCGTGGCGTGGTGATCGTGCAGCTGAGCCCGCAGACCGAGGGCGTGCTGCCGCAGGCCGAGCAGGTCCCCGGTGAGAAGTACGAGCACGGCTCACGGATCCGCTGCTACGTGGTCGGCGTGACGCGGGGAATGCGTGGGACGCAGATCACGTTGAGCAGGACGCATCCCAACCTCGTGCGCAAGCTCTTCGCGCTCGAGGTGCCGGAGATCGTCGACGGGTCCGTGGAGATCGTCGCCGTGGCCCGGGAGGCCGGACACCGTTCGAAGATCGCCGTCCGGTCCACCGTGCCGGGCGTCAACCCCAAGGGCGCCTGCATCGGCCCGGTCGGGGCGAGGGTGCGCGGGGTCATGAGCGAGCTGGCCGGGGAGAAGATCGACATCATCGACTGGTCCGACGACCCGGCGACCTTTGTGGGCAACGCCCTTTCGCCGTCCAAAGTGGTGTCGGTCACTGTCCTCGACGCGCGCACGAAGACCGCGAGGGTGGTCGTGCCCGACTTCCAGTTGTCGCTGGCCATCGGCAAGGAAGGTCAGAACGCCCGGTTGGCGGCCCGGCTCACCGGATGGAGGATCGACATCCGCAGCGACGCCGATCCCCGGGGGGCCGTGGATGCACCAGAGTCGGAGTCGGTCGGCTGATCCGCGAGGCACCCCGCGAGGGCGGAACGAATCACACTGCTGCGCTACACTCCACCTCGGCCCACAGCTCGAATTCGGCCTCCGCTCGTCCGACGCCCACCCCGGATCCGCGATCCGCGGCGGGACCCGTCCGGACCTGCATAGGATGCCGAAGTCGATCGGTGGTCGACGGTCTGTTGCGGGTCGTCGTGGTGGACGGGGTCCTCACCCCTGACCCACGGCGGCGGCTTCCCGGGCGAGGTGCATGGTTGCATCCGGCTTCGGAGTGCCTGGACCGTGCCGAGCGGCGCTCGGCGTTCCCGCGGGCGTTGCGCGTCCCGGGTCCGCTGGACACCGGTGCGGTACGGGCCAGAATCGAGTGTGGGAGTCGGAGCGAGCACGTGAACGATGCAGTGCAGATGGGCAGTACCGCGAGCGGGGTCCGGGAAAGACCCGGGTCCGTCACACGAGGAAGCAAGGTCGACCCGTCATGAGCCAGTCGTGAAGATCGCACCATGAACGTGCTTCGACACTAGGTTCGAGGTCGAGCGGGTACCGCCGCCGGCCTCCGACAAACAAGGAGTGCAGTGGCAGGCAAGGCCCGCGTACATGAGCTCGCCAAGGAGCTCGGAGTCAGCAGCAAGCAAGTACTGAGCAAATTGCAGGATCTCGGCGAGTACGTGAAGTCCCCGTCCTCGACCGTTGAGGCCCCCGTGGCCCGCAAGCTTCGTGAGTCGATGTCCAATGGCAGCGACTCCGGTGGTCGGCGCGGTGGAGGCAGGCAACGTCCCGGTGGTGGCGCCAGCCCGGCCGCGGTTCCGCCGCGCCCGTCGCAGCCCTCGCGTGGTCCCGTCCCGGGTCCGCGCCCGTCGGCTCCTGCGGCGTCCGCGCCGTCGGCGCCGGCTGCTCCGCCTTCCACGGGGGCGCCGGACCGTCCGCGTCCCACCGGCCCGCGTCCGGGTCCTCGGCCCGGTCCTTCGGCCGTTCCGTCCCGGCAGGAGCCGGAGCGGCAGCCTCAGCGCCCGGCCCCGCAGGCGCCGGCCGCATCGGCGCCCGCGCAGCCTTCCACCAGGCCCTCGCCCGGTCCCGGGCCTCGGCCCGGCCCGCGTCAGCCCGGTCCGCAGGGGCCGGCGCAGGGTGGCCAGCAGCGACCGGCCGCCGCCGACGCGGGTGCCGCCGTCGTGCCTCCGCGTCCGAGTGGTCCGCGCCCGGGCCCCCGCACGCCCCGGGTGGGCAACAACCCGTTCGGTGTCGGCTCCGGCGCTCCGCCGCGTCCTGCCCCGCCTCGTCCCGGCCCGCCCGCTCCCGGGCAGGGTCCGGCTCAGGGTGGACAGGGCCAGGGTGGCAGCCCGGGTCAGCCCGGCCCGAGCCAGAGCGCGCCGCGTCCGGGCGCTCCGCGTCCCGGTGCCCCGCGTCCCGGTGAGCCGGGCCGCGCAGGCCCGCGTCCCCCGTCGCCCGGCAACATGCCGCCGCGCCCGAACCCCGGCATGATGCCCGCTCGCCCGCCCGCAGGGCGTGGCGGTCCGGGTGGTCCCGGCGGTGGCCGTGGTGGGCCGGGTGGTCGCCCGGGTGGTCCGGGTGGTGGACGTCCCGGCGGTCCCGGTGGTCGTCCCGGCGGCGGTGGCTTCCGCCCTGGTGGCGGTGGTCCGGGTGGTCCCGGTGGTGGCGGCGGCGCCCCGGCCGGCGGCGGTTTCCGCAGCGGCCCCGGTGGCGGCGGTGGCGGTCGTCCCGGTGGTGGCGGTGGTCGCGGTCGCGGTGGAGCCGCGGGTGCGTTCGGCCGTCCCGGTGGACCGGCTCGCAAGGGCCGCAAGTCGAAGCGGCAGAAGCGCCAGGAGTTCGACTCGATGCAGGCTCCCTCGGTCGGCGGCGTCCGCCTGCCGAAGGGCCACGGCGAGACGATCAAGCTCCCGCGTGGTGCGTCGCTCACCGACTTCGCCGACAAGATCGGCGCCAACCCGGCTTCGCTGGTGCAGGTGCTGTTCCACCTCGGTGAGATGGTCACGGCCACGGCATCCGTCGCCGACGAGGTGCTCGAGCTGCTCGGCACCGAGATGAACTACAACGTGCAGGTCGTCAGCCCGGAGGAGGAGGACCGCGAGCTGCTCGACAGCTTCTCCATCTCCTACGGCGAGGACGCCGGTGGCGAGGAGGACCTGGTCGTCCGCCCGCCGGTCGTCACCGTCATGGGCCACGTCGACCACGGAAAGACGCGACTCCTCGACACCATCCGCAAGGCGAACGTCGCGGAGGGCGAGGCCGGTGGCATCACCCAGCACATCGGTGCCTACCAGGTGCTCACCGAGCTCGAGGGCCAGGAGCGGCCTATCACGTTCATCGACACCCCGGGTCACGAGGCGTTCACCGCCATGCGTGCCCGCGGTGCCAAGTCGACGGACATCGCGGTCATCGTGGTCGCGGCCGACGACGGCGTGATGCCGCAGACGGTGGAGGCGATCAACCACGCCCAGGCGGCCGACGTGCCGATCGTGGTCGCGGTCAACAAGATCGACAAGGAGGGGGCCAACCCCGCCAAGATCCGCCAGCAGCTCACCGAGTACGGGCTGGTCGCCGAGGAGTACGGCGGCGAGACGATGTTCGTGGACATCTCCGCACGGGAGAACATCAACATCGACCAGCTGCTCGAGGCGATCCTGCTCACCGCCGACGCCGCGCTCGACCTGCGGGCTAACCCCAACATGGAGGCCCAGGGCGTCGCGATCGAGGCGCACCTCGACCGCGGTCGTGGTCCCGTGGCCACCGTGCTTGTTCAGCGCGGCACGCTGCGGGTCGGCGACTCGGTGGTGGCAGGCGACGCCTCCGGCCGCGTCCGGCGGATGCTCGACGAGTTCGGCAACGACGTGGAGGAGGCCCTCCCGTCGCGGCCGGTGCAGGTCATCGGGTTCACCTCGGTGCCCGGCGCGGGCGACACGTTCCTCGTCGTCGACGAGGACCGCGTGGCCCGGCAGATCGCCGACCGGCGGCGCGCTCGCGAGCGCAACGCCGAGCTGGCGAGCCGCCGCAAGCGCGTCAGCCTGGAGGACCTGGACGCCGCGCTGAAGGAGACCAACACCCTCAACCTGATCATCAAGGGTGACAACTCGGGTACCGTCGAGGCCCTCGAGGACGCGCTCATGAAGATCGAGGTGGGCGACGACGTCGAGCTGCGGGTCATCCACCGCGGCGTCGGTGGCATCACCGAGGGCGACATCAACCTCGCCATCGCCGACAACGTCATCGTCCTGGGCTTCAACGTCCGGGCCGAGGGCAAGGCCACCGAGCTCGCCAACCGCGAGGGCGTGGAGATCCGGTACTACACCGTGATCTACCAGGCCATCGAGGAGATCGAGCAGGCACTGCGGGGCATGCTCAAGCCGGAGTTCGAGGAGGTCGAGCTGGGCCGCGCGGAGGTCCGCGAGGTCTTCAAGTCCTCCCGGTTCGGCACCATCGCCGGTGCGCTGGTCCTGTCCGGCGAGATCCGCCGCAACGCGCGCGGCCGCCTGCTGCGCGACAACGTGGTGGTGGCCGAGAACCTGCCGATCAGCTCGCTGCGGCGGTTCAAGGACGACGTGGTCGAGGTCCGCGAGGGCTTCGAGTGCGGTTTCACCCTCGGCAGCTACAGCGACATCAAGGTCGGCGACGTCGTCGAGACCTTCGAGATGCGCGAGAAGCCGAGGAGCTGACGCGACGTGGGGGGACCGGTGCTCACCGGTCCCCCCGTCGTCGGTTCGATCGTGGAGATCCCATGTTCGTCGGAGCGCTGGAACTGGACGTGCTGCTGGGTGACGTCCATTCCCTCAAGGAGAAGCGGTCGGTCGTCCGGCCCGTGCTGAGCGAGCTGCGCCGCAGGTTCGAGGTGGCGGTCGCCGAGGCGGGCCATCTCGACCTTCACCGCCGTGCGCTGCTCGGGGTCAGTTGCGTGGCTGCCGACCACCAGCACGTCACGGAGGTGCTCGACCGGTGCGAGCGGCTGGTCGCCGCCCGACCCGAGTTGGAGCTGCTCTCCGCGCGGCAGCGCATGATGCGCCCTGACGATGAGTCGTAGGACCGGTAAGACCCTGAGGAGCGGCTGATGGTGGACCAGGCTCGTGCGCGGCGACTGGCCAAGAGGATCTCGCAGATCGTGGCTGCCGCGCTGGAACACGAGGTCAAGGACCCTCGCCTGAAGATGGTGACGATCACCGACACGCGCGTCACCGGTGATCTCCGAGAGGCCACCGTGTACTACACGGTTCTCGGCGAGACGGTCGATGCCGACCCCGACACCGCCGGCGCTGCGGCCGCGTTGGCGAGCGCCACCGGTGTGCTGCGCTCGCTCGTCGGGGCGGGCACAGGCGTCCGCTACACGCCCTCGCTCGCGTTCGTGCCGGACCAGGTGCCGGACGAGGCGCGTCGCATGGAGGAATTGCTGGCCCGCACGCGGGAGTCCGACGCGGAGGTGGCGCGGCTAGCCGCGGGTGCCCGTCCGGCCGGGGACGCCGACCCGTACCGCGTGCCACGCGAGCGGACCGACGAGGAGTGACCAAGCGGGGCGGGCGGGGCAGCGGTCTCGGGACGACGACGTCCCTCGAGGCCGCGATCACGGCTGCGGCCGCGCTGCTGGTCCGTGCCCGGGACGTCACCCTGCTCGCCCACATCAATCCCGACGCCGACTCGCTGGGTAGCGCACTGGCCCTGGGGATCGCGCTGCGCCGCCGCGGGGCCACGGTCCGGGTGTCGTTCGCGTCGCCCGCACGTGTGCCCGAGACGCTCGGCCCGCTGGACGTCCTCGGGCTGGTGGTCGGACCGGACCAGGTGCCGGCTGCCCCCGAGGTCCTGGTGCTCTGTGACGCCGCGGAGCCGTCCCGGCTGGGCGCACTCGCAAACCGGCTGGACTGTGCCGAGGCGTCGCTGATGATCGACCACCACACCACCAACCCGGGTTTCGGTGGGGTCCAGGTGCTCGACCCCGACGCCGAAGCGACGGTCGTGCTCGTCCACCGCGTGCTCGTGGCGATGGGGGAGCCGATCGACGCCGACATCGCCCGGTGTCTCTACGCCGGGCTGGTCACCGACACCCGTGGATTCCGCACGGCGGGCGAGGCGGCGCACCGGATCGCGGCCGACCTCCTGGCCGCAGGCGTCGAGGCGGAAGCGGTGGCGCGTCCGATCATGGACACCCATCCCTACGGCTGGCTGGCCACGCTGGGCGAGGTGCTGCAACGCGTCGAGCTGGAGCCGGAGGCGGGCGACGGTCTCGGGCTGGTGCATGCCTCCGTTCCCCTCGAGGACGTCTCCCGGTTCCGCCCTGAGGAGGTCGACAGCATCGTCGATGTCCTGCGCACCGTCGCCGAGGCCGAGGTGGCGGCGGTGCTCAAGCAGGTGGCCCAGCGGCGGTGGGTCACCTCGCTGCGGTCGAAGGGGCGCGTGGACGTCGCCAAGGTCGCCTCCTTGCTCGGTGGGGGTGGCCACCGGGCTGCCGCCGGCTTCACCCACGACGGCACGAAAGGCGAGGTGCTCGCCGCCCTCCGCTCTGCGCTGAGGGCCCTCGACGCGGTGGAGCGACCTGCCTGAGATCCCCGGGAGTTCTCGACCGTCGGACACCCTCATCCGGCAGGAGGCGCCCGTCGAGGAGGCAGGGCGATGGCGCTCCCGCGATCCGACATCACATCCCGGCGAGACTTTCGAGACGAATGATCGATCGTCCGTCACGATGTGATGATGACTGGACCTGACGCGCAACCGGCGGCCTCGACGACCGGGCGCTACCTGCTCGTGATCAGCGACGAGCTGTTCGGGGACGATGAGGCGTCGCGCGAGGTGGTGCGTGAGGTGAGTGGCGTCCAGGACGTCGTCAGCACGAAGGATCCGGGCGCCCAGGCGCTCGACCCCGCGGCCACCACGGGCGCGCTGCTGTTCGCCGAGCTCGGGGTCGCGGTCGTCAGCGTCGCGCCGGACCGGGTGGGGGCCACCGGCGTGTTCGAATCCGCCGACGACCGGATCCTCGCCGTCGAGCAGGAGCGGGTGGTGCACGCTCTGCAGGAAGCGGCGCCGGTCGATCCCGAGCAGGAGGCCGCGTTCTCCGATGACACCGTGGCGACTTGGGGGCTGCACGCCACCGGCGTGCTCGACGCGACGGAGTCCGGGGCCGGGATCACCATCGCGGTGCTCGACACCGGCATCGACCTGCGGCACCCTGACTTCGCCGGCCGCGACATCACCACCCGCTCGTTCGTCGACGGTGAGACCGCGCAGGACGTCCAGGGGCACGGCACGCACTGCGCGGGCACGATGGCGGGCCCGCGCGAACCGGCGCAGGGGCGGCGCTACGGGATCGCGTACGGCGCCCGGCTGCTCGTCGGCAAGGTGCTGAACAACCAGGGCAGCGGCACCGACGCGGATATTCTTGCCGGGATGAGCTGGGCAATCAGTGCCGGCGCTCAGGTGATCTCGATGTCGCTGGGCGCCGACCAGCGGGCGATCTCCACCGCCTACGAGACGGTGGGGCGCCGGGCACTGGCCGCAGGCACCCTCATCGTGGCGGCCGCAGGCAACAACGCACGCCGCTCGCAGGGCAACCCCGGCTTCGTCGGGGTGCCGGCCAACAGCCCGTCGATACTCGCGGTGGCGGCGGTGGACTCCACCCTTGCCGTGGCCGACTTCTCCGCATCGGCCACCGACGTCGGCGGCGGCGAGATCGACATCGCGGCACCGGGTGTGGCGGTCTACTCGAGCTGGCCGCTCCCGCGGCGCACCAACACGATCTCCGGCACCAGCATGGCCACTCCACACGTCGCGGGAATCGCCGCGCTGTGGGCGGAACGCAACGGTGCCCGCGGCCGAGGGCTCTGGGACGAGGTCGTGGGAGCCGCTCAAGCGCTCGACGCACCGGCGACGGACGTCGGCGCCGGACTCGTGCAGGCACCGTCATGACCTCGTCGAACACTCCCGGACACGTCTCGGTCACGGTCACGGTCGACGACGCCCACGTCGGGGCGATCGACCAGCTGGCCGACCGCCTGCGGGCGGCCGGGATGGACGTCGAGCAGGTGCTCCGTCCGGTCGGGGTGATCACCGGATCGGCGCCGGCCGACTGGGAGGCGCTCGCCGATCTCGACGGCGTGGCCGCGGTGGAGCCGCAGCGCACGTTCCGCCTCCCACCTGACGGCCCCTTCCAGGACGAACGGGACAGATGAACCGAAGGCCTCGGTGGCGTCCTCGCCGGGTGATCGGTGACGCCGGCTCCGGTCTACGGTGGATACACCGAACGAAGGAGCCCCGCACGATGACGTCCGATACCGGACCCGCCCGCGCCGAATCGGATGCGGGTGCGGCTCGGCGCGCATTTCTCTCGGCTGCCGTGCGCAGGCCGGCGACCATGGGAGCGATCGCCCCCAGCTCGCCGCGGCTGGGTGCGGTGCTCGCGTCGATCGTGCCCACCGCGGGCGCTCCCGTCGTGGTCGAGCTGGGTCCGGGCACCGGGGCGGTGAGCGCCGTGATCGCGCAGCGGCTGCCCGCAGGCGCCCGGCACCTCGCCGTGGAGCTGGACCCGGACATGGTCACGTTCCTGCGCCGCACCCGCCCGGAGCTCGAGGTGGTGCCGGGCAACGCCGCGAACCTCGGCGCCCTGCTCGCCGAGCGCGACATCTCGTCCGTCGACGCAGTGATCTGCGGCCTGCCGTGGGCGCTGTTCGACGACCCGACCCAGACCGCGTTGCTCGCCGAGATCAGCCGGGCCATCGGGTCGACCGGCGCCTTCACCACGTTCGCCTACCTGCACGGCATGACGCTCGGAGCGGCCCGCCGCTTCCGCCGCACGCTGCGCGAGACGTTCGACGAGGTGCTGGTCACCGCCACCGTGTGGCGCAACCTGCCACCCGCCTTCGTCTACGTGTGCCGGCGCCCGCGCACACCTGCCGAATGACCGTCGTCTCCCGGGTCGCTGCTCGATGACCACGACGTCCGCTCGCGCCAACGCCTCAGAGATATTTCGACTGGCGGCCCCGGCGCTGCCGGTGCTGGCCGCCGAGCCGCTGTACCTGCTCGTCGACACCGCGGTGGTCGGTCGGCTCGGTGCGGTGCCGCTTGCCGGTCTCGCCATCGCCGGCGTGCTGTTCGCGCAGGTCACGAGCCAGCTGAACTTCCTCTCGTACGGCACCACGGCACGCGCGGCTCGCCTGCACGGCGCGGGCAGGCGCAGCGATGCCGTGGGGGAAGGCGTGCAGGCCACCTGGCTCGCGTTGGCCGTCGGCCTTCTGGTGCTCGTCGTCGGGCAGCTCGTCGCCCATCCGGTCGCCTCTGCTCTCGGGAACGGCGGCGACATCGCCGACGCGGCGGTGTCCTGGCTGCGGATCGCCCTCATCGGAGCGCCGCTGGTGCTGGTGACGCTGGCAGGCAACGGCTGGATGCGCGGCGTGCAGGACACCGCACGCCCGCTGCGCTACGTCCTCGCAGGCAACGGGCTCTCCGCGCTGGCCTGCCCCCTGCTCGTGCACGGGATCGGTGGCTGGGCGGGGATCGGGCTCGTCGGGTCGGCGTGGGCGAACGTCGCCGGGCAGACCGTCGGTGCGAGCCTGTTCCTGGGCGCGCTCGTGCGGGCCGCGCGGGCCGAGGCGGCGCCGCTGCGGCCCTCGGCCACGGTGCTGCGCTCGCAGATCACGCTCGGCCGCGACCTCATCGCCCGCAGCCTCGCGTTCCAGGCCTGCTTCCTCTCCGCCGCTGCGGTCGCCACCCGCTTCGGGGCTGCCACGGTGGCGGCGCACCAGATCGTCCTGCAGCTCTGGACGTTCCAGGCCCTCGTGCTCGACGCCGTGGCGATCGCGGCGCAGTCACTGGTGGGGGCCGCGCTGGGATCGCCGGACCGCGGTGCGGAGCGGGCCAAGGCACTGGCCGGGCAGGTCACCCGCTACGGGCTGGTGCTCGGCATCGGGTTCGGCGTGCTGTACGCGGCCCTCTCCGGGGTGCTGCCGCCGGTGTTCACCCCGGACGCCGAGGTGCTCGACGCCGTGCCCGTCGCCTGGTGGTTCTTCGCGGCCATGCAACCGGTGGCCGGGGTGGTGTTCGCACTGGACGGAGTGCTGCTCGGCGCCGGGGACGCCGCCTACCTGCGTACGTCCACCCTGCTCGCCGCAGTGGTGGGATTCCTTCCCCTGATCTGGGCCTCGCTCGCCTTCGGCTGGGGCCTGGCCGGGATCTGGACGGGCCTCACGCTGTTCATGGTGCTCCGCCTCGTCGCCGTGGGGCTGCGGGCGCGCTCGGACCGGTGGGTGGTGATCGGCGCCGTGCGGCCCGCGCGCTGACGCGGTGACGAATCTCAGCCCACGGCCCACACGGGCTCGTCGGTCTCCCGCACCTCGCCGTCCCCCGCAAAGAGCAGGAAGCGGTCGAACCCCCGGGTGAACCAGCGGTCATGGGTTACCGCCAGCACTGTGCCCTCGAATGCGTCGAGGGCCTGCTCGAGCGCCTCCGCCGAGGCGAGGTCGAGGTTGTCGGTCGGCTCGTCGAGCAGCAGCAGCGTGGCTCCGGACAGCTCCAGCAGCAGGATGAGCAGCCGGGCCTGCTGCCCGCCGGAGAGCGTCTCGAACCGCTGCTCGGCCTGGGCCGCCAGCTCATAGCGGGCCAGCGCCTTCATGGCGTCGCCGCGAGTGCGACCCGGACGGTCGGCGTCCCCGCTCACGAGGATGTCCTGCGGCGTGCGACCGGTCAGCTCGGGCCGGTCGTGGGTCTGCGAGAAGTGCCCGGGACGCACGCGCGCGCCGAGCCGGGCCACGCCGTCATGGGCCACGGCGGGAAGGGCCGCGCCGCTGGCCGGCACGCTGCCTGGCTCCGGGTCGGTGCCTCCGCGCGCGAGGAGCCGCAGGAAGTGGGACTTGCCCGAGCCGTTCGCCCCGAGCACTGCTACGCGATCGCCGAACCAGACCTCGAGATCGAACGGATAGGTGAGCCCGTCCAGTTCGAGCTGGTCGCAGACCAGCGCTCGCTTGCCCGTACGGCCGCCGGTCAGCTGCATCCGGACGTTCTGCTCGCGCGCCTTCTCCTCGGGTGGGCCCGCATCGACGAACCGGGCCAGCCGGGTGCGTGCCGCCTGCAGACGCGACGCCAGACCGTCGTTGTAGGCGGCCTTCTGCTTGTAGTACACGACCAGCCGCTCCAGCTTCGCTCGCTCCTCGTCCCAGCGGCGGCGTTCCTCGTCGAGACGGTCGTGGCGCGCCACTCGTGCCTCGTGCCAGGACGCGAACCCGCCGGGATGCACCCACGCCGACTCCGCCTCGACTGTGACGACACGCTGGGCGGTGGCGGCGAGCAGCTCCCGGTCGTGGCTGACGAACAGCACGCTCTTGCCCGACTCCTGGATCCGGCCCTCAAGCCAGCGTTTGCCGGGGACGTCGAGGAAGTTGTCGGGCTCGTCGAGCAGCAGCACCTCGTCAGGGCCGCGGAGCAGCAGTTCGAGCGCGAACCTCTTCTGCTGCCCGCCCGAGAGCGTGACGACGGGGCGGTCACGGACATCGGCCCAGGACAGGCCCAGCGAAGCGATCGCGGCCGTGTCGAACTCCACCTCGGCCGCGTACCCGCCTGCCTCGCCCCAGCTCGCGAGCGCGTGGGCGTACCGGAGCTGCGAGCGTTCCCCGTCGTCGAGCGCCTGCTCGGCCGCGGCAAGCCGGAGTCCGGCGGTACGCACCCCGGGCGGGGCGAGGGACAGGGCGAGATCGGCGAGGGTGCGGTCGTCGGTGATCGACCCGATGAACTGGCGCATCACCCCGAGGCCACCGCTCCGCGCGATGCTGCCCGTCGTCGCCGTCAGCTCGCCGGCGATCATCCGCAGCAGCGTGGTCTTCCCTGCACCGTTCGGGCCGACGAGGGCGACCTTGGCGCCCTCGCCGACCCGGAAGCTGACGTCGGAGAAGAGCGTGCGGCCGTCGGGCAGGCGGTGCCCGACGGCCATTGCCTCGATGTGTCCCACGGAGGGGAGATGGTGCCCGTAGGCCGGTCGCCGGGTCGAGCCGATATCCCAGCCGATATCTCTGGTGACTACACGGGCAGGATCGGGGCGCGGAGCAGGCGTTCGCCGACGAACGAGGCGATGGTGTCGAGCTTCTCCTCGGACGCCTGCATCACCTTGTCGTCGGCGCCGCGGTCCCACACCCGCTTCGCCTCGTCCCACGCCAGGTCGCGCGTGAAGCGGATGACGAGGTCGGAGACCCAGTTGGCCGTGCGGTCCCAGATGGCGTCGTCCGGGCCCCTGCTGAGGAAGGAGCCCAGCTCCTCGCGCAGGGGGTCCATCTCCTGCTCGAAGACCTCGTTGATCAGCCGGTAGTCGTAGAACTGGGCGCTGTCGGGTCCGTCGCCGTCGGGGGTGACGTGCTTCCAGGTGGCCACCAGCGCGCACGAGAGGTCGAAGTTGATGTGGGCGTTCACGCCCGCCACCGCGAAGTTCACCGGGGCGATACGGGGGTCGCTGCGGTTGTCGAACAGCAGGCGCCAGACCCCGGGCGTGCGGTGCATGTCCTCGGCGTAGGTGCGCAGGGCGCGCAGGTAGCGCTCGGCGAACTCCAGATCGAGCCTGATCAGAAAGGCAGGGTCGCGGAACTCCCCGCCGTCGACCATGTTCCCGATCCGGGTCGTGATGATGTGGTAGAGCCGGGTGAACGCGGCGATTCCGTCGTCATCGCGCAGCATCGACGTGCCGGAGGCGTACTCGTGGATCGCGGCGAGCCGCCGAATGACGTCGGGGATGGATTCCGGCATGGTGGTGCCCGCGAGCCTGGCCAGGTGCTGAGTGGACCCCGGCCCCCCGCCGGGCTGTGCCAACTTCCCGATGTCCTCCGTGTCCACTGCACGCTCCTCTCGTTCGATCTTCCCGTCCGGGTGACTGCTCCAGGTGAGGAGGGACGGGGTGCCGTCCTGATACGGCAACGTCCGGCCCCACCCGGATGATCGCTCCTCCTGGCAGGACGGTGGGGGTCCCTCTGGATCTCGCTTGGTGAGATGGCATAACCTCGGCCGACGTGACTGAGCGCCCGGCGACGCCCCCGCTCGTCGGACGGGACGATCACGTCGCCACGCTCATGTCGGCCTTCGACGGGGTGCAGCAGGGCCGGATGGCCACGGTCTTCCTGGTCGGTGACGCAGGCGTCGGCAAGACGCGCCTGGTTCAGCACCTCGTGAGCTGCGCGGAAGAGGCGGACGCCACGGTGCTCCTCGGCGGGGCCACCGACATCGCGGAGAGCCCCCCGTTCTGGCCGGTCGCCTCGGCGCTGCGCAACCTTCTGCGCTCGCAGCGGGGGGAGGAGCTGCAGCAGCTGCTGTCTCCGTGGGCGGACCAGTTGGAGGAGCTGGTGGCGCTGCGCCCGGCGGTGCCCGCCCTCGCCGGCGCGCAGGCACGGGTGCAGACGCTCGAGCTGCTGCACCGGGTGGTCCTGCGGCTGGCCGCGCGCTCCGTCGTCGTTCTCGTCGTGGAGGACCTGCAGTGGGCCGACCGCTCCACTCTGGACCTCCTCGCCTACCTGGTCGCGAACCTCGTCGACGAGCGCGTGCTCGTCGTCGCCACCCATCGCACCGAGCTGCCCGCCGACGCCTCCCCGGCGCGCACGATGATCAACGAGTTCCGGCGCCACCGTCAGGTGCAGTGCCTGGAGATCGCGCCCTTGCACCGGAATGCGGTCGCGGAGATGGTGCACGCGCTGGCCCCGGGCCGCACGGACCTGGTCGACCTGGTGTGGAAGCGCTCGGCAGGCAACGCGTTCATCGCCGAGGAGACCGTGCGGGCGGCGCTCGACGGCGATCCGACGGCCCTGCCGACGACGCTGCGTGAGCTCGTTCTGTCCCGGGTCAACCGCCTGTCCGAACCGGCGCTGCGTGCCGTGCGGGCCATTGCCCTGTGCGACGGCCCCCTGCCGCACCGACTCCTCGAGGCCGTGCTGGACGGCGGCGGTCCCGACCTCTTCGGCGCCCTGCGCGAGGCGGTCAACGCCGGTGTCGTCGTCGTCGACGACGGCGTGGACGGCTACCGGCTGCGGCACGGCCTGATGACCGACGTCGTGATCCGGGAGCTGCTGCCCGGTGAACGCATGCACCTGCACCGCCGCTACGCCGTGGCGCTCGAGGAGCCGTGGGCGCGCGAGCTCCCCGGCGTCGACGCCCGGCTCGCCCACCACTGGCAGTCGGCGGGCGACGTGGAGCGGGCCGCCGCCGCGGCCGTCGCCGCTGCCGAGTCGGCGGGACAGCTGCGCGGTTACGCCGAGGCGCACCGGCACTGGCTGCGGGCCGCGCGGCTCGCCGGGCAGTTGGCGGAGCCGCCCATCGCGCGCAGCGAGTGCCTCGAGCGGGCCGCCGAGGCCGCTCATCTCGCCGGCGATGCCGACCAGGCGGTCGCTCTGCTCGCCGAGCGGCTCAGCCTGCTGGAGGCGACCGACGAGTCCGGCGGCCTCGACGCGGCGCTGCTGCACGCCCGCACCGGCCAGTACCTCGTGGCCGCCGGTCGCGGCGCGGAGGCCGCGCTCGCGTTCGGCCGCGCCACGGCGGCCCTGCCCGCGTCCGGGGCCGAGGAGGAGCGGGCCCAGGTCCTGGGGTGGCAGGCGTCGGCGCTGTGGACGGCGGGGGACTACGCGGCCGCGCACGTCAGCGCCGAGCGGGCGCTCGAGCTGGCGCGGCGGATGGGGCTCGCGGCCGAGGAGGCGAAGGCGCTCGCGACGCTGGGCTTCAGCCTGGCCTACCGGGAAGACCCGGAAGCGGGGGAGGCGGCCCTGCGCGAGTCGCTCGCGGTGGCGGAGCGAGCGGGTGAGCCGCAGGAGATCGCCCGTGCCTACCGCAGCCTGGCCGATCTGCTCTCCGGTCCGCTGAACGAGCTGGACCGAGGCGTCGAGATCGCCCGTGCCGGAGCTGACCGGGCCCACGCCCTCGGGCTGCACCGCAGCGCCGGGGTCGGGTTGATCTCGATCGCGGCCAACGGGCTGTTCCGGCTCGGCCTCTGGGACGAGGCCGACGCGGCGATCGCCGAGGCGTGGGAGCTCGCACCCAGCGGCGCCGAGGCGCTGGAGCTGCGGCTGTCCCGGGCCCGCATGGACATCGGCCGGGGCCGCTTCTCGTCGGCGGAGGACGACCTCGAAGCCGTCGACGTGCTCGCGGCGAGCACCATCGGCCCGCGCTACCGGATCCCGCTGCTCACCCTCCGGGCCGGCCTCACGATGTGGCAGGACCGCCCCGACGTGGCGCTCGACCACGTCGCTGCAGGCCTGGACGTCGTCGAGCAGGGGTCGGACGACGTGTGGCTCGTGGCACCGCTGGTCTGGCACGGCGCCAGGGCGCGCGCCGAGCTCGCCATGCTCGGGCTGCGCCGCCCCGACGACGGGATCGACGGCCGGTTGCGCCGGCACGCCGCCGAGCTCACCCGCAAGGCCGCGTCCTCGGTGCCGGCGATCCGTGACACCGTGCTCGGCTTCGTGCGGATGTGCGCGGCCGAGGACGGGCGGGCACTGGGGCGCTCCGACCCCGAGCTCTGGGAGAGCGTGGCCGAGTTCTGGCACTCCCAGCAGCAGCCCTACCCGTCGGCCTACGCCCACCTGCGCCGGGCCGAGGCGCTGCTCGCGCAACGTGCGCAGTCGGCTGCGGCGACGGAAGCCCTGCGGCATGCCGGGCATCTGGCGCGCGAGCTCGGGGCCACCCCGTTCCTGGAGGAGGTCGTCGACCTGGCGGAGCGGGCACGGGTGCGGATCGACGCCCCGGTCCCCGTGCCCGAGCCGGACCCACCGGCGGAGGAGGCGCAGGGCGACGAGCTCGCCGCGCTGACGGCGCGCGAGCTGGAGGTGCTCACCGAGCTGTCCGGCGGCCGGACCAACCGGGAGATCGCGCAGCGGCTGTTCATCAGCGAGAAGACCGTCGGTGTCCACGTCAGCCGGATCTACGCCAAGATCGGCGTGCACACCCGGGTGCAGGCCACCGCGGTACTGTTCCGGTCGATCCCCGAGGCGCGCCGCAAGCGCTCCAGCGGCTGATCGGCTGCGCCTACTGCGCTCCGGTGGCGTAGGTGCCGTCGTCGAAGCTGCGCCGCACGCGGTCGATGAGGCGGGCGCGGCTCGGGCCGAGGCTGCCGATCGGGATGCCCGTGGCGCGGGCCACCTCGGCATACGGTCGCGGCTCGTCCGCGAACAGCGCGCGCATGATCGTCCTTCCCCGGGGCGGCAGCGTGCCCACGATCTGCCACAGCCGGGCCGCGGTGTCGGCGTCGATCACCTGCTCCTCGACACCCGGCTCCGTGGCGGGCACCGCGTCCATCTCGAGGCCCACCAGGATCTGGCTCTCCCGCAGGATCCGCAGGCACTCCCGTGACGCGGTGGTCGCCAGCCAGCCGCCGAGCCGGTCGGGGTCGCGTAGCGAGCCGAGGTGCTCCACCAGGCGTAGCCACGTGCGCTGCTCGGCGTCGCGGGCGTCGGCGTCCTGCAAGCGGTAGGCGCGCACCACCGACGCCACCAGCCCCCGGTACCGGACGACGACCTCCGCCCAGGCGCTGCCGTCGCCCTGCCGGGCCAGCGCGAGCAGCTCGGTGTTCCGGAGGTCCTGGATCTTCGTGGTCGTCGTCGCGGGCGCCGTCGTCACGGTGGTCACGGTCATCGCCAGGGCTCCTTCTAACGGGTGTCCCAGAGTCGGGTGAACGGCCGCCGATGTCGTCAGGACAACGCCCTACGTATGCCCCTACGGACCCCCTACATCGCAGCGTTGAGGCGGTCGCCGTATCACCGCGCGCCCCACGCGACTCATCCCGCGGTCCGACACCGCTCGCCGTGCGTCACCGGGGGAACGCGCGACCAACGGTCTCGGCGCCGAAGAGCCGAGGCGGGATCGAACCCGCGGACCTGACGACGGGAGCGATGGGAATGGGCGCAATGACGGCCGAGGTGAACGGATTGCGGGTGATCGCGGGATCGGCCGCGCGGTGGGGAGCACCCAGACCGGCCGGGCGCACCCGGGCCACCGGAGCGGCCGAGACCCCGGCCCCGGAGCACCGGGGGTCGGCCCTCGGGGGCCGGGAGGGCGCGCTCGAACCGGTCACTCCGGACGCGATGGTCCATGTGCTCTCCCGGCTGCAGCCGGGCGCGGACGCGGGGCGGCGCGGGGACGGCGCAGGGCCGGTCAACCGGCTCCTCACCGGGGTCGTGGAGGCGACGGTCGAGGCGGAAGCGACGGTCGATGCGGAGTTCGTCGCCGTGCTCGTCACGGAGCTCGCCCGGCGCTATCTGAGGGCCGTGAGCTGCTACGCCCGTGGGGCCACGGTGCCGCGGGCGTGGCGTGAGGTGCTCGGGCGATGGGATCCGGAGAACATCGACCCCGCGCGGATCACCCTGGCAGGCGGCCTCACGATCGTGGGGCACGACCTCCCGTCGGCCGTGGTGAGCACCTGCACGCTCCTCGGGCGCACCCCTGGCCCCGCCGAGCGGGCCGCCGTGCAGATGATCGTCGGGCTGATCGCCGACCGGCTGCGCGATGACGCGGCCGTGGTGGCGCTCCTCGGCTCCGACGGCGTGGGCGTCCTACTGTCCCGGCACGACGCGTGGCGGCAGGCCGAGCACCTGTGGGCAGTGCGCGGGCGACCGTCCGAGGCCGAGGAGGAACGCGCCGCCATGGACTGGCGAGCCGGTCTCGTCGCGCGGGGCCTGCTGGCCACCCACCTCCGCTAGGCCCCGGAGCAGCCCGTTCCGCCACGCGAGCCGCCCGACGTCCGTGCCCGCCTTACGCGGGGGCGAGCACGACCACCGGACGGGCCAGCTCGCCGCGTTCGCTCACGAGGGCCAGCGCCCGGCCGTCGGGGGCGAACACGCCGTAGGTGCCGTCCACCCCGGCGGCGGGGAGCGGGCGCCCGTGCGCGATGTCGGCGGCGAGCGTGGCGTCGAGGTCCCGGCGCGGAAACGCCACTCCGACGGCCTGGTCGAGCGGGAGCGTCAGTTCGGGTGCGCTCTCGAGCTGCTCCAGCGTGCGGGCGTGCTCGAGGGTGAACGGGCCGACGCGGGTGCGGCGCAGCGCCGTCAGGTGACCGCCGACCCCGAGCGCCACGCCGAGGTCGCGGGCCAGCGCCCGCACATACGTGCCGGACGAGCAGTCCACCACGACGTCGAGGTTGTCGCCGCGCCGGGCGAGGAGCCGGAACTGCGACACCGTCACCGGACGGGCCGGGATCACGACCTCCTCACCGGCCTGCACACGCGCGTAGGCGCGCTTCCCGTCGATCTTGATGGCGCTGACCGAGCTCGGCACCTGTTCGATCGCGCCCGTCAGCGCGGCCATCCCGGCCGCGATCGCCGCATCGTCGACGGCTCCCGCGTCGGCTGTGCTGACGATCTCGCCCTCTGCGTCGTCCGTGGTCGTCGCCGCGCCGAGGCGGACCGTCGCCGTGTACGCCTTCGTGTCGAGTGCGAGGTGCCCGAGCAGCTTCGTGCCGCGTCCGACGCCGCAGACGAGCACGCCGGTGGCCATCGGGTCGAGCGTGCCGGCGTGGCCGATCTTGCGCGTGCCGAGGATCCGGCGCAGCCGGGCGACCACGTCGTGCGATGTCAGTCCGGCGGGCTTGTCGACCACGACCAGGCCGGAGGGGACGGCGTTCACGTGCGGCGATTCTTCCTGCCCGGCACCTGGCAGGGTGCCGGGGGGCGGGAGGACCGGGACGACTCGCGGGGGTGCGGGCCACCGTGGGGCCTCGCAGCCGGTTCCGTAGGCTCGACCCGTGCAGCGCTGGCGGGGGCTCGAGTCCGTGCCGAGCGGCTGGGGTCGCAGCGTCGTCACCGTCGGTGTGTTCGACGGGGTGCATCGCGGCCACCAGCAGCTCATCGGTCGGGCGGTGGAACGCGGGCGGGAACGTGGTCTCCCGACCGCGCTGGTGACGTTCGATCCGCACCCCGCCGAGCTGATCCGGCCGGGCAGCCACCCGGCACGGCTGACCAGCCTCCGGCGCCGGGCCGATCTCGTGGCGGGGCTCGGGGTGGACGCCTTCTGCGTGCTGCCCTTCACCGCCGAGCTGGCCCGCACCGAACCCGCCGAGTTCGCGCACGAGGTGCTCGTGGAGCGGCTGCACGCCGCGGACGTGGTGGTCGGGCGCAACTTCACGTTCGGCCACAAGGCCAAGGGCGACGTGGCACTGCTCACCGAGCTCGGGCAGAAGTTCGGGTTCGGGGTGGAAGGGCTCGACCTGATCACCGACGACGGGATCACGTTCTCCTCCACGTACATCCGCTCGTGCATCGCCGCAGGCGACGTCGAGACCGCCGCGGCGGCGCTGGGCCGCCCCCACCGCATCGAAGGTGTGGTGGTGCACGGCGACCGGCGGGGCCGGGACCTGGGCTTCCCCACGGCCAACCTGTCCACCCCGCCCTACACGGCGCTGCCGGCCGACGGCGTCTACGCGGGACGTTTCGGCATCACCACGGTCAAGGAGGGAAGCAGGCTCCTGCCTGCGGCGATCTCGGTGGGCACGAATCCCACGTTCTCCGGGCGCGTGCGTTCCGTCGAGGCCTACGTGCTCGACGTCGACGAGGACTTCTACGGTTTCGAGGTCGCGCTCGACTTCGAGCACCGGCTGCGGGGGCAGGAGCGCTTCGACGACGTGGAGTCGCTCATCGTGCAGATGCAGCGCGACGTGGACCGCGCGCGTGAGCTGCTGGGCGGCTGACACCCGCTGGGCACTTTTCCCGTTCGGCCACGCAGCCGGTGGGGGAGGTGCCAGCATCCTGCGCATGGCTGAGGCAGGTGCAGAGCCGCTGCGGTCCCGGATGGCGGTGAACCGCGAGCGGCAGCGCGAGCTCTACGGTGCGCCGCTCGGCGATCGTGTCCGCCGGCTCACCTCGGCGCTGGGCATCTCCCAGTCGAGGCTCGCCCGCACGCTGGGGATCAGCCCGGCCATGCTGAGCCAGTTGGTGAGCGCCCGCCGCGTCAAGATCGGTGATCCCGCTGTGCTCGCCCGGTTGCTGCTGCTCGACAAGCGCTGCCATGTGGTGCGCACCCCGCTCGAGACACGCGCGGTCGACGCGCTGCTCGCGGAGGTCGCACAGGCGCGGTGGCAGTGGAACGAGCCGCGCGTCCCGGCTCAGCGGGGGCGCCGGGAGCCGCTCGCCGGCACAGCGGCCGCCGCGCTGCGCGGAATCGCCGAGCCTGCCCGCCTGGCTGCCGCGGCCGCCGCGCTCGGCCCGGGTTTCCCGGAGCTTGCCGAGGTGCTGCGGCAGGCCGCGAGCCGGCCGGGGGCCTGACCGTGCGCCTGTTCACCGCGCTGTGGCCGCCGGCGGAGGTGGTGTCGGCCCTGATGGCGGCCACGGGCGAGCCCCCGTCGGGATGGCGCGCGGTCGATCCGGCGTCCTGGCACCTCACGTTGGCGTTCCATGGGGAGGCCGACCCAGGAGTGCTCGCCAGGCGGCTCGATCGGGCGGCCGCCGGGCTGGCCGCGCCGAAGCTGCGGATCGCGGGCGCGGGGTCGTTCTCCGGGGTGCGCTGGGCGGGGGTGCAGGCCGACGCGCCGGAGCGGCTGTCGCACCTCGTCACGGCGGCGGGCGGCGATCCTGCCGAGTTCGTCGCGCACCTCACGGTCCTGCGCAGGCAACGGCGTCCGGGCCGGGGCGCCGACCAGGTTCCGTCGGCACCGTGGGCCGGTCATGAGGGGCCGTGGTGGCGGCCGCAGGAGGTGCTGCTGATGGTGAGCGAGCCGGCCAAGGGCGGCTCCCGATACCGGCCGGTGCACCGGGTGCCGCTGGCCGGCGAGTAGCCCGGCGGACGCGAGGGGCGGCGCTGACGGCGACCCCATCGTGCCTGGTAACGTGGAGTGCTGGGTCCGGCTGCAGTCCGTGGCGGCCGTGACCGACTCCCGGCACTCATCATCATCATGGCGCCGGCCTCACGGCACAGCAACGAAAGAGGAGCACGTGGCACTCGACGCCGCACAGAAGAAGACGATCCTGGACACCTACGGTGTCCACGAGGGTGACACCGGTTCCCCCGAGGCGCAGGTTGCGCTGCTGACCAAGCGGATCAGCGACCTGACCGAGCACCTCAAGATGCACAAGCACGACCACCACTCCCGGCGGGGCCTGCTCCTGCTGGTCGGCCGGCGGCGCCGGCTGCTGAAGTACCTGGCCTCGGTCGACGTCCAGCGCTACCGGTCACTGATCGAGCGCCTCGGCCTCCGCCGCTGAACCTCGGCCGGCCCGGAACCCCGAGCGGGGTCCGGGCCGGCACCACAACTCCACGACGCCACGCCTCCGGTAGCTGATCCGCCGGTCCTCGGTAGTGGCTCCCGGGCCCATCCCGCACGCGGCCCGGGTGCTTCGATCGATGACCGGCTCGGCCGAGGGTCCTCCCGGTGTGGCGTGGGGTCTCCCCTCTGGAAGAGGAGATGTCCACTTCATGACAGATGACCAGACAACCGATACGGCGGACAACGTCCACGAGACGACCGCCGTCATCGACAACGGGAGCTTCGGCACCCGCACCGTCCGGTTCGAGACCGGGCGCCTCGCGCGCCAGGCCGCCGGTTCCGTCGTCGCCTACCTGGACGACGAGACGATGCTGCTGTCCGCCACCACGGCGTCCAAGCAGCCCAAGGAGCACTTCGACTTCTTCCCGCTCACGGTGGACGTCGAGGAGCGGATGTACGCGATCGGCAAGATCCCCGGCTCGTTCTTCCGCCGTGAAGGGCGCCCGGGCACCGACGCGATCCTGACCTGCCGCCTGATCGACAGGCCGCTGCGCCCGTCGTTCGTCGACGGTCTGCGCAACGAGATCCAGATCGTCGTCACGGTCCTCTCGCTCGATCCGCAGGACCCGTACGACGCACTGGCGATCAACGCCGCCTCGGCGTCCACGCAGCTCGCCGGGCTGCCGTTCTCGGGCCCCATCGGCGGCGTCCGCGTGGCGCTGATCGACGGCCAGTGGGTGGCGTTCCCGCAGTACGAGGACCTGCAGCGGGCCGTGTTCGACATGGTCGTCGCAGGCCGGGTCGTCGGTGACGACGTCGCGATCATGATGGTCGAGGCCGAGGCCACCACCGAGACGATCGGGCTCGTGGCCGGTGGCGCGCAGGCGCCCACCGAGCAGGTCGTGGCGTCCGGGCTGGAGGCGGCGAAGCCGTTCATCCGGAGCCTGTGCATCGCGCAGCAGCAGCTGGCCGACGTCGCGGCGAAGCCCACCGGCAACTTCCCGACCTACCCCGCCTACCAGGACGACGTGTTCGAGGCCGTGGCCGCGAACGCCTCGGACGACCTGGCCCAGGCGCTGGCCATCGCCGGCAAGCAGGAGCGCGAGACCCGCCTCGACGAGGTCAAGGCCGCGGTGCTCGACAAGGTCGCGCCGCAGTTCGAGGGTCGCGAGAAGGAGATCGGGGCCGCGTTCCGGGCGCTCAACAAGAAGCTCGTGCGCCAGCGCATCCTGCGCGACCAGATCCGCATCGACGGCCGCGGCATCACCGACATCCGGCCGCTGTCGGCCGAGGTCGAGGTGATTCCGCGCGCCCACGGTTCGGCGCTGTTCGAGCGCGGCGAGACCCAGATCCTGGGTGTCACCACGCTGAACATGCTCCGCATGGAGCAGCAGATCGACTCGCTCGGTCCGGAGACGCACAAGCGCTACCTGCACCACTACAACTTCCCGCCGTACTCCACCGGTGAGACCGGTCGGGTCGGGTCGCCGAAGCGCCGCGAGATCGGCCACGGCGCGCTGGCCGAGCGGGCGCTGCTGCCCGTGCTGCCCACGCGCGAGGAGTTCCCCTACGCCATCCGGCAGGTCTCGGAGGCGCTGGGCTCCAACGGCTCCACGTCGATGGGCTCGGTCTGTGCGTCCACGATGGCGCTGTACAACGCCGGTGTGCCGCTGAAGGCGCCGGTCGCGGGCATCGCGATGGGGCTGGTCAGCGACGAGGTCGACGGCCAGACGCGCTACGTCGCGCTCACCGACATCCTCGGTGCCGAGGACGCGTTCGGCGACATGGACTTCAAGGTCGCCGGCACCTCCGAGTTCGTCACGGCGCTGCAGCTCGACACCAAGCTCGACGGCATCCCGTCCGAGGTGCTGGCCGCGGCCCTCTCGCAGGCCAAGGACGCCCGGCTGACGATCCTCGAGGTCATCGGCGAGGCGATCGACCGGCCCGACGAGATGAGCCAGTTCGCGCCGCGCGTCACCGCGATCAAGGTGCCGGTCGACAAGATCGGCGAGGTCATCGGCCCGAAGGGCAAGATGATCAACTCGATCACCGAGCAGACCGGTGCCGACATCTCGATCGAGGACGACGGCACGATCTACGTCGGTGCGGCGGACGGCCCGTCGGCCGAGGCGGCGATCGGCATGATCAACGCGATCGCCAACCCGCAGCTGCCGAAGATCGGCGAGCGGTTCCTGGGCACGGTGGTCAAGACCGCCGCGTTCGGCGCCTTCGTCTCGCTGGTACCGGGCAAGGACGGCCTGGTGCACATCTCGAAGCTGGGCCAGGGCAAGCGGATCGCCAAGGTGGAGGACGTCGTCAAGGTCGGCGACAAGATCCGCGTCGAGGTCACCGACATCGACAACCGCGGCAAGATCAGCCTCGTGCCGGTGGGCGAGGAGTCCGAGAACGGCAGCGCGCCCGCTGGTGACGCCGCCGCCACCGACGTCGCTGCCGGGGATTCCGGCGCCGACGTCGACGCCGCGGCCGCCGAGGTCTCGCCCAGTTGACCGACGTCCTTCTGACGCCGGGGGCGGGGGCTGCGGCCCCCGCCCCCGGCGGCGTCTCCCGCACCGTGCTTCCCGGCGGTCTGCGCGTGCTCACCGAGAGCGTGCCCGGCGTCCGTTCGGTGTCGCTCGGGATCTGGATCGGCATCGGCTCGCGTGACGAGACGCCCCTGCAGGCCGGTGCCGCCCACTACCTCGAACACCTGCTGTTCAAGGGCACGAGCCGGCGCACCGCGGTGGAGATCGCCGAGCAGTTCGACGCCGTCGGCGGCGAGCTCAACGCGTTCACCGAGAAGGAGCACACCTGCTACTACGCGCAGGTGCTCGACACCGACCTGCCGCTCGCGGTGGACGTGCTCGCCGACGTCGTCACGGACGCGACGATGAACCCGCCCGACGTCGAGACCGAGCGGGGGGTGGTGCTCGAGGAGATCGCGATGCGCGACGACGACCCCGAGGATCTGCTCGCCGAGCTGTTCGACGAGGCGCTGTTCGGCGAGCACCCGCTGGGACGTCCGGTGATCGGCACCGAGGACTCGGTGCGGTCGATGAGCCGCGAGACCCTGCACGGCTTCTGGCGGGGGCAGTACACCACCCCGCGGATGGTGGTCGCCGCTGCCGGCAACCTCGTGCACGACGAGGTCGTGGAGCTCGTGGCGGGCTCCCTCGGCAGGGCGGCAGGCGAGGCCGGGCCCACTGCGTTGCCCGTCGGGCCGCGCCGTCCGGAACCGGCGGTGCTGCCTCCGGGCCCACGGCTGGTGCTGCGTCCCGAGGACACCGAGCAGGCGCACGTCATGCTCGGCGTGCCGGGCCTGTCGCGCCACAACCCGCTGCGCACCGCGCTCACCGTGCTCAACACCGCGCTCGGTGGCGGCCCCAGCTCCCGGTTGTTCCAGCAGGTCCGTGAGCAGCGCGGATTGGCCTACTCCGTCTACTCGGCGGTCACGAGCTACTCCGACGCGGGCCACCTCGCCGTCTACGCCGGGTGCGCGCCCGAGCACCTCGACGAGCTCGTCGCGGTGGTGCGGGGAGTGCTCGCCGAGGTGGCGGCGGGCGGCCTCACGCCCGCGGAGGTCGCGCGTGCCCAGGGCAACCTGCGCGGCGGGCTCGTCCTCGGGCTGGAGGACACGCCGTCGCGGATGAACCGGCTCGGGCGGGGCGAGCTCGACCACGGGCGCCAGCGCGCGGTCACCGAGAGTCTCGACCGCATCTCGGCCGTCACCCCGGAGCAGGTGGCCGAACTTGCCCGCACGTTGCTGACCGCGCCCCTCACGGCGGCCGTAGTCGGCCCGTACGACAAGGAGCGCGACCTCCCGCCGTCGCTCCGCTCACTCGGTTAGAAGGGTGCTGAACAACGCCGCAGCGTAGGGCCGAGTTGTTCAGCGCGCTCCTGCCGGCGTCCCGTTCGTCCGGCATGCCAGTATCGGTCCGGTGTCCCCCGAGACCCTTGTCGCCGGGTTGCTGATCGTCGTCGGCATCGCCGGGATCGTGGTGCCGGTGCTGCCCGGGCTGATCCTCGTGCTCGCCGGTGTGGCTGTCTGGGCGGTGCCGCGCGGGGACGCCCTCGGCTGGGCGGTGCTCGGCATCGCGACCGGGATCGTCGTGCTGGGCAGCGTGGCCAAGTACCTGCTGCCCGGCCGCCGGCTACGCGACTCCGGAGTGCCCGGCCGCACGCTCGCCGCGGGAGTGGTGCTGGGCGTGGTCGGGTTCTTCGTCGTGCCAGTGGTGGGTCTGTTCCTCGGGTTCGTGCTCGGGGTCTACCTCGCCGAGCTGGCCCGGCTGCGCGGGCACGGCCAGGCGTGGCCGTCCACCAGGCGGGCGCTCGCCGCGGTGGGCTGGAGCATCGTCATCGAGCTGTTCACCGGTCTGCTCGCCGCGGCGACGTGGATCGGAGGACTCGTTCTCAGCTGACGCCGGGGCTCTGATTAGTCTGCGGTCGTGGCGGAGAACGGGATCCGGGTCGGTGTGGTGGGAGCGCAGGGGCGGATGGGCGCGCAGGTGTGCGGCGCCGTCGAGGCGGCGCCGGACCTGGAGCTCGTCGCCCAGGTCGACGAGGGCGACCCGCTCTCGCGGCTCGTGGACGCCGGTGTGCAGGTGGCCGTCGACTTCACCCATCCCGGCGTGGCACTTGACAACGTGCGGTTCTGCATCGAGCACGACATCGCCGCGGTGGTCGGCACCAGCGGGTTCGACGAGACGAGGCTCGCCGCGGTGCGCGGGAAGCTCGCGGAACACCCCGGACACGTGCTCATCGCGCCGAACTTCGGTATCGGCGCCGTGCTGGCGATGCAGTTCGCACGGCAGGCCGCGCGGTTCTTCGAGTCCGTCGAGGTGATCGAGCTGCACCACGCCGGCAAGGTCGACGCCCCGTCCGGCACGGCGGTGCACACGGCCGCCCTGATCGCAGCGGCACGGGCCGAGGCCGGTGACGGACCGGTGCCGGACGCGACCACCACTGAGCTCCCGGGTGCCCGCGGCGCCGAGGTCGACGGCATCCGTGTGCACTCCGTCCGGCTCCCCGGGCTGGTGGCGCACCAGGAGGTCGTGCTCGGCACCACGGGAGAGACCTTGACGATCCGCCACGACTCCTTCGACCGGGCGTCGTTCATGCCGGGCGTGCTGATGGCGGTACGGGCGGTGCGCGAACGCGAGGGCCTCACGGTGGGCTTGGAGCCGTTGCTCGGCCTCTGAGTCCTGTCGGAGGGCCGGATTAGCGTTCCCGCTGTGCCCATGGCGATAGAGCTGGCCCGCTTCACCATCCACGACGGCGCCGAGAGGCAGCTGCTCGACGAGCGCCCGGCGATGGTCCGGGCGCTGCGCGAGCGCTTTCCCGCGTGCCTGGCGGCGTACCTGACGAAGGAGGACGACGGCGGTTGGCTCGACGTCGTGCTGTGGCGCAGCCGCGCCGAAGCCGAGGAGGCGGCGCGGGAGGTGAGCTCGGTGCCTGAATGTGTGTCCTGGTTCCGGCACATCGCCGTCTCGGGCGGGCTGAGGCACGTCGACGTCGTGGACGAGTGGACGGCCCCGGCCGGTCAGCCGGTCAGGTGAGCCGGAGGTCGAGGGATCCGGTGATCCGCACCTCGCGAAGCTCGCCTGCGCCGGTGTCGAGCACGCGCACGGTGCCGTCGGGCTCCCAGCCTGCGTGGGCGTAGAACCGGCGGGACGCCTCGTCGGCCTCCGGTACCCAGGCCAGCCCGTACACCGCGCCGGCGTCGCGCAGGCTCGCGGCGGCCGTGGCGAGCAGGCGCCCGCCGTGGCCGCGCCTGCCCCACCGCGGCTCCACCAGCAGAGCGCTGATCTCGGCCCATGCCCCGGGCTCCAGCGTGGGCCCGGTGGGCGGGGCCGCCCCCTCCGGTGGCGTGGCGATGGCGGCGGCGCAGAACCCGACCGTCCACTCACCTTCGGTGGCGACGAGCACCTGGTGGCCGTGACCGGCCTCGACGGCCGCCGCCCAGGCCTTGTGCGCCTCCTCGCTGCGCAGCTGGGCGAGCGCCTCGGCCGGGACGAGCGTGGCGTACGCGGCCTCCCACGTACCGGACTGGATGCGCACGATCTCGTCGACGTCGGCGGGGGTGGCGCGATGGACGGTGGCGGTGGCCATGCGCGTCATTCAAGCCGACGGCCCCGTGGCGGTCGGCCCGGGGCGCAGATCTGGGAGCGATGACCGCTACGTGTGCGTCGTCCCACCCGGGGGACAGCGGGTCGTTGGCTATGGCAACGTCAAGACGTGGATGCCGCTGTCGCTCCCCGCTCACCCGGCGCCCTCGCCTGGATCGCCCTCGGCGTCGTCTACGTGCTCTGGGGTTCCACCTACCTCGGCAACCGGCTGATCATCGCCGACGTCCCGCCGCTGTTCGCAGGTGGCGCGCGGTTCCTGATCGGGGGCGCGCTCCTGGGGCTCGTGGTGCTGGCGGTCGCCGGACGTGCAGGCTTCCGGATGACGCGCGGCCAGCTCGCCACCACGGCACTGTCGGGCCTGCTGCTGCCCGCCTGGGGCAACGGGCTCGTGGCGCTGGCCCAGCAGAAGGTGGCCTCCGGACTGGCTGCCCTGCTCATCGCCGCGGTGCCGCTCTACATCGTCGTGCTGCGGGCGCTCACCGGGGACCGGCCGCGGCCGGCCACGCTCGTCGGCGTCGGGGTCGGGGTGGCCGGGCTCGCGATCCTCGTGCTCGCCGGGCCGTCGGGTGGGTCCGGTGGCGTGGAGGGCAGCGCGTGGTGGGGGCCGTGGCTGGTGCTGCTGGCCGGGCTCGGCTGGGCGACGGGCACGTTCGCGACCACCCGCCTCCCCACGCCGGCCAACCCGTTCGCGCTGGCTGCGGGGCAGATGTTCGTGGGCGGGGTCATCCTGATGGCAGTCTCGCTGGCCTCCGGAGACCGGCTCGACATCGGGTCCGTGTCGGTCGTGGCCTGGTGGGCATGGGCCTACATGGCCGTGGTGGTCTCGCTCGCGGCGTTCGGCGCCTACGCGTACGCGCTGGCATCGCTGCCGGTGTCGACGGTCGCCACGTACGCCTACGTCAACCCGGTGATCGCCGTGCTCCTCGGCGTCCTCGTGGCGAACGAGCGGTTCTCGGCGATGCAGCTCGTCGGCGGTGCGGTGGTGCTCGTGGCGGTCGTGCTGGTCATCGCGGCGGAGCGGCCGCGGAAACGTCGGGGTGAACTGGCACCATCCGGAACGTGACGCCCCCGCCTGCTGTCGAGACGATCGGTGCTGCCGCGGCTCGTCGTGCCGTCCTCGCCGCCCAGGGATTCGCCGATCCGCGCCCCGCAGGCCCGGTCACGCGCCGCCATCTCTTGCGCACCCTCGACCGGATCCGGCTGTTGCAGCTCGACTCGGTCAACGTGGCCGTCCGGGCCCACTACATGCCGCTCTACAGCCGGCTCGGTCCCTACCCGCGCGAGCTGGTCGACGATGCCGCATGGTCCCACTCGGCGCGCCGCCCACGGCTGCTCGCCGAGTACTGGGCCCACGAGGCCAGCCTGCTCCCGGTGGAGGACTGGCCCCTCCTGCGCGCCGGGGCCAAGCGCGACGGCTGGTGGCGCCACTACGGGGCGCTGGTCGAGCGGCACCCCGGCCTCGTCGACGACGTGCTCGCCGCTGTCAAGGAGCTGGGCCCGATCGGCGCGGGCGCTCTCGAGACGGCGGTCGGCGGGCCGGCGCGGCCACGTCCGCCCGGCGCGTCCTGGTGGGAGCGCTCCGACGTCAAGCGCATCTGCGAGTACCTCTTCGGCATCGGCGCGCTCACCACGGGCACGCGGCGCCACTTCCAGCGGCTCTACGACCTTCCGGAGCGGGTTCTTCCGCCCCACGTGCTTGCGGCGCCTGCGCCCTCGCAAGAGGAGGCGGCCCGCGCGCTGGTTCTGCGCTCGGCGTCTGCGCTCGGCGTCGCCACCGAGACCGACATACGTGATTACTACCGGCTCGCCCCCGCCACCAACAGTGCGGCGCTGCTCGCGCTGGTGGAGGCGGGGGAGCTGGAGCCGGTGGAGGTGCGCGGCTGGGCGCGTCCGGGCTACCGGGTGCCGGGCGCGCGTCTCCCGCGCCGGATCACCGGGCGGGCGCTGCTCTCCCCGTTCGATCCGCTCATCTGGGAGCGCTCCCGCACCGAGCGAATCTTCGGGTTCCGCTACCGCATCGAGATCTACGTGCCGGAGCCGAAACGGGAGTACGGCTACTACGTGTTCCCGTTCCTGCTCGACGGCGAGCTGGTGGCCCGGGTCGACATCAAGGCCGACCGCCGGGCCGGGGTGCTGCGCGTGCCAGGTGCATTCGCCGAGCCCGGGGCCGACCTGCCACGGGTCACTGCCGAGCTGGCGGGGGCACTGCGCGAGATGGCCGACTGGCTCGAGCTCGACGGCGTGGTGACGGGTGACCGGGGCGATCTCGCCGCCCCGCTCGCCTCGGCCGTGCACGCAAGCCATTCACTGACGTAGAGCCGTGCGCTGGCGTACTCGTGCGCGGATACGAGCGCCCCCGCACCCGTATCCGCGCACGATCCCCCGCTCGTGACGCAGCAGGTCAGACGGCCGCTGCCGCCCGTGTCACGAGCACGTCGCCGCTCCCGGTGCGGCCGCGCACCTGGAGCGCGGCGGGCTGCTCGGGAGCCACCCCGGTCACCTCCAGGTCGCTGCGGGTCTTTCCCGAGCCGGACGTCAGGTCCAGCTCGGCCCGGACGCCGGGGTGCACGCCGATCCGCAGCCCGCCGGAGCCGGTGGTCAGCTCAAGGCGTCCGCAGCGGGCGTCGGAGATCTCGACGTCGCCCGAGCCCGTACGCACGCCGAGGTCGGCATCAACGGTGCCCACCGTGACGGCCCCGCTGCTGGCCCGCACCTCGGCGGGCCCTCCCGTGGAGGCCACCGCCACCTTTCCCGACCCGGTACGCACCCGCATGCGACCGGCCACGGCTCCGACCTCGACGTCGCCGGACCCGGTGGTGACGTCCGCATCGCCGTCCACGGCGGCCACGGAGATCCGGCCCGAGCCGGTGCGAACGCCTGCCCACCCGGCACGGCCGGTCACCCGGACGTCACCGGCGCCTGCCCGCGCGGCCAGGCGCGAACCCGCAGGCGCCGACACGGTGATCGCCAGCGGCACCACGCGCAACGGCAGGTCCTGCGAGGACCGGACGACGAGCCGCTTTCCCGTCTCCGACCAGCTGATCTCCGCAGCCCGCACTGCGTCGGCCGCGAGGTCGTCGACGCTGCGTCCGATGCCGGGACCGCCGTGGCCGCCGAGCCAGTTGATGATGCCGCTGAGCCCCTGGGTCCAGGTGTTGCCCGCGGACGGGTCGTGGCGCACCTCCACGCGCACGTCACCCGCGCTGCCCTCGCCGGTGCCCCCGATCTGCTCGTCGAGGTGCACGCGGATGCGGCCGACGTCCACCGTCAGCTCCATCTCGACGGCGCCGTCCACCGGCCAGCTCTGGCGGCGTACCAGCTCCTCCGAGCCGGTCGGCTCGTCCGTCCCGAAGTCCGTCGTGTCGTCCACGCCGCTCACCCCTCGACCCATCCGCGTAGGCGCCGCTCGTCACGGTCGCCCTGTGCCCAGTCCCGGCGGTCGTGCCGCCGTCCGCCCCCCGCCAGTGCCCCTTGCACGGCCTGCGCCACCCAGGAGTTGAGCGACACGCCCTGTGCGGCCGCGGCCTGCTCGGCCTGGTTCTTCATCTGCTCCATCAGCCGTAGCGTGATCCGGCTGATGTCCCCCGCGTCCGCGCCCGGTGGGAAGCCGCGGAACGGCGGCGGGTTCGGCGACTCCGCTGCGACGGGTTCGGCGGCGGAGTCGGCGCTGACCGCGACGCGGACGTCGCGGCCGTCGAGGCGCACCTCGACCACGCGGTCCGGCAGTGCGGCGGTGACTTCGGCCGCGAGATCGGAGAGCGCGTTCATGAGAGCCAGCCGGGCGGCCGGCTCGATGGCGGCACCGAGCAGTGCGGCGGTGCGCTGTGTCTGCTCGCCACCCGCGGCCGCTGCGGAGGAGAGGTCCTCCCGCAGCTGCGTGATGTACTGGCTGAGATCCATGACATCACTGTGGCGTCACTCGTGACGCCAGTCAAGGAGAATCCTGACGCCATCATGGGCGTTCGTGGCGTCAGCCGGTGTCACGCGGAATGGTCAGGGGCCCGGGCTACCCTTCGGACCCATGCCGCAGATCGTGCCGCTGGGCGTCCAGCTCGTCGCCAAGACCGAGTTCGTCGCACCCGAGGGCGTGCCGTGGAGCACGGACGCCGACGGGGGCCAGGCGCTCGCCGAGTTCGCGGGGCGTGCGTGCTACCAGTCCTGGGCCAAGCCCAACCCGGCCACGGCCACCAACGCCGGGTACCTGCGCCACATCCTCCAGGTCGGGCACCTCTCCGTGCTCGAGCACGGCACGGTCAGCTTCTACCTCACCGGTGTATCGCGCTCGCTCACCCACGAGCTCATCCGCCACCGGCACTTCTCCTACAGCCAGCTGTCCCAGCGCTACGTCCCCGAGCGCGACGCCGCCATGGTCGAGCCCGACGTGATCGCGGGCGACCCGGAGCTCCACGAGCTGTTCACCGAGGCGACCAAGGCGTCGGTCACGGCCTACGAGCGGCTGCTCGAAGGGCTGGAGAAGCGCTTCGCCGACGTCCCCAACGCCACGTTGCGGCGCAAGCAGGCCCGGCAGGCGGCGCGTTCGGTGCTGCCCAACGCCACCGAGACCCGCATCGTCGTCACCGGCAACTACCGCGCGTGGCGCCACTTCATCGCCATGCGGGCGAGCGAGCACGCCGACGTCGAGATCCGCGAGCTCGCCATCGAGTGCCTGCGCCAGCTGCAGCGCGAGGTGCCCAACGTGTTCGGCGACTTCGAGATCGCGACGCTGGAGGACGGCACCGAGATCGCGTCGAGCCCCTTCGTCACCGAGGGCTGAGCGCGCGCCACTGGTTTCGTCGGCACTAGGGTCTGCGCGGTGAGCCTGGCGAGCAACGAGCGTGCGGGGATCTGCGACGAGTTCGAGCGGGTCGGGCCCGAGCGGCCCACCTTGTGCGAGGGGTGGTCGACGCGCGATCTGCTCGCCCATCTCCTGGTGCGCGAGCGCCAGCCGTGGGCGGCGCCCGGGATCGTGGTGCCGGTGCTGGCCCCGGTCACCGAATGGGCGATGCGCGGCTTCGACAACGTGCCGTGGGGCGAGATGGTCGGCCAGCTTCGCTCCGGCCCGCCGGTGTGGTCGCCGTTCCGCATCGGCAACCTCGACGAGCTGGCCAACGGCATCGAGCTCTTCGTCCACCACGAGGACGTGCGACGGGGTGAACCTGGCTGGGAGCCACGTCAGCCCGACGCCGAGCGCGACGGTGCACTCTGGTCCGCCATCACCCGGATGGGGCGCCGGCTCTACCGGCACAGCCCAGTGGGCATCGCGCTGCGTCGCCCCTCCGGCGACCAGTACGTCATCACCACCGGCTCCGGCCTCGTGACGATCGTGGGTGAGCCCGCGGAGCTCGTCCTGCACGCGTTCGGCCGCGACGCCGTGCGTGTCGAGCTGGAAGGTGACGCCGCGGCAGTGGCGGCGGTGGCCGCCACCCCTCGCGGAATCTAGGGCGGGGCCGCCCTGCCCGGAGGGCATTTCGATGCACCCGGCTCCGGCGCTGGGGGTCACTCGATGTCTTCCGGGCGGTACCGTCACCCCATGAGCCCCACCCCTCCTGGAGCGCGCTCGGCAGGCCGGCCGTTCGGCCGGGTGCTGACCGCCATGGTCACGCCTTTCGACGCCGAAGGTCGCCTCGACCTGAACAAGGCCGAAGCGCTCGCCGCCCACCTTCTCGACCTGGGAAATGACGGACTGGTGGTGAACGGCACCACGGGGGAGGGGCCCACCACCAGCGACCGCGAGAAGTCCGACCTGGTACGGGCCGTTGTGAGCGCGGTGGGGGACCGCGCCACTGTGGTGGCGGGGGCGGGCACGTACGACACCGCCCACAGCATCGAACTGGCCCGCGCCGCGGAGAAGGCGGGCGCGCACGGGTTGCTCGTCGTCACGCCGTACTACTCGCGGCCGCCCCAGTCGGGCCTGCTGCTGCACTTCACAGCGATCGCCGACGCCACCGAGCTACCGGTGATGCTCTACGACATCCCGCCCCGCAGCGTCATCCCGATCGAGATGGAGACGCTCCAACGGCTCTCCGAGCACCCGCGGATCCTGGCGGTCAAGGACGCGCGCAACGACCTCCGTGTGGGCACCGAGGTGATCGCCACCACGTCCCTGGCCTACTACTCCGGGGACGACCCGGTGAACCTGCCGTGGCTGTCGGTCGGCGCGGTCGGCTTCGTCAGCGTGATCGGGCACGTCGTGGCCGACCGCCTGCGGGAGATGCTCGACGCCTTCGAGGCAGGCGATGTGCACCGCGCCCGCGCCGTGAACGCGAGCTGCCTGCCGATCACCCGCGCGATGGGGCGCGTGGGCGGGGCAGTGTTCTCGAAGGTCGGGCTTCAACTGCGCGGCATCGACGTCGGCAACCCGCGTCTGCCGCTGCCCCCGGCCACCGACGAGCAGGTGGAGGCCGTGGCGGCCGACCTGCGCGCGGCCGAAGTGCCGCTCGGTCCCGACGCGTACCGATGCGTCGGTGAGGTGAGCGGCCTGTCTGCATCCAGTGCCGGAAGCCTCGAGGTCGGGGTCGCCTACCGCTGAGCGGTCTTCGGCACGTCTTTCACCACTATCACGAGGAAAACTACTTGAGTCGTCCCCCTGCACGGTCCGACCGCTCCCGGTCCGATCGCCGATTCCGGCCGCCCCGGCGCGAGCAGAGCCGCCCGGCTCCTCCAGAAGCGGTCAACCCTGTCGAGCTCCCGGCCGCGCCCCCGCCGCCGTTGCCGGAAGGTGCCCTGCGCGTGGTCGCGCTTGGAGGCATCGGCGAGATCGGCCGCAACATGACCGTGTTCGAGTACGAGGGCAGACTGCTCGTCGTCGACTGTGGTGTGTTGTTCCCCGCTGAGGACTCCCCAGGCGTCGACCTGATCCTGCCCGATTTCCGGGCGATCGAGGAGCGCCTTGACGATATCGACGCGCTCGTGCTCACCCACGGCCACGAGGACCACATCGGTGCGGTGCCGTTCCTCCTGCGCCAGCGTCCTGACCTGCTGATCGTCGGCTCCCGATTCACGCTCGCACTCGTGGCGGAGAAGTGCAAGGAGCACCGCCTCACCCCGCATCTGCTGGAGGTGAAGGAGGGCGCCCGAATGCGGCACGGGGCGTGGGACTGCGAGTACTTCGCGGTCAACCACTCCATCCCGGACGCGCTGGCCGTCGCGATCCGCACGCCGGCGGGCCTGGTGCTGCACACCGGTGACATCAAGCTCGACCAGCTTCCGCTGGACGGTCGGCTCACCGACCTGGCGGGATTCTCGCGGCTCGGGGACGAGGGCGTGGACCTGTTCCTCGTCGACTCCACCAACGCCGACGTCCCCGGGTTCGTGATCGCCGAGCGCGAGATCGGCCCCGTGCTCGACGGGGTCTTCCACAACTCGCCCGCGCGCATCATCGTGGCCTGTTTCGCGAGCCACGTGCACCGTGTGCAGCAGGTGCTCGTCGCGGCGGCGGAGCACAGGCGGAAGGTCTGCTTCGTCGGCCGCTCGATGGTCCGCAACATGGGACTGGCCGCCGAGCTGGGGTTCCTGGACGTGCCCGAGGGGCTGCTCGTCGAGCTCGACGAGGCGATGGAGCTACCCGACAACGAGCTGGTGATCGTCTCGACCGGATCCCAGGGCGAGCCGCTCTCGGCGCTCGCGCGGATGGCCCGCGGCGACCACCGCTCGGTGGGGATCAAGCCCGAGGACACGATCATCCTGGCCAGCTCGCTGATCCCGGGCAACGAGACCGCCGTGTTCGGCGTGATCAACGGCCTCACCCGGCTGGGCGCCTCGGTTGTGCACCAGGGCAACGCGAAGGTGCACGTCTCCGGCCACTCACCGGCGGGGGAGCTGCTGTTCCTCTACAACGCCGTTCGGCCGAGCAACGTCATGCCGGTGCACGGGGAGTGGCGCCACCTGCGGGCGAACGGCCGGCTCGCCGTGCAGACCGGGGTGCCGGAGAAGTCGGTGGTGCTGGCGGAGGACGGCGTCGTCGTCGACCTGGTGGACGGCAAGGCGTCGATCACCGGTCGTGTCGAGGTGGGTCGCGTGTACGTCGACGGGCTGGCCGTGGGTGACATCGGCGAGAGCACCCTCGGCGACCGCCTCGTGCTCGGCGAGGGCGGCTTCATCTCGATCACCGTTGCCGTCGACTCCAACACCGGCCGGGCCATGTCGCGCCCCACGCTGTCGGGCCGCGGCTTCTCCGACGACCCCAAGGCGCTCGACGCGGTGCTGCCCCTCGTGGAGGACGAGCTGTCCCGCACCGAGGCCGAGGGCATCACCGACACCCACCGCATCGCACAGGCGGTGCGCCGCGTGGTGGGGAAGTGGGTGGGGGAGACCTACCGCAGGCGGCCGATGATCGTGCCCACGGTGATCCCTGTCTGACCGGCCCGCGTGCCGGGGCCGGAGGTCCGGCCCCGCACGCAGACGGTCACTCGGCCGGGTCCAGGCGCACCACGGGGAACGTACGGGTGGTGTGGGTCTCGTACTCGCGCAGGTCGGGCCAGTAGTCCACGAGTGCCGCGTACAGCCGGTCCCGTTCGGGACCCTCCCGCAACACCGTCGGCGTCGCCGTCAGGGTGCGCCCGCCGACCTCGATGGTCACCTCCTGCATCGCGGCGAGGTTGCCGACCCAGGCCGGCTCGTCAGGCGCGCCACCGGCCGACCCGACGAGCAGGTAGCTGCTTTCGTGGGCCAGGTACAGCAACGGATGGACGAACTCCCGCCCGCTCTTCCGGCCGACGTCGTGCAGAAGGAGCAGCTCGACGTTCTTGAAGTGACCGCCCATCGCCTCCTGGACGTCCCCGGCGTTGGCTCGGAACTCGGTGATGACCTGATCGTTGAGGTCGCTCATTCATGACTCCCTGCGGATACGCCGGACGATCGGTACCGGCGCAATAGTACGTTGGGAGACAGAAGATCTCACACACCGCAGATTTGCGAGGAGTGGGTGCTCGTCAGTCGCCGTGACGCGGTTCGTGAGGCTCCTGGCCGGGCGGCAGGTTCGAGCGGTCCGGGGCGATCACGGTGGACATGTCGCCCGAGTCGGGCAGCTTCACGTGCGGCATGGTCCCGTCCGCATCGAGCAGCAGGTCGGCGGTGCCCGGTCGCAGCGTCTCCCCGCGGAAGAACGGCGGCGCCATCCGGCTGTAGATCAGCATCAGTACGGCGCCCAGCACCAGCGCCCCGATGCCGATGATGAAGACCCCGCCGACGCCGAACAGCGTGGTGGAGCCCGCGTCCGGCGAGGCGTAGTCGATGCTGGAGAGGACGAACGCGGCGAGGAGCATCAGCCCGCCGAGCCCGGGCAGCACGCCCTTGATCCACAGGTCGCGCCCGCGGAGCTGCCGCCGGTAGAACCACACGCAGGCGAAACCGGTGAGCCCGTAGTAGAACGCGATCAGCAGCCCGACCGCGGAGATCGAGTCGGCCAGCACGTTCCCGCTCACGAGCGTGAGCCCGACGTAGAACACGATCGACGCGATCCCCATGGCCCAGGTGGAGAAACCGGGCGTCAGGTAGCGCGGGTGGATCGACGCGAAGCGCGCCGGTAGCGCCTGGTAGGCGCCCATCGACAGGGTGGCCCGTGCCGTGGGCAGGATCGTGGTCTGGGTGGAGGCGGCCGACGAGGTCAGCACGGAGATGATCAGCAGGATGACGAATGCCTGGCCGAGGCCGCTGTCACCGAACACGGCCGGGCCGATCGCGGCGAACACGTCGTCGGCGTTCTCCGGGTTGCCCAGGCCGATGCCCTCCGTGCCGGTTCCGGCGAAGGCGACCGTGGAGAGCGACACCAGTGCGTAGGTGGCGAGAAGCAGCAGCGTGGACAGCACGGCGGCGCGCCCCGGCGTGCGGCCCGGGTCGTCGCTCTCCTCGTTGACGGCCACGGCGGTGTCCCAGCCCCAGTACAGGAAGACGGCGATGAGCACCGCGTCGACGAGGTCGGAGAGGGAGAGGCCGCCCGGCCACAACCAGCTGAGGCTCGGGGTGATCGCACCCTCGGGGGCCTCACCGCTGTAGACCTTCACCAGTGCGACCACGGCGAATGCCGCCAGCACCAGGAGCTCGACGCCGAGCAGGCCGTACTGGAGCCGTGCGGACACCTCGATGCCGCGGTAGCAGATGTAGGTCATCAGCGCGATCCACACCACGCCTGCGACGGTGGTCCACAAGGTGCTCGCGGCCAGTGAGTCGGCTCCCACCAGCAGGAACGAGTACTGGCCTGCGATCTGCGCGAGGTTGGCCATGACGATCACGTCGGCGGCGATGATGCCCCAGCCGCCCATCCAGCCCATCCACGGACCGAAGGCCCGGCCGGCCCAGGTGAACGTGGTGCCGCAGTCGGGCTCGGCGCGGTTGAGCTCGCGGTAGGCCACCGCGATCAGGTACATCGGCACGAACGCCAGCAGCATGATCGAGGGCGCCTTGTCGCCCACCAGCACCACGATCAGCCCGAGGCTCGCCGCGAGGCTGTAGGCGGGGGCGGTGGACGCCAGTCCGATCACCACGCCGGAGGCGAGCCCGAGGGCCCCGCCGTTCAGGCCCTTCGCCCCGGGTGCCGCGCCGTTCGGCGCCGTGACCGGGGGCTTCGCCTCTGTGCTCATGGTTCCTCCCCCTGGTCACCCTGTCACCCGATGTGACGCACGCGCACCTTAGCGTCGCAGACGACGGAATTCGAGACCCATCTGTGAGATCACGGTGAAATCCGTGTTGCCTTGATGGATCGTCTACGGATTTCGTTTCCAGATTGTTGCCGACCGTCTATGGTCCAGACCGTGCTCGCTGCTCCGGAGCCGCATCCGGCCTCTCACGCGCTGCTCGACGACGTCGGCAAGGCCATCGTCGAACAGCTCCAGGAGGACGGGCGCAGGCCCTACGCCACCATCGGCCGCAGCGTGGGTCTCTCCGAGGCCGCGGTGCGCCAGCGCGTGGCACGCCTGCAGGAGGCCGGAGTGATCCAGATCGTCGCCGTCACCGACCCCCTGCAGCTCGGGTTCCGTCGGCAGGCGATGGTCGGCGTGCGCACGGACGGGGACGTGGTCGACGTGGCCGACGCGCTGGCCGAGATGCCCGAGGTCGACTACGTGGTGATCACGGCGGGCAGCTTCGACGTGCTCGTCGAAGCGGTCTGCGAGGACGACGAGCACCTCCTGGAGCTGGTCGGCAGGCGGATCCGGGCACTTCCCGGCGTCCGCAGCACGGAGACGTTCGTGTACATGAAGCTGCGGAAGCAGCATTACAACTGGGGAACCCGGTGACCACGACACCCGAGACCGTCGCTGCGTCCGACCACACGACCTCCGCCGGCCGCACACCCCGCGGCACCGACCGCGGCACGGCCGCCCGCAACCACCTGTGGATGCACTTCACCCGCCACTCCACCTACGAGGACGGTGGGCAGGTCCCGATCATCGTGCGTGGCGAGGGCTGCCGGGTGTGGGACGCCGCCGGCCGCGAGTACATCGACGGCCTCGCGGGCCTCTTCGTCGTGCAGGCAGGCCACGGGCGCCGTGAGCTCGCCGAGGTGGCGGCGCTGCAGGCGTCGGAGCTGGCCTACTTCCCGCTCTGGTCCTACGCCCACTCCGGCGCGATCGACCTGGCGGAGCGCCTGGCGTCGTATGCACCGGGCGATCTGAACAGGGTCTTCTTCACCACCGGCGGCGGTGAGGCCGTCGAGAGCGCCTGGAAGCTCGCGAAGCAGTACTTCAAGCTCGTCGGGAAGCCCACCAAGCACAAGGTGATCAGCCGCTCGGTCGCCTACCACGGCACCACGCAGGGGGCGCTCGCGATCACCGGCGTGCCCGACCTGCGCATCCCGTACGAGCCGCTCGTGGCAGGCGCCTTCAAGGTGCCCAACACCAACGCGTACCGCGCCCCGCACCACGTGAGCAGCGACCTCAAGGCGTTCGGTCGCTGGGCCGCCGACCGCGTGGAGGAGGCGATCCTCGCCGAAGGTCCGGACACCGTCGCCGCGGTGTTCGTCGAGCCCGTGCAGAACGCGGGCGGGTGCTTCCCGCCGCCGCCCGGCTACTTCGAGCGCCTGCGTGAGATCTGCGACGCCCACGACGTGCTGCTCGTGTCCGACGAGGTGATCTGCGCGTTCGGCCGGATCGGCAACATGTTCGCCTGCGACGACTTCGGCTACGTCCCCGACATCATCACCTGCGCCAAGGGGATGACCTCCGGGTACTCGCCGATCGGCGCGATGATCGCCAGTGAGCGGCTGTTCGAGCCGTTCCGCTCGGGCGCCACGTCGTTCCTGCACGGCTACACGTTCGGTGGCCACCCCGTGTCGGCGGCCGTCGCCATGGCGAACCTCGACATCTTCGAGAGCGAGGGCCTGAACGACCACGTGCGCCGGGAGTCCCCGGTGTTCCGCGCGACGCTCGAGAAGCTCCTCGACCTGCCGATCGTGGGGGACGTGCGGGGCGAGGGGTTCTTCTTCGGGATCGAGCTCGTCAAGGACAAGGACACGAAGGAGACGTTCGACGCGGAGGAGAGCGAGCGCCTGCTGCGCGGGTTCCTCTCGAAGGCGCTGTTCGAGGCCGGGCTCTACTGCCGGGCAGACGACCGCGGCGACCCCGTCATCCAGCTGGCCCCGCCGCTCGTCGCGGGCCCGGCGGAGTTCGACGAGATCGAGGGGATCCTCCGGGGGGTGCTGACGGAGGCGTGGTCGCGACTCTGAGCGGTCTCTCCCTCTGGCACGAGCAGGTCGTCGCCGACGGGGACCCGCTCACGCCGCGGCCGCCGCTCGGCTGCGACATCGATGCCGACGTCTGCATCGTCGGGGCGGGCTACACCGGACTGTGGACGGCCTACCACCTGCTGCGCGGCGACCCCGGCCTGCGCGTTGTCGTGGTCGAGCGGGAGGTGGCCGGATTCGGGGCGAGCGGGCGCAACGGCGGCTGGTGCTCTGCCCTGTTCCCGGCGAGCACGGCGGCCCTCGCGCGGCGCCACGGCGAGGCGGCCGCGCTCGCGATGCGATCTGCGATGCGCGCCGCCGTCGACGACGTGGGCGCGGTCGTGGTCGAGGAAGGGATCGCGTGTGACTGGCGCAAGGGCGGCACGGTGGCCCTGGCGCGCACGCCCGCGCAGCTGATCAGGGCCCGGGCAGAAGCGGACGGCTCCGGCGACGACGAGATCGCGCTCGTCGGACCGGAGGAGGCTGCAGCGCTGGTCGGGGCGTCCGGCGTGCTGGGAGCCACCGTCACCCCGCACTGTGCGCGCATCCAGCCCGCCCGACTGGCCCGTGGGCTGGCCCGTGCCGTCGAGCGGCGAGGCGGATGCATCGCGGAAGCCACCACCGCACGATCGATCGGGGCGCGCCGGGTCGTGACGGACCGAGGGGTCGTGCGGGCCGGTGTCACCGTGCGGGCCACCGAGGCGTGGAGCGCGGGGCTCGCGCCGCGCTCCGTCGCCCCGGTGTACTCGCTGATCGTCGCCACGCGGCCGCTGCCGCCGTCCTTCTGGTGGGTGGCCGGGCTCGAGAACGGGCAGACGTTCACCGACCACCGCCACCTCATCGTCTACGGCCAGCGCACGGCCGACGACCGGCTCGTCTTCGGCGGCCGCGGTGCGCCTTACCACTGGCGCTCGCGGATCCGGCCGTCGTTCGACCGGGACCCGCGAGTGTTCGCCGGGCTCCGCGCCGCGGCGACCGACCTGTTCCCCGCCCTGCGGCCCGCCGATTTCACCCACGCCTGGGGCGGGCCCCTGGGCATCCCGCGCGACTGGCACGCGGGCGTCGGGCTCGACCGCGACGACACGGGCGGCGGCACCGGCTGGGCGGGCGGCTACGTCGGCGACGGCGTCGGGACCTCCCACCTCGCCGGCCGTACCCTCGCCGCCCTGATCCTCGGCCGCGACGACCCCGTCACCGACCTGGCGTGGGTGGGCCACCGCTCACGGCGGTGGGAGCCGGAGCCGCTGCGCTGGCTGCTGGTGAACGCCGGTCTGCGCCTGATGACCCTCGCCGACGCGGAGGAACGCCTGACCCGGCGTCCGAGTGTGGTCGCCGCGTCCCTCTCCCGCGCGCTGGGCGGATGAGGACGGCCGAAGTGGCTATAATCGGTGTGCAAAATGTGGCCACCTAGGAGCGGCGATGGAGATCGGGATCCGAGAGCTGCGCGACGGTCTGAGCAAGCACCTCGCCGATGTACGCCGAGGCGCCACGGTCACCGTGACCGACCACGGCCGGCCCATCGCTCGTATCGTGCCGATCGACCGGCCGAACCGCCTGGAGCAACTGCGCGCCGAGGGACGAGTCCGCCCGGCGTCTCGCCGGAAGCGACCCGCGCCCGAGCCGGTCGAGGCGTCCGGGACGGTCACCGATCTCGTCGACGATCAGCGTCGGTGATCGGCTACCTCGACACCTCCGCTTTCGTCCCCTTGCTGGTCGCCGAACCGGGGAGCCCGGCCTGCCGCCGGTTCTGGGACGATGCCGACGCTGTGGTGTCCTGCCGGTTGCTCTATGTCGAGACGGCCGCGGCACTCGCCCAGGCGCTGCGGATGGCCCGGCTCGACAAGCACCAGTACGAGCGGGCCCGGCACCTGCTGGACGCGCTGTGGGCCGAGGTCGAGGTGATCGAGTTCGACGAGCTTCTCGCGGTGGCCGCTGCGGAGGCAGCGCACGTCCTCGGTCTGCGCGGCTACGACGCCGTCCACTGCGCCGCAGCCGAGCAGCTGGCTGACGAGGACCTGGTCGCCGCGTCGGGGGACCGGCGGCTCTTGGAAGCCTGGGGCGAGCGCGGCCTCTCGACGTACGACACGAACGCCTGACGCTGATCGCCGCGAGATCGCGATTTCGGCCCTCCGCAGGGCGAAAAGCCGGATCTCGCGACGATCAACTGGTCATGGCAGGCGGAAGTCCACGTCGGCCGGGAGCTGCGCCGTGTCCATCTGCGCCTTCTGTAGCTTGCCGGCGTAGTCCCAGTTCATCGACTGCCAGCGGGTGAACTGGTCGAGCACCCACACTCCTGACTGACGGCTCCCGTTCCCCGACCGCCCGTTGCCACCGAAGGGAAGGTGCGCCTCCGCGCCCGAGGTCGAGTTGTTGACGCTCACCATCCCGGCGCTCACCCGCTCCCGGAAGCGGAACGCATGCACCGGCGTGGAGGTGTAGATCGATGCCGAGAGCCCGTAGCCGTGTCCGTTCGCGAGCTCGACCGCCTCGTCGAACGTGCCGAACCGCGCCACGCCGACGATCGGCCCGAACGTCTCCGTCCGGTAGATCTCGTCCTCGGCCCGCACGCCGTCGACGATCGTCGGGTGGGCGTACAGACCGGCCTCCGCATCGCCGGTGAATCTCTCCCGCGGGTTCGCTGCGGTGATCCGGCCGGTGCCGGACGAGCCGTGCAGCGTGTGATGTGGGCGCACGAGGTCGAGGTGGCGCTCGAAGTTCGCCAGGAACCGCGTGGAGATCATCGGCCCGTAGAGGACGTCGGCTCGCATCGGGTCGCCGATCACCGCCGCGCGCACCGCGGCGTCGAAGCGGCGCAGGAACTCGTCGTGCACGCTCTCGTGCACCACGACCGTGCCCAGCGACGTGCAGCGCTGCCCGGCCGTGCCGAAGCCGGAGAACAGCGCGCCCTCGACGGCGAGGTCGAGGTCGGCGTCGGGCATCACGACCAGCGGGTTCTTCCCGCCCAGCTCCAGGCACGGATTCTGCAGATGGCGCCCGGCGAGCTCGCCGATCCGCACGCCCACTGCCGACGACCCGGTGAACCCGATCTTGTCCACCAGGCCGGCGTCGAGCGCTGCCGTGAGCCCGTCGAACGTGGCGGGTCCGTCGGTGAGCACGGTGTTCAGCACGCCATCGGGCAACCCGCCGCGCACGAACAGCTCGGTGAACGCCTCGGCGATGGCCGGGGTGTACTCGGCGGGCTTCCACACCACGGCGTTGCCGCAGAGCAGCGCGGGCACCAGGTACCAGGACGGCACCGCCACCGGGAAGTTCCCGGCCGTCACGATCGTGGCCACCCCGACGGGCACGCGGAACGTGAAGAGCTGTTTGTCCGGCATCTCGCTGGGCACGGTCTGCCCGTAGAGCCGCCTGCCCTCCCCGGCGAAGAACGTGCAGGTGTCGACCACCTCCTGCACCTCGCCGCGGGACTCCGCGAGGGGCTTGCCGATCTCGCGCGTGACGAGCGCGGCGAGTGCCTCGGCGTTGGCCTCGACGAGCCGGCCGATCTGCTCGACCACACGTCCCCGGACCGGAGCCGGGGTGGCGGCCCAGGCGCGTTGCGCGGCCCGCGCGGCCCGGCACGCCTCGACGAAGGTGCCGGCGTCGCCGAGCAGGGCCTCCGCCACGGTCTCGCCGCGCGCCGGATCCACCGACGCCAGGCGTCCACCAGGAGCGTTGTCGCGCCACTTACCGTCGATGAACGACCCGATCGTGCGCGCAGGGCCGTTCACGCTGCCACCGCCCGCGCGATCGCCCCGACCGCCAGCGCGAGATCGTCCTCGCCGATAGTCAGCGCGGGCCGCAGCCGGATCGACCGCTCACCACCGCCGAGCACGAGCACCTTCTCGTCGCGGTGCAACCGCTGCAACGCGGCCGCCCGGGCCTGCGGCGACGGCAGGTCGAAGGCGACGAACAGCCCGCGCCCACGGACGTTGTCGATGCCGTCGACCGCGCGCAGGTCCTCGAGCAGCCTCTTGCCGAGCGTGCCGGCCCGCTCCACCAACCCCTCGGCCTCGATCACCTCGAGGTAGCGCCGTGAGCGCACCATGTCGGTGAGTCCCCCTCCCCACGTCGAGTTGATCCGCGAGGGCACACGGAACACGTTGTCGGGCACCTCGTCGACACGGCCACCCGCCATGATCCCGCACACCTGCAGCTTCTTGCCGAACGCCACGATGTCCGGCTGGACGTCGAGTTGCTGGTAGGCCCACGCCGTGCCGGTCATCCCGCAGCCGGTCTGCACCTCGTCCAGCACGAAGAGGGCGTCGTTCTCGTGGCACAGCGCCTGCATCGCCCCCAGGAACTCGGGGCGCAGGTGGTTGTCGCCGCCCTCTCCCTGGATCGGCTCGGCGATGAAGCACGCGATGTCGTGCGGGTGCGCCTCGAACGCGGCCCGGGCCTGCGCCAGCGCCCGGTCCTCCGCCGCCTGCACCTCGGCGACGTCCATCGGGAACCGGATCGCCGGAACGTCGATGCGCGGCCAGTCGAACGTGGGGAAGCGGGCCGTCTTCACCGGATCGGTGTTGGTGAGGGAGAGGGTGTAGCCGCTGCGGCCGTGGAAGGCCTTGCGCAGGTGCAGCACCTTCGTGCCACGCCCGCTCGGACGTCCGTGCAGGGCGTTGTGCTGCTGCTTCCAGTCGAACGCGGTCTTCAGCGCGTTCTCGACGGCCAGCGCGCCACCCTCGACGAAGAACAGGTGGGGCAGCGCGGGGTCGCCGAGCACGCGGGCGAACGTCTCGACGAATGCCGCCATGTGGGTGGTGTAGATGTCGGAGTTGGACGGTTTGTTGACCGCCACCTCCGCCAGTTCGGCCATGAACGCAGGATCTTCGGTGAGAGCCGGGTGGTTCATGCCCAGCGGTGCCGAGGCGAAGAAGCTGAACAGGTCGAGGTGTCGCGTCCCGTTCCGTGCGTCGACGATCCAGGAGCCGCGGCTCTCATGGGTGTCCAGGACGAGGTCGAAGCCGTCCACCAGGAGGTGGCGACGAAGGCTGTCGTGCACGCGCTCGGGGCTGACGGTCTCGGGCATGTGTCCAGTGTCTTGACGCGATCCTGACGGCGCAGCCAGTCATCCGTCGGTGTTGACCGGCGAAGTGCCACCATGTCGCCCGTGACGCCGACGGATCGTCAGCTCGACGAGCTGGACCGCCGATTGCTGATGCTCCTGGCCGCCGACGGGCGTGCGCCGATGGCGGAGCTGGGGCGCAGCATCGGGCTGTCCCGCACGGCCGTGCTCGCCCGGGTGCAGCGGCTCGAACGCGCCGGGGTGATCCGCGGCTACCGCGCCGACGTCGTGCTGCCGGGGGAGGCCGCCGCGCACCGGGCCCGCGTCGGACTCGTGATCCGCACACCCGACGTGGCGGGGTACGTCCAGCGGCTCCGCGAGCTGTCGGGCGTGACCGAGATCGAGACGGTCACGGGGGAGTTCGACCTGATCGTGCTGGTGTCGGCCCCGAGCGCAGGCGAGCTCGACGTGGTGCTGGACCGGATCTCGGGCTGGCGGGAGACCGTGCGCACCACGACCTGGGTGGTGCTCACCCGCTACGGCTGAGCCCGCGACTCGGATACCGCTCAGATACCGCTGGGAACGCTCGCATGCCGGCTGAAGTCCATCAGCCAGTTGACCTTCCACGTGCGCCCGGCGTCGTAGGAGAAGGACTGCTGCCACCGGGGCGTCTTCCCGGCCAGCCACTCGAACCGCACCGTGACCTCGTAGCCGCCGATGACGTCGTCGGCGAGAAAGACGCCCTGGTCGCCTGCGAAGGAGCCGACCATCGGCGGATCGAGGTGGCCCGGGTTGCGGCTGGAGCTCCACCAGATGTTCCAGGTGCCGGCCGCCGGATCGAACAGCCGCAGCGTGAAGCCCTCGAACGGAGCGCCGTCGGGCGGATCCGGGACGTCCATGCGATCGACGTGGCCGACTCCCCGCAGGACCGGGAACACCTCGCTGGTGGCGTCGAACTCCACCCATTCCTCGCAGCGCGGATCAGTGGTGTCGCGCAGCTTCCTGTTCTGCACCCGCCACGAGCCGTGGATGAAGTCGAAAGCGCGCGCCCCGTCGTCCGTCACGGCGATCACTCTCTCAGTGACCCCCGACACTCCCGGCACGGGCGTCCCGACGGACACGAACGGCGGGTGTCGGTCACCGGACCGGGGCGCCGTCCCGGATACCGTGGGGGTCATGGCAGGACGATCGACCGCCGGCGGCAGCCGGAGCACCGCGGCGGCGGCGTCCCGCGGGACGAGTGGGCGCAAGCCCGCCGCTCGCAAGCCCGCCGTCCGAGACTCCGCCCGGTCAGCGGCGCGCCGCTCACCGGGCCGCCGCCCCGCTGCCCGCAAGCCACCGCCCCGCTGCGGGCCCGACCTGCTCGACCGCGGGCTCGACGCGGTCGGCCGCGGGATCGCCGGGCTCGGTCGTGGGGCGGGTCGCGCTCTCGGGCGCACCCGTGAGCTCGACCCCGCTCATCGTCGCGACGGGCTCGGCGTCGTGCTGCTCGTGCTGGCGGTCGTGAGCGCGGCCGGTATCTGGTGGGGAGCAGGCGGCCCGGTCGGGAGATGGCTGTCGGCCGCGGTCGGCTTCGTCATCGGGCTGGGGTCCGCGGTGCTGCCGGTGGTGCTGGCGTTGACCGGTGCCGCCCTCATGGCCACGCGACCGCACCCGGAAGCCCGACCGCGCGTGGCCGTCGGGTCCCTCCTGCTGACCCTCGGTGTGCTCGGGCTCGTGCACCTCGCGGCGGGGCGTCCCGACGCACCCGGTCTCTGGGTCGACGGCGGCGGTGCGCTCGGCTACCTGGCCGCCACCCCGCTCGCCACCGGCCTGACGGCGTGGGTGGCGGTGCCCGTGCTGGTGCTGCTGTCCGGGTACGCGCTGCTGGTGCTCACCGGCACGCCGGTGCGCGAGGTCCCCGCTCGCTTCCAGCGGCTGCTCGGGCCGGGCGTGGGCGACCCGGCCCTTGCCGAGGGCGACCGGGTCGAGCCCACGGCCGATCCCATCACCGACACACCGCCTGTGGCGCTGCGGCGCCCGTCGCGGCGGCGACAGGCGTCGCGGGTGGCGGACCCCGACCAGGACGCCGGCAACGAGCCCACGGCGGCACCGGAGGCCTCCGCGGCCCCCGACGAGCCGCCTGCGGCGCGCCCCAAGCGCAAGCCGCCCGCCACGGTTCCGGCCACCCCGCCCGCCGAGCCGGAGTCCGACGGCGCCGTCGGCGAGCAGTTGCGCCTCACCGTCTCCTCGACCGAGGGGGAGGGCACCTACATCCTGCCGCCCAGCGACCTGCTGCCCACCGGGCCGGTTGCCAAGCTCCGCAGCAGCGCCAACGACGCGATGATCGAGTCGATCACCGGCGTGCTCGACCAGTTCTCGGTGGACGCCCAGGTCACCGGCTTCACCCGCGGCCCGACGGTCACCCGCTACGAGATCGAGCTCGGCCCGGCGGTCAAGGTCGAGAAGATCACCCAGCTGACCAAGAACATCTCCTACGCCGTCGCCACCGACAACGTGCGGATCCTGGCGCCGATTCCCGGCAAGTCCGCCGTCGGCATCGAGGTGCCGAACACCGACCGGGAGATGGTCCGCCTCGGCGACGTGCTGCGCAGCAGCACCGCCCGCGCCGAGCAGCACCCGCTGGTGATCGGCCTGGGCAAGGACATCGAGGGCCACTTCCTCACCGCCAACCTGGCGAAGATGCCGCACCTGCTGGTGGCGGGCTCCACCGGCTCCGGCAAGTCGAGCTTCGTCAACTCGATGCTCGTCTCGCTGCTCTCGCGGGCCACTCCGGACGAGGTCCGGATGATCCTCATCGACCCCAAGATGGTGGAGCTCACTCCGTACGAGGGCATCCCGCACCTGATCACGCCCATCATCACCCAGCCGAAGAAGGCGGCCTCCGCGCTGGCGTGGCTGGTGGAGGAGATGGAGCAGCGCTACCAGGACATGCAGGCCAACAAGGTCCGCCACGTCGACGACTTCAACCGCAAGGTGCGCTCCGGCGAGATCACCGCGCCGCTGGGCAGCGAGCGGGAGTACCGGCCCTACCCGTACATCCTCTGCATCGTCGACGAGCTGGCCGACCTCATGATGACCGCGCCGCGCGACGTCGAGGACGCGGTCGTGCGCATCACGCAGAAGGCCAGGGCGGCGGGCATCCACCTCGTGCTCGCCACGCAGCGGCCCTCCGTGGACGTCGTCACGGGCCTGATCAAGACGAACGTTCCGTCGCGGCTGGCGTTCGCCACGTCGTCGCTCACGGACTCGCGCGTCATCCTCGACCAGCCGGGCGCCGAGAAGCTGATCGGCATGGGCGACGGGCTGTACCTGCCGATGGGAGCCGGGAAGCCCACCCGCATGCAGGGCGCGTTCGTCGGCGACGACGAGATCTCCTCGGTCGTCACGTTCGTCAAGGAGCAGGCCGAGCCCACCTACACGGAGGGTGTCACCGCCCAGAAGGCGGGGGAGGCCAAGGAGGTCGACCCCGACATCGGCGACGACCTCGACCTGCTCCTGCAGGCGGCCGAGCTGGTGGTCACCTCCCAGTTCGGGTCCACATCCATGCTGCAGCGCAAGCTGCGTGTCGGGTTCGCGAAGGCGGGCCGGCTCATGGACCTGCTCGAGTCGCGGGGTGTCGTCGGGCCGTCCGAGGGGTCGAAGGCGCGCGACGTCCTGATCAAGCCGGACGAGCTCGAGAGCGTGCTCTGGCTGATGCGGGGCGGTGGCGGGCCCGAGCCCGACGCCGACGACGCCGACGACTGACAGTCACCCTCTGTGCACACACTGATCCATATGGTGGTGCCGCCGTTCCGTCGAGTGACCGCATGAACCGGGGTCAGTCCGTGACGTCGTCACGGAACGTGCCAGAGTGTGGTGACTCGGGTGGATCGCACCCGATGCGTAGGACGTCGGGAAAGGTATCCGCGGCATGTTGTGGTCCGGTCGCCGCCGGGGCGGCAAGAAACAGAAGACGGGCGGACGACAGGCACTCATGTCGATTCCCCTCACCGGTGGGCTGGTCAGCGGCGACGTCCGCGACGACGAGGGCAAACCCCTCGCGGGAGCCCATGTCGCGATCTTCGACCGCTCCAACAAATGCGTGGCCCGCTCGGAGACCGACCCCTATGGCTTCTTCGCCGCCGCTCTGATGCCGGGGGCCTACCGGATCCGAGCAGAGGCGGGTGGCTACCAGAGCTTCCACGAGCGCACCGAGATCGAGTGGGGCACCCACAGTTCGATCGGGAGCCTCACCCTCATCCCGGACGCGACGCTCACCGTGCCCACGCCGGGGCTCTACGAGATCGACCCCGACCACTCGGCGATCCGGTTCGTGGCGCGCCACATCGCGATGTCCCGGGTCTACGGGCAGTTCATGGAGTTCGTCGGGCAGATCTACATCGGCGAGCGCTTCGAGGACTCCCAGGTCGAGGTGCTGATCGACGCCGCGAGCGTCTTCACCAACGCCGAGAAGCGCGACGCCCACCTGCGTTCGGCCGACTTCCTCGACGTCACCCGCTTCCCGAAGCTGCACTTCTCGAGCCACCGCTTCAGCCGTCCCGGCGGCAACCGCTGGCTGATCGACGGCGAGCTCACCCTGCACGGGATGACCAGCGACGTGCAGCTCGACGCCACCTACCTCGGCATGCAGGAGTGGAACGGCATGCGCGCGGGCTGCACCGCCACCACGGAGCTGCACCGCGAGCACTTCACCGTGAACTGGCAGCAGATCCTCGCCCGCGGTGTGCCGGTGGTGGGGTCGACCATCCAGATCACCCTCGACATCCAGGGCATCCTGAAGTCCTGACCCGAGGCCCCTCGCCGGGTGGATCAGTGGGCCTGGCGTTCGGCGAGCCACGCGGTGGCGGTGGTGCCCGCGAGGTCGCGGAAGTCGCGGGAGAGGTGGGCCTGGTCGACGTAGCCGGCGTCGGCGGCGACGGCGGCGAGAGAGGGATGCCGGGGGCCGCGTAGGCGGTCGCACGCCCGCTCGAACCGGATCACGCGCGCGGCGGTCTTCGGGGAGAGGCCGGTCTCGACGCGGAACTTCTCACCGAGATGCCGCCGGCTCCAGCCCACCTCGCCGGCCAGTTCCGATATCCGCAGGTTGCCGCCCGTCTCCTCCAGCCGGTCCCAGGCGTAGCCCACCTCGGGGAGCACGCCCTCGTCCCCGGAACCCCGCGCGGTGAGCGCGGCGAACTCGGTGTCGAGCAGTGCGAACCGCTCCGCCCAGCCGGGCGCCGCGGCGAGCCTGGCCAGCAGCGGCTCCGTGCGCCGCCCCAGCAACGCCTCGAGATCGACGACATCGCCCGCGAGCTCCCCGGCGGGCACTCCGAACAGCGCGCGGGTGCCGCGCCACGTGAGTCGGAGCTGAAGGCCGGTCTGCGGATCGCCGTGCGCGATTTCGGCAGGTTCCTGATGCAGCCCGGCGACCATCGCGACGAACGCGCCGGGCGGCTTGCTCCGGTCGGGGTTGGCGACCATCTCGACCTTGCCGTCGAGGCAGAGCACGAACGTGAGATGGGGTGAGGCCACGCCCTGGTGGACCGAGCGCGGCGAGGCCTCCGTGCGGTAGCCCGCGTAGCCGCTGACGTACGGGCGCACCGGGGCGGCCGGACGGCGCACACACATCCGCCACGAGCCGGGAGCGGGCGCACGCTGCACGTGGCCGACCGAACTGCCGACCGAACCGCCGACCGAAGCCGCCATAACGGGCAGGCTACCGGCGAGGTCCGACAGGCACGTGCCGGAAATCGTCGCGGGCGGACGGGTGCCTCGGAGCCGAGTCCGGCCTACCGCGGGCTGCCCGCCCCACCCGGCTCCACCGGCAGTTGCAGGAGCATCCGCACGTTGCCGAGGGTGTTCGGCTTGACGTGGGCGAGGTCGAGGAACTCGGCCACACCGGCGTCGTAGGAGCGCAGCATCGCGGCGAAGACGTCCGGCTCGACCGGGGTGCCGTCGATCTCGGCGAAGCCGTGGCGGGCGAAGAACTGCTTCTCGAAGGTCAGCACGAACAGCCGGCGCAGCCCCAGCTCACGCGCGCTGCCGATGAGTCCCGTGACGATCGCGTGGCCGACGCCGCGGCCCATCACCCGCGGGTGCACGACCACCGTGCGGATCTCGCCGAGGTCCTCCCACAGGACGTGCAGCGCGCCGCAGCCGACGACCTCGCCGTCGAGTTCGGCGACCAGGAACTCCTGCACCGACTCGTAGAGAGTGACGATCTCCTTGGCCAGCAGCACGCGGCCCGCGTAAGCATCCACGAGCTGCTTGATCGTCCCCACGTCGGCGGTCCTCGCCCGCCGGACGGCCACCGTTGCCACGACGGGTCAGACTAGATCACTGGGGCACGGATACCCTGGTGCCCGTGCCAGAACCCCGCCCTGCCGTGCCCCACTCCGCTATCCCTCCACGCGGTGATGGCGGCGCTCCGCGGCGGGCCGCCCTCCTCACGCTCGGCTGTGCCCGCAACGAGGTCGACTCCGAGGAGCTCGCCGGCAGGCTGGAGGGTTCCGGCTGGGAGCTGGTCGACGCCGACGGCGAGGGCTCGGCCCCGGACGTGATCGTCGTGAACACCTGCGGGTTCGTCGAGCAGGCGAAGAAGGACTCGATCGACACCCTGCTCGCCGCGTCGGACGCCGCGAAGGCCACCGGCGCGAAGGTGGTGGCCGTCGGCTGCCTGGCCGAGCGCTACGGCGCCGAGCTGGCCGAGAGCCTGCCCGAGGCCGATGCGGTGCTCGGCTTCGACGCCTACCCCGACCTCGCGGAACGCCTCTCCGACGTCATCGGCGGCCACGCGCCCGCTCCGCACATCCCGGTCGACCGCCGCACGTTGCTGCCGATCTCGCCGGTCGAGCGGCCGGCCGCCGCGCAGGATGTCGCAGTGCCGGGCCACGCCTGGGTGCCGAACCTCTCCCGCACGCGCCTGTCCGACGGCCCGGTCGCGCCGGTGAAGCTGGCGTCAGGGTGCGACCGCCGGTGCGCGTTCTGCGCGATCCCGTCCTTCCGCGGCTCGTTCGTCTCCCGCCCGCCGGACGACGTGGTGGCGGAGGCCGCCTGGCTCGGGATGCAGGGCGTGCGCGAGATCGTCCTGGTCAGCGAGAACTCCACGTCCTACGGGAAGGACCTGCCCGGCGGCACCCGCGCGCTGGTACAGCTCCTGCCCCGGCTGGGGAGCGTGCCGGGTGTCGACCGCGTCCGGCTCAGCTATCTGCAGCCGGCGGAGGTGCGCCCCGACCTGATCCGGGCCATCGCGACGACGCCCGGTGTCGCGCCGTACTTCGACCTGTCGTTCCAGCACGCGAGCCCGGCGGTACTGCGGCGGATGCGCCGGTTCGGGTCGCGGGAGAACTTCCTCGACCTCTGCGAGCGCATCCGTGACCTCGCGCCCGAGGCCGGGATCCGCAGCAACGTGATCGTCGGGTTCCCGGGGGAGACGGCGGAGGACCTGGAGGAGCTGGAGCAGTTCCTCATCGGGGCGCGGCTCGACGCGGTCGGCGTCTTCGGCTACTCCGACGAGGACGGCACGGAGGCGGCGGGCTACGACGGCAAGTTGCCGCCCGAGGAGGTCACCGCTCGCGTCTCGCGGATCAGCGCTCTGGTCGACGAGCTCATGGCCCAGCGGGCGGAGGACCGCATCGGCACGGAGGTCGAGGTCCTCGTCGAGGCGGAGGAGGACGAGGACTTCGAGTGCACCGGCCGTGCCGCGCACCAGGCGCCCGAGGTCGACGGCGAGTGCGTGTTCGAGCGGGGGTCCGGGCTCGAGGTCGGTGATCTGGTGCGGGCGGTCGTCGTCGGCACCGAGGGCACCGACCTCGTCGTCTCGCCGCGCGAGCTGTTGCCCCGTAGCGACCTGAACGCCGCTCCTCCCCGGAGCGCCGCCAGGGCGGGCGCCGGGCGGGAGTCGGGGTGAGTTCTGCACCCGCCGGCCCGCCGCCGTTGCTGAACATCGCCAACGTGCTCACCGGAGTCCGGTTGCTGTTGGTGCCGGTGTTCGTGGCGGTGCTGTTCGTCCACGACGGCACGAACACGGGCTGGCGGCTCGCCGCGTGCGGTGTCTTCGCGCTCGCCGCGATCACCGACCGGTACGACGGCGAGCTGGCTCGCAAGCGAGGCCTGGTCACGGCGTTCGGGACGATCGCCGACCCGATTGCCGACAAGGCGCTCACCGGCGCGGCCCTGATCGGGCTGTCCATGCTGGACATGCTGCCCTGGTGGGTCACGATCGTGATCATGGTCAGGGAGATCGGCGTGACGGTGCTGCGGTTCTCGGTGCTGCGGCACGGAATCATCCCGGCCAGCCGCGGGGGCAAGGCGAAGACGCTCGTCCAGGCGCTGGCGATCGGGCTCTACCTGCTCCCGCTCACCGACCTGTTCGGCGCGCCCGACGCCGTCGAGGCACTGAGGTGGGCGGTGCTCGCGGTGGCGCTCGCCCTCACCGTCGTCACGGGAGTCGACTACGTCGTCCGGGCGGCGCGGCTGCGGTCCGCCGCCACTGCACCGGTGCCCGACACGAGGTGAGGCGGCGTGTTCGCCGTGGGCGGACGCGACCGTCTGCCGCGTCCGGAGACGCCACGCGGCAGGAATCGGTACGGTGATCTCACCGGCGCGGTGTCCACGTTGGCCGGCGGATGACGAGGAGGGTCGCATGGCGGTGCTGATGCGAGAGGCGATCGGCGGCACTTTGCGGCGTGCGCGCACGGAGCGCAGGCGAACCCTCCGCGAGGTCTCGCGGCGGGCGCGGGTGAGTCTCGGGTACCTGTCCGAGGTGGAGCGGGGCCGCAAGGAGCCCTCCAGCGAGCTTCTCGCAGCCATCTGCGAAGCACTCGACATCGCGCTGCACGAACTGCTCACCGAGGCCGCCGAGACGATCGCCGCCGACGCGCTGGCCGCTGAGGCTGCCACCCTGCGTCGGCCGGTCGGGCTGCGGCACATGGACCTGCGGCTCGCCGGCGCGTCCGACGGACCTGCGGCCCCGTCCAGCCTGCCGTTGTCCCCGGTGTCCCCGCGCCACCCGGTTCCGCAGCCGTCGCCGCAACCCGTGGCGCTGCAGCCTGTCGGGGCGGTCTGCGCGGCGGCCTGACCCGGCCCGAGGTCCCACTATCGTCGTACGCTCACCGGCACCCGTCAGCCTTGCGCGGCGGGTGCCGGTGGTGTATTAGCACGTCGTGGGTCCCTCGGAGACGCCCGGAGCGGTAGCCTGACCTCCGGGTCGCCCCGACGGTGGCCTCCGGATCATCCCCGATATCGTCGGCGCGCGGTGGAAGCCGGGCCTGTCCGATGCCACGATGGGAGCAGACGTACCGGCGACCCGTGCCGGAAGGCCCGGACAACGACATGCAGCGGCGATCGGCGCCGCACTCGGAGGGCGGAGCAGATGGCCAACGGTTTCACGAAGGCCTGGAAGTACTTGATGGCGCTGTTCTCGTCCAAGGTCGACGAGTACGCCGACCCCAAGGTGCAGATCCAACAGGCGATCGAGGACGCCCAGCGGCAGCACCAGGCGCTGTCCCAGCAGGCGGCAGCGGTGATCGGCAACCAGCGTCAGCTCGAGATGAAGCTCAACCGGCAGCTCGGTGAGATCGAGAAGCTGCAGGCCTCGGCCCGGCAGGCGCTCGTGCTGGCCGACCAGGCCCGCGCCTCCGGCGACGAGGTCAAGGCCGGGCAGTACGAGCAGTCCGCGCAGGCGTTCGCCACGCAGCTCGTCACCGCTGAGCAGTCGGTCGAGGACCTCAAGACGCTGCACGACCAGTCGATTCAGGCAGCGGGCCAGGCGAAGCAGGCCGTCGAGCGCAACTCGATGATGCTCCAGCAGAAGATCGCCGAGCGCACGAAGCTGCTCAGCCAGCTCGAGCAGGCGAAGATGCAGGAGCAGGCGGCCGCGTCGCTGCGGCAGATGTCCGAGCTCGCCGCGCCGGGCAACACGCCCTCCCTCGAGGAGGTCCGCGACAAGATCGAGCGGCGCTACGCCAACGCGATCGGTTCCGCGGAGCTGGCGCAGAACTCGGTGCAGGGCCGGATGCTGGAGGTGCAGCAGTCCACGGTCGACATGGCCGGGGCGAGCCGCCTCGAGCAGATCCGCGCCTCGCTGCACGGCACACCGGTTGCGGGCGAGGTCACGGCGGGCGACACCGCCGCCATCCCGGCCAACCCGCAGCTCAACAAGCAGCAGCAGCCCGGCACCGCCTGAGTAGGCCTCCTACCAGCGCTGACGCCGCTCATCCCCCACCGGGGACGGGCGGCGTCGGTCGTTTCGGGGCGACACCGGACGTGGGGAGGGGCCGGGCTGGCAACGGGGGCACCAGTAGGCGATCCGGGCGTAGACGCCGTCCCCCTGCTCGGCGGTGCGGATGCGGGTGCCGCAGCGCCGGCAGTGCTGCCCGCCCCGCTCGAACACCCAGGTCTGACGGCCGCGCGCCAGCTCACCGGTCGTGGACTGCTGCGGGCGGTCGGCGTTGCGCAGCAGCAGCTCGCGGGCCAGCGCGATGGTGGCCGCCGGGTCCGGGACGTCGCGCACGAGCGTCCACGGCGAGAGTCCGAGCAGGAAGCACACCTCGGTCTTGTAGAGGTTCCCGAGGCCCGCCATCACCCGCTGCTCGAGGAGCACGAGCCCGAGCTCGGAGGATCCCCGCGCCGTGAACCGCCGCAGTGCTTCCGCGGCGTGCGTCTCGTCCCACGTGGGGTCGAGCAGGTCGGGCCCGAGATGCCCGACGAGCCGCGCCTCCTCACCGGTCGGGAGCAGCTCCATGTCGTGCAGCGAGAACCCGACGGCGGTGCGTTCGGCGGTCTCGAGCACGGCGCGGGCCTGGTGCGCGGGCCGTTGCCAGGACATTCCGGGCCGGTAGAGGTGCCACGATCCGTCCAACCGCAGGTGGCTGTGCAGGCTGCGGCCGTCGTCGAAGCGGGTGAACAGATGTTTGCCGACGGACGCGACGTCGAGCACGGTGCGTCCGGCGAGGTCGTGCTCCACGAGCCGTGGGTGCCGCAGCTCCCCCCGCACGAGCAAGCGGCCGGAGAGCGCGGCACGTAGGCGCTTACCGGTGAGGTAGACGGTGTCGCCCTCGGGCACGAGCCCGACGGTAGCGCGGGCCGCGCGGGTCCACCGATCGGTGGAGCCGGGGTCCACCGCGGGCGCCCAGGAGTCCGTCGCGACGGCCGATCTCCGCGGGCGCGCGTGGCAGCACCATCATCGACATGCCTGTCATCGAGGTGGATCGGCTGCACAAGCGCTATCGCGACGAGATCGCGGTGCACGACGTCTCCCTTGCCGTGGAGGAGGGGGAGATCTTCGGGATCCTCGGTCGCAACGGCGCAGGGAAGACCACCACCGTGGAGTGCATCGAGGGGTTGCGCTCCCAGGACGGCGGCACGATCTCGGTGCTCGGTCTCGACCCGCAGCGCGACCGCACGGAGCTGCGCCGCGTGCTCGGCATCCAGCTGCAGGCGAGCGAGCTGCCGGACAAGCTGCGTGTCGCGGAGGCCGTCGAGCTCTTCGCCTCGTTCTACCCCTCGCCTGCCGAGCCACGGGAGCTGCTCGAGCGCTGGGGCCTCGCGGCGAAGCGGAACACCGCGTTCGCGAACCTCTCGGGTGGCCAGAAGCAGCGCCTGTCGATCGCGCTCGCGTTGGTCGGGAACCCCCGCGTGGCCATTCTCGACGAGCTGACCACCGGGCTCGACCCGCAGGCTCGGCGCGACGCCTGGGAGTCGATCGAACAGATCCGCCGCGGAGGCGTGACGGTCGTGCTGGTCACCCACTTCATGGAGGAGGCGGAGCGGCTCTGCGACCGCATCGCCGTGATCGACGCGGGCCGTGTGGTCGCAACCGACACCCCGGCCGGGCTCGTGGCCCGGCTCGCAGGCGGCCAGCGGCTGCGCTTCCGCCCGTCGGCTCCGTTCCTCGACGCGGTGCTCACCGACCTCGCCGAGGTGGAGTCGGTACGGCGCCTCGGTCCGCACGTGGAGGTCTCGGGGAGCGGCAATCTGCTGCACGCCGTCACGTCGACGCTGGCCCGCCACCAGGTCGTGCCCGCTGACCTGCGCCTGGAGCAGGCCACCCTCGACGACGCGTTCGTCGCCCTGACCGGCCGCGCGGCCGAGAACTGAGGATCCGGACCGATGAACGAGCTGACGTCCATTGCGCCGGGCACCATCCGCGCACGGCGTCGCGCCGCGAACCCGCTGCTCGCGCTGGCTGCGGCCGAGGCCCGGCTGTTCCTGCGTGACCCCGTGACCGTGCTGCTGGCGATCGCACTCCCCGCGCTCATCCTCGCGGGTCTCGCTGCCGTGCCTGCCCTGCGCGAGCCCGGCGACGTCTTCGGGGGTCTGCGGTTCACGGACTACTTCGCCCCGGCCCTGCTGGCGTTCAACATCGCCGTGCTCGGCCTGCAGAACCTGCCCACCGGGCTCGCGACCTACCGGGAGAAGGGCGTCTTGCGCCGGTTCTCGGCGACGCCGATGCGGCCGTCCGCGGTGCTGGTCGTGCAGCTGGTCATCAACCTTGCGACGGCGGCTGTCGGTACGGCGCTGATGCTGATGGTCGCCGTGCTCGTGCTCGACGTACCGGCGCCGCGGCATCCGGTCGGGTTCGTCCTCGCGTTCCTGCTGGGCACGTCCGCGGTGTTCGCGCTCGGGCTCGTGATCGCTGCACTGGCGCCGCGCGCCCGGCTCGCCACGGGAATCGGCACCGTCGCGTTCTTCCTGACGCAGTTCTTCTCGGGGGTGTACCTGCCCAAGTTCCTGCTCCCGGACGTCGTCGTGCGCATCGGTGAGTTCGTTCCGCCGGCAACAGCTGCCTTCCAGGCCGCCTGGCTGGGGGACGGGCCGGCGCCGTCACAGCTCGTGGTCATGGCGGTCATTGCAGTGACCGCGACGACGGTGGCCGCTAGATTCTTCCGGTGGGAGTGAGGCCATGAGCGGCACCGGTGCGGGTGCGGCGACCGCCGGGTCGTGCACGGGCGGCGGGGTCGGCCCCCTTCCCGGCAGCGACGAGAGGCTCGACGCGCGGGAGCGCAAGCTCGACTCGCTCTTCGAGCGCTACTCGCCGTATTTCGGCCTGGTCGTCGGAACCGTGCTCACTCCGTTCGTCCTTCCGTCCACACCGGGTTTCTGGCTCGTCACGGGTTCCCTCGTGATCCTCAACGCGGGCTGGACGCTCGTGTTCGCGTCCCGGCAGCCCGCCCGCGCGTCGAATCCGCTGGTGGGCGCGGTGTACGTGGGTGGCCTGCTGATCATGATGGCGACGCTCGTATATCTCTCGCCCTTCTACGGGTTTCAGGCCTTCGCCGGGTACTCGCATTCGTTCCAGTACCTCCGTGGTCTTTGGCGCTGGGCCGGCGTGGTGGCCACGGCGGTGCTCGCCGCGTACGCCCAGCTCGGCGGGGGACTGGTCGACGAGTTCACCCCTGCTGTCATCGCTGGCTGGGCGGCGCTCGCGGTGGTCAACGGCGGGATGGCGGGCGGGCTCACCTACTTCGGGGTGCTGTCGGCGCAGCAGTCCCAACGCAGGCAGGACATGATCGTCGAGCTCAACGAGGCCAATCGGCGTTTGTCGGAGACGCTGGAGGAGAACGCAGGCCTGCACGCCCGCCTACTGGTGCAAGCCCGGGAGGCCGGGGTGCTCGACGAGCGGGCGCGGCTGGCGCGGGAGATCCACGACACGATTGCGCAGGGCCTGACGGGCATCGTCACCCAACTCGAGGCCGCTGGGGCCGCCGACGACGACCCGGACGTCCGGCGCCGCCACATGGACACCGCGAGCGCGCTCGCTCGGGAGAGCCTCAGCGAGGCCCGCCGCTCCGTCGACGCGCTCGCGCCCGCACAGCTCGTCGAGACGCAACTGCCTGACGCCATCGCCCAGATGGGCAAGTCGTGGGCGGAGACCACGGGCGTCGAGCTGGTCGTCGAGACCACCGGCGATCCACGGCCGTTGCTGCCGGAGCTGGAGGTCGTGCTGTTCCGGGTGGCGCAGGAGGCGCTCGCCAACGTCGGGAAGCACGCGGAGGCCGACCGGGCCGGGCTGACGCTGTCCTACATGGACGACGTGGTGGTGCTCGACGTGCGCGACGACGGGCGTGGTTTCACACCAGGGTTCGGCAGTCGGCAGGACGCAGGCTCCGGTTTCGGCATCGCGGGGATGGAGCAGCGGGTGCGGCGGGTGGCGGGCACGCTGGCCGTGGAGAGCACCCCCGGGGAGGGGGCAGCGGTGAGCGCGACCGTCCCGGCGATCCCTGCGGAGGTACGGGCATGACAGGGAAGATCAGAGTGCTGATCGTCGACGACCACCCGGTCGTCCGCGACGGGTTGCGTGGCGTGATCGACGGCCAGCCGGACATGCACGTGGTGGGGGAGGCCGGGCACGGCGCCGAGGCGCTCGCCCGCGTGGACGCCGAGCCGGTCGACGTCGTCCTGATGGACCTGCGGATGCCGATCATGGGCGGGGTCGAGGCCATCGGGCAGCTGCGCCACGCCGCACCGTCGGTGCGGGTGCTCGTGCTCACCACGTTCGACACCGACCGTGACGTGCTGCCGGCGATCGAGGCGGGCGCCACCGGCTATCTGCTGAAGGACACCCCGCGCGACGAGCTGCTGCGGGCCGTCCGCGCCGCGCACCGCGGGGAGGCCGTGCTGTCGCCGGCTGTTGCCGGGCGTCTGATGGGGCAGGTCAGGACCCCGGCCCAGGACACTCTCAGCGGCCGGGAGCTGGAAGTGCTGCGATTGGTGGCCGCGGGGTTCACCAACCGTGAGGCCGCTCAGAAGCTCTTCATCAGCGAGGCCACCGTGAAGACCCACCTGCTGCACATCTACGCGAAGCTCGGCGTGCGCGACCGGGCCTCCGCGGTGGCGGCCGGGTACCAGCGGGGCCTGCTGGTACCCGAGGAGCGCTGACGCCGCTCAGACCGGGATCGGCGTGCGCACGGCGTAGAGGACGTCGTCCCGTACGTGCGTGAAACCCAGCCGCGCGGCGACTGCGAGGCTCCCGGTGTTGTCGGGTGACGTCGTCCACGACGGGACGTGGCCGCGGGCCCTGATGTCCCTGATCACCGCGGCCGCGCTCGCGGTCGACAGGCCGCGGCGGCGATGGGCCTGCACCGTCACCACGCCGATGTCCTCGTACTCACCGCCCACGTAGAACGGCGCGGCGATCGACACCGGCTCGCCGTCCACGATGCCCGCATAGGCGACACCCGCGGCGAGGAGCCCGGCCACACCGCCCCACGTCTCGTGGATCCACGCGTCCTCGGCGCCGAGCCCGGCGAGCGCCGGTGCGTCGGCCGGGGTGAGCAGCCGGACGTGATCACGGGGTGGCGGCACGACCGCGTCGTCCGGGAGTACGGCGACCAGCCTGTCCCACACGCCTGTGGCCGGATCCAGGGTGCGCAGGGCGGGCAGCCACTCCGGCGGAGCGTCGACGAACCCGGTCACGTCCTCGAGGTCGCCGGGCTCCAGCTGTGCAGGGTCACCACGCAGGGCGTAGTTCCCGGGCAGCTCGGCCAGCACCACCTGCGGATGCGGCCACCGATCCACGCGGCACCGGCCATGGCCCGTACGGACGACGTGCTCGAAGATCAACGGTCCCGGCCGCTCCGGGGCGAACCACGGACGAAGCTGCGGCAGCGCGTCGGCCGGAACGGGGCGCATAGCTCGCCACCCTGGTGCGAAGCCGGGCCCGGCGCCACCGATAAACGGTACGGTTGCGGGATGAGGACGGCGACGGCGCAGGCACTGGGCCTGCTCCTGCTCGGGTCCGTGCTCGTCAGCACTGCCGTGATCCTCGAGCAGTCGCTGCTCATGGGCGTGCTCGGAGCCCTGCTCTGCGCCTGGGGCCTGGCCCGCCGACCCGCTCTCGTCCTCCTCGCCGGTGCCGAGGCCCGTGTCGCCGTGGCGACGCGGGAGCACCATCGGGCGCTCGCGTCCCGCGCCGTTCCCCGCCAGCGCGACCCGGACGCCGACGGCCACACCCGGTCGCGCGCCCCGTCGGAGCTCCTCCCGGCGGTGTAGCGCTGCGCGTGGCGCCGCCGGACGAGTCCCGTTCCGGCTGCCCTGGAGTCCCGTCATGCCCGTTCTCGTCGTCCTTGCCGTCCCCTGCCCGGGGGGCGCGTCGTGCTAGATCCCGTCTACTACGCCGTCTCCGCCGTCATGTGGTGCTGGCACCAGCTCTTCGGCCTGCTGCTCGGCCCGTCCAGTGGGGTCGCGTGGGCGCTGTCGGTCGTCTTCCTCGTGCTCACCCTGCGGGCCCTGTTGATCCGGCCCTTCATCGCCCAGGTGCGCTCGGCCCGAGCCATGCGCGTGATCGCGCCCCGGCTCGCCGAGCTCCGCAAGCTCTACGCCGACGACCGTCCGCGGCTGATGAAGGAGACGAAGGCGCTCCAGAGCGCGCACGGGGTGAACCTCCTGGGCGGTTTACTGCCTGCGCTGCTGCAGTTGCCCGTGTTCCTCGGGCTCTTGCACGTGCTGCGCTACTTCAACCGCCCCGGGCTGACGTTCGAGCAGAACGCCGCCCTCCCGAACTACGTCTTCGGCCCCGACCAGGTGCGCTCGTTCCTCGAGGCCCGGCTGTTCGGGGCGCCGCTGTCGGCGTACCTGAGCATGCCCCAGCAACTCCTCGACTCCTTCGGGGGCCACGTGGAGCGCTTCGACGTCGCGGTGGTGGCGTTGCCGTTGATGCTCGTCGCGGCCGTGGCCACCCACTTCAGCGCGCGGCACTCGGCGCAGCAGCAGCCGCCCGACAGCCCGACCGCGTCGGCCATGCGGTTCACCCCGTGGATCTTCCCGCTCGGTGCGCTGGTCGGCGGGCTGTTCTTCCCGTTCCCGATCGCGATCCTCATCTACTGGCTGACCAACAACGCCTGGACCCTCGTCCAGCAGCGGATCGTGTTCAGCCGCCTGCCTGCGATTCCGCCCGCACCCGCGCCGGTGGTGACGGCCGCGCCCGCACTCGTCCCGGCCGACGCTCCCGCCACTCCCACCGTGACCCAGGCCGGCGGTGGCGGAACGGGGAAACGCAAACGGCACGCCTCGGGCCACCTCCGGAGCCGCCGTCGCCGCTGACTCCCGCCTTCGACTCGCGGGTCAGCGGGCGGGTTCGGTGGTGAAGTCGTCCCAGTGGACGTGGCGCGTCATCGTCCAGTAGTCGACGATCCGCCACGGCAACGCGGAGATGACGCGGCCGGCGCTGTTGCGGTACCAGTTGCCCATGCCGGGATGCGACCAGATCATCCGCGCGTGCGCCTCGTCGTGCCTGCGGGAGTAGTCGGCGTAGACCTCGCGCCGCACCTCGATCGCGCCGATCCCGCGTTCGGTCATCACCGTCAGGGCCTCGACGATGTAGCGGACCTCGCTCTCGGCGATCGTGATGTAGCTGCCGCCGTGGCCGAGCACGGTGCCGGGGCCGCCGATCAGGAAGAGGTTCGGGAAACCGGGCACCGACATGCCCAGGTAAGCGTCGGCGTTCTCGGGCCCCCACACCTCCCGGACCGACTGCCCAGCGCGTCCACGCAGGTCCAGGGGATACAGGTACCTGTAGGTCTCGAAGCCGGTGCAGATCACCACGACGTCGGCGCCGACCTCCGTGCCGTCCGCCGCCCGGACGCCGGTGGGCGTGATCGCCGCGACCGGCTCGGTGAGGAGATCGACGTCGTCGCGGCGCAGCGCGGCGAACCAGCCGTTGTCCAGCAACATCCGCTTACCGAACGGCGGGTAGTCCGGAAGCGCCTTCTGCACGAGGTCGTCGCGCCCGTCCAGCTCCTCCATGAGGTAGCGGGTGAAGTAGCGCCGGTGCGAGTCGTTGATGGCATTGACCGAACGCTCGGGATGCTGCCATTCCGGGTCGATCTGTAGCGACGGGTGCACCTTGTCGTTCATGGTCCAGGCCAGCCTGGTGCGGTACCAGCGACGGTAGAAGGGCACGCGCTCGATCAGTAGCCGGGCGCCGTCGGGAATGGACGCGAAGTAGACGGCGTTCGGCGCGACCCACTGCCGAGAGCGCTGAAACACCGTGACGTGGGCGGCGTGGCCGGCGATCGCCGGCACGATCTGCATCGCGCTCGCCCCCGTCCCGACGACGGCCACCCGCTTACCGGTGATGTCGAGGTCGGCGGGCCAGCGGGCGGAGTGGAAGATCGGGCCCCGGAAGTCGCCGAGTCCGGGCAGGTCGGGGACCTTCGGACGGTTCAGCACACCCACCGCGGTGATCACGGCGTTCGCGTCGAGCTCCTCGCCGTCCGTGGTGCGTACCGTCCAGCGCTGCCTGCGGGCGTCGTAGGTGGCGCCTGCCGCTTCGGTGCCGAACCGGATCATCCCGCGCAGGTCGTAGCGGTCGGCCACATCGCGCAGATACGCGAGCACCTCGTCGCGTTTGCCGAAGTGGGTGGTCCACTGCCTCGGGGCGAACGAGAAGGAGTACAGGTGGCTCGGGGTGTCGACCCCGGCGCCGGGGTAGCCGTTCTCCAGCCACGTGCCGCCGACATCGTCGTTCTTCTCCAGGACGACGCAGCTGATCCCCGCCTCCCGGAGCCGGATCGCGGCGAGCATGCCCGACAGGCCGGCCCCGATGACGACGACCCGGAACCCCGTGCCCGGCGCAACGGCGCGTACGGGTTCCGGCGTGCGGAAGCCCATGTCCTCCGCCGCCATGGCCTCGTACTCGGCGGGAACCGGCTCGCCCACCGCGAGGCTCATCAATTCGACGAGAAAAGGGCCGGTCGGAGCGGGCACGGCGGGCGGCCGGCCCGCCGACCAGGCCAGCACCGCATCGACTGCCGCAGCCCGGATCTCGGCCCGGACCGGCTCGGCGAACCCGCCGTCGTCGTTGTCGTCCATCCCGCGACCCCGGGTGGGGCGGTAGGGGTCGGCGAGCCAGCGGGGATCGCCGGTGAGTTGGTAGAGCACCACGACGAGCGTCGGCAGGTTGGCGCTTTCCATGGCCGAGGTCAGTGACTCGCGGTCCAGCGGTGCACCTGGTGCGGGATCGGTGAGGGCGTCGCCGGCTGGGGTCATGCTGCGAGGCTAACCGCCGTTAGGTAAACACGAAATGTCGGCCCCTTGACGTCTGTACTGTTGCCGATGACCTGCCGGTCCACTCCTAACCACAGACAGGAAATCGAGACTGATGGAGCTCACCCGGGCCACGCCCAGGAATGGTGCGCACCCCGCTGACACCGTCCCCGGGGCCGCAGCGACGATGGTGTTCGTGGAGAGGGACTGACCACCGTGTCCGACATCGCATGGCAGCACCGGGCTCCGGTCGGCCGGGCCACCATCGGCGACCAGCTGCGCCGCCACGCCCGCACCCAACCGGACAAGACCGCGTTCGTCGCCTATGACGCCGTGGGGGCGCGCACCCGGATCACCTACGGGGAGCTCGACCGCCGCGCCAACCGGTTCGCGCATCTCCTACTCGGCCGCTCGGTCCGCCGGGGGGATGTCGTCGCAGTGGTTGCTCGCAACAGCGTGGACGTCGTCGCTCTCTACTACGGGACGCTCAAGATCGGCGCCGCGCTGAGCCCCGTCAACGTGATGTTCGGGAAGGGGGAGATCGGCCAGCAGCTCACGCATGCCGAGCCGGTGGTGGTGGTCGCCGACAAGGAGTTCACCGACCGCGTCTCGGCGGCCTACCCCGATGCCCCGCTCCTGACGTTCGACGAGCCACTCGAACGCGCGCTCGCCGAGCAACCCGACATCGAGCCCGTGGCCGATGTCGACGAGCAGGACGTCGCGATGCTCGTCTACACCAGCGGCACGGAGGCAGCGCCGAAGGGCGTGCTGATCCAGCACCGCAACTACCTGATCTCCACGGCACCGGCATGGGGCTGGGGTCTTCAGACAGGCCCGGACGACACCTGGCTCTTCGTCATGCCCTTCCACACGATCTCAGGGCTCGGTTCGATGACCACGCTCACGCTGATGGGCGCCACCCTGGTGCTGCCCGCGAGCACGGACGCCGCGCGGTCGCTGGAGATCATCGCCCGGGAATGCGTCACGGTGATCGCGCAGACCCCGACGTTCTACCTCGGGCTCGCCGGGCAGGCGGGGTTCGGACCCGCCGCCGTCAGCGCCGTCCGCCGCTGCCTGACGTACGGCGGGCAGGTCACGCCCGCGGTGATCGAGGCCTGGTCCGAGGCAGCTCCCGGCGTGCTGTGGGGCACCTACTGGGGGCAGTCGGAGCTGTCCCAGCTCGGCACGGTGGGCTGGTTCTCCACCCTGGCCGACGTACCCGGCGGCGACACGTCATGGATCGGCAAGCCGGTGACGCACCTGGAGGTGCGGGTGGTCGACGCCGACGGCAACGACACCGAGCTCGGCGAGCTCGTATGTCGGTCGCCCTCGGTGATGCTCGGATATCATCGGGAACCCGCGAAGACGGAGAACGTGCTCCGCGGCGGCTGGTTGCACACCGGCGACATCGTGCGGATCGACGGCGAGGGCAACCTGTTCTTCCACGACCGGCTCACCGACGTGATCAAGTCGGGCGGGATGAACGTCTCGTCGCAGGAGGTGGAGCGGGTGCTGCAGGCACATCCCGCCGTTCTGCGCGCTGCGGTGGTCGGCCGGCCCGACCCGGTGTGGTCCGAGGCGGTCACCGCGTTCGTCGTGCCGCGGCCCGGCGCCACCCCCGAGCGCGACGCGATCGTGGCGTTCTGCCGGGAGCAGCTCGCGGCCTTCAAGGTGCCCAAGGCCGTGCACGTCGTGGCGGAGCTGCCGGTGGACGCCCAGGGCAAGATCCTCAAGCGTGAGCTGCGCACGGCGGAGATTCCGCCGTGAGTGCCCCGAAGCGGCTCGACGAGCCCTCCTCGGCCCAGCCCGTTCCGGCCGCACGGCGGTCGGGCCGGGTTCGCCGCGAGGAGATCGTCGCCGCGGCCGCGCGGATCTTCGCCCGGCAGGGCTACGCGGCTGTCGGGATGCGCGACATCGCGGAGGCGGTCGGCATCCGGGGTGCGAGCCTCTACCACCACTTCCCGGCCAAGGAAGAGATCCTCTACGAGGTCTGCCTGACCGTCACCCGGGAGCTGAACGAGCAGAACCTCCCGTTTCTCGACGCACCGGGCACGCCCGCACAGCGCCTCGCCGCATTCGTGCGTGCGCACCTCGAGTTCCTGCACCCCCGCCGCGTCGAGCACATGGTGGGCCTGCACGAGCTCGCCGCGCTCACACCGGCCCACCGTGCCGAGATCGACGAGTACCGCCGCTACTACCAGCGCCGCGTGCGGGACGTGATCGCTGCCGGGATGAGGTCCGGGGAGTTCACTGCCATCGATGCCCGGCTCGCCGCGTTCGCGGCGTTCGGCGTGCTCAACGGGATCAGCACCTGGTTTCACGACGACGGTGAGCTGGGCCTCGAGGAGGTCGTTCGCGGCTACGTGGTGCTGATCGTCGGCAGGATGCTCGGAGCGCGCGAGTACGCCGATGACCAGGCAGGAGTGCTCCCGAACAGCCCGCAGACCTGAGGAAGCGCCGCGATCACGCCCGGAGGCGCAACCCCTTGGGTGTGACGCGGAAGCCGGCATCGGTGAGCACGTCGGCCAGCTCGGAGCCGAGCGAACCGACGCCGTCGGCACGCTCGACGGCGAGGGAGCCGAGCCAGCCCTCGTGGACCGCGCCGGCGAGCGCCTGAGCCCCGGCCGCGAGTCGCGAACGGTCGACCGTGAACGACAACAAGGAACGCCCGCCCCGTTCGACGTACAGCACAGGCGCGCCGTCGACCAGGACGACGAGCGCCCCGGCCTTGCGTCCCGGACGGTGCTTGGAGTCGCCCGCGGTGGCGGGCCAGGGCAGAGCCGCGCCGTAGGGCTGTGCCGGGTCGGCCGCCGCCAGGACGACGCGGGGGAGGCCGGCACCGTCGCTGCCGGCCGCGCCGGTGTGCAGGCGGTCCGCGCCGTACCCGTGCTCATCCGGGCCGAAGCCGTGGTCGGGAGCGAGCGTCGGCACCGACCCGTCGGGCTGGGACAGGGAACGGAGCCGGTCGATCGCGCCCGGCACGGCGAACTGCGCCGCACCGAGACCCTCCACCACGTAGCCCCGGCGTGCGCGGCCGGAATCCTCCATCGCCCGCAGCACCTTGTAGACGGCGGCGAAGCCACCGCTCATCCGCTCGGTGGCCAGCGCGCCACGCGTGAGCACGCCGTGGCGTTCGAGGAGCGCCTCGGCGCGGGCGTGGGCGCGGCGTGTGGGGTCGGGCTCCCGCGCGGGGGCGAGGGCCCAGCGCCCGCCGACCGATGGCGGCCCGCTCCTGCTCGGCATCGCCGGACGCCCGGCGCGCAGCTGGGCGTACCGGCCCCGAGGTGCGGATCGCCGGGTGCGGTGCGCCGGGCCGCCCCGGCCACCCGTGCCCCCGAGCCGCGCACGCAGCGGGGCGAGGGTGTCGTTGCTCAGCAGACCGGCCCACACGAGATCCCAGATGGCGGTGACCACGGCCTCGTCGGACGGCCCCGTCTCCCCGCTCTCGACGAGGGTGCGCCCCGCCCGGTCGGCCAGCTCGCGGAAGAAGAGCGCCCCGCCGGAGTCGGCGCCGCCGGGGCCGGACCAGCCCAGCGCAGCCAGCACGGCCCGATGCACGGGAGTGTCCGCGATGTCCGGATCGGGCTCGGGTAACAGCAGATCGGCGACGTCGGCGGCGGCGACGGCGAGCCAGCCGTCGGTGCCGGCGAGCGGGCCGCATCCCGTCCAGGTGACCTCGCCCGCCGCGGTGAGCTCGTCGAGCAACGCCGGGGTGTAGCCGGGCAGCCGCGCCGGAAGGATCAGCGACTCCAGAGCGCTCGCCGGGAGGGGCGCGCCGGCAAGCTGCTCCACCACCCCGAGCACGTCCTCGGCGCCGGGCGCCCGCCGCATCCGGCCGCGCCGCTCACCGCCTGCGCCCGCCTGAACCCCCTGCCAGGCCGGCAGGAACCGGCCCAGCGCCTGCTGCTCGACCGGCTCGACCTCGGCCCGCAGCCGGGCCAGCGAGGCCCGCCGCAAGCGCCGCAGCACGTCGGCGTCGCAGTACTCCACGCTGCTCTGCCCGCCCATGGACGCGGGCCGCAGCTCCCCACGCACGAGCCGCCCCGACCCGACCATCCGGTCGAGCACACCCGCGACCACGGCGACACCCAGCCCGAACCGCGCGGCGCACTCCGCGGCCGGGAACGGACCGTGGGTGCGCGCGTACCGCAGCACCAGGTCGCCCAGCGGATCGGCCACGGGCTCGGTGAACGTCTCCGGCACACCGACGGGCAGCGCGGCGCCCAGCGCGTCGCGCACCCGGCCGGAGTCCTCGACGGGGAGCCAGCGCTCCTCGCCGGCGATCCGCACCCGGATGATCCGGCGGGCCGATTCCAGCTCCGCGAGCCACTCCGCCCGGATCCCGCGTGCAGCCGCCTCGGTGGTGGTGAGGTCGCCGAGGAACCGCAGCGTGTCGGCCGCTCCCTCGGCATCGCGGGCGCGGCGTTCGTCGGTGAGCCGCTGCAGCGACGCCTCGACCTCGGCCAGCACCTCCGGATCGAGCAGTTCGCGGATCGCCTCGGAACCGAGCAGCTCGGCGAGCAGGGTGGAGTCGAGCGCCAGCGCGGCGGCCCGCCGCTCAGCCAGCGGTGCGTCGGACTCGTAGAGGAACATCCCGACGTAGCCGAACAGCAGGCTCCGCGCGAACGGCGACGGCGCAGGCGTGGCCACCTCGACGACCTTCACCTTGCGGGCCTGCACGTCGTTCATCAGCTCACGCAGCCCAGGCAGGTCGTAGACGTCCTGCACGCACTCGCGCATCGCCTCGAGGGTGATGGGGAACTGCTCGTACCGCCCGGCCACCGCCAGCAGCTGAGCCGACTTCTGACGCTGCTGCCAGAGCGGGCTGCGCCGGCGGGGATCGCGGCGGGGGAGCAGCAGCGAGCGCGCGGCGCACTCCCGGAACCGGGACGCGTAGAGCGACGAGCCACCCAGCTCGGCGACGACGATCTGCTCCACCTCTGCCGGGTCGAGCAGCACGTCCTCGGCCGAGGGCACGACCTCGGCGCCGGACTCGTCGACGGCGTCGGGAAGCCGCAGCACGATGCCGTCGTCGGCGCTGGCGGCGTGGACCTCGACACCGCGCCGCTCCCGCATCCGTGCGGCGATCGCGAGCCCCCACGGACCGTTGACCTGGGACCCGAACGGTGAGTGCACCACCATCCGCCAGTCGCCCAGCTCGTCGCGGAACCGCTCGATCAGGATGGTGCGGTCGCTGGGCACGTGGCGCGTGGTGTCGCGCTGTTCGTGGAGGTAGGAGAGCAGGTTGTCGGTGGCCCACTCGTCGAGCCCGGCCGCGGTGGCGCGCTCCCGGGCGGCGTCGTCGGGCAGCGCCGACATCTCGCGCACGAACGCCCCGACCGCCCGGCCCAGCTCCAGCGGGCGTCCGATCGACTCGCCCTTCCAGAACGGCATGCGGGCCGGCTGGCCAGGGGCGGGCGTGACGATGACGCGGTCGTGGGTGATGTCCTCCACCCGCCAGCTCGACGTGCCGAGCAGGAACGTGTCGCCGACCCGCGACTCGTAGACCATCTCCTCGTCGAGCTCACCCACCCGCGAGCCGCGGCCGTCGGCCCCGCCGGGTGTGGTGACCGTGAACAGCCCGCGGTCGGGGATCGTGCCGCCCGACGTGACGGCCAGCCGCTGCGCACCGGGACGGCCCTGCAACTGGTCGGTGACGCGATCCCACGTGATCCGTGCGCGCAGCTCGCCGAACTCCTCGGACGGGTAGCGCCCGGCGAGCATGTCGAGCACCGAGTGGAGCGCGGAATCGGGCAGTGCGGCGAACGGCGCGGCCCGGCGCACGACCTGCGCGAGCTGATCGAGCTGCCAGGGCTCCATCGCCACCATCGCCACGATCTGCTGCGCGAGGACGTCGAGCGGGTTGCGCGGGTAGCGCATCGACTCGATCGCGCCGGACGTCATCCGTTCGGCGACGACGGCGCAGGACACCAGATCGCCCCGGTACTTGGGGAAGACGACGCCCCGGGAGACAGCGCCGACCTGGTGGCCCGCACGCCCGACCCGCTGGAGGCCGGATGCGACGCTGGGCGGCGCCTCCACCTGCACGACGAGGTCGACCGCGCCCATGTCGATGCCCAGTTCGAGGCTGGACGTGGCCACGACGCATGGCAGCAGGCCGCCTTTGAGCTCCTCCTCGACGAGGGTGCGTTGCTCGCGGGACATCGACCCGTGGTGGGCCTTCGCCACCGTGGCCGCGGCGCCGCTCCCGACGCCGGACTGGCCGATCGCCTCGGCCGGAAAGGCGCTGGTGGCCGCTCCGTTGTCGCTCCGCAGGGCGTCGAGCTCCTGGATCTTGCCCTCCAGCTCTTCGGCCGCCAGTTCGTTGAGCCGTGCGGTGAGCCGCTCGGCCAGCCGGCGGGAGTTGGAGAACACGATCGTGGACCGGTGGGCGCGGACGAGGTCGAGCAGCCGCCGTTCCACGGCAGGCCAGATCGACGGCCGCTCGGCCGTGCCGGCCGCCGATCCGATGACCTCCTCGTCGGAGCTGCCCGGCGCGGGACGCTCGTCGAGGGCCGCGAGATCGGGCACCGGCACCTCGACCGCGACCTCGATCGTCTTCGGGATGGGCGGCTGCACCACCTCGACCGGACGCGCGCCGGCGAGGAACGTGGACACCTCGTCGATGGGCCGCACGGTGGCCGAGAGCCCGATCCGCTGGGCGGGCTTCTCGAGCAGCTCGTCGAGGCGCTCCAGGGAGAGCGCGAGGTGGGCACCACGCTTGGTGCCTGCCACGGCGTGCACCTCGTCGAGGATCACGGTCTCGACCCCGCGCAACGACTCGCGCGCCGCCGAGGTGAGGATCAGGAACAGCGACTCCGGTGTGGTGACCAGGACGTCGGGTGGGGTGCGGGCGAACTGGCGGCGCTCGTCGGCCGGGGTGTCGCCGGTGCGCATCCCGACGGCGATGTCGGGCACCGGGAGCCCGAGGCGCTGCGCCGCCTGCCGGATGCCGGCCAGCGGCGAGCGCAGGTTGCGCTGTACGTCGACGGCGAGGGCCTTGAGCGGCGAGACGTACAGGACGCGGCAGCGGTGCCTCGGCTCCTCGGGAGGCGGTCCGGTGGCCAGCCGGTCGAGCGCCCACAGGAAGGCCGCGAGCGTCTTGCCCGAACCGGTGGGCGCGACGACGAGGGCGTGCTTGCCGGCCTGAGCGGCACTCCACGCGCCCTCCTGCGCCGCGGTGGGCGCGACGAAGGCGCCGCCGAACCACTCACGGGTGGCGGCGGAGAAGCCGTCGAGTGCACTCACGCCACCCATGATGCGGCAGCCCCCCGACAATCCGGGCGGGCCGGGCCCGCGGCCGGGGGCAGCCGGCTCAGATCGCCGCGCTGAGCTCGCCGGCGAGTCCCGCCAGGACCCGGTCGGCGCCGCTGCCCGGCTTCCAGGTGCAGGCCAGCCCGATGGCGGCGACCTCGCAGGCGGCCAGGACGTGACGTACCGCGGCCGCGACGGCGGGCAAGCGGGGTCCGTCCGGCGTGGGGAACAACAGGCCGGGCAGGTCGCGCGGATCGATCACGTCCACGTCGATGTGCAGGTAGACAGGGCCGCCGACGGCGATACCGGCGACGTCGTCCACCCGCACGCGGCGGATCGCCGAACCGGCGAGGAAGACCTCCTCGGGCGGATCCAGGTCGCGCGCGTCGACCAGCAGAACGTCCTGCTCGGGCACGTCGGCCAGCCCGAGGCGCTGTGCGACCGTCCGGTCCGCGCCGCCCACCAGCTGACGGACCGGCATACCGCCGATGTAGCCGGACGCCGACGTCTCCGGGCTCTGGACGTCGCCGTGAGCGTCGAACCAGACGAGTGCCGGACGGAGCCCCGCGCGTTGCAGGCCTGCCACGACACCGAGCGAGGTGGTGCAGTCGCCGGAGATCACGAGCGGGACCCGACCCGCGGTGACGTCCGCGGCGACGGCCTCGGCGACCTCCTCGTAGAGCGTTGCCATCCGCTCCCAGGGCGCACCGGGTGGCAGGTCCGGAGCGATGGTGCGCGCGGGGGGAAGTGGCAGCTCCAGACCCGGAAGGTGCTCGTCGAGGTGGAACGGCACCGCGATCACGGTCATGGCTTCATGCTGCCGGGCTGCGTCGGATGACGGAAACTGCTTTCCTGCTCTCCCCATGATCATGAGTTGCCTCGAGGAGGCCCGGTGCCCGACGTCATCCGCCTGATCCTGGACGACCACGAGACGTTCCGGAGCCGGTTCGCCCGGCTCGCCGAGCTGCGCGACGACCCACAGGCCGCCGCCGAGCTGTGGCGCGAGCTCTCGGCCCACCTCGAGGTCCACGCCTCGGCGGAGGAGGAGCACTTCTACCCGGCCCTGCTGCAGAACGTCGAGGGCAGCGAGGACGAGACGAAGGACGCGATCAACGACCACGACGAGATCCGCGACGGCATCCGGCGGTCGGCGGCGGCCGAGGCCGGCAGTGACGAATGGTGGGCAGGAATCCAGGACGCCCGTGAGGCCAACGACGAGCACCTGGCCGAGGAGGAGCGCGACGACATCCCCGACTTCCTGCGCGCTGCGTCGGTGGAGCTGCGCCAGGAGCTCGGTGAGAGGTTCGAGCGCTTCGTGGGCGAGCACCCCGGCGCGCGCGGCCTCTCGGGCGAGGACAAGGACCCCGACCGGTACGTGGCCGAGCACGGCTGAGCCGGGGATCGCGGTTTTCGGACGCGGCCATGCCGTGTCCGAAGACCGCCGGAACGTCCGGCCGACCCCGCCGATGCTGTGATCATGGAACTGAACCTGAAGGGCAAGATCGCGGTCGTCACCGGTGGTAGCAAGGGGATCGGGCTGGCCACCGCACGCACCTTGCTCGGGGAGGGCGCCCGCGTCGTGGTCGCCTCCCGCACGACCACTCCGGAGCTCGCCGCACTCGTCGGGCCCGACCTCGTCCACGTCCCGGCCGACCTGACCGACCCCGAGGCACCCGCGCGTGCGGTCCGCCACGCGGCGGACGTGTTCGGCGGGCTGGACATCCTCGTGAACAACGCCGGTGGACCGCCGCCCGGAGTGCGGCTGCCGCGCTTCTCCTTCCTCGCTCCCACCGACACCGACTGGCAGGTGATGTTCGAGTTCAACCTCTTCTCCGTGGTCCGCGCCGTGCGCGCCGCGATCCCGCTGATGCTGGAGCGAGGCGGTGGGGCGATCGTCAACGTGTCCTCGGGCAACGCGCGCCAGCCGGGGGCCATGAACGTCGACTACGCGGCGGCCAAGGCCGGCCTGAACAACCTCACCGTGACGCTCTCGGAGGAGTTCGGCCCGCAAGGGATCCGGGTGAACACGGTGTCGCCTGGTCCGGTGCGTACGGCCTGGTGGACCGAGGAGGGCGGGGCCGCGGACATCCTCGCGGGTGTGGCCGGCAGCAACCGGAACGACGTGATGGACAAGCTCGCCCCGGAGATGATGAACCTGACCACGGGGCGCCTCGTCGACCCGCAGGAGGTGGCCGACGTGATCACGCTCCTCGTCTCGCCGCGGTCCGCGAGCACCACCGGATCCGACTTCGTGGTGGACGGTGGCTTCCTGAAGGCGGTCTGACGGGAGCCGCTCGCGTCAGGCGTGCGCGGCGAGGAACCGCTGCAGGTGCGGGTTGACGGCCTCCGCGTGGGTCAGGCTCAGGAAATGCGCTCCGTCCTCGACCACGACCATCCGCTCGGCGCCCGGAATCGCTGCCGCGAGCTCCTCGGCACGCGCGACGGGGTAGGCGGCATCGGCCGAGCCGTGCAGGACGAGCGCCGGGCAGCGGATGCGGTCGAGCCGGCCGAGGACGCCGTCGCGCTCGACGAGGGTGGTCATGATGCGGAGCAACCGATCACCGGGAACGCCCCGCCACGTCTCCTTCCAGCCGTCGGCCGGCATCGAGCCCAGGCAGATGCCGGCGACGGTGTCCAGCAGCTCCTCCCTCGGCCCGTTCGCCGCCCAGCTCTCGGCGAGCTGCCGGTAGGCCGCGGCGACCTGGGGGTCCTCGGCCGCTCCCGACGAGCCCATGACGGCGAGGGCCGTGACGCGGTCCGGCGCCAGTAGCGCCATCCGGAGGGCGACGAAGCCACCCTGGCTGGTGCCCACGACGGCGGCGCTGTCGATGCCGAGATGGTCGAGCAGGGCGAGCACGTCGCGAGCGACGTCCCAGTAGTCGAAGGGGGCGTCGGCGGGGGTGCCGCCGTGACCCCGCTCGTCCACCGTGACGAGCCGGAACTCCGAGCGCAGTGCCGCGATCTGCGAGGCGAACATGCGCTCGTCCATCAGGAAGCTGTGCAGGAGGACGACGACGGGTCCGCTTCCGCCGTGGTCGGTGTGGTGCAGGTGCTGGCCGTCGTTGACGATGGCCGTGGATCCCATCGGGAGCTCCTCACCTCGGGCGACACGATGATCGTTCCACCCGAGGCGAGGAGCGGCACTACCGCTTGCGGTTCTGCCACCACCAGCGCAGCAGGAGCGTGAGCGACGCGAGCAGCCCGGCCAGCACGACGAGCCTGCCGAGCGGTGAGGACATCCCGGTGGGGTCCTGCGCAAGAACGGACATCACGGACGTCACGGACACAACGCTACTCGTCGAGCCAGCCCGGTGACGCGGTGCCGAAGGACGAAGCGGGTGGCCGCCATGCCAGATGTTCTCCGTCGACCGTGCCGGGTGGACGGGCGATCGTGAACGCGTCGAGCTCCTGCAGGTAGGGGGCCGGGTCGACCTCCACGGCCGCGTCCGCGCCCCGGCGCGGCAGGCCCTGCAGCCAGGCTGCCGTGGCGGCCAGCGCCAGCCGGATGTGGTGGCTGCCGCCGTCACGGCGCTGCCGGGCGAGCGCCAGCAGGGCAGCCGCGGCGCCCAGGTAGCCGGTGGCGTGGTCGAGCACCTGGGCGGGGAGCGCGCCTGGTGCGTCCGGCTCGCCCTCGGCCACCGCGATCCCGCACGCGGCTTGCACGATGCTGTCGAACCCGCGCCGGTGGGCCCACGGACCACGGTGCCCCCACGCCGACAGCGTGACGATCACGAGGCCCGGATGCCGCTGCGCCAGCTCCTCGGGCGCGAGCCCGAAGCGGTCGAGGGCGCCGGGGCGGTATCCGGTGACCACGACGTCCGCACCCGCCAGCAGCCGCTCCAGCACGTCCCGCCCGGAGCCGAGATCGAGCAGCGCGCTGCGCTTGCCCGGCAGGGTGTCGGCGGACTGGAGGGGGATCTCCGGCCGGTCGGGTGCGTCGAGACGCAGCACGTCGGCGCCGTGGACGGCGAGCGTGCGGGTGGCGACCGGGCCCGCGATCACACGGGTCAGGTCCAGCACGCGGGGCCTGCGGAGGGGGCGGGCCGGCGCGTCGCCGACGATGCGGTGTTCGACGTGCGCGGGCGGAGGGCCCGTCTCGGCCCGCCAGGCCTCCTCGGTGCGGACGGCCGCGCCGATGCCGCCGGCGTCGTGCAGCGCGTTCTCCAGCTTCACCCCGGCCCACCCGGCGATCGCCGCAGGCACCTCCTCCTCGGTGCAGCCCAGCACCTGCAGGGCGGCAGCGCGGTGCCACGGGTAGTTGGCGTGCAGCCGGAGCCACCCGTCGGCGGTGCGGTGGAAGGCCGAGAGCGGGTCGAACGGGTTGCCGAGCGTCCGTCCGTCGCGGCGCACGTACCGCTCACTGCGCAGTGCGACGGCGAGCTCGCGGGTGTCGAGGCTCACCCGTCGGCCGGTGCCGAGCGTGGCGGCGAGCAGGCTCGCGCCGACCGCGGCCACGCCGGCACCGGTGACCGGAAACGTCGACGTGAGGGTCGTCGGCGGCCCCGTGACGTGCAGCCGGTGCAGTTCCTCGGGTGCCCCGCGGAGCGTGGCCCACAGCGGAGGTAGCAGATCCGTCACCCTCGCAGCGTCCCAGCTACCGTGGTCTGGGTGCGACTGACGTACTTCCGGGAGTTGATGGCGGGCGAGTTCGGGGCCGCCCGGGCCGCCGCGGTGTCCCACGATCACGTGTTCGCCGAGCTCGGTGGGCGCACCGTGGAGGAGGCGCTCGAGGCGGGCATCGATCCACGCGACGTGTGGAGGGCCGTCTGCGAGGTCTACGAGGTGCCGCCGGCCCGTCGCTGAGCCCGCTCTCGTTCGGCGGCCGCCGGGCGCGGGAGCTTAGCCGCCCGGCGTGTCGTTACCCCGATCGAACAGACGTTCGCTACGCTGCTGTCCACATGGCGGTGCGGCTGTCCACACATCCCGACCGCTCCCGCGAATCGTCGGTGGCGCCCTCTACCGTCGACGCCAGTACCGACAAACCGTCCGAGCACCGAGGTGGAGACCGGCGATGACCCCCGCACCCGACCGCGAGAAGGCTCTCGAACTCGCGCTCGCCCAGATCGAGAAGAACCACGGCAAGGGCTCGGTGATGCGCCTCGGTGATGACACCCGGCCGCCCATCGGGATCATCCCCACCGGGTCCATCGCCCTCGACGTCGCTCTCGGCGTCGGCGGCCTGCCCCGCGGCCGTGTCGTGGAGATCTACGGCCCTGAGTCCAGCGGAAAGACCACCGTCGCCTTGCACGCTGTGGCCAACGCGCAGGCCGCGGGTGGCATCGCCGCGTTCATCGACGCGGAGCACGCGCTCGACCCGGAGTACGCCAAGGCCCTCGGCGTCGACACCGACGCCCTGCTCGTCTCCCAGCCCGACACGGGGGAGCAGGCCCTCGAGATCGCCGACATGCTGATCCGTTCCGGCGCGCTCGACATCATCGTCGTCGACTCGGTGGCCGCGCTCGTGCCGCGTGCGGAGATCGAGGGCGAGATGGGCGACAGCCACGTCGGCCTGCAGGCCCGGCTCATGAGCCAGGCGCTGCGCAAGATCACCGGCGCCCTGAGCAACTCAGGCACCACGATGATCTTCATCAACCAGCTGCGCGAGAAGATCGGTGTCATGTTCGGCTCGCCGGAGACCACCACGGGTGGCAAGGCGCTCAAGTTCTACGCGTCGGTGCGGCTCGACATCCGCCGGATCGAGACGCTCAAGGACGGCTCCGACATGGTCGGCAACCGCACCCGGGTCAAGATCGTCAAGAACAAGGTGGCGCCGCCGTTCAAGCAGGCCGAGTTCGACATCCTCTACGGCGTCGGCATCAGCCGTGAGGGATCGCTCGTCGACGTGGGTGTCGAGCAGGGCATCGTCCGTAAGTCCGGCGCTTGGTACACCTACGAGGGCGACCAGCTCGGCCAGGGCAAGGAGAACGCCCGCAAGTTCATGCGCGAGAACCCCGACGTCGCGGCCGAGATCGAGAAGAAGATCAAGGAGAAGCTGGGCATCGGCGCTCAGCTCGATGCCGAGGCCGAGAAGCTGCCTGCGCCGGTCGACTTCTGAGCACGGTGCCGGAGCACTCGCCGCAGGAGCAGAGCGGGGCCCGAGTCGTCCGGCTCGACGGGCTCGGCATCGAGGAAACCGGTCCCGCCCCGGTGGCCCGGCTGGATCTCCCGGATCCGGCTGAGCCGGCCCGTCCGGCGGCCGATCTCACCGACCTGCACGGGCCCGATGCCACCGCTCCGGTCGCTTCGTTCGCATCCCACCCCGGATCGGCCGACGATCCATCCGGCGAGGATGTGGCGGTCGAGGGTGTGCAGGAGCCCGGAGCCGTTCCGGTTGCCCTCTTCGACGCCGCGCAGCTCGCGGGCACCAGCCGCGAGGTACCGGTGGCCGAGCTCGGCACGGCGGCTCGAGGCCGAGCGTCCGGTCGGCGGGCTGGCACCACGAGCGCGGATGGTGGACGCGGGCGGGATCGGTGGCGCCGGAGCGGAGATGGGGCCGACCAGGCAGATCGGGCCGGTCCGGCTGATCGCGGCAGCCGCGCTGCCCGGGCCGAGCGCGCCGATCGGGCTGCCGCGGCTGAGCGGGCCGATCGCGGCAACCGAGCCGCCCGGATCGACGGGGCCGCCCCTGTTGACGGCGACGAGAACGGCGAGTGGGCCGAGCAAGCCGGCCGCCGCAGGCGCTCGGCGCGCGGTGATCGGGCCGAGCGCAGGGGGAGGTCCGCGTCGGAGCCCGGTGATCGTGATGCCGGTACGACGGGGCGAACGGATCGCCGGTCCGGCAGTGAGCCCGACGCCGACCCGGTGAGCATGGCGCGGGAGATCTGCCTGCGGCTGCTCACCGACCGGGCGCGCACCCGGCAGGAGCTCGCGCAGGCGTTGCGACGCAAGGGCATTCCCGACGACGCCGCCGGCGCGGTGCTCGAACGGTTCGACGAGGTGGGGTTGATCGACGACGCCGCCTTCGCCGGTCAGTGGGTCCGTTCCCGGCACGCGCACCGCGGCCTGGCGCGGCGCGCGATCGCGGTGGAGCTGCGCCGCAAGGGGGTCGCCGACGAGGTCGCGGGGGAGGCGCTGGCCGAGGTCGACGGTGAGTCCGAGGAGCGGCGGGCGCGTGAGCTGGTCGACCGCAAGCTGCGGTCACTGAAAGTGGCGTCCGCCGAGCAGCAGACGGTGGCCGGGCGCCGGCTCGTCGGGATGCTCGCCCGCAAGGGCTACGGCGCCGCGGTGGCCTACCGGGTGGTGCGGGAGGCCCTCGCCGAGCACGGTGCCGACGTCGAGGAGCTCGACGGCGCGGAGCCCCCGGACGACTGATCCGCTCCCGCCGGATCTGACCGCACACACCTGGTGGCCACCGCACACACGGCATGACATGTGTGCGGCGGCCACGAGGTGTGTGCCGTGAGGGTTCAGCCGTGCTTCTGCCGGCGGCTGCCCCCGTGCCAGTCCTCCTGCTTGCCCACCTCGTCCTCGTTCACGCCGAAGGCGCGCAGCTGGGGCCTCTCGCGCAGGCTTCGCTTCAGCTCGGAGAACCCCGGGAAACGGGCGAGCGCGACGACGTGGTCCCACAGCTGCGCGGCCTGCTCGTCGTCCGGGAGCCTGCTGATCACCGGGCCGAAGAACGCGACCCCCTCCGGGGGCTCGAAATGCAGGATCGGGGTGCCCACGTCCTTGCCGGTCAGCCCGAGTGCCTCGTCGGTCTCGGCCTGGATCTCGGCATCCCAGGACGGGTCGTCGAGCGCGTCGGCCAGCGAGGCCGGCAGGCCGATCGAGACGAGCACCGGTTCCACGAACTCCCTGGTACCCCGGTGCTCCCGCTCGGCAGCGTCGTCCTGGGCGGGATCACGCTCGAAGATCCGCGCACCCAGCGCGGCGTAGAGCCGGCCGACGGCGCCACGCCCGTGCTCCGCACGGGTGCGGGCTGCCACCCGCAGCAACCGCAGACCGGCCGTGTGCCCGGCCTCGTACTCCGGCGGGAAGTGCGCGCCGTAGTCGATGTGGGAGTTGAGCAGCCGTAGCGAGATGAACCGCCAGTCGACCGAGTAGTCCCGCTGGGCCTGCACGATCCGCACCCACTTGCTGGTCATCCAGGCGAACGGGCAGACGGGGTCGAAGTAGAAGCGGATGTCGGAGTCGGCCATGCCTCGCAGGCTAATCCGGGGGCGCGGCTGAGGCAGGTGTCAGCGCTTCGGGGCGCCGCAGCACCTGAACGTCGCCGGGGAACCCGTCGCCCGCCGACACCACGGCGAGGAAGGACAGCAGGGTGTCGCGGAACGCGCGCATGGCATGGGTCGGGGCGAGATCGGCGCGGCGGGCCAGCGCGACGGTCCGGTACAGCGGGGGCGTGAGCACCGTGCGGCGCAGTCGCGGCCTGCTCGAGAAGACGAGGTCCGGCACCACCGCCACGCCGGTGCCGGCCTCCACCATCCGCAGCACGGCGTCCATCTCGCCGCCCTCCACCGCGAACTGGGGCGTCTCACCGGCGTCGGCGTACGCCTTCAGGGTCGCCTCCAGCAGGTCGTAACCCTGTCGCGGCACGACCAGGTGCCGGCGGGCCAGCTCCTTCACCGTCATCGAACTGCGTGACGTGGGCGCACGTTCCGATGTGGGGGACGCCACCGATAGGCGCTCGCGCAACAAGGGCTCGGTGTCGAGTGCTGCGTCGATCCCTCGCGGCGGCACGATCACCAGCGCCACGTCGAGCTCGCCACGTACGAGTGAGCGCACCAGCGGGTGCGAGCCGCTCTCCACCAGCTCCAGCCGCACGTCGGGGTACTTCTCGTGGAAGACGCGCAATACGTCGGCCAGCACGCCGATGCACAGCGACGGCGTCGCTCCGACCCGCACGCGCCCGCGGAGCAGCCCGACGATCTCGGCCACGGCGGTGCGGGCGCCGTCGGCGTCGGCGAGCATGCGCCGCGCGAACGGCAGTACGGCCTCACCCGCGGGGGTCAATGCGAGCCCGTCGCGGCTGCTGCGGTCCACAAGGGGCGAACCGAGTTCGTCCTCCAGAGCCCTGAGCTGCCGCGACAGGGTGGGCTGGGCCACTCCCAGTGACTCCGCCGCACGAGTGAAGCTGCCCACGTCGGCTACGGCCACGAAGTACGCGAGCTGCTGAAGTGTCACGTATATAGCGTACGTCTATCGACGATCCCGTTTCGATGCATTGGACGTCAGGGCCGCCGACTACGCACCCTGACCCCATGGTGACAGTGGGAGAGCGGCCTGCGGTGCGGGTGCGGCACACGCCGCGGCCCTCGTCGGTCCAGCTGAAGTTCGTGATGGCGGTGTCCGGCGCCCTCGCGCTGCTCTACCTGATCGCCCACATGATCGGAAACCTGAAGATCTTCCTCGGCGCCGAGGCCATCAACACCTACGCGGCCTGGTTGCGCACCGTCGGCGAGCCGGCGTTGCCCATGCAGACACTGCTGTGGATCGTGCGGGTGGTCCTCGTGGTCGCGATCGTGGCCCACATCGTCTCGGCCACGATCCTCGCTCGCCGCGCCCGCCGGGCCCGTCCGATCAGGTACGCCCACCGCCAGCCGGTTAAGGGCAGCTACGCCGCGAGGACGATGCGCTGGGGTGGCGTGATCATCCTGCTGTTCATCATCTACCACCTCCTCGACCTCACGGCCGGCACGCTCAACCCGCAGTTCGTCGAGGGCGACGTCCACTCGAACCTCGTGGCCGACTTCGCGCCGAGCCACTGGTACGCGACGGTGGCCTACACGGTGGCGGTGATCGCGGTCGGATTCCACGTCCGCCACGGCCTGTGGAGCGGCCTGCAGACGCTGGGGCGCTCCAGCGCCGCCGCCCAGAACACCATCAAGGGCGTCGCCCTCGTGGTCGCGGTCCTGCTGACCGTCGGCTTCCTCTCCGTCCCGTTCTCGATCCTGACCGGATTGGTGCGTTGATATGACCAGCGTCTACACGGACTACACGGTCGGCGACCCGGTGGCCGACACCGTCGCGCCCGCCGGGCCGATCGAGGAGCGGTGGGAGAAGCGCCGCTTCGGCGTCAAGCTGGTGAACCCGGCGAACCGGCGCAAGATGAAGGTCATCGTCGTCGGCACCGGGCTCGCCGGGGGGAGCGCCGCGGCGAGCCTGGCCGAGCTCGGCTACCACGTCAGCTCGTTCTGCTACCAGGACAGCCCGCGCCGGGCCCACAGCATCGCCGCGCAGGGCGGGATCAACGCCGCGAAGAACTACCGCAACGACGGCGACAGCGTTTACCGGCTGTTCTATGACACGGTCAAGGGCGGGGACTTCCGGTCCCGGGAGTCGAACGTGCACCGGCTGGCCGAGATCAGCGTGCAGATCATCGACCAGTGCGTCGCGCAGGGCGTGCCGTTCGCCCGTGAGTACGGCGGCCTGCTCGACACCCGTTCGTTCGGTGGCGCGCAGGTCTCGCGCACGTTCTACGCGCGCGGCCAGACGGGTCAGCAGCTGCTACTGGGCGCCTACCAGGCCTTGGAGCGGCAGATCGACGCGGGCAACGTCGACATGTACTCGCGCCACGAGATGCTCGATCTGATCATGGTCGAGGGCCGCGCACGCGGGATCGTCGCCCGCGACCTGGTGACGGGGGAGACGCGCAGCCACCTCGCCGACGCCGTGGTGCTCGCCTCGGGTGGCTACGGCAACGTCTTCTACCTCTCCACCAACGCCAAGGGCTGCAACGTCACGGCCAGCTGGCGCGCGCACCGGCGGGGGGCGCTGTTCGCCAACCCCTGCTACACCCAGATCCACCCCACGTGCATCCCCGTGAGTGGCGACCACCAGTCGAAGCTCACGCTCATGAGCGAGTCGCTGCGCAACGACGGCCGCGTCTGGGTGCCGGAGAAGGCCGGTGACACGAGGGCTCCCGGGGACATCCCCGAGTCCGAGCGCGACTACTTCCTCGAGCGCCAGTACCCGAGCTTCGGCAACCTGGTGCCCCGCGACGTCGCCAGCCGTGCGGCAAAGAACGTGTGCGACGCGGGCCGCGGTGTCGGGCCCACCGGTCTCGGCGTCTACCTCGACTTCGCCGAGGCGATCAACCGGCTCGGGCGCCCGGCCGTGGCGGCCAAGTACGGGAACTTGTTCGAGATGTACCAGCGCATCACCGGCGAGGACCCGTACGTCGTGCCGATGCGGATCTTCCCGGCGGTCCACTACACGATGGGTGGCCTGTGGGTCGACTACGACCTGCAGAGCAGCATCCCGGGCCTGTTCGTCGTCGGCGAGGCGAACTTCTCCGACCACGGCGCCAACCGGCTCGGTGCCTCGGCGCTGATGCAGGGCCTGGCCGACGGCTACTTCGTCCTGCCCAACACGATCGGCAACTACCTGGCGGCGTCGCACCTCCGCCCGGTCGATCCCGGCGCGGCCGAGGTGCGTGCCGCCGAGCAGGAGGTCACCGGCCGGATCGAGACGCTGCTCTCGATCGGCGGCACCCGCACGGTGGACTCGTTCCACCGCGAGCTGGGACACCTGATGTGGGACCAGTGCGGCATGGAGCGCACCGACGCGGGCCTGCGCAAGGCGCTGGACCGCATCCCGGAGCTGCGCAGGGAGTTCTGGAGCAGCGTGAAGGTGCCCGGCACCGGCGCGCAGCTGAACCAGTCGCTGGAGCGGGCCGGGCGCGTCGCCGACTTCCTGGAACTCGCCGAGCTGATGTGCCTCGACGCGCTGCACCGCTCGGAGTCCTGCGGCGGGCACTTCCGGGCGGAGAGCCAGACCGAGGACGGCGAGGCGCTGCGCGACGACGAGCACTTCTCCTACGTCGCGGCCTGGGAGTACACGGGCCAGGGCGAGGCCCCGGTCCTCCACAAGGAGGACCTGCACTTCGAGTACGTCATTCCCAGCCAGCGGAGTTACAAGTGAAGCTCAATCTCAAGATCTGGCGCCAGACCGGCCCGGACGACCGCGGCCGGCTGGTCGGCTACCGCGTCGACGACGCCGACGAGGACATGTCGTTCCTCGAACTGCTCGACGTGCTCAACGAGCGGCTCGTGCTCGACGGCGAGGAGCCCGTCGCGTTCGACCACGACTGTCGTGAGGGCATCTGCGGCGCGTGCAGCATGGTGATCAACGGCGAGCCGCACGGCCCGCAGAAGGCGACGACGACCTGCCAGCTGCACCTGCGGCACTTCCGCGACGGCGAGTCGATCACCATCGAGCCGTTCCGGGCGGCCGCGTTCCCGGTGGTGCGCGACCTGGTCGTCGATCGCAGCGCACTCGACCGGATCGTGGCCTCGGGCGGATACATCTCGGCCCCGACGGGCGCCGCACCGGAGGCGCACTCCACTCCCGTGCCGAAGGCGAATGCCGACCGCGCGTTCACCGCCGCCGCGTGCATCGGTTGCGGGGCGTGCGTCGCCGCGTGTCCCAACGGCAGTGCCTCGCTGTTCCTCGGCGCCAAGATCACTCACCTCGGTGAACTTCCCCAGGGGCAGCCGGAACGCTCCGACCGCGTGGTGCGCATGGTCGAGACGCACGACACAGAAGGCTTCGGGGGCTGCACGAACACCGGTGAATGCGCGGTGGCGTGCCCGAAGGAGATCCCACTCGATGTGATCTCCCAGCTGAACCGTGACTATCTGCACGCGACAGCGGGAGGGCGCCGCTCGGCCTGACGATCTCGAAAGCGGATTCCCGCCGCCTTACGGGTCCACGTTCCTGCAGCTCAGAGCAGGAACGTGGTTCTTCCCTGTCCGCGATTGGAATGCGCCGAGTGAATCGCATCACGATGGGGGAATTCGACCCATAGCCCGCCGAGCCCCGTTGGTCGGAAGGTCGTAGGCTCCCGCGAGATCCAGACGTCCCGACGCCGCGGCTTCTGCGGCTGGCGTCGGTTCACCCGCAGAAGATGAGGACTTCTTGACGTGTCATCCACCACAGATGCGTCCACAGGCCGGGCGCAGATAGCGGAACGAACGCTCCGTACCGACCGGTGGTGGCTGCCGCCCCTGGCCAACTTCGTCGGCCTCGCCCTGTGGGTCGTCTACGCCACTGTGCGCGCCTTCATGCAGGAGTGGTACTTCGTACCGCAGTACAACTACCTCACCCCGTTCTACTCGCCGTGCGTGTCGAACGGCTGCGTGGAGCAGGCCGCTCACTTCGGACGCTTCCTGCCCGACGTGTGGTGGCTGCCTTACGCCGCTCTAACGTTGCCGTTCCTGCTCTTGTTCCGGCTCACCTGCTACTACTACCGCAAGGCGTACTACCGGGCCTTCTGGCTCTCGCCGCCCGCCTGCGCCGTGGCCGAGCCGCACGCGCGGTACACCGGGGAGACGCGCTTCCCGCTTCTCGGCCAGAACCTGCACCGCTACTTCTTCTACCTCGCCGCGATCATCTCCGTGATCAACACGTATGACGCGATCAAGGCCTTCATCAAGGAGGACGGAAGCTTCGGGCTCGGCCTGGGCAACATCATCCTTCTGATCAACGTCGTGCTGCTCTGGGCGTACACGGTGTCGTGCCATTCGTGTCGCAGCATCATCGGCGGCCGGCTGAACCATTTCTCGAAGCATCCGGTGCGCTACAAGCTGTGGGTCCAGGTTTCCCGGCTCAACGGCAAGCACATGCAGCTCGCCTGGACCACACTGGCCTCCCTGGCCATTACGGACTTCTACATCATGGCCGTCTCGGCCGGGTGGTTCTCCGACCTGCGGATCGTGGGGTGAACACTGTGACGACGGAACAGACCACCGGACAGGGTGGGAACGAGAGCATCGAGCGCCACGAGTACGACGTCGTCGTCATCGGTGCCGGTGGAGCGGGCCTTCGCGCCGCGATCGAGGCCCGAATGAAGGGCAAGCGCACCGCCATCATCTCCAAGTCGCTGTTCGGCAAGGCGCACACGGTGATGGCGGAAGGCGGCTGCGCGGCGTCGATGGGGAACGTGAACCCCAACGACAACTGGATGGTGCACTACCGCGACACCATGCGCGGAGGGAAGTTCCTCAACAACTGGCGGATGGCCGAGCTGCACGCCAAGGAGGCACCCGACCGCGTCTGGGAGCTCGAGACCTACGGTGCGCTGTTCGACCGCACCAAGGACGGCAAGATCAGCCAGCGCAACTTCGGTGGCCACACCTATCCGCGCCTCGCACACGTCGGCGACCGCACCGGGCTGGAGATGATCCGCACCCTGCAGCAGAAGGTTGTGTCGCTGCAGCAGGAGGACTACCGCGAGACCGGTGACTACGAGGCGAACATCCGCGTCTTCCACGAGACGACGATCACCGACCTCTTCAAGGCCGACGGGAAGATCGCGGGCTGCTTCGGCTACTTCCGCAGCACCGGCAAGTTCGTCCGGTTCGACGCGCCGGCGATCGTGCTGGCCACGGGCGGGGTGGGCAAGAGCTACCAGGTGACCTCGAACTCCTGGGAGTACACCGGCGACGGCCACGCACTGGCCCTGCGCGCGGGCGCCACCCTCATCAACATGGAGTTCCTGCAGTTCCACCCGACGGGCATGGTCTGGCCGCCGTCGGTGAAGGGAATCCTGGTCACGGAGTCGGTGCGCGGCGACGGCGGTGTGCTGCGCAACTCCGAGGGCGAGCGCTTCATGTTCAACTACGTCCCCGACGTCTTCAAGGACCAGTACGCCACCACGGAGGAGGAGGGCGACCGCTGGTACACCGACGCGGACAACAACCGCCGTCCTCCGGAGCTGCTGCCCCGTGACGAGGTGGCGCGCGCGATCAACTCCGAGGTGAAGGCCGGGCGCGGGAGCCCCCACGGCGGTGTCTTCCTCGACATCGCCTCGCGCCTGTCGCCGGAGGAGATCCAGAAGCGACTCCCGTCGATGTACCACCAGTTCAAGGAGCTGGCGGACGTCGATATCACCAAGGAGCCGATGGAGGTCGGCCCCACCTGCCATTACGTGATGGGCGGCGTGGAGGTCGATCCGGACACCACCATGTCCACGGTGCCGGGCCTGTTCGCGGCCGGTGAGGTCGCAGGCGGGATGCACGGCTCCAACCGGCTGGGTGGCAACTCGCTGTCGGACCTGCTCGTGTTCGGCCGCCGCGCCGGGCTGGGTGCCTCGGAGTACGTCGAGGGGCTCGCCGGGGTGCGCCCCGCCGTTCGCATGGACGACGTTGCGGCTGCGCAGGAACGGGCGCTGCTGCCGTTCTCGTCGGCCACCGAGGGCGGGGAGAACCCGTTCGTGGTGCAGCTGGAGCTGCAGAAGACGATGCACGAGCTCGTCGGGATCATCCGCAAGGCCGACGAGATGGAGATGGCGCTCAAGAAGCTCCAGGACATCGCCACGCGCACGCGCACGGTGAGCGTCGAGGGCCACCGGGAGTTCAACCCGGGCTGGCATCTCGCGCTCGACCTGCGCAACATGCTGCTGGTCTCGCTGTGCGTGGCGAAGGCGGCCCTGGAGCGCCAGGAGAGCCGCGGCGGCCACACCCGCGACGACTACCCGGTGATGGACTCCGACTGGCGCCACGTGCTGCTGGTGCTCTCGGCCCTGGGCGAGGACAACGTCGAGCTGGAGCGCAAGGAGCAGGTGCCGATGCGGCCCGAGCTGCTGGACCTGTTCGAGATGGACGAGCTGAAGAAGTACTACACCGGCGAGGAGCTGGGCGGACACCGAGCCGGGGAGGCTGCGAAATGAGCTATGACGCCCACTTCAGGGTGTGGCGGGGCGACTCGGAGAAGGGGGAGCTCGTCGACTACCCGGTGGAGGTGAACGAGGGCGAGGTCGTCCTCGACATCATCCACCGGCTGCAGCAGACCGAGGCGGGCGATCTCGCGGTCCGGTGGAACTGCAAGGCCGGCAAGTGCGGGTCGTGCAGCATTGAGATCAACGGCAAGCCGCGCCTGGCGTGCATGACCCGGATGTCGACCTTCACCGAGACCGAGACCATCACGGTCACGCCGCTGCGGACGTTCCCGGTGATCCGCGACCTCGTCACCGACGTGTCGTTCAACTACACGAAGGCCCGCGAGGTGCCGAGCTTCGCGCCGCCGCCCGACGTGGAGCCCGGTGAGTACCGGATGCAGCAGGTGGACGTCGAGCGGAGCCAGGAGTTCCGCAAGTGCATCGAGTGCTATCTCTGCCAGAACACCTGTCACGTGGTGCGCGACCACGAGGAGAACAAGGAGAACTTCGCAGGCCCGCGTTATCTGATGCGGATCGCGGAGCTCGACATGCACCCCCTCGACGTCGCCGACCGCAAGCAGGAGGCGCAGGAGGAGCACGGTCTGGGCTTCTGCAACATCACCAAGTGCTGCACCGAGGTCTGCCCCGAGCACATCAAGATCACTGACAACGCGCTCATTCCCCTGAAGGAACGCGTGGTCGACCGCAAGTACGACCCGCTGGTCTGGCTGGGCAGCAAGATCTTCAAGCGCGCAGGCGCCTGATCATCCGGTGACTGCGGCGGAGCCGCCTTCACGCGCCCGCACTGCGTGAAGGCGGCTCTGCCGTATCCGGGAGGGGTTCAGCGGCCCATGCTCCGGCGGATCTCCTCCAGCCTTGCCTTGGCCGCGCGCTCGCGTTCGGCCTCCTGCTCCTCGACGCTGCGGGCCTCGGGGGTGTTCTCGGCCAGTTCGGCCGCGCCGATCGAGGTGGCGTAACGGGTCTCGATCTTCTCGCGGACGTAGTCCAGGCTCGGGACGCCCCGATCGTCGTAGTCGGGTGCGGGTGGCTGTGGGGGCGGCGCCGTCGCGTCGTCCACGATCTCCGCGTCCAGCGGCTCGACGCCCCCGGATGGCCCTGTCGAATTCTGGCGTTTGGGCGATTCGGCGTTCTGATTAGAACCATCGGGCGAATCGTTCATGGCACGCATCCCTCCTTTGGACGGGTATAACCGCACAGTGCCCCGCCGACTTTCACCCGGATGCTTACGCTCCGCAGTCGGGCAATCGCGTATCGCGACGGTTGCGCTTTCGTTATCCGAGCGGGACGCCGCCTTGGCTGTTCCACCTTGGTACGTGGAGGAACAGGCATGACGGCAGTCCCGGCAGCGGGACCGGTGCAGACCACCGGACAGACACGAGTCTCCCGAATCGCGCCCTCTGGCGCTCCTGTCGACCTGACCCTTCCGGCGGAGTTCGGCGAGTACCGCTGGTATGGCAACACACGCTTCAACGGGCCCCGGATCGCCCGCCAGTTCTTCCTCGCCCCGGCGGGGGAGCATCGCGTGATCCCGCGCCGCGTCCTGCGGGGCGCACGGGAACGCAGGCTGTCCATGCGCGGCTTCGACGCCGTCGTCTTCGAGGCGCCGAACCGCTCCGACTCCGCGCTCGTGCTCGCCGGGCCGTACCACGAGGCCACCACGTGGTTCGGCGGTCCCGCTCCCGACGACGCCGGTCTGGGCCGCCTGCTGAGCACGTTCCGGTTCGCCGACTCGCCGACCGGAGCGACCCTCACCCCCACCTCCGACCTGCTCGTGAGTCAGGGCGACGTGGCGCTGATCGGGCGCAACGACCGCTCCACGCTGATCGTGCGGCGCTCCACCGACGTGTTGCCGACGTTGCCCGAGTGGGCCGGGCTCGCCCTGCCGGGCGGGGAGCTGTGGCGCGCGGGCCGGGAGCTCAACCCCGTCGACGCCGCCCGCGTCGTCGGCACCCCCCATCAGTGGCGCTACCTGTTCGCGGGCGACAGCGCGGCCATGGACCTCGTCCTGCACGGACCGGAGTCGGGCCGGCCCGTCGCCCCCATGGCCGAGCAGCAGGTCGTCGGAGCACTCGCCGCTCTGCGCGGCATCTGGAGGGGCTGAGCCGTGTCCGTCGCACTGGCCGTGGCGCTGCTCGCGCTGCTCGTCTCGCTCTTCGTGCTGGTGGCGCTCGTCGCGGTGTACGCGCGGGTGCGTGCGTTGGAGGCGAGCCGCACAGCGGAGCTGTCCGGCTACGCACCGCTCGTCGGACGCCCGGCGCCTGCCGCGGTCCGTCCGCGCTCCGGGCAGCGAGCGGCCGTCGTCGCCGTGCTCGACGCCGACTGCGGGCTCTGCCACAACGTGTGGGACGCCATCACGACGGCCGGTGAGCAGGAGGAGCACATCCGCTTCGTCGCGCTGGCGGACCGGACCGACGACTTCGCCGCCCTCCCCGGCGGCGGCGCCGAGATGATCGCCGACGTCGACGCGAGGGCCGACCTGTTCGAGGGGTACTCACCGACCCTGCTCGCCGTCGACGCCGCCGGCGTCGTCACCCACCGCAGCTTCGTCTACGCCGACACGGACCTGGGTGCGCTGGTCCGGGACCTGACGCAGACACACGACCCCGGGCGACAGCACCCAGGAGGACGAGAGGTGACCCGCGCATGACGCGCCTGGACGACATCCCCACGGCGTTCGCACCACCCGTGCAGGCCCGCCCGAGCGCTGTGGTTGCGCGCATCCGCGCCATCCGGCCCAGCCGACGAGCGGTGCTGCGCGGGCTGGTGATCGGCGCGGCCGCGGCGGCGCTGGTGCCTCTCGACTGGTACCTCAGCCGACGCCAGGCGTCCGCGGACCCGGAGGAGGAGGACGACAAGTCGGAGCACCTCGAGTGCACGCCGGAGTCCTACGACGAGGAGGCCAACAACTGGCCCGAGGACGGCTCCGCGCTGTGCTACGGCGGTTGGCGCCGCGGCTCGTACCCGTGCTCCGAGGGGTACCACCGTGAGGGCACCTACGAGATCGAGGGCGACGCCTACGAGTCCACGCGGCTCACCACGAGCTGCCACGGCAAGAACGGCTGGCGCTGGAAGGGCTACCGCTGCTCCGACGCGGTCACCGAGGTGTGGTACGCCGAGGGCGACAGCTACCGGGGCGTCACGATCGCTGCCTGCGAGCTGCCGCCGGAGACCGAGGCGGCGGCGGGCGCCGCCGACACGACGGCCACGCCGGCCCCCACGGCCACCGAGACCCCGGCAGCCACGGCCACACCGGCGAGCACGGTCGTCCCGGCAGGATCGCCGATCACGTCGGGAACGCGTGGCCAGTCGGGCCCGGTCGGCTCGCTCGTCGGGCCGGGCATGAGGTCCATCTGATGATCCCCGCCAGATCGCGCCCCCGGTGGTTGCTGCACCCGATCACCGCGGCGGTACTGCTGCTGCTCGTCGGGGTGTTCGGCGCGTTCGTCGCCGTCACAGCCCAACGGGAGCTCGCGGCTGCGGGCGCGTTGCTGCTGCTCGTCGCTGTGGCGGGTGCCGCGGCCGGGTTCGCCAACTCGGGCAGCACCTGAAGCCACAACTCAGCTTTCCTGCTGAGCGCGTCGGTCTGGCGCGACAAGCCCGTGGTCCGGTTCTTCGGCACCGGCCTGCTGCTCGGTGCCGTGCTGGTGGCCTTCGCGGCCGCGGTGCTCGGCGCGCTGCCGCACGCGCTGCTGCCCGAGGTGGTCCGGGACGTCCTGTTCGGCCTGGCCGCCGTGCCGGTGCTGCTGCGGGAGTGCGGGCTGCTGCGGTTCCCGGTGCCCCAGAACGCCCGGCTCGTCCCGGAGGACGTCCAGCACCTGCGGCAGTGGGGTGCGCTGCAGTTCGGTTTCGAGATGGGCACCGGGATGCGCACGTACTCGCCCTCGGCGCTGCCGCATCTCACGCTCGTCGCGATCGTATTCATCGTGCCGTTCCCGGCCGCGTTCGCGCTGGCCGCGGGCTTCGCGCTCGGACGTCTCGCGATGCCGTTGCTGTCCAACGCCTGGAGCGACGACGGTGCCTGGAGCGCGGTGTGGGCACGGTCGGAGCGGGTGGCGCGGCCGATGCTGGCCCTGACCTGCGTGGGCACGCTGGGCGCTGCGATGCTCGGGTGGTGAAGACCGCCGAGGTGGTCGTCGTCTACGACGTCTCCTGCCCTGCCTGCTCCCGGATCGCGCGGGAGCTGCCCGACCTGCTGCGCGTACCGGTGCGGGTGCGGTCCTGCCGCGATCCTCAGCTGGCCGCCATCCACCCTGCACTTCCCGCGTCGGTGAGGGCCTGCGCGGCCCCCGCGTTGGGCATCGTGCGCCCGGACGGCTCCGTGCGCTGGTGGCCGGGCCTCTCGGGGGCGATCGCCGTGCTGCCCGTGGTGCGCCGGGGCGCGCTGTGGGAGGCCCTGGGGGTGCTGCGGACCGCGCTGCGGGCTCGGGTGCGCTGAGCCGTCATCGGCGGGCCCGGGCCATCCTGCGGTACCAGCCGTCACCCGCCTGCGTGTTGCGGTGCACCCGGCGCCTCGTATCCCGCTCGTCGTCCGTCTCCGGTCCGATCGAGGCCGTGAGGCCGGTGTCCCGCCGGAACGGGACGACCTGCACGAGCGGCGTCCCCTTCGGCAGCGTGTGCACGCCGTCGGCGCCGGTCGCGATGAAGGGCAGGTTCACGGGCGCGGTGTAGACGTCGGTGTCGACGAGTCCCGCGAACAACTGCACCACGTCGTTCGGGCGGTTCAGCGGCGGGAGGAACAGGCAGCTCCAGCCCGGCGCGGTCCGGATCGTCCAGTGGTTGTGGAACTTCATCGGTGGCCGCGGCTCGAACGGGTTGCCTGCGACCTGGAACGGAGCGTGGGTGCTCACCATCTCCCGGTCGAACTCCCAGCCGGCGTTGACGGTGCGGCCGCCGTCGCTGATCTCCAGCCGGACCGTCGCGGCGAGCGGCAGGATCCAGCCGGCGCCCAGCGCGTCGAGGAACGGCATGCACCGCTTGACGGTGAGCCCGTCGTTCGTGGCGCTGAGCCGTTCGGGGTCCACGCCGGGCAGGCGGCGCAGCCACCCCGGGAGCACCGTGCGGGCCGGGACGGGCTCGGCGATCACCCCGGCGTCCTCGGCGCGACAGCGGAACGCGATGGTCGCGGATCTGCGCTTCACCCTGACCTCCTGGTCGGGCCGGGCCGCGGCAGCCCGGGCGAGGGCCGCCGCGGCGGACGGTCAGTCGTCGTCGCTGGAGGAGTTGGAGCTGGAGTTGCTGGAGGAGTTGGAGCTGGAGTTGTTCGAGGAGTTCGAGCTGGAGTTGTTCGACGAGTTCGAGCTCGTGTTGCTGGAGGAGTTGGAGCTCGAGTTGTCCGAGGAGTTCGAGCTGGAGTTGTTCGACGAGTTCGAGCTGGAGTTCCCGGACGAGTTGGAGCTCGTGTTGCTGGAGGAGTCCGAGCTGCAGTTGTCGGAGGAGCTGCTGGAGAAGTTCGAGCTCGACACCGGGAGGATCTCCGCAGGCGCCGTGCTCGCTCCGGCCGTACCGACGCCGATCGCCGCGGCGATGCCGACAGCGCCGATGCCGACGGCAGCGGCCTTCAACGTCCTGCTCTTCGGTGTGCGCATGATGTACTCCGTCGTTCGGGTCCCGCGGCGCGGGACGACTCGTACGAGATTCGGCGGCGGCGGTGAGCACGTGATGAGGGCCTCGTGACAGCTCTCTCATCCGGCGTCCTACTAGCGTGAGGGCCGTGCCGACGATCGAGCGTCCCTACGGTTCCTGGCCGACCCCCATCACCTCGGAGAAGGTCGTCGCCGCGTCGGTGCGGCTCTCCGGGCTCGCCGTCGATGGGGCCGACATCGTGTGGTCCGAGGGGCGGCCCACCGATGCGGGACGAACGCAGCTGGTGCGCCGTTCGGCGGACGGCACCACCGCCGACCTGTTGCCCGCCGGACGCGACGCCCGCACCGCGGTGCACGAGTACGGCGGCGCGGCCTGGTGGGTGCGCGACGGGATCGTGTGGTTCAGCGACTGGGCCGACCAGCGGCTGTACCGGATGGCCCCGGGGGCCGACCCCGAACCGCTCACCCCGGAGCCGGCCTCGCCGCGCGCGGACCGCTACGCCGAGGGGGACGTCGCCCCCGACGGCACCTGGATCGCCTGCATCCGGGAGCACCACGCGGGCAGCTCGGCGGTCGACGTGCGCAACGAGATCGTCCGGATCGCGGCCCACACCCCGTCCGAGCCGGAGGTGCTCGTCACCGGTCCGGACTTCGTCGCCTCGCCCCGGATCAGCCCCGACGGCAGCTCGCTCGCCTGGGTGCAGTGGGACCACCCGTCGATGCCGTGGGACGACACGCAGCTGCTGGTCCGCGACCTTCGCACGGGCGAGGAGACGGTGGTGGCGGGCGGCCACGGCGAGTCGGTGTTCGAGCCACGGTGGAACGAGGACGGCTCACTGTGGTTCATCAGTGACCGCACCGACTGGTGGAACCTCTACCGCTGGGTGCCCGGGGCCGACATCCAGCCCGTGGTGCGCGAGGAGGCCGAGATCGGCTCGGTGGGGTTCGGCCTGGGGTCGGCCTACTACACGGTGCTCCTCGACGCCCGGGTGGTGTTCGTGCGCCGCCGCTCGGGTTTCGACGCCCTTGTCGTGCGCGAGCCCGACGGCTCACTCGCCGAGCTGGACCTGGGGTTCTCGGTGATCACGGCGGTGCAGCCGGCCGGTCCCGGCACGGTGGCCGTCATCGCCGGTGGCCCTGTGGCGGAGCCGGGGGTGTACCTCGTGGACCTGGCCACCGGTGCACTGGAAGTCCTGCGCCCGCCACGCGACCTGGGCATCGGGCCGTCGATGTTGTCGGTGCCCGAGCCGGTCTCGTTCCCGTCGGTGGACGGCGCGGGCACGCCGCGCACGGCGCACGCGCTGTTCTACCCGCCGGCGCACGAGCAGTACCACGGCCCGGAGGGCGAGCGGCCGCCGTTGATCGTGGTGATCCACGGCGGTCCGACGTCGGCGGCCGTGCCCGTGCTGAACCTCGCCCTCCAGTACTGGACGAGCCGCGGGTTCGCCGTCGTCGACGTCAACTACGGCGGTTCCACCGGCTACGGCCGCGCCTACCGGGAGCAGCTCCTCGGCGAGTGGGGCGTGATCGACGTCGCCGACTGCATCGCGGCCGCGCAGTGGCTGGCGGAGCGGGGACGGGTCGACCGCAACCGGCTGTGCATCCGCGGAGGCTCGGCCGGCGGGTACACGACGCTCGCGGCGCTGGCCCGCGAGGACACGCCGTTCGCGGCGGGCGCCGACCTCTTCGGCGTGGCCGACCTCGCGGCACTGGCCGCCGACACCCACAAGTTCGAGAGTCGCTACCTCGACCGGCTCGTCGGCCCGTACCCGCAGGCCCGCCAGGTGTACGAGGAGCGCTCGCCGATCCACCACGTCGACCGCTTCCACCGCCCGCTGATCGTCCTGCAGGGCAGCGAGGACGAGATCGTGCCGCCGAACCAGAGCGAGCTGATCGTCGAGGCCCTGCGCAAGCGCGGGCTCCCCGTCGCCTACCTGCTTTTCGACGGGGAGCAGCACGGCTTCCGGCGCGCGGAGAACATCCGCCGGGCGCTCGACGCCGAGCTGAGCTTCTACGCCCAGGTGCTCGGCTTCGAGCTGCCCGCGGACGAGGGGATCGAACCGGTGGTCGTGGAGAACCTCTGAGCGTGCTCAGGGTCGCCGCAGGGCGTCACGCTCCGCCGGTGGCGCCCCCGGTGTCCATCAGCGCCGGGTCGGCCGGTGCCGCGGCCGTGCGCCTCGCCCGCGAGAGCCTGCGCTCCACGTACTCCGCGAGCTTGCCGAGGGCGTAGTTGATGACGATGAAGATCAGAGCGACGATCGCGTAGATCTGGATGGGGTTGTGCAGCGTCTGGATGATGATGTTCGCCGTCCGGACGAACTCCTCGTAGCTGATGATGAAGCCCAGCGAGGTGTCCTTGACGATCACCACGAGCTGGCTGATCAGCGCCGGGAGCATCACCCGGAACGCCTGCGGCAGCAGGATCGAGGAGAGCACCTGGCCCCTGGTCAGCCCGAGGGAGTAGCCCGCCTCGGCCTGGCCCCGCGGCAGTGACGCCACACCGGCCCGGATGATCTCCGCGATGATCACCGAGTTGTAGGCGGTCAGCCCGATGACCAGGTACCACAGGATCGGCAGGTCGAGCCCCACCTCGGGCAGCACCCTGGCCGCGAAGAAGATCGCGATCACCACGGGCACGCCACGCAGGAACTCGATCACCCCGACGACCAGCCAGCGGTAGTACCGGTTCGCCGTGATGCGGCTGACCGCGAAGAGCGTGCCGATCACCAGCGAGAACACGAGCGTGAGCGCCGCAGCCACGAGCGTGGCGACCAAGGCCTCGCCGAGCAGCCGCCAGACCGCCGCGAAGTCGGAGTTGAACGGGTTGATCAGCGGGCCCCACAGCTCACCGGAGAACTGGCCCTGGCCCGCCAGCCGGATGATCACGAGAGCGATCACGACCAGCACGATCACGCCGGCGACGCTGCTGGAGATCAAGGTGCGGCGCCGGGCGACGGGCCCCGGTGCGTCGTAGAGGACGGAGGTGGTCATCGAGCCACCGCAACCTTCCGCTCGAGTACGCCCAGCAGGATGCCGCCGGGGATGGTCAGGAGCAGGTAGCCCAGGAGCACACCGGTCAGGACGCCGGCCGCGGCGTAGCCCTGGGCGGAGGTGAGCTGGACGCCGTTGGCGAACAGGTCGCCGCCGACGCCGAACGCGCCGACGATGGCCGAGTTCTTGATCATGGCGATGATCACGCTGCCGAGCGGGGGCACGACGGTGCGCAGCGCCTGGGGCAGCACGATCAGCGACAGCGACTGGCTGAACGTCAGGCCGATCGCACGTGCGGCCTCGGCCTGCCCCGCGGACACCGAGTTGATGCCACTGCGGACGGCTTCACAGACGAAGGCTGCCGTGTAGCAGGTCAGCCCGATGACGCCGAAGTAGAAGTAGGACCCGTTGATACCCAGCTCGGGCAGCCCGAACGCCACAGCGAACAGGACCACGGCGAGCGGGGTGTTACGGAAGACGGTGACCCAGGCCGCGCCGACCATGCGTAGCGGTGGCACCGGTGAGACCCGGAAGCCGGCCAGGATCGTGCCCAGAACGAGCGCACCGATTGCGGAGAACAGGCAGATGCGCAGCGTCTGGAGGAAACCCTGCGCGTAGAGCGGGAACTGCTCGACGATGACGCCCACGACACCCCTTTCGCACCGAGGAACGGCACCGGGGTGCCGACCGGCATGGTCGGCACCCCGGTTCCGGAGAGATCAGCTGCAGGCGCCGGCTGCGGGCAGCGGCGGGACCTCCGGGGTGACCTTCCCGACGGTCGAGTCCCAGGCGGCCTTGTAGCTGCCGTCGGCCTCCGCCTCCTTGAGCGTCTGGTCGATGAACTCGCAGAAGGCGACGTCGCCCTTCTTGATGCCGATCCCGTAGGGCTCCTCGGTGAACTTGTGGTTCACGAGCTTGAACGCCCCGTTCGACTGCTCGATGAGGCCGGTGAGAATGACGTTGTCGGTGGTGACCACGTCGACCTGACCAGTGCGCAGCGCGTCGGCGCACTTCGAGTACACGTCGAACAGCGTGAGGTTCGCCGGGTCGATGTACTTCTTGATGTTCTCCGACGGGGTCGAGCCCGACACGGAGCAGACCTTGGCGTTCGCGGCGCGCAGCGAGTCCGGACCGGTGATGGTGGTGTTGTCGCTCTTCACCATCAGGTCCTGGCCCGCGACGTAGTACGGGCCGGCGAAGCTGATCCGCTCCTTGCGCTTGTCGTTGATCGTGTAGGTGGCGACGACCATGTCGACGCGGTTCTGCTCGATCACCTCCTCGCGCACGGCGGACGGTGCCTCGGTGTAGGTGATCTTGTCGGCCGGGATGCCCAGCTTCGCCGCGATGATCTTGGAGATCTCGACGTCGAAGCCCGCGGGGTTGCCGTCGAGCCCCTTCAGGCCGAACAGCGGCTGGTCGAACTTGGTGCCGACCCGGATGGTCTGTGCCTTGTTGAGGGCCTCCATCGTGGAACCGGCCGGGAACGAGGCGCCCTGTGCGACCGACGGCGCGGCACCCGAGGAGCCCCCGAGTGAGGACGACTGGTCCCCACAGGCGGTGGCGGCGAGCACCACGGCCGCCGCGACTGCGGCGATCCGGGTGATGTGAGCGAGACGCATGGTGGTGCAGGTCCTTCCGTCGGTGCGAGTAACGAGGCCGTGCGGGCCGGGCGAGCGGCCTGTCAGTGCGTGAGGATCTTGCCGAGGAAGTCCTTGGCGCGGTCGGAGGAGGGGTTGGAGAAGAAGGAGTCGGGCGCCGCGTCCTCGACGATCTCGCCGTCGGACATGAACACGACCCGGTGGGCGGCCCGGCGGGCGAAGCCCATCTCGTGGGTGACGACCAGCATCGTCATGCCGTCTGCTGCGAGTGTGGTCATCACGTCGAGCACTTCCTGGACCATCTCCGGGTCCAGGGCGGATGTCGGCTCGTCGAAGAGCATCACCTTGGGCTTCATGGCGAGCGCGCGGGCGATGGCCGCGCGCTGCTGCTGGCCGCCCGACAGCTGGGCGGGGTACTTGTCCCGCTGGTTGGCGATGCCCACGCGTTCGAGCAGCGCGAGACCGTCCTTCTCGGCGGTGGCCTTCGACGCCTTGCGGACCTTGGTCGGCCCGAGGGTGACGTTCTCGAGGATCGTCTTGTGGGCGAACAGGTTGAAGCTCTGGAAGACCATGCCGACGTCGGCGCGCAGTGCGGCGAGGCCCTTGCCCTCCTCCGGCAAGCGCTTACCATCAACTTCGATGATGCCGCTGTCGATCGGTTCGAGCCGGTTGATCGTCCGGCAGAGCGTGGACTTGCCGGATCCTGACGGGCCCAGCACCACCACGACCTGGCCGCTGTCGACCTCGAGGTTGATGTCACGCAGGACGTGGAGCTCGCCGAAGTGCTTGTCGACGGACGCCATGCGGATCATGGCGGTGTTGGTCACTGTAGGCCTCCGGGCATGGCGGGACGCTAGGACGATGCGGACGACTCAGTCCAGCACCTTGAGCAACCCATAGGGTTTCGCTCCGATAACGCTCGGCGAGAAGGTGTGGGGGAATTGCACATCCTGCTGGTTGAAGACGACGATCGGGTGGCGGCTGCACTGCGGCCCGCATTGCACCGTAACGGGATGACGACCACGCGGCTCGCGCACGGCCGCGGGGTGGTCGACCATCTGGCCGGGGTCGACGTGGTGCTGTTGGACCTCGGTCTGCCCGACATCGACGGCGTAGATGTCTGCAGGGAGATCCGGGCGGTCAGCGAGGTGCCCGTGATCGTGGTGTCGGCTCGCGGCGAGGTCGACGACCGCATCCTCGGCCTGCACTCCGGGGCGGACGACTACCTCGTGAAGCCCTACGACATCGGCGAGCTCCTGGCACGGGTACATGCTGTCTACCGCCGGCGCCGGGTCGTCCCGGCCGCGGGATCCGCGGGCCCGGACGACGTGGTGGTGATCGACGACGTCAGTGTGGACCTGCACCGCCATTCGGTCACGGTCGCAGGTAGGCCGGTCAACCTCACGCGCAAGGAGTTCCAGGTACTCGCGCTGCTCGCGAGCTCGGGCGGCGCGGTGTGCCCGCGCAGCCGGATCGTGGCGGAGGTGTGGGGCCGCACCTGGGCAGGAGCCAACCGCACCCTCGACGTCCACGTGGCCACGCTGCGCACCAAGCTCGGCCGCGCCGACCTCGTGCAGACCGTGCGGGGCGTGGGCTACCGGCTGGGAGTGCCCGACAACGGCCCCTCCTTCAACGGCACGGAGTAGGGGTGCGCGCCCGGCTCCTGGTGATCGTGCTGTTCCTGGTCGGCATGCTGGCCGTGGGGCTGGGTGTGCCGCTGGCCCTGACGAACGCGCAGGCGAACCAGCTCGAGCTCTTCACCGACCGGCTGACCGACACGATCTTCTACGCCTCGCTCGCGGAGCGCCCGATCACCGAGGCGGACACGTCGGGCCTGGAGGCCGACCTACGCCGCTACGACGCCGTCTACGGGGTCGCGGTGATGGTGGTGGATCGGGGCGGCCGGGTGGTGGCCACCTCGCGGCAGCCGCCGCCCGTGCTCGACGACGCAGGCCGCAGGCGTGTCGAGCTCGCGCTGGCGAACCGGCGCTCGGAGTCGTACCCGCCGCTGCTGCCGTGGGACGACCGGCCGCTGGTGCTCGCCGAGCCGGTGCTGGTCGATGCCGAGGTCCGCGGGGCCGCTGTCACGGTCTCGCCGACCGACGCCCTGCGTGCCGAGGAGGTGCGGGTGTGGTCGGTGGTGGCGGCCGCCGGGCTGCTCGCGCTCGTGCTGGCCGTGCTGGTCGCGCTGCCGATCGTGCGGTGGATCCTGCGCCCGGTCCGCAGGCTCGACGAGGGCACCGGACGGGTCGCCGCCGCGGTGCTCGCCGGGGCGGACGCCGAGCCGGTGGCCGACGGGTCGGGACCACCGGAGCTGCGCAGGCTGTCGGTCTCCTTCGACCGCATGGCCGAGACGGTGACGCAGGCGTACTCGGCGCAGCGGGCCTTCGTCGCCGATGCGAGCCACCAGCTGCGCAACCCTCTCACTGCCCTGCGCCTGCGGCTGTCCAACCTGGAGGGGCGGGTCGACGCGGCCGCCGTGGAGGACCACATCGCCGCGCTGGAGGAGGCCGAGCGGCTCTCGACACTGCTCGACGGGCTGCTGGCGCTGGCGCGGGCCGAACGCACCGCGCCCGTGGTGGTCGTCGAGGTGGATCCTGCCGTGGCGGACCGGATCGAGGCCTGGCGTCCGCTGGCGGAGCACACCGGCCTGCGGCTCGTCCGCTGCGGAGAGCACGGGCTGAGTGCGGCCGCGCCGGTCGGGGCGATCGAGACCGTGCTCGATGCCGTGCTGGACAACGCGGTGAAGTTCTCGCCGCCGGGAGGCGCGATCACCGTGCGCACCGGGGTGACCTCCTCCCACGTCGAGATCGCGGTGCGGGACACCGGCCCAGGCCTCGGACCGGACGAGCTGGAACGGGCGACCGACCGGTTCTGGCGCAGCCCGGGCCAGAGCAACGTCGAGGGCTCCGGGCTGGGGCTGGCGATCGCCGCCCGCACCGTCGAGGTCGCCGGGGGTGGGCTTCAGCTGGAGCTCCCCGAGGGCGGCGGCCTGCAGGTGATCGCACGGCTGCGCCGGGTGCTCCCGGAGGAGCCCGGGGACCTCGCGGACGGCTGAGCTCAGATGGCCTTCGTCATGCGGAAGAACCGTTCCGCGCCAGGGTGCAACGGCACCGGCTGGGTGCCAATGGCGGCGCGGGGATCGATGGTGAGAGCCGCCGGGCTCGCCACGGCAAGGTCCGGCTGCGCCTCAAACAGCCCTCTCACCAGCGCGTTCGCCAGGTCGTCCGGCATCGCGGCCGCCACCAGCAGGAAGTTGCGCACGAGCAGTGTGGTGACGGGCGCGGGGATGCCGTAGGTCGCGGCCGGGACGGTGCCGGGCGCGTACGCGGGGAAGGCCTCGCGCACCGGCGTGACCACGTCCTCGAGGTCCAGCAGCCGGATCGGCAGGGCCTGTGAGAGCCGGCTGATCCCGTCGGTGGGCACCCCGCCCGACCAGAAGAACGCGTCGATCGCGCCGCTCTCCAGCGCGGCCACCGACTCGTTGATCCCGAGCTGCTCGGCCTGCAGGTCCGTGTCCGGGTTCAGCCCGGCCACGCTCAGCAGCCGCGTGGCGATCACGTACACGCCCGAGTCGCGGGCGCCGAGCGAGACCTTGGCTCCCCGCAGGCCGGCGAGCGTGGTGGCCGGCGAGGCGGCCCTGACCACGACGTGCACGACGTCGTCGTAGATCCGGGCGAGCGCGCGCGGGGCGCGCGGATCACCGGGTGCGGACCGTTCCAGCTGGTCGGCGGCCGTGTCCACCTGGCTGAAGATCACGTCGGCCGCCCCGGCGGCGAGGAGCCGCAGGTTGTCCACCGAACCGGCCGTCGAGAGCACAGCGGGCCGGGCCTCGAGCCCCAGCTTCTGCTGCCACGCGTCCGCGAGTGCGTTGCCGAGCGCGAAGTAGACGCCCTGGGTGCCGCCCGTGGCGAGGGCCAGCCGCGTACCGGCGTAGGGCGACGAGCAGGCGGGAAGCGTGCTCAGCAGGCCGAGAGCGCCGAGCCAGCGCAGCACGGAACGCCGGTCCACATCACGCCCCCCCGCCACGGGGGCATCCTGCCGTGCCCGGCCGATGCGGTCGACCGCCCGGCGGCGGCCTACCCTCAATCTGTGAGCCGTAGCTACGCCATCCGCACGTACGGGTGCCAGATGAACGTGCACGACTCCGAGCGGATGGCCGGGCTGCTCGAGGCAGCGGGGTACACGAAGTCCGACTCGGACGAGGCCGACGTCGTCGTGTTCAACACCTGCGCCGTCCGCGAGAACGCCGACAACCGGCTCTACGGCAACCTCGGCCACCTCCGTCCGGTGAAGGACGCCCGGCCCGGCATGCAGATCGCGGTCGGGGGCTGTCTCGCGCAGAAGGACCGCTCCGAGATCGTCCGGCGTGCTCCCTGGGTCGACGTCGTGTTCGGCACGCACAACGTGCACGCCCTGCCCGTCCTGCTGGAGCGGGCGCGGCACAACGCGATTGCACAGGTCGAGATCGCCGAGTCGCTCGAGGTCTTCCCCTCCACGCTGCCGAGCAGGCGGGAGTCCGCCTATGCCGGATGGGTGTCGATCTCGGTCGGCTGCAACAACACGTGCACGTTCTGCATCGTCCCGTCGCTGCGGGGCAAGGAGAAGGACCGCAGGCCCGGTGACGTGCTGGCCGAGGTCTCCGCGCTCGCGGCCGATGGCGTGCTCGAGGTGACCCTGCTCGGACAGAACGTCAACTCCTACGGAGCCGAGTTCGGCGACCGGGGCGCCTTCGCGAAGCTGTTGCGGGCCTGCGGCGACGTGGACGGCCTCGAGCGGGTGCGGTTCACCTCCCCGCACCCCCGCGACTTCACCTCCGACGTGATCGCCGCGATGGCCGAGACGCCCAACGTGTGCCCGCAGCTGCACATGCCCCTGCAGTCCGGCTCCGACGACGTGCTGCGACGGATGCGTCGCTCATACCGCTCGGCGCGCTACCTGTCGATCATCGACGAGGTGCGCGCCGCCATCCCGCACGCGGCGATCAGCACCGACATCATCGTCGGGTTCCCCGGCGAGACCGATGCCGACTTCGAGGCCACCCTCGACGTCGTTCGCGATGCCAAGTTCGCCAACGCCTTCACCTTCCAGTACTCGCCCCGGCCCGGCACACCCGCCGCCACGCTGCCCGACCAGCTGCCCAAGGCTGTCGTGCAGGAGCGGTACGAGCGGCTCGTCGCCCTCCAGGAGGAGATCTCCTGGGCGGCCAACCGGGCGTTCGAGGGCCAGATCGTCGAGGTGCTGGTGTCCAAGGGCGAAGGACGCAAGGACGGCGCGACCCGCCGGATGAGCGGCCGCGCCCGTGACGGGCGGCTGGTGCACTTCGCCCCCGGCGAGGCGGGCTCCGCCGCGATCCGGCCCGGCGACGTCGTCGAGGTCGCCATCGGGTACGGGGCACCGCACCACCTGGTGGCCGACGGTCCTGTGTTGTCCCACCGGCGCACGCGTGCCGGCGACGCGCACGAGGCGGGCACCCGGCCCGGCGGTGCCCCCACCACGCTCGGCCTGCCGGTCTTCGGCGCCCCGGAGCCGGTGGCGGCCGCACCCGGATGCGGCACCCGCACGTGAGCGACGCACGAACTGATCGGGCGCGGCCATCGAGCGGCGAGGGAGGAAGAGCGATGAACGAGCGGAAGGTCCCCGAGGAGCTGGCGGCCCTCGACCAGGAGCTGGACCGGGCGGGCAGGCGCATCGAGCGTCAGATCGACCCTGGCCCCACCGCGCTTGCCGTGTCGATCGCGATACTCGTGCTGATCGGGGCGCTGATGCTGCCGTGGACCGGGTCGATCCGCGGGTGGGAGGTGTTCGCAGGCCTCGAGCCCAGGCTCGGGGTGCTGCCGCGCCTGTTCACCTACACCTCGCTCGGCTTCGGCCTGGTCGTCTCTTCACTGGCGCTAGCCACCCGGTGGTGGGGACTGGCCTGGCTGGCCGCGGTGGGCTGCGGGATCTCCGTGGTCACCGGGGTGTGGGCGATCTGGTCCCGGCAGGTCGGGGCGCCGGTGGGCGCCACCGGGCCCGGTGTGGGGCTCGTGCTGGCGGTGCTCGCCATGGTGACGCTCACCGTGTGCTGGGTGCGGATCGCCGGACGTCTCTGACCCACCGGCCTGGGCCCGGTGGCCCGGGGAGCGCGAGGCCCCCCGGGCGGTCCGTCAGCGCTGCCGCACCGCCTGCTCCGCGGTGGTGAGCCACTCGCGCCACTGCTCGGCCTGGCTCCGCGCCTGCTCGGCGCGCCGTGAGTCGCCGGCGGCCTGGGCCTTCTCCGCCTGCGCCTCGAACTGAGCCACCCGCTCGCGGAACTGCGCCACCCGCGCCTCGGCCTCGGGATCGGTGCGTCGCCACTGCCGCTCGGCGGCATCGCGCACCCTCTCCTCGACGGCCCGCAGACCTGCCTCGAGCGGCCGGATGTCGTCGCGCGGAACCTTGCCGATCTCCTCCCAGCGCTCCTGGATGCGGCGCAGTGCGGCGCGGGCTCCGCCCGGATCCGACACGTCGATCTTCTCGGCCTCGGCGAGCAGGGCCCGCTTCGCCTCCGCGTTGGCGGAGAACTCGGCATCCCGCTCGGCGAAGGTGCCGGACCGGCGCGCGAAGAACGCGTCCTGCGCGGTGCGGAACCGCTGCCACAGCGCGTCGTCGGCGTCCTTCTGGGCGCGACCTGCGGCCTTCCACTCGGCCATGAGGTCGCGGAAGCGGGCCGCGGTGGGCCCCCAGTCGTCGGAGTCGCTGAGCTTCTCCGCCTCGACGACCAGCTCCTCCTTGCGGGCCTTCGCCGACGCGCGCTGGCGGTCGAGGTCGGCGAAGTGCGAGCCGCGGCGACGGTTGAACGACTCGCGGGCCTTCGAGAACCGCTTCCACAGCTGCTCGTCGGTCTTGCGGTCGATGCCCCGGATCGAGCGCCACTCGTCGAGGATCGCCTTGAACCGGTCGCCGGCCTGCTTCCACTGCGTGGCCTCGGCGGCGAGCGTCTCGGCCTCCGCGGCGAGCTCCTCCTTGCGGGCCACGGCGGCGGCACGCTGGGCGTCACGGGCCGACCTCGCCGCGGTCACGGCCTCCTCGGCCTGTGCCATCAGCTCGTCGAGCCGGTCGCGCAGCCCCACCAGGTCGCCGACCACGGTGGCCTCGTCCAGCCCGTCGCGCAGCGTCTTGGCGCTGCTCAGCGCGTGCTTCGGATCGCCACCGCCGGCGGCGAGGCGGGCCGCGAGCAGCTCCGTCTCGGTGAGGAGGTCGTCGAACCGGCGGGCGAAGTGGGCGAGCCCCTCCTCGGGCGCCCCGGCCTGCCAGGACCCGACGACCCGTTCCCCGTCGGGCGTGCGGACGTAGATGGTGCCCTCCGCGTCCACCCGGCCCCAGCGGCCCGGATCGACGCTCGCGCTGGCGACGGGGGAGGGCTGGGCGACCGGCACCGGCGCGTCCGTGGCCGTGCTGCTCGCAGCCGCCGGTGCGACGACCGGTGGCGGGTGCGGCGCGTTGGCGACGTCGGTGGGGCTCGGGTGCGGTGCGTTGGCGACGTCGGCCGGGCTCGGGTGCGGCGCGCTCGGGACGTCGGCCGGGCTCGGGTGCGCTGTGCCGGCGACCGCGGCCGGGCTGGGCCGCGGCGGGGCAGGCGTCGCGGGCGGGCCCGGACGGGGTGGCGCGGGCCGGGGCGGCTCCGGAGCCGCCGGAGCGGCTGGCGCCGGAGTTGCCGTCGGCTCGGACGCAGGCGTGGCGTCCTGTGCGGCTGCCGGTGTGTCCGTCTGCTCGGCCGCCTGCACGGTCGCTGCTGCGGCTGTTGCCTCGGCGCCGGCTTCGGCCGGGGCGGTAGTCGCCTCGGTTGCCGGGGTGGCCGTCGGTTCGGGCGCAGGCGTGGGGACCAGCTCGGTAACGGGAGCAGGTTCGGCCGGGGGCGTGGCTGCCGCCTCGGCGCTGGCTCCGGGTTCGGCCCCGGCGCCTGAGCCGCGACCGTGCCCGAACTCCAGCGGCGATGGCCGTGCTGCCGGGGCTTGGGCTGCCGGGGCTTGGGCTGCCGGAGGTTGGGCGGCTGGGGTCTGAGTGGCCGGGGTCTGGGCGGCGTCAGCGCCGGTTGGATCAGCGTCCGCATCACCTGCCGGAACCGACTGCTCCTGGGCCGTCGGCTGCACCGCTGCCGCCTGCTCGACCTCGGCGGCGGGCCCGGTGGCCTCGCCCTCTGTGGCCGTGTGTGGCGTTTCCGTCCCCTGCTGCTCCGACACCGTCGTCCTCCTTGCTCCGGCCCGCCGCGGACGGCGGGCGCCCCGCCCGTGGGCGGAGCCGTGCACAGCGACCGTTCCCGGTCCTCGTGACCGCTGGTCGTCCCGCGATTGAAACAGTTCGGCGGGCCGACCGGAACAACCCGCGCGGGCGCTGCGCAGCCAGCGGCCTGTACCGATCGGCGAGTCGCGCCCGAACGCGCTGGTCGAGTACTGCAGCCTAGGCTTCTATGGTGCTGTCGTTGGTTGCCGTAGTGCCCGAACCGCCCCTGCTCGTTCCCGAGCTGGCGACGGGCGCGGCAGCCGAGACCGCGGAGCTACGGGCGGCGTGCGTCGGCGCGGCCGTGTCTCTGGGGGCGGCCTCGCCGCGGTGGATCGTGGTGGGCGCCGATGCGTGTGGCAGGCGCACCATCAAGCCGCCCGCCCGCGGCAGCTTCGCCGGCTTCGGAGTCGACGTCACGGTGCAGCTCGATCCCGCCTCGGCCGCTGCGCCGATCGACCCCGAGCTCCCGCTGCCGCTGCTGATCGCCGGATGGATGGCGGCGGCCGCGGGCGTCCCGGCCAGCATCCGGGGTGAGCTCGTCGCTCCCGGCGAAACCCCGGCCTCGTGTGCGGCGCTCGGTGCCGCGCTCGCCGCCGAGGCCGCGGCCGACCCGGAGCCGGTCGGCCTGCTCGTCGTCGGGGACGGCGCCGCGACCCACAACGAGAGGCTCCCCGGCCTGCTCGACGAGCGCGCGGGTCCGTTCGACGCGGCCGTCGCGGCGGCCCTGCGGGACGCCGACACCGACGTGCTGGCGCACCTCGACGCCGGACTCGCCACCGCGCTGCTCGCAGCTGGTCGCGCACCGTGGCAGGTACTCGCCGCCGCGACCGCCGGCGGCCGGTGGCGCGGGGAGCTGCTGCACTCGTCGATCCCGTACGGCGTGGCCTACCACGTGGCGGTCTGGGCGCCGTTGCGGTGAGCGCGCCACCACTGGTCGCCGTCGTCGGGCCGACGGCGACGGGCAAGTCGGACCTGGGCCTCGCGCTGGCGGCGGAGCTGGGCGGTGAGGTCGTCAACGCCGACGCCATGCAGCTCTACCGCGGCCTCGACATCGGCACGGCGAAGCTCTCGCCCGCCGAACGCGCCGGAATCCCGCACCACCTGATCGACGTCCTCGACGTCACGCAGGTCGCGTCCGTCGCGGCCTACCAACGCGCGGCGCGGGAGGTGGTGGAGCAGCTTCGCGCGGCCGGCCGCACCGCGGTGCTCGTCGGCGGCTCCGGCCTGTACGTGCAGGCCGTCGTCGACGAGCTGGAGTTCCCCGGCACCGATCCGGAGCTGCGCGCGACGCTGCAGGCCGAGCTGGACGAGCGTGGGCCCGAGGCCATGCACGCCCGGCTCTCCGAGGTCGACCCGGAGGCGGCCGCGGTCGTGCTGCCCACGAACGGCAGGCGGATCGTGCGGGCCCTGGAGGTGATCGCCCTGACCGGCCGCCCGTTCCCGGCGCGGCTGCCCGCAGGCGGTGCGCCCCGCTACGGCGCGGTGCTGCTCGGGGTGGAACGCGACACCGCGGACCTCGACGCCCGCGTCGCCCGCAGGGTGGTGCGGATGTTCGCCGCCGGGCTCGTCGACGAGACCCGCGGGCTGCTCGACCAGGGCTTGCGTGACGGGCTCACCGCGTCACGTGCGCTGGGCTACCAGCAGGTCATCGCCGCTCTCGACGGCGCAGGAGACCACTCCTGCGCCGCGGCGGAGACGGTTCGCGCCACGCGCCGGTTCGTGCGCCGCCAGCGCTCCTGGTTCCGTCGCGATTCCCGCATCCACTGGCTCGACGCCGCCGCCCCCGGCCTGCTCGGCCGCGCCATGGCCGTGCTCACGGCCCAAGTAGGCTCGTGACGTGCAGTTCAGCAAGGGCCACGGCACCGAGAACGACTTCATCGTGCTGCCCGACCCCGACGCCACCCTGGACCTCACGCCCGCCAGGGTCGCCGCGCTCTGCGATCGCCGCCGCGGCCTCGGCGCCGACGGCGTGCTGCGCGTGGTGCGCTGGGCGGCGCTGACGGACGCACCCGCGCCGGTGCCGGGCGTCGAGTGGTTCATGGACTACCGCAACGCCGACGGCACGGTTGTCGAGATGTGCGGCAACGGCGTGCGCGTCTTCGCCCGCTACCTCGCCCACGCCGGCTGGCTGAGCGGCAGCGAGACGCCGGTGGGCACCCGCAGCGGCGTGCGCGTCGTCCGGATGGATCCCACCAGCCCCGACGGTGAGATCTCGGTGGACATGGGGCCCGCGATCGTCGGGGAGTCCAGTACCGCGAGCGTCGACGGCGCGTTCTTCCCCGGCGTGGCCGTTGACGTCGGCAACCCCCACCTGGCGTGCGTCACCGGCCACGACATCGCCGCGCTCGACCTCACCGCCGCCCCCGGCTACGACCGGGCGCTGTTCCCGCACGGGGTCAACGTCGAATTCGTCTCCCCGTTCGTCGCGGCCGGCGGGGGTCCCGACGGAGAGGTGACGATGCGCGTGCACGAGCGGGGTGTGGGGGAGACGCGCTCCTGCGGCACCGGCACGGTCGCCGCAGTCGTGGCCGCGCTGCGCGACACCGGCCGCCACACCGGCACGGTGGCCGTGCACACCCTCGGTGGCCGCCTCCGGGTCACCGTCGAGGCCGCCACCACCGTGCTGCACGGACCTGCCGTTCTCGTGGCCCACGGAGAGCTGACCAGGTCCTGGTGGGAGGCCGCCGGCCAGGAACCCGCTCGGGTGAGCAGCTGACCGCATCCGACACGCGATGTTCCGCGTAGAAACAAACCAGACAGCCGGGGCGTTGGCATGGGAGCATGAATCCCACGATGACTAAACCCGTCCTGTCCGCCACCACTGGTGAGCCGCGCCGTTACGGCGCCGACGCTCGTTCCGCCGACGCCACCCGAGGCGACCTCGATCTCGAGGAGCGCACATCTCTGCGCCGCGTGGCGGGGCTGTCCACCGAGCTCACCGACATCACCGAGGTCGAGTACCGGCAGCTGCGCCTCGAGCGCGTCGTGCTCGTCGGGGTCTGGACCGAAGGCAGCGCCGAGCAGGCCCAGGCCTCGCTCATCGAGCTGGCGCGCCTGGCCGAGACCGCGGGCTCCCAGGTGCTCGACGGCCTGATCCAGCGCCGCTCCAAGCCCGATCCGGCCACCTTCATCGGCACCGGGAAGGTCGACGAGCTACGCGACTCCGTGGTCTCCGCGAGCGCCGACACCGTGATCTGCGACGGCGAGCTCTCGCCCGGCCAGCTGCGTCAGCTGGAGGAGAAGCTCAAGGTCAAGGTGATCGACCGCACCGGCCTGATCCTCGACATCTTCGCCCAGCACGCCCGTTCCAAGGACGGCAAGGCGCAGGTGGAGCTCGCGCAGCTGTCCTACCTGCTGCCGCGCCTGCGTGGTTGGGGTGGGTCGCTGTCGCGCCAGGTCGGTGGCCGTGCCGCGGGCGGCGTCGGTATCGGTGGCCGTGGCCCTGGTGAGACCAAGATCGAGCTCGACCGTCGCCGCATCCGCCATCGCATGACGAAACTCCGGCGCGAGATCGCCGGGATGCGGCAGGTGCGGGCCACCCAGCGCGGCTCCCGAAACCGCAACGAGGTCCCGTCGGTGGCGATCGTCGGCTACACCAACGCCGGCAAGTCGAGCCTGCTCAACGCGCTCACGGGCGCCGGTGTGCTCGTCGAGGACGCGCTGTTCGCCACCCTCGACCCCACCACGCGCCGCACCTCCACCGCCGACGGACGCACTTACACGTTGACCGACACGGTCGGGTTCGTGCGGCACCTGCCGCACCAGCTCGTCGAGGCGTTCCGGTCCACGCTGGAGGAGACGGCCGACGCCGACCTGCTGGTGCACGTGGTCGACGCGTCCGACCCGCTCCCGGAGGACCAGATCAAGGCGGTTCGCCAGGTGCTCGTCGAGATCGGCGAGGAGCACGCGGGCACGATGCCCAAGGAGCTGCTCGTCGTCAACAAGACGGACGCAGCAGGCGACCTGCAGCTCGCGCGGCTGCGCCACCTGCTCCCGGACGCCGTGTTCGTCTCGGCCCGTCGTGGCGACGGAGTGGAGAAGCTGCGCGAGCGGCTCGCCGAGCTGTTGCCGCGGCCCGAGGTCGACGTGGAGCTCCTGGTGCCCTACGTACAGGGTTCGCTGGTGGCCCGGATCCACTCGGAGGGCGAGGTGCTGGCTGAGGATCACACCCCGCACGGCACCCGGCTGCGCGCCAGGGTCGGTGCCGAGCTGGCCACCGCCGTGCTGCCCTTCGCTCTCGCCGGTGTCCCCCTCGAGGACGGCGCCGCACACTGATCCGACTGCTCATGGCAGGGGTCCTGACGGTGTCCCTGGCCGGTCCACCAGCCGCTCCGCAGGTGAAGTGTGCCGTGGAGGATCCGCGGCTCGCCGAGCTGTCGGGCTTGGCCGTCGCGAGCAACGCGCTGTGGGCGATGAGCGACGGGGGCACCCGGGTCGAGTTGCACCAGATCGACCCGGACACGTGTGCCGTGGTCGACTCGCGGAGCGCGGGGGTGAACCCGTTCGACCCCGAGGATCTGGCCGTCGGCCCGGACGAGTCCCTGTGGGTGGCCGACATCGGCGACAACGAGCTGAGCCGCGACACCGTCGCCGTGGTGGTGCTGCCGCCGCAGGGGGAGAGCCGGCTGCACCGGCTCACCTACCCCGACGGCCCGCACGATGCGGAGGCCCTGCTGATCGACGCGCGTGGCCGCCCTGTCGTGATCACCAAGGAGGTGGGGCGCCCGGCCGGCGTGTACCGCACTGCCCAGGTGCCCGAGGGAGCCGGACCCACCCCGCTGATACGCGTCGGCGAGGTGACGCTGCCGTCGTCCGACACGCAGGGCGGACCGGTCGGAGAGATCGGATCGCGCGTGGTGACCGGGGCCGCGGTGAGTGTGGACGGCTCGGTGGTGGCCCTGCGCACCTACACCGACGCCTGGCTCTACCCCGTGTCCCGAGGCGACTTCGTCGGCGCGCTCAGCGGCACGCCCGTGCGCGTGCCGCTGCCCGACGAGCCGCAAGGTGAGGCGCTGGCGTTCGACCGCGACGGCACGCTGCTGTCCGGGTCGGAGAGCCGCGGAACCACCGGTGAGCTTCGCGCCGTGCCGGGAGCGGTGGCACTCGCTGCCGGCCGGCCTGGGGCCAACGGTCCCTCGGCGCCCGTCCGCGCGCCGGAGGCGGCGGACGAGCCCACCCCGCCGTGGCTGCCTGCCGCCCTAGGCGGAGGCGCCGTCGCGGGGGTTCTTCTGATGCTGGCGGGGGCGATCGCCCTGCGCCGTCGCTGAGCCGGGACCTGTAGCTCCCGGCCGCTGCCTCACTGCTGTCAGAGCCTGCGCAGAACTGCCACCACACGGCCGAGCACGGTGGCGTCGTCGCCCGCGATCGGGTCGTACGCCGGGTTGGCCGGCATCAGCCACACGTGCCCGTCGCGCCGCTTGAATGTCTTGACCGTGGCCTCGCCGTCGATCATCGCGGCGACGATCTCGCCGTTCTCGGCCACGGGCTGCTGCCGGACGACCACCCAGTCGCCGTCGGTGATCGCGGCTTCGATCATCGAGTCGCCACGGACGTTCAACAGGAAGAGCGTGCCCTCGCCGACGATCTCGCGGGGGAGCGGGAACACGCTCTCGACGGCCTGCTCGGCGAGGATCGGTCCACCGGCCGCGATGTTGCCCAGGAGCGGCACGAAGGCGGGTGCCGGGCGGAGTTCGTCGGAGGTGGTGCTCTCGGTGGTGACCGTGCCCGCGGTCACGACGTCGTCGCTGACCGGCGCGTCGTCCGGCCCCCGCACGTCCACAGCGCGCGTGCGGTTGGGATCCCGGCGCAGGTAGCCCTTGCGTTCCAGGGTGCGCAGCTGGTGGTGCACCGAGGAGGTGGAGGTGAGGCCCACGGCGTCACCGATCTCCCGCACGCTCGGCGGGTAGCCGAACCGTTCGACCCAGTCGCGGATCACCTCGAGCACCTTGCGCTGGCGGGGGGTGAGCCCTGCCGGGTTGGTCGGGGGGTCGGGGAACGTGCTGACCTGTGCCGACCTGCCGTTCAGCGTCGCGTTGACGCCGCCGGGTGTGTCCGGGCCGGCCTCGCTACCGGCCCCGGTGCCGGGCTCGTCCCGTGCCATTCGTCGTGCCTCCTCCGTGGTCGCTGCCGGCGGCCTTCTCGCGCTGGCGTGGTTGCGACGCGGTGTCCGTTGTGGTCGGCACGACGGTAGCCCCGATCCCGTCCTCCGCCAAACGCATGTTCGAACGACACGCCCACTTTTCTCGATTCTGTCGGTGCCCGGTGGTAGACATCGCACAGACGTTCGTTCGAACGGTTGTTTGAGTCGCGCGGGCAGCGGTGGGGCTGCTCGACGAGCACGGCGTTGATTGGCACAACGTTGAGAGGCGAGGCGGCGATGAACGAGCACGACGGGATCGGGCGGCCGGCCGAGATTCGTTCCGGTGGGGGACGCCTTCAGACGTCGGGTGACGGGCGGGTGGCGACGTTGACGCCGCCGGGGGTGCAGTGGTTGCGCTCTCGCGTCGTCGAGCCGGAAGACCGGCCGGACGGCCCGGGCGATGCCGCCGCTGTGTGGGCCGGGCGGCGGTTTCGCGCCGCCGAGCGCGGGAGGGTCGGCGGGTCCGCATGGCACGGGCGGCGGCGGGGGTCGCGTGGCCCGCGCCCGGTGCGCCCGGTGGCGGTGCCGGTCGTCGTGCGGCCGGCCGCACTGCCGGGTCCGGCGTTGCCTGCAGTGCGGCTGCTCTCGTCGGGGCAGCGGCTCCTGGCGCGGCGGGTACTGGGTGGCAGGGCTGGGTTGCCGCTTCGGATCAGGGTGCGCCGTGCGCTGGCCGCCACGGGTCTCACCGTGGTCGCCGCGGCGGTCGTGGTCGGCCTCGGGCAGCTGGGCGGCGTCGTGGCCCAGTCCCGGGCCGACGTGGGTGGTGGCCCGGCCGTTGCGGTCGCCACCACGGTCACGGTGGGGCCCGAGGCCACCGTCTGGGAGGTGGCTCGTGGCGTGGCGCCTACGGCGTCTGGGCCCCAGCTGGCGGCGCTCACGGAGCGGATCGTCACCACCAACTCCCTCACTTCGGTGCAGCTGCACCCCGGCCAGGTACTGCGCGTGCCACAGGGTTGACCCTCGGCGTCCGCCGCGCCGCACCGAGTACTGCTCGTACTCGTTAGGAGGACAGATGGCGGCACGTATGGGGCCTCCGGCTTCCCCCGCCCCTACATGTTGTGGTTACACTCGTGTTGTTCGTTCACGGGGGTGGGTCTCGCGGCGGTCACGCCGGGAGAACTGTGGGGAAGGGATCGGTCCGATGCGCTGCCCGTTCTGCCGGTACTCGGACTGTCGCGTGATCGACTCCCGTGAGGTCGACGACGGCCAGGCCACGCGGCGCAGAAGGTCTTGCGCGGCGTGCGGTCGTCGGTTCACCACGGTCGAGGAGGCCGTGCTCGCCGTCGTCAAGCGCAGCGGGGTCACCGAGCCGTTCAGCCGCGAGAAGGTCGTCAACGGAGTCCGCCGAGCCTGCCAGGGCCGCCCCGTCGACGAGGACGCGCTGCAGAAGCTCGCCCACCGCGTCGAGGAGGCCGTCCGTGCGGGCGGCACCGCCGAGATCCCGAGCCACGAGGTTGGACTCGCCATCCTCGGCCCGCTGCGCGAGCTCGACGAGGTCGCCTACCTCCGATTCGCGAGCGTGTACCGCTCCTTCTCGTCCATCGAGGACTTCGAGAAGGAGATCGCCGAGCTCCGCACGCCCGGCAGCGGTCAAGCCGCCGACTGAAGTCCCGCACCCCGGCGCCTCGCTCCATCCGAGTCGCCGCCGTCCGGGCACCGACCGAGAACACATCTGCACACCCCGCACAGCAAGCCGAAGCATTCGCAACGCGCGCCGGTGCACCCAGCCACCGGCAGCGCGCAGGAGAGGGAGAGCATGACCGAGACCGTCGGAACCGCGTCAGGGCGAGGGAAGAAAGCCCAGGGCAAGTCGGGCAGGGCGGCGGGCCTCACCGTCGAGCGGATCTACACCACGCCAGGTGTCCACCCCTACGACGAGGTCAGCTGGGAGCGCCGCGACGTCGTCATGACCAACTGGCGTGACGGCACGGTCAACTTCGAGCAGCGCGGCGTCGAGTTCCCCGACTTCTGGTCCGTCAACGCCACCAACATCGTCACCAGCAAGTACTTTCGTGGCGCTGCGGGCTCGCCCCAGCGCGAGTCGAGCCTGCGGCAGCTGATCGACCGGGTCGTCGGCGTCTACCACCGCTCGGGCCTGGAGCACGGCTACTTCGCCACCGAGGAGGACGCCGAGGTCTTCGCCCAGGAGCTCACCTGGATGCTGCTGCACCAGGTGTTCAGCTTCAACTCGCCCGTGTGGTTCAACGTTGGCACGAACTCTCCGCAGCAGGTCAGCGCCTGTCTTCCGTACGACGCCATGGTCAGCACTCCGGCTGGCCTCGTCCCGATCGGCGAGTTGGTCGAGCGCGACGCCGTCGGCACGAAGGTGTTCGACGCGCACGGACTCACCAGCGTCGTCGCCACCAAGGCCAACGGGGTGCGCGAGGTCATCCGGCTGCACACGAAGGCGGGCCACCAGCTCGACGTCACGCCCGACCACGTGGTGTGGAAGAGCACCGGGCCCGGCACGGGCCGCTGGGTCGAGGCAGGGACGCTGCGCCCGGGCGACCAGCTTGAATGGCACCGCACACACTCGTACGGCGAGTCGGTGATCGAGGTCGCCCAGCTCGCGGAGGCGTCGCTGGCCGGTTGGCTGCAGAGCGACGGGTTCGTCGGCCGGTACGAGACGGGCACCAACCGATCGCTCACGATCGAGGCGATGACGGTCACCGAGGCCGAGCGGGCCTGGGTCGGAGCTGCCCTCGACGCGGTGTTCCCGGGGGTGCACCGCCACGAGCGCAAGGTGGCCACTCAGGACACTTCGCTCGACTGCCGGCGCACACGCCTCTACGGAGACGTGCTCTCCGAGTTCGTCGATCGCTGGGGGCTGCGGACGCGCGGTGTCGAGATGACAGTGCCCGCCCATCTCTTCACGGCTCCGCTGCCTGTCGTCGCCTGCTACCTCCGCAGCCTGTTCCAGGCGGAGGGATACGTGTCGAGGCGTGAGAGCTCCACGCTCGTCGGAATGGACATGATCAGCGAGCGGCTGATCCGCGGTGTCCAGACCCTGCTCGGCCGGTTCGGGATCTTCGCCCGCGTCGGACGCAAGGCCGACCCTCGGCCCGATCGACACGACCTGTGGAGCATCCGCATCCAGAACGCCGGCGACCGCCGCGCCTTCGCCGACGAGATCGGGTTCATCGACCCGGTCAAGGCGGCGAAGCTCGAAGCGTCGTTCGAGCTTCCCGGTCTCCCGGCTCGCGCCGTGAAGCGACTCGAGATCGCACGGATCGAGGAGCGCGGCGAGCAGGAGGTCTACGACATCCAGACGGAGTCCGGCGAGTTTCTCGCCGCTGGCCTGCGGGTGCACAACTGTTTCATCCTCGCCGTCGACGACACGATGGAGTCGATCCTCAACTGGTACCGCGAGGAGGGGCTGATCTTCAAGGGCGGTTCCGGCGCGGGGCTCAACCTCTCGCGCATCCGCTCGTCCAAGGAGCTGCTGTCCTCGGGCGGCACGGCCTCCGGCCCGGTGTCGTTCATGCGCGGGGCGGACGCCAGCGCGGGCACCATCAAGTCCGGGGGCGCCACGCGCCGAGCGGCGAAGATGGTCGTCCTCGACGTGGACCACCCCGACATCGAGGAGTTCGTCAGCACCAAGGCCAAGGAGGAGGCGAAGATCCGCGTGCTGCGCGACGCGGGCTTCGACATGGACCTCGGCGGCAGCGACATCACGTCGGTGCAGTACCAGAACGCCAACAACTCGGTGCGTGTCACCGACGAGTTCATGCGCGCAGTCGAGGCCGACAGCAAGTTCGGGCTGCGTGCCCGCATGACCGGAGAGGTCATCGACCGGGTTCCGGCGAAGAAGCTCTTCCGCACCATCGCGCAGGCGGCGTGGGAGTGCGCCGACCCGGGCATCCAGTACGACGGCACGATCAACGACTGGCACACCTGTCCCGAGTCGGGCCGGATCTCCGCCTCCAACCCGTGCTCGGAGTACATGCACCTGGACAACTCCAGCTGCAACCTCGCCTCGCTGAACCTGCTCAAGTTCCTCGGCGACAACGGCCAGTTCGACGCGGCGCGATTCCGGAAGGCCGTCGAGCTGATCATCACCGCGATGGACATCTCGATCTGCTTCGCCGACTTCCCCACCGAGCCGATCGCCGACACCACGCGCAAGTTCCGTCAGCTGGGCATCGGCTACGCCAACCTCGGCGCACTCCTGATGGCCACCGGCCACGCGTACGACTCCGAGGGCGGCCAGGCCCTCGCCGCGGCCATCACCTCGCTGATGACCGGTGCGGCGTACAAGCGCTCGGCCGAGCTCGCCGGCGTCGTCGGCACCTACGACGGCTACGCCCGCAACGCCGAGGCGCACCAGCGCGTGATCCGCAAGCACGCGGCGGCCAACGACGACGTCCGCACCTTCCCGGCGAGCAGCCCGGTCCACAAGCTCGCAACGAGCACCTGGAAGGAGTGCCTCGCGATCGGGGAGCGCAACGGCTGGCGCAACGCACAGGCCTCGGTGCTCGCCCCCACCGGCACCATCGGCCTGATGATGGACTGCGACACCACCGGCATCGAGCCCGACCTGGCGCTGGTCAAGTTCAAGAAGCTGGTCGGCGGTGGCTCCATGCAGATCGTCAACCAGACCGTGCCGCGGGCGCTCGTGAAGCTGGGATACCAGCACGAGCAGGTCGAGGCGATCGTGGAGTACATCGGCGAGCACGGCCACGTCATCGACGCGCCCGGGCTGCGCCACGAGCACTACGAGGTGTTCGACTGCGCCATGGGCGAGCGGTCCATCGCGCCGATGGGCCACGTCAGGATGATGGCCGCGGTGCAGCCGTTCCTGTCCGGGGCGATCTCCAAGACGGTCAACATGCCCGAGGCGGCCACCGTCGAGGACGTCGAGAAGATCTACCTCGAGGGCTGGAAGCTCGGCCTGAAGGCGCTCGCGATCTACCGGGACAACTGCAAGGTCGGCCAGCCGCTCTCGGCGGGCAAGTCGGCCAAGGCCACCGAGAAGGCCGAGGCCCCCGCCCCGGTCGAGGCCCGTCCGGTGCGCCGCAGGCTGCCGAAGAAGCGCCCCAGCGAGACGGTCTCCTTCACCGTCGGCGGCGCCGAGGGCTACCTGACGGCAGGGTCCTACCCGGACAACGGGCTCGGCGAGATCTTCGTCAAGCTCGGCAAGCAGGGGTCCACGCTGGCCGGTGTCATGGATGCCTTCTCGATGTCGATCTCGGTGGGCCTGCAGTACGGCATCCCGCTCGAGTTCTACGTCTCGAAGTTCTCCAACCTGCGGTTCGAGCCCGCCGGCATGACCGACGACCCGGACGTCCGCATTGCTACGAGCGTGCTCGACTACCTGTTCCGGCGGCTCGCGCTGGACCACCTGCCCTACGAGAAGCGCGCGCAGCTCGGCATCTTCTCCGCCGACGAGCGCACCAAGCAGGTGGCGGGCACCGACTACTCCACGAGCTACGGCGAGGTCGACGTGGAGGGCCTGCGGTCCTCGGTCGACGCCGCACCGGCGGCCGAGGAGGCCGAGCACACCCCGGGCGCTGCGCCCGCTCCGGTCGAGGTCGGCAGCTCCACCGAGCTGCTGGAGCTGCGGCTGGGCAAGGCCGCCGACGCGCCGTTGTGCATGACCTGCGGCACGAAGATGCGTCCGGCGGGCTCCTGCTACCTCTGCGAGGGCTGCGGCTCCACCAGCGGCTGCAGCTGAAAGCAGGCGGAAGCGCGCTGCTGGATGCCACTTCCCGTCGCAGCTGAGTGGCGCGAACCGGCGGGTGGTGGGGGTGGCGTCTGGCCGCTCCCGCCGCCTCCGGTGGGCAAGAACGACATCGATGCCCAGCAAGGCCTGTGCGGCGTGCGGGTGGCGCCTCGACCGACGCCGAGGGGCCACCCGGCAGCCAGGCGTTCAGACCGTGATCAGGCTGCCTGCGCCCGAGCGTGCAGCCTGGAAGCGGTTCTGGGCGTCGGCCCAGTTCACGACGTTCCACCAGGCCTTGACGTAGTCGGGCTTGACGTTCTTGTACTGCAGGTAGAAAGCGTGCTCCCACATGTCGAGCATGACCAGCGGGATCTGGCCGGCGGGGAGGTTGGCCTGCTGGTCGTACAGCTGGTGGATCAGCAACCGGCTGCCGAGGGCGTCCCAGCCGAGGATGGCCCAGCCGGAGCCCTGGATCGTGGTGGCGGCCGAGGTGAAGTGGGCCTGGAAGGCGTCGAAGCCTCCGAACGCGTCGTCGATGGCCGCGGCCAGCTCGCCGTCCGGCTTGTCGCCGCCGTCGGGCGAGAGGTTGTTCCAGAAGATCGAGTGGTTGACGTGCCCGCCCAGGTTGAACGCGAGTGTCTTCTCGAGCCCGACGATCGCGTCGAAGTTCCCGCTGTCGCGGGCTGCGGCGAGCTTGTCGAGCACGCCGTTGAGCGCGGTCACGTAGGTCTGATGGTGCTTGGAGTGGTGCAGCTCCATGATCTCGGCCGCGATGTGCGGTGCCAGCGCGCTGTAGTCGTAGGGGAGATCGGGAAGCGTGTACTGGGCCATGTCGGGTCCTCCGGCAGTTCGAGTCGTCGCCATCAGTCACAAGTAGCTGGCAACAACCTATTGCTTGCATCCTGAGGCCGCCAACGGCGGAGCTCAGGCGCTCAGTGCAGCCGGTAGTGGCACATCCTGAGGTCCGGCCGGCCGGAAATGCAGCGCTGCAGTCCTCTCGTTCGACGGCCCGCACCCGGCGCGGCCATGGCCGACACCTGCCGCCTCGGCACAGGCGATCACACCTCAATTCGCCAGCGCAAGGTAGTTGCCAAGAACTTGCAACAGCTGCTTGGAGCTGAGAGCATCGGGGCCTGTTCCGGTGATCGTTCTGGCAGCTCGACATCGGAGCGTGTGCGGGGCTCGTCGTGCAGCGGCGAGTCCCGCTCGCTCTGTGAGTGGCTCGGTGGGCTGCGCGATCCGGGTCCCGTCCTGCCGACGCTCTCCGTTGCGTGGTGATGTCGTCTGGGGGGAGTTGCATGCCGGCTGTCGGGCTGTTGCGGGTGACGCGCGCGATGCTCGCGCTCATGGTGGTCGTGCTGGTGGCCTCGGCCTGCGCTGGTGGAGGGAGTCCGTCCGGTGGCGGACCCGCTCCTACCGAGCTGAGGCTGGCGATCGGGGGCGAGTCCGAGGAGGGTTACGACCCCACGCTCGGCTGGGGCCGCTACGGCTCGCCGTTGTTCCAGTCGACGCTGCTGACACGCGATGCAGACCTGAACATCGTCAACGATCTCGCCACCGGATACACCGTGAGTCCGGACGGTCTCGTGTGGACGGTCGACGTTCGTGGCGACGCGAGGTTCACGGACGGTTCGCCGGTCACCGCTCAGGACGTCGCGTACAGCTTCACCGCAGCGAGCAGGAGCGGTGGCCTGACCGACGTCACGGTGTTGCGGGAGGCCGTTGCGATCGACGGCGACACGGTGGAGCTGAGGCTGATCCGGCCGCAGAGCACGTTCGTCAACCGGCTGGTCTCGCTCGGGATCGTGCCGCAGCACGCGCACGGTCCCGACTACGCCCGCAACCCGGTGGGCTCCGGCCCGTTCCGGTTCGTCCAGTGGGACCAGGGCCAGCAGCTGATCGTCGAGCGCAACGACGATTACTACGGCACGAAGCCCGCGTTCGAACGGATCGTCTTCGTGTTCACGGGCGAGGACGCCACCATGGCGAGCGCGAGTGCGGGTCAGGTGGACATGGCGGCGGTGCCGTCGTCGCTGGCCACCGCCACGGTGGCGGGGATGCGGCTCGTGCCGGTGACGTCGGTGGACAACCGGGGGATCATGTTCCCCAACGTCCCCGATACCGGGCAGACCACCGCCGACGGTCAGCCGATCGGCAACAACGTCACCGCCGATCTCGCAATCCGTCGGGCTGTCAACTACGCGATCGACCGGCAGGCCCTTGTCGACGGCGTGCTGGAGGGCTACGGATCGCCGGCAACCGGTCCGGTGGACGGGCTGCCCTGGTACGAGCCGAGATCAGCGATCACCGGCTACGACCCGGCGCGGGCGAGCGCGATCCTGGACACGGCGGGCTGGGCCGACACGGACGGCGACGGCATCCGTGAGCGCGGAGGAGTGCGGGCCGCGTTCAGCCTGCTGTACCCGGCGGAGGACACCCTGCGCCAGGGGCTCGCGCTGTCGGCCGCCGACATGCTCCGCCCGGTCGGTATCGAGGTTGCCACCAACGGTGTCAGCTGGGATGTGATCGACTCGCGGCTGCATGCCGACGCGGTGCTGTTCGGCTGGGGGAGCCACGACCCGACCGAGATGTACAACCTGTACTCCTCGAAGCAGGCCGGGATCGAATACTGGAATCCCGGCTTCTACGCGAACCCGAGCGTCGACGCCAACCTCGACGCGGCTCTGGGCGCCACCGACCCGCAGGCTGCCACGGCGTTCTGGAAGGCCGCGCAACTCGATGCGAACGGTCAGGGCTTCGGACCGGCGGGCGATGCGGCGTGGGCGTGGCTGGTCAACCTGCAGCACACCTACTACGTCGACGAGTGCCTGGACATCGGCAAGCCTCAGATCGAGCCGCACGGGCACGGATGGCCGATCACGGCCGGAATCACCGGTTGGCGTTGGACCTGCTGAACACCGGCCCGTCCGCGAGATGGGCGGCGACGGGCCGGTTCGTTCTCTCCCGCCTCGGGCGGCTGGCACTGCTGCTGGTCGCGGTGGCCACGGCCTCGTTCATCCTGATGGTCAACTCCCCGGTCGACCCGGTGAACGCCTACGTCGGCGCCGACGTGGCCGCGATCGGGCCGGAGCAGCGGGCGCAGATCGCCGAGCGCTGGGGTCTCGACGACCCACCGATGGAGCGGTTCGGCGCCTGGCTCGGGCAGATCGTGCAGGGCGATCTGGGCTGGTCCTCGACCTTCAACCAGCCGGTCGCCGACGTGATCGGCGAGAAGTTCCTGACCAGCCTCGCGTTGATGGCGGTGGCCTGGTTGTTGTCCGGGGTGATCGGGTTCGGGCTCGGGGTGCTCGCCGGGGTCCGCCGTGGCCGGTTGGCCGACCGCGTGACCTGCTGGTGGGCCTACACCCTGGCCTCGGCGCCGACGTTCTGGGTGGGGCTGCTCCTGCTCTACGTGTTCTCGGTGTCGCTGCAGTGGACGCCGCTGTGCTGCGCGGTGCCGGTCGGAACACTGACCGGTGAGGTGAACCTGCTCGATCGGCTGCACCACTTGATCCTTCCGGCCGTGACACTGTCCATCGTCGGGATCGCCCCGGTGGTTCTGCACACCCGGCACGCGGTGATCGAAGCCATGGCCGGCGATTACGTGGCGTTCGCACGGGCGCAGGGTGAGTCGACGCCGGGGCTCGTCGTGCACCGGGTGCTGCGCAACGCGGCCGCGCCCGCTCTGCTGCTCCAGTTCGCCTCCCTCGGCGAGCTGTTCGGTGGCTCCGTGCTCGCCGAACAGGTCTTCTCCTACCCGGGGCTGGGAGCGGCCACCACGGCGGCCGCGCTGGGACAGGACGTCCCGCTACTGCTCGGGATCGCCCTGTTCACCACGGTGTTCGTCTTCGCGGGCAACACGGCAGGCGACCTCGTGCACGCTCGGCTGGATCCACGGGTGCGACGGAACCCCGCAACGGCAGGCACCCACCGGGCGAGGCGCACCGACCCGAGCCTGCCCGTCGACCGACCGGCCCTCGGCGAGGGAACCCGATGACCGCGCACACCGTGATCGCCGGCCGGACCGGGCTGCTCTCCGACCGTCGCCGCCGGACTCTGGCATACATCGGACTGTCGCTGGTGGTCGTTCTCGCCGTCGTGGTGGCCGGCACCCTGGCGACCGATGCCGCACAGACCACGAGCCTCACCGACCGCAACCTGGGCCCCTCGTGGGAGCACGTCTTCGGCACCGACCGGCTCGGGCGCGACATGCTTGCGCGGGTGCTCTCCGGGCTGCGGCTGAGCCTCGTGGTCGGCACGACCGCGGCGGTCATCTCGGCCCTGATCGCTGTGGCGCTGGCCTGCGCAGCCGCGGTGGGCGGGAGGCTCGTCGACCGTGCCGTGACCTGGCTCGTCGACCTGTTCCTGGCCCTGCCGCACCTCGTGCTGCTGATCCTGCTGGCCTTCGCGTTCGGTGGCGGCACGCAGGCGGTCATCATCGCCGTCGCGGTGACGCACTGGCCCACCCTCACGCGGGTGCTGCGTGGGAAGGCCGCCGAGGTCGTCTCGTCGGACTACGTGGCGGTCGCCCGCAGCCTCGGCAAGGGCCGGGGTTGGATCGCGCGCCGGCATCTGGTGCCGCACCTGGCCGGCCACTTCCTCGTCGGGACGGTATTGCTGTTCCCGCACGCCATCCTGCACGAGGCGGCCTTGTCGTTCCTCGGTCTCGGGGTGGACCCGGCCGAACCGTCGATCGGGGTGCTCCTCGCCGAGTCGATGCGCTACCTGACGGCGGGCGCGTGGTGGCTCGCCGTGCTACCCGGCTTGTGCCTGCTCGTCGTGGTCAAGCTGGTCGACACGATCGGCGAGAACTGCCGCGTGCTCCTCGACCCGAGGAGCCACCACCTGTGAACGCACCGCTGCTGCGCGTCGACGATCTCCGGGTCTCCTTCGTCCAGTACGAGCGGGGCCTGCACCGCCGGGTCGTCACAGCGCTGGCCGGGATGGACCTGACGGCCGACGCGGGGGAGGTGGTGGCGCTGGTCGGAGCGAGCGGGGCGGGCAAGAGCCTGCTGGCCCATGCCGTGCTCGGCCTGCTCCCGCCGAACGTCCAGGAATCCGGCACGGTCGTGTTCGACGGGACGGTCGCGGACCAGGACGCCCGCCGGCGGCTCGCCGGGCGCGAGATCATGCTGCTTCCGCAGTCGGTGTCCTTCCTCGACCCCGTCGCCCCGATCGGACGCCAGGTACGGCGCTCGGCCCGGCTGGCCGGCCTCGCTGATCCGCGGCGGGCGGCCGAGGAGGCCCTCGAGCGGCGCGGACTGGGACCAGAAGTGCTGCGCCGCTACCCGCACGAGCTCTCCGGCGGCATGATCCGCCGGGTCCTGGTCGCGATGGCCACGATGAGCCGTCCCCGTCTGATCTTCGCGGACGAGCCGACCCCCGGCCTGCAGCCGGCTGCCGCCCGAGCGATCCTTGCCGAGTTCCGGGAGCTGGCCGACTCCGGCTGTGCCGTTGTCCTGATCACCCACGAGTTGCGCGGTGCGCTGGAGATCGCCGACCGGATCGTGATCTGCCACGACGGCCGGACGATCGAGGTGGCCGACCCGCAGTCGTTCAGCGGCGACGGATCCCTGCTCGTCCATCCCCACAGCCGCGCGCTCTGGCAGGCGCTGCCGGACAACGGGTTCCGAGCGGCCACGGAGGCCTGATGCTGCACGCCGACGACCTGTGGTTCCGCTACGACACCAGGCTGCCCTGGATCGTGCGCGGGGTGTCCCTTCGCATCGAGGACGGCGAGGTGGTCGGCCTGCGCGGCCCGAGCGGCACGGGCAAGAGCACCCTCGGTCGCCTGTTGGCCGGGTTCGCCCAGCCCGACCGTGGCAGCGTCACCGTCGACGGCGCACCCGCTCGCCCCGACGACCACGCGCGGCGCGCGCATCCGGTGCAGCTCGTGCTGCAGCACCCGGAACGGGCCGTGAATCCACGGTGGACCGTTCGCGAGATCCTCGCGGAGACCGGTGCGTCGCGGACGGACATCGATGGACTCGACCACGCCCTCGTCGCGCCGCAGTGGCTCGATCGGTTCCCGCACGAGATCAGCGGGGGCGAGTTGCAGCGGGTGAACCTCGCACGCGCTCTGCTGGCCCGGCCGCGGTTCATCATCGCTGACGAGATCAGCGCCAGCCTGGACGCGGTCACGCAGGCGCGGATCTGGCACCTGCTTCTCGCCGAGACACGTTCGGCCGGAATCGGAGTGCTTGCGATATCCCACGATCGACCTCTGCTCGACGTGGTGGCCGACCGCACCCTCGAATGGGCCGATCTCTCCACGACCGGAACTCAGGAGCTGACGACGCAGGAGCCGTCCCGTTGACCGCCGCCTGATCAGAGCAGGTCGTGATGACCGGCGCGATCAGGGCGAATCCGACCTTCTCGGCCACCGTGAGCGAAGAGGCGGTTCATGATGGTCACTGCGCCGCGCACGTTCTTCTCGGCGACGGCACTCACGAAGCTTCGAAACTCCCCGGTCTCCGGGGGGCCGCTGGCCCGTTTCGGCATCATGAGCAGGGGGCTGTAGAACGAGAGAGCCAACAGCTCGATCGCCGCATTGTGGCTCGCTCGTGCAACTCGAATGTGGAACTCGGCCGAGAGAGATCCCAGGTCGCCGTTCGTCGGGACGACTGCCTCGGAGCGATCGCAGATTGCGAACAGGTCCTCGATGTCGCTCTGATCTGCGCGTTCGCACACGACCGGCAGGATCCCCAATTCGAATGCCTGCCGCGCCTCCACCACGTCTGCGGCCTCGTTCACCGAGAGGGCCAGCACGTCAGCGATGCTCTCGATGACCCGGACGCCGGTCGGGGACGTGATGTACGCACCACCCTGAATGCCGACCCGGATTGTGACCAGCCCGTGCGTCTCCAGCGTGCGCAGGGCCTCCCGCACGGTGACCCGACTGACACCGAACCGGTCGCCGAGCTCGCGCTCCGACGGTAGGCGATCTCCCGCGACCAGCAGTCCCGCGCGCATCAGGGCTCGAACCCGATCAACGATCATCATCGGCGCCCGCCGTGCCGTGGTGCGGTCGAACGTGTCGGCGGTCGCAGCCGGGGTGACGAGCAGCTGGTGGCTGTCCTCGTGAGATTCCATGGTCCGTTCCCGAGGTCGAGTCGCGGGAAGGCTGTTGCCAGCGAGGCGGCCCGACGAGCGGGTAGCGCTTCAGGTCTCAGCCCGATCGGACGACATCAGCCCCAGGAGCAGACATTATTGCAAGCTAACTGCAATTGCCAGAAGTGCGCGTGAGGCTCCGCATGAGACCTGCGTCAAGCACGACCGCACACAGCGGCGACGGCAGCGACTGCAACGTTCACGCAGCCGCTGCCACCGTCACCTCCTGCGCCTGCTGTACGACGATCACGAGGGCTTGCTGGTCGACGGGCCCAGCAGGAAGAGGCGCGTAGCCCGGGAGCCAGGTCGGGTGCTGCGACGAGCGTCCCTTCGTCGGGCTGTCACATGCCCGGTCCTGCGGGCTGGGATCTGTAGTGCATCCACATGGCGTCGGCGAGCAGGAACGCGAGCAGGGACACGCCGAGGACCGGCAGGAAGATGCCGGCGGCCACGGCGACGAGCCCCACCGCGAGTACGGCGCCGGCGCCCGGTCGCTGGTTCCCGGCCGGGCCGGGCATCGCGGCCCTGCGGGTGGGGCGGCGCAGCCACCACATTCGGTAGCCCCAGATGACGAGGCAGACGATGCCGAGGGCGAGGACGGCGAGGATGATCTGGTTGGCGACGCCGAAGAGCAGGCCCATGTGTGCATCGATGCCCCAGCGGGCGAGCTTCGCCGCGAGCGGCCAGTCCGCGAAGCGCAGCTCGGCGACGATCGCGCCGGTCGCGGGGTCGACGGAGACGGCGTCCTGCTTCTCCGGTCAGGACCGCTGCACCTGCTTGACGACCCAGGCCTCGCCGTCGCCGGGAGTGATGGCGACCGGGTCGGACAGCCCGGCCGCTCGGGCTGCGGTCAGCACACGGTCGGCCGTGCCGGCCATCTGCGCCGGATCGGTGACGGACGAACCGTGGTCGGCGATGCCCCCGGACAGGGCCTGGCTGACCGAGGGAGTCGACCAGTTCAGGGCCTCCCGCAGATCGGAGACGTTGTTGCCGGCGAACTGCGACCAGGTCAGGCCGGTCGCGGACAGGAACAGCATTCCGATGGCCGCCCATAGCCCGACGGACCCGTGCCAGGAGCGCAAGCGGATGAGGCCTCGCGCCGATCCCTGGGGCAGCAGCGTGCGGCGGACCCGGAGACGGTTCCGGCGGCGGACACACCAGAGAGCGAGGCCGCTCAGCGCGAGAACGCCGAGCCAGCTCGCGGCCAGCTCGCTGTAGACGCGGCCGACGTCGCCGAGCATCAAGGTGCGGTGCAGCTCGTCGAACCATGCCCGGACCGGGAGCCATTCCCCGAATGTGTCCAGCACGCCGCGGACCTCGCCGGTATAGGGGTCGACGAAGGCGGTGCGCGTGTATCCGTCGCGGACTCCGGGCGCATCGAAGGAGACCCGCGTGGTGCCGTCGGGGGTGCTCTGCGGCCGGATCTCGGTGATCGTGCCGCCGGGCACCGCGGCGGCCGCCGCGGTGACCTGTCGTTGCAGGTCCACTCGCTGATCCCGGATCGGGACGGTGAGCTCCTGGTGGTGTACGAGCTGCTCGAGCTGAGGTGTGACGGTGTACGCCAGCCCCGTCACCGCGGCCACCAGCAGGAACGGCCCGACAAACAGCCCGACATAGAAATGCAGCCGCAACACCAGCGGCCGTAATCCGGACCACCACCAGGCCCTGCGTCCGCGTGATTGTGGGGCTGACGAGTTCGGTGCCATGGGGGGTGTCGACATCGGCGGTCGTGGCGCGGAACCGCCTGGTGTCGAGTGGTCGAGGATCTCGGACATCGCCGGCCTTCTGGTCGGGGGGAGGGGACACGGACGGACCGGCCGCGACGGAGCGGCCCATCGATCGGGTCGGGAACGGGAGGAGGCTGCTCAGCGCATTGCGAGCAGCGCTGCGGCCATGCCGAGGCTCATCAACAGGTGGCAAGCGGCGTCGAGCCGGGGTCCGGTCAGTTGTGCGACACCGGATGATGCGGTTCGAGTGAGGACGGCTGTCGCCGTGCCGGAAGCCGGTACGGACGACCGGACCTCGGACACGGAGACCTGCGCAACAACCGGCCGGAACAGCCGAGACGACCACATCGCCATCGCAGCGACCAGTAGTACGACGAACGCGTAGGTGATCACACGGGCCCAGGTCGGCGCCCCGCCCATGCCGCTCATATCCATCCCGCCAGGGCCGTTCGCGCCGTGCATTCCCGGCATGTCGTCCATGCCCGCCATCGAGGCGTGGTCAGCGTGCGCGCCGCCTCCCGCCGACATGTCCATGCGCATGCCGGATCCGCTCATCAGAACGGGCATGGCGGCGACCATCCACACCATCGCGGCCGACATGACGAGGTGGTAGGCCGTCGCGCTGCGGCCGTGTCCGTGGTCGGGTCCGGCGATACGGCCCAGGAACCACAGCCCGAGCAGGCCGAAGACCACGATCTGCAGGATCCCGCTCGCGGTGTCCGGACCGCCGCTGTATGCCCACGTCATGGCGATCATCGCCAAGCTCATCAGCAGGTGCGTCAGCTCGGCGACACGGTCACCGTCGGTCGAGGCACCGGAGACCAGCCCGGCGAACCGAACCAGTGAGTACAGGCCCGTCACGGCGAACGCGACCGTGAACGCGATCATCAGGGCGTGGGATGCGAACAAATCACCCTCCTCTACTGTCGGTAGAAGAGGTCGTCGTCTGCCGGTCGCTGGTTCCACACCGGCGGTCACATCTCAGTTCGGGCCGCAAATGAAGAGCCGCCCCGCGGTCGACCCGCGTTAGCCTCAGCCGGCATCGACGAACCCGTCAAGCGGTCGGATGTCGGCCCGCGAAGGCAGAGCTGGCCTCGGAGACGGGCTAGTGCCGGTGGCCGGGTTCGTTCACGGTGAGCACGCGCCATGGGGCGGGGAATATTCGCCATTTCCCGTTGACGTACACCAGGCCGTCGAGGATCACGCCGTTGGTTTGGCCGGGTGCGACGAAGATGATCTCATAGATCGTCAATCCTGGTCTCAAATGCGGCGCAATCGCTCGGTAACCGCCCGGGAACTGGGACGCAGCGCCCGTTCCGGCCGCGAGTTGTTCGCTCGTCGCCATCTCGATCCTGAACTGGGTCTGGCCCGGCGCGGGGGACACGATCCACGACGGCGTCGCCCAGAATCCGTCGTAATGGAGCCGTGCGGCGCTCAGTGTCTCCTCGTCGAAGACAGCGGCGTAGTCCTCGTCTGCTGGTTCGAGAGCCATGGTGAGCGCCAGCGGATTTGCGTCAGGCTTCAGGAATTCTTCGGCGATCAGGCGAACCCCCTCGGGAGGCCCCGGAAAGCTCGCGAGTTCCGGACCTCGGCATCCAGTCGCGAGAAGACCGAGGAGAGCCACCGCGAGCGTCGAGAGTGCCCAGGGGCGTCGAAATCGGAGTCTGGCTCGACCATATTTCATCGTGCCTCCTGGAGCCGCTCCAACGCCGCGGCGGCCGAGTGCGCGGACGGAGTTCGATCGCGCCGGGGTTCAGTTTCTCTTCGCTGCGCGGCGGGCGTGCAGGACGGCGCCGACACCTACGCCGAGACCGAGGGCTCCGAGCAGCAGTCCGGCGCCGCCGAGCCAACGAGCAGTGGCATCCGTCTGGCCAGCACGTGGACCGTTCTCGCTCCCAGGAGCCGCGCTCTGATCGTGCACAGTCGGGCCGGCGGCGGTCAGCGTGATCCTCGGGGCTGGCCGCTCGGGCTCGGAGCCGTCGGTATTCGGCGGCTGGTTCCAGTCCACGACCTCACCGTTGTCGTAAGTCTGACTGGTCGGCAAGATCACCTCGCTGACACCGGTCGGGAATTCGATCAGGAGGGGGAATTCGAGGTACTGCCCGGGCGCGATGCGGTTACCGGGAGCCGCGGTCCAGGTGACCGAGCCGACGGCTTCTGTGAGCGTCTCACCGTCGGCCTGCACCGGCGGGTTGAGCGGGACCGTTCTCGTGGTCGCGTTCCAGCCCGGAACGGGCGTGGTGGACACCGAGGTGATCGGATGATCGGTGGGCATGGTGACCGACAGGGCGATGGTGTCTGCGACATCGGACTCATCGGGCACACGAAAAGCAATGACGGTTTCGCTGCCCTGCGTCGCAGTGTCGGGCTGGGGCGTGACGTGGGCAAAGGCCGGGGTGGCGCCGACGAAGGCAACTGCTCCGGCGACGGTGACGACAGTAGCGACACGCCGGACGGCGCGACGTGACGTTCGGCCCGCAGAACATTCCGACGAGGGAAATTCCGCTGTGGAGTGGCTGGACATGGATGACTCCGGAGACGGGCGCGCTATCGGAACTGAGGGGCAGGGTGCGAAGCGCTCAATGCTGGAGCGCCGCAGATCCCGCCGGAGGCCCGCGGCGAATATGCGCGACAGAGAGAGCTCGTGCCAGGTGCGCGGTGACTGCGGGTTCGGCCACGACCAATGTCGGCAGCGGGCACTGCACGGCCGGTAGGACGAGCCGCCGTGGCACCACCCGGCGCAGCACGGCACCCACCGCGAGCACCGCTGCGTCGGCGTGCCGCACCGCCACGGCGGTGGCGACGGTGACCGCGGCATGCATCCCGAGCATCCGCCAGTTCGACAGCGCCACCGGATCCGCCACAGCGTGGGTCGGGTGCATCAGCACCATCAGGTAGTGCAGGACGAGCTGGCCTGCAGCGAGTCGTACGACGGTGCCCACCACGCCGGCGATGTGCCGAGCGAGGGCTACGAACACCCCTGTGAGCAGCGGGAACAGCAGGATCAGCAGCGCAAGCGAGGGAATCGTGCCGCCGCCGGCGAGGTGTCCGGCCGCGGTGAGCAACGAGGTCAGTCCGGCCAGCACGGCGCCACGCAGGAGCTCCTGGCTGCTCCCAGCGCCGCCGCTGCTCATACGGGCAGAACGTAGCCTCGGCAGCCGCAAGTCGCTGGGTGTTCATGGTGGAGCGCGTGCAGGTGGAGATCCGGCAGGCCCGTACCCGGGCACGCCGACGCATGACTCGGGGGTGTGCGCTCACAACCAGCGACTCGCCGGCCGTGGGTTCGCGCTGGGGCCCGGGTCTTCCAAGGTCCTGATGTCGCGCAGGAACAGGTCACCGAACACTCGACCCTGCCGTTCGCGAGAGTGGCTCGCAGGCGCGTCCGGTAGACGTCGTTCGGGCACGGCCAGCGAAGAGCGACGGTGCGCAGCGGCAGCCGAAGGGCCCGCGCCTCTGCCCGCACGCGCGAGTGGGGGACGCCATGCACCGGGACGCGCTCCGTCCGGGCATCGCCGCTCGTCAGCAGGCGTCGACGGCGACGCCCGACGCCCGCGCCACGTGCGGGGCGAAATCGGTGACGGCGGGCTCCGGCACCTGGCCCGGCTGGCGGTGGGCACGTCCGACCCCCGGACGCTTCTCCCGGCGCCAGCGCTCGCTGGGCGAGCACCAGAGCGCTCTCCAGGCCCGCTGGCGGTGACGTCGTCGCACGCGACGAGGGTGGTCTGGACGGCTCCTCGGAGGATCGCTTGATCGGGCACTCCTCCACGAGGTGTCGACCACGGCAATGAGTCTTTGCCAACCTGACGGACGGGCAGGTCAGGGCGTGTGCGGCGTGGCACGACCGGAATGGGTGAAGCTCCTGGTAGACGGGCGATTGCTGAGATCAGTCCGTCCAACCAGGAGCTTCGAGGTGCTGTCCTACCCGTCGGGGATGACCGTGGGATCTCACCGCCGCTGCCCGGCCCGCGGCACGACATGGGCGCCGCCCGCGAGCACGGCATCATCGACGCTCTTACCGCCGGTGATTTCCCGGCAGCCGCCGACACCGCCTAGCAGGGCGCCGGCGTCCGGGTTCACCACGGTGGCACCGCTTGCGCGCTGTTTGCGGCGGCAGGGCCTGCCGCACCTGCCGCGGTGGGGCCGGCCTGCTCCACCGGGAGCTGGACCTGAAGGGTGGTGCCCTCTCCGGGCGGGCTGTGCAGCGCCAGGCGACCGCCGAGCGCCTCGGCGCGATCCTTGAGGCCGGTAAGACCGGAGCCGCGCGTGACGTCGGCGCCGCCGCAGCCGTCATCGCGGACGCGCACGTGCAGCACGCCCTCACCTGCGGCCACCTGGACCTCGGCGGCGGTGGCGTGCGCATGCTTGGCCGCATTGGTCAGCGCCTCGGCCACCACGTAGTAAGCGGCTGTCTCGACCGGCTCGGCCAGCCGCCCCTCCACCCGGACGTCCAGCCGGACCGGGACCGCAGAGCGGTCGGCCAGCGCCTTCATCGCGGAGCGCAGTCCGCACTCGGCCAGGATGGTCGGGTGGAGGCCGCGGGCGATCTCGCGCAGCTCCTCCAGCACCTCGACCAGCCCAGTGGCCACCTCGTCCAGCTGCCGCACCAGCTCACCGACCCCGGACGGCGCGGCCGGCTGCACGGCTCGTAGCTGCAGAGTGAGGGAGACCAGATGCTGCTGGGCGCCGTCGTGCAGGTCGCGCTCGATCCGCCGGCGGGTGGCATCGGCGGTGGCCACGATCCGCGCCCGGGAGGCGGCCAGCTCTGCATGGGCCTCGGCGTTGGCGATGGCGGTCGCGGCCAGCTCGGTGAACCCGCTCAACCGGGCCTCGGTGCCCGCCGGCAGCGGCTCCTCTTGCGTAGATGACACGACCATGACGCCCCACAGGCGGCCCGCGACGTTGACCGGCACGCCGACAGCCGTTCGGACGCCCAGCTCGCTGGCGACCTCACAGTCCGGCCCCGAGGTGCCGGTGGAGCTGTCGATCCGCGCGGGACGGCCGGTCTGGAATACCAGCGTGTACACGTTGCGCCCGCCGGGGCTCAGCCGGGTGCCGGCGGGGACGGCGGCGCCGGTGCTGCTCCACGTGGCGACCAGCGTTGCCGCGCCATCGGGCTCGTACCGGGTCATCCACGCGTGGTGGGCGCCCAGCAGTCGCCCGGCTTCCTCAGCGACTGCGGCAAAGACCTCCTCCGGCGGCGCCGCCCGGGCCACCAGCGTCGCCACCCGCCGCAGCGCCGCCTGCTCCCCGGCGAACCAGCGCAGCTCCACCCGCGCCTGTGAGTTGGCGATCGCGGTTGCCACGAGCTCTGTGAACCCAGCCAGCCATGCCTCGGAGTCGGCCGGCAGCGGCTCCCCTTGCGGGGATGCGACGATCATGACGCCCCACAGGCGGCCCTCGACGCTGACCGGCACGCCCACGGCCACGCCGTAACCGAACTCACGGGCGAGGTCGGCGACGGGGTCCGGGGCGTCGGTGGAGCTGTCGATCCGCGCGGGACGGCCGGTCTGGAATACCAGCGTGTACACGTTGCGCCCGCCGGGGCTCAGCCGGGTGCCGGCGGGGACGGCGGCGCCGGTGCTGCTCCACGTGGCGACCAGCGTTGCCGCGCCATCGGGCTCGTACCGGGTCATCCACGCGTGGTGGGCGCCCAGCAGTCGCCCGGCTTCCTCAGCGACTGCGGCAAAGACCTCCTCCGGCGGCGCCGCCCGGGCCACCAGCGTCGCCACCCGCCGCAGCGCCGCCTGCTCCCCGGCGATCCGGTCGCTTAACCGAGTAACCATCGGGCCTCCGCCCCAGCGGCAGCCACGCCGCCTCCTCACCAGACGCCCACCAGCGCCGCACGCTCACAGCCAGAGGGCTCGCGGGGAACCGTCCGGCTGGACATGCCGAGCCACCTACCGCCACCAGCCGGATCCGGCCGCGCCGATCACATCGCCACCACCTGCCTGACCAGCGGCGAATACTCAAACGGTACTGCAAACTGCCTTGAACGAGGACATGTCCGAGCATCTCGGACATGAGAAGGGTGATCGTGCGGCGGCACGTACAGGAAACCTCGCAACGGTGGCTCGCCGAAGACGGTCCGTACCGAGGTTGGGCCGGTCGAACCAGCGCGTGATCGCAACGGCAGCCTCGAGCGAAGATTGTGCTTGAGCGACAGCGACCGGGGCCGGCTGGTCAGGGTCTCACCCACCCTGCCCGGAGCTCGTCATGACATCAGCGCCGCCCGCGAGCACGGAATCATCGACGCGATCCACACCGCCGACGTACACGCGGTCGCCGACACCGGATACCAGGGTGCCGGCCCGAACGTGGCCGCGCCGCAACGGCGACGCCGCCTCGATCCTGACACCGGCCGCTACCGCCGACTCTCGGTCGCGCAGAAGGAGGTCAACACCGCCCACACCCGCAGGACCAGGCGAGCGGGTGACCGCCAAGCTCACGAGCTGGAAGGTGCTCTGCAAGATCCGCTCCAGCCCCAGCCGGCCCACCGTGCTTGTCCGAGCCGTTCAGACACTGATCATCGCGTCCCGAAGCAGGTTGGCAAGGGCTCAATGACCCAGTCGGCGCATTCGGGCGCCGGAGAGCCAGGAATCCCCGACTTTAAGTGTCTCCCTTTGTACCTGTGAACACGCTGAAGATCAGTGGTTCTGATACAGCGGAATAACACTGTCGTTTGCGACAGTATCCCCATGACCGGCCACCTGCTCCTCATTGAGGACGATCTGACAATCGGAGAAGTTCTGACATCGAGTCTCCGTGTCCGCGGTCACGAGGTGGTGTGGGAGCGGTTCGGAGAGAAGGGGCTCGCCCAGGCGTCGGTGACGCCATTCGACCTCGCGCTGCTGGACCTCGGCCTGCCGGACATCGACGGTATCGAGGTCTGCCGACAGCTGCGCCACGCTCAGCCCGCCTGCGTGATCGTCATGCTGACGGCCCGATCGGCTGAGATGGATGTCGTGGTCGGACTCGATGCGGGGGCCGATGATTACTTGTTCAAGCCGGTCCGGCTCAGCGAACTGCTTGCCCGTGTTCGCGCGCATTTGCGTCGCAACGAGGGGCCGGGCCGATCTGTGCGACCCGTGGGTGACCTGATCGTCGATCTCTCCCGTCGTCGTGCGACGGTCGCCGGGCGGGAGCTGCAGCTGCGTCCTAAGGAGTTCGACCTGCTCGCCCGCCTGGTTGCGGAGCCCGCGGCGGCGCTGAGCCGGAAGACACTGATGACGGATGTCTGGGACGAGCACTGGTTCGGCCCGACCAAAACGCTCGACGTTCACATCGCTGCGCTACGCCGGAAGATGGGGAGAGCCGCATCTGCGGCGGTCCGTGTTCCGAAGATCGTCACCGTTCGGGGCCACGGATACATGCTGGAGATCAGCCCTTGTGAAGGGGGACCGCCACCGCGCCTGGCTGCTGATCGGCCCCGACGGCCCGAGCTCGACCGTGGTCATCCGGATTTCCCGCGGCCGGAAGCAGGAGAGTGAATGTCGGCGGGGTCCGGCCGGCCAGCAACAGCCGCCCACCTTCGGCCTGGGCAAGGCGGTGGGCCAATGGGAGACCGATTCCATTTCCGCTGTGCCGTTCCGCCCTGCGGGCGAACAACACATCCGTGGGCTCGCGGATGCCCGAGCCCTCATCCGACACGTCGATCGCCACGGCGTCAGGGGCATCGCGCACTGTGACGTCAACCGTGCCCGCGCCATGAGTCATCGCGTTGTCGATGAGGACTGCGAGTACTTGCCGGATCGCGGCCGTAGAGCCCAGGGGCTCCTCCCCGGAGCCCTCGAAGCTGACGCGGAGGTCTCGGTTCTGCAGCGCAAGTCGTTCACGCCACTCCGGAGTCAGCTCTTCCAGAAGCGCGCTCAGATCGACAGGGTCCGGCCCGGTCCGACGTGAGTCACGAGCAAGGGCCAGAAGTTCGTTGATGGTGGTCTCCAGCCGATCGGCATCCGCGAGACTCGCGGCGATGGCGGGCCGCGGGTCCCGGTTCGGCTGTTCGAGGGCGGCCTCGAGGCGCAGCCGGAGACCCGCGAGCGGGGTCCGCAGCTGATGTGAGGTGTCAGTGGAGAACGCCTGTTCCCGGGCAAGCAGATCGTCCAGCCGGACGGCTGTGTCATCGAGTGCAGCGCCGACCGCGTCGATCTCGTGGATTCCGCCTCGTCGGGTGCGCACACTGAAGTCGCCGTCGCCCAGAGAACGGGCTGCGATGGCGAGTTCCTCCAGCGGACCGGCCAGGCGGCGAGCCTGGCGGCGTCCGACGAGCCACGCCACACCCACGGCCACCGCCGCGAGCGTCGCCATCCCGGTCCACACCAGCGCGACCCTGGTCATCACGGCGGTGCGAGAGGTCGCGACGCGTACGGCCCCGAGGACGTCGTCCTCGTGCAGGACGGGTACGGCGGCGATCAGCTTGCCGTTATCGGAACCCGTTGCCACCCCACCAGCGAGGGCCCGCGCCAGCTCCGGCTGCGGGCCGGAGGCGCCGGCGCCGCCGAGCCACCTGCCGGCCGCGTCGTAGACCCCCACCTCGACCGAGCCCGGTCCGGGGATCTTGCGGAGAGGAACGCTGTCAGGTACGTACGGCGACAGCGCCGTGGCGATGGTATCGGCCAGCAGGAGAAGCTCGTCCCGTTCCGCTTGCAGCGCGTACTGATGCACGGCCACGGCCAACGGCACCCCGAAGAGCCCGATCGCCAGAACCGAGATCCAGACCGCGAGGCCGACGATCCGAGTGCGCACGGACTCGACCTCCTTCGGCTCCTCGACCCGGCCGGCGGGGCCATCGCCGTCACAGCACGCGGGCACCGAGCCCCATTTCGGGTGCTGCGGGTGCGATGACGCCGGCGTACGCGGCCGAGACCCTATGGCAGGCGCAACGGTCATGTCGCTCACGGACGCCCGGGCGGGTTACGCCGGCTGGCCTCATTACATGCAATCGGGGGACAGATCTCACGGCCTGACAGGTAAATGCATGTTTGTGATCGTTTTACCAGACGCTTAACTGTTGAGCGTTACTCGAACCTACGGTGGGTAGAGCAAGCCTCTGTGCCACCTGCAGCAGCCTGCGCTGGTCGGCCCGATCGGGCTGGGCATCGTGAAATGTGGCACTTCCGAGGCGAGGCAGGAGAGGGCGCGTGTCGGATCCGTAACGCGGGGGGATTTCTCGATCTCTTCCAGAGGAGCTCATGCGGTGGAGAATCTTACCAAGGGCTTGCCGGCCGACCTCACCGAGCCGTTGCCCATTCACAATGGGCGGATCGTTTCGAGACTCGACATCGGCGAGGCGTTCGCCGAGAAGTTGGCCGGCATCCTGAACGTCGAGAGAGTGGCAGTGGACGCCAACTTCTTCGACGATCTCGGTGCCGACTCCATGGTGATGGCACGGTTCTGTGCGTGGGCGAGGAAGCAACAGGACCTCCCCAGCGTCTCGATGAAGGAAATTTACCGCCATCCGACGGTACGTGATCTGACGAAAGCGCTCGTCCCGCACGTCGCTTCTCCTCTCGAAGAAGACCTGGAAAGGAACGTGGTGCTCAGCGAGGAGGCGGCAATCGTTCCCGGCGAGGCGGCGCCTTCGGAGTCCACCGAGGCAACGGCACCCACGCGCAGATCGGAGTACATCCTGTGCGGAGCGCTTCAGTTGCTCGTCTTCCTCGGATACTCCTACCTCGTCGGTGTCGTCGGCGACCTGGGCTACAACTGGATCTCGGCTGCCGCCGGTGTGGGAGAGATCTACGTGCGGTCGGTCCTGTTCGGCGGGGCGGCCTTCGTCGGCGTGTGCACGCTTCCGATCGTGGCGAAATGGATACTGATCGGGCGTTGGAAACCCCGGGAGATCCGCGTGTGGAGCCTGGCCTACCTCCGATTCTGGATCGTCAAGACCCTGATCCGATCAAACCCGCTGCTCGTGGTCATCGGCGGCCGATCACGATCGAGCACCGCGTCGCCACTGCTCAACCTCTACTTGAGGGCGCTGGGCGCGAAGATCGGCCGTGGTGTCGCGATCTTCTCCCGCAACCTCCCTGTCTGCACCGACCTGCTCACGATCGGGGCAGGTACGGTCGTCCGCAAGGACTCGTTCATCTCCTGCTACCGCGCTCACAATGGCGTGATTCAGACCGGCGTGGTCACGCTGGGAGAGAACGTGTTCGTCGGTGAGATGACAGTGGTCGATATCGATGTGTCGATGGGCGACGGCTCTCAGCTCGGCCATTCCTCGTCGCTGCATGCTGGGCAAGCGGTGCCGGCCGGCGAGCGTTGGCACGGGTCCCCTGCGCAGCCGGCCGACGTCGATTACTGCACGGTCACTCGCACTGGCGGTGGCAGCCTGAGAAGCGCTCTGTACGGGTTCGCGCAACTGCTGATCGCGTTGGCCGTGTACGTTCCGCTCGCCGTTGGTGGCGTGATCCTGCTGCTCGTCGAGGTTCCGCAGCTCAATGCGCTCCTGACCCCGGCGTCGGCAGCGTTCTCGGTGTGGACGTACTACATCGACACCTTGATCGCCGGCACGGTGCTCTTCTTCGGCTTCGTGATCTTCGGTCTCCTCGTCGTCGGCTCCGTGCCACGCCTGCTGAATCTCATGATCAAGCCCGATCGGGATTACCCGCTCTACGGTTTCCATTACGGGATCCACAAGGCGATTGCGCGAATGACCAATGTCAGGTTCTTCACCTGGCTATTCGGGGACAGCAACCTCGTCGTCCATTATCTGCGGTGGATCGGCTACGATCTTTCGACGGTGGTGCAGACCGGGTCGAACTTCGGCATGGACGTGCGGCACGAGAGTCCATATCTGGTCGGTGTCGGTAGCGGCACGGTGGTCGCCGATGGCCTGTCGATCATCAATGCGGAGTTTTCCAACACGTCCTTCCGTCTCTCCCGGGCGACGGTCGGGTCGAACAGCTTTCTCGGGAACAACATCCCCTACCCTGCGCAGAGCACCGTCGGCGACAACTGTCTCCTGGCCACGAAGGTGATGGTGCCCGTCGCCGGCGAGATTCGGAAGAACACCGGGCTTCTGGGATCGCCCAGCTTCGAGATCCCGCGCACTGTCCAGCGGGACGGCATGTACGACGACATGGTCACAGATGGAGGACTGCATCGTCGACTCGCCGCGAAGAGAAGGCACAACGTCGTCACCATGGCGTTGTATCTGTTGGTCCGCTGGATGTACGCTCTCGGACTCGCTCTTCTCCTTGCCGGTGTCCTGGAGTTCTACGACGGGGGCAATGAGGTCGTAATCGGGCTGCTCGGCGCCGTCACGCTTCTGTTCACCATCGCCTACTGGGTATTGATCGAGCGTATCGTCGCGCGCTTCCGCAAGCTGCAGCCCCGGTTCTGCTCGATCTACGACCCTGCCTTCTGGCGCCACGAACGATTCTGGAAGGTGCCCGCGGTTGCCTACATCCAGGTGTTCAACGGAACCCCGTTCAAGAACGTGGTGTGGCGCCTGCTCGGCGTGCAGATCGGTCGTGGGGTCTTCGACGACGGTGCCATGATAACGGAGCGCACCCTCGTCACCATCGGCGATGGTTGCACACTCAATGCGTCCAGCAAGATCCAATGCCATTCGCAGGAGGACGGCACCTTCAAGTCCGACCACATCGCGATCGGCACCGGGTGCACGCTCGGGGTCGGCGCCTTCGTCCACTACGGCACGTCGATCGGCGACGGAGCAGCGGTCGCGACCGACTCGTTCCTCATGAAGGGCGAGGAGGTGCCGCAGAACGCGATGTGGGGAGGGAACCCGGCTCAGGAAATCCGAGACGTCCGGAGCGGATCGGCACCGGGGTCGGGGGCGCTTGCCCGAGCCTGATCCGGCGACGATCGTCGCGCCTCACATCGAGAATGAGACTCAGAGGCGTTCTGTGGATGCCGGAGAGCGGCGTGCGGCGATGAAGGACCGCACTCCCATGATGATGTAGATCACCAGCAGAACGAACATGATCGTGCTGACGACGACCGCTGACGGGCGCTGGGCTGTGCCGGCGAACACCTCGCCGAGCTTGACCACGTTCATGAGCGATCCACCTGCACCGAGCACGGCGATGACCAGTGCTGCGTGGATGCTATGGGGGCGCAGCGCCGGCTTGCGCGCGAGGGCGGCGCAGACCAGCAGCAGGACGCCGACGAACGTCGGGATGAGCGCGGTGATGCTGGCGGCTCCGGTCACGACGTACGCGACGATCCCCAACGCGGTGAGAATCCCGCCGATGGCGAAGGTGAGCCTCGTCATGCGTCACTCTCCTACGGTATTTCGTCCTGAATGTTCGATTCTACGCGCGCTGAAGGCGGCGCTCGGGGTCGGCCGTGCAGCGCGGGCGGGTCGACTAGCGTGGGCGGTTGTCGTCCACGGCCTCGAGTACCGTGCCGTTCACTCTCAGCCGCTCACGTTCCGTCCGGAGACGCGAAGGGCAAGATGTCCGCCATGTCCGATCACGCTCCGCTGCCCAGCGGTGGCCGTAAAGTCGTAGCCGCCGCCTGGGCCGCAACCGGTGCGGTGCACCTCGTGATGGCGTTGGAGGGCGCTGCCGGTCCTGTCGCGAACGTCGTGTCGTGGCTGCTTGCGGCGGCCGCTGTGGCCGGCGTCGTCGCCCTGCTCGTCAGTCCTCGCCGCGAGATCATGCTGGCCGCTGCGATCGTCGGGGCGATAGGAGTGGCGAGCTTCTTGGTGCCGTTGATCGGCCCGCTGGTGGGCTTCGGCGGTGCGCACGGCAACACGGTGGGCCTCTGGTCGTTCGCCGGGTTCGTGCTCGACGCGCTGACCGTTCGGCTCGCAGCGTTCACCTTGCGCCGTGCGGCCCGGACCGGAGGATGACGTCGGACGTCACGAGACCAGCCCCACCCAGTACGGCCAGAATCGGACGGCGATCAACGCGACGATCACGAGGAACCAGAGGCTGAGGATCGCGCTGTGGTAACGCGCGATGTGGGCTGCCGCTTGTTGCCACCTCGCTCGGATCAGTAGGTGTCCTGCGGTCAGGTTGTGCACGGTGACGTACCAGAACATCGTGATCGTCACGACCCACACGATCATGCAGTACGGACACAGGGCGCCGATGCTGTAGAGGCTCTGGCCGATCAGCCAATGCACGAAGAAAAGGCCCGCGGCAGTGCCCAACTGCAGCCCCAGCCACACCGATCGTGGAACGGTGCCGCCGACGAGCGTGACGACACCGACGGTGGTCACGATGGGAAACGCGACCAAGCCGATCAGTGGGTTGGGGAACCCGAGAACCTCGGCCTGTGGCGATGTCATGACCGAACCGCACGACAGCAGCGGGCTGATGCTGCAGCTGGGTACGAAGTCGGGGTCCTTCAGGAGCGAGATGCGGTCGAGGATGAGCGCGAATGCGGCGGCGGTGCCGAGCGCGCCGCCCGCCGTCAGGATCCACGCGGTGGCGCGTGACAGGAATGTGCCGAGGGCGGTGTCCCCGACGTTTCCGTGACACTGAGCGGTAGCGCGCGCATCGCGGGCGTCCGCATCGGTGGAAGTCACGTCGACTCACCCCTACCGGCTGAGAGCAAGGTCGATCGCTGCACGCAAGTCGTCTCCGGACCGCACCCTGAGCTGCACGCCGTTCAGGAAGAAGGTCGGCGTGCCCTGGACTCCGGCGGCCTCCCCGTCGCGCTTGTCGGCGAGTACCCGCTCGAGAACGGCCGGATCGGCGATCGCACGGTCATACGCAGCCATGTCCAGTCCCAGGTCGCCAGCGAAGCCGCGGAAGACGTCGGCCTTGGATTCCTGTTGCTCGCCCCACTGGGCCTGGGTCTCGAACATCCGCTGGTACATCGCCTCGAACCGGCCTTGCCGGGCCGCAGCCTCGACCGCTACCGCCGCGTTCTCGGCGTTCGAGTGGCTGGGGATGGGGAAGTACCTGGTGACGAAGGTGACTCGGCCTGCGTACTCGTTGCGGAGCTGTTCGACGATCGGGAACGCGGCTCTGCAGGCCTCACACTCGAAGTCGAGGAACTCCACGAGCGTCACTCTCCCGTCGGCCGCCGTGGAGAGCCGGTGGCTGTTCTCCCGAACCAGGACCTCGGACGAGACGGGGGAGCCTGCGGATGCTTCTGCGCTCTCCGGTGCCGGCGTGCTGGGCCGGCTCACGAGAAGGACGAGAGCGAGTACGGCCGCTGCAACGGCGGCGACAGTGATGGTGACCTTGAGGTTTTTGGTCATGGTTGGCCTCTCTGGAGGAAACGAGCGACGCCGCTCACGCGGGTTCGGCGGCGACCCGATGCACGACCGAGAGCAGTTCGGATGCCCGGACCGTCGTCAGGAAGACGGCGGCGACCCGATGCGACCGGTCGAGGACGAGCGTCGACGGAATGGTGTTGCGCGGGACGCCGCGAAAAGCCTGCAGCGTGCGTCCCGGTTGATCGAACAGCGAGGGGTAGGACAGTTTCCAATTACGCATGAAGTCGCCCGCTGCCTGCTGATCGTCGCGAACAGCGACGCCGAGGACGGTCACACCCGATGGCCGGGTGGCGTCGTATACCTCTTGTAGTGCGGGCGCCTCCTCTCGGCACGGACCGCACCAGGAGCCCCAGATGTTGACGACGACGACCTGCCCGGCGAAGTCGGACAGCGAAATGCGCTCGCCCGGCTCGGTCACGCTCTCCGCAGACATCTCGCCTGCCCGGCCCCGGCTTTCCGGGGGATCGTAGAAGACCCTCGTCTGGCCTCCGGGAGCAACGAACTCGAACGAGTCGCCGACGGCGACGGCATTGGTCCCCGTTCCGCAACCGATCAGCACGAGGGCAGCCGCAACGCAGAGGCCGCTGCGGCGGACCAGGGAACGTCGACGTCGAATCACATGGGTGCCGGTCACAGGCTTGCCTTCGGTCAGCGGAAACGGCTGTGGAGGGTCTGGAGCGGGGCTCATGAGGCGTCGCGCGAAAACGCGGACCAGCGGATTGATCAGGCAGATGATCTGGTGCCGGCGCGGTTGGTCGTCCGGATGCCTCTGGTCTGATCAGACACGTGTGATGCAGAGGGCCACGAGCCGGTGCCGACCTCGAAGCGACTTTCGCGGTGCCCACTCCTGAGGGCCGGCGGCGGCCAGGAGTCGTGCGACCACAGCGGCCGTGATCGTGACGAGAGCGACGAGCAACGCCACCTGGGCCGCGGGATCGTCGCGCCTCGTGTCGCGACCGGCGACAGAGGCAGACCCGAACTCGCAGACGACGTCGTGCCCGGTGTCGCCCTGGCACGAGATCGCGGCGGCCGGGACCGAGGGAGAGGCGAGGACGGCCTGGCAGGTGAAGGCCTGAGTCAGGATCACCAGCGCGATGACGGCGAGCAGGCTCCAACGCTTCGCCACGGATCTGGCGGAATCGGGGATCCGGCTGTGCATCACGATGGCCGGATCGTACAAGCACCACTTCGTCCTGTTTGCGAAGGTTGCCTGAGCGGGCTTCCAATCGATCACGATGTGGCGCTAGCATCGCCCCGTGGCGATGGATTGTTGCGGGCGGGATCTCGGGCCGGCCGTGGCGTTGTTCCGGTCCCTCGGTGATCCGACGCGGTTGGCCATCGTTCGGCGACTGGCCGAGGGTGAGGCCCGGGTCGTCGATCTGACCAGGGCGTTGGGGCTGGCGCAGTCGACGGTGTCGAAGCACCTGGCCTGTCTGCGGGACTGCCGGTTGATCGACTACCGCGCCGAGGGGCGGCAGTCGTTCTACTCGCTGACCCGGCCCGAGTTGATCGACCTGTTGCGCAGCGCGGAGGCGTTGCTGGTCGAGACCGGGGAGGCGGTGGCGCTCTGCCCCGTCTACGGCGAGCCCGCCGGCACCTCGGAGCTCGCGGTGGTGGACGCGGCCGAGGCGGTGCCGTGAGCGTCCCAGGAGTGATGTCCGTCCGGCGGGACGTGCTGCGCAGGCGGATCCGGTGGCTCGTCGCGGCGACGATCACCTACAACGTGATCGAGGCGGTCGTCGCGATCTCCGCCGGAACGATCGCGGACTCCATCGCGCTGATCGGGTTCGGGCTGGACTCGGTGATCGAGGTCAGCTCCGCCGCGGCGGTGGCCTGGCAGTTCGCCGGCCCCGACCCGCAGCGGCGGGAGAAGGTGGCGCTGCGGGTGATCGCGGGCTCGTTCTTCGCCCTCGCCGCCTACGTCTCGGTCGAGGCGGTGCGCAGCCTCATCGGTGCCGAGCGGCCCGAGCACTCGCTGGTGGGCATCGTGCTGGTCGCGGTCAGTGTGGTCGTCATGCCGTTCCTGTCCTGGGCCCAGCGCCGGGCCGGGCGGGAGCTGGGCTCGGCCAGCGCGGTTGCGGACTCCAAGCAGACGCTGCTGTGCACCTATCTGTCCGCGGCGGTCCTGGTCGGGCTCGTTCTCAACTCCACGTTCGGCTGGTGGTGGGCCGACCCCGTGGTCGCTCTCGGCCTAGCCGTCGTCGCGGTCCGGGAAGGCCGCCAAGCCCTGCGCGGCGAGACCTGCTGCTCGCCCGTCCACCTCGATGAACGCGATGGCGGCGCGGGCAGCGATAGCGACTGCCGATGCGCTCCGGGCTGCACCGACACCTGCTGCACAGGGGAGACCCGATGAGCCCGGCGGGCTGGGCCTGGGTGGCCCTGTTGCTCTACGTGGCCGGCCTGGTGCTCGCGTTCGGGGCGCGGTCCTGGCTGCAGATCCGCCGGACCGGCACGAGCGGGTTCCGTGGCATCTCCGGCCGACCGGGATCGCCGGCCTGGTGGGGTGGCGTGCTGTTCCCCATCGCGCTCGTCCTCGGGCTCGCGGCACCCGTGCTGGTGCTCACCGGCATCACCGCGCCGGTGCTGCCCGCGCACCCCGCGCTCGCCGCCGCCGGGCTCGTCGTGAGCCTGGCCGGGCTGGTGGTGGTGCTGCTCGCCCAAGCCGCGATGGGGTCCTCCTGGCGGATCGGGGTCGACGACACCGAACGCACCGAGCTGATAAGCAGCGGGCTGTTCAGTTCGATCCGCAACCCGATCTTCACCGGCATGGCTGCGGTCTGCGCCGGCGTCGCGCTGATGGCCCCCACCGTCGTCGCGATCCTCGCGCTGGCCTGCCTCATCGGCGCGGTCCAGATCCAGGTGCGTGTCGTCGAGGAGCCCTACCTGCACCGCGTCCATGGCGACACCTACACCCATTACACGGCCAGGACCGGCCGGTTCCTGCCCGGCCTGGGGCGCACCCGGCCGGCCGGCGCGAAGGCCCGACTGGACACCGGTGCGTGACGAGCCGGCCTCCACGCCGCCGTCGTGCTTGTGTCACGGGGCCTGGTGGTGCACCGCCTCGACGTTGTTGCCGTCGAGATCCCTGAGGAACACGCCGTAGTAGCCAGGGTGGTACTCCGGCCAGATCCTCGGCGCGTGCAGGATCTGGGCACCGGCCGCCACGGCTGCCTGATGCACGTCGTCGACCGCGGCGCGGCTGGGAGCCGAGAAGGCGAGATGCACTTCCCGATCCGCCGAGGTGCCCGCGGGCCCGAGCCAGAACCGCGGTTGGCCGTCCGCTCCGCACAGCCCGACCACGGACTGCCCGTCACGGTCGAAGCGCATCGCCTCGCGGACGCCCACGGGTGCGAAGACCCGCAGGTAGAACGCCGCTGCGGCATTGACGTCGGTGACCTGGATCGAGACATGGTCGAGCAACGGGGCCTCCAGGTGGTGAGTCACGTGGAGGGCGACGGTAGCGACGGCCACCGACGAAAACGGAGATCCCGCGACCGTGCAGTCAGCCGCGTGTGCGCTCCTCGGCTCCGCTGCGCCAACCAGCTCGCGCCACTGCGCCGTGCTGCCACGGCATCGCCCCGTGGGGGCAGCGGGCGGGAATCGTTGCACGCCGAGCACGCCCCACCAGGTAGCGACTGCCCCGTGGTGCGGGTCGTGCGCAGAGAACCGGGCTCCGCGTCCTTGCCCCGTGCCGGTCGGCCCGCGGCGTGTTCTGGCCGGACCTCAGTTCGCCCTGGCGGCGGCGGTGTGGGCGTCGACGGCGTCGCGACCGGCCTCGTAGCGCGCCGCGCGGATCAGCTCCTCCACAGCCGCCCGTTGCACACGGAACGACCGGCCGAAACGCACGGCTGGTAGCTCTCCGCTGTGCACGAGCCGGTACACGGTCATCTTCGACACCCGCATGCGCTGGGCGATCTCGGCCACGGTGAGGAACGGCGCCCCCATCAGATCTGGGTGTCGCATTCCGTCAGCAGCCATCGTGCGCATCCTCCTTCGTGGCCCCCGAACGGGGGCTGTTGATCGCAATGAGATGGACACTAACGGACGGTTGCGACACTTTCGGGTACGTCGAGGTTCACTGAAGAGTGGTCTTGAAAAAAGTGGGGCGCGCTCGCCGGGGGTACGTGGCCGGCCGGGCGGCGTCGCGCACCGTGACGCCAAGACGCCTATCGTCGCGGGCGTGATCCCCGACGATGAACCGGACGGTGACTGGACCGCTCCGGGAGTGTTCCGCTGCGCCCCCGGTGTCTACCGCATCCCGTTGCCGCTCCCGAACGACGGGCTCCGCGCCGTCAATGTCTATGTAGTGGCGGACGGCGACGGGTGGACGCTCATCGACTCGGGATGGGCGCTGGCCCGCGCAGACGATCTTCTGCGCAGCGCGCTCGCCCAGCTGGACTCCGGGCTGGGCGATGTGCGCCGGTTCCTGGTCACCCACGTCCACCGTGACCACTACACCCAGGCCGTCGTGCTGCGGCGGGAGTTCGGCATGCGGGTGGCGCTGGGGCGTAGAGAGCAGCCCGCGCTCGAGGTGATCAACGGGCCGGATCGGCGAGGCCCGGTCCACCTGGGGCGATTGCGGCGCGCCGGCGGCCAGGCCCTGCTCCCGAAGATCGCGGCACAAGGGGAGGCGCCCCACGACAGCACGGTGTGGGAGTTCCCCGACGACTGGATCGAGGACGGCGCGGAGTTCGTGCTGGCCGCCGCCGCGGGCGGGGAACGGGTGCTGCAGGCGCTCGCGACGCCCGGGCACACGCAGGGTCACGTGGTCTTCGCGGACCAAAGCGGCGGTCTGCTCTTCTCCGGCGACCATGTGCTGCCGCGCATCACGCCCTCGATCGGGTTCGAGGCGGTGACCTCGCCCCGCCCGCTGGCCGACTTCATCGCCTCGCTCGAGCTCGTACGGGCGCGTCCGGATGCGGCGATGCTTCCGGCGCACGGCCCGGTCGGCATGCGCGTGCACGAGCGCGTCGACGAACTGCTCGCACACCACGCCAAGCGACTCGACGCGACCCTCAGCGCCGTACAGGACGGGCGCTCCACGGCGTACGAGGTGGCGGAGGCGCTGCCCTGGACCCGCCGTGACCGGCGCCTGGACGAGCTCGACCCGTTCAACGCCATGCTCGCGACGCTGGAGACCTCGGTCCATCTCGATCTGCTGGCTGAGCGCGGGCTTGTGACAGCCGGCGAGGAGAACGGCATCGCTCACTACACAACGTGATAACAATTCACTCTTTGTAGAACCCGGCGGGGACAGCGAAATGCTCCGGTCGTACGCTTCGCGCCGTGCAGGGGTTGGGTGGGCAGGGTCGGGTTCTCGTGCGTGCGGGGCTCGCCCTCGCGGCGTGCGTGCTCGCCGTGTCCGCCGTCATCGTGGCCACCGAGGGGGGCACCTTCCCCGGTGGTCCCGGCCCCAGCGTCACGCTCGCCCCGACGGCTGCCGTCGGGTGCGATGCCGCCGGCCCCTACAACCCGCCGGAGCGGGGCAGCGTCGGTCTTCCCGCCGGGATCGGCGAGCTCTGTTCCGGTGGTTCGATCACGCTGTCCGTTGCCGGTGCGGTGCTGGACGGATGGGACGTGCACGGCGGGATCGTGGTGGACGCCCCTGATGTGGTGGTGCGTCGCAGTCGTGTGACCGGCGACGGTGCCACTCCCTACGGAATCGTCACCACGGCGGCGGGCTCGGTGCGAATCGAGGACGTGACGCTTACCGGCGACTTCCCCGAGGCGGCAATAGGCGGCGACCGGTGGAGCGGTGAACGGGTGGAAATCGTCGGTGTAACGCATGACGGCGCCCGGCTCGGCGAAGGGGCGCGGCTCCGCAATAGCAACGTGCACGACTTCGCACCGGCGCCCGGTGGCGATGCTCACGCGCTGGTGCTCCGGGGAACGGGCGGCAATGTCGTCGTCGAGGACAACAGGATCGAGCTCGGTGACGGTCCCGGGCGGGCGAGTGCGGTGCTGCTGGCGCCCGACAAGGCGGGTCGGCGTGCCGACGGCCCCGTGGTGATCAGGGGAAACGTCCTCGGTGGCGGCCGATACACGGTGCAGCAGGATTCGCCCTCCGCGGTGATGACCGATGTGGTCATCACCGGGAATCGATTCCGCCGTGGGGCCGGGGACATTCCCCTTCGGGTGTCACGCCGAGCGGTTCTCGAGGACAACATGTACCTCGATGGTGGGCCTCTTCCGCAGCGATGAGTTACCACACGGGGGTAATTCGATAGCGCAGCGTCACGGATCTGTCGCTCGTCGCACGACACGCCCACCCGTCGCGGCGTGCTGGCCGTGTCGTCGCAGGTTCGTGCAGACTGATCACCACAACAAAACCGGGAACGATCCGGTTGCATGAGCGGGCTGCCACGGCGCGAGGACGTAGGGGAAGACGATCCTCGTCGACGTTGGAGGTCTGCAGTGAACGCACGCGGCGTGGTCTTCGTCCACTCGTCGCCGACTGCGGTTTGTCCGCACGTCGAGTGGGCGATCTCAGGCGTGCTCGGGACGAAGGTGTCCCTGCAGTGGGCTACCCAACCGGCGGTGCCCGGTCAGATGCGGGCGGAATGCAGCTGGACGGGTCCGGCCGGCTGCGGTGGCGCGATTGCGGGCGCGTTGCGTGCCTGGCCGATGCTTCGGTTCGAGGTGACCGAGGAGCCCAGTCCCGGCGTGGACGGCGAGCGTTTCTGTCATGTCCCCACGCTCGGTCTGTGGTCCGGGCGGACGAGCGCAAACGGCGACATCGTGGTGGCGGAGGACCGGCTGCGGGCCCTTCTCTCCGAGGTGCCGGCGAGCCAGCTGCCCACCCGGATGCACGACCTGCTCGGCTCAGCGTGGGACGACGCCCTGGAGCCGTTCCGGTTCGCCGGTGACGGCGCCCCGGTCACCTGGCTGCACCAGGTGGGGTGAGGCGGGAGAAAGAGCGTTGCCGTCGCCTCGGGCGGGGCAACGCTCTCGCTCACGCTCCGGTGAAGACGACGGCGGCGTTGTGGCCGCCGAACCCGAACGAGTCGCACACGGCCGCTTCGAGGTCGACCTTGCGCGGCTCACCCGCCACGACGTCGAGCTCGACACCCGGGTCGAGATTCTCGAGGTTCAGCGTCGCGGGGATCACGCCTTCCTTGACCGAGAGCAGCGTGATGATGCTCTCCACGGCCCCGGCCGCACCCACCATGTGACCCAGCGCGGACTTCGGTGCGGTGAGCACCGGGTGGTCGCCCAGGGCCTTGCGCACCGCGCGCGTCTCACCCACGTCGCCGGCCACTGTGGACGTGGCGTGGCAGTTGACGTGGCCGACGTCGATCGCCTCCAGTCCGGCGTCGCGCACCGCCTTGGCGATGGCCCGCGACTGCCCGATGCCCTCCGGTTCGGGGCCGGTGATGTGGTAGGCGTCGGAGGTGAGCCCGGCACCGGCGAGCCTGCCGTGCACCGTGGCCCCGCGTGCCGCCGCGAAGTCGGCACGTTCGAGCACCATGATCCCGGCGCCCTCACCGAGCACGAACCCGTCGCGGTCGACGTCGAACGGACGGGAGGCCCGCTCCGGCTCGTCGTTGCGCTGCGAGAGCGTGCGTGCCTGCACGAAGCCGGCCACCGTGATGCCGGTGATGCAGGCTTCCGCACCGCCGGCGATGACCACGTCGACCTCGCCGCCGCGCAGCAGCCGCAGCGCCCACGCGAGTGCCTCCGCACCGGAGGCGCACGCCGAGACGGGGGCGTGGACGCCGCCCTGTGCGCCGTACTCGATGCCGATCCAGGCCGCGGGGCCGTTCGGCATCAGCATCGGCACGGTGAGCGGTGAGACCTTGCGCAGCCCGCTGTTCTCCAGCAGGTCGTCCTGGTCGAGCAGCGTGACCGCGCCGCCGATGCCGGTGGCGACCACGACGGCGAGCCGCTCGGGGTCCACCTGCATGTTGTCGCGGTCGCCGAGACCGGCCTGGGTCCACGCCTCCTTGGCCGCGACCAGCGCCACCTGCTCGCACCGGTCGAGCCTGCGCGCCTGGACGCGGGGGAGCACCTCGGTGGGTGCCACCGCCAGCGGCGCCGCGATCTTCACAGGCAGCTGGTGGCGCTCCACCCACTCGTGGTCGGCGTCGTCGATGCGCCGGACGCCGGACCGGCCGGCGAGCAGCGCCTCCCACGTCGACGCGACGTCACCGCCGAGCGGGGTCGTCGCACCGAGCCCGGTGACGACGACGTCGGGAGCTGTACTCATGCTGCCTCCGCAGGAACGGCCGCGTGCAGGTGCCTCACTGGTTCTTCGCGATGTAGTCCACCGCGTCGCCGACCGTCTTCAGCTCGGCCAGCTGGTCGTCGGGGATCTTCACGCCGAACTTGTCCTCGGCCTGCACCGCGATCTCGACCATCGACAGCGAGTCGATGTCGAGGTCGTCGACGAAGGACTTCTCGACGGTCACCTCGGCGGGGTCGATGCCTGCGACCTCCTCGACGATCTCGGCGAAGCCGCTGAGGATCTCGGTGTTGTCAGCCACGGTGGTTCTCCTTCTGGTGGGAACTGGAGTCGTCGGATCGGAGGTCAGGGACAGACGACGACCTGGCCGGCGTAGGACAGGCCCGCGCCGAAGCCTACGAGGAGCACGGTGTCGCCCGAACGCAGCCGCCCGTCAGCGCGCATGTGGTCGAGCGCGAGAGGGATGGACGCCGACGAAGTATTGCCGGAATGCCGGATGTCGTCGGCCACCACCATGTCATCGCGGGCGCCCTTGGCGCGCAGCCGCTTGGCCACCGCGTCGACGATGCGCAGGTTGGCCTGGTGCGGCACGAAGACGTCGATGTCGGCCGGGGTGAGCCCCGCGAGTTCGATCGCCCGTAGTGCCACCGGTGCGATCTTGGTGGTGGCCCACCGGAAGACCGCCTGGCCCTCCTGGGCGAGCGCGTTGTTGTCCGGCTTGATGTGGATCGTCTGGGACATGTCACCTGCGCTGCCCCAAGCGAGCGGCCCGACGCCGACGGAGGCCTCGTCGGAGGCCGGTCCGACGACGGCGGCGCCGGCCCCGTCGGCGAAGATGATCGCCGTCGAGCGGTCGGTCCAGTCGAGCCAGTCGGACAGCTTCTCCGCCCCGATCACGAGGACGTTGCGTGCGCTGCCGCCGCGCACGAGATCGGCCGCCGTGCCCATCCCGAAGCAGAACCCCGCACATGCGGCGTTGATGTCGAAGGCTCCCGGCGCGGGGATGCCGATGCGGTCGGCGGTCTGCGCGGCGGCGTTGGGGATCGGGGTGGGCATGGTGCAGGTGGCGACGATGACCGTGTCGATCTCATTGGGCGTCAGCCCCGAGTCCTTGACGGCGCGGGCCCCGGCTTCGGCGGCCATGTCGACCAGCAGCGTGCCCTCTTCCGCGATGCGGCGGCTCTCGATGCCCACCCGCTCGCGGATCCACTGATCGTTGGTGTCCATCCGCTGGGCCAGGTCGTCGTTGGTGACGACGTTGTCGGGCTGGACGCTGCCCAGCCCGAGGATCCGGGCGCCCGCCGTGGTGGATGCCAGTTTCAGCTTCGTCACTTTTCTGCCCCCGCGTGCTCGGTGATCAGGTCGACGGCCGCCTGGAGGTCGTCCGGAGTCTTGAGGGCCACGGTCGCGGTGCCCTTGAGGTCGCGCTTGACCAGGCCGACGAGCGCACCGGCCGGCGGCAGCTCGATCACGGCGGTGACGCCCAGCTCCTGCAGGGTGGCCATGCAGGAGTCCCAGCGCACCGGCCGCGTGACCTGGGCGACCAGCCTACGCAGCGCCTCTGCCCCGTCGGAGAGGAGTGTGCCGTCGGCGTTGGACAGCAGGGGGCGGGTGGGGTCGGCGGGGGAGACCTCGGCCGCGTGGGAGCGCATCGTCTCCTCGGCAGGCGCCATGAACCGGGTGTGGAAGGCCCCGGCCACGGCCAGGGGCTTCACGCGGGCCCGCTCCGGCGGGTTCTCGGCGAGTGCCGCCAACGCTGCGACGGGGCCGGCCGCGACGATCTGCCCCGCGCCGTTGCGGTTGGCCGGGTCGAGGCCGAGCTCGTCGAGCCGGGCGAGCACCTCGTCGGGTTTCCCACCCAGCACCGCGCTCATGCCCGTGGGCTCGAGCGCGCAGGCGGCGGCCATGGCGCGCCCACGCACGGCGGCGAGCGCGACGGCGGCGTCCGCGGTGAGTACTCCGGCCACGGCGGCTGCGGCGAGCTCACCGACGGAGTGACCCGCGGCGGGCGCGGCGGCGGGCAGCTCCGCGCGCCCGGCGAGCCGGGCGGCGGCGAGCAGCGCGGCGGCGACGACCAGCGGCTGGGTGACGGCCGTGTCCTTGATCTCCTCGGCGTCGGCGTCCGTGCCGAGATGGCCGAGGTCGAGGCCGGTGGTGGCGGACCATCTGGCGAGCGTCTCCGCTGCCGTTGGATCATCCAGCCAGGGGGCGAGCATGCCAGGAGTCTGGGACCCCTGACCAGGTGCGAGCAACGCGATCACGAGAACCAGGGAACACCGGCGGCGGACGCCACGGGGATACCGGCACGCACCAACTCCGGCCCTGGGATTTGGAGGTTTCCTCCAACGCAGCTCCGGTCACTCGTCGGGTAAGTCACCGCCCATTCCCTTTGCGTTGTAGGCGTTGCGCACCTCACGCCGAAGCCCCCGGATCTCGCCCGAGGGTCAGCCTCGCCGCGATGACGGCGGTGCGCAGTACCAGTGCATCGCGCGGGTCGAACGGGCTGCGGCCGGTGAGGTCGCAGACGCGGCGCAGCCGGTAGCGCACGGTGTTGGGATGCACGAAGAGTGTTCTCGCGCAGGCCTCGAGTGCCCCGCCGCCCTCCAGGTACGTGGCGAGCGTGTGCAGAAGCTCGCCGCCCGCCGTCTCGAGCGGGATGACGATCGACTCCACCAACCTGCGGTGGGCCGCCGTGTCGCCCCGCAATGCGCGCTCGGGCAGCAGGTCGTCGGCGGCGACCGGGCGCGGGGCATCGGGCCATCCCGGCGCGGCACGCAGCGCGGAGAGCGCGTCGCGGGCACTGCAATGGGCGGTGGCGAGCTCGCCTGCCACCGGGCCGACCACCACCGGGCCCGCTCCGAAGGCGTCGACGAGGCCGCCGATGTCCTCGCCGGTGTCGCTACCCGGGCCGCTCCCGGCCGGCGGCTCGGACAGCAGCAGGATCAACCTGCTGCCCTGCACCCCCACCAGCACCGAGCGGCCGGCCCTGGCCGCCTGACGGCGCAGCTCGCCGAGGCGCTCGGCTGCCGTGTCGGGGGCCGGGCTGCCGGCCACCACCCGCACCGCCACGTCCGGGTCCCAGCCCAGCGTGGAGGCCCGGGAGACGAGCGCGTCGTCGGCCCCGCCGTCGGCGTCCGGGCCGCGCACCACGGCGTCCACGACGAGGGCCTCGAGCCGGGCGTCCCACGCGCCGCGGGTCTCGGCCGCGCCTGCGTACACCGTTGCCGCGGCGAAGGCGATGTCGCGGCCGAAGCGCAGGACCCCCTCGACGAGGGCGTGCCGTTCGTCCTCGTCGGCGGCGAGCGGCGGGAGGTGCCGCTCGAAGACGTCCGTGGCGATGCGGACCAGGTCGACGGTCTGGCGCAGGCTCAGCCGCCGGGCGAGGTCTCGCGGGGCGATGCGGAAGGCCTCCGCGGTGAGCCGGATCGACTGCCCCCGCTCGCCGAGCCAGGCGACGAAGTTGGCCACGCCGGTCTGGGTGACCAACAGCACCGCCGAGCGCTGCTCGGCCGGCAGCCGGGCGAACCACGGCTGGTGCTCCTCCATCGCCACCAGGCACGCGAGCGCGAGGTCGCCGGCGGCGAGCTCGAGTTTGCGCAGCGTGGCCGGGGAGACGGCGGCCGATCCGGACCGCGCCGCCTCCGTGCTCGCTCCGCCGCGTGCCACGCTCGGCAGCATCGCACGCCGGTAGGAACACCGTGGGACCGACGGGCGTTGGCGCAGGCATTCCGCGACAGGAGGCTCGGATGGGCACGCCCCTCGCCGCGTCGGTGGAGGTGCGGCGGGCAGGTGACCGGATGCGCACCCGGACCGCGTGGCTCGACTCACGCCACAGCTTCTCCTACGGCGCCCACTATGACCCGGCCAACACGCACTTCGGCCTGCTGATGGCCAACAACGAGGACGTGCTGGCGCCCGGCAGCGGTTTCGAGCCGCATCCGCACCGGGACATGGAGATCGTCACGTGGGTGCTCGAGGGCGCTCTTCGGCACGAGGACGACACCGGGCACTCCGCGGTGATCCGGCCGGGCACGGCGCAGCGGATGAGCGCAGGCTCCGGGGTCGTCCACTCCGAGCGCAACGCCGAGGGAACCCGGGAGGTGCACCTCGTACAGATGTGGGTGCTTCCGGGCTCATCGGCGGGCCCGCCCGGGTACGAACAGCTCGACATCGGCTCCGCGCTCGAGACCGGAGAGCTGCTCGTCGTGGCGTCGGGGATGCGGAAGCACGCGCAGGACCGCGCAGTCTCCCTCCGGCAGGAACACGCGGCGATGTACGCCGCCCGCATGACCCCGGGTGCCATGGTGATGGTGCCGCGAGCACCACTCGTGCACGTGTTCGTGACACGAGGAGTGGTCCAGTTGGAAGCAGCAGGCGAACTCTCGGCTGGGGACGCCGCGCGTATTACTGTCGGTGACGGACAACATATTGTGGCTGGTCCGGGAGGGGCAGAGGTGCTCCTTTGGGAGATGCACACGGGCTTGGGGTGACTGTCCGTATCACCTTTGCCGGTGCCGCGCACGGTTGTTCGACGCCCGTTCGGCGACGGTCCATTGCCGTGGCCAGACGTTCTCACAAGCATTAAGGATGTCCTCAGCTTCACCGACGTCGGATCGAGCACCCGGAGGAGGGTGACCGGATGACCGTTGGCAACGGCAGCCCGCGGCAGCGCTATCGAGACCAGGTGCGCGCCGAGATCAAGCAGGCCGCACTGGCCCAGATGTGCATCGGCGGGCCCGCAGCGCTCAGTCTCAACGCCGTTGCGAAGGAGCTGGGTGTCACCGGCCCTGCGCTCTACAAATACTTCCGCAGCCGGGACGACCTGCTGACGGAACTGGTGTTCGACTGCTACGCCGACGCGGCAGCCGCGGTGCACGCCGAGGCGGAGCGCATCACGGACCTGCCCGCTCGGGAGCGTCTGCACCGCCTGGCCGAGGCCTACCGGCAGTGGGCCGTCGCCGCACCGCACCTGTACCAGCTGCTGACGGTGATGCCCAAGCCGACGATCGATTCCCCTCCGGAGACGATCGACCGGGCCAAGGCCGTGCTCGGCCCGTTCCTCCCCGCGCTCGGCGAGGGACGGACCTGGCCCGCCGCCACGGAGCTCAGGAAACAGGTGCAGGGCTGGGTCGACGGGCCCGAGCCGGTGGCCGACTGGGTGCGGGCGTACGCACCCGGAGCGGACCCCGCCACGGCGCTCACCGGGGCACTCATCGTGTGGGTGCGCCTGCACGGCGTCGTGAACCTGGAGGTCCAGGGCAAGTTCGTCGGCATGGGCCACCAGGCCTCCACGCTGCTGAGCGTGGAGATGGACTCGTTGGCCGACCTCATGGGGCTCCCCGCGTCCTGACCCTGCGTACGCGCCCTGTAGCCGGCGCGGACGCGTAACCGCACCCGGTCGTGTGACCGCGTGGGCAGACCGCTACCGTCTGATACACAACGGCACGCGCGATATCGGATCGTGACCCCCGTCCGGGGGAACACGGGCAGTCGCGTGCCCACGGAAGGCGCGCATGGCGCCGGAAGTGGGGTGGGCCGAGATGCCGTGAACCCGATCGAGGGCGAGGCGATCCGCCGCAGGCCGTTCGATGGCCAACGGATGTCGGTCAACGCCTCCGGTCCGATGGCGTGTCGTGGGCCGGAGCGCGCGGGGTGGGGCGCAGGAGCGCCGCGGGAGCTACCGGATGAGCTGATCCGGCAGCTCGGTCTCAGCCGAGCGGAGTGACCTTGGTTGCCTGCGGACCCTTCTGGCCCTGCTCGATGTCGAACGACACCCGCTGGCCCTCGTCGAGGCTCTTGTAACCGTTGGTCTGGATCGCTGAGTAGTGCACGAACACGTCCGCGCCACCACCGTCAGGAGCGAGGAAGCCGTAGCCCTTCTCGCTGTTGAACCACTTGACGGTGCCCTCTGCCATTCTTGCTCTCCTCGTACCTGGTGCTGGGGCACTCGCCCCCAGCATCGCGCCGCCTGGCCGCTACGGTCCGCGCCCGGGTCGGGACGCCGTTCCCGATCACGCGGGCTCGGCATCGCGCGGAGCGTATCGTGTTCCGGCCCCGCTGCCGAGAGCCAATGACCTGTGTGTTTGTCATGGCGCCGCAGGTGAGGCGCCGTCCGGGTGGTGCGTCAGGGGAGAGTGGCGCAACCGGGCGACCGGCTCGCACGCCCTGGGCGACGGGCCGTTCACGCAGTGTCGACGGTGCGCGCGAGGGCGCCCTGCCCCGAGGCGTGCATCACACCTCGGGGCAGGACGTCGTCAGGCGACGCCGCTGTCGGTGGTCTGCGGCCCCGCGGCCTGCGGGTCGTCGAGCCGGTACTTGGCCGCCGCCTCCGCCACCTGCCCGCGGTCGAACTCCCCGCGCTCGGCGAGCGCCTCGAGGGCGGCCACCGTGATCGACTCGGCGTCGACGTTGAAGTGCCGCCGCACCGCCGGACGGGTGTCGGACAGCCCGAACCCGTCGGTGCCGAGCGTGGTGAACGGCGCCGGTACCCACTGGCGGATCAGGTCGGGCACGGCCCGCATCCAGTCCGACACCGCCACGACCGGTGTGCCGCTGTCGCCGAGGGCACGCGTGACGTACGGCACATGCTTCGTCTCCTCAGGGTTGACGAGGTTGTGCCGCTCGGCCTCGACCCCGTCGCGACGTAGCTCGCCCCATGAGGTCACCGACCAGACCTCGGCGCCGACGCCCCACTGCTCCGCGAGCATGTCGCGGGCCCGCAGAGCCCACGGCACGGCCACACCGGACGCGAGCAGCCGCACCTGCGGCCCCTCCGCCCGCGGGCTGCCCACGTAGCGGTAGATCCCGCGCAGCACGCCGTCGACGTCCAGGTCCTGCGGCTCGGCAGGCTGCACGTACGGCTCGTTGTAGACCGTCAGGTAGTAGATGACGTTCTCGCCGCCGAGGGTGCCTTCGTCGTCGGGGGAGCCCTCGCCGTACATGCGCCGGAGCCCGTCCTTGACGATGTGCGCCACCTCGTAGGAGAACGCCGGGTCGTACGCCAGGACGGCCGGGTTGGTGGCCGCGAGCAGCAGCGAGTGGCCGTCGTTGTGCTGCAGGCCCTCACCGGTCAGCGTGGTGCGTCCGGCCGTGGCCCCGACGAGGAACCCGCGGGCCATCTGGTCCGCCGCCGCCCAGATCGAGTCGCCGGTGCGCTGGAAGCCGAACATCGAGTAGAAGACGTAGATCGGGATCATCGGCTGCCCGTGCGTGGCGTACGACGTGCCGGCCGCCGTGAACGAGCCCACGGACCCCGCCTCGTTGATTCCCTCGTGCAGCAGCTGGCCCTGCTCGGACTCGCGGTAGGCGAGCATGAGCGAGGCGTCCACCGAGGTGTACTGCTGCCCGTTCGGGTTGTAGATCTTCTGCGTCGGGAACATCGAGTCCATCCCGAACGTGCGTGCCTCGTCGGGGATGATCGGGACGAACCGGCCGCCCATCTCCTTGTCCTTGACGAGCTCCCGCACCAGCCGGACGAACGCCATGGTGGTGGCGACCTCCTGCTTGCCCGAGCCCTTGCGGACCACGTCGTAGACCTTGTCGCCGGGCAGCACGAGCGGCTTCGCGGTGACGCGGCGCGACGGCAGGTTGCCGCCGAGCACGCGCCGGCGCTCACGCAGGTACTGGATGGCCGGGTCGTCGTCGCCGGGGTGGTAGTACGGCGGCAGGTACGGGTTCTGCTCCAGCGCCTTGTCCGAGATCGGGATGCGCTGGGAGTCGCGGAAGTTCTTCAGGTCGTCGAGCGAGAGCTTCTTCATCTGGTGCGTGGCGTTGCGCCCCGCGAAGTGCGAGCCGAGGGCGTAACCCTTGATCGTCTTCGCCAGGATGACCGTGGGCTGCCCGTTGTGCTCCAGCGCCGCCGCGTAGGCCGCGTACACCTTGCGGTAGTCGTGGCCGCCGCGCTTGAGGTTCCAGATCTCGGCGTCCGTCATGGGCTCCACCAGCGCCTTCGTGCGCGGGTCGCGGCCGAAGAAGTGGTCGCGGACGTACCCGCCGTCGTTGGCCTTGTAGGTCTGGTAGTCCCCGTCCGGGGTGTTGTTCATCAGGTTGATGAGCGCGCCGTCACGGTCGGCGTGCAGCAGGGCGTCCCACTCACGTCCCCAGATCACCTTGATGACGTTCCAGCCGGCGCCGCGGAAGAACGACTCCAGCTCCTGGATGATCTTCCCGTTGCCCCGCACCGGCCCGTCGAGGCGTTGCAGGTTGGCGTTGACCACGAACGTGAGGTTGTCCAGTCCCTCGGTGGCCGCGATCTGGATGAGACCGCGTGACTCCGGCTCGTCCATCTCACCGTCGCCGAGGAACGCCCAGACGTGCTGGTCGTCGGTGTTGGAGAAGCCGCGGTCGCCCAGGTAGCGGTTGAACCGCGCCTGCATGATCGCGTTCATGGGGCCGAGCCCCATCGAGACGGTGGGGAACTCCCAGAAGTCCGGCATCAGCCGGGGGTGCGGGTAGGACGGGAGGCCGTGGCCCGGCCCGCCGTGCGACAGCTCCTGCCGGAACCCGTCGAGCCGATCCTCCGACAGCCGCCCCTCGAGGTACGCGCGGGCATAGATGCCGGGGGACGCATGGCCCTGGATGTAGATCTGGTCGCCCCCGCCCGGGTGGTCTTTGCCACGGAAGAAGTGGTTGAAACCGACCTCGTAGAGCGTGGCCGAGGACGCGTAGGACGAGATGTGGCCGCCGACGGAGATGCCCGGCCGCTGCGCGCGGTGGACCGTCATGGCGGCGTTCCAGCGGATCCAGCGCCGATAGGTGCGCTCGACCTCCTCGTCGCCGGGGAACCACGGCTCGCGGTCGGTGGGGATCGTGTTGACGTAGTCGGTGCTGGTCAGTGAGGGGACGCCGACGTGGCGTTCCCGTGCCCGCTGGAGCATCCTGAGCATGAGGTAGCGCGCACGTTGCTGGCCCGCGGCATCGAGCACCGCGTCGAAGGAGTCCAGCCACTCCGCGGTCTCCTCGGGGTCGATGTCCGGCAGGTGCGCAGCGAGCCCATCGCGGATGACGTGGACCCGCCGCGGCTGCGTGGGATCATGGTTCGTGCTGTCGCTGGTCTGCCGGGTCAAGGGGTTCTCCCTGGTGGCTCGTGCCGAGTAGACGTCTGAGGTATCCCCTATCGTGCCCCTCGGCATGCGATCTCGTAACGAGTGGTTGCGCGTCGGTGAGTCGTCGTGTTCGGATTCCGCAACCCGATGAGCAGGCCCCGGGCTGTACGCCCGGGTGAGGCACGAGGAAAAGAGGTACACGCGTGGTCGCCGCGGATGATGCCGGACGCACGTCCGACATCGCGGGCAAGCTCGGCGTCGAGCCGGGCATGGTCGTCCAGGAACTCGGTTGGGACGAAGACGTCGACGAAGCGGTGCGTGACGCCGCCGAGGAGAGAGCCGGGGACGAACTGCTCGACGAGGACGCCGTCGAGGTTGTCGACCTCGTCCTCATGTGGTGGCGAGAGGGCGACGGCGACCTCGTCGACGCCCTGGTCGACGCCATCGGCCCGCTTGCCGACAACGGCGTGATCTGGGTGCTCACCCCGAAGACGGGGCGCCCCGGGCACGTCGATCCCAGCGAGATCGCCGAGGCTGCGCCCACGGCTGGGCTGGCGCAGACGTCCAACATCACGGTCAGCGAAGGCTGGACGGGATCACGGCTCGTGGCACCCAAGGCGGCGAAGTCGCGGCGGTGACCCCACCGCGCAGATGTCTGCAGGCCGGTCACCACCGGTCGTGCAGGCGGTCGCGCCACGAGCGCCCGTCCGGGTCGTAGACGAGGCGATAGACCGGCACGGCCCAGAGCTTCGTGCGGAGCGGCATGCGCTCGGGTTCGTGGCGGCGTAGGCGGCCGGGTGGGCGTGGTCCCACCCGCCCGTCCCCGTGCCATGCGTCCAGGGCGCCCGCAGCGGCGTTCACGGCGCGTACGGCGTCGTCGGGGTCCACGAGGTCCTCGTCGTCGCCCGGGGCGCGGTCGAGGTGCTCGCGCAGGAGCTCCAGCCGTAGGTTGCGGGCGAAGGCGCGGGCGCCGTCGCCGTGGCCTCCCAGGGCGGTGGGCTCCCGCTCGTCGCGGGTCTCGTCGAGCACGGCCACGGAGAGTTCGCTGTCGTGGCTCCACGAGCGCCGGTTGAGGTTGGCGCTGCCCGCGCAGGCCCAGGTGTCGTCGATGACGGCGACCTCGGCGTGGACGTCCACCGGTGTGTCCTCGTGGTTCTCGAGGTCGCACACGTGCACCCGGTCGGGGACGGCCGCTCGGCAGACCTGGATCGCCTGGAGCCTGCCGACCACGTTGGGCGGCAGCGCGAGGCGCCCGTCCACGTCCGGGTGGCGCGGCACGACCACCACGAGATGCAGCCCCGGACTGCGGCGCAGAGCGTCCGCGAGGGGCCGGGCGATGGGCGGGGACCACATGTACTGGTCCTCGAGATAGACGAGCCGCTCCGCCCGTCTCAGGGCCTTCGCGTACCCACGTGCCACCGACCGCTCCCCGTCCGGGCCCGGCTGCAGGGCGCGGACCTCGACGAGACGGGCGAAATACGCAGCGCCGTGCACGAGCGGCACCACCCGGTTGCCGGAGGTCCACGCGGGCAGCCGGTGGGCGGGATTGCCCCGCTCCGCGTCGGACAGGAACCAGTCTTCGGCGCGCACTATCAACTCCGGACCGTCCGTGCTGGGGAAGGCCCGGTCACGGCTGGGCGGGGCGGGACTAGGCTCGCCATGACCGCATCGTTCGAATCCGAGGAGACCAGCCCATGGCGCCCGAGGTCGGCACCGAGGCCCCTGACTTCAGCCTGAAGGACCAGAACAACCAGGAGGTCACGCTCTCGTCGTTCCGGGGGAAGCGCAGCGTCCTGGTGGTCTTCTACCCCTTCGCGTTCTCCGGCATCTGCACGAGCGAGCTGTGCTCCGTCCGCGACGACCTCCCCAACTTCCAGAACGACGACGTGCAGATCCTCGCGATCTCCGTCGACCACCCGTTCACGCTCAAGGCGTGGTCGGATGCGCAAGGTTACGACTTCCCGCTGCTGGCTGATTTCTGGCCGCACGGCGAGGTCGCCACGGCGTACGGCGTGTTCAACGACACGCGGGGGATGGCCCTGCGCGGCACGTTCCTCGTGGACAAGGACGGCATCGTGCGGTTCAGCGAGGTCAACCAGCCCGGTGATGCCCGCGACCAGGGGGGCTGGAAGAAGGCCGTGGCGGAGCTGGCCGCCTGACCTTCCCCAGTTCGATCAGCCCGGGTCACCGGGCTCCCGGGCGCGTAGCTCAGCGGAAGAGCACTCGGCTTACACCCGAGCGGTCGCAGGTTCGAACCCTGCCGCGCCCACCAGCCCGACCAGGATGTCTGCCTGCATTGCGTCCATGCCGACGTCGACCCGCTGACGAAGACCAGCGGTGTGCCTGGCGGTACTTGCACGGAGTTCTGAAAAAGTTCAGAATGGTGTGTGTGACGACTGAGGTGCAGTGGAGCGAGTTACAGCGCGACCCCAAAGGGGTGGCAGCGCTTGCTGACCAGGGTGATGTCCGGGTCAGGCGACGGGACGGTGTGCCGTTGCTGTTGGTCCGCGAGGACAGCGCCAGCTCCGCCGCCGAGGGTGCGCTCACCGCAGCGCGGGCTCTGCGTAACGCGCTGGCCCACCTCTCGGTCGAGGATGCCAGCGACACGCTGACCGAGGAGTTCCCGTGGGCGGATCTGCTGCCGGAACATGATCGTCGCCGATTCGCCGCCGACTTCGTCCGAGCCGTTCAGGCCTCTGCGGAGTTGGGCCGGTGGTCAGTGCTGACGCAGGTGATCGTCGAATGGAAGGCCACGGCCGCGATCTACGCGGATCCCGCGCTTGTCGAAGAGCTGAGCCGGCCACTCGACGACGACTTCGGGCCGGTTCCGGCCCCAGAGGGATCCTGACGTTGCCGGCGAAGCCGGGTGACCGTGTGGCGCCGCCGGCCGGTCCTGAGGCGTGTGAAGCACGTTTCGCTACGTCGGAGGCTGCGAAGGGATGGGAGGAGTTGTGTCGCGCGGCGCGGGCCAACACGTGGGAGGCCTGGGTCGTGTTGACCGAGCGCCCCACCCGCCCGGAGAACCCGTCGCGACAGCATCGGCTGCGCGGTCCGTTGGCTAGCCGTCAGATCGGTGGTCGAGAGCTCGAGCAGTGGCAGTACGAGGTGACGGCGGGCGGCCGGATCTGGTATTGCCCTGATTGGGAGCGCCGGATCGTCTGGGTGGTCAGCGCTGGTGCCGGTCATCCGAAGGCCACGGAATAACGTCAGCACTCTCGTCGTCCAACATCGGACCCCCCACTTTTGATCAGCCTCACGCTGCTCTGAGGCGCTCGGTGAGGCGGTTGACGCCTGCGCCCGCCAGGTGCGCCAGGGCGGCGGATCGTCCGGCGGCCGCCAGGAGCAGGTTCCCGGCTGTTCCCGCTACCTCCGGTCCGTCGCCCGTCGACCACTCCACGTCTGTTGCGACCATCGTCAGCCCCGCCACCCGCTTGGGGCCGCCGAGGAAGCGGTTGGGCACGACGTAAGCCAGCGCCGGTAGCGCGAGGTCCGGCCGCATCTCGTACGGCCGTGCCAGCGGGCGGGCTATGTCCTGGCCGTGAACGAGCAGGTCCACCAGGGGGTCCATGGGGCCGCTGCCGACGGTCCTGCGGGACGAATCGGCGCTCTCGCGCAACTGCTCGACGAGCTCTGTGGTGGTGAATCGTGTTGCCCGGTCACGTGCCATCTTCTCTTCCATGCGGTCGAAGCTGCCCCGGGCCTTGATCGCGGACGTGATGATGAAAGGGATCGTGGTTCTGGTGGTGAGCGTCAGGTGCGCGACCACCTCACGCACGGTCCATGCGGAGCACAGGGACTGAACCGTCCATTCGGAGTCGTCCAACCCGTCCAGGTAGTCGCACAGATTCAGCCGTTGGGTTCGCACGGCCGAATCGATCTCGTCCGGCTCCAGGGTGTGACAGCGGTCGGTGTCGTTCACGGCTCGTCCTCCGATGCGCTCGGTCGCTTCGGAGGTGAGACCGCGAACACGCGCGAGAATCATCGGGGGAGCGACGACAGAATCTTGACGACCAGAGCCTCCGTCAGTTGCAGCCGCGGTGCGTTCTCGCGAGCCCGCGCGACGATCTGCCGCGGACTCAGTCCCATGTCGTGATAGAGCCGGGTGATCTTCTCCTGTTCCGCGGTCCACGGTCGCCGCGGCGCCGGTTGCCTGCGCCGCTGCTGCGGCACTCGCGGACGCGGCGCGGCGGGAGCCCCGGTGGGGCGGTAGTCGAGCCCCACACCGGAGTCCTTCTTCCTGAACTCCCCGGCTTCGCCCCGGCGCCGGATCTCGTCGGCGTCGGCGACCACGAATGTCTCGCCGCTCTTGTTCAACCCGAAGGCTGTGACGGCCAGACCGCGGTGGTACTGGGCCTGGCAGGAATCCTTGGTGCAGTAGCGGTAGCCGAGTTCTGCCCGTTCCTCGGGCATCCCCTCGCCGCAACCGATGCAGATCTTTTCTTCGGGAGTCGTTGTGCCCACCTCCGCAGGTGAAACGCCCTATCGGGGTGGGCTGTTCCGCATCGAAAATTGATCACCGGCAAATGTCGCATCCCCCGTCGTGGGTGATGCGCGTGCGGCGTGCGGGCGTAACAGTCAGCGCGCCTCACCGAGCTCGTCTCCCGTGTCGGTATCGGGAGCCGGCCCGGGCCGGGGCGTTTCGCGCCATCAGCCGTTGGCGCCCGGAGGTGACACCGATGCGTCGTTTCGGCGTGGGATTGTTGGTACTCGTCAGCGCGCTGCTGCTCGTGCTGTCCAGCACGTCGTTGTGGACACGCCACAACGTGGTGAACACGGACGTCTTCGTGGCGAACGGTCAGAGGATCATCACCGATCCGACCGTCTCCGCCCGGGTGGAGACCCAGGTGGTCGACACGATCATGGCCAAGCCCGAGATCCAACAGGCCATCGACCAGGCCGTCTCGGTGCTTCCGCCGAGGCTGCAGGTGTTCCGGCCCTCCGTGGAGGAGGGAACGAGGAACCTGCTGTCCAGGGGCGTGGAGCTGATCCTGACCTCACCCCGGTTCGCCGGGCTGACCGGCGCCGCCCTGCGTACCGCTCAGACGCAGATACTGAACGGCGAACCGGTCGGGCTCACGCTGGGGCAGGCGAAGGCACGGATACCGGCCGAGGACCGGACGGGCCTGGCCGGGCAGGTGATCAACCTGATCCCGGACGATGTGGGCTTCACCGTGCTCACCCCGCAGGAGGCTCCTCGCGTCTACACGGCGATCGACGTGTTGAAGTCGCTGTGGCTGTGGGTCGGCCTGGTCGCGCTCGGCATTCTCGCCGGGGCCCTGGCGGTGTCGCGCCAGCGCATGCGGACGCTTCGGGCCTGGGCAGTGACCACCGGGGTCATCGCGTTGCTTCTCGTCTTCTCCCTCGTCCTGATCCGCGGACCTCTGCTCGGTGACGTGAAGCCTGCCAACGTCGAGGTCGCCAACGCGGTCTATGACGGCGTCACCGCCAGCCTGCGCAGCTGGACGCTCTGGCTCGTTCTGATCATGGCCGGAATCACGGCTTTCACGTTGCTCTGGGGACGGACCGGGATCGTCCGGGCCGTCCGGCGTGGCTACGACGCCGCCCGTGCCAAGGCCGAGCAGCGCTGGACGGCGCGGGCAGCCACCGCTTCGGTGGCCGGGACGGACGGGGAAGCCGCCGAGCCGACGCGGTCGTGGCCGACCCGGATCGCGGACGAGACCAGGGCGTTCGTCGACGGGATGAACCTGCCGGAGCGGCTCGCCCGTCTCGCGGCGTTCCTCCGGCGCAACCTGCGGGCGGTCCGGTGGGCCGGGATCGCGGTCGGAGCCCTGGTTCTGCTGCTGTGGCCCGCCCCGTCCCTGTCGGTGTTCATCTGGGTCGTGGCATGCGTCGCCCTGTACATCGGGCTGATCGAGCTCGTACTGGCCGTGGCCGCCCGATCCGAGACCGCCTCCGCCGAGGAGACGAGCCCGATTCCCGTCACCACGAACGGCGGCGTGACGGCGGGCGGCGACGCCGATTCCTCGGCGGTGCTCCCGCCCTCGGCGGCCCGCTCGGGGGTTGGCGCGAAGAACGATGGCGCGAAGAATGACGCCCCACCGAGGGAGGACGGGGAGGCCGCTCCGGCGACCGTCGCGAAGCCCCCGGCCAACCAGCCGATGACGCCGGAGGGCATCTCGGCGATGAGCAGCAAGCTCGACCTGCTCATGCGCCTCGGTGACGCGCGAAGCGCAGGCGTCCTGACCGATGAGGAGTTCACCTCGCAGAAGACCCAGCTCCTGACCTCCTGAGCAGTGCACACGTCCATCGGCGGCCGGCGGAAGGGGACGCCCGCCGGGCGGCCCCGGCGAGCTTGCGTCGTGCTTCCTCTTCTCGCGGGCATCTGTGTTGAACCGGGCGGGCTGCCACGGCGTAGTGGGGGATGGCCGGATCGTCCGGCGAAATGAAGGGTGTACTGATGTCGCAGATCGAGTCAGCTCGCAGATCCGGGGCCGGGGCGCGGACCGCGCTGCAGGTCACGGCGGTCCTGAGCACCATCGAGGTCCTCTTCCAGGGTGCGACTGCCGGACAGATCCTCAGCGGCACCGGAGCTGCCGAGGGCGTGCACGGCGCCGGTGCGATCGCCTTCCACGTGCTGTCGGCGCTCATGCTGATCTCGGCTGTCATGCTGTGGCGGGCCACGCGTGGGTCGATCTGGCCCACCGTGGTCAGTGCCGTGGTGTTCCTGATCGGCCTGCTGCAGGCCTATCTCGGGGACGTCGGAGTGCTCTCCGTCCACGTCCCGCTCGCCCTCGCGCTGACGCTCGGCACCGCCTGGGTGCTGACGTGGTCGTTCCTCGGCGGACGCACGGTCCGGACCAGGCACAGCGCCTGAGAACCGTCGTCACGATCAGCGGGTACGCGTCGGCAGCTGTGCGGGTTCCTGCCGCAGCGCCATCGTCGCGATCACGATCACGACCCCTATCACGAGCACCGGAAGGAGTGGTGCATAGGGATGCGCGTGGTTGAGCATCCAGTCTCCGACGGCGGCACCCACGGCCATGCTCACGACCACCCCGGTCAGCCGGCGTGCCGCGGGGGCCTTGTGGGACCACGTCGCGATACCGGTTGCCAGGCTGATGAACGTGGCGGTTGCGGCCGTGGTGGAGACGCCCGGCACCCTGAGGAACCGGATGGAGTTCATCTGGACGCCCATCGCGAACGCGCTCAGCGCGACGAGGATGTTCTCCGCGCTACTCGTCAGCGAGGAGGCCATCCATACGGCGAGGAAGGCGACCTGCACGGCCAGGCCGACCCCCAGCGCGATGGACACGCGGCGCGGCCACACCTGGAAGACCTCGTGGTCCTCCACCTCGTCGTCGCCGTCGAACGCCTGCAGGATCCGCACGGCCGCCATCGCCCCCACCGCGAACGCGACGAGAGAGATGATCACCCGCACTGTGTCGGGCCCATCGGGCGGGCGAGTTCCTGCGATACCGAGCCCGAGGAAGACGATGTTTCCGGTCTGGAACGCCGTGAAGACCTTTCCGAAGGAGAGGAAGCAGATCGCCTCGTAGATCCCTGACGCGAAGGCCAACGCCACGAGCAGCCGGTCGCGAAGCGCGATGAGGGCAGGCGACGCGTACGCGGCGGCCTGATCCACGATCCGTTCGGCGGACGGCTCGACAGGCATGGCACCACCTGGTGCGGTCAACCGATTCCACCTCGCTCGGGAAATGCGGGTGGCACCGGGTAACGCGTTCCTCTGCGTCCGGATACGTCCCGCGGGGGTGGATCGTTCCGGCCGATGTTCGACGTCGTCGTCTTGTGCATGTCGCACACGGTGCATCCCCTGTTATTCGAGTGTCAAGGACCACTCGAGATTCTGTGAGACTGTTGTGAGCGGCTTTTTCGGACCTCTCGTGTGAATCGGAGGGTGACGGGTCGGATGAATCGTTCTGAAAACGTCAGCTCGGATATCTTCGGACAACGAGTCGGCTCACATCGATTCCGGCTCATACCGGGTCCACGGTGGGAGTGGGCGTGGCCGGAGCCCGGCACCGGGCAGCGGCGGGCCGGGAAGGGCGGACGAGATCGACATCGCCGTGGCCACGGTCGCAGCGCGCCGGCAGCGGACGGCATGACGGCGATCACCACGGAATCGTTCCTCTATCTGTGGAGGACGGTGCTCGCGCTGCTTGTGGCAGGAATGGCGCGAGCTATTACAGGATCATTGTGTGATGTCCTGTGGCCCATGAGGGCGAGGAAAGGGAAGGCGTGCTGATGCACGATCCGGACCAGGCGCAGCGCCTGAGAACGTGGGACCGCCGCCGGGCTCGGGTCAGATACGGGGCCGCGACCGGCGACGTGCGATCGGCAGGCGCTGGAACGGAATGGCACGGTCGGACGACCACGGCGCGGGCGGGGCCATGCACAGCGACGCGAAGCGCAACAGAAGCGCGTCGTAGTTCACCCGCCAGCCCGCGAAATCCCGCCATGCCTGGTCGCGGTCGGGCTTGAGAGTCGCACCGGCGTCATCCAGCCGTCGGCACACGGCGTCGTACTCGGCGCGCGTGACCGAGATGGGGCCGTGCGGTGCCGGGTCGGGGTCGTACGGCATGGCGAAGAAGTCGCCGATGTTCCGCAGCGCCAGGTAGCCGGAACGGATGCAGAGCGCCGCAGACGGCTGATTGGGCACGTCCAGGGTGGACGACACGAGCGCCGCCGCGTCGAGCACCGTGCCTGCCGCGATCACCCACGACCGCTCGGGTTGCGGCGAGCGGAAGAACACCAGCGTCGGCGTCGACGTGTGCGTCTCCGCGATGTCGGCGAACCAGCGGGCCCACTCCTGCCAGAAGGCGTCGAGCTCGCCGATCCCGTCGATGCGTGCCAGCCGTTCCAGCAGCTCTGCCGCCGATGGCGGGCTTCCGGCCTGGGTGTCGAGCGAGGTGACCATGAGCTCGCGGCGGGAGAACGAGGAGTACGTGGACGGAAGGTAGGACACCACCAGCGCGAGCAGGCCCAGCCCGAGAATCGCCTCGGAGAACGTCAGGATCGCACCGACCGTGTCGGCGGGCGTGCGGAAGCCGAGCGTGAGGAGGGAGGAGCCGCTCTCCAGGAACGCCTCCCAGAGCGGGTGCGCGCCCAACGCCCAGTAGATCGCCATGAAACCGACAGCGACGAGCGCGAGCCACACCACGGGAAGCGCCAGCAGGCCGAAGGGTGCGTACAGGGCCATGACCCGGTCACGGGACAGGTAGTCGCGGCGGCGCCGGAGCGCGAGGGTGAAGAACGCGAGTGCTCCGGCGAACACGCACCGGGTGATCAGGACGGGGGTGGCGCGGGGGACGACCACGGTCTTCACGGCCGAGACCAGTGTCAGCAGGACACAGGCCGCGCCGGCCAGCCCCACCACGACGGCGACGGCGATATGCATGCCTGACGTCAACCCCTCTGCGCTTGCTTTCGGTGGCAGCGGTACACGAACACAGCGGAGCACACAGCCGCCCACACGATGAGGACGATGAAGGGGAACGCGTGTTGGTTCGCGCCGAAGTAGATGGCCGTGTGCTGGGCGTTCACCGCGGCGCCGGGTGGCAGCCACTGGCCCACGGCGGCGAACAGCGACGGCAGCAGCGGCCAGGCCACCGCACCGCCGGACGAGGCGTTGCCGAGCATCACCAGCAGGACCCACGTCGGCGCGATCGCCCACCGCCCGATCAGGGAGGTGAACATGTGGAAGACCACGCCGCAGGTGAACATCGTCAGCGACAGGATCAGCCAGGACTCGGGGAGCGGCAGCCGCAGGGTTCCCAGCACCCAGTCGACGAGCGCGATGATCGCCAGTCCGCCCAGTACGGCATAGCCCGCGGTGAAGGCCAGCGTCTGTCCGGGCCCCAAGCGGGCCGCGTGCACGGTGAGCTGGGTCGCTCCCACGAAGCCCACCACCACCGAGGCCAACGTGATGTAGAAGATGGCCAGTCCGTGCGGATCGCCCGGCTGCAGAGGGTTGATGTCCCGCACGGTCAAGTGGGCGCCCACGGACGCGCTGACCGCGGGTGTGACCTGCGCCAGCAGCTGCGCGACGGTGGCACCCGAGGCGCTGGACACGTCCAGCTCGGGACCCTCCGGCCGCAGCTGCAGGATGGCGAAGACCTCCTGCCGGTCGACGGCCTCCCGGGCCTGCTCGTAGGAGTCGTACTGCTGCAGGCGCAGTGAGGCGCCGGTTGCCCGGTCCATGCCTTCGACGAACGCGACGTGCGTGGCCTCGGAGGTCGAGGTGCCCGTGACGGCGATGGGAATGTCGTGCGGGGTCGGATCGGCCATCGCGTAGGTGTATGCACCGGCGAACAGGCCTGCCGCGATGGCGGCGACAAAAATGATCACCGTGCCCGGAAGGAACGGTGATCGGGAAAATGTCTCCCAGCGCTCCCTGACCGAATCGACGACCATGTAATCCCCTCCGGTGCGGCGGTCCCCCGCTGTCAGACTGCCGGAGCGGTCACATTCGCGGCCAGCGCTGGCTCGCCGGGTTCCGGGCGCCGGCACAGCGTCCCGCCTCCGAAACCGGACAGTGTGATCCCACAGTCTGGCGGAGAAAATTCTTGGACGGTCTCCAGTGACGTCAATTCAGCCCGCTAGCAGAGTTGTGGTGAAAGGTTCCCCGACCGCGAACGAGAAGGACACCATGGGCGAACATGAAATGATCGATCGGCAGGCCGTCGAGGCCACCACCGATGCCGTACGTAATGATCCGGGACTGGCCCGGGTCACATTCGCGGTCGCGGGTCAGTGGGCTGGTGGGTTTCGGATCGACTCCACGACCGGAAAGCTTCGCCAGGGTGATGCGACCGACGCGTCGCGGACCGGGCGGTTCACGATGTCCAGCGACGAGCCGACCTCGCTGCTCGGCGCGGACACCGCCGCTTCGCCCGGCGAGTACGTCGCGCAGGCCCTCGCCGGTTGCTACACAGCGACGCTGGTCACGAATGCGACAGCCCTGGGAATCGGCGTCCGTTCGATGTCGGTGGAGGTCGAGGTCGACTTCGACCTCCGGGGTTTCCTGGGGCTCGCATCCGATGCGCCGGTCGGGGCGAGCGAGGTACGCGTGCAGGTGACGCTGGATGCGCCGGGGCACGCCCCCGAGGAGATTCGCGAGCTGATCGCCGTGGTCGAACGCCGCTCGCCCATACGAGACACGCTGGTCCGAGCCGTACCCGTGGTCACCACGTTGCAGATTGCCTGACAAGCGTCCGAGACCGGACCGGAGAGTGAAGCGACCGATGAAATTAGGCCTTCGGCTCCCGCAGCGCACGGGAGTGAACCTGCAGAACGACATCGTCAAGGCGGCCCGGAGGGCCGAGGCCGCGGGCTACACGAGTCTGTGGACGTATGAGCGGGTGCTCTTTCCGATCGAGCCCAGGGAGAGCTACTTCGGCCAGCCCTGGCAGGAGTCCCAGCAACAGGCCGCGGACCCACTGGCCGTGCTCACGGCCGCCGCGGTCGTCACGACGAAGGCGCGGCTGGGCACCGCCGTGCTGGTGGCCCCTGCGCACGCACCCTTCCAGCTGGCCAAGAGCCTGGCCACGATCGACCAGATCAGCGGCGGCCGGCTGATCGCCGGTCTCGGCAGCGGCTGGTCCACCGACGAGCTGCAGGCGACCGGGACCACGCGGGCGGACCGCGGCCGTTTCGTGGACGAGCTGCTGGACGTGTTCGACGCGGTCTGGGGCCCGGACCCGGTCACCTACCGGGGTAGGCGCGCCGTCATCGAGAACGCCCTCGTGCTGCCCAAGCCGGTTTCGAAGATCCCGGTGATGTTCGGGGGAGGCGCGACGGCGTCGACACTGAAGCGCATCGCCACACGGTCCGACGGCTGGTTGTCGGTCGCGGACGCGGGCGGGCTCGAGGCCACCGCCCGGACCTGGAACGAGATCCGTGACCTGGCCGCCCAGCACGGCCGTGATGTGGACCGTATGGAGCACATCGTCGTCGGGAACGTCACGTTCACTCCGCAGCCGCAGGGCCGGGATCGCGTGCCGTTCATCGGCACCTTCGACGAGGTTGTCGAGGACATCGCCACAGCGATCGCGCTCGGCGCGGACGAGGTCATCATCGATCTCAATCTCCAGAAGTGGTTCACCGACACGGGCCGGATGCTCGACACCGCTGAAGAGCTCCTTTCTCGTGCCCGGGATGAGGTTCCTGGGTCCCTTTCCCCGTAGCCGAGGCCACTGACGCTGTCGCGTCCGTGGTTCGAGACCACGCAGCCGGGGACGAGGCCCCCACCCCGTCCCCGGCTGCCGTGGTCAGTCGGGCGGAGCGACTGGCCCCGCGCCGTCGTAGGTCCCGAAGGTGCGGCAGGCCTGGATGAACTGGATGTCTGCCAGGACCGTCGGGTTGCGAAGGTCGAGGCCGCTGACGCTGCGGGCCGCGGTGATCCGGTAGTAGATGGTGTTCGCGTGGACCTGCAGGGCACTGGCGGCACCGGAGATGCTTCCGTGGGACTGCGTCAGAGCCTCGGCGGTGCGCACCCACTCGTGGCCTGACCTGGCGTCCTCGGCCAGGAGCGTGTCGAGCGCAGGGGGAACGTCCTCGGCTTTCAGATCGACCTGCAGCGCGGCGATCTGCACGAGCGAGAGCGCGCCGAAGTCCACCAGACGCGTCGTCGGGCCGGCTCCCCGGAGAGCAAGCTCGGCCTGTCTGTTGGGTACCGCGAGGTTTCCGGTGATGGGCCACGGCCGGCTGACGCCGACGCGCACGGTGGGCTCGAGTCGATCCGCAAGCCTCGCAAGGCTCTCCCTTGTGTGTTCGTCGTGCGGCAGGCAGAGGATCAGGCGTCCGTCGGACACCGTCCACGGCAGGCGACGGGTGTGTGCCTGGATGTCCCGGATCAACGGCTCGAACCTCGATGACGGCTCGGCCGGGTCGTTCGGTCCTGTGCCGGTGGACGAGAACCGGGCGATGAGCACCTTCTCCGACCGGATGCCCAGCACCTTCAGCATGGTGGCGGTCTGATCCGACGCCCGACCGTCGAGAAGTTCATCGAGCGATGCGTGACGGCATGCGAGTTCGCTCGCGCGCAGTTCGCTCTGGGTTTCGAAGAAGGCATCCATGCTGGCGCCCACATAACGCTCGTGGATGTCGAGCAACTCGTTCCAGACGGCCAGCCCGTCGCCTTGCAGATCGAATTCCGTCGGGCACCTCGTGGTCAGCCAGACCCAGAGCTCATGGTTCACGACCCGCCACCAATGGGCGAGCGTTGCACCGTCGACGCCGCGCAGGGCGAGTTGGCGTGCGTACTCGATGAGTGAGTGGTCGATCTCGTTGCGCTTCCCCTCCACATGCTCGATGAAGCTCCGCACGGCAAGGCTCGTGGGGCACCGGAGGTCCTCGTCGAACTCGGCATATGCGGGAATCGCCGCAAGCGCCGCCTCGGAGACGTGATCGGCTATCTCGGGAAGGTGGCGATGGAGCGTGGCGAGCAGAATGTCTCGGGTGGCCCTGGCCATTTCGGCACGCTACATAGCGCCGCATGACGCGGCATCCCAACGTGTCCGGTCGCACCTCGTCCCCGGCGGCGTCCTCCCGGGTGGACGACTCCGCCCGGCTCGTCTCCGGCGACCCGGATGGCCGCGATGGGCTCGGCGGGTGGTCGGCCCCGGCTCGCTGCGTGATCACGACTGAGTCCTGACGGGGCGGGCGCACGCCGTCTACTCTCGGATGGATTCCGCAGATGCGGGTCTGATTGCCAGATGGCTCCGTAGGAGCGGTGATGTCTGGCCGGAGGGAGATCGGGCATGAGCGTCACCAGTGACACGAGGGCGCCGCTGCGGCGTCCGGACCGGTTCTTCATCGACGGAGAGTGGGCCGCCCCCTCGTCGGGCGCCATGATCGACGTGATCGAGCCGGCCACCGAGGAGCTGTTCTTCCAGGTCGCGGAGGCCAGGGAGGCCGACATCTCGGCGGCCGTCGCGGCGGCCCGGAGGGCCTTCGACAGCGGCCCCTGGCCGCGGATGACCCACGAGGAGCGCGCCGGGTACCTGCGGGCGATCGCCGCGGCGATCGGCCGGCGGGCCGAGGACGCCAGCCAGATCTGGCCGCGCGAGTCCGGCATCCTCTACGCGGCGGCGCGGGCCGGCATCGGCGGCATCCCGAAGACCTACGAGTTCTACGCCGACCTCGCGTCGGACTATCCGTTCGAGACGCCCAGGGAGCCCGTGGCCGGCGGCAAGTTCGGGCTGCTCGTTCGTGAGGCCGTCGGGGTCGTCGGGGCGGTCATTCCCTGGAACGCCCCGATGGCGCTCACCGCGCACAAGCTCGCTCCCGCGCTGCTCGCCGGGTGCACGGTGGTGCTGAAGTGCTCTCCCGAGGCGCCGGGGGCCGGCTACCTCATGGCGGAGATCGCCGAGGAGGTCGGTCTGCCTGCCGGGGTGCTCAACGTCGTCACGGCCGATCGCGAGGTCTCCGAACTGCTGGTGCGCGACCCCCGCGTCGACAAGATCGCGTTCACCGGGTCGACGGCGGCGGGGCGGCGCATCGCCTCGCTGTGCGGCGAGCGGATCGCACGCTTCACGCTCGAGCTGGGCGGGAAGTCGGCTGCGGTGATCCTCGACGACATGGACCTGGGCCGGGCGGCCGAGGTGCTCTCGAGTGCCGAGTGCCGCCTCACCGGCCAGGTGTGCGCGTCGTTGACCCGCATCGTCGTCACCCGCAAGCGCCACGACGAGCTCGTCGAGGCGCTCTCCTCGACCTTCTCGCAGGTGCAGGTCGGCGACCCGTTCGACGACAGCACCCAGATGGGCCCGCTGGCGATGCGGCGCCAGCGCGACCGGGTGGAGGGTTACATCGCGAAGGGGATCGAGGAGGGAGCGGTGCTGGCCACGGGCGGTGGCCGGCCGAAGCACCTGGACCGCGGGTTCTTCGTCGAGCCCACGGTGTTCGCGAACGTCGACAACTCGTCCACCATCGCGCGCGAGGAGATCTTCGGCCCGGTGCTGACCGTGATCCCGGCCGAGGACGAGGAGGACGCCGTCGCGATCGCGAACGACACGATCTACGGGCTCAACGCCTCGGTGTTCACCAACGACGTCGACCGGGCGCGGCACGTCGCCCGGCAGCTGCGGTCCGGCACCGTGGGACACAACGCGTTCCGCATGGAGCTCAGCATCGGCTTCGGCGGGTTCAAGCAGTCCGGGATCGGACGCGAGGGCGGCCGTGAAGGGCTGCTGCCCTACCTCGAGTCGAAGACCGTGATCCTCGAGGACGTGCCCACCGAGTACCGCACGAAGTAGCCGCCACACCCGACGCTCACCGCACACGGTGCACGTGTGCGGTGAGCGTCAGGGTGTGCGGCCTGGCTCAGCGGCGGCGCCGCCGACGGCGGGCGAGAACGAGTGCCGCCGCGCCGGCCACTGCAACTGCGGCGAGCGCCGGTCGCCGCCGGGACGCCGGTCGATCGCCCGCGGGCGGTGCTGCGTCGTCCCCGGCCTCGTCGAGCAGGGTCACCGTGCCCGCGTCGCCGTCGACGCGGATCTGCGAGCCGTCCGCGATGCGCCGGGTGGCCACACCGGTGCCGAGCACGGCCGGGATGCCGTACTCGCGAGCGACGATCGAACTGTGGGAGAGCGGTCCGCCGACGTCGGTGACCACGCCGGACGCCATGGCGAACAGCGACGTCCATGCCGGGGTGGTGATGCTCGCGACGAGGACGTCCCCCGGCCTCATCCGGCTGAAGTCCTCCGGGCCGCCGAGCACGCGAGCAGCGGCCGTCACCTGCCCTGCGCTGGCGCCGGTGCCGCGCAGGACCGGGCCCGCCTGGTCGGCCGACGCCGCGGGCATGAGGCTCTCCCAGCGGTCCCACGAGGTGCCCTGCGGCAGGATCTGCGGCGGAGTGGCCCGCCGCTGCCCGCGCCAGAGGGCCTTGCGCTCCTCGACGGCCTCGCCGAGCGGTGCGGCTTCGCCGAGCACCTCGTCGCGGCGTAGCCAGAACACGTCGTCGGCGCGGTCGATCGTCCCGGCCGCCACGAGCCGCTCGCCCAGCTCGCGCAGCATCCGGCGCAGCTGCGGCCAGGCCAGGCCGATGTCGGCGAGCGCGTCCTCGCGGACCGGTGCGATGCCCTGCGCCCACCGGAGCAGCCGGGTGAACGTGGCGCGCCGCGGCGCGTCCAGCCGCGCGAGCACGGCCGCCGTCGCCTCCTCACGGCGCGCGCTGGTGCGGCGCTGCCGCTCGTACGGGTCGGGGCCACCGCCGCTCGGCGCGCCGGCCGACGACGAATCGAACCGGCCCAGGTAGAAGCGGAGCGTGTCCAGCAGCGGGGCGGGGTCGTCGGCCGGCACGGCGTTGCGGAAATCGAGGTTGTAGACGGTGTGCCCGTAGCGGTCGAGGTGCGCCTGGAACCGGCTCCGCCAGTCCTGCCAGGTCGCCGCTTCCACGCCGGGGGGTGTTCCGCCGCCGTCGAGCAGAGCAACCACGTCCGGCGACGCCGTCGTGCGCAGGTACTCCGCGAGGCCCGGGTGCTCGCGGACCCACGTCCCGAGGTCGTAGAGCGACTTCTCCGCCCGGATCGGCGCGCTGTCGAAGCCGAGCAGGAACGTCGCGGCAGGTGGGTCCCCGGCCCTGCGGACGAGCCGCTCGTAGAACTGCGTGAAGGTCACCTCGCTGCCGGCGGCGATCGGGATGATCGTCTGCACCGCCGTGTAGTACTCCGTGCCAGCGTCGAGCAGCTCGCCGACGCCCGCCAGCAGTTCGGGCACGGTGAGCCCGTCCAGCTGTCGCGCGTTCCAGCGCTCGACGACCTGCTGGTAGCGCGGGTGGGAGTACATGCGCCACCGTGCTTGCGCGCCCTTGTTGCCGGACGTCGTCAGGACCTTGAGGACCGCCGGGCTGCGCAGCATGAGCCGCGTGAGCCCCGCGCGGGTGTACCGGTAGTAGGCGTAGCCGTTGATCGTGGGCATGCTGACGTCGCCGTCGCGCACCACGTCCGCACCGAGGAACTCGCGGAAGAGGGCCTGCAGGGACCGCGTGACCGAGGAGTCGACGAGGTCGGCGAAGAGTGGCGAGAGCGGGTCGGGCAGCTGCTCGACGATGCTCGCTCGCATGTAGTAGGCGATCTTGGGGTCCGGCACCGACCAGTCGGTGGGCGCGTCGGCCTCCGGCTCGGGGAGCGCCGTGATCGGCCGGGCCTGCACGATCCAGACCTCGCTGCCCGCCCGCGCCCACTCGACGTCCTGTGGCGCGCCGAAATGGTCCTGGATCCGAGCGCCCAGCCGGGCCAGGGCGGCGGCATCGTCGTCGTCGAGCACCTGGCGGGCGCGCTGCGCCGCCGGCACGGCGTGCTCCTCGGTGCCCTGCTCGGTGGCGACGGTCATCACCGCCTTCTCCGCCGTGGTGCGGGAGCGCACCCGACCGCTCGGCATCTCCACGACGACGTCATCGGTGGTCACCGAACCGCTGACGACGGACTCGCCGAGGCCCCACGCGGCCGAGACCACCGTCTCGTTGCGCCGTCCGTTGGTGGGGTTGGCCGTGAACATGACCCCGGCCGCGTCGGCGTCGACCATCCGCTGCACGACGACGGCGAGAGCCACGGCGGACGGGTCGATGCCCTGGCGTGCCCGGTAGGCCATCGCCCGCGCCGTCCAGAGCGACGCCCAGCAGTCCCGGACGGCCACCAGCAGCGCGTCGGTGCCGCGGACGTTGAGGTAGGTGTCCTGCTGGCCTGCGAAGCTCGCGCCCTCGAGATCCTCGGCGGTGGCCGACGAGCGGACAGCGACCGGTGCGTCACCGAGCAGCAACCGGGCGTCGAGCACCTCCTTCGCCACCGCGTCGGGCACCGCCGCCGAGCGGAACAGCTCGCGGATGCGTGCCGACGGCTCCTCGTACGCTCCGGGCTCCGCGTCAGCGGGCAACGCGGCGAGGCCGAGCACCTGGTCGCCGATCCCGCTCGACGCGACGAACTCGCGGTATGCCGTCGTGGTCAGCACGAACCCCGGCGGCACGGGCAGCCCGGCCCGTGTGAGCTCGCCGAGGTTCGCGCCCTTGCCGCCGGCGACGTCCACGTCGTCGCGGCCCAGTTCCTCGAAACTTCGAATGATCCTTTCCACGTGCCCCCCTTGGCTGTGGTGGTGGTTCTCAGGTGTTCCGGGGCTCGGGGAGAGCGGCCAGGATCTTGGCCGCGTCCTCCGTGCTCAGCATGGCGTGGGAGTAGATGTCGATCAGCGTGCGCGCGAGCAGCAGGTCGCCGTCCGGGCTGAACACCTCGACGCCGATGGCGCGCGACAGGTGCTCGTGCAGGACGGGGACGGACAAGGCCATCGCGGTGATCACCGCGGCTCGCGTGTGGCGATCGACGCCGGGAGGATCGGGCCGGGCGGCGTCGGCCTCCGCGAGCCATTGCTCGCTCAGCTCGACCATCACGTCGAACAGCGCCGTAGCGGATCCCTCCGCCAGGGCACGCGCCATATAGCGCTGGTAGGGCGCCATCGCAGCGCGGGCGCCGGCCACGTGGTTGACGCGGCTGGTCGTGTAGTCGGACCGGACCTGGTCGTTGAGCCGGCGGATCACCGATGCCAGGTGCGCGTCGCACGCCTCGCGCAGGGCCTGCTTCGAGCCGAAGTGGTGGCGTACCAGCCCGGACGACACGCCTGCCGTCTCGGCGATCCCACGGATCGTGGCCCGGTCGAACCCGTGCTCACCGAAGTGCAGCAGCGCGGCGTCCCTGATGCGAGCGCGTGCGGTCAGGTCCGCAGGATCGATTCCCGGTGACGCCACACTTCCCCCTGCACGCGCGAACGACTTGCTGTACGCACGGACAGTACGCTACACGAGCGTGTAGCCGCTAGATGGCACCGCGGGGCTCAGAGATAGGACTCGTAGTCCGGCTGTGCCGCCCAGAAGTACTCGGGGCCGAGTTCCTCGCCGAGCCGTCCCTTGATGCGGGAATAGATCGCCAGGGCCGCCGACCAGGGCCGCGCACAAGCGGTGATGTCAGCCAGGTTGCCCTCGTCGAACCTCAGGACGCACGCGATCGACACCGGCCGCCCCTTGATGTCGCCGTCGAAGTAGCCGATGCGCTTTTCGCCGCGGACCAGGCTGAACTCGTTCCACTGCCTCGCCCCGTAGACCGAGGTCGCGTGTCCGAGAACCCGGCTCGACACCGGCTCGGGAGAAACGTTCTTGCGGAGGACCGGACTGTCGAAACTGAGTGCCGGGCTGTACGCGAAGTTGGGCTTGGCCGAATACTCGCCGGTGTCAGCCGGTAGGCGAGGCACGTCCCAGGCCTCGGCAGGCAGATCGTCGAAGGCCAGCTTTGCGCGCTCCCGCAACGTGGTGAACGGGAGCATGCTGTTGAAGAAGCTCGTGATCCGGGTCGGTCGCCCGTGCTCGTCGAAGGTGGCCAGGTCGGGGAGATCCACCTGGAGACGGAGGCGATGACCTTCCCCGGCGATCCCGACCAGATGCTGATCGTCTTCCTCGCCGCACCGGCGTCGCCCGCACGGCATGCTCTGGACCTTCTGGGCACCTGGACCGAACCCGGCGACAGCCCGCAGCTCGGCACGATTGTCACCCGGCACGGGAACTGACACGGCTGCGTCCTACCGCCTGCCGCCGCCCGCGCTCGGCGCCCACGGGGCCGAGATCCGCGGGTGGCTGCTCGGCAACTATGCAGCGGCGACCGCGAGCTGCGCCGCCGGGGCCGACTCTCCGTCCCCATGATCACCGGTTCGGGGTCGAGAACCGGGTCATGCCCTGCAGCGGGGCCCGAAATGATGATCACGAGTTCCCGACCACGCCTCGGACAGGACGGCGACTCTCGGCTCGGCATCCCTGTTGCGGCCCTGTTGCGGCGACGGGTCGCCGCCCGCAGGGTGCTCATCAACTCGCTGCGCGGTTTCGAGACACTGCCGCTGCGCCTCATCGGGGCTGATCCCGAGTAGCCAGACGTAGAGCGCCGACGGGGTTCTCGTGTGCGTCAGCCGGGTTCGCGGGCCACGAACCGTTCCAGCCGCTGGTGCCGGAACCGGTCCGGGTAGGACGTCTCGGGCTCGGTGCGGGGAGCGCGGTCGTCGCGGGCCCAGCGGGCGACGAGAGCAAGCACCGCGAGGATCACCGGGAGCTCCGCGAGCACCCACGCCAGCACCGCGCCGAGCCGCTGGTCGGCGAGCAGGTTCGGGACGTACGGCAGTTGCAGCGCGCCGTAGAAGCCGCCGGCCACGGGCGCGGACAGGCCGAGCAGCCACACCGAGAACCCTGCGTGCAGCGCCATCACCGCGAACACCATGACGATGCGCGCGATCGCAGGGAGAGCGCGGCTGGGCAGGCTACGGCCGAGGACAGGCCAGAACAGCGCGAGGCCGGTGACGAAGAACGCGACGTTCATCGCGAGGTGCGCCCAGTGCTCCTGCACGATCGCGGCGTACAACCCGGTGGGGTAGAGCCCGAAGAGCGTGGCCGCGACCGCCAGCCAGCCGACCACAGGGTGGCGAACGAACCGGACCCCCGGACTGTCGAGGATCCCGAGGAGACGGGCGGCCGGGCCGGGCTCCGCCACCCGTAGGGCGAGAGTCACGCCGTGGCCGAGGACGAGCAGCACCGGCGCGAGGGTGGCGAGCAGCATGTGCTCCACCATGTGGACGCTGAACACGGCCGCGCCGTACGTGGCGATGCCGGAGCAGGTGGCGACCAGCACGGTGACGCAGCCGGCCAGCCACGCGACCGTGCGCCCGGCGGGCCATTCGCCGCCGGCCCGGCGCAGCCGGCGCACCCCGATCAGGTAGGCGACCGCCCCGAGCACGGCGAGCGGGCCGAACACCAGGTCCGGCCGCCAGCGCATGGCGAGATCGGCCGCGGTGAGGTGTGCGGGGAGGTCGTAACCGATCAGGTAGACGTACCGGGTGGCCTCGTAGCCGGTCTCGCTCGGCGGCGGCACCCGCGTCAACGCCGTGCCGGTCGCGAAGGCGAGTGCGAGCAGCACCAGTTCCACGGCGACGACCCGCAGCGCCGCCCGCCGCCCGGCGATCCCCGGCCCGACCGCAGCGAGCCGGTGCGTGGCGAGTGCGAGCAGCGGCACCGCCAGCACTCCGACCACGGCCAGCCACCCGTACCCGCTCGTGAACACGTCGGACGGCGCGAGCGCGTACGCGGCCGACACGACGCCGGATGCGGCGACCACGACGAGCGCACCGTGGGCGACGGTGCGATGGCGGCGCAGCACGACGTCGGCGGCCGGACCGCGCCGCGCAAGGTGCACCGCGGTGGCGGCTGTACTGCCCAGCCACAGCACGGCGGCGAGCACGTGGAGGGTGACCGCGTCGCCGGCGATGTCGTGGGAGCGTTCGGCGTTCGTGGCGGCCGTCAGGGTGACGGGCAGCAGCGCGGCCATGGCCAGCACGAACAGCCCCACGGCGCTGCGCCACGACAGCGCGAGGGCCGCGAGCACCGCGACGGCGAGCGCGGCGAGAGCCGAGACCGCCCAGCCGCCCGCCTGCTGGATCTGACCGACGCCGACGACGAGCACGTCGAGACGGCCCGCCAGCGTCTGCGGTGGGACGCCACTGTTCTCCGCGACGAGCAACCCCGTGACCACGGCAGACGCCACGGCCTGCACGAGCGCCCAGCGTGCCGCGGCCCGCAGGCCCGCGTAGCCGCTGGGAGAGACGACACCGTGCACGTCCCCGGGGGCCAGCACCGCCGCGAGCAGCAGGTTCCCGATGCTCAGCGCGGCCGCGCCCACCGCGACGACCCGGGCGGCCGGCAGCCCGGCGTCCACGATCGGGCCCAGGTCCGGCAGCCCGTACTGCACGGCGACGCTGGGAGCGAGCGCAGCGAGCAGTGCGCCGGTGAGCACGGCCGAGACCGCCACCCCGAGGATCAGAGCCGCCCGCATGGACCCGCCCGGCATCGCCGCGCCGCGCTGATCCGGGATGATCACGCCGGGCCGATCCCGCGTCGTCACGCGATGCCGGTCGGACGTCGTCACAGCGTGCCACCCGCGGTGGGCCGGAAGCGCCGCAGACGCAGGCTGTGCGACACGACGAACACCGACGACAGGGCCATCGCCGCAGCGGCGATGAGCGGGCTGACCAGGCCCAGCACCGCCAGCGGCAGAGCGGCGGTGTTGTACCCGAACGCCCACCAGAGGTTGCCGCGGATGGTGCGGTGGGTGCGGCGAGCGAGTTCCACGGCGTCGGCGACGACGAGCAGGTCCTCGCGGCCGAGGACGATGTCGGCGGCCTCGATCGCGGCGTCGGTGCCGTCGCCCACGGCCATGCCGAGGTCGGCCGCCGCGAGCGCCGCGGCGTCGTTGACCCCGTCACCGACGACGGCGACGCTCCGGCCCTGCTGCTGGAGCTTCCGGATCACCTCGACCTTGCCCTCGGGCAGCGCCTCGGCGACCACGTCGTCGATGCCCACCTCGGCGGCGACGGTGGCCGCCGTGCGAGCGTTGTCACCGGTGACGAGGACCGGGTGCAGCCCCAGCCGCCGCAACGCCGCGACCGCGGCCACGCTCGTCGACCGCAGCGTGTCGGCCACGGCGAGCAGGCCCTGTGCCGCGTCGCCCCAGCCGACCAGGACGACCGTGACGCCGCGCGTCTCGAGCTCGTCGCGGGCGGCCTCCACGTCCTCCGGCACGCGCAGCCCGTGCTCGGCGAACTGCTTCGCTCGGCCGACGACCACCCGCTCGCCGTCGACGAGCCCGTGGGCGCCCAGACCCGGCTGGGCCGCGAACTCGGTGACGGCGGGAAGGGTCCCGAGCTCGGCCGTGGCCGCCGTGGTGACCGCCGCCGCGATCGGATGCTCCGACGCCGCCTCGACCGCGCCCGCCATGGCGAGCAGCCGCGAGCGCGTGACGCCGGGAGCGGTGCGGACGTCGACGAGCCGCATGCGCCCCTCGGTCAGGGTGCCGGTCTTGTCGAGGACGATCGTGTCCACGACGCGGGTGGCCTCCAGCGCTTGCGGGCCCTTGATGAACACGCCGAGCTGGGCGCCGCGGCCGGTGCCGACCAGCACCGCGGTGGGCGTGGCGAGGCCCAGTGCGCACGGGCAGGCCACGATGAGCACGGCCACCGCCGCGGTGACCGCCAGCCCGACCGGGTGCCCGGTGAGGAGCCAGCCGATCAGGGTGAGCACGGCGAGGGCAAGCACCGCGGGCACGAACACCCCGGCAACGCGGTCGGCCAGCCGCTGCGCGCCTGCCTTGCCCTCCTGCGCCCGCTGGACGAGTCGCGCCATCCGCGCGAGCTGGGTGTCGGCCCCGACCCGGGTGGCACGCAGCACGAGCCGTCCACCGGAGTTCACCGCGCCGCCGACGACCGCGGTGCCGGGGACGACCTCCTGTGGCACGGGCTCGCCGGTGACCATGCTGAGGTCGAGGGCCGAGCTGCCGTCGATCACGACGGCGTCGGTGGCGACGATCTCGCCCGGCCGGAGGGTGAACGTGTCGCCCACCTCCAGCTCCGAGACCGGGATACGGCGCGCCTCGCCGTCGCGCAGCACCTCGACGTCCTTGGCGCCCATCGCCAGCAGCGCCCGCAGCGCGGATCCGGCGGACCGCTTCGCCCGCGCCTCGAAGTAGCGGCCCGCGAGCAGGAAGGTGGTGACGCCCGCGGCGACGTCGAGGTAGAGGGCGTGGTCGCTGCCCGACAGCACGGACAGGCCCTGGCCCAGGCCGGGCGTGACGTCGCGGTCGGCGACCATGACCCACAGCGACCACACGGAGGCGGCGAGGATCCCGACCGAGACGAGGGTGTCCATGGAGGCCGCACCGTGGCGTGCCCCGGCTAGCGCTGCCCGGTGGAAGGGCAATGCGCACCACGCGACCACGGGGGCGGCCAGCACGAGCAGCACCCACTGCCAGCCCGGGAAGCGCAGCTCACCGAACAGCGACAGGGCCAGCGACAGGTCGCAGATCGGCACGGCCAGCACAGCGGCCACCGCGAGCCGACGTCGCAGGTCGGCGACCCGGCGCTCGTGGTCGCTGTCGTCGTCGCCCGCGGCGGCGAGGTCGTCGATCCGACGTGCCGTGTACCCGGCCCGCTCCACCTGCTCCACCAGCGTGCGCGGGTCGACGCCGTCCCGGCACAGCACGCGCGCCCGCTCGGTGGCGTAGTTGACGGTGGCCTGCACGGCGTCGAGCTTGTTCAGCCGGCGCTCGACGCGGGCGGCGCAGGCCGCGCACGTCATCCCGCCGACGAGAATCTCGTACTGCCGTAGTTCGCCGACCGGGCCGGCGCTGACCTCGGCTGCTGCGTCCGCCGTCACGGCCGATCTCCCTTGTCTCCGGAGGTGCGGGCATGCAGGGCCGCCAGCGCCTCGTTGTAGGCCCGCAGCGCGCTCTCGTCGTCGTCCACGTGGTCGACGTCGGTCGCCGCGGTGCCGAGCAGCGTGCGGTGCCGCACGCCCTCGATCCAGGTGCCGAAGCCCTGGTCCTGGTCGCGTGCCCGGCCCCAGCGCACCGCGATCGCGATCATCAGTACGAGCATCAGGACGTCCCCGCCGAACCACATGATCGCGCCTGCGACCTCCTGGTCGGCCAGGGCGCTCGGTCCCCACCCCGGGTGGGCGGCTGCGTAGGCGCTCGCGAGGGGCCGCGGGGTCAGCATCAGGACCACGCCGGTGAGCGTGTCGACGCCCATGCTCAACGCCAGCAGCACGAACCGCAGAAGGTGCGGCGGCGACCACGGGCTCATCTCCGACCCCGCGAGCGGCAGGAACAGCAGGTAGCCGCTGACCAGGTAGAGAACGAGCTCGACCGCCCGGACCGGGGGCTGGGTGGCCGAGATCTGCTGGAAGCCGGTGAGGTGGGTCAGGATGACCACGGCCGCATAGAGCCCGAGGCCGAGGAGCGGCGCGGTCAGCCAGCGCGCGACCCGGCTGCGGACCACGCGGTCCACGGCGTCGCGTGCCCGGGGGCCTCCTGCCGTGTGCACGAGGCGCCACGGCTGGGCCCAGACGAGCAGCACCGGCGCGACCATGATCAGCATCAGGTGCTGCACCATGTGCACCCAGAACAGCACGTCGGAGAAGGCCGCCACCGGGCCGTCCAGCGCCACCACGAGCGCAGCGACGGCGACGAGGAACGCGGCTGTGCGCGACCACGGCCAGCCGGGGCCGTCCCCGGAACCGCAGCGGCGCACGAGCAGCAGGTAGCCCACCGTCGCGAGCGCGAGGAGCAGGTCGACCACGGGGGAGAACCGCCAGAGCGCCAGTGCCGCCCCCCAGCTCGGCGCATCGTCGATCACGGTCGTGCCCCACCTCCGCCCTCGGGTCGTTGCGCGCTGGTGCGTGCGTCGACATCCATAGTCGTCGCCGCGACCCGCTTGGTTCCCGGAGCCGGTGCTCGTCACATCTGTCGCACGTCACATAACGACCCCCTGTCGTGTCCTGGACGCATAAGGCTGTTCGGCGGCCCGCGGAACAGCGACACGTGTCCATGTCGTCGAGCTCGGGGTGTGTGACGTGGCCCATTGCGCGGAACCGCGCGGGCACAACCGCGGACCAGTAGAGCGGCATGTTCGGGGGAGGGGATCAGCGAGAGTGATGACCGACCAGGTTGCCCGGTGGATTCTGTCGGCGGCATTCGCCGTCGCCGCCGGGTACTACATCGCTCGTGTTGCCGGGCAGTGGAGGACTCGGCCCCGGTTGGGGTCCACCCTCGGCGCGGGCCTGCACGCGCTCATGGGAATCGCGATGATCGCGATGCTCTGGAGTGCGGCGGTTCCGATCATGCTGTACGTGACGGTCTTCACCGGCGCGATGTTGTGGTTCGTCGCGGAGGCACTGTTCGCCGGCCCGGCGGCCGGTGTGCCGGTCGCGAGCGGCCACGACGCCTGGTACCACGCGATGATGATGGGATCCATGGTCTGGATGGGCGTGGTGATGTCCACCATGCCGCCCCCGGCGTCCGCGATTTCCGACTCCGGCCAGATGTCGTCCGACGAAATGACCTCAATGGCTGGAATGAGCATGTCGGGAATGACCATGCCGGTGCCGGGCTCGGGTGGAATGGATGCGATGTCCGGGCTGCCGATATGGACCAAGCCGCCGTGTGTCCTTCTCGCGATCGTGTTCTGTGCCGCGGCGATTCGACTGGTGGCGCACGGACTGCGTCCCGTCTTTTTCCGCCGAGCGGGAACCGGCACGTCGATGACGGCGGTGGTGATCGGTGGCCTGATGGCGGCCGCGATGGCGGTCACGTTTGCCGAGATGGCCTAGCCGTCTGCGGTGGACCGGAACGAGAGGTGGGGAAATGAGTGACTCGGTGGCCGGCGTCGAGGTCCGGAGGCGCCGGTGGGCGCTTCGGGCGGGTCTCGCCGGGCTCGGAGCAGTGGTGGCCACCCTGGTCTTCGCCGTGCCGGCATCGGCGCACGTGAAGGTGTCCGGCACCGACGCGGTCCAGGCCGGCTCCGGGGTGGTGACCTTCCGGGTGCCCACCGAGTCGGCCACCGCGTCGACCACCGGGTTGCAGATCACCTTCCCCGCGAACACGCCGTTCACCTCGGTGGACACCCAGCCGAAGGCCGGCTGGACCGCGACGGTCGAGAAGAAGCCCCTCGCCCACCCGGTGCCGGGCGAGGACGGGTCGACGATCACCCAGTACGTCTCGCAGGTCGACTTCAAGGCGACGAGCCCCGCGTCGGCCATCCCGCCGGGACAGTTCGACATGTTCAACCTGTCGGTGGGCCCGTTCCCCAAGGCGTCCACGGTGTCGTTCGGGGCGCTGCAGACCTACAGCGACGGCACCACGGTGAACTGGGACGAACAGTCGGCCGACGGAACCACCGAACCGGCCCATCCGGCACCGGTGCTGAACCTCTCGCCCGCCGGGTCCGGCACGTCCGCCGCGGGCGTGAGCATGGCCGGGATGACCACCGGGACGACCGGGCAGGAGAGCTCGTCGGGAAGCTCGTGGACGGGCATCGCGGGACTGGTCCTCGGCATCGTCGCCCTGGTGATCAGCGCCGCTGCCCTGGCGCTCGCCCTGACCAGGCGTAGGACCACGGCGGGGTCGTGATCCGGGCGTCCCACGTGGGTTCGAGGCTCCTCACCCTGGTCCTCGCCACGCTGTTGTCCGTCGTCGCCCTCGTCGGACTGGCGGGTCCGGCGAGCGCGCACGCGGTGCTGGACGGCAGCTCACCCCGGGACGGCGCCAGGGTCGACAGCGAGCCGACCGAGGTGTCGCTGACGTTCGACGAGGCCGTCCAGCCCATCCCGGCGTCCGACGAGGTCATCTCCGGCACCGGGGAGCGGGTCGACACCGGGCAGCTGCGACAGTCCGCCGACGGCACGACGATCATGCTGCCGCTCCGGCCGGGCCTGTCCGCCGGGACGTACTCCGCGACCTGGCGCGTGGTGTCGGCGGACACGCACATCGTCGGCGGCTCGATCACCTTCGGCATCGGCGTGGACCCCTCGGCCGCGCCCGCACCGCCCCCGGACCGGACGCGCGCTCTGGACGTCACCGCCGATGTGGCGCAGGGCGTGCTCTACCTGGGGATCGTCCTGTTGATCGGGGTCGGCGCCGCGGCGGCGTGGTTGTGGCCATGGGTGATCACCGCGCGCCGCACGCGCCTGACCTTGTGGTGCGGGTGGCTGCTGATGGTGGTGGGCACCCTGGTCGCGTTCCTGCTCCAGGGGGCACGGGCGGAGGACGGCAGCTGGCCCGCTGTGCTCCGGCTCGCAGGCGCAGGCGAGACGCTGGGCAGTGCCTTCGGGCAGGAGCTGATCGCCCGGCTGGTGCTGCTCGTCCTGGTGATCCCCCTGCTGACCAGCGCCTCGCTGGTGCGACTGCGACGCCTGGGACATGCCGTGACCGGTGCGGTGGCGGCGCTGGCGCTCCTGGTCTCCGTCGCGTTGACCGGGCACGAGTCCGTCGGTCCCGACGTCCCGCTCGCGTTGATCTCCGCGATCCTGCATCTGGCTGCGATGGCGGTCTGGCTGGGTGGCCTCGCGGTCCTCGTCACTGTCGTTGTGCCGTTCGCCCGGCGGGGCGGGCGTCAGCTCCACTCCGCCGTGATGAAGCGCTGGTCGTACATCGCCTACAGCTGCGTCGCGTGCCTGGTGGTGACCGGAGAGTTCCAGGCCTCGCGCCAGGTCGACCCCGTACAGGCGCTGTGGTCCACCGGTTACGGTGCCGTGCTGCTGATCAAGCTCGGCGTCATCGCCGCGATGCTCGTCGCCGCCGTGCTGGCACAGCGCCGCGTTCTGGCCACCGCCGTGAACGGCACGGGCGACGAGCGCTTCGCCGGTGGCGACGTGTTCACCGTCATCCGGCGCAGCGTGCGCATCGAGGCGGCACTCGCCGTCGTCGTGCTGGCCGTCACCGCGGTGCTCGTGTCGGAGCCCCCGGCCTCCACCACCTACGGGCCGCCGGTCGACGTCGACGCACCGCTGCGCGCGGACGTCGTGCACGTTCACGTCGACGACACGCGGCGGGGCAGGCAGGACCTCGAGCTCGACGTCACCGACGCCGCCGGCAGGCCGGTCCCGGTACAGGCGATCACCGCGAACCTGTCCACCGCGAGCGTCGCCGCTTTGGGCGTCAGGCTGGTGAACGACCCGGGCGATACGTCGCGGTGGCACAGCACCAACACCGTCGTGCCGCTTCCGGGGATCTGGACCCTCACGCTCGACGTGACGGTGGATCCGACGCAGGCCTACGCGACAGCGGCGCGATACCGGGTGTGGTAGCCGGAACGAGCGGGGCCGGTCTCATCTCGAGCCGTGGCTCGACAGCCCACCCCGATCTGTTCGCTCGGGCTGCTGAATCACGATGACGCTGGTCGACGATGCCCCGCAGTCGGGCCATCGTGGCCGGGTCGTCGACTCGGCGGCATGTGCAGTCAGTGGGAATGAACCATCCACATCGTCCGCAGATCATCGCGTTCTCCTTCATGTGACGAGAAGGGCACGTGTGCACTTTCGTGGGGTGAGCCCTTGGTCGCGCCCGTGTCGGTCCCCGGTCACATCCCGGGGCAACCCACGCAAGAGGCGCAGGGGAGGCGCGATCGGCACGAATCGGTGCCGATGCGCCGGGCACTCACCCCGGAGCGAATCGCCATGAATGAGATGACGTCCGGGAAGCACCGGACGGTTCAGGAGCGCATGCGCGACGTGATGCTGAGCTTTGCGGAGGTGCGCGGGCTCGGATGGGCACGCGCGAGTGCCCCGGGAATGCGGGTGCGGCTGAGGTGGTCGATCACTTCCCGGCAGGCGCCCTCAGCTGCCGGTCATTCGGCGAGCCAGGGCGCTTCAGGGGTCCTTGACGCCCAGTCGCTGCCGCCGGCAGCCGGTCACGAACGATCATGGGTGGGGCCCCACGTGCCGGGGACGTACGGCAGGGGCTCCGTGCCCACGTCCAGGATCGGTCCGACGATCCGCCAGGCCTGCTCCAGGTTGTCCAGCCGGGCGAAGTGCGCGGGGTTGCCGGCCAGCGCATCCTCGAAGACGCGTTCGTAGGGCGCGTGGACCGGGCCGAGCATCCGGCGGAAGTCCACCGACACGGGCAGCTCGGTCGCCACGTCGTCGCCGCCGGGCCGCTTTGCGAGGATGTGGAAGGTGACACCGGCGTCGGGCTGCAGGCACAGCCGGATCCGGTTGGGCGGCGGCGCCCCGTCCGTCCCGGTGAACAACATCCGTGGCGGCTCTCGAAGGACCACCACGACGTCCACCACGGTGCGTGGCAGCGCCTTGCCCGCCCGGATGTGCACGGGCACGCCGCTCCAGCGCCAGTTGTCGATGTGCAGGGTCAGTGCCACGTAGGTCTCGGTCGTCGAGCCCGCGGCGACACCGGCCGCGTCCCGGTAACCGATGTACTGCCCGCGCACGACCTCGGCGGGGTCCACGGGACGTACGGCACGCAGGAGGTGGTTCTTGGCGTCGTGCTGGTCGTGGGCTGCGTCGGTGTGCGGGGCGTCCATCGTCAGGTAGGCGAGCACCTGGAGCAGGTGGTTCTGCACGACGTCGCGGACCGCGCCCACCGAGTCGTAGAACGAGCCCCGCTCGGCGACGTCGAAGTCCTCGGCCATCGTGATCTCGATGCGCTCCACCCACGTGCGGTTCCACATCGGTTCGAGCAGGGTGTTGGCGAACCGGAGCACCAGCAGGTCCTCGACCGGTTCCTTGCCCAGGTAGTGGTCCACGCGGAAGATCCGCTCGTCCGCGAAGTGGCGGCGCAACAGCGCGTCGAGCGTCCGGGCCGAGTCGAGGTCGCGGCCGAACGGCTTCTCCACCACGAGCCGGGAGAACTCGTGCAGCCCCACTGCGGCCAATCCGTCCGCGACGACGCCGAACAGGCCCGGCGGCACGGCCAGGTAGTGCACGGCGAACGTGCCTTGCCCCGCGTGCCTGTGCACGGCGTACGCGAGCCGCCCGAACGTCAGCGGGTCCCCGTAGTCGCCCGACACGAGGTGCACCAGACCCTGCAGCCGTCGCAGCGCTGCCGGCTCGACGTCGTCGAGTGCTGCCTCGACGCTGTGGCCGACGTGTTCGCGCAGCTTCTCGGTGTTCCAGTCGGTGCGGGCCACGCCGATCACGGGCACGGTGAGCTCACCGCGCTCGACGAGCCGGTACAGCGCGGGCAGGATCATCTTGCGGGCGAGATCACCGGTGACTCCGAAGAGCACCAGGACGTCCGCCCGGGGGCCGGGGTGCCCCGCAGCGAGATCGGTCGCTGCGGCGTCGGCGGCCGTCATCCGGCGCTCCGCTCGATGTGTCCGCCGAACTCCCTGCGCTGCGCCGACTGCACCTTGTCGGCGAAGACCTCGCTCCCGCGGGAGGCGAACCGGCTGTAGAGCGCGGCGGTGAGCAACGGGGCGGGTACGCCCTCCTCGATCGCCGCGATGGACGTCCATCGGCCCTCGCCGGAGTCGGAGATGCGCCCGGTGAACTGCTCCAGGTCGGGGTCGGCGAGCAGCGCCTGCGCGGTGAGGTCGAGCAGCCACGAGCCGATCACGCTGCCGCGGCGCCACACCTCGGCGACCTCGCCGAGGTCGATCGCGTCGAACGGGTAGTACTGCGGCTCGCGCAACGGCGCGGTCTCCGCGTCGGCCTCGGTGGCGTGGCGGCCCACGCCGGCGCTGCGGATGACGTTCAGACCCTCCGCGTAGGCCGCCATCAGGACGTACTCCACGCCGTTGTGCACCATCTTCACGAAGTGGCCTGCTCCCGGGGGGCCGCAGTGCAGGTAGCCCTGTTCGGATTGCGACACCGGGCCGTACCTGCCGGGCGTGCGGGCCGCCGCTTCCACCCCCGGCGCCAACGAGGCGAACACGGGATCGAGCCGTGCGACCGCGCGCTCCGGCCCGCCGATCATGAGGCAGTAGCCGCGATCGAGCCCCCACACCCCGCCGCTCGTGCCGCAGTCGACGTAGTCCACGTCGTGGACGGCCGCGGCTTGCGCCCGGTCGATGTCGTCACGGTAAGAGGAGTTGCCGCCGTCGACGATCGCGTCGCCGGGCTCCAGCATGTCGAGCAGCCTCCGGACCGTGCCCCCCGTGATCGCTGCCGGAAGCATCAGCCAGACGGTGCGGGGTGCCTCGAGCCGGGACACGAGGTCCTCGAGTGACGACGCCGCCTGCGCACCTTCGCCGGCCAGTGCGTCGACGGCGTCGGTCGAGATGTCGTGAACGACGCACTCGTGCCCGTCGCGGAGCAACCGGCGCACCATGTTGGCGCCCATTCGCCCCAAGCCGACCATCGCTATCTTCATGCTCGGTTCTGCTCCATTTCTCGATCTTCTGCATCGTCATCCGCCGGGTCTCTCCCGGTGCCAGGCCGAGTAACGGGAATCAGGCCCGGCCCAGGGAGCGGCGTGCGGCGTCCACGACCGCCTCGGCGGTGATCCCGAACTCGCGGAAGAGCGTCCTTCCGTCGGCGCTCGCCCCGTAGTGCTCGATGGAGATGCACTCGCCGACGTCGCCGGTGAACCGGTGCCAGGGCTGCGCGATTCCTGCCTCGACCGAGACCCTGGCGCGGACGGCGGCCGGTAGCACGGACCGGCGGTAGGCCTCGTCCTGCTCGTCGAACCATTCGACGCAGGGCATCGAGACGACCCGGGTGGGCACGCCGTCGGCTTCGAGCATCTTTCGGGCGTCGACCGCGATCTGTACCTCGGACCCGGTGGCCATGATGATCACCTGCGGTTCGCCGGTGGATGCCTCGGCCAGCACGTATCCGCCGCGGGCGACGCCGTCGTAGGAGGTGCCCTCCAGTACGGGCAGGTTCTGACGCGTGAGGGCGAGGCCCGTGGGGCCTCCGGCTCGTTCGAGGGTGGCGCGCCAGGCGTGGGCCGTTTCGTTGGCGTCGCCGGGGCGGAGGAACGAGAGGCCGGGGATGGCGCGCAGGGCGGCGTAGTGCTCGATGGGTTGGTGGGTGGGGCCGTCTTCGCCGAGGCCGATGGAGTCGTGGGTCCAGACGTAGATGACCGAGGCTTGCATGAGTGCGGCGAGGCGGACGGAGGGGCGCATGTAGTCGGAGAAGGTGAGGAAGGTGCCGCCGTAGGGGCGGGTGGGGCCGTGCAGGGCGATGCCGTTGAGGATGGCGCCCATTGCGTGTTCGCGGATGCCGAAGTGCAGGGTGCGGCCGTACCAGTGGGCGTTCCACATCGTGGTGGCGGTGGAGGGTGGCCCGAACGAGTCGGCGCCTTCCATCGTGGTGTTGTTGCTCCCCGCGAGGTCCGCCGAGCCGCCCCACAGTTCCGGCAGCACGTCGGCGAGCGAGGTGAGCACCTCGCCCGAGGCCTTGCGGGTCGCGACCCCCTCATGGCCGACATCCCAGCTCGGCAGGGTCTTCTCCCACCCGGGAGGAAGCGACCGGTCGAGCATGCGGTCGAGCAGTTCCTTCCGGTCCAGCTCTCGGCTGACCCAGTCGTTGTAGGTCGTCGTCCAGGCCTGGTGGGCCGCACGGCCGCGGTCGGTCACCTTGCGGGTGTGGGCGAGGACGTCGTCGTCGATCTGGAAGTTCTTGTCGGGGTCGAAGCCGAGGATCTTCTTGACCTCGGCGACCTCGTCGTTGCCGAGGGCGGCGCCGTGGGCTTTGCCGGTGTTCATCTTGGTGGGGGCGGGGTAGCCGATGATGGTGCGCAGTTCGATGAAGGAGGGGCGGTCGGTTTCGGCCCGGGCGTTGTCGAGGGCCTGGAGGATGCCGGTGACGTTTTCGCCGCTGTCGACGATTTGGACGTGCCAGCCGTAGGCCTCGTAGCGTTTGGCGGTGTCTTCGGACAGGGCGATGTCGGTGTCGTCTTCGATGGAGATGCGGTTCTTGTCGTAGATGACGGTGAGGTTGCCCAGTTGTTGGGTGCCGGCGAGGGAGGAGGCTTCGGAGGTGACGCCTTCTTCGATGTCGCCGTCGGAGGCGATGACGTAGATGTGGTGGTCGAACGGGCTGTCGCCGGGGGGTGGTTCGGGGTCGAACAGGCCGCGTTCGCGGCGGGCGGCCATGGCCATGCCCACGGCGGAGGCCAGGCCCTGGCCCAGCGGGCCGGTGGTCATCTCGACGCCGCGGGTGTGGCCGTGTTCGGGGTGGCCCGGGGTCTTCGAGCCCCAGGTGCGCAGGGCTTGGAGGTCGGAGAGTTCGAGGCCGTAGCCGGACAGGTAGAGCTGGATGTAGAGGGTGAGGCTGGAGTGTCCGGCGGAGAGGACGAAGCGGTCGCGTCCGATCCAGTCGGGGTCGGTGGGGTCGTGGCGCATGATGCGTTGGAACAGGGTGTAGGCCAGTGGGGCCAGGCTCATCGCGGTGCCGGGGTGGCCGTTGCCGACCTTCTGCACGGCGTCGGCGGCGAGCACTCTGATCGTGTCGACCGCCTTCCGGTCGAGATCGGTCCAGTCGCTGGGCACGTCGGCTCGGGTCAAGAGCTCGATGTCGATATCGGTCACAGAACTCCCTACAAGTGAGTGGCAGGACGGCCGCGCCGACGCGTGGCCTCACCAGGACAGGAACGCTCACCACGCCCCTCGGAGCGCGGGACGGGCGGCGGAGGTTCAGGCGCTCTCTGCGCCGAGATCGATCGGGCTCGACGAGATGCGGCTCCTCGTGCTGCTCAGCTGCTGGGCGACCACGCCGGTGATGCGATGCGCGTCAGCGGCCCAGCGCTGCGGGCGCTCGCTCTCGGGCAGCGCCTGGTAGGTGATCAGCAGACCTTCGAGGGTCGCGAAGAGTTCTGCGATCGCATCTGCGCGACGCGTATCCATCTCGTCACTCGATTCCGTTCCGGTGTCCAGCGGGTGCGCAGCGGGGTGCCTCGAACCCACCGTCACCCCGGCACCAGCGCGTCGCACCCGTGAAAGTCCCCGGGCAGGGGACGCGTGATCGGCCCCGAGTTCCGTGGGGGCGTCGGTCCGCGATTGCCCGCGATTCCGACGACCGGAACGATCAGCGCCGCTTCCGCCACAGCGCGCCGACGGCGAGACCGACGACGAACATGCCGGTCAGCGCGGCCCACAGCGGCATGATCACGATCGGGATGATCACCCGGATCGCTGCAGGCTCGCGGTTCTCGATGATGAAGATGAACGCGAGGACCACCAACACCACGGCGACGATCACCCGCGTCGAGGGCCGCCGGCGGCTCGACCGCACCGCCTTGCCCGTTCCGGTGTCGCTCATCGTCGACCTCCCCGGCGCCCGCCGCCGCTCCGTGCGTCCGCCCCGGCGTGCTCCGCCGGGGGTGTGACGACACCATCGCCCCGCGGCGGGGAAGCCGGATCACCCGTGGCGTGTGATCCGATGTCTTGAGCCGGATTCTGCGGAGCGGGCGTGAGCGGTGCGCCGGGTTCTGCAACTGACTTCCCCGATCGGGAAAATGAATCCTCGTTCCGTCGATCTCCCGGTTCCGGGTGGCTCTGCGGGGCCACGAATGCTCTCTCACCCTCTGCGGGTGAGACGCGAGGCGCGATGTCGAACGAACTCTCCGTCATTCGAGCGTTGCTGAATGTCGCCGGACGCACCCGGCCTCGACGCGTCTTCGGCCCGTTGGGATTCGGACACTCGCGCCCGATCGAGGGCACGCGCACCGAACTGAATGTGTGCAAGTCGTGCTTGCCTTGACCGCCGCCGAGACGACTGGTCATGTTCAATGGCATGCCACGCGTCGGAGTCCGGGAGGTGCTCGTGGAGGCGGCCGTCACCGAGTTCCATCGCCACGGCTACGCCGCCTGCTCCGTGGACACCATCACCAAGGCGGCCGGTGTACCGAAGGGTTCGTTCTACAACCATTTCGCGAGCAAGGAGCACCTCGGTGCGGAGGTGGTCGCCCGCTACGCCGCCGGCTCGGCATGGTGGCAAGAGGTGGATCCCGGCTTCTCCCCGCTCGCGCAGCTGCGCGCCCGGTTCCGGGCGGTCGTCGACATGCTGTCCGAGAGCCAGTTCACCCGTGGGTGCTTGCTGGGCAACATGGGCACGGAGGTGGCGGACCGCAGCGATGTGATCCGGACACAGGTCGGCACCAGTCTCTGCCAGTGGTCGGAGGACATCGTGGCGACACTTCAGGCTGCCCGGGCGGCGGGTGAGATCGGCGCCGGTTCCGACGTGGAGCGCCTCGGCCCGTTCCTCCTCGACGCATTCCAGGGCGCGATCATGCACAGCAAGGTCGTGAGAAACGTTGAACCACTAGAAGATTTCCTCAGCGTTGTCTTCGGCACCATCCTTCGCTGACCAGCGGGTGCGCCCGCTGCCGGATCGTCCCGGACATGGCGGCTGAGCTCGCCGCCCGCGATGAGCCCGGGCTGCCTACCCCTCGGGCAGCCCGGGCTCGCTACATCTGAGCTACGGCCAGGTGAACCGGCGCTCCGGATGCGGCTGAGCGCACGCCGGAATGAGGTTCATCAAACCAATTGTGGGGACTCCGGAATATCCTGTTGAGAGTCGCGATTCGATTGTCAGTGTCCGGTTCGTCCGGTCGTCGCCGTATTGATCAATTGTTTCATCGCCATATTTTCAACTGTAGGTGGGACGTGCCAGGGCGACCAATGAATGTTGTGAATGGCCCATGCGCCGGGCGTGCATGGGTGGGTCTCACCGGGGCGTCACGGGTGTTCGCCGGAGATCGACGCGCGCCGCGCGGCCGCCTGGGCTGGGTTTTCTGCGGACAGTGCCTGATCGTGAGCCGAGGGTGAACCCGCTCACGCCCGAAACGTTTCCGCAGGTCCGGAGGTCTTCTGTTCCGAGCCGGGTATGGCTATAGTTTCTCTGCAGTTTTCTTTGTCTTTGCTGGAGTTGTCATGGCTGACGATCTCGCCGAGCCGTGGATGATCGCAACCATTCACGCGCCGGGAGCGGATCATGGATAGTCCTATCCACCTGCGTGAGCGTTCCGTGCTGGCCGCACAGATTGCGGAGCTGCAGGTCCGGAAAGATGTTGCAACCCCCGAGTTCCGCCACGGCGCCGTCGACGCCTTGCACTGGCTGTGCGTCGGAGGGCCGGGGCCGTTGAGTGGGGTGCTCGCGGGCCTGCCGGTGCGGTCTCAGGCGATCGTCCGTGAGCTGGCCGCAGCCGAGGCGATCATCTACGGGGAGCCGTCTGCGTGCCGGGACTACGCGTGCGGGCTGGAGCACGCATTGATGTGGGCAGAGTGCGCCACCCCGGCGCCCCCTGTGCCCGAGCGGCGCAGGCCCGCCGGGGCCGGCACAGGTTCCTGACCTGGCCGGAACCTGCCGTTCAGGTGGGCGGCGGGTCGGTCTGGTACACGTCAGGCACGCCGTCGGCGTCGACGTCACGCTCCTCCTCCGCGCACATCCGGCGGTAGTGGGAGTTGCGGATACGCAGCACCACGGTGGCGAGGAGCGCCGCGAGCAGCGAGCCGAGCAGCACCGCGACCTTGACGTGGTCGTCGCGCTCGGAGCCCGCGCCGAAGGCGAGCTCGCCGATGAGCAGGGAGACGGTGAACCCGATACCGGCGAGCAGCGCGAGTCCGAGCACGTCCCACCAGGACAGGTCCTCCGCGAGGTCGGCACGGGTGAACCGCTGCACGGCCCAGGTCGCGCCGAGCACCCCGCACGGCTTGCCCACCAGCAGGGCGGCGATGACGCCGATGGTGACGCTGTCGGTCAGGCCGGGCCCGAAGCCGCTCGACCCGGTGACGGACACGCCTGCTGCGAAGAAGGCGAACACCGGCACGGCGAAACCCGCCGAGATCGGACGGAACCGGTGCTCGAAGTGCTCGGCGAGCCCGGGGCCCGGACCTTCGGCGCGGCGCTTCACCGGCACGGCGAACCCGAGCAGCACTCCTGCGACGGTGGCGTGCACGCCGGAGGCGTGAACGAGCGCCCAGGTGGCTGCGGCAAGGGGCAGGAGCAGCCACCAGGACCGCACACGGCGCTGCACCAGCAGCGTGAACAGCCCGAGTGGGATCAGCGCCAGCGCAAGGGGGACGAGCTGCAGCGACCGCGTGTAGAAGACGGCGATGATCGTGATGGCGAGGAGGTCGTCGACCACGGCCAGCGTGAGAAGGAACGTGCGCAGCGCCGCCGGTAGATGGGTGGCGATGACGGCGAGCACGGCGAGGGCGAAGGCGATGTCGGTGGCGGTAGGGACGGCCCAGCCGGCCAGCGCGCCGTCGGTTGCGCGGGCGTTGATGGCGACATAGATCAGAGCGGGCGCCACCATGCCGCCGACGGCGGCCGCCACCGGCAGGGCGGCGAGCCGGGGATCGCGCAGGTCACCGGCGACGAACTCGCGTTTGAGCTCCAGCCCGGCCACGAAGAAGAAGATCGCCAGCAGGCCGTCGCCCGCCCACTGCGCCAGTGTCAGGTCGAGATGCAGCGCGGACGGACCGACCTGCAGCTCGGTGAGTCCCTCGTAGATGCCGGACCAGGGGGAGTTCGCCCAGATCAGCGCGATCACTGCCGCACCGACCAGCAGCGCGCCACCCACGGTCTCGGTGCGCAGGATGTCGGCTATCCGGCTGACCTCCGGCCAGCTACCCCGGCCGAACAGGCGAGGTACGGAGCCGCCGGGTGGCACGGTCACAGTTCCTCCGCAACGGTCGGGGACCACATCGCCGACCAGACTTCCCGGCACACCGGCCGTCATATTACTGGTCGCCCCATGTCCGACACCGTCCCGCGCCGCCCTCTGCGCCCTGTTCAGGCCGCCCCGTCGCCGTTAGAGTTCGACACGACGCAGGCCCGGTCCCTGCTCCGCGTCCACACGGCAAGGCACCCGGATCAGCACGTCCGGGGCGCTCGCCGGCTCAGAGCTCGCCGGTGACACGCAGTCCCGGCTCGCCACCGCTGATGCTGGCGACACAGTTTCTGGCCTTCTCGCGTAGGACGACGGCCTCCATGGCGGGGCGGGAAGTGCGGGTATTGCATGGATGTATCCCCCGGCGCCCAGGATGCGCCGTCACCGGAACTGGCGCGCTTCAGGCTCACCCGCCTGGGTGGGTCTCCGGCGGAGGTCACCGTGCACGTCATCGGCGAAATCGACCTCCTCACCGAGCCTGCGTTGACCCGTTGCCTCACCGAGCAGCTGCGGCCCCCGTGCGAGATCGGGAGCCTGGTCGTCGACCTGACGTCGGTGACGTTCGTCGGCGCCCGCGGCCTTTCCGCGCTGCTCGCGTTCGCGAACAGCGCGACGAGCCGCGACGTCGAGTTCCGGGTGGCGGGCTGCAGCCCGCAGGTGCTCCGGTGCCTCGACATCATCGACCCCCACGACACGTTGCCGAGGCAGGCCAGGCCGCGCCGCTCCGGTAGCCCCCGCCAATGCCTCGACGGCGTCGCGGTCCGTGGCCGCCAGCGCGCGGAGAACCGGGGATGGTGACGGTCCCGCCCGTGCGATCTCGAGGGCGCTGACCGGCCGCCGCAGGGGGTGAGTCGGCCCGGCGCGTCCTTGACGTGATCGGCGCCTGCCTGTCTGCTGAATCCCATGACCGAGCCGGTAGCGACGGCCGTGGAGTCGTTGCGGCTCGTGGACCATCACGTCCACGGCGCCGCGCGGGGTGACCTCGACGCCGAGGAGTTCGCCGCCGGCCTCTCGGAGTCGCCATTCCCCGCGCCGCCGGGCACCTCCCAGCTGGACTCTCAGGTCGGTTTCGCGGTGCGCCGCTGGTGCGCCCCGGTGCTCGACCTGCCCCCGCACGCCGACGTGCCCACGTACCTGCAGCGGCGCCGCGAGCTGGGCGCGGACGAGGTGGCACGCCGGTTCCTGGCCGCGAGCGGCATCGGGTGCTTCCTCGTGGAGACCGGCTACCGCGCCGACGAGATCCTCTCGCCCGCGGAGATGGCCCGGTCGGCGACCACGCCCGCCCACCCCGCGTCGGCGGAGGAGGTGGTCCGGCTCGAGTCGGTGGCCGAGGACGTGGCGGCCACGGCGCCCGGCGCGAGCGCCTTCGCCGAGGCGTTCGCCGCCGCACTGGGCAAGCGGGTGCAGGGGGCTGTGGGTCTCAAGTCCGTGATCGCCTACCGGTACGGCCTCGACTTCGACCCGGAGCCACCGGATGCCGGTGAGGTGCGCCGCGCGGCCGGGCAGTGGCTGCGCGACGGGGGTCGGCTGACCGATCCGGTGCTGCTGCGCCACCTGCTCTGGGCGGGCGTGGAACACGGGCTCCCCTTGCAGTTCCACGTGGGGTTCGGCGACACCGACCTCACGATGCACCGCTGCGACCCCTCGAAGATGACGGGGTTCCTGCGGCGGGTGCAGGACCGCGGTGTGCCGATCATGCTGCTGCACTGCTACCCCTACCACCGCACCGCGGGCTACCTCGCCGCCGTGTTCCCGCACGTGTACTTCGACGTCGGGCTGGCGGTGAACTACAGCGGGGCACGCAGCGCCGCTGTGATCGCCGAGTCGCTGGAGGTGGCCCCGTTCGCCAAGGTGCTCTTCTCCTCGGACGCGTGGGGACCTCCTGAGCTGCACCACCTCGGGGCCCTGCTGTGGCGCCGCGCCATGACCGCGTTGCTCGGCGGGTGGGTGGAATCCGGGGACTGGTCGCAGGCCGACGCCCTGCGCGTCGCCGAGCTCATCGGGGCGGGCAACGCACGTCGCGTCTACCGGCTGGAGGAGCAGTGAGCGACGAGGTGACCGAGCTACTCGAGCGCCTCGAGTCCGACGGCGTGCGGCTGCTGCGGTTCCTGTACTGCGATCCGAGCGGTGTCATCCGCGGCAAACAGGCGCACGTCGGGCGTCTCGGCGGCGCACTGCACTCGGGGCTCGGGCTCACCAGGGCGCAGAACGCCGTCAACGTGCTGGACGACCTGGTGCCGGTGGCGGACATGGAACCGGTCGGCGAGATCCGCATCGTCCCGGACCTCGCGACGTACGTCCGGCTGCCCTGGCTCGACGGGGTGGGCAGCGTGCTGTGCGACCAGGTCGGCCACGACGGGCGCGACTGGGGCTGCTGCCCCCGGGCGTTCCTGCAGCGCGCTGTGGCGGCGGCGGCCGACGCGGGGCTGCGGGTGCGCGCGTCCTTCGAGAACGAGTTCTACCTGGCCGAACGCACGCCCGAGGGGCCGCGGCCGTGGGGCGACGGCCCGGTGTACTCCTCGGCAGGGCTGGACCGGGCCGCCCCGGTGCTCAACGACATCGTCGACGCGCTGACCGAGCAGGGCCTCGTCGTCGAGCAGGCGATCAACGAGTACGGGCCGGGACAGCAGGAGATCTCCGTCCGCTACGCCGACGCGCTCAGCGCCGCCGACAACCAGTTGCGGCTGCGCGACACTGTGCGAGGTATCGCCGAGTGCTCGCACGGCCTGCTGGCCTCGTTCGCGCCTCGGCCGTGGCCGGACGGGATCGGCAGCGGCACGCACATCCACTTCTCGCTGTGGGACGCCGACGGCGCCACGAACCTGATGCCCGATCCGGCCGACCCGTTCGCAGTGTCGGAGCGGGGCGGCGCGTTCCTGGCCGGCGTGCTCGACCACCTTCCCGCGCTCGTCGCACTGACCTGCCCGTCCTACCTGTCGTACGACCGGCTGCGGCCGAGTGCCTGGGCGGGGTCGACGGTGTCCTGGGGCTACGACAACCGGGAGGCAGCACTGCGCGTCGCATCGCCGTTCCGGGGCCGGGAGCGGGAGAGCGCCAACGCGGAGCTGAAGGCGTGCGATGCCAGCAGCAACCCCTACCTGGCGCTCGGTGGGCTCATCCTCGCCGGGCTCGACGGCGTGGAGCGTGGGCTCGACCTGCCCGAGCCGGCCGCGGTTGACCCGGCGACGCTCGGCCCCGAAGACGCCCGCCGATGCGGCGTCCGCCCGCTGCCGGCGGACCAGCGGGAGGCGCTCGCGCGGCTGGAGGCCGACCCGGTCCTGATGAAGGGGCTCGGCGACCTGCTCGGGCGGTGCATCCTCGCCACCCGGCGCGCGGAGTACGACCGGTGCGTCCGCATGGGCGACGACGCGGTGCGGGACGCCACCTTCACCACGTTCTAGTGCCGCGGAGAACCTCGTTTCCTCGGCACCAGCGGCCCGGACTCGTCGGCCGCCCAGCCGGGTAACCCGGCAGCGCGAACGAACCGGCGCACCGGCAGCCGGGCCGATGAGTCTGGAGGCGCTCTGTGGCTTCCCCCGATGACGTGCCGCCGCCCGACGCGGGAACGTGGACCGAGGCGGCCCGCGAGGGCGAGCTGTGGGAGGGAGGCATGTTCGGTGTGGTCCTCGGTGGAACCGAGGTCCTGCTGATTAAGCTCGACGGAGAGGTGCGCGCCTATGACAACCGCTGCCCGCACCAGCGGACGCCGCTGGACCGCGGCTGGATCGAGGACGGCACGCTGACCTGCTCGGGTCACATGTGGGAGTTCGACGTGCTGAGCGGCCAGGGGGTGGTGCCGCGCGACTGCGCACTCGTCTCCTACCCGGTCAGGATCGAGGACGGGACGATCTGGGTGGCCGTGCCCGGTTGAGGCCGCCACCGCCGCGCCTGGGGAACTCTGCTGCGTCCGGACGGGCGACGTATGCGCATGTTCGGTGACATCGGACCGGTCGTGACCGACCATCTTCTGATCAACCGAGGAGGCGCCATGGCGCAGAGGTCGATCTCCGGTACCCGGCTCCGTCGCGAACTGAGCGTATGGGAGGCGATCGGCCTCTCGCTGGCGCTGATGGCGCCGTCCATGGCCGCCAACATCAACCCCCAGGGCACCGCGGGCACGGTGGGCCGTGCCGTGCCGCTCGCCTTCGCGCTGGCCACGGTCGGGGTGCTGCTCATCGCGTACACGTTCGTGCGGCTCAGCCAGCGTTTCAACCACGCCGGCAGCGTCTACGGCTTCGTCGGGGCGACGCTGGGTCCGCGCGCCGGCGTGGTGGCCGGCTGGTCGCTGCTCGGCACCTACATCTTCTACGGCGTCGTGACGTCCACGGCGGCCGGGATCTTCGGCGCCGCCGCCCTGAACACGTTGGGAATCTGGCCGGACCAGCCCTCGTGGGCCGGCTTCGCCGTCGGTGCCGTCGCCCTGCTCGGGGTGCTGGCCCTCGCCGTGGCGCCCGTGCGCGGGGGCACGCGGGTGCTGCTGACGATCGAGGTGGCCACCGTGGCGCTGATCCTCGTGGTCTCCGTGATCATCCTCGCCCGGCTGGCCACGGGCACGGCGCCGGGCGGGCGGGGCGTCGACTTCTCGGTGTTCACGGTGGCACCCGGCACCGAGGTCTCGGCGGTGTTCCTCGGCGTCGTCTTCGGATTCCTGTCCTTCGCCGGTTTCGAAGCGGCCGCCACCCTGGGCGAGGAGGCCAAGGACCCGCGCCGGAGCATCCCGCGCGCGATCCTCGGCACGGCGATCTTCGGCGGGATCTACTTCGTGTTCGTCACGGCCGTGGAGGTGATGGGCTTCGGCACCGACGACGCGGGTGTCGCTGCCTTCATCGCGTCGTCGTCACTGCTGGGCGACCTCGGGTCCCAGTACGTGGCCGTCTGGGTGGGAGACCTCATCACGGTGGGTGCAGCGGTCAGCGCGTTCGGATGCGCGCTGGCCTGCGCCGTGGGCGCCGCCCGCATGCTCTTCGCCCTCTCCCGCGACGGCATCGGTCCCGCTGCGTTCGCGGAGATCTCCCCGGCGCGCGCCACCCCCACCCGGGCGACGGCCGCGGTCGTCGCCGTGATGTACGTGATCATCGGCATCACGTGGTTCGTGCTGGGTGGGGAACCGTTCGCTCTGTTCGTGGCCTCCGGGACGATCGGCACGCTGATCCTGCTGGTCGTGTACGCGCTGGCGACGATCGGTGCGGCCCGCCTGCTGTTCTTCTCCGGACGGCGCGAGGTAGCCGTGTGGGAGGTGGTCGTACCGGCGCTCGCCCTGGTGCTGATCGGGTACACGCTCTTCCGCAACGTGGCGCCGTACCCGGAGGGCGCCGCGGGCGTGTACCCGCTCGTGTCGGCAGCCTGGATCCTGGTCGGCGTCGTCGCGGTGCTGGTGCTGCCGGGCGCCGCCCGCCGGGCAGGGCAGCGGCTCACCGCGAACGAGGGCCTGGGCTGAGATCACGCCCCCAGGGATCGGCTCCGACGGTCAGCCGCGCGGGAGCACCCGCGCGTCCGGGCCGGGGAAGAAGACCGACTCGTGGCCGTCCTGCCAGCGGACCCGGTAGTGTTCCCGCTCGCCCTGGCCGATCACCTCGATCACCTCGCCCCGTCGGCGCGGCGTGTCCAGAGTGGCGGTTTCGATGACGATCTGGTCACCGGTGCAGCAGCGCATGGCTCGTCCTCCTCCGCTCCTCGCGTGTCAAGTCTGTAGCCGTGCCCGGTTGCCGACAAGGCCCGCCAGGGCCACCGTGCGGCGGAAATCAGGAGTAGACGTCCGGCAGGAACTCCGGCCGGGGTGCCCGTGGGGTGAGCAGCACCGAGCACGGGGCGTGGTGGAGAGCGCTGTGGGCGACGAGCCCGAGCGGGCCGGGCGGGAACGTGCGTGGGCCGCCGATGACGAGGAGGTCGGCGTCGAGCCCTTCACCGACCATCTCGTACGGGCGGACCCGGAGCAGGAGTGGCACCACGGTGAGGTCCGGGGCCGTCGCGTGCGCGGCCGCCACGGAGGTGCTGAGCAGCCGGTGCGCATGGTCGAGCGCGGCGTCGAGCCCGACGCTGCGCTCCGCGAACGACGTGGGCACGCCGTGGGCGACGACCAGGTCGGCGTGCCTGTGCAGGGCGGCCGTCGCGGCGGCGGCCAGCACCGGCCCGTCGTCGGGGAGGGCCTGCACCGCGGCGACCACCTGCGGCCGCCCGGAGCGGGGTGGTGACACCGCCCCGGACACGACGAGGACGGAACTGTCCTGGCGGGCGGCGGCCGACGCGATCTCGGCGATGGTGCCGACCCGCTGTGCCGCAGCCGTGAGGTCGTCGGGGGAGACGGCGGGCAACTCGTGGCGGCGCAGCCACCGTCCGGACCGCCGGCACCAGTCCACCACCCAGTCGGGTGCACCTTCGCTGTCGCAGACCACGACGACACCGCCGCGTTCCACCGGATCGGGGCGTCGGATCGAGAGTGTCGTGCCATGGACGGTCACCACCCCGACCCAACTCCGGAGGATGCCGCCGGTCCAGTACATGATGGTGGGAAATCCCCTGGCCGGGCCGGTGACCGCCCGCAGCGTCGCACGCCGTTCGGGCGGGCCGATCGGGTGAACCCGGGCGGCGCGGCCACGTTGTGCCCAGCGGCATGACCGCGGCGTGTGACGGCCGGGCTTCCGGCGCGTCCCGGGTGGGTGGGTTACGGGCGGCCAGGTCGTCGTGTCATTCACCTCGGACAGGTGAGGTGTGCGCGGTGCCCGGGCAGGCGCGATCGGCGTGCCGGTCGTGGCCGGCGCAGCGCTCGCGGACCGCGCGAGAAGCCTGTCCGACGCGTGGATCGCCAGTAGGGTGATCAGGATGGGTGGCCCCATCGAGCTTCAGCCGTGGCAATGGGACGAGCCGACCTGGCGCGGACACGTCGAGCGTGTGCGCGCCGGAGACCGGTTGGTGCCGGACAGCTGGCCGGGGGGTGCCACGGTCGCGGTGGCGATCTCCTTCGACCCCGACCACGAGACGATCCCGCTGCGCGACGCCGAGACGCGTCCGGGGAAGCTGTCACAGGGCGAGTACGGCGCCCGGGTCGCGGTTCCGAAGGTGCTCGCGCTGCTCGCCGAGTTCGGCGTCCCGGCCAGCTTCTTCATGCCCGCGGTGTCCGCGCTGCTGCATCCCGACGAGGTCACGGCCTATGTCGCCGGTGGCCACGAGGTGGCTGTGCACGGCTGGATCCACGAGCGCAACATGCTGCTGGAGGGCGCCGACGAGCTCGACCTCACGGGCCGCGCGGTCGAGGTGCTGGAGAAGCTCAGCGGTGTGCGCCCGGTCGGCATCCGAACCCCGAGCTGGGACTTCTCCGACCACACCCTCGCGATCATCGAGCAGCTCGGGCTGCGCTACGACTCGTCGCTGATGGCCGACGACGAGCCCTACGAGCTCGTGGCCGCCGGCCGGCCCACCGGGATCGTGGAGATCCCGGTGGAGTGGATCCGCGACGACGCGCCCTACCTGATGATGGAGCGCTACTCCTCGCTCCGGCCCTACACCCCGCCGCGTGCTCTGCTGGAGATCTGGCGCGACGAGTTCGACGCCGCGTACGCCGAGGGCGGGCTCTTCCAGCTCACCCTGCACCCGCACGTCATCGGCCACCGCTCCCGGCTGCTGGTCCTGCGCGAGCTGCTCGCGCACATCGCGGGACACTCCGGAGTCTGGTTCGCCACGCACGCCCAGCTGGCCGAGGTGGCTCGCACGCTGCTCAGGCCGGGGCGGGAGCGGTCATGAGCGAGCTTGCGAGCGAGTCATCGGTACAGCGCTTTCGCGCAGCGCTGACCGAGCGCAGCGTGGGATTGCGATGAGCGAGCTTGCGAGCGAGTCATCGGTACGGCGCTCTCGCGCAGCGCTGACCGAGCGCAGCGTGGGATTGCGATGAGCGAGGTGGTGGCGCCGGCGGAGGCCGCGTCCGGCACCCGGCTCACCCGCGGTCAGCGCAAGGCGATCGTCGCCGGTTCGATCGGCAACACCGTCGAGTGGGTCGACTGGGCGGTCTACGGCACGCTCGCGCCGATCTTCGCGTCCCAGTTCTTCCCGAGCGGTAACCCCACCGCCGCCCTCCTCTCGACGCTCGCGGTGTTCGCCGTCGGGTTCGTCATGCGGCCGATCGGCGGTGCCCTGCTCGGCGCGTACGCCGACCGGCACGGTCGCAAGAAGGGCCTCACGCTGACGATCGGGCTGATGGCGGGCGCGGGTTTCGTGATCGCGATCTGCCCCACCTACGAGGCGATCGGGATCGCCGCGCCGGTGGTGCTGCTGCTGGCCCGGCTCGTGCAGGGCTTCTCGGCGGGTGGGGAGTTCGGATCGTCCTCGTCGTTCCTCGTGGAATCGGCCGCGCCGCGCAGGCGGGCGTTCGCGGGCTCGTGGCAGCAGGTGTCGGTGGGCGCGGGCGCGCTGATCGCCTCACTCATGGGGTTCGTGCTCACCTCGGCGCTCAGCGACGCCGCGATGCAGGCCTGGGGCTGGCGGATCGCCTTCGGGATCGGGGGCGTGCTCGGGCTGGTGGGGCTCTGGCTGCGGGTCACCGTCGACGAGACCGAGAGCTTCCGGCGTGCCAGCGACGAGGGCCGGACGCGGCGGCGCAACCCGATCGTCGGGATGCTCACCGACCACCCGGCCGCCGCGCTGCGCGTCATCGGCATCACGATCGCCGGCACGCTCACGTACTACGTGTGGATCAGCTACATGCCCGGCTACGCCAACGCGGCCGTCGGCATCCCGCTGTCGGAGGCACTGCTCGCCAACACGATCGCGATCGCGTACTTCCTGTGCCTGCTGCCGTTCGTCGCGCTGCTGTCTGACCGTTACGGGCGCAAGCCCACGCTGCTGGCCTTCGCGATCGGCTTCGTCGTGCTCGCCTACCCGGCGTTCCGGCTGCTGGAGGTCGGCGGCTTCTGGCCGCTGCTGGTGGTCGAACTGGTCGGCGTCACGTTCCTGGCCGGCTACTCGGCCAACTGCGCGGTGGTGATGGCCGAGCAGTTCCCTGCCGAGGTGCGCAGCACGGGCATCGGGCTGCCGTACGCGCTCGCCGTGGCCGTCTTCGGCGGCACCGCCCCCTACATCACCACGTGGATGAGCGCGAGCGGGCTGCGCGGCTGGGTCTGGCTGTACGTGGCCGTCGCCGCGCTGATCGGCGTGGTCGTCTACGCGACGATGCCCGAGACGAAGGGCCGGGAGCTCACGTGAGGCACGGCCGTCGACGACCGGTCGGCGGGGTGGAGAGGAGCTGTCAGCAGTGGCCTATGTGATCGTGGGCGCCGGTGCCATCGGTGGCACCCTCGGCCATCACCTCGCGCGTGCCGGGCACGAGGTCACCGTCGTCGACGCCGATGCAGAGCACGTGCGCAGCATCCGCGAGCGGGGAATCGTGGTGCGCCGGGGTGACGAGCACACGGCCGTGCCCGTGGCGGCGGCGTTCACGCCGGACGAGGGCGGGCCGCAGGAGGTCTCCCGTGTCCTGCTGGCGGTCAAGGCACAGGCCACGGGGCCGGCGCTGGACTGGATCGCGCCACGGCTTTCGGCCGACGGGTTCGTCGTCTCCGTGCAGAACGGGCTGAACGAGCCGGAGATCGCCGCACGCGTCGGCGCGGCCCGCACCGTGGGCGCGTTCGTCAACCTGTTCGCCGACGTCGTGGCGCCCGGTGAGATCCGCGACGGCGGGCTCGGCGCCCTCGTCGTCGGCGAGGTGGACGGGCGGGAGTCGGCGCGGGTGCAGGAGGTCGTCGCCGACCTGCAGGCGTGGGGTCCGGCGCGTGCCACCGCGAACGTCAACGGGTACCTGTGGTCGAAGCTGGGCTTCGGCGCGATGCTCGTGGCCACCGCGCTCGCCGACGCGTCCATGGCCGAGCTCATCCACCGGCATCGCGCGGTGATGCACGCGCTCGCGGCGGAGGTGTACGCGGTGGCGGCAGCGGAAGCGATCACGCTGGAGCCGTTCGACGCGTTCGACCCCGCGCCCTACGCGATCGGCGACGGGGCGGCGGCGGACGCCGCGACCGACGCGCTGGTGGCGTGGCTGCGCACCCAGACGAAGGACCGCAGCGGCATCTGGCGTGACATCGCGGTACGCCGCAGGCCCACCGAGGTACCCACGCACTACGGACCGGTGCTCCACCGGGCCGCACAGCTCGGGATCGCCGTCCCCGGCCTCGCCCGGCTGGTGGCGCAGATCGAGGAACTGGAGGGCGGAGCGCCGATGACCGAACAGCGGATCGACGACCTTGCGGGAGCCCTGCGATGACCGTGCCCACGCCCGCCGCTCTCGACGGGGTCGACGTCGCGGCGCTCCACGGCCGCCTGGCCGCCCATCGCGAGGATCTCGTCGCCGACCTCGTGGCCTACGCCGAGCACGAGACCCCGAGCGACGACGTCGCGCTGCTCGCGGCCGGGCTGGCGCACCTCGAGTCCTGGGTGGGCGAGCGGATCGGTGCACCGCGCTCCCGAGCCCTGCACCGGTCCGACGAGTACGGCGACGTCCTCGAGCTCGAGTACGACGGCACGGGCGACCAGCTCCTCACCTTCCTCGCGCACTACGACACGGTCTGGAGCGCGGGCACCCTCGCCGACTGGCCCGTGCGGATCGACGGCGACCGGCTCAGCGGGCCGGGCGTGTTCGACATGAAGGCCGGGCTGGTCCAGGCCGTCTGGGCGGTCCGGGCGCTGCGCGAGGCCGGCCTGCCGTGCCCGCCGCTGCGCCTCCTGCTCAACGGCGACGAGGAGATCGGCAGCCCGTTCTCGCGGCCGCTGATCGAGAAGGCCGCCGTGGACGCCGCGGCCGTGCTGGTGTTCGAGGCGAGCGCGGACGGAGCGCTGAAGACATCGCGCAAGGGCGTGGGCCTGTTCGACGTGCACGTGCGGGGCGTCGAGGCGCACGCCGGACTCGACCCGACAGCGGGGGCGAGCGCGATCGACGAGATCGCCCGCATCGTGCGCACCCTGCACGCGGCCACCGACCTCGCGGAGGGCACCACCGTGAACGTCGGGGTGCTCCACGGTGGCACTCGCCGCAACGTCATGGCCGCAGCCGCGACGGCAGGCGTCGACGTGCGGGTCGCCAGGCTGGCGGCGCAGGACAGGATCGACGAGCTGCTGGGGTCGCTCCGGCCGCACGACCCGCGGGCCGAGGTGACCGTGCAGGGCGGGTGGAACCGGCCGGTGATGGAACGCAGCCCGGGGGTGGCTGCCATGTACGCGCTGGCCCACCGGGCAGGCGAGCAGCTGGGCGTCGACCTGCGGGAGACCTCGGTGGGCGGGGCGAGCGACGGCAACTACGTGGCGGCCATGGGCCGTCCCGTGCTCGACGGCCTCGGCGCCGTCGGCGACGGTGCCCACGCGCGCCACGAGCACATCAGCATCGCCGGCATGGTCGAGCGGGCGGCGGTGGCGGCCGCGGTGATCAGCGCCTTCGCCCACCGCTGATAGCACGCCAAGCGTTTTGTACATACACGTACACTCGTGTACGTGACGGAGTTGAGTGTCAGCGAGGCCCGGGCGAGGCTGCCAGAGGTGCTCGATCGCGTGGAGGCCGGTGAGGAGATCACGATCACCCGCCATGGCAGGTCAGTGGCCGTGCTCCTGCGTCCCGAAGCGGTAAGGGCACGCCGAGCGGAACGAACGATCGAACGCGGGCGCGAGATCGGGGCACTGTTGGCGAGCGCGCGGGAGCGGCCGCTGGAGCCGGCCGCGGTCTCCGCGGCCCGCGCGCAAGAATTGATCGACGCCGTGCGCGCTGATCGCGACCGGTCCTGATGGATGCCTTCGACGCGGACGTCCTGATCTATGCCGGAGTCGAGGGGCACCCGTTGGGGCGGCGGGTGCGCGCGCTGTTCGACACGAAGGCTGGAACCACTGCAGGCATCGGCTCGGTTCTGCTCCTCCCCGAAGTCCTCGCGAAGCCGATGCGCGACGGCGCGACAGACGAGCTCGGCGCGCTTATCGGGCTGCTCAGTCGGTTGGAGCTGCGTCCGGTCGATCCGGCGACAGCCGAGGTGGCCACGTCGCTCGCAGCGTCGCATCGTCTTCGTGCGGCCGATGCCGTGCATCTGGCCACCGCGGTGATGGCTGGCGCCGAGCGGTTCATCACCGACAACCGCCGGGACTTCCCGGCGGCCATCTCCGAGATCGACATCACCTATCCGGACGGCCTCGGAGACCCCTGATCGGGCGTCGGTCGGTTCCCGGGGTCGCGCAGGGGGTACGCGGCGCCATGAGCGACCCCGTTGAGCACGACCTCGAGCTCACGACCAGCGCGTTGCAGTCCGGCCCGCTGGCGCTCGGCATCGCAGGCGGGCTCGTGGAGATCCAGCGCTGGCAGGACCGGATCGACGGCACCGGTGCCGCCGCGCTGGAGGAGATCGGGGCGGCGCTGGCCGAGCTGCGCGGCGAGCTGGAGAGCGACGCGCCGGACCCCGCTGTCCTCGCCGATCTGATGCGCCGCCTCGGTGAGCGCACCCTCGCCGTGGCCGAGGACCAGCCCGAGGGCAACGTGCGCTCCCGGCTCGAGGAGCTCGGCCACCTGCTGCAGCAGGGTGCGGCCGAAGCCGACTGAGCCGGGGCGCACGTGACGTGTCAGGTGTGGTCGGCCAGCACCCGGCACAACGCGTCGAGCGCCGGGCCGTACGCATGGTCGGACGGGGCGGCGTAACCGACGACGAGACCGTCCGTCGGGGCCACGGTGGCGTCGGGGTGACGGAACGCCGCCAAGCCGTCGAGGGCGATGCCTGCCGCGGTGGCGCTCTCGACGAGCGTCTGTTCCGTGCCCGGAGGTAGCCGCAATGTGACGTGCAGGCCCGCGGCGATGCCGGTGGGCTGCAGGTGCCGCTCCGCGACGGCCGTGACCAGCTGGTCGCGGCGACGGCGGTAGCGCTGCCGCATCCGGCGGATGTGGCGGTCGTAGGCCCCCGAGGAGATGAAGTGTGCGAGCGTCAGCTGGGCCAGGACGTTCGCCCATCCCTCGCGCTCACCCTTGGCGGCGAGGACGGGATCCACGAGCTGGTCGGGCAGTGCCATCCAGCCCAGGCGCAGGGCGGGGGACAGGCTCGTGCTCACCGACCCGACGTAGACGACGTGGTCCGGGTCGAGGCCCTGCAGGGCCCCGATCGGCTGGCGGTCGTAGCGGAACTCGCCGTCGTAGTCGTCCTCCACGAGCATGCTGCCGCGGGACCGGGCCCAGTCGAGCACGGCGGGCCGCCGGGCCGGTGCCAGCGGGCCGCCGGTGGGGAACTGGTGCGCCGGCGTGAGCAGGACGGCCCGCACCTGGTCGTGGCGGGCGAGCTCATCGATCCGCGCGCCGTTCTCGTCGAGGGTCAGCGGCACGGTGCGCACCGAGGCTGCGGCCAGCACCGCGCGGTGGTGCGCGAGCCCGTAGGACTCCACGGCCAGCGGGCCGCTCAGCACCCCGTCGAACAGCAGACGCAGCGCGTGGGAGAAGCCCGAGCACACCACGAGCCGTTCCGGCGTGGTGCGTACGCCCCGCGCGCGGGCGAGGTACTCGGCCAGGGCCTCTCGAAGTTCCATGCGACCGCGTGGGTCACCGGGACCGAAAGCATCGTTCGGTGCGTCCATCAGCGCCCGTCGCGCCGAGGCCAGCCAGGCCCGGCGCGGGAACGAGGACGCGTCCGGTTGCCCCTGTTCGAGGTTGTGCAACGGAAGTGCTCGTACCGTCCGGGTGGGCGGGTGGACCGGAGGTGGTCCGACTGCCTGGGCGCGGTGCGCAACCTGGGTGCCCGCCCCCTGTCGGGCGGTGAGCCAGCCCTCGGCCACGAGTTCGGCGTAGGCATCGGCGACGGTGTTGCGGGCCAGGCCGAGTTCGGCCGCGACGGCGCGATACGGCGGAAGGCGCGTTCCCGGAGCCAGCCGGCCCGAGCGAACGGCCTCCCGGAGAGCCCGGATGAGTGCCGCGCGCCGGCTCCCCGGCCTGGCCAGCTCCACATGCACCGCCGCGCCGAGCTCTTCGGCAAGATTGACCCACGAATTCCCCACAGAATTGCACCTACAAAAGGTCGATTCATCCCCCACGTTTATGACATGACGAACGCCAAGCCATTTCGGTTCAATGCCGAGAGGTCGGCTGTCGGTAGTGAGGGCTGCACGGGACAGTGAGCATGCTCCGAGTGGCGGGCCCGAGTGGTCCCGGGAGAGCATCGCGGCGTTGTCACCGGCGAGGGGACAGCCGTGTCCGCTCCGGCGCGCCGTTGCCGGGTCCGACCGCTCGTGGCGCTGGTCGTCGTCACCGCCGTCGCTGTGCTCGTGGGGTGCGTGGCCGGGCCCGGATCGGGCATGAATGCGGAGACTGCCCGGTTCCCGTGCCGAGCTGCGCCGTGCCGACGAACGCCGCGCGCCGACCGTCGTTCACCTCTACCACCCGCATTGGGCGTTCGAGGAGTTCGACATGACCCGGCTTGAAGAACCCGCGCCCTCCTGAGTCGGCTCCGAGCCGGCGCGGTGTCAGCCCGGCAGCCCGAGCCGCCGCAGCCGGTCCGCCCGGGCCGTGAGGCGGGCGTCATCGGTCCGGCGTAGTCGGTGCAGCTCGTTCTCGACCGCGGCGGCGATCCGCCGGCTGAACGCGCCGGGCTCGACCGCGGCGTCGGGATGTTCGGGGACGACCGCGTCGACCGCGCCCGCACGATGGAGGTCACCGGCCCGGACGCCCTGCAGCTCCGCCACCTCGGGAGCGCGGTCGGGGTCGCCGTGCAGGATCGCGGCGGCGCCCTCCGGGGGCAACGGGGAGAGCCACGCGTTGCCTGCGGCGAGCACCCGGTCGGCAGGCAGCAGGGCCAGCGCCGCGCCGCCGGTGCCCTGCCCCAAGAGCAGCGACACCGTGGGCACCGGCAGGGCGATGAGATCGGCGAGGCAGCGGGCGATCTCGCCGGCGAGACCGCCCTCCTCTGCGTCCGGATGCAGAGCGGCCCCGGGGGTGTCGATCATCGTGACGAGCGGCAGCCGCAGCTCGGTGGCGAGCCGCATCCCGCGGCGGGCGATACGCAGGTCGGCAGGCCCCAGCGGGGTGCGGGCCTGGGCGCGGCGGTCCTGTCCGATCAGCACGCAGGACTGCCTGCCGAACCGGGCGAGGGCGAGCAGCAGCCCGTCGCTCGCCTCGCCTTCGCCGGTGCCGGCCAGCGCGACGTGGTCGACCGCGGCGAGCCGCAGCACGTCGTGCACGCCGGGGCGGTCGGGCCCGCGGGTGGCGGTGATCGCCTGCCAGGCCGGGGGGTCGGACGCCACCGGCCCCTGCGAGGGGACGGGGGCCGGTGGCGGTCCGGGCTGGGGAGGGTCCAGTAGTGAAAGGACGTGCGCGGTGACTCCGGCGAGAGCGCCGGTCGGCAGCACCGCGTCGACGAGCCCGTGGGCGTGCAGGTTCTCCGCGGTCTGCACGCCGGACGGGAACGGTTCCCCGTGCAGCGCGGCGTAGACCTTGGGACCGAGGAAGCCGATCAGCGCGCCCGGTTCGGCGAGCGTGATCTGGCCGAGCGAGCCCCACGACGCGAACACGCCGCCGGTCGTGGGGTGGCGGAGGTAGACCAGGTAGGGCAGGCCTGCCGCCTTGTGAGCGGTCACGGCGGCGGTGATGGCGGCCATGCGCAGGAACGCGAGGGTGCCTTCCTGCATGCGGGTGCCACCGGACGCGGTGACGGCGAGCAGCGGGAGCCGTTCGGCGGTGGCCCGCTCGACGGCCCGGACGATCCGGTCCGAGGCGGCCACCCCGATGGAGCCACCGAGGAAGGCGAACTCGCTGCACACCACGGCGACCCGGCGCCCGTCGATGCGGCCCTCCCCGGTGATCACGGACTCGTCCGTGCCGCTACGGGCTGCCGCGGCGGCCAGTGCGGCGCGGTAGTGCGGGTCGGCAGGCACGGCGATCGGCGCCGAGTCCCAGCTGCGGAACGATCCGGCGTCGAACACGGTGGCGATCACGGCGTCCGCCCCGGTCGAGGTCATGGCAGTCACTGTGCCGCCCCCTCGGCCGAAGCGGGCCGGTCGAGCCCGAGCTCGGCACGCAGTGCGGGGCCGTGCTGGTCGAGGGTCGGCGGGGCGCTGTGGCTCCTGCGCGGCCGTTCCCGGTCGTCGCCGTCGAAGAACCGCAGCGGCGGACCGGGCAGGGTGAGCCTGCCGAGCGTGGCGTGCTCGACGTCGACGAGCAGGCCCTGGCTGGCGGTCTGCTCCCACGTGTAGACCTCGTCGATCGTGCGGAGCCGGCCCGCCGGCACGCCTGCCCGGGAAAGGCGCGCGAGCAGGGTGTCGGGCTCGTCGCAGGCGAAGGCGTCCTCGACGACCGTGCGGACCAGGTCGGGGTGGCGTACGCGCTCCTCGTTGGTCCGCAGCCCGTCGGCAGCCGGGTCGAGCCCGAACTCCGTGCACAGCCGGCGCCAGAGGCCCTCGCTGCCGCACGAGATCTGGACCGCGCCCCCCTTGCAGCGGAAGAGGCCGTAGGGGGAGATCGACGAGTGGTGGTTGCCGCGGGCACCGCCCACCTCACCGGCGACGGTCCAGGCGGTGCCCTGGAACCCGTGGACTCCGACGACGGCCGCGAGCAGCGAGGTGCGCACCACGGTGCCCACACCGGTGCGGTCGCGCTCGCGCAACGCGGCGAGCACCCCGTACGCCCCGTACATGCCCGCGAGGATGTCGGCGATCGGCACCCCGACGCGCTGCGGGTCGTCGGGACCCGACCCGGTGACGGACATCAGCCCGGCCTCGCCCTGCGCGATCTGGTCGTAGCCTGCGCGGCCGCCCTCGGGCCCGTCGTGGCCGAAGCCGGAGATCGACAGGACGACCAGCCGCGGGTTGAGCCGGTGCAGCTCGGGGACTCCGAAGCCGAGGCGGTCCAGCACGCCGGTGCGGAAGTTCTCCACCAGCACGTCGGCCCGGCGGACGAGGGAGGCGAGCGCGGCGTGCCCCTCGCCGGACTTGAGGTCGAGCGCGACCGACTCCTTGTTGCGGTTGGCCGAGAGGAAGTAGGTGGACTCGACGCCGTGCTCGGCATCACCGACGAAGGGCGGCCCCCAGCCCCGGGTGTCGTCGCCGCCGTACGGCGTCTCGATCTTGACGACGCGGGCGCCCAGGTCGCCCAGCATCATCGTCGCGTGCGGGCCCGCGAGGGCCCGGCTGAGGTCGACGACGAGGAGGCCGTCGAGCGGGGCGGACATGTGGTGCACCTCCCGTCGATGCGGAACTTCCGGCGACTACGCCCGATAGCGCGGCGCCCGAACCCGAATTGGCTCAGTGGCCTAGCCAATGAGAGGACTATAGTCCCCGCGACCTGCAAGTGGAGGTGTGATTCCTGTGTCCGCTGCGCCGAAGCGCGGTCCCCGGCCCCTGCGGCCGTTCAACCGGCCCCGTCTCTACGAGCAGTTGGTGGAGCGCCTGCTCGACCACATGCAGGTCGAAGGCCTGACGGCGGGCGACCGGCTGCCCCCGGAGCGGGAGCTCGCGTCGCAGCTCGGGGTGAGCCGGGCTTCGGTGAGCCAGGCCCTCATCGCGCTCGAGGTGCAGGGCATCATCGACGTCCGCCACGGCGACGGTGCAGTCATCCTCGACGTGCCGCCGCAGCAGCAGGTGCTCGCCGCCCTGGACGCCCGGCGCAACCAGCTCCGCGAGGTGATCGAGGCCCGGGAGGCGCTCGAGGTGCAGCTGGCCGCGCTGGCGGCGAAGCGGCGCACGGAGGAGGACCTCGCCGCGATCGACGACGCCCTCGACGGGATGGCCCTCGAGATCTCGCGTGGTGGTCGCGGGGTCACCGGCGACGGGCGCTTCCACGCCGCCGTCACCGCCGCGGCACACTCCGGCCTCCTCGCGGACCTCATGACGAAGATCTCGGAGCTGGTCCGCGAGAGCCGCATCGAGTCGCTCTCCCAGCCCGGACGCCCCGAGCAGTCGCTGGCCGGGCACCGCAAGGTGGCTGAGGCGATCCGTTCGGGCGACGCCGGAGCCGCGGCGGCCGCGATGGGCGAGCACATCGCGGCGGTCTCGGACGTGGCCCTGCTGCGGAAGAATTGACACACGAGGGACCCTCCGCCCGGCGAGCGCCACGACCTGGCAGGCTGGGGTCGTCGACGAGCGACCAGGAGGGGTGACGTGAGCAGCGACGACGACCGCACTGACGGCTACGACAACGACTCCGGGCTCCTCGAGCCGGAGGACAGCCTCGACTACCGCGGGGTGGAGGACGTCCTCGACGAGGGCTACTCGCCTCCCGAGCGGCCGCTCGGACTCGACGAGTGGGGCACCACGCCGCGTGAGGAGCACGACGGCGAGACCCTCGACCACCTGCTCGCCCGTGAGGTACCCGAGCGCGAGGACCCCCCGTGGGACGGGCTGGGCGACAGCTCCGACACCGACGGCGAGCTGCTCGACGACGAGGTCGGCGACGTTCGCTCGGGGCGGCTCGTCGCCTCCGACGACGGCGGCCTGTCCGACTTCGACGAGGAGCTCTTCGCGGAGGACGCGGGGATCGACGGCGGCGCCGCGTCGGCGGAGGAAGCGGCCGTGCACATCGTCAGAGACGGGGATCGCGTCTTCGACGACGAGCGCTGACGACCGCGAGCTGACCACGCGCCAGGGGCCACCGTGGCGCGTCCGCAGACCTGATGCGGGTTATCGTCCGAAGCGTGGCGAGGCCCCCCTCTGCCCGACTGGCGAACCTGGACCTGAACCTGCTGGTCGCGCTCCGTGAGCTGATCCGCGAGCGAAACGTCACCCGCGCCGCTGCCCGGATCGGCGTCTCCCAGCCCGCGGCGAGCGCGGCACTCTCCCGGCTACGCCGCCACTTCGACGACGAGCTGCTCGCCCGCGGCCGGGGCGGGTACGTGCTCACCCCGCTGGCGATGCAGCTCGCCGACCAGGTCGAGGCGGTGTGCGCCGCCGCCGAGCGGCTCTTCGCCACCGGCACGTCCTTCGACCCGGGATCCACCCGGCGCGAGTTCACGCTTCTGATGGCCGACTACACCGTCGCAGTGCTGGGCAGGCGGCTGGCGGCCGAGCTGGCCACCCGCGCTCCCGGTGTCGATCTGCACGTGCGGCTGGTGCGCGAGCACTTCTCGACGGACGCCGCCACGATCGTCCGGCTCGTCGACGGCATGATCGCGCCGCCGGTGCGTGGCTTCGACCTGCCGGGCGTGCGGTCGGTCGAGCTGTTCACCGACCGCTGGGTGTGCGTGGTCGACGCGGCCAACCCGCTCGTGGGTCACACCCTGAGCCTCGACCAGCTCGCCGCGATGTGCTGGGTGGCCCCCTTCCAGCCCGACCGCGGTTTCCCGGGTGCCGCGCCCATGAGCCGGCAGCTGACCCGCTTCGGCATCCAGCCGCGGATCCGCGTGCGGGTGGAGAGCTACCAGGCGGTGCCGTACTTCGTGGCCGGCACGGACCACGTGGCGCTGCTGCAGGAGCGGCTCGCCGGGCAGGTGGCCGAGCGCCTCGGCCTGCGGGTGCTGCCCTGCCCGGGGGATCCCGAGCCGATCGTGGAGAAGTTCTGGTGGCATGCCGACCTCGATGGTGACCCGGCCCACCGCTGGTTCCGCGAGGCGCTCGTCACGCTGGCGGCGAAGCCCTGACCTAGGCCTATAGGTCCGATTGATGGTCCGCAGGCTGAATCTCTATTTCCGGCACCTGTCGCCTGCTGCCTAGCGTGTGATCCATGCCGCACGCGCTGACCGACCTGAAGGTCCGGACCGTCACCAAGCCTGCAGGGTCCGTCGGGCACGACGTCGACGCGGACGTCTGCGTCATCGGTGCGGGCATCGCGGGGCTCTCCGCTGCCGTCGAGTCGGCCCGGCTGGGGCGGCGTGTGGTGCTCGTCGACGCGCTGCCCGTGCTCGGCGGCCAGATGGTCAACTCGCTGATCGGGCTGTTCTGCGGCGTGTTCGGCAACGCACCGGAGCACCGCAGGCTCACTCATGGGATCTTCGACGACATCTTCCGGGACCTGGAGGCCACCGGCGACCTCTACTACCGCCGCCACCACACCACCGTCGTGGGGTACGACGAGGTGGCACTCGGCCGCTGGGTGGAGAACACGGTGGCGGAGCTGGGCATCACCGTCATCACCGGCGCGGTGCTGGCCGGCGTCACCCGGGACGACGAGCGCGTCCGGGCCGTCCGGCTCGGTACCCGGTACGGCACGGTCGAGGTCACGGCCACCGGGTTCGTCGACGCCAGCGGTGACGCCTCGCTGGCCTGGGAAGCCGGACTGCCGTGCCGGCTGCCCGAGCGGGAGATCTACGGCTCGCAGCAGCTCGTCGTCGAGAACCTGGACGAGGGCCAGCGGCCCGACCCGCAGGACCTGGCCGCCCGTGTCTCGGAGAAGGCCGAGCAGTACGGGCTGCTGCGCCGCGACGGGCTCGCCTTCTTCTTCCCCGGCCGCGGCATCGCGGTGCTCAACATGACCCACATCGAGGCGCCGCTGGACCCGATGGGCGCGTCGCGGGCCCAGCTCGCGGGCAAGGTGCAGGCCGACCGGGCCGTGGAGCTCCTGCGCGCCGAGTACCCGGAGGTGTTCGGCAAGGCCCGGGTGCGCGCCTACGGCTTCCCCGGCAGGCGACAGACCCGCTGGGTGCAGGCCGTCCACCAGTTGACGCTCGACGAGGTGCGGGCGGGCACGCGCTTCCCCGACGCGGTCGCACGCACGGCGTGGCCGATCGAGCTGCACGACAGCCCACAGGGCTACGTGTGGGAGACCTTCGGCCCCGACCACGTCCACTACGTCCCGCTGCGCTCGATGACGCCGCCCGGCGTGCACAACCTGGTCGTCGCAGGCCGTTGCGTCGACGGGGACGCCGCCGCGCTCTCGAGCATCCGCGTGATGGGCCCCTGCGCGGCGATGGGCGCCGGAGCGGCCCACGCACTGGCGCTCGCCGGCGCGCACGGCAGCGTCCACGAGGTCGACCACGCCGAGCTCGCCGGCCGGCTGTCCCACAACCTCGACGGCTGACCCGAGGCACTTCCCGTCCCCGACGGGTTCGCTCCCACCACATTCCAGGAGGCCGGCGATGACGCTGTCCGAAGCCCATCGCACCACCATCACGGAGGCCGACGAACGGAGATCCGCCCGCGGTGGCGCGTTCTCGATGTTCGTCGACAGCTTCGACGTCTATCTGCCGGCGCTGGTGCTGCCGGCGGCGATGGCCTACTTCATGCCGGCCGGCCTACCGGCGGAGATCCGCGCGACGATCACCACGCTGCTCTTCACGGTCGGGCTCCTGGGCCGTCCGATCGGCAGCGTGCTGCTGGGCAACCTGTCCGACCGGATCGGGCGCAAGCGCGTCACGATGATCAGCGGCTGGGCCTTCACGATCCTCACCCTGCTCATGGGACTGATGCCCGGCTACGCGCAGTGGGGCTACGGCGCGATCGTCGTGTTCGCCGTGCTGCGGCTGGTGGGCGGCATCTTCTTGGCAGGCGGCTACGCGGCGCCCATCCCGCTGGCGCTGGAGCAGGCCCAGGTGTCGCGGCGGGGCCGCGTCGGAGGCCTCATCGCCATCGGGGCACCGGCGGCACTGCTCGTCATGAACGCCCTGCTGCTCGGGGTGCTCGACGGTGTGCCGGAGGAGGGCTTCCTGACGTGGGGCTGGCGGATCCCGTTCTTCCTCGGGTTCGTGCTCGGCCTGGTGTACCTGTGGCACTACCGCAAGGTCGTCGAGGACGAGTCGGTGTACGAGGAGCGCCGGAGCACGGCGCGGCGCCAGCCCGTGGCAGAGCTGTTCATCGAACATCGCGGCCTGATCACCAGCGTCTTCCTGTTCACCTGCGGCTACTGGTTCGCGACGCAGATGTCGGTGTCCTTCCTCCCCACGCTGCTCGTGCAGGTGCTGGGCCGCAGCGCGGAGCTGAGCTCCACGCTGGAGATCGTCTCCTCCGTCGTGACGATCGGGATGATCATGCTGCTCGCCGCGGTGGGGCAGCGGATCGGGCGTCGCGCACTGCTGATGCGCTGGGCGCTCGTGATGACCGTGGTCGTCGCCGGGGCGTTCCTGCTGCTCGCCGTCACCGGGCGCGCGGGTGCGCCGGACTGGGTGGTGGGGCTGCTCTACGTGATCGCCAAGGTGATCCCCTCGGCGCCGCTCGGGGTGATCCTGGTCTACCTCAACGAGCGGTTCCCGGCGTCCGTGCGAGCCAGCGGCTACGGCATCGGCTACATGTTCGGCCTGGTGCTGCCGGGGCTCTACAGCTTCTGGCTGCTCGGGCTCAGCGCGATCATGCCGTACGAGTACGGGCCGATCGTGCTGATCGTCGGGGGCGGGTTGCTGATGTTCGCCGCGGTGCGCAGCGGTCCGGAGACGAACCCCGTGGCGTCCCCGGTCGCGGCGTCGTCCGCCGCGAAGGAGGCCACCGGATGATCCTCACCGACGACGAGAAGGCCATGCGCGACGGCGCGGAGGGCCGGGCCGTCGCGGCGGCGATGGACCTGCTGATCCGCTACGGAGAGGCGCTGGACGCCGAGCGGCTCTGCGACACCCGCAACGTGGCAGGCACGACCACCCAGCCCTCGCCCGCCAAGGCACGACTGGTGGCCGAGGGCGGCTGGAACAAGGCGTTCGCGGTGATCAACCTCGACTGCGACGAGCCGCTCGAGATCCCGGACATGAAGGTGCCGACCTGCCAGCTGCAGCACGGCTTCGGGCCGGACTCGGTGGGCACGGTGCCCTACCCCAAGGAGTTCGTGGAGCTGCAGACCGACGCCGAGGCGTTCTACGGGCGGCGCGGGGTCAACATCCTCGCCACCTGCACGCCCTACCAGATGGGGAACCTGCCGGTACGCGGCGAGCACATCGCCTGGATGGAGTCCTCCGCGGTCGTCTACGCCAACTCCGTGATCGGCGCGCGCACCAACTGCGAAGGTGGCGCCTCCACCGGCGCCGCGAGCCTCACCGGCAAGATCCCGTGCTGGGGCAACCACCTCACCGAGAACCGGTACGGCACGCACCTCGTGCACGTCGACGGGCCGGTGCGCGACTTCATGGACTGGGGGATGCTCGGCTACTTCGCCGGCGGCCTCGTGCAGGACCAGCGGCCCGTGGTCGTCGGCGAGTACGCCCACCCGAGCCTCGTCGACCTCAAGCACTTCGGTGCCGCGGCCGCGTCGTCGGGCGGCGTGGAGCTCTACCACCTGCCGGGCATCACTCCGGAGGCCCCGACCGTCGAAGCCGCGTTCGGCGCGGGACCGGTGCCCGAGGCCGTGCACTACGGGCCGGCGGAGCGCCGCGCGATGTACGAGACGCTCAACGACCAGGGCTCGTCCACGGACGTCGACTTCATCCTGCTCGGCTGCCCGCACGCCTCGATCGACCAGATCAGAGCGGCGGCCCGGGCGCTCGACGGGAAGCGGCTGCACTCCGGGACGCAGCTGTGGATCATGGCTCCCCGCGCGCTCAAGGACCTGGCCGACCGCAGCGGCTACACGGCCGTGATCGAGGCGGCCGGTGGGAAGATCCTCGCCGATTCCTGTCCGGCCATGTCCCGCACCGCGCCCGCCGGCACGAAGGTGTTCGCCACCGACTCGGCGAAGCAGGCGCACTACCTGCCCGCGATCCTCGGCATCGAGGCCTGGTTCGGAACGCTCGACGACTGCGTGGACGCCGCCGTCACCGGGCGCTGGAGGGGAGAGCTGCGATGACGCAGGAGACGTCGGATCTGGAGACGCGCGCTCCGTTCGTGCTGCGTGGGCGCACGGTCGTGCCGGGCGTGGTGGAGGGGGAGGCGCTGGTCTCGCACGAGACGATCTCCGGCTGGGGCGGGATCGACCCCGCCACCGGCACCATCGTCGAGCGCCGCCACGAGCTCCACGGCGTCTGCTTCACCGGCAAGATCGTGGTTTTCCCCGGAGCCAAGGGCTCCTCGGGTTGGTCCGGCTTCTTCCAGACCACCCGCCTGCTCGGCACGGCGCCGATCGGGATGATCTTCACGGTGACCACCACCAAGGCCGCGCTGGGCGCGGTGGTCACGCGCGTGCCGGCGGTGACGGACCTGGACCGGGACCCGGTCACGGTGATCCGCACCGGCGACCACGTCCGGATCGACGCCGGGCGCGGCATCGTCGAGGTGACGCCCGCCTCCTGACGGCGAGCGATCGACCCGGGATCAACCGCCTGGTGGAGGAGCGGCGCGTAGTCCGGCGAGAGCGAGTTCGAGGACCCGCTCGCGTTGGGCGTCGTCGACGTATTCGACGGTGCTGATGCCGGTGATCATGCGCAGGACGTCGTCGATCGACGGCACCGGAGACGCGACGCCTGCTCGTTGCGCGCGTTCGAGCAGGGGGCCACCGGCGGCGCGCATCGCCTTGCGGCATGCCTGAAAGCTGTCGGTGGTGCGGTTGAGTGCGTCGGCGAAGGCGAGCTTGGTGCCGATGTAGTCGACGAAGCGGCGCAGCCACGTGACGAGCGCTTCCCACGGTTCGAGGTCGTCGAGCCGGCCGGCCGTGCGGCACAGCGCCTCGACCTCGTCGCGGTGGACCTCCTCCACGAGGTCCTCGCGGGTGGGGAAGTTGCGATACAGGGTGGCGATGCTCACCCCGGAGCGCCGGGCGATGTCCTCGAGCGAGGCGTTCGTGCCGTGCTCGGCGAACGTGTCCCGGGCCGCCGTGATCAGCGCGTCGAAGTTGCGGCGGGCGTCCGCACGTCTCGGACGCCGCGACGGTAGGGCGGGCTCCATCTCACCTTCCAGGATTGACAAACGTAGGACCCCTACGGTTAAAGTCGAGGGACACTCTCAGTTCGGAGCTTACGTGTCATGACGCAGGGAAACGGGGAGCATGTCCACCGAAACGATCGCTCTGGTCACGGGCGCCAACAAGGGCGTCGGCCTGGCCACGGCCCGTCAGCTGGCCGAGCGCGGCCTCACCGTGCTGCTCGGGAGCCGGGACGCCGGGCGCGGCGCCCGTGCGGCTGCGGAGCTGGCCGGAGCCGGGGTAGTGGTGCGGCCCGTGGAGATCGATGTCAGCGATGACGCGTCGGTCGACGGCGCGGCCGGGTTCGTCGGCCGTGAGTACGGCCGCCTGGACGTCCTGGTGAACAACGCCGGGGCTCTCGTCCGCAAGCAGGCGACCGCGGTGTCGGCCGATGACATGCGTCTGGAGTTCGAGACGAACGTCTTCGGGATGGTCCGGGTCGTCCACGCGATGCTGCCGCTGCTGCGCAAGTCCCCGGCGGCGCGGGTCGTCAACGTTTCCAGCGATTCCGCCATGTTCACCAAGGCCACAGAGAAGGGCTCGATGTTCGCCCGTTCCCACGAGTCGTTCGCCTACTCCGCGACGAAAGCCGCGGTGAACATGCTGACCGTCAAGTACGCCAACGCGTTCCTCGACGATCCGGAGCTGGCCCATGTGAAGATCAACGCGGTGACACCGGGTTACGTCGCCACCGATCTGAACGGCTTCCGTGGCGTGCGCAGCACGGACGAGGGTGCCGGCGCCTCGGTGTACTGGGCCACTGTCGGCGCCGATGGAAAGACCGGCGGATTCTTCGACGACAACGGCCCGGTGCAGTGGTGAGACGGCGGGTCTTCGGCCAACAGTCGCGCTAACCCGTACAGGACGAGCCCTGGTCGACGGTGCTTCGCAACGGCGCGACGGCGGGCATCGCGGGCGCGTTCTCGATGTCCTCGGCCGTCATCCTGAAGGCCTCGGGGTACGCGTCGCGCCGGGTGCGGCGGGCGGGTTCGCTGGTGCGCCACATGTAGAGGCACTGCCGGCACTGCAGGACATCCCAGGCGCCGGCGACGGGGGAGGAGAACACCGTCTCGACGGTCTCGTGTGCGCAACGCGGGCAGATCGTGATGTCCGCCATGGCGGCATTTCCTTCCGTGAAGGCGGGTCGGTGAGATCAGTGGCGAGCGGCCAGCTGCTGGAGCTTGGTGACCCACGTGCCCATCTCCGGCAGGTCACTGACCTGGGCGCTGTAGTGGCCGCGGTTGTCAGGGGCGACCGGCGCGGTGGCGTCGATGATGAGCTTGTCGATGACGCCGGGCGTCCGGGCGGCCGGATCCAGCGCCACCACGGACAGGTTGGGAACCTGGATCAGGTCGTCGGCCGGATTCATCCGGACGGAAAGCGCCCACATCACCTGGGGCAGGTCGAAAGGGTTGACGTCCTCGTCCACCACGATCACGGTGGCGGCGTACCCGAGGCCGTGCGGGGTGGTCAGCACCCGCATGCCGACGGCCTTGGCGAAGCCGCCGTAGCGCTTCTTCGTGGAGACGATGACCACCAGGCCGTGGGTGTACATCGCGTTCACGGCCTGGACTTCGGGGAAGTCGGCCTTGAGCTGCTCGTACAGGGGCACGCAGGTGTTGGCGGCCATCAGGTAGTCGATCTCGGTCCACGGCATACCGAGGTAGAGGTGCTCGAAGATGGGATGCGTGCGATAGGAGATCTTGTCGATGCGGATGACGGGCATCCTCCGGCCGCCGGAGTAGTGGCCCGTGAACTCGCCGAACGGGCCCTCGATCTCGCGCCTGCGGCCCTCGATGACGCCCTCGATGACGACCTCGGATCCCCACGGCACCGGCAACCCGGTGAGCGGAGCCGCTGTGACCGGGGCCGGCGCGCCGCGCAAGGCGCCGGCCAGGCCGTACTCGTTCTCGTCGTACCTCAAGGGCGTGGAGGCGACGATGGAGATCACCGGGTCGTTGCCGAGGGTGATGGCGACGGGAAGGTCCTCGCCCCTCTCCTCGGCCTTGCGCAGGTGCTGGGCGATGTCGTGCATCGGCACGGGCTGCAGGGACAGCCTCGCCTTGCCCATGACCTGGACGCGGTAGATGCCGACGTTCTGCTTTGCGCTGTCGTGCGGGTCGTCAGGGTCCTTCGAGACGATTGCCGCCTTGTCGATGTAGAAACCGCCGTCGCCGTCGTTGAGGCGGACCAGCGGGAGCACCGCGAAGATGTCGACGTCGCCGCCCTCCATGGTGTTCTCGGCCCACGGCGGGTTCTCGCGCCACTCGGGTTCCACCGGGAAGTCCGCCCAGCGCCGGATGAACTCCTCGATCTGCTCCCTGGTGCCGGTCTCCTTGGGCAGGCCCAGCGCCAGCGCGTGGTTGGCCCACGAGCCGTGGACGTTCATCGCGATCTTCGCGTCGGTGAAGCCGGTGATGTTGTCGAAGAGGAGGGCAGGAGCCGCCTCGCCCAGGCGCGGGGCGGCGTTCGCGGCGGCGGCGATGTCCGGCTCCGGCAGCACCTGCTCGGTGATCCGCAGGAGCTGGCCCTCCTTGTCGAGGGTGCCGAGGAAGCTTCGCAGGTCGTCGTAGGCCATGAGGGGTCCTTTCACAGGTCATCCGGCTCGCGCCGGCACGCGCAGCGGTCAGGCGGTGGGACGGAGCTTGCGAGCGGGTCGCATGCCCTCCCACCGCTTGGCGGCGGGCGCGGGCAGATCGAACTGATCGAGGATCCGGGCGGCGATGTGGTCGACGATGTCGTCCACCGACCGGGGGTGGTTGTAGAAGGCCGGCATCGGTGGCAGCAGCTGGACGCCCCGGCGGCTGAGCGCGAGCATGTTCTCCAGGTGGATCTCACTCAGCGGGGTCTCGCGCGGGACGAGCACGAGCTTGCGCCGCTCCTTGAGGATCACGTCAGCGGCGCGCACCACCAGCCCGTCGGCGTAGCCGGTGCGAATCCCGGCCAGCGTCTTCATCGAACAGGGCACGATCACCATGCCGTCCGTCGTGAAGGAGCCCGACGAGATGGCTGCGCCCTGGTCCTCGGGTTGGTAGGTGGCGTCGGCGAGCGCGCTGACCTCGGCGAGGCTGTGGCCGGTCTCCAGCTCGATCGTGGCCCGGGCCCAGCGGCTGACCACCAGGTGCGTCTCCACCTCCGGTATCTCGGCCAGGTTCTCCAGCAGCCGGACGCCGAACACGGCGCCCGTCGCGCCTGTCATGCCCACGATCAGTCGCATGATTCATGACCCCCTCGGTTCGTTTCGGATGAGGCGTCCAGGCAGATGACGCGGACAGTTTCGGTCATCTCGCTGTCGCGGCGGACCATGGTCACGGCGATCAGTGCGCGTCGTAGCCGCTTCCGTTGCTCTTGACGCTAGATGTCGGCCGGGCGTCAGACGCCGTAGGCTGGCGACAGATCATGGACAGAAACGGACATGCTGACGTCACGAAAGTCCCTTATCGGACTTCCGCGGGCGCCCCGCCAGGTGTGGAGGTTCTCGACTTCACCGGCCTGGCCGAGCGCTCCCGTGGTCATGACGTCGACCCGTACGCGCCCAAGCGGCTGGCCTTCCACGAGCTCATCACGGTGCGGTCGGGCACCCTGCGCTGCTCCGTGGACTTCACCGAGCACGAGCTGACCGAGGGTGCCTGGATGTGGGTACGTCCCGGCCAGATCTATCAGCTCTGCTCGCCCCTTCATGCGGCCGAGGGAGCGGTCGTGCTCTTCGAGCCCGGGTTCCTGAGCCGCGCCACCGTGGACATCGCCCGCGTCGACCAGCCGGCCCGGCAGCTGCCACTGATCCCCGCGGGCGCCGACCACGACAAGGTCCGGCTCGTGCTGGATCTGCTGGAGAGCGAGTTCCGCGACCTTGCGGACCTGTCCCTGGAGTCCCACATCGAGGTCGTCCGCCACCTGCTCGCCGTCCTCGTGCTGCGCCTGGCTCATGTTCAGGGCGTCCAGGCCGGGGACGACGCGAGCGGCAACGAGGCATTCCGCCGCTTCCAGCAGGCGGTGGAGCGAGACTTCTCGCGAACTCATCGCGTGGCGGACTACGCGAGGGGCTTGGGCTACAGCGTCCGCACCCTCACCCGTGCGACGCGGACGGCCACGGGGCGGGGGGCCAAGAGCTTCATCGACGACCGGGTCCTTCTCGAGGCCAAGCGTCAGCTCGTGCACACCGATGCGGCCGCCGGCGCGATCGGCGAGCGACTCGGTTTTCCCGACGCCGTCGTGTTCACCAAGTTCTTCCGACAGCGCGCCGGCGAGACCCCGACCGCCTTCCGTAACCGCGCCAGGGGTGCGCCGACATAAGTCCTTGCCCATTCATGCCGAGATCGGCCGGAAGGGTGCACCATGCGCGGACGGCCGTAGTGTCGTCACACCGGCGCACCGTCCATTCACGACTTATCCACTAAACTTCCCGCGATGGGTGGCTGTGTTCGGCCCCTGAGTGGAGCCTGAGGAGGCATCGGATGGTCGCCCGGGCCGAGCGGGACAACACCCACACCCACACCCACACCGACCCCGACCTCGGGGTCCTCGCCGGGCGGCTGCTGTTCGCCGTGCAGAACGAACTCTTCTCGACGCTGGCGGCCAACGGCTTCGACGACCTGCATCCCCGGCACGGCGCGGTGCTGGCCTACATCGAGGCAGCCGGTGTCCGGGCGACGGAGCTGGCACGGCTCTCCGGCCAGCACAAGCAGGTGGTCGGCACGGTGATCGACGAGCTGGAGGCGCTCGGCTACGTCGAGCGCAAGCCCGACCCTGGCGACCGCAGAGCCAAACTGGTCTGCCCCACGGAGCGTGGGCTGGAGCAGATGCAGACCGCCGAGAAGATCATGACGTCGATCCAGGAGCGGCACGCGCGCCGTCTCGGACACGACACGTTCACCCGGTTCAAGGAAGCGCTGATCGACGTCACCGAGCATCAGCGCCGGCATCAGGCTCGTTAGCGCGGCAGAGGGCCAGGCCGGGCGCCCTCGGGCCGTGGTCGCTATTCTCCGGCATATCCTTTTTCAATCCTATTGGCCAACTGGTGCGGAAACGGTCGTTGATGTGATGACCGCCGTTTCCGATCGGGCGGTCGGCCGCGGAAACTTGCCCTCGCGGGGGCGTTGAGCTACCGTGGCATTCGGTAATAATCTATGACTATCAAGATGTGTGATCGATCCGCCGCATCGCCGTCGATGTGACGCCGCGCGCCGAGGCGCGCGAGGCAGAGCCGCCCAGCTTGCGAGACCACGTCGTTCAGCATCCGCACCGCATGCGACGAGGAGAACCGCCATGGCTCTGAACCCGATCGAGAGGCGATGAAGAACTGTCGGAACGTGTTGCCGGAGCTCCCGCGATTCGAGCGCGACGAGGCCGAGAACCCATTCTCGTCATCGCCGTCATCGATTCCGGCGGGCACCGGTGGAGGGGTATCGGCCAACCAGTCGCGGCGCCGATCGGATCCCCGTATCTCGACGGCGTGACCTCATCCCAGTCCAGCTGAGGCGCAGGAGCTCACTCGATGTCAGTCTTGGTGATCGGTTCGACCGGGATCGTCGGTCCTCATGTGGTCCGGGCACTGCTCGCTCGCGGCGTGTACACCCGGGTCTTCACCCGAGACCCGCAGCGCGCATTGCGGCTTTTGCCTGAAGGAACCGATATCCGCTGCTGTACGCCGCATCTGCAGTCCTCGCTGCTCGACGCGGCCGACGGACTCGACGCGGCCTTTCTTCTCACGCCCGATGATCCCCGATCGACCGACATCCAGCTGGAGATGATTCGGGTGCTGCGCCGAACCGGCGTCCGGATCGTCAAGGTATCCGGCACCACCGCGGCGGTGACGCCGGACGGCCCCGAGGCGACGCGCAGGCACTGGGAGGTCGAGCAGGTGCTGACGCACTCCGGCCAGCCTTTTGTGGTCCTGCAGCCCTGCACGTTCATGCAGTTCCTGATCGACCGGATCGTGTTGCCGATCCTGCGCGACACCGGGAAGATCATCGATCCTCTCGAGACTGCCGGCATCAATTACATCGACGCCCGGGACATCGGCGAGTGCGGTGCGGAGGCGCTCACGGATCCCCGGTGGGTCGGTCACACCCTGGCGCTCACCGGCCCTCGCGCCGTGACCTTCGACGAGATCGCGGAAGAGGTCGGCGCCAGGATCGGGCGAACGGTGGAGACCGTGAAGCTCACCCCGTGGGAGGTGCGCCGCCAATTCCAGAAGCGAGGCATGGCGTTCTGGGAGGCCGACCATTTCCGGGAGCTCTTCGGCCTGTTCCGGCAAGGGCTCGCCGAATCCGTCAGCCCCGACGTGGACCGCCTGATCGGACGCCGGCCCACCGGACTCGACGAGTACCTGCGGACGCACCCGGCGTTCGAGTCGGCCGACACGATCGCCGCATGGAAAGACGCGGAGGCCTGGCCGGCGGACGGTGGGGCGATCGATACGGCGGAACGAGAACGCGCGCGCGGTCAGATGGCGTAGGGCCAGATCGTCAGGGCGTACGCGCCGAACCAGGCCGACGCGAACGCTGCCGCCACGACGACCGCAACGGCTGTGGCCCTCCGGCGCGCGGCGAGGCCGATCGCGGCCGGCAGCAGCAGCACGAACGCGGGGAGCAGCACCCGGAGCTTGGCGTTCATCAGGCCGTCCGTGCCCCATGTGGTGACGAGCACGAGCCCGCCGTACACGAGCAGCGGCCACGGCATCCGCGTGAGCACAGCCACCACGAACAGCCCGATGCTGCCCGCCAGGCTGAGCACGGTGAGCAGGTCGAACACGTTCCCGCTCGACGTCAGGACCTCGGCGAGCCAGCGGACGGTCGCTATTCCGCCGTCGAGGTGCCAGCCCCATCCCTCCCGCTGGATCACGAACCACCCGCCGAGGACGCCCGTGCGGGTGGCGACGTAGCCGACGTAGCCGAGGGCTCCCGCGGCGGCCAGCACTCCCGCGACCCACGGCCGCCACCCGTCGCGCCGCTGGATCACGGCGGCCAGCGCCGCCAGCCCGACCGCGGCCACGACCGAACTGCCGGTGGGCCGCACCAGCCCGGCGCCCGCTGCGCACAGCCCCGCGAGCATCCACTGCTCGCGCAGCACGCCCACGAGCGCCCACACGGCGAGCGCACAGAACAGGGCCTCGGTATAGGTCATCGAGAGGGCGACCGCCATCGGCGAGGCGGCGAACAGGCAGGTGAGCAGGAGCCCGGCCCGCCGCGAGCCGCCGGGCACCAACTCGCCGAGACGGGTGAGGCCGAACGCCGCCGCGACGCCCGCGGCCGTGCTGACGAGCAGACCGGCGGCCACGACGTTGCCGCCGGTCAGCAGGCGGGCCGCGGCGACGAGGCCCGGATACCCCGGGAAGAACCCGAGTGGTGTCTCGGGGGTGCGGTGGCCGGTGGCGTCGACCATGTCGGCCGGGACGCCGCCATAGCCGTGCTCGGCGATGGCGAGCAGCCAGCGGCCGTCCCAGCTCGTCAGCTCGCCGAGCAGGGATGCCCCGTTGCGCGCGGCCATCGCGGCGAGCACGCCGACCCCGGCGAGCCGCACCAGCAGGTAGACGATCGCAGGAGCCGACGCGTCGAGGACCCGGCGGGCGCGCGTGTCGACCGAGATGGCGGCAGAGCCCGCCCCGCGCACGACGGCCATCGTCGGGCTCCTTGATCCTCTACGGACTGCGGCGTCATTCTCGCGGATCTCGCGGTCCGCGTTACCCGGCGCGCCGAGGATCGAGCGATCAGGTCAGGCGCACTCCACATCGACCAGGACGTGCCGGCGTTCGTCCTGCACGGTGCGCAGGGCGCGCTGCAGGGCGGGCACCAGCTCCGCGCGCTCGGTGACGTGCAGGCCGAGGCCACCGGATGCCTCCGCGTATGCGGCGAACCGGGGTGCCGGGTCCAGCCGGGCGAGCGGGGACAGTTCGGGGGCACCCGCCGCGTGACCGTCCGGGTACATCCGCAGGGCCGACGACTGCACCGCGCCCCAGTGCGCGTTGGTGCACACCACCGTGAGGACCGGGAGGTGGTGCATGGCCATCGCCTGGTGGCACGCGGCCGGGTTGGCGAACATGTAGGCGCCGTCGCCGAGCGTGGCGATCACGGTGGCCGTCGGGCGTGCGAGCTGCACACCCATGGCCGCGGGAAGCCCCCAGCCGAGCCCGCCCGCGGGCGGCGTGCCGAAGTAGGTGCCGGGAACGGTCGAGCCGAGGATCTCGGGGGAGGCCCAGTACTCGTTGACGACGACCGCGTCGGACGGGCGCACCTGCGCGAGCGCGGTGTTGAGGAACGCCTTGGTGATGGGACCTCCGGCGGCGGACTCCGTCTCGAGCAGCCGCGCCCGCCGCTCGCGCCAGCCGCCCACGCGGGCGGCGAGGCGATCGGCCCGGCCGGGGTCGACCGCGCGCTCGGCCAGCGCGGCGGTGAGCGCAGGCAGAAGGGCCGTGATGTTCGCGGTGATCGTCAGGTCCGTGCGGTGGGTGCGCATCGGGTACCGCGAGAAGCTGGGGTCGGGCCCGCACTGCACCACCACGGCGTCGGCGCGGGGGGTGGAGGAGCCGGGCAACCACGGTACGTCGAGGTCGAGAACACAGACCACGTCGGCCTCGGCCAGCACCTCGCCGACGGCGTAACCGGCGTGGAGCGGATGGTCGGCCGGGATGTTGACGTGGCGCACGCCGCTCTCGACGACGGCGATGCCGAACCGCTCGGAGAGCTCGGCGAGCAGCGGCACGGCCCGCCGGTCGGCGCCGGCGTCGCCGGTGACGATCACGGGGAACGTGGCCGAGGCCAGGTGGTCGGCCAGCTGGGCGACGGCGGCGGGGTCCGGGTGCGCGGTGGTCGGCAGGGCGGGGGCGGCGGAGTCCTGGGGGCCGAAGACCGGACCGGCCAGCACCTCCCGCGGGAGCGACAGGTAGACGGGGCCGCGCGGTTCCGTGGTGGCGATGTCGAGCGCCCGGTCGACGACGTCCTGTACGTGGGCGCCGTCGCGCAGCTCGTAGTCCCACTTCACGAGCTCGCGCAGCATCCCGGCCTGGTCGAACATCTCCTGCGCCCAGTGGATCGGGGCGTCGCGGGAGCCGAGCATCGAGTGCTCGAACAGCGGTGTGCGGCCCGCGGTCAGCAGCACGGGCACCCGGCTGCGGGCAGCGTTGAACACCGCGCACACCGCGTTGGCGGTGCCGACGCTCGTGTGCAGCATGACCGCCTGCACCCGCCCGTCGCCGAGGTAGGAACCGTGGGCCATCGACACCGCGAGGTTCTCGTGGGCGCAGACGACCACGTCGGGCAGGTCGAGGCCGGAGTCCTTACGCCGGGCGTAGGCCTCGACGAGTGACGCGAAGTCGGTGCCGCTGTTGACGAAAAGCCGCTCGACCCCGCGCCGGCGCAGCTGCACCAGGAAGGCCTCGGCCACTGTCTCAGCGCCTTGTGTTGGTGTTTGCAACTCCATCGTCGCCTTCCCGGTGCAGTGCTCGGTGTGTGTTTCAGGCCGCCGCGTCGATCAGGATCTTGGCCAGTGCTTCCGGCGCGGTCACCATCGCTTCGTGGCCGGTGGGGACGCTGAGCACGGGCCAGCCCGCGCTCTCGGCCCGTTCGCTCTGGGTGCGGAAGACCCGCATCCAGTCGGTGCACTCGACGAAGACCGCCGGGACCTCGTCCTGACGGCCGCTCAGCGCGAGCGGCTCCGTGTAGGTGCGCCACGGGTGCGGCGTGAGTCGTGCGGTCAGCCACTCGGTGTCGGCCTCGTCGGTGACGCCGAGCGCCTGCAGCGACCGCACCGGGATGAGCCAGCCGAAGCCGGGCCCGGCCACCGACTCGCGGTAGTGCTCGGCGACGTGCGCCGGGAGCAGGTCGATCGCCGCCTCGCCGTCGTTGCCGACGAACGCGTCGAGGTACACCCGCCGCCGTAGTGCCTCGGGCCGGCGGTCGGCGACACCTGTGACCACCTGGCCCGCGTAGCTGTGACCGACGAGGACGACGTCGGTCGCGCCCTCGGCGTCGAGCAGTGCGACGACGTCGGTGACGTGGGTGTCGAGGCCGACGGCCGGGCTGAGCAGATGGGCCCGGTCGCTGACGCCCGTGAGGGTGGGGGTCAGCACCTCGTGCCCGGCGGAGCGAAGGTAGGGCTCCACCTTCCGCCAGGCCCAGCCGCCGTGCCACGCGCCGTGCAGGAGGACGAACGTTGCCACGGTCACTGCTCCTGTGGGTGGGTCGCGACGACCTCGACCGTGATGTCCATCCAGGGGAACATCGGCAGCGAGGAGAGGACGTCGTGCAGCTCCGTGGCGTCGGTGCACTCGTACAGGCCGATCGTCGCGTTGCGGCCCGGTACCCGCCACAGCCGCTTGAGGTTCCCGGCAGCGCGTAGTTCGTCCGCTCGCGCGCGTTCGCCCTTCTTGAGGCGGCTGCGCTCCTCCTCCGGGGTCTCCGGGGGCAAGCGGTTCTCCGCGCGTACCAGGAACTCCATGTCGTGCCTCCTACGTTCGGGTGATCACAAGGGGGTCGGGACGGTGGTCACCAGAGCTTTTCGGTTGCGATGGCGGCGCCGTCGCGGAGCGAGCGGAGCTTCTCCCAGGCCAGCTCGGGCACCACGCCGCCCCAGCCGGCGAAGGTGCCGAAGCCGCAGTCGGTGCTGGCGATCACGCGCTCGCGACCGACGATGTCGGTGTAGCGGAGGATGCGCTCGGCGACGAGGCCCGGGTGCTCCACGAAGTTGGTGGTGGTGTCGATCACGCCGGGCGCGAAGACCTTGTCGTCGGGGATCTTCGCCGCGGCCCAGCCTGCCCAGTCGTGGCCGTGGCGGGGGTTGGCCGCCTCGCACAGGATCGTCGCCGGCTTGGCGCGCAGCACCAGGTCGGCCACCTTCTCCACCGCGATGTCGAAGGTGTGCGGGCCCTCGTAGTTGCCCCAGCACAGGTGGATGCGAGCGCGGTCGGCCGGCACGTCGCGCAGCGCGTGGTTGAGGACCTCGACGAGCACCTCGGCGCGGACGAGGAACTCCTCGTCGGAGAGCGCCTTGTACTTGTTGTGCCGGCCCATCCCGAGGTCGGGGGAGTCGACCTGCAGATCGAAGCCCGCCGCGATGATGCGGTCGTACTCCACCTTCAGCGCGTCGGCGATCGCGTTGAGGTAGGTGTCCTCGTCGGGGTAGTACTCGTTGGGCTGGAACAGCGCGGTGATGCCGGGCGACGGAGCGTTCATGAACGCGGTCTCGACGCCCGCGGCGTCCATTGCGGACCGCAGCGTGGCGAGGTCGGTCTCGAGCGGCTCGAAGTTCTCGTACTCGATGGGGCCCCGGCAGATCGGGCGCAGGTAGGCGACGGTGGCCCCGGAGCGGTGCAGCTGCTCCTTGTAGTCGGGGTAGGCGTCGAGGTCGGCCGGGGTGGCGCGGGGGGCGTCACCGATCTCGAACCCGCTCATCCGGTGGCGGATGTAGGTGGCGTAGCCGATCTTGCTCATCTCGCCGTCGCTGACGATGTCGATCCCGGTCTCGGCCTGGAGACGCACCTGGTCGTGAACCGCCGACTCGACGGTGGCCGCGAGCGCGGCCTCGTCCACCGGTTCGCCACGGTCGCTGGCGTTGATCAGTGCCAGCAGGTCCGCAGGTCGCGGCAGACTACCGACGTGCGTGGTGCGGATTCGATCGGACATGTTCCGGCCTCCTCGTCGAGTACTCGGGCAGTGCACGGTCGAGCGGTCGGCGCTCACCACTGGTGCAGGTTGGCGTCGAGCTGGTGGAGTGCGTCGACCACGCTGAGCAGATGGGCACGCATCCGCTGCTCGGCGACCACGGGGTCGCCTGCGCAGACGGTCTCGATCACCTCGAGGTGCTCCTGCAGGCCGACCGATGGACGGCCCGGGAGCAGCGCGACGGTGTAGTGGTAGCGGACACTCTGCGTGCGCAGCCGGTCGAGCATGCGGCCGGCCGTCTCGTGCCCGGACAGATCGCGGATGGCGCGATGGATCTGCTGGTTGACCTGACTGTAGGCCACGACGTCGGAGTTCTCGACGGTGGCGGCCAGCTCCACGCCCAGCTCGCGCAGCTTCCGGTGGTCGTCGGGGGTGGCCTTCACAGCGGCCTTGGCCGCGCACAGCCCTTCGACGACCGCGCGGGCCTCGGTGATCTCGACTGCCTCCTGCAGCGAGATCGGGCGCACGCGCGCGCCACGGTTGCGCTCTCGCTCGACGATGCCCTCGTTCTCCAGCTGCGCCAGAGCGGCGCGCACGGCTCCCCGCGACGCGTCGTACAGGGCGACGAGGTCGGCCTCGGGGAGTCGTTGCCCCGGAGCGAACCGGCCCTGCATGATGCCGTCGCGAACGGCGCTCACCACTACGGCGACCGCGTCGGTCGTCGCAGTTCCACCGCCTGCGGTCATGCACGTCCTCTCGCCCCGCGCCGTCCCGGTGGCCGGCGATTCCGGGGCTGAGCGTAACTGGCAACGGGATTGTTAACAATCTGGTTGCCACTTCCGAGTGGCGGAGTTATGGTCCACACCACTCGACCCCGACGCCTGGAGGAGCAGCACATGGGTCCATCAGGCAGAGACGACGGGCCGTCCGTCGTCGTGGTCAGCGCACATGCCGCTGACTTCGTCTGGCGGGCGGGTGGGGCGATCGCCCGGTGCGCCGAGGACGGCGCCCCTGTCACGGTGCTCTGCCTGACCTACGGTGAGCGCGGCGAGTCCGCGGCGCTGTGGCGGTCCCCGGACGCCACGCTGGAGTCGGTGAAGGCCATCCGGGCCGAGGAGGCCACCGCGGCGGCCCAGGCACTGGGGGCCGACATCATGTTCTTCGACGCCGGCGACTACCCCCTGCGTGCCACCGACGACCTGGTCGACGGGATCGTCGCGCAGCTACGCAGGCTGCAGCCCACCGTTCTGCTCACCCATGCCGAGCGCGACCCGTACAACCTGGACCACGCGCTCACCCACGAGATCGTGCTGCGGTGCCGGATGATCGCGCAGGCTGCCGGCCTCCCCGACCGGAACACGCCGCCGCTGGGTGCGTCCCAGGTGATGGCGTTCGAGCCGCACCAGCCCGAGCAGTGTGGGTTCGTGCCCAACCGCTTCCTGGACATCTCACCGGTGATCGAGAGCAAGCGAGCGGCCATGAAGTGCATGGACGCCGCGCAGGGACATCTGATCGACTACTACGAGGACCTGGCCGTACGGCGCGGGGTGCAGGCGGTGCGCAACGGCGCACCGCGCACGGTCACCCACGCCGAGGCGTTCCAGATGGTCTTCCCCACTGTCGGGAGCACGCTGTGGTGAATCGGCCGGACGCGCACCTCGTCGTGCGCAGTGATCTCGCACCCGACGCCGACGCGGTGGCGCAACTAGGCCGCCAGGGCGTCGCCACTGTCCACGAGGCGCAGGGCAGGCGCGGGCTCCTCGGCCCGCAGATCCGCCCGGTGCAGGAGGGCGCGGTGATCGCAGGACGGGCCGTCACCGTGCTCTCCCACCCTGGCGACAACCTGATGCTCCACGCCGCCGTCGAACAGTGCCGGCCCGGTGACGTGGTGGTCGTGTCCACCACCTCGGAGTCCACCGACGGCATGTTCGGCGAGCTGCTCGCGGTCTCCATGCGCAGTCGCGGGGTGATCGGCCTGGTCACCGGTGCCGGTGTGCGCGACGTCTCGGACCTGCGCCGGATGGGTTTCCCGGTCTGGACGAGAGCGGTCAGCGCGCAGGGCACGGTCAAGGCGAGCCCCGGTTCGGTGAACGTCCCGGTGATCGTGGGCGGCACCCTCGTGGAGCCGGGCGATGTCGTGGTCGCCGACGACGACGGCGTGGTCGTCGTTCCCCGCGCCCAGGCGCCTGCCGTGGCCGCCGCGGGCGAGGCGCGGCTGCGCAACGAGGCGGACAAGCGGGCCCGGCTCGCCGCTGGAGAGCTGGGCCTGGACATGTACGGGCTGCGCGCCGAGCTCGATCGGCTGGGCGTCCGGTACGTGGATCGTGAAGAGCACACCGATGACGACAGGGACGGCGTCGTCCCGGAGGGAGCGCTCCATGGCTGAGATCGTGGCCGCCGCCGCGGCTGTGCACGCCCCGCAGCTGCTGAGCCGTCCGCCCCACGAGGACCCCGCCAAGCTCGACGGCAGCACCGACGCGCTGCGCCGCTTCGGGCAGGTCCTCGACGAGACGCGGCCGGACGCGCTGCTGGTGATCGGCATCGACCACCTCGAGACGTTCTGGCTGGAGGCGGTGCCGACCTTCACCCTCATCCTCTCCCCGGAGGCCGAGGCGCACTACATGCAGAAGGAGCGCCGGATCCCGGTGCACACCGAGCTCGCCACGCACCTGCTGCACGGCGTGGTCGGGCGCGACATCGACCTCACCTACTCGCAGGAGGCCAAGCTCGGACACGCGTTCCTCACGCCGTTCGAGTACGTGCTGGGCGACCGGGACATCCCCGTGATCCCGCTGCTGGTCAACGCCTATCTGCCCCCGCTGCCCAGCCCGCGCCGCTGCTTCGCGCTGGGCAAGGCGATCGCGGAGGCGCTCGCCGACCGTCCTGAGCGCGTCGCGGTGCTCGCGAGCGGTGGGATGTCGCACTTCCCCGGCACCGCCCGCTACACCGCGCCGCAGTTCTCGTTCGACGAGTGGGTGCTGCAGGAGGTGGCCGCAGGCCGCTACGAGGAACTGCTGGACCTCACGCCGGTGCAGCTCGACGAGGTGGGCGAGAGCGAGCTGCTCACGTGGTTCGTGATGCTCGGTGTGCTCGCGGGCGCAGGCGGCACCGTCCCCGGTTCGCTGCTCTCCTACCAGCACCTGAGCCACCACGGCCACGGCGTCGTGCAGTTCGTGCCCCCGGTGCCCGCAGGCACCGAGCCCACTGTGGACGAACCGCTCGCGAACCCCGTGCCCAAGTTCGGCGGCTACGAGTTCACCTCCACCGACTTCATCTACTACCGGTTCCCCGAGCCGGCGAGCTTCCCGCTCAACCGGCTGCTGCACCGCGTCATCACCGACGAGGAGGTGCGCAGCGAGTTCGTGCGCGATCCTGCGAGTGTGGCGGCGCGCGCAGAGCTCACCGACGAACAGCGCGACGCGCTGCTCGCCGACGGGTTCGACAAGCTCACCGAGGTGGGAGCCCATCCACTGCTCGCCCTCTCGGCCCGCCAGGTGGCGCTGCTGGAGCAGCAACGCCAGGCGGCGGCCGCCGGAGTCAGCACCACCTGATCCATCTGATCCCCCTGATTTGATCGATCCACCTGCGACACCAACCACCACTCTGGAGAGAGGCCGACGATGCTGTCAGCGCAGGACAACGAGCTCCTGACCCGTGTGGGGCCCGGAACTCCTATGGGCGAGCTGTTGCGCCGTTACTGGACGCCGGCTCTGCTGATCAGTGAAGTGCCCACACCGGACAGCGATCCTGTTCGCGTGCGGTTGCTCGGCGAGGACCTGGTCGCGTTCCGCGACACGAACGGTCGGGTCGGCCTGATCCAGGAGAACTGCCCGCACCGCGGTGCGTCGCTCTACTTCGGACGCAACGAGGAGTGCGGGCTGCGCTGCCCGTACCACGGCTGGAAGTTCGATGCCGACGGCGCGTGCGTCGACATGCCCAGCGAGCCGCCGAACAGCGTGTTCAAGGACAAGGTGACGGCCAAGGCCTACCCGACGCACGAGTCGGGCGGGATCGTGTGGACCTACATGGGCCCGGCCGACAAGATGACGCCCTTCCGCGACTTCGGCACCGAGTCCCTCGAGCCCGACCAGGTCGCCGCCACCAAGCTGAACACCCCGTGCAACTGGGTGCAGGCGATGGAGGGCAACCTCGACACCTCGCACATCTCGTGGCTGCACCAGTGGGACGGTGTCGACGACATCCCCGACGACGGCAGCGACAAGCCCGGCTACCCGACCAACGCGATGTCGTGGAAGTTCTGGCGCCACGACCGCGCACCGCGGCTGGAGATCGAGGACACCTGGTACGGGTTCAAGTACGTCGGCATCCGCGACACCCCCAACGGGCACAAGCACGTCCGGATGAGCGCGTTCTGCTTCCCGTACAACACGGTGATCGCGTCGGTGCCCTTCAGCACCGGGCACGGTCTGTTCGTGCCGATCGACGACCACAACACGTGGCGCTACAGCTTCTCCACCCGCGTCAACCCGGGGCTGCAGGAGGTCGGCGGCACCAACCTCTTCGCGCTGAGCCCGTTCGAGTTCGGGCCGGCCGAGGTGGGCCGCAACGGGATCATCCCGCGGCGCTACACGGCTGAGAACGACTACGGGATCGACCGCGCGGAACAGCGCAACGTCACCTACTCCGGTGTGCGTGAGTTCATCAGCCAGGACTTCATGGTCACCGAGTCGATGGGCCCGATCTACGACCGCACCCAGGAGCGGCTGGGCACCTCCGACAAGGCGATCATCCGGATGCGTCGCCTGCTGATGGCGGCGGCCAAGAGCGTGGCCGAGGGCGGCGAGCCGCCCGCTGTCGCCCCCGATCTCGACTACCGCAGCATCCGGTCGGCAGAGAAGATCCTCGAGCCCGGCGAGGACTGGCGCGTGCTCGGCACCAGCGACGACCCGATGGTGCAGAAGTACGACGCCGGCAACTCCCGCGTTCCGGTCGCCGGATCCTGACCCCGTGGCCGCCGCCCCGTCCGGGGCGGCGGCCAGCCGGGCACACCCGCCCGGCTCGCTTTCCCCACCCGTTGTTCCCCGGCACTTCGCCATTCCTCGTACAGCGCCATTCCTCACACAGCGCCGTTCCTGACACATTGGGGTGTTCTGAGATGCGATTGCGATGTCGCACGTCCCGCGCCGTCGCCGCGGTGGCGCTCGCGTGCTGCGCAGTGCTTCTGAGTGCGTGCGGGGCGGCCGACCGTGGCGCTGTGGCCGCCGGCGCGCTGCAGGCGCGCGATCCCTACGGCGCAGATCTCGCCACCGAGGGCACGCCTCGCGCCGGCGGCACGCTGAAGCTCGGCATGGACCGTGAGGTGGTCAGCTTCGACCCCACGGTGCAGAACTCGAACATGGCCGCGCTGGCCGTGTACGACTCGCTGCTCAAGGTCGACCCGCAGGGCAAGGCCAAGCCGTACCTCGCGCAGTCCATGGACAGCGCCGACGGGGGAGTGACCTGGCGCCTCGGGCTGCGGCCCGGCGTGCAGTTCACCGACGGCACCGCCCTCGACTCCAACGCCGTGCTGGTCAACGTGCAGCGCCACATCGACAAGCTGTCCTCGCCCGCACACGCCTTCGCCGCGAACATCGCGTCGATGCGCGCGGTGGACCCACTGACCGTGGAGTTCACGCTGAAGGCCCCGCTGGGCGACTTCCCGGTGCTGTTCGCCCAGCCGATCACCTACGGCAGCCTCGGGATGATCATCTCGCCGGCTGCGCTGCAGCAGTACGGCGACGACATCGGCCGCCACCCGGTGGGCGCAGGCCCGTTCCGGTTCGTGGAGTGGGTCCCCGACTCCCGGATCACGCTCGCCAAGAACGACACGTACTGGCAGCAGGGCATGCCCTACCTCGACGGGCTGGAGTTCCGCCCGCTGCCCGACACCGAGAGCCGCTACGCCTCGATCGAGAACGGCGACGTCGACGTCGTGTTCGGCGGGTACAACCAGGAACTCGTGCGGGCGAGCTCCAACGCCGGGCTCCGCGTGTACTACGGGCCCGGCAACGCAGGCGAGTACCTCTACTTCAACTTCAACAAGGCACCGTTCAACGACCGCAGGATGCGCGAGGCGCTGATCAGCTCGCTGGATCTCAACGCGCTGGCGGCGAGCCAGTACAGCGGCCGGCTCGTGCCGTCGACCAGCCTGTTCGCCGAGGACAGCCCGTACCACACGGAGGCGGCGTCGCAGGCGTGGCCGAAGTACGACCCGGAGCGGGCGAAGCAGCTGATCGCCGAGTACAAGGCCTCGGGCGGTGATCCGAGCTTCACCTTCAAGACGACCCAGGCGCGGGTGCCCTTCGGGGAGTACATCCAGGCCCAGATGGCGGCCGTGGGCATCGACATCAAGGTGCAGTTCTACGACCTCGCGCAGTTCTCCTCCGCGGTGGTGCAGAGCAACGACTTCCAGCTCACCACCTGGGTCGGAGCTTTCGACGTGCCCTACCCGGGCGCGACCCGACTCCTGCACACCGGCGGCAACACCAACTACGGCGACTACTCCAACCCCCAGGTGGACGCGCTGCTCGACGAGGCCGCGCGCACCACCGACGAGGCGGTCCGGACCAACGCCTACCAGCAGGTCGAGCTGCTGGTCGGGCAGGACCTCTCGATGGCGTGGTTCAGCCGCAGTTACCTGTCCACGATCACCAAACCCGAGGTGAAGGGCATCGACCGCTACCCGTCACGCGACATGTTCTTCGCCACCACCTGGCTCGACGGTGGTCCCGAGTAGGACGCGCACCAGCCCGACACGCACCCGATCCCACCGCACCTCGCGATCAGCACGCGCCCCGCGACAGGGCGCCCCCACGGAAGGGGACCAACGAGATGACCTACGTCATCGGAGAAGCCTGCGTCGACGTCATGGACCGCAGCTGCATCGACGTCTGCCCGGTCGACTGCATCTACACGGGTGAGCGCAAGCTCTACATCAACCCGGCGGAGTGCATCGAGTGCGGTGCCTGCGAACCGGAGTGCCCGGTGGACTCGATCGTGCTGGAGCAGCAGGCGTCCGACGCCGAAGCCGGCCACATCGCCGACAACGCCGCGTTCTTCTACGACACGCTCCCCGGCCGTGACGCCCCGCTCGGTGACCCGGGCGGGGCGTCAGCGGTGGGACCGATCGGCGCGGACACCCCGCTGGTGGCCGCGCTTCCCCTGCGGACGAACTGAGGCGCGCCGTGGCCGACATGACACTGACGTCACAGGCTGGCCCGACCACGCCCGCCGGCGGCCCGACTCCGCCGGGGACCCCGGCCAAGCCGGCCGGTAGCCGCCGCCCCGCCCTGCGGCGCATCCGCAAGCGGATCGTGCACCTGCTGATCGTGCTGCTCGCCGTGACCTTCCTGTCGTTCGTGGTGGTCGACCTGCTCCCCGGCGACGCCGCGGTCGTCGTGGCGGGCGACAACGCGACGCCCGAGCAGGTGCAGCAGGTGCGAGAGGACCTGCAGCTGGACCGGCCGCTGCTGGTGCGCTACGTCGACTGGCTCGGTGGCGTCGTCACCGGAGACCTCGGACGCTCCTTCCGCACCGGGCAGCCGGTGGTGGAGGCGCTGGCCCAGCGGATACCGGTGACGTTCGAGATCACGATCGTCGCGCAGATCCTGGCGTTGCTGATCGCGATCCCGCTGGCGGTCTACTCCGCCTACCGGCCCGGCCGGCTGGTGGACAGGGCGTCGATGACGGTCGGGTTCGGCGCCGCCGCGATGCCGACCTTCGTGTTCGGCATGGTGCTGATCGTGCTGTTCGCGGGTGGTGTCTCGAGCATCCTGCCGGCCACCGGCTACGTCGGGTTCTTCGAGGATCCGCTCGGCAACCTGAGATCGATCATCCTGCCGTGCCTGACGTTGATGATCGCCGAGGCGGCGGTCTACCGACAACTGCTGCGCTCCGACATGATCTCGACGCTGCAGGAGGACTTCATCCTCATGGCCCGGTCCAAGGGACTGGGACCACGCACGATCCTGATGCGCCACGCGCTGCGGCCCTCGTCGTTCTCGCTGATCACGCTGTCCGGCGTGAACATCGGCCGGCTTCTGGGCGGCACCGTGATCGTCGAGACGCTGTTCGCGATCCCCGGCCTCGGCCAGCTGATCGTGCAGGCCGTGTTCAACCGCGACTACATGATCCTGCAGGGTGCCCTGCTGTTCGTCGCGGTCGCGTACGTCGTGATCAACATGCTCATCGACCTCCTGTACCTGGCCCTCGACCCGCGGGTGCGTAGAGATGCCTGAGACGACGACTCCGGGAATGACCCCGGACACGACCCCCGGCGACGCTGTCGCCACGCAGGTGCCGATCGCGACGATGGCAGCGAAGGGGAAGGCCAAGCGGATCCAGCGGGCCAATCGCGCGCCGGTCGGCTGGTACATCGCATGGGCGTGGCTGGGCGCGGTGGTGCTCTCCGCCGTGTTCGCCCCGCTGCTGCCACTGTGGGACCCGGCGGTGCCCGACTACAACAACGTGTTCGGCGGGATCACGCCGCAGCACTGGCTGGGCGGCGACACGCTGGGTCGCGACAACCTGTCCCGGATCATCTACGGGGCACGGGCGTCGCTGCTCGTCGGCATCTGTGCCGTCCTGCTCGGTGCGCTGGTGGGCGGCATCCTCGGCATGATGGCCGGTTACTTCGGCGGCCGCACCGAGCGGGTGCTGGCGCTGGTCACCGACGTGGTGCTCGCCTTCCCCGGCCTGGTGTTCATCATCGCCCTGGTCGCGATCCTGGGCTCCAGCCTCACCAACCTGATCATCGGCCTCGCGATCCTGTCGGTGCCCACGTTCATCCGGCTCAGCAGGGCCGCGACCCTGACGGTGGCACAACGGGAGTTCGTGCAGGCCGCGCGGGCGTACGGGTCCAAGCCATTCCGGATCATCGCCCGGGAGATCGCACCCAACGTCGTGCTCCCGGTGGCTGCCTACGGCTTCATCATGATCGGCGTCTTCATCGTGGTGGAGGGCTCCTTGAGCTTCCTCGGCCTCGGCATCCCGCCGCCCACGCCGAGCTGGGGCGGGATGATCGCCGGTGGCCGCACCGAGCTGCTCAATTTCCCGCACATCTCGCTGTTCCCCGCCGCGGTCATGTTCCTGACGGTGCTCTCGATCAACTACATCGGTGAGCGCACCCGCAAGCAGTTCGAGGTCAAGGAGAGCAACCTGTGACCGGCACGCGGAGCGAGAACGGCCAGGCCGAGGACGTCCTGGATGCCGGCACGCTGGGCGATGTCCCGGACGGGGGCGATCTGCTCACGGCCGAGGACGTCGTGGTGCGCTTCCACACCAAGAAGGGTGTGGTGCACGCCGTCGAGGGCGTGTCGCTGCGCCTGAAGGCGGGCGAGGTGCTCGCGGTGGTGGGGGAGAGCGGCTCGGGCAAGACCGTGTTCACCCGCCGCGCGATGGGCCTCATCGGCGGCGGCCGCGGCACCGAGGTGTCGGGCACCGTCACGTACGACGGCACCAAGATCAGCGAGCTGTCGGGCAAGGAGCTCTCGGCCTTCTGGGGCTCGGAGATCGCGCTGATCCTGCAGGACCCGATGACCTCGCTGAACCCCGTGAAGCGGATCGGCGCGCAGCTCACCGAGACGATCCTGCTGCACGAGCGCGTCACGAAGAAGGAAGCGCTGGACCGGGCCGTCGAGCTGCTGCGCTCGGTGGGTCTCTCCGAACCGGAGCGGCGGGTGCGCCAGTACCCGCACGAGCTCTCCGGCGGGATGCGCCAGCGCGTGACGATCGCGATCGCGCTGTCCTGCAACCCGCGGCTCCTGCTCGCCGACGAGCCCACCACCGCGCTCGACGTCACCGTGCAGGCCCAGATCCTGGACCTGCTCGCCGACCTGCAGGCACGGCGGCGGATGGCGATGCTGCTGGTCACGCACGACCTGCGGGTGGTGCGTAGCCGGTCGGACCGCATCGCGGTGATGTACGCGGGCCGGATCGTCGAGACGGCGCCCACGCCGGAGCTCTTCGCCGAGCCGAAGATGCCCTACACCGAGGCGCTCATGAACGCCGTGCCGCCGATCGCCGGGCCGAACCACGTCCGGCTCCAGGTGATCCCCGGCCGGCCGCCGGACCTCATCAACCCGCCCGCGGGCTGCAAGTTCAGCCCGCGCTGCCCCTACGCGCAGGACAAGTGCCTCACCGAGGAACCGCCCCTGCGCGACGCCGGCTCGCCCGACCACCAGTACCGCTGCTGGTTCCCGGTGGGCAGCCCGGCCTGGGCCGAGGCCAAGGCCCGGAACATCGAACGTGGGACGAGTGCCGCCGGCACGTCCGTGACCGAGGAGATGGTGCTGACATGAGCAAGCAACGGAGCTGCTCACACGGCCCGCCGAGAGCGACGGGACGGGGGGTCCGCCGAAGAGGGTCGCGCGCCGTGGGCGCGCTCGCCCTGTTGCTGGGCGTGGTGCTGCTCGCCGCATGCGGGAGCAACGTCGCGCCTGCCGCGGCGCCGGGAGCCGGCGACGGGATCACGGCCACCAACCCCTTCGGAGGCGACCTCGCATCGGAGGGCCAGCCCAAGCGCGGCGGCGTCCTGGTGCTGGGCACCGACCGCGAGGCCGTCGGGTTCGACCCGACCGTGCAGAACACCAACCAGGCGGCCATCGCCGTCTACGACTCGCTGATGAAGCTCGGCACCGACGGCACCGTCGAGCCCTACATGGCGGAGTCGATGGAGAGCCCGGACCAGGGCCGCACCTGGCGGCTCGTCCTGCGCGACGGCGTCCGGTTCAGCGACGGCACGCCGCTCGACGCCAACGCCGTGATCACCAACGTGCAGCGGCACATCGACAAGGCGTCCTCGCCCGGACACAAGTTCACCGAGCCGATCCAGTCGATGCGGGCAGTGGACGCGAACACCGTCGAGTTCTCGCTGAACGGGCCGTTCGGGCAGTTCCCGGTGACCTTCGCCGGCAGCTTCACCGGCGGCAGCCTCGGCACGATCGTCTCGCCGGCCGCGCTCACCCAGTACGGCGACCAGATCGCGGCCAACCCGGTGGGTGCGGGCCCGTTCAAGATGGTGAGCTGGACGCGCGACTCGCGGATGGTGCTGGAGCGCAACCCGGACTACTGGCAGAAGGACAAGGGCCTGCCCTATCTCGACGGGCTGGAGTTCCGTCCACTGCCCGACACCGAGTCGCGCTACGCGTCGATCGAGAACGGCGATGTCGACGAGATCTTCGGCGGTTACCACACCGAGCTGATCCGCGCGCTCGACAACCCGAACCTGCGCGTCTACTACGGGCCGGGCAACGGGGCCGAGTACATCTACTTCAACGTCGAGAAGGCCCCGTTCGACGACCTCAAGATGCGCGAGGCCCTGATCCGCGGCATCGACCTCAACGCCCTCGCCGCCACGCAGTTCCGGTCCCGGATGACCAGGGCGGACGGGTACTTCGGCTCGGACAGCGCGTACCAGACGCCGGAGGCCGCGGCGGCGTGGCCGACCTACGACCCGGAGAAGGCCAAGCAGCTCGTCCAGGAGTACGTGGCGGGCGGCGGTAGCGCCACCGTCCAGTACAAGACGACGAACGCACCGAACCGGGTGGCGTTCGCGGAGTTCCTGCAGGCCCAGATGGCGGCGATCGGCATCACGCTGCAGCCGCAGTTCTTCGACCTCGCGCAGTACTCCTCGAGCGTCGTGCAGAGCCAGGACTTCCAGATCGCCGGCTGGGTGGGTGGCCCGGTCGACGCGGCCTACCCGGCCGCGACGAACCTCTTCCACACCGGCGGCAACGCCAACTACGGCGGCTATTCCAACCCGCAGATGGACACGCTGCTCGACCAGGCCACCGCCTCGTCGGACGCGGCCGAGCGCACGCGCCTGTACCAGCAGGTCCAGCTGCTCGCCAACCAGGACCTGCCCGTGGCCTTCTACAGCCGCGGCTACCTGTCCACGATCACGAAGCCGGAGGTCAAGGGCGTGGTGCGCTACCTGACTCGGGACCAGTTCTTCGCGACCACCTGGCTCGACCGGTGACCGCGCCGCAGGTGGAGGCGACCGCTCCGGCGGCGCACGAGGCGGACGAGGCCGACGTCGTGCTCCGGCTCGACGACCTCGTCGTGGAGTTCCCCGCAGGCGGCGGCCGCACGGTGCACGCGGTCTCCGGGATCAGCCTCGACGTCCACCGGGGCGAGACCCTCGGCCTGGTGGGGGAGTCGGGCTGCGGCAAGTCGACCACCGGCCGGGCGATCATGCAGTTGCCGCGCCCCACCAGGGGGTCGGTGCTGTTCGAGGGCCGCGACCTCGCCACGCTGTCGGCGGAGGAGCTGCGCCAGCTGCGTCCCAAGCTGCAGATGATCTTCCAGGACCCCATCTCGTCGCTGAACCCGCGCCGGCGCATCCCCGACATCGTCGGCGATCCGCTGGTGGTGTGGGGCCGCGGCAGCGAGCGGGCCAAGGTCGTGCCCGAGGTGCTGGAGGCCGTGGGGCTCGACCCGGCGCAGGTGGCCGACCGCAGGCCGCACCAGTTCTCAGGCGGGCAGTGCCAGCGCGTCTCGATCGCGCGGGCGCTCGTGCTGGAGCCCGAGGTGCTCATCTGCGACGAGCCCGTGTCGGCGCTCGACGTGTCCGTGCAGGCGCAGATCCTCAACCTGCTCGAGGACATGAAGCGCCGCTACGGGCTGACGCTGGTGTTCATCGCCCACGACCTGGGCGTGGTGCGCAACATCAGTGACCGGGTCGCGGTGATGTACCTCGGCAAGATCTGCGAGGTGGGCGAGACCGAGGCCCTCTTCGACAACCCGGTCCACCCGTACACGCGGCTGCTGGTCTCCTCGATCCCGTCGATGGAGACCGCCGGCGCGCCCGCCGAGGTGGGCACCGGCGAGATGCCCTCGCCGGTCAACCCGCCGAGCGGCTGCCGGTTCCGCACGCGGTGCCCGCTCGCCACGGAGCGGTGCGCGGCCGAGGAGCCGGAGATGCGGGAGGTGGCACCGCGGCGCTTCACCGCGTGCCACTACCCGATCCTCGACGGGCTGGAGGCGGACGCCGCGGTCCCGGAGGCCGGCTGATGGCGATCGATCCGACGGCCGTCGGGCGCACGGGGGAGCCGCGCACCCGGTCGTGGACCTCGACCGACGCCCTGCTCTACGCCGTGGGCGTCGGGGCAGGGCTCGGGGAGCCGACGAGCGAGCTCGCGTTCACCACGGAGAACTCCGACGGGGTGGCGCAGCAGGTACTACCGACGTTCGCCGTGCTCCTGTCGCAGGCCCCGCCACCGTCGTTCGGCACGTTCGACCCGGCCCTGCTGGTGCACGCCGAGCAGGCCGTCACCCTCCACCGGCCGGTGCCGGTGGAGGGCACCGTCACGGCCACGGCGCGGGTGGCAGGCGTGTACGACAAGGGCTCGGGCGCGCTCGTCGTCACCGAGTCCGAGGCTGTGCTCGCCGACGGGTCGCTGCTCGCCACCAACCGCAGCGCGGTGTTCATCCGCGGTGCGGGCGGCTTCGGCGGCGACCGCGGGCCGCGCGACGACTGGGCGGCGCCCGACCGTGCCCCGGACCGCAGCGTGCGGTACGAGACGCGGCCGGAGCAGGCGCTGCTCTACCGGCTCTCGGGAGACCGCAACCCGCTGCACTCCGACCCGTCGTTCGCGGCGAGGGCGGGCTTCGGGAAGCCGATCCTGCACGGGCTGTGCACCTACGGCGTCACCGGCCGTGCGCTGCTGCAGGAGGTCGCGGGCGGCGACCCGGCGCGGCTCACCGGGATGTACGGCCGGTTCAGCGCCACGGTCGTGCCCGGTCAGGCGCTCACCGTCGAGATCTGGCACGGCACGGGAGACGAGGCTCTCTACCGCACCCGTACCGACGACGGCACTGTGGTGATCGACCGCGGGAGGGCCACCATCGGCTCCGCGTGACCGGGGCGCATCCCACCCCCGGTCACGCGGTACGCACGTCTCGTGCGTGATCGGCGACTGAAGGAGGAAGGTTCGTGACGGGAGATCCGGCAGGAGATCCGGTGCTGGCCGGACGGGTCGTGGTGGTGACCGGCTCCGGCCGGGGTCTCGGCCGGGCCTACGCACGGGCGGTCGCGGCGGCTGGCGCCGCGGTGGTCGTGAACGACGTGGACGCCGACGCCGCCGCCGTCGTGGTCGCGGAGATCGCCGCGGCGGGCGGCCGGGCCGTCCCGGTCGTCGCGCCGGTGGGGCCGACGGCCACGGCCGATGCGCTCGTCGCCGCCGCCGTGGAGCACTTCGGACGGCTGGACGCGATGGCCACCAACGCCGGCCTGCTGCGCGACCGGACGATCGGCAAGATGTCCGATGAGGACTTCGACCTCGTGCTCGAGACCCACCTGCGCGGCACCTTCACCTGCGCGCGGGCGGCGCTGGCCCGGTTCCGCGAGCAGGGCGGGGGCGGCAGGCTGGTCCTCATCGGCTCACCCGCCGGCCAGCGGGCGAGCTTCGGGCAGACCAACTACTCGGCCGCCAAGGCCGGCATCGTCGGGATGACCAGGACGCTCGCCGCCGAGGCCGCCCGCCACGGCGTCACCGTGAACGCGCTGGTCCCGGTGGCGCTCACGCGGATGGTCGCCACCATCCCCGCGTTCGCCGAGGCCGTGGCGGCAGTGGAGGCGGGCGAACCCGTGCCGTCCCGGCTCCGCGAGGCCGGCGTGGGCACGGCGGAGGACGTGGCCCCGCTGCTGGTCTATCTGCTGTCGGACGCCGCAGCGGGCGTCACCGGACAGGCGCTGGGTATCGGCGGCGACCGGATCACCGTCTGGACGCACCCCACCGTCGCGGCCGAGGTCTCGCGCGAGGGCGGATGGACGGCCGAGTCGATCGCCGAGGTCTTCCCGGAGCAGCTTGCGCCCCACCTGCAGCCCTACACCCCCGACGTGCCAGCGGAGGCCACCCGATGAACGAGCAGCAGCGGCTCGCGCCGACCGACCTCGTCGCCATCGACATGCACACCCACGTGCACTTCTCCACCCGCGCCGCGCAGTCGGAGGAGGGCAGCGCGCGCATGGCGGAGATGAAGAACCACTTCAAGTCCGACGTGCTCGGCATGGACCTGCACGGGCTCGCGGCGTTCTACCGCGAGCGCCGGATGGCCGCGGTGACGTTCACGATCGACTCGCTCGGCGATGTCGCCGAGCACGCCCCGACCAACGAGGAGATCGGCGAGATCGCGGCCGAGCACTCCGACGTGATCATCCCGTTCGCGAGCGTGCACCCGCTGCGCGGCAAGGCTGGGGCCAAGATCGCCCGGCGGCTGATCGAGCAGTACGGGTTCCGGGGCTTCAAGTTCCACCCGAGCGTCCAGGAGTTCTACCCGAACGACCCGGTTGCCTTCCCGATCTACGAGGTGCTGGCCGAGCACGGGTTGCCGGCGCTGTTCCACACCGGGCAGAACGGCGTGGGGTCGGGCACCCGCGGCGGTGGCGGCGTCCGGCTGAAGTACTCGAACCCGATGTTCCTCGACGACGTGGCCGTCGACTTCCCGGACATGCCGATCGTGATGGCCCACCCGTCGTTCCCGTGGCAGGACGAGGCGCTGGCCATCGCCGTGCACAAGGCGCAGGTGTACATCGACCTCTCCGGGTGGTCGCCGAAGTACTTCCCGCCTCAGCTCGTGCAGTACGCCAACACCCTGCTGCGCAAGAAGGTGCTCTTCGGCACCGACTTCCCGCTCTTCACTCCGGAGCGGTGGATCGCCGACCTCGAGAAGACCGAGATCCGCGACACCGTGAAACCGGGCATCATGCTGCACAACGCGGCCCGGCTGTTCGGGCTGGAGGTCGCAGCCGAGCCGCAGGTACCGGCCACGGAATCGCGATGACCGCGGCCGGCCGTTCCGTGAGCTCGACAGCACTCGCCGACAACATCGCCTCGCACTTCGAGCACATCGCCGACCTCGTGCCGGGGCGCGTGGCGGTGGCGGCAGGGGAGCGGGAGCTCACCTGGGCGCAGGTCGACGAGCTCGCCGACCGGCTGGCCGGATACCTGTATGCCCGGGGGATCCGGGCAGGCGACCGGTTCGGCATCAACGCCCGCAACTCGCCCGAGTACCTGGTGGCACTGCACGCGCTGCTGAAGCTGATGGCCGTGCCGATCAACATCAACTACCGCTACCGCGCCGAGGAGGTCCGCTACCTGCTGGAGAGCTCCGGGGCCCGTGGCGCGGTCGCCGACGCCGACCTGGCCGGAGTCCTCGCCGAGGCGGCGGAGCCGGTGGCGGGCTGCGACGTGCTCGTGGAGATCGCGGCGGACGGCATCGGATTCGGTGCCGACGTCGCCGCCGCCCAGCGGCACCCGCGGCGCCCGCGGGGCGACACCGAGTGGCTCCTGTTCACCGGGGGCACCACCGGCTACCCGAAGGCCGTGGTGGGCAGCCAGGCCGAGCGGCTGCGGTCTGTGCGCTCGGGAGGGTTCTCCGCACTCGGCCTCAACCCCGCCGACGGCGTCGAGGCGCTGCACCAGGCGCTCGACATCGACCCGTTCGGCGAGGGCGGCACGGTGGCGCTGATCGCCCCGCCGCTGATGCACGGCACCGGTCTGTACGGCGCGCTGGGTGCGCTGGCCGTCGGGGCGCCTGTCGTGTTGCTGCCCGGCCGCAGCGTCACCGGGGAGGCCATCGTGGCCGCGATCGCGCGGCACCGCGTCACCGAACTGCACATCGTCGGCGACGCGTTCGCGCTGCGGCTGCTCGACGCGCTCGACGCGGCGCGCGACGCCGGCCGTCCGGCCGACATCACCTCCCTCCGCAAGATGCGCAGTGTCGGGGCGGTGTGGAGCCCTGGGGTGAAGCGCAGGCTGCTCACCTACGCCGACCTGACCCTGCTCGACACGATCGCGGCGTCCGAGGGCGGGGTGTACGCGCACTCGTCGGTCACCCGCAAGAACGTCGACGAGCAGGACGCGAGTTTCGTGCTCGCCGCCGGCGCACGCCTGCTCGACGACGAGAACAACGATGTGCCGCCGGGCTCCGGCCAGGTCGGCATGCTCGCCGCCCCGGTCGTCCCCGAGGCGGGCTATGCCGGCGCACCGGAGCAGACCGCCGCCGCCTTCCGCGACCTCGACGGCGTCCGCTACTCGATCCCGGGGGACATGGCCGTGCTGGAGGCGGACGGGCGGCTGCGGCTGCTCGGGCGCGGCAGCTCCGTGATCAACACGGGCGGGGAGAAGGTGTACGCCGACGAGGTGGAGCTCGTGCTGCACGCCCACCCCGCCGTGCGCGACGTCGTGGTGCTCGGGGTTCCCGACCCGCGCTGGGGGAGCGCTGTGGCCGCGGTGGTCTCCCTGGAGCGCGGCACACACGCGGACGCCGACGAGCTCGCGGCGTTCGTCGCCGAGCGCCTGGCCTCCTACAAGAAGCCGCGCCAGGTCACCGTCGTGCCCGAGGTCCAGCGGCTCAACACGGGCAAGGCCGATCTGGGCTGGGCCCGTGCGCAGTTCGACCGGCAGCAGAGCGGGGAGCGGGACGCCACGGCGCCGACCACCCGATGACCCCGCAGTCGGCGCGGGTGCGGAGGAGGAACGGCTGGTGGGTGGTGGCGGGCGGCTCTGTGCTGCTCACGCTGCAGAACGGCCTGATCATGAGCGCGTTCGGCGCGTACCTCGTGGCGATCACGGCCGACACGGGCTGGTCGGCAGGTGTCATCGCGCTGGGCTACGCGATCGTCCAGCTGGGCAACGGGTTCATCTCGCCGATCACCGGCTGGTGCTGCGACCGGTTCGGCACACGGGCCGTGTCGAGGATCGGGACGATCACCACGGCGGTCGGGTTCGCGCTGGCCAGCGTCGTCGGTGAGGCCACCCATTTCGTCGGGGCGGTCGTCGTGATCGCGCTCGGCTGCTCAGCCGCCGGGATGATGCCGCTGACCGTCGCGGTGGTGCAGTCGGTGACCGAGCGGCGCACTCTCGCGCTGGGCTTGCTGCCGACCGGGGTGGCGCTCGGCGGTCTGGCCGTCCCGCTCGTGACCTGGGCGCTCGACAGCTTCGGCTGGCGCGCCACGTTCATGGGCGTGGCCGTGGTGATCTTCGTGGTCGGCCTCGCCGCCGGTGTCGTCCTGCCCACCGACAGGGCTCCGAGACCGGTCGTGGGTGCCGCGACGGCCTCCGAACCGGCGGTGGTCGACGGGGCGTCGGCCGTGGCCGCGTCCGAGGACCGGGCCACGAGCGGCGACCACGACCTGCGCAGCGCGCTGCACACCGGTGCGTTCTGGCTGCTCATCCTGGGGCACGGATCCGCACTCGTGGCGGTCAGCGCGGTGAACCTGCACCTTGTCCCGCTGATGACCCATCACCACGGGATATCGCTCGCGATCGCGGGCCTCACCGTCGCGGTGATGTCGGTCGCGCAACTGCTCGGCCAGATCGTCACGGGGTTCATCGGAGACCGGGTCGACAAACGCTGGTACGCGGCGATCTGCATGATGGTGCAGACCGGGGTGCTGATCGCGCTCGCCATGGTGTCCGGCATCGGGCTCGTCGTGGCCGCGGCGATCGTCCACGGGATCGCGTGGGGATTGCGCGGGCCGACGATGACGGCCCTTCGCACCGACTACTTCGGGATCGGCTCGTTCGGCACGATCATGGGCTGGTCGATGGGCTTCGTCTCGCTCGGGCTGGTGGTGGGACCGCTGCTCGTCACCGCGCTCGCCGACGGGCCGGCCGGCTACCCGGGGGCGTTCGTCGCGCTCGCGGTGGTGACGGGTCTCGGGTCGATCGCGTTCCTCGTGCTGCGCAAGCCCCGCCCGCCCGTCCGTGTGGTGCAGCAGGCGATCGGGTGCGGGCGACCCGAGGCGGCCTGAGCGGACCCCGGCCGCGCTCGGGGATGCGTCGGCCGGGACCACCGGATGTGTTCCCGAGGGCCGCTCAGCCCGGCGATCCGGTGATGTCGCGCCCGGGCACCGGCTGCCCGGCGTGCTCGCGGCTGCCGGCCCGGGTGCGCTGCGGGTCGGGCGCGCTCTCCTCGGGGAAGCGGTGCAGAAACTCCCGCTCGAGGGCGAACATCCGCTGCGTGTGGGCCTCGAGTGCCGACTCGCTGCCGCGGAGCAGCGTGTCGTGCCGGGTCTCGTGTATGTGGGCCAGCTCGCGGCGGAGGTCGTCGTCGGCGAGCTCCTGGGGATCGATTCCGTGCGGACGGTCCGTCATGCCGCAGGGGTGCCCGCCGAGCGGGCCGACCATTCACCGGACCGGGTGATCGGCCGTACGCATGATCGTTGAGAATGGCGGCTCCACGACCAAGGGGCGGGTCTGCTGTGGATCGACCGGAACCATCACGACTACCGGTGGCTCGGGCCGCCGAGCCGATGCGCGCGCCGGTGGCGGCCGCGTGGCCCGTCGGTGCGCCGGGTGCGGAGACCACCGTGCCCGAGCCACCCGACGGCGTCGCCGACGCGCTGGTGGAGATCGTGCTCAGCGCGTTGCCCATGGTGGCGGGCCGCATCCCCGCCACGCCCGTGGCGCTTCTCGGGAGGCTGGCGGCGCCCGCCGCCCCGGCCGACGCGCTCCGCCCTGCTCATGGACGCCGGTCCGGGGTGGACCATCTCCTCGCGGAGCGGCTCCTCGGGGCGCTGGAGCTCACCGTCCCCGATGTCGCGCTCGACATCCCCGAGACTCTGCGCGGCCCCGCGCGGGCCAGGGTGTCGCAGGGCAGGGGTGGGGTCGCCAGTATGTCGGCGAGTGGTGACAGCGAGGCCTACTCGGCCGTCACCCTGCTCGACCAGATCGCACCCGGACTGCGCGAGCTCGTCGCCGGTCTCGTGGGCGCCCTCGCGGAGCACGAGCGCATCGCCCCGCTGCTGGAGATCCCTCCGGGCGCCGAGCAGGACGTGGCCGCCGCCCACGGCGGGATTCATCTCGCGCTCGCCGTCGTCACGGCGCTGGCCGTGCTCCGGGCGGCCGCACCCCCGATCCTCGGGGCGGAGCCGCCCGTGGTGGTCGGGGTGGCACTCGACGCGGCGACGCGGGTGCTGCTGTCGCGCCCGATGCCGGTCGAGTACGCAGCGGCGCTGCGCGAGCGGCTGCGGGCCGAGTACGTCCTCCCGCGGTTCTCGGCGGGCGACGTTCCCGTGCTGGAGCACCGGTTCGCCATGGTCGAGGGCGCCTTTCCGGCCGTTGCCGGGGAGCCGGCGAACGGGCTGGTCCAAGCGGTGCCGGGCGGGATCGTTCTGCGTACGGGCGTGAGCAGCGCCGCGGTGCCGGTGTGGCTACGGGTGCTGGCCGAGGAACCCACCGTGGTGGACCTGGCCTCGTGGCAGGAGGTCGTCGACATCAGCTACACGGCGGAGGAGGGGGCCGCCTCGCTGCTGGGCCCGGCCGCGCCGGCACCGTCGCACCTGCTGGGTCAGACCCCGCCGTGGCCCGGACCCGTACGGGCCCGCATCTCGGCCCGTGGCCGCGACGAGCACGGCGACGGCGGCGAGCGCTACGAGATCGTCGTCTGGCCCGCGCCGCTCGCCGGGGAGGTGGTGCACAAGGCCACCGACCGGCTCGGCCACCGGCTGCGGGGCGAGCCGGAGCCGCCGGTCGTCGCCCGGCCCGAGGTCGCCTACCGCTGGGTGCGCGGCACCGGCCTCGGCCCGGCCGGCACGGTCATGGTCGTCACCGGAGCAGAACCGGAGCAGGTGCTGGCCGCGTTCGGCGCTGATCCGGCGCAGCCGGTGCCGCTGACCGAGCTGTTCGGGCAGATCGGCATCGACCCGTGGGTCGCCGTGCTCCCGATCGACGGCGCGGTTCTCGCACTGGAGTACAACGGCTGGCAGGGGGCGCAGGGGCCGGTGCTCCGGCGGGCCTCGGCGCACGGTTCCGCGGCGAGCATGTACTGGAACGTCAACGCGCTCACGAGCCTGTCCTTCGCCCGCGAGGGCGAGTTGCTGGCCTCGTTCGAACCGCCCCCGCCCGCACTCCCCGGCGACCCCGAGGTTCTCGCGGCGCTGGCCGGGCTCGAGCTCGAGGACTATCACGACCGGGTGGAGAAGGGTCTCGTCGCGGTCGAGCGGTTCACCGGTCGCGGGGTGCGTGCCGAGGACGTGGCGCTCGTCGAGGCGGCGGGAATCGCCTATCGCATCCACGGGGCGTCCGGTTCGGACTCGGCCGGCGTCCTCTTCCGGGCGCCGGACCGCTCCGCCGGGAGCTGACCGCCGGCGCTCCCGTGACCGGGGCGATCGGCCCGGGTTGGCCGTCGCCGCGCCCACCAGGCAGGATGGCGGCGTGATCGTCCGAGTGACGGCCGAAGGCGCCGTCGTGCAGGACGCCGACGACCTCGGCCGCCTGCACCTGCAGACCGACCTCGACGCCGACGGTCTCCGGGCCGCGCTGACGACCACCGGCGTCGGCGAGCCGATCGACGCCGACAACGCATGGCTGGATCTTGCTGTGCTGCGCTCCACGGCGCAGCTGGTCGCGACCGCTCCGGACTGGGCGGACCAGTGGGCGGGCATGACGGCCTACGCGGAGAAGAAGGGCTGGCTGTCGCCGGACGGCCGGTCGGTGCAGGTCCACATCGAGCGCTGACCCCGCGTCGGGTCAGCCTGGCGGGGTGATCCGGACCTCCAGCTTCCCGCTCACCACTCGCGTCTCGAACCGGGGCACGGGTGCAGTGGCCGGGCCGTGCACGACGTGGCCGTCGTCGAGCCGGAACTCGCTGCCGTGCCAGGGGCAGACCACCCGGGCGTTTCCGTCCGTGCCCACCACCTCGCCGCCCGAGAGCGGGCCCGCCAGGTGGGGGCAGCGATCGGCCAGCACATTCACCTTCTCACCGCGCCGCAGCACGACAACCGGCACCTCCCCCGCCGTCCGCCGCACCGGTGTGCCCTCGGGCACCTCGGAAAGTGCACCCAGCGGTTGCCAGCCCTGGGGTGCCAGGTCACTCACGCGGTCGGCGTGGTTGGCCCCGAGTGCGAGGTGGTAGGAGAGGTGGCCGCCGAGAGCTGCGCCCACACTGGCGACGGCGGCTCCGGCCAGCGACAGCAGCCGTCCTCCGCGGCGCCCCCGGGCCCGCTTCCACAGGGCCGCGGCGTAGCAGCTCACCGCCAGCGCGTTCGTCGAGGCGTGCACGAGCCCGACGCGCTGCTGGTCGGGGTGGGCCGCTGACCAGTCCGCCCATCCCGCGGCGGCGGTGGGCGGCGTCAGGAGCAGGCCGGTGGCGATGAGACCGGTGGAGTAGCGGCGCTTCCCGCCGACCAGGTCGATCAATGACGCCGACAACAACGACCCGAGCGTGAGATGCACCAGCGCTGGGTGCAGGGGGTGGCCCAGCCAGACGCCGTGCAGTGCGTCCTTCACCCGGCGGTCGCGCAGCAGCCGCTGCACCACAGGGCGGATCGCCGCTGCCGGCCGGTCCAGCGCCTCGGCGCGTTCGAGACGGTCGATCTGGTCGAAAGGCTGCACAACCGGCGGTTGCCCGCGTCGGCTCTCGGCAAACCCGCTGGTCAGGGGTTCGCCCATGTGGTTGACGGCCGGATCAGCGGCCCGGGTGCACGAACGGCAGCGTCCACTTCTCGCAGCGGCCCACTCCTACCCCGCTCGGTGCGCGGACGATCCCGTCCGGGCCGGGAGCGAGCGGGCAGGGTGGCGCCTGCATCAGCCGGTGCAGCCGGACCAGCGCATGCCGGTAGAAGCGCAGCTGCGTGCGCCGCCCGAAGAGCCGGAACCCCGTGCGGAGCACCGGGTTGGGGATGGGCGCGCGCCGGGAGTAGGCGATGATCCGGAACTCGACGGTGCCCGTGGCGAGGTTCTTCGCCACCTCGTAGGTCAGCCGGCCTTGTTCCAGATGGCCGCGCAGGGTCTGGTAGGACCAGCCGACCACCCGCTCGGGCCCGTCGGCACCCTCGCGCACCTCGTCGTGCGCCGCGGTGATGCGCACCCCGATCAGGAAGCGCAGCAGGAGGAACCGGCCTTCCAGCAGCATGTCGCGGCCGACGAGGTCGCCGGGCCAACGGAACGCCGCCCGCAGGATGGCGGGGTCGCTGAACTCGTAGCCGTCGACGAGGGCCCGGGCCTTCTCGACCAACCCGCCGGGTTCCGGCTCGCCGGGTGCCTCCCGGCCGAGCACCACGACGCGCCGGTCCTGGTGCCAGCCGTCGACGACGAACGGGGGAGCCTTCGTCTCGTCGTAGTTGACCGGACGCCCGCGTAGCTCGCCCACCGTGGCCGCGAGGTCCTGCACAGTGGTCAGCGCCGGTGGCCGGCGCGGTGCACGGCGTCGCCGATCAGCCAGAACATCGGGGGCCACAGCCCGACGAACAGCGCACGCCGTTCCGCGTTGCCCCGCTCGTCCTGGTCCACGGTCTTGGCGCGAAGCCACAGCACGATGCACAACCCGATCGAGCCGAACGACGCGCCGTACAGCGACACGGCGGCACGGCGGAGCGCAGGACCAGTGGGGATCACGGGAATCGGGTACCCGAGGTGTCGTGCTCCTACTCCGCCGCTCGCGCCCTGCCCCCGGCAGCCTCGCCCACCGGACCGCGATCGTGCTCCGCTGGCCGATCGGGCTGGCGTTGGTGACCTGGCAGTACATGTGGCGCACCACCCCGATCCACCGCTCCGAGAGCGCGGGCGACGACCACGACCGTCCCCCGCCGCTGCCGCCCGACGTCCTCGACGACGACCTGCAACCCGCCGAGCACGGCGTCGGCCCGATGTTCCACCGGCGCTACTCGGTCCGCGTCGAAGGGGCGCAGCAGCAGCCAGCGGAGGTGATCGCCGCGCTCGCGGGCGACCCGAACTGCGCCGCCCCCCGCGAGGTGGCGGTGTTCGAGAAGACGCGGGGAGAGCCGGGCGCCATGAGTGTCGGTGACGAGTTCCTGATCCGGATGCCGGGACCATGGGACGGGCCGGTGCGGGTGGTCGACCGGACGGACACGTCGTTCCGGCTGGCCACCCTGCGCGGGCACCTCGAGGCCGGTCAGATCGAGTTCCGGTGCCGACCGAAGAAGGACACGCTGGTCATCGCGATCGAGGCGTGGGCGCGGTCGGGCGACCGGCTCTCGCATCTGCTCTACAGCAGGCTGCGGCTGGCCAAGGAGATCCAGCTGAACCTGTGGGTCGAGACCTGCCTGCGCCTGGCGGCCGGCACCGGCGGCCGGGCCCGCGGGGGTGTGCAGGTGCGCACGCGACGGTTGCCCGCGCCCGCCGACGGGTGACAGGCGGCGTCAGCGCCGGCCGATCGGCACCGGGATCGCCGCCCTCTCCAGCCAATCGGCGATCGAGAGGGCGATCTCGCGGCTGTTGTCCTCGAGCATGAGCATGTGGCCGTTGCCGGTGATCCCGGCGTCGGCGAGGAAGCGGTACTCGACGTTCGCGCCCAGCCCGGCCAGCCACTCGGCTGTGGCGCCGTCCTCGTCCCGAGGGTGCTCCAGGTCGGCGCTCCCGGTGACGATCAGTATCGGCAGCCCCGCGAAGTTGTCCGCTCGCTCCACACGGAGCTGCCCGCCCCGGAGGTTCTGCCGTTGCAGCATGAGCGGGGCCGGAAGCGCGAGCAGCCCGGCCCGGAATTCGTCCACGGCGTGGCGGGGAAACCGCGTGGACTCCCGCCCGATCAGCTTCTCCTGGACGAACTCCTCGGTGGCGATGTAGCTGCCGGTCTTCGGGAACCGCCGGCGGGCGAACGGCCCGGCGAGCTCGATGTCCGAATCCGTCTCGGCCACCACGACGGGCTCCGGCTGGATGTTGCCCGGTGGCCCCGGCGCGACCGCCACCAGCGCCTCGATGAGGTTCCCGTGGGTCTCCACGAGCCGGTAGGCGAAAGGACCGGCCATCGAGTGGACGAGCAGGACGACCGGACGCCCCACCTGTTCCAGGAGAGCGCCCAGCGCCGCGCAGACCAGGTTGCCGGACAGCGCGTGCTCGCAGACGCTTCCGCTCCTGCCGATCCCGGGCCAGTCAGGGACCACGACGTCGTAGCCCTGGCCTGCGAAGTCGTGAGCCCAGCCCGGACGGCCGTCCGGCGTGCCCAGGTAGCACGCGCCGCTCAGGCAGCCGCCGTGGACCATGACCATGACGGGGCGGTCGCCGTCGGCGACCGGGGTGAACCGCTCGTAGTAGAGCGGAGCAGGTGAGGTCACGTACCCCGCGCGAAAGCGTACGGACACCCATCCATCGTGATGGCGTCCGCAAACCGGCGCATTGTGAGAGGTGCTACTCCGCGTCGCCCCAGGCCAGCGGCAGCGTGTGCGGACCGCGGACGAACGCGCCCTTGCGCCACTGCACGTCCTCCGGTGCCACGGCGAGGCGCAGGTCCGGGAACTCGCGCAGCAGGCTCCCGAGCGCCTCCTGCAGTTCCATCCGGGCCAGCTGCGCACCGAGACAGTGGTGGGCTCCGTAGCCGAAACCGATGTGGCGGTTCGGCGCCCGGCCCAGCACCAGCGCCTCGGCGTCGTCGAACATCTCGGGGTCGCGGTTGGCGGCGTGGATCGACACCACCACGGCCTCGCCCGCACGCACCGTCACACCCGACAGCTCGACGTCCTCCTTCGCGATCCGTGGGAACCCTGCCGACGCCCCGAGCGGTGTGTAGCGCAGCAGCTCCTCCACGGCCGTCACGATCGCGTCGTGGTCGCCCCGGAGCGCAGCGCCCCGGTCCGGGCGGGTGAGCAGCGTGTAGGTCATGTTGCCGATCTGGTTCATCGTGGTCTCGTGACCGGCGATGAGGATGCCGATGCCGAGGCCGATCAGTTCGCCCTCGTTCAGCCGGTCGCCCTCGTCCCGTGCGGTGACGAGGGCTCCGAGCAGGTCGTCGGTCGGGGTGGCGCGGCGCTGCGCCACCAGCCCCGCCATGTACGCGGCGAGCGTCTCGGTGGCCGCGACACGCTCCTGCGGCGTCATCCCGGACGTCGACAGGGCGGCGTCGGAGGCCGTACGGAAGATGGGCCGGTCCTCGACGGGCACGCCCAGCAGTTCGCAGATGATCGTGACCGGCAGCGGCACGGACACGTGCTCGACGAGGTCGGCTCCGGGGCCGGCAGCGCGCATTCCCGCGAGCAGCTCCGTGGTGAGCTCGGCCGCGCGGGGCCGCAGCGCTTCCACCCGCCGCGTGGTGAACGTCCTGGCCACGAGCTTGCGCAGGCGCGTGTGGTCGGGAGGGTCCATGTTGAGGATCGAGTTGACCTGGTGGTCGATCTCCGGCCGCACGCGCGGGACGTCCTGCCCGACGACGGCGGCGCGGCTGAAGCGAGGGTCGCCCAGCACCGTGCGGACGTCGGCGTGCCGGACGGCGAGCCAGGCCTCTCCGCCGTAGGGCAGCGCCACGCGGGAGACCGGCTCGTCGCGGAGCAGGTCCTGGTAGATGGGGTCGAGTTCGAGCCGGTCGGGCTCGCTGAAGGGATATGTCCGAACCATGGAATTCTCCGATGCAAGCGGCCGCTTACGCCGACGCTAGCAAGAAGTGCCGCTTCAGGGAGATCGGCGCGGACCGAGCAGGGTGGTGGCCGCCCGCATCACGTGATCCCTGACCACCCGCGGGTCGTGCAGCGGCCCCGCGTGCAGCACGGACCGGTTGAGGGCGATCCCGAGCAGCCACGCCAGCAGCAGGTCGGCACGCACCTCGGCGTCGGCCGGGTCGTCGGTGTCGACCAGCGACGCGAACGCCGTGGAGTAGGCCGCGCACAGCCGGACCCGGATGTCCTCGGCCACCCGGGAGCTCCCCGCGGCCCGCAGCACCGCCATCAGGGTCTCGGCATTGCGACCGCCATGCTCGTCGTCCAGGACCGCGGCCAGTGTGCGTTCCAGCAGGGCCTCACGCGGGACCTCGGCGAGCAGCTCCGTCGCCTTGTCCAGGACGGCCGCGGAGAACAGGCCCTCCTTGCTGCCGAAGTAACGGAACAGCAGCGACTGGTTCACCCCGGCACGGTCGGCGATCGCGCGGACCGTCGTGGCGTCATAGCCGACCGTGGCGAAGAGGGCGCGCCCCGCGTCGGCCAGGGCTTTCCGCGTGGCGGCCGAGTCGCGCGGGCGGCTCGCCGGCACAGGCGGGGCCGCGCTTCTCACTCCGGCGCCCCCAGCTGGATACGGCGTCATGTGTCCTCCTCCTGCACGTGCAGCTGATGAGAACACATCGGGCGCAGCGAGGGTGAGCCTCCGGTGTGGGGTTCGGGGGGCCGGGGTAACCGGGGCAATGGCTCAGCGAGACTACGAGGAGCAGCCCGAGGCGCCGGACCTAGGCGCATCCGTGCAGCTGGAGAACGACGAGTACCTCGGGGGACCACCCGGCGACCGCGACGCGCTCGACGCGGGCTACGTGCCGCCGGACCGGCCGTACGCGCTCGACGAGGACGGCGTGACCGCCCGCGAGATGCGGGAGGGCGAGACGCTCGACGAGCGGCTCCGCCGCGAGCAGGGCGACGAGAAGATCGATCCCGACCGTGCCGGCAGGCTGGTGATGGAAGGGGAGGGCGCCGCACTCGAGACGTCCGACGACCTGGACGCTGTGGACGTCGGGATCGACGGCGGCGCCGCTTCCGCTGAGGAGGCCGCGGTGCACGAGACCGACGACCCGGATGCTCCGCTCGACAACGAGCCATCGCTCGCGACGGCGGCGGCACTGGACGACCCGGAGCTCGACGCGGCTCTCGCCGACGACCCGCTCGCCGGGAAGGCACGGATGGAGGCCGCGCGGGACGTCAGCGCGGATGGCGAGATCTTCGACCCCGGCTCGATACCGGTGGCCGAAGGAGGGGATCTGTCCGGATGGGGAGCGGACCCCGTACCGCCTCGCGACACGGCCGACCGGGATCCGGCGGCAGGCCTCGACGCCAACCGGGAAACCGGCGGTGCGGCCGCGCCAGCCTCGGGGCGCGACGATGCCGGGCCGATCACGGGTCTGCCCTGAGTTCGAATGCGCGGACCGGCGTTCGTGATAGGGGAGCAGAACGACCTGGTCCTCTGCGCTGTCTGTGATGTGCGATGGGCGGCGCGCTGCCGCCGAGCACCGGGAGTGGCACCGTGGTGCCGCTCGCTCAGATCCTCCCGGTGGTGGTGCTCATCGTGCTGTTCCTGCCCGTGGGGCGACGGTCGGGCAGGTCCATGCGGCGGCGCCTCTTCCGCCGAGCGGTCGGCGCCTACTCAGCGCAGCTCTGCGTGATCTTCGCGATCTCGTCGTCGAGGTCCATTCGGTTGATTTCGTCACCAAGCGCCACGATGTCGATCGTCGACTCGATGAAGTGGCGAAGCAGGTCGCGGTCGACCTCCAGCACGGCCCGACCGTCGACGGAGCGGATCTCGATCTCCACGATGTCGTAGCCCTGCACCTCGTGCGGCGACATCCGGATGTCGCCCTCACCGACCGGACCGGTGATCGAGTCGATCACGAGATCGCGGGCCACCAACCACTCGATCCATCGATCGTTCCTGGTCGCGACGGCGAGAGAGATGGCGAACGGGTCGGACGCGGTGTAGGTCCATCGCGTCACGACCGGAGCTGGTTGGCCGTGCAGCACTGTGAACATGTCCTGCTGGACCGAGTCGGTGGTCATGCTGGTCGCCCCCTGGCGATCGGGGCCGTCGCTCATGCGGCGGCGTCTGTTGAGGAGATCGACGGTCAGGCCCGTAACGCTGCACGTGCGACAGGTCTTCACCCGAACAAGTGAGTCAAGGGCGTCCGGGTGTACGGGTTGTGACTGATAGTCACGACCGTTGTGGTGGTTATCCGGCGTGTTGTCTGCGCCGTTCGGCGCCCGCGTTCCCCGCGGGCCATGCGGTCACCTGTCGTGCTCTGTTGTGACCACCCAGATCCCGCTTTTGCCGGTTCGGCCGGGTTGCGCCACCGTGAGGGCGAGGCGCTGCCCGCCCGGTCTGCGCACTTCGACGATGCCGTCCGGACCAGGTTGAGCCTCGGCGTCGGTCCAGCCGTACGCCGCTGAGGCGTAGGACACCGCCACCTCCGCCGGATCGAGCAACCAGGGCTGGGAACCGTTGTCGACCGCCGCCTGGAGCGCGGCGGCCTCAGCGGCACCAGCCGCGGGCCAGGGGAGCTCTGCTGCTGATCCGGCCGGTGCCGGCGTGGTCGTCTCCTCCTGCGCCGTCTGCGGCGCCGACTGCGGGGCCGGCGGCTGCACGGGCGGTGCGGTGGGTCCCGCACCGGTCGGCAGACCACCGCCACCGCAGCCTGCGAGCAGCAGGGCGGCGAGAAAAGCGACCGCAGCTGCGCGGCCACTTCGCGGGAGATCGAACACGTCGTGAACGGTATTCGGTCCGACACGCTGTAAGGGCCCGATCAGATCGGCACGTACGGGGGATCGAACGATCTCACCTCACCGGGGTGCCGAAATGGATCTCCGCGGGGTCCGACGATCACCCGAACCGCCGGGCATGGAGGGGCGACTCGCGGGTCGAGTGGGCTGCCGGGTCGCGGTCGGCGGTTCGGGACGACCAGCCGTCACGTGGTCACCGCCGGCGGCTGGTCGGGCCGACTTCGGCTGTCGGGTTGTGCACACCACGGACGGCTAGCGGTGATCATGGCCGGCGGCTGGCCGCCGATCTTGGCTGTCGGGTTGTGATCGGCGGTTCGGGACGAATAACCGCACTACAGGCGGCTGTGCGGCCCGATCCGGTGATCATGGCGCCGGGGCTGGTCGAGGCGACCGTGGTTGCCGGGTGGTGATCGGCGGCTCGGGGGCCGGCAGCCGGGCCTGACGCGGCGGCGAGTCCTCGCTCGGTGATCATCAGCGCGACGTCAGGACGGCCATGGTGCCCTGGGCGGCGGGCCTCCGCCGCCGGCTCTTGATCACGTGGCCCGCGGCCGGTTCCACCCACGGCCGCGCCTTCCCGATTGGCGGCGCCAGCGGGTGGCCGGGCCGGCAAGTCGTGATCAGCAGTCGGGGCCAACGGCCGCGCGGCTCCGACCCCCTTTGATGATCGTCGCCGACCGCTGGCGGGGGTCGGCTGGCTGTCAGGTCTTGATCGGCATTTGGGGACCGGCAGCTGTGTAATACGCGCCTGCGTGTCCCCAAGCGGCGATCATGGGCGGGCCGGGTTGGTCGAGGCGGGTCTTGATCAGCAGTTGGGGCCCGGGAACCGTGTCATGGGCGGCTACGGGTCCCCATTTGGTGATCATGGCCACTGGGTTGGCGGGGTTGGCCGGGTTGGCCGGGTTGGCCGGGTTGGCCGGGTTGGCCGGGTTGGCCGGGTTGGCCGGGTTGGCCCGACTTCCGCGAGTTGATCAGCGTTTGGGGACCGGTGGCCGCGCTACACGCGGCCGCCCTTGCCCCTGCCGACCGCTGGCGTGGTCGGACTGGCTGTCAGGTCTAGATCGGCATTTGGGGACCGGCAGCTGTGTAATACGCACCTGCGGGTCCCCAAGTGGTGATCATGGGCGGGCCGGGTTGGTCGAGGCGGGTCTTGATCAGCAGTTGGGGCCCGGGAACCGTGTCATGGGCGGCTACGGGTCCCCATTTGGTGATCATGGCCAACGGGTCGGCCCGACTTTCCACTTTGATCAGCGGCCACGCACCCGTCCTCGCCCCGAGCCGTTCGCGAGCGCACAGCCGCGTCGGCGGCGAGACGACTGGTGCTCATCGACCTCCAGAACCGCGCCGCACGGCTAGCGGGCCTGCTGTCACCGGGGAGCGGCGACCGTCGGCGGTTGGCCGGGTCGGGCAGGCGGTCGGGTCGTGATCGGCATTTGGGGACCGGGAGCTGTGTAATACGCGCCGGCGCGTCCTCAACCGGTGATCATGGATGGGCCGGGCTGGTGGAGGAGGGTCTTGATCAGCAGTTGGGGCCCGGGAACCGTGTCGTAGGCGGCTCCGGGTCCCCATTTGGTGATCATGGCCGGCAAGCTGGCTGGGTCGGCCCGACTTCGGCCCTTTGATCAGCGGTGGGACGCGAAGCGCCCGCACCGCACACGCCCCGAGCGCTTCGCGTGCGCCCTGGCGCGTCGGCGGCGAGACAAGTGGGTGTGCATCGGCTTCCCAGAACCGCGCCGCGCGCACCGCCACCCGGCCCGCCGCCACCCGGGGCGCGGCGACCGTCGGCGGCTGGCCGGGTCGGGCTGGCGGTCGGGTCGTGATCGGCATTTGGGGACCGGCAGCTGTGTAATACGCGCCGGCGCGTCCCCAGCCGGTGATCATGGGCGGGCCTGGCTGGTCAAGCCGGGTCTTGATCAGCAGTTGGGGCCCGGGAACCGTGTCATAGGCGGCTCCGGGTCCCCGATTGGTGATCATGGTCAACGCGCCGGCTGGGTCGGCCCGACTTTCCACTTTGATCAGCGGCCACGCGGCCGTCCTCGCCCCGAGCAGTTCGCGAGCGCCCCGCCGCGTCGGCGGCGAGACGAGTGGGTGCGCATCGGCTCCCAGAACCGCGCCGCGCGGCCAGCAGGCCCGCCACGACCTGGGGCGGCGACTGTTGGCGGCTGGCGGGGTCGGGCCGGCTGCCATGTCGCAGCGGGGCGCCTGGCGGGCGGAGAAGCGGCGCGGCTTGCAGGGACGACCTGCGGGTTGAGCAGGGGCTGACTCGCGGGCGGGCCGACACCGGGGCGGGGATGAGCGACTCGCCGTCTCCCGCGAGCGACTCGCAGGTGGCCGGTGCGCGACTCGCCGTCTCCCGCGAGCGACCCGCGGGTGGCCGGTGCGCGACTCGCCGTCTCCCGCGAGCGACCCGCGGGTGGCCGGTGCGCGACTCGCCGTCTCCCGCGAGCGACTCGCAGGTGGCCGGTGCGCGACTCGCCGTCTCCCGCGAGCGACCCGCGGGTGGCCGGTGCGCGACTCGCGGGCAGAGGGCGGGCGGACCCGTGGTCACGCCGGCGGCGGCTCGCGGGGTGGGCGTGTGCCGACCCGTGCCGCTGGAGGTGTGCGCTCACTAGGGTGCGATCAGCAGAGCGGCAAACCCGAGGTGAGGTCATGAATCGGTCGGCAGAAGCTTTCTACGCGGCGCGCGAGTTCCTCGTAGCCCATCGGGAGGACTACGACACGGCCTACCGTGACTTCCGCTGGCCCGAGATCGACGAGTTCAACTGGGCGCTCGACCACTTCGACGCCGTCGGGGCCGACCCCGAGCGGGGCGCCGCCCGCGCGCTGTGGATCGTCGAGCAGGACGGGAGCGAGGCGCACTGGACGTTCGCGGAGCTCTCCGCCAGGTCCAACCAGGTCGCCAACTGGCTCCGCGAGCACGGTGTCGCGCGCGGCGACCGGATCATCCTCATGCTCGGCAACCAGGTCGAGCTCTGGGAGACCTTGCTCGCCGCGATGAAGCTCGGCGCGGTGGTCATCCCGGCCACGACGTTGCTCACCGCGTCCGATCTGCGCGACCGGCTCGACCGCGGCGGCGCCAGGCACGTGGTGGTCGGTGGGGCGGACGCCGGGAAGTTCGAGGGCGTCGAGGGTGACTACACCCGCATCGCCGTGCGCGGCGCGCCCGAGGGCTGGCTCGACTACGCCGACGCGGACGCCGCATCCACGGACTTCGCCCCCGACGGCGTCACCCACGGCTCGGACACACTCCTGCTCTACTTCACCTCCGGCACCACCGCCAAGCCGAAGCTCGTGGAGCACACCCACGCCTCCTACCCGGTGGGGCACCTGTCGACCATGTACTGGATCGGTCTGCAGCCGGGCGACGTCCACCTCAACATCTCCTCGCCGGGCTGGGCCAAGCACGCGTGGAGCAACGTGTTCGCGCCCTGGATCGCCGAGTCCTGCGTGCTCGTCATGAACTACGCCCGCTTCGACGCCTCCTCGGTGCTCGGGGTGCTCGACCGCTGCGGCGTCACGAGCTTCTGCGCCCCGCCGACGGTGTGGCGCATGCTCATCCAGGCCGACCTCTCCGGGCTCGCGAACCCACCGGTGAAGGTCGTCGGTGCGGGGGAGCCGCTCAACCCCGAGGTGATCGAGCAGGTCGACAAGGCCTGGGGCGTGCAGATCCGCGACGGCTTCGGGCAGACCGAGAGCTCGGTGCAGATCGGCAACCCGCCGGGGCAGCGGATCAAGCCCGGGTCGATGGGCCGTCCCGTCCCCGGCTTCCCGATCGTGCTGATCGACCCCGCCACCGGGGAGCCCGCCGAGGAGGGGGAGATCTGCATCGACCTCTCGCAGCGCCCGCTCGGGCTGATGGTCGGCTACGCAGGTGACCCCGAGCGCAACGCCGAGGCGATGGCGGGCGGGTACTACCACACCGGTGACGTCGGTTCCCGCGACTCCGACGGCTACATCACCTACGTCGGCCGCTCGGACGACGTGTTCAAGGCATCGGACTACCGCATCAGTCCGTTCGAACTGGAGAGCGTGCTCATCGAGCACCCGGCGGTCGCCGAGGCCGCCGTCGTGCCCTCGCCGGACGCGCTGCGCCTCGCCGTCCCGAAGGCGTACGTGGTGCTCGCCGCGGGGCACGAGCCGACGGAGGAGACGGCACGTTCGATCCTGGAGTTCGCGCGCGCCAACCTCGCGCCGTACAAGTGGGTCAGGCGCCTCGAGTTCGCCGCGCTGCCCAAGACCATCTCGGGCAAGATCCGGCGCGTCGAGCTGCGGGGTCGGGAGACCGAGCTGCACGGTTCGGAGCGCGAGACCGACGGGCCACCGAGCGGCGAGTTCGTTCTCTGAGGCTGCTCCGGATGGTGACGGGACGTCGCCGTACCCACTCTTTCGGCTCTGTACCCATTCATCCGATCTCCTGCGCTGAGCGGCGAATAGTGACCGTCGGTCGTCGGGAGTGGTGACGTCCTGGTCCGGAGGGGTGGCGCTGACCGCAACTCATCCGCCGCTCGCCGACGTCCTTTCAAAATTGAAACGTCCTCTCCGATCGAGCATGTTGGACCGGTCGTGACGCAACCACGCACGCCGGAGAGCGGGTCATTGGCGGAGGTGATGGCCGGCATGCCCGAGGTGTGGCGACGGCTGCTGGCCGCACACGTCGCCGACCGTATGGGCCGGTGCGCCGCCTGCCGCACATCCAGTGGGTCGGGCTCGCGCTGGCCGTGCACCCTGCACCGGATCGCCACCGAGGCCGAGCGGCTGTACGGCCTCCGCCTCGGCCAGGCGGTCGGCGGAGGGTAGGACGCACCGCCGTACCGTCCCGGATGTGAGGGCGAACGGGTGGGCGCGGCCGGCCGGCCTGCTTCTGGGTACGGCGGCCGACGCTCTGTTCGGCGACCCTCGGCGAGGGCATCCGGTGGCCGGTTTCGGGGCGCTCGCCCTCGCGCTCGAACGGCGTTGCTACGCCGACAGCAGGAGAGCCGGTGCCGGGTATACGGCCGTCCTCGTGGGAGCGGCCACCGGTGTGGGAGTGCTCGCCCGGCGTGCGGTGGCCGGCCGCCCGCTCGCCGAGGTGGCGCTCACCGCCACAGCCACCTGGGCCGTGCTCGGTGGCGCGTCGCTCGCCCGCCACGGCACGGCACTCGCCGTCGAGCTCACCGACGGCGACCTCGACGCCGCGCGCTCCCGGCTGCCGTCGCTCTGCGGACGCGACCCCGAGGCACTCGACGCCTGGGGAATGGCCAGGGCCGGCACCGAGTCGATGGCCGAGAACACCTCCGACGCCGTGGTGGCCCCGCTGCTGTGGGGCGCGGTGGCCGGCCTGCCCGGCCTCCTCGGCTACCGCGCCGTCAACACCCTCGACGCGATGGTCGGCTACCGCTCGGCCCGCTACCTCCGGTTCGGCTGGGCATCCGCCCGGCTCGACGACCTGGTGAACCTCCTCCCCGCCCGAGTGGCGGCGCTGCTGTTCGCGGCACTCGCCTCCGCTGTCGGCGGCTCACCCCAGCAGGCGCTGGCGGCATGGCGCCGGGACGCCGGTGCCCACCCCAGCCCGAACGCGGGCCCTGTCGAGGCGGCTGCGGCGGGGGCGCTCGGCGTCGGGCTCGGGGGACGCACCGTCTACCGGCACGGGGTGGAGGAACGCCCCCGCCTGGGTTCCGGCCACCCACCCGCACCTGCTGACCTGCGCCGGGCCGCGCGCCTGTCCCGGCTGGTCGGGTGGGCGGCAGCCGGGCTTGCGGCCGTACTGGCCGGTGGCGTGGCGGCGGCACGGAAGCGCTGACCGGCCGCCGAATCTCTGGGGCTGTCGATCACCGCCGAGGGCCGGGCTGAACCTGGTTGCCAGGTCATGATCAGTGGTTGCGGGACGGACAACCGCGCCACCGTTGTGCGTCCCGAACCGGTGATCATGCGGGAGGCCCGCCGCGCGGACCTTGGTTGCATGGTCATGATCGGCATTCGGGGGCCGGCAACGGCGCTACAGGCGGCCGCGCGGCCCGAACCGGTGATCATGGCCGGCCGCCGGCCAGGCCGACCCTGGCTGCTAAGTCTCGATCAGCAGGTCGCGGGGCACTCGGTGATCACCGCGGACGGCTGCGGGCGGACCCGTTGATCGGCAGTTGGGGGCCGACAACCGTGCTATAGGCGGCTGCGCGGCCCAAGCCGGTGATCATGGGCGCGCCCGGGCGTGTCGTCGCCTGGCTGGCGGTTCTTGATCAGCAGTTGGGGACTGGTAACCGTGCCACGGGCGGCTCCGGGCCCCCATTTGGTGATCATGGCCAATGGGTCGGCTGGGTCAGCCCGATCTCCGCGCTTGATCAGCGGTTGACGATCGGCGGCCGCACCGCACGCGGCCGTCCTTCCCCGATCGGTGATCGCCGCCGGCTGGTTGGGGAGGACTGGCCGTCGAATCTTGATCGGCATTTGGGGGCCGGCAGCTGTGCGGCGCACGCCTGCGCGTCCCCAACCGGTGATCATGGATGAACCACACGCCGCAGGCACGGTCCGGCGCGAGTCTCAGCGGAGTTCGGCTGTCGTGATGGCTGCGGCCTGGGAGATGAGGGCGTTGTCGGCCTGTTCCTCGCGGCCGTCGCGGGTGGACAGGACCGCGAGGACGATCGGGGCGCCCCCGGGAGGCCAGGCGACGGCGATGTCGTTGGCGGTTCCGTAGCTGCCGGTGCCGGTCTTGTCGGCGACCCGCCAGTCCGGCGGCAGGCCGGCGCGGATGCGGGCGGCGCCGGTGGTGTTGCGGACGAGCCAGTCGGTCAGGAGGGCGCGGTCGGCGGGGTCGAGCCGTTCGCCCAGGACGAGGTCGCGCAGGTTGCCGGCGATGGCGCGGGGGCTGGTGGTGTCCCGGTCGTCTCCCGGGATCGCGCTGTTGAGCTCCGTCTCGCGGCGGTCCAGGCGGGTCACGCCGTCGCCGAGGAGGCGTGCGTAGTCGGTGACGGCGCCGGGGCCGCCGATGTCGTCGAGCAGCAGGTTGCCTGCGGTGTTGTCGCTGTAGCGGATCGCGGCGTCGCACAGTTCGGCGATGGTGAGGCCGTCGGCGACGTGGGCCTCGGTGATCGGGGAGTACTCCACGACGACGCTCGCGCTGTAATGGATCCGGGTCTGCAGGTGCTCGGGCGGAGTCTTGGCGAGCATCGCGGCGACGGCGAGCACCTTGAACGTCGAGCAGAGGGGGAACCGCTCGTCGGCGCGGTGGGCGAGCTCTCGTCCGGTGCCGGTGTGCACGGCGTAGAGCCCGAGTCGCGCGTCGAAGCGGGTCTCGAGTTCGGCGAGCCGCGCGGATGCGGCGGGTCCGGGCGCGGGCGCCGGGGGTGCTGCGGCCGGTGGGCCGGGTGCTCGGCCGCAGGCTATGAGCGGCAGCAGCAGCGTGGCTCCCAGGACCGCGCGCCTGCCGACCGTGGAGTTGTGCATGGTCGTACTCCTCATGTGCTCTGACCTAGGGATTGGGCGTGGCCTCGAGGAAGCGCCCTGCGGCGTCGACGGCCGGTCGCGAGGTCTCACCGCCCACAACGAGCACGGCGAAGGCCAGGTCGCCCCGGGTGCCGATGAACCAGCCGTGGGAACGGGTGCCGTCGCCGAACTGGGCGGTGCCGGTCTTGCCGATCACGCCGGGCAGGTCGGCGAGTTGCGAGGCCGAGCCGTCGGTGACGACCTCCCGCATCATCGTGGCGAGCTCGGTCCGCAGCTGGTCGGGAAGCGGCGCCTGGTCACCGCCGTCGCGGGTGAGGGTCCCGGGCCTGCCCTGGATCAGGGTCGGGCTCGGAGTGCGACCGTGCGCCACGGTGGCGGCGACCAAGGCCATGCCGAACGGGCTGGCGACGACGCGCCCTTGGCCGATGGAGTTCTCGACCTGCTCCGCGGGCGTCGTGGCGTCCGGGACGGTGCCGGTGACGGTGGTGATCCCGGGGATGTCCCAGTCCGTCCCCAGGCCGAGGCGAGCCGCGGTCCGGCGCAGCGCGGTGGGGTCGAGGCCGACGCCGATGCGGGCGAAGGTGGTGTTGCACGAGTGCGCGAACGCCGTGTGCAGCGGCACCGAGCCGAGGTCGAAGCCGTCGTCGTTGGGGATCTGGCGGCCCTGGATGTTCTCCGTGCCGGGGCAGGCGAGCACGGTGTCGGGGGTGACGGAGCCCGCATCCAGTGCGGCCGTCGCGGTCACGACCTTGAACGTCGATCCGGGCGGGAAGACGCCGCTGAGCGCGATCGGGCCCTGCGCGTCGGCGGCCGGGTTCTGCGCGACGGCGAGGACCTCCCCGGTGGACGGGCGGAGTGCGACGAGCGCGGCCGGCTCGTCGAGCCTGCGGAGCGCGTCCTGCGCGGCGGTCTGGGTGTGGAGGTCGAGGGTGAGCGTCACATCCTTGGGCGGTGCGGGGTCCTGTCCGGCGAGGCGGGTGCGGACGGTGCCCTCGGCGTCGACCACGACGACCTGCCAGCCCGCCCCGGCCGTGTCCTGGTCCTTCGCCAGCTCGGTCAGGGCCGGTGAGGACAGTCCGCGCTCGGTGAGGCGGCGCTGTTGCTCGGAGAGCACGATCCCGGGAACGTCACGCAATGCCGGTTCGACGCGGGCGGCATCGTCCTCGCGCAGGGTGATCAGCGTGACCGGGCCGGTGGCGCCCGTTGTGGCGCTGCGCAGCGATGCCCGCGTCACGCTCGGATCGATCCGGGCCAGGACGGGCGCGACGGTGTTCAGGGTGCGCTCCAGGTCCGTGGTGCGGGCGGGGTCCAGTCGCACGAGCGTCACCGTCCCGGGCCGGATGAGCGGGGCCCCTCCTCGGTCGAGGTCGCGCCCGGGCGTCGCAGGCAACGTCTGGAGTTCCAGCCCGTCCCCGGGCTGCAGCGCGTCGTGCAGGACCGACGGCGCCCAGTGGACCTTCCAGCCGTCGTCTGCTTGCCGGACGGTGCCGTGCGCGAGATAGGACCAGACGTGCCCGTTGCCGAAGTCCCAGGTGGCGCGGTAGGAGAACTGCTCGTCGTTCACCTCGTCCAGGCCGGTGGTGAGCCGCGGATGCTCGAGTCCGTCGAACACCGCGTTGACCAGCGTGGTGGCGGCCGGTGGGTCGTCGGTGGTGGCGGCGGCCGCCGCCGTGTCGCCCCGGGCGAGCGCGCTGATGAAGTTCTCGGCTGCCGTGCGGGGACCGGAGGTCCCCAGCAGCGAACACGACGCGACCGTCACCATCAGCGCTAGCGTTATCGCCGCTACGGCAAGGCTCCGCCGACGGCTCCTGTCTCTGGTCACCTGCTCAGACAATCCGGGCACGGCCGATATCGCAAATAGCAACGAACGGCCTATCCGATATGCGTCGGATATCGCCCCTGTTAGTGTCCGTCCGTGGATCTCCTCCGGCACCTGGAGTTCTTCGTCACGATCGCGGAGGAGGAGCATTTCGGACGCGCGGCAGGCCGGCTCGGTATGGCCCAGCCCCCGATCTCGCAAGGCCTTCAACGGCTCGAGCGCAGCCTCGGTGTGGTGTTGCTGGAGCGCAGCTCCCGCGGGGTCAGACTCAACGCGGCCGGGCGCGACCTGCTGCCGCGCGCCCGCGCTCTCCTGCAGGGCGCGGAGGATCTGCGACGGGTGGCCGGCACGTACGGAGCCGCTGCCACGTCGTTGCGCGTCGGTACGGTGCCGCAGCTCAGCCCGCGTGTCATGGCCGCCGTGGCCACCGCGTGCCAGGAGCGCGCCGGTGGCCCGGTGGAGATGACCACCGCCTCGACGAGTGAACTGGTGGACGCTGTCACGGCGGGCCAGCTCGATCTCGCCGTCGTCGTCCACCCGGCGTTGCTGGGTGCGTTGCGCAGCGGGCCGGTCGTCCGTCTCGACACCGCGCTGCTGATCCCCGCCGATCATCCCGCGGCACGCACCGGTGAGCCGGTGGTGCTCCGGTCGTTGCGTGGCCTGGGTGTGGCCGCGCCACCACGGCCCCACGGAACGGCGGCGCACGATCTGTTCCTCGACACGCTGGAGCAACGTGGGCTCGTGGCCCCGGTGCTTCCGGCCGTGGACGACCGGGCCGCGTTGGTCCTCGTCGCCATGGGCCGGGCTTTCGCCGTCACCGCCGATCCCGATCTCGCCGCGCCCGGCGTCGTGCGCAGGCCGGTCGCCGGTGATCCGTTGCCGCTGCGCCTGCGCGTGGTGTGGCGCGGCGCCGACACCGCCCCCGCCACCCACGACGCGGTGCTCGCCGCGCTCGGGGGAGGAGCGGCGGGGTGAACGAGCGTGACCACGAGATCCTCCGGATCTTCGCCGACGCCGGCGTGCGCGGCTGGCTGCACGCGGTCGCGCTCGGCGGTCCGGGGAGCCGCGAGGTCGGACTCGGACCCGACGAGCCGGTGGTGATGGCGTCGGTCTACAAGCTTCCGCTGCTCGTCGCTTTCTGCCGGCAGGTCGACGCCGGCACGATCGACCCACGCGAGAGGGTCACGATCGTCCCGACGGAACGCACGGTGGGTCCGACCGGACTGTCGATCCTGCGCGACGACGTGACCATGTCCTGGCGTGACGTGGCGTTGTCGATGGTCGCTGTGTCGGACAACGCCGCCGCCGACGTCCTGCTGGAACGCGTCGGGCTCGACCAGCTCTACCAGGCGATGGCCGACCTCGGCCTCACCCGCACCCGGGTGCGCAGCGGCACCGCGGAGGTACACCGCACGCTGATGGCCGACACGGCGTCCGCCGACACCGCGGCCGCGTTCGAGGCCCTGGCCAGCCACGACGTCGCACCCGAGGTGAGGGCCTACAACCCCGTGTACGGCAGCGCCACCACGGCGCGCGAGATGACCATGCTGCTGGACGCGATCTGGTCCGACCGCGCTGCCTCGGCGGAGCAGTGCCGCTTCGCCCGCGAGGTGCTCGGCGCGCAGATCTGGCCGCATCGGCTGCGCTCGGGGTTCCCCTATGCCGGGGTTCGGGTGGCGGGCAAGACCGGCACCCTCGGCGCCATCCGCAACGAGGTCGGCGTGGTGCAGTTCGACGGGGAACGTCCCGTCGCGGTGGCCGTGTTCACCCACGCCGCCCGTGCCGACGCGATGCTCCCGCGCGCCGACGCCGCGATCGGGCTGGCCGCGAGGGTCGCGGTCACCGATCTCCGATCCGGACGGCTCTGATCGCGATCAGCTGAGCTGCCGATCGAGCTACTGGCGGCCGGAGCGGTCGGCGAGCGGGGTCTCGTCCTGCTGCGCGGGCCCCTCCCGCGGCTCGGGCGCGTCGTCGTCACCGGCGAGGGCCTGGCGCAGCGCGGTGCGCTCGGCCCGGCGGTCCTTGCCCCGGCGTTGCAGCAGCTCCAGGCGTACGAAGTAGGCCAGTGCGAAGATGGCGATCGCGCCGAACGTGAGCCACTGCAGTGCGTAGGAGAAGTTCGTGAAGGGCGCCCCGCTCGCGCTGACCGTGACGGGGAGCGGGCCGAGCACTCCGGGCTGGTCGGCCGAGAGCTGCAGGTAGCCGGGTTCGAGGTCCAGGTTCGTGGCGGCGGCGAGCGCGCGGGAGTCGGCGGCGTAGAGCTGGCGGTGCCCGTCGAGGACGGACACGGGCCGGTTCTGGGGGTCGGTCTCGTTCACGCGGAGCCGGCCGGTGAGCGTGACGGGGCCTGGCGGGGCGGCGGCGAAGCCCGGCACCTGCGAGCCGCTTGGCGTGGAGACGTACCCCCGGTCCACGGTGATGAGCCGCCCGTCGTCGGTGCGGAACGGGGTGAGCACCTCGAACGCGGGCTTGCCGTCCACCACCCGCAGCCGCACGAGCGCCTCGGCGTCGGAGACGTAGGTGCCCGACACCGTGGCCTGCCGCCACTCCAGTGCGGAAGTGACGCCGGTGCCTGCGGACGTGAGCTCGGCGAGCGGGACGGGCGGCGTGTGGTAGGAGGCGTCGATGGCCTGCTGCTCGGCGTCGCGTTGGGCCTCCCGGCCGAACTGCCACGGGGCCAGCAGCGTGTAGCAGGCGGCCGCGAACCCGATGACGACCGCGATGAAGGCGAGCCACCCAGGCCGCAGAAGGAACCGCACAGGTCCACCGTAGTCGGGTGGCCGCAGTAGGGCTCCGAAGTGCCGTTTGAGGTGGGTCCTCGGGAGCATTAGGGCTCCGAGCTGCGACGTAGGGTGGCGGCATGCGGGGGGCGCTACTTGTGGCTGGTACCACTTCCGATGCCGGCAAGAGTGTCCTCGTCGCCGGCATTTGTCGGTGGCTTGCCCGGCGTGGCGTCGCTGTCGCGCCGTTCAAGGCGCAGAACATGTCCAACAACTCGGTGGTCACCGCCGACGGGGGCGAGATCGGCCGCGCACAGGCGATGCAGGCCCGCGCCTGCGGGCTGGAACCGAGCGTCGCGTTCAACCCGGTGCTGCTCAAGCCGGGGAGCGACCGCAGCTCCCAGGTCGTCGTGCGCGGCCGGGTGGACGGCACGGCCAGCGCACGTTCCTACTACGCCCGCAAGGCCGCGCTGCTCGACGTCGTCTCTGCGGAGCTCGCCGGGCTGCGCGAGCGCTTCGACGTGGTGGTCTGTGAGGGCGCAGGGTCGCCCGCGGAGATCAACCTCCGGGGGAGTGACATCGCGAACATGGGGCTCGCGCAGGCCGCCGACCTGCCCGTGGTGGTGGTCGGCGACATCGACCGTGGCGGCGTGCTCGCGCACCTGTTCGGCACCCTCGCCGTGCTGGACGCGGCCGACCAGGCGCGCGTCGCCGGGTTCGTGATCAACAAGTTCCGGGGCGACCCCGCCCTGCTCGCGCCCGGTCTCGACCAGCTCACCGCGCTCACGGGGCGGCCGACCCTGGGCGTCGTCCCGTGGGCCGATGACCTGTGGATCGACGCCGAGGACTCGCTGTCCGCCGTGGCCGACAGCGTGCTCGGACGCCCGGCGCCGCCGTTCGGGTCGCAGTGGCTGCGCGTGGCCGTCGTCCGGTTCCCGCGGATCTCCAACGCCACCGACGCGGAGGCGCTGGCCTGCGAGCCGGGGGTCGCCGTCCGGTACGTCACGGAGCCTGCCCGGCTGCTCGACGCCGACCTGGTGGTGCTGCCCGGCTCGAAGGCGACCGTGGCCGACCTGGAGTGGCTGCGCCGCACCGGCCTCGCCGACGCGGTGGCGACGCACGCCCGTGCCGGACGCCCGGTGTTCGGGATCTGTGGGGGCTACCAGATGCTCGGCCGCCGGATCGCCGATCCGCATGCCGTCGAGAGCAGTACCGACGGTGGTGTCGTCGCGGGGCTGGGGCTGCTCGACCTCGAGGTCCTCTTCGACGCCGAGAAGCACCTCGGCAACCCGGCGGGCACGGCGTGGGGCGAGCCGGTGCGTGGCTACGAGATCCATCACGGGCGGGTGGTCCACTCCGGCGATCCGCCGCTGCTCGAAGCCTCGGAGACTGGCCAGGAGGGATCCGACGCGGGAGCCGTGATCGGCACCCACTGGCACGGCCTGCTGGAGAACGACGGTTTCCGACGGTCGCTGCTGGCACGGGTTGCGCAGCAGGCGGGCCGCGCCGGCTTCGTTGCGGCTCCGGCCACCAGCTTCGCCGCGCAGCGCGACGCCCAGCTCGACCTGCTCGGCGATCTCGTCGAGAAACACATCGACATCCGTGCACTTGAACATGTGATCAGTCACGGTGTGCCCGTCGGTCTCCCGGTGGTGACGTCCGTTCTGGCAGGCTCGCCCTGATGAGCACGTTCCCCTTCTCCGCCGTGGTCGGCCATGACGACCTGCGACTCGCGCTGCTGCTCAACGCTGTGCACCCGGGTATCGGTGGGGTGCTCGTGCGTGGCGAGAAGGGCACCGCGAAGTCGACGGCCGTCCGCGCGCTGGCGGCGCTGCTGCCGCGCCTTGCCGTCGTCTCCGGCTGCCGCTTCAGCTGCGACCCCACGGCCACCGCCCCCGACCCGGACTGCCCCGACGGCCCGCACGAGCGCGGGGCGGGAGCGAGTGAGACCCGCGCAGCGCGCCTCGTCGAACTGCCCGTCGGTGCCACGGAGGACCGGTTGGTCGGCTCCCTCGATCTGGAGCGGGCACTGCGCGAGGGTGTGCGTGCCTACCAGCCGGGGCTTCTCGCCGACGCCCACCGCGGCGTGCTCTACGTCGACGAGGTCAATCTCCTGCACGACCACCTCGTTGACCTGCTGCTCGACGCCGCCGCGATGGGCCGCGCCCACGTCGAGCGGGACGGGGTGTCGGTCTCGCACGCGGCCCGGTTCCTGCTGGTGGGCACGATGAACCCGGAGGAGGGGGAGCTGCGCCCGCAGTTGCTCGACCGGTTCGGGCTCGCCGTTGAGGTGCGCGCCGCGCGGGACGTGGCCACGCGCGTCGAGGTGGTCCGTCGCCGTATGGGGTTCGAGGCCGACCCCGCGGGGTTCGTCGCCGCATGGCAGGAGTCCGAGTCCGAGACCGCGGCCCGGATCGCCGCCGCGCAGGCCAGGGTCGGGTCGGTCGTGCTGCCGGACGCCGAGCTGCGTCGCATCGCGGCCGTGTGCGCGGCGTTCGACGTCGACGGGATGCGTGCCGACCTCGTGATCGCCCGTGCCGCCGTGGCGCACGCTGCGTGGCGGGGCGCGGACGAGGTGGCCGAGGAGGACGTGCGCGTGGCGGCGCGGCTCGCGCTGCCGCACCGGCGCCGTCGCGACCCGTTCGACGAGCCGGGAATCGACGACGACGCCCTCGACGACGCGCTACGCGAGGCGGCGCAGCAGGAGGAGCCCCCGGACGACGGTGGACCGGGCGACGGCGGGCCGGACGACCCCGGCCCCGGTGACGGCGGCCCGTCCGGCGGAGGTGGTGCCCCGCAGCCGGAGAACGGGGCGTCCGCTCCCGACGCGTCGCGCCCCGACACGGACCACCGGCCGAGTGGCACCACGCCGGCCGGCGATGGTCGCAGCGCAGGCGCCCCACCCGCGTCCACCCCGTTCCGGGCCCGCCTGCTGCAGGTGCCCGGGGTGGGGGAGGGCGCCCCTGGCCGCCGCTCCCGGGCGCGCACCGACACCGGACGGACGGTGCGCGCGTCAGGTGAGACGCCGCGCCGCGCCGCCGACCTGCACCTGCCTGCCACGATCGCCGCCGCCGCGCCGCATCAGCTGGCCCGCGGCCGCGCCGGTGCCGGCCTGCTGCTACGCACCGGCGACCTGCGCCGGGCCGAGCGCGAAGGCCGCGAGGGCAATCTCGTGCTGTTCGCCGTCGACGCCTCGGGCTCGATGGCCGCACGGGCGCGGATGTCCGCCGTCAGCGGCGCGGTCCTCTCGTTGCTGCGCGACGCCTACCAGCGCCGCGACAAGGTCGGACTCGTCACGTTCCGGGGCACGGCGGCCGAGCTCGTGCTGCCGCCCACGTCGAGCGTCCCGGCGGCGCAGGTCCGGCTCGCGGCGATGCGCACGGGCGGGCGCACCCCGCTCGCGGACGGGCTGCTCCGGGCGCGGGCGGTGCTGCGCGTCGAGCGGCTGCGCGACCCGCGCCGGCGTCCGCTGCTCGTGGTGCTCACCGACGGCCGCGCCACGGTCGCCGCGCGCGAGGGTGGCGACGCCGTCCACGACGCGTGCCGGGCCGCGGCTCTGCTCGCAGCCGATGGCGTCGCGACGATCGTGGTCGACTGCGAGAGCGGGCCGGTGCGACTCGGCCTCGCTGCCCGGGTGGCCGCCGCTGCGGGTGGCCCGGCGCTCGGGCTGGCCGAGCTTTCTGCCGACCAGGTGGCCGGGGTGGTCCGGGCTGCCCGGGCTGCGTGAGAGGGGAACACACATGCCGCAGGGACGGGTCACGACCGTGCCGGACGACGGGCTCACCACGCGCCAACGTCGTAACCGCTCGCTCGTCGTCGTGCACACGGGGGAGATGAAGGGCAAGTCGACCGCGGCGTTCGGGCTCGCGCTGCGCGGCTGGAGCCAGGGCTGGTCGATCGGAGTGTTCCAGTTCGTCAAGTCGGCGAAGTGGAAGGTCGGCGAGGAGGCGGCGTTCCGCGCGCTCGGCCGCGTCCACGCCGAGACCGGCGAAGGCGGGCCCGTCGAGTGGCACAAGATGGGTGAGGGCTGGTCCTGGACCCGCAAGCAGGGCACCGAGGAGGACCACGCCGCTGCCGCCGCCGAGGGCTGGGCGGAGATCCGCCGCCGGATCGAGGCGCAGGTGCACGACGTGTACGTGCTCGACGAGTTCACCTACCCCATGAAGTGGGGCTGGGTCGACGTCGCCGAGGTGGTGGCGGTGCTCGGCGCCCGGCAGGGCCGTCAGCACGTGATCATCACCGGGAGGGATGCCGCACCCGAGCTGGTGGCCGCGGCAGATCTCGTCATGCAGACCACGAAGATCAAGCATCCGATGGACTCGGGGCAGAAGGGCCAGCGCGGAATCGAGTGGTAGTTCGGAGATCTTCGCAGGATTAGTGTGCCCGGAGTGGAGTACACACGACTGGGCTCAACCGGACTGCAGGTATCGAGAATCTGTCTGGGGATGATGAGCTACGGCTCGTCGTCCTGGCGGAACTGGGTGCTCGACATCGACGGCTCACGGCCGCTCGTGCGCGCCGCTGCCGAGGCCGGCATCACCTTCTACGACACCGCTGACGTCTACTCACTCGGCGTCAGCGAGGAGGTGACGGGCACGCTGCTCGCGGAGCTGTTCCCCCGCCGCGAGGACTACGTGCTCGCCACCAAGGTCAGGTCGCCGATGAGCGACCGCCCCAACGACTCGGGCCTGTCCCGCAAGCACATCATGGCGAGCATCGACGCGTCGCTGCGCCGGCTCGGCACCGACTACGTCGACCTCTACCAGATCCACCGCTGGGATCCGCAGACGCCGATCGAGGAGACGATGGAGGCGCTGCACGACGTCGTGAAGGCGGGCAAGGCCCGCTACATCGGCGCGTCCAGCATGCACGCGTGGCAGTTCGCGAAGGCACAGTTCACCGCCGACCTCGGTGGCTGGACGCGGTTCGTCGCGATGCAGGACCACTACAACCTGATCTACCGCGAGGAGGAGCGGGAGATGCACCCGCAGTGCCTCGACCAGGGCGTGGGGGTCATCCCGTGGAGCCCGCTGGCCCGTGGCCGGCTGGCTCGCGTGCCGGACCAGCACGGCACCACCACCCGCTCGTCCGGTGGTGACCCGATCGGCGACCGGATGTACAACGAGTCGGACGAGGCCGTCGTGCACGCCGTCGCCGACGTCGCGAAGGCCCGCGACCTGCCCCTCGCGCAGGTGGCGCTGGCCTGGATGTTGCACAAGGAGGCGATCACCGCCCCGATCGTCGGGGCCACCAAGCCGGGGCACATCGAGGATGCGGTGGCCGCGGTCGACATCGAGCTGACCGACGAGGAGATCGCGGCACTGGAGGCCCCGTACGTCCCGCACCCGGTCCTCGGCCACCAGTAACCGCCGGAATCGACGCCACATGGACACATCACGCCGTTCGGTCATCGGCCTGAACCGCGACACGTGTCCATGTGGCGGACGGAGGCGTCGATGACGGCGCGGGCGCTCGTCATCGCGGCCCCGTCGTCCGGCAGCGGGAAGACCACCGTCGCCACCGGTCTCATCGCCGCTCTGCGCGAGCGGGGCACGGCCGTGGCGCCGTTCAAGGTGGGACCGGACTACATCGATCCCGGCTACCACACGCTCGCCGCCGGCCGGGTCGGCCGCAACCTCGACCCCGTGCTCGTCGGCACCGAGCGGATCGCGCCACTCGCCCGGCACGGTGCCGCCGGCGCCGAGATCGCCGTCGTCGAAGGGGTGATGGGCCTCTTCGACGGGCGGCTCGCCGACGGCCAGGGCTCGACGGCGCAGGTGGCGGGACTGCTCGGGGCGCCGGTCGTGCTCGTCGTCGACTGCCGTGGGCAGTCGCGCAGCCTGGCGGCGCTCCTGCACGGCTTCCGGTCGTTCGACCCGGAGGTGCGGCTCGCGGGTGTCGTCCTCAACCAGGTGGGCAGCGAGCGGCACGAGACCGTGCTGCGGGCTGCCGCCGAGGAGGCCGGGCTCCCGGTGCTCGGGGCGTTGCCGCGCCGCGACGCACTCGCCGTCCCGTCGCGGCACCTCGGGCTCGTCACCGCGGCCGAGCACGGGGCCGCGGCGGTGTCGGCCGTCGCCGCGATGGCCGAGCTCGTGGCCGCCCACGTCGACCTCGACGCCGTGGTGCGGCTCGCCGAGCCCCTGCCGCCGGGGCCGGCCTGGTCGGCCGCCGACGCGGTCAGAGCGATGGTGCAGGTGCGGGAGCGTCCGGCTCCGCGCACGGCCGTGTTCGGCGGACCTGCGTTCACGTTCGGCTACGCGGAGCACGTGGAGCTGCTGGCGGCAGCGGGCGCGGAGGTCGTCGTGGTCGATCCGCTGCGGGACGAGACCCTGCCCGACGGCACGGCGGCGCTCGTGCTGCCCGGTGGGTTCCCGGAGGAGCACGTCGCCGCGTTGGGGGCGAACGAGGGGCTGCGGGCCGCGGTCGCGGCGCTCGCCGCGTCCGGAGCGCCGCTGCACGCCGAGTGCGGCGGCCTGCTCTACCTGTGCGAATCGCTCGACGACGCGCCCATGTGCGGGGTGCTGCCGGCCCGGGCCGCGATGACCGGGCGGCTCACGCTCGGGTACCGCGACGCCGTCGCACTCACCGGATCGCCGCTCTTCCCTGCGGGCGCCCGGGTAGCCGGTCACGAGTTCCACCACTGCGCGGTGACGCCCGCGGCGGGGTCGGCGCCGGCCTGGGGCTGGCGAGGCGGCGCGCCGGAGGGATGGGTGGTCGGCGGGGTGCACGCGTCCTTTCTGCACACCCATCCCGCGGGAGATCCGGATGCTGTTGCCCGTTTCGTCGGTGCAGCGGCCTTGTAAGACGTGATTCGCCGGTGCTCCCTTTTCGCCGTCCTCGTTGCTACCGTGCAGTAACGGGTCCTCGGCGAGGAGGTCACCATGCCGGACCGCCTTCGTGCAACGAACGCTTCACGACGAGCTCCGACGGTGGGTCTGGTGCTAGGCGCCGGCGGCATCCTCGGATCGGCCTGGATGGTCGGAGCGCTCTCCGCAGTGGCGGCGGCCCTGGATCGCCCCCTCGGCGACGTCGATCTCGTCCTCGGCACGAGCGCGGGCAGCGTGCTTGCGGCAGCGCTGCGGTCCGGCATCGACGTGCCGGAACTGCTGGCGCACCAGCGGGGCATCGACCCGATCGGCGTCGCGGACCGGCGGCCCGAGGAGCTGCCCGAGATGGAGGCGATCGACCGCGAGTCCGGCGACGGGCTCCCGCCGTTGCCGCTGCCCCTCCTCGGTTCCCCCCGGCTGCTCCTCGCCGCCGCGATGCCGCCGTGGCGGATCGATCCGGTGATCGCGGCGTCGGGCCTGCTGCCGCGCGGCCGGGGACGGATGGGATCGCTCGTCCGGATGGTCGACGTCCTGCAGTCCCGGATCGGCACCACCCCCGACGGCTGGGTGCCCGGAGCGCCGTTGTGGGTGGTCGCCGTCGACTACGACAGCGGTGAGCGCGTCGTCTTCGGACGGCCCGGTGCGCCGGCGTCGTCGGTGGCCGAGGCGGTGCTGGCGTCCTGTTCGATCCCCGGCTGGTTCGCGCCCCAGGCGATCGGCGGGCGCCGGTACGTCGACGGTGGGGTGGCCTCGTCGACGTCGTTGGGCCTGCTGTCCCGGCCCGACGCGCCGCGGCTCGACGAGGTGTACGTGCTCGCGCCGCTGGCCAGCCACTCCTACGACCGCTCCCTCGACCCGATCGTCGGGGTGGAGCGGGGCGTCCGGCGTCTGATCACCCGCTGGCTCGACGCCGACGTCGAGGCGCTGCGGGCCACGGGCACCCGCGTCACGGTGCTGATGCCGGGCGCGGAGGACCTGCTGGCGATGGGCGGCAACCTGATGAACCCGCGGCGGCGCGAGCAGGTGCTGGACACTGCGCTGACCACGGCGGCCGCGACGCTGTCCCACGCGATCGACGTCGGGAGGAGCGCGGCGGCCTGATGATCACTGCGAGATCCGGTTCTCGGCCCTGGGAAGGGCGGATCCCCGGATCTCGCGGCGATCATCGCGGGCGTAGTCGCGCAGTTCCAGGCTGCGGGTCGCCCGTTCCGCCCCGCCGGTGACCAGCGACTTCGCCGGACCCAGCCGGGGCAGCACCGAGATGATCCGGTCACGCAACCAGATCCGGGCCTGGGTCCGGGGGATCAGGGCGGCCCCACCGGTCCGGGCGATCCTCTGGCCGCGTTCGACGAAGTCACGCATCTCCCGCTCGTACGCCGGGAACGCCACGCTGTGGTCGCCTCCGGCTGCGGCCAGCTCTCCGGCCAGCACGTACGCGCCGACGAGCGCGAGGCTCGTGCCCTGGCCGGACAGCAGCGCCGGGGCGTAGCCGGCGTCACCGACCACGGCGGCCCGTCCGGCGGTCCAGTGGGGCATCCGGATCTGGCTGACGGAGTCGAAGAAGAAGTCGTCCGCCGTGCGCATCGCCGCGACCAGCCGCGGGATCTCCCATCCGCCGCCGGCGAAGGCCTGCGCCACGAGGTCGCGTTGCTGGTCGAGATCGGTGTGGTCGTAGTGCAGTTCCGGCGCGGCGAAGGCCAGCATCGCGGTCGGCCGGTCCTGCCCGCCCACCGCGTACCAGCCCGCGAGCCGGCCCGGCGTGTTGTGCGCCATCACCTCGTGGCTGAGGCCGAGGGCGTCGTCGATGGAGAAGCCGGCGAAGTAGAAGCCGAGGTCGTGCCGGAAATCCCGTTCCGGCCCGAAGACGAGGCGACGGACGTTCGAGTGCAGGCCGTCGGCGCCGACCACCAGATCGACCGTGCGCGGCCTGCCGCGCCGGAACGTCACGTGCACGCCGTCGTCGCGCTGCTCGATCGTGCTGATGGAGTCGTCGAACACGTACTCGACGTCGTTCCGCGTGTGTTCGTAGAGCACGGTCGTGAGCTCACCCCGCGGCACCTCGATGTCGTGGCCTGCGGTGCTGCTCAGCATGTCCTCCATGTTCATGCCGGCGGTGCGACGGCCGGAGGCATCGACAAAGGTGATGCGCTGCGTGTCGACGTGCGCCGCCCGTAGCCGCGGCAGCACACCCATCCGGTCGACGACGTCGACAGCGGTACCGCGGATGTCGATGGGGTAGCCGTTGCCGCGCACCGCCGCCGCGCGCTCGACGACCACCGGCTGGAAGCCGTGGCGATGCAGCCAGTAGGCCAGGGCCGGCCCGGCGATGCTGGCGCCGGAGATCAGGACGGTGCGGGTCATGTCGGCCTCCCGATGCAAGGAATCTACTTGCCGCACGGTAAGCCACTAACTAACCGTGCGGCAAGTAGATAACCGTCCGGCAGGCAAGCGGCTAAGCTTCCGGAGCCGTATCCGGATCCGCCGAGGAGACCTCCCGTGCCGCGACGCAGTGCCGACACCCGTGCAGAGATCCGGGCGGTCGCGCTCGAGCTGTTCGCGCAACGGGGGTTCGAGCAGACGAGCCTGCGCGAGATCGCCGAGCGTCTCGACATCACGAAGGCGGCGCTCTACTACCACTTCCCGTCGAAGGACAAGCTGATCTCCGAGCTCTTCAGCCCGTTGGTCGTGGACCTCGAGGCGTTCAGCATCGACGCCATGGCCTCCGGCCCGGAGGGGATGCGGGCCACGCTCGACGGCTATCTCGAGCTGTGCCACCGGCACAAGATGCTGTTCCAGGGCTTGCTGCGCGACTTCGGAGCGCTCGCCCGGCTGGACGTGCTCGACGCCCTCGTCCGCAAGCGGGTCGAGCTGGACCGGGCGCTGGTGGGCAGCGACCGCCCCGCCGACCGGGCCCGCGCCGTGATCGCCTTCGGCGGGCTGCAGGACTGCGTGGTCCTGATGGCCGAGGAGCCGCTCGAGTCCTACCGGACGGCGGCGGTGGACGCCGCGCTGCGCGCCCTGCTGCCCGACTGATCACCGTGAGATCGGGGTTTCGGCCCGTCGACGGGCTGGCAGCCGAATGTCACGACAATCATGGCGGCGGCCGCTGGTTGGACGTGGCCGAGTGCCGCGGCACAGACTGTCCGGCGTGGATCGCGGGAGAGTGTCGTTCGTCGGGGCCGGGCCGGGGGCAGCGGACCTGATCACGTTGCGGGGCGCGCGGCGGATCGCCGAGGCCGATGTGGTGATCTGGGCTGCGAGCCTCGTCATGCAGGAATGCATAACCGAGCACGCCCGCGCCGACGCCGAGCTCGTCGACTCGTCCACGATCGCGCACGAGGACGTGCTCGCGATCTACCGCCGGGCTGCCGACCAGCGGCTCAAGGTTGCGCGCGTGCACTCCGGGGACCCATCGCTCTGGGGCGCCGTGCAGGAGCAGTACGACGCGGCGCAGGCCTTCGGTCTCGACGTGGAGATCGTGCCCGGCGTCTCCGCGTTCGGAGCCGCCGCAGCCGTCGCGGGCCGGGAGCTGACGATCCCCGAGGTGGCCCAGTCGGTGGTGCTCACGCGGCTCGAAGGCGGCAAGACCCCGATGCCGGAGCGGGAGAAGCTGCGCGAGTTCGCCCGCCACGGCACCACGATGGCGATCTTCCTGTCCGCGGCGCGCACGGCCCAGATGGTCGACGAGCTGCGCGCAGGCGGCTACCCGGACGAGACCCCCGTCGTGGTCGCCTACCGCACCAGCTGGCCCGACGAGTTGACGCTGCGTTGCCGGCTCGACGAGGTCGAGGCCGTGTGCAAGGAGCGCAAGCTGTGGCGGCAGACGTTGTTCCTGGTCGGCCCGGCGCTCGGGTCGGCGGGCACCCGCAGTCACCTCTACCACCCCGGGCACTTCCACACGTTCCGCAAGCCCGACGCGGCCGCCCGCCGGGAACTGCGGGCCGCCCGCGCCGCAGGACGCCCGGCCCCGTGAGAAAACGAGCGGCCCTTCCGCACGAACCTCTCCGCCGAGCGTGCCGTTCGTTCCGGAGGTCGTCGGGGCCCATGGGCACGGGGCGGGTGGCAGCGTGACGATCACCGTCATCGGGGTCGATGGGGGGCCACTGCCTCCGGGGGCCGAGTCGGCGCTGGCTGCGGCGGAGGTCGTGGTCGGGGCGGCGCGGCATGTGCAGCGGCTGTCGGTGCCCGCCGGGGCGGAGCAGCTCGTGCTCGGGCCCGTCGGACCCGCGCTCGAGAAGCTCGCCGGGCGCCGGGCCGTGGTGCTGGCCAGCGGCGACCCTGGCTTCTTCGGGATCGTCCGCCTGCTGCGTGAGCACGGTCACGAGCCCGTCGTGCTGCCTGCGCTGTCGAGCGTGCAGGTGCTGGTCGCCCGGGCCGGCCGATCGTGGGACGACGTGGCGGTGGTCAGCGCGCACGGGCGTGCCCTGGGTCCCGCGGTGAACGTCTGCCGTGCGCGGGGGGCCACGGCCGTGCTCACCGGGCCGGGCGCCGGGCCTGCCGAGATCGGTGCCGCGCTGGACGGGTGGCCGCGCACCCTCGTCGTGGCCGAGGACCTCGGCGGTCCGGACGAGCGGGTGACGACGGTGCCGGCCGCAGAGGCTGCAGCCCGTTCGTGGAATCCGCTGAGCGTGCTGCTGTGCTTGCGGCTCGATGAGAAGGCGGCGAGCCGGGGTTGGTACGCCGGTGGCGAGCCGGCGCCCCCGCCCGGCGGGTGGGCGTTGCCCGACGAGGCGTTCGAGCACCGCGCGGGGATGGTGACGAAGGCCGAGGTGCGGGCCGTCGCGCTGCCCCGCCTCGCGCCCCGTCCGGGCACGCTGGTCTGGGACGTCGGTGCCGGGTCGGGATCGGTCGCGGTCGAGTGCGCCCGGCTCGGCGCGGCGGTACTCGCGGTGGAGCGGCGGGACGACGACGTCGCCCGGGTGCGGGCCAATGCGAGCGCCCACGGCGTCGAGGTCAGGGTGGTACCGGGCGTGGCGCCCGACGTGTTCGCCGGGCTCCCGCACCCGGACGCCGTGTTCGTGGGCGGCGGAGGGCCGGAGGTCGTCGCCGCGGCGGCGGCCGTCGGACCGCGGCGGATCGTCGTCGCACTCGCCGCGCTGGACCGGGTCGCTCCGACCCGCGCCGCCCTCACGGCCGCCGGATACGCCGTCGGCGGCGTGCAGGTGGCGGCGAGCCGCCTGGCGGAGCTGCCCGACGGGTCGGTGCGGCTCGCGGCCACCAATCCGATCACGCTCGTCTGGGGAGAGGTTCAGGATCGATGACGATCGCGCTGTTCGCCGTCACCGAGGCAGGCCGCCGGGCCGCCGCCGAGGTGGCAGGCCCGCTCGGCGCCACCGCGCACGAGCTCGGCGAGTTGCCGACGCTGTGGCCCGGGCTGGACGGGGCGGTGTTCTTCCTCGCCACCGGGGCGACCGTGCGGCTGGTCGCCCCGTTGCTGGCCGACAAGCGCACCGACCCCGGCGTGGTCTGCGTGGACGAGGCGCGCCGCTTCGCCGTGGCGCTCACCGGCGGCCACGAAGGTGGGGCGAACGCGCTGGCCACCCGGGTCGCGACGCTGCTGGGTGCCCAGCCGGTGATCACCACGGCGTCCGACGCGGTGGGCAGCACGGGCCTCGACGAGCTGGTGCAGCTGCTCGGTGCGGCCGTCGGCGGCGACCTCGCCGCTGCCGGCACGGCGCTCCTGGACGGGGCCGCGCGCCTGGAGAACCCGCTGGGCTTCCCGCTGCCCCCCTTCCCGCCCACGACCGGCGAGATCCGCCACACGATCGTGATCACCGACCGCGTCGCCCTAGCCGAGGAACGCAGCGGCTCCCAGGAGGAGGTCGGAGCCCCGGGCACACCGACCGCCCACGCGGCGCAGGACCCGGACGCCGCCGCGGACCGGAGGACGCCGGCCGCCCGGAGCGTGGCGGCGAGCGATGCTGTCGAGCAGAACGCCACCGGAGCGGGAGCCCCTGCCGAAACCGCGGGTGTCGCCCGTGCGCAGGCCGGGGCAGGGGTCGGTTCCGGGGCCCTGGTCGGCGAAACAGGCGACTCGCGGGGTGGGGACGGCACCGCGGTCACCCGGCTCGTGCCTCCCACGCTCGTCGTGGGGATCGGGAGCGCCCGCGGCGTTCCGGCGGAGGCGGTGGCGGCGACGCTGAGCCGGTTGGAGACCGAGTACGGCCTCGACCTCCGCGCGGTCCGCGCCTACGCGAGCGTCGATCTGAAGGCTGCCGAGTCCGGCATCCTCGCCGCGATCGCCCCGGCCCCGCTGCGCACCTACCCGGCCGCCGCGCTGGCTGCGGTCGAGGTGCCCAACCCCAGCGAGGTCGTGCGGAGGGAGGTGGGCACGGCCAGTGTCGCGGAGGCGGCAGCGCTGCATGCCGCGGCCGATCTGGCTGCCGGGGCGCCCGTCGAGCTGGTCGTCGAGAAGATCAAGGGCGACAACGTGACGGTCGCGGCCGCCCGGATCCGCCCCCGCGGACGGCTCGCGATCGTCGGGCTCGGGCCCGGTGCCGCCGACCTGCGGGTGCCGCGGGCCGAGGCGGAGCTGCGCCGCGCGTCGATCGTGGTGGGGCTCGACCAGTACGTCGACCAGGTGCGCCACCTGCTGCGGCCGGGCACCGAGGTGCGCGCCAGCGGGCTCGGCGACGAGGAGCAGCGCGCCGCCGACGCCGTCGCCCTCGCCGCGAAGGGGCACGCCGTGGCCCTGATCGGCTCCGGCGACGCCGGGGTGTACGCGATGGCGAGCCCGGCGCTACAGGGCGCAGGGGCTGACATCGAGGTGGTCGGGGTGCCCGGGGTGACCGCAGCGCTCGCCGCCGCGTCCCTGCTCGGGGCCCCGCTCGGCCACGACCACGTGCTGATCTCGCTCTCGGACCTGCACACGCCGTGGGAGGTCATCGAGCAGCGCGTGGCGGCCGCCGCGGCGGCGGATCTCGTCACCTGCTTCTACAACCCGCGCAGCCGCGACCGGCACTGGCAGCTCGGCGCGGCCCTCGATGCGTTCCGGGCGCACCGGCCGCCCACCACTCCCATTGGCGCGGTGCGGCAGGCGGGCCGGCCTGGGCAGCGGGTGTGGACCGCCGCGCTGGCGGACTTCGACCCCGCCGAGGTGGACATGCTCACCACCGTGGTCGTGGGATCGTCGGCGACGCGGATGGTCGCCGGACGGATGGTCACCCCCCGCGGATACCGCTGGATCACCCGATGATCGTCCACCTGGCCTGCGGTTCTCCGTGTTCGCGGAGAGCTCGGGTTATGCTCGCGATCGATCGGCAGCGAGGAACCCGGTGCGAATCCGGAGCGGTCCCGCCACTGTGACCCCGGTTCGTCGGGGGAGCCAGACCCACGCCGCCGATGGCCATCGACCCGTCCGGGCGCGGACACCCGGGGAGGAGAACGAGCGTGCGCAGCAGCGTGCACCCCATCGAGGTGGAGTCGTACGCGATCCTGCGTTCGCGCCTCGACACCACCGATCTGCCGCCGCTGACCCGTGCGGTCGTCGAGCGAGTGGTCCACACCAGCGCCGACCCGAGCTGGGCCGGTGACCTGGTCTGCGACGAGCAGGCACTGCGCGCGGGCCGCGCCGCGCTGCTCGCCGGGGCGCCGCTCGTGACGGATGTGCGCATGGTCGCGGTAGGTGTCACCTCCCGGCCCGCCACGGTCGCCCTCGACCTGCCCGGTGTGCGTGAACTCGCGGCTGCCGACGGGCTCACGCGCTCGGCGGCGGGGATCCGCGCCGCCGTTCGTGAGCATCCATCCGGCGCCGTCTGGGCCATCGGCAACGCCCCCACCGCGCTGGTCGAACTGCTGCGGTGCGCCGCATCGGGCCTGGTCACCACACCGCTCGTGGTGGGGCTGCCCGTCGGGTTCGTCGGCGCGGTGGCGGCGAAGGCCGGGCTGCGCGCCGCCGGGTTGCCCGCAGTGTCCAACCGCTCCGAACGGGGTGGGGCCGCCGCGACGGCCGCCGCCGTCAACGCGTTGCTGTACAGCGAGGAGACCGCATGAACGTCCCGCCGGTGCTGCTGGTCGGCCACGGAACGGTGGACGCCACGGGCGTCGCCGAGTTCGTGGCGTTCACCGGACGAGTGCGGCGCCGGCTCGCAGCCGAGGGCGTCGACGTGGACGGCGGGTTCATCGAGCTGTCGCAGCCGACCGTGCACGAGGCATGGACGGCGCTGGCAGGTCGTGGCCATTCCACGATGGCGGCGGTGCCCATGGTGCTGGTGGGCGCCGGGCACGCCAAAGGCGACATCCCCGCTGCCCTGCAGCGGGAGGTGCTGCGCGACCCGGCCACCAGCTACGTGTTCGGCCGCCCGCTCGGCCCGCACCCGGTGCTGCAGGAGTTGCTGGACGAGCGGATCGCGGCTGCGCTGAACGGCGAGGACGGCACCGGCACGGCCGTGCTGCTGGTCGGGCGCGGATCCACGGACCCGGACGCCAACGCCGAGGTCTGCAAGGTCGCCCGGCTGCTGCAGGAGGGCAGGGCGTACGACTTCGTCGAGCCCGCGTTCGTCTCGCTCGCCCGGCCGGATGTCGCCACCGGGCTCGCGCGGTGCCGGGCGCTCGGGGCACGCCGCGTCGTCGTGGCGCCCTACTTCCTGTTCGACGGCGTGCTGCCGCGCCGGGTCGTCGAACAGTCCCTGGCGTTCGGGGTGGAGCACCCGGACGTCGAGGTCCGCGTCGCGGACTACCTCGGCGACTGTGACGAGCTCGCCGGGCTGGTCGTCGAGCGCTACCGGGAGGCGCTGCACGGCGACATCAGGATGAACTGCGACACCTGCGCCTACCGGGTGCTGCTCCCCGGGTTCGAGGACAAGCTCGGCGCGGCGCAGACTCCCCACCATCATCCGGACGACCCGGCGCACGGCCATGGGCACGGCCACGGGCATGCGCGCGTCGACGCGGTCGTTGGGGAGTGAGTATGAGCGAGTGTGCGAGCGAATCATCGGTACAGCGCTTTCGCGCAGCGCTGACCGAGCGCAGCGAGGGATTGCGATGAGCGAGCACTACCTCGTCGGTCTCGACCTGGCCGGGCGCCGGGTCGTCGTGATCGGTGGCGGCACGGTGGCGCAGCGGCGGGTCGTCGGGCTCCTGGCGGCCGGTGCCGACGTGGAGGTCGTGGCGCCCGAGGTCACGCCGGCCGTCGAGGGGATGGCCACGGCGCAGGAGCTGCGCTGGACCGCCCGCCGGTACCGCGACGGCGATCTCGACGAGGCCTGGTACGCGGTGGCCTGCGCCGATGATCCTGCCGTGAACGCGGCGGTCGCCGACGAGGCGCAGCGGCGGCGGATCTTCTGCGTGCGTGCCGACGACGCCCCGTCGGGCAGCGCCGTCACCCCGGCCGTCGGCCGCCACGACGGGCTCTCTGTCGGAGTGCTGGCCGGGCGACGCCCGCGCCGCTCGGCCGCGGTCCGCACCGCGCTGGTGGAGGCGCTGCAGACCGGACTCGTGGACGACTCCGTGGAGCCGGTCCGGCCCGGCGTGGCGCTCGTGGGCGGTGGTCCCGGCGACCCCGAGCTGATCACCGTGCGCGGCAGGCGGTTGCTCGCGCGGGCCGACGTCGTGATCACCGACCGGCTCGGCCCCCGCGAGCTGCTCGACTCGCTCGCCCCGCACGTCGAGGTGATCGACGCGGCGAAGATCCCCTACGGGCGTGCGATGAACCAGGCCCGGATCAACGAGTTGCTGGTGGAGCACGTGCGGGCCGGGAAGTTCGTGGTGCGGCTCAAGGGCGGCGACCCGTACGTCTTCGGCCGGGGGTTCGAGGAGGTGCTCGCGTGCGCCGAGGCGGGTGTGCCGGTCACCGTCGTCCCGGGCGTGACCAGCGCGTTCGCCGCACCGGCTGTCGCCGATGTGCCGGTGAGCCACCGCGGCGTGGCCCACGAGATCGTGGTGGTCTCCGGGCACGTGCGGCCCGGCGACCCACGCAGCCTCGTCGACTGGGAGGCGCTGGCGCGGTTGCGCGGCACGCTCGTGCTGCTGATGGCGGTGGAGCGGATCGGTCTGTTCGCGGAGACGCTGATCGAGGGCGGCCGCCCGGCCGACACTCCCGTCGCGGTGGTGCAGGACGGCACGATGCGGGTTCAACGCGCGGTCCGCGCCACGCTGGCTACGGTGGCTGATGCCGTGCAGGAGCAGGGGATCCGGCCGCCGGCGGTGGTCGTGATCGGCCCGGTCGCCGGCCTGGTCTCCGACTCCGTCACTGACTGACCTACGTCTCGATCGGAGGAGCCGAACGTGGCGGAAGCCAGGGGTTCACTGCTCGACCTGACCGTCCGCGACCTGCTCGACGTGATGGCCGCGCGCACGCCCGCGCCGGGCGGTGGCGGTGCTGCGGCCCTGGCCACGGCGATGGCGGCGGCACTCACCGGGATGGCGTCGAGGTTCGGCGACGGGGCCGCGGCCACCAGGAGCGACGATCTGCGCCACCGCGCGGCGGCGCTCGCGGATGCCGACGCCATCGCGTATGGGACGTTCCTCGCGGCCGTCCGGCTCCCGCACGACGATCCCGGACGGCCCGTTGCCGTCGCCGAGGCCCGGCGGGGCGCGATCGGGGTGCCCGCGGAGGTCGGAGAGCTCGCCGCGGAGGTCGCCGAGCTGGCCGCGGGCCTCGCCCGGCACGGCAACCAGCAGCTTCGCGGGGACGCCGTGGCCGCGGTCCGGATCGCCGCGGCGGCCGCACGCACAGCCGCCGACCTGGTAGCGGCCAACGTCCACGGCGAGGAGGGCGTGGCCGACCTGGAACGCGTCCGCCTGCTCGCCACCGCGGCAGGCGACCACGTGACCGAGCTCGATTCCGACTGACGGGCCGTCGGGCGCACCGGCTGGTGCTTGACCTCTCGTTGACCGCGGGTACGGCGCTGTGATCTGGTGTGACGGACGGCAGTGGAGGAAGCCGGTGTGAATCCGGCGCGGTCCCGCCACTGTCACCGGGGAGCGGACGTCCAGCCGAATGACCACTGCCGAGAGGCGGGAAGGTCGGACGGTTCGCGCTGATCCGGGAGCCAGGACACTCGCCGCCGTCGTACGTCCCCGAGCAGAGGGCGCGGACCCTCGAGGAGGAGCGATGGGCGCCCAGACAGGGCCGTCACTGCGCAGCGCTGGTGGAGACGCCGGCCCCGTCCTGCTGTTGTCCACCGCCGACACGGAACTGCTGGCCGCCCGCAGCTCCGGAGCGCTCTACCGCACGGCCAACCCGGCACGCGTCGAGCCCGCGGGGCTGCCCGCGCTGCTCGACGGGGTGTCGGTGGTGGTGCTGCGATTGCTCGGCGGACGGCGGGCCTGGCCCGAAGGCGTGGATGCGCTGGTGGCGTCGGGGCGGCCGGTGGTGCTGCTCGGCGGCGAGGCCGCACCGGACGCCGAGCTCATGGCGGCATCGACGGTGCCTGCGGGCGTGGCGTCCGAGGCGCTCGCCTACCTCGCCGCCGGCGGCCTGGACAACCTCCGTGAGCTGCACCGGTTCCTGTCCGACACGGTGCTCCTGACCGGCGAGGGGTTCGCCGCGCCCGCACCGGCTCCCGAGTTCGGGGTGCGCGGCGAGCGTGAGCAGCGCCCCGGCCGTCCGACCGTCGGTGTGGTGTTCTACCGCGCCCACGAGCTGTCGGGGAACACCGCGTTCGTCGACACGCTCTGCGACGCGATCGAGGCCCGCGGAGCCAACGCGCTGCCGGTGTTCTGTGGATCGCTGCGCGGCGCCGACCCGGCGCTGATGGAGCTGCTCGGCCACGCCGACGCCCTGGTCGCCACGGTGCTCGCGGCGGGCGGCACCCGGGCGAGCGACGCCGTGGCGGGCGGCGAGGAGGACTCGTGGGACGCCGGTGCGCTCGCGACGCTCGACGTGCCGGTGCTGCAAGGGCTCTGCCTGACCACGTCCCGGGCGACCTGGGCGGAGTCCGACGCGGCGCTGTCGCCGATGGACGCCGCGATGCAGGTGGCGATCCCGGAGTTCGACGGCCGGTTGATCACGGTGCCGTTCTCGTTCAAGGAGACGGCCCCCGGTGATGACGTGCCGGTGTACGTCGCCGACCCGGAGCGCGCTGCCCGGCTCGCCGGGATCGCGGTGCGGCACGCCCGGCTGCGGGCCACACCCGTGGCCGACCGGAAGCTCGCCGTGGTGCTGTCCAGCTACCCGACGAAGCACGCCCGGGTCGGCAACGCGGTCGGGCTGGACACGCCGGCGTCCGCCGTCTTGCTGCTGCGCGCCCTGCGCGACGCCGGGTACACCGTCGGCGACTTCCCCGAGGACTCCGACGCGCTCATCCACACGTTGATCGCCGCCGGCGGGCACGACGTCGAGTGGCTCACGGAGGAGCAGCTGGCCGCCGCTCCGTCGCGGGTGCGCCTCGCCGACTACCGCCGCTGGTTCGACGCGCTGCCCGACGAGCTCACCGACGGGATCCGCGAGCACTGGGGCGAGCCGCCGGGCTCGCTCTACGTCGACGGAAGCGGAGACGACGCGGCCGTCGTGCTGGCATCTCTGCAGTTCGGGAACGTGGTGCTGATGATCCAGCCGCCGCGCGGGTTCGGCGAGAATCCGGTGGCGATCTACCACGACCCGGACCTGCCGCCCTCGCACCACTACCTGGCCGCGTACCGGTGGCTCGACCACGAGTTCGGCGCCGACGCCGTGATCCACCTCGGCAAGCACGGCACGCTCGAATGGCTGCCCGGCAAGGGGCTGGGGCTGTCGGCGGAGTGCGCCCCCGACGCCGTGCTCGGCGAGCTGCCGCTGATCTACCCGTTCATCGTCAACGACCCCGGCGAGGGCACGCAGGCCAAGCGCCGCGGGCACGCCGTGGTCGTCGACCATCTCGTGCCGCCGATGGCGCGCGCCGACACCTACGGCGAGATGGCCAAGCTCGAGCAGCTCCTCGACGAGTACGCCACCGTCGCGGCGATGGACCCGGCGAAGCTCCCGGCTCTGCGCGCCCGCATCTGGGAGGTCGTCACCACCGCGCAGCTGCACCACGACCTGCACGTCGACACGGCGCCGGGGGAGCAGGAGTTCGACGACTTCGTCCTGCACATCGACGGCTACCTGTGCGAGGTCAAGGACGTCCAGATCCGCGACGGGTTGCACATCCTCGGTGCGGCACCGCGCGACGAGGCACAGATCAACCTCGTGCTCTCGATCCTGCGCGCGACGCAGGTCTGGGGCGGGAAGCGCGCACTCCCCGGTCTCCGAGCGGCGCTGGCGGCATGGGCGGGCCTGGACGAGCAGACCCTCCTCGCCGCACCCGGCGAACCGATCGCGAAGCCGGACGAGCGGGCCGTTCTCGCGGATCCAGCGGGCGAGAGTGCCGTTGGTTCGGTCGGGGTGGTGCTGCCGCCCGTGCTCGCACCTGGGCCGGACGAGCGGGTCATCGGTGTCGACCTGACGGACGAGAGTGCCGCTGGTTCGGTGGGGACTCCGTTGGCGCGGCTCGTCGCGCTCGCCGGGGGGCCCGCTGTCACCGGGGCCGATCTCGTCGATGTGCTGGAGGGGGTCGCTCGCGCGCTCGTCACCGGGGTGCAGGCCCGTGGGTGGAGCGGACCCGCTGCGGTCTGCGCGGAGCTGCTCGGCGAGGAGATCCCCGACGTCGTGGCCGTGCTGGAGTTCGGGTGCGCGGAGGTCGTGCCACGGCTGGAGCGCACCACCGACGAGGTCACCGGCGTGCTGCACGCCCTCGACGGTGGCTACGTCCCGGCGGGGCCGTCCGGCTCGCCGACGCGCGGCCTGGTGAACGTGCTCCCGACCGGGCGCAACTTCTACTCGGTGGACCCCAAGGCGATCCCGTCACGCTCGGCGTGGGAGATCGGGAGCGCGCTGGCCGACTCGCTGGTCGCCCGCCACCTCGCCGACACCGGCACGTACCCCCGCAGCGTCGGCCTGACGGTCTGGGGCACGTCGGCGATGCGTACCCAGGGCGACGACATCGCGGAGATCCTCGCGCTGATCGGCTGCCGCCCCGTCTGGGACGACGCCTCGCGGCGTGTCACCGGCGTCGAGGTCGTGATGGCGCAGGAGCTGGGCCGCCCGCGCATCGACGTCACCGTGCGCATCTCCGGGTTCTTCCGCGACGCGTTCCCGCACGTCATCGCGCTGCTCGACGACGCCATCCGGATGGTCGCCGAGCTGGACGAGCCCGCCGAGCAGAACCACCTGCGGGCCCACGTCGAGGAGGACGTGGCACTGCACGGCGACCGCCGCCGCGCCACGTCCCGGATCTTCGGCTCGAAGCCCGGCGCCTACGGGGCGGGGTTGCTTCCGCTGATCGACGCCCGCAACTGGCGCAGCGACGCCGACCTCGCCGAGGTCTACGCCGTCTGGGGCGGGTACGCCTACGGCCGCGGACTGGACGGGCGCGAGGCGCGGGCGGACATGGAGCAGTCGTTCCGCCGGATCGCGGTGGCGGCGAAGAACCAGGACACCCGCGAGCACGACATCGTCGACTCCGACGACTACTTCCAGTATCACGGCGGGATGGTCGCGATGGTGCGTGCGCTGACCGGGCGCTCGCCCGCCGCGTACGTCGGCGACTCCGCCGTGACCGACGCCGTGCGGACGCGGACGCTCGCCGAGGAGACCAAGCGGGTCTTCCGGGCGCGCGTGGTGAACCCCAAGTGGATCGCGGCGATGCAGCGCCACGGGTACAAGGGCGCGTTCGAGCTCGCCGCCACCGTCGACTACCTCTTCGGGTACGACGCCACGGCGGGCGTGGTGGACGACTGGATGTACGCCCAGCTCGCCGAGAGCTACGTCTTCGACGCCACCAACCGGGAGTTCATGCAGCGGTCGAACCCGTGGGCGCTGCGCGGGATCACCGAGCGGCTGCTGGAGGCCGCCGACCGCGGGCTGTGGGCCAAGCCGGACGACACCGTGCTCGACCGGCTGCGTCAGACCTACCTCGACCTCGAAGGCGACCTCGAAGGGGAGGGCGCGTGATGGCAGGCACGCTGGTGGGGGTGGGGGTCGGTCCTGGCGACCCGGAGCTCGTCACGGTCAAGGCGGCCAACCTGCTGGGTTCGGCCGACATCGTGTTCGTGCCCGTCGCCGACTCCGGCGAGACCGGACGCGCCGAGCAGACCGCGCTCTTCTACGCCGAGGCGTGGCGGATCGAGCGCGTGGTGTTCGCGCTGCACGACCGGGAGCACACGCAGCGCCGGGAAGAGGCCTGGGACGCGGCTGCCGCGCAGGTGGCGCGCTGGTTCGACCGGCATCCGGGCGGCACGGCGGTGTTCGCGACGATCGGCGATCCGTGCGTGTACTCGACGTTCACCTACCTCGCCGCATCCGTGCGTGCGGTGGTGGGGGAGCTGTCGGTCGAGCTGGTACCCGGCATCACCGCGATGCAGGACCTGGCCGCGCGCAGCGGGACGTCGCTGGTGGAGGGGCGCGAGTCGCTCGCCCTGTTCCCCATGACCGCGGGCCCTGAGCGGTTCCGGGAGGCGCTGGAGCGCGGGGACGCCGTGGCGGCCTACAAGTTCGGCCGGATGCTGCCTGCAACCCTCGCCGTCCTGCGTGAGACGGGCCGGCTCGACGACGCGGTGTACGGCGCCGGGTTGGGCCTTGCGGGGGAGGACATCCGCCCGGCCCGCGAGCTCGACCCGGACGAACACGGTCCCTACCTGTCCACGCTGGTCGTCCCGCCGAAACGCTCCGGGCGCGGCCACGGTCTGCGCTGACGCACCCGTGGACCCCGATGCGTTCTACGAGGTCGTGCACTCCCGGCGGGACGTTCGCTCCGGCTTCCTGCCCGACGCGCCCGTCGACGACGCCGTGCTGCGCCGCGTGCTCGCCGCAGCCCACGCCGCCCCGAGCGTGGGGTTCTCCCAGCCGTGGGACTTCCTCGTCATCCGGGACCGGGGTGTGCGGGAGCGGGTGCACGCCCACGTCACCGCCGCGCGCGCCGCCTACGCAGGCTCTCTCCCGGGCGCGCGAGCCGTCGCGTTCCGGGACCTGAAGATCGAGGCGATCCTGGACGCCTCGCTCAACATCGCCGTGACCTGCGACCCCGCTCGCGGTGGCCGCCACACGCTGGGCCGCCAGACCCAGCCGCGGATGGCTCCGTACTCGACGGTCCTCGCCGTCCAGAACCTGTGGCTCGCCGCGCGGGCCGAGGGCCTCGGGGTCGGCTGGGTCAGTTTCGGTGACGAGCGCGAGGTGGCGGCGTTGCTCGGCCTGCCACCGCGGCTGGAGCTCGTGGCGTACCTGTGCGTCGGCCCCGTTGCCGCCTTCGCGGCCGAGCCGGAGCTCGCCACGGCGGGCTGGGCGCATCGCAGGCCGCTGGGCTGGGCCGTGCATCACGACCGGTACGGACAACGGGGAATGCCCGGGGAGGAACCGATGGACCTGTTCGCCGAGACCGTCGCCGCGATCGCCGCGCCGGACGCGCAGGCGCGCACCGCCGCGGCCGAGCGCCTCGACCGCATGACGAAGCCCCGCGGCTCGCTGGGGCAGGTCGAGGACGTGGCCGTGACCCTCTCCGGCATCGCCGGGACCTGGCCGCCGCCGATACCCGAGCCCGCTGCGGTGGCCGTGTTCGCCGCCGACCACGGCGTGCACGCCCAGGGCGTGTCGCCGTGGCCGCAGGAGGTCACGGCACAGATGGTGGGGAACTTCCTGGCCGGTGGGGCCGTGGTCAACGCCTTCGCGCGGCGGCTGGGGGCGGAGGTGTGCATCGTCGACGTGGGGGTGGCCGGGTCGATCGAGGGCCCCGGCGCCGCTACGGGCCTCCTGCCGCGCCGCATCGCGCCCGGCACGGCCGACATGACCGCCGGACCGGCCCTCACCCGCGCGCAGGCCCAGGCGGCGGTGGAGGTGGGCATCGAGACCGCCCGTGACCTCGTCGCGGCAGGCAACCGGTGTCTCGTCACGGGCGACATGGGCATCGCCAACACCACCGCGGCCGCGGCCCTGATCTGCGCTTTCACCGGCACCACCCCGGCTGCGGCGACGGGGCGCGGCACCGGCATCGACGACGCGATGCTCGCCCACAAGACCGCCGTGGTGGCCGCGGCCCTGGAGCGGCACGAGCCCGACCCACGTGACCCGATCGGCGTACTCGCCGCGTTCGGCGGGCTCGAGCACGCGGCATTGGCAGGGTTCGTGCTCGGTGGCGCAGCGCTGCGGGTGCCGGTGCTCCTGGACGGGGTGAACGCCGGGGCGGCCGCACTCGTGGCCGGTGCCTTCGCGCCGACCGCGGTGGGTTACTGCGTGGCCGGGCACCGTTCGGCCGAGCCCGGGCACGCCCTCGCCCTCGCGCACCTGGGTCTGGAGCCGTTGCTCGACCTCGGGATGCGGCTGGGCGAGGGCACCGGTGCCCTGCTGGCCCTGCCCGTTCTGCAGGCGGCCGTGCAGGCCCTGCTGGACGTCGCCACGTTCGACGCGGCAGGCGTGGCGGACAAGGACGAGACGACCTGACCCGTCCGTTCGCCCTACTCCAGCAGCGCCGCGATCAGGTCTCCGACGGAGACGGCACCGTGGTACTGCCGCCCGTTGACGAAGAGCGTGGGGGTGCCTCGTACCCCGCTGCGGACTCCCGAGTTGAAGTCGGCCTCCACACGGTCCTCGACGAACTGTGTGGCGGGCCACACCACCTTCTCCGGCGGGATCCCGAGCTCCTCCGCGTAGCGGCGCAGGTCCTCCTGCCGCAGCGCAGGCTCGTCGCCCGAGAAGAGCTTGTCGTGCATCGGCCAGAACTGACCCTTGAGGGCCGCGGCCTCCGACGCCACAGCGGCCGAGAGCGCGTAGGGATGCAGCTCAGCCAGGGGGAAGTGGCGGAACGCGAAGACGAGACGGCTGCCCAGACGCTCGCGCACCTCCTCGATCACCGGGGCCGCCTTACGGCAGTACGGGCATTCGAAATCGCCGTACTCGAGGAGCGACAGCTCGGCCCCGAGTACGCCCTGTAGATGGTCGTAATTCCCTATCCGGGGGTCGAGAGTGATCGTGACCTCCAGTGATGTGCGTCGGGCGCCCGAAACCCGGATGGCAGGATCCCCCCGTGGCAGTGACGACCTTAACCGAGCGCGGCGAGCTGAGTCGCGCGGCGCGGTCCTTCATGCGGACCGAATCCGGATCGGCCGTGCTGCTTCTCAGCGCCGCGGTCCTGGCACTGATCTGGGCCAACGTCGGCGGCTACGAGGAGTTCTGGCATACGCCGCTCTCGTTCTCGGTCGGTTCCCTCGACCTGACCCTCGACCTGCGCCATTGGGTCAACGACGGCCTCATGGTGCTGTTCTTCCTCAGCGTCGGGCTGGAGATATCGCGCGAGACCGTGCTGGGCGAGCTGCGGGGCATCCGGGCGCTCGCCACGCCGGCAGTGGCTGCCATCGGCGGCCTGGTCCTACCGGCTGCGATCTTCCTGGTGTTCAACGCGAGCGGACCGGCAGCAGGCGCGTGGGGCATCCCGATCTCGACCGACACGGCGATCGTCATCGGCATGCTCGCGCTTATCGGGCCGCGCTGCCCGGATCAGCTCCGGGTGTTCCTGCTCGCGCTCGCGATCGTCGACGATATCGGCGCCGTTCTCGCGATCGCCATCTTCTACACCCACGAGGTCAATTACACGGCGCTGCTCCTCGCCGTCGTTCTGTTCCTGGCGCTCCTGGGGCTCCGATTCGTCGACTTCTGGCGTACGCCGATCTACGTCGTGATCGCGGTGGTGATGTGGGTCGCGGTGCTGGAGTCCGGCGTGCACCCGAGCGTTGTCGGCGTCGCACTCGGCCTGCTCGTCAACGCCTACGCCCCGCGGCCACGCGACATCGCCAGGGTGCAGGTGCTGGGCGGCAGCCTGCTCGTCGACCCCAGCCCGGAACGAGCTCTCGCCGCTCAGGCCGCCGCGCTGGAGGCCGTGTCGCCGAACGAGCGGCTGCAACTGCGTATCCAGCCGTGGAGCAGCTACGTGATCGTCCCGATCTTCGTGCTGGCCAACGCCGGTGTGGTGCTCTCGGGCGACGCGATCGCCGCTGCCGTCGCGTCGCCGCTCTTCTGGGGCATCGTGGTGGGCCTGACGGTCGGCAAGCTGGTCGGGGTCAGCTTCGGCACCTGGATCGCGCTGCGCCTCGGGATCGGGCGGGTGCCCGACACACTGCGGTGGGGCCAGCTGATCGGTGGCGCCGGGCTCGCGGGCATCGGGTTCACGGTGGCCCTGTTCATCACCGAACTGGCCCTGACCGACCCGGTGCTGGTGAACGACGCGAAGATCGGCATCCTCGCCGGCTCGATCCTGGCGGGAGTGATCGGCTGGCTGATCTTCCGGCTGGCCGGGGAGCGGGGCGGCCAGTGCGCCCCGAGCGGGCTCCCGGTGCTGCCGCCGCGCCCGTGGCGACCGCCTGCCTAGACCGCCGCTCGACGGCCGCGACGGGGGTCGGGACCGATCACTGCAGGCTCTCCAGCGGGTCGGCACGGACCAGGTCGCTGTCGTCGGCCGCGAAGGTGTGAGCGCGTCCGGGGCCCGTGCTGCGGGTCTCGAACCGGATCGTGACGCGGCCGTGCCCGGCCCCTTGCACCCAGCCGTGGCCGTGCTCGGGGTGGCGCACGTCGTCGCCGGGGCGCCAGGGACGGTCGTCGAGCCCGGCCGTGGTTGACGGACCGGGCTCGTCGGGTTCGGGCTCGACGGGGACGGAATCCGCCGGTACGGCCTCGAACCGGCCCGGCTCGAACAGTGCAGGCGGGGGGTCGTCGATGAGACCCGCCAGCGACACCCCGATCAACCGCACACCGCCCTCGGGCACCGCCGTGAGTGCCAGCCGCTGGGCGACAGCGGTGAGCGTCTGGAGGTCGGTGCTCCCGCTGCCGCTGGTGGCCGAGCGGCTGGACGTGGTGAAGTCGGCGCTGCGGACCTTGACCGTGACGGTACGGGCCGCGCGCCCCGAATCGAGGAGCCGCCGGTGGGCGGCCTGGGTCATCCTGGCCACGGCGTCGTGCACGGCCGTCATGGCGGTGAGGTCGCTGTCGAAGGTGGTCTCGGCGCTCACCTGCTTCGCCGCGCCTCGCGGCGCGACCGGCCGCTCGTCCACACCACGGGCGAGGCGGTGCAGTTCGGTGCCGATCGCGGTGCCCAGCAGGGCGGTGAGCTCGCGCAGGTCCATGGCGGCGAGTTCGCCGATGGTGTGCACGCCGAGCTTGCGCAGCCCCGCCTCGGCCACCGGCCCGACGCCCCACAGCGCGCGCACCGGGAGCGGCGCGAGCACCGCCTGCTCCTCGTGCGGCGCCACGACCCGCAGCCCGTCGGGCTTGGCGAGCTCGGACGCGATCTTGGCGAGCTGCTTGCCCGATCCGGCCCCGACCGAGGCGGGGAGCCCGGTGGCGGCTCGCACGGAGGCCCGCAACTCCGCGCCGAACCGTTCGACGTCGGCCGCCGAGGCACCGGCGAGGGTGGGGGGCTCCAGGAACGCCTCGTCGAGCGAGACCGGTTCGAGCACGGGTGCGGCGTCGGCGAGCACGGCCATCACCCGCTCGCTCAGGGCGTGGTAGAGCGCGAACCGCGCCGGGAGCACCACGGCGTGCGGACAGAGCCTGCGGGCCTGGCCCATCGGCATGGCGGAGCGAGCTCCGAAGACGCGAGCCTGGTAGCTGGCGCCCGCCACCACCGCGCGTGGCCCCAGGCCGCCGACCAGCACCGGGCGATCGCGGAGGGTGGGGCGGGTGAGCTGCTCGACGGAGGCGAAGAACGCGTCCATGTCGAGGTGCAGCACCCAGCGCACGCCCACGGCGCCATTCTCCCTGAGCCCACCGACAGTTCCCTGGCGCCTCGGGTTGTCCCTGCCCTCGGAGAGTGCGGGGTCAGCTCACCCCGGCGCGCAGGAGGGCGTTGCCGTCCACCTCGTCGACGCGGGGCGGCGCCGTGCCGAGCCCGGCCACAGCCGCCCGGTAGTCGCCGCCCGGGTGCAGGTCCCGCAGCCACACCGGCCCGGACGGGGCGCCGTCGCCGGTCCACTCCCGCACGCCGGACGGCCCGAGCGTGATCGCCTTCATCGGGCTGGACAGTCCGGCACCGGTGGCCTTGAGCAACGCTTCCTTGCGCGTCCACGCGACGAAGAAGGACGCCGTGTCGGCCACCGACTCCGCCGGTGAGCAGACGTGGTCGGCCATCGCGGCGAGGTCCGTGAGCTCCCGGACCTGCTCGACGTCGAGACCGACCGAGCCGCCCGGATGCACGGCCACACCCACGAAGTCTCCGGCGTGGGTCATCGAGAATCCCGGCCCGTCGACGAGGACGGGCTTGCCGTGCTGCTGCCCGCACTGGCAGGTGCGGTCGAACCGGAGATCGCCTGCCGGCCTGCCGACGGCCTCGGCCAGCACGATCCGCGTGAGCGCGTGCGCGGCGACGTAGCGGGCGCGGTCGGCGGCCAGCCGGAAACGGTCGAGGCGGGCTCGCTCGTGCGCGTCCAGAAGCGCGACGAGGCCGGGCGCGGCCTCCGGCGGGACGGGGGCTGCCCACCAGACGGTGGTGGCGGGGTTGTTGCGCGCGATGGCCACGCAGCCATGGTCACACGTTTCCCGGGCAGCCCCAGGGTTATGAGCGCGACATGGACGCATGACGAGGGACGATCGCGCGCGCGATCAGCGAGATGCGTCCATGTCGCGGGTGTACCGCCGGCCCCGTGGACGCGAGGCCGGCGGTACCGGGGGGATCAACCCGTGCGGCGTACAGGGTTGATCCGGCGGCCCTGCGCAGCTCGGGCACGACTCTGGGCGCCGGGTAGCACGGCGCCGCTGCGGGTCTTCTTGCCCGAGCGCCCGCGACGGGCCGCCCTGTTGGACGGCGCGGGTTCCTCCGCATCGGCGGGCGGAACCGGCCGTCCGAGAACGGTGTCGCGCAGGACGGTGTCGGTGGGAAGGGTGGCGTCGAGGGCGGGGTCGCCCGCGGCGGTGGACAGCAATGGATCACGCATGAGTGCCTCCTGCAGGGTGATGACGAGGCCGGCGGCCGCAACGGCGGCGGAGCCGGGAGGAACCCGGGGCCGGCCGGATGACGGGGACGGAGCGGCGCGGACGACGGGTCCGGGCCGCGGTGCCGCACGAGGCGGTCGTCTCTACAGGCGCATGGGAGGAACCGTACGAGGCCCGTTCGCGGGGCGCTACCGGTTTTCCGGCTGGTGCCGCGGAAACGGGGTTCCTTGCCCGGAGGCGCGCAAGACGACCTCGCTTCCTCGGCACTAGCGTCAGATCCATGACCGACTCCGCGGACGTCGTCGTGATCGGTGGGGGAATCGCCGGCGCGTCGATCGCCTACGAGCTCTCCGCCACCCGCTCGGTGGTGTTGTTCGAGGCCGAGACAGCACTGGCCCGGCACTCGACCGCCCGCTCGGCGGCCACCTACATCCCTGGCCACGGCACCCGCGCGGTCCGGGCGCTCATCGTCGCGAGCGGACCTCGCTTCGCCCGGCTCGCCGAGGAGTTGGATGCGCCGCCGTTGCTCACGCCACGGGTGGTGCTGCACATCGCCGTGGACGACGTGGGCGAGGCGGCGCTCGCCGCGCTGCTCCGCGAGCAGGCGCAGGAGCCGGGGGCCCCGGTGGCGCTCGACCCCTCTGAGGCGGAGCGCCGGTGTCCGCTCCTCCTGCCAGGCATCGTGCGGGCGGCCGCGGTGGTGGAGGGCGCGGCGGACGTGGACACCGAGGCGCTGCACCAGGCCTACGTCCGCGGTCTGCGCAGGCGCGGCGGCACCGTCCGGGCCGGTGCGCCGGTCACGGCGCTGGAGCCGCGGGGCGCCGGATGGCGGGTGCACGCAGGAGAAACCGCGATCGACACGGCCGACGTCGTGGACGCGGCGGGCGCGTGGGCCGACGTCGTGGCCGGGCTCGCCGGCGTTCCACCCATCGGGCTCGTCCCGTTCCGGCGCACGATCGCGCTGGTCCCGATACCGGACGCAGCCCGGTCGCGGGTGCCCGCCGGCCCGCTGCCGATGGTGCGGGAGGCCGACGAGCGGTTCTACTTCAAACCGGAGGGCGACGGGCTGCTGGTGAGCCCCGCCGACGAGACGCCCGTCGAGCCGCACGACGCCCGGCCCGACGAGCTGGACGTGGCGACGGGGCTGGAGCGCGTCGAGGCCGTCACCGGGCTCGGGCTGCGGTCGGTACGGACCAGTTGGGCGGGGCTACGGTCGTTCGTGGCGGATCGCCGACCGGTGGTCGGGGCCCGCCCCGACCATCCGGGCTTCCACTTCTTCGCAGGTCAGGGTGGGTCGGGCATCGAAAGTTCGCCTGCGCTCGCGGCGTTGGGCGCGGCGGTGGTGACGGGGGAGCCGGTGCCTGCCGACATCGCGGTCGTTCCCGGCACATTGAGCCCGACGCGGCTGTAAGCTCCTGCTTACATCAGTCGGAATGCGCGAAGGAGACCGGTGACCTCCACCGTCGAGCTGTTCGAGGGCGCCTTCTGGCGCGATCCCTACCCGGCCTACGCAGCCCTGCGCTCCGACGAGCCGGTGTGCAAGCTGGAGCGCCAGGACGGCACGGTCTGGCTGCTCAGCCGCTACGCCGACGTGCGCGCCGCGCTCGCCGACCCGCGGCTGAGCAAGGACTGGCGCTTCACGCTGCCGCCCGAGGCGCGGGCGGATGCCCCCACCCCGAACGTCCCCATGATGTTGCTGATGGACCCACCGGAGCACACCCGGCTGCGCAAGCTGGTGTCGCGCTCGTTCACCCTGCGGCGCATGGAGGAGCTGCGCCCGCGGGTCGAGCAGATCGCCGGTGAGCTCCTCGACGCGCTGCCGGCCTCCGGCCGGGTCGACATCATGGCCGAGTACGCGTTCCTGTTGCCCGTCTTCGTGATCTGCGAGCTGCTCGGTGTGCCTGCCGATGACCGCGACGACTTCGCGGCCTGGTCCAACACGATGGTCGACGAGTCGACGCGCGACGAGTCGATGGCCGCCTCCGCCAAGCTCTTCGAGTACCTGAGCAAGCTGATCGAGCAGAAGCGCCAGCAGCCCGACGACGCCCTCATCAGCGGGCTGATCGAGGTGGCGGAGGACGGCGACCGGCTCTCACAGCCCGAACTCGTCGGCATGGCGATGATGTTGCTCATCGCCGGGCACGAGACCACGGTCAACCTCATCGGCAACGGCCTGCTCGCGCTGCTCACCCACCCTGAGCAGCTCGCGCTGCTGCGCGAGCGCCCGGAGCTGCTGCCGTCGGCGATCGAGGAGTTCCTCCGCTGGGACGCGCCGGTGCACAGCACCCCGGCCCGTTTCGCCGCCGAGGACGTCGTGTACTCGGGCGTCACGATCCCGGCCGGCTCGATCGTCCAGCTCTCGCTGGCAGCGGCCAACCGCGACCAGGAGCGCTTCGCCGACTCCGAGGAACTGCGCGTCGACCGCGACGTCTCCGGCCACGTCGCCTTCGGACACGGCCTTCACCACTGCCTCGGCGCGCAGCTCGCGCGCATCGAAGGTCAGGAGGCGATCGGGATGCTGCTCGCCCGGCGCCCGGAGCTGGCACTGGCGATCGATCCGCAGGAGCTGCTCCACCGGCGCAGCACACTCATCCGCGGTCTGACCACACTCCCGGTGGAGCTCGGTCCCTCCGCTTGATCGGCATCGTGGCCCTGCGGTCGTCCGGCGTCCGCAGGGCCACGGACCTCAGCGCAGTGGTGCGCCCGTTGCCGCGCGTACCTCGTCGGGGGTGACGCCGGGGGCGGTCTCCACGAGTGTGAGGCCGGCGTCGGTTACGTCGATCACGGCGAGGTCGGTGACGATCCGGTCCACGCATGCGGCACCGGTGAGCGGCAGCGTGCACTCCGCCACGATCTTCGGTGAGCCGTCGCGAGCGGTGTGTTCCATCATCACGATCACCCGCCGGGCGCCGTGGACGAGGTCCATCGCCCCTCCCATGCCCTTGATCATCTTGCCGGGCACGGCCCAGTTGGCCAGGTCACCACGGGCGCTGACCTGCATCGCCCCGAGCACGGCCACGTCCACGTGCCCGCCCCGGATCATCCCGAAGCTCGTGGCCGAGTCGAAGTAGGACGCCCCGGGCAGGACGGTCACGGTCTCCTTGCCCGCGTTGATCAGATCGGCGTCGATCTCGTCCTCGGTCGGGTACGGGCCCACGCCCAGGATGCCGTTCTCCGAATGCAGCACGACGGTGCGCCCCACCGGGATGAAGCCGGGCACCAGGGTCGGCATGCCGATCCCGAGGTTGACGTACGAACCGTCGGGCAGCTCCGCGGCCACGCGCGCGGCGAGCTGATCACGGGTGAGCGTCATGCCGTCTCCACCTTCGAAGCGCGTACCGTCCGGAACTCGATGGGCTTGTCGGCGTCGGGCACATGCACCACGCGCTGCACCTGGATGCCCGGGGTGTGCACGGCGTCCGGGTCGATCTCACCCGGCTCGACCAGGTGCTCGACCTGCGCGATCGTGATCCGCCCGGCCGCGGCGCACACAGGGTTGAAGTTGCGCGAGCTGCGCCGGTAGACGAGGTTGCCGTGGCGGTCGCCCTTCCAGGCGTGCACGAGGGCGTAGTCGGGGAAGATCGCCTCCTCGAGCACGTAGGACCGGCCGCGGAACTCCCGCACCTCCTTGCGCGGCGAGTGCACCGCCACACCACCATCGGCCGCGTAACGCCAGGGCAGACCGCCGTCGGCGACCTGGGTACCGACACCCGCGGGGGTGAAGAACGCCGGGATACCCGCACCGCCGGCACGCAGCCGCTCGGCGAGCGTGCCCTGCGGGGTGAGCTCCAACTCGATCTCCCCGGCCAGATACTGGCGGGCGAACTCCTTGTTGTTGCCCACATAGGAGCCGATCGTGCGCCGGATCCGACCGGCCGCCAGCAGCGTGCCCAACCCGAAACCGTCCAGGCCCAGGTTGTTGCTGATCGTCTCCAGATCCGTGGCGCCTTGCTCGAGCAGCGCCGCGATCAACGCGGCCGGCACCCCGGACATCCCGAACCCACCCACCGCGAGCGACGCGCCGTCAGGGACGTCGGCCACCGCCTCGGCCGCGGACGCGACCACCTTGTCCATCACGAAAGCCGACCTTACGGCGCCGTGCGTCAGCCGTACAACTGTTCGCACAGCGAACACACTACGACTCCGCGAGTCGCCCGGACGAGCGGGGCTGTGCCTCGCGGCCGCTCGGGGGCACGTAAGTTTCCGGCCCATGTCCAGTGCTCTGTTCGACCCGGTGTTCGGGGCCGACCGGGTGGCCGCCCGGCTCGACGACGCGTCGTGGGTGGCCGCGCTGGTCGCCGTCGAAGTGGCGCTGTCGCGCGCCGCCGCCGAGCACGGGGTCGTCCCGGCGAAGGACGCGGAGCGCATCGCGACGGTGGCGGCGGACCTCACGATCGACCCCTCCGACCTGGGGCGCGCGGCCGTGGAGGGCGGCAACCCGGTGATCCCGCTGGTCCGGCTGCTGAGGTCGGCCGCAGGGGAGGCCGGTCGTTCGGTCCACCCCGGCGCCACCAGCCAGGACATCATGGACACGGCCGCGGTGCTCCTCGTGGGCTGGGCCGGGGAGATCGTGCTCGACGACCTGCGCGGTGCGGCCGACGCCGCCGCGGCGCTGGCCGACGCGCACCGGACGACCCCGATGATCGCCCGCACCCTCGGCCAGCAGGCGTTGCCGACGACGTTCGGCCTGGTCGCGGCCGGTTGGTGCGCCGGACTCGACCGGGCCAGAACGGGCCTGGCCCGCGTCCTCGCCGCGCTGCCCGTCCAGTTCGGCGGGGCGGCGGGCACCCTCGCGGCGCTGCATCCGCACGGGCCGGCCGTGGCCGCGTCGCTCGCCGCGGGCCTGCGGCTCTCCGACGCTGCGCCGTGGCACACCGAGCGCACGCGGATCGGCGAGCTCGCCGGTGCACTGGCCGTCGCCGCAGGGGCCTGCGCGAAGCCGGCCACGGACATTGTGCTGCTTGCAGGGACGGAGCTCGGGGAGGTGTCCGAGGCGGCGCCGGGCGACTCGTCGTCGATGCCGCACAAGCGCAACCCGATCGCCGCGATCACGGCGCGGGGAGCGGCGCGACGCGCTCCCGGGCTCGCCGCGGTGCTGCTCGCCGCGGCCGACCACGAGCACCAGCGCGCGGCCGGAGCCTGGCACGCCGAGTGGGAGACGCTCGGCGATCTGCTCCGCGCCACCGGCGGCGCCGCGGCCCGGCTGCGCACGTCCCTGGAGGGCCTGGCCGTCCACCCTGACCGGATGGCCGCCGACCTCGCGCTCACCACCGGCACGAACCCCTCGCCCGGGCACGCCGCCGACCTGGTGGACCGGCTGCTCGCGGAGCGGCCGTGACGGCGGCGCCGCGATGACCGAGCACGTCCGCTCGCTCGCCCGCGGCCTCGCCGTGATCAGGGCGTTCGACGCCGAGCACCCGGAGCAGACCCTCAGCGAGGTCGCCCGGCGCACCGGGCTGCCGCGTGCCGCCACCCGGCGCTTCCTGCACACCCTCACCGAGCTCGGCTACGTCCGCACCGACGGACGGATCTTCGCGCTCACCCCACGCGTGCTGGAGCTGGGCTACTCCTACCTCTCCAGCCTGTCCTTGCCCGAGATCGCCGCGCCGCACCTGGAGGCGCTGGTCCGCGAGGTCCAGGAGTCGGCCTCGGTCTCGGTCCTCGACGGCGGCGACGTCGTCTACGTCGCCAGGGTGCCGACCTCGCGGATCATGACGGTCGCCATCACGATCGGCACCCGCCTCCCGGCCTACGCCACGTCCATGGGACGGGTGCTGCTCGCGGCCCTCCCGCCCGAGGAGCGGGCACAGCGGCTCGCCGAGCTGCGACCGCGAGCCCTGACCGACCGCACACTCACCGATCCGGCGGACCTCTCCCGCGAGCTCGACGCGGTGCGCGAGGCCGGGTTCTGCGTGGTCGACCAGGAGCTGGAGCTGGGCCTGCGCTCGATCTCCGTGCCGGTGCGGGGCGCGGCAGGCAGCGTCGTGGCGGCGGCGAACGTCAGCACGAGGGCGGGCTCGCGCGACGTCGTTCGCGAGATCCTCCCGCCGCTGCAGGCCTGTGCGTCGGCGATCGAGGCCGACATCGCCGCAGGTGACCGGCGTCCGCGCTGACGCGTACGCCGATCGGTGGGAATGTGCTCGTGACGGCCCCGGGTTTGCACGGGAGACCGGTCGACGTCACCCACCGGAGGGACGCATGGCACAGGGCACGTATCTGGCGGTGGAAATGTCCGGGGCGGGCCGGCACCCGGCTGCGTGGCGACGGCCAGACGCGCGTCCCGAGGAGCTGCTCACCGCCGCCTATCACGTCGAGCTGGTGAAGCTCGCCGCCGGCGCCGACTTCGTGGCCGTGCCCGACTTGCTCGTCCCTCCGTCCGGCGACCCGGACCTCGTGCCCCTACGACTGGACGCAGTGGCGATCGCCGCACGGGTGGCGCCGGTCGTCCCCGGGGTCGGGCTCGTCCCTGCGGTGACGGTCACGCACACCGAGCCGTTCCACATCTCCAAGGCGATCGCCACCCTCGACCTCGTGTCCTCCGGCCGCGCAGGCTGGGAGCCCGTCGTGTCGCGCACTCCGGCGGAGGCGGAGCTGTTCGGTCGCAAGCCGGCCGCACCGGCCGCCGACCTGTGGCGCGAGGCAGCCGACGTCGTCGAGGTCGTCGCGGCGCTGTGGGACTCCTGGGAGGACGACGCGGTCATCCGTGACGTCGCCACCGGCCGCTACATCGACCGCGACAAGCTGCACTACATCGACTTCGCCGGCGAGTTCTTCTCCGTCAAGGGCCCGTCGATCACCCCGCGCAGCCCGCAGGCGCACCCGCTGGTCGTGCTGCGCGGCGACGAACCCGAGGCACTCCAGGTCGCTGCCGCCCGGGCCGACGTGGTGCGGGTCGCGGCTGCCGACCTCGCCGCGGCGCACACCGCCCGCGAGCGGGTGCGTGCGGCGGTCGCGGCGGCCGGCCGGAACCCGGACGACGTCGCCGTGCTGCTCGACGTGGAGGTGCTGCTGGACTCGGACGTAGCGGGCGCCCGCCGCGCACTCGACGAGCTCGACGCCCACTGCGAGCTCGCCGCCTCGTCGCTGCGGGTCGTCGACACCGCGGAAGCCCTGGTCGACGTGATCGCGGAGGCCGTCTCCGGCGGTGCTGCCGACGGTGTCACCGCCGTGCCCCTGGCGCTGCCCAGCGGTGTGCAGGCCATCGCCGCCGATGTGGTGCCCCGGCTCGCCGAGCGCGGCCTGCGACCCCCGGTGCCGCCCGGCGCGACGTTGCGTGAGCGCTTCGGCCTGTCCCGGCCCGCCAACCGGTACGCGGAGGTGAACGCATGAGCGACAAGAAGCAGATCCACCTGGCCGCACACTTCCCCGGCGTCAACAACACCACGGTGTGGAGCGACCCGGAGTCCGGGAGCCAGACCGACTTCGCCTCGTTCGTTCACTTCGCGCGGACGGCCGAGCGGGGCCTGTTCGACTTCCTGTTCCTCGCCGAGGGGCTGCGGCTGCGCGAGCACCGCGGCCGCATCCACGACCTCGACGTGGTCGGGCGGCCCGACACGCTCACCGTGCTGAACGCGATCGCCGCCGTCACCACGCACCTGGGCCTGGGCGGCACGCTCAACACCACGTTCAACGAGCCCTACGAGCTCGCGAAGCAGCTGGCATCGCTCGATCACCTGTCCGGCGGCCGGGCCGCGTGGAACCTCGTCACCAGCTCCGACGCGTTCACCGGCGAGAACTTCCGGCGCGGCGGGTTCCTGGCGCCCGAGCAGCGCTATGAGCGGGCGCAGGAGATCCTCGACGCGGTCCGTGAGCTGTGGCTCTCCTGGGCGGAGGACGCCGTGGTGGCCGACCGGGAGCGCGGCGTGTTCGTCCGCGACGGCGCGGCGCCCGTCGTCGAGCACCGGGGGGAGCAGTTCTCGTTCTCGGGACGGTTCTCGCTCCCGCCGACCCCGCAAGGACATCCGGTGCTGATCCAGTCCGGCGACTCCGACGCGGGACGCGAGTTCGGCGCCCGGACCGCCGACGCGATCTTCTCCCGGCACGGCACGCTGGAGTCCGGCCAGGCGTTCTACCGCGACCTGAAGGGCAGGCTCCCGCGCTACGGACGCTCCGAACGGGACGTGACGATCCTGCCGGCCACGACGTTCGCGCTCGGCGACACCGCGGAGGAGGCCGAGGAGCTGGCCGCGCTGGTCCGGCGGGCACAGGTGAGTCCGCAGACCGCGATCGCGTTCCTCGAGCAGGTGTGGGGCCGCGACCTGTCGGCCTACGACCCGGACGGCCCGCTGCCCGACGTCGATCCCGATCCGGAAGGTGTGTCGATCACCCGCGGCCGGGTGCGGCACGAGAAGGACAGCCTGGCCGTGGCCCGGCAGTGGCGGGAGCTGTCCGAGGCGAAGGGCGGCCTCTCGATCCGGGAGTTGATCATCGAGACCACTGCGCGGCAGTCGTTCGTCGGCACGCCACGGCAGGTGGCCGAGCAGATGGACGTCTACGTGCAGGAGAACGCCTCCGACGGCTTCATCCTCATCCCGCACCTGGTGCCCGGCGGGCTCGACGAGTTCGTCGAGAAGGTGGTGCCGGAGCTGCAGGACCGCGGTAGCTACCGCACCGAGTACACCGGGCCGACCCTGCGCGACCACCTCGGGCTCGCCCGCCCCACCGCAGGCCGGTCGACGGCGCGGGCCGCGGGATGAGGGCCGCTCAGAGCCGGCCCCGGTCGCGGGCCACGCGGGCGGCCTCGATCCGGTTGCGCACCCCGAGCTCGGTGATCGCCGTCGAGAGGTAGTTCCGCAGGCCGTCGGCGGCGCGGCGGAGCACCTCGCGCTCGCTGACAGAAGTCACGTTGGTGGGAGATCGCCGAAATGTCGGCGGTTCGGGGCACACTCCCCGGCATGGCCGAGCGGGTGCTGTCCACCGGGGAGATCAACCGCGCGGTCCTCGCCCGTCAGCTCCTCCTGGAGCGTGCGTCGCTGGCGCCGGAACGCGCCGTCGAGCAGGTCGCGGGGCTGCAGACGCAGTACGCGCCGTCGGGCTACGTGGGGCTGTGGTCGAGGCTCGCAGGCTTCCGCCGGGAGATGCTCACCGACGCCCTGATGGGCGGCCGCATCGTGCAGGGGTGGGTCATGCGCTGCACGATCCACATGGTCTCGGCGCGCGACTACCGGCCCCTCACCGAAGCGGTGCGCGCTCCACGGCGGCAGTGGTGGCTCCGCGCCTATCGGGCGGCCGCCACCGACATGCCGAAGGTCGCCGATGCCGTGCGCCGCTATCTGGCGGAGGGGCCGCTCAAACAGGCCGAGATCCAGCGGCTCCTCGCCGCCGACGGTTTCCCGCGCGAGGTGTGGTCCGGAGCCCAGCTCTGGATCGACCTGGTCCGGGTGCCGCCCGCAGGCACCTGGACCACACCGCGGGCTCACGTCTACGGGCTGGCTGAGCACACGGTTCCGGTGCCCGAGCCGGCTCCGTCGGAGGAGGAGGGCCAGGAGCTGCTCGTGCGGCGCTACCTGGGCGGGTTCGGCCCGGCGTCCGCCAAGGATCTGTCGTCGTTCTGCGGGTGGACAGTCACCACCGCGCGGCAGGTGTTGCAACGGCTGGAGCTGCGCCGGTTCCGTGACGAGTCGGGTGGCGAGCTGTTCGACCTGCCCGGCGCCCCGCTGCCGCCCGCCGGCACTCCGTCGCCCGTGCGTTTCCTGGGGCAGTGGGACGCGGTTCTCCTCGTCCACGCGCGGCGGGCGCAGATCCTTCCCGAGGAGCACCGACGGGTGGTCTTCGCCAAGACGTCGCCCCAGTCGGTGCCCACGTTCCTCGTCGACGGCCGGGTGGCGGGCACATGGCGTCATGTCGACGGCGCCGTCCGCTGCGAGCCGTTCCACGAGTTGCCCCCTGCCGCCGTGCGTGCGCTGCAGGAGGAGGCCGAACGCCTCACCCAGTTCTACGCGTCGGGCTGAGGGTCGGTCGGTCAGGGAATGCGGATGTCCGAGCGGTAGCCGTTCATCCCGCGTAGCTCTGCGAGCTCCCGCTCACGGTCGCGATCGGCAGGCGCGGGGGCGTCGTGCCGAGCAGACGGGCGGACGATCGAGATCGTGACGGCGATGGCGACGAGAAGAAGAACGATGAGTGCGGTAGCCATGGCAGAAATTATTCGCTGATCTACTTACTGCCAACAGTGGCAGAGGTGCCTAGCACAGCAAAAATCCTGCCACTATGCTCTCCGCATGCTGTCCACCGTCGCTGCGCTGGTGCTTCCGGAGGTCTCGCCGTTCGAGTTCGGCACGATCTGCGAGGTCTTCGGCATCGACCGCACGGCCGAGGGAGTGCCGCCCTTCGAGCTGCGGGTGTGCGGTCCGGTGGCCGGGGAACCGGTGTCGAGCACCGTGGGAATGGGCGTCGTCCCGCACCACGGGCTCGACGGACTGCGTGGCGCCGACCTCGTGGCGATCGCGGCCACCCGCCTGCGGACGTTCCCCGAGCCCGTCCTCGACGCGCTGCGCGGCGCCGCTGCCGACGGAGCCACCCTGCTCAGCGTCTGCTCGGGAGCGTTCGTGCTCGGTGCGGCCGGGCTGCTCGACGGCCGCCACTGCACCACCCACTGGATGAACGTCGACGAGCTGCGCGAGCTCCACCCACAGGCCCTCATCGACCCGGACGTGCTGTTCGTCGACGACGGCAACATCATCACCAGCGCCGGCACGGCAGCTGGTATCGATGCCTGCCTCCACCTGGTCCGCCGGGAGCTGGGCAGCGCGATCGTCAACGTGATCGCCCGCCGCATGGTCGTGCCACCGCAACGGGACGGCGGGCAGCGGCAGTTCGTGGAGCAGCCGGTGCCGCGGTGCTCGTCCGACGGCCTCGCGCCCGTGCTCGACTGGGTGCTCGAGCACCTGGAGATCGAGCACACGGTCACCGACCTGGCTCGCCGGGCTCGCATGTCCGACCGCAGCTTCGCGCGCCGCTTCGTCGCCGAGACGGGCACCACGCCCCACCGCTGGCTCACCCTCCAGCGCGTTCAGCGGGCGCAGCGACTTCTCGAGGACACCGACCTCGGCATCGACGAGGTGGCCGAGAGCAGCGGTTTCGGGAGCGGGGCGCTGTTGCGTCACCACTTCCGGAAGGTCGTCGGCGTCGCGCCGGCCGACTACCGGCGCACCTTCACGGTGCGTGCGGCGGTCGCCGGAAACTGAGGGCAGCTGCGTCCGGATTCGACGACGCTGACGACTCGCGCGCCGGCAGGGTCAGTCGGCCAGCAGGCTCACCGGCTCGGAGGCGCGGCCGCCGAGCTCGACCTGGTGCACGAGCTGTGGGATCGGTAGTGGTCGGCTGCGGGTGACGGTGGCGGCGGCCACGCCCGGCAGGGAGATGAACGGATACGCGTCCTCCAGTCGCGCCACGCGCTCACAGACCTCCTCGCAGAACCACATGACCCTCTCCGGGGACCAGGAGGGGAGCACGACGAGGAAGTCCTCGCGGCCGATCCGCACCACCCGGTCGACGTTCGTCAGCAGGTCCTGCACGCACCCGCTCACCCCGTGCAGGGCGGCGAGCTCCGCGCGCAGGCCGTAGTCCGCCCGCACCTCGGCGATGCCGAACACCCGCAGCAGGGCCAGGCCGATCGGCAGCGTGCCCGCGCCGAGACCGGCCGTCCAGCGCTTGAGGAACTTCTCCGTGTACAGGCCGGTGCGCGGGTCACGCTCGCCGCTGTCCTCGGCGACGGATTCGAGCGCCACCTGCGCCTCGGTGCGGGACCGGACGGCGGCCTGCATCCTGTCGGCGAGGAACCGGGCCGGAACGCCCCACCAGCCCTGGTGGTCGGGTTCGGGTACGCGTTGCACGGCCTGCAGCACGTCGTCGATCTCGGCGATCACCCCGGCGGGGAGCCTCAGCTGCGAGCGCAGTCGCATTACCTCCCGGAGGGCGTCCTCGCGACGGAAGGACCACCGACCGCGGAAGCACCTGCCCTCCTCGATCGTCCGGGCAACGGGGTCGACCAGCTCCAGGTCGGTGGCGACGAGGGTGGCGCCGCCGTGGGGTCCGAGCACGGTGACGCTCCACTCGCGGGCCAGCGGCCCCGCCGCTGGTGCCAGCGCGAGATGGAGCCCGCGGGGCAGCTGGGGCGGGATCTCCTCGGCCATCCCGACGATCGTGACGGCGCCGGCCGACGCGATGTTCCGGTAAACGGGCAGCGCCCGCTGGAAGTAGGAGTGCTTCTGGAACATCGCGATGACGATCAGCGGCTCACCGGGGACGGCCGCGAGGGCGAACTGCTCGATCGCGTGAGACAGCTCGACGAGCACAGGCTTGCCGAGAGGTTCGCCGGCCCTACTGCGGTCCACGAGCCCGGAGGGTAGTCCGCATATGTGTCCCCCCTGTTGCGCCAAACGGATGAAGGACGACGGTTGGGGCGTTTGTCGTGCACGTCACAGTCGAATGTCGTGTCGGGTATCTCGGGCCACTGCAGTCCCGTCCGGTGACCGGGGAGATCGCCGGCCAGGCGCCCGACGCCAGGGCGGTGGGACCGTCGAGTGGACGCGTGCCCGACTCGGGAAGAGGTCGGTGATGCGGCGCGCTGAACCAAGTCCGGATCGCCCTGGAGTGGCAGGATCGACCTAGGACCATCATGGGAGATGAGCTCATGCAGCAGGGACAGGCGCGGGTCGCGGTGATCGGAGCCGGCCCGTCCGGCCTGTACGCCGCGGCCGCTCTCCTCGCGTCCGGCGAGCCGGTGAGCGTCGAGGTGTTGGATCGACTACCCGCGCCGTACGGGCTGGTGCGGTACGGCGTCGCGCCCGACCACGTGAAGATGAAGTCGGTCATCCGAGTACTGCAGAAGCCCTTCGACCCGGCCCACGTCGAGTTCCTGGGCGGGGTGCGGGTCGGCGAGGGCGGTATTCCGTTGGACGTGGTGCGCCGGCATTTCCACGCCGTCGTCCACGCCACGGGCAGCTCGGTGGATCGGCACCTCGGGGTGCCGGGCGAGGACCTTGCGGGCTCGCTCGGCTCGGGCGCGTTCGTGAGCTGGTACTGCGGCCACCCCGACCGGGTGGAGCTGCAGCCGGTGCTCGACCGCCCCGGCGTCGCCGTCGTCGGCGCGGGGAACGTGGCCCTCGACGTGGCGCGCGTGCTGGCCAAGACGGCCGACGAGATGGCCGAGACCGACGTTCCCGAGCCGGTGCTGAGCGCACTGCGTGGCAGCGCCGTGCGTGACGTCCACGTCCTGATCCGGCGGGGCCCGCAACACGTCCGCTTCACGCCCGCCGAGCTGCGCCAGATCGGCGAGCTCCACAATGCCGACGTGGTCGTCCACGACGACGGTCTGCTCGCCGAGGGCGTGGAGGAGCCCGAGGACAGGCGCCAGCGGCAGAACCTGGACATGCTCCGGGAGTGGGCCGCTCGCGAGACCACCGGCAAGCCGCGGCGGATCCATCTGCGGTTCCTCCGCAGCCCGGTGCGCCTGGTCGGTGTGGACGGCAGGGTGAGTGCCGTCGTGGTGGAGCGCAACAAGATCGACGCCGACGGCCGGGTGGTCGCCACAGGCGAGGAGGAGACCTTCGACGCCGGGCTCGTCGTGCGCGCCATCGGCTACGACGGGGAGCCGATCGAAGGGCTTCCGTTCGATGCTCGCACCGGCACCGTGCCGAACGACGGCGGCCGCGTGATGCGCGACGGCGTGCAGGTGCCTGGCGCGTACGTCACGGGGTGGATCAAGCGTGGCCCGACGGGTGTGATCGGCACGAACAAGTCCGATGCATCCGAGACGGTCGAGGCGCTCCTGGCCGACCTGCCCGGACTGCCCACACCCGCGCACCCCGAGCCGGAGGCGTTCCGGGCGGCACTGGCGTCCTACGGGATCCGCCCGGTCGACTGGACGGGCTGGTTGCGCCTGGACGCGGAGGAGGTGCGCCGCGGCGGTCTGCGTGGCGCGGAGCGCGTCAAGGTCGCCGATCTCGCAGACATGTTGGAGGCGGCGCACGGGGCGCGCACTTCCTGATCGGAGTTAGCCTCCGGTGTGCGCTCATTGCTGCTGTCGCGTCGGGACCTGGACTTCCTGCTCTACGACTGGCTCGACGTCGAGTCGCTGACCGCCCGGCCACGCTTCGCCGAGCACTCCCGCACGACGTTCGACGCCGTGCTGGACCTCTCCGAGCAGGTGGCGGCGAAGCACTTCGCCCCGCACAACCGGGCGGCCGACCTCGACGAGCCCCGGTTCGACGGCGAGCGCGTCCACATGATTCCCGAGGTGGGCGAGGCGCTGCGGGTGTACGGCGAGGCCGGCTTCGTCGGGGCCGGGATGGACGAGTCGGTCGGTGGCATGCAGCTGCCACAGACCGTCGCGCAGGCCTGCTCGCTGTGGTTCCTGGCCGCGAACATCGGCACGGCGGCGTACCCGTTCCTCACCGTTGCCGGAGCGAACCTGCTGATGGCACACGGGAGCCCGGAGCAGGTGCGGACGTTCGTCCCGCCGATGGTCGAGGGCCGTTGGTTCGCGACGATGTGCCTGTCGGAACCGCAGGCGGGGTCGTCGCTCGCGGACATCACCACGCGCGCCGAGCCTCGCGACGACGGCACCTACCGGCTGTCCGGCAACAAGATGTGGATCTCCGCGGGTGACCACGAGATGGGCGAGAACATCGTCCACCTGGTGCTGGCCAAGATCGCCGGCGGCCCGCACGGGGTGAAGGGCATCTCGCTGTTCGTCGTCCCCCGGTTCCTGGTCGGTGCGGACGGCGCGCGCGGTGAGCGCAACGACGTGGCGCTGGCCGGGGTGAACCACAAGATGGGCTACCGCGGCACCGTGAACACCCTGTTGAACTTCGGCGAGGGCAGGCACACGCCCGGCGGGGAGCCCGGGGCCGTGGGGTATCTGGTGGGCGAGCCGCACCACGGCCTCACCTACATGTTCCACATGATGAACGAGGCGCGCGTCGGCGTCGGCGGGGGAGCGACCGCCCTCGGGTACAGCGGCTACCTGCACGCCCTGGACTACGCGCGCACCCGCACGCAGGGCAGGCCGCTCGGCGCGAAGGATCCCGCCGCACCTCAGATCCCGATCATCGAGCACCCGGACGTCGCCCGGATGCTGCTCGCGCAGAAGTCGTACGCCGAGGGTGCCCTGGCGCTGGTCCTCTACTGCGCCCGGCTCCTCGACGAGGAGCGCACGGCGGCGACGCCGGAGGAGCAGTCCAGGGCGCACCTGCTGCTCGACGTGCTGACGCCGATCGCGAAGAGCTGGCCGTCGCAGTGGTGCCTGCACGGCAACGACCTGGCGATCCAGGTGCACGGCGGGTACGGCTACACGCGGGAGTACGCCGTCGAGCAGCTCTACCGCGACAACCGGCTCAACGCGATCCACGAGGGCACGCACGGCATCCAGGGTCTGGACCTGCTGGGTCGCAAGGTCGTGATGAACGGCGGCGCCGGACTCACCCTCCTGCTGGAGACGATCACCGAGACGGTCGGCAAGGCCAGGGCAGCGGGGGGCGAGCCGGCCTCATACTCCGACGCCCTCGCCACCGCCGCGGCCAGGGTCGGGGAGGTCACGGCCACACTGTGGAAGGCCGGTGACCCGGCCGTGACCCTGGCCAACTCCTCGATCTACCTCGAGGCCGTCGGTCACGTGGTGGTGGCCTGGATGTGGCTGGAGCAGTTGCTGGCCACCGGTTCACGTGAGGACGACTTCGCCGAGGGCAAGCGGGCGGCAGCGCGGTACTTCTTCCGTTACGAGCTGCCGCGGACCGGCCCGCAGTTCGCGCTGCTGGCCGACCTGGACCGCACCACCCTCGACGTGCGCCCTGAGTGGTTCTAGAGCTGCGGGTGGGTCAGCAGGGCGCCACCGACACGACCGCCGGGACGTCTCCCATCCGCTTCTCGAAGGTGGCCGACTCGTCGCTGGTGACCGAGACGGTGCAGGTGACCGAGCTGTAGGGGACGCCGTCGCGGACCTCGACCGTGAAGTCACGGACGGGGAAGCCGCACGCGCGAAGCGCCGCGCCGATGCGCAGCACGCCGTCCATGCCGCCGGTGGTGACGATCTCGAGACGGCGCTGCAGGCGGGGTGCCCAGGCCGTGCGGGGGGAATGGCCGATAACGGTCATTGTGTAGCTCCAGGGGTTCCGTTTGGGGTACGGGGACCCGAGCCAGGCCTCGGAAAGGAAAGGGGAGAGACGGCGCGCCGGCGGCCTGGCTCAGCCGACGCGCAAACGTACGGCCGTGTCGAGGATGACGGCGGTACGCATGGGGACGACTCTAGCGCGGTGTTCCGGTGATCTCCATGCGCCCTGCGCGATGGGCCTCGAATAGGTGGTAACAGTTGCGAGTAGCCGCCGGGAATGTTCATCGCTCCTCCTCCCGGCGTTCGCCCCCCGACTTCGGAGGAAGCCTCATGACGACCGTCGCCGTCACCGGAAGCAGCGGCAAGCTGGGCCGGCACGTGGTGCGTGACCTGCAGGACCACGGCTATCGCGTGGTCGCCCTCGATCGCGTGCCCGATCCCGGCTCGCCCGCAGCGGCCGCCGTGCGGGTGGACCTCACCGACCACGGACAGGTTCTGGAGGCGCTGACCGGCGTCGACAGCCGGCACGACGGGGTGGACGCGGTGGTGCACCTCGCGGCGATCCCGGCACCGGGGCTCGTCACCAACGCCACCACCTTCGCCAACAACATCACCGCCACCTACAACGTGTTCGCTGCGGCGCGCACGGCGGGGATCCGCAACATCGTCTGGGCGTCCAGCGAGACCGTGCTCGGGCTGCCGTTCGACACGCCGCCGCCCTACATCCCGGTGGACGAGGAGTACCCGGTGCGGCCGGAGAGCACCTACTCGTTGGTCAAGAGTCTCGAAGAGGAGATGGCCCGGCATTTCACCCGGTGGGTGCCGGACCTGAAGATGATCGGACTGCGGTTCTCCAACGTGATGGACCCTGGCGACTACGCCAGGTTCCCCGGATTCGACGCCGATCCCGCGCTCCGGCGGTGGAACCTGTGGGGCTACATCGACGGCCGTGACGGGGCGCAGGCGGTGCGGCTGGCACTGGAGCACCAGGCCACCGGCGTGGACGTCTTCGTGATCGCCAACGCCGACACGGTGATGTCACGCCACAGCGCCGACCTCGCCGCCGAGGTCTACCCCGGCGTCTCCGTCACCCGGGCGCTGGGCGACCACGAGACGATGCTGTCCATCGACAAGGCCCGCAGGGTGCTCGGGTTCGAGCCGAGGCACAGCTGGCGCGACGGCGCCTGAGCCCGCTCAGGTCACCACGAGCGGAGCCTGGTGCTGTTCGTCGAGCCGGGCCGCGCTGAACAGCCGCCACACCGCGACCGTCAGCGCGGCCATGCCTGCGAACGCGATCCAGAAGGGCGCGGTGACCCCCAAGCCGCGGGCGGCGAGCCCACCGGCCAGTGCCCCGAGGGCGGATCCGCCGACGGCGAAGAGGAAGTACACGCTGTTGACGCGCCCGCGTAGCGCGTCGGGCACCACACGCTGGCGCCACGACAGGGTGATCACATTCCAGAGGCTCGCGTGCGCACCGAACACGGCCATCGTCGTGACCGCCACCCAGGGGGCACGGGCCAGCGCGAGCGACAGGTGCGTGGAGGTCTCGATCACGAGCCCCACCCGCAGCAGGAGCGAGGCGCCGAACCGCTCCAGGAGCCGGGCGGCGACCAGCGAACCGGCGAGGCCCCCGACCGCGCTCGCCGCGAGCAGCAGCCCGAAGCCGATCTCGTCGAGTCCCAGCCGCTCGCGGGCGTAGAGCACGAGGATCGAGAAGGCGCCGGTGAGCGTCACGTTCATCAGGCACAGGCAGAGGGCGAGCAGCCGCAGCACCGGGTGACCGAAGAGGGCCCGCAGGCCGGTGGCGATGTCGCGCAGCATCGGCCGGGCGGAGGTCGCCGGCGTCTCGCGCGCGGGCATGTGCCTCCGCAATGTGGTGATCAGCAGGGCCGCGACCAAGAAGGTGGCCGCGTTGAGGCCGAACGGCACCGCGGCGGCCACCACGAACAACGCGGCACCGAGCGGCGGGGCGAGTAGGTGGTTGCCGACGAGCTGCGTGGCCATCAGGCGGGCGTTGGCGCGTGGCAGCTGCTCGGGCGCCACGACGGCGGGCAGCAGGGCCGTGCTCGCGCTGTCGGCCAGCGTCTCCATCGAGCCGATCACGAAGAGCGCGGCGTACACGAGCGCCACGGTGACCACGCCGGTCCCGACGGCCGCCGCGAGCGCGCCGATGACGACGGCGCGCACGACGTTGACCAGGACCACCAGTCTGCGGCGGTCCAGCCGGTCCACGACGACACCGGCAGGCAGCGCGAACAGCAGCCACGGGAGTTGCTGGACGAAGATCGCGCCGGCCACCAGCGCCGGATCATCGGTCAGCGATGCGAGTAGCAGCGGGCCGGCCGCGAGCGCCACCCCGTCCCCGACGTTCGAGACCGCGTTCGCCGTCCACAACCGCGCGAACCCGCCGCCGAGCGGCGCCCCCCGTGCCCCCACAGCGGCAGCTTGTTCGCAGAGTGGGCACGGGGCAACCGGGTTATCGGGCTCGGGCAGCGCACCGTACGAGCGGCACCCTCATCCGATGGCTCCGGACGAGAGTGCCGCTCATACGGTCGGTGCGCCCGCACCGCGGGGCTGAGTCAGCGGCGAGCGCGCCAGCTCGTGCGCGCGCCCACCCCGGCGAGGTGCAGCGCGACGCACAGCAAGCCGGCTGTCACCAGCACCTGGCCGGTGACGATGTCGAGCGAGATGCCGGCGAGCTCGAAGATGAGGGCGAGACCGAACAGGACTGCGGCGATGATCGCGAGCATGGCGCGTCCCTTCCGCGGGAGGTGAGAGATCGGATGGTCCCGGTTTCATTCCCCATTTCCAGCGTCGAGGCACAAATCAGGCCCGATCGTGATCTGGTCGTTGTGAGCGGGCCGTCCTGCGTGTATCACCGGTGATACAGTCGTGTGGTGGACGAGGTGACTATCCGGGAGTTGCGCAACCACGGGGGCGATGTCCTGCACCGCGTGGAGCGGGGGGAGACCGTCGTCGTCACCCGGGACGGGGTTCCGGTAGGCGAGCTGCGCCCGCTGCCGCGACCTCGGCTCAGCGCGACGTCACTGCTCGCCCGCTGGCGAGGCATCCCGGTTGTCGACAGGGCTGCGTTCCGTGCGGACGTCGATGCGGTACTGGATCCGACACTGTGACAGCGGGTGACGGACGTGGTTTGTTGGACACCAGCACAGTGATTGCGCTCCCGCTCCTGCGCAGCGAGCGGGGCCTGCCTGAAGAGCCACTGATCTCGACGATCACCCTGGCCGAACTCTCTGTCGGCCCTTTGGTGGCCGCAACTGACGATGAGCGGGCTGCTCGCCAGTCCGTCCTCCAGCAGGCCGAGGCCGACTTCGAGCCGCTTCCGTTCGATGCCCGGGCCGCCCGCGTCTTCGGCCGGGTCGCCTCCTCCCTCCGGTCAGCCGGTCGGAAGCCCCAGGCACGCGCATACGATGCATTGATCGCGGCGGTGGCGATCGCCAATGACCTACCCGTCCACACCTGCAACCCAGCCGACTTCGTCGGGATCACGGGCCTGGACGTCGTGCCTGTTCCTGCGCCGGAATCACGCTAGCGATTGATCAGCCCGCCGCGCGCAGCTTCTCGATCGCCGGGACGAACAGGTCGTCGGCGTGCTGGTACGGCGCGTAGAAGGTGAACCGGTCGACGATGTCGCCGAACCGCTCCAGAATCGCGGGCCCGAGCTGATCCGGCTCGGCGACCACCGCGAAGGCGTTCAGCACGTCGTCGTCGATGAGCTCGCCCATCTGCCGCCAGCGGGCGTCGTCGGTGCCCCGCGAGAGCCGGTTGAGCTCGACGCCCAGCTCGCCCCACCCGTGCAGGTCGAGCACCTTCCGGTAGGAGGGGGTGCTGCCGTAGAACGCGATCTGCTCCTTCACCCCTCGCGTGGCCGCCGCGATCTCCTCCTCGTTGCGCCCGCTCACGACGAGGCCGGAGAAGCTGATCGAGAAGTCGGCGAGCGCGCGCCCGGACGCGGTGAGGCCCTCCTGCAGGATCGGCATGGTGACCTCCCGCATGTAGCGCTCGGTCGTGAAGCCGTGTGGCAGCACGCCATCGCAGACCTCGCCCGCGGCGCGCGTCATGTGCTCCCCGACCGCCGCGATGTAGACCTTGGGCGGCCCCCAGGGGCTCGGGGCGGGGGAGAAGAACGGGGTCATGAGCGTGTGGGAGTAGAAGTCGCCGCGGAAGTTCAGGCGCTCCCCGTCGTTCCAGGCTGCCCAGATGGCCCGCATGGCCTGCACGAACTCCCGCATCCGCGGCGCCGGGTGGCTCCACGTCATCGCGAAACGGCGCTCGATGTGAGGCCGCACCTGGCTGCCCAGCCCGAGGAGGAACCGGCCCTGTGAGTGCACCTGGAGGTCGTGCGCGACGTACGCGGTGCTCATCGGGTTGCGGGCGAAGGCCACGGCGATCGCCGTGCCCACCGCGAGCCGGGACGTGTGTTCGGCGACCGGCACCAGTGGGAGGAACGGATCGTGCGGGCCTTCGAAGCTCCACAGCCCGTCGTAGCCGCCGTCCTCGCGCTTCCGCGCCTCCTCGGCGAGATCTGCCAGCCCCGTGCCCTGCAACATCGCGTCGACCTTCATCCGCTCTCCGTCTCCTCGGGTGGCTCGCGGTGCCACGTGCGGTACAGCGAGCATGACTCACCCGGCGGTGTGCCCGCCGCAGTACCTCGGCACGCTCTCGCTAGCCTCGGTGAGGACGATCACCGGGGGGCCGATGGGGACGACGCTGACACCCGACCCGGCTGTGCGCAGGCGGCGTCTGCTGTTGCGGTGGGGTGTGGCCGGGGTCGGGGTGGCGCTCGTCGGGCAGGCCGTCGTGCTCGCGCTGTGGCCTGCAGCGCATCTGCTCATGATCGACCTGCAGGTGTACCGGGCGGGCGGGGAGCACGTACTGCACGGCGAGCCGCTCTATGCCGGCGGCGTGCTCCTGGACCTGCCGTTCGTCTATCCGCCGTTCGCGGCCGTGGTGTTCGCGCCGCTGGCGCTGCTGCCGCTCGGCGTGCTCAAGGTCGTCTGGACGGGCGCGGGTCTGGGCCTGCTGGGCTTCGTCGTGCACCGGTGCGCTCGCAGCGTCGGCGTGCCCGCCGGTTCGGCACTTCGGGCGACGCTGCTGCTCACGGCGCTCGCGACCTGCCTGGACCCTGTGCGCACCACGCTCTACCTCGGTCAGATCAACATCGTTCTCCTCGCTGTGGTGGTGGCCGACCTGCTCGGGCGCCGCGACAGCCGGTGGCGCGGGGTGGCTGTCGGCGTCGCCGCGGCGGTCAAGCTGACGCCGCTGGTCTTCGTCGCGTACCTGCTGTTCACCGGCCGGAGACGGGCCGCGGCCAACGCTGCCGGGGCGTTCGCCGCGGCCGCCGGGATCGGCTTCCTGGTCGCGCCCGCCAACTCCGCCACCTACTGGTTCGACGGCACGTTCGCCGACGCCGATCGGATCTCGGGCGTCGCCAGCGCAGCGAACCATTCAGTGAACGGCCTGCTCGCGCGGCTCGGCAGCCACTCGATGCTGCCCTGGCTCGTCGGCGCGCTGGCGCTCGGTGCCCTGACGGTGTGGGTGGCGGTGCGGGCGCACCGGGCAGGCGAGGAGGTGCTCGCGCTGACGCTGTGCGGGCTCGCCTCGGCAGCGCTGGCGCCGTTCGCCTGGTCGCACCACTGGGTGTGGGTCGTGCCGCTGGTGGTGCTGCTCGCCCACCGTGCGATGGCGGGACACCGGGCTGCCGTCGCGTTGCTGCTCGGTGTGCTCGCCTGCACGTTCGCCATGGTCACGGCCCTGCCCGGGCCCGGTGTCGGGCCGATCCCGAGCACCGGGCTGATCTCACTGCAGCCCGATACCTACCTGCTGCTGTTCCTCGCCGTGCTGACGGTAAGCGGAGCGTGGCTCGATATGACGCCCCGGCTCAGGAATCGGACAGGAAGTCGAGCAGCGGCTCGTTGACCCGCTCCGGTGCCTCCAGCTGCATCCAGCGCACAACTCCGTCGAGCCGCTCGTTCAGCAGCTCGGCCGGCGGCCCGGTAGGTCACCGTGCGGCAGGTCCGGTTCTCCCGCGGCCGATCGTGCAGAGCTTCGGAACGAGGAGAGGGCCCCGCCGATGTTCCGGCGGGGCCCTCTCCTGGTCGGTGCAGTGCGCTCGGCGGCGCCCAGCTGTCTCAGTCGGACGCGTGCCGCCCCGAGTCGGGCGAGCCCGTCAGGGCCTTGCGCTCCTCGCTGCGGGCCTGGCTCGCGCCGTGGCCGTTGCTGCCGTTGCGCTGCGCGGCCTCGGCCGCCTCGGCAGCGGCCCCGTCCGCCCGAGCCTGCTCCAGCGCCGCGGTCTCCTCGACCGGGTCGGGAGTGAGCAACGAGCCCGGACGCGGTGAGCCACCCATGCCCAGCTGGTTCATCCGCTTCGGGACCGGAGCCCCCTGGTACTCCAGCGGGATGGGGTGACCGTGGCTGTCCACACCGGCGAGCGGCTGGTGCACCTCGATGAACTCACCGTGCGGGAGCCGCTTGATGATGCCGGTCTCGATGCCGTGCTCGAGCACCGCCCGGTCGGAGCGCTGCAGACCGATGCAGATCCGGTACGTCACGTAGTAGACGATCGGCGGAACGACCAGGACGCCGATCCGGCCTGCCCACGTGGTGGCGTTGAGCGAGATGTCGAAGAAGTACGCGATCAGGTCGTTGCTGCCGCAGAGGACCAGCAGCGTGTAGAACGCGATCGCCATGGCGCCGAGCGAGGTGCGCACGGGCACGTCCCGGGGCCGCTGCAACAGGTTGTGCAGCGCGTTGTCCTTCGTGAAGTGGCGCTCGATCGCCGGGTAGGCGCCGGCGAGCACGTAGAGCACCGGAAGGAACGCGGGACTGGCCCAGAACGCCGGCGGGATCGTGTAGTCGCCGATGGCGATGTTCCACGGCGGGAAGATCCGCAGCATCCCCTCCGTGAACAGCACGTACCAGTCCGGTTGGGAACCGGCGGAGATGTGCGAGGGGTTGTACGGGCCGAAGTTCCAGATCGGGTTGATCTGGAACACGCCGCCCATGATCCCGAGGACACCGACGGTGACGGCGAAGAACGCGCCGCCCTTCGCCGCGAACGCCGGGAGGATCCGGACGCCCACCACGTTCTTCTCGGTGCGGCCGGGGCCGGGGAACTGGGTGTGCTTCTGGTACCAGACCAGGCCGACGTGCACCGCGATCAGCGCGAGCAGGATTCCGGGGATCAGCAGCACGTGGACGATGTAGAGCCGCGGGATGATCTCGATACCCGGGAATTCACCACCGAACAGCGCGAACTGCGTCCAGGTGCCGATCACCGGCACCGCCAGGATGAACCCGGACGCGATCCGCAGCCCCGTGCCCGAGAGCAGGTCGTCGGGGAGCGAGTAGCCGCTGAAGCCCTCCATGAAGCCGAGGAACAGCAGCAGGACGCCGATGATCCAGTTCGTCTCACGCGGCTTGCGGAACGCGCCGGTGAAGAACGTGCGGCACATGTGGGCGACCATCGCGGCCATGAACAGCAGGGCCGCCCAGTGGTGCACCTGCCGGACGAACAGGCCGCCGCGCACCTGGAACGAGATGTCGAGCGCGCTCTCGTACGCGCGGCTCATGTGCACGCCGCGCAGGTTGTCGAACACGCCGTTGTAGGTGACCTCGGTCATCGACGGGTCGAAGAACAGCGCGAGGTAGGTGCCCGAGAGCAGCAGGACGATGAAGCTGTAGAGGGCGACCTCACCGAGCATGAACGACCAGTGGGTCGGGAAGACCTTGTTGAACTGCTTCCGCATTCCCGCTGCCGGGTGGAAGCGCTGGTCCAACTCGTCGAGGGCCTCGGCGCCCTTCGCTTGCAGCCCTCCAGCGGAACTGGTGGGCGTGGTGATCGCGCTCATGATCTCAGCTCCCAGAACGCCGGACCGACTGGCTCGTTGAAGTCACCCGTGGCGACGAGGTAACCCTCGTCGTTCACGGTAATCGGAAGTTGGGGCAGCGCGCGTGTCGCGGGACCGAAAATCGGCCGGGCATGGTCCGTCGCGAGGAACTGCGACTGGTGGCAGGGGCAGAGGATCCGCTGCGTCTGCGCCTCGTACAGCGATGCCGGGCAGCCCAGGTGCGTGCAGATCTTCGAGTAGGCGTAGTAGTCGCCGTAGTGGTAGTTCTCCGTGCCCTCGCCCTGCGTGACCTGGGTGCCGGGACGGAACCGGATCAGCATCGTGGGGGTGTCGGGGGCGCGCAGGGCGGCCTGAAGCGCCTCGGGGTGGCCCCGCTCCTCCTCGCGGAACGGGAAGACCGTCTCCATCGAGCCGGCGGCCTGGTCCTCCGGACGCACCAGCGAGATCTCCTCGGGGTCACCCGTGTCCCGGCGCAGGTAGACCGTCTCGCCGTGCACCGACTTCCACCCGGTCACCCACAGCGGGGAGTTGGGGCCTTGCTTCCACGGGTTGCGGACCAGCGGGCCGATCGCCGCGACGGTGAGCCCGAGGCCGAAGAGGCCGGCCGCGGCACCCGCCGCCCGGATGATCAGCTTGCGCCTCGCGATGCCCGTGTCCTGGCCGGCCTTGGTGAGCTGGGCCAGCACGGTCAGGCGCGCCACGTCGTCGGATGGACCGTCGTGGCGCTGCTGCACCGACACCTCGTCGGGGAAGAACTTCTTCACGTACGCGATGACGGCGATGCCCAGCGCCAGCACCGCGATACCGAAGGTGGCACCGACGACCGGCGTGTAGAGCGTGTAGAGCGAGTAGCCGGGGTCGCCGGGCGCCTTGTACTCGTAGGGCCACCAGATGAAGGCCGCGAAGAACGCTGCGCCGGCGACCGCGGAGATCGCGAACCACATGGCGACGGAGCGTTCGGCCCGCTTCTCGGCGCGCGTGCCCGGGATCGGGAACTTCGGCTGGTTGTGGACGATCTCGACGTCGTCGAGCTCGGCAGCCAGGCGGGCGCGCTGCTCGAGGCTCATCTCCTCCACCTCGGTGGTGGTGGGGGTGCGTCGGTGTGGGTGCTCCGTGCCCGACGTCGGCGGATCCTGCCGCGAGGTGGTCATGACTTGGCTCCCAGCCACAGTGCGAATCCGATCATCGCGGCCAGGCCGACGATGAACGCGATCAAACCTTCAGAAACCGGCCCGATGCCGCCCAGCGGGTCGCCGCCGGGGTTGTTGTGGCCCTCGGTGACCGACTTGATGTAGCCGATGATGTCCTTCTTCTCCTCGGGCGAGAGCTGCCGGTCGGAGAACTTCGGCATGTTCTGCGGCCCGCTGAGCATCGCCGTGTAGATGTCGGTCTCGGTGGCCGGGTCGAGCGTCGGGGCGTATTTACCCGAGGTCAGTGCGCCACCGCGGCCCGTGAAGTTGTGGCACGAGGCGCAGTTGAGCCGGAACAGCTCACCGCCGCGCGCGGTGTCGGGGCCACGCAGCGCGGCACCCGAATCCGCCGGCCGCGTGGGGCCGCCACCGTGGGACTCGACGAAGGCGCCCAGCGCGTTGAGGTTCGCCGCGCCCTCGGGCGTGTTCGGGTCGAACTCCTCCAGCGGGGGCTTGCGCTCCGCCTGCGCCTCCTGGCGGGCCAGCGGCATGCGCCCGGTCGACACCTGGAAGTAGGCGGCCGCGTCGCCGACGCCGATGAGGCTGGGTCCGCGGTCCTGCACGCCCTGCAGGTTGGATCCGTGGCAGGTGATGCAGTGGGAGTTGTAGAGCTCCTGGCCCTGCGCGATCAGCGCGGCGTCGTTCGGCTGGGCGACCGCGACCTGGGGCTGCGGCGAGAAGGTGGTGTAGAGGCCGCCGACGACCAGCAGGCCGATACCCAGCGCGAGCACGCCTGCGATGCGGCGGCGGAAGCGGCTGCGCGGGCCTCGGAGGCGCTTCGAGGAAGGTGTGGTGGTCACGTCTGCGTCGTCCAGCCCTCGTCGGTCAGCGGATGAAGTAGATGACGGCGAACAGGCCGATCCACACCACGTCGACGAAGTGCCAGTAGTACGACACGACGATCGCTGCGGTGGCCTGCTGCGGAGTGAACTTGCTGAGCTTGGTGCGGATGATCAGGAAGATGAAGGCGATGAGCCCGCCGGTGACGTGCAGCCCGTGGAAGCCGGTGGTCAGGTAGAAGACCGTGCCGTAGGCGTCCGAGGAGATCGTGGTGCCCTCGTGCACGAGGTTCCAGTACTCGTAGGCCTGACCACCGAGGAAGATCGCCCCCATGATCAGCGTCAGCAGGTACCAGCGGCGCAGCCCGAACACGTCGCCCCGCTCCGCGGCGAACACCCCGAACTGGCATGTGAACGACGACGACACCAGGACGATTGTCACCACGAGGGCGTACGGCACGTCCAGGTGCGTGGGCGGAGGCGGCCACGACAGCCCGGGCGGGTTCTGGGCCCGGGCGGTGAAGTAGATCGCGAACAGCCCGGCGAAGAACATCAGCTCGCTGGACAACCAGACGATGGTGCCAACGCTGACCAGGTTGGGGCGGTTCAGCGAGTGGATGCGCGCGCTGATGCTAGGAGCCGCTGTCGTCACCCGGGCATTATTACCCCGGACCAACTTCTACAGCTTGTCGGGCTACCCGCGGCGTCAGTCACGGTTTGGTGGCTGAACGGGCGGCACCTGCCAGATGTTCCGGAGCGCGGCACTACAGTTTCCCAGCGTGAGCAGCCCCGTCGCGCGCCCGACCCTGACCGTGCTGGTGTTCAGCCACCGCCCTGAGGTCCGCGAATCCGTCATCACGGCCGTCGGTCGGCGCCCCGCGCCCGACCTCGGCAGGGTGCGGTTCGTCGAGGCCGAAGGCATCGCCCAGGTGCTTGCCGCGGCCGACGCGGGCGACATCGACCTCGCCATCCTCGACGGCGAGGCGCAGCCGACCGGGGGCATGGGGCTCTCGCGCCAGCTAAAGAACGAGATCGACGACTGCCCGCCGATCATCGTCACGCTGCGCAGGAACGACGACCGGTGGCTCGCCACGTGGTCGCAGGCCGACGCCGTGCTGGTTCACCCGCTCGACCCCCTCACCGCCGCCGAGACGGTGGCCGACGTGCTGCGCCGGTCCACCGCACTAGACACTGCGATCCGTGGCTGACGACACCCCCCTCACCTGGTCCGGCATCCTCGGCAGGCTGCTCCGCGGCGAGCACCTCGGGGCGGGTGACACGGCGTGGGTGATGGACCGGGTCCTCTCGGGCGAGGCCACACCCGCGCAGCTCGCCGGGTTCCTCGTGGCCCTGCGGGCCAAGGGCGAGACCGCTGCGGAGATCTCCGGGCTGGCCGAGACGATGCTGCGGCACGCCCGGCGCGTCGTCGTCCCGGGACCTGCCGTCGACGTGGTCGGCACCGGGGGCGACCAGGCGCACACGGTGAACATCTCCTCCATGGCCGCCGTCGTCGTCGCAGCGGCGGGAGTGCCGGTCGTCAAGCACGGCAACCGCGCGGCGTCGTCCGCGAGCGGCGCTGCCGACGTGCTCGAGGCGCTCGGCGTGGCCGTCGACCTGCCACCCGACGGTGTCGCCGCCTGCGTGGCCGAGGTCGGGATCGGGTTCTGCTTCGCGCCGGTGTTCCACCCGAGCTTCCGGCACACCGCCGGTCCGCGCCGCGAGCTGGGCGTGCCCACCGCGATGAACGTGCTCGGCCCGCTGACGAACCCGGCCCAGCCGCTCGCCGCGCTCGTCGGGTGTGCCGACCCCCGGCTCGCCCCGGTGCTCGCGGAGGTGTTCGCCGGGCGTGGGGCGTGCGCGCTCGTGGTGCGCGGCGACGACGGGCTCGACGAGCTGACCACCACGACCACCAGCACGGTGTGGATCGCGTCCGGTGGGGAGGTGCGCACCGAGACCCTCGACGCGCAGGCCTTCGGCATCGCCCCCGCCACCCGGGAGGACCTACGCGGCGGCTCCGCGGAGGTCAACGCCGGCGTGTTCCGTGCGCTCGTCGCGGGCGAGCCCGGACCGGTGCGTTCCGCGGTGCTGCTGAACGCGGCAGCCGCCGTCGTCGCCTTCGACGGGCCGCCCGCCCGGCTGGCCGAGGCGTTCCCCTCGGCGCTGGAGCGCGTGGCGGAGGCGATCGATTCGGGAGCCGCCGAACGCCTGCTGCAGCGCTGGGCCGAGTTCTCGACGTCGCTGCGAGCCTGACGGCGCCGGCCCCGCCGGCCCCGAGCTAGTCGAGGCCGACCGAGAAGGTGGCCTCGGTGTCGGCGCGTGAGTACGAGCGGAAGGCGATGTGGGTGTCGGTGCGCCGCACGCCCTCGATCTTGCTGAGCCGCCCGGCGATCACGTCGGCGAGCTCGTCGTGCTCGGCGACCTTGACCACGGCGATCAGGTCGACCTCGCCTGCGCAGGAGTAGACCTCCGTGACGCCGTCGAGATCGGCGATGGCCTGCGCGGTCTCCGGGATCCGGTCGGCGGCGGTGTGCACCAGGACGATCGCGGTGATCACGACGGCTCCTCGGGTAGGTCGGCTGACGGTGACCTTAGTCCACCGCGATCTCGACCGGCCGCGCTCGCTCCGCCCAGTCACTCCAGCGGGCCGCGCCGTGCGCTGGTTCGGCCCAGGGCGGTTCGGCGTGGACGAGCCGGGTGCCGCCCGTGGTGAGCCAGCGGTGCAGCAGGCGCACCTCCTCGGCGGGCGCACCGCGCAGCGGACCGGGCTCCGCGAGCACGATCTGGGCGCCGAGCCGCAGCGCGTCGATCACGGGCATGGGGGCGACGCCCCGGCGGGCCACGCCCGCGGCGGCCAGCCTGCCGAACCGGAGCACCGCGATCTCCCAGCCGCCACGGCCGTCGGGCCGCGCGCCGACCACCTCGGGCAGCGCGGCGAGTGTGGCCAGGCGCTGTGCGCGTTCCAGACCCACGATCAGGCCGGCCAGCCGATCCCGCACACGGGCGGCCGCCTCGAACCGCTCCCGCCCGGCGAGCTCGTCGACCTGCGTGGCCATCGTGCGGAGCGCCGTGTCGTCCCGGCCGTCGATGAGCTCGTGGAGCGCCTGGACGGCCGGGGCGTACTCCTCGGGCGTCTGCAGCCCTGCGCACGGCGCAGCGCACCTGCCGAGCTCGTGCAGGGCACAGGGCGACGCGGACGCCCCACGCGCCGGTATGCGCTGCGTGCACGGCCGCAGGGGCACCACGTCGAGCACCGAGTCGAGCGCGGCGGCAGCCGCCTGCCGGGAGCCGAACGGGCCCATGGCCCCGTCGCGGGGCGTGGTGACCACCGAGAGCCGCGGAAACGCCTCGGCGGTAGGTGTGACCCACCACCCGCGATGAGGACGGCGGGAGCGGCGGTTGTAGCGCGGCTGATGGGCCGCGATCAGCCGCAGCTCCCGCACCGCCGCCTCCAGGGCATGCGCGCAGACGACGGTGTCGACCCGCTCGGCGAGCGCCACCATGTCGCGCACGCGACGGCGACGCTCACCCGAGGTGAAGTAGCTGCGCACCCGCCGTTGCAGGTCGCCGCTGGTGCCGACGTAGAGCACCTCGTCGCGGGGACCGCGGAACAGGTACACCCCCGGCGCCGCAGGCACTCCGGCCGCCAGCCCCCGCTTCTTCCGCTGCGCCTGCGTGGGGCGGTGCGGCGCCGACTCCCGTGCCAGCCCGAGGAGCTCCTCCAGGCTCTGCACGCCCAGGTTGCCCACCCGTTCCAGCAGCCGGTGCAGCACCTCGACGGTGGCGCGGGCGTCGGCAAGGGCGCGGTGCGTGGGCTTCGTGGTGGTGCCGAACAGCTGGGCCAGAGCGCCGAGCCGTACGCTCGGCGCCTCGTCGGACGAGAGGACGGCACGGGCCAGGCGCGCGGTGCAGAGCACAGGTGGGCGTGGCCACACCAGGCCGTGCCGCTCGCACGCGGCGCGCAGGAACCCGGCGTCGAAGGGCGCGTTGTGGGCCACGAGCACGGAACCGCGGAGGAACTCGAGCACCGTGGGCAGGACTGCGGGCAGCCGGGGAGCCCCGGAGATCATCGCGGTGGTGATGCCGGTGAGCGCGACGATGGCCGGTGGCACGCCGGTGCCGGGATCGACGAGCGTGGCGAGCTCGCCGACGTGCTCGCCGCCGCGCACCTTCACCGCACCGATCTCGGTGATCGCGTCGGTGTTCGCCGAGCCGCCGGTGGTCTCCAGGTCGAGAACGACGAAAGTGACCTCGCGTAGTGGGGTGCCGAGTTCGTCGAAGGACAGCTGCGGGGAGGCGGAACCGGGCACGGCGGCGGACGCTAGCGGCACTGACCGACAGAACCTGCGGACCACTGCGCGTGTTCGTGCAGCCACCGCTGGGTGGTACCAGCGGAACGCGGATAACCTGGAACGATGTCCGGGTCAGACGATGCCGCCCGGCCGCCCGAGCTCGGCGCGGCCGGTGTTTCGGCGTCGGCCGGTGACCCGATCGTGCCCGAGCCGGTGAACTGGGAACGGCTCCCGGACGCCGTGCGCACCCGCCTCGCCGAGACGGCCGCGGCGGCCGTCGGCTCGATGCCTGTCACGGACGTCCCCGTGTCGCTGCGCAGGCTGGCCCGGTTCACCCCGGCCAAGCGCGCGAAGCTCGGCGCCCCGGCCCTCACCGCCGAACTGGCGGTCTCGCTCGCGTTCCGCACCGCGGTCATCGCGTGGTGGGAGGAGCACCGGCCCGGCGAGCTCACCGCCGCCGCGGACGACCCCCTCACCGCGGCCGCAGCCGCCGTGCTGACCGACGACCCCGCGGCAGGCGACGTGGTGGCTGCCGCCGCCCGCCGGGGCGAGGTCGTCGAGCTGCGGGCCGAGCGGGACGCCGCGCTGTCCCGGGTGGACAAGCTCACCATCGAGCTTGATCGGCTGCGCGGCGAGCTCACCGAGGCCCGGGCGCAGGCGCGGGAGGCGGGGGAGCAGCGCGACGCCGAGTACCAGCAGCTGCGGCGCCGGGTCTCGGACCAGGGCGCGCGGCTCCGAGCGGCGGTCGATGCCCGTGCGGAGGCCGAGCAGGTCGTCGCGGATCTGCGCCGCTCGGCGGAGAGCGAGCTCGCCGAGGCACGGGCGGAGCGCGACCGTGAGCGCGGCCGGGCCGAGGCGGAGCGCAGGCGCGCCGATCGCGCCGCGGCCGAGGTGGCGGCGGCGCGGCAAGCCGCGCGCGAGGCCCGCAAGGCCGACGAGGTGCGCCTCGAACTGCTCATCGACACCCTCGGCGGGGCGCTGACGGGGCTGCGCCGTGAGCTCGCGCTCGGCGGTGGTGGCCCGCGGCCCGCCGACCTGGTCGCCGGCGCCCAGGCCGCGCACCGGGGTGCGGCGATCGACGGGCTCGCCGGCCTCGACGCGCTGCTCGCCGTGCCGTCGGTGCACCTGATCGTCGACGGCTACAACGTCAGCAAGACCGGCTACCCCGAGCTGCCACTGGCCGACCAGCGCACGCGGCTGGTCGGGCAGCTGGCCGCGCTCGCCGCGCGTACCGGCGTGGAGATCACCGTCGTGTTCGACGGTGCGGGCGTCGTCTCCGCTCCGCACCGGGGGTCCCGCGGCGTGCGGGTCCTGTTCAGCGACGTCGGCGTGCTGGCCGACGACGTGATCCGCGACCTGGTGGCGGCCGAGCCCGAGGGCCGGCCCGTCCTCGTGGCCACGTCGGACCGTGCGGTCGTCGTCTCCGTGCGCCGCGGCGGGGCCTACTCCGTGCCGTCGGCGATCCTTCTGGGCCGATTGGCCCGCGGCTGACGCCCTTCTCGTCGCTTCACCGATGGCCTTCTTCATCACCCTGAAGCGTTATTCGGCACCCGAAACTGTCGGGGGCTGCTCCTAACGTCCGCGGACATCGGAAACGTCCGACCGGCGAGGGAGCAGAAATGATCATCGACTGTGACAGCTGCGCGGTTCGCGGCGATGCCTGTGGCGACTGCGTGATCGGCGTGCTGCTCGGTACGCCTGCCCCGCGAGCCGCCGGATCCGCGGCGGAGAACCTGCCGTCCGGCGCGCCCAAAGTGCAACTCGACGCACCAGAAAGGCGAGCGCTCGATGTGCTCGCGGATCAAGGTCTCGTGCCGAGATTGCGGTTGGTGGCCGTTCCTGCGCGCCGAACGCTCCCTGGCCCGGATGGGCGACAGGCCGACCGTGACGCTGGGTGACATTACGCTGTTGTGGAACCTGTTTGGTTGCTCTTTGCACTCGGCCGGTGGTCACCCGAACGCCTGACACGCCGTGACCCTCTGTTTGGACGCCTTTGGTGATCTCCGTAATCTCCGCGAGACCTTGTGGCGGTTCAGCCATTCGCAGGGAATGGCGACGCAAGGTCACCGCGTACTCATCCGATCGGATGTTCGGGGCCCCCGATCGGGGAGCACGCGGGTGGCGAGAGGAGATCCATCCGCGTGGTGTCGCCTCGGCGTACCCCATCCGGTCGCGGTCGGAAGTCCCGGTGGTTCACACATCGACCCGCCCTCCGCAGGCGTTCTGCGCCCTCGGCCGGAGCCCTCGTCCTTGCTTCGCTTCTCGCCCTCGTCCTCAGCGCCGGGCCGGCGAGCGCCCAGCCCCCATCCCCACCTCCACCCCCACCGCCCCCCACCAACGCCGCTGACGCCGCGAAGCAGCTCGAGCAGGTGCAGCATGAGGCGGAAGCTCTCACCGAGCAGTGGCACGCGGCCCAGGACACCGTCGACGCCCGGCAGGCCGAGCTGGGGACGCTGCGCGAAGCCATTGCGCCCGCGCAGGCGGCCGTGGACACAGCCAAGGGCAACGAAGAGCAGTACCGCCAGCAGCTCGACGCGGTGGCCATGGGCACGTTCGAGAGCGGCAGCCTCGACCAGTTCAACGCGCTGCTCGCAAGCAAGTCGCCGCAGGACTTCCTGGACCAGATGTCGGCGCTGGAGACGATCTCGGCCGACTACAAGGCCGCTCTCGAGCAACTGCAGGCCGTCGTCGACCAGACGTCCAAGGCCCAGGCCGAGGCCGATGCCGCCGTCCAGCGCGCGCAGGCCGCCGCCGACGAGGCGGCCAAGGCCGAGAAGGACGTCGAGGACCGCAAGCGCGATGCCGAGATGCGGATCGACGACGCGGAGAAGCTCCTCGAACGGCTGTCGCCGCAGCAACGGCGCAACCGCAACGGCCCGGGGGAGAGCGCGCCGGGTCCGATCACCGGCACCGGCGTCGGCGTCGAGGCGCTCCGAGCGGCGGCCACCCAGCTCGGCAAGCCCTACCAGTGGGGTGCGGGCGGACCGGGCAGCTACGACTGCTCCGGCCTCACCAGCTGGGCCTTCAAGCAGGCGGGTGTCACGCTCCCGCGCTCGAGCAGCCAGCAGGCGCGGGTCGGCAAGGCGGTGCCGTGGGGCGACATGCGCCCTGGTGACCTCGTCTTCTACTACTCGCCCGTGAGCCATGTCGGCATCTACGCCGGCGGCGGAAAGATGATCAACGCACCGCAGACCGGCGACGTCGTGAAGTACCAGACGGTGTCGAGCAGTGCCTTCAGCGGCGCCCGGCGCCTTTAGGGAGGGTGCTGAACAACACCGCGCAGTAGGGCCGAGTTGTTCAGCGCGCTCCTGACAGACCTCGTCCGCTCCCCGGGAACGAGCGGCGGCCGGCATCGCAGCCGGCCGCCGCCCGATCTCTCAGCCGCGTCCCCCGGCCGTGCAGGGCGCTCCGACGCCGCCCGCCAAGGGCCTGCACTAGCGTCGGGCGCGTGCCACCCACGTTGCTGGTGACCAACGACTTCCCGCCCCGCACCGGCGGCATCCAGAGCTACCTGCAGGCCTTCGCCGACCGGCTCCCCGCCGGTGAGCTCGCCGTCTATGCACCGGCCTGGCCGGGCGCCGCGGAGTTCGACGCCACGCGCTCCTATCCCGTGCACCGCCACCCGACCTCCCTGATGCTGCCGACCCCCGACGTCGCCCGGCGGGCCGTTGCGCTCGCGCGCGAGCACGGGTCGAGCACCGTCTGGTTCGGGGCGTCGGCGCCCCTGGCGTTGCTCGGGCCGGGGCTGCGCCGCCGGGCGGGCATCTCCCGGGTCGTGGCCAGCACCCACGGCCACGAGGTGGGCTGGGCGATGCTGCCGGGCGCCCGGCAGGCCCTGCGCCGTATCGGCACCGACACCGACGCGCTCACCACGATCTCCCGCTACACGCGCAGGCGGGTGGCCGCCGCCTTCGGCCCCGATGCGGCGTTGGAGGTCATGCCGTCCGGGGTGGACACCGCGGTGTTCCGCCCCGACCCCGCTGCCCGCGACGAGCTGCGCCGCCGCTACCGCCTCGGCGACGCGCCGGTCGTCACCTGTGTGTCGCGGCTGGTGGCACGCAAGGGGCAGGACGTTCTGATCGCGGCGCTCTCCCGCGTGCGCGAGCGGGTGCGGGGAACACGTTTGCTGCTGGTCGGCGACGGACCGTACGGCCCGCAGCTGCGCAGGCTGGCGGCCGAGGAAGGCGTCGCCGAGCACGTCGTGTTCGCCGGGCGGGTGCCGGTCGACGAACTGCCGGCCCATCACGCCGTCGGCGACGCGTTCGCGCTGCCGTGCCGTACCCGGGGTCGCGGGCTCGACGTGGAGGGCCTGGGGATCGTGCTGCTCGAGGCCGCTGCGTCCGGGGTGCCGGTGGTGGCAGGCGACTCCGGCGGCGCTCCCGAGACCGTGCAGGAGGGCCGCACCGGTCACGTGGTCGACGGGCAGGACGTCGCCGCCGTCGCGGACGCCCTCACGCGCCTGCTCGCCGACCCCGACTGCGCCCGCGCGATGGGTGCGGCAGGCCGCGAGTGGATGGTGGAGGAGTGGGGGTGGCCGTCGCGGGTGGCCCGCCTGCACGCGCTGCTGACCGGCACCCCCCTCCCCGCGTCGGCCTGAGGGTCAGGCGGGGGTCTTCGTCGCGCTGTAGATGCTCGCGATCTCACTGGCGAAGGTCTTCGCGACGACCGCGCGCTTGACCTTCATCGTGGGGGTGAGCTCGCCACCTTCCTCGGTGAAGTCGACGGGCAGGATCCGGAACTCGCGGATCTCCTCCGCACGCGAGACGGCCTTGTTGGCCTCGGCCACGGCGCCCGCGATCTCCGTACGCAGGTCGGGGTCGTTCACCAGGTCGCCGACGCCGTCGGCGGCAGGCTTGCCGTTGCGCTGGCGCCACCCGGGCAGCGCCTCCGCGTCGATCGTCACCAGCGCCGCGACGAAGGGCTGTGCATCCCCGACGACCATGCACTGGCTCACCAGCGGGTGAGCCCGGAGCCGGTCCTCCAGCACCGCGGGGGCGACGTTCTTGCCGCCCGCGGTGATGATGATCTCCTTCTTCCGGCCCGTGATCGTGAGGAAGCCGGCGTCGTCGACCTCGCCGATGTCACCACTGTGGAACCAGCCGTCCTCGAGCACCTCGGCGGTGGCGGCCTCGTTGTGCCAGTACCCCTGGAAGACGAGCGGGCCCTTCAGCAGGATCTCGCCGTCGTCGCCGATGCGCGCCGAGTTGCCGGGCATCGGCCTCCCGACCGAGCCCACGCGCTGGGCCGCGAGCGTGTTGATCGTGATGCCCGCCGACGTCTCGGTGAGACCGTAGCCCTCGAGCACGGGCAGGCCGACTCCGCGGAAGAAATGGCCGAGCCGATCGCCCAGCGGACCACCGCCGGAGACCGCGGCGACGACCTGACCGCCGACGGCGGCGCGCAGCTTGGCGTAGACGAGCTTGTCGAACAGCGCGTGCCGCAGGCGCAGCCCGAGTCCGGGGCCGCCGGTGTCGCGCGCCCGGCTCCACTCGATCGCTGTGTCGGCGGCGGCGTCGAAGATCTTGCCCTTCCCGTCGTCGTGGGCGCGCTGGCGGGCTGCGTTGTAGACCTTCTCGAAGACGCGCGGCACGGCGAGCAGCACCGTCGGACGGAACGCGGCGAGGTCGGGCAGCAGGGTGGACACGTCGGGGGTGTGCCCGATGACGGTGCGCGTGGCGAAGGAGGCGCACTGGATCGCTCGGCCGAACACGTGTGCGAGCGGCAGGAAGAGCAGGACGGACCCGTCCTTGCCGAGCATCTCGGGGAAGATGTGCGCCGCCGCCTTGACCTCGCTGAGCAGGTTGCGGTGGGTGAGCTCGCAGCCCTTGGGGCGACCGGTGGTGCCGGACGTGTAGACGAGGCTGGCGAGGTCGTCGGCCCCGACGGCGTGCCGCCGGGCATGCACCTGGTCGGCGGGGACGTCCGCGCCGAGCGCCGTGATCCGGTCCACGGCCGGCGCCGCGTCGGCATCGTCGGCGCCGTCGGCGGCCGGTTCGATCTGCCAGACGTGCCGCAGGGCCGGGAGATCGTCTGCGACGCTGCGCACCAGTTCGCGGTGCTTGCCGGACTCGACGACGATGGCAACGGCCGCGGAGTCGCTGAGGATCCAGCTGATCTGCTCGGCCGATGAAGTCTCGTAGATCGGCACGGTCACCGCACCCGCGGCCAGCACCGCGTAGTCGACGAGTGTCCACTCGTACCGGGTGCGCGACAGCAGCGCCACGCGGTCGCCCTGCTGCACGCCCGCGGCGATCAGGCCCTGCGCGATGGCGGTGACCTCGTCCGCGAACCGTCTTGCGGACACGTCGGTCCATGCCCCGTCGATCCGCCGGCGGAAGGCCGGTGCCGCGGCGTCCTGTGCGGAGTTGTCGTAGACCGCGTCGACGAGGTTCTCGTTCTCACCGACCCGGAAGGTTGCGGGGACGCTGTACTCGCGCACGGTCGTTGACCTCCTGGCCTGCGCTGGCTGTGGTTCACGGCAACCTACCGTGAGATCCCCCCGTAGGGAGGGTCGAGTGCGCATACCGCGGCAGATCCGGCACGCTGCGTGCATGCCGTCGGTGGACGTGGTGGACGAGACGTTTCTCGCCGTGGCGCCCGAAGTGGTGGCCGCCGAGTTCGCCCAACCGGCGCGGTGGCCCGTGCTGTGGCCCGATCTGCGCCTCGAGGTGATGACCGACCGCGGTGCGGAGGGGGTGCGCTGGACGGTGCAGGGCGCGCTCGTCGGCAGCATGGAGGTCTGGCTGGAGCCCGTGCTCGACGGGACCGTGCTGCACTACTTCCTGCGCGCCGACCCGGCCGGACCGGACGGCACGCCGCGCCCGGCGTCGCCGCGCCGCGCCGCTGCGGAGGCCCGCAGGCGCCAGCGCGCGGCCAAGGCCATCGCGTTCGCCTGTAAGGACAGGCTGGAGGCGGGTCGCGCGCCGGGGGAGCCCCCGACGTAGGTTGGCGACCATGCGCGTGCACGTGGTGTCCGATGTGCACGGCAACGTGGAAGCGCTGGCCCGGGCGGGGGACGGTGCCGACGCGCTGCTCGTGCTGGGCGACCTCATCGACTACGTCGACTACGGCAACCCCGCCGCCGGAATTCTCGGGCGTGTCCTCGGCCCCGAGGTGAGCATCCGCTTCGCTCATCTGCGCACCAACGGTGCCCGCAGCGAGCTCGTCGCCTACGTCAAGGACGCGTGGTCGCGCATCGCCGACGCCGACGCCGTGCTCGAGCAGGCCGTGCGTGAGCAGTACGACCGGCTGTTCGCGGCGATGACCGTGCCGACCTACGCCATCCCGGGCAACGTCGATCTCCCGCGGCTGTGGCCGGAGTACGAGCGGCCCGGGCTCCACCTGCCGGACGGGCGCGTGGTCACGGTGGGCGGGCTGCGGATCGGGTTCGTCGGTGGCGTGCCGCTGCCACCGGGGCAGACGGTGCTCTCCAGCGGTCCCTGGACGCCGCACCTGCTGCCCTTCGAGGAGTACGCGGCCACCGTCCGCGCCTTGGACACTGTCGACGTGCTGTGCAGCCATATCCCGCCCTCGGTTGCGGAGCTGGCCTACGACGTGGTCTCCCGCCGCCCCGAGGCCGCGGCACCCGCGCTGCTCGACGTCGTCCGCCGGGACCGGCCGCGGGCCGCTCTGTTCGGGCACGTCCACCAGCCACTGGCACCCAGGGCGCGGGTCGGCCGCACCGAGTGCGTCAACGTCGGGCACTTCCGCCGGACCGGCGTGCCCTACGTGCTGCGCTGGTGATCCCCGGATGTCGCGGTAGGTGATGTTCGGGCCCGCTGGGTGACCCGTCGGTGTCGATGTTGGGGCCCGCTTAGCGACCCTTCGGTATCGATGTTCGGATCTGCCCGAGGCCCTTCGGTAGCCTGCCGCTATGGCCGACGCTACGACATCCACGATCACCATTGCCGCGGCGCCGGAGCGCGTCATGGCGGTGATCGCCGACTTCCCGGCCTACCCGGAGTGGGCTTCTCAGGTGAAGAGCGTCGAGGTGCTCGGCAGTGACCCGAACGGGCGCGCCGAAAGAGTGAAGTTCACGATGGACGCCGGCCCGATCAAGGACTCCTACACACTCGACTACACGTGGGCGCCCGATGCGAGGTCCGTGAGCTGGACGCTGGTGAAGGGCCAGATCCAGAAGGCCCAGAACGGGTCATATACCGTGGTAGGGACGGGATCTGAGACGACCGTCACCTACAGCCTCGCTGTTGATCTGAACATCCCGATGATCGGAATGTTGCGCCGCAAGGCCGAGAAGGTGATCATCGACACCGCTCTCAAAGGGCTGAAGCGGCGGGTTGAAAGCGCCCCGTGACTGGTCGTCGGCCATCTCGCGGTTACTCTCCGGCTCGTGCGCGTCGTCATGTTCACGGGCAAGGGGGGCGTCGGGAAGACGACTCTCGCTGCGGCCACTGCCGCGCTGCTCGCGCGTGCGGGTCGCAAGGTATTGGTCGTCTCGACTGATCCGGCGCACTCGCTCGGCGACGCGTTGGCGGTCGAGCTCAGCGGCGAACCGTTGGAGCTCGAACCCGGTCTCTCCGCGGCCCACATCGACACCAGGGCGCTGCTCGACGGCTCCTGGACCGGCCTGCGGGCCCATCTACGCACGCTCCTGGCCGGGGCGGGCGTCGACGAGCTGGTCGCCGACGAGCTGACGGTGCTGCCCGGCGTCGAGGAGCTGCTCGCCCTCGGCGAGGTGCGCCGGGCGGCGGAGACCGGGCCGTGGGAGGTCGTGGTCGTCGACTGTGGACCCACGGCCGAGACGCTGCGGTTGCTCGCCCTGCCCGAGGCGATGTCGGGCTACCTGGAGCGGCTGTTCCCGGCCCACCGCCGTGCCGTGCGCGGCCTGCTCGCAGGCCTGTCCGGTGCGGGACGTGAGGCGCAGTCGGCCTGGGACCGCACGATCGACGCCCTCGACACGCTGGCCGAGCAGCTCGACGGCTTGCGCACGATGCTCGCCGACCATCGCAGGACCTCGATCCGGCTCGTCCTCACCCCGGAACGCGTGGTGGTCGCCGAGACCCGCCGCACGCTCACCGCGCTCGCCCTGCACGGGCTGCACGTCGACGGGCTGGTCGCCAACCGGGTCGTGCCGCGGCCACCGTCCTCGTTGCGTGGACCGGCCGCCCGGTGGCTGCGCGTCCGGCACACCGAGCAGCAGGCCGTGCTCGCCGAGCTGGACGCGGTGCCGGTGCCGCTTCGCACCGCCGTCCACACCGCTGAGGAGCCCACCGGCGTCGAGGCGCTGCTGGAGGTGGCGCAGTCCCTGTACGGCTCCAGCGATCCCGTCCCACCCGCGGGCGGGGCGCCCGAACCGCTGTTGCAGGTGCAGCGCACGGCCGGACAGGGCAAGTCGCTCGACTCCGAGTTCGAGCTCGTGATGCACCTCCCGGGCGCCGGTGTCGGCGCGCTCGACCTCAGCCGCGTCGACGACGACCTCGCCGTCACCGCGGGCGGCACGCGCCGCATGGTCGCGCTGCCGTCGGTGTTGCGCCGGTGCACCGTGAGCGGCGCCCGCCTCTCCGGCGATGATCTGCGGGTGGCGTTCACCCCCGACCCTGCGGTCTGGTTCCGGTGACCGGCACGGGAGGCTGCGGCGACCACAGCGGGCTCAGCGCCGAGCTGCGTGCGTTCGCACTGAGCGCGCTCGGCAAGGTCGAGCCCCTGGTGGAGCGGCTGCGCGTCGAACCGACCGGCCGGACGCCCGAGACCTGCGCGAACTGCCCGGTGTGCGCCCTTCTCGCCGCGTTGCGGGGCGACCACCCCGAGCTCGCGGGACGGCTCGCCACGCACGCCGCGGGGCTGCTCGCGGTGCTGAGGGCAGCGCTCGAGGAAGGTGCACCGGCGAGCTCCGGTGGACCGCCCGATCCCGAGCCGGCCGAGCCGGAACGGCGGGTGCAGCACATTCCGATCGATCGTGGGCAGGAGGCCGGATGACCGCCGGCGGGAGACTCCCCGGGTGGCTGTGTCTGCTCCTGTGCTGACTGTTGGTGTCGATGTCGGGGGAACGAGTGTGCGGGCCGGCGTCGTCGACGCCGAGGGGAACGTTCACGACACTGCTCGCACTCCGACCCCGCGGAGTGAGGCGGCGCTGGAGGCGGCGCTGGCCGGCGTCATCACTGAGCTGGCCGGCCGGTACCGGATCGGGGCCGTGGGGCTCGCCCTGGCCGGGTTCGTGACGCCGGACCGGCGCGGGGTCCGGTTCGCCCCGCACCTGTCCTGGCGCGACGCCCCTGTCGCCGACCGGATCGCCGAACGTGTCGGGCTGCCCGTCGTCGTCGAGCACGACGCCAACGCGGCTGCGCTGGCCGAGCGCCACTTCGGGGCGGCATCCGGCGCGGCCACCACGGTGTTCGTCGCGCTGGGCACCGGCATCGGGTCGGCCCTGCTCATCGACGGGCAGCTCTACCGCGGCGCCTTCGGGGTGGCTCCCGAACTGGGGCACCTGCGTGTGGTGCCGGACGGCCGTCCGTGCCCCTGCGGCAAGAACGGCTGCTGGGAGCGGTACTGCAGCGGCACGGCGCTGGCCACCACCGCCGTCGAGCTGCTGGCGCGAGACCCGGGGCGCTCACCGGTGCTGCGTAGGCTCGTCGCAGGCGACCCCGGACGCGTCACGGGCCAGCGGGTGGCTGCCGCCGCCCGCGACGGTGACCCGGTGGCCTGCGCCGCCATGGACGAGCTCGCCCGGTGGCTGGGGGAGGGGCTCGCGCTGGTGGCGGACGTGTTCGACCCGGAGCTCGTGGTGATCGGGGGTGGGGTGTCGGAGTCGGCCCCGCTGTTCCTCGACGAGGCCCGCGAGCACTACGCCGCCACCGTCACGGGGGGTGGACGTCGCCCGCTCGCGAGGATCCGCACCGCCCAGCTCGGCGAAGCGGCCGCTGTGGTGGGCGCGGCACAGCTCGCGCGCGAGGTCGTGCTTTCCTGAGCGGTCGCGCCCGGCGGTCCGGCCGGGCGTCAGACCACGGCGCCGTCGTCGCCCTCGTCCTGCTCCGTACCGGGTGGGTCCGGCCACAGCCGCAGCACGAGCCAGCCGATCCCGGCAGCGAGCGCGACGAGTCCGAGCGGCAGCCCGTAGAGCGAGGGGACCCCGATCCAGTCGGGGGCCACGACCAGCACGAGACCGAGGCCGAGCAGGACCAGACCGACGATCGCGGGCGGCCCGAGCCGCGGCAGCGGGGGCGGCTCCGGCGGGACGAAGTGCTCGTCGTCGGCAGCGGGGGCAGGCTCCGGCGTCGGGACGGGCCGGGACTCGAACAGCGACCCCGCCGGCTCCGGGGCAGCGGGCCATTCGGGCACGTGACCATCACGACGCAACTCCGCCACGATCGCGTCGAACTCGTCCGGCGTCCGACCGCCACCGTCGGGCTGCGCGCGCTCGTCGGGATCCCGGTCCACGCGGCCTCCTTTCGACCTGCGGCCCGCATCCAAGCCCCCCGCTGTGCTCACCATCCTGACATGCCGGCGCGAGGAAGAGGAGAAGCGCGCTCCCCGGTTCGGTGCGATCGACAGAGCCCGTTGTCGCCGTGTGACGCGCGTCCGTAGGCTGACGCCGTCGAGGTGGAGGGGGCACGCCCAGGTGCTGTACTGGTGGTCCAAGTTCGTGCTCCTCGGTCCTCTGCTGCGGCTCTTCTGCCGGCCGACCATCGAGGGAGTCGGGAACGTCCCGGAGCGCGGCGGCGCCATCCTCGCCAGCAACCACCTCGCCGTCGTCGACTCGTTCTTCCTCCCGCTGCTCGTCCCGCGACGGATCACGTTCCTCGCCAAGCGCGAGTACTTCATCCAGCCGGGACTCGTCGGCCGGATGAAGAAGATGTTCTTCTCCGGTGTCGGCCAGGTGCCGATCGACCGGTCCGGGGGTTCCGCCGCGCAGGCGGCGATGGACACCGCGGTGCGGCTGCTGCGCGAGGACAAGCTGCTCGGGATCTACCCCGAGGGCACGCGGTCGCCCGACGGGCGTCTCTACAAGGGGAAGACGGGCATCGCCAGGATGACGCTGGAGGCTGCCGTCCCCGTCATTCCGGTGGCCATGATCGGCACGGACAAGGTCAATCCGATCGGTTCGAGAATGTGGCGCCCGCGTAAGGTGCACATCAAGATCGGGGAGCCGCTCGACTTCTCCCGTTACGCGGGGATGGCGGGCGATCGATTCATCGAGCGCTCGATGACCGACGAGATCATGTATGCCCTCATGGAGCTATCGGGGCAGACCTACGTCGACATGTACGCGGCGTCCGTCAAGGAACGAGCGGCCAAGGCGAAGCTCGCGGATCCCCAGGAATCGAGCGCGGACGGCCACTCCGGAGACGGCCTTCCGAAAGCTCGCGCGAGCTAGGCCGTGTCGGTTACACCCACTTGGACGAAGCTCCAGCAATCGGTGTAATACCCTTGCCCGGTGCCGCGATGGGTCAATGTGGTCAGACGGGACAACGCCCCTTCTTCCGGCGACGACTCACCGACGTCAATCGTCCGCCTCGACGACATACCCACCTCACACGTCCAGGTGGTGACGAGCCCGCCACCGGCCCCGCCGCAGAGCTGGATCCGCAGGATGGCGCCATGGGCGGTGTTCGGCGTGGTCGCGGTGGTGGTCGTCGGCGGCACCACGGCGTGGTCGGCCTCCGTGCGCGGCCCCGAGAAGCCGCTTCTCGCCTCCGTTCCTTCCACCTATGCGGCCGTGCCGCAGGCAACCACGGATGCCCCGCCACCCGCGGAGCCGACCGCGAAGCCGGAGCCGGAGACGGAGCGAGCCGCCGTGGTGGCGACCAAGGTCAGGCGCCCGGCCCCTCCCAGCCCCACCCCGCAGCAGCCGGCTCCGCCCCCGCCGCCTCCTCCGGTCACCACCACTGCTGCGCCGCCCCAGACGACGGCGAGCCAGACCCCACGAATTACCACCACCCCGAGAACCACCACACGACGCCCGCCCTTGTTCCAGACGCAGCCCCGTACCACCACTCCCCGGCCGGGCGCAGGGACGTCGGGGACCCGCTGACGCGTCTGTCGTCCGGCGGCATCTTGGTGTGCCGGTCGGGACACTCGGCGGCAGCGATCACGAACCGCCACATACAGTCATCGATGCCCCGCTCGGAACGACCGGGCCGCCTGGCGCCCGCCGGCACGGCCCGGCACGCCCGTCCGGTGCGGACCGAACGTGGCCGGTCGTGTGTCGACCAGCGGGAACAGGACGGATATGCGCTTCTTCTACGACTGCGAGTTCATCGAGGACGGCACGACGATCGACCTGGTGTCGATCGGCGTGGTCGGAGAGGACGGTCGCGAGTTCTACGCCGTGTCCACGGAGTTCGACCCATCCCGGGCGGGCGACTGGGTGCGGGCTCACGTCCTACCCAAGCTCCCGTCCCCGGCGGATCAGGCCTGGCGCTCACGCGCCCGGCTGCGCGCCGACCTGCTGGAGTTCCTGACCTCAGCGCCGGGCGACGTCGAGCTCTGGGCCTGGATCGCCGCGTACGACCACGTGGCGCTCTGCCAGCTGTGGGGCGCGATGCCGGCGTTGCCGCGCGCGTTGCCCCGGTTCACCCGTGAACTCCGGCAGCGCTGGGAGGACGCCGGACGTCCCCCGCTCCCGCCGCCCACCTCCGACGCACACGACGCACTGGCCGACGCCCGCCTGAACGCGAAGCGGTGGGAAGCGATCGAGTCGGCGGTGGCCGCCCGCTGACCATCAGCGAGCGGCCACCGATACGTGCTCTCGGCATTAAGTGAAGATGCTGACGCCACCGGGCCCGACGAGCAGGCCGACGATAATGAGCACGATTCCCCAGATGAGCTGCTTACGAAGGATCGCGAGCACGCCGGCGATCACCAGAACCACGGCGATGATCCACAGTAGAGTTGACATACCGCTAAGTGCCCTGATCACTCGCCCGGGAACCGCGCCGTTCGGGTGACCCACGCAACAGTTCGGCCGTATCGGCGCTCATCCGGCGCGCGGCCGAACGGATCGGCTGCCGCTTCCTGAGGCCGTTCGGGTCGGTGGCTCCCGCGGTCCGGCTGCCGTGGGCACGGCTACCCTGCTGGGTGTGAACTGGACCGTCGACGCCCCGGTCGAAGTGCTGCCCGAGCTGCCGCCCCTGCCCGCCGAGCTGCGTGCTCGCCTTGACGACGCCCTCGACCGGCCCGCCGCTCAGCAGCCCGACTGGCCCGACAGCGAGCACGTCGCGCACGTCCGCACCGTGCTCGAGAGCGTGCCGCCGGTCACGCTGCCCCCCGAGGTCGACCGCCTCCAGGAGCGGCTCGCCCAGGTCGCCCGCGGCGAGGCGTTCCTGCTCCAGGGCGGCGACTGCGCCGAGACCTTCGTCGACAACACCGAGCCGCACATCCGGGCCACGATCCGCACGCTCCTGCAGATGGCCATCGTCCTCACCTACGGCGCCTCGCTGCCCGTGGTGAAGGTGGGGCGGATCGCGGGGCAGTACGCCAAGCCGCGCAGCGCGCCCGTCGACGCTCTGGGGCTGCCCTCCTACCGCGGTGACATCGTCAACTCGATCGTCGCCCACCCGGCCGCCCGCGTGCCGGATCCGTCCCGCATGGTCCGGGCCTACGCCAACGCGAGCGCGGCGATGAACCTCGTGCGGGCGCTCACCGCCACGGGCATGGCGGACCTGACGATGGTGCACGACTGGAACAAGGACTTCGTGCGCACCTCGCCTGCGGGGGAGCGGTTCGAGACCATCGCGGCGGAGATCGAGCGGGCGCTGCGGTTCATGGACGCCTGCGGGGTCGACGACCACAACCTGCACAGCGTCGAGTTCTACGCGAGCCACGAGGCCCTGCTCATCGACTACGAGCGGGCCATGCTGCGGATGGACACCACCGGCCCCGAGCCGCGGCTCTACGACCTCTCGGCTCACTTCCTGTGGGTCGGGGAGCGCACCCGCCAGCTCGACGGCGCTCACATCGCGTTCGCGGAGCTGCTGTCCAACCCGATCGGGCTCAAGATCGGCGCCACCACCACGCCGGAGCACGCCGTCGAGTACGTCGAGCGGCTCGACCCGCACGGCACACCCGGACGGCTCACCCTCGTCAGCCGGATGGGCAACGGCAAGGTCCGCGACGTGCTGCCGCCGATCGTCGAGAAGGTGGAGGCGTCGGGCCACAAGGTCATCTGGCAGTGCGACCCGATGCACGGCAACACCGTCGAGTCCACCACCGGCTACAAGACACGCCACTTCGACCGGATCGTCGACGAGGTGCAGGGCTTCTTCGAGGTGCACAGGGCGCTCGGCACCCACCCCGGTGGCATCCACGTGGAGGTCACGGGCGAGGACGTCACGGAGTGTCTCGGGGGCGCGCAGGAGATCTCCGACGCCGACCTCGCCGGACGCTACGAGACGGCCTGCGACCCCCGCCTGAACACGCAGCAGTCGCTGGAGCTGGCGTTCCTCGTGGCGGAGATGCTCCGCGGTTGATCCGAACCCCCGCGAGTCGCGCACGGGATGCGGGCGACTCGCGGGGGGCTCAGAACGTCTCCAGGGTGATCGTGCTGCCCTTGTCCACCAGCGTGCCGGCGCTCGGGTCCTGGCCGATCACGCGGGAGCGACCCCGCTCGTCGGAGAACCGGGAGTGCTGGTCGGAGTCCAGTCCGACGTCGTCGAGCTTGTCGGAGGCGTCGTCATACCGCTCCCCGATGACGAACGGCACCTCCACCTGGTCCTCGTCCGGTGGCTCGGGGCCGCGGCTGAGCACCAGCGTGACGGGTGCGCCGATCGGAAGGGCGGTGCCGGCGGCGGGGTTCGTGCCGACGACAGCGCCGGCCGGCACAGTGGCGCTGAACTGGTCGGCTTCGGTGGACCGCACCGGGGTGAGATCGCCGTCGCGCAGGGCCTGTTCGGCAGCCGCGACGGCAGTGCCGGGAGCGACGGCGGGCACGGTGGGCCTACCGGAGGAGACCGTGATCACCACGATGCTGCCCCGCAGCAACCGGGCATCCGGCTGCGGATCGGTGGCCGTGATGGCACCTTCGGGCTGCGTGTTGTCGCGGGCCGTCTTGATGCTCGCGACGAGGTCGGACTCGCTGAGCAACTGCTGCGCCGTGGCCTGCTGCAGGCCCACCAGGGACGGCATGGCCGTCCACCGGCCGCTGCCGAGCCACCAGGCCGTCACCCCCACGAGCAGGGCGAGCACGAGCACCACCGCCACCCAGATGGCGAAGATGCGTCGGCTGCGCCGCCGGGCGCGCAGGTGAGACGGGGGACCGCCCGGCGTGGCCAGGTGCTCCGCCTCCTCGGACCGCGGCATCATCCGGGTGCCGGTGCGCTTGCCCGCGCCCGGAGGAAGCGCGGCACCGGCGCCGCTGGGCACGTGCTGCGGCATGGCGGGCAGCGTGTCCTGGTCCTCCAGGGAGCGCTGTGGCGGTACCGGCGGCGGCACCCGCGGCACCTCGAGCTGCACCGCCACCCGGCGCAGCTCGGCGAGCATCGCCGCGGCGTCCGGGGGACGGGCGGCCGGATCGCGGCGGGTGGCGCGCAGCACGAGGTCGTCGAGCTCGGGAGGCACGTCCCCGGCGATCAGTGACGGCGCCGGCACGTCGGTGTTGACGTGCCGGTACGCCACCGAGAGCGCCGTGTCGCCCGAGAAGGGTGGTGCGCCCGTGAGCAGCTCGTAGAGCAGCACGCCGGCCGCGTAGACGTCGCTGCGCGAGTCGGCCGCGCCCGTGGTGACCTGCTCGGGGGACAAGTAGTTGACGGTGCCCAGGATGTAGCCGGCGTGGCTGGCGCCGGCCTGCGCGGCGGCCGTGACGAGCCCGAAGTCGGCGACCTTGACCTCGCCGGTGTAGCTGATGAGCACGTTCTCCGGCTTGACGTCACGGTGGACGAGCCCGAGCCGGTGTGCCTCGGCGAGCCCGGCCAGCACCGGCTCCATGACCGCCAGCGCTGCCGGCACGCCGAGCGCTCCCCGTGCCTGCAGAACGTCGCGCAGCGTGCCGCCGTCCACGAGCTCCATCACGAGGAACAGCACCGGCCCGTCGACGCCCATGTGGTCGCCCTGGTCGTGCACGTCGACGACCGCGGGGTGGTCGATCCGCGCCGCGGAGCGGGCCTCACGCTCGAAACGTGCCCGGAACGCCGGGTCGGACGCTAGTCGCGACTCCATCACCTTGATCGCGACAGGGCGGTCCAGACGGGTGTCGGTACCCCGGTAGACGGTGGACATGCCACCACGGGCGAGCACCGGGCCGACCTGGTACCGCGCGTCGAGCAGCGCGGCCGGCGGGGCGTTCACACTAAGACGGTACCGTCCGCGTACGGTGGTGCCGGACCTACCGCGCCTGTGGCATCGTGGTTCCTCGTGAACGACGTGTCCGTGCTCTCCGAGGTCGTGGCGACGCTGCCCGTCGCGGAGGTCGCCCAGAGACTCAACCAGCCCGTTTCCCGCGTGCACCAGTTGGTGCGCGATGGCCAGCTCCTGTCCTTCCGTCGTGATGGCGAGGTCGTTGTACCCGCCGATTTCCTCGACGAGGACGACGCCGTGGTCAAGGGCTTGTCCGGGACGATCACGGTGTTGCGCGACGGCGGTTACTCGGACTCGGACATCCTGCGGTGGTTGTTCACCGAGGACGACTCGCTGCCGGGCACACCGGTGGCGTCGCTGCGTGCGGGCCGCCACCGTGAGGTCAAGCGCCGCGCCCAGGCGATGGCGTTCTGACAGGGTCGTACGGCAGGCTCAGGAACGCGCCCGCGCGAGCACGGCGCGCAGCATCCCCGGCACCGCCACCGCGGCGCGTGTGCGGTTGGAGACGGTCACTCTGCGGTGCAGCACGTCGTAGTCGGCCGCCTCGATCTCGTCGAGGATGCCCCGGTACAGCCTGAACGCGCACGCGATGCAGGCCCGGGACACCGGTTCGAGCATCGCGACGCCCGGAGCAGCACGTCGGTAGATCGCGCGCGTGTGGGCCACGAGGTGCGCCAGCGCCCGGCGCACGCGGCGGTCGTGCCTGCGTGTGCGGCGGCACCAGGTGAGCAGCTCGCGATCCACCCCGAACGCGGCGAGCTCGTCGGCGGGGAGGTAGAGCCGGCCCCGATCGAGGTCCTCCCCGACGTCGCGAAGGAAATTCGTGATCTGAAACGCAACGCCGAGCGCGGCGGCGGCCGGCTCGGCCTCGGCGCGCGGCACGATCGTGCCCAGGATCGGCAGCATCTGCAGTCCGATCACGGCCGCGGAGCCGTGCACGTAGACGTCGAGCTCCTCGAACGTGGCGTAGCCGCTGACCTGCGTGTCCATTCGCATCGACCGCATGAAGTCGATGAAGTGGCGCCCCTCGATGTCGTAGCGGTGGGCGGTGTCGGCGAGGGCGATGAGCACGGCCTGGTCGGTCGCCCCGCCCGCGAGGGCGATCTCCAGCTCCGCGGACAGCGCGTCGATCAGGGCCGCTTTCTCCTCGGCAGGCCGTTGGTCGCCCAGGTCGTCGACGATCTCGTCGGCGTGCCGGGCGAAGCCGTAGAGGGCGTGTACGGCGGGGCGGCGCTCGCGAGGCAGGAGCCGGGTGGCGAGGAAGTAGGTGCGGCCGTGCCGCGCGTTGAGGTCTCGGCAGCGGGAGTAGGCGGCTCGCAGACCCGGGTCGGTGATCCCGGCGGCGTCGAGCTCAGCCCGTCCGGCGCTCGGCACCGGCGGCCGGTACTGCGGCTGCGGGGGCGGCCGGAACGGTGATCGGCACGACCTCCCGTGGCTTGCGGGAGCGGGCCCCCGCGGCGAGCCGCAGTGGGTCGGGACGCAGTAGCGACACAGCGGCGAGCGCTGCCACCAGCGCGCATCCCGCGAGGTAGGGCCAGTTGTAGAGGGCGTCCTCGCCGTTGGGGTAGTAGACGATCACCAGCATCAGCGAGCAGAACACCACCCAGGCGAGCCCGCGGGGCGACCAGGCGACCATCGCCAGGATCGCCATTCCCCAGCTCACGTACCACGGGAGGGTGGCGGGCGAGAGCACGGCGACGGCCAGCAGCACGATCCCGGCGCGGTGGACGGCGTCCGGGCCGCCGTCGCGGGCCGCCAGCCACTGCCGCACGGCGATCCAGACCAGGACGATCGCCCCGATGACGCGGCCGACGTTGATGAACGGCTGCTTCGGGACGGTCGGCGCCGCGAGCCCGATGAGGGCGTGCAGGAACTCGCCCGCACCCGTCGGGAACGACATCCAGTTCACGATCATGGACGGGGCGCTCAGGGCGGGTAGCCACCCGAGGCTCACTCCCGCCGCAAAGGTGCAGGCGGCGAACACCACGACGAACACGCCGACGCCCGCCGCGGTGGCCTTCACGATGCGTGCGGTGCGTGTGCCCGGAAGCCGGGCCGCCCACACGAGCACGAGGAACGGCAGTGCGACGCCTGCGCTGGCCTTCACCGCCATCGCCCCGGTGACGAGCGCGATCCCGGCCGCCGGTTTGCCGCGCAGTGCGACCAGCGAGCCCGCGGCGAGCAGCCCGACCACCAGAAGGTCGTTGTGGCCGCCGCCGATCATGTGGATGACCATCACCGGGTTGGCGACGGCGATCCACAGTGCGACGGGTACGCGGCCGCCGAGGCGGCGGGTGAGCTCGGGCAGCGCCCACACCAACAGGAGCAGCCCCGGCAGCAGCGCGAGCCGCATGAGCACGACGCCGAAGATGATGTTGTCGCCGGTGGCCCAGGCCACCGCCTTCGCGAGAAGGATGAACAGCGGCCCGTAGGGCGCCGGGGTGTCCTGCCAGAAGTAGTGGACGTTGTCGGTCCAGATACCCGGCATCGCGTCCGGGCCCACCGCGTACGGGTCGAACCCGGCGAGCGACAGTCCGCCCTGCGCGAGGTAGCTGAAGATGTCGCGGGTGAACAGCGGCGGTGCGAACAGCACCGGCACGGTCCATGCCATCGCGATCGTGAGCACGGCGCGCCCGCCGACGCGGCGTGCGAGGACGTCGCGGCCCAGTTGGACCCATGCCCACAGCATGAGGGCGACGCCGATGTAGATGAGCACGGTGGCGAGCTCGCGCCCGTGCCCGTAGCGCCAGAAGCCGAGCGGGGAGTTGGTGAGCAACGGGTCGCGGACGAGCACCCCGCCCGCCCCGTACCCGCCGATCACCATCATCACGGATCCGGCCAGCCCGAGCAGCAGTGGCCGTCGCGGGGGGTTGCCCAGGCGGGCGCGCCACGCGGATCCGGACGCCGGCGCGATCTCGGGTGCCAGTGGCTCCCGCTCCGCCGTGCCCCCGCCCGGTGCCGCTACGCCCTCTGCCGGCGCTACTACTGACGCCGATGCGCGCTCCGCGGGCGCTGCGTCCGGCAGCGCCTCGGGCAGCGTCGATCCGTCGACCGATGATGGTGGCTTCATGACGCGATCCATGCTCGCATGACCCCTGTCAGGCGCCGGTGGGGACCCTGCGAGCACGCCTGGCCGGGCCCGTGATCCGCTGGGCTGCGAGCCGTCCGGAGATCAGGACGGGCGGGATTCCGACGCCCGGGGTGGTGCCGCAGCCCGCCAGCACCACGTTGGTCAGGCCGCGGACGAGGTTGCGGGGCCGGAAGGGGCCGGTCTGGGCGACGGTGTGGGCGAGCGAGAACGGCGTGCCCGCGGCGAGCCCGGCGCCCGCCCAGTCGGCCGGGGTCACCAGGCGTGAGACCTCGATGTCGCCTGCGAGCCCGTCGAGGCCGGGGTGGCCACGGGCCTCGAGGACGCCGAGCAGCTCGTCGCGGTAGGCCGGGCCGACCCGGGCCCAGTCCACCGCGGCGCGGTCGGTGTTGGGGCACGGGGCGAGCACGAACAGCAGGTCACAGCCGGCGGGCGCGAGGTCGGGGTCGGTGGCGGTGGCCCGGGTGACCAGCAACGACGGGTCGCTCATCAGCCGGCCGTCGTCGATGATCTCGCGGAAGGTGCGCCGCCATGCCGTGCCGAAGGAGATCGTGTGGTGGGCGAGTTCGGGGCGCCTGCGCGTGAGCCCCGCGTGCAGCACCACGGCGCTGGGAGAGTGGCGCAACGGCACCACGCGCCGCGGGGTGCGCCCGATGATCCGGCGCGCTGCCGGCAGATCCGGCGTGAGCACCACCGCGTCGCAGGCGAGCCGCTCCGTCCGGCCCTCCGGCTGCTCGGTCGAGGCGTGCCGGACGGCGGTGACCCGGCCGCCACGACGTTCCAGGCCGGTGGCGGAGCGGCCGTAGTGGATCTTTGCCCCCGCGGCCACTGCGGCGTCGGCGAGTGCCTGCGCCACCTGCCGCATGCCGCCGCGGGGGAAGAAAACTCCCCCGATCGTGTCCATGTACGCGATGACGCCGTACGCGGCCATGGCGAGGTGTGGCGGCACACCCGCGTACAGCGCCTGGAACGAGAAGATCCGCTGCAGCCGCTCGTCGGGCAGCATGCGGGCCACACGCGGGCCGAGCCGTCCGAACCCGCCCAGAGCCGCGAGCCGGACGAGGTCGGGGCCGAGCAGGTCGAGCGGCGAGTCGTGGTTGGCGCCGATGAAGGAGTTGATCTCCGCGTCGTAGAGCCGGGTGAGCCACTCGCGGGTGCGCCGGTAGCCCGCCGCCGACCTGGGCCCGCAGACCCTTCGGACCTCGGCCTCCATCGCAGCGCCGTCCGTGTGGACGTCGATGGTGGAGCCGTCGGCGAAGTGAGCGCGGTAGGCCGGGTCGAGCTCGACGAGGTCCAGGCGCTCCTTGAGCTTCTCGCCGACCGCGCCGAACGTCTCGTCGAGCAGGTCGGGCATCGTGAGCACGGTGGGGCCGGTGTCCACCTGGTAGGTGCCGCGCTCCGTGTGCAGGTCGAGCCTGCCCGCGCGTCCTCCGGGGTGCTCCGCCCGTTCGAGGATCGTGACGCTGCGCCCGGCGCCGAGCAGGTGCAGGGCGGCGCTCAGTCCGGACAGGCCGGCACCCACCACGACGACGTGATCGCTCGGCCCGGGGACCGTGCGCGTCAACTCCTCCTCCGGGTGGCGAGCTCGGCGAGGGCGACCAGTTCGGTGGCCGCAGGCTCGTCGATCTCGACCGCCGAGAGTGCGTCGAGTGCGGAGCCGGTGAGGGCTGCGATCCGGTGTTCGATCGTCTGCACGGCCCCGAGGTCGGTGAGCAGGTCGCGGATCCGGGCGACCCCGGCCGCATCGAGGTTCGGATCACCGACGGCCGCGGTCACTGCGTCGCGCGCGGCCCGCTGTCCCCGCTTCTCTGCCCGCTCCACGGCGACCGCGACCAAGAGGGTGCGCTTGCCCTCCCGCAGGTCGTCGCCCGCGGGCTTGCCCGTGACGGCGGGATCGCCGAAGACGCCGAGCAGGTCGTCGCGGAGCTGGAAGGCAACGCCGATGTCGGCACCGAAGCGCCGGTACGCGGAGATCAGCTCCGGGCGGCCGTCGGCGAGTGCCGCGCCGAGGTGCAGCGGCCGTTCGACGGTGTACGCGGCGGTCTTGTAGCGGTCGATCTGGAGCGCGGCGCGGGTGGAGGTGTCGCCGGTGGCCTGGTGCAGCACGTCGAGGTACTGCCCGCCGAGCATCTCGGTGCGCATCGCCTGCCACGGCGGCGCGGCGCGCAGCAGAGCGGACGGTGGTAGACCCGCGGCGCGCAGCATGTCGTCGGCCCACGCGAGGGCGAGGTCGCCGAGGAGGATCGCCGCGGCTGCGCCGAACCGCGCCGGCTGTCCGGTCCAGCCTGCGGTGACGTGCCGGCGGGCGAACTCGACGTGCACGGTCGGGCGGCCCCGTCGGGTGGCGGAGGCGTCCATCAGGTCGTCGTGGATCAGTGCGCAGGCCTGGATCAGCTCCAGCGCGCTGACGGCGCGGAGCACGGAGACCGCCTCGGGTGAGTCGACCGCCCCGCCCGCGCCGCGCCAGCCCCACCAGGCGAACGTCGGCCGGATGCGCTTGCCTCCCTGGAGGACGAATTCGACGAGCGCGTCGGTGGCATCGGCGAACGCGGGGTCGATGGCAGTGGCGTCGGTCGTGCGCGACCTGAGGAACGCGGCGAGTGCGGCCTCGACGGCCACGACGAGACCGGTGTCGTCGAGCAGGTGGTCGACGGCCCGAGCCTCGGCCCCGAAGGGGTCGCGCTCGGTGTCGAGGGCTCCGGTACGGGTCACCTGGGGGACCTCGATGGGCCCGGCCCGATCGCGCCGCGGCATCGGGGAGGCAGATGTGCTGGTGAGCAAGGCACGAATGGAGCGTAACGGCGTCGGCACGGTGCGGCGCGCCGACGACGCCGCCGGCCGTAGGCTGAACCTGTGAAGGTCACCCAAAGGATCAGCGGCGACCGTCCCGTCTTCTCGGTGGAGTTCTTCCCGCCGAAGGACGAGGCCGGTGAGGCCGAGCTGTGGCGCGCCGTCCGCAGGCTCGAGCCGCTCGACCCCGCCTTCGTCTCCGTCACCTACGGCGCCGGGGGGTCCAGCCGCGACAGGACGATCCGGACCACGGCCCGCATCGCCACCGACACCACGCTCGTCCCGATGGCCCACCTCACCGCGGTGTCGCACTCGGTGAGCGAGCTGCGGCAGGTGATCGGGGCCTACGCCGCGGCCGGCATCTCGAACATCCTCGCGGTGCGCGGCGACCCGCCCGGCGACCCGCTCGGGGAGTGGGTGGCCCATCCCGAGGGCCTGACCTACGCCGACGAGCTGGTCACGCTGGTGCGCCGCCTCGGCGACTTCTGCGTGGGTGTCGCGGCGTTCCCCTACGGCCACCCGCGCTCGCCCGACCTCGAGTCGGACCTCACGCGGCTGCTGGCGAAGATCCGGGCGGGCGCCGACTTCGCGATCAGTCAGCTGTTCCTGGAGCCGGAGGGGTTCCTCCGGCTGCGCGACCGGCTCGCCGGTGCCGGCTGCGACGCTCCGCTGCTTCCCGGCATCATGCCGCTCACCACCGTGCGCACCCTGCGGCGCGGGCCGGAGCTCTCCGGTGCACCGGTGCCGCCGGCGCTGACCAAGCGCCTGGAGCGCTACTCCGACGACCCCGCGGCCTTCCGGGCCGCCGGCATGGACGTCACGTCGGAGATGTGCGCACGCCTCCTCGACGAGGGGGTGCGGGGCCTGCACTTCTACACGCTGAACAGGTCGACCGCCACGGTGGAGCTGGTGCGGCGGCTCGGGCTGGCGGCCCAGCGCCACGCCGTCACCGTCCAGGGGTGACCGGAGGGTTGCGGGTGCGGCGGGCGAGCACCACCACCGCCGCACCGGCAAGCGCCACCATGGCGCCCAGCCCGATCGTCCAGTTGACCGCCGAGGGCGCGTTGGGGTCGGCGAACGCGACCACCGCGTTGGTGTCGCCGACCTCGCCCGGCACGAACGTCCAGCTCACGGTGCTGTCGTCGATGTCGCCGTTGGTGTCGACGACCTGGCCGGGGAACCCGATCTTCAGCTGGAAGTCGGCCCGGTCGACCGGCACGGTGGTGAGATCGACGGCGCCGCCCAGCAGCACCCGGCTGCCCACCCGGCGCATGTCGAACTTCACCGCGTTGCCCGCGGGGCCCGCCACCTGCGTGAGGCTCGCGACCTGGGCGAAGGTGAGCCCGGAGAACCGCAGCACCGACCCGGCGTAGCCGTCCTGACGGTACGGCGACACGTCGACGTCGGACTCCAGCTCGGACGGGATCGTGATCGTGGGCCCGGGGTCGTCGGCGCTCTTCTCGGGGGTGGCGATGAGGATCTCGCCGGTGACGGTGTCGTCGGGCTGCACGGCGAGCGCCGCACGGACCCGCGCGCAGCCGCTCAGCAGACTGGCGGCCACCAGCAGGGCGAGCAGCAGCAACGGCAGGACGCGGCGGCGGGCAGCGGTCGACGTCGGCACGGCGGACATCGTGCCACCCCGGTGTGCCACAACCGGCGGCCCCGTCGCTCCGGCTACCTGACCGGGGACATGGGGAGTTCGCGGCCGAGCACCGCGAACGGGCGGGAGTCGCCGGTGAAGCGATGGTTGCGCAGCACGTCACGGAAGCCGGTGCGCCGGTAGAGCCGCCACGCCCGGCCGGGCGGCTCGGTGCCGTACTCGGGCGTGGAGAGCAGCACCCGCGGCCGGTCGGTGAGGGCGAGGAGGGCCCGCAGCAGGCGCTCGCCGAGCCCGTGGCCCTGGGCGTCGGGGTGGACGTGGAGCTCCGTCAGCTCGAAGTAGTCGCGCAGCCAGATGTGGGCCTCGGGACCCTCGGCGGAGATCCCGCGGCGGACCTCCTCGAACCACCACTGCCCCGGGCCCCCGGTGTAGCCGTAGGCGATGCCGAGCAGCGCCCCGGTGGAGTCGAACCACCCCACCGCGCGCCAGCCGGGCCTGCGGGAGTGATCGAGCCAGAGCGTGCGCCGGTGCCGTGCGGTGCTGTGGGGGTAGCCCATCGCGGTCACGTACACGTGCAGTGCTTCGGCGAGTCGGTCGGCGAGATCATCCGGACCGAGCTGAATCAGCTGATGTGCCGGAGCCCTTGTCACCCGTCCATCACACCATGGGGACCGCACCCGCGCCGCTCCGGTTGGACCGGCGACTTGACGGGGGAGGTCAAGAGCGCTCTACTGGAGATGGATCGAACATGTGTTCGATCCTCCGGCGTCGGTGGTGGGGCGGGGGAAGCGTCCCGCCACCGGCAGCCCGGTGCCGCTGCTGGGCGGGAGGAGCGTAGTCGGATGAGTGCTTTCGGTCGGGTGTTCGGGTCGCGCCGGCCGACGCCGATCCAGGTGCGGTGGCAGGACGGCGAGCCGGTCGAGTTCGAGCGCCGTCCCGTCCGGCGGGGCACGCGCTACCTGGTCACCGACGTCCACGAGCGCTGGATCGAGGAGTCGCCGTGGCCGTTCCCGTCGCCGATGCCCGTCGGTGGCGATCGGCTGCGCTGCTGGCGCGTGGAGGCGCGGTCGGCGGCAGAGCCGGAGGCACCGGCGCGCGAGTTCGTGCTGCGGATGCGCGCCGGGCCCGGCGTCTGGGATCTGGTGCGGGTGACGGAATGACAAGGGCTCACGGAACGACAAGGCTCGGGGAGGCGACGATGACCATCACCACCGCGCGGGTGCCGCACCCGCGGGGGCCGCAGCGGGCCTCCGCCGGGCCGCCGCCCCCGGCGCCCACCTCGCGCGCAGCGCTGGGGCTGCTCCGCCAGGCGACCGACGGGCTGGCCGAGGCCCATCGCACGGAGGAGCCGCTGCTCCGTTATCCCGCGGCCTACCTCGCCGCGCTCCGGGCCGCGGCTGCCGTGCTCGCGGTGCACGCCCGTCCGGCGCCGCGCCGCGGGTCCACGCGCAACGTCTGGCAGTTGCTCGCCGAGGTCGCGCCAGAGCTGGCGGAGTGGGCGGCGTTCTTCGCCGCATGCTCCGACACCCGGGCGGCGGCCGAGGCCGGCATCGCGCGGCTCGTGGGGCGCCGTGATGCCGACGACCTGTTGCGGCAGGCCGAGCAGTTCGTCGGCATCGTCAGCAGGTCGGTGCCGCTGCGCTGATCGCTCTCCGTCGGGCGGCTCGTTCTCCCGGGTGGCGCTGCGTCAGCCCGCGCCGTGCGGGGCCGCCGTCGCCACCGTGCGCCGGGCGCGCTCGCTGCGCAGCACCCGGCCCAGGAGGAGCGTGAACACGGCGGAGGCCTCGCGTGCCCCCGGCGTGTCCCACCGCTGGATCGGCATGCAGGCGCCTTGGGCCTGCTGGATCGCCGAGCGGTCCGGCAGCACCCCGGTGAACACCAGCGGACCGAAGAGCTCACGCAGCTCGTTGATCCGGAAGTCGTGCTCCGTGTTGCGCGGGCGCACCCGGTTGATGAGCACGCCGAGCGGCTGGAGGTCGGGGTTGCCGCGCTGCCGCTCGGTCTGGATCGCGTCGAAGGCGCGCTGCACGCCGGACACCGCGAAGATCGTCGGGTCGGTCACGAGCACCGCACGGTGGGCCGCGGCGAGGGCGCTGCGGGTGAGCTGCCCGAGCGACGGCGGGCAGTCGATGATCACCAGGCGGTAGGGCTCGGCGTTGTACCCCTCGTCGGAGCCGTTGTCCGAGGCTGCCTCCCCGTTGGGGGACGGACCGCCGAACAGGTCGACGTCGTGGAGCCGCTCCAGCGCTCTGGCCAACCTGATGAGCTGCTTCGGGCCCGGATCGGGGTGGTTGTGCCGCTCGGCCTGCTCGGCACCCACCAGCACGTCGAGGCCGGTGCCCCAGCCGCTCGGGGCGATCGCGCGACGCAACACCGACGGGCTCGGGTCGTCGAGCACGTCGGCCACCGTGGCCGTGGTGGAGCCCACGTCCAGCGCGATCGTGGAGTTGGCTTGCGGATCGAGGTCCACCACCAACGTGCGTACCCCGTGGTGCAAGGCCGCTCCGGCGAGCCCGAGCACGACGGTGGTCTTCCCCACTCCACCCTTGAGGCTCAACGTGGCGACGACCTGCACGGCGATCAACCTACCCTGCCCGGGATCGCACTAGTCTGCCGTTGTGAGGCTCCGATGCTGAGCGGTGCGACGACAGAGACGGCCGGTGCGGTGGGCGAGGGCTCGGTGCACCGGGCGCTGGTCGCCGAGGTGGCCAGGGTGCGTGCCGCAACGCCGGGCCGTCCCCCCCGTGTACTCGACGTGGGCGGCGGCAGCGGAGCCTGGGCGGTGCCGCTGGCACGGTCCGGATGCGCGGTCACGGTGGTCGACAACAGCCCCAACGCGCTCGCTGCCCTGCAACGGCGGGCGCGCGAAGCCGGGGTCCACGATCTGATCACGCCTGTGCAGGGTGACGTCGACGCCCTCGCCGAGGTCGTCCCGCCGGGCGGCGCCGACCTGGTGCTCGGCCACGGCCTGCTCGAGGTCGTGGACGACGCGGCCGCGGCCGTGTCGGCGTTGGCCGCGGCCACCGCGCCGGGCGGTGCGGTGTCGGTGCTCGTCGTCGGCCGGTACGCGGCGGTCCTTGCGCGCACCCTCAGCGGCAGGCTCGCCGAGGCGCGAGCGGTGCTCACCGATCCGGACGGCCGGTTCGGGGCCGACGACGCGCTTCGCCGGCGGCTCGACGCGGCGACGCTGCGCGGCTTGCTGGAGCAGGGTGGGGCGTTGCGGGTCGAGATGCTGCAGGGCGACGGAGTGCTCGACGGGTGGATTCCCGGAGCGGTCCGCGACGGCGGCCCCGCGGCTGCCCGAGCGGTCACCGAACTGGAGGACCTCGCCGCGACCGCCTCCCCGCTGGTGGAGATCGCGACCCGCCTGCACGCGCTGGCCCGCCGATCCGCCTGACCGCTCGGCGCCGAGAATCGGCGGTTCACGGCGTGTCGCGGCCCGCTTCGTCCGGTTCACCCTCCTGGTGGCGTGGGGCCAACTGGGTGTGATTGACGGCGCACCCGGGGTGTGTCTGACGGGCCCCACGGCCTTGCGGCGGCATGTGGATCACCAAGACCGGTCGTCGCAAGCCGCGAGCGGGGGATCCTGACGCCCCAATCGTGCTGCTCATACTGTCTGCGACCCGACCGGGTCGAAGATCGACCCTTCCGCTTGACGAGTCCGGCTAGTCGGCAGGCCGTGAGGCTCGTATCCTTTCGCGTAGACGCCCAGCCCCGGGCGCTCGTCGCGTCGTTCCGGCACCATGGAAGATGACCCGACAGGATGACCAGTGCCGGAGGTGAAGCCGTGCCCCTCTCCGAGCACGAGCAGCGCTTGCTCGAACAGATCGAGCGCGCTCTCTACGCCGAGGACCCGAAGTTCGCATCCACCGTTCGTGGTGGCCGCCTGCGCAAGCCCACGCGCCGCCGTCGCCTGCAGGGCGTCGGGTTGTTCGTCCTCGGCCTGGTGCTGCTCGTCGTTGGCGTCGCCGTACCTGCACTCTGGCTGGCCTCCAGCTTCCCGGTGCTGAGCGTGGTCGGCTTCCTTGTGATGCTCGGCGGTGCCGTGCTCGCGGTCACCTCGGTCGGGTCGGGCGGCCAGCCCGGTCAGGCCAAGGAAGCCGAGCCCGACAAGAACCGCTTCACCGGCCGCATGGAAGAGCGCTTCCGCCGCCGGTTCGAGCAGGAGTAGCAGTAACTCGGAACCGGTCCCTGGATGGGACGGGTTCCGCTCGAGTCTGAGCCAGCGCCCGGTCCGTCGGGTGCGTCGTCGAACAGCGGCGCGCCCAACGAACCGGGCGCTCGCTTTTCAGGCGTGCCCCGCGCCCAGGTTGATGAACGAGAGCGACCCGTCCGTCCGATAGGTCCGGATGGTCGGGTTGCCGAACGAACGGGCCTTTCGTCCGATAGATGTTGACGAGCGGGCCGTTCGTGCGGGCAGGTTCCGGATTCCGGCTTGGTGAGCGAGCGGGGCCGCCCGGCAGGTCTGGATCAACGGGCCGATCGCGCGGGGCCGGGCTTGGGTTCGGCTCCCCGGCGGGATGCTGCGCGAACGTGCCATTCGTGCGACAGGTCTGGGCGAGCGTGCTCCTGGTGGGGGCATGGCGGGCGCTCTGGGGACCGCGGCTGTGGGGCCGTGGGCGAGCGACCCGTTCGTGCGGGCGGGGCTCCGGGGTCGGCGCCGAGTGGTGGCCGGTTGGTGGGCGAGCGGCACTTCGTGCGATAGGTCTGGGAGATCAGGTGCCGGAGGTTGCCTTCTCGCGTTCCGCCGCGGGCTTCGAGGTCGGGGTCCGCTGCAGCACGGACCTCGGAAGCAGCCGTCCGCGCAGCGACAGCGAGCCACCGGCGGCGATTCCGGCCCGCACGGCGTCCACCGGCTCATCCAGATCGCCGGGGGCGGGGTGGACGTCGCCGTACCAGCTCGCCTCCACCGCGGTGACCACCTGCCGCAGCGCCTGTTGCGCGTCGTCGTCGAGCCGGTGCTCACGAACGATACGGCGGGCCGCACCTCGCACCGTGTCGCTCGGTGGGTGGTCGACGCCGCGGTCGATCGACTCCGCGAGTAGCTCCGCCCAGGCCGCACCCGTGGCGTCCGGGCCGCCCGCGCTTGCCGCAGCGAGGCGCCGGCGCCGTGCGATCACCCGCAGCCCGGCCGGGACGAATGCGCCGGCAACCAGCAGGACCACCACGAAGAGCGGCCAGAGCGGCACGCTCCCCTCGGCGGCAGGCGGTGGGGCGAGGGCGACCGACGGGGCCTGCTCGGTCTCGGCGGGGGCCGGCAGGGGCTGCTGCTCTGCGTTGTTCCCGGGGCTGAGATCGGCGTCGGCCGGGGCGTTCTCCGGGTCGGGCGGGTTGCCCTGGGCCTCCTGGACGTACGGCGGTGCGATGGTGCGGCCGTCGGTCAGGGGGGTGGGGTCGAACGTCGTCCAGCCGATGCCGGGGAACCAGGCCTCGACCCAGGCGTGCGCGTCGGAGGTGCTGATCGTGCGGTACTGGCCGTTGTCGGCGCCCGCGGTGAATCCGACCGCCACCCGCGACGGGACGCCGACGGAGCGCAGCATGACCGCCATTGCAGATGCGAACTGCTCGCAGTACCCCGCCTTGCCGACGGTGAGGAACTCGACCAGCGCGTCGTCGCCGGAGCCCGGGGCCGTCTGGAGGCTGTAGGTGAACTGGCTGTCGGGCCCGGTGAAGTAGTCCTGCAGCGCCATCGCGCGGTCGAAGTTGTTGGAGCGTCCCGCCACGACCTGCTGGGCGATCTCGGTGACGCGCGGGTCGACGCCCGTGACGTCGAGGTACTCCGGTCCGACCCCGGAGTCCCCGGTCGCCTGACGGAGCTGGGAGACCGTGGGCACCGGCAGGAACGCCTGCTCACGCCACCCGTCCTCCTGCCGCGGGCGGCCGGTGTAGCCGGTGCCGCTGCTCCGGTCGTAGAGCCACGGCCCCTCGGGCAACCCGCCGACGTCGATCGGGTCGCCGTAGAGCGGCAGCCAGTAGTCGCGGAAGGCGAGGTTCTCGATCTCCACGTTGGCGACCTCGCCGGAGCCGGTCGGCTGGGGTTGGATCGGGCCGGGCAGCCCGACGCCGGGGGCGGGCCGGGTGGCCTGCCAGCCGGCGTCCGGCACGTACTGGCGCAAAGTCAGTGCCCGCAGGTAGGTGGGGCGGGTGAGGCCGCGGACCCGGAAGAGATCGACGGGGTCACGCTGGTCGAGCTGCCCGCGCAGTGCGGTGAAGGGGCTCAGGCCGATGGAGCCACCCGATCCGCCCGCACCGGTGCCGCTGTCGAACCGGCCCGCGGTGCCGACGAAGCTCGTGGCCGTACCGACGCCGACCGCGAGCACCACCGCGACCGCGACCAGCGCGGCGGCGCCCGGCAGCCGGCCCCGGAATCCCGTCTGGGCCACGAGGAGCAGCCCGAACCCGGCAGCGGCGGCGGCCATCGCCCACCACGGCAGGAGGGTGTCGGCCAGCGCTGCCGGTACGGCGAAGACGGCGAGCAGCGGCACACCGGCCGCGGCGGGCGCGGCTGCGCTCACCGCCGCGAGGTGGACGCCGATCGCCAGCAGGCCGAAGGCGGCCGCCACGAGGAAGAGGATCTGCGGGGTGCTCGTCACGGGCGCGATTCCCGTGTCGATCTGCTGACCGGCTCCGGAGAGGAGGGCCCCGAACTCCTGCAGCGCCCCGGGACCGGGCAGTACCCCGAGCAGCCCGTCGTCGGCGAACTGCACCGTGAGCAGCACGAGCACCCCGACGGCCTGCCCGGCCGCGACGACGACGGCTCCGAGCCGGTGCAGCAGAAGCCCGAGGACGACGACGACGGCGACCGCGGCGAGAGCGTGGCCGAACCAGGCGCCGCCCTGCACGATGGCCGTGACGGGGCCGGCCGCGAGGAGCACGGCCAGTCCGGATGCGATCGTGGAGACCCACGGCAGCCCGGCGCCGCGTGCGGCGGGCGGCCTTGCGGGGGCGCTGGGAGGCGGCCCGGTGGGGGGCGGGGCCGTCGGAGGACCCGCGATCGTGGTGCTCACAGTCCGCTCACCAGGTCGCTCCAGACGCGTTCCGGCGAGGATCCGGCCGAGGCGATCGTGACGTGCCAGCCGGCCCCGCGCAGGGTCGCCGCATTGGCTGCGACGGTGCCACCGGATCCTGCCCGGTCCCGTACGGAGGGGTCCCAGGTGGAGGTGTCGAGCAGCACGGCGTTGCCGCCGCCGGTGCGGCGGCCGAGCAGCGTCTCGACCTCACCGGGCTCGAGTGCGCCGAGCACGGCGAGCACGTCGGTGCCCGACCGCAGCTCAGGGCCTGCCAGATCGGGCCGGGCCGACGGGCGCAGGGCGGCGAGGGCGTCGAGCAGCGGCTCCGGGCTGATGCCGGAACCCCGGCCGCTGAGCTGCACACCGTCCTCCGTGAGGAGATCGAGCGGTTCGCCGCGGGCGAGCAGGTGGGTGCAGATGCTGGCGGTGAGGCTCACCGCGAACTCGAGGCTGGAGTCGGCGCCGCGCCCCCGATGGGCCACGTCGCGGCGGTCGAGCAGCACCGTCATCCCGCCGCGCCACGGCCGCTCCTCCAGCCGCACCATCAGTTCGTCGTGGCGCGCCGTGCTGCGCCAGTGGACGCGGCGCAGCTCGTCGCCCTGCCGGTAGGGCCGGATGAGGACGTCCGACGCGCCTTGTCCCTGGTGGGCCAGCGCGGAGCCCGGCGTGCCCTCGCCTGCCCCGATGGCGGGCGGCAGCCCCTGCAGCGCGACCACCCGGGGCAGGACGACCAGGCGGTCGGCCGGTGCGAGCTCCCGTTCGAACTCCGCGAGCCCGAGGGGATCGGTGGCCGTGCCGCTGAGCGGGCCGACGCGGTGCACACCGCGCAGCACCGGCCGAAGGGGATAGGTGACCGTGGCGCTGCCCCGGCCGGACAGCCGGTGCACCGTGAACCGCGGGGGAGCGGCGGACTGGGGGCCTGCGGCGTCGGGCGCGGTGTCGGTCAACCGGAGGGCACCGAGCAGCGGGCCGCCGTGCAGGTGGAGCCCGACGGTGATGGCGGCGCCGACCGGCACCCGGGCCGGGGTGAGCTCGCGCTCGACGTGGATCCGCCGGCGGGCCCGGGCGGCGAGCAGCAGGGCCAGCACCGGCAGCAGGGCGACGAACGCGCCGATGCGCAGCAGGTCGCGCTCGTCGAGGGCGATGGCGGACGCCCCGGTGGCGAGGCCACCCGCGAGCAGGCAGCGGCCCCGTGTGGTGAGGCCGGAGAACCGCCCGGACCGCTCGCTCACGACCGGGCTCCGCCGCTCCTGCCCATGGCCGGGGACATCCCCGGTCAGTGGCCTCGCCCCGGCGCGGGTACGGCATGCCGGGCGAGGAGGCTGCGGACGATGTCGACGGCGGTGCGTCGCGAGGCCTGCGCCTCCGGGGTGAGCAGCAGCCGGTGGGCCAGCACGGGGACCGCGACGGCCTGTACGTCGTCGGGCACCACGAAACCGCGGCCGGCGAGCGCGGCCTGCGCCCTGGCCGCTCGCACGAGCTGGAGGGTGGCACGTGGGGACGCGCCCAGCCGTATCTCGGGGAGCCTGCGGGTGGTGCCGACGAGCTCCACGCAGTACTGCCGCACCTCGGGGCTCACGTGCACCCGGCGGACGGCGTCGATCACCGAGCGGACGAGCCGTGCGTCGACGACGGGGCGGAGGATGTCGAGCGGGTCGTTGGCGGCGTGCTCGTCGACCATCGCCAGCTCGGCCCCGAGGTCGGGGTAACCGACGCTGACGCGTGTGGTGAACCGGTCGCGCTGCGCCTCGGGCAGCGGGTAGGTGCCGTCCATCTCGATGGGGTTCTGCGTGGCGACGACCATGAACGGGCTCGCGAGCGCGTAGGTGGCGCCGTCGACGGTGACCTGGTGCTCGGCCATGCACTCGAGCAGCGCCGACTGTGTCTTCGGCGAGGCGCGGTTGATCTCGTCGGCGATCACGACATTGGCGAACACCGGGCCGGGCCGGAACTCGAACTCGGTGGTCTGCCTGTTGTAGATCGACATGCCGGTGATGTCGCCGGGCAGCAGGTCGGGCGTGAACTGGACGCGGCTGACCGAGCAGTCGATGGACCGCGCGAGTGCCTTGGCCAGTGATGTCTTGCCGACGCCCGGGACGTCCTCCACCAGGAGGTGGCCCTCAGCGAGCATGGTGACCAGCGCGACCCGCACGACCTCGGGCTTGCCCACGATGACCCGTTGGATGTTGGCCGCGATCCGGCCGCAGAGATCGGCGATATCGGCGAGGGCCGGCGCGTCGCCCTCCATCCCGGCGCGGCTGCTCGTCGTGGTCACCAGACCTCCTCGCGCTCGTCGTGTCGGTCCCGATCCGTCGAGACGCGATCAGTCTGTCAAACGCCCGCAGAGAACTTTGCCCGATGGGGGTACTCCGCGCCGTCCCCACTGTGCCCCACTGGCGATGACCTTGTCCCCCGCGGCACCCCATCGGCGGTCGCGCTACCCCCACATGGCGCCATCAGCGGGCGCGTGAGGCCGCAAATTCTCACGCTGAGTGACTGAAACACCGGATGGAATCCATGTGTGCGGGTGAGGCCCGTCAGCGCCCCCCACCTTCCCCCACCCCTTCTGACCTGCAGTTTTCTGACGGAAGCCGGCGGAGAGCCACGATCGATCCTGTTGACGGTGGGGAAGAGTGGGGTAATGTGGTTCTCGCTGGGGCACAACGGGGCCACTGTTGGAGGTGGGGCCGGTGTTCCTCGGTACCTACACCCCCAAGCTGGACGACAAAGGGCGGCTCACGTTGCCCGCAAAATTTCGCGACGAGCTGCGAGGCGGGCTGATGATCACGAAGGGGCAGGACCACTGCCTGTACGTGTTCACCCGCGAGGCTTTCACGGAACTGGCCAGCAAGGTCGCAAGCGCGCCGCTCACGAGCGAGTCCGCCCGTGTGTTCCAGCGCAACCTGTTCTCCGGCACCGACGAGCAGAACCCCGACGGCCAGGGGCGGATCGCCATCACCCCTGAGCTGCGCCGTTATGCCGGCCTCACCAAGGACTGTGTCGTGATCGGCGCCTTCACCCGTGCCGAGATCTGGGACGCCGAGGCCTGGCAGCGGTACCAGGATGCAAACGAGGACACCTACGCGAAGGCCCAGGAGGAGGTGCTTCCCGGACTCATCTGATCCGGGATGGAGCGGGGTGGAGATCGACGCGGCGGTGTCCCCACCCGGCAGCCCTGGCGCACCTTCCCCGGTGCCAGGTCTGCCGGGTGGGGACATCGCTGGTGGCCCGGCTGGGGAGCCCGGGCCAAGCGGGGGGCTCGACGACACGGGGCAGGGAGGTGTGCGGTGGGGCAGCATCACCACGAGGGCGAGCCGGCTGGGGCCAAGCACGTTCCCGTGGCCCTGCCCCGGGTCGGCGAGCTCCTCCGCCCTGCATTGTCCGACCGTCCTGCGGTGATGGTGGACGCGACGCTGGGCCTGGGTGGGCACGCCGCGGCCCTGCTCGCGGAGCACCCGCAGCTCACTCTGGTCGGCCTGGACCGTGACCCGGAGGCTCTCGCGATGGCGGGGCGGCGGCTCGCGGCTCACGCCGACCGCATCCACCTCGTGCACGCGGTCTACGACCGCATGGCCGACGTCCTCGCGGAGCTGGGGCTGCCTCGCGTCGACGGCGTGCTGTTCGACCTCGGGGTGTCCTCCCTCCAACTCGACGCCGACGAGCGCGGCTTCTCCTATGCCCGCGACGCGGATCTCGACATGCGGATGGACCCGACCACCGGTCCCACCGCCGCAGAAGTCCTCAACTCTTACCCGGTGTCGCAGCTCGCCCGCATCCTGCGGGAGTACGGCGAGGAACGCTTCGCGGGGCGGATCGCCTCGGCCGTCGACCGGCGGCGTGCGAAGGCGCCGCTGCAGCGCAGCAGCGAGCTGGTCGAGCTGCTCTACGAGGCGGTGCCCGCCGCGTCGCGCCGCACCGGCGGCCATCCGGCGAAGCGCACGTTCCAGGCATTGCGGATCGAGGTGAACGGCGAGCTGGACGCGCTGCAGACGGCGCTCCCCGCCGCTCTGGACTCCCTCGCCGTCGGCGGGCGGATCGTGGTGCTCGCGTATCACTCGCTGGAGGACCGCATCGTCAAGCGTGAGCTGGCGGCGCGGTCGAGCTCGCGCACACCTATGGACCTACCTGTCGAACTGCCCGGCCACGGCCCGGAGCTGCGGCTCCTGACACGCGGTGCCGAGCAGGCAGGCGAGGACGAGATCAGTGAGAACCCGCGGGCCGCTTCGGTGCGCCTGCGGGCAGCGGAACGCATCCGCGAGGCGGCCGAGTGACGGCGTGCGCGGCTGCACGCGCCACAGGGTTGCGACGTAAGGGTCGCCGCGCCGGGCACGGCGCGCGGCGTCAGCAAGAGAGGGGCGGTCATGACAGGCGCAGTCGGGGCACCGGTGAGGGCGGTCGCACGCAGACGGTCCGTCCCAGGTGAGGCGCTGGCCGATGGAGGGCTGGGGTGAGCACGCCGGTCGGTGAGCGCACTCGCACCGCCACCCGGAGTGCGACGCCCCGTGGTGCCACGCGCACCCGTTCCACCACGATCCCGGCTCAACGCGGCGCACCGGTCGTCACCCCTCGTACGGGGGAGCCGTCGTCGTTGCGTGGCCGGCGGTCGCCGCAGGACTACGCCGGGCGGGAGGATCGGCCGCGGCGGGCGCCCGTCAACCGTCCGACCCGTACCGCGGTTGCCCCGAGGCGTCCGCAGTTCGTGCTGCTGGTCATGGTTCTGCTCGCCGTCGGGCTGGTGGCGACGCTGTGGCTGTCCACTGCTGCCGCAGGGGGCTCTTACCATCTGCAGTCCGCACGGGCTGCGGCCCTGGCGCTGAGCCAGCAGAGCGAGCGGCTGCACCGCGAGGTGGCCGACCTGGAGTCCGCGCCCGAGCTGGCCCGGCGTGCCGAGGCGCTCGGGATGGTCCCGGTCCAGGACTCCGCACGACTCGTGGTGGCGCCGGACGGCTCGGTCACGGTCGTCGGTCAGCCACGGGCCGCCGTCGCACCGCCACCGCCGCCACTGCCGCCCGCTCCCGTGCAGCCCGCCCCGTCCGCGGGGCAGCAGGGCACGCCGGCAGCACCAGCGGCCGGTGGCTCGGCAACGGCGAACGACTCGGCAGCGTCCGACGACTCGCAGGAATCGGCCACGGGTGCCCAGGGCGGCGCGGCGGGCACTCAGGGACAGTCGGCAGGCGACCGGAGCGACGCGTCCACCGGTGACACTCAAGGGGGTGCCTCCACGCAAGGCGTCACCGGGGGTGCGTCCACGTCGGGTGCGACCGGCGGCACGTCCACAACCGGCACCAGTGGCGACGATTCGTCCACGACCGGCGAGGGTGCGACGACGCAGGGCACCAGTGACGACGCGTCCACGGCGGGCACCAGCGGGGGCGCGTCCACGCAGGGCGCCACCGGCGGGGCGACGCAGCGCACGACCGGCGGTACGTCCACGCAGGGCGCCGCCGGAGCGGACGGGACGGGCAACGGCTGATGACCACGGCCCCGCCCCGGCCCCGGGCCTCGCGGGCGGTCCGGAGGGTCCCGACGCAGCGTCCCCCCGCGCCACCTCGTCGTGCGGCGAAGAAGGGCGCGAACTACTCGCGCCGTCTCAAGGTCGGCCGGATCCTGCTCGTGCTCGCGCTCGGTGTGGCCACGCTCAGGCTGGTCGCCGTCCAGACGGTCTATGCGCCCGCACTGAGCGCGAAGTCGGCACTCCAGTCGACGACCGACATCACGCTCCCCGCCGAGCGCGGCGAGATCCTGGACCGCAACGGCCACCCGCTCGCGTTCAGCGTCGAGGCCCGGACGCTCTCGGCCAATCCCCGCCTCATCGCGTCCAACCACGGGAAGAACACTCCGCAGTACGTCGGGGAGATGGCCACCGCGGTCGCCCAGGCCACCGGCCAGGACCGCACCGAGCTCGTCAACCAGCTCACCAGCGACCGGGGCTACGTGGTGCTGGCCAGGCTCGTCGACCCGGACGTCGCGGATTCCCTGCACCAGCGGTTCAACGAGATCGCAGCGGACCGGCGGGAGGATCGGCAGTACCCGGCGGGCAACGCCGCCGCGAACGTGGTCGGTGCCGCGTCGTGGAGCGCCGACGAGAACAAGCTCGTCGGCCGGGTGGGCCTGGAGAGCTCGCAGGACAACGCGCTCGCCGGGTCGGCGGGCCTGCGGGTGGTGGACACCGCGGAGGGCAGTGACGCCGTCATCCCGGGCAGCACCCGCTACGAGCGGCCCGCGGTCCAGGGGTCCACCGTGCAGCTCACCCTCGACTCGGACCTGCAGTACATGACGCAGAAGGCGCTCACCGACTACGTCGCGCAGACTGGTGCGAAGCCGACGTCATCGGCAGTGGTGCTCGACGCCCACACCGCGCAGGTGCTCGCGATCGCGAACGGGGCGACGTTCGACCCGAGCAACCTCGGGGGCGCCACACCCCAGCAGCTGGCCAACCCTGCCGTGCAGAGCCCGTTCGAGCCGGGATCGGTCAACAAGATCGTCACGATGTCGGCCGCGCTCGAGTACGGCGTGGCGAAGCCCACCGACGTCGTGACGGTGCCGGGGAACATCAAGGTCGCCGACCGCACGATCAACGACGCGTGGGTGCACGGGCCCGAGCAGTTCACGCTCACCGGGATCCTGGCGAAGTCGTCCAACGTCGGTACGATCATGACGGCGCAGAAGGTGGGGGAGCAGCGCTTCGCCGACATGCTCACGCGCTTCGGGCTGGGCACCCCTACCGGTGTCGGGCTTCCCGGCGAGAGCGGCGGCCTGGTGCCCCCCATCGCGACGTGGTCCGGGTCGACGTTCGGCAACCTGCCGATCGGGCAGGGGCTGTCGGTCACCACCCTGCAGATGGCGGGGATGTACCAGGCGGTGGCCAACAACGGACTGCGGATCCCGCCGCGGATCATCGAGTCCACCACCGGGCCTGACGGGGTGCCCACGGTGGCGCCCCCGCCGCAGGGGGTGCAGGTGGTGTCGCCGCACACGGCCGAGCAGCTGCGCACGATGCTCACCGCCGTCACGCAGAAGGCCCCCGGGCAGACCGGCACGGGACCGGCGGCGGCGGTGCCCGGCTACCAGGTGGCGGGCAAGACGGGCACGGCGCAGCAGGTGGATCCGCGCTGCGGCTGCTACTCGGCGTCGACGTACTGGATCACGTTCGCCGGGATGCTCCCCGCGCAGAATCCGCGGTACGTCATCGCGATCATGCTCGATGCGCCCAAGGCGGGCACGAGTGCAGCCCCGCTGTTCCACGACATCGCCACCTACCTGGCGCAGCGCGAGCGGCTGCCGGTGAGCCCCACCGAGGCTCCGGTGCAGATGTTGACGCTGCCCACGCCACCGCCGCCGCCCGCGTCGCCACCGCCGCCGCCCGCACTGCCGCCCCCGCCGTAGCGCCCGGGTGCTCGGCCCGTCGCCGCATCCCCGCCGGGGACGCCGATGCGTGGGCCGGGCTCCCGCACGGGTGTACGGCGGGTGGTCGGGTGGGGGCGGCGACCGGTCGTGGCCGCTGCGGTCGTCCACAGAGGCCGGTGCAGGCGCGACACGCCGGTGCTCCGGCTCAGCCGGATCGATCATCGGTGCGGTGAGAACGACCACTGGCCGTTCGTCCAGACCCTTTCGGGGAAGCATGCGCTTGCCGGTCGTTCCCCCGCGGCCGGTGGTGTATCTCCCATCGCCCACGTGGCGGTGCGAGGGCAGGGCGGTCGAGGTGCGCCGGTAGCCTCCCCGACGTGTCACCAGCCAGTCCTGCCGCCGCCTCCACGGCCGCCGCGTGTCCCCGGCCGCGGTGCGTGCGGCCGGTTGACCTGCAGGTGATCGCGGGCGCCGTCGGTGCCACCACTGTCGCGCCTGCCACCGGCGCCGCACGGCCCTCGCGCGTCACCGGAGTGACGTTGCGCGCGGCAGAGGCGCAGCCCGGCGACCTGTTCGCCGCACTGGCGGGCTCCCGTGCCCACGGTGCCGACTTCGCCGAGCAGGCGCTCGCCGCCGGAGCCGTCGCCGTGCTCACCGATCCCGACGGCGCGCGGCGTCCGGCGCTGCGCGGGCTTCCCGTTCTCGTGCACCCGCGGCCCCGCGAGGTACTGGGAACGGTCGCCGCGCTCGTCTACGGCGACCCGACGGCCCGGCTCTCGGTGCTCGGCGTGACCGGCACGAGCGGCAAGACCACGGTCGCGCACCTGCTCGAGGCGGGGCTCCGCGCCGCGGGCCGCGCCACCGGGCTGGTCGGCACGGTCGGCACCCGCATCGACGGCAAGGACCTGCCCAGCGCCTTCACCACCCCGGAGGCCCCCGACCTGCAGGCGCTGTTCGCGGTGATGGCCGAGGACGGCGTCACCGACGTGGCGATGGAGGTGTCGAGCCACGCGCTCGCGCTCGGCCGGGTGTCCGGCACCAGGTTCGCGGTGGCCGCCTTCACGAACTTGTCGCAGGACCATCTCGACTTCCACGACGACATGGACGACTACTTCGAGGCGAAGGCGGCGCTGTTCGACGGGCGGGCCGCCCACGGCGTCGTGTGCATCGACGACGAGTGGGGCCGGCGGCTGGCTGCGCGGTGCCCGGACGCGGTCACGGTGTCCACCTGCGGGCCGGCGCAGTGGCGAGCGGTGGACGCCGCCACGGGCACCGACGGCACGCAGACGTTCACCGCGGTGGTCCCGGACGGCGCGTCCGTGCCCGTGCGGCTGCTGCTGCCGGGAGCGTTCAACGTGGCCAACGCGCTGGTCGCGCTGGCCTGTCTGGATGCCGTGGGCGTGCCGGCGGCGGTGGCGGCGGAGGGCTTCGCGACCCTGGCCGTCCCGGGGCGGATGCAGCGCGTGGAGGCGGGGCAGCCGTATCTCGCGCTGGTCGACTACGCGCACAAGCCTGCCGCTGTGGCTGCGCTGCTCGACACGCTGCGGGCGCAGGTGACGGGCCGCCTGATCGTCGTGCTGGGCTGCGGTGGCGACCGCGACCGGGGCAAGCGGCCCTTGATGGGCGCTGCCGCCGCGTCCCGGGCGCAGCTTCTCGTCGTCACCGACGACAACCCGCGCACCGAGGACCCTTCGGCCATCCGGGCCGCCATGATGGCCGGCGCCCAGGCCGAGCAGGGCCACGGTGATCTGATGGAGATCGGCGACCGGCGCGCCGCGATCACGGCTGCGGTGGCCTACGCCCGGCCGGGAGACGCGGTCGTCGTAGCCGGTAAAGGGCACGAGACAGGCCAGGAGATCGACGGCGTGAAGCATCCGTTCGACGACGCCGCCGAGTTGGCGGCTGCGATCGAGGCCGGTCGGCAGTGAGCCGAACACACATGATCCGATACAACCGATGACCGGGATCACAGCATGATCGAGATGCGGCTGGCCGAAGTCGCCGCCGTGACCGGGGGGCAGTTGCACCGTGCCTCCGGGGAGGAGCGCGTCGTCGCCGTCGAGTTCGACACGCGCGTGATCGGGGCGGGCGGCCTGTTCGTCGCCCTTCCTGGTGAGCGCGTCGACGGGCACGACTACGCGACCGCTGCAGTCGACGCGGGTGCCGTCGCGGTCCTCGCGGGCCGTGAGGTGGACGCCCCCGCCGTCGTGGTCCCGCCCGCAGAGCGCGACACCGGCACCTACCTGGGCGAGACCGACCCGGACGGCGTGGGTGCGGCCGTGCTCGCCGCGCTCGCCCGGCTGGCCGGCCACGCGGTGCGGGCGTTGCCCGCCACCACGGTGGTCGGAGTCACCGGCAGCTCCGGCAAGACGTCCACGAAGGACCTGCTCGCCGCGGTGCTGGCCCCACTCGGTCCGACGGTCGCGCCGCCGGGCTCGTTCAACAACGAGCTCGGCCTGCCGTGGACGGCGCTGCGTGCCGATGCGGCCACCCGCCACCTGGTGCTCGAGTACTCGGCACGCGGGCCAGGGCACATCGCGCGGCTCGCCGCCGCCGTGCCCCCGCGGATCGGGTTGGTTCTCAACGTCGGGAGTGCGCACCTCGGCGAGTTCGGCTCGCGCGCCGCGGTCGCGGCCGCCAAGGGCGAGCTGGTGGAGGCCCTGCCTGCCGGGGAAGACGGTGGCGTGGCCGTCCTCAACGCCGACGACCCCGCCGTCGCCGCGATGGCGGGGCGCACCGCCGCCCGGATCGTGACGTTCGGCCGTGCTCCGGACGCCGTCGTGCGCGCCGAGGACGTCGAGCTCGATGCAGGCCGGGCCCGCTTCACCCTGGTCGGCCCCGGCGGTCGCGCGCCCGTGGCGCTGCGGCTGGTGGGCGATCACCACATCGGCAACGCGCTCGCCGCGGCCGCGGTGGCGATGGAGCTGGGCGCCACCGCAGACGGCGTCGCCGCGGCCCTGAGCGCGGCGCTACCGGCCTCCCGATGGCGTATGGAGGTCATCGACCGGCCCGACGGGGTCACCGTCGTCAACGACGCCTACAACGCCAATCCCGAGTCGATGCACGCGGCGCTGCGCGCGTTGGTCGCACTCAGCGGGCAGGAGCGCCGCACGTGGGCGGTGCTCGGCAGGATCGCCGAGCTCGGCGACGACAGCGCCGCCGCCCATGCCGAGGTCGCGGCCGTCGCCCGCCGGCTGGGCGTCGACCAGCTGGTCGCGGTCGAGACCACCGACTACCCGGGCGCACGCAGCACCGGCAGCGTCGACGAGGTCCTGGCCCTGCTGCGGGCGGAGCTCGCCCCGGGCGACGTCGTTCTCGTGAAGGCCTCGCGCTCGGCAGGGCTCGAACGGGTGGCCGCCGGCCTGCTGGACGCCGCCGCCACGCCGGGGCAGGTGTCCCGGTGAGAGGTGTCTTCATCGCTGCGGGGGTCGCCCTCGCGGTCTCGATCCTCCTGACCCCGTACCTGATCAGATTCTTCTCGCGGCAGGGCTTCGGCCAGGAGATCCGTGCCGAGGGACCGTCGAGCCACCAGGCCAAGCGGGGCACCCCCACGATGGGTGGCGTCGCGATCCTGCTCGCGATCTGGCTCGGCTACGGGTTCTCGCATGCGCTCACCGGCGAGCCGGTCACCTCGTCCGCGATGCTCGTGCTGTTCCTCACCACGGCGCTGGGGGTCGTCGGGTTCCTCGACGACTTCATCAAGATCCGCAGGGCGCGCAACCTCGGGCTCAACAAGACGTCCAAGATCGTGGGCCAGGTACTCACCGCCACGATCTTCGGCATCCTGGCGCTGCGCTTCAGCAACGCCGACGGGCTCACGCCCGGCTCGGACAACCTCTCGTTCGTCCGCGACATCACTGTGCTGTCGTTCGGCCTGGTCGGCTTCGTGGTGCTCGCCAACCTGATCGTCGCGGCCTGGTCCAACGCCGTGAACCTCACCGACGGGCTCGACGGCCTGGCGGCCGGCACCGCCGCTATGGTGCTCGCCACGTACACGATCATCGGGTTCTGGCAGTTCCGCAACAACTGCTCACTCATCAGCGCCGCCGGCTGTTACCAGGTGCGCGACCCTCTCGACGTCGCGCTCGTCTCGGCGGCCGCGATGGGCGGCTGCATCGGTTTCCTCTGGTGGAACGCCGCCCCGGCGCGCATCTTCATGGGCGACACGGGCTCGTTGGCGCTCGGCGGTCTCGTCGCAGGCCTGTCGATCGTGACGCGCACCGAACTGCTGCTCGTGGTGATCGGTGGGGTGTTCGTGGTGGAGGCGCTGTCGGTGGCCGTGCAGATCGCGGTGTTCCGCACCACCCGGCGACGGGTGTTCCGGATGGCACCGTTCCACCATCACTTCGAGCTCGCCGGGTGGGCGGAGACCACGGTGATCATCCGGTTCTGGCTGCTCGCCGCCATGTGCGCGGCGCTCGGGCTCGGGCTGTTCTACCAGGAGTGGCTCACCGCGTCGGCGGGACCGTGATGGACGCCCGGGGACGCGCGGACGCCGCGAGCACCACACCGCCGGACCTCGCCGGCGCTGCTGTGCTCGTGGCCGGTGCGGGCGTGTCCGGGCTGGCCGCCGCGGCCGCGCTGGTCGAGCTCGGCGCGCGGGTGACGGTCACCGACGCCGTCCCGGATCGGCTCACCGACCTGCCCGCGGGTGCCCAGGCGGGCGGCGACCCCGATGCCGTGCCGCCCGGCACCGCGCTCATCGTCACCTCGCCGGGGCGGCGTCCCGACCACCCGCTGGTCACCGCGGCCGCCGCGGCCGGTGTGCCGCTCGTCGGCGAGCCGGAGCTGGCCTGGTGGATCGGGCAGTCCCGCCCGGTGCCGCCGGAGTGGCTCGTGGTCACCGGCACCAACGGCAAGACCACCACCGTCGGCATGCTCGCCTCGATCCTGCGTGCGGCCGGGCGCGACGCCGTGGCCTGCGGCAACATCGGCTACACCGTGATCGACGCCGTCCGGGCCGGTCATCCGGTGCTCGCCGTGGAGCTGTCGAGCTTCCAGCTCCACTGGTCGCCCTCGATCCGGCCCGCCGCAGGCTGCGTCCTCAACGTGGCCGACGACCACCTGGACTGGCACGGCTCGATGGCGGAGTACGCGGCCGCGAAGGCCAGGGCACTGCTCGGCCCGGTCGCGATCGCAGGAGCGGACGACCCCGCGGCCGCCGCGCTGCTCGCCGCGTCGCCCGCCCCGCGCCGGGTGGGCGTCACGCTGGGGGAGCCGGGGCCCGACCAGCTCGGTGTGGTCCAGGATGTGCTCGTGGACCGCGCCTTCGGTGGGGGGAAGCTCGTCGCGGCCTCCGCCGTGCATCCCGGCGGTGCGCCGGGGGTGACCGACGCACTGGCGGCCGCGGCGCTCGCGCGGGCGGCCGGGGTGGGTCCCGACGCCGTGCGCGCCGGGCTCGACGACTTCCGCCCGGGGCCACACCGCGGCGCCGACATCGCGACGGTCGCGGGCGTCCGGTTCGTCGACGACTCCAAGGCGACGAACCCACACGCCGCGGCGGCCTCGCTCACCGCGCAGGCGCCCGCGCAGGTGGTCTGGATCGTCGGCGGTCTGCTCAAGGGCGCCAAGGTCGACGAGCTCGTGGCACGTCACGCAGGCCGGCTGCGTGCAGCGGTCGTGATCGGCACCGACAGGGCAGAGATCCTCACCGCTCTCGCGCGACACGCACCCGACGTCCCCGTCGCAGAGGTGACGGCAGGCAACGATGGCCCCATGATGACCGCGGTGCGACGTGGCGCCGCCCTCGCACGGCAGGGTGACGTCGTACTGCTCGCCCCGGCCGCGGCGTCGATGGACCAGTTCGTCGACTACGCCGACCGGGGGCGGGCGTTCGCCGAGGCTGTGGCAGGGCTGCAGCCACGACCGGGGGAGGCGCGATGACCGGGGTGGACACCCGTCGTGCCCGGCCGCCTCGGAACCGGTCCTCCTCGCCGCTCGCCGGCGTCCGTGCGGTGGTCGGCCGCAGCGCCACCGCACTCGGGCAGTGGCTGCGCCGCCCTCTCACCTCGCTGCACCTGATCCTCGGCGTGTTCGGGTTGCTCACGCTGTTCGGCCTGGTCATGGTGCTCTCGGCGTCGTCGGTGGAGTCCTTCACCGCCGACGGGTCGTCGTACTCGGTGTTCAGCAGGCAGCTGATGTTCTGCGTGCCGGGGCTCCTGCTGTTCTGGCTGGGCCTGCGCATCCCACCCCGGGCGCTGCGCTCGCTGGCGCCCGCCGCGCTGATCATCGGCGCCCTGTCGCTGGTCGCCGTGCTGCTCGTCGGCGACGTGCGCAACGGTTCCCGGGCGTGGTTCGTGGTCGGGTCGCTGTCGCTCCAGCCCTCGGAGGCGGTCAAGGTCGCCCTGACGCTGTGGGGCGCGCACGTGCTCGCCGCGCGGCGGGCGGTCATGCACCGCTGGAGGTACGCGCTGTCGCCCGTCGTGCCCGTCACGGTCGTGCTGCTCACCCTGCTGGTGCTGCAGCCCGACCTCGGCATGACCGTCTCCCTGGGCATCGTGCTCATCGCGCTGCTGTTCTTCGCCGGTGCCCCGATCCGGCTGATGGTTGCGCTCAGCATCGGCGCGATCGCCGGGGCGGTCGTGCTCGCGCTCAGCGCGAGCTACCGGCTCAGCCGGATCAGCGCGTTCCTCTCACCCGAGAGCACCGACCCGCTGAAGGCGGGTTTCCAGTCCCAGCAGGCGCTCTACTCGCTCGCCGACGGCGGACTGTTCGGCGTCGGTCTCGGGCAGGGGCGGGCGAAGTGGAGCTACCTGCCCAACGCCCACAACGACTTCATCTTCGCGATCATCGGCGAGGAGCTCGGCTTCCTCGGTGCGTTCGCCGTGCTCGCTCTCTTCGCCACCCTGGCCTACGCCGGCTTGCGCATCGCCGCGCGCAACACCGACCCATGGCTCAAGCTCGTGGTGGCGACCTCCACGACCTGGCTGGTCGCCCAGGCGGCAATCAACATCTCCTACGTCGTAGGGCTGCTGCCGGTGACCGGGCTGCAGCTCCCGCTGATCTCGTCCGGAGGCACATCGCTCGTGGTCACCATGTTCGTCTTCGGGATCCTCGCCAACGCCGCACGCCACGAGCCGGAGGCCATCGCGGCGCTGAAACAGCATGGTCAGGGGCGGGTCGCACGCCTGTTGCGGCTGCCGCTACCCCAACCGTACAAGGCCCCCGCCACCCGTCCGCCCGCACAGCGGGGACGGGTCCGATGAGCCGCGCGGCCCGGCACGCGCCCTCGGTCGTCGTCGCGGGCGGGGGGACGGCGGGCCACATCGAACCGGCGCTCGCTCTCGCCGACGCCGTGCGCAGGCTGCGCCCCGACGCGAGGATCACCGCCCTCGGCACCGAGCGCGGGCTCGACACCGCCCTCATCCCGGCCCGCGGCTATCCGCTGGAGCTGATCCCGCCGGTCCCCATGCCGCGCAAGCTCAGCACCGACCTGATGCGCCTGCCCGTGCGCGTGCGCGACGCCGTCATGCGCGCGCGCGACGTGCTCGACAGGGTGGACGCCGACGTCGTGGTGGGCTTCGGGGGCTACGTCGCGCTGCCGGCGTACCTGGGGGCCCGTGGCCGCGTTCCGGTCGTCGTCCACGAGGCGAACGCGCGGGCGGGGCTGGCTAACAAGGTGGGAGCGCGGTTCGCCGATCTCGTGGCGGTCGCCGTGCCCGGGAGCGGGCTGCCCGGGGAGCAGGTCGTCGGGATGCCGCTGCGCCGCTCGATCACCGGGCTCGACCGGATGTCCCTGCGCCCACAGGCCCGCCACTTCTTCGGCCTCCCCCCGCACGGACCCGTGCTGCTGGTGTTCGGCGGCTCGCAGGGTGCCCGCACGCTGAACGACGCCGTCGCCGCCGCACTGCCCAGCCTGCTGCGCGCCGGGATCGCGGTGCTGCACGCCCACGGGAGGAACGGCTCCGCCGCGCCGCCCGCCCGCGGCTATGTGGCCACGCCCTACATCGAGCGCATGGACCTGGCGTACGCGGCCGCCGACGCCGTGCTCGGCCGCTGCGGCATGACGACGGTCGCCGAGGTCACCGCCGTCGGCCTGCCCGCCGTCTACGTCCCGCTCCCGCACGGCAACGGTGAGCAGGCACTCAACGCCGCGCCCGTCGTCACCGCGGGAGGAGGGGTGCTCGTCGACGACGCCGAGCTCACCGGCGAACGCGCCACGGCCGAGCTCGTGCCGCTGCTGACGGATCCACCGCGGCTCGCGGCGATGAGCCGGGCGGCGCGCTCCTCCGGCCACGCCGACGCCGCCGATCGGCTGGCGCACATGGTCCTCGGCATCGCAGGCGCCGACGGTCCGGCGCCCGAACAGGATCTCTGGCGCGCCAACACCCAGGCCCCCCGGCGGGGCCGCGAGCCATGGGCGCAGACGTGACGGACGTGGACACGGAGTCGGCGCCCGTCGACCTGTCGGGGCGCGTGCACCTCATCGGGATCGGCGGCGCCGGGATGAGCGGTATCGCCCGGATCCTGCTGGCCAGAGGGGCCACGGTCTCGGGTTCGGACGCCAAGGACTCCCGTGCCGTGCTCGCGCTGCGGGCACTCGGAGCCCGGGTGGAGGTCGGCCACGATCCGGGGCACCTGCCCGAGGCGCCCGCCACCGTGGTGGTCTCGAGCGCGATCCGCGCCACCAACCCGGAGCTGGAAGCCGCCCGCGAGCGGGGGCTCGTCGTGGTCCATCGGGCCAGGGCCCTCGCCGCGTTGACGGCTGGGCGCCGGCTCGCCGCCGTCACGGGCACGGCGGGCAAGACGTCCACCACCTCGATGCTGACCGTCGCGCTGCAGCACTGTGGGCTGGATCCGTCCTTCGCGATCGGCGGCGACCTGGCCGCGTCCGGGTCGGGCGCCCACGAGGGCAGTGGCGATATTTTTGTGGCCGAGGCCGACGAGAGCGACGCGTCGTTCCTCGCGTTCTCCCCGGTGGTCGCGGTGGTCACCAACGTCGAGGCCGACCACCTCGACCACTACGGGAGCACCGAGGCCTACCTCGCGGCGTTCGAGAAGTTCCTCGGCCGGATCGAGCCCGGTGGTGCGCTCGTGGCCTGCGCTGACGACCCCGGGGCGGCGGCGCTGGCCGGCGTGGCGGAGAGCCGTGGCATCCGGGTGCGGCGCTACGGCCGCGAGCAGGGCCGCGACGCCCAGCTGGTCGACTTCCGGCCGGACGGCACCGGCGCGCGGATCGTGCTCCGCCTCGACGGCGTCGAGCACCTTCTCCGGCTGGCCGTGCCGGGGGAGCACATGGCGCAGAACGCGCTCGGCGCGCTGCTCGCCGGCGTGGAGCTCGGCGCCCCCGTCGACGGCCTGCTGGCCGGGCTCGCCGCATTCGACGGCGTGCGCCGCCGGTTCGAGTTCCGCGGCCGGGTGAGCGGTGTCGCCGTCTACGACGACTACGCACACCACCCGAGCAAGGTCGCGGCGCAGCTGCGGGCCGCCCGTGACGTGGTGGGGGACCGTGGCCGCGTCGTGGTGGCGTTCCAGCCGCACCTGTACTCGCGCACCAGGGAGTTCGCGTCCGCGTTCGGCGCGGCACTAGGGCTCGCCGACGAGGTGGTCGTCCTCGAGGTGTACGGCGCACGGGAGGACCCCGAGCCCGGTGTGAGCGGCGCGCTCGTGGCCGATGCCGTGACCCTGCCGCCCGATCGCGTGCAGTACGTGCCGCGCTGGTCGGACGTCCCGGCGGTCGTGGCGGGTGTGGCGCGGCCCGGCGACCTCGTGATCACGATGGGCGCCGGTGACGTCACCGTGCTGGCGCCGGAGATCCTGCTCGAACTGGAGCGGCAGGGGCAGGCGTGACCGGCGGGGCGAGCCGGCCGCCCCGCAGCGACGGTGCCGGGGAGGGCGCATGAGTGAGCTTGCGAGCGAATCATCAACTCAGCGCCTCCGCACGGTGCCGTCTCCCGGTGGGCCGGCCGAGCGCAGCGAGGGTTGCGATGAGTAGCTCGACCACTCCGCGCCCGGCCGAGCGCCCGGCAGCCCCGCGTTCGATGGAAGGCCGGCCCACCCGGCGCCCGCCGGGGCGTCCGGGCCGCCCGGTGCCGCGGCCGCACTCGGCGGCGCGCTACCGGCGCCGACGGCTCGCCGCGTTGCTGATCGGCCTGCTGCTGCTCGTCGGGCTGGGACTGACCGGTCGGATACTGCTGTACGACGTCGGGTTCGCCGACATCGAGAACGTGCAGGTCAACTCGGAGAACCCAGCGGCGGCTGCCACCGGGGCCGTGCGGACCGAGGACGTGGTGAAGGCCGCGGATGTCAACGTCGGCACGCCCCTGGCCGCGGTGGACACGGCGGCGATCGCCTCCCGGGTGGCCCATCTGCCGGGCGTGGAGTCGGTCCGCGTCTCACGCACCTGGCTCCACACCGTCACCATCGACGTCACCCCGCGGGTCGCGGTGTCCACGGTGCAGACCGGGCAAGGTCTGGCTCTCGTGGACCGGTTCGGCATCGTCTACCCCGGCACGCCCCCGCAGGGGCTGCCGCGTTTCACGTTCGGAGCCGTCGGGCCGGACGACGCATCCACGCAGGCGGCGATCAGCGTGCTCGCCGCGGTGCCCGATGCACTACGGTCTCAGCTCCTGACCGTGGACGCCACGGACACAGCGCCGGAGGCCCCGGGGCAGGTCACCCTCGGCCTGACCGGCGACCGGCAGGTCCGCTGGGGGTCCCCCGACCGCTCTCCGGAGAAGGCGGCTGTGCTCATGCCCTTGCTCACGCAGCCAGGCCACGTGTTCGACGTGACGAGCCCGGACCTGCCTACGATCACGCGGTGAGCTTGGTGGTGGATGAGTTCACCTCCGACCCGGTCGGGGGGTTGCCGTCGCGCGGCGCGCCTGCTGGACCGCGACCATGACGCGACCTAGCGTTCGATCACGAAGGCCCGGACCCCTGGGTCCGACCCGAGCTGGACTGGAAGGTGCGCCATGACGCCCCCGCACAACTACCTGGCCGTGATCAAGGTCGTCGGCATCGGTGGCGGCGGCGTGAACGCCGTCAACCGCATGATCGAGGTAGGCCTCAAGGGTGTCGAGTTCATAGCGGTGAACACCGACGCCCAGGCGCTGCTGATGTCCGACGCCGACGTCAAGCTGGACATCGGGCGGGAACTCACGCGCGGACTGGGTGCCGGCGCCAATCCGGAGGTGGGCCGCAAGGCGGCCGAGGACCATCGCGAGGAGATCGAGGAGGTCCTCAAGGGGGCCGACATGGTCTTCGTCACTGCGGGAGAGGGCGGCGGCACGGGCACCGGTGGCGCGCCGGTCATCGCGTCGATCGCCCGCAAGCTCGGAGCGCTGACGATCGGCGTGGTCACGCGCCCCTTCACCTTCGAAGGGCGCAGGCGCGCCGGGCAGGCCGAGGACGGGATCCAGTCGCTGCGCAACGAGTGCGACACCCTGATCGTCATCCCGAACGACCGGCTGCTGCAGCTCGGCGACGTGGGCGTGTCGCTGATGGACGCCTTCCGCTCCGCCGACGAGGTGCTTCTCTCCGGTGTGCAGGGAATCACGAACCTGATCACCACCCCCGGCTTGATCAATCTCGACTTCGCCGATGTGAAGAGCGTCATGTCCGGGGCGGGCAGCGCCCTCATGGGCATCGGGTCGTCGCGCGGCGAGGGCCGGGCGGTGCAGGCCGCGGGCAAGGCCATCAACTCGCCGCTGCTCGAGGCGTCGATGGACGGCGCCCAGGGCGTGCTGCTCTCGATCGCAGGCGGATCCGACCTGGGCCTGTTCGAGATCAACGAGGCCGCATCGCTCGTGCAGGAGGCCGCACACCCCGAGGCCAACATCATCTTCGGCACCGTGATCGACGACTCCCTCGGCGACGAGGTGCGCGTCACGGTCATCGCCGCCGGGTTCGAGGCCGGAGGCCCGACGCACAAGAAGATGGAGCCCACGGCGTTCCGCTCTCCGGAGCGGCAGACCGGTGGGACGGGTTCCGGCACGCACGCCGCGGAGCACTCGTCCTCGAGCCAGCCCGCGGCGGCCGGCAACGGCACACCGCACCCGCAGAGCGGCAACGGCTTCGCGAACGGCACCAGGCCCTCGGCCGGTAGCCCGGCCGCGGCGCACCAGTCCGGCACGCTGCCGCCGTCCGCTCCGGGGTCGGGGCCCTACGCTCCGCCCGCTCCGCGTCAGCCCGACTCCCCGCGTCGCGACTCGGGATACGACCCCTCGGGCCAGCCCGCGGACGGCTCCCGTCCCTCGGCACCGGACCGGACGCCGCCCTTCACCCAGCCGGTCGACGCGGCGGACTTCGACGACGACGTGGACGTTCCGCCGTTCATGAAGCGGTGACCATGGCGCAGGCCCGCGTCCGGCGCGTGGTCACGACGCGCGCCGGTGGTCGCTCCACCGGCCGTTTCGCCACGTTCAACCTCTCCGCGGGAGTGGGGGACGACCCGGCCGCCGTCCGGGCCAACCGGCGCAGGCTGTCGTCGGAGCTGGGCGTCCCCGTCGTGTTCCTCGAGCAGGTGCACGGCACGCGGGTCGCCACCGTGGACGCGCTGCCCGGTCTCGATGCGCCCGATCTCCCGGCCACCGACGCGGCCGTCACGGCCGTGCCCGGCGTCGGTCTCGCGGTGCTGGCGGCCGACTGCGTGCCGCTGCTGCTCGCCGACCCCGGGGCCGGCGTCGTCGGGGCCGTTCACGCCGGGCGGGTCGGAGCCGCCGCGGGCGTGCTGCCCGCCACGGTGACGGCCATGGAGGCACTGGGGGCACGTGCGGATGCCCTCGAGGTGCTGCTCGGCCCGGCGATCTGTGGCGCCTGCTACGAGGTCCCTGCGCAGATGCGTGCGGAGGTGGACGCTCGCCTTCCCGGCAGCGCGAGCCGCACCCGGCGCGGCACCGCGGGCCTCGACCTGCGCGCCGGTCTCTACCGGCAGCTGATCGATCTCGGGGTGGGACGCGTCGGCGGCGATCCGAGGTGCACGCTCGAGGATCGCGATCTGTTCAGCCATCGGCGGGACGCATCGACCGGGCGGCACGCCGCGGTCATCTGGCTCCACCCGCGCTGAATCATCACCGTGGACGCGCCGCGTCCGCTCCGGCAGCTCATTCTCGATCTGGAGCAGTGCGATAGTCGTGTCGATGGGGTGCGAGGTGGACAGCGAGAGACGGCAAGAGCTAGCCGGGCGGCTGGAGGCTGTCCGCAAGCGGATCGACGCCGCGTGTGTGGCCGCCGGGCGTGCTCCCGGTGAGGTGGCACTGCTGGCCGTCACGAAGACCGTGTCGCCTGCCGACGTCGCGACTCTGCTCGACTTCGGCCTCACGGCGTTCGGCGAGAACCGCGTGCAGGAGGCGGAGGCGAAGGTCGCCTCCGTGGCGGCGCTCCGCCCGGGGTGCTCACCCGACTGGCACCTCGTCGGAAGCCTGCAGCGGAACAAGGCGAGATCCGTCGTGCGGTGGGCCCACAGCGTCGAATCGGTGGACTCGCTGCGCCTGGCCGACGCTCTCGACACCGCCGTGCGGCGCGAGCAGGAGACCGGCGGGCGCGCGGATCCGCTGCCCGTTCTCCTCCAGTACAGCGTCGACGGCGATCCGGAGCGGGGTGGCGTGCCCCGTGAGGGCCTCGGAGAGCTCGCCGAACGTGTCGCATCCTGCGCCGGGCTGCGGCTCACCGGCCTCATGGCGGTAGCCCCACTCGGGGTGGATCCCGATGTCGCATTTGCCGACGTCGCTGCCGCCGCAACCTGGCTGCGTGAACGATTTCCGCAGGCCAGGACGTTGTCGGCCGGGATGAGCGGCGATCTGGAGGCGGCTGTCCGGCATGGATCGGACGTGGTGCGTGTCGGAACAGCCCTTGTGGGGGAACGCCGGATAACCTCGGAGTGATCGTCGGGTCCGTGTGTGCTGCGGGCCGACCGTCGGGGGCGTCGATGATGGGAGCGCGAATGGGCGCGATGTACCGGCTCAAGGCCTATTTCGGCATGGTGCCCGCCGAAGAGATGGGGGAGTACACCGACGAGCCGGTCCAGGACCGGTACGCCGACGATCGGTTCGCCGACGGTCGGCGCTCCAACCGGTCTTCCCGGGAGTACACCGACGACCGGTGGGACGACCGCTTCACCTACGAGGACGAGCCTCAGCGCGACCGCTACGACGGCGACTGGGACCGGCGCACGCCACGGCCCGTCGCCGTGGACCGGCCCGCCGCTCGCAGCGCCCCAGGCCATCCTGGGGGCCCGTCAGGCATGGGCCCCGTGGTTCGGGGTGCGCTCGCGATCGATCCGGAGGCTTCCATGCACCGCGAACCCGCACGGCCCGTGCCTGTCACGACCGCCGTGCCCGAACAGCGCGACCGTGCCGCCCGTGGGGCCGCCGCGCTGGCCCGGATCACCACCTTGCACCCCCGCAGCTACAAGGAGGCTCGCACGATCGGCGAGCGCTACCGCGACGGGGTGCCGGTGATCATGAATCTCTCCGAGCTGGACGCCGCCGAGGCCAAGCGGCTCGTGGACTTCGCCGCCGGCCTCGTCTTCGCCCTACGGGGCGGCTTCGACAAGGTCACGAACAGGGTCTTCCTTCTCACACCCGCCGACGTCGAGGTGTCGGCCGACGACGCCCGCAGACTCGCAGAACGCGGCATCTTCCGCCAGGATTGAGGGCGTGCCCCTCGCCATCCAGTTCGTCGTGTACTACGTGCTGTTCTTCTTCTGGTTGCTGCTCATCGGGCGCATCGTGGCGGAGCTCGTACGGAGCTTCGCCCGGCAGTGGGTGCCGGGAGGTCCGAGCGCAGTGGCGCTGGAACTGATCTTCACAGCCACCGACCCGCCTGTGAAGTTGTTGCGCAGAGTGATCCCCGTCGTCCGAATCGGCGGCGTGGGGCTGGACTTGTCGATTATGGTTCTGCTGTTGGTCGTGTTCATACTGATGAACGTTGCCCAGCCGACGCCGTTGTGAGCCCCAGTCACACACGGTGCCGCCGCCGAGGACTGCATGAGGTGATCCGATGCCGCTGACGCCCGCCGACGTCCACAACGTCGCGTTCAGCAAACCCCCCATTGGCAAGAGGGGGTACAACGAGGACGAGGTCGACGCGTTCCTCGACCTGGTCGAGGCCGAGCTGGCCCGCCTGATCGAGGAGAACGAGGATCTCCGCGAGCAGGTTTCCCAGCTCGAACAGCGCCTCGGCAACGCACAGGCCGACCTGGAGGACGCCCGTTCGCGTCCGCAGGCTCCGCTGGGGGCGCCTGTGTCGCCCCCGACGCAGCAGATCCAGCGGCAGGTCGAGCCACCGTCCATGCGCCAGATGGAGCCCCCGCGTCTGGGCCCGCAGTCGCTGGTCGACGCCGCTGACCAGGGCGACCACCACGTGCAGGTGGCCAAGGTCCTGAGCATGGCCCAGGAGATGGCCGAGCGGCTCACCGCCGAGGCCAAGTCCGAGGCCGACGCGATGCTCAGCGACGCCCGCACCAAGTCCGAGCAGCTCCTGTCGGACGCCCGCACCAAGTCCGACGGTCTCGTCAACGACGCCCGCTCGCGGGCCGAGACGATGCTGAACGACGCCCGTACCAGGGCGGAGACCTTGGAGCGCCAGTCGCGCGACAAGGCGGCCACGCTGGTCGGCGACGCAGAGCGCAAGCAGGCGGAGATCATCGGCACGATCACCCGCGACAAGTCGGTGCTCGAGAAGAAGATCGACGAGCTGCGCACGTTCGAGCGTGAGTACCGCACCCGGCTCAAGACGTACCTGGAGTCCCAGCTCAGGGACCTGGGTGAGCGTGGGTCCGCGGCACCGTCCGACAGCCGGTCCAGCTCGAACGGCGGGTACGCCTCCACTGGCTACGGCCAGCGGGCAGACGCCGGTAGCTGACCGAGACCTACACGGGCGGTGTGGCGGGCTACGCCGCACCGCCGCACACGGAGAGAATCGTGCTGCTCCTGGTCCTGATCCTGGTCCTTCTCGCCTTCGGCCTGCTGGTGGTCGCGCTGCTGTCCGGCAGCGTGCTGTGGGCCTGGGTGTCCGTGGGGGTCAGTGTCGCTGCGGCGGCAGTCCTGCTGGTCGACTGGTTACAGCGCCGCAACGCGGTCAAGGCGGGTGCCGTGGCCGCGGGAGGCAATGGCGCTGCATCGGGCATGCCCGACATCGAGCCGGTCACCGAGGTTCTGCCGGTCATTTCCGCCTCCGGTGATGCCGGATCAGGGGGTCCGGCCGTCAATGGCGCCGCTCAGGGCGCCTCCGATGACCGGTTCGACCGGCTGATGGACGGCACTCAGACGGTGGTCATGCCGGCGGTGCAACCGTCCGGCTCTGGCGAGCGACCGTCCAGCGCTACCGGCGGAATCAGCCCATCGAGCAGTAATCCGTCACTCAGCGTAACCAAGAGCGGCGGGGATCGCCCCTCCTCCACCCCGCCGTCGAGCGACTCCACCGTCACCGGTGAGGCCGGTTCGGGCCCCACCCCCGAGCCCGCGCAAGGAGCCGGTGGATCTCCCGCGACCCCGCCCCCCGCGGTGAAGGACGCGGGCCAGACGCCCGTGCGCGAGTCCGCGGCAGCCGGCGCTTCCTCCGCTCCGGCGGGGCAGCCCGGGCAGGACAGCGCGAACAGTGCGAACAAGGACAGCGCGGGCACGGGCGAGGCTCAGGACAAGAAGCCGGGCGGGACCACCCCCGCCGCCACCGGTGCGGCGAAGCCCACCGACACCTCGGCTCTCGAATCCACCATGGCCATGAACGCGCTGCAGGCCGCCACGAGCACTGCTCCGGCGGTCCCCGAGAACGGCCCCGCGGATCAGCCGCCCGCCGAGCGCGGCACGCCGGGCGCGGCAACCGACGCCGGTGCCGCGGCCCGCACCGGGGCCGACAGCGCTCCGCCGGAGAAGGCAGCAGCCGCGGGCGCCCCCGAGGAGAGCAGCGGCCCGGTGGACGTCGGTCCGACCGTCGCTCTCGCGGGTGGTTCGTCCACCACGTCGGCCACCGCCGACGAGGGCAAGGCGGCAGACTCCGCCGACCCGGCTGCAACCGGCGCCCCCGAGGCCACTGCCGGCGAGGCCGTCCCCGCCGAGTCGACGTTCCCCGCGGCCGACGCCGACGGCGAGCCGCCGGAGGAGCCGCCGGACGTCGCCGCGTCCGCGCTGGTCGCAGCCCTCGACGACGAGGTCGTCGTGGTCGACGAGCAGCCGCGCTACCACGTCGAGGGCTGCCGGGCGTTGGTCGGCAAGGCGTTGATCCCGCTTCCGGCGCGCGAGGCGATCGAGCTCGGATTCACACCGTGCGGCTGGTGCACACCCGACCGCACGCTGGCGAGCCGGCACCCCGCCCCCACGCGGTAGCCCCCGCGGGAATACCTGGTGGCGGCCGGGCGCTACGCTTGTCACACAGGCACCGATCCGGCCATCACCGGGGAGCCTCCGGAAGAACAGGTGCTCGGCCTCCTGGCCGGGCCACCCCAGTAGACCCGGACGGGAACGGCCCGTCACAGCCGCCCGATGAGAGGTCGTCCACCTGGACGGCAAGCGGGGTGGTACCGCGGCGCCCGTGAGGGTAGTCGTCCCCGTGCAGGCAGCAGTACGAGCCACGCACGAGGAGCGAGAGCCAGCGATGAGCCCCGACGCCGCAGAGAAGTCCGGCTACCCTGCCGTTCCTGCGCATCCGTCCTTCCCCGCCATGGAGCGCGAGGTCCTGGACTTCTGGGAGGCCGACGGCACGTTCGTCGCCTCCGTCGAGGCGCGGCCTGCCGGGGAGAACGGCAGCAACGAGTTCGTCTTCTACGACGGCCCGCCGTTCGCCAACGGGCTGCCCCACTACGGGCACCTGCTCACCGGCTACGTCAAGGACGTCGTGCCGCGCTACCAGACGATGCGCGGCAAGCACGTCGAGCGACGGTTCGGCTGGGACACCCACGGTCTGCCGGCCGAGGTCGAGGCCGAACGCGAACTCGGGATCAAGGACAAGACCGAGATCGACGAAATGGGGATCGCGGCCTTCAACGAGGCCTGCCGTACCTCCGTTCTCCGCTTCACCGACGAGTGGCGCGACTATGTCACCCGCCAGGCGCGCTGGGTCGATTTCGACAACGACTACAAGACGCTCGACCTGGATTACATGGAAAGCGTCATGTGGGCGTTCAAGACCCTTTGGGACAAGGGTCTGATCTATTCCGGATTCCGCGTGCTCTGGTACTGCTGGCACGACGGCACGCCGTTGTCGGCCACCGAAACCAGGATGGATGACGTCTATCAGGACCGGCAGGATCCTGCCGTCACGGTCGGGCTGCGGCTGCGTGCTCCCGGGGCGGACCTGGACGGTGCGCTCGCGCTCGTCTGGACCACCACGCCGTGGACGCTGCCGTCCAACCTGGCCATGGCGGTCAACCCGGCGGTCGAGTACGCGCTGGTGCGCACCGCCGCCGGTGAGCGCTACGTCCTCGCCACGGCCCGCCTGGCGCACTATGCGCGCGAGCTCGGCTCGGTCGAGGCCGGTGAGCTCGAGGTGCTGCGCACGATGCCGGGCAGCGAGCTGGTCGGTCTGTCCTACGTCCCGCCGTTCGACTTCTTCGAAGGCTGGGAGAACGCGCACCGGGTCCTTTCCGCTGACTACGTGACCACCGAGGACGGCACCGGGCTCGTGCACATCGCGCCCGCCTTCGGTGAGGAGGACAAGGTCGTCACCGACGCGGCGGGCATCGAGACCGTCGTGCCGGTGGACTCCCGCGGCGAGTTCGACGCCCGGGTGGCTCCGTACGCGGGCATGCAGGTGTTCGACGCCAACCCGAAGATCATCCGTGACCTGCGCGACGGGGCGCCGTACGTGAACGGCGTGTTGCTGCGCCACGAGACCTACGACCACCCGTACCCGCACTGCTGGCGCTGCGGCAACCCGCTGATCCAGCGTGCGGTCGACTCGTGGTTCGTGCAGGTCACGGCCTTCCGTGACCGCATGGTGGAGCTGAACCAGGAGATCACCTGGGTGCCCGAGCACGTCCGCGACGGGCAGTTCGGCAAATGGCTGGAGGGCGCCCACGACTGGTCGATCTCCCGCAACCGCTACTGGGGCTCGCCGATCCCGGTGTGGGTATCGGACGACCCGCAGTACCCGCGCGTCGACGTGTACGGCTCGCTCGACGAGCTGGAGCGTGACTTCGGTGTGCGCCCGAACGACCTGCACCGCCCGTACATCGACGAGCTGACCAGGCCGAACCCGGACGACCCCACCGGGCGCTCGATGATGCGCCGGGTGCCCGAGGTGCTCGACTGCTGGTTCGACTCCGGCTCGATGCCGTTCGCCCAGGTGCACTACCCGTTCGAGAACCGCGACTGGTTCGACCACCACTACCCGGGCGACTTCATCGTCGAGTACAACGGGCAGACCCGTGGCTGGTTCTACCTGCTGCACGTGTTGGCCACGGCGCTGTTCGACCGGCCGGCATTCCGCTCGTGCATGGCCCACGGCATCGTGCTGGGCGACGACGGGCAGAAGATGTCGAAGTCGCGGCGCAACTACCCGGACGTCAACGAGGTCTTCGAGCGCGACGGCTCCGACGCCATGCGCTGGTTCCTCATGGCGTCGCCGATTCTGCGTGGCGGCAACCTCGTCGTCACCGAGCAGGGGATCCGCGAGGGCGTCCGGCAGGCGATCCTGCCACTGTGGAACACCTGGTACTTCCTGTCGCTCTATGCGAGGGCGGCCGGGCGCCAAGGCGTGGTCCGGACCGACTCGACGAATGTGCTCGACCGGTACGTCCTCGCGCGCACGGCGGCGCTCGTCGACGAGGTCACCGAGGCGATGGACGTCTACGACGTGGCGGGTGCGTGCGAGCGCATCCGTGACCACGCGGAAGCGCTCACCAACTGGTACGTGCGCCGCTCCCGCGAGCGGTTCTGGGCGGGCGACGCCGACGCGATCGACACCCTGCACACCGTGCTGGAGGTGACCTCACGGGTTGCCGCGCCGCTGCTGCCGCTCACGCTGGAGAGGGTCTGGCAGGGCCTCACCGGCGGCCGGTCGGTGCACCTGGCGGACTGGCCCACCTCCGACGAGCTCCCGCACGACGCGGCGCTCGTGGCTGCGATGGACCGCGTGCGTCAGGTGGCGTCTGCGGCGTTGTCGCTGCGCAAGGCTCGCGGGCTGCGCGTTCGGCTGCCGCTCGCCCGCCTCACGGTGGCGGCGGAGGACGTGGCGGCGCTGGAGCCGTTCACCGACATCCTGCGCGACGAGGTGAACGTCAAGGACGTCGTGCTCACCACGGACGTCGCGCGGCACGGGCGGTTCGAGATCGCGGTGAACGCCCGTGCCTGTGGGCCCCGGCTGGGTGGCGACACGCAGAAGGTGATCCGGGCCGTCAAGGCCGGCGAGTGGACCGCGAACGACGACGACACCGTCACGGCGGCGGGGATCACGCTGCTGCCCGGCGAGTTCACCGAGAAGCTCGTGGCGGCCGACCCGGACGAGACCACGGCGCTGCCCGGCTCCACGGGGCTCGTGGTGCTGGACACGGCGGTCACGCCGGAGCTGGCGGCGGAGGGCACCGCTCGCGACGTCGTGCGTGTGGTGCAGCAGGCGCGCCGGGACGCCGGTCTCGACGTGTCCGACCGGGTGGCGCTCACCCTCGACGGTCCCGCGGCCGTGCTCGACGCGGTGCGTGCCCACGAGTCGTTCGTGGCCGGTGAGGTGCTGGCGTCGTCCGTGACGTACGCCGAGGTCGCCGAGCCGACCCTGGCCGGAGCGGTCGCCGCCCCGGACGGTGCGTCGGTGCAGGTGCGGGCGCTCGTCAGCCGCACCGCCTGAGGCACGCCGGGGTGCGGATCTCCGTCCGGGTCCGGCCCGGCGCCCGAACCGACTCGGTCGGCGGGTGCTGGGCCGGACCGCGCGGATCCGCATTGCTCGTCACCGTGCGGGCGAGGGCGGTGGAGGGCGCCGCGAACACAGCGGTCCTGGCGGCCCTCGCCGAGGCGTTCGGGCTCCGCCGTGGCGAGGTCACGCTCGTCTCCGGGGCCCGTGGCCGGGACAAGGTGGTGGAGCTCGACGGGGACGAGGCCGTGCTGGCGGCCCGGCACACCGCGCTGTTGAGCTGACCGGCCTCACGTCGCGGCACGGGCGGCCTCCCACGCCGCGCTGCTCGTGAACCAGTTGTCGTAGCGCTCCTGCACGTCCAGAAGGCTCTCCGGCGGCACCTTGCCGTAGGTGATGCGTTCGAGGTGGGAGGTGGATCCGACCGCGGTCGGGGTGCGCCCGACCACCTCGGCCTCGCCGGAGCGGCCGACCACGGAATCGTCGAAGCCGGGAACGATCAAGGACATGCTCAGCTCCCGAGCAGAAGAAGAAGGCCGGCGATCGCCACGGCCACCGCAGTGCCTCCGTGCATCGCGTACCCGAGGATCTTGCTCCCCTTGTTCCTGATGACCACGAATGCGTCACCGAACGGGGTGATCGACGCGGCCAGGAGCAGCCAGCCGAGCAGGTGGAACTGCCCGAGCGCGAGCGGGATGAGGATCACGAGCCCCGACACGATGTCGCGGATGCCCTTCAGATGGAGCCACGCGCCGGCGTCCCCGTGGGGCCAGTCGGGTAGGCCGAAGGTCGCCGCACTCGCCAGCGGAGCCAGGAGGTAGCGCGCTCCGACGTAGATGATGCCGACGCCGGTGAGACCGGCGAGGGCGGCGCCGATGTAGGTCGCGAACATGGGGTACTCCTTCGCTGAGAATCTAGCGGCGCTAGAACTTCGAGCGAAGCTAACACAAGCACCGCTAGAAGATCTAGCGATGCTAGGATTTGGCGATGCCGACCCAGAACCGCCGCGAGCGGGAGCGCGCTTCACGCCACGAGCTGATCGTCCGGACGGCCCGTGAGCTCGCCGAGACCGAGGGCTGGGACGCGGTCACGACCAGGCGGCTCTCGGAGCGGATCGAGTACAGCCAGCCGGTGCTCTACAGCCATTTCGCAGGCAAGGACGCCATCATCGGAGCGGTCGCGATGCAAGGGTTCGCCGAGCTGGCCGATGCGCTGGCCGCCGCCAGGGCACAGGCGGAAGGCGAGCAGGCCGCGGTGGCCGCCGTGTTCCGCACGTACCTCGCGTTCGCCGCCGCCAACCCCGCGCTCTACGACGCCATGTTCACCCTCTCCACCGACCTGCCGTTCGCGCAGGCCACCACGCCTGCCCCGATGCAGGCGGGGTTCGCGCAGCTCCACGGCGTGCTTGCGCCGTTCGCAGGAGAGCACGACAGCGGCGTGTTCACCGAGCTGTGGTGGGCCACCATGCACGGCCTGGCCACTCTCGCCCGGGGCGGCCGCATCCCGGCCGACGCTCAGGAGCAGCGCGTGGCGATGCTCGTCGACCAGCTCACGGGCCCGGCGCGGTGAGGTCGATCCGGGTGTGCGCGGCCGGAGATCGGCGCGGCGCATACTCGGACACATGGGCAGTGCGGCGACCTTGTGGGCAGAGCGTCAGCAGGGCCGGGGCATTCCCCCGGAGATCCTCGCCAAGGCCCCGAGCAACCCGTTCCGCCACGACGTCGACCTCTTCATCGCTCCGTCACAGCCGGTGGACACGCCCTCCCGACGGGCCGCACTGGAGCTGCTCGCGGACGGCGGCACGCTGCTCGACGTCGGCTGCGGGGGAGGCGCCGCCTCGTTCGCGCTGGTGGGGCGGATCAGTCAGGTCACCGGAGTGGACCAGCAGCAGGACATGCTCGACGCGTTCAGCGCGGGCGCCGAGGCCCGTGACGTCCCCCACCGCACGGTGCTGGGCCGCTGGCCCGATATCGCCCCCGAGGCCGGCTCGGCCGACGTGGTCGTGTCCCACCACGTGCTGCACAACGTCGTGGACCTCCCAGCGTTCGTGCAGGCCCTGACAGCGGCCGCGCGCCGGGGCGTCGTCGTGGAGATGATGGCGCAGCACCCGATGGCCTGGCTCGATCCGCTCTGGGTGCGGTTCCACGGCCTGCACCGCCCGCCCTCGGCCACCACGGACGATGCGGTGGCGGTGCTGCGCGAGCTCGGGATCGAGCCGACGGTGCGGAGGTGGGAGCGCGCGACCGACCGGCGGGACGCGGCCTGGGTGACCCGCCGCCTGTGCCTCTCCGAGGACAGGGTCCCGGAGGTCGACGCCGCGCTCGCCACCCTGGACCGCTCGATGCTGGCGGCCACGCTGTCGTGGACCGTGGACTGAGTTCCGCGCGCGCGGCTCAGAGCGAGGGGCGGACGCGGACGTCGCCGGAGCCGCTCCCGACCACGATCGTGCCGGGTGCGACGGGATCCGTCGGCACCAGGACGGTCGTCTCGCCGGTGCCCGACCGCGCGTCCACCCGGTAGCCGGTGGCCGGCACGGCGACGTCGACCTCGCCGGTGCGGGTGTCCACTGCCAGCGTGTGCGGGGGCTCGACCAGCCCGAGCTGGATGTCGCCGGACATCGTCTCGGCCCGCACCACGTCGCTCCGCAGGCCGTTACCGCTGATCACCCCCGTGCGGGTGGTGACGTCGAGCGGGCCCGCCAGGTCGAAGAGGGCGATGTCACCGGTGCTCCGGTCCACCGTGACCGGGCCGGTGAGGCCGCTGACCGTGACGTCGCCGGACGTGCCCTCGACGAGCACCGCGAACGACGGCGGCACCTCCACGACGTAGTCGACCTCGCAGTGGGTGGCGAGCACCCCGCTGCACGTGGCGTCGAGCCGCACGCCGGCGGGGGTTGCCTCCTCGACCAGCTCGGGCTCGCCGAGTCCGTAGCTGACGGTGGTGCGGACGTGCACGTCGCCGTCGGTGCTGGGGGAGAGGCGGACGCTGCCGGAGTCGCTTGCCACGGTGAACCGCTCGGCGCTCGGGGCGAGCGTGCTCGTCCGCTCGTAGTGGCCCGTCGCTGCCTGGGAGAGCAGCTGGAGGGCACCGGTGCCGATCACGAGGACGACGAACAGCACGGCCGTGACGACGACGCCGGGGTGCGGCCGCCAGGTGGGCTCGGTGGGGCGCTCCCTCGTCGGCTCCGGAGCGGGTTCCGTGGTGGTCACCGTCAGTCCTCCAGGTACTTGAGCACGGCGAGGACCCGCCGGTGGTCGGTCGGTGCTGCGGGGAGCTCGAACTTCCCGAAGATCCCGCTGATGTGCTTCTCCACGGCTCCCTCGCTGACGACGAGCGCTTCCGCGATCCCGTTGTTCGAGCGCCCCTCGGCCATCAACGTCAGCACCTGGCGTTCCCTCGGGGTCAGGCCGGCGAGCGGCTGGGCCCGGCGGGACCGCGCGAAGATCTGCGAGACGACCTCGGGGTCGAGGGCGGTGCCGCCCGCGCGTACCCGGTGCAGCGCCTCGACGAAGCTCTCGACGTCGGCGACGCGGTCCTTGAGCAGGTAGCCGACGCCGCGCGTGTCACCGGCCAGCAGCTCGGTGGCGTAGCGCTCCTCGACGTACTGGGAGAGCACGAGCACCGCCACCGACGGCCAGCGCGCGCGGATCACCAGCGCTGCGCGCAGCCCCTCGTCGGAGTGGGTGGGGGGCATGCGCACGTCGGCCACGACCACGTCGGGCGGGTCGGCGGCGACCGCGCGCAGCAGCTCCTCGCCGTCGCCGACCGCGCCGACGACGGTGAATCCGGCCTCGGCCAGCAGCCGGCAGAGCCCCTCGCGCAGGAGGACCGAGTCCTCGGCGACGGTGACGCGCGGGCCGGGCAGTGGTGCCGTTGTATGCGGGGTTGCCGTCATCGGGCGCACGGGAGCTCGACGGTGAGGACGGTCGGACCGCCGACTGGGGAGTCGACGCGCAGCTGGCCGTCCACGCCGGACACCCGGTCGGCGAGACCGCGAAGCCCGGTGCCCCGGTCCGGGTCGGCGCCGCCCACCCCGTCGTCGCTGATCGTGATCCACACCGAGCCCGAGCCCTCGCGGCGCACCACCACCGACGCGTGGGCGGCCCGGGAGTGACGCGCGATGTTGGTGAGCCCTTCGGCGACCACGAAGTAGCCGATCGCCTCGACGGTGGCATTCGGGCGCTCGTCGAGGGTGACGGTGAGGTCGACCGGGACGGGGCAGCGCGCCGCCACGGCCGACAGCGCGGCGTCGAGCCCACGGTCGGTGAGCACCGGAGGGTGCAGCCCGCGGATGAGCCCGCGCAGATCGGTGACGGCGTCCTTGGCCTGCTGGTGGGCGTCGTCGAGCAGTTCGCCGATACTCCCGGGGTCCTGCTTGTACCGCGCCTTGGCGCGGCCCAGCGTCATCCCGAGCGCGACGAGCTGCTGCTGCGTGCCGTCGTGCAGGTCGCGTTCGAGGCGCCTGCGCTCGGCCTCCCCTGCGTCGACGACCCGGGCGCGGCTGCGCTCCAGCTCGTCCACGCGGCGGGCGAGCGCGCCGGGCACGGGGCCGAGCAGGGCGCGTGCGACCGAGACGTCGAGTGCGGTGAGCCCGCGCACCACGGCGGGCGCGAAGAGCAGGAGCACCAGCCCCAGGCCGGCGAGCATCGCGCGCCCGCTCCCGGTGCCGGTGAACGGGACGCCGAACAGGACGGTGCCGTCCGAGGGCACGAAGAGCGGGAGCAGCGGCATCATGAGCAGCGCCACGGCCCCGGACAGCAGGACGTACACGATGCCGGATGTCAGGAGGCCCAGCGGCAGCGCCACCAGCTGGTACACGCCCCGGCGTCGCACACCCGGGTCGCGCCACAGGATGCCGCCGTAGCGCAGCGGGTTGCGGTCGCCGGGTGGCATCGGCTGGGGGTGGATCCGCACGCCGAGCAGCAGGCGCAGCCGCGCGCGCTCGATCCGCGCCAGCCCGACGCTCACCCATGCCGTCACGATCCACACCGGCAACCCGAGCAGCGCGAACGGGAGCAGCAGGACGGTGAAGAAGAGACCGGTGAGCAGCACGAACGCGTAGGCCATGCCGACCACGCCGTCGAGGAGCAGGTGCGCGGCACCGAGCCAGGTGGACGGCGCCAGCAGTGCGCGCAGCGGATCGGGCCGTGCCCCGCTCATCGTGGACGAGATCGTGACCATGCAGGCAGATTAGGGATTTGCCTGGTACGGACGCCATCCAGCTTGTGCCCGTACGGGGGTGGGGAAATCCCCCGTTCGATGTTCCGCGGAGTCCTTCCCCCCGGAGCCCATAACCTGCGTCGATACCGTGTGCTGGCGGAGGTGGGGATGGCGAGCCTTGAGGTGGTGCTCGGCGTCGTGGCCGCCGTGGTGCTGCTCGGCGTGCTGGCCGTCCGTGCTTCCGTGCGGCTGGGGCTGCCCTCGTTGCTCATCTATCTCGCCATCGGCATCCTGCTCGGCGAGTCCGTGCTCGGTATCCAGTTCTCCAACGCCCCGCTCACCGAGTCTCTCGGGCTCGGGGCACTCGTGTTCATCCTCACCGAGGGTGGGCTGACCACCCGCTGGGAGACGGTGCGGCCTGCCCTCGGCCTCGGGATCGTGCTGTCCACGGTGGCCGTGGTGGTCAGCATCGCCGTGGTCGGGGTGGCGCTGCACCTGCTGCTCGATCTCGGCTGGCGAGAGGCGTTCCTGTGGGGTGCGGTGCTGTCCTCCACCGATGCCGCGGCCGTCTTCAGTGTTCTCCGCGGCGTCCGGGTGAGACCGCGCCTGGCCGGGGCCCTGGAGCTGGAGTCCGGCATGAACGACGCGCCGGTCGTGATCGCGGTCATCCTGCTGGCCTCGGGTGAGTCGTTCACCTGGGTGACGCCGCTGCTCGTCGTCTACGAGCTCATCGCGGGGGCGGTGATCGGTGCGCTACTGGGCTTCGGTGGCGCGTGGGCACTGCGCCGGGCGGCCCTGCCGGCCACCGGCCTCTACCCGCTGGCCGCGATCGCCGTGTGCGTGCTCGCCTACTCCGCAGGCCAGCTCGCGCACGCCTCGGGTCTCCTGGCCACCTACGTCGCCGCACTCGTGCTGGGCAACGCCGACCTGCCGCATCGGGGCGGGGTGCGGTCCTTCGCCGAAGGGCTCGGCTCGCTCGCGCAGATCGGGCTGTTCGTGCTCCTCGGCCTCTACGCCTCACCACCTCGGCTGCTCCACGCGGTGGTGCCGGCCGTCATCGTGGGCGTCGTGCTGCTCCTTGCGGCGCGTCCGCTCTCGGTGGTGGTCTCGGCCTTGCCGTTCCGTGTGCCGTGGCGGGAGCAGGCGTTCCTGTCGTGGGCGGGCCTGCGCGGAGCCGTGCCGATCGTGCTCGCGCTGATCGCGCTGGTCGAGGGAGCACCGAGCGCGCAGGCACTGGTCGACGTCGTGTTCATGCTCGTCGTCGTGCTCACGGTGGTGCAGGGCCCCACTCTGCCGTGGATGGCCCAGATCCTCCGAGTGGCGCGCCCCGCGGAACCGCGCGAGCTCTCCGTCGACGCCGCCCCGCTGGACGAGCTGAGCGCCGACCTGCTGCAGGTGCGCGTGCCGGTCGGCTCCCAGCTGCGCGGGGTGTACCTCAGCGAGCTGCGGCTGCCACGCGGCGCCACCGTCAGCCTGGTGGTGCGCGACGAGGAGGCCTTCACCCCCACCGCCGAGACGCGCTTGCGGGAGCGGGACCAGCTGCTCGTCGTGACCACGGCGGAGGCCCGGCGGGCAGCGGAGGAGCGCATCCGGGCCGTCGACCAGCGCGGCAGGCTCGCACGCTGGCACGGCGGGAGGGAGCGCGAGCGCGGTAGGGGATGATGGAACGTGTGAGCGAGCGTGCGAGCGAACCGTCGACCCCGAGTGCGACCGTCACGGCTGCCGGCCCCAAGGTCGTGTTGCTTGCCGTGATCGCGGTGCTGGTGCTCGCCGCCGACATCATCACGAAGACGGTTGCTGTCGCACAGCTCGAGAACCGTGCCCCGCTCGAGCTGTTGGGCGGTCTTGTCTACCTGCAGCTCGTGCGCAACCCGGGCGCAGCGTTCTCCCTGGCCACCGGCTACACGTGGGTGCTCACGATCGTGGCCATCGCCGTGGTGGTGGTGATCATCCGGGTGGCCCGTCGGCTGCGCTCCGTCGGCTGGGCGATCGCGCTCGGTCTCGTGCTCGGCGGTGCGCTGGGCAACCTGACCGACCGCATCTTCCGCGCGCCGGGCCCGTTGCAGGGCCACGTCGTGGACATCGTGTCGCTCTTCGCCCCGGACGGCCGCGTGTGGCCGGTGTTCAACATGGCCGACTCCTCGATCGTCACGGGCGGCGTGCTGCTCGTGCTGCTGGCCCTGCTCGGCCGGGAGCTCGACGGCAGGCGCACCTCCTCCCGCGGCGGCGCCGAGGAGGGGGCCGACAGTGCCTGACACCCGTCAGCTCCCCGTTCCCGACGGTCTCGACGGCATGCGCGTCGACGCCGGCCTCTCGCGGCTCCTCGGCCTGTCCCGCACCGTGGCGGCCACTCTCGCGGAGGGCGGTCGCGTGGCCGTGGACGGCCGCGCCGCCGGCAAGTCCGACCGCCTGATCGCAGGGTCGTGGCTCGAGGTCGAGCTGCCCGAGCCCGAGGCGCCCGCCACGATCGCCGGGCCGGAAGCGGTGGTCGCCGGGCTCACCGTGCTGCACGCCGACGACGAGATCATCGTCGTCGACAAGCCGGTCGGCGTGGCCGCCCACCCGAGCCCCGGCTGGACCGGGCCCACCGTCATCGGCGGCCTGGCCGCGCTCGGATACCGCGTGTCCACCTCCGGTGCTGCCGAGCGGCAGGGCATCGTCCACCGGCTCGACGTCGGCACCACCGGTGTGATGGTGGTGGCCACGTCCGAGCACGCCTACACGGTGCTGAAGCGGGCGTTCAAGGAGCGCACGGTCGACAAGCGCTACCACGCCGTCGTCCAGGGCCATCCCGACCCGTCCAGCGGCACGGTCGACGCCCCGATCGACCGGCACCCCAAGCACGACTACCGCTTCGCGGTGGTGGCGGGCGGCAAGCCCAGCGTCACCCACTACGACACGATCGAGGCGTTCCGCGCCGCATCGCTGCTGGACATCCGGCTCGAGACGGGGCGCACCCACCAGATCCGGGTGCACCTGTCGGCGCTGCGCCACCCGTGCGTCGGCGACCTCGCCTACGGCGCCGATCCCACGCTGGCCAAGCGCCTCGGCCTGGAACGGCAGTGGCTCCACGCCCGTTCGCTCGGTTTCGAGCACCCCGCCGACGGGCGGTGGGTGGAGTTCACGAGCCCCTACCCGGCAGACCTGGCCAGAGCGCTGGACCTGCTCGCCGACTGATGCCGGTGATGACGGCGCGCCGCCGCCTCGCCGTGCTCGCAGCCTGCGTCGTCGTGGCCGCGCTGCTCGCCTGGTACGGCGCCACGCGGTTCACGCCGTCCGACGCGCCGCCCCCGGACGTCGGCTCGGTCCGGCTGGGCCCGGAGCCGGGCGACGACGTCGGCTCCTACCTCGCCAAGCTCCCCGCGCAGCTGCCGCCGCCGGGGGTCCAGACGCTCGCTCTGGTGCAGTTCGGCAACGAGCTCACGGCGCCCGAGGCGCTCGCGGCCGTCGGTGGCACCGAGATCGACGAGGCCGTCCTGCGAGTGCCGTTGACCAGGGTGCAGACCGCCCTGCGGTTCGAACCGCTCGAGCCGGGGGTGGCGCAGGCGACCGCACTGGACACCGCGCGGCAACGGGCGCAGATGCAGGCCACCGCGGACGCAGGCCGGCTCACAGGCCGCCCGCGCGACGTGGCCGCGGCCGAGGCTGCGGCCCTCGCCGAGCCGGGGTGCCGCTGCGTGCTCGCGCTGGTGGTCCGGTCCGACCGCGCCGGGCTGCAGGCGGTGGCCGCGCGGTCCGGCGTGCGCGCCGTCGAGGCGGCCCCGCCCGACGCCACGATCCGGGAGCTCGCGCTCGCGCCGTTGCTGCCCGAGCAGACGGAGCGCGCAGATCCGCCTCCGGACGACGGGCCCGTCCCACCAGCCTGAACGGATTCCCCCGAACCGGCGAATGGGGGAATACCCCAGGGCGAACTGGGTGGAGATCCTGATGTTCGTCTCAGCGTGGGACTGGCACGGTGAGCGCGTGACCAGGATCGGGGGGGCCGGGCGGGAACCCCGCAAGAGCATGTGGGCGGGTGAGACGGCTGTTGCGGGGGGCGTTGCGGTCGCGCTCCTGTCGCTCGCACTACTGCACGTCATGGGGAGCGGGACGCTCGACCCGCTCACCCGCACCCTCAGCGACTACGTCTTCCTCCCGGGTGGCTACACACTGCTCGGGCTGGCCGGGATCGCCCTCGCCACGGCGAGCTTCGTTCTCTCGCGCGGCCTGCGCAGGGGCGCCCTACCCGATGCCGGGCCACCGGCCGCGCTGCTCGTGAGCGTGGCCGTGGCTCTGGTGCTCGTCGGGATCTTCCCCACCCACGATCCCCGGACCACTGCGGGGCTGGTGTCCACAGTGCACCGCGCGGCAGGCGGCTGGGTGCTCGTGATGGTGCCGGTGGCCGGCTGGATGGTGGCCCGCCGGGCGCGTTCCGCACCGGCATGGCGGGCCGCCGCACCTGCAGTGGCCTGGTGTTCAGGCGTGGCCGCGGTACTGTGCGCCCTCTTCCTGCTCAGCCTGCTACCGATCGTTATCGGCACTTCACCCGGATTTCCCCTGCTCGGAGGGGTACAACGTGTTCTCTACGCGGTAGTGATGCTGGTACTTGTGGTTACCGCCCGGGCGACCCGGCTGGCGGTCGAGCATGCTCCGGCGCCGGCAGCCCTTCCATCCGGCGTCGAGCTCAGGGGTGCGGCGTGATCGACATCCTCACCGGCATCGCGATCGCGCTCGCCGTGCTCGGTGCCGTCTGCTTCGCCTGTGCCGCCGTCCTGCAGCACCACGCGGTCTCCCGGGAGTCCGGTCCGCCCGGCGACAGCGATGCGGGCAGCGGCGCGCTGTCGTTGCGCGGACTGCTCGCGGTGACCAGGCGGCCGGGCTGGCTCCTGGGCCTAGGCGTGGCCGCGGCCGGATCCGCACTGCACGCCGTGGCACTGGTGCTGGCTCCGCTGTCGGTCGTCCAGCCGATCGGCGTGCTGGCCGTCCCGATCGCGGTGCTCCTCACCGCCGTACAGCGGGGCCGCGTGCCGGCCGGCGGAGTGTTCGTCGGCGTGCTGCTCAGCGTCGGCGGCGTGGGCGTGTTCGTCGCCACGGCCGCGAGCACCGCGGTCAGCTCACCCCCGCCCGACCAGTCCACCCTCATCGCGAGCCTCGTCGTCGCCCTGATCGTCCTGGTGCTGGCCGGGGTCGGCCTGGCCCGGTCCGGCTGGGTGCGGTGCGTGGCCTGCGCGATGGCGGGGGCCGTGGCGTTCGGTCTGGTCTCCGCGCTGGTACGGGCCGTGTCCCAGTCGGTCGCGTCCGGCCACGTCGGGGTGCTGGATCCGCCCGTCGTTGCCGCCGTCGCCGGAGTCGGGGCGTCCGTGCTGGTGGGCGGCTGGCTCGTACAGCAGGCCTTCGCCTCGGGGCCGCCCGAAGTGGTCATCGCGTGCCTCACGGTGGTCGACCCGATCGTGGCCGTGCTCCTCGGAGCGGTCCTGCTCGGTGAGGGTTCCGCAACGCCCGCCGAGACGTGGCTGCTGCTCGTCACCGCCGCCGTCATCGCCACCGCCGGGGTCGTCGCACTCGCCCGCCACCACCCCGACGCCGTGGCGGCCCGCGCCGCCCGCGCCGGCTCCGTCCCACCCTCGTCCGAGCGCTCCCAGACTCCGGCCGCCTACGCGCGGTCGGCGCAGTCCCCCCACGACCGGTGATCCCCAGCACCGGCTTCACCCGCACAGCTGTACACACCCGAGAGGACGTCCCGTGATGCCTCCGCCCGACAAACCGATGCGGATCCTGATCGGCGCCGAGACCTACCCACCCGACGTGAACGGCGCCGCGCGCTTCGCCGAGCGGCTCGCCACCGGCCTCGCCGGGCGTGGCCACGACGTTCACGTGGTCGCCCCGTCACCCACGGGCTCCCGCACGCGCGACACGCGCGACGGTGTGACCGTCCACGGGGTCCGCTCCCACCGCTACTTCATGCACGCCGGGTTCCAGGTCTGCATGCCCTGGGAAGCCGGGCCGGACACCGCGGAACTCATGGACGAGATCAACCCGGACGTCGTCCACACCCAGGCCCACATGGTGGTCGGCCGCGGCATCGTGAAGGCGGCGCACCGCAGCGGGCGCCCGCTCGTGGCGACCAACCACCTCATGCCCGAGAACCTCGTCGCCTACTCGCCGATCCCGCGCGGGCTGCGGCGGGCGTTCACCACCGTGGCGTGGAAGGACCTCGGCAACGTCTTCGGCCGGGCCCACGTGGTCACGGCGCCCACGCCGCGCGCGGTGGAGCTGCTCGTGCGTCACGCCGGCCTCGTCGAGGCGATCCCGGTGTCCTGCGGGATCGACGCCGAGCGCTACCGCTCCGTCCAGCGCATCCCCGGTGCCGTCCCCACCGTGCTGTTCGTGGGGCGGCTGGACCAGGAGAAGCGGGTCGACGAGCTGATCAAGGCGTTCGCCGCCCTGCCGGCGGAACTGCCGGCGCAGCTCGAGATCGTCGGCGACGGTGCGCGCCGCGAGGAGTGGACGGCGCTGGCCCAGGGTCTCGGCCTCGCCGGGCGAGTGCGGTTCCGCGGCTTCGTCTCCGAGGATGAGCTGCTCGACGCCTACGCCCGTGCCGCCGTGTTCTGCATGCCGGGGGTGGCCGAGCTGCAGAGCCTCGTCACGCTGGAGTCGATGGCGGCGGGTCTCCCGGTGATCGCGGCCGACGCGATGGCGCTGCCGCACCTGGTCCGCCCCGGCCGCAACGGCTGGCTCTACACGCCCGGCGACGTCCCGGAGCTCACCACGCGCCTCGCAGCGCTGCTCGCCGACCCCGCACAGCGGCGCCGGATGGGGGCCGCCAGCCGGGAGATCGTGGCCGAGCACGCCATCGCCGCCACGCTGAACCGGTTCGAGGGGATCTACGAGCACCTGCTGGAGCGCGACGGGCTGCAGGTCGGACAGGCGGCCTGAGCCGGGGTCAGCGGGCGCGGGCGGCCGCGACGCGTTCCAGCAGGGCGAGCAGCACCCGTGCCGAGTTCTCCCAGCTGAAGCGGCGGCCCTGCGCCCGCGCGGCCGCGGAGCGTTCCTCCCACACCCCGGGCTCGTCGAGCTCGCGGACGGCACGGACGAAGCCGGCCACATCGCCAGGGACGACGTAGGCCGCGGCGTCCCCGCCCACCTCCCGGAACACCGGGATATCGGTGACCACGAGTGGCGTGCCCAGCGCCATCGCCTCTACCAGCGGGATGCCGAATCCCTCGTCCCGCGACGCCGAGACCAGCGCCGTGGCCCCGCGCAGCACGTCGCGATAGGTCTCGTCGCTCGCGCCGTCGTGGAACACCAGACGGCCACCCGGCGCCAGCGCGGTGAGCCGGGCCCGCTCGTCGGGGGAGATCCGGCTCATCAGGTGCAGCTCGTGGCCGGGCAGTGCCGGCATCGCACTCGCGAGCGTCCCGACGTCCTTGTAGGGCATGAACGAGCCCATGTAGACGAGCGCGCCGGTGCGCGGTGCCCGGGGGAGCCCGGGGCCGGGGTCGGGCGCGTTCGGGACGACGGTCACCGGCCGCCGGGTGAGCCGGTGCTCGGCGACCTGTGAGGCGGTGGCAGCGGAGACCGTGACCACCGCGTCGGCCCGGTTGAGCAGCACCCGCTGCGGCCACCAGGCGAGGTGGTACAGCCGCCACAGCAGCCGGATCGGGGCGGCGAACTGCGGGGGCGGTGCCGGGTGGCGGTAGTAGATGAGGTCGTGCACGGTGAGGACGAGGCCGTAGTCGCGGCCCCAGCTCCCCATCGTCTGCATCGGGGAGAACACCACGTCCGGCTGCAGGCGCCGGACCTGCCGGGCCACCAGCGGCTCGCCGATCGCGGTCGGGCTGCCGATCAGGTGCCAGGGCAGGTCGGAGGGCAGGTGCGCGAGCTGTCGCCGGTCGCTCACCAGCAACTCGATGGTGTCGCCCCCGCCGTCGGAGCCCACGCGAGCTGTGCCGCGCCCGGTGCCGCTGCGGGCTCCCCCTGCGCCCCGCTCGGTGCTGGTGAAATCTCCGCCGGGGCTCCGCTCGGTGCTGATGCGGGCTCCGCCTGCGGTCCGCTCGGCGTGCAGCTGCGCCAGCGCACCCACCAACCCCGCGGTGTATCGGCTGATGCCGTCGTGCCGGTCGATACGGACGTAGCGGCAGTCGACGAGGATCCTCATGTCACCGGCAGGGCGGTCAGGAACGCCGACATCGCCGCCGCGACCGCGTCCGGAGTCTCGTAGTGGGCGAGATGGCCGGTGCCGGGCACCATCGCCAGCCGCGCGTCCGGGAACCGCCCCACCAGCGCGCGCTGGGCCGCGGGGGGCGCGATGTCGTCACGCTCGGCGGCCACCAGCAAGGTCGGGGCGGTGACGGCGCCGGCGAACTCGCCGACGTCGTGGCCCACCGATGCGTGGAAGGCCTCGAGCAGCGTGCGGCGATCGGCGAACGTGCTGAAGTACCGGTCGTGCTCGGCGTGGATCCAGCGCCGCAGGTCGCGGTCGCCCGTGGTGGCCATGGCGACGCTCGCCACCCGCGTCATCACGGGGTGGCGCAGCAGCGCGGTGCCCACGCGCTCGGGCAGCGCGGCGGCGAGCTGGTGGTAGAGCACCGTCAGCCGCGTGACCACCACCCGCGGGCCCGCCAGCGCGGACGCGGCGATCGGGTTCACGAGGACGAGGCCGCGTACCGGCGGCGCCGGCTCCGTCTCGTCCGATGCCGGTGGCTGCCGGCGGGCGAGCGCGGCCGTGGCCACGATCGAGCCGAAGGAGTGGCCGGCGAGCACGGCGTCCCCTGCCGGTGCGACGGCGGCGAGGAGGTCACGCGCCCATGCGGCGTAGCCCCCGACATCGTGGGGGTCGTCCGGCAGCGGAGGTGACTGGCCGAACCCCGGCAGGTCCGGCACCACGACGCGAGCGTCCCGAAGGTGCGCGACGATCGGCTCCAGCCCGTGGTGGTCGCCGCGCAGGCCGTGCAGGAACACGATCCGGTGCGCCGCGTCGTCGGCGCCGTAGATCCACACCCGCGTACGCCCGCCGCGCAGCGCCACCTCGTCCTCTCGCACGGGCACGCGCGCGATCACCGGTGCATACGGGGAGGTCTCGCTCATCGCGGAAAGTCTATGAGGTCGTTTCCGAACGATGTTTCGAGCTACCGGTTGCAGATCAGGGCACCGGCGCGTCGTTCGTGGCGGGTGCGGGCATCCCGGGCACCCCGCTCAACCGGGGCGGATGTTCTTGTTGTGGTGGAAGGCGTTGTCGGGGTCGTACTTGGCCTTGACGTCGGCGAGTCGCCGGTAGATGGGATCGCCGTATGCCTCTCGAATGCGGCCGGCATCGTCGGAATCAAGGAAGTTCACGTAGACACTGCCGGCGCGGTGCGGTTGGAGGGCCTGGAGGAACCGCCGCGCCCACGCGGTCTCGGCGGCAGCATGCTCGCCGGACTCGGCAGGCAGCCACACGGCGTCGATGATGATGTTGTGTGCCACGCCGCGGCCGGCGTAGGCGGTGGCGTCGAGAGGGACTCGGGCAACGGCGCCACCCATGTGGAACATCGCCGAGTACGACCGCGGCGAGCCCGCGGCGTAAGCATGATCGGCGATGACGGCGACGGCGTCGTCGGAGAGACCGGCGAGGTCCGTGGCCTTCCAGTAGTAGTGCCACCCGTGCAGGACGGTGTCGTCCAAACCGCCCTGGAAGGCGGCGTACGTCGTGGGTGCGAGCAGGTCCACGAGCGGCGTCCCGAACTGGCGGAGGGCCCGCACCGCACGCTCGCCGTCCTCGACGGCACCGGCGTAGCAGCAGGCGACGGCGATGGCCGGTCGCCAGTGCAGGTCCTCGGGGATGACCGGCAGCGGAGGCACGGTGCCGAGCCTGACCACGCTGCCGAGCTCGTCGGGCGCGTCGGCGACGAAGTCCCGGTAGAAGCGCAGCACGTCGGTGGTGTCGTCGGCCGCCCAGAAGACGGGCCCGGCCATCACGGTCGGGCCGACGGGGTGCAGAGCGAACCGGAACGAGCTGACGACGCCGAAGTTGCCGCCGCCGCCCCGCAGTGCCCAGAACAGGTCCGGGTGTTCGTCGGCGGACGCCCGCACGATGCCGCCCTCGGCGGTGACCACCTCGGCGGCCAGCAGGTTGTCGACGGTGAGCCCGTGTGCGCGCATGAGGAAACCGATGCCGCCGCCTAGGGTGAGCCCGGCGACGCCGGTGTGGCCCACGATGCCGCCGGTGGTCGCCAGACCGTGGGCCTGTGTCTCGTGGTCGACGTCTCCCCACAGCGCACCGCCCTGCACCCGGGCCGTGCGGCCTGCGGGGTCGACCCACACGGCCCGCATCGCCGAGAGGTCGACGACGATCCCGTCGTCGCACACCGCGGTGCCTGCCACGTTGTGGCCCCCGCCCCGTACGGCGATCTCCATATCGTGGTCGCGGGCGAAGCGCACGGCCGCGGCCACGTCGGCCGTGCCGCTGCATCGGGCGATCAGCCGGGGGCGCCGGTCGACGGCGCCGTTCCACACGGCTCGGGCGGCGTCGTAGTCGGCGTGGTCAGCGGTGATCAGCCGGCCCCGGAACCCGTCGATCTCCATGGCGGACCTCCTCGCTCAGGTCGCCGACGTGCTGGGTGGCCGATGTCGTCATCGGCCCTTCCGCTGTCGAACGGCTTCATCGCAGCACCGCGGACAACTGGCGTGAAGTCAGGAATCTGGACTTCACGCCCGACGGCAGGGGCGCGACACTGGTCTCGTGCGGACGTACGGCCAGTACTGCCCGATCGCCCGTGGCGCCGAGATCTTCGCCGAGCGGTGGACGCCGCTGATCATCCGCAACCTGTACCTGGGCTGCGGAAGCTTCGGTGAGATTCTGGAGGGCGCCCCCGGGCTCTCCCGCACGCTGCTCTCGCAGCGGCTCAAGCATCTCGAACGGCTCGGCATCGTCGAGTCGGCAGGCAAGCCCGACGGGCGCGGGCGCCACTACGAGCTCACACCCGCGGGTCACGACCTCTTCACGGTCTGCAGGTCGCTCGGCGAGTGGGGCGCCCACTGGCTCGAGATCGCCCCCGAGCACCTCGACCCCTTTGTGGCTCTCTGGTCGATGTGCAACATGCTCCGCCGAGACCGGCTCCCGGCGCGACGCGTCGTCATCCGCTTCGACTTCACGGGCCGCCGGCGCCCCGAGCGGTACTGGCTGCTGATCGAGCACGGCGACACCGAGATCTGCAAGACCTACCCGGGCCTCGACGAGGACCTTTACATCACGTCGGAAGCCGAAGCCTTCGTCAGATGGCACGCCGGCCAGCTCGCCTGGGCCGAAGCCACCCGCGACCGTCGCATCCAACTCCACGGCCCCTCGTGGCTCGTACGAGCCTTCCCCACCTGGAACGCCCGCAGCGCCTTCGCCCACATCAAGCCGCCCTCCCGGACTGCGGCGAGCCTGGCAGGCTGACATCGACGACGTACGGCTCCATCGGGTCGCCCGCACACATCTCGTACGCACCGCACCCACCACCGGCCGGGTGTGCCGTGGCGGCTCGGGGTGTGCGGTCGCCGGTGCTCGGCGTGCCCTTCGACACGCCGATCGGTGAGGTGAGCAGCCCGTTCGGCAGAAGGTCGCCCGCGTGCGGAGGACTGTCGGACCCCAGGGTTAGCCTTGGGCATCCCAAGCGGCTCGTGGCCGGTGTCGTCCACCAGGGCGCACCCGGCGGCCGCATCGATCGAGCGCAGCCCGGCGGGCCGCGCCGGAAGGGAGCTCTTCACCCCGATGGCCAGCCCGAGCAGCGGCGACAGCTTCGTCCACCTCCACACGCACACCGAGTTCTCCATGCTCGACGGTGCGGCACGACTGGACGACCTGTTCAAGGAAGCCGCGCGCATGGGTATGCCCGCGATCGCCATGACCGACCACGGCAACGTCTACGGTGCCTACGAGTTCTGGCGCAAGGCCAAGGCCCACGGGGTCAAGCCGATCATCGGCATGGAGGGCTACCTGTCGCCCGGCAGCCGCCACGAGCGCAAGCGCGCCACGCTGGGTGGGCAGACGGTCAGCGACGACAACCCGGGTGAGATGTACACCCACATGACGCTGCTGGCGGAGAACACGGAGGGGATGCACAACCTCTTCCGGCTCTCCAGCCTCGCGTCGCTCGAGGGCTACTACTACAAGCCCCGCATGGACCGTGAGCTGCTGGAGACCTACGGCAAGGGGATCATCGCCACCACGGGCTGCCCCTCCGGGGAGGTCCAGCGGCTGTTGCAGCAGGACCGCTTCGAGGACGCCTGCCAGGCGGCGAGCGACTACCGCGACATCTTCGGCAAGGACAACTTCTTCTGCGAGCTGCTCGACCACGGCATCGCGATCGAGCGCCAGGTCCGTGACGCGCTCTACGACCTCAAGAAGAAGCTCGACCTCCCGGGTCTCGCCACCAACGACCTGCACTACACCTACGCCGAGGACGCCAAGTCGCACGAGGTGCTGCTCTGCGTGCAGACCGGCAAGACGCTCGCCGACCCCGGCCGCTTCAAGTTCGACGCGTCCGACTTCTACCTCAAGTCGCCCGCCGAGATGCGTGCCCAGTGGGATCCGGTGTTCCCGGAAGCCTGCGACAACACGCTGCTCGTCGCCGAGCGGGTCGACGTCGGCTTCACCGAGGGCCAGGACCTCATGCCCCGCGCACCCGTCCCCGACGGGGAGACGGAGGAGAGCTGGCTGATCAAGGAGGTCGAGCGCGGCCTGCACATGCGGTTCCCGGGCGGGGTCACCGAGCGCTACCGCAAGCAGGCCGACTACGAGGTCGGGATCATCATCCAGATGGGGTTCCCCGGCTACTTCCTGGTGGTCGCCGACCTCATCCAGCACGCCAAGTCCGTCGGCATCCGGTGCGGCCCCGGCCGCGGCTCCGCGGCGGGGTCGCTGGTGGCCTACGTGCTGGGCATCACCGACCTCGACCCGATCCAGCACAAGCTGATCTTCGAGCGCTTCCTCAACCCCGAGCGCATCTCGATGCCCGACATCGACATGGACTTCGACGAGCGCAGGCGCGGCGAGATGATCCGCTACACCACCGAGAAATACGGTGAGGATCGCATCGCGCAGATCATCACCTACTCCACGATCAAGGCGAAGGCCGCGATCAAGGACTCGGCGCGGGTGCTCTTCGGCCAGCCCGGCTACGCAGTGGCCGATCGCATCTCCAAGGCGATGCCCCCGGCGATCATGGGCAAGGACATCCCGCTCTCCGGCGTGTTCGATCCCGAGCACAAGCGCTACTCCGAGGCCACCGAGGTGCGCGCGCTCTACGAGAGCGACCCACAGGTCAAGGAGATCATCGACACCGCCCGCGGGCTCGAGGGCCTCAAGCGGCAGTGGGGCGTTCACGCGGCAGGCGTGATCATGTCGAGCAAGCCGCTGATCGACGTCATCCCGATCCAGCGCCGCGACTCCGACGGCGCCATCATCACGCAGTTCGACATGGGCGCCTGCGAGACGCTCGGGCTGCTGAAGATGGACTTCCTCGGCCTGCGCAACCTCACGATCATCGACGACGCGCTGGAGAACATCGAGCGGAACGGCAAGCCGAAGCTCGAGATCGAGAGCGTCCCGCTCGACAACCCCAGGACGTACGACCTGCTGGCCCGCGGCGACACGCTCGGCGTCTTCCAGCTCGACGGTGGCCCGATGCGCGACCTGCTGCGCCGCATGGCCCCCACCGAGTTCGACGACATCTCGGCCGTCGGCGCGCTGTACCGGCCCGGCCCGATGGGCGCCAACGCGCACAACGACTACGCCGACCGCAAGAACAAGCGTCAAGAGGTCACGCCGATCCACCCGGAGCTGGCGGAGCCCCTCAAGGACATCCTCGGCGAGACCTACGGCCTGATCGTGTACCAGGAGCAGGTCATGGCCATCGCGCAGAAGCTCGCCGGCTACACGCTCGGCAAGGCCGACCTGCTGCGCCGCGCGATGGGCAAGAAGAAGAAGGAGATCCTCGACAAGGAGTACGCCGGCTTCGCCCAGGGCATGAAGGACCACGGCTACTCCGAGGCCGCGGTCAAGACGCTCTGGGACATCCTGCTGCCGTTCTCCGACTACGCGTTCAACCGCGCCCACTCCGCGGCGTACGGCGTGGTCTCGTACTGGACCGCCTATCTCAAGGCCAACTATCCGGCCGAGTACATGGCCGCCGTGCTCACCTCCGTCCGCGACGACAAGGACAAGGCGGCGGTCTACCTGGCCGAGTGCCGCCGGATGGGCATCACGGTGCTGGCGCCCGACGTCAACGACTCGGTGCGCAACTTCGCGCCGGTCGGCGACGACATCAGGTTCGGCCTCGGCGGCATCCGCAACGTGGGCGTCAACGTCGTCGACGCGATCGTCGCGGCACGCAAGGAGAAGGGCGCGTTCACCGACTTCTCCGACTTCCTGCGCAAGGTCGACGCCGTGGTCTGCAACAAGAAGGTCATCGAGTCGCTGATCAAGGCGGGCGCGTTCGACTCGCTCGGCCACCCCCGCAAGGGCCTGCTGCTCGTGCACGCTGATGCGATCGACGCGGTCATGAGCACCAAGAAGGCCGCGTCCATGGGCCAGTTCGACCTGTTCGGCTCCATGGACGGGTCGGGCCCGTCGGAGCTGGATGCCGTGTTCGACGTCAAGGTGCCCACCGACGAGTGGGACCCCAAGCACAAGCTGGCCGTCGAGCGAGAGATGCTCGGTCTCTACGTCTCGGGCCACCCGCTCCACGGCGTCGAGCAGGTGCTCACCGCCAAGTCGGACATGGCGATCTCCACCATCCTCGAGGGCACCGTCCCCGACGGCCACCAGGTCACCATCGGCGGCATCCTCGCCAACGTGAACCGCCGGGTGAACAAGAACGGCGAGCCGTGGGCGTCGGCGCAGCTGGAGGACCTCGCCGGTGGCATCGAGGTGCTGTTCTTCCCGCGCTGCTACCAGGTGGTCGGCGTCGACGTGGCCGAGGACGCCATCGTGCTGGTCAAGGCGAGAGTCAACCGGCGCGACGACCGCGTCTCGCTGATCGTCAACGACCTCGCGGTGCCCGACCTCACCCAGGCCGGCGGCGGCGCGGGCGCCCCGGTGAAGGTCAGCATGCGCACCGAGCTGGTCACTCCGCAGCGGGTGTCGCGGCTCAAGGACGTGCTGAGCAACCACCCGGGCACCTCCGAGGTGCATCTGTCGCTGGTCAACGGCACTCGCACCACCGTGCTCCGCCTCGACGACGCACTGAAGGTCACCCACTCGCCGTCGCTGATGGGCGATCTGAAGGCGCTGCTCGGCCCCGGCTGCCTGGGCTGACGGGGCGGGGCAGCGCGGCGTCCGGTTAGCGGCTGACACCACAGGACGCGGGTGGTGCACTGGGCCGGCCATCTCTTCCGGAAGGGTCGTCATGGCCGCCTACGCCCTGTTCTTCAGCTACACCCCGCAGGCCTGGGAGCGCATGATGATCAAGCCCGGCGACCGGGCCGCGGCTGCCCGGACGATGATCGAGAGTGCGGGCGGCACTCTCGAGTCCCTCTACTTCATGCTCGGCGACCGCGACGGGTTCGCCGTGGTCCACGTCCCGGGCAACGAGGACGTCGCGGCCCTGTCCATCGCCATCCTCAGCAGCGGCGCCTTCTCACACGTCGAAACCCGCGCGCTGGTGGCGCCCCAGGATCTCGCCGGAGTACTGGAGCGGGCGGCTGCAGCCCGCGGGGCCTACGCGCCGCCGGGGGAGTAGATCCGTCAGCCTGCGCTGGTGACCAGATGGTGCCAGTGCTCCTGGGCCTGCCGGTCCCACCGCGTGTGCAGCGTGTCGAACAGCTCGGCCGCGCGCGACCCGGCCCAGCCGGCGGGCAGCAGCTCACCGGGGAGCTTGGGATCCAGGAACGGAAAGCGCCGCCAGGCGTGCACGAGGTGGATCTGGTGGGCGAGCACGTCGGCCGGGTCGACCGGCGCGACGTCGGTGAACGTGTCGAGGAACTCCTCGTAGGCGGCCTCCACCGCCGTGAGGTTCCAGGCCTGCTCGACGACCTGACGCTCGGCGCCGATCGCCCCGAACGGGCCGACGAACGAGCTGCTGACCGCGGTCAGCTCGAGGTCGGCGATCACGTCGGCCACCTCGTTCTGCTTCGAGGGATCGGGGGTGAGCCACACCCCGGGCGCGGGCGACCCGAGCCCGGCCCAGGCCAGGCGGGTGCGCAGCCGGTGCCGGAGCTGACGGCGGGCCTCGGGCACGCTGACGAGCAACACCATCCACCGCCCGTCCCAGGAGTGCTCCGCGGACCCGAACCCGTAGATGCGGGCTGCGCCGTCGGAGAGAAGTCTGCGGCCCTGCTCGCTGAGGCCCCATCGCACGCGGCGCCCGGCGCGATCCGAGACGAGCAGGCCTTCCGCCGCGGTGCGGGCGAGCGCCTGCCTGGCCGACTTGGACTCGACCCCGAGACCGCCGAGCACGTCGATGAGCACCTGGGTCCACACCGTCTCGTCGCGCGGGAGCACGAACTCGCCGAGCACAGTGAGCAGGAGAGAACGTGCGCTCGTGGCGCCGAGCTCGCGGCGGCGCGACAGCGCCGGATGCGCGCTCACAGTCTCGGCGGCGGTGGACATGACCAGCCACCTTAGCCCGAACCACCCAAGGACCTCGGCATAGGCTGCCTCGTCGTGACGACGACCGACGAGCTCATTGCGACCGACCGCGCGCACGTGTGGCACCCCTACGCGCCGATGCCGGCGACCGTGGCGCCGATCGTGGTCCAGTCGGCCTCCGGGGTCCGCTTGAGGCTCGCCGATGGCCGGGAGCTCGTCGACGGCATGTCGTCGTGGTGGGCGGCGATCCACGGCTACGCCCACCCGGTGCTCGACGCCGCGGTGCGCGACCAGCTCGGCACGATGAGCCACGTGATGTTCGGGGGGCTCACGCACGGGCCCGCCGTCGATCTCGCGCGGCTCCTGGTCGACAACACCCCAGCCGGTCTGGAGCACGTCTTCCTCACCGACTCGGGCTCGGTGTCGGTCGAGGTCGCGATCAAGATGTGCCTGCAGTACTGGCGGTCGCGCGGGCGCCCGGAGAAGCACCGGCTGATGACGTGGCGTGGCGGCTACCACGGCGACACGTTCGGCGCGATGAGCGTCTGCGATCCCGACGGCGGCATGCACACGCTGTGGCGTGACGTCCTGCCGCAGCAGGTGTTCGCCGGGGTGCCACCCACCGCGTTCGAACAGGACTACGTCGCCGAGCTGGCCGGCCTCGTCGAGCGGCACGCCCACGAGCTGGCCGCCGTGATCGTGGAACCGGTGGTGCAGGGAGCAGGCGGCATGCGCTTCCACGACCCCCGCTACCTGCACGTGCTGCGCGAGCTGTGCCTCACCCACGACGTGCTGCTGGTGTTCGACGAGATCGCCACCGGGTTCGGGCGCACCGGCGAGCTCTTCGCCGCCGACCACGCCGGCGTCGCGCCCGACCTGATGTGCGTCGGCAAGGCCCTGACCGGCGGCTACCTGTCGATGGCGGCCGCGCTGTGCACCGGCGAGGTCGCCCGGGGGATCTCCGAGGGCGAGGCCGGGGTGCTCATGCACGGCCCGACGTTCATGGGCAACCCGCTCGCGGCGGCGGTCGCGGCGGCCTCGACGCGGCTGCTGCTGGACAGTGACTGGCGCGCCCGGGTGCGCGGGATCGAGACGGCACTGCGCTCCGCCCTCGCCCCGGCACGGGATCTGCCCGGCGTCGTGGACGTGCGGGTGCTCGGCGCAGTCGGCGTGGTGCAGATCGACCGGCCGGTGGACATGGTCGCGGCGACGACGGCTGCCGTGGAGGCGGGGGTGTGGCTACGACCCTTCCGCGATCTCGTCTACACGATGCCGCCGTACATCTGCGAGCCGGCGGACCTGGAGGCGATCGGAGCCGCGGTGCTGGCCGCAGCAGCCGCCACCCCCCACCGAGCCTGACCCACCCGCGAGTCACGCGATTCCCGTGAGCGCGGGCCGTCCGGCACGCCGGAAATGGTGCGCGATGGGCGGTTTCGATCCTCTACGGTCGCGGCGTGACCGTAGCTGTCCTCCCGCCGGAGCTCAGGTCGGAATTGCACCTGCGTCCGATGCGTCACGACGATGCCGCGCGCTGGGCGGTGCTGATGGCCGCTGTTGAGGAGGTCGACCGCCGCGACGAGCACTACGACGCCGACGACCTCACCGAGGAGCTCGCCGACCCGGATCTCGACCTCGGGCGCGACACGCTCATCGTGCTCGACGGGTCCGCCGGGGACGAGGGCGTGGCGGTTGCCTACCAGGTGCTGCGGCTGCGCAGCGGAGGCGCCGAAGGTGCCTTCGTGGCCACGGACGCCGCCGTGCACCCCGCGTACCGGCGCCGCGGCATCGGCGCCGCGCTCCTGGCCGTGGCGCTCGACAGGGCCCGTGAGCTCGACGCCGCGCTGTTCATGCGGGTGCCCGAGACCAACGCGGGAGCCGTCGCCCTTGCCGAGCGGACCGGGATGGCGCCCGTCCGATGGTGGTCGGAGCTCGAGCGCGACCTGGCCGAACCGATCACGCCCACTCTCGTACCGGCCGGACTGACGGTCGCGTCGCTCGGCCCGCCCTACGACGCGGAGCGCTGGGACGAGCCGCTGCGTGCAGCGCACAACAGCGCCTTCGCCGACCACTGGGGTTCCGTGCCGGTGAGCCGGCAGGCCTGGGTGCACTGGCGCACCGGGAGCAAGTCCTTCCGGCCGGGCTGCTCGGCGGTCGCAACGACGGCCGACGGTGATGTCGTCGGGTACGTGCTCAGCTACGAATACGTCGCCGACACCGAGCGCACCGGGCAGCGTGACCTGTACATCTCGACCGTCGGCACCGTCGCCGCCCATCGGGGACGAGGGGTGGCGGCTGCCCTGCTCGCGCACGTGCTGCACGCGGCCACGGGCCTCGGTTACGACACCTCGTCGCTCACCGTCGACGCCCAGAACCCGACCGGTGCCCTGGGCGTCTACGAGAGGGCGGGCTACCGCCTGCACCGCCGCGAGATCACCTTCGCTGCACCCTCCGCACACTCCTGACCCAACCCCATCCGCGCATCGCGGCCCCGGCGCGACGGGCTTGCCGTGTGCGCCCCGCTCGTGCGGGTCGTTACGGTGGGTGCCCGTGGCCCCCTTCCCGCCCTCGCACCCGTTGGCCTGGCTCGAACCGCATGCCTCGCGGAGACGGGAAGCCGGACTCCGACGCGAACTGCGCCCCCGCGGCGCCGCGGACTCCGTGCTCGACCTCGCGGGCAACGACTACCTGGGCCTCACCGGCGACCCACGCGTGATCGCCGGAGGGGTTGATGCCCTGCAGACGTGGGGCGCGGGCTCGACGGGTTCCCGTCTGGTCACCGGCACCACCGCACTCCACGACGAGTTGGAGCGCGAGCTCGCCGGCTTCTGCGGCGCCGAGTCCGGGCTGGTGTTCTCCTCCGGGTACGCGGCCAACCTCGGCGTGCTGACGGCGCTGACGGGTCCGGGCACGCTGATCGTCTCCGACGCCGCGAACCACGCCTCGCTCGTGGACGCGTGCCGGCTCTCACGAGCCCGGATCGAGGTCGTGCCGCACGACGATCCGGCCGTCGTCGACGCCGTGCTCGCCGCTCGCGAGGAGCCGCGGGCCCTCGTGGTCACCGAGAGCGTCAACAGCGTCGACGGCGGGCTCGCCCCGCTCCCCGAGCTGCACGCCGTGTGCCGTGCGCGGGGCGCGCTGCTCGTCGTCGACGAGGCGCACGGGCTGGGCGTGGTCGGCCCGGGTGGCCGCGGCCTGCTCGCACAGGCCGGGCTGGCGGGAGCCGACGACGTGGTCGTCACGGTGACCCTGTCCAAGGCGCTGGGCAGCCAAGGAGGAGCAGTGCTCGGGCCGGCCGCCGTCACGGCTCATCTCGTGGACACGGCGCGGTCGTTCATCTTCGACACGGGGTTGGCGCCGGCGTCGGCCGGCGCGGCGCTCGCGGCACTGCGGGTGGTGCAAGCCGAACCCGACCGCCCGTCGGCCGTGCTGCGTGCCGCCGCGGAGCTGGCCGACGCGGCCGGGGTGCCCGCACCCGCCTCGGCCGTGGTGTCGGTCGTGCTGGGCGACCCGGCGCGGGCGGTCGACGCCGCCAGGGCGTGTGCCGAGCGCGGCATCCGGGTCGGCTGTTTCCGGCCGCCGTCGGTCCCGGAGGGCACGAGCCGGCTGCGGCTGACGGCGAGGGCCACGCTGACGGACGCCGACATCGTCCTCGTCCGCAGGGTCCTGGCCGAGGTGCTCGCACCCGTGGCGGCACGATGACCGGCGAGATCCTGGTTGTCACCGGCACGGGAACGGGCGTCGGGAAGACGGTCGTCACCGCGGCGGTCGCCGCCCTCGCACGTGCCCGGGGACGACGCGTGGCCGTGCTGAAGCCTGCGCAGACCGGGGTCGGGGCAGGCGAACCCGGCGACGTCGCCGACGTGGCCCGGCTCGTCCCCGGCATCACCACATGCGAGCTGGCCCGATTCCCCGAGCCGCTCGCGCCCGCCACCGCGGCCCGCCGCGCCGCGCTGCCCCCCGTCACGCCGGTCGAGGCCGCTGACGCGGCACGGAAGCTGGCCACGGACCACGACCTCGTGCTCGTCGAGGGTGCCGGCGGGTTGCTGGTGAGGTTCACCGACGACGGGGGCACCCTCGCCGACACCGCCGCGGCGCTCGATGCTCCCGTGCTGGTCGTGGCCACCGTGGAGCTCGGCACGCTCAACCACACCGAGCTCACCGTCGAGGCGCTCCGCGCGCGGGACCTGATCTGCGCCGGTGTCGTGGTCGGCGCCTGGCCCGCCACCCCCCACCTCGCGGCTATGTGCAACCTCACCGACCTGCCCGCCGTCACCGGTGTGCCGCTGGTCGGGGCACTGCCCGACGGTGCAGGCGCGTTGCCGCCCGGCGAGTTCGTAGCGGCCGCACGTCACGGCCTGGGCAGCGCTCTGGGAGGCGAATGGCAGACTCCAGGACCGTGACGACGATCGAGACCGACATCCTGGCCACGGCGCGCAGGCAGGTGCTCGAAGAGGGCACGGGCCTGACCGAGGCACAGGTACTCGAGGTGCTGCGGCTGCCCGACGATGCGCTCGACGAGCTCCTCGAGCTGGCGCACCAGGTGCGGATGCGGTGGTGCGGCCCCGAGGTCGAGGTCGAGGGCATCATCTCGCTCAAGACCGGCGGATGCCCCGAGGACTGCCACTTCTGCTCCCAGTCCGGCTTGTTCGACTCCCCGGTCCGGTCGGCCTGGCTGGACGTCCCGTCCCTGGTCGAGGCGGCCAAGCAGACGGCGAAGACGGGTGCCACCGAGTTCTGCATCGTCGCCGCGGTCCGCGGTCCGGATGCGCGGCTGATGGCGCAGGTGGCCGCGGGCATCGCGGCGATCAAGGACGCGATCGACATCAACATCGCCTGCTCGCTGGGCATGCTCACCCCCGAGCAGGTCGACGAGCTCGCCGCGATGGGCGTCCACCGCTACAACCACAACCTCGAGACGGCACGCTCGCACTTCCCGAACGTCGTCACCACGCACACGTGGGAGGAGCGCTGGGAGACGCTGCGACTCGTGCGGGACGCCGGCATGGAGGTGTGCTGCGGCGGGATCCTCGGGATGGGGGAGAGCCTCGAACAGCGGGCCGAGTTCGCCGCGCAGCTCGCGTCGCTCACACCCGACGAGGTGCCGCTCAACTTCCTGAACCCGCGTCCCGGCACCCCGTTCGGCGACCTCGAGCCGATGGCCGGACCGGATGCGCTGCGCACCGTGGCTGCGTTCCGGCTGGCGTTGCCGCGCACGGTGCTGCGCTTCGCCGGTGGGCGTGAGATCACCCTCGGCGACCTGGGCGCGCGCAAGGGCCTGCTCGGCGGGATCAACGCCGTGATCGTCGGCAACTACCTCACCACGCTCGGACGCCCGGCGGAGTCCGACATCGACCTGCTCGGCGAGCTGCAGATGCCGATCAAGGCCCTGAACGAGACGCTGTGAGCGCGCCGCGGTTCTGCGACCAGTGCGGCGTGCCGGCCGACGAGGGCGAGCACCCGCGCTGCGCCGCCCGTCGGGAGCTCGAACCGCCGCGGTTCTGCCCCGACTGCGCACGGCGCATGGTGGTGCAGGTGACGCCCACGAGCTGGACGGCGCGGTGCAGCCGCCACGGCGAACGGCAGAGCGCCGATCAGCGCCGCGACGCTGATCATCTACACGCCTGAGGCCGAGTCGCAAGACACCAGCAACCGGTTCGTGATCATGAGGAATGGTGGGTCACAGGTGCGTCCAGCATGCTGTGGCCATGTCGAACTGGAGCGGAGTCCTGCGGCAGGCCACAAAAATCGGTCTGGACCTGCTGTCGTCGCGCAAGCAGGAGCCGGCTGCTCCTCGGAGAGTGCCGGCCCGCAGTGCGTCGTCCCTAGATCGGGCGCGCACGATCATCTACTCGCCCGACCCCGACGGAACCGCGGATCCCGGCGAGATCGTCTGGGCGTGGGTTCCGTTCGAGGAGAACGACGGGCGGGGCAAGGACCGGCCGATCCTCGTCGTCGGGCGGCAGGGCGGCGAGCTCGTCGGGCTGATGTTGTCGAGCCAGCTCGACCACGCGGGCGAGTGGGACTGGATCTCCATCGGGTCGGGCCCGTGGGACCGCCAGGGCCGGGAGTCGTTCGTCCGGCTCGACCGGGTGCTCGAGGTCGGGGAGCACGACATCCGGCGTGAGGGCGCAGTCCTGGACAGGCACCGCTTCGAACGGGTCGCCGGGGAACTGCGCACGCGCTTCGGTTGGCGCTGACCGCGTGACTCGCGGGCCGGGGCGAGCGGCTCGCGAGGTCAGTTGATGCTGGTCTCCACCGCATAGGTGGTGATCGGGGCGGGGACCGCCCGCAGCTGGCTCAGCAGGCCGGTCTCGCGGGCCAGGAGTGCGCGCACCATGCGTAGGCGCTCGATGGGGGAGGTCTGCTCGAGCAGACGCTGGCGGTCGCCGATCGGGAGCAGGCAGTCGGCCGCGAGCAGGTGCGGCAGGGTCTGCGGCTCCTGGTCGTCGGCGGGCTCGGACCAGTCGCCGGCCTTCCACGCGGTGGCGCAGTAGCGACGGTGGGCCGCACGGGCTGCGGCGGTGAGCATCTGCGTCATCCCGTCGGCGGAGGGCGCCTCGGTGTCGGGCAGGAACTCCACCGAGCCCATCAGGTAGGGCTTCGACTCGTCGTCGAGATCGAGCAGCCGGAACCGTCGCGCCCCGCGGGTGACGATGTCGAAGCGGCCGTCGGGCAGCCTGCGGACATCACGCAACTCCGCCGTGCAGCCGACGGTGTGCAGTCCGGCGATGCCGTCGTCGTCGGGAGCCCACCCCTCACGGACGGCGACGACCCCGAACTCCTTGTCCGGCACCGCGCCGGTGACGAGATCGACGGTGAGCTGCCGATAGCGCGGTTCGAAGATGTGCAGCGGCAGCGAGGCTCCGGGCATCAGCACCGTGCCCAGCGGGAACAGCGGGAGCGTCTCAGCCACCCAACTACGGTACGGCGCCGCGCAGTTGCTCGCTCGGCGGCCGCAGCACCGCGAACGCATCGGTCACATGAAGTACTCGATCGGTGAACCGGAAGAGCGCCGCGGGCCGTCCGCCGGCCGGTCCGGGGGGCGCGACCTCGCCTGTCGGCTCCAGCAGCCGGCGCCGGGTGAGCACCCGTTGCAGGTTGGTCGCGGACACCGGATGCCCGAGCGCGGCCACGTAGAGCCCGCGTAGCGCGGAGATCGTGAACTCCCGTGGGGCGAGCGCGAACCCGAGGTTCGTGTAGGAGAGCTTGGCGCGCAGCCGGTCGTGGGCGGCCTCGACGATGGCGGCGTGGTCGAACGCCGTGGGGGGTAGCGCGCTGAGGGCGTGCCATGCGGTGTCGGCGGGGACCTCGGGGTCGGAGTCGGACGGGACGAGCCCGAGGAACGCGGTGGCGATCAGTCGCGAGCCGGGTACGCGGTCGGGGTTGCTGAAGACCGAGATCTGTTCGACGTGGGTCACCTCACGGACGTCGACCTTCTCCGCGAGCTGGCGTCGTACCGATCGCTCGACGTCCTCGTCGTCCCCGAGCCGGCCGCCGGGGAGCGCCCATCGGCCCTCGTCCGGCGGGCGCGCCCGCTGCCAGGCGAGTACCTGCAGCGAGCCCTCGCGGATCTGCAGCACCGCCGCCAGCACCTCGTGCTCAGTGGGGCGGGCCATGCGCGGATGGTAAGCGCGGCAGGGGCGGTTACCGAGCGGGACACGTGAACTACGGGTTGCGTCGCGATGAGTTCCCGGTCACGAGAGCGGTGTGGCGGGCTGAACGCGCTGCTACGATCGAGCCCGTTTACGACTCATAGTCGAAAACGGGAGAAGGAGGACATCGTGACCCTCACCGAGGTCGCCACCCCCTCGACCGGGGCACCGCCGGTCGACTCGGACTGGGCGGACGAGGTCCGTGAGCTCGCCCGCCGCCGCGATGCCGTGCTGCTCGCGCACAACTATCAGCTACCGGCCATCCAGGACATCGCCGACCACACGGGCGACTCGCTGGCGCTCTCGCGCATCGCGGCGGAGTCCGACGCGTCGACGATCGTCTTCTGCGGCGTCCACTTCATGGCCGAGACCGCGAAGATCCTCGCTCCCGACAAGACCGTCCTGATCCCCGACGCCGCCGCCGGGTGCTCGCTCGCCGACTCGATCTCGGCGGACGAGCTGCGCGCGTGGAAGGCCGAGCACCCGGGCGCGGTGGTCGTCTCCTACGTCAACACCACCGCGGCGGTGAAGGCCGAGACCGACGTGTGCTGCACGTCGTCGAACGCGGTCGAGGTCGTGGAGTCGATCCCGGCCGACCGTGAGGTGCTGTTCCTGCCCGACCAGTTCCTCGGTGCCCACGTCCGGCGCGTCACGGGGCGGGAGAACATGCACGTGTGGGCCGGGGAGTGCCACGTGCACGCCGGGATCAACGGCTCCGTGCTCACCGCCCAGGTCGAGGCGAACCCCGACGCCGAGCTGTTCGTCCATCCCGAGTGCGGCTGCGCGACGTCGGCGCTCTACCTCGCAGGCACGGGCGCGGTGCCCGAGGAGCGGGTGAAGATCCTCTCCACCGGCGGCATGCTCGACGCCGCCCGCGCCAGCTCGGCGAAGAGCGTGCTGGTGGCCACCGAGGTGGGCATGCTCCACCAGCTGCGCCGCGCGGCGCCGGAGATCGACTTCCGCGCCGTCAACGACCGCGCCTCCTGCCGGTTCATGAAGATGATCACTCCGGACAAGCTGCTCCGGTCGTTGCGCGACGGCACCGACGAGGTGCACGTCGACCCCGAACTCGCCGCCCGTGGGCGCGCCGCTGTCCAGCGCATGATCGAGATCGGTCAGCCCGGGGGTGGGGAATGAGCGAGCTTGCGAGCGAATCAGTGACACAGCGCTTCCGCGCAGCGCTGACCGAGCGCAGCGAGGGATGGCGATGAGCGAGGTCTGGGAGGCCGCGGCCGACCTCGTCGTCGTCGGGTCCGGTGTCGCCGGGCTCACCGCCGCGCTGGACGCCGCCGAGCTCGGGCTCCGCGTCGTCGTCGTCACGAAGGACGCCCCCGACGCCGGGTCGACGCGCTGGGCGCAGGGCGGGATCGCGGTCGTGCTCGGTGACGTGTCCGGAGACAGCGTCGACGCACACATCGTCGACACCCTCACTGCCGGCGGCGGGCTCTCCGAGGCCGTCGCCGTGCGGGAGATCATCAGCACGGGACCGGCGGCGGTCGCGCGGCTGCGCGCCCGGGGCGCGGTCTTCGACGCCGGTGGCGACGGGAGGCTCGCCCGCGGCCGGGAGGGCGGCCACTCCGCGTTCCGCGTGATCCACGCCGGCGGTGACGCCACGGGCGCGGAGATCGAGCGGGCCCTGGTGGCCACGGTCCACGACCGGCAGTTGCCGTTGCTTGCCGGACACGTCGCCACGGACGTGCTGCGGGACGAGTACGGCGCCGTCGCAGGCCTCACTGTGCTGGACGACGCGGGGCGTCCCGGCGTGCTCCATGCGCCCGCGGTGCTGCTGGCCACCGGCGGGTATGGGCAGCTCTACGCGAGCAGCACCAATCCGGCCACGGCCACTGGCGACGGTGTCGCGCTCGCCCTGCGGGCCGGTGCCACCGTGGCGGACCTGGAGTTCGTGCAGTTCCATCCCACCGCCCTCTATCCGGTCGCCGCGCCCAGCAACGGGCGGCGGACGCGGGCGGTCGGCCGTCTTCCGCTGGTGACCGAGGCCGTCCGCGGGGAGGGCGCCGTGCTGCTCGACCGCGCCGGGCGGCGGTTCATGACGGGGGTGCACCCGCTCGCCGACCTCGCCCCGCGCGACGTCGTGGCCGCGGCGATCACCCGCACACTCGCCGACACCGGCGCCGAGTACGTCCACCTCGACGCCACGGCCGTCCCGCAGTTCGCCGTGCGCTTCCCCACGGTCTACGCGGCCTGCCGGGCGGTGGGCGTCGACCCCGTCCGGGAGCCGATCCCGGTCACGCCCGCCGCGCACTACGCGTGCGGCGGAGTGGTCACCGACCTGCACGGGCGCACCGCCGTGCCCGGGCTGTACGCCGCGGGCGAGGTGGCACGCACCGGCCTGCACGGGGCCAACCGGCTGGCGTCCAACAGCCTGCTTGAGGGACTCGTGATCGGTGGGCGCGCCGCGCGCGCGGTGGCCGCCGACCGGCAGGTGCCGCGGGCCATGGGTGTCGTCCTCCCGGAGCCGGCGCCTGCTGTGGCGATCGCGCCGCGCTCGATCGTGCAGCACGCGATGACGGTGGCGGCGGGGATCGGACGTGACGCGGCCGGGCTCGCCTCGGCGTCGGACGCCGTGGAGGCGGCCATCGCGCTGCGGGTGCCGACCGACCGGACGACCGTGGAGGACGCCGCGCTGACCCTCCTCGCGCAGGCCGTGCTCGCGGCGGCCGGGCACCGCAGGGAGACCCGGGGATGTCACGTGCGCACCGACTTCCCGGAGCGGGACGACGTCTGGCAGCGGTCGAGCCTGGTGATCGGGCTCGACGCAGCGGGACGACCGACAGTGCAGGAGATGGCGGTGGCGGCATGACCTCGGTGACGATCGGACCTGATCTGGACGACCTGCAGCGCGTCGTCGAGACCGCGTTGGGGGAGGACCTGCGCTACGGCCCCGACGCGACCACGGCGGCCACCGTCCCGGCCGATGCCGTGGCAGTCGCAGCGTTCACCGCGCGGCAGCCGGGTGTGCTCGCCGGGGTTCCCGCGGTGCTGGCCGTCCTCGACGCCGTGCTGGGCGAGAACGGGCTGGGCAGGGACGGGTCAGCCGGTGGCTTCGAGGTGCTCGACGCGCGATCCGACGGCGACCGGCTCGCGGCGGGCGACGTCGCTCTCACCGTGCGGGCGCCGGTACGCGGCCTGCTCACCGCGGAGCGCACGGCCCTGAACCTGCTGTGTCACCTCTCGGGCGTGGCGACGGCCACGGCGGCCTGGGTGGACGCCGTGGCCGGCACGGCTGCCCGCATCCGCGACACCCGCAAGACCATGCCCGGGCTGCGGCTGCTGGAGAAGTACGCCGTGCGCTGCGGGGGCGGGGTGAACCACCGCCTCGGCCTCGGCGACGCGGTGCTGATCAAGGACAACCACGTGGCCGCTGCCGGCTCGGTCAGCGCCGCGCTCGCCGCGGCCCGGTCCCGCGCACCCGGCCTGCCGTGCGAGGTGGAGGTCGACACGCTGGAACAGCTCGACGAGGTGCTCGCGCTCGACGCCGAGCTGGTGCTGCTGGACAACTTCTCCGTGGACCAGACGCGGGAGGCCGCGCGGCGGCGCGGTGACCGGCCGACGCAGCTCGAGTCGTCCGGCGGGCTCGTGCTCGCGAACGCCCGTGAGTACGCGGAGACCGGTGTCGACTATCTCTCCGTGGGGGCCCTGACGCATTCGGTCACGGCGCTCGATATCGGGCTCGACCTGCGAGGGTCGTAGCCGGTCCGAAAACTCCCGTAATCTGCGCCCGCCGTAGAGGGGGGTTCAGTTGGACGATCTGACCGTGGACGATCCGAGGCAGGTCGGCCCCTACAGCCTCCTTGGTCGGCTGGGCTCGGGTGGCATGGGCCGTGTCTACCTGGGACGGTCCAGAAGCGGGCGCCAAGTCGCTGTCAAGGTCGTCAAACAGGAGCTGCTCGACCAGGATGGTTCGTTTCGTCCCCGCTTCCGCCGTGAGGTCGAGGCTGCGAAAGCGGTCGGCGGTTTCTGGACTGCTGCGATCGTCGACAGCGACGCAGACGCAACCCCGCCCTGGTACGCGAGTGCCTTCATCGATGCACCGACATTGCATGACGTCGTCACCGGTGGCGGGCCGTTGTCCGTGCCCGATGCCCTCTCACTCGGCGCTGGGCTAGCCGAGGCTCTTACTGCCATTCACAAGGCAGACCTGATCCATCGGGATCTCAAGCCGTCGAACGTCCTGATGGCGCCCGATGGCCCGCGGGTGATCGACTTCGGCATCGCTCGCGTGGTGGCGCCGGGCGCTGCACCGCTCACCGCCACGGGATGGCGTCTCGGGACGATCGGCTACCTGGCGCCGGAGTTGCTTCGGGGAGGCTCCCCGAGCGCGGCCAGCGATGTGTTCGCCTTCGGCGTGCTCATCGTCTTCGCGACGACCGGGCATCTGCCGTTCGCCGGTTCGACAGATGCCGAGGTCGTGCTGCGCACGGTGGGCGAACCGCCCGACCTCAGCGGGGTCGACGGCCGGCTCGTGTCCGTAGCCACCGGGTGCCTGGCGAAGGATCCCGCCGAGCGTCCGGACGTCCGGGAACTGCTCGACCTTTTCGCTGCTCCCCGCGACGTGCCAGCGGGAGGAGCTGAGAGGTCAGGCACACGGGTGCTCGACTCGACCCGGCAGATCGCCGACGACCCCGACACCGCCCAGAGCGGGGACACGGCGACGACAGTTGGCATCGAGCCCGATGCGCGTGCACGACGCGGCTCACGCACCGCTCCGCACTACCGCAGCGCGAAGGATCAGCCGTGGAGCTCGGCATGGGGTGCCGCGCTGGCGACGGCTGCGATCAGCTTCGGTCAGCTGACGTGGTTCGCGTCCGCGCCCTGGGCTGTCGCCGGTCCGAGCGCTGCGGCGGTGATGGTCGTAGCCCTGCTCGCGCTCAGGGCGGGCCAGGTTGCGTCGCCGACAGTCGAGAAACGAGGGGTCTGGCGGGCGTGTGTCCTGCTGTCGATCTCGTGGGGCGCGATGCTCGCGGTGGTGCTGGTCGCCGACACAGGCCAGGCGTGGTGGACGGTCACGCTCTTCGGGATCGGAGCCGTGGTCGCCCTCCTCGCGAGCTGCAGCGTTCTCAGCGAGTTGCTCGCGGGGATGTTCGACGGCCCGGTGCCGACCAGCACTGCTCTCGGCCTCGCGAGCGGAGGCCTGACTGTCGGGCTTCTCACTGGCGTGGCCGACATTGACGTGTGGTTCGCCGTGCCTGCAGGGGTGGTCGTATGGGTCATTTCCGGGGCGACGATCTCATGGATAGCCGCCATCGGTTACCTACCGTTCGACGAGAAGGAACACCGCACCTTGTGACGGCGCGGCGAGCCCCGTGCGGTACGCCTCCCTGGTCCGATTACGGCGTTGCCCCCGTACCCTGGGACCCATGCTCCGCCGACTCGACCTGCGCGCCGCGCCCCTACCCCGCACCGCCGATCTGCGTGGTCTGTTGCCACGTGCCGAGGTGGATGTGGACACGGTGCTGCATCGAGTCCGCCCGATCGTCGACGCGGTGCGGCAGCGGGGGGCAGAGGCCGCTCTGGAGTTCGCCGAGCAGTTCGAGAAGGTGCGCCCAGCCGGGATCCGGGTGCCGGCGCAGACCCTCGCGGGTGCACTCGCTGCGCTCGACCCGTCGGTGCGGGCGGCGTTGGAGACCTCGATCGCGCGGGCCCGTGCGGTGCACGCCGATCAGCGCCGGCGCGACATCGTCACCGACGTGGTGGCGGGCGGCACGGTCACCGAACGGTTCGTGCCCGTCGCCCGGGTCGGGCTGTACGCGCCCGGCGGGCTGGCGGTCTACCCGTCCAGCGTGGTCATGAACGTCGTCCCCGCCCAAGCCGCGGGGGTCGAGTCGCTGGTGGTGGCCTCCCCACCGCAGGCCGAGCACGGCGGGCTGCCCCACCCCACGATCCTCGCCGCGGCGGCGTTGCTGGGGGTCGAGGAAGTCTGGGCGGTCGGCGGCGCGCAAGCCGTCGCCCTGCTCGCGTACGGGGGCACCGACACCGACGGCGCGCCGCTGGAGCCGGTGGACATGGTCACCGGGCCGGGCAACATCTACGTCACCGCCGCCAAGCGGCTGCTGCGCGGGTTCATCGGGATCGACGCCGAAGCCGGCCCCACGGAGATCGCCGTGCTGGCCGATGCCACCGCCGACCCCGTCCACGTGGCCGCCGACCTGATCAGCCAAGCCGAACACGACCCCAACGCCGCGTCGGTGCTGGTCACCACCTCACCCGAGCTCATCGACGCCGTCGACGCCGAACTGGGGCGCCAGGTGCCGCAGACCAAGCACACCGAGCGGATCCGCACGGCGTTGACCGGGCCGCAGTCCGGGGCGGTGCTGGTGTCCGACCTGGCCGATGGCGTCAGCGTCGTCGATGCGTATGCCGCTGAGCACTTGGAGATCCAGACCGAGGACGCGCGCGCCGTTGCGTTGCGGGTGCGCAATGCGGGCGCGATCTTCGTCGGCCCGTATGCGCCGGTGTCGCTGGGTGACTACTGCGCGGGCTCCAACCACGTGCTGCCCACGGGCGGGTGTGCGCGTCATTCCGCGGGGCTGTCGGTGCAGACGTTCCTGCGTGGGGTGCACATCGTGGAGTACAGCGAGGAGGCGCTGCGTGAGGTGGCCGACCAGGTCGTGACGCTCGCCGCCGCCGAGGATCTGCCGGCGCACGGCCAGGCGGTCACAGCGAGGTTCGGCCGGTGACGTGTTTTCTCTCGGCAGTGGGCGGCGAGGTCACCCTCGACGACCTGCCTCTTCGTGACGACCTGCGTGGCCGCAGTCCCTACGGTGCGCCGCAGCTGGATGTGGCGGTGCGGCTCAACACCAACGAGAACCCCTACCCGCCGCCGCCCGAGCTCGTCGCGGACGTCACACAGGCCGTCCATGCGGCTGCGGTCGATCTGCACCGCTACCCGGACCGCAACGCCGAGGCGCTGCGCACCGACCTCGCCGCCTACCTCACCGGCGCCAGCGGTGTGACGCTCGGCATGGCCAACCTGTGGGCCGCCAACGGTTCCAACGAGATCCTGCAGCAGATCATGCAGACCTTCGGTGGGCCCGGGCGCACGGCGGTGGGGTTCGAGCCGTCGTACTCGATGCACCCGATCATCGCGGCGGGCACGCGCACCGAGTGGCTCCCGGCGCCGCGGCGCGCCGACTTCGCGGTCGACGTCGACGCGGCGGTGGCGGTGCTGCGTGAGCGCGCCCCGGACATCACGTTTCTGACCAGCCCGAACAACCCCACGGGCCAGTCGTTGGAGCCCGCCGAGCTGGCTGCGTTGATCGACGCGGCCCCTGGTGTGGTGGTGGTCGACGAGGCCTATGCCGAGTTCTCCGACCGTCCCAGCGCGATCACCCTGTTGCCCACCCACGGGCGCAAGCTGATCGTCTCGCGCACGATGAGCAAGGCCTTCGCCTTCGCCGGCGGGCGGCTCGGCTACCTCGCCGCCGCACCGGCGGTGGTCGACGCGCTGCAGCTCGTCCGGCTGCCGTATCACCTCTCCTCCCTCACCCAGGCCGCGGCGCGTGCTGCGTTGCGGCACGCCGATGCCACGCTCGGTTCGGTGGCGCTGTTGCGCGCCGAGCGTGATCGCGTGGTGGCGGATCTCGCCTCCATCGGGTACGACGTGGTGCCCAGCGATGCCAACTTCGTACTGTTCGGCCGTTTCGCCGACGCCCCCCGGGCCTGGCGGGCGTTCCTCGACCGCGGTGTGTTGATCCGCGATGTCGGGATCGCGCAGCGGTTGCGCGTCACGATCGGCACACCGGAGGAGAACGACACGTTCCTGCAGGTCGCAGCGGACGTGGTGGAGCGGGAGTTACACACATGACCAGCAGGATCGGCCGCGTCGAGCGGGTCACCAAGGAATCGAAGGTCCTCGTCGAGATCGACCTCGACGGAACCGGCACCACCGAGGTCACCACCGGAGTGCCGTTCTTCGACCACATGCTCGACGCCTTCGGCAAACACGGCGCGTTCGACCTGACGGTGCAAGCCGAAGGTGACGTGGAGCTGGATGCCCACCACACCGTCGAGGACGTCGCGATCGTGCTCGGACAGGCGATCCGGCAGGCGTTGGGCGACAAGAAGGGCATCCGCCGTTTCGGCGACGCCTGGATTCCGATGGACGAGGCATTGGCGCAGGCGGTGGTCGATGTGTCCGGCCGCCCGTACGCCGTGCACACCGGCGAACCCGACGTCATGCAGGGCTTCGTCGTCGGGGGCCACTACCCCACGGTGCTCAACCGCCACGTCTTCGAGTCCCTGGCCTTCCACGGCCACCTAGCCCTGCACGTCCGGGTGCTCGACGGGCGTGACCCCCACCACATCACAGAAGCTGAATTCAAGGCCGTCGCCCGTGCGCTGCGCGCGGCCGTCGAGCCGGACGCCCGGATCACCGGGATCGCGTCCACGAAGGGCACTCTCTGACGGCCGTGGCGGCTCTGCGCGTCGAGGATCACTCCATTGCGGCGCGCGCCCGCCCGGCGATGAGAACCGCCACCAGCGCGAGCCCGCCGGCCACCGTGGTGCCGGCGAGGTAGGCGACCGTGCCGGCGTCGACGAGCGCGGCGAACAACGCACCCGTCAGCGCGAGGACGACCGCGGCGAACAGGGCGTCGGCGATCTGTAGCGCGGAGCTGTTGGTGCCCTGCTCGGACGGGGCGGAGAGCTCCAGCGTGAGCACCGACAGCGTCGGGTAGGCTAGGCCCATCCCCAGCCCGCCCGCGGCCCAGCCGATCACCGCGACGGCCACCGGAACGCCGGGCACGACCGTCGCCCCCGCGGCGAGCACGCCGAGCGCGACGAGAGCGGTTCCGGCGCGCAGCAGGGTGGTGCGGGACGGGGCGCGGTCGCGGCCCTGGAACCAGGAGCCCGCCGACCACGTCACTGCGGCCACCGTCAGGACCAGGCCGGACATCGTCGGCGACAGGTCCCGCTCACGCGACAGCAGGAGGGGGAGGAACGCCTCCGCGGCGAAGAAGGCGGCCGACAGCACCCCGCGTACCGCGATCACGGCGGGCAGTCCGGGGCGGGCGAGCAGCGTGCCGGCCGGCAGCAGATGCGGGCCCGAGACGACGACGGCGGCCACGGCGACCACACCGAGCAGCAGCGCGGGCACGCCGCCGAGGTGCCCGGCCTGATGCAGGCCTGCGGCGCCGGCTGCCGCACCGACCGCCCACAGGACGCGACGCATCCGACGGTGGCCGGTGCCCGTGCCGTCGTCGATCGGGGTGCCGAGCCCGCGCAGCGCCGGTTCCACGAGCAGCGCCGCAGGCAGGGCGAGCGCCGCGGCGAGCAGGAACACCGACCGCCATCCGACGGTCTCGACCAGGAGCCCCGCCAGCGGCGGCCCGACAACGGCGGGCAGGACCCACGCGGCGGCGAACGCGGCGAAGATCCGCGGTCGTAGCGCGGACGGGACCACCCGCGCGACCACAACGTAGAGCGCCACCGAGAACAGCCCCGACCCCAGACCCTGCACCGCCCGCCCCACCGCGAGCAGCGGCATCGCCGGTGCCAGCCCGGCCAGCAACAGCCCCAGCACGAAACCGGCGACGCCCACCCGCATCGCTCCGCCGGGCCCGCGCACGTCGCTCCACACCCCGGCGAGGACCATGCCGACGACGCTGGTGGCGAGGGGCAGCCCGAACGCGAGGGCGTAGGCGGCGAGGCCGTCGAGCGCGGCGGCCACGGTCGGCATGGCTGTCGCCACCGCGATCGCCTCGAACGCGGCCAGTGACACCAGCGCGACCGATCCGAGGGTGAGCGTGCGTAGCCGTCCGTGCATGAGGCCGGCGTCAGCGGCGGTCCTTGTCATGGCGGGGAGCGTGCTTGTTGAACCCGGGTAGAGGTCAACTGAGTTGCGGCTATCCTTGCCCCGTGTCGCGGATCGTCGTGCTGGACTACGGGTCGGGCAACCTCCGCTCTGCCGAGCGCGCGCTACAACGCGTCGGCGCTGATGTCACGGTCACGGCCGACGCCGACGCCGCCCTCGAGGCCGACGGTCTCGTCGTACCCGGGGTGGGTGCCTTCGCCGCCTGCATGCGCGGTCTGAGCGCCGTCGACGGGCCGCGGATCATCGAGCGCCGCCTCGCCGGCGGACGGCCCGTGCTCGGCATCTGCGTGGGGATGCAGGTGCTGTTCGACCTCGGCGTGGAGTGGGGCGAGCGCACCGAGGGCTGCGGGCAGTGGCCGGGCACCGTCGAGCGGATCAAGGCCGACGTGTTGCCCCACATGGGCTGGAACACCCTGCGCGTCCCCACGGGCTCCACCCTGTTCGCGGGCCTCGACGCCGACACCCGCTTCTACTTCGTGCACTCCTTCGGGGTGCGGCGGTGGGAGATGGAGGCGTCGGACGTGCTGCGTCCGCCGCTGGTCACGTGGGCCCACCACGGCGAGGACTTCGTCGCCGCCGTGGAGAACGGTGCACTCGCGGCCACCCAGTTCCACCCCGAGAAGTCCGGCGACGCCGGTGCCGTGGTGCTGCGCAACTGGTTGCGTGACATCGTCGGCTGACCGTCGTTCCCTCCTGATCGACGCTCCGCGGGGACCGTCGAGACCCTTCTCACGCGCTTCCGTGAGGCGATGATCGCCGGGCGGCCAGGCGAATACGCCACCGGTAGGCTTTCCCCGTGAGTTTCACGCTGCTTCCCGCCGTCGATGTCGCCGACGGCCAGGCCGTGCGCCTCGTGCAGGGCGAGGCCGGTTCCGCCACCGCGTACGGGGAGCCACGGGACGCCGCGCTGCAGTGGCAGAACGACGGCGCGGAGTGGATCCACCTCGTCGACCTGGACGCCGCTTTCGGCCGCGGATCGAACGCCGAACTGCTGGCCGGCGTCATCGGTGAGCTGGACGTCGCGGTGGAGCTCTCGGGCGGCATCCGCGACGACGAGTCCCTGGAACGCGCGCTGTCCACGGGCTGCGCCCGGGTGAACCTCGGCACCGCGGCGCTGGAGCACCCCGACTGGTGCGCACGGGCCATCGCCGCCCACGGCGAACGGGTCGCGGTGGGCCTTGACGTGCGGATCACCGAGGCCGGCCACCGGCTCGCCGCGCGCGGGTGGACCACCGACGGGGGCGACCTGTGGGAGGTGCTGGAGCGGCTGGACCGCGACGGTTGCGCCCGCTACGTCGTCACCGACGTCGGCAAGGACGGCACGCTGCGCGGCCCCAACATCGACCTGTTGCGTGACGTCGCGGGCGCCACGAAGGCGCCGGTCATCGCGTCCGGGGGGATCGCCGAGGTCGCAGACCTGGTCGCGCTGGCAGAGGTGGCCGCCACCGGCGTCAACATCGAGGGCTCGATCGTCGGCAAGGCCCTCTACGCGGGCCGCTTCACCCTCCCCGAGGCGCTGGCTGCGGTGCAGGCCGTCGACGCCGCCGGACGGGCGGCCGGCTGATGGGTGTCGCCGTGCGCGTCATCCCCTGCCTGGACGTCGATGCCGGGCGGGTGGTGAAGGGCGTCAACTTCGCCGACCTGCGTGACGCGGGCGATCCGGTCGAGATGGCCCGCATCTACGACGCGGAGGGAGCCGACGAGCTCACGTTCCTCGACGTCACGGCGTCGTCGGGGGAGCGGGCCACGATGCTCGACGTCGTGCGCCGCACCGCGGAGCAGGTGTTCATCCCCTTGACCGTCGGTGGTGGCATCCGCACCACCGACGACGTCGACACGCTCCTGCGGGCCGGTGCCGACAAGGTGAGCATCAACACCGCGGCGATCGCGCGCCCCGAGCTGCTCCACGAGGCCAGCCGCCGGTTCGGCGCGCAGTGCATCGTGCTGTCCGTCGACGCCCGCACGGTGCCGGAGGGCGGCGAGCCGACCCCGTCGGGCTGGGAGGTCACCACCCACGGTGGACGTCGCGGCACGGGGATCGACGCCGTCGAGTGGGCGGCCCGCGGCCAGGAGCTCGGCGTGGGCGAGATCCTGCTCAACTCGATGGACGCCGACGGCACCCGAGCCGGGTTCGACCTCGGCATGATCGCCGCGGTCCGGGCCGTGGTGGACGTTCCGGTGATCGCCAGTGGTGGAGCCGGTGCCGTGGAGCACTTCCTTCCGGCGGTGCAGGCGGGAGCCGACGCCGTGCTCGCCGCCAGCGTCTTCCACTTCGGGCAGCTGCGGATCAAGGACGTCAAGGACGGCCTGCGCACCGGGCTCGTGGAGGTGAGATGACCAGGGTTGAGGTCTCCGCGCTCGATCCGGCCGTCGCAGCCAGGCTCAAGCGCAACGCCGACGGGCTGGTCTGTGCGATCGCCCAGCAGCGCGGCACCGGGGAGGTGCTGATGGTGGCCTGGATGGACGACGAGGCGCTGCACCGCACCCTCACCACCGGCCGGGCCACCTACTGGTCGCGCTCGCGCGAGGAGTACTGGGTGAAGGGCGACACATCCGGCAACGTCCAGCACGTGCACGAGGTGCGGCTGGACTGCGACGGCGATGCCGTGCTCGTGATCGTCGACCAGACGGGCGCCGCGTGCCACACGGGCGAGCGGACCTGCTTCGACGCAGACGTCCTGCTCGACGCCCGCAACGGCGCCTGAGCGGGCGGTCCTAGTCTGCGGGCGTGACCGAGGAGCTCTTCGCCACCGACGCCTACCGCCGTTCCTTCGACGCCGCGATCACCGAGGTCGACCGGGAGGCCGGCCGGGTGGCGCTGGCGCGCACCGCGTTCTATCCGGGTGGGGGCGGGCAGCCGCACGATCTCGGCACGCTCGACTGGGGCACCGGTCCCGCGGCCGTCACCCGCGTCAAACGGGAGGGCGGCCGGATCTGGCACTGGCTCGACGCGCCCGAGCTGCCCGGTGAGGGTTCCGAGGTGGCAGGCGAGCTCGACTGGAACCGCCGCCACCTCCTGATGCGCACCCACACCGCATTGCACGTGCTCTGCGGCGTGGTCTGGTCGGAGTTCGCGATTCCCGTCACCGGCGGCAACATGGAACCGGGCTCGGGTCGGCTGGACTTCCCGCTCGAGTCGATCTCGACGGAACTGGGCCGGCGCCTGGAGGGGCGGATCAACGAGGAACTCGCCGCTGCCCGCGCCGTGGTGGTGGAGTTCCTCGGCCGCGACGCCGCCGACGCCGACCCCGCCCTGATCCGCACGGCCGCCAACCTCATCCCACGCGAGATCGACCCGCTGCGCGTGATCGACATCGTGGGCCTCGACAAGCAGGCCGACGGCGGCACGCACGTCGCCAGCACCGCGGAGGTCGGCGCCGTCCGGGTGACCGGCACGGAGTCGAAGGGCAAGGGGAACAAGCGGGTGCGGATCGAGGTCGTGGAGGCGCCGGCTCCGGCCTGAGTTTCCGGCGACGATCAACCCCCCGCCGGGATCCCTACGCCCCAAGGCCCACCGGCTGGTCAAGATCGACAGTTCGGGCCCCGCAGGCGTGCCATCTGCGGCTGGCAGGCCCCAAGTGGTGATCATGCCCCCTCTGCAGGCCTGGCGGCTGGTCAAGATCGGCAGTTCGGGCTCGGGAGGCGTGTCCTCCGCGGTTGCCGGGCCCAAGTGGTGATCACGACCCCTCCGCAGGCCTGGCGGCTGGTCAAGATCGACGGTTTGGGCCCGGGAGGCGTGCCATCTGCGGCTGCCAGGCCCCAATTGATGATCATGGCGTACTCCGGCGAAGGCCGGGTGCGGTGCATGTCGCGCAGGCTCGCTGGCCGAGTGGCGATCATGGGCTGATGGGCCCGCCGGCTGGTCAAGATCGGCAGTTTGGGCCCGGTAGGCGTGTTATCCGCGCTTGTAAGGCCCGAACTGATGATCATGGTGCCCTGTCGTCGGTGTCTAGGGCGGGCATGTCCCTCAGGTCCGCCGGCTGGCCATGATCTGCGGTTCGGTGCCGGTAGCCGGGCTATCTGCAGCTCCTAGGCCCCAAGCGACGATCATGGAGCCCCGCCCTGCCCTGGTCCGGGGCGGGCTCGCTGGCCGGTCGTGATCGGCGGCTGTGTCCCCCCTCGAAGGCCTGCATCCGATCCCGGTGCCAGGCCGGAGTTGGCTGAGTGACCGGTATTGCAGCGCTCCGGGGCAGTCCGCTGGCAGGTCAAGATCGGCAGTTCGGTCCCCACAGGCGTGCCATCTGCGGCTGGCGGGCCCCAAGTGGTGATCAAGACCCCTCCGCTGGCGCGCAGGCCGTTCAAGATCGGCAGTTCGGGCCCAGGGACCGTGTCATACGCGGCTGCCGGGCCCCAATTGATGATCATGGTGTGCGGCGGCTCCGGCCGGGTGCGGTGCACATTGCCCAGCCCGCCGACCGCGTGGCGATCATGGGCAGGCGGCTGGTCAAGATCGACAGTTCGGGCGCGGTAGGGTGCCATTTGCGGGCTGCAAGACCCGAAGTGATGATCACGGCGCCCTGTCGCCGGTGTCTAGGGCAGGCATGTCTCGCGCCCGGCCGTCTGGCCGTGATCAGCAGTTCGGGCCCGACCAACGATCACCCGTTTGACTGGCTCCCGCGACGGAGTGATCCGACTCCCTCCCGTGGGGGAGGGCTCTGGATGTCCGGTTCTGCGACGATCGAGGGGTGTCCCGCACGCTGCGGCTGCTCCTGGCCCCCGTCACGTCGGGGCTGACCTACCGCCGTTTCGTGCATCTGTTGCTGGGTGCGGTGCTGTTGCTGCCGTATCTGGGGCTGGTGTCGCTGTTCGTGGCCGCGGCGAACGCGGGGGACCTGCGGCCGCTGGATCTCCTGCTGTTGCTCGTGCCCGCAACCGCCATGGCGGTGGGGGTGGCGCTGGTGCCGGGCGTGCGGGCCCTGGAGATCACCGCGGCCCGTGCCCTGCTCGGCGCTGTGGTGCCCGATCCCGATCCCGGGACGCTCGACGCGTGGCCGGGCCGTCGGCGAGCTGCCGGCTGGTTGCTGGTCAATCTCGCGGCAGGCGGGCTCACCGCGCTCGTGACGCTCGCCGTTCTGCCGGCGAGCATCGGCTTCCTCCTCGCGCCTTGGCGCGAGCTCGTCCCGTTTCCCACCGGGCTTGCCGCGGCCTGGATGCCGGTTCTGGGATTGGCGCTCCCGCTCGTCCTCCTCCACGCGGTGTCGGCCGGTGGGGCGGTGCTCGCGCGGCTCGCTCCGCGGGTGCTCGGGCCCTCGCCCGCCGAACGGATGGCCGTCGAGCTGGCCCGGGTGCGGGAGGCGGAGCGGGCGTTGGCGGAGCGCAACCGGCTCGCGCGAGAGCTGCACGACTCGGTGGGCCACGCGCTGACCGTCGCCACGCTCCAGGCGGGCGCAGCCGCCCGGGTGCTCGACAGCGATCCCGCGTTCGTCGCCCGTGCGCTCGACGCGATCGCCGAGGCGGGCCGGGGTGCACTGGAGGATCTCGACCACGTCCTCGGGTTGCTGCGCGACGGCACCTCCGGGGCGGACCGGGCGCCCCAACCCGACCTGGCCGATTTCGACGCCCTCGTGGCCGGTGCCCGGTCGACGGGGGTGTCGGTGGACGTGGAGGTACGAGGATCGATGGACGCGGTGCCGCGTGCGGTCTCCCGCGAGGCGTACCGGATCGTCCAGGAGGGCCTCACGAACGCGTTGCGGCATGCTGGGCCGGTGCCGGTGACCGTCCGCGTCGCAGTGGGACCGAGCGTGCTCGAACTGGAGCTGACGAACCCTCTCGGCGCCGGCACCCGCGCCCGGCAGGGAGGCGGACGTGGGCTCGCCGGGATGCGCGAGCGCGTGCACGTCCTGCGCGGTGACCTGGTGGCGGGTGCGGGGGAGCGGGAATGGCGGGTGGCGGCACGGCTCCCGCTGCAGGGATCCGAGATGATGACGCAATGATCAAGTTGCTCCTGGTGGACGACGAGGAGCTCGTGCGGACGGGTCTGCGCGCGATCCTCGACGCCGAACCGGACATCACCGTGGTGGGCGAGGCGCCCGACGGCGCGGAGGTGCCGGGCCTGGTGCGCAGGCTCACGCCGGACGTAGTGCTGATGGACGTGCGGATGTCCGCGGTGGACGGGATCGCCGCCACCCGCCACCTGGTCACGAAACTCCCGAAGCCGCCGCGCGTGCTGGTGCTCACGACGTTTGGCAACGACGGGCACGTCTACGACGCACTGCAGGCGGGCGCCACGGGCTTCCTGCTCAAGCGGGCGCGGCCCGCGGAGATCGTGCAGGCGGTGCGCATCGTCGCGAGCGGTGAGTCACTGCTGTTCCCGGCGGCGGTGCGGGACCTGGTGGCCACCCGCGGGCGCAACGGCGGGGACGAGCTGCGTGGCGCGGGCCTGACCGAGCGGGAGGGCGAGGTGCTGCGGTGGATCGCACGCGGGCTCTCGAACGCCGAGATCGCCCGGGAGCTGATGGTGGGAGTCGAGACGGTCAAGACCCACGTCGGCAACGTCCTCGCCAAGCTGGGCGCGCGCGACCGCACCCAGGCGGTGGTCGCGGCCTACGAGTCGGGATTCATCGACCCGCGCCGGCCCGTCGACGTCTGAGCGTCAGGGCAGGGGCCCGGTGAGGTAGCGCTGCAGGTTGGGGGCCACCGCTGCGATCACAGTGGCGTGGTCGGCCGAGGCGAGCGGCTCCACCTTCAGCACGTACCGGACCACCGCGAGGCCCAGGATCTGGGAGCCGCACAGGCCTGCGCGCAGTGCGGCCTGGTCCGGCGCCACCGTCGACACGACCCGTGCGACGAGCACGCGCTCCACGAACTCGCGCAGGAGCCGGGCCGCGATGTCGTGCGTGGCCACGCTCTGCAGCAGCGCGGAGAGGGGAGCTCCGCCCGTGCCGTCCCACAGGTCCAGGAACCGCGCGATGATCCGTTCGGCGAGGTGGTCGGGATCACCGGGCACCACCTCGGCGAGGATCGTGGTGGGGTCCACCGGTAGCTCCAGGGCCGAGATGAACAGCGAATCCTTTCCCCCGAACCAGTGGTTGACCATGGCGGCGTCCACGCCCGCGCGTTCGGCGATGACCCGCACGGTAGCTCCGTCGTAACCGCGCTCGGCGAACTCGACGCGAGCGGCGGCGAGCAGCTCGGCGCGGGTGTCTGCGCCGCCCGGTCTGCGCCCGCGTCGGCGTGGCGCAGCGACTCCCTGCGCCTCTCCCTGACCTGCTCTCACGGCCTCCGCCGGGGACGGCTCGTCGTCGGGTTCGCCCACGCTCCCATCCTTCCCCGAAGGGCGGGATGGGGGTGACGCGGCTCTCGTGGTGCCCCGTCCGGGGGAGGTTGCCACAATGGGCTCCATGACCGTCACCGCGCCTGCGCCCGCACTGGGTGCGGTCAGCCCCAGCCGAGAAGAGTTCCGCGAGCTGGCCGTCGGGCACCGGGTCATCCCGGTCACCAGGCGGCTGCTCGCCGACGACGAGACCCCGGTCGGGGTCTACCGCAAGCTGGCAGGCGACCGTCCCGGCACGTTCCTCTTCGAGTCCGCGGAGAACGGTCGCTCCTGGTCGCGATGGTCGTTCGTCGGAGCGCGGAGCGCAGCGGCGCTGACGACCGTCGACGGCGAGCTCGCCTGGACCGGTGAGGTCCCCGTCGGGCTCCCCACCTCGGGAGACCCCCTCGCCGCCCTGCGCACCGTTGTCGAGGAGCTGCGCAGCGAGCCGCTTCCCGGGCTGCCGCCGCTGACCGGCGGGATGGTCGGCTATCTCGGCTACGACGTGGTGCGGCGCCTCGAGCGGCTGCCCGACCTCACCACCGACGACCTGCAGATTCCTGAGCTGATGATGCTGCTGGCCACCGACCTGGCCGCGGTCGACCACCACGAGGGCACCATCACCCTGATCGCCAACGCGATCAACTGGGACGCGAGTGACGAGCGGGTCGACGAGGCCTACGACGACGCCGTGGCGCGGCTCGACCGCATGACCACCGAGCTCGCTGCCCCCGCCGCGTCGACGGTGGCCGTCTACCGGCCTGCGCAGCCCTCCTACACGCGCCGCCGCACCCCGGAGCAGCACCACGCCGCCATCGAGACCGTGAAGGAGCAGATTCTCGACGGCGAGGCGTTCCAGGTGGTGATCTCGCAGCGCTTCGAGGCGGAGTGCCACGCCGACTCGCTCGACGTCTACCGCGTTCTGCGGGCCACCAACCCGAGCCCGTACATGTACCTGCTGCGCCTGGAGTCCGCGGCCACCCCCGACCAGCCTGCGCGGCGCTTCGACATCGTCGGGTCCAGCCCGGAAGCCCTGGTCACGGTGCGCGACGGGAAGGCGACCACCCACCCGATCGCCGGCACCCGGTGGCGTGGCGACACCGAGGAGGAGGACCTGCTCCTGGAGAAGGAGCTGCGCAACGACGAGAAGGAGCGCGCCGAGCACGTGATGCTCGTCGACCTGGGCCGCAATGACCTCGGCAAGGTGTGCTCGCCGGGCACGGTCAAGGTGCACAGCTTCTTCGCCGTCGAGCGCTACAGCCACGTGATGCACCTGGTCTCGACGGTCACCGGCACGTTGCGCAACGACTGCATCGCCTTCGACGCCGTACTTGCGTGCTTCCCCGCCGGGACGCTGTCGGGCGCACCGAAGCCGCGGGCGTTGCAGATCATCGAGGAGCTGGAGCCCACCCGGCGCGGTCTCTACGGGGGCATCGTCGGCTACTTCGACTTCGCGGGCGACGCCGACACCGCCATCGCGATCCGCACCGCGCTCGTGCGCGACGGGATCGCCTACGTGCAGGCCGGGGGCGGGATCGTCGCCGACTCCGAGCCGATGGCCGAAGACACCGAAAGCATCAACAAGGCGCGGGCCGTGCTGTCCGCGGTGGCGACCGCGGCGACGCTGGGGCAACCGCCCAGCCTCGCCGCCGCTCCGGACAGGACGCGGTGACCCAGACCCCCATCCGTAACCCGCGCGCGCTGCTGGTGGCGTGCGCAGGCCTCGCGGGTTCGGCCGCCCTGCTGTGGGGTGCGTCGGCCACGGTCTGGTTCCGCATCGCGGGCCCGCCCGGCCGGTCGGCCACGGAGTCCACCGGCGCACAGGTGGCTCCGTCGCTCACCGGTGTGGCGTTGCTGGCGCTGGCCGCAATCGCGGCTGTCGTGGCCACGGGCGGGCTCCTGCGCCGAGCCGTCGGCGCGCTGTTGGCGCTGGTCGGGATCGTGGTTGGCGTCGTCGTGGTGCAGTCGGTGGTGGTGCCGCCCGCCGGCCAGATCACGCGTACAGCGGCGCCGCTTCTCGCCGTGGCAGGCGTCGTCGTTCTGCTGGTGGTCGGGGTGTTCATTCTGCTGCGAGAGCCGACGTTCCCGAGGTTCGGCGCGCGGTATGCCGCGCCCGGCGCCCGACGGGTCGAGACGGATCCGGATCGCGCGGCGTGGCAGGCGCTGGACGCCGGAGTGGACCCCACTGCCGACGTGCCCGGGAGCAGGGGGGACGATCCTGGCGACGGGGGTCGCACAAGGCCTGGCTAGCATGATTCGCGCCCGGCCTATCCGGAAAGGGGGACCAACGCCATGGAGCACGGCAGAGCGAGCGTCCTCGATTCCATCGTTGACGGCGTCAGGGCCGATCTTGCGGCACGGGAGGCGGAGGTCGACTTCGCCGAGATCAAGCGGCGTGCGGCCGCAGCTCCGCCGCCGCGCGACGTCATGGCGGCGTTTCGGGCGCCGGGCATCGGGGTGATCGCCGAGGTCAAGCGCCGCAGTCCGTCTCGGGGGGATCTGGCCGTGATCGCCGATCCGGCCGAGCTCGCTGCGTCCTACGCCGGGGGCGGGGCGCGCGTGATCAGCGTTCTCACCGAGGAGCGCCGGTTCGGCGGATCGCTCGCCGACCTGGCCGCCGTGCGTGCGGCGGTTGACGTTCCGGTGCTGCGCAAGGACTTCGTGGTGAGTCCGTACCAGGTGCACGAGGCGCGCGCCTACGGCGCCGACCTGGTGCTGCTGATCGTCGCGGCGCTGGAGCAGAACGCGCTCGACTCGCTTCTGGACCGCGTCGAGTCGCTCGGCATGACGGCACTCGTCGAGGTGCACACCGAGGAGGAGGCCGACCGGGCTCTGGAGGCCGGCGCGAAGGTCATCGGGGTGAACGCGCGCAACCTCCACACGCTCGAGGTCGACCGGTCGATCTTCGGGCAGATCGCGCCCGGCCTGCCCAGCGACGTGCTGCGGGTGGCCGAGTCCGGCGTCCGCGGGCCGGGCGACCTACTCACCTACGCCGGGTGGGGCGCCGACGCCGTACTCGTCGGTGAGGGCCTGGTCACCAGCGGTGACCCCCGCGGGGCGGTGCGCAGCCTGGTGGCAGCGGGTTTCCACCCGTCCTGCTCCCGGATGGTTCGATAACAGGAATGACGCGCTAGCACGGATGCGGTAGCAAGGATGTCGTGTTGACGAGCAGTGGTTCGGGCACCACCAGCAAGGCCAGTGATGGGATCGCGACCCCGTCGGGTCACGAGCCGGACGAGCGCGGTCATTTCGGCCGTTACGGTGGCCGTTTCGTCCCGGAGGCGTTGATCGCGGCGCTTGACGAGCTGGCCGCCGCATACGACAAGGCGCGGGGTGACCGGGACTTCCTCGATGAGCTGGATCGCTTGCACCGTGACTACTCGGGGCGTCCGTCCCCGCTCACGGACGTGCCCAAGCTGAGCGAGCACGCGGGCGGGGCGCGGATCCTGCTCAAGCGTGAGGATCTCAACCACACCGGATCCCACAAGATCAACAATGTGTTGGGTCAGGCGCTGCTGACCAAGCGGATGGGCAAGACACGGGTCATCGCGGAGACCGGCGCGGGTCAGCACGGGGTGGCCACGGCCACCGCGTGCGCGTTGCTCGGTCTCGACTGCCTCGTCTACATGGGCGAGGTCGACACCGAGCGGCAGGCCCTGAACGTCGCGCGGATGCGGCTGCTCGGGGCGCAGGTCGTGCCGGTCAAAACCGGGTCCCGCACCTTGAAGGACGCCATCAACGAGGCCTTGCGCGACTGGGTCACCAACGTCGACCACACGCACTACCTGCTCGGCACCGTCGCCGGCCCGCACCCGTTCCCGACGATGGTGCGCGACTTCCACCGGATCATCGGCCTAGAGGCGCGTGAGCAGGTGCTTGCCCGCACCGGCCGTCTCCCCGACGCGGTGGCTGCGTGTGTGGGTGGGGGGTCCAACGCGATCGGGATCTTCCACGCCTTCCTGGACGATCCGTCGGTGCGGCTGGTGGGTTTCGAGCCTGGCGGTGACGGGGTGGAGACCGGACGCCACGGCGCCACCCTCACCGAGGGCTCGCCGGGTGCGCTGCACGGCGCGATGTCCTACCTGTTGCAGGACGAGGACGGGCAGACGAAGGAGTCCCACTCGATCTCCGCCGGACTCGACTACCCCGGCGTCGGTCCGGAGCACGCGCTGCTGAAGGACCTCGGCCGCGCCGAGTACCGGCCGATCACCGACGCGGAGGCGATGGACGCCTTCGCGCTGCTCTCGCGCACCGAGGGCATCATCCCGGCCATCGAGTCGGCCCACGCCGTCGCGGGCGCGCTGCGGCTCGGGCGTGAGCTCGGCCCGGACGCGGTCATCCTCGTCAACCTCTCCGGCCGCGGCGACAAGGACGTCGACACCGCCGCGAAGTGGTTCGGCATGATCTCGGACCGGGAGAGCGCGGAGGACGCGAGCGGCACGGCCATCGCGGAGGCCTCCCTCACCGGGCCGGGCGGCCAAGCACCCGTCGGGGGCACCCGGGCGAGCACCGACGTAGAGGGCGTGCAGCGATGAGTGCGGTGGAGGAGATCTTCCGCGACTGCCGGGAGCAGGGCCGCGGCACGCTGGTCGGCTATCTGCCGGCCGGTTACCCGACCGTGGACGGCTCGGTGGAGTTGCTGGGTGCGTTGGTCGAGGGCGGGTGTGACCTGCTCGAGATCGGTATCCCGTACTCCGACCCGGTGATGGACGGACCCACGATCCAGGCGGCCGCAGACACCGCGTTGCGGGCCGGCACGAAGCTGCGCGACGTGCTCTCCGTCGTGGAGCGGGTGTCGGCCGCGGGTGGTCGTGCGGTGGTCATGACGTATTTCAATCCGGTGTTGCGCTACGGGGTCGAGGCGTTCGCTCGTGACCTCGCTTCGGCCGGTGGCTTGGGGATGATCACTCCCGATCTGATCCCGGATGAGGCCGAGGACTGGTTGGCCGCGTCGGAGGCCCACGGGCTGGACCGGATTTTCCTGGTCGCGCCCTCGTCCACCGAGGAGCGCATCGCGCTGACCGCCGCGGCGGGCAGTGGGTTTCTTTACGCCACGTCCACGATGGGTGTCACGGGCGCGCGGGACAGTGTCGCTTCGGTGGCTCCGGAGTTGGTTGCGCGGTGTCGTGCGCACACCGCGTTGCCGATCGGTGTGGGTCTGGGTGTCCGCTCGGCCGAGCAGGCTGCGCAGGTCGCCTCGTTCGCCGATGGGGTGATCGTCGGGTCGGCGTTCGTCACGGCCGCCGAGCAGGGCGGGGCCGAACAGGTCCGCGCACTGGCCGCGGAACTGGCCGGTGGCGTCCGCCGCACCGGCAGCCCGGCAGTGCCCACCCCCGCCTGACACCCGCACCTCGCGAGTCGCCCGTTTGCGCTGGTGAGCCACGGGCTGCGGCGGGGCGAGTCACGTCGTCGCACCCTGCGAGCCGCCCGTTCCGAACCGGCCGATCGCGGGTCCGGTTCCTGCGCGTCGCGCGCTTCGGCCGGCGAGTTGCCGACCTCGCTCCCGCGAGTCGCCGGTTTCGGGCTGGTGAGTTGCGGGCGCCGATTGCGCGAGTCGGCCGTTCCCAGCGGGTCCCGGACGCCTTCGGGGCGGGCGTCGCCCACTTGACGAGTGTCACTCGTGCGGGGCCCGTCCGGCCCGCGCCGACCAGCCTCCCGCACCTGGCGATACCGTGGCGGGGTGAGCTCTGCCGTGGCGACCGCCCTGCTGGCCTACATCCCGAGTCCGGACCGCGGGGTGTGGATGCTCGGACCGATCCCGATCCGCGCCTACGCGATCTGCATCATCGCCGGAATCATCGTCGCGGTGATGTGGGGCGAGCGTCGCCTCGTCGCCCGCGGAGGCCAGCCCGGCACGGTCACGGACGTGGCGGTGTACGCCGTTCCGTTCGGGCTCGTGGGCGGCCGGCTCTACCACGTGGCCACCGACTGGGAGACCTATTTCGGTCCCGGCGGCGACCCGATCGGCGCCCTGAAGATCTGGCAGGGCGGGCTCGGGATCTGGGGTGCCGTCGCGCTCGGGGCGGTGGGCGCCTGGATCGGCTGCCGACGGCGCGGGGTGCCCCTTCCGTTCTTCGCCGACGCAGTAGCGCCCGGGATCGTCGTCGCGCAGGCGATCGGCCGGCTGGGCAACTACTTCAACCAGGAGCTCTACGGCGGGCCGACCACGTTGCCCTGGGGCCTGGAGATCTACAACCGGGTCGACCCGGCCACCGGTGCCCCCGACAGCCTCGGCGGTGTGGCCCTGGACCACACTCCGATCGAGATCGTGCACCCGACGTTCCTCTACGAGCTCCTGTGGAACCTGCTCGTCGCCGCCTTCGTGGTGTGGGCCGACCGCCGCTTCCGGCTCGGGCACGGCCGCGCCTTCGCGACGTACGTCGCCGGCTACACGCTGGGCAGGTTCTTCATCGAGATGGCGCGCACCGACCCGGCCACCCGCGTGTTCGGCGACATCCGCATCAACGTCGTCGTCGCCGGGGTGGTCTTCATCGGGGCGGTGCTCTACATCGCGCTCGTCCGCAAGCCGCGTGAGGTGCTTGCCGTGCCCGCCGGCGACACGCCGGACGGCCCGGACGGCGAGGACAAGCCCAAGGACACCGCTCCCGCGCCCTCGGACGCCGACGAGGACGAGCCCGGCGACCGCAACAGGGTGGTGGCCGAACCCGGGGATCGCTCGACATGACGGCGTTCACCGGGTTCGGGGAGGGCGCCGTCGAGTTCTACGACGGGCTCATCGTCGACAACAGCAAGGCCTACTGGAGCGACCAGCGCGCGCTCTACGAGGCCGATATCCGGGCGCCCATGCTGGCGCTGCTCGCCGACCTGGAACCCGAGTTCGGTCCGGGCAAGATCTTCCGGCCGTACCGCGACATCCGGTTCTCCAACGACAAGACCCCGTACAAGACCCACTGCGGCGCCACAGCAGGCCCGTTCTACGTGCAGATCGGCGCCGACGGGCTGATGGTCGCTGGTGGGCAGTACCAGATGGCGTCGGACCAGGTGGCGCGCCTGCGCACCGCCATCGACGACGAGCGGCGCGGCACCGACCTGGAGAAGCGACTCGCCGCGCTGCGCGCCGACGGGATCACGATCGCGGGGCAGATGCTCAAGACCAGGCCGCGGGGCTTCGACCCGGATCACCCGAGGATCGAGCTGCTGCGCCACAAATCCCTCTACGGCTGGCGCAGCTGGCCCCCGGACGACGTGCTGCACGAGTCCGGCACCCTGGAGCGGGTGACCTCCGCATGGCGGGCGCTCCGGCCACTCAGCGAGTGGCTGGCCGATCACGTCGGGCCCAGCGACCAACCTCGGCGCTGACACACCCTCCTGTTCTTCCCCGCGCTTCCTGATCGTTCCAGAACGCGCGCTAGACTCCCGACGTGAGCCGTCGCACCAAGATCGTCTGCACCATCGGGCCCGCGACCGCAACTCCCGATCGCATACGGGAGCTCGTGCAGGCCGGTATGGACGTCGCCCGGTTGAACTTCAGTCACGGCAACCGGGACGACCACAAGCGGGTCTACGAGATGGTGCGGGAGGCCGCGGACGCCGAGGGCCATGCCGTCGGCATCATGGGCGACCTACAGGGCCCCAAGATCCGCCTCGGTCGCTTCGCCACCGGTCCGGTCGAGTGGCGCACCGGCGAGGAGGTGCGGATCACGGTCGACGAGGTTGCAGGCACCCACGACCGCGTCTCCACCACCTACAAGGGCCTCGCCAACGACGCGCGGCCGGACGACCGCCTGCTCGTCGACGACGGCAAGGTCGGTCTGCGGGTCGTGGGCGTGGACGGCCTCGACGTCGTCTGCCGCGTCACCGAGGGTGGCCCCGTCAGCGACAACAAGGGCATCTCGCTGCCCGGCATGAACGTGTCGGTGCCGGCGCTCACCGACAAGGACTGTTCCGATCTGGAGTTCGCGCTCGACCTGCGCGTCGACTCGATCGCGCTGTCCTTCGTGCGGAGCCCGGCAGACATCGACCTCGCCCACAAGATCATGGACAGCCGCGGGGCGCGCCTCCCGGTGATCGCCAAGCTCGAGAAGCCGGAGGCCGTCGACAACCTCGAGGCCATCGTGCTCGCCTTCGACGCCGTGATGGTCGCGCGCGGCGACCTCGGCGTCGAGCTGCCCCTGGAGCACGTGCCGCTCGTCCAGAAGCGCGCCATCCAGATCGCTCGCGAGAACGCCAAGCCGGTCATCGTCGCCACGCAGATGCTCGAGTCGATGATCACCAACTCGCGCCCCACCCGCGCGGAGGCGTCCGACGTCGCCAACGCCGTTCTCGACGGCGCCGACTGCGTGATGCTCTCCGGTGAGACGAGCGTCGGGCGCTACCCGATCAAGTCGGTGCGCACGATGGCCCAGATCGTCGAGGCGGTGGAGGACGGGCCGGTCAACGTCCCGCCGCTCAACCACGTGCCGCGCACCAAGCGGGGCGTGCTCTCCTACGCCGCCCGCGACATCGGGGAGCGGTTGTCGGCGCGGGCTCTGGTGGCCTTCACGCAGTCCGGCGACACCGTGCGGCGGCTCGCCCGCCTGCACACGCGGCTGCCGCTGCTCGCGTTCACCCCCGCCCCGGAGGTGCGCAGCCAGCTGGCGATGAGCTGGGGCGTCGAGACCTTCCTCGTCGACTACGTCGAGTCCACCGACGCGATGGTCCGCCAGGTCGACCAGGCCATGCTGTCGATCGAGCGCTTCCAGCCCGGCGACCTCGTCGTCATCGTCGCCGGCTCGCCTCCCGGCACCGTCGGCTCCACCAACCTCATCCGGGTCCACCGCCTGGGTGAGGAGGACCACGCCTGATCACCGTCCGCCGTCTCGCCCCCGACCACTGGGAGTGCCTGCGCGACCTTCGGTTGGCGGCACTGGGCGAGGCCCCCTACGCGTTCGCATCCTCCGTCGAGCGGGAGCGCGACAACTCGCCGGAGCAGTGGCTCGAGCGGCTTGGCTGGGGCGCTTGGTTCGTCGCTTACGTCGATGACCAGCCGGCCGGTCTCGTGGCCGGCACCAGCTGGCCCGATGAGGATCCGAACCGGCGACACCTGATCTCGATGTGGGTGCGGCCGTCCCACCGGGGTCTCGGTATCGCGGCGCAGCTGATCGTGGCCGTCCGTGACTGGGCAGCCGACGCAGGTGCCCACGAGCTGGAGCTGTGGGTCGCCGACGGCAACGACGCGGCGGTCAGGACGTACGCGAGCGCGGGCTTCGTCCCCACCGGCAGGCGCCAGCCGCTGCCGAGCAACCCCGCTGTCGGCGAGGAGATGTGGGTGCTGGACATCACCACGGCCCACCGTGCGCAACCACACGAAGCGGCTGAGAATCCCGGCTGAGAGGATGCCGGGATGACCAGATCCTCCACGACCCCCGCGCCCGAGACGGCCGACGACAGCGCGATGCGCGGCCAGGTCGTGCTGGACGAGCTGGTGAAGCTGCTCGACCTCGAACAGCTCGAGGTCAACCTCTTCCGCGGGGTGAGCCCGCCGCAGAGCCCCACCCGCGTCTTCGGCGGCCAGGTGGCCGGTCAGGCCTTGGTCGCGGCGGGGCGCACGGTGCCCCCGGACCGGGGCGTCCACTCGTTGCAGGCCTACTTCATCCGGCCGGGCGACCCCCGCGTCCCGATCATCTACGAGGCCGAACGCGTCCGCGACGGCCGCTCGTTCACCACCCGCCGGGTGCTCGCGATCCAGCACGGCGAACCGATCTTCTCGCTGTCGGCGTCGTTCCAGCTGCCGCAGGAGGGCCTGGAGCACAGCGACCCCGCTCCGTCCGGCGTCCCGGACCCGGAGTCCCTGCCGGACATCGCGGACCGCACCGCCCGCGGCGAGAACGCGGGCTGGGTGGGCCGCGTCCCCCGCCCGATCGACATGCGGTTCGTCGACGAGCCGGTCTGGTCGTCCCGCCGCCGCCCGTCGGACGAACCGGTGCGGGTGTGGATGCGCGCCGACGGCGAACTCCCCGATGACCCCCTGCTGCACGTCTGCCTGCTGACCTACGCCAGCGACATGACCCTCCTCGGCTCGGTGGTCGCCCGCCACGACCTCGCCTCGGTCAGGGTGCAGATGGCGAGCCTGGACCACGCAATGTGGTTCCACCGCCCGTTCCGTGCCGACGAGTGGCTGCTCTACACCTGCTACTCACCCACCGCCTCCGGCTCCCGCGGCCTCGCCACCGGCCGCTTCACCAGCCGCGACGGCCAACTGGTCGCCACCACGGTGCAGGAGGGCCTGCTGCGGCTGCCGCGAAAGTAGGCGGGGCGGCGGCCGGGCCGCGACATGGACACATATCGCTGATCTTCAGCGCATGCATTCCGCGTTACGTGTCCATATCGGGTCGGGATGAGTGATCAAGCCGCTACGGTCCTCCCGTGCGACGGGTGTGGGGGGCGCTGCTGGTTGCCGCGGCGGTGCTTGTCGGGGGTTGTTCGGATGGGGGCCAGGCGGCCGCGCCGGTGGAACCGAGCGGGATTGAGCTTCCGCCGCGTCCGCGGGACGTGCGGATCGACGGGGTGGATCCCTGCTCGCTGCTGACGGAAGAGCAGCGGACCAGGCTGGGTTTGGACAGGCCGCCTGTCTTCGACCTTGGGCCATCGCTTCTGTACCCCGGCGCCGACATCCCGGCGTGCCTCATTCAGGGTTATGAGCCTCGCGCAGTTTCGGTTGGCCTGAGCATCGTCACGATCGCAGGCATCGAGTTGTTCACATCGGGCGGGTTGGCAGCGGCGGTTCGGCCGGTGCAGACGCACGGCTTCCCGGCCGTCGTTGCGGTTCCAACCCGGTTCACCAGCTATTGCACGGTGGTCGTCGACGTGGCGCCGGGCCAGTTGCTCGACGTGCAGTTCGCCGATGGCGGTCGGCAGCCGCCTATTCCGCAGCCTCAGCTCTGCCAGAATGCGGAGCAGACGGCAGATGCGGTGATGGAGACGCTGCTGGCCTCACGCTGATCAGCTTCGGGAGGCGGGTGGCTGGGGCCGTTTGCAATTGCACATGATCGTCGGTCTTTCCTCCCGCATGGGCAGGCTGGGTGCCTAGCGTGGGCAATGAGCCTTCCCGTGAGTCGAGGAGCGTTTCGATGCCCGGTACGACCCCGCCCGTCACGCTCCGGCTGGAGCCACACATGATCCCAGCCATGAGGGCCTCCTTCGAGGAGGCGCTGAGCGAGCTCGGTCAGAAGCTGCTGCGATTGCAGAGAGACGGGTTCATCCCCGAACCGTGGCTCGGCGATCCGGTGAGTGCCCAGGTCGTCAACTACTACAACACGCAGGTAATGGAGGCTGCCGAGGGACCGTACGCGGCGTTGCGTGCTTATCAGGCAGAGATGCTCAAGGTGCGCGACAACCTCCAGATCCTGGAGGACCACTACCGCCGCACCGAGGGCGACAACGCAGCTCTGTGGGGGCGTGTGTGAGCGAGATCCGGTGGGAGGGGTACAGCCACGAGGAGATCTACGCCGCAGTACACCAGGGGCCCGGTCGGTCGATCTCTACGGGCGTCGAGGAGCTTTGGGCCTCGACTAGTGAAGCCATTCTGCGAATTGACGAGCGCATCGCCGCCGCGATGGCCCAGTCCGCCGGCGGCTGGGAGGGGAGTGCTGCCGACGCCAGCCGCACGGCCATGACGCCGCTCGGGCAGTGGGCCCTCGACGCCGCCAACGACGCGAAGATCACGGCGCAGGCGGTGACGTCGCAAGGGGAGCAGGCCCGGGAGCTGCGCAACGCCATGCCGGAGCCGAACGCCGCGCAGCTCGATGCCGAGTACGAGCGTGCTTTGACCGACCCCACCTACATCTTTCATGGGCTCGACGATCTGCAGGCTGCCGAGCAGGAGAGCGCCAACCGCGCGGCTCGGGCCGTCGACCTGATGAACGGCTACACCAACAACTCCTACGAGAACCGCCGCCACATGGATTACTGGACCCTCCCTCCGCAGGTCACCGTGGAGGCGTCTGGGCCTGCTCCGGCCGGCGGGGCGGCTGGTTCCGGAGGCGGCGGGTTCGGTGGGGGAGCCGGGGCTCTGGCGGCGGCGGAGATCGCGCCGGCCGGTGCGCCGGCTGTGGCAGGCGGGACGACGGCGGTGCCTACGGTCGGTGCCGCCGCGCCGAGCGGCACCGGGGCCGGAGGACCGCCGCCCGGGGCGGTGGTCGGGGCAAGCGGCAGTGGTGTCGGCTCGGGACTGGTGCCACCACCGATCGCTCCGCCGGCGGGCGGCATACCGGTGCGACCTCCCTCCGGTCAGGGAGGGGCAGGGCGCCTTGGCGCTGGTCTGCCTGGGGATCGCTCAACCGGCGGTGGGAGCCGTGTGCCGGTCACCCCAGGCGCGCGACCCGGCGTCCGTCCTGTCCTTCCCGGCCTGCCGCCACGCACCGGTACACAGCCGAGCTGGCGCGATCTGGTGCCGGCGCGGCCGGGGTCCGAACCAGGCGCGGCGAGGCCGTGGCCCCGCGGCGACGAGGAGCGCCGGATGCCCCCACCGGCCGGCAGTCGGACGGTGAGTGAGCCAACGGGGCGGGGACCCGGGGCCGAACGGCCCGCGGCCGCTGCCGAATCGGGAGGGCGCACCGGCGCGGCCGGCCGCGGCACCACCATGGGGCATCCCGGCCTCTATCCGCCGATGACGGCGGGGCCTGTCGCGGGAAATGGTCAGGAACGCCGCAGGCCCGACTACCTCGTCGACGACACCGACGCGTTCGCCGACGATCGCTGGTTCACGACGGCCGTGATCGGCGCCGATGATCCCCTTCCTCCTCGTTGACCGATACCGTCACCGGGATGCAGACCGAGGTCACGTTCACCGCGAGCGACGGGACGACCGTCCCCGGTGTGCTCACCGTGCCCACTGACGTCACAGGCCCCGGGCCCGCGCTCGTGATGATCTACGAAGCGTTCGGCATGACCGACGAGATGCGTCGGGTTGCCCGCGACCTCGCCGCCGACGGCTACACGGTGCTCATCCCCGACCTGTTCGCCCGCGGACCGATCAAGCCGATCTGCGTCGCCCGCGCCATGCGCACCGCGCAGCGTGGCGAAGGCCGGGAGCTCGACGACCTCGAGGCAGCACGTCGCTGGCTGGCGGAGCTCCCCGACGTCGACGGCGACCGGATCGGCACCATCGGGTTCTGCCTCGGTGGCAGCTTCGCGCTGCTGCTCGCGCGCACCGGCCGCTACAAGGTGAGCGCCCCCTTCTACAGCGGCCGCGTCGACCTTCCCCGTTCGTGCCCGGTCGTCGCCAGCTACGGCGGGCGGGACATCACCACTCGTGGCTACCCGGAACTGCTCGAAGCCCGTCTCGAGGCGATGGACGTGCCGCACGACGTCGTCACCTACCCCGAGGCCGGTCATTCGTTCTTCACCCGCACATCCGGTGTGATGGGTTCCCTCGTGGCGCGCTCGCCGCTGCACGCCGAGTACCACGCGCCCAGCGCCGAGGACGCGCACCGGCGGATCGTCGAGTTCTTCCGGGAGCACCTCGGCTGAGTCCGGCCCCGCGAGGCAGGATGAACGACATGAGCGATCAGGACCGCAACTGGGGCTTCCGCACCCGGGCGGTGCATGCGGGGCACGTGCCCGACTCGGCTACCGGCGCCCGGGCCGTGCCGATATACCAGTCCACGAGCTTCGTCTTCGAGGACACCACCGACGCTGCGAGCCTGTTCGCGCTGCAGAAGTACGGGCTGATCTACAGCCGAATCGCCAACCCCACGGTGGCCACCCTGGAGGAACGGCTCGCCAGCCTGGACGGGGGGATCGGCGCGGTCGCCACGTCCAGCGGGCAGGCGGCCGAGTTCCTGACGTTCGCCTGCCTCGCCGGGGCGGGCGACCACATCGTGGCCGCTGCTGGGCTCTACGGCGGCACGATCACGCAGCTCGACGTGACGCTGCGCCGGTTCGGGGTGGACACGACGTTCGTCCCCGGCGATGCGGCCGAGGCGTTCGCAGCGGCGATCACGCCGCGCACGAAGCTGCTGTTCTGCGAGGTCGTGTCGAACCCCGGCGGGGAGATCGCCGACATCGCCGCGCTGGCCGAAGTCGCCCATGCCGCGGGGATCCCGCTGGTCGTCGACGCCACGATCGCCACCCCGTACCTGTGCCGCCCGATCGAGCACGGCGCCGACATCGTGATCCACTCGGCCACGAAGTTCCTCGGCGGCCACGGCACCACGCTGGGCGGTGTGGTGATCGAGTCGGGCCGCTTCAACTGGGGCAACGGCAACTTCCCGCAGATGACGGAGCCGGTGCCGTCCTACGGCGGGCTCACCTGGTGGGGCAACTTCCAGGAGTATGGGTTCCTCACCAAGCTGCGCGCGGAGCAGCTGCGTGACGTCGGCGCCTCGTTGTCGGCGCACAGCGCGTTCCTGCTGATCCAGGGGGTGGAGACGCTGCCGCAGCGCATGGAGGCGCACGTCGCGGGCGCCCGAGTCGTGGCCGAGTGGCTCGACGCCGACCCGCGCGTGTCCTACGTCCGCTGGGCCGGGCTGCCCGGCCATCCCCACCACGACCGGGCCGCCCGCTACCTGCCGCTCGGGCCCGGCGCGGTCTTCTCGTTCGGCGTGCAGGGCGGGCGCGAGGCCGGGCAGCGGTTCATCGAGTCGGTGCAGCTGTGCAGCCATCTGGCCAACATCGGCGACGCCCGGACGCTCGTGATCCACCCCGGCTCCACCACCCACCAGCAGCTGACCGACGAGCAGCTCCGCGACGCCGGGGTGCCGCCGGATCTCGTGCGCATCAGCGTCGGGCTGGAGGACCCCGACGACATACTCTGGGATCTGGACCAGGCTCTCGCCGCGGCCGCGAAGGTGGACTCATGACCTGGGAGAACCCGTCGGCCACGCGGCGGCAGCAGATCCTGCGCGCCACGCGCACCGTCGCCGTTGTGGGGGCATCGCCGAACCCGGCGAGGGCCAGCAACTTCGTGGCCACCTACCTGCTGGCCAGCACCGACTTCGACGTCTACTTCGTCAACCCGAACGCCAGCGAGATCCTCGGCCGCCCCGTCTACAAGAAGCTCGCGGATCTCCCCGTCGTTCCCGACCTCGTCGACGTGTTCCGGCGCCGGGAGGATCTCCAGGGCGTCCTCGACGACGTGCTCGCGCTCGATGGCGTGCGCACGTTGTGGCTCCAGTTCGGGCTGTTCGACGAGGAGGTCGCGCGGCGTGCGGAGGCGGCCGGGCTCGAGGTGGTGATGGACAGGTGCCTGAAGGTGGAGCACGCGCGCTTCCACGGCGGTCTGCACGTCGCGGGCTTCGACACGGGCGTGATCAGCGCGCGGCGGCGGACGAGCTGACGGGCACGGCCGCGCCGAACCAGCGGCGGAGCGTGGCCTCCGGCGAGTCGGCAGGATCGCTGCCGGCCCAGCAGACGTAGCCGTCCGGGCGGACCAGCACCCGGTCGGCTCCCACGGTGGTGCCCACCGGCGAGTCGACGACGTGGGCGGCGACCCGATCGACGCGAGGATGCACGGCATCGGCTGCCTCGCCCACGTCCGCCGCGTCGAGCTCGAGGAGCAGGCCGCGCCCCGAGTGCAACAACGTGCTGACGGTGGTCGGCCCGTGCGCGGTCTGGAGCGACAGATCGACCATGCGGGTGCCGACCAGCGGGTGATCGTCGAGAGGTTCGATGCTCGTCTCGTAGCGCAGGTCCAGGCCCGACATCATCCCGGCCAGGTAGCGGTTGGCGTCGGGCAGCCGGGCCAGGTCGGTCATGATGTCGCGCAGCGCTCGGACGTCGTCGGCGTCGGGTGGTGGGCTCATCAGCACGCTCTGCGCCCGCGTCATCGCGAGGACGCGGGCGGCCACCGGGTGCCGTTCGGCGTGGTAGCTGTCGAGCAGCCCCGCTGGTGCGTCACCCCGTAGCTGTGCGGCGAGCTTCCAACCGAGGTTCATCGCGTCCTGCACGCCCAGGTTGAGCCCTTGACCGCCCATCGGCGGGTGGATGTGGGCGGCATCGCCGGCGAACAGGACGGGTCCGTGCCGGTAGTTGGTGACTTGCCGGGTGGCATCGCTGAACCGGGTGCCCCAGCGCAGCTGTCGCAGCTGCGTCTCCGGGCCGTGCACCGCCGTCAGCGCCGCAGCCACCTCGGCCTCCGTGACCGGCGCGTCCCTCGGCAGCGTGGCCTGTTCCGGGCCGCCGAACACCACTCGATGCGGCGTGGACGGGTCGGTCGTGTCGCCGAGGGGGTGCATCAGCATCCAGTAGCCGCCACCACGGCGGGTGTGCTCGCTGATGTGACCCACCGTCTGCGGCACCGTCTCGGACGCCGCGGACAGCTCGATGTCGGCGGTCACCGCGGCCATCGTGCCGGCTCGCCCGGGGAACGGGACGCCGGTCAGCCTCCGGACGGTGCTGTGCCCGCCGTCGCAGGCGACCAGGTAGCGGCTGCGGAGCACGGCCGGGACGTCGGGTCCGGTGACGGTCGCGCTCACCTCGCCATCGCCGAGGGTCAGGGCGGTGAGCTCGGTGCCGTGGTGGACGACGGCGCCGAGCTCCCGGACGTGCGATTCGAGGACCTGCTCCAGACGGTCCTGCGGGATCATCAGGCCGTCGGGGTGGCGGGTGCGCCACGGCCGCGCGTCGAGCGGCACCGGCAACCCGGCGAAGTGCCCGCCCCCGGCCCCCCGCTCGACGGACACCGCGGTGGCGGCGTCGATCAGCCCCCGCATGGCCAGGACCTCGCACGTCCTGGCCGAGATTCCGCCACCCCGGCTCTGTCCGCTCGGGATCTCCTGCCGCTCGATGACGGTGACGGCGGCGCCGGCGAGGGCGAGCTCACCGGCAAGGGTCAGTCCGGTCGGGCCGGCCCCGACCACGAGGACGTCCGTGTCGAGTGTCGCGTCGTTTTTCACACCGGGAGCATAAGTAGACCGAGTGCAAGTATCAACCCGGTGTACTATCGCCGCGTGGAATCAACGGGTGGGCTGCGGGAGCGCAAGAAGCTCCGCACGCGGCAGGCCATCTCGGAGGCGGCGATCGCGCTCTTCCTGGAGCGCGGCTACGACCAGGTGTCCGTCGCCGACATCGCCGCCGCGGCGGAGGTGTCCAAGCGCACGCTGTTCGCGTACTTCCCCACGAAGGACGACCTGGTCCTGCACCGCATCGCCGACCACGAGATCGAGGCCGCGCGGGTCGTCCGCGGAAGAGGGGATGGTGAGGCACCGCTCGGCGCGCTGCACCGGCACCTGCGAGCCCGCCTTGCGGAGCACGACCCGATCACCGGGCTCTGTGACCATCCCCAGGTCGTTGCGTTCTACCGGCTCGTCATCGGTACGCCGGCGCTGCAGTCTGCGAAGGCGCGCTACGTGACGAGCGGTGAGGCCGCACTGGCAGCCGCCCTCCGGGAGACCACGCCGGGAGAGCGGCGGTTCGCTGAGGTCACAGCACGTCTCGCCGCCGGGCAGATCCTCCTTGTACAGCGAGACCTGGCGGAGACCAACCAGGCCTGCCTCGCCCGCGGCATGAGCGTCGAGGAACGTGAGCCGGACGCACTGGCGGAGGTCGACCACGCCTTCGCGCTGCTCAGCGGCGGGCTCGCCCCCTACCGGGGATGAGCAAGGCTCACCCTCCTACCAGCGTGGCCAGCGCGCGCAGCACCCAGAAGAAGGGCGCGGCGGTCACCACCAGCATCCAGAACGCCCATCCCCGGTGACGGGCGATCAGCCACACCGCCAGCGCGGCCAGCACGGTGGGGACGACCAGTGCACCGAGGAGTCGGGCAACGTCCGAGCCCGCGGGAGGCGCCCCGGCGACGATCAGAACCAGCACGACGTTGACCGCGGCCCAGATCGCCGCTGCTCCGAGCGCCGTCAGGAACTTCGTGCCGGACGCAGGCCGTCCGACCGGGGGCGGCGGGGGCTCCGGCGCCGCGGGGTAGGGCGGGGCGCCCGGCATGGGGGCGTGCGGCGGCAGGTCGTCCCGGTAGGGCGAGTAGCCCGGGGCACCCATCCACGACGGGGGACGATCGGACCCGTCGCCGCCGGAGGGTTCGGACGACGGCTGAGCGCGGCTCACCGGAGAGACGGTATCCCGTAGACGTGTCGTGAGATGGACAGGAGCGCTGGTTGATCACGAACCGGCCGCGCTCACGTCCGTCTCACGACGCTCACGCCGGCTGGGGAGTGCGGCGCGGGCCGTAGGTCAGCCTGCGCAGCAGGATCTCCGCAGGCCCGCGGTAGCCGGCACGCTCCGACGCGTCAGCAACCAGAAGGATCACCAGCCACGTCCCGATCGCGAGAAGCGCGGTCTGCCACAGGTGGGCGTCGTTGCCGAGACCGAGCGTCCAGGCCGGCAGCAGCGCCACGAACGCGACGGACTGGGCGAGGTAGCACGAGAGCGACCGCTGCCCGCAGGCCTGCAGGGCGTGGGCGACCGGTCCGGGGCCACCACGCTGCGCGAGCCGGATCGCGAGAAGCCCGAAGGCTGCCGCGTACCCGATCCCGCCCGCGTAACCGCCGACGGTGTGCAGCGCCCCGGCGAGCACGATGAGGCCGATCGGCGGTGCGGTCCACAGCTCCGCGGCCATCAGGGCCATGGGCAGCCCCAGCACCACCGCTGCCGCGATCCCGGCCACGGCCAGGCGCACCAGGAGTGGGCGGTGCCGCTCCGGCTCGTCGAGCAGCCGCCGCCGGGCGGCCCAGGCGCCCAACGCCACCGCAGCGAACACGCCGATGGACTGGAACAGCAGGCCGATTCCGAGCCACTCCACGGACCGGACAGCCATGGCGGCAAGGGGGTTCTCGATGGACATCGAGGGCAGGAAGGAGTTCTGTTCGCCGGGCATTGGGACCCCGCTCCCCGCGTTCAGCAGCGTCACCACGACGACGCCGACGATGGCGGTGGTGATCAGCGCGCGATCGGTGCCGCGCACGAGCATGCCGGCCATCAGCACGGCCAGCAGCCCGTAACAGCCGATGATGTCGCCGGGCCAGAGCAACACACCGTGGGCCAGGCCGATGACGATCATCCAGGCGCCGCGCCGCCGCACGAGCTTCGTGACGGCGGGCGCCGGCAGGCCCACCGCACTGCGCCGCCACGCGAGTTGCACGATCCCGTAGCCGAAGAGCAGTCCGAAGAGCGGATAGGCCCGCCCGTCGACGAGGGTCATCTGAAGCAGGGCAACGGCCTGGTCGGCGCTGTCGAGGGCCGTCGGGTAGCCCCGGGGACCGAGCGGGTGCCCGTAGACGTAGACGTGCACGTTGGCGAGCGCGATGAGCAGGAGCATGCCGCCGCGCGCCAGGTCCGGGGCGAGAGAGCGTGCGATGGTGGGGGTGGCGCCGGGGTCGGTGGGTGAGGACGCGGCGGCGGTCATGCGAAAAGGATAATGAGGACGGAACGGTCCGCGGATCCATCGGATGACCGATCTGGATCCGTTTCCTTTGCGCCGGCGGAAGTCGTTGTGCCGCTGCCCACTCCGGGCCCGGAACGTGCTCCCCATGACGGCGACGGGCGGGTCGGAGGGCTAGCCTGCCTGCGTGTCTTCGTCGACCTCGTCACCTGTCACCGTCACTGTCACCGGAGCCGCAGGCCAGATCGGCTACGCGCTGCTCTTCCGGATCGCCTCCGGGCAGCTTCTCGGGCCGGACAAGCCCGTTCGGCTGCGCCTGCTGGAGATCCCGCAGGCGGTCAAGGCCGCCGAGGGCACCGCGATGGAACTCGACGACTGTGCGTTCCCGCTGCTCACAGGCATCGACATCACCGACGACCCCACCGCGGCCTTCGACGGTGTGAACATCGCGCTGCTGGTGGGTGCCCGCCCGCGCACGAAGGGCATGGAGCGCGGCGACCTTCTCGAGGCCAACGGCGGGATCTTCGCGCCGCAGGGCCGGGCCATCAACGCCGGCGCCGCCGACGACGTGCGCGTGCTCGTGGTCGGCAACCCGGCCAACACCAACGCCCTCATCGCCCAGGCCGCCGCCCCCGACGTGCCTGCCGAGCGTTTCAGCGCCATGACCCGCCTCGACCACAACCGTGCCGTCGCGCAGCTCGCGAAGAAGCTGTCGGTGTCGGTCGAGGACATCGTCAAGCTGACGATCTGGGGCAACCACTCGGCCACCCAGTACCCGGACCTCTACCACGCCGAGGTCAACGGCAAGATCGCCGCCGAGCAGGTGGACGACGCCTGGCTGCGCGACGACTTCATTCCCACCGTCGCCAAGCGCGGCGCGGCGATCATCGAGGCCCGCGGTGCATCCTCGGCCGCATCGGCTGCCAACGCGGCCATCGACCATGTCTACGACTGGGTCAACGGCACCGTGGAGGGCGACTGGACCTCGGCGGCGATCCCGTCGGACGGCTCCTACGGCGTGGCCGAGGGGATCATCTCGTCCTTCCCGGTGACCGCGAAGAACGGCGCTTGGGAGATCGTGCAGGGGCTCGAGATCAACGAGTTCTCCCGCGGCCGGATCGACGCCTCCGTGGCCGAGCTGGTGGAGGAGCGCGACGCCGTGAAGAAGCTCGGGCTCATCTGACGGTGGCGTGACGTCGGTGGGCGGTCCCCCGACGGCACCGCCCACCGACGGTGGGTCACCACAAGGGGAACGGTACCCCGCGCTCGTCCTCCGGGCGCGGTCCGAAGATTCGGCGCTCCGACTCGTCGATCGGGCGGTCGTTGATGCTCGCCTCGCGGCGGCGCATCAGACCGTCGTCGGTGAACTCCCAGAGCTCGTTGCCGTAGCTGCGGAACCACTGGCCGGACGCGTCGTGGCTCTCGTACTGGAACCGCACGGCGATCCGGTTGCCGGTGAACGACCACAGCTCCTTGCGCAGGGCGTAGTCGAGCTCGCGCTTCCATTTCTCTGTGAGGAACGCGACGATCTCGTCCCGCCCCGTGACGTGCTGGTCGCGGTTACGCCACTCCGAGTCCTCGGTGTAGGCGAGCGAGACCTTCTCGGGGTCGCAGGTGTTCCAGGCGTCCTCGGCGGCCTGCACCTTCTTGGCGGCAGTCTCGGCGTCGAACGGAGGGAAGGGTGGGCGACCGGTCATGGCTCAACACTCCTCGCTTCCGGGGGCGAGAACGCTCGTTCCCGCTCGGTGCGAGTAGCTTAGAGAACGCACGTTCTCGAAGTGGAGGGGGAGTGGCGTGGGTCGCACTGACGCCGAACGACTGCTAGAGGCGGCCGAGGCCCTGTACTACGCCCGCGGCATCCGGGCCGTCGGCATCGACGAGGTCCGCACCGCCGCAGGTGTCTCGCTCAAGCGGATCTACCAGCTCTATCCGTCCAAGGAGCACCTGGTCGCGGCCTATCTCGACGCGCGCGACGAACGGTGGCGCGGCTGGCTCGCCGACCATGTCGCCCGCCACGGCGGGAGCCCCCGGGAGCGGATGCTCGCCGTCTTCGACTGGCTGGGTCTCTGGTTCGCCGAGCCGGACTTCCGGGGCTGCGCCTTCGTCAACGCCTTCGGCGAGATGGGCGGAAGCGCGCCACTGGTCCTCGCGGCCGTACGCCGGCACAAGGAGCTATTCCGGGAGTACCTGCTGGGCCTCGCGCGCGATCTCGACGTCCCCGACCCCACGGGCGTCGGCGAGCACCTGCTGCTCCTGGCAGAAGGGGCCATGACGGCTGCGGCGGTGCTGCCGGAGCCACGAGCGGCACAGCAGGCTCAGCGGGCAGCGGCGGCGCTGCTCGACGCCGCCACTGCGGGCGAGCCGCCGCGCAGCGTCGAGGCCGCTGTCTGACGAGTGGTGTGTCCGGGCGCGATCAACGCACGGGTCAGGCGAGCTGCACGATCGCGAACGACTCCGGCGGCAGACTGACGGTGTCGGCCTCACCCTCCACCGGCTCCGAGGCCAGCAGGATCCGCGCGAGGGGGGCGCCGAGCGCGATCGTGACCACGTCGCTGCCGAGGTTGCACGCCACCCGCAGCCGCCCGCGGTGCAGCACGACGGTGCGCACCTCCTCGTCGACGTCCACCTCCACGTCGTCCAGCCACGGGTCGGAGAGCTCCGGCCACGCCTTGCGCAGCGCGATCAGCTCCTTGTACACCCGCAGCAGCGTGGCGTGCGGTTCGAGCGTGGCCTCGTCCCACTCCAGCTTGGAGTCGAGGAAGGTGCTCTCCGCGTTGGGGTCGGGTACCTCGACGTCGCCCCAGCCGTGCTCGGCGAACTCGGCGGTGCGGCCGTTGCGCACCGCTTCTCGCAGCGCCGGGTCGGGGAAGTAGGAGAAGAACTGCCAGGGCGTCCGTGCTCCCCACTCCTCGCCCATGAACAGCATCGGGGTGAACGGCGAGCCGAACACCAGCGCTGCACCGCAGGCGAGCAGACCGGGGGAGAGCGTCTGGGTGAGCCGGTCGCCCGTGGCGCGGTTGCCGATCTGGTCGTGGTTCTGCAGGTACGCGACGAAGCGGTGGCCGGGGATGCGCCGGGTGTCGACGCCGGCGCCGTGGCGGCGCTGCCGGAAGCTCGACCACGTGCCCTCGTGGAGGAAGGCCCGGGTGAACACGTGTGCCAGGCCGGTGAGCCCGGCCGCGGCGAAATCGGCGTAGTAGCCCTGCGACTCGCCGGTGAGCGCGGTGTGGAGGCTGTGGTGGATGTCGTCGGTCCACTGCCCGTGCAGGCCGTAGCCGCCTGCCTCCCGCGCGGTGATCAGCCGCGGGTCGTTGAGGTCGGACTCGGCTATCAGCGACAGCGGCCTGCCCACGTGGGTGGAGAGCGCCTCCACCTCGGCCGCGAGCTGCTCGAGCACGTGCGTGGCGCGCGTGTCGCGCAGCGCGTGGACGGCGTCGAGACGCAGCCCGTCGACGTGGAAGTCACGCAGCCACATCAGTGCGTTGTCGATCACGTACCGGCGCACCGGCTCCGAATGCGGACCGTCGAGGTTCAGCGACGGGCCCCAGAGGTTGCTGCCGGCGAAGTACGGGCCGAACCGGTCGAGATACGCCCCGGACGGGCCGAGGTGGTTGTAGACGGCGTCGAGCACCACGCCCAGCCCACGGGCGTGGCAGGCGTCGACGAACCGCTTGAAGGCGTCCGGGCCGCCGTAGTTCTCGGTGACGGCGTACCAACCGACGCCGTCGTAGCCCCAGTTGCGCGGGCCGTCGACCGCGTTGACCGGCAGTACCTCCACGAGGTCGACGCCCAGCTCGACGAGGTGGTCGAGCCGCTCGACCGCAGCGTCGAACGAGCCGTGCGGGGTGAACGTGCCGATGTGCAGCTCGTAGATCACGCTGCCGGCCAGCTGGCGGCCGGTCCAGTCGTGGTCGGTCCAGTAGAACGCCGAGTCGTCGTACACGCGGGACGCGCCGTGGACCCCGTCGGGCTGCCAGCGCGAACGCGGATCGGGCAGCGGCGTCTCGTCGTCGTCGAGCAGGAAGGCGTAGGCGCTGCCCGGGCTCGCGTCCTCGACGGTGGCGCGCCACCACCAGGCCCCGTCGACGGCCATCGGGTGCACGGTGCCGTCGACCAGCACTCTGACCTGGGCACACTGCGGTGCCCATACGGCGAAATCGGTCACGCCGCATGATCCTTCCCGGCGCCGTGGCGCCTCGCCCGGTCCAGGGGTGTGACGTATCGCATCGTGATCAACGGGCCGCTATGCCGGCCGCACGAGCAGCGCGACCGGGTACCGCTCCAGCACCCGCGCCAGTGACGGCGCGGAGCCGGCGACGGCGGCTCCCGTGATCACGTCGTGCCAGTCGGTGGCGCCCTCCGGGAGCGGGAGGACGGTGTCCTCCCAGCCGCCGCGCTCCGCGAGCCCCAATGGGAGCCGCGTGGCGACAGCCACCAGCGACGCGGAGCGGGCGAACGCGATTGCGTGATGGGCGGCCGGCCCCTCGGCATGCAGCGGGCGGTACCCGGTGAACACCTCCGGCCGGAAGCGGCGCAGCCGCAGCGCGCTCGCCGTGACCAGCAACTTCGCCGCCCCCGACACGTCGACGTCCGGCAGCCAGCCCTCGTCCAGACGGGCGAGGAGCTCCCGGCGCTGTGCCCAGTCGACCGGCCGGCGGTTGTCGGGGTCGACCAGCGAGTACTCGAACAGCTCGGTGCCCTGGTAGACGTCGGGCACGCCCGGCCCCGCGATCTGCAGCAGCTTCTGGCCCAGCGAGTTCGACCAGCCGGGCGCGGAGATCCGCGCGACGAACTCCTCGATCTCGGCCACCACGTCGGCGTCCGCCAGCACCTGCGCGGGCCAGGCCGCGATCGCCTCGTCCACCTCCGCGACCGCGTCGACGTGGCTGGTGACGAGCTTGGCCTCCTTCGAGGCCTTGGTGAGATAGCTCGCGAACCGCTCGGGGGAGATCGGCCAGGCGCCGACGAGGTTCTGCCAGGCGAGCAGCTCGAACGACCGGTCGGGCAGCGGGTGCGCGGCGGCCCAGCGGCGCATCCGCTCGATCCACTCACCGGGGATCTCCGCGATCACCGCGAGCCGGGCCCGTACGTCCTCGGAGCGCTTGGTGTCGTGGGTGGACAGGGTGGTCATCGTGGCAGGCCAGGAGGCCTCCCTGGCCGCCATGGCGGTGTGGAACTCGTCGGCCGACACGCCGAAGCGGGACGGGTCGCCGCCCACCTCGTTGAGCGCGACGAACCGGTTCCAGCGGTAGAACGTGGTGTCCTCCACGCCCTTGGCCATCACCATGCCCGACGTCTGCTGCACCCGGGTGGCGAGCAGGCCGTGCGGCTCGGCGAGCATCGCCGAGCGGATGGTGCTCAGCACGTCGGCGAGGTCGGGCCGGTGGGTGCGGGCCACCGAGACCGCGATCTCGAGCGCGGAGCGGCCCTCGGGCAGGTAGCTGCGATACACCGGGAAGCCGCAGAGCAGTTCGGCCACGGCGGCGCGCACGCGCTCGGCCGCCTCTCCGGGCTCCTCCTCGGTGGCCGGCGCCGTCTCGGGCACGGGCACCGACGAGGCGATACGGCGCACCTCCGCCGCGAGGATCGTGTCGGCCACCTGGCGGCGCGCCGTGTGCTCCGCCGCGTGCAGCGACTCCTTGCGGCCCACGTGCTCGGCGGCGAACTGGGTGAGCAGCCCGGCCCCGGACGCATCGACGAGCACGCCCTGGATCTCGCGCAACGCCTCGTAGCCCGAGGTGCCGTTCACGGGCCACGACGGAGGCAGCTCCTCGCCGACACCGAGGATCTTCTCGACGAGAAGCCACCGGCGCGGCCCGATCGCCGCTCGCAGCCGCCGGACGTAGCCGCCGGGGTCGGACAGTCCGTCCGGGTGGTCGACCCGGATGCCGTCGACCTCTCCGGCGTGCACCCAGCGCAGGATCTCCCGGTGTGTGTCCTCGAAGATCTCCGGGATCTCGACGCGCACGGCGGCGAGGGTGGAGACGTCGAAGAACCGGCGGTAGGTGAGCTCCGCCGCGCCGCGCTTCCAGGACACGAGCCGGTAGTGCTGGCGCTCGTGGACCTCCTGCGGCGCGCCGGTGTCGCCCGTGCCGGGTGCCACCGGGAACGCGTGCTCGTAGTAGCGCAGCTCCGAGCGGTCATCGGACAACGACAGCTCCGAGAGCGCCTTCTCCTCGTCGGCGTCGAGGATCGGCAGGAGCACCGGCCCGGCATCCCAGTCGATGTCGAAGTGGCCGGCGTAGCGGGACGCGCGGCCGTGCGTGAGGACGTCCCACCACCAGGGGTTGGCCTTCGCGACATCGACGCCGAGGTGGTTGGGCACGATGTCCAGGACGAACTGCAGGCCCCGCTCCCGTACCGCCGCCACGAGCGCGCGGCGGCCCTCCTCGCCGCCCCGCTCCTGCGAGACCCGCGTGGGGTCGACCACGTCGTACCCGTGGTTGGAGCCCGCCCCGGACTCGAGCAGCGGCGAGGCGTAGAGCCCGCCGACGCCGAGCGCCTCGAGGTAGGGCAGCAGCTCCACGGCGTCGCTGAAGGTGGTGTCCTTGGAGAACTGCAGCCGGTAGGTGGCCGAGGGAACGGTCGGTAAAGGCACAGCCGGGCCCGTCATGCGCGTGCGTGCTCCGTCCGCTGCAGGACCAGAACCGACCGGGCAGGCACCGTGAGCACCGCCCCGCCATCGACCGTGCGCGGATCGGCCGCCACGATGCCGGGAGCGGTGGACAGGGTGGTGACCTCGCCTTCGGCCGTGTCGACCACGACCGCCCAGCGCGAGCCGTACTCGGGGCCCGGCAGGGTGGCGTCGATGTCCTCGTGGTGTGCGTTGAGGCAGAGCAGGAACGAGTCGTCGGTGACCCGGTTGCCGCGCGTGTCCACCTCGGTGATGCCGTCGCCGTTGAGGAACGCGGTGACGCACTTGCCGAAGCCGGAGTCCCAGTCCTGGTCGGTCATCTCCTCACCGGCCGGGGTGAACCAGGCGATGTCCTGCAGCGCGTCGCCACCGCGGCGCCGGGGCCGGATCGGCCTGCCGTCGAAGAATCGACGCCGCCGGAACACCGGGTGGGCTGTGCGCAGCGCCACGACGCCCGCGGTGAAGTGGAGCAGGGGCGCGTTCTTCGTGGCCAGCGACCAGTCGACCCACGAGACGGGTCCGTCCTGGCAGTAGACGTTGTTGTTGCCTGCCTGGCTACGGCCGAGCTCGTCGCCGTGCAGCAGCATCGGGACGCCCTGGCTCAGCATCAGCGTGGTGAGGAAGTTGCGCTGCTGGCGGGCGCGCAGGTCGAGCACCGCGGCGTCGTCGGTGGGGCCTTCCACCCCGCAGTTCCAGGAACGGTTGTGGCTCTCGCCGTCGTTGCCGCCCTCGAGGTTGGCCTCGTTGTGCTTCCCGTTGTAGGAGACCAGGTCGGCGAGCGTGAAGCCGTCGTGCGCCGTGACGAAGTTGATCGACGCGTACGGGCGCCGGCCGTCGTCCTTGTACAGGTCGGAGCTGCCGGTGAGCCGGGAGGCGAACTCGCCGATGGTGCCCGGCTCGCCGCGCCAGAAGTCGCGCACGGTGTCGCGGAACTTGCCGTTCCACTCCGTCCACAGCGGCGGGAAGTTGCCCACCTGGTAGCCGCCGGGGCCGACGTCCCACGGCTCCGCGATGAGCTTGGCCTGGCTGATCACCGGGTCCTGCTGCACGAGGTCGAAGAACACCGACAGCCGGTCGACGTCGTAGAACTCGCGGGCGAGGGTGGAGGCGAGGTCGAAGCGGAAGCCGTCGACGTGCATCTCGGTGACCCAGTACCGCAGCGAGTCCATGATCAGCTGCAGCGTGTGCGGGCTGCGGACATTCAGCGAGTTGCCGGTGCCGGTGTAGTCCATGTAGTACCGCGGGTCGTCGTCGACCAGCCGGTAGTAGGCGCTGTTGTCGATGCCGCGCAGCGAGAGCGTGGGGCCCATGTGGTTGCCCTCGGCCGTGTGGTTGTAGACCACGTCGAGGATCACCTCGATGCCGGCGTCGTGCAGGTCGCGCACCATCGCCTTGAACTCCTGCACCTGGTTGCCGGGGCGCGGGCCCGGCATCGCGTAGGCGTGGTGCGGGGCGAGGTAGGCGATGGTGTTGTAGCCCCAGTAGTTGCAGAGGCCCTTCTCCTGCAGGTGGTGGTCGTTGAGGAACTCGTGCACGGGCATGAGCTCCACGGCCGTGACGCCGAGGTTCTTGAGGTGGTCGATCATCACCGGGTGGGCGAGCCCGGTGTAGGTGCCGCGCAGGTCCTCCGGGATCTCCGGGTGCGCGATGGTGAGGCCCTTGACGTGGGCCTCGTAGATCACCGTCTCGTGGTAGGGGATGCGCGGCGAGCGGTCGGTGCCCCAGTCGAAGAACGGGTTGACCACCACCGACTTGGGCACGAACGGCGCCGAGTCGGTGTCGCTGCGGGCGTCGGGATCGCCGAAGGGGTAGCCGAACACCGCCTCGTCCCACTGGACCGGGCCGTCGAGCGCCTTGGCGTAGGGGTCGATGAGCAGCTTGTTGGGGTTGCACCGCAGGCCCTTCGCAGGGTCGTACGGGCCGTGCACGCGGTAGCCGTAGCGCTGCCCGGGCTCGACGTTCGGTAGATAGCCGTGGTGGACGAAGCCGTCGACCTCGACGAGCGAGATCCGCTCCTCCTCACCGTCGGGCGTGAAGAGGCAGAGCTCCACTCGCTCAGCGACCTCCGAGAAGATCGCGAAATTCGTGCCCGCGCCGTCGTAGCTGGCGCCCAGCGGGTAGGCGTGACCTGGCCACGGCCGCATCAAGTTCCTCCGGTGTTGTCAATCAGCGATCGGCCACGGCCGTCGTACTCGATCTTCAGGCGCGTCGGAGCGGCGACGCTCCGTCCGTGTGAGGCTACCGGGGTGAGTGGAGATTCCGCCGGATGCAGCGGCGCACCGGGCGTTGGTGCGGGGTGTCAGGCCAGGTGAGCGGGGAATCCGCCGGTGGCCACCGGGCTCCACCTGGTGGGCGTGATCCGGATCAGGGCCTTGCCCTGAGTAGTCATCGCGGCGCGGTACTCGTCCCAGTCCGGGTGCTCGCCGGAGATCGAACGGAAGTAGTCGACGAGCGGTTCGAGCGCATCGGGGAGGGTGAGCAGCTCGGCATCCCCGTCGACCTGAACCCACGGGCCGTTGAAGTCCTCGGAGAGCACCACCACGGCGGCCTTGCCGTGCCGGGCGACGTTGATCGCCTTCGCCCGTTCGGGGTAGGTGGAGATGACGATCCGGCCCTCGGCGTCGACGCCGGAGGTGACCGGCGAGCCCTGCCAGCTGCCGTCGTTGCGTGGTGTCAGGAGGATCACGTGGTGGCGTGGCCGGAGGAACGCGACGAGCTCGTCGCGGTCGACCTCGGTGTTGGTAGCGATGGTCCTGGCCATCCTCCGAGCCTAGAAGACGCCCATCGAGCCGCTAGGGTCACGTCTGATGGCCACTCTCTTCACGAAGATCATCAACGGCGAGCTGCCCGCGCGTTTCGTCTGGTCGGACGAGCGTGCCGTCGGCTTCCTGTCGATCAATCCTCTCGGACCCGGGCACACGCTCGTCGTGCCGCGCGAGGAGGTCGACCACTGGATCGACGCCGGTCCCGACCTGCTCGCCCACCTGACGAGCGTGTCCCACACCATCGGCGCCGCCGTGCAGGAGCTGTGGGAGCCGCCGCGCGTCGGGCTGCTCGTCGCCGGCTTCGAGGTGCCCCACCTGCACCTGCACGTGTTCCCGGCCTGGGACATGGCGGCCTTCGACTTCGCCAACGCGGCGAAGTCGGTCGACGCCGCGGAGCAGGACGCCCACGCGGAGAAGCTGCGCGTCGCCCTGCGCGCCGCAGGCCACGCCGCGCACGTCCCGGACTGACCACGGTGCAGCTCATGCTCGTCCGGCATGCGCTGCCGGAACGCATCCACGCCTCCGATGCGGCGCACGCCGACCGGGCGGGCGGTCCCGCCGACCCCGGGCTGACGGAGCTCGGACGCCGACTCCGAGCACTACGTGCCCGTCCATGAGATGGCCCGGCTCGACCCCGCCGCGTGGCAGCGCATGCTCGCCGGACTCCTGCCCGAGCACGTCGACGTCCCGGCGTTCACCGCGCGGGTCGACGGCGCTCTCGAACAGATCATCGCGGCTCATCCCGGCCGGTCGAGCGCAGTGGTGATCGCCCACGCCGGGGTGGTGAACACCTGGCTCGCCCACCTGCTCGGCCTCGCCCGCCCGCTGACCTTCCCACTGGACTACACGGGGATCACCCGCGTCATCGCCGGTCGTGACGGGCGCCGGGTGGTCCGGACGGTGAACGAGATCGCCCACGTGAGCGACCTTCTCACCATGACGGCGGGCGTCGACTAGGGCAGGATCGGCCAGGTGCTGGTTGGAGTCCCGCGCGAGCTCAAGAACCACGAGTACCGGGTGGCGATCACCCCGGCCGGCGTGCGTGAGCTCACGGGCCGAGGCCACGAGGTGCTCATCGAACGTGACGCCGGAGTGGGTGCGGGCCTGCCCGACGCCGACTTCGTCGCGGCCGGGGCGCGCACCAGCGCCGACCCCGACGAGGTCTGGAGCGTGGCCGAGCTCGTCCTGAAGGTCAAGGAACCGATCCCGCAGGAGTACCACCGGCTGCGCCCGGGCCAGGTCCTCTTCACCTACCTGCACCTGGCCGCGTCGAAGGAGTGCACCGACGCCCTGGTCACCGCGGGTGCCACGGCCATCGCCTACGAAACCGTCCGGCTCGCCGACGGCTCGCTGCCGCTGCTCGCGCCGATGAGCGAGGTGGCAGGCCGGATGGCCCCCCAGGTCGGTGCGCACTATCTGCAGCGGACCGCCGGTGGGCGGGGCGTGCTGCTCGGCGGGGTGTCCGGCGTGCCCGCCGGGAAGGTGGCCGTCATCGGGTCCGGTGTCTCGGGCATGAACGCCGCCAGCATCGCGGTGGGGATGCAGGCCGAGGTGAGGGTGCTCGACACGAACATCAACCGGCTGCGCCAGATCGACTTCAGCTACCGGGGGCACCTGCAGACGATCACCAGCAACGCCTACGAGATCGAGCGCGCGTGCCTCTGGGCCGACCTCGTCATCGGGGCCGTACTGGTGCCCGGGGCGAAGGCGCCGAAGCTGGTGTCGAACGACCTCGTGGCGAGGATGCGGCCGGGGTCGGTGCTCGTGGACATCGCGATCGACCAGGGCGGCTGCTTCGAGGGCTCCCAGCCGACCACCCACGACGACCCGGTGTTCCCCGTGCACGACTCGATCTTCTACTGCGTGGCGAACATGCCCGGTGCGGTGCCGAACACGTCCACTCGCGCGCTCACCAACGCCACGCTGCCCTACGTGCTCGCCCTTGCCGACCGCGGGCCCGCGGGCGCCGTGGCTGCCGACCCCGCCCTCGCGGCCGGCGTCAATGTCGCTGCCGGGCAGATCGTGCAGCCCGAGGTGGCCGCCGCCCACGGAATGGCGGCCGTGCCGTTGAGTGACGCTCTGCCTGACCTGCGCTGACGCCGCCCGAGGGCCGGCCCGCCCCATCCGTCGCGGATCCGTTCCGTGCCGCAGGGCCGGGTGGTTCCGGTCCGGAAGCGTTCATGTGCCGTCCTGACCGGATGCGTTGGTTCGCCTACCCTCCGTTGAGCCGGCCCACGAGGCGGCCTGGCGCACTCGAGGGGAGAACGTCCGGATGGCGGGTGCAGAGCTGCGCGCGGTGTTCCGCATACGGGAGTTCCAGATCGTCTGGGCCGCGGAGCTGTTCTCGATCGCGGGCGACCAGTTGGCGCGTGTCGCGCTGGCGGTCCTGGTCTACGGCCGCACCGGCTCTGCGGCGTGGGCGGCCGCGACCTATGCCCTCACATTCCTGCCGGCACTGCTCGGCGGGGTGCTGCTGTCGGGCCTCGCCGACCGGTACCGCCGTCGCGAGGTCATGATCGCCGCGGACGTGGTGCGCGCCGTGTTCGTCGCCGCCATGGCGATCCCGGACCTACCGCTGTGGGCGCTCTGCATGCTCCTCGTCGTGGTGGTGTTGCTCGGCGCCCCGCACACCGCTGCCCAGGGCGCGCTCCTCCCCGAGATCCTGCGCGGCGAGCTCTACGAGCGCGGGCTCGCCGTTCGCCAGATCACGAGCCAGACCGCGCAGCTGGCCGGGTTCGCGAGCGGTGGCGTGCTCGTGGCCGCCATCAGCCCGTCCATGGCGCTCCTGGGCAACGCCGTGTCGTTCGCCTTGTCGGCTGTGCTGGTCCGGGCGGGACTGCGCGACCGGCCGGTGCCCGCCACGGACGGGGACGACCGCGGCGACGCGACCGTCGCAGCCGACGCCCCCGCCGCGGGGCTGGGCGGCGTGGTCGCCGCACTCACCGAGATCGCCGCCGACCCACGGCGGCGCGCGCTCGTGCTCCTTGCGTGGCTCGTCGGCTGGTACGTCGTGCCTGAGGCGCTCGCGGCGCCCTACGCCGACCAGGTCGGTGCGGGCCCCACGGTCGTCGGGTTCCTGATGGCGGCCGACCCGCTGGGGAGCGTGGTCGGCGCCTGGCTCTTCGTGCGGTTCGTTCCAAGCGTGATCCGGGCTCGGCTCGTGGGGGTGCTCGCCGCCGGCGCAGGCGTTCCGTTGGTGTTCTGCTTGTTCCGCCCGCCGGTCCCGCTCACTCTGCTGCTGTGGGCGGTGTCGGGGATGTTGTCCACCGCCTACCTCCTGCAGACCCAAGCGAGCTTCGTGCGGGCCACGCCTGCGGCGGGCCGCGGCCGGGCGATCGGGGTCGCCGCGTCCGGGATCATCGCGGCCCAGGGGGTGGCCGTCCTCATCGGTGGGGTGCTGGCCGACCACTGGGATCCGGCGACTGCTATCGCGGTCGCCGGAGCGGTGGGAGTGCTCCTGTCGTCCGGGGTCGCGGTGGCGTGGCACCGCGCCAACCGGAGCAGCGAGCCTGTCGCTACGACAGTGCTGGCGAGCGGCTGATCCCGGCCTTGCCCGCAGGTGGTTGTCGGTCACCAGTTGTGGTTGCGCATCGCGCGTCCTCCTTCCTTCATCGGTGCGACGGGTCCGGTTCACCAGTTGTGGTTGCGCATGGCGTGCTCTCCTTCGGGTCGGGCGGGGGTGTGGGGGTTGGTCACCAGTTGTGGTTGCGCACGGGGTGCTCTCCTTCGGGTCGGGCGGGGGTGTGGGGGTTGGTCACCAGTTGTGGTTGCGCACGGGGTGCTCTCCTTCGGGTCGGGCGGGGGTGTGGGGGTTGGTCACCAGTTGTGGTTGCGCACGGGGTGCTCTCCTTCGGGCTGGACGGGGCGCGGGAGTCGGTCACCAGTTGTGGTTGCGCACATGGCCTCCTTCACGGACGGGTGGTAGGGGTGAAGCCCGGGTTCACCAGTTGTGGTTGCGCATGTCGCGTCTCTCCTTCGGGATATGAGTGCGGGGGAGTGCTCACCAGTTGTGGTTGCGCATGACGTCCTCTCTTCCATTCGTGGGTGGTCTGCTGTGGTCTGGTCACCAGTTGTGGTTGCGCATTGCCACCTCCTTGGGCCGTGCGGGTGGTCGGGCTATTCGTCACCAGTTGTGGTTGCGCACGGGGCCTCCTCGCTCGGTGCGGCTTCGGGGCGGGTTCACCAGTTGTGGTTGCGCATGTCGCGTCTCTCCTTCGGGATATGAGTGCGGGGGAGTGCTCACCAGTTGTGGTTACGCATGACGTCCTCTCTTCCTTTTGCGGTCGGATGCCGGGGTGTGCTCACCAGTTGTGGTTGCGCATTGCCGCCTCCTTGCGTGCCGTGCGGGTCGTCGGGCGAGGGCTCACCAGTTGTGGTTGCGCACGGGTCCTCCTCTCTCGGGCCGGTCGGGGACGAGCGGTCTCACCAGTTGTGGTTGCGCACGAAGGCCTCCTCTGTGGGCCGGGTGACGGATGGGACGCGGTTCACCAGTTGTGGTTGCGCACGGGCACTCCTCGGCGGTCGGCGGGTAGCGGAGCGGTTCACCAGTTGTGGTTGCGCACGAAGCTCTCCTCGGTCGGTGCGGTCGGGGCGCTATGGCGGTTTCACCAGTTGTGGTTGCGCACGGCTCTCTCCTCCTCCTTAGGTGTTGACGCTTGACGCTCGCCCGAATCACCAGTTGTGGTTGCGCATGCCACTGCCTCCTCGCATCGCTCGTGTCGTCACTCAGCGGACGTCGTGAGGCGCCGACGCAGGCGTGAGTAGTCGAATTGCAGGAGAGATGCGCCGGCGGTCCCGCACAAGCGCTTCGGAGCACGAAGCGGACTTTGTTGCATACTTGTGTTGGTTTTCGCCGCGCGAACCTCGGAGCGCCGTGCATTCGGCCTACCTCACTGACCCGGAAGTGGGATCGTTACGGCCTGTCGCTCCGAGCCGCGTCACTGTGACACGAGCGGGTGTCCTCACTCCCCGAGTGGGTGGTCCTTGTCGTCGGGCTCCACTAGGCTTCGGCCCACGCCCAGCGGACACAGAGAGCGCGGATGGGAACTGACGAAGCCACTGAGAAGGGCAGTTCACGGGCGCGCGCGTTCGCCGTTCGGCAGTGGGCGGTCTGGTCGCTCCCCACGCGGCTGGTGGGCCCTGTGCTGCTCGTCGAGGCCACGTCGCTGGCGCTCGTCGTCCTCGGGCTGTTCGGCCACCCTCCGCTGACTCCTGGTCAGCTCCAGGTGGCGGTGGTGCTGTGTCTGCTCGGCATCGCCCACACCGAGGTCGCCCTCGGCGTCGAGCGTGTCCGCCGCCGGGTCACCGACGGCAACCACGTCGACCTCAGCTCGGTGTGGACGTTCGCGGCCGCGGTGGCCCTGCCCGCGTCGTACGCGGCGCTCGTGGCCGTGATCGTGCACTGCCATCTGTGGTGGCGCGCGTGGCGGCTGCGTGTCCCGCTCTACAAACAGGTGTTCAACACCGCCACCGTGGTGCTCGCGTGCCTCGCGGCCGCCACCGTCCTCGAGCGAGCCGGCGGTGGCACCGATCCCGGCAGTGACCACCAGCTCTGGGCCCTGGCGCTCGCGCTGCTCGTCTACACCACGGTCAACAGCTGTCTGGTGGCCGGCGCCATCGCGGTGAGCACCCCGGAGGCCAACCTCTCCAAGGTGTTCGCGCCATGGGACGAGAACATGCTGGAGATCGCCACCCTCTGCCTCGGTGCGCTCACCGCCGTCGCGCTCGGCATCAACCCGTGGCTCGTGCTGCTCGTCCTGCCACCCCTACTGGTGCTGCACCGCGCCGTTCTCGTCCGCCAGCTCGAACAGGCCGCCAGCACCGACGGCAAGACGGGGCTGCTCAACGCGGCCGCGTGGCACGCCCAGGCCGAGCGGGCCCTGCGCCGGGTGAGCCGCCACGACGGCGCCCGCGGCGTGCTCGTCCTCGACCTCGACCACTTCAAGCTGGTCAACGACACCCACGGTCACCTTGCGGGCGACCAGGTGCTCGCCGCCGTCGCCGACGCCCTGCGCACCGAGGTCCGTGATCGCGACCTCGTCGGCCGGTTCGGCGGCGAGGAGTTCGTGATCCTGCTCGGTGGCCTGGAGGGCAGCGGCACGGCGGAGCTCGAGGCGGTGGGGGAGCGGATCCGCCGTCGGGTCGCCGATCTGCGGGTGGAGATCCCCACCCCCGACGGTCCGCTGACGGTCGCCGGTCTGACGGTGTCGATCGGAGCGGCCATCTCGCCCGCCGAGGGCGGCGACCTCCGCACCCTGCTCCAGATCGCCGACACCGCCCTCTACACGGCCAAGCGCGCGGGGCGCAACGTGGTGCGGATGGGGTTCACGGTGCCCAGTCACCACGCCGTTCAGCACTCGCCCCACCTCTCTGCAGCGGCGGGCGAGCCGCCGGCTGCCACCGGCTGACAACACCCCGGAGTGACACCACTTCGATACAGAGGGTGACGACAAGGTCGACTAGTCCACCCCGAAGAGCGATCACGAACCTCCTGACACGTCAACTGCGGCTCACTAACCTCGGCGCCGCACCCGTTCTCGGTGTCGGCGAAAGGGGGATCGCGGTCGTGGACGAGCCGTTGTCGCCGACTTCGGGCAGGAACGACCTGTGGGCCCTGCCCCGGCGGGCGGTCGTCGTCGTCCTGGCCGTCGAGGTCTCCGCTGTCGCGCTCGTCGTCGCCGGTAGCGCCACGCCGCCGCCGGGAGCGATCGGGCTCGCCGTCTTCCTGACGGTGCTCAGCGTGGTGCACACCGAACTCGCCACCGGTATAGAGCGGATCCGGCGGCGCGCGGCCCAGACCGCTTACTTCGACCTGAGCTCCGTGTGGACGTTCGCGGCCGCGCTGCTGCTCCCGCCGATGCTCGCCGCGGCCGTCATCGCGGCGGTGTACCTCCACCTGTGGCAGCGGGTGTGGCGGCCGGCGAAGGTGCCGCTGCACCGGCACGTCTACACCACAGCCACCGTGGTGCTCGCGGCCAACGCGGCGCACGCCGTGGTACAGGGGGCGGGCGGCCTGCCCACCGCCGCCGCTGATCTGGGCGGCGTCGCCGGGATCGCGCTCGCCGTGCTGCTCTACGTCCTGGTCAACGCGGTGCTCGTCGCCGTGGTGATCGTCCTCACCAGCGAGCGCCCCGGGCTGCGGGACATCTTCGGCGGGTGGGACGACAACGCCGTCGAGATCGCCACCATCTGCATGGGTGCCCTGGCCGCCGTCGCGCTCGGCTCCACGCCGGGCCTCGTGGCTCTCGTCCTGCCACCGATCCTCGTGCTGCACCGCGCCGTGCTCGTCCGGCAGCTCGAGGAGGTGGCGAGCACCGACGCCAAGACAGGGCTCCTGAACGCCGCGGCCTGGCAGGTGCAGGGCGCGCGGATCGTGCGCCGCGTGCACCGCTCACGCGGCACGGCCGCCGTGCTGATCCTCGATCTCGACCACTTCAAGCTGGTGAACGACTCCTACGGACACCTCGCAGGCGACGAGGTGCTGGCCGCGGTGGCGACGGAGCTGCGCAACTCGGTACGCGAGCAGGACATCGTGGGCCGGTTCGGCGGTGAGGAGTTCGTGGTGCTGCTGCCCGACCTCGCTCCCGGACCGGACGGGAACACCGAGATGCGCACCATCGCCGAGCGCCTCCGCAAGCGCGTGGCGGAGCTCGTGGTCCCGGTCGGCACCCCGGACGGCGACCTCAGCATCTCGGGCCTGTCCATCTCCGTGGGGGGCGCCGCGGTGCCGAACGAGGGCACCACCCTCGAACAGGTGCTGAACGCCGCCGACGCATCGCTGTACGCAGCGAAGCGTGACGGGCGCAACCTGGTGCGCTTCGCTGGACCGGTGGAGATCCCTGGCCCGCGCAGCGGCACCTGAACGCCACCATGAAGCCGGTGCGGGCTGCCTCTCGTAAGCTGGGTCGGTGACCGTGTTGCGATCGATCCGCGGACCGGCCGATCTCAAGCGACTGGGGGCCGACCAGCTCGCCCCTCTTGCCGCGGAGATCCGCAGAGAGCTCGTGGCCTCGGTCTCCCGCACCGGCGGGCACCTGGGCCCCAACCTCGGCGTCGTCGAACTGACCATCGCGCTGCATCGCGTGTTCGACTCCCCGCGCGACACGCTGATCTGGGACACCGGACACCAGGCGTACGTGCACAAGATGCTCACCGGCCGTCAGAACGGCTGGGAGCAGCTCAAGAAGACCGGCGGTCTCTCCGGCTATCCGTCCCGGGCGGAGAGCGAGCACGACCACGTCGAGAACAGCCACGCGTCCACCTCGCTGTCGTGGGCCGACGGCATCGCGCGCGCCTACGCGCTCACCGGGCAGCAGCGCCACGTCGTCGCCGTGATCGGCGACGGTGCGCTCACCGGCGGGATGGCCTGGGAGGCGTTGAACAATATCGCCACCGGTGGACGCAGGCCCAGCGCCGACGCCGCCGTCGGGCGCGGCCCGGGCGCCATCGGGGGCGCGTCCGGTGTGGACGACCCCGCGGCCCGTACGCCCGGTGCCGGGGACCGCAACATCGTCATCGTGGTCAACGACAACGGCCGCTCGTACTCGCCGACGATCGGCGGGCTGGCCGACCGGCTGGCCACGCTGCGCCTGCAGCCGGGCTACGAGCGTGTGCTCGACGCCGGCAAGCAGGCGCTCGCGCGCACTCCGGTGGTCGGCAACGCCCTCTACTCCGGACTGCACGCGCTCAAGGCGGGCATGAAGGACGCGCTGAGCCCGCAGGAGCTCTTCTCCGACCTCGGCCTCAAGTACTTCGGCCCCGTCGACGGGCACGACATCGCCGCGATGGAGTCGGCGCTGCGCCGCGCCCGCCACTTCGGCGGCCCGGTGATCGTCCACGCCGTCACGCGCAAGGGCGCGGGCTACCCGCCCGCGGAGAACGACACCGCCGAGCAGATGCACAGCCCGTCCGCGTTCGACCCGGAGACGGGGCTCCCGACCGGGCCTCCGTCCGTCGGCTGGACGAGCGTCTTCTCCGAGGAGATGGTGGCGCTCGGCACGCGGCGGCCCGACGTCGTCGCGATCACGGCGGCGATGCTCGGCCCCACCGGCCTCGCCCCGTTCGCCGCGGCGTTCCCCGAGCGCTGCATCGACGTCGGCATCGCCGAGCAGCACGCGCTCACCTCCGCCGCCGGACTCGCGGCGGGCGGCCTGCATCCCGTCGTCGCCCTGTACTCGACGTTCCTCAACCGGGCCTTCGACCAGCTGCTGATGGACGTGGCGCTGCACGGCAAGGCCGTCACCCTCGTGCTGGACCGTGCCGGCGTCACCGGCAACGACGGGCCGTCGCACAACGGGATGTGGGACCTGTCGGTGCTCGGGATCGTGCCCGGCATGCGGGTGGCGGCGCCACGCGACGCGCACACGCTGCGGGAGGAGTTGGCGGAGGCGGTCGCCGTCGACGACGGGCCGACGGCCATCCGGTTCCCCAAGGGCGCCGTGATCGAGTCGGTGCCCGCCGTGCGCCGTATCGACGGCGTCGACGTCCTGCGTGAGCCCGGCCCGGCAGCCGACCGGAGCTCCACCGTGCTCATGGTGTGCGCCGGGGCATTCGGTGAGCTGGGCGTCGCGGCCGCGCAGCGGCTGGAGCAGCAGGGCATCACGGTCACCGTCGTCGACCCGCGCTGGGTGCTGCCGGTGCCGGAGGTGCTCGTGCGCCTGGCGCGCGACCACCGGCTCGTCGTCACGGTCTCCGACTGCGGACGCCACGGCGGGTTCGGTTCCGCCCTCGCCGACGCGCTGCGTGCCGCCGAGTGCGACGTCCCGCTGCGCGACCTCGCGATCCCGCAGCAGTTCCTCGACCACGGCAGCCGGGCCGACGTGCTCGCCGCCGCCGGACTGACCGCGCAGGACGTGTCGCGGCGGGTCACCGAGTGGGCTGCTGCCCTCCCCGGCTTCCAGGTCGTCGACGAGCCCGCGCCGTCGGCCCGGGGAGAGCAGGCGCGCTGATGCGCGTTCTCATCGTCGAGGACGAACGGGCGCTGGCCGACGCCGTGGCACGTGGACTACGCCGGGAGGGCATGGCCGTCGACGTCGCCTACGACGGCGACACGGGCCACGAGAAGTCGGTCGTCACGCGCTACGACGTGGTGGTGCTCGATCGGGATCTGCCCGGGATGTCGGGCGACCGGCTGTGCGCCGAGATCGTCGCCTCCGGGGCCACCACGCGGGTGCTGATGCTCACCGCCAGCGGCACGCTGGCCGACAAGATCGACGGCCTGTCCCGCGGCGCCGACGACTACCTCGCCAAGCCGTTCGACTTCCCCGAACTCGTGGCTCGCTGCCGTGCGCTCGGCCGCCGGGCCACCCCGGCCGTGCCGCCGTTGCTCACCGCAGGCGATCTCGCGCTCGACCCGGCCCGGCGTACCGTGCTCCGGGCCAACCGGCCCGTTGAGCTGACGCGCAAGGAGTTCGGCGTGCTGGAGGTGCTGCTCGGTGCGGGCGGCGCGGTGGTGAGCAGCGAGGAGTTGCTGGAGCGCGTCTGGGACGAGAACGCCGACCCGTTCACCACCACCGTCCGGGTCACGGTGATGACCCTGCGCAAGAAGCTCGGTGAGCCCGGTGTGATCGAGACCGTGGTCGGCGCGGGTTACCGGGTGCCGGCCGCAGGCTGACGAGGGCTGCCATGGCCGAACCAGCAAGGCCGGTGGCGAGGGTGCAGGAGCCCGCGCAGGGCGCCGTGCGCCCCGATGGGAGCGAGCAGGCGCCTCCCCCGGGCGCCTGGTGGCGGTTCGGTGGCCGGAGTGTCGGACTGCGTCCGCGGCTGACGCTGGTCAGCACGGTCGTCGTGGCGCTGGTGAGTGCGCTGCTGCTGTGGCTGGGCTGGTTGCTGGTCGGGGGAGTGGCCCGGGCCGTTCCGTCGCTGCCGCCCGGCACCACCGTTCGCGTTGGCGACGTGGCCGTGCCCGCCGAGCAGCTCCAGGACGCGGTCGGCGCCGCCGCGCGGGCCGACGTGCTACGGGCGGGGCTGATCGCCTTCCCGCTCCTCGTCGTGGCGGCTGCGGTGGTGTCGTGGGTGCTGGTCGGCCGGGTGCTCGGCCCGCTGCACGCCGTCACGGCCACGGCGCGGAGGCTCACCGTCGAGTCGCTGGACACCCGCACGGGGGTGCGCGACGCACGCGGTGAGGTCGCAGAGCTGGCGGCGGGCTTCGACGCGATGCTGGACCGGCTGCAGGCGGCGTTCGACGCTCAGCGGCGCTTCGTCGCCAACGCCAGCCACGAGCTGCGGACGCCGCTGTCGGTGTTGCGCACAGAGGTGGACGTCACGCTCTCCGACCCTGCGGCCGACGTCACGGAGCTGCGCCGGATGGCCGAGGTGGTCCGGCAGGCCACCCGTCGTGCCGACGATCTCATCGCCGGTCTGCTGCTCCTGGCCCGTACCGAGGGTGCCGAGCTGGCCGACGTGCGGCCCGTCGACCTCGCCGCGCTCGCGGGGCCCGCACTGGCCGCTGTGCGCGCCGACGTGGCCGCGCGGGGGCTGCGGGTGCAGGTCCGCGCCGCGCCCGCTCCGACCAGGGGTGATCCCGTGCTGCTCGAGCGCGTGGCCGGGAACCTGCTGGAGAACGCGGTGCGGCACAACGTGACCGGCGGTTGGGTGGACGTCTGCACCGGGGTACGCGACGGCTCCGCCGAGCTGCGGGTGACCTCGAGTGGCCCGATGATCCCCGCCGAGCGTGTGCCCGAGCTGTTCGAGCCCTTCCGGCGTGGACCGGTGGAGCGCACCGCCGACACACCGGGCTCGGGGCTGGGGCTCTCGATCGTGCGAGCGGTGGTGCAGGCACACGGCGGAATCGTGCGCGGCGAACCGGTGCCCGGTGGCGGCCTCACGGTGACGGTGCGACTGCCGGCGGGGTGATCAGCTGCGGGCCTGGAGCGCGGCCTCCAGGAGCGGCGTGAGCAGCTCGACCTGCCATGGCCGGGCGCCGCCCGCCCGCAGGGCCGCGGGCACGTCCCCGTCGGCCGGTGGCGACCAGCACAGGCGGCGGAGGAGATCGGGCTGCAGCAGGTTCTCCACCGGCACGGACCGCTCCTGGCTGACGCCCGCGACCGCGGCGCGGGCGGCGGCGAGGCGGGCGGCCGCATCGGGATCGCGATCTGGCCAGCGACCTACCGGAGGCGGCCCGTCCGCGGGCGGAGCGACCTTGGGTAGCTCGGCGGGGTCGAGCGCCGCGGCCTGCCGGAGCGCGCCGAACCAGTAGCCCGTGAGGCGCCGCTGGGAGCGCCCGCGGAAGACCGGTAGCTCGGAGAGCTCGTTCGGCGACGCGGGTGCGGACGAAGCGGCCTCGATGATCGCCGAATCGGGAAGGACACGACCGGGTGCGATGTCGCGTTCCGCCGCAAGCCGGTCGCGTGCCTCCCACAGGGCCCGGACGATGGCGAGGGCACGCGGCTTGCGCAGCTTGTGCAGGCCCGAGGTGCGCCGCCACGGTTCGGCTCGGGGCGGGGGTGGGCCGGCCGTGCGCACGGCCTCGAACTCCTGCTTCGCCCACTCCAGCTTGCCCTGTTCGGCGAGCAGGCCTGCCAGCACGTCGCGCAGCTCGACCAGCACCTCGACGTCGAGTGCCGCGTAGACGAGCCAGTCCTCGGGAAGGGGGCGGCGTGACCAGTCGGCAGCGCCGTGACCCTTCTCCAGGCTGAGGCCGAGCATCTGCTCCACCAATGGCCCGAGGCCGACGCGCGGAAGCCCGGCCAGCCGTCCGGCCAACTCGGTGTCGAACAGCTCCGACGGGGTGAGGCCCGTCTCGGCGAGGCACGCCAGATCCTGGTTCGCCGCGTGCAGCACCCACTCCGCGCCGTCGAGAGCCGATGCGAGCTCAGAAAGATCGCTCCGCAACGGAATCGGATCGATGAGGGCCGTACCCGCACCGGCTCTGCGCAGTTGTACGAGATAAGCGCGCTGCGAATACCGGAAGCCCGACGCCCGCTCGGCGTCCACCGCGATGGGTCCGCTGCCCGCAGCGAAAGCCTCCGCGGTGCGCAGCAGCGCATCGCGGTGGCTGACGACCCCGGTGAGCCCATCGCGGGGCGCCAGCAGCGGAACGGGTGGAGGAACGGGTGACGGAGCGTCCGGCTCGTGTGCGTGGTGCTGAGGTTCTGCGGTCAGCGGATGACCCCGGCACGCATCGCAAGAGCAACCATCTGGGCGCGGTCACCCGTGCCGAGCTTGCGCCCGATCCGGGAGAGGTGGCTCTTGACCGTGAGAGCCGAGAGGCTCAGGGCCTCCCCGATCTCCTTGTTGGACTGCCCGTCGGCCACGAGCTGGAGCACCTCGACCTCGCGGGCGGAGAGCTCGCGCGGCGTGTTGTCGGTGCCCGGCACCCGCGTGCCTGTGGCGAGCAGAGGTGCCACCGTCGGATCGGCGTAGACACCGCCGTCGAGCACCCGCTTGACGCCGTCGGTGACGATCGCCGCCGACGCCGATTTCAGCAGGTAGGCCTGCGCCCCGGCCTGGAACGCCGAGCGGACCGCGTACGGGTCGTCCGAGGACGCCAGCACGACGAGCCTGTTCCAGCCCAGCGAGCGCAGTTCGGTGACGAGGTCGAGCCCGCTGCCGTCGGGCAGGCCGAGATCGAGTATCGCGAGGTCGCATGGCCCGTTGGCATGGGCTCGCGCCCGCGCCTCGGCCACCGATGCGGCCTCGTACACCGTGCCTGCTCCCATGGAACGCAGCCGCGCGGCGATCGCCTCGCGTAGGAGCGGGTGGTCGTCGACCACCAGCACCGAGAACAGCTCTTCCCGCGGATGCGGGACCATCGCGGGCGACAGCACAGCACCCGGAGTGCCGCGAGCTGGTGCGCCCTGGCCCACAACGGCCACGTCACTACCTCCCTGGAGTCGGTCGTTGCCCCCCGACCGGCACCAGAACCCCGGTCGGATGGAGCTGTCGCCCGACCGCCCGAGGAGGTGTCGTGGAGGAAGCGTAGCCCCCCAAGCGGTCTAACGTCGTGTGGTGGTTCGAAGTTCTCCGGGTGAAAGTTACAGCGTTGTCGATATCCATCCACCCACACGGGTGATGGGACTGATCACGTCCGGGGTGGAATGCGCAGGTCGCAGCGCATTCAGTGTGTTCGGTGACCGAGCGGAAGCACCCCGACCGGCGGCAGACCGGCCGCCGAGGCCACGAGACCGCAGAATGCCTCTGCGTGACGGGACAGATCCGGTGCGGTAGGTGTCCACGAGGCGCGCAGCTCCACGTCGTCGTCGCGGCGCGGACCTGCGATGTCGCCGAAGCGTACCGAGGACGTCTGGGTGACTGTGCCGCCGAGGGCAACGTACTCCGCACCGCAATGGTCCAGGGCCTCTGTGAGCCATGACCATCCGACGACGGGCAGCATTTCGTCGCCGAGCTGTTCCGGATCGAGGCGGGCCTGCACGAAACACACGAGCCTGAACGTTCCCTCCCACGCCTCCTGGCCGGCGGGATCGTGCAGCAGGATCAGGCGGCCGGAGGTGTCGGGCTCGTCGAGGTCCTCACCTGGGCTGCGGCCGGCGTCCGCCTCCACGCTGAACGCCCACGTGTACGGGGCGAGCCGGGGTGGCGCCTCCAGGGCCGAGACGAGCAGTTCGGGCCTCGGTCGGACAGCGCGCAGGGAGGCGACCGCCTCCAGGAACTCCGGGGGTTGCGCGGTCGCGTCGGGCACGAGCGATCACTCTAGGTCGCTCTCCGTATTCGGGTGCCGAGGCGCGCCGCGCGATCGCACGCCCGAAGGTGCACGGACGGGTGATCAACTTCGGGTCCGTGCGACCATGAGGTCATGATGCTCGACTCCGCGCGTGTGGCTCGGCGTGACCTGCGTTCCGCGCCGCTGCTCGCCGCGGCGCGTGGCGAGGTCCCCGCGCACCTCCCGGTCTGGTTCATGCGGCAGGCGGGGCGTTCGCTGCCCGAGTACCGCGCGCTGCGCGCCAGCACCGGCATCGGCATGCTGCAGTGCTGCCTCACGCCGGATCTGGCGTGCGAGATCACGCTCCAGCCGGTGCGCCGCCACGGCGTCGATGCGGCGGTCCTCTACAGCGACATCGTCGTGCCCCTCTACATCGCGGGCGTCGGCGTGGACATCGTGCCGGGCACGGGGCCGGTGGTCGCCGAGCCGGTACGCACGATGGCCGACGTCGATCGCATCCCGCGGCTGCACGCCGAGCAGGTCGCCCCGGTGGCCGACGCGATCGGCCTGCTGCTGCGCGAGCTGGGGAACACCCCGCTCATCGGTTTCGCCGGCGCCCCGTTCACCCTCGCGTCCTACCTCGTGGAGGGCGGCCCCAGCCGCAACCACGAGCGGACGAAGGCGCTCATGCGGTCCGCCCCCGAGGTCTGGCACGCGCTGATGGGCCGGCTCGCCGAGACCACCGAGGTGTTCCTGCGGGCCCAGATCGACGCAGGCGTCGACGCCGTCCAACTGTTCGACTCGTGGGCCGGGGCGCTCTCGGAGCGCGACTACAGGGCCTACGCCCAGCCGCACTCGGCCAAGGTGCTCACCGGGCTCGCCGACGCCGGTGTGCCGCGGATCCACTTCGGTGTGGGCACTGGCGAGATGCTCGGCGCCATGGCGGAGGCGGGCGCCGACGTCGTGGGCGTCGACTGGCGCATCCCGCTCGACGAGGCCGCGCGCCGGCTCGGCTACGCCCATGCGGTGCAGGGCAACCTCGACCCCGCCGTGCTCTTCGCCGACTGGGCGTCCATCGAGGCCGAGACCCGCCGGATCGTCGAGGAGGGACACCGGGCGCCGGGCCACATCTTCAACCTCGGCCACGGGGTGCTGCCCAGCACGGATCCGGACGTCCTCACCCGGCTCGTCGACCTGGTGCACGGCCTGCAGCCGTGACGAACGGCACGACCTCGTCCGGCGCCCCGCGGATCGCCGTGGTGGGCGCAGGCGTCTCCGGGCTCGCCGCGGCACACCGGCTGCGCGCGCGGCTCGGCTCCGGCGCGACGATCACGGTGCTCGAGCAGCGCGACCGCACCGGAGGCGTGCTGCGCACTGTCGACCTCGCCGGCGTGCCCTATGACGTCGGCGCGGAGGCGTTCCTGGCCAGGCGCCCCGAGATGGCGGTTCTGCTCGCCGAGCTGGGGCTCAGCGGCGAGCAGGTGCACCCCACTGCGGCGAAGGCGTCGCTGCGGGCCGGCGGGCACAGCGCGGCGCTGCCCGCCGCCACCCTGCTCGGGGTGCCTACGAGCGCCGCCCGGCTCGACGGCCTGCTCTCCGCGGCCGGGCTGGCCACCGTCGCCGCCGAGCCTGCCCTGCCGCTGGGCTGGGAGCGTGGGGGCGACGTCGCGCTAGGCGGGTTGCTGCGCGAGCGGTTCGGCGAGGAGCTCGCCGACCGCCTCGCCGACCCGTTGCTGGGCGGGGTCTACTCGGGCCGGGTCGACGCGCTCGGCCTGCGGGCCACCATCCCCGCTCTCGCCGCTGCCCTCGACGACGGCGCCCCGTCCCTGACGGCTGCGGCCGACGCGGCCACCCCGGCTCCTCCGCCCGCTCGCGGGGATGCCCCGGCGCCCGTCTTCGGTGCCCTCTCCGGTGGCTACCGGGTGCTCCTCGACGCCCTCGCGGCCGAGGCGGACGCCCACGTGCGGCTCGGCACCACGGTCCGGGAGCTGTGTCCCCAGGAGACCGGCTGGCGGCTCACCCTGGGGCCCACCACGGCCCCAGAGGGGCTCGACGTGGACGCCGTGGTGCTGGCGATCCCGGCACCCGCGGCAGCCCGGCTGCTGTCCGAGGCGGCGCCGTCCGCCGCCCGTGCCGCGGCGGAGATCGAGCTGGCCTCCTCGGTCGTCGTCGCGCTGGCCTACCGCGGCGAGGACACGGCGGGCCTCCCGCCCACCTCTGGTGTGCTGATCGCCACCGGGGAGCCGCTGTCGGCGAAGGCCTTCACGCACTCGACGAACAAGTGGTCCCACCTGTCGCCCGACGGCCTGGTCCGGCTGCGCGCGTCCCTCGGCCGGTTCGGCGAGGCCGCCACCCTGCAGGTCGACGACGCCGAGCTCGTCCGCCGGGTCCGGGCCGATCTCGCCACGCTCACCGGGATCTCGGCCGAACCTGTCGCCGTCCACGTCCAGCGCTGGGGCGGGGGCCTGCCGCAGTACGGGGTGGGTCACCTCGACCGTGTGCGGGCGATCGAGCACGGGCTCCCCGCTGGGCTCGCCGTGGCGGGGTCGGCCCTGCACGGCGTGGGGGTCCCGGCGTGCATCGGCACGGGCCGAGCGGCCGCCGACCGGCTCGTCGAGCACCTGACGGCGCATCCCGCGCCAGTGTGACCGCATTCCACGTGAACGGCCCGTTCGCCCGGTTTCAGTGATCGAGAGTGCCGTTCGTGCGGTGCCTGCGCAGTGGCAGGATGGAGGCATGGCTCGTCTCGACTATGCCGACCTGAACGCCACCATCCGCTACACCATGTGGTCGGTGTTCCGGGTGGAGCCGGGGAAGCTCGGTGAGGACCGCACCGCGACGGCCGCGCAGTTCACGGAGTTCCTCGACGCGCTGGCCGACAAGGGTGTGGCCGTCCGCGGCGTGTACGACCTCGCGGGGATGCGTGCCGACGCGGACTTCATGATCTGGTGGCACGCCGAGAACGTCGAGGCGTTGCAGGCCGCGTACGCCGACCTCCGCCGCACCACCGCGCTCGGCCGCGTCCTCGCACCGGTCTGGAGCCAGGTGGCGCTGCACCGCCCGGCTGAGTTCAACAAGAGCCACCTGCCCGCGTTCATCGCGGGGGAGGACCCCAAGCACTACGTCTGCGTCTACCCCTTCGTGCGGTCGCTGGACTGGTACCTCCTGCCCGACGACGAGCGCCGCCAGATGCTCGCCGACCACGGCATGCAGGCCCGCGGCTACCCCGACGTTCGCGCCAACACCGTGCCGGCCTTCGCGCTGGGCGACTACGAGTGGATCCTCGCCTTCGAGGCCGACCAGCTCGACCGGATCGTCGACCTCATGCGGCACCTGCGGGCCACGGAGGCGCGCAGGCACGTCCGGCAGGAGGTGCCGTTCTTCACCGGGCCGCGGGTGCAGCCGAGCGAGCTCGTCGTCTCCTTCCCCTGATCGTCCGGTTCGGCTGACCGCGCTCAGGGGCAGGGCGCGAACAACGGGCGCGTGTTGTCCTCGCCGGGGCTGCCGCTCGCGGAGTAGGCGGCCGCATCGGTGAAGCGGCAGCCGAAGTCCGGGTCGGCCACGGTCTCGGGGTCCGTCACGTCGTCGCCGTCGGGCCGTGTGCCGTCCTCTACCCAGGCCACGAGGTCGTCCCACGCCTGGCCGGCCTCGGCGGGGGAGAACTCGCAGTGGCCGGTGGCGCGGATCGCCCGCTGCACGAGGAGCTCGTCGCGGCCGGCCGCCTGCACCTCCTGCGCGTAGATCTGCTCCATGGAGAACGGCACGAACATGTCGCCGAGGTCGTGCAGCGACAGCACGGGCGCGTCCGGCTTGCCGAACACCTGCGCGACGGGGGTGAGATCGCGGGACTCCCGCGTGCGCTCGTCGGCCACTTCCACGCGCTGCACGTCCGCGTCGAGGTCGACCGGCTCGTCGGGGGCGTAGTCGGTGCCGACGTTGCCTGCCACGACCCCGGGATCGGCGGCCACGCCCTCGACGGGTGTCGGCGACGCGTCCGGCACGCCGAGGCCGAACAGGTAGTCCTTCCAGTAGGCGAACGAGGCGTCGGTGCCGGGTCGCGGACCGCCGGAGTCGAGCACGGTGGCCGCCCGTAGCTGCTGTGCAGCCGGGGTGTCGACGGCTGGGTTGCCGTCGGCGAGCCCGAGACCGCCGTAGATCCGTGGGAGCACCGCCGTGGCGAAGTCGGGACCCGCCGGGTAGGCCGGCACGTCGGCCAGAGCGCCTGCGGTCAGCTGGTAGTCGAGGAAGTAGTCGAAGAGCTCGTGGTCGCCGAGCACGCCGCACATCGGCAGCGCGCCGGCGTAGGTACCGGGGTGTTCCTCCAGCGCCCGGGCCACCACGTGCCCGCCCATCGAGACGCCCGCGAGGTACGTCCGCTCCGGTGCCCTGACGAGCTCGGTGAACTCCGTCGCCAGTGCCGCAGTGGACTGCACGCCGGAGGCGACGTCGTAACCGTTGCGGTCGTAGGACGACGCCGCCCACGCGTATCCCTGCGCGATGAACCGCTCCCGCAGCCCGTACGGCGGCGCGTCGACCGTGAGGTCCGCGCCGTTGCCGCGGAAGCCGTGGGCCCACAGGACGAGGTCGCCGTTCCACTGCGGCGGGACCTCGGCCGCGTAGCCCGCGTGTTCGTTGATCCCGACGAAGAGCGTGGTCTCGCCGCCGCCCACGGGAAGCGGGTCGAGCTCGGGCAGCACGATCATGTAGCCCGGCCACGGCCTGCTCCCGTTGAGGCCGTCATCCGGCGGATCCGCCGCCGCGACTCCCGGTGTCCACGCAGTCAGTCCGATCACGCCGGCCAGCAGGATGTGCAGCGGACGGGAACGCGGCATGGAGAACCTCCGGCGCGGCGACTGGGTGTGGATCACACTCCTACCGGTCGGGCGAGCCGGATAAAAGAGCTGAGCGGAGGAGATCGCTAGGAGTTGTCGGGCTCCAGACGCAGCGAGATCGAGTTGATGCAGTAGCGCAGGTCGGTGGGTGTGCCGTAGCCCTCGCCCTCGAAGACGTGCCCGAGGTGGCTGTGGCAGTTGGCGCACAGCACCTCCACGCGCTTCATCCCCAAGCTCGTGTCGACGCGCTCGATCACGGCGTCGCCCGCGAGCGGGGTGAAGAACGAGGGCCAGCCGCAGTGCGACTCGAACTTGGTGTCGGAACGGAACAGCTCGGCACCGCACGCCCGGCAGGAGTAGACGCCGGCGGTCTTGGTGTCGGTGTACTCACCGGTGAACGCCCGCTCCGTGCCGGCCTTGCGCAGGACCTGGTACTCGGCGGGGGTGAGCTGCTCGCGCCACTCGGCGTCGGTCTTGACGACCTTCGGTGGTTGATCGGTCTGGGGATCCATGCTCTCCAGACTATGTCCGGATGCGCCCTTCGTGCCGCCGAGCGGGGTCGTGCCCGCTAGAGCCAGGTGACCAGCACGAACACCAGGGCTTCCCAGACGATGTAGGCCGCCACCGCGAGAAGCAGCATGACCACCACCACGGCCGCCCAGCGTCGGCCGCCCTCCGCCCGGTTGGCGGAGTCGGCGAAGTTGCTCACGCCCGCGATATAGCCCTCCACCGTGTACGCGGGGCCGTGCTGCTGCATGCGGTCCAGGTGCGCGGCGAAGGCCTGGGCTTCGGGGTCGTCGGGGTCCAGGCCGATCAGCTCGTCGTCGAACTGCCGTGACCTGGTTGTGCGTTTCGGGTCGTGGAGTTCGCGCATCGGTCGAGGGTAGCCGGTAGCGTGCGCCACCGTGGCGAGCAAGAGCGCGGTGGTGCTCACCGTCCCCGGGCCGCACGGCCCCCGTGAAGTGCGGCTGACCAGCGCCGACCGGGTGTACTTCCCGGAGCGCGGGATCACGAAGGGCGAGGTGGTCGAGTACTACCGCGCCGTGGCGGGGCCGCTGCTCGGGGTGCTGCGTGATCGGCCGACCAACCTCAAGCGTTACCCCGACGGGGTCGACGGCGAGCCGTTCTACTCGAAACGGCTGCCGAAGGGCGCCCCCGACTACGTCGAGACCGCGCGGGTGACGTTCCCGAGCGGGCGCACCGCCGAGTCGCTCTGCCCCACGGAGCAGGCCGTGCTGGTGTGGGCGGCGAACATGGGCACGTTCGACTTCCACCCCTGGCCCGTGCGCCGCGCCGACACCGACCGTCCGGACGAGCTGCGCATCGACCTCGACCCCCAGCCGGGCACCGACTTCGCCGACGCGAAGGAGGTGGCGGGCGTGTTGTGCGAGGTGCTCGACGAGGCCGGTCTGGTGGGCTGGCCCAAGACCTCCGGCGGCCGGGGCATCCACGTCTTCTCCCGGATCCGGCCCGAGTGGGACTTCATCGCGGTCCGGCACGCGGTGATCGCGATCGCGCGCCGGGTGGCCGAGCGGCTGCCGGCGAAGGCCACCGTCGACTGGTGGAAGGAGGAGCGCGGCGAGCGCGTGTTCCTCGACTACAACCAGGCCGCGCGCGACCGCACGGTCGCCTCCGCGTGGTCGGTTCGCGGGCGTCCGCGGGCCACGGTGTCGATGCCGGTCACCTGGGACACGCTTCCCGATGTCGAGCCGGAGGACTTCGACGTCAGGACGGTGCCGGGTCTGTTCGCGGAGCGCGGCGACCCGCACAAAGGTATGGACGATGCGATCGGCGGCCTCGAGACCGTGCTCGACTGGTATGCCGCCGACGAGCGCGACCGCGGGCTCGGCGACCTGCCCTACCCGCCCGAGTACCCCAAGATGCCCGGCGAGCCGATGCGGGTGCAGCCGAGCCGCGCCCGCCGCGTGACCAGCGAGGACAGTGGCTGAACGGCCCGATCGACGGGAGGACCACGATGGACGACCAGGTCACCGTGTTGGCCGCGATTCTGCGCGGGGCCGGTGAGACTCACCACCAGGTGTACCGCCTCGTCGACGGCGAGGACGCCGACTGGGCCTCCTGGTACGCCGACTGGTTGATCAAGCTGTCGAGGCTGCCGGAGGTCCTCGGCGTCACGCCGGTCGCCAGCGAGCTGGTCTACGTGCTCGTCGGCTCCGACAAGGAGCACACCGCGCAGCATCCGAACGTGCCGTGGGACGTGTTCTACGCGGACCGGATCATCACGCACTTCCGGCCCGGCTCCGAGTAGCGTGCTTGCGCGCCGGACTCACCCGCGCAGCGCTTGGCTGATCCGCGCCGCCTGCAGGGTGAGGTGGTGACGTTCGGCCAGGTTGGGGGCCGACCGGGCGGCGTCGGCATACAGCCGTGCCGCGGTCTCGAGGTCGCCCGCCTTCTCGTGAAGGTATGCCGAGGCGGCGGTGTGGCGAGGCAGGCCGGGGTCCACCTTGGCCAGGGCGGCGAGGCCGGCCGCGGCGCCGTCGGCCTCGCCGACCGCGACCGCCCGGTTGAGCTCCACCACCGGGCTCCCGGTGAGCCGGAGCAGCTCGTCGTACCAGCCGACGATCTGCACCCAGTCGGTCTCCTCGGCGCGCGGCGCATCGGCATGCAGGGCGGCGATGGCGGCCTGGGCCTGGAACTCGCCGAGTCGGTCGCGACCCAGCGCTTTCTGCAGGATCGCAACGCCCTCGGCGATGAGCGAGGTGTTCCAGCGGCAGCGGTCCTGCTCGGCCAGCGGGACCAGGCTGCCGTCGCGCCTGGTCCGCGCCGGTCTCCGAGCGTGGTGCAGCAGCATCAACGCCAGCAGCCCCGCGGTCTCCTCGTCGTCGGTCATCGACGCCAACTGCCGGGTGAGCCGGATCGCCTCGGCCGCCAGGTCGACGTCGCCGGTGTAGCCCTCGTTGAAGACCAGGTAGAGCACCCGTAGCACCGTCGCCAGGTCGCCTGGCTCCTCGAACCGCACGTCGCCGACCGTGCGTTTGGCCCGGCTGATCCGCTGCGCCATCGTCGCCTCCGGCACGAGATAGGCCTGGGCGATCTGCCGGGTGGTCAAGCCACCGACGGCCCGCAGCGTGAGGGCCACCGCGGACGCCGGGGTCAGCGACGGATGGGCGCAGAGGAAGAAGAGCTGCAGCGTGTCGTCTGCGGTCTCGGCCGGTCCGGGTGGCGGCTCGGCGTCGACCCGCTGCTCCCGGTCGCGCCGTGAGACGTCGGAGCGGTGGGTGTCGAGGAACTTGCGCCAGGCAACCGTGACCAGCCAGCCCTTCGGGTCGGCGGGTTGCCGGTCCGGCCAGGTCAGCGCGGCTTGGATGAGTGCTTCCTGCACGGCGTCCTCGGCCGTCGCGAAATCGACTCCGCGACGTACGAGAACGCCGATCACCGCGGGAGTCAGCTCCCTCAGCAGCAGTTCGTCCATCACCTGATCTGGCCCCTGACCTGGCCGAGCCGGGCGGGTCACTCGGTGACCGTGTGCGTGGCGCCCAGGAACGGGCGCAACTCGAGCCATTCGTGGATCGGCTTGCCGCCTGCTCCGGGGGCTGCCGACAGCTCACCGGCGAGCTCGAGCGCGCGCTCGTAGGTGTCGACATCGATCACCATCCAGCCGGCGATGACGTCCTTGGTCTCCGCGAAGGGCCCGTCGGTGACCGGCGGTCGGCCCTCCCCGTCGTACCGGACGAACGTGCCCTCGGACGAGAGCGCCTGGCTGTCGACGAACTCACCGGTGCTCTCGAGCCGGGCGGCGAAGTCGTTCATGTACTGCACGTGGTCTTCGACCTCCTGCGGGGTCCACTGGTCCATCGGGACGGGGTTCACGGCCTCGGGGGCGCCGCGGTAGTGCTTGAGAAGCAGGTACTTCGCCATGGTGGGTCTCCTTGGTGCGGTGCGGCCACGGTGGCTGCATCTGGCCCTGGGACGGAGCCGCCAGGCCGGTCTCGACATCCCCTCCACATCTTCTTCGAGAAATTTTCTGACACTGCACAGTCGGAGCCGGACGCCGGTCCGCATCGACGGGCCGGCGCCCACGAGAGCATCGCGGACGTCCTCGGATGGCCGTGACTCGACGCACACGTCCCGGTCCCCGAGACCGGCATAAGAACCGATCCCGGGGTGCTTATACGAGTAAGTTCGTCGACGACGAACGGGAAACGGAGGAGATCGGATGTCACTGAACGATGAGAAGCGCGCGACCGTGGACGTCGACGGCGCGCAGGCAAGCTACTTGACCGCCGGTGACGGCCCGGTCGTCCTGATGCTGCACGGCACGTACTGGAGCCGGGTCTTCCTCCCGATCCTGGACGATCTCGCCGCTGCGGGTCTCCGGCCTGTCGCCGTGGACCTGCCCGGATTCGGCCGCTCCGGGGGAGAGCTCACGGTGCGGACCGCGACCATCCCCGACCTCGCCGCCTGGGTGCTGCGCTTCGCCCGCGTGCTCGGCGTCGAGGGGCCCGTGTCGATCGTCGGGCACGACATCGGTGGCGCGATCGCGCAGCACCTGCTCGCCGCGGGAGCCGTCGACGCCTTCGCGCTGGTCAACGGCGTGACCTACGACTCGTGGCCGCAGCCGAGGATCGCCCGGTTCGCCGATCCGGCCCTGGTCGCCGCAACGTCGGCACGCGATCTGGTGGAGATCCGGCGTGGGGCGGTCGTCGACGCGCTGGCCGACGCGGCGACCGATGCGCTGGTGGAGGAGTACCTCGAGCCGCTCGCCGTGGAGCGTGTTGCGCGGTCCTGGATGGCCTTCGCCGCTGCGGCGGACAATCGCTACACCCTCGACCTGATGCCGTCGCTGCGCGCATCCACCATTCCGAAGCTGCTGGTCTGGGGCGAGGACGATCCCTTCCAGCAGGTTCACCACGCCGAGCGGTTCGCCGCCGAGGTGCCGAACACGACGCTGGTGCGTGTGGCCAATGCCGGCCACATCCCGACGGAGAACGATCCCGGGGCGGTGGGAGCCCCGCTGGCCGACTTCTTCGCGAAGCACGCCGCGAACCCGAACGAGGCCTGACCCCTTCGTCCCACGATCCCGGCGGATCGACGTCGCAACTCCGCAAGTACGAGTCCTGCGAATTCTCTTTGCGGCACCCGGAAACGGGCCCTGCCGCGGCTGACTCCTGCCCGCGTCCGTGGTGACGCCTGTTCGTGCAATGCAGAGCATCCAACGGAACTCCCCGTCACTCGTTCACGATCGGATTCACGATATGCGAATACTGGCTGCGCTCACGGCTGCTCGTGCAGGCTCTGCCGAGGTCTCCACCGGGCACCGGGGGCGTTCCTCCGATGTGCGCGACAGCGCGGCCGGCCGCCTGCCCGCGAAGGTGAATGCTCTTCTGCTCGCCGCGCTTCCCGGCGCTCTGTTCATCGCGATCTGGTCGAGCGGCTATCTCGTCGGGAAGATCGGCATGCGCGAGATGTCGGCTCTCACGCTGCTGTGGTGGCGATTCCTGGTGGCCGCGGTGGTGATGGGCGCCGTCGCCATTGCGACCCGGGCCCGGTGGCCGCGCAGGCCGATGGCGTGGATCCATCTGATCGTCACGGGATTCGTGTTGCATGCCGTTCAGTTCGGCGGCATCTACATCGGCTTGGGCATGGGGGTGTCCGCGGGTCTCGCGTCGCTCATCGCCAGTGCGGGCCCGCTGGTGATCGCGGCGATCGCCGTCCCCGCGTTCGGTGAGTTGCTGCGAAAGCGGCAATGGGTCGGATTGCTGCTCGGCCTGCTAGGAGTTGCGGCCGCGGTCGGTTCCGAACTCGGCGGCGGTGTTTCCGTGGCCGGACTGTTCGCCTTGCTGGTATCGCTGGCGGCATTCGCCGGCGGCACGTTGTACCAGAAGCGATTCGGCGCGGTGATGGATCTCCGGAGTGGTCTGACGGTGCAACTGGTCGTGGCCACGGCCGCGATCACACCGCTCGCGCTCGGCCATGGCGGCCTGTCCATACCGCTCACGTTCTCCGCGGTCTGGCCCATCGTGTGGGCAAGCCTCGTGAGCTCGATCGGCGGGCTCGTCCTGCTCTTCGTCCTGCTGCGGCGCAGGGGTGGCGGGGCGGCCACGAGCTACCTCTTCCTGGTTCCGCCCGTGACGGCGTTGGCCGCCATCCCGTTGCTGGGGCAACCGCTCGAGGTGGGGGCGATGATCGGAACGGTGCTGGCCGCGGTCGGCGTCGCTCTGGTCACCAGGTCGGCACCGGCACCCGCCGAGTGACGGAAGGCCTGCCCGCGCTCGACGGGGACGACCGGCACCCGGTGCCGCGGCACCTCCGTTCTCGACCTTGACATCTCCTCCCGCAGGGGACGAATCTGAGAAGCGTCTTCTAGAGCCGCATTCCAAGTGTGGCTTGGCGTGACATTCGGGTCTTTGCGACAAGGAGGTCGCCGTGAGCCCTTCGTACGTACGCCAACTCGACGAGTACCCCACGGGCAGTCGCAGGCTGCGCATCCTGGCGATGGCCGTGCTGGCCAGCCTCATCTGCTCCTACGAGGCGGTGATCGCCCCGGTCGTGCCGCTCCTGCTCGAGGACCTGCACATGAGCCTGGGGACGTACGGGGCGATCTCGGCCGCTGCGGCCGTGGCAGGTGCGGTGGCCGGAATGATCGGCGGCAGACTCACCGACAAGGTCGGACGCGTACGGCTGCTGGTCCCGCTCATGATGCTCACCTCCCTGTGCTGTTTCGGAATGGTGCTGGTCCAGACGCCGACCGAACTGCTCGTCGCCCGGGTGGTGCTGGCGTTCATCGACGGTGTCGCGGTGGCCAGCACTGCTCCGCTCGTTCGCGACTTCTCCCCTCGCATGGGCCGTGCGCAGGCCTTCGGGTTCTGGACGTGGGGACCGGTGGGGGCGAACTTCCTGGCAGCGGCGATCGCCGGGGCCACTCTGACACTGTTCAACGGCGCGTGGGAGTCCCAGTTCGTGATCATGGGTGCGGTCTCGCTCGTGGTCTCTGTGGTGATCGCGCTGAACATCGCCGAGCTCTCTCCCGCGTTGCGGGCCAAGATCGTGCAGACCGAGCGGTCGGTCCGCACCGCCGTGGACGAGACGCGGCCCCCGCAGATACGTGATCTGCTCGTGCACCGCACGATCTGGGCTCACGTCATCGGCATCGCGTTCTGGCTGGTGTTGTACCTGACGCTCACGCTCTACGGGCAGACGATGCTCGTGCAGACCTTCGACATGAGCACCGCTCAGGCGTCCTCGGTGATGACGGTGTTCTGGATCCTGGACCTGGTGATCGTCGTCGCCGCCGGGCGCCTGTCGGACCGGTGGCAACTGCGCCGCCCCTTCGAGCTCGGTGGCACCATCGCCGGGCTGGTCGTCCTGCTGGTGCTGGTGTGGCTGATCGGGCGCGACACCGTTTCCATTCCCGCACTCATGGTCACCGGGCTCTTCCTCGGTGGGCTGCTCGGCGCGGCCTACTCGCCGTGGATGGCGAACTTCTCCGAGGACGCCGAGAACATCGATCCGCGCTTGCAGGGCACGGCCTGGGGCCTGTTCTCCTTCCTCGTGAAGGGCATGGCCGTGGTGGTGCTCCTCGTCGCGCCACAGGTGGTCGCGGCCACGAACTGGCAGGTGTGGATGGGGGTGACGGCCGGCTGCATGGTCGTTTTCGGGGTGGCCATCTGCTTCTTCGGAGGGCCGTGGCGGCGCACCGCGCCGGATGCGGTGGCACCGGCGTCGGTCCCGGCCGCCGCGAGCGACTCCACCGCGACGTAGTTCGACGGGTGAGCGATCGGCGCCGTTCTGACCGTGCGTGACACGCCGGACACGCACAGTTGTAACGGCGTCGACTGCTGTCGCCGATAGCTCCATGGGTCGGGGGACCATCGAGAGTTGGAGCTCGGATGTCTCACCACCCTGCGCCGCCCAGCCGTGCCCCGCAGCCGTCCGAGGCGACACAGCCCATGCACTGGGCGCCGCCCTATCCGGTCCGGCCGATGCTGGTTGTGCCGAAGGTGAAGCGGACGAAGAAGTGGCCGTGGAGCGTGGCTGCCGTCGCCGTGCTGTTCGTCATCGTGATCAACACGAGTACGGGACCCGACGCGCCGGCCACGATCATCGGCGAACACGTCCCGGCATCGGTGAAAGCTGTGCCGGCCGACACGGTCGATCCGGCCCCGGGCCCGCCGGCCGCACCGATCTCCTACCAAGGACAGGGCGACGAGGTGCTGAACCTCGAGAAACCGGTCGGCGTGGCCGTGCTCGATTTCGAATGCCTCCAGTGCTCCGGCAACACAGCGCTGAAGACGGACGGCAGAGAGGCACTTCTGGTCAACGAGATCGGCGGTTATTCGGGGCGCCACCTCATCGACGTCTCCGAGACCGCGCGGACGTCCGTGCTGACGATCACCGCGAACGGATCATGGAAGGTGACGGTGACGCCCGGCCTGTCGGCTGTGCGGATCACCGACGGGGCCAGGATCACCGGGACGGGCGACGACGTGGTCGCCATCAACGGCGCCACGACCCGGGCGCTGATCAAGAACCGCGGAGAGTCGAACTTCGCCGTGTGGATCGTGGGCGGGGACACGACCGAGCTCGCCGTGAACGAGATCGGCTCCTACGAAGGCACGGTGCCGTTGCGCGCCCCGGCCGTCGCGATCGTGACGTCGTCCGGCGACTGGTCGATCGCGCCATTCTGACCCGCCTGCCGCCGGCTCACGCCGGGGTGGCCCGCACGGTGTCGGACGGTGCAGCACGGCGTTCCCGGGGGCAGAACAGCATGAGCAGTGCGCCGACGGCGGCCAGCACGCTCATGAGAACGAAGCCGCTGGTGAACGTGCCGGTGCCGGAGACGATCAGCCCCATGATGATCGGCGCCACGATCCCGGACAGGGCGAACGAGGCGTCGGTGAACCCGGCAGCGCTGGCCGGCTGGGCGGGCTCGGCGTCGATCGAGGCGACCCACCAGATCCCGCCGGTGATGAACCCGAACCCGACGCCGAGCGAGATGAACACCAGCGCGACGGTGAGGGTGGGGTGGAGGAAGACGGGGATGAGCGAGCAGGCCGAGAGCAACAGCGCGACGCCCATGATCGTGAAGCGGCTGCGGATGCTCTGCGTGCGGGCGTAGAACCGGTCGACGACGAACCCGCCGACCAGCGCGCCGACCACGCCGGCGGCCCACGGGGCCACCGAGAAGGCGCCGACCTCCTTGATGCTGAGCCCGTAGGACGAGAGGTACTGCGGCAGCCAGTAGAGGAAGCCCCAGAACATGAAGCCCCAGGCGAAGTAGCCGGCGGCGACGATCCACAGGTTGCGGTTGGTGAGCAGCGCCCTCCAGTCGACGCGGCCACGGCTCGCCGACTCCTCCGCCACCCGCCCTGCTGCGATATGGGCCAACTCGCGCCCGTTGACGCGGCGGGACTCTTCGGGGGTGTTGGTGAGCAGCCCGATCGCGGCGATCGCCCAGGCGATCCCGAGCACGGCCATCAGCCAGAACGTGCCCCGCCAGTCGATCAGGGCGATCAGCTGGGTGAGCAGGGGGCCGGCGATCAGCAGGCTGCCGGAGACGGCGACCCCACCGATGAGCGCCAGGGCGAACCCGCGCTCCACCGACGGCAGCCAGCGACTGACGATCCGGGTGGCGGCGGGAAAGGCGGGTGCCTCGCCTGCCCCCAGGAGGATCCGCAGGAGCAACAGTCCGGCGAACCCTCCGGCAACCGGGATGAGTGCCACGGAGATCGAGAAGATGGTGATCGCCACCAGGAGCACGCGGCGTGGGCCGAAACGGTCGACCAGCGGGCCGGACAAGAAGGCGAACACCATGTAGCCGACCGAGAAGGCGCTGCTGATGACGCCGTACTGGGCCGTGGTGATTCCGAACTCCCGCTCCAACGGAGCGACGGCGAAGGAGATCGCGCTGCGGTCGATGTAGTTGATGATGATCAGCGCGACGACCAGAACGATCGTCGCCCAGCGAAAACGGGTCCTCATTGGCGGCGTACCTCGCTGTGCTGCGGCTGGAACGGACTCACATCGAATTCGTTCCGCTGACCGGAACGCTTTCCGTTTGTTCGGTCGAGCCTGGCACTCGGTGCTATTCCGGGTCAATGTGTTGAACCCGCAATTGCGCGTGTCTACCAGGTCGTTACAACCGTTCCGCTAAGCGGAACGCAATGAGGACGCCTGGCGAAGAAGTTCCGTGACACCCGCGACGTCGCGTCCGTCCCGAAGGTCCCACACGGCCTGTGCGAGCTGCCCGGCAGCCTCGGGGCTCACCGACCGCTCGGCGTTGCCGGTGAACTTCACCGACAGCTCGGCGTCCGACAGCGGTCGCTGCGGGCCTCCGCGGTTGGCCCGCACCCGCTCGGTGACGGTGCGGCCGTCGGCCAGCTCGGCGGTGAGCACCGCGGGGAACTGGCGCGGGAAGATCGCGGTGGACTCCGCGTCGGCCTCGCACCGCACCAGCGCCGCGAGCGCCAGCCGGGCGGGGTCGGCCGCGGCTGCGTCGGTGAAGTCCTCGTGGAAGAGCCCGAGGCCGCCGCCGCCCAGCAGAGCCGCCGCGACGGTGTACGGACCGCTGAAGGCGGCGTGGTAGCCCGAGCGGGGCCGCGCCTTCTCCTCCGGCGGCTCGGCGATCGTCCGCAGCACGGGAGCGGGGACGCCGAGCGTCAGGCCCCGCACGGACTCCGCCGTCACCCCCGACGCCCGCAGCGCCAGCGCCGCGTCGATCCCGGCATGGGTGAAGTGGTTGCACGGATAGGGCTTGAAGAAGATGCCAGGCGTCTCCCACTGCTCGCCGAGCCCGTCGGTGACCCGTTCGACGTGCGCCCGGTCGCCGCAGAACGCCTGCAGGAACCCGAAGCGGCCCTCCAACACGGTCGGTGGTCCGGTGAGCCCGTGGCGCGCGAGGTCGGCAGCGGCCACACCGGCGTGTGCCGCCCACCCACAGTGCACGCGCTTGATCGTGCCGCCGGTGCGGTTGGCCTCGATGATGCCCGCGCCCATGCTCGCCGCGATGCCGATCACCGAGGTGATCGTGTCGGCGTCGAGCCGGCGCAGCATCCCGGCGGCCACGGCGGCCCCGATCGCCCCACAGATCGCGGTGGCGTGCTGGCCGTGCTCGAAGAACACCGAGTTGCCCAGTTCCTCGTCGTAGCCCGCCATCCCGAGCCGGCAGGTCACCTCGATGCCGACGGCCGCGGCGTCGAGCATCGCCGTGCCGGACGCCCCCACCTGCTCGGCGACGGCCAGCGCGGCGGGCAACACCGCGGAGGACGGGTGCAGCACCGACGGCAGGTGGGTGTCGTCGAAGTCCAGGCTGTGCGCGAGCGTGCCGTTGACGAGCGCGGCCGACGGCGCTGGCAGCCGGTCGCGTGACCCGACGGCGGTCGCGACACCCGTGCCGCCCCACTCGCGCACGACGGCGTCGACGATCCGGGCGGGCTCCTCGCCTCGTGCGGCGAGGCAGTTGCCGAGAACGTCGACCGCGCGGGCGGCAAGATCGTCACGCAGGAAGGCGGGCAGGCCGTCGCGGACAACCCGCTCGGCGAGCATTCCCACCTGCTGGGCCGGGGTGGACGTAATCATGATCATGCCCCCACCACCGCCACCGGACGCACCGGCGACCCCGTGCCCCCGACGATCCGCAGCGGGGCCAGCACGAACAGGAACTCGGTGAGCCCCTGCCGGGAGGCCTCCTCCATGTCCAGGTGCTCGATGATGTGGATGCCGTTCTCCACCAGCAGGATCCGGTGCACGGGCAGCACACGGTGGCCCGTTCCCGGCGGGATGCGCTCGTAGGCCGTGGTGTCGGCGCCGGTCGCGATCACGCCGCGCTCGACCAGCCAGCGCGCACCGTCCTCGGTGACCCCCGGGACGCCGCTGTCGTGGCCGATGTAGGCCACGGGGTCGGCGAAGTGCCGGGCCCAGCCGGTGCGCACCAGAGCGACGTCACCCCGGCCGGGTTCGGCGCCGGCCCGCTCCGCGGCCGCGGCGAGGTCCTCGGCCGTGATGCCGTGGCCGCCCTCGAGCACCTCGACACCACGCGTGGCCGCGACGTCGAGCAGCACACCGCGCGTGATCATCGCCGGGATGCGCTCCGCACCGTGCTCGGCGTGCCGGCCGCCGCGCTGCCCCGCCTCGGCGTCCACGCCGCCGTGCAGGCACCCGTCCTGGCTGACGTGCGAGAGCGCGTCGACGTGGGTGCCGACGTGGCCGCCGGTGATGATGAGCTCGTTGGAGGCGGACCCGCCGTCGGGACGCACGGTGTCGCCGTGGCGGCGGATCAACGTCATCCGGAACCCGGGATGGTTCGGCGACGTCGACATGCCGGTGACGAGCGGATGGCTGAGCTCGACGGTCCGCACGCCGCGGGCGATCGCGGCGAGCAGGGCGGCCGTGGTGGGGTCGGTGGCGCCTGTGGTTCGGGCGGTCGTCATGTGCGTTCCCTCCCGGCCGCCGTCGGGGCGGCCGGATCGTCGAGTGCGGGGGCGAGGTCGAGCAGCCAGCGCGCGCCCGCGACCACCGCGGGGTCGACGAACCGGCCGCGGTCGTCCACGAATGCGCTCTGCCCGTTCTCCGTGGCGGCCTGCAGCGAGTCGAGCAGCGCACGTGCCGAGTCGATCTCGGCCGGAGCCGGGGTGAACGCCCGGTGCACGGGTTCGAGCTGGGTGGGGTGGATCACCGAGCGGCCGAAGAAGCCGTCGTCGCGGGCGGCGATGCTGTCGGCGACGAGGCCGTCGAGGTCGGCGAGGTCGGTCCAGACCGCGGCCACCGGGCTCGGGAGTCCGGCCGCCCGGTTGGCCACGACCACGCGCTGGCGGGCCCACCGCAGCGCCGCCGGGTTGCGGACGTGCAGGTCGGCGGCCAGGTCGGCCTCGCCGAGTGACACTCCGGCGACCAGCGGGTGGGAGCGGGCCAGCAGGAACGCGCTCTCGACACCCAGTGCCGACTCCAGCAGCAGGTGCACCGGTACGGCGAGCCGCTCGGCGAGCTCCGCGACCGCGGCGGCGTCGGTCGCCTTGGGCACGCGCACCCCATCGGGACGGGCGCTCGCGAGCGCATCGGTGTCGGCACGTGCCCACGGGCTGTCGAGGGTGTTCATCCGCACCCACACCGGCACGGCCCGGGGAGCCTCCAGGGCCGCGACGGCCGCGGCGCGCGCGGTGTCCTTGGCCTGCGGCGGTACCGCGTCCTCGAGGTCGAGCACCACCGCGTCGGCGGCGCCGGCCAGCGCCTTGCCCACGAGGTCGGTGCGGTGGGCGGGGACGTAGAGCCAGCTGCGGGCCCGGCCGAGCGCGGTGGCCGGGGCGGTCATACCGCACCCGTCGCGCGCAGCTGCTCCAGCCGTGCCTCGTCGACGCCGTAGCGGGCGAGCACCTCCGCGGTGTGCCGGCCCAGCGGCGGGCCCGACGTCCGGACCCGGCCCGGGGTCTCCGACAGGCGGAACGGCACGTTCTGGAACCGGATCGGGCCCAGCTCGTCGTCGTCGATCCGGACGATGCTGCCGAGCGCCCGGAACTGCGGGTCCTCCAGCACGTCGGCCGCGGTGTAGATCGGGGCGACGGCGGCCTGGGCCTTCTCGAACTCCTCGATCACCTCGTCGCGGTTGCGCCGGGCGATCCAGCCGCCCACCGCGTCGTCGAGCTCGTCGGCGTGCTCGGCGCGCTGCCGGCCGGAGGCGAACCACGGCTGCGCTGCCAGGTCGGGGCGTCCGACCAGGTGCAGCACCCGCTCGGCGATCGACTGGGCGCTCGTGGAGACGGCGACCCACTGGCCGTCGGCGCAGCGGTAGGTGTTGCGCGGCGCGTTGTTGCCCGAGCGGTTGCCGGTGCGCTGCTGCAGCACGCCGAGCTGGTCGTACCCGATGATCTGCGGGCCGAGCAGCGTGAGCAGCGGCTCGATGATCGCCATGTCGAGCACCTGGCCGCGGCCCGTGGAGTCGCGGGCGCGCAGCGCGGTCATGATGCCGAACGCGGTGGTCAGCGCGGCGACACCGTCGGCGAGCCCGAACGGCGGGAGCGTCGGTGGCCCGTCCCGCTGACCGGTGATCGCGGCGAAGCCACTCATCGCCTCGGCCAGGGTGCCGAAGCCGGGCCGGTTCGAGTACGGCCCGAACTGGCCGAAACCGGTGACCCGCGCGAGCACCAGTCGCGGGTTGAGCTCGCTGAGCACGTCCCAGCCGATGCCCCAACGCTCGAGCGTGCCGGGCCGGAAGTTCTCGATCACGACGTCGGCGTCGGCGGCGAGCGATCGGAACAGCTCCTGGCCATCCGCGGTGGAGAGGTTGAGGGTGACCGACTTCTTGTTGCGGCCGAGCATCTTCCACCAGAGCCCGACGCCGTCGCGCTGCACGCCGTGGGTGCGCGACGGGTCGCCGCCGCGGGGGTGCTCGATCTTGATCACTTCGGCGCCGTGGTCGCCGAGCATGGTGGCGGCCAGCGGCCCGGCGAAGAGTGTGGCGACGTCGAGAACCCGCAGGCCTGCGAGAGCGTCGCCGCTGACTGTGTCCGGCGTCGTGATCACGTCCTTCCGGTGGCAACCGCGCCTGCGGTCGCATTCGTGCCGGTGCCGGATCGCATGTGGGCACCGGGAGTGGCGCCGAGGCGCCGCGAGATGTGCTCGGCCACCGCGACGACGCGCGGGGCGATCAGCCCGACGAGCTCCTCACCCATCCGGTAGCGCGGGCCGCACACGGAGATCGCGCCGACCACCTCGTCCGAGAGCCCGAAGACCGGGGCCGCGACCGACGCCGCGTCGCCCTGCCGCTCGCCTGCGGAGGTGGCGAAGCCGCGCTCCCTGACCATGGCGAGCTCGGCGGTGAGCACGTCCGGGTCGACGATCGTGGCCGGGGTGAGCTTCTCCAGCGGAGCGTCGAGGACCCCGGCGATCACCGCGGGCTCGGCGAAGGCGAGCATGCACTTGCCGCTGCTGCCGGCGTGCAGCGGGAACCGGCGCCCCAGCTCCACCGACATCGTGATCTCGTGGGTGCCGGTCACCTGGTCGAGGTAGACGCGCCCGTGCGGCACCGGCGTGCTGAGCGTGGCGGTCTCGCCGAACTCGTCGCGGAGCTGCCGCAACAGGACGAGCGCTGCGGAGCGCAGGTCGGAGTCGCGCAGCGCCCTGGCGCCGAGCGCTGCGACGGCCGGGCCGAGCCGGTACTCCCGCGTGGCCGGGTCGAGCACCACGAGCTCCCGGCCTGCCAGCGACTGCAGGATCCGGTGCACCACGGCCTTGCTCAGGCCGAGCTCGCGGGCGATCCGCGAGACGCCGAGCGCCGACGGGCCCTCGGTGAACATCAACAGAACGTCTGCGACCCGCGCAGTGCTCTCGGTGCCTCCGCTCGGCTCCCCGGTCGTCGCCCCGGTAGTCACCATTGTCCCCGCCTGTCCGAACGTACCGCCTGACGGAACAAGCCTGAAGGTGTCTCTCTCGGCTGTCAAGAAGCGCTGTCGCTGGCCTTGCCCTTCTTTGGCCCGAGAGGTAGAGATGAGAGGCATCGAACGACTGAAGTCGTTCCGATGAGCGGAACGAAGGGGGCGGATGGACGTCGATCTCGTGATCGCCGGAGCGGGCGGTGGACTCGCCGGCGCGCTCCGGACGGCGCAGCTCGGTATGGACGTGCTCGTGGTCGAGGCCGACGAGCACCACCTGCGCGGCAACAACACGTCGATGTCCACGGCGATGATCCCGGGCGCCGGCTCGCGCTTTCAGCGTGCTACCGGCATCGAGGACTCCCCGGAGGGGTTCCTCGACGACATCGCCGCCAAGACCGGCGGGCAGGCCGATCCCCGGGTCGCGACCGCCCTCGCCACGGTCAGCGCAGAACTCGTGGAGTGGCTCGCCGACCACGTCGGGATGCCGATCGAGCTGGCCGGTGATGTGGACTATCCCGGGCACAGCGCTCGGCGGATGCACACCCTGCCCGGACGGCACGGGTCGGTGCTGCTGCAGTGCCTGACCGACGCCGTGCGGGCGCACGACCGCATCGACCTGCTGGCCCCGGCCCGCCTCGTCGGCGTGGGCGCCGATCGGACAGGAAGCCGGAGCGCCGTCGTCGAGTACCCCGACGGGCGGCGTGAGGAGATCAGCGCGCGGGCCGTGCTGCTCGCCACCAACGGCTTCGGCGCCGATCCCGAGCTCGTCCGCACCCACCTTCCCGAGATCGCCGGGGTCGACTACCACGGCAGCGAACAGTCACGCGGCGACGCGCTGCGGATCGGTGCGTCGCTCGGTGCGGCCACCGGTTGCCTGGACGCCTACCAGGGCCACGCCGCGGTCTCGGCCGCCGCGCGCACCCTCGTCACCTGGACGACGGTCATGCAGGGTGGGCTGGTGGTCGATGGGGAGGGCCGCCGCTTCGGCGACGAGACCGTCGGCTACTCCGAGTACGCAGCGCTGCTGGCCGCGCAGCCCGGCGGGTACGGCTGGATCGTGCTCGACGAGCGCATCAACGAGCTCTGCCGCAGCTTCACCGACTTCCGCGACGTCGTCGACAGCGGCGCCGTGCGCACCGCCGGCACCCTCGGCGAGCTCGCGGAGCGCACGGGGATGTCCGCCCCGGTCCTGGCCGCCGAGGTCGCCGCGATGGCAGCGGTGGCCAGGGGAGATGCGAGCGACCCGCACGGTCGCACACACGTGGCTGCCCCGCTCGCCCCGCCGTACCAGGCGATCGAGGTCGTCCCCGCGCTCTTCCACACCCAGGGCGGCCTGCTGGTCGACGAACACGCCCAGGTGCTCGACACCGCGGGCGCGCCGCTCGGTGGCCTGTACGCGTCAGGCGGCGCGGCGGTCGGCATGTCCGGCCACGGAGCCGCCGGCTACCTGGCCGGCAACGGGCTGCTGCCCGCGCTCGGCCTCGCCTATCTTGCGGCCGACCACCTGGCCTCCCTCGTCGGTCAGCCGAATGACCAGCGACAACCCGATCCGCACACCGCCCTCGAGAGGTGATCGATGACCGACCTCATCATCCGTGACGTCAGAGTGGTCCGTCCCGGCGTCGAGGACGTCGACACCGCCGACATCGCGGTGGCTGACGGGCGCATCACGCAGGTGGCTCCACGCATCGAACCCGAGCCCGGCACCACCGTGCACGACGGCCGTGGCCGCCTCGCGTTCCCCGGCGTCGTCGACGCCCACCAGCACTGGGGCATCTACAACCCGCTCGCCGACGACACGGCCTCCGAGAGCAGGGCCTGCGCGCAGGGCGGCGTCACCACGTCGCTCACCTACATGCGCACCGGCCAGTACTACCTGAACCGGGGCGGGAGCTACGCGGAGGTCTTTCCCGAGGTGCTCGCCGCGGCGCAGGGACGCTCCTATGTGGACTACGGCTTCCACCTCGCGCCGATGCAGGCGTCCCACATCGACGAGATCCCCGCGCTGGTGGCCGAGCACGGCGTGACGTCCTTCAAGATCTTCATGTTCTACGGCAGCCACGGGCTGCACGGCCGCTCGTCGGACCAGAACGCGTTCCTGATGATCCCCGAGGGGGAGCGCTACGACCTCGCGCACTTCGAGTTCGTGATGCGCGGCGTGCAGGCAGCGCGCGAGGCGCACCCGGAGCTCGCCGACCAGATCTCCCTGTCGCTGCACTGCGAGACCGCCGAGATCATGACCGCCTACACGCGGATGGTCGAGCAGGCCGGTGACCTGTCCGGGCTGGAGGCCTACAGCGCCTCGCGCCCGCCGCACTCCGAGGGCCTCGCCGTCACCATCGCGTCCTACCTCGCCCACGAGACCGGGCTGCCCACGATCAACCTGCTGCACCTGTCGTCGGCGAAGGCGATGGAGGCGGCGATGCTGATGGCCCGCACGTTCCCGCACGTGGACTTCCGCAGGGAGGTGACGATCGGTCACCTGCTCGCCGACGTCACCACAGCCGACGGGATCGGCGGCAAGGTGAACCCGCCGCTGCGCCCGCGCGCCGACGTGGAGGCGCTGTGGGAGCACCTGCTCGCCGGGAACGTCAGCTGGGTGGTGTCCGACCACGCCTGCTGCAAGGAGGAGACCAAGTTCGGCGAGGACCCCTCCGACGTGTTCGCGGCCAAGTCCGGCTTCGGCGGCACCGAGTACCTGCTGCCCGGGCTGGTGGGGGAGGGCCGCAAGCGGGGCCTGTCCCTGTCGCGGATCGCGGAGCTGACGGCCGCGACCCCGGCTCGCCGCTTCGGGCTGCCCACCAAGGGCGACATCGCCCCCGGCTTCGACGCCGACATCGCGCTCGTCGACCCCGACACGTCTTTCGTCGTGGATCCGGCCGACTCGGAGTCGACGCAGCAGTACACCCCGTTCCGCGGTATGGAGATCGGCGCCACGGTCACCTCGACGTTCCTGCGCGGCGAGCTCGTGTTCCAGGACGGAAAGGTCATCGGCGCTCCGGGCGGCCGCTACCTGAACAGGTCCCGGAAGGCCTGACCGAGGGCAGGCGACCCGCGCGGGGGCCCGGCGCGGCGTCGGGTCCGGCGCTCGTCCTCAGCGGGAGGACGGGCCGGGCTTCGCCATCTGCCGGTGGGTGGCTGCCTTCAGCCGATCGGGTAGCAGTGCAGCCGCGACTCCCTGCGCCCTCGTGCCCAGCGACCTGGCCACGACCTTCGGGTCACCCTTCACCAGCACCCGGAAGCCCTGCTCCGCGACCCGGGCCGGGTCGTCCTTCGGCGACGCGCCCACCTTCGTGTCCCGCATGCCGGCGCGGCGGAAGAAATCGGTCTCCGTCGGGCCGGGCGTCAGCACTGTGATGGTGATGCGGGTGTCCTTGAGCTCGTTCTGCAGTGCTTGGCCGAACGACTGCAAGAAGGACTTCGACGCGTTGTAGACGGCCTGGAACGAGCCCGGCACCGTGGCCACGATGGAGGAGGTGATCAGCACCTTCCCCTCGTCGCGGACGGCCATGTCGTGCAGGAGCCGCTTGGCCAGGCGCACCGTCGAGGTGATGTTCAGGTCGATGATGTCGAGCTCGTCGGCCAGGTCGTTGTCGAGGAACGCACCACCCTGCCCGACCCCTACGTTGAGCGCCGCGACGTCGACCGGGCGTCCGATCGTCGTGACGGCCGCGTAGACCTTCTCCACTCCCTCGGCGGTGCGCAGGTCCGCCCGGACAGCACGAACCCAGGCGCCGTACCCACGCAGCTCGGCCGCGGCGGCGTCCAGGCGGTCGTCCTCGGCGTTGACGAGGAGATCGAAGCCGTTCTTGGCGAGCTGCTTCGCCAGCTCCCGGCCGATCCCGCTCGACGCACCTGTGACGACCGCCAAGGGTTTGCTCTCAGTAGAGGTCATGCGGATCGGCTACCCCGTGGTCGGGGGATTACGCCCGGTTTCCCCCGCTCCAGTGGGGGAATGTCTGCGTCGAGCGATCACCGGCCGAGCAAGCGACCGGCCGAGGCGGCGAGGAGGGCTCCATGCGAGCGGTCACCTGGCACGGCAGGCGTGACGTCCGGGTCGACACCGTGCCCGACCCGACGATCCAGGACCCCACGGACATCATCGTGCGGATCACGTCGACCGGGATCTGCGGCTCCGACCTGCACCTCTACGAGGTGATGGGGCCGTTCCTCGAGGAGGGAGACGTCCTCGGGCACGAGCCGATGGGTGTGGTCGCGGAGGTGGGGGAGCAGGTCACCGAGGTGCGTCCGGGCGACCGGGTCGTGATCCCGTTCACCGTTTCGTGCGGCACGTGCTTCATGTGCGGCCGTGGGCTGCACTCGCAGTGCGAGACCACCCAGGTGCGCGAACACGGCAAGGGCGCGGCGCTGTTCGGCTACACGAAGCTCTACGGCCAGGTGCCGGGCGGCCAGGCCGAGTACCTGCGCGTCCCGCTCGGCAACACGCTCCCCATCACGGTTCCCGAGGGGCCGCCCGACGACCGGTTCGTCTACCTCTCCGACGTGCTGCCGACGGCGTGGCAGGCGGTGGAGTACGCCGCTGTCCCGCCGGGCGGGTCCCTCGTGGTGCTCGGGCTCGGGCCGATCGGTGACATGGTCACGCGGATCGCCCTGCACCGCGGGGTCGAGAAGGTCATCGGGCTGGACCTCGTGCCGGAGCGGCTGGAGCGGGTGCGCGCCCGCGGCGTCACGGCGCTGGACGTGACCGGCCACGGCCGTCACCTCGGCGACTACGTCCGCGAGATGACCGAGGGCCGCGGCCCGGACGCCGTGGTGGACGCCGTCGGGATGGAGGCCCACGGCTCGCCGGTCGGGAAGCTCGCCCAGCAGCTCACGGGCCTGCTGCCCGACGCGCTGGCCGCACGGCTGATGGAGACGGCCGGTGCCGATCGGCTGAACGCGCTCCACTCGGCGATCGAGCTGGTGCGCCGCGGCGGCACGATCTCGATCAGCGGCGTCTACGGCGGTACGGCCGACCCGATGCCGATGCAGACGATGTTCGACAAGCAGATCCAGATGCGGATGGGCCAGGCCAACGTCCATCGCTGGGTGCCCGAGATCCTCCCGCTGCTCACCGACGCCGACCCGCTCGGCACCGAGGATTTCGCCACCCACCGGCTGCCCCTGGACGCCGCCCCGGAGGCGTACGAGGCCTTCCAGGCCAAGAAGGACGGGATGGTCAAGACGCTGCTGCAGCCTGGGCGCGCGTAGAAGGCGGTGCGCTCCGAGCGGGCGACCAGCGGTTCAGTGGTGGCCTGCCGGTTCGCTGCGCGGAAGTGGAAACACCGGATCGGGGTTCGTCCCGTGCCCGAGGGGGTTCTGCCCGTAGCTGCCGAGCATCCGGGCCACCCGCTCGATCTCCTCGGGCGGCAGCAGGCGGGGTTGCCCGAGCAGCTGCGCCTGGTGGTACAGGCGGCAGAGCCACTCCAGGTAGATGCTGCGGGTGTAGGCCTTCTCGAGGGTGTCGCCGTAGGTGGTGGCGCCGTGGTTCTGCAGGATCACGCCGTAGCGGCCGGCGAGCGCCCGCACGCTGCCCTCCGCGAGCTCGGGGCTCCCGTACGTGGCGTACGGCGCCACCCGCACCGGCCCGCCGAGCAGCGCCACCATGTAGTGGATCGCGGGCAGCTCGTCCACCAACGTGGACAGCGCGGTGGCGTACAGCGGATGGGTGTGCACCACGGCCACTGCGTCGGTCTCCGCATAGACGCGTGTGTGCATGGGGAGCTCCGACGACGGCGCGAGCCCCTCCTCCACGGGCCTCCCGTCGAGGTCGACCACGCAGATCGACGCGGCCGTGAGGTTCTCGTAGGGCACACCGCTCGGCGTGATGGCGATGTGGTCGCCGTATCGAACGGACAGGTTGCCCGAGGTGCCCACCGTCAGCCCATCGGCCTGCATCTGACGGCAGTACTGCACGATCTCGACGCGCTGGTTGGGCAGCAACATGTCGGACGGTCTCCTCTCGGGCGGCTGTCGCGGCGGGGTGCCCCCGGCACCGACGTACCCGAGAACACCTCATCACACGGCGCCGCCACGAAGGGATGAACGCGATGGACGACATGCAGGGCGACGTACAGGCGGTACTCGACCGGCTCATCGAGTCGGGCTCGGAGCGGGGTCTGCAGGTGGCCGTCTATCGCAACGGGGAGCAGGTGGTCGACGCGGTCGCGGGTGTGGCCGACGTGCAGACCGGGCGGGCCGTCACGGCGAGTACCCCGTTCTATGCCACGTCGACGGGCAAGGGTGTCACCGCGACCGTGGTGCACGTCCTTGCCGAGCGTGGCGTGCTCGACTACGACACCCCGATCGTGGAGCTGTGGCCGGAGTTCGGTGCCAACGGCAAGGAGGGCGCAACACTGCGGCACGCGCTGACGCACAGCACCGGCGTTCCCGGGCTCCCGGTCGCCACGCAGCCCGAGGACTTCCTCGACTGGGACGGGATGTGCGCCCTGATCGCGGACGCCGAGCCCTGGTGGGAACCGGGGACGGCCACCGGCTACCACGCGCAGACGTTCGGGTGGATCGTCGGCGAGATCGTCCGGCGGGCAACCGGGAAGCGGATCTCGCAGGTGCTCCACGATGAGGTGGCCGAGCCGCTCGGTGTGGCCGACGAGCTCTTCTTCGGTGTCCCGCCCACGGAGATGAGCAGGCTCGCCCGGCTGGAGGACCCCGTGTCCGCGGCGAGCGGGGACGAGGAGCCGCCGGCGTTGCCGTCGCCGGGAGCACCCGAGGGCTGGGTGTGGGCGCCGCCCGCGACGGCGCCCGTCGCCGCGTTCGGCAACCGCGCCGACCTGCTCGCCACCGACATCCCGGCGACCGGCACCATGACCGCCCGCGCGGTGGCGCGGATGTACGCGGCACTCATGCACGACGTCGACGGCGTGCGGCTCATCTCGGAATCGCGGCTGCGGGAGGTCACGGCCCTGGCCGTCGAGGGCGTCGACGCCGTGTTCTCGTTCCCGGTGCAGCGCGGGCTGGGATACGCCGTGGGTGGGCTCGGTGGCGTGTTCGAGGGTCCGGCGGTCTTCGGCATGCCCGGCAGCGGAGGGACCGCCGCGTTCGCCGACCGAGCGAGCGGCACCGCGGTGGCCGTGCTGAAGAACCGGAACACGATCGGCGACTTCACCACGATGCACCAGGTCTCTGCGGCCGTCGCCAAGCGGCTGTAGACCTTCGCCTCAGCCGGTGACCACCTCGTCGTGCCCGAGCGAGATCCGCGGGGCCAGCGTCCCGGAGCCTGCGGTGATCAGGGCGATCACCACGAGCAGCAGCGCGGGCGTCCAGGAACTCCCACCGCTCACGGCGAGCAGCGCGGTGGCGACCAGCGGGACGAAACCGCTGATCACGCTCGCGATGTTGGCCGAAAGCGCCACGCCGCTGTAGCGCAGCCGGGCCGGGAAGAGGTCGGTGAGCAGTGCACCGGACACGGCGTAGGGGAGCGAGAGGCAGGCCACGGCCAGAGTCACCCCGAGGATCACGAGCGTGGTCGACGCCGTGTCGATGAGCCAGAACGCCGGGAACGCGACCAGCGCCGACACCAGGCCGCCCGCCACCGTCACGCGGCCGGGTCCGTACCACTCCGCCAGCCGCCCGCCGACGAGCAGCACGACGATCTCGACGCCCGCCGCGACGAGCGTGCCGGTGAGCAGGACGGAGCTGTCGATCCCCAGGTACTCGGTGCCGTAACTGATCACGAAGGTGGTGGCGAGGTAGAAGCCGCCCACTCCCAGCAGCGTGGAGCCCGCGCCCACCAGCAGCTGCGGGAACGCCCGGCGAAACACCTCGGTGACGGGGGAGCGGGCCAGCTCGTCCTCGCGCAGAAGCTGCTCGAACAGCGGCGACTCCTCCACCCGTCGCCGGATCCAGAGCGCGATGCCGAGCAACGGGAAGGCGGCGAGGAACGGCAGGCGCCAGCCCCAGGAGTCGAAGCTCTCGGGCGGCAGCAGCGACACCGCGAGGAACGCTCCGGAGGAGAGCAGGGTGCCGATCGGTGAGCCGATCTGCGGCATGGCCGCGTACCGGCCGCGGTGCTCCTTCGGCGCGTGCTCGACGGCGAGGGTGACCGCACCGCCCCACTCACCGCCGACCGCCACGCCCTGCAGGAGCCGCAGCAGCGTGAGGAGCACGGGCGCGGCGACGCCGATGGAGAAGTAGGTGGGCAGCAGCCCGATCACGCCGGTGACGACACCGATCAGCGCGACCGTGATGATCAGACACGTCCGTCTGCCGATCCGGTCACCGAGATGGCCGAAGAGGATCGCGCCGAGCGGCCGGGCGGCGAAGCCCACGGCGAAGGACGCGAACGCGCCCGCTGTGGCCACCACGGGGTCGTCACTGGCGAAGAACAGGTGGTTGAACACCAGCGAGGCGGCGGTGCCGAAGAGGAAGAAGTCGTACCACTCCAGGGCGGTGCCCACGAATGCGCCGAACGCGACCTTGCGGGCGTCCGCGTCGTTGACGGTCACCGGCCAGGCCGGCTCGGCCACGGTCACGCCTCCGGGTCGAGACCGAGCGCCGCGGCTCCGTGAATGCAGCGCCCGCCGACGAATGTGGCGACCACGCCGGTGGATCCGATCCGGTCCGCAGGCACCGTGCGCTCGTCGGTGATGTCGTCGGTGAGCAGCACGAAGTCGGCGAGCTTGCCGGGGGTGAGGCTGCCCCGCTCGGCCTCCTCGCCCGCGATCCACGCCGCGTCGAGGGTGTAGGCCCGCAGGGCCGTGGTGGCGTCGACGCGCTCGTCCGGGCCGATCACCGCGCCCGACGACGAGAGCCGCTGCACCATCGACTGCATGCCGAGCAGCGGTGCCCCCGCCGCGACCGGACGATCGGAGCTGCCGGGAACGCGCACGCCTGCCCGCAGGAAGCTCGCGTGCCGGTAGAGGCCGTCGGTGCGGTCCGGCCCGATCGCGGCGGCCATCGTGTCGCCGATCTCGTACAGGAACCGGGGCTGGGGCACAGGTGTGACGCCGAGCTGCGCCATCCGCGTGATCTGCGCGGGCGTGGTGACGGCGGCGTGCTCGATCCGTGGCCGCGCGCCGGGGCGCGGGTGGCGTGCCTGTGCCTCGGCGAACACGTCCAGGGCAAGGTCGACCGCGCGGTCGCCGATCGCGTGCGCCGCGATCCGCCAGCCCGACGCGTGCGCGTCGAGGATCCGGGAGCGCATGACGTCGGGGTCGTCCTGAAGGTAGCCGTGCGAGTGCCGGTCGCAGAACGGGTCGAGCATCGCGGCGGTGCGGGCCACCAGGGACCCGTCGAGGAAGATCTTCATCGGCCCGATCCGCAGCCGGTCGTCGCCGAACCCGGTACGCACGCCCAGGTCCAGGCCGAACCGTACGGCGTCGTCGGCGTGGCCGGACAGCGGCCGTAACGCGCCCACGGTCGGCATCAGCTGCACTCGCACGCCGAGCTCACCGGCGTCGCGGGCCTGCTGGTAGGCGGCCAGCTCGAGCGGTGACCGGCCGATCCAGCCGGCCCCGATCCCGCACTCGGTGACGTGGGTCAGGCCGTCCGCGGCGTAGACGGTCGACGCGCGCCCGATCGCCCGCGCCAGCTCGTCGACGGGGTAGGGCACCACGAGATCCACGATCAGGTTCTGCGCCTGCTCCTCGAGCACCCCGGTGGGCTCGCCGGAGCCGTCGGTGACGACCACCCCGCCGGTCGGCACCTTCGCCGAGCCGTCCAGCAGCCCGATCCGCTCCAGCAGCGGACCGTTCACCGTGCACACGTGGCCCGTCCTGTGCTGCAGCCAGACCGGGCGCCCCCCGGCCGCCCGGTCCAGCTCGCGGCGGTGCGGGTGCCCGCCGATCGTGGTGTCGTCGTATCCCGTGCCGACGACCATCGCGCCCGCGTCCAGTGCCGCGGCGCGGGTGGCCACGCGCTCGTAGAGCGTGGCGAGATCGGTGAGTCCGGACAGGTCGAGGGCCTCGAGCCTTTGTCCGAACCAGGCCATGTGGTTGTGTGCGTCGCCGAAGCCCGGGACGAGCGCGGCGCCCTGTGCGTCGATCTCGGTGCGCCCGCGCAGGCCCTCGGCATCGAGGGCGAGCACGCGCCCGTGATGCACGGCGAGACTGCGGGCGCGTGGACGCTCGTCGTCCATCGTCACGACGGAGGCGCCCCGCACCACCAGATCGACATCCATGTACGCGCGCCCTCATCCCAGGTGGTGCAGCCGCGTCAGCGGCAGCGTCGGCGATCGGTGCAGCGGGATCTCCCGGCCGTCGGCGCGCACGGGCACCGGCTCCGGGGCGATCTCCACCTGCGGGGTGGCGGTGTTGTGCAGCATGTCCGCGCACGTCAGGTCGCGGCTGCCGGCGACGGGTGAGTAGCGGCGACCGGCCGGGAGCGCGGCCCGCGTGCTCGCGTCGTCGAGGCACGCCTGCGAGACGAACACGTGCGCCAGCCGGGCGGGTGCGGCGCCCAGCCCTCCGTAGAAGGCGCGCATCCGGCGGGGCTGGGTGAGCCGGGTGGATCCGGAGCCCGAGCCGGCCGCGCCCCAGGCCACGAATCCGGACTTGATCACCAGCTCCGGCTGGGCGCCGAACCATGCCGGGTTCCACAGCACGATGTCGGCCAGCAGCCCGGGCCGCACGGACCCGACGTGAGCGGCGAGCCCGTGCGCGACGGCGGGGTTGTGGGTGAGCTTGGCGAGGTAGCGCAGGACCCGGGCGTTGTTGACGACGTCGGGGCCGGTCTCGCCGGCGAGCGTGGCCTGCACGTGCGCGAGCTGCCACGTACGGCGGGCGGTCTCGGCGATGCGGCCCATGCCCAGGGAGTCGGAGTTGACGATGCTGATGGCGCCCTGGTCGTGCAGCCAGTTCTCGGCGGAGATGGCGTGCTCGCGGATGCGGCTTGAGGCGATCGCGGCGTCGCTGGGCACGTGGGCGTGGCCGCGGTGCACGGTGAGCGTCATCGGACCGAGCTCCGCCACCGTGGACGGCGTGAGCGGCAGCGTGGGCGTGGTCGACGAGGTGAGCACGTTCTCGCGGGAGACGATCGAGAGCAGGTCGGGGTGCCCGCCGCCGCCCTCCACGTGGTAGGCGTGCACCGCGCGGCCGTCCACCGCAGCAAGGGTGTCGGCGAGGTAGCCCGCCTCGTTCAGTGTGTCGGTGTGCAGCGCCACCGGCAGGTCGACCTGCTCGGCCACGGTGAGGCAGGTGTCGATCGCCGGGGGAGTGGCGCCCCAGTCCTCGTGCACCTTGAAGCCGCCGCAACCCGACAGCACCGCCTCCTCCAGCAGCTCGGCCGAGGTGGACGAGCCGCGCGCCAGGAACGCGGCGTTGACCGGAACGCCCGCCCAGCCGTCGATGAGGGAGTGCAGGTTGTGGCGGGGGTTGGCCCCGACGTCCCAGACCCCGCCGATGCCCATCCCGACGATCGTCGTGACGCCGGCCGACAGCGCTGCCGGTGCCAGGTCGGCGTTGGACAGATGGACGTGCGAGTCGACGATCCCGGGTGTCGCGATCAGCCCCTCACCGGTGATCATCGCGGTGTGCGCGTCGACCTCGAGCTCGACGCCGTCCTGCACGTCGGGGTTGCCGGCGCGCCCGACGCCCACCACACGCCCGTCCTTGATGCCGATGGACGTCTTGCGGATCCCGAGCACGGGATCGAGCAGCACGACGCCGAGCACGATCATGTCCAGTGCCGAGGCGCGGTCGGCGGAGCTGCTCACCAGCGCGCCGTGCCGGGCGGTCTTGCCGCAGCCGCCGATGAGCTCCTCGCCGGGCTCGGTGTCGTCGGCCTCGACCTCGATCCAGAGGTCGGTGTCGGCGAGCCGGATCCGGTCGCCGGTAGTGGGTCCGTAGAGCTGCGCATACTCGGCCCGGGAAAGCGAAGTCATGCGTCACCGCCGATCCGGACGACCGCGACCTCGCGCTGTGCTCCCGGGTCCACGCGCACCGCGGAGCCTGCTGCGACGTCGAGCCGGTAGCGGCCCGATGCGGGCAGCTGCACGTCGAGAGCGGGGTTGAGCCGGTCGAGCGGGACGTGCGACGACACCCAGATCACCGACGGGCCGGTATTGCGCAGCACCGCGGCCGCCCGTTCGCGCCCTGGCGCCAGCTCGATGTCCCCGGCGGCGGGCCGGACGGCCCCGGCTCCGTCCGCGGGCGGCGGACCGAACGGCGCGTCGACGTGCACGAGCACGCTTCCGTGCGGGAACAGCGCCTCCACCTGCAGCGCCGGGACCGCGGAGGCCACACCGTCGACGAGCTGTGCGGGGCGGAGCACCTCGCGAGCGCGGGCGACGACCTCGTCGTACGGGAGACCGTCCCAGGCGAGCTCGCAGATCTCGTCGCACACCAGCGCCACCGCCTCGGGGGCGCCGAGCCGGGCGCCGCGCGCGAGCCGGCGACGGGCCAGGTCGGCGCCGCTCGCCAGGAGCAGGCGCTCCTGCTCCCGGGGCGTGAGGTGCATCGGATGAGCATGCGCCCTCTGGAACGGCGTTTGTAGCGTGATTCTGCACGGAAATTGCCGGTTACGTTGTGCAGATGCACGGTGGCGACCCTGAAGACGCCGAGCGGGAGCGCTGGACCGCGCTCATCGGCAGGCTGCGCGGCGACGCGGCGACACTGGTGGTGGCGTTCATCGAACGGGTGCAGGTGATCCCGCCCTACGGGCGCGGCGTCGTGCCGATGGACCGGCTGGTGACCGACGCGACCTTCACCTTCGACGTCCTCTTACGCCGGCTGGCCGGCCAGACCCTCCCCGAGCGTATGCGCTCCATCGCGCCGACGATCGGCCGTGACCGGGCCCGGCGCGGCGTGCCGCTGGACGACCTGCTCACGGCGGTGCGGCTGGACTTCCGCGTGCTCTGGTCGGCACTACGGGATCGCGCCGCCCCGGCCGACGAGGCACTGCTCGTGGCTCACGCCGAGGATGTCTGGAACGTCGTCGAGGAATACTCCGCCCAGATCCAGGTGAGCTACCAGGCCGAGGCAGCGCTGCTCGCCCGCGAACTGCTGGGCGAGCGCACGATGCTCGTGGCGGCGCTGCTGGACAACGAGGCCCCCACCCGCGACGAGGTGGCTAGGGTGGCGGTCGCCCTCGACGTGGGCGTGGACGCCGACCTGCTCGTGGCGGCCGCCCCGCCCGCGTCGGGGCAGCTGCTGCGGCGCGCCGCCGATCGGCTCGGCGCCGGCGGCCGGGAGGTGCACGTCCAGTCGACCGGCCGGCACGTGGTGCTCCTCGCGCGCTGGGAGGGCGGCACCGGCGCACCGGTGCGGGCAGCGCTCGCCGGGGTGCCGTGCGGCGTGGGCCCGCTCGCGCACGGGGTCGCGGCCGTACCGCGCAGCGCGCGGCTGGCGGGTGAGCTGGCCGACGTCCTGCCCGGCCTCGACGGTCCGCGCGAGCTGCCCGACGCCTGGCTCCCGCTCGCCGCGGCGAGGCTCGCCGACACCGCCGACGAGCTCGTGCGAGCCGAGCTGGCCGGGCTCTCGCTCGCGCCGTCGCGCGAGCGAGAGCGGCTGGTGGAGACCGTGCGCGCCTACGCCGCCACGGGATCCGTCGCCGACGTCGCGGCGCGCCTGTACTGCCACCGCAACACCGTGCGGAGCAGGCTGCAGCGCTTCGCCGAGCTGACCGGGCGCGACGTCACGGTGCCAACGGACGCCGCGGTCGTCCTCCTCGCGATGCAGGCCTCGGGGGACGACGGAGGCCGACCGGCGTGACGCGGGCACAGGACGCGTGGTCGACTCGGCGGTGGGCGCCGGAGCGCGTCCGGAGATCGAGGAATGAACGTGACAGGAGCGAACGTGACGGAACTGTCCCCCTTCCACCTGGCCGTCCCCGTCGACGACATCGCGCGGGCCCGCGAGTTCTACGGTGGCGTGCTCGGTCTCGCCGAAGGCCGCTCGGATGTCCACTGGGTGGACTGGGACCTCGACGGCCACCAGTTCGTCACCCACCGGGCGCCGGGCTCCGGGCCCGTCGGCCACAGTGATGTGGACGGTCACCGCGTGCCGGTGCCGCACTTCGGGCTCGTGCTCACCGTGGAGCGGTTCCACGAGATGGCCGAGCGGCTCCGCGCGGCGGGCACGGAGTTCGTGATCGAGCCCTACCTGCGGTTCGCGGGCGAACCCGGCGAGCAGTGGACGATGTTCCTGCTCGACCCCGCAGGCAACGCGCTCGAGTTCAAGGCGTTCAAGGACCGGTCGCAGCTGTTCGCGAGGTAGGCCGCAGATCGCGGGTGTTGCGGAGAGGGCCAGGGATAGGGCCCGAGGTGTGTATGCCCGTTCGCGGGTAGCGTGATCGCGCATGAGCGATACCGGGACGGACACCGCTTTCTGGCACCCCTTCGCCCCGATGGGCGCGGTTCGCCACTCCGAGTTCGTGATCACCCGCGGCGAGGACGTGTGGCTCTTCGACGAGCAGGGGAGCCGCTACCTGGACGCCACGGCGAGCCTGTGGTGCGTCAACGCCGGGCACGGGCGCGCCGAGATCGTCGAGGCGGTCGCGGCCCAGATGCGCGAGCTCGCCACCTACCAGACCTTCGGCGACTTCGCGAACCGTCCGGCCCAGGAGCTCAGCCGCCGCCTCGCTGCGCTCGCGCCGATGCCAGGGGCCAAGATCTTCCTGGCCAGCGGCGGCGGGGACGCGATCGACACCGCCGCCAAGATGTCCCGGGAGTACTTCGCGCGCACCGGTGAGCCGGAGCGCACGGTGCTGATCAGCCGCGAGTACGCCTATCACGGCACCCACGGCTTCGGCACGTCGCTCGGCGGCATGCCGGCCAACCGGGTCGCCGCGCCGTTCGTGCCGGACGTCGTCCGCGTCGCCTACGACGACCCCGCCGCGCTCGAGAAGGAGATCGAGCTGATCGGGCCGGAGCGGGTGGCCGCGTTCTTCGTGGAGCCGGTGATCGGTGCGGGCGGCGTGCTTCCCCCGCCCCCGGGATATATCGAGCAGACCCGCGATATCTGCAGCCGCCACGGCGTGCTGTTCGTGGTCGACAGCGTGATCTGCGGTTTCGGACGGCTCGGCGACTGGTTCGGCGTCGACCGTTTCGGTGTCGTCCCCGATCTCGTCGTTTTCGCCAAGGGCGTGACGAGCGGGTACCTGCCGCTGGGCGGAGTCGTGGTCCACGAACGCGTGGCCGCTCCGTTCTGGGAACCGGGTGCACCCGCATTCCGCCACGGCGCCACCTACGCCGGGCATCCGACGGTCTGTGCCGCCGCCCTCGCCAACCTCGACGTCCTGGCCGACGAGGGCCTGCTCAAGCGTGCCGAGTCGCTGGAGACCACGTTGTACGCGGCCCTGCGCTCGCTGGGTGACCATCCGCTGGTGGCGGAGGTCCGCGGTGGCACCGGGGTGCTCGGGGCGCTGGAGTTCGACCCCGAGCGGCTGGCCTCGGAACCGGGGCTTCCTGCCGCGGTCGCACGCCACGCACGTGAGCGGGGCGTCCTGATCCGACCCATGATCAGCACGGTCGCGTTCTCCCCGCCGCTCACCCTCACCGACGATCACCTCGACCTGCTCACCGCGGCCGTTCGCGGCGCACTCGACGCCGCCGCTTGATCGCTGTGATTACCCGGAGCGCACGACACGCCGAAGGGGACGGTTCTGTCGTGGGTTGACGATCACATCGGGTGAGAAATGCGGGACATCGCGCCCCGGGAATCGCCACAGGTGGTACCGGGTCTCACTCAGCCAGGCACCCCTTCCGCCGGGACCGCGCTCTTTTCCACATCGGGTCGTTGACCCGAGTGAGAAAAGGCCGGATGGCGGCCCTGGATGGGGAGTGTGCGATGGCCGGTGAGGTGGTAAGTGGACGGCCCTTGGCCCGGCACGCCGCGACCGATGACGGTATGAGCGGTGTGCTGGGTGACGGCCGCGAGAGCGTTCTGACCGAGGATCGCCCGTACATGGGGGATCTCCTCAGGACACCGCCAGTGAGCATGGAAGCGCTCGACGAGCTCGCCCGCAGGCGGGCCGCCGCGGAGCAGGCTGCCATGGTGGCCGAGATCGACGCCGCTGCCGCGGCGGCCAGGGCTGCAGCGGCCATCGCGGCCGCCGCGCGGGCCGCCGAAGAGGCGGAGGCCGCGGCGGACGCCGCCGGCCGGGCATCCGACGAGGCGACGGCCGCGGCTGCGGCCGAGGAACGGACCAGCGCGGCACTGCATGCCGGTCTCCGGCAGGGAGCGCCTGCCGGACCAGGGCAGGCCTCGTGGGTGCTGGCGGGCGGACCGGACGAGGGCCCGCGGTCATGGACCGTGATGCCGGGCGCGACTCCGGGTATGGGTGCGCTGCCTCCGGGCCGTCCGATGCCCCCCGGGCCGGCGTCGTCGTACCCCTCGATGTTCCCCGTGGGCCACCCCGAGCGGGCTCCGTGGGATGTGCCGCCGGACGAGTCTCCGACGGTGGAGGGAGCGACGGCCGGTCGCCGTGCGGCTCGCCGGCACGCGGCCGAGGCCGCCGAGGCGGAGACCACCGTCTTCCCGGTCGACGACCGCGACTACGAGTACGACGCGGACTATGCGGAGGACATCGACGTCGACGAGTTCGACGACGAGCCGGAGTCCGACGAGGCCGTGGCCGAGGACCAGCGGGTGCGGCGGCTCGACCGCAAGCTCGCCGAGCAGCAGCCGCGGCGCTTCGGCCGGCGGCCGGTGCTGGTGGTCGTCGGAGTAGGTGTCGTGCTGGCGATCGTGGCTCTCCTCGCCGCGCTGGTCAGTGCCGGGCCCGATCGCAGTCCGGCCGACGTCGGCTCGCCGCTTCCCACGGTGGCGCCGCCCGCTCCGGCGGTCCAGGTGCCGCCGCCCGCGCCCGGCCCGGGGACCGGACCCGTGGAGGTCGACCCGACGAGCGAGAGCGCCGTGACCTTCCTGCGGGCGCTGCGTGCCGCCGAGATCCCGACGAGCCGGTCCGGCCGCGCGGAGATCGAGACTGCCGCGGTGATCTGTGAGGAGCTCGGCAAGGGCGTCACCGCGGACAAGATCGCGAGGACGGTGCCCGCCGCCCTTCCGTCGGTGCCGCGCAGGCAGGCGGCCGAGGTCGTCGACCTGGCGAAGGATCTCTACTGCTGAGCCTGGGGGGTCGGCGCGCTCTGCTCCCGTGGGGGGATCACGGGGGGCAGAGCGTTCCGGCTTGCGGGATGACTCCTCCCACCAGCATGGCGTCCACGACCGAGCTGACGCAGGGCGTGCGTGGGTAGGCCCCTGTCCCGGAGCCCTGCCACCCGAGGAAGCGCGCAGAGGCCAGGGAGTCGGCGGTGCGCCGGGAGCCGTCCTGCGGACCGCGCGGATCGGCCGCCGTGCCGATGACCAGGATCGGAGGTGCGCCGTCGGCTTGGCCGGCCGCAGGCGCCGGACCGCCCGCCGGCCACGGCGCGCAGTCCAGCAGCCGGAGCGCGAACATCCCGCCGAAGATCGGGTACGTCGTGCGCCACCGCTGCGCGAGATCGCTGATCTCTCCCGGGGACAGGCGCCGCCGGGCATCGTTGCAGCTGGCCGCGAGCATGCCGTCGAACTGCCCTCGCGGCCCGACCAGCGGCGCGAGCCGGGTGAGCAGGGGAGCGGGATCACCGGTGTTCGCCGCGGCCAGCGCCCGGCCGAGCTCGGGCCAGTCCCGCGGCTCGGCCAGTCCGGCCAGCAGCGCCGTGATGGTGGCGCCCGCGGTGAGCCGTTCGCCGTCGGCTCCGGCGAGGGGCTGCGTGCGCAGCCGCTGGATCAGTGCGATGACCGTGGCGCGCGGGTCCTGTCCGAGCGGGCAGTCGGCGCGGGCCGTGCACGCCACGGCGAACGCCCCGAACGCCGCCTCGGCGGCCCCGGCTCGGCTCTCGCTGAGGTCGGGCTCGTCGAGCGTGGGGTGCGTGGGACCGTCGAGCACGAGCCTGCCGACCGCCGTCGGTGTGGTGCGCGCCCAGTCGGCGAGCGCCGACGCCCCGTCGCCCACACCGATCGCGGAGAGCCGGTCGACGCCGAGCGCGTCGCGGAGGAGTTCGATGTCCGACGCCGAGGCCGATGTGCGGTAGCCGCTGAGCCCACCGTCGAGCGCGAGGTTGCACTCCTGCACGACCGCGCGGGCCTGCTCCAGCAGCGAGTCGAGCGTCGACTCGTCCGACTTCCCGGGATCGGCGTCGACAAGGGCGGCGCGGGCGTTGTCGGGCGCGCAGTCGAGCAGATCCTCGCCTGCGCCGCGGCGATCCAGCCCGATCAGCGTGTACTGCTGCAACACCTCGGGCGACACCTGCTCCGCGAGCCGCACGGCGTTGCGGGCCGACGGCACGGCCGTGGAGTCGCCCAGGGCGAGCAGCGGCGGGTTGTCCAGCGGAGACGAGGCCAGGCCGACGCGCACCACGCCGAGCGAGGCGGCGCCGAGCCCCGGCTGGTCGGGGTCGGCGGGCACCGTGAGCTCGCTGCACTCCACCCGCAACGTCCGGTCGGGAGGGACGGGCGTGGGCAGCATCGCGAGCTCGTCCTCGGTGCAGTCGGTGAACGGCATCGAGGAGTGCTGCTGCTCCGGCGCGGGCAGCGAGACGTCGGGGGGCGGTGGCTGATCGGCGGGGCTCGTCGGCACGGCCGGCATGTTCTCGCCGCGCACGGCCACCGGCGGGCGTTGTGACGGGCCGACGGTGCACCCCGCGACGAGCGCGGCCAGGCAGACGAGCACTGCGGCGACCGCATGACGCGGTGGTCGTGCCACGTGCCCTCCCGATCCTGCTGGTGGGCGCCCAGGACTGCCCTATCAGCGCAGCCTGCCCCACCAGCGGTGTGGGGAGAGTGAACGGAGCGTCAGGCCACCCGGGGATGGGGCGTCGAGGTGTCGAGCTCCAGCCGTACGGCGGTGGGCAGCGCCGAGATCCCGAGCGAGTCGCGGGCCACCCCGAGCACCTCGTCGTGCAGCCGGGCGAGCACGGTTCGCACCTCGGCGTCGTCGGCCAGCCACAGCGTGAGGCGCAGCGCAGGCGCATCGTCGGTGCCGACCATCCGTGCCCTCGCCCGTCCCACACCGGGGATGGCGCTCACCTGGGCGCTGATCGCGTCGGCCATGGCCGAGGAGCTGATGACGATCGCGGTGTCCGGTCCGCCGTCGAGCACGAGGTCGGGGTGCCGCTCGGGCCGCAGCGACCGTGCCGCCCACGTCAGTCCCAGGAGCACCAGCAGCACGCCGGCGCCGAGGACCACGAGGCGCGCGACGTCGGGCTGGACGCGCATCGCGTCGACGATCATCGGGTCGAGCAGCGGCCGTCCGGCCCGGGCGACGCCGAACACGCCGTAGGACAGCAGTGCGACGAGCACACCCCCGGCCATGAGCACGAATCCGATCAGCACCGCGAGGATGCGGTCGACCGCTGCGGACCTGGTCAGCGCCGCGCGGGCGCGTCTGTGCAGCACCGCGTCCGACGGCGCCGGGCGTGCGGGACGCTCGGCCGGGACGGCGCCGTTCTCCGGTGCGACGGGCGTGGTCATCGGGTTCCCTGCCGTTCCTGGACGAGGACGGACACCCGCGGGCGGCGGTGCAACGGCAGCTCGTCGAGCAACTCCTCGACGCGGGCGCGGACGACATCGCGCAGCGCCGGATCCGCCGCGCCCCACGCCTGCGCGATCACCGACACGTGCCGCGGCGAGACGGTCACCGAGGCGCTGAAGATGTCGTCGGTGCCGCGGACCCGCGTGCCTACGAGCCGGGCCAGCACACGGGGCGCGGTGACGGCGGTGATCTCCGGTGCCGGGCCGTCCAGATTGATGTGGGAGCGCCGGGCCAGCAGCCCGACCAGCAGCAACAGGAGGCCGAGCAGGGCGACCGAGATCGCGATCCCGGGAACGGGGGCCTCGTTCCACGACGTCATCTCGACCTGGGGCCGCCAGAGGTGCCACGGCACGACGAGCCCGGTGACCACGTTGCGGCGCAGCCACGCGGCGATCACCTCGATCACGATGAGGACCCCCGCCGCGGCCATGGCGAGACCGATCAGCAGGCCGAGCAGACGAAGCAGCATGCGCATGTCGTTCCTCCTGGCCTGGGGCTACCGCGGCCGTGGCCCGAGGTGATGGGCACCGCGCAGTCCGGACACGACCACCGTGCAGGCCCGCATGTGGTGCCCGGCGAGGCGGTCGAGCTCCTGGCTCACCCGCTCACGCACGGCGCTCACCACCGTGCGTACGGCCGCCGGGTACTGCAGATGGAGTTCGAGCCGTACGTCGACGGCGGACGGGTCACCGGACCCGGTGGTGATCTTCGCGCTGGCCCCGGCCTCGCCCACGTCGATCCCGGCGAGCCGCCGCTCGTGGCGCAGCGTGCCCGGAACCTGGTCCGCGGCGTGCTCGACGATCTTCCGCAGCACGACCGGGTTGATCTCGAGCCGCCCGCGCTCCTCGACCGCCGGGAGGGTCCGGCCGTTCACCGGTCCCGACCTCGGCCGAGCATGGTGTTGATGTCGAGCCTGCCGTCGACCACCGAGCCGATGAGGAGGCCCAGCACGCCCACGACCAGCACGATCAGGAAGACGCCGAAGCCGCCGAAGGCTCCGGCGAGGCCGAGGACGAGACCGGCGAGCAGGCCGGTCTGGGTGTAGTTCATCTGCTTCTCCTCACGGGTGCTACTCCACGCGGCGACGGCGCTGGCGGTGCCAGGTGCGGATCAGTGCGACCCCGACGCGGACCGCGAACGGCAACGGCGGTACCACCTCGACCGGTGCGTCGTAACGATCGTCGGGATCGGTGGCTGGACTCGGTGGTACGGGGGCCGTGCCGCCGAACCGGGCGAGTCCCGCCTTGAAGACCTCGGGATCGCCACCCCGGTCCGGATGGTGCTCGCGGACGAACGCGCGGAACTCCGACCTCTCCTGCTCGTTCACGGTGCCGTGGGCTCCGTCTCGCTCGGCAGCACCGCGTCGCCCACGGTGATGTCGACCGGTGCGCCGCCGCACATCGTCGAGACCGTCCGCCGTAGTTCGCCCACGACCTGCGGGATCGGCCGGTCGAGGCGGAGCACGACACCCAGCTCGACGGGCTCCTCACCCATGCCGATGCGCACCCCCGTGAGCTTGCGTCCCGGCAGGTAGGTGGCGACGTCACCGAACACCCCACCGTGCAGCCGCACGACCGACGGGTGCGAGGTCACGACCGCGGCCACCTGCTCGGCCAGCGAGGAGGCCTCGGTTGTGGTCGGGACTGTCACGAGCACCTCTCCTGCGGGCGGGGCGGTCACTCCACGCGCGCGGTCTGCACGGTCGGGATCTCCTCGTCGCCGTCGATGTCGGGCAGGTGGATGTCGTTGACGGCGATGTTGACCTCGATCACCTCGAGCCCGGTCATGCGCTCGACCGCAGTGATCACGTTACGGCGCACCGCGCGGGCCAGCTCGACGATCGACGCGCCGTATTCGACCACAATGTCCAGGTCGACTGCCGCCTGCTTCTCGCCCACCTCGACCTGCACACCGGCGATGTTGGCTGCTCCGCCGGCTCCGCCGCCGGGGATCCGCTCACGGATCGCGCCGAACGCGCGGGACACACCACCGCCCATCGCGTGGACGCCGGAGATCTCGCGCGCGGCGATGCCCGCGATCTTCTGGACCACGGAGGCGGCGATGGTGGTGCGGCCCTGCGACGACTCGTCTGCCAGCCGGGCAGGCGAGGAAACGGTGGTGCCCGGGGTGGTCTTGGTGGCGGTTGTGGGGGTGGGGGTGGCTGTGCTTTCGGTCATGGTCCCTCCGTGCTCGACTTGTGCGGAGTGTTCGCCCGTCAGATGTCTGTACCCGCGAACACCTCACGGGAAGTCACCCGATCGGGGCAGCACGGCGATACTGCAGGAGGAGAGTGCCGGCCTCGTGCAGCGCCCCGACCAGCTCCAAGGCCCGCGGTTCGGTCCCGGGCGGCCCGGAGGCGATGCGCCCGGCGGTGCCGCCTGCGAGCAGCGGGCTGATGGTGAGGCAGAGCTCGTCGACGGCGTCGGCGGCGATGAGGCTGCCGAACAGCATCGGGCCGCCCTCGCAGAGCACCCGGTGCAGGCCGCGGCGCGCCAGCTCGGCCAGCACGAGGTCGGGGGTGAGCCGTTCCAGCACGACCACGTCGCCACCTGCGGCCGCCAGCGCATCGCGGCGCTGCGCCGGGGCCGCGGCGAGGGTGAGGATGATCGGGGGCACGACGGTCTCGGTGAAGAGCCTGCTCGCGGGGTCCAGGTCGGCCGATCCCGTCACGACGGCGATGGGCGGTGGGGTGTCCTTCCCCATGGTCGGCGTCCGGGCGCCGCCGTAGTTCTCGGAACGCACGGTTCCGGCGCCGGCCAGGACGACGTCGGTGAGCCGGCGGAGGACACCGAAGACCTGGCGGTCGGCGGCCGAGGCCAGACCCCCCGACCGGCCCTCCACGGCGACGGCTCCGTCGGCGCTGGTCACGAAGTTCACGCGCACGTAGGGAGCCGTGAGCCCGTCGGGATAGGCGTAGTGGGCCGCGAGGGCGGGGTCGTCCAGCTCTGCGTCGTCGAGCGTGCCGGGGGAGGACGGCAGGAGGCGGTGCACGCCGTCATCCCAGCACGGGACGCGAGCCGGGGCAGCCCGACCCGCCCCACCCGGCGGGGCGGATCACGAGGCAGTCACAGATCACCCGCGCCCGATTTGCCAAGGCGAGCCTCACCTATGGTGATGCGGCATCGAACCGGTGCATGATCGGAACGCGGAGGACCATCTTGGGCGAGCACAGCGTGCTGACCCCTCCGGCGCCGTCCCCTGCACCCGGCGCGCTGCGGCGTCGCCGGCTGTCGGGGCTCGCGCTGCTGGTCGTCGTGCTCGTGGCCGGCTGCCTCGCCAGCATCGCCATCGGCACGAAAGCCATCCCGCTGGACGCCGTCTGGCACGCGCTCGTCGCTCCCACCGGCACCGAGGACGACATCGTGGTGCGGTCGCTGCGGATCCCGCGCACCATCCTGGGCGTGCTGGCGGGCGCCGCTCTCGGGCTGGCAGGCGCCCTGATCCAGGGCCACACCCGCAACCCGCTCGCCGACCCCGGCCTGCTCGGCATCAACGCCGGGGCCGCACTGTTCGTCGTCACGGGGATCTACGCCTTCGGCGTCACCGGCCTGCTGGGCTACGTGTGGTTCGCCTTCGCGGGGGCGCTCGTCGCCAGCGTCGCGGTGTTCATTCTCGGATCGGTGGGCCGAGGCGGCCCCACCCCGGTCACGCTGGCGCTCGCCGGTGCCGCGGTGTCCGCGTTGCTGGCCGCGCTCACCTCGTCGATCATCCTGATCGACGTCCAGGCGCTCGACGCCTACCGGTTCTGGGCCGTGGGCTCGATCGCAGGCCGCGACGCCGCTGTTGCGGGCCAGGTGCAGTGGTTCCTGCTCGCCGGGCTGGTGATCGGGCTGGCCGGCGCGCCCGCGCTCAACGCGCTCGCTCTCGGCGACGACGTCGCCCGCTCGCTCGGCCACTCCGTGCTCCGCACGCGGGTTCTCGGCATCGTCGCGATCACCCTGCTGGCGGGGTCGGCCACCGCGGCCTGCGGGCCCATCGCGTTCGTCGGGCTCGTGGTGCCGCACGTCGTCCGCGTGGTCACCGGGCCCGACTATCGCTGGCTGCTTCCGGCGTCGGCGCTCGCGGGCGCCGCGCTGCTGCTCGTGGCGGACGTCATCGGGCGGGTGGTCGTGCGGCCGGGCGAGCTACAGGTCGGGATCGTGCTGGCGCTCGTGGGCGGTCCGTTCTTCGTGTGGCTGGTACGGCGGCGGAAGATGGTGGCCATCTGATGGCCGTACTGGACACGCCATCGCCGTCCCGAACCGCGCGGGAGCGAGTCCCCGGTCGTCCTGCGCTGCGGTTCGGGCCCTTCTCAGTGGTCTGGCGGCCGCGCACGGTGCTCGTGCTCGGCATCGGGCTCGTGGTGCTGCTGCTCGGCATGGCGCTCAACATCGGCCGCGGCGACTTCCCGATCAGCGTCGGCGAGGTGCTCTCGGTGCTGGCCGGAGGCGGCGACCAGGGCCAGCGGTTCATCGTCATGGACCTGCGGCTGCCCCGCTCGCTCACCGGCCTGCTCGTCGGTGCCGCGCTCGCCGTGGCGGGCGCCATCACGCAGTCGATCGCGCGCAACCCCCTGGCCAGCCCGGACATGATCGGCTTCACGGCAGGGGCGAACGCCGCCGCGGTGGGCGTGATCGTGCTCGGTGGCTCCGGCTGGTTACTCGGCGCCGTGGGCCTGCCCGTGGCCGCCCTCGTCGGTGGTCTGGTCAGCGCCTTCGCGATCTACGGGCTGGCGTGGCGGCGGGGAGTGCAGGGGTTCCGGCTGGTGCTGGTGGGCATCGGCATCGACGTGACCCTGACCGCCCTCGTCCATTGGCTGACCATCGTTGCGAATGTCACCGAGGCTGCTCGCGCCTACGTGTGGCTCAACGGCAGCCTCAACGGCCGCGGGTGGGAGCACGTGGTGCCGGTGGCGATCGCGCTGGCCGTCCTGGTGCCGGCCGCACTGGTGCTCGCCCACGTGCTCGGCGGCCTCCAGTTCGGCGACGACACGGCACGCGGGCTGGGCATCCCGGTCGACCGCGCCCGCACGGCGCTGCTCGTCGTCGCGGTCGGGCTCGCGTCGGTGGCCACCGCCTCGGCAGGCCCGATCGCGTTCGTGGCGCTGGTCGCCCCGCAGATCTCGCAACGCCTCGTCGGGTCGGCCCGCCCTCCCATCGCGGTGTCACTCGTCGTGGGGGCCGCTCTCACCGTGCTCGCCGACCTGATCGCCCGCACCGCCTTCGGCGCCACCGAGCTGCCGGTCGGCATCGTCACCGCTGTGCTCGGAGCGCCCTACCTGCTGTTCCTGATCGCCCGTTACGGCCGGGAGGCCCGCGCATGACCCAGGTGCACGTCTCATCGGAGGCCGGGATGCAGGTGGACCCCACCGTTCGGCTGCGGGCGGAGCAGGTCCGGCTGGGCTACGGCGACCGCACCATCGTCGACGGGCTGGACCTCGACGTCGTGGCGGGCACGATCACCGCGGTGATCGGGCCCAACGGCTGTGGCAAGTCCACGCTGCTGCGGGCGCTCGGGCGGCTGCTCAAGCCGACCGCAGGGCAGGTCGTGCTCGACGGCAAGCGCATCGACCGGGTCCCCACCCGCGAGGTCGCGAAGGTTCTCGGGCTGCTGCCGCAGGCCCCGAGCGCACCCGAGGGACTCACGGTGGCCGACCTCGTCGCCCGGGGACGGCACCCCCACCAGGCCTGGTACCGGCAGTGGTCGGCCGACGACGAGGACGCCGTCGCCCAGGCCCTGGACTGGACGGGCATCGCCGACCTCGCGGAGCGGCCCGTCGACCAGCTCTCCGGCGGCCAGCGGCAGCGCGCCTGGATCTCGATGGCGCTCGCTCAGGGCACCGACCTGCTGCTTCTCGACGAGCCCACCACGTTCCTCGACCTCGCCCACCAGGTGGACGTGCTCGAGCTCGTGCGGCGCCTGCACTCCGAGGTGGGCCGCACGGTTGTGATGGTGCTGCACGACCTCAACCTCGCGGCGCGCTACGCCGACCGGCTCGTCGCCATGCGGGAAGGACGCATCGTGGCCGCCGGGAAGCCCGCCGAGGTGATCACCGAGGAGTTGCTCGAGGAGGTCTTCGGTCTCGCCGCGAGGGTGATCCCGGACCCTGTTGCCGGCACCCCGCTGGTCGTTCCGATCGGCGGTTACCTGCGGTCGTCATGATGTCCCCCGATCGGGCGTGCCACCATGTGCGCCCGAGCGCCGGAGGACGACCGAGAGGTGGGGGCTGTGGATCCTGCAGTGTTCGACCACGAGGGACCGTGGACCGAGGACGTGTTCCTGGACCTTCCGCACGACGGCCATGTCGAGGTGGTGGACGGAACCCTGTTCATCGGGCCGATCGCCACCGAACAGCGCGTCGATGTGGTGAGCCGGGTGCGGGAGGCCGTCGAGTCGGCGTTGCCCGACGGGTTGCGGGTGCGGGAGGCGGTGCCGCTGCGCCTCGGCCCGGACTGCGTGCTGGTGCCCGATCTGGTGGTCACCACCGCCGCTACGGAAAGTAACGGCAAGGGTGACGACGGGGTGCTCGAGGCCGCGGCGGCGCTGATGGTGATCGAGGTGGTGGGACGGGACCACGGCATCGCCGACCGCTCGTTCAAGCCGCAGCTCTACGCCCGCAGCCGCATCCCGTACTCGCTCCTGATCGACCACGACGGCCGCACAGCGGTGGCCGACATGATCATCGGTGGCCGGTACCACGAGTACGCGCGGGCCGGGGCGGGGGAACAGCTGCGCATCGAGGAGCCGTTCGTCCTCGAGCTCGACCTGGTGGCCGTGGCCGGGCCGGACGAGGAGCCGGAGGCGCGCGCCGGCGCGTAGGCCGCCAGGGTGGCGGTGGCCGCTCGCGACAACCACCACTCCAGCGACAACAGGCGTGACACCGGGTCCGGCGGCCTACCCTCCATTTATGGGGACATCCGTCCGTGAGGCCTTCCGTGCCGTGCCCGCCGGACCCGACCTCTCGGGGATCGACCCCCGCGGCCGCCCCCTCGGCCCGAAGGACAAGACCGCTGCCGCGGAGAGCACGTTCGATCTCGGTGAGCGTCTCGACGGCCTGCAGGAGGCCCTCTACGCGGAGGCGACCGCCGGGGGCAGGCGCGCGCTCCTGCTCGTGCTGCAGGGGATGGACACGTCCGGCAAGGGCGGCACGATCCGCCAGGTCGGTGGGCTGGTCAACCCGCAGGGCCTGCACATCGCGTCGTTCAAGAAGCCCACGCCCGAGGAGCTCGAGCACCACTTCCTCTGGCGGATCCGCCGGGAGGTGCCCCGTCCGGGCTTCATCGGCGTGTTCGACCGCTCGCACTACGAGGACGTGCTCGTCCCGCGCGTCGAAGGCCTGATCACCGAGGACGCCCTGCGCGAACGCTACGACGAGATCAACGCGTTCGAGGCCGAGCTCGCCGGTCAGGGTGTCACGATCATGAAGTGCATGCTGCACATCTCGCCGCAGGAGCAGGCCGAGCGGTTGCTCGCCCGGCTGGACGACCCGACGAAGCGCTGGAAGTACAACCCCGGCGACCTCGTCTCCCGTGCGAAGTGGGATGACTACCAGCAGGCCTACAGCGCCGCGCTGCGCCACTGCGACTCCGACGCCGCGCCCTGGTACGTCGTGCCGTCGGATCGCAAGTGGTACCGCAACTGGGCGGTCGCGGCGCTGCTCGCCGAGACCCTCGCCGAGATGGACCCGCAGTTCCCGCAGCCGAACCTCGACATCGACGCCGAGCGGGCCCGCCTCGCAGCGAGCAAGGTCTCCTGACCATCGAGGCCGGGGTCAGCCGGCCAGCGGACGCAAGGCCCAGAACGCCAGCGCGGCGGCGAGTGCCGCCATCGGGAGCGTGAGCACCCAGGCGATGGCGATGTTGCCGGCCACGCCCCAGCGCACCGCGGAGAGCCGCTTCGTGGCACCCACCCCGAGGATCGACGCCGTGATCGTCTGCGTGGTCGAGATCGGCGCGGCGAACACGAAGGCGGTGGTGTAGAGGATGGTCGACGCCGTGACCTCGGCCGCGAAACCCCTCGGAGGGTCGAGCGCGATGATCCGCCTGCCGAGCGTCCGCATGATCCGCCAGCCGCCCGCGTACGTGCCGGCGGACAGGGCACCCGCCGAGACCAGGACGACCCACCACGGGATCTCGAACCCCTGGTGGTAGCCGCCCACCACCAGGGCGAGCACGATCACGCCCATCGTCTTCTGCGCGTCCTGCAGCCCGTGGCCCAGCGCCATCGCGGCGGCCGACACCGTCTGCGCGTGCCGGAAGCCGCGCTGCAGCGGCTCGGGCCTGCCCCTGCGGAAGATCCAGAGGATCGCCACCATCACCGCGGCGGCGAGGGCGCAACCCACCACGGGCGAGAGCACCATCGGGATGACGACCTTGTCGAGCACACCGTCCCAGTGCACGCCCCCCGCCGACGCCAGCGCCGCCCCCACGAGACCGCCGATCAGGGCGTGCGAGGACGAGGACGGCAGCCCCAGCCGCCAGGTGATGAGGTTCCAGACGATGGCCCCGATCAGCGCGGCCAGCACCACCAGCAGCCCGGCGGGCCCCTCCGGCGGCTCGATGATGCCGCTCCCCACCGTCGTGGCCACCTCGGTGCCGAGGAACGCCCCGATCAGGTTCATCACAGCGGCCATGACGAGCGCGGTGCGCGGGGTGAGCGCCCGGGTCGCCACGGAGGTGGCGATCGCGTTGGCGGCGTCGTGGAAGCCGTTGGTGTAATCGAAGGCGAGCGCCACGACGATCACCACGACGATCGTGGTGAGCTCCACCTCAGGACTCCTTGACCACGATGCTCTCGACGGTGTTCGCCACCGTCTCGAACGCGTCGGCGGCCTCCTCGAGCACTTCGACGACCTCCTTGGTCTTGAGGATCGTCAGCAGGCCGGCAGGCGGTACGTCGTCGGGCGGTGAGAGGAGCTCGGCGATCAGCGCCCGGTAGACCGCGTCGCCTTCGTCCTCGAGGGAGTTCACGTGCACCCAGTACTCGCGTAGCTGCGACATGCTCGCGAGGTGCGGCATCGCCTCGGCGGTGGCGGCCGCGGCCCGGCGGAGGACCTCGACCTGACGGGCGACGCCGCCGGGGAGGGCGCCGAGCCGGTACAGCACGATCCGGTCGGCGGCCTCCTCGATGGCGTCGAGCACGTCGTCGAGGGACGAGGTGAGCCGGTAGATGTCCTCGCGATCGAACGGCGTGACGAACGTGGAGTTGAGCTTGACCAGGATCTCGTGGGTCAGCTCGTCACCCGCGTTCTCCGCGTCCTTCACCCGTTTCGCCAGCTCGGGCCGATCGGGGGGATCGGCGGCGACGAGCGCCGCGAGGTCGTCCGCGGCACGGACGATGTTCTCAGCGGCTCGGGTGAACAGCGGGTAGAAGCCGCGTTCATGCGGCGTCAACCTGAAGGCCATTCGGGGGTTCTACCGTATCCGCCCGTACCAACCGGTTCAGCCCACGAGTGCGCGTCCGATGATCTCCTTCATGATCTCGTTGGTGCCGCCGTAGATCGCCTGCACGCGCGAGTCGACGAACGCCTTGGCGATCGGGTACTCGAGCATGTAGCCGTAGCCGCCGTGCAACTGCACGCAGCGGTCCACCACGCGCTTCTGCACGTCGCTCGCCCACCACTTGGCCTTCGCCGCGTCCTGCACCGTCAGGCGCCCGGCCACGTGCTCGGTGATGCAGCGATCGACGAAGACCTGCGCGACGGTCACCTCGGTGTCCATCTCGGCCAGCTCGAAGCGGGTGTTCTGGAAGTTCGCGACCGGCCGGCCGAAGGCTGTGCGCTCCTTGGTGTAGTCCAGCGTCAGCTCCAGGGCGCGCGCCGCGCCCGCGACGCTGCCCACGGCGATCGAGAGCCGCTCCTGCGCCAGGTTCTGCATGAGGGACACGAAGCCGCTGCCCGGTGCGCCCAGGACGTTCGCCGCGGGCACCCGGACGTCGGTGAACGACAGCTCCGCGGTGTCCTGTGCCTTCAGCCCGACCTTCTCCAGCCGCCTGCCACGCTCGAAGCCGGGCATCCCCCGCTCCACCACGAGCAGGCTGAACCCGCGGCTCCCGGCGTCCGGGTCGGTGCGCGCGACGACGATCACCAGGTCGGAGAGGATGCCGTTGGTGATGAAGGTCTTCGAGCCGTTGAGCACCCAGTCGTCGCCCTCGCGGCGGGCGTGGGTCTGGATGCCCTGGAGGTCGGATCCCGCTCCCGGCTCGGTCATCGCGATCGCGGTGATGATCTCCCCGGAGCAGAACCCGGGCAGCCAGCGCTTCTTCTGGTCCCCGTCGGCCAGCCGCAGCAGGTACGGCGCGACGACGTCGTTCTGGAGCGGGAAGCCGATGCCGGTCGCACCCGCCCTGGTGAGCTCCTCGAGCAGCACGGCGTTGTACCGGAAGTCGGGCACCCCGCCGCCGCCGTACTCCTCGGGCACGTCCGTGCCGAGAAGCCCGGCGCGGCCCGCGGCCAGCCACACGTCCCGGCTGACCTGACCGTCCCGCTCCCACTGGTCGTGGAACGGCGTGATCTCCTTCGCGGTGAAGGTGCGCGCAAGGGAACGGAAGGCATCGTGATCGGCGTCGAAGATGTCGCGCTGCATGGCCGGAGTGTCACACGATCGTCTCGATCCGGTGTTAGTGCGCGCTGCTTCGCGGGAACCCCGGGAGGCGAGTCCTGGGGAGGTCACGGTCCACATCAGACCATGACCCGCCGGGGCAGAGGCCACTGTGGATTGGACGAACCGGACAACTTGTGTGCGGCTGGGCAACTCCTGTGACGAAAGCCCTATCTGAGCGGTTGGGCAGCATCCGTTCGCCGACTAGCGTCCCCGTCATGACCGTGGCCGGATCATCCGCCCCACCTGCGGTGTCACCCGAGGCGCACGCCGCCGCGGTGAACGACCTCATCGGCAAGTACCGGGCGCTGCCTCCGGGCGCCCGCGTGCGGCTCGGGAAGAAGTCGTCGAACCTGTTCCGGTTCGGCGCGGGAGCAGCGGCCGACACCACCCGGCTCGACACTTCCGCGCTGACCGGCGTGCTCGACGTCGACGCGGAGTCCCGCACCGCCGAGGTGCAGGGCATGACGACCTACGAGGACCTCGTCTCCGCCACGCTGGCGCGCGGGATGATGCCGCTGGTCGTGCCGCAGTTGAAGACGATCACGCTGGGTGGCGCGGTCACGGGGCTGGGCATCGAGTCCACATCGTTCCGACATGGTCTTCCGCACGAGTCCGTGCTCGAAATGGACATACTCACTCCCGGTGGCGAGATCGTCACGGCCACGCCGAACGGTGAGCACGCCGACCTCTTCCAGGGCTTTCCCAACTCGTACGGCACGCTCGGCTACGCGTTGCGACTGAAGATCGAACTGCAACCGGTGGCCCCGTACGTGCGGCTGGAGCACCGGCGCGTGGCATCGTCCGATCTGGCCTCTGTGATCACCGAACTGTGCGATCCCGACGCCGTGGGCGGTCCCGACTTCGTCGACGGCACGGTGTTCACACCGGGCGAGCAGTACCTCACCGTCGGTAGGTTCACCGACGATCCGGGGCCGGGGCCGAGTGACTACACAGGACAGCAGATCTTCTACCGGTCCATCCGCGAGCGCACTGTCGACCATCTGACAGCGCACGACTACATCTGGCGCTGGGACACCGACTGGTTCTGGTGCTCGCGGGCCTTCGGCGTGCAGCACCCGCTGGTGCGCCGGGTGTGGCCGCGGCGCTACCGCCGCTCGGACGTCTACCGCAAGATCGTGGCCTTCGACCGGCGCATCGGGTTCAGCAGCCAGGCCCACCGGCTCACCCGCACGCCGCAGGAAGAGCCGGTCATCCAGGACGTCGAGATCCCGGTGGACCGGCTCGCGGAGTTCCTCGACGCGTTCCACACCGACGTCGGGATCACGCCGGTGTGGCTCTGCCCGCTGCGGCTGCGCGGGAAGCAGCGCTGGCCGCTGTATCCCATGGAGCCGGGCGAGCTCTATGTCAACGTCGGGTTCTGGTCCACCGTCCCGGAGGTTCCCGGGCGGCCGGACGCGCACAACCGGCGTGTGGAGGAACTCGTCGCCGACCTCGGCGGACACAAGTCGCTGTACTCCACAGTGCACTACGACGAGGGTGAGTTCTGGAAGCACTACAACGGGCCCGCCTACCGTGCGCTCAAGCGGCGCTACGACCCGCACGGCCGGCTGCCCGACCTTTATTCCAAGGTCACCGGTTCAGGGAGGGCATGATGCAGGTCGCTCAACTCATCTCGGACGTCCTCGGCCAGGACGTGCCTATTCGGGTCGTGGCGTACGACGGCAGCAAGGCCGGACCGGACAGCTCCGACGTCGCCCTGCGCATCCTCACGCCGCGGGCGCTCGCCCGGCTCGTCACGGCACCGGGAACGCTGGGGCTCGCCAGGGCCTACGTCACGGGTGAGATCGAGGTCGACGGCGACGTCTACGAAGTGCTCGACGCGATGGCCGACCTCACGCTGCACGACCTGACGCGCGCCGAGCGGGTGCGCCTGGCCCGGCGTCTGCTGCCGCTCTGGCTCCGGCACCGCCAGCCGCCGCCCCCTCTCGAGTACCGGCCGCCGGGTCGCCTGCACTCCAAGGCGCGGGACCGGAAGGCGATCTCGCACCACTACGACGTCTCCAACCGGTTCTACGAGTGGGTGCTCGGCCCGTCGATGGCCTACACCTGCGCGGTCTTCCCCACGGCGTCAGCCACCCTGGAGGAGGCGCAGGCCGCCAAGCACGAGCTGGTGTCGCAGAAGCTCGGTCTGCAGCCCGGCATGCGGCTGCTGGACGTGGGCTGCGGGTGGGGCGGGATGGTCATGCACGCCGCCGCCGAGCACGGCGTCAAGGCGCTGGGTGTGACGCTCTCCCGCAACCAGGCCGAGTGGGCCCAGGCCGAGATCGTCCGGCGTGGCCTCGGCGATCTCGCCGAGGTGCGCCACCTCGACTACCGCGACGCGCCGGAGTCCGAGTTCGACGCGATCAGCTCGATCGGGCTCACCGAGCACATCGGCAAGGACCAGCTGCCGAACTACTTCCGGTCCCTGTACGAGCGGCTCCGCCCGGGCGGGCGGTTGCTCAACCACTGCATCACCCAGCCGCGCACGCCGCTGACCCGCAGGCTCGACCCGTTCATCGCCCGCTACGTCTTCCCGGACGGGCAGCTGGAGCCGGTCGGGCACCTCATCTCCGTGATGAACGACTCGGGCTTCGAGGTCCGGCACGAGGAGAACCTGCGCGAGCACTACGCCCTCACGCTCGCCGGGTGGTGCGCCAACCTCGAAGCGAACTGGGACGAGGCCGTGGCCGAGGTCGGTGTCGGGCGGGCCCGGGTGTGGCGGCTCTACATGGCCGCGTCCCGGCTCGGGTTCGAGCGCGACAACATCCAGCTGCACCAGGTGCTCGGGGTGAAGCTGCTCGATCAGGGACGCTCCGGCTTCCCGCTCCGGGGCTGGTAACCGCTCCAGCCGTTCGTGTACGGGCGTGCGTGCTGCAGCACCCATGCCCTTACACGATCGTGCAGGTCGGAGACAATGAGCACCGTGCCGGACCGTCTCTCACCGCTCGACGCGTCGTTCCTCTTCGCGGAGCATCGCACCGCAGCGATGCACGTCGGTGCCGTGATGACGTTCGAACCGCCGGAGCACGGGCGGTTCGACGCCGATGCGTTCACCGAGCTCATCGGGAGCAGGCTCGCGCTCGTCCCGCGTTATCGCCAGAAGGTGCGGGACGTGCCGGGTCGGCTCGGGCTGCCCGTGTGGGTGGACGACCCGGATTTCGACCTCGGCTTCCACGTGCGACGGTCGGCGCTGCCCGCCCCGGGCACCGAGGACGTCCTGCGCGATCTCGTCGGCAGGCTGCTGGCGCGCCAGCTCGACCGCTCCCGTCCGCTCTGGGAGGTCTACCTCGTGGAGGGGCTGGCCGACGGGCGCTTCGCCGTGGTCACCAAGACCCACCACGCCATGGTCGACGGGTTGGCGTCGATGGACATCGGGGCAGCTCTGCTCGATCTCACCCCACAGCCCCGCGAGAGCCCGCCCGACGACTGGTGCCCCGCGCCCGAGCCGTCGGCGCTGGAGCTCGCGGCGATGGCCGCGGCGCACTCGCTGCGCCGCCCGCGCGCCGCGCTCGACGTCGCAGGCCGGGCGGTGGCCGACGTGCGGGAGGCGGCCTCGGCGGTCGGGCGCACGGTGGAGGCCGTGGTCGCCGCCGGGCGCAGCGCGGCGGCGACGCGCCCGGTGCAGCCCCTGAACGGCGCCACCGGTGAGCAACGCCGCTACGGCATGGAACGCACCACGCTGGCCGACCATCGGGCCGTCCGCAAGGCGTTCGGCGGCACCGTCAACGATGTGGTGCTCGCGGTGGTCGCGGGCGGGCTGCGCCGCTGGTTGATCAGCCGCGGGGAGCCGCTGACCGCCGACACCAGCGTCCGCGCGATGGTGCCCGTGAGCGTCCGGGCCCGTAGCCGCAGCGAAGGCTCGGGCAACAGCATCTCCGCCTACCTCGTGGACCTGCCGGTCGCCGAGCCCTATCCGCTGGCTCGCCTCATGGCCGTGCGGGACGCCATGGAGATCCACAAGCGCAGCGGCCAGGCAGTCGGCGCGTCGACGCTGGTCGGGCTCGTGGGCCTCGCCCCGCCGATCCTGCACAGCCTTGGCGCGCGGCTGGCCAGCCAGTTCTCCAGCCGCCTCTACAACGTGCTGGTCACCAACGTCCCCGGCCCGCCACGCCCGCTGTACGCGATGGGCGCGCGGATGCTCGACATGTACCCGGTGGTTCCGCTCGCCGGCGGCCAGGCCGTCGCGATCGGGGTCACCTCCTACGACGGCGGCGTCCACTACGGACTCACCGCCGACCGCGATGCGATGCCCGACGTCGACGTGCTGGCCGCGGCGATGGGCGACTCGCTGGCCGAACTGGCGGATCTGGCCTGACCCGCGAGTTGGCGCGGGCCGCCGGTTTTCCCCGTGGGTGAATTGCACCGTTCTGGCCTGACGGGCCGACCCGCCGAGGTCACGAGATCGCAAATGGAGTAGCCCGGTGGTCCGCTCGGCAGAGCGACGCGCCATCCTTTCGTGGTGCAGATCGAGGTGCGGCCGCTCCTCCAAGCCGAACTGGACGATGCGGACGGCATCCTGCGTGACGCGTTCGGCACCCTCCTCGGCATCGACATGAACGACGACACCGAGGTGCTCCGCACGCGTTTCCGCGCTCCGCACACCGTCGCGCTCGCCGGCCTGGTCGACGGCGTGCTGGTCGGCTCCACGCTGGTGACGCTGTGGGGCAGCGTGGGTTTCCTCGGGCCGTTGTCGGTGACGCCGCGCATGTGGAACAGCGGTGTGGGCACGCGGCTCGTCGCGGCGGCCACGGAGTTGCTCGACGCGCGGGGCGCCACCCACCAAGGTCTGTTCACGTTCCCGCAGAGCCCGATGCACCATTGGCTCTACCACAAGTTCGGGTTCTGGCCGCGGTACCTCACGGTGATCATGTCGCGCCGGGTGGGCGGGGAAGAGCCCGTGCTGGGCTGGCGCATGTCGGCCGCGGCGCCCGCGAGCCGTCAGGCACTGCTGAACGCCTGCGCCGCGGTGACCGACTCGATCCACCCGGGGCTCGACGTCCGCGGCGAGATCACGGCCGTGCTCGACCAGGGTCTCGGCGAGGTCGTGCTCGTCGGCGCTCCCGATGCGCCGAGCGGCTTCGCCGTCTGCCATTCCGGGGCGGGCACGGAGGCGGGCAGCGGCACGGTCTACGTGAAGTTCGCCGCCGTACGGCCCGGCCCACACACCGCCGACGTGTTCGCCGCACTGCTCGGCGCCTGCCAGGGCTTCGCCGCGGGTGCCGGCGCCCGCAGGCTCACCGTGGGGGTGAACACCGCTCGTCACGAGGCGCACCGGCATCTTCTCGGCGCCGGATTCCGCGTCGACACGGCGGGCGTCTCCATGCACCGGCCCAACGAACCCGCCTACGACCGCGCTGACCTCTACGTTCTCGACGACTGGCGCTGACCGCCCGCGCGCCGACACTCTCGTCCGATCGGTCTGGGAGGAGGCGCCGCTCCGTTCGGAGGTGGCAGCTCAGCCCAGGCGTAGAGCTGCCCGCGCCGCCGCCACGGCCTGCCCGGCGTAGCCGCGGCCGAACAGCACGACGTGCACGAGCAGCGGGAAGAGCTGGTGAAGCGGCACCCGTTCGCGCCAGCCCGCGGCGAGCGGCGCCGTCTCGTCGTACGCGCGCAGCACGGCGTCGAGGTGCGGGCAGCCGAACAGCGCGAGCATCGCCAGGTCGGTCTCGCGGTGCCCGCCGTGGGCGGCGGGGTCGATCAGCCATGCGCCGCTCGGGGACCACAGAACGTTGCCCGACCACAGGTCGCCGTGCAGTCGAGCGGGTGGCTCGGCCGGACCGGCGATCTCAGGCAGCCGGTCACACACCCGCTCGACGACGGCAGCCTCCTCACCCGTCAGCTCCCCGGCGTCCGACGCTGCACGCAGGTAGGGCAGCACGCGGTCCGCTGCGAACCACTCCGCCCAGCCCGGGGACGGCTCGTTGCGCATCGGTGCCCGCCCGATCCAGGCCGCGGTCGGCCCGTCGGGCGGGGCAGCGCCGAAAGCAGGGGCCCCGGCACCGTGCAGATGGGCGAGGCTGCGGCCGAACGCCGCCGCGGCTCCGGCGTCGGGTGAGCCGCGCGGGACGAACTCCGTGACGAGCCGCTGCGGGTCGACGTCCAGCACGGCGGGCACGGAAGTCCCGCCCGGCACCCGCAGCCACCGCAGCCCGGCCGCCTCGGCGGCGAGGGAGCTCTCCTCCGCGTTCTTGACGACGACGGTGCGCCCGTCGGCGAGCTCCGCGCGCACGGCCCCGCCACCGAGCGGTGCGCTGGTGCGTACCGCGACGCCGAGGACGTTCACGCCCGGCTCCGCACCCACTCCAGCATTCCCGGCATGGCCGCCCGGATCATGGTGAGCACCTCGGTGAACCCGTCGGCGTTGCCGTAGTAGGGATCCGGCACCTCGGCCCCGGCGGGCGCGGCGGGGTCGAACGAACGCAGCAGCCGCACCCGTTCGGGCTCGGGGACCATCGACTGCAACGCGCGGCGATGGGAGTTGTCGAGCGCGACGAGCAGGTCGGCCGAGAGCAGCTCGGCGTCCACCTGACGGGCCGTGTGCTCGTCGGGGTAGCCCTCGGCGCGCAGCAACGCCGCAGCGCGTTCGTCGGCGGGTGATCCGATGTGCCAGCTGCCGGTACCCGCGCTGCCGACCTCCACGGCGTGCGCCAGGCCCGCGCGCTGCAACTCGTGAACGAACACCTTCTCGGCAATGGGGGAGCGGCAGATGTTGCCGGTGCAGACGAAGACCACACGCAGCGGTTGGTGAGTGTCGCTCATGGGACGAGTCTGGCCGGGCGGTCCCGTGGCGTCCTCGCAGGGGCACTGTCGTCCTCGCAGAGCGCACGGCGTCTGCGAGGAGACCGAAGACGCTGCGAGGACGGGACGAAGGGGTGCGTAACGGGCGTGATGGGGGAGGCGACACCGTGATCGACCCCGAGGAGCCACCGTGACCGACCAGACGCCCGGCCCGCCCCAACCACCCGGCCCGCAGTACCCGCTGCAGTGGTTCCACCCGCCGCAGTCGCCGTACCCGGCGCACCCCGTGCCCGTGTACGCCGTGCCGTCACCCATGCAGCAGGCCCCGGTGACCAACACCGGGCCCATCTCGTTCGCGTTCGGCATGCTGGCGTTCCTGCTGGGGTGGATCCCCCTGGTCGGACTGATCGGCACAGCGCTCGGTGTGGTCGGGCTGGTGCTCGGGTTGAAGGCGCTGCGCCTGGCGAAGATCGGTTTCATCAGCGACCGTGGTCTCGCCATCGCCGGTGTCGTGTTGTCGTGCGTCGGGATCGCGATCGGCGTGGTCTTCGCGGCGGTGTTCGTGTTCGCGATGTTCGGAGGGTGAGCGGGTGATGGGGCGCTGAGCGAGCTGCCCTCGTTCGGCGCCCCGTAGGCTGCTGCGATGGATCACGCGCCGGATGGCCTCGCTGCGGATGGTGCCGCAGCCTTGCGTCACCACGGCGACGTCGACGCCGAACCCGGCCTGCTCGACTTCGCCGTGAACGTCCAGGGCACCGGACCGCCGGCGTGGTTGCGTGACCGGCTCGCGGCGACGCTGGACGGGCTCGGCCGCTACCCGGCCGCCGCGCACGACGCCCTCGCCCGCGAGTCCGTCGCGGCGCGGCACGGGCGCAGCGCTGACGACGTGCTGGTGCTCGCCGGCAGCGCGGAGGGGTTCGCGCTGTTGCCGGCCCTGCGCCCTCGGCTGGCAGCTGTGCTGCACCCGGGGTTCACCGAGCCCGAGGCCGTGCTGAGGGCCGCGGGAGTGCCGGTCGTACGGGTCCTGACCAGCGAGTACGACGGCCATCGGCTGCGTCCCGGCGATGTCCCGGCGGAGGCCGATCTCGTCGTGGTCGGCAACCCCACCAACCCCACCGGGGTGCTGCACCCGGCCACTGACGTCCGGGCCATGGCGGCGCCGGGCCGGGTGCTGCTGGTGGACGAGGCGTTCGCCGACGCGATCCCGGGGGAACCGGAGTCCCTCGCCGGCGACGTGGACGTCCCCGGGCTGCTCGTGTTCCGCAGCCTCACCAAGACCTGGGCGCTCGCGGGGCTGCGCGCCGGATACGCACTCGGCGAGCCCGCCCTGCTGGCCCGGCTCGCTGCGCCCCGGCCTCCGTGGCCCGTCTCGACGCCTGCGCTGGAGGCCGTGATCGCCTGTGCGGGACCGGAGGCCGTCGCCGAGTCCGAGCGGGCCGCGGAGCGCCTGGTCGCGGCCCGCGCCGAGCAGGCTGCGCTGCTCGCTGCTGTTCCGGGGGTCACGGTGCTGCCGGGCCGCGCGCCCTACCTGCTGCTGCGGTTGCCAGAGGGGAGAGGGGAACGGGTGCGCGCCGTGCTGCGTCAGGCCGGTGTCGCGGTGCGCCGCGGGGACACTTTCCCGGGTCTCGGCCCGGACCACGTCCGGGTCGCGGTGCGTCCGGCGGCGCAGGTCGCCCGGCTCGCCGCCGTCCTGGCCGATGCGCTCGTGGAGGTCGGCGCATGACCGCGACCGTCGCCGATGTGATCGCCGCGCTGGAGACCGCGTACCCGCCGTCGCTGGCGGCCGACTGGGACGCGGTCGGCCTGGTCTGCGGTGACCCCGCCGATCCCGTGTCGTCGGTGCTCTTCGCCGTGGACCCGGTGCCCGAGACGGTCGCCGAGGCGATCGACGGCAGCGAGGGCGCCGCCCAGATGCTCGTCACCCACCATCCGTTGCTGCTTCGTGGCGTGCACGGCGTGGGTGCGGACACCCCGAAGGGCGCGTTGCTGCACCGGCTGATCCGCTCGGGCACCGCGCTCTACACCGCGCACACGAACGCCGACTCCGCCGACCCCGGCGTCTCGGACGCGCTGGCGGCGGCGATCGGCCTGGACGTCACGGGTCCGCTGGTCGGACTTCCGGACGAGCCGTTCGACAAGATCGTCACGTTCATTCCGGTAGGCCCGGCGATCACCGAGGTGCACGAGGCACTGTCCGCGGCGGGCGCGGGGCTGGTCGGCAACTACAGCCATTGCTCCTTCGCCACGGCCGGCACGGGACAGTTCCGGCCCCTCGAGGGTGCCCAGCCGACGATCGGGTCGGTCGGCAAGCTGGAACGGGTGGCCGAGACGAAGCTCGAGATGGTGCTCCCGCGCAGCCGACGCGCAACCGTCGTCGCCGCGCTTCGGGCGTCGCATCCGTACGAGGAACCCGCGTTCGACGTGATCGAGCTCGCCGACCTGCCCTCGGCTCGTGGGCTCGGCCGGATCGGCACGCTGCCGGCGGCGGAGTCGCTCGCGACGTTCGCCGAACGGGTGGCCGCGGCGCTGCCGGCCACGGCGTGGGGCGTGCGCGCCGCGGGAGACCCCGATCGTGTGATCGAGCGGGTTGCGGTCTGCGGCGGGGCGGGGGATTCCGCACTGGACGCCGCGATCCGCGCAGGCGTCGATGCCTACGTCACCGCCGACCTGCGCCACCATCCGGCGTCGGAGCACCTGCTGGCCGGCACGCTCGCGGGCCGCCCGACGCCGGCGCTCGTCGACGTCGCCCATTGGGCGTCGGAGTGGCCGTGGTGTTTGCAGGCGGCGGACATCGTTGGTAAATCGCTTGGCGGTAGCGTCGAGGTCCGCGTTTCGCACCGCTGCACCGATCCCTGGTCGGTGGCGCCCCTGACCGGGAGGCAATGACAAATGGATGGGATGGATGTGATGGCCGCGTGAAGGCCGACCCTGCCGTCCAACGCCGGCTGCTGGATCTCGCCGAGATCGACGCCGAGCTGACGAGGCTCGCGCACCGGCGCCGCAACCTGCCGGAGCACGCCGAGCTGACCGGCGCCGAGGCGGCGGTCCGCACGGCCAAGGACAAGCTCGTCGAGGTGGAGACCGCCGCGGGTGACCTCGACCGCGACATCCGCCGCATCGAGCGTGACGTCGACGGCGTCCGTGCGCGCACCGAGCGCGACAACCAGATGCTCACCGGTGCCGGGATCGGCGCCAAGCAGGCCACCGACCTGCAGCACGAGCTGGAGACCCTGGCCCGGCGCCAGAGCGTCCTGGAGGACGAGCAGCTCGAGATCATGGAGCAGCGCGAGGCCATCGGCGCCGACGTCGACCACTCGCGTGCGGCGCTGGCCGCGGCGGAGCAGAAGCTCTCGGAGATCACCACGCGGCGCGACTCGGCGCTCTCCGACATCGACGCCGCTGAGACCGGCCGGCGCCGGGCCCGCGACGAGGCGCTTCCCGGTTTCCCGGCCGACCTGCTCGCCGCGTACGACAAGCGCCGTGAGCAGCGGGGCGTGGGCGCGGCGCTGCTGCTGCAGCGTCGCTGCCAGGCGTGCCGGTTGGAGCTGGACCGCACCGCCATCGCGGAGCTGCGGGCCGCGCCCGACGACGAGGTGGTCCACTGCGAGGAATGCGGCGTGATCCTCGTGCGGACGAAGGAGTCGGGTCTGTGAAGCTGATCGTCGAGGCCGACGGCGGTTCGCGCGGCAACCCCGGTCCCGCGGGCTACGGCGCCGTGGTGCTCGATTCGGCCACGGAGGAGGTGCTCGCCGAGTGCTCCGAGGGGCTCGGCGTCACCACCAACAACGTCGCCGAGTACAAGGGCCTCATCGCCGGGCTGCGGGCGGCGATCGAGCTGGGCGCCACCGAGGTGGACGTCCGGATGGACTCGAAGCTCGTCGTCGAGCAGATGTCCGGGCGCTGGCAGGTCAAGCATCCGGCGATGAAGCCGCTGGCGCTGGAGGCGGGGCGGCTCGTGCGCGAGGTCGGCTCGGTCCGGTTCGGCTGGATCCCCCGTGCCCGCAACACCCGGGCCGACACGCTCGCCAACAAGGCGATGGACGCGCAAGCGGCCCGGTTGACGGGACCGTGAGCGAGCCCGGCATCGCCACCGCTCCTGCGTCGGCGTCGTGGACGGGGCAGGTCGGCGCCCCGTCGCGACTCCTGCTCCTGCGGCACGGGCAGACCGCCCTGTCCGTGCAGCGCCGCTACTCCGGGCACGGCGACCCCGAGCTCACCGAGCTCGGCCTGCGACAGGCCGCCGCGGCCGCCGTCCGGCTCGGCGCCCTGCCCGACGTGGCCGCCGTGCTCAGCTCGCCCTTGCTGCGTGCCCGGCAGACCGCGGCCGCCGTCGCCGAGGCGACGGGTGCGCCCCTCGTCGTCCGGCCGGGGTTGATCGAGACCGACTTCGGGGCCTGGGAGGGCCTGACGTTCGCCGAGGCCAAGGAGCGCGACCCCGAGCTGCACGCGTCGTGGCTCGGCTCCGAGGACGTCGCACCACCCGGCGGGGAGAGCTTCGCCGCGGTCGGCAGGCGGATCGCCGACGAGCAGGCCGCCGTGCTGGAGCAGTTCCCGGGCGCCACGGTGGTGGTGGTCAGCCACGTGACACCGATCAAGATGCTGCTGCGCCATGCCCTGCAGGGCGGCCCGAGCATCCTCTACCGCCTGCATCTCGACCTGGCCGCGCTGTCCATCGTGGACTTCTACCCGGACGGCGGCGCCAGCGTCCGGCTGGTCAACGACACCAGCCACTACCCCCCGGGCTGATCACGGAGAACTCTCGGCTGCGAGTACGATTCTTGCGCGGACGAGCTGGCCGGGCGGCCGCGTCGATGGCCTTCGGGCCACCGGCGAGGAAAGTCCGGACTCCGCAGGGCAGGGTGGTTGTCAACGGCAACCCGGGGCGACCCGCGGGACAGTGCCACAGAGAACAGACCGCCTCCTCCCGGACCCACGTCCGGGAGCGAGGTAAGGGTGAAACGGTGGTGTAAGAGACCACCAGCACCCCGGGTGACCGGGGTGGCTCGGTAAACCCCACCCGGAGCAAGGTCAAGAGGCTCTCCGTCTTCGGACGGGGAGCTGCGCAGGCGTTCGAGGACGGCCCGTCCGAGCTTGCGGGTAGACCGCTAGAGCCTGCCGGCGACGGCAGGTCCAGATGGATGGTCGCCGAACGGTGCGCCGCAAGGCGCCCGGGAACAGGATCCGGCTTACAGGCCAGCTCGTCCGCCCCAAGCCTGTCCGGCTGCCGGGCACGCCGGGGGCGCAGACATCAAGATCGCGTCCCCGGCCGCAACGTGGTTGAGCTCGCGGAAGTCTCAGGCCGGGGCGGCTTTCCTGCTCGGCGTGGGGGCATTCGCTGCTTCGGGGGCCACAGGGCCGAATCCGGAGTGGCAGTGCTCGCGCCGCCAGCTGACCGGTGTCATCCCGTTCTGCCGCCGGAACGCCCTCTCGAACGTCCGGAGGTCGAGGAACCCGACGGCGGCCGCGATGTCCGACACCCGGCGCCGGACGTTCCTCGGATCGGACAACATGGTCCGTGCCGCGAGCAGCCGCTGGTCGCGGAGGTACGCAGCGGGTGTGGTCCCGATCCGCGCGAACAGGCTGTACACGCGGCCGACCGACACGTGGTGCCGCCGGGCCAGCTCCTCGACCTTGAGGTCCGGGTCATCCAGGTGTTCGCGGACGTGCATCCGCATCATGTCGAGCAACACCTCGTCGGGGCCGTCCCCGCCCGGCACAGAGGTGATGTCCCGCAGCGCCATCGCCAGTAGATCGATCGCGGCCTGCCCGGCGTCGAGCCGCTGCGGAGCGGTGAGGTCGTCGGCGACCTCGAACAGCCGGACGAGGTAGCCGGACAGCATCTGCATGGCCGGGGCTGCGGGGTTCACACTGCGCGCACACGCCTCTGTGATCTCGGCGGTACGAAGCGGGAGCCGCTCGCGGGAGAACCGCAGGTTCATGCATCGGGCCTCGCCTGACGAGACCCGCTCGTAGCGGCTACGAGCCTCGGCCAGCACTCCCGCACCGGGCGCCAGCTCGACGCAGCGGTCGTGCTGGCGGACGCGGCCGCGGCCGGCCAGATGTACGGAGAAGAGCATCAGGTTGTCGGCCTGCGCGCCCGCTGTCATCCGGGTGGTGCGGACCGCCGACATCTGCCCCCAGCGCGATCGAGAGAGAGTCAGGGTGTCGCCCAGCTTCTGCACCGCCAGCCGCCCTTGGAAGTCGGGACACGCCCGGGCGATCACCGGAATGGAGAACTCACAGGCGACGTGTTCCAACTCCTCGCCGGAGTACTCGACGATCTGCACGACCCCGAGGCTAGCTTCGGCATCAACCGAGGTCACATGCCGCCGCGGGCAGAGTTGCTGCTGATCTCGGCGATCACGGGCAGCGTGGGCGGGCGAAGCACGACGGCCGACGACGGTGGCCGGCCGAACGAGGCCGCTCCCATGCGGCACCGGCACGCCGCCGGGGCTGTACCCCAGGGGCCAAGTGGCCCGGCATCCGGATCGCTCCCGCAACCCTGAGCCAAGAAATGCCGCCCCGCTGAGGTGAAAACGCCTGCTCCCGAGATGACCCGGTGCGGTCAACTGGTCGGGCGCGGTCGTCGCGCAGCGCCAAGCGCAGACGCTGCTGTGTGGGTGCCTGTGTCGGAGGAGAACGTGCGTGCTCACTCTCGGCTCCCGACCTTGCCACCCTGGCCGGATCGTCTTGGCCACGCACAGTCGATCACCTTCGAGAACCGGGAGATTGCGGTGACCACATCGCTCAATCAAGTGCCCGCGTCGTCCTCGCCGGGCGGCGATTCGGACACCGAGCCCGATGGGAACCTGATTGCTCGGGCGAGCGAGCTGATTCCGTTGATCCGCGAGCATGCAGCACAGAGTTCCGAGCAGCGCGCGGTGGTCGAACCTGTGATGAGCGCGATCGAGAAGGCTGGTCTGTTCAGGTTGTTCGTCCCTCGCCGGTATAGCGGCCACGGCGCGAACATGTGCACGGTGATGGAAGTGATCGCGGAGGTTGCCCGGGGCGATGGTTCGACTGCGTGGACCGTGGCACTGCTCAACGGCTGCGCCTGGATAGCGAGCACGTTCTCTCAGCAAGCTCAGGACGACGTCTTCCGGGCAGATGCGCGCGCCATGGTGTGCGCGATCTTGACGCCGGCAACCACGTCCGAGCGGGTCGACGGCGGTTACGTGGTCTGTGGCCGGTGGCCCTATGCATCGGGATCGTTCGCGGCGGATTGGGCAATCGTGGGCCTTGAGCTGGACACCTCCGGCGGCGAGGACCCGCGTGGGCTGGCGCTGATTCCGTCATCGGCATGGACGATCGAGCCGACGTGGTTCGCCGCGGGCATGAAAGGGTCAGGCAGCGACACCATCGTCGTCGAGGACCACTTCGTCCCTGAACACCGAGTACAGCGGTTCGCGGACATGCTCGAGGGAAGATTCGCAACTCCTCACCAATCAGCCGAGAGGAACGCCAACATGGCGTTCCTGCCTGCTGCCGCAATCGTGCTCGTGGGCCCTCAGATCGGACTTGCCCGACATGCGACTGAATTGACGCTGGCGGGACTTCCGGAGAAACAGGTTGCGGTCACGGCGTACAACGCCGCCAGGAATTCTCCCTCACACCAGCTGAGAGTTGCCGAGGCGCTCACCAAGTTCGATCTGGCTGAGCTGCTGATGCAGCGGATGTGTCATGAAATCGATACTGCGGCGGCACGTCACGAGCACCTCGGACTGTTGCGTCGCGGCCGCATGCGTAACGACATCGGCACGATAGCTGAACTCGTCTCAGCGGGGATCGGATCACTTCTCACCGCCAACGGTGCCGGTTCCTTCGCGGACTCCAACGTCCTTAGCAGGATCTGGCGTGATGCCGAGATCGCCGGTAGGCACGCACACGTCTCCCCTGATGTCGGAAGGGAGATCTACGGGCGCCTCCTGCTCGGGGCTGACGGCCCGCCGACCACCGACATCTGAGATGCGGGCTGTCCGCGAAGCGTCCTCCCGACCCTGCGGCCAGGGTCGCAACAGTCAGGCTCCGAGCCGATGCGTCAAGTAGCCGACAACCGCGGTGGCGCTAAGGCGCTGGGGTCCGGCCGGCGTGAGCGATCCTGCGCCGGCCGCGGGCTTGAGCGCCGTAGTCTGCGTCATCTGCGGCGCCAATTCGGTGCGATCACGGGCTGCTCGGGCAGAGACGAGCGCTACTGCGCGCCTGACGCCCGCTCGAAATGGCACGTTCTCGGTCAGCCGGTCACCTGCTCGGTCGTCGAGGTCTCGGGAACGTTCACCACCAGGTCGTAGGCGTCGAGCAGCCGTACCTCCTGATAGGTGTCCATGACCCGGATGCGGTCGGGACCGGCCAGCCGTCCTCGTGCCCCGCGCAGGTCGACCGCCCGCAGCCCCGGCAGCGGAGCAAACGCCGCCTCCACGCTGCCCTCGCGCGCCGGATCGAGGTCGACTCCGACGATCTCGACACCGCTCGGTCGGTCCGGGTTCGCCCGGCGGGTCACCGTACGGCCGACGGTGCTGGTGACCGCCACCGCCACGTAGTCGCCGCCCAACCGGTTGGCCAGGTGGTGCCCCATCGCCGACAGCGAGAACGACGGCGTGACGACCGGGATCCGCTGGATGTGACTGTTGTGCGCACCGATGACGACCTTCGCGTCCGGCCCGAACCGGTCGAGCAGCCACAACACCGTCTCGGCCATGCCACGGTCGCGTGAGGCCACCTTCGGGTGCGCCCTATCACCGGCCACCCGCGCAGCGGTGCTCCGCAATGACTGGTCCAGCAGGCAGGCCAGGCGCAACTCGCGCCGTGCGACCTCGTACAACTCGACGCCACCGGCCGACATGTACTCCAGTTGCAGCGCGTCGAACCGGGTCGTCAGCTCCGCGAGCATCGCCGTGATCCCGTCACGCTCGGCCTGGGCGACCTGGCCATACGCGGCGTACACCGGCAGCGGGTGCTCGCCCGCGAACTTCTCCATCAGCACGACGAGCCGCTCGACGGCGACCACCGCGTCGCCGTCAACCGCGCTCAGGTAACGCCCGATGTTCTCCATTGCCCGCAGCGGGGACGCCGCGGAACCCGGTACGTCGATCCCGAAGAATCGCACGGGCGTCACCCCGGCGGCGTTGGCCTCCCGCATCCACTGCAGGTGCGCACGCAACTCCGCGCACCGCCCGAACGTGTACGTGATCCCGTCGTCGGCGATCGTCCGCAGGTCACCGGGACCGCCGCGTACCCAGTCGTCCACGGTAAGTCCTTCGCTGAACCCCGATTCCATGCCGAAGACGGTGAACCCCATCCGCTCCACCAGGAACCGCGTCAACCGGTGGCGCAGCAGGCAGAACTCGCGTACGAGGTGCGAGCTTTCGCCGATGGCCACCACTCGCGCATCGGCCAGCCGTATGGCCAGCGGCTCCAGGTCGTCGAGCGGGGCTTCCGGATTCAGCGTGTCCAGGGTCATTGCCTCGTCGTCAACGAAATCAAGGAACGCATCAGGCATTCGACCATGCTACTTGGCTGTTACCCCGAGACCTGATCAGTCGGCAAGAGACTGCAGCCGAGGTCGGCAAGGCCGGGGAGTGCGCGGATTTGCGGTTCCATGTCGCGCTCTCCCTGCCACCATTCTCCCGAGACTCGATATACGGGAACGTCAAACAGGCGGCGGTAACTTGGGTACAGGGCCAGGGTTCGCGACGTCGCGGTGGATGCGCAGCAGCGCCGGGACGTCCTCGGGGGGCCTGCGGCCGAAGCCGCACTCCGTCGCCACCCCGAACGCGTCGAGGTACCGGCTCGCAGTGCGGATTCGCTCGCGCGTGCCCTCCGTGCCGTCGGTCAGGTGGACGAGTCCCAGGTAGAGCTCGGTCTCCGGATGCAGCCGCAGACCGATGAGCGGCGCGAAATACTCATCGTCGGCGCGGTCACGCGGCACCGGGAGGTGCAGCCAATTGATCGGTCGCGCCGCCACCTCCGCGATCGCGTTGGCGAGGGCGACGGCGATTCCGGTGTCCTTCGGCTGCACGAAGTGGCGGTGCTGCGCGTCGCCGTAGCACAGGTGGAAGCCGAGCTCCGCTTCGTCGGGAACGGCGGCAGCCAGCCGGGCGAGCCGAGCGACCGTCTCCACCCGGGGATCCCCGTCGAAGAATGGCGGAAAGAGGCCCTCCCACATCCCGATCTCGTGCGGGGCGTCCCACTGGACCGCCAGATCCTCGTGCGGGACGGCCGCGGCGATCGTCGCGAGCTCAGCCAACATCGCCGCCTCGTACGCCGGTTCCAACGCGGCACGGTGGTCGGCCTCGATGAACCGGTTGACCGGCGCCAACGGCGTCGGCATCGCCACCATGAAGCGCCAGTGGCGGGGGATGACGCCTGCGTCCCGGGCTGCTCGGAACTCCACGTACGAACACAGCGCATGATCCGCGTAGCCCAGCGCGCCGAACCGCAGCTGGGCCGGGTCGACGCCGGGCCGCGGGAAGAAGCGGGCGCGCAACCGCGACCCGTACTTCCCGTCGGCACCGGTAGCCTCCGTCTCCACCAGGTCGGGCTGGCTCCGGAAGACCGACGCCTGCCAGTCGATCCAGCCGCTGCGGACTCCGGTCTCCCCGTCGGAGATGCGCCGAAGGTGCTCAGGCAGAACCTCGCCGGCCGCATGGAACACCGCAGCGGCGCTCTCCAGCGGAACGCTCCCGACCAGGTGAGCTCCCTGAGCCCTGACTCTTCGTGCAGAAGGCTCTGGCATCGGTGCGGCCTGGGGCATCGTGACGACTCCTTATTCGGGGGACCCGTTAGGTTTCTCAGCCTCGACCCGCGAATTCCGATCGGTCTGGTGCTGCTTCTACTCGCGCTCAGGCTGACGTTCTCGGTCGATGAGTCCTCCGGGAACCATGGCCGGCTGTCGAGTGCCTCGGTCAGGCGGCTTTCGAATCCGGCCGATGCATTGGCGATATGAGCTGTGCCGACGGGTGCAGCCGACGACGGCCGGCCGTGCGGCGATCCCCGAGCACTGCCCGAGATCCGGGATGCCTCATGAGAGCTGTTCGCGCGGGTTGTCGATCTTCTTTCGAACCGGAACAGATGTTCGACACGGGCACTGGACCGAGGGGGTGAGATGCGGCCGAGTTTCTTGTCCTGCAACGCCCAGGATGGAAGATGGCCAGATGCTGCGTACTGACGGGCACGAGGGTTACGTGGCGGGTCGGTACCGCAACGGAACATACAGCGACAGCTGGACGGATGTCGTGCGGTGTGCAGAGCAGACATTCACGGCCTACGCTCCTGCCTGCAAGTGTGGATGGCGCGGCCCGGCTCAGGAGGCGACGGACGTCGGCTATGCGGCGTGTCAGCGCGTCCTGCTCCGTGATCACCTCAAGCTTCTTGATGTAGGCCGCCCGATCCTGGGCAAGATCGACAGAACGATTCGGGTGGCCGATTTCCTGCCCTGAAACCTCGGAGGTCGGTGTCGCGTCAGAGATCGCTGGGGAGTCCGCCGCGGCAGAGGTCGAGAATGTTTTTCGTTGCTTCGAGGGTTTCGATGACTTTCCGGCTCGGAGTGGCGAAGACCCGGTCGTAGTCCCGTTCTCCGAGCTCCGGGCGGACCGACCAGGCCAGGCGTTCTTCGCCGAGTGAGAACTGGGCGTCGATGCCGGGCTTGTTGCCACGGGCGTCTTGCCGGTGCCAGTTCCCGTTCAGGAACACGGCGACAAGCCCGTGCAGCATGAACGTGGCCCCGTCGTCGGTCAGCCGCTGGTAGCAGAAGCCGGTGGGCATGCCCTGGGATCGAAGGATGGCGGCCAGCAGGTGGGCCTTCGCGAAGCAGAGACCGGTGCCGTGAGCGAGCGTGTCCGATGCGCTGATGGACACGCGAGGGTCCTGCGCGTCCCACGAGTGCCGGATTTTGTCACGCACATGCTCGAAGGCGGCTCGGGCGAAGTCCACGTCGTCCGTGTGGTGCGAGCGGAGGCCACTCGCGAGCTCGCTGATTTCCGGCCGGCCGAAGTCGACGACCGCGTCCTGGCCCAGGTAGGTCTCCGGGGCGTCCGAGTCCACTGTCACCGGCGGATGGTAGGCAGCCGCCGGGTTGTGTCGCCCGTGATTAGTCGACGCCGGGTACAGCAATCCTGGTAGCACCAAGAGCACTCGCAGTGCTCTTACCTGGGCGGATGTCCCGGAACTAGCCTCGGGCGCGTGCAGATCCTCGACTACTACTCCGGTGAGGAGATGGAAGACGTCGCCGGCGAGTTCTTCATACCGGTGATCACCCGGACGGGTCCCGACTTCCGCGGGCGAACGGCGTTCGAGGACCTGGGCCGGACCCTCACGCTCTATCGGACGCATTGGGGGCAGATGTCGACGCTCCGGACCGACCGGATGGCAGCGAGCGCGTCGGCCGACAGCCAGATGGTCATATTGATACACATGGCCGGCCGGAGCCGTGTCCGCCAGCATGACCGCGTCGTCGAACTGGCGGCCGGTACCGGAGTGCTCATCGAGGCCCGTAGCCGCTACGAGCGGGTCTCGTCGACCGACACTGTGTGCCTCAACCTGCAGTTCTCCCGTGAGGTGCTCCCGCTCCGCACCGCGGAGATCACCGAGGCGTGTGCGCGCTGCGCGGATCCCGCGGCGCCGGCCATGCAGCTGCTGTCCGGCTACCTCGGCCGGCTGTACGAGGTGGCCGACGAGCTCACCGCGCGGCAGCGGCTGGACGCCGGACGGGCCGCGATCGAGTTGCTCGCGATGGTGCTGCAGAACGTGACGCCTTCCGTGCCGGGCGGCGACGGCCCTGATGACGTCTTGCTCGAGATGATGCGGAAGCACGTCCGCGAGCACCTGGCGGACCCGGACCTGCGGGTCGAGGAGCTGGCGCGGCGCCACCACGTGTCGGTCCGACACGCGTACAGCCTGTTCGAACGGATCGGGACCACGCCTGGTGCCTACCTTCGCGAGGAGCGGCTATTGGCGGCCCGGGCGATGTTGTCCGACCCGAGGTACTCGCGGCTCGGGGTGTCGGGCGTCGCGGCTGCTGTCGGGATCCTCGACCGCGGCACGTTCGAACGGGCGTTCCGGCGGCAGTACGGGACGACGCCGGCCGGCTGGCGGCGCGAGCGCCTGCACGTCGAGCGCTGAGGTGCCCGATGGTCACCGGGTTGCGCGCAGCGTCTCCCCAGGCAGCTCTCCGAACTCCCCTTCGTGAGCGGCGGCGAAGCGGCCGAGGTGGGTGAAACCCCACTTGTGCGCGACGGTCGCGACGGTCGTGTGGGAGGGGTCGGCCGCGCGGAGCTCCTCGTGTGCCCGGCGGAGCCGGATCCGGCGCAGGTACGTCGTCGGCGACATGCCGACATGGCGCTGGAAGCCCTCCTGCAGCGTGCGGACGCTGACGTGGCACCTCGCCGCGAGCACCGGGGTGGTCAGGGGCGCTTGCGGATCGGTCTCCATGATGTCGATCGCCGATCGAACCGCCGACGGACGGCAGGGCTCCGCCGGCGTGCTCAGTTCCTGCGAATAGGGGTGCTCGGCGGCCAGCAGGAGCCCTCGCACCACGCCTTCCGCGAGGGGGGCGGCGACCAGTGGTTGCCGAACGATGCTGTCGCTGCACGCAAGTTGGTCGTTGAGCGTGAGGAGCAACTGTGCCCAGCTTCGGGCGGCGCCGCTCCTGATGTCCATGGCGGCGGCGAACGCGATCCGCCCGGAGACCGGACGCCCCAGGAGGCCTTCCAGCGTGCGGTCGACCGCTACCCGGTCGAGCTTCACGCACAACTGCCGGCAGTCAGCGGCCCAGCGGGTGAGGATGACCTCGCCGTCGGGCCGGTACACCGCGGCCCGCTCCCGCGTCGCCACCACCTCCACCCCCCTGTGCCGGGACTCCAGACGGCCGGCGACCGGGAGGTTCACGTGGTAGCTCGATCCGAGCTCGTCGAGCTCGAGCCGGACGTCCCGGCCGTAAGTGATGTCACCCATCGTGATCGGCCCGATCCGGCTGAAGCGATGCACCGCGCCGGACCGGCGCTCACCGAGAATGTCGAACCGCGCTGGATAGAAAGCGGAGAAGCATTTCTGTGCCATGCTCGCCGAAGCCGCGACGACGGGCGGTGAACCCGCTCGCCCGAGGTCGCGCGGCGCATTCTCGCTCATGTGTCAACCAGGGTCCGGTCCGGCTCGACGTGCACTCTTGCGGCTCATGCTATGAGCGTGATCCTGGTTCGGGTCCGGATGATCTATGATCCCTGTCACGGCAATGTCGGATTCGCTGAATGTCCGGGCTACGGGGTTTGCGCCGCCCTGCCTGGCTCGCTTATGCGACCCCTCGCATGAGCGGCGAATTCAAGGCTCTGCGACGCGCATCACTGTGAGTTGTAGAAAGCTGTTGATCTCCTGTGAAGATTCCGCGAACGGCAACGGACAGACGTCGCCCAACGTCATCAAGGTGTGGAAGGAAAACGTCGAAGCACACCGAAGAGGTCCGCCCTGCTCGTGGTGGCTCTGGCCGTGTTCCTCGGTGCGGGTGCCTTCTTGCTGGAGGGCCGCACGGACGCGGGTGTCGCAGACGCAAGCCCGGGATCGGTCGCGTCACGGACTGCCATGGCGCCCGTGGCGATGCCCGCTCTCAATGCCGGTGACACCGCCGGCGTGGCGGCGGCGTCGTCGGCCGCCGTGGACAGTGCGGTGCAGCGGGTCGATGCCGTCCAGGCGGCCAACCCACGCACCCAGATCGGGGCGGCAGTCCTCGATCGGAAGACCGGGATGCTCGCGCTCGGCACCGACGGGACGACCCGGTTCTACTCGGCGTCGGTGGTGAAGCTCTACACCGTGGTCGCGATCCTGCACAGGGTCGACGCCGGGAAACTGACGCTGTCGGCCACCGACCGCGACGACATCCAGCGGGCCCTCGTCGCCAGCGACGACAATGCGATGGATGCGCTCTGGGTGAAGTTCGGTGGGGCCGAGACGGTGTCGCAGACGATCAGCCTGGTGGGCCTCAAGGACAGCCAGCCGCCTGCCGATCCGTCGCAGTGGGGCGAGACCAAGATCTCCGCTCGCGATGTGACCGCCGTCTACAACTACGTGCTGCGGTCATTGTCCCCGGCCAGCCGCAACATGATCATGAACGCTCTCGGCCATGCTCAGGACAAGGGGGCCGACGGGTTCGACCAGGCTTTCGGCCTGATCGCACCCCCGCGGCAGTCGAACGTGGCGGCGAAGCAGGGGTGGATGTGGATCAACTCCGACTTCGACCTCCACACCACCGGCGTGCTGGGCAGCGACGACCGGTACGTCGTGGCGATCCTCAGCAAGAACCCGGCGAACGCGGGTTCCGCCGCCGCCCGGACGATCGTGAACAAGGCGACGGCCGCTGCCGAGGCCGCGATTCCCCAGCCCCGATGACCTCGGGCGGTCGCGGCGCCGGGTCACGTGTGACTCGTCGAGCGCGCGCTCGAGGTGCTCGCCAACTCGCCCGCGGCCTCCAGTTCGGCGCGCATCGCACGCAGGCCGTAGTAGAGCCGTGACTTGACGGTGCCCTCGGGTACCCCGAACTCCCGTGCGGCTTCCCGCACCGTGTGGCCGTGGAAGTAGCACGCGTGCAATGCCGTGCGGTGCTCCGGTGACAGCCGGTTCAGCGCCGCGGCAACGGTCCAGCTCTGGACGGCCCGGTCGATCGTGTCCTCCGCGATCACCTCGGGGACGACGTCCACCGTGAACTCGACGAACTGCCCACGTGACCGCCACTCGTCGATGGAGATCCGCCGCGCGACCGTGAACAGCCAGGTGCGCTGAGAGCCGCGGCTCTCCTCGAGCGCGTCGAGGTGGCGCCAGGCGCGCAGCATCGTCTCCTGGACGACATCCTCGGCTTTGCTGGTATTGCCCCTGGTGAGCCGCATGGCGAACGACCAGAGTGCCCGGCCGTGTTGATCGTGGATGTGCCGCATGAGCGCCGCCGCGGCTCTCGGATCTCTGTTCTGAAGACGATTATCGCTCCGGGTGGCGTCTTTCTTGGCCGGCACGTGCACAGTCTATCCACAATATCGACATCCACCTCGGAGAAAGTCCGGAGCGACGGGCTTCGTTAGCTTGTGCTATGTAAATCGAAGCCATCTTCGGATAGGCGCGACGTATAGCTCGGGAGAGCGTTGAGTAAATCTCGATCATTGTTCTGTCGAACTGGTCCTGTTTGTCTGTTACGTGCTGGACCATGGATATTCATGCAGTTTTATGCTCGGGGTGCGGCGGCGATTCTGCCGAGATTTCCGGACGATCCCCCGAGCAGTCGGGCGGGGTTGCGAGCCCCGCGCGTCGACGGCGCGCTTTGACTGGCCGGGGGGATCGCGATCTGTGGCGATGGTCTGGGCCACATGCAGGGATCCCAGTGAACCGGACGACACCGGGAACCGTCAGGGGGCACGTGGTGCGGTCAGATGTCTTCCGCGGAGCGGTGGCGTGGTGAGCGGAGAGGATGACGACGTCTGCCTCTCGCTGGGCGCCTACCTGGTCGGCAGTCTCGTGAAGTCGGAGCGTGCCGCGTTCGACCGTCATCTCCCCGATTGCGCGGACTGTCGCCGGGAGATTGCGGAGCTGATGCCCCTGTTGAGCCTGCTGCGCTGTGTCGATCCCGCTGAATGGTGCAACCAGGCGCCACGCCGGGACGCGACCGGACGCCGCGGGTCGTCGCCGCGGCCGGTGCCGGGCAGGAGGCCCGGTGACGTGGGCGGATGCGGAGAACGTCGACGGCTGTGGTGGTGGCGGTGGTCGCGGGGCTGATCGCCCGCTGTCGGCGGGCTGTTCCGCATGATCGACGCCACCGAACGGCGTCGGACGCAACGATCCGGCCTTTCGGGCTGTGAGTTGCATCATCACCGGCGATTCCGATAGCCGGTCGTTCGGCCCGGCGTCTTCCCGGCGGCGACCACGGCTTCAGTCCTTTGCCGATGGGATCCGAAGCACATGGGGTTCCGATGAACCTTCCGCCTCGGAACTTCGTGATCACATGTGGGTTGCAGGGCGCCGCCGGGCGCCACCCGGCGATCAGGAGGTCCAGATGTACCGCGCCCACCTCGGTGTCCCCTCGATCTCGACGGGGCGGACCTTGCGGCGCGCCCCAGCCTGCTCAGCGCGCTGCGCCGCAGTCGGATGACCGCCGTGTCCTGGCTGTCGCCGTCGACCGGCGAACCCGAACCGCGGGGGCCGGAGGAGCTGGCGCGACCGTCGCGCGGCACCACCAACCCGATGGATCGGGTCGTCCTGCTCCTCGGCCGCGGACTGAGTGCCGCGCTGCTCCTCGCGGTGGGCGGCAGCCACCTCCTGCTCTGGTTCGTCGGATACGGGGCGATTCCGCGGATCGGTGTGTCGTTCCTGGCCAATGCTGCCGGGGCGCTGTTCCTGGCGGCCGCGATGGTCGCCGTCCGGCCGCGGCACGTCCCGTTGACCGCCGCGTTGGGCGGCCTGTTCATCGCCGGCACCCTGGGTGCGCTCACGCTCGCCCTGACCGTGGGTCTCTTCGGGTTCGTCGACGAGCTCACGACACCGTTGGTGCCGACCACGCTGGTCCTGGAGCTCGCCGGGGTTGCGGTGCTCACAGCGACGGCCGTCGTCACCACGCGCATCCTCCGCATTCACTGACCGCGCCACGGGGGCGGGCGTTCGCGTCCCCGGCGTATATTGTTCGTAATGCTAACGAACTCCGCGGCCGGCCACTACAAGTGGGTTGCCCTCTCGAACACCACGCTCGGCGTGCTGATCGTGACGATCAACATGTCGATCCTGCTCATTGCGTTGCCGGACATCTTCCGCGGGATCGGCGTCGACCCGCTCGCGCCGGCCGACATCAGCTACCTGCTCTGGCTGATCATGGGCTACCTGGTGGTCACCGCTGTGCTGGTGGTCAGCTTCGGCCGGCTCGGCGACATGTTCGGGCGCACCCGCATGTACAACCTCGGCTTCGCGGTCTTCACGATCTTCTCCGTGCTGCTCGCGGTCACCTGGACCCATGGTGACGCCGCCGCCATCTGGCTGATCGGCATGCGCGTGCTGCAGGGCGTCGGGGGCGCCCTGCTTCTGGCCAACTCCACCGCGATCCTGACCGACGCCTTCCCCGCCGACCAGCGCGGACTCGCGCTGGGGGTCAACCAGGTGGCGGCCATCGCCGGGTCGTTCCTCGGGCTCGTCATCGGCGGGGTGCTCGCGCCGCTGAACTGGCACTGGATCTTCTTGGTGTCGGTGCCGGTCGGCGTCTTCGGGACGGTCTGGGCCTACTACAAGCTGCGCGAGACGGGTGTCCGCGTCCCCGCGAAGCTGGACTGGTGGGGCAATGTCACGTTCGCGGTCGGGCTCGTCGCGCTCCTCACCGGCATCACCTACGGCATCCAGCCTTATGGCACGCACGTCATGGGCTGGACGAGCCCGTCGGTGCTCGGTCTGATCATCGGCGGCATCGTGGTGCTGGCCGGCTTCGTGGCGATCGAGAGGCGTGTGCCGGAGCCCATGTTCCGCATGTCGCTGTTCCGGTCACGCGCCTTCACCGCAGGCAACGTGGCCAACCTGCTCGCTGCACTCGGCCGTGGTGGGCTGCAGTTCATCCTCATCATCTGGCTGCAGGGGATCTGGCTGCCCGAGCACGGCTACGACTTCGAGCAGACGCCGTTGTGGGCCGGTATCTACATGGTGCCGCTGACCGTGGGCTTTCTCGTGGCCGGTCCGGTGTCCGGAATTCTGTCGGATCGGTTCGGGGCGCGCGCCTTCTCGACCGGCGGGATGGTGCTCGCCGCTCTCAGCTTCATCCTGCTCGACCTCGTGCCCGTCGACTTCGACTACCGGGTCTTCGCGCTGCTCCTCGTGCTGAACGGGCTGGCGATGGGGATGTTCAGCTCACCGAACCGGGCCGCGATCATGAACAGCCTGCCGGCCTCGCAACGCGGGGTCGGCGCCGGTATGACCTCGACCTTCCAGAACGCGGCGACGGTGTTGTCGATCGGGGTGTTCTTCTCGCTGCTCATCATCGGCCTCGCCGGGACGCTGCCGGGCGCGCTGTCCACCGGTCTCATCGCGCACGGTGTGCCCGCCGACGTCGCGAACCGCGTGGCCGGTCTACCGCCGGTCGGCACGCTCTTCGCCGCGCTGCTCGGTGACAACCCGATCCAGAACCTGCTCGGGCCGCAGGTGCTCGGGGCGCTTCCGCCTGCTGACGCTCAGTTCCTCACCGGACGCGCGTTCTTCCCGGAGCTGATCTCCGGGCCGTTCGCTGCAGGCCTCACGCTGGCCCTCGGGTTCGCAGCGGTGGCGTGCCTGGTGGCCGCGGTCGCATCGGTGCTGCGGGGCGGGAAGTACCGCTACCAGGAGCCCGACCAGCCCCTGCCGGCCGCAACGAGCGCACGGGTCTGACCTCGGTCACCGAACGGGCGCACGGGTCCTCGTCGCCGTCCGGAGTGGGGAGCGGGCGCACGTCCGGCTGCCGGGTGAAGAGCACGCCGACCGACTCGTGCGTCTCGCGCTCGTGCCGCTGCGCGACCTGGAACAGGCCGGTCGCGCTGGGCAGCCGGCGCCGGTCGGCGGGCACCAGCGTGCGCACGAGCACGTGGTTACGTCCTCCCGGACTGTGCAGATGGGCGGTCACCAGGATCGCGGCGGAGTCGTGCTGCTCGACACCGCAGAGATAGTCGAAGGACGAGCAGCCCAGATCGTCGCGTGCCCATCCCAGGGCGTGGCACCACGCACCGGGCTCGACGATGACCGTGACGAGCCGCTGCCCGATCTCCGGCTCGCCCATCGCCAGTGCGGCGCCGACCAGCACAGCTAGTTCGTCGGCGGCGGCGTTCGCTTCCGCACCTGCGCCGTCCCGCAGCCGAGCGGCCGGGCGGCGACCGTCTCCCGTCACAGGCACCCTCACCATCCCCTCGCCCGGGGAGGGCTGCCCCGGCGCTGCTCCACCATGGGGCCCGGACCTGCCGCCGTCCATCAAGAGTCGTCAGCACACCCTCAACCATCTGCTCAAGGTTCCGCGGCGCCAGGCGCCGCTACCCGGGGGTACCGCAGTGGCTGTTCCGCGGGGACCATGCGGGAGTGACCACGAACGCCAGGTTGCGGGCCCTGGTCGAGCTGGCCGACACCGGCTCGGTACGCGCGGCCGCGCAACGCCTGGTGGTCACGGAGTCCTCCGTCTCGGCCGCGGTCAGCGCGCTCGCCGCGGATGTGGGCGTGCCGCTCGTGCGCCGCAACGGCCGAGGGGTGCTGCTCACCCCGGCCGGCGAACGCTACGCGGGCTACGCCCGCCGGATCCTGGGGTTGCACGACGAGGCGATGGCGGCCGCGCGCGGCGAGGCCGATCCGGAGCGAGGGCTGCTGCGGCTGGCCGCCGTCACCACGGCGGGGGAGCACGTGCTTCCGGCGATGCTCGCCTCGTTCCGTGGCCAGCACCCGCGGGTCACGCTGCGGCTGGAGGTTGCCCACCGGGCCAGGGTGTGGCCGCTGCTCGCCCACCACGACGTCGACCTCGTGCTCGCCGGACGTCCCCCCGACGAGCTCGCGGCCGGGATCCGGGCCGTCAGCCCCAACACGCTGCTGGCGGTCGGCCCGCCGTCGCTCGCCGCCGGTTTCTCGCCCGCTCACACGACCTGGCTGATGCGTGAGGCGGGCTCCGGCACCCGCGAGACGTGCGAGGCGCTGCTCGCGGCGGCGGGCGCCGACCCTCCACGGCTCGTGCTCGGTTCGCCGGGCGCGGTGATCGCCGCGGCCGAGGCCGGTCTGGGTGTCACGTTGGTGTCCCGCCAGGCCGTGGAGCGGCAGCTCGAGGCCGGGGCCCTGGTGGAGCTGCCGATGCCGGGCACACCGCTGAACCGCCCGTGGCACGTGGTGAGCCACCCGCACGCCACGGCGGGCACCGACCTGTTCGTGACCCACCTGCTGGCCCGGCCCGAGCTGGGCTGGAGCGCTCCGCCGCCCAGGCGCTGAGCGGATCAGGTGGGGGCGACCGGGGTGGCCGGGACCGTGACGGTCACGGTGGTGCCCGAACCGGGCCGCGAGCGCACCGTCAGCGTGCCGCCCACCAGCTCGGCCCGCTCGGCCATGCTGCGCATCCCGTAGCCGGAGGCCTCCGGCTGCGGGTCGCGCGCCTCGAAGCCGCCCACCCCGGTGTCGAACCCGCACCCGTCGTCGCTGACCTCGAGCCGGACCGTGCCCTCCCGTACTGCGAACCGCAGCTCGACGCGGGTGGCCCTGGCGTGCTTCTGCACGTTCTGCAGGGCCTCCTGCGCGATCCGGTACAGCGCGATCTCGACGTGCTCGGGCAGGCGTTCGTCACCGAGGATCAGCTCGCAGTCGAGGTCGGGCACCGTACGGGAGAGGCTGGTCAGACCCCCGGCGAGCCCCAGGTCGTCCAGCACCGGGGGACGCAGGCCACCGATGGCGACCCGTGCCTCGTCCACGGTGATGTCGGCGAGCTCGCGGGCCAGGATCAGCTGCTGCTCCGCGTACGCCGGGTCGCTGCGCAGCGTGCCTGCCGCGGCGTCGAGGTGGTAGCCGAGGCTGACCAGGCGCTGGGAGATGCCGTCGTGGATGTCGCCCGCGAGCCGCCGCCGTTCGGTCTCCTGGGCGGCGATCACCTGCTCGGTGAACCGCTCGTTGGCACGCTCCCGGGCGACGAGCCTGCGATGCAGCCGCGCGGAGTGCAGGGCTCCCGCGACGAGCCGTCCGATCGAGGTGAGCAACCGGATGTCCCGGGCGGTGAACTCGCGACGGACCACCGTGTGCACGTTGAGCACACCGACCAGACCGGCGAGATCGCTGGTCATCGGCACCGAGGCCATGGAGGTGTAGTCGACGCCGCGCAACGCCGCGATCGGCACGTAACGGGGGTCGGCGTGCTTGTCGTCGACGATCACGGCGGGCTGCCCGTGCTCCGCTACCCAGCCCGCGACTCCCGTGCCGATCGGCAGCCGCACGCGGCCCGCCTGCGCGTCGAACGGCGGGGTGGCGCCTGCGAGGGTGAGCGAGCGCTCGGCGTCGTCGAGAACGTGCACGAAGCAGACGTCGGTGGCGGTGGCCTCGACGATCAACCGCGCGACCGCGGCGGCGAGGGGCTCGACGTCCGGTCCCGACGACGTGGCCTCCACGATGGCGAGCAACAGCGCGTTCTCCGCCTCGAGGTCTGCGAGATCGCCCAGGGTGGGACGCCGCGTGCCCGTCATTGGAAGATGCCCTCGCGCAGGGCCGCGGCCACGGCCCCGGCCCGGTCGTTCACCGCGAGCTTGCGGTAGATCGAGCGCAGGTGGCTCTTCACGGTCTCGTCCCCGACCGTCAGGCGGCCGGCGATGGCCCGGTTGGAGAGGCCGCTGACGATCAGTGACAGCACCTCGCTCTCGCGGTGGGTGAGGCCGTGGCGGGCGCCTGGCCAGAACTCCCCGCTGTGCAGCCGTGCCGCGGAGGCGACCGCGCGCCCGGCCATCCCCGGGTCGATCACGGTCTCCCCGGCGTGCACCAGTTCGAGGTGGCGCACCAGGTCCTCCCCGGTGATCCGCTTGATCAGGTAGCCCGCTGCTCCGGCACGCATGGCCTGGAACAGGTACTGCTCGTCGTCGTACACCGACAGCAGCACCACCCGGCGCTCGGCCCGCTCCTCGCGCAGCCGCCTGCACAGGTCCAGGCCGCTCGCCCCGTTCAGCCGGACGTCGGAGAGCACGATGTCCGGGTCCAGGTCCGTGACCAGCGGGACCGCGTCATCCGCGCCCTCCGCCTCACCGACCACCTGGACACGGGTGCGGAACGGCGCCAGCATCGCCTTGAGCCCATGACGCACCATCTCGTGGTCGTCGACCAGGACGATGCGCAAGGGGCCGGGCATCACATGACGATAGGGCCCCGGCATCCGGGCGAACACCTCTTCAGAGGCGTCATCGCGACGGCATCCCCCGCCGTACCCCCAGTGCGGGGGACCCGGAGGAGCCGTGATCCGCCTAACGTCTTCCTACTGCGGCAGCGGCGCCGCCATTCCAGGGTGGTGGGCGCGGCGGAGGGGCAGGTGGATGCAGTGGTGGACAAGGCGCTGCGGATCGTGCGGGCCGGTGCGGTGTCGCGCCCGGTGATGATCGCGATCGCGGGGGACAGTGCGTCGGGCAAGACGACCATCACCCGCGGCCTGGTGCAGGCACTGGGCCCGGACAACTGCGTGTCGATCTGCGTGGACGACTACCACCGGTACGACCGGGCAGAGCGGCGCGACCTGCCCTTCACGGCGCTGCACCCCGACTGCAACCACCTCGACATCATGGAGCAGCACCTGCAGCTCCTGGCCAGCGGCCAGCCGATCCTCAAGCCCGTGTACGACCACCGCACCGGCGAGTTCTGCCGGTCGGAGCGGGTGGAGCCGAATCGGTACATCATCGTCGAGGGCCTGTTCCCGCTGTACAGCAAGCTCGCGAGGGCGTGCTTCGACGTCACCGTGTACCTCGACCCGCCGGAGCGGATCCGCCGTCGCTGGAAGCTGACCCGAGACGTCCGCGCCCGGGGCTACACGCGGCCCGAGGTGCTCGCCGAGATGAACCGCCGGATCGCCGAGTCGGAGGCCTACATCCAGCCGCAGCGCAGCCAGGCCGACATCGTCGTCCGGTTCGCGCCGATCCCGTCACGGGACGACCTGCCTGCCACCTCGCTCTCGGCGGAGCTCGTGCTCCGGCCGACCATCCGCCACCCCGACCTGAGCAGCGTGCTGGCCGACCACCCCTCGATGCGCCTGAAGCTGTGCCGCGACACCGACGGCAGGCCGGTCGACACGCTCCACGTGCACGGCGACGTCGCCGAGGAGGAGAGCCGCACCCTGGAGAAGGCGATCTGGGCACTGCTCGACCGGGCGGGCGATGTTCCGGACGGGTTGGGCCTGCTCAGCTGGGGCAAGCGCAGCGGGCCGCTGGCGGTCACCCAGCTCCTGCTGCTCTTCCACATGCTGGATGCCGCGTAGCTGCGCCGACTTCCGGATTTCAGATCCCGGGCACGGCGAATCCGCGGGAACGCCCCGAGGTCGACGTTTCGACTCATCCCACCTCGCTGGCTTGCAAGTGCGAAGCCATCTCGAGGGTAGTGGCCATCGGGTGATTGCGGCCAGGAACCGCTGGTGACGATGGCCGATGGTGAGGTCGACCGCGGAGCGCGGCAGGCATCCGACGCGCGCTGCGCGATCGTGGTTGTCTGGTCATGCGAAGGCCGGCCAGCGGAAGGGACGCAGAGAGCATGCACGCACTCGACGCCGAGGAGTCGGCGATCGTCGAGACGGTCCGCGACTTCGTGGACCGCGACGTCCGGCCGGTGGCGCGCGAGCTGGAGCACAGCAACACCTATCCCGAGAAGCTGATCGACCAGATGAAGCAGCTGGGGATCTTCGGGCTGGCGATCCCCGAGCCGTACGGCGACGTGCGCGTGTCGACGCCGTGCTACGCGATGGTCACCGAGGAACTGTCGCGCGGCTGGATGAGCCTGGCCGGCGCGATGGGCGGGCACACCGTCGTGGCGAAGCTGCTGCTCGACCACGGCACGGAGGAGCAGAAGAAGCGCTACCTGCCGCGGATGGCGACAGGCGAGCTGCGCGCCACGATGGCGCTCACCGAGCCCGGCGGGGGATCGGACCTGCAGGCGATGCGCACGGTCGCGCGCCGCGACGGCGACTCCTACGTGATCAACGGTGGCAAGACCTGGATCACGAACGCCCGTCGCGCCGGCGTGGTCGCGCTGCTGTGCAAGACCGACCCACAGGCGCAGCCCGCCCACAGCGGGATCAGCGTGTTGCTCGTGGAGAAGGTGCCGGGGTTCGTCGTCTCCGCGGATCTGCCCAAGCTCGGGTACAAGGGCGTCGAGAGCTGCGAGCTGTCCTTCGACGACTGCCGGGTGCCGGCGGACGCGCTGCTCGGCGGGGTGGAGGGCCGTGGCTTCGCGCAGATGATGCGCGGGCTGGAGATCGGCCGGATCCAGGTGGCCGCACGGGCCACCGGCGTGGCACGCGCGGCGTTCGACGACGCCCTGCGCTACGCCCAGGAGCGGGAGAGCTTCGGCAAGCCCATCTGGCAGCACCAGTCGGTGGGCAACCTCCTCGCCGACATGGGCACGAAGATCACCGCGGCCCGCCAGCTCCTCCTGCACGCCGCGCAGCGCTACGACTCCGCCGAGCGGGCCGACCTCGAGGCCGGGATGGCCAAGCTCTTCTGCTCGGAGACGGCGATGCAGGTGGCCATCGACGCCATCCGGGTGCACGGCGGCTACGGCTACTCCACCGAGTTCGACGTGGAGCGCTACTTCCGCGACGCCCCGCTGATGATCGTGGGTGAGGGCACCAACGAGATCCAGCGGAACGTGATCGTGCGCCAGCTGGTGTCGCGCGGCGGGCTCTGAGCGCGTCCCGTCAGCGGATGCCGCCCCGCTCGTGCGCCTCCTCGATCGCGGCGAGCGTGGACCGCAGGTGCGCCACGGTGAGCTCGACGGCGCCCTCGGCGTCCCGCTCGCGGTAGAGCTGGACCAGCTCGTCGTGTTCGTGGTTGGCCTGGGGCACCTGCTCCGGCCGGGCCTCGAGCGACAGGCTGACGTAGGCCGAGGCGCTGTCGCGCAGGCTGGCCAGAATCCCGGCCAGCCTGCTGCCCTCACCGATCTCGCTGAACACCGAGTGGAACTCCCGGTTCAGCTCCACCCAGGTGGACACGTTCGTCTCGATGCGCATGCGCGCGGCGAGCCCGTCGGCCCGGTCGAGCTGCTCGTCGGTGATCAGGTCGGCGACCCGGCGCACCATCAGCGGTTCGAGCGTGATCCGCAGCTCGTAGATCTCGCGGACCTCCTCCATGTCGAGGGGCCGCACGATCGCGCCACGGTGCGGGTCGAAGACCACGAGTCCCTCGCTGGCCATGTCCCGCAGCGCTTCGCGGACCGGTGTGGTGCTCACGCCGAGCTGGCTGGCCAGCTCGGCCTGCACGAGGCGGGTGCCCCCGGCGAGAGTGCCGCCCAGGATCGCCGAACGCAGTGTGCCCAGTACGTACTCATGCGCTGTCCTGGACCGTCCGACCGGCCTCAGGTTACTGAGAGTCACGCTTCCTCCACCTGTCCATCGTGGAGTCTAGAGCTGATCCCGGACCACCGGGGTGCCCGCCTCGAGCGGCGACCACCTCGCGGATGCGGCGCAGCGGGGAGCCGGTGGCGATCAGCGACCAGAGCAGGATCCGGGCCTTGTGTGCGTCCAGCCAGCCGGCCGACACGACCCCGCGGGCGAGCAGGTCCTGCTCCGAGCCCGGGAACCCGTACGTGCCGGAGAGCACCGAGCCGCTCCCGGTTCGGCTGGTGAGCAGTACCGGCACGTGTTCGACCGCCGCGGAGACAGCGTCGGCCATCGTCGCGGACACGTGACCGGCACCGAAGGCGGAGAGCACGACGCCGTCGTATCCGGCGTCGCACACGGCTTCCAGCAGGGCGCCGTCGTCGCCGAGGCTCGCCTCCAGCAGCGCCACCCGTGGCACGTGTGAGCCGGTGGGCCGGGGTAGGGCAGCCCACCGCCGGGGCCGGTTCGCGTACACGACCGCCCCCTCGTGGATGCGGGCGAGCGGTCCGAACGGCGCCGAGGTGAAGGCGTCGGGCGCGGTGGCGTCGGACTTGCGGACGCGCCTCGCGGCGTGCACCTCGTCATTGATCGTGACCAGAACTCCGAGGCCCCGCGATGACGGCGCGGTCGCCACCGCCGAGGCGGCGAGGATGTTCGCCGGGCCGTCGGCCCCGGGCTGCCGGGGTGAGCGCATCGCACCGGTGAGCACGAGCGGCTGCTCCCGGTCCCAGTGCAGGTCGAGTAGGTAGGAAGTCTCCTCCAGGGTGTCGGTGCCCTGGACGAGAACCGCTGCGGCGGCGCCGTCATCGACGGCCTGGCGAGCCCAGTCCATCGCGGCGAGCACGTCGGCGAAGCCGAGCGAGGCACCTGGCGCGGTGGCGAGGGTGCGGGTCAGCAGCTCGGTCGAGTTCGCCAGGCCCGGGACCGCCGCCAGCAGGTCCGCGACGGTCAGGGACGGCGTGACGCCGCGCCCGTCCCCATCGTCTCGGGTCATCGTGATCGTGCCTCCCAGTGAGCCCACTGCCAGACACGGCTTCGTCATCCCATCTCCCACCACGTTGACGCTCTGTACTCTGCACTTTATAGGATGCATTATTGCTCGCGCTCATAGGGAAGAAGTGGTGGTGTCGTGGCCCGTCCCGACGTGCAAGAACCGGCCGTTCGTCCGCCGTCCGACGCCGCAAGGTTGTCCAGAACGGTTGCCCTCGTCGGCCTCGTCGTGCTGGCGGGCTCCTACGTCGTCAATGCGATGGACCGGCAGGTCTTCCCGGTCCTGCTGACACCGATCAGCCACGACTACGGGTTCACGCTCGCACAGGGCGGCCTGCTGTCGACGATCTTCACTCTCGGGATCGGCCTGTCCGGCGTGCCCGCCGGCTACCTGCTGGACCGGCTGTCGCGCAAGTCGGTGATCATCCTCGGCGTCTTCATCTACTCGGTGTTCACGCTGCTCACCATGGTTGCCGCCGGGTTCTGGGACATGCTGGCCTACCGGGCGCTGTCCGGGGTGGGCGAGGCGCTGCAGAACGCCGCGCTGTTCTCCGCGGTCGGGGCCTACTTCTTCGCCCGGCGCTCACTGGCGCTCGGCAGCCTGAACTTCGCCTACGGGCTCGGCGGGTTCGTCGGTCCGCTGGCCGGCGCCAAACTGGCAGGCGCCGGGCACTGGCAGATGCCGTTCCTCGTCTACGGCCTGATCGGTCTGGCGTTCTGCCTGCTCATCGCGGTGGTGATCCGCAGAGCGTTCACCGAGCGGCAGGAGGTGGCCGGTGACGTGGACCGGCCGCTGGACGTCGCGCACGTGCCGCCGCGGCTGTACAACCGCAACACCGTGCTGCTCGGCGTGACCGCCGTGGTGGTGGGGATGTCGATGTACGGCTACATCGGGCTCTACCCCACGTTCCTGGTTACCCAACTGCACTGGAGCAGCGGGCAGGCCGCGCTGGCCGCGAGCATGTTCGGGCTCGGAGCGCTGCTGGGCATCCCGGCGGGCTGGCTGGGCGACCGCGTCAACCAGCGCGTCCTCATGACCGTGGCGCTGTTGATCGGCGCGGTGGTGGGTTACCTGCTGTTCAACGGGCCCACCGGAGCCGTCGCCCAGTACGTGCTGTCGTTCGCCGAGGGCGCGATCGCGAGCGGCTTCCTCTTCGTCAACATCTACTCGGCGATGCAGCGCGCTGTCCGGCCACATCTGATCGGGCGTGCTTCCGGCGTCTACGTGAGCGCGTTCTACGTTCCGGCGGCGTTCGCCGGGTACCTGTTCTCGGCGCTCGTCGCCGGCACGGGCTGGGGCGGAGCCGCGATCTGGCAGCTGGCGGTGCTGCCGCTGGTCGGGGTGGTCGCCCTGCTCTTCGTCGACGTCGGCAGGTTCGCGAATGCGCGAACCCGGACCGCGTCATGAAACCGTCCGTGGAGGGGACTGTGACGATGGATCACGAGATCGGCCCGCGCCGGTGGCGCGAGCAACGCTGGATCACCGACTCCGTACTGCGCACCGACGGCCTCGAATGGGACCAGCCGCGGGTGGCCTACACGCTGCGGCCCATGGGTGTCGACGCCACGCCGGACTTCCGGGTGGCGGAGTCGCGCATCCACAAGTTCGCCGACATGGTGCCGGTGTTCACCGAGCTCGCGGAGCGTCGGGAGCGGCTGGCCCGGGCCGCCACCAACCCCGTGACCGCTCGCGAGAACTTCTTCCACGCCGCGCTGCTCTACGTCACGGCGGAATGGCCGATCTGGCGTGACGGTCCCGATCTCGTGGCGCTCGACGACCGCAAGAACGCCTGCTACCAGGCCTACGCCGAGCTGGCGGACCACCACGTCGAGCGTGTGGAGATCCCCTTCGGCGACAGCTTCATCCCGGCCTGGTTCCACCTGCCCAGCGGCGACACCGGCGGCCCGCTGCCGACCGTCATCTCCTGTGGCGGCATGGACGCGCCGAAGGAGCTGAACGTCAACCTCTACGGCGACAAGTTCCTCGAGCGCGGGTTCGCGGTGCTCGCGTTCGACGGGCCGGGGCAGGGCGAGGCTCCGGTGCGGGGCGTGAAGTTCACCCCCACGGCGTGGGTCGAGGCGGGCGAGAAGATCGTCGAGTGGTGCCGGCAGCGCCCCGAGGTGGACGCCGATCGCATGGTCGGTTTCGGGCTCTCCTTCGGCTCGTACTGGATGAGCCAGATCGCCGCCACCCAGCCGGCACTGCGGGGGTCGGCGGTCGGGCTGGTCTGCCACGAGCCGGGCTGTCACATGATCTTCGAGATGGCCTCCCCGTCGTTCAAGGCCCGGTACATGTGGATGTCGGGCCTGGAGCGTGACGAGGCCGCCTTCGACAAGATGGCGCAGCAGATCGACCTGCGCCCGCTGATCGGCGGGATGTCGGCGCCGTGGCTGGTGATCGCGGGCGACGAGGACGAGCTCTCGCCCATGGAACACAGCTACGACCTGGCAGCGCGCTGTCCGGCCCCCGCTCCGATGCTCGTCTACCAGCAGGGCAGACATGCGCTGTCGCTGCCGACCCCGTCGGTGGCGCTCGGGCCGAACTGGGTCACCTACGCCGCCGACTGGCTCCGCGACCGCGTCGACGGCAAGCCCGCCGAGGACGTCGTGGACTACGTGCTGCCCACGGGGCAGATCGAACGTCGTTCCCACCCCAAGGAGGCCGTATCCGCATGACGCTCCCACTGTCCGGTCGCCGCGCCGCCGTCGTGACGATCGACCTGCACCGTGGCCATCTCGATCCCGAGGTGGCGACGATGCCGCTTCCCGCCGACGCCGCCGCGCGTGTCACGAAGGCCAACGCCGAGTTCCTGCGCGAGGTGCGCAACCAGGGTGTGCCGGTGGTGCACGTCGTCACCTCCTACCGGTCCGCCGCGGAGATCGCTTCCAACCCGTGGTGGGCGGCCGTCGCGGACACCGGCGCCAGCCGGTCCAATGCGATGCGCCACCAGTTGCCCGGCAGCCCCGGGCTGCAGCTGATGCCGGAGGTCTACGAGGCCGACTACGACCTCGTGATCGACAGCAAGAAGCGCTACGACTGTTTCGTGGCCACCGACCTGGACCACGTCCTTCGCTCCCGATCCCTCGACACGTTGCTGCTCACCGGCGTGAACACCAACAGCTGCGTGCTGGCCACCGCTGTCGCGGCCAACACGCGCGACTACGCACCGGTGGTGGTGGAGGACTGCGTGGACACGATGGACCGGCACCTGCACGACGCCGCGCTGGCCGTGATCCGGCAGGCCTTCGGCTGGGTCGCGCCTGCTCAGGACGTGCTGGAAGCCCTCGGGGACTCCCGATGAAGGTCGTCGACACGCACGCCCACGTCATCCCGCAGACGCTGGTCGACGCGATGTACGACGGCGGCGCCCCGGACGGCATCACGATCGCGGAGCAGGAGGGATCGCCCTGGGTGGTGCACCGGCAGGGCTACCGCTACCCGCTGCTCGCCGAGTTCCACGACGTGCAGATGCGGCTCAAGGCCATGGACGCATGCGGCATCGACAGCGCCGTCCTGTCCGTCGCACCGCCGCTGTTCCTGTACTGGATCGAGCCTGCGGATGCCGCTGCGGCCGCCCGGATCGTGAACGACGCGATCGCGGGCATGGTGGCGGCGGCACCGAGCAGGTTCACCGCCATGGCGACCCTGCCGCTGCAGGATCCACGCGCGGCGGTCGACGAGCTGCGCCGGTGCGTGATCGAGCTCGGGTTCCGCGGAGCAGAGGTGGGCCCGCACGCCGAGGGCGTGCAACTCGACGACGAGAGCCTGCGCCCGGTGCTCGCAGCGGCGGCCGAGCTGTCCGTGCCGCTGATGGTCCACCCCTACTACGTCGGTTCGACGCCCGGGCCGCTGAGCGACTTCTACCTGACCAACCTGCAGGGCAACCCCTGGCAGACCGCGGTCTGCGCGTCCCGCCTGATCCTCTCCGGAACGCTGGACGCCCTGCCCGGCCTCGACCTCGTCCTGGTGCACGGCGGGGGACACCTGCCTTACCAGATCGGCAGGCTCGACCACGGGCACCGCGTGCGTCCCGAGGCGCGGGGCTCCGCGCATCCGCCGAGCGAGTACCTGCGGCGGTTCCACTACGACACCCTGACCCACGGCAGCGCCGCGGTCCGTTTCCTCGTCGACCAGGTCGGCTCGGACCGGGTGGTGCTGGGCACCGACATGCCGTTCGACATGGGCGCCGGCGGGCTCGACGAGCAGCTGGGCGGGCTGCAGCTGTCCGCCCACGAGCTCGAGGCGATCGCGCACGGCAACGCCGAACGACTCTTCGGCAGGCATCAAGGAGATGACGAGCTGTGACGGACGGACACATGCCCGAGCGCATCCTGCTGCACATCGACGGGAAGCAGGTCCCGGCGGCGGACGGTGCGACGTTCCCGCTGAACAACCCTGCGACGGGCGAGCACCTCGGCGAGGTCGCGAACGCCGGTGCCGCTGACGTCGACGCCGCCGTCGGCGCGGCCAGGTCCGCCTTCGAGGACCGGCGCTGGAGCGGCATGCGCCCCCGCGACCGGGCCCGCATCCTCAACCGTGCGGCCGCGCTGCTGGCCGACCGCATCGACGAGTACGCCCGGCTGGAGACGCTGCAGATCGGACGACCGCTGCGGGAGATGCGCGCCCAACTGCGCCGCCTGCCGGAGTGGCTGGAGTACTTCGGCGCGGTGGCGCAGTCCGCGGAGGGCACGGCGCCGGAGTTCGGCACCGGCTATCTGAACGTGGTGCGGCGGGTCCCGCTCGGTGTGGCCGGGCTGATCACCCCGTGGAACCACCCGTTGCTGATCACGATGAAGAAGCTGTCGGCCGCCCTCGCGGCGGGCAACTCCATCGTGGTGAAGCCGAGTGAGCTCGGCCCCGCTGTGCCCTCGGCGCTCGTGGCTCTGCTGGAGGAGGCGGGTGTGCCGCCCGGCGTGGTCAACTCCGTCACCGGGTTCGGCGCCACGACCGGCCGGTTCCTCTCCGAGCACCCGGGGCTCGACAAGCTCGACATCACCGGCGGCACCGATACCGGCCGCGTGGTGGCGGGCAACGCCGGACGGTCCCTGATCCCGGTGACCGCGGAGCTCGGTGGCAAGGCGCCGGTCATCGTGTTCGACGACGTGGACGTCGACGACGCCGTGGCGGGCGCGCTCTTCGCGGCGTTCATCGCGACGGGCCAGACCTGCGTGCAGGGAGCCCGCGTACTGGTTGCGGAGAGCATGTACGACGCGGTGGTCGACCGGCTCGTCGACCGCACGCGGGCGCTGCGGCTGGGCGACCCCCTGGACTCCGAGACCCAGATCGGCCCGCTGGTCTCGGGGCCGCAGCGGGAGCGGGTCGCGGCGGCGGTCGACAGGGCCCGCGAGCAGGGCGCCGTCGTGCTGTGCGGCGGCAGCGTGCCCGAGGACCCGCGGTACGCCGGCGGCTTCTTCTACGAACCGACGGTCGTCGCAGGCATCACCCCGGCACACGACCTGTGGTACGACGAGGTCTTCGGACCGGTGACGCTGGTCCGTCCGTTCCGGGACGAGGCCGACGCGGTCGCGCAGGCGAACGACTGCGAGTTCGGGCTCGCCGCCTCCGTCTGGACCCGGGACGTCGGACGAGCCATCCGGGTCGCCGACCAGCTCGACATCGGCATCGTGTGGATCAACGACCACCACCGGATCGACCCCGCGTCCCCCTGGGGCGGCTCGAAGGACAGCGGGATCGGCTCGGAGAACGGATGGGACTCCTACCGCGGCTACACCCGAACGCAGAGCCTGATCGTCAACACCGGGGCGGGTTCCTCCGACTGGTTCGGCAGCAGCGCGGATCTGCGCTACTCGTAGCCGCCGGCGAAGCTCGATACGGCACAAGGGGAGGAGCACGAGATGCCTGACATGGACCTCGTCATCGCGGGCGGCACCGTGGTGACCGCACAGGGACGCAACAGGCTCAACGTCGCCGTGCAGGACGGCCGGATCAGCTATGTCGGACCCGAACAACCCACGGCCCGTGAGACCGTGGACGCCGGGGGGCTCCTGGTGCTTCCCGGCGGGGTCGACACGCACGTGCACCTGATGGACCCGGGGAGCACGGAGCGGGAGGACTTCCCCACGGGCACCAGCGCGGCGGCCGCGTCCGGGGTCACCACGATCATCGAGCACAGCCACGGCCAGCCGGTCGTGAGCGTGGACGACCTGAACGCCAAGCGGGAGTACCTGCTCGACCGGTCGAACGTCGACTACGGGCTCGCGGCGCACGCCTGGCCGGGCCGCTCGTCGGTCGTCGCGGAGCTGGCAGCCGCAGGCGTCGCCTTCTTCAAGGTGTTCACGTGCACCACCCACGGCGTGCCGGGGCACGACGCCGCCGCGCTCAAGGAGCACCTCACGCAGACCGCGCTCGTCGACTCGGTCAGCCTGATGCACTGCGAGGACGAGTCCCTGACGGGAGCCGCGGAGAAGATCCTGCGGGAGGCCGGGCGCTACGACGGCGGGCTGGTGCCCGAGTGGCGCAACCGGGACGCCGAGGTGGTGGCGGCCGCGGTCGCCGCGCTCCTCGTCCGGCGTACCGGCGCGAGGGCCACCATCGCGCACGTCAGCCATCCGGAGGTGGCCGAGTACGTCGCCCAGGAACGGGCGCGGGGGGCGCGCCTGGCGGCCGAGACCTGCCCGCAGTACTTCCTCCTGCGCGAGGAGGAGGTGCTCGAGCAGGGAGCGCTGCGCAAGTTCACCCCGCCGGCCAGGGCCCGTACCGACGACGACGAGAAGCAGATGTGGCAGCTGCTGCGCGGCGGCACCCTGACCCACATGTCGACCGACCACGCGCCGTCCACATTGGAGCAAAAGCGCGAGGGCGACATCTGGAACGTCCATTTCGGGCTGCCCGGGTTGGACAGCACCATGGCGCTGTTGCTCGATGCGGCCGCCCGTGGCCATCTGTCCTATGAGGACGTGGCGAGGGTCTACGCGGAGGTTCCGGCGCGCACCTATGGGCTCTGGCCGCGCAAGGGCCGGGTCGCGCAGGGAGCCGACGCCGATCTCGTATTGGTCAACCCCTCGGGCGAGCGCGTGTTGCGCAACCAGGACGTGCTCTCCAAGGCCGGGTGGACGCCGTTCGACGGGCGGCGGGTGCGCGGCCAGACCGTGCGGACCTACCTGCGTGGCGCGCTGGTCGCGGAGGAGGGCAAGCCGGTAGGTGCCCGCGGGGGCCGCTTCGTGCCGGGCCGGAGCGCTGCAGCCGGCTAGCCGCCCGCGCACCTGACAGTGGGATCCGCCGACACGGAGGTCGACGTGACCCTCCTCTTCCCCGCCATTGCCATCGTCCGTGTTGCGCCGCGTGAGATCCGTCGAAACGGAAGAGGGAAACGTGAAGGTCTGTGACGCCATCGCGCGGTGGTGCGCCGATGTGGAGACGCCCTTCGTGGCCGGGATCCCGGGCAACGGGATCCTCGAGATCATCGACTCGGTGTCGACGACGACCGATGTGCCGTTCATCCTGACGCGCCACGAACAGAGCGCGTCGATGATGGCGTACTCGTACGCCTTCCAGACCGGCCGGCCCGCCGTGGTCGTCGGTTCCAGGGCGCCGGGCACCACCATCCTGACCATCGGCGTCATGGGGGCGCACGTGGAGTCGCTGCCGATGCTGGTACTCACCGCGCAGGGCAGCAACGCCCACGAGGGTTGCGACGCCTTCGGCGAGATCGATCTCTCCGCTCTCTTCGAGCCGATCACGAAATGGTCCGTGCGGCTCGACGACCCGGGCCACACCGTCGAGATCCTCAACGAGGCATACCGGCGCACGCTCACCGGCCGCGCGGGGCCGGTCCACGTCGCGATTCCGTACGACTTCATGCGGCAGGAGGCCGGTCCGTACGTGCGCCCCGCGCGGCCGGTCGGCCCGATCACGCCGCAGGGCTCCCGCGACGGGATCGTCGAGCTCATGCGCTCGGCGCAGCGACCGCTCATCATCGCCGGAGGCGGTGTACCCCCGCAGAACGCGGACGACCTGCTCGCCGTCGCCCGCGGTCTGTCCGCTCCGGTGGTGCAGTCGTGGCTGCGCAAGCCGGTTCCCGACCGCGACCCGTACTGCATCGGTATGGCCGGTGTCGGCGGCTCTCCGGCGGCCCGGCGAGGCATCCAGGACGCCGATGTCGTGCTGGTGCTGGGATGCCGGTTCTCCGAGCAGATGACCGAGCAATACGCGATGCGCTTCGCCGCCGACGCGAAGCTCGTGCACGTCGACCTCGACCCCGCCGTCATCGGCCGCGTCTACCCCGTGCACCTCGGGGTGCAGGCCGACCTGGGCGACGTCCTGCCGGAGCTCCGGGCCGCCGTCGAGGCGGCACCGCCCGCCGGCCCGTCGGACTGGTTGACGACGCTGCAGAAGGAGCAGGCCGGCTACCTGCAGGAGCTGGCCTGCTACCGGCGGGACGACACCACCCCGCAGAGCCGGTACGTGGTGGAGCAACTGCGCGAGCTCCTCGACGCGGACACGCGCCTGGTGCTCGACTCGGGCAACTACCTGCACTGGGCGGAGCAGTACTTCCCGGTCGAGCACGCGGGGCTCTTCCACTACCCGACGGCGGCCACGATGGGGTTCGGGGTTCCGGGCGCGATCGGGGCGAAGATCGCCCACCCCGACGCGTTCGTCTGTGCCCTGGTCGGCGACGGCGGGTTCACGATGACCATGGGCGAGCTGGAGACCGCGGTCCGGCTCGGCACCCCGCTTCTGGTCGTCGTGATCAACAACAGCTCCCTCGGCCACATTCGCATGCGGCAGGAGGCCAACTTCGGAGGGCGCAGCGTCGGCGTGGACTACGGCGAGCAGCATTTCTCGCACGTCGCTGCGGCATTCGGCGTGTTCGGCGCCGAGGCCAAGGCGACCGCGGACGTACGCCCGGCGTTGGAGGAGGCGGTCGAGGTGGTTCGCGGTGGTGGCTGTGCCGTCGTCGACGTCCACGTCTCGGACGAGATGGCGGCAGGCCCGCTCGTACGGTGGTGGCCGCGGAGCGCGTGACCTGGTCCGCGCATGTCGGGTGAGGACAGTCGGGTGATATCGCGAGCGTGCAGGCCGCTCGTCCAGCAGACTGGTGGAGGTGAATGTCGTAACCACTCCACCGGCTGAGCAGGTGGTTCTCCTCGATGACGGCGGCCGTCCGATCGGGGTGGCCGACAAGGCCACCGTGCACGGCGCGCAGACACCTCTGCATCTCGCCTTCTCCTGCTACGGCTTCGACGAGGCCGGACGGCTGCTCGTCACGTGGCGGGCCCGGGACAAGCGAACGTTCCCCGGCGTCCGCACCAACACGTGCTGTGGCCATCCCGCTCCCGACGAGGCGGGCGAGGACGCCGTGCGGCGGCGGCTGGCCGACGAGCTCGGGATGACCGCGGTGGACCTGCAGCTGGTACTGCCCGACTTCGCCTACCGCGCATCGGCGGGCGGTGTGGAGGAGAACGAGCTCTGCCCGGTGTACGTGTGCAGGCTGGTGGGGGAGCCCCGGCCGCGCCCCGACGAGGTGGACTCGTGGGAGTGGTGCAGCTGGGACGCGTTCGTCGCCGACGCCCGTGCCGATGACAGCGACATCTCACCGTGGGCGCGATTGCAGGCGCCGTTGCTCGATGCGTGCCGCGACACCTGGATGCCACGCCCCGCTTGAGCGGTTCGCGTGAAAGGCTCTCCTCACAACCGGCTGGGGGAGCAGCGGATGCACGAGATCACCATGTTCAGCGGGTCGGCGCACAAGGAGTTGGCTGCGGCGATCTGCCATCACCTCGACATACCTCTGGCCTCGACGCGCGTCACGAGATTCGCGAACGACTGTCTCGAGGTGCAGCTGCTCGCCAACTGCCGTGAGCGCGACGTCTACATCGTGCAGCCGCTCTCGCCGCCCGTGCAGGAGCACGTGGTGGAGCTGCTCCTGATGCTCGACGCCGCCCGCGGCGCGTCGGCCGGGCGGATCACCGTGGTGATGCCGCACTTCGCCTACGCGCGTTCGGACAAGAAGAACGCGCCGCGGATCTCGATCGCCGCCCGGCTGATGGCCGACCTCATGCAGACCGCAGGCGCCGACCGGGTGCTGACCATGACCCTGCACTCGCCCCAGGTGCACGGGTTCTTCGGCGTTCCCGTCGACCACCTGCACGCCCGGCACGAGCTTGCCCAGCACTTCCGCCAGGGCGACCTCAGGAACTCCGTCGTCGTCTCCCCGGACCTGGGCTACGCGAAGGAGGCCGCGCGGTTCGCGCGCCTGCTCGGGGTGCCGGTGGCGGCGGCCGCCAAGGAGCGGCTGGCGGACGACAAGGTGGTGATCAGCGAGATCATCGGTGACGTCAGGGGGCGCGACGTCGTGGTGCTCGACGACGAGATCGCTCGCGGCACCACCATCCTGGAGCTGCTCGACCGCCTCGCCGAGCACGAGGTGGCGTCCGTGCGGGTCGCCTGCACCCACGGCCTGTTCACCGACGGCGCGCTGGCCCGGATCGGGGAGCGCGAGGACGTCACGGAGATCGTCTGCACGAACACGGTGCCGGTGCACGACGCGGACCGTGCCCCCAAGCTCACCGTGCTCTCGATCGCACCCGCGTTCGCCGAGGCGGTGCGGCGGATCCACAACGGCGAGTCGGTGAGCGTGCTGTTCGAGCACAGCTGACGTACTGGGTGCGGGCGCGGAACCGGATATGACGGCCAGGTACTCCTCCAGGTAGGGAAACCGGCACGAGGAGGCCCGGTTGGGACGCGACGACGCGGGGTTCCGGGCTTTCGTCACCGCTCGGTACGGGCCGCTGGTCCGGGCGGCCGTGCTGCTGGGCTGCAGCCGTCCGGACGCCGAGGACGCTGCGCAGGACGCGCTGAGCCGCTGCTACGCGGCATGGTCGCGGGTGCGTGCGGCCGACGACCCGGAGGCCTACGCCTACCGGGTGCTGGTCAACGGGATCTCCAGGGCCAGGCGCAGGCGGTGGCGGGGCGAGGTGCCGCACGCCGAGCCACCCGAACCGGCAGGGCAAGCGGGCCCCGAACCCGAGGTCCTGCTGCGCACGGCCGTCGGCGCGGCGCTGGTGAAGCTCCGCCACGAGCACCGGCAGGTCGTCGTGCTGCGCTTCTTCGCCGATCTGAGCGAGCGCCGCACCGCGGCCGTCCTCGGGGTCCCGGCCGGCACCGTGAAGAGCCGGACCGCCCGGGCCATCGCCCTGCTGGCCGCCGACACCACGCTCGCGGACCTGCTGCCGACCGCGGAGAGGGAGCCCGGATGACACCCGATGAGATCAGCACGCTGCTGCGGCGCACCGCATCGGGGCTCGACGTCCGGGACGCCCCCGTGGAGGAGATCGTCCGCACGGGCCGCCGCCGCGCCCGTCGACGGATCGTGGCGCAGGTGGCCGGCACCGTCGCGGCGGTCGCGGTGGTAGCCGTGCTCGTGCCGCTCGGGATCGGGAAGCGTCCCATCGCGCCGGCGGCAGCGCCGACGTGTGCGGCCGAGGTCGCTCCTGCCGTGCTGCCCGAATGGGCCAGGACCGGCTTCACCGCGCCCGAGCCGACGATGCCCTACGTGCTCGGCGACGGCGGGCACATCGCGGCGATCCTGTTCGGCCCGCTCACCTCTCCGCCCGAGCCGGGGCGGAACAACAAGATCCTCTGGGTGGCCCGGGAGCCGGCATCCCCCGGCCCGCTGCTGATCACCGCGCGCCGAAGTCCCGACGACCCTCCCGTGGTCCGTGAGGTGCCGGGAGGACCAGGGCCGTCGGGGGTCGACCTGCCCACCCCCGGCTGCTGGACGCTCGACCTGCGGTGGGGCGAGCGCACCGACACCGTCCGGCTGAACTACCTCCCCGGCTGACCGTCGCGGCCTGCGGATGCCGCGTCGATGGGCGAAGATCCGGTCGTGCACAGCAAACTGGTCGCCGTGGCGGTCGACTGCCTCGACGCCGAGCGGTGTGCCGCGTTCTGGTGCGCGGCGCTCGGCGTCGAGGTGCGCGGCCGGTGGCAGGACGCCCATGAGGTGCAGTACGTGGAGATCGGCACGGCGGACCGGCCGATGCTGGTCTTCCAGCCCGTTCCCGAGGGCAAGGCCGGGAAGAACCGGCTGCACCTGGACATCGCGCCGGTGACCGGGTCGCAGGAGGACGAGGTGGAGCGGCTGGTGCGGCTCGGTGCCACGCGGGTCGCGGACGAGGCCGAGCACCCCTGGGTGGTGCTCGCCGACCCCGAGGGCAACGAGTTCTGCGTGCTGCCTCCGCGGTCCGGCTGAGCGCGGAGGTACGCGCTCAGCCCGGCGTGCCCTCGATGCGGCAGGCGTTGCGGCACTCGCCGATCCCCTCGACGCGCGTGACGACCTGCGAGCCCGCTCCGAGGTAGCGCTGGGGCTTGCGCGCGTGGCCGACGCCGCCGGGGGTGCCGGTGGCGATCAGGTCGCCGGGTGCCAGCGTGATGATCGAGGACACGTACTCCACCAGCGCGGCAGGGTCGAACACGAGGTCGCTGGTGTGGGCCTTCTGCATCAGCTCGCCGTCCACGCTGCACGTGAGCTCGCCGGGCACCGCGCCGTTCTCGGTGGTGACCAGCCAGGGCCCGACCGGCGTGCTCGCCTCGAAGGTCTTGCCCTGCAGCCACTGCAGAGTGCGGTACTGGAAGTCCCGCGCGGTGATGTCGTTGACCACGGTGTAGCCGGCGATGGCCGCCGCGGCCTGCTCCCGGGTGGCGTGGCGCACCTCGGCCCCGACCACGACGCCGAGCTCGGCCTCCCAGTCCACCTGCTCCGACCCGGCCGGCAGCGTGATCGGGTCGTACGCGCCGATCAGCGACCGCCCGTACTTGGCGAACAGGGTGGGGACGTCCGGGAGCTCGCGGCCCATCTCCAGGATGTGGGCGCGGTAGTTCAGACCGACGCACACGATCTTCTCCGGGAACGGCACCACCGGTGCGTAGTCCAGGGTGGCCAGGTCGTGGCGGGTGCCGTCGGCCGCGGCCGCCTCGGCACGCCAGTCCGGCCTGCGCAGGAGAGCGCCCAGGTCCGGGTGGCCGAGGTCGACGGCGTCGTCGTCCTCGACACGGACGGCGCGGGTGCCCTCGGCGGTGCGGACGGTGGCGAGTCTCATGCGTGCTTCCCTGCCTGTTCCTCGTCTGCTGCCTGGTTCTTCTCGACGGTGCTGCGGGCGAGGCCGAGTGCCTCGAAGACCGGGTCGTCGCTGAACCGGAAGGCGTCGAGGCCCTCGTCGGTCGTGACCGTCACCGGGGCCCAGGACGGCACGGCGAACAGGTCGCCGGTGGCGACCTCGTACCGCTCTGCGCCGACCGTGACGACGCCGGAGCCGGAGAACACCTGCCACACAGCCGAACCGGCCACGCGCGTGGTGGCCGACCGGGCGCCCGGGGCGAGCCGGTGCATTTCGCAGCGGATCGTCGAGAGCGCGTCGCCGCCGGTGGCCGGGTTGCTGAACCGGATGGCGGCGTGCCCGGGGGAGACCACGCCGGGGTGCCCTTCTCGCTCCAGCTCGAGCTGGGCCGTGAGCGCGGCGTCGGTGTGCTCCCAGCGGTAGGCCATGAGCGGCGACGCGGGGGTGCGCGGCGCGCCGATCGGCCGCAGCCCGGGGTGCGCCCACAGCCGCTCGTTGCGCGACGCCGCCGGCGTCTCCCGGGTGGCGAGCTGGTCGGGGCCGAACTCGAAGAACCCGGCGTCGAGCTGGCGGACCAGCGGGATGTCCAGTCCGTCGACCCAGGCCATGGGGTGATCGGTGGTGTTGTGGTGCTCGTGGAAGTGCATGCCCGGGGTGAGCAGCAGGTCGCCGCGACGCATCGCGACCGGGTCGCCCGCCACGTTCGTCCAGACGCCCTCGCCCTCGACCACGAACCGGAACGCGGTCTGCGTGTGCCGGTGCGCGGGCGCCTCCTCGCGCGGGCCGAGGTACTGGATGGCCGCCCACAGGGTCGGGGTGGCGTAGGCGGTGCCGGGCAGACCGGGGTTGGCCAGCGCGATGGCCCGGCGCTCGCCGCCGCGGCCCACCGGCACCAGCTCGCCGCTCCGCGCGGCCAGCGGGTACAGGGTGGACCAGCGCCAGAGCATCGGGACCGCGGCGGGCTCCGGGGTCTCGGGCATGAGCCCGGCCCGCTGGGTCCACAGCGGCGCCATGTGGGCCGCGGCGAAGTCGGCGTAGAGCTGTTCGAGCGCCGCCGCTTCCTCGGCGGTGGGCTCGGCGACCGGCCGTGTGTCGGTGCTGGTCATCGAAGCACTCCTTCCCGATCAAGCTGTCTCTCCCCACGCTAGGAACTGCGGCCGAACCCGTCTCGTCCCGCGCACGACATTCGGTCATGCAGAATCTCGGAGGTGCCGACACCGTCCGGCTCGACCTCAGCCGACCGCGTGTTGGACCTGCTCGCACTCCTGCACGTCCGCGGCCGGCTCCGGGTGCACGAGGCGGCGCTCGCGTTGGACGTCGCCCCGTCCACGGCGCACCGGTTGCTCACGACCCTCGTCCGGCACGACTTCGCACGCCGGGACGTCCGGCACGAGTACTTCCCCGGTTCCGCCCTCGACGCGGTGGCCGCGCCGCGTGTCGAGCCCGTGGACCTGGTGGCCTGCGCCCGCCCGCACCTGGAAGCGCTCGCCGCGCAGGTGGGGGAGACGGTGCACCTGGTGGTGCTGGAGGGCACCAGCGCCCGGTTCGTCGCGGTGGTCGAGGGCAGCCCGGCCCGCCGGGTCGCCCCCCGGGTCGGGCTCCTGATGCCCGCGCACCTGACCTCCGGCGGCAAGGCGTTGCTCGCCGAACTGACCGCCGACGAGCTGGGCGAGCGTTATCCGCGCGGCCTCCCGCTCACGCCGGACGCCGCAGGCCCTGCTCTCGCCGCGCTGCGCCGAGAGCTCGCCGGGATCCGGCGGCGCGGTTACGCGCGCAACGTCGAGGAGACCGAGCGCGGCGTCAGCGCGGTGGGAGCCTGTGTGCGTGACCGGCGTGGCCGCGCGGTCGCGGCGGTCGTCATCGGCGCTCCCAGCTCGCGGGTGCAGGGGCGTGCCCTCGACGAGCTCAGCGCACCCCTGCTCGCTGCCGCGGCGGCTGTCACGGAGGCGATCTCCGCCGGGTAGCCCTCTGCAGGAGACTGTTCCGTACTAAGGAACATAGTCGTCACTTTCTTCCTATCAGAGGAACAACCTCGTAACGTTCCGCTCGCCCCTGGCGTGGGCATCGGAGCGAGCGGGAGACCTGCATGAGCAACGGCGCGGACGGACGAACGCTCGTGTGGACACTGGCGCCATGAGCACATTGCTGGACCGAAAGGTCCCGCCCGCCCTGCGCGCGGTGCTGGACCAGGACGACAACGAGGGCTTCACGATGGCCCTGCTGACCGTCACCGAAGAGGCGTTCCCGCACCAGGCGCTGATCAGCGTCGGTGAGATCGTCGTCCTCGACGACGAGCACGTTCGGCTCGCCACGTGGCCGTCGAGCACCACCACCCGCCACATGGCGCGGACCGGGCGCTGCGCACTCACCGCGGTGGTCGACGGCGTCTCCTACACCGTGCTCCTGGCCCTGGCCTCGCACGGCGAACTCGCCCTCCTCGGAGCCCCGCTGACCGTCGTCGACGGGCGCGTGGTGGAGGCCAGCGCCGACACGGCGCCGTATGCGGTGCTCGAGTCGGGCATCCGGTTCCGGCTCACCGACCCCGCATCCGTGTTCGACCGATGGGTCACCACGCGCCGCCTGCTGCGCGAGCTCGGCCCGTCGGTGTGGTCCACCCGAACGACAGGAGATCAAGCCCCACCATGACCGCAACCAACCGCCCCGAGATCGTCATCGTCGGCGCAGGCGTCGCCGGGCTCGTCCTGGCCCTGGAACTGCACGACGCCGGGATTCCGTGCCGCGTGTACGAGTCGGTGCCCGAGATCCGGGCACTCGGGGTGGGGATCAACGTCCTCCCGCATGCAGGGGCGGTCCTCGGGCAGCTCGGTCTCGAGGCCGACTTGTCGGCGGCCGCGGTGCTGACCCGCGAATCGGTGTTCTTCACCCGGTTCGGCCAGCTCGCCTACCGCGAGCCCGCGGGCCGTGACGCCGGCTACCCCGACCCGCAGTACTCCATCCACCGCGGTGATCTGCAGGCCGTTCTCCTCTCCGCGGTACGCGAGCGGCTCGGACCGGACGCCGTCGTGACCGGGCACACCTGCACCGGCACGCGCGACGAGGACGGCCACGTCACGGCCGAGTTCCGGACCGCGGACGGTGCGGTCGTGCGGGTCCGGGGCGACGCGGTGATCGCGTGCGACGGGGTCAACTCGGTGATCCGCAAGCAGCTGCACCCGAAGGAAGGCGAGCCCCGCTACTCGGGTGTGACGATGTGGCGCGGGGTGACCGTGTGGGAGCCGTTCCTGTCCGGCGGCAGCATGGTGCGCATCGGCTGGCTCGACAAGGGCAAGCTCGTGATCTACCCGATCCGCGACAACGTCGACGCACAGGGCCGGCAGCTGGTCAACTGGGTGGCCGAGCGGGAGACCCCACAGCGCACCGACCGCGACTGGATCCGTCAGGGCGAGCTCGCGGACTTCGCCTCCGCGTACGCCGACTGGCATTTCGACTGGCTGGACGTGCCGGCGTTCCTCGAGGCGACCGACACCGTCCTGGAGTACCCGATGGTCGACCAGGAGCCGCTGGACTGGTGGACGGCGGGGCGCGTGACGCTGCTCGGCGACGCCGCGCACCCGATGGTGCCGCGCGGTTCGAACGGGGCAGGCCAGGCCGTGCTCGACGCCAGGGCGTTGCGGACCGCCCTCGTCGAGGAGCCGGATGTGCGCAGCGCACTGCAGGCGTACGAGCACAAGCGCAGGCCCGCGACGGCCGCGGTCGTGCGCACCAACCGCGCCAACCCGCCGGACGCGATCCTGCGGGAGGTGAGCCGGCGCAGCGGTGACCGGCCCTTCGCCCGCATCGAGGACGTGATCAGCCGCGAGGAGCTCGCTGCGATCTCCGACGGTTACAAGAACGTGGCGGGGTACGCGCTCGGCACCCCCTGACCTCTCTCCTACGGGCGTTCTGCGGTGCGCAGGGACTCGCCTGCGATCAGTGCTCCGATCAGTTTCCGTTCACCGAGCCTGGCGATGAGCTCTGAGAACATCGGACAGCGCGCAGGCTGACGCCGGCCGCTGCACGAACGTCCGGAGCCGCTCGGCAACCGCGGGGATAGCCGGCGGGCGACGTTGTCAGTGAGCACTCGAAGTCGGGCGAACCAGTAGCCGGGAACGTTCCTGTGGGTGGTGGTGGCGCTCACGCTGCTCATCCGCCTCGTGCTGCCGGTGGCGAAGCGGCGCAAGCGGGCAACGGCCGGCGTGGGCCGACCACAGCCGGGACGGGCATTCAGACCGGCCTTTGATCTGTGGCAGTGACCCCCGCCCGGGTCCCCCGGGGATGGGGCCCGGGTACCCGGGCCGGCGGGACCCGGCGAATCCGCGGGAGACCGGGCGGGGGCGCGGGTGTCAGGCTGAACTGGCCGGATGGAAGCACCCGCAGGTACGGAGGTGTCGACGGACGGCAGCGCACCGGCACGATCCGCCAGAATCCGGGCCCGCGACGACCTGCGGGCGAGTCAGTCAGGATCGAGATGAATCCGTTGGGCCACAGTGAGAGCCACCGCGTTGATCGCCACGAGCAAGGGCTACCGGTTCCCGTGCGTCACCGATTCTCACTGCAACTTGTCCACGAGGCGTCTGATGGGGGCGTTCGGCAGTCGGGTGCACATCATCTCCGATCCGAACGCCGTGGGTGGTTTTCTGAGTGCGTATCGACTGCGTGCGGGTGATCGGTACGTGGCAGAACCAGTACACAACACGGGTAACTGGCGGGCGCACTAGCAGAGTACGGCACCGGCGATCGCGCGGCAGTTCTCGCTGCTGGATGTGTTATTCGTCGGTGCCGGTAGGACCGGGACGGCCAGGCAGGAGTTCCGGATCGACGGTTCCACCGGGACGGCGGTCAGTGGGGCACTTCGCCGGCTGGCCCAGCACGGCTCGCCGGAATTGACCGGGTGAGGATCCCCGTGACCTGGCGGGTGCTACCTCGATGAGTGGCATATCCAAGGAGCAAGGAGAAACTGGTGCCGAAAGTTGTGATTATCGGTGGCGGCGTCGTGAGTGTTCGGTCGGGTGCGATTGGGCGGCGACTGATTTCCCGGTCGTTTCCGTCTGTGCGCGGAGGGGCCGGTGGGACGTCGTGCTGCCGCGAGTCCGTTCCGCGATCGCCCGAAGACGTCGAATGTCCGATGAGAACGAGAGACAAACGGCTCGGGTTCGACGAGCTGAGCGATCTGGTCGAGGCCACGCGGCCGAGCACGTCGCCGGGCTTGCGGCAGGCGGGCGAGCGGGAGGCCTGTCGCCGTGCGAAAGCGACGGACGAGGTATGGGTCCGCCTGCTGTTCCAGGAGCACGGCAAGGCGATGCTCGCCTATTCGACGCGGCTCACCGGCGATCGTTCAGCGGCCGAGGACGTGGTGCAGGAGGCGCTGGTGCGGGCATGGCGGCACCTCGACCACCCGGACGGCGGCAAGGACTCGGTACGCGCGTGGCTCTTCACCGTGATCCGGCACCTGGTGACGGACCGGGCCCGCGCCGGGAATCGCCGGCCGGTCGAGGTGGCCGACACACCGCGGACCCATCCCGTCGAGCGTGATCACGCCGACCGGGTGGTGGATTCGCTGCTGGTGTTCCAGGCGTTGGACTCGCTGTCGCCGGGGCACCGGGCGGTTCTCGAGAGCGTCTACCTGCGCGGGAACACGGTCCGCGAGACGGCCGCGAAGCTCGGAATCCCGCCCGGCACCGTGAAGTCTCGCACCTACTACGCATTGCGCTGCCTGCACCAACTGCTGCGGAATCCCGACCGTGTGGAGGATCCCGCAGCCCTGGCCGGTCGCCGCCGCGCGGACGGACGTGCCTCATCCGTGAGTCGCCCCATTCCGCGGTGCCCGCCGCTGACGCGATCACGCAGCGGCGTCGGGGAGGACGATGCGCAGGCTTCTCCGTGAGGTGATGTTGAGCTTGGTGAAGATCTTGCCCAGGTGCCATTCGACGGTCCGGGCGCTGATGAAGAGCTGCGTCGCGATCTCCGAGTTGGTGAACCCGTCCCGTGCGAGACGGGCGATGGCGGATTCCTGCGCGGTGAGGGTGTCACTCGCGGTGGCGGCCTGCTCGTCCACGGCTTCGCCTGCGGCGAGCAGTTCGCGGCGCGCGCGCTCGGCGAACCCGTCGGCCCGCATGGCCGTGAAGATCTGGTGCGCTCGGTGCAGGTGACGGCGCGCCTCGGCAATGTGGTTCGCTCTGCGCAGCCACTCTCCGTAGAGGAGATGTGTGCGGGCCTGCTCGGTGACGCCGCCGCTGCGCTCCAGGTGCGCGATCGCCTCCTGGTAGAGATCGTCGGCGGCCTGCCCCTCGCTGACCAGGGCAAGGGAGCGTGCGGCGATGCCGCTTCCCAGCGGCGTCCGGGTGACCGCGGCCTGCGCGGCGAGCTCCCGTGCGGCGGCCTCGGCGAGGTCGGTCCGGCCACATCTGGCGGCCGCCTCGATCATTTCGCGGAGATTGCTGTTGCGCACTCCGAGGTCGTCGTGTTCGGCTCCGAGCTGGGTGGCGGCGAGCGCGGCCGCGTGCTGCCCGAGACCGTTGTGGAGCACGGCCGCCGCGTACTGCATCAGCGATATGGTCCGTCCCTCTCCCCGGTCGCTGGCGCTCCGTGTGATGACCTCCACCTGGTCGAGCGTTCGTCGCTCCTGCCCGCGGTAGGCCGTGACGAGCGGCTCGATGTACCGGGGAGGCGGCGCTCCGGTTGTGTCGGTGATCGCGTCGCCCTCCTCCAGGAGGGCTTCGGCATCCGCCAGACGCGCGGTATTGACGAGCTCGCCAGCGTTGAAGGCGATGGCGAGGGGCAAACGGGTCAGGGAGCCGACATTGCGCAGAAGCTGCACCTGGCGAACGGCCAGTGTCCGGTGGCTCTCGAAGTCCCACAGATCCAGTGCGACGCGGCCCACCAGGCCGTACCAGCGCATCGGGGCACGGTCCTCGTCGTCCTCCCGGCGGAACTCCTGCAGCCCCCGCTTCAGCAGGGGGCAGGCTGCTTCGTAGCCGTCGAGGAAACGGGCCGCCAGGCCGTCGAGCAGCAGGTCGAGCGCTCTCGGGGGCCCGGTGACGGGTGGGGCACTGAGGGCTGCTCGTGCCACGCCACGCACACCCTCGTCGCCGCCGATTGCGAAGCGGCCCGCGAAGATCGCCGCGCTCAGTGCCTCGAGATAGGTCTCGCGGGACAGCTGGGGGTCGACACCCTCCAGGTGCTTCGCCGCAGCGAGCAGCAGCGGCGGCGCATCGCGGCCGCGGTGGACGGCGAAGGCGACCTGCGCGCGCAGGAGGTCGGCGCGGGCCCGCTGCAGTTCCTCCAGCGGCAGTGCCTCCGCCGTGGCCAGCAGGTCGAGCGCGCCACCAGGGGTTCCGGCCTCCAGCTTGTCCTGCGCGGCGTCCAGCGCACGTCGGGCACGGGCGGACGGGTCCGGCGTCAAGTCGGCTGCGTACGCGAGGAACGCCGCGGATGCGGCCACACCTCCACGCGCCCGGGCCCGGAACGCCGAACGCTCCAACTCGTCAGCGACCTGCTCGTCGGGCCTGTCGGCGGCGTGTGCCCGGTGCCAGGCGATCCGGTCGGCGTCGGCCTGCGGATCCATCACGTCGGCGAGCGCACGGTGGACCAGCCGGCGTTCCGCGACGGCTGCAGCCCGGTACACGGCCGACCGCACCAGGGGGTGGTGGAACCGGGTCCGCCCGGCGATGCTGACGAGCCCCGCAGCCTCGGCAGGAGCCGCGGCGTCGATGGCGATCCCGAGCCGGTCGGCCGCGCGGTACACGAGTGCCGGCTCGCCGACGGAGTCCGCCGCCGCGATCAGCAGGAGCGTCTGGGTCGGGACCGGCAGTGCCCGCACCTGGGTGACGAAGCTGCGTTCGATGCGGCTGACCAGTGGCGCGGTGCCCGCGACTGCGTATCCGCCGGCCAGCTGCGCCGGGGAGAGGCCTTTGGGCAGCTGCATCAGCGCCAGCGGGTTGCCGTCGGCCTCGGCGATGATGCGCTCGCGAACCCGCCCGTCGAGGCGGCCGGGCACGGCCGCGGCGAAGAGCGCTCGCGCATCCTGGTCGGCCAGTCCAGAGACGAGGAGCTCCGGCAGGCCGGCGAGCAGGTGGTCGTCGGTCGACTCCCGGATCCCGAAGACCATCGCTACCGCGTCGGCCTGCAGACGCCGTGCGGCGAAGGTCAACGCCAGCAGCGAAGCGCCGTCGATCCACTGCGCATCGTCGATCACGCAGGCCAGCGGCTTGTCACGGGCCACATCGGTCAGCAGGGTGAGTATCGCCAGCCCCACCAGGAACGGGTCCGGAGCGCTGCCGTCCCGCAGACCGAACGCCACGCCGAGCGCTTCCCGCTGGGGGGCGGGCAGGTCGTCGAGACGATCGAGCATCGAGCCGCACAGCTGGTGCAGTCCGGCGAACGCCAGCTCCATCTCCGACTCCGCGCCGGCGATGTGCGCGACCCTCATGTCCGACGCTCTCGTGACCGCGTTGTCCAGCAGCGCGGTCTTCCCGACGCCGGCCTCCCCGCGGACGACCAGCACCGCGCCCTCACCGTCCCGTGCCTTGTCCAGCAATCGGTCGAGCTCGCTCAGCTCGCTCTGCCGGCCGAAAAGACGAGACACGACTGGAAGTCGGGCCACGGCTCAGCACCCCCCGATCTTGCAGTCGAACCGTGCACGTGGACACCGGTGGCATGCGCGTGCCTTTGTCCAGGATCGTCTTCTTGCGGGGTGATCATGGTCGTCTCGCACATATGAGGTGCGTTCGTGCAGCCGGCATCGGTGTAGTGGTGACTGTGCAGCGGTGGCGATGTGCTCGAGAACAGTGGTCTCATCGGGTTCCTTATGTCGGCTGTGGGGCTTCGTCGGGAGAAGGGCATTGTGCGTAGAATCGTGCCGATGCACATTATCTCCTGGCAAATACCACGTGTGCGTGCGAGAATCAACCTTGTCTTGTCTCCTGAAATCGTGCTGCGGGATCCGTGCGGTCCTCGGGGAGTCCGGCAGTCACAACGTTTCGGGCCACACGGCGTGGGTCGGACGATGAGCTATCTAGACACTGGTGGTCGACTTCAGCACCGTTCGGTCCAGTGGAGTGTAACGGCCTTGAGAGTCATTACAGCGGGGGGTGCCCGGGTGATCATGGCTCGTTGGGCGGTCGGTATGGGGATTTTACGGGCTGAAAGGGACGTACTGCCTACAGGTTCAGACGCAGACGAAACGGAGCGTTGAATCAAGGAAAGTGGACTTGACGGTTCGCTGAGTCACGGAGATGGTTGCTCTGCCTGGTGCAGGAGCCCTGACCCATGGCCAAGGGAGTCCTCCTTCTCGCGACGCGCGGCTGGGTTCGGTGAACGAGAGCGGGGTCGAGAATATGCGACTGGTCACCTCGAGTTGCCGATGTTTGCCATCACGCTCAGTTTCTTGGCAACCCACCGATTGAGACGGGGTTGAGCGCCAATCCGTGATGGAGCGTCGCGGCTCCCGCGGTCTGGAATCCTCTGGAGGATTTTCATATCGGTATCCTTTCGCTGCGTCGCGGAAGTTGCCTCCAGTGGTTTACGCCGGGATGTTCACCGGCAGTGAAAACCAAAAAGAGGCCTGCTGGTTCGTTCGCGCTGTATCGGTGTTCGGTGCGGGTTGATTATTCGGGAGCGATCCCGACGTGACGGTCACTGCACCGTCTGTGGGGGCGCCGGGCCGGACTGAACGGGCCGGCCCGGCGCGCACCGGCTCAGAAGTCCATGTCCGTCCGACGGGTCGCCAGCCAGGGCCGGGGCTTCTCCGGCTTGTCGGTGATGACGGCCTCGGTGGTGAAGTGAGCGTCCGCTGCCCGGGTGACCAGGGATGATCGACCATCTTCGGCTCGGCTGCATGGTGTTCCACGCAAGGCGGGGCCGGAGCCCCTGTTGACCCAGCTGTATTCAGGACTGTATTCAGTAAGCGGCCGCCAAGGCGGAGGAACGAGGGACCCGATGCCGACCACCACGAGCTCTACGGCGAGTCTCGCTGAGCGCGCCGTCCTCGCGGTCCGTGAGCTGATCCACGACGGGGGGCTGCTGCCCGGCCAGCCCATCCGCCAGCTCGCGCTCGCGGAGCAGCTGGGCATGAGCCGGGTTCCGCTGCGGGAGGCGTTGAAGAACCTGCAGGCCGACGGGCTGGTCACGGCGTCACCGACGGGTGGGTTCGAGGTCACGCGGCTCTCGGCCGACGAGCTCGGGCAGTTCTACCTGATGCGCAGGCTGCTCGAGTCCGAGCTGCTGCGCCGCGTCGAGGCGGTGCCGGAGTCCGAGCTGGAGCTGCTCGCCGGGCTCAACGCCCGGATGGCCGAGATGGTCGACCAGCCCTCGCGGGAGCTCCGTTCGCTCAACCGCGAGTTCCACTTCCGGATCTTCGGACTCGCTGCCGGGCTCGGTCACGTCGTGGCCGAGGTCTCCCGGCTCTGGGACCGCACCGTCCCCTATCGCGCCGTCTACAGCTCGGAGCGTTCGGCCCGCGCCCTGATCGTCGCGGAGCACGACGCGCTCATCGCCGCGCTCGGCGACCGGGACGTCGAGCGGCTGGTCGAGGTGATGGACGGCCACCGCGCCGCCAGCGAGCGTGACGTGGTCCACGTGCTCACCCGGCCGGGCCCCGTGCTCGGTTAGCGCGCACGTCGACGCCCGGCGCAGCCCACGCCGGCGCCGCGCTCACCCGTCATCACTGGAACGTCATCACTGCGCTCGATGAGGAGGAACGCACGATGACCGCTTCACAGACCCCCGCCGGGGACGTACCGATGGCCGCATCCGCTCCACCGTCCCGGCGCTCCGGCTACGTCGCCTTCGTGGTCATCGTCAGCTTCCTGGCCTGGGCCCTGGTCTCGATGGACCAGACCATGCTCGGTGTCGCGGTGCCGTCGCTGTCCGATGCGCTCGGCGTGTCGCTGTCCACAATGGAATACCTGGTCGGGATCTTCGCCTTCGTGACGTTCGCGGCGCCCGTGATCGGCGGGCGTCTCATCGACCGGCTGGGCAGGCGCTGGGGCTTCCAGGCGTCGCTGCTGGGCACCGGGATCTTCGGCGGCCTGACGGCGGTGGTCGGCGCCGCCTGGCAGTTCGTGCTGGTCCGGATCGTCGCAGCGACGTCGTACGGCCTCACCGAGCCGGTGGTGAACACCGTCGTCGCCGAGGAGGCGCCCGCCCGCCGCCGCGGGCTGATCATGGGCTTCGTGCAGGCCGGCTACCCGCTCGGCGCCGCCGTCGCGGGCACGCTCGCCGCGGTGCTGCTGCCGTCCTCCGGCTGGCGCCCGCTGTTCCTGATGGCCTTCGCCCCGGTGCTCATCGTGCTGGTCTCCGCGCGGTTCCTGCGCGAGTCCCGCAGCTTCACGGCCGTGCGCGCCGAGACCGAGCGCCGGCAGGTCAACCACCGGCCCGGCTGGCGCCAGCTCTTCTCCCCGCAGCTGCGCAGGCAGACCATCGTCACCAGCCTGTTCGGGTTCTGCATCAACGGTGGGATCGGCCTGATCATCGGCGTCGTCACCACCTACCTCGTGCACGTCGACGGGATCGGGATCGGGGCTGCGGCGTTCCTGTTCGGGCTGAGCAACTGGGTCGCGCTGGGCAGTCAGGTCCTCGTCGGCTTTCTCGCCGACCACCTTCCGGCGAAATGGCTGATGACCGGCTACTCGGTGCTCGCCGCTGGAGCGTTGGCGCTTCTGGTGACGCCGCACCTGACCTACTCGATGGCGCTGGTCAGCCTCGTCGCGTTCGGGTTCTTCGGGAACGGCACGTTCGGCTGCTACACGCGCTACACCGCCGAGTCCTTTCCCGCGGAGCTGCGGGGCACCGGCACGTCGTTCTCGCTCGGCTTCTCGTTCCTGACCTTGTCGTTCATGCCGATCATCGGCGGTGCGTTGATCGAGTCGAGCACGCCCGCGGTGATTCCGGCGATCTCCGCGGCGCTGGTGCTGGCAGGTGCCGTCGTCATGGCCTGCGGGCGCAACCTGCCGCCGCAGCGCGAGCTCGACCAGCTCACGCCGTCGCGGTTACTGGCCCCCAACTGATCAGTACAGATTGAGAGGAGGTGTCCCGTGGCGGATCTGGAGTACACCGTCGCCGACGGCATCGGCACGATCCTGCTGAACCGGCCGCACCGCAAGAACGCCTTCACCATGGACATGATCGACGTGTGGGCGGAGGCGCTCCGCGAGGCGCGTACCGATCCGGACGTGCGGGTCGTGGTGCTCACCGGCGCCGGTGACGCCTTCTGTTCGGGCGTCGACCTCGACCGTCGCGACGGCGCCGCACCTCCGACGCCGTTGCAGCGCAAGGAGAGCCTCACCGAGCGGATCCACCGGATCCCCTACGCGCTGGAGGACCTGGACAAGCCGGTGATCGCCGCGATCAACGGGGTGGCCGTCGGCGCCGGGATGGACATGGCGCTGATGTGCGACATGCGGATCATGGCCCGCTCGGCACGGTTGTCGGAGGGATACGTCCGCGTCGGCCTCGTTCCCGGCGACGGTGGCTGCTACTACCTGCCGCGCCTGGTCGGCACGGCGAAGGCGCTGGAACTGCTGCTCACCGGTGACTTCATCGACGCCGAGGAGGCGGGCAGGCTGGGGATCGCCAACCACGTCGTCGACGACGCGGACCTCGCCGGCGCGGTCTCCACCCTGGCCCGCAAGATCGCCGACGGCCCTCCGGTGGCGATCCGGACGATCAAGCGTGCGGTCTACCAGTCGGCGCGGTCCGACCTGCGCACTGCGCTCGATCTCATCTCCTCGCACATGGCGGTGGTCACCTCCACCGAGGACTCCGCCGAGGCGCTCGCCGCCTTCCGTGAGAAGCGCCCCGGCCGGTTCGTCGGGCGCTGACCAACAGTGGGCCCGCGGAGGGCCTGGAAAGGAGGCACGCATGACGTTCGCAGGATTCGACCTGCCCGACGACCTGCGGCTGCTCCGGGACACGGTCGCCGACTTCGTCCGGGAGGAGATCGTTCCCGTCGAGGCGGGCGTGCCCGGTGACGCCCGCGGCCTGCCGATCGACGACCTCAGGACGCTGCAGGCCAAGGCCCGCGCCGCGGGGTTCTGGTGCCTGGAGGCGCCGGAGGAGTACGGCGGCGGTGGGCTCGGCGTGTTCGAGGGCGTGGTGCTGGCTGAACAGATGGCCAAGCACCGCTACAGCTTCCCGCGGCCGGGGGCGGGCGTCTTCGGTTCCGAACCGCCGAACGTCCTCTACAAGGGCAGCCCGCGCCAGATCGAGGAGTACGTGCGTCCGACGATCGAGAACGCCTGGACGGCGTTCAGCGCGATCAGCGAGCCGACGGGTGGATCGGACCCGGCGCGGGCCATCCGCAGCGTCGCCACGCGCGACGGCGACGTCTACCGGATCAACGGCCACAAGATGTGGACCAGCGGCGCGGACACGGCGCGGTACGGCATCGTCTACGCGCGCACGGACCGCGAGGCCGGGCGGCGCGGGATGAGCGCCTTCATCGTCGACTCCGGCACGCCCGGGATGACGATCACCCCGGTACCCGTGCTGCGCGACCACTGGACCACCGAGGTCGTGTTCGACAACGTCGAGGTCCCGGCGGAGAACCTGGTGGGTGAGGAGGGTCAGGGCTTCGGCCTGGCCCAGGAGTGGCTGGTCCGCGGCCGGTTGCGCTACGCCGCCCAGGCGGTAGGCGTGGCCGAGGAGGCCGTGCGCATCGCGCTGGAGTGGGCGAAGACGAGGGAGACGTTCGGGGCGCTGCTCGCCACCCGGCAGGCCGTGCAGTTCCCGCTGGCCGACGCGCGCATGCAGATCTCGGCGGCGCGACACCTGACCTGGGAGGCCGCGTGGGAGGCCGACCAGGGCCGCGACGCCCGCACGAAGGCGTCGATCGCGAAGGTCTACGCCACCGAGGCCGGGTACCAGGTCGTCGACGCGATGATGCAGATCCTCGGCGGGATGGGGATGACCAAGGAGATGCCGCTCGAGCACTGGTTCCGCGGGCTGCGGGTGGCCCGGGTCGTCGAGGGGCCGAGCGAGATCCAGCGCTTCCTCGTCGCGCGGGACATGCTGGGTGCCGCTGCACTGGGCAGGGCGTCGTGACCACGGCGTCGGACAGGACCTCGGCCGACGGCGCGGGCGGCCCCGCCGGGCCCACGAGCCCGCTCGCCGCCCGGCCGCTCGACGTCGAGCGGTTGCTGCGGCCCGCGTCGGTCGCGATCGTCGGTGCCTCGGCGAACGCCGGGGTGATCAGCGGGATCCCGCAGCGGGTGCTCGCCCAGCACGGCTACGCCGGCGCGGTGTACCCGGTGAACCCCCGCTACGACGAGATCGACGGCGTGCCCTGCTACCCGGACATCGAGTCGGTACCCGGGCCGGTCGACGTCGTGCTCGTGGTGGTGAACGCGAGTCGCGTGGTCGAGGTGCTCGACGCCTGCGGGCGGGCGGGCGTCCGGTTCGCCGTGGTGATCAGCTCCGGGTTCGCCGAGCAGGCCGACGCCGCCGACCGGCAGCAGGCGCTCGCCGACGTCTGCGCGCGCCACCCCGGCATGCGCGTGCTCGGCCCCAACGGCGAGGGTCTGATCAACGTCGTCGACGACGTTCCGCTGGGGTTCAGCCCCACGATCGACTACCGGCGCGGCCTGGTGCGGCTGCGCCGGGGTGACGTCGCCGTGGTGGCGCAGAGCGGCGGGCTGGGATTCGCGCTGTTCAACGACGGGCTCAGCCGGGGGCTCGGGTTCAGCCACGTGGTCACCACGGGCAACGAGGTGGACGTCGACCTGACCGACCTCGCCGAGGCGCTGTTGTACGACCCGGACACACGGGTGCTGCTGCTGTTCGTCGAGGGCGTGGCGGAGCCGGAGCGGCTCGCGGCGCTCGGCGACGCCGCCCTCGCGGCGGAGAAGACGGTGGTCGTCGCGAAGGTCGGGAACACCGAGGCGGGCAGGCGGGCCGCGCTCGCCCACACGGCGCACGACGCGGGCGACGAGGCGCTCTACGCCCAGCTGTTGGACCGGACCGGCATCCTGCGGGCCCACGACCAGGAACACATGATCGATCTCGCCCTCGCGCTGTCGCGCACCACCCGGCTCGCCGGACCCCGGGTCGGGATCGTCACCGTGTCCGGAGGCGCCGGCACCTGGCTCGCCGACGACCTCGTGTCGGCCGGGCTGCAGGTGCCGCTGCTCTCCGACGGGCTGCAGGCGCGCCTGCGCGAGGGGATTCCGCCGTACGGCAGCCCGGCCAACCCGGTGGACGCCACGGCGCAGGTGCTCGGGCTCGGCGGGATCAGCCCGGTGGTGCGGCTGCTCGCCGAGAGCGGCGAGGTCGACGCGGTGGTGCTGGTGGCGACGCTGGCCGACCAGAAGCAGCTCGAACGCGAGCGCGAGCACCTCGTCGCGCTGGCCCGGGCGGTGCCGCTCGTGATCTACAGCTACACCAGGCCCGCCCAGGCCAGCATCGATCTCCTCGAGGAGCTCGGGATCGCCTACTTCACCAGCACCGCCCGCGCGGCAGGCGCGCTGGCGGCACTGGCGCCCCGCGATCAGCCGAGGTAGGGCGGGGCCTCACCCCAGCCCCACCGGGGGGTGGGCGCGTTCTGCATGGGAGTGGCGCCCGGTGCCGCGTTCTCCCGGGCGATGCGCGTGCCCCACTCCACGTAGGCGACGAAGGCGGAGCGGAACTCGGGGTCCTCGGGGAGCCCCGCCTCGTCGGCGCTCGCCGCGATGAGGGTCGCCCACCGCGCCCGCTGCTCCTCGGTGATGCCGAGGCCGATGTGGTGGCTCAGCATCGCGGGGTAGCCGCCGAGCTCGTCGGTGTAGTCGGTGGGGCCGCCGAACACCTCGCCGAGCCAGCGGGCCACGTGGTCGCGGTGGTTCGGGCCCATGTGCCGGAAGACGGGTTCGAGCACGGGGTCGGCGAGCACGCGGTCGTAGAACACATCGGTGAGGCGGTGCAACGCGGCGGACCCGCCACACCAGTCGTAGAGCGTCGGGACGGTGTCTGTCACAGAAGAACTCCTGAAATTACTTCATTACGGCGTTGATGCGCGCCCATCCTCGCGCGCTTCCGTCAGGAGCGCCAGTGCGGCCGCCCGGAGAATCGCCGCCTCGGACTGCAGTGCGAAGAACGTGAACCCCAACTCGCGGAAACGGTGCACGTGCGCGGGGGTGCCGCAGTAGATGCCGACCGGAAGGTCACGGTCACGGCAGCCGGCGACGACCTTGCGCAGCATCTGCTCGTAGTCCGCGTCGTCCTGGGCTCGCGGCAGCCGCCCCGAGCTGAGGGCCAGATCCGACGGTCCGACGAACACCGCGTCGAGCCCGTCGACCGACGCGATCTCCGGGAGCGCCTCGACCGCCGCGACCGTCTCGACCATGACGATGCACTGCGGGTCGGGCCGGCCGGGTGACCAGGCCGCTCGGGTGGGCCCGTAGCTGCGCCCGCCGCGGGGTGGGTAGTGGCAGGCCTCCACGGCGCGCGCCGCCTCCTCGGCCGTGTCGACCAGCGGCACGATCACCGCGGCGGCCCCGCGGTCCAGGGCCCGCCCGATCGCACTGGGCTCGTTGCCCGTGACCCGCACGACGGCAGGCGTGCCGGTGGCGTCCAGCGCCTGGAGCATCGGGAAGAGTGCGTCGTCGCCGATCAGGCCGTGTTGCTGGTCCACGCACAGGAACCCGAAGCCGACCGAGCCCATGAGCTCGGCGGATGCGGAACCGGGCAGCTGCAGCCAGCCGCCGACGATGTCGGCCGTCAGGTCGAGAGGGGGAGCGTTCACAGCGCGAACTCTGCCACGTCGCCCCTGGCCACGACGTGAACGAGCGAGTACAGAGGGGGACAACCGCGCGCGTCCGTTGCGTATGCAACCACGGTCATCGGATGACGGGAGAACGAGGATGAGCGACATCGCTCCGCACGGTCTGCATCACGTCACGGCGATCGCGTCGGATCCACAGCGCAACGTCGACTTCTACACGCAGGTGCTGGGGCTGCGGCTGGTGAAGCGGACGGTGAACTTCGACGCTCCCGGCACCTACCACCTCTACTACGGCGACGCGCAGGGCGCGCCGTCCACGCTCCTGACGTTCTTCCCGTGGCAGGGCGTGCCCCCCGGGCGTCAGGGCAGCGGGCTGACCACGGCCACCGCGTTCAGCGTGCCGCCGGAGTCGATGGGCTGGTGGCAGCGCCACCTCGCCGGCCTCGGCCTCGAGATCGACGGCCCGCGCACCCGAGACGGAGAGGAGGTGCTGACGCTGCGCGACCCCGACGGCCTGGTCATCGACATCGTCGCGGCACCCGGTGACGCCCGGTCGGGCTGGGACGGCGTCGCCCGTGTCCCCGCCGAGCACGCGGTGCGCGGCCTGTACTCCCTCACGCTGTCCGAGCGGCTGCCCGACGCCACCGCGGAGATGCTCGCGGGGCTGCTCGGGATGCGTCTGCAGGGCGAGAACGGCGACCGTGCGCGTTTCGTGATGGCAGACGGGGGTGCCGGGGCGGTCGTCGACGTGGCCGCCGACCCGGGCCCGCGGGGCCTGCAGGCGGGCGGCACCGTGCACCACATCGCCCTGCGCGCGCCCGACCAGGCCACCCAGGCCCGCTGGCGCGAGGAGTTGGTCGACGCCGGGCTGCGGGTCACCGAGATCCTCGATCGGCAGTACTTCACCTCCATCTACTTCCACGAGCCCGGGGGAGTGCTGCTGGAGATCGCGACCGACCGGCCGGGCTTCACCGTCGACGAGCCGCTGCTGGAGCTGGGGCGTTCGCTGAAGCTGCCACCGTGGCTCGAGCCCGACCGTGATCAGATCGCGGCCGCGCTCCCGCCGCTGCTGGTGGATGAGCCGGCCTCGTCGGCGTGACCGAGCCGTTCCCGGGAGTCCAGGAAAGCCACCTCCGGACCTCGCGGCCCGGCGATGGCCTTCCTGAACCGCAGGGGAGCGGTTGCCAGGGACTCAGCCGGAGGCCGGCACGGTCGGAATGCCGTTGGCCGGTGGTGCGGTCTCCTGCTGTGTCGCCTCGGTGATCGGTGCGTCACCGTTGTCGGTCACCAGCACAGGGGTGAGGCTCTCCGTGGCGCCTCCCTTGATGCGGGTGACCTCCACTCCCGAGATGCCGGCGTGCCGATCGGCCGAGAACCGGAACGGCGCCATCCACGGCCCCTGGAACTGCGCGCCCGACCGCTCGATGGCCTGCACGATGCTCTCGCGCGTGGGATCGGCGCCGGCCGCCTGCAAAGCCTGCACGAACGTGTAGGCCTGGGACATGCCGTAGATGCGGTAGTTCGTCAGGTCGCCGTCGCCGCCGTACTGGTCCCACACCCTCTGGAACAGCTGCGTCCACGGGTCCTGCGGAGCGTCCACACCGGGCAGGTACTCGGTGGTGATCACGCCGTCGAGCATCGACGCGTCGGTAACGGCGCCCTCGGAGAAGCGGGCCAGGAGCGACCCGACCAGGCCCGGGTCGGAGCCGACGTTCGAGTAGATCCACTGCGGCTTGTAGTTCAGCCGCAGCGACTGCAACTGCGAGAGCGCGGTGTAGGACGGCACGTTGAAGCCGATCACGAGGTCGGCTCCCGCCGCCTGCAGCGCCGCGATCTGCGGGGCCACGTCGGTGTTACCGGGGGTGTAGCGCTCCGCCGCAACGATCTGCTTGTCGAGGAACCGGCGGGCGCCGAGCTCGCCGTCGCGCCCGAAGTCGTCGTCCTGGAGGAACAGCCCGACCTTGGCGTTCGGGAAGTTCTGTGACACGTACTGCCCGACGATCTTGCCCTCGATCTCGTAGTCGGGCTGCCAGCCGAAGGTCTGCGGGTTCTTGTCGGGCTGGTCCCACAGCAGCGAGCCGGAGGAGACGAACAGGTCGGGAACGCCCTCGCTGTTCAGGTAGTCGAGCACTGCGGAGTGCGTGGGCGTGCCGAGCCCGGAGAGGATCGCGAACACCTGGTCCTGCAGGACGAGCTCGTTGACGACCTGGCTGGTCTGCGTCGGATTATAGGCGTCGTCGCGGTAGACGTAGTCGATCTTCCGCCCGTTCACGCCGCCCGCGGCGTTGACGAAGTCGAAGTAGGCCTTCGTCCCGGTCGGGATCTCGCTGTAGCCGGGCGCGGCCACACCGGTGAGCGGGAAGTGCCCCCCGACCTTCACCGACGTCTCCGTGATCCCGACGGACGGCGCCGCGCCGTCCCCGGACCCGCCGTCGGGCCGCCCGCCCGCGCCGCACGCGGTGAGAACCAGCGCTGCCGCGACCGCTGCCGCGGCCGGCGCCCAGCGCCTGCTTCTCCTGATCATCCTGTCCTCCTCGTCGAGGGTTCCCGGCGGTTCGTCCGGCTTCGGTTCCAGATCTGTTTCACCACGCCCACGGCCCCCGACGGCGCGAGCAGTATCACGAGCACGAGCACCACGCCGTAGACGAACGGCGCGAGCTGTGCTGCCTGGGTGCCGTCGAGTCCCGCGCCGATACCGATGTTGGTGACGGCAGGTGGCAGGAACACCAGCAGCGCGCTGCCGAGCAGAGCGCCGACGAGGCTGCCGAGCCCACCGACGACCACCGCCGTGAGCAACCCCAGCGACAGCACGATGGTGAACCCGCTGGGCGCGGCCAGCCGCACGACGATGCCCAGCACCGACCCCGCCAGCCCGGCGCAGACCGCGCTGACCACGAACGCGAGCACGCGGACGCGGCCCAGCCGGATGCCCGCCAGTTCCGCCGCGACCTCGTCGTCGCGCACGGCACGCCAGACCCGTCCCGTGCGCCCGGCCATCAGGTTGGCCAGGAGCAGCAGCACCAGCAGCAACGTCCCCCAACCGAGGTAGGCGAGGTACTTGGCGGTGGGCGTCTCGTTGGCGGAGAGGAAGTAGACGGCGTCGGAGAACCAGTCGGGCACGTCGGGCGAAGCGACCGGGAGACCCTGCTCGCCGCCGAGCGTGTGGTCGAAGTAGATCGCGAGCCCCGGCACCGCGACGGCCAGCGCGAGCGTGGCGCCTGCCAGGTACGGCCCGTGCAGCCGGGCAGCGGCCGCCCCGACCACCGCACCGACCACCGCGGTGACGACGGCCGCGATGAGCATGACAAGCAGCAGTGGGAGGCCCGTGCCGTCGTCGCCGAGCAACAGACCGGTGGTGTACGCACCGACCGCCATCAGCGCGCCGTGACCGAGCGAGATCTGCCCGTTGAGCCCGGTGAGCACGGTGAGGCCCGCTGCGGCGATCGCGTAGTAGGACATCGTGGCGAACTGCGAGTTGCGGAACGGGCTCGTCAGTTCCAGCACGAGCACCACGGCGACCAGCGCGACGACGACGATCAGCGCGTGCCGGCCGAAGGTGGAGCGCGGCAGCCTGCGGCGCAGGGCGTCCAGGCGGCGGGGCCGTAGAGCCGCGGCCGCGGACGGGGAGGACGCCTGTGCGGCGGCTGCGGGCTCGTCGGTCTGCTGGGACATCAGACCCTCCGTGCCGCGGTGCGGGCGAACAGGCCCTGCGGACGGACCAGCAGCACCGCGACGAGGATGACGAGTGCCGCCAGCGCCACTAGTTCGCTGCCGAGGTAACCGCTCACGTAGGACAGCAGCAGCCCGATCGTCAGGCCACCGACCACGGCGCCCGCCGGCGAGTCGAGCCCGCCGAGCACGGCCGCGACGAAACCGTAGACGATCACGGCGTCCATGTAGGCGGGGAAGACGAGGCTCCCGCCCGCGATCAGCAGGCCCGACAGCGACCCGACGCCCGCGGCGAGCGCCCAGCCGAGCGTGAGCATGCGACCGACGCGGACGCCGAGCAGCCGCGACACCTCCTGGTTGAAGGCGGCGGCCCGCATCTTCAGGCCGAGGTCGGTGAAGCGGAAGAGCGCCACCAGGCCGAGCATCACCACGACGACGGCCACGATGGTGTAGATGCTGTTCGGGGTGAACGCGATGTTGACCCCGCCCACGGTGAACCCGCGCAGGTCGAACGGTGCGGGGAAGGACTGGAACGTGGAGCCGAACAGGATCGCGGCCAGCGCCTGCAGCGCCACGAACAGGCCCAGCGTCACGATCACGGCGTTGAGCTCCGGTCCGCCCTCGACCGGCCGGACCACCAGCCGCTCGATCCCGGCGCCCAGCACCAGACCGGTGACGAGCGCGACCACGAGCGCCACCCAGTAGGACTGGCCGCCCTCGATCACGGTGAGCGCGAGATAGGTGGTGAACATGGCCATCGCGCCCTGTGCGAAGTTGACGATCCGGGTGGACCGCCAGATCAGCACCAGGGCCAGCGCGAAAGCCGCGTAGACGGCGCCCTGGCCGAGCCCGGTCAGCGTGACGTTGAGGAACTGCTGCACTGCTCTCCTCTCCAGAGATTCGTGACCGTGCGCATCAGAAGCCCAGGTACGCGTGGCGCAGACCGTCGTCGGCGGCGAGGGCGCCCGCGCTGTCACGGGCCACCACCCGGCCCAGGTTGAGCACGATCCCGACGTCGGCGATGGAGAGGGCGCTGCGCGCGTTCTGCTCGACGAGCAGCACCGTGACCCCTTCGCTGTCGACCAGGTCGCGCAGCAGCCCGAAGATCTGCGCGACGATCCGGGGCGCCAGCCCGAGTGACGGCTCGTCGAGCAGCAGGACGTCGGGACCCGACAGCAGGGCACGTCCGATCACGAGCATCTGCCGCTCGCCGCCGGAGAGCACGTGCGCGTCGCGGCGCCGCCGCTCAGCCAGCGCCGGGAACATCTCGTACACCCGGGCCAGGTCGTGCTCCGTGCGCTTGCGGGAGGCGCCCAGCAGTGCGCCGAGGCGCAGGTTCTCCTCCACCGTGAGCTCGGTGATGACGCCGCGGCCCTCGGGGACGTGCGCGATACCGGCGCGGGCGATCTCCTCGGCGGGAGCGCGGGTCAGGTCGGTGCCGTCCAGGAGCACCTTCCCCGCCACCGGCCGGACCAGCCCGGACACCGTGCGCAGGAGCGTCGACTTGCCGGCCCCGTTGGCACCCAGCACAGCGGTGACCTGCCCTCGCTCGGCAGTGATGTCGACGGAGTCGAGCGCCGTGACCGGACCGTAGGCCGTGGTCAGGCCGGAGATCTCCAGCGTCCCGGTACTCATGAATGAGTGGCCTCCTCGCCCAGGTACGCGTCGATCACCGCGGGGTCGTCGCGCACCTCGTCGGGGGTGCCGTCGGCGACGACCTTGCCGAAGTCGAGCACGGTGATCCGGTCGCAGACCGACATCACCAGGTCCATGTGGTGCTCCACCAGCACCACCGACATCCGGCCCGTCAACCTCCGGATCAGCTCGCCGAGCTCGCTCATCTCGTCGCCGCTCAGGCCGCTCGCGGGTTCGTCGAGCAGCAGCAGGTCGGGCGCGGTCGCGAGCGCCCGTGCGAGTGCGACCCGCTTCTGCACCGGGTACGGGAGGCTGCCGGGCAACCGGGTGGCGTAGCCGTCGGCCCCGAGCTCGGTGAGCGCGGCCATCGCGCGCTCGCGCAGCGCCCGTTCGTCGCGGTCCGACGTGCGCAACGCGAACAGCGTGGCGGCGAAACCGGCCCGGCGGTGCCGGTCGGCGCCGACCATCACGTTCTCCACCACGTTGAGCCCGCGGAAGAGCCCCACGCCCTGCAGGGTGCGCGCGATGCCCATCCCCGCGAGCTGGTGGGGCCGCAGGTCGCGTACGGGCCTGCCGTGGCGCAGCACCGTGCCCGTGTCGGGGCGGACGAAGCCGCAGCAGACGTTGAAGAGGGTGGTCTTGCCCGCGCCGTTCGGCCCGATCACGCCGTGCACCTCGCCCGGGCCGACCGTGAGCGATACGTCGTCCAGCGCGACGAGGCCGCCGAACCGGACCCCGATCCCGCTGACCGCGAAGACGGCCGACGCGTCCGGGGACGTCGTCGGCCCGGTGGGCGATGTCGACAGTGACACGTGGGCGTCTCCCGGGTGCGGGCGGCGGGTGACCCCGATCACCGGGGTGGCCCAACTTTGGGCGCTGCGCCCAGTCCGCACCATGTGCTCAGAGCCCAAGATCCCCAGCGATGGACTGGGCACTGCGCCCGCGGTAGTGGACGGCGCTGTGCGGTCTGTTGCACAGTGCCGGGATGATCCCCACCCGGCGGGCCGCCGGCGAAGGCCGCCGCGCCACCGGTACGCGCACGGGCGTCGCGCGGCGCCCCCTCCCCGAGGAATCCGCCGAGGCGCTGCGCGTGCTCGGGGGCGTGTTGATCGGCGAGGTCGACGGTCTGGCCGACCGGCTCACCGTGATGGTGCTGCAGCGCGAGCCGATCTACGCCGAGCTCGACATGGTGGAGGAACTGCGCAGCGCGTGCCGCGCGAACATGGAACGCGGCGTGCAGACGCTCGCCGAGCAGGTGCCGGGCGGCGTGGACCCCGAGGACACCTCGCGGCGGACCGGCCGCCTCCGTGCGCGCCAGGGCGTGCCGCTCGAGGTGGTGCTCAAGGCGTACCGGCTGGGCGGGCGCGTCATGTGGGAAGCCCTGCTCAACACTTCCCGCGGCCGCTTCTCGGGGCGGTACGACAGCGCGCTGCTCGACGCGGCGAGCTACGTCTGGCGCGTCAACGACAGCAGTGCCACAGCGCTGGTCGAGGCCTACCGGCTCGAGGAACTGCGCTTGCAGAGCCACGACCTGAGCAGGCGCCACGCCGTGATCGACGGCCTCATCGAGGGCCGCGGGAGCGACCCGGCGTTCCTCCGGGAGGCGGCCACCGTGCTCGGGATGCCGGAGCGCGGCCCGATGTTGTGTGTGGTGACGCCGCTCGAACCGACCGGCGAGGATCCACTGCGGTCGCCGCTGGAGGCGCTGGCGGCCCACGGCATCGTCTCGGCCTGGTTCATGCGCCCGCGCGACGAGGTCGGCCTGGTGGCGCTCGGGTCACGCCCGCCCGAGGTGGCCGTCGAGGCGTTGCGCCCGTGCGCCGAGGGCCGGGTCGGCGTCTCCCCGGTGGTCGACGGCCTGGGCGCGATCGACGCGGGCTACCGGATGGCTCACACGGCGGCCCGCACCCTGGTCGAGCCCGGTCTGGTGGTGCTCGACGAGCGGCTGCCCGAGGCGCTGCTGGTGGACAGCCCGGAGCTGGTGCCCCGGGTGGTGCAGAGCGCGCTGGGCGGCCTGCTGGACCTGCCCGCCGCCGACCGGGACATGCTCCTCGACACCCTGCAGGAGCTGCTGGCGAACGGCGGCTCGCCGACCCACGCCGCCGCGGCGCTGTTCTGCCACCGCAACACCGTGATCTACCGGATGCGGCGGATCGAGGCGGCCACCGGCCGCTCCATCGCTGATCCGCGCGACCGGCTGCTGCTCACCCTCGGGGTGATGGCTGCGCGGGCGGGTGGATTTCCGGCTGACCGCTGACCAGCGGAAACGTTGTCAGGAGCTGACGAGCTCGCGCTCCAGCGGCGTGCGGAACCGCGGCGTGACCCGTACGCCGCCCACCCGGGCCGCGAGCCGCTCGGCCGCCGCGTGCACGGCGGCGGTCGCCTCGGCGCCGATGTCCTCGAGCAGCCGCAGCGCCACCGTGCCGTCCGCGCGGTGCGCCCAGCCGCCGACGATCCTGCCGTCGCACCACACCGTCGGGCCGATGTTGCCACTGCGGTCGAACAGCGGGGCCTTGTGCTGCCCGAGGTACCAGCCGCGCTCCTGCCAGCCCATCGGCGTCGGGTCGAGCCCCGGGAGCAGCGCCACCCACGGCTCGGGTTCCGCCACGGGCTCGACGTCGTCGGGCAGCACCACGCCCGGGACGCCGTCGAGGTCGACGGGCACGGCACCCACCGCGGCGAGCGCGGCGCGGGTGCGCGCCATCGTCCAGCCCGTCCACCACTTCAGGTCGGCGACCGGCGCGGGACCGAACGCGGTGAGCCACCGCCGCGCCAACTCCGTGCGTGCGGCGTCCGGCTCCAGCGCGGGAAAGCCGTCCGGCCACCACGCCGACACCGGTGACCAGCGGTACTGCGTGGACGTCCAGCTGCCGAGGGGACGGCCGCGGACGATGTGGCCGTCCGCCGCCAGTACGAGCAGGGCTCGGCTCGTCATGTTCTGCGGGGTGTCGTCGGGAGGCACGACGATCTGGGTGCGCAGCCGGGGCTCGTCCGCCACCAGTTCCACCGCCGTGGCCTCACCACGCTTGATCAGCGCCTGCAACGCCGAGGCCTCGACGTCGGCGAGCCACGTCGCCCCGTCCTGGATCACCCCGGCCCGCTCGATGTGCTCCACGAGCCTGCGGCGCTGCACGGCGGCGACGTCGAGCGTGCACGCGGCCTGCACCACCGGGGCGACGTCGAGCGCCACCACCCACACCGTGCGCCGCATCGACAGCATCCGGAGCAGGGCGCGCTCGTCGTGCAGGGCCCGCTCGACCGTCGGGACGTCGGCGGCCGATCGCGCGAGCACCGCAAGCACGACGGACGCGGGGTCGGTGGCGTGCAGGGCGACGAGCGCGTCGGCGACCTCGACCACCCCGGACACCGAGCCCGGTGCGGAACGCCCGGGGGCGAGGAGATGGCGCTGACCGAGCCGCGCGCGCCGCTGTGCTGTGGTGATGACCGGATCAGCCGCCATGTGCAGGATCATGGACCATTCGTCACCGGCGAACCGGGGGCGGTCCGTGCCCTCAGTGCACCACCGTCGTGCGCTCCAGCGCGTGCTCGACCAGCGTGATCACCGTCGAGAGGCAGGAGTCGCCGTTGCGGGCGTCCATCCTCAGGATCGGGACCTCCGGGGCGAGCGCGAGTGCGTCACGCACGATCTCGACCGGGAAGGTGGACGTTCCCGGGAAGAGGTTCAGCGCGACGACGAACGGCAGTCGCCGGTTCTCGCAGTAGTCGACGGACGGGAAGCACTCCTCGATCCGGTGCAGATCGACGAGTACGACCGCTCCGACGCAGCCGCGGGCGAGCTCGTCCCACATGAACCAGAAGCGTTCCTGGCCCGGCGTGCCGAAGAGGTACAGGATCAGCGCGTCGTCGACCGTGATCCGGCCGAAGTCCATCGCGACGGTCGTGGTGCGCTTACCCGGCAGCGCCGTCACGTCGTCGACCCCCACCGATGCTGCGGTCAACGCCTCCTCGGTCAGCAGCGGCGGGATCTCGGACAGAGCACGCACCAACGTCGTCTTCCCGACCCCGAACCCGCCGGCCACGACGATCTTCAGCGCTGCCGGGGCGGCGTCGTCAGTAGGCACGGAGACCGTCCAGCAAGCGCTGCAGCATCGCGGGCGTGGGGCCGCCGTCCGCGGCCCGCGGCGGGGTGTGGACCATGAGGAATCCGGCGTCGGCCAGGTCGCTGACAAGCACCCTGGCCACCCCGACCGGCACCCGCAGCCGCGCGCCGACCTCGATGAGCGACACCGGGCGCGCGGCCAGCTCGACGATCATGCGGTGTTCCTTCTGCAGGTCTCCGGCCCACCGGTCGGTCGCGACCACGAGCGACTCGACCGGGAGGTCGGGCCCGGCGGAGCGAGTGCGGCCTCCCGTCACGGCGTACACGGGGACGACGCGGTCGTCGTGGCGCTCCGGGGTGGCGTGCCCCGCCGATCCGCCCGGCCGCATCACGAAAGGTTCCCGGCTCCGGCGCGCGTCGCCGGGGCCAGCGCGTGCCCGACGCGGGCGGCCAGCAAGGTCATCTCGTAGCCGACCATCCCGATGTCGCAGCGCCGCGCGGCATGCACGGCGAGAGTGGCGCCCTGGCTGATCGCGGTGACGAACAGGTAGCCCTCGTCCATCTCGAGGATCGTCTGGCACACCGGTCCGGCGTTCAGCAGCTGCGCCGTTCCACGGGCCAGGCTGACGAGCCCGGACGCCGCTGCCGCGAGCTGGTCGGCGAGGTCATCGTCAACCCCGGGGGACGTGGCGAGCCGCAGCCCGTCACCGGAGACGACGACCACCTGCTCGACACCCGGCGTCTCCCGGGCGAACTCGACGAGCATCCAGTTGAGCGCCCCGTCGGTCACGACACCCCTCCACTCTCGTTCTCCGCGATGGCGAGCGCGGCCCGCCGACCGGCCTGGTAGCGGGAGAGCGCGTCCGCGCTCCCCGTCGTCGTGTTGTGATCCGCGGGTACGACGCGCTGATCGGGCTCGCGCAAACCCGCAGCCAGGCTCGCCTGGGGGACGCGCCGGCGGAGGGTGTGCCTGCCCGCCGGGTCGTGGTCAGGCCGGTCCGGAGGTGGCAGTGCGGCGCCAGGTGGGGGTGGGTCCGCCGGCTCAGCGAGTCGAGGCGCCGGCACCCGGGTGACGGCGGTGATGGCTGGGAAACGGTCGGGGGCCGGCGTGCCGCCGGTGGGGGTCGGACGGCGAGGAAACGGCACCGCCACGGCCGCCGGCGGGGCATGCTCGGCGGGGGTGACGGTGCCGCTGGTCTGGAGGTTGCCCGCCGGGGTGGTGCTGGTGGGACCGGCGAGGGGCCGGTCCCACCAGCCGGGCCAGGTGGTCTCGGGGGCGGGCACGGGTTCGGGCGGGCGGCGCCGGACCGGCGCGGCCGGAACGCGCCGGGCGGACGACGACCCGTTCCGCGTGGTGCCGACCACCGGCGTCGATCCGTTTCGGGCCGTGGGCCGGACCGTCCTGTTCGGGGGGGACGTCGCCGGTGCTGACTGTGCCGGCAGGTTACGGGTCGGTGCGGCCGACACCGGCTCGGACATCGACGGCGCGAACAGCTGGGTCTTCGGCGGTGGGTCGTCGAGCAGCGGGGGCTCGAACAACCTGGCGGGCAACGCCAGCATCGCGGTCAGCCCCGACCCGGGCAGCGCGGTGAGCGACACGCGAATGCCGTGCCGCGCGGAGAGCCGGGCGACGACGTGGAACCCGAGGCGTTGCGCGACCGAGAGGTCGACTTCCGGCGGGTCGGCGAGGAGCGCGTTGGTGGCGGCCAGCTCGTCCCGCGGCATCCCGAGGCCCCAGTCCTCCACGCTGACCAGATGGCCGCCGCGGGTGTCGCGGTCGGGGCAGGAGCGGATGGTGACGACCGTGTCCGGCGGGGAGAACCGCACCGCGTTCTCGGTGAGCTCGGCGATGAGGTGTGTCAGGTCGGTGACGCTGCGCCCGGAGACGGCCGGGTGCTCGTCGACCACGAGGACGACGCGTTCGAGGTGCTCGATCTCCGCGACGGCCGCTCGCGCGACGTCACGCAGCGGCACCGGCGCGCTCCACGTACGGGACGGCTGCTCACCCGAGAGCACCAGCAGGCTCTCGGCGTTGCGACGGACCCGGGTGGCCAGGTGGTCGAGCTTGAACAGCTCGGCCAGCGCGTCCGGGTCGCGTTCGGACTCCTCGAGCTGGTTGATGATGTCGAGCTGCCGGTAGAGCATGCTCTGGTTGCGCCGCGCGAGGTTCACCAGCAGATCCGAGGTGAACTGGCGGCGGCCGATCTCGGCGTCTGAGAGCCGGCGCGACAGCGTGTCCTTCTCCCGCTGCGATTCCTCCGTGACCCGCCAGAAGAGCGACATGCCCACACAGGCGAGAAGGACGGCCACACCGTGGATCGCCGACCAGAGCCACGGATTCGCCTGCGCCGCGGGATGGTTGAAGATCAATGTCTGGTGCCACGCCGAGCCGATCCCGTGACTGATCACCGTAAAAATGATGTTGAACAGGAAAGGCGCCCAGTGCTGGTACAGCGCGATGAATCCGATGATGATGAAGAAATGGAAGTGCGCCTCGATGGTGCCTCCGGTCAGCCCCACCAGTGCGGCCGACGAGTACACGAGCCCCGCTGTCACGAGCACTGATGCCGTGCCGCGCCTGCGTCGCAGCCAGTACCCGAACGCCAGGCAGACGACCGGGGTGACCAGCACGTATGCCACCGTCAGCGGCGGGTGTCGCAGGAGCAGGCCGAACAGGGCGAGCCCCGGAACGTGCATGGCGAGGACCCCCAGGAGGAGTCGGTGCCTGCGTTGCCAGTCCCTCTCATCGAGGGAGTAACCGCGGGGGAGCGTATCGAGGACCGATCTCCACATCGTGTGTCGCACCGTTCCTGAGACCTCGTCACTGGGGAGTGGTGGCGAGGCTACAGCGGTCTGACGCAGTGTGAAGAACCGCTCACGGAATGACAGAAAAATGCACGCGCCCGGCCTATTGGTGGACACTCGATGGTGTAGCGGGTTACGAGGAACGGGGGAGGGCGGCGGGCTCCCCGCGCCCCGGTCAGCTCCAGATCGTCACATACACAGGGGGCCGGAACCGCGACGGCGGCACTCCCGCGCCGGGAGATCGCAGTAGCTTCATCGCTTCGGGGGTGCCGAGGAAATGGCGCAACGAGGCCGCCGCGGCCGAGCGCCGGTCGACCGGCGGGGTGGTGGCGTGCCAGCACAGCTCCAGCGGGGTGCCCGGAACGTCCACCACCTGCAGTTCGCGGCGGCGCAACTGGTGCACGGCGAGGTGGGCGATGCCCGGGGCGACGCCGGCCCCGCGGCTCGCGGCCTCCCACGCCGCGGTCTGGTTGGGGAAGACGCTCAGACGCGACTCGGGCACGCCGAGCCCGCGCAGCAGCCGGCTGACGTCGCTGCCCGGGTCGGTGGCCGCAGGCTCGACCAGCCACGGCCACCCCGCGGGTGAGCCGCGCAACCGGGCGTCGGGCGACGCGAGCACCACGAGCCTGCAGCGGAAGATCGGCTCGCTGACCAGCCCCAAGCTGCGGTCGGCGCCCAGATAGGGGCCCAGCGCCACGTCGGCGAGACGCTGCGAGACCAGCACGGCCATCTCCGCGGTGGCCGACACCCCCGCCGACACCTCGATCGATCCGGCCGAGCGTGCGGTGAACGCATCGGCCAGCGGGCCCGCGACGAACTCGACGATGGCGCTCGGCGCTACCAGCCGCAGCTGCTCGGCGGCACCCTTCGCCGACCGGACGGCCGACTCGGCCTCGGCGCCGAGAGAGACCATCTGCGCGGCGATCGTCAACAGCCTGCTCCCGCCCGCCGTCATCGCCATCCCGCCGCCGCTGCGCGTGAGGAGGGGATCGTCGAGGTACTTGCGCAGGGCGGCGAGCGCCTGGGAGACGGCGGGCTCGCTCACCCCGAGCGCGCTCGCGGCGGCCTTCACCGAGCCGAGCCGGGCGACCAGCACGAAGGCGCTCAGCTGCGTCAGCGTCATGGGTGAATTGTGACCCAGCGCACGGCTAAGCAAAGGGTTATTCACCGATTGCCCCTTGTCCCGGGGCCCAGCAGCATGGTCCGCGACTACGCTGATGTCTTCCCGCAGTGCGGCGAGGAGGGTGCGGACATGACCCACGAGAGCGACGCCCCCGACAGCGAGGCGCTGCCGGTGCTGCGCGGCATCTGGAGGGCCCGGCGCCAGTCCGCCGCCGACATCGAGGCACCCAGCACCACCAAGGTGTGCAAGAACATGAAGAACATCGGCTTCGGCGGCATCGCGAACGGCGGCGCCGACACCGACTCCACCGCCGGCCCCGTCGGCGACGATCTCCGCAGCGCATGGCGCGATCGGCTCGCCCGCGAGGGCAAGATCGTCCCCGGCGCCAGGAGCGTGCGCGACCTCGTCATGGGGTCGGAGAAGAACGAGCGCTGAAGCCCGCACCCGGCAGCTGGAGGACCCCGACCGTGATCGCACCCACCAGCGTCGCCGAACTGACCGAGACGCTGCGCCGGGGCCAGTACCTCGCCGACCGCGGGCTGTCGACGGCCGTGTTCGTCGCGCTGTCGCTGCAGCGCCCGCTCCTTCTCGAAGGCGAGCCGGGAGTCGGCAAGACCGAGATCGCCAAGGTGCTGGCCGGCGTCCTGGGACGCGACCTGATCCGTCTGCAGTGCTACGAGGGCATCGACACGAGCCAGGCGCTCTATGAGTGGGACTACGCCCGGCAGCTGCTGCACATCCGGGCCATGTCGGAGCGCGCGACCGTCGGCGAGAACGAGGATCCGGGAGACGACTCAGCCGTCGACAAGCTGTTCGGGCCACGGTTCCTGCTGGAGCGGCCCCTGCTGCAGGCGGTCCGGTCCGGTGATCGCGCCGTGCTGCTGATCGACGAGATCGACCGCGCCGACGACGAGTTCGAGGCCTTCCTGCTGGAGGTGCTGTCGGACTTCCAGATCACCATCCCGGAGGTCGGCACGATCACAGCAGCAGCCCCGCCCTTCGTCGTGCTCACCTCCAACCGCACCCGCGAGCTGCACGACGCCCTGAAGCGACGGTGCATGTACCACTGGATCGATTACCCGTCGATCGATCGGGAGGTCGAGATCGTCCTGGTCCGCCGGCCGGGGGTGAGCGAGGCGCTCGCCCGCAAGGTCGTGGCCGCGGTGCACCGGCTGCGCGAGCTCGATCTCGCCAAGCCGCCCGGCGTCGCGGAGACGATCGACTGGGCGCGCACGCTGGCCTTCCTCGGCGAGACCACGCTGACCGCCGACGCCGCCGACCTCACGCTCGGCTCGGTGCTCAAGGAGCGGGAGGACATGGAGCTGGCCCGCGACAACCTCGACGAGATCACGTCGCAGGCGTGACCGGCACCCGGACCGCAGGCCACGAGCTCGTACGCGTGCTCGTCGCGTTCGGCCGCGCGCTGCGGGCGCGGGGGATCTCGGTCGGCTCGGGGGACATCTCCACGTACTGCGCGGCCATGGTCCCGCTCGACCCCACCGACCTCGTCGACCTCTACTGGGCCGGACGCACCACGCTGATCAGCCGCCACGAGGACATCGCCGGATACGACGACGTCTTCCGCGAGTTCTTCCTGGGCGAGCGCAACCCCGTCGAGGAGCTGCACCAGCTCACCGCCAGGTCCACCGCCGAGTCCGAGGCCGTTCTCCAGGTCCCGGCCGTCGACCCGGCCGGCTCGGAGCAGGAGGAGGACGAGGCGCTGCTCGGGCTCGTGGCGTCGAACGTCGAGACGCTGCGGCACAAGTCGTTCGCCGCCTGCACCCCCGAGGAGCTCGCAGCGTTGCGGCGGATCATGGAGCGGATCCGGCTCACCCCGCCGCAGCGCCGCACCCGCCGGACCCGTCCGTCGTCGCGCGGCCGCCGTCCCGACCTGCGCCGGACCGTGCGGGAGTCGCTACGGATGCACGGCGAGCCGGTCCACCTGCGGTGGAAGCTGCGACGACACAAGCTGCGCCCGCTCGTGCTCATCCTCGACGTCTCCGGCTCGATGGCCGACTACTCGCGCGCGCTCCTGCAGTTCGCCCACTCGGCTCGGCGGGCGACGCAGCGTGTGGAGGTGTTCTGTTTCGGCACCCGGCTGACGCGGATCACCGTCCCACTCCAGCGCCGCAGCCCGGACCAGGCGTTGGCGGAGGCCGCAGAGCTGGTCGTCGACTGGGAGGGCGGCACCCGCATCGGTGACTCGCTCGACGAGTTCGTGCGCGGCTGGGGCAGGCGCGGCGTCTGTCGCGGGGGCGTGGTCGTCATCTGCTCCGACGGCCTGGACCGCGGCACCCCCGACACACTCGCCACCGCCATGGAACGGCTGAGCCGGCTGTGCCACCACGTCGTCTGGATGAACCCGCACCGGGGCGACGACCCGGGTCACCGGCCGCGGACCGTCGGAATGATGGTGGCCGAGCCGCACATCGACGTCCTGTTGTCCGGGCACGATCTGAGCAGCCTCGCCGAGCTCGCGGAGCTGCTCCCGACGCTGGCCCGGTGAGAGGGGAACAGATGACCAGGTGGAGCGTCGGCATCGAGGCCGAGGGCGACCGCGTCATGCAGCTGGAGGAGGTCGTCGAGCTGGCCGACGCCGTCGCGCCGAGCGGCGGGATCGCCACCGGGATCGGCACCACCCGCTACGGCGCCCAGCTCGTCGTTGTCGCCGACACCCGAGAGGAGGCCGTCGAGAAGGGACGCACGGCGTTCGCCGCCGCGGTGGCCAAGGCGGGCCTTCCCGACTACCCGGTCGTGCGGGTGGAGGCGGTGAGCGAGGAGGAGGACATGGAGATCGGCCCTGATCCGGACCTGGCCCAGGGATGATCCGCCTCGGTTCCCTCGCGGGGTACGCCTTCTCAGGCCCCCGCGTGCTCGGCGGCTGGACCCCGCCCGCCCGGCCGGGGGTCTACGCCATCCTCTACAAACCCGACCCCGAGGCGAAGCCCGAGACGTACGCGGTGATCTACGTCGGGCACGCCGACGACCTCGCTGCCGAAGGCTTTCCCTTCAAACACCGGCGGGCGCGCTGCTGGACCCAGCGCGCCGGGTCGAAATGGAAGGTGCACGTCGCGTTCCTGGAGGTGCCCGGCGGCAACCGGCCGCACCGGGAGATGATCACCAACGAACTGGTGGCCGTCTACCACCCGTTCTGCAACGAGCAGCAGTACGACAACGCCTGGCGCGACGAGTGGATCGGCGAGTACTCGGACGCTCCGAACACGGCCCCCCTGCCGCCGCGCCGTCGGGACGGTCCGTGATCACCGTGAGATCCGGATATGCGCCCTCGCGAGGGCTGATCGGCGGATCTCGCGGCGATCAGTTCACCGGAGGAACCGTCATGACGTGGCGGTAGGTGACGGTGTCGGCAGGCTCGCCGACGGGCCGGCCATCGACCTCGACCCACGCGTGCGCGGCGAACGGCGGTGTGCGCACGCCCGTGCACCAGGTGGGCCAGACACCGCGGATCCGGCACACGAGCGCGGTGGCGAGCGAGCGCTGCAGGCAGTACCGGCCCGAGCAGAGCACGCTGACCGCGACGACGTCCTGGCGGGCGGCGAGGGCCTGCTCAGGTGTGGCGGCAGCGGCTCCGCGCCTGAGCAGCTCGAGCACCCGCCGGATTCGTCCCGGTGGCAGGCGGGCGAGCATTCGGGCGGCGCCGACGGCGAGGTGGACGACGACGCGACGACCCACCGGCGGCCGGTTTCCGCGGTGCAGCGCCTGGCTCGCGCCGCCTGATGGCTCGCTCGCACGCTCGCTCACGGTGCCTCCTCGCCGGCGCTCGTCGGGGGCGTCCGCGGTGCTGCTGTCCTCACGTGACCACCAGTCCGGCCGCGCGGAGCCGCTCCAGCAGGTCCGAGACGTCCGCGGCGGCTCGTTCGGGGTCGATGGCGTAGACCTCGGTCAGGCGCTGGGCCGCGTCCTCGTCGGCGAGGACGGCGTCGAGGATGAGCGCCCCTGACCGGTTCAGCTGGAAGTAGCGGCCGGTGCGCTCGTCCAGGAGTACCCGCGCGTCGTCCGTGTCCACGGCGACGACCTCAGTGCGCAGCCGCATGGTGCTCCTTCCACAGGTAGGCGGGCGTCGGGTGGGCTTCGAGGTCGCGTAGCCACATCTCATGGCCGAGCGTCTGCTCCAGCGCCTGCGCGGGCACGGTGGCGAGCTGCGGGCTGAGCAGCGCCCGCCGTAGCGAATCGGCGTCGACCAGGCCGTACCGGACGAGCAGGGAGTCCTCGGCCAGTGCGGCGAGCGCCGGGCGCTGCAGCCTCAGGCCCGAGAACCACTCGTCGCCCGAGTGGTCCTTGGTGGTGCGGGTCAGCACCTCGTCGGGGACCAGGCCGCGCATGGCGCGGACCAGCAGCGGCTTGTACGCCCACGGCGAGGCGGTCGCCTCCGCGCGCACCGAGAGGCAGGCCTCGATCACCTTGTCGTCACAGAACGGGGAGTCGGTGACCAGCTCGCGCATGATCATCTGGCGGCCGATCCGGCCGACGGTCTGAGCCTGGTGGATTCGCCCATGACGACCGCGCGCCGGGTCGAGCGGCTCGGTCTCGGCCCGGCGCAGCAGGGCCGCGACCGCGGCGACCGCGTCGCCACTTGCCCACGGGGGCATCCTCGGCGACGTGCCCCACGGCTCCGGCCATCGTGTCGGCGCAGCGGTCAGCGAGTCGCCTGCCGCAGCGAGCCACCGGCGGTACGGGGTGCGGTCCAGCAGCATGCGGGCGGTGGCGGCCGCGGGCCACCGGTGCCGCGCCCGGTAGCCCATCGCGTTGCGCAACGCCTCGGTCGGGGAGCGGCGGAACAGGCCGTGCACGTAGGAGGGCGGGGATTGCACCACGTGGTCGCCGCCGTGACCGCACAGCCGCAGGCGCGCGCCGCGCTTCAGCAGTTCCTGGTCGATCACGTCCTGCTGCGCGTCCTCCCGCACGCCCATCGTCGGTTCGTCCTCCGACCGGCCTTCGCCGAGCGACCCGATCCCCGTGAAGAAGGGCGGTAGCTCGTCGGGCCCGTAGACCAGGCGTTCGCAGCCGGGCAGGTGGGCGGCCGCCCGGTCGGCCCAATCCGCGTCCTCGTTGCCTGCCGCGGCCCACCGCAGTGTCACCGTCACCAGTTGGGCACCGGTCCGGGCGGCCAGGAAGCACAGCGAGGTGGAATCCAGCCCGCCGGACAGATCCGCGCCGAGCACCCCGCCGCCGCGCGTCCGCAGCTCCACCGCCTCGAGCAGCGCCTCGCGAAGCGCGACCGCCCCCTCCTCCAGCGGGAGCTCCGGCTCCGGCGGCTGCCACCAGCGCCGCACGTGGGCAGTGCCGGTGGGGTCCACGGTCAGCACCGATCCACCGGCCAGTGCCTCGACGCCCTGCCACAGCGCGGTGTCCTCCATCGGGTGCGGCGGCTGCGGGTACGCCATCCGCACCGCCAGTTGGCCCTCGTCGAGCGGCGCGTCCGTGAGCCACGCCAATGTCCTGGCCCGGTCGGCGGCGACAGTGACGCCGTCGACCAGCGCATGGAAGACGCGGTGGGTGCCGGACATGCTGCCGCGTACGCGCACACGCCCGTCGAGGGAGGCGATCAGGTGGAGGGCTCCCGGAGGTTCCGGCTCGTCACCTCGTGCCGCCCACCGCGAGAGGTCGGCTTCGGTTGCCGAGAAAGTGCCGATCGCGGCCACCCGGTTCGCGTCCGAGGAGCCGACAGCGATCCCGTCGCCGTCCCAGCAGCCCATCAGCCAGGGACGGCCCGACGCATGCGCTATCGACCCACACGCGAACGGCTGCACGCGGCGCGCGATCGCGAGCGCCTGCTCCGAGTCGGGCAGGACAATGAACCAGCGCCCGCTGTGCACGGGAACTCCCCCCTCAGAGTTCTGCGACTGCGTACAGACGGGCGGCGAGCGCCGACTCCCGAGTCAGGACGACCAGGAGCCGACGCCCGCCGCACGAATCAGCCTGCGGAGCGCCCGGTTCAGGAACCGAGGTACCGCATGGCGGGGCGCCCCTCGGGGTAGACGTAGCCCGCCCCCATCGTCTGCTCCGCGAAGCCGCCGACCTCGACGAACGCGGGCGGCTCGTAGGTCTCCTTGACGGGCACGGGCGACTCGTAGGTCTCCGTGATTTCCATTTCCATGGGATCCCCTTCCCTGGGTGGATGATCACGGTATGTCTACTACATACAGTATGTCAATATTGTCCGTTTCTTGCGTCGGCACATAACCCTCGCCCGACGTGGGGCGCTCGGCGCGCTCTTTCTTTCCGATCCCGGACGCCCGAGCGCCCCCTTCACGACGGCCGTGAAGGGGGCGCTCGGCGAATGTGTTGTTTGTGAAACGACCGTCAGTGGCGCGGCGAGGCGAACCCGACGGCGTCGAGCAATCGGGAGCGGCGACTTCCGGCTGCCGGCGCCGCGACCTTCGGGCGCTCGGGGTTGGGTGAGGCCTTCCGGATGATCTGCTCGGCGAATCCGTAGAGCAGTGGGAGGGCGCCCGCCACGACGCCGCCGGAGCGGTTGATGTGTTCCAGGCCGGGCTTGATCACCGTGGCGTCGTCGACGATCTGCCGCACGAGCCCGTCGCCGGCTTCGAGCGTGGTGGCGATCTTGGCCAGTAGCGAACCCACCCAGTAGAGGAAGAACGCCAGGCCCGCGATGAGCACGACGATCTCGACGACGGTCAGGACGATCAGCGTGGTCTCCGACATGGCCTAGGCACTCCCTTCCGAGCGCGGGGCACTCGCGGCGGGCGTGGGGATGCTGTCCACGACGCGCCCGAGGAACAGGTGGTGCTGCAGACCTTCCGCGAGCACGAGGTCGAGGCCGTCGCCGGTGGCCGGGATCAGCTTCGTGTCGGCTGTGTTGGCGGTGATCTCGGTGAGGGTGCCGCCGATCGCGGTGGTGTGCCGGTCGATCCGCTTGACGTACGCGATGAGCATGCTGAGCAGCACGACCACCGCGACGATGACGACCAGGCCGATGAGCAGGATCACCGACCAGTACGTGACCTCGCCCGGCGAGAGCGCCGCAGGAGTGGTGGACATGGTCAGCCTCCCAACCGCGCGCGGCCGCGCTGCAGGCCACCGATGATCGTGGTGGCGTGGTCGATGGTCTCGTTCAGCCCGGCGAGCCCTGCCGTGTGGACGCGCGCGCGGTCCAGTTCCGCGTCGAGCTCCTGGGCCTGCGTGCCGATCTTGTAGGCCAGCACCAGGATCGGCGTGACCAGCGCGACGACCACCACGACCACCACCAGCCCGATGATCAGGCCGAGGGTCCATCCGAAGGGAACCATCACGACTGCGCTCCTCACACCGTCTCGGTCCAGGCCCGCACGGGGGCGAGGTTGGCGTTCACCGACGGCACCACCTCGGGCACCGTGCGAGTGCTGTCCGCGACCGCTCGCACGCCGCCGAGCAGCGCGCCGAGGGTGGTGTGCACGTGGCGCAGGTGCAGGATCACCCGCAGCAGCCCGACAGCCGTGACAGCGATGATCAGGGCGGCGATCACGATCGTGACCCAGGCGACAGCCGGCATCGTCCCGTCCCCTCTACTTCGCCGGGAGCAGCGCCGCGACGCTGCCCGCGTACCTCGTGGCGCCGACCGCGATCTGCTCGACGGTGGCGTCGGTCGTCGCGAGCAGTTCGGGGACGCCGTCCACCTCGCCGACCAGTTCGACGCCGTGGACGAGGAGGTCGTCGGCCGCGGCCCGGATCCGCTCCACCGCAGCGAGCACCCGGTTGAGCAGGGCGATCACCACGGGCAGCACGACGAACAGCAGCAGTGCGTTGCCGATCCACCAGAGCACCACGTCGATCTCCTTTCAGCGCAGGCGCGACGCGTCGTAGGGCAGGAAGAAGCGGGCGAAGACGCGCTTGAGGGCCATCACGGCGGCTCGCAGCCCGATGGCGAGCCCGCTGGCGGGTGCGGCGGCCCGCACGGCCGTGGCGGTGGCGCCGCCGCGGCCCTGGTTGTCGATGTTGTACTGCAGGCACTCGGCGAAGCTGTTCATGAGCACGCTGGTGACGTCGGAGATCATGCCGCGCCCGAACTGCGCGGCGGCTCCCGAGACCGTCAGGTCCTGGGCGACGTGCACGCGCGTGCCCCGGCCTGCGGCCCGCAGCGTGGCCGTCACCGTCATCTCCGCGGTGCCCTTGCCCCGGTCCTCGGAACCGGACGCTTCGAGCACCATCCGGTGAGCGGCCTCGTCGGTGTCGACGATCTTCGCGGTGCCGCTGAAGTTCAGCCGCACCGGGCCGAGCCTCGTGGTGACCTTGCCCTGGTAGGTGCCGTCACCGTCGTCACCGACCAGTTCCGCACCGGGCAGGCACGGGACGAGGTTGGGCACGTCGAGCAGGTAGGCCCAGACCGTGTCGACGGGTGCGGCGACCTCGAACTCGTTGTCGATGAGCATTCGTCACCCCTGGTCACTGCGGATCGGCGGCGCACCGGACACGTCACGCCCGTCCTGGATGGCCTGCCAGACGCGGTCCGGCAGGAGCGGCATGTCGATGTTGCGGACGCCCGTGTCGGACAGGGCGTCCAGCACGGCGTTGACGAACGCGGCCGGGCCACCGACCGCGGCGCACTCTCCGACCCCCTTGGCCCCGATGGGGTGGTGCGGGCACGGCGTGACGACCTCGTGGAGCTCGAAGCCCGGCGTCTCCCAGGACGTCGGGAGGAGGTAGTCCATGTAGTTCGAGCCCACGATGTTGCCGTCGGCGTCGTAGGTCTGGAACTGCATGCTGGAAACCGCGTACGCCTCGGTGAGACCACCCATGATCTGCCCCTCGACGACCATGGGGTTGATCCGCACACCGCAGTCGTCGACGGCGACCACCCGCAGCACGTCCCACACGCCGGTCTCCGGGTCGACCTCGACCGTCACGATGTAGCAGGCGAACGGCCAGGTCAGGTTGGGCGGGTCGTAGTAGGCGTTGAACTCGAGGCCGGGCTCCATCCCGTCGGGCATGTTGGAGTACGCGGCCATCGCGCACTCCTGGATGGTGGCGCCACGGTCGGGAGCGCTGCGCACGAAGAAGCGCCCGAGCTCCCACTCGATGTCCTCTTCGGACACCTCCAGCAGGTGCGCCGCGAGCTTGCGGGCCTTGGCGCGCACCTTGCGGGCCACCATCGAGACCGCGGCGCCCGCCACGGGCGTGCTGCGTGATGCGTAGGTGCCCATCCCGAACGGTGCCGTGTCGGTGTCGCCCTCCTCGACGATCACGTCGGCGGCCGGGATGCCGAGCTCGTGGCTCACGATCTGCGCCCAGGTGGTCTCGTGCCCCTGGCCCTGCGTCTTCGCGCCGGTTCGCAGGATCGCCTTGCCGGTCAGGTGCACCCGCAGCTCGGCGGAGTCGAACATCTTGATGCCGAGGATGTCGTACTCGCGGCTGTTGCCCGCCCCGAGCGGCTCGGTCATCGTCGAGATCCCGATGCCGAGGCGGCGCCCCCGTGAACGGGCGATCTCCTGGTCCTTGCGGAACTCGTCGTAGCCGATCGCGTCGAGCCCGAGTTGCAGGCATTTCCCGTACTGGCCGGAGTCGACGAGGAACCCGAACGCCGTGCGGTGCGGGAACTGGTCGTCGCGCAGCAGGTTGATGCGGCGGAACTCGGCCTGGTCGATGCCCAGTTCGGCCGCGGCGGCCGCCACCATGCGTTCCTGGAAGTACATCGCCTCGGTGACGCGGAACGAGCACCGGTAGGCGACGCCGCCGGGTGCCTTGTTCGTGTAGTGGCCCTGCGCGGTGATGTGGCCGGTGGGGATGTCGTAGCAGGCGAACGCCGAGTGCAGCAGCCCGATCTTGAACTTGCTGGGCTGCGCGTCGGCGAAGAACGCGCCCTGGTCGGTGTCGGCGCGCAGGCGCACCGCGAGGATCTTCCCGTCGGCGCGCAGAGCCATCTCGCTGTCGAGGTACATGTCCCGGCCGAACCCCGTGGAGCTGAGGTTGCCGGACTTGTCCTCGATCCACTTGACGGGTTTGCCGAGCAGGATCGAGCACAGGATCGACGCGACGTAGCCCGGGTAGACGGGCACCTTGTTGCCGAACCCGCCCCCGATGTCGGGCGAGACGATCCGGATCATGTGTTCGGGCAGTTCCGCCACCAGCGCCACCGCGGCTCGGATGATGTGCGGGGCCTGCGTGGTCATGTAGACGGTGAGCTTCTGGGTGGCCGGGTTGAAGTCGGCGATCGATCCGCAGCACTCGATCGGTGACGGGTGGCTGCGCGGGTAGTGCAGCTTCAGCCGTGACACGTGGTCCGCCTCGGCGAACGCCCGCTCGGTGGACTCCCGGTCGCCGACCTCCCACCGGTAGCAGGTGTTGTCGGTCTGGCCTTCCTTGTCGTCACGGATCAGCGGCGCATCGGGCGCCTGGGCCTGTTCCGGGCTGACGACCGGCGGCAGCGGCTCGTACTCGACGACGATCGCCTCGCAGCCGTCCTTGGCGATGTACGGGTCGTCGGCGACGACGACGCACACCTCCTGGCCCTGGAAGCGCACCTTGTCGGTGGCGAGTACGGCTTGGGTGTCGTAGGACAGGGTGGGCATCCAGGCGAGGTTGCGCTGGGCCATCATCTCGCCCGTCAACACCAGCCGGACGCCCGGGATCTCCCACGCCTTGCTCGTGTCGATCGAGGTGATCCGCGCGTGCGCCAGCGGGCTGCGCAGGATCTCCATGTGCAGCATGCCGGGCAGCTTGATGTCGTCGGTGTAGTTGCCGCGGCCCCGGACGAACCGGTTGTCCTCGACCCGGCGGCGGCTCGCACCGAGCCCGCCGATCTTGACCTCGTCGAGTGCGGTCATGACTCAGCCTCCCCGCCCGACCCGTTGGCGCTCGCCCCGTTGCCTGCAGGCGCCTGCTTCCGCGCCGCCCACAGCACGGCCTTGACGATGTTCTGGTAGCCGGTGCAGCGGCAGAGGTTGCCCGACAGCGCCCAGCGCACCTCGTCCTCGGACGGGTCCGGGTTGCGCTCCAGCAGGGCCTTCGAGGTCAGCATCATCCCCGGGGTGCAGAAGCCGCACTGGAGCCCGTGCTCGATCGAGAACCCCTCCTGAACGGGGTCGAGCTCGCTCGGCGTGCCCAGACCCTCGACGGTGGTGACCTCGTGCCCGTCGGCCTGGACGGCGAGCATCGTGCAGGACTTCACCGGGGTGCCGTCCACCAGCACGGTGCATGCGCCGCAGCTCGTGGTGTCGCACCCGAGATGGGTGCCGGTGAGCCCCAGCCCCTCGCGGAGGAGATGGGCGAGCAGCAGGCGTGGCTCGACCTCCACCGCCCTGCGCCGCCCGTTGACCGTGAGCGTGATCCGCCGCTCGTCCTGCACGACGTCGCTGACCTCGTCGACCGGCTCGCCGTACCTCATGCCGCCACCGCCTCCCTGCGGGCGAGCCCGCGCCGGACGAACGTCGCCACGACGTGGCGCTTGTAGGCCGCGCTGCCGCGGTGGTCGCTGCGCGGTTGCGCCGCCTCGGCGGCCAGCGCCGCCGCCTCCTCGATCGCGTCGGTGTCGAGCAGCCGCCCGGTGAGCGCCTGCTCGGCCGCGACGGCCTGGATGGTGCTGGGCCCGACTCCGGTGAGCCCGATGCCGGCCCGGAGGACCCGGCCGCCCGAGGTCTCGAGTGCGATGGCCACGCCCGCGGTGGCGAAGTCGCCGACACGGCGTTCGAGCTTGAGGTATCTGCCCGACCTCTCGCCGACCGGCGGCGGGACGACGGCCTCCACCGCGATCTCGCCGGGCTGCAGAGCGTTCTCGAACGGCCCGACGGAGAACTCGGCGGCCGGGATCGTCCGGCGTCCGGACGGCCCTTGCGCGACGACGTGCCCACCGAGTGCGAGGAGCACCGAGGCCCAGTCGCCCTGGGGGTCGGAGTGGCAGAGCGAGCCGACCAGCGTGCCGCGGTTGCGCACGATCGGGTCGGCGATCAGCGGGGCGGCCGAGGCCATCAGCGGGTGCTTCGACGCGAGCAGCGCCGACCGTTCGAGGGTGGCGTGCCGGCAGAGGGCACCGATGTGCAGCGTGCCGTCCGGGTCCTCGCGGTGGTGGTCGAGGCCGGGGATGCCGTTGATGTCGACGAGCAGCTCGGGCGAGGCGAACCGCAGCTTCAGCAGCGGCACGAGGCTCTGCCCGCCCGCCAGCACCTTGGCCTCGTCACCGGACTGCCGCAGCAGCGCGAGTGCCTCGTCCAGGGAGCGGGGGACCTCGTAGCGAAAACGGGACGGATACATCGGCGTCTCCTGCGGCTCTACGGGCGCGGACGGCGGTCGGGCTCGGCCACGGCGACAGGGAGCGACTCGTCGACGGGGTCGGGGCGCGGCTCCTGGTGTGGCGGCCACGGCCCGGCCACGGGCTGACCCGCGATCTTGAGGTACTCGGTGATCTGCGGCCAGGCCCAGATCGTCGGGCTCTTCCCGGTCTTCGGTGCGCCCTCGATCAGCTCGTACATGCGCGGGTTGTCCTGGCTGTGCCCACTCGACTCGATCGCCATCCGTCCTCACTCGCCTCGTTGCGGGAAGTGCCGGTCTGTCAAGTGCGGACATGCTGCACCCGATCGGCGCATCCGGCGCCCCTGGCCTAAGCGAAGACTTAAGAGGTCTTGCCGGGTCATGTGACGGGAGACACGATGGCTCGCACCCAGCGTCGGGAGCGACATGCAGGTGCCTGCGCAGTTCGAGTACCAGCGCGCCACGAGCGTCGAGCACGCCATCGCGCTGCTGAACCGGCACGGGCCCGAGTCGCGTGTGGTGGCCGGCGGCCACAGCCTCATCCCGATGATGAAACTCCGGCTCGCACAGCCCGAGATGCTGATCGACATCAACGACCTGGCCGAGCTGGCCGAGCTCCATTTCCAGGAGGGCGTCCTGCGGCTGGGTGCGCTGCTGCGGCACGCCGACCTGCTGGCGTCACCCGAGGTCGGGCTGCTGTGCCCGATGCTGCACGACGCCGAACGCGTGATCGCCGACCCCGTCGTGCGTAACCGCGGCACGGTCGGCGGCTCGGTGTGCCAGGCCGATCCCTCCGAGGACCTCTCCGGCGCGTTCTGCGCGTTGCGTGCCGTGGCCGTCATCCGGGGGTGCTCGAACGCGGGCGAGGCGTACACGCGCACGGTGCCGATGCGCGAGTTCTTCACGGGCCCGTACCAGACGGTGGTGGCGGACGCCGAGCTGCTGGTGGAGCTGCAGGTGCCGATCTTCCCGGACGCCGGGAGCGCCTACGTGAAGGTGGACCGCCGGTCGGGGGACTGGGCGGTCGCCGCCGCGGCCGCGGTGGTGCGGCTCGACGACGACACGGTCACCGACGTGGGGATCGGGCTCACCGCCGTCGGGGCGCGGAACTTCGTGGCGCAGGAGGCGGAGGAGTACCTGCGCGGCCGCGCGGCTCGGGCCGAGCACTTCGCGGAGGCCGGACGGATCGCCGCGGAGCACTGCTCGCCTGCCGACGACCAGCGTGGCCCGGCCGACTACAAGCGGCACCTGGCGGGCGAGCTGACCGTGCGAGCGCTGGAGCGGGCGGTGGCCCGGGCGGGCCGGGGGGTGAAGTGGAGATCACGGTGACCGTCAACGGGCAGGAGCACACGCGGGAGGTCGAACCGCGGCTGCTGCTCGTCCACCTGCTCCGCGACGAGCTCGGCCTGACCGGCACGCACTGGGGCTGCGACACGTCCAACTGCGGGGCGTGCACCGTCTGGATGGACCGGATCCCCGTGAAGTCCTGCACCGTCCTCGCTGTGATGGCCGATGGGCGCGACGTGCACACCGTCGAGGGGCTGGAGACGCCGTTCGGGCTCGACCAGCTGCAGGTCTCGTTCATGGCCTGCCACGGGCTGCAGTGCGGATTCTGCACACCCGGGATGCTGATGACCGCGCGGTGGCTGCTGGACCGCAACCCCGACCCCACCGACACGCAGATCCGCGAGGCGATCTCCGGGCAGACGTGCCGGTGCACCGGCTACGAGAACATCGTGCGGTCGGTGCGGCACGCCGCCGAGGCGGAAGCGGAGCGGGCGTCGTGAGCGCGCTCCCGGCGGACCCTTCGCCGATCGGCCACGGGCGCATGCTCCGCAAGGAGGACGCCCGGTTCATCAGGGGCCGCGGCCAGTTCGTCGACGACGTGCAGCTGCCCGGCATGCTGCACGCAGCCGTGCTGCGCAGCCCGTACGCCCACGCCCGGATCCTGTCGGTCGACGCCAGCGCGGCCGAGTCGCACCCGAAGGTGCGCGCGGTGATCACCGGTGACCTGCTCGCGGAGCGGGGCCTGGCCTGGATGCCGACGCTCTCGCACGACGTTGCCGCGGTGCTCGCCACCGACAAGGTGCGCTACCAGGGCCAGGAGGTGGCGTTCGTCGTCGCGGAGAACCGGTACGCCGCACGTGACGCCCTCGCGCTGATCGACGTCGAGTACGAGCCGCTGCCTCCGGTGATCGATGCCCGCCGCGCGCTGGATCCCGACGCGCCGCTGGTGCGCGACGAGATCGACGGCCGCGCCGACAACCGTGTCTTCGACTGGGAGTCCGGGGACGCCGCCGCCACCGACGCGGCCTTCGCCGCCGCCGAGCACGTGAGCACCCTCGATCTGCTCTATCCACGGGTGCACCCCGCGCCGCTGGAGACGTGCGGCACCGTGGCGAGCGTCGACCGGGTGAGCGGCAAGCTCACGGTCTGGGGCACCACGCAGGCGCCGCACGCCCACCGCACCCTGTACTCGACGATCGCCGGAATCCCCGAGCACAAGATCCGGATCGTCGCCCCCGACATCGGCGGCGGGTTCGGCAACAAGGTCGGGATGTACCCCGGCTACCTCTGCGCGGTGGTCGGCTCCCGGCTCACCGGTGCGCCCGTGAAATGGACGGAGGACCGCTCGGAGAACCTCATGAGCACCTCCTTCGCCCGCGACTACCACATGAGCGGCGAGATAGCGGCCACGAAGGACGGGCGGATCCTGGGCCTGCGGGTGCGGGTGCTCGCCGACCACGGCGCGTTCAACGGCACGGCTCAGCCGTCGAAGTTCCCGGCCGGGTTCTTCCACATCTTCACCGGCTCCTACGACGTGCCCGCGGCGCACTGCCAGGTCACCGGCGTGTACACGAACAAGGCGCCCGGCGGGGTCGCCTATGCCTGCTCGTTCCGCGTGACCGAGGCGTCCTACCTGGTGGAGCGGCTGGTGGACGTGCTGGCCCACGATCTCGGGCTGGACCCTGCTGAGGTCCGGCGGCGCAACCTGCTGCGTCCCGAACAGTTCCCCTACCGATGTGCGACGGGCTGGGAGTACGACTCCGGCGACTACCCGCGCACCCTCGAGCTGGCCCTGGATCTCGCCGGGTACGACGAGCTGCGGCGCGAGCAGGCGCAACGGCGGCAGGAGCACGCGGAGACCGGGAACGGCACGCTGATGGGCGTCGGGATCAGCTTCTTCACCGAGGCCGTCGGCGCGGGCCCGCGCAAGGTGATGGACATCGCCGGTCTCGGCATGGCCGATGGCGCCGAGCTGCGCGTGCACCCGACGGGCTCGGCGGTGCTGCGGCTGTCGTGCATGTCGCAGGGCCAGGGCCACGAGACGACGTTCGCGCAGATCGTGGCCGAGGAGCTGGGTATCCCTCCCGACGAGGTGGAGGTCGTGCAGGGCGACACCGATCGCACGCCGTTCGGGCTGGGCACCTACGGCTCGCGGTCCACGCCCGTCTCGGGAGCGGCGGCGGTGCTGGCCGCGCGCAAGGTGCGCGAGCGCGCCCGGCTGGTGGCGGCCGCGGTGCTGGAGGTCGCGGCCAGCGACCTGGTGTGGGAGAAGGGTCGGTTCCACGTGCGCGGCGACCGCGCAGCCGGCGTCACGATGCGCGAGATCGCGCTGGCCGCCCACTCCGACCTCGATCTCCCCGACGGCGTCGAGGGACATCTGGACGCCACGTGCGTCTACAACCCGCCGAACCTGACGTTCCCGTGCGGCGCCTATGTCTGCGTCGTGGACGTCGATCCGGGTACCGGGCAGGTGAAGGTCCGCCGGTTCGTCGCGGTGGACGACTGCGGTGTGCGGATCAACCCGATGATCGTCGAGGGGCAGGTGCACGGCGGCCTGGCGGACGGGATCGGCATGGCGCTGATGGAGCTCATGGCGTTCGACCGCGACGGCAACCACCTGGGCGCGTCCTTCATGGACTACCTGCTCCCGACGTCCATGGAGTGCCCGTCGTGGGAGCTGGGGGAGACGGTGACGCCGTCGCCGCACCACCCCATCGGGGCCAAGGGTGTGGGGGAGTCGGCCACGGTCGGCTCGCCCGCCGCCGTCGTGAATGCGGTGCTGGACGCGATCGGGGTGCGGCACGCCGACATGCCGCTCACCCCGGCGCAGGTGTGGCGGGCCCTGCAGGGCGCCCCGCTGCGGACGGATCTGGCGATCGGAGAGCGATCATGAGAGCCGATTTGCTGTCCCGTGTGGACGGGCTGCGGTCCGGGCGCACCCCCTTCGTGCTGGCCACGGTGGTGCGGGCCGAGCGTCCGACGAGCGCGAAACCGGGAGACTGCGCGCTGGTGCTGGCCGACGGCACGATCGACGGCTTCGTGGGCGGCGCCTGCGCCGAGTCGACCGTGCGGTTGGAGAGTCTGCGACTGTTGCAGGCGGGGGAGTCGGGACTGCTGCGGATCACCCCGCGCGCGGGGGACGGCGGTACCGCCGAGGAAGGCGTGCGCACCGTGGGCAACCCGTGCCTGTCCGGCGGCACGCTGGAGATCTTCCTTGAGGCGATGATCCCGCCCGTCCTGGTGGTGGTGCACGGCGAGGCACCGGTGGCCAGGGCGCTGGTGCGGGTCGGGCACGCCCTGGACTGGGACGTGCGCGCGGGCGTCGATCCGGACGCACCGATCGCCCCGGACACCGCCGCTGTCGTCGTCGCCTCGCACGGGCGTGGCGAGGCACCCGTGCTGCGGGCGGCGCTCCGCGCGGAGGTGCCCTACGTGGCGCTGGTGGCGAGCAGGCGCCGAGCGGCGGGGGTGCTCGACGACCTGGCGGCGCAGGGGGTGCCCGCCGGGCAGCGCGAGCGGATCCACGCCCCCGCAGGCCTGGACATCGGGGCGCGGACGGCCCCGGAGATCGCGTTGTCGGTGTTCGCGGAGATCGTTGCGCAGAGCCCGCGGGTGGTGCTGCCGGCGAGCGGTCCCGCGGACGTTCCTGCGGCCGGGGAGCCGGCGGTGGCGATCGACCCGGTCTGCGGGATGGAGGTGGCCGTGACCACGGCGAGCATCTCCGCCCAGCACGACGGCGAGACGGCCTACTTCTGCGGGACCGGCTGCCGGCAGGCCTTCCTCGACGATCCGCAGCGGTTCGCCCGGTGAGCGACGGGGGCGCGATCACCGACGTCGACGGCCTGGCCGCCGCGCTCGACCGCACCGCCTACCTCGCCGACGAGGCACTTGCCACCGCGCTGTTCCTGGCGGTGCGGATGCGCCAGCCGATCCTGCTGGAGGGCGAGCCGGGGGTCGGCAAGACGTCCGCGGCCGTGGCGCTCGCGGCCGCGCTCGACACGCCGCTGCTGCGGGTGCAGTGCTACGAGGGCCTCACCGCGGCCGAGGCGCTCTACGAGTGGAACTACCCCCGCCAGCTGCTGGCCATCCGGCTGGCGGAGGCCCGCGGCACCGACCTCGCCGACGCCGACCTGTTCACCGAGGACTACCTGCTCGCCCGCCCGCTGCTCGCCGCGATCACGCATCCGGGCCCGGGCCCCGCGGTGCTGCTCGTCGACGAGATCGACCGCGCCGACGACGAGTTCGAGGCGTTCCTCTTCGAGGCGCTCGCCGAGTCGGCCGTGACGATCCCGGAGTTGGGGACGCGCCGCGCCACCGTCGCGCCGGTGGTCGTGCTCACCTCGAACCGCACTCGTGACCTGCACGACGCCCTCAAGCGCCGCTGTCTCTACCACTGGATCGGCTATCCCGACGGCGAGCGGGTCGAGGAGATCGTGCGGCGCCGCGTGCCGGAGGCGGCGGGCTGGCTGGCGGCGCAGGTGACGGGTGCAGTGCAGCGCCTACGCGGCCTGGATCTGCAGAAACAACCAGGTGTGGCCGAGGCGATCAGCTGGACGAGGGCACTGGACGCCCTCGGCGTCGAGCAGTTGGACGCGGTGGCGGCCGAGCGCACCCTCGGCGCGGTGCTGAAGTACGAGGAGGACGCCCGGCTCGCGCACGCGACGGGCCTCGACACCCTGATCAGCGGTGCTGGATGACCCCCGGCGACCTCCCGGCGCTGGTGGCTCGCTTCACCGCGGAGTGCCACGCCGCAGGCCTGCCGGTGGGACCGGAGCGGGCGCAGCGGCTCGCCCGTGCCGTTGTCGAGGTGTCCCCGGCCACCACACAGCGGCTCTACTGGTGCGCGCTGGCCACGCTGGTGTCCGATCCCGCGCAGATCCCGGTGCTCGACGCCGTGTTCGACAGGGTCTTCCGCGGTAGCGATCCGCCGGTGTTCCGCGGGGATCCCAACGCTCCGCTGCTCCGTGACGATCCGTTGGTCGCGTCCGTTGCCCGCGGAGGGGAGGCGGCCGGTGGGCCTGCGCGGGTCGGGGGTGGTACCTCGTCCGGGTCGGATGCGGCGCCGTCGGAGGTGCCCGTGCCGGCTCTCGCCTCGGCCACCGAGCGGCTCGGCGGGCGGGAGTTCGACGCGCTGTCGCCCGTCGAGCTCGCCCGGCTCGCCGAGGCGATGCGCGCGCTGCGCGTCGCCACGCCGGTACGCCGCTCACGCCGCACCCGCGTTGCCGCCCACGGCGACCGGCTCGATCTTCGCCGGACCCTGCGGTCGGCCCGTCGCACCGCGGGCGACCCCGTGGCGCTCGCCCGCCGTCGCCGTCGCCTGCGGCCGCGACGGCTCGTCGTGCTCTGCGACATCTCCGGGTCGATGGCGCCCTACGCCCGGGCGCTGATCCAACTCCTCTACTGCGCGGCGGGAGCCGAGCGTGCCGAGGTGTTCACCTTCGCCACCCGCCTGACCAGGCTGACCAGGGCGCTGGCTCGCTCCAGCCCCGCCGTCGCGCTGGACCGGGCGGCACGGCTCGCACCGGACTGGTCGGGCGGCACCCGCATCGGGGAGGCGCTGCACCGGTTCAACGACGAGTACGGCCGGCGCGGGCTGGCGCGCGGTGCCGTGGTGCTCATCCTGTCCGACGGGTGGGAGACCAGTGACCCGCAGTTGCTGCGCGGGGAGATGGCCCGCCTGCGGCAGGTGGCGTACCGGATCGTCTGGGCCAACCCCCGGACCAGGCACCCGGACTACCGCCCCCTGGCAGGCGGCATGGCGGCGGCGTGGCCGTACTGCGACGAGGTGGTCAGCGCACACAGCCTCGACGCGCTCGGCGAGCTGGTCGCCGCGCTGGCCGGCCCCAGGGTCTGAGGCCCGGTCAGCTCCAGGCGCGCGCCGAGCGCTCCGACCAGTAGTCGGCGGGTCGTTCGGCGAGCTCGCCCAGCTCGGCCAGCACGTCGGCCGGCAGCTGTACCTGCTCGGCAGCGGCATTGCTCGCGACCTGCGCAGGGTCGACTCCACCGGAGAGCACGCACCACGTCCACGGCTGGGCCAGCGCCGCAGCGATCGCAAGCTGGTCGAGGGGGATGCCGAGCCGCTCGGCGACCTCCACCACGCGAGGCGGGGTGTCGGGCGCGCCGGGGGTGAGGCGCCCGTTCGCCACCGCCTCCTTGACGATCACCCGCGCGCCACGGGCGGCGGCCTCGGCGAGCGCGGGGCCGACGGAGGGTTCGAGCAGGTTCCAGGTGGACTGGATCGAGGTGAAGAGCGGGGCGCCGCCCACCTCCACGTCCAACGCCTTGAGCACCGCCTCCGGCTGCGCCGGTCCCGAGGTGGAGACGCCCACCCGCACCCCGCGGTCGCGCAGCGCCGCCATCGCCTCGTGCAGCTCGACGTCGTCCAGCACACCGGTGTCCAGAGTGGCCGAATGCACGTGGTAGACGTCCAACCGGGATCCGAGCAGGGCCTCGGTCTCCGCCAGCTGCTCGGTGAACGCGGCCAGCGAGTGGTCCTTCACCTCGTGCACGGGAGCGTCGAGGCGCCACTCACCGACGTACCGGTAGCCCCATTTCGACCCGACGACCACGTCGTCGATCTCGGGGTGCGCAGCCAGCCACTCGGCGAGGAACTCCTCCGCTCGGCCGTAGGAGCGCGCCGCGTCCAGGTAGCGCATACCGGCGGCGTAGGCCGCGTCGAGCACTGCCGCGGTACGGTCCCGCAGCTCCTCAACGGCGCGGTGTGTGCCCAGGTCGTGAGCCCGTCCGGAGTTGATGTACGCGGGCCGCCCGACAGCGGCCAGCCCGATGCCCACACCCACCGGCCGGGTCGGATCGGTAGTGCCTGCACCCACAGCGGCGTAGCTTACGCCCGCAGGTTGTTGCACGTTCACCGATGATCGTCGAAGAGGTGCCGCCGTGAAGAAGCTGATCAACGATCCGGGCGACGTCGTCTCCGAAGCGCTGCTGGGAATGGCCGCGGCGCATCCCGAGCTGCGCATCGACCACGAGAACAAGATCGTCTACCGGGCCGACGCGCCGGTTCAGGGCAAGGTCGCGCTGGTGTCCGGCGGCGGGTCCGGACACGAACCGCTGCACGGGGGTTTCGTCGGGCCGGGCATGCTCGACGCCGCCTGCGCGGGTGAGGTTTTCACCTCACCGGTACCCGACCAGGTGATGGCGGCCACCCGCGGCGTCGACGGCGGCGCAGGCGTGCTGCACATCGTCAAGAACTACACCGGCGACGTGATGAACTTCGAGATGGCGGCCGAGCTCGCCGCCGCCGAGACGGGCGTCGAGGTCGACGCCGTGATCACCGACGACGACGTCGCCGTGCAGGACAGCCTCTACACCGCCGGGCGGCGCGGGGTCGGTATCACCGTCGCGGTGGAGAAGATCGCCGGTGCGGCGGCCGACGAGGGGCGCGATCTGGCAGGCGTGGCCGAGGTCGCCCGCCGCGTCAACGCCAACGGCCGCAGCATGGGCATGGCGCTCACCTCGTGCATCGTCCCTGCCGCCGGGCACCCGACCTTCGACCTGCCCGACGACCAGATCGAGATCGGCATCGGCATCCACGGGGAGCCCGGACGGCGTCGCGTGCCAGCAGCGCCGGCACGCGAGGTGGCCGAGATGCTCGTCGAGCCGATCCTCGCCGACCTCGACTTCACCGGCGGCGACGGCGTCCTCGCTTTCGTGAACGGGATGGGTGGCACGCCCCTGCTGGAGCTGTACCTCATGTACAACGAGGTGGCGGCGATCCTCGCGAAGTCCGGCGTGACGGTCGCCCGGTCGCTGGTGGGGCCCTACATCACGAGCCTGGAGATGGCGGGCTGCTCGGTGACGTTGCTGAAGCTGGACGACGAGCTGCTGCGGCTCTGGGACGCTCCGGTCCGCACCCCCGGGCTGCGGTGGGGCGTCTGACGCGCCGGAGCGTGTAGGACGGGAGCGTGATGGCCGACTCGACCGCGACGATCGACGCCGCACTGATGGACCGCTGGATCCGCGCGTTCGCGGCGGCGGTCGCCGAGAACGCGGAGATGCTCACCCGGCTCGACGCCGCGATCGGCGACGCCGACCACGGGTCCAACCTGGCCCGCGGGATGAAGGCGGTGCTCGCGAAGCTCGACGGGAGCCCCCCGGAAAACCCGGCCGCCTTGCTGAAGCTCACCGGGATGACGCTCGTCAGCTCGGTGGGAGGCGCGAGCGGTGCGCTCTACGGCACGTTCTTCCTGCGGATGGCCACCGCGGCCGGCACCGCCGAGTCGCTCGACCAGGCCGGCTTCGCCGCGGCGCTGCGGGCCGGGGTCGACGGCATCGTGGCCCGCGGTAAGGCCGAGGCGGGCGACAAGACCATGTACGACGCACTCGCCCCCGCCGTCGACGCGCTCGACGGCGCGCTGGACGGCAAGGACTTTCCGGCCGCGCTGCGGGCTGCCTCCGACGCGGCCGCCACCGGGCGCGACGCCACCACCCCGCTGCAGGCCCGCAAGGGCCGGGCGAGCTATCTCGGGGAGCGCAGCATCGGCCACCAGGACCCAGGCGCCACGTCGGCGGCTCTGCTGATCGCCGCGGCGGCGGACACGCTGGCATGAGCTGCATCTCGGCGCGGGAGGGTTCGTGACGGCGCCGGTCGGCCTGGTCGTCGTCTCGCACAGCGCCGCGCTCGCGGCGGCGGCGGTGGAGCTGGCCCGGGAGATGGCGCCGGGGGAGCTGCCGATCGAGGTGGCAGCCGGGGTGGCCGACGGCGGGCTCGGCACGGATGCCGTGGCCATCGCGGGGGCGATCGGCGCAGCCGACACCGGGTCGGGCGTGGTCGTGCTGATGGACCTCGGCAGCGCCGTGCTCTCCGCGGAGCTTGCGCTCGAACTGCTCGACGACCCGGCCTCGCGCGAGCGCGTGCTGCTCTGCCCCGCCCCGCTGGTCGAAGGGCTGGTCGTCGCCGCGGTGGCGGCGTCGGGCGGCGCCGACCGGGCGGAGGTGGCGGCGGAGGCCGCCGGGGCGCTCGACGGGAAGCTCGCGCAGCTCGCGGCGGACGAGCCGGCCGCACCGGTCACCGCGGCACCGGAGACGGAGGCGCTGCCCGCGCCCGCGGAGCAGTCGGAGATCGTCGAGAGCTTCGAGGTCGCGAACCCGCACGGCCTGCACGCCCGGCCGGCGGCCCGGCTGGTCGCGCTCGTCCGCGAGCTGGACGGCTCCGGTGTGCGGCTGCGCAACGCGACCACCGGCTCGCCCTGGGCGCCTGCCACGAGCCTCGCCCGCGTCACCACGATCGGAGCGCTGCGCGGCCACCGCGTCGAGGTCGCGGCCTCGGGCGAGCGGGCCCAGGACGTGGTTGACGCCGTGCTGGAGCTCGCCGCCCGCGGCTTCGACGAGACGGCTGCGCCCGGCACCGCGGCACCCGAACCTGCCCCCCGCCTTCCCGCGAGTCGCCCGGTTCCCGCGGTCGGGTCGCCCCGGCCCGGCGGGCCGCTTCCCGCGTCGCCGGGGGTCGCGATCGGGCCCAAGCGTGCGGACGTTCCCGCTCCCGTCGTGGTGCCGGACGAGCCGGGCAGCGATCCGGCCACCGAGCAGGGCAGGCTCGATGCGGCGATCGCCACGGTCGCGGGCGAGATCCGCGACGGTCGTGACACGGCCGCCCGCGAGCTGGGACCGGCCGAGGCGGCGATCTTCGACGCGCATCTCCTCCTGCTCGACGACCCCGATGTGGTCGAGGAGGCCAGGGCCGCCGTCGCGGCGGGGGCGTCGGCCCCGCAGGCTTGGTCCGACGCCACCGCGCGGGCGGCCGCGGAGTTCGACGCGCTGCCCGATCCCTACCTCGCCGCCCGCGCCGCCGACGTCCGTGCCGTCGCGCAGCAGGTGCTCCGCACCCTCGTCGGGGTGCCGGACGCCCTGGCCGATCCGGATGACGGGCCACCAACCGTCCTCGTCGCGGCCGACCTCACCCCGGCGCGGGCCGCGGCGCTCGACCCTGCACGCGTGGCGGGTGTGGTGCTCGCCGGTGGGAGCCCTACCGCTCACAGCGCGATCCTGCTGCGGGCCCGCGGTGTACCCGCGGTTCTCGGCGCCGGTCCGGCGATCCTGGACGTCCGGGACGGCACGCTGCTCGCGCTCGACGGTGCTGCGGGCGAGCTCCTCGTCGACCCCGAACCCGACGCCGTGGCGTCGTTCCGCGATCGTGCTGCCGCGCAGGCGGAACGTGAGCTGGAGGCCCGCGAGCGCTCGTCCGCCCCGGCGGTCACGCGCGACGGCGTCGACGTTCTTGTCGGGGCGAACGTCGGATCCCCTGCCGACGCCACGGCGGCCGCGGACGCGGGAGCCGATCTTGTCGGGCTGGTGCGCACCGAGTTCCTCTTCCTCGACCGGGCCGCCGCCCCCGACGTCGACGAGCAGGAGGCGGCCTACCGCGCCGTCGCCACCGCCCTCGGTGGGAAGCGCATCACGCTGCGCACCCTCGACGTCGGCGGCGACAAGCCGCTCCCGTACCTGCCGCTGCCCGCCGAGGCCAACCCGTTCCTCGGCCTGCGTGGTATCCGGCTCGCCACGTCGTTCCCCGAACTGCTGGCCGACCAACTCCTGGCCATGGTCCGGGTCGCCCACGACACGCCGGTGAGCGTGATGTTCCCGATGGTCGCGACCGTCGAGGAGCTTCTCGCCGCCCGCCGCTCGCTGGACGAGGCGATCGCCCGCGATGGCCGGGGCACCCCGCCCGGCCTGGAGGTGGGGATCATGGTCGAGGTACCGGCGGCGGCGTTGAAGGCGGCCGCATTCGTGCCGCACGTCGACTTCTTCAGCATCGGTACCAACGACCTCACCCAGTACACGCTGGCTGCCGAGCGGGGCAATCCGGCGGTCGCCACCGTGGCCGATCCGCTCGATCCGGGCGTGCTCCGGCTAGTCGACGCTGTGTGCCGGGCGGCGGGGGAGCAGGTGCTCGTGGCCGTCTGCGGCGAGGCGGCGGCCGACCCGCTCGCGGCGCAGTTGCTGGTGGGGCTCGGGGTGCGGGAGCTGAGCGTGGCGGCGCCCGCGGTGGCCGGGGTGAAGCAGGTGGTCCGCGAGGTCGAGTCGGCCCGTGCGGCGGAGCGGGCAGCGGCCGCCCTGACCGCGAGCGGCCCGGCCGAGGTCCGCCGCTGATCGCTACCCCACGGGGCTGCTCTCCTGTCCGGTGACGGCCGCGGGAACGCCGGGCTGGACTGCCGCTCGACCATGATCGGCAGACCGGGGTCGGAAACCGGGCGATACACGGCTGCGAGGGCCCGAACGACGATCATCACCGGACAGACGAGCCGACCGACCCCGCCTCAGCCGGGCGGCTGCCCGCGCCCATCCGGGAGGCATACGGCGGTTGGGCAGCACTGACGATCACCGCCAGCGGCGAGCCGGTGCACGGGTGTCGTTCCAGGCCCGGACGTCGGCGTCGACAGCGCGGACCAAGCGGGCGGCCCACTAGATCCTGACCCGCTGCGCGTAGTCGGGGAGGGTGATGTTCCCGGCCTTCGCGAACTGGGCGGCGATCAGGGGACGCAGCGGCCAGCGGGTCATCCACCGCATCGATGCCGTCCTGACGGCGATGTCGAGCCGGCTGCTCGGAGCGAACCCGCCGATGCCGCCGGGCGGGAGCTTCTGTCCGTCCGTCACGTAGGGGCGCATGATCTGCTCGTAGCGGGCGAACGCCATGCGGTGATCGCCGCGGGCGGTCGCGAGTTCCCCGGCGAGCACGTAGGCGCCGACGAGGGCGAGGCTCGTGCCCAGGCCGGTGAGCGGGCTCGGGCAGTAGCCCGCGTCGCCGAGGAGTGCGACCCGGCCCGCCGACCAGCGGTCGAGGTGCACCTGGCCCATCGAGTCGAACGAGAAGTCCGCTGCCTCGTGCATCGCCGCGACGAGCCGCGGAGCCTCCCATCCGACGCCCGCCAAGCGCCGGGCCACGATGTCCCGCTGCTGGGCGATGTTCCGGCGGTCGTAGGAGATCGGGTCCGAGCGGAAGCTGAGGCCTGCCTTGATCTCGTGCGGGAGCCGGCCGGGCCGGGCCGACGCCACGAGCCCGCCGGGGGCGTTGTGCATGAGGTACCAGCCGTCGAGATCGATATCGGCGGGCGCGGTGAACCATGCGGTGTAGCCGCCGATCGGACGGACCGCGGCCGACTCCGGTCCGAAGGCGAGCGCCCGGACCGTCGAGTGCAGCCCGTCGGCGCCGATGACCAGTCCGAAGCGGCGCGGCGCCGCCTTCTCGAAGGTGACCGTGACGCCGTCGTCGTCCTGGTCGATTCCGGTGATCGTGTCGTCGAACAGGTGCTCGGTGCCCGGGAGGCTCGCGCGGTGGAGGACCTCGGCGAGGTCGCCGCGCAGGACCTCGATCTCCGAGACGATGCCCTCGCCGCCGAAGGCGTCGGCTCCCAGCCGGGCCTTGATCCGGCCCTTGTCGTCGACGTACGCGATGCCGCGCTGGTCGAGGGCGACGGCCCGGACGTCGTCCATGAGCCCCATGCGCTCCACGACGGTGCGTCCCGCGCCCCGCAGGTCGACGGCCTGGCCGCCGGGCCGTGGCGTGGGCGCCCGTTCGACGACGGTGGGAGTGAAGCCGTTCTCGCGTAGCCAGTACGCAAGCGCGGGTCCGGCGATGCTCGCTCCGGAGATGAGGATGTTCGTGTTCTGCATGTGCAGGAGCGTACGACGTACATACACTTCAGATCAAGCCATCTAGCTGCGAGAATAATCAGATCAGGTGCACTAGTACGGGCCTTCTGGGGCCGACCTGCCTCGACGGGTCGCCGGGGAGTGGCTACCCTCGGCCGGAGCCGAAGTGCACTAGTACGGAGGGGATCGTGGAGAACAGTCCGCCCTATGCGCGGATCGTCGCCGAGCTGCGCCGCCGAATCGAGACGGGTGAGCTCGCGCCCGGCGACCGGGTGCCGTCCACCCGGGAGATCACCCGGAGCTTCGGCGTCGCCATGGCGACCGCGACCAAGGCGCTGGGCGTGCTGCGCCAGGAGGGGCTGGTACGCGCTGTGCCCGGTTCGGGCACCGTGGTGGAGACCCGCCCGGGGACGACGCCGCCCCGCACGGTCGTGCCCCCGGCAGCCTCGGAAGCCTCACCCGAACCGGCCCGGTCCCGCGTCCGCCCCGCACCCGATGCCGCCCTGACCCCCGAGCGGATCGTCGCCGTCGCCGTCGCCATCGCCGACACCGAAGGGCTCGACGGCCTGTCGATGCGACGGGTGGCCGCGGAGCTGGGGGCGGCCACGATGGCCCTCTACCGGCACGTCGTCGACAAGGACGACCTCGTGCTGCGGATGTTGGACGCCGCGCTGGGCGAGTGGCGGGCGCCTGTGGACGCCCCGGACGGATGGCGGCCCCGGCTCGAGATCGCGGGGCGCACGCTGTGGGCCTTGTTCCGCCGCCACCCGTGGCTCGCCCCGGCGATGTCGATGACGCGGCCGCAGGCCGTCGCCGGAGGGCTGGCCCTGTCCGAGTGGACGCTGGCCGCGCTCGACGGCAGCGGTGCCGACCACACCACGGTGATGACGGCGTACCTCACGCTCGTCAACTATGTGCGTGGAACGGGGGTGAACCTCGAACCGGAGGCGGAGGCGGAGGCGGCCACCGGGCTCAACCCCGACCAATGGATGGACACCCAGGAAGCAGCCATCCGCTCGGTCCTCGGCGACGGCCGCTTCCCGACATTCGAGCGCGTGCTCTCCACCCCGTACGACTTCGACCTGGACGTCCTCTTCGAGTTCGGCCTGCAACGCCTTCTCGACGGCTTCGCCCTCGTGATCCCTACACCTGCGGCGTGATCTCGCTCAGGGTCTTCGACGAGCGCACGGCGGCGGCCAGGTCGACCAGTGCCGAGCCGTGCGTCGCGGCGATGGTGGCGCTGCCCTCGGTGAGGGTGCTGCGATCGAGGAAGCCGCCGTGGTCGAAGTACAGCCCCGGGGACAGCACCTGCACAGCGAAGAAGTTCGCGAGCACGTTGCGCAGGTCGCCGAGGGCGAGGAAGTGGTGGGCGCTGGCGCCGGTGAGCACGATGGCCGCCGCCTTGCCCTGCAGCGGAGCGGTGGTCTCGCCCCACTTGCCGCGCTCGGTGCCCTCGAGCAGCCCCTTCAGCAGCGCGCTGTACGTGGCCCGGTAGACCGGGCTGCCCAGCACCACGGCGTCGGCGGTCTCGATCGCGGCGACCACCTCCGAGTGCGGCGTGAAGGCGAGCTCGACCAGCGTGGTGGCGGCGCCTGCCGCGGCTGCGCCGCTGAGGATGCCGGCGATCGCGGTGCTGGTGCGCCCGCCGGCTTCCGGGCCGCCGGCGATGCCGAGCACTGACAGGGATCCGGGTGAGCGCTCGGTCATGGAGTTTCCTTCGGGTCGGCTGTGACGCTGTAGCGGCCGCGGTAGTACAGCAGAGGCAGCCGCGCCGGATCGGCACCGAGGTCGTTCACCAGGCCGACGGCGATCGTGTGGTCACCGCCGTCGTACTCGTTCCACAAGGCGCAGTCGATCCACGCGGTGACCCCGTCGAGGATCGGCGTGCCGGACGGGGCGGGCTGCCACCCGACCCCGGCGAACTTGTCCACACCGGAGCGGGCGAACCCGTTGCTGATCTCCTGGTGGTCGGCGGCGAGGACGTTGACGCAGAACGCGCCGAGCTCGCGGATCCGCGGCCAGGTCGACGACGAGCGGGCCGGTGCGAAGCTGATCAGCGGCGGATCGAGCGACAGCGATGCGAAGGACTGGCACGTGAACCCGATCGGCCCATCGGGGCCGGTGGCGGTGACGACCACGATGCCGGACACGAAGTGGCCGAGCACCTCCCGCATGACGGCCGGAGAGACGGGGCCGGGCGGTGCGCTCATGAACCGAGCGTAAGTCGCCGATGCCGTGCGCGGTGATGTCGGCGTGGGGGAACCCACATCGGACGTGGACCGCGACGGTCGGCGCTCGTACGGTCGGGCCATGGCTACCGACCTCGAGCACTTCCGGATGACGATCGGCGGTAAAGCCGTCGACGCGCTGTCCGGCCGCACCTTCGAGTCGCAGAACCCCTACACGGGGGAGTCATGGGCCGTGGTGCCCGACGGGGGACCCGAGGACGTCGACGCTGCGGTGGCCGCTGCGCGGGCGGCCTTCGAGAGCGAGGAGTGGTCCGGGCTCACCGGGTTCGGGCGGGCGGCACTGCTACGCCGCCTGGGCGATCTCGTCACGGAGAACGCGGAGCGGCTGGCCCGGCTCGAGGTGAACGACTCGGGCAAGCTCTACCGCGAGATGATCGGCCAGCTGAACGGGATCGGCACCTGGTTCCACTACTACGCCGGGCTCGCCGACAAGATCGAGGGCCGCCAGATCCCTCCGGGCAATCCCAACTACCTCGTGTACACCCGCCGCGAGCCGGTCGGAGTGGTCGCGGCGATCACGCCGTGGAACTCTCCGCTGCTGCTGATGACCTGGAAGCTGGCCCCGGCGCTGGCGGCGGGCTGCACGGTCGTCGTCAAGCCGTCGGAGCACGCGCCGGCGTCAACGCTCGCGTTCGTCGAGCTGGTCGAGCGGGCCGGCTTCCCGGCGGGAGTGGTCAACGTCGTCACGGGCCTCTCCCGGGAGGTGGGCGCCACGCTCGCCGCGCACTCCGGCGTGGACAAGGTGGCGTTCACGGGGTCCACCGCCACCGGCAGGGCGGTCGCCGCGGCGGCCGCGGAGAACATCAACAAGGTCACGCTCGAGCTGGGCGGCAAGTCCCCGCAGATCGTCTTCCCGGACGCCGACCTGCAGGCAGCGGCCAACGGCCTGGTCGCAGGCGTGTTCGCCGCCACCGGTCAGACGTGCATGGCCGGGTCGCGGCTGATCGTGCACGCGGACGTCCACGACGAGCTGGTGGGCCTCGTGGCGGAGCGCGCGGCGCGGATCCGGCTCGGCGACCCGAACGACCCCAGCACCGAGATGGGTCCGGTCGCCAACCGGCCGCAGTACGAGAAGGTGCTCGGCTTCCTCGAGTCCGCTCGGGCCGAGGGCGCCACGATCGCCTACGGCGGTGCCGCCGACGAGGGGTTGGGCGGGCTGTTCGTCCGGCCGACCGTGCTCACCGACGTCACGCCGGGCTCCACGGTGGTGCGCGAGGAGGTGTTCGGCCCGGTGCTCGCCGCGCTCACGTTCACCGACGAGGACGAGGCGTTGAAGCTCGCCAACGACACCCCCTACGGGCTCGCCGGTGCCGTCTGGACGAAGGACGTGCACCGCGCCCACCGGGTGGCCGCACGGTTGCGCGCCGGCACCGTCTGGATCAACGCCTACCGCGTGGTCTCGCCGGGCGTGCCCTTCGGCGGGTTCGGCGCCAGCGGCCTCGGCCGGGAGAACGGTGCCGCCGGGCTCGACGAGTACCTCGAGAACAAGTCGGTGTGGGTCGAGCTCACCGGCGGCACCCGCGATCCGTTCACGCTGGGCTGATCACGGTCGTCAGGCCAGGACGCGTCGCCGGGCGAACCGGAGCTGCGGGTCGCGGCCGGTCATGACGCAGTACGTCGAGCCTCTCTGCCCGGACGCACCGCCGTGGCGGCCGTCGGGGGTCAGGGCGAGCACCCGCAGCTCTGCGCGGAACTCGTCGGGCAGCGTGGCGGCGTCGGCGAGCATGGCTGCGCACGCGGACTCCGGGTCGTCCCCGGCGGCGAGCCGGTCGACGACGACACGGGCGCCGGTGGCCCGGATGGCCAGCTCGCCCCGGCCGGTACACGCCGCGCCCCCGTAGCGCAGGTCGCAGTAGTTGCCTGCGCCGGCGATCGCCGAGTCGCCGACCCGGCCGGGGTACTTCCACGGGTAGCCACTCGTGGAGACGCCGACCACCAATTCACCGCTGCCGTCCAGGGCGAGGATGTTGATCGTGCCCCACGGCCCGTCGTGCGGGGACAGCCGCTTCACCAGCTCCAGCGCCGCGAGCCGGTAGGCGATGTCCCCGGAGCCACCTCGCGTGTTCTCGCCCTCCACGGACTCGCCGGTGACCGACAGCGCCTCCTTCCACTGCTGGCGCGCCTCGTCCGTGAGGAGCTCGGCCTTGCCGAACCCGCACTCGTCGGCGAAGAGCTCGGCGCCCTCGCCGACGAGCAGCGCGTGCTGGGGAAGGCGTTCCATGACGGCGCGGGCGACGGAGATCGGGTGGGGGTAGCCGTGGAGCGCGGCGACGGCCCCGAACGCCCGGGTGGAACCGACCATCACGGAGGCGTCAAGCTCGACCTCTCCGCGCGCGTTGGGCAGGCCCCCTGTGCCGACGTAGTGGTCGGCGAGGTTGTCCTCGCACAGCCGCAGGGCGGCCTCCACCGCGTCGAGCGCGGATCCGCCCGACAGGAGCACAGCCATCCCGGCGGGCAGGCCCGCCTCGCTCCGCTCGCTACCGATGATCACCGGTTCGGTCACCGGGCATGTCCTTTCGCCGTGGGGTCGTGGTTCGTACATGGGCCGGGTCCGGGGCTCAAGCGGACGCGCGGGCCAGGCCCATCAGCAGGCCGTCGGCGGTGACGGCGGGGCTGCTCGTGACGAACAGGGGGACGCCCGCCTCGGGGGCGCGGATCTCGGTCCGGTCGTTGCCGAGCAGGCCGCTGACCGTGCCGAGCAGGTCGCCGGCGTCCACGTCGGTGCCGGGTGCCACCGCGGGTTCCCACCATCCGGCTGTGGTCGTGCGCAACCACACCCAGCCGTCGTGCTCGACGGGCGGAGCGGCCGCGGCCGTGCCGGTGGACGGGCGGGTGTCGATCCCGAGGACGCGGGTGATGTTCGCGAGGCCCGTGAGATGACGGTCGACGCTCGCCCGGTCGAGGATGCCGTTCTGGCCGGCTTCCGCGGTGATCGACGGGATGCCGAGGTCGGCCGCCACGGCGGACGTGCTGCCCCCGACCGTGCGCCCGGCACGGGCCTGCCGGACGACGTGGCCGAGCCCGTAGGCGTGGGCCAGCCGGCGCGACTGCTCCTCCACGGGGGACTCGTCGTAGAGCACGAACGGCTCGAGTGCTTCGGGAAGGTCGCCCGCGTGCAGGTCGAGCAGGTAGTCCGTCGGCCGGATGAAGGCCTCGGTGATGTGGTGCGCCAGCACCTCGGTGAACGTGCCGCCGGGATCGCCGGGGAAGCTCCTGTTGAGGTTCTTCTCGTCGAGCGGGACGACGAACGCGGACCGCTCCCAGAAGGACAGCAGGTTCACGACCGGTACCGCGGTGATCCGCCCGTGGACCCACGCGGGGTCGAGGGCACGGGCGAACTCGCGGACCGCGGCGATGGAGGTGTACTCGGCGCCGTGGACCCCGGCGATCACGGTGAGATGTGGGCCGGCTGACTTCCCGGCCACCTCGACGTAGGGAACGGCCAGTGCGCCGTCGGGGAGAGGGACGATCAACTCGTGCACATCGTGCAGGTTGCGCGTCGGGCCGCTGTCGAGGGAACCGTCCCGCCGCGGGTGTGGGTGGCGTCACCACTCACGGAGCCCGTCGGCGGGTGGGTGGAGCTCAGCTCGCGTAGGCGCGCAACCTGTCGGCCCGCTCGCCGATGCGGAGCTTTGCCATCACCTCGCGCTCGATCTGCCGGACACGCTCCCGGGAGAGCCCGAAGCGACGTCCGATCTGGTCGAGCGTGCACGGCTGACCGTCGTCGAGGCCGTAGCGCATCCGGATGACCTGCTGCTCGCGGTCGTCCAGGGTGGCCAGGACGCGCCGCAGGTCGTCGTGCAGCAGGTGCGAGATCACGGTGGTCTCGGCGTCGGTGGCCTCGCCGTCCTCGATGAAGTCGCCGAGCGGCGCCTCCTCCTCGGACCCCACCGGCATGTCCAGGCTCACCGGGTCGCGAGCGTGGTCCAGCAGGTCGGAGATCTTCTCCTCGGCGATGCCGGACTCGGCCGCCAGCTCCTCGTGAGTGGCGTCGCGTCCGAGCTTCTGGTGCAGATCGCGCTTGATCCGGGCCAGCTTGTTCACCTGCTCCACGAGGTGGACGGGCAGCCGGATCGTGCGGGCCTGGTCGGCCATGCCGCGCGTGATCGCCTGCCGGATCCACCAGGTGGCGTAGGTGGAGAACTTGAAGCCCTTGGCGTAGTCGAACTTCTCGACCGCCCTGATCAGGCCCAGGTTGCCCTCCTGGATCAGGTCCAGGAGCGGCATCCCGCGGCCGGTGTAGCGCTTCGCGAGCGAGACCACGAGCCGGAGGTTGGCCTCCAGCAGGTGGTTACGCGCTCGCATACCGTCGCGGACCACGGAACGCAGGTCGGCCGCGTACCGGGCCTCCAGCTCCGTGCCCTCCTCGGCAGTCGAGTCGAGCACGTGCTGGGCGAACACCCCGGCCTCGATCCGCTTGGCCAGCTCGACCTCCTGCGCCGCGGAAAGCAGCGCCGTCTTGCCGATCCCGTTCAGGTACACGCGCACCAGATCGGCAGCCGGGCTCTGAGCGTCCAGGTCCTCCGCGGACAGCTCCGGACGTTCCGAGGTGGCCTCGGAGTGGTCGGAGTCGGTACGCTGCGTTGGGATGGTTGGACCGGCTGCGTTCGTGGGCCCGTTCTTCGTGGGCGCTGTCATCTATCCTCCCCTGCCGCCACCCGGCGGGGCGCTGTCGGTCGCCTTCGCCGGGGTTCTCAGCAGCTTCAACGCGTCCATGCGACAGAACGTTCCCGCAGCACTGTGGCGCACAGCGCTTTCTCAGCGGCCCCTCAGACTGGGCATCCGCGGACCGGGCGTCCCCGAATCGGACATCAGGGAGCAGGCACCCGCGGGGTAGCTCCCGGGTCCGCCACGGCGTCCTCGGCCCGGTTCCGGCCGCGACCCCTGACCGACCTCGCCCGCCGCGGCACCGACAGCTCGTGCACGGTCTCCATGAGAGGTGGCCAGTCCTTCCGCAACGCGTCGCGGCCCATGAACAGCCCGAGGTGGCCGCCGGTGGCGGTGCGGATCTGGATGTCCTCCGGCGGCGTGCCCACCGCGTCGGCGGCCGCGAACAGCTGCGGGGGCGGCGTGATGTGGTCGGTCGAGCCGGCCAGCAGGAACAGCGGACATGTGATGGCAGTCATATCGGCCCGCCTGCCGTCGATCACGAGATCACCGGAGATGAGCTCGTTGCCCCAGAACAGGTGCTCCACCAGCCACAGGTAGAACGCACCCGGGATGTCCTGGGTGTATTTGAACCAGTCCTCGAACACGCGGTAGCGCTCCACGTGCTTGGCATCGTCGATGTGCTCGAGCAGTTGCAGCTGACGGGAGATCTCGGACTGTGGCTGGATCGCGATGAAGTTCGACAGCACGGCCTTGCCGGGCATGTTGCCGCCGCCCATCGCGACGAGCGCCTTGTACGGGGCGAGGCCGAACGCGCTGGTGAGCGTCCGCGTGGAGGAGGCGATCACCGACTCGCCCGCGTGGAAGTCGATCGGAGCGCCCGCCAGCGTGAGGGTGTTCACGCGCTCGGGGTGCAGCGCGGCGTAGATCGTGGCGAGCCACCCGCCCTGGCAGTCGCCGATGAGGTTGGCGCGCCCGCCCATCAGCTCGATCGATCGCTCGATGACGTCGAGGTAGTCGGTGATGGTGACGCCGGTCGTCTCCGAGGTCGCGGGACGCCAGTCGAGCACGTAGAGCCGGGTCAGGCCCGAGGCCTTGATCACTGCGAGCTGGCTCTGCGTGGGGGAGAAGTCGACCACGCTGGAGGAGTGCCCGGCCTGCGGCGGCAGCACCAGCGTCGGTACGACTCCGGCTGTGCCGGAATCGGCGGGTGGGTCGCTGAAGTCGCGCAGGTGCGCGAACGGCGTGCTGAGAACGATCTTGTTGGGAAGGTGCCAGCCGGGGACACTGCGGTCGCGCATGGCGCGCCACCAACGCAGGCTCCGGTCGGCCAGCTCGAACGGGCTCGTTGAACGGGCCAGGGCATCGCCCCAGAGCGCACCGCTTGCCCGGGTCAGCTCGGCGAGGCCGCCTGCGGCCGCCGCCGTGTTGTAGCCGGTGAGGTGCGCCAGGGCGGCCACGAGGTCGGCCGGCCCGTTCTGTTGCGTGCCAGTACTCGAGATCGCGGACATGGCGAACTCCCATCAACAGTGAGGGGGTGAGGAGGAAGACCCGAGTCGTTTGGCTTCCGACAATCGAGTTACCAGACAGTAGCTCCGTCTGTCCGGCCCGGCAACATCGAGTGATGATGGCGTTTCGCGGCGGGGGGCGCGAAAGGCGATGATGGGTGTATGAGCGCAGCGCAGGCGGGACCCGACGATTCGACGGACGACGGCCCGCCGGTCACCACGCCATGGGTCGCCCAGATGAACGCGCTGGGAGAGTTCATCCGGGCTCAGCGGCGGCTGGCCAATCTGTCATTGCGGGAGATGGCGTCGATGACGAGCGTCTCCAATGCATATCTCAGCCAGGTGGAACGCGGCCTGCACCAGCCGTCGCTGAAAGTCCTGCGCTCGATCGCCGACGCATTGCAACTCTCCACGGAGCAACTGCTCTCGCAGGCCGGCTGGGTCACGGGAACGGGGTCCGCGTCGAGTGGCTCGGCCGACTCGGGTGGCACCGAGGAGGCGATCCGCAAGGACCCGCGGCTCACTCCGGAACAGCGCACGGCGCTGCTGGGCGTCTACCGGAGCTTCGTCAACGGTGCCTCGGGTTGAGAGGGCGGGATCACACCCACCTTGCTTGACATACTTATCGCCGGTGCGCAGTCTAGGTAGCGCCAGACGTCACCGAGCACGAAAGGCACCGAGCCATGAGCGCTCCGACCGACCAGTTCATCGAGATCGCCAACCGCACGCAGGAGGCCGTCACCACGGCCGTGCGTACGTGGGCGGACACCGTTCAGACCTTCACCGGGAGCGTCACCGGCTCCCGCCCGTCGCTGCCCAACGCTCAGGGCGCCGTCGACCGGTACTTCGACTTCGCCGAGCAGATCCTGGAGAGCCAGCGCCGCATCGCCAAGACGGTGCTGACCGCCGGTGCCCAGGCTGCGGAGACCATGACCGAGCAGGCCGCACGCACTGCGGAGACGGTGGCCCAGCGCACCGCCAGCGCCACCGAGACCGCGGTCAACAAGGCCGCCGACGTCGGCAAGGCCGCCGCCGAGCAGACTACCGCCACGGCTCGCGCCGCCCGGAACGCCGCCGACAAGTGAGCTGACAGCGGCGCGCCCGGCGCCGCAGCAGCACACGGCACGACGGCAGAAGAAGCCCCGCCCGGTCCAGCCGGACGGGGCTTCCGTCGCAGCCGTAGCCTGGCCGTCGACTCAGACGTCCACGAGCACGGTGAACGGCCCGTCGTTCACCGACTCGACCTCCATCATGGCGCCGAACACCCCCGTGGCAACGGTGGCGCCGCGCTCCCGCAGCGCCGCCACCACCGCCTCGACCAGCGGCTCGGCCTGCTCCGGCGGGGCGGCAGCAGACCAGGACGGCCGACGTCCCTTGCGCGTGTCGCCGTACAGCGTGAACTGGCTGACCACCAGCAGTGGCGCGTCCAGCTCGGCGCACGACCGCTCGTCGGCCAGGATGCGCAGCTCGTGCAGCTTGCGGGCCATGACGGGCACGGCGTCGGGGCCGTCAGCACGGGCCACGCCGAGCAGCACCAGCAGCCCCGGCCCGTCGATCCGGCCGACGACCTCCCCGTCCACACGTACCTCGGCCCGGCTCACGCGCGCGGCCACCGCCCTCACCGAGCCCGCTCCCCGGCGGGCACCAGCACGCCGTGCCGCACGAACTCACGCACCGCGGGGAGCGTCGCGGTGACCAGCTCGCCGGTGGGCCGGTCGTGGGCGAACGACAGCAGCTCCAGAAGCTCGCTCAGGGGCAGTACTCCTTGGCACCCGGCCAGCAGCGCGGCGGCGGGGCCGTCGACCTCGTGGCGCCACCGCGGGCCGTCCCGCCGGGCGACGGCGGAGCCCACCTCCGTCCAGCCCTCCGCGCCGGGTTCGGCGTAGGTCTCCAGCAGCACCGACGGCGCCACGGTCAGCCGCTCCGCCAGTAGCGCCGCGTCACCGCTGTGCTCACGCAGCCAGTCCACCCGGTCCAGCCAGCCCTCGACCTCCGGCCCGAGCGGGTCGTCCACGTCGCCGGGGAGGTCCTCGAACACCACCACGGGATCGCCGCCGGGTCGGCTGCCGCCCGGGCGGCGCAACGTGATGAAGCCGAAGCCGACGGCCTCCACCCGCTCGCGCTCCAGCCAGTCCAGCCACGCACCGGCCTCCTCACGGGCTGCCGGTGAGGTGAGGTCGATCCCGGAGTCGCGCTGCCACGTGCCGACGTGCAGTGCCGGATCGGCCACCTCGCGCTGCACGACCCAGGCGTCGATCCCGCCGGGCAGCCACGACCGCACCCGCTCGGGCCAGTCCTCGCCGCGGACGTGCAGCCACGAGCCGAGCAGCTGCGCCACGCCACCAGGTTCGAGGTGCTCGGGCAGGGACCGGATCAGCGCGGCGAGCGCTGCGTCGCCGCTCTGCCCGGAGTCGCGGTAGACGTAGTCCACGCGGGCCGGGCCGGGCACGAACGGCGGGTTGGAGACGATCTGGTCGAACCGGCGCCCGGCCACCGGCTCCAGCCACGGCCCGTCCACCAGCTCGACGTCGAGGGCGTTGAGGTTGAAGGTGGCGCGGGCCATCGCGAGGGCGCGCGGGGCGACGTCGGTGCCCGTGACGCTGCGGGCGTGCCGGGTGGCGTGCAGGGCTTGCACCCCGCATCCGGTGCCCAGGTCGAGCAGCGACCCCACCGGGCGGCGGGCGGTGGCCGCCGCGAGCGTCAGTGACGCGGCACCCACCCCGGTGACGTGGTCGCGCTCCTGGCGGCGCTGGTCGAGGTCGGAGAACACCCACCAGTCGCCGTCGGTGTCGCCGTAGGGGCGCAGGTCGAGCTCGGCCACCCAGCCGCCCGATACCTCCCGGAGCAACCCGGCCGCGGCCGCGTCGGCCGGAGTGAGCGGGGCGAGCGCGGCGGCGACGGCCGCGTCCGGCTCGACCGCGCCGAGCAGCAGCAGGCGCACGAGTACGCCGAGCTCCCCGCCGTCGCGGGTCGCGCGGAAGGCCGGCTCCACCTCTCCCCGTCCGAGCGCGGCATGCGCCGCGGCCCCGAGCAGTGCCCGGACGCCGTCGGTGGTGTAGCCGGTCCGGAGCAGTGCGGTGCGCAGTGCGTCGGCGGAGGCGGGTGAGAGGTGGGGCAGCACAGCAGAAATCCTCTCAGCCGCGGTTGCGGCGCTACTCTTCCGCCGTGCCCATTCGCCTGAGCCAGGACGCCGACGCCGACGCACTGCTCGACCGGGACCCGTTCGCGCTGCTGGTCGGCATGCTGCTCGACCAGCAGTTCCCGATGGAGCGTGCCTTCGCCGGCCCGGCCCTGCTCGCGCAGCGCCTCGGCCGCACCGAGCTCGACCCGCGCGAGCTCGCCTCCTACGATCCTGCCGCGTTGGTCGAGATCTTCCGGGGGCCGCCCGCGGTGCACCGCTACCCGGGATCGATGGCCGGGCGCGTGCAGGCGCTGGCCGCCGCGGTGGTCGACCAGTACGACGGCGACGTCACCCTCATGTGGCGCGACGTCCAGGACGGCCACGAGCTGTTCGGCAGGATCGCCGCCCTGCCGGGGTTCGGCAAGCAGAAGGCACAGATCTTCACCGCGCTGCTCGGCAAGCAGCGCGGGGTGACGCCGCCGGGATGGCGCGAGGCGGCCGGTAGCTACGGCGACGACGGCTCGTACCGCTCGGTCGCCGACGTCGTCGACCCCGACTCCCTCGTCCGGGTCCGCGAGTTCAAGCAGGCGGCCAAGGCCGCCGCGAAGAGCGGAGTGGCTCCGGCGAAGGGCTGACGCCGGGGCACTAGCATCGAATCGTGCACCAGGTGCCTCCTGCACTCCGCGACGTCCGCGTGGTCGACCCCGACCAGGTGTGCGACGCCGCGGCCGTGCTCGCCGACGGTGAGCAGCTGCAGCACTCCGCGGCCGTCCTCGACGCGCTCGGCGACGTGCACCGGCTGAGCATCCTGCTCGCCTTGCACCACGCCGGCGACCTCTGCGTGTCCGACCTGGCCTTCGCGGTCGGCATGAGCGACAGCTCCGTGTCCCACGCGCTGCGGCTGCTGCGGGCGCACGGGATGGTCACCGCGCAGCGTCAGGGCAGGTTGGTCCGGTACCGCGTGGTCGGCGAGCTGACCACACGGCTGCTCGACGTCGTGTCGGAAGGTGTGGTCGGCGACGTCGAACTGCACGCGCACCGCGGATCGGGCGCGCATCTGGACGCCGTGCCCGCCGTCAGCGACTGACCGGGCGCAGCCGTCAGGAGGCGGCGCGGGTCGACAGGCGCGCCGATCGCGTGAGTGGCACGATGGACCGTGGAGGCGGACGAAGGGCCAGCGGCCGGGCCACCGCTCAGTGTCAGCACCGCCGGGTGCCGGCGCCGTCTCGGCCAATGAGGGAGTTCCCGTGGCAGATCCGCACCGCGCGGTGGAGCCGGTCCTGATCACCGACGCAGCTCTCTCCTACGAGGAGGAGCTGGCCACCCGCAAGCGCCGCTACAAGATCATGATGGGGATGCGCATCCCGTGCATGGTGCTGGCGGCCGTCTTCTACCAGATTCCGTGGCTCGCGGTCACGCTGCTCGTGCTGTCCATCCCGCTGCCGTGGATCGCCGTCCTGATCGCCAACGACCGCCTGCCCAGGAAGACGGAGTCCGTCAATAGATATAAGGCCGAGCGGCGCCAGGTCGAGGCGCGTGACCACCCGGTCATCGAGGGCTGACCGCCGTCGGGGGACGGGCCCCGTTGTGGCGCACTGCGGCCGCCCCGGCCACGCAGCCCGCCCGTAGGGACTCGGCGGGGTCCGCGCTTCCCAGCCACGCGACGAGCAGCCCGGCGTCGAACGCGTCGCCTGCGCCCGTCGGATCGACCGCGTCGACCTGCTGGGCGGGCGCGTGCCAGCGGCCGTCGTCGTCGATCCAGCGGGCCCCGCGGGCCCCGTCCGTCACGGCGACAGCCCGCGCCGTGCCCGTCGTGATCAGGTCCGCCGCGGAGCCGCCGAGTGCGCCGAGCTCGTCGGCGTTGGGCAGCAGCAGGTCGACTCCGCGCACCCACTCCCGGAACGCCACGGTGAGCGCGGGTGCCGCCTGCGGGTCGACGGACGTGGTCATCCCCGCCGCGCGGGCGGCGGCCAGTGCCGCGAGCCCGGCCGGGCGGGACGTCGGGTCGAGCAGTACGTAGCCGGACAGGTGCAGGTGGTCGTTCTCGTCCAGCGCGGGGAGGTCGGCCGGCTGCAGGCGGGCGGCCGCGCCCCGGTCCGACAGCATGGTGCGATCGCCGTTCTCCACCAGCACCACGACGGTGCACGTCGGCTCGTCCGGGTCCACGGTCACCGCGGGCAGCACGCCGGCCGCGGCCAGCTCCGCCACGGCCGCGCGGCCTGCGGCGTCGGCACCCACCCGTGCGACCAGCGTGACCTCGGCACCGAGGTGGGCGAGCCAGGCCGCGGTGTTCGCTCCGGCGCCACCGCTCTCGGTCCGGATCCGCGCAGGCACGTCCGCCCCGGTGACGGCGGGCATCTGCGGTGCCACGAGCACATCGACGCCGATGTCGCCGACCACGACGATCCGCGGGCGGCGCCCGGGGCTCACGGGTGCCGCCCAGCGGAGGCGAGCGCGACGGCGACCTGCGCGGCCAGCTCCGCGTTGGCCCGCACGAGCGCGAGGTTCGTATGCAGGCTCGCTCCGCCGCTGCCGGCGTGGAAGTGCTCCAGAAGCGCAGGCGTGACGTCCTTGCCGCTGATCCCGCGCCGCGCGACGAGCGCCATGCCCTCGTCCAGCAGGCGGTCGTGCAGCCCGGCGTCGAGCTCGTCGCCGGTAGGTACGGGCTGGGCCAGCACCATCCCGGCGGGTGACCCCAGCGCGCGGTGGGCGCGCCACACGGCGGCGGCATCGGCGGGGGTGTCCACGCGCCAGGGCACGGGATGGCCGGAGTCGCGCCGGTAGAACCCGGGGAACGCGTCGGTGCGGTAGCCCAGCACGGGCACCGACGCCGTCTCCAGCACCTCGAGGGTGGCGGGCACGTCCAGGATCGACTTCACCCCTGAGCAGACGACGAGCACGCCCGTGGAGGCCAGGGCGGCGAGGTCCGCGGAGACGTCCCAGCTGTCCCGGGCGCCGCGGTGCACCCCGCCCAGGCCTCCGGTGGCGAAGAGCGGCACGCCGACCGCGTACGCGAGCGCCGCCGTGGCCGCCACCGTGGTGGCACCGTCCCGGCGTAGGCCGACGGCCACGCCGAGGTCGCGGACCGACAGCTTGACGAGCCCACCGCCGCACACCCGGTCCAGCTCGGCAGGGGAGAGCCCCACGCGAGGCACCCCGTCGAGCACGGCGACCGTGGCAGGCACGGCGCCGTGGCGGCGGACCGCTGCCTCGAGATCGTCGGCGGCGGCCCGGTTCTGCGGGCTCGGCAGCCCGTGCGCGAGCAGCGTGCTCTCCAGCGCGACGACGGGACGCCCATCGGCGACGGCGTCGGCGACCTCCGCCGCCAACGCGACGGGTGCGGGCGGTGGGGCGGGTGGGGAGACGGGAACCGGCACGTGCGGCATCATGGACGACATGGCCACCCAGGTGCTGCCCGACGTCGAGACCCGCCCAGAGGGCACCGACACGACGGGCAACGACGAGCCCAAGATGTTCCACTACGTGAAGAAGAACAAGATCGCGGAGAGCGCGGTCCTGGGGAACATGGTGGTGGCGCTCTGCGGCGAGACGTTCCCGGTCACGAGATCGCCCAAGCCGGGGTCTCCCGTGTGCCCGGACTGCAAGAAGATCTACGACACCTTGCGGCCCGGCGGCGACGCCTGATCGGTCGGCGGTGAGCACGGTGCCGGTGCGCAGCGTTCTGCGCGGATGGCTGTACGACCGCCTCGTGGCGGGAATGACCACTGACTGGTACCGCGCGGTTCTGTCGAGGCTGCCCGACGGTGCGCGCCTGCTCGACGTGGGCATCGGTACCGGCGCGGCGCTGGCCCGGTGCGCGGATCTCGTGCGGGCGAAGCGGCTCGACATCGTCGGGCTCGACATCGACCCCGACTACCTCTCGCGGTGCCGCACCGAGATGGCGAACGCGCAGCTGTCCGAGCAGGTCTCCCCGCTGCTGTCGTCGGTGTACGACCACCGCGGTGGCCCGTACGACGCCGCGTACTTCAGCGCCAGTCTCATGCTGCTGCCCGACCCGGTCGCGGCCATCGCGCACGTGGCGTCGCAGCTCACCCCGGACGGCAGGCTGTTCGCCACACAGACCTTCCACCACCGCCGCTCCCGTCTGCTGGAGCGGGCGAAGCCCCTCGTCCGCCACATCACGACGATCCACTTCGGACGAGTGACGTATGAGGACGACTTCCGCAAGGCATTCGCCGACGCCGGTGTGGAGCTGATGGAGCTCACCACGCTGAGCGGCACCAGGCACTCGTCCTACCGGCTCGCGGTGGCGAGGATCGGTGACGACGACAGCGACGGCCGGGGGTGCACGGCGGCCTGAGCCGCTCGTGCCGCCTCACCGCTGCAGCACGTACTCCCCGGGTGCGGGTGCCACCGCGTGCATCCCGCGCCCTCCGAGCTCCGGAGGCGCGTCGCGCAGGGGGCCGCTGCGCTCGCCGAGCCACGCGAGGTGATCCGCCCACCACGAGCCGGCCACGGGCCGTGCCGTGGCCAGCCAGCGGCTCGCGTCGGGCGGAGTGGTCTCGGCGACCTGGAACTCGGCGTCGGGGTCGTCGGGCGGGCACACCACCGAGGCCCTGGAGCCGCTGGTGGACAGCACGAACCGGCTGGTGCCCCCGAGCAGCCCCGTGGTGCGGTAGCAGGACTGCCACGTGTCCGAGCCGGATCCGGCTACGACGTAGGTGTCCCGGTCGATCTTCGACAGATCGACCGCTGTGCCGAGCATGGCAGCCGCCCCGGGCGTCACCAGCGCGTTGTCCTGTGCCACGTCCACCAGGGCGCGGTGCACGGCGGCCGGAAGGCGGACCGTGTCGGCGAGCCACGACAGCACCTCCGGCGCCGGTGCAGCGGACCGGCCGGTTCCGTGGTGGGGCGCCCGGTTGGGCCGGAGGTCGTCCGGCTGCCGCCGGGCCAGTGCCGCCACGAGGCCGCTGCCGTCGAGACAGCCCCGCCGGGCCGACGCCGCCACGGCGCCCCGCGCAGCGTCGGTGTCGTGGGTGCCGTGGCCCTCGTGGTCGAGCACGGATGCCGCGAATGTCACCGAGGCCACTCGTTGCTGGGCGCCCATGGCCGCGAGGTGCGCCAGCAGCATCGCGGTGACGGCGCCGCCCGACCAGGAGAAGGCCATCAGCGACGTCCCGGAGGTGCGGGTGATGTGCTCACACGCGTCGATCGCGTCGAGGACGGTCCGGCCGTAGGTGTCGAGGTCCCAGACGGCGTGCTCGGGGCCGGGGTTGCGCCACGACAGCAGGAACACCTGCTGGCCACCGCGGACGAGGTGCTCGACGATGCTGCGCCTGGGCGCCAGGTCGGCCAGGTAGTACCGGGTGGCCAGCGGCGGCACGACCAGCAGGGGCAGGTCGCGGACCTCCTCGGTCTGCGGCAGGTACTGGATCAGCTCGGCCACGGGCGTGCGGAGAACGACGGCACCGGGAGTGGCGGCGACGTCCGTGCCCACATCGAACCCGCAGCAGGCCCCCTGCGAGGCCGGCACGCGGGGCCGTGCAGCGAGATCGCCCGCGAGGCGGGCCACCCCGCGCACCGCGTTCTCACCGCCGAGAGCGCGCCGCCACACGGCCGGGTTGAGCGGGGTGTTGCTGGGTGCGAGGGCGTCGACGAGTGCGGTGACCGTGGAACGGATCCGTTCGTCGTCAGGTCCGTCGAGCCGGGCGTCCGTGATGAGGTCGGAGGCGATGGCACCGGCCGCGATGTGGGTCTGCACGACGCGGCGCAGCAGCGGGTTGTCCGACCACGCGGGGTCGGCGTAGCGCTCGTCATGCGGGGACGGGGCCAGAGTGGAGCGGCCCAGCCCGATGCGGGCGAGCTCCGCGGCGAGTCCGGCGCCCCGGCGGGCCACCGTCAGCGGACGTCCGGCGAGCGCCGCCGCCATCCGCACCGCGGGAGCGAGAGGCAGATCCGGGCGTAGCGGGCCGGACGCGACGTCGGCGAACAGCATCTCGAGTCCGAGCGCGGCCTCGGCGGCGTCGAGGTGCGCCCGGCCGACGCCGCGATGCTCGTTGGTCATCTGCACCCCTCGTGATTCTGCAGTGCCCTGATCCCGGCAGTGGCTCGCGAACACAGGATGGACCACCCGGGCGACCGTCGAGCGCGCGGGCGCCGACACGGCGCGGGGCACGGCGCGTCGCGCGGCTCCGCCCCGTTACGCTGACCAAGACCGTCGGCGGCCGGACCCGCCGTGATCCCCGCCCTGGGGCCCGCGCCGACGCGGGGGCCCGTGCGGGGCCGATCCCGAGCACAGCGTGCGCGACGTTGAGGGAGTTGTGTGTCCCAGGCCCAGCAGATCGCTCCTTCTTCGCGCCCGCTCCGGGCCTGGCAGCGCAGCGCACTCGCCCGATACCTCGCCTCGGCACCTCGTGATTTCCTCGCGGTCGCCACGCCCGGCGCGGGCAAGACGGCCTTCGCGCTGCGGGTGGCCGCGGAGCTGCTCGCCGATCGGGTGATCAACGCGGTGACGGTCGTCACGCCGACCGAGCACCTCAAGCACCAGTGGTCGGGCGCAGCGGCACAGGTCGGCATCGCGATCGACCCCGACTTCCGCAACTCGACCGGTGCCACGTCCTCGGACTACACCGGAATCGCTGTCACCTACGCGGGTGTGGCGGCCCACCCGCTGCTGCACCGGGCCCGCACGGAGAACCGCCGCATGCTCGTCATCCTCGACGAGGTGCACCACGCCGGGGACGCCCGGTCCTGGGGTGACGCCGTGAAGGAGGCGTTCGACCCGGCCACCCGCCGGCTCACGCTCACGGGCACCCCGTTCCGCAGCGACGACAACCCGATCCCGTTCGTCGACTACCTGCCCGACGCCGAGGGTGCCCTCCGCAGCCGGGCCGACCACGCCTACGGGTACGCGGAGGCGCTCGCCGACGGTGTGGTCCGGCCCGTGGTCTTCATGGCCTACTCGGGCGTCTCGAGCTGGCGCACCAGCGCGGGGGAGGAGATCACCGCGCGGCTCGGCGAACCGATGACCGCTGAGCAGACCGCGCGGGCATGGCGCACCGCGCTCGATCCCGGCGGCGAGTGGATCCCGGCCGTGCTGTCCGCAGCCGACAAGCGGCTGACCGGCCACCGGGCCGGTGGGATGCCCGATGCCGGCGGGCTCGTGATCGCCACCGACCAGACCACCGCCCGTGCCTACGCCGCCATCCTCACCGACGTGACGGGCACGCCGCCCGTGGTGGTGCTCTCCGACGAGCCGGGAGCCTCGGCCCGGATCGCCCGGTTCTCGGAGTCGGACGACCGCTGGATGGTGGCCGTGCGCATGGTCAGCGAGGGCGTCGACGTCCCGCGGCTCGCGGTGGGCGTCTACGCGACCAGCGCGTCCACCCCGCTGTTCTTCGCCCAGGCCGTCGGTCGCTTCGTCCGGTCCCGGCGGCAGGGGGAGACCGCCTCGGTGTTCGTGCCGAGCGTCCCGGTGCTGCTCGGCCTGGCGAGCGAGCTCGAGGCCCAGCGCGACCACGTGCTCGGCAAGCCGCATCGCGCCGACGAGCAGTGGGACGACGAGCTGCTCGCCCAGGCGCAGCGTCAGGAGGACGAGCCCGGCGAGGACGAGAAGGCGTTCACCGCGCTGGGGGCGGAGGCCGAGCTCGACCAGCTGATCTACGAAGGCCGATCGTTCTCGGCCGACGAGGAGGACTACCTCGGCCTGCCCGGCCTGCTCGAGCCCGAGCAGGTGCGCACGCTGCTCAGCCAGCGCCAGAAGGAATGGATGAGCCGCTCCCAGCGCGCTCAGGCGGCCGCGCCGCCACCCCCGCCCGCCCCGCCTGCCGAGCGGCCTCAGCTGTCGGTACGGGAGCAGCTGGGCGCCCTGCGCAAGGAGCTCAACACGCTCGTCGCGCTGCAGCACCACCGCACGAACAAGCCGCACGGCATGATCCACAACGAGCTCCGCAAGCTGTGCGGCGGACCGCCCACGGCGATGGCCAGCATCGAGCAGCTCGAGGAGCGCATCGCCACGCTGCGATCCTGGCGGTGAGCCGGGGCGCGGGCAGCCGGCGGGCGGCCCGGGACACGACAACGGGGCGGGAACCTGAGGTTCCCGCCCCGCTGTAGGTCGCTGTTGAGAGGGCCGGCTCAGCCGGCCCCTGTCAACTGCCTGACTGCACGTCGATCTCCATCTCGCGGAGCTTGTCGGCGTGCGCCCTTGCGTGGTGACCGCAGAACAGCAACTCGCCGCCCGACGGCAACACGGCCCGAACCTTTGCGGCCGCTCCGCATCGGTCACAGCGGTCAGCGGCGGTCAACTCGGGCCGGGTCAGGGTTCCTGGCTGCATAGCGGTCTCCCTCCGTCTCGACGCCGGATCATCTCCGGCGCCGGCTTGCTGTGACGACCGCTCGCGCGGTGCGTCCACACTCTCAGACGTACTCCACCCTGCACGTGTTCCCCGATTGCCCCGCAATGAAAGTCACGTGACCGAGCGTGGTCGGTCGAGTGGCCCTAGCGGTGGCGCCTCGGTGACTACCGCAGATTCAGTTGACTTGGAGTGAATGATGCGGTGCCCGGCGTGACACCGCAAGATGGCCCGTGTTAACACTCTTGGCGTGGCGGTTACTCTCTGCACATGACGTCCAGTGTGCGCAACCGGGTGCCGGCGCCAGCACTGTTCGTTGTCGGGGGCCTCTCGATGTACGTCGGGGCAGCCCTCGCGGTGGGGCTGTTCACCCGTTTGTCGCCGTCCGCTGTCGCGATGTTACGGATGATCGGAGCCGCGGCCGTGCTTCTCGCCTGGCGCCGCCCGGGCCTCGGCGCGTGGCGTGGGCCGCGGTTTCGCCAGGCCGTGGCGCTCGGCCTGGCCACGGCGTTGATGAACGTCACATTCTACGAGGCGATCGCCCGGCTTCCGCTCGGCACCGCGGTGGCGATCGAGTTCTGCGGACCCGTGGCCGTCGCCGCGGTGGCGTCGCGCGGCGCCCGTGATCTCGGCGCGGTGGTGCTGGCGGCGGCCGGTGTGTTGCTCATCGCGGATGTGCGCTGGTCAGGAGGCCCTGCGGGGGTGCTGTGGGCGCTCGGGGCCGCGGCGCTGTGGGCCACCTACATCCTGCTGAGCAAGCGGGTGGCGAGGTCCGGCAACGGCCTCGACGACCTCGCGGTGGGGTTCACCGTGGCCGCTGTGGCGTTCTCTCCACTCCTGCTGCTCGGCGGTCCGGAGGGCCCCGGAGCACTGCTCGACCCCGTGGTCCTGGGGCTCGGTCTCGGGGTGGGAGTGCTGGCCAGCGTGGTGCCCTACGTGCTCGATCAGGTGGTGCTGCGCAGGTTGGGGCGAGCCCGCTTCGCGGTGCTGCTGGCGTTACTGCCTGCCACCGCCACGGTCGTGGGCTTGGTCGGATTGGGCCAGATTCCGGGCTTCCAGGAAGCGCTCGGTATCGCTGCGGTGATCCTGGCGGTCGCGCTCCGGTCACGGGAAGGTGACGAACCGGCAGCGGTCGGCGGCGGCTGATTTCGGTTACGAAGAGTGAATCGCCGAACGGTAACCCAGTGTGACCGTTTTGTCCTGATCCGCGTGATCAGCCGCCGAATGGATGAATCATCGGCGACACGCCCGTGGAGCGGTGAGCGGCAACCCGGCAGCGGGTGAACCGGTGGTGGGGGTGAAGCGTGTAACACGAAAGTCATCGGCCGGGGCTTTCGGTGACACGCGCGAGGGGTGGGATCGTGTCGACCCGCCTGACGGCGGGGCGTGCCTAGGGTTCCGCCGCGTCGCGCGGGTCTGGTCCGAGAGGCGCAGCGGGCTCCGTGCGGCGGAGCCCGTCCACGGCGGGACAAAAGCCCGGGAGGCCTGATCCCGGGGTTTGCCGTGCCCCGGCCGACATCGGAGCGAGCCGTGCATCTCGTCCCGCCCGACCCCCGCCTCACCGGGCACTGGCGCCGGTCGCTCCTGGCCACCCCGGACGGCAGACGCGACACGACCACCCGGGTGTCCTGGCTGCAGGCCGGAGAGCTGTACGTGGACCTGCGGATCCCGGCGGCGGGCCCGGAGCTGCGGGGAGCCCGTCGCCTGGGCGACCTCGACCGGGGCCGGGCGATCGCCGTGGCGCGGATCGAGGGATTTGCCGGCCGGCTCGTCGCCGACGGGGGCTGGGCGCGCTGGGAGCGGCTGGTCGACATTCAGCCGCCCACCGCCTCTCCGGACGAGGGGAGGCTCGCCGCCGAGCACGGCGGCGCCGTCGACACGATGGTCGAGACCGGTCGTGACGGCAGCTACGTCGAGCACTGGCAGCGGGTCGGTGGTCCGGGTGGCGCGCCGGTCGCGGTGCTGCTGAGCGAGGCCACGACCGGAGCGTGCGCCGTGCTGGTGCGGGTCGGGGAGGACATCGGGTGGGCCCGGGGCCGGGCACGCCCGCTGCCGCCCGGCCGCCGCCTGGCGGATCTCGTGGCCGCGGCCGCGACCACGGAGGGGGCCCGCGACCTGCTCGACACCGAGGTGGCGATCGGTCGCCTCGGCCGCGACGGCGCCGTCCTGACCCGCTCCAGCCTGCCGTGGCGCGCAGGCGCCCCGTTCCGCGTGTCCGTGCACGACGGCGGCCTCGCCACCGAGGACGTCGACGCGGCAGGCGAGCCGGTCCGCCACGTCTGGCACGTCCTCGCCCGAGAGGGAGCCCCGGCCGGCCTCCCGCTGTCGCGACCTTCGGGGGAGAGCAGGAGATGACGACTCCCACCGACTTCAGCGAGGTACCCGTCGTCGACGTCTCCGCCCTGCTCCGCGACGACCCGCGCGAGCGGCAGCGGGTGGCGCAGGAGCTCGGCCGGGCGGCCCGGGAGGTCGGCTTCCTCCAGGTCACCGGCACGGGCATCGACCCCGCGCTGTTCGCCGACCTGCTGCGGGTGACCAGGGCGTTCTTCGACCTCCCGTACGAGGTGAAGATGCGCACCTACATCGGCCGGTCGCGCAACCACCGCGGCTACGTCCCGGTAGGCGAGGAGGTCTTCAGCGGCGGCAGCGTCGATCTCAAGGAGGCCTTCGACCTCGGCCTCGACCTGCCCGCCGACGACCCCGACCACCTGGCCGGCCGCATGCTCGGGCCGAACCAGTGGCCCGACGTCCCGGGTTTCGCCGCGGCCTGCACCGCCTGGTACGAGGCGGTCATGGCGCTCGGCCGGGCGCTGCTGCGCGGCTTCGCCGTCGCGCTGGGCGAGTCCGCGGACGTGTTCGACGGGTACGTGACGAAGCCGCCGTCGCAACTGCGGTTGATCCACTACCCGCACGACCCGCACGCGGTCGACAGCGTGGGCATCGGTGCCCACACCGACTACGAGTGCTTCACGATCCTCAAGCCGACGGCACCGGGGCTCGAGGTCCTCAACGGCGCCGGCACGTGGGTGGACGTGCCCCCGCGCCCGGACGCGCTCGTGGTCAACATCGGCGACATGCTGGAGACGTGGACGAACGGTGCCTTCGTCGCCACCACCCACCGCGTCCGCAAGGTCACCGAGGAACGCTGGTCCTTCCCCCTGTTCTTCAACGTCGACCACCACACCGTCGTCGCGCCGCTGCCGCAGTTCGTCCGGCCCGGCGAGCCGGTCAGAGCTCCCCTGGTCGCGGGTGAGCACCTGTTCGCCCAGACCGCTCAGAGCTTCACCTACCTCAAGAACCGCATTGCCTCGGGCGAACTGGTCCTGCCGGAGGGATCGCTTGCGCCCTCCTCGTTCGGCCAGGAGGCGCGCCACGGCGCCGCCCCCTCCTGACCGCCCCACCCGCTCCCGCGCCGGATGGACCGAGGAGACAGACATGGACACCGAGCAGGACTCGTACCACGGGGAGGTCGCAGCGCGCGAGCGCGGCCGTCACCTACTGGACCTGCCAACGCGGCACGGCCGGGGTCCGGATGCAGCGGGTCTGCCGGCGCTCCTCGGCGACCTCGCCTGCCGCTACCGCTTTCGCCCCGATGCTTGGGTACGCGTCCGGTGAGTTCACAGGAACGGAACACGCGGGTATGCCCCGATTCACCCACCGGAGATGGACTGCTCATGACCCGGAGAGGTGGGGGCGCGCCAAGGGTTCCGCTCCCGGTCCGCACCGGGAGGCCTGGTCCGAGAGGCGCAGGCGACACCGTCGGCTCCTCCGGCGGGATCGCTCCACAGCGGGACAGACACCCGAGACACAGTCGCTGCCGGCTACCCCGAGGCCGGCGCCACGCCACGAGGAGAGCCATGTCACCCAGAACTGTCCCGGATCGTCGATGACTGCCGCGCCGGTGCAGGCCCCGGGGCCACGGGTGGCACAGGGCCTGGTCGCCGAGGTCGCGGACCTGCACATCGGTTTCACCCGCGGCGGCCGCGAGATCGAGGCGGTCCGCGGCGTCGACCTCGAGATCCGCGCCGGAGAGGTGCTCGGCCTGGTCGGTGAGTCCGGTTCGGGCAAGAGCGTGCTCGGGCTCGCACTGCTCGGCCTGCTCCCCGAGTCGTCGCAGCCGCGCACGCGCGGCACCGCGCGGGTGGCGGGCATCGACATGCTCACCGCGAGCCCGCAGGTGTGCCGCCAGGTCCGCAAGAACGAGCTGGGTGCCGTCTTCCAGGACCCGATGACCTCGCTCAACCCGACCATGCGGGTCGGCCGGCAGGTCGCCGAGGCGGCGGGCTCGGGTGCCGAGGCGCTGCGCCTGCTGCGCGCGGTCGGCATCCCCGAGCCGGAGCGTCGCCTCGACAGCTTCCCCCACGAGCTGTCCGGCGGCCTGCGACAGCGCGTCATGATCGCCATGGCGGTGGCGGGCGACCCCGCACTCCTGATCGCCGACGAACCCACCACCGCCCTCGACGTCACCGTGCAGGCGCAGGTGCTCGCGCTACTGCGCCGGCTGCGTGACGACGTCGGCTGCAGCGTCCTGTTCATCACCCACGACTTCGGCGTCGCCGCGCAGATCGCCGACCGAGTCGCGGTGATGTACGCGGGACGTCTCGCCGAGATCGGCCTGACCGAGACCGTGCTGCGCGCGCCGACCCACCCCTACACGGCGGGTCTTCTGCGCTCGCGGCTCTCCCTCACCACTGAGCGTGGCCGCCCGGTCGACACCCTGCAGGGCGGGCCACCGGACCCCTCGGCTCCGCTTCCGGGCTGCGCCTACGTCCCGCGTTGCCCCCTCGTGATGGACAGGTGCCGCGACACCGTGCCCGAACCGGCTCCATCCGCGAGCCGGCACGAGCACCTGCGGGCCTGCCACGCAGAGCGCTCGCGGGTTCTCGCCCTCGCCGCTCCGCGGCCCTCGGCGAATCCGTTCCCCGGAGCGGTCGTGCCGGAGGGCCCCGTTCCGGGTAACCCGGCTGCCCGGGTCAGCGCCGTGGAGAAGACCTTCCGGGTGCGCGCCGGGCGGGGTCGCCGGGCGCGCCTCGCCGCGCTCCGCCGCGTCACCCTCGACGTACAGCCGGGGGAGTGCGTGGCGATCGTCGGGGAGAGCGGTTCGGGCAAGTCGACCTTGCTGCGAGTGCTCGCCGGTCTGGAGAGCCACGAGCGCGGCGACCTGGTGCTCGGCGGGAACTCCCGGCCGCAGATGGTCTTCCAGGACGCCGGGGCCTCGCTCACGCCGTGGCTCACCGTCGGGGCGCTGCTCGACGAGCGGCTGCGCACCGAGCGGCTCCCGGGAGGCGCCCGCCTGCAGAAGGCCGAGCGCCGCAGGCGTTCCGCAGCCGCGCTGGACCGCGTGGGCCTGCCCGCCGCCACGTACGACGCCAGGGCCGGTGAGCTCTCCGGAGGTCAGCGCCAGCGCGTGGCGCTCGCCCGCGCCGTCGTCGTCCCGCCCGATGTCCTCCTGTGCGACGAGCCCACCAGCGCGCTCGATGTGAGCCTCGCGGCCACCGTGCTGAACCTCGTGCGGTCGCTGCGCCGCGAGCTCGCCATGGCCGTCGTGTTCGTCACGCACGACCTGTCGGTGGCGCGGGTCGTCGCCGACCGCATCGCCGTGATGTACCTGGGAAGGCTCGTCGAGCTCGGTGACGCCGACGAGCTCACCCGTGCACCGCGGCATCCCTACACCAAGGCGCTGCTCGCTGCGGTCCCCGGCTTCGGCGTCGCCCCGGTCCGGCTCGAGGGAGAGCCAGCCAGCCCGCTGTCGCCCCCCACCGGCTGCGCCTTCCACCCCCGCTGCCCGCTCGCCACCGCCGACTGCGCCGACCCCGGGCTCGACGTCCCGCTCGAGCGGCTGAGGCACGGGGCCGAGCAGCTCGCCGACGGCGACGAGCGCCGGGTGGCCTGCATCCGACCGAAGGAGCTGTAGAGCGTGGCCGTCGCCGAGGCCTTCACCTCCACCCCCGCCGCTCGCGACCGCAGCCGCTGGGGCCGCGCCGCCCGGTCCCCGCACGCGCGGCTCGACGTGCTGTCCGCAGGTCTGCTGGGGCTCGTGACGGTGGTGGCGCTGGCCGCCCCGGTGCTCGCCCCGCACGGACCGCTCGACCCCGCCGGGATGCCTAGCGCGCCGCCGGGCACGAGCGGCTTCCTGCTCGGCACCGACAGCGTGGGCCGCGACATCCTCAGCCGCGTCCTCTACGGGCTGCGCTCGAGCTGGCTCGCCGCCCTGGCGGTGGTCGCGGTCGGCGCGGCGTTCGGTGGGCTTGTCGGGCTGGTCGCGGGGGCGCGCGGCGGCTGGGTCGACAACGTCCTGATGCGCATCACCGACGGGTTCCTCGCCCTGCCCGCCCCCGTGCTGGCGATCGCCGTGGTCGCGGCGCTCGGCCCGAGCCTGCTCCACACGCTGGTGGCCGTCTCGATCGTCTGGTGGCCCTTCTACGCGCGGATCGTGCGCGGCGAGGTGCGCACCCTCGCGGCCAGACCGCACGTCGAGGCCGCGCGGCTCGCCGGCACCGGACCGGTGCGGGTGGCGACGAGGCACCTGCTGCCCGGCGCCGTCCCTGCCGTGGTGGTCACCGCGAGCCTCGACATCGGCGCGCTCGTGCTCACCCTCGCCGGGCTCTCGTTCCTCGGCCTCGGCCAGCCGGCACCCACCCCCGAGCTCGGGGCCGACGCCGCCCGCAACCTCAGCTACCTGCTGCAGGACTGGTGGATCCCGGTCGTGCCGGGGCTCGCCGTCGCGCTGCTGTCGCTCGTGGCCAACGTGGCGGGCGACGGCGTCCGCAACCTCATGACCCGGCGCTGAGAGGGACCGACGTGCTCCTCCTGCTCGCCAAGCGCCTCGCCGCCGTCGTCGTGATCCTGCTGGCCCTGACCGCCGTGCTGTTCCTGCTGCAACACATCTCCCCGGCCGACCCCGTCAAGACCATGCTCGGGCCGGGGGCCTCGCAGGAGCTCGTCGCCGAGACCCGCAGGCAGCTCGGCCTCGACGACCCGATCTCCGTGCAGTACGTGCACTACGTCGGGCACCTGCTGCAGGGCGACCTCGGCACGTCCTACCGCACCCGCAGGCCGGTAGGCACCGACCTCGCGACGTTCTTCCCGGCGACACTCGAGCTCACCCTGTTCGGGCTGGCGCTGGCCCTCCTGCTCGCCGTCGGGCTGGCCGTGGCCACCACCCTGAACTGGCCAGGGGCAGGGGTGTTGCGGCTGGTGCTGCTGGCCGGGGCGGCGATGCCCGCGTTCCTGCTGGCCATCGGCGGGATCATCCTGTTCTACAAGCAGCTCGGGTGGTTGCCCGCAACCGGTCGCACCGACGTCCTCGACGCGCCGACCGGGCCCACCGGCCTCCTCACCGTCGACGCGATCCTGCACGCCCGGCCGGACGTGTTCGCCGACGCACTGCGGCACCTGCTCCTGCCGGGCCTCGCGATCGCGATCGGGCCGGCCGTCTCGATCGGCCGGGTGCTGCGCTCCAGCCTGGTCACCACGCAACGGACCGACTACACACGCACCGCGAGGGCCAAGGGGCTCACCGACGTGCGGGTGATGCAGCGCCACGTGCTGCGCAACTCGGTGGGTCCCGCGCTGTCGATGACAGGCCTGCAGGTCGGGCTGATGTTCGCGGGTGTGCTCGTGGTGGAGCAGATCTTCGCCTGGCCCGGACTCGGCCAGTACACGGCACAGAGCATCCCGGTGGGCGACTACCCGGCGATCGCCGGCGTGATGTTGCTGCTGGGCGCCGCGTACGTCGTGATCAACACCGTGGTGGACCTGCTGCAGGCCGCCGCCGACCCCAGGATCGAGGCCTAGTACGTGAGCACGCCCCCACCCGCTCCCCGCGACCCGTTCCCGCACTTCACGCTGGCCGCCCGGCCGCCTGGCCCGATGCACGTCAACCGGCCCGAGGGCGAGCGCGGCCTCTCCGGGATCCAGACGTTCATGAAGCTGCCGGTGTGCCTCACCCCGCAGGACCTGCGGGCCGGCGAGATGGACGTCGCGGTCTGCGGCGTGCCCTGGGACGGCACCGTCACCGGGCGGTCGGGCACCCACCTCGGGCCGATGGCCATCCGCTCCGCCGACTACATCGGCGGGTACGGGTTCTCGCTCCCGCACCTGGACGTCCGCGTCGACCCGCTGGAGCACCTGCGCGCCTGCGACTACGGCGACGCCGAGGTGCTCGTCGGCAACACCCTGGGCACCTTCGACCTCGTCCGCGAGTTCATCGCGGGGATCGTCGGGGCCGGGGTCACGCCGCTGATCCTCGGCGGCGACCACGCGATCACCTGGCCGACGGCCACCGCCGTGGCCGACGGGTACGGCCACGGCAAGGTCGGCATCATCCACTTCGACGCGCACGCCGACACCGCGCCCGACTCGCCGGGCTCCCTCGCGAGCCACGGCACGCCGATGCGCAAGCTGATCGAGAGCGGTGCCGTGCCGGGGCGCAACTTCGTGCAGGTGGGCCTGCGCGGCTACTGGCCAGACCAGCCGATCCTCGACTGGATGGAGGAGCACGAGCTCCGCGTCCACTTCATGGCCGAGATCCGCCGCGACGGCTTCGACGCCGTGCTCGAGCGCGCACTCGACGAGGCCCTCGACTCCGCCGACCACCTCTACATCTCCCTCGACGTCGACGTCTGCGACCCCGCGTACGCCCCCGGCACCGGCACCCCGGAGCCGGGCGGTCTGACCAGCATCGACGTGCTCCGTGCGGTGCGCAGGCTGGCCGCCGAGGTCGGCATCGTCGGCATGGACGTCGTCGAGGTCAGCCCGCCCTACGACGGCACCGCGGGCATCACCGCGCTGCTCGCCCACCGCGCCGTCCGCGAGGCCATGACCGGGATGGCCATGCGCCGGATCGGCCTCACCTCGCCCGACTACGTCGACCCCCGGTCGGCGGGCACCGGCATCGCTCGCACCTACCGCACCAGCCCCCCGAGCTCCGAGGACGCCCCATGCAGCAACCCATGATCGTCGGAAAGCCCGCGCTGATCGTCGTGGACATCCAGCAGGCGGGCGCGATGCCGGCGGAGGAGGTCGGCATCGCCCACATGGACGGGATCGACGACCGGGTGCGGCGTGCCGAGCGGCTCGTCGCCGCGGCCCGCGATGCGGGCGTGCCGATCGTCTTCTTCCAGGAGGTGCACCGCCCGAGCGGTGTCGACTTCGGCCGCGAGCTCGACGGGGCCGAGGGCCGCCACTGCGTGGCGGGCGCTCCCGGCACCGACCTCTGGCCCACGCTGGTGCCCGACCCCGCCGCGGACGACCGCGAGTTCCACATCGTCAAGCGCCGCTACTCCGGTTTCATCGGCACGGAGTTCGAGATCGTGCTGCGCGGCCTCGGGGTGCAGACGCTCGTGCTGATCGGCGGCCTCACCGACGTCTGCGTGCACTACACCTTCGCGGACGCCCACCAGCGCGACTTCTACGTGCGGGTGGTCGAGGACTGCGTGGGCGGCTCGTCGGTCGCGCGTCACGAGGCGGCGCTGGACGCGATGGAGTACCTGCAGTCCGGTGCCCGGCGCAGCACGGACGAGATCGTCGCTGCCTTCGAGCGTGCCGTGATCCCGGCAGGGGTGGGCGCGTGAGGCCGGTGGTGCGCCGGCTGCTGCGCGCGCTCGCCGTGCCGGCCGTGCTGATGGTGGTCCTGGCCGCGTGCGGCGGCGGTGGGCAGCCCGCAGTGACCAGCCAACCGCCGACGGACGGAGTGCTGCGCCTGTCGTTCCTGCAGGACCCGGGCCAGCCGCCGGACCCCGACATCTACTACAGCGGCCAGGGGCTCGTCATCACGCAGAACGTCTACGAGGGACTGCTGCAGTACAAGACGGGGGTCGACACGCCACAGATCGCTCCCGCGCTCGCGACGGCGTGGCAGGAGTCGCCGGACCACAGGACGTTCACCCTGACCCTGCGCTCCGGCGTGACGTTCCACGACGGCACCGCGTTCACCTCGGCCGCGGTCAAGCCGTCGTTCGACCGCCGGCTCGCGGTCAACCAGGGGCCCGCCTACATGGTCGAGGACGTGGCGTCGGTGGAGACGCCCAGCCCGACCGAGGTCGTCATCACGCTGAAGACGCCGAACTCGGCGTTCCTCGACTACCTCGCCTCGCCCTACGGCCCCAAGATGATGAGCCCGACGATCCTGCGGGAGCACGCGGGGTCGGACAACGCCGAGGCCTACCTGCGCACTCACGACGCCGGCACGGGGCCGTACACGCTCACGCGGGCCGATGTCGGCCAGGGCTACGAGATGAAGGCCTATCCCGGCTGGTGGGGGCCCAAGCCCTTCTTCTCGACGGTCGAGCTGCCCGTGATCACCGACCTGTCGACGCAGCAGCTGCTGCTCAACAACGGCCAGCTGCACGCGATCCTGCACGATCTCAACGCGCCCGCCGTGAAGGACTACCTCGGCAACCCCGCGGTCTCGAGCTACTCGCTGCCCTCATTCACCACCGAGCAGGTGTACCTCAACCCGAACGTCGGGCTGTTCAAGAACCCGGCAGCGCGCACGGCGTTCCAGCAGGCGCTGGACGTCGAGCAGCTGCGCAACCAGGTGTTCGCCGGGCGCAGCGACCCGGCCACCGGCAACTACCCCGAAGGGCTGATGCCGGCGGGTACCGACCACCAGAACATCCAGCCCAGCACTGCCGCCTTGGCGCAGATCGCGTCGTCGGCGTCGCCGGACGACAAGAGGATCGTGCTCGGCTACGACACGGGCCAGCCCGACGACCAGCAGCTCGCCAACCTCGTCGGGGCCAAGCTGCAGGGCCTGGGTCTCACCCCGGTGGTGCAGGGCTACCCGACGTCGCAGGTCTTCGGGTGGGTCGGCAACCAGCAGGGCGCGCCCAACGTGTTCTTCACCAGCTTCTGGCCGGATGCCGCGCACCCCTACACAGCCGCCCACATCCTGTACGCGCCGGACGGAGGGCTGAACTACCTCGGCTGCTCGGACCCGGCGATCACAGCAGAGCTGCCCCAGGCGCTGCAGTCCGGCGACGACGCCGCCTTCGCCAAGATCGGTGAGATGGCGAGCGCCACCGGCTGCTGGACCAACGTGGCGTACCGGAAGGACTTCATGGTCACGCAGAAGTGGCTCAAGGGCGTGGAGCAGGCGCACGACATCGCGGCTCCGATGAGCCTGCGGATCGCGGACCTGTCAGCCTGACCGCCGGGAAGGGGACAGCCATGTCACGACGTGGACCAGGGGTTCGCGAGATCGTCCTGCTCACCCTGGGCTGGGAGGACCTGCCCCGTGCGGTGTCGATCGAGGGAGCACCGCCGGAGGAACGGATGCGCGAGCCCGTGCCGGGCATCCTGCTGCGCACCGACGGCGGCTGGCTGCTGCTCGACACCGGCTTCAACACCGCGCTCCTGCACGATGCCGCGCTGCGCCGCCGCTTCCACGGCCGCCCGGCGTACCGGGCGATCCTCCCGGGGCCGGGGGAGCCGCTGGAGGAGGCGCTCGCCCACGCCGGCATCGAGATCTCCGAGGTGCGTGCGGTGGGGCTCAGCCACCTGCACCTGGACCACGCGGGCGGCCTGCGGCACTTCACCGGCGTGCCGGTGCACTGCCAGCGGCGCGAGCTGGAGCTCGGCCTCACCGCGGAGGCCGAGCGGCACGCTGTCTACCGGATCGACTTCGACGACCCGGCCCACGACTGGCGGCTCGCCGACGGGGACGTGGAGATCGCCCCCGGAGTCACGGCGGTCCTGACCGCCGGGCACACCCCGGGCCATCAGAGCTTCGTGGTCGATCTGGACGAGAGCGTCGGCGGTGGCGGCTTCGTCTTCGCGTTCGACGCCGCCGACCTCACGGAGAACATCGAGATGGAGGTCTCCATCGGTGGCCGCGTCGACGCGACGCCGGAGGAGTGCATCGAGCAGGTGCGGCGGCTGAAGGCCATCGCGGCCGAACGCGGCTACCCGCTGATCCCCGGCCATGACCCGGTTGCCTGGCCCGCCCTGACCGCGCAGCTGACCGAACGGTTCGGCCGCACACCGGCCCGGTAGCCCGGTGGGCGCTCACACCGTCGCCACCGGCGCGGCGTGCCGCCGCACCTCGGCCCGCACGAGCGTGAGGAACCGGTACCGGCCTCCGCCGACCGCTTCCAGGAGGTGCACGCCGACCAGCGCTTCAAGGATCCGGCGGGCCTCCGTGCCCTCGACGCCGAGCAGCGGCGCCACCGCGGGGACGTCCAGCAGGTCGTGGTCGCACAGCGCGATCCGCCGGCAGGCCCCGGCCAGCTCGGGGGCGAGCCTGCTCATCGCCCACTCGAACCGGGTGTTCGCGGCCCTGCGGTCCTCGTCGAACACCACCGGCGACGCGAAGTCCTCGCGGATCTGCCGGTGCACCTCGTGCACCGTCACGCGCGGCCTCGCGAGCAGCCGGGCGGCCGAGATCCGCACGGCGAGCGGCTGCGCCGAGCACTCGGCGACGATCCCCTCCGCGGCGCCGGGCTCCGCCCGCAGGCGCTCATGACCCGCGAGCCGTCCCATGAGCGTCAGCGCGTCCTCGTCGGCGAGTGGGCCCACTGCCACCGAACGCAGACCGGGAAGATCCATCAGGCGCCGCCAGCTCGTCACGATCACCGCGGAGGACGGCGCGCCGGGCAGCAGCGGCAGCACCTGTTCGCTGCTGTCGGCGTCGTCGAGGACCACCAGGATCCTGCGTTCGGTGAGCAGGGTGCGCCACAGCGCGCTGCGCTCGCCCACCGCGGCCGGCAGCCGATCCCGGCCGATCCCGAACGCCGCGAGGAACCCGGCGAGAATCTCACCCGGGTCGGCGGGTGGGCCGCCCGGCGTGCTCAGCGTCGCGAAGAGCTGCCCGTCGCGGAAGTGGTGGCGCACGGACCGCGCGACGTGCGTGGCCAGTGCGGTCTTGCCCATGCCGGTGAATCCGGTGATCCCGACCAGCGCCGGCCCGTCCGGGCACAGCAGGCGGTCGGTGATCCACGCGATCTCGGGGGAGCGCCCGACGAAGTCCGCCGTGTCCGCGGGCAGCTGCGCGGGCGTCGGCGTGACGACCGGCTCCGTGATCGGGGCCGTGGGCGGCCCGTCGCACGCGAGGATGCGGGCGTGCAGCTCGCGCAGGCCCGCGCCCGGCTCGAGACCGAGTTCGTCGCGCAGAAGCCGCCGGATGTCCCGGTAGGCCGCCAGCGCCTCGGCCCGCTGCCCGGACCGGTGCAACGCAAGGATCAGCAGCTCCCACAGCCGCTCGCGCAGTGGGTGCCGCGAGACGAGCGCGGTCAGCTCGGACACCGCCTCGACGTGGCAGCCGAGCTCGATCGACACCGCCAGCTCGTCCACCACCGCCGCTGCGCGCATCTGTTCCAGCTGCACGCGATGGGCGGTGGAGCCGGGTCCGACCGCGCCGCTGAGCGGTGTGCCCTGCCACAGCGCCAGGCCGGCCCGGAGCCCGGCCGCGGCGCTCGACGTGTCGCCGCTGCGGAGGGCTTCGCGCGCCTTGTGGAGGTGATGGCGGAAGAGGCCGACGTCCACCGCGAGCGGGTCCACCGCCAGCACGTAGCCGCCTCCGGAGGAGGTGATGAGGCCGGGACCGCCGCCGAGGATCCGCCGCAGCCGGTAGACGTACGTGCGGATCGTGCTCGCCGCTCCCCGGGGGACGTCGTCGCCCCACAGCTCGCGCGCGGCCTCGTCGACCGGCAGCGGCCGGCCCTCGCGCAGTAGCAGTACCGCGAGCATGGCCCGCTGCTGGCGGGACCCGAGATCGACCTCCAGGTCGCCCCGCCACGCCCGCACCTGGCCGAGCAGGGCGAATCTCAGTGCTGGGTCCACTGTCGTGTCCCTCCCCGTTCTCGCGCGACGCACCCGCCCCCCATCAGTGGTGCGCGCCACGCGGCCCCTCATCGGCACTACGGGCGGGGCGGGGACCTCTGTTCACCAGGCCCGCCCGAGGCGGGCGCGGTGACGGCGATGCCCCAGGTCGGCGGCCCGGAGCGCGGTCTGCTGTGCCGAGTGTCACGACGGTCCGGGCCGCGGATCGGGTCGTGCGCGGAGCTCAGACCGTCGAGCCGAGCCGCGGTGCGCTCTGCTTGCGGCGCAGGGCCCGCCGCAGTGTCTCCTCGCTGCCCAGGCCGCTGCGCCGTGCTGCGCCGGCGACGCTCTCGCCGGAGAGGATGAGCGCCGAGGCCGCCTCCACCCGTACGGAGGCGACGTACTCCGCGGGTGTGCAGCCGACCTCCTCCTTGAACCGGCGGCTCAGGTGCCGAACGCTCAGTCCGGCGTGCCGGGCGAGGGCGGAGAGGCTGTGGTCGGCGGCGGGATCGGCGGCGATGCGATCGCACAGGTCACGGAGCAGGCTGCGCCGCGGCCGGGCGGTACGGGCAGGCACCGACAGCTGCGGTTGTGCTCCGTGCCTGCGCATGAACAGGACGAGGTCCTGCGCGATCCGGTGGGCGAGGGCGTCACCCTCGTCCTCCTCCACGAGCGCGAGCGCGAGGTCGATCCCGGCGGACACGCCCGCGGAGGTGAGGACCCGGCCGTCGCGGACGTAGATCGACTCCTCGTCCACGGTGACGGTGGGGAAGCGGCGCGCGAGGGTCGCCGTGTGGCGCCAGTGTGTGGTGGCCCGCAGCCCGTTCAGCATCCCGACGCTGCCGAGGGCGAACGAGCCCGCGCAGATCGAGGTCACGCGCCGGGCGCCCGTGGCGAGTTGCCGGATCGCATCCAGCAACCCGGCAGGCGGCCCGGCCTCCACCAGGACCTCCCCGCCGGGCACCACGAGCGTGTCGACGGGACGGGCCGCGCGCGCCGGGCAGGTGACTCCGAGCCGCAGCCCGCCGGACGTGGTGACGTCCGCGCCGTCCGGCGAGCACACGGTGACGTCGTAGGGCGCTCCCATCGACCGGGCCACGTCGAACACCTCGAGCGGGCCGGTGACGTCGAGCAGCCGCACACCGTCGAAGACCAGGACGGCGACAGTTCGCCGCCGGTCGGCCGGGGTGATGGGCACGGCGAAAGCCTATGCGGGGATCGGTGACCTCCCGGCAGGCCGCGGCCAGATCTGAGGCATTCCTGGCCGTCGCGGCGACGACCGTTGCGGCCTTGTCACGTGCATGAAACGGCCGTTTCCGACGATCGCGTCGACGAGGAAAGGGGAGTGCGGATGTCGGGGAAGAATGCACTCGCATTGAGCATCGGGGTGCTCGGCGCCGTCGCGGTGCTGCTCACCGGTGCGGTCGTGCTTGTTCCGGTATGGGTGGTCTTCATCGCGTGGGCGTCGTTCTTCATCCTCGGTGGAGGCATGAACGGGCTCGTGCGCTCCGTCGTGAGCAACCTGACCGGGCTGGTGATCGCGGCGATCACCCTGATGGTCAGCCAGGGCCTCGGCATGGGCCTCGTGCTCACCGCCGTGGCGGTGGGGACGGGCAGCGCAGCCATGGTTCTGGTGTCGCGCGCATCGCTGCTCGGGGCGATCCCGGCGATCGTCTGGGGCTTCGCCTCCACGGTCGGCACCGTCGCCGTGACCGGACGCGGGGTCCTGACCGTCTCGATCGGAAACCCGGCGCTCATGGCCGCGGTGGCCCTCGTGCTCGGTGGCCTGTTCGGGATCGTGTCCGAGCGGGTGGCGCAGGTGCTCTCGGCGGAGCCGGCGAACCGGGCGGAGCCGTCACCGGAGATCTCCGGATGACGCAGCGCCAGGGCCCGGGATACGACGAGAAGAACCGACGTTCGTCGTGGCCGGATCTGCGCCGATCACGTCCGGCGAAAGCGACCTCGCGCTTCCTTGTGGCGTGAAACGATTCCCTCCGATGGGAATGCAGAAACGGAAATGGGGTGCATGTGAAGCTTCAGCACCAACTGGGCGGGCTCGAAGGTCTCGACGGTCCGCTCGACTTCGAGAAGCGGGTGTTCGTCCAGGAATGGGAGAAGCGGATATTCGGCATCCATGCCGCGATGATGGGGCTGTCCCGTTCGTTGCGCGACGCCCTGCCCGAGTACGACATCGACGCCGTTCCGACGGCGCTCGCCGGCACCTGGACCTGGGCAGATCTGCGCAGCGGCGCTGAGGCGATGAATCCGTTCGCCTACTTCCAGTACCGCTACTACGAGAAGTGGCTGGGCGGAATCACCGCCTACCTGCTCGACAAGGGATACCTCACACCCGAGGAGCTCGACGCCGCGACGAAGCGCTTCCGGGAGGATCCCGCCGCGCCGCTGCCGTCCGGTGAGAATCCCGCCGTCGACGACCAGGTCGTCCGGTATCTGCGCGAGGGCGACTCGCCGCGGCGCGGTCCGGCCGACCCGGCCTTCGCCGTGGGAGCCCACGTGACCGTCCGCAACCCGCCCGCTGTCGCCCACACCCGGTTGCCGGGATATCTGCGCGGGTGCAGCGGCACCGTGGAGCGGGTCTTCGAGGGCAGCTACCGCTACTTCCGATCCACCGGCCCCGACGGCCTCGGCGAGCCGATGGCGGTCTACATCGTCCGTTTCGATCCCGCGCACGTGTGGGGCACCGTCGCCGAGCCCACCGGGGGCCGGTTGTACGCCGAGCTCTACGAGACCTATCTCGCCCCCGCCGACCAGGAAGGACAGCAGTGACCGCGCAGTTCGGCTACCCGAGTGACCGCGAGGAGACCAGCGCGGCGCAGGTGCGTGCACTGGAGGCGCTCCTCATCGAGAAGGGCGTCATCACCAGCGGCACTGTCGACAAGGTGCTCGGCTACTTCGAGTCGGAGATGACCCCGCTCAACGGCCGGAAGATCGTCGCGCGGGCCTGGACCGACCCGGAGTTCGCCCGCAGGCTCGCCGCTGACACCCCCACCGCCGTCGCCGAGCTCGACCTGCCTGACGGCATGGCGGGTGCCGAGGGTGAGCACATCGCCGCCGTCGTCAACGAGCCGGGGATCCACAACCTCGTGATCTGCACGCTGTGCTCCTGCTTCCCCTGGCCGGTGCTCGGCTTGCCGCCGTACTGGTACAAGGACCCGGTCTTCCGGGCGCGCGCAGCCCGGGAACCACGCAAGGTGCTGACGGAGCTGGGCGTGGCACTGGACGACGACACCGAGGTGCGCGTGTGGGATTCCAGTGGCCACTCCCGCTGGTTCGTCGTACCGGAGCGGCCGGCCGGCACGGAGGGGATGTCCGAGGCCGAGCTCGCCGAACTGGTGACCACCGAGTCGATGATCGGCGTGGCGCTCGCCGACTCCCCGGCCGGGAGGTGAGCGGGATGACCGACGTGAGTCCGGTGAAGCTGCACCCGTCCTGTGTCACCGATGTCAACCAGCCCGTCTTCGACGAGGAATGGCAGCGGCGCGCCTTCGGCCTCGCGGTCGCGCTGTCGGAGTTCGGCCATTACCCGTGGGCCGACTTCCAGCAGGAGCTGATCACGAAGATCGGAGCGTGGGAGGACGCACCCACCGACGCCCGCGGCCGGTGGGAGTACTACGAGCACTGGGTGACCGCACTCGGCGCCGTGGTGCGTGAGCACGGCATCCTCGAGGACGGCTACGTCAACCCCGAGGACCGCGACTCCCACCCGTAGCAGGCCCGGCGCCGGGCACTTACCTGGCTCGGCGATCCCACGTGGTTCACACGGACACGGGCGGCCTTTCCCGGTTGACCGCGTCGAGCAGCAGCGTCGCGGCCACCCTCGTTCCGTCGGTGCGGATCGTGACGGCCACGGCGGTCGCTCGTGCGCGGGTCTCAGGGACCAGGGCCGTCTCGAGCGCGGCTGAGAGGGACTCGGCGGTCGGAGTCGGACCGTCGTGTGCCGAGCCGATGCCGAGGGCGGCCACCCGCCCGGCCCAGTACGGCTGGTCCGCCATCTGCGGCACCACCACCTGAGGCGCGCCGGCCCGGGCAGCGGTCGTCGTCGTGCCCGCGCCGCCGTGGTGCACGACGGCGGCCACCCGGCGGAACAGTGCCTGCTGGTTGACCTCGCCGACGGCGAAGCAGTCGTCCTGGTCGTCGATCAGGGCCAGGTCGGCCCAGCCGCGGGAGACGAGTACGCGGCGGCCCTGCGCGCGGACCGCCTCGATGACGGCCTGGGCGACGCCGTCCGAGTCGCGCATGGGCATGCTGCCGAAGCCCACGTACACCGGTGGTGCACCGGCGTCCAGGAACGCCTCCACACCGGCCGGGAGTGGGCGTTCGTCCGGTCGGATCCACGCGCCGGTCTGCACCACGTCGAGGTCCGCAGGCTCCAGCCACGGACCCAGGCTCGGATCCGCCGCCAGCCACGGCTGGTCGGTGAGGACGTGGTCCAGGACGTTGTCCACCGGCGGCAGGCCGATCGATGCCCGGTGCGTGTTGATCGCCTCGCCGAAGAGCCCGTTCACGTTCTCGCTGTTCAGATTCCACAGCGCCCGGTTGTCGGTCACCTCCGGTGGGAGCGGCCGGCCCGGCCACGCCTGCGGCGGGTGGTGCGGAGAAGGCAGGTAGGACGGAAAGAACGCCACCCACACGTAGGGGATGCCCAGCTTCTCGGCTACCGCCCGCGCGCCGGCCCCGGCCGGGACCAAGCCGGTCGCCACCACCGCATCGCATCCCTCGGCCGCCGCGGCGACCGCGTCGTACGTCGCGGCGACCAACGCGGCGGCGCGCTGGGACAGGCCCTCCGCCGGCAGCGGCGCCGTCCCGGTCACCGCCCCTGTCACCGTCGGGCGTACCGGCCGGCCGATCGGCACCAGCGGGACGCCGACACCGTCGAGCAGCTCCGCGAAGTCCGGCGGCGCGCACACCTGCGCCTCCGCGCCGAGTGCCCGCAACTGCACCGCGAGCCCCACCATCGGTTCGACGTCCCCGCGCGACCCGTACGCCACCAACAACACACGCATTTCGCAACTCGCATTTCCCTGGATTCTGGCTTCGGCGCGCGATTCTGCGGCACGACCAGGGTCTTGCCACAAGCCCCCCGGTGAGCTATACGTTGAAGTGGGAAGAGGCGGGCACTCCGTTTTCAATTCGTCGTCCGCTGTGGACGGACACCGACGCCGCGCCCACCGAAGCCGCTACCAGCGCCCACACGAGACGTGCACGAATTCGTTTCGCAACGGGCTCCCCGCCTGGTCGAGGCGGGGCACAGTCGGATTCAGGAATTCTCGGGTGAAGCTCGACGGGTCAGCGCGGCGCCACCGGGAGCACCACCCGCGACCGCCCGTCCACACCGATCGTCCGGTGCGACGGTCGCAGCGCGGTGCCGCTCTTCGCGGGCTCACCCGTGCCGAGGTTGCGCGCGAAGCGGGGGTGGGCGCCGCCTGCGACCAGCAGCCGGATGCGGTGCCCCGCCGCGAACCGATGAGCCATCGCGTCGAGGTTCACCCGCACCACCTGCCCCGCCGGATCCTGGCCGGCCGGATCTGGGGAGCCGAGCCGCACGAACCCGTCGGAGACGTTGCGGGACCGGCCCTTGGCGTCGACGTCGCAGATCCGCACGAACACGTCGGCGTGGGGGTTGTCGCTGGTGTGTGCGAGCTCGACGACCGGGCGGCCGACGACCTCCAGGTCCGTCTCGAGCACCGGCCCGGTGAAGGTGGCGACGTCGGGCCGGGCCTCGAGGGTGCGGTTGTCCTGCACCCCGTTCGCTCCGGTGAGGACCCGGCCGCCGAGGGCAGGCGTGGGGTGGCCGGGGTCGTAGGTGAACGTGGCCGCCGGCGCGCCCGGGGCAGGCTCATACGCTCCCAGCCCCCCGCCGGGCTGCAGGTACAGCGCCTGCTCGCCCGCGGGCGGCGGCCATTCCGGCAGGCCGCGCCACCCGCTGTCGGCGCCGCCGACGTGGATGCGGACGGGGGCGGGCCGGCGCCTGCCCGGGCGGCCGGCGAGGTGCTCGCCCAGCCAGTCCAGGGTTTCCCGGCCGATGGTGCCGCCTGCCTTGCCCATGAGGTCGGTGTGTGTCCACGAGCCGACGGTGAGGGCGACGTCGAGACCGCGGCGGTGCAGGTGCTCGTACCCGTCGAGGGTCTGGTCGAGGAACAGGTCCTGCCAGCCGCCGACGAGCAGCACCGGCACCTGCACCCGGTCCAGCGCCGCGTCGAGCCGCATGTTCGCCCAGAGCGGGTCGCTCGCCTCCGGCCGCGACGCCCACTCCCGGTACCAGGGCCCACGGCCGTTCAACAGCGCATCCCCGGCCGCGACGAGGGGCAGGTCGTGGAACGCGGGCCGCAGTCTGCGCCCCGCGGTCACGCCCCGCACGACTGCGGCCGGGAAGCCGGTGTCCTCCTGGTGGGCGACCATCTCGCTCCACCGGAAGAAGTCGCCGAGGGAGAACGCCCCTGCGCCGTACACCGCGCGGTGGAAGTCGTGCGGGCCCATGCTGATCACGGCCGTGCGGAGCTCGGGCGGCGGATCCATGAGCAGCGCCCACTGCGTGAACCCGAGGTAGGACGGTCCGAGCGTGGCGAGCCTGCCGTCGAACCAGGGTTGCTCGCGCAGCCAGCCCACCGTGTCGTGGCCGTCGGCGATCTCGTGCTGCATCGGGGCGAACGTGTCGCCCGAACCGAACGTGCCCCGGCAGCTCTGCAGGAGCACGTGGTAACCGCGCAGCGCGTACATGCGGGCGGAGAGCAGGGCGAAGAAGGAGCTCCGGCCGTACGGGCCGCGCACCAGCACCGTGCCGTTCCCCGGCGCCTCGGTAGGGGCGTAGTGATCGGCGACGAGCTCCACGCCGTCGCGCATCGGGACGCGCACGCCGCGGGTCACCGTGTAGCCCGTTTCCTCCGGCCGTCGCAGCAGTGCGGAGACGACCCGGTCGACGAACCGCGCGGCGCGCCCGGGTGGGCTCGTGACCGGGCTCGGCTGCGCTGTCGTCGTCATCGCTCTCCCCGTGGTGAACCGGTGATCCCGTCGCTGGGCCGGCGTCGTGTGTACCGCAGGAGAGCGGTGGCGGGCCAGCGGTCAACAAGGAGCCGACGGTCACCGCGAACAAGATCCTTACGGTGACGGTCGCAACAAATCGGGGTCGCCGTCACGAAACTGTGACCTCTCAGTGATCACTTAAACGATCCAGTGTGCTTGGCGCCACTCCATTGAGCGACATACGTTGTTCGTCGCAACATTTCCCCGCATCCGGCGGGGATCCCCGACGATGTGGAAGGACGACCATGCGCATCAGGAGAGCCGCGCTCGCGGCCGCGGGGCTGGGGCTCGCCCTCACGCTCGCAGCATGCGGCCAGAACGCCGCCGCCCCGTCGGCGCCCCCCTCGAGCTCCGCTCCGACCGGCGGGACGAAGGTCGGCGTGATCCTCCCGGAGACCGCCAGCTCCGCCCGGTGGGAAGGCTTCGACAAGCCGCTGCTCACCGCGGCGATGCAGGCGCAGGGGCTCGACGCCGACATCCAGAACGCGCAGGGCGACGAGCAGAAGTTCTCGACCCTCGCCGACGGCATGATCTCCAGCGGCGTGAAGGTGCTGGTCATCGCCTCGATCAGCAGCGAGTCCGGTGCCGCCGTGGCCGCGAAGGCCAAGGCGCAGGGCATCCCCGTGATCGACTACGACCGCCTCAACCTCGGCGGCACGAGCGACTACTACGTCTCGTTCGACAACACCAAGGTCGGCGAGCTGCAGGGCCAGGGTCTCGCCCAGGCGCTGAGCGGCAAGCAGGGCGCCCAGGTCATCGAGATCGAGGGTGCACCGACCGACAACAACGCCACGCTCTTCTACAACGGCCAGCAGAACGTGCTCAAGCCGATGTACGGCGACGGCGCCCTCAAGCTGGTGCAGTCGCAGCCCATCGACAACTGGGACAACCAGCAGGGCGGCACCACCTTCGAGCAGATCCTGACGAGCAACGGCGGCAAGGTCGACGGCGTGGTCGCGGCCAACGACGGTCTCGCCGGCGCGATCATCACCGTGCTCACCAAGTACGGCCTCAACGGCAAGGTGCCGGTGACCGGGCAGGACGCCACCCCCGACGGCCTGCAGGCCATCCTCCGCGGCGACCAGTACATGACGGTCTACAAGCCGATCGACCAGGAGGCCGAGGCCACGGCCAAGCTCGCCGCCGCACTCGCGAAGGGCGACACGGCCGCCGCCGACGCGATCGCCACCCAGACGGAGAAGGACCCGAAGGGCAACCGCGACGTGAAGTCGGTGCTGCTGACCCCGCAGCTCATCACCAAGGACAACGTGAAGTCCGTGGTCGACGCCGGAGCCGTCAAGGCCTCCGAGATCTGCGTCGCGGCCACCCAGGCCGCCTGCGACCAGCTCGGCATCAAGTAACCCTCGACCCCTCGTGGGCGGATACGAGTGGGGCCCCCTGACACTCGTATCCGCCCACGGGCACCGGAGGTGCCCGTATGACTGATCCGATCCTGCAGCTGCGCGGGGTGAACAAGAGCTTCGGCGCCGTCCAGGTGCTGCACGACGTCGACCTCACCGTCCGCGCCGGTGAGGTCACCGCGCTGGTCGGGGACAACGGTGCCGGCAAGTCGACGCTCGTGAAGTGCGTCGCCGGCATCCACCCGATCGACAGTGGCGAGGTGCTCTTCGAGGGCAGGCCGGTGACGCTCAACGCGCCCACCGACGCCTCGAAGCTCGGCATCGAGGTCGTCTACCAGGACCTCGCGCTGGCGGACAACCTCGACATCGTCCAGAACATGTTCCTCGGCCGGGAGCGCGGCAAGTCCTGGCTCCTCGACGAGGCCGACATGGAGCAGGCCGCCCGGCGCACCCTCGCGTCGCTCTCGGTCCGCACGGTGACCTCCGTGCGGATGCCGGTGGCGGCGTTGTCCGGCGGACAACGGCAGACCGTCGCCATCGCCAAGGCGGTGCTCTGGGACTCCAAGGTCGTGCTGCTCGACGAGCCCACGGCCGCGCTGGGCGTCGCCCAGACCCGTCAGGTGCTCGACCTCATCCGGCGACTCGCCGAGCAAGGCCTCGGCGTCGTGCTGATCAGCCACAACATGGCCGACGTCTTCGAGGTCTCCGACCGCATCGCCACCCTGTACCTGGGCCGGATGGTCGCCCAGGTGCCCACCAAGGACATCACCAACACGCAGGCCGTCGAGCTGATCACCGCGGGCCGTTCCGGGGATCTCGGCCTGCAGCGACCCGAGAGCGTGACGGTCTGATGACGGCACCCACCGAGGGCCCCGAGGCCCAGACGGACAAGGCTGCCCCGAGCAGCGGGACGAGCGCGGCCGAGCGGGCCGCGCCTGCCTCCTCGCGCGCGGCCGACTTCGGCATCGACACCACGGCGCGGAGCACGGGCGAGGCGATCCGTGGCTACCTGACCAACCTGCGCGGCGGTGACCTGGGCGCCCTGCCGGCCCTGCTCGGCCTGCTGGCGCTCTTCATCCTGTTCACGGTGCTCGCACCGGACACGTTCCCGAGCCTGCTGAACCTCGCCAACCTCCTCCAGCAGGGCGCCGGGCAGACGATCATCGCGATGGGCCTGGTGTTCGTCCTGCTCACCGGGGAGATCGACCTGGCGGCCGGCACGGCGTCCGGGCTCACCGCTGCGGTGATGGCGCTGCACCTCGTGAGCAACGGCAACCTGCTCGGCGCGATGGGCACGCCCGTCTTCCTGCTGTTCGCCGCGGTGATCGTCCTCGCGATCGTGCTGGCGGTGCTGCTGCGGATCTGGGCGGGCGCGGTGGCCTCCGCGGGAGCGCTGCTGCTCCTTCTCATCGGGTTCGCCCCGAACCCGTGGCTCGAGATGCTGCTCGCCGTGCTGGTCGGCGTCGTGATCGGCTGCCTCACCGGCTTCCTCGTCGCGAAGGTCGGCATGCCGTCGTTCGTCGTGACACTGGCGCTGTTCATCGCCTGGCAGGGCGTGATCCTGCAGCTCATCGGTGACGGCGGCACGCTCGGGCTGCGCGACCCGGTGATCAACGCGGTGGCCAACGGCAACCTCTCGACACTGGGGAGCTGGATTCTGTTCGTCGTGGCCGCCGGCGGTTACGCCGCGGTCATGCTCAACCGTCAGGTCTCCCGGCGCAGGCTCGGTCTCGTCGCTCAGCCGACGGGCCTCGTCCTGATCAAGACCGGCGCCGTGGTCGTTCTCGCCGCGGTGGCGACCTACCTGCTGACGGTGAACCGTTCGCCGGGCCAGCTGGTGATCTCGGGCGTGCCCTACGTGGTGCCGATCGTGCTCGTGCTGCTCGTCGCCGGTACCTACGTCCTCGACCGCACGCGCTTCGGCCGGCACGTCTACGCGGTCGGCGGCAACCGGGAGGCCGCGCGCCGCGCCGGTATCGACGTGGTCCGCATCCGTGCCGCCGTGTTCGTGATCTCCACGGCCTTCGCGGCCATCGGCGCGATCATCTACTCGTCGAAGGTCGGCTCGGTGTCGCCGAGTGCGGGTGGCGGCAACACGCTGCTGTTCGCGGTCGGTGGAGCCGTGATCGGCGGGACGTCGCTGTTCGGGGGTCGTGGCCGCCTGAGCAACGCGGTCATCGGTGGCGCGGTGCTTGCCACGGTGAACAACGGACTGGGTCTGCTCGGCCAGCCCGCGTCCGTCGTCTTCCTCGTCAACGGGATCGTGCTGCTCCTCGCGGCGGGCGTGGACGTGCTGTCGCGGCGGCGTTCGGCGGTCGCCACCAGGTGAACCGCACCTGGGGCGGCGACGGTGGCGGCGGTCCGTCCGCCGCCACCGCGGGCGCCCGGCCGGACGAGGCCAGGCGGCACAACCGCGCAGCGTTGCTGCGGCGCCTGCACGTCGACGGTCCGTGCACGCGAGCCACCCTCGCCAGCGAGCTCGGGCTCAACCGCAGCACGATCAAGGCGGTGGTCGACGGCCTCGCCGAGGCCGGTGTGGTCACCGAGGCCTTACCGGTGCAGCGCAACGGCGCCGGCCGTCCGTCGCTGATGGTGCTGCCCGAGCCGGAGGCCGCCGTGGTGCTGGCCGTGGACGTGCGGGTCGAGCAGGTGTCGATGTCGATGGTCGGCATCGGCGGACAGATGCTCGGGCGCCACAGCTGGAACCTGCACCACCGCACCCGCACGCCGGGCGAGGTGATCACCCACGTCGCCGAGTCGGCCCAACTGCTCTCCGAGGAGCTGGCCGTCACGGCACAGGGGGTGGGGGTGTCGGTGCCGGGTGTGGTGCGCAGTGACGACGGCTTCGTGCACGAGGCGCCCAACCTCGGCTGGCGTGACGTCGCACTGGGCCGCAGGCTCGGCGCGGTGCTGAAGGTCCCCGTGCAGGTGGCGAACGACGCCGAGCTCGGTGCACTCGCCGAGCACGTCCGAGGGGACGCACGTGACGTCGACGACCTGGTCTACATCTCCGCCGACAAGGGTGTGGGCGGCGGCGTGATCTCCGCGGGCCGTCCCCTGCGCGGCACGCGCGGCTATGTCGGCGAGATCGGGCACCTCGTGGTCCGGCCCGGCGGGCGGCCCTGCTACTGCGGGTCCCGCGGATGCTGGGAGACGGAGGTGGGGGAGGCGGCGCTGTGCCGGGCGCTCGGGCTCCCCGAGGACGCCCCGCGCGGCGTGGTGGTGGCCGAGCTCCGGTCGCTGGAGGGCGCCGCGCAGCCCGGCAGGCTCGACGACTTCGCGACATGGCTCGCCACGGGACTCATCACCGTGGTGAACATGATGGCTCCCGAGCTGGTGGTGCTCGGCGACCTGTTCACCGCCCTGCCCCCGGCGGTGGTCGCGACGGTCCGGACGATGGTGCACGAGCGCAGCCTCGTGAGCCGGGCGGTGGGAGGCACGCGGATCGAGACGAGCCCCCTCGGCCGTGACGCGAAGCTGGTCGGCGCCGCCGAACTGGCCTTCGAACCGGTGCTCGTGGCGGTCTGAGTGGACGCGCAACCGGCCACGGCCGACCGCCGTGCTCGTGCGGCGGTTCGGCAGCCGATGGACACGGCCGGGTTGCCGAGGTCGTTCAGGCCGTTCGATGTGCCGGCGGCGAATCCTGGTCCGCGGCGGGCTTCTCCGCAATAGGTTCCTTACGGCCGAGGCCGACCAGGGTCAGCACCGCGGAAACGATGATCGAGATGGCGATGCTGAGGAAGCCCGCCCCCATCATTTTCTCCTGCCACGGTTTTCCGGAGTGGCCTTCCGACGTGATCGGATTCGCCGCGGCGGTGCCCAGTGCTGCGCCGAGAGTGGTGAAGAACCAGTTGCCGTACGTGCCGTAGAGAGCCGACCCGCGGGCAGCCTGCTCGGCTCGTCGCGGCAGTCTGACGTAGCCCCAGATGGCTCCGAGCGCGATCAGGAAGGTTCCGTTCACCACCCCCTCCAGATGCGCGGACACTCCCATGCGCATGTTCTTGAAGCGCCGCTCGAGCAGGCCGGTCACCAGTCCGATGAGAAAGAGGAACATGCCGTGCCACATCATTCGCCGGTCGCCGGATCGCATGCGGGTCTCCTATCCGAATAGAGCTGGTTCGCTGTGGTCGACTGATGCTCGATCAAGAAAATGGATGGTTACCTGGCTTGGCGCCGTGTGCCTTGACGCCCGGCTCGGTGTTTCCGATATTGCGCGGCACATCGACGTCGAGCTGGTCGGCGAGCGTTTTCTGATCATGGCGGAGATACCTCGATCACGAGCGGAGACAGTGAGCCCGCATTGATCCCGACGATGTCCTGCGGGCACGCGGAGACCACGACGAGGCAGTCCATCACGGCCTCGAGAGTGATCGAGTCACCCGGGGCCGTCGCTGCTGCGAGCCACTGCAGCCGCCCGTCCTGCTGCACGGGGATCCGCATGAAGACGTTGATCGGTTGCGGCGTGGGCCCGGAGTAGCCGTGCTCGACGGCGGCGAGCGCCTCCCGCAGATTCTCCGCGCACGAGCGGTGCCCGGTGGCGCCGAGCGCTGCGTACCGCTCGGGATCGCAGGCGGCGATCAGCATGTCGTGGAAACCGGGTGAGGTGTCCTCGACGAGGGTGAGGATCGGCCGGCGCCGTTGCGTCATGAAATGTTCGCCGATGGCCGGGAAGAGTCGGCTCGTCGCTGCGCGGGTGTGTGACGCGCTGTGGTGCTCGACGTCGGTGAATGCGAAGACATCACCCACCTGCCCGCCCTGCGGGTCGATCAGGCGCACGCGGTCGCCCGCGGTGACACGTACGGCTCGGCCGGTTCCCGCGGGGACCTCGACGACGGAGGTTTCTCCTGATACCTGCACAACTGCCATTCCATCGCGAGGTGCAGGCCGCGTCGAGGGGACGAACCGGCAGGCACCGGGCCTCGGATGGGTCGTCGCCACAGCTGGAGAGCTATCGGGACGAACCACGCGGGACGGACGTCGTGTGCGTCGGCCCTTGCCGGCCGCGTATCATCCCGGGGACCCGCGGGAGCCCACGATCCGAGGCTGAGAGGGCGGCAGGACCGGCCGCCGACCGTTCGAACCTGACCCGGTTAATGCCGGCGTAGGGAGGAACCTCGTGATCGGCGTACGTTCGCACCGGATCTCCGTCGTCCTGGCCGCAGTGCTCCTGCTCGTGCTGGCCGGGTGCGCAGGCGGCGGTGCCGGGAGCGCTGGTGGGGCCGGTGGCGAGCAGACGATCAGGGTCGCCCTGGACTGGACGCCCAACACCAACCACACCGGCCTCTACGTGGCGCAGCAGGAGGGCTGGTTCCGCGACGCCGGGCTGGACGTGCAGTTCCTCCCGTACAACAACACCTCGCCCGACACGCTCGTCTCGTCGGGAGCGGCCGACTTCGGCATCAGCTTCCAGGACTCGTTCACCTTCTCGAAGGCGGCGGGCGCGGACATCACCTCCGTGATGGCGGTGCTGCAGCACTGGGCCACGCGGATCGCGGTGAAGGCCGACCGCGCCGACATCACCTCGCCGAAGGACCTCGACGGCAAGACCTACGGCGGGTTCGGCGGGCCGGGGGAGGAGCCCAAGATGCAGGCCGTCATCCGCGACGCCGGGGGCAAGGGCGACTTCACGACGGTGGTCCTCGGCACCTCCGCGTACGAGGCGCTCTACGCCGGGCAGGTCGACTTCACCGAGCCGTTCATGGCCTGGGAGGGCATCGAGGCCGAGCTGCACGGCCAGCCGCTGAAGACCTTCGCCTACACCGACTACGGCTTCCCCGACGCCTACAACGTGCTGCTGATCGGCAACAGCCCCTGGCTGCAGGCACATCCCGACCTGGCCGCGAAGTTCGTGCAGGCGGCGCAGCGGGGTTACCAGCTCGGCGCGGACGACCCGGCCAGGGCCGCCCAGCTGCTGATGGACGCCAACCCCGGCGTCTTCACGGAGCCGGAGCTCGTCATGCGCAGCCAGCAGATGCTCGCCGACCAGTACCTTCGTGACGGCTCCGGCAAGGTGGGCGAGCAGACGCTGGACGAGTGGTCGGGCTTCTCGGGGTGGGTCTTCGACTCCGGGGTGCTCACCGGGCCGGACGGGAAGCCGCTCACCCAGCGGCCGGACTTCTCGACCTGGTTCACCAACCAGTACCTGGCGAAGCCATGAGCGCACCACGCACGGGTGGACGGCGCACGGTCTCGGCCGTCGTGCCGTCGCTCGTCCTCGTCGCGCTCGGGCTCATCGCCTGGCAGTGGTACGTCACGGCCGCCGGCGTCCGGCCGCAGGTGCTGCCGTCGCCGCTGCGCGTGGCCACGCAGGGCTGGGCGTTCCGCGAGCAGCTGTGGGAGAACACGCTGCCGACGCTGCAGGTCACGGCGGTCGGGTTCGGGGTGTCGCTGGCGGTGGGCTGGGCACTGGCGATCGCCGTGGACTTCTCCCCGTGGTTGCGACGGGCGTTCACGCCGCTCCTCGTGGCGTCCCAGACGCTGCCGATCATCGCGATCGCGCCGCTGCTGATCATCTGGTTCGGGTTCGGCCTGTTGCCGAAGGTACTGGTGATCGCGCTCGTGACGTTCTTCCCGATCGCCGTCGGGCTGATCGAGGGGTTCTCCGCCACCGACCGGCAGGCCACCAACCTGCTGCGCAGCATGGGGGCGTCGCGCTGGAAGCAGTTCCGCTACGTGCGCCTGCCCGGGGCGATGCCGTCGTTCTTCACGGCGCTGCGGATCGGCATCACGTACGCCGTGACCGGAGCGATCTTCGCCGAGTACGTGGGTGCGACCGCGGGGCTCGGGATCTTCATGAGCCTGCAGAAGAACTCGTTCCGCACGGATCTCGTGCTCGCGGCGGTGGTGGTGACGGCGCTGTTGTCCGTAGGGCTGTTCGTTCTCACCTACCTCGTGCAACGGCTCGTGATCCCGTGGCACGGGAAGGAGCGTCGTCGTGCCTGAGGGCGGCCACGAGACCAAGCTGGTGCTCGACGATCTCCGGAAGGCCTACCCGGGGCTCCCCGTGCTCGGCGGGGTGACCTTCGACGTGGCGCCCGGTGAGTTCGTCTCCGTGATCGGGCCGAGCGGCTGCGGCAAGTCCACGCTGTTCAATGTGATCGCCGGCCTGGAACGCCCCGACTCCGGCCGGGTCCTCGTCGACGGCGAGGACGCCACCGGTCGCGTCGACCCCTTCGCGTACATGCCCCAGCAGGATCTGCTCTTCCCGTGGCGGACCGTCCTGGACAACACGACGCTGGGCCTGGAGGTGGCCGGGATGTCCCGACGGGCCGCTAGGGAGCGGGCCCGGCCGCTCTTCGCCGAGTTCGGGCTGTCCGGGTTCGAGTCGGCCCACCCGTACGAGCTGTCCGGCGGGATGCGGCAGCGGGCCGCGTTGCTGCGCACGGTGGTGCAGGACCGTGCGGTGCTGCTGCTCGACGAGCCGTTCGGCGCGCTGGACTCACTCACCCGCACCGACATGCAGACCTGGCTCGACGACGTGCGCACCCGGTTCGGCTGGACGGTGCTGCTGATCACCCACGACATCCGGGAGGCGGTGTTCCTCTCCGACCGGGTGCTGGTGCTCGGGCCGCGGCCCACGCACGTGCGGCGCGAGGTGAACGTCGGCCTGCCCCGGCCGCGCGAGATCGGGCTGATCACCTCCCCGCAGTTCGCGGCGATCGAGGAGGAGTTGCTCACGGTGCTGCGGAACGGTTCCCGGTGACCGCGCTCGCGGCCACGTGAGTGCTCGTAGCATGCATCTGTGCGACTGACCCGCAGCGCCCGCAAGCACGGGATAGCCGCCGATGACATCCGCCAGGTGCTCGCCGCGCCACTGCGCACGGTCGTGCAGGGAGACGTCGAGCTGCGCATCGGGCTGACGGCGGGCCGCGACCTGATCGAGGTGGTCGTGGCCCCGGGCGATCCGGTCATCGTGCTGCACGCCATGCGGCTTCGTCCGGCGAACTACCGCTTCCTCCGGTGGCCCGGCGAGACGGCGTAGCAGCTCGAACTACAGTCGTGAACATGTCCGCTCGCAGTTCCCGCGCCGACGTGCTGGCCGCCGTTCCCACACTCGTCGACGAGGCGGGTGAGCTCGACAGGGAGGCCAACCGGGCGCTGCTGACGGGGCTCGTGGACCGCCTCGACGGGGTGTTCGTCGCCGGCACCACCGGCGAGTTCCCGGCACTGCACCGCGCCGAGCGGCGCGACCTGCTCGAGATCGCGCTCGACGTCTTCGGCCCGGACCGCGTGGTGGCCCACATCGGGACGGCTGCCACCCGTGACGCCGTCACGCTCGCCCGCGACGCCGTCGCAGCCGGGGCTCGGCGCCTCGCCGCGATCACGCCCTACTACCTGCCCGTCGACGCCGGCACGGTCACGCGGCACTTCGCCGCGATCACCGAGGCCTGCGGGGACGCCGTGGTGTACGGCTACCTCTTTCCGGACCGCACCGGCGTCCCGGCCGACGCGGATCAGTTCGCGCGCACGGCAGCCGAGAGCGGGCTCGCCGGGGCCAAGCTCAGCGGCGCGGCGGCCGGCCTACTGGCCGAGTTCGTGGCTGCCCTTCCAGCGGGTGCACTGCTCTGGTCCGGCGACGACGCCGCTCTCGCCTCCGTCGTCCGGGTCGGCGGCCGGGGTGTCGTCTCGGCCGCTGCGGCCGCTTTCCCGGAGCCGTTCACCGCCCTCGCCGACGCCGTGGCGCGCGGCGACGCCGAGGCCGAGCGCACGGCCCAGGCCGAGGTCGACGAGGTGACTGCCGCACTCGGCACCGTGCAGGGGACCAAGCACGCGCTCGCCGGGCTGGGGCTCGGCACCGGCGTGATGCGGATGCCGGCACCGCTGGTCGGCGCCGAGGAGCGGGAGCGGATCGACCGCCTGGTGGCCCGCGCTCAGGCACCGGTGGCCTGACGCCGCGTCAGCCCACCAGCACCACGATCAACGTGCGGGGGCCGTGGACGCCCTCCACGCGTTGCAGCTCGATGTCGCTGGTGGCCGACGGTCCGCTGATGAACGTGATCGGACGGGTCGGCTGCAGTGCCGCCAGCATCTCCGGGACGGTCTGCACCACCTGGCCGGCGCGCACCACGCAGACGTGCACGTCCGGCACGAGGGTCAGCGCCCGGCGTCCCTGGTCTGGTGAGCCGTCCAGGGCGATCGTGCCGGTGGTGGCGCACGCGGCCGCGCAGGCGGTGACCACGGCGGCATGTTCGTCGAGGTCGGCGGGGGAGAGGACGCCCACGCCGGCGGAGCCGTCGATGACGCCGGCGGGCACCCAGTCGTCGGGCAGTCCGGGCGGGACCACGACGGGGCCGGTCACCTCGGCCAGAGCGACGCCGATCGCGGCCGGGACGCCGTCGGCGGGTGCGTCGATCACCGTGGCGCGGTAGTCGACGAGCCGGTCGCGGAACAGCGCGAGCAGCTCGGGCGCGCCGGGTGTGTGCCCGCCGCTGCGGTGGTAGTCGCGGGGGATCTCGGGCGGCGCCGGGTGGCCCGCCTCGCGGTTGGCCTCGCGGATGCGGGCCAGCACGTCCTCGCGGGCACTCACGAGTCCTCCTCGCTGGCGCTCGTCGGCCGCGTTCGCGGCACTGCTGTGTCCGATGGTGAGCTCGCAAGCTCGCTCACGAGTCCTCCTCGCCGGCGCTCGTCGGCCGCGTTCGCGGCACTGCTGTGTCCGATGGTGAGCTCGCAAGCTCGCTCACGATGCGCCCCGGTTGCGGGCCCACCACTCGCGGAAGGTCTCCGCAGGCGGGCGTGGCGCGTCCCGGCTCGCCGTCCAGGCCGACAGGGGCGGCGGGAGCGCCGAGATCCGTCCGGACGCGCGGCCGAGCAGGCGCGCGGCGCGCGATGCCTTCTCGGCGGCCGCGAACCGCGTGGGCGACGCCATGACCCACGCCGCGGCGGCCATCGAGAGAGCCTCCGCGCTCGGGACGCGATGCGCGGATCGCTGCTCGTCGACGTGCCGGGCCCGCAGCCGTACCAGGAGCGACGGGATGTCGATCCGGACCGGGCAGGCGTCGAAGCAGGCTCCGCAGAGGCTCGACGCATAGGGCAGCGACGCGTTGTCCTCCACGCCGGTGAGCTGCGGCGACAGCACCGCGCCGATCGGGCCCGGATACACCGAGCCGTACGCGTGGCCGCCCGCCCGCTCGTAGACGGGACACACGTTGAGACACGCCGAGCACCGGATGCAGTGCAGCGCGGTGCGGCCCATCTCGTCGGCGAGGGCGGCGGTGCGCCCGTTGTCGAGCAGCACGAGATGGAAGGTCTGCGGGCCGTCGCCGGGGGTGACGCCCGTCCACGCCGAGTTGTAGGGGTTCATCCGCTCGCCGGTGGAGCTGCGCGGAAGCAGCTGCAGGAACACCTCGAGGTCCTGCCAGGTGGGCACGACCTTCTCGATGCCCATCACCGTGATCAGCGTGTCCGGCAGCGTCAGGCACATCCGCCCGTTGCCCTCGGACTCCGCCACGAGCAGCGTGCCGGTGTCGGCCACCCCGAAGTTGGCGCCCGAGATCGCGACCTTGGCGCGCAGGAAGCGCTCGCGCAGATGCGCACGCGCCGCCATGGCGAGCCGACGCGGCTCGGTGGTGAGCTGTGGGTCGACGCCGGGCATCTCGCGCAGGAAGATGTCGCGGATCTCGGCGCGGTTGCGGTGGATGGCCGGCACGAGGATGTGGCTCGGCATGTCGCCGCCGAGCTGGACGATCAGCTCGGCGAGGTCGGTCTCGTGCGCCGTGATCCCGGCGGCCTCGAGCGCCTCGTTGAGCCCGATCTCCTGGGTGGCCATGGACTTGACCTTGACCACCTCGGACTCGCCGGTGGCGGCCACGAGGCCGGTGACGATCGCGTTGGCCTCGTTGGCGTCGCGCGCCCAGTGCACGACACCGCCGCGGGCCTGCACCGCCTTTTCCAGGCGCTCCAGGTGCTCGTCGAGGCGTGCCATCGTGGCGGTCTTGAGGGCCTCGCCCGCGAGCCGCAGCTGCTCCCAGTCGTCCAGCTCGGCCACGACCGACGCCCGCTTCGTGCGGATGGTGCGCGTGGCATGGCCGAGGTTGCGCCGCAGCTGGGAGTCGGCCAGCGCGGTGCGGGCGGCGGCGGGGAAGGACTGCTCGCCGCGCAGGTGGCCCACACCGCGCGGGGCGACGGCTGGCATGCCGAGATCGGTTGAGCTCATGCCACCGACTCCGTGCCGGCCAGGATCTCCGCCAGGTGGACCGTGCGGGTGCCGGTGCGCAGCCGGGAGAGTCCGCCGCCGATGTGCATCAGGCAGGACGCGTCGCCCGCCGTGGCGACCTCCGCCCCGGTGGTGATCACGTTCTTCATCTTGTCGGCCAGCATCGCCGTGGACGTGTCGGGGTTCTTCATCGCGAAGGTGCCGCCGAACCCGCAGCACTGGTCGGCCTCGGGTAGCTCGAGCAGCGTCATTCCGCGGACGTGGCGCAGCAGCCGCAGCGGCTTGTCGTCGACGCGCAGCATGCGCAGCGAGTGGCAGGTGGGGTGGTAGGTGACCCGGTGTGCGTAGTACGCACCGACGTCCTCCACCCCGAGCACGTCGATCAGCAGCTCGGACAGCTCGTAGGTGCGCGTCGCCACCGCCTCGGCCCGCTCGGCGAGCGCCTGGTCCCCGGCCCGGCGGGCGACCATCGCGTGCTGGTGGCGCACCGACCCGACGCAGGAGCCCGACGGAGCCACCACGACGTCGAAGTCCTCGAAGGTCTCGACGTGGTGGCGCACCAGCGGGAGCGCCTCGCGCTGGTATCCGGTGTTGACGTGCATCTGCCCGCAGCACGTCTGTGCCGCGGGGAAGACGACCTCGTGGCCCAGCCGCTCGAGCAGTGTGACCGTGGCCCGTCCGACCTGGGGGTACAGAGCGTCGGCCAGGCACGTCACGAACAGGGCGATCTTCATTGTTCCCTCTCCCGCCGCCTCAGGCGACCGTGGTGGACCTTACGGCGCCGCCCAACCGCGTGGACGCCCGCACCACGAGCTCGGGGGCGAACATGACCTGCTGATGCTCGTGCGTCTCCGGGTTGCGGGCTTCGGCGAGGAGCAGCTCGGCAGCGGTGCGCCCGAGCCGGTGGCGGGGCTGCGCCACCGACGTCAGCGGCACGGCGGCGGCCTCGGCGAACTCGATGTCGTCGTAGCCGACGATCGCGACGTCCTCGGGCACCCGCAGCCCCAGCCGGACCATCTGCTGAAGCAGCCCGAGCGCGAGCAGGTCGTTGGCGCAGAACGCGGCGGTGGGCCGGTGCGCTGCAGGTAGGCCGGCCAGGCGCTCCCCGGCGCGACGGCCCTGGGCGACGTCGAGGCGGGGGGTCTCCAGCACCGTCAGCTCGCCGGTGCCTGCGCGTGCGATGGCCCGTTCGGCGCCTGCGATGCGGTCGCCGACCTGCCCGATCGAGCGCGGCCCTCCGACGAACGCGATCCTGCGGTGGCCGCTGTCGAGCAGGTGGGTGACCGCCAGCTCGCCGCCGAGCTGGTCGTCCACGGTGACGGAGCAGTGCTGCGGGCCTGCGCCACGGTCGACGATCACCACGGGCGTGCCGCGGCGGGCGAGCGCGGTGATGCGGGGGTCGGCGGCGTCGACCGGGGTGATGAGCACGCCCTCGACGCGCTGCTGCTCGAGGAGGTCGAGGTAGGCGGCCTGGCGCTCCTGGTCCTCGCCGCTGTTGCAGAGGAACAAAGCGAGCCCCGCGGCGTCGGCGGCGTCCTGGACCCCGCGCGCCACGTCGGTGAAGAACGGGTTGGCGGCATCGAGCACGACGTAGGCAAGCGTGCGGCTGCCTCCGCCCCGGAGCTGGCGCGCCGACTCGTTCCGCACGAAACCCAGCTCGGCGATGGCCGCGAGGACGCGCTTGCGCGTGCGCTCGCTCACCAGCTCCGGCCGGTTCAGGACGTTGGAGACCGTGCCCAGCGAGACGCGCGCGTGCGCAGCGACGTCCTTCATGCTGGGCGTGCCCGATCCCGTCACCACCTCGTGATCTCCGATCCTCGAACTCGATTCCGGCAGCATGCCGTGTGGCACTGAAACGTACAAGAGTGCCATGCAGGTAGTAGTCGTCCGCACGCAGAACCCGCCGAACGTGAAGCCTGGTCGCCTCGCCGTCGGGGTCTTGTGCTGCTGGTTCGACCTTGACACGCTCTATCCGTGGCCCGTACGGTCGCGTGGCTCACCATTTGAAACGTTTCATCAAAGATGCTGGAGGAGGGCCGGATGGCGAGCCCAGAGCCGAGCAAGCCGCTGCTCGCGGTCCGCTCGGTGGCGAAGTCCTTCGGCGCCGTCTCCGCCGTCCGGGACGTCTCCTTTCCGCTGTACGGAGGCGAGGTGCACGCCCTCGTGGGGGAGAACGGAGCCGGCAAGTCGACGATCGTCAAGATGCTCGCCGGGCTCCATCGTCCTGACACGGGCACGATCGAGCTCGACGGGCAGCCGCTGGAGCTGCACTCGCCGGCCGATGCCCTGGCCGCCGGCATCGCCGTGATCTACCAGGAGCCCACGCTCTTCCCGGATCTCTCGGTCGCGGAGAACATCTTCATGGGCCGCCAGCCCCTGCGCTCCGGGCGGCGGATCGACCGCCGCGCCATGAACGCCCGCGCCGAGGCCTACTTCGATCAGCTCGGGGTAGCCATCGACCCCGACCGGCCCGCTCGCGGCCTGTCGATCGCCGACCAGCAGATCGTCGAGATCGCCAAGGCGCTGTCGCTCGACGCGCGGGTGATCGTGATGGACGAGCCCACCGCCGCACTCACCGGTGTGGAGGTGCAGCGCCTGTTCGCCGTGGCCGAGTCGCTGCGGGCAGGTGGCGCCGCGCTGCTCTTCATCTCCCACCGCTTCGAGGAGATCACGGCCCTGTGCCAGCGGGTCACGATCATGCGCGACGGCGCCCACGTCTCTACCGACCCGCTGGACGAGCTCACCGTCGACGAGATGGTGCGGCGGATGGTGGGCCGCCCGCTCGAGACGCTGTTCCCCAAGCGCGACGTCGTGCCGGGTGACGTCGTGCTCGAGGTCGAGGGCCTCAGCCGCGCAGGCGTCTTCTCGGACGTGTCGTTCGCGGTGCGTGCGGGCGAGATCGTCGCGCTCGCCGGCCTCGTCGGCGCCGGGCGCTCGGAGGTGGTGCAGGCGGTCTTCGGGGTCGACCCCCGCGACGCAGGCCAGGTGCGGGTCGACGGGAAGCAGTTGCGTGGTGGTTCCCCCGCGGCGGCCATGCGCGCCGGTGTCGCGCTCGTTCCCGAGGACCGCAGGCAACAGGGTCTCGTGCTGGAGGCCTCGATCGAGCGCAACATCACCGCCACCCGGCTGGGCAGCCTGACGAAGCTGGGCCTGCTGGTCGGCGGCGGGGAGCGGCGCTTCGCCCGCGACTGGGCGGCGCGCCTGCAGACGAAGTACGCCCATCTGACCGACCCCGTCGGCCGGCTCTCGGGCGGTAACCAGCAGAAGGTCGTGCTGGCCAAGTGGCTCTCGACGCGCCCGCGGGTGTTGATCGTCGACGAGCCCACCCGCGGGATCGACGTCGGTACGAAGGCCGAGGTGCACCGGTTGCTGTCGGATCTCGCGGCCGAGGGCGTCGCGATCGTGATGGTGTCCTCGGAGCTGCCGGAGGTGCTGGGCATGGCCGACCGGGTGCTCGTGATGAGGGAGGGACGGCTGGTGGCCGAACTGCCGCGGGCCGAGGCTTCCGAGCAGGCCGTCATGTTCGCGGCCACCGGGCAGGGTGCGGCGGCATGACCACGGTCTCTCCTCCGTCCACCGGCCCCGCGCCGACCGTGGAGCGCGACCGCGCGGCCGGTTCGCGGGTCGGATTCATCCTGCGGGCGCGCGAGCTCGGCATCGTCCTCGCGCTCGCCGCCCTGATCGTCGTCACCGCGATCGTGAACCCCCGGTTCCTCTCCGGGCAGAGCATCCGCGACCTCGTGCTCGCCGCGGCGATCATCATCGTGCTGGCCGTCGGGCAGTCGGTCGTGGTGATCACCCGCAACATCGACCTGTCGGTCGGCTCGGTGCTCGGTCTCTCGGCGTTCGCGGTCGGCTCGCTGCTGCAGGCGGCCCCCGGCGTGCCGGTGGTGATCGCGCTGCTGGCGGGGCTGGTCTTCGGAGCCGTCTGCGGTCTGCTCAACGGCGTGCTCGTGCGGTTCGGCAACGTGCCCGCGCTGGTCGTCACGCTCGGAACGCTCTACGTCTTCCGCGGGATCGGGTTCTTCTGGGCGGGCGGCCAGCAGATCAACGCCGACGAGCTGCCGCCGGGGTTCCTGTCCTTCGGCACGGCCACGGTCCTGGGCGTGCCGTGGCTCATCCTCATCGCGCTGGTGGTCGTCGTGGTGGCGGGGATCTTCCTGCGCACCTACCGGTCCGGGCGGGAGCTCTACGCCATGGGCTCCAATCCCGAGGCCGCGCGCCTGGCCGGGATCCCGGTGGGGCGCCGCACGCTGGCCGCGTTCGTGGTCAGCGGCGCGCTCGCCGGGCTCGCCGGGGTGCTCTTCGCCGCCCGGTTCGGCACGATCGACGCCGCGGCGGGCACGGGCTACGAGCTCAACGTCGTCGCGGCCGTCGTGGTCGGAGGCGTCGCCGTCTTCGGCGGCAGCGGCACCGTCTGGGGCGCAGCGATCGGCGCCCTCCTGCTCACCACCATCGGCAGCGCGCTGCCGGTGCTCGGCATCGACCAGTTCTGGCAGCAGGCGATCGTCGGTGCGCTGATCCTGCTGGCCATCGGCACCGACCGGCTGGTCGCCGCCCGCATCTCCGCCTCGCTGCGCCGGAGGGAATCACATGCCGTCTCCTGACCAGCCCGCCCGGCGCCTGCTCGGCAGGCTGACCTCCTGGGACGCCGCGATCATCGGCGTGCTGATCGTGTTCCTGATCATCGCGTCGTTCACCGTCGACAACTTCGCCTCGACCCGCAACCTCTCGTTCCTGGTGCTGGACCTCGCCCCGATCGCCCTCATCGCGCTGCCGATGACCCTGATCATCGTCACCGGGGAGATCGACCTCTCGGTCGCGAGCACGCTCGGGCTCTCCAGTGCCGTGATGGGCGCGTTGTGGGAGGCCGGGCTCCCGCTGGAGACGATCATCCCGGTCTGCGTGCTGCTCGGCGCTGTGCTGGGCGCGCTGAACGGCACCTTCGTCACCGTGTTCGGGCTGCCCTCGCTCGCGGTCACGATCGGCACCCTCGCGCTCTACCGCGGCCTCGCGTTCGTCGTGCTCGGCGACCGTGCGATCGCCGACTTCCCGGAGAGCTACACCGACCTCGTCACCGGTGACATCGGCGGCACCGGCATCCCGCTGCTGGTGATCCCGCTCCTCGTGCTCGGGCTCGTCTTCGCGGTCGTGCTGCACCTGACCCCGGCCGGGCGAGGGCTCTTCTCCATCGGGGCGAACGCCGAGGCCGCCCGGTTCGCCGGCGTCCGCGTCACGCGCGTGAAGTTCTGGCTCTACGTCGTCTGCGGCGCGGTCGCGGCCCTGGCCGGAGTGCTGTGGACGCTGCGCTACTCCAGCGCCCGCGCCGACAACGGCACCGGGCTCGAGCTGGCCGTCGTCGCCGCGGTGTTGCTCGGTGGCGTCTCGATCTTCGGCGGCAAGGGCACCCTCTGGGGCGTCCTCGGCGGTGTGCTCCTGCTGACCGCGCTGCAGAACGCATTGCGCCTGGACGACGTCTCGAACGAGGCGCTCAGCGTCGTCACCGGGCTGCTGCTCATCATCTCCGTCCTCGCGCCCAACCTCGCGAGAAACGCGCAGGCCGCGTTGCGGCGCCGCCGCCCGTCCGGCCCACCGCCGCCCGCCTCCCCAGACCCCGAACCGTCACCGACGCCGGCCGTCCGGTCCTCCTGAAAGGCAACCCCCATGTCCCTGCGCTCCGCCCGAGCGGGCACCTTCCGCCGCGGGCTCGTGCCCGTCGCGGCCGGGCTCGTGCTGGCCGTCGGCCTATCGGCCTGCGGCGGCACCACCCGCGAGTCGACCGCAGACCAGGGCGACAGCTCCGGTGGTGGAGCCAGCGCTGCGACCGCCGATCCGAACGCGCCGCTGAAGGAGGGCCTCAAGATCGCCTTCCTGCCCAAGCAGCTGAACAACCCGTACTCGGACATCGAGGCGGGCGGCGGCCAGGCGGCGGTCACCGAGCTCAAGGGTGAGTACAAGCTCGTCGGGCCCAACGACGCGAGTGCATCGTCGCAGGTCAGCTACATCAACACGTTGATCCAGCAGCAGCAGGACGTGATCGGCATCGCCGCGAACGACCCCAACGCGGTCTGCCCCTCGCTCAACCAGGCCCGCGACGCCGGCATCAAGGTCGTCGCGTTCGACTCCGATGCTGCGAAGCAGTGCCGCGACGTCTTCGTCAACCAGGCGACCACGGAGGGCATCGGCGAGACCCTCGTCAAGATGACGAGTGAACTCACCGGCGGCCAGGGTGACATCGCCATCCTGTCGGCCACGCCGAACGCGACGAACCAGAACGCCTGGATCGCGGTGATGGAGCAGGAGCTGAAGAAGCCGGAGAACGCCGGCATGAAGCTCGTGGCCACGGTCTACGGCAACGACGACGACCAGAAGTCGTTCCAAGAGGCCCAGGGTCTGCTGCAGACCTACCCGAACCTGAAGGCGATCGTCTCGCCCACCACCGTGGGCATCGCCGCCACCGCGCGGTACGTCAGCAGCTCCAGCTACAAGGGCAAGGTCGCCGTCACGGGGCTCGGCACGCCGAACCAGATGCGCGAGTTCGTCAAGGACGGCACGGTGTCGCAGTTCGCGCTGTGGAACCCCGCCGACATCGGCTACCTCGCCGGCTACGCCGGGGCCGCGCTCGCGTCCGGGCAGATCACCGGCAAGCAGGGCGAGACGTTCACCGCCGGCAAGCTCGGCAAGTACACGATCGGCACCGACGGCGAGATCGTCCTCGGCCCGCCCACGGTGTTCACCGCACAGAACATCGACCAGTTCAACTTCTGACCGCTATGAGAGGGGGGACCGCCCGGTGCCGCGCTACTGCTTCCAGCTCCAGGTCCGGCCCGACCGCCTGGAGGAGTACGTGGGGCGGCACCGGGCGGTCTGGCCGGACATGCTCGCCGCCCTTCGCGACTCCGGCTGGCGCAACTACTCGCTCTTCCTGCGCACGGACGGCCTGCTCATCGGGTACGTCGAAGCCGACGATCTCACCGCCGCCCAGCAGGCCATGGCGGCCACCGAGGTGAACGCCCGCTGGCAGGCGGAGATGCAGCAGTTCTTCACGGGTCTCGACGGCCGCGGCCCGGACGAGGGCTTTCTGCTTCTGGAGGAGATCTTCCACCTGGAGGACCAACTCGCGCGTGTCGCCACCACGGAGCCCTGACCCGGGTCCGGTTGTGGCGTCGCGAGTGCTGGGTTCGTCGGGGGGAAGCCGGGTGGAACGAGCCGGGGGCTCGTTCCAGGGGGGCCCGGTGGTACGAGCGGCGCGTTGGTCCAGATCTATCGGATCAACGCGCCGCTCGTTCGTCAGGTCGGATCTACGCAGGTCTACGCAGCCCGAACCGCTTGCATGAACGCTCTCACCCGGGCGGGGTCCTTGCGGCCGGGGGCCGACTCGACGCCGCTGGCCACGTCGACGCCCCACGGCCGGACGGCGCGGATGGCGTCGGCCACGTTATCCGGGGTCAGTCCGCCGGCGAGGACGACCGGCACCCCGGGGTCGAACCCGGCGAGCAGGTTCCACGGCGCGACATGCCCCGTGCCGCCGAGCTTCCCCTCGACGTGCGCGTCCACGAGGACGGCCGCCGGTGCCACGCCCTCCGCGCGGGCATCCCGGACGTACCGCGTGATGAGTTCCAGCGAGGCGGCGTCACGCACGCGGAACGCGGGGACGTGCGCCGCGGGGAAGTAGCTTCGGCCGGGCGGTCGTTCGGGGTAGGACTGCACAGCCCGCAGGCCGAAACCGCGCACGGTGTTCGCCACCTCGTCGTCCGGGGTACCGACGAACAGTCCGACGAGCGTCGAGAACGGCGGTAGCGCCCGGACGATGTCCTCGGCCTCGTCGGGTGTGAGGAACCGCGGCGACTTCGGATAGAAGTTCAGCCCGATCGCATCGGCCCCGCAATCCGCAGCGAACGTGGCATCGGACGGCGTGGTGATCCCGCAGATCTTGACGCGAACCATGCCGCCTTCTTATCCGCCGGACTGCTGCACGGCCAAGGCGGGAGGGCCGGTATCACTGCCTCGCGGTCCAACCCGTTCAGCGGGAGTGGAGGCGGAGTACCACCGGGCCCAGCAGGCCGGTGCGGATCTGGCCCGCGTAGACACCGCGGGTGGGGGAGGCGTCATCGAGGTAGCCGGCCAAGGTGCCCCGGACGATCACCTCGATGGTGTTGCCGCCGGGCCGGAGCAGGTCGGTGACCTCGGCGCGCCACGGGCCCCAGACGAGCCGGGCCGCGAGCTCGCCGTTCACGCGGACGTCGGCGGTGCCGCGGACCTCCCCGAGGTCGAGCACCGCCCGGCGCCCCGCGACGTCGGGGATCGTGGCCGTCGTCCGGTACGTCATCTGCCCGCCCAGCGCTCGCAGCCCCAGCTCCTCCCACGGAACGAGCGGGACCCGCGCCTCGGTCACCTCCAGCTCCACCGGCCCGTCGAGCAGCGCGCCGCTGCGGCGTCCGCCGGCTGCGGTGACACGGAGCAGCACCGTGGTGCCGGCTTCGGCGGGCGACGGCAGCCGGATCACCCCGTGGTCAGGCTTCTGTTCCTGGCCGTCCACCAGCGCCACGACCTGCAGCGGTGTGGCCGTGCGGAACGCCACCGTGCCCGGCGGCACGGTCAGCCGCAGCCACTCGGTGCGCTCGGCGCCGGGATCGAGGTCGGGCACGAGCGGCAGGACCACTCCGTGCGAGGCGGCGGCGGGATCGAGCCACGCAGCGCCCGGCAGCGGGTGCGGGCGCACGTCCAGGCAGACGAAACGGGGGTCGCCCGCGTGCCGGCGGCGCAGTACGAGCGGCACCTGATCGCCACCGCGCCGGGCCGTCCAGCCGTCGCCGCTGCGGATCCCGAGCCCGCCGGTGGCGGGTGAGTCGAGCGTGGCGGCCGTCGGATCGAGGCCCTGGTTCGTGACGCGGAGCGTGATCGTGTTCTTCCCGGCGCGCAGGTGTGGGCCGAGGTCGTAGGTGTGCACGCGGATCTCGCGGTGGTCCGGGTAGGGGTTGAAGTCGCCCTGGCGACCCACCTCGACCCCGTTGACGAGCAGGCTGCACGCACCGTCGGAGCCGACCTGGACACGGGGGTCGGCGGGCACTTCGGTGAGTGGCACCTCCAGCACGAGGTCGGCCGACTCTCCCACCACGACGTCGTCGCCGGGCTGCATCCACTCAGGACGCCGGTAGGCCTCGGCGTCGGTCACCACGGTGAACGACGCACGCAGCGGGCCGTCCCGGTCGGAGGTCAGCTCGATCTCGACCGCCACCGTGCGCCCGGCCGGGCCGTCGGGGAGCGGGCTGAACGACTGGTGGCCCGTCCCGTCGACGGGCAGTTCGGCGCCGTCCACCAGCACCCGGCGGGCTGCTCCCGCGCCCACCGCGAGCAGCAGCCCGGGGATGTCGGGCAGGACGAGGTGGGTGCGGACCGCCACCCGTTCCCCGGCTTGCACGTGCCGCCAGTCGAGGAACTCCTCGGGCACGCTGCCCTTCGGCCCGAGCGTCTCGGCGTGTGCAGGGTCGTCGCGGATGCCGCGGGCGAGCGACCACTCGACGGGCTCCCAGCCAGGCCCTTCGTCGCCCTGCCACGGGCCCCGGACCTCGGCGAACGGGCCGAAGCCCGCCGTCACGGGCGTCCAGTCGGCGGTCTCGCCGCTGCGGTGCTCCAGCCGCCACACCTCGATCGGCAGCACGCCGGGGCGGTCGGCCGCGGCCAGGTCGCCCCACCGGTTGTCCAACGTGGACTCCGGTAGCGCCTGCCACGGACCGGTGAGGGCGACGGTCTCCTCCACGGCGCCCAGCGGCACCGCCGTCGCGGCCGGGAGCGTGTCGGCGAGCACGACGAGGGCCACCGCGCCGTCGTCGAAGGGCACGTCGAACGCCCAGCCGTCGCCGTCCGCCGTGACGGTCAGCTCGGTGCGCTGCCCGGTGCCCGGCGACCAGCTCTGCGCCCGCGGCGCGGCGAGCCCGTCGACGTGGACGCGGGCCGTGCGGTCGCCGGGCGGGACGAACCGGTACCCGCTCGTGCGGAGCTGGTCGTTGTAGTCCGTCCACGTGAAGCCGCTGTCGACCCACGAGCCCTCGCCCAGCTGCAGGATCGGCGCGGCGGTTCCGCTGTGCTCGTCGTGCGCGGTGAGGGCGAGTACGTGCGCGTCGCCGTGGCGGCGCAGCAGGAACGGTGCGTCGGCGCGCACCCGCACCGGCCCGTGCAGCACCGCTGCGATGACGTCCTCTGCGCCCGCGACCACCGTGATCCGCCCGGCCGCGAGTGCGGCCCGGAAGTCGTCCGCCACCGCTTGCTCGTCGGCGCCGAGGAACAGCTCCGGCGCCCGCTCCACGCAGATCACCCGGCCACCCGCCATGGCGAGTTCCACCAGCCGACGGGCGGTGTCGACGTGCAGGGCGGTGGTCGCGGGCAGTATCACGGTGCGGTAGGCCTCCGCCGCCACCTGCAAGGCGGAGCCGTCGACCTTTCCACTGGCAACGGTGGCCTCGTCGAGCGCGTCGTGATCGATCCCGGCCCGCTCCAGCACGCCGCGGCGCTCGGCCAGCCACGAGTTGATCCCGCCCAGCTCGCGGAACACCCGGTTCACGCGGTCGGCGTCCGGGAGCGCCCCGGCGAGCGTCACGTGCGCCTGCGCCGTGGTGGTGGGGGAGAGCAGCAGCACGTCGGCCACGTGCTCGCCCGCCGTCAGCACCGAGCAGAGCCGGGAGACGGCCGTGGCGAACACCGGATAGGACGGCCAGTACGGCTGGCGCCAGCACGTGGACGGCGGCGCCCACTCCCACCAGCCGCCGACCGTGGAGTAGTAGACGGCGTGCGGGTCGTAGAGGGTGGCGCCGCGGCGCAGGAACGCCGAGAGCCAGTCGTAGGTCTCCTCGAGCGTGCCGCCCCAGCCCGAGGAGTGGAACGCCTCGATCCAGACCCGCTCGTGGCCGTTCGCGTGAGCGAGCGAGCTGTGGACCTTCGCGTCGCCCCAGTGGTCGCTGCCCGGCGCGCCGTAGCCTGCGTGCAGGCCGAGGTAGTCGCCGTAGGTGTGCACGCCGCCGACCGGGTCGCCTTCGCGGGCGGGCGACGCCTGGTCGAACCCGCAGACCAGCCCGCGCGCGGCGAACCAGGCGTCGTGCTGGTCGAAGAAGCCGCGGCGGGCGAGCGTGGCGCGGTGCTCGTGGTAGTCGCGGCGGATGCGCGCGGCCTGCGCCGAGGAGTCCTGCTCCCACAACGCCCACAGCTGCGGGAGGAGGTCGTAGCCGTAGCGGGCGGCGAACGTGGTGGCGAAGTCGCCGCCCCACGTCGGCATCGGCGGGAGCTCGTCCTGGAAGAAGCCGCCGATGCTGCGGCCGAACCAGCGTCCGACCGCGCGTTCGAGCGTGCCGTGCACCTGCTCCAGCAAGGCAGCGCAGGCGGCCTCGCTGAAGTAGTCGAAGCCGCTGGTGCCGGCGTGCACGAGCGTGACGGCGGCGGCCTCGCCCGCCCACCGGGCCGTGCCGTCCTCGATCGGGACGGGCACGCGCTCGCCGGAGCCGAGCACGGCGTAGGCGCAGAGCGGTGTGTGCCCGGCGGGCGCGGTGAGCACGACCCGTGCTCCCGAGCCCTCCGTGCGGAACAGGGCCTGCCCGGCGAAGGCCGGCTCGTCCGCGATCAGCCTGCCCTGCAGGTTCGCCCCGGAGAAGCCGATCTGGTCGTACATCCAGAGCGTGAAGCCGAGCTCCTCGGCGTCGGCGCAGGCCTGGTCGAACAGCTCCAGCCACGCCGGCGAGAGGAACGGCGGGTCATCGGCCACCGATCCGAACATCGGTCCGGTCGGGGCCAGGCACAGCACCACGGCCTGGCGGACGCCTCCGGCCACGAGCTGCTCCATCTGCCGGCGCAGCCGTTCCCGGGTGATCCTCGCGCCGCTCCACCACCAGATGGGCAACGGGCCGAAGCGGGGGTCGGGGTCGGTGAAGCGGTGCAGCAGCTCACCGACCCCGGCGCTCAGGGCGTCGTCCCTCACGCGCGGACCGACCGTTCACTCTCGATCTGTTCCAGCGACTTGCCGACGGTGTCGGGCATGAAGAAGAAGCCGACGACCCCGCTGACGGCGAGGAACGCGGTGAGCAGCAGCGCGACCGGGCCGATCTCCACCGCCGCCAGGATCGGGACGAAGAAGCTCCAGATCCCGAGCAACGTGCGGGCGACGCCGAACGTGAACCCCTGGGCGGTGCCGCGCAGCATCGTCGGGAACAGCTCCTGGCTGAACACCTTGTACGTCGGCTCACCGGCCAGTGCCGCCCCGACGCCGAACAGCACGATGTTGAGGATCACGACCGGCACGGTGAACGGCAGCACCAGGTAGACCCCGTACGCCACGATCTGCAGCAGCGCCCCGATGCCCCACATCGTGCGCCGGGTGGCGTAGCTGCGGTCGTTGAGGCGCATGAACAGGAACACCGTGGCGAAGATCCCGATCACGAACCCGGCGCACGACAGCGCCACGCCGGCGGCCTGGGTGCCCGCGCCGAGCGTCTCGACCACGTACGGCGTGAAGATGCCCGACGTGCCGGCGGCGAGACCCCAGAACGTGTAGATCGTGCCGGTCCAGACGAGGGCGCGCAGGTTGTGGCCGCGGAACAGCTGGCGCACCTGATCGGCGGTGGAACGGGCGCGGGTCGCGGCCGCCGTCCAGCGCGCCGACTCGACCATGCCACGCCGCAGAGCCCAGGTGACGATCGCGACGACGAACAGGTGCAGGAAGACGATCCGCGTGCCCAGCAGGCCGATCGGGCTCAGCACCAGCGCCAGCACGAGCACGATGACGGGACCGAGGTTCCACGCCACCTGCGTGAGACCGATGAGCCTGCCCCGGCCCTTCGCGGGGGCGAACTCGCCGACCAGCGCCAGGGACGTCGGCACGTCCGCACCGACCGCGACACCGACGATGAACGTGCCCACGAAGAGCATGGCGGGGTTCACCGCGAGCGCGATCAACAGGATGCCGAGCGCGTAGACCAGGAGATCCCACTTGTAGATCCGCTTGCGGCCGAGCTTGTCGCCGAGCCTGCCCCCGATGAACGCGCCCAGTGCGCACCCGATCGCGTTCGGCCCGATCGCGGCGAGCGCGCCCACGCCGAAGCTGGACAGCCCCAGCTCGCTCTGGAACAGGGTGAGCCCGGCGCCGAGGGCCACGATCGACCCGGCGTCCAGATAGGACGCCATCGCAGCCAGGACCGACCACTTCCACTGTTGCTTGCTGATCGTCGCGTCGTCCCCGGCGGGTTCGACGCCGACGGCCTCGGGTGCAGGCACGGCATCCTCCTTGATGCGGAACGGGTGGGGTGGCGCCGGTCAGGCGCCCCGGCGGTACGAGTCGTTCGTCTGCGGCAGGCCCATGGCGTGGAGAGCGGGGGCGGCGGTCATGGGCACGTCCGTGAGACGGCGCGACCGGCAGGCCTCGTGGTCCGGCATTGGACCTCCGATTGATTCGTTTCAATACGAGGTGGGGGAAAGGTAGCTATGGCATAGATCGCAGTCAAGACTCACAGTTGGGCACGATCCAGGACGGCTCAGGCGGACATCGCTGACTGATCGGGCACCGATGTGATTCAACTGTTGACGTTTGACGTGATGCGGGCTACCTTGCTGGAGCGATGGTATGAAACGTTTCATAGTTGTTGCGTGCTGCGTGCAGGGGAGCTGACGAGCTCCGCGAGCGCCCTGGCCGGCCCGGCGCCGGATGTCCTGCGACCAAGGGAGGCCGCATGCCCTATCCGTCCCCGACCGTCCGGCCCGAACCCGTCCGGTTCGAGCACGCCACCTCCGGGTTCGGCATCGGCAGCGCCTCCCCCCGGCTCTCCTGGCGCATCCCCGCCGCCCCCGAGGGCTTCGTCCAGTCGGCGGTCGAGCTCGAACTGACCGACGAGGCCGGTGACGTCGTCACGGAGCGCGTCGACACCTCCGAGCAGGTGCTCGTGGCCTGGCCGTTCCCGCCGCTGGGGTCGCGAGCCCGCGCCTCGGTCCGCGCCCGCGTCGCCGGACAGGACGGGAGCGGCTGGAGTGACTGGAGCGAGCCCGCCGCGCTGGAGACCACGCTGCTCGACGCCGCCGACTGGAGCGCCCGCTTCGTCTCGCCCCGCACCGTGGGTGGGATCGGGCAGCCTGCGCCGATCGTGCGCGGCGCCGTGGAGCTGCACGGTGAGGTGGTCCGGGCACGCCTGCACGTCACCGCGCTCGGGCTGCACGTCACGTCGATCAACGGCGAGCGCGTCACCGACGAGGAGCTCGCCCCGGGATGGACGTCCTACGCCCACCGGCTGCGCTTCCGCACCCACGACGTCACGGCGCTGCTGCGCGAGGGCCCCAACACGATCGAGGTGCTGCTGGGCAACGGCTGGTACCGCGGCAGGCTCGGCTGGGACGGACAGCGCGCCCTCTACGGCGAGCGGCTCGCCGCGCTGGCGCAGCTCGAGGTCACCCACGCCGACGGCACGGTCCGCACGTTCGGCACCGACGCCACCTGGGGCGCGCGGGCGAGCGGCGTGCTCGCCGATGACCTCTACGACGGTCAGACCACCGACCTGCGGTGGGACCCTTCCGGCGCGGAGGGGCCCGTCGACGTGCTGGATGAGGACCTCGGCCGGCTCGTCCGGCCGTCCGGGCCGCCCGTGCGCGCAGTCGCCGAGGTACCTGCTGTCGCGCTTTTCCGCTCCCCGTCCGGACGGCTGCTCGTCGACTTCGGACAGAACGTCGTCGGCTGGGTGCGGCTGCGGGTGCGGGGCGGCGCGGCGGGGCAGCGCGTCACGGTCCGGCACGCCGAGGTGCTCGAACGCGGGGAGCTCGGGGTGCGGCCGCTGCGGTCGGCGGAGGCCACCGACGACTACCTGCTTGTCACGGGTGACGCCGTGCTCGAACCGTCGCTCACGTTCCACGGCTTCCGGTACGCCGAGCTGAGCGGTGTGGACGAGCGGCAGATCGAGTCCGCCACCGCCGTGGTGCTGAGCTCGGATCTCGCGCCCACGGGCTCCTTCGCGTGCTCCGACCGGGACGTCGAGACGCTGCACGCCAACGTCGTGCGGAGCATGCGCGGCAACTTCCTCGACGTCCCCACCGACTGCCCGCAGCGCGACGAGCGGATGGGGTGGACCGGCGACATCCAGATCTTCGCCCCCACGGCGGCCTTCCTCGCGGACTGCTCGGGGTTCCTGACCTCGTGGCTCGCCGACCTCGCCGCCGAGCAGCAGCCCGACGGGTCCGTGCCGTTCGTCGTGCCGGACGCGATCCGGGGTCCGGAGGGTCCGGCCGCTGCGGCGTGGGGCGACGCGGCCACGGTCGTGCCGTGGGTGCTCTACGAGCGCTTCGCCGACACCGGCGTGCTCGCCGCGCAGTTCGAGAGCATGCGGGCCTGGACCGACCGGATCGCCGGCCTCGCAGGCAAGGACGGGCTCTGGGCAGGCGGCTTCCAGTTCGGCGACTGGCTCGACCCCGCCGCCCCGCCGGAGGACCCTGCTGCCGCGCGCACGGACCCGGATCTCGTCGCCACCGCCCACCTCGTGCGATCCGCGGAGCTCGTCGCGCGAGCCGCCGAGGTGCTGGGCCGGGACGAGGAGCGCAGCCGCTACACCGACCTCGCCGCCACGGCCCGCGACGCGTTCGCGCGGGAGTTCGTGAGCCCGTCCGGGCGCCTGCACAACGACGCTCCGACGGCCTACGCCCTCGCCCTCGTCTGGGACCTGCTGCCGACCCCGGAGCAGCGTGCCTATGCCGGGCGCAGGCTCGCCGACCTGGTGCGCGCCGCAGGCTTCCGGGTCGCCACCGGGTTCGTCGGCACGCCGCTGATCACCGACGCCCTCACCGTCGCGGGCGAGCCGGATCTCGCGTACCGGCTCCTGCTCGAACGCGGCTGCCCGTCGTGGCTCTACCCCGTGACGATGGGGGCCACGACGATCTGGGAGCGCTGGGACAGCATGCTCCCCGACGGGTCGATCAACCCCGGCCAGATGACCTCCTTCAACCACTACGCGCTCGGCGCGGTGGCCGACTGGCTGCACCGCGTCGTCGCCGGGCTCGCGCCCGCCGAGCCGGGGTACCGGCGGATCCTCGTGCGGCCCGTCCCCGGCGGCGGGCTGACGAGCGCCGCGGCGCGCCACGAGACGCCGTACGGCGAGGCCGCGGTCGCCTGGCGGCGTTCCGAGGGGCGCTTCCTGCTCGACGTCGAGGTTCCGGTCGGCGCGCGTGCGTCGGTCCACCTGCCGGGCAGTGCGACCGCGGTGGAGGTGGGCCACGGCCGCCACCACTGGGACGTCGAGGAGGTCGCCCCGCAGGCCCGGCCGGTGCGCACGGTCCGGGACGTGATCGACAGCCCTGGGCTGTGGGACGAGCTCGTCAGCGTGGCCGTCGAGGCCGGGCTCGCCGCCGACAGCGCCGTGGTCGCGGGGCGCCTCGCCCCGTACCTCGACGCCCCCGCATCCGCGCTGCCTGCGCTCGTCCCGCCGCTCCTGCGGCCGGCGCCCGACGCGGTGCGCGCGCGGCTGGAACAGATCGTCGCCGAAGCACCGGCTGTGCCGTCATGAACCCGACGGACGTGACGGAGATCGACGAAAACGGGCACGGAGAGCAGAGTGCGCTCGAGCGGCGCACGGGACGGGAACCGGCGTCGCGGGGCGTCGCCGGATCGAGCACGGCCACGGCGTGGAAACGCCGCGGGAGGGGAGAACAGCATGGCTGACCCGGGAGTCGTTCGTCAGGCGCTGCGGGAGCAGCGCATCGAGACCCCCTCGTGGGCCTACGCGAACTCGGGCACGCGGTTCAAGGTGTTCGCGCAGGCCGGGGTGCCGCGGACGCCGCAGGAGAAGATCGCGGATGCCGCAGTGGTGCACCGCCTCACGGGAGTGGCGCCCGCGGTGGCGCTGCACATCCCGTGGGACCGCGTCGGCGACTACGCCGAGCTGGCGAAGTACGCGGCGGACCAGGGCGTGGGCATCGGGGCGATCAACGCGAACGTCTTCCAGGACGACGACTACAAGCTCGGCAGTGTCACCAACCCCGACCCGCAGGTGCGCCGCAAGGCGACCGACCACCTGCTGGAGTGCGTCGACATCATGGACGCCACGGGTTCTCGTGACCTCAAGCTGTGGTTCTCCGACGGCACCAACTACCCCGGCCAGGACAGCATTCGCGCCCGGCAGGACCGCCTCGCCGAGGCGCTGCGCGAGGTGTACGACCGGCTCGGCCCCGACCAGCGGATGCTGCTGGAGTACAAGCTCTTCGAGCCCGCCTTCTACACCACGGACGTGCCGGACTGGGGCACCTCGTACGCACACTGCATCGAGTTGGGTGACAAGGCGACGGTGTGCATCGACACCGGCCACCACGCCCCCGGCACCAACATCGAGTTCATCGTGGCGTTCCTGCTGCGGGCCGGGAAGCTCGGCGCGTTCGACTTCAACTCGCGCTTCTACGCCGACGACGACCTGATGGTGGGCGCGGCCGACCCGTTCCAGCTGTTCCGGATCATGCACGAGATCGTCTCGGTCGACGCGCTGTCGCCGGCGGCGGGCATCGCGTTCATGCTCGACCAGTGCCACAACATCGAGGCCAAGATCCCGGCGATCATCCGGTCGGTGATGAACGTGCAGGAGGCCACGGCCAAGGCGCTGCTCGTCGACATCGACGCGCTGGCGGCCGCGCAGCGCTCCGGTGACGTGCTCGCCGCCAACGCGGTGCTGATGGACGCCTACTCCTCGGACGTGCGCCCGCTGCTGCGCGAGCTGCGCGCCGAGATGGACCTCGACCCCGATCCCGTCGCCGCGTACCACCGCTCGGGCTACCAGCAACAGATCGAGTCCGAGCGGGTCGGCGGGCAGCAGGCCGGCTGGGGCGCCTGAACCCGCATCCGCCCACCCCACGAACGCTGGAGAAGCAGACGATGACCCACCCGGCAGTCCAGGCGCTCCTCGGCCGGAGCAACCGCCTCGGCGCCGACCCCCGCACCACCAACTACGCGGGCGGCAACACCTCCGCCAAGGCCAGTGCCGACGACCCGGTCACCGGCCTGCCCGTCGACCTCATGTGGGTCAAGGGCTCGGGCGGCGACCTCGGAACGCTCACCGAGCCGGGGCTCGCGGTGCTACGCCTGGACCGGCTCCGTGCGCTCGTCGACGTCTACCCGGGCGTGGAGCGCGAGGACGAGATGGTCGCCGCGTTCGACTACTGCGCTCACGGCAAGGGCGGGGCGGCGCCGTCGATCGACACGGCGATGCACGGGCTCGTCGACGCCGACCACGTCGACCACCTGCACCCCGATGCCGGCATCGCGATCGCCACCGCCACCGACGGCGAGGCGCTCACCAAGGAGATCTTCGGCGACCGGGTCGTGTGGGTGCCGTGGCGACGCCCCGGCTTCCAGCTCGGCCTCGACATCGCCGCCGTCAAGCGGGCCAACCCGCAGGCGGTCGGCGTGATCCTGGGCGGGCACGGGATCACCGCCTGGGGTGCCACGAGCGAGGAGTGCGAAGCCAACTCGCTCGACATCATCGCCACCGCCACCCGTTACATCGAAGAGCGCGGGTCGGGGGAGCCCTTCGGCGCAGTCCGGCCCGGGTACGAGCCGTTGCCGGCGGACGAGCGCCGGGCGCGGGCCGCGGCCCTGGCACCGGTGCTGCGCGGACTCGCGTCCACCGACCGCCGTCAGGTCGGCCACTTCACCGACACCGACGGGGTGCTCGACTTCCTCGCCCGCGAGAAGCTCCAGCCGCTGGCCGCGCTCGGCACCTCCTGCCCGGACCACTTCCTGCGCACGAAGGTGCGCCCGCTCGTGCTGGACCTCCCGGCCACCGCCCCGCTGGAGGAGGCGATCGCGCGGCTGCGCGAGCTGCACGCCGCCTACCGCGAGGACTACCGCGCCTACTACGAGCGGCATGCCACTCCGGACAGCCCGGCGATGCGCGGGGCCGACCCGGCGATCGTGCTCGTGCCGGGCGTCGGGATGTTCAGCTTCGGCGGCGACAAGCAGACCGCCCGCGTCGCCGGGGAGTTCTACGTCAACGCGATCAACGTGATGCGTGGAGCCGAGGCGCTCTCCACGTACGAGCCGATCCCGGAGTCGGAGAAGTTCCGCATCGAGTACTGGGCCCTCGAGGAGGCCAAGCTCGCGCGGAGGCCGAAGCCGAAGCCGCTCGCCGGGCGGATCGCGTTCGTCACCGGCGGGGGTTCGGGGATCGGCCGGGCCACGGCGACGCGGCTCGCGGCCGAGGGCGCGTGCGTGGTGGTGGCCGACCGCGACGGCGACGCCGCCGCAGGCGTGGCCGCGGAGCTGGGGAACGCCGACGTCGCCGTGCCGGTGACGGTGGACGTCACCTCCGCCGATGCGGTGGCCGCCGCCGTCGACGCGGCAGCGCTGGCCTTCGGCGGGGTCGACCTCGTGGTCAACAACGCCGGGCTGTCGGTCTCCAAGCCCCTGCTGGACACCACCGAGGCCGACTGGGACATCCAGCACGACGTCATGGCCAAGGGCTCGTTCCTCGTCGCCCGGTCCGCCGCACGCACCATGATCGCGCAGGGCATGGGCGGGGACATCGTCTACATCGCCAGCAAGAACGGTGTGTTCGCCGGGCCGAACAACGTGGCCTACGGCGCGGCGAAGGCCGACCAGGCCCACCAGGTGCGGCTGCTCGCCGCCGAGCTCGGCGAGCACGGCATCAAGGTCAACGGTGTGAACCCGGACGGTGTCGTCCGTGGGTCGGGGATCTTCGCGGGCGGCTGGGGTGCCCAGCGCGCCGCCGTGTACGGCGTGCCGGAGGAGAAGCTCGGCGAGTTCTACGCGCAGCGGACCCTGCTGAAGCGCGAGGTGCTGCCGGAGCACGTCGCGGCCGCGGTCGTCGTGCTCACCGCGGGCGACCTGTCCCACACCACCGGAATGCACATCCCCGTGGACGCCGGGGTCGCGGCGGCGTTCCTGCGCTGACGAATCACCTCGAAGGAGAGGAGCTGTCATGACCTCGGTGCTCGAGACCCCCGCGGGCCTCGTGCGGACCACCTCGCGACGCACCACCGTCGGGCTCGTGGCCGGCGGGCTCGGCGCGTACTGGCCGCAGTTCCCCGACCTGCTCCCGCAGCTGCGCCGCTCTGCCGCGCGCGTGTCGGAGCGGCTGCGGGCGCTCGGCGACGAGGTGGAGGTCGTCGACGTCGGCTTCATCTCCGACGCGCAGGAGGGCGCGGCCGCCGCGGAGAAGCTGCGGGTCGCGGGCTGCGATCTCATCGTCGGCTTCCTGACCACCTACATGACGGCGTCCATGCTGGTGCCGGTCGCGCAGCGCAGCGGTGCGCCCGTGCTGCTGATCAACCTGCAGCCCACGGAGCGGATGGACCACGCCACCTTCGACACCGGAGCCTGGCTCGCCTACTGCGGAGCCTGCCCGCTCCCGGAGATGGCCAACGCGTTCGACCGCGCCGGGGTCGCGTTCCGATCGGTGTCGGGGCACGTCGAGGACGAGCGCGCGTGGGCACGGATCGCCCGGTGGGTGCGGGCCGCGGGCGTCCGGGGAACGCTGCGCCACGCCCGGCACGGCCTGATGGGCCACCTCTACCCGGGCATGCTGGACGTTGCCACGGACCTGTCGTCCGTGTCGGCGCAGCTCGGTGGGCACGTCGAGGTGCTGGAGATCGACGACCTGCGGGTGCGGGTCGAGGCCGTCACCGACACGCAGACGCAGGAGCGGGTGGCGCTGGCCCGTGCGGTCTTCGACGTCGACGCCTCGGTGGAGGCCGCCGACCTGGAGTGGGGCGCGCGGGTCTCCGTCGGCCTCGACCGGCTCGTCGAGGACTTCGCGCTCGACTCGCTCGCCTACTACCACCGCGGCCTGGGCGGCGAGCAGCACGAGACGCTCGCCGCGGGCCTGATCCTCGGCGCCTCGCTGCTCACCGCCCGTGGCGTGCCGGCGGCGGGGGAGTACGAGCTACGCAACTCGATCGCCATGCTGGTGCTGGACCGGCTCGGCGCGGGCGGTTCCTTCACGGAGCTGCAGGCGCTGGACTTCACCGCCGGTGTGGTGGAGATGGGCCACGACGGGCCTGCGCACCTGGCGATCAGCTCGCGGCGGCCGTTGCTGCGCGGGCTCGGCGTCTACCACGGCAAGCGCGGGCGCGGCGTCTCCGTCGAGTTCGACGTGCAGCACGGCCCCGTCACGCTCTGCGGGATCGGGCAGCGGCGCGACGGGCGCTTCGTCCTGGTCGCCGCCGAGGGCGAGGTGGTGCCCGGGCCGCATCTGCAGATCGGGAACACCACCTCCCGCGTCGACTTCGGGTGCGACCCGGGCGAGTGGACCGACGTCTGGAGCGCGTCGGGCGTCGATCACCACTGGGCGCTCGGCACGGGGCACAAGGTGCCCGAGCTCGCCGCCGTCGCGGACCTCGTGGAGCTGGAGTTCGTCGAGGTACGGGTCCCGTGACCGTGCGGGTGGCCGCGGTCGACCTGGGGGCGTCGAGCGGCCGGGTGATGGCCGCCGACGTCGGTCCCGGCCGACTGGATCTCGCCGAGGCCGCCCGGTTCCCCAACGGCCCGGTCCGACTGGGCAGCACTCTGCACTGGGACGTGCTGGCGCTCTACCGCGGCGTGCTGGACGGACTGGGCGCTGCGGGCGCGGAGGCGCCGCTGGACTCGGTCGGGATCGACTCCTGGGCGATCGACTTCGGCCTGCTCGACGGGACCGGCGCGCTGCTGGGCAACCCCGTGCACTACCGCGACGCACGCACTGAGGGCGTGCCCGAGCGGCTGCACGCGACGCTCCCCGCGGCAGACCTCTACGCGGTCGCCGGGGTTCAGGAGCTGCCGTTCAACACGATCTACCAGCTCGTCGCGGCCGCGGGCTCGCCCCAGCTGGAGGCGGCCCACGACCTGTTGCTGGTGCCCGACCTGCTCGCCTACTGGCTCACCGGTGCCCGTCGCGCCGAGATCACCAACGCCTCCACCACGGGACTGCTCGACGTGCGCGCCCGCACGTGGTCGAAGGACCTGATCTCACGGGCCGGGATCCCCGTGGGCCTCTTCGCGCCGCTGCTGGAGCCGGGGGAGCGGATCGGGGAGCTGGCGCCGCACGTACGTGCCGAGACGGGACTCGCCGGGCCGGTGCCCGTGGTCGCCGTCGGCTCCCACGACACCGCGTCGGCGGTGGTGGGCGTGCCGGCGACGGGGGAGCGTTTCGCCTACATCTCCTGCGGCACGTGGTCGCTGGTCGGTGTGGAGCTGCCGGCCCCGGTGCTCTCCGCCGAGGGACGCGCGGCGAACTTCTCGAACGAGCTCGGCATCGACGGCACCGTGCGCTACCTGCGCAACGTCATGGGGCTGTGGCTGCTGCAGGAGTGCCTGCGCGTCTGGCCCGGGTCCCACCTCACCGCTCTGCTCGCCGAGGCGGCGGCGGTGCCGGCGTTCGCAGCGGTCGTCGACGCCGACGATCCCGCCTTCCTCCCGCCGGGCGACATGCCCGCCCGCATCGCCGACGCCTGCACACGGCTGGGGGAACCCGTCCCGCAGGGCCGCGCGGCCACGGTGCGCTGCATCCTCGACAGTCTCGCCCTCGCCCACCGCCGCGCGGTGCGTGCGGCACAGGAGCTCTCGGGCCGTGCGGTCGACGTCGTCCACGTCGTCGGCGGGGGCGCCCGCAACGCCCTGCTCTGCCAGCTGACCGCCGACGCCTGCGGGCTGCCGGTGGTCGCGGGGCCGGTCGAGGCCACGGCGCTGGGCAACGTGCTGGTCCAGGCCCGCTCCCTCGGCGCGGTGAGCGGCGACCTCGCCGCGCTGCGCGAACTGCTGGTCCGGACCCAGGAGCTCACGACTTACGAGCCACGAGGCGACGAGGCCGCCTGGGCGTCGGCCGAACGCCGGGTACACGGATAAGGCCTGGCCGCACATACCTGCTGGCCACGGCACACACGTCAGGCCATGTGTGCGGCGGCCACGAGGTGTGTGCGGTGAGGTTCAGTCGTGGGGTCGGCCCCCTCTCCCACAGGAGAGGGGGCCATCGGCCGGGGGCGGTCAGGCAGCCGGACGCTCGGCCGACTCGACCTCGGGCGTACCGGCGGTCACCGGGATGCGCCGTGCGCCGTTGCCGGAGTGGGCCCCTGCCACCCGGACGGTCAGCACGCCGGCGTCGTAGGACGCGGTCACCGCGTCCGCGGTCACGTGCGAAGGCAGGCCGAAGCTGCGCCGGAAGGAGCCGTAGCGGACCTCCCGGAGCGTGCGGCCGTCACGGTCCTCGGTGCGTTCGTCGCGGCGCTCACCGCGCACCACGAGCTTGCCGCCGTCGATCTCGACGGTGACGTCCTTCTCCGCGTCGAGGCCCGGGAGCTCCAGGCGTACGACTGCGTCCTCACCATCGCGCTCGACCTCGGCGGCCGGTACGAAGCCCTGCCGTGCAACCGGCTCCGCGTAGCGGCGGAACAGGCCATCGAACTCGGCGAACGGGTCGCGCCGGGCCCACAGGGAGAGCGTGCTCATGGTCCATCTCCTCGATCAGGGGCCGGTCACACCCGGCCCGACACCCGGTTCAACCTGAGTCGCCCCGACTCAATTCCCATAGTCTGAGATTTCCTTGCCAACTTTCGGGACGAGGCTGCTGTGCTCCGCGACCCATGACGGGCGTGCCAACATCAGTTACGGTCACCACTGACCGTCACGGAGGTGTCATGGACGACAGGGCGCGCGTCGAGAAGGCCGCCCACCAGGTGGTGGAGACCCACGATCCCCGATCGACGCCTACCAGGGAGTTCCTCGGCGCCTGCTTCGCCGCCGGGCTCACCTGGGTGCACTTCCCGGAGGGGCTCGGCGGGCTCGGGGTGTCGCGTGGCCTGCAGGCCAGGGCGGACGCGATCCTGCAGGGCGCCGGTGGTCCCAACCCGTTCTTCCTCAACCCCATCGGGCACGGGATGGCCGCGGCCACGGTGCTCGAGCACGGGTCCCGCGAGCTGGCGCAGGAACTGCTGCCACCACTCGCGACGAGCGAGCACATCTGGTGCCAGCTGTTCAGCGAGCCGGGCGCAGGATCCGACCTCGCAGGCCTCGCCACCTCCGCGGTGCTGGACGGCGACGAGTGGGTGGTCAACGGGCAGAAGGTGTGGACGAGCCTTGCCCACCGCGCCCGCTACGCGCTGCTGCTCGCCCGCACCGACCCCGACCAGCCCAAGCACAAGGGCCTCACCTACTTCGTTCTCGACATGCACGCTCCCGGCGTCGAGACGCGGCCGCTGCGGCAGATGACCGGGCAGGCGGAGTTCAACGAGGTCTACATGACCGACGCCCGCATCCCCGACACGCACCGGCTCGGTGCCGTCGGCAACGGCTGGCGAGTCGCGATGACCACGCTGATGAACGAGCGCTCGGCGATCGGCGGGTCGTCCTCCGTCCGCGGTGCCGGGGCCATCGCCGACGCCGTGGAGCTGTGGGCGCGCTACCCGCACAGGCACACCCCCGTGCTCCGCGACAAGCTGGCTGCGCTCTGGACCCGCGCCGAGGCCCAGCGGCTCACCGACGAACGCGCCCGCCGCTCGGCGACGTCGGGTTCGCCGGGGCCGGAGGGCTCGATCGCGAAGCTCGTGTCGGCCGAGCTGAACCAGCACGTCTACGAGTTCTGCATGGAGCTGCTCGGCCCGGAGGCCACGTTGTACAGCGACTACACGCAGCGGGACGTCCAGAGGAGCGAGGACTACCGCGGCCCCGTCCAGCAACGCTTCCTGCGTTCCCGTGCCAACACCATCGAAGGCGGCACGTCCGAGGTGCTTCGCAACATCCTCGGTGAGCGGATCCTCGGTCTGCCCGGCGACCTGCGAGCCGACTCCGGAAAGCCCTGGAAGGAGGTGCCGCGTGGCTGACACGGGCACCGAGTTCGTCTTCACGCCCGAACAGCAGGACCTGCGACGGGCTGTGCGCCAGTTCTGCGCGGAGCGCCTCGACGAGGACATCGTGCGCCGGTTGATGGAGTCCGAGACCGGCTACGACCCGGCGCTGTGGGCCCGGCTCGGCGGCGAACTCGGCGTGCTCGGGCTCGCGGTGCCCGAGGAACTGGGCGGGGTCGGCGGCGGGCTCGTGGACCAGGCCGTGGTGGCCGAGGAGTTCGGGGCGGCGCTGGTGCCCGGGCCCGTGCTCGGCACCGTCGGGCTCGCGGTACCCGCGCTCGTGGCCCTGGCCGGGGCGGAGGTCGAGGAGGGCCTGCTGGCGTCGCTGGTGGAGGGCACGCGGACCGCGGCGTTCGCGGTGCCCGACCGCGGCGGCCGGTTCGACCCGGCGCTCGTGACGGTCACGGAGTCGGACGGCACGCTGACCGGTGAGGTGAGCCAGGTCGTCGACGGCACGGCGGATGTGCTGCTCGTCGCCGCGCGTACCGGCGGCGGGGTGGGGCTCTTCCTCGTGGACGGGGCCGAGCGCGTCCCACTGTCCACACTGGACCGCACGCGACGGCAGGCCGCCGTGCGGTTCGCGGCCACGCCTGCGCGGGCCCTCGCGTCGGGCGCCGACGCCGAGCGGGCGATCACGGCCGCACTACGGACCGGGGCCGCGCTGCTGGCCGCCGAGCAGGTGGGCGGCGCGCAGCGGATGCTCGACCGCACCGTCGCCTACGCGGGCACCCGGCTGCAGTTCGGCCGGCCGATCGGCTCGTTCCAGGCCGTCAAGCACCGGTGCGCCGACATGCTGGTGCTCGTCGAGCATGCGAGGTCCACGGCCTACCACGCGGCGTGGGCCCTGCAGGACGGCACCGACAACCCCGATCTCGCGATCGGAATCGCGCAGGCCACGTGCTCGGAGGCCTACCAGCGGGTGGCGGAGGACACCGTGCAGCTGCACGGTGGCATCGGCTTCACCTGGGAGCACTCGGCACATCTGTACCTCAAGCGCGCGGTCACCGACGCCGCCCTCCTGGGCAGCGCCGCCGAGCATCGGGAGCGGATCGCGGAGCTGGTGCTCGACCGCGCTGTTGCCGTGGGAGTGCCTGCGGTCGCCACCGGCTGACAGGCGAGCTACCGGGCCGGTCCAGGCGCCTGAATACCCGACCCGTCGCCCCGGCAGGCCTCGAGGTGCCGGACGAGCGCCCGGACCAGGCCCTCCTCGCTGAACGCGACGACGCTCGTTGCGGCACACCACGGGCACGTGCGGCTCATGCTCGGTTTCGGGGAGCTGTCCATTCCAGCGACATTAGGAATGGGCCGGCCGAGAGGTCACGTGTCCCGGGCGAGGGTCACATCGCCGCCCGGAAACGGCCGCCGCGCCGTCCGTTCATCGCCAATTTGCCCGGCTCTGCCGAGACGCCCGTTGCGCAGGTAACTTTCCTGCGCCCTCCCGCGATGATCGGGTATGTCCACCGTCGCTCCCGAGCTCGTCGACGAGTCGGGTCCGTGCCTCACCACCGCCCCATGGGGTGGCCGCGTCATCAGCATCCTGTTCGCAGCCACCGTGCTGCTCTTCCTGCTATGGCTGGTCGCACTCTGAGCTGGGTGGGGGCCTACCTACTCTGATCGGATGCGGATCGCGTCGCTGATGCCGGCGGCCACCGAGATGGTGGCGGCGATCGGACACGCGGACGATCTGGTGGCCGTCACGTTCGAGTGCGACGAACCGGTCGGCATCCGCGGCCGCGCCACGGTCGTGGTCGACACGGTCCTGCCGCCGGGTCTGCCCCCGGCCACGATCGACTCCGTGGTCCGCGACCGGACGGCGCGCGGGCTGCCTCTCTACGAGCTCGACCGCGACGCTCTCGCCGCGCTGTCTCCCGATCTCGTTCTCACCCAGGACCTGTGCCGGGTGTGCGCCCTCCCCGCTGGCGCCCTCGACGAGGCCAGGGCGCTGATCGGCCGCGATGCCGAGGTGCTCTCGATCGATCCGCACACCTTCGACGAGGTGTTCGCCGCGATCATCGCGCTGGGCACGCGGGTGGGGGCCGCCGACCGTGCTGCGGCGGTGGTCGGCTCGCTGCGTGAGCGCCTCGCCGCGGTCGGGGCCGCGGTGGCCGGACGCCCCCGTCGGCGCGTGTTGATGCTCGAGTGGATCGACCCGCCCTTCCTGCCCGGGCACTGGGTGCCCGAGCTCGTCCGGCTCGCCGGCGGGCAGCCGCTGGGCGGCGCCGACGGGGGACGTTCTGTGGCGGCGAGCTGGGACGAGCTCATCGCGCTGCCCGCCGACGTGGTGGTGGTCGCGCCGTGCGGGTTCGGTCTCGACGCAGCGGTGGAGCAGGCCGCGGTCGTGCGTGACCGGCTTCCCGGGCGGCCCATCGTGGCGATCGACTCGGCGTCCTTCGTCGTCCGCCCCGGCCCGCGGCTGGTCGACGGCGTCGAGGCGCTGGCGTGGTCGTTGCACCCCGGCGCTGTCCCGGAGCCGGCTCCGGGACGGGTTGCGGTGCTGCGCTGAGCGACGGGCTGCCGACGGGACGGCCCGCTGACCACCGTCGACACCCGCCGCGCTGATCCTCGGGGCGAGGGGTGCCGGGGAGTCGGCCGGGACTCTCGGGTTCTCCCCACCAGGGACAACCCTCGCTCGTCGGGGGACGCCACCATGGATCGGCGACGCAATTACCTCAAATCTGTTTGCGGCAACTACGGCCGCCGAGGAACGGATTCACGGAGTTCCTCGAAGCATTCCCATCATCCGCGGGGCCGACCTCGGTCCTGCCTCGAGAGAACCTGGAGAACGTCATGAGCAATTGGAAGCGCCGCCTCGTCCTGGCAGCTACCGCGACCACCCTGGCCGCCGGCGCTGCGATCGTCCCGGCTGCGACCGCGATGGCCTCGCCCTTGCCCGCCGGCAGCGCCGCCACCTCGGCGACGCAGTCTGCGCCGCAGGCGCCGAGCCCTCTGTGCGCCGACCAGTGGGGCATGATGACCTGGTGTTCCTGAGAGCGGACGTCGCTGTGCCGGCCTCGCCGGCGGCGACCATGCTCAGACAGGAGATCACGGGTTTTCGACCAGGGCAGGTGAACGTCCGCGGACGTTCACCTGCCTTCGTCGTGGGGCCCGACCGACGTCGACCGATCCAACCCGACGCCGAGCTGGGCTGATGGCCGTGAGCGTCACAGTTGTGCACGGCTGACCGGACGGTCCGAGGCGTAGCATCGCCCGCGTGACGGGTACGGCTGACCATCCCCCGGTCAGCGCGCATACCGTGCTCGCCGACGCCGACGGTTCGGCGTACTCCTCCTTGCGGCAGCGGCCCATGGCCCGCGCCGAGCGGTACGCACTCGGCAAGGCGTTGCGCAAGCGGGTGCCGCGCTCGGCGCTGGGTGAGTGGAACCCACCGGCGGACCGGCCGGACCCTGTGCAGCAGATCATGGACAGCCACGAGGGCCGGGTGGGCCGGCTGGTGCCGATCCGGGTCGGACGGATGGCCGCGTCGCCCTACGGTTTCCTGCGGGGATCGGCCGTCGTGATGGCCGAGGACGTCGCGGGTCTGCCGGCCACGGGCATCACGCCCGTCGTCTGCGGCGACGCCCACGTGGGCAACTTCGGCTTCTACGCCTCGCCCGAACGCGACCTCGTGTTCGATCTCAACGACTTCGACGAGGCCCACCCGGGTGGCTGGGAGTGGGACCTGCGCCGCCTCGTCGCGAGCGTCTGGGTGGCCGGGCGGCAGAACGGCGCGAGCGAGGACAACTGCGCGGCCGCCGTGTCGTCGTGCGTGTCGGCCTACCGGGCCGAGCTGCGCCACCTCGCCGACCTGCCGCTGTTCACGCGGTCCTACGAGCGTCTCGACGTCGACCGGCTCGCGCAGGAGGCCCCGGGCCCGTTGCGTGCCGAGGTGGAACGGGCTGCCAGACGTGCCCGGCAGCGCACGAGCGACCGCGCGCTGCCCCGCTTCACGGAGGAGGTCGAGGGCCGCCGCCGGATCGTCGAGGAACCGCCGCTGATCACGCGGGTGCCCGTCGGTGAGGCCGAGCTGCTCGCCGTCGCCCTCGACGAGTACCTGCAGACGCTCGCCCCGCACTGGCGCCGGGTGCTCGGGGGCTACACGTTGGTCGACATCGCGCACAAGGTGGTGGGCGTCGGAAGCGTGGGCCTTCGGGCGTACGTCGCGCTGCTGGAGGGCTCCTCCCCGGAGGACGTGGTGTTCCTGCAGCTCAAGCAGGCCCGCCGCTCGGTGCTCGCCCGGTACGTGCACGGTGAGTCGGCCTGGCACGCCCACCAGGGTCAGCGGGTGGTGGAGTACCAGCAGGCGCTGCAGACCGTCAGCGACCCGCTGCTCGGCTGGACCACAGCGCCGGGCCAGCACGATGACGTGTACCAGTACTACGTCCGGCAGTTCCGGAACATGAAGGGTGCCGTGGCGATCGACTCGATCGATGCGTCCGCGCTCGCCGACTACGCGGGCGTCGTCGGTCACCTGCTCGCCAAGGGCCACGCCCGTACCAGTGGTGCGTCGATGATCGCGGGCTACGTCGGGCGCTCCGAGAAGCTCGACGACGCGATGTGCCGGTTCGCCAGGGCATACGCCGACCAGACCGAGGCGGACCACGCCGCGCTCGTCGCCGCCGTGGCGCGCGGAGTGCTGCCCATAGAGCGCGGGGTCTAGCGGCGAGAGCGCCGCACCAACGCCTTCACCCCGATCGTGATGCCCAGGACGAGCAGCATCGCGCCCGTGCCCACCACTCCACCCAGCACCGTGGCGAGCACCACGAGGAGGGCGGCGACGGCCACGGCCTTGCGGGACGCGAGAGGCCGCGGCGACGAGGGTGGGGACTCGGCCCGGCCGCGCTGCAGTGCCGCGGCCAGCTGTGGGTCGTCGTCACTGAGCCGGCGGGCGAGCTCGTCGAGCCGCTTCTGTTCCGTCCCGGTGAGCGGGCGCCCGTGGTGTCGTTCTGGGAGCATGCGGCTGAGTACCCGGGAACGCGTCAGTTCACTATCGGGGGGCCCGGGATCAGCGGAAGGAATGACGCCCGTGACCCTCGGACTGGAAATGGAGCAACCGGGACGGCGGCTGCGCCGTTCGGTCCGGCAGCTCATGCGGTCGTTGGGCCCGGCCATCGGGCTCAGCACGCCTGCGTTACTGCGCCACCCCGTTTGGACCACCCGCGTGATGGAGGGCGGGGGCACCGGAGTGGTGGTCGTTCCCGGCTTCGGTGGCCTCGACATGAACTTGGCGCTGCTACGGCACTGGCTCCGCCGGCGCGGCTATGTGCCGATCGGCGCGCGCCTCGGGATGAATCTCGGTTGCTCGGACGCCCTGGTCGCCCGGCTCGAGCGACGCGTCGAGCACCACGTCCGGCGCACCGGGGGACCGGTCGTCCTGCTCGGGCACAGCCGAGGCGGGATGCTCGGCAGGCTCGTGGCGGTGCGCCGTCCCGAGCTGGTGTGCGGCCTCGCCATGTTCGGCAGCCCGGTGCTCGATCCGCTCGACGCGCGCGGGCTCGCGGCGCGTCTGCTGCGGGTGCTGGTGCGACTGTCGGCGTTCGGGGTCCGTGGCCTGCTCGACCAGGACTGCCTCACCGGCCCGTGCCGCGACGCCACTGCCGGTGGACTGGCCGCACCGCTGCGGGTGCCCGCCGTGTCCATCTACTCACGTGACGACGGCGTGGTCGGCTGGCGGTCGTGCCGCGACCCGGACGCCGAATGGGTGGAGGTGGGCAGCAGCCACACCGGGATGGGCACCGACCCCGTGCTCTACGGCGTGCTGGCCGTCCGGTTCGCCCACTGGGTGGCGAACAGCGTGCCGATCACGGGCCGAGCTCGGTGACCTTTCCGGAGTCGGTGGCGTCGTAGCCGCCCAGCTCCGTGACCATGGTGCGGACGGCCGGGTCGTGCAGCGCCACCAGGAGCGGCGCGGCGGCGTCGAGCGCGGCCGCGCCGAGCACGATGTCGTAGTCCTCGACCACGAGCGGCACGAAGTGCAGGCCGAGGTCGTGGGCCACCGAGCGGACGCAGAGGCCCGCGTCCACCACGCCGGACGCGACAGACAGTCCCGTCTCCAGGTGTGAACCGGTCTCCGGGCCCGCCACGGTGTCGGGGTCCAGCCCGGCGGTCAGCAGCAGCCGGTCGAACAGCACGCGCGTGCCGGTGCCGTATCGGCGCTTGGCCACCCGGACCTTCACGAGGTCGGCGGCGGTCCGCAGAGAGAGCGGGTTGCCCGGCGGCACGATCAGCCCCTGCTCCCGGCGCCACAGGTGGATCAGGTGTGGTCGCCAGCCGCGCAGCAGGTCGCGCGCGAACGGGGCGTTGTAGACGCCGGTGTGGTGCAGCAGGTGCACCGCGGCGCCGTCGGCCCGTCCCTGGCGGACGGCGCGCAGGCCGTTGAAGCTGCCCTCGGACTCGACGGAATGGATCACCCGGCCGACGGTGCGGGTGACGGCGTCCAGAGCGGGGTCGTCGCTGCCGGCCAGCCGGAACACCAGGTCGGCGTGCAGGAACCGGCGCGCGGCCACGGCACCGGCGGTGGCCACGCGGGAGCGGCGCCGGTCGGAGGTGACGATCACGCCCGCGTCGGCCAGAGCGCGTTGCGCCCGGCCGACGGTGGACGCGGTGGAGCCGTATCGCGATGCCAGCTCACGAACGCCGGGCAACTCGGTTCCCTCGGGAAGTTCCCCCGAGCGGATCCGTTCTGCCAGGTCGGCGCAGATCTCCCGGTATCGGGTCACGGCGTGACAGCCTATTCTCCCGAGCTGTGCTACCACAGATGCGAGCAGCCAGGTGGGCCGCCACGGTCCTGGCGGTCGTCCTTCTGACTGCATGCGGAGGTGGTGCGGCGGGGCCCTCGGCCGAACGGTCGCTGATACTCGCCACCACCACGAGCACTCAGGATTCCGGTCTGCTCGACGACCTGCTCCCGGCGTTCACCGCCGACACGGGCTGGCAGGTCAAGACGGTCGCGGTCGGTAGCGGACAGGCCATCGAACTGGGCCGTCGCGGCGAGGCCGACGTGCTGTTGGTGCACTCACCCGACGCGGAGAAGAAGTTCGTCGCGGAGGGGACGGCCGGACGGCGGCTGCTCGTCATGCACAACGACTTCGTGCTGGTCGGACCGGATGCCGACCCGGCGGGCATCCGTGGCGTGGGCGTCGCGGATGCGATGAAGCGGATCGCTGATTCCGGGTCCGTGTTCGTCGCGCGCGGCGACGACTCCGGCACGGCCGCCCGCGAGAAGGCGCTCTGGCAGCAGGCCGGGGTGACCCCCGCCGGCGACTGGTACCAGGAGACGGGCCAGGGCATGGGAGCGACCCTGCGGGTGGCCGCGGAGAAGAGCGGATACACGCTGTCCGACCGGGCGACCTACCTCAGCCAGCCCGACGGGCTGACGCTCCTCAACGAGGGCGACCCCGGACTGCTCAACGTCTACCACGTGATCGAGATGACGACGAAGGCAGGCGATCGGGTGCAGCCCGAGGCAGGCGCCGCCTTCGCGGACTGGATCACGGGACCGGCGGCGCAGCAGCGGATCGGCGAGTTCGGCCGTGCGCAGTTCGGCCAGCCCCTGTTCGTGCCCGACGCAGGCAAGCCCGAACCGGTGCCCTGATGGACGTGCTGGTCGGCGGGTTCGTGGAGGCCGTACGGCTGCTGCTCAGCGGCGACGCGGCCACCTGGGAGATCACCGGCCTGACGCTGCGGATCTCGCTGACCGCCACCCTGATCGCCGCCATCGTCGGCGTGCCCCTGGGCGCCGCGGTGGCGCTCACGTCGTTCCGTGGCCGCCGCGTCGTGCTTGCCGCGGCCAACACCGGAATGGGGCTCCCGCCCGTCGTCGTCGGACTGTTCGTCACCGTGCTGTTGTGGCGCAGCGGGCCGCTCGGCGCGTTCGGGCTGCTGTACACGCCTACGGCCATGATCATCGCGCAGGCGGCGATCGCCACCCCGATCGTGGTGGCGCTGGTGGCGACGGCGGTGCAGCAGGTGGACCCCGATTTCCTCGTGCAGATGCAGGGGCTCGGTGCCACCCGGGTCAGGGCGCTCGCTGCCCTGCTCGGTGAGGCCCGGCTGCCGCTGCTCGCTGCGGCGATGGCCGCGTTCGGCGCCGTCGTCAGCGAGGTCGGCGCTGCGCAGATGGTGGGCGGCAACATCGCCGGGGAGACCCGCGTGCTCACCACTGCGGCAGTGCTCGCCACGAGCCGTGGGCAGTTCTCCCTGGCCATCGCCTTCGGGCTGATCCTGCTGGCGATCGCGTTCGTGGTGAACCTGGTCCTCACGATCGTCGGGCAGCGCCAGTCGGCCGCGGTCCGATGACGTCCCGGATCGGGTGCCGGGATCTGCGGGTGCACACGCGCGGCCGCGAGCTGTTGCATGTGGACCGGCTCGACGTCGCCGCGGGTACGGCGCTCGCCGTGCTCGGCCCGAACGGCGCCGGCAAGTCGACGCTGCTGCGGGCACTGGCGCGGCTGGGCCGTCACCACATCAGCGGGGAGGTGCTGCTCGACGGCCGACCGGTCGGGGCGCGGGAGCTACGCGGTGCGGTCGCGGCGGTTCTACAGCGCCCGATCCTGCGCCGGGGCACGGTGGCGGTCAACGCCGCGGCCGGGCTGCGGCTGCGCGGGGTCGGCCGTTCGGAGGCCGCTCGGCGGTCGGCGCCGTGGCTCGACGCGTTCGGGGTCGGGAACCTCGGCGACCGTGACGCGCGCACCTTGTCAGGCGGCGAGGCGCAACGGGTGGCGCTGGCTCGCGCGCTGGCCATCGCGCCGCGGGTGCTGCTGCTCGACGAGCCGTTCGCCGGGCTGGACGCCACCACCCGCACGGACCTGCTCGCCGACCTGCATGCGGTGCTCGATGGCCTCGACACCGCGACCGTGCTCGTCACCCACGACCGGCACGAGGCACGGGCGCTCGCCCCCGAGACCGCGCTGCTCGTGGCGGGCCGGATCCGCCAGCTCGGACCGACCGACCATGTGCTGGACCGTCCTGCCGACGCCGCCTGCGCGCGGCTCGTCGGGTTCACCAACCTGATTCCGCCCGCCGTCACGGGCCGCTCCGTGCTGCTGGCCGCGCGCCCGGAGGCGTGCCGGGTGTCGGCGGAGCAGCCCTGCGGCGACGCACTCGCGGTGCGCGGCACCGTGCGCCGGATCGTTCCGCTCGGCGGCGGTACCCGGGTGGACGTCGACACGGCGGCGGGCACCCTCGCCTGCCTCGGCCCGGGCGGGGACGGGCTCGCCCCGGGCCGGGCCGTCGTGGTGACGGTGCCGGAGGCGGACGTCCGGGCGCTCGCGGCCGACGAACCGGTGCGGGGTGTGTGCGGCGATCCGACCGACGTGGTGCCGTCGAGGTAGGGGCGTCACGGTCGGGTCCGGCGCGCACCGCCCGTTGCATCAGTAGGCGGAGCGGTGCCCTTGGCGTCACACGTCGATGTCGGTGCCGCGGCTGACGGGCTCCCACTTCTGGAACTCGGCGCGGCCGTCGTCGAGGTGCTTCGCGATGGCGTCGGCGGCGTCGTTGCCCAGCGGGAGCCGCAGCGGCGGCTGGTCGGCGTCGAGGGCGGCCAGGATGGCGGCGGCCGCCTTCGCCGGGTCGCCGGGCTGCTGGCCGTCGCTCGCCGGGAGCGCGTCGCGGAACGGACCGACGACGTGGTCGTAGGCCGGGAGGGCGGCGGATCGGTAGAGGGCGTCCCCGCCGGCGAAACCCGTGCGGAACGCACCCGGCTCGACGATCAGCACCCGGATCCCGAACCGGGCGACCTCGGCTGCGAGCGCCTCGGACAGCCCTTCCAGCGCGAACTTCCCCGCCGAGTAGGCGGACACGCCGGGGAACGAGAGCCTGCCGCCCATGCTGCTCATCTGCACGACGGCGCCCGAGCCCTGCCGGCGCATGTGCGGGAGCACCGCGCGGGTGAGCGCGGCCGGGCCGAACAGGTGCAGCTCCATGACGTCGCGCAACTCCTGGTCGGTGGTCTCCTCGACGGCGCCGATGATGCCGCGCCCGGCGTTGTTGACCAGCACGTCGATGTGTCCGTACCAGAGCACGACCTCGGCGACGACGTCGGTGATCGCCGCGATGTCGGTGACGTCCAGCCGGACGGCGACCGCGCGGCCGGCGTGAGCGGCCACGAGGTCGTCGAGCGCGGACGGGCGGCGGGCCGCGGCCACAACGGTGTCGCCGGCCGCCAGCGCCGCCTCGGCGATCGCCCGGCCGAAGCCGGAGGACGCGCCGGTGATCAGCCACACGCGGCCGCTCGCCTCGTGGACGGGGGCCGGGTCGGCGCTGCTGATGCTCATTCGGGTTCTCCTCGGTCCTGCGTTGCGTGCCCCCTTTGTCGCAGCCACCGGCACCCGACGTCCAAGACACAACGTCACAGCAGCCATAAAGAGGATTTATGATCGCTGGATGGAGCTGCGCCAGCTGCGGTACCTGGTGGCGATCGCCGACTCCGGCAACGTCGGACGCGCGGCCGCGGCGCTGTACGTCAGCCAGCCGGCGGTGTCGTACGCGCTGAAGGGCCTCGAGACGGAGCTCGGGGTGCGGCTGTTCGACCGGCACCGCGCAGGCGTCACCCTCACCGCGGCCGGACGCGACGTCCTGGCCGAGGCACGGCGCACCCTGCAGCACGCCGATCGGGTGGCGGCAGCCGCCGAGCGGCACCGGCGCGGGGAGACCGGAGTGCTGCGCGTCGGCTTCGAGGCCAGCGGAGCGGGCGAGCTCACCACCAGGGCGCGCGCCGAGTTCGCGCCGCGGCATCCGGGTGTGCGCGTCGAGCCGAAGCGGTTCGACTGGGGGCAGGAGGCAGCCGCGCTGCGGGACGGTCGGGTGGACATGGCCTTCCTCTGGCTGCCGGCCGATGTCACCGGCATGCACGCCGAGGTGGTGCACACCGAACAGCGGGTCGTCGGCCTGCCCACCGGGCATCGGCTCGCCGGACGCGAGGGTGTATCGGTGCTCGAGGTCGGGGACGAGCCGCTCCTGTGGACCGAGCGGGCGCCGCGTGAGTGGGTGGACTGGTGGGCGGTCAACCCACGGCCGGACGGGTCCGCCCCGCGCTGGGGACCGACCAACGACAACGTCGAGGAGATGTTGGAGCAGGTGGCCGAAGGAACGGCGATCTGCTTCGCGCCGGTGAGCATGGCCCGGTACTACGCGCGTCCCGACCTGGTCTGGGTGCCGCTCATCGACGTCGAGCCGCTGCGGGTGGCGCTCGCCTGGGTAGAAGGCGAGGACAGCTCACTCGTGCGCGGGTTCGCCGGCGTCGTCCGCGAGCTCGCCGGGTGATCGTTCACCGAGATCGCGCAGGCGGGCGTCCAGGAAGCGGCGTTCGGCCTGGTTGCCTGCCAGTTCCCTGGCCCGCCGATAGGCCACCACGGCCTCGGCCACCCGCTCCTGCCGGCGCAGCAGGTCGCCACGTGCGGCGTGGAAGAGGCGGTAGCGCTCCAGGCCCCGGATCCCGTCCAGCAGTTCCAGCCCTCGCTGCGGGCCCTCGACCATCGCGACGGCGACCGCCCGGTTGAGCGCCACCACCGGCGACGGGTGGCGCCTCTGCAGCTCGTCGTAGAGCGCGACGATCTGGGGCCACTCGGTCTCGGCCGCCGCTCCCGCCGCCGCGTGCACCGCGGCGATGGCCGCCTGCAGCTGGTAGGGCCCGGGCCGGCCACGTCGCAGCGCGGTGTCGACGAGGGCGAGACCCTCGTCGATCTCGGCGCGGTCCCACCGGCTGCGGTCCTGGTCGTCGAGGAGCACGAGCTCACCGTCCGGGCCGGTGCGCGTGGCCCGCCGGGAGTCCTGCAGCAGCATCAGCGCGACGAGACCGAGCGGCTCGGGTTCGTCGGGCATGAGCGTGGCGAGCATCTTGCCCAGCCGGATCGCCTCGGCGGTGAGATCCGGCCGGAGCAGGTCGGCGCCCGTGGTGGCGAGGTAGCCCTCGGTGAAGACCAGGTAGATGACGGTGAGCGCCGCGGCCAACCGGTCGGGGAGCGCCGCGTCGTCCGGCACGGCGAAGCGGATCCCCGCGTCGCGGATCTTGCGTTTGGCCCGCACCAGTCGCTGGGCCATCGTCGCCTCGCCGACGAGGAACGCCCGCGCGATCTGGGCCGCGCTGAGTCCGGCGACGGCCTGCAGAGTCAGGGCGACGCGCACCTCGGGCCCCAGCGCCGGGTGGCAGCAGGTGAACAGCAGGCTGAGCCGGTCGTCGCCCACGCGGGTCAGGCCGTCGGGCAGCAGGTCCGGCAGCTCGTCCACGGCGTTCACCCCGTCCCCGGCCGCCCGCGCGACCTGCTCGTACTTGGCCGCTCCGACGCCGGCCCGGCGGATGCGGTCCAGGGCGGCGCGGCGAGCCACGGTCACGAGCCAGGCCACGGGATCACGTGGCACGCCGTCGACCGGCCACCGGCCGAGCGCGGTGACAGCCGCATCCGACAGCGCGTCCTCCGCGAGCTCGAAGTCGCCGAGCCCGCGGATCAGCGCGGCGAGCACGCGGGCCCGCTCGGTGCGGAAGACCCGATCGAGTACGTCGCCGGCCTCGGACACCTACCCGGACACCTGCGCGGACGCGGGCTCCAGTTCCAGGATCGGCCGCACCTCGATCGACCCCTCCGCGGCCATCGGGCAGAGCGCGGCGTAGCGGAGTGCCTCGTCGAGGTCGGTGCAGTCGAGGATGAAGTACCCGCCGAGCTGCTCTGCCGTCTCGGCGAAAGGCCCGTCCGTCATCAGCGTCTCCCCGTCGCGCACACGGACGGTCGTCGCCGTGTCCGTGGTGTGCAGCGGATCCGCCGCCAGCAGCACGCCGTCCTCCGCGCACTTCTGTGTGAAGGCGCGGACGGCCGCGATCTTGTCGGCATGCGCCGGGGTGTTCCACTCCGGCCGTTGGCAGCCGTAGATCAACAGCATGTAGCGCATCGCAGCCTCCCCGTGAGCGTCGCGGTCCACCGGACGGTAGCCGCATCCCGAGGACGAACAGCGTCCCGGAAAATCGACACCCGGTGGATGTCGATTCCGGTCTCTCCCGTTCGTCCTCGCGGTGTTCGATTCCCCGACCCCGAGGAGTAACGGGTGAACACCACGGACCGCTACGCGCGCGCCCAGGACGGCTTCGACCGGATCGTGGCCGCCATCGCGCCCGAGCGCTGGGACGATCCGTCCGCCTGCACGGAGTGGAGTGCCCGCGACGTGCTCGGTCACGTCGTGTGGGGCCAGGACCTGGTACTGCATGTCGCCACCGGACGGCCCTTCGCGTCGCAGGCCGGCGCGCCGGGAGCACCGAACCCGGGGCAGCTGATCGGTGCGGATCCGCTCGGCACCTGGCGTGCGGCGCGGGCGGCGGCCGACGCCGTCCTGACGCCGGAGGCGCTGACCCACGTCATCTCGACACGGGCGTTCGGCGAGATCTCACTCGAGGGGTTCCTGACGGTGCTGACCACCGACTTCCTGGCGCACACCTGGGACATCGGCCACCCCGCCGGGCTCGACGTCCGGCTCGATCCCGATCTCGTCTCCGGCTGCTTCAGCTGGTCACGGCAGTTCGAGTTGCGTGCGCCGGGCGGGATCGGTCCCGAGATCACCCCTGCTCCCGGTGCGGACGAGCAGACGCGGTTCCTCGCCTACCTCGGCCGGGACGCGTCGGCACTCGTCACCTGAGCAGGGCCCGGGCGGCGCGCCGGATCACCAGGACACCGGGCCGGACAGGGTCTCGGCGGGCGACGATCCGGCGCGCCCTCGGCGCTGTGCACGGATCTACCGAAGCCTGCGGGATTCAGCACCGCGAGCCTCAGGACGAGCAGGGCTCCACCGAGGAGATCTTGTTGTCGGTGGCCGGGCCGAACTGTTGAAGCTGCGTGCCCGGGGGGAACGTGAGGCGCGCACCCTGGAAGTTCGCGTCCGCGAACAAGCACATCTGGGTGCTCGAGTTGTTGACCGCCGACGAGAACCCGTCGCTGAGTCCGGAGTCGGTGAGGTCAGGAATGCTGACGTTCTTCAGATCGATGGAGCCGTTCCGGAAGTAGGGGTCGTCGAAGACGTCGAACTCGTTGGGCCGGCCCGCAGCCATCGCAGCAGCGGAGGCGGGATGGACGACCACGCCGAGCGCCGCGGACGTCGCGGTCACGTCGCCGTTGACGCCGGCTGCCGGTGCGGCGAGCGCTGTCCCGGCGGTGAGACCGCCGAGCGCCAGTGTGACCGCGGCGATGGTTGCGAGAGCCGCGGGTCCCAGAGAGCGCCGACCCCAGATGCGAGACATTTCCGTCCTTCCGTTGTGGACACACCGTCTGCTGTACCGGCTGACGTGCCCAGACACGGCAGAGATCATCTGCGGGGTTCACCCGGGGGATGTGACGCACACAACGACCCCGTCGGCGCATCGCGAAATGGGTCACTGGCGGGCAGAAGCCGTTCGCGGGCAGCTCACCTCGGCGCCTCGGCCCCTCGGGGTGAGCGGATGAGGCTCCGGACACCTCTGCGATGCCGGTTGGTGCGCGGCGGCAGATAGTTGGCCCATGCCCACCCTCGTCACCGACGCTGTCGTGATCGGCGGCGGTCACCACGGTCTGGTGGCCGCCGCCGTGCTCGCGGATGCGGGCTGGGACGTGTGCCTGCTGGAGTCCGCGGACGTGGTCGGAGGCGCGGTCCGCTCCGCGCGGCTGCACCCGGACTTCACCACCGACCTGTTCAGCGCGTTCTACCCGCTCACGGCAGCATCGCCCGTGCTGCGCGCGCTGGAGCTCGAGCGCCACGGACTGCGCTGGGCCCACGCACCGAACGTGCTGGCCCACCCGCCGCGCCCGGACGGCGGGCCGGCCGCGGTCCTGCACCGCGACCGCGAGCGGACCGCGGCCGGGCTGGCCGTGCACGACCCGCGTGACGGGGAGGCGTGGCTGCGGCTGTGCCGCCAATGGGACCAGGTCGGCGACGCGTTCCTCCGGTCGCTGTTCACGGCGTTCCCGCCGGTGCGCGGGCCGCTGCAGCTGCTGCGCCGGATCGGCACCGCGGATGCCCTGCGGCTGGCCCGCTTCCTGGCGTTGCCGGCGAGGAGGATGGGGGAGGAGCTCTTCGCGTCCGAGCAGGCCCGGCTGTTGCTCGTGGGCAACGCCGTGCACGGCGACACGCCTCCGGACGCCACGGTGAGCGGGGTGTTCGGCTGGCTGCTCGCCATGCTCGGCCAGCAGTACGGGTTCCCCGCCCCGGCCGGTGGTGCGGGCGAGTTGGCAGCGGCTCTTCATCGCCGCGCCGCGACCGCGGGTGCCGACGTGCGAACCGGGGAGCACGTCGAGCGGATCGACGTGCGTGCCGGTCGCGCCGTGGCGGTGCACACGGCCGGGGGACTCACGGTGCGGGCCCGCCGCGCGGTGGTTGCCGACGTCGCCGCGCCCGCCCTCTACGGACACCTGCTGGATCCCGGAGTGCTGCCCTCGCGGTTGCTCGCCGACCTGCAACGCTTCGTGTGGGACACCCCGGTCGTGAAGGTCAACTGGGCACTCGCCGGCCCGATCCCGTGGCGGTCGCCGGAGGTCGCCGGGGCCGGCACCGTGCACCTGGGCGCAGACGGGCGTGGCCTGCTGCGGTGGTCGGCCGACATCGAGTCGGGCACGGTCCCGGCGTCACCGTTCGTACTGCTGGGGCAGATGACCACCACCGACCCGTCCCGCTCACCCGCCGGCACGGAGAGCGCATGGGCCTACACCCATCTCCCTCGCGGGGTGGCCCACGATGCGGCGGCCGACGAGCTCGCGGGCCGGGTGGATGCGGTGCTGGAGAAGTTCGCGCCGGGGTTCGGCGACCGCGTGCTCCATCGCGTGGTGCAGCGGCCGCGCCACCTGCAGGACGCCGACCCGAACCTCGTCGACGGCGCGGTGAACGGTGGCACGGCGCAGCTGTTCCAGCAGTTGGTGTTCCGCCCGGTGCCAGGGCTGGGGCGCGCCGAGACGGTGATCGACGGGCTGTACCTGGGCAGTGCCTCCGCGCATCCGGGCGGCGGGGTGCACGGGGTCTGCGGCTGGCTGGCGGCGAGGGCGGCCCTCGGCGAGCACCGGGCGTTCGGCGCGCTGCGCCGCCGCGTCACCTCCGCGGCGCTGGAGTTGCTCTACCGCGACCCTCGGCAACGGCCGTAGGGGGGTGATCTCTCATCCGCGGCCCAGCACCTTGCTCAGAGCCGAGCCGACGGCGTTGCGCTTCCCGCCCCCGGATGAGCTCTTCTCCGAGCCGCCGGAGGCGGTGCCGGATGCATTCTCGGAACGGGTCGAGCCCTTGTCCGAACGTGTCGGGCCCTTGTCGGAGTCGCCGGACCGCTTCTCGGCGCGCGAGCTGCGTTTGCCTGATCCCTCCTGCGACCGCTCTGAGCCGGTGAGGGCGCCCAGGGTGTCGCCGACGGCGCCGAGGACGCGCTTGTCGGCGCGTTTGCCGGTGGAGCGGGGCTTGGATGCGTCCTGTTTTTGTGTGCGCTTGCTTCCGGTGAGGCTGCCGACGGTGTCGCCGAGGGTGGGCTTGTCGGCGCGCTTGCCGGTCGCGCGGGGTTCGGGTGTCTCCTTCGAGCGGTTGCTCCCGGTGAGGGAGCCGAGGGTGTCGCCGACGGCCCCGAGGGTTCGCTTCTCGGCGCGCGGGGTCGTCGTGCGGGACTTGGAGGTGTCCTGTGAGCGGCCGGCGCCGGTCAACGAGCCGAGGGTCTCCCCCACCCCGCCGACGGTCTGGCCGACCACATCGGTCGCGGTGCCCACGACGCCCGTGCCGACCTGCTCGACGGTGCCCACCACCGCCGTGGTGGTATCGCTCACCGCCGCTCCGGGTTTGCTGACGTCGACCTTCAGCTGCGGCACCGTCACCTCGGACAGCTTCACGTCGGGCAGCGGCACCCGTACCGGGCCGAGCTCGACGTCGGGCGTGACCAGCTTCGTGCCGGACAGCGCGACCCCCGGCACGGCGACCTGCGGCGCGGCGTCGCGGGACAGGGTGGCGCCCCCGCCCGTGAGCCGGACGTCGGGCAGCCCGACCTCGGCCGGCGACAGCCGCGCGGGGCCTGCCTCCACCTCCGACACCCCGACGTCCGGGGTGATCAGAGCGGTGTCGGAGACCGTGGCGCGGATGCTCCCGTCCCCGCCCGACAGCCCCACGTCCGGAGTTCGGACCTCGCCGGGGGACACCGTGACCTGCGGCGTGCGAATACCACTGCCTCCGGAGCCGCCCTCGTGGCCGCCGCCCCCACCTCCCGGCAGAAGCCCGCCGGCGCCCGGTAGGACACCGCCCGGTATCTGGATCCCCGGTGTGCCGAGGTCCGGGAGCGGAATGCCGACATCCGGCCCGCCTTCCGCGCCCCCACCTCCGGACGCGGTGGTGACGGAACCGCCGGTCCCCGATCCGGCACCCGGGAGAAAGCCGGCGGTCGCGGCGTCCCCGCCGACGCCACCTGGCGCGGCGCCGGCCCCCGCCGCGAGCTGCCCGCCGCGGCTGTCGAACGGGTCGAACGGATCGGGCACGGCGCCGAGGGCGTCGAACACGCCGGTGGCGGGCCCGACGCCCGGCTGCGGCAGGACGAACGGGCTGGGGTCCACCAGCGCGGCCGGAGCGAACGCCCGCTCGACGGTGAACGCGAAGGTCTTCGGCCCGTCGGACTGCCTGCCCGCCGCCGGACCGTCCCGCCGGATGTCATGGCCCAGGTCGCCGTCCGCGAACTCGATGCCACCACCCGGAGCCCGCACCACCGTCTCGACCACCGCGGTGGCGAACATCGCACCGGCCGCGAAGAGCGCACCGGCGGCCGCGGTCGCCTTGCGCAGGCTGTGCCGCGGCGGCGGGGGCGGCTCGACGGGAGGCCGGGAGTGCCCGCGCGGCTGGAGCCGCGGGTCCGCCGCGTGCGGACCGCGCAGCCCTTCCCGCCGCAGCAGGCTCGCCACCGAGATCGTCGCCGGCGCCCCGTAGTCCACCCCCGGGGGAGGTCCGGCCTGCCACTCGCCGCACCGGATGATCAATTCGTCGACGGAAACCGTTGTCGGGGATCCCTGATGGTGTCGTGTGGGACGGCGGCGCGGTTCCACTCGAGGCCTCTCCGGTTGGTCGAGCTCGATTGCAGCTGAGTTTCTTGGGGTGGGTTCGCTTTCCTACCCGCGTTCGTCACCTCCCTGCTAGGTGCCGTTCGTCCGCTCGTCGCGTCTCACCTGAACAGCGGAAATAACCGTTCGTCGCGGAATGGCTACCGTTCGGCGTGGTGGTCTGACCGCTTCTCGGGCGGGTGTCCGCGCTGAACAGGCCGGACGTCGTGCGGTGTGTCGACCGGCTGCTCGCGACACGCCGACTGCCTCGGTTGCACGAGATGGCCCTGCGTGACGGACGGTGAGGGCCATTAGTGCGACATTCAGCAAGCACCCCGGCCGACGTCTGCCCGCCGGCGGTCGGCCGGGGCCACGGTGTTCCAGGGGCCCCTGTGAGTGATCGGCTCGGATCCGACCGTAGAGTGCCGCCATGCCGACAGCGCTCGTCACTGGCGCGAGTCGTGGACTTGGCGCCGCCTTCGCCCACCGACTCGCCCGCGACGGATTCGATCTGGTTCTCGTCGCGCGCGATTCCGTCGGTCTGCAGCGGGTGGCCGGCGATGCGGCTCGCCTCGGGGTGGAGATCGAGGTCCTCACAGCCGACCTCGCCGACCCCACGGATCGGGCCGCGGTGGAGCGCCGTCTCGCCGACTCGCGGAGGCCCGTCGATCTCCTGGTGAACAACGCGAGCTTCGAGACCGGCGTCGACTTCCGGATCGCCGATCGCGGGTCGTTGCAGACCGAGATCGATGTCAACGTCTCCGCCGTGATGCTCCTGACCCACGCCGTGCTGCCGGGCATGGTCGAACGTGGCCGGGGCTCGGTGGTGAACGTCGCGAGCTTCGCCGGATACCTCTCGGCGTCCGGGTCGGCGCACTCGGCCACGAAGGCCTGGATGCTCGCCTTCACCGACACGGTCGAGGCATCGCTCGCCGGCACCGGAGTGCGCATGATCGCGCTCGTCCCCGGCCGGTTGCGCACCGGCAAGCACCGCGACCTGGAGCCCGCCGGCACGTCGATCATGTGGCTGGAGCCGGACGCGGTGGTGGACGTGTGCCTCGCCGATCTGGCGCGGGGCCGCACGGTGTCCACGCCCGGGTTGCTCTACAGCGCGGTGGTCCACACCCTCGAGACGCCGCGGCGCACACTGCGGGGGCTGGCGCGCATCGCGGGGCACCGCCGTGGGCAGATGCGCACCGTCGTCCCCGACCGGCAGCCGGAAACCTCGAAGCACTGAGCCGGCTTGCGGCGGCGTGAGCGGAGCCGGTCACTTCCGGCCCAGTAGACGCCCTACCGCCGCCCCCGCCGACTCGGCGGCCTTGCGCACACTGTCGCGGCTGGTGCGCTCGTCGCCGCCCTCCTCCGAACGTTCGGCCTTGGCGGCGCGCTCCCGCCGATCGGGTTCGCGCGGTGCGGGCACACGCAGGGCCGAGGTGTCGCGCTCGCCGACAAGGACGTCCCGCAAGGCGTCGCCGGTGCTGCTCAGCGGTCCGCCGGGGGAGTCGGCCGTCGTCGTGTCCGCGCCTGACCTCGTGTGAAGCCGCGTGCCGTCGCGTTCGGCGTCCCGCCCCGTGATCCGGGTAGCGCCCGAGACGACTCGGGAGAGCCCTGCCGCCACCTCGGTGACGGCGACGTCGGGTGCCACCACGGCGACGTCGGCGATCTCGACCTCGATGCCGCCGTCCCGGGGTCGGGAGATGGTGACTGCCGGAGCACTGATCCGTCCCTCCGTGAGGTCGACCTGTGGTGTTGTGACCGGACCGATGATCGGCAGGTCCATCAGGACAGGTGCCGCCACCTCGACGGCGGGCGTGCGGACCTCGGGCAGCAGGAGGGTGAGAACGGACGGCGCGCCGGCGCGGGGAGTGCTCGGGAAGATGGCCGAGCGGGTGCCCGCGCCATCGCCGGCCTCCCGCTTGCCGAGAAGGTCCACATCGAGGCCGGGTCCGGCACCGGGGATCGACCCGTCGCCGGACGCGCCCGGGGGGACCGGCCCGACGTGCTGCACCGCCGCGGTGAGCGCGATCGTCCGGTCCGGGCGTGCCGGTGCGGCGGCCTCCGCGTGGTCCACGGTGGCCTCGCTCGCAGTCAGGCCGTCTGGGCCCGTGGCGAGGTCGAAATCTCCACGTGGGCTCGCCACCGTGTCCACCGCGGCGCCGCTGAAGACCGCACCGGCGGCGAACAAGGCGCCGGCTGCGGCTGCGGCCTTACGGGCATTGCGCCGGGACGGGCTGTGATGCTCGGGTGCGGGCCGGGAGTGTCCGCGCGGCTTGAGCGGCCGGTCGGCGGCATGGGGACCGCGGCCCTCCCGGCGCAGCAGGGCGGCCACCGAGATCGTCGTCTCCGGCTCGTACTCCACCGGCGAGAGCGCTGGGTGCTCCCGCTCGGAGCAGCGGATGACGAGCTCGGCCACCGAGACCGTGTTCGAGGATGCATGACGATGTCCGGACGGCCGGGCACGCAGTTCCACGCTCAGGGCCTTTCGCGGGGGCGGACGATCGAAGGTCGAGATCGCCTTCCTACCCGCGTTTGTCGTGCCCCGGCTAGTCGATCCCCGCTCGTCGGCCGGCTCTCACCTGAATAGCTGAGGTGACCCCTCAACCCCTATTAGCCACCGCTCACCGACGAATTTCGCCGCGGAGTACGCCGTTCGGTATGTATCGGGGGTCGAACGGCCTATCCATCTCTCCGCTCGTGATGACTATGCGTGGTTATCGCGCGGCCGCTCCCCGAATGGGGGATGACGCAAAGTCACCCCCCGATAGGGCCATCCGAGGATCGCTGCGAGTGGCCCGAAACGGGGAGCTGCATCTGTCTCGATCGCTGTTTGTGGCGTTGGTGCATCTCATTGGAGAGGTACGATACGAATCGTATCGGCAAGTCTCCTGCTGCGGTAGTCCTCGAACCGGTCATGAACGGGAGTGCTTGTATGGCGAAATCGACGACCTCTCGGCGGCGCGGCGGGCGGATCCTGCAGTTCGCCGCACTGGGAGTTGCGTTGTTGTCAGGTCTCGTCGTCGCGTCGGTGTTCCTGCTGACCGAGCGGATCGCCGACAACATCGTCCGCATCCCGGCCTTCGACTCAATCGCCGCGGGCGTCCGGCCGCCCGACACCGCCGCACTGACCGTCCTGCTGATCGGCGACGACACGCGGGTTGAGCCGGCGGCGCAGGGCGACGCCATCCTGCTGGTGCAGCTCAGCGCGGACCGCGACCGCGCCACGATCGTCGCGCTGCCCGACGACAGCTGGGTCGAGATTCCCGGCAGGGGAGCCGACACGATCGCCTCCGCCTACTCCGAGGACGACCCCAGCCCGCTCGTCGGCGCCGTCGAGCAGCTCACGGCCGTGCACATCGACCACGTCGTGACGGTCGACTTCGCCCGGTTCGGCCCCGTCGTCGACGCGACCCACGGGATCGACCTTCCGCAGGCCGGCGGCCATCTCGACGGGGCGGCGGCGCTGGTCTACGTGCGGCCACAGTCCGACGCCGACCTGGGACGGGCCGAGCGCCAGCAGGACGTCCTGCGTGCGGTGTTCGGAAAGCTCGCGTCTCCCACCACTCTCACCGACCTCCCGGCGTACTACGAACTGTTGGAGCAGCTCAGCCGGTCGCTGCGCCTGGACACCACCCTCAGCGACGGCAACCTGCGCTCCGCGGCTCTGATGGCCGCGTTCCGCCGTCCCGATGTGATGTCGCTGGTGGCGCCGGTCGCGGATCGGCAGCGGTACGGCACGCAGTCGGTGGCGCATCTCGACCCCGTCCGGTCGGCGGAGCTGTGGACCGCTCTGCGCAGCGACGAGACGGCTGACTATGCGGCACTGCACCCGCAGGACCTACGCGATGCTGCGAGCGGCTGAGCCTCGGCGCCGCCGTACGGCCGAAGCCGCCCGGGGGAACGGGCGGGTCCCGCGAGGCCTCGGGCCCTCGATCGGGGCGCCTGCTGCCGTTATAGTCCCGCGAAGCAGAACGGGTGCATCCGAGGAGGACACGATCACGACCAGCGGCGAGCGAGAGGGACGCGCTGGTCGTCGACGGAGCCAGGAGTCGCACCAGGCGATCCTGGCCGCCACGCGCGAACTCCTCGAAGAAGTGGGTTACTACCGGCTGACCGTGGAGGGCGTGGCGGCCAGGGCAGGCGTCGGCAAGACCACGGTGTATCGGTGGTGGCCGTCGAAGAGCGCACTCGTGCTCGAGGCGGTGGACGCCGAGCGGGCAGACCCCCCGGCGCCCACGGGTGACGTCCGGGCCGACATCCGAGCGGCCATGGAGGCCACCCGCGAGCACCTGCGTCCCCCGCTGGTCACCACCCTCCTTGCGCTCGCGGGCGATCTCCTGCAGGACGCCTCGGGAGAGGCGGGGCATGCGGATCCGTTCGCTGCCGGGCGCAGCACGTTCGAGAAGATGATCGAGGACGCCGCGGCCCGGGGTGATCTCCCGCCCGATGTGGACGCCGGACTCCTCCAGGACGTCTACGCCGGCACTCTCCTCTACCGCGTGCTGTGCCGTCGCCCCACGGACGATGTCGTCGACAAGTTGCTCACGCTTCTCCTCGACGGCAGCACCCCCCGCCGCTCCGTGGAGTCCGGTTCCATCTGAAGCGCGGCGCACCGCGCCCGGCAAGTGTGAGTGTGATTGCGCGGGCCTGTTATGTGTGCTTATCGTTGCATTCTGGGTCGAATGGAACCCGGCACCTCGGACCCCGGTGAATCGAACGATGGATGGAAGCGGGGTCGAGCTCTGTGTCGACACACGTCGTGCATTCCGGCTTCAGCACGACCTCCGGCCTGGTCGGGCTCGTTCTCCGAGCCGGCGGCGGCCGCGTTGATCACGTCATATCCGCGTTCCGGGACGACAACTCGGACGCCGACTTGCGTGTTGTCGACCACGGCGATCTCGTGGAGATATGGGCGACCGGCTCCCTGTTGGTGACGGTGGACACGCTTCGCTGGCACCTCGGTCGCCGCTTCGGGATCGCGCAGCTGAAATCGATGCTCGTCTCGTCGACGGGAACGGTGAAACTCGACGGCGACCACCTCAAGGTGGTTTCGCAGGGTGGCCGAACCGCCGCATTGGAATGGAGCGAGACCCGTCGCTAGGGCGAAAGCGGGCCACCCGCCGCAGTTTCGTCGCGGTGGGTGGTGGAGGCCCCTCCCATACGGGTTGCCCGGCGATTGCGGCGAGCGCCGATCCCCCGGGCATCACGGGATGGTGTCCGTTGAACCGGTCGTAGTGGTTGTGGACGGCGGACGGGCGGGCAGCCGGCATCCCTGAGCCCCCGGCGAACCGGGGCGGGCCGCGGGATCCTCGATCCTGCAGTGAGGATCAGCGCGCCGGGCGCCACACTCGTCGTGGCCGCGGCTCGCCTGCCGAGCCGGGTGGCGCCGGCGTCGGCTGAGCCCTGAAACGACCACGGGAGAAGCCATGCGCTCTGGCCGCGCGACGGGGACACACACCGGCACGACCGACCCGTGCTGGCTCGGGCCCGCCACCACCGCGTTGCTGGGCGGGCGACGGGCGAGCCTGCTGGCCGAGGGACCGATCGCGGACACCCTGCGCCACGAGTTGGCAACGGCCGTCGGCCCCGCAGGCGCGGTCGGCGGCGATCTGGCAGGCGAACCGGCGCTCGTGCTCGCCAAGCACGATCTGCTGGCGGGGGCCGCCGGAGTCACCGGACCTCTTCGCCGTGCCGCCGACGCGGCAGCCGGGCTCGGCGAGGAGGGCTTCGTCCTCGTCGGTGACGGCAACACCGCCGCCGTCGTGGCGACGGGGGAGCGCGGCCTGCTGTACGGCTACTTCCACCTGCTGAGGAGCGCGGCCCCCGCGGGCTCGCCCGCGGTGCTGCCGACCCTGGAAACGGTGCAGGAACCGGCTCTGCCCGTGCGAATGATCAACCAGTGGGACAACACGAACGCAGGTGACCACCTCGGCAGCGTCGAGCGGGGTTACGCCGGCGACTCGATCTTCTTCAGAGACGGACGGATCGTGCAGGACCGTCGCCGCATCAGCGACTACGCACGCCTGCTCACCTCCGTGGGCATCAACGCCGTCTCGATCAACAACGTCAACGTGCATCCCGCAGCCGTGCGGCTGCTGACCGACGGGCTTCCCGACGTGGCCGACGTCGCTCGCATCTTCCGGGGCTATGGGATCTCCACCTATCTGAGCGTCAACTTCGCCTCTCCGATCGTCCTCGGTGACCTGCCGACCGCCGACCCGGGCGACGAGTCGGTGGTGGCCTGGTGGGCGGGCCTGGCCGAGCGCCTCTACCGAGAGATCCCCGACTTCGGCGGGTTCGTGGTCAAGGCCAACTCCGAGGGCCGGCCCGGTCCCTTCGACTACGGTCGCGACCACGTCGACGGGGCCAACCTGATCGCCGGTGCATTGCGTCCCTTCGGCGGCAGGGTGTTCTGGCGCTGTTTCGTCTACGACCACCGGCAGGACTGGCGTGATCGCAGCACCGACCGTGCACGTGCCGCCTATGACCACTTCGCCGCACTGGACGGAGTGGACCACCCTGACCTTTCCCGGCGCCACCGACCTGCACGAGACGCTGATCGAGCTCCAGCTGGGCTCCTGGAGCACCTACGAGATGTACACCGCCCCTCTGGGCGTCGGGTGGATGGTGACACCTCATACGCACTACGGGCCCGCAGTCGACGGCTACGAGTACTCGAAGTGGGGCACCTACCACTTCGCCGACCGCGACGGCCTCGGCGTGGATCGCACCGTGGCCACCGGCACCGGCTTCGCCGGGCAGTATCCGAAGGCGTGGGCGGAGCGCTACGAGCACGTGGAGACCTGTCCCGACGAACTCCTCCTGTTCTTCCACCACGTGCCGTACTCGCATCTGCTGCACACCGGCACGACGGTCATCCAGCACATCTACGACACCCACGTCGAGGGGGTCCGGCGAGTGGTGGAGATGCGCGACCTGTGGCGCTCGCTGGAGGGTCGCCTCGACGAGGTGTCGTGGACGAACGTGATGGAACGGCTGGAGCGGCAGGTGAGCTCCGCCCGGGAGTGGCGCGACCAGATCAACACCTACTTCTTCCGCAAGTCCGGTGTCACCGACCGCCATGGTCGTGTCGTTCACTGAGGCCGTGATGCTGCATGCAACTGCGCCGGACGGCGCCCGGATCGGGTTCGACACCGCGGGGACGGGGGAGCCGCTGGTCCTGCTCGCCGGACAAGCCAACTCCCGGCATTGGTGGGACTGGGTGCGGGCGGACTTCTCCGCGTCGTACACGACGATCGCGATCGACTGTCTGGGCACCGGCGACAGCGACAGCCCACCGCACGCCGAGTGGGGCACCCGCCGGTTCGCCCGCGACGTGATCGCCGTCCTCGACGAGCTGGGCGTCGGGCGTGCGCACGTGTACGGAACGTCGATGGGCGGGCGGGTCGCGCAGTGGGTCGCGGTGGACCACCCGGACCGGGTCGGTGCGCTCGTACTCGGCTGCACCACCGGCGGCGGCGCCGGATCCGTCCCGGCCGGCCCGGACGTCCTCGGGCCGTTGGGCGTGGCGGACACCGCAGGCGAGGCACTGATCGCGCTCATGGTGGGGCCGCAGTGGCGGTGGGGACACCCCGGTCGGCTCCCGGTTCTCGGGGACAACGGAATGACCGAGCGTGCTCGTCGCGAACACCGGCGGGCCAGCGCCCGGCACGATGCCTGGGATGCGCTGCCGGGGATCGTCGCCCCGACGCTCGTGCTGCACGGCACCGACGATCAATTGAGCCCGGCGGAGAACGGGTCCCGGCTGGCCGCACGGATTCCGGGCGCGCAGTTGCACCTGATCGAGGGCGCCCGGCATGCCTACTTCCTGGAACGCCGGGAGCAGGCGAGCGCCGCTGTTCTGCGGTTTCTCGCCGCGCACCCGCTCACGCAGTTCTGATCGCCGGACCGTGACGCCGATCCGCTCGGCGCACCTGGAGGCCGGCAAACCACGCCGGCGAGGGGACGGGAGCTGACCATCATCTCGTGCGGGAGCCCCTCCTCGCCCCTGCCGAACACACCGGCTCCGGTTGCCCTGCCCGTGACTTTTACCGGTGCGATCGCCTCCGTGCAGCGCGACGGTCTCCGGGGCGGTGACCGGCCGGCATTCGACAAACGGATGGCGCTGATCGACTTGTCCCCGACCGGCCCCGTCCACCAAGATCACCGGTTCTCGAGCAATGCAATCAGAATCACGAGACATGAGATGGGCACTCGCTGGTAGAGGGGGTACAGCTTGCTCATACCATGGTCTGGCTGGCGGGCAGTGTGAAGCTGACGCCGACTGACTGAACGCTACGGGTGATAACCGTCGAGGAGATATGGCAGAGACGAATGTGAGCAAGCTGCCCCTGTCGATTCAGGGTGAGCAGGCGGACGCAGCGGGCGGCTGGTTCCAGATGGACCAGGACGACGTCGACGCCTACGTCGACCGGTCGCCGGATGGTGTCCTGATCTGTCGCGAGCGTGGCCGTCACTGGTGGCCCACGATCCGCGAGGCCGGCATCGTGTTCTCCGATGTGGACGAATCGAGCGGCCTCTTCATCCGCAGGCTGGAGTGCAAGTCGTGCAATCTGGCCGTGCGTAAGGAGTGGTGGGAGGCGGTCCGGCGGGGCAAGGCCACGCGGTACTACCCGGTGACCTCCAGCCTCGAGTACCGGGAGGGCCCGGAGGGCGAGCGCTACCTCGGCCCGCAGGGTCGGGGCCACATGACCGCCCGCCAGGTGCGGGAGTCCTTGGCCTCCACCGTGCTGGCGGGGCAGAGCCCTGCGGCCATGCGAAAGGCGATCAAGCGGGAGAGGAACGCCGCCACGTAACGCCATCACGGTCCGCCGGCTCTCTGCGAAGCCGCCGAGCGGACATAAAGCCTGCCGCCGACCGCGCACCGGTTACGCCCGGTCGGCGGCGCGCATGTGGGACCCCCCACGCGTCACGGCACGGTGTTCAGATCGCGGCCGCGGGTCTCCGGTGACAGCACGATCGTCACCAGGGAAACGGCGATCAGCGCGATCACCCACCAGTAGAAGGCTGTGGTCTCGTGGCGCTGGTCGAAGTACGCCTGGAGATAAGGCGCGGTGCCGCCGAACAGTGCGATGGCCAGCGAGTAGGGCACACCGAAGCCCACGGCGCGGATGCCGGTGGGAAACATCTCCGCGAACAACGCCGGAGCGATGGCGGACGCGCCCGCCCCCAGCAGTAGTGACACGCCCATTGCCACCAGCAACTGCCAGGCCTGGCCCTGGATCAGTCCTTCCAACGGGAAGAGCAGCACCCCGAGCGGCACCACGCTGATCACGAAGATCGCGCGGCGGCCGATCCGATCCGAGAGCGCTCCCCACAGCGGCAGCACCAGGATGTACAGCACCGTGGCGGCGGTGGCGGCCCAGAGGGCGCCGGAGGGGTCGGTGCCGCGTTGCTGGATGGCGAACGGGGCGGCGGCGACCGCCCAGAGGTAGAAGGCGGCGGTGCCGCCTGCGGTGAGGCCGATGACGCGGAGCAGGAGTGTGGGGTGGGCGAAGAATTGTCGCCGGATCGGGGTGCGTGGTCCGGTGGTGGCGTGGGCGAAGACGGGAGTTTCGGCCATGCGTTTGCGCATGACGACGGCGAAGAGTCCGATGAGGCCGCCGAGGAGGAAGGGGATGCGCCAGCCGTAGGCGATCATGTCGGTGTGGGTGAGGTGGCCGGCGAGTACGGCGGCGAGGATGGTGCCGGCGAGGGTGCCCAGGGAGCCGGAGAAGTAGATGAGGCTGGACCAGAGGCCGCGGCGGGTGGGGGGTGCGATTTCGGCGAGGTAGGTCTGGGCGGAGGGGAGTTCGCCGCCTTGGGCGAGGCCTTGGATGAGCCGGGCGAGTAGCAGCACGATGGGGGCGGCGATGCCGATGGTGGCTGCGGTGGGGGTGAGGCCGATGATGAGGCTGCCGGCTGCGGCGACGGCCACGGTGAGGGTCATGGCGGGTTGGCGTCCGGTGTGGTCGGCGAGCCAGCCGAAGAGCAGGCCGCCGAAGGGCCGGGCGATGAATCCGACGGCGAAGACGGCGAGGGTGGCCAGTAGTGCGCTGCCGGGGGTGGTGTTGGTGAAGAACTGGGATGCGAAGAACACCGAGAACGTGGCGTAGACGTTCCAGTCGTACCATTCGAACGCATTTCCCGCGCCGATCGTGGCCAACAGGGTGAGTGTGTGCTGTGACCGGCGCGTCCGATTCTCACGGACCTTCACAAATTCCTCCTCGAGAATGACTGCCGGCAAGTGTAGGTCAGGTCCGCGCTCCGGTGGGCGTGCGGAAATTCGGCGCATGGCATTGCCGATCATTCGTTATGGCCTGCATCTCGACGTTCGCGCAGCCGGTGCACGTCGGGCTCGAAGAGCCGCCGGAACAGTGCATCTCTGCTGGACCGAGCCTCGCGCGCGGTACCGCATGTGTGCGGCCGCACGCCGCTGACACGGCCGAACCGCGGGAAATGAATCACCGTTCCGGTGTGCTGTAGTGCACTGGAACACCCGATTTCGGCGGCGTTTCGGGAGTGGCGGGGTTTCCACTACCGCTCCTTGTGTGGGGTTGTGTCCCGGGGGTTCATTCGTGACTGTCGTCGGGCTTTCTCGGCATTCTTCGGCCGCTTTCCGTTCTGCAACGGACGATCTATCCGAGCCGACCTGCCGGGAGGCCGTCGAGCGGCACCACTTCCGCCACGTGACGTCATCCCCGCCGGACTGCCCGCGCCGACGTGACCGGCGACCGGGCGGACGAACTGGTGATGGAGGTAGAGGCGATTGGGAGCTCCCGGACATGGGAACCGATGGCGGCGGACCGGGTCCGCAATCGTCTGAACCGTCCGTCGGTGCGCGGCGGCCGGTCGTCCTCCGGTGGGTTGAACTGGGGTTTCTATCGAATGATTGCCGTGGCGAGGCTCGATCGTCTGCGCAGAGTCGTGGTTAGCGTGCTCGTCGTCCAGCTGATCGCGGGTGTGCGGCGTCTGCCCGACCCCTGGAACTGAAAGACGGTCCTTCATGCGCGCTCGTCGATTCCTGGCCGGGACGGTGGTGATGGGCGGGGTGTTGGTGGGCCTGCCCGCGACCGCGGTCGCACAGACCCTCGTGCCGTGCGATGCGGCCGCGTTGCAGAGCGCGGTCGTCGCCGCCAACACAGCCGGCGGTGGCACTCTGAATCTCAGCCCTGGTTGCACCTACTCGCTCAGCACACCGGCCGGGGGCGAAGACGGTTTGGCGGCCATCACCACGCCGATACGCATCAACGGCAACAGCGCGACGATCACCCGTTCGTCCGCCACGCTCTTCCGGTTCTTCAACATCGCGGGAACGGGCGACCTCACCCTGAACAATCTGACACTGCGCAATGGCCGCGCCACCAACGGCGGTGCGATCTTCGTCAGCGTCGGCGGCCGCCTGTCACTCTTTGCCAGCACCGTCACCGGCAACACCGCCACCTCCGTGGGCGGCGGCGCGATCCTCAACCAGGGCAGCACCGTCACGATCGACAGCAGCACCCTCAGCAACAACACCGGTGGCCAAGGGGGTGCCTTCAACAACCAAGGAAATGGCACGACCACCTTCACCAACAGCGTTCTGACCGGCAATCACGCGACCGGCGGGATCGCCACATCTGCGGGCGGCGGAATCGTCGTCCTCAACGGGTCGGTCACGCTGAACGGTACGCGGGTCGACGGCAACGACGCGACCGGCCCGAACGCGTTCGGCGGGGCGCTCACGAACGCCGGCACCCTGAACCTGACCAGCAGTCCGGTCCTCAACAACATCGTCAACGGCTCGAACTCGAGCGGTGGCGGGTTGTGGAGCAGCGGCACGCTGAACGTCACCAACAGCCAGGTCCTGGGTAATACCGCAACCGGAACGAACGCCCGTGGTGGTGGCATCCTCAGTGGGGGCACCACCACCCTGCAGGGCGTCGCGGTGATCACCAACCGAGCAGTGGGAACCGGCGCCGACGGCGGCGGCATCGCCCGGACCGGCGGCACGGTCACACTCACCAGCAGCACCGTGGCGGCCAACCAGCCCAACAACTGCAGCAACGTGACCGGCTGCCCCTGAGGCCATGCACCTCCAAGTGCGGCGGTGATCAGCCCGAAAGGCTCGCGCCGGGGCGCGACCCGTAGCCGCCGCGCAGACGAGAAAGCCCCTGCCGGGGCGGTCATCCCGGCAGGGGCCTTCTGCGCTCATCAACGACCTTGCGGTCAGAGCGTCGTGCTTGCGAGACAACGCCGCCGACCTACCGAAACGGCAGGTCGGCGGCGGTTCGATCGAGTGTGTCAGTCCAGGTAGTCGCGCAGCACCTGCGACCGCGAGGGGTGGCGCAGCTTCGACATCGTCTTCGACTCGATCTGCCGGATCCGCTCGCGGGTGACCCCGTAGACCTGGCCGATCTCGTCGAGAGTGCGCGGCTGCCCGTCGGTGAGGCCGAACCGCAGCCGGACGACCCCCGCCTCGCGCTCGGAGAGCGTGGCGAGCACCGACTGGAGCTGGTCCTGCAGCAGCGTGAAGCTCACCGCGTCGACCGCGACGACCGCCTCGGAGTCCTCGATGAAGTCGCCGAGCTGGCTGTCGCCCTCGTCGCCGATGGTTTGGTCCAGCGAGATGGGCTCCCGGGCGTACTGCTGGATCTCCAGCACCTTCTCCGGGGTGATGTCCATCTCCTTGGCCAGCTCCTCCGGGGTGGGCTCGCGGCCCAGGTCCTGGAGCAGCTCACGCTGGATGCGGCCGAGCTTGTTGATGACCTCGACCATGTGCACCGGGATGCGGATGGTGCGGGCCTGGTCGGCCATGGCGCGCGTGATGGCCTGCCGGATCCACCAGGTGGCGTACGTGGAGAACTTGTAGCCCTTGGTGTAGTCGAACTTCTCCACCGCGCGGATCAGGCCGAGGTTGCCCTCCTGGATGAGGTCCAGGAACGCCATGCCGCGGCCGGTGTAGCGCTTGGCCAGCGAGACCACGAGTCGCAGGTTGGCCTCGAGCAGGTGGTTCTTGGCGCGCTCGCCGTCGCGGACGATCCAGCGTAGATCGCGGCGCAGCTGAGGGGAGACCTTCTCGCCTGCGTCGATGGAGCGGCGCATGCGCTCGGCGGCGTAGAGGCCGGCCTCGATGCGCTTGGCGAGCTCCACCTCCTCCTCGGCGTTGAGCAGTGCGACCTTGCCGATCTGCTTCAGGTACGCGCGCACCGAGTCGGCCGAGGCGGTGAGCTCGGCGTCCTTGCGGGCCTGCCGCAGGGCCTCCGACTCCTCCTCGTCCCAGACGAAGTCGCCCGACTTCTGGGGGGTGGAGGAGCGCTCCCGCTGGGCGGGGCTACGACGGTTGGCGCCGGTGTTGGCGACCTCGTCGTCGTCCTCGTCGTCGTCCTCGTCGTCGTCCGCCGCGGCGTCACCACCCTCGGCCACGTCGCCGACCAGGTCGGCGTCGAGCTCGACGTCGACCTCCTCGAGGTCGGTGGGCTCGCCGTCGAGTTCGACGTCGGCGCCCTCGAGATCGGTGGGCTCGCCCTCGCCCGCGGGATCGCCGGCCGCCTTTCGGGCGGGGCCCCCGTTCTTTTTCGCCGGGGTACCCGTGCGTGACCGCGGCGACTTCGTCGCGGTCTTGGCGGACGCGCCCGTCCGTGAACGGGTACGTGCGGGTGCGGGACTCGTCGTCTCAACTGACGAGTCGATGCGGGTTGCGGAGTCTGCGGCTGCCACTAGGCCCTCTCGCTACGGTGCGCTCTGCGGTGCGCCGGGACGCGTATGAGATCCGGCTGCAGGTCGAGATGTTGTCGGATACCGCGCCGGATCGCCGTCCTGGTGCTTCTTGGAGGCCATCCCGCATCGGGGTACCGCGTCATTGTAACTGCGTGTGCTCCGGACGTCCGCGCCTCGCCACGCGAATCGTCAACGATCCGTGTCTGCTCGGGTACAACCACGTCACTCTGACGTGCCGTGTGGTCGGATGATGTCCGTGAACGAGGCCCGTCCGACCGCACCGATCGATCCCGGAACGACGTCCGCCGACGACCCGGAAGAGTTGCGCCGCATCGCCGAGCGCCTCGTCCGGGAGGCGGCCGAACACCTACGTGGGTTGCCCCGTCCGTGGGACGAGCACGGGCCCGAGGGGTCGGAGCGGAGTGTTTCCACGAAGAGCACGCCCACAGACGTGGTCACGGCGTCCGACCATGCCCTGGAGACCCTGATCCGGGACCGGGTCGCGCAGCTGCGGCCCGGCGACGCGGTGATGGGGGAGGAGCACGGCGGCACTGCCGACGGCTCACGGACGCTCTGGGTCGTCGACCCCATCGACGGCACCGTCAACTTCCTCTACGGCATGCCCTGGTACGCGGTGTCGGTTGCGGCGGTGCGCGACGGCGAGTCCGTCGCCGGGGCCGTGATCGAGCCGGCGTCGGGGCGCCTGTGGAGCGCGGCGGTCGGCGGCGGTGCCACCTGCGACGGAAAGCCGCTGCGGGTCTCCGCCGCGTCCGACGTCTCGCTCTCGCTGCTCGCCACCGGCTTCTCCTACCGCGCCGAACGCAGGGTGCGCCAGGTGCGCATGATCGGTGAGCTGCTGCCACTCGTGCGCGACGTACGGCGCACCGGCTCGGCGGCGCTCGACCTGTGCGCCGTGGCAGCCGGTTGGGCGGACGCGTATCTCGAGCACGGGTGCAGCTGGTGGGACTGGGCAGCGGGCGCGCTCATCGCCACCGAGGCGGGCGCCGTGGTGCGCACTCCCGGCCCGACCGGCAGCGTCCCGCCCGACGACGGACTCGGTGCCGATGCCCTCTTCGCCGCGACCCCGGGGATCGCCGAGGAACTCGCCGCGCTGATCCGCAAGCACGGAGCGGCGTCGGTCTGACGCCACCCGGATCCGGCCCGAGGAGCGCGCTGACCAACTCGGCCCTACTGCGCGGCGCCCTCGCGGCGTTGTCGTCGGGCCCGATACAACAGCGGTATCGGCCCCTCCTCCGCCTTGCGATCGCCCGGGTGCGGGTGTCCCGCAAGGACACTGCACCCGGATCACCGCTCGCTACGGGCGGAGTTGTTCAGCACCTCCTAGCAGCTCGCGCTGCGGGCTTCCTCGAGCAGCGTGGGGTCCACCTGCGGCGCCCGAGGGGCGTCCGCCGCGTTCGGGTCGGCGTTCGGGTCGGCGTTGGCGGAGCCGTCCGTGCCCCCGGTCGGGGCCACCGACAACTGGTCCAGCACGTCCTGCGCCTGCGCGCTGGGGTGGATGTCGCCGAACGCGGTGCCGACCGCGAGGTCGACGGTGCCTTCGGTGCGCCCGTCGCGCACCATCTCGGCGCAGGGCAGTACCAGCGCCAGCGTGCTGGCCGCGGCCTCGCCGGTGGAGCCGAAGCGCAGCTGAGCGCTGCACTCCAGGTTCTCGTCCGGGTAGAAGGGGTCGTTGGCGGGCGGCGCGGCCTCGCCGAAACCGAGGTCGCCCAGCTGCGCGGCGACCAGGTTGGCCTGACCGCGCTGCCCGCCCGCGTTCAGCACGCGCACCTGCACGGACGCCGGCGGCACGGGCGGGATGGCGATGATCTCGTCGGACGACACGACCTGGCCGGGAAGCGGACCGGTCGCCGGCACCGGGCACTGCGCGGTGCCCGCCGGACCGGAGGCGTTCACCAGCACCGTGGCCCACACGACCACCGCGGCGACCGCGAGCACCGACACCACGATCACGACGGGACCGCGTCTGCGCCGCTGGTAGGGCCGCAGGCGGCGCGCCGTTCCGCCCGTCGTCACGACAGACCCTCGGCGAGCACGTGGTGCCCCAGTGCCACCAGGGGGTCGACGCTGCCCTCCAGCCCGGCACCCATGGACGCCGGCACCATCCCCGCGCGCACCCGCGCCAGGATCCCGGCCAGCACGACCGCCAACTTGAACGCGCCGAAGGCCACGTACCAGGGCAGCGGTTCCAGATCGAGGCCCGATCCCGCGGCGTAGGCGCGCGCGACGTCGGCGCGATCCAGGAACCCGGGCAGCTGCGTCGGGCTCGGGATGTGCCGCGACGCCTGCCAGATCGGGTGCTCGTCGGCGTCGCGCCAGTAGACGAGGAGCAACCCGAGGTCGGCGAGGGGGTCGCCGAGCGTCGACAGCTCCCAGTCGAGCACGGCCCGGATCCGGCCAGGGTCGGCGGCGTCGAACAGGCAGTTGTCGATGCGGTAGTCGCCGTGCACGATCGTGTGACGTTGGGTGGCGGGCAGCGCGGCGGCCAGGGCGTCGGCGAGCCTGGTCAGCTCCGAGACCGTCTCCTCGGTCACCGGGATCCCGGCGGACCGGGCCTGCTCCCACTGGGTGTTCCAGCGCCGCACCTGGCGGGCCATGAAGCCATCCGGCCTGCCGAAGTCACCCAGCCCGACCGCGTCGGGGTCCACGGCGTGCAGCGCGACCAGCACGTCGACCAGCGCCTGGCTCGCGCGCCTGCGCTCGTCCTCCGTGGTGGCCCAGCCCGGCGGCAGCTCGCCGAGCGGGACGACCCCGTCCACGAGCTCCATCACGAAACACGGCGCGTCCACCGGCGGCCCGCCCGCCGAGGTCGCCAGCACCCGGGGGACGGGAACGGGCGTGCCCGCCAGCGAGGAGATCACGCGCTGCTCACGGCCCATGTCGTGGGCTGTGGCAGCGACCTCCCCGACCGGCGGGCGGCGCAGCACCACCGCGCCCGCCGGGCTGTCGACACGATAGGTGAGGTTCGACCGGCCGGCACCGATCGGGCGCAGGCTGCTCTGCAGCCACGCGGAGTCGCCGAGGCGTTCGGCCAGCCAGGCGCCGACAACGGCTGCGTCTGCTCCGGGATGGGCGTCGGGGACGGACCGCGTGCCGCCGGTGACGCCGCGGTCGGAGGAGAGTGCCACGACGGGCACCCTAATGGCCCTGCGTGTGCACGGCGGGGCAGCGGGCGCGTGTCGACACCCTGGGCTACCCTCTGCGCCCCGGGGGAGTCCGAGCACTTGACGGCGTTATATCCGATCCAGTCATGGCCCGGGCTCAGCTGAGACGCGCGTCACTCCAATGCTGGGCACAAAGCCCAGCGCTGCCGCGTTGTCCAGCCGCACGAAGACGACAGGTGTGTTAAGAGGGTGGGAACGATGGCGACCGACTATGACGCGCCCAGGCGCAACGAGACCGACGATCTGGCCGAGGACTCTCTCGACGAGCTGAAGGCTCGTCGCAACGAGGCCCAGTCGTCCGTGGTCGATGTCGACGAGTCGGACACGGCGGAGAGCTTCGAGCTGCCCGGCGCCGACCTGTCCGGCGAGGAGCTCACGGTCAAGGTGCTGCCCAAGCAGGCGGACGAGTTCACCTGCGCAAGCTGCTTCCTGGTGCACCACCGCAGCAGGCTGGCCGAGAGCAACGGCTCGCAGTACATCTGCCGCGACTGCGCCGCCTGACGATCCAGGCCGCCCGACCATTCGGGCTACCTGATGACTCAGGCTGCGTGACGACGAGGCACAGCGTCCGCTCGACGGGCTTCGACGGCCCGATGTAGTGGCGCCGGTCAACCCGGCGCTCAACGGGCGGCGCCACAACACCGGCGCCGCCCGACCGACACGGCCCCGAACCGGCATTCCGGTCCGGGGCAGCGTCGTTTCGGGGCGGCGTTCCGGCGCCGGGCGCAGCGCGTCGCCGCGTCATCTCACCGCTGGAGCGCGGCGACCAGGGCCTCCGGGCTGCGGACGCTGAAGACCCAGTACGGGGTGGTGTCGTCCGGATCGGTGACCTCGACCCGCACGACGGGAGCCACCCAGGCACGGAGCATGAGGAACGCGGCGGGATCCAGCTCCGGTCCGAGCGCCATCTGCTTACGGTCCTTCGGGACGATCTCGATGCGGCCGATGGAACGCAGCGGCAGCCGCGCATCGCCCACCTGCAGTTCGGTGTCCGTCACCCGCACCCGGATCCGCCCGAGCCAGAACAGCGCGATCACGAACAGCGGGATGAAGATCGCGTAGCCGATCCACGACCGGATGCCCGGGTATCCCATGTGGATCTCGGCACCCAGCAGGATCGCCACTCCGATCGCCGGCAGGTACCACCACAGCGGCACTGACAACCGCTCGTCGAACCGGAAAGTGCCGGACGTCGCAGGCGCGCCCGGCGACGGATGCTCGTTCACGGGAGCCGAGGGTAGCCTCGCCCGTCGTGCCCGGCCCCGTCGATGCTCCCCAGCACGAGCCGCCCACCGCATCGCCGGCAGCATCGCTGCCCGGGTGTCCGGTCGAGGTGCTGCTCACCCGGCTGGACCCTGCTCTCCCGGTGCCCTCCTACGCGCGTGCGGGCGATGCCGGAGTCGATCTGAGGTGCACGACCGACGTCGTGCTCCCACCCGGCGAGCGCACGGTAGTCGGCACCGGCGTCGCGATCGCGCTGCCGATGGGCTATGCCGGGTTCGTGCATCCGCGGTCCGGGCTCGCGGCACGCACAGGCCTGTCGATCGTCAATGCACCGGGCACTGTCGACGCCGGATACCGGGGCGAGATCCTGGTATGCGTGATCAACCACGATCCCCGCGAGGAACTGCGGCTGCGCCGCGGTGACCGGATCGCACAGCTCGTCGTGCAGAAGGTCGAGCACGTGCGGTTCGTCGAGGTGGAGGAGCTGCCCGGCTCAGAGCGCGGGACGGGCGGGCACGGGTCCACAGGAGGACACGAGCGGCTGGGCGTCGGAGAGGCGCGCTAGTGGCCCGCCGGAACCGGTTGGCCGTCGCCACCGAGCAGGCTCTCGACGAGCCGCGCGGCGGTGGGGCGCTCGCCCTCGACCAGCGCGAGGACGGCGTCGACGACAGCGTCGAGGACATGTCGCCGGGCGTCGGACCGTACGACGGCGACGACCTCGACCCGGAGGCAACCGACGCGAGCGGCGTCGTGGACTTCGGCGCGGTACAGGTGCCGGTGCCGAAGCGCGGCACCGTGGCCGTCGAGCCCACGGCCAACGGGCGCATGCAGGCCGTGCACGTCGCACTGCCCGAGGGCCGGCTGTCGGTCAGCGCGCTCGCGGCGCCGAAGTCGTCCAAGCTGTGGCCCGAGCTGGCCCGCGAGATCGACACGTCGCTGCGCGAAGGCGGAGCCACCGTCCGGTCGTTCCCGGGCCCGTGGGGCCGGGAGCTGCACGCCAACTCCGGTGGGGCGAAGTCCGTGTTCATCGGCGTGGACGGGCCACGCTGGATGCTCTACGGCGTCGCCACCGGGCCGGCCGACCACGCCGAGACGCTCGACTTCGAGCTGCGCCGGATGCTGCGAGCCACGGTCGTGGTGCGCGGGAGGGCGCCCTATCCGGTGCGCACGGTGCTGCCGCTGGTGGTGCCCGAGCCGCTCGCCGAGGCGATGGCTGCCGCGGCAGCCGCCAAGGCGGAGGCGGAGGCCGCGCAGGCGCAGGAGGAGGCCGCGGCTGCTGCGTCCTCACCGGCAGCCGCCTCAGCGCCGTCCGGCGCTGTGGCCGTACCGTCCGGCGCTCCGGAACGTCCGGTGCAAGCGCAGGCGCCGACTCCGCCGGTCACCGAGCAGTCCGGCGCCGTCCGGCTCGGCGAGCAGTCCGGTGCCGTCCGGCCGGCTCCGCGCCCGCGGCAACCCGGCCGGCCCGGCCCTGCTCCGCGTGAGGTCGCTCCGCCGGCCGCCTGGAACCAGAACGGTTACACCCCCCAGCCGGGTGCGGAGATTGCGGCGCCGGGGCGCGATCGCAACGGGCAGGTGCCGCGGCCGGATGCCGGGGCCGGCGCTCCGCTGTGGGCAGATCCGGTCCAGCGCATCGCCGACGTGGATGACGGCGTCGTCGCCGGCCGTGAGCCGGACGACTTCGCCGACGCCCCCACCGAGATCTGGGGCCCGTTGCCCCCTGACCCGGCCGAGCAGGCCGCGGCGAACCGGACCGATACCGGGTCCTGGCGGCCGGTCGCCCGGCCGAACCAGGTGCAGGAGTCGGGCGGCCACCAGCGCACGTCCGGGTCCGTGGGCGGCTTCCCGACCCAGCCCTGGGCGCTCGACCCGCGCATGGACGACGCTCCGGAGTCGTGGGCGAGCCGGGCCGACCGTCCCGAGCTCGCACGGGGCCATGCATCCGACCCCGGGATGGACGCGCCGACCGACCCCTGGCCGCTCGCGGACGGCTACCACGCGGGTCCGGCGGCCGACGGGCCGGCGGATGCGCCGTGGTCCCGCGGCAGGAACGGCCACGTCGACGGCGATGTGGCCACGCCCCGGCGTCGGGCAGCGGAGAGCGAGCAGTCCCGCCCCGACCTGCGGGCCGTCCCCGAGCCGGTCGACCCGGCGCCGTCGGGCGGTGGGCGCCGGGCGCTCCGCGAGGATCGCCTCGTCGAGACCGGCGAGTACGCCGCACCGACCTCCTCCGGCTACTACGAGACGCCGGGATCGGGGGAGCGGTCCGAGTACGGCGCATCCCGTGGGTACGGCGATCGGTCGGACTACGGCGAGCAGCCCGACCCGACCGGGCAGCCCGAGTACGGCAGGTCGTCCGGCTACGCCGCGGAGCCCGAGTACGCGGCTCCGTCGAACAGTGGCAGGTGGCGGGCCGTCGAGCCCTCCGACGACGTCGTGGACGGCGCGGCAGGCGGCGAGTGGCACACGGAGGTGCGCGAGGCTCCGTTCACCCAGGAGTTCTCGTTCGTCACGGACGCCGATCCGCCTGCCGCCTCGGCCGAGTTCGCTCGTCGTGGTCGGGGCAGGCATGCCGCCCCGGAGGCGGGCGACGGCACGCCGGTGACCATGCCGCTGAAGGTCTTCGTGCCGCCTGTCGACCGGGACCGACCCAGCGGCCGGCACCGCAGGCCCGACTAGGAGCGTTCAGCGCGCTCCTGGGCCCGGCCGTGGGCCGCGCGCAGATATCCGAGCACGGCGGCGCGACCGAGCACGGCGGGGTCGGCGCCGAACGCCGCGAGTGGCGCGCTCACCAGAGCCGCGCGCGGCATCTGAGCGCACCAGTGCTCGGCCACCGCGAGCGGGTGCACCGGGTCGTCGACGAGCGCGGCGATCCCGGTGGGGACGGTGAGCGAGCGCAGACCGGCCGCGTCGGGCGCCGGCTCGCTCGCCGCGGCGTCGAGCGCGTCGGCGAGCCCCGTGCCGTAGCGCGGCCAAGCCCTGGCCAGCTCCGCCGCCAGCCACGGCGGCGAACCCGCCCGGGCCGCGGCCACCGCGGCCTCCACCCCGCCGGCGCGGGCGTATGCCGCGGTGGCCCGCGCGGTCAGCGCTGCCGGGGCGTCGCGCGGTGGCCCGGTCCAGGCCGGCAGTGCGAGCAGGAGTCCTGCGGGTCCGGAGCCGGAAGGCTGTTCGATCGCCCACATCGCGGCCACGTGCGCGCCGAGTGAGATACCACCCACCAGGACGGGTCCGGGACCGGCGAGCGCGGCGTCCAGCCCGGCCCGGTAGCCGGCGACCACGTCGCCCCCGGGACGTGGAACCACGGTCTGCAGGTCAATGCCGAGCGCACGCAGCGGCACGGCGAAAACAGCCCGGACGAACACCTCGTCCGAGCCTGATCCGGGCAGCACGACGGCCCGCACGGGGCCCCCACGATCAGGGCCGGGACGCGGGGGCCGATACGGTGATTCAGCGCAGGGCTCGGACACGTCGCGAATGTTTCTCGGGGGTTACTCTGATGACGTTAGCGGCGCCCGACGATGGGTACCGACCGAGCTGGGGGAGACATGGCCAGCAACGATGGTGGTGCGTTCCGCCGCATGCTGCGCAAGTTGACGAGCGACGTCGAGGTTCTCGACGCCGTGGACCTGTCCGAGGACGCGGAGAAGTCCGGGGCGCATCGGGCGTCCGAGTGCGCCCGCGGCCAAGAGGTCACCATGTTGGGTAGGTTGCGGAGCGTCGAGTTCTGCCCCCAGGATGCGGAGGCGTCCCTCCAGGCGGAGCTCTTCGACGGCACCGAGGGCGTCACCTTGATCTGGCTCGGTCGCCGGCGCATCGCGGGCATCGAGCCGGGCCGCACGATGCGTGTGCGGGGCCGGATCGCCGTTCGCGACGGGCACAAGGTGCTCTACAACCCGTACTACGAGATCTGCCAGTCCCAATGACCGTAGGAGCCCGATGACCCTGGAAGCGCAGTGACCGCAGGTCCACCGCCGGAGCAGGAGCCCGGCGCAGACAGGCCGCAGCGCGAGTTCCCCACCCTGCTCGAGCAGATGGGGGGCGTGCAGGGCATCGTGGCCTCCACGATCCCGGTCGCCGTCTTCGTCGTCGTCAACCTGCTGTTCGCGTTGCAGGCTGCGCTGATCGCGGCGCTGGCGGCAGGTGTCGCCATCGCGATCTGGCGCGTCGCCCGCAAGCAGGCGCTACAGCCGGCCGTGTCGGGGCTCTTCGCCGTGGGCGTCGCCGCGTTCATCGCCTACCGCACCGGGGAGGCGCGAGCCTTCTACCTGCCGGGCCTGCTCTTCAGCGCGGCGCTCGGCCTCGCGTTCCTGGTGTCGGTGCTGGTGCGCTGGCCGCTCGCGGGCGTGATCTGGCACGGAATCAACGGCGACGGTCAGTCCTGGCGCCGCGACCGGCGCCTCCTGCGGGCCTACACGCTCGCGAGCCTGCTGTGGACCCTGGTCTTCGCCGCCCGGGTGGTGGTGCAGGGCCTGCTCTACAACGCCGACGAGGAGACCTGGCTCGGCGTCGCCCGGCTGGCGATGGGCTATCCGCTGATCGGGGTGGCGCTGCTCGGCACGTTCTGGGCGGTGCGCCGCGCGCGTCGCGCCCCGGAGCCTTCCACGCCCTGATCGACCTTCGCCGGTGCGCTAGTAGCCCAGCGCCGCGCGGATGTCCTCCTCCACCGCGGACGTGGCCACGAACAGCAGTTCGTCGCCCCCCTCCAGCGCATCGTCGGCCTGCGGCACGATCACCCGGCCTCCGCGCAGGATCACCACCAGCGCCGAGTCGGGCGGCAGCTTCAACGACCGCACCGGCTGGCCTGCGAGTGGCGTGTCCTGGGTGAGCGTGACCTCCACCAGGTTGGCCTGCCCCTGGCGGAACGTGAGCAACCGCACGAGGTCGCCGACCGCCACCGCCTCCTCCACCAGCGCGGCCAGCAGCCGCGGGGTGGACACGGCGACGTCGACGCCCCAGTTGTCGCTGAACAGCCACTCGTTGCGCGGGTCGTTCACCCTGGCGACGACCCGGCGCACGGCGAACTCGGTCTTCGCGAGCAGCGAGACCACCACGTTGACCTTGTCGTCACCGGTGGCGGCGATCACGACGTCGCAGCTCTCCAGGCCCGCCTCTTCGAGAGAGGCGAGCTCGCACGCATCGGCGTGCACCCACTCGGCACCTTCGACGGACTCGGGCTCGATGTTGGCGAGCTCGCGCTCGATGAGCATCACCTGGTGCTTGCTCTCCAGCAGCTCCAGGGCGATCGAACGGCCGACGGCGCCGGCTCCCGCAATCGCGATGCGCATCGTCCTCATACCTCCTGCGGCGGAGCCGCCGCAGCCGCCGTGACATCGCTGACCGTGCCGGAGACGGCGGCGACGTAGACCGTGTCCTCAGCCTGCACCGCCGTGTCCCCCTTCGGGAGCACTCCTGTGCCGAAGCGCACGATGAACGCCACGCGGGAGCCGGTGGCCGCTTCGAGCTCGCGTACCGGCCTGCCGACCCAGTCCTCGTGGACGGGCAGGGGCAGGATCGCGACGGTGCCGGTGGGCTCGCGCCACGCCGACGCCACGCCGTCGGGCAGCAGCATCCGCATCAACCGGTCGGTGCTCCAGGGGACCGTGGCCACGGTGGGGATGCCCAGCCGTTCGTAGACGGCGGCCCGCTTGGCGTCGTAGATACGGGCGACCACGCGCTCGATCCCGAACGTCTCGCGGGCCACCCGCGCGGAGATGATGTTGGAGTTGTCCCCGCTGGACACCGCCGCGAACGCGTCGGCCCGCTCCACCCCTGCCTGGATGAGGACGTCGCGGTGGTAGCCCTCGCCGACCACCTGCTTGCCACGGAAGTCGGGGCTGAGGCGGCGGAACGCCTGACGGTCGTGGTCGATCACCGCGACCTCGTGCCCGAGGCGTTCCAGCCCGTTCGACAGCGAGGACCCGACGCGACCGCACCCCATGATGACGACGTACAACGCAAGCCTCCCCGGATCGCGGAAGGAACGCTATCGCGTGGCCGCGTGGTCCACCGCATAGGCTTTGTACGTGTCCAAGCTCGGCGTCGCCGTCAAGCGCGTCCTTGTCGGGAGGCCGCAGCGCAGCGACCGCCTTGCCCATACGCTCCTACCGAAGCGCATCGCGCTGCCCGTCTTCGCCTCCGACGCCATGTCGTCGGTCGCGTACGCGCCGGAAGAGATCTTCCTGACACTGTCCGCGGCGGGTGTCGCCGCGTACGCCTTCGCCCCCTGGGTCGGCCTCGCCGTCGTGGTCGTCCTGCTCACCGTGGTCACGAGCTACCGGCAGAACGTGCACGCCTATCCGTCGGGCGGCGGCGACTACGAGGTGGCCACGGTCAACCTCGGGCCCAAGGCCGGGCTGACGGTGGCGAGCGCCCTACTCGTCGACTACACGCTGACGGTGGCGGTGTCGATCTCGTCGGCGGCGGCGAACATCGGCGCACTCGTGCCGTTCGTGGGCGAACACAGAGTGCAGTTCGCCGTGGTGGCGATCCTCATCCTGACGGCCGTCAACCTGAGAGGGGTCCGGGAGTCCGGGGCGGCCTTCGCGATCCCCACCTACGCCTTCATCTTCGGCGTCGGCGCAATGATCATCTGGGGGCTGACGCGGATCCTGCTGCTCGGGGAGAACCTGGAGGCCCCCAGCGCGAACCTGCACCTGGTGGCGGAGGGCGATGCGTTCACAGGCCTCGCGCTCGTGCTCCTGGTGTTGCGCTCCTTCACCCAGGGCGCCGCGGCGCTCACCGGCGTGGAGGCGATCAGCAACGGCGTGCCCGCGTTCCGCAAGCCGAAGTCCCGCAACGCCGCCACCACGCTGCTCCTGCTCGGCACCATCTCGGTGGCCATGTTCTCCGGCATCATCGCGCTCGCGGTGCTCACCCACGCGCAGATCGCCGAGTTCCCCGCCAGACAGTTCGCCGACGCGCCGCCCGGCTATACCCAGGAGACGCTGGTCGCGCAGCTCGCCGAGGTGGTGTTCAACAACTTCGCCCCCGGATTCTTCTTCGTGGTCCTCGTCACCGCACTGATCCTCGTGCTGGCTGCCAACACCGCCTACAACGGCTTCCCCGTGCTGGGCTCGATCCTGTCGCAGGACCGCTACCTGCCGCGGCAGCTGCACACCCGCGGCGACCGGCTCGCGTTCTCCAACGGCATCCTCGTGCTGGCGGGCGTCGCGATCGTGCTGGTCGTCGGGTTCCAGGCCGACGTCACCCGGCTGATCGCGCTCTACACGGTCGGCGTCTTCACCTCGTTCACCCTCAGCCAGTTCGGGATGCTGCGGCACTGGAACCGGCTGCTCGCCACCGAGACCGAGCCCGCGGCGCGCCGCAAGATGCGTCGCTCGCAGGCCATCAACGGGTTCGGTGCGGCGATGACCGGCACCGTGCTGGTGATCGTGCTCATCACGAAGTTCACCCGTGGCGCCTGGATCGCGATCGCGGGCATGGCCGTGTTCTTCGTTCTGATGCAGGCCATCCGACGCCACTACGACCGGGTCGCCGAGGAACTCCAGGCCGGCGAGACCGACGCCGTGCTGCCCTCCCGCAACCACGCCATCGTACTGGTCTCCACGCTGCACAAGCCCACGCTGCGGGCCGTCGCCTACGCGAGGGCCACCCGGCCCGACGTGCTGGAGGCGGTCACCGTCAACGTCGACGACAGCGACACGAAGAAGCTGATGCGCGACTGGGAGAAACGCAAGTTGCCTGTGCCGCTCAAGGTGGTCGAGTCGCCCTACCGGGAGATCACCAAGCCGGTGCTCGACTACGTCAAGCGGATCCGCTCGGACAACCCGCGCGACGTCGTCACCGTCTACATCCCCGAGTACGTGGTGGGGCACTGGTGGGAGCAGATCCTGCACAACCAGAGCGCTCTCCGGCTCAAGGGCAGGCTGCTGTTCCAGCCCGGGGTGATGGTCACGAGCGTGCCGTGGCAGCTGGAGTCCTCCGAGCGCGTCAAGCGCCGTCCCGAGACACCGCCCGGCTCCACCCGGCGCGGCTACGCGGCCGTGCCGCCGCACGAGGACACCCCGTCGGCCGCGTCGCCCGCCACGCCGCCCGCCACGCCGCCCGAGCCCGCCGCGCCCTCCGCACCCGCGGAGCCGGCTCGCCGACGCCTATGAGCAGCGCGACGGCGCTCGGGACGGACTGGACCGACCGCATCCTCGAACTCGACGTGGGACCGATCGCGCACGGCGGCCACTGCGTCGCGCGTTCGGACGGCCGTGTGGTGTTCGTCCGGCACGCGCTGCCGGGAGAGCGCGTGCTGGCCGTGGTGAACGAGGACGGCGGCGGCTCGTTCTGCCGCGCAGACGTCGTGGAGGTGCTGGAGGCGTCGCCGTTCCGCGTCGAGGCCCCGTGCTCCTGGGCCCGTGCCGGCGGGTGCGGCGGGTGCGACCTGCAGCATGCCGACCCCGCCGCGCAACGCTCCCTCAAGGCCGACGTCCTGGCCGAGCAGCTGCGCCGGCTCGCCGGGATCGAGCGGCGGGTCCCCGTCGAGGAGCTGCCCGGGGGGCCGCTGGGCTGGCGGCACCGGGTCCGCCTCGCCGTCGACGAGCAGGGGCGGGCCGGGCTGCGCGCGCACCGCAGCCACGACGTCCTGCCGATCGCGGACTGCCCGCTCACACCGCCCGGAACCCTGCCGCCTGTGCTCGAGCACGGCTTCGAACCGGCCACAGAGGTCGAGGTCGCGGTCGACGCCGACGGGCTGGTCCACGTCGGGGACGACGGTCCGGTGATCCAGCGGGCCGCAGGCCGGCACTGGGAGCTCTCGCCCGGCGTGTTCTGGCAGGTCCACCCGGCACTCCCGGACACCCTCGCCGCCGTGGTGGGCGAGTGGGCGCACGCGCCGCGGGGCGGCATCGCCTGGGACCTCTACGGCGGCGTCGGGCTCTTCGCCTCCGTGCTGGCCGATCAGGTCGGGCCCGATGGCATGGTCACGGTGGTGGAGTCCTCGCGGCAGGCCGTCGCCGACGGGAAGGCGGCTCTCGCCGACCTGCCCCAGGTGGGATGGCGGGTGGGGCGGGTCGAGCGGGTCCTGGGCAGTCTGGGGCCGCGTCCGGACGTCGTGGTCGCCGACCCGCCGCGCCGCGGGCTCGGCCGTGAGCTGGTCGACGCGCTGTGCGCCCGCGCTCCCGACCGTGTGGTGCACGTGGCGTGCGACCCCGCCGCGCTGGCCCGGGACGTGGCGCTCTTCGCCGAACGCGGATTCCGCCTTGCGGAGCTGCGCGCGTTCGACGCGTTTCCGATGACACACCACTTCGAGTGCGTGGCGTTGCTGGTGCGCGACTGATTCTTCGTCGGCCGTCGTGTCCGGCTCGTCGCGATCATGCGGGTGGCCCGCTCGGCGGCCGATCGGCGAGGATCGGGACGTGGACCTCGCTGAGCACCTGACCGGATGGGCACCCGAGCCCGTCGAGACCACGGCGCGGATCGACGCCTGGCCCTCCGAGGCGTTCGCCGCCCTGCTGGACCAGCCGAGCCCCGTGGGCAAGGCCGGTGACCCACTGCCTCTGCTGTGGCACGGGTTCCACCTGCTCGACCACCCTGCCCAGGCCGACCTCGGCGAGGACGGTCACCCTGCTCACGGCCGGTTCCTGCCACCGTTGCCGCACCGCCGCCGCATGTTCGCAGGCGGCCGGCTGGACGTGCGGGAGCCGCTGCGCGTCGACGACGTGGTCACCCGCCGGTCGTCCCTGGTTTCGGCCGTTCCCAAGAGCGGGCGCAGCGGGGAGATGGTCTTCGTGACGGTGCGCCACGAGTTCGAGCGGGACGGAGCGCTCGCGCTGGTGGAGGAGCAGGACTTCGCCTACCGCTCCCAACCGGCCGGTGAGGCCCGCGGGCTTCCGGAGAAGGCCCCGGCCGCGAGCGAGGCCGCTGATGCCCCACCGGAGGGCTGGCGGCTGCGGGTGGACCCGGACGAGGCGATGCTCTTCCGCTTCAGCGCGTTGACCTACAACACCCACCGCATCCACTACGACCACCCCTACGTCACCGGGGTCGAGGGCTATCCCGGCCTGGTCGTGCACGGGCCCCTGCTCGCGCTGCTCCTGCTGGAACTGCCCCGGCGATTCGCCCCGGAACGGCAGGTCAGGACGTTCTCCTACCGGCTGCAGCGGCCCGCGTTCGCCGGCACGCCCGTCGTCGCCGACAGCACGCCGGACGGAACGCAGCTGACAGCCGGGGTGGCGGGGCAGCCGCCGTCCGCCTCGGGCACGGTCACCTACGCCTGACGGGCGGGCCGCGACATGGACACGTGTCGCTGTCCGACGGCCCGGGGTTGAGCGAGGTGTGTCCATGTCGCGCAGGTGGGGTGCCCCCGGTCAGGCCCTGCGGAGGAAGGAGCGCACCACGTCGGCGACGAGTGTGGGCGCGGTGGCCTGGGCGAAGTGCTCCTGCCCGGGAAGCTCGACGAGCGTGGCACGGGGTAGGTGCTCGGTGAGGAACCGCGTGGCGTCGACGTGGTGCTGTGCCGTGTCGGAGCCGAGCAGCAGCAGGGTGGACTGCCGGATCGTCGTGAACCGGTCGAGGTCGCCGGCCAGCCCGTCGATGACCCGCAGTTCGCGCTCCAGCGTGGGGGCGAGCGCGGCCATCTCGGCCCACATCGGGGTCTGCCGCAAGGCATCGACGTCGGCCTCCGGCGTGTGCACGATGTCGGTCAGCATGATCGACAGCGCCCGCTCGTTCTCACCGGCCGCGACAGCCGCGGCGAGCGGGGCCATCGCAGTGCCGGTGAGCGGCCCGTTCACCGGCAGCGGGGGCTCGTACAGCACCAGCGCCGAGGCACCGTCCCCGGCCGCGACGGTCGCCGCCGCGGTGATCGCGCCGTAGGAGTGTCCGAGCACCGTGGCCCCGGGCCCGGCCACGGCGAGGACGGCCTCGATGTCGGCCATCTCGGTGCTCAGGTCGTAGCCCTCGGCGTCACCGCTCAGACCGCGGCCCCGGCGGTCGACGAGCAGCATCGTGAACTCGTCGGCGAGAGCGTGGGCGACGGGAAGCCACTGCTCGCCGGTGGCGATCGCGCCGTGCGTGACGACGATCGCGGGACCGGTGCCGAGCTGGCGCCACCCGATGGTGGTGCCGTCGGCGGACGTGGTGTGCCGGATCTCGACCGCCGCCGGCGCATCCTGTGCCATGACCGCGACGCTAACCCCGCCCTCGGCACCGGCGACGCGCGAAGTCGCCCCGGTCACGTGCCGATGAGTCACATGTCGCGGCCCTGCCGTCGCCGAGTGCCCCCGCGCTTCCGCCCGGGGACACTCGGCGGTGGCTGGTCAGCTGTGGCAGTGGGGCGTGGTCGGCGGGAGGTCCAGGGCGGGGTTGCCGTCGAAGAACCCGGTGGGCTTCAGCATGAAGCCCACCGTGCTGACCGGCATCACCGGCCAGTCCTCCGGCCGCACGACGTGGTGGGCGCCGAACGTGTACCAGACCACCACGTCCGTGCCCTCCAGCGGACGGTCGCCCGCCCCGTACACGGGCAGGCCCTGGCCGCCCGGGTGCTGAGCGGGGTAGTCGCCCGCCGCGAAGCGCTGCGAGTCGTCATGGGCGGTGACCCACAGCTGGTGCTCCGTGAACCCGGACCGCGGGGCGTAGAGCGCGTCGGGCGAGTACATCGGGGGCACGTTCGATCCCGGCATCAGCGCATAGGAGGTGGGCGCGCCGAGGGCAGAAGTCTTCTCGGCGCTCTCGATCCGCCAGTACCGCGCCCGCGCCGCGTCGGTGTCGCGTTTCGCGACCGCCTCGCTGGCGAGCACGGTGCGCTGCACCTCCCAGGCGTTGCCGTGCGGGTTGTCCGGGCCCGGCGGGCTCGGCACGGAGTCGACCTCGACCACGGTGTTGGCGCGACCGTCCACGCTCATGTCGAGCCGCACGCAGAAGAAGTGCTGGTGGTTCGGCCCGTAGAGGCCCGGAGCGACGAGCGTGCCGTGCTTGGGCGTCTCGCCCGGCGCGATGGCACCCGTGGAGATGACGCCACTGAGCTTGATCTCGTACTCGATCAGCCCGTCGTTGTAGAGGTACCAGAAGTACCCGTACTCGTAGTTCCCGACGGTGACGATCGTGGAGATCACCAGGCGCCGCCTGCGCCGCACCTGCACCGCGCCGGTGCGGAAGTCGGTGTGCTTCCAGGCGATGCCCGCGTCCTCCTCGTGCATGCAGACGGCGTTGTTGATCGTGACGGGGGCGCCGTCGTTGTCGTTGACGACCGCGTCGAAGTACTCGATGTGCCCGACGCAGTCGCAGCCGAGCGTCAGCTGGTTCGCCAGCCAGCCCACGCCGTACTCGCCCTGGTCGAACACATTCTTGAAGCGGTGCGTCGGCGCCGGGTCGCCGTAGGGCACGTACATCTCGGCGAGCGAGGCCCGGTAGACGATCGGCCGTCCGTCATAGCCGACCTGGTGCAGCACCAGCCCCTCGCGCGGGGTGAAACCGATCCGCAGCTGCCATTTCTGCCAGGCGACCGCGTGCCCGTCCACCGTGAAGCTCGGGCCCTCCGGCTGGGTGATCTCGATCGGCTTGACGTCGTCGCGGTAGGCCTCGACCGCGGGGACGTTGTCCGGCTCGAAGATCCACGGCTCCTCGTAGTTGCCCGGTGCCGCGGGGATCGGGACGACGCCGTGGTCGTTGACCTCGATCACCTCACCTGCGTCGAGGTCCACCACCACGATCAGGCCCTCGACGGGCCGGGCGTACCCGTGCTCGCCCGGCGCCGAGCGCACCCAGGTCAGCGGACGCGCGATCCGGCGCACTGACGGGTGGTCCTCCGGGCCCGTCCAGCTCGAGGCCCACGGGTCGATCATGGTGAGCGAGAAGTCCTCGACGCCGCGCAGCCGCATGGCCTCCTGCCAGCGCGGGTCGGCCTGCACGATCTTCTCGCAGGACTCGAACTCCTCCGCCATCATCGGCGCCTGAACATCCTCGATGGCCTCGAAGGACACGACCGTCTCGTCGGTGAGCGAGACGACCGCCTCGTACGTGGTGCGCCGGCCGCGCTCGTAGAGCACGATGTGCGCTTCCCGTGGTAGCGGTTCGTCGCCGGGAGACCAGTCGAACACCGTGCCCTTCGACGGTTCGTGCAGCGTGACGAACACGAACCTGGTTGTCTCCGTCAGTCCCCGCGCGCTGCGCAGCACCTGGACGGCGGCAGTGATTTCGTCGCCGGTGAGCGGCTCCAGCGGATGGCTTGTGCTGGTTGGGGCGACGGTATGGTCCTCGACGGCGGTCATGCTGTGGCTCCCTGCGGTGTGTCGGATGGGGCGTCCACGCTTTCGGCGACCTCGAACTGGCCGATCCGGGAGTACCTCGTGGGATAGCGGCTGCGCAAGACCACGGCCACCGCCATTCCCGCGAGGAATACCGCGAGCACCACCCACGGCAGCAGCCTGATGTAGGCGGCGTCGCCCGCGCCGGCCAGGTCATAGCGGTTGACGACGAGCAGTACGCACGCGCCCGCCATGGCCGCGAAACCGAGTATCGGGGCGACGAGCGTGGACCACCAGCGGAACTCGGAACGGGCCGTGGTGAGGAAGTAGCGGATGATCGCGATGGAGACAAGCGCCTGTACCGCGAGGATCCCGAGCACGCCGAGCAGCGGCGACCACGTGCCGAGCTTGAGCAGCGCACCCTCGTTGCTGGGGTCGTAGATCACGAACGCGAGGCAGTAGAGCCCGACGAGCACTGTCACGGTCATCGCGGCGATCACGGGGCTGCGCCGGGAGGACGTGCGGGCGAGGGGGCTCGGCAGCACTCCTTCGCGGCCGAGTGCGAACAGGTAGCGGGCGCTGGTGTTGTAGAAGGCCATCGCGCAGGCGAACGAGCCGGTGACGATGAGGATCTCCATGAGCACCGTGGCCCACGACCCGACGTAGCGGTCGGTGAGCGGGTAGAACGCCGACGCCGTCTCGCCCGCGTACTGCGCCTTGACCGCCTCGGCCGAGCCGTTCAGGCCCCAGCCCGTGACGAACACGTAGGAGATGACCGTGTAGAACACGCCGAGCCCGATCACCGACCCGTACGTCGCGGCCTTCGCGATCCGGTGCGGGTCGCGGGTCTCCTCGGCGTAGTTCGGCGCCATCTCGAAGCCCACCCACGACCAGAACGCCGCGAAGAGAGCGACGCCGGCGGCGCCGGTGCCGAAGACCTGGATCGCCGCGGAGTTGTCGAAGATGTTCACCGGGTTCAGCGGGGCGACGGAGAATCCCTCGGCGCCTCCGGCGGCGAACACTCCGACGGCCAGCACGATCAGCACCAGCAGTTCGGCGATGAGCGCCACACCGAGCACCTTGGCCGTCAGCTCGATGTGGAAGACGGCGAAGAGGCTCATCAGTGCGAGCCCGGCGATCATGTAGACCCAGGCCGGCAGGGCCACACCGGTGAAGCTCGCCACGGTGGTGGAGGCGAAGTAGCCCATGGTCCCGGTCACCGCGGCGGCGAAGACCATGTAGCAGATCGCGATGAGCAGCCCGGATCCCAGGCCGACCACGCGGCCGAGGCCGCGGGTGACGAACGTGTAGAAGCCGCCCGCGGAGGTGACGCGGCGGCACATCGCGATGTAGCCGACCGAGAAGATCGTCAGGGCGACGGTGGCGACGATGAATGCGGCGGGGGAGGCGTACCCGCCACCGAGCGTGGCGACGGGGACGTTGAACAACATCGCGGCCAGTGGAGCGGCACCGGTGACGATGCAGAACAGGACGGAGGGCAGGCCGAGCGCTCCGCCCGCGAGCCGGCCCGGCTCGGCTGGTGCGGATGGTGAGACGTCGGCTGCTGTGCCGGTGGTGGGTGCGACGGTCATGGCGGCTCCCGGAGGTCTTGGGGTGCAGTCGCGGGTCGGGCCTGTGGTCCTCGAAAGAGCGTGAGTGGCGCTCGTGTCATCTGCGTCACAGCCGCATGACATGACCATCGCCCGCGATTCGCGATCAGCGCAAGGACTGTCGACCACATGCCCGCAATGCGAGTCGACGCAAGCGGGACGACGGGAACCGGATCCGGCACATCGGGCAAGGAGGGGTGTGACCGCACCCCGGCTCGTAGGAAACGATCCACCGCATCCGCCCCCGCTCCGGCTCGTCCCGTCCGAGGAGGACGTCTCGCAGAACCAGCAACCCGCTGTCGCGGACGACAGCGCGGTGCTCGTCGCGTCGCTGACCCGGCCTGATGCGTTCGCGCTGATCTTCGACCGGCACGCAGCCGCCATCCGCAGCTACTGCGCGCGCCGCGTCGGCGCGAGCACGGCGGAGGACCTGGTCGCGGAGGTCTTCCTCACCGCGTTCGAGCAGCGCGGCCGGTTCGATCCCGCTCGGGCCGTCGTGCCCTGGCTCTTCGGGATAGCGACCAACCTGCTGCACCGCTTCCACCGCCAGGAACAGCGCGGCTTCCGCGCCATCGCCCGCACCGGGCGCGACCCCGTCATGGAGGGCATGGCCGAGCGCATCGCCGAACGAGTGGACGCCGGCCGGTTCTCCCGCGAACTGGCCGCCGCGCTCGGCGCGATGCCCGGCACGGAGCGCGACGTCCTGCTGCTGTTCGCGTGGGCCGACCTCGGCTACGCCGAGATCGCCGAAGCGCTGAGCATCCCCGTCGGAACCGTCCGCTCCCGGCTGAGCAGGGGTCGCGCGCGGCTCCGTTCGGCACTTCCGGCGCAGTCCGACCCGCACAGCGAGAAGAAGGAGACACCGTGAACGAGATCGAGCTTCTCGCCGGGATGCGTGCGGAGACACCGGAGGACCCTGAGGCGTTGGCGCGCGCCCGGCAGCGGCTGCTGCAGCGTGCCGCCGACCCGGCCGTGAGGCGCGCACGTCCACAGCCGGCACATCGGCGGTGGGTGTGGCCCCTGGCGGGTGTGGGAGGCCTCGCCGCTGCCGGGCTCGTGGTCACCGTGGTCCTCGGGGGTATCACGCCGGTCCCGCCTGCCGTGAACGCGCCGGTCGGTGCCGCCCAGCCCGGTGGGCAGAACATCCTCCTGGTGGCCGCGGAGCGGGCGGAGGACGCCGCGCAGGGAAGCGGCCGGTACTGGGTCAACCGGACCGAGTCGGGAGTGATCAGCGAGGTCGGGCCGGCGGACAACCGGTACCGGGTGGTCGAGCGCGGCAGGGCCGAGACCTGGGTCGCGCAGGCGCCCGACGGGACGAGCTGGTGGATCAGCCAGTCGCTCGGCGCGCAGCCCCTGGGTCCTGCCGACAGAGCCGCCTGGCGGCGGGACGGCGAGCCGGACAGCTGGACGGTCACCGCGCCGGCCGGTAAGCGCGGCTCCCTGGAGATCTCGGCCGGCGCACGCCCGCCGTTCGGCAACCCCATCGGCACCGGCTCGGAGTCGTTCGCCCTCGGGGACCGCAACGTCACCCAGCGGGAGATCGACGCGCTTCCCACGGATCCCGCCCAGCTGCGGTCCGCGCTGCTCGACCGGTTCCACGGGGGCGGCGGTGACATGCCCACCGATCAGGACCGCTGGCTCTTCGCCGTCGGCAGCAACATCATCACGGACATGCCGGTCAGCCCCGGAGTGCGGGCGGCGGCCTACCGGATGCTCGACGACCTGTCCGGGGTGCGAGACCTCGGCTCTGTGCAGGACGCCGAGGGCCGTGCCGGCCAGGCCGTGGCGGTGATCGACGAGAGCCGCAACGGGACGTTCGAGTCGCGCCTGATCATCGACCCCGACTCCGGCAGACCGCTTGCCCGGGAGACCCGGCTGGTGCAACCGGACGGGAGCGCCGAACTCACCAACTACGACCTCATGATCGGTACCGGGTACACCGACGACTCGCCGCCACCCGTGCCCGCCCCTCGGTAGACCGTGACCGGAGGTGACCGGTCGTTGTGACAAGGGCGACCCCCGCGCGGACGTGCGCGGGGGCGCCCGCGACGATGTTCCTGTGACAGGCACGCAGTCTCCGTCGACAACCCCGGTCCACTCGATCCAGCAGCGCATCGCCGACGAGCTCGGCGTGCGGACCCACCAAGTGGCCGCGGCCGTCGACCTGCTCGACGGTGGCGCCACCGTCCCGTTCGTCGCCCGGTACCGCAAGGAGGCCACCGGGGCCCTCGATGACACGCAGCTGCGCACGCTCGAGGAGCGCCTGCGCTACCTCCGCGAGCTGGAGGAACGCCGCACGGTGGTCCTCGACGAGATCCGCAAGCAGGGCAAGCTGGACGAGGCGCTCGAGGCGCGGATCATGGCGGCCGAGTCGAAGGCCCGCCTCGAGGACATCTACCTGCCCTACAAGCCCAAGCGCCGCACCAAGGCGATGATCGCGCGCGAAGCCGGGCTGGAGCCGCTGGCCGACACCCTGCTCGCCGACCCCTCGCAGGACCCGTCCACCGTCGCGGCCGGGTTCGTCAACGAGCAGGTCGCCGACGCCGCCGCCGCGCTGGAGGGCGCCAGGTCGATCCTCGTCGAGCGCTTCGCCGAGGACGCCGACCTGATCGGTGGTCTCCGCGAGCGGATGTGGACGCGGGGGCGCCTGGTCACGAAGGTCCGCGAGGGCAAGGAGACCGAGGGCGCGAAGTTCGCCGACTACTTCGACTTCTCCGAGCCGTTCACGAAACTTCCGTCGCACCGCATCCTGGCCGCGTTCCGCGGTGAGAAGGAGGAGGTGCTCGACGTCTCCCTGGAGCCCGACGACGGGTCCGAGGAGCCGGTGCCGGGCGCCGTCACCGACTACGAGCGCACGATCGCCGTCGCGTTCGGCGTCTCCGACCGAGGCAGGCCGGCCGACAAGTGGCTCGGCGACGCCGTGCGCTGGGCCTGGCGCACGCGGATCCTGCTGCATCTGGGCATCGACATCCGGGTGCGGCTGCGCACCGTCGCCGAGGAGGGCGCCATCGGCGTCTTCGCGTCCAACCTGCGCGATCTCCTGCTCGCCGCGCCCGCGGGCAGCCGGGCGACCATGGGCCTGGACCCGGGCCTGCGCACCGGCGTGAAGGTGGCCGTCGTCGACGCCACGGGCAAGGTCGTCGCCACCGACACGATCTACCCGCACGAGCCGCGGCGCGACTGGAACGGCGCGCTCGCCACCCTCACGAAGCTCGCCGCCGCACACGACGTCGACCTCGTCGCGATCGGCAACGGCACCGCCTCCCGGGAGACCGACCAGCTCGCCCGGGAGCTCGCGGCGAAGAACCCCGGCCTCAAGCTGACCCCAGTCGTGGTCAGCGAGGCAGGCGCCTCCGTGTACTCGGCGTCGGCCTTCGCCTCGGCCGAGCTGCCCGGCCTCGACGTCTCGCTGCGCGGGGCCGTGTCGATCGCACGGCGGCTGCAGGACCCCCTCGCCGAGCTCGTGAAGATCGACCCGAAGTCGATCGGCGTCGGCCAGTACCAGCACGACCTGCCCGAGTCGTCGCTCTCCCGCTCGCTCGACGCCGTGGTCGAGGACTGTGTGAACGCGGTCGGCGTCGACGTGAACACCGCGTCGGTGCCGCTGCTGCGCCGGGTCTCCGGGATCACCGAGGGTCTGGCAACCCAGATCGTGCAGCATCGCGACACCAACGGGCCCTTCCGCACCCGCCGCGCCCTGGCCGACGTGCCGCGGCTCGGCCCGAAGGCGTTCGAGCAGTGCGCGGGCTTCCTGCGGATCCGCGGCGGCGAGGACCCCCTCGACGTCTCGGGTGTGCACCCGGAGTCCTATCCCGTCGTGCACCGGATCCTGCAGCGGGCGAAGACCGACATCGCGACGTTGATCGGCAACACCCAGAAGATCAAGTCGCTGCGGCCGCACGACTTCGTGGACGGGACGTTCGGCCTCCCGACCGTCACCGACATCCTCACGGAGTTGGAGAAGCCGGGCCGCGACCCGCGCCCGGAGTTCCGCACCGCCACGTTCGCCGAGGGCGTCCACAAGATCGCCGACCTGCGACCGGGCATGCTGCTGGAGGGCCAGGTCACCAACGTCGCCGCGTTCGGAGCGTTCGTCGACGTGGGCGTCCACCAGGACGGACTGGTGCACGTGTCGGCGATGTCGAAGAACTTCGTGAGCGACCCGCGCGAGGTCGTCAAGTCCGGGGACGTCGTGCGCGTCAAGGTGCTGGAGGTCGACGAGGCGCGCAAGCGGATCTCGCTGACCCTCCGCCTCGACGACGAGGTGAGCCCCAAGCAGCCGCGCACCGGCGGTGATCAGAAGGGCGGCGACCGCGGCCCTCGTGACCAGAAGGGCAGGCCCCGCGACCAGAAGGGCGGGCCGCGCGACCAGAAGGGCACACAGCGGGGCGGCGACCAGCGCGGCCGCGGCGGCGACCGGCGCAGTGGGGGAGGCCGGCAGGGCGGCGGCTCGGGCGGTTCCGGTGGGGGTCTGGCCAACAGCGCCATGGCCGACGCTCTGCGCCGCGCGGGGCTCACGGGCGACCGCAAGGACTGACCCCATCCGCTGACTCGCAAGCCGGGTGCCCGGGACACCGGCACCCGGCTGTTGCGAGTTGCCAGGTACGGAAAGCCGGTCAGCCGGCCAGGAGGGCGACGACTCCCTCGACGTCCCCGAGGTCGTCGAGCACGTGGTGGGCGCCTGCGGCGGTGAGGGCCGCCGCCGGGGTCGCCCCGGTGGCCACCCCCACGGCCATCACGCCGGCGGCGAGGGCAGCGGCGACGTCGTGCACGGTGTCACCGATCACCAGTACGTCCTCGTCGGCGAACGGCCCATGCGCGGCCTCGGCCCGCTCCCTGCAGCGCCGCACGAGCTCGGAGCGCACCGCGTGGTCGTCGCCGTATGCCCCGATGGTGGTGTCGAGGTACTGCTCCAACCCGAACACCCCCACCTTCGCGATCCCGATGGCGGTGATGTTGCCGGTGACGAGCGTCTGCACGACACCCGGACGGGCGTGCAGCGCGGCGAGGACGTCGGCAACGCCGGGCAGCAGCCGCCCCTGCACACGCATGAGATGGCTGCGCGCATCGAACTCGGACGCGTAGCGCGTGAAGAACCCGTTGAGGTGCGGGGTCGCGTCGGGGATGCCGTGCAGCGCGAACAGCTCCGGGGTGATCTCGAGGTCCGTGCGGCCGGCGGCGATCAGGGCGCCGGCCCACGGCAGCCCCGTGACGGCGGTGAAGGCGGCCGCATAGGCCTCGACCCCCACCCCGCCGCCGACGAGCAGGGTGCGGTCCACGTCCCACATCAGTAACCGCACCTTTCGATCCAACCACCACACTCCCACCGCCCGGTACGCGCCCGATAAGTGTTCGTATCGCCGAGGGCGCGGCCTCCAGGCGCTGCCGGCGTTCCGCTGGGCTCAGAGCGGGGCGGGTGTGCGGGTTGATCCGGCACCTGGGACTATGTTCAGTCGGTGGCGCGTTGAAGTCCACCAGAGACCGCACCGGCCAGGTAGTTATCGTGCCGCAGGCCCCGCGGGCTCGCCCGCGGGAGTGCCGTTCGCGCTCCCGTTTCACTGCGACGGAAGACGATCTGTGACCCTGCCCCTCGACGGGACCTTGCAAGACAACCAGCCCGACCTCCACCTCCCCCGATTCTCCGACCTCCCCCTGCGTGCCGAGCTGCTGGCCGCGGTGGAGGAGCTCGGCTACACCCACCCCAGCCCCATCCAGGCCGAATCCATCGCGCCCCTCGTCGAGGGCCGCGACCTGCTGGGCCAGGCCGCCACCGGCACCGGCAAGACCGCCGCGTTCGCGCTCCCGATGCTCGAGCGGCTTGCCGAACAGCGCCCCGAGCGGGCCCGCGGCGAGGCGCCGTTCGGGCTGATCCTCGCTCCCACGCGCGAGCTGGCGCTGCAGGTGTCCGAGGCCGTCAGCCGCTACGGCGCCCGGCTCGGCGCGCGCGTCCTCACCGTGTACGGCGGTGCGCCCGTCGGCCCGCAGTGGAAGGCGTTGCAGAGCGGCGTCGACGTCGTCGTGGCCACCCCCGGTCGCGCGATCGACCTGATGAACCGCGGCGCGCTGCGCCTGGACGACCTCGAGATCGTCGTGCTCGACGAGGCCGACGAGATGCTCGACATGGGCTTCGTCGAGGACATCGAGACACTGCTCGACGCCACGCCGGACACCCGTCAGGCGGTGCTGTTCTCGGCCACCATGCCGCGGCGCATCGAGATCCTCGCGCAGAAGTACCTGCGCGAACCGGTCACCGTCCGCATCCGTCGCGAGGCCGTGGCCGAGGGCGAGGCGCCCAAGGTGCGCCAGACCGCGTACCTCGTCCCGCGCACCCACACCACCGCCGCGCTCGGGCGCATCCTGGAGGCCGAGCGGCCCGCCGCCGCGATCGTCTTCTGCCGCACCCGCCTGGACGTCGACGCCGTCACCGAGATGCTCACCGCCCGCGGCCTGCGCGCCGAGGCCCTGCACGGCGGCATGGACCAGGAGCACCGCACCCGCGTGGTCGAGCGGCTGCGCAGCGGGCGCACCGAACTGCTGGTCGCCACCGACGTGGCCGCTCGTGGCCTGGACATCGACCTGCTCACGCACGTGGTGAACCACGACGTGCCGCAGTCGTCGGAGGCCTACGTCCACCGGATCGGCCGGGTCGGCCGGGCCGGACGCGAGGGCGTCGCGATCACTCTGGTGCCGCCGTCGAAGGTCCACGCGCTGCGTGCCGTCGAGCGGCTCACCGGCCAGCCCATCGCGTTCGCCGCGGTGCCCACGGCCGCCGACCTGCGGGCCGCCCGGTTGGACCGCACCGCCGCGGCTCTGCGCGAGCGGCTGATCGCCGACCTCGACCCCGACGCCGCCGACCCCGCCGCCACACCCGTCGACCCGGATGGCGTGCGGGCGATGCTGACCGGCCTCACCGCCGAGTTCGACGCCGTCGACGTCGCCGCCGCCGCGGTCCGTCTCATGCAGGAGGCCGCCGGCTCGCCGGAGGACGGCGAGGACATCCCGGTCGTGAGCATGCCGCGCTCCGGAGGACCGCGGGAGTCCCGCGGTCGCGGTGGCGCGGCGGGCACACGCCCGCCGAAGGCCGGCACCACCCGCCTGTTCGTCAACGCGGGCCGCGCCAGCGGCGTCCGGCCGCAGGACATCGTGGGCGCGCTCGCCAACGAGTCCAACCTGTCGGGCCGCGACATCGGCGCGATCCAGATCCACGAGCGGCACGCGCTGGTGGAGATCCCCGAGCACGCCGCGGACGATGTGCTCCGCAGCCTGCGCGGCAGCACCACGCTGAAGGGCCGCAGGGCCAATGTCCGTCGCGACCGCGGGTTCGCCGGGGCCGCCGCCGGCGGGAGCCGCACCCGCCGCGACTGATCCAGCTCACCGACCGGCCGACGGCCCAGAGATCCGGGCCGCCGGCCGGTATGGGCTGTGCGCGCCCTGAGGCCGGGGTTTCGCACGAACGGTGCGTCGGTCCGATAGGTCCCGTAGGTCGGGACGAGCGGTCCGATCGCCCGGCAGGGCTCGAGTCCTGTGCCCAGCGCCGGCTCGCTCTCGGATCGCCCGAACGGCGCGTTCATCCGTTGGGTCCGGATCGGTGGACCGCTCGTTCGACTCGTGCGGCGGCGGGCCGTTCAGGCGAGTGCGCTCCGGAGGTCGTCCGCCACCGTGGCCAGGAACTCCTCCGTGCTCTGGTGCGGCGTGTCCTCGCCGATCAGGCGTGCGAGGTCCTGCGTCATGTGCCCGCCCTGCACGGTGTCGATGACCACGCGCTCGAGCGTCTCGGCGAAGCCGATCAGCGCGGTGTTGCCGTCCAGTTCGCCGCGGTGGGCGAGGCCTCGGGTCCAGGCGTAGATCGACGCGATCGGGTTCGTCGAGACCTGTTCGCCCTGCTGGTAGCGGCGGAAGTGGCGGGTGACGGTGCCGTGGGCGGCCTCGGTCTCGACGGTGCGCCCGTCGGGTGAGACCAGGATCGACGTCATCAGGCCGGGGGAGCCGAAGCCCTGCGCCACGATGTCGGACTGGACATCGCCGTCGTAGTTCTTGCACGCCCAGACGTAGCCGCCCTCCCATTTCAGGGACGAGGCGACCATGTCGTCGATCAGGCGATGCTCGTAGGTGATGCCCGCGGCGGCGAAGCGGTCCTTGAACTCGGTGTCGAAGACCTCGTCGAACAGGTCCTTGAAGCGGCCGTCGTAGCGTTCGAGGACGGTGTTCTTCGTGGACAGGTACACCGGGTAGCCGCGGCCCAGCCCGACGTTCAGGGAGGCGCGCGCGAAGTCGCGGATCGAGGAGTCGAGGTTGTACATCGCGAGCGCCACACCGGCGCCAGGGGCCTGGTAGACCTCGTGCTCGATCGGCGCGGAGCCGTCCTCCGGGGTGAAGGTGACGGTCAGCTTGCCCGGACCGGGGAAGCGGAAGTCCGTGGCGCGATACTGGTCGCCGAAGGCGTGCCGCCCGATGATGATCGGCTTCGTCCAGCCAGGCACGAGCCGCGGAACAACGGGGACGACGATGGGCTCGCGGAAGATCACCCCGCCGAGAATGTTGCGGATCGTGCCGTTGGGGGAGCGCCACGACTGCTTGAGGCCGAACTCCTCCACACGCGCCTGGTTCGGCGTGATCGTGGCGCACTTGATGCCGACACCGTGCTTCTTGATCGCCTCGGCTGCCGCCACGGTGACCTGGTCGTCGGATGCGTCCCGCTCCTTGATCGCCAGGTCGTGGTAGTCGATCCGGAGGGCGAGGTGGGGGAGGATCAGCATGTCCTTGATCCAGTGCCACATCACCCGGGCCATCTCGTCGCCATCGATCTCGACGACCGTGCCGTCGACCGTGATCTTCGCCATTCGGCAGCCTTTCTGTTCGTGTCGTGCCGGTCCTGATCAGGTGCGGGAGAGCGGAGCGTGCGGCCCCGGCGTGGCCTCGTACTCCTCCACGGCGTGGGCGATCCAGCCGGCGCAGCGCGCGATGACGAGGACCGCTTCGCCCGCGCCCCGTGGCATGCCGTGCACGAAGCACATCGCTCCGAGTGCGAACTCGGCGTTGGGCGCGAGGCCCCGCCGCTCACGCACCGCCGCCACGACGGCCGTGACGATGCGCTGGCGTTCCGGGTCGCCATGGCTCGCCGCCAGCAGTTCGAGCAGCAGCGCCGCCCGCGGGTCGGGAACGCGGTAGCGGGGCTGGCCGAAGCCCGACACCTTGTCGCCGCGTAGCAACCGGTCTGCGAGCACCCGGGACACCGCGGCCACCGTGTCGATCTCCTCCAACCAGGCCTGGACCGCCAACGACGATCCGCCGCCCAGGAGGAGGCCACTGGCCACGCTCATCCCGGCGAGCACCACCGAGTAGGGGTCCGCTGCGCTGGCGGCGGCTTCGCGGGCAGCGCGCGTGGACGGGCCGAGGCCGTGCTCGGCGAGCAGCACGAGCGCCGCCGACAGCAGGGCCAGCTGCGTCTCGCGGGGCCGGGCGGGGGTGAGCCGGGACCACAGCCGGGTGGCGAGGTCGTCTCCGCCGTCGGTGTCCCGGCCGTCGGTGTCGCGTCCGTCGGTCGCATCTGTCGCAGCGAGGAGGGGCAGCGACTCGACGAAGGCGGGGGCGAGTGTGCGAGCCGCGGAGAGGACCGCGGGGCGGGACAGGTCGTAGCGGAACGGGTCGGTGGCCCCGAGCAGGATCGCGGTCGCCTTCAGACGGTCCAGCGGGAGGCTCGAGCCGGGCATCGCCGCCTGTGTGCGCTGGATCGAGCGGCGCAGCCGGGCATCGAGGCGGTGGAGGCGACCGGGAGCGATGACGCCGGTCCACAGCAGCTCGGCCACCTCCGCGTACGGGACGGACACCGCGAGCTCGGTGGCGTCGATTCCGCGGAAGAGCAGCCGGTCGTCGGCGATCCAGCCGACGGACGTCTCCGCAGGCGCGGTGCTCGCGGCCTCGGGTAGTCGAAGGTCGAGCGGGAGCGGAGCCGCCAGTGGCCGGGCGCCGCGCCGCCGCGCGAACTCCTCGACCTCGGTGCGCGAGAGCCAGCTGCGCCGGTCGTCGGGGAGGCGACTGCTGCTGAGCTGGCCGCGGCTGATGTAGGCGTACACGGTGGCCGGCTTGACCCCTAGCAAGCCGGCCGCCTGGGCGATCGAGATGACGTCGCTGCGCGGACCAGCGGAGGTTGACAACAGTGGCCTCCCTCGTCGGTCGTAGGTTGATTAATCAATACGAGAGTATGCACCCAACGCCGATTCGTCTCGCGTTGACACTCGCACAAGCAGGTGCCTACGGTCGATGCATCAGCATTACTCAATGTTGATTGTGTTGATTGTGGAGGTTCAATGCCACGGCACGAGGTCGCCGTGATCCGCGGCGACGGCATCGGCCCCGAGCTCGTCGAGGCTGCTCTCACCGTGCTCACCGCGGTGGGGGATCGGGCTGGGCTGGAGTTCGCCTTCACCGAGGTGGACGCGGGGGCGGACGCCTACCGCCGGACCGGTGTCGCCTGCTCGCCACAGGATCTCGAGCTCATGCGCACCGGCGTGGAGGCGACGCTCAAGGGACCGGTCGGCCTCCCCGACGTGCGGCTCCCCGACGGCACCGAGGCGGGGCTGCTGGGCGGCATCCTCCGCGGCGGGCTCGATGCGTACGCCAACGTCCGGCCGGTGCTCGCGCTCCCCGGGATCGAACCGGTCCTCGCCCGCGCCGGGCACATCGACTACGTGCTGGTGCGCGAGAACACCGAGGGCCTCTACGCGTCGAGGGGCAAGGGTGTCGGCAACAGGTGGGCGGTGGCCGACACCACGATGACCACGCGCGAGGGAACCCTGCGCGTGTGCCGGCGCGCCTTCGAGATCGCCCGTGCCCGCACGGGCGCCCCGGCCGACGGCGTCCGGCGGGTCACCTGCGTCGACAAGAGCAACGTGCTGCGCAGCCATGCGCTGTTCCGCGAGATCTTCGGCGAGGTCGCCGCGGCGTACCCGGAGATCGCCGCCGAGTACCTCTACGCGGACGCCGCAGCTCAGGCGCTCGTCCTGCGCCCGGGGGAGTTCGACGTGCTGGTCATGGAGAACCTCCTCGGTGACGTGCTCAGCGACCTGGGCGGGGCGACCATCGGCGGAATCTCGCTCTGCCCGTCGGGCAACATCGGTGACGGCGCCGCCTACTTCGAGCCCATTCACGGGAGCGCCCCGTCGATCGCCGGACGGGGTCTGGCGAACCCGGTCGGGCAGATCCTCGCCGCCGCGATGATGCTCGACCACCTCGGCCACCAGCGTCCGGCTGCGGACGTGCGCGCGGCCGTGACCGCAGCACTCGCCGCGGGTGAGGCCCGTATCGGTGCCGACGGATCGGCTCGCGGCGGCCCGGGCGCGATCGCCGCCGCCGTGGTCGAACACCTGCCCGATTCGTCCTGACGGGCGTGGCTCTCCCCGCCGCCCCGTCCGCTCCCCCTCCGAAGGAGACGACTCGACGATGAGTTCCCCAGAGCTCGAGTTCACCGGGCGCCGCAGACGTCGCATCATTCTCGCCGCGTCGGCCGGAAACTTCGCGGAATGGTACGACTGGGGCGTCTACGGAGTGGTCGCGACGATCATCGCGACGCAGTTCTTCCCACCGGGCGATGCCGTGGTGGGGCTGCTCAGCACGTACGCCGTCTTCGCGCTCGGTTACCTGGCGCGGCCGTTCGGCGGGATCGTGTTCGGCCGCATCGGCGACAAGTTCGGGCGGAAACGGGCCCTGTCGCTGACGATCCTGGTGACGTGCGGCGGCACCGCGGCGATGGGTGTGCTCCCCACCTATGCCCAGATCGGCTTGGTGGCCCCGGTGCTGCTGGTGATCTGCCGGATGGCCCAGTCCATGGGCGCGGGCGGCGAGTACGCGAGCGCCATCAGCTTCGTCTACGAGCACAGCCCTGTTGGACACCGGGCCCGCAACGTCGCCCAGCTCGTGGCCACCACGTTCGTCGGCATCATGACCGGCACCGTGCTCGCACGTGTCGCCTCCGCCGTGATGAGCAAGGAGGCCTACAACGCCTACGGCTGGCGGATCCTGTTCTTCGTCGCCGTCCCGCTCGCGGCCTTCGGCTTCTACCTCCGGTCCCGGGTGGAGGAGACGCCGGAGTTCGAGGAGCTGGCCCGCGTGCGCCGCGAGACCGCGTCCGAGGCGTCGCCGGTGCGCTCGACCCTGCGCCAGCAGTGGCCCGCGATGACGGTGCTCCTGGTCTGCACGGCCAGCTACGCGCTGATCAGCACGACGATCACCTCGTACCTCACCACCTTCCTGATCGACGTCAACGGGCTCTCCACCGGCGACGCCTACAACGCGACGATCCTCAGCAACATCGCGGTGATCATCGCGACCCTCGTGATGGGCGTCGTCTGTGACCGGATCGGGCTCCGGCGCACTCTCACGATCGCCGGTGTCGTGGTCGCCGTCGCCGCGGTGCCCGTGCTGGCACTGGCGGCCCACGGTCTCGCGGGAGGGCTCATCGGTGGGTTCCTCATCGGCGCCTGCAAGGGGCTGCTCGCGGTGCCGGCGCTGCTCGCGCTGAGCGCGATCTTCCCCTCGGCGGTCCGGGTGACGGCCGGTGCGCTGGCCTACAACGTCGCCCAGTCCCTGTTCGGCGGCACCGGCCCGTTCATCGGCGTCTGGCTCAACGACACCACCGGCAGCCCGTACGGCTTCGGCGTGTACCTCGCGGTGCTCGCGCTGGTCACCGTCGTCGGGTCCATCGTGGGGCGCCGGGTGTTCGACCGCCGGTACTCCTCATCGCGCGACACACTCGACGCGTCGGGCCGCGGTGGTCCGGCGGCACAGCGGATGGCGGACACGGCATGAAGAACGACACCTTCGAGGTCATCGAGATCGTCCAGGGTTTCCCCGGGCGCAGCACGCGGCACGGCGGGCTCGGCTGGAGCAGCGTCACGCTCCTCCGCGGGACGGACCGGCTGGTGCTGGTCGACTCGGGGAGCTTCGGGATGCGCCCGATGCTCGCGGGGCGCCTGCGTGAGCAGGGGGTCGATCCGGCGGACGTGACCGACGTGCTGCTCACCCACGCCCACTACGACCACGCGGCCAACTACCTGCTGTTTCCCGGAGCCGCGGTGCACATCGGCGCCGAGGAGCTGGCCTGGGCGCAGGCCACCGGGGCCGCGTTCATCCCGCTCCCCGAGCTGTACGCGAAGGACCTGGCCGAAAACCCGCGCACCCACCGGATCCAGCCAGGACCGGACGGACGTGCAGAGGTCCTGCCGGGGATCACCGCCGTGGCCGCCCCCGGGCACACGCCGGGCAGCCTGGTGTTCCGGGTGAGCGGCTCCGCCGGTCCCGTCCTGTTCACCGGCGACGCCGCGAAGAACCGCGCTGAGCTGTTGTCCGGTGACGTCGACATGACGCTCGACCGCGACGCCAGCAGGAACACGCTCGCGATCATCCGCGGCCTGTGGCGCGAGCTCCCGGGCACCGTCGTCGTCCCGGGGCACGACGTGCCCATGACCTGGCCGGAGGGGAGCGAGGGCCCGCAATACGCCGGCGTGCGGCAGGCGGGGATCCAGGCGTGGTTCGGCGACGACCTCGAGAGCACCCACGACGTCGACCTGAGCCGCACCGAGGAGACCTGATGAACGAGACGACGATCCTGCCCGTCGACGAGCTCGGGGAGCTGGCGGCGGCCGCCCTCAGGGCGTCCGGTGTACCGGTCGGTGATGCCGCTGAGATCGCGCAGGTGCTGGTACTGGCCGACTTGTTCGGGATCCGCACCCACGGCGTCCAGCGGATTCCGCAGTACGTCGACCGCGCACGCCTCGGCGGGCTGTCTCCCGCGGCAACGGTCACCGTCGAACGCGTCGCGCCGGCGCTCGCCAGGGTCGACGGGGGCAACGGGATCGGTCCGCTCGTCGGTGCACGTGCTCTGGCGGCGGCCGTCGAAGGGGCCCGTAACGCGGGCATCGGTGCGGCCTTCGCCCGGCACAGCAACCACTTCGGGCCGGTGATGCCGTACCTGTTCCAGGCCACCGAGCAGGGCTTCGCGGCGATCATCGCCAGCAACGCCACCACGACCATCGCCCCGTCGGGCGGCCGCGAGGCGCGGGTCGGCAACAACCCGCTCGGCATCGGCGTCCCCGCGCCGGGCGGCGACCCCGTCCTGCTGGACATGGCCATGAGCGTGGTGGCCCGGGCCAAGATCCGGCAGGCCGCCAAGGCCGGGGAGAGCATCCCGGCCACGTGGGCGACCGACCGCGATGGCGCCCCGACCACCGACGCCGCGGCGGCGCTCGACGGCTTCCTGCTCCCGATCGGCGGGTACAAGGGCTACGGGCTGTCGCTGATGGTCGACCTGTTCGCCGGGCTCCTGTCCGGTGCCGCCTACCTGGACCACGTCAGCTCCTGGAGCGCCGACCCGGGGCGCGCCCAGGACCTCGGGCACGTGTTCATCCTCATCGACACCGCGCGCTTGATGGGTTCCGCCGACCTGGCCCGACGGATGTCGGACTTCGCCGGAATCCTCCACGACACACCGCCGTCCGACCCGGCCACGCCGGTACGGCTGCCCGGTGAGGCCGAGCTCGCGGCCTACCGCCGGCAGCAGCGCGAGGGAGTCGAGGTGCTGCGCGAGGACGTGGCCGCGCTGCGCGAGATGGCGGCGGGATCGGCGTGACGGCGCCCGCGCCGCCGCCGGGCGCGTTCGACTGTCACACCCACGTCTTCGGGCCCTTCGACCGTTTCCCGCTGTCCGCCGACCGCGCGTACACGCCCGGTCCCGCAGGCGTGGCACAGCTGCGCATCCACCTGGACTCGCTCGGCATCGAGCACGTCGTGCTGGTCCAGCCCAGCCCCTACGGGTCGGACAACTCGTGCCTGGTCGACGCCCTCTCCCAGCTCGGGCCCCGCGCCTGCGGAGTGGCCGTGATCGACCCCGCGACGACGGACGCCGAGCTGGGCGACCTGCACCGGGCCGGCGTCCGCGGGATCCGGGTCAACCTGCACAGCCGGGGAAACGGCCGGCCGATCAGTGACCTGCTGCCCGCCGCCGGTGAGCGCGTCGCACCGCTCGGATGGCACGTGCAGGTGTTCGCCGACGCGGAGACGCTGCTCGACGCGGCCACGACCGTCGCCGGGATGCCGGTTCCGGTCGTCATCGACCATCTCGGGTTGGTCCCGGGGCCCGGCCGGGCGCTCGACGGGATGTGTGAGCTCCTGGCGGAGCAGCACGTCTGGATCAAGTTGTCCGCCCCCGAACGTGCCACCGACAGCCCGGACGGTCCCGACGCGGCCGCGGTTGCGCGTGCCCTGCTGGCCGCCGCCCCCGACCGTACGGTGTGGGCGTCGGACTGGCCGCACACCGACGGGCGGGAGCGGCGGGATCCGCTCGCCGTCGAACCCTTCCGTGCGGTGGACGACCGGGCGGCCCTCGACCGGCTGTGGCGCTGGTGTGCCGGCGAGCAGGCCTGGCAGGACGTGCTCGCCGACAACCCGAGGCGCCTCTACGGGAGCTCGATCCCGGGCTGACGCCGCTGCTCGGACCGCCCGCTCGCGCCCATCGGTTGTCGTTTCCCGGTGGCCGATGTAGGAGTTGACCTTCGCGAGCCCGAGGGGGAGACATGGCCGAGGTGGACGCCGCGACAGACCGGGTGGTCGAGGGGGCGGTGCGCAAGGCCATGTGGCGGCTGCTGCCGTTCCTCGGTCTGTGCTACCTGCTGAACTACGTGGACCGCGTGAACGTCGGGTTCGCCGCGCTGACGATGAACCCCGACCTCGGGCTCTCCGCGGCCGCGTACGGCCTCGGCGCCGGGCTGTTCTTCATCGGCTACTTCTTCTTCGAGGTGCCCAGCAACGTCATCCTGCACCGCGTCGGTGCCCGCATCTGGATCGCGCGGATCATGATCACGTGGGGCGTGGTCGCGTCCGCCACGGCGTTCGTGCAGGGCGAGATCAGCTTCTACATCGTGCGGTTCCTGCTCGGCATCGCGGAGGCAGGCTTCTTCCCGGGCATCATCCTGTACCTGACGTACTGGTTCCCGCGGGCGCAGCGGGCGAAGGTCGTGGCGCTGTTCTTCCTGGCCGTCCCGCTGTCGTCGGTGCTCGGCGCGCCGATCTCCACACTGCTCATCCAGAACGGCGACGGGGTGCTCGGGTTCGACGCCGGATGGCGGTTCATGTTCTTCGTGGAGGGCATCCCGGCGCTGCTCGTGGGCGTGCTGGTGCTCGTGCTGCTGCCGGACCGCCCGAGCAGGGCCCGCTGGCTCTCCGGAGTGGAGCAGCAGGCACTGGAGCGGCGGATCGCCGACGAGGACGCCGCCCAGGTGCCGCAGGAGACCGGGCTGCTCGCAGGCCTGCGGGACGGGCGGGTCGTCGCGCTCTCGGTCATCTACTTCGGGGTCGTGTTCGGGCTCTACGTGCTCGCCTTCTTCCTCCCGCAGGTGGTGTCGGACCTGCAGGAACAGTTCGGCGTCCGCTTCTCGCTCGTCGAGATCGGGCTGATCACCGCCGTGCCGTACGTCGTCGCGTCGGTGGTCATGGTGCTGAACGCCCGGCACTCCGACCACACCGGCGAGCGGCGGTTGCACGTCGCTGTGCCCGCGTTCCTCGGGGCGGCGGGCGTCGCGGTGGCGCTCTACCTCGACTCGCCCTACCTCGTGATAGCGGCGATGACGCTGTGCGCGGTGGGTGTGTACTCGGCGATTCCCGTGATCTGGCAGCTCCCGAGCGCGTTCCTCACCGGCGTCGGGGCGGCGGCAGGGATCGCGCTGATCAACTCGTTCGGCAACCTGAGCGGCTTCGTCGGCCCGTACCTCACCGGCTGGCTGCAGGACCTCACGGGGAGCTTCCGCGCGGGCATGTTCGTCGTGGCCGCGTTCATGGTGCTGGCCGGGGTGATCGTCCTGCTGATCGGGCGGGAGAGGAACGAGGGGCCCGCCGGTGCGACCGGCAGGCCGGTGGGGCGAGGATGACGGCGGGAGGGCCGCCACCACCACCGCACGGGAGGACCAACCGATGACCCAGACGTCCGATCTCCAGCCGCGTAGCCGTGATGTCACGCAAGGGCTCGAACGCGCGGCCGCGCGCGGGATGCTGCGGGCCGTCGGCATGCGCGACGAGGACTTCTCCAAGCCGCAGATCGGGATCGCTTCGAGCTGGAACGAGATCACGCCCTGCAACCTCTCCCTGCAGCGTCTCGGCGTCGCGTCGAAGGAGGGTGTGCACCGGGCGGGCGGCTTCCCGATGGAGTTCGGCACGATCTCGGTGTCCGACGGCATCTCGATGGGCCACATCGGCATGCACTGGTCGCTGGTGAGCCGCGAGATCATCGCCGACTCCGTCGAGACCGTGGTGCAGGCCGAGCGGCTCGACGGCACGGTGCTGCTCGCCGGGTGCGACAAGAGCCTGCCCGGGATGCTGATGGCGGCTGCGCGGCTCGATCTCGCCGCGGTGTTCGTCTACGCGGGATCGATCCTCCCGGGCTACGTGAACGGCCGTGAGGTCAACATCGCCGACGCGTTCGAGGCGGTCGGGGCGTGTGCCCGCGGCCTGATCTCCCGCGAGGAGGTCGACGCGATCGAGCGCGCGATCTGCCCTGGCGAGGGCGCCTGCGGCGGGATGTACACGGCCAACACCATGGCGTCGGCCGCCGAGGCGCTCGGGATGGCCCTTCCCGGTTCGGCGAGCCCGCCCGCCGTCGACCGGCGCCGCGACGGGATCGCGCGCGCGTCCGGTGAGGCGGTCGTCGCGATGATCGAGAAGGGCATCACCGCCCGGCAGATCCTCACCCGCGAGGCCTTCGAGAACGCGATCGCCGTGGTGATGGCCTTCGGCGGCTCGACGAACGCGGTACTGCACCTGCTCGCGATCGCACACGAGGCGGGCGTCCCGCTGGAGCTCGACGACTTCAACCGGATCGGCGACCGCGTGCCGCACCTGGCCGACGTCAAGCCGTTCGGGGCGCACGTAATGTCCACGGTCGACCAGGTCGGCGGCGTGCCGGTGGTGATGAAGGCGCTGCTGGAGGCGGGGCTGCTGCACGGCGACGCGCTCACCGTCACCGGCGCCACGCTTGCGGAGAACCTCGCCGCGATCGACCCGCCCGACCTCGACGGCACCATCCTGCGGGCCCTCGACAACCCCATCCACCCCACCGGCGGCATCACGATCCTGCGCGGCTCGCTCGCCCCGGAGGGGGCCGTGGTGAAGAGCGCGGGCTTCGACTCGTCGCGGTTCGAGGGCACGGCACGGGTGTTCGACGGGGAGCAGGGGGCGATGACGGCCGTCGAGGACGGCACGCTCCAGCCCGGCGACGTCGTCGTGATCCGCTACGAAGGCCCGCGCGGCGGCCCGGGCATGCGCGAGATGCTGGCCGTCACCGGTGCGATCAAGGGCGCCGGGCTGGGCAAGGACGTCCTGCTGCTCACCGACGGGCGGTTCTCCGGCGCCACCACGGGCCTCTGCGTGGGGCACGTGGCGCCGGAGGCCACCGACGGCGGCCCGATCGCCTTCGTCCAGGACGGCGACAGGGTCGTGCTGGACATGGCGAAGCGCACCCTGGACCTCCTGGTGGACGACGCCGAACTAGAGCGCCGCCGGGAGACGTGGTCACCCCCCGAGCCCACGCTGCGCACCGGGGTGCTGGGCAAATACGCGAAGCTGGTCGGCTCCGCAGCCCAGGGAGCCGTCTGCACCTAGTCGCATTGTGGAGCCGTAGCGCTGTGACGGGCCGCGTCTCAGCAGCACTACGGCTCCAACACGTGGGGTCCGCTCAGATGGAGCAGGAGCCGTCGGCGCAGGTGTCACCGTCCCGGCCGGCCGGGGTTAGTACCTGGCGCGGGTGGCTCTTCTCCCAGGCTGTGTCCAGCACTTCGACCAGCGTCTCGGCCGGCTGGGCGCCGGACACCCCGTACGTCCGGTCGATCACGAAGAACGGCACCCCGTTGATGCCGAACGCCTGGGCCTGGCGCTCGTCGGCGCGCACCTCGTCGGCGAAGCGGTCGGACGCGAGGACCTCCCGGGCCTCGTCGGCGTCCAGTCCGGCCTCGGCGCCGAGCCGCACCAGCGTCTCGGGGTCGCCGATGCGCTCACCCTCGGTGAGGTAGGCGCGGAGCAGGCGTTCCTTGACCGCATCCTGGACGCCGCGCTCGCCGCCGAGGTGGATCAGCCGGTGGGCGTCGAAGGTGTTGCCGCCGCGGGCGTGCTCGAAGTGGAACTCCCAGCCGTCCGCCGCGGCGGTCTCCGTCATCTGGCGGTGCATCCCGTCGGCCTGCTCCCGCGAGACGCCGTACTTCGACGCCAGGTGCTCGGCCAGGTCGCCCTCGCGCTCCTGGGGTGCGGCCGGGTCGAGCTCGAAGCTCCGCCAGGTGACCTCGACCTCGTCACGGTGCGCGAACTGCGCGAGTGCTTTTTCGAATCGGCGCTTCCCGATCGCACACCACGGGCAGACGACGTCCGACCAGATCTCCACCTTCATGCCCGGATCAACCAGACGTGGCGGACGCTTGTTCCAATACGTCCCGCGCGACCAGGGTGATCGCCCGGCCGTCGACGAGCACCAGTACCGGGCCGTCACCCGCCAGTCGTACCCTGGCCTCCGCGAGGTTCTCACCGGCTCCGACCGAGGCGGGTGCGGGCCCTGCGTGGCCGGCCACGTCGTCGCCGGCGCGGGCGGGGTCGGCGGCCACGAGCGCGCGCAGGTGGGCGGCCTCGACCACACCGAGCACCTCCGGTGCGGAGCGCGTCGGCGCCTCGGACTCGCGCGCGACGACGACGGCCACGAGGCCCTCGGGGTGCGCATCGAGGACGGCCGCGACGGTGTGGCCCGCGTGCGCGACGGCGAGGCCCTGCTGCGGCACGACGTCGCGCACGAACGGACCCTGTGGGGCGTCGAGGAACCCCAGGTGCGTCATCCAGTCGTCGTCGAAGTACTTGGACAGGTAGTTGCGTCCGGAGTCGGGCAGGATCGCGACGACCAGGTGCTCGGGTCCGAGCTCGGCCGCCACCCGCAGCGCCGCGGCCACCGCCGTGCCGGCCGAGCCGCCGACGAGCAACCCCTCCTCGCGCGCGAGCCTGCGCGCGACCATCAGCGACTCCCGATCGGGGATGCGCTCGAACCTGTCGAGTACGCCCTGGTCGTAGGCGGTGGGCCACACGTCCACCGGGCTGGCGGGGTGCAGGTAGTGTCCGATGCTCTCCACGAAGTACGGGCTGCCGTCGCCGCCGGAATACACCGAGGTGGCAGGGTCCGCGCCGATCACCGTGACCCCGTGCTGCTTGAGGTAGCGCCCGGTGCCGCTGATCGTGCCGCCGGTGCCCACACCCGCCACGAGGTGTGTGATCCGCCCGCCGGTCTGCTCCCAGATCTCCGGGCCGGTGGTCAGCTCGTGGATCCGCGGGTTGGCCGGGTTGTCGTACTGGTTGGCGTGCCACCCGCCGGGCGTCTCCTCGGCGATGCGCCGGGCCATGTTGTTGACATGGTCGGGGTGGTCGCGCGGCACCTTGCCGGTGGTCTGCACGACCTGCGCGCCGTACGCCCGCAGGAGTGCCACCTTCTCCCGCGCGATCGTGTCGGGGACCACCACGATCGTCCGATACCCGCGCTGGGCGGCCACCATGGCGAGCCCGACACCGGTATTGCCCGACGTCCCTTCGACGATCACACCGCCGGGCCGTAGGTCACCGAGCCGCTCGGCCTCGAGGACCATGGCCAGCGCGGCCCGGTCCTTGACGCTGCCGCCGGGGTTGGCGAACTCGACCTTGACGTAGACAGCGGCCGGGAGCCCCTCGGTGATCCGGTTGAGCCGGAACAGAGGAGTGTTGCCGACGGCGTCGAGTACGGACTCGTGAACGCTCACGTTGACCGATTGTCCCTCCGGATGGACGCCGGGGGACCGTCGTAGCCTGGAAAAGGTGACCCAACTTCCAGAGGACTGGGACCAATGGCGTAAGCAGGTCGACCTCGACCACTACGACGAGCGCTGGCAACGGATGGCCGCTGCGGGGGAGAACCCGCACGGCGAGGCAGACCTGATCGCGTCCTTCGAGCCGACTTCCGTGCTGGACGGGGGCTGCGGCACGGGGCGCGTCGGGATCGAGCTCGCGCGCCGCGGGATCGCGGTGCTGGGCGTGGACGTCGACGAGGACATGATCGCCGCCGCGCGGGCCAAGGCTCCCGATCTGGAATGGGTGGCGAGCGGCCTGGGCGAGCTGGCGCGACCGGAGCGGTTCGACGTGGTTGCCCTGGCCGGCAACGTCATTCCGTACGTCGCCGCCGGAGGCCATGCGGACGTGGTACGGGGTTGCGCCCAGCATCTGCGGCCGGGCGGACGGCTCGTCGCGGGTTTCCAGCTCCAGGACGGATGGCCGACGCTCGCCGACTACGACGGCTGGTGTGAGGCGGCGGGCCTGGAGCCGGAGGAACGGTTCGCGACGTGGGCCCGGGAGCCGTACGTCGGAGGGAACTACGCGGTGTCGGTCCACCGGCGCCGCTGAGCGCCCACCCGCCGAGAAGCCCGATGGGTGTTGTTCGTCAGGTTCGGACGGCCACCGCTGCGTCCAGGGCGGCGCGCATCTGGTCCACCGGCCCGGGGCGGCCGGTCATCAGCTCCACCTGCGCGACGGCCTGGTGCAGCAGCATCTCCAGCCCGCTCACGACGTGCGCTCCGGCGGCCTCGGCGGTGGCGGCGAACACCGTGGGCCAGGGCGCGTAGACCACGTCCAGCAGCACGGTTCCCGCGCCTGCCCCGGCGAGGTTGTCGGCGGCTCCTGCCGGCAGTGTGGAGATCACGACGTCGGCACCGGTGATCGCGGCGCTGGTCAGGGCCGGGTCGGCCAGCGTGGCGCTGACGGCGGGGGACACCCCGATCCGCTCGGCTGCGGCGCCCAGCTCGCCCGTCCTCTCCAGGGAGCGCACGAGCACGTCCACCTCGGGGATCCCCAGTTCACGCAGCGCGGCGAGCGAGGCCTGGGCCGTGCCGCCCGCGCCCAGCACCACGGCCCGCCGAGCGGGCCTCACCTCGCCCACACCCGCTCCGCGCAGCGCGGCGACGAGTCCGGCCACGTCGGTGTTGTCGGCGAACCGGCGCCCCTCGCGCAGGACGAGGGTGTTGGCGGCGCCGGTGGCCGAGGCCAGCGGCGAGACCTCGGCGGCGACCTCCAGGGCCACCCGCTTCAGCGGCATCGTCAGGGACAGCCCGGCCCACTCACTGTCGAGACCGGCGACGAAGCCTTCCAGCCCGGCCTCGTCGCATTCGTGCAGCTCGTAGTGCCAGTCGTCCAGTCCCAGTGCGGCGTAGGCGGCGGTGTGCAGCACGGGCGACAGCGAGTGGGCGACCGGAGAGCCGAGGACGGCGGCGCGCATCGGACCAGTATCTGGCAGCCGCCGGCCGGGGACCACGCGGGTCGACCGTTCCCGGCGCGCCGGGCCGCCGCCGTCCGCTGGATCGCGGCGAGTGAGGCCGCTGCTTCTGGACGCACCAGGTCGCGGGATGAGAATCGCCGGCCCGTCAGGAACTCCCCGGCGACGAGGGACGGCGAGCCCGACAGTCGCTCCGACCCGCCGGAGGAATCGGAGGCAAAGGGGCGTTTCGGGCATTCGTCAACGCCGGATCGGTGATGTCGCGGCGATATGTCAGGCTGCGCCGATGATGGGGGAGACGATTCTCGTCCTCGGGGGACGGAGCGAAATCGGACTGGCCGTGGCGCGCAGGCTCGCGCCCGGATCGACGGTCGTGCTTGCTGCGCGCCGAAGCGCGGATCTCGACGCCGAGGAGAAGTCACTGCTCGACGCCGGGGCCACCGCGGTGGACCGGGTCGAGTTCGACGCCGACGACCTGGCGTCGCATCGTGCGGTGCTGCTCGACGTCGTGCGCCGCCACCACAGGCTCGACACCGTGGTGGTCGCGTTCGGCGTGCTCGGCGACCAGGCGCGCGCTGAGCTCGACCCGGATCACGCCGTGGAGATCGTGCACACCGACTACGTGGCGCACGTCGCCGTGCTCACGCAGCTCGCAGCCGTGATGCGCACGCAGGGGAAGGGCACGCTCGTCGTCTTCTCATCCGTCGCCGGCGCGCGGGTCCGCCGCGCGAATTACGTCTACGGCTCGGCGAAAGCCGGCTTGGACGGGTTCGCGAGCGGGCTGTCCGACGCGCTGCACGGCAGCGGCGTGCGGTTGCTGCTGGTGCGGCCGGGGTTCGTGGTGGGGCGGATGACGGAGGGGATGACGCCTGCCCCGTTCTCGTCCACACCGGACCAGGTCGCGGACGCGACGGTGCGTGCGCTGCGCCGTGGCCAGGGCGAGGTGTGGGTGCCTGCTGTGCTGCGGCCGATCTTCGCCGTTCTGCGGCACGCACCTCGCGCGCTGTGGCGCCGTATGCCCCGCTGAACGGGACGTATGGCGGGCGCCCGGCAGCTGCGGTCCGACACGGGGCCCGGCGGTACCGTCGACGGTCATGGGAGCCGACGGGTCGGCCACCACGAGCCCGGTCCGGCCGATCGCGGCCGCGTGGCTCGCCGATGTCGACGTGCTCACCGACCGGCTGATGTCGGCGATCTTCACCGACAATCCCGAGTGGACCGACTACGGACCGGTACCCCGTGAGGATCTCCGGGACGGCAGCCGGCGCTACCTGACACGGGTCCTGGAGATCCTCGGCGGTGCCCGATCCATGGCCGTGGACGACGATGTCGCCGCGCAGATCGGACGTCAACGCGCCGAGCAGGGCGTTTCGCTGGAAGTGATACTGCGGACGTTCCGGCTCGGCGGCCGCATCGTCTGGGAGGCGTTGCTGGAACGGGCGAGCGGCGCGGAGATCGAGCCCGGGGCCATCGGCGCCACCGCAACAGCGATGTGGACGGTCGTCGACGGCCTGTCGTCGGCGCTGTCCACCTCGTACCGGCAGGCCCAGCTCGAACGGCTGCGTGGCGACGAACAGCACAAGCACGCGCTGGTCGAGGAGGTACTGGCCGGCCGGGCCATGGACGGCGGGTTCGGTCAGCGGGTCGCCGACCAGCTCGAGCTCCCCGTCGGCGGTGGCTACCTGGTCGTCGTCGCCGACCTCGGCGCCGATGGCTCCGCTGCTCTGCGCAATCCGCAGACGGCGCTGGCCGCCGTGGGTGTCCGGTCGGTCTGGCACGTCCGTGCGGACACGCTCGTCGGTCTGATCCCGCTGAACGGGCACGACGTGCAGTTCGTGCTCGATCGGCTCGGGCCGCTCGCGCGTGGGAGGGCGGCCGCTGCGTCGACGTCCCGTGGACTCGCCGACGTCGGGCTCGCGCACCGGCTCGCCGCCGTCGCATTGGGCACTCTGCCCACAGGAACCGTCGGGCTCGTGCCCATCGAGGACCGTTACCCCGAGTCGCTCCTCCTCAGCGAACCGGAGCTCTGCAGGCGGTTGGTGCGCACATGGCTCGGGCCGATCCTCGACCTCCCTGCGAGGGAGCGTGACCTGCTGCTGGAGACGCTCGCCGGCTGGCTGGACGCGGACAGATCGGCAGGAGCCGCGGCAACGCTGCTCTACTGCCACCGCAACACCGTGCTCAACCGCCTGCAGCGGATCTCGACGCTCGTCGGGCGCGACCTGTCGGGGCGCCAGGCCTACGTCGAGCTCTCGCTGGCGCTCACCGCGATCGGCCTGCCCGGCGACGCCTTCTCGCGCTGACCGCTGAGGGTTGGGCAATCTGCCCAATCCGGTGCCTCCAGACGTGGGCATCCGATCATGGTGCCCCGCGCTGCCGCCGACGACAGTGAGCTGTGCAGGCGCTGATCGAAGGAGCGGGTATGGCGACGAGGACGTCCGAACGTGCGCGACGCACGTCGGCGAAGGCAGGCTCCCCTCTCGACGCCGAGGATCCGGAGACATTGTGCGAGTACTTCCGCCGGATGGTCCTGATCCGGCGGTTCGAGGAACGCGCCGCCCAGGGCTACACCCAGGCGAAGATCGGCGGCTACTGCCACCTGAACCTCGGTGAGGAGGCGACGGTCGTCGGTCTCATGGCCGCACTTCGGCCGACCGACTACCTGTTCGCGAACTACCGCGAGCACGGCTATGCCATCGCCAAGGGGATCGCGCCCGGCCGCGTGATGGCCGAGCTCTACGGCCGCACGACCGGCACCTCCAAGGGGTGGGGCGGGTCGATGCACATGTTCGACCGCGACACGCGGCTGCTCGGCGGCTACGGCGTCGTCGGCGGCCAGGTGCCGCTCGCGACCGGCGCCGCTCTGGCGATCGACTACCGCGGCGGCGACGAGGTCGTCATGTGCCAGATGGGGGACGGGACCACCAACATCGGTGCCTTCCACGAGTCGCTGAACATCGCCGCGCTCTGGAACCTCCCGATCGTCTTCGTGATCGTCAACAACGGGCTCGGCATGGGCACCGTCGTCGAGCGGTCCTCCGCCGAGCCGGAGCTCTACAAGCGCGCGGCCGCCTACCGCATGCACGGCGAGCGGGTGGACGGCAACGACGTGCTGGCCGTCCGGGAAGCGGCGCGCCGCCTCGTGGAGCGGGCCCGGACCGAGGGGCGGCCCGCCCTGCTGGAGACGGTCAGCGCCCGGCTCAAGGGCCACTCGGTCGTCGACCCCGCGCGGTACCGCACCGAGGCCGAGAACACGGCTGCGCGGGACGCCGACCCGGTAGCGCGGTTGCGCGCAGCGCTGATCGCCGCGCAGGTCGCGGACGAGGACGAACTGGCGGGGATCGAGACCGACGCGCGGGCCGAGGCCGATGCGGCCGTCTCCTTCGCCGAGGCGAGCCCGCACCCGGACGTCTCGACGCTCTTCGACTACACCTACGCCACCCCGGTCGCCGGTGACTCCCGCCGGCTCCCGGCCGACCCCCTCTTCCGATGATCGAGGACGACCAGTGCCCGTCATGACCTACCGCGAGGCCCTCCGCAGCACCCTGCGCGAGGAACTGCTCCGCGACGACGACGTCTTCCTGATCGGGGAAGAGATCGGCGTCTTCGAAGGCTCCTACAAGATCACCGCCGGTCTGCTCACCGAGTTCGGCGAGAAGCGGGTGCGTGACACCCCGATCGCCGAGACCGGGTTCGTCGGGGCGGCGATCGGCGCCGCCATGCTCGGCCTGCGGCCGGTCGTCGAGATCATGACGATCAACTTCTCGCTGCTCGCGCTCGACCAGATCGTCAACCATGCGGCGAAGATCTACGGGATGTTCGGCGGCCAGACGAGCGTCCCGATGGTCATCAGGACTCCTGGCGGAGGTGGCCAGCAGCTCGGCGCCACGCACTCGCAGAACATCGAGCTCTACTACGCGTTCGTCCCGGGGCTGAAGGTCGTGGCTCCGAGCACGCCCGCCGACGCGAAGGCGCTCCTGCTCGCCGCGATCCGTGACGACGATCCGGTGCTGTTCCTGGAGAACCTCGCGCTCTACAACTCCAGCGGAGAGGTGCCCGACGACCTCGGTCCGGCCGAGATCGGCCGCGCGGCGGTGACCCGCGAGGGCACGGACATCACGGTCGTCGGGTACTCCCGGATGGCGGCGGTGGCCCACGAGGTGGCCGACCAGCTCGCAGAGTCCGGGATCTCCGCCGAGGTCGTGGACCTGCGCAGCCTCCGCCCCCTCGACCGCGACACGATCGTCGCGTCGGTACGCAAGACCGGATGCGCCGTGGTGGCCGAGGACGACTGGCTCACCTACGGGATCGGTGCCGAGATCGCCGCGACGATCTCGGACGGTGCGTTCGACTACCTCGACGCCCCGGTGCGCCGTGTCGCCGCGGCGGAGGTGCCGCTGCCCTACGCCAAGCCGCTCGAACAGGCCGCGCTGCCCTCGGCCGACTCACTGGTGACCGCCGTGCGGGAAACCCTCGCCGCGGTGGGCCGACGCCGCTGACCAGACCCGACGCCACCCGGAACGGACCTGCCCGATGCCCGACATCACGATGCCCCGCCTCTCCGACACCATGGAGGAGGGCGTCATCTCGACCTGGCGCAAGAAGGTGGGCGACACGATCGCCGCCGGGGACGTTCTCGTCGAGATCGAGACCGACAAGGCGATCATGGAGCTCGAGGCCTACGACGACGGCGTGCTCGAGCGCGTCCTCGTCGGAGAGGGTGAGAGCGCACCGATCGGCACGCCGATCGGGGTGATCGGCGACGGCTCCGGGACTGCGGCCACACCGTCCGAACCCGCCGTCGCGGCCGCTCCCGCTCCGGATGCACCGGAGGCAGGGGTACCGGCGGGAGCGCGGCCGGTCGAGCCGGCTCCGGAGCTCTCCGCCCTGCCCCGCGACGGGCGCCCGCTCGCGTCGCCGCTGGCTCGCCGACTCGCTCGGGAGCGCGGCGTCGACCTGCGCAACGTCCGCGGCACGGGTCCCCACGGCCGCATCATCCGGGCCGACATCATCGCTTTCGCGGAGGCCACTCCCGGGACGGCCGCGGAGACGCCCGGAGCGCAGGCGCCCTCCGGCGCAGCCGGCCCGGGTCCGGTCGAGGTCGCGCCGGTCCCGGCGCCCGCGGGTGGATCCGAGGCCGAGCAGGACGTCGTCGAGGTGCCGCTCTCCACGATGCAGCGCGTCGCCGCCGCCCGGCTGACGCGCAGCATGCAGGAGGCGCCGCACTTCTTCCTGACCAGCGCCGTCGACGTCACCGATCTGATCGAGTTCCGGACCACGCTCAACGCGACGCTGACGGCCGCCGGTGGGCCGAAGGTCAGCCTCAACGACCTCGTCGTCAAGGCGGTGGCCACCGCCGTTCGCGCCCACCCGGAGGTCAACGTCTCCTTCGCGGGTGACTTCCTGCGCCGCCACCTGCGGGTCAACGTCGGCGTGGCGGTCGCCGTCCCGGCAGGCCTGCTCGTGCCGGTCGTCCGTGACGCGGATCGCAAGAGCGTGTCGGAGATCGCCGCGGAGACCCGCGAGAAGTCGGTCCGCGCCCGCGACGGCGGGCTCCGGGCCGACGAGATGAGCGGCGGGACGATCACCGTCTCGAACCTCGGGATGTACGGGATCGAGCAGTTCACCGCCGTGATCAACCCGCCCGAGGCGGTGATCCTGGCGGTCGGTGCCGCTGCCGAGGAGATCCGCCCCCGGGGCGGTGAGGCCGTCGTCCGGTCGATCCTGCGGCTCACGCTCTCCTGCGATCACCGCGTGGTCGACGGGGCCACGGGCGCGTTGTTCCTGCAGACGCTCGTGGCACTGCTCGAGAACCCGCTGCGCATCCTCGCCTGACCGGCACCAGTGCGACCGTCTGCCGAGCCGTCCGAAATGGAGTTAATACGGCCGCTTCGGCTGGATGCAGCATTGCTCCCGTAACGCTACGGTCATCCGCGTTTCGCAGTATTGCCTTCCGTCGGGGAGCCACCGGGCCGGTCGAGCGTCAGGAGCGTGCGGATGGGAAGTCGGTCGCGCGCGGTTGCCACCACCGTCGCGGCGTTCGTCCTGCTCATCGCCTTGTGGGAGCTGGCGAAGCTCGTGCTGCCCGCCGCCGGTGTCACGATCGGCGACACCAGGGTGCTGCCTCGCACCGACGACTCGGCGATGCCCCACGTCTGGACGGTGCTCGGGCGGCTCACCGAACCTGAGGTCGCCGGAGCCGCCACCACGCGCAGCGTCGCCGCAGCGGTGGCCTCCGGGGCGCTGTTCACCCTCGGTCTCGCCCTGGGTGGGCTCCTGATCGGAGGCGTGTTCGGGGTGCTGCTGGCGGTGGCGATGCAACGGTTCGGACTCCTGGAGCGGGCCGCGCTGCCCTACGTGGTGGCGTCGCAGACGGTGCCGCTCATCGCGATCGCCCCGCTCGTGGCCGGGTGGGGCGGCAACATCGCGATCCTCGGGTGGTCGTGGCAACCCTGGGCCAGCGTCATGGTCATCGCGGCGTACCTGGCGTTCTTCCCGATCGCCGTGGGGATGCTGCGGGGGCTCACCTCGCCTGCCCGGGCCGACGTGGAGCTCTTCCGCACGCTGGCGGCCGGCTGGTGGACCACGCTGCTACGCCTGCGGCTTCCCGCCTCGGTCCCGCACGTCGTGCCCGCGGTCCGGCTCGCCGCCGCGGCTGCCGTGGTGGGCGCGATCGTCGCGGAGATCTCCACCGGCACACGCGGAGGGATCGGCCGGTTGATCATCGAGTACGCGCAGTCCGCCACCGGCGACCCATCACGCATGTACACGGCGATCCTCGGCGCCGCGCTGCTCGGGCTCGTCGCCGCGGGCGCAGTGGGGCTGCTGGACGTCGGCTTGCGCCGCTACCGCGGGAGCGTCCGATGACCGCGGCCGTCTCGCTCGGCGGCGTCGGCAAGCGGTTCGGCGACGTCCACGCGCTCGACGGCATCGACCTCGACGTGGGGGCAGGCGAGTTCGTGTCGCTGATCGGGCCGTCGGGCTGCGGTAAGTCGACGCTGCTGCGGATCGTCGCCGATCTCGAACAGCCCACCGGCGGCGCCGTTCTCGTCGGGGGCAAGTCGCCGCAGCAGGCCCGGCTCGACCAGGACTACGGGATCGCCTTCCAGCAGGCCGGGCTCCTGGAGTGGCGCACGGTCGCCGAGAACGTCGAGCTGCCGCTGCACGTCCACCGCGTCGGCAAGGCGGAGCGCCGGGCGCGGGCGGCGGAGCTGCTCGCGCTCGTCGGGCTGGACGAGTTCGCCGGGGCCCGCCCGAGCGAGCTGTCCGGCGGGATGCAGCAGCGCGTCGCGATCGCCCGTGCGCTCGCCCCCAGTCCCCGGCTGCTGCTCATGGACGAGCCGTTCGGGGCGCTGGACGAGATGACCCGCGAGCGGATGCAGGCCGAGCTGCTGCGGATCGTGGGAGAGACCGGCGCTGCCGTGCTGTTCGTGACCCACTCGATCCCCGAGGCCGTGGTGCTCTCGAACCGGGTCGTCGTCATGTCCCCGCGGCCGGGCCGGATCACCGAGATCGTCGACGGGCGCCGGCCGGGCACCGCGGTGGTGAGCGATCTCGAGCCCGAGGACGTCGAGGACGTCCGCGAGTCCGGGTCGTTCTTCGCCGCGATCACCGCGGTGCGCGAGGCGCTGCGCAAGGGGCACGAGTGAGCCGGGCAGGCGCGGTGCCCGGCGCGGCGGGCGTGGGTGCAGGTCCCGGAGAGCGGCGGGGCGGGCTGCAACTGGCCCGGGTGTGGCCTGCCGTCGCGTTCGGGATCGCGGGGCTCGTGCTCTGGGAGCTGGTGGTGGTGCTGGGCCGTGTGCCCGCGTTCCTGCTGCCCCCGCCGAGCGCGATCGGGGCGCAGATCGGCGCCCAGGCCTCGGTCATCGTCTCCACGGCAGCGGTCACCGGCGGCAACGCGGCGGTCGGTCTCGTGGCCGGGTTCGTGCTCGGTGTGGCCCTGGCGCTGCTCGCGGCGCGGTCCCGGCTGGTGCGGGAGCTCGCCACCCCGGTGGTGCTCGCCGCGAGCGCAGTGCCGATCGTGGCGCTCGCGCCCGTGTTCACCACGATGTTCGGCTCCACCACGGAGGTCGCGCGCCGGCTCGTCGTCACGGTCGTGGTGATCGTGCCCGTGTTCATCTCCACGATGCGCGGCCTGCGTCAGGTGCAACCGGTGCACGCCGAGCTGATGACGGCGCTGGCCGCCACGCCGTGGCAGCACGCGCGGTTCGTCCGGTTGCCCGGTGCGGTGCCCTACATCATGACGGGCCTGCGGCTGGCCGCACCCGCCGCGGTGATCGCGGCGGTCGTCGCGGAGTACTTCGGCGGCCTGCAGAACGGTCTGGGCAGCCGGATCTCCGCCGCTGCCGCCAACACCGCCTACGCGCGAGCGTGGGCCTTCGTCGCCGCCGCCATCGCTGTGGGGCTGCTGTTCCATCTCGCCGGGCTGCTCGCCGAGCGCCTGGTGACACGCGGTCGGTCGTGATCGACAACCCCCGGAGGTCCCCATGAACGGACGAGCAACGGCCGCACGGCCGCCGTCTCGACGACTGCTGCGATCGCTCGCCGTGGTGGCTGCGCTCGCGCTCTCCGTCGCCGCGTGCACGACGACGGGTCCCGGCAGCTCCACCGGTGACGGCCCGCAGCGGGTGACGTTGCAGCTGCAGTGGTCCACCCAGGGGCAGTTCGCCGGCTACCTGGCCGCCGTCGACCAGGGCTTCTACGCCAAGCGCGGGCTCGACGTGCAGATCAAGGAGGGCGGTGTCGACATCGTCCCGCAGACGGTGCTGGCGCAGGGCCAGGCCGACTACGCGATCGCCTGGGTGCCGAAGGCGCTCGCCTCGCGGGAGCAGGGTGCCGCGATCACCGATGTCGCCCAGATCTTCCAGCGCTCGGGCACCTACCAGGTGGCGTTTGCGGACAAGGGCATCACGTCCGCGGCCGACCTCCGCGGCAAGCGGGTGGGCAACTGGGGCTTCGGCAACGAGTTCGAGCTCTTCGCCGGCATGACCGCGGCCGGGCTCACGCCTGCCAGCGACGTCACGCTGGTGCAGCAGCAGTTCGACATGCAGGCGCTGCTGTCCGGCGAGATCGACGCCGCGCAGGCCATGTCCTACAACGAGTACGCGCAGGTGCTCGAGGCGCAGAACCCTGCGACCGGTCAGCTCTACACCCCGGCGGACTTCTCGGTGATCAACTGGAACGACACCGGCACCGCGATGCTGCAGGACGCCATCTGGGCAAGCACGGAGCGGCTCTCCGACCCCGGCTACGAGGACACCACCACCCGTTTCATCGCCGGCTCGATCGAGGGCTGGGCGTACTGCCGGGAGAACGTCGAGTCGTGCCGCGACATCGTCGTCAAGGCGGGATCGACGCTCGGCGCCAGCCATCAGCTGTGGCAGGTGAACGAGGTGAACAAGCTGATCTGGCCCTCGCCCGCCGCAGGCGCAGGCGCGATCGACCCCGCGGCCTGGGAGCAGACCGTGCGGGTGGCGCGCACCGCCGTGAACGCCGACGGGCAGACGGTGCTCACGCGCGACCCCGACCCCGAGGCCTACACCAACACCTACGTCGAGCGGGCGGTCGGGATGTTGAAGTCGGAGGGCGTCGACGTGGTGGGCGCCGGCTACACGCCCACCACGGTCACGCTCAACCCCGGGGGGTCGTGAGCGCCGGCGCCACGGCGTCGGCGAGTCGCTCGTACCACGCACCGTCGTCGACCGTCCGGTTCTCGCCGTAGCCGATCATGCCGTCCTGGTGGGCGCGGGCGACGAGGGTGAACCCGGCGCGCTCGGCGACGTGGCGGCTGGCGGTGTTCGACCACGCGGCGCCGATCTGCAACCGGTTCCGGCCGAGTCCACCGGCCGTCACGGGGGCGAACGCGTGGGCCACCACGAGGTCGACGGCCTCGCTCACGATCCCGCGGCCCCGCGCGTCCGGGTGCGCCCAGTAGCCGATCTCCCCGCCGGTGGGACTGAAGGGGTCGTCGAGTCCGAACACGGCCAGGTTGGCGAGCAGCCGGTCGTCATCGCGGTCGGCCACCGCCCACGTCACCGACTGCCCGAGCGACGCGCCGAGCTGCTTCGCGCGGACGAACTCCCGCGCCGACTGTTCGGTGTACGGGTGGGGCAGCGTGGCCAGCCAGTAGCGTGACCGCTCGTCCGAGCAGGCCTCGACGATCCGCGGAACGTCGGCCTCGGTGTAGGCCCGCAACCGGACGCGCTCGCCGTCCAGCACGGGCACGGTCCACCAGGTCGTACGCGGTGACTGCGGGTCGCCCGGGCGCAGCGAGGCGTACCAGCCGTCGTGCAGCAGCCCGCGCTGCGGCAGGGCCAGCGGCCGCTCGCCGTGGAAGGTGAAGCCGCAGGCGTGGGCCACCCGCCAGGACGCGACGTGCCCGGCGAAGGCCGACCAGTGCACCACCGGCAGCTCGGCCGTGTCGAACGCCCACCGGGTGGCCAGGCGCACCGCACGCGTCATCAGGCCGCGCCGCCTGGCCCACGGCGCCGCGGCGAATCCGATCTCCGCAGGCGGGCCGGTGCGGATGTCGACGTTGCCGGCGAAGCGCGGCTCTCCTCCGTCCTCGGACGCCTCGATCGCCCAGCCGAAGGACGTGCCGTCGTGCCACCCGGCCGGCATCTTCTCGAGCACCCAGTCCTCCGCGTGGTGGTGCTCGTAGGGCACCGGCACGGTCGTCCACCGGACGGTCTCCGGGTCGGTTCCCATCGTGACCAGAGCCTCGATGTCGGCAGGGGTGTGGGGCCGCAGGGTGACGACGTCGTCGGTCAGGACCGGTGTGGTGGGCACGAGGAATGATCGCCGGGCCGGGCGGGCAGCGGCGAGCGGATTACACCGCACCTTCGCGCAGGCGCGGGCTCAGGTCGTGCTGGGTGATACCCGACAGGCCGTCGCGCTCGATCCGGCGGGCCAGCGCCTCGGCGTGGGCCAGCAGGCCGCGGACGTCCAGTCCGGCGGGCACCGGACCCACCCAGCGGGCGAGGTTGCCCGCCCCGCGGTCGAGCAGTGCGACCGCTCCGCGGGCGTTGCCGCGCTGGGCGTGCGTCAGGCCGACAGCGAGCTGGGCGAGGGCGCGCCACAGCTCGCGGTCCGGCTCGTCGGCCGCCTTCCACGCACCTTCGAGCACCTCGTGCGCGGTGAACGGGCGGCCCGCGTCGAGGAGCTCCTGGGCCCGTGTCACGGCGTCGTCGGGCGTGAGGACCAGGTCGTCGGGCACCCGCTCGACACCCTCGGCGGCGCCGCGGGGAAGCGGGCGCCCGGCCGCGTCACGGGGACGGGCGTTGCGGGCCCGTCCTGCGGCGTCACGGTCGCGAGGGGTGGTCACGAGATGCACGGTGCCACGTCGGAGCACCGGACGGGTCCCGGGGGTGATACTCGGGTAGTGGATCAGCGCGCGATCGACCTGCTCACACGTCACCCTCTCGTCGACGGCCACAACGACTTGCCATGGGCGCTGCGGCGCCTCGCCGGGCCCGACCCCGCCGACGCCGTCGCGGGCACCGACCTCACCACGGGACTGCCCCAGTTGCAGACGGACCTGCCGCGGCTGCGCGCCGGCCGGGTGGGCGTCCAGTTCTGGTCGGTGTACGTGCCGTGCTCGTTCGAGGGGGCCGACGCCGTCACGGCGGTGCTGGAGCAGGTCGAGCTGGTGCACCGGCTCACCGAGCGGTACCCGTCGGACCTCGGCGCGGCCACCACCGCCGACGACGCGGAAGCGGCCTTCGCGGCAGGGCAGGTGGCTTCGCTGATGGGCGCCGAGGGTGGCCACTGCATCGGCGACTCGCTCGGCGTGCTGCGGAGCCTGCGGCGCCTGGGCGTCCGTTACCTGACGCTCACCCACAACCTGAACACCGCCTGGGCCGACTCGGCCACCGACGAGCCGGTGCACGACGGGCTCACCGACTTCGGGCGCGACGTGGTGCGGGAGATGAACCGGATCGGGATGGTCGTCGACCTCTCCCACGTGGCGGCCACGACGATGCGCGACGCGCTCGCCACCACCACGGCCCCGGTGCTGTTCACCCATTCGTCGTGCCGCGCGGTCACCGACCACCCCCGCAACGTGCCCGACGACGTACTGGGCGCGCTACCGGCCAACGGCGGGGTCTGCATGGTCACGTTCGTCCCGCGGTTCGTCTCGGCCGCCGCCGTGGAGTGGGACGTGCAGCTACAGGACGCCATGGCCGCCGCCGGGCTGGACCATCGGGACCTGCGGGCCCGCGACAGGTTCGCCGCCGGCTGGGACGGGCCTGCGAGCCCCGTCGCCACGCTCGACGACGTCGTCGCGCACGTGGAGCACGCCCGCGAGGTGGCGGGCATCGACCACATCGGCATCGGCGGTGACTTCGACGGCACCCGGGAGCTGCCGGTCGGGCTGGAGGACGTCTCCCGCTACCCGGCGCTGTTCGCCGCGCTGCTGGAGCGCGGCTGGAGCGAGGACGACTGCGCGAAGCTCGCAGGCCGCAACGCCCTGCGCGTGCTGCGGGCGGTCGACGACGTCTCGGCGGCCTGACCCGGGCTCTCAGCCGACCACGATGTCGATGTCCGGCGGCTCCGCCAGGGTCCGCGTGACGTAGCAGACGCGCCTCGCCGCAGCGATCACCGCGTCGAGCTCCGCGCCGGGCGCGACGTCGGTGTGCACGACGATCCGGAACGCTCTGAAGCGCGGTCCGTCGTAGAAGCCGGTCACCTCGACCCGCAGGTCGGTGACGGTGACCCCGCGCTTGGCCGCGCTGTGGGCCACGGCGAGGGTGAAGCAGGACGCGATCGAGGCCAGCAGCAGCTCGGTCGGCTGTGGGCCGCTCCCGGTACCGCCGAAGGTCTCCGGCTCGTCGGCTACCAGGGGAAAGCCGCCCGCGTCGACCTCCGCGCGCAGGCCACCGGTCCACCGGGCGGTCACACTCCGCTGGACGGCTGTCATCCCTTCAGTCCGTCTGCAACACCGGTGCAACCGGAAACGGGCAGAGTGCTCCATATCACAGTGCCGAAGCGCGCAGCTTCGGCGGCGATGTCCGAATACGCCGGGAGCATCCGATGACCGCTGTCGCTCATGCACCGCTCCGCTTGGTCACTTGCCGGCAGGGTTGCCCGGCCGACTCGCGCCGAGCCCATCACGACAGGTTGCTCCGCGTCGACAGAGATCCCGACGCGTTGCTGGAACTCGTCGAACTCGCGGTGACGTGGCACGAGCTCGACTACTCGCACGAGACGCTCGTGCCACCGAGCGAGTGGTCGGGCTTCGTCGAGCGTCACGACTGGGAGCGCCCCGACCGGGCGGGTGCCGCCTTCATGCTCGCGCTGGACATCGTGCACCGGGGCGCGCGCCGCGCCCGGCCTGCACGTTCCGGCCCGGCGACGATGTTCGACGTGGTGCCGGGCTGAGCGACGGGACCGGGTCACGTATCGGATAGTAGAATTCCGTTGCCGATCAGATCTAGGGTGGGGATCGTGCCCGTCGCCGACTTCCTCGATCTCGCGGCCCGCCCGCCCCGGCCCCGCACCGCCGGGCTCACTCATGTGCTCGATCCCGGTATCGGTCCGGGCGCGCTGGCGGACGTTCTGGCCGGGGCCGGCCACCTGATCGACATCTGGAAGGTCGGGTGGGGCACCGCCTACGTCGATGCGACCCTCGATGCGAAGGTGGCGGGGCTGTCCGCTGCCGGCATCGACCTGTGCCTGGGCGGCACGATGCTGGAGATCGCCTGGGCGCAGGGCCACACCGAGAAGTGCCTCGCCTGGGCGAAGGACGCCGGGTTCACCCGCGTCGAGGTCTCACGCGGAACCGTGCCGATGACCCTCGCCGAGAAGAGCGCCCTGATCGCCCGTGCAGCGCGGGACTTCGCCGTGCTCGCCGAGGTCGGATCGAAAGCACCCGGTGAGATGCACGCGGCCCGCCACTGGCCCGCCGAGTGCTGTTCGGACCTGGACGCGGGCGCCTCGCTGGTGGTCACCGAGGGGCGCCAGAGCGGCACCGTCGGAACGTTCGACGAGCAGGGCCGGGTGCGGCCGGAGGTGGTGGAGTCCGTCGTCGCGGCCGTGGGCGTCGAGCGGGTGGTGTTCGAGGCGCCCCGGTCGAGCCAGCAGGCCTGGTTCGTGCGCCGCTTCGGGCCGGAGGTCAACCTCGGGAACGTCGTTCCCGGCGACGTCCTGTCGGTCGAGACGCTGCGCCTCGGCCTGCGTTCGGACACGGCCGTGCTGTCGGTTCCTTCCCTGGCCGGTGCGGAGCCCGCGTGACCGACGGGCGGGAGCGGCCCGGGCCGAACTTCGTCCCCCTGCGCTACCGCGGGGTCTCGGTCGCGACGGTCCCGCCGGACGTCGCGCTCGACGAGGCGGCGTTGCGCGATCACTTCACAGGGCGCGACGCCTATCGCCGTACCCGGTTCGTCGTGGCGCGCCGCGATCCCGACACTCCGGGCCCGACCGCGCTGCTACGGATCGGCCGCGCCGCGGAAGGCCCCCTGTTCTCGCCGGTCGTCGCCGTGTCGATGCTCGCCGGACCGCAGGAATGCGCCTACGTCATCGAGCCCGACGCCGACACCGGCATCCCCTCCGTGCTGGCGGCGGTGGCGGCCGAGCGGGCGCCCGGGGCGTACGCGGTGGTGGTCCAGGGCCGGTACTCGCACGTCAACTTCATCATCGACCCGCAGCCGTTGCGCATCGCCGTGCGCGATGTCGTGCCGCCGGAACCCGCCAAGCTCGTGGACCAGGCCCGTCGGGTCGTCGCGGTCACGGAGGACCTCCCGCCCGTCGAGATCGTGCCGGAGCCGGTCAGGCTGGCCGACCTGGCCGCGCAACGACCCGCAGGCCACTACCTGCTGCCGTGCCGGGGCTCCGGTGCCGAGGTGCCGGGAGCGCAGGTGTCCTATCTCGACGAGCACCCGGAACGGGCGGACTGGACGTTGCTCGGGTGCACACGGTCGCAGCAGATCCACCGGCACTTCTACGGTGGCGACGTCCCGACCGTCGACTTCTGCCCGAAGCAGGCGCTGGCGGGCGCCCGGCCTCCGCAGCCGGTCCTCACAAAGTGCTGCCTGCAGGAGGAGCACATCGAGGTCGGGGACGGCTGGGCGACGGTCCCGTGGGGGTCTTCATTGGACCTGGTGCGTGAGGCGCTCCGCCGCCTCGCCGAGCGGGAGGCCCCGTCGTGGCGACCAGGCTGAGCTCGTCTCGCCTCTACGGGCACCTGTGGGGCACCGCGGAGACGGACGCCCTGTTCGACGAGCCGGCGATGCTCCAGGCGTGGCTCGACATCCTCGTCGGGCTGGCTCGCGCCCAGGCCTCGCTCGGCATCGTCCCGGCCGCTGCGGCGGCGGAGATCGCGGCCTACGCCCGCGTGGAGGCGCTCGACCTGGAGTTCGTGGCCGAACAGACCAGGCTCACGTCGCACTCGACGCTCGGCCTGATCCGCGGACTGCAGCGCGTGCTGCCGGACGGCGCACGCGAGCACGTCTACGTGGGCGCGACCGTTCAGGACATCACCGACACGTGGTTCGGCACGCTGATGCGCGACGTCGGGGCGATCGTCTGGCGCGACCTGCGGGCCTGCGAGGCGCGGCTGCTGGAACTCGCGGCGCAGCACCGCGACACCGTCATGGCCGGACGCACGCACGGGCAGCCCGGATCGCCGATCACGTTCGGCTTCAAGGTCGCGTCCTGGGCCGACGAGCTGCGCCGCCACGTCGACCGCATGCGTGAGGGACGGGACCGGTGGTGCACCGGGCAGCTCGCCGGGGCAGTCGGGGCACTGGCGTTCTACGGGCCCGACGGGCCGGAGCTGCGGGGCCGGTTCTGCGCCGAGGTCGGTCTGCAGGATCCCGGGATCTCGTGGCTCACCGCGCGGGACCGCGTGGCCGAGTTCGGCACGGTGCTCGCGATGATCTGCGGGACCCTGGCCCGGATCGGCGTCGAGGTCTACGAGCTGTCCCGGCCGGAGATCGGCGAGCTGGCCGAGCCCGCGTCCAGCGGCGCGGTCAGCAGCATCACGATGCCGCACAAGCGCAATCCCGAGGCGAGCGAGCATCTCGACACGCTCGCTCGGCTCGCGCGGGCGTCGTCCGCGGTGCTGGTGGAGGGCATGGTCGGCGGCCACGAGCGGGACGGGCGCTCGTGGAAGGCGGAGTGGATCGCGCTGCCGGAGGTCTGCCAGCTCACGGCGGTGGCGCTGCAGCTGGCCCGGCGCCTGCTGCACGGGCTCGAGGTGCATCCGGAGGCGATGGCCGCCGCCGTCGAGCGGTTCGGCGGGCTCGGCTCCGAGCGGGTCCTCGCCGGCCTGACCACGCGCCTGGGCCGATACCAGGCCCAGCAGGCCCTGCACGAGGTGTTGCGCGAGGAGGGCACCACGGCCGTGGACCTGCCGAACGCCCTGGCTCGCCGGGGACTCGCCACTGCGGAGGAGGTGCGGGGCTGGGGCACCTCGGCAGCCGTCGAGACGGCTGCGCAGATGGTCGACGGCGTGCTCGCCCGGGCCCACGCGGTGCGGGCGGCCGAACCGGAGAGCTGGCGATGACCGCGCAACCGGGAGAGGTGCCGCAGCGGTTCCCCCTGGCCGTGCTGCCGACCCCGCTGGTGCGTGCCGAACGGCTGGAGGCCGTACTGGGCTGCGGGCCGCTGCTCGTGAAGCGGGACGACCTGAGCGGGTTCGGCGTCGCGGGCAACAAGGCGCGCGCCCTGGAATACCTGGTCGGCGCGGCACTCGCGCAGGGCGCCGAGGTGCTGGTCACCGCAGGCGGTCCCGGCTCGAACTTCGTGCCCGCCGCGGCGCTCGCGGCCCGGGCTGCGGGGCTGGACTGCGAGATCGTGCTCTGGGGTGACCCACGTGGGGCGCCCAACGTCGCGATCGCCGAGGCGGCGGGTGCGCGCATCCTCCCCACCGGCCGGTTCGACCGCGAGGAGGTCGACGTGCTGGCCGCGCAACGGGCCGCGGAGCTGACCCTGGGCGGTCGGCCTGCCACCGCGGTGCCTCGTGGCGGTTCCACGCCGGTCGGGGCGCTCGGATTCGCGGACGCCGCGGCCGAGCTGATGGGGCAGCTCTCGGATTCGCCGCAGCCCGTGGAGGTCGTGCTGCCTCTGGGCTCGGGCGGCAGCTGCGCGGGGTTGCTGGCGGGGCTCGCCGCCGCCGGTGCCACCTTCCCGGTCATCGCGGTCTCGGTGAGCCGCCCGCCCGAGGACGTACGGCGGACGGTACTGGCGATGGCCCGTGAGTGTGCGGCCCTGCGCGGCACCACGGCGCCCACGGCCGACCAGCTCGAACTGGTCGACGCGCGTGGGGAGGGGTTCGGCACGGCGACGGAACAGGAACGGCGACGAGCCCGGCTGGCGCTGCACACCGAGGGCCTGCTCCTCGACACCACCTACGGCGCCGAGGCGTTCAGCGTGGCGGTCGACCGGCTGCTGGGCAGGCCGCCGGGACCCGTGGTGTGGTGGCACACCGGAGGGCTCGTGCCCGCTGTCGCTCACGTCACTGGCGCAGGCCCGTCCGCAGGCGCCCCGGCTCCCGCGATGGAACTCGACGGAGGAGCACGACGATGAGCACGTCCGCCCGCCCCGTCCGCCGGTCGCGTCCGGAGGGCTTCCCCGAGAACGGCCCGGCGCCCGAGCTGATCGAGTCGGGGTTCGCGCTGGAGAACGCCGACGCGGCCTTCCTGCACCACGGGCTCAACCTCGCCGACCTCGCGCACGTGCTGGACCTGGCCCGGCGGGGCATCATCCCGGCCGACGCGCGGCGGGCGTTGCTGGCTGCGCTGCTCGACGTCGTCGAGATCGCGCCGGAGGACTTCCCCTACGACCCCGCGTACGGGGAGCCCTACAACTCACGCGAGCGCTATCTCGTGTCCCGGCTCGGCGACGTCGCAGGCTGGCTCCACGCCGGACGGCCCCGGCGGGAGGCGGCGCGGGTGGCGTTGCGGCTGCACCTGCGCGCGCAGCTCGCCGACCTCGTCCGGCTGACGGTCGGCACCGTCTCGGACATCGTCGACCGGGCCGAGGAGCACGCTGCCACGCTGCTGCCGGACCAGACCTACCTGCAGCAGGCGCAACCGTCGACGTTCGGGCACTACCTCCTCTCCTTCGCCTACCCCGCGGTGCGCGACGCCCGCCGCCTGCTCGACGAGCTGGACGGAATCGACACCAGCCCGGGCGGCGCAGGCTGCGTGAACGGCACCCGGCTGCTCGACGACCGCGATCCGGTGGCGGCCGCGCTGGGATTCCGCGAGGTCATCCCGCACACCCGGGACGCGATGTGGCAGGTCGACGGCCTGATCCACATCCTGGCGACGACGTCGAGCCTGCTCTCGAACTTCTCGAAGGTGGCAGAGGACCTGGAGATCTTCTCGTCGAGCGAGTTCGACTTCGTCGACCTCGACGACGCCTACAGCCGCTCCAGCATCCTCATGCCGCAGAAGCGCAACCCCTACTCGCTGGCGATCATCCGGGGGGCGTCCGGCGTGGTCATCGGCAGGCTCACGGGCTTCCTGGCGGTGACCAAGAGCCCGTCCGCCCGGAGCGACAACCTGATCTTCGCCTACGGCGAGGTGCCGCGCGCGCTCGACCTGAGCCAGCGCATCACCAGGCTGACCGGGGGAGTGATCCGCACACTGCGGGTCAACCCGGAACGGATGCGGGAGGAGCTCGACCGCGGCTACACGCAGGCGACGGACCTGGCCGAGCACCTGGTCGGGCTGGTCGGGGTGGACTACCGGACGGCGTACGTGGTGGTCGGCAACGCGGTGCGGCAGGCGTCGCGCTCCGGCATCCCCGGTAACGCGATCACCGGGGCGATGCTCGACGAGGCCGCGATGGCACAGACGGGGCGCGGCTGGGGGCTCGCGGACGTCGATCTGGCGGACGTCCTCGATCCGCGGTCGATCGTCGCGTCCCGGCAGGCCGAGGGCGGCGCCGCGCCGGCAGCGCTGACCGCGATGATCGCCGGCCTGCGGGAGGTGCTGGTGGAGCTCGGGGCCGCTGCCGACCAGCGGACCGCGGGTTTCGCGGCGGCCGAGGCGGCGCTCCTGGAGAGTGCGCGAGCGTCCGCGGTGGAACCGGCCGGCTGACCGCTCAGACGTCCGGCACGTCGACGGCGACGATCTCGGCCGTCGTCTCGCCGGAGTTGCGGCACCGATGCTCGAGCCACGAGGGGAAGTGCAGTGCCTCGCCCGCCGCGACGACGTAGCGGGCCTCGGCGACCTCCACGTCGAGGCGACCCTCGAGGACCACGAGCAGGGTCTCGCCCGCCCGGCGCAGGCCGGGGCGCTCCTCGCCGGGTTCCAGCCGCGCGACGGTGCCGCTCGACCGGAAACGGTCGGGCGGGCCGGTGATGACGACGGGCCCCGTCCGGACGGCATCGCCGAACCGGGTGTGCACGGCGGCGTGCGTCGGCTCGCTGTCCTCGACGAAGAACCGCACCGGTACCGCGAGGGCTCCGGCGATCTTGAGCAGCGTGGTGACGGTGGGCACCATGTCGCCACGTTCGACCTTGTGCACCGAGGCCGTGGACACGTCCGCCGCCTGCGCGAGCTGCTGGAGCGTCAGGCCGCGCTCCCGGCGCAGCGCGCGGACCTTCGGGCCGATGGAGCCCACCACGGCCTCCCACCCAGCTGACGCGTCCCGCGCGGTGTCGGGAGCGGCGAGCGGGTCGGTGGACATGGGTCCTCCAAGGTTTGACACGGCATTCCGTTTGAGTATCGTAGAATTTTGTTTCCCATAGTGCGTGCCGGTAGCGAAGCCTGTCCAGCAGGCGACCATGGTGAAAGGTTGCCACGTTGTCCCCAGCGCCGCGTAAGACGGTGATCATCGGTGGAGGAGCGGCCGGTCTCGGCGCTGCGGGTGGCGTGAAGGCCGCCGACCCGAGCGCCGACGTCGTGGTCTACACGGAGTACGAGGACGTCGCCTACAGCCCCTGCGGAATCCCCTACGTCCACGGTGGAGAGATCCCCGACTTCGAGCGGCTCTTCCTCGCGGGCAAGCAGGCCTACGTGGACGCCGGGATCGACGTGCACTACGAGACGGTGGTGACCGCCGTCGACACCACCGCCCACACGGTCACCGTGGAGGGGGAGGGCACGGTCCCCTACGACACCCTGATCATCGCCACGGGCTGGAACTACGCCGACCCCGGCGTGCCCGGTGGTGACCTCGAAGGCCTGTACTTCGTCAAGAACATCCGCAAGGCGATGGAGTGGGACAAGGTCATCTCCGAGACCAAGTCCGCCGTGGTCGTCGAGGCCGGGCCGCTCGGGCTGGAGATGGTGACGGCACTGGCGCACCGGGGAGTCGAGACCCACCTCATCGACCCGAACCCGTACGCGCTGGCCATGATGGCCGACCCGGACATCATGGCGCCGGTGGAGGAGTCCTGGCGGGAGCTGGGCGCGCACCTGCACTTCAACACCACGCTCGAGGGCTTCGTCGGGAACGGGTCGGGCAAGGTGCGGGCCGTCGCCACCTCGGGCGGGGAGATCCCGGCCGACCTGGTCGTCGTCGCGACCCACAAGGTGCCCAACAACTCGCTCGCCCAGGCCGCCGGGCTCAAGATCGGCTCGACCGGCGGGCTCATCGTCGACGAGCGCATGAAGACCTCCGCGCCGGACGTGTGGGCCGCGGGTGACGCCGTCGAGATCCCGCATGGGCTCACCCGGACCCCGCTCCAGGGGCTCACCGGATCGCACGCCTACGCGCAGGGGAAGACGGCGGGAACGAACGCCGGTGGTGGCGACCGTGCCTACCGGGCGGTGTACGTGCCCTGGGCGACCCCGGCCGGGAAGTGGGTGATCGGTGGGGCCTCGTTCGGGGAGACGACCGCGACAGCGCTCGGGATCCCCTACGTCCTCGCGGTCGCCGAGGGGATCTCGCGGGCCCGCTACTACCCGGGCGTGCAGAAGGTGAAGATCAAGCTGCTGGCCGAGCCGGGCACGCTGCGTCTCATCGGCGCCCAGATGATCGGGGGCGGCGAGGGAATCAAGGAGAGGGCGGACTTCCTCGCCCAGGCCATCCGGTTCGGGATGACGCTGCACGACCTCGCCACGATGGAGAACGTCTACTCGCCCGCCATCGGTGCGCTGAACGAGCCCATCGTGCTCGCGGCCACCAACGGCCTCACCGCGGGGAAGTAGACCGCGATGGCGTCCTTCTTCGGCTGGCTCCGTGAGAACTCCGAGCACTACCTGCTCGTGGCAGCACACCACAAGCTCGCCCGTACACAGGGAGCACCGGCACCGCGTCCCCCACGGGGGGCGAAGGAGTTCTTCTGGCTCCGGGTATTCGCGCCGACGTACGCCGCCCTGCCCTGGCCGCTGCGCAACCGCATCATGCGCGCCATGCCGGGGAGCCACCGCCGGACGTGGGCGCCGCCGCCCCGTCCCCCAGGACCCGCGGTCTGACCGCGGAAGATCCACCGAGATTCAAAAGGAGAACACCGTGGCCCAGATCGTCGGACAGCGTGCCCACCAGGGCGACGCCATCGTCGACTACGACGAAAAGCTCTTCGAGGACATCCAGGCCAACGAGGGCGAGAAGGCCTACGTCTTCATGCACACCGTTCCCTACGAGGGCTCGGTGGGCCTGGTCAACATGCTGACCACCACCCGCATCAACCGGAAGGGCTTCGACACCACGCTCGTGCTGTACGGGCCCGGCGTGCTGATGGCCTCGGCCACGCGCGGTTTCCCGACCGTCGGCGCGGAGGCCTTCCCCGGCCACATGGCCTACAACAACCAGCTGCAGACCTTCATGAAGGAGGGCGGCAAGGTCCTGGCCTGCCGGTTCGCGATGGCGGCTCTGTACGGCATGCGCGAGACCGACGTGATCGAGGGCGTCCAGCCTATCCATCCGCTCGACGTCCTGGACTGCCAGCTCACGGCTCGCCGGGAGGGCGCGCTGGTCCTGCAGACCTGGACGCTGTAGCCCGGTCCCGCGCGCTCCGCGTACGGGCCGCGGCTCCGCGGCAGCCAGTTCGGACCGGGACCCGCCGCAGCCTGTGGCTGGTCCCGGTCGGCGAGGCAGAGGAGCAGGAGATGAACCCGTTCACGGTGACGCCGCCGCCCGACGGGGAACAGCCGACCGTCGAAGTGGCGCGCCGCCGCGAACTGTGGCGTGCCGCCGGACAGTCGCTGTTCCCGACGCTCGTCGCCGACCCCGTCTCCTACGCGCGCGCCGTCGAGACGATCGGGGTGCTCGCCGCCGAGCTGGGGCGCCGCCGCGCCGGGCTGGAGGATCTCGCTCAGGTGATGGCCGACCCCGAGGGCTTCGTCGCCCAAGCCGGCCAGACGCCACCGGGCCCCGTACCGCTCTCGCTGCTCGTCGGGGTCGCGTGCGGGATGCGCGAGCGGGAGCTCATCGCGGAGCAGGTCCGCTGCGGCCACCGAGCCGCGATCGAGCGGGCGCGGGCCATCGGCAGCGAGTGGGCCGTGCTCAACGGGCCCGAGTGCATCGAGGATCTGACGGGCGGAACGACCGGCGTCGGCAGCTGTACGCATCTGCACATCCCGTCGGGCACCGAGCTGCGGGCGACTCTCGACGCGTGGTCGCCCGAGCCGTACCGGGTGGACGTCATCGGGCCGGCGGGCGTCTCGCCGGACGGCGGCTCGTTCACCCGCCGTGAGCCGTGGATCGAGCGGTTCCGGCGCTGCCGGGCCGAGATCGGCGGCGGGTCGTGACGGTCCGGGAAGACACGCGACGGATGGGGCCGGTCCGCGGCCGGGAGACCTGTCGCATCGCTGTCGAGCCCGCTGAGCTGACGGCACACCACCTCATCCGGGAGGCGGTGTTCGTGCACGAGCAGCGCCTCTTCCCCGGCTCGGACCGGGATGCCGTCGACGACGACCCCGCGACGCTGCACGTCCTCGGGTTCGTCGATGACCATGCTGTGGGCAGCGTGCGCCTCTACGAGCGTGGCCCGGGCGAGTGGAAGGGTGACCGCCTCGCGGTGCTCCCCGGCCGCCGGGCAGGCCACCTCGGCGCGGCGCTCGTCCGGTTCGCGGTCGCGACGGCCCGTGAGCGCGGGGGCCACGTCATGATCGCCTACGTGCAGCAGCCCAATGAGCCCTTCTTCCGGCACCTGGGGTGGACGCGGGTCGGCGATCAGTTCGACTACGTCGGGCAGCCGCACGTCCGGATGGACATCGCCCTGCGCTGACGCGCTGGGGGCGTCCATCGGATCGGTGGGCCGTTCGTACGGTGCCGAGGTCGCTCAGTTCTCGGCGAGTGCCTTGATGCCGGCGAGGGTGGCGGCGATGTTCGTCCGGATGCAGCGGAGCCGCCCCTCATAGATCGACTCGAGCTGCTCGGGATTCCGTCGGGCGACGATCGACGTGCCGGATTCTCCGGGCCCGACCAGCATCGAGTGAGTGACTCGGGTGGTGCCGCCGAGCATCGGTTGCAGGCGGAACGACCAGCGGGCCGACGGGCTTTCGGGGTCGCCGACGCAGTAGCCGAACTCGTGCGGGGGCTCCCAGCGCTCGACCTGGCAGGACGTGGTCCAGGACAGCCTGCCTTCCATCAGCTGGTTGATCGCCGGGTGCCCGGCGTCATCGCAAGCGTTCGAGCCGTGGAACCGAGCGCCCGGCCCGGGTTGCTGATTCTCGTCCCATGTGGCGCCTGCGGCCTCGGAGCTGAACCGTGACGGCAGCGTGATATCGCTGACCAGCGGCCACAGTTGTTCGGGCGGAGCGTGCACGTCGATATCGAGGCTCACCCCTCGTCCCTCGCCGGGATGGGTTCGCTGCTGCTCGGGCACCGTGCTCGTGGTGAATCCCCATTGGTCGAAGAATGTGATCTCACCGGCCGGACGTCGGGGAGCGGGCCGGAAATCGCCGCCGGTCGTATAGGCCACCGGGAGCAACACGATCTGCGTGACGCCGTCCGGAATGCCCAGCAGTTCGGCCACCTCCTGCGCGCGCTGCAGGTGCAGCGTCGTCCACGAGGTCCCGATTCCGCGGGCCCGGGCGGCGAGGCAGAAGTTCCACGCCGCCTGGATCACCGAATCGAACAGACCGGGCCTGCCGCTGCCGTCGTGCGTGCCGTAGATCGTGGCGATGACCAGGGCAGGCACCCGCTCCAGGTTCTCGGCAAGGTGGATCGCGGAGTCGAACACCCGCCGGCGGCGCTCGTCCGCCTCTCCGGCCGCCAACCCGGTGAGCACGCCCGATCCGGCCTCTCGGTACAGCTGGGCGATGCGCTCCTTGGTGGCCGGGTCGCGCACGACGACCCACCGCCTGCTGGCCTGGTTGGAGCCGGACGGCGTCTGTTCGGCCAGGTCGATCAATCGCAGCAACACGTCGTCGGGCACCGGCCGGTCGAAGTCGAGGCGTTTCCGCACCGCCCGCGTGGTGCTGAGGAGGTGGTCGATCTGATCGAGGTCGAAGGACGTCATCCGATCCACTCCCGACGGGTGCTCAACTGGATGCCTGTGACTCTGGCACTCCTGATCTCCGCTGCCAACGTGATCCGACCGGCAGTTATTCATTGCCGGTTGATGTCGCACATTTGTTGCGTATAACGCGCGGAAAAGGCGTTTTCTGGTGCCGCGCTTTGAACGCGTCAGCGCAGGGGCCGGGCTGGTGTGACGAGCCGGCCCGACGTGACGAACGAGTGCCGCAGAGCGGTCGGCAGTGACGCGGCGATCCGGTCCCTGGCTCTGGTGCGGTCCTCGGGGCTCCCGAGCTGCGCGATCAGCAGATCCGAACGGGTGCCGGCCGCCAGCGCGGCGGCGTCGTCGGGTCTGTCCAGGTGGTTCAGGGCGAGCGCCTCGTACTTCGGCGAGGAGCTGCTGCGGGCCAGCACCAGCAGCCGCTCCGCCTCCGTGCGGTCCCAGCGGGCCCGCATCTCCACCAGCCGCATGGCGGCCCGCGGCCGGAACGGAAGCGACCGCTCCAGCATCGGGGTGGCCGTCTCCACCGCCGCGGCGGCATCGTCGGGGCGGCCGAGGAGGAGATCGCAGTCGGCGACCGCGAGCAGGGCATGCAGCTCCTGCTCCAGCTCCAGCGCGCCGCCTCCCCGGTGCGCGAGCTCGACACCCAGTGTCGCGTGCTCGCGGGCCCGGTCGACCTCGCCGAGCTCCTGCCAGATCCACGACGACGTCGTCTCGATCCCGGCCCGGTAGAAGCTGAGGTTCTCCGCGTCGATGAGCCGGCGGGCGCTGTCGAGCGCACGCAGCGCCCCGGCGAACTCGCCGGAGTCGCCGCGCGCCAGCGCCGTGAAGAACAACGTCTGCAGCAGCGGCCGGAACTCCCCGCTGCGCCTGCAGAGGACGGCTGCCCTGGCCAGCACCTTCTTGGCCTCGTCGAACCGGTCCTGGTGCTGGAGCAGCGCACCCCGGTAGGCGAGCGCGACCGCCGTGATGGCGTTCTCGGGAGAGGCGCTGAGGACGTCGTCGTACGCCGCGGCCGCCGCGGCGTAGTCGCCGTCCCAGTGCCGGACCCGCCCGAGCAGCAACGTGGCGCTCGGCGCGGCTCCCGGTGCGGCCGCAGCGGACTCGGCGAGATGGGTGGCCTGCTCGGCGAAGTCGACGGCGACGGGCGCGTCGCGGGCGTAGAACGCCGTCCAGCCCAGCTGTTCCAACGCTCGTGCCTCGAGTTCGAGGTCGCCGAGCTCGCGGGCCAGTTCGAGCGCCGTCTGGTGGTCGTCGTGGGCGTCGGCGTGCCTGCCGAGGTCGCGGCGCACCTGACCGCGCCGCAGGTGGGTGGTGATCTGCTGGGCGACGTCGCCACCGCGCCGGGCAGCTTCGACGGCCCGGTCGAGCAGGCGTTCGGCGTCGATGTGGGCGAAGGACATGTGGGCGGCGCGGGCCGCCTCCAGCCAGGCGTCCGTTGCGCCGCGCGCGTCCCCTGCCGCTGTGAGCTGCTGGGCCGCGGCCTCGGGGCGGCCGGCGAGCAGGCGCGCCGCACGGCGGTGGCGGCTGACCCGGATCGGCTCGGGAACCGACTCGTAGGCGACGAGGCGCACGATGTCGTTGGCGAAGCGGAAGTTCTCGCCCTGTGTCGTGAGCAGCCCCGCCCGTATCGCCCGGGCGGCCCGGGTGGCGCACTCCTCCGCGTCGAGCCCACCGAGGGCGGCGACGTCGTCGAGGGAGAAGCTGGTGCCGAGCAGCGCGCCGTGGGACAGCAGGTAGGCCACGGCGTCCCCGACGTGGTCGATGCGGGCGGCGACGGCGTCCTGCAGCGTCGGCGGCACCGTGGGCGGGTCGCCCGGTGCCCGCGATCCCGCTGGTAGGCGCAGCACCTCGGTGAGGAACAGCGGCGAGCCCCCGGTCCACGACCAGATGACATCCGGGTCGTTGCCGGGCGCGGAGCGATCCACCAGCTCCGCGACGTCCGAGCGGGACAGCGGGCCGAGCCGGAGACACGTGGCGACGTCGCGCAGCTGCGCGGTGACCACGGGCGTCTCCGTGGTGCGTTCGGTCAGCACGACCATCGTCCGGCTGCCCTGCCAGTGTCCGGCCAGGACGTGCAACGCCTCCATGGTCGACTGCCCGGCGTGCTGCATGTCCTCGACGATCAGCAGCACGGGCCGGCGTGCTCCCAGGCGGGCGACGAACTCGGCGAAGGCGTCGAGGCTGCGGCGGTGCTCGACCTCCGGTCCCGCGCGCTCGTACGGGACCGGGGTGACGAGGTCGGCCAGCTCCGGCACGAGCTCGGTGAGCGTCCCCAACCTGCTGCCGGCGAGCTCCCGGATCTCCGCGGGCGGGATCCGCTGGATCACCGAGCGGACGAGGTCGACCAGCGGCTGCAGGTACAGCGACCGCTCCGCTTCGAAGCAGGCAGCCTCGAGGACGAGGGCTCCGGTGCGTCGGATGTCCGCGACGAGCGCCGCTACCAGCGCGCTCTTGCCGATGCCCGCCTCGCCCGTCACCACGGCCAGCGCGGGGCTGCCCGCCGCGGCCGCGGACCAGAGCCTGCGCAGGTGGGCCAGCTCCCCGGACCGGCCGGTGATGGTGGTGGCCGCGACCTCCGCCTCCGCGGACGGCGTGAGTGGGCTGTCGTCGGCCCGCAGCACGGCGAGGTGCAGTGCCTGAGTGGCGGGGGAGGGGTCGATGCCCAGGTGCTCGGCGAGGGATTCGCGCAGGGACCGGTACGCCTGCAGTGCGCTGCCCGGTCGCCCGGCGCGCTGATGGGCGAGCATGACCGTGCGGCAGGCGTCCTCGTCGAACGGATCGACCTGGAGTGCCGCACCGGCGACCTGAACCGCGGTGTTGAACGTCTCCAGCTCCAGCGCGGCCGCGCTCCACACCGTGCGCGCGCGGCGCAACAGCGTGCCGGCCGACATCCGCAGCTCCCGCACCCAGCGGTCCTCGCGTTCCCCGGCCATCGCCACGTCGGCATCGAGGAGCTTGGCCGCCATCTCGGCGCTGGTGGAGCTCAGCGCGAAGCGGCCGTGGCCGAACTCGAACTCGGCCGTGTCGACGAGGTCCGCGGCCTCGTGCAGGTCGACGGCCGCGGCGTCGGTGGGCATCCGGTAGCCGGCGGCCGAGCCCTCGATGAGCTCGCGTCCCAGCGCTGCACGCAGGCGGCTGATCAGCGCGGCGATGTTGCGCTCCGCCCGGGGCGGCGGACGGTCCTCCCAGAGGACGTCGATCAGCGCGTCGATGGTGACGAACTCGCCACGGCGCTGGGCGAGCACCGCCAGCACGCGCCGTGCCTTACCGGTGGGCGTGGTGACGGCCACCTCTCCCACGACGGTGAAGGAGCCGAGCAGGCAGAGCCGCAGGGGCGGACTCACCTCTGTGATTCTACTCGCACCCTTCCCTTGGGCCAGGTGAACTACCAGGCCTATCTATTATGAGAGAAATCTGTCTCCTATTATAGAGAGCGTCGTCAACTTCCGGGAGGCTTCGGGCACATGCGGAAGACCGTCGTCGTCGCCCTCGGAGGCAACGCCATAACACGCAGCGGTGAGGCAGGAACCCATGCCGAGCAGGCTGTGAACGCCCGGCGCATGGCCGACTCGGTCTGCCGTGCGCGGGACGCGGGCTGGAGCGTCGTCATCGTCCACGGCAACGGACCGCAGATCGGCAACCTCTCGATCCAGCAGGACGCGGGCGCGAGCCAGGTTCCCGGGCTGCCGCTGTTCTGTCTCGGCGCGATGACCGAGGGACAGCTCGGCAGCCTGCTGAGCCTCGCCCTGCGCGAGGTCGGCGGAGGACGGCTCCCTGGGATCGTCTCGGTCGTCACCCACACCGTCGTCGACGCCGACGATCCGGCGTTCGCCCGGCCCACGAAACCCATCGGCCCGTTCCTCGACGAGGAGACCGCGCGTCGCCAGGCGCAGGAGATGGGCTGGACCGTCGGCGAGGACGCGGGCCGCGGCTACCGGCGGCTGGTCGCGTCGCCCGAGCCCCGCCGGATCGTCGAGCTCGACGACATCCGCTGCCTGGTCGACCACGGATCCGTCGTCGTCGCCGCCGGTGGCGGTGGGGTGCCGGTCGTCGAGGACGGGCACCTCCTGCGGGGGATCGACGCCGTGATCGACAAGGATCTCGCTGCCGAGCGGCTCGCCAGCGCGCTCAACGCGCGTGCGTTGGTGCTGGTCACCGGGGTGCCGCGGGTGGTTCTCGACTTCGGCACGCCGGACGCGCGTGACGTGGCGGAGATGACGGTCGACGAAGCCGATGCCCACGCTTCCGAAGGCCAGTTCCCGGAGGGGAGCATGGGCCCGAAGGTGCGGGCCGCGATCCGCTTCGTCACCAGCACGGGTGGCACCGCGATCATCACCGATCCCGAGCGGGTCTGCGCGTCGCTCGATCCCGGCGGCGGCCATGGGGCGACCGGCACCCGCATCGTCCCCAGCCTGTCCCGGCTCGGAGCCGCATCATGATCCACGCTCTGAAGCTCTACCCGGAGACCTACGTCGACTCGATCGTCCAACTCTCGGGTACGCGCGCACTGTTCGCCGTGGACGGTGTCGACTGGGCCAGTGCGGCGATGGCGACACCCGCGAACGTCGAGACGCTGCGCGGCGAGGGCTTCGACGACCCTGCGCTCACCACCGGTGGTGCCAACGACCTCGTCATCGCGGTCCGGGCGGTCTCGCACGAGGTGGCGGACGCCGCCAGGGAGGCCGGGGAGAAGGCGATCTTCGCCGCGCCCGCCGGCTCCGGCGCCGTCGGGCAGCTACCTGCTCGCACGCTCGACGAGGCGCTGCGGCGCCAGCCCGCGACCAGCGTCGCGATCGTGTCCGTGCCCGGCGACTATGCAGCCCTGGAAGCCCACAAGGCACTGTCGGCCGGACTGCACGTCCTTCTGTTCAGCGACAACGTCTCCGTCGAGGACGAGCTCGTCCTCAAGGACCGCGCGCGGGATCTGGGCCTGCTCGTGATGGGCCCCGGCGCCGGCACGGCGATGCTCGGGCAGACCTGCCTCGGTTTCGCCAACGTCGTTCGCCCAGGACGCGTGGCCGTCGTCGCGGCCGCGGGCACCGGCGCCCAGGAGGCCGCCGCGTTGCTCGACCGCTGGGGCGTCGGGGTCGCCCATGTGATCGGCCTCGGCGGGCGTGATCTGAGCGCGCGGGTCGGCGGCCGCATGGCGATCGCGGCTGTGCGCGCCCTCGTGGCCGACGAGGCCACCGACGCCATCCTGCTCGTGTCGAAGCCGCCTGATGCCGAGGTGGCTCGCGAGGTCGTGGCGGCAGCCACCGGAAAGCCGCTCGTCGCGGCACTGATCGGCGTCCAGGACGACGTGAAGGCGCCGCCGGACGTGACGGTCACGCGGACGCTCGAGGCGGGCGCCGTGTCGGCGGTGCGTCTGATGGGCGGGCGGGAGCCCGACGTCTCGCACGGGCTGGCGGAGAAGGTTCGCGCGGCGGCGGCCGATCTGCCCGGCCGGAGAACCCTCGTGCGCGGGCTCTTCTCCGGCGGGACGCTCTGCTACGAGTCGCTCGTCGTGCTCGCCGACGTCCTCGGCGACGTCTACTCCAACACCCCGCTGCGTCCGGAGCTCGGCCTGCCTGCGCCCGAGCAGGCGCACACCTGCCTCGACCTCGGCGAGGAGGAGTACACGAAGGGGCGGCCGCACCCCATGATCGATCCGCAGGCGCGGATCGAGCTGCTCCGCGAGCAGGGGGCGGACCCCACGGTGGCCGCGATCGTGCTCGACGTCGTGCTCGGGCACGGCGCCCATCCGGACCCCGCCGCCGAGCTGGCCCCGGTCTGCGCGGAGATCATCGCCGCCGGCGGCCCCTGCATCGTGGTGTACGTGCTGGGCACCGACCAGGACCCGCAGGGACTCGACCGCCAGCGGGAAGCCTTCCGGCGGGCCGGATGCCTTGTGACCGAGACGGCCGCGCGCGCGTCGCTCGCGGCTGCCGCGCTCGCCCGCCGCGAGCCCGCGCTCGCCGAGAAGGCCCCGATGAGCGAGCTTGCGAGCGAGTCATTGTCGCGGCGCCTTGGCGAAGCGTCGGCCGAGCGTGGTGAGGGAGTGCGGTGAGCGAGCTTGCGAGCGAGTCATTGTCGCGGCGCCTTGGCGAAGCGTCGGCCGAGCGTGGTGAGGGAGTGCGGTGAGCGAGCTTGCGAGCGAGTCATTGTCGCGGCGCCTTGGCGAAGCGTCGGCCGAGCGTGGTGAGGGAGTGCGGTGAGCGAGCTTGCGAGCGAGTCATTGTCACAGCGCCTTCGCGAAGCGTCGACCGAGCGCAGCGAGGGCGTGCGGTGAGCGCGCGCGTCGCGCTGGTCACGCACTCGGTGAAGCCTCGCGGGGGGTTCATCCACACGGTCGGTCTCGCCGAGGCACTGCACCGGGACGGGGTCGAGGTCCATCTCGTGGCGCTGGGCGACCCGGCGGCGGGCCTGCCGCTGGGCACCGCGGTGCCACACACGGTCCTCCCGGGTCCGTCCCATGCGGGGACATCGCTCGAGGACCGGGTCTTCGCCGCCATCGACACCTTGGAGAAGGGGCTCCAGGAACTGGCAGGCGGGTTCGACATCCTGCACGCGCAGGACTGCATCGCCGCGCGTGCCGCCGCCCGGGTGCGCGACGCCGGGGCGCCGGTGACCGTGGTGCGGACCGTCCACCACGTCGACGACTTCACCACCCGGGCCCTCATCGACTGCCAGCGTGCTGCGATCGCCGAACCCGACCGCGTGCTCGTCGTGAGCGAGCAGTGGCGCCGGATCCTGCTGGACGACTACGGGCGCTGCGCCACCGTGGTGCCGAACGGCGTGGACGCCGGCCGATTCCCGGCTCCCGCACCGCAGCGCCGGGCCGAGCTGCGCGGCCGGATCCCCGACGGTCGCTTCCTGTTCCTCGGCGTCGGCGGGATCGAGCCCCGTAAGGGCACCCGGCACGCGTTCGAGGCCCTGGCGATGCTCAAGCGGCAGCGTGGCCCGGTCGCCTCGCTCGCCATCGTCGGCGGCCACTCGTTCCAGGACTACACGGCCTATCGGGACGCCGCGTTGGCGTCGCTGTCCGCACTGGGGCTGACGCTCGGCGAGGACGTCATTCTGCTGGGCACGGTGTCCGACGCCGACCTCGCGGGCTGGTACCACACCGCCGACGCTCTCTGCTTCCCGTCGGTCAAGGAGGGATGGGGCCTCGTGGTGCTGGAGGCCATGTCCGCCGGGATCCCCGTGATCGCCTCCGACCTGCCGGTCTTCCAGGAGTACCTGGTCGACGGGGTCAGCGCGCTCCTGCCGCGGGCCGGGGACCCTGCCGCGATCGCGACGGCGATGGAACGACTGGTCGTCGACGACGCATTGCGGCGACGGCTGGTCGACGGCGGCAGGGTGGTGCTGCCGCGCTACACCTGGGCGGCCAGCGCGGCGCGCCACCGGGCCGTCTACGAGGAGATGTGCGCTCCGGTCGGGGGCTGAGTCAGGGCACCGCACACGACGAGCCCGGGCCGCGGACGGTCGCCGGTGTCGTCAGTGCCCGTGCCCGTGCCCGTGGCCGTGGCCCGCGGACGACGGCGCGTGGTCGTAACCGGCAGGCCGCGCGCCGAGCTCCTCGGCTCGGGAGTCGACCTCCTCCGCGGTGATGGTGCCATCGGCGCCGAGGACGTCCTCCAGGGCTCCGAGCCAGTGCTCGTAGTAGCTCCACCCCACGTCGTCCGGATGCTCGGCTTCCCACGCGGCGATCCGCCGGATGAGCGCCGACTGGAACACCGGCCACTCGAAGGCACCGGTGTCGTGCAGGGTGACCACCATGCCGAACGCGCGTGACTCCCACGGCTGGGAGAAAACGAGCTCGCCGTTGGACCGGGGCGGCGCGGCCGGGCCGTCGTAGGGCAGCGGTGCGGTGGTCACGGAGCCATCACCTTGGCCACGCCGACCATGGCGTCGCGGGTGATGAGAGGCACCAACTCCTCCTCGGAGAGCTGTTCGATGCCCGCCGGGCGCTCCGGCAGGACGAGCCAGCGCACCTCGGAACTCGAGTCGTGCACGGTGATCTCGACGTCGTCGGCGAGGTCGAGGCCCATCTCCGAGAGCACCACGCGCGGCTCGCGCACCATCCGCGCCCGATAGGCGGGGTCCTTGTACCAGGACGGTGGCAGCCCCAGCACCGGCCAGGGATAGCACGAGCAGAGCGTGCAGACCGTCACGTTGTGGCGGGTCGGCGTGTTCTCGACGACCACGATGTGCTCGCCCTGCGGCCCGCCGAACCCCAGCTCCTTGATCGCGGCGGTGCCGTCGGCGAGCAGGCGCTCCTTGTACTCCGGGTCGGTCCAGGCTTTCGCGACGACCTTGGCACCGTTGAGCGGGCCGACGTTCTTCTCGTAGTTGGCGATGAAGCCGTCCATCACGTCCGTGGTGACGAGACCTCGTTCGGTGAGCAGTTGCTCGAGGGCCTCGGTGCGAAGGGACGGGGGAAGGCGCTCGGCGGACGTGGTCATGAGGCGGGCTCCAGGTAGCTGTCGAAGAGCTCGATCGTGACGCCGAAGGGCTCGGCCTGCTCGCCCCACAGCTCGCGCGAATCGAAGCGGACGGTGAAGACGTGCTGAGGGTTCTCCCCCTGGAAGTGGGCGTTGGTGTCGGGCAGCACGTGGCCGGGCTGCACGACCTCGACGGTGCCGACGTGCCCGCGCACGTACCCCGCCAGCCTCGTGTGGCCTGCGGGGGAGATGTTGCGGGCCCGTACCCGGTCTCCCGGGGCGAAGCGCGGTGGCTCGGGCACCTCGCGCAGTGAACCGGGGCCGGTTGCGGAGTAGTCGGGCTTCGCGGGCTCGGGCACCGCGGGTTCCTCGACCTGCTCGCCACGGATCTCGCGGGCGCGGGCGTCGACCGCGCCCGGGGCGAGGATCGCACTGTCGACGAGCATGAGCTCGGCGGCGTTGAGCCAGCGCCCGTAGTAGCCGTCGTCGAGGTATGCGTGGCGGTCGAGACGCTCCAGCGCGTGCCGGAAGGCGTCGATGTTGCGGCCCGAGACCCGGCCGATCGTGAGGAGCGTCAGTGCGAAGGCACGTCCCTCCCACGGCTCGCCGAAGACCGGCTCGTCGCGCGCGGGCACCATGGCGGCTCCCCAGCCGTCGGTTCCACCCATGTCGGCGAGGCCGTCCATGAGGGCTCCTCTCGTCACGATGCAGGAAGGATTTTTACCATAGTGTATGGGGGTGCTCGTCAGTCGGCGAGCCGCTCCGCGAGGTCGAACAGGGCGTCGGTGAAGCAGTCCAGAGGTGCGGTGGCGACGCCCGCTCCGACCTGACCGGTCCCCGCGCTCGCGTGCAGGATGCCGGTGGTGATCTTCGGGGTCACCCCGGTCTCCACGACGCGACGCACGTCGACCCCCAGCGGGGTGCCGGCGAACTCCATGGGGGGCAGGGTGAACCGGCTGCTCGTGCCTGCGCAGATCATCCGGAACCCCTCGGTCGCGGCGGCCGCGTCGGCCATGCTCCCGCCGAGGAACGCTGCGGCGGCCGCCGAACCGCCCGCCGCCGGTCCGCCCATTCCGGTCAACTCCAGCACCGCGCTGTCGCCGATGTCACGCGCACTCGTCTCGGGGCCGAACCCGGAGTAGTACAGCGCCTCTCCCACCGGCGGTGCCTCGCAGATGTGCCACTGCGCCGACCCCGCGAGCTTGATCCCGAACGTCGTCCCGTTGCGCGACATCGTGGTGACGATGCTCGACCCCTGCACCTGCTCCGCATGCAGTTGCAACGACTTGGCCGCGGCCATCGCGAGGTTGAGGAAGAACAGGTGGTTACCGGACAGGAAGCCGGCGAACGGCTCGCGCAGCCCGTCGGGGAGTGCGGCGATGTGCGGCAGCCAGGTGCGGGTCAGCAGGTTGGTGGCGGCCTGTGTGCGCATGTGGAGGTCGTCCCCCATCGTGATGCCCTGGCTCGCCATCGCGAGGACGTCGAGGGGGCCCGCGGTCGACAGGATCGTGGCGAGTGCCGGCCCGGCGACGTCGGCGAGGAAACGGAGCCGCGCGATCGCGGTGTCCGTGTCGCGGCCGAACCAGGGGACCTCTCCGGGTCCCTGGTTGACGGGGGAGAAGGCCTGCGTGCCGCCTTCGGCGTTCGTCACGACGAACACCGGCTGGGACGGGCCGACCGCGCTCGCCATCGGGACGACGGTGTCGTGATGGTTGGCGGCGTCGAGTGCGATCTCCCCGCGCTCGAGCAGGGCGTGGGCCCCGGCGACGTCGGCGGCCCAGCCTTCCGCCACGGTGGCCGCGCGCATGGACCGTTGCAGCGGGTCGCAGGCCTGCTCGTAGGCGATCGGCGGTCCGCAGTGCAGCAGGGTGCGGCCGGTGTAGCCGGGGACGTCCCCGATCGTCGCCATCCGGACCAGCTGGGGAGAGCCCTCGTCCAGCCGGCGGACGACCTCGCGGTTGGCGGTGTCGATCGTGTCGGCATGCGTGCCGTTCAGCAGTGTCAGGGCGCGGACCGCTGTGGGGTCACCACCGGCGGGGATCCGCCAGTCGACCTGCTGGACCGGCCGATCCTGGTCACGGATCGCATCGCCGAACATCGGCAGCCCGATGTTCACCACCGCGATCGTGTCGGGAAGGGTCAGCTCCGTCATCGCAGTGCCTCCCGGCGGTCCTCGGCGCGGCTCATCGATGGCGATCCTGCGCAGGCTCTCCCGTTGTCCACGATGTGTGACCGGGCATGTTTCTACTATAGTAGAAAGATGGTCGAAGCTCCGAACGACGCGGCGTCGGGCCGGACCGAGCCGACCGACATCGCGGGTGTGGCCCAGCTGATCATGGATCTACAGGCGGTCGGCCTGCGGATCGACACGGAGCTCGAGACGACCCGCAAAGGTGGGGCGGGGCCCTCGGACTCCGGAATGTTGTGGATCGAGGGCGTGCCCGTGACGGTGCCCCCGAACCTGACCTCGCCCTACCGGCTCCTCGCCGACGACGACGGGCAGAGCATCTACCGCGACGGCGTCAAGCTCGCGTCCGTGTCCGGAACCAGCCGTCCGCGGTTCTACGACCTGACCACCGCCGAGGGGATCCCGTACCACCAGATCGCACTCCTGCACCTGGACTCGCTGGCCTCCACCGTCGTGCAGGTCTGCAACTACTGGGGCACCAGCGACCAGTGCGGCTTCTGCGGCATCGAGCTCTCCCTCGACGCAGGCCGCACGATCGCGAAGAAGACACCGGAGATGCTCGCCGAGGTCGCCGTCGCGGCGAAGGAGCTCGACGGAGCGGTCGACGCGACCCTGACCACCGGCTCGTCCGCAGCGCCCGACCGGGGTGCGCTCTACGTCTCCCGGTGCGCGCAGGCGGTGAAGGAGGCGACCGGGCTGCCGGTCGAGGTGCAGTTCGAGCCACCCCGCCGCCTGGAGATCCTCGACCAGGTCCACGACACCGGGGTCGACTCGGTGGGCATCCACGTCGAGACGTTCGACCCGGCAGTGCTGCAGCGCGTCGCCCCCGGCAAGTTCCGCACCGGCATCGAGACGTACTTCCGCACCTGGGAACGTGCCGTGCAGCTCTTCGGCGAGGGACGGGTCTCCACCTACGTCATCCTCGGCATGGGAGAGGACCCGGAGCTCACCGTCGAGATGTGCAAGCGTGCGGTGGACATCGGGGTGTACCCGTTCGTCGTGCCGTTCCGGCCGGTCGCCGGCTCGCTCATGGCGGACCTGCCCGCGCCGTCGCGTGAGTACACGGAGCCGATCTACCGCAAGGTCGCCGCGTTCCTCAGCGAACGCGGGCTCGGGGCGGACACCGCCGTGGCGGGTTGCGCGCGCTGTCAGGCATGTTCCGCGCTGAATCTCGTGCAGCAGGCCGGTGCGGCCTCGCCCTGCGCATCGGCAGGCCGGGACGGGCCCGCGCCGCCGCTGCTGCAGATCGGCCGCCGCCCGGCCTGAGCGGCACCACGACCGGTGGTGCCGACGCTCTGTGCCCCCGGTGCGACTCGAACGCACACTGAACGGGACTTGAATCCGTCGCCTCTGCCAATTGGGCTACGGGGGCATGTTGGTGAGCTGATCGTAGCTGGCGCCTCCTGGACGGGACTCAAATCCCTCGCCTCGGCTAATTGGGCTACGGGGGCAGGTTCGTGAGGAGATCGTAGCCGGAGCCGTCGGACGCTCCCGGCCCGCCCCTGTCCTGTGTCCGCCGAGATCACAGCCTTGTTCCGTGACCGGCCGGTACCCTGAAGGCTTCTGGTCAGACCCTCCGGCAAAGGAGACAAGCCTCGTGGCGCAGCAGGTTTCAGAGCAGGACACGTCCGCGGGCGAGTCCGCCCCGGGCGTCGGTCTGCGGGTGCTCGTGGTGGAGGACGAGGCGTTGATCCGCCTCGACCTCGCCGAGATGCTCACCGAGGAGGGCTACGTCATCGCGGGCGAGGCGGGCGACGGCGAGCAGGCCGTCATTCTGGCGCGCGAGCTGCACCCGGATCTCGTGATCATGGACGTCAAGATGCCCAAGGTCGACGGCATCACGGCCGCGGCGTCCATCGTCGAGGAGCGGATCGCCCCTGTGGTCATGCTCACAGCGTTCAGCCAGCGCGACCTCATCGAGCAGGCGCGCGACGCCGGCGCCATGGCTTACCTCGTCAAGCCGTTCGCGCGCCACGAGCTCGTGCCGGCCATCGAGCTGGCCGTCTCCCGGTTCGCCGAGAAGCGTGCGCTGGAGGACGAGGTCGCCACGCTCACCGAGCGGCTCGAGACCCGCAAGGTCGTCGACCGCGCGAAGGGGCTGCTGATGACCCGCCAGGGCATGTCGGAGCCCGAAGCGTTCCGTTGGATCCAGCGCACCGCGATGGATCGCCGCACCACGATGAAGGCCGTTGCCGAGGCCGTCGTGGAAGGACTTGCCGCCCCGAAGTCCTGATACACCCTCTGCTGCACGATCGTCACGATCCGCGCTATCACATTGCGGTCCGGTAAAGGACATGGCGCGGATGGTGACGCCGTCTCAGGCTGTCCTTTACCGTCCGCGACGTCTCCCGGCAACCGGGAGTCACGGGCGTGGGCTCGCCTGGGGCACATCGCGCAGTACGGAAGGACAAAAAGCATGACTCGGAGGCGGACAATCGTCACCGCCGCGATCCTCGCCGGGGCTCTCGGGCTCACGGCTTGTGGAACGAACCGCGAGGAAGCGACGGGTACCGGTGGCGGGGCGGCCTGCGACACGAGCAAGGGCACGCTGATCATCGGAATGATCGCGCCCCTCTCGGGTGGCTTGTCCGCTCTCGGTCTCGGTATGAAGAACTCGGCCGACCTCGCCGTGGACCAGGCCAACCAGAAGTGCACCGTGCCGGGCTACCAGCTGGCGTTCCAGCCGGAGGATGACCAGGCCACCCCGCAGATCGCGGGCCAGGCCGCCACGAAGCTGGCCTCGGACCCCAGCGTCGTCGGTGTGGTCGGCACGCTGAACTCGTCCACCGCGCAGGTGGTGCAGCCGATCCTCAGTGAGCGCGACATCCCGATGATCTCGCCTGCCAACACCGGGCCGGCGCTGACCATGGGTGAGAACGCCGCCACCGCGCCCAGCCGGCAGTTCGACAACTACTTCCGGGTCGCCACCACCGACCTCATCCAGGGCCCGTTCGCGGCGAACTACCTGGTGCAGACCGCGGGCAAGAAGAACATCGCGGTGATCGACGACGGCAAGACCTACGGTTCGGGCCTTGCGGAGCAGTTCTCGCAGCAGGCCACCAAGCTGGGGGCCAAGGTCGTCGCCCGCGAGAAGGTCGGCGAGCGCGACACCGACTTCTCCGGCGTGATCACGCGGATCCGCGCGCTCAACCCGGACGCCGTCTACTACGGCGGTGAGTACCCGGTGGCGGGACCGCTGTCGGCGCAGCTCGCGGCCGCCGGCCTCAATGTCCCGCTGATGGGCGGCGACGGCATCGTGGACGCGCAGTTCGTCGCGCTCGGTGGGCGTGCAGGTGACCTCGCCACCAACGTCGGCGCGCCGGCCGCCTCTCTGCCCAGCGCGCAGCAGTTCATCAAGGACTACGACGCCGCGAACTACCCGGAGGAGTTCAGCGCCTACGGCGCCTTCACCTACGACTCCACCAACGTGATCATCGCCGCGCTCGCCAAGGCGCTCGGCAACGGCGACTACAGCGAGGCCAAGCGGGCCGACATCGTGAAGGCCGTGCAGGACACCCAGATCGACGGTGCCGGCGGGCCGATCTCCTTCGACCAGTACGGCGACACCACCAACAAGGTGCTGACGGTGTACACGGTCGAGGGCGACAACTTCGCGCCGGTCGAGGGGTCCACCGGCAGCTTCACGGGCTGACCCACATTCATATCGGCACGACAAGCTGGGGGCGGGGCAACACTCCGCCCCCGGCTCACGTGGAGGGACCACCCGTTTGCTGTCCACGCTGTTGTCCCAGATCGTCAACGGCCTGGTGCTCGGCTCCCTGATCGGGCTGATCGCACTGGGTTACACGATGGTCTACGGGATCATTCAGTTGATCAATTTTGCGCACGGTGAGATCTTCATGGTCGGCGCCTATGGCGGCCTGGCCATGTTCACCTATCTGCTCCCCACGTTCGTGCAGCAGCAGTGGTACCTGGCGTTGCCGCTGTTGTTGATCGCAGGTGCCGCTGTCGCGGTCTGCGTGGCGATTGCGATGGAACGGTTCGCCTACCGGCCGCTGCGCAACGCGCCCCGGTTGGCCCCGCTGATCACCGCACTCGGTGTCTCGGTGGCATTGCAGGAGGCGGTTCGCGTCTTCTACCCGGGCGCCACAGCGGCGATCCCGTTCCCCAACATCTTCGTTCCGGGTACCTGGATGATCCCGATCGGTGACGGCGTCCCGATCAAGTACTCCGGACTCCTGCTGATCGTGGTGTCGCTGACACTGGCGATCGGGCTCCAGCTGTTCATCGACCGGTCGCGGATGGGGCGCGCGATGCGTGCCACGTCCCAGGACCGTGACATCGCCCGGCTGATGGGCATCGACCCCGACCGCGTCATCGTTCTGACGTTCGTCCTCGGCGCTGCGCTGGCCGGTATCGGCGGCGTGCTCTACGGCGGTTACCTCAACAACATCAACATCGACATGGGCTTCCAGAACGGCATCTTCGCGTTCACCGCGGCGGTGCTGGGCGGGATCGGCAGCGTCCGCGGCGCGGTCGTCGGCGGTCTGGCGATCGGGCTGATCAAGTCGCTCGGTGGCCAGTACCTGCCCGGCGGATCTGCGTACGACTACGTGTGGATCTTCGTGGTGCTGATCGCGGTGTTGGTGTTCCGGCCGCAGGGCTTCTTCGGGGAGACGGAACGGGTGCGGGCATGACCACTCTCGAGAAGCCTCCGCCTGCCCCCGCCATGCCTCCACCTTCACCGAACTCCCGGCTCGCCCCGCTCGCGCGCTACACCACCGCGCTGCGGATCGCCGGCGGGTTGCTCACCCTTGTCGGCGCGCTGCTGCCGTGGGCCACGTTCGTACTGAACGAGGGTCCGTATCCGGAGAAGTCGACCCTGGAGTTCTTCTCCGCCCCGTTCGCCGTCACCGGCTTCCGGCTGCACCTGGTCCTGTTCGGGATCGCCGCGATCGTGATCGCACTGGTCGCGGTGCCCGGGCGGGAGCGCATCCTGCGCGCCGTCGGCTGGGGTGTTGTCGCGGTCGCCGTGGTCAACGGCCTCTACATCGCGGTGGAAGGCGGCGGCCTCGGCGCGATCACCGCCGCCGACGGGGTCGCGTTCGGCGCGGTCGTGGCGCTGATCGGCGGTGTGCTGCTCGTCCTCGGCGCCACCGCGGGCGGGCTGACGCCCGTACCGGTGTGGAAGTGGCGGTTCAACCGCTACCTCGAGTGGCTGATCCTTCTGGTCACCTACGCGCTGCTGCTCCTGCTCGTGTCGGCGGTGCTCACCAGCGGTGGCCAGGGCAGCGCCGCGAACGTCTACGCCGGGGCCGTGTTCCTGTCCTTCCTCGGGGCAGTGGGCGGGCTGCTGGGGGCACTGCACGCCTCCGGGCTGCTCACCTGGATCGGGACGGTGTCCGAACGGCACCGCGTGTTCAGCGTGATCGTGCTGCTCGCCGCCGCGTTGCTCCTTCCCCTGACCGGGGCCGGCAGCGAGTACTGGATGACCGTGGCGGCGAACATCGGCGTCTACGCGGCCACGGCGATCGGGCTGAACATCGTGGTCGGCCTCGCCGGGCTGCTGGACCTGGGGTACGTGGCGTTCCTGGGTATCGGAGCGTTCGTCGCCGCGAACTTCTCGGGCGCTGCCGCGTCGCAGATCGGGATCCAGCTGCCGTTCCCGCTCGTGATGGTGATCTCGGCGGTGGTCGCAGGCATCTTCGGAGCGATCGTCGGATCCCCCACGTTGCGTGTGCGCGGTGACTACCTGGCGATCGTGACGCTGGCGTTCGGCGAGATCTTCGTACGCAGCGCGCAGAACAACATCGGTGGCTTGACCGGTGGGTCGAACGCGATCCCGGGGATTCCGCCGGTGTCGTTGTTCGGCACCGACTTCAACGACGCGGTGCAGATCGGCGGGTTGCGGTTGGCGCCCGGCGTCTTGTACTACGTGCTGATCGTGTTGATCGTGGCCGCGGTCATGCTGGTGTTCGCGAACCTGAAGAACTCGCGGCTGGGCCGGGCCTGGATCGCGATCCGGGAGGACGAGGACGCTGCCCGGGCGATGGGCATCCGCACCGGGCCGATCAAGATCCTCGCGTTCCTCATCGGCGCGACGCTCGCCGGCTTCGCGGGCGCGTTCTTCGCCCACAAGACCGCCACCGTGTCCTACGAGAGCTTCCGGTTCCTGGAGTCGGTCACGCTGCTGGCCGCTGTCATCCTCGGAGGCATGGGCACGATCCCCGGCGCGGTTCTCGGGGCGTCGATTCTGTTCGTCCTGCCGGAGAAGCTGCGCGAGTTCTCCGACTACCGGCTGCTGCTGTTCGGCATCGCCCTGATTCTGATCATGCGTTTCCGGCCCCAGGGGCTGGTGCCCGACCGGCACCGCCGGGCCGAGTTGGCGCCGGAGAGCGAACCTGTGACGGGGCCGATAACCACCGCGGGCAGCGGGAACACGAAGGCGGGTTCGTCATGACCGAGTCGATGACGAGGTCCACACCGCGGCATGCCAAGTCCGAGCCGGTCATCCTGCAGGCCGACGGGGTGACGATGCAGTTCGGCGGCCTCCGGGCGCTGAACGACGTGTCGTTCGGTCTCGCCGAGGGCGAGATCATCGGGCTGATCGGGCCGAACGGCGCAGGCAAGACCACCCTGTTCAACTGCCTCACCGGCCTCTACGCACCCACGTCGGGCTCGGTGTCGATGCGGGGCACGACGCTGCCGCAGGACCCGGCCAAGGTCACCGAACAGGGCGTCGCCCGCACGTTCCAGAACATCCGGCTGTTCCCGAGCATGACCGCGCAGGAGAACGTGCTGGTCGGGCGGCACGTGCGGATGCGGCAGAACCCGTTGTCGTCGCTGCTGCACGGCCCGGGGTTCCGCCGCAGCGAGGCCGAGGCGGCGGAGCGCACGGAGAAGCTGCTCGACTTCGTCGGGCTCACGCGGTTCTCCGACGAGCTCGCCCGCAACCTTCCCTACGGCGATCAGCGCCGCCTGGAGATCGCCCGTGCGCTGGCCACGGACCCGTCGGTGCTGCTGCTCGACGAGCCGACGGCCGGGATGAACGCGCAGGAGACCGAGGCGACCCGGCAGTTGATCTTCGCGATCCGGGATCTGGGTGTATCAGTGGTGGTGATCGAACACGACACCAAGTTCATCTTCACCCTGTGCGACCGGGTCCTGGTGCTTGTTCAGGGCGAGCTGCTGGTCGAGGGCTCGCCCGACGAGGTCCGCGGCGACCCGCGGGTGGTGGAGGCGTACCTAGGGGCGCCGCCGGACGAGGTCGAGGCCCAACTCCACCGTGGGGAGCAGTAGTGAGTTTTCTCGAGGTTCGTGATCTCACCGTGGCCTACGGGGCGATCCAGGCGGTGCGGGGGGTGTCCTTCTCCCTGGAGCGCGGCCAGATCGTCTCGCTGATCGGCAGCAACGGAGCAGGCAAGACCACCACCCTGCGCACCATCTCCGGATTGTTGCGCCCGGAGTCGGGGGAGATCCTGCTCGACGGCGAGCCGATCCATCGGTTGCCTGCGCACGAGATCCTGGCCCGGGGTGTTGCGCACAGCCCGGAGGGGCGGCGGCTGTTCGCGCGGATGACGGTGGAGGAGAACCTGCTCCTCGGCGCCTACACCCGCCGCGACGAGGCGGGCATCGCGCAGGACCTGGACCGCATCTACACACTGTTCCCGGTGCTCGGGGAGCGGCGTGCCAACAAGGCAGGGCTGTTCTCGGGTGGAGAGCAGCAGATGCTGGCGATCGGGCGGGCGCTGATGTCGCGGCCGAAGCTGTTGATGTTGGACGAGCCCTCGATGGGCCTCTCGCCGATCATGACGCAGAAGATCTTCGCGACGGTGCGGGACCTGCAGGCCGAGGGCACCACCGTGCTGCTGGTCGAGCAGAACGCCCTCGCCGCGCTGGCGTTGTCCGACCAGGCCTACGTGATCGACCTGGGCCGCACCACGCTGTCGGGCACCGGTGCCGAACTCCTCGCCGACCCCCGCGTGCAGGAGGCCTACCTCGGCGAAGGCGTCGCCAGCTGACCCATCGCGGCAACAGGCCGTCGCTCAGGGCCTGTTGTCGCGATGCAGGCAGGTGAGCTTCGCGGTGCAGATGCGCCTGCCGCTCTCGTCCGTGATGACGATCTCGCTGGTCGAGGTGCTGCGGCCGACGTGAATCGGGCGCGCGACACCGGTGACGAGGCCGTCCTTGGCTGCGGCGTGATGGGTGCAGGCCAGCTCGAGCCCGACGGGAAACCGGTCGGGCAGCACGTGCAGCGCCGACAGGGTGGAGCCGAGCGACTCCGCGAGCACCGCGCTCGCACCGCCGTGCAGCAGGCCGAACGGCTGGCGGTTGCCTGTGACCGGGAGGGTGCCGACGACCTCATCGAGGCCCACCTTCACCAGCTCGATCCCCATGCGCTCGGCGAGCTGCTCGACGGTGGAGAGCGGCGGGAGTTCCTCGGGAGCTATCGGCACGGTCGGCACTTTAGGACAGGTCGCCGGTGAGTCGGGGAGGCCTGGCTCACGCCCGGTTGACCCGCACGGCGCCGGTGTCGAGCAGCTCCCGGTGCCGCCAGTCGTGCTTCTCCGCAACCCGGCGACACCGCGGGGCGCGGAGGCTGGACGCGCCGGTGCGCCTCCCGGTGCGGACGAGCGGCACACTCTCGTGCGGTGGGGAGGCGTGAGGGGCACTCTCGTCCGGCGGCCGGGCGCCTGAGGGGTCCCTTGCACTGCTCGGGTGGGGCCGAGCAGCACTGCAGCACTGTCGTCCGATAGGTCTGAACGAGGGGCATTCTCGTCCGTGCAGGCCCCCCGGCAGGGGTCAGGGTTTGTGGCACACGAAGATCGCGGTTCCGGGGAACAGGGCGCCCCGCAGGGGGGACCACTGGCCCCACACCGTCTCCCGGCCCTCCGGCCACTCCGGCTCGACGATGTCGTCGAGGAGAAGCCCGGCGGCCACGACGTCGCGTACGCGGTCGCCGAGCGTCCGGTGGTGCTCGACGTAGGTGGCTCGGCCCTCGCCGTCCACCTCGAGGTACGGGGTGCGGTCGAAGTACGACTGCTGCACGGTGAGGCCGTCAGGCCCCGGGTCGTCGGAGAACATCCAGCGCATGGGGTGGTTCACGGCGAACACCCAGCGTCCTCCCGACCGCAGCACCCGGGCGACCTCGCACATCACCCGCTCCGGCTCCGCCACGAACGGCACCGCACCGAACGCGGAGCAGGCCACGTCGAAGGACCCGTCGGCGAAGGGGAGCCGCTCGGCGCCGGCCTGTACGAGCGGCACCGGCGTGCCGGTGGCCGCCCCGAGCTCGACGGCGTGGCGCAGCATCGCGCCGGAGAGGTCCAGCGCCACCGGCCTCGCCCCGGCGCGGGCGAGCCAGCGGGAGCAGGGAGCGGATCCGCATCCGACCTCCAGCACCCGCGCCCCCGTGACGTCGCCGAGCAGGTGGGCGTCGGCCTCGCGCAAGCCCTCGGGGCACCAGACGAAATCGACGTCACCGATGTCCCGTCCGTGCTCGGCCAGATAGTCTTCGGCGTCGGCGTCCCACCACATCCGGCTTGCCCGTTGTGATTCCGCCGCGCCCACGGGCCGCCGCGCCACTCCGGCCGTTCCCAGCCGCTCCTCCGCGCTCACCGGTGCATCGTGGCAGTTGAGCGGGGCCCACCCGCATTGCCGTGCTGATCGGGTCGCGCGTAGCATGGTAGGAGCGAAGTGGTCAACGTCGCGGGTTCAGCGCGCGCTTCGACCGGCCACGTCACGCACGTTCTTCAGCAACGATCCATGAGCAAGGGTGACAGCACCACGTCACGAGACGTACTCCACCTGGTCAGCACCACCATTCCATCCATAACCGGAGCACCCCACTACATGTCCACCGACACCACCGCCGCCCCGACCACAACGCCGCAGGTCGCCGTCAACGACATCGGGTCGGAGGAGGACTTTCTCGCCGCTATCGACCAGACGATCAAGTACTTCAACGATGGCGACATCGTCGAGGGCACCATCGTCAAGGTCGATCGCGACGAGGTCCTGCTCGATATCGGCTACAAGACCGAGGGCGTCATCCCCTCTCGGGAGCTCTCGATCAAGCATGACGTCGACCCCGCGGAGGTCGTGTCGGTCGGTGAGTACGTCGAGGCCCTCGTTCTTCAGAAGGAGGACAAGGAAGGCCGCCTGATCCTGTCCAAGAAGCGTGCGCAGTACGAGCGCGCTTGGGGCACGATCGAGGCCCTCAAGGAGGCCGACGAGCCCGTCGAGGGCACGGTCATCGAGGTCGTCAAGGGCGGCCTGATCCTGGACATCGGGCTCCGCGGCTTCCTCCCGGCCTCGCTGGTCGAGATGCGCCGGGTGCGCGACCTCCAGCCGTACGTCGGCCGCAAGATCGAGGCCAAGATCATCGAGCTGGACAAGAACCGCAACAACGTGGTGCTGTCCCGCCGGGCGTGGCTGGAGCAGACCCAGTCCGAGGTCCGCAGCGAGTTCCTCAACCAGCTGGCCCGTGGCCAGGTGCGCAAGGGTGTCGTCTCCTCGGTGGTCAACTTCGGTGCGTTCGTCGACCTGGGCGGGGTCGACGGTCTGGTGCACGTCTCCGAGCTGTCCTGGAAGCACATCGACCACCCGAGCGAGGTCGTCGAGGTGGGCCAGGAGGTCACCGTCGAGGTTCTCGACGTCGACCTCGACCGCGAGCGTGTCTCCCTGTCGCTGAAGGCGACGCAGGAGGACCCGTGGCGGCTCTACGCCCGCACCCACGCGATCGGCCAGATCGTGCCGGGCAAGGTCACCAAGCTCGTTCCCTTCGGTGCGTTCGTCCGCGTCGAGGAGGGCATCGAGGGTCTGGTGCACATCTCCGAGCTGGCCGAGCGCCACGTGGAGATCCCGGAGCAGGTCGTTCAGGTCGGCGACGACTGCATGGTCAAGGTCATCGACATCGACCTCGACCGGCGGCGCATCTCGCTGTCGCTCAAGCAGGCCAACGAGGGCATGACGGTCGACACCGAGTTCGACCCCACCCGCTACGGCATGGCCGCCGAGTACGACGACCAGGGCAACTACATCTACCCCGAGGGCTTCGACGTCGAGAGCGGCGAGTGGCAGGAGGGCTTCGAGGCTCAGCGCGAGGCCTGGGAGAAGGAGTACGCCGAGGCGCACGCCCGCTACGAGCAGCACATCACGCAGATCAAGAAGTCGGCCGAGGCCGAGGCCGAGGCGGCTGCCGACGGCGGCGGCACCAACTACTCCTCGCAGGGTGGCGGTGAGCCGGCCGAGTCCGGTGGGTCGCTCGCCAGCGACGAGCAGCTGGCGGCGCTGCGGGAGAAGCTCTCCGGCGGAGCCTGATCACCCCGCGGTTAGACCAAACGGAACAGCCCTGGTGACCGTCCGTCACCGGGGCTGTTCCATGTCCTCAGCCGATCAGTCACGGTTGGGATGCGTTGGCCGCCGAATGGGGGTTCTAGCGCGAGGTCCGGGTGATTTCGCCCTACCGTAGTTCCATGCGGGGGGCAGACCGGCGGTACGGACGTCTCGGCGCCGGACTGGCCGCCGCGGTCATCGCGCTGACCGCGTGCAGCACGTCCTCCGCCGAACGCACCGAGGTGCCGACGTTTCCCTCGGATGCCCAGGTGATGGCCACGGCGGTGCCCGAGGCGGACCAGGGCGTCCTTCCCGACGACTGCACCCGGATCCTCACGGTCGGAGACCTCGAGGCGGTGCTCGGTCTGCCGCTCGGCTCGGTGGACGTGCGTACCACGAGAGGTGTTCCGGAGCCGTCGGTCAGCCGCACGGAACGCGTGGCCTGCTCGTACAACGGCACGGCGGGCGGTCCGGCTCGCGGTCGCACCCTGCTCAGCGTCAACTCGTCGGCCTACGCCGATCCGGACTCCTCCGCCAAGCAGTGGCGCGTGAACGCCGACGCCGAGGACGGCGATCGTCGCGAACTGCCCATCGGCAGCGCGTCCGCCGTGCTCGTCGAACGCCCGGACGAGGCCGTTCTCATGGTGGTCAACGGGGTCACCAACCTGACGCTCGTGCTTCCGAACCAGCAACTGCCGGATGATCGTCCACGTGGGGACGCGCTGGTCGACCTCGCGTTGCGCGTGCTCCCGGCGGTGAGCACGTCCGTGACCGCACCGCCGCCGCCGTCATCGCCGACGGCCACCGCGGTGGGCAACGCGGCGGGCCCGCAGGGTGGTTCGTCCTGACGGGGTAGCGTGGCTGCCGTGCTGCGGGTGGGGCTGACCGGCGGGATCGGTTCTGGCAAGTCGACGGTGGCCCGGCGGCTGGTGGAGCGCGGAGCGGTGCTGGTCGACTCCGATCTCCTCGCCCGCGAGGTCGTGGCCGCGGGCACCGAGGGCCTCGCGAAGATCGTCGCGGAGTTCGGCGACGACATGCTGGCCGAGGACGGGGGCCTGGACCGGGCGGCGCTCGCGTCCGTGGTCTTCCATGACCCTGCCGCGCGTGAGCGGCTCAACGGGATCGTGCATCCGCGGGTCCGGCAGCGATCCGAGGAGCTGATCGCGGCGGCGCCGGCCGACGCGGTGGTGGTGCAGGACGTCCCGCTGCTCGTCGAGGGCCGGATGGCACCGCTGTTCCCGCTGGTCGTGGTGGTTCACGCCGACGCGGAGGAGCGGGTCCGGCGGCTCGTGGAGCTCCGTGGCATGCCCGAGTCCGACGCGCGTGCCCGCATCGCCGCCCAGGCCGACGACGCCGCGCGCCGGGCAGCCGCGGACGTGTGGCTCGACAACAACGGCGATCCGGCTGACCTCGAGGCCGCCGTCGACCGGCTCTGGGGCGATCGGCTCGTCCCGTTCGAGGAGAACCTGCGGTTGCGGCGCACGGTGAAGGCCGGCGCGCCCCGGCTCGCCCCGCCCCGCCCGGAGTGGGCGGCCGAGGGTGCGCGGCTGTGCGCGCGGGTGGCGGCAGCGGCGGGGGAGCGGAGCCGCGGGGTCGCGCACACCGGATCGACCGCGGTGCCCGGGCTGCCTGCCAAGGACGTGATCGATCTGCAGCTCGGCGTGGAGTCGCTGGCCGACGCCGACGCCGTGCGGGATGCGTTGCAGGATGTGGGCTTCCCGTGGCGCCCCGACATCGACCGCGACAACGCCAAGCCGCCGGGCTCACCTCCCTGGCCGAAGCGCTACCACGGCTCGGCCGACCCTGGGCAGGTCGTCCACCTGCACGTTCGCGAGGTCGGCTCGCCCGGCTGGCGCTATGCGCTGCTCTTCCGCGACTGGCTTCGGGCCGATGCCGCGGCCCGCGAGGAGTACCTGGCGGTCAAGCGCGCAGCCGAGGCGCGATACGGGGGCGACGCCGACGCGCGCCGCTACGTCGAGGTCAAGGAGCCATGGTTCGACGCGGCCGCTCCACGAGCTGACACATGGGCCGCATCCTCTGGCTGGGTTCCCTCGTTGGAGTGATCGGTTGCTCCGTCGTAACGGTGCGCCACCGTGACACGATGGAGGGACAGGAAAATCCACATCCGGGTGACCAGCTCGGCTCCGGCGGGCGGGGGGACGTGACGGTGGGCACACCGGTCGATCATCCTCCGGGTTCCGACGACGGCCACGGCAGCGCGCACGTGCAGTCCAGGTCAGGTTCCACGCAGGTCGTGCGCCACGGTCCCGTGGCGACCCCTGCGCAGCTGCGGGTCGACTTCGGGGCGCATCTCGAGGCCAACTACCAGCGTCTCGTCGCTCAGCTCTACGCGATCACCCTCGACCCGGGTGAGGCCCATGACGCCGTCCAGGACGCGTACTCGCGGGCCTGGCGGAACTGGGCGGTGATCGGCCGCTCACCGGATCCGAGCGCATGGATCCGGCGGGTGGCGGTCCGATCCACCATCCGGAGCTGGCGACGCATGCTGGCCCGCATCGGCATCGGAAGGCCTCGCGCGGTCGGCGAGGGCGTCGACGCACGTACCGCCGCCATGCTCAAGGCGCTCGGGAGGCTGACGGCAGCCGAGCGGCGGGCCGTCGTCCTGTCCCACATGGCCGGGGTGTCGCTTGCCGAGATCTCCGCCGTGGAGCAGGTCTCGATGGGGTCGGTCCAGGCGAGGCTGGCCCGCGCACGGTTGGTTGTCACCGAGGGAATGGCAGACGTCCTTCCCGAGGTATTGGGAGGTGCGGTCGGCGACACCGTGAACGCCGGCATGGGTGGCGACACGGCTTTCGACACCTTCGGATCCGAGGGGCACGGATCCGAAGGTCGTGGCGCGGGGTATGGGGACTACCGGCCCGGTGATTTCGCGTCCGACGCGTACGACGCCGTGTACGGCGGCTCGGAGCGCCGGACCGGCAGAGACGATCAGAGGGGGGAACAGCGGTGACCGAGGAGTTCGACCGAGTGACGCGGGAGTTCAGGCGGCTCGACGATCAGCTCGCCGCTGCCGTCACCCTGCCCGCAGTGGATTCCGTGATCCGCCGGGCCGGCACGCTCAACCGTGCCAGCACTGCCGCTGCCGCCGCAGTGCTCACGGTCGGTGCGCTCGGCGCCACCACGGCGATCCTCCAGGTCGCGGCACCGGCATCCTCGGCCGACGCCGCCACCGTCGCCCCGGGCTCCGCCCCGGTCGGCACCCAGGGCGATGTCGGCACCGAACCGGTCATCTCGCCCGACTCCCCGCAGCCCGTCTCCCACCCGGACGACAACGCGGGCGCCCCTGCCCCGGCTGGTTCGGACGACAGGTTCCGTCGACCCAACGAGGTGGCCCCGCACGAGCAGCCACCCGTCGTTCCGGGTGCGCCGCCGCCCGTGGTTGTTCCGCCGGGTCCGGCCGGGCCGCCACCCCCGCCTCCGCCGCCTCCGCCACCGCCCACCACGTCGCCGGAGCCGTCTCCGACGCGGGAGCCGACCCGGCCGCCGTGGACACCTCCGCCGACCACCACAGAGCGACCGGACCCGACGACGACGCGGCCGACGACGACGACGCGGACTCCGCCGCCGTCGACGACGTCTCGGCCCACGGAGCCACCACCCACCGAGCCCAGCACTCCGGATGACCCGCCGTCCTCCTCGAACAACGCCAGCCCGTCCAGCCCACCCAAGACGACGTCGTCGCCGTCATCGACATCACCGACGACGTCGGACTCCAGCACCAGTCCGGCGGCTGCCTCGACCTCGGGCATCGCCTAGGTCGAGGCTGCGGAGCAGTCGCCCGGACCCCCGCTCACCTGCGGGGGTCCGGGCGTCGGCGTCGCACGTGCTGGCGAGGCGGCGGACGCCGGAGTGCTGGCGTCACGGCTTCTTGTCGTGGCGTTTCCAGGTGAGCACGATCCCGCGCTCTGCGAGCCAGGCGTCGAGGTCGTGGCCGTGTGAGGCGAGGCCGTCCACGGCGCGGAAGGCGCGGTCCAGTGCCGTCTCGGCGGCATGCGGCTCGAGCAGCCCGAGCGCCACCGCGGTGACGAACTCGTCGATGTCCACCACCAGAGCGCTGCGCCGGTGCCGTACCACCACGTCGAGGTAGTGGTCGGTGAGCGTCCACCGTCCGCCGTCACGCACGATCTCGCATACGTCGAGATAGAAGTCCTGGTCGCGGCGGTGGCCGGGATTCCACCACCAGTCGGTGACGCACAGGCCGAGGTCCGGAAGGAGCCACGACTCCATCCAGTGGGCCGTGGGCCGGTCGATCATGGCTCTGCTCATGTAGAGCCCGTACGGCGTGACCCGGTATTCGTCGACAGCGCGGGCAACACCCTTGGTATCGATGTTGATGCGGGCCGGGACGTCGAAGGTGGCGATCTTCGGCGGATGCACCGCCCCGATCCTGTCAGGTCCTGCCGATGTTCGCTGCGCGCTCGGTGTCGATGCCCGATTCGCCTCCGCTCCTCGGCGGGATCGGCGAAGTGTCGGTGGGGGCTCGTACCCTGGAACCGTGGCATTCGCGACAGAGGTTCCCGGCAGCGCAGCGAAGCAGGACGTGCCGGTCGCCCACTCAGAGTTCCGTCCGGTGGGGGAGATCCCCCGCACCGGCGGACGGTTCGAGGTCGTCAGCGAGTTCGAGCCCGCGGGCGACCAGCCGGCTGCGATCGACGAGCTGGAGAAGCGCATCACGGCGGGCGAGCAGGACGTCGTGCTGCTCGGCGCCACGGGCACGGGCAAGTCGGCCACCACGGCCTGGCTGATCGAGCGGCTGCAGCGGCCCACGCTGGTGATGGCGCCCAACAAGACCCTCGCGGCGCAGCTGGCCAACGAGCTGCGCGAGATGCTGCCCAACAATGCGGTCGAGTACTTCGTCTCGTACTACGACTACTACCAACCCGAGGCGTACATCGCGCAGACCGACACCTACATCGAGAAGGACTCCTCGATCAACGAGGACGTCGAGCGGCTGCGCCACTCGGCCACGAGCAACCTGCTCTCCCGGAGCGACGTCGTCGTGGTGGCCTCGGTGTCCTGCATCTACGGCCTCGGCACCCCGCAGTCCTACCTCGACCGGTCGGTGCAGATCGAAGTCGGCGGCAGCGTCGATCGCGACCAGCTGCTGCGTGCGCTCGTCGACGTGCAGTACACGCGTAACGACCTGGCCTTCAACCGCGGCACCTTCCGTGTGCGCGGCGACACGGTGGAGATCATCCCGGCATACGAGGAGCTCGCGATCCGCATCGAGTTCTTCGGCGACGAGATCGAGGCGCTCTACTACCTCCACCCGCTCACCGGCGACGTCATCCGGCAGGTCGACGAGGTCCGCATCTTCCCGGCCACCCACTACGTCGCGGGTCCCGAGCGCATGGAGCGCGCCGTCCACGACATCGAGCAGGAGCTGGAGGAGCGGCTGGCCGAGCTCGAGCGCCAGGGCAAGCTGCTCGAGGCGCAGCGGCTGCGGATGCGCACGCAGTACGACATCGAGATGATCCGTCAGGTCGGGTTCTGCTCGGGCATCGAGAACTACTCGCGCCACATCGACGGTCGTGGCCCCGGTTCGGCGCCCGCCACCCTCATCGACTACTTCCCCGACAACTTCCTCCTGGTCATCGACGAGTCGCACCAGACGGTCCCGCAGATCGGCGGGATGTACGAGGGCGACATGTCGCGCAAGCGCAACCTCGTCGAGTACGGGTTCCGGCTGCCGTCCGCGGTCGACAACCGGCCGTTGACGTGGGAGGAGTTCGCCGACCGCATCGGCCAGACCGTCTATCTGTCGGCCACGCCGGGCCCGTACGAGCTCAGCCGCACGGGCGGGGAGTTCGTCGAGCAGGTCATCCGGCCCACCGGTCTGGTCGACCCGAAGGTCGTCGTGAAGCCGACGAAGGGCCAGATCGACGACCTGGTCCACGAGATCCGCAGCCGTTCCGAGCGCGACGAGCGCGTGCTCGTCACCACGCTCACCAAGAAGATGGCCGAGGACCTCACCGACTACCTGCTCGAGCTCGGCATCCGGGTGCGCTACCTGCACTCGGAGGTCGACACGCTGCGACGTGTCGAGCTGCTGCGCCAGCTGCGGCTCGGCGAGTTCGACGTGCTCGTCGGCATCAACCTGCTCCGGGAGGGCCTCGACCTGCCCGAGGTGTCGCTGGTCGCGATCCTCGATGCCGACAAGGAGGGGTTCCTCCGCTCCGGCACCTCGCTGATCCAGACCATCGGCCGCGCGGCGCGCAACGTGTCGGGCGAGGTGCACATGTACGCCGACAAGGTCACCGAGTCGATGCAGTTCGCGATCGACGAGACCGACCGGCGGCGGGCCAAGCAGGTCGCCTACAACGAGGAGCGCGGGCTCGACCCACAGCCGTTGCGCAAGAAGATCGCCGACATCCTCGACCAGGTGTACCGGGAGGCCGAGGACTCCGAGGTTCCGGTGGGCGGATCCGGGCGCAACCAGTCCCGCGGCAAGCGCGCGGCGGGGGAACCGGGCCGGGCCAGCGCCAGCTCGGGCGTGGTCGCCGGCCGCGACACCTCCACGATGCCCCGCGCCGAGCTGGCCGACCTGGTGCAGCAGCTGTCCGACCAGATGCTCGCCGCGGCGCGCGACCTGCAGTTCGAGCTGGCGGCCCGCCTCCGCGACGAGATCGCTGACCTCAAGAAGGAACTGCGCGGGATGGACGCCGCCGGCATCCGGTGACGCCCCGCCCGCGCGCGGAGTCCGCGCCGCAGCGCACACGCTGACGGCACGCCGCATCCATGTCCTGCGGTGCGTGCGGCGGCTGTCGGCCGGGTGCGGGCGGGCCTCCGTGTCCGGTCTCTCCGGAGGGGGGCTCGGTGGTGGTGGTCGGGCGGGAGCTACCGTGGCGGGCGATCTATCGGCGGAGGAGAGGGCAGCAGCGTGACGGTTGTCGGCGCATCCACCGCCCGCACCTCGACCGAGCAGCGGATCCTCGATCTGCTCCGCACACCCCGGCGCGTTCTGCTGGTCACGGTTCCGCTCCTGGCACTGGTGCTGGTCGGGGTCGTGATCTACACCGGTGGCCGGCACATCGACCTGCAGGTGTACCGCTTCGGAGTGCAGGCGTGGTTGTCCGGCGGTGGTCTCTACGGGCCGCTGCCCCAGACCGCGGCCCATATCGCGCTCCCGTTCATCTACACGCCGTTCGCCGCGCTGGCGATGATTCCGCTGGCCGTCGTGCCGTGGGTCGTGGCCTGGACGGGGCTGCTCGCGCTCTCGACGTTGTCGCTCGGCGCCACCCTCTACGTGGTCGCGCGCCGGTTGTGGGAAGCCGGTGGGCGAGCAGGGGCCTTGTCGGTGGCGTCGATCGCGCTGCCGCTGGCCCTGGCCGTGGAGCCCGGCAAGATCATCGACTTCAACGCGCCGGACGCATCGCCGCGGCCGCCGCTGAGCCTCGAGCCGGTGTCCCAGACCATCCAGTTCGGGCAGATCAACCTGCTGCTCATGGCGCTGGTGGCGATCGACTGTCTGGTGGCGCGGCCGCGCTGGCCACGCGGCATGCTCGTCGGGATCGCGGCCGCCATCAAGCTGACGCCGGCAGCGTTCGTCCTGTACTTCCTGTTGCGCCGTGACTACCGCTCCGCGGCCACCGCGGCCGTGTCCGGTGCGATCGCCACCGCCATCGGGTTCGTCGTGGCGCCCGGCCAGTCGTGGACGTTCTGGCTGGACAATCCGGCGGGCGGCGTCAGCGGTTCGCCGTTCTTCACCAACCAGACGTTCGAGGCCGTGCTCGTGCGGGCGCACGTCGACGGCTCCGCGCGCACCATCTGCTGGCTGTTGCTGTCCGCCGGGCTGCTCGCACTCGCGGTGCCGGCGATCCGGCGTGGTTCCGCGCCGCTCGCGCTCGTCGCCACAGCGGGTGTCGCGCTGCTGGTGTCGCCCACCTCCTGGTCGCACCACTGGGTGTGGGTGGCGCCCGCGCTGCTGGTCGCCGCTGCCACGGCGTGGCGGGCGAGGTCGCGGGCGTGGACGGCGGTCACCGTCGCGATGGGGGCGGTGTTCGTGATCGCGCCCCATCAGCAGGGCCTTCCCCGGGCCGACAACCGGGAGCTGGCGTGGACGCCGCTCCAGCAGGTGATCGGCAGCACGTATGTCTGGTTCACGGTGCTGCTGTTCGTGTTGCTGTGGCTCGCACTGCGGTCGCGGCCGGCGTCCGAGCGCCGGCCATGAACCACGAGGAGCTGGTCGCCTACTGCCTGGCCAAGCCAGGAGCCATCCCCGACGAGCCGTGGGAGGGCGACCTCGTGGCGAAGGTGGGCGGCAAGATCTTCGCGTTCCTCGGAACGGGCGGGCTCGGCGTCAAATGTGGCCGGGACGCCGACGAGGCGGCCGAGCTCCGCCACCGCTACCCCGGCGCCGCCTCGGTGATGCCCTACATCGGGCGGCACGGCTGGAACACCGTGGCGATCGACGGCACGGTCCCCGACGACGAGCTGCTCGAACTCGTTGACGACTCCTACGCAGCGGTCGTCGCGAAGCTGCCCAAACGGCTGCGCCCGCAGATCGCCTGATCGCGAGGACCACCACATTCGCTGGTCTTCGTCGTCCGCAACGCGGAACGTGACATAGTGACCGCCCGCGACCGCCTACTCGCTGCCGTCGTCGCCGTGCTGTGGGGCGCGAACTTCCTCGCTATCCACGTGGGGCTGGAGCACTACCCGCCGCTCCTGCTCGCCGCGTTGCGGTTCGCCGTGCTCGCGATCCCGACGGTGCTGCTGGTGCCTCGCCCGCGGGTTCCGCTGCGGTGGCTGATCGGTTACGGGCTCGGCTTCGGCACGGTGCAGTTCCTGTTCCTGTTCGTGGCGATGGATGTCGGTATGCCCACCGGGCTCGCATCGCTGGTGCTGCAGGCGTCGGCGCCGTTCACCGTGCTGCTCGGGGCGGTGTTGCTGCGGGAACGGATGAGCGCCCGGCAGGACGTGGGCATCACTCTCGCGGTGGTCGGACTCCTGGCCATCGCCGTGGCGCAGGCGCAGGCCGCGGCCCTGATCCCGCTGGTACTCACGCTGATCGGCGCGTTGGGCTGGGCGTTCGGCAACCTCGCCGCCCGCCTCGCCGACCCGCCGAACCCGCTGCACCTGACGCTCTGGATGTCCGTGGTGCCGCCGATCCCGCTGCTCGCGGCCTCGTTGCTGACGGAAGGGCCGGTCGCGGACTGGGCGGCCCTGCGCGGCGCCGTCACCGTGGAGGGGGTGCCCGGGGTGCTGTCGATCGCCTACCTCGCCATCCTCGCCACCATTCTCGGCTCCGGCATCTGGACGACGCTGATGCGCCGCTACCCGGCCGGCGTCGTCGCACCGTACTCGCTACTGGTGCCGGTGGTCGGGATCGCGCTCGCCGCGGCCGCGCTGGGCGAACGGCCCAGCGCGGTGGAGCTGGTGGCGGGGGTGGTGATCATCGGGGGTGTGCTGCTCGGGACGCCCCGGCCGGTGAGCACTCCCGTCACCGTGGACGTGGGGGAGAGCGGGAGCACGCCGGCGCGGACGTAGCGCCTGCGCTAGCTGGTGACGTCCTTGCGACGGAACTGCCACACCGCCAGCGCGCCGAGCACGGCCGCGTAGCAGAGGGCGGAGAAGACGCCGCGGGTCATGCCGGCCCAGTCGATCTGCTCCGAGAGCAGCCCCACCCACGCGCTGTCGTAGTGGGTGGGCAGGTAGTCGCGCAGATCCTCCAGCGCGGTGATCTGGTCGAGGATCTGGGAGACGATCGACACCGTCACCGCGCCGCCCACCGCCCCGAGCGGGGCGTCGGTGCTCACGGACAGCAGCAAGGCGAGCGCGGCCACCCAGCTGAGCTGCACCGCGATGTACAGGGCCGCGAGGAGCACCCGCCCCACACCGGTCCAGAAGGTCAGGGACTCGCCCGTGGGGCTCACCAGATTCCCGGTCCCGTACGCCAGCGCGCCGACCACCAGGGACACCACGGGGAGCAGCAGCAGCGCCGCCACCGACAGCGCCGCCGACACCACCGCTTTCTGCCGCAGCAGCCTGGCTCGAGGGATCGGTGCGGCGAGCAGGTAGCGCAGGCTCGACCAGGATGCTTCCGCTGCCACCGTGTCGCCGAAGAACAGCGCCACCACCACGACCAGGAGGAACGACGACGACGCGAACAGCGCGAACACCGCGAAGTTGCTCCCGCTGCCCTTCGCCAGGTCCACGAGGTTCAGCGAGCCGGTGGTGGTGCCGTCGTCGGCCAGCTCGAACGCGATCCACAGGATCACCGGGAGCAGGCCGACCAGCGCGAACGTCACCTGCGTGCGGCGGCGCAGCAGCTGACGCCGCAGCTCCACGCGCAGTGGCAGCGTGCGGCCGGGGCGGTACCGGGCGGGCCGGACGTCGTCGGCGAGTGCGCCGACCGTGCCCGTCGTGGTGGACGGACCGTCGTTCAGCGTCACGGCGCACCATCCATTTTTCCGGCGTCCTCTCCGACGAGCTGCAGGAATGCGTCCTCGAGGCGCCGGCGCGGCCCTGCGGACGTGACGTCCACCCCGCCCTCGACGAGCGCTCGCACGGCGGAGGCGCGCGGGGTGCCGTTGAGCTCGGCATGCACCGAGCTGCCCTCGATCGCCACGGCGTGCACGCCGGTGAGCGCGTTGAGCACGGCGGCGGCCTGGACCGGGGCGTCGACGCCGAATGTGGCCGCTCCGCCGCCGGCGATGATGTCGTCGACGGTGCCGTCGGCGACGACCTGACCTTGGTGCATCACGACGACGTGGCTGCACGTCTGCTCCACCTCGGCGAGCAGGTGGCTCGAGACCAGCACCGTGCGCCCGCCCGCCGCGTACCGGTGCAGCACCTCGCGCATCGCGTGGATCTGGGGCGGGTCGAGCCCGTTGGTGGGCTCGTCGAGGACGAGCAACTCCGGGAGGCCCAGCATGGCCTGCGCGATCGCCAGGCGTTGCCGCATGCCCTGGCTGTAGGTGCCCACCCGGCGCTGCACCGACGCCCCGAGCCCCGCGATCCGCAGGGCCTCGTCGAGGTGCGCCTCCTCCGCCGGACGTCCGGTGGCGGCCCAGTAGAGGCGCAGGTTGTCCAAGCCCGAGAGGTGGGGCAGGAACCCCGGTCCCTCGACGAAAGCGCCGATCCGCGCGAGCACCGGCGCGCCCGGCCCGACCGGCTGCCCGAAGGCCGTGATCGTCCCGGCGCTCGGCCTGATCAGGCCCATGAGCATTCGCAGCACCGTGGTCTTACCGGCGCCGTTGGGGCCGAGCAGCCCCAGCACCATCCCGGCGCGGACGGTGAACGAGACGCCCTTCACCGCGCTGAACCCGCCGCGGTAGGTCTTGGCGAGGTCGCGGACCTCCAGCGGCGGAGCGGCTGGGGCGGCTGCTGCCTCGGCGCCCGCCAGTGCCCGGCGTCCGGCCAGCCGCGACGCGCCCCAGGCCAGCAGGGCCAGCGCCAGCACCGCCCCGATGCCGATCAGCGGCACGAGTGGCACGGTGCTCGCGGTGACGGCCTGGCCCGGCACCACCGGCACCGTGAGGGCGTCGTCACCGGTGAGGCCGATCTGCCAGACCGCAGGCTCGGTGGGACCCGCGAAGGCCTGGTCGGTGGTGCTGACCGCCACGACGAGGTGGTTTCCCGCCTCCACCGGAGCAACGACGCCGGGCAGGGCGACGCTGACCCGTGCCGCCGAGCCGTCGGCCGGGACGGGCACCCGGATCGGGGCGACCGCGCTGCCGAGCAGCGTGCGCAGCCCGTCGGGGGACACCTCGAAGGTCTTCGCGAACAGCACGGCCTCGGCGGGTGCGGGCTGGCCGGGAACGCGCGACACCGACACGTCGACCCGCGGCACGCCCGCGACCAGGGTGGGCGACTCGAGCGCCGCGGTGCGGAACTCAGCGGACTGTCCGGGAACCTCCGCCGTGGCGGCCGAGAGCCTGCCGGCCAGTGAGCCCAGTGACGATCCGACGCCCGGCAGTGACGTGATCGCGGCGGGGTTGCCGCCTGCCGGGTTGACGACGGGCTGGGCAGGGCCCTCCAGGCCGAGCTGATGGGTCTCCACCGCCGCGGATCCCGAGATGCCGGGGTAGGCGGTTGCCTCGACGGTGCGGCTGTTGGGCGCGCTGCCGCCCGTGCGCACGCCGCTCTGGACCGTGTACGCGAATCCGGTGCCTGGATCGGGGCCGGTGTGGGCGAGGTGGAAGGTGAGCCACTCGTCGATCGCCTCGCGCACGGAATCGCCGGGAGCGCCGCCGTCGTGGCCGCCCCCGTACCAGAGGACCTTCACCGGGGTGCCGTTCGCGGCGATCTGGCGCGCGTTGGCGTCGGCCTGGTCGAGCCCGAAGAGCGTGTCCTGCTCACCCTGCACCAGAAGGGTCGGCGCGGTGATCCGGCCGGTCACCGTCGACGGCGACGAGCGCTGCAGCAGGGCGGCGACGGCGGGGGAGAGCCTGCCGGTCGTGGCGACGTCCGTGTAGGCGGCGCAGAGCTCCGCGGTGAACCTCCCGCAGGGGAGCGGGGCACCGGGCGTGGCGGTGGGGGGAGCGGTGCCTGCCGACGAGCCCGGACCCGGGGGCGACGCGTCAGGAGCCGGGCTGCCGGCTTGCGCCGCTCGGTCCGGGTCCGCCGGGTCGTCGGACGAGGAGGCGCCCGCGGAGAAGAGCAGTCCCGCCCAGCCGCGCTTGAACACCCCGTCGGGTCCGGACGCGCCGTGAGCCGGCGTGTCGACGGGGAGGGCGGCGGTGGTGGCGGCGTTCGGGAAGAGGGCCTGGCCCAGGTCGTTCCAGGTGATCACCGGAGCGATGGCGTCGACTCGCCGGTCGTATCCGGCGAGGAGCAGCGCCAGCGCGCCGCCGTAGGAACCGCCCGTGACACCGACCCGCGGATCCCCGGGGCCGTCCTGCGTCACCTCCGGGCGGGCGGCGAGCCAGTCGACCAGCGCTCGTGCGTCGGCGACCTCGTGGTCGGGGGCGTCCAGCGAGATCTGGCCGGTGCTCGCGCCGAAGCCGCGGGCCGACCAGGCCAGCACGACGAAACCGCGGTCGGCCAGGTCGCGGGCATCGGCGTCGACCGAGGCCTTGCTCCCGCCGAACCCGTGCGCGACGAGCACGGCCGGGGCGGGGGTGGTGGTGGGCAGGTAGAGCGTGGTGTCGAGGCTCACGGGGCCGGAGGTGCCCGGGCCACCGGGCACCTCGATGCGCTGCTCCTGCGTGCGGACCGACGATTCCGGCGCTGCGTACGCGGTGGCCGTCGGAACCAGCAGCGCGGCCGTGGCGAGCGTGAGTACCGCGGCGAGCGCGCGCAGGGTTCGGTGCACAGGACGACGTTATGCGAAGGTCGGGAACGACCCCTCAGCCGACTCTCAGTGACGAACCGGGCCGTCGTCGCGTGGGCGGATCGTCAGCTCAGAGCACGTCGTCGAAGTGCTCGACATGCGGGTTGCCGGCGAAGTAGGGGCTGATGAGCTGGCGCCACCGCGTGTAGTTCTCCGACTTCCGGAAGCCCTCCGTGTGGGCCTCGATGCTGTCCCACTCCACCAGCAGGACGAAGCGGGTGGGCGTTTCCGCGCTGCGGGTGAGCCGCGCCTCGCGGAATCCGGGCGTGTCCGACACGAACTTGACGCCCTCACGCACCGCCTCGGTGAACTGCTCCTCGGTGCCCGGTTGGACGGCGAAGTCGGCGATCTCCAAGACCATGACGGCATCTTCGCACGGCTTCCAGCACGCGGAGGAATGCGAAAGGTCCTTTGCGGGCACATCTCCGCATGGACCACTTCACCATCGCCACTGTCGCCGAGCGCAGCGCCGACTTCCGCCGCGTCCTGTGGACCGGCGAGCACACCCAGCTCGTCATCATGACGATCCCGCCGGGCGGGGAGATCGGCGAGGAGGTGCACGACGGCATCGACCAGATCCTCACCTTCGTCAGCGGCACCGGCGAGGCCAGGGTGAGCGGGGAGACGAAGACCGTGAACGAGGGCGACCTCGTCGTCGTGCCGTCGGGCACGAAGCACAACTTCGTCAACACCGGCCCGAACCCGCTGGTTCTCTACACCGTCTACGGGCCGCCGGAGCACGCCGACCGCGTTGTGCACCGCACGAAGGACGAGGCTGACAAGGCCGAGGCGGAAGGCAGGGACGAGCCACCCACGCACTGAGCCCGCGAGTCGCCCGGTTCACGCGCGTGAGTCGTGCAGGGCGCCCGCCGCCCGCTCCGCTACTGCCGGCGGGCGCGGGCGCGCCGTTTCCCTTCGTGCATCGCCTGCACGCGGGCGATCGGGATGGTGTGCCCCTCCTCGACCAGGTCGGCGGGCAGCACCTGCGGCGCGGGCATCCGCTCGTGCCACGGGTCGCCGTCGCCGAGACGTGCGATCGCGGTGTGGACGGTGAAGTCCGCAGGCGTGACGTGGTCGAGCTCGTCCCACGTCACCGGGAACGAGACGGGGACGCCGGGCCGCGCCCGCGGGCTGTACGCCGCCACGATCGTGCCGCCGCCGGAGCGGGTGGAGTCGACGAAGACGCGGCCGCCGCGGTCCTCCTTGATGTACGCCGTGGTGGCCACGTCCGGGTCGAGCCGGGCCGCCCGCGCCGCGAGCGCCCGGGTGGCCGCCGCAGCGTCCTCGAACCCCGTGTGCTCGTCGAGCGGCACACACACGTGCAGTCCCTTCGCGCCGCTGGTCTTCACCACTCCGGCGAGCCCGGAGTCGGCCAGCGCCTGCCGGACGAGCCGGGCGGTGCGCACGACGTGCGGGAACGAGTCGCCCTCCGGGGGATCGAGGTCGAGCACCATGTACGTGGGGTGGCTCTCCCCGACGCGAAACAGCGTGGGGTGGTACTCCACGGCCCGCTGGTTGGCGAACCAGAGCAGCGTGCGGCGGTCGTTGCACAGCGCGTAGGACACCTCGCGGTGCGACGCCTCGGCCCACACGCTGGTGGTCCGGACGTAGTCGGGGGTGTACTTCGGCACGTTCTTCTGCATGAACGGCTGCTGGCCGGGCCGCACGCGGATCACCGACAGCGGCCGGTCGCGAAGCTCGGGCAGGATGCGCTCGCGAACGGCGTCGAGGTAGTCGATCAGATCGCGTTTGGTGGCCCCGGCCCCGTCGAACAGCGGCTTGTCGAGGCTCGTGAGCTCCACGTCGTCGCGGATCTCGTCGGGCTTCGCGGGACTCATGCGGGCACATCGGGCGTGGTCGGCGACACCGTCACCTCCTACCACGTGAGCTGGGCCACGGCCAGGCCGTGAGCGGTCAGCGCCCCGGTCGGGCGCGTTCGCCGGGCCCGAGATGGTGCAGCTCCACCGCGGCGAGCCCACCGTCGGAGGCCTCGGCCGTCATCCACGTGAACGTCGGCTGCCGGCGCCGGTCGGTGGGGGAGCCGGGGTTGAGCAGCCGCAGGCCGCCGGGCGCAGTGGTGTCCCAGGGGATGTGGCTGTGTCCGAACACCAGCACGTCGGCGTCCGGGTGGGCGGCGGCGCAGCGGCGCTCACGCCCGGCGGCGGCGCCGGTCTCGTGCACCACCGCGAACCTGACTCCGCCGAGCTCGACCTTCGCCACCTCGGGGAGCCGGGCACGCAGCGCGGCGCCATCGTTGTTGCCGAACACGCCGACGACCCGCTTGGCGCGGGCCTCGAGCGCGTCGAGCAGATCCACCGACACCCAGTCGCCCGCGTGGATCACCACGTCGGCGGCGTCCACCGCGTCCCACACCGGTGCGGGCATGTCCTTCGCCCGCACCGGGAGGTGGGTGTCGGAGATCAGGAGCAGTCGCAGGTCAGCCCACGCCCACCAGGTCGACGACGAAGATCAAGGTCTCGCCCGGCTTGATCGCGCCACCCGCTCCGCGGTCGCCGTAGCCCAGGTGCGGCGGGATCACGAGCCTGCGGCGTCCGCCGACCTTCATCCCGGTCACCCCGCGGTCCCATCCCGCGATGACGCGGCCGGCGCCCAGCGGGAACCGGAACGTCGAGCCGCGGTTCCACGAGGCGTCGAACTCCTCTCCCGTGGAATGCGCCACCCCGACGTAGTGCACCTCGACGGTGTTGCCAGGTGTGGCCTCGGCGCCGTCTCCGGTCTGGATGTCCTCGACGACCAAGTCGGTGGGCGCGGGGCCGTCGACGGGGTCGATCTCGGGTCGTTGCAATGCCACTTCGGCTCCTCCGATTCGTGTGGTCGTCAGACTGCCAGAGCCTGTGACACCAGGTAGACAGGAGGCATGACCAGCTCACACAGCGCTGGTCCCACCACGGGGCGAGCCGACCTCACCGCGGAAGAACCCGATCCGCGGCGATGGAAGGCGCTCTCGGTCACCCTCGTCGCCGGGTTCATGAGCCTGCTCGACGTCAGCATCGTGTCCGTCGCGCTGCCCTCGTTGCAGCGTGACCTGGGCACGACCCCCGCCCAGGTGCAGTGGGTGGTCTCCGGGTACGCGTTGACGTTCGGGCTCGCGCTGGTGCCTGCCGGCCGCTTGGGCGACGCCATCGGCCGCCGCCGTATGTTCATGATCGCGCTCGCCGGATTCGTCCTGTGCAGTGCGTTGGCGGGCGCCGCACCGAACACGACGTGGCTCGTGTTGGCGCGGCTGGCCCAGGGGATCGCCGCGGGCGCGCTCGCCCCGCAGAACTCGGCGCTCATCCAGCAGATGTTCCGGGGTGCGGAGCGCGGGAGGGCGTTCGGCTTCTTCGGCGCCACGGTCGGGATCTCGACGGCGGTGGGGCCCATCATCGGCGGCCTGATCCTGGCGCTCGCCGAGGGTCCCGACGGGTGGCGCTGGATCTTCTACGTCAACGTGCCGATCGGCGTGGTCGCGCTGCTGCTCGCGGCACGGTTCATCCCGCACAGCCACCGCAGGTCGCGCGGTCACATCGACGTGGTCGGCACCGGGCTGCTCGGTGGCGTGGTGCTCGCCCTCCTGCTGCCCCTGGTCGAGGCGGGGGCGGGCGGGCTCGCCCGGCTGTGGTGGCTCTTCCCCGTCGCCGCGGTGCTGGCGGTGGGCTTCGTCCTCTGGGAACGGCGCGAGGAGCGCCGCGGCAAGGAGCCCCTGCTCGACATCCGGCTGCTCAGGAACACAGTCGGGTATGCGTCGGGCGTGGCGCTCGGCACCGTCTACTTCATCGGCTTCAGCGGGATGTGGCTGGTGTTCGCGCTGTACTTCCAGACCAGCCTCGGGTTCACCCCGCTGCAGTCCGGCCTCGCGGTCACCCCGTTCGCGCTCGGCTCCGCGGTGTCATCGGTGGTGGGCGGCCGGCTCGTCGCGCGGCTCGGGCGGCTCCTCACCGTGATGGGTCTGAGCCTGGTCGTCGTCGGGCTGGCGGCGACAGGTGTGGTGCTGATGATCGCGCCGCCCCATGCGGCGGGGTACCTGGTGGCGGCTCCCTTGCTTGTGGCCGGGATCGGCGGCGGATGGGTCATCTCGCCCAACACAACGATGACGTTGCGCTGTGTGCCCGTCAGCAAGGCCGGGTCGGCGGGGGGCGCGCTGCAGACCGGGCAGCGGATCGGCGCTGCCATCGGCACTGCCACCCTGACTGGCATCTACTACGCGGCGCTGATTCGGACCGGGGGCGACTTCCACCGGGCGGTGGCAATCGCGGTCGGTCTGGCGACCGCGACGGAGGTGGTCGCCCTGGGCGTCGGCATCATGGAGTGGCGGACGGCCCGCAAACGCGCCCGTCGCCCGGCCACGCCCGTGTCGCAGGCTGAGCTGCCCTGTCCCGACCTGCACTGACCGCGAGGATCGTCAGCTACGTTCGGGCGATCGCAACGCGTCCTTGAGGAACCGCACCTGCAGCAGGAGCAGGTTCTCCGCCACCGCTTCCTGCGGCGTCATGTGCGTGACGCCGGAGAGCGGCAGCACGCTGTGCGGCCTGCCAGCGGCCAGCAGCGCCGAGCTCAGCCGCAGGGTGTGGGCGGCCACGACGTTGTCGTCGGCGAGCCCGTGCACCAGCATCAGCGGCCGGGTGAGCCGTGGTGCGTCCTCGACGACCGACGAGCGTGCGTACGTGTCCGGCTCCTCCTCGGGGTGGCCGAGGTAGCGCTCCGTGTAGTGCGTGTCGTAGAGGGTCCAGTCGGTGACGGGCGCACCCGCGACGGCGGCGTGGAAGACGTCGGGACGGCGCAGCACGGCGAGCGCGGCCAGGTACCCGCCGAACGACCAGCCCCGGATGCCCACGCGCGTGAGGTCCAGGTCGGGGTTCTGCTCCGCGACGGCGTGCAGGGCGTCGATCTGGTCCTCCAGCACCGGGCCTGCCAGGTCGCCACGTACCGCGCGCTCGAACTCCGGGCCCCGCCCGGGGGTGCCGCGGCCGTCGACGACGAGCACCGCGAAGCCCTGGTCGGCGAACCACTGGCTGGTCAGGTGCGTTCCGCGGGCGGCGAGCACCCGCTGGGCGTGCGGGCCGCCGTAAGGGTCCATGAGGACGGGCAGGCGCGTGCCGGGCTCGTGCCCCGCAGGCAGGAGCAGGGCCGTGCGCAGCTCCCGCGCGCCCGCGGTCGTCAGCGTGACCCGTGGCTCCAGACCGGGCAGCTCGGCCAGCGACGCGATGGTCCGCTCGGCGCCGTTCCGGTGGACGGTTGTGGTGGTGCCGTCGGCGTCGAGGCTCTGGCGCGCGACGACGAGCGTGCCGGCCACGAGCCGTCCCGAGTGCACGCCCGGGTGCGGGGTGAGCTCTTCCGGCCCCTCCGGTCCCCAGGTCCACAGCCCGATCGACGTCGGGTCCTCGCCTGCCCGGAAGAGCACCACGTCGCCGTCGACGTCCAGCACGTCGCGCACCTGCAGCGACGCCGGGGTGACCGTCTCGCCGTCGACGACGAGCCTGCGCGCTCCGTCGATGTCCGCCACCGTCACCAGCGCGCCGGACGCCGTGTGGGCGGGAACGCCGGGCACGATCTCCACCCAGGCGGGGTCGGTCTGCTCGTGCACGACCGAGGTCGCGCCGGTGGCCGGGTCGACCCGCAGCACCCGCAGGGCGCGCTGGTCCCGGGGCTGGACGACGATGAGCAGGTCGTGGGCGTCCCACACCGCCTGCACGAGGTACTCGTCGCGGACGTCGTCCCAGCTCACCTCCGTGCTGGTGCCGTCGAGCGTGCGGATCTGCAGTGACACGCGGGCGTTGGCCGTGCCGGCGGCGGGGTAGGAGACGACGGCCGGGGTGCGGTCGGGATTTGCCGGGTCGGCGATGTGCCAGCGGCGGACGGGCGTGTCGTCCACCCGTGCGACGAGCAGCGCATCGCCCTCGGGCGACCACCAGTACCCGCGCATCCGGCCCATCTCCTCGGCCGCCACGAAGTCGGCCAGGCCGAACGTCACGTCCTCGCCGTCGGGTGCGGCGACGGTCGTGGTGGTGCGCGCCGTGAGGTCGTGGACGTGGAGCGCGCCGCCGCTGACGTAGGCCACCAGCCGGCCCGTCGGGTCGGGCCGCGGGTCGATCACCCCGCCGGGGGTCTCCACCAGTCGCGGGGTGAGCCCTGCGGCGAACTCGGTGACGTAGAGCTGCCCGGACAGGGTGAAGGCCGCCATCGTGACGGGACGGTCGGTCGCATACGCCACCACGCCGCCTGCCTGCTCGCGGCTGCGCTCCCGCCGAGCCCGTTCCTCCGGAGGCAGATCCTCAGCGGAGCTGTCGTCCAGCTCGCGCGGGTCGGCGACCAGGCGCTCTTCCCCCGTCTCGAGGTCCAGGGTCCACAGGCACGTCACCGGGTCGGTGCCGCCGCGGCTGCGTAGGAACACGACCCGGCCGCCGTCGGGGGAGACCGTGATGCTGCGGGGGGCACCGAGGGTGAACCGCCGGGTACGGGCCTGCCTGCGGGGGAAGCTGTCCGTCACGGTGGATCAGTCTGCCTGTCAACCGTTCGGGGCGGGCACCTGACCTGCCCGGCATCCTCCGGCCCCCTTGGCCGGGCCCGTGGCAGGGCGTGCTCGACTTGTTCCATGAGACGCTCCCTCCTCACGGCTGCCGCCGTCGTTGCCGTGGCCGTCGTCGCCGCCTGCGGCTCGCCCACCGCGCCGGAGGCACCGCCCGCGGCGCCCGCATCGAGCGCGCCCCCGGCTGCCTCGGCCCCCGCTCCCGCGCCCGGCGTCCCGGCGCTCACCGGCAACCCGACGGACCTGACGGCGGAAACCCAGGCGCAGGCCGGCACCGGCCAGCCGCCGTCGAAGCTCGTGACGCAGGACATCGTGGTGGGCAGCGGGCCTGCCGCCACGCCGGCCGACACCGTCGACGTGCAGTACACCGGCACCCTCTACTCCAACGGCACCGTGTTCGACAGCTCCTGGTCACGCGGCGAGCCCGCCACCTTCCCGCTGAACGGCGTGGTGCCCGGCTTCGCGCAGGGCATCGAGGGGATGCAGGTCGGCGGCCGGCGCGTACTCGTGATCCCGCCCGCCCTGGGCTACGGCAACCGCTCCTCCGGCCCGATCCCCGGCGGCTCGACGCTGGTGTTCGTCGTGGACCTCGTCGGCATCAACACCTGACGCGTGCACGGCCGGTCAGTTGACGCAGTGGATCCCGTCGGCCGTGATGGCCTCGGGCGGGGTCGTGGCGGGCGTCCTGCGTGATCCCCCTGCTCTGCTGGTGGGCGCTCCCTCGGCGGACAGGCCGGAGCTCGACGGACCCGAGCCGGACGGTCCGGTCGACGTCGGTGTCCGGCTCTCGTGTCCCGCGATCACCGACCGGACGAACGTGCGCACTGCGGCCTGGTCGATCTGGATGGCGATGCCGTCGTACGGGGTCCGCAGGTCCGGGCGTCCCGTGGGGATCGTGAGGAAGCGCAAGTCGTTGCCTTGCAGGCCCGCGAACTGCACGAGCGCCTGCTCGACGTTCCACCCGTCGTCGAGCACGACGTTTCTGTTCACCACGGCGACCAGCTGGGCGAGCCGCACCGGGTTGGTGAGCGTGCCCGTCGAGATCAGCCGGTCCGCCAGACCTGCGGCGAAGGCCTGCTGGCGGGCAATGCGGTCGAGGTCGCCGTCCTGCAGGCCGTGGCGCTGCCGGACGAACGCGAGGGCGGCTGCCCCGTTGACGGTCTGCGGGCCTGCCGGGAGGTCGACGCCGGAGTAGGAGTCGTGCACGGGCTTGTTCAGGCAGACGGGGACACCACCGAGGGCCTCGGTGAGCTGGACGAACCCGACGAAGTTGATCTCGGCGAAGTGGTCGATCTGCACCCCGGTGAGCTGCTCGACCGTGGCCACGAGCGTGGCGCGCCCCGCCTCACGGCCGCGCCGGTCGAGCTCGGGGCCGGTGATGCCCTGCGCGGTGAGCGTGTTCTCGGCGCTCTTCAGTCCGGCCTCGTACGCCGAGTTGATCTTGTGCATCCCGCGCCCGCCTGCGATCGGGACGTAGGAGTCGCGGGGGATCGAGATCGCCTCGGCGGGCTGGTTGGGGTCCGCCGGCACGTGCAGCAGGATGATCGTGTCGGTGTCGAGCTGGCCGGCGTCCGGGCCCACGTGCAGGGCGTTGAACAGCTCGGGAGGTAGCGGGTTGCCCGCGGCGTCGGTGCGGGCGTCGAGACCCACCAGCAGCGCGTTGTACGCCTGGCCGGGAGGGGTCGGTACCGCGTCGGGGATCGCCGCCCTGCTGGTGACCGCGGTGTCGAGCTGCTGCTGCAGCGACCACGCGAGCCCTGCCACGGCCAGCGCCAAGACGGACGTGAGCGCCACCAGCGTGCGTACGCCCACACGAAGGGCCCGTCTCGCGTCCATCGTTCTCCGGTCGACTGCGCCAGGCCCGGGCCGCGGCGCGACCGCCTGGGGTTTCAACGGCCGCCGTCGCGACCCCGATCCACCATAACCGCGCTTCTCCGCAAGGAGTTCGAGAAGCGACGACGAAGCGAATTGTCGGTGGGACGGGTCGGAGCCCACCGGCCGGGGCCGAAATCCGGCCGCCGCCCGGCACCCTGGGTGTCTCCTACTACGCCGAACAGACGCACGGATACGCCGTCATGGTCGCGGACCGTACGCCGACGGCAGGAAGGTCGGGGCCTGCGGCGACCACGTGGCGACCGAGTGCCGGCCTGGCTGCGCCGCGACGTCGCGGCCACCCCCCGTCGCCACCGGATCAGCTTCCACCCCGACGACGACTCCGTGACGGACCTGGAGGCCTCGTGTCGCGCATCCCGTCGCGATCTTCCGCTGAGCAGGCCGCCGGCCCGATGAACGGCATGCTCGTCCGGTCGTTTCGAGCCGGGGTGCCGCTCGTGCGATCCAGGATGCCGCTCGCGTCTCGGAGCGGTTCGATCATGCCCTGGACTGCAACCATTCTCGTCCCAGCGACACAGGAGCGTGTGATGCCTTCTCGCCTGAACCCCTACCTCAACTTCACCGGCGATGCGCGGCAGGCCATGGAGTTCTACAACAACGTCTTCGGTGGCAGTTTGATGCTGCACACCTACGGGGAGTCCGGCGCGGCCGACTACCAAGAGGCCGACAAGATCATGCACGGCCGGCTCGAGACCGACAGCGGATTCACGCTCATGGCCGCTGACACCCCGAAGGGAATGGAGCACAACACAGGGAATGCCATCACGGTGAGCCTGAGCGGCGACGACGCCGGCGAGCTACGCGGCTACTGGGAGAAGCTCTCCGACGGCGGCACCGTGTCGGTCCCACTGGAGAAGCAGATGTGGGGCGACGAGTTCGGCGCGTGCGTCGACCGGTTCGGAGTTCCCTGGATGGTCAACATCGTTCAGTCGCGCTGAGAACCGTGGTCGCCGAGTTGCGTCCGGTTCCCCGACGGCGAGCGCTCAGCGCCGAGGACCTGGTGGAACGGCATCGGAGGCTCCCACGAATCGACTCTCGAATGATGCGTCAGGAGGCCGACGAGTTCTTCGGTACGGAAGACCGCGTCGGTGACGACGACTTCCCGGATGAGCGACGTGACTGAGCGTCCGCCGTCCGGGTTGCTCGAAATCTGCACCTGTCGATCTGGGGGTGTGCGCCGCCCCGCTATTGATCAGCGAGGCGGTGCAGCAGCCAGCCCTGAGAGGTCCGGATGAGGGCGTAGCGCCGGTCGTCGACCCTGCCGTGCAGGGTGAGGAGGATCCGCCGCTCGGAGCGGTCGTGCTCCTCCCACCAGCCGATGTCGGCGATCGACTTGTCATCGTCCTCGTAGGTGAGGTGGTCGAGCTCGTGGTCGGGCACCGCGACGGCCAGCCGCTTCTCCCCGGGCACCTCGGGCAGCCCTCTCGGCACCGCCCACGAGCGCAGCACGCCGTCCTCTTCCAGGCGCAGGTCGAAGTGGTGGCGCGGCCGCCGGTGCTCGTGCAGGACGAAGGCCGGCCGCCGGTGCTCGCCTGAGCGGTCGGGGTGGACCCACGTCTCGTCGCGCAGCACGCCCAACCCCCACTCGTCCAGGTCGTTCATGACCGGCCCAGCCGTCGTGCCCGGACCGCCGGGGCGGTGGCACGTACCGAGTACAGCACCCCCGCCGTCGCCCTGCGTCGTCGGTGGCCGGCAACCATCGGATCATGGCGCTGACGAGGGCGCTCGGCTACCGCTGCAGCGTGGGATCGACCTGCTCGAGTGGCGTCGGACTGACAGAGAAGTATCCGGCGAACGGGCGCTCCTGGGCCGCGATCATGATGATCGCCGCCGTCGCCGCCAGGGCGAAGAGCGTCATCGCGATCGCCGCTCCGCGTCGGTTGGCGCTGTGGACGAACGCGATCGCGAACAGGGTGAGGATCGCCAGGGTGCCCACGGCTCCCCACTTGGCCGCGTTGACGGAGGACTCGCTCACGATGATGCGCTGGCGCCGGGCGTCCAGCGCTTGCTCGACCGATGTGACGATCTCCTGCTGGGCGATCGTCTGGCCGGGGGTCTCGGGGCGCAGGCCGAGCGTCATCGCCTGGAGATCCGCGAGCGGCTGTGACACGACGGACAGCGTCGCACCCTGCTCGGCCATCTGTGGCCATTCCGTCGTGACCGCGTTCTCGATGTGGCGGTGAACGAGGCTGCGCACCTGCGCCTCCGGCTCCCCCGGGAACTCGGCGGACAGCAGGACGATCGCGCGCAGCGAGCTCGCCTCCTGGCTGACCGCGGTCGCGGCGCTGTCTCCTGAACTCCAGACCTGGGCGGCCAGAAACCCCACCAGCAGCGCGAACACGATTCCCATCGGCGGGAGTAGCCCCGGTGAAATGGACGTGAACGCGCGGCCGCGTTCACCGGTCGAGAGCGAGATCACCACCGCGTAGATCGCCGCCGTGATGAGAACAGCGACCCCGAACACGAACGCGGCCAACCAGAACAAGGGAAGGCCGTGCAGCCAGTTCGGCATCCCCGAATCGTCCTCGCCGTCGACGCCGGATTCAAGGTAAGCGCAATCCTAGCCGGTGGCGCAAGATCGACGATCTTTCTGCGATTCCGTGCAGGTCTTCGGGCGGCGTGCCGATGATGTCGCGAGACGTTGTCGGATCAGAGATCGATTTTCGCGATACTCGGGCTTTTCAACCGCTGCTCTTGACGGCCTCTCCGGCTGTGCGAAGGATAGCGACTCCGCTAGGAGAGGGGCAGGTCATGAGCCACGTTCGTATCGGCGTCTATGCGCTGACCGGTGGGACGGCCGAGGAAGCCGGTGACCGTGCGCAGAAGGGAATGCTGAGCGTGTTCCGGGACCAGCCTGGCTTCAAGGCCTACGGGCTGGCCGAGACACGAGAGGGAAAACTGATCTCGGTGAGCCTGTGGGACTCAGGTGAGCAGGCTCAGCAAGCCAATGAGCTCGCCGCCACCTGGGTCAGCGAGAACCTGGCAGACCGGATTCGGCTCGAGAGCACTCAGGTCGGAGACTTCATGTTCTTCGAGAGTGCGTGACGACCCGGGCGAGGATTCCTACCCGATCCCTTCGCGACGTGCACGGCGCCGTGTCGATCGTGGCTGCGATCGACATCGACGCACTGTCGCCGTATGTGCGATGACTGCGGGGCCTACCACCCTCGGGCGCGCCACTCCGGAAGGCTCGGCCGCTCGGCGCCCAGCGTGGTGTCGTCGCCGTGGCCGGGGTACACCCACGTCTCGTCGGGCAGCGGACCGAACACCCGCTCCTCGAGGTCGTTCATGAGCGACGTGAACTCCGCCGGTCCGGCCGTCTTGCCGGGCCCGCCGGGGAACAGGGAGTCGCCGGTGAAGATGTGAGGGTGGTCGCCGCCGCGGTAGACCAGTGCGATCGATCCCGGCGTGTGGCCGCGCAGGTGCACGACCTCCAGTTCGATCTCCCCGAAGCGCACGGTGTCGCCCTGCTCCACCAGCTCGTCCATCGGGATGGGCAGCTCGGGGGCGTCCAGCGGGTGGGCGATCTGGCGGGTCTGGAACATGCCCGCGACGGCGCCGAGGGCCTGCCAGTGGTCGGCATGGCGGTGGGTGGTGACCAGGTGCTGCAGCTCGGGCCGGTTGGGGGAGGCGCCGACGAGATCCGCCAGCTGGTCGGGCTCGTTGGCCGCGTCGATGAGCAGGGCCTCGTTCGTGGCCCGGCATACGAGCAGGTAGGCATTGTTGTCCATCGGGCCGACGGAGAGCTTGGTGATGCTCAAGGCGTCGAGGTCGCGCCGGGTCGCTGCGCCGCCGGGGTCGGTGTGACCTGAGTAGCTGTCGAGGACGTCCACCGCGCCAGCCTAGCCAGCGACGGCCCGTCACGATTGAGTCGCGAGCACGTGCCCGGTTCACCCGAATCGTTGACATTGAGAAGGTCGCTCGACAACGATCCGTCGACATCGCACCCAGGCTGCGGCCCGGTCGACGAGGAGCGTTCTGAGATGGTGCAACACCCCATGGTCAACCGGCGCCGGTTCCTCGGTCTCCTGGGTGCGGCCGGCGCATTGCCGGTGTTGTCGGCGTGCGGGAGCAGCGTCGGGGGTGGCGGGCCCACCGCAGGCGGAGGCGGCACGGTGAAGGTCGGCCTCGTCGTCCCGCAGTCGGGGGTCTACGCCGCGCTCGGCACCGACATGCAGCGCGGCTGGGATCTCTGGCTGGCCGACCACGGGCAGAAGTTCGGGAACTACACCGTGGAGACCGTCGTCGCCGACGAGGGCGAGACACCCCAGACCGGCGTGCCTGCCGTGCAGAAGGTGCTGCAGAGCGACGGGGTCGACGTGGTGGTCGGGCTGGTCAACTCCGCCACCGCGTTGGGCGTGCGTGACGTGCTCACCGAGTCGAAGAAGCTGCTGATCGTCACGAACGCGGGCGCCGAGGACGTCACGGCCAAGGCTCGCACCCCCTACATCTGGCGCAGCTCCTTCACCAACGGCCAGATCGCGGCCGCGATGGGCACGCACCTCGCCCAGTCGGGCTTCTCCGAGGGTGTCTACGCCATCGCGCCTGACTACGCGGCAGGCACCGAGGTCATCACCGCCTTCACGAAGGCGTTCGAGACCGGCGGCGGGCGGGTGGTCGGGCAGGCGAAGACGCCGTTCGGCACCACCTCGGACTACCAGCCGTTCCTCACCGGCATCCAGAGCTCCGGGGCACGCGCCACGTTCTGCTTCTACTCGGGAGCCGAGGCGATCAGCTTCGTGAAGCAGTACGCGCAGTTCGGGCTCTCGTCGACGATCCCGCTGTACGGGTCGGGCTTCCTCACCGAGGGCAACGTGCTGCCGCAGCAGGGCGACGCGGCGGTGGGCGTGCAGACGACGCTGCACTACACCGACCAGCTCGACAACCCGGCCAACAACGCGTTCGTACAGGCCTACAGCGCGAAGTACGGCGAGAGCCCCAGTTGCTTCTCGGTGCAGACCTGGGACGCCGCCAACGTCCTCAACCGCGCACTCACCTCGGCCACGGGAGTCGACGGCGACGCACTCGCCGCCGCGCTGGGCGGCATCGGCACCGTCGACGACAGCCCGCGCGGGCCGTGGACCTTCGACAACCAGACGCCACGGCAGAACATCTACCTGCGCCGGGTGGACAACGCCGGGGGCACGCTGGTGAACGCGGTGGTGCAGGACCTCGGCCCGCAGAGCCAGCCGGCGGCCTGATGCTCGTCAGTGTCCTCAACGGCCTCGCGATCGGGTCGCTGCTCTTCATCCTGGCCGTGGGGCTCTCGATCGTGTTCGGGATGATGGACGTCCTCAACCTCGCGCACGGTGCGCTGTTCCTCGGGGGTGCCTATCTCGGCGCCGCCTTCGCCGGCAGCTGGGGTGGCTTCCTCGCCGCGCTCGCTCTGGCGGCGGTCGGCGGCCTCGTTGCGGGTGCGCTGCTGTCGCTCATGACCGAGCCGCTGCGCAAACGCTCGCACCTCGACCAGGCCCTGCTGACCCTCGGCGTGGCGTTCGTCGTGGCCGAGCTGTTGATCATCGCGTTCGGGGACGACCCGCTGTCGGTGGCCGCGCCCCCCGCGCTGGACGGCTCGGTGTCGATCCTCGGAGCGACCTACCCCACGTACCGGCTGGTGCTGATCGGGGTGGGTGCGGTGCTGGCCCTGGCCGTGTACCTCGTGGTGGAACGGACGCGGGTGGGCGCGCTCGTGCGGGCCACCGTGGCCGACCGCGAGATGGTGGCCGCGCTCGGCGTCGACAACCGGATGGTGCAGGCCACGGTGTTCGCCGTCGGCTCGCTGCTCGCCGCCACGGCCGGAGTGCTGGGCGGCCCGATCTACGGCGCGCGCCCGGGGCTCGACGCGACGGTCCTCATCCTGGCGCTGGTCGTCGTCGTGATCGGCGGGCTCGGTTCGGTGCGCGGAGCGCTCGTCGGGGCGCTGATCATCGGGCAGGTCGACACGCTGGGCCGCTTGCTGCTCCCTGACTTCGCCTCGTTCATCCTGTTCGCCGCGCTCGCGCTGGTGCTCGTGCTGCGCCCACACGGCCTGTTCGGGAGTCCGGCATCGGCGGGCGCGCGATGACCGCACTGGACGCGCCTGCGGTGCCAGGAGGGGCGGCCGCGATGTCCCCACGGGTGCCCCGGGGCCGGGGCGGGCTCGTGGCGGCGGCGGTGCTCGTCGTGCTCGCCGCGGCTCCGCTGTTCCTCGCCCCGTTCGCCACCACCACGCTCACCCGCATCCTGGTGTTCGCGCTCTTCGCCGTGAGCCTGGACCTGCTCGTCGGCGTCACGGGCCTTCCTTCGCTCGGTCACGCCGCCTACTTCGGCGCAGGCGCGTACGCCGCCGGCTGGGTGTCGATCAACGTCACGGCGCAGGCGCCGGTGCCGCTGCTGGTCGGAGCGGCCGTCGGCGCCGTCGCCGCCGCGCTGACCGGATGGATCACCGTGCGCACCGGCGGGGTCTTCTTCCTCATGCTCACCCTCGCCATCGGCGAGATGGTGCAACAGGTGGCCAACACCTGGGAGGGCGTCACCGGCGGGGCCAACGGGCTCACCGGCGTCCCGTCCGTGCGGGTCGCGGGAGCGCCTCTCGCGAACCCGGGCTTCCTGTACTGGTACGTGCTCGCCGTGTTCGTACTGGGCTTCGTGCTCGTCTGGCTCGTGGCGCGCTCGCCGTTCGGCGCGGCGCTGCGCGGTATCCGCGACAACGAGCCGCGCATGCGTGCCGTCGGCTACCCGACGGCGCTGTACAAGTACGGAGTCTTCGTGGTGGCAGGCGCCGTTGCGGGCCTGGCCGGCTCGTTGCTGGTGGCGCAGCAACGACTTGTGACGCCGGCCGATCTCGGGTTCCTCACCGCCTCGTTCGCGTTGCTGGCCGTGATCATCGGCGGGGCGGGCTCGCTGTGGGGCGCGTGCATCGGTGCGGCGCTGGTGATCCTGGTCCGGGACGCGCTCGGGCCCAGCCTCGACGGTCACGGCACCCTGGTGCTCGGTGCGGTGTTCGTGCTGGTGGTCTACCTGCTGCCACGCGGCGCCGCGGGCATGCAGCTGTGGCGACGGCGAGGTTCGTCGTGACCGCGTTGCACTGCACCGGCCTGACCAGGTCGTTCGGCGCCCTGAAGGCGGTCGACGGCGTGGACCTGGCGGTTGCCCCCGGTGCCCGGCACGCCCTGATCGGACCCAACGGCGCCGGGAAGTCCACGCTGTTCAAGCTGGTCACAGGCACGATGCGGGCGGATGCGGGCCGCGTCGAGCTCGCGGGCAACGACGTCACGCGGCTGTCGGAGGTGAAGCGCTGCCGGCTCGGGATGAGCCAGACGATGCAGCACGCGAGTCTGTTCGCCTCGATGACGGCGGCCGAGACGGTCGCGCTCGCCGTGCAGCGCCACGACAACGGGCGGATCTCCCTGCTGCCGCGCAGGCAGCCCCGGGTGGTCGCGCGGGCGGAGGAGCTGCTGTCCGACGTCGGCCTCGCCGGCCGTGGTGACGTGCGCGTCTCCGCGCTGTCGCACGGCGAGCGCAAGCAGTTGGAGGTGGCACTGGCGCTGGCCTGCCGCCCCTCGCTGTTGCTGCTCGACGAGCCCGCGGCCGGGATGTCCCCCGGCGAGAGCGCGCGGCTGGTCGAGCTGCTGCGCGGGTTGCCGCAGGAGATCACCGTGCTGTTCGTGGAGCACGACCTCGACCTGGTGTTCTCGCTGGCGGATGCGGTGACGGTGCTGCACCTCGGCCGCGTGCTGCTCTCCGGCACCCCCGACGACGTCCGGGCGAGCGACGCCGTGCGCGAGGCCTACCTGGGCACCGGCCGGCGCGAGGAGCTGTTCCTGTCATGAGCTTCCTCGAGGTACGTGGCCTCGTCTCCGGGTACGACCGGGGCAGGGTGCTGCACGGCGTCGATCTCACCCTCGACGCCGGTGCCGTGCTCGGGCTGCTGGGCCGCAACGGTGTCGGCAAGTCCACCTTGATCATGACGCTGGCCGGGCTCGTCCCGGTGACCGAGGGATCGGTGCGCCTCGACGGGGCCGAGCTGGCCGGTAAGCGGCCCGACCTGGTCGCCAGGGCCGGGGTGGCGCTGGTGCCGCAAGGGCGCCGGGTGTGGGCGACGCTCACGGTGGCCGAGCACCTCGGACTGGCGCGTTCGCGGTCGCGACCCGGCACCTGGACCGTCGACGCCGTGCTCGACCTGCTGCCCCGGCTCGCCGAGCGCCGCCGCCACTACGCAGGGCAGCTCTCCGGAGGGGAGCAGCAGATGCTCGCCGTGGCCCGGGCCCTGCTCACCAACCCGCGGCTGGTGCTGCTCGACGAGCCGTCCGACGGGCTCGCCCCGGCCATCGTCGACCAGCTCGCCGGCGTGGTCACCACCATGCGCGCCGAGGGCGTGACCGTCGTGCTGGTGGAGCAGGACCTGCACCTGGCCTTCAGCGTGGCGGACGAGATCGCCGTGATGGAGAAGGGCACGCTCGTGCACCGCGTGCCGACCGCTGAGTTCCGTCGCGATCCCGACACCGCGCACCGGCTCCTCGGCGTCGCCTGAGCTGCAGAAACGCCCTGCCCGTCGCGATCATCCGATGTGCCGCCGGTGTGACCCCGACGAGGGGGCCGTTCCACAGGACAGGGCCGCTCCCGAGGACGATGCTGTCTCCGTGGACAGTGCCGCGTCGGGCCGTGCCGATTCCGAGGGCGCCGATTCCTCCGAGGACAACGACTCGGGGGACGGTGCCGCCGAGCACGAACCGGACTACCGGTTCACCCTCGCCAACGAGCGCACCTTCCTCGCATGGATCCGTTCGTCGCTGTCGTTGCTGGCGGCGGGGATCGCGGTGGTGCAGCTCGTGCCCGCGTTCCCGCTGCCGGGGGTTCGCACCATCACAGGCGGGCTCCTGGTCGTCCTCGCGGTGCTGTGCGCCGCGAACGGTGTGCTGCGCTGGCAGCGGGTCGAGTACGCGATGCGACGCGACGGTGCACTCCCACGGCAGCGGGCCCCGTGGGTGCTCGCCGTCGGTCTCGTCGTGTTGGCGCTGCTGGGACTGGCGTTGGTGATCGTCAAAGGGGTCGACGGATGAGGCCCCTGCGTCCCGGTCCGCCCGCGGGAGCCCCCGGGCTCCAGCCCGAGCGGACGAGGCTCGCCTGGAACCGCACGGCGCTCGGTGTGCTGGCCAACGGGGCGCTGCTCTCGGTGCGCGAGATCGGTGCGGCGGGACCCACCGTGGCGATGGTGCCCGTCACCATGGCGATGCTCATCGCGCTGGTCACGGTCGCGGTCGGCAGGCACCGGGCGACCGTTCTGCGCCGTTCCCCGCTCCCGGCCCGCGTGGCCCCCGTCGTCTCGGTGCCGGTGGTCGGCTGGTCGGTGGTGGCGCTGGCCCTCGTCACCGGCATCGTCCTTCTCTGACGACGGGTGCCGGTGGGCGCCTCCGGGTCAGGCAGCGCCGGTGGTGAGCTCCGTGCGGATCGTCAGTGCGTCGCGCAGCAGGACCGTGACGGGGGTGTGGTCGACCACCGAGGCGAGCTGCTCGCGCAGGTCCGGGCTGACCTCGGCTTCGACGGTGACCCGGCGGTCCATCATCGGCGGCGACCCCGTGCGGAACCCGACGTGCACCGTCACCTCGCCGGGCTCGATGTCCCAGAGCTGCAGGAACGTGCGGACCGACATCGCCGTGCAGGCCGACAGCGACCCCGCGAGCAGGCCGAACGGCGTGGCGCCCGCAGGCTCCGGCCCGAGATCGGCGGGGATCTCGCAGCTCAGCTCGAGCCCGTTGACCGTGACGCCGGCGGCCCGGCCGTCCCCGGTGGGCAGATGAGCGGTGGACCAGACGTTGGACTCTCCCACCCGGTCGAGCGTAATCGTCGTCGCGGGCTCGCCGGCCAGGCCCGGCCCGTGTCGTTTCGTGCTCGGCGACGCGAAGCCGCAGGCGGTCCTCGACCCCCGCTGCACGGCCGTTCGAACGTCTGTGCGACCCTCGTTGCGGCGGTTCGGCTCGCCCGGCCCGCCGCCCGCCGGGCGAGCTAGCTGCCGGAACAGAACTGTCGGCGGCCGCGCTTAGCATGGATGAGGGCACACTGTCATGCCCCGGCCGTGTCGAGTCTGCTCGTGTCAGGCCCAGCTCGTGCCAGACCTTGCTCGTTGCCAGACCTGTTCGCCGTTCGGATTCACAGGAGGCTCCCCACCGTGGCCGACCGCAGCATTGATGGGCGTTCCGCCGACGCCGTGCGCCGTGTCGACGCTCCCCGTCTCGTCGTCCGCGGGGCCCGTGAGCACAACCTGCGCGGTGTCGATCTCGACCTGCCGCGCGACAGCCTCGTCGTCTTCACCGGACTGTCCGGGTCGGGCAAGTCGAGCCTGGCGTTCGACACGATCTTCGCCGAGGGTCAGCGCCGGTACGTCGAGTCGCTGTCGGCGTACGCGCGGCAGTTCCTCGGCCAGATGGACAAGCCCGACGTCGACTTCATCGAGGGGCTCTCGCCTGCGGTGTCGATCGACCAGAAGTCCACCAACCGCAACCCGCGGTCCACGGTCGGCACCATCACCGAGGTCTACGACTACCTGCGCCTGCTCTACGCACGGGCGGGCGTTCCGCACTGCCCGGTCTGCGGCCACGTCATCGAGAAGCAGACACCGCAGCAGATCGTCGACCAGGTGCTCGCGATGGACGAGGGCAGCCGGTTCCAGGTGCTGGCGCCGGTCGTGCGCACCCGCAAGGGCGAGTTCGTCGACCTGTTCTCCACACTGCAGACGCAGGGTTACTCCCGCGTGATGGTCGACGGCACGGTGCACACGCTCACCGACCCGCCCACGCTCAAGAAGCAGGAGAAGCACGACATCTCCGTGGTGGTCGACCGGCTCACCGTGAAGGATTCGGCCAAGCAGCGGCTCACCGACTCGGTGGAGACCGCGCTGCGGCTGGCCGACGGTCTGGTCGTGCTCGACTTCGTCGATCTCCCCGACGACGACCCCCACCGCGAGCGGCGCTTCTCCGAGCGGATGGCCTGCCCCAACGGCCACCCTCTGAGCCTCGACGACCTCGAGCCCCGCACGTTCTCCTTCAACTCGCCCTACGGCGCGTGCCCCGAGTGCCACGGCATCGGGATCAAGAAGGAGGTCGACCCGGAGCTCGTCGTGCCCGACCACGAGGCGAGCCTCGCCGACGGCGCGATCGCTCCCTGGTCCGGCGGGCAGTCCGCGGAGTACTTCGGACGCCTGCTGGACGGGCTGGCCAAGGCGATCGGGTTCCGGATGGACACGCCATGGCGCAAGCTGCCCGCGGCCGCCCAGAAGGCGATCCTCCACGGCAGCACCGACCAGGTGCACGTCCGCTACCGCAACCGCTACGGCCGGGAGCGCTCCTACTACGCCAGCTACGAGGGCGTCATCCCGTTCCTCGAGCGGCGCCTCGACCAGACGGAGTCCGACTCGCAGCGGGAGCGCTACGAGGGCTACATGCGCGACGTGCCGTGCCCCGCCTGCCATGGGGCGCGGCTCAAGCCCGAGGTCCTGGCCGTCACCCTCGCCCATCGCGACCGGGGCGAGCGCTCGATCGCCGAGGTGTCGGCGATGTCGGTGTCGGAGTGCTCCGCGTTCCTCGACGGGATGGTGCTCGACGCCCGGCAGACCATGATCGCCGGCCGCATCCTCAAGGAGGTGCAGGCGCGGCTGGGCTTCCTGCTCGACGTCGGGCTCCACTACCTGTCGCTCGACCGCGCCGCAGGCTCACTCTCCGGCGGTGAGGCCCAGCGCATCCGGTTGGCCACGCAGATCGGCTCCGGGCTGGTGGGCGTGCTGTACGTGCTCGACGAGCCGTCCATCGGCCTCCACCAGCGCGACAACCGGCGGCTGATCCAGACGCTCGTCCGGCTGCGCGACCTGGGCAACACCCTGATCGTCGTCGAGCACGACGAGGACACCATCCGCGCCTCCGACTGGGCCGTCGACATCGGTCCGGGCGCGGGCGAGCACGGCGGTGAGATCGTCTACAGCGGGCCGGTTCCGGGGCTGGAGTCCCACGACACCTCGCTCACCGGGGCGTACCTGTCGGGCCGTCGCTCGATCCCGGTGCCCGACATCCGCCGGCCGGTCAACAAGAAGCGCCAGCTCACGGTGGTCGGTGCGCGCGAGCACAACCTGCGCGGCATCGACGTCGACATCCCGCTCGGCTGCCTCGTGTCGGTCACCGGGGTGTCGGGGTCGGGCAAGTCCACGCTGATCAACGACATCCTCGCCACCGTGCTGGCCAACAAGCTCAACAAGGCCCGGCAGGTCCCCGGCCGCCACACCCGGATCACGGGTCTCGACGAGCTCGACAAGCTGGTGCGGGTCGACCAGTCGCCGATCGGGCGCACCCCGCGGTCCAACCCGGCCACCTACACGGGCGTGTGGGACCAGATCCGCAAGCTCTTCGCGGCTACCACCGAGGCCAAGGTGCGCGGCTACCAACCCGGCAGATTCTCGTTCAACGTCAAGGGTGGCCGCTGCGAGGCCTGCTCCGGCGACGGCACGATCAAGATCGAGATGAACTTCCTGCCCGACGTGTATGTGCCGTGCGAGGTCTGCAAGGGCGCCCGGTACAACCGCGAGACGCTCGAGGTGCACTACAAAGGCAAGACGGTCGCCGAGGTGCTGGACATGCCGATCGAGGAGGCGGCCGAGTTCTTCGCGCCGATCAACTCGATCGCGCGCTACCTGCGCACGCTGGTCGACGTCGGGCTCGGGTACGTCCGGCTGGGCCAGCCGGCACCCACGCTCTCGGGTGGCGAGGCGCAGCGCGTCAAGCTCGCGTCGGAGCTGCAGAAGCGCTCCAACGGCCGCACGGTCTACATCCTCGACGAGCCCACCACGGGCCTGCACTTCGAGGACATCCGCAAGCTGCTCCAGGTGATCAACGGTCTGGTCGACAAGGGCAACTCGGTGATCGTGATCGAGCACAACCTCGACGTGATCAAGACCTCCGACTGGATCATCGACATGGGGCCGGAGGGCGGCTCGGGCGGCGGCACGGTGGTGGCGCAGGGCACGCCGGAGCAGGTGGCGGCCAGCCCCGAGAGCTACACGGGCCAGTTCCTCGTCGGTCTCGTCACTCCGGAGGAGCCGGCGGTGGCCCCGGTGGCCGTCCGGCGGCGCCGCAAGGCTGCTGCGGCCGGCTGACCACCGGGTTCCGGCTCACGTGAGGCGGTAGAAGCGGAAGAAGGCGTCGTCGATCGGGAGGACCTCGATGTCGGCGTACCCGGCCTCCTGGGCGTACCGGCGCAGGGTGTCCGGACGCATCACGGTGCCGGTGCCCACCGACGGCGTATGCGCCAGCCCGTCGGGCAGGCAGCACGTGATGCTCCAGCCGTACATGAGCTGCTCGGTCTCGTCACCGGGCGCGTGGAATCGCTCCGCCACCCGCTCGTCCACCACCAGCACGATCCCGTCGGGCTCGGCGATGCGGCGCATCGTCTCGAGCACGCCGACCGGGGCGGGCATGTCATGGATGCACTCGAACGCGGTCACGAGGTCGTAGCGTCCGTCCGCGGTGGCGGCGTCGGCGCAGTGGAACCGCACACGGTCCGCCACCCCGGCTTCGTGCGCGTTGCGCTGGGCCGCGTCGATCGAGGGCCCGTCCACGTCGTAGCCGTCGACGGTCACGTCGGGATGGGCGAGAGCGAGGCCGATGGCCGACCAGCCGAACCCGCAGCCGACGTCGGCGATCCGGCCGCCCCGCTCCAGCACGTCCCGGATGGCGGGCACCGACGGGAAGTACTCGCGGGGGAGCGCCCCGAGGAACAGCGGCCGGTTGGCAGCGGCCTGCGCCTCGCGGGCGTCGGTGCCGAACTGGGCCCACGACACCCCGCCGCCGGACCGGTACGCGTCGACCAGCGCGTCCATGTGCTGCCCCATGCCGCCCACCATCCGGGCCAGCGGCAGCACGTGGTTCGGGCTGAGTACGTCGGTGAGCACCTCGGCGTGGGCGCTCGGCAACCGGAAGCGACGCTCATCGGGTGCTGCGGTGGCGTCGTCGACGGTGAGGACGCCGGCCACGGCCTGGTGTTCCAGCCACTCCCGCGCGTACCGCTCCGCTGTTCCGGTGCGGGCGGCCAGTTCGGGCGGGGTGAGCGGTCCCTCGGCGAGAGCCCGGTAGAAGCCGAGCCGATCACCTAGGTATGCAGCCTGGACGAGCTGGGCGCCGAGCACGGCGCCGAACAGACGCTCGACGAATGCCTCGGTGGTCGATTCGGTATCGGTGGGCCTGGCGGTCGTCTCGGTCATCGGTGCTCCCTGTTGGATGCGGTGTGTCCGACGGCGATGCTGGGAGCGCGCCCTGTCGCGTTGCTGTCAGCGCCCTGGCACTGCACCGACGGCCGCAGTGAGAGCGGCGCGGATACCCATGGTATTTCCACTCGTGGGCTCTGCACGGTACCGCCAGTACCCGCACTCGCGATGATCGTCGGAGAAACCGTCCGGTACGGTGATCATCGTGACGTCGGACGCATCGCAGACGCCCGTCGACAACGCGCCCGTCAACGAGGTGGCGCCACAGATCCCTCGGCTCGCTCGTCACCACGGCGAGCGGCCCGCGTGCGGCGGGATGTCACCGCAGTCGTGACGTCGTTTTCTCCGGGAGTCGAGTCCGCCAGGGGAGCCACGGCCCGGCGAATCGTGCTCGGCGCCCAACTGCGACGGTTGCGAGAGGCGGCCGACATCTCGCGAGCCGACGCCGGCTACGCCATCCGCTCGTCGGAATCGAAGGTGTCGCGCATCGAGCTCGGCCGCGTCGCCCTCAAGGCGCGCGACATCTCCGATCTGCTCACCCTGTACGGAATTGCCGACGCCGCAGAGCGCGAGTCGTTTCTCGAGATGGTCGAGCAGGCGAACGAGCCGGGCTGGTGGCGCCGCTACAGCGACGTGATGCCCGGCTGGTTCCACGACTTCGTGGGTCTGGAGGAGTCCGCGTCGCGGATCCAGTGCTACGAGCTGCAGTTCGTGCCCGGCCTGCTACAGACCGAGGCGTATGCACGCGCGATCGCCACCCGCGGGCGCGTCGGCTCCGCGTCGGAGGAAGGCGAGCGGCGGATCGCGCTGCGCATGCGGCGGCAGAAGATTCTCGGCGGCATGCACCCGCCGAAACTGTGGGTGGTGCTTGACGAGTCCGTTCTCCACCGGCCGATCGGCGGCCGAATGGTGATGCGGGAACAGCTCGATCGGCTGCTCGAGCTCACGAAGCTGCCGAACATCACCATTCAGGTCGTGCCGTGGCAGTTGAGCGGATACGGCGCCGAGGGATCGTTCACGGTGCTGAGGTTCGCCGAGGCTGAACTGCCGGATGTGGTGTACGTCGAGCATCTCAGTGGCGCGCTCTATCTCGACCGCCAGGACGAGATCGAGTTGTACGGAAGGGCTGTTGACCGCCTGACGGTCGACGCACTCACTCCCGACGAATCGCGCCAATTGCTGGCGAAGGTGCTGGCCGACCTCTGAGCGGGCGGGAACGCCCTGGTCAGAAGGTGATCACGCGGGACGGAACTCGCCGTGCTCGACCCCGCCCAGGAAAGCGAGCCATTCGGCCCGGGTGAAGATGAGTGCGGGACCGCTGGGGTGTCGTGAGTTGCGGACCGCGAACTCGCCGGTGTCGAGTGCGGCGACTTCGACACAGTTGCCCATTGCGCCGCTCCTGCTGCTCTTGCGCCAGACGGCGCCCCGAAGCAGTGCTGCTGAACCGCCCTCGTGATTCGTGTCGGGCACGTCATCATCCTCGCTCGTGCTGAGTTGGTGGCGCTCGTTCTGCACGAACCTTATCAGTTGCACCTGCACGTGCATTTGCACGGGTCGAGGGGTCGGATTGCGCCTCATGGCTGCCGAGATGCCCGAATCGCTACAAGCCTGCAACAGTTTTGGCCGGTCAGGGCGCTATGGCTCGGGATGGCGCTGTCCGGGCGGGGCGAGTACGCCGGGTCTCCACCTCACGGTTCGTACAGGTGCACGTGCAGGTGGCTCTTGCATCTGCATCGATCGTTCGGCACGCTAAGGGGGTGCAGGGCAACTCGACGTCAACGACCCGTACCCCGGGCGACGCCGGGACGGGTGCGCGCAGAGCGAGCGAAGCGGACTCTTCGCCGCGCTTCGTCAGTGGCCTGCGTGCATTGTTCCGCCGTGGCCATCATCGGCGCGGTGACGACCCGCGGCGCCAATGGTGCATGACCGGGCACGCCTGAACGATCCGATTCCGGCGGGAGTGAGCCGCCTGGTCGCGCGGCCCTGATCGAGCGCCGGCTCTCGGCCCTGCAGCGTTTTGTTCGCACGAACCGGGCTGTCGTCGTCTTGCGGCGCACGCCCTGCGATCGGTATCGGTCCGCGCGCCACTCGTCTCGACGTCGCGCCGGCGGCCCCGCAGGGGTTTCACCGCCCGCGCTCCTCAACCGTTACCGGGTGCGGGCACGGAGCGTGGCCGCGGGCTGCTATCCTGCGGAATGCGACCACCCTGTCGCGCGTTGCACAAGGCGTCAGGGCGATCAAGTGGAGCCCCGCTCCCACCCGCCGCCTCAGGCGTCCGGGTCCGGTCCGTCGATGAGCCACAGGCTCGTCGGGTGTGATCGTCGGGTTCAGGTCTCCGCTCCGTCGCGCCCCACGACGTCGATACGAGGAGACCCCATCAGCACAGAGACGCGCATCAACGACCGCATCCGAGTTCCCGAGGTCCGCTTGGTCGGACCCAACGGCGAACAGGTCGGCATCGTGCGTATCGAGGACGCCCTGCGGCTCGCGCAGGAGGCAGAGCTCGACCTTGTCGAGGTCGCGGCTCAGGCCCGCCCGCCGGTCTGCAAGCTCATGGACTACGGCAAGTTCAAGTACGAGAGCGCGCAGAAGGCCCGGGAGTCCCGCCGTAACCAGCAGCTCACCACGATCAAGGAGCAGAAGCTCCGGCCGAAGATCGACACCCACGACTACGAGACCAAGAAGCGCAACGTCGTGCGCTTCCTCGAGGGTGGCAACAAGGTGAAGGTCACCATCATGTTCCGCGGACGCGAGCAGTCCCGCCCCGAGCTGGGGTTCCGGCTGCTGCAGCGCCTCGCCGAGGACGTGGCGGAGCTGGGCACGGTCGAGGCTGCCCCCAAGCAGGACGGCCGCAACATGACGATGGTGATCGCTCCGAACAAGAAGCCGGCATCCCGCCCGCGCCCCGTCGCCCAGGCGGACGCGCAGCAGGCCTGACGGCAGCAACGCCAGCACGACCAAACTGACGCCTCGCCCCCGGGGCGTCACCGGTGAACGGAACTGTCATGCCCAAGAACAAGACGCACAGTGGGATGTCCAAGCGGGTCAAGGTGACTGCCCGGGGCAAGATCCTGCGCCAGCAGACCGGCCTGCGGCACCGCCTCGAGGTCAAGTCGAGCAAGGAGACGCGTGACCTCTCTCGCGTCGTGCCCGTGAACAAGGCCGACGTCAAGCGCGTCAAGAAGCTGCTCGGCCGCTGACGCGGGCGCACGCCCCCCTTCCCCGCCTGACCAAGACGTAAGGACACCCCCATGGCACGCGTGAAGCGCGCGGTCAACGCTCAGAAGAAGCGCCGCACCACCCTGGAGCTGGCCAGCGGCTACCGCGGACAGCGCTCGCGGCTGTACCGCAAGGCGAAGGAGCAGATGCTCCACTCGCTGAACTACGCCTACCGCGACCGTCGCGCCAAGAAGGGCGACTTCCGGCAGCTGTGGATCACCCGTATCAACGCGGCCGCCCGCGCCAACGGCATGACCTACAACCGCTTCATCCAGGGCCTCAAGGCCGCCGGCGTCGAGGTGGACCGCAAGATCCTCTCGGAGCTCGCCATCAGCGACCCGGCCGCCTTCACCGCCCTCGTCGAGCTGGCCAAGGCCAACGTGCCGGCCCAGAGCGGCTCGCAGGACGGGACCGCGGCCTGAGCCGTCCGTCCGGCACGGCCGTGACCGAACCGCCCGGTACACCGATCCGAGCGTCAGCGGAGATCGCGTTGACGCAGCGCACGCCGCGCGTCGTCGCAGCACGCAAGCTGCTCCGCCGCGCGGGACGCGATCGGGCCGGGCGGTTTCTCGTGGAAGGCGCACAGGCCGTCCGCGAGGCGCTGGAGTGGTCGGGCGCAGGATCGGGCCGGGTGCACGAGCTGTTCGTCACCGACGCGGCCGCAGCCCGTCACCCCGAGCTGGTCTCGGCGGCGCAGGCCGCCGGAGCCCGCCTCAGCCCGGTCCCCGAACCCGTCGCCGAGTCGCTGTCCGACACCGTCACCCCGCAAGGGCTGGTGGCCGTGTGCGACCTGCTCGACGTTCCGCTTGCCACCGCGCTGTCGAACGGGCCCGAGCTGGTCGCGGTGTGCGCCGATATCGCCGATCCCGGCAACGCGGGCACCGTCATCCGGGTGGCCGACGCGGCGGGCGCCGGTGCCGTGCTGCTCGCGGGCGAGACGGTCGACCCGCACAACGGCAAGGCCGTCCGGGCCTCCACCGGCAGCGTGTTCCACCTGCCCCTGGCTCGCGACCGCGACGCCGACGCCGTGCTGGACGCCTGCCGCGCGGCCGGGCTCACGCTGCTCGTGGCCGACGGCCACGGCGAGCTCGACCTGCACGACCCTGCCGCCGACGCCGTGCTCGCGGGGCCCGTCGCCTGGATATTCGGTGGCGAGGCACACGGTGTCCCGGCCACCGTTGCGGAGCGGGCCGACCACCGCGTCCGGGTGCCGATCCACGGCCGGGCCGAGAGCCTGAACCTCGCCACGGCCGCGGCGGTGTGTCTGTACGCGAGCGTGGCGGCGCGACGTCGTCGAAGCCCGTCGGCGGCGGCCGTCGGCGAGCCGTCCCCGACCGGACCTTAGGATCGAGCCACCATGAGTGAGAGCACGGACGTGATGAGCCCGCTTGACCCGGATTCGCTGGACGCCGCCGTCGACGCGGCGGTCCAGGCTTTCGCGGGGGCCTCCGACCTGGCCGCGCTCGCCGCCGTCAAGCCGGCCCACCTGGGCGACCGCGCCCCGCTGCTGCTGGCTCGCCGCGAGCTCGGCTCGCTGCCCGGGCCGGAGCGGGCCGAGGCCGGCAAGCGCGTGAACGCCGCCCGTCAGCGGGCGCAGGAGGCGTTCGACGCCCGCCGGGAGACGCTGGTCGCCGAGCGCGACGCGCGCGTGCTCGCCGAGGAGACCGTCGACGTCACGCTGCAGTGGGACCGCATCCCGCGCGGCGCGCGCCACCCGCTCACGCAGATCTCCGAGCAGATCGCGGACGTCTTCGTCGCGATGGGCTGGGAGGTCGCGGAGGGGCCCGAGGTCGAGTCGTCGTGGCTGAACTTCGACGCGCTGAACTTCGGCAAGGACCACCCTGCGCGCACCATGCAGGACACCTTCTACCTCGCCGGATCGACAGCCGGGGACGACTCCGAGAGCTCCGGCATGGTCCTGCGCACCCACACCTCGCCGGTGCAGGTCCGGGCGCTGCTGCAGCGTGAGCTGCCCGTCTTCGTCGTCTGCCCGGGTCGTACCTTCCGCACGGACGCGCTCGACTCCACCCACACCCCGGTGTTCCACCAGGTGGAGGGCCTTGCCGTCGACAAGGGCATCACGATGGCGCACCTCAAGGGCACCCTCGACGCCTTCGCCCGCGCGATGTTCGGCGCCACGTCGCGCACTCGGCTGCGCCCGTCGTTCTTCCCGTTCACCGAGCCGTCCGCCGAGGTGGACGTGTGGTTCCCGGAGAAGAAGGGCGGGGCAGGCTGGGTGGAGTGGGGCGGCTGCGGCATGGTCAACCCCAACGTGCTGCGCGCCTGCGGCGTCGACCCCGACGTCTACTCCGGCTTCGCGTTCGGCATGGGCCTGGAGCGCACGCTGCAGTTCCGCAACGGCATCCCCGACATGCGCGACATGGTCGAGGGCGACGTCCGGTTCAGCCGCGCGTTCGGCGTCTGAGTCCGGCATCTGATCCCCCAGGAGCAACCCCGTGCGCGTTTCCCAGTCCTGGCTCGCCGAGCTGCTCGGCGCCGGCAACGTCCCACCGGCAGATGACACCGCCGAGGCGTTCGTCCGTGTCGGCCTCGAGATCGAGGACATCCACCGGGCACCCGACCTCACCGGTCCGGTCGTCGTCGGCCGCGTGCTGGAGTTCGAGGTGCTCACCGGGCTGAAGAAGCCGATCCGGTGGTGCCAGGTCGACGTGGGGGAGCCCGAGCCGCGGGGGATCATCTGCGGCGCGAGCAACTTCGCGGTCGGCGACCTGGTGGTCGTCGCGCTGCCGGGGACCGTGCTCCCCGGAGGCTTCGAGATCTCGGCCCGCAAGACCTACGGGCACGTCTCCGACGGCATGATCTCCTCGGCACGCGAGCTGGGCATCGGCGCCGATCACGCCGGCATCCTGGTGCTCCCGGAGGGCACCGCGGCGCCCGGCGACGACGCTCGCCCCCTGCTGGGTCTCTCGCCCGACGACCCGGACGACGTGATCGAGCTGAACATCACGCCCGACCGCGGCTACTGCTTCTCCGTGCGCGGGCTGGGCCGCGAGCTCGCCTGCTCGCTGGACGTCGGCTACACCGACCCGGCTGCCCGGGTCGAGGTCCCCCCGGCCCAGGGTGAGGCCTGGCCGGTCGTGCTCGCCGACTCGGCGTGCCCGCGGTTCGTCGCCAGCCGGGTGGACGGTGTCGACCCCACCGCAGCTGCGCCGTGGTGGATGCAGCGGCGCCTGCTGGCCGCGGGGATGCGGCCCATCTCGCTGATCGTCGACGTCACCAACTACGTGATGCTCGAACTGGGGCAACCGCTGCACGCCTACGACGCCGCCCGGGTCACCGGCCCGATCGTCGTGCGGCGCGCCCGGGCGGGGGAGAAGCTGCGCACTCTCGACGACGTCGAGCGCACTCTGAACCCCGACGACCTCCTGATCACCGACGACTCCGGCCCGATCGGGCTGGCCGGTGTGATGGGCGGGGCGTCCACCGAGATCGCCGGCCCGAACGAGAACGGCCGGATCGATGTGCTGATCGAGGCCGCGCACTTCGACCCCGCGGTGATCGCGCGGGCCGCGCGCCGCCACAAGCTGCCCAGCGAGGCGTCCCGCCGCTTCGAGCGGGTGGTCGACCCGCTGCTGCCGCCCGTGGCTGCCGAACGCGCCGCGCAGCTGCTCGTCGAGCACGGCGGTGGCACGATCGTCCCCGGCCGCACCGACGCCGGGGCCGCACCGCGGCCCGTCCCCGTCGAGATGCCGCTGGAGCTGCCCGACCACGTCGCCGGCATCGCCTACCCGCCCGGCGCCACCGTGCGCAGGCTCACGCAGATCGGCTGCAGCGTCGAGCTCGTCACGGGCGACGACGGCCGCGGGCACGTGGTGGCCCTGCCGCCGTCCTGGCGACCCGACCTCGTCCAGCCCGCCGACCTCGTGGAGGAGGTGCTGCGGCTCGAAGGGCTCGACGTCATCCCGTCGGTGCTGCCCGCCGCCCCGCCCGGGCGCGGCCTGACCCCGGCCCAGCTGCGCCGTCGTGTCGTCTCGCGTGCGCTGGCCGAGGACGGCTACGTCGAGGTGCTGCCGTTCCCGTTCGTCGACCCGGCCGTCTGGGACGCGTTCGGTCTCGCCGCCGACGACGTCCGTCGCCGCACCGTGCACGTGCTCAACCCGCTCGACGCCGAGCGTGCCGAGCTCGCCGGCACACTGCTCCCGGGCTTGCTCGACGCGCTGATCCGCAACCGCTCCCGCGGCGCCACCGACCTCGCGCTCTACCACATCGGCCAGGTCGTCCTGCCGCACGCGAAGCCCGTGCCGATGCCCGATCCGGGTGTCGACGCCCGCCCGTCCGACGCGGAGCTCGCGCAGATCGAGGCCGCCCTGCCGGCGCAGCCCGTGCACGTCGGGGTGGTGCTGGCCGGCGACCGCGAGGCGCGCGGCTGGTGGGGCGAGGGCCGGGCCGCGAATTGGGCCGACGCCGTGGAGGCCGGACGTCTGGTCGGGCAGGCCGCAGGCGTGGAGCTGCGTGTCACGGCGGCGTCGCTCCCTCCGTTCCACCCCGGCCGGTGCGCCGCTCTGCGGGTGGGCGACTGGATCGTCGGGCACGCGGGGGAGCTGCACCCCAAGGTTGTGGAGGCTCTCGGGCTGCCGGAGCGCACCTGCGCCATGGAGCTCGACCTCGACCTCCTGCCGCTGGACGACCGGCGCCCCGCGCCGCAGGTGTCGCCGTACCCGCCGATCGCGGTGGACGTCGCGCTCGTGGCCGACGCGTCCGTGCCCGCCGCCGAGCTGGCCGAGGCGCTCATCGACGGGGGTGGCGAGCTGCTCGAGGACGTCCGGCTCTTCGACGTCTACACGGGCGAGCAGGTGGGGGCGGGCCGCCGCTCGCTGGCGTTCACCCTCCGATTCCGCGCCGCCGACCGCACGCTGACGAGCGAGGAGGCCAACGCCGCTCGCGACTCCGCCGTGGCCGTGGCCGCCGAGCGGCACATGGCGACCCTGCGCTGACTCCGCGTCAGGCCGGCAGGCGGGAGAGCGCGGCCGCGGCCGCGCTGCGCCAGGCGTCGTCGGAGGGCGCGCGACCGGCTACGAGGATCGTCACCAGGTAGCGGGGGCTGGCCAGTTGCATCGTGGGCCCGGTGGCGGTGTCGATCACCGCGGCGGCGTCGCCGACGTCCTGCAGATCGCGGCGCCCTCCCGGCCCGGCGCGTACGTAGTCGGCAGGGGTGCCCGAGCGCACGGTGTAAATGTTGATCATGGCGATGGGCTCCGTGCCGTCGATGGCGACGCAGGCGGCGCTGCGGGATCCGTCCTCGCGCTGGACCGAACCCTGCACCGGCGGCCGCACCGTGGAACCCACCAGCTCGCCGAACTCGGCGGCGTTGAGCAGGCATTCGTCCGGGAGCGGATCGACGTCCAGGCTGCTGCGCGGACCGCGAGGCGCGGCGGGGGTGGTGGGCTCGGGCGAGTTGGCCCGCTGTGGTGCCGCTGCTGCCGGGGCCGTGGGCGCCCCATTGCCCGGGACGGAGACGGTGCAGCCAGTGGCTACAAGGGCGAGTACGACAACAGCCGGTCCGAGCCACGCGCGCAGCACGAGGGGCGACAGTAGCCGGACGGATCGCTGTCACGGGGCGGTTCGGAGCTTTCCGCCGCCGACGGCCTCGAGACGCTTGCTCCGGTAGTCGTGACCTACCGGCCACGGTATGACCGCAAACGGTCAGAGATGGAACGGATCGATCTCCAGTCCGAGCAGTGCCTGTCCGGCACCTCGCCACCGGCCCCGCGAGAACGCGATGTGCTGGCCGGCGACATTGACGTCGCGCCAGCAGCGCTGGATGACGTCACCTGCGAGTGCAGAGGAAACCCCGGCTGTCTCGAACGCCAGATTGACCGCCTGTACCGCACTGCGCGTCGCGAACTGTGCAGCCAAGGCGTACTCCGTGCGCAGCGGCAGCGGCACCTCAACTCCCGATTGCACTGCGGACCACGTCCGCTCGGTGACGTCGAGCAGGAAGCTGCGGCCGGCCCGCAGTGCTGCCTCCGCCTCGGCCAGTCGGACCTGTACGTCCTGGTCCTGGACCAGCGGCGCCATCTCGCGGGTCTTGTGCCGGCAGAGCTCGGTCAGCTCGTCGAGCGCGCGTCGCGCCACCCCGAGGGGAATGCCGACGAGCAGCGAACGGACAGCGGTGAAGAATGGCACGCGGTACAGGGCTCCGCCGGCCCGCGGTGGCTCGTAAAACGGCATCAGCGTCCGTTCGGCCGGCACGAACACGCCCTCGGCGAGCACGTCGTGGCTGCCGGAGCCGCGCAGGCCTGCCGCATCGTTCCACGTCGGCAGAACTCGCAGCTCCGTGGCCGGGAGCACCGCCCAGCGCATCATCGGGCGCTCGCCCAAGGTCCGCGGCACCCCGTCCGGGCCCACGACGACGACGCCCACCGAGATCATTGTTGCGTGCGGGGCACCGCTCACGAAGGACCATCGACCGGAGACCCGATATCCGCCGTCCTCCTCGACAGCCTGCCCGGTCGGGGCGAACGACGACGAGACCGGCTGCCCGGGCCTCCCGTCGAGCAGGCGGGCCGCGACGCTCTGATCCAGCCAGGCGAAGAACATCGAGCTGTTCCCGGTCATGGCCGCCCACGCCGCGGAACCGTCAGCGTGGGCGAGGGTCTCGGCCGTCCGGACCAGGGTCGCGGGATCGGCCTCGAAGCCGCCGAGGCCGAGCGGGAGCCCGAGCCGAAACATACCGGCCGCCTCGAGCAGTTCGACGACGTCGGCAGGCAGCGTGCCGACGGCGGACGCCTCGGGTGCGCGTGCGCTCAGGTGGGGAGCCAGTGCGGCCGCAGCCGCTGGCAGCTCGACGTGAACCGACTCGCTGACGACGTCCGACTGTGGTTCCGACGCCGTCATCGCTTCCTCTGCTGTCACGACTTCCTCCTGGCGAAGCCCCGGCGAGGCTCTCGGACTTCCGCACGTCCCACACGTGCGATTGGTTCGATAGATCCCAGGCGATCAATCTCACTTTCCCGGCGTGGTGTCCGCGCACCCGCAGCCCACCTGCCTGACCGAGTGGAAAGGGTGCGACTCGCGGGCGGGAAACGGGCGACTCGCGGACGGCTTGTGTACGCGAATTGTGCGGTGTCGGCCCGGGTCGGGGTCGCGTCAGCCCGTGGCCGGGGCCACCACTGCCTCGCGGCGGGCCACCTCCGCACGAACCCGCGGCGCCACCTCGGTGCCCAGCAGCTCGATGGCCCGCAGCACCTCCCGGTGCGGGACGCTGCCGATCGCGACCTGGATCGCCGTTCGCTGGTGCCCGAACAGCTCGTGCTGGAAGAGGATCTTCTCGGCCACCTGCTCGGGCGAGCCCACGACGTACGCCCCGCGCAGCGCGACCTGGGCGTCGAACGCGGCGCGGTTGGTCGGTCCCCAGCCGCGCTCGCGCCCGATCCTGTTCATGACCTCCGAGTGCGCCGGGTAGTAGATGTCCCCGGCCGCCTGCGATGTCTCGGCGACGAAGCCGTGGAGGTTGAGGCTGATCGGCAGCGGCCCGTGGCCGCTGCGCGTCAGGGCCTCCCGGTACAGCTGCGCGAGCGGCACGAACCGCTCCGGCTCACCACCGATGATCGCGAGCGCCAGCGGCAGCCCGAGCGCCCCGGCCCGCACGACCGAGTGCGGGTTGCCGCCGACGGCCACCCAGATCGGCAGCGGGTCCTGCACCGGCCGCGGGTACACGGGCTGGTCGTGCAGTGGCGCGCGCAGCCGTCCCGACCAGGTGACCCGTTCCGCGTCACGGACGGCCAGCAGGAGGTCGAGCTTCTCGGCGAACAGCTCGTCGTAGTCGGCGAGGTCGTAGCCGAAGAGGGGGAAGGACTCGGTGAACGACCCACGCCCGGCCATGATCTCGGCGCGGCCTGCCGAGAGCAGGTCCAGCGTCGAGAACTGCTGGAACACCCGCACCGGGTCGTCGGAGCTCAGCACGGTGACGGCGCTGGTCAGCCGGATCCGGGAGCTGCGTTCGGCGCCGGCCGCAAGGATCATCGCCGGAGCGGACGCGGCGTAGTCGCGGCGGTGGTGCTCGCCGACGCCGAAGATCTCCAGGCCGACCTCGTCGGCCAGCGCGATCTCCTCGACCACCTCGCGTACCCGCTGCGCCGGCCCGACGCCGCTGGGGTCGAGGCTGACATCGGCGAAGGTGTGCACTCCGATCTCCACGCCGCCACCAACTCCGGTGCGTGGTTCGTCATTCCCCGAGATGCTTGAGCGCTTCCCGGCGGGAGAGCGGCGAGAGTTCGGGGTGGTCGGCGACGAACTCGCGTACCCAGGCCGGGTCGACGCGGGCGTGTTGGCGCAGCGCCCACCCGATGCCTTTGCGCAGGAAGAAGTCGGGATCGCCGAGGTTGGCCTCGATGGCGTAGCGCAGGAGGTCGAGGTCGGTGGCCGCGCCCGAGCCGAGCTGGCTGATCACCGCCGTGCGGCGCAGCCACCTGTCCTCGTCGGTGGCCCACGCGCGCAGCACCGGCGTGAGCTGCGCCGCGTGGGCTCGCAACAGCGGCCCGATCCGCCTGCTCGTGATGTCGTCGGTGAAGTCCCACCACGCGCCCGTCACGATCCAGTCCCGCAGCAGCGGCACCCACGAGGGGTCCGGCCAGCGCCGGTAGCGGCTGTGGTCGACGAGGGCGAGCGCGAGATAGCGCTCCTCGCGGAAGCGCGCGCCGGTCCACAGCTCCTCGGCTGCCGTACGCAACGCTGCCGTGTCCGGGAGCGGGTGCTCGGCCACCAGCGTGCGCACCAGCTGGATCCGCGCGGGTTTGGGCACTCCCCGGAACGGCATCTCCGACTTCATGTAGCGCTGCATCTGCGGTGCGGCGACCGGATCGGCCAGCTCGGCGAGGCCGGTGCGGGCGCGCTCGACGATCGGCAGCACGCCCGTGACGCTACGGGTTCGGCCGTCAGTCACGATCGCTCGCTCCGGTGGCGCGGCCGAACGTCCGCGCCCAGCCGCGAACGTGGTCGAGCAGCTCGGGCGGCGACAGCACGGTGAAGTCGGCGCCCAGCGATCCCAGCGCCATCGCCGGCCAGTCCAGAGAGTCGGCCCGCATCCGCAGCAGGCACCGGCCGTCGCCGGCCTCCTCGACATCGGCCCACCTGCCGAGGTGCTGCCGAACCACCGTCGCCGGTGCGGCGACCAGCACCTCGACGGCATGGAAGGTTGGCAGGTTGCCGAGGCCCGCCCGCACGAACGCCGCGGCGTCCTCGGCGGGGAGCTCGCGCGGCCGGAACCGGGCCCCCGTGTTGCGCGGCCGGTCGAGGCGATCGAGACGGAAGCTGCGCCAGTCGTGCCGGGTGAGGTCGTAGGCGACGAGGTACCAGCGCTGGCCCAGTGGGACGAGCCGCAGGGGCTCCACGTGGCGATCGGTCCGTTCGCCGCCTGCCGCGGTGTAGCCGAACTCGAGCCGTTCGGTGTCGCGACAGGCCTGGGCGAGCACGGTGAGCACGCCGGGATCGACGCTGGGACCTGTGCCGTTCCATCCGGCGGGCACGGTCATGGCCCGCAGGGCCTCCATCCGCCGGCGCAGCCGGGGCGGCATCACCTGGACCACCTTGGCCAGGGCGCGCACGGACGACTCGGCGATGCCCGCGACGCCGCCCTGCGCGGCGGCCTGCAGACCGACGGCGAGGGCTACGGCCTCTTCGTCGTCGAGCACCAGCGGGGGCAGCGCGGCGCCCGCGGCCAGCTGGTAACCACCGTCGACCCCACGGTTCGCCTCGACGGGGTAGCCCAGCTCGCGCAGCCGGTCGATGTCGCGGCGCAGCGTCCGCACGGAGACGCCGAGCCGCTCCGCCAGCTCGGTGCCCGGCCAGTACCGGTGGGTCTGCAGGAGCGAGAGCAGCCGCAGCGTCCGCGAACTCGTGTTGGCCATGGTGGAGATTCTCGGGCAATTGAGGTCAGAAAGTGGCACGAAGGCTCCGTAACGTACTTCTCGACGGACCCCCGAGACCGAAGGACGACACCGATGACCAGCACGGAAACGACCATCGACGAGCGCACCGACCTGCTGGAGGCCCTGGCGACGCGTCGCCAGTTCCTCCGCTACACGGTGCAGGGACTCACCGACGACCAAGCGCGGCAGCGCACCACGGCCAGCGCGCTGTGCCTCGGTGGCTTGGTGAAGCATGTCGCCGAGGTCGAGCGCGGGTGGGCGGACTTCATCCTCGAAGGCCCCTCCGCCATGGCCGGTGGCTGGGACGGCGAGGAGCCGACGCAGGAAGTGATCGACTCGTGGTCGGCGAAGTTCCAGCTGCTCCCCGACGAGACCCTCGCCGGCGTGCTCGCCGAGTACGAGGAGGTGGCGCGCCGCACCGATGAGCTGGTGCGCACCCTGCCGGACCTCGGCGTCTCCCACCCGCTCCCCGAGGCGCCCTGGTTCGAGAAGGGCAAGCGCTGGTCCTTCCGGCAGGTGTTCCTGCACATCATCGGGGAGACCACCCAGCACGCCGGGCACGCCGACATCATCAGGGAGTCCCTGGACGGGCAGAAGACGATGGGGTGATCGTCACCGCCGTTGATCGTCACCGCCGTTGATCGTCACCGTGATCCGAACTCGATTGCATTGACTTGCGCTCTCGTGCATAGTCATTCACGTGAAGCGGATCGCGGTGGCAGGTGCGAGCGGGTACGCGGGAGGGGAGCTGCTCAGGCTCCTCCTCGCGCACCCGGAGGTCGAGATCGGCACGTTGACGGCAGGGGAGAGCGCAGGCACGCCACTCGGCGTGCACCAGCCGCACCTGCTGCCACTGGCGGACCGAGTGCTGGAGGAGACGTCGCCGGAGACCCTCGCGGGCCACGACGTCGTGTTCCTCGCGCTCCCGCACGGGCGCTCGGCCGAGGTGGCCGCGCAGCTCGGCGACGACACGCTCGTCATCGACTGTGGTGCCGACCACCGGCTCTCCGACTCGGCGGCCTGGGCCCGCTGGTACGGGGGTGAGCACGCCGGGAGCTGGCCTTACGGGCTCCCCGAGCTCCCCGGCGCACGCGACGCGCTCCGTGGCACCCGCCGCGTTGCCGTGCCGGGCTGCTACCCCACGGTGGCCACCCTCGCCCTCTTCCCGGCGCTGGCTGCCGGCCTCGTGGCGCCCGACGTGGTGGTCACCGCCGTTTCCGGCACGTCCGGTGCCGGGAAGTCGCCGAAGCCGCACCTGCACGGTGCCGAGGTGATGGGCTCCCTCTCGGCGTACAAGGTGGGTGGTGCGCACCGGCACACGCCGGAGATGGTGCAGAACCTGTCCGGCGCCGCCGGCGTTCCCGTCACGGTGAGCTTCACGCCGGTGCTCGCCCCGCTGCCGCGCGGCATCCTGGCCACGTGCACCGCGGCACTGACCGGTGACGGAGCCGGCATCCGGGAGGCGTACGAGAAGGCCTACGCGGACGAGCCGTTCATCGCGCTGCTTCCCGAGGGCAGCTGGCCCACCACGGCGGCCACGCTGGGGGCGAACACCGCGCAGGTGCAGGTGACCGTGGATCCCGACGCGCAGCGGCTCGTCGCCGTCGCCGCGATCGACAATCTCACGAAGGGCACGGCCGGTGGCGCCGTGCAGTCCATGAACCTGGCCCTCGGGCTTCCCGAGACCATGGGGCTGCCGCTCACGGGGGTGGCTCCGTGAGCCAGGGTGTCGTCGCCCCGAAGGGGTTTCGCGCGGCAGGCGTGACCGCCGGTCTCAAGACCAGCGGGGCCTCCGACCTCGCGCTCGTGGTCAACGACGGGCCGCGGTTCGACGCGGCCGGGGTGTTCACGCGGAACAAGGTCAAGGCCGCGCCGGTGCTGTGGTCGCAGCAGGTGCTCACCACCGGACAGCTGCGCGCGGTGGTGCTCAACTCCGGTGGCGCCAACGCGTGCACCGGCCCGGAGGGTTTCCAGACCGCGCACGCCACCGCGGAGAAGGCCGCCGAGCTGCTCGGCTGCGGCGCCATCGAGGTGGCGGTGTGCTCCACCGGCCTGATCGGCCGGCAGTTGCCGCGCGACCTCGTCCTGGCCGGTGTGGAGAAAGCCGCCGCGGGGCTTGCCGACAGCGCCGCGGCCGGGCTGGCCGCTGCCACCGCGATCATGACCACCGACACCGTCGCGAAGCAGGCGGTGCACAACGACCAGGCAGGTTGGAGCATCGGCGGCACCACCAAGGGTGCCGGAATGATCGCGCCGTCGATGGCCACGATGCTGAGCGTCCTGACCACCGACGCGGTGCTCGAGCCCGCCGCGCTCGACTCCGCGCTGCGCGCCGCCGTGCGCGTCAGCTTCGACCGCCTGGACGCCGACGGCTCGATGTCCACCAACGACACGGTGCTGCTGCTCGCCTCCGGCGCCTCGGGGGTCACCCCGGCGGCCGACGAGTTCACGGCCGCGCTGACCGCGGTCTGCCACGACCTCGCGCGCCAGATGCAGGCCGACGCGGAGGGCGTCACCAAGCGGATCACGGTGCGGGTCACGGGCGCAGCCGACGAGGACGACGCCGTCACGATCGCGCGGACGGTGGCCCGGGACAGCCTGGTGAAGACCGCGATCTTCGGCTCGGACGCCAACTGGGGCCGGATCGCGGCTGCCGTCGGCTACTCCGACGCGGAGGTCGACCCGGACCGGCTGGACGTCACGATCAACGATGCGCTGCTGTGCAAGGGCGGTGTCGCGGCGGGCGGCCGCACGGACGCCGATCTGTCCGGCCAGGACGTCCTCGTCGAGATCGAGCTGGGGATCGGCACGGGCACCGCGGAGATCCGCACCACGGACCTGTCGCACGGCTACGTGGAGGAGAACAGTGCCTACCCCACCTGACGAAGCGTCCCCGGCCCCCGACGCCGCGGGCGACGGGGAGGGGTCCATGGCCATGCGTCTGAAACGGGCGACCGAGAAGGCCGGTGTGCTGGCCGAGGCGCTGCCGTGGCTGCAGCGTTTCCACGACCAGATCGTGGTGGTGAAGTACGGCGGCAACGCCATGATCGACGAGGACCTCAAGCAGGCGTTCGCGCAGGACATGATGTTCCTGCGGCTCGCCGGCATCCATCCGGTCGTGGTGCACGGCGGCGGGCCGCAGATCACCGCGATGCTGGGCCGCCTGGGCATGCAGGCCGAGTTCCGCGGTGGCCTGCGCGTCACCACTCCGGAGACGATCGACGTCGTCCGGATGGTGCTGGTCGGGCAGGTCGGCCGGGAGCTCGTCGGGCTGATCAACCAGCACGGCCCCTATGCCGTGGGCCTGTCGGGGGAGGACGCCGGGCTCTTCCGGGCGGAGCGGCGCACCGCGCTCGTCGGTGGGGAGCCGGTCGACATCGGCCTCGTCGGCGACGTCGTGGAGGTCAACCCCGACGCGGTGCTCGACATCGTCGAGGCGGGCCGGATCCCGGTGGTGGCGGGTGTCGCACCCGACGAGAACGGCACCGTGTACAACATCAACGCCGACAGCGCGGCCGCCGCGCTCGCGTCCGCTCTCGGTGCAGCGAAGCTCGTGGTGCTCACCGACGTCGAGGGCCTGTATGCGAACTACCCGGACCCGGAGTCCGTGATCAGCGCGCTCACGGCCGATGAGCTGGAGCCGCTGCTCCCGGAACTCGAGAGTGGGATGGCACCGAAGATGGAGGCTTGCCTGCGTGCCGTGCGTGGCGGGGTCGGGCGAGCGCACGTGATCGACGGGCGGGTGCCGCATTCGGTGCTGCTCGAGGTGTTCACCAGTGAGGGAGTGGGAACGATGGTGATCCCGTGAACGAGGGCAACGTGACGAAGAACGACTTCGCAGGCCGCTGGCAGGCGTCCCTGATGAACAACTACGGCGTGCCGCCGGTCGCGCTCGTGCGCGGCGCGGGCGCCGAGGTCTGGGACGCCGACGGCCGCCGCTACCTCGACCTCGTGGGCGGCATCGCCGTCAACTCCCTCGGGCACGCGCACCCGGCCGTGGTCGAGGCCGTCACCGGGCAGCTGTCCACGCTCGGCCACACGTCGAACCTGTACATCACCGAACCCGGCCTGGAGCTCGCGGAGAAGCTCAAGGAGCTTCTCGAGCAGCCCGACGCGCGCGTGCTCTTCTGCAACTCCGGCACAGAGGCGGTCGAGGCGGCGTTCAAGATCGCCCGGCGCACCGGAAGGCCGAATCTGGTGGCGGCCGAGAACGCCTTCCACGGCCGCACGATGGGCGCGCTGGCCCTCACCGGTCAGCCGGCCAAGCGCGCGCCGTTCGAGCCGATGCCGCCCGGGGTCTCGCACGTGCCCTACGGGGACGTCGCCGCGCTGGACGCGGCAGTCGGTCCCGACACCGCGGCCGTGGTCCTCGAGCCGATCATGGGCGAGGCGGGCGCGATCACCCCGCCGGAGGGTTACCTCAAGGCCGCGCGGGAGATCACCGCCGCACGCGGCGCCCTGCTCGTCGTCGACGAGGTGCAGACCGGAATCGGCCGCACCGGCGCCTGGTTCGCCCACCAGCACGAGGGCATCGTCCCGGACGTCGTGACCTTGGCGAAGGGCCTCGGTGGAGGGCTTCCGATCGGGGCGTGCATCGGGATCGGGGCGGCGGCGTCGTTGCTCGAGCCCGGGCAGCACGGCACGACGTTCGGCGGCAACCCGGTGTGCTGCGCCGCCGCACTGGCCGTGCTACGCACCATCGCCGCCGACGGGCTGCTGGAGCACGTCACTCTGGTCGGCAAGGGCATCGCCACGGGCATCGAGGAGCTGCGCCACCCGCTGGTGCGCGAGGTGAGCGGGGCGGGCCTGCTCATCGGCATCGGTCTCACCGCGCCCGTGTCGGCCGCCGTCGCCGCCGCTGCGCGCGACGCCGGCTTCCTGGTCAACAACGCGGTTCCCGACCGGATCAGGCTGGTCCCGCCGCTGATCATCACCGAGGAGCAGGCCGGGGAGTTCCTCTCCGCGCTCCCGTCGTTCCTGGACGCCGGTCATGGTTAGGCACTTTCTCCGCGACGACGACCTCACCCCCGACGAGCAGCGGGAGGTGCTGGACCTCGCCGACGCGATGAAGGCCGACCGGTACGCGCACCGGCCGCTCGCCGGTCCGCGCCCTGTCGCCGTGCTGTTCGACAAGCCGTCGACCCGCACCCGGCTGTCGTTCGAGGCCGGGGTGGCGCAGCTGGGCGGGCATCCGCTGATCGTCGACGCCCGGTCCAGCCAGATGGGGCGCGGTGAGACGATCGGCGACACCGCCCGGATGCTCTCCCGCTACGTCGACGCGATCGTCTGGCGCACGGGCGACCAGTCACGGATCGAGGAGATGGCGGCCGCCGCGACCGTGCCGGTGGTCAACGCGCTGACCGACCAGTTCCACCCGTGCCAGGTGCTCGCCGACCTGCAGACGATCCGGGAACACTTCGGCCGGCTCGCCGGGCTGACCATGACCTACCTCGGCGACGGCGCCAACAACATGTCCCATTCGTTGCTGCTCGGCGGCACCACCGCCGGGCTGCACGTGCGGGTGTGTGCGCCGGAGGGCTTCCAGCCGGACGCGGGAGTGCTGGGCGACGCGGCGAACCGCGCGGCCGCCACTGGTGGTGGGGTGGAGGTGATCACCGACGTCGACAAGGCCGTCGACGGCGCGGACGTGATCGTGACGGACACCTGGGTGTCGATGGGGCAGGAGGACGACGGCCTGGACCGTGCGGCACCGTTCCGCGCGCTCCAGGTGAACGCCGCGCTCGTGCGCCGCGCCGCGCCCGGCGCGATCGTGATGCACTGCCTGCCTGCCCACCGCGGCGACGAGATCACCGACGAGGTGATCGACGGTCCCGCGAGCGTGGTGTGGGACGAGGCGGAGAACCGGCTGCACGCGCAGAAAGCGCTGCTCACATGGCTGATGCGGCGCTGAGCTGAACACCGGCAAGCGATGACCGAGGCGGGACGATGACAGGGACGACAGGAGCGAGCCGATGACAGCGGTGGGCGACGACGCCGTGACGTCGGGCGTGCCCGCACCGGGGCCCGGCCGGACCCGGGCCGGGCGCCAGGCCCGGATCGTCGAACTGATCACGCAGCAGGCGGTGCACAGCCAGCCCGAGCTATTGGCGCTGCTGGAAGCCGAGGGCATCGGCACTACGCAGGCCACGCTGTCGCGCGACCTCGACGAGCTGGGCGCCGTGAAGCTCCGGGGAGCCGACGGCGGCACGCCTGTCTACGTGATCCCGGACGACGGCAGCCCGGTTCGCGGTATCGAGGGTGGTACCGCCCGGCTGGCCCGGTTGCTGGGGGACCTGCTGGTCTCCGCGGACGCGAGCGGGAACCTCGCCGTGCTGCGCACCCCGCCGGGGGGAGCGCACTATCTGGCCAGTGCCCTGGACCGGGCCGCCCTGCACGACGTCGTCGGCACGATCGCCGGGGACGACACCCTGCTGGTGGTCGCCCGCGAGCCCCTCACCGGCGCCCAACTCGTCGCGCGCCTGCGCGAACTCTGACCCCTGGCGAATCGACAAGGAGCAACCAACTCGTGAGCAAGGTCCTGACCTCCCTTCCCAAGGGCGAGCGCATCGGCATCGCCTTCTCCGGGGGCCTCGACACCTCCGTGGCGGTCGCCTGGATGCGCGACAAGGGCGGGATCCCGTGCACCTACACCGCTGACCTCGGTCAGTACGACGAGCAGGACATGTCCGGCGTGCCCGCGCGCGCCAAGCAGTACGGCGCGGAGATCGCCCGCGTGCTCGACATCAGGCCGCAGCTGGTCGAGGAGGGCCTGGCCGCGCTGGCGTGCGGCGCCTTCCACATCCGGTCCGGGGGCCGGACGTACTTCAACACCACGCCGCTGGGCCGCGCCGTCACCGGGACGTTGCTGGTGCGGGCGATGCAGGCCGACGACGTGAACGTCTGGGGCGACGGCTCGACCTTCAAGGGCAACGACATCGAGCGGTTCTACCGCTACGGCCTGCTGGCCAATCCCGAGCTGCGCATCTACAAGCCGTGGCTCGACGCCGACTTCGTCCATGAGCTGGGCGGACGCCACGAGATGAGCAGGTGGCTCACCGCCCACGGGCTGCCCTACCGCGATGCGGCCGAGAAGGCGTACTCCACCGACGCCAACATCTGGGGTGCGACGCACGAGGCCAAGACGCTGGAGAACCTCGACGTGTCCCTGGAGACGATCGAGCCGATCATGGGGGTTCGGTTCTGGGATGCGGCGACCCGGATCGAGACCGAGGACGTCGCAGTCACCTTCGAGGCCGGGTATCCGGTGGCGATCAACGGCACGCGGTACGACGACAAGGTCGCCCTCGTCCTCGAGGCCAATGCCATCGGCGGACGCCACGGCCTGGGCATGTCCGACCAGATCGAGAACCGGATCATCGAGGCGAAGTCGCGCGGCATCTACGAGGCGCCCGGGATGGCGCTGCTCTTCGCCGCGTACGAGCGGCTGCTCAACGCGATCCACAACGAGGACACGGTTGCCAACTACCACAACGAGGGCCGCAAGCTCGGTCGGCTGCTCTACGAGGGACGCTGGCTGGACCCGCAGGCTCTGATGGTGCGCGAGTCGGTCCAGCGCTGGGTCGCCTCGCTCGTGACCGGCACCGTCACGCTGCGCCTGCGCCGCGGCGACGACTACACGATCCTCGACACCGAGGGGCCCGGCTTCTCCTACCACCCCGACCGGCTGTCCATGGAGCGGGTCGAGAACGCCGCCTTCGGGCCGACCGACCGGATCGGCCAGCTCACCATGCGCAACCTCGACATCGCCGACTCCCGCGCCAAGCTGGAGGCGTACGCCGCGCAGCCGCACGAGCAGGGGACGGTGCTCGTCGAGCACGGCACGCTCTTCGGCGAGCTACCCGCGGGCGGCTTCGACCGGATCGCGGCGATCGACGAGTCCGGTGAGCGCGACTCCGGAACGTCCCTCGACGCCGCTGCTCTGGAAGCGGGTAACGACTGATGACGGGCTCCCAGCTGTGGGGTGGCCGGTTCGCCTCCGGCCCGGCCGACGCGCTGGCCGCGCTCTCGAAGTCCACGCAGTTCGACTGGCGCCTCGCGCCCTACGACCTGCGTGGCTCGATGGCGCACGCCCGCGTCCTGCGCCGCGCCGGCCTGCTCACCGAGGACGAGCTGGCCGGCATGCTGGACGCTCTGGCGAAGCTGGAGGCCGACGTGGAGTCGGGCGCGTTCGGACCCGCGCCCGACGACGAGGACGTGCACTCGGCCCTGGAACGTGGCCTCATCGATCGGGCCGGTCCCGAGCTGGGAGGCAAGCTGCGTGCCGGCCGCTCCCGCAACGACCAGGTCGCCACGCTCTTCCGGATGTGGCTGCGCGACGCGGCCCGGCGGGTGGGCGCGGGCGTGCTGGACGTCGTGGACGCGCTGGTCGCACAGGCGGACGCGCACCCGGACGCCCCGATGCCCGGGCGTACGCACCTTCAGCACGCGCAGCCCGTTCTGCTCGCCCACCATCTCGCCGCCCACGCCCATGCGCTGCTGCGTGACGTCGACCGGCTGCGGGACTGGGACCGTCGTGCCGCGGTGTCGCCGTACGGATCGGGGGCGCTGGCCGGTTCGTCGCTCGGGCTCGATCCGGAGGCCGTGGCCGCGGAGCTGGGCTTCGACTCCTCCAGCGCGAACTCCATCGACGGCACGGCGTCGCGCGACTTCGCCGCCGAGGCTGCATTCGTGCTCGCGATGATCGCGGTGGATCTCTCCCGGATCGCCGAGGAGGTGATCATCTGGGCCACCGCGGAGTTCTCCTACGTCACCCTCGACGACGCCTTCTCCACCGGCAGCTCGATCATGCCGCAGAAGAAGAACCCCGACGTCGCGGAGCTGGCCCGGGGCAAGGCGGGCCGGTTGATCGGCAACCTGTCCGGGCTTCTCGCCACGCTGAAGGCGATGCCGCTCGCCTACAACCGTGACCTGCAGGAGGACAAGGAGCCGCTGTTCGACTCGGTCGAGCAGCTGGAGCTGTTGCTCCCCGCGGTCGCCGGGATGGTCGCCACCCTGACCTTCCACACCGATCGGCTCGCCGAGCTGGCCCCGGCGGGGTTCACCCTCGCCACCGATGTGGCCGAGTGGCTCGTGCGGGCCGGCGTCCCGTTCCGGACCGCGCACGAGGCGGCAGGCGCATGCGTCCGGGCCGCGGAGGGCCGGGGCGTCGGACTCGCCGACCTGACCGACGCGGAGCTGGCTGCCGTGCATCCGGCGCTCACCCCGGAGGTCCGGCAGGTGCTCACGGTCGCGGGCTCGATAGCCTCCCGCAACGCCCGTGGTGGGACGGCAGGGGAGCGCGTCACCGAGCAGCTCGACGAGGTGCGTGCCGCCGCGGCGGCCGCCCGGGAAGCCCTGGCGGCAGTCGCGACGAGTGCCCCCGCGCGGGGCGCCGAGACCGGAGGACCAGCATGACCTCGCCAGCCGACCTGGAGTCGCCGCTGCTCGACCTCGACGCGGCCCGTGCCGCGTACGACGAGTTCCGCGCCCAGGGCCTGTCGCTCGATCTCACCCGCGGAAAGCCGTCGAGCGCCCAGCTCGATCTCGCCAACCCCATGCTGAGCCTTCCTGGCGAGCGGTTCCGATCCGCCGACGGCATCGACACGCGCAACTACCAGGGCCTGCAGGGGCTCCGGGAACTCCGCGAGCTGTTCTCGCCGTTCCTGAAGGTGCCGGTCGAGCAGCTGATCGCGTTCGGCAACTCGAGCCTCGAGCTCATGCACGACACCGTCGTGCACGCGCTGCTCAGCCCGCTCCCGGGCGCCGAGCGCCGCTGGGCCGACGAGAAGCTGGTGCGGTTCCTCGCCCCGATCCCCGGCTACGACCGCCACTTCGCACTCTGCGAACGCCTGGGTGTCGAGCTGGTGCCGGTGCCGATGACGCCGGACGGCCCCGACATGGACGTGGTCGAGGAGCTCGTGGCCACCGACCCGTCGGTCAAGGGCATCTGGTGCGTGCCGAAGTACTCCAACCCCGACGGCGCCGTCTATTCCGACGACACGGCGCGCAGGCTCGCCTCGATGCCGGCGGCCGCCCCGGACTTCCGGATCTTCTGGGACAACGCCTACACGGTGCACCACCTCACGGACGAGGAGGTGGAGATCGCCGACGTGCTGACGCTGGCGGCGGAGGCGGGTCACGCCGACCGCCCCTTCGTGTTCGGATCCACGTCCAAGATCACGTTCGCCGGAGCGGGCGTCGCCTTCCTCGGGGCGTCGCCTGCCAACGTCTCGTGGTGGCTGGCGCTCACCGGCAAGCGCACGATCGGGCCGGACAAGACCAACCACCTGCGGCACGTGATGTTCCTGCGGGACGCCGACGGCCTGCGGCAACACATGCGCCGGCATCGCGAGCTGATCGCCCCGAAGTTCGCCGCCGTGGACCGCATCCTGACCGAGCGTCTCGGGTCGGTGCCCGGCGTGCGCTGGTCGCGGCCTGCCGGCGGCTACTTCGTGACGCTGATCGTGCCGGACGGCACGGCGGCCGAGATCGTGCGGCTGGCGGGCGAGGCGGGGATCGCGCTCACCCCGGCCGGTGCCACACATCCCTACGGCGTCGACCCTGAGGACCGCACGATCCGGCTCGCCCCGACGTTCCCGGAGCTGGCCGAGGTGGAGCGCGCCATGTACGGGGTCACCGCCTGCGTCCGCCTCGCGCTGGCTCAGCGGGGAGCGTCGACGGCATCGTGACGTTGCTGGACCGCGAAGAACTCGCGGACGACGTCCTCCGCGCGGCCGTGCGGTTGCTCGGGTGCACGGTCGAGGCCGACACCCCGGAAGGCACGGTCGCCGTGCGGCTCGTGGAGGTGGAGGCCTATCGCGGCGCCGACGACGCGGCCTCGCACAGCTTCCGGGGCCGCACCCCACGCAACGGCGTGATGTTCGGGCCGGCCGGGCACCTGTACGTCTATTTCATCTACGGGATGTATTTCTGCGCCAACATCACCTGTCTCCGTGACGGGGAGGCGGGTGCGGTGCTGTTGCGCGGCGGCGACGTGGTGTCGGATCTGGCCACCGCGCATGCCCGCCGCCCCACCGCGCGGCGCGCGGCCGACCTGGCGCGCGGCCCGGCCCGGCTCGCGTCCTTGCTGGGGCTCGGGCGGGAGGACAACGGTGTGGACGTCACCGATGCGGGGTCGCGCGTGCGGCTGCTGGCGGCACCGCCCGTCGACCCGGCGCTCGTCCGCTCCGGGCCCCGTGTCGGGGTGGCGGCCGCCCACGATCTTCCGTGGCGGTTCTGGTTGCACGGATCGCCGGGCGTGAGCCCCTACCGCCCCGGTCGCGGCGCACCTGTGGGACAACTCAAGCGGGGGAAGTAGCTTAGGCTAACCTCTCTTCGCGTGACCGTTTTGCGTCTTCGGGCCTGGCGCACGCTCGCGCCCCTCCTCGCAGCCGTCCTGCTCACCGCGTGCGCAGGCGGGGGACCGAGCGCCGACACCGCGCAACCGTCGTCGACGGGGAATGCGGCGTTCCCGGTGACGATCGAGCACGCCCTCGGCGCCACCGTGGTGCCTGCTGCGCCGCAGCGCGTCGTCTCGCTCGGCTTCAGCGACCAGGACGCGATCCTCGCGCTCGGAGTGATCCCCGTCGCGATTCGTGAGTTCACCGGCAACAGGCCCTCGGCGACCTGGCCGTGGGCTGCCGATCGGCTGCAGGGTCAGCAGCCGGAGGTGCTCGCCGGAGATATCGATCCGGAGAAGATCGCCGCCCTCCGGCCGGACCTGATCGTGGCCGTGTCGGCCGGGCTCGACCAGGAGCAGTACGACGTCTTCTCCCGGATCGCCCCGACGATCACCCAGCCCGTCGGGTTCTCCGCCTATCAGGCCCCCTGGCAGGACGCGACGCGGCTGATCGGCAGAGCCCTCGGACGCGCCGGCGAGGCCGAGCAGTTGGTGACGGATCTCGACGCGCGGTTCGTGGCGGTGCGCGCGCAGTACCCGCAGTTCGCCGGCAAGCAGGCGGCGCTCGCTGCAGCCGGCTCCACCGGCACGGGCAGCTACTTCGTCTGGAACTCGAAGGACAACCGCGGACGCTTCCTGAGCTCGCTCGGCTTCACGGTGCCCGCGCAGTTCGACCAGCTCGCGGGGGAGAGGTTCTACGCAGAGATCAGCACCGAGCAGCTCGGCCTGCTCGACCAGAACGACCTCGTGGGATGGATCACCATCCCCGGCACCGAGAACTCCGGCCTCGACCAGCAGCCCGGCTACCCCGCGCTGCGGGTCGGCCGGGAGGGCCGTGTGGTCGGCCTCACCGAGGAGCAGGGCGTCGCGTTGTCGTTCAGCAGTGTGCTGAGCCTGCCCGCGCTGCTCGACCAACTGCCCGCCGAGTTCGCCGCGCACCTGGGCACCTGAAAACCCCTGGCCGCCGTGGGGGAGGATCGGTGTCGTGGGTATGGACATCCTCGACGAGCTGGAGTGGCGCGGCCTGATCGCGCAGAGCACCGACCTGGACGCCTTGCGGCGTGACCTCGCCGAGGGAGTGCTCACGCTCTATGCGGGCTTCGACCCCACGGCCCCGAGCCTGCACGCCGGAAACCTCGTGCCGCTGCTGACATTGCGGCGTTTCCAGCAGGCCGGAGCCCGGCCGATCGTCCTCGCCGGCGGTGCCACCGGCATGATCGGAGATCCGCGAGAAGTCGGCGAACGGTCCCTCAACAGCGCCGAGACGGTCACAGGCTGGGCCGAACGCATCCGTGGACAGCTCGAGCGGTTCGTCGAGTTCGACGACTCACCTACCGGCGCACTGATCGTCAACAACCTGGAGTGGACCGGGCCGCAGTCCGTGCTCGAGTTCCTGCGGGACATCGGCAAGCACTTCTCGATCAACGTGATGCTCGGCCGGGAGACGGTCAAACGCCGCCTCGCCACCGACGGCATGTCCTACACCGAGTTCAGCTACCTGCTGCTGCAGAGCCAGGACTACCTGCACCTCTTCCGGCGCCACGGCTGCCGGCTGCAGGTCGGCGGG
>NZ_CP192045.1:3112500-6460000 GCF_050948475.1 Pseudonocardia sp. CA-142604
CGCCGAATGACCAAGGGTTCCTGGGCCAGGTTAATCCGCCCAGGGTGAGCCGGGACCTAAGGCGAGGCCGACAGGCGTAGTCGATGGACAACGGGTTGATATTCCCGTGCCCGTGACAGTGCGTCCGTGCTGAGGCCGGTGATGCTGACCATCCGAACTCGCTTGGAGTCCTTCGGGAGTCCTTGTCGGGGGAGCGTGGGACCCGATCCGGTAGTAGGCAAGCGATGGGGTGACGCAGGAGGGTAGTCCCGCCAGTGAATGGTAGTACTGGTGTAAGCCCGTAGCCCGACATCTAGGTAAATCCGGGTGTCATGCAGGGTGAGAGGTGACGCGTAGCCGATTGAGGCGAAGTAGGATGATCCCATGCTGCCGAGAAAAGCCTCTAGCGAGTGCTGTTGTGGCCCGTACCCTAAACCGACACAGGTGGTCAGGTAGAGAATACCGAGGCGATCGAGTGAACTGTGGTTAAGGAACTCGGCAAAATACCTCCGTAACTTCGGGAGAAGGAGGGCCGTCTGGTTTGAAGCTCTTCGCGGGCTAGGGCTGGGCGGCCGCAGAGACCAGGCCCAAGCGACTGTTTACTAAAAACACAGGTCCGTGCGAAGTCGCAAGACGATGTATACGGACTGACGCCTGCCCGGTGCTGGAACGTTAAGAGGACCTGTTAGCTCTTCGGGGCGAAGCGGAGAATTTAAGCGCCAGTAAACGGCGGTGGTAACTATAACCATCCTAAGGTAGCGAAATTCCTTGTCGGGTAAGTTCCGACCTGCACGAATGGCGTAACGACTTGGGCGCTGTCTCGACCACAGACTCGGCGAAATTGCACTACGAGTAAAGATGCTCGTTACGCGCGGCAGGACGGAAAGACCCCGGGACCTTTACTATAGCTTGGTATTGGTGCTCGGTTCGGCTTGTGTAGGATAGGTGGGAGACTGTGAAGCGGCCACGCCAGTGGTTGTGGAGTCGTTGTTGAAATACCACTCTGGTCGAATTGGGTGTCTCAACCTCGGGCCATGATCTGGTTCAGGGACAGTGCCTGGTGGGTAGTTTAACTGGGGCGGTTGCCTCCCAAAATGTAACGGAGGCGCCCAAAGGTTCCCTCAGCCTGGTTGGCAATCAGGTGTTGAGTGTAAGTGCACAAGGGAGCTTGACTGTGAGACTGACAGGTCGAGCAGGGACGAAAGTCGGGACTAGTGATCCGGCACCTCCTGGTGGAAGGGGTGTCGCTCAACGGATAAAAGGTACCCCGGGGATAACAGGCTGATCTTGCCCAAGAGTCCATATCGACGGCATGGTTTGGCACCTCGATGTCGGCTCGTCGCATCCTGGGGCTGGAGTAGGTCCCAAGGGTTGGGCTGTTCGCCCATTAAAGCGGTACGCGAGCTGGGTTTAGAACGTCGTGAGACAGTTCGGTCCCTATCCGCCGCGCGCGTAGGAGACTTGAGGAAGGCTGTCCCTAGTACGAGAGGACCGGGACGGACGAACCTCTGGTGTGCCAGTTGTCCCGCCAGGGGCACGGCTGGTTGGCTATGTTCGGAAGGGATAACCGCTGAAGGCATCTAAGCGGGAAGCTCGTTCCAAGATGAGGTCTCCCACCACCTTGCGTGGTTAAGGCCCCCAGCAGACCACTGGGTTGATAGGCCAGAGATGGAAGCCCTGTGAGGGGTGGAGTTGACTGGTACTAATAGGCCGAGGGCTTGTTCATGACAAGTTGTTTGCATCCACTGTGCGACCCTGAACACACAAAACACATTGTGTGGTCGGGGTGCGAGTTCGCATCCACAATGCTCGGCCGGGTTACTGGTCGGGGATAAGTTGATAGTGTTGTCGGTGGTTGTGGCGGAGGGGAAACGCCCGGTCCCATCCCGAACCCGGAAGCTAAGCCCTCCAGCGCCGATGGTACTGCACTCGTTAGGGTGTGGGAGAGTAGGTCGTCGCCGACATTCAACGTTTGTTGTGGGCCCCCGCCGGAAGGCGGGGGCCCACTTTTTGTATCATCTGCAGGTGAGTATCGCGGATGGTTCCGGCGATAACCGCCCGCGACGAGAAGATCGCGACGGGGCCCGGAGACCAGAGAATCGGCAGGGACGCGGCGGCGACCGCCCGGAGCGGGGCGAGGAGCGCCGCGCCGGCGAGCGCGGCCGCCGTGACGACCGCACAGGCGGCGGAGGCGGGCGCACCGGCTCGGGCTGGTCTGCGCGCGAGTCGGATCGCCCGTACCGGCCGCGCAGCGAGTCGCAGTGGGGTGCCGGCGATCGGCGTACCGGCGGCTCGGGAAGCCGCGATGCGGCCCGACGCGACGATCGCAGGCGTGACGATGGTCCGCGCGGTGGTGGGCGAGGTGCCGACCGCTTTGGTGAGCGTCGCGGATATTCGGCAGGCGGCAGCCGCTACGAACGCGGCGGTGCGGACGGGTCGCGGTGGTCCGGCAGTGGCGTGGGCTCGGATCGTCGACGTTCGGATGATGCGCCGTACTCGCGACGCGACGACGCTTCGGGCACCGATCGTGGACGCGGGAATCGGCCTGACAGAAGCCGCAGTGGTGGCACGGACCGAGGCCGGTCCGAGGGCCGGACGAGGGGCGCAGGCTGGTCGGATCGCGGGAGCTCCGAGCGTCGGTCGCCGGAGGGCGGTCGCGGCGGGTCTCGCGACGATCGTGGTCGAGAGCAGGGCCAGTACCGCAGCACGTCAGGCGGCAGAGACCAGGACCGGTACCGGGGAGACGATCGGGGCGACCGGGGTGGCTACCGCGGTGGTTCCACCGGCGAGCGGAGTCGGTTCGCGAGAGACGATCGTGGAGGCCGCCCGGGGTATCGCGGTGAAACCGGTGGCGACCGGGGTCGCTATCAGGGCGGCGACCGCGGCGATCGGACCGGGTACCGCGGCGCCGGCGGTGGCGAGCAGAGCCGATACACCGCTGATGACCGCGGTGATCGCGCGTCCAACCGGGGTCGTTCCGACGCCGGTGACCGGGGCGGCTACCGGGGCGAGCGAGGCCAGTACTCGCGCGACGACCGCAGCAGTGGCTACCGCGGCCAGTCCGGTGGCGAGCGTGGCCAGTACCGGCGCGATGAACGCAGCGGCGGGTACCGCGGCCAGTCCGGTGGCGAGCGTGGTCAGTACCGGGACGATCGCAGCGGTGGCTATCGCCGCGATTCCGGTGGCGAGCGCGGCCAGTACCGGCGCGACGACCGCAGCGGCAACCGCGGCGAATACGGAGGAGACCGGTACCGGGACGACCGGAGTGGCAGCCGGGGTGAGACCGGCGGCGAGAGCCGGTACCGCGATGACCGCGGTGCCCGTCGGGGCGAGTCCACCGGTGCGGGTCGGTACCAGAGCGACCGCGGTGGTTACCGGGGTGAGACAGGCGGCGAGAGCGGCCGGGACCGGTCCGACGATCGGCGTGGCTATCGCGGCGACTCGGGCGGCGAACGCGGCGACCGTGCGACGTACCGCGGACAGACCGGTGGGAGCCACCGCGGGGACGAGCGACGCGACCGTGGCGGTTACCGGAGCGAGGCCGGCGGTCAGCGCGGTCGCTACCAGGGTGACGACCGCGATCGCGGGTCGAACCGCGGGGACGACCGCCCGCGCAGCCGTGGAGCCGAGCGACCGGACGAGCGCGCCGGCAGCGGATGGGCGGACCGTTCGGAGGTCTCGCGTCAGGAGCTTCCGGAGAGCGGCGGAAACCAGCCGGAAGGCCAGACGAGCGATCGACCGGCCGCTCCGCGGGAGGACGCGGCGCCGGCCGACGCCGCTCGGGCTGACATCGCGCAGGACCCGCGCCCGGAGCGCGGGGCCGAGCGCGAACCACAGAGCAGCGGTCCGGTCGAGGAGCGAAGGAGCGAGGAACCGCCCGCGCAGGCACCCACGCCCACACCTGACCACGAGCGCGCGGACCGTCCCGGCAACGAGGGCGCCGAGGGCCCTGAGCGCGGGGGCCGTGACGACCTGGCCGGCAGCGAGCTGCGTGAGGAGCGGGGCCGCCCGGCGAGGGGTCCTCGTACCGAGCGCTCCTTCGGTGCCGAGCGGGGCCGCTCTGCCCGGTCCGGCGATCGCGGTGCAGGCGGTCGTGGTGCGGGACAGCGTCGGGGTGAGGGACCGGGCGGTGCGCCCGGGAGCCGTCCCCCGCAACGGGCTGCGTCTCGTTCGGGCGGACGTCCCACCGAGGGCGTGCCGGTGGCGCGTGTCTCCGAGCCGCCGCTGAGCGACGAGATCACGACGGCAAGCCTCGATCCTGAGGTCCGCCGGGACCTCAGGGGTCTGCAGAAGGACACGGCGAACAGCGTGGCCCGCCACCTCGTCGCCGCCGGGATGCTCGTCGACGAGGACCCTGAGCTCGCGCTCGAGCACGCCCGGTTCGCCCGCACGCGGGCGTCGCGGATCGCCGTCGTCCGGGAGGCTGCGGGCATCACGGCCTACCACGCAGGCGAATGGGCGGAGGCGCTGAGCGAGCTGCGGGCCGCCCGCCGGATGGGTGGTGGTCCAGGGCACCTGGCGGTGATGGCCGACATCGAACGTGCTCTGGGGCGCCCGGAGCGGGCGCTCGACCTGAGCCGTGGACCCGAGGTCCGTGAGCTGGATCGGGCGGAGAGCATCGAGCTGCTCATCGTGGCCGCCGGGGCCCGTCGAGACCTGGGTGAGCTGGACGCCGCCGTCATCAGCCTGCAGGTGCCGGAGCTGGATCCGGCCCGCCGCGATCCGTGGAGCGCGCGCCTGTTCTACGCGTACGCCGACAACCTGCTCGCTGCCGGGCGGGAGTCCGACGCGCTGGAATGGTTCGTGCACGCCGCCAATGCCGATTCGGACGGCCAGACCGACGCCGATCTCCGCATTGCCGAGCTGACCGGCGAGTCGCTCCCCGATGAGGACATCGAGTTCGGGCCCGAGGAGTTCGACGAATCCGGGGTCGACACGGACGACGAGCCCGAGCCGCAGGATCTGCGTCGCGGGGAGTCTGCCGATGCGGACGCCGCGGGTGGCGAGGAGCCGCTTGGGCGCACCGCGGCGGAGGATGCCGATCGGGAAGTCGAGGAGACCACCGCCCGGGCGGATGAGGTCGAAGCTCCCGAGGAGTCGGGTCCCGCTTCCGTCCCGCCCGGTGAAGACGCCCTGGGCAGCGGGGAGTCTGCCGATGCGGACGGCGAGAGTGGCGAGGAGCCGCTCGGGCGCACCGCGGCGGAGGATGCCGACCAGCAACTCCAGGAGACCACCGCCCCGGCCGATGAGGTCGAAGCTCGCGAGGAGTCGGGTGGGGCTTCCGTCCCGCGGGCCGAGGACGCCCAGAGGGGCGCTGCGCCGAAGGCGGATGAGGGCCTGGGTGGTGGGGAGCTCGCCGAGGGCGTGGACGATGCTGAGGACACCGCAGCACCGCCGGCCGGCAGTGCGGGCGAGGACGACGCACCGGGAGAGGACGCCGTGGGCGAGGCCGTGAAGGCGAAGGCTCCCGTCGAGGGGGCTGAGCTGGTCGATTCCGGCGGGGACGTGCATGACTCAGCACGGGACTCGCGGCCGTGACCACCCACACGACAGACGCGGCCGACCTCCTCAGCCGCCACGACGCAGTGCTCGCCGACCTGGACGGCACGCTGTACCGGGGTCGGGGAGCCGTGCCGGGTGCGGTGGAGGCGGTGAAGTCGGCGCTCGCACGCGGCGTGCCTACGTTCTACGTCACCAACAACGCCTCCCGGCGGCCCTCGGACGTGGCCGCGCACCTGGTGGAGCTCGGCTACCCGGCCGATGACGGTGACGTGGTCACCAGTTCGCAGGCCGCGGCGGCGATGCTCGCCGCCCAGCTGCCTGCGGGCGCGCGGGTTCTGGTCGTCGGCACGGACGCGCTGGCCGCCGAGGTGGTCGCCGCCGGATTGGCCGTCACGGAGCGGGCCGAGGACGCGGTGGCGGTGGTCGAGGGGCACAGCCCGGACACCGGATGGCGAGTGCTGGCCGAGGCATCGGTCGCCCTACGGGCCGGCGCCGTGTGGGTGGCGTGCAACCTGGACGCCACCCTGCCGACCGAACGCGGACTGCTGCCGGGCAACGGCGCCATGGTCTCCGTGCTGCGGGTGGCCACCGGACGCGAGCCACAGGTCGCAGGCAAGCCTGCTCCCGAGCTCCTGCACACCGCCGTGGAGCGCACCGGGGCGAAGTCCGCGCTCATGGTGGGCGACCGGCTGGACAGCGACATCGAGGGCGGGCGCGCCGCCGGTCTTCCGACGCTCCTGGTTCTGACCGGCGTTTCCGACCCCGCGGAGTTGCTCGCCGCGCCGCCCGCCTTGCGGCCCGACTACGTCGCTGCCGACCTCGGAGCGCTCACCCGCACGCCCGAGGAACTCGCGCCCGGGCATCGTCCCGGTTGGGACGCGCATGTGACCGGGCCGGGGCGTTTGACGCTCACCGGGTCCGACGGCACGGAGCCGTTGGACGCCCTCCGCACGCTGTGCGCGGTGCACTGGGCGGCGGGCGGCGGTGCGGCAACCGTCGTTGCCGACGGCCCCGTCGCCGAGCGGGCGCTGCGTGCGCTCGGGCTCGGCACGCCTGGCTCCGGCTCGGCTACCGTGGGCGCTACCGGCGCCGCTGCGCCCGCAGCCCGTGGGGCGCGCGGCGACACCGGCACCGACGATGCGGGAGCGCAGCACCGATGACCGTGCCCAAGCCGGGCCCTCCGCCAGGGCCCGCCGATCCGCAGGAGATCGTCTCCCGCGCAATGGCGGGTCTCGACGGTCTGGGCGACCGGCCGCTCGCCGAGCACGTGGAGGCGTTCGAGCGGGTGCACGCCGCGCTTGGCGAGGCACTCGCCGCGGGAACTTCCGGCGCTGCGTGACGGTGGTCACCCGACGTCGTCTCGACGCCGAGCTGGTACGCCGCGGTTACGCCCGTTCGCGACAGCAGGCGAGCGAGCTGATCGAGCAGGGCCGGGTCGTCGTTCGCGGGGTGCCGGCAGGCAAGCCCGCCACGGTCGTCGACCCGGACACACCTGTCACCGTCACCGCGGGCGATGAGCGCGAGTGGGCGTCCCGTGGCGCGCACAAGCTGATCGGCGCGCTCGACGCGTTCGGCACGGACGTCACCGGGTTGCGATGCCTCGACGCCGGTGCGTCCACCGGTGGGTTCACCGACGTGTTGCTCGATCGAGGCGCCGCGCAGGTCGTGGCCGTCGACGTCGGGTACGGGCAGCTGGTGTGGCGGCTGCGCAGCGACGCCCGCGTGCAGGTGCACGACCGCACCAACGTGCGCGCGCTGGAACCCGACGCGATCGGTGGCCCGGCCGACCTGGTCGTCGCCGACCTGTCGTTCATCTCGCTGCGCACCGTGCTGCCCGCTCTCACGGCGTGCACGAGCGCCGACGGTGAGCTGCTGCCGATGGTCAAGCCTCAGTTCGAGGTGGGCCGCCAGCGGCTCGGCGTCGGCGGGGTGGTGCGCGACCCCGGCCTGCGGCTCGCGGCCCTCACCGAGGTGGCGGCCGCGGCGCGGGCGCTGGGGCTGGTGCTGCGCGGTGCGGTGGCGAGCCCCTTGCCCGGCCCGTCCGGAAATGTGGAGTACTTCCTTCGGCTGTCGCGACATGGCGAGGACGCCGAGGACCTGGTGCTGGCCAGGGCGATCGAGGAGGGTCCGTGACCAGGGAGATTCTGGTCGTCCTGCACGCCGGGCGGGAGAAGAACCGGCGCACGGCTGCGGCGGTGGCGCACCGCCTCGCCGCGTCCGGCGTCCGGCTCCGGGTGATCGGCGAGGAGTGGGCCGAGGTGGAGAACGGCGACCTGCCCGCCTCGCTCACCCCCCGCATCGTCGAAGGGCGACCCGGTTGTGCCGAGGGCGCTGAGGTGGTGCTCGTGCTCGGTGGCGACGGCACACTGCTGCGGGCCGCGGAGATGGCCCGTCCGGTGGGCGTCCCGCTGCTCGGGGTGAACCTCGGACGGGTCGGGTTCCTGGCCGAGACCGAGGAGGAATCGCTGGGCGAGGCCCTCGACGCGGTTGTGGACGGCAAGTACTCCGTCGAGGAACGCATGACGATCGACGCCGTCGCGCGCCTCAACGGGCACGTGCTGGTCCGCTCGTGGGCGCTCAACGAGGCGACCGTCGAGAAGTCCAGCAGGGAGCGGATCCTCGAGGTGGTCCTCGAGGTCGACGGCCGGCCGGTATCGGCCTTCGGGTGCGACGGAGTGATCTGCGCCACTCCAACCGGCTCCACCGCCTATGCGTTCTCCGCGGGTGGGCCGCTGGTGTGGCCCCAGGTGGAGGCGCTGCTGCTGGTGCCGAGCAACGCGCATGCGCTGTTCTCCCGGCCGATGGTGGTCGCGCCGGACACCGAGGTGGCGATCGAGGTCGACCCGGCCGGCCCGCCTGCCGTCCTGGAATGCGACGGGCGGCGCAACGTGGTGCTGCCGCCCGCGGCGCGCGTCGAGCTCGCCCGCAGCAACGACCCGGTGCGGATGGTGCGGTTGGACGGGCAGCCCTTCGCGGACCGGTTGGTGCGCAAGTTCGACCTGCCCGTCAGGGGATGGCGCGGCGCGCCGCAGTCCGGTAGCTGAGGCGTTGTCGGGCCGGCGCCGTACGCTTCGCCCCATGCTGGCCGAGATGCGGATCCAGGGCCTCGGCGTGATCGACGACGCAACGCTCGACCTGGATCCGGGGCTCACGGTGCTCACCGGTGAGACAGGTGCGGGCAAGACCATGGTCGTCACAGGGCTGTCGCTGCTCGGCGGCGGGCGGGCGGAGTCCTCGCGCGTGGCCGACGGCGCACGTCGAGCCGTCGTCGAGGGGCGTTTCAGCGCCGACCCCGCGGCGCTCAAGGTCGCCGACGAGGTGGGTGCCGACGCCGACGAGGACGGCACCCTCATCGCGGTCCGCACCGTCAGCGCCGACGGCCGGTCCAGGGCGCACCTGGGCGGGCGGTCGGTTCCGGTCGGGGTGCTGTCCCGGCTCGCCGAGGTCACGCTCGCCGTCCACGGTCAGAACGACCAACTGCGGCTCCTGCGCCCGGCCGAGCAGCGGGCCTTGCTGGACCGCTTCGCCGGCGACGTCGTGGCCGAGCCGCTGGAGCGCTACCGGGCCGTGCGGGCCGAGTGGCAGCGCGTGGCCGCCGAGCTCGTCGAGCGGCGGGACGGGGCGCGGCGGCTCGCCCAGGAGGCCGACCTGCTGCGCCACGGGCTCACCGAGATCAGGGCGGTCGACCCTCAGCCCGGTGAGGACGTCGAGCTGACCGAGCTGGCCCACCGGCTGTCCGCGGCCGACGAGCTGCGCGAGGTCGCCGCCGGTGCCCAGCTCGCGCTCATCGGCCCCGAGGACGGCGACCCGGACGCGCCGGGCGCATTGGCGCTGATCGGCGACGCGCGCCACCGTCTCGCCGGCGCGGGCGACCCGGCGCTCACCATGCTCGACACGCGGTTGCAAGAGGTGCTCGCGCTTCTCGGCGATGTCGGCACCGAGCTCACCGGCTACCTCGACCGGCTCGACGCCGATCCGGAGCGGCTGGCGTCCGTGCTGTCGCGGCAGGCCGAGCTCAAGGCGCTCACCCGCAAGTACGCCGCCGACATCGACGGCGTGATCGCCTGGGTCGAGGCTGCGGAGGAGCGGCTGGCCGGGCTCGACACGTCCGACGAGGCACTCGCGGCGCTCGCCGCGCGCCGCGACGCACTGGGCGTCGAGCTGGCCGAGCACGCTGCGGCCGTCACCGCCGCCCGCACCGAGGCCGCCGCCCGGCTGGCGGCCGACACCACCGCCGAGCTGGGCGGGCTGGCGATGGCCGATGCGCGGCTGCTCGTCGCCGTTGTCCCACGCGAGGCCGGGCCCGGTGCGGCCGACGCGCTCCTGGTCGGGTCCGCCACGCTCGTGGCCGGCACCGACGGCGTCGACGAGGTGGAGCTGCGGCTGGTGGCGCACACGGGTGCCTCGCCGCTGCCCCTGCACAGGGGAGCGTCCGGCGGAGAGCTCTCGCGCGTGATGCTGGCGCTGGAGGTGGCGCTCGCGGGGGCCGACCCCGTGCCCACGATGGTGTTCGACGAGGTCGACGCGGGCGTCGGCGGCCGGGCCGCGGTGGAGATCGGGCGTCGGCTGGCCCGGCTCGCGGCGCGCCACCAGGTGATCGTGGTGACGCACCTGCCCCAGGTCGCCGCCTACGCCGACCGGCATCTCGTGGTCGACAAGTCGGCGCGCGACGGCGGTGGCCCCACCCGTAGCCGGGTGCGCACGCTGGCCGAGAGCGACCGCATCGTCGAGCTCGCGCGGATGCTGGCAGGGCTCGACGACACCGACACCGGCCGCGCCCATGCCGAGGAGCTGCTGGGAGCGGCCCGGGCCCACCGTGAGGCCGACCGCGCGGCGGCGGGTCGCGCTGCCGTGAACGGCGCCGGCCCGAAGAGCGCCGGAGCGGGCAGCGCTGGGGCGAAGAGTCGCCGGAGAGCGGCTACTCGCGCCTGATAGTCCTGTTCGTCCCGCCCCGTGCGTGCGGGTGATCGCTCGGCGTGCCTTCGTCGTGTCGACAGCGCCGGATGCCACAGTGCCACCATGGAAGGGGGGTGCCTGGAATGAAGATCTCCGGTCTGTTGCACCGCTCGCGGCCCGTGCTCCCGGGGCTCGCGGGCACTGCGCGGGTCGACCGGCGCACCGACGGTCTGCTCCGCCGCGTCAAACCGGGGGAGATCGCGGTGCTCGACCAGGTCGACCTCGATCGAGCCACCGCCGACGCCCTCGTCGCGGCGGGAGTGGTGGCCGTCGTCAACGCGTCCCCGTCGATCTCCGGGCGGTTCCCGAACCTGGGCCCGGAAGCGCTCATCGACGCGGGGATCATGCTGGTCGACGACGTCGGCGCCGAGGCGCTGCACGCCATCAAGGACGGCAGCCGCATCCGGCTGCTCGACGGCATCGTGTACGCAGGCGAGCTGCGCCTCGCCGATGGCGTCGAGCAGACGGCCGACATGGTGGCCGACGCCATGGTGGAGGCGAAGTCCGGGCTCAGCCACCAGCTCGAGGCGTTCGCGGCCAACACCATCGAGTTCATGCGCAGCGAGCGCGCGATGCTGCTGGACGGCGCGGGTGTCCCCCAGGTCGAGGTCGAGCTGGCCGGCCGGCAGGTGCTCGTGGTCGCCGCCGGGTTCGACCACGCGGCGGAGCTCGCGCGGCTCAAACACTTCATCCGGGACCAGCGGCCGGTGTTGGTGGGGGTCGGGGCCGGGGCGGACGTGCTACTCGCGGCCGGATACCGGCCGCAGCTGATCGTCGGCGACCCGAGCGAGGTGTCCACAGAGGCGCTCACCTGCGGCGCCGACGTCGTCGTCCCGGCATTCGCCGACGGTCACGCCCCTGGCCTGCACCGCGTGCAGGATCTCGGGGCCGGGGCGGTGACGTTCCCGAGCACGGCCAACGCCGAGGACCTCGCGCTGCTGATCGCCGCGCACGACGGTGCGTCGCTGGTGGTCACCGTGGGGCTGTCCGCGAGCATGGCCGAGTTCCTCGATCGCGGGCGTTCGGGAAGCAACGCCTCGACGTTCCTCACGCGGTTGCAGCTCGGCGGCATCCTCGTCGACGGCCGGGTGATCGCCACGCTCTACCGCAGCCGCATCACGTTCGGGGCGATCCTGCTGATGGTCGTCGCCGCGCTGGTGGCGCTCGCCACCGCCCTGCTCGTGTCGCACGCGGGCGATGCCGCGGTGACGTGGTTGAGCCAGAGCTGGAGAGCGCTCCTCGATTACGTCACGGGATGGCTGCGGTGATCTCCCTTCGCTACCACGCGGTGTCGATCGGTGCCGTGTTCCTCGCGCTCGCGGTCGGCGTCGTGCTGGGTGCGAGCGGTGTGTCGGACCGGTTGCTCTCGGCCGTCGCCGCTCGGGCCGACGATCTGGGCGGGCAGGTCCAGACGCTGACGGCGCAGCGTGATGCCTTGGCCGCCGCCCAGCGCGGCGCCGACGAGTTCGCGCGGCGCACCGGCCCGGCGGCGGTCCGGGGGTTGCTGCAGGGCCGCACCGTCGCGCTGGTGACCGTGGGCGCCGACCCCGCCGACCGCGACGCCGTGCGGGCGCTGCTCGGGCCGTCAGGAGCCACCATCGGCGGCGAGATCGCCCTGACCGACGCCGTCGGCGACCCAGCGCGTGCCGACCAGCTTCGTGAGCTGACCTCACAGTTGCTGCCGACCGGAGCGCAACTGCCTGCTGCGTCCGACACCGGCAGCCTGGTGGGTGGTCTCCTGAGTGGTGTCCTGCTGAAGTCGTCCGGGCAGGTCACGCCGGAGCAGGCCGACGCGGTGCTCACCGGGCTCATGTCCACCGGGTTCGTCACGCCGGGGGAACGGCCCCGCCCGGCCGACCTGGTGCTCGTGCTCACCGGCGGCGCCGTCCCGGGCATCGACGGCGCCGACGCGGCAGCCGTCACGGCGCGCCTGGCGGCGCAGCTCGACCGGGCCGGAGGTGGTGCGGTGCTGGCGGGCCGCACGGGTTCGGCCGACGCGACCGGGCCCGTGGGGGTGGCCAGGGCCGACCCGAACGTCACCGCCTCGCTCTCCACGGTCGACGACGTGCAGACCGGCGCCGGTCAGGTCTCGGCGGTGCTGGCGCTGCGCGAGCAGCTCGACGGGCGTGCGGGCCGCTACGGCACCGCTACGACGGCCGCCGACGGCGCGGCGCCCGCGGCGTGACACCCGATCACGGTGGGCGGTCGGGATCTCACCTTTGGTGATTTTTGCACCGCAAAAGGGGCGAAGCGTGTCGCAAGTGGCGGGTGGGAGCGGCCGGCGCCGCGCGTCCTATGTACCCTGAAACCCCGTGCAGCCTCGCGCGACGCGTCATCTGTTCGTCACCGGCGGGGTCGCGTCCTCGCTGGGTAAGGGTCTGACCGCCTCGAGCCTCGGGCAATTGCTCACATCTCGCGGCCTCCGGGTCATCATGCAGAAATTGGATCCCTACCTGAACGTGGATCCGGGCACGATGAACCCCTTCCAGCACGGCGAGGTCTTCGTCACCGAGGACGGCGCCGAAACCGACCTCGACATCGGCCACTACGAGCGCTTCCTCGACCGGAACCTCCACGGCAACGCCAACGTCACCACCGGCCAGGTCTACTCGTCCGTGATCGCCAAGGAGCGCCGTGGCGAGTACCTCGGCGACACGGTCCAGGTCATCCCGCACATCACCAACGAGATCAAGGACCGCATCCTCGCCATGGGCGAGCCCGACGAGGACGGGATCACGCCCGACATCGTGATCACCGAGGTGGGCGGCACGGTCGGCGACATCGAGTCGCTGCCGTTCCTGGAGGCCGTCCGCCAGGTCCGTCACGACGTGGGCCGGGACAACTGCTTCTTCCTGCACGTCTCGCTGGTGCCCTACCTCGCCCCGTCGGGGGAGCTCAAGACGAAGCCGACGCAGCACTCGGTGGCGGCGCTGCGCAACATCGGTATCCAGCCCGACGCGCTGGTGCTGCGTGCCGACCGGGAGATCCCGGACGACATGAAGCGCAAGATCAGCCTCATGTGCGACGTGGAAACCGATGGTGTCGTCGCCGCCCCCGACGCGCCCTCGATCTACGACATCCCCCGCGTGCTGCACCGGGAGGGGCTCGACGCGTACGTGGTGCGCAGGCTCTCGCTGCCCTTCCGGGACGTCGACTGGACGGTGTGGGGCAACCTGCTCGACCGCGTCCACCATCCCGACGAGACGGCGCGGATCGCGCTCGTCGGCAAGTACGTCGACCTCCCCGACGCCTACCTCTCGGTCACGGAGGCGCTGCGAGCGGGCGGGTTCGCCCATCGCGCGCGCGTCGAGATCGTGTGGGTGCAGTCCGACGAGTGCCGCACCCCCGCGGGTGCGGCGGCCGCGTTGGAGGGCATGGACGGCGTCCTGATCCCCGGCGGCTTCGGTGTGCGGGGGATCGAGGGCAAGCTCGGCGCCGTCCGGCACGCCCGCACGCGCCGCATCCCCGTCCTCGGCCTGTGCCTCGGGCTGCAGTGCATGGTGATCGAGGCAGCGCGCTCGCTCGGGAACCTGAGCGACGCCAACTCCTCCGAGTTCGACGAGCGCACGCCGCATCCGGTGATCTCGACGATGGCCGACCAGCGTGACGTCGTCGCAGGTCAGCGCGATATGGGCGGCACGATGCGGCTCGGGGCCTACCCCGCCACCCTCGGTGCCGGCACCGTGGTCGCGGGGGCGTACGGCACCCGGGAGGTGTCGGAGCGGCACCGGCACCGGTACGAGGTCAACAACGCCTATCGCAAACGGTTGGAGGAGGCCGGCCTGGTGTTCGGCGGCACCTCGCCGGACGGCACGCTGGTGGAGTTCGTCGAACTGCCGGTCGATGTCCATCCGTTCTTCGTCGGCACCCAGGCGCACCCCGAGCTCAAGAGCCGCCCGACGCGTCCGCACCCGTTGTTCAGCGCGTTCGTCCGGGCCGCTCTCGACTACCGGGCCGCCGACCGGCTGCCGGTGGAGCTGCCCGCCCGCGAACGCGCGGCAGCTGGGGTCAACGGAGCGCCGTCATGACCGCCCCGCGTCACGACTTCCCGGTCAAGGCGAGCAACGACATCTATGCCGGCGCGGTGATGGCGCTGCGCGCCGACGAGGTGGTGATGCCCGGCGGGGGCGTCGCCGTCCGGGAGATCCTGGAGCACCCGGGAGCCGTCGCGATCGCGGCCCTGGACGCCGACGACCGGCTGATGGTGATCCACCAGTACCGCCACCCGGTGGGACGGCGGCTCTGGGAGCTGCCCGCCGGCCTGCTCGACGTCGACGGGGAGAACCCGCTCGACACCGCGAAGCGGGAACTCGCGGAAGAGGCCGGGCTGGCCGCCGCCGAGTGGTCCACGCTGGTCGACGTCGTGGCCTCCCCGGGCTTCTCCGACGAGTCGGTGCGGGTGTACCTCGCGCGTGACCTCACCGAGGTCGGCCGCCCGGAGCTGGGTGACGACGAGGAGGCGGACCTGTCCACCCGCTGGATCTCGCTGTCCGTCGCGGTGCGGATGGTGCTCTCGGGCACGATCGTCAACGGGGCGACGGTGGCCGGGGTGCTCGCCGCCCATGCCATCGCCGGTGTGCCCGCAGCGGCACGGCCGGCGGACGCCCCGTGGCAGGACAGGCCCACGCGCTTCGCTGAGCGGAAGCGCCAGAAGGAGTAAGGGGCGCGACGGATCAGGGACGCAGGGGACGTCCACGCGGGTCGGTGGGCCGCCCGGCGAGGATCACGATGCCGTCGATGAAGGCCCAGACCACGCCGATGACGACGAACGACAGCAGCAGCTGGGCGACGGCGATCCCCATGTGGCCGGTGTAGAACCGCCCGATCCCGAACGGCAGCAGCAGCTGCAGTACGCCGGCCACGACCTTGTACCGATCGGAGTAGGGCATCCCGGTCGTCGGCTCGCGTCCGTACGGCGCTTCGGGGTCACGCGAGTCACGGCGGGCGGGCGTGGCGACGGTGGGCGCAGGCAGCACGGTGGTGGTCTGCTCGTCGCGGGGGAGATCCTCGAAGAGCGGCACGAGGTCATCGCTGGTGCGGGCGGCGTACGCGGCGGTCGTGCGCTCCTCGTACTCCTCCTGGTCGAGCCGGCCCTGCGCGTAGTGCTCCCCGAGGGCACGCACGGCCGCTTCCCGCTCCGCATTGCCGATGCGCATGGGACGGGGGCCGGGCGTGCTCATGTCAACGACGGTACCGGGATTTCGTGCCTCTGTGCCCGTACACGCGCTGTATGTAGCTCGCTGACGGTTTCGTCGGACTTGTCGCTCGGGTGACCCGCGAGAGCTGGTCAGACGGCCGTGAGCCAGCCCGGCCAGCGGTCGTCGGCGATCTTCATCCGGCACCGCATGAGCTTCCAGAGCCCGTACTTGTGGTAGTCGAAGTCCCATGCCTGGTTCAGCCTGCTCTGCAGACATCCCCACAGGCCCCATTTGAGGTCGGCCAGGGCGGTGAACAGCTGCACCCGCGCGGTCAGGGCACGGGTGGCGGAGCCGTAGTAGCTCTCGACGAGCTCCAGAGTCTGCCGCTCGCCGAAGAACATCTCCGTGACGAGCACCGCCAGGTCGTAGGCGCGGTCGTTGTTGGACGCGAACTCGAAGTCGATCATCTTCATCGGCAGGGTGTCGTCCCCGGTGCCGATGAGGAAGTTGCCGGGCTTGGAGTCGTTGTGGCACGGCACGAGGTCCACGCCCGTGGCCTCGAGCGCCCTCCTGGCCACCGCGTACTCGGCGAGGATCAGGTCCGTGCCCGCCGGCAGGGCGGCCCCTAGCTCCCGCACCTGGTCCAGGTGCTCGTCGATCATGGCGAAGACGGTCTTGGTGAGGGAGAGCGGCTCGCCCGAGTGCAGCGTCCGGTAGAGCGTGATCACCTGGTGCGCGAGCTCGGGCTGCGTGAAGTCGCCGGTGGTGCAGGCCCGGTAGTCCTCGAGGAACTCGGCCACCTCGACCCCGCTGCCGGCGTCGAAGAGCACCATCCCCGGCCCGATCCCCAAGCCGGCCGCCAGCCGGGCCGCCTGGTTCGCGACCTCGCGGTCGATGAAGGCCTCGCTGCCTGCGCCGGGGATCTTCATGAAGTATCGGCTGGGCGCGCCCTCCACCGTGACGCACCAGTTGCTGTTCTGCAGGCCACCGGAGACGGGTGCGTACCGGATGTGCCTGCCGGACCAGGCCGTGACGGCGCCCAGCGCCTTCTCCACCGCGCGTTCGGCGTCGGTGCGGGCCGTGCCGAGGACACGGCCCACGGTGTCGTCAGTCATGAGCATGCCGCCACTAGAGGCTCCGCAGCCTGTCATCGAGATGTGGGTCGCGCAGGCCCGCCCGGGCGCGCAGGAACTGCCAGCCGGAGAACTTCGCGTACTCGTGGGTGCCCGGGCGCGCGGCGTCGGCGTAGGCGCCGACGAGGCCCCAGCGGACCGCGTCGGCGATGCCGTACACGCGGCACCGGTCGAACAGGGCGTCGTCCGAGGTGCCCCAGTACATCTCGAACACCGCCCGGGCGTCGACGTCGGACGTACCCAGTTCCTGCAGCAGCACGCCGAGGTCCTGCAGCGGGTCCATGAGCGCCGCGCAGTCCCAGTCGACGAGCCGAAGGCTCCCGTCCCCGTGTGCGATGAGGACGTTGGAGACGTTGCCGTCGCCGTGGCAGGGCACGAGGTCGTAGCCGCTCGCTGCGATCCGCTCCTCGGCCGTGCCGAGCATGCGCACCATCCACGGGAAGTCCTCCGGCAGCGCGCCGCCGGCGTCGACGACGAGCCGGTGTGCGTCGCGAATGTCGTCGAAGACCGTGGCGCGGCGCGTGCAGCCGGGGAGGCCGTGCACCTCCCGCCGCAGCGCCACGAGCTGCTCGACGCGGTCGAGGTCGTCGAACCGGTCGAGTGTGGCGGTGGCGGCGAGCTCGGTGAGGTCCTCCATCACGAGCAGACCGCGGTCGACGTCGGCGAGGTGGACGCGGGGCCCGATCCCGGCCTCGCCCGCTTCCCGGGCGAGGGCGAACGCCGTCGCGAGATCGACGTAGGCGTGCGCGTGCGGCTCCATGAGCTTCACGAACGCTGCGGTGCCCGCCAACCGGTCGGGAACGGGTGAGCGCACCGACCATCGCCGAGAGTCCGCTCCCCACCAGCTGGGGCTGGCGATCGTCACGGCCGCATCGAGCATGAGCTCGGCGCCGCGCCACACCCCGGCGGCCCCGAGGGTCTCCTGCACCGTCGCGGTCACCGGCCACGCCACCATGGAGACCATCATGCTTCGTCGCGACGACGGTGAGCCGCTCGAGCGTGGCGGGGATGCCGGGTCAACCGGCGGTCGTAGCGCGCGTGACGTGGTGGATGAGGCCGAAGAAGGTTGCCGCCCACGCGACCAGCGCGATCGCCAGCGCGACCACGGGTAGCCAGGCGAGCATGCCGAGCTCGATCGCGAGCCTCATCTTGACGGTGGCGACCGCATACATGCCCAGCGGGAAGACCAGCGCCCAGTACGAGGGGTGATAGCGCAGCGGGAAGCGGTTCACGATGTGTTTCCACACGCCGATCGCGATCATGAGCGGGAACCAGAACGTCGCGGTCGCCCACGCCAGTACGACGAACAGTTCGATCGCGGGTGCCATACGTTCGAGCAGAGGGTCCGCCGTGCGGGCGAGAAGCAGGTTCGAGCCCGCCAGGGTGGTGATCGCCACGGCGCCGGCGGCGATCCAGGTCGGTGGATCCTCGTCGGCAGGGCGGAGGCGGTAGAAGGTCCAGCGCGTGAAGATCATCGTCATGACGATCACGTAGAGCAGGATTCCGAGGCAGAAGAACGCGAGGCAGGCGAAGGCGAGCGCTTCACCGCCGATCTGCGGTAGCAGCAGTGCGCCGAGCACGGCGATCGATTCGGTCGAGACGGTGAGCAGGAACCATGTTCCGTTGATGGCGCCGAAGCCGGGTTTCTCCACGGACAGCACGACCGCGATGAGGGTCGTGTAGACCAGCACCGCCCAGAGCGCGACCCCGACCCACCACAGGGCGAGGGCGAGCTGCCACCAGCCGAAGAGGATCAGGCTCGCCGCGCCGAGCACCTCCGTGCCTGCCACGGCGGTGGTGAACGCGAAGCCCTTGGCGTGACTCGTGATGTCGGCCGTCACGAGCCTCGGGTAGCGGACGAGCCGGGCTGTCGTGAGCGCCGCGATGACGACGTAGGCCACGGCGGCGATGACGTAGAGCACCTCGCCGAGCCAGGGGATGCCGAGCGACCGGCACCCGATCGCGATGATCCCCGTGGCCATGACCATCGCGAAATAGCCGGGGAAGTACGACGCCAGCGGGCCCGGCGGGGGCTGGGCATCGAGGGCCGCCTCCGCGCTCGTCGGCTTGGCCATCTCGCCTCCTCGCGGCGCGTCCGTCCAGGTCAGCGAGCCAGCGTAGTACCAAAGGTGGCTGTATTGTGATGGTGATCACATCCCTGGGGAGGCCCGGATGGCGGTCCGAGGAGGCGATCGGGAGGCGACCGACGGACCGGTCGTCGATGCTCTACTGCGAACGGGGCGCTTCTTCACCCGCCGTTCCGTGTCCGACGACCTGCGTGCGGTCTACCGCGAGGGCGGCCGCGACGGTGACGTCTTCTACCGCGACCGGTGGAGCCACGACAAGGTCGTCCGCTCGACCCACGGGGTCAACTGCACCGGTTCGTGCTCGTGGAAGGTCTACGTCAAGGACGGGATCATCACCTGGGAGAGCCAGGAGACCGACTACCCGTCGGTCGGGCCGGACTCCCCGGAGTACGAGCCGCGCGGCTGCCCTCGTGGCGCCGCCTTCTCCTGGTACACCTACTCGCCCACCCGGGTGCGGTACCCGTACGTGCGGGGTGTGCTCGCCGAGATGTACCGGGAGGCGAAGGCGCGGCTCGGGGACCCGGTCGCGGCGTGGGCGGAGATCACGGGCGACCCCGACAAGCGGCGGCGCTACCAGCGCGCGCGGGGCAAGGGCGGCCACGTCCGCGCGACGTGGGACGAGGCCGTCGAGATCGTCGCCGCTGCTCACGTCCACACGATCGCCACCTACGGACCCGACCGGATCGCGGGCTTCTCGCCGATCCCGGCGATGTCGATGGTGAGCCACGCGGCCGGCTCGCGCTTCATCGAGCTGATCGGCGGGTCCATGACGTCGTTCTACGACTGGTACGCCGACCTGCCGGTCGCCTCACCGCAGGTGTTCGGCGACCAGACCGACGTCCCGGAGTCCGGGGACTGGTGGAACGCCACGTACCTGCTGATGTGGGGCTCGAACGTGCCGATCACCCGCACGCCGGACGCCCACTGGATGGCCGAGGCGCGCTACCGGGGGCAGAAGGTCGTCGTGGTCTCGCCGGACTACGCCGACAACACGAAGTTCGCCGACACGTGGCTGCCCGCCCAGCCCGGCACGGACGGCGCGCTGGCGATGGCCATGGGGCATGTGATCCTCACCGAGTTCTTCGTGCAGCGCTCGGTGCCGTTCTTCACCGACTTCGTGTCGCAGTACACGGACATGCCGTTCCTGGTGACGCTCGACAGGCAGGACGGCGGCTTCGTACCGGGCCGTTTCCTTACCGCCGCCGACCTCGGGGACGAGTCCGCGGAGGCCGCGTGGAAGACCGTGCTGATCGACTCGCGCACCGGAGAGGCCGTGGTGCCGAACGGGTCGCTGGGCTTTCGCCACGCCGAGTCCGGGATCGGGCGCTGGAACCTCGACCTCGCCGGTGTCGTCCCGCAGCTGACCGCCGCCGGAACGGACCGTGCGGTCGAGGTGCTGTTGCCACGCTTCGACGCACTCGACGGATCGGGCGCCGTGATGCACCGGGGCGTCCCGGTCGTCGAGGTGGGCGGGCGGCTCGTCACCACCGTGTTCGACCTGATGCTCGCCCAGTACGGCGTGCGCCGCGAGGGCCTGCCCGGCACCTGGCCGTCCGGATACGACGACCACGCAGAACCCTGCACCCCGGCGTGGCAGGAGCCGATCACCTCGGTGCCTGCGGCCCAGGCCGTGCAGGTGGCGCGGGAGATGGCGCGGAACGCCGAGGAGTCGCAGGGCCGCACCATGATCATCATGGGCGGCGGCATCTGCCAGTGGTTCCACGGTGACGCCACTTACCGGGCGGTGCTGGCGCTGTTGATGCTCACCGGGTCGATGGGCCGCAACGGCGGCGGCTGGGCGCACTATGTCGGGCAGGAGAAGTGCCGTCCGGCAAGCGGCTGGGCGACGATGGCGATGGCGGCCGACTGGCAGCGCCCGCCACGCACGATGATCGGCACGGCGTACTGGTACACGCACACCGACCAGTGGCGTTACGACCGCTACCGCGCCGACGCTCTCGCCTCACCGCTCGCGCGGGGCCGCCTCTCCGCGATGCACACGATGGATGCGGTCGCGTTGTCGGCGCGGCTGGGCTGGATGCCGTCGTATCCGCAGTTCGACCGCAACCCGCTCGACGTCGCCGACGAGGCTGCCGCTGCGGGGGAGGAGGTGCCCGCGTACGTCACGCGCAGGCTGCAGGACGGCAGCCTGCGGTTCGCGGTCGAGGATCCCGATGCGCCGGCGAACTGGCCGCGGTGCCTCACGCTGTGGCGCGCCAACCTGCTCGGCTCGTCGGCCAAGGGCGACGAGTACTTCCTGCGGCACCTGCTCGGCACGCACGACAACCTGCTCGCCGAGCAGGCCCCTCCCGACCTGCGCCCCCGCGACGTGCGATGGCGCGGGGAGACACCGCCGCAGGGCAAGCTCGACCTGCTGCTCTCGCTCGACTTCCGGATGACCAGCTCCACGCTGCTGTCGGACGTCGTGCTGCCCGCGGCCACCTGGTACGAGAAGCACGATCTGAGCACCACCGACATGCATCCGTTCGTGCACGCGTTCAGCCCGGCGATCGATCCACCGTTCGAGTCCCGCACCGACTTCGACGCCTTCCATGCCATCGCCCGCCGGTTCTCCGAGCTCGCCGCGGTCCGGCTCGGCACCCGTCGCGACGTCGTCGCGGCGCCGCTGCAGCACGACACGCCCGGTGAGACGGCGCAGCCCGGCGGAGAGGTCCGGGACTGGCGGGCCGGCGAGGTCGAGGCGGCGCCCGGGCGCACCATGCCGGGGTTCGTGGTCGTGGAACGCGACTACGCGGCGGTCGCGGACAAGATGGCGACGGTCGGTCCGCTCGTGGAACGGCTCGGGATCAGCACCAAGGGCGTCACCTACCACCCGGACGCGGAGGTCGCCGACCTGGCGGCCAGCGGCGGCGTCATGCCGGAAGGGGCGGGTGCGGGGCGCCCGGCGATCGACACCGACGCCAAGATGGCCGAGGCGATCCTCGCGTTCTCGGCCACGACGAACGGCAGGCTCGCCGTTGCGGGGTTCCGTGAGCTCGAACGGCGAACCGGAAAGCGACTCGCGGATCTCGCGGAGGGCAGCGAGGAACGGCGGATCTCGTTCGCCGACACCCAGGCCCGCCCGGTGCCGGTGCTGACGAGCCCGGAGTGGTCGGGGAGCGAGACCGGAGGGCGGCGCTACGCGCCGTTCACCGTCAACGTCGAGCGGCGGAAGCCGTGGCACACGCTCACCGGGCGCATGCACTTCCTGCTCGACCACGAGTGGATGCACGAGTTCGGTGAGACGCTGCCGGTCTTCCGTCAGCCCCTGGACATGCACCGGTTGTTCGGCGAGCCACGCATCGGCGACTCCGGCGGCACGTCGGTGACCGTGCGCTATCTGACGCCGCACTCGAAGTGGTCCATCCACTCCGAGTACCAGGACAACCTGTTCATGCTCTCGCTGTCCCGCGGCGGCCCGACCGTGTGGCTGAGCGAGGCCGACGCGGCCGCGATCGGGGTGCGCGACAACGACTGGGTGGAGGCGGTCAACCGCAACGGTGTGCTGGTGGCGCGCGCGATCGTCACCCATCGCCTGCCCACCGGCACGTCGTTCGTCTATCACGCGCAGGAGCGGCTGGTGAACGTCCCGCTCTCCGAGACGACCGCGCGACGCGGAGGGATCCACAACTCACTGACCCGGATCATGCTCAAACCCACGCACCTGATCGGTGGCTACGCGCAGCTCTCCTTCGCCTTCAACTACCTCGGCCCCACCGGCAACCAGCGCGACGAGGTCACGGTCGTGCGCCGCCGCGAGCAGACGGTGAGGTACTGACATGCGCGTGATGGCGCAGATGGCCATGGTCATGAACCTCGACAAGTGCATCGGATGCCACACGTGTTCGGTCACCTGCAAGCAGGCATGGACCAACCGCGCGGGCACCGAGTACGTCTGGTTCAACAACGTCGAGACGCGTCCCGGTCAGGGCTACCCGCGGCGGTTCGCCGACCAGGAACGCTGGCGCGGCGGCTGGGTGCGCAACCGGCGTGGCCGCCTCGCGCTGCGCGCCGGTGGCCGGGTGCGCAAAGCTCTTCTCGATCTTCGCCAACCCGGTGCTGCCGACGATCCAGGACTACTACGAGCCCTGGACCTACGACTACGAAACCCTCACCGAGGCTCCACTCGGCGACGACTTCCCGGTCGCGCAGCCGCGCTCGTTGATCTCCGGACAGCCGATGGCCGTGGAGTGGAGCGCGAACTGGGACGACGACCTGGGCGGTGCTCCCGAGCTCGCCCCGCTCGACCCGATCGTCCAGCGGCTGCGGCGCGAGTCCGAGGACGCCGTGAAGCTGTCCTACGAGCAGGCGTTCATGTTCTTCCTGCCCCGGATCTGCGAGCACTGCCTCAACCCGTCGTGCGTGGCGTCGTGCCCGTCAGGGGCGATGTACAAGCGCGCCGAGGACGGCATCGTGCTCGTCGACCAGGACCGCTGCCGCGGCTGGCGGATGTGCGTCACCGGCTGCCCGTACAAGAAGGTCTACTTCAACCACCGCACGGGCAAGGCCGAGAAGTGCACCCTCTGCTATCCGCGCATCGAGGTCGGCCTGCCCACCGTGTGCAGCGAGACGTGCGTGGGGCGGCTGCGCTACCTCGGGCTCGTCCTCTACGACGCCGACCGGGTCGGCGAGGCGGCATCGGTGGCCGACGAGAAGGAGCTCTACCGCGCCCAGCTCGACGTGCTCCTGGACCCGCACGATCCGCAGGTGCTCGCCGCGGCCCGCCACGACGGGATCCCGGAGGACTGGCTGGACGCGGCCCGCCGCTCGCCGGTGTACCGCCTCGCCAAGGTCTACCGGGTGGCGTTGCCCCTGCATCCGGAGTTCCGCACGATGCCGATGGTCTGGTACGTCCCGCCGCTCTCGCCGGTGGTCGACCGCCTGACCGAGACCGGCCACGACGGCGAGGACGCCGGCAACCTGTTCGGTGCCGTCGACGCGCTGCGGATACCGATCGGATACCTGGCGGAGCTGTTCACCGCGGGCGACCCGGCACCGGTGCGCGAGGTGCTGCTCAAGCTCGCCGCGATGCGCTCGTACATGCGCGACGTCACGCTCGGCCGTGACAGCGACGAGTCGATCGCCACGGCGGTGGGCACCACCGGCGCCGACCTCGTCGAGCTCTACCGGCTGCTCGCGATCGCCAAGTACGAGGAGCGCTACGTCATCCCCACGGCGCACGAGGGGGATGCCCACCAGCTCGAGGAGCTCGCCTGCAGCCTCGACGCCGACGGAGGGCCCGGGATGCTCGACAGCGGCCCGTTCGGTGAGTCGTCCGGTCGACCGTCACCGGTCTCGGTCGAGACCTTCCACGCGTTGCGCGACCGGCAGACGAGCGATGCCGTGTCGCCGACCGGCGGCCACGGAGGCCGGGTGAACCTCCTGAACTGGGACGGCCGGGGCCGTCCCGACGGCCTGTTCCCACCACGTCGGGACGGGACGGCCGGGCAATGAGCGGCGAACGCGACAGCGCGGTGGTCCTGCAGGCGGCGTCGGTGTGCCTGCAGTACCCCAACCATCGGGTACGCGCCGACTTTCCCCTGGTCCGCGAGGCCCTCACCAGCATCGATGCGCCCGCCCGGACACCTCTGCTGCGCTTCCTCGACGTCGTCGCGGGCAAGACCGAGACCGACCTCGCCCGCCACTACGTCTCGATCTTCGACGAGCGCAGGCGGTGCTGCCTCTACCTGACCTGGTGGTCCGACGGCGACACCCGGCGCCGCGGCGCGGCGCTGGCGGCACTGAAGGCGCGTTTCCGGGAGGCAGGGGTACAGCTCACGGGAACCGAGCTGCCCGACTTCCTGCCCGTCGTGCTGGAGTTCGCCGCCACCACCGACCTCACCGGCGGGTTGGCGTTGCTACAGGAACATCGCCCCGGGCTCGAACTGCTCCGGCTCGCGCTCCGCGATGCAGGCACGCCCTACGCCGAGCCCGTGGCCGCGGTGTGCGCGCTGCTGCCGGGCCCGTCGCCCGAGACCGTGGCGGCGGCCAAGGAGCTGGCCCGGCGGGGACCACCGCGTGAGCAGGTGGGGCTGGAGCTCACGCCCTTCTCGATCGCACCGGTCACGTTCACGCAGGGAGACCGCCGATGACGCTGCTCGACGTGATGCTGTGGGGCGTGCTGCCGTACGTCATGGTCGTGGTGCTCGTCGGTGGGACGATCTGGCGCTACCGCTACGACAAGTTCGGCTGGACCACCCGCTCCTCGGAGCTCTACGAGTCACGCCTGCTGCGCATCGGCAGTCCGCTGTTCCACTTCGGAATCCTCGTCGTGGTCATCGGGCACGTGATCGGCCTGCTCATCCCGGAGAGCTGGACCTCGGCGATCGGGCTCACCGAGCAGGGCTACCACGTCCAGGCGTTCGTGCTCGGTGGCATCGCGGGAATCTGCACGCTGGTCGGGATCGGGATCCTGATCTACCGCCGCCGCACCACCGGGCCCGTCTTCCGTGCCACGACCCGCAACGACAAGCTGATGTACGTCGTGCTGGTGGCGGCCATCGTCGCCGGGCTGACGACCACCCTGCTCGGCGCAGGCGGGGGCGAGGAGCACAACTACCGGGACTCCGTCTCACCGTGGTTCCGGTCCTTGTTCGTGCTCCAACCCGACATCGAGTCGATGGCACGGTCGAGTCTCGCGTTCAAGATCCACACGCTGATCGGCATGGCACTGTTCGCGCTCTGGCCGTTCACGCGCCTCGTGCACGCCTTCACCGCACCGATCGGCTACCTCTTCCGTCCCTACATCGTCTACCGCACCCGGTCCGGCGGGCGCCCGCCGCGACGCGGGTGGGAGCAGGTCGGTTCGGGCGGTCCTTCCGCCCGGCGGTGACGGCGCGGATCATCGCGGGCTCGGCCGCGCGGAGCCGACGGTAGAATCACCAGTCTCGTCAGACGATTGTTCGGCGGTCACCCGCGACATCGAACAACGAGGAGGCGCATGGACATCCGCCAGATCGAGTTCTTCGTCGCGGTGGCCGAAGAGCTCAATTTCACCCGGGCCGCCGAAATCATGTACGTGACGCAGTCCGGGCTGTCGTCGTCGATTCGTGCGCTGGAGCGCGAACTGCGCACGCAACTGTTCGACCGGACGTCGCGAACGGTCACTCTCGCCCCTGCAGGCCACGCGTTCCTCCCGCGAGCCCGGCGCATGCTGCGTGATGCGCATGCGGCTCAACGTGAGCTCGCGGCCGGGCCGGACGAGGTGTCCGGGCTGCTCGGCGTGGGCACGGAGCAGTGCTTGGGCGACCTGGTCGATCTGCCCGACCTGCTCGCCACGTTCCAGGAACGATTCCCCGGTGTCTCGGTCCGGTTCGAGCAGCTCGGCTCGCAGACACTCGTCGATCGGCTGCACCACGGCGAGCTGGGCGCCGCCCTCCTGGCGCAGCCCGGCAGTTTCGTGTCGCCGCTCGCCAGGGGTGAGCTGGACTCGTTCGAGGTCGCCCGCGACGGCTTCGAGCTGGTGATGGCCCCCACCCACGCGCTGGCGACACGGGACGACACCGGGTGGACGGATTTCGAGGAGCACGCCTTCGTCGACTTCGACACGACCTGGACGGCCCGCCGGATCGTCGATTCCGCGTTCGCCTCGCGCCGTCTCGTACGGCGCACCGCGTTCAGCGTCAACGACGTGCACATGCTCCTCGAACTCGTGCACCGTGGGCTGGGCGTCGCGTTGATCCCGGCTTCGCTGGCCAACAAGCCGCAGGCGGACGGCTTGGTCCGGCGTCCGTTCGTCGAACCGGACCTGCAATGGGCCGTCCATTTCGTCACCACTGCCGAGAGCCGGCCTCCGGCGCGGCTGCTCGCGAAGATGATGTTCTCGACGGAGACCATGGCCGAGATGCGGAAGGGCATCGGCGGCGCGACCGCGGGACGGTCGTCGGCCCTCGTCGACTGAGCCCGAGGCCCCGTCCCGACGCTCAGGACCGGGCGATGGTGGATGCGTATCCGTCGAGATACGGCGCCTCGCCGCGGTCGGGACGGTCCGTGGCGAGCATCGCCCGGTGCCAGAACGGGTACTGCACGGCCGGCTGGGTGACCTCGTCGATCTGCCGCGTCTCGTCCTCGGTGAGCACGAGGTCGACGGCGGCGAGGTCGTCGCGCAGCTGCTCCTCGTTGCGGGCACCGAACACCGCGCCGGTGATGCCGGGCCGGTTGAGCAGCCATGACAGCACGACCTGAGGCACGGAGACCCCGCGATCCTCCGCGACGCAGACGAGCACGTCGATGATGTCGAACGCCCGCTCGCGGTCGGCGACGTAAGGCTCGGGCCAATCCGTGCCCTGCCGGGTGGTGGGCGGGACGGGCCTGCCACGCCGCACCTTGCCGCTGAGCAGGCTCTGGCCGAGCGGGCTCCAGACGAGCGTTCCCAGGCCGCTGTCGACGGCGGCCGGGATGATCTCGTACTCGGCCTCCCGGGCCTCGGGCGTGTAGTAGATCTGCTGTGCGATGGGTGGGATGAAGTCGTGCGCGCGGGCCACCGCAGCGGTCTTCGCGACCTGCCACCCGGAGAAGTTCGACACGCCCGTGTAGCGGACCTTGCCGTCGCGGACCAGCTGGTCGAGGGTCTGCAACGTCTCTTCCAGCGGCGTCTCGCCGTCCCACTGGTGCAGGTAGAGCAGATCGATGTAGTCGGTGCCGAGGCGATGCAGCGACGCCTCCACAGCGCGCGTGAGGTGGAAGCGCGACGACCCCGCGTCGTTCGGGCCGGCTCCGGACGGGAAACGCGCCTTGGTGGCGATGAGCACGTCGTCGCGGCGGCCCTTGAGGGACGCTCCGACGATCTCCTCGGCCTGCCCGTGGGAGTAGAGATCAGCGGTGTCGATCATGTTCACACCGGCGTCCATCGCGATCTCGATGAGACGCTGTGCGGTGGGCTGGTCGAGACCGCCCAGTGGAGCGAATTGTTCATGACTTCCGACGTTCAGCGTGCCCAGAACGAGTCGTGAGACACGAAGTCCTGAATTCCCGATCTTTCGGTACTGCATCGGTGGTTGTCCTTTCCGGCTCGCGTTCGTCTGCAACGCTATGTTTCGGGAAGTCCGAACGTCCAACAGTGTCCGGCGATGGCTGCGATGGCGGATTCGCGTGGCCCGTTCGTCGCCGTCAGGTGTGGAACAGCACGCTGCGGCAGGCCAGGTGCAGGGCGAGCCGCTCGTCGGGGTCGGTGAGCTCCATCCCCAGTAGCTCCTGGGCCCTGGCGATCCGGGCGGTCACGGTGTTGCGGTGGACGCCGAGCACCGCGGCGGTCTCGGTGAGTGAGGACTCCGCGTCGAGGTAGGCCGTCAGCGTGGTGAGCAGGTCGCCCGGCTGGTCGCGCAGCGGCTCCAGCATCGAGCGGGCCGCCGGGAGGAACGTGTCGGTGCGGGTCCAGCCCAGCAGCAGCTGACCGAGCCCGAGCCGGTCCACGTGCACGAAGTACCCGCTTGCCGATCGTGCTCCGGCCAGCCGGGCCGCGTCGCCGGCCTCGCCGAGGGTGCGGGCCAGCCCGGCGGCGCCACGGTGCACGCGTCCGACCCCCATCGCGCTCGGCAGGGACGAGCGCAGCAGCCACTGCGCCCTGCGGGCGGCCGTCGCGTGGCGCTGCAACTGCTCGGGTGGCGGTTCCTCGGGAAAGGTCGACCATGCACCCCAGCCGGAGCCCTGCTCGACGACGAACGCGCGCAGGTGTGCGGTGTGGAACGCGCGCAGCACCTCCGGGCGCGTGGTGACCGGGTCGACCGTGCCCGGGACGTCGATGCGGATCCCCACGTGCCAGCCCTCGAGCTGCCAGCCCGCGTCCAGGGCGCGCCGCCGGGTGGCCGCGTCCGGCTCGGCGGCGGTCTGGACGAGTTCCGCCAGCAGGGACATGCGCAGCCGGGCGTCGCGCTCCAGAGCGAGCCGTTGCTCGGCCATGCGCTGCCCGACCGCACCGGCGGCGACAGCCAGCCCGGCGGTGACGGCCGTGAGCTCGGCCGGGATACCCGTGGGCACCGATGCGGCCAGGTAGCCCGACAGCGGCCACTTCGGCCCGACGGCCCGGCGCAGCACCGTGACCGTCGACGATCCGGTGGGTGGCCCCGGCTCGGGCCCCGATGCCACCTCGCCCCTGCCGTCGAGCAGCCACACCGGGCGGCGCCACACCCTGGCGAGCTCGGCCACGAGCTCGTCGACGCCGCCCGTGACGGAGGCGCAGGCCGTCGCGGTGCGCGTCACCAACTCGGCGACGACCTGCTCGGACTCGCGCAGGAGGCGGGTGGCGGCCAGTGCAGCCGCGAGCGGATCGCCCGCGCCGAGCACGGTGAGCCCGACGCGGTCGGCGAGCAGGCGGCTCGCCGTCCGCAGCGGTTGCGGTCCGGGCAGCATCACCGCGGCGACGTCGGCGGCGCCCGCCCGTCGCAGCAGCACGTCGAGGTGCCAGTCCTCCCGGTCGCCCGACAGCGCAACGGCGAGCAGTGCGCCGGGCGGGCCGGAGGGATCGGCGCGCAGATCGGGGATCGTTCGCACGTCGTGAACCGGGACCGAGGCCGAGAGCGTGTCGGCGTCGCCGGCCAGCACGGACACCCCGGCCCAGTCGGGGTGGGCGAGCAGCGCGCGCAGGGCGACCGGGGGCGGGCCCGGACCCGTCACGCCGGGATCCCCGCCAGATCGGACGGCGCCGTGGCGCCCGGTAGCAGCACGGCGTCGCAGTCCAGACCGAAGGCGCGCGGGTCGACGTGCCGCAGCCGCTCGGCGTTCGCGCTCCACCACGGCGGGCCGGGCAGCACCACGGCGAGCACGTCGTCGCCGAGCCGGAGTCCGTCCACCGCGATCGGGGTGGCCGTGCGGCGGTCGAGCAGGCAGATCAGGTCGGGACAGCTCGCCACCGGCTCACCGTCGAGGAGGGCGAGGAGGTACTCGTTCTCCGCCTCGACGCGCAGCACGCCGCCTGCCGGCCTGTCGTCCACGACCGCGATGCCGGCCCGGCCGAACGACGCCGAGGACTGGCGGGCGATCTCCACCGTCCGCCCCGCGGCGAGCACCCGGCCGCCCAGGGCGGCGGCGACCTCGTCCGCGGTCGGTCGGGCGAGAGCCGCGTGTGCGCGCCCGAGGCACAGCGCCCGGGCGAGGGTGCCGACGCAGGAGTCGGTGCGGGTGCGCGTCGCCGGCACCGGGGCGAGCGCCCCGCCTGCCCAGCCACCGCCTTGCGCCACGACGGAGCGGGCGAGGCGCTCCAGCGCGTCCGGCCCCGCGTCGTCGACCAGCACGATCTCGCCGGTGGGCTCGGCCATCGCGTAGGGCGTGACCGGGCCACCGGCGACGGCGCGGGTGAGCTGGTCGAGGCGCGGCAGCGCGCGGCCCATCAGATCGGCGTCCACCAGCGGGAGACCCAGCTCGCACGCGGCGGCCACGGCCATCGCCCCGTTGAGGCCTGCGGCCTCGTACGGCATGACGGCGGCCGGTTCGACGCCGGTCCACCGGGCCAGAGCGCGCACGGCGGTGGTGATCTCCCGGCCGCTCGGGAGTTTCTCGGTGAGCACCCGGGTGGCGCCGAGCATCCCGACGGCGACGACGGGAGCGTCACCGAGGTCGGCGGGATCGTGCAGCACCATCTCGGCGCCGGCCAGCGCCTCGCGCAGCGCGTGCCGGAACGGCTGGGGGTCGCCGCCACCGCCCGACCCCAGGAACATCAGCCCGACCACCAGCGCGTCCACATCGCTCGCCGCGAGGCGTGCTCCGGTCATCGCTGCATCGTCGCAAGCGGGTGTCACGAACGGGTGAAGCGCTCAGCTCACCGGCACGGCGTCCTCGACCGGCCGGAACTCCTCCGTCAGCCCGAAACAGGCTGGTCCGAACACCGCCAGCGCCTCGGACGTGCGCATGATCGCGGGGGTGGAGATGCCGACGACCACCACGCGCTGCCCGTAGCGCAGCGTCTCCGTGGTGATGGGCTCCCCGGACTCCGCTTCCAGCACGCAGATCAGGTCGGGAACGATGCAGGTCACGACGCCGTCGACCTCGGCTACGAGGTTCTCGTTCTGGAAGACCGTGCGCAGCGTCGAGGTGCCGTCGAACGAGACGAACCGCGCCCGGCCCTTGGCGAACCCGTCGACGGTGCGGCGCTCCACGTCGGCGACCTTGCCCGCGAAGAGCACGCGCAGGTGCGAGTAAGCGGTGGGGGCGAGGGCCTCGGCGAGCGCGGAGATCGGGTCGCGTAGCTGTTCGCGGGCCTCCCGCAGTGCCCGCCCGAGCGACAGGCCGAGCGAGAGGGTGCGCGGCACCGCCGTGCGTTTCACGTCGGCGCCGGACATCGGGTAGTCGGCGATCAGCGCCGCGCCCCCCATCCGGATGGTCGCGCCGCGCGCCAGCCACTCCATCCGCCGGTTGTCCGCCCCGGTGTCGATCGTGACCGTCTCGCCGTGGTCGCCCGCGACGACCATGGGCGAGCCCGGCACGCCGTAGACGCCGAACGTCTCCATCTGCAGTTCGGGGAACGCCCGGCCCATCCCGTCGGCGTCCACCACGGGAAGACCGGTGGTCGCGGCCACGACCAGCGGGATCATCGAGTTGATGCCGCCGCACTCGATCGGCATCGTGGCGTCGGCGGAGCGTCCGAGATGGCGTTCCAGGGTGCGCAGGGCGATCACCGCCTCGTCACCGCGCGGGATCTTCTCCACCATCACGGTCGGCGCGCCCATCATCGCGGTCGGCACGACGAACGCGGCGTCGTCGACCTCGTCGGGGTCGAGCACCGTGACCGGCCCGTGCTCGCGGATCGCCGCCTCGACCATGAGCCTGCCGATGTGCGGGTCACCCCCGCCACCCGTGCCGAGCAGCGCCGCGCCGCGAGCGAGGTCGGGCAGGTAATGCGGGTCCAGCGTCCACGTCACGGCTGCTCCCGGGCGTCGAAGCGGACAGGATCCGTGTCGTAGCCGAAGTACCGCGGGCCGACGAGCGCGATGCCGGCAGGGGAGTGCCAGCGTTCGTCGGCGGGCGCGGCGAGCACGCTCACGCGGTGGCCGAACCGCAGCGCCTCGGTGGTGACCGGCTCGCCCGAGTCGGTGTCGAGCACGATGATCAGGTCCGGTGTGGTGACCTCCACCCGGCCATCGCGCAGGGCGACCAGGTGCTCGTTCTGGAACTCCAGGGTCAGGTCGCCGCCCGCGCCGGTGATCACCGCGCTGCCGCGGGCGAAGCCGGTGGTGGTACGCCGTGCGACGTCGACGACCTTGCCGGTGTGCAGCACCCGACCGCCGAGCTCGTCGGCCACCGCGCGCACCGCGTCACCGTGCTCGGCGCGCACCTGCTCTACACGCCGCCCGATCCGGGTGCACAGGCTGAGCGTCCCGGCCACGAGCCCTTCGCGCGCCTGCGCGCCGGTCATCACGTAGTTCGAGATGATCGCAGCGCAGCCCATCGTGATCGTCAGCGAGCGCGCGAGGGACTCCGCCCAGTGGTTGTCGATGGACGTGAGCAGCCCGATATTGCCCTTCTCGTCTCCGATCGACATCGGTGTGGCCGCAACGCCGTGCAACGTCGGCAGCACCATCTGCAGCTCGGGGAAGGCGCGGCCCATGCCGTCGCCGTCCACCAGCGGGAGCCCCAGCTGTGCCGCGGCGACCAGCGGGAACGTGGAGTTCACCCCGCCTGCCTCGATGCACGCGATATGCGTCGGCGTGACGCCCAGGTGCTCTGCGAGCGCGGCGACCGCGTGCCCGATGCGCTCCACCGAGGGCGTCTTCTCCACCATCACGGTGGGCGCGCCCATCATCGCGACCGGGAAGACGGTGGCGCTGTCGGGCAACTGCGCCGGCGCGACGAGCTGGACAGGGCCGTACTCCCGCAACGCCTGGGCCGCGAGGAGCCGCCCGATGTACGGGTCGCCCCCGCCGCCGGTGCCGAGCGCGGCCGCGCCGCGGGCGAGCGACTCCAGGTCGTCCACGTCGATCGCGGTGACTGGCGGGGTCAGCGTGCCGGTCATGCGTGCCGCCCGGCCACGTGCTCGATGCGCAGGTCGCCCACCGCCTTGCAGCGGATGCGGGTCGCGTTCCCCGGCAGGTAGGGGATGGGAACCTCGTCGAAGTCGACGATCGCGACGGTGGCCGGGTCGGCACCCGCCACCACCGCACGGTCCACCGCCTCCTGACGGGCCTCGTCCACGGCGGCGTCACGACGACCGGGCTCGATCGCGAACACCCGGTCGACCTCGCCGCCGACCTGCGCGATCGCCGCGCCGATCGCGTTGGCCACCGCGAAGTGCTCCGGCCGGTGCACGGGCCCGAGGCCCGGGAAGGAGTCGGGGAGCAGCACCGAGCCGCCGCCGACGGCCACCACCGGTAGCGGGTCGGCGGAGATCCGCATCCGGTCGACGACGTCGGCGACGTCGGTGGCGATCCGTTCCAGCGCCGCTGCGACATCGGAGGGCGCGAGCTCGGCCACGAGGGACGGATCGCCGATCGCGACCCGGCCCGCCGCCACGGCCACGTCCGTGGCGGTGAGGACATCGCCGCCGAAGACGAGCGCCTGCTTGGTGAGCCGGTAGCCGACGGAGTCCGGCCCCACCGTCACGTCCGTCCCGTGCCCGCGCACGAGGCTGCCACCGCCGAGCCCGATGCTCAGCACGTCGGGCATCCGGAAGTTGGTGCGGATGCCCGCCACGCTCACCTCCACCGTGGCCTCCCGGGGGAAGCCGCCGGTGAGCACGCCGACGTCGGTGGTGGTGCCGCCCACGTCCACGACCGCGCAGGTGTCCAGGCCCGAGAGCACGGCCGCCCCGCGCATCGAGTTGGTCGGGCCGGACGCGAACGTGGCCACCGGGTAGCGGCGCGCGAACTCGACGTCCATCAGGGTGCCGTCGTTCTGGCTGAGGTAGAGCGGCGCGGTGATGCCGTGGCCCGCGATCGAGGCCGCGAGGCCGTCGACGATGCCCGCGGCGAGATCGCGCAGGGCCGCGTTGATGATCGTGGCGTTCTCGCGCTCCAGCAGCCCGACCCGCCCGATCTCGTGGGAGAGCGACACCGGCACGTCCGAGCCCAGCTCCTCGCCGAGCACCTCGGCTGCCCGCTGCTCGAACTCCGTGTTGACCGGCGAGAACACCGACGAGATCGCGACCGAGCGGACGCCGTGTGCGGCCATGTCGGCGGCGTGGCGGCGCAGTTCGTCCTCGTCGAGCGGGGAGATCGGCCTGCCGTCGAACTCGTGCCCGCCGTGGGCGAGGTAGCCGCGCCCGGAGATGGCCGCGACGAGCCGGTCGGGCCAGTCGACCATCGGCGGTAGCGACGCCGTGGCGGGAAGGCCGAGCCGCAGCGCCGCCGTCGGGGCCAGCCCCCGGGCCTCGACCAGCGCGTTGATGAAGTGCGTGGTGCCGATCATCACCGCCCTGACGTCGGCGGGCGGGAAGGGGTGCTGGCCCTGCAGCCCGTTCAGCGCCATGACGATGCCCGTGGTCACGTCCGCCGTGGTCGGGGCCTTGACCGCGGCGAGCACCTGGTCGCCGTCCATGAGGACTGCGTCGGTGTTGGTGCCGCCGACGTCGATCCCGATCCGCATCAGACCACCTCTCGCTGTGCGGCGGACAGTTCCGTGCCCTCCGCTGTTCTGCTGAGCCCGACCCCCCGGACGAGCCCGAACTTTCCGGCAACGACGTAGAGCAGGAACGCCGCGATCAGCGAGTTGATGCTGGGTAGGCCCCACGCGACGAACTGGCCGACGAGTGCGGCGAGCACCCAGATGACGAGGGTGGCGGGCACCCACGTGGGCGCGGTCTCCGGCAGCGTGCCCGCGGCGCGGGAGCGGTCCAGCTCGGGGCGCCACTGCTTCACCACGAAGTACTCGGCGACCATGATCCCGGCGATCGGCGGGAACGCGATGCCGAGCAGGGTGAGGAACCCGGTGAAGCTGTCGAGGATGCCACCTGCGGCCAGCACGCTGCCGATGACGCCGATGATCAGCGTGACCATCGCGCGGTTCACACGCTTGCCGAACACGGTGCCCATGAAGTTCACGATGCCGAGGCCGGAGCTGTAGAGGTTCCAGTCGTTGATCTTCAGCGTGCCCAGGATGATCACCAGCGTGCCCACCCAGCCGACCGAGGACGTGACGATCGTGATGATGTCGTCGGACCGGATCGCGTGCGCGAGCAGCACACCCGACATACCGATGAGGTACTCGCCGATCGTGAAGCCGACGACGGTCTGCTTGACGACGTCGGCGGACGTGCGGTTGAACCGGGTCATGTCCGGGGTGATCACGGCCCCGACGATGAAGCCGCCCGCCACGAGGGTGGTGCCCTCCAGCAGCGACATGCTCGGGCCCGGCGGTGGTAGCGCGACGAGCGCGCCCACGTCGTGGCCGAACAGCTCGCTGCCCACCGACCACGCCACCAGCACGATGAAGGCGGGCACGGTCACGTAGGCGACCCACTTCATCGACGCGAAGCCCCACAGCACGATGAGCGTCACCACGAGACCGAAGAGCAGCGACCACGCCCACGTCGGCAGCACGCCGATCAGGCTGAGCAGGCCCTCCGCCGAGACGCCGGACTGGATGCCGAACCAGCCGATCAGCGAGATGCCGATCGCGACGCCGACCACGGCGCTGCCGCCGTGGCCGAACCCTGTCCAGCGGGTCAGTACGGAAGTCTGCAGACCTTCCCGGCAGCCGATGATCCCGACGCCGATGCAGACCAGCTCCAGGATGACCGCGCCGAGCGTGAACGCCCAGAACGCGTCCCAGAAGCCCATGCCGAATCCGACGGTCGAGCCGAGCAGGAACTGGCTCAGCGCCGAGACCTGCCCGAACCGCTGCACAGCGACCGACCACCAGGAATACCGCTTCTCCTGGGGCACGCGGACCAGCGCGTAGTCGTCGACCCCCACATGTGCAGCAGCCATGGCGCACCCTCCTCCGACGTCGGATCGACGGTAGGTAGGGGCGATGACATGGTCACGAGGCAGATTGCCCGGTGGTGGCCCTCTCGCTGTGCACACTGCACGGGCGGGTGCTGGGTGCTGATCCGTCCTACTATTCAGGTCCGTGACCGGTATGCGCTTCGGAATGTTCGTTCCCCAAGGATGGCGACACGATCTGGTCGGTATCGACCCCGCCGACCAGTGGCAGGCGATGAAGGGGCTCGCGCAGCACGCCGACGCGGGCCCATGGGAGTCGATCTGGGTCTACGACCACTTCCACACCGTTCCCGTTCCCACCGACCAGGCGACCCACGAGGCGTGGACGCTGATGTCGGCGTTCGGTGCGGTGACCGAGCGGGTGCGGCTCGGGCAGATGTGCACGTGCATGAGCTACCGCAACCCGGTCTACCTCGCGAAGGTGGCAGCCACCTGCGACATCGTCTCCGGTGGCCGTATCGAGATGGGTATCGGCGCCGGCTGGTACGAGCACGAGTGGCGCGCCTACGGCTACGGCTTCCCGTCGGCGCCGGAGCGGCTGCGGATGCTCGACGAGGGTGTCCAGATCATGCGTCAGGCCTGGACCGAGGGTGTCGCCAGCCTGGACGGCAAGCAGTACCAGGTGAGCGACGCGATCGTCCGGCCCCTCCCGCTGCAGAAGGGCGGCATCCCGCTGTGGATCGCCGGGGGCGGCGAGAAGGTGACGTTGAAGATCGTGGCGAAGTACGGGCAGTACGCCAACATCGGCGGCGGTGACGCCGAGGTCTTCGCCCACAAGTCCGAGGTGCTCAGGAAGCACTGCGACACGGTGGGCACCGACTTCGACGCGATCGTGCGCTCGACGAACTTCAACGTGGCGATCGGCAGCTCGGAGGCGGAGGCCGAGCGGCGGATCGAGACGCTGAAGGCCCGGCTGGCGCCGCACGTGGGGGCGGAGCGCGCCGAGAGCAACGCGGAGTCCTACCGGGGCTCGGCCGCGTTCGGCACGCCCGAGCAGATCGTCGAGAAGCTCGGCAAGCTGCGTGAGCTGGGGATGAGCTACGGGATCTTCAACTTCCCGGAGGCCGCCTACGACCGTTCGGGCATCGAGCTGTTCGAGCGCGAGGTGATCCCCGCACTCTCGTGACACGTGCCTGCACGGCTTCGAGGCCGCCGTGCGGGAGGATGCCGCCGTGGGTGCCCGACCTGCTGACGTGGTGGAGGCGTTCCTGCACCACATGACGGTGGAGCGGGGGAGCGCTGCCAACACCCTGCGCTCCTACGGCACCGACCTGCGGCGCTACCTCCAGTACCTCGAGACCCTCGGGATCGACGACCTCGCTGCCGTGCAGGAGGGCGACGTCGCCGGCTTCGTGACGGCCCTGCGCAGTGGACCGTCGCCGCTGGCGGCGTCGTCGGCCGCCCGTGCACTCGCGGCAGTGCGCGGGCTGCACCGGTTCGCGGTGCGCGACGGGCTGCTGAACGACGACGTCGCCCGCGAGGTGCGCCCGCCTGCGCTGCCGGCCCGGCTGCCGCGCGCGCTCACCCTCGACCAGGTGGAGCAGCTGCTCGCCGGCTGTGTCGGTGACGGACCAGGCGCGCTGCGCGACCGCGCGCTGCTCGAACTGCTGTACTCCACGGGCGCGCGGATCTCCGAGGCCGTCGGGATCGATCGGGACGACCTCGACATCGCGGGCCGCACCGTGCTGCTGCGCGGCAAGGGCGGCAAGCAGCGGATCGTCCCCGTGGGACGCCCGGCGCTCGCCGCCGTCGACGCCTACCTGGTGCGGGCCCGTCCTGCTCTCGCCGCGCGCGGCCGCGGCACACCGGCACTCCTGCTCAATGCCCGCGGGGCGCGGCTGTCGCGGCAGAGCGCCTGGCATGCCCTACGGGGCGCGGCGGAGGCGGCCGGGCTCGCCACCGACGTCTCCCCGCACACGCTGCGGCACTGTTTCGCCACCCACCTGCTTGCCGGCGGCGCGGACGTGCGGGTGGTGCAGGAACTGCTCGGCCACGCGTCGGTGACCACCACCCAGATCTACACGAGCGTCACGGTCGACACGCTGCGCGAGGTCTACGCGACCTCACACCCCCGTGCGCTCGGTTAGCGATTCCATCCCGGGGATCTCGGCGAGGTCGGCGTAGACGGGGATGCCGCGCTCGCGTGCGATGGCGACGTCCTGGTCCGCCCCGGTCGACGCGCCAGGCAGGCGCAGGACCGCGTCGCAGTGCTGCAGCAGCCGGTGCGCGGTGGGGTACATGACCTGCTGCGCCAGCGGGTCGGTCACACCCGTGGCGCCGGCTCCGCGCAGCACGGGCAGCGCCACCCACTCTCCGATCATCGGCACGTGCCCGGCCTGGAAGATCGGCCAGGCCGCCTCCTCCAGCCGCGCCAGGTTGGCCGCCATCAGGGCGGGGTCGTCGTCCGTACCGGAGCGGTAGGGGCCGGCGATCAGGATCATCAGTGGTTTCGTCACATTCAGCACGGTAACGTGCAAAAGTCGGCAGAAGCAAGGGAGAACATGCATGCTTGCGGCGCAGCGTCGTGACCTGCTCCTCGCCCGCCTCCGCAGCGAGGGGCGGATCGTGGCCAAGGACATCGCCGACGAGCTCGGCGTCTCGGAGGACAGCGTCCGGCGCGACCTGCGTGAGCTCGCCGCGGCCGGTCTCTGCCAGCGGGTCTACGGCGGTGCCCTGCCGGTCTCGCCTGCGATCGCCGACGTCGCCGGGCGCGAGCACGTGGAACCGGGGAGCAAGGCGCGGGTCGCGAGCATCGCCGCAGGCCTCGTCACGCCGGGCGGCACCGCGATCCTCGACGGGGGCACGACGGCGCTCGCCGTCGTGCGGGCGCTCCCGCTCGACCTCGCGGCCACCGTAGTGACGCACAGCCCGTCGGTGGCCGCGGCCCTCGTGGACCACCGCGACGTCGAGGTGTTCCTGCTCGGCGGCCGCCTCTTCAAGCACTCCCTGGTCACCTGCGGTGCGGCCGCTGTGGAAGCTGCGCAGGCAGTGACCGCCGACGTCTTCCTGCTGGGCGTCACCGGCGTGCACCACGAGGCGGGGCTCACCACCGGCGACGCCGACGAGGCCGCCATGAAACGCGCGCTCTCCCGGCGGGCCGCCGACACCTACGTGCTGGCCAGCTCCGAGAAGATCGGTGCGGCCTCCCGTTTCGCGGTGCTCCCGCTCTCCGAGGTGACCGGGATCGTCACCGACGCCGAGCCGGGCGCCCCTGCCGTGCGCGAGCTCGTGGCCGCGGGTGTGCAGCTGGTGACCTGACCGCCGCGAGGCACCTGCCCCCGCAACGCGCGGGCGCTGTCACGGGTAGCGTTGGGCAGCGGTCGGCCGACCTGCGCCGATCAGTCGGCCGGCGTACGGCGGGGCGCGTTGCCCGTCGTCAACCCGGCCTCCTAGTCTGCCGGGATCGACCCGCCATGGGTCGCCCGCCGAAGACCGGAGCCCGCATTGGACACACCGCGGCCCTTCGCCCCCAGCCCGGAGCCGCTCGACGAGGACCACGACGCCGCCGAACACGACGGAGTCGGGAGGTCGCATGCCCAGGTACCGGAGCCGGCCCCCCTCACAGAGCACGGCCCGGCGCGGGTCATCGCGGTGGCGAACCAGAAGGGCGGCGTCGGCAAGACGACCTCCACGATCAACCTCGGTGCGGCGCTGGCCGAGTACGGCCGCAAGGTGCTCCTCGTCGACTTCGACCCGCAGGGTGCGCTGTCGGTCGGCCTGGGTGTGCAGGCTCACGAGCTCGACACCACGATCTACAACCTGCTCATGGAGCAGGACGTCGAGATCGACGACGTGATCCGCGAGACCTCCGTCGAGGGCATGCACCTGCTGCCGAGCAACATCGACCTGTCCGCCGCCGAGGTGCAGCTCGTCACCGAGGTCGGGCGCGAGCAGTCGCTCGGCCGCGCGATCAAGCCCGTGCTCGACCGGTACGACGTCGTCCTCATCGACTGCCAGCCCTCGCTCGGCCTGCTCACGATCAACGCGCTCGCCTGCGCCGACCAGATCCTGATCCCGCTGGCCTGCGAGTTCTTCAGCCTGCGGGGCGTGGCGCTGCTGATGGACACGATCGACAAGGTGCAGCAGCGGCTCAACCCCGACCTGCGGATCCTCGGCATCCTGGCCACGATGTTCGACCCACGCACGCTGCACACCCGTGAGGTCCGCCAGCGGGTGATCGAGGCGTTCGGCGACCTCGTGTTCGAGTCCGTGATCAACCGCACCGTGCGGTTCCCGGAGACCACCGTGGCAGGCGAGCCCATCACCAGCTGGGCCCCCACATCGAACGGCGCCGAGGCGTACCGCCTGCTGGCGCGCGAGGTCATCGCACGGTGACGTTGGTCGAGACCGGAGCGCCGGTCGAGGACGGTCCCCCGCTGCTCGACGGCGGACGGCCGCGGTTCCAGGTGCGCCTGCACAACTTCGAGGGCCCGTTCGACCTGCTGCTGCAGCTGATCGGGAAGCACGAGCTCGACATCACCGAGATGGCGCTGCACACCGTCACCGACGACTTCATCGCACACCTCGCCGCGCTCGGTGATGACGCCGACCTCGACGAGACCACCGAGTTCCTGGTGATCGCGGCCACCCTGCTCGACCTCAAGGCGGCCCGGCTGCTGCCCGACGCCGACGTCGAGGACGAGGAGGACCTCGCGCTGCTGGAGGCGCGTGACCTGCTCTTCGCCCGGCTCCTGCAGTACCGCGCGTACAAGCAGGTGGCGGCGCTGTTCGTGGAGCTCGAGGCCGGGGCGATGCGCCGGTTCCCGCGGTCGGTGGCGCTGGAGGAGCGGTTCGCCGCGCTGCTGCCCGAGGTGCTGCTGGGGGTCGACCCTGCCACGTTCGCCGACCTGGCCGCCTCGGTGTTCCGGCCCAAGCCACCGCCGACGGTGGGCCTCGACCACCTGCACGCCGCCAAGGTGTCGGTGTCCGAGCACGTCGCGATCCTGCGGGAGCGGCTCGCCGAGCTGGGTGTGGCCACCTTCGCGGTGCTCACCGCGGACTGCGCCGGGCCGCTCGAGGTGGTGGCGCGGTTCCTCGCCCTGCTGGAGCTCTACCGCGAGGCCACCGTCCACTTGGAGCAGCCCGAACCGTTCGGCGAGCTGACGGTACGCTGGAGTCCGCCTGACCAGCCTGGATCCCTCCCCGAGCCCGGTACCGCACAGGCGGCCGGCCCCGACGAGAGTGATGAGTGACGACAGGCCAGTGAGCCTCATGGATGTGAGCACCTCTCCCGATCCCGACGGTCCCGACGACGCCGGGCCCGTCTCCCCGGAACAGATCGGCCCGGACCAGGACACCCCCGGCGAGATCGGCCCGGACGAGATCACGCTGGGCGACGCCGAGCTCGACGGCGCCCTCGAAGCGCTGCTGCTCGTGGTCGACGCCCCCACCGAGGACGAGGCCCTCGCGCTGGCCGTGCAGGAGCCCGTCGCGCGGGTGCGTGCGGCGCTGCTGCGCCTGTCGGCGGACTACGCCGAGACAGGGCGCGGCATCGACCTGCGCAAGACGGGAGGGGGATGGCGGTTCTACACACGCGACGCCTACGCCCCCTACGTCGAGCGCCTGTTGCTCGACGGCCAGCGCGCCCGTCTCACGCGGGCGGCGCTGGAGACGCTTGCGGTGGTGGCGTACCGGCAGCCCGTCACGCGGGCCCGGGTGTCGGCCGTTCGCGGGGTGAACTGCGACGGTGTGCTGCGCACGCTTCTCACCCGCGGGCTCGTGCAGGAGGCAGGGGCGGATCCTTCCACGCAGGGCACCCTGTTCTGCACCACCGAGCTGTTCCTCGAACGGCTCGGACTGTCGTCGCTGGAGGAGCTGCCGGCCCTGGCGCCGCTGCTGCCCGATGTGGACGCGATCGACGAGTTGTGACGACTGAGTACCGAGACATGAGCATCGAGATGAGTCAGATGAGTACGGAAGCCCGGCCCGATGGGGTGCGGCTGCAGAAGGTGCTGGCCCAGGCCGGCGTCGCGTCCCGCCGTGCGGCGGAAGAGCTGATCGCGGCGGGCCGGGTGAGCGTCGACGGCAAGATCGTGCGCGAGATGGGCCGCAGGATCGACCCCGACACCGCGGTGGTGCACGTCGACGGGGCCCGGATCGTGCTGCGCGACGACCTCGTGCACCTGGCGCTGAACAAACCCCGGGGGATCCTCTCCACGATGTCCGACGACCGCGGCAGGCCGTGCGTCGGCGACCTCGTCGTCGAGCGTGGCATCGTCGACGAGCACTTCGACGGTGCACCTCGCGCGCGGCTGTTCCACGTCGGGCGGCTCGACGCCGACACCGAGGGGCTCTTGCTGCTCACCAACGACGGCGAGCTCGGCCACCGCCTCATGCACCCGTCGTACGAGGTGGAGAAGACCTACCTCGCCGAGGTCATCGGCCAGGTGCCGCGTGACCTCGGGCGCAGGCTGCGCGAGGGCATCGAGCTGGAGGACGGCCTCGTCGCGGTCCACTCGTTCAAGCTCGTGGACTCCACCGCCGGACGGTCCCTGGTGGAGCTGGTGATCCACGAGGGGCGCAAGCACGTGGTCCGCAGGCTGCTCGACGAGGTCGGGTTCCCGGTGCAGCGCCTGGTGCGCACGGCCATCGGCGACGTGCGCCTCGGTGACCAGCGGCCGGGGCGCTTCCGTCCGCTCACCCACCACGAGGTGGGGTCGCTCTACCGCTCGGTCGGGATGTGACGGTGGCGGTTCGCGCGGTACGCGGTGCGATCCAGGTGGACGGCGACAGCAGGCAGGAGATCCTCGACGGTTCGGCGGAGCTCGTCAGCACCGTGCTCGAACGCAACGAACTGACGGCCGACGACATCATCTCGATCGTCTTCACGGCCACGCCGGACCTCACCGCCGAGTTCCCCGCGTACGCGGCGCGCCTGCTCGGCCTGACCGACGTGCCGCTGCTCTGCGCGTCGGAGATCGCGGTTCCGGGGGCTCTGCCGCGCACCCTGCGACTGCTCGCGCACGTGGAGACCGAACGGTCGCGCGCCCAGTTGCGGCACGTGTACCTGCGGGGAGCCACGGCGCTGCGCACCGATCTGCCCCAGTAGCCTTCGAGGGCTTCGCGACCTGCGGTTTCGGCCCCGAGCTGAGATCATCGTCGGCCTGCACGGCATGATGGGTCGCGATCCGCGAACGGCGTGCGGCAAGGTGGTAGGGCCGCTGGCCCGGACAGGGGCGAACGGTGACAGGGCGGTTGCGCGGGGTCGTTGCGATGGACGGCCCCTCGGGCACCGGGAAGTCCACGGTCTCGCGGCGCCTGGCCCTCGCAGGCTCGGCCGCGTACCTCGACACCGGTGCCATGTACCGGGCGCTCACCCTGGCGGTGCTACGCGCGGGCCTCGAGGGCTCGGAGCCTGCCACCGGGAGCGTCGCGCTCGCCGCCGTGCCCGACCTGCGGTCGGTCGTCGATCCGGGCGAGCCCCGGATCCTGCTGGCCGACGAGGACGTCGAGACCGAGATCCGCGGCCCCGAGGTGACGGCAGCGGTGAGCGCGGTCTCGGCCGTGCCCGCCGTGCGCACGGCGCTGGTGGAGCGGCAGCGCGCGATCGTGGCCGATGCGCTCGCGACCGAGGGCGGCATCGTGGTGGAGGGCCGCGACATCGGCAGCGTCGTGGTGCCGGACGCCCCGCTGAAGGTGTACCTCACGGCATCGGAGCAGGTCCGGGCCGCCCGCCGCGGCGCCCAGGACCGCAAGGCGGGTCGCAGCGCGGACATCGGCACGGTGCTGGCCGACGTCCGGCGCCGTGACCGCCTCGACTCCACGCGCAAGACCTCGCCGCTGCACGCGGCCGCCGACGCCGTCGTGCTCGACACCGACGACCTCAGCGTCGACGCCGTGCTGGAGGAGCTGCTGCGGCTGGTACGGGAGAGAGGTCTCCTGACGTGAGCGACGATCTACCGCCTGGCTCACTGCCATGGCTGCACGACCTCGCCCGCTGGGTCGGCACGTGGCTCTTCCTGCCCCTCTACCAGGTGCGGGTGCACCACCGCGACCGCATCCCGGCCACCGGAGCGGTCGTGCTCGTCGCGAACCACAGCGCGTTCGTCGACGGGCCGCTGCTGTTCGGACTACTGGGACGCCGCGCGGTGTTCCTCACCAAGCAGGAGATGTTCTCAGGCGTGATCGGCTGGTGGCTGCCGCGGATCGGGCAGCTCCCGGTACGGCGCGGAGAGCCCGACCGACGGGCGCTGACGACCGCGCTCGACGTCCTGCGTGCCGGTGGCCTGATCGGGGTCTTCCCCGAGGGCACGCGGGGCGCGGGCGAGGTCGCGGCCGCGCAGCACGGGGCGGCCTGGCTGGCCCGCACCTCGGGAGCCGAGGTGCTCCCGGTGGTCTGCCGGGGTACTCGCCGTCCCGATGGTTCGGGCAGGCGGTGGCGCCCCAAGGTGGACGTTCTCGTGGGAGAGCCGCTGACCGTGGCCACCGGTGGTGGCCGGGCCGGCCTGGCCACCGCCACCGAGACCGTCCGGGCCGAGCTGGCCGGGATGGTCCGTGAACTCGATGATGTTCGGAGCAGGACGTGAGTGGTACCGAGGGCCCGCGGGTGGGGCCGAGCAACGACACCCGGCCGATCGACGACGGTGACGTCGCCGCGATGGCAGCGCTGGGGCTCCACCCCGGCGAGTTCGTGAGCGCAGACGACGAGGACGGCCCCGGGTCCGGCGACGAGGGCTTCGCCTCGTCGGATGTGCTGCCGCCCGCGCCGGTGCTGGCCGTCGTCGGGCGTCCGAACGTCGGCAAGTCCACGCTGGTCAACCGGCTGATCGGGCGCCGTGAGGCCGTGGTGCAGGACATTCCGGGCGTCACCCGCGACCGCATCGCCTACGACGCGCTCTGGAACGGCCGCCGGTTCACGCTCGTCGACACCGGCGGCTGGGAGCCCGACGCCACCGGGCTGCAGGCCGCCGTCGCCGCGCAGGCGGAGCTGGCCATCCAGACCGCCGACGCGGTGCTGCTGGTGGTCGACGCGAGCGTCGGCGCCACCACCACCGACGAGGCCGTGGCCAGGGTGCTGCGCCGCTCGGACCGGCCCGTCCTGCTCGCCGCCACGAAGGTCGACGACGACCGGCTGACCTCGGACACCGCCTCCCTGTGGCGGCTCGGGCTCGGCGAACCCCACCCCGTCAGCGGCCTGCACGGCCGCGGTTCGGGCGATCTGCTCGACGCCGTGCTCGAGGCACTGCCGGAGAGCCCGCGGGACCTTCCCGGTGGGGGCACCGCGGGCCCACGCCGGGTGGCGCTGGTCGGCAAGCCGAACGTCGGCAAGTCCAGCCTGCTCAACCGCGTGTCCGGCGAGGTCCGCTCGGTCGTCCACGACGTCGCGGGCACCACCGTCGACCCCGTCGACTCGCTCGTCGAGCTGGACGGCGAGGTGTGGCGGTTCGTCGACACCGCGGGCCTGCGCAAGCGCGTCCACACCGCGAGCGGCATGGAGTACTACGCGAGCCTGCGCACCCGCGCGGCGATCGAGGCCGCGGAGGTCGCGGTCGTCCTGATCGACGCCGGCGAGCCCATCGCCGAGCAGGACCAGCGTGTGATCGGGATGGTGGAGGAGGCTGGCCGGGCCCTCGTGCTCGTTTTCAACAAGTGGGATCTCGTCGACGAGGAACGGCGGCTCGCGATGAAGCGCGAGCTGGAGCGCGACCTCGTGCGCGTCCAATGGGCCGAACGGGTCAACGTCTCCGCCCTGACCGGCCGTGCTGTCGCGAAGATCGCCCCCGCGTTGCGCACCGCGCTGCAGTCCTGGGACCGGCGGATCCCCACCGGCAGGCTCAACGGCTGGCTGGCCGAGGTGGTCGCAGCGACCCCGCCGCCGGTGCGTGGGGGAAAGCAGCCGAAGGTTCTGTTCGCGACCCAGGCCCAGACGCGGCCGCCGACGTTCGTCCTGTTCACGAGCGGGTTCCTGGAGGCGGGCTACCGGCGCTTCCTGGAGCGGCGGCTCCGCGAGGAGTTCGGGTTCACCGGGTCACCGGTGCGGATCTCCGTACGGGTGCGCGAGAAGCGGCCCCGCAAGCGCTGAGCGGGGTTGGGGATGACCGGTGTGCTCCGGTTACTCTCGGCCACATGGCGGTCGACGGGGCGCAGGGGAGGGCGCCCGTCCGTGTGGTGCTCGCCGACGACGAGCCCCTGATGCTCGCCGGGCTGCGCACGGTCCTCGAAGCGGGGGGCTCGGTACGAGTGGTCGGCCAGGCCGGAGACGGGGCCGAACTGCTCGCCGCCGTCGACGCCCACCGGCCCGACGTGGTGCTCGCCGACGTCCAGATGCCGGGCACCGACGGACTCTCGGCCCTGCGCGTCCTGCGGGCCCGGCCCGACGCCCCGCCCGCCGCGATCCTCACCACCTTCGACCACGACGACTACGTCGCCGAGGCGCTGCGGATCGGGGTGCAGGGCTTCCTGCTCAAGGACACCGATCCCGACGCGCTCATCCGGGCCGTACGCGACCTCGCCGCCGGCGGCGCCGTGCTCGACCCGCGCATCACAGCCCGGTTGCTGCCCCGCCTCGCGGCCGGGTGGCCCTCGCCGCCGCCCGCCGGGCTGACCTTGCGCGAGCAGCAGGTGCTGCGCGGGCTCGCGGCCGGCGAGTCGAACGCCGCGATCGCGTCCCGGCTGGGGCTCGCCGAGGCCACCGTCAAGAAGTACGTCTCGGCACTGCTCACCAAGCTCGGGGCGGAGAACCGGGTGCAGGCAGCGCTGATGGCGCAGAACTGGGGCATCACGTGAGGAGTGCGTGACGGGTGCCCTGAGCGGGGGGAATGTGAAGATGAGCTGGATGCGACTACGTCGTCTCGCCACGGAGCTGGCCGTCATCTCGGTGCCGGCGATCGCGGTGCTCTGGGCGGTGCCACCCTTCTCGTGGTCGGTGTCCGCGGCCCTCGTGGCCTGCGGGCTGCTGCCGCTGCGCCACATCTGGCCCCCACTCGCCGTCCTCGCCGCTCTGTGGGGCCTCGCGGGCGGTCTCGCATGGCCCGCCGCACTGGTCGCGCTCTACGCCCTCGGCAGGCGCGGCGCACGCGCGGCGACCACCGTTCCGTGGCTCGTGCCCCCGGTCGTCGCGGCCGTCACCCCGGTGCTGTTGACCCAGGCGCTGCCCTGGCAGCGGATCGTGCTCACCGTGGCGTTCGTCGCGCTGTACGCCATCGCGCCCACCTCACTGGGCCTGCTCATGACCACCCGGGAACGCCTGACGGAGAGCCTCCGAGACCTCGAACGCGCGCGTGAGAAAGCACTCGCAGCCTCCCAGGAGGCGGCTCGGGCGCAGGAGCGGGCACGGATCGGCCGGGAGATCCACGACTCGGTCGGCCATCACGCCACACTGATCGCGGTGGGGGCCGCGGCGATCGCCACCACCACCACGGAGGACGAGACGCGCCGTGGGGCCGAGCAGCTCCGGGCGCTCGCCAAGCGATCTCTGGCGGAGATGCGGGTCGCTCTCGGCATGCTCGACGGGCAGGAGCACACCCCAGGGCTGACGGGCCTCGCGGCCCTCGTGGACGGGTCGCGGGCCGCAGGCGTCGACGTCGAGCTGCAGCACACCGGCACACCCGGCGATGCCGCCCCCGCCGTCGAGCGTGCCGTCTACCGCGTGGTGCAGGAGTCGCTGACGAACGCCGCCCGCCACGCGCCCGGCACCGCCGTCCGCGTCGACCTGCGGTGGCTCCCGCACGAACTGGAGGTGCAGGTCGGCAACTCTGCCCCGGCCTCTCCGGTGCGGTCGCGGCGCGAGCCGCTGGGCGGCGGTGGAGCCGGCCTGACAGGCCTCGCCGAGCGCGTCGAGTCGGTGGGCGGCCGGCTCTCGTGGGGACCCGTGGTGGACGCCGGGTTCGTCGTGCAGGCGAGCTTCCCGTTGCGCACCGTGCCGCCCCCCGCCGCCCCGGCTCGCGAGGAACAGCCCGCGTAGCCCGCGGTCAGGCCGGGAGCGCGCGCAATCGCTCCAGCAGTTGCGCGAGCCGCGCGGCGTCCTGGGCGCCGAGCTCGTCGACCAGCGCCTCCGCGACACCTGCCACGGCCGGTGCGAGGCGGGCGTGGGTCCTGCGGCCGTGCTCGGACAGGAACACGAGTACGCGCCGCCGATCGACCTCGTCGGCCCGCCGGTACACCAGCGCCCGGTCCACGAGCCGGTCGACGATCTTGGTGAGGGTGGGCGGGGGCACCCGCACGTGACCCGCGATCTCCGTCATGGGGCGGCCGGTCCCGTCGGCGAGCAGGGCGAGCACCCGCCACTGCTCGAGCGTCGGGCCGTCCGGGCCGAGCGCGGCCTCGAGGCGGCGGGACATCTGGTACGCCACCTGGCCGAGCAGCTCCGGAACCGCGGTCGTGAGCGCGGACGGGTCAGCCGCAGGCACCCGAGAGAGGGTCACGTCATCCTCCTTCGGCCGCGTGACGTAGCCGTCGTCATCGTAAACACTGTCACCGACGGGGTCTCCTCATCGGGCCTCGTCGTCGGGCATCGTCAACGGCAGGAAGCCATATATCGCACGAAGTCACCTCGACACCGGGTGAGAGCGGGACCGGGGATGAGCCATGAGCCGTGACACGCTGGAAGTCGCCTTCGTGGTACCGCGCAGCGGGCCGGCGGCGATCGTGGGCCCGTCGTGCGAGGCGTGCGGTCTGCTGGCGGCCGACGAGGTCAACGCAGCCGGCGGGGTGCTGGGGCGGGAGCTGCGGCTCCAGGTCGTCGACGGCGGACGCGCCCCGCAGGTGGTGGCAGGCGACATCGACATGCTGCTCAGCACGGGATCGGTCGAGGCGGTCACGGGCTGGCACATCTCTGCGGTCCGCCAGCAGCTCGCGCCGCTCGTGTCCGGCCGTGTGCCCTACGTGTACAGCCCCTTGTACGAGGGCGGCGAGCGAACCCCGGGCGTGTTCATGGCGGGGGAGACGCCCGACCGGCAGCTGCTCCCGGCGCTTCGCTGGATGGCGGGCGAACTCGGCGTCCGGACGTGGTGTGTGGTCGGGGACGACTACGTGTGGCCGCTCGCCTCCGCGGCGGTGGCGCGCCGCTTCGCGCAGCACTCGCCTGACATCCGGATCCTCGACGAGGTGTTCGTGCCGCTGGGCACCCAGGACTTCGCTGCGGCCGTCGAACGCGTCGAGCGCAGCGGTGCCGACGGCGTGCTGATGCTGCTGGTCGGCTCGGACGCCGTCCGGTTCAACCGCGCGTTCGCCGCCGTCGGGCTGGACAACGCGTGCGTACGGCTCAGCCCCCTCATGGACGAGAACATGGTCTTCGCCACAGGCGCAGCCGCCACCCGTGAGCTCTACGCCGCGTCCGGCTACTTCGAAGCGCTCGCCACAGCGTCCGGACTCGACTTCTCCCGCCGTTACGCCGCGCGATTCGGCGTACAGGCCCCGGTGCCCGGATCGCTCGGCGAATCCTGTTACGAGGGCGTGACGTTGCTGGCGAGGCTGGCCGAGAGGGCCGGGACTCTCGGGTCCGACGAGCTCTCAGCAGCCGCCGAGACCCTCGCCTACGACAGTCCACGTGGGACGGTTCGGATGGCGGGCAACCACCTGATGCAGAGCGTCTACCTGGCCCGCGCCGACGGACTGGACCTGGACGTCGTCGCCCAGCTCCAGGCTTGACTCGATGTTTTGATCAAAATAGTTTCATCTGACAGTTTCAGCTCCAGGAGGTGACCAGCCGTGCCGACCTACGCATACCGGTGCCCCTCGGGTGATGACTTCGAACTCGTCCGGCCGATGGCGGAGGCCGCCGACCCGGCGAGCTGCCCCGACTGCGGGGAGGTCGCCCGCCGAGTCTTCGGCGGCCCGGCCCTCCGCAGGCTCGACCCCTCATTGCGCCGAGCGCTCGACGCCGGCGAGCAGAGCGCCGACTCCCCGCCGGTCGTGACGTCCGTCCCCGGCCGGTCCCGCCGGGCCACGCCCGTCACCAGGGACCCGCGTCACGCCCGGCTGCCCCGCCCCTGACCCGATCGCAACCGCACGCGCCTTCCGGAGGTCCTCATGCCCGATGTCGTGTTCTCCGTCGACCAGGCCAAGTCCATGCGCGACCAGGCGGTACCCGGCCACAACCGCTGGCATCCGGACATCCCGCCCGCGGTCACCGTGCGCCCCGGCCAGTCGATCAGGGTCGAGTGTCGTGAGTGGACCGACGGGCAGATCGGCAACAACGACTCCGCCAACGACGTCCGCGACGTCGACCTGACCCACGCGCACATGCTGTCCGGGCCCATCTACGTGGAGGGTGCCGAGCCGGGCGACCTGCTCGTCGTCGACATCCTCGACCTCGGCCCGGTGCCCCAGGAGGTCGGTGATGCCCCCGGCCAGGGCTGGGGCTACACCGGGATCTTCGCGAAGCACAACGGCGGCGGCTTCCTCACCGACACCTTCCCGGACGCCTACAAGGCCATCTGGGACTTCGCCGGGCAGAAGGCCACCTCCCGGCACATCCCCGGTGTCGAGTACACCGGAATCACGCACCCCGGCCTGTTCGGCACCGCACCGTCCGCCGATCTCCTGGCCCGCTGGAACGCCCGCGAGCGCGCGCTGATCGCCACGGACCCGGACCGCGTCCCGCCGCTCGCCCTCCCGCCGCTGGAGGAGTCCGTGCTCGGCGGCACCGCCACCGGCGACGCGCTGTCGGCCATCGGCCGCGACGGCGCCCGCACCGTTCCCGCCCGGGAGAACGGCGGCAACCACGACATCAAGAACTTCACCCGCGGCTCGCGCGTCTTCTACCCGGTGCACGTGCCCGGGGCGCTGTTCTCCGGCGGCGACCTGCACTTCAGCCAGGGCGACGGCGAGATCACGTTCTGCGGCGCCATCGAGATGGGCGGGTTCATCGACTTCCACGTCGACCTGATCAAGGGCGGCATGGAGACCTACGGCGTCACCACCAACCCGATCCTCATGCCCGGCAACGTCGAGCCGCGCTACTCGGAGTTCGTCACGTTCATCGGCATCGGCGTGGACCACACGAGCGACACCCAGCTCTACAACGACGCCACCGCCGCCTACCGGAACGCGTGCCTGAACGCCGTCGAGTACCTCAAGAAGTTCGGCTACTCCGGTGCGCAGGCCTACCTGCTGCTCGGCTCGGCGCCGATCGAGGGCCGGGTGAGCGGTGTGGTCGACATCCCGAACGCCTGTTGCTCGCTATACCTGCCCACAGCGATCTTCGACTTCGACATCAAGCCGTCGGCCTCGGGCCCTGTGTCCGCGGACCGGGGGAGTTGCGCGGTGTCGTCATGACCGGCCCGGACGCGCCCTACGACGTCCACGAGATCCCGGACTTCACCCTCGAGTGCGGCGCGACGCTGCGCCCGGCGAAGGTGGCCTACCAGACCTACGGGACGCTCAACGCGGCGAAGGACAACGCGATCGTCTACCCGACCTGGTACTCGGGCAGGCACTGGGACAACGAGTGGCTGATCGGCGAGGGCATGGCACTCGACCCCGATCGCTGGTTCATCATCGTGCCGAACATGCTCGGCAACGGCCTGAGCTCGTCGGCGTCGAACACGCCGCCGCCGTGGGACCGGGCCCGGTTCCCGCGGATCTCGGTCCGCGACAACGTGGCGTCGCAGCACCGCCTCGTCACCGAGGTGTTCGGGATCGAGACGCTCCCGCTCGTGCTCGGCTGGTCGATGGGTGCGGGGCAGACCTATCAGTGGGCCGTCAGTCACCCGGAGATGGTGCAGCGGATGCTGCCGTTCTGCGGGTCATCGCGGACGGCCCCGCACAACCAGGTCTTCCTGGACTCCCTCCGCTGGGCCATGCGCGCCGACGCCGCCTTCGCCGAGGGCTGGTACGCGCCGGACGCCTTGCCGGTACGCGGCCTGCGCGCGTTCGCCCGGATCTACGCGGGCTGGGGGTTCTCCCAGGCGTTCTACTGGGACGAGGTATGGCGCGAGCTCGGGTTCACCTCGCTCGAGGACTTCGCCGTCGGCTTCTGGGAGGGCTTCTTCCTCGACGACCGCGACCCCAACAACCTCCTGACGATGCTCGACACCTGGTGGCGGGGAGATGTCGGCACCACGCCGGGCTTCGGGTCCACGGAGGAGGCGTTGGCCTCGATCCGAGCCCGCGCCATCGTGATGCCGGCGGAGAAGGACCTCTACTTCCCTCCCGAGGACGAGAAGTGGGCGGTCTCGCACATGCAGAACGCCGAGCTGCGCGTGATCCCCGGAGTCTGGGGCCACTTCGCGGGCGGCGGCGCCAACCCGGTCGACACCGCCTTCATCGACGCAGCGGTTGCAGACCTGTTGGCCCAACCCTCCGGAATCTGACGGTTACCGGACGGTACCCACGAAGGTCGCCTCAGAAGGGCGACCGAGGGCGGTGGTGTCCTGGCCCGGCGCGTCAGAGACTGGCCGGGCCGTGATCCCCGGACATCCGGGCGAGAGCGGGCGGGCGAGTGGGGCTACCGGGGCAGTGGGGGGAGCCGCGACCGGCCGGTGGGGGCGGATTGGCGATGGGGTAAGCTGATCGCGCTCCCTCGGGGGCGGCCGGGACGTGGCGCAGCTTGGTAGCGCACTTGACTGGGGGTCAAGGGGTCGCAGGTTCAAATCCTGTCGTCCCGACGGCACGATGGGCGGTTCCCTACGTCGGGGGAGCCGCCCATCAGCGTTTCTACCTGCGGAAAGGCTGGGCGGGAGGGCTCGTACCTCGCCTGAGCCTGAAGTCGTGGGACGCAGGTTCTCGATCATGGTTTCTTGCTGAGTGACTATCTGAGTGACTGTCTCGCTCGTCGCGTGGGAAGAGGTCGTCCATCGCGGTGGTGCCCTCGTCGAGCACGGCCTGCAGTTGGTGGCGGTAGACCCGTTCGGTCACGGCGGTGCCGCTGTGTCCGACCAGGCGGGAGATGTCCTCGATCCGGACTCCCGACGCCGAGAGCAGGGACACGAAGCTGTGGCGGAGTTCGCGGGGCGTCCACGCGGCAGGGTTGAGGCCGGCGGCGGAGATTACGCGGCGGAATGACCGACGGACGTTGTGGGCGTCGAGCGCGGTGCCGTTGGCCGTGGCGAACACCAGCGCGTCTGGTGGTGGTGGGTGTGGCGAGTGGTCGCGGTGGCGGCGGAGGGCGTCGACACAGCGTTGTGGCATCGCGAGTCGCCGTCGTGACTTGACGGTCTTGGTATCGCCGCCGGCGCGGATCGATCGGTAGACCGCGACCGATGGGGGTATCGGTGGGCCGGCGTCCGGACGGCCGTTGAGGTCGACCTCGTGCCAGTGCAGCGCGCGCAGTTCCTCGGTTCGGGCGCCGGTCAGCAGCGACATCACGATGTATGCGTGGAGTAGTGAACCCTCGGCAGCGGCCAGTACCGCCTCGGCTTGTTCGAAGGTCAGCGACTTCGAGGGCCGTCCTTGCAGTCCGGTCGGTACGTCGCACAGCGCTACCACGTTTCGTTTGACCTTGTCGCGTGCCATTGCGTGTCGCATCGCGCGGTTGAGCAGCGAGTGCATGAGTCGGAGTGTGCGCGTGCTGACCTTGCGAGATTCCGCGAGCAGCCAGCGGTCGACATCGTCGGCCGACAGATCGCGAAGTCGGCGCGCCCCGAGTGGGGCGATGATGTGTGTCTCGGCGATGGTGCGGTAGTTGGCGGTCGTGCTCGCCGAACGACCCGCAAGCCCGAACGCGAGCCAATCGCGCACGGCGTCGGTCACGGTGTAGTTGTTCGCGGCCGTGACTGTGAGGCCGTCCTCGTGCTCGCGGAGCATGTTGCGCAGCTTGTTCTTGGCGTCGGTTTTGGTAGTGCCGCTTGCCTTTCGGGTGATCCGCTTTCCGCGGGAATCGAACCCGAGATTGGCCGTCGCGATCCAGCGCTGCCGCCCCTCGTCCCAATGGAGCCCGCCTTCTCCGCGACTTCGCCGGGATGTCATGACACAGCGCCGAAGCCGTCGGTGTCGGCCTCCCGTTCGAGAAGCGCAACATATTCGCTGATCGCGGAAGCCGGGATCAGACGTGTTCGGCCTTCGCGCACCGATCGAAGCCGTCCGCTCCTCAGGAGCTCGTAGATGACGCTGCGACCTATTGACAGCAGCGCCATTGCCTCTGTGACGCGGTAGAGCTCCTTTTGGCTGATGCGGGGTTCTGCGCGCTCGGCGGTTCCGAGTCGGCGCTCGTTTGGCTTCATCAACTTCTCCAGCAGGGACGGTGAACGGAATAGGTAAAGCCGTCCCTCAGCCTGCTGGCGCGAGTGCCCGCGACGTGGTCCATGCGTGGCCATACGGTGGTGGCTCTGTGCTCTCACGAGGTCAGAGCGTGTTCCCTGTCGATAACGCATGGGTAGTCGGGATCGATCAACTGTGGATAACTGCTGTCAGCTCTGCTGAACGCGGCAGACCGGGGCCAGAGCCGATCGTCGTCCTCGGCGTCTGTTCCCCGGAGACGCGTCGCAGACGACAGTCCACTGGGCGACCGAGCCACGGGCGAACGGGCCGTGGTCGTTTCGACTGGGCGCATCGTCCCCGGGTGAGTCGCGTGTCGGAGCTGGCGATGCGGGGTCTGCGGACCGCCGACCTCTTCGAGCCGATGCGGCTCGAGGTCTGCGTGATGGTGCACGGGCTCGTCGCGAAGGACATCGCCCACATATTTCTTATGCCAGCTGGATCGTTAACGGCTTTCATCGACGTCCGCGTGAAGATGCGGCTGGCCAGGGATCCGGCTTGGCCTTCTGTGGCCGCGGGCCGATTGCCGCGCGCGTTGTCGGCTCCGAGTGGGCCGACGCACCTTGGCATCGCCGCCCGGTCTCTATGCCGATGAACCCGTGCCGGCCCGCGCCGGGTGAACCAGCTTCTTCGGCGTCGTGTGTGTGCATCGCCTGCTGGTCCACGCCGGGCGGGCCAGCCGGAACCTCCGGCCGAGCCGGGCGAGCGCTGCCGAGCGGGGTGCGTCCCACACCGGGACACACCATCCGCTGCAGCACAGCGACAGCGGCCAAGCGGCTAGGAGCCCGCAATGACTGACCCACAGCTCGATCAGCACGAGATCCACCCAGATTCCGGCGCCGAGCTTCACGCAAGCGACTCCGAGAATCCGCTCGGCGAACTCTTGCAGGCTGACCCACGCGAGCTGATCGTCGGCCCGAACATCCGCCGCCAGGTTGTCCTGGACCAGGGGTTCGTCCGTTCGATCCGTGACCGTGGCGTTCGGGAGCCGATTCAGGTCCGCCGCCGGGCCGAGGATGGGGCGCTGGTGGTGCGCAAGGGTAAGCGCCGCACCTTGGCCGCGATCGAGGCCGGCCTGGCCCAGGTGCGGGTTCTGGTCGAGCCGGACGCCGACCCGGAGGAGGACAGTGCGGGGCAGATCGAGCGGATTGTGGATCAGCTCGAGGAGAACCTGCACCGGGCGGGCAATTCCGAGGCGGAGGAGGTGGCGGCCCATCAGCAGCTGCTGGACTTGGGGTTGACGGCGGGTCAGATCGCTCGCCGGACCCACACTCCGGTGAAGCGGGTCAAGGTCACCACTGCGGTCGCGCGCAGCGAGCTCGCGGCGGCGGTGTTGAACCGGTACGACATTCCGCTGGATCAGGTCGCGGTGATCGCCGAGTTCGATGATGGCAGCGAGAAGGGTGTTGAGGCGGTCAAGGCCCTGACCGTTACCGCGCAGAGCGAGCCGGCCCAGTTCGACCACGTCGCGCAGCGGTTGCGTGACCAGCGTGAGGAACAACGTCTGGTCGCCGAGCGGGTAGCCGAGCTCACCGCCGCCGGTGTCCGGGTCGTCACCGAAGCTGATGGGGCGTCGCCGATCAGTGGGTTGCGGCCCAGCGCGGCGGATCCCAGCGGCACCGAGCTGACCCCCGTGGCCCACCAGGCTTGCCCGGGCCAGGCCGTCTGTGTCGAGGTCCGCCGCGGCTGGGGCGCCCGCGAAGCCACGCTCACCACCACCGAGGTGTGCATCGACGCGGAAGCGAACGGGCACAGTGCGCGCTGGGACAACACCTCGGCAGCGCCGGCAGGTGGTGGTGGTCGTCCGGGTGGTCGGATGAGTGAGGCGGAGAAGGCCGAACGCCGCCGGGTGATCGCGAACAACAAGGACTGGGACTCGGCGACCACGGTCCGGCGCGAGTGGTTGCGGACCACGTTTCTGGCCCGCAAGTCGGCTCCGAAGGACGCGGTCCAGTTCATCGCGGCCACGCTCGGTCGGGGCAGCCACGACGTGCGCAGGGCCATGGAGTCCGGCCACGCCACCGCCCGCCAGCTGCTGGGCATGGACGCCGTAGTCGACCACGGTTCGACCAACCCCATCGCCGCCGCGGCGGAGACGGCCACGCCGATCCGGGCGACCATGCTGATGCTGGCGATCTTGCTTGGTGCCGGCGAGCAGGGCACCGGGCGGCACAGCTGGCGCACCCCTAGCAGCGAGACCCGCGCCTACTTCGCTGCGTTGCAGCGGTGGGGCTACCCGCTGTCCCCGGTCGAGCAGCTCGTGCTCACCCCGGACGCCTCCACGACCGACGCGGAGCAGGCGGGCGGTGGCGCTGACGGCGAAAACCAGAACGCCACCGATAACGAGACCAACGCCATGCAGGCGACGGGCCAGGAGGTCGACGAGGCAACGGGGGCCATCGAGCAGAACGTCGACGCGGACACCGTCAGCGACAGTCACCGAGAAGACGGCTGACGCCCATCCCCACTCGGTCGGTGAGGCCATCCACGGTCTCACCGACCGCATCCGGCGGCCCCGCTCGGCGGAGCGAGGGCAACGTCCGCCGTGCCGCGAAGCCGACAACGTTCAGCGGCCCTCATGTCGATTCGTGGTTTCCCCGCGACCCAGGGCGCTGCGACGGTACGAGTGACCTCCTGATGACGAATCGTCTTCGAGCCCATACCGCTGCCACGACGACCAGTAGATCAGCACGTGGTCACACCGGCCGGTCGCGCACGCCTGCTGCTCGGCGTCTCGGGCCGCCCGACGGCAGCACACCGCGGCAGGGCGAGCGCCGACGAACCCGGCCCACACCATGCCAGCGACACCGCGCACACGCCGACCAACCGTCGGAAAACGGCCAGCGCGATCCCGCCGGCATGGGCGAGCCGGAACCGCCGCCGTCCCTGCGGGCCCCCGCCCCGGGCGCGCTGACCCCGGGCTGCGTCACCGCGACGCCGAGCCCGGGAGGACCCATGCCACCCACCCCGCAGAGCACCCACCAGACCTGGACCGACGACTCGCGCATCGACTGGCGCGAGTGCACCGACCGCGACGGCCGTAACGAGGCGATCACCGCGGAGCTACACGGTGTGCACGCCGACGCGCCGGAAGGAGGGCGGTGGTGATGGGCAGGCACCACATCAGCGTCGAGGACGAGGCCCGTAGTTGGATCCTGCCCCACGGAGTCCGTGCGAACATCCCGCTGCGCGGCAGCCACGGGATGCTCGGCGCCCACAACGCTGCGCGTGGGTTGCTCGTCGAGATCTGCAGGCATACCGGTGCGGTGCCGCTGTGCCTGCACTACCACGAGGCCGCGCACCGCCGCGGGACGCTCACCATCGTCGCCGTCCTGGCCTGGGGCGACGACCGGTTCCTGCTGGTGAGCACCCGCACCTTCACCGACTGGCGCAAAACCGGCGACGACCGCTGGAGCATCTGCATCAACGGCCACGACCTCCCCGACGAGGACCGGCACGTGGTCCCCTCGGTGCCCCTGCAAGCGGCCATCGTTGATCGCTGGCTCAACCCGTAACCCACCACCCGCTGGCGCGGGCTCCACCGCGAGCCCGCGCCGGCGCGCAATCACACAACGCTCACGGGGCGCGTGCAGCTCCGGGTGTCGTCCCAAGGAGCTACTCCCGCCCGGCCAGCCTGCCGGGTTGATCGCGCCCATCGTCGTTGCCAGGTTGTGGTGTCTGTTGATGACGCCCGAAGGTCAGCACAGCCCGGGTGGGGCGAGCATCGATGAACCCGGCCCGGCCCATCCCGGTGAGATCGCCTGCGGTCGCGATGTCGGCTGCCATAAGGCGCTGCGATCACACCGGGGTGAGCGAGCCGGAACCCCCGCCGTCCCCTGCGGGGACCCCACCCGCACCGCGCTGAGGCCCCAGCCGCGTCACCCACCGACACCAAGCACCAGGGAGCCCGACATGAACGAGATCACCATCCACGGCAACCTCACCGCCGACCCCGAGCTGCGCTTCTCGCCCGGCGGGGTGCCGGTCCTGACCCTCAGCGTCGCGGTCAACCGCAGCCGCTATGACCGGCGCAACGGCGGCTACACCAACCTGCCACCGGTCTTCCACCGGGTCGTGGCGTTCAACCAGCTCGCCGAGAACGCCGCCACCAGCCTGGCCAAGGGCGCCACCGTCACCATCACCGGCCAACTCGCCGACGACTCCTACACCAAGGACGGCGAGCGGCGACGCGGCATCAAGCTCGAGGCCGCCGAGATCGCCGCCAGCCTCCGCTACGCCACCGCCCAGATCACCCGCAACAAGCGCCCCGACACCGACCCCGCCCCGGAGCTGCTGCCCGAGCCGGCCACAGAGGACGAGGTCGCCTGAACCCCGGACGCCCGGCGGTCCGGACCACCCCGGTCCGGACCGCCGGGCGTCTTTTCGTGCTGCGGCTCGTCACGGTCGCGCGGGCAACCTGGCTTCATCGCTCCCGGAGCGCGGCTCGTGTCTCGTGTCGGCCCGACACGGTGCCCGAGAACCCGGGCCCGCGACATAACCGCGATCTTCGACGGCCCCATTCCTGGCGGGTCGCGGGCCCGGAACCCCGGGCCGTTCTGGCGTGCCGACACAAGCACAGCCGGACCCGACGGAGTTGAGCCCGATGACCACGACGACACCGCGCCGCCAACCGGACCGCCGTCCGGGACTCGGACAGGCTCGGCGGGCCGGTACGCGCCTGGGGAACGCCGCTACCGCTGCGGCCACGGCCGGTCGATACGTGTTCCCGATCCGCCCGCGCAGCAAGATCCCCGCGGTGAAGGGCTGGGAGACCGCGGCGACCCGCGACCTCGAGCAGATCCGCCGCTGGTGGGACGCGCGGCCTTACAACATCGGGATCGCCACGGGGAAGAGCGGCCTGCTTGTGATCGACCTCGACCTCGTCCCCTACGCGGGCCCGCGCGAGTGGGCCGGCGCCCGGGGCGGGTTCGATGTGCTGGCCCGACTCGCGGCCGCGGCCGGTGCGCCCTGGCCGCCGCACACGCTCGTCGTGGCCACCGCGAGCGGCGGCACCCATTGGTACTTCCGTCCACCCGCTGGGGTCGAGTTGCGCAACAGCCAGGGCGGTGCCCGCTGTGGCCTGGGATGGTGTGTGGACACCCGCGGCCACGGTGGCTACGTCCTGGGTCCCGGCTCCGTCCGCCCCGAGGGCACCTACCGAGTGGTGCGCCGCTATCCGATCGCCCCGCTTCCCGGATGGCTGCTCACCGCCCTGACCCCGCAGCCACCTCCGCGACCCTCCGAAGCCCGCAGCCTCGGCCCGGTCTCCCATCGACGAGCCGCCGCCTACCTGCGAGCCGTGGTGGACGGAGAGATCGCTGCGGTCGCGGCCGCCGGAGTGGGGGAGCGGCACACCACGCTGCTGCGCGCCGCGCGCCGGCTCGGACACTGGGTCGCCAGCGGCGCCCTGGCCGAAACTGAGGCACGGCCCGCGCTTACCACGGCTGCCCAGCACTTCATCGGGGTCGAGGGCTACACCGCTGCACACATCTCGCGGGACATCACCGACGGCCTCGCCTACGGCGCCCGGCATCCACGCCGGATAGACGACATCCCTGACCGTGCCAGCCCGGCGAACTCACCCAGCAGAGCCTAACGGCTGGCCGGGTCTGCTCCACACCGTCGAGAGCGTCGACCGCGGGGACAGGCGGTCGTGTGCACTGCAGGTGGTGCCGTTCCGGGCAACGGGTGGCCGAGTCGGCCACCGCACGCTGCGCCCAATCAGTGTCTCGCAGGCGCCGGTCCCTGATGGCCAGCGCTGGTCAGAGGCGTTGCTGTTTCGTGGTCGGTCGGGTGGGAGAGGTGGCCAGGCGTGGCGGATGCGTGGTCATGTGGTGGTGGGTCGGGTCTCCGGTGCCCAGCTGAGGTGGATCGCCGGAGGTCAGCACACCGGGGCGGGGGCGAGCGGCGATGAACCTGGCCCGCCCATCCCGCCGAGATCGCCCGCACGTTTCGGGGCCGGCTGGCGGTTGCATTTGCGATCACACCGGGATGGGCGAGCCAGAACCCCCGCCGTCCCTGCGGGACCCCCGCCCCGGCGCGCTGAGGCAGTGCCGCGTTCCCCCAACGCCGAGCACCGGAGGCCCTCATGACCACCACCCATGAGATCATCGAGTCCGACACCCGCGCGACCCGCCTCACCGCCCTCGAGGCCCAGGTCTGCCAGGCACGCGAGGAAATCCAGGTCGCCGCCCTCTGCGGCGAACCGACACTCGCCCTGGACGCCGTCACCTCGCTGGCCACGCTGCTGCAGCACACCCTGCAGGAGCTCGCGCTCCTCGCCGAGGAAACCAGTCCGCGTTGACGGGCAGCGGGCCCCGTCCACGGGCGGGCCCGCGCTTGCGTCGTGCAGTCCCCGACCGCGCTGGCAGAGCGCCGGCGTTCGAAGCGCCGGTGTTTCGCGGGGATGGTGGTCGCCGGGTGCGATCATTCGCGCGCCGTACCGATGTTTCGGGCCCGGGGGACCGTGAAAGATCTTGAAGGATCCACGGCTTCGAACGCAGAGACAGGTGAGGCAGATCCGTGGTCGGGGAGCAGCGAGATATGTCGGAAGTAATCCTTCCTGTCGGCCATGAAGGCGGAGCGCGGAACGGGGGCGTTCCGGTGTGACCTTGAGGCGTGCTTGCTGTTCGGCACGGTGCTTGTGGGCCGGCCACAGGTGCCGTCTGACCCAGGTTGCAGCGACGACACGTCCGGCGCCCATGTCGCGGCACGCTCCAGGCAGGGTGAGTTAGGCCCAGATCAAACCGGCCGCCGGGTCAGCGATGGCTGCACCAGTGGTAAGCCGGTTGCGCCTGCGGTCCGCGGCCTACGGCACCATCACTGTGTGGCTGACGGTGAGCGCGTACGTCCGGCTCGTGGCGTTGGCGGTGCGGCGGGCGATCCGCCGGATCCGCGGCGAGCCCGGCCGCCATGCTGCCCCGAACGCCCGAAGGGCGGATTCGCTCCCACCGAAAGGCTGGCACCCCCTGCAGCCGGCCGTGATCAGCACCCCGGCGCACCCCCGCCCCGCGTCCCCAGCTCCTGAGCAGAGCGAAGCTGTCTGCGCCTGCCGGCCCGGCTCCGGGGAGGAGGCCGGGTGCTCGCCGACCTGGATCAGGCCATAGGGCCCTCTCGAGCGAACGACAGCGCTCCGGAAATCTCTCGGCCGCAGAACCGACCGGGTGGACGAGCTTGCCGCTGATGATCTTCGTTAGTTTCACTCGTGGTCTCATTAGGCGCCGTCCGCTAGCTTCGGCTGGCGCGATCAGGTGTGGCAGGTAGGAACGGGTACGACCCGCCACGGACGCCCGTCCGCAGATCTCGAAAGCGTGCGGTCCGAATCCAACACAGGGGTGTGGCCGGCCGGCCGAGCCGTGATCACTTTGACACTGAGCTGGGTGGTGTAGCTCGGTCCGGGTGAGGCTCTGCGGTTCAGATCATGCCGTCATCAGCTCGGGGGTGGCTACCTTTGCTGCCGGTGGTGGGCTGGCGAGCCGGGCGCCGGCGCGCAGCCCGGAGGGCGGCGGCACACCCATCCGCTCCAGGGCGTCGGCCAGCCGACACCGACTGGCACCCGCACGGTGGGCCATGTCGTCTGGCCCCGCCTACGGGCGTCGAGGTCGGCGCGGAGTCGCGCATCGCTTGCAGGAGAGCTGCACCTTCGCACCAACCCGAAGGTTAAAGATCAAAGTTTGAGAGAACGCGACCACGGCTGCACCACTTGCGCGCTGTTTGCGGCGCCTGGGCCTGCCGCACCTGCCGCGGTGGGGCTGGCCTGCTCCACCGGGAGCTGAACCTGAAGAGTGGTGCCCTCTCCGGGCGGGCTGTGCAGCGCCAGGCGACCGCCGAGCGCCTCGACCCGATCCTTGAGGCCGGTAAGACCGGAGCCGCGCGTGACGTCGGCGCCGCCGCAGCCGTCATCGCGGACGCGCACGTGCAGCACGCCCTCACCTGCGGCCACCTGGACCTCGGCGGCGGTGGCGTGAGCATGCTTGGCCGCATTGGTCAGCGCCTCGGCCACCACGTAGTAAGCGGCGGTCTCGACCGGCTCGGCCAGCCGCCCCTCCACCCGGGCATCCAGCCGGACCGGGACCGCAGAGCGGTCGGCCAGCGCCTTCAGCGCGGAGCGCAGTCCACACTCGGCCAGGATGGTCGGGTGCAGGCCGCGGGCGATCTCGCGCAGCTCCTCCAGCACCTCGACCAGCCCAGTGGCCACCTCGTCCAGCTGCCGCACCAGCTCACCGACCCCGGACGGCGCGGCCGGCCGCACGGCTCGTAGCTGCAGAGTGAGGGAGACCAGATGCTGCTGGGCGCCGTCGTGCAGGTCGCGCTCGATCCGCCGGCGGGTGGCATCGGCGGTGGCCACGATCCGCGCCCGGGAGGCGGCCAGCTCTGCATGGGCCTCGGCGTTGGCGATGGCGGTCGCGGCCAGCTCGGTGAACCCGCTCAACCGGGCCTCGGTGCCCGCCGGCAGCGGCTCCTCTTGCGTAGATGACACGACCATGACGCCCCACAGGCGGCCCGCGACGCTGACCGGCACGCCGACAGCCGTTCGGACGCCCAGCTCGCTGGCGACCTCGCAATCCGGCCCCGGGGCGTCGGTGGAGCTGTCGATCCGCGCGGGACGGCCGGTCTGGAATACCAGCGTGTACACGTTCCGCCCGCCGGGGCTCAGCCGGGTCCCGGCGGGGACGGCGGCGCCGGTGCTGCTCCACGTGGCGACCAACCTTGCCGCGCCATCGGGCTCGTACCGGGTCATCCACGCGTGGTGGGCGCCCAGCAGTCGCCCGGCTTCCTCAGCGACCGCGGCAAACACCGCCTCCGGCGGCGCCGCCCGGGCCACCAGCGTCGCCACCCGCCGCAGCGCCGCCTGCTCCCCTGCGAACCAGCGCAGCTCCACCCGCGCCTGTGAGTTGGCGATCGCGGTTGCCACCAGCTCTGTGAACCCAGCCAGCCATGCCTCGGAGTCGGCCGGCAGCTGCTCCCCTTGCGAGGATGCGACGATCATGACGCCCCACAGGCGGCCCTCGACGCTGACCGGCACGCCCACGGCCACGCCGTAACCGAACTCACGGGCGAGGTCGGCGACGGCGCCCGGGGCGTCGGTGGAGCTGTCGATCCGCGCGGGACGGCCGGTCTGGAATACCAGCGTGTACACGTTCCGCCCGCCAGGGCTCAGCCGGGTCCCGGCGGGGACGGCGGCGCCGGTGCTGCTCCACGTGGCGACCAACCTTGCCGCGCCATCGGGCTCGTACCGGGTCATCCACGCGTGGTGGGCGCCCAGCAGCCGCCCGGCTTCCTCAGCGACCGCGGCAAACACCTCCTCCGGCGGCGCCGCCCGGGCCACCAGCGTCGCCACCCGCCGCAGCGCCGCCTGCTCCCCGGCGATCCGGTCGCTTAACCGAGTAACCATCGGGCCTCCGCCCCAGCGGCAGCCACGCCGCCTCCTCACCAGACGCCCACCAGCGCCGCACGCTCACAGCCAGAAGTCCGGCGGCGAACCGTCCGGCTGGACATACCCAGCCACCTACCGCCACCAGCCGGATCCGGCCGCGCCGATCACATCGCCACCACCTGCCTGACCAGCGGCGAATACTCAAACGGTACTGCAAACTGCCTTGAACGAGGACATGTCCGAGCATCTCGGACATGAGAAGGGTGATCGTGCGGCGGCACGTACAGGAAGCCTCGCAACGGTGGCTCGCCGAAGACGGTCCGTACCGAGGTTGGGCCGGTCGAACTAGGGCTACCGCGTGATCGCGCCGAGGAACCAGTATCGATGCTCGTCCTGTGGTGGAGTCCATGTCTACGGGTCGGAGCGCGGCCGGAGGTGTGGTTCGCCTAGCACCCAGCGGTTCAGCTGGGGGGTGAGCAGCGGTAAGGACGCTCGACGAGTAATTGGGCACCCTCGGTCAAGCCTGCGCGGCGCCCGCTGTCCACCACTCGCTCTCCGGGATCCCGAGCTGAGCGGCGGCGCTGGTACGCGAGCAGCGAGGATCGCGTCGACCACCGCCCGCCGCGGGTGTTTCTCGTCCGGGCATCGGTCCACCGGAACCGAGACAGGCGGGTGATCACACAGACACGCCGAGCCCTCTCAAACACGCATTCGCACCCGACTGAGCTGCCTCGCTCGCTCCATGAGCTTTCCGTCGGCACGGCTGAATGGCGGAGGCAGAAACTAGCCCGCGGCGGGCCCGGTGCCTTGGACGATGTCCCCATTGAGTCCATCTGGGTAGAAGCCGCCGGAGGAGCCTGCTTGGGAATCAAGGTAGACGATGTTGAGGATCTGCGCGGCGCTCCTGCCGAATGTACGGCCGTACTCATCGGTGGGAACCAGGTTGGCCTCGTCCTTGGTGCCGAGATCCTGATCATCGTCAGCGGGGCCGCTGACCGCGTTGCGAACCGCGGAGATCTTGTGCACGGCGTCGAACACCGAGTCATCCGCGAGCCCTTCACTGAACAGCGTGGCCCGCACGATCCCGGCGTGGTAGGCCTCGGTGGCCAGCAGGCCTGCTGCTGCATCCAGGTAGGTCTTGTTGGAGATGAACGGTGCCGCACCCTTGAACGCGGTGACTCCTACATCCTCGAAGAGGAAGGCAGCGAAGAGGAAGTTGCGGTCGTTCGCATAGGCGTCGAAGATCTCTCCGGGCTTGATCAATCCGGCCGCAGTCGCCGCGGCGGTAAAGCTGTGGTCAAGGGAGATCCGTGGGCGCGCAGCGGCCGCGTCACCGAGTGCGCCGCGGAGGAACGCAACGTGGGCTCGCTCGTCCATGGCGATCTCGCGGGCGATGTTCTTGATCAGAGGACTACGGAAGGCGACCTGTCGGCCGCCGGACACCTGGCCGGGCGTCCCTGTCCCACCTACCATGTCATCGGGCAGTCCCTGACCTGTTGCGCCACGAAGGTAGAACTCCGCTTCGAGGTACTCCAAGTTGAGCGCGAAGTTCAGGATCGAACCGTCACTTGGCCCTCCTTCTTCTGCCGTGGTCGTCGGTGCGCCGGTGGCGGTTTCGGCGACCATGCTGGTGAGCTTGGCGCGATCTTCCGCGGTTTCGGCGCTACGGTTGATGGCGTCGTCGATGAAACGGTTCTCAGACATCCTGACTCCTGTGTTGCTCGGTGATGACGGTCGCGCCTAGAGGCAAGCCGCTGTGATCTCAAATCGGCTGTCGAGACCACCGCTACCTACCAAAAGAAAAAGGAAGAACGTGGCCCAGTTCAGCTCGAAGTACGCGTCGTAGGCCGCACCTCCTTAGGAACATGTTCAGCCAGGTGGGACGCGACGCGCTGGGCTCATCACTTGTACGCCACCGGAGCTGTGCTGCTGGCGTTCTTCTCCTTCACCACGTTCCTCATCGCGATCCCCACCGGGATCAAGTTCGTGAACTGGATCGGCACTCTCTGGAAGGGTCACCTGACCTTCGAGACGCCGATGCTGTTCGCGCTGGGCTTCCTGGTCACGTTTTTGCTCGGCGGCCTCACTGGAGTTCTGCTGGCCTCGCCGCCGGTCGACTTTAACGTCTCGGACACCTACTTCGTGGTGGCGCACTTCCACTACGTGTTGTTCGGCACCATCGTGTTCGCCACCTACTCCGGCATCTACTTCTGGTTCCCGAAGATGACCGGCCGCATGATGGACGACACCCTCGGCAAGATCCACTTCTGGCTCACCTTCGTCGGGTTCCACCTGACGTTCCTGGTGCACCACTGGCTGGGCGCCGAGGGCATGCCCCGCCGCTACGCCGACTACCTGCCCACCGACGGGTTCACCACGCTCAACACGATCTCCTCGATCGGTGCGTTCGTGCTCGGTGCCTCGACGCTCCCGTTCATCTGGAACGTCTTCCGCAGCTACCGATACAGCCGTGTGGTGACCGTGGACGACCCGTGGGGCTTCGGCAACTCGCTGGAGTGGGCCACCAGCTGCCCGCCGCCGCGGCACAACTTCACCGAGCTGCCGCGGATCCGCTCGGAGCGTCCGGCGTTCGAGCTGCACTACCCGCACCTGCTGGAGCGCTACCGCCGCGAGGCACACGCCGGCCACCAGGCCGCCCCCTCCGAAGTAGCAGCTCAGGCCACGGCGCAGGAAACGCAACCCAACTCAGACCCACGATCACGCTGACGGAGACGCGGTGTGCTCCGCGGAATCACTGGAGGCTCGGCGTACTGCGATCCGGCCCCGACACTTCTGGAGGGAGGGGAAGTCTGATCCTCAGACCGCTCCTGCGGGGGATCTGGCTGCCTATGCCGTGCCGGGGGATGCCAACCATCGCATCGCGATCGATGTCATGTTCGGCAGCCCCCGGTGTCGAAAGTCGGCGATCATGCGCTCGAGTATCACGGCATCGACCGATGCGCGGCGCCGGGAGCGCTCTCGGATTTGCGGGGAACAGGCCTCGCCGTGCGCAAGATCGATCTCACCATCGAGGTCTCCTCCCGGGCGGTGAGGTCTCAGGCTTCCTCCACGAGGCTGTCGAAGTGGGAGACGCGGTTGAGGTGCGGGGGCGAATCGGCGGCCACTTCACCCTGGTACCGACAACCCGCACTCGGGGTGGCCGGTCGAATCGTGCCGGTGATGTCGATGCTGCGCGTGCAGCTCCTCGGGTCGGCGCACCGAGACAACGGTGAAACAGGTCGGCCGCCCGAGCATGCGGGCGTCCCCTGACCAACTGGTGGAGGTCGAGCGCGGCGCCGAGATATAGCCCGCTAGTCGAGTCAGCGCGGACCGAAACGCGGCCGTTCAAAACGGTCCCGTTACGTTCCGCGGTCCGTGCTGCTCTACCCTTTGGACGTGGGGTTGGACCTATAACGCCGTGCAGCGGAGTTATACGATGACGACGGCATCGACGGGACCACGACCCTGAGATTGCTTTGCCCTCGCCGATTCGGCACAGGATGGGGGCTTTGCTGACGCGCGATGGCTCCTGGCCAGACTCGAGCCGCCCAAACCGGGCAGCGAAGATCGAACTGCCCTAGGAAATATTAGGAGAAACCAAGTGAACCCCGAGATGAATGTGCAGAAGAACAGCGACAGCGGCTCGTACGAAGCCGTGGTTAACGGACAGGTTGTCGGCATGATCGTCTACCACGCACCGAGAGGCGATCAACGCGTGACGCTCACCCACACGATCGTTGAGCCTGAGTACCGCGGCCGAGGGGTCGCAACCCGGCTCGTCAAACACGCCCTGGACGATCTACGAGCGCAAGACCTGAAACTCACCAACTACTGCCCCTTCGTGGCGGACTACATTGCCGACCACCCTCAATACAAGGAACTCGTCGACAGTCGCTTCCCGGGCCGCGCGAGGGTACCCGACCGCGCACCGCGCGAACGCGCCAACTGACGAACGCCCGTGGTCGTGCATTGGACTAGACAGTCCGAGTTTCAAGGGTCGGGCGACGCTCCGTCGCGGCGACGAGCTGAGTGATACGGCCTTGCGGGCGTGCCTCGAAAGCCGGCCTCAACTCCGGGGCCCTGTAGGGGGAGGCGGCTCGCACGTCCCGCCGCGATGCCGAGCCGGGGCTGCGGGGCCTCGTCCAGACCCCTCGGGCCCTGCCGGCGGCCTGTTCGAGGGCCTGGCCCTGGAAACGGTGACGAGGCCACCGGCGCCAACATCGTCAAGGTCGCCCTGGAGGCCCCGCTCAAGCAGATCGCGGTCAACGTCGGCCTCGATGGCGGCGTTGTGGCGGAGGAGGTCCGCGGACTCACCGCTGGCGAGGCCCTCGACGCCGCTACAGGCCGTCTATAATCGGACTAGGAAGTCCAGTCGATCTGGCAGGCTGCTTGCCACCTAGCAGGCAGCGGTTGCGATCAGGAGGGGTGTGAGGCCAACTAACCCGTTTGGGCAGCTGATCTCTGGTCGGTCAGGCAACCATTATCGCGATGCAACCTATAGCGAAAACGGAGGAGATGACATGAAGCCGGAGTACGGTAAATCGCCGGAGGCCATCGCTCGATTGACCTCTGAGCAGTTCCGTGTCACTCAGGAGGGCGCAACCGAACGCGCGTTCAGTAATGCTTATTGGGACAACAAGGAGCCGGGCATTTACGTGGACATCGTGTCCGGGGAGCCGCTCTTTGCCTCTATCGACAAGTACGATAGCCATACGGGCTGGCCGAGCTTCACAAAGCCGATCGTCCAGCGCAATGTGGCGGAGCTCGACGACCGGAGCTACGGGATGCGCAGGGTCGAGGTTCGATCCACTCATGCAGACAGTCATTTGGGACACGTCTTCGATGATGGTCCGCGCGACAGAGGTGGGCGCCGTTACTGTCTCAACTCCGCCGCACTGCGGTTCGTGCCCCTGGCTGACCTAGAGCGCGAAGGGTACGGTGAATACCGCGAGCTATTCAGCGCCGAAAAGGAGGGTGACGCTGACGACCCGCCGTCCGGCGTGAGTTAATCTTGGAGTCGCGGCGTTGCGAGACCTCGGCAAGCCCGCCGAGCGGCAGGCGGCGGAGCAACACTGTTGCCCGCCCAAGTCGGACCACCGGGCCGGCCCGTCTCGGGCATATCCTGATCTCCCGGGAGAACCGCACCCCGACGGCCTAGGTCCAAACTGGGCCCCGCCCGATGGGCGGATCGAGGTGGTCACGCCACCTGGCTGTAGACGCTGAATGCCACGAATGGCCAAAACCGGGCAGTGTCCTTCTTCGCGGGCACGTGCATGCACATGCTCGCCCACTTCCCGGCGGCGGACTCCCGGGACGCGCGGGCTGCTCTGACTGTGGAGTCGACCGGCTCCGAGCTGCGCCGGCCGGGCGGGTTGTTCGTCCCAGAGCTGCGCGCCCTTACTGCGCTCCGCACTACTGACAGCCGCGACGCGCATGCCTCCTGGTCGATGATTGGCGTGCCTAGGACTCGCGCGTTGGGGCCTCAGTCGTGCGCGCTGGTCCCGGAGCCGCAGCGCACTACTTCGCAGATCTACTTGAACACCTACCCGCCTGCGTGAGCGATGTTCACTCCGGCCCTATTACTCAGCCCGGCCTGCCAGGAGCGCAGCGACCGTGTCTTGCCTATCTGCATCCGTACGCGCCGACTACAGTGGTCTTCAGAGAAGACAGGGCGGCCACCACAATCAGGCTTTCACCCGTGGAAGCCGATGTGCTGGAGCAATGCTTGAAACCTGTGGATCACGAGGGTGGGTCGTACCCTCCCGGTGATCTTGAGGCTCTCAAGCAAGGCCGGCGCGCCAACGCCGGTCGGGAAGGTACGACCCGTGCTCACCGTAGTTCCTGGAGCTGCCGACGCCGATGACGACCGCCGGTGCGGTGGTGCGTCGTTGATCGACGAGCTCGTCCGCGAAGGCGCCCGCAGGATGCTGGCCGAAGCACTGCAGGCCGAGGTCGACGACTACATCGCCCGCCACATCGGCGAGCGCGATTCCAGCGGGCGCCGGCTGGTGGTGCGCAACGGCTCCCACCAGGCTCGCGAGGTCCTGACCAGCGCCGGGGCGGTGGAGGTGATCGCGCCTAGAGTCAACGATCGGCGCGTCGATCCCGAGACGGGCGAGCGGGCCCGGTTCTCCTCGGCGATCGTGCCGGCTTGGTGCCGCAAGACCCCGAAGGTCACCGAGGTGCTGCCGCTGCTCTACCTGCACGGCCTGTCCAGCGGAGACTTCGTGCCCGCCCTGGGGCAGTTCCTCGGCTCCTCGGCCGGCCTGTCGGCGCCGGTGATCACGAAGTTGACCGAGACATGGAAGGCCGAGCAGCGCGCGTTCGCCACCCGGGATCTGTCGGGTGTGGACTACGTCTATCTGTGGGTTGACGGGATCCACGTCAACATCCGCCTCGAGGAGCACAAGCTGTGCTTGCTCGTGATGATCGGCGTTCGCGCGGACGGGCGGAAGGAGCTCGTCGCGCTGACCGACGGCTACCGGGAATCTATGGAGTCCTGGGCGGATCTGCTGCGCGACTGCGCACGGCGCGGTATGCACGCCCCGGTCCTCGCGATGGGCGACGGCGCGCTCGGGTTCTGGGGCGCGCTGCGCGAGGTGTTCCCGACCACGCGGGAGCAGCGCTGCTGGTTCCACAAGATCGGCAACGTTCTGGGTGCGCTGCCCAAGAGCGCGCATCCCGGGGCGAAGAAGGCCCTCGCCGAGATTTGGAACGCCGAGGACAAGCAGCACGCCCTCGACGCCGTCACGTCGTTCAAGGCCGTCTACGGCGCGAAGTTCGGCAAGGCGGTCGCGAAGATCACTGATGACCTCGAGGTGCTGTTGGCGTTCTACGACTACCCGGCCGAGCACTGGATCCACCTGCGAACCACGAACCCCATCGAGTCGACCTTCGCGACCGTGCGGCACCGCACGAAGATCACTCGCGGTCCCGGCTCACGCGCGGCCGGGCTCGCGATGGCGTTCAAGCTCATCGAGGCCGCCCAGGACCGCTGGCGAGCGGTCAACGCCCCGCACCTCGTCGCGCTCGTCCGCGCCGGCGCGGTGTTCGTCAACGGCAAGCTCGTCGAACGACCCGACGAAACCCATCAACCCGAAGCAGCCTAAAAGATCTTCATCCACAGGTCTTGACGATTGCTCATGTGCTGTGTCGTGTGAACGTACCGGGCAGACGATCACGCAACCGGCCTGTCCACGGGCGTCTGGTATTTATGCGTGCACAGTTCGCCGACCCGCGCGAGCGTCCGCAACGTCGAGCAGCTGTTGGACCTGGGTGACATGCACACCGCGAGCGATGAGCCGCGGGTCCGATGTAGCCGACGCCAACGATGAGCGCGGTGGCGGCCCCGCAGGCGAGCGAGTCCTGCAAGGCGAACGTCCCACCCATGGTGTGCAGGAGATGGACGCCGTCGGCCGGCCCGAGCGCGCCCGGTCTGGTACCCACCGCAGCCCTTGTGTTGATCCTCTTCCTTCGACAGAAGCATGATCAGCCAAGGGGTGCGTCCATGATCACCCGGGTCGACGCAGCGGCGGACGCCTGACCACCGAGGTTAAAGAGCAAGCTTAGGAGTGCTCAGGAACGCACGGCGTCTGCGAATACTTCCAGTTCGCGGCGGATGTCCGGGCCGGTCGGCTGCAGCTGGACCTCGGTGACTCCTTGCTCGGCCAGTGCCCGCACGGCCGGGCCGAACTCGGTGACCGGCGCGGTCCACGTCGTCTCGGTCAGCGAGACGTACCCACCCGCATCCCAGGCTGCCAGGTCTGCCTCGTTCATCTCCTGGACGTGCCCCAGGTGGATCGCCAGGTGCCGCTCCCGCTCCGGGACTCGCTCAATGACGTCCAACCACGCCTCACCGCCGGGCATCTCGCGTACCGCGTCCGCGCCCTGCATCGTGTACACGAAGTGGAACATGCCGCCCCACAGCGGGCCCGCGGCAAGACGGACACGCTCGTCGGTGACCTTCTCGCCCTCGTCCATCGGGGTCCCCATGATCACGAGGCTCGCCCGCTTCCAGCGCTTAAGATTCTCCGTCGGTCGCAGCATGCCGAACAGCCCGTCGGCGCCGACCCGACGGGCAACCGCGTCACCCTTCGGACCGATGGCACCGACCAGCAGCGGGACCCGCAACGGAAGCTCCCCCACCAAGTCCGACGTCAGCAACAGCTTGATCAGAGCCCCCTCCCACTCCGCGGACTCGCCACGCAGGAGCGCCTGAAAAACCTGGATATACTGCTCCATGTAGGACCACTTGATGGTCGGCTGACCCGTGGCGGCGCGGCTCGAAAAGCCGGTGCCGAACGCCACGCTCACACGGCCGGGCGCCAACTGGTGTAGCGAGATGGTGTTCGCGGCATTCACCAGCGGGTGGCGCAGGCTCGGCACGAGCACCCCCGGTCCGAGCCCGATGGTGCTCGTCCGCTCCGCCGCCCGATGCAGCTGCACCCACACGTCGTCGCCCTGGAACGGCGTATCGAACAAGAAGGCGTGCGAATAGCCGAGTCCCTCGGCCCATTGGATGTACTCCGGCGAACGCCGCGTCGGCGGCAGGGCAACATTGATCGCAAGATCAGTCATCGGGTGCTCCACTTCTTCCCAGGTGTTCCATCGGACGCTGCACCTCCGGTCCACAGCCGGACTCCTGCCCTGTCTGTCCGAGGTGCTGGCGACGCACGTGAGTCGGGCGACGCGGCTCCGTCACCGCTGCCCACCGCCTACTAGTCCGAGAGGCGCTCGGCTTTCCAGACCGGCCAGCCGGCAGACGAACCGACTCTCTTGGGCCCAGGCAGGCCAACCATCTCCGTGACTCTTCGAACTGTCAAGTCCACTTTCTTGCCCCGGCCACCTGGGTTCCGCAGCTGTCGGCGGGTGAAAGTGCCCGATTGTGGGGTCTGAGCTGGAAACGGGTCGGCCTGGTGACATGTCGTGTCACTAGGCCTAGGTGTTGTGCCTGGTCAGCGCGTTGCGGGCTGCTCGGGGTCGAGATGCAGGATCCGCGGCGGCAGCGCGAGGTCGAGGGCGGTGTGTAGCCGCCGGACCTCGGCGCTGGGCTGGCTGGTCTAGCGGAACACCCCGGCCGGGCCCCGGTCAGCTCGCCCGTGCGCTTGGCCCGCACACTCACGCTGTCGAGCGCGGCTCTGGACCAGTCCAGCAACCCGTGCTGGCCGAGCCGGTCGAGCACGCTGCGGTGCAGTCGTTCCCACACCCCTGTTCTGTGGAAGGAACCCGAAGCGGATCAAGCGGTGGCCGTGCCATGTCTCGACGACACGCCGCACGAGCTGCACAAACCGGCTCGATCCGGTAGCCCGAGGTTAAAGATCAAGCTAAATGTGGCGAGCTGAAGCTGTTCGCGCTCCCGGACGCCGTCACGGCTGGACTTGACAGTCCAGTAGAGTTTCGCTAATAGTCGACTGGGCCAGGCCGTCGCAGGCCTCCGCGCAGGCGTCGCCGTCGGCCCGTAAAGATCTCAAAATAGGAGCTCGGATGCCCTTAACGTGGGGCTTCGCCGCCTGTCGTCGTGGCGTGCGCGACTCACGACTGCCTCCCGTGCACAACGGCGCGAGTATGGACGTATCGGTCCAACATGGCGAAGCGTTCACGCCGACGAGGTCGCACGCGGGTTACACCATTGACGTCGCACTTCAGGGTCTTACCGGGATGACGGCCTGGGCCGCGTGTGACGTCAACGGCACGCCCTCGAACGACATCTACGGCGGCCCCCCGTGCCGCTACCAGGAGGATTGATGACCACCGCAGCCGCCGAGCCGCCAGGACTCGGGACGTGGCAGGCGGCCACGGTCGTCCGGGTCCGTCAGGAGACCCCTACCGTCAAGACCTTCACTCTGGAGTTGCCCGAACCCCGCCCATTCTGGGCCGGTCAGCACTTCATCGTTCGCCTGACCGCACCCGGTGGGTACCGGGCCCAGCGGTCGTACCCGATTGCCACCGCGCCGTCGGATTCGCCGGAGATCGATCTCACCATCGAGATCCTTCCGGGCGATGAGGTCTCACGCTTCCTCCACGAGGTTGTCGAAGTGGGAGACGTGCTTGAGGTGCGGGGGCCGATCGACGGCCACTTCGTCTGGTACCGACAACCCGCACTCGGGGTGGCCGGTGGATCCGGGATCGTGCCCGCGATGTCGATGCTGCGCCACGCCCGCATGCTCGGGCAGCCCGACCTGTTTCGCCTCGTTGTCTCGGCGCGTCGGCCCGAGGAGCTGTACTACGCCGCCGAGGTTCAGGGGCCGGACGCGACGATCGTCTTCACCCGCGCCGCGCCGGACGGGCACGTCCGCCCTCCGGGACGTCTCACGGCCGAGGACCTCGCCTCGGCCATGGCCGAGGAGCGCGACATCTACGTCTGTGGCTCCAGCGCGTTCTGCGACGCTGCCACCCGCCTGATCGCATCCGCCGGGGTGCCGAGCGAACGAATCAAGGTCGACCGAATCGGATTGTCCGGATGACCGACCCGTGCACCCAACATCAGTGCCGAATCGCTGGACGAACACGGCCGACCACGACGTTCTCATCTGCTGCGGCTACCCCGCTGACGACCTGAATCGACATGTAGCTTCGTTCGGAGCTGCGTGCCGCGCTGCCTTTCGCATCACCATCGACTACTTCGCCGGTTGTGGCACCAGCATGAAATCTTGCCTGGAGGACTGTGTGGCTGACGCCCCGGCCGATCTTTTACTGCGTGCGTCCACAAAGGCACCGACGCTCCCCAGCCGCGGGCACGGTGTGCCGCGGGATCCGACGGCGGTGGCTGCACTTGCCCGGCTGCGGCGCGGGGTGGACATCCCTCCCCGTCGTTCCGGGCGTCCTGTCCGGAGTACTGATACTTCCGCGCGGGCCGCCTAACAGGCGGCTCACGCGCCGAAAGGATTCCCAGTCATGCGACGTGCTCGTCGAGCACTGCTCGTGCTCCTGTCCGCTCTGCTCCTGCCTGTACTGATGCTGGGGGCTGCATGCTCAGCACCCGGCTCGACCCCAGCCGGCGGGTCCGGCGGCGCCCCGGTCGTCACCATCGGCGTGGTTGACGCCAGCGAGAACTACTGGAACGTCTACAAGGACAAGGCTGCGGCCAAGGGCATCACCGTGCAGTTCGTGAACTTCACCGACTACGACCAGCCCAACCTCGGGGTCTCCCAGGGCCAGTTGCAGCTCAACCAGTGCGTGCACCTGCAGTACCTGGCGAATTACAACGTCAAGAACAACGACACGCTGGTGCCGATCGGGGCTACCGCTGTCTACCCGCTGCCCTTGTACTCGGTGAAGCACACCTCGGTCGACCAGATCCCACGGGGCGGCCAGATCGCGATCCCCGACGACCCCACCAACGAGGCCCGGTCGCTGCTGGTTCTGCAGGCCGCCAAGCTCATCACCCTCCGCGGGGGCGGCGACTCGCTGTCCACGACGAACGACATCGACACCGCGGCCTCGAAGGTGACCGTCCTGCCGGTGGACGCCGCGCAGACCGCCGCGAACCTGGCCAGCGTGGACGGCGCGATCGTCAACAACAACTACGCCACCGCCGCGAAGCTGGGCACGGACAAGCGGATCTTCGCCGACGACCCGAACTCGGACGCGTCGAAGCCCTACATCAATGTGTTCGTCGCCCGCGCCGCCGACAAGGACAACCCGACCTACCGCGAGCTCGTCGCCCTCTACCACGACTCGGACGTGGAGGCGGCGATCCGTGCCGACCTCGGCGAGGACACGATCTTCAAGAACAACGACGCCGCGGACCTTCAGGCCGAGACGACGCGGATCGAGGATGACATTCGCAAGACAGGCAGGTGACCGTGGCTCCTGTGATCAGCTTCCGGGGCGCAGCCAAGGCGTTCCCGGGGCCGCGGGGATCAGATGTGCTGGCCGTCGACCACGTCGACCTCGACATCGAGGACGTCGAGATCACCGGTGTCATCGGCTATTCCGGGGCGGGCAAGAGCACGCTGATCCGGATGATCAACGCCCTCGAGCTGCCAACCGCGGGCACCGTCACCGTGGGCGGACGGGTCACCGGTGAGCTGGGCGAACACGGCCTGCGCGAGCTCCGCAGCGAGGTCGGGATGATCTTCCAGCAGTTCAACCTGTTCTCCTCACGTACCGTCGCAGGCAACGTCGGCTACCCGCTACGGATCGCCGGCTGGCCCCGCGACCGTCGCCGAGAGCGGGTGGCCGAGCTGCTGGAGTTCGTCGGGATCTCTGACAAGGCCCGCCAGTTCCCCCACCAGCTCTCCGGCGGGCAGAAACAGCGTGTCGGCATCGCCAGGGCACTCGCCACCTCGCCGCGGATCCTGCTCGCCGACGAGGCCACCAGCGCCCTGGACCCTGAGACCACCCGCGACGTCCTCGCCCTGCTTAAGCGGATCAACCAGAAGCTCGGCACGACCATCGTGGTGATCACCCACGAGATGGAGGTCGTCAGCTCCATCTGCGACAAAGTCGCGGTGATGGAGCAGGGCCGGTTGATCGAACACGGCCCGGTCTACGACGTATTCGCCGACCCGCAGCAACCGGCCACCCGCAGGTTCGTCCACAGCGTGCTGCACGACCGCCCGTCCGGTGAAACCCTCGCCCGGCTGCGTGAGCACTTCGGCGGCCGGATGGTCACCGTCTGGGTGCGAGACGACCCTGGTGCTCGCGCGGCACTGTCCGGTGCCCTCGCCGCACACGAGGTTCACAGCACGATCGTCTACGGCGGGATCCGCGAACTGGCCGAGAAGCCGTTCGGGAGCATCACCTTCGAGCTCACCGGCGACGACGGCGCGATCGACGCGCTGGTCGCCGACCTCGCCGCGCACACCCGGGTCGAGGAGATCCGGGCGGAGACGGTGTCGTGAGCAACTGGGGCCAGCTCACCCCCCTCCTGTGGCTCTCGTTCCAGCAGACCGTTTACATGGTCTTCTGGACGATGCTCATCGCCGGGCTGTTCGGGCTCGCGCTCGGTGTGGCCCTCTACGCCACCCGCCGCGGCAGGCTGCTGCAGAACGCGCCCGCATTCCACGTGCTCAACGTGCTGGTCAACATCATCCGGCCGATCCCGTTCATCATCTTCATCACCGCGGTCGGGCCGCTGACACTGCTCGTCGTGGGCACCACGATCGGCACCCGCTCGGTGCTGTTCCCGATGTCGGCGATGGCCACGTTCTTCATCGGCCGGATCGTCGAGCAGAACCTCGTCTCGGTCGACCCGGGGCTGATCGAAGCCGCCCGCTCCATGGGCGCCAGCCGGTTGCGGATCATCTGGAGCGTGCTCGTTCCCGAGGCGCTCGGCCCGCTGATCCTCGGCTACACGTTCATCTTCGTGGCGGTCGTCGACATGTCGGCGCTGGCCGGCTACGTCGGCGGAGGCGGGCTGGGCAACTTCGCCATCACCTACGGCTACCAGCAGTTCAACTGGCCGGTCACCCTGGTCACCGTCGTGATTATCATCGTGATCGTGCAGGTGGCACAGCTGCTCGGAAACTGGCTGGCGCGCCGCGCTCTGCACCGGTGAGCTCGTTGAACGATCGGTACGGTCGCCCGCCAGGTCGGGACCGATGTGCCGTTGATCCGTCGGGCCGACGCGCAGTCCCCGGCCCCGTGGGAGCCGGCGGGGGCGCACGGATCCGAGGGAGCGAACAGCCCCAGGCACACCAGCCTGCGAGCGGTCGAGGCGGTAGATCGCGCTGCTGGGATGGATCTGCAGGGACCGTGCGCACTCGGTGACGGAGCTGCGGACGTCGGCGAAGGCCTGCACGGTCGCGGCGAGGGCTGGATTGCTGCAGGCGACGCTGGCGCCCCGCGACAGCAGGGCTTCTAGTCTCCTGAGTCAGGAGTCTTGTTCAGATGTAGCTTGGAGAGGTGACACGGACTGGGCGGCCCAAGGCCGAGTTGACCCTGTCGGAGGTGGAGCGAGCGGCGTTGGAGGGATGGGTGCGGCGCCGTTCGACTCCACAGGCGTGGGCCTTGCGGTGCCGGATCATCCTGGCGTGCGCATCCGGCGCATCGAACAGAGACGTTGCGGCCCAACTCGGCTCGACCTCGCATGCGGTGGGTCGGTGGCGGGCTCGGTTCGTCGAGCACCGGATCGCCGGGCTGGGTGACATGCCACGCACGGGTGGCCCCCGCGCGGTCACCGACGAGCAGGTGGCCGCAGTGGTCACCAAGACACTGGAGTCGGCACCGAAGAACGCCACGCATTGGTCGACCCGGGCGATGGCGAAAGAGATGGGGTTGTCGCAGTCGAGCGTGTCACGAATCTGGCGGGCGTTCGGTCTGCAACCCCACCGGTCGGAGTCGTTCAAGCTGTCCACGGACCCGTACTTCGTCGACAAAGTCCATGACGTGGTGGGGCTGTATCTCGATCCACCCGAGCGGGCCCTGGTGTTCTGTGTGGACGAGAAGAGTCAGATCCAGGCTCTGGACCGCTCCCAGCCGGTGCTGCCGATGATGCCCGGTGTTCCACAGCGAATCACCCATGACTACGTGCGCGCGGGCACCACGACACTGGTCGCCGCCCTGGAGGTCGCCACCGGGAAGGTGATCGGCTCCCTGCACCGCCGGCACCGGACCGAAGAGTTCAAGAAGTTCCTCGTCCGCCTCGAGAAGGACCTGCCGGCGGACCTGGACATCCACCTGGTGCTGGACAACTACGCCACCCACAAGACTCCGGCCATCAAGACCTGGCTGCTGGCCCACCCCCGCTTCCACTTGCACTTCACCCCGACCGGATCGTCCTGGCTCAACCTCGTGGAACGGTGGTTCGCCGAGCTGACCAACAAGCAGATACGCCGAGGCGTCCACAAGTCCGTCCAGGCCCTGGAGACCGACATCCGCGCCTGGATCGCCGCATGGAACACCGAACCGAAACCCTACGTCTGGACCCGGACCGCCGACGAGATCCTCGAACGCCTTGCCAACTATCTGAACAGAATTCCTGACTCAGGACACTAGCTTGAGTTTTAACCTTTGCGTCGTGGGCGCGGGGTGTGGGTTTTGGTTGGCTTGGTTGTTGTCGCGGTGACTATGTGCACGTCGTGGCGGTCGGCTGGACGGCTATTACGGCGTCCCGGCGGGCGGCCTGGGCCGGGAGGGTTTCGGCGCATTGGTTGGACAGCCAGCCTGTGGGCGGAGGTGCCGAAACCCGCGGCGGACGCGGGCCGGGGTGAGCCGGTCCGGTTGGGTGGGTTTCTCCCACGGACGCCGCAGGTCCACAGCCAGCCGACGAGCCAACCGGAGCTGGGTGTAAGCGGCCAGAGTCAGCCAGGTCCATCGATCCGCCGCTTCGGGGGTGCGTAGCTTCGGGGCGGTCCAACCCAGCGTCTGCTTGAAAAATCGGAAGGTGTGCTCGATATCGAACCGGCGCAGGAACGCTTGCCATAGTCGATTCACATCGGACACCGTTTGCTTGATGCGGGAGTACCACAGCCACACCGGTTTCGGGATCGCGCCGGAGGGTAACCGCGCGACTTCCAGACGGATCACCGTGCCTTCCAGGATCGGGAGCTGCTCGGCGTGGGCGATCCAGGCGGTGCGGCGTGTCAGTCGCGGGTGCAGCCGGTCCCACGCGCGTGCGGTCGCCGGGCCGTAGAGGCGGGTGTCGGTGTGGGTGGTGATGGCCGGTTGGCCCCAGGTGGCCGGGTCGCCGAAGACGAACTCGCCGCCGTGCCGGCGGGGGCGCCCGATCGTGCCGGGCGTGTGGGGTGGGGTCGGGCGGCGCACGACCCGGTCGGAGCGCATCCGCACCAGCACCGCGACCGGGAGGTCGTCGAGCAGGAATGTCAGGCGGGGACCGTCGTAGCCGGCGTCGGCCACGATCAGGATGTCGGGGTCGCCGGGCCGCCACTGCCCGGCGGTGATGAGGTCGGTGATGACCCGGCGCAGTTGGGTGGCGGTGACCGCGGCGGCGTCGTCACCGGGGGCCAGTCGTTGGGCGTCCAGCGGCGCGGTCCAGGAGTGTCGACCGGTTTCCAGGGCGCAGACCAGCGAGTAGGGCCAGCCGGGGACCATGATGTGGGTGTCTTTGCCACGGCCGTAGGTATGGCACAGCACCCGCGCCGGTGAGGTGTGAGCTTCCGGACGCAGCCAGCTGGTGATGTCCACGGCTAGCACCAGCCGCCCGTCCGCTGCCTTCGGCAGGGGCACGGTGGCCAGCGCGCGGCGCAGCCGGGCGATCTCGACCCGCCCGTTCGCCAGGGCGCTGTAAAGGCTGCCGTGCCCGCGTCGATGTTCGGCGGCCAGCGATGCCTCGACCAGCGTGCGTACTGGCCCGTCGCAGCAGAGCACGGCATCAGTCAGCTCGAACAGGGCATCGGCTCGCCGAGACAGACACGAGTAGAACTCGCGCCGGAACGCCGACAGGTGCCCAAGCGCCACAACGGAGTCGGGGTGGTGCAAACTGATCAAGTGAAGCCCTTGGAGTGATCGTCTTCTCTCAGCAAGAAGCATGATCAACCAAGGGCTTCACCCATGATCAACCGGGTGTGCCGTCGACCACCCAGACGTTAAAACTCAAGCTAGGCCGTGTTCAGGAAGTGGCGCGGGCCAGGGCGCGGAGCCAGATGTCGATCGTGGCCACGTGCAGGGTGGCGGCGTAGCGGACCTGCAGCTTGAAACGGGGTGCGGCCGCTCGATGTTGTTTGAGCAGGTTGATGCCGCACTCGACGGCGTGGCGGTCTCGGTAGGCGTCCGGGTCGAACCTTGGTGGCTGTCCGCCGCGTGAGCCCTTCTTGACGCGGTTGGCGGCCTGGTCGGCCTTGACCGGGATGGTCGCACTGATCCCGCGGCGGCGCAGGTAGGTGCGGTTCGCCCGGGACGAGTACGCCTTGTCTGCCAACACCCGCTCCGGTCGGCTGCGCGGGCGCCCGACCCCGGGGCGGGGCACCCGGATCTACTCCAGCACCGCAGTGAACTGTGGGCTGCCGGCGCGCTGACCGGCGGTGAACACCAGCGCGACCGGCTTACGACCCTGCTCACACGCTAGATGGATCTTCGTGCTGAACCCGCCGCGAGAGCGGCCCAACCCGTGATCGGCAGGTTCGTCACCGGGCGGCTCGACCTGCTGATCAGGGTGGTGGCGGGCCCCGGCGGCGTGCTGGTGGGCCCGGTCGATGGTGGAGTCCACCGACACCTGCCAGGTCAATAGTCCGGCCGCGTCGGCGAAGCCCTGCAGCGCGATCCAGATCCGCGCCCAGGCCTGCTCGCGCTGCCAGCACCGAAACAGGTGATAGATCGACTGCCAGTGCCCATAGCGCTCGGGGACATCCCGCCAGGGCGCGCCGACCCGGACTCGCCATCGGATGCCGCTGATCAGCTGACGGCGGCTCCACGTGGCTGGCCGACCAGGGCGTTTTCCCGTCGGCAGCAGCGGTCGCAGGATCCGCCACTGCCGGTCAGTCAGGTCTTTGCGCGCGCCGATGGATAGTCTGAGCATCGAGGTTGTCAACGACGGCTGAACCTGAATCCTGACCCGCTGGTTGCGGGTGAATGTTGACCCGCCTCTGACGATCATGAGGTGCTGAGGGTGGAGGATTTGGCGGAGGTCCGTCGGTTGCACCGGTCCGAGCAGATGCCGATCCGGGCGATCGCGCGGCATCTGGGGATCTCGAAGACACGGTGAAGAAGGCGCTGGTCAGCGACGTGCCGCCGCGGCATCAGCTGCCGCGGAAGGGCTCGATCGTGGACGTGGTGGAGTCGCAGGTCCGGGCGTTGTTGTCGGAGTTCCCGACGATGCCCTCGACGGTGATCATGGAGCGGATCGGCTGGACGCGGGGTCGGACGGTGTTGTTCGACCGGATCGCTGAGCTGCGGCCGTTGTTCGTGCCTGCGGACCTGGTCTCGCGCACCGAGTACCGACCCGGACAGCTGGCTCAGTGCGATCTGTGGTTCCCGCCGGTCGACGTCCCGGTCGGTGCCGACGAGCACGAACGGCCGCCGGTGCTGGTGATGGTGTCGGGTCTGCGGATCACGACCGCGCGGATGGTCCCGTCTCGACAAAGCGAGGACCTGCTGGCCGGGCATTGGGTCTTGCTGACCGGCTGGGGCGCGAAGCCACGGGCACTGGTCTGGGATAACGAGTCCGCGGTTGGCTCCTGGCGAGCGGGCAGCCCCGCGAGGCCCACGGCGGTTTGAGGTAGGGCTTGGCCCGCTCGTAGGCCGTGGCTGACGGACGCCCGTCTCTCGGGCGGTTACCGCCGCGTCAGGCTTCCTCGTCGTCCTGGGGAAGGTAGGGGCGGGCCCAGTCATGGGCGGTCATCTGCGGGATCCCGGTCAGGCGCCCGATCTGCGGCCAACTCAGCCGCTTCCGCTGATACAGCGCAGCGAGCGCACGCCCGATGCCTTCCGGAGCTGACTTCCGCAGTGCTCCCCAGGTGGCGATCAGGCCCACGAGCTCATCGTCGGACAGCGTCTCGACGTCGCGGGACAGCAGACGTGCCAACTCGGCGACATCGTCGTCTCCCGGGGCGGTCACCCTGAAAGTCTCAGGAGACAGGACCTTACGGTTCCCGTAAGGTCACTCCTATGGGCAGCACGAGCACCGGCATCAGCTACGTCTACTCGGTTCACACCACTCGGCCCGACGACATCGGGGCCGTCGAAATCCTGTTCACCACCGAGCGCCAAGCGGTGGAGTACGCCAAGGACCGGTCGAGGGATTGGCGAGTCCTCGCGGCATCCGTGACCCGGTTCGTGGTGGGGGAACTCGGGACTCGCCATCCGGTGGTTTGGTTCGTCGACGGCGAGGCTCAGCCCCACCGCAAAGCGCGGCCCGGCAGGCTCTACCCGTCCGCCGCTGCCGATGCTCTACCTACGGTCTTGCGGGAGACCACATAACGACCATGACCACGGGGGCGCCAGCGGGCAGGCCCTCCATGACGGCGTGATAACGCTGCTCCATGACCCTCAACTCCACGAGCATCAGCCCGGCCCCTCCCACACGACAGTCGTCGCGGAAAGCAGATCCGGGGACGGGAGCGTTACCCATCAACTGAAGCCAGCGTGTCACCCATCAAACGGAGCCCGACACGGAGCCCGAACCTGAGCGCCACAGTGCCACAGTGTGCGTGTTCAGACTCTCGATACCTGTTTAAGGTGGCGGCTTGCCGCCGCGCCGCTTCCCGCCGGCCGGGGCGTGCGGCCTCCGGCAGGTCCCCCTCCCGCACGCGGCCAGCCGTCGACTGTCGGAGCGCTAGCCTGCCGGGAAAGCCTGGTAGTCAACTGGACCGCGGACAGTCGCTCCATCCCAGAGCGGATCGTTGGCTGCATACGGAGTCAGGTTGAAGGGCGACATGTGCGACCTGCTCATGAGCGTGCTGATTGTTAGCACCATGTTCATGAGTACGTCGACGCTTTCCTCTGGCCTCGCAACGGCTAGGTGCAGCCCCTCGGCCGCGTGCATATGAGGGACAATTAATTTCGGGTCCGTCCACGTGTAGGAGCCCTTCCCGAGGACCCAGACGGCATCAATCCGCTCATCATAAGGCTGAAGTCGGAGCCGACGAATGAATGCATCTGACATCGTCATGAGGTCGCCGCTGTCGTAGGCGAAGACAAATCCGAAGACAGGGCTATAGCCGTTGTATGTGCGGCCGTAAATCTGTGTAATCTTTGTGAACGGCTCCTCGAAGTACGAAGTCTTCGGCATGCGCTTCAATCGGGCAATGGAGTCGATGGATTTCGTCAGCTCGGCGGCGGTGAGGCGGCTTTTGACTTCTATCACGCCATAAACACACTCGATCGGCAGAATGCGGTAGCCGCTCCGACTGAACAGTGGCGGTGCTGAGGGGTCGTAGATGACGATGTCTGTCTGGCCGCTGACCTGGCCATCGGCAGAAATAATCTCGCTTGAGCCTGCTGCCCGTACTGTATCGGGGAGGTATTTTTTGAGGAACTCGAGAAGGTCGCCTTCGCGGACTGTCCCCTTTGATGCATTGTGGTGAATCAGTGAGCTGTCGTCGAAGTCTGAGCGCATGCGTCGGGCGGCTGCTGCGAGGATGCTGGCGAGGAGCGACGGTTCCGGCATGCCAGTACAGTACCCAGGCGGTTGCTGCCGCCTGCCGAGGTCTGTCGTCGGTTGCCCTGTCATTATCACGACGTGGCCACCATGTCCTCGCACGAGGAGCGCGAAATCCGGAGCTACGTCATGTCGCAGCCTCACGCGGCCGGCGATGCTGTCAACCTCGTCCAGAAGGTCGGTCGGCGCCGTGTGGGGGGTGGGGACCATGATTTGTACGACGTCTGGATGGACAGTGGGCGCAGGTTCTGGGTGATAACCAATATGACGTGCCTGTACGCGCAGGAGGAGTTCAACGATCTAGAGCAGGTCTTTACCTACCATCTGGGGCGCAATCAGATACTACATGAGCAATTTCGGCCGGAGGTGGTCGGGAATCCAATCGACGCACTGCCGAAGCCATGGCGAAAGTATGCGAGTGCTGTCAATGCGATGGCCGAGGCCCTGGAGTCGGAGGATTTTCAGGCTGTAGGTATTAGGTGTCGCGAGGTCGTGCTGGCGCTGGCTCGCGAATACCAGAACGAGGACTGGGTTGTAATCACGGGGGAGCGACCCAAAGTCGCGGACGCGACCGGATGGATAGATCTCTACGTAAACAGTCTGACGGCGAACAAGAAGCCTCGCGCTTACGTAAAGGCGCTTGCCGACCGGGTATGGGACCTGGCCGTGTGGCTGCAGCACTATTGGGACGCTACTGAGTCGGACGCAGAACTAGTGCTCGGTGCTACCCAGCAGCTAATGAGAGCTTTTCAGCTCCTCCTAGCACGGCACGCTGAGGGAGTACAGGTGAGATGTCCTGACTGTGATTCTTATCGAGTCGTCGAAGAGACTGGCGAGCTGGTCGAGGTTGACGGCAGTTGGGGAACCTATTTGCACGACGAGTGCGCCTCTTGCGGTTGGACCTCGGAAGCTGAGTTTGACGAGTGGGAAGTCGGTCGGTTGAAGCGCTTCATCGCATACCATTCTGGTGAATGGGGTCCTCAGATTCGGCTGTTCGACGAGTTGGCGCCGGCCGACGAGGTTGACGGCGGTCGTGGAGGGGCGACCTGAGCGCAGGCGTGCCCTCGCCAGGCGGGCAGATCTCCTGGATGGGGGCGTGCCATCCCGACGACCTCCGGGAGGGCTACCATCCGAACGCTCGTGGGCAGAGCCCCGCAAGGTCGGGTCGGGCGTGCGTCAAGGGCGGCCCACGAGCGTCGGTGCGGTCGGGCTACGCCACGTCGAGCTCCTGCTGGTTGTTGTTGGGGGAGGTCGGGTGTCGCGTCGGGGTACTGGCTCGGGTCCGGTGGTGATCGCGGTTGATCCGCACAAGCGGTCCTGGACTGCCCCCGTACCAATAGCGTGTATGGGCGAAGGTCGCAGTGGTCGGGTCGTTCCAGCCGTGGACCTTGGTTCGAGGGTCGACCACCCTACATCTCGCTGCGACCGCGAAGCAGGGCGCGACCTGCCGCAAGGGTCGAGTGTATGGCCGGTCCCGAGATCGGGATTGAGTCCTCGCCACGACGCCGGACAATGGAGATAAAGCCGCCTTCGTAGCGCCCGTTAACGATCGCGCCATGTACAAGGAATGGCTTATTCTCCTCTTGCTGCGGAGGGACGTACATGCCGATCAGTTTTATGTCACTTCCAGTCGTGAAGAGTTCGACGCGTAGATCGTCGATTGGAGGAAATACCCGCTTATCGATGATGTCGCGATATCGGCGCGGCGTTCGAGTGTCGATGGTCGTGCGAGTAAGGCCTGATATTATTTCCTCCCTGCTAACCCGTTTGGTCCGCATCCCAATAATAAGCAAGCCGCCTTGTTCGGCATTTGCGAAGCGTGCAACGTCCTGTGCGAGTTCCACCTTGTCGCTTAGGCTGTCCAGGTTGTAGGCAGCTGATTTCACATCTAGCCAGCTTGATTCCATTTGGCCGACAAGTGCATCACCGTGTCCCCCCTGAAGGAGTCCCCATGCCGTAAAAGGCGACAGATTCGCGCCGCCCAGCGCGGAGATGAGCCCAGATACCCGATTTCCGAAGTTGAAAGCGTCGCGAACGACCTTGCCTCTAGCTGGGAACTCAATTCGAATGTCACAGGATGAATCGCGTGACCCACTAATTACTTCAACTCGTAAGACCTGACCGCCGATAAGTGCTGCTTGCGGCTGAATTAATCTTGCAACATCGGCCGGCGACGTTGGTCCAGAGACAGTGCTTAGTGTCCGCACTGCCAACCGGCCAGCAGGAGTGAAAACAATGGAAACGTGGCTCGCTGGCGACCATTTGCGGTCAAATTCATCGGGAGAGACAAGTGAGATAAGAAGCTCTTCGAGGTCGTTGTATCGCATGTTCGTCACGTCGTCCAGTTCCGGGTGGACAGTCTCGCCCTTTGGGGCGCGAACCTCATGACTCCTCGACCAGAGCCGCGCCAGTGCGCTGAGGCCAACCTCGGCAAAGTCCTCCAATGTGACAATCAGCTCTTCGCCGCCATTGCCCCGAATGATTCGACCGGATTCGAGGACTACTTCGTTGTATTCGGTAAGCTTAACAGGCCGGTCCATCATCATGACGGCGATCCCGCGCTGCCAGTCAGGCCCGATGGTGCCTGTTCAGGCCAGTCAAGCTCTATCGGTGGACCAAGGTCGAACGAGCAATGCTTGAAACCTGTGGATCACGAGGGTGGGTCGTACCCTCCCGGTGATCTTGAGGCTCTCAAGCAAGGCCGGCGCGCCAACGCCGGTCGGGAAGGTACGACCCGTGCTCACCGTAGTTCCTGGAGCTGCCGACGCCGATGACGACCGCCGGTGCGGTGGTGCGTCGTTGATCGACGAGCTCGTCCGCGAAGGCGCCCGCAGGATGCTGGCCGAAGCACTGCAGGCCGAGGTCGACGACTACATCGCCCGCCACATCGGCGAGCGCGATTCCAGCGGGCGCCGGCTGGTGGTGCGCAACGGCTCCCACCAGGCTCGCGAGGTCCTGACCAGCGCCGGGGCGGTGGAGGTGATCGCGCCTAGAGTCAACGATCGGCGCGTCGATCCCGAGACGGGCGAGCGGGCCCGGTTCTCCTCGGCGATCGTGCCGGCTTGGTGCCGCAAGACCCCGAAGGTCACCGAGGTGCTGCCGCTGCTCTACCTGCACGGCCTGTCCAGCGGAGACTTCGTGCCCGCCCTGGGGCAGTTCCTCGGCTCCTCGGCCGGCCTGTCGGCGCCGGTGATCACGAAGTTGACCGAGACATGGAAGGCCGAGCAGCGCGCGTTCGCCACCCGGGATCTGTCGGGTGTGGACTACGTCTATCTGTGGGTTGACGGGATCCACGTCAACATCCGCCTCGAGGAGCACAAGCTGTGCTTGCTCGTGATGATCGGCGTTCGCGCGGACGGGCGGAAGGAGCTCGTCGCGCTGACCGACGGCTACCGGGAATCTATGGAGTCCTGGGCGGATCTGCTGCGCGACTGCGCACGGCGCGGTATGCACGCCCCGGTCCTCGCGATGGGCGACGGCGCGCTCGGGTTCTGGGGCGCGCTGCGCGAGGTGTTCCCGACCACGCGGGAGCAGCGCTGCTGGTTCCACAAGATCGGCAACGTTCTGGGTGCGCTGCCCAAGAGCGCGCATCCCGGGGCGAAGAAGGCCCTCGCCGAGATTTGGAACGCCGAGGACAAGCAGCACGCCCTCGACGCCGTCACGTCGTTCAAGGCCGTCTACGGCGCGAAGTTCGGCAAGGCGGTCGCGAAGATCACTGATGACCTCGAGGTGCTGTTGGCGTTCTACGACTACCCGGCCGAGCACTGGATCCACCTGCGAACCACGAACCCCATCGAGTCGACCTTCGCGACCGTGCGGCACCGCACGAAGATCACTCGCGGTCCCGGCTCACGCGCGGCCGGGCTCGCGATGGCGTTCAAGCTCATCGAGGCCGCCCAGGACCGCTGGCGAGCGGTCAACGCCCCGCACCTCGTCGCGCTCGTCCGCGCCGGCGCGGTGTTCGTCAACGGCAAGCTCGTCGAACGACCCGACGAAACCCATCAACCCGAAGCAGCCTAAAAGATCTTCATCCACAGGTCTTGACGATTGCTCAGGTCGAACCGAGACTGGTCGGCGGTAAATGCGAGAGTCAACGGAATAGCCCAGTCGCGCGAGTTGTCGAGTTGTTCGTACAGAGACCTGAGCTCGTCAACGGGAACCTGATAACCTAGACGCATGAGCTGTTCGAGATCAACTACTAGGACCGGAGATCGATTGTCGCCCGCGGGGCTCTTGTAGGCGATGGCACTCACTATTGGCCGTCCACGTACAGCGCTTGGTCCGGCGCTTGTTGTCCTCGACTCGGACCTTTCGTGCACTGGCTCTGTATCGGGTTGGGTCGTGACTGCCTCCACATCTCTAACCATTGATCCACAGAGCTGATGGATAGCGTCTCGGATCGCGCGAACTGGCATGAAGCCAAGACCAATCTCATCTAGAAAACGGTGCGAAATGCTGTGGTCGTCATTGTCAATCGTCAGTTTCAACTGAAGCGCGCCGTCGGGAGTGACGTCGCACCGAATTGCCGCGTTGCAGCAGTCTGGTACGGGCCCTACGATGGGCGAGATGTCTGCGAATCGCCACAACATCAGATCGCCCTCCGCTAGGGCAATCTGGTACTTGATGTCAATGTCAAGTGAGAAAGGGTTGAGGTGCCATGGCGAACTGGATCGCATGAATTCTGAGCCTCCACCGATCAGCGGATAACGCCATGTGTCGCCCCTCATCTCATGCATGGCGTTAGACAGGCTGGCCATGGCTGCACCCTGGTTCCAGTCGTGATTCCAAATCGCGACAATGAAGTCATTGTCAGTCATTTGGCGACACGCTAGTCCGGTGTCAGATAGCTCAGACGCAAGTATGCACTCGCGGATGAGTAGGTCATTCCGCGGCTCCAACATGTCGGCATCGATTGCGATGCGTCGAGTACCGCCCTCTTCGACAACCTGATCATCACGAAGATAGGTAGTCGCGTTGTCGCGCCGCCGCATCTGTCTCCAGAGGCGGCCTCGAGGAGTGTGAGGTTTCGGTGGTACTCGATTCTTGCACTCGATTAGTAGGAGTAAATCTGATCGCATTGCGATGATATCGCCAACAGATAAGAGCGTTGTTAAGTCGGCAATAATCGGGACGGCTCCGGCTGTCGCGATGCTGCTGGCCGTGTCGAGAACAAACTCGAAGTCAGCGCCTTGACCTGTTAGATGCGGTGGCCTTCCGCGATCACGCGCAAATTCGCGGACGGTATGCGCCCCTAGAAGCTGGGTTGCAAATGCGTCTCCCATCCTCCTTAGTATGTTGTTATGAAACTTCGCTTCGTCGCGTTCCGGTAAGGATTCGGCCGCTCGAATGCTATTGGCCAGCGCGACCTGAAAGTCAAGGGCGCTCTGAATGGAATCAATTCCTGCAAGTGTCCGGGCGAGTTCGGCACGCTCGCCCGCAAGTCGATCCACAGCGTTCAATGGTGTCGAAAGCTCCCGTCCCTAGCTGTAAGCGACAGTCGGCGGGCCTGCTTGCTGTTCCGCTCCCGAAGAAAGTACACCGCGAGGCCCGCAAGAGCATCGTATTGGTTAGCTGGCCCAGAGTGACGCTGCTGCCTGGGGGTGCTGCCACCCTCCACCCACCTCAAGCATCCACAGACCGCCCCTGGTGACGGCAGGTGGCGGAGAGCCGGGCTGCGGCGAAGGCGCGGGTAGGAGGCCTGTCCATGGGAAACCGGAGACGACCGGGGCAGCCGGAACGAACCAGCCAGCTTGTGGGTGTGCTGCAGCTCGGGCGTACGGCCGGCGGGCCTATCTACTCGCCAGCTGACAGCGTGGCTTGATAGCAGCCTGCTCCAGGCGCACGAAGGGGCAGGCGGATCATGGCGTATGGGTCAGCGCTGGTCGTGGAATGCCCTGAACAGCTGTAGGCGGCGAGGTCCGGCCTGGGGTCAAGGGGTAGGCGTACAGCGGTGAAGTACAGCAAAAACGTCCGGCGCCTGACTCATAACCCAGCGAGCGCCGGACAAGTAGAGGCCACGTCGAGGCAGCAGGAAGGCATCACGGGCCATAACACGGCCGCCTCAGCGCGACACGTCTTAGCACGTCGACCGGCGAGAAGCGTCTTGGATGACCCTGACCGGCACCGTGGAACCGCGTTCACAAGAAAGTGTTCGGCGGCATCGTGCAGGCACATCGGTAGTCGTTGACGTCAGCGCAGGTGTCAAGCATCAGCCGGGACCGGACATGCGTCAGCGCAGGTGTCAGCGCAGGTGTCAGCGCAGGGCACTGCCGAATCTGCCTGTATTGGATCAAGGGCGCCGCCTCCGGCGGCGCGCGTGGCCGGCTACGCCGGCCCCGCCGACCCACTCCCTCTACCTCCGGCCCGGTCGGGGCCGGCGCGTCCGGCTACTCGGCCACTCCCGCGGAGTCGGGCCAGGGATCCACGACCAGACCCGGCCATTCCCGCTGCCACCGCCGAGCCTTCGCCTCATAGACCGCCCGCGGTGCCAACAGCGGATTCGGGCGCACCCGCATCGCAAACAGGTCCGCGTACCCGTGAGGCGCATAGTCGACCAGCTCACCTATGGGCGTCCGAGACACGCCGAAGCAGCAGGTGGTCGACGCGAAGTGGTCGATGGCATCCGCCGAGCTGGTGAACCGCACGCCCTGGACACCGAAGCGCGCCTCGTACCAGAGGTGCACGCGCGCTTCGTTGCGGACCTCCACTGTCACGCCGAGGTCAGCGAACAGGGCGGCGGCCTTGCGGATCACCGCGTCCTCGGCCTCGTAGGACAGGTCCGAGGCGTCGTAGTAGAAGAAGTCGTAGTCGGCGATCCCGGCGCCGGGGTCACGGCCGTCCAGGACGTTCCACACGGTCTGGAACACCGCCCCGGCGGTCAGCCACCAGTCCGGGACACCGAGGGCCGGGCCGCGGTCGAGGATCGCTGCGTTCATCAGGTTTCGCTGGACGAGGTCGAGGAAACGGGCGCGCTGATCCACGATCAGCAGTCTGGCGCAGCGGACCGACAAAGCACGCGGGCTCTGCCCGAACCCGTCGCCGCTTCGGAGATCGGGGGAGTGCGGCGGGGTGGTGATCTCCTCACGGCGCGCCGAGACGGCAGCCAGGCCGAGGGGTGGGGTGCAAGGCTGGACTGAGTACCTTGCACCCCACCCCTCGGCCTGGCAGGGACGAGCCCGCGCCGCGAGGAGATCCCCACCAGGACCCGGCGTGCGAGGGGCAAGAACTACCCGCGCGGACTATGCACGGACGCAAACAGGTGGAGCAGCATTCCACCGCAGGTCAGAGCCGATATGACAGCGCACTGTAAATCCGTCGGCTTAGCCTACGAAGGTTCGAATCCTTCACCTGCCACACCCAGGCGGTACGGCCCCTGAACTGCGGAAACGCAGGACAGGGGCCGTTCTGCTGCGGTCCGGCTGTGTTCGGCTCCTACCGGCCCTGAGCAGCTGTCTGTGGGCCCTCCGTGGGCCGGTACTCCGGAGGGTCGGAGGCGTGCCAGCGCTGCTGTGAAACCTCGGCAGTGTTGGTGGCGGCACGTGGGCGCAGGGGGCGGCTATGGCGGCACATGGGTCGGCTGGTCGGCGATCAGAGAACCATGCGAGCTCCCATGGGCGTCGGGGCCGCCGACCCCCTCGGGCCCCTCACAAGCCTGCTCGGATCGGGCCGCACGCGCGGTCTCAGGGCCCGATGCGCGCATCTGTGCCGCAACACGAGGAGGCACCAACCGGCCCGACCGCGGCGCCGTGTACGCAGCGACCATGCCGACCACGGCCCACTCCGCTAAGCCTGCGCCCGACGCCCTGTCTGGTAGCAGTCGTCCAGAAGGCTGAGGAGGGAGCGCTCCATGACCATGGCAGTCGCTTCGCGTACTACCGGGATCGCCGAGCGACCTGAGGTGGCGCGCGAACGTGTCCGTCCAGACGGTCGAGCGCGTCCCGCTCTCGCTGTAACGGGTAGACCGGTTCGGACGAACCCTGGGTCAGTCTTGAATCACGGGCTGGGGGATCGCTGGATGTACCGCTCGCCGGTTAGATCGTTCTGATGAAACTCGTCACCTCGCTGGCCCGCCGGCATCAGGGCTGCCCGTCGAGCAACGTCGCCTCGGCCGCTGTCCTGTGGACTTGAACCAGAGAACCCCGCGAAAGAAGATCCACATAGCTTGCATGTTTGCTTGGTTCTCACCCGCTCAGCTTCACCCCTTCCTTCGTCAGCGCCGAACACCTACATACCCATCTTTGGCCCCTTGTGGTATGCGTCGAATACCTCGGGCCAGGCCGAACGGGAAGCACGGCGGGCATTGACACCCCCTGAAGGAGAGGGGAACCCTACCCGGGCGGCTAGCTTCGTTAACCCTTGAGCTAGAGAGGCAGAGTCTTGTCTGAATCCTCACCCCCTCCCAATGACGGCGACTCCACTTCCAGTATAAGACAGAGTCCCGCCGCTCAGCAGAGCGAAGGAGCCGCAGAGGGCGGTGACACGAGCAACCAAACCGATCTCGAACAGAGCTCAATGACCGCCACAATCAAGTCCGTCATAATCAATAAGTGGACGCTTGCTGTCACATGCACTGGCGTTATAGTAGCGATCATCTTTGGAGTAGTTTCCTGCAACGGCGCGGGGGGCGACTCGCTCGAAGGTAACCAATCGGGGACCGGCAATACTCAGAATCAGAACCAGGGTGGAACTCAGAATATCCTATCAGGTATCAACATAGTAGAGATCAGCGGTGGCATCGCGCAGATAGCAGCCTCCTCCGCTACAGACGTCGAGCTGAAACAGAAGCTCGCGCAGACTGCCGTCGAAGATCCAATTGGCCCTGGACCGTGGCCCTTTGTTGTTGTCGACACTGATGTCGATGGACTTTTCGTTCGGTCGACGAATGAGCTTGACGCTGACCGCCTTGGGTTCGTCAAGAACCGCAGCGTCATTTGGGTTGACTGTCAAGCGACGTCAAAGTACACGCCAGTGGATCCGATAAACGACGTTGGCCCGAAATGGTTCCAGATCCGGTGGAAGAACACAGCCCCGAGCCAGCAACGCTTCGAATCTGACCCAAGTGACCAGGCGCGAGGTTGGGTATACGGCGGCCTGATCGCCCCCTATGGCCAAAATGGCGCTGTACCATCCTGCACATAGCCCGCTGACGACGAACGCCGGTGGCTCGGCAGGGCGCTGTCATGTATTTCCGTTACAGCAAGCGGACAGCAGTGCTTGGCTCACGATCACGTCCTTGGTGATGGCCGCAAGGCTGCCGACCTCATCAAGGTAGGTCGATCAAGAATACTGAAGAGATCAACGGTCGTCGACGACATTATCTGGAGCGAACAGCACGCTGATTTGCGGTGACCATGTGCCAGCGGACGACCGTCCGGGGACGACATACAGGAGGGGTCATGCGAGGACGAACCAGGGTATGTGGCCGAGCCTGCATTCGGCTCGTCCTATTGACGCACTTGCTCGTTGTGACCGCGCTATTCGCGAGCATCGATACTTTCGCGTTGACACCGACCGCTCTGGCCGCCACCTGCCAGGGACCTGGCTGCAACTATCAGGACCCGATGGCGTCTGGCTGCACTGAAGACGGTCGAACAATCGACTCTTTCGTTTATGAGGGAGCCAACGCCGATTTGGCTGGAACGCTCATGGAACTTCGATACTCGCCCGCTTGCGATGCTGCCTGGGTTCGCGCCACGGGCGGCACCTGTCTTCCTCGTGACTGCGGTGTCGTGCTAGAGGCAAGCCGAGGAAGCGGGTCAACTGACGAGTACTCGCTTGGGAATGCCAGCGGCGGTGCCAATTGGACTAACCTCCTGAGCTTCCGGTATTACGTCCGAGGATGCTTCGCTACGTTCGATCTCTCAGCAAGCACGGGATACGTGCTCGAAGGCTGCACGTCCTGGCACTAACGACCAGTCGGGGAATGTAGGCCTCAGAGCCGCTTCCCGAACCAAGGGGGCCCAGCGGATGTGCTTACAGGTCGTCGACCTGGAGGTCGTGGCGGACTCGGCGGAAGGTGGCTGGGTGCCGCCAGACGGGCCGACCCCGAACGATGTCGGCTGCTGCGTCGACGGCGAGTTCCACGACGACTGACGGTTCCACCCGCGTGTACTCGACGGGGGCTGCGTCTCTGAACCTCGCCGGGGGCAGGACGGCGGGCCAGGGGTGCTGGTCGTCGGCGGGGTGCGGCACGGCGCCTATGGCTTGCCGGGCGTCGCGGGGAAAAAGCGGGCCGGTGCGCCCGGCCACCCGCAGGCGTCCGGCCTTGTCGCGGCGCTCGAGGACCAGCGCGACCGGCGTGTTGAGCGGGCCCAGTACCCCGCCGACGACTGCCTCTGTGCTGGTTCTGGTCTTGACCTTTCGCCAGGCGCGCCGTTGCGGGAGGTAGCCGTGGTCGAGGCATTTCGCGACGACGCCCTCGATCCCGGCGTCGAGGTGCCCGGTGAGCCACGCGTGGGCGGCCTGGCTGTCGGTGGTCATGGGGACGACCGCGAGCGGCGGGGCGGCGTCGTCGAGCAGTTGCAGGAGGAGAGCTCGGCGGATCCGGTAGGGGTAGGTGCGCAGGTCTGTGTTCCCTGCGGCGAGGACGTCGAATGCGACGAAGGTGGCGGGTGTCTCGGCGGCGTGGCGTGCGTCGGTGAGGCGGCGCTGCAGCGCCGTGAAATCCAGTCCAGCGGTTCGGCACACGACGAGTTCGCCGTCGAGCACGATGTGGCCGGCGAACCGGTCGGCGATCGCGGCGACGATTTCGGGAAAGTAGCGGGTGAGGGAGCGGTTCTGGCGGGAGCGCAGCCGTACTCGCCGACGGTCGGCGGTGGCGATCGCGCGGAATCCGTCGAACTTGGGCTCGAACGCCCACGGGCCTGCTGTGGGCAGGTTCGACGTTGGTCGGGCGACCATCGGTTGTACGGGCGGGCGGAGCACCTCGGGACGATATGCAGGTCACAGCGCGCTGACCTGCGGCGGACTATCCGCATAGTCCGGTCTTGCAGGCGTGAGGTTGATTGCGTGCCGCGTGCCGCGTGCCGCCGACGATGTCACTCCAGCAGGTGTGCGAAGTTGCCACGTTGTCGACGTCGGCGGGACACGATAGCCGTCATGTCCGATGACTGCGCCGACACGATCACCGCCGTGGACCGTCTCCTCGCCCCCGGGTTGAGCCTGCAGACCTGATCTCCTGCCGGCATTGAACAAGTCGGTGTGAATGCGCACGGGGGCTCTCGGCTGCTGAAGGCGCGTACCGGCCCGGGCCGCTTGAGCTAGGCCTTTGTGATGGCGAATCGCGGGCCGCGACGGGTGCCCGCGGCCCATTTGCTGCGAGTTTGGTACGCAGGAAACGCCGGGGCTCGTGCGCCAACCCGTCGACCTGGCGACGCCCGACCGCGCCGCGGCCCGGGACAGCCCTCGAGGCGACCGGCAGCCGACGTCGTCCAGCTCTGCCCCGAGCCGCCGCGGTTGCCCTGGCCGCTGGCGTGGCGCTCTTCGCGCTGATGTAGCTTTCGTACGGTCAGGACGCAGCGCGGCCACTGATGGGGTGGACGTGGCTTTGGCCACGGACGGGGTTCGATTCCCCGGCGCGCTACGAATGGGGGAGCCGATGATCGTCGAAGTCCAATGGTTGGGCGTCGCGGCTATCGAATCGCTTTCGTGGCCCGATGCGCGGGTTCGCAAGTACTTCAATGTGAAGCCGCACCCTAAAGTAAGCGAGCAGTTCAACGTTCCGATTCGAGATCGGATTGTTCCCTACCTGTTGAACCCGGCTGATGGATTTCATCGGCTTCTGTCGCGTTCTATGGACGGCCTGTCGTCCTCAAGAGAGCGAACGAGGCCGCCGTATGGGCCTTTGAGTCTCGACAATTCCGAATCCTTCATTATAACTTCCGTGTCAGGTGAACTTTTCCCCGGCGGAGTCGTGGTCGCCAGGGTAAGAGGTCGCGCCGAGCTGACGACTTGTGAGGGTAAGCCGAACTATTCGGACTTGCGGGCTCTGAGGACTCCGCGAAAGCTGCCTGCAGTTGATGCAGCCATACGAGCCGTCCTGGCTCTCGCTCAGGCAGATCGGGGCGGAGAACTGAGCGTCTCATACGAAGACTACTTCTCCTTAAGTCTTCAGGTCCCTACTGATCAGTCGGGGATGCCAGGCCTGCTTGCGAGGGATCGGCAGAGTATCGCGTCTCTACTGACGGGCGTCCCGGAGTCTGCGAAACTGGGCGAGCGGGTCGTCGACAAGATATATGAAGAGAACTCGTCGTTAAATGAGAAGGCGCCCTCGGAGCTTCTGCTTGTCAACTCTCAAGGCATTATCCATGTACTCCCGAAGTGGAATTATCGGAGTCCGCACTATGGTCGGCTCGCGAAAGTTTCTGACCTGGCGATCTTGGCGCACTTTGCCCGCTTATTCTTAAGGGATGACACCAACTTCTCTATGGAGTCGCCCAAGTTCTCTGCGTCCTTACGGGGCATCTTGGCGCGCTGGATCGAAGCGCCATCGCTGACGATGGCAAGCAGCTTCGCTAATCGATTGACATGGGAAAGATTGTCGGAATCCTTCCATCTTCGGGCCTCGTTGATGCACTGGCGGTCCGGACTGCCCGCAGAGCAGGGAGTCGGATCGGTTTCCGTTCGCCTTGACGGGGAATGGTGGCTGATCCCGGATGTTGAGCAGCGCATCGGTGAGCAAAGGGCAGCGGAACTCGACCCTCTCGGATTCGTCGGAAATCCGCAACTGCGCGAATTCATCGAGAAGGATCGTGACGAGGCTAGTAGATGCCTGGCATCCAGGAATTATAGGGCGGCGGTCGTTATGGCGGGTGCAGCGATCGAGGGCACTCTCTTGGCCGCGTTGTTAGCTGATCAACCGTCGGCAGACCATGGATCCCTGCTGAAGAAGAACCTGAGTCAGCTGATAGAAGCGTGCTGCCCAAAATTCAATCAACAGTTGGATAGAAATAAGGATACTGTTCCCAGGCGGCTTATTGATCAGGAAACTGCAAAGTTCGTCCACTTCACCTGCAGGCCGTGGCGCAATTACGTGCATCCTGGCCTTTCGGTTCGATCTGGGCAGCCTGCGAACGCTGACCTCGCGAAGGCATGCATTAGTGCACTTGAATTGCTTATTCAGGACGTGGGGCGTGGTCCAACTCCTTGAAGTAGTGCGGGTGTTGTCGGTACCCCAATCCAAAAAGTGTTGTGCGTAGAGTGCGGACTTTTCAGTCGCCTCGGTCTTGAGTTCTGGACCCCGCACTCGGGTGAGCATTGCGTTACAGACCGGGCTTCCAAAGGTCGTAGGTGGCTTCATCGCGGGCCGAACTTGCGCGCCGAGTGGCGCGCTCTCGCTGTGGGCAATTCCGTTGAGATCAACGCTGGAGGCTGGCTCGTTAGCGCGTGCTGATGCATCCTCGGTCCCGACGTCGTTCCCTTCAATGGCGAGTCGGTGTCACGGTTGTGTTGCTGAGCGGGGAGCCGATGGCTTAGCCTGGCGCTTGCATTCTAGATCGAGCGTGGAATTTCGCAAGACGCTGATCGAATAGGGTTTTCACGGCTACGTCTCTTGCTGGGTTTTTGTGCGAGTCAGTGAGATCTAAGACGAAACCAGATTCCCCTAGCCCTGTTGCATTTCCCTGGCCAGGGCTCCCAGTGGTCTCCGTCTTGTAAGGCCCGACGCGCGCAAGAACAGCCAGCGCCGCAAGGAGGTCACCACCTCAGGGAGAGGTGCTGTCGCCCGCCGGGAAAGGTTCCAGTGGCGCTTTCGCCCGAGCCAGCCACTTCCGCTCGACTTCACTCTGGACGTCGATGTGGTGATGTCGGGCGATGAGCAACGTGTGACAGAGGACGTCGGCGATCTCGGCAGCGAACTTCGCATCCAGCTCGGCCGCGCTCAGACCCTTCGACCGCGCTTGTCCCTGCCGCATCAGATGTGCCTGCGTGAGCTCACCGACCTCCTCGTGAAGCTTCATGATCTGCCAGTCACTGGTCCGCTCAATTCCGAACTCCGCGGCATACTGGCGGGATACACGTTCCACCTGCGCTGTCAGCTCACGAAGATCCATGGGAGGAGCGTCTCAGACTTGTGAGTGACACGTCGATCCCGTCCCTTGCCTTCGTGTGAGAGCGGCTCGCTCTCGACCCGTCGATCCACTTCCGAGACGCGGGGCTAGCGCTGTGGAGCCAGTCCATCTCCGTTCAGAATGCTGAGATGTAGGTGGTCGTAGTGGCCGCCGGTGGCGTCGTTGGGGTCGTAGATTCCGCCGCCGGTGTAGGGCCGTCCCCAGCCGTTGGTGTCGGGTGTGTCGGGTGACCAGAACCGGCCCTGCCAGATCACGTACTTCACCCGGAGTGCTGCGGCGTGAGTTCGGAGCCAGGTTGCGAGTCGCCAGCCGTTCTGGAGGTCGTCCCCCTCGGGGAATCGTCCCGCGCTGGCCGGGAAGTAGTCGCACGCGGTTCCGCGGGAATGGTCGCTGTCAGGGTTCCACGCGTGTTCGTCCCAGCAGCCGGCGGAGCGAATCGGGGCGTCGGGTCCGGGCTTGCCGAAGGCGCGGATGATTTCGTCGTGGGCGTGGCGGGTGGCGGGGGTGAGGCAGCGTCCGCCGGTGGGGTCGGTGGCGGTGCAGGTGTTGCTGGCTGCTGTGAATGATGTCGGTGCCGGGAGATCGTTGATGGAGACGGGGCCTGCTGGGGCGCTGTATTGCTTGACGAGCTCGTGAACGTGGTCGATGTACTTCCTGATGAGTTCGATGCACGAGGTGTCGCAGTCCGCTTCGCCTGGGCTCGGGATGCCAGTCGCCGAGCCGGTGAGGCGGCCACATCCGGCGATGTGGCAGACCAGCATGCCGTCTAGCGGTGTCGTTGGTTTCCCGGTGGCGCGTAGGTGCGCGGTGGCGAGGCGCAGGTTGCGGCAGATCCACGGGATCGCGACGCGCAGGTGTTCCTGCGGGCGAAGGATGTCGGCACTCGGTGGCGGTGGGTTGCTGGTCCAGGTGGCGCCGCCGGCCTCGCGCCAGTTCGTCTCGTTGAGTTGGTAGAGGCCGGCGGCGCCGCCGTTGCGGTCGGTGCTGAATGCGGTGGGGTTCCAGCTGGACTCGGCTTGGACGTGGGCGATCACCCAGACCGGCGGGAGTTCGGGGCAGCTGGTGCTGGTGATTGAAGTGATGACGTCGAGGGACTCAGCCGCCAGCGCTGGGATGGCCGCTGTGTTGACCCCGATCGACGATGCCGAGGTGCTCAAACCGCTCAGCAGAGCGCCGACGACGAGCAGGGGAATGAGCAGTGCCGTGACGAGGCCAGCGCCGACGATGGCAGCTGTGCGCACGAGCTTCACCCGGTCTGTTCTGGTGTCTTTGTTGGCAGTGTCGGGAGTGGGGTGTGTCCGTTGAGGGCGCGGTAGCGCTCGTTGTGGGTGCAGTCGGCGAAGGGGCCGAGGGGGGTGAGGAGTTCGCGTAGGCAGGGGTCGAGGTGGTCGCGGATCCAGATGGACATGGCGGCGCCGGGTTCGGGGGCGAGTTCGGTCCAGGCGCGGCGGAGTGCTTCGAGGCGGAAGACGGCTTCGGGGTGTTCCCACCACAGCGGGCACCAGGTGAGTTCGCCGCGCAGGGGTCGGGCGATTACTGAGGTGACGGTGTCGTGGACCCAGTCGATCAGGGCGTCGGTGTTGAGCTGGTCGTCGTCCTCGGCGAGTGTCATGTCGACGGGCTTGGCGGTGGGGATGTTGCTGAGGAGTTCGTCGAGTTGATCGGACTGGTGGGTGCGCCAGGCTTCGAGGGCTTGGACGCGGGCGCACAGCTCGGCGATCAGCCGGTCGTCAGACGTGGTCATCCTCTGGCTCCTTCGGGCGGTTGACGGGGTTGTCGGGGCCGAGTGCTGCTGCGGCGGCGCGCTTGAGCTCCGCGAGTGCGGTGTGGGAGTAGTCGCTGATGTCGGTGTGGTCGCGTTCGCGGTACCAGGGGTGCAGGTGTCCGAGACCGGGGCGGCGTCCGGTGGTGAGCAGGACGGCTCGGTCGCGGGCGAGCGCCCGGAGAGCCGAGGAGGGCATGATCGGTTCCCGGGCGTGGGAGTATTGGCGCGAGGTGCGTCCGCGGTCGACGCTGGTGGAGACGCGGGGTACGTAGTGGTCGCCGATGAGCCCGGAGAGGCGTTGCAGGAAGCTGTGGTCGTCGACGCCGGCTCCGATGATTTTGATGGTGGCGGCGGACCAGAGGGCTTGCATGCCTTGTTCGCCCCAGACGCCGACGCCTTGTTGGTAGCTCTGCAGCATGGTGAGGACCTGGATGCCGCGGGAGCCGTAGTGGCTGTAGAGCTGGGGGAGCGCGCGGATCGGGCAGATGTTCGCGGCTTCGTCGAGGACGGCGACTACGGGTGGTTCGAGGCGGCCGCCGGAGGCTTGGGCGAGGAGTTCGGCGATCTCGAGGATGCGGTCGACGAGCGCGGTGACGACGGGCGCGGCGGTGCCGGCGCCTTCCTTGGACAGCAGGTGGATGGTGGCGCGCCCGGTGCGGGCGGCGGCGAGCAGGTCCCACAGGTCGAGCTCGCCCGGCCAGTCGTGTTCGGGAGGGTCGCGCCAGGTGTGGGGTGGGGTGATCCAGCGCAGCAGGCGCTCGGAGGTGAGTGCTTTCGTGGCGGTGCGCGCGGTTTGGAAGATGCCTTTGGTGGTGACGTCGGCCCCGGAGAGGGTGGCTTCGAGGTCGGCGGCCTCCATTCCGGCTCCGGCGTTGTCGAGGGCGGCGATGGCGTCGCGGCGGCCGGGTTGTAGCCAGGCGAGGACGTCGCGCAGGGTGCCGCCGCTGATCGCGGCGGCGAGCAGGGTGGCGGTGAGGACCTGCTCTCCGGCGGCGTGGAAGAACGGGTCACGTCGGTCGCCGCCGATGGTGGCGATGAAGTGCCCGGCGAGCCGCGCGGCGGCTTCGACGCGTTCGGCAGGGTCAGCGTCGGCGATGCTGCGCAGCGGATCCCACCACCAGGTCTGCCGAGCATGTGCGATGCGCTGTGGGTCGAACGTCCACACCGGACCGGCCTGCCCGCGCATCCCGGAGGTCAGGGCCCACAGGTCGGCTTTGTTCGAGGTGGCGACGACCAGGCCGGGTGCGGCGAGCACGGTGGGGACGGCCAGCGCGCTGGTCTTGTTCGACCGCGGGCCCATGATGACCAGCCCGACGTCCTCCCACGACATCGACACCGGATGCCGGTCGACCGACATCAGCCGCAGCCCATGATCGGAGCTGCCGAACTCGCGCGCGGCGGGTCGCAGCTGTCGGGCCCGGCGGACCGCGGCGGCGCCGGTCAGGTCGCCCAGCTCGGTGGAGCGCAGCATCGCGCGCTGCGGATCGCCCGGGCGTCCGCGCCTGGCGATGACGCGTCCGATCACGAGCGCCGGGCACGCCTCGACCATGAGCAGCAGCGAGAAGAGGCTGTAGAACGCGGCCGGGCTGGCGCCCGGCGCGAGCACTCCGGCCGCGCCGTCGCGCACGAGACGGACCAGCAGTTCGACGTTCGCCTCGGGCGCGAACCAGACACCGGTGCCGACCAGCGCGGCGGCGCCCGAAGCCACCCAGGTGTTTCCAACGAGAACTGAGACCGACCCGATTGCGCCGACGAGCAGCAGTGGTGCCGTCGCCTCGCGGAGCAGGCCGGGTGTCACGGCTGCTCGTTGCGGTGGAAGGCGCGGTCGGTGTCGTGCAAGGCGATCTCGGTCGGGGTCAGGGTGAGCGCGACCGGGAGGCCGACCCGTTGTCCGGACTTGATCAGGTACTTGCCTCGCCCGGGGTGGATGCGACCGGCATGCCAGGTTGGGGGTGCGGCCCAGGAGGTGATCAGCGCGGCCTCGCCTTGGCTGAGCGCGGTGATCCGGCGCAGTCCGTCGAGTTCTTTCTCGGCCATTCCGCCCAGGAGCAGCACGCCGTTGCGGGAGGCCATGCCGCGGGCCTTCGCGCGGTCGGATTCGGTGGGCAGGGCTTCCAGGTCGTCGAGGGAGTGGGTGACTTGGAACGACACGACGCCGCGGTGTCGCCCGAGGCGGGTGATCCGATCCGACCTCTCCACCAGCCCGGGAGCGACGCGCAGGGCGCGCCACAGCTCGTCTTGCACCTGCACCACGTTGCGGCGCTGTTCGCCGTAGGCGGCGGCGTCGGTCAGGGCGGCGGACCAGGCCCAGGAACAGAGCATCGCGGCGGCTACGACGTCGTCGTCATCGTCGTCCAGTGCGCTGATGTCCAGGGACAGCGCCGGGGTGGTGGGGTTGAAACTGGCGCTGCTGGGGCGGTCGAAGATGCCGCGGATCGCGCCCTCGCACAGGAGCCCGAGGGCGTTGGTCAGCGAGCGGGTCAGGCACCGGTAGTCGATGTCGTCGGCGCATGCGGCGATCAGCTGGAGCGGGGTTGCGGCGGACAGCAGCACGGTGAACACATCGGGAATGAGCGGCTCGCGTCCGTGCGCGGCATCGACGGCGATATCGAGCGCCGCCCCGAGCAGCCGGCGCTCGGTGACATCCGGCTCGTCTCGGCGGACGATCGTGATCAGCGCCTCGAGCAGCGACAATCGCCGCGCTCGCAGCGTCTCGAGCAGGCGGGTGCTGTCGGTAGCCGAGGCAGACGTGATCGCGGCCCGAAGCGGGCCGGCGTCGAGCGGGTTGAGCGCGTGCAGGCCGCGGCCGATGTGCCAGACCGAGCCGCCGAGGGCAGTGATCAGGGCGGTGTACTCGCCTTTGACGTCGCCGGGGATGACCGCGCGCATACCGAATCCGACCAGGCCGGTGAGCATGCGTTTGGTGATCGAGGATTTCCCGATGCCGGGCTGGCCTTGGACCCAGACTCCGGTGTTGGAGACCAGGCCGGTGCGTAGCCAGTGTGCGGGGTCGAGTCCGACCGGTTCGGCGGTGTGTAGGTGTCGGCCGATGGGGACGCCGCGCACGTCGCTGCCAGACGGGGTGGCGAAAGGGAACAGCCCGCAAACCTGGCTGGTGGTGGCGGCGAAGTGGTGCCCGGCTTCGACGTGCCCGGCGCGTCCGCCGCCGCGGACGGGCCATCCCCAGGCGCGGGGGATCGGGTCGTGGTCGGGTGTGGTCATCGCGTGATCCTTTTGTGGTCAGCGGCCGCGGCGGTGGGTGAGCAGGTCGGCCGGGTCGATGCCGACCCCGAGCGCGGTGGCGAAGCCGGCGGCCTGGGCCCCGCGTAGGCGGCGTAGCCGCAGTTTCGATTGGCCGGCGCGCTGCTCAACGTCGGCGACGGCAGCAGGCAGGTTGTCGTCGTGGGTCACGGTGGTGGTGACGTAGAGGGTGAAGCGGCCAACCCCGGCGCCCTGGGCCTCTTCGCGCGCAGACTGGAGAGCGCGGGCTCGGTCGTCGCGCTCGCGTTGGGTTTCGTCGCGGCGGGTGCGTTCGGCCCAGGCGCGGCGGACCTGCCCCGAGGTGACCTCGGCTTCCACCTTCGCCGCGGCCTGATCGGCCGGGTAGGGCTGGTACAGCCACGTGGTGCGGCGGGGGAACGGGCCGGGGGCGAGCAAGGGGGCGAGCACGCCGGAGCCGACGGCCTGCCGCGGTGCCTCCCGCAACGCCCAGGTGACCGACAGGCCGCCCTCGTGACGGTAGTTGTCCCAACGCTCGCGGGCCGCGACCGGCCCGGCCTCGTGCCAGGCGAGGATCGAGTCGCTGTCGGCGAGGCGGGTGATGTCAGGGCGCAGGTGGGGATCGAACGCGGCGCGGATGCGGCCGGTGATCCAGCCGGTGGAGGCGCGGCCGAGGACGGCGACGCCACACGAGGCGAGGCTGTTCTCGATCGCCGGCAAACGGCGCCCGACTTCCACCGCCGCGGCAAGCAGATCAGCGGGGCGTGGAGTGGCACGAGCAGGGTCGAGGCACACCGAGACGCGGGTATCAATGTCCGCGGTCGTGGCCGGGGTGAGATCCACGAGCTCGGCCAGGATCCGCTGCGACAGAGCGGGAGCGGCCGGGTCGAGTTCGCGGGCGACGTGGTCGCGCACCGTGGTGCCACCGGCCGGGGCGGTGTCCACGGTGACGGCGATGTGCCGGATCAGCGGCAGGTAGCCCAGGTCGGCCAGCAAGGCGCCCCACGCGGCGACCCAGGTGTCGGCGCGATCGGGGTCGGCGAGGTCGAGGCCGATGGGGGAGCAGCGCAGGACCGCGGTCAGCGTGCCGGTGCGGCGGTGCCACAGCAGGGCGTGCCGCCCGCCGCGGCCGTCATCGACATCGAGGGGGCGAAGCGGCGCCAGCACACCGGGGAGGTCCGCCGCTCGGGGATGCTCGGTCAGCACCCCCGCGGACAGCTCCGTCCACCCAGCCACCCGCGCCCGGTGAAAGCGCACGCAGCGCAGCACCAGGTCGGTGGCGCTGACGCCGCCGACGCGCACGACCACCGCTGCAATGACTAGGGCAGAGGCGCCGAGGAGCGGGATGGTCGCGGACGGGACGGCAGAAACCGCCAGCAGCGGGGCGAGGACGGCGCCAAAAAGCACGATTGTCGAAGTTGTGGACAGCGATCCGATGCCCCAGCCGCGTTCGGCGCGCCAGTTCCCGAACAGGCGCGGCCCATTGTCGAGGCTTCGAGAGTTGTTGATGCTCATTCGCGGTCTCCCGCATCGGGCTTGCCGAGCATCTGGCCGGCGGCGCCTTGAGCGGCCTTCGTCGCCGCGATGCCCGCGGCAGCTGCCGCGCCACCGAAGGCTGCACCGGCCGAGCCTGCACCAGCGGCAGCGCCGGGGCCCACCTGTCCGCTGCTGAAAGCGGCACCGCTCGGAGCTGCCTGACCGCCGAAGGTTGCGTAGGAGCCGGGGCCGTTGGCCTCCATCGTGGCGGCTCGTCCGACTGCCCCGCTTGCTCCGTGGCCCTGGGTCATGGCGATCGCGCCGGCGGCGCCGAGGAACCCGGAGCCGTTGCCGGCGCCGCCGCTGATCTGGGTGCCGGACCAGGCGAAGAACTTCAGCAGTACCGGCATCGCGATCACCGCGAGTAGCAGCACCATGAGTCCGGTGATCATCGTCGCGGTGCTGCCGCCCTCAGCCGCGCTCGGGGAGGACAGGTAAGAGAAGCCGATGTAGTAGATGAACGCGGCCGCGGGTTTGTAGGCGACCATTGCGATCAGCCACACGATCAGTTTGTCCAGCCAGCCCCGGGTGGAGCGGGTCAAGGACCCCGACGCGGCCAGGGGCAGCATCGCCGCCAGCACCAGCAGCCCGGCCTGGCGCATCGCCATGAGCACCCACTGCACGAGTGAGAGCACCGCGGCGATCAACGAGACGAGCAGCACCAGGAACGTGGCGTCGCCATCGGTGAGGACTTGCTGCATGAGCAGGGCGAAGTTGTTCGCGGCACCGTCGAGCAGCTGACTGGCCAGAGCGTCGCCGGCGCGCAGCGCGCTCTGCAAGATCACCAACCCGAGCGCTGAAACGACCGCGTAGCGGATGAGCCCGGTCGCCACCATGATCAATGGCTCGCCCTTACGGGAAAGTATGAGCCGGATCGACTGCACCAGCACCGAAGCGACCAGGATGATCAGAATCAGGTCCCGGGTGGCGCCCTGCGCGGCAACAACGGCGGGATCGCGGGGGTCGACGCTGTCGGTCTCCACCCACCACGTCGCGGTGGTCACCACGAGTTCGGCTGCGCCGCGCGCGACCTCGGCGATCATGCTCTGCAGTACCGATCCGAACGCCTGGCCGGCTTGGCAACCCAGGTCGAAGGTTCCGCACCCGTCTGCGGGTTGCATGGGGGCGTTCACGGTGTCGGTCCGAGCAGGCGGTAGCCGGTGGTGTCGGGGTGGACGCTGGGGCGGGGGAGTGGCACGCGCAGCTGCCAGTCCTGTCCGGACCAGCGCATCGTCGCGTCGACACGAGAGAGACCGCCCCGGGCACGGGCCTGCGGGGTGTCGGCCAGCAACGACAGCACCACGAACTCGCCGCGGGCGTCGCCGGCGATGACGCGGTAGTACATCGCCGTCGCGCTGACAGTCTCTTGCGGCGGGGCGTCAGGGCGGGGGAGGGCGGTGAACAGGCGCTCACGGGCGCGCGCCATGTCGCCCCAGCACTGCTCGTCGAGCGTCGCTGAAGCGACGTCCGTTCCTGCGGCGGGTGCCGTGCGGGCTCCGATGTGGGTCGCCGCGAGCCCGGCGCCCAGCTCGTCGTGGCTGAATCCGATCGCGCGGCCGTTGAGCTCCTGGAAAGGGCCGTGCCGCAGCGATGAGGCTGCGAGGCCGCCGGGCACTGCCACGAGCACGACACGATCTGTTGCGTGGTGTTCCGGGCCCGGGGTCGTGGAGCAACCGACCGCAGCGGCCAGCACCACCGTCGCGGCGACGGCGGGTTGCAGGAGGCGCTTGGTCATATCTGGAACGCCCCCACCAGCAGCGCAGCCACCGATGCCAGCGCGAGCCCGCCGATCACCCACGCCGACCCGACGAGGCCCTCGTAGGCGGTGGCCGAGCGGTTGCGGCGGCCGATGATGAGCATCAGGGCGCAGATGAAGATCCCGAGGACCCCGGCGACGATCACGCCCCACTTGAGCCACCCGAGCAGCTCACCCGCGAGCTCGTCGAGACCCGGCGGAGCAGCAGGCGGTGGGTTGGGAACAGCGGCTCTGAGCACGATCATGATGTCCTTCCTCGAGTGGGGACTGCGGCCCGCCCGGCCGTAGCCGCCGGGCGGGCCGTGGCCGGGGAGCGGTGCTCCAGGCCGGCGCACAGGTCGTTCAGGGCGGCGGCGTAGCGCCGTAATGAGCGGGGCATCTCCGTCCGGGGGACGGTGAGCAAGCCGCGTACCTCGTCCAGCGGGGTGGCGAGGTCACGCCAGCGCCGGACGAACGGCAGCACGACAACTGCTGCGTGCGGCTCCAGGAGGCGCAGTCGGGCGGTCACCGGGCGGCTCGGTCCTGACGCGTCCGCGGCGGTGACCGCCAGAACTGGCTTGCTCCCAGTCGCTGCGGTCACAAGCTGTGCCGCGCGGCCAGCTCGGATCAAGGAGTCACCAGTGGCCCGGCAGACCAGTACACCGACCGGACGTCCGACGAACAGGCCCCCGTCTACGGCGCCGATGGCCGTGGCGACCGTCGTGGTCCCGACACCACCTGCGACACCGGCAACGGACAGTCGACCCCGTCGCGCACCTCCTCGATGGCCTCGCATAGTCGACGCCTTCGTCGGCCCTGCAACTGCGATCACCGACCCACCTCCCTCCGTGTCGGGGGAAGCGTCCGGTCCGGGTGCGGCTGGGACGTGTTCGTCGGCACGGCGGCCTCGTGGTCGCGCGATGACCACGCCGCACGCCACGAGGAAGCAACACGCGGCACCACGCTCGGCTGATGTGATCAATCGCCGGTACGTGGTGCCCGGACCGTCCGGACGCGAGGAGCGTCGGTGGCAGAAGGCCGAGAACCTGTGTTGCCCGGTCTGTCGTCGCGCGGTCCGGGTGCAGCGGCCGGGCTATTGGCGGATGGCCGACGGGCCCGTGCCCGCGTGGTCACACACTGACGGCCGCGCACTGTGCCGAATTAGGACCGACGACGGCATGAAAGTCGCCGAGCCGGTACCGCGGCATGCCGCGCGCTCCAAGCCGAGGCGCAACGGTCCACAGGGGCCTGCAGCTGACCCCTCCTGAGCGGCGGCCCCAGTACTACTCAACGCGGTACCAGGGTTCTGGTCGACCGCGGGGTCGCTTTCGCCGGCTGGCTACGCCACGATGTCAATGCTCTCAGCAGAGAGCTCACGGCGACGTGGACCTTTGCCCATCGCGGCCCCCTTGTCAGGGGCGCGATCACGCGCGAGGAGCGGCGTAGAAAGCCCAACGGCCTCAAGCAGGCCTTCGCGGAGTTGCTGCGGAGGCGGCGCCGCGTTGTGTAGTCGCGTATCCACCGGCGACCGGTCCGCGAGACCATTGATGCCCTCGGTCGCACGGGTGGGGCGAACGGGCCCGCGCGGAGTTGCACCGTGCGGGTAATCGGTCCTCGCCCGGATCGGTGAGCCGACCGCGAAGCTGACCTGGGGTTTGGGTTCGGAGGTTGTGCCAGCGCACGTAGGCAGAGATGGCGTCGTTCTGCTCGGTGTGGCTGCAGCGATCGGTCTCGTTCAGGGCGAGTTGCGCAGCGCGGTGAAATCGAACCTTGCCTCATTGGGGCCGACGTTCCGGGCAATTGACTCATGATCGATACTGTCCGCGAGCAGCTGGTCGTGGTGGGTGTGGGGAATAGACGTAGCGCTCGAATCGGGCATGGCAGTGCGCCAGCGGGCGGCGCGGGGACAGGGGAGCAGGGGATGGCAAACATCGAGCCGGTGAGCAGCGCCGGAGCCATCCTCGCCCTCGGCCCGGCGCTCATCGCTGTCGGCGGCATCGTGGTGAACAACTGGCTAGGCTCGCGCGGCCAGCGCGAGCGCGCCAACCAAGACGCCCTGCGGGAGGCCGCCGGCGCCTACGTCAGCGCGGTGGACGTGTTCCTCGACCACGCCCGGGAGCTGCGCGCGGTCCTGGAGTCCGGCGCGGCCGGCCGCGAGCGCCGGGAGAAGCAGCACGTGGCGTACCTGGAGGCTTGGACTCAGCTGCGCGCCCGGCTGCCGGTGGTGCGCATCTCCGGCAGCGAGAGCATCGCGTGGGCAGCCGACCAGCTCCGATACACCGTGGGGAACTACGCGGACGCCCTCGATTCCTGGTACGCCCGCGCGACCGAGTCGGACAGCGCGCAGGCGCCCTCGAGGTTGGCTCATACCTCCGAGGCAGTGGTCAACGCGGTGGAGGAGTTCGAGCGCGCGGTCCGCCGAATCGTTGGGTTCACCGCCTCTTCCTCATCGGCACCCTGGGGCCGGGCGGTCCGGCGCCTGACCCGCCGCCAAGCGCGATCGGCATGAACCACGACCCTTGCGGCCCTTGCCATTGCAACAAGAGCTTGAACCTTGCCTCCCGAGCTGCGCGCACCGTGTGATGCCGTCGCACTGATCGGCTTCGACTCGTTATACATGTCGATTAGTCCCGAAACTTGAATCGGCAATCGAGGTATCGGATCCGGCCCGCGCAGCCAGTACTCACGAAGCTCGCTGTGGTGGGCGCAGCCTTAGGATCTGGCTTCTCGCGCTGTCCCGTCAGGTTCGACGGCTGAACCACGTCGGCGCCCTGGTGGCCTACCTGTCCGGCCGGATCGGCTCCAACTAGTCTCCTGAGTCAGGAATCCTGTTCAAATAACTGGCGAGGCGTTCGAGGATCTCGTTCGCAGTCCGGGTCCAGACGTAAGGCTTCGGGTCGGTGTTCCACGTGGCGATCCAGGCGCGGATGTCGGCTTCCAAGGCTTGGACAGAGGTGAGGTTCCCCCGGTAGCCCGGAGACCGACGATCATGGCCGTAGGCCGTGAGGGGAGTCTCTGTGGCAGCACCGAAGAAGTACCCCGACGTGCTGCGTGAACGCGCCGTGCGTCTCTACCGGGAGACACACCCGCGGCCGGTGATCCGTCGGCTGGCCGAGCAGCTGGGCGTGCATCACGAGGCCTTGCGCAACTGGATTCGCCAGGACGAGGCCAACCGCGGCGAGCGCACCGACCGGCCCACGACCGCGGAGGCCGAGGAGTTGCGCCGACTCCGCAAAGAGAACGCCGAGCTGCGCCGGGCCAACGAAATCCTGAAGGCGGCAAGCGCTTTTTTTGCCCAGGGAATGCACCCGATAAGGAAGAAGTATTGAAAACGGTCGCGCATCTCCGCGACCGGTTCGGGGTCGACCCGATCCGGCGCGTCGTGGGCATCGCGCCATCGACGTACTACGGCTGGCTGGACCGCCACCGACGGCCATCCGAGTCGCAGCAGGCGGACGCGGTGCTGCTCGCCGAGATCGCCGCGATCCACGACCGCTCGGGCGCCACCTACGGCTCGCCGCGGGGGCACGCCACCCCTTCTACGGCGCGGCGTTCGCGTCTCCCGCAAGCGGGTCGAGCGGTTGATGCGGGAGGCCGGATTGCAGGGCGCGTGCGTAAGAGGTGGAGAACCTGCTCGACCAGGCAGAACCCGGCCGCGACAACCGGCGCGGGATCTGGTCGACCGCGACTTCACCGCGCCGGCGCCCAACCGGCTCTGGGTGGCCGATGCGACCCGGATCCCGTGCGCTCAGGGGGTGTTCTGGCTGGCCGCGGTGCGCGATGCGTTCTCCAACCGGATCGTCGGGTGGCGGTGCTCGGACTGCTGCGACACCGACCTCATCCTCGGCGCGCTGGAGTATGCGGTCTGGTCCCGTGGGATCCGCGACGGGCAGGTGGTCCATCACTCGGACAGGGGTTCGAATTACGTCGCTGCGCTTTGGTCAACGCCTCGATGATCACGGCATTCTTGCGTCGATGGGCTCGGTCGGGGACTCCTACGACAATGCGCTGATGGAGAACTTCTTCTCCACATTGAAGACCGAGCTGGTCTACCGAAAATCGTGGCGGACCCGCGACGAGGCGGAGAACGACCGGTTCGCCTACATCGACGGGTGGTACAACACCGAACGCATCCAACACCGGCTGGGCTGGCGCTCACCCGACGAGTACGAAGCCGCCTGGCATGCTGGCCAAAGCGATAACCCGGCAGCTGACGCTGCCGAGCCCGACCCGGCCGCCGCCAGGTAGCCAGCACTCCGGGCCACCGGGGGAAGCTCACTTTGCGGAGCCATGCCTGCCGGTCCGCTGGTTTTGAGAGGTTGACGGCGTTGTGGAGCGTTAAGCGGCGATAGTCGACTGAAACTCCTGGGCGCCCGCGGCAAGGGCCAGCGCGGAGAGGCTGTACCGGGGCGACCTTTTGTCCGCTGGCTACGCCAGCGCGCTGGCCTGCGCGGCGGAGACGCGAGCCGCTTGCCTCCCGTCTCCGCCGCCTCGGATCGCCGCCCCGACACCGCGGTCGAACTGCGGCGGCGGATGGTCGGACGAGCGCAGAAGGACCGGGCACGTTCAGAGGTATCCGGCGTCGGTGTGATGGCCCGGCGCGGGGCTGGCGAAGGGGACGAAGCGGAACTTCACCAGACCGGATCCGGAGACGAGATCGTCTCTGGTGCCGGTAGGCGGGCGGTATCCGCAGAATCGCTGCCGGGTACCTCGTCTCGGCTGTCCTCATGGCTGGTGGTGATCGCTATAGGGGTCAGGGTGATGTCGAGCTGGGTGAGCAGCGGGGTCAGCTCGGTGGGAGCGTCCCCCGGGGTGCTCGGAGGTCTGGATCAGGGTGCGGGTGACACGGTGACTCCCTAGTTCTCCCGGGTGCCGTTGCCGGTCGAGACCGGCACCACCACATCGAGTAGCCAACGCGACGGCTTCCCACTCGGTGCCGGGGCCTGGTGGGCGCCGATTCCGGTCACTTGATCGGTGCGCACCCGCCCGTCCGCGGCGGTCTGCAGCCACACGTTCGTCAGGCCCATCGCGACCTCCCCGCGCTCAACCATCCAACTCCGACTACGGCAATACTAGGCTTGCGAACATGGAAACCTCTACCTATGATTGCAGATACCTGGAGCGGTACCGGGTCATCCCTCGGGCCGCAACAGAGCATCGCCGCCTTGTCGTCGATCATGAAGGGAGTGGCCTGCGATGCTGATGCGCACCGACCCGTTCCGTGAGCTGGACCGGCTGACCCAGCAGGTGTTCGGCACCAACGCCCCGGGCACCTGGTCGCGGCCCACCGCGATGCTGATGGACGCCTACCGGACCGGGGACGAGTTCGTGGTCGCGTTCGACCTGCCCGGCGTGTCTCCGGACGCGATCGAACTCGACGTCGAACGCAACGTGCTGACCGTCAAGGCCGAGCGGCGGCCGGTCGCGACCGGCGAGCACGTGGAGATGCAGGTCGCCGAGCGCCCACTGGGGGTGTTCTCCCGGCAGCTGTTCCTCGGCGACACCCTCGACGTCGACCACATTGACGCCAGCTACGACGCCGGGGTGCTGACCCTGCGGATCCCGATCGCGGAGAAGGCCAAGCCCCGCAGGATCGCCATCTCCGACGCCGGCAGCGAGCCCAAGCAGATCAACGCCTCAACCTGAACCCCGACCCCGGGGACGGTGATCGACCGGGGAGGGCAGTGGCTATGAGCGACCACCCCACAGTTGAGCCCGCCGCGACCGTGCGCCTCCGCGCAGACGAGTGGGCGAACGCCGCAGAAATCACCGCGGCGTTCGTCGACCTGATCTGCGCAGACCACGAGCTGCTCCGGGCTGAGTTCAACGCGATCATCGCCGCGAACCTCCCCGACGCCGCCGGTGACCAGCAACGGCTCGCACCGGCCCGCACGGTCACGACCGTGACCGGACCGCTACCACCGCACCGCCGTCGCGCCCTGGCGGCCGCCCACTCCAGGCGGGACAGCTGCGACCGGCCGCAGAACCTCCGCGCCCGCCAACGCGGCCCGCCTGTCCGGGCACCCCACCGGTCCGACAGCGTCGATCCGAGACAAGCAGAGGAGGTGGTGGGTCTATCCATCGACACGAGGCGTGACAACGAGTGCAATCAGTTGGCACGTCCAGCAAGCGATGAGGCCCCGCCCGGCTCTGCCCCGGAGCGGGGCCATCGCGCAGATGAGGAATCGAACCACCGGCGGCGCGTCCACGAACAGACGCCCAGCGTTCTACGCTCACCGCTTGACAGGACCTACAGTGCAGACGATACTTTTCGTCCAGTAGGAAACGAGCTCGAACGCCACAGGGACGGCGACCGGTCGAGACAGACGGGAGGGTGATCATCAGGACAACCCCCGAACATCTGGATCTTCCGTAAACACCTTGTCAATGCGGGGCCCGGCTCAACGGCCGGGCCCCGTTTCGCGTCACCCGGCGGGTATCGCCACTCGGCAGGTCAGGAAGGGAAACGAGGCGCCCGATGGGTGTAAGCCGACTCGACGACGAGGACTACCCCGCCGTCACCATGGGCCAGGCCGCGGAGCTACTACACGTGCAGCCTGCGTTCCTGCGCAGCCTCGACGCCGCGGGCATTCTCGAACCGCACCGCTCCAGCGGCGGACATCGCCGCTACTCGCGCCGCCAACTCGAACTCGCCGCCCGGATGCGCGCGCTGTTCGATGAAGGAATGACTCTCGACGCCGCCGTACGGATCGTGGGCCTGCAAGACGAACTCGACGCCGCACACGCCCGCATCAACGAACTCGAAGCCAACGCTGGCGAAGATTCGAAGCAGCCAACGGCCAGGAACAAGCCGCAGCGCCGACGGTAGGACGTCAACGAGATACACGCCGTCCTGCCCGCCCGACCGAGGCGCGCTGGTCCGAGATCCAGCACCCCTGGGGGCCGGTACTGCTTCATCTCGTCGGTCCACGAACCTCCGCGCTTGGGGCTGACTGTGAGGATCGTTGGACCGGTTCGGTCATGCCGAGCTGGTGATGGCAGCAGCGGATGTGACCGGCGCAGCTGGCCTGATCAGGAGCATGACCGCCAGGTTGCGCTGGCGTGTCCCGTCACAGTCTGCCGAACTCCGCACCGGACCCGTCCAGTCCGGAACCGCGAGATGGAGGTTTTTCACAGCAGGCCCTCGCTGTCGATTTGCTGGCCTAAAGACGCCTGAGCCCGGATCCGCGGCCCAGCTTTGAGGTGGATCTTCGCTGCTTGTGATCTTGGCGATCCCCTGTCGGTAGGTCTGAAGGCGGGCGTGATCGGTCGGTCTGTCCGGCTTTCGGGTCAGCGGTGGTTCAACATCGCATGGGCAGCGCGGTGATGGCGGTCAGCGTGGTGAGGAAGGCTGTCTGCCAGGGCCAGCTGCGGGGCAGGCGTAGGTGCTGGCGTCGGGCGGAGCGCACCAGCCGGCCGGGGACGGTGAATAGCCTGCGCCGCAGCCGCAGGGTGGTCATGGTGGCGCGGGCCAGTTCGGCGCCGGCGAGCGCGCCGATGGCGCGAGCGAGGTTATGGCCATGACCGCCAGGCTGGTCCAGGCCGCGTTGGCGAAGAACCGGCCCGAAGGGGCGTGGGCCCAGCCGGCGGATTTGAGCTCGGCGATGGACTGCTCGACCACGGCGTGGCGGCGGTGATCGGCCCCCAGTTCGAGCGTCTTGCCGTCGCGGTCGGTGACGAAGACGTGGTAGTCCCAGTCGGTGAACAACGTTAGCTGGGAACCGGGGGCGGGGCGGACCCGGCGCACGATCAGCCGCACCTCGATCGCGTCCCTGGGGTGGGCGAAACAGGTGTAGCTGGTCTCGGCGACATCGGCCGCGGAGACTTCCGGAGTGGGCAGCGCGAGGTCTGGGTCTGGACGTCGTCTCGGGCGAGGACGGGGCGGGCTGGTTGGCGTTCCTGCGCTCGCTGGTGGCGCGTGGGCTGTCGGGGGTGGCGCTGGTTGTTTCCGATGCTCATGCCGGGTTGGTCGAGGCCATCGGCGCCACCCTCGGCGGGGCGAGCTGGCAACGATCATCCGCACCCATTACGCCCGCAACCTGGCCACCGGGGTCCCGAAGTCGGCGCAGCCCTGGGTTCTCACGCTGCTGCGCACGGTGTTCGACCAGCCCGATGCGGCGCAGGTGCACGCGCAGTTCGACCGGGTCGTTGAGGGCTTGGAAGCGAAGTTTCCCGTCGCAGCACAGCATCTCGACGCCGCGAGGGCGGACCAGTTGGCGTTCACCTCGTTCCCGCGGGAGCTGTGGCGCCAGATCTGGTCGAACAACCCGCAAGAGCGGTTGAACAAGGAGATCCGCCGGTGCACCGACGTGGTCGGGATCTTCCCGGACCGGGCCGCGGTGATCCGGCTGGTCGGGGCGGTGCTCGCCGAGCAGACCGAATCACTAGGGCCGGGAGGTCGGGGGCGCCATGAGCCACGCGTCTAGGTCGCGAAACGCGCTCCGCAATCGTCCACCGCCAGCGACACGCTCCAGATCGACCTATGCGCCGCCGGTGTGATGCGTTCGACGCGCCACTCGAGCAAATTCACCATCGTCAGCGTCTGTTGGCCGGCCGATAAACAACTGCGCGACGCGGTCTGTGAGTTCGCCCTCGACTCCCGACTGTCCAATGCCTGGGTGGCCGACCTCTATCGACGCGCAGGCGGACCCGAGCATCCGCACTCCGTGCGGCATCGGTGCTGGCCAGATCGTCGGTGGTCGGCCCCGCTACGGCGGTTGAGAAGGCAGGAACATCAGCCGGTCTGTGCCGGAGGTTTTGCTCACAGGAATGTCGGGCACGTTCAACCGATCGCACTACACGCCCTGCGCGCGTTGACCATGAAATGTTCACCTCGTCGTGCTCTCCGTTCGGGGGCGAGGGCAGGGACCTGCCCATCGGGCCGCGCTTGGCCTGCTCGACGGGTGAGTCGGCCCGTGGCGTGCAGAGACCGGCCGATGAGGCCGACCAGGCCCGGAAGGGGGCGGCGATGGCATCGCAGAAGGCGCTCGACACGCCGATCCGATGGGAGGCCGAAGACAGCCGGGCGCGGAACGTGCTCGTCGGGCTGCTGGCCGATCCCGGCCTTCCTGCCGAGATCGCGGAGCAGGTCGCCAGGGAGTTGCCGGACCTGCTGGCCGACCAGCCCCGGGCCGGGATGCGCTACACGTTCGTCGTGGTCTCGGAGACGCTGCGGCGTCGCGGGGACGGCCACGGGGAACGGCTGATCGACGTGGTCGCCAAGCGGCGCGCGCAGGAGGGCTGGGACTTGGCGATCTGCCTGACCGACCTGCCGGTGCACGAGGACGGCCGTCCCCTCGTGGCGGAGCTGAGCGGGGAGGCGGGAGCTGCATTGCTCGTCGTTCCCGCGTTGAAGGTGCTGAACCCGGCGGAGCAGGCCGGGGACATCATCGCCGGGCTGATCCTCGAGTGGGCGTCTGGAGATGACGCCGACGATCGCCTTCAGCGACTCGAGCAACGGGTGACCAGCCTGCGTCGGATCGAGCCCGCCGACGATGACATCGACCTGCGGTTGACCAAGTCGGGCGGGCAGCAGCGAATGCTGGTCGGGATGGTGCGGGTGAACCGCCCGTGGCGACTGGTGCTCGGTTTGCGCGGTGCGCTCGCCGCGGCGCTGGCCACCGCTGCGTTCGGGCTGGTGTCCAGCCCTGTCTGGCAGGTCAGCGCGGCCATGAGTACGATCCGGCTGTGGATCGCCACGGCGGTCTCCCTTGCCGCGATCATCGGCTGGCTGATCCTGAATCACGGACTGTGGCAGCACCCGGGTACCAACGACCAGCGGGAACGCCATCGAATCCGTCTCTACAACGCAGCGACGTTGTTGACTCTTGCGATCGGCGTAATGGTGTCATACGTGGTGCTGCTCGTCGGAAATTTCCTGACCGGCTGGTTCGTGGTGGTCCCGGAGGTGTTCTCCCACGCGATCGGACGGCCGGTGAGCTTCGCCGACTACTTCCGGCTCGCCTGGCTGGTCTCCTCGCTGGCCACCATCGGCGGTGCTCTCGGATCCGGCCTGGAATCGACCGACACAGTCCGCAGCGCAACCTGGGGCACCCGATACCGCAAGCACCGCAATGACCATTAGGATACTTTGTTGGGTCCGTGCTGCCGCAGATCCGGTTCGTCGCGTGATCTCTGTCTGGTCGGGACTACGGACGATGGAGCAGGTCAGGCCGCGGCTGGAGGCGTTCACGGCCGTATCTGCGCGGGTCGATGGCGCAAGTGCAAGTCGATGCAGCCGATGGCGGCCCGGTTGGGTGTGGATCACCAGCAGCTTCAGCAGTTCGTCAGAAGCGGTTTCGTTCACCTCCGCTCCGGGTTATGCGTCTGACCAGCGCCCCAACGACGTGTGTCGCCCATGAGGGGGAAAGCACTGATCCAGGCCAGCGGCGGATGGCACGTGAGCGCGAATTCCTGGCGCAAACGCCTTCAACCCGGCGCCAACGCTGTTACGTCGTCACCGACGCGTTCTTTGACCTGGCTGATGCGATCATCACCGTCCGTCCGTGCCCTCATCCGACGAGTGCGGACCACTCACCGTTGGGACCCCCCCGGCGCCGCCCATGAAGATCACCCGAGTTGCGAGGCCTCTTAAGCAGGACGGGCTCGGCGCGCGGTTCGCCTGGGACGCGCGTCCTCGACCGGATCGGGTGGGTCATCGCCGGCGGCGAGTCCGGGCCTGGCGCACGCGTTCCTCCTCGACAGCGGCGGTGAAGGAATCGGTTGCGACCCGTCCTGGCGGGTGCGAGCGGTTCTTGTCATGAGCTCTCCTCCGACGGCTTCGCGTACGACGACGGTCGGCCCTGCTGCTTCCACGCATGGTGCCGGTGGCACGACGAACACCGCGGCCATGAGTCGGCCCGGGAGGACAGGGCCGGCCGGGGTCCCTGGTGGTCGACCCGCGGTGACGAGACCGCCTGACCCAGTTGGCTGGGCCAGGCCGGTGCTCGGGTGGCCGCTCTCCGCGAACGTGGAGCAGACCACCGACATGGGGGAGGGCCCGGTGCAGGACGTATGACGGGCGAGGCCTGGGACCGCGATCTCGGCCGGCCCATCGCCTACACGGCGCTGGCCGATGGAACCCCGGTCTACAAGCCCGACGGCGAACGGGTCGGGGTCGTGGACCACGTGCTCGCGGACGAGCCCCACGACATCTTCCACGGGATCGTCGTGCACACCCTCCCGCTCCCGGGGCGGCACCTCTACGCCGACGCGGATCAGATCGCCGCACTCCACGAGCGCGGTGTCGTGCTCTCGGTCGGGCGGGAAGCCCTGCGCGAACCCCGCGAGCCGGAGCGCCCCCGGGTGCGCTTCGACGGATCCGTCGTGGAGAGCCCGCTCGAGGCCCGGCTGCGCCGCGCCTGGGACTGGCTCACGAACCGCTGACCGAGAGGGGGCACCGATGGATACCGAACGGTTCACCGAGCTCGTCGCCGGGCTCGCCGGCACCGACCGTGAGGGCGCCGAACGCGCCACAGAGGCCGTGCTGAGCACGCTGGCCGAGCACCTCAGCCGGGGCGAGGCCGCCGACGTGCTAGAACGGCTCCCGGCGGAGCTGCAGCCTTACCTGCACACTCCGGGGCCTGCCCAGCGGTTCGGCGTCGCGGAGTTCGTGCGCCGGGTGGCCGACCGAGAGGGAGTCGACCCGTCCACCGCAGAACGGCACGCGGCCGCGGTGCTCATCGTGCTCCGCCAGGGGATCGGTGACGACGAGTTCGCCGACCTCACTGCGCAGTTGCCCCGCGAGTACGGCCCGCTGCTGTCGGGCCGTTCCGCGATGGATCCCGCCGACGCGTTCCTGGCCCGGGTCGCCCAGCGCGCCGGCACGAGAGTCGAGCAGGCGGGCCGCCTCACGTCCGCGGTGCTGGAGACACTCGCCCAGCGGATCGCGCCAGGTGATGCGGCCGACCTCGCTGCCCAGCTGCCGGTGGCCCTGCAGGAACCCCTTCGCCGCGGTGCTGAGACTCCGGATCACCGGATGCGCATGACGGACTTCGTGATCCGGGTGGCCGAGCGTGCCGAGCTCGACCTGGAGGACGCGGTACGGGGAATCCCTGCCGTGGTCGCCGTGCTCCGCGACGACGTGGGCGACGAGTTCTTCGACGTGACGGTCCAACTGCCCGCGGAGTACCGGACGCTGTTCGAGCGCCCCGGGACGCGGGCCCGGCGCTGACCGACGAGGTCGCGCACGAGCGGCGCGGATGACACCATGGGCCGGGTACGGCCGTGGTGTTCCGCCGGGTGCGGGGTGCGCCTGTCGGTACTCGGCCGGCTGTGCTGTGGGTGAGCCGCGGGGCCAACGGGCTGGTGGTCCTGGCAGGTCGGCTCGTGCCGCCCCATTTCACGCCCCCGGGACGAGGCTTGGGGAACGGCCCTTCTTAACAATCGCATCTGCGCCGTGGCGCGGGGCTGCAACGGCCGGGATGGCAATGTTGGTGGGCGGCCCGGCGAGGCGTCGGTGGGCGGACCCCGGCGAGATGTGGATCTCGTCCAGATGCGGGCCTAACCAGGAACCGGTGCGCAGGCAGACTGCAGATTAGCCCCCGGTGAGCGAGCAGCGAGTGGAGGAGCACACCGATGTCATTGTTGAGGTTCGATCCGTTCGCGGGTTTCGATCGGCTGACGCAACAGATGATGGGGGAGAGGCAGGGACCTCGGTCCATTCCGATGTCGGCCGTCCGCAGGGGCGATCAGGTGGTCGCCTATTTCGATCTGCCGGGGGTCAGCGCCGAGGACGTGGACATCACCATTGAACGCAACATCGTCACGATCCGCGCGGAACGGCGTCCTGCCCGCCAGGAGGACGACGAGGTGATCGTCGATGAGCGCGCCTACGGGATCTTCACCCGGCAGGTGTTCCTCGGCGACAGCATGGAACTGAACAAGATGACCGCCGACTACGCTCGCGGCGAGCTGTGCCTCACCATCCCGGTCTCCGAGAAGGCCAAGCCTAGGCGGATCGAGGTCCAGACCAGTGACCAGGAACCGCGGCAGGTCACGGCAAGCGCCACCGAAGGTGGCGCACGCTAGACGAGGTGAGAGGAGCACGTGGCGGGGCTCGTCGAGGGCGCTGGGCCCTTGCCGCTGCTGCGACGCACGCGCGGTTGTCGGGTCGGTGATGACGCTGGGCTGCTCGACCAGCCGAGAGCCCGCTACCCGAGTGCATGTCCCGGTCTCCGGTCGCACTCGCCCGGCCCTGATCGAGTAATGGCGCTAAGCAGAACCCAGGTTGCACACGACACCGCGGAACGGGGGCAGCTCATGCGCGAACGCCACTCCGGCGACTGCTGCAATCTCGGGTTCACCACTTACACCGGCATGGTGACCGCGGCGGCCGCGCTGGGGTGGTCAGGCGCAGCGCAAGTCGGTGCGCCCTGCGCTGTCGGGCAGCGTCGAAGAGCTGTTTCACCAGGTCGGGCAGAAGGAGTTCATGCTCTCCTTTCCGAAGTCGACGCGAGCGGCCGAGGTGCTCCACTCGGCCCGTCTGGAGCGCGCCATCGGAGCCATCTACCGCCCGGAGACGGAGCACCAGAGCCACTACTTCCGCGCCCGGCTCGCCGACCAGTTCGACGAACCTACCCCTTCGCGGTCTGATGCCTACACGACCAGCCAACGTAGCCCGCACCGCGCGAGCCGCAAGATCACTTTCTCGGTCTTCGCCGCTGCCCATCGCCGGGAGGACACCATGAGCGTCCCGCGCGCAATCCATCAGAGCCTGGTTCCGGTCGCCGGTGTCCTACTCGAAGCCGACCTCGGGGTGCCCCGAGAGTCCACGCGCGGAGCGGTGCTGTTCGCCCATGGCAGCGGCAGTGGTCGGCACAGCTCGCGGAACCGCTATGTCGCCGACGAGCTCAACCGGGCCAGCTTGGTCACGGTGCTGGCCGACCTGCTCCCCCGGGAGGAGGAGCAGTTCAACTTGCGAACAACGGCGTTGCGGTTCGACATCGACCTGCTCGCCCGCCGGGTCACGGGGCTGACCGACTGGGTGGCGGATAGCCCCACCGCCGGCCTCGGTACCGGCCTGTTCGGAGCCAGCACCGGCGCCGCGGCCGCGCTCATCGCCGCCGCGAACCGGCCGAACACCGTGCAGGCCGTCGTTTCCCGCGGCGGACGCCTCGACCTTGCCGACGCACACCTTCCGAAGGCGGGGCAACGCACCTTGCTGATCGTCGTGGAACGCCACCCAGTCGTGATCGACCTCAATCGCAAGGTCGCGCAGAAAGTGGGCGGCGAGATCCGTCTCGAGATCATTCCGAGCGCGACGCACCTGTTCGAGGAACCCGGAACGCTAGAACAGGTAGCTCACCTGGCTCGAGACCGGTTCCTCCGCCCCCTCCGGGCGCTCCCACACGGTGAGAACGATGGCTGATGCGACCCGGAATCCGGTTCCACGAGCAATCAGAGCAGATCTCGGCGTGCGTCTCGCCCGAGCCGCACCACCACACGGGGATGGAAAGGTCATGACAGTCAAATTGAACCAGAGGGCGTATGACCACGCGCGCGATCTGATCGTGGCGGGCAAGTACGTCATCGACGACCGTGACGCATGGAGCGAGCACCAGCCATCCACACGGCAGGAAAACGACTTCATTCAACAGCGCGGCATCGGCGAGTACGCCAAGTGGCACCTCGGGATCGACGGCCAAGAAGACGAAGACAAGAAAGGCCGCTACAAGTTCCCCTACGGCGACTTCGAGAAGGTCCACCGCTGCGGACTGCTGGCCGCGGAGTCACGGGCCGGGCAACGCAACTACTACGACGTCGAGCTCGCGGTTGCCCACCTGCACGGCATGCTCGAGGCACTTCGCCGGACCGCGTAGACGCAGATGCAGGCCCGGACGGCATCCGATATGGCTGTCGGGGCCTACCCGCGGCAGCCACATGATCAAAACGGCGAACGTATGTGGTTAATGAAATACAGCCTGCTATGAGGACTTCAATGGAGTGGAGCGCGCCGCCGACCGGGTACCTCGACGTCTGCAGCCGACCCCTCGGAGGAGGACATGATGGGCCGAGGCGGCAAGAATCCAGCGGACGACGACGCGGCCGGCCCGACGACGTCCGCCGTCGGCCGCTCCAGTACCTGGGGGGCGCGCGGTGGCGGCCGCCTGGACGTGTTCGAGCACATCGACGACATGCGGGTGATCGACGACGCCGACGACGACCCGGTGCTCATCGGTCCGGACGGCGAGCCGGTCGAGACGTGGCGGGAGGGTTACCCGTACGACGAGCGGATGTCCCGGGCCACCTACGACAGGTTCAAGCGGCCCCTGCAGATCGAGCTGCTCAAGCTGCAGTACTGGGCGAAGGACACCGGGCAGAAGATCGTCATCCTGTTCGAGGGCCGCGACGCCGCGGGCAAGGGCAGCACGATCAAGCGGTTCATGGAGCATCTGAACCCGCGCGGGGCTCGGGTCGTGGCGCTGGCCAAACCCTCCGAACGCGAGGCGACGCAGTGGTACTTCCAGCGCTACATCGCCCACCTCCCCGCGGGCGGGGAGATCGTTCTGTTCGACCGCAGCTGGTACAACCGCGCAGGCGTCGAACGGGTCATGGGCTTCACCGATCCGCGGGACTACATGGAGTTCCTGCGCGAGGTGCCCGAGCTGGAGCGCATGCTCGTCCGCAGCCACGTCCATTTGATCAAGCTCTGGTTCTCGGTGTCGCGCGGCGAGCAGCGGACCCGGTTCATCATCCGCCAGATCGACCCCGTCCGGCAGTGGAAGCTCAGCCCGACCGACCTCGCCTCGCTCGACAGATGGGACGAGTACACCGAGGCGAAGGAGGCGATGCTCTTCTACACCGACACCGCGGACGCGCCTTGGACCGTGATCAAGGGCAACGACAAGAAGCGCGCCCGGCTCGAGGCCATGCGCTACGTGCTGAGCCAGTTCGACTACCCGGAGAAGGACGCCGAGGTTGTGGGGAGGCCGGACCTGCGCATCGTGGGGTCCGCGATGGCTCTGTTCGAGGCCGACGAGCGGCCCCACCGGTTCCCACCGCTGACGCTGGGTCACGACCAGCATTGATCCCCTGAGGAGGCCCTCCGGCCGCGGAGAGGCGGCGCGGAGGGCCTTCGTCGTGCGGCCCCTTCGTCGTGCTGCGGGTCAGCTCGCCGACATCTGCGGCTTGAGGACGACCTTCGTCCAGCCGTTCTCGCGAGCGTCGAAGGCCTTGTACGCTTCCGCGGCGCGTTCGAGTGGCAACTCGTGGGACACGATCCAGGATGGCGTGCACTTGTTCTCGTGGATGAGGCTGCGCAGGTTGCGGTTGTACCGCTTCACCGGGCACTGGCCGGCCCCCTGCGTTTGGCCCTTGAACCAGTGCAGCCCGAAGTCGAACGGGACCTTGCCCTGCTTCTCGAACTCGTCCGGGGCCTTCGGGTCCTGCGGAACGTAGACGCCGACCGTGCCGATCCGGCCGGTGAACTTCACCGAGCGGACAAGCTTGTCGAGCGTATCGTTGTTGTGTTCCTGGCCCATTGGATCGTGCGCCTGGTAGCCGACGCATTCGCACCCGCAGTCGGCTCCCCATCCGTTCGTCTGGTCCAGCACGAACTGGACGGGGTCGACCTTGGAGTCGTCGATCGGAGTGGCGCCGATCTCCTCAGCGAGCCGGAGCCGGTCGGGATGCCGGTCCACGATCCACACCCGCGATGCGCTCTTCAGGGTGGCCGAGAGCGCGGCCATCAGCCCGACGGGGCCGGCGCCGTAGATCACCACGGTGTCGCCGGGGTAGAGCCCGGCCATCTCGGTCGAGTGCCAGCCGGTCGGGAAGATGTCGGACAGCATCACGTAGTCGTTCTGCCGGTCGCGGGCGTCCTCGGGAAGCCGCAGGGCGTCGAAGTCAGCCCACGGCACGCGCAGGTACTCGGCCTGTCCGCCCTGCCAGGGGCCCATGTCGGCGAACCCGTACGCGGCCCCGGCGACGCCGGGGGTGTTGGCGGTCAGGCAGTAGTTGGTCAGCTGGCGCTCGCAGTTGCGGCAGTGCCCACAGCTCACGTTGAAGGGCGCGGAGACCATGTCGCCGATCTTGATCTTCTCCACGGCGTCGCCGACCTCGACGACCTCGCCGAGGTTCTCGTGGCCGAACACCCGCCCCGGTTCGAAGCTGGTCCGGCCCTCGTACATGTGCAGGTCCGAACCGCAGATGTTCGTGCTCGTGATGCGCACGATCGCGTCGGTCGGTTTCTCGATCCTCGGGTCCGGCACCTGCTCCACTCGGACGTCTCGCGGGCCGCGGTACACGACTGCCTTCATTCTGGATTTCCGTCCTTCCGGGTCACGTCACGGCGTGATCGGCTCACATTGCGGTTGAGGCGATGGTGCGCATTACGGAAGGGTTGGCGCATCGGCCCGAGAGGACGAAGCCCGGGACCGCAACCTGCCCGCGTGGGCGGGTCGACGCGAAGCGTATCCGTGCGGTTGATCAGCGTATTCGCCGTCAGGCCCGCAGCGAACGTGCGGAACCGGACGTTGATCGTGCCGCCCCGCGATCGATCCGCTAGTGCGTTTGACCACCTACGTTCGCGTGTTTGATCATGCGACGCCTGCTCACGCACCAGAACGGTGTGGTTGGGTGGTTCGAGGCGCCCATGAGGAAGGTGCGCGACGATCCGAACTGCGCCTCGATCGGTTGGCCCAGGAAGCGTTGGTCGGGGTGAAGCACAATTCGACCTTGTTGCGGGCCGCCCACGCCCGGATCGCAGGATTCTCGTTCGCCGACAGGTTGTCCATGATCACGTAGAAGGGGCGCCGTCCGGTCGAGCACCTCGGGTGGACTTGAGCACGGCGAAGCTGGGGTCGCCGCCCTTGCGGCGCCGGACGACACCCCACAGCTGGTCATCTCCGAGGCTGCAACTGCCGTGGAAGCAGCGGATCCCGTGCGTGCGGGTATAGGTCGCCGGCAGCCGGGTCGGGCGCGACTCGGGCGCCCAGGTGCTGCCGTGACACGGCCGGATCGAGAGCGGCCCGAACTCGTCGAACGCGAAACAGTGGTGCGGAACCGGCTGGTCACCTCCTCGATCCGGTCCAGCTTGGTGTCCTTGTCCGGGTCGGTGGACTCCTTCCAGGTTCAGGTCCGCTGGAACGACACCCGGTGCTCGCCCGGCAGCTGACGCAGCCGTTCACGACCGATCCGACCGGTCGGTCCGGGTTCTCGGCCGGATATGCAGCGAGCTTGCGTGAACGGGTACGGGCGGTGGCGACGACGAACTCGATGTCGTCATCGCTGATCAGGCGGGCACGGCCTCCCGCCCGCCGAGGCGTCCAGCGCAGCCAACCCCCGCTCGTTGAACGCGTGGATCACATCCCGGACGGTGTCTTCGTCTGCGGCCACCAGCCGGGCGATCGCCCGAACCGGGGTGCCCGACGACGATGCCAAGATGATCATCGCTCGGGCGGACTCGGATCGAGCCGCGCTTGCCCCGGCGCACGATCTGGGTCAGCCGCTGGCTCTCCTCATCGGTGAGCCTGCGCGCTCTGAACGGTTCTGCCGTCCAGGCCCCCAACCCTCCGTCCCGCCCTGACGTCGGGACCGAGGGCGATATCAATACGACTCCACACCGGGCACGCGGGCCCGCGTGCCGCTAACCCGGTGAACGTTCGTGGTCAACACATTAGATGAGGAGCCCTACCTGTCCGCGGTCGTCCTGGTGAAGCGGATCGTGGAGGCATCAGAGGGCTTGAGGTACCACTGGCGCGGGCGGCTCGGTCGCGGCCGAGCCGTGGCGGCGGCCTCCGCCTGCCGGTACCGCCGGTGACCGTGGATTCGCCCCGCCAGGCCCATGTTCTGATCGCCCGCAGGGCGCAGATTGGGGGTGAGCGGACGCGTGCCCGCGTCCGCGGAAAGGAGCGTTCCATGCGCACGAACACCAGCCCGGACACTCGGACCTCCGGGCGGTCGCCCGACGGCGACCCGCCGGTGGCCGGCGCGAGCCAGCCCCGGCTGCACCAGCACGGCCCCGAGATCCAACCGTTCCTGACGTTGCGGCAGCTGCCTCTCGCCCTGTCGTTCGAGACCCGAGCGCAGAGCGTGCAGCTGCTCAACCGGATCCTGGCCGACTCGCAGATTCTGCATAGCCACTACAAGAAGTACCACTGGTTGATGCGCGGCCCGACCTTCTACCAGCTACATCTGCTGACCGACAAGCATGCCGCCGAGCAGGCGACGCTGGTCGACGAGCTGGCCGAGCGGATCCAGACCCTCGGCGGAGTGTCCGTGGGCGACCCGCGGCACGCCGCGGAGATCACGGAGTTGCCTCGGCCGTCGGACGGCGCGCAGGCGGTCCCGTCCATGCTGTCTCAGCTACTGGAGGACCACGAGATCATCATCGCGGTGCTGCGTGACGCGATCCAGAAGACCGAGCAGAACGGCGATGCCGGCACGAACGACCTGCTCACCGGCACCGTTCTGCGCTGCCATGAGATGCAGGTCTGGTTCCTCGCCGAGCATCTCGTGGAGACCCCACTGGCGACCGAGGAGTGAGGAACCGCCACAGTCTCCACGATCTTGAGCCCCGGCGAAGCACTAGAGCTGGCGTTCTGTGTCCAGCACACGATCGCATCATCGGCGAGGCGGAGCCAAGCCCGGGCGGCTCGCTGAGCGAGGACATCCGCTGATCTTGAGCTGGGTCCCTCGGTTTGCAGGGGACGGGTCACGTCAGGACTTGCGGACGACCTTGGTAGGTGATTTGTCGGGCGTAGGCCGCGCCAGGTGGGATGTCGCAGTCGCCGAAGCGGGTCCGTTCGGTGAAGGCGCCTCGCCGACCAGCTCTGGGGTGGCCCAGTGGGCGCCCTCGGCGTCGCTGGTCCTCGGGTGGTCTGGAGGGGACGACCCGGTCGCCGTCGGCTCGACGCACCGGAACGTCGAATCGGGTACCTCGCCCGATGGCATCCACGCCAATTTGACGGGCGACCGCGCCGGAACCGCGGAACGCGCCCCGCAGCAGCCCCTGCACCCGGGTCGCAAATCCGACCCGTCGTGTCAAGCCTCTTCCGCCGAGTTGGTAGGGCCAGGCCGGTGCCCGTCCCCAGGTCGTGGGCCGAATCTTGAGATACCACCGCGTGCCAGGAGGACCTGTGCAGAACGAGGAGTTCATCAACGCCGTAGGGCGACGCGCCGGGCTGCCGCGCGATGAGGCCGAGGCTTTGACCCACGCCACCCTGCGGGTGCTGGCAGAACGAATCAGCGGCGGCGAAGCCGAGGACCTCAAGGCTCAGATGCCGAAAGAGCTTCAGCCGGATCTCATCCCGCCGCAGGAGGAGGCACAACGCTTCGGCGCCGACGAGTTCGCGCGACGCGTCGCGCGACGGACCGGCATCAGCGAGGCGGACGCCGGCGCGGGCGTGATCGCCGTGCTCGCCACGATCCGTGACGCGGTCGACCCCGGCGAGTTCGACGACGTCCTGGCCCAGCTGGGCCGGGAGTTCGCCGAGCTCGTGGACGCGGCGACCTAGGGCCTGTCCTCAAAGCGGGTGTGGCCGTTCTGATTTGATCTTGGGCTTGTGGTGCGCAGGCACGAGCTCACTGATGAGCAGTGGCAGGTGATCGAGCCGTTGTTGCCGGTCTCGGGGGCGAGGGGTCGGCCGCGGGTGGATGACCGGCGGGTGATCAATGGGATGTTGTTCAAGGCCAAGACTGGGGTGGCGTGGCGGGATGTGCCCGAGCGGTACGGGCCGTGGAAGACCGTCTACAACCGGTTCTGGCGCTGGTCACGCAACGGCACCCTCACCGCGCTGGTGGTGCGGGTGCGGGTGATCGCCGAGGCGGTCGACGAGCTCGACCGTGAGGTCTCGGTGGACTCCAGCATCGTGCGCGCCCATCAGCATGCCGCCGGCGCCCGCAAGGCCATCACCACGCCGTCGTCCCCAGGGGGTGGACGGGTCCTGCCGCGGACACGGCGAGCCAGATGATCATGCTATCGGGCGGTCCCGGGGCGGACCCTCCACCAAGATCCATCTCGCCTGCGACGGCCACGGCCGCCCGTTGTCGGTGGTGTTGACCGGCGGCAACGTCAACGACACCACCCAGTTCGAGCAGGTCCTAGCCGGTGTCGAGTTCCGCCGCCCCGGCCCAGGTCGCCCGGCGACGCGTCCGGTTCGGGTGCTGGCGGACAAGGGCTACTCCAGCCGCGCCAACCGGGCATACCTGCGACGACGTGGGATCCGGGCGACCATCCCCGAGCGGCGTGACCAGCAAGCCCACCGGGCTCGCCGCGGCTCGGCGGGTGGGCGCCCACCCGCGTTCGACAAGGTTGCCTACAAGCGACGCAACGTGGTCGAACGCTGCTTCAACCAGTTCAAGCAGTACCGGGCCATCGCCACCCGCTACGACAAGACCGCCACCTCATACCAGGCCATGATCGACCTCGCGACCCTCCGCATGTGGCTTTGAGGACAGCTCCTAGTCGGCCGGCATCGCCCACGGGCAGCAGAGGGCGCTGAGCGTGGGTTGCGATAACCGTGTTCTCACGGTTGGGCGGCCGCTTATGCCGAGGTGTGCGGCCCACCGGCCAGAAATGCTCGTCACCAGGTGGAGCAACGAGGAGAGGGGATCACCAGATGACCGCCACATACCTCTGCGCGCCCCCGGACATACGTCCGAGGGAACCCAATCTCGAGCCGACAGGGCACCAGGAACCAGAGCCCGGCGTCCCGGAACGACGATCACCCGCGCCTGAGCGCCGGCGCACCAACCAATACGCGCATCTCACCCCGCTGTTCGCCGAGCTCGCCCGGCTGCCCGCAGGGGATCGCCGCAGCGCCGAACTGCGTGAGCAGCTGATCATCGAGCACCTGCCCGTGGCTAAACACATCGCCCAGCGCTACGCCCACCGGCGCGAGCTCCTCCAGGACCTGGAGCAGGTGGCTACGGTCGGCCTGATCCATGCAGTCGACCGCTTCAACCCTGACCTTGGCCACGCGTTCCTGGCCTTCGCGGTTCCGACGATCAACGGCGAGGTCCAGCGCTGGTTCCGCGACCGGCTGTGGGCGGTTCGGGTGCCACGGCGGCTTAAGGAGCTGCACGTCGGCATCACCGCTGCCGTCGCCGTGCTGAGCCAGGAACTCGGTCGGGCCCCGTCGTCCACGGAGATCGCCGACCGCCTCGATGTCCCGGTCACCGATGTCGTCGACGGCCTCCAGGTGAGGAATGCATATCGCTGCATGTCCCTGGACGAGTCGGCTGGCAACGGAGCCAAGACCAGTAGGGCGCCCCGCTTCGCCGCCGCGATGGGCAGCCTCGACCCGGGCGTGGCGCTCGTTGAGAACCGGGAGTCGCTCATCCCGCTGATCGACGCGTTGTCCGAGCGGGAACGGCGGATCGTCCTCATGCGGTTCTTCGGGGACATGACCCAGAGCCAGATCGCACGTGAGGTCGGCGTTTCCCAGATGCACGTGTCGCGCTTGCTGACTGCGACCCTGGCGAGGCTGCGCCGCGCGATGACCGTCGACGCCTGACCTTCGAGCATGACTGACACCGGTCCGGCAGACCTACCGGCCCGACCCGCGGCCGCGTTGCCCGTCTGGGCGCCGCTACGGCACCGCGTATTCCGTGCACTGTGGGTAGCCCAGTTCGTCGCGAACATCGGAACCTGGGCGCAGCTCGTCGCCGCGCAGTGGTTGATGGGCGACCTGATTCAGAGCGGACTCGCCGTGGCGCTCGTCCAGACCGCCATGACGCTGCCGGTGTTCCTGCTCGTCGTGCCAGCCGGGGCGCTCGGCGACATCGTCGACCGGCGGGTTCTGCTGTTCAGCGGCCAGTTCGTCATGGCTCTCGCGGCCGGCTGCCTCGCAGCGTTCACTGCTCTCGGCACCGTCAGTCCCGGGCTGCTTCTCGGGTTGACCGCGGCACTGGGCGTCGGGCAGGCGCTGTCGGTGCCGTCGTTTCAGGCTGTACAGCCCGAGCTCGTCGGCCGCCGGAACATCGAGGCGGCTGCGCTGCTCAACGGGGCTAACGGCAACCTCGCGCGGGCCGTCGGGCCAGCGCTGGGCGGGCTGCTCATCGCGGCCGCGGGCCCGGAGGCCGCGTTCGCGCTCAACGCCGCGTCGTTCATCGGCGTGCTGGCCGTTCTCGCCGCATGGCGTCGTGAGGTCGCACCTCTCGCGCTGGGCGCCGAGCGGTTGTTCACGGCGGTGCGGACGGGTGGCCGGTACGTCCGTCACGCACCGCTGCTGCGCGCGGTGCTCGCCCAGACCGCGCTGTTCATGATCTTCGGCAGCGCGGTCTGGGCGCTCCTGCCGGTCGTCGCCAGGGGCCCGCTGCAGCTGGGCGTGGGCGGCTACGGATTGCTGCTTGGAGGAGCCGGAGTCGGGGCCGTACTCGGGGCGCTGGTGGTGCCGATGGTTCGCACGCGCGTCGGTCCTGGCGTCGTGGTCGCCGCGTCGACGCTGGCGTATGCCGCGGCCGTGCTCGTCACCGGTGCGACGCGTGCGGTACCGCTGGTCGCAGTCGCGATGGTGGTCACCGGGATCGGGTGGGTCGCGGTAATCTCCACTCTCGACGCCAGGGCACAGGTGTTGCTGCCGGATTGGCCGCGGGCCCGCGCGCTGGCGTACTACCAGCTCGTGGTCATGGGCGGGCAGGCGCTGGGCGGCGTGCTGTGGGGCGCGATCGCGGAGTGGTGGGGTACGATAACCGCGTTCACGGTCGCCGCGGCGGGGCTCGCCGCCACCGTGCCGGTGGCCCGGCGGTTTCTCCCCCTCGCCGCTGCGGCGCCCGACCTCACCACCGTGCAGCACCTGCCCGAGCCACCGGAGGTGTCCTTCCCCCGCGCCGGGCGAGTACTCGTGACGGTCGAGTGGCGGGTGCCCACGGAGCGCGCTCCGGATTTCGTCGACGCCATGGTGCCGGTGGGCCGCGCTCGACGTCGCACGGGCGCGCGCTTGTGGGGCCTGTTCCGCGACGTCGAGGACCCGGAGTGCTTCCTGGAAGCCTTCACCGTGGCCGACTGGACCGAGCATCTGCGTCAGCACCTCGAGCGCGGCACCGCGATGGACCGTGACGCCGAGGAGGGGGCGCGGCGCCTCATCGCGCCCGGGACAGCTCCCCGCGTGCGGCACCTGTTGTGGGCGGCCCGCACCCGGAAGAGCTGAGGAGCGGACGCGACGGGACGCGGTTCACGCGTAGGCGGGCCCGCGCAGCGTCAGCCACGGCGGCTCCCGGTAGCGGTTCTCAAAGTCGTCGACGAAGCGCTCCCCGTTCATGAACCCCCAGCTCGATGCCACGCAATCCACGCTGGTCCACCCGGCGTCCGCCTGCTCGAACTCACGGCGCGCACGTGCCAGGCGAACCGAGCGCAGCTCTTCGGCGAGTGAGAGGCCCCGGTGGCGGCGGCAACATTGGAGCAGAGCGGGCACGCTCACCCCGGCGACGTCGGCGAGCTCCGCGACCGTGTAGGGGCGCCGCGGGTCGGCCTCGATCAGGTCGATCATTCGGCGCACCGGCCCAGGCCCCCACGAGTGCACCGGTGCCTCGAGCTCGTCGCGGTACTCGTGGTCGAGGGCGAGCAGCAACCGAGCCACCAGGGTCTCCTGAGCCGCGGCGGCCAGCAACGGATGACGCAGCAGTTGCGACGTTGCCAGCAACCGGATCAAATCGGCCCAGGCTCGACCGGCGGGCGCCCTCAGATCCAGTCTCACGGCCAGTTCGGGCGGCCGGCGAACCGTGTGGCCGAGCCGGCGCTCCAGCACGTCCTGTAACTCGCTCGTGTCGATCGTGACCGCGTAGCAGGAGAAGCGCTCCCCGCACGACATGCCGATGTCGCTCTCGGGCCGGACCACGACTGCCCGGCCCGAGTCGGCGCCGAACGTGCCCGTCCGGTGCGTGACCTCGACCGCCCCGTTCAACGGGACCGCGACGGTGTACCTGGCCGCCTCGGCGGGCAGCCGAACGTGCGTCGCGTGGTCGCATCGGATCCTGCGGACGCCCACCGGATGGGGCGTCGCGTCCGAAGGCGGCACCTCATCCACGACGACCTCCTGGGATTCGGTCACGGGTTGTCCTCCGCCTCGAACAACGATGCAGTGATCCGACGGGAGGTGGGCCGGCCGGAGCGCCCGTCGGTTCTCGTGATCCTGCGCCACGCGCGCGCCCGTCCGAACCGTCCCGGCGGCACCAGGTCGGGTCCGTCAACTCGTCCCGGCAGCACAAGCTTCGGTAGCGGGTTGCGGAGCCCGTTCACGTCGAGGTCGGAACGAGGACGATGTCGTCCACACGGTCGAGAAGGGGCGACCACCGCAGTGCGATGGGCACCGCTGGTCGGGGCCGACGGCCGCGACCAGTCGACGGTGATCTCCTAAAGCAGCATCCGGAACAGGTCGAACCCGCGCTCCCAGTGCTCGGTCGACGGGTTCGTGACATGGGGGTCGACGATCCGGAACGACCGGGCCAGCGCGATGCTGATTCCCCCGAAGACTTCGGGGAGCATGTCCTCGGTCTCCTCGCTGAACGTCACGTCGGCGGGGGGCCGGCGCACCGCGCCCCGCAGCAGCTGCCGGATCTCGTCGGCCTCGTCGAGCTTGTCGAACTCGCGCATCCGCTCCTGCAGGCCCTTCGTGATCGGCAGATCCTGCGGGGCGATGATGTCCCGGTCGTTCCAGCTGGCGGAGTTGCGGCCGGCGATCGCGATGTCGTCGATCTTCTGGTCGACGAACGCCCGGAACCGCCGCAGATCGTCCTTGTCGACGTCGACGCGCCCCGCCGAACGGAAGAACCGCTTGAACTCCGGTATCCCGGTCACGCCGGTCACGTCGGTCATGCCTTCTCCTCCGAGCCCATCTGTCAGTCACCGTGTCGTCGCCAGGTGCTCGTGCACCAGGCGCACCGCCATGGCGCCCTCGCCCACCGACGAGGCCACCCGCTTGATGGATCCGCTCCGGACGTCCCCCGCCGCGAACACGCCCGGCAGTGTGGTCTCGAGGAACGCGGGTGCGCGTCCGTCGGTCTCCTCCTCGGCCCGCGCACGGGCCGCGGCCGATCCGGTCAGGACGTAGCCACCCGAATCGAGGGCCACTGACTCCGGGAGCCACGACGTGCACGGGTCACCGCCGATGAACACCATGAGGTCACGAGCGGGCAGGCGCTGCCGCTCGCCGGTCGCGGTGTCCTCGACGACCACGGCCTCGAGCCTGCCGTTCTCGCCCTGAAGCTCCCGGACCTCGGTGTGCAGGAGCACCTGGATGCGCGGATCGCGGATGATCCGGTCGGCGAGGTAGCGGGACATCTGCTCGTCGAGCCGGCGCTCCCGGACCACCAGGTGGACTTCAGCGGCGTGGTCAGCGAGGAACACAGCCGCCTGTCCCGCCGAGTTACCGCCACCGACGACCACCACCGGGTGGCCGACGCACTGCTGGGCCTCGATCGGCGTGGCCGCGTAGTAGACACAGGTGTCCTCGAACTCCTCCATCCGGGGCACCGGAAGCCTCCGAACCCGCACCCCGGTTGCAACGATGACGGAGCGCCCGAGCACCTCACCGCCGTCGGCGAGCCGCAGCGCGTACTCGCCGTCTCGCTGCTCCAGGCCCACGACCTCCGCCGGCACGGTCCGCCTGGCGCCGAACCTCTCGGCCTGCAGCGCCGCGCGTTCCGCGAGCTCGCCCCCGGAGATGCCGGCGGGGAAGCCGAGGTAGTTCTCGATCCGCGACGTCCGGGCGGCCTGTCCGCCCGCGGCGATGGCCTCGAGCACCCCGGTGTCGAGCCCCTCCGACGCCCCGTAGACCGCGGCCGCGAGCCCCGCGGGTCCGGCGCCGACGATCACCAGGTCGCAGACCTCCTCCTTCGCGTCGAGCTCCCGCAGCCCGAACATCGCAGCCAGCTCGGCGATGGACGGGTTGCGCAGCAGCCGGTTCCGGTACAGCACGACCGGCGTTTCCTCGGGGCCTACCCCCAGTTCGCGGAGTAGCCGCTCGGCCGACGGATCGGTCTCGAGGTCGACGAACCGGTGCGGGAGGCGGTTGCGGGCGGCGAACTCGCGCAGCTTCCGCGTGCCGGCCGAGTACCGGGACCCGACGATCCGGAACCCGATCCCCTCACCGAGGGCCAGCGAGCGCCGTATCAGGTAGGCACGCAGCACCTGGTCGCCGAAGGCGGGGTCGGCCGCCGCATACGCGCGGAGGCGGTCGGTCGGGATCGCGAGAACCTCCCCCGGGTCGACGACGACACTGGTGAAGAACGCGGCCTGCCCGGTCAGCACACCGAGCTCGCCGAGGAAACGCCCTGATCCGTGCACGCGGGCCACCCGCTGATCGGGGCATCCGAACGCCTCGGCCACCGCGACACGGCCGGAGAGAACCACGTAGAAGATGGTCTCCGGCTCGCCCTCGGCGATGAGTACCTCGCCGCGCGACGTGGGCCGGCGTTCGCCCAGCGTCTCCAGGGACCGGATCCGCGACTCCTCGAGCCGGGGGTACCCCCCGGAGAGGTCGGGGGTCTCGCCGTGCGGCACGTTCGCGAGCAGCTCCTCGATTCCGTGGCTGCCGCTTCGGGCGGTAGGCGCCGTCATGCCAACGCCTCGTCGACGTAGCACCACCGCCAGTTCTCGCCCGGCTCGAAGGACCGGATAATCGGGTGGCCCACGAGCCCGGCATGTGCGCGGGCGTGCCGGTTCGGCGACGAGTCGCAGCATCCCACGTGCCCGCAGGTCAGGCACAGGCGCAGGTGTACCCACGGCGATCCGATCCGCAGACAGTCCTCGCAGCCCTCCGGAGTGCGCGGCACGACGTCGTCGCGGACGAAGGTCAGGTGCGGATCCTGTCCGACACGGCCCCAGGCAGCGGTCACAGCGAGCCTCCATCCGACGCCTGCCCGAACAGCCGCGCCAGCCCGATCCCGACGAGCCAGGAGCCCTTCGCCAGCGCGATGCCGTCCTTGCTCGGGGACGGGGTGCCAGGCCTGCGCATCCCGGTGGTCTTCACGTAGAGCCCGAGCAGCGCTGCGGCGTATGCGGGCAGCCTGGCGCCGGCCAGCCTGCCGGGGACGAACGGCGCCAGGAGGATGGTGCCGAGCGTGATCTCGCCAGCCGACACCGCTTTGACGGACTGTGCCGGCTCGATCGACTTGACGACCGGATAGGTGCCCGCGGTGAAGTCGCGCACGCTCATGACTTGCTCTCCTCCTTCGGCCGCAACGCGTGGTCCAGCCAGCTGCGTAACACCGGCACCGGCGCGGCGCCGGGCTGGCGGGCGACCACCTCACCGTCGCGCATGACCAGCAACGTCGGGACGGCGCGCACCTCGAAGCGCTCCGACAGCCGTGGCGCGGCGTCGACGTCGACCTTCACCAGCTTGATCTCCCCGGCCCGTTCGGTGGCCAGCTGCTGCAGAGCCGGGCTCACCATCCGGCACGGCCCGCACCACACCGCCCACATGTCCACCAGCACCGGGATCGGGGACCGCTCCGCGACCTCGGCAAAGTCGTCGTCGCCCGCGTCGGCGATCCACGGCAGGAGGCTGTGGCAGCTTCCGCATTTCGGCACGCTCTCGGCCACGGCGGGCACCCTGTTGCGGCGCCCGCAGTTCGGGCAGGCGATCACACTCGTCCGCGGGGTTGCCGGCGCACTCACGACTGCGCTCCCGCCATCTGATGGGTGACGACGATCTGGTTGCCCTCGACCTCGACCCGCAGCGTCGAGCCGTCGATCACCCCGTCGCGCAGCAGGGCCCGGGCGATACGGGTCTCCACCTCGCTCGCGATGAACCGCCGCAGTGGCCGGGCACCATAGACCGGGTCGTAGCCCTCCCGCGCGAAGAAGCGGCGAGCCTCCTCACTGACCTCGAGCGTGATGTTGCGATCCGCGAGCCGGTTGCGCAGCTCGGCGAGCATCAGCTCGACGATGTGCTCGATCTCGCCCAGGGTGAGCGGGGTGAACAGCACCGTGTCGTCGACCCTGTTGAGGAACTCGGGCCGGAAGTGGCTCCGCAGCTCGGCCAGCACGAGATCACGGGCCTCGGGCTTGAGCTGGCCGTCCGGGGTGACGCCGTCCAGCAGGTACTGCGACCCGATGTTCGACGTCATGATGATCACGGTGTTGCGGAAGTTGACGGTGCGGCCCTGCGCATCGGTGAGCCGGCCGTCGTCGAGCACCTGCAGCAACGTGTTGAACACGTCCGCGTGCGCCTTCTCGATCTCGTCGAAGAGCACCACGGCGTACGGACGACGCCGCACGGCCTCGGTGAGCTGCCCGCCCTCCTCGTAGCCGACATACCCCGGCGGAGCACCGACCAGCCGCGACACCGTGTGCCGCTCCTGGTACTCGCTCATGTCGATCCGGACCATGTTGTCCTCGGAGTCGAACAGCGCCTCGGCCAGCGCCTTGGCCAGCTCCGTCTTCCCGACGCCGGTCGGGCCCAGGAAGATGAACGAACCGGTCGGCCGACGGGGGTCCTTGACCCCGGAACGGGCGCGGATGATCGCGTCCGCGACGGCCTGCACCGCCTCGTCCTGACCGACGACGCGCTGGTGCAGCACCTCATCGAGGCGCAGCAGCTTCTCCCGCTCCCCCTCGGTCAGGCGGGACACCGGGATCCCGGTCCACACCGAGACGATCTCGGCGATCTCCTCGCCCGTGACCACCTCGCGCAGCAGGCGGTGCTCGCCCTGCTTCTCGGTGAGCCGCTGCTCCTCCGCCTCCAGCTTGTGCTCCAGCTCGGCGAGCTTGCCGTAGCGCAGCTCGGCCGCCCGGTTGAGGTCGTAGGACCGCTCCGCCTCCTCGACGTCACGGCGCACCTGCTCGAGCTCCGCCCGCAGCTCCTGCACCCGCCTGATCGCCTGCCGCTCCGCGTCCCACTGGGCGCGCATGGCGTCGGCCTCGCTGCGCAGGTCCACCAGCTCCTTGCGAAGCTGGTCGAGCCGGGCGATCGACGCCGGGTCCTCCTCCTTCGAGAGCGCGGCCTCCTCGATCTCCAGCCGCATCACCTTGCGCGTGATCTCGTCGAGCTCGGCGGGCATCGAGTCGATCTCGGTCCGCAGCCGGGCACACGCCTCGTCCACGAGGTCGATGGCCTTGTCGGGCAGGAACCGGTCGGTGAGATAGCGATGGCTCAACGTCGCTGCAGCGATCAGGGCCCCGTCCAGGATCCGAACGCCGTGGAAGACCTCGAGCCGCTCGCGCAGCCCGCGCAGGATCGACACCGTGTCCTCGACGCTCGGCTCATCGACGGAGACGGGCTGGAAGCGGCGTTCCAGCGCGGCGTCGGACTCGATGCGCTTGCGGTACTCCTGCACCGTCGTCGCGCCGATCATGTGCAGCTCGCCGCGGGCGAGCATCGGCTTGAGCATGTTCCCGGCGTCCATCGCGCCTTCTGCGGCACCGGCCCCCACCACGTTGTGCAGCTCGTCGATGAACAACAGGATCCGGCCGTCGGCGCCCTTGACCTCGGCCAGCACGGCCTGCAGCCGCTCCTCGAACTCTCCGCGGTACTTGGCACCGGCCACGAGCAGGCCCATGTCCAGGGCGAAGATCGTCCGGTCGCGCAGGCCCTCTGGCACGTCGCCGTTCACGATGCGCTGGGCCAGGCCCTCGACGATCGCGGTCTTGCCGACGCCGGGGTCGCCGACGAGCACCGGGTTGTTCTTCGTCTTCCGCGACAGGATCTGCACCACGCGGCGGATCTCGGCGTCGCGGCCGATCACCGGGTCCAGCCGGCCCGAACGCGCCGACTCGACGAGGTCGATGCCGTACTTCACGAGCGCCTCGTACGTTCCCTCGGGTGTGGCCGAGGTGACGCGCTGGTTGCCACGCACCTTGGTCAGCGCGGAGAGGAATGCGTCGCGGGTGACGCCGTGCTTGGCGAGCACCCGCCCCGCCCCGGTCGCGGAACCCTCCTCGGCGAGCGCGACGAGCAGGTGTTCGACCGAGACGTACTCGTCCTTCATCCGGCGGGCCTCGCGCTCGGCGGCGTCGAGCACCCGGGCCAGCCGCTGGGTGACCGTGACCTGTCCCGGCTGGGTGGCCGGGCCGGTAGTCCGCGGCTTGCGGGAGAGCTCGGCCTCTAGATCCGAGCGCAGGGCCTGCTCGTCTACGCCCATGGCGGCGAGCAGCCGGGGTACAAGCCCGTCGCCTTGGTCGAGCAGCGCGAGCAGCAGGTGCTCGCCGTCGACCTCGGTGTGGCCGACCCGCGTCGCGAGATCCTGCGCGGCCGAGAGTGCCTGCTGGGACATCTGGGTCAGGCGGTTCAGGTCCATTGCGTGCTCCGCGTCTGGTCGCTGTCGGTGGGCTCGGTGCCTGGAGGCGGGCGCACGGGTTCGGTGCGCCCCCGGATGCGCAGCTCGGTCTCCAGTTCGGTGATGCGGTCGAGCAGGTCGACGATGAGTCCGAGCGCCGCGTAGTTGAGCGGCAGCGCGGCCCGCAGCCGCTGCAGCCGGGCGACGGCGGCCACCTGTGACCTGGTGAACCACAGACATCCGTCGGCATCACGCGCGGCCGGCACCAGGCCGAGCGCGACGAACCGCCGGACGAGGTCCGGGTGTAGACCGCAGAGCCGGGCGAACTCCTCCTGGCGCAGCCGGTCGCTTCCTGCTCCCCGGGACCGCGGGTAGCGGACAGGCAGATACGGCACGGTCATCGGCTTCCCCTGCTCCGCTCGGAACCGGGGCGGCGCGGATCGAACGTGGACACCGCGGCCAGCTCGGAGAACAGCTCGCGCTCCCGATCGGTGAGGCGGGACGGCACAATGATCTTGACCTCGGCGTAGAGGTCACCCGGCTTGCCGCGCGGGTCGGGCATGCCCTGTCCGCGAAGGCGCAGTCGCCGGCCGGTGGACGTAGCCGGCGGGACGGTCACCTTGGTCTCACCATCGGGCGTCGTGACCGGGACATCCGCTCCGAGGGCGCCCTCCCATGGCGCCAGCGGCAGGTCGACCACGATGTCCTTGCCCTCGACCCGGAACCGGGGGTGCGGCAGCAGGCGGACCACGAGGTAGAGGTCGCCTGCCGGGCCGCCACCCATCCCGCGGCCGCCCTCGCCGGACAGCCTGATCCGCTTGCCGTCGGTGACACCGGGCGGGATCGTCACCGTGTACGTGCGTGGTCCGTCCGGGCCGTTGAGGGTGATCTGCCTGCGGCCGCCGCGGTAGGCCTCCTCCACGGTGAGCTGAAGCTCCGCCTCCTGGTCGGCGCCCCCCACCGGGCCTGCACGTCCCCGGCCACGGCCGCCGCCGAACATCCCACCAAGGAGGTCCTCGATGTCGACGCCCCCGAAGCCGCCGCCGAAGTCGCTTCCGCCGAAATCGGGACCGTCACCGCCACCTCTCGACCAGGTGTAGCTGCGACCGCCGCCTCCGCCGCCGAAGGGGGACCGGCCCGCGCCGGCACCGACGCGCTCCTCCCAGTCCTCCGGGACCTGTCGGAAGTCCTCGCCGAAACGGTCGTAGCGCTTGCGCATCTCCGGGTCGGACAGCACCTGGTAGGCCTCGTTGACCTCCTTGAACCGCTCCTCGGCGCCCGGATCCTTGTTGACATCGGGGTGGTTCTGCCGGGCCAGCCGCCGGAACGCCTGTTGCAGCTCCTCGGGGCCCGCGTCACGCGACACCCCGAGCGTCTCGTAGTAGTCGCGGGCCATCGGCTAGTCCCCCGGACTCTGCGCCACGGTCACCGACGCCGGTCGTAGCTGGCGGCTAGGGCCGCCGTAGCCGGGCCGGACGACCTGGGCCACCGACCCGGGCGCAGTCCCACCTTCGTCGGGCTCGACCACGCCCACCACCTCGTGGCGAGCGGGGTCGAACGGCACTCCGATCTCGTCCTCGCGGCTGTACCCGAGCCCAGCAAGTACGGCGAGGGCCTGCTCGCGCAGCGTACGGATGCCCTCGATGATCGACCGCGGGTCGGACTCGGCGTGCTGGAGGGCCCGGTCGATGGTGTCGAGCACCGGCAGGAACGCCGAGGCAACGAGCTCACGCTCGGCCTCCCGTTCACGCCCGAGCTCGCGGGCGTAGCGCTTGCGCAGGTTGTCCAGATCCGCGACGGCCCGAAGCCAGCGATCCTCCAGCTCGGCCGCGTCCGGCTCACCCTCCAGCCGATCCTCCGGGGATCGGGTCGGGGTGGCTGATTCCGCGACCCGATCCGTCCTGGTCCGCTCCTCGGGTGCTGGCGTGCCTTCCTGGCCGGCGACGGTGCGTGCGGCGGGCCGGCCGGGCGTTCTGTCCGGTGCGTGTTCGGTCATGAGTGCGCCTCAGCCACGGTCGAACTCGGCGTCGATCACGTCATCGTCGGTCTCGCTTGTGACGCTCTCGCTGCCGCCACCCTGTACGCCCCCGGGGCCGCCCGCTCCGGCCGACACCGCGCTCAGGCCGGCGTACACCTGCTGGAGCTCGGCGGTCAGCTCGCGCACCCGGTCCAGCGGCGCCTGTTCCTCCACCGCCCGCCGGGCGTCCGCCACGAGCATCTCCGCGCGGGCCCGCTCGTGCGACGGCGCGGCGTCGCCGAGCTCGTCGAGACGGCGCTGCACCTGGTAAGCGACGCTGTCGAGCTCGTTGCGCGCGTCGACCTCCTGGCGCAGCTGCTGGTCCGAGGTCCGGTTGCGTTCGGCCTCCTGCACCATCCGATCCACCTCAGAGGAGTCCAGGTTGGTGCTCTCCGAAATCGTGATGCCTTGTTCCGCGGCGGTGTCCTTGTCCCGAGCGGTGACGTTGAGGATCCCGTTCGCATCGATGTCGTAGACGACCTCGATCTGCGGTTCACCCCGCGGCGCCGGCCGGATGTCCTGGAGCCTGAACCGGCCCAGCACCCGGTTGTCGGACGCGCGCTCACGCTCGCCCTGCAGCACCACCACGTCGACGGCGGGCTGGTTGTCCGCCGCGGTGGAGAACGTCTCGCTGCGCCGGACCGGGATCGTCGTGTTGCGGTCCACGACCCGGGTCATCACGCCGCCCTGCGTCTCCACACCCAGCGACAGCGGGGTGACGTCGAGCAGCAGGACGTCGGACACGTCGCCCTTCAGCACACCGGCCTGGATCCCCGCACCGACCGCGACGACCTCGTCGGGGTTCACGGTCATGTTCGGTTCCTTGCCACCGGTGAGGCGGCGAACCAGGGCCTGCACTGCCGGGATCCGGGTCGAGCCTCCAACGAGGATCACCTCGTCGACGTCGTCGGGCCCGACCTTGGCGTCCGCCATCGCTTGCTTGACCGGCTCCATCGTGCGTTCCACGAGATCGCGGGTGAGCTCTTCGAACGTCGAGCGCATCAGCGTCATCGTGAGGTGCTTGGGACCGGTCGCGTCGGCGGTAACGAAAGGCAGGTTGACCTGGGTCTGGGTGACCGAGCTCAGCTCGATCTTCGCCCTCTCCGCGGCCTCGTAGAGCCGCTGCAACGCCTGCGGGTCCTTCCGCAGGTCGATGCCGTTCTCCTTTTGGAACTGCTCGGCCAGGTGGTCCACGACGCGCCGGTCGAAGTCGTCGCCGCCGAGGTGCGTGTCACCTGCGGTGGCCCGTACCTCCACCACACCGTCGCCGACATCGAGGATGCTGACGTCGAACGTGCCGCCCCCGAGGTCGAACACCAGCACCGTCTCGTGCTGGCGCTTGTCCAGCCCGTAGGCGAGCGCCGCTGCGGTCGGCTCGTTGATGATCCGAAGGACTTCGAGCCCCGCGATCTTCCCGGCGTCCCGAGTCGCGGTCCGCTGGGCATCGTTGAAGTACGCCGGCACGGTGATCACGGCCTCGGTCACGCGCTCGCCGAGGTGGCGCCCGGCATCGTCGGCGAGCTTGCGCAGGATCAGGGCCGAGATCTCTTCCGGCGCGTACAGCTTGTCGCGGACCTTGATCCGCGCGTTGCCGTGCTCGTCCGGGACCACGTCGTAGGTGACCTGCTCGGCCTCCTGCTCGACCTCCTCGTACCGGCGCCCGATGAAGCGCTTGACGGAGTAGATCGTTCCCTTGGGGTTGAGGATCGCCTGCCGGCGGGCCAGTTGACCCACCAGCCGCTCACCGCTCTCGGTGAACGCCACCACCGACGGCGTCGTACGCGAGCCTTCGGAGTTGGGGATGACGTCGGCCTCGCCGCCCTCCCAGGCCGCGATCACCGAGTTGGTCGTTCCGAGATCGATACCAGCAGCGCGGGGCATTTCAGACCCCCGTCGCAAGCAGTCGGACCGCTTCGTCGGCTACGTCGTCGTCGACGACCACCTCGAAGCGTTGCGGGCGCATCATCACCACGGAGGCGAAGTCGCGGCGGCCGCCCTGCAGGGCATAGATGATGATGCCGACGATCGCGCCGATGACGGCGCCGATGATCAGGCCGTACACGGCCAGCAGCAGGCCCGCGATCAGCGGGTTGACCCAGCTGAAGATCCCGAACAGCCACCCGATAAGTGCGCCGGGAACGGCGCCACTCAGCGCGCCGCGCCACGCGGCCCGCGGGTAGTCCATCTTGCCGGTGACCTGCTCGACGGTCTGCAGGTCCTGACCGATGATCGCCACCCGATCGACCGGGAACCCCAGATCGGAGAGACGGTCGACCGCCCGTTCGGCGTCCTCGTACCTGGTGAACGATCCGATCGGCCGACGGGGCCGCTGCTCCGGGTCGGCCGGGCTCGCGGGGGACCATGCGTCGCTAGCTACTCGACCCTGCGGTCCGGCTGCCTGCTTTCCGGTGTCGCGCCGCTCCTCGATCATGACAACCTCCCGATCAGACGGTGGTCCGGTCGGCCGCCGAAGCGGTCTCCGACCCGGTAGTTGCGCTGGACGCGGCGCCGTGCTGGGGCGCACCCTCGGACGTGTCGGCGGTACCGAGCTGCACCCGGCGCGGCTCGCTCGCCTCGCTGACGGGGATCGTCAGGGTCAGCACGCCGTCACGGGTGTCCCCGGACATGCGGTCTGAATCGAGGTTGTCCCCGAGGAACAGCTGGCGGCTGAACTCGCCGTAGGGCCGCTCGTCGATGATGACCTCGTCGCCCTCCTGGTGCGCGGGCGCGCGGCGGGCCCGCACGCTGACCACATTGCGCTCGACCGTCACGTCGATGTCTTCAGGATCGACACCGGGCACATCGAGAAAAACAAGGAATTCGGCGCCCCGACGCAGCGCGGCCATGGGCATGCTGCGTGTTGCACGGGCACCGACGGAAAAGGCCTGGTCGGCCAGCCGTTCCAATTCACGGAAAGGATCGAATCGCATCAGAGTCACAGAGTTCCTCCTGCCGGGTCGGGCCAACCGAGCTTCCGCCAACCGTCGCACCGCTCCTGGTGCGCGGCATCGGTCCGCCGGATGCAACCTCGGTCGGGGTACTCGGCCCACCAGGTCCATCAACCCCCCGCGACCTGCGCCGTCCCGGGGCACCGCTCACCCCTTGTCGATTGCCTGCGACCGTGTGCAGGGCGACCTGGGGCGGGCGCCCCGCAACCGGTGGCACACATCGCCGCCGCGGAAATTCATGCCGAGGGACCAGACGCTTTTCCGGTCACACCCCGGGTCCGCCGGGTTCGACCGGTTCAGCTGCCCTTCGACTCCTCGGATTCAGTCGCATAAACCGGTGGCTCGGCATTGTTCGTCCGGACCGAATATCATCGAATATCGGAGAGATGATGATCCTGGTGACGGGAGCGACGGGCCAGGTGGGCCTGCGCCTGGTCGAGGAGTTGAACGATGCGCGCATCGCCGTGACGGCCATGGTCCGCGCCGAGGCGAAGGCTCTGGACCCTGCTGCCCTCGGTCGACCATGCGGTGGCCACGCTCGACGATCCACCCCCTGCGGAAGTGCTGCGGGAGTTCGACCGCGTCTTCCTCATGAGCCCCTCGCACGAGGAGCAGGCCGAACTGGAGATGGGGTTCGTGGACGCCATCGTCACTGCTGGGCACCGGGCTTGCCGCTGACGGGTTTCAGGAGCCCGACTGCACTGTGCGCTTCATGCGCAGCCACCGTCAGATCGCCATGCATCTCGAGCGGACCGGCCTCCCCATCAGCTACCTGGCGCCGAACCTGTACATCAAAACCTGCTCTCGGTGACGGACGCGATCCGGGAGCGGGGTCTGATCCTCGTGCCGCTGGAGGCGGTCGCGTCGGGTTCGTGGTGGTCAGCGACGTCGCGGCAGTGGTCGCACCTGCTCTCACAGAGGGCGACCCGCCGGACATCCAGGTGATCACGGGGCTGGAGGCGCTCGACTACGCCGATGTCGCCGCTCGGGTCTCCGCCGTCTTCGCCCGCCAGGTCGACTACGCCGACATCCCGGCCGTGGAGGCCCGGTCGATGATGCTTGACGACGGCGTTCTGCCGTGGCAGGCCGAGGGCGTGCTGGAGTTCTTCGAGTGGGTCTCCTGCGGAGGCTGCGACACGGTCACCGACACCGTCCGCACAACGGCTGGTGAGGATGCCCGCACCCTGGAGCACTGGCTGAAGGAGCAACGCGGGGCGTTCATCGGGCGATGGCCGGGAGGTTTTGCGCTGCGCTTCTGAGGGTCAGATCTCGGTGAGGAACAACCGGTCGAGCCCGATCATCTTGAGTTGTTCGAGTACGTCCTTGCGCCCGTCGCACGTCAGCGCCAACTCGACGCCCTGCAGAAGGCAGTCGTCCTGCATGCGACGGAGAATCACCAGCCCGGTCGACCCCAGCAGGTCGACCAGGGAGAGGTCCACGATCAGTCGTACCGGGCGGTCCACCAGCTCTCGACGAAGTGCCCGTTCCAGATCCGCCCCCGTGAAGGCGTCGATCCCGCCGAGAACGTGAACGACTTTCGTCCCCGGGTTTTCGATCTCTACGATCGTTGTCCTGGGTACGTCGTCTTCTCCCAGGCAAGCCCGACTTTCATTGAGAACACCGTCTTGGAGTGGAACCACGTTCCTTTTCAATATCCGACTCCTCTCGCGGCAGGCCCGTCGCCTCGCGTTCGGTCGAGATGACCGTGCACCACGAGGCCCGCGGTGGACACCGGCCTGACAGGGCGGGTTCGACGCTGTCCGGTGCATCGGCCAGGTCGTACCGGGCACATCGACGTGCCACGACGACCCCGCGGCCGCGGAAGGGTCAGGACGGCTGCGCCAGATTGGTCACGAGGTTGACGGCCACAGCGGGGACGCCCGTGCCGAAGCAGTAGGAGGGCAGGGCGTGACCGAGGGCGATCCTGCGGACGTGGCCGGTCGTCGTATCGTCGTCTCGGTGTCGGACGGACACCACGCTGATGCAACGGCGCCAGCTCAGCTGCCACGAGAACGCCTGCGACGAACCGCTGCGGCGACGGACAGCAGCACCCAGGCTGCTCCGCGACGGGATCCCGGACGACGTCCGGCTGGTCGGGATCTCGGTGCGCGAGCACGGTCGGGCCGCGGGCTCTCGACGAGGACGGCTGCCGCGACCTGCTCGCCGTGGTGTCGGACTTGATGCCACCGCTGCCGGGGCCTGACCACCCCACCGAGATCACCCACCCTGCCGCGACGCTGGCCGCCGCCGATCGAGGACGTGCGGTACTGGCGGGAGCACGTGGAGCGCTCGTCGACGGCCGGCGCGTGCACTGGGTCGGCACCGTGGGCGAAGCGGTGTGTGACCAGCTGGTCGCCACCGCAGATGCGGCTCTGGCGCCCATCAGCTAGGACGGCCGGGGGCACAGGCGTTGTCGAAGCCCTCGTGCTGGATACCCCCGTCCTCGGTTACCGGCACGGCTGCCTACCCGAACTCGTGGAGCACGGACGCACCGGGTTGACGGTCGACTGCGACGACGAGGATGCCCTCGCGTCCTCCGTCTGTGCAGCGGTACGCCTGGATCCGAGGGAGTGCTGCCGCGTGGCCGCGACCCGGTTCACGCCCGCCCGGATGGCAGACCGCTACATGCAGCTCTACACGGACGTTCCGGCCCGGCGCAGCCGCGCCGGGCGGACGGGGTATGGGCCGGCGCCAGAGATCCAGCCCGATCGCTGCGCGGTCGCCCTCAGTGGCGAGATTCCCCTTTTAGTGAAGCCTTGAGGGTACGCTGCTCGTCTGATCGGTTTCCTCCGGCTGCACTGCAACCTCAGGCGCGTAGCGTCTCCCGGGTGGCCCTTCGGGATGCCGTCCTGTTGCGAGGAACTAGATGGACAGCCAAAAGCTCATCGACTCCATGCGGGAGCAAATGTCCAAGCTCTCAAGCATTTTCGCGCTGTCGATGGTGATGTTCGACCGTACTGACGAGACGGAGATCATCCAGTTCGCGGCCGATTCCGTCGCTGCTTTGGGCGCGGCCCGTGCCGAGGGCGCATATCTACTCCGCGACGATCTGACGCGTGTCGGCGACGGCAGCACCGAGCTCCAGTCGCGGCTCCGCTCCCTGTCGGGGTCGGACGGCCCGGTTCACGTCGCAGGCGCCCCCTGGGCCTGGGCCTTCGCGTTGCGAGCCGTCGGCGGCCATGCCGGCTACCTCGTCGTCACCGCGGACGCCGAGCCGGCCGCCGACCAGCAGTACCTGTTCGGGACGCTCGCCCAGCAGGCCGGTGCCGCTCTGAACAGCGCCCGGCTCAGCCGCTTCGAGCGGAGGAACACGGCCGAACTGCGAAGCCTCAACGACCGGCTCAGGGAACTGAACGAGCAGCTGACCACCGCAGTCTCCGGCCTCGAGCGACGACGTTGCGCGTACGAGCGGCTCACTGCCGTGGCTGCCGCCGGAGCGGGCGAGGCGGGAATCTGCAGGACGCTGCATGACCTGACCGGACTGCCGGTCGCGATCGAGGACAATTTCGGCAACCTGATGGAGTGGTGCGGTCCGGGCCGGCCGACGCCCTATCCGCGAATGTCGCAACGCCGTCGGTCCGAGCTGCTCACGGCCGCGCGGCGTAGTGGACGTCCGATCCGTCAGCGCGACCGGCTCATCGCGCTGGCCCAACCCCGCAACGAGGTGCTCGGCGTACTCGTGTTGATCGACCCGGATCACCGGGCCGAGGAACACGATCTGTTCGCCCTCGAACACGCGTCGGTCGTCCTGGCCATGGAACTTGCTCATCGTCGCGGTATGGCCGAAACCGAGCTGCGGCTTCGTGGCGACCTCGTCCATGATCTGCTCACTGGCACCGATGACGAGAGCGCTCGGTTCCGCTCCAGTGCGCTGGGGCACGATCTGTCCCCACCACATCAAGTACTGGTCATCCAGTGGGCGGGGGCCACGAGCAGTGAGGTGGTGGCCCGCACCGTTGAGCGCGTGGCGGCCACGATGCTGGAAAGCGGCGTGCTGCTGAGCCAGCGGGGCGGAGCGGTGGTCGTACTCACCCCGAGCCCGGGATGGGACGGCATGCGGCGGTGGCAGGAAATGTACCGCTCGGTGAGTAGGAGACTTCAGAACGAGGACGGTGCAATCGGTGTGGGCGGGTCGGTCGCCGTGCCGTCCGAGCTCCCTCGGTCCTACTCCGAGGCCATCCGAGCCCTTCGCATCCGGCAGCAGTCGATGGAGCCCAACGGCATCACAGTCTTCGACAGCCTCGGCATCTACCGTCTCCTGGCCACCGGCGACGGCGAACACGACCGCGAGCTCCGCGAGTTCGTCCGCGAATGGCTCGGCACGTTGGTCGACTACGACGCGTCCAACCGATCCGACCTCGTCACCACGCTGTGGCAGTACTACGAATGCGGCGGGAACTACGACATGACGGCTCGCGCACTCACGATCCACCGGAGCACATTGCGGTATCGGCTCAGGCGGATCCGTGAACTCACCGGCCGCGAGCTCGGCGACGTGGAGAATCGGCTCAACCTGCATGTCGCCACGAGGGCATGGCAGATCCTCCGAGGGTCGGAATGAACTGCACCTCATGAGGTGTGCATAGCGCGCGCCATCTGAAGGACCGTCACCGCCGACGGCACCGGCGTGAACCTTCGGTCGAGGAACCGCACCTGGACACACGCTGTAACACACCGTGCAGAAGCTGGCCGACCGGCACCAGGGGGACCGATGGGTCTCGGCCCCGCGGGTCCAATGCCTCGAGTCGACCTCGGCGGGGGCCGGCCGCAACAGAAGGCCCGGCATGTGCGGGCGCCGCAACAACGGGTAAGCGTCGGCCAAGCAACACACGAACCCGAGGAGTTGGGCAATGGACCTCGATCTCGGACGGTCTGACGCGGGGAACCTCGACTGGGGGCCTGCACCCGCGCTGTCCCCATCGGTGAGCCACCGATCGATGCGCTTCGTCGAACGTTGGCAGGACGGGAACGACCTAATGGCTGTTATCGGCTTCAACGGCCACTTCATCTGGCAGAACAGTATGTGCGCGGGCTGGATGGGCTGGTCCCAGGCGACCATGCGGTGCGTGGACTGGTGGGAGTTCGTCCACCCCGACCACCAGGACAGGCTGGTCACCATCGCCGAAGCCCTGATGAACAACAAAGAGTTCACGGGCGTTCCGGTCCTCGCGCTCCGCGCCGACGGTCGGTACGACTGGCTGATGTTCGACTACATCGGCGACCGCGGGAGTGAGCGTATGTTCGGTGTCGCCACGCCGACCAACCCGGACCGGCAACAGACCGAGCAGATCGCCGTCGGCGAATGGTGCCTGGCCTCGGGTTTCACGGCGGATCACCGGGCGGCCAGACTTCTCGGGCTGCCTCCCGACGCCCCCGTCTCGGCGAACGACCTGATCGAGCGCGTGGCGGCGAGAGACCGAACCCAACTGCGGCGGGCGCTGCAGGTCGACCTCACACGTGCCGAGGCCATCGGCGAAACCGTGCACATCGCAGATCACGCACACGGTCTGGAACGGCTAGTTCGAGTTGCGGGCGGGCCGACGAGAACTCCCGACTCAGGCCCCCAGCGTAGTCACGGCCTCGTTCGGCAGGCCGATGACACGACCTCGATACCCATGATGTAAAACACTGAATAAGCCTGAAGCCGTTTCGGCAAGTCGATGACAGGTACGGCGGCGGCGATTCCCCGAAATCGCATCCTTCAAACAGTTGATCAGCCGATTCGTTCTGCGCACGTACCGCATCCGAACCATGACGGTCGGTGATCTGCCCTGGCGGGCCGGTGTACGTGGCCGGAGCGCGACGCGTAAGTTCAACCGATGCCCTTCAGCCGCAGAGTTCCCCTTCGGAGTCGGACGCGACCGTAGCTCTTGGCTGTGAATTGTGGAGGTTTACGTGACCGACTCAGGCAGCAAGTCCGATCTTCACGCTGCCGTGCACAACGCTGCCGACGCCGAACCCGTGGCCGACATCGGAGGAATACCTGTCGCCCGCCATGGACATCTCTGTGTCCTGTATCGAGAGCAGTCCGAACGTGACCAACTCGTGCTGGACCTCGTGGAAAAGGGGCTCCGAGCCGGGGACACCTGCCTGTATGTGGCGACAGAAGCCGAAGATGCGGCACTACGGAAGAAGCTGGCCGCCGATGACTCGGAAGTCGACACGACCTGGTTGGACGTACGTGAACCGGCCGGGAGGTACCGAAGTGGTGCCGGGTTCACCCCAGACCGCATGTTGGACATGATCGGCGACTGGTCGGAGGACACATTCGAGCGGAAGGGCAGCCGCTTCGCGCGAGCCGTCGCCGACATGAGCATCGCATTGCCGCATGTCGGCGAGGCCTCCGTCGGTGGCCTCGCCGGCTACGAGGCTCGGGTCGCCCAATGGTCCCGGGCATACCCGCAGATCGGCGTTTTCTTCTACGACCTGAACACCCTCAGCGGCGACACGTTCGTGTCGATGGTTCGCTCACACCGCCAGCTCTGGGTGGGTGGGGTCGTTCTCGACAACCCGTACTTCGTCGACCCCTGCCAGAGAGATGACGCTCGCGGTCGTGGCGGGTCGAGGCAGTAGGCCGCGCAGCTCTTCACGCCCTGGTACCGATCCCTTCGTGCTCGCCACGAACGAGCCGAAGCGCACTGCTCCGCGCTGAACACCCCTTCACCCTCTTCGCCTGACCGGAACCCCGCATGCGCCGAACGTCCCGCATCCTGCACGTGGTGGCCGCGGCCGGACCGCTCGCCGCTGCACTCACCCGGCTGTGGACTCGCCGGTGGCGGTGCCGGCGGCGGTGCTGATAACGGTGACGGCACGATCGCGGTGATCGCCACCGACACACCGGCCAACCACGACCCGCTGGACCTTGCAGACAAGCGGCTGGAAGCCGAGGGCTGGAAGTCGACGTCACCTACGTGACTGACATTGTGCGGCCCAACCACGTCGTCGGTAACGGCGAGATCAACTTCACCTTGTGCCAGCACGGCGCCCGTTCCACATCCTGCTGATCCGATAATCCCGGCACGCGCCTGATCGTGGGCAGGTCAAAGCGGTGACCGTGCCGCTTGCCGCCAACGCTGTGACCTACGTGTCGCGGTTCGTGGAGCAGAACCTGCTGCAGGTCAGCCCGGGCGTGATCGAGGCGGCGAAGGCCATGGGCGTATCGAAGCGCCGGACGATCGGGAGCGTGCTACTCATGGAGGCGGGTTGGTGCAGCTGATCCAGCCGAGAGCTCAGCGACGACAAGGTCGCCGTCAGCTCAGTCACACATCGCGTCATAAGTGATCAAAGAACCGAGCACTGCGACACGGACGCCGGCCAGCATGGTCAGGGTAGGACGGCCACGACGTCCTCGGGCAGGCTCGCCCGGATGTCCTTCCACTCGCCCTCGGTGATGTGGCGGCGGAGTGCCTGAACCGTTATGCCGAGTAGCCGTTCGGGGCTGTCCGGGATCTCGAAGGGGAACTCGTCGTGGATCCGCGCGAGGAAGTCGTCGAGGTGCATCTTCACCGGGACCTTCGTCGGGTCCCAGCCCTCGAAGTAGATGCCGCGGATCAGCATCGGGAGCTGCGCGGACAGCTGAGCCGCTTCCTCGACGGTCAGCCGGTCGCGCAGGGCATGCAGGACGGCGCGCAACGCGGCGTAGGACCGGTTGCGGCGCTCCTTCGGCCATCCGTAGGACTCTTCGATTTGCTTGAGAACCCCGTTCGTCTTCGCCAGTGTCGTGTCGAATGTCGCATATCCCGTCGAGCTCACGTCGGTGCACCTTCTGCTTGAGGGCGGGTCACGTCGTGGGTCCCACGGTGACCGATCGGCCGCCTGATGGCCTGCGCCTGGCAGGTGAGGCTTCGGGCCGCCTTTCGACCCCGCGGGGTCATGTCACCTGATATGGGGCACCTCCTGTCAAGCGGGCGTGCCGATGCGGCGGCACAGCCGTCCGTGTCGTCGGTGCTCCCTGGTGACTCGGACCCCGCGAGCGGCCAGGCGCACTTCGACGGTTTGGGACAGTCGGTTGCTGACGCGAGCCTCATCGCTACTGTCCTGGCTGGGGCATCTCCCGGCTGATATCCGGATCGTCAGTGGGAACACCAGGATCTACATCCCGATCACATCGATGCTGCTCGTGTGCTTGCCCTGAACGCCCTCCTGTGGTTGTTCCTTTGATTGTTCAACCGCGGACGTCTCTGCGGGGTCGTGGCATCGACCTCGCCCGCAGTCTCACGGATGCTTTTTTCGACGCCATTTGTTGCTCCCGGTCGCGCTGGCGGGCCGAACGAGACGTCGAGGCGTTGCGTCGCCGGGTCGATGCCAGTGGGCGCCGGCAACTCGCAAAATGCGGCTGATGGCTGGCCCGATCTGGTGGAGGTGGCACCGATGGACGCCCCCCGCTCAGAAACGACCCTCCGGACCGCACTCCCGGCTCGGCTCGACCGGCTGCCGTGGTCGCCGTTCCATTGGCGGATCGTGATCGGCCTGGGGTCGGTGTGGATCCTTGACGGCCTGGAGGTCACGATCGTCGGCGCGGTGGCCTCCCGGATGATCGAGCCGGGCAGCGGGATCACGCTGACGGCCGCCGACATCGGGACGGGCGCGGCGCTCTACGTGGCGGGCGCTTGCCTCGGTGCGTTGTTCTTCGGTCAGCTCACCGACCGGCTCGGTCGTAAGAAGCTTTTCATGGTCACTCTTGGCGTCTACTTGGTGGCGACCGTCCTGACCGCGTTCGCGTTTGCTCCCTGGTACTTCTTCCTGTGCCGGTTCTTCACGGGGGTTGGCATCGGTGGGGAGTACTCGGCGATCAACTCTGCGATCGACGAGCTGATCCCCGCCCGGAACCGCGGGCAGGTGGACCTCGCCATCAATGGGAGCTTCTGGGTGGGGTCGGGGCTCGGTGCTCTGGTGTCGCTGCTGCTGCTCGACGCGTCGTTGTTCGCGCCGAGCATCGGCTGGCGGATCGCGTTCGGCCTCGGCTTCGTGATCGGCCTGGGCATCCTGCTCGTGCGAAGACACGTGCCGGAGAGCCCGCGGTGGTTGTTGCTTCGTGGGCGGGCGGGCGACGCCGAGCGCATCGTCGAGCAAATCGAGGAGGACGTGCGGGCGGAAACGGGTGTCGAGCTGCCGCCGCCGTCCTACGAGATCGTCATTCGGCTGCGGCAGAACATCCGCTACCGGGACCTCGTCGCGATCGCCTTCCGGCGCTACCCCAACCGTGCGGTCTTGGGTCTCGCGCTGTTCATCGGGCAGGCCTTCCTCTACAACGCGGTCGTGTTCGACCTGGGGACACTGCTCAGCGGGGTGTTCGGCGTCAGCTCGTCGGCGGTGCCCGCGTATATGGCCGTGTTCGCGGCGTGCAACTTCCTCGGTCTGCTGCTGCTGGGCCGGCTCTTCGACACGGTCGGCCGGATTCCGATGATCGCGGGGACGTATCTGGGGTCGGCGGTGCTGGTCGCGGGCCTCGGGGTCCTGTTGCGTGACGGCAGGCTCACGACGACCTGGTTCATGGTGCTGCTGCTCGCGTCGTTCTTCCTGGCATCGGCCGGCGCGAGTTCCGCATACCTCACCGTCAGCGAGGTGTTCCCGCTGGAGATCCGAGGGCTCGCGATCGCGCTGTTCTACGCCGTCGGCACGGCGGTGGGCGGCATCGCAGGCCCGCTGCTTTTCGGCAACTTCATCCATAGCGGTGACCTTCGGCTCATCGCGCTGGGCTTCTTCATCGGCGCCGGCGCCATGGCTGTCGGCGGGCTGACCGAGCTGGCGCTCGGGGTGCGCGCCGAGGGCAGGTCGCTGGAGAACATCGCCACCCCGCTCACCGCTGAGGAGGCCGACGCCGACCCCCAGCAGCAGGGCGCCATCCAGGCGGCCCGGGAGCCCGCCCGCACGAGCGAGGAGGAGCATCGGGCGGCGCGCGAGCGGAACATGCGGATCCTGCGGCGCGCCGCCGAGCGGGCGACGGATGAGCGGCACGGGTTGCGGGCGGTCCGGCCCGGCCCCGGTTTCGCGTTCTACTCACCCGGCCAGATCGGCACCGCGGGCACGACGAGCCGCTGGGCAGCGGCGTCGGACGAAGCGATGGACCGGGAGATCGCCGTGATCGAGGGGGCAGTCGAGAGACTGGGCCCGACCCGGCGCGGGGCGCTGGCCGGTTATGCCGGGGGGCGCTTCTGGGGTCCCGGCCGGTTCCGCCGGGCGTTGCGACACGCTGTGGATGAGGGTCGCGTGCAGCGGCTGTCACGCGACAGCTACGGACCGCCCCGGGGTCGCGGCACCACTCGACGCGCCGGAGCCGACCGCTGACTCGGTGCCGTCAGGGCGACCAGCCGTCCTGCTGCTTTGCGCGCCTGGGCTGCTCGCCTCTGATGACGCCCGCGGGGTCGGAGGACGGAGAGCTGGCGGCGGCCAGTGCGCGGGAGGGCTTGGGGGTGTTTGTCCCGGAGGAAGGCGATCAGCTGCCCGCGCACCTCACAGCGGAGGTCCCACGACGAGGGCGCGTCTGCCGTCGATGCGAGCACCCGCACCACCATCGACCACGGCGTGGAGTCGACGTGCAGCACTCAGTCGCCGTCCCCGCGACAACCGCTGTGCCCGTTAACGCGAACTCGGCCGCTGCGGTGGGCGTCCAGTGCAGCGCCGGGCGCCGAGCAGGGGAGGGCGAGTGCCCCGATCACGGCGGTCGCCGTGGTTCCCCGGTGCGCCTGCGTCGAGGCCAGGAACACGGCGATCGTGACGCCCGTCGCGCCGCGCCCGTAGGTCACCCGCCGTCCGCAGGCGCAGAAAAGCACGCCGTGCAGGAGGAACAGGGTGGTGTCACGAGTCCACCGACCAGGGCGCGTGCGTATTGAGCAGGTCCCCGAGGCCGCCCCGGTGACGGTGCTCGGAATCGAGCGGCAGCCCGATCGCCAGCTGCGGCCCCCGGCGCGTGAGCCACGCGGCTCAGTCTTCAGGTGTCGAAACGCCACAGCGGTCGCGCCGGTTCACGAGCGACGACCGGGGCTGCTCGGCGCTGAAGCCAGACGCGCCGCCGTCAGACAACCGCCCCCCGTCCCGGCGGGTGCAGTCCGCGCACTGTACGTCGCCCTCCCAGGCCCATGCCCCGGGCACGCGTGCGGTCGCATGATCTGTTCGGGTCGTGCCGGGTGTCTGCCCGAGCCCCCCGCTCAGCTCCAGGAGGTCTGTCATGCACGCGAACCGCCCGTCCGCGCTGCTCGACGATCCGGCCACCGACCCGCTGGTGCTGGGGGTCCGCACCGTACGCACGGTAATCGTCGTCCGCGCCGTCCTAGCGCTGGCGTTCGGCCTCGTCGCGCTGTTCTGGCCCGACTTGACGGTGTTGGCCCTGGCCATCGCGTTCGGCATCTACGCGATCCTCGAAGGCGTAGCGAGCGTGATCGACGCGGTCCGCCATCGCGATCGGTCCCGTTGGTGGCTGGGCCTACTCGGCGGCCTCGCGAGCGTCGCCGCGGGTGTGCTGGCGCTCATCTGGCCGGGCATCACCGCGCTCGTCCTCGCTGTCGTCGTGGGCATCTGGGCGGTGGTCGCTGGGGCGGCGCAGATCGCCACGGCGTTCCGACTGCGGATGGTCGGTGGTCGCATCTGGCTGCTCGCGCTGGCCGGTGTTCTCTCGGTGATGGCGGGGATCGTCATCCTGGTCTGGCCGTCGGCAGGTGTGATCGGGCTGGCGGTGCTGCTCGGGGTGTTCGCGGTGGTCTACGGCGCAGCGCTCGGTGCCCTGGCCGTGGCGCTGCGCTCGCCGGTTCCGTGACCGAGCCGGAGCTGGAGGGCCCGACCTCGGTCTTCCGGTTGGACCCGGAGCTGCTGGACGCCGTTGTCGACGGTGAGGCCGACCGGCAGGCCGACGCGGCCCTGGCCGAGCAGGTGTCCACCGTGCTGCCGTGGCATGCCACGCTGCCGACGGACATCGCCGCCCGTCTGACCCGGCTTGTCCGGCATCTCGGAGGGGACGACGCCCTGCTCCGGTGGCTCGACGAGCACCCGGGCCGGCCGCGGGTCGTGGCGCGGGCCCACCGCCTGATCGGGCTGCTCGACCAGATCAGCGCCTCGCCAGCGGTCGTCACCGCAATGCGGGAGCTGCGCGAGCGCACGCCGTACCCGCCGGGGCTCGAGGGCTACCTCGTGCCCGACACCGACTCGGGAACACTGGCCTCCCTCGCCCAGCAGATCGAGGGCCTGCTCGGTGACGACCGTCCCGACGACGCCGTGGCGCTCTCACTCGCGACGATCGACGCATTGCGTGACGTGGGGCCGCGCGCCGTCGAGCTCGACCCGGAGCTGCGGGGGCTGGAGGAGCGGCTGCTGCAGCTCCGACGCGAGATCGAGGAGGCCCGTGAGCCTGATGGACGGGCCTCGCAGCGACAGACCTCAGGGGCAGCGAGTGGTGTGATGACTGAGGAGCAGTGGTTCTACTGCCTCAGGCACCGCAGGGTCGAGCCTTTCTATGGCTGCCGCGCTCTCGATCGCCTCGGGCCCTACCCGGACCGGGAGACTGCGGCGCGCGCCCTCGAGATCGCCCGGGAGCGCACCGAGGCGGCCGACCGCTACGACCGCGAGTGGTGGGAGGGCGAGGACAAGAAGGACGAGAACAGTTGACCCAGCCCGTCGGGACGACGATCACTCCATGGTCGGGGTCACCGCCATCTGCTGGCCGCGCCGGGGCGACCCGACCGCGCGAGAGCACCCGGGTGCTCTTCGCGTTCTGCGGTACGGGAAGCGGCGCGAGATCAAGCTGGGGGACTCCTGCTCGGCCCACAGGGCATCGGGGAAACGCACTTATCGGGTTGGGGGTCAAGGCCACCCAAGCCGGCTACTCGGTCTTGTTCGACACCGCCACGAACCGGCCGGCCCACCACGCCGGACAACTGGAGACCGAGCTGAAGAAGATCCGCCGCTACAAGCTGATCATCATCGACGAGGTCGGGTACACCTCTTCCGATCAGGACGCAGCGAACCTGTTCGTCCAGCTCATCGCCTCCCGCTATGAACAGGGCGCGGTCATGGTCACCAGCAACCTGCCCTTCGGGCGTGGGGCGAGACGTTCTCCGATGACGTCGTCGTAGCCGCCATGATCGACCGACTGGCCACCAGTGCTCACTCTGACCGGCGACTCCCACCGCACTCGCCAACGCCGCGAACTCCTGGTCAAACAGAACCGCGCCGCACACGACTGACCGAGCCAGAGGGCGGGATGTTGCTCGCGCGGATCGCCCAGGACGTCGCGCCGCTGCGCGAGGCCCCGGTCGCCGCCATCGATCACGTGGAGACCTTCGCCCCTAGAGCGCCGCCAGCGCGAGGTTTGCCCGGTGGCAAGTGTCGGCGTACGGGCGCAGCCCCCTCGGCTTGCTGGCCAGCGAGCTCCGCACGTTCTACTTCGATGTCCGTTGACCAGTCGGTGAGCCACCTCGCGTGCTGAAGGGGATTTTTCGCTCCGATGCTTCAAGGCCTGCGTGAGCAAGGCCGTATGACAACTCAGCCCACCGGGGTGGAATGAGCCTATGGGCCTGCCGCAGCCGAGCCCGGCTTGGTAGCCGGGGGCATGAGTGTGATCACCTGAGTTGGCCCCGGAGCCGTTGTTGTCACGAATGTTGGCCCCACCTGTCGTAGCGACCTACTTCGAACTCGGATTGCGGCCGCGCCGCCGCGCGAGTTCCCGCCTGCCGTACGTCGCGTCTCGGACGTCCTCCTCGCTCTCGAGGCTGGAACCGAGCGCCCCAGCCACGATGCCGACCGAGCTCGCCAGCCACACCAGCTTTAGGTAGGCGCCGAACGAGGCGGGCCGGTGCAACTGCGAGGAGAAGTAGCCGGGATCGATCAACGCTAGCGCCGCGAGCAGCCCGGCGAGGTAGAGGAGTGCATACATGCACGTGACCCCGAAGACGATCGTGACCGCGGTGGCGGCGTTGTAGAGCGCCGCCACCGCCCGGTCGTCTGCGCGGTCCCAGAGGTGGTTATAGATGATCAGCCAGGTCGCCATCGCCAGGATCGCGACAAGAAAGATGACCAGCAGCCGCAGCGGCGACAGCGAGGCCGCCATCTCCCAGAAGTCCGTGGTCACGATGGAGTATGCGGCCACCGCGGCGGCCGCCGCGGTGGCAGTGGACAGGTGGGGGACGAGCCGCCACGGGCGGTTGTCCCGCACCATCCCGGCGAGCAGCCGCAACCTGCCGCGCAACCCGACCAAGGCGAGATGTGCGTCGGCGTCATCCTCAGAGCTCATGTAGCGCAGCGAGCTGAATCGCCGGATGCCTGGTGGGCATCCCCCCTTGGACCCGCACTCGTGCCCGGTGAGTGCCCGCACGAGGTGAACAGTGGCCTGGCGCGCTCGGCGGCGCACGCCCAGGGCTCCGAGCCCGGGCAGCGAGACCATCCCGCTGTGTGCGCGCGCGATCAGGACGGTGGCGACGGGGCGAGTCCCAATGCGGCGAGGCAAGTCGGTCAACACGATCATGACGTCCCACCCCTGCCGCGTGCGGTGCTCCTGCGCGAGCGACTCCACCGGGACTAGGCCCTGGTCGTTGAGCGGGATCTCGCGGGTCTCGGTGCTCACGACCCACTCGGTCGCGTCGTCGACCTCTGCAGCCAGCACGCCGGGCAGGCCGGGCACAAGGGCAGCGGCGAGATCGGTAGACACACCGGGATCGGCCAACAGACCGACCCGGACCCGGTGGCCGCGTTGTCGACCCTCTCGGGTGGATCCGCCGCCGCCCGCCGAGTCGTGTGAACGGTCATGTGCTCGGTCGTCCATGGCCGCCCCTCCTTCGATGGAGGCCGCAATCCAGCTGGCCGTGGATCGCCTCAGGCCCAAGCCGATGCGATTTACCGGCTCCACGACCTCGGCATCACCATCCGAACAGCTCGAGCAGACCCACCTCCACGCCCGGCAGGGCCTGGACCCACAAGATCGCTGCCGCTCCTGCGCTGGGCCATCAACCGCCGCCCGGCCAGCCCGGCGCCGGTCAGTATCTCCGCGCGTTCACCCTGTGCCAACCGTCTCCACGGCCTTCAGCACCACCCGGGCGGCACCTGGTCACGCTGCACGAGCTCCCCCAGCCAACCCGGCTGCGATCACCGCAGCGTTCGAACACCACCCAATGGGACCGCACGCCCCTGCCTCTGTCGACGCCGGGTCGACGCTGAGCAGTTGTTGGCGCAGGCCAGGGCGCGAGGCATCGAGCTGGTCGGCCCGAACGGGCTGCTCGAACAGTTGATCAAGAACGTGCTCGAGACCGCCCTGGAGGCGGAGATGAGCGAGCACCTGGGCTATGACAAGCACGACCCGGCGGGGCGCGACGGCGGAGCCTCCCGCAACGGCACCCGGGCCAAGACGGTGTTCGCTGAACTCGGGTCGGTCCAGATCGAAGTCCAGCGCGATACCGACGCCAGCTTCGCACGCGGCAGATCGTGCGCGAGCGCCAACGCGGGCTGTCGGACGTGGACGAGGTCGTTCTGTCGCCGTCGGCCAAGGGGCCGACCACTGGGGAGATCCGCGCATTTCGATGACATCTACGGCCAGAGGGGTCAGTTGCAATCCGTCGCGACAGAGTCAGTACCAACCCGTCGTTGACGTCGCAGCCGGGGTGGCGGAGCGGATGCGTCCAGCAGTGCAGGGTGGGCAGGTACCGCTGAGCCTACGAGGCCGAAGACTGGCCGGCGGGACGCGACGAGGCTGGCTGGGTGAATTCAGGACGGCCAGCGGCCGCGACGGCCGAGCGTTGCATCCGCGGTCGCGCCCACGTCTGCCGCACACCGGTGGAAGGGCGATCCAGGGGAGGGCGAATGTGGGAAGCGACCCCTGTGCCGCTGCTGGTCGTGCGCTCGCACTCGTCCAGAAGCCGATCGAGGCGCGACTCGATCGGAGCGATACCAGGGGCCCTCAGCAGCAGGCGCCATCTTCGATGCGCCGCGCCCGATGAATGTGAGCAACTGCCGCATGACACGTCGTAATGCCGTCTTCCGCCGCCGCCGAACCCACGTGACCGATCCGGCTCTGGTGCTCCGCACGCGGTGTCATCGGTGCTGGATTACGCAGGGTGAGCCCGTGTCTGGAGCGTGAGATCGTGGTTGCTGGCATTGAGTCGGTGCAGACCGCAGGCGGCCGGCCGCGGGTTGTGGTCGTCGGCGCCGGGTTTGCCGGTTTCCACTGCCTGCGGACGCTGGAGAGGCGACTGCCACCCGGCGTGGCGGATCTCGTCACGGTGAACCCGGCGGACTACATGCTCTACGTTCCGTTGCTCCCCGAAGTCGCGGCCGCGATCCTGGAGCCGCGCCGGGTCGCCGTATCGCTGCGAGCCCGGCTACCCCGAACCCGGGTCGTGCTCGGCAACACCACAGAGATCGATCCTGCGGGGCGCACCTGTTCCGTTCTCGATATCGAGCGGCGGCAGAGGACCCTGCAGTGGGACCGGGTGGTCGTCGCGTGTGGCTCGGTCACGCGGCTGTTGTCCGTCCCTGGCGTCGCCGATCACGCGAAGGGCTTCAAGTCAATCGCCGAAGCCATCTACCTGCGCGATCATGTCCTGCGCCAGCTGGAGCTGGCCGAGCAGGCGAGCGATCCAACCGAGCGGGCGGCCAGAACCACGTTCGTCGTGGTGGGCGCCGGGTACACCGGGACCGAAGTCGTTGGGCAGGGCAAACTGCTCACGCGCGACGCGCTGCGCCAGTTCCCGGGGCTACGGTCTGACGAGGTGCGGTGGCTGCTGCTCGATCTCGCTCCGCGCGTGCTGCCGGGGCTCAACCCGCGCCTGTCCGCGCCGGCGGAGCGGGTTCTCCGGCGCCGGGGCGTGGACGTGCGGCTGCGGACCACGGTCAGCGAGGTCACCCCCACCTGCGCCGTGCTCAGTGACGGCACGGAGATCCCGACCCGCACGGTCGTCTGGTGCGTGGGCGTGCGCCCCGATCCGCTCGTGGAGACCCTGGGCCTGCCCACCCGCGGAGGTCGCCTCGTCGTCGACGAGTGCCTCTCGGTGCCCGGCCACGACGACATCTACGCCGCAGGCGACGTGGCCGCCGTGCCCGATCCAGGCCGACCCGGGGAGATCACAGTCATGACCGCCCAACATGCCCAGCGGCAGGGCGAGCTCGCCGGGATCAACATCGCCGCATCGCTGGGACACGGGCAGGCCCGCCCCTACCGGCACGCGGACAAGGGATTCGTGGTCGATCTCGGCGGATCCCAGGCCGTCGCCGACCCGTTCCATCTGCCCGTCACCGGTGTCGTCGCCAAGGCGATCACCCGCGGCTACCACCTGGCGGAGCTGCCGGCCGGGCGGTCGCGGGTGGCCATGGACTGGTTGCTCGATGCGCTGGCCGGGCGCCCACTCGTGCAGTTCGGATTCGTCACCGAGACCGCGGTGCGGCTCGCCGACGCGGATCGAATCGCATGACGCCGGGCCGGTCGACAACCCTCAGGAGGAAGCATGCCGGATCGGTTGTTCCGTGATCGAAGAGATGCCGGGCAGGCGTTGGCCGGTTTGCTCGAGCGCTACCGGGGTCGGCCGGATGTGGTGGTCCTGGGGTTGCCGCGGGGTGGTGTGCCGGTGGCCTACGAGGTCGCTCGTGTGCTGGGTGCCCCGTTGGATGTCTTCGTGATCCGCAAGTTGGGGGTGCCCGGCCGTGAGGAGTTGGCCATGGGCGCGATCGCCAGCGGCGGGGTGGTGGTGGTCAACGACGATGTCGTGCGTGCCCTGGGCATCACCTCGGATGTGATCGAGCGGGTGGTCGAGCAGGAGGGGCGCGAGCTGCTGCGCCGGGAGCAGGCCTATCGGTCCGGGCGACCGATGCCCGAGCTAGCGGACAGAACGGTCATCGTCGTCGACGACGGCCTCGCGACGGGCTCGAGCATGCGCGCGGCGCTCATCGCGCTGCGTGAGCACGAGCCGGGGCGGATCGTCGTCGCGGTTCCTGCCGCGCCGAAGTCCACCTGCCAGGAGCTCTGGGCGATTGCCGACGAGGTCGTCTGCGCGACGACCCCGTCCCCGTTCTACGCGGTGGGCGCCTCGTACTGGGACTTCGCCCAGACCACCGATGAAGAGGTCCGTGACCTGCTGCGTGCCGCGGCGACCTCGGCCCCGGCGCGGAGGACCGAGCGGGCCGTCAGTGAGACCGCCGTGATCCGATCCGCCGGTATCCCGACCGAGGAGGGCGTGCCGTCCAAGGAGGTGTTGTTCGACCTGGTCGGCGACGCCCACCTCGTGCTGCTCGGGGAGGCGTCGCACGGCACTGGCGACTTCTACGCCGCGCGTGCGGCGATGACCCGCCGGCTCGTCGAGGAGAAGGGGTTCTGCGCGGTCGCGGTCGAGGCGGACTGGCCGGACGGCTACCGGGTGAACCGGTATGTCCGGGGGAGCGGTGACGACGCCGACGCCGAGGAGGCGCTGCGTGGTTTCCAACGCTTCCCGACCTGGATGTGGCGCAATGCGGTGGTTCTCGACTTCGTGGGCTGGTTGCGGGAGCGCAACGACCGCGTCGCCGACGAGCTCGGCAAGGTCGGCTTCTACGGGCTGGACCTCTACAGCCTCTACCGCTCGGTCGACGAGGTCATCACCTACCTGGACCGGGTGGATCCGGCGGCGGCCCAGCGGGCCAGGGAGCGCTACGGCTGCTTCGACCACTACGGCACCGACGACGGGCAGACCTACGGCCTGGCGGCCGCGATGGGGGCTGGCGACACTTGCGAGCAGGAGGTGATCGACCAGCTCGCCGATTTGCAACGCCAAGGGGTGGAGTACGCCCGCCGCGACGGGCTGCTCGCCGAGGACGAGCAGTTCTACGCCGAACAGAACGCCAAGGTCGTCAAGAACGCGGCCGAGTACTACCGCTCGATGTTCAGCGGGCGGGTCTCGTCGTGGAACCTGCGTGACCGTCACATGGTCGAGACCTTGGACGCGGTGCAGAACCACCTTTCCCGCGGCACGCTGGCGAAAATCGTGGTGTGGGAGCACAACTCCCATCTCGGCGATGCCAGGGCGACCGAGGCGGCGGCCCGGGGCGAGCTGAACGTGGGGCAGCTGGTGCGCGAACGCCACTCCGGTGACTGCCGCAATCTCGGGTTCACCACTTACACCGGCACGGTGACCGCGGCGGATGACTGGGGCGGTGAGGCGCAGCGCAAGTGGGTGCGCCCGGCGCTGCCGGGCAGTGTCGAGGAGATGTTTCACCAGGTGGGGCGGAAGGAGTTCATGCTTTCCTTCTCGAAGTTGACGCGGGCGGCCGGGGTGCTCCGCTCGGCCCGCCTGGAGCGGGCGATCGGAGTCATCTATCGCCCGGAGACGGAGCGCCAGAGCCACTACTTCCGCGCCCGGGTCGCCGACCAGTTCGACGCTGTGATCCACATCGACGACACCCGGGCGGTCGAACCCCTCGAACGCACCTCTGTCTGGGAGACCGGGGAGATGCCCGAAACCTACCCCTTCGCGGTCTGATGCCCGCAGGACCAGCCAACGCAGCCACGATGCCGTGGCTGCCGCGACGCCGAGGAACCCGTCATGAGTGGCGTTGACGCCGAAGCTCGGCCGACTCGAGGAAGAGCCGGCATGCCGATCCTGGCACGCGGGTTGGTGGCGCGCGTGGTTCGCGGCATCGAGATCACCGAGGACGTCGTCCACGTGACGGTTGGGATCCTGCTCACGGTGCTGGCGATCGTGCTGATCGTCGATACCGCGCGTTACATTGCCGTCGTACTGGCCGGCCCGTACAACCTTCCGGTGATCGTGCTCGCGATTCTGGAGGAGGCTCTGCTGCTGTTCATCGTCGCCGAGCTCCTGCACACCGTCGCTATCGCAGTAGAACACCGGGGTGCCCTGGACCCCCTGCCCTTCCTGGTGGTGGGCCTGGTCGCCGCCATCCGAAGCGTCCTCATCCTGACCGCAGCCGCCGAGAAGTCGTTCCAGTGGAACCCGCAAGGGATCGAACTACTCATCCTGATGGCGCTAATTCTCGTCCTGGCCCTTACCGCTTTGGTGTGGCGGCACTCGATTCGTCTGGACGCCGAGCTTCCCTCGGTAGCGCCGACATCGCCGACGGGAAAGGGCAAGGACGATCGTCCAGGTGCTCGCCGCCGCCCCACTGCTCCGCCAGGAGCGCGCCGCAGCGACGGATCAGGGTGACCAACGTGGTACGCCACAACACGAACCGGTCCATCTCGTCGACGTCAACGAGGCGATCGCGCCGACCCGTGCACGTTCACCGCTGACGGCAGCAGCGGTGGCAACCGCGACGCCCGCGGGCCGGGCGTCGTCGCCGCCTCCGACGCCGCGCTCGAGCAGGTTCGGGCTGCACAGGTGTTCCCGCCGCCGCATGTACCGACGACGTTGCGGCTCGTGGACATCGTGTCCGAGGACCACGGTGTGGACGCAGACGGTGGTCCAAAACGGCCGCGGCGCGGCGACCCGGATACAGGGATTTCTGCCCGGGATGGCATACCTCAGGCGGCGTGGCCGGGAGTGGTCCGGGCGGCGGTGGCCGGGTACGGCGTGGAGCTGATCGAGGCCAGGGGGTCCCGCCACCGTGGCCGACCACCACGGCCGACGCCGACCTGCCCTCCCGGGCCGACTCCCGGCAGCGGTATTCGTGCCGCCGGCACCGTGCGTGCGAGCAGTACCAAGGCAGACCATCGTCCTACGGGAAGCCGATCGATCTACGAGGAGGGCTCATGACGAGGACCGCTCCCGCCCGCCAGGACTCGGGCTCCTCCGATTCCTTCGCCGCCGCCGTGGAGGAGGAACGAGTGCTCCTGGCGCGCTGCGTCGAGATGGCCTACGAGTCGTTGCGCCTGATGCCCGGGGTGGACACCTCCGGACGTACCCTCGTGTGGTTCGCAGGCCACCTGCTGCAGGCCCACCGTCGGGCGGCCGGCACCGACTGAGTCCGTCGCCGGCCGTAACCCCCGGCACAGGAGGTGGTGCCACCGCTGTCACGCGCATAGCCTGAGATCCCTCTGCGGACCGGTGCCCCGGTGCTCCCCGCCCCCGCTCCTCCGGTCCGCGCGGATCGTCGAGGAGAACGCGTGACCGCTCGTTACCCGCTGGTGCCGGTGCCGTGCAAACACTGCCCAGCCACCAGGCGCCTCGGCGCCGTCCACCACCAGCTCGGCTGCCCCGCCGAAAGCGCGAACCTCGCCTTCTTCGGGCACCCGGACCTGATGGAGCTCGACCTGCACCTCGCCGACTTCTACCCGGAGGTGTAGCCGGAGCCCGGGCCTTCCGTGGTCCGGGCGCCTGCCAGATCGGCAGCCGGAGAAGTGCGGAGCGCGATGCCGCCATCAGACGTCGATTCGGCCTGATCACGCAGTACGTGGTCCAGCCAGCTGCGCAGGGCCGGCGCCTGTATCTCGCCGTAGCGCCGGGCCACCACCTCGCCTCTGCGCAGCACCATCAGCGTCGGGATGCCGCACACGTGGAAGCGCTGTGACGTCCGGGGCGCGGCCACAACCTCCACCTCCACCACCTTGATCTCCCCGGCCCGTTCGGCACCCAGCCGTTGCACGACCGGTCGCACCATGCAGCTGAGCCCGCACCAGCTCGCCCACAGGTCCACGAGCACCGGCATCGACACCTGCTCCGCCACGTCGGCGAACTCGTCGTCGCCGGCACCGGCGATCCACGGCAGGGCCTGGTGGCACTTCCCGCATCTCGGGACACCCGTGGCGACGGCGGCCACCCGATTGCGCTGCCCGCAGTGCCGGCAGGTGACGATGCGCCCGCCGTGCGCGCCTCCCGCGTCGTCGCCGAGGTGGAGCGCCGTGACCAGCCACTGGAAGGCGTCCTGCAGGCGCACCAGCCAGGGATCGTGGGACACGTCGAGGACCTCATGGTCGTCCCGAGCCATCGGCTGATCCTCCCCACAGGTTCTACGCAGCGACGGTCGCATCACCGGGGCACGTCGTGCACCGGTCCGCAGGCTGCAATCTCGCCCTCCGTTCTCGTCCCGGCGGGTCCGTCCCGGAGGTCACCTGTGAGACCTCTCCGCCGAGAACCCGGCTCACCCCGGCTGGCTCCGCCGGGTGTATTGCGGGCGGGTTTCTGGTCCCGTCAGGCCCACGAGCCGCGTGGCCCGGCTCCGGGAAGGTCGCGGTGCCGACGCAGCGAGCGCCGCGGCGACCACAACGACCACAACGACCACAGACAGACGGAATAGGGAGCGACTCATGGGCTCGGAGCTGCAGGGCAAGACGATCGCCATCCTGGCGGCCGACGGGGTCGAGCGCGTGGAGCTCGAACAGCCACGGGGAGCCCTCTACGGCGCAGGCGCGCGGAGCGACCTGCTCTCGATACACCCGGGCGAGATTCAGGCCCGCCAGTTCGACATGGTGTCCGCCGGGACGTTCCCGGTGGACCGGCAGGTCTCCGACGCGAACGTCGACGACTACGACGCCCTGCTCCTCCCGGGCGGGACCGTGAACCCGGACCAGCTGCGCATGAACGCCGACGCCGTCGGGTTCGTCAAGGCATTCGTCGCCACGGGCAAGCCGGTGGCTGCGATCTGCCACGGCCCCTGGACGCTGGTGGAGGCCGATGTCGTCCGGGGGCGCCGGTTCACCTCGTGGCCGAGCGTGCGGACCGACCTGCGCAATGCGGGGGCCGAGGTCGTCGACGAGGAGGTGGTGATCGACGGGCAGTTCACCACCAGCCGGTCGCCGGCCGACCTTCCTGCGTTCTGCCGGGCGATCGTCGAACAGTTCGCCGGCGCGCCGGTGTCGCGCTGACGTCATTCCGGCGCCAACCGCCACCCTCCCGGTGCGTCAGCCGGCCGGGAGGGGCGGCAATGGGAAGCGGAGCGTCGCGGCGCTCAGATGATCGCGCAGCCGCGTCTCCGCCTCCACATGCTGGACGCTCCCGCCCTCGTCGATGACTGCTTGTACGAGTTCGTCGATGACATCCGGAGTCCTGCGCAGCGGGTTGCCGCAGATCGGGCACCGGTCGCCCGCGGTCGCCATCCAGCCGTCGTCGGCACAGACCACGCCTGGCCACATGACCTCGTCGTGGACCAGGAGCAGATCGACCGCGGCAGTGGCGCCGGCCCACAAGCAGTCGTTGAGACCGACCGCGGCGAGCCCACCAGCGGCATGCTTCTCCAGGGCCTCCGCCACCAGCCGCTCCTCCTCCGCCCGCTCGTAGCGGTCGACGACCTCCTGCGCGCGGTCCCGGATCGCCCCGAGGTCCTCCTCGCGAGGGTGCGCCGGGAACGTCCCGGCGACGCGGTCACGTACCTCTCGCGGCAGGTGGTCCAGCAGCTCCGGGATCTCATGCTCGTGGCCGCCGACGGCAACGATGTCGAACTCGCGCCGGCGGAGATCCTCGGCCAGCCGCTGCGCGACGGCGCGGTAGTGCCGCTTCGCCAGCAGCTCGGCCTTGTTCCGCGTCGCGACCTCGCGCATGCCGTACGCGTAGTCGGGCTTGCGCAGCGCCCGGTCCCGCAGCTTGCCACGCTCGACCATCTCGTCCTGGTAGAGGTCCCAGAAGCGGGCATGCGCGCGGTCGACCACCACGACACGGCAGCGGTGGTACTCGTCGAGCACCGCCACCAGCGGACGGACCCACGGCGTCGCGTCGACCACGAGGCTGTCGCGAACCCGGCGCGGCAGCTCGACGACCTCGAACAACCCCCGCCCGGAGCACGAGAAGAACGCGACGGCCTGCGGGCGGAGGTGCTCCTCCGTCACGGCCTCCACGATGCGTTCCACGTCCCCGCGCAGGGACAACCGGGCCTCCCGGTCCAGATCGGGGTCCTTGGTGAGCAGGCGGGCCTCGTGTAGCACCCCGTCCACCGCGCTCGGAAAGGCCCGGCGGTCGTCGGGGTCGATGCTGACATACACCGACAGCACCGGCAGACCGTCGCCGTCCATCCCAAGGATGCGGTCGACCGTCTCGACCTCGAGCATCGCCGTCCTCCTCAGGAGACCGGAAGCTCGCCGAGCGTGACCGTGATCGTGAACGGTTCTGCCGCCGGTGGCCGTGTCCCCGTAAGCCGAACGGCGTCGCCCGGACGACGTGAGGCAATCTGCGTCTGCAGGTCTTGCGCGGTCCGAACCTCGTCGTCCCCCAATCGGGTGATGAGGTCGCCGACACGCAGGCCGGCCGTCGCGGCGGGCCCGTTCGGGTCAAGGGCGGCGACGCCGACCCCGATCGGCTGCCCCTGGTCGTTCGTGACGGTCAGCCCGGTGATCCCGAGAGCCGCGCGTCCCGAGTTGATCACGCGCCCGTGGTCGATGATCTGCTGGGCGAGGTCGCTCGCGATGTCGCCGGGGATCGCGAACCCGATCCCGGCTGCCACCCCGCCGATGCCTTGGTTCACGGCGGCGACCGAGGGGATGCCGACGACCTTGCGGTCGAGGCTGACGAGCGCGCCACCGCTGTTGCCGGGGTTGATCGGGGCACTCGTCTGGATCGTCTGGCGGAGCACGGTTCCGGGGAAGCCGATCTGCGGCTCCGGCGGCTCCGAGACGGTCCGGCCTAGCGCCGAGACGACGCCCTGCGTCACGCTGCTCTCCAACCCAAGCGGGCTGCCCATCGCCATGACGATGTCGCCCACCTGCAGGTCACGAGCGGCGCCGAACTGCGCGGGCACCAGGCCGCCGGTATCTTGCACCTTGATCACCGCGATGTCCTCGGGCGGCCAGGAGTACACGAGCGTCGCCGTCCGCACGGTGCTGCTGTTCGCGAACCTGACCTCGAACGCCTTCCCCGTACCGACGACATGCGCGTTGGTCACGATGTGCCCGTCGCGGTCGAAGACGACGCCGGACCCCACCGATCCCGGCTGGCTGATCTCCACGACCGAGGGCAGGACGGCCTGAACGACCCCGGCGAACTCCTCCGACAACCCCTCCGCGATCCGCGGGGCGGGCGCCGTGTCGTCGCGGCCGGCGCACCCGGCCAGGGCGGCCGTGGCCGTCAGGAGCAGCGTCAGGACGAGAGCCCACGCCGAGCGCGCACCCGGATCCGCACGGCGAACAGGTCGCATCGGTCAGCCTCCTCGATCTCGGGACGAGTGTCGGCTCCCGCTCGTCGGCAGCACGGACGTTGCCAGCACCAGCAGGGTGTAGTGCACAGCCCGGCAGGACGAACTGCGGGCATGTGGCCGTCCCGGCAGGGCAGCACGGGACGCTCCAACGTGGCGCACAGGCACCGACAGGTCATGAACAGCCAGGCCGTCGTGTCACGTGTACGGCCCTGACTGAGGCCCCCGCCGGCCTCACGGCGGGCACGGGGAGTCCACGAGCCGAGCGATGATCGGGCCGGCTGTCGCGAGGGCCACGACGTAGGCGGCGACGAGTGCGCCGAGCCCACTATCCGCGGGCGAGGCGACCAACCCGATGACGACGATCGAGAACTCACCGCGGGCGATCAGCGCGCAGCCCGCGCGCAGCTGCCCGTGGCGGTCCACTCCGTCCCGTCTCGCCGCGTAGGCGCCGGCGAACACCTTCGTGAGTGCGGTCACGGCCGCAAGGACCAGCGCAACCGGCAGGACCGGCACGAGATCGGCAGGATCGATCGAGAGGCCGATGGCGAGGAAGAACGCCGCGGCGAACATGTCGCGGATCGGCGTCAGGACTGCGCGCGCCCGTTCGGTGATCTCACCCGTCAGGCTGAGTCCTACGAGGAACGCCCCGACTGCCGCGGAGATATTGATCAGCTCGGCAAGGGCGGCCACGAGCAGGGTGATGCCCACGATCCGCAGCAGGAGCTGCTCGGGCTCCAGATGGGCCAGGAAGCCGCCGATCCGGTGCCCCCAGCGCCGCGACGTCAGCAACGCCATGAGCAGCGCTGCCACCGCGACCAACACGCCGAGCAGCGCTTGCCACCAGGTCCCGCCGGCCGCCACGACGGTCAGCACGGGGAGGTAGATCGCCATCGCGAAGTCTTCGAGCACGAGCACTGAGAGGACGGCCGGGGTCTCCGAATTCCGCAGTCGTCGCAGGTCGCCCAGAAGTCGGGCAACGATGCCGGACGACGACACCCACGTGACCGCGGCCAGCGCGAGGACCCCGACGGCGTCGAGACCGAGGACCAGCCCGGCGATCGCGCCGGGGGTGGCGTTGAGAACGGCGTCGACCGCGACGGATGGCAGATGGCGCCGCAAGCTCTCGGCGAACTCGTCGCCCGAGAACTCCAACCCGAGCATGAGCAGTAGCAGCACGAGGCCGATCTGGGCGCTGGACTCGATGTAGGCCCCCGAGCTCGGGACGAGCGAGAAGCCGCCGTCGCCGATGGCGAGTCCCGCCAGTAGGTACAGCGGCACAGGGGTCAGCGACAGCCGGCGCGCGATCGTGCCGAGCACGCTCAGCACGATCAGCAGGATTCCCAGCTCGAGTAACAGCGCGACCGATGGGGACACCTTCGGTCACCGAGCGCGCGCCTTAGCCTGGGGGCGCAGGTGCACGCGGAACCAGTCGCGGCACATCTCCGCCAGGACCGCTTGCGCCCTCGGCTCGTCGATCACGTGACCTACGTCGTCGAGCACAGCGACTCGGGCGGGGCCGGCGATGCGTTCCGCGGCGTCCTCGTTGCGGGCGCGTAGCTGAGCGTCATACTCGCCCACGACGAGCAGGGTCGGCGCCCGCGCGATGAGGAGGAACTCGCCTGCGAGGTCCGGCCGGCCCGCCGGTGAGACGACCGCCCGCACCCAATCCGGCCGCGCCGCCGCGGCGATCAGGCATGCGGCTGCGGCGGCGTGGGCGCCCAGGACGCCGCCGGGAAGGCTCGCGGTCACATGATCGGACGCCAACCGGTCGATCATCGCGATCGTGCGCACGCCCAGGAGGTTTGCATCGAACCGCAGCTCTGCTGTCGCGGCATCGATCCGCTGCTCCGCTTCTGTGAGCAGGTTGACCCTGACAGTGGCAATCTGCGCCGCGTTGAGCTCGTTCGCCACGCGCACATCCCGCTCGTCGTCGTGACTGCCCCCTGGCCCCCGCGCGAAGACCACGAGCCCGGTTGGGTTCGGGGGCATCGCGACGTATCCGTCGAGGTCGAGGCCGAGGATGTCGAAGGTGCGGGATTGCGGTACGGCCGTCATCGCAGGGACTGTCCTCGACCGGACCGGTCCTGGCACGGACCTGGCATGGCCAGGATGGGCACTCGATTCCCCCTGCGGGCACCGTTGCGGTCTCGATCGCGCACGGGGTGCAGGACAGCCTAAAGGGCGCTGTATAACTGGTTGCGGCGCTCTTCGGCCATTCGTAGGCCTGTCCGATCTGCTTCAGAATGCCGTTCGTCTTCGCAGGCGTCGAGTCGAACGTAACAAGTCCCGTGGCGCTCACATCGGTTCACCTTCGCGAGGTCGACGGCTGGGTTCCGGCCTCCACCGTGACCGATCGCTCGGATAGCCTGACCCTGGCACGTAACGATTCCGGCGGCCCATTGCCCTCCCCGAAAGATCGGCTGATGCCTCCCCCTGCGGGACCGAAGTAAGCGGAGGAAATCCGTCCTGGCGGGCCAACGCGCCGGGCGGCTACCGGTGCGACGGTGGTGTATGAACGTAGCCGCGCACGATGAGCGCCACGCGTTGCTCGAGGAGCTGGAGCTGCTGCGGACGCGCAGGCGCGAGCTCGAGGAGAGTCTCGTGTCCGACGATCACCGGCCGCACGACTTCGGTGAGCAGGGAGAGACAACCGAACTCCGGGATGAGCTCGACTGGGTCCACCGCCGTATCCGCGACCTCGCGCACTACCTCTGGGAGGCGGGGCGGCCCGAGGGGGACACGTCCGAGCGGGTCGGCCTCTACAGCGAGGTGACGCTTCGCTTCCCCGACGGCTCCTGCGAGACCGTACAGGTCAGCCGCTTTCCCGACGAGGACGTCCCGGCCGTCACGCCCGAGAGCCCACTAGGGCAGGCGCTACTCGGGGCGCAGCCGGGCGAAGAGGTCGCCTGGACGGCGCCAGAAGGGCGGCTACATGCCCGTGTCGAGCAGGTCCGTCGTCCCCTATAGCCGCCCTCCGGACGGCCGCCGGTGTGCCTGATCACGGCCCTGGTGACCGCCGCGCTGGTGTCGAGCTGCTCGCGAAGCGGCACTACCGGGCCGTGACCGAACGGCTGGACGAGGAGGCCCGTCGTCACGAGCTGACATCGTCGCCGTCGGCGGTCACGAGCACGAGCTCTACGAGTTCCTCGACCACCTCGCCACGACTGTGTGGGAACTCGTAGCCGGGACGTTCGCGGTCCACTCTCGCGAGGACGACCTTGGGAGGATCCACAGGAGCAGCGAGCAGGTGGTGCACCGGTACGAGGAGGCGACCGGACCGGCAAGTCGGCGGCATCGCGGTCGGCCCGGGAGGGTGACGGCCTTCCCCGAGGTTAGCCCCGCGGGACCCGTTCGACGTCCCGACCGCGCTGAGATGGTGAAATGAGCCGTCCACCTCGGGAGCCCGGTCATGGCCGATCACGCGAGGACCGTCAGGCAGGAGCGTTCGACGGTGGTGCAGTGTCCGCACTGTGGGAAGCACCGCGTTGCCGCGGTGGGTGACGGGGTTGCCAGATGTGGCAACTGCCGCAACGCCCTGCCTTGGCTCACGGATGCAGGCGACGACGCCTTCGCCGATGTGGCGGAGCGAGCGCCGCTGCCGGTCCTGATCGAACCGCCCTTGTTCACAAAGGCGTCATCGGCCAGCGAGGTCGGCCATCGGTGCCGCGCTCGTGCTCGGGGACCGGAGGGGGCGGTAACCGCGGGGTACCGCGTTCTCGGCCGCATCATGGATTCGCACGTCGCGTCAATCCGTGACGTCGTCCCTCGTACCCCGCAGTCGTGCGAAGAGTGCCTCCGCATAGGCACGCCGTGGGCGGCGCACCTGCGGTTGTGCCTCACGTGCGGTCACGTCGGGTGCTGCGACTCCTCCGCCGATGCGGCACCCGCGGGCGCACGCCGGTGTACTCGGCCACCCCGTCGTCCAGTCTATGGAACCCGGGGAGAACTGGCGCTGGTGCTACGTCGAGGAGGCCTTCGCGTGACGGGACCCCAGCATCGGGAGGCGCCGTGCGACCGCAGGACATGATGACGTTCGAGGAGGCTCGCAACCGGGCGTACGAGCTGCTCGGTGACGTCCGTGACCTCCTCACCGCCGAGTTCGAGCCAGGCATAGTCCCGACCGGACTCGCCACCGCGGCCGCGGCGGAAGCGCTGCGGCACATCAGCGCCGCCGAGGACGCGCTGGACCGGACAGGACTCGGATGAGGACGCACCCCGAATCTGCTGCGCGAGGCCGGCCACCGATCGAGACGCCCGACGAGGGTCCGCTCGACCCGCACGTCCTCGTTGTCATGGGCGCGACCGGCGACCTCGCCCGGCGCAAGCTGTTCCCAGCGTTGTTCCACCTCTGGCAGCTCCACCTGCTGCCCGAGCGTTTCCGCCTCATCTGCTCCAGTCACACCACGCCAAGAACCGAGGATGCCTTCCTTCCGATGGTGCACGCGGCCGTGGAGGTCTACCGAGGGACGATCGACGACCTCGCGTGGCAGGAGTTCGCCCGGCGGATCAGCTTCGTGCCCACGTCCGAGGACGAAGGAGCCGCACTGGAAAGGGCGGTGGCGGAGGCGGCCAAGGAACTGGGCAACGACTGCGAGACCCTGTATTATCTCGCGGTTCCACCGTCGGCGACGGAGAGCGTAGTCCGTATGCTCGGCACGTTCGATGTGCCCGGTTCGGCGAAGATCGTCCTCGAGAAGCCGTTCGGTAAAGACCTTGAATCGGCCCGCAGGCTCAACGAGACCTTGCATGGATTCTTCGAAGAGCGCCAGATTTACCGGATCGACCACTTCCTCGGCAAGGAAGCCGTGCAGAACATCCTTGCGCTGCGCTTTGCCAATGGCATCTTCCAGCCGGTGTGGAACTATCAGCACATCTGCTACGTCCAGATCGACGTGCCGGAACAAATCGACATTCAGGGCCGGGCGGAGTTCATGGAATCGACCGGCACGTTCCGGGACATGATCTCCACCCACCTGTTCCAGTTGCTCGGCTTCGTGGCGCTGTCCCCGCCGGCACACATGGACGCGGACTCGTTGCATCATGAGATGATTAAAGTCTTCCGCGCGATCCGCCCCATCGATCCGGAGCGCGTCGTGTTCGGCCAATACGACGGGTATCGCGACGAAACCGGTGTCGACGAGGCCTCGACTGCGGAGACGTTCGTCGCTATGGAGGTCTACGTCGACGACTGGTACTGGATCGGCGTCCCCTTCTACCTGCGAACGGGAAAGGCGCTCGCCGAGAGCCGGCGCACGATCACGATCGGCTTCCGGGAACCGCCATTGAAGATCTTCCCCGGGGACGTAAACGACACATGCAACGAACTGGTCCTCGAACTCACCGACGACCCGACGATCTTCGCCGACGTCCGGGCCAAGGTACCTGGCACCGCGTTCAGGATCGGTCGGGGCAGAATGCGGCTGGCCCTCGTCGAGGCGTTCCCGGAAGCCGAGCCGCTCGAGGCCTACGAGCGCCTGCTCCTTGATGTCATGCGCGGCGACTCGATGTTGTTCATCAGCACGGAACAGGTCGAGTTGCTATGGCTCCTGTGCGACCCGTTGCTGCGGAACCCGCCGCGACCGATACATTACCCACGCGGCTCGTGGGGGCCGAGGGAGGCCTTGCGTCTTCCTATCGAGCGTGGGTGGCGGTTGCCCGACTCATAGCGACGGGGTGGGTTTGGCCAACTGAACGCCGTCGCCCGGCGCATTCATCGCGCGCACTACCCGCACGAACGGTGCGAGTGTCGACCGACCCCTCAAGCAGCCGGATCTTGATCGTGAGCGGCTCGATGTCGAGCAGGTCACCCGGATGTCGCCGGGGATCACGATTCCCTTGTCGAAGATGCGTTCGAGGATCTCGGACAGGTTGGTCGACTCCTGCCGGTGTTCCGGTGGGCGGGCGCGGGTGCTGGGCAGGGGTAGTCCACCCGAGGTCATCGGTACTCCTTGTCCAGTTGGCTACGCGAGTACTTCCGGATCCGGCGGTACGAGCGCAGTTTGCCGTTGCGGTCGAGCCGCACCTGGTAGATTGCGAGGACGTCGGTGGTGTCGGGAATCCGGTGAATCTCGACGACCTCGACGTCGACGTACCAGTCGCCGTCCCGGGGCTCGATCGCCACCACGTTCTCGGGATGCAACCCGGTGAACTCCGCTACGTCCTCCGCGGCCCGTCGAGCGGCCACCCTGGCCGGAATGCGCTCGGCCCTCCCCCGGCGACCGGTCCTCGGCGCCGGCCGACGGCGCTCGGCAGGCCCCCCTCGGGTTCGCCTGCCGCGGTCCTGCGGCTCGGCCTGGTCCTCCTCGTCTGCCGGCTCGTCGTCTTCTAGCTCGTCGTCCTCTACGTCGCCGTCCCGATCGTCGCGGTACCGTCGTGTCCCCTCGGGAGCGTCCGGCCGGTGTTGCTCCCTCCGCCCGCTGTCGTCGTGTGCTCTGCGCACCCGGCTCGGCGCAGTCTGCTGCTCGTTGTCAGTCACATCCGCTCCGTCCCTCGCAGGGCCCGGACGTGCCGGTCGGACAACGTGACAGGGATCCAGCCGAACGGCACGTCGTGACCAGGTCCTCGCCCGGTCCCGCGGCGGAGGGACCGGGCGGCGCTACGGCGATGGGCTGGTTGCGTCCACGAACGTGCCGTTATTGGGGTCAGTTCGGGAGGCGTCGTCATGGGTGGTGGTGCCAATCGGGCCGCCTTTCGTTGCGCCCGGGTCCGGGTTCGCGGAGATCAGAAATTCTCCTCAGGTTTGATATTGTTCGCTCGTCCACTACTGCTCGTGTGGCGGAACGCTGCCCGGATGCCCGGTTCGGCCTTAGGTTACACATTCTGGCAGATCTGTGGCGAAATCTCGCGGCACGTAGCTCCTGATCTATCGAATTGATCTGTAGCGGTTTTTGATCTGCGAGCCATCCGCGCCCGGGGGGTTCGGGATACTGCTCGTGCCTATGTTCCCGGGCAGGGGTACCAGGCGCGAGGGCGAAGCTCAGTCGCGCCGTTCCCGTCACCATGCGTAAATCGAGCGCTACTGCTGCCGCGAGGTTGACCACAACGAGGCCCGCCGAGAGCGCAACGGCACTCAGGTAGGTAGTTGTACAGATCGAAATCCGACACTCGAATCCCGCTCCCACCGAAGGCCGCCGGTAGAACTCGCGGGTTCGGCTCACGACGGCCCCGAACTAGTGCTCAGTCGCCTGCGGGGGATGTGACACGAACTATGAACACAAATGAGTGTTGGTCCCAGTCCGCGTGGTGGCTTGCCGCAACCGTTACCGATGCTGCTGACCGAGCGCGATGCTGTGCGGGCGCGGGCGGCCTGCCGGACGCCACCGCACGGCGACCTTGTGTCCGACAGGCGGCGGAGAAGGACATTGACATAACCGACTGCGCAGCCCCGACTGGCTCGGCGGCCGTGCCTGGCGTCGACCCACGGGCGGGATGGGGTCGATCGGCCGGCGCCCCGCGGTCTACGTCAGCGATCGCCGCGCGCGGTCTACTCGACCAGGCGGGCGGCGATGTCGCGAAATTTCTGGTGGCTGTCTTGCGAGCGCAGTCGGAGCAGTTCGAACGCCTCGCTCGCGTCGACCGTTCGACGACGACGAAGTCAGGGTCGCTGAGCTGGGGTGGTCGGGAGTGCACATCTCCCACACTGCCGAAAGGCTCTGTCCATTGCGGCCCTGACCTCGGCATGCCCATGCCGCCGACGAGTTGGCGGTCCCAGCGTTACATGTAAAGGCTGGCTCGAGCCGCTGGGGTCCGGTGATTCAGCCCGTCAGCCGGGGAACGGCCGCTCGCTGGCAAACCTCGACTAAGGGGCGCCAGAGCGGGTGGAAATCGTCGGGCACTGCGATGTAGGCGCGGCGGCGAGTATGTTGGCCAGCCGCTCGTCGACGGTGGGGTGGAGGCGGGCCCACACCGCCTCCGGAATCCGGGAGGGGTCCAGGAAGGTGCTGCTCACCCAAGGGATGATGTGGTGCTCTTCGATGGCCACGACGCGCACGATCGGAACTCCTCGGTTCGCTGGAGTGGACAGGCCTCAGAGCAGCTTGTCTTGGGTGATCGGCAGATCGAGGATGCGTTTGCCGGTGGCGTGCCGGACGGCGTTGGCGATGGCCGCGGCGGCGCCGGTCACGCCGATCTCGCCGAGCCCGAGCAGCCCCAGAGGCATCGTGGGGTCGGGCTCGTCGAGGTAGTCCACGTCGATGCGCGGAACCTCGGCGTGCACGGGCACGTGGTACTCGGCGAGGCTCGGGTTGACGATCCGGCCGGTGCGGGGGTCGATGAGGGTCTGCTCCGAGAGGGCCATGCCGATGCCCATGACGATGCCGCCGCGGAGCTGGCTGGCCGCAGTGCGCGCGTTGATCACCGTGTCGACGTCGAACACACCCAGCCAGCGTGACACCCGGACCTCGCCGGTGTCGGGATCGACCCGGACTTCACAGAACTGCGCCCCCGATGCGGCCTGCGCTCGCCATCGAAGGTCGCGCACGGTCCGGGCGAGGAAGGCCGGCACGTTCGTCTTGTACACCACCTCGACGTGGTCACGGCCGGCGGCGGCGAGGATGTCGATGTAGCTGTGGCCGCTGCGCCGGTGGTAGAGGCCGCCGTCTCGGGCTTCCAGCTCCTGCAGCTTGCGGCCTTTCAGGGGTGAGTCGGGCATCCGCCGGGTCAGGGTGAGTACCGACTTCTTGAGTTCGGTGCAGGTGGCCAGGGTGCTGGCGGTGACGCTGGCGGTCTGGACCGAGCCGAACGCACCCGCGCTCGGCGGCAGGTCGGAGTTGCTGTACTCCACCCGGACCGACTTCAACGGGACACCCATCTGGTCGGCAGCGATCTGAGCCTGCGCGGTCGGCTCCCCACCTGCGCATCGCGGACGAAGCGTCGAGTCCGGCGCACCGGCCTTGATGGCCGCCAGGCGCTCGACTCAGCGTGGCCTGCAGCGCGGCGAACGAGGAGACCATGATCTGCGGTGTGCCCGGGTGCGGGGCCGTGCAGATCCACGACGGCGCGATCTACGGCCCGGCCCGATCGCTCCTCGTCGCATACATGGATGACCTGGTCGCAGCCATGGACGACGTGGAAACGAGTTCTGACGAGCTGGACTACGGCTCATTGAACAAGCGCGCGGTACTGTTTTCGCCTCGCGAGCAGACGGCGATAACGTACGTGAATTTCATGCACATTCTCCGAGGTGCTTGTCAACTACCGACTCGCTCCAGTCGAGATTGGGGCGCCTGGGGTCGCCTCGACAACCGCCCGATCCTCGCCACCGGTGGGGGCGGCATCGGCGTAGACGACGCGGTGCGGCTGTGGGACCCGTGCACCCAGACTCCCATCGGCCGACCGCTCCTCGGGCACAGCGGCATGGTGTGGTGGGGAATGTGGGGTCGGCTCGACGACCATTGCTCAACTGTGGACGGTCGCGGCTCTCGACCACCTACGTGGTCGATCATCCAGATGCCGTCGTCGTCATGCCCAACGGGATCGCGCTACGCAGCTAGGCGTCCCGTATCGGTAGGGGATCGGGTCTGCGGCCGTGATCTATTCGGCGGTGGCGGGGTCGATCGGGCTAGAGAGATTCGGGGACCAGCCGGGGACCGCACGCTGTGCGCGCAGCTGCTCACGCGGAGCAGGAGTGGGCTTCTCGCGCTGGGGTGAGCGCGTGTGACGTGCACAGATGGCTACCCGCACGTCCTGGGGGTCAAGGGGTCGCAGGTTCAAATCCTGTCGTCCCGACGGCACGATGGGCGGTTCTCCACGTCGGGGGAGCCGCCCATCAGCGTTTCTACCTGCGGAAACACGAATGGGCGCCGGTCTCACTCGCGGCCTTGTGGATCATGGCGGGCTGTCCACTGTGGTTATTGAACGTCAAACAGGAGCGAATCTGGAGCGGCATGCTCCGCGCTTTGACTGAACGGCCCAAATGAGGTCGGGATCATTGCCAAGCGAGCCCAAATGTGGTCAGTGGTGACTGACGTCACAATCGGCCTGGCGGTCGGGTCTCTAACGGAAAGGGCTTCGTCGACGCTGTGCCCGATCCGTGAAGCAGGTGTCGCCAGAAGTCGGTTCCCGATGATGGGCCGACGGGCTGGTTGCAGTATCTCCATGCCGTATTCGGGGAAATTCCGCGTCGGGCAGGTGTTGGCATGCGCAGTGGGGGTTCGATTAAGGACGCGCACTAACCACACGCATCTGCTGGCCCGCCGGGGGAGCGCACCGCCGGGCCGCCGGACGCACCGCCGCGCGTCCCCCTGATCGACTGAGGGCTGTTGCACGCTTGTCGCATGGGCGGGCAGCTGCGCCAGCGAGCGATCAGGGGGACGTTGCAGGCGGCGCGAGGAGGGAGCCGAGGGCTGAGGCGGCATCGAGCAAGGTGGTGACCATGTCGACCTTCACCGTGATCCGCTGCCCGACCCGGAGCGGACTGGTGGGCACGCGGTCGAGGTAGCGCTGATCGACTATGCCTGCGTTGTGGGTGACGACGTGTCGTGCGGCCATCGCCTCGACGAGGATGGTCCAGTCCGGACCGAGCGCCGTTGGAAGATCGATTCCCAGTGTGTCGCGATACAGCGTCTCGACGTCGCCGAGTCGCTGGAAGACGTTGCCGCTCATCTTCCCCGCCTTCAGCACTGAGCCATTGCCAACCTGATGTACGGGCAGGTCATCGGCGGTACGGCGTGGCGTGACCTCGAACGGGTGAAGCTCCTGGTAGACGGGCGATTGCCTAGATCAATCCGCCTGACCAGGAGCTTCAAGGTGCTGTCCTACCCGTCCGGGATGACCATGTCCAGCCGCGCCCTCGGCGTGCTGTCCGATGCGCTGCGGTCACAGCGCAACCAGCGTCGGACCCGCTGGCGCAAGTTGCCCGCCGGACGCCAGGCCCTGTTGGTGGTGGCCTACCTGCGCAAGGGCGAGACCTACTCCGACCTCGCGTGCGGCTTCCAGATCGGCACGTCGACGGTCTATCGCTACATCCGCGAGGCACTCGAGTTGCTCGCGGCGATGGCCCCGACGCTGGCGCAGGCGATAGAGGTCGCCCGCCGTAAGGCGTTCGTGATCCTCGACGGCACCCTCCTTCGCATCGACCGGGTCGGCATGGCCTCGGGCTACGACCGCGGGTTCTACTCCGGCAAGCACAAGGCCCACGGCCTGAACGTGCAGGTCATCGCCGACCCGATCGGCCGGCTGGTGTGGATCTCCCCGCCGCTGCCCGGCGCCCGACACGACATGGGCGCCGCCCACGAACACGGCATCATCGACGCCCTCGCCACGCACGAGATCCCGGCGGTCGCCGACACCGCTTACCAGGGCGCCGGCCCCACGGTCGCCGTGCCGCAGCGGCGCCGCCGTCTCGACCCCTACACCGGCCGCTACCGGCGCCTGTCCCGCAACCAGCGCGACGTCAACGCCGCGCACGCCCGACGACGCGGCCCGGGCGAGCGAGTCAACGCCGAGCTGAAGAACTGGCGCATCCTGCGCAAGATCCGCTCCAGCCCGAACCTCGCCGACACGCTCATCGCCGCAGTTCAGACACTCATGATCGACAACGCGTGATCAGGTTGGCAAAGGCTCACTGACTCGGCGTTGGGCACGCGCTCGGCGAAGACGGACTTCAGGAAGGTCTCCAGGGCTGCGCAGGTGTTCTCGACGGAGTCCTCGTAGATGCGTGCGAGGGACCCGTCTGCCTCCAGGTCGGAGAGGACGTCGGCCGGAAGAGAGGACAGACGCGTCATGGTCCGGCGCTCGATCTCCAGCATCTCAATGAACTGGTCGGCGGGTGCGAGCTGTCCGCAGCCGGGGCAGAACATGGCGATGCCGAAGACCGCCGCAGGCTCGTCGCACCGGTTGCAATGCATGGTGCGCCGGGTCTTCTCCTGCTCGTAGGTGAAGATCACCTGTGGCATCGGCGCCGGCGTGAACTTGAACCCGCTCCGGGTGAACTTGTCCTGGAGATGGAGGATCATGGCCGCGCCGGAGGCCTCCATGAGTCTCCGCTGGGCCTCGTCGGTGATGAACTCGTTGGCGAGGGCGCGGTGCCCGCAGTAGGGGCAGTAGATGAGATCGGCTTCGGGGCCCTCGAAGTTGATCTTTACGGCGAACCGGTGGTCCTGCTCGCTAGGGCAGCGCAGCAGCATCAGTCCGTTCTCGTCCATTGGCATGGAGACGCTGAGCTTGAACCCGTCGTCGGTTCTGCCTCCGTACTGGAGGCCTTTCGGGAGTGGGATGCGCCAGATACTCATGGGCGTGCTCGGTCCCGTGTGGAGCGCCGAGCGGGGGGAGCGTTCGACAAGATCGCCGAGCGTGACGGTCTCGACGCCTCGTTTCCCGTCAAGCGTGGTACTACTCCAATGCCGGCACGGAGAGTCATATGATGACCGCGGATGGTGGAGAGCCAGAAGAGGTTGGTCTGGAGGCGTTTCCGGCTCCGCAGCACCGACGGGCCGGTGGCTCGATCCGGTGGGCGGTCGGCAGCCCCGACGGGCCGCGGTCGCAGTCGTGGAGCATTTTCGGCAGCACCACCGACGACGACGTCTACCTCGGGCCGCGCTGACAGACCCGCGCGATCAAGCTGTCGCTGCACCGCAATGGCCGCTGGCGCATGGCCTGGACGGAGCAGTACGCGAAGTCTCGGGGGTGGTCCGACACGGTCGACCGGGTGCTTGCCCGCTGGGAACCACCGGAGGAGGTGCGTCCCGGCTGGCGGCATGCGGTCACGGTGCTGGTGACGCCGGAGAGCCCGGCACGCCCTCCTCCTCGGGACACCGGGCTGGGCAAGGTTGCGTTCTTCCCGCCGCCCAATCCCGACGGCGCGCTGTGGTTCCGCGTCCTCATCGGCCACGGCGCCGAGCTGGCCGTCAGGGGGGCGGTCGAGGTCGGCACCCTCCGGCTGCCCAGCGGCGGCATGGTCGGGGTGATCGTGCGCCCCGGGCCGCTAACGCCCGGCACGGCAGAGAAGGTCGCTGAGATCCGCGCGCAGATGCTGGCTGCGGTGACCGCGGCTGGAGCGCGCCGCAACACCGCCTTCGCGTGGGGGCGCATGGCTGACGATGCCGTGCTGCTCATTGATCCCGGCCCGCCTCGGCGCCGAACCAGCACGGTGACGCGGGTCCGCTCGCAGCACGGCGGAGCGGGTGGCCGCAATCCTGCGCAGCCGGATCAGCGACGGCTACTTCCCGCCGGGAACGCGGCTCGCCGAGGACTCCATCGGCACCGCCCTCGGGGTTTCGCGCAACACCCTTCGTGAGGCGTTCCGGCTGCTGTCGCACGAGCGACTGCTCGTTCACGAGCTCAATCGCGGAATGTTCGTGCGCACGTACACCATCGAGGATGTCGTCGACGTCTATCGGGTGCGCCGGATCGTCGAATGCGGAGTCGTCCGGGCGCTGCGGGATCCGGTTCCGTCGCTCGCCGGAGTCGCGGCCGCGGTCGAGGAGGGCGAAGCACCGCTGCGGCATGCGGATTGGCAGGCCCTCGGGACCGCGAACCTCCGATTCCACCAGGAACTCGTCGCGCTCGCGGGCAGCGCCCGCACGAACGAACTCATGAGCGGGCTGCTCGCCGAACTCCGGCTCGTGTTCCACGGCATGGCCAATCCACGACGTTTCCATGAGCCGTACCTCGCACGCAATCGCGAGATCCTCGACCGGTTGCGGGCCGGTGACGGCCCGGGTGCTGCCGACGATCTCGAGGTGTATCTGCGCGCCGCCGAGGACCAGATCGTGGCGGCGTACACGCGCCGCGGGGCGGAAACGGGCGGGGCCGAACCAGCAGGCGGGTGATCTCCAGCGGCGCTCGGGCCCCGGTCGAAGGCGCGTCACGACCAGCGATCGGAATGCCGGAACATGACCGGTTCGGTCGTGCCGCCGCAGGGGATCTCGGGGTGCCGTTCCTCGGCGGAGGAAATTGCGTTGCGCGCGGGCTGCGGTGGTTCCCAACCCGCCAGCGTAATCCGGCCGCTCGGCGGGCGGGCGTCGGGCTCCGGGAGCCCGGCCCGGCCACCGATGCGGACCGGGTCGCGGGCAGCTCGGGGAGGGCCTCGCGCCGGTCGGAGGCCGGCCTCCGTCCGCGCCTCCGGCTGGTCATCCACGCTCGGCGACACGAGGGCTTCCCTTCTCGGCATGATCTGTTAACCTGATGATCGCCTCGGTGACTTCACTCCGAGGTTGCGGTGCTGGTTCCGCCGGTCGCTGACGTTGCGCGACGGGTTCGGGAACCGCCCCCGCAGGGGTTGCCGGACGCGAATACCGCCGTCCGGCGGCGGGTCGCTGCCTCAGGCGCGACGTGCTCGGTGCCCTGGTTTTCGCACGTCTCTGTGGTGGTCCGCGGTTCCTGTACCGCGGTCTCTCCTGCTGCACCCCTGTTCCCTCCACGATCACCGGGAGTTGCTCCGACATGGACCGGCAGTTCGCACACGACGGTGGGGCCTCGAGCCCTGCCGCCTGTGGTGCTGCCTCCGTGCGGTTGCGGCTGACGGTGGCCGAGCGGGTCTGGTCGGTGGTGCGGTGGATGCTCGGTCTGGCCGGCGCCGTGGTGGTGCTGTGGATCGGCGCGGCGTTCCTCACGGCGTCGCCCGCGGCCGCGGCGGTTCCGGTGGTGGCCGCCCAGCAGAGCCTGCCGAAGGGAGGGAACAGCAGGCCTGCCGGCGGTAAGAACGACGGCAAGAACAACGACAGTAAGAACGACAGTAAGAACGACAGTAAGAACGACAGTAAGAACGACAGCAAGGACGACAGCAAGAAGAACTCCAGCTCCGGCGATTCCGGAAAGGGATCGACGAAGCAGAAGGACAAGAAGAGCGACGCGAACGGCAGCGGCTCCTCGAACGGCAGCTCCTCGAACGGCAGCAGCCCGAAGAGCGGCAGCACGAAGACCGGCAGCACGAAGAGCAACAGCCCGAAGAGCAACAGCTCGAACGGTGATAGCTCCTCGAACAGCAGCAGCTCGAACGGCAAGGACTCGAACAGCAACAGCTCCAACAGCCCGAGCTCGTCCCGATTCGAGCGAGACGACAACGGCGCGGAACCTCAGAGCGAGCGTGCGCAGCCGATCTCGGGCTCGGGCAACGACGGGCCGACGGCTTCCCGTTCCGGTGAACCCGACCGGAATGCCGGGAATGCGACGCGTACCGACCGGCCGTCGACGACGCGCACCGCTTCCGCCGGTGATGAGCGGGCGAGCGGAAAGCAGCGGCGCGGCGAATCCGGCGGGGACGGTGACAGCCGCAGCCGAGCCAGGAGCGGCGCTCCTGCGAACGGCCACGGAACGGCCGCCGAGGACACCCGGGACCGCAAGCCCGGTGCACAGAACAGCGGCGACCAGAAGCGCAGCTCTCGCGTTTCCGGCAGCGCCCAGAACATCCGGGCCCAGAACACCCGGACGACCGCGGACGAACGTGTCCAGCAGGTCGTCGCGAACCGGGGCGATGCGATCCGGGACGTGATTCGCGAGGCTGTGCAGGGCCACACCGGACAGGTGGCCCAGCAGGTGCGCGACGCCGTTGACCGGACTGCCGGCGGCGATGGCCGCCGGAACGCGGCGCGTGCTGCGTCGTGGTCGGAACTGGCCGACGAGGTCGCCAAGGCGGCCGGCTCGGGCCGCGCGCAGCCGTCGCGGGTGGCCGCGGCGGACGGGTCCGGGCGGAGCCGCGGCGAGTCGGCTCGTACTTCCGGTCGCGCCGACGCCAAGCGCGGCGTCGTCGCCGAGGTGGCCCGGGCGCTCGACCAGCAGGGGCTGACGGCCGAGCCGACGCGCGCCACCGGCCGCGACCGCGGTCAGCGGGCGGGCGGCGACGTCGCGGCGAGTGTCGTCGCGGAGCTGGCGAAGCGTCTGGACGGGCCGACGGCCGTCGGTGGGCGGGACCGTCGTGCGGGTGCCACGGAGCGCGACGGCGGGCGTGCCGCCGGCCGGGATGTCGCCGCGCGGATCTCGGCCACGGTGCGGGACCGGGTCTTCGCCGAGGTGACCCGGGCGCTCGGCCGCAATGGCGGCGAGTGGGCATCCGGTGGGGACCGCGGTCAGCGGGCGGACGGGGACGTCGGGCGCGTGGTCGCGGAGCTGGCGAAGCGTCTGGACGGGTCGACGGCTGCGGGTGGGCGGGACCGCCCTGCGGGTGCCACGGAGCGCGACGCTGGGCGTGCCATCGGCCGGGATGGCGCCGTGCGGATCTCGGGTGGGGTGCGGGACCGGCTCATCGCCGACGTGACGCGGGCGCTCGGGACCCGGGGCGAGACCCCGCTTGCCCGTCCGGGTGCGGGGCGGACGTCCACGGACTCGCGACAGCGGATCGCCGCCGACCTGGCGGGGACGCTGGGCCAGTGGGCCGCGGCCGCCCGAGGCGCGGACGGGTCCGGCCGCGGGCAGGCCGGCTCGGCGCGGGGCGCCGCGACCCGCGCGGAGGTGCAGCGGTTGGTCGCCCACGCGCGGGACGTGGCACGGAGCGTGCTGTCGCGCGACGCGGATCTGGCCGCGACCGGCGGCTGGCTGGTGGACGCGGCGCGGGCTGTGGCCGACCGGGCCGGGTCCGCGGAGCAGGGCGTGCGCCGCTCGACCGGAGCGGCGGCGGACCGGGGCGCGAAGGCCCGCACCGCAGGGTCCGCCGCGGACGACGGAGTCGTCCTGGCGCGGTTGCTGCACGCGGTGGGCGGGGAGCAGCTGCGGAGTCTCGGCACCGGCTCGATGGACGCCACGACGCTGCTGCGCTCCCGGCTGTTCTCCGACGCCGAAGCCCGTGGCCCCCCGTCCTCCCGGGGCCGCCAGGGTTACGCGACGTACCACGGCGGCGGGCACGTCGTGGACGGCGAGTGGGTCTCCTACGACGACTCGGCCCAGCAGACCGAGCGGGTGCTCGAAGGCCGCATAGCCGTCGACAACAGCCGCGAGCAGCTCGCGAACGAGAAGAAGAAGGTCGCCTCCGGTGAGGTGACTGCGGCCCAGTACAAGAAGAGCTCCGAAAAGCACCAGGCGCTCGAGAAGCAGCTGGCGCAGGACCGAGCACAGCTGTCGCCGGAGCGGTCCGACCTGGTCGACGAGGTCGTCGACGGGCAGCGGACGCTCGAGAAGCAGCAGCAGCAACTCGCGGCCGAGCAGAAGAAGGTCGCGGCCGGGACCGTGACGAAGGCGGCGCACGAGCGCAACGTCGCCAAGTACGAGGCCGAGCGTGACAAGGTGTACTCGGCGACCGACGAGCTGATGGCCGCCACCGGCCACGACGCGGGCGTCGTCCCGACGGACGGCACCCGCGGGGCGGGCACCGTTGCGGGGTGCGGGTCGAGCGGGGTGTTCGTCGAGTGCGGCTCGGTGAGCCAGGACGACAAGGGCACCCAGCACGCCGACCGGTGTGTGGCGTTGTCTGGGGTGTCGTCCGGGTGTGGTGTGTCCACGAAGTCGGGCGACAACGAGAGCTCGGCCTCCTGTGTCCTGTCCGGGGCCGACAAGGGCTGTGGCAGCAGCGCCTCCAGCCGGGACAGCGACGGCACGGTCACGAAGTCCTCCGCGCGGTGCTCCGGGGACGCGCAGGACTGCGGTCAACACAGCATCGCGACGCCGGACGGCGCGGCGGCGTCCTGCAACGCCGGGGGAGGGATCTGCCGCAGCGACAGCACCGGACCCGAGCGGGACGCGGCGACGCCACCGGTGTCCGGAGCGGCGAGCCCCGCGGACCGCAAGACCGCGGCATCGGCGGCGTGCACCGGCAAGTGCGGGGTGGACAGCTTCGCAGGCCGATCGGTCGCCGACGCCCGCTGCGACACCGCAGGCGGCACCTGCGACAGCAGCAGCACCGGATCCGGGACCGACCGCCCCGACGCGCGCTGGGCCGCGACCCGCGCCGCGATCGACGACGCCACCGAGACGGCGGGCGCCGGGACCGGCGAGGCGCGCCGGCAGGGCAGCAGCACGTCGCACTGTGCGGCCGCCGCCGGCTGCGGCACGTCGAACTCGGTGGACCTGGGTGACTCCTCCACGGACGAGGTCGCGGCGGACGCCCGAGTCGAATGCGCCGGCGCCGCCGGCTGCAAGGGCTCGGCGAGCAGCAGCACGGACGCCGGCCACAAGACCGGCACCACGTCCGCTGCCTCGGCCGCGCAGGGCACGCCGGAGTCGGCGACGAACGGGAAGGCGGACTGCACCGTCACGGGCGGCGCGTGCAACGTGCGCAGCGGTTCGCACGCCGCCGGCGACGGCTACTCCCGCGGCACCGCGGGCAGCAGCGACGCGGCGGTCGAGGTCGACTGCGGGGCCGGGTGCACCGGCACGGGCACGACGGCCACGGCGGGATCCGCGAGCGGGGTCCGGGCCGGTGCGAAGCGGGAGAGCACCGGCCGGGCGTCCTGCACCGCTGGCGGCAACGGGTGCCAGGCCCACAGCAACACCGAGGTGGACAACCCGGTCGACGGGCAGGACAACTCGTGGGCGAGCCTGCTGCGCGACGGCGGCACCGCCCGGCCGGCGGCGGTGACGGACGGCGCCGCCACGGCGTCCAGCTCGGCAGGCGCGAGCGTCGACTGCGCCGGTGCCGGATGCAGCGGCACGGCGAGCAGCGCCACGACCGGTTCGGTCACCGGCACCCCCGCGGCCGCGGGCGCGGCGGCGCCGGTGCGGACGACCAGCGGTTCCTCGCGCTGCGACGCGCACGCCGGTGGGTGCTCGGTCGACTCCAGCTCCGAGGTGGGCGACAGCACGGCCGGGCCGGCCACGCGCTCGGCGCAGCTCACCTCAGGGGCGGCCAGGCAGCCGCTCGCCTCCCGCGAGCTGACGGCATCGAGCAAGGCCGGCGCGCAGGTCGACTGCACCGCCGCCACGTGCTCGGGTTCCGGGTCCAGCACGACCTCGGGCGCGGCGTCGGGTGATGTCACCGGCGTGCGCGACAGCACCGGCTCCTCGTCCTGCACCGCCCACGGGGCCGGTGGCAGCTGCACGACCTCGGCGGACACGACGGTCACCGACAGGGCCCCGGCCACGAACCCGGCGAGCACCACCGGCGGGGTGACCCCGGTGTCGGGGCCGGTGAGCGTGTCCAACGCGTCGGCGTCGGTGAAGTGCGCCGGCGCGGTCACCGAGTGCGGCGGCACCGCGAGCTCGTCGACGAGTGCCCGGGACACGGCGGTGTCGCCGCACGCGCGGGGCACCTCTGCGACGTCGGAGTGCACGGTCACCGGCGGCGGGTGCTCGGGGGACACGACCTCGGCCGCGTCGAGCGCCCCGGACTTCGTGGCGACCGACCCGAACACCGGTCTCCCGGTTGCCGGGCAGCCGCTGAACGGGCCTTCGTCGACCTCGTCGTCGAACGCGAGCCTGGCGTGCGAGGCAGGCACGGCCTGCTCGGGCACGGTGCGCACCAGCACGACCGCCTGGGACGGCGCCGTCGCCGGAGGTGCGCCGCGCACGTCGGAGGGCACGGCCGGCTGCACCGGCGGCACGGGCGGCTGCCAGGTGCAGTCGGTGTCGAAGGCGACCACCGGCCCCGGTGCGGCGCTCGCCCTGTCCACCGCCCCGCAGTCGGGCGCGGAGCAGGCCGGGACCCAGCAGAACAACGTGGCCAAGCGGGTGAACGTGGCCCGGCTACCTGCCGGTCCGTCGGCGGCCTCGGCCGCTGGTGCCGCTCTGACCTGTGAGGGCGAGACCGCGTGCACCGGGAAGGTGACCAGCTCGGCGACCGCCACCGACCCGTCGGTGTCGCCGGACCCGCGCGGCTCGCGCAGCGAGGGCTCCTGCACCGGGGTGTCGGGCGGGGTGTGCCAGGCAGTCACCAACTCCGGTGCCTCGACCGGCCCGGATGCGAACGTGATCGCGCCGCTGGTGCAGGCCCGCTCCACCTCGAACGCCACGGTGTCCTCCACCACCACCGGCGACGGTGGCGGTGACGGGGGGTCGGCGCCGCCGGAGGGGCAGCAGGGGCCGCAGAAGCAGCAGCCCGCGGTCCCGCCGGCGCCGACGGCGCCCGGGTCGAGCGCGAGCTCGGGTGGCCCGACGGTGCCGGGTGCATCCAGCTGGACGATGGCGTCGGCGACGCTGGACTGCGCGGGTAGCACCTCGTGCTCGGGCACGGTGCGCAGCTCGGCGGCGGGCAGTGACGGCCCGGCGGCGTTGAACCCGGCCACCGGGGCACGTGGTCCTCCGGAGGGTGTCTCCAGCAGCAGCGCCTCCTGCACCAGCGGCCGGTCCGGCTGCCAGGCGCAGACCAGTTCCACCGCGGGATCCGGCCAGGTCGTGGCCGACATCATCGCGGAACAGCAGAACGACGCAGCCGAGCAGGCGAAGCAGCAGGCCACCAAGGCCGAGCAGCTCGCCGCGCAGGCCGCACAGGTCGCCGCTCGCAAGGGCGCGACCGCAGCACAGCGCAAGACCGCCGCCGACGCCGCCACCGCGGCCAAGCAGGCGCGCACGGCCGCCACCAAGGCCGCGGAGCTGGCCGCGAAGCCGGTCACCGAGGCGCCGGCCACCATGTCGCAGTCGAGCGCGACCGCGCAGTGCGCCGGTCCGGGGTGCGCCGCCGCGACCACGGGTGGCACGAGCGGCACGCCGGGCCGTACGGAGACGGCGGCCCGCTGTACCGCCGCCGCGAGCGGTTGCATGGTGGCGAGCGACGCCAGCGCGTCCACCGACCGCGACTCCGGCCAGACCACCGGCGAGGGCAAGAGGGCCAAGCCGATCCCGGGCTCCTCCGGCATTGCGCAGGCCGGCTCGCAGATCGACTGTCCAGAGGCAGGCTGCACCGGCACGCTCACCGGCAGTGTCACGGCCGTCGCCGGGCCGAAGGGCCAGCGCAGCACCAGCACCGCCACCGGCGCCACCGGTTGCGACGGCACCACCGCGTGCCGGGCGCAGATCAGCGCCTCCTCGTCGACCGCGTCCACCACGCCGGGTGTCAAGACCGAGCAACGGTTCGCCACCACCACCGCCTCGGTGACCGCTACGTGCGACAACGGCACCGCGACCGGCTGCGCCACCCGTACCTCGTCCAGGTCGGACGCCGTCGGCGCGGCCGAAGTCACGGCGCATTCCACTGCCACTTGCGCGGCGGCCGGGGGCTGCCAGTCCGCCACGGGCGGGTTCGCCGGTGAGGGTGTTGCCGAGGTGACCGGCAGCTGTGCCGGCACCGGATGCCGCATCCACGCCGAAGGCAAGGCTCGCGCCGCCGCCCCGGGCGGGGTCAACAAGGCGTCCTCCCGCACCGACTGCACCGCCGGGACGAACGGGCAGTGCGCGGGCTCGAGCCGGGTCGGCGCGAGCGAGACCGGGACGCAGGCCTCCGCGGCCTGCGAGGGCAGCATGGGCTCGACCTGCCGGTACAGCATCTCGGCGAGCAGCAAGGCACAGTCCGCCACCGGCGGCAACCGCGCCACCGCCAAGGCCGGCTGCGGCTCACGCGGGGGGGCCGGCAGCGGTTGGTGTGGTACGAGCGCGGTGGCGCAGACCACCCCCGGCAGCGCCATGGCGGCGGCATCCTGCCAGGGCAGCAAGAACTCCGGCTGCCGCTACTCCTACCGGGCCGAGAGCCACGCATCCGCCCCCGGCGCCAAGGGCGACGCGGTCGGCTTCGGGAAGGGCACCACCGGCGGCGGGCAGGTGATGACCACGGCGGCCGCAGCCGGCGACGCGAACTCCGCGCAGGCGTCCGCGTCGTGCATGGGCACCAAGGGCACCAGCTGCAGCTACTCGTACTCGGCTTCGCGGTCCGCATCGGCGCGAGACCCGGAGACGGGGTCGTACGCCTGGGCTCGCGCGTCCGGTTCCGGCGGCGGCGGCATGGGCGGTGGCGGGGTCGCGGTGTCCGCCAGCGCCTACGCCGAAGGCAACCACGCGTCGGCGTCGGCCACCTGCTCGGGTGCCGCGAACTGCAACGCACCCTTCTACGCCAAGGCCAAGGACTCCAGGAAGGGCGCGGAGCAGGCGGCCACCTGGGAGAACGACGGCGGCTACTCAACGGCCTGGAAGACGGCCGAGTGCTCGGGCAACAACGGCGGCTGCGGCGTCACGGCAATCGCCGTCCCCGGCCAGAAGAACGGCGGCAACGCCTACTGCACCGGGTACTGCGCCAACTTCAAGGAAGCTGGTGCGAGCTCCTGGGTCAAGACCGTCGACGCCGGGTGGAAGCGAGCCCAGGCAGCCGGGGTCGAGATCGACCCCAAGACGCACGAGCCCATCATCGACCCGAAGACGGGCCGGCCGAAGCTGCGCGACATCGGCGACAACCGCTACGGCGCCGAATTCCAGTGCAACGGGAACGAGTGCAAGTACCGGTACCGCAACCTCGGCGACACGCAGGACGGCGCTTGGCAGACCTGCACGAAGGCCGACTGCGTCAAGAAGGCCGGTGTCGGCTCGAGCGGGCAGAAGCTCACCGTCGGCGACGACGGCAACCTCGTCGTCAACAACCCGACCGCGCCGGGCGGCAGCAAGTACGACACGGCCACCGACCCGAAGGAAGCTGGTAGCTACCGCGACGACCAGGGTCGCGGCATGGGCTGGGCGAAGACCACCGGCTCGATCAAGGACGCCTTCACCGGCAGTACCGCGACGGCGAAGGGTGGCGGCGGAGTCACCGCCAGCTACGGCGATTCGCACGGTGCCGCGTTCGTCGTCGCCTGCCCGAGCGGCTGCAGCGGTGTGCTGAAGAACGGCAAGACGAAGGACGGGAAGCCCGTCGCCGACACCTTCGACATCGGTGGTTTGTTCGGCACGAAGGGCGCGGCCGCCTGGCTCATGGCCCGGGACCAGTTCGACAACCCCGCCATGGCTTCCTGGAACGGGCAGGGCAAGTTCACCTCCTTCGAGGGCGTCAAGATGATCGCCAACGGTGACGGCCCGATCCAGATCAAGCAGGGTCCCGGCGAGGTGGGCAAGTGGAAGCCCAACACCGCGTTCGTCATGACGGCCGGCCGGGGCAACCCCCACGGCAAGTACGAGATGTACGGCCAGTCCGGCTCGGTGGAGCTGCCCGACGGCCGGAAGATCGAGAACACGTACCCGATGTTCGGGACCGGCTCGCCGCTGATCCTCTCGTTGCCCTCCTTCAACTGCCTCTCCAACTGCAAGGCCCAGAAGCCCACGGCGGCCGACCGGCTGGTCGTAGTAACCCCCGACGAAGAGGGCAAGGGCGGCAGCTTCGACTGCTACGGGATGTGCCGCGAGACGGTCCCCGGCAACAAGAACGTGTCGCTTGACAAGAACTGCCAGGTGATCTGCAACGGCTCCGTCACCGGTCTGGGTAAGGGCCCGAACGACCTGAACAAGGTCGACCCGACGAAGCGGACCTGCACCGCCGTGTGCCTGATGCACGACGAGTTCGCCGGCAACGAGGGCACCAAGACACCGAACGGCTACTTCGAGGTCCGGCTCGACGGGCCCGGCCAGGTCTACAGCTTCACGCCGGAGGGCGACGCCCAGTACTGCGCCGCCAAGGGCTGCGGTTTCGTGCAGGGCTACCGCGACGCCAAGGGCAACGGCGGCTTCGGCGTCTGCTATGGCGGCGGCACCTGCATCGGCGAAACCAACGCGCCCGGGAAGGACGCGGCGCACAAGACCCTGATGTGCGACAACGGGAACTGCAAGCCGACGGTGCTGCTGTACCCCAACCAGACCGACATCGACAAGTACGGCCCGAACGACGGCTGGTACTGCGGTAAGGGCGCAGGCGCCAACGGCTGCACCGGCGGTGACCCGAAGACCATGGTCAAGGGCCGCGGTGAGGCCGACCCGAGCTGGATGCTGCTGCTCGACCCCAGCTACACCCGGACCGCGACCGACGCCCCGGTCGACAAGAAGCTGAAGGAGGACCTGACTCAGCCGATCATCGACGCGAGCCAGAAGAAGCTCGACGACGAGAAGAAGCAGGTCGCGGCCGGCAAGCTGAGCGAGAAGACTTACCAGGAACACGTCGCAGCCCACAACAAGTTGGTCAAGAACCTCACGGAGAGCGACCAGCTGCCTCCGCTGGACCCCGCCTCCTACAACGCCCTCACCGAGGACCAGAAGAAGGCGTACGACAAGGCGGTGCGCCCGCTGAGCGCCGTCGAGAAGGCGTTCGCCGAGGCGCGGGTGGCCGGCGCCGAGTCCAACGCGCAGTACGTGAAGGACAAGGGCAACGCCGAGCTGCCGGGCCTGAACCGGATCCTCGACAAGGTCCAGCAGACGGGTGACACATCGACGCTGACCAAGGACGAGCAGCAGCTGCTGAACACCGCGCAGAAGCGCTTCCCGCTGCTGGAAGTCGACCGGGGCATCGTCAACGGCCTCGACCAGATGGACTACCAGCGCCTGCTCATCAACGCGAAGAACCAGAGCGTCGCCAACGAGAACCTGCCCGGAAAGCTCGGCGGCAAGTCGCTGACCATGATCAACGAGGACATCCAGAAGACGCTGGGCGTCAACAAGAACGGTCAGCAGCTCGACGACCAGGGCCGGGTCATCGTCTCCAGCCAGAAGGAGGCCGACGCCCTGCCGAAGGGGACCCCCTTCGTCCTCCTCACACCCGACCAGCAGGCCCAGGGCAACGCCGCGGGCGTCGTCAACCTCGCCATGGTGGGGCGCAAGGAAGACTTGCGCCTGCGCACCAACGCATGGGAAGAGCAGAGCGCCGCCTACAACCAGCAGAAGACGGCGTTCCAGCAGAAACAGAAGAACGGAACCGCGACCCAGGCCGACGTCGACCGGCTCAACGCCGAAGCCGACAGGTTGAACGCGATCCGATCGGGGATCACCGGCGACTGGGACAACATCGGATCGATCAGCGATTACCTCAAGGGGCAGCCGAAGCTGCCCGGCAAGCAGCTGGGCCCGGCGGACTTCGAGCACCTGCGCACGTACGACATCGGCATCGCCGCCAACGCCGACGACCCGGCGTGGTCGGACCAGCTGACGAAGTGGGACCAGTTCCAGGACCGCGCGACCACGCTCGCCAACCACCTGGAGAAGACCCGCGGTGTCGATGACCAGGTCACGAAGGACATCAAGCTGCTCGCCTCGACGGCCGGGCTGAACTACGACACGGTTCTGCGCGACCTCGGCTCCCGCTCCGAGAACAACAAGCTGTTCGCCCGGAGCCCCGACAACAGCAGGACCGAGCTGCTCCAGCTGCCGTCGACCGGCCGGCCGGACATGGTTTACGTCCTCAACTCGGGGATCAACAAGCACTACTACGACAGCGTCACCGACCCTCTGATGAAGAAGTACTTCGACGAGGGGGTCAAGAAGTACGACGGCTACGACGGCGACGCGTTCGCGGGCGCGACCCCGGACGACCGGCGTGCCGAGTTCGCTTCGCGGGGCACCCCGCAGGAGATCATGAACTCGTTGTCGGTCTCTCTCACGAGGGACGAGTTCGACAAGCTCGACGGCGACATCAAGAAGGGGATCGAGAAGTACTCCAAGGACGGGTCCCACACCGACGCGCTCATGACGCTGTACGAGGACCCCGACTCCCACGAGCTGCGCTACATGCCGATCTACCGGGTGATGGACTCCCAGGGCAAAGTCAAGGCGTACATCGACGTCAAGGGCGCGAACTACAACGATCTCAACGACTTCCGCGACAACAACGAAGTGTTCGGCGAGGGCACCAAGCTGCTCGCCCCCTCCGATCTGAGCGCGAAGATCGGCAGCTTGCACCTGGAGACGACGAACGGGAAGCACGTCAAGCACAAGTGGGCCGACCGCGCCATGGGTGTCGTCTCGTTCGTCGGTGCGGGATTGATGTTCGTCGGCGGCACCGCGGTCGGGGTCGGCACCCTCGGCCTGGGCGCCCCCGCCGCGGCGGGCATGTACGCCGTCGGTGTCGGCCTGACCGCCGCCGGGGTCGGCTACTTCACCGTCCGGGCCGTGCAGAACTGGAACAACCGCACCGCACACGGGCAGTCCAACAACGTCTTCACGAACCCGGCCGCGCGCGCTGACGCGATCATGGTCCTCGGCAGTGCCGCGCTCGGGGCGGGTTCACTCGTGAAGCTAGGGGCAGGCGCTGCGGCCGTTGCCGAGATGGGCCGAACAGCCGCGGTCGCGGGAGGGACGGCCAAGGTCCTCAACGGCGCCGCCTTCGTTGGCTTCGGCGAGCAGTTCGTCGAGGGTGGCTACCACTACGCCGCGAACTGGAACCGGATGAGCGGCGAGTACCGGTTCTGGGACGGGCTCAGCCTGGGCATGAACGGGCTCATGATGGGCGTCGGCGCTGTGCAGATGACCGGCAAGCTCCCCCCGCGCGCTTGGACGAAGGCAGGCGGTGGCCCAGGCTGGCGGGCCGCCATCCGCAATCGGGTACCCGACCTCACCACCTCACGCGACGTGACCGCTGCGAACCCCGGCGACCTGCCCACCGATCCCACCAACCCGACTCCCGCAACGCCTCCTGCCACCCTGCCCCCGGGCGGCAAGGGCGTCAGCGGGGTCGGCGGTAAGGACACCGGCGGCGACGGCGCGCCACCCGCCGGTGGCACCGGCGGCGACGCTGCCACCCCGCCGGCTGGTGGCAAGGGCGGCGCCGGCGGCGACGGCACACTGCGTGCCGGTGTTGCGGGCGCGGGCGGCGATCCCGGCATCCCGGCCGGTGGTAAGGGCAGCAGCGGCGACACGGCGACGCCGCCGGCCCGTGGCAAGGGCGCCGAAGTCGAGCAGATCCGTGCCGGTGCCCGCAGCGAGGACACCGACACCACCACCAGCGGCGGGACCCGGGCCGATGAGCAGGCTGCGGCGGCTCGCCAGCAGACTGATCAGGAGGCCGTGGTTCGCCCGCGGGCTGAGGAGGACGCCTCGGTTGCTCGCCCGCAGGCTGACGAGAGCTCCTCGGTCACTCGCTCGCAGGCTGACGACGACGGCTCGGTTGCTCGCGGGGGGCAGGCTGACGAGGAGGCCTCGGTCGCTCCGCGGCGTGCTGGCGAGGAGGCTGCGGCGGTCCGCGCGCAGGCGGACGAGGACGCCCGGGCGGTTCGGGCGCAGGCGGAGAAGGAGCAGACCGCGGGCGTGCGGGCTCGTGCTGAGCAGGACGAGGCCGGCGTGCGGGCTCGTGCCGAGCAGGACGAGGCCGGCATGCGGGCTCGCGCCGAGCACGACGAAGCCGGTGGCATTCGGACTCGTGCCCGGGACGAGGCCGCTGCGCAGACTCGCGCGGAGCAGGAGGCTGTTGCGCAGACTCGCGCGGAGCAGAAGGCAGCTGCTCCGGGCTCGGTGCCGCGTCCGGTCGGCGTCGCGGGCATTGTTTCGGCCGAGGCCCCCCGCCCGGCCACCGCGGGAGCTCCCGACGCGCAGCCCGCGGCTGCTGACCCGGCTCCGGTCCAGGGCGTGGGCCTGGCCGATCCCGCCTCGCCCGGCGAGCCGGTGACCGCCGGGACCAACCCTGTGCAGCCGGCAGGCACGCGGCACGCCGGGCCGTTCGAGGCCGCGCCTCCGGACGCGCAACCACCGGCACAGCCCACCGGCATCGGCTCGCTCACGCCGGAGCACACCCCCGGTGCCCGGTCCGGTCAGGTGGGGCTCCCTCCGGCGCGCAGTCCACCTGGCGACTCCGGCGTGGTACCGGTTCCTGGCCGCGTCACCGACACCCCGGGTGGGCAGCCGCCGCACGGCGAACCACAGGGCGCTCCCGCCGGGACCTCCGACGGCGTCATGTCCGAGCCCCGCCCGGGCAGCGCCTCCGAACCCGGTTCGGGCGCCGGCGCCGGGACGCGCGCAATCGCCATCGGCGATGCCGACGGGGCGGGCCGCAACCCGGCGCACGATCCTGCCGACCCGCCGCAGCCGCAACGTCCGCAGGGCCCCGCCGAGCAGAACCCCCCTGCCCTACCGGTGCGGGAGAGCGCCGGCGGTCGCAGCGACTCGACCGGCGGTTCCACGACCAACGGTGGCGATGTGGCCGCCGGGGACGGGCCGCCGCCGCTCAGGGGTGCAGCTGACGGCGAGCTCGACGGCTTCGACACCACGGGCAACCCGCGAGGAATCGACCCCCTCAAGACAGGTATCCCGCCCCCAGGGCCGGGCTCCGCGATCACTGGCAAGACCGGCGATGCCGGTCGGGCTGGTCACCAGGACCCTGCCACCGAGCAGGGAGCACCGCCGGCCGGCGACCACACCGGTGCAGGTGCGCACGGCAGCACACCGTCGCGGCGAGCGGACGTGACACCCGAGGGCGCTGCCAGCCGTAACGAAGAAGGACCGAGCACTCGCACCAGCGAGCTGCCCGGCTCCGCCCGCAACAACGAGGAGGCCGGCCGGCAGGCAGACACCCCGGGCCGCAATGCGGCCGGTGACGTCATCGGTGAGCACGAGCAGGGTCGGGAGCCGCAACCAGGGACGAGCGAGAAGGCCACACCGTCGATCGACCGCACCCCTGATCAGGACACGACGCCTGGCGAGCGGGGTGCAGAGTCCCGTGTCGACTCCACGAACCGCACCCTGACCGGGCAGCAGGACGCCGGTCGGCGGGGAGCGATGACGCCGGCGGACTCGACCGAGCCACCGGTCCGCGTCACCGTGCAGGTCGTCGAGAACACGAAGGTCTCCGCACAGCACCAGCGTGTGCAGAGCCTGCGGGAACGCGTCGACGAGCTGGGCGAGAAGGTCGCCGAGGCCGACGCCGCGGCGACGCACGAGCGTGCGAAGTACCACGACGGGCCTGTGCAGCGCCGGTCGAACGAGCTGCACGACCAGCGGCGGGCCGCCCGTGACGACCTGGTCTCGGCCGAAGCCGAACTGGCGCGGCTGCGCGGTCCTGGCGCGCTGCCGGAGCTGCTCGGTGAGCACCTGGTCGTTCGGGGCGAGGCCACTGTCGAGCTGTCGGTGGCCGCGCGGCCGGGCACCGCAGGCGATGGGGGCGGCCCGGTGGCGGGCCCGCGGCCCTCCGGATCGGCCGGCGATGTCGTCCGGGCACCCGGTGGCTCCAGCGGCCGCCCTCTCACGTGGGCAGGTCGCGTCGCCGCGTCGCTGAAGCGGACGACCGTCGGGGCGGCGGCAGCGATCATGTTCGTCTCGAACCTCGCCCCGGTGAGCGCCGCGAAGCCCGGCGTACCTCGGGACGTCGCGGTCGTGGCGGAGGTTCGTCCCGCGGCGGAGGGGCCGGACGGTCCGGCGACCGGCAGCAAGCTCGCCGGGAATCGCGCGACAGGCGCGGCTCCCGAGCAGGCGGGGCGTAGCACCACCGTCGAAAGGCTCGCGTCCGAGGTGCGAGGTCCCGAGCGCGGGCCCGCGATGGACCGCGGCGTGCCCGCGAGCGACCGGGGCGTGCCCGCGAACGACCTGGCGCGTGGCGTGCGGGGACCGTCGAGTGCGACCGGGACATCGGCGGGGCAGGACCTCGTGGCGGCGTCCTCGGGGTCGGCGGACAGGCCCGAGGACCCCGCTCCTGTGCCCGATCGTCCGTACGCGCCGTTGTTGATGCCCGCGCAGACGGTGCCGGTGTTCGACATCCGGCTGGTGTGGGCGTTCGGTCCGGTGGTCAACCCGGCCCTGACCGAAGCCGCCATCGAGCGTCTCGCGGAACGCGGCATGCTCCAGGAACTCGACCGGGTCCGGCCCATCCAGCTGTCGCGGCGGCAGTGGCAGCGGATCGTGAACCGCCACGCCGGCGCCGATCCGCACGCGAACCCCGATGGTGTGTACCGGGTCGGACCCGTGGACGAAGCGGGCAAGCAGGCCTACCGCGAGAGCGAGATCGGCAGGGCCTGGGCGCAGCACCGCGCTCTGTGGGGGCAGTACCACGCGCTCGTCCGCCAGGTCGCCGCCGCTCGCGACTCGGCCCTCGAGGTGACGCAGCGCCTCTGGGAGGACCAGGCCGGGGACCTGGAGAGGGCGGCCAACGGGGCGCGCCGGGATCTCGACGGTGTGCTGCGGCGGGCGAACCTGCCGCGGCCGAAGCGTGGCACACCGGCCTGGCAGCAATGGCTGAGTGGCAGGGCCGAGGCCGAGGCGGCCGCCACCCGGCTGACCGAGCTCCAGGACGACCTGCGTCGACGGGCCGACGCCGCGCGCACGGAGGCCGCGGAGATCGCCGCGCAGCGGGCCGGGCTCGCTGGTCGGCCGGTGGGCCTGCGGCCGCCGTCGCGGCAGGACGGCGGGGCCGCGCTGGCGTCGATGGCGCGGACGTTCACGGTGCTCAACACCGTGCTGGGAGTCCGGGACGGCGGTTCCGGGACCAGAGTCGTCCCGTTGCCGGTCGTCGAGCAGCTGATCGAGTTGCACAACGCCGCACCGACCGTCCGGAACGGGGTTACCGGCCTTCTGGTCCGGCTCCGGGGGTTGCTGCGCGCCGGTGGGCTCGCGGATCACCGGCGCGGCGCGCGGATCGTCGAGGCCTTCTCCGCCCGGCAGGGGTTGGGTTGGGATGTCGCGACCCAGCAGCGGGTGCTGGAGGCGCTGCGAGCCGTTCCGGCCGTTCCCGACGGATGGCAGGCGTCGACCTTCGGGCGGTACCGCCAGGCGCCGGCCGGCCGGTGGACCCTGCCGGTCTGGATGGCGCACCACGTGGCGGCTCGGCTGATTCCAGGTGCCGTCGGGATCACCCTGGCGGGTGGGGCGTCGGCGGTGCTCGGTTGGTCCACGGCGGTGGTCGTGGGGGCCGGCGTGCTGGCGGCGGGGGTCGCGGCGGGCGCGGCCCGACTCATCGGCCACGTCGTCAGGGCCCGCGGGCCACCCGCGCTGCGAACCGTCATCTTCATCGGGGCCGGCCTCGCCGCGACGGTGGGCCTGCTCGTCTGGGGTCCCGATGCCGGGGCCATCGCTGCCGGGTCCGTCTTCGGGCTGCCGTTGCCGCGAGGCCCGCACCGTTCGGACAGGCGCGACGGCGAAGCGCCGGGCTTCGTCCTGGACAGCGAGCAGCCGTTGCCGGGAGCCGGGGCGCTGGGCCTCCTCACCGAGGAGGAGATCGCGCGTGCGCACGAGGCGTTCGCGGCCGTCCGGGCGATGCAGGCGGGCGTGCGACGCACGGGCGGTCCGGCGGATGCCGGTCGCCTGCCGCAGCTCCGGGCGGGTGAGGAGTGGTTCGCCGCGGACCCGGACGTGCTCGCCGAGCAGCTGCGCCGGCGCGGGGCGTCCCCCCTGCAGATCGACCGGATCCTCGGTTCGTGGGCGTTCAGCTGGCTCGACCCGGCCGCCGGGACGGCGGTGTTCGCGCTCCTCGAGTCCCGCTGGGCCGTGCTGGAGGACATCGGCCTCCTGGGTGAGGTGCTCGACCACGAGCGCCGTCACGTCACCGGCGGGTTCGCCGACGGCCTGGCGCACGACGACGAGGCCAGGGCGCTCATCGCCCGGATTCACTCCGCGATCGGGGCCTTCCACGGGGCGTGGCTGCGCTCCGGCCGCGTGCCGCAGGGCGGACTTCCGCTGCGCCCGCTGCGGGGTCTGACCTTCGTGAAGGACCTGGCGCCCGGCAAGGAGCTCCGGGACCGGCCGATCGTCATGCTGATGCGCGACGGCGAGGGGCGCCACTGGGTGGTCAAGCGCGGCGCAGTGGGTCGCGGCGTGGTGGTCGGCGGCGTCACCGCGGCGACCGCCTACCGGCTCCAGCTCTCGCCGGCGGATCGGGTGGCGGGGGCGGCGCCGGTGTGGACGACGCTGGCCGTCGCCGTCGAACCCGTCGCCGACCACCTCTACACCCGGCCGGTCCTCGAGGTCGGCGAGGTCGTGTCGATCAGCGAGGTCGCCGAGGGTGTCCACCCGGACTTCCAGGGCGAGACGGGCGCGGATCTCCAGGAGCAGCTGGCCCGCCACTACTCGATCACCGCCGTCCTCGACGACTGGGACGGCGTGCTGCAGCACAACCTCATCCGGACCCCGGCGGGCACGCTGCAGCGGTTCGACTTCGACCAGGCGCGGTTGGTCGAGGACGATTGGTTCGGCGTCATCGTTTCGCTGTTCGACCCGATCTTCGGCCGGCTCTCCCTCGACGACGTGCTGGCGCAGTTCGCCGACCGGCTCATCGACCAGGACCGGCTGCTCGGCGCGCTGCCGAACGAGGACGCCCGCGCGGTGGTCGTGGAGAGGCTGGAGTGGATGGCCGAAGCACTGCGCTTCGGCCGGCTGCCGGACGAGGTGAGCGTGGGCCTGGAGCGGGCCCAGCGTCGTGCCGCCGGCCACGCCACGCCGCGCGTCCCGGTGGCGCCGGGCGGCTACGGGCCGCCGACCCGGCACGTCGACGCGCGCAGCCTCGACCTGGTGCCGCAGGGGGTGCGCCAGACGGTCACCGCACAGCAGCTGCTCGACCTGGTGAGCATCGAGCGACGGGTGTGGGTGCACGCCGAGCTGCCCGGTGCTGGGGGTGTGGGCCGGTGGGACGTCACCTGGGACGACTCGCCCCAGGCCGCACCGGCCGAGCAGCCGGCAACGGCGCAGCGCCGGACGTCGCTGCTGCGGCGCCTCTTCGGCGCCGACCACCGGTCGGGTGGGCCGCTGGCGGCGGCACCGCTGGGGTTGTTCCCGGCGGCGGACTGGGTTCCTGGCTGGGTGGAGGCGGCGCTGCGGTGGGGTGCCACCGGAGCGGCGGCCGTGGCCGTGGGGTGGCTGGTTGCGAAGGTCGTCCGGAAGGCGGTGGCCGGGTCGCCGTTGCAGTCGCGCTCGTCCACCGCGGCACTGCGCGCCGCCGCGGCCGGGCTGGGCCGCGGGCTGCGAGCCGTCTTCCGGACGCCGCTGCGCCTGGCCGGCGGCGCGATCGGCGCGGTCGGTCGGGTACGCGACCGGCGGGCCGCGCGCGCGATGCTCCCGCAGGTCCGGCAGGCGCGCGAGCGGCTCGCCGCCGCGCCGCGGTTCCGCTGGGACGCGGGCCTGCTCGTCGAGGGCAGGCGGCTGACCCGCGAGCTCGACCGGCTCGCGGGCGCGCTCGACGGGGTGCTGGACGGCTCCGGCTCCGACCGGGCCAGTGCTCTCGCCGGCCGGGTGGACGTGGCGCTCGACGCGCTGCGGCGGCTGCTGGCCGCCAACCCCGCGCGCGGCCCGCCCGCCGCGACGGTGACGACCGCGGCCCCTGCGAGGGCGGGACGGGCGCGCTGGGCGGCGCGGGTCGCGGTGGTGACCGCAGCGGCGGCGGCCGTGGTGTTCGACCTGGTCGGCCCGGCCGTGGGCGTCGTCGTCGCCGGGTTCCCGGTGATCGCACGGGTCGCGGTGGCGGCCGGTGCGGTCCGGGTCGTGTCCTGGCTGGGCCGGCGGGGCTGGAACTGGCAGCTGGCCCGCTGGGCGGAGATCGCGACGGCGCCCGATGCCGGCACCGCGATCGCACCGGTCGACGTGTGGCGCCTGCTGGTGTGGGCCGAGCGGGCCCGGTCGCCGCGGGCAGGTGGGGTCGGCGGGTTCACCGTCGAGCAGCTGACCGGTGGCGCCGCGGCGATGGGCCTCGTCGCGGGCCGGGACCCGGCGGTGCTGGTGGCGCTCGCCGACCGGCTGCGTGCGGCCGGGCGCCGCGGCGGCGTCAGGGACGCGCTGACGCGGTTGGCGGCGGGGACGGAGCCGCTGGTGGTGCGGGCGGTCGACCCGACGGGCGCGGTTCGGTGGCGGCCTGCCGACCTGCTGATGCAGCTGCTGGCCCGGGGGCCGCCGCAGTTCGCGGGCGCGCTGGCGGTCGACCCCGCCGCGGTGCTGGTGGGCGTCGACCTGCCGGCGCTGGGCGAGGAGCGGCTCGGGGCCGCCGTGCTCGCCGCCGCGCGCCGTGTGGTGTGGCGGCGGAACGCGCTGCGGAGTGGATGGCGGGCGTGGGTGCCGCAGCGGGCGATCCCGCTGTGGACGCAGCGCACGGCGGTCCAGCAGCTGCGGAGGCTGATGGCGCCGGTCCGCCCGGCCGCGCAGGAGGTTCGCGCCGACCGGGCGCAGGAGCGCGCCGACGCGCGGGCGCTCGCCGCCGTCCAGCGCCTCGCGGCCGCTCGCCAGGCCGGCCGCCGCGTGCGCGGGTGGCTCGCCTGGCGCAGGCTGCCCGCGCCCCTGCGGGCCCGGCTGCGGGCCGGTACCGACCGGGACGCGACGCTGGGCAGGCTCGTGGGCGAGCTGACCGTCTCCGAGGAGGCCCGCAGGCTCGCCGACGAGCGGCGGGCGGAACTGGAGCGCACGCTCGCCGCAGCGCTGCAGGAGGCCCGCAGCCGGGCGGCGGTCGCCGGCTTCACCCGGCAGCAGACCGACGCGGGCACGCCGCTTCCGGGCTGGCGGCTGCGCAACCCCAAGAACGAGCACCGGATCTACCCGACGGGGCTCCAGTCGGTGCTGCACGGACTTCCGTTCGTGGGACCGGTGCTGACCTCGATCGGCTTCTTCCAGCTGCTGCACCTGAAGCTGGTCTTCGCAGGCCCGCGCAAGGCCTGGGCCGAGGAGAAGGCACGGTGGGAGGCCCGGCGCAGCACGGGTGTTCCCGGCGGGCTGCGGGGCCGGATCCTCGCGGTGCGCGCCTGGGAGCAGCGGGTGCGGGCGTTCGTCGGGGAGCTGAAGTACAACCGAGCCTTCACCTCCGGCATGCCGCTCATGCATCCCGCGGTGGGGCCCGAGTGGAACTTCGGGGGCGGGTTCTTCGGCGTCGGGATGAAGGTCAGCGGCGGCCTGCTGGCTGGCCCGGACTTCACCGCGTTGGACGTCCGGACGATCGGCAGGGACCCCGCGCAGGCGAAGGACATCCGGTCGAGCGGGGCGTTCCCGCTGCTTCGGCTGTCGTTCCTCCAGCTCTACGCCGGGGTGCTGCGGCTGGACCTCGGGTTCGTCACGTTCGCGGTGCCGGGCAAGAAGTGGGAGCAGAAGGTCGACACCCCGCTGCAGGCCGGCCTGCAGCGGTTTAACCTGCCGTGGCGGATCTGGAACTGGCTCCGGGTGACCGACCTGAAGCCGTGGTCGTGGAAGCCGTTCGAGTTCATGACCCAGTTCCACCTGGTGTTCGGGATCGGGCCGCGGCACGACATGCTGCCGAACTTCGTCGAGTGGCGGATCTCGGGGCAGACGATCGAGGTCTACCGCCACGGCGAGCGGGTTCGCACGATCAACCTGGTCGCGGACGTCTCGCAGGCCCTCGGCCGCGCGCTGGGCGGCGCCGTCCGGTTCGTGGGCCGCGCCCTGCCGGACGGGGCGCAGCGGCGCGCCGTGGCCGCGTGGGAGCGCTGGCTCGGGTTCCGGGCCGCGCGGGGCGCCGCCTACCAGCAGACGCTGCGGGCCCGGGGTCTGCGCGTGCTGGACCGCGCGGTCAGCGGGCAGCTCGCCCGCCTGGAGCGGGTCGAGGCCGCGACGGCACGGCTCGAACGCCTGATCGCGCAGCGGCTGCTGCAGAACCCGGCGCTGCTGGCCGTCCCGAACGACCCGTGGCTGGCGGCGCTGACCCTGCGGTGGAACCAGCTGCGCCGGCTGCGGGACGGGCTGCGCGCGGCGATCGACCACAACATGGGCGTCCGCGGCGCGATCGAGGAGGGCCCCGGCAGCCCGCTCGCCCCGATCGCGGGTGCGTCACCGGTCGAGCCGGCCCTGGTGGCGTCCCGGCCGGGCACCGCCGCAGGCGTGGTCGCGTCCGAGATCCTTCCCGGTGACCGGACCGGGTCCGGCGCCGGTCGCGTCGGCTTCGACCTCGGGCCGGTGGCGGGCCGCACCGATCCCGGGCACCCGGCGAACCGCAACGTCGACGCGATGGGCGCCGTGGTGCTCCGGTCGGCGCGCACGGCCGGTGGGCGCATCGTCGCGGCGGTGGCCGACCAGCAGGGCTACCTCGGCGGCCGCGTCCCGGTCTCGCAGGTCGCGGTGCGCGCCGCGATGGAGGCCGCGCTCGCGGCCGACCCGGCGGTCCCGGCCGACCGGCTCGCGCGCGAGGCGTACCACGCGGCGGCCCGGGCCGCGGCCGCCGAGCCGGCCATCGCCGCGTTCCTGCTCGTGGTCATCACCCCGACCGGCCCGGACACCGCGCGCGCTGTGTTCGTCGGCGTCGGGGACGGCCGCGGCTACCTGGTGACCAGGGACGGGATCGCGCAGGCCACCGAGGACCACACGTGGAGCGTGGTCAACCGGGACGAGAGCACGCCCGCCGAGCACCCGGTCCAGTTCGTCACCCGCTGGGTCGGCCGGGGCGCCGACCACCGGCCCACCGTCGTCGTCCGCGACGTCACCGGCCCGGTCACCGTGGTGCTGACCACGGACGAGCTGCACGACTTCTACCCGGACCGGGCCGGACAGCACCCCAACCGCGCCGACCTCGGCGACATCGTCCGGACCGCGCCGACCCCGGCCGCGGCCGCCGATCGGCTGATCGACACCGTCCAGCCGCTGGGCAGCGGGAACAAGACCGCGGTGGTCGTGCGGGTCGACCCCGCCGAGCTCGCGGCGCCCGCGGCCCTCCCGCCGGCCGCCGGGACCGGCGGCGGGTTCTCCGCCACCCCGATGGACGAGCCGACCCGGCAGCGGGTGGTCCGCGTGGCACCGGCCCTGCTGCGGGCATCCCGTCCCCTGGACCCGTCGGCCTACCCGCACCTGGCGCGCGGGCCGCCGGCCGCGCCGGTGCAGGTCGTGCCTGTGGCCGTGCGGTCCGCGGTCGGCCTGGGCGACCTGGCGGACTCGCTGGTCGCGTTCGGGTGGACCGACCCGGTGCACGCCCCGCACAGCGTGGTGCTGGTCTTCGCCGACACGCTGGCCGAACTCGACACGCTGACCGCCCGCGGCCTGCTGGACACGAACTGGTGGCCTGCCGTGCTCGGGCACGAGGTCGAGTTCCACCTGGCCGGCGCCGAGCACACCGGGGCCCGACACGACGCTCACACCGCGCCGCTGGCCGCGCAGCTGCGGGGCGCCCGTGCCGACGGACCCGGGCCGATGGGCTGGGGCAGTGACCTGCTCGCCGAGATCGACGCGCTACTGCCGGACGCCGGGGACGCGACGGCGGGCTCCGGCGAGCTCTCGCCGCGCCGCCGCGCCGTCATCGGCGCGGTGGCCGCCCGGGCGCCGGTGGCGGAGGAGATCCCGGCCGGCGCCCCGGAGATCCCCGCTCTCACCGGCGGGCTCACCGCGCAGGACTTCGGCGCGCACCGCGCCCTCGGCGTGCGGGCGATCCACGCGCTGACCGCGCGGCTGCAGGTGGTGGGCGAGAGCGGCGACGTCTGGATCTGGGCGTCCGGCGACGGCTGGCTGTACCTCGACACCGAGGTGCTCGCGACGCTGCGCGGCGCCGAGCCGAGCGTGCTGGAGACGGTGCTGGCCGATCCCGAGCTGGTGCTGGCCCGCCTCGGCGGTGGTCCCAGCCCGGCCGCCCGCCGCGCGCTCTTCCTGCACGGGCTGACCCGCACGGCCGGGCCGGAGCTGTCGGAGGCGCAGCTGCACGAGGTGGCGCCGCTGCCGTGGCTGCCCCCGCTGGCCGACCCGTTCGTCTTCGGGACCCGTTCGGAGCCGGTGTTCCGCCCGGTCCAGGGCGAGTCCGGGCGGCGGGCCCTGCAGGGCCGCGAACTCGGCGGGCTCGCCCCGGCCGTCCTCGACCGGCTGGTGGACGTCGCCAGGTCGGACGCCCACGGGCCCGCGGACGTCGGTGTGCTGCTGTGGACCGACGGGGCCGTCGGCTACGTGGTGGCGCACCTGACCGAGGCGCCGTCGCGGTTCCGGCTCCCGGGCACGGGCGGCGCGACCCGCCGGGTCAGCGTCAGCGCGGCCGGGCAGATCCTGCACTTGACCGGCACCGTCCTGCCGCGGCCGGCGGGCCGGGCGGCGGCCGGACTCGCGGTCCTGCGGATCGAGGACCCGCTGCTGTCCGAGCTGTCGGCAGCGCCGCTGGGGCTCGCGCCCGCGCCGCGGGCAGGCGAGCCGGTCGTGGTGGCCGCGACCCCGGACGTGCGGCTCGTGGTCCAGTACCTGGAGGGGCAGCAGCACAGCGACTCCGACCGGACCGTCGTGGTCAGCGCCGCGGTCACCGCTGCGGGCGAGGGCACCGGAGTCCCGGTGACCGGTCTCGGCTGGGACGGCGGCACCGGGCCCGGTGTGGTCGTCACCCCGGCGCGGGCGGGCGAGCCCGAGCGGCTCGTCGGCGTGCTTCCCGCGGGCGCCGCCGGTGTCGCCGTGCCGGCGGCGCTGATCCGGGAGCTCCTGACCGCGGCGGGACTCACCCCACCCGCCGTGCGTCCCGCACCCGTCGACCCGAGCTGGCAGGCACGGCTCGCGGCGGCGTCCCGTTTCGCCAACCGGTCGCCGCGGACCTTCGCCCCCGAACTGCGCGAGGCGATGGCCGCACTCGTCGTCCCGGCCCCGGTCGGGACCAGGGCTGCGGAGCAGATCATGCTCAGGTCCGGGACGGTGATCTGGGCGCTGCTGACCGACGGCAGCCTCTGGGTGGCCCCGCGCACGGCGTTCGCGCGCCCGGCGGGCGAGGTGTTCGTCAAACACCCGGTCGTGGCCGACGGGCAGTCCGTGCTGGCAGCCGGCGAGGCCCGCCTCACCCGCGACCCCGACGGCGCCGTCACCGGCGTCCACATCGACGTGCAGAGCGGGCATTACCACGGCGGGAACACCGACACCCAGAACCGCGCAGTGCTCGCCCTCGGCCGGGCCGCGTTCGCCCGCCACGGCATCGGCTTCCCCGCGGGTGCGGGCGGGGCGGTGGCCGTCGGCGGGCTGAGCGAGGAGGAGCACCGGGCGCTGCTCGCCGCGGCACCCGCCATGGCCGCCGCCGCCCGCCCGCTGGACGGGCGCCGGTTCCCGTACCTCGCGCGCGGCCCGCCGGGGCCGACCGTGCTCGTGGTGCCGACGGCCGCACGGCGGGCCGCCGGGCTCGACGCGCTGCGCGACCGGCTCGTCGCGTTCGCCTGGAACTCGCCGGGCCGGTCCCCGGCCGGTGGCGTGGTGTTCGTCTTCCGGGACACCGCCGCGGAGATCGAGGGTCACCTGGCCGGCGGGCGGCTGCCGGAGCGGTGGTGGCGGGACGTGCTCGCCCACGAGCGGGAGTTCCACCTCGACGCGGTCGAGCACACCGGGGCCCGGCACGACGCCTCCGCCGCCGAGCTGGTCGCCGCGTTGCTGCAGGCCCGGGCGGCGTCGGCCCCGGCGGCTCGCTTCCGGGCGGCCCTGCGCCGGGCGACGGCCACCGCGGGCCGGGGCGGGGTGCTGCTGCGGCAGCGGCTCGCGGTGCGGCGGGGCGGCCAGGGGTCGGTGGCGACCGGCGGTGGCGTGGTCCCGGCCGGACCGCGGTCGGGCGTGGCCGCGCGGCCTGCGGGCGGGCCCGGGGTGGCGTCGGCGGTGCGGTCGATGGCGCGGTCCGGGTGGTCGGTGCTGCCGATCGAGGTGCAGGTCGGTGGCCTGTGGGCCGGGCTGGTCGCGGCGCGGGCGGGCCGGGCGGTCCGGGCGTGGTGGGCCGACACGGTGGCCGGGCTGCGGCTCGTGTGGTCCCCGCCGGCGTGGGTGCTCGAGCGGGCTGGACCGTCGCAGCGGACCCGGGTGAACGCCGACGTCGAGCACCGTCTCTACGCGCCGTGGCTGCAGGAGATCCTGGGCCCGGCGGGCGAGTTCGTCGACCAGCTGCTGCACCTGAAGCTGGCCCGCAAGGACAAGCTGGCCCCGGTCCAGGGTCGGCGGCTGACGCTGCGCGAGCGGATCTCCCGGGCGCGCGAGGTCGTCGCCCGGCTGATCTACAACCGTGCGGCGACCGGCGGCATGACGCCTGCGTACCTGCCGCCGCTCGTGTTCCGGCTGCCGCTGCCCGGGTGGCTCGACGCGCTGGTGGACGTCTCGCTGCGGGTGAGCGCCGGGAACATCGGTGTGGTCACGGTGCTCGACCAGGCCGAGGTGGCCGGGCGGACGACCAAGAAGACCCGGTCGATCGGGGCGTTCCCGGTGGTCCGGGTGTCGCTGCGCATCGCGGTCGGGCACTCGTTCCGGATCGAGCCGTTCCTGCTGCACTTCGACGTGCCGGGCAAGGCCCTGGAGCAGGTGGCGGCCACTCCGCGGCTGGTCGGGTTCCACCCGGTGCGGCGGGTCGTGAACTGGGTGCGGAGCCACGACTTCGCGCTCTCGACGTGGCGGGTGTTCGACTTCATCTCGCAGTCGCAGTTCGGCCTGGGGCTCGGGCCCGCGCAGGACGCGCTGCCGAACTGGGTGGAGTACCGCGGGTCGCTGCAGACCGTGCGGGTGACCCGTCGCGACGGGCGCGTCGTGACGATCAACATGATCAAGGGCCCCGGCGCCGGCCTCCGGCGCGTGCTTTCCGCGGCCGCCCGCGGCGTCGGACGGGTGCTGCCGGCCCGGGTGCGCGGCTACCTCGCCGGGCTGCCGCAGCGGGTGGCGGCCCGGGGCGCGCGGTACGAGGTGCGGCACCGGCAGCGGATGCTCGGCCGGTTCCGGGCCGAGCTGGAGCGGCAGCGGGCCGGGTTCGTCGAGGTGAGCGCCGCACTGGCCCGCCTCGACGAGGCGCTCGCCGCGGGCGCGCTGCCGGTCGTCGTGCCCTGGTACAGCACGATGTCGACGCTGGCCGGGACGCCGCTGCACCCGCGTGACCTGCTGGAGATGCAGCGGGCGCGGCTGGTGGCGCTGCGCGCCGAGCTGGTGGCGGCGATCCGCGACAACCGGCAGCTGGAGAAGGCCATCGTCGAGTCGCTGACCGCGCTCGGGGTTCCGGTCGAGGCCGCGGCGCTGCCCGCGGGCCGATCGCCCGCCGCCGTGACCGGTGGTGCTCGCGCGTTCGGTGCGGCGACCGAGCCGGGCCGCCCAGGCGCCGCGAGCGGTGACGCCTGGCGCGGCGGTGCTCACGCGGGTCGCGTCGTCGCCATGGTGGCCGACCAGCAGGCCGGCACGTCCGGGCCGGCGCCGGCGTCCGTCGTGGCGACCGAAGCGGGAATCGCGGCGGCCGGGCGACAGCCGGAAGGGGCCTCGGCCGAGCAGGTCGCACAGGCCGTCTTCGACGCCGCCTCCGCGGCGACCACGCCGGCGCCGGGCGTGCTCGATCCGGACACGACGAGCTTCCTCGCCGCCGTGACGACCGGCGACGGCCGGGTCGTGCTGGCGGGGGTCGGCGACAGCCGCGCCTACCTGGTGCGCCGCGACGGCACCGCGGAGCTGCTGACCACGGACGACAACATGGCGGCCGCGCAGACCGCGGAGGGGCCGGTGCCGTCGCGGCCGACCTCGGTGAGCACCCGCTGGCTCGGCCAGGTGCCTGCGCCGCAGCCGGGCGTGGTCACCGTGACCGTCACCGAGCCGGGCCTGCTGGTGCTCGTGACCGACGGCGTCTCCGACCTCTTCCGCACCCCGGCCGAGCTCGCCGCGGCGATCGACGTCTCCGCCGCGCTGCGCGACCCGCAGCGGGGCGCGCGCCAGCTGGTCGACGCCGCCCGCGCGCTGGGCGGAATCGACGACCGCACGGCCGTGGTGATCCCGGTCGGGACAACGCAGACCACCGGTGGCGCCGCGACCGGCGGCGCGGTGGCGGTCGGTGGGCTGTCGGACGAGCAGCGGGATGCGCTGCTGGCGTGGCTGCCGCGCGTGGTCGAGCACCTGCGTCCGGCGGACGGCGTGCTGGCCGGGATGCCGCGCGGGCCGCCGGTGCTGGTGCTGGACACTGCGGCGCTCGCGGGCCAGGTGCCTGCGGGGCTGACCGGGGTGCTGGACCGGCTGGTCGCGTTCGGGTCGCTCGACCCGGGTGTGCCGCTGGCCGCGGGCGGTGTCGTCGTCGTGACCGACCGGACGGCTGCCGAGCTCGGCCGCCTCGCCGCCGCCTACCTGCTGCGCACCGACTGGTTCGCGCGCCTGGTCGAGCACGAGGTGCGGTTCCACCTGGGTGGGGCCGGGGACGCCCACGGGCACGACGCGGACGCCGCCGCGCTCGTCGACGAGCTGCGAGGGGCCCGGCTGCTGGCGAGGCCGGCCGCGGACGTCGCGTTCTGGCGGGGAGCCTGGGAGGAGCTGGCCCGGCTCGCGTCGACGCCGCGGGCGGAGTGGACGGTCGCGGACCGCCGGCTCCTCGACGGCATCGCGGGCCGGATGAACCAGCCGTTCAGGAAGGGCGAGGACTGGTCGTTCCTCGACGCCGCCGGATGGCTCGCCGTGGCGCTGGGGGAGCCGACCTGGCTGGCCAAGCACTGGAGCCGGGCGACGCGCCGGGATCGGCTCGCGCTCGGGCTGCTGGCCGCCGCGACGGGGGCGGCGGCCTGGGTGGGCGAGCTGCCGAAGCGGCGCCGCGCCCAGCACCGGCTGATGGAGCTGGTGACCTGGCACCTCGACGGGCACCTGGAGCCGCTGCGCGAGATCGGGGAGCAGCTGCTCGTGCTGGCGCCGCCGGTGGGGTGGAAGACCGACCGGCCGCTCTTCTTCGGCGCATGGATCGGGCTGCTCGACGCGGTCCAGACGAGCCAGCGGTTCGACTTCTTCGCCGAGGTCGCCGAGCGGCCCGCGGACCGGGCCACCGCGCGCGAGGCGGTCGCCCGGCTGATGGCCGGGCTCGCCGCCGACCTCGCCGCCGCGCCACCGGCGCAGCGGGCGGCGCTGGTCGAGCGCGGCACCGAGCACCTGCAGCGGATCGTCACCGACGCCTGGATCACCGAGATCGACGCCGTCGACGACGGCGGGCCCGCGGTCGGGCTGCGGGTGGGCCCGGCCGCGCCGGAGGAGCGGACGCTGCCGCTCCGGCCTGGCGAGCGGCTGTGGGAGGTGTTGATCGGCAGCCACTCGGAGCACAACGCACGGTTCGCCGCGCTACTTGCCCGCTACCTGCGGACCTGGCAGGTCACCGGGGACCGCGTCGCGGCGGCGCGGGCGTTCTGGCTCCGCTGGCGCGCCGAGCTGCCTGCCGGGGACGGGACGGAGCCGTTCGTCGCGCGGGACACCGCTCCCGCGGACGTCGTCGCGACCGCGCGCGGCCGCGGCCGAGGTGTCGAGGTGCTGGTCGGTGCCGAGCGCGACCCGCTGGAGATCCTGCAGCTGGGCTATCCGCGGCTCGGCGGGTCCTGCCTGGACTGCGTCGTCGGCGAGATGCGCGCCTACAGCCAGGGTCACGTCCTGCACCCGCGGGCGGTGGTGGTGCAGGCCTGGGCCCGTAACCCGGACGGCACCCGCGGAGAGCGGCTGGCCCGGCTCTCCACGCTGGTGACCGACGCCGGGATCCTGGTGGTGAGCGCCCCCGCGACGAGCGCGACCCTCGACTTCGGCCCTGCGTTCGGCGCCTGGCTGCAGACGTGGGCGGAGGCCACCGGCCGGCCGCTGATCTTCCCGGCACTGGTGAACCCGGCCGAGGGCGAGCCCGAGGTGCTCACCGTTCCGGCGGGGACGCAGCGGCGGGCGATGATGCTCGAGATCCCCGCCGACGGGGTCGCCCTCATCTACGCCGACGCGCTGGCCTGGTCGGAGCCGACCTCCCTGCCCACCGAGGTCATCGACAGCGTCCGGTACTGGGACCCGCGGACCGCGGGCGACCGGGCAGGCCCGCTCGCCGACGGCGGCTTCACCGGTGCGGAGACCCGGCTCGTGCAGCGCTCCCTCGCCGCGCTGCGGCAGACCCCGGCGGCGCGCCGCTGGGCGCCCGGCGGCCTGCGCAACCGCGGCCCGCCACCGGCCGCCGTGCGGACGGGCGAGGAGCTGCTCCTGCCGCGCACGGCCGACATCGCCCGCCTGCTGCGTCGCGACGGCGTCGACCGGGCCACGGCGGCCGATCTCGCCGGACGCCTGTGGGCGTTCAGCTGGCGCGACACCGGCTCGGGTACCTCGGTGATCGTCGTGCCCGTCGAGCGGGGGCGCGTGCTGACCCGCACCGGCTTGTGGGGGCCGGTGCTCGCGCACGAGCGCGACTTCCACCTCACGCCCCGGACGCACGACGAGCGCGCGCACCGGCAGCACGCCGACGACCTGGTCCGGCGCATCAACCGTGCGGCCGGGCTCGGTGGCCCGGCACGTGCGGTCGCCCTCGCCGCCCGGGTCGTCGGGCCGCTGCTCGGCGCCGCGGCGCTGGTCGTCGCCCCCGCCGCACCGGCCGTGTTCGCCGCAGGGCCCGCACATCCCGCCGCAGTCGTGTCGGTCCGGACGACGGGAGTGGAGCTGCTGGTCGTGCACGGCGACACGCTGTCCCGGCTGGCGGCCGGGCTCGGGATGCCGGTCGACGCCCTCGTCGCGGCCAACCCGGGCCGGTTCCCGGACGCCGCCGACCGCCACCTCATCCGTTCCGGCGAGCGCCTGCGGGTCCCCGCGAACTGGTCCGGGAGCTGGACGGTGCAGCGGGGGGAGACGCTCACGGTGATCGCCTACCGGTTCCGGCTGTCGGCAGCCGACCTCGCGCGAGCGCTGCCCGCCCGGTTCCCGACGGTGGCGAGCCGGGACGCGATCGACATCGGCGAGCAGCTGGCCGTGCCGAGGCGGCCGGGCCGGTCCGGGGAGCCGGGCACGCCCTCGCCTCCGCCCTCGACGGCACGGCCGGAAGCACCGGCGCCCTCGCCGTCGCCGACCGCGACGGCCCTGCCGCGACCCGGCGACGGGCCGTCGATCCGCGGGCCGCCGGTCGAGGTGCTGACCGGTGCCGCCCGGGTGATCGCCGGGATCGTCGCGGCCGGCCTCGGCGGGCTGATGCTGTGGCAGCGGTTCGCGATGTGGCGGGCCGGTCGGGGCCCGCAGGCCCGCGGCCGCGGCGGCGCGGTCACTCGCGCGGTGCCCGGGCTGCGGCACCGGGTGGTCCCCGCGCTGCGGTCCGCCGCGCGGTTCGGGTGGTCGCTGCTGCCGATCGAGGTGCAGGTCGGCGGCCTGTGGGCGGGGCTCGTCGCGGCTCGGGCGGGGCGTGCGGTCCGGGCCTGGTGGATCGACACGGTGGCCGGGCTGCGGCTCGTGTGGTCCCCGCCGGCGTGGGTGCTGGAGCAGGCCGCCGCGACGCCGCGGATCCCGTGGTGGGAGCGGTTCGTCACCGAGCGGCGGTTCTACCCGACCTGGCTGCAGGAGTTGCTCGGCCCGGCCGGGGAGTGGATGTTCCAGCTGCTGCACGCGAAGCTTCCGCGCCCGGCCGCCGGCGCGAACGGCAGGCTGACGCTGCGGGAGCGGCTGCGGGGCTGGGTCGTCCGCGCCTCGACGGTGTGGAACCGGGCGGGGACGTTCGGGCCGCGGGTGATGGTCTCGTCCGTCGTGGCCGTCCCGCTCGGGGAGCACATCGAGCTCGGGTTCAAGGGCACGGCGGGCAACTACGGCTTCCTGACCGTGCTCGACACCGCCGACCACTTCGGCGCGACGACGAAGCGGCGCAACCGCGTCCTCGGGTTCTTCCCGCTGGTGCGCGGTGACGTGATGGTGTCGTTCTTCGGGCACTTCCGCGTCGGGCTGCTGGTGGTGCACTTCCACGTGCCGGGCAAGCCGCTGGAGCGCACGGCGCAGTCGCCGCGGATGGTCGGGTGGCACCCGGTGCGGCGGGTGGGCAACTGGGTCGTCGGCCACGACTGGGCCGTGTCGACCTGGCGCGTGCTGGAGTACATGGTCCAGTTCCACGTCGGTGTCGGCATCGGGCCTGCGCAGTTCGAACAGCCCAACTTCGGCGAGATCCGCTGGGCGCTGCAGAAGGTGAAGGTCGTCCGGGACGGCCGGGTCGTCGCGGTCAACATGATCAACACCGGCGACCTCGCCCGCGGGCTCGCCCGGCCCGAGCCGGGACGGGTGCGCCGCGGGCTGCAGGCGGCGGGCCGTGGGCTGTTGGGGCTGGTGCCCCGCCCGGTCCGGCGGTGGGCGGCGGGCATGCCGGAGCGGGCGGCCCGGCACGAGCTGCGGCTCAAGCGGCGCGCGATGGCGCGGATCCGGGCCGAGGTCACGAGGCAGCGCGCGCAGCTGGGGATCGTGGAGGCCGAGCTGGCGCGGCTGCGGCAGGCCGAGGCCGACGGGCGGGTGCCCGTGCTGGTGCCCTGGTACTCCGCGATCTTCACCGTCGGCGGGGTCCCGGTCGACCCGCGGCAGCTCGTCGCCCAGCGGCGCGAGCAGCTGGCGGCGCTGCGGGAGCGGCTGCTCGCCGCGATCCGGGCCAACAACGAGACCGTCGACGCGATCATCGAGTCCTCCCCGCAGCTGCGTGAGCCGCACGAGGTCGGCGGCGGCCTCCGCGTGCAGAGCGTGGCCGGTCCGAGTGGGCCAGCGCTGGGCGCGGCGAGCGAGCAGGGGCGGACCGGGCAGGGAGCGGGCGGCGATGCCTGGCGAGGACTTGCGACGGCGGCCCGCGTGGTCGGTGTCTTGGCCGACCGGCAGGGTGGGACGGCCGGGACGGTGCCGGTCTCCGAGGCGGCGGTGACCGCCGGGATCGACGCCGCGGCCCGCCAGCCCCACGCCGCCGGGCCCGAGCAGGTGGCGCGGGCGGTGTTCGCCGCGGCCGCACAGTCGGCCACCCCGGCTCCCGGCGAGCTGGACCCGGACACGACCAGCTTCATCGCGGCCGTGGCGGGCGCAGGCGGGCGTGTCGCGGTGGCGGCCGTCGGCGACAGCCGGGCCTACCTGGTGCGCCACGACGGTGGTGTCGAGCTGCTGACCACGGACGACAACCTCGCGACGGCGCAGACCGTCGAGGGCGAGGCGCCGGTGCGGCCGACCTCGGTGAGCACCCGCTGGCTGGGTCAGGAGCCTGCGCCGCAGCCGGCCGTGGCGACCGTGACCGTGTCCGGACCGGGGCTGCTGGTGCTGCTCACCGACGGCGCGTCGGACCTGTTCCGGGGCCCGGCCGACCTCGCCGCGGCGCTGGACGTGCCCGCCGCGCTGCACGACCCCGCCGCCGCCGCCCGCCGGCTGGTTGACGAGGCCGCGCGGCGTGGCGGCACCGACGACCGGACGGCTGTGGTGATCCCGCTGCGGCCCGCCACGACGGGGAGCCCGGACGGCGGGCAGGTCGCCATCGGCGGGGGCTCGGCGCAGCAGCGGGCCGCGCTGCTGGCGTGGCTCCCGACCGTGGCCGGGCACCTGCGCCCGCTCGACGCGGTCGTGCCGGGGATGCCACGCGGGCCTCCGGAGGCCCCGCCGGTGCTGGTCCTGGACGCCGCCGCTCCCGCGGCCCCGGCCGGCGCGCTCGACGGGCTCGTGGCCTTCGGCTGGCGGGATCCGCGCGTGCCCGCCGCCTCCGACGGGGTCGTCGTCCTGACGGCGGCGATGGCGCGCGAGATCGCCGGTCATCTGGCTGCCGGGCGGCTGGGCCAGGACTGGTGGAACCGGCTGATCGGCCACGAGGTGGGCTTCCACCTGGGCGGGGGGCGCGACGGCGCCGACCACGACCGCGATGCGGAGACGCTGGTCGACGAGCTGCTCGCCGTCCGGGACGCGGCACGGGTGGCGCTGCTCGCGGTGAGCACCCGCGGCCGGCGGGCGGCCCGGTGGGTGGACGAGACCGCCCCCGCGGTCGCCGCCGCCGTGTTGGACGCCGTGCACACCGTGGAGGAGCGGGGTGGCGTGCGCCCCGCCGGGCAGTCGGTGGTGGACGTCGTGAGCCCGCTCGGGCACTGGGTGACCGAGGGCCTGGAACCCGTGCAGGCCGACGGGCTCGCCGGGGCCGTCGACCGCACGCTCGACGCGCGGGGCCTCGACCGGCTCGCCGTCGTCTACGTCGTGGACCGGGAGCGCGGCCGCGTGCTCGTCGACGCGGCGCTCCTCGCGCGGCTGCGGGAGCTGGAGCAGGACGTCCGGGTCGCCCTGGAGGAGCACGTCCTGCTGCGGTGGCGGCACCCCGACCGGCCCGCGGAGCAGATGTGGCGACGCGACGAGCCGGCGGCCGTCGACGCGGTCGCCGATGCGCCGGGCCTGCCGCTGCACCGGCTCGACGGCGTGACGTTCGTGCGGGCGCTGACTGCGGAGACCGTGCGCGGCGGGCGGCCGAAGGTGCTCCTGCTCCGGGACACGGACGGCAGGCTGGTCGCCCCCATGCAGTGGGGGCACGACCCGGCTGTGACGGTCGCCGCGGTCACCGCGGCCGGGTTCGCCGCGCGGGCCGGCGTGCCGACCGCCCGGGCGTGGCTCGCGATGGCGAGCGAGGACGTCCTGGACGGCGCGGGCCGGGTCGTCGTCGAGGCCGGGGACGTGCTGGTGGTGCGCGAGTTCCTCGACGGGGCCGCGCCCGAGCTGGACGCCCCCGGCAGCGGCATGCAGCGGGCGCAGGTGGCCGGGGAGTTCGTGATCACGGCGCTGCTGCAGGACTCGGATCTGATGCGCGCCACGGAGGACGACCGGATCCGCACCGCGGACGGGCGGCTGTGGTGGTTCGACTTCGACCAGTCGCTGCCGGTCGGGCGGCACGCGCGCCCGTTCGAGCGCGGGCTGCGGATCGGGTCGCGGCCGGAGATCTACGGCCGCCTGCTGCCCGCCGACGTGCTGGCGCAGCTGGAGCACGTGTCGCGGCTGCGGGAGCAGCTGCTGTCCGGCGTGCCGGGCGGGGTGTGGCGGCGGATGCTCGCCGCGCGGCTCGACCGGGTGCGGCGCATGGCGGCCGAGGCCCGGTTGCCCGAGCCCCTGCTGGGCGACCTGGAGCGGGCGGCCGATGCCGCGGCGTCCCGGTACCCGCAGGACGCGCGCCCGGCGGACGGTTACCTGCCCGTGCACGCCGAGCGCGCGCTCGCCGGTGCGGCCGACCGGCCGGAGCAGGAATCCCGGCTGATGCGCCTGGTGAGCCCTGGCCGGCTGCGGCAGCTCGTCGGGACCGGCGCCGACGTGCAGGTCCACGGCTGGCGGGACGGGACGTACGGGCATGGCCAGTGGGAGATCAGCCTGCCCGCGGGCCACGTGGACGACGCGACGAGCGAGCCGTGGGTGCTCGACCTGCGCGGCGCCCCGCCCGGACGGGTGCTCCCGGCCCTGCAGCGGGCGCTGCACCCTGCGGACCGGACCGGCCCCGAGCCCTCCCGGCCGCGCGCCGACCCGCCCGGCAACGCCCCGCGACCGGCGCCGGCCGCGGACGAGTCGACCGCCACCGTCGAGGACGTCGCGGCGGCGTTGCGCGCCCGGGGCACCGAGGTCGAGATCCGCGGGGCCGGGCTGCCCTGGGTGGACGGGGTCCCGGCGCTGCTCGGTGCGGTGTCGGGGCGCCCCGTGGACGAGCTGGCCGGGCAGGCCGTCGCCGCGGCCGGGGAGCTCGGGTCGCTGGGCAGGCTGGCGATCTGGGCGCGCACGCCCGCCACCGCCGAGGAGTTGGCCGCCGTGCTGGACCGGGTGCGGGTGGCGCACCCGGACGGCTTCGACTGGATCCACCTGTTCACCGCCGAGCACGCCGTGACCTTCGACCGGTTCGCACGTCCGGGCGGAGGCGCCGACGGGGGAGCGGTGGCCATCGGCGGGCTGTCCGCCGCCGACCGTGACGCGCTGCTGGCGTGGCTGCCCACGGTGGCCGGGCACCTGCGGCCGCTCGACGCGGTCGTGGCGGGGATGCCGCGCGGGCCGCCCGGGGCCCCGCCGGTCCTGGTCCTCGACGGTGCCGCACCGGCGGGCCCGGCCGGGGTGCTGGACCGGCTTGTGGCCTTCGGCTGGCGGGACCCGGCCGTCCCGGTCGCCGCCGGCGGGGTCGTCGTCCTGACCGTGGCGATGGCGCGCGAGATCGCCGACCATCTCGCTGCCGACCGGCTCGGCATGGAGTGGTGGCACCAACTGATCGCCCACGAGGTGCGCCACCACCTGACCGGGACGCCGGTCGCCGGGCACGACGCCCATGCGGCAGCCGTGGCCGCGGGGCTCGGGATCGCCCGGCTCGCGACCGACCCCGCGACAGCGGACGGCGCCGGGCTGAGGCGGGTGCTGGCCGGTGCCGGGCTCGCCGGAGCGGCCGACGCGCTGGTGCGGATGGACGGTCAGATCGATTGGGTCGACGCAGCCTGGCGGGAGGACGTCCGGCGGTCGTGGCTGCTCCTCGCGGCCGACACGGCCACGACGTTCGCCGCTGCACTCGCCGACGGCGAGCCCGCCGCGGCGGCGTCCGACCGCCTCACGGCCGAGGGCGCCCGGCGTGCGGCCCGGTTTACCGCGCTGGACGCGGCGGCGGTGCTGCGCGAGCTCGCCGACGCCCGGGAACGCCAGGTGGACGGGCTCGCCGCGGTGCTGCCGTGGGTGCAGGTCCTGCGGCTGGTCGCGGCCCACCCCGGCGGAGCCCCGGCCCGCGAGCTAAGGTCCCTCGCCGGTCGCGCGGGCCCGGCGCTGCCCGCCGCGCTCGCCCACCTCGCGGGCGCCGGGCTGCTCGACCGGGACGGGGACGCTCCGACGGCCCGCTTCACGGTGCCCGTCCACGTGCTCGACCTCGTCGCCGGTGATGCGGAGGCAGGCGACGGGCGGCTGTGGACCGCCGTCGGCTCGGCGATCGGCGTGCCGGACCTGCGGACGGCCGCCGGACAGCGCGCGCTGCTCGCGCGGTCGGCGGACGTGTTCGCGGTGGCAGGCGGCGAGCTGCAGAGGGTGCTGACCGGCACGGGCTGGAAGTCCACCCTGCTGCTCCCGCTGGTCGAGGTCGAGTTCGGCATGGAGGTACTGGCCCGGCTGCCGGGCGGGGGCGCGATCGCGCCCGAGCTGCGCGGGCCGGTCGCCGCCGCCCGGGCCGAGCTGGCCGAGATGCAGGCGGTGTGGCGGTTCGCCTACGTCGACTGGAGCGACACCGTCACCGCGTGGGCGGCGAGCTGGCGGCTGCTCGCACTGCTCGCGCAGCGGCCGGCCGCCCGGCCCGGGCCGCTGCGTGTCGTGGTGCTCGACCGGATCCTCGCGGTGCTCGCCCAACAGATCGGCGACGACGGCGACCAGTGGCGGTTCCTGGCCGAACCCGGGTGGCTCGCCGGCGCGCTGGCCGCGGACAGCGGTTCGGCGCCCGCGTGGCTCGACCGTTTCTGGGCCCGCGGGACGCGCCGGGACCGGCTCGCGCTGGCGCTCGCGACGGTCGCGACCGGTGCCCCGGCGTGGCTCGCCGAGCTCCCGAAGAGCAGGCGCTCGGAGAGCGCACTGGCCGCGCTCGTGCGGTGGACCGTCAACCCTGGCCTCGACCTGCACCGCGACGGCGTCGACGGGCTGCTGGCGGCGATGCCGGACCGCGGATGGCGCGCTGACCGGGCCCAGTTCATCGGCGCCTGGCTCGACCTGGTGCGGGGTCTGGAGCGGGTCGCGCCCGTCCTGACCGACCCGCTGCACGAGGTCGTGTTCGGTGTCGTCGACTCACTGCGGCACACCCTGGCCGCGCGGGCCCCGCCGGCCCGGCCTGCGGCGCTGACCGCCGCCGCGACGCAGCTGCAGCTCCACGCGGTCACCGGGTACCTGCACCAGCTCGGCGTGCCCGTCCCCGACGGTGTGCTGCCGCACCCGCTCGACGCGCCCGTGTGGGACGCGCTGATCGGCCACCACAGCTCGAGCAGCCCGCTGTTCGACGCACTGCTCGCCCACTACTTCCGCGCCACCACGGACCGCGCCGCCGCCTTCTGGACGGAGTGGGGGACGCGCTCCCACGAGCGGACCGGGCGGCCGCTGCGCGACTCCGCGCCGCCCGACATCGTGCGCTCGGTCCGCGCTCCCGCCGAAGGCTCCGCGGGCACCGAGGTCGTTGCGGGCGTCGCGACGGACCCGGTCGAGATCCTCCGGCTCGGCCACCCGCGGCTCGGCGGGTCCTGCCTCGACTGCGCCACCGGCGTGATGCGCGAGCACACCAAGACCTACGTGCTGCACCCGGACATCGCGGTCCTCTACGCGTGGCGCCGCACCCCGGCCGGCGGCCGCGGTGACCGGATCGCCCGGCTCGCGGTCCTGCGGACCGAGCACGGCCTCCTGCCCCTGAGCGAGGCCCCCTACACCAGCAGCCGGCTCCCGGCCGCGCCCGCGTTCGGCGGCTACCTGCGCAGGTGGCACGACCGCAGCGGCCTGCCGCTGCTGCTCACCCCCCAGCAGGCGCGGGCCCTGGACGTCGACGTGTCCCGGTCGCCCGCCGAGCACGTGGACATCCGCGTCCCCGCCCCCGGTGACGGCCAGTGGCGGCTCTGGGCCGACGTGCTGTGGGGCGGCCTGCACGACCTCCCCTACGCGGGCACCGTCGAGGTGCACCGCTGGATCCGGCAGGACCGCCCCAGCGCCGCGCTGCTCGCCGAGCACGCGGACGGCTACGTGGTCGTCACCGAGCCCGCGGCGGTCGAGGCGGTGCTCGCACGGGTGCGCGCACTCGAGGAGCGGCACGCGGTCCGGCTCGACGGCGCCGCGCAGCGCACGGCAGGCCCGCAGGGGTGGTGGCGGGCCGAGGGCCACTGGTTCGCCGTCGCCGACGGGCTCGACGCGGCTCCGCTCGACGTGCCGGGGCTGGGCCCGGTGGGAGTGCTGTACCTGCTGGAGTCCGGGAGGAACCGGGTCGTCGCGGACGCGGCCGGTCTCGCCCGGGTCGCCGCGCTCGACCTGGACACCCGGGTCCGGCTGGAGCACGAGCTCCTGCGCGCCCTCGACGACCCGGCCGCCGGCGGATGGCGGCACGTCACGGCCGGGCCGGGGCCGGTGGTGGACGAGCCGGTCGGGCTGCTGCTGCGCCCGCTGCGCGCCGTGGTCCACGAGCGGGCCCTGGGCAGCAAGGAGCTGCCCGACGGCCGGCCCGCGACCATGCTGGTGCGCACCGCCGACGGGTCCCGTCTGGTCGTACACCACCGCGCCGTCGCGGACCTGGTCACGGCGGTCGTCACGGCGGCGCTCTTCCGGGTCGCCGGCGTGCGCGCGGTCCCGACCTCGTTGGGCGTGGTCGTCGACGACGTGCACGACGCGACCGGTGCCGTGGTGCTGCGGGCGGGCGAGCTGGTGGAGGTCGGGACCTACGTCGCCGGCCCGGTCCCCTCCCTCCACGGGGCCGCCGCGGCGGCGCTGCGGGCCCAGGTGGCCGCCGGGTTCGCCGCGGCGGCGCTGCGGGCCCAGGTGGCCGCCGGGTTCGCCGCGGCGGCGCTCATCGGCGACACCGACGCGCTGGCCGTGAGGGCCGCCAACCTCGTCCGTGCCGCCGACGGCAGGCTGTGGTGGGTCGACTTCGACCGCGGCCTGCAGCCCGACCACGGCTCGCCCGACGAGTTCCTGCGGATCCGGTCCCCGGGTGCGGCGGCCGTCTTCGGCGCGCTCACGGAGCAGGACGTGCTCGCGCAGCTCCGGCAGCTGACGCGGGCGCGCGAGCAGCTGCTCGCGGTCGTGCCCGGTGCGGAACGCCGTGCTGATGTCGAACGCAGGCTCGACCGGTTCGCCGAGATCGTCCGGGCCGGCCGCCTGCCCGAGGCGCTGCGTGCGGACCTGGCTCAGGCCCGCGGGGTCGCCGCGTCCGGCGCCGACCAGCCGGCGCTCGCCCTGGCGGACGCGGGGCCGCTGCCGGTCGGGCGGCCGGGTGGACAGCGCCGCTACGTGGGGACGACGGCCGGGCTGCGCGACCTCGCCGCTGCCGGGCAGCGGGTGTGGCTGCACCCCGGCCCTGGGCCGGGCTGGACGGTCACGGTGGAGCCGGGCGGGGCCGATCCGGCGGGCCACGCCGGGAACCCGGTGCGAGGCCCACCGGCCGACCCACGCGAGGGCGGAGCGGTCGCAGTGCTCCGCGCCACGGGCGCGCCCACCCGGCTCGACGACGCCGAGCACGCGCAGGTGCTGCGGGTGCTGGCCGAGCGGCGCCCGGCGATGCGGGAGGTCGCGCCGGAGCACCCCGCGTACCGGAGGGCCGACCCGGACGGGGCCTGGGCCGAGCACGCGCCGCGCCTGTACGCGGTGCCCGGGCTGAACGCCGACCTCCCGGAGCGGTTTGCGGTGGTCGAGTTCGTCGGGCCCGACCCCGCGCAGCCCGGCCGGCAGGCGGTGTTCGTCGACGCGGAGGTGCTCTCCCGGCTGGTCCAGCTGCCTGCGCCGTGGCGGGGCCTGCTGGCGGCGCGGGAACGGGCGCGGCTGCTGGGGGTTGCCGAGGACGTCGTGCAGGCGATGCCGCTGCCGCCCGCCACGGCGCTGCACGCGCTGGTCCGCCCCGAGCTCGTCCGCGCGGTCACGACCGGCGCGCCGACCGAGCTGGACCGCCAGCCGAGCTCCGGTACGGCGGCCAGCTGGCGCAGCCAGTCCGGCAGCGTCGACATCGAACTCAGGACCAGCCGTACAGTTTCCGAGAGTTGGGAAACCGGGCCCCGTGAGGTAGCACGCGCAGCTGCGGGTCGCCACCAAGCCGGCGCTGGCCCGGCGGCGGTGAGGCGACGCTCGTTGCACTGTTGGTCAGGCCCAGACCAGCCCATCCGCATTGGTGGCGAGCACGACATCGTCCCGGCGACCCTTCCAGCGCCTTGTCGACCACCTCCTCGGAGTCGCCGTAGGCGTCCGCGGTGTCGATGACGTTGATGCCGGCGTCGATCGCCTTGCGGATGATCTGGGCCGAGTCCCCGGGGTCGTTCCCCATGGACGTCGTGAACATCAGCTGACCGCGGAGGTCGCCGATTTACGAACGTCCTGCAGTCGGAACTCGCCGATAGAATTGCGTGAAACAGGAGCGCGAGACTGACGGCGGACTGTGACCTGGCGTCGGTCAGCTGGTCCCCGGTGGGCCGGTGTACGCGCGATGGTTGGCTGCGGTCGCGGCCTTGGGCCAGCCGACCGCGGGCGAGGGGGTGATGACCTCGAGCAGCTCGTCCCGGGTGACGGAACCGACCACCCCACTTACCCCGAACAGAACGCCGCGATTGCCGCCTACATCCGGCTGGCGCAACACCCACACCTAGCCGAAGACCACCTTCGCCGTTGGCTCACCGATCCGGATCTGGACCAGTTGGCCGGCCGAGGCTGCGTGACAAGCCACAGCGTGGTCCGCGCGTTGGAGGGACGATGCGTACATCGCGCATAGGCGCGTGCTGGAGTGATCGTCGCTGGAGCCGATCTGGAGCCAACATGGGCCGCGAACTGCGCCGGACACAGTTCAACGTACGGCAGCTGCATCGCGACGACCTGCAGATCTGCTGTTATCGCAGGTCGGGAGCTGGTTCGCGGCTACCCTGGGGGTCAAGGGGTCGCAGGTTCAAATCCTGTCGTCGCGACGGCACGATGGGCGGTTCCCTACGTCGGGGGAGCCGCCCATCAGCGTTTCTACCTGCGGAAACACGAATGGGCGCCGGTTTTACTTACGGCCTTGTGGATCATCGCGGGCTGTCCACTGTGGTTATGGAACGTCAAGCAGGAGCGAATCTGGAGCGGCATGCTCCGCGCTTTGACTGTAACGGCCAAATGAGGTCGGGATCCTTGCCAAGCGAGCCCAAATGTGGTCAGCAGTGACTAACGTCACAATCCGTCTGGCGGTCGGGTCTCGAACGGTATGGGCTTCGCCCAGGCTGTGCCCGATCCATGAAGCTGGCGTCGCCAGACGTCGGTTCCCGATGATGGGCCGACGGGCTGGCCGCGCAGATCGACGCAGCTGCGCCGGCCTGACGGTCACGGGGCCAGGGCCACCTCGGCCAGCAGCGCGTCGCGGTTGGCGAGGATGAACTCTTTCAACACCGCTGGCTTCAGATCGACCGCGGAGAGGGCGTCGCTGCGCAGGTCTACGCGCTCGAGCTCGTAGCCGCCGCGCGAGGGATCCGCGTATTCCTCGCCGCTCCTGGCCTGCTCGTCGATCTTCGACAGGCGTGCCGCGAAGATGTGCTGCAGCGATACCCCACCCTCGGCGGGCATGCTGACGAGGAACACCTGCGACGCGTCCGCCACACGCGCACCCAATTCCTCGGCCAGCTCCCGATATAGTGCCGCCTCCACAGAGGCGTCAGTGTTCTCGACGCCGCCACCGGGCGCCGTCCAGTAGGGCTGCTGCCCGGGCTTGGTCCGTTTGATCAGCAGCAGTTCGCCGTTGTCGGTCAGAAGGATGGCGCGCGCCGATCGCTTGATCACCGCTGCAACACTAACTAACGTGGCCACTGACGAGATTGCTGGCGGCCGGGAGGTCGGTGGTGACGCGGCCAGGTCTCGCAGCCACCAAGGTATACACGTCCATGCACGACGACACCCGGCCTGCGATCCGGCGGCCCGGCATCGCAGGGCTCATCCGCCCGACGAAGGCGGGGCGCCGTACCCCACGGCGACCTGACGGCGTCGCCGCTCAACCCTCCGCGGTGAGGGAGGCTTCTCCCCGCACCCAGCGTCGGAGCAGCTCCTTGCGCACCTTGCCATTCTCGTTGCGCGGCAACCTCTCGACGTACTCCAGTTGGGTTGGCAGGTACCACTCGGTCATGCCCTCGTCGGTGAGGTACTTACGCAGCTCGTCCAGAGTGACCGGCGGCTCGGTGGCCGGAACGACGACGGCGCACGCCAGCTCGCCGCCCCGGCCGTCCGGATAACCGACCAGGACGACATCCGCGACGCCGGGGTTCTTCAGAAGCTCGGACTCGACGTCACCGACCGGGATCATGAACGCCCCGCCGATCCGGTCGGCGGCGCGGCCCATCAGTCGGATCCCGCCGCGCCCGTCGGGCACCGCGAGATCACCGGTGTCGTACCAGCCGTCGTCGTGGTTGGCGATCACGTGCAGCGCCCCGGAGTCCCGCCCCACGGTCGCCAGGCACACGCTGCCACCGCGCACGAACAGCCGGGCGGGCCGGTCCCTCGTGATCTCGGCCTCCGAGCGCAGGTCGAGCTCCACGCCCCGGACAGGGCGGCCGTCGCTGTGCATGGCCCAATCGACGGGGTCGTCGACGCGGGTCACGGTGGCGGCGCCGACCTCGGTCATCCCCCATCCGCTCAGCAGACGCGCCCCGAAGACATCCGACACCTGCGAGACGAGCGTCCTCGGGATGGTCGTGGCGCTGCAGGTCATAACGCGGAGGGCGGGCAACCGAGGTGGAGCCCCACCGGTGGCCGCGATCATGTCGTAGACGAAGGTCGGCGCCCCTGAGAAGCTGGTGGCGCCACTCTCGGCCAGCGCATGCATGCCCCGCTCGCCCGACCATGCGTCGAGCAGGGCCATCGACCCGCCGGACACCAGGCTGGCCCGGGCGCCGATCTGGCCCATGACATGCATCAGCGCATGCGGGGTGAACCGCACATCGCCGGACCCGCTGTCGTACACCTCGATGATGCCGCACGCGGCCGCGTACATCGTGTTCTGGCTGTGCAGCGCGCCTTTCGGCTCTCCCGTCGTGCCGGACGTGAAGAGAACCATGGCGACCCGATCAGGATCTTCGTGGGCGTCGTCGAGGGCCACCGGATGGCGCTGCTCCCATGGCGTCCCGACGAAGAAGGACCGGAAATCGATCTCGCCGTCGGAGGGTTGTCCGATCACCACCCGGTGGCGCAGCTCGGGCAGGCCGGGGGCGATCTCGGCCAGCGCAGCCGCGTGGCCGAACCCGGCCCACTCGTCGACCGTGACGACGACACCCGCGCCCAGCCGGTGCAGCATCCGCTCCAGCTCGCGCGGCCGGATCGTGGTCATTATCGGCGCGACCACCGCCTCCAGCCGGGCGGCGGCGAGTAACAACGCCTGTCCCTGCCACCAGTTCGGGAGCTGGCACGCCACCACCTGTCCCGGCCGCACACCCAGCTCGTACAGAGCGCCCGCGAACCGCTCGACGTGACGGGCGTACTCGGCGTAGCTGATCAATGCGGAGCCGGCGTCGGCGCGATAGGCCTTGATGGCCGGCGCGTCGGGCGTCTCGTCCCGCCACCGACGCAGTTCGGGAATCTGCCCCGAGTCGCTCCACACCCCGCGGCGCGCCAGCGGCGCGCCGCGACCTCGGGAGGGCGAATCCGGAAATCGACAGGCACAGTAGAACTCCTTCACAGCGCAAGTGTTCACGTGAATTGCAGTGCTTGATCGTTACGAAATGGCGATTGCCGGGCGGCACTCACCGACGACTCCTAATTCGTGACTTTTTCCACCCACGCCGAACGTCCTCGCGCGAGAGGCGCGGAATGCGCGGCCCTCAGATCCGTCCGCCTCCCGGTCGAGAGGTGACCGGGAGCGCCCGGAGCGCGGCATCCGTGCCTCCCGCCCCGTGCTCAGCCACACCTCTGGCTGCGTGCTGCAGTGAGTGAGCGACGAGGACTGACAGCGCGAGGCCAGAGGGTCCCGCGGCAATCCTCGCCCTGACGAGACGGGATGGACGGTTGGCTACGTGGTCGGGGAAGCCGCCCCGTCAGCATCCCTCCGAGCGGAAATACCCGCATTGGCAGATTCGGTGGTCTCGTTGGGCGGCCCCGTCATTGACCGTACTTCGGGGTCGTACGGCGCCCTGGTCAGAGTCAGCCCGATAGTCCATCCATACTGATGCCACGCTAATTTGATGATGCCTTCTATTCTGACGCAGAATACAACTCCTCGACGCCGAGCAGTAGTTATCTGATTCTGGCGATCAGAGCTTCCAGCGTATCCCAGTGAGTTGCCTCTGTCTTATGTGATCGGGGTCGGGAAGTTGAACAGGAGTGTCGCGGGCAAAAGCATGCCTACCGCCTCGGACAGGATGTTGCGCAACCTCACGGCCGTGACGGAGTCCATCCCGTGGCTGCCGAAGGTGCTGTCCGCTGCGGGCAGATCCGCGCTGTCGAGTACCGCGGCCGCGCACTCGCGCACCGCCTGCAGGAAGCGATACACCTCGTCCGTGTGGCCGACCCGCTCTAGGCCCTCCCGTCCAAGGCTGATCCGGAGCAGCCGTGCGGCCGATCAGAGCGGTAACGCCATGCCGGCTGATCTTGCCGGTCGGTGTCAGCGGGATCCGGCCGACCGTGACGAGCTCGGCCGGGATCTTGTACTCGGCGAAGCCGGCCTCGCGTAGCTGCCGCACGACCTCCATCAGGTCGATCCCAGGCCGTTCCACGACCAGGCAGGGGTACTCGCCGAGCCGAGGATCTGGCCGGCCGACCAGCGCCACCGGCCCCAGGTGCTCGAGCAGGTCTTCGATCTCCCGGGCGTTGAACTTGCGGCCACCGACATCGATTAGCTCGGCGGAACGGCCCAGGTATATGGTCCTGCCATCGGGGTCGATGTCGACAGTGTCCCCAGTACGGAGCCAGCCGTCGTCGGTTATCGCTGCATCGGTGGTCTCGGGCTCTCCCCAGTAGCCGCGGAACAGCGAGGGGCTACGGAACTGCAGCTCGCGTTCCATCGCCCGGGCTTCGGCCTCGCGGACCGGCGTGCCGACGGTGCTCGACATGGTTTCCGCCGTCTCATCCGGCCGCGTGAACGCTCCCGCTCCTAGCTCCGACATCCCCCATTGCACAATCATTTGGGCGCCGAGTTCCTGTTGCGTGCGAGTGACGAGTGAGGTCGGTACGGAGGAACCACTCGCGCGTACCTCCCGCAGCGTGAACCCCGGTCGGCTCGCGACACCGGAAAGGATATCGGACAGTGCAGAGACGGCGAAGAGGACGGTCGTGGCCGCCTTCTCCGCTAGCTCGAAGAAACGCGGAAAATCCCATTCAGCCAACGGAGCCTGTCGATTTCTGGTGAACAAGCTCAGATGAATCGACGGCAATCCGAAAAGGTCGGTCAGTGGACTGGCGCTGGTGACCACGTCCTTGCCTGTCATGCTGGACTCGGCCAAAACCGAGGCAGCGTTGCTCAGCAGCCCGTCGTGGCTGTCCATGCAGATCATGGGACGCCCGGCCGAGGTACCTGACGAGGGCAGCAGCATGAATGGCGCGTCCGGTGAAACCACGACCTCGTCCGGCCTCCGCCCCGCTCCAGCCGCCGACAGACCCTGCCACGTCTGAGTATCGACCACCACGGCCGGACGGACCCGATCGATGAGCGCCCGCACATCGCCGTGCCCGTACGCGTGGCGCACCGGCAGCAACGCCGCCCCGACGGACGCCGCGGCTGTATGCAGGGTTAGAAACTCCCAGCTACTGGGCAGCTGCGCCGCAACGACATGGCCCGGCTCGACACCTCGGTCCTGCAGGCGGCTGGCCAGCGCCTCCGACCGGCGCCACCATTGTCTCCACCTCCAGTACCGCTCGCCTGCAGTGGTCGCTTCCTTGTCGGGGTCTGCCTCGACGGCCGCCGAGAACACCTCGGACAGCGTGAAACCGCCCAACGCCCCGACCGGATGGCCCAACAAGTAGCCGCCGGTCGTGATCCTTGCCGGAATCTCACTGTGGCCATGACTTAAATTGCTCACCATATCTAATGACTGTTGCGAGACCTGGCGACGCTCCAATTTGTTCTCCCACTAGTTGACGTGCACATTTCCGCATCGTGACAACTTCGATCAGAATGACTGGCGTAGCTGATCGAGCAGGAAGCTCATTCGATCCGTTGATCGAGTTTCGCTCGTAGGCGGCTCATTGATTCGCATACCATAGCGACGGCACCATCTCGAGGCGAGTCGCCGTCGGGCTGGAGCAATCACCGCTGCGCGTTTCACGGCGCGCACGCTACATTCAGAATTAAGATGTTTTCGAAGCCATTCGCGGCCCAGCCGACACGCGAGTGTCAGCGGCAACCCCTCTCGATGACAGTCCGTCACGGGGCGACATCCGTGTGCAACTGACGACCCTCCACGACCGTGTCGGAAACCTTTGTCTTCCCGAGCGACGTCGGCCGTCGACGACGGCCATACCGAGCGGCTTCCCGACTCCTCCTGGGACTACCTCCACGACGCCCTGCGGCGTGCGCAACGCGACCCCGCGATCCTGCCGCCGACGACGCTGACTCGCAGGAACGCTCGATTGGCGAACCCGCCGCCACGGACCAACCGACTCTCCTGGACCAGGCAGGCCAACCATCTCCGTTACCTGGCGAACTGTCAAGTCCACTTTCCTGGTTTCCCAACGCTCTGTACGTTGGTTCTGAACCTTAAGGCTGCACATCCCTTTCGGCCCATGATGTCCTGTACTACCCGTCCTTCGAGCCACTCCTACCCGGGAAACATGCCGTGATGATCCCAAAGGCCGTTCCACTTTACTGGACCGGACAGTACTGAAGTTGAATACCAGTGGCCTAGATAGCTCATGGTCTGCCCATGCTGCGCCCGTTCGTCGCGGCGGCGGATGCAGATGCCTCAAGTGGGACATCCTCCCGAACTCGAGATCCGTGGAGCTGGATTCGGGTCGACCCGCACGTCACATCGTGGCGACAACGTAGGAGGAATACCTTGCGATCACGAGAGGCTTCGCCCGGCGAGGCGCGGCGGCGCGTGACCCCCGCTTGTCCCCCGGCTAGTGCTGCATCCAGCAACGTTGGCCATGTAATCGGTCCGAGTTGATCGAGTGACTGATGCGTCGGAGGCTGTCGGGCGGAGATGGTGATGGCTCGACAGCCCGAGGTGTTCGTCCGAGAGCTTGACCCCGCTGAGGCACAGCGCCTGGTGAAGATCGCCCGCACCGCGAAGGATCGGGTCCGGCTGCGCCGGGCTGGGATCGTGCTGGCCTCGATGCAGGGCCGCAGCCCGACCGAGGCGGCGGTGATGTTCGCCGCGGACCCGCAGTACGTGCGGGAGGTGATCCACGCGTTCAACGATCAGAGGTTCGCTGCTTTGAACCCAAAATGGAGCGGGGGCCGACGACCTAAGTTCGCCCCCACGCCCGCGAACTCGTCTGCCGGACCGCGAAGACCGCCCCGCAGCAGCTACGGCTGCCGTTCACCACGTGGAGCCTGGCCAAGCTCGCCGGCTACCTCGACGAGTACTACCGGCTCGACATCTCCGCGGAGACGGTGCGGGTGATCCTGCGCGACGCCGGGATCACCTGGCAGGCCACGAAGACCTGGAAGCACAGCCGCGACCCCGATTTCGCGGCCAAGAAGGCCCGCATCCTCGAGCTCTACGACCAGGCCGCCGGTCAGGTCCCCGCTGGCGGTCGGGTGATCTGCGTCGACGAGTTCGGACCGCTGAACCTGCAACCCCGCCCCGGCCGGGGCTGGTTCCCCCGCGGGCAGCCAGCCCGACGGCGCGCGACCTACACCCGCACCGCCGGCGTCCGGTACATGTTCGCCGTGCTGGACCTGGCCTCGGGGCAACTGTTCTATCGGTTCCGGGACCGGAAACGTTGGCCGGAGTTCCTCGGGTTCCTCCGCCAGCTGCGGACCCGATTCCCGACCGGGCCGCTGTTCGTGGTCTGCGACAACTTCTCCCCCCACCTCAAGCACGAGGTCGCCGACTGGTGCGCCAGACACCAGGTCGAGCTGGTGTTCACCCCGTCCAACGCCTCGTGGCTGAACTGGATCGAGTGCGAGTTCACCGCGCTGCGCTACTTCACCCTCGACGGCTCGGACTACCCGACGCATGCCGCCCAGGAGGCCGCGATCGCCGGCTACGTCCGCTGGTCGAACAAGCGTGCTCGCCCGAAGGGCCGCTTTGCCATCGGCTCCAAGATCCGCAAGCCCGATTACCTACCCAACGTTGCCTGATGAAGCACTAGCGTGGGTCCCGTGGATCAAGTCTTGTGGATGCGGTAGATCCTGAGAACGTGTTTGAGAAGCCTCGGCGTGTCTGCGTGACCCACCCCGCGTGATCCTCCACGGTGCAGTGATGGCCCGACGTGCACCGCGGTACCCCTCGGACATGACCGACGAGCAGTGGGCGCTGATCGAGCCGCTGCTCCCGCCAGCGAGGACCGGCGGTCGCCCGGAGAAGCACCCGCGTCGTGACGTCGTCGACGCGATCCTCTACGTCGTGCGGGCCGGGTGCGCGTGGCGGGCCCTGCCTGCGGACTTCCCGCCCTGGGAGGCGGTGTACTGGTATTTCACCCGCTGGGAACAGGCCGGGGTCACCGAGAAGATTCTCCCCGTGGTCCGCGAACAGCTGCGCCTGGCCGACGGCCGCAACGCGCAACCCAGCGCCGGGTTGATCGACTCGCAGAGTGTGAAGGGCGCCGACACCGTTGGACGCACAACCCGGGGCTACGACGCCGGGAAGAAGATCAACGGCAGGAAGCGGTTCATCGTCACCGACACCCTCGGCCTGCTGTTAACCGTCATGGTCTGCACCGCGTCCCGCCAGGACCGCGATGGCTCGAAGACGGTGCTGCTGGCCACCTACCTGACCACCCCGGTGCGGTTCCTGTTCGCCGATGCCGGGCTCGCCGGACGCCTTCTGGACTGGGCACAGACCGTCCTGCGCATGACCGTCGAGGTAGTACGCAAACCGGCCGGCCAACGCGGGTTCGCTGTGATCCCACGCCGGTGGGCAGTCGAACGCACACTGGCCTGGCTGACCGCCCACCGCCGCCTGGCCCGCGACTACGAACGCCACACCGCGGTGTCCGAGGCGATGATCCGCTGGGCCGCGATCAACACCATGACCCGCCGACTGGCCCGCGGCCGGCCGGCTACCCGCCAACAACGACGGGTCTTCCAACCCAGTTAGTTGATCTTCTCAAACACGTTCTGAGTGTGCTTGATCATCACGACTTGACCGACGAATGGAGCCGTTGTTGCCCGATCGGACACCGTGTCGGGTAGGCGGTGGGTGGATCACCGCAGGCTCGGGTAGCTGGCTAAAGTCGAGACGAGCTGATCGAGCTCTACCAAGAGCACCGGCTCTCCCTGCAAGAGATCGCGGAAAATGTCGGCGTGAGCCGGCAAACGATCCGGCGGCTCGCCGAGGACTACGGCATCACGTTGCGCCCAAAGGGCCGACGCCGCACCTTCACGATCGATCCCGACTGGCTGCACGAGCAGTACGTCGTCAAACACAGAACCCTGCCAGACCTGGCCCAGGAGGCGGGCACGAGCGAAGCCACCCTGGCTCGCTGGGCCCCGACCCACCACATCCCACTACGCGGTCGCCGTGGACCGAGCCATCAGGCGAGCCTTCTGGCAGCTGAGACCGCCGACGCGGCGCCCACCCTCCTACACCTGGCAGGAACGGCAGCCATGGATGGGAACGGCTTCGCCGATTCGCCGAAGTATCGACCTACCCGACCGTCAGAGCCGCCGCTGCGGCACTGGGCCTCAGACAGGCCCCGCTCACAACCCAGATCCACCGCCTCGAGTGAGTCGCCCTGGGTCTGATAGAGGCCCGGCTCATGGGATTTCATCGTCGACGCTTTCTCGAGGATGATCGTCGGCTGGCGCGTCGCGGCGCACATGCGCACCACCATGATCCTCGACGCGCTGGAGATGGCCCGCTGGTCTCGCGGCACCAAGCTCGCCCGGCTGCGATGTCACTCCGACGCCGGGTCGCAGTTCACCTCGGTGCGCTATGGCAAGCGGCTCGCCGAGATCGGCGCCGTCCCGTCGATCGGCTCCGTCGGTGACTCGTTCGATAACGCCCTCGCCGAAACGGTCAACGGCTACTACAAGGCCGAGCTGATTCGCGAGCCCGCCACAAGCGGGCCGTGGAAGACCGTCGAGGACGTCCGGTCCGTCTGTGGGCCGTGGAAAGTCGCTCAACAACGAGAAGCGACGGTGACCGGCGAAAGGTGTCCCGCTGGTCAGCGTCGCTCTCAGCGCCTGTACCAGGCAGCCGACTTGGTCTCCGAGAAGATCTTGTCGATCTCCCGGGCTGGAGCGCCGGGCAGTTGCGGCTTGGCCAACGGGCCGTGACGATCGACCGAGGGTTGCTCTCCCTCCCCACTCGCTGCAGGCCGCGCGCACAATCGTCGCCCACGTTCCTACGTGCTGCGTTCCCGGCCGACGACGCTCCGTTGCTGCTCGGCTGATCCTTGGGTCAGCTCGTCGGAGCGGCCGGCTTCGATGCGGGACCATTGGGCGATGGGGCGTCCGTTCGTACGCCAGTGGTGCTGGCCGTGCTCTTCACTCCAGGGTTGGGGCCAACCGTCGGGGGAGTCCTCCCACGTCTCCTGGCGTCCGTAGACGGTCATGTCCAGCAGCCCGTGGGTGGGGGCCATGATCTCGACGTTGACGGCAATGCGTGCGTCGTCCTCGAGCGGCAGCTTCTCGCCAGTTGCCTAGTAGCAGGTGCTCATCAGCGGGCTGTAGGCGGACGGCGGCGCGCAGCGCCGGCAAGGTGTTGAGCCGCCCGAGCCGATGAACCGGTGCCACCTCGCCGAGCCGAGTGAGTCCTCCGTGGACGCCGGACCTTGGCATCGGTGAGGCCGGGTGCGAGTGAGAGCACGAGACGGCGACGAACGGCGTCGCATCAAGCTCGGCGAGCCCTGATCCTGCACAGCGAGGTTGCGAAAGCTGGCGTCGATGACGACAGCAGACCCCCGCACTTGCCCCTACCGACGACTCCGCAGCTGCCGCTACGAGACCGACTCGCGACACTGCTCTCGCTCCCCCCGGGCGAGGGGACGTTGCGGTAAGGCGATCCCGCACGCATGATCCAGATCTTCAGCCTGCTTCTCGGCAAGCGGACCCGGATCGTGATCAAGATCTTCGGGACATAGAATTGCTCAAGTCCACCGTTTGTGGAGAAAGCGAGAAAACGGCTCACTGTCGAGAACGTAGAATGCTTTGTCTTCGCGGGTATGGCGGTGCAGGGGCGAGGCGTAGCCGCGGCTGCCCGTCTGTGGCGTCAGTGGTCGCCTTGCTCGGGCCCCTCGTCTGGGCCCAGGTGATAGAGCGAGGTCGTGCCGGGCAGGGTTGTCACAGCTGATTCTCTCGCCGAGTCGCCGGGGTCGTCGTTGATGAGGTGTCTGGGATCGGCCTGGGTCGCGAGGGGACCAGCCGGGGACCGCACGCTGTGCGCGCGGCTGCTCATACGGAGCAGGAGTGGGCTTCTCGCGCTGGGGTGAGCGCTTGTGACCTGCGCAGATGGCTACCCGCACGTCCTGGGGGTCAAGGGGTCGCAGGTTCAAATCCTGTCGTCCCGACGGCACGATGGGCGGTTCCCTACGTCGGGGGAGCCGCCCATCAGCGTTTCTACCTGCGGAAAGTCTGGGCTTGAGGGTTGGTACCTCGCCTGAGCCTGAAGCCGTGGGACGCAGGTTCTCGATCATGGTTTCGTGCTGAGTGACTGTCTGGTGAGTCGCGTGGGAAGAGGTCGTCCATTGCTGTGGTGCCTTCGTCGAGCACGGCCTGCAGTTGGTGGCGGTAGACCCGTTCGGTTACTGCGGTGCCGCTGTGGCCGACGAGGCGGGAGGTGTCCTGGATGCGGACTCCCGACGCTGAGAGCAGGGATACGAAGCTGTGGCGGAGTTCGCGCGGGGTCCATGCGGCGGGGTTGAGGCCGGCGGCGGCGTTCACGTGGCGGAATGATCGGCGGACGTTGTGGGCGTCGAGCGCGGTGCCGTTGGCGGTGGCGAACACCAGCGCGTCTGCAGGTGGTGGGTGTGGCGAGTGGTCGCGGCGGCGGAGGGCGTCGACACAGCGTTGTTGATCGAGACCGTGTTCGGGGTGCGCGCTCACGTCGGGCCGCACCCGCTCACCGGACGCCCGCACGTCGCCGTCGCTTCGCTCGAGTTCGCCGTCGCACCGGAACGGCTGCGAGCACGTCGGAGCGTGAACAAGGGTTGTCGGCTCGTGACCGACGGAGCCTTGACGCCGAGCAATGTTAGCGCTCACAGTTGCCGCCGATGGGATGTACGTCACACCGAAGACGACGCCTAGGAGGCACCGTGCGCCTGCGGACTACCTTGCCCGTACTCGGGAAGTTGGCCGCCCTTGCGGCAGCCACGCTCGTACTCGCCGCCTGCGGCGGCGGGGGTGGCGGTGGAGGCGGTACCGCCCCCGGCGACAGCGGGGAGGCCCTCACGCTGGGCTTCTCGCAAGTGGGGGCCGAGAGCGGCTGGCGGACGGCGAACACGAAGTCGATCCAGGATGCCTCGGCGGCAGCCGGGATCGAGCTGCAGTTCTCCGACGCCCAACAGAAGCAGGAGAACCAGATCAAGGCGATTCGCTCGTTCATCCAGCAGCGTGTCGACGTTATCGCCTTCAGCCCGGTCGTCGAGTCGGGATGGGACACCGTGCTGATGGAGGCGAAGCGCGCGAACATCCCGGTGATCCTCACCGACCGGTCCGTCGACTCGACCGACACCACGCTCTACAAGACCTTCCTCGGCTCGGACTTCGTGGAGGAGGGCCGCAAGGCCGGGCAGTGGCTGCTCGAGGACACCGCGGGTACGAGCGGGCCGGTCAACATCGTGGAGCTGCAGGGCACCACGGGGTCGGCGCCGGCGATCGACCGCCAGCAGGGCTTCGCCGAGACGATCGCGCAGAACCCGAACCTGAAGGTGATCGCGTCGCAGACTGGCGACTTCACGCGGTCCGGTGGGCGGCAGGTGATGGAGGCGTTCCTCAAGACGCACCCGGACATCGACGTCCTCTACGCCCACAACGACGACATGGGCCTGGGGGCGATCGAGGCGATCGAGGCCGCAGGTAAGGTGCCGGGCACCGACATCAAGATCATCACGGTGGATGCCGTCAAGGACGGTATGCAGGCGCTGGCCGGCGGGAAGATCAATTACATCGTCGAGTGCAACCCGCTGCTCGGCCCGCAACTGATGGACCTGGTGAAGAAGGTCGCCGCAGGCGAGGAGGTGCCGCAGCGCGTCGTCACCGAGGAGACCACCTTCGACGCCGAGGCCGCGAAGGCTGCGCTGCCGAGCCGGCAGTACTGATGGAGCGCAGTCCCCTGGTGGAGATGACCGGCATCTCCGTGGCGTTCGGGCCGGTGCAGGCGCTGCAGTCGGTGGACCTGCGGCTGCACCCGGGAGAGGTGCACGCCCTGATGGGTGAGAACGGCGCCGGAAAGTCGACGCTGATCAAGACCCTCACCGGCGTGCACCCGGTCGACGCCGGGGAGATCCGGGTACAGGGCGAGCCGGTGGCGTTCGCCGGGCCCGCCGCGGCCCAGGCGGCCGGGATCAGCACGGTCTACCAGGAGGTGAACCTCTGCCCGAACCTCTCGGTGGGCGAGAACCTGTTGCTGGGACGCGAGCCGCGCCGCGCCGGTCGCATCGACTGGCGCGGGGTGCGGCGGCGGTCCGCCGAGGTTCTGGGCAGGCTGCACCTGGACGTCGACCCGTCCTCGCCGCTCGGAGCGCACTCCATCGCGCTGCAGCAGCTCGTCGCGATCGCCCGGGCTGTCGAGGTGGAGGCCCAGGTGCTGGTGCTCGACGAGCCCACCTCGAGCCTGGACGCCACCGAGGTGGCGGAGCTCTTCCGAGTGGTCCGTCGGCTGCGCGAGTCGGGCGTCGCGATCCTGTTCGTGTCGCACTTCATCGAGCAGGTCTTCGAGATCTCCGACCGGATGACCGTGCTGCGCAACGGCCGGTTGGTCGGCGAGTACGCCACGGCGGACATCTCGCGGAGGCAGCTGGTCTCGGCGATGGTGGGGCGCGAGTTGGAGGTGCTCGAGCAGCTGGACCGCGCCCCCGCCGAACCGGCCGCCGACGCCGAGCCCCCGGTCCTCGCGGCCGCGGGGCTCGGGCGCCGGGGCGCCATCGAGCCGGTCGACCTTGCGGTGCGCCCAGGGGAGGTCGTCGGCCTGGCCGGGCTGCTCGGCTCGGGACGCACCGAGCTCGCCCGGCTGCTGTTCGGCGCCGACCGTGCCGACAGCGGTGAGCTCAGGGTCGGCGGGCGCCCGGTGCGGCTGCGCACGCCACGGGCCGCCATCGACGCCGGGATCGCCTTCAGCCCGGAGGACCGCAAGGCCGAGGGCGTGGTGGCGGACCTGTCGGTTCGGGCGAACATCGTGCTCGCTATGCAGGCCTCCCGAGGCTGGATGCGCCGCATCCCGCGGCGCAAGCAGGACGAGCTCGCGCGGCGCTGGATCGAGCTGCTCGACATCCGCCCCGCCGACCCCGACGCCCTCCTGGGCAACCTGTCGGGCGGCAACCAGCAGAAGGTGCTGCTGGCGCGGTGGCTGATCACGCAGCCCCGGCTGCTCATCCTCGACGAGCCCACCCGGGGCATCGACGTCGGCGCGAAGGCCCAGATCCAGGCCCTCGTGGCCGAGCAGGCGCGCCAGGGCACCGCCGTCGTGTTCATCTCCGCCGAGCTCGACGAGGTGGTGCGCCTGTCCGACCGGGTGCTGGTGCTGCGCGATCGCCGTCCCGTCGCGCAGCTGGCAGGGGAGGACGTCGAACTGGATCGCGTCATGGAGCTGATCGCCACCGGCGGAGGCGCCCGTGCGTGACCTGCTGCGCAGACCGATATGGCCGCTCGTCGCGCTGCTGCTGCTCAACCTGGCGTTGACGCCGAGCTTCTTCGCCGTGCGCCTGCAGGACGGCCGGCTCTACGGCAGCCTGGTCGACATCCTGCACAACGGCGCCCCGCTGGCGCTGACCGCGCTGGGCATGACGTTGGTGATCGCGACGCGCGGCATCGACCTGTCCGTCGGCACGGTCGTGGCGATCTCCGGGGCCGTGGCCTGCACATGGATCGCGAGCAGCCCGGACCCGGCGAGCCCCGGCGCCGCGCTCGCCGGGATCGGGCTGGCCCTCGCCCTGGCGGCGGCCCTCGGCGCGTGGAACGGGTTCCTCGTCGCCAGGATCGGCATCCAACCGATCATCTCGACGCTCGTGCTCATGACGGCCGGCCGCGGGCTGGCCCAGCTCGTCACGGACGGGCAGATCGTCACCGTGAACAACGGGTTCTTCGCGGGGATCAGCGGCAGCGCGCTGCTCGCCGTGCCGCTGACCGTGGTCGTCGCCGCCGTGGTGTACGCACTGGTGGCGCTCGTGACCCGGCGCACGGCACTGGGGACGCTCGTCGAGGCCGTCGGGATCAACCCCGAGGCCAGCCGCCTGGCCGGCGTGCGCTCGCGCAGCATCGTCTGGACGGTCTATGTCTTCGCGGCGCTGTGCGCGGCCGTGGCCGGCCTGATGATCAGCTCGAACGTCAACGCCGCCGACGCCAACAACGCCGGCCTGTGGCTGGAGCTCGACGCGATCCTCGCCGTCGTCATCGGCGGCACGTCGCTCGCCGGCGGGCGGTACTCGATCGCCGGCACGCTGCTCGGCGCGCTCACGATCCAGACGCTGACCACCACGATCTACTCGGTCGGCATCCCGCCGGAGGTGTCGCTGGTGTTCAAGGCGCTCGTCGTGATCGTCGTGTTCCTGGCGCAGGCACCGAAGGTTCGCGCGCTGCTGCGACGGCGGCGCCGCCGCGACGACGCCCCGCCGCCAGCGGCGCCCGCTGTCCCGGCGGAGACCGCGGGGAGCGGGCGGTGACCGCGCTCGCCGAGCGTGTGCGGCAAGCGGCCGGGCGCCGGGTGCCCACCCGCTTCCTGCCCGTAATGGTGACGTTCGCGCTGTTCGTGCTGATGTTCGCCGGGGGAGGGCTGCGCTACGAGTCCTTCGCGTCCGGGCAGGTGCTGCTCAACCTGCTGATCGACAACTCGTTCCTGGTGGTGCTCGCCGTCGGGATGACGTTCGTGATCCTCACCGGGGGCATCGACCTGTCGGTCGGGTCGGTCGTCGCTCTCTCGACGATGGTGGTCGCCGCGCTGCTGCGCGCCGGCTGGTCGCCGGCCCTCGTCATGCTCCTGGTGCTGGCCGGCGGGGCCGTCTTCGGGCTCGCGATGGGCGCGGTGATCCACTACCTGGAGATCCAGCCCTTCATTGTCACGCTCGCCGGGATGTTCCTGGCCCGCGGCCTGTGCTACGTGATCGACCTTGAGTCGATCCCGATCGACGACCCGCTGTTCCGCACGGTCGCCCAGACCGCGGTGCCGCTGGGTGAGGAGCTGTTCATCAGCCCGAGCGTGCTCGTCGCGCTCGTCGTGGTCGCGATCGCGGTGTACGTGTTGCACCTGACCCGGTTCGGCCGGACCGTCTACGCCGTCGGCGGCAACCTGCAGTCGGCGATGCTGATGGGGTTGCGGGTGGCGCAGGCACGCGTCGGCGTGTACGTGATCAGCGGGGCCTGCTCGGCGCTCGCCGGGCTGCTGTTCACCTTCTACATGCTCTCGGGCTACAGCCTGCACGCCGTGGGAATGGAGCTCGATGCGATCGCCGCCGTCGTCATCGGGGGCACTCTGCTCACCGGAGGTTCCGGGTTCGTGCTCGGCTCGGTGCTCGGCGTGCTGGTGCTCGGCACGATTCAGACGATCCTCTCGTTCGAGGGGACCCTCAGCTCCTGGTGGTCGCGGATCGTCATTGGTCTCTTGCTGCTGGTGTTCGTGGTCCTGCAGCGGGTGCTGGCGAGACGCGGCGTCGACTGACGGCTGCCACGAGTGCAGGGATCGCCGATGCTGCGACAGGGGGAATGGGCGCAGGTTCGAATCCTCGGCAGGGTTCGCAACAGGTGGGAACGTTGGCTACCAGCGGAAACGTGATCGACGTGCGCTGCCCGGCCTGGCTCCGCGCAACGGCCCCGGCGACCGACGAGCAATCGATGCGCAGGTTTCTTCTCATCGGGGATCCCGGGATGGCCCGCCGAGAGTCAGCGCAAGCGCAACCGCAGCACCGGCTACGCCAGCACCCCGGTCCTCGTCGGCTTCGGCTCGACGATGGCACCGACGCGGTGCTCGTGGCCGTGTAGCGCGACGGCACGCACTGGGTGCGCGGCACCACCGGGCGTCGCTACATGCGCATCGCCGTCTCGAACGCGGCCACGTCGGAGGCCGACGTCGACCGCTCGTAGCCGTGCTCCGAGCGGTCGATCTTGTCCGATGTGTGCGTTAACATCGCCTTTCGCAACGGCGCGAGCAGGGGGTATGAGCGATGAGGCTGCGGCAGCGGCTGCTTGTGGCGAGCGGATTGGTGCTGGCATGCGCGGTGGCCACCGCCTGTAGCGAGGGTGACCCCGTCGGCACCGACCGTGGTAGCGAGCCCGGCGCCCGCGTCGAGACCATCGGGCTGATGGTCCAGGATCTGTCCAACCCGTTCTTCCAGTCGATGGCCAACGGCGTGCAGGCCGGGGCGGAGAAGATCGGCGCCACCGTCAACGTGCAGGACGGGCGGCAGGACCTCGGCGCCCAGAACGAGCAGATCGACGCGTTCATCCAGCAGCAGATCGACGTTCTACTGATCAACGCCGTCGACTCCGACGGCATCGGGCCCGCGGTCGAGCGGGCCAAGGCGGCCGGGATCACGGTGGTGGCGGTCGATGTCGCCGCGCGTGGCGCCCAGGCGCAGGTCACCCTGGACAACACTGAGGCCGGCAACCTTGCCTGCACCTACCTGGCCGACCAGATCGGCGGCGCAGGCGACATCCTGCTGATCAACGGCACGCCGATCTCGTCGGTGCAGGACCGGGTCACCGGCTGCAAGCAGGCGCTGCAGGGCTACCCGCAGATCACGATCGTCGCCGAGCAGAACGGCGACAACGGGCGTGCGGAGGCGTTGACGATCGCCACCGACATGCTCACCGCGCACCCGGAGGTGAAGGGCGTCTTCGGGATCAACGACCCGACGGCGTTGGGTGCCACCCTCGCCGCGCAGCAGGCCGGCATTGGTGGCCTGGTGATCGTCGGCGTCGACGCATCCCCGGAGGCGGTCGCCGAGCTGCAGAAGCCCGACTCGATGTTCCGTGCCACTGCGGCCCAGGACCCCAACACCCAGGGCGCGATCGCGCTGGAGATGGCCCAGAAGCTGTTCGCGGGCGAGGCCCTGGAGAAGCAGTCCGTGCTCGTGCCCACCGAGATGATCACCCGGGAAAGCCTGGCGCAGTACAAGGGTTGGCAGTAGATCCGATGACCGCCCTGGTCGCCATGGAGGGCGTCACCAAGTCCTTCGGTGGCGCCCTCGCCCTACGCGGCGTCGACTTCGACCTGCGCGCCGGTGAGGTCCACGCCCTCATGGGGGAGAACGGCGCCGGAAAGTCGACGCTGATGAAGGTGCTCGCCGGCGTCCACGCCCCGGACGCCGGCACGATCCGGATCGACGGGGAGCCGGTCACGGTCTCGTCCCCGATCGAGGCCGCCGGGCTGGGGATCGCGATCATCCACCAGGAGCTCAACACCGTCCCGGACATGACGGTGGCCGAGAACCTGGCGCTGGGCGCCGAACCGCGCACGCGCTGGGGCGGCCTCGACCGCAGGCGGGTGCTGCGCGACGCCACCGACAAGCTGGCCCGCGTCCGTGCCGATATCGACCCCTGGCTGCCGATGCGCCGGCTGTCCGTCGGCCGCCAGCAGATGGTCGAGATCGCCCGCGCCCTCGCCGAGGAAGCTCGGATCCTCGTGCTCGACGAGCCCACCGCGGCGCTGTCGGACCGCGAGGCGCGGCAGCTCTTCGGCCTGATCGATGAGATGCGGGCCGCCGGGATGGGGCTGGTCTACATCAGCCACCGGATGGAGGAGGTCTGGCAGCTCGCCGACCGGGTCACCGTGTTCCGCGACGGCCGCTCGATCGGCACCAGCGAGAAGGCCGACATCACCCCCGAGCGGGTGGTCACCCAGATGATCGGGCGCAACGTCGAAGAGCTCTACGTCCACGACCACCGCACGCCCGGGGAGGTCGTGCTCCGCGTCGAGGGCCTCACCGACGGCGCCGGGATCGGGCCCGTCGACCTGCAGCTGCGGGCCGGCGAGGTGGTCGGGATGGTCGGCCTGATCGGTGCGGGCCGCACCGAGATCGCCCGGATGATCTACGGTGCCGACCGCGCCCGAGGCGGCACCGTCGAGCTCGACGGCAAGCTCCTCGACAACCGCTCCCCGGCCACCAGCATCCGCCACGGCATCGGGCTGCTCCCCGAGAGCCGCAAGGAACAGGCGCTGTTCCCGCTGATGTCGACCCGCGACAACCTCGTGGTCTCCGCGCTCGGCGGGCTCTCCCGGCTCGGGGTGCTGCGCCGCCGCGCCATCGGGGACGCGGCCCGCCACCAGATCGACGCTCTGCGCATCCGCACCGCGCTGTCGCAGGACGCGGGACACCTGTCGGGCGGCAACCAGCAGAAGGTGGTGCTCGGCCGCTGGCTCACTGTCGGCCCGCGCGTGCTGATCCTGGACGAGCCCACCCGCGGCGTCGACATTGGCGCCAAGTACGAGATCTACCGGATCATCAATGAGCAGCTCGGGCGCGGCGTCGCCGTGCTCGTGGTCTCTTCCGACCTTCCCGAGGCGCTCGGCATCAGCGACCGGGTGCTGGTGGTGCGAGGCGGCCGGATCGTGGCCGAGCTCGACCGGTCGGAGGCCACCGAGGAGGCCGTGATGCTGCACGCCACCGGGGTGGCCGGGTCCGACACAGCGGCGACCAGCGACCAGAACGGAGGCACCCCCGCATGACCCGGACCGTCCCGGCGGGCACGTCCGCGCTCGAGAAGTCCGAGCGCACCCGGCCCGGCTTCGGTCAGGTGTGGGATCGCTACGGCATCCTCATCGTGCTGCTCGCAATGGTCGCCCTCATGGCGGTGATCGCGCCCAACTTCTGGAACCTCAGCAACGGCTTCAATGTCGCCCGTGCCGTCTCGATCAACGCCGTGCTGGCCGCAGGCATGACGCTCGTGATCCTCACCGGCGGCATCGACCTGTCGGTCGGGTCGATCATCGGCGTTGCCGGGGTGACGTCCGTGCTGCTGTGGAACGCCGGCACGCCCGCACTCATCGCCGTGCTCGGCGGCATCCTGGTCGGTGCCGCCGCCGGGCTGCTCAACGGCGTGCTCGTGGCCTACCTTGCGCTGCCCGCGTTCATCGTGACGCTCGGGGCGCTCACCTACCTACGCGGCACCGCCTACGCCCTCACCGACGGCCAGCCGTTGATCGCCGAGGGCCAGCTGGGCTTCCGCCTCCTCGGCAACGGCAATATCGCCGCGATCCCTTCGCCGGTGGTGGTCATGGTGATCACCTACCTGGCCGTGTGGTTCATCCTCGAACGCACCACGTTCGGCCGGCACGTCTACGCCGTGGGGGGCAACGTCGAGGCTGCTCGCCTCGCGGGCATCAAGGTCAAGCGCGTGCTGCTCAAGGTCTACCTGCTCGCCGGGCTCACGGCCGGTCTCGCCGGCGTCATGTTTGCCGCCCGCGTCGAGTCCGGGCAACCCCGCGCAGGCGAGGGCTACGAGCTCGACGCGATCGCCGCGGTCGTTCTCGGCGGCACCTCGCTCTTCGGCGGCCGCGGCCGGATCCACGGCACGTTCGTGGGCGCGCTCATCATCGGCGTTCTCAGCAACGGGCTCATCCTGATGAACGTGCCGTTCTTCACCCAGCTCATCATCAAGGGCGCCGTGATCATCGTCGCCGTCGCCCTGGACAGCCTGAAGAACTGGCGCCGCTAGAACGCAGCGGAGCGGAGCAGGCGATCAGCGGGATGGTCGCCCGGTAGGGCGGGCGCAGCAGCCGGCCGGCGATGGAAGGTTGTTCCTCCAGCGCCCCGCGCGCCCGTGCGTGTTCCATCCCGCTGAACCCGAGAGCCGGGGAACGTGTCGCACCTCGATCATCAGCACTGCGGGACGTTCGCGGCGTGTGGCGTGGCTGCTCGCAGCAGGGGTGCTCGCCCTACAGCTGGTTTGGTGGTGCTGCTCGAGCCGGCGGCGCAGCTGCTGCGCAGGCCGGCACCGCCGGTCGGTGAGGCGATGCGCTCACCGGTCGGACCGGGCCCCGATCCCGTCAGAGCGTCGTCACGGCCAGGACTCTCGACGACGGGTACCGTCACCACGATCTCGCCGTCGGTCGCTCGCACCGGCAGCTCGCGCTTCCCGACCAGCGCGCGCACGGTGGACGGGGGGCAGCCTGGCATGGCGTCCGACGTGAGTGACTAACTGCGTGACAACCGGCGCACACGCACACTGTCAGCGGCGACCGTCCACGGACGAGCTGCGTCCCTGAACTGCGGAAATGCCCTCATGAACTGGCCCCTTGCATTGCTTCACACACCGAAGCGGTCGCGTGGACGAGCTGGCCTCGTCAGTTCGCATGGTCGTAAGGTCGCTGACGTGACCGACGCCGTCGTGGTACCGGGCAGAAGGTACGGGCCGGCGGCTGGGCTCCTCATGTACGCCGGTGTTGTCGCCGAGAGGCGGGGAGCGACGGTCCACAGACTGGCGTGGTCCCAGGAACCGCCGGATCCGTTCCAGCCAGAGATCGAGGGTTGGGTACGGGCAGAAGTCGGTCCTCGGCTCGACGCGGTCGGCGGCAGCCCGCTCCTGATCGGGAAATCTCTCGGTTCCAACGCCGCGACGCTCGCTGCCGAGCGTCACATACCGGCGGTGTGGCTCACGCCGGTCTTGACCTTGCCGTGGATAGCCCGCGCCTTGAGTCGTGCGACCGCACCTTTCTTGGTCGTGGGTGGCACCGCGGACGCGATGTGGGACGGCGCTCAGGCGCGCCGGCTGTCGCGGTATGTGCTGGAGATCGAAGGAGCTGACCACGGCTTGCAGATTCCTGGTCCGCTCGCCGACTCGGTCGCCGTACTCGGCCGAGTGCTCGTCGAGATGGAAAGGTTCCTGGACGCGATCGACTGGCCCGGCAGAGCTGGGCAGCTGGCAGGCGGACGTGTAGTCGGGACTTGACAGCCACTCCTGATAGCAGCGGACCGGGACGACGGCACGCGCCCAGCGACAGTGACGAGGATCGCCGCGCAGGTCAGGAACTCCGGCGCCCGGCCCCGGTACGCCGCGGGATCTCGAGCAAACACGCCGGCTGCGGTCGTGACGCGGCGGTCGTATCCGATGGCCAGCACGTAGCCACGCCGCGGCCCTCCAGTTCCGCGCGTAATCGGGGGTCGGCGCCGTAGACCTCGTCTCCGGTCACCCACCACGCGTCAACTCCGGCGTCAAGGGCGCGGGCGATCATCGTGGTGGCCAGGGCGGGTTTGGTCGCGAACTGCACGTTCTCACTGATCCCGGCCGCGGCGCAGCGGTCGCGGTCGGTAGTCCAAGATTTCGGCAGATACAAAGCCCGGTCGATAAACGCGTGCCCCATCGTCGTGGCATACGCCAAATACACAGTGACCTGCGAGTTCTCGATCCGACCGGCGGTTCCGGTGTACTGGCGTTGCACCCCGACGGTGTGCGTGCCCTTCTTCAGGTCCCCGGTCTCATCCACAATCAGGACCGCGTCTTGGCCGCCGAGGCGATCGCAGACATAGTCACGCAGGTCGCCACGCACCGCGTCGGCATCCCACACCGCCCGAGCGAGCAGGTGTTGCAGACCGTCTGGTGTCGTGTCCCCGACATGCTCGGCGATGGTCCAGCAATTCTTCCGTGGCAGCTCAGACACCAAGCCCAGCAACAACTTCTCCGCCCGGCGGCGGGGCTCGATCCGACCGAAACGGCGCCCGATCCGCCCCGCCAGCTCATCGAACATCGCCCGCCACCGGGCAGGGTCTATGCTGGCGCCCGCGGCCGTCAGCCGATCTTGCGAAGTCCACACAACCGACCATGATCAACTGGCGGCCACACCAACCTCCAGCGCCCCTCACCAGCCAAGATCACGAAGTCCGGCTGGAGTACTAAGAGGTCCTAACAGATTGATTTTGGTCTGAGTTTGATCTTGCCAGTTGTTGATCAGGTGGCAGGGGGTTGGCGTGGCCCAGCGCAGGCCGTGGGAAGTCGAGGACGAACTGTGAGCGTTGATCGAGCCTCTGCTACCCAAGGTCGAGCGTCGCTTCCGCAATCCCGGGCGCAAACGGCTGGACGACCGGAAGGCGCTGTGCGGCATCTTGTTCGTGCTGTACACGGGACTCCTGGGGGAGTTCCTGCCGCAGGAGATGGGGTACAGCTCCGGAATGACCTGCTGGCGGCGGCTGCGGGACTGGACCGAGGCTGGGGTGTGGCAGCGGCTGCACGAGCTGCTACTGGCCAAGCTCAACGCCGCTGGTCTGATCGACTGGTCGCGGGCAGCGGCCGATGGCTCGCACGTCCGGGCATCGGCGAACGCCTCAGGCCGGTGGCCTCGGATACGCGCTCGTGTGGCTGAAGTTCCGCGGGTCGCAGACGTGGTGGTGCGGGCGGCAGAGCCGGGCCGCTCTGGATGCTGCGACAAAAACGCTCCCCAGCGACACGGACGATGGCGCCGGCGACGAGTTCGGCGAGATCAGCGGCCGTGATGGCGGTGGGTGGGGCGAGTAACTGGGCTACGCCCGGGACTACTTCGGCCGCGAGTGCGGCGAGGGTGGTGAGTGCGCCAGTTCGCGGGGGAGTGGCGCGAAACGCACCCGGGGACGGTGATCGTCGGCCGCGCCGTGACCGCCCAGCTCCTGCCGCACCGCCCGGACTACGACGCGGTCGTCGCCGCCAGGGCGCGGGAGGGGCACCTGGAGGGCGACCGCCAGAACTCTGGGTGATCGAGACGCTGGAGAGCGGCGACATGATGGTCGTCGACATCTTGGAGCTGACCGCGGGCGGGGGAGCGAGCCCGACCGCGGAGCAGACGGAGAGGGATGAGAGATGCGGATAGCCGTGACGGGTGCGGCGGGCAGGCTCGGACGCGAGGTCGTCGACCGGGCCCTGCGGGCCGGACACGAGGTGGTCGCGATCGACCTGCCGGGATCGCCCGCGCAGGGAGACGGGGGCCGGCCTGCGCTCGAATGGCGCCCCGCCGACGTCACCGTGCTCGACGAGGTGCGCGCCGCGCTCGCCGGGGTGCAGGGGGTGGCACACCTCGCCGCGCTCCCGCACCCGCGGTACCCGGAGCCCGAGGTCCACCGGATCAACGTCGGCGGCACCCACAACGTGCTGATCGCCGCCGAGGAACACGGGGTGTCGGCCGTGTGCCTCGCCTCCAGCGTCAACGCCATCGGCGGCGTGTTCAGCGCGCGGCCCCGGTTCGACTACTTCCCGGTCGACGAGGAGCACCCGCCCTACTGCGAGGACAGCTACAGCCAGTCGAAGTGGCTCGTCGAGCAGCAGGGGGCGGCGTTTGCCCGGCGGCGCCCGGACGCGACGTTCTCGTCCCTGCGCCTGAACACCCTCCAGGACGACTGGGCGGCCGCGGCCGCGCTCGGCGGCGACGAGAAGCGCGCTCCCGATCTCTGGGGCTGGACGTCCTTCGACTCCGCGGCCTCGGCCGTGCTGCTCGCCCTGCACCGGCGCACCCCCGGCCACGCCGTGTACACCGTCGTCGCGGCACGCACGACGAGCACCACGCCGTCGGAGGAACTCGCCCGCCGCTGGTACCCGCAGGTGGCGCTGCGCGCCCCGCTGCCGGACTGTGCGGCGTTCCAGTCGTCGGCGAAGGCGCTTGCCGAACTGGGCTGGGACGCCCGGGAGGAGCACCCGGCGATCTCGGAGCGGGAGCGCTGACACGGCAGCCGACAGCGCAGTAGTCCTTCGTCGCGTAGGCGCCGTGTGAGCGCTTACATGGTGCCTGAAGCCGACCGGTCGGAGGTCGTCACGACACAGTGGCCGCATCGCAGGAAGGCCACCTTCACCCTTCGGCGCTGGTCCTGATCCCGCACCCGAGCCGCTGGACCCTCCTGGGTGCGATGGTTGGTGCGCTCCCCGTCCTGACCTTCGTACGTACATCCCAGGAAGGCGCCGAGGCTCCCGGCCCTGCGCGACAACCCGACCGTTGCCCTGACGACCGACACCGAGATGGGCTCAGCCAAGATCTTGAGGCGGGGTGGGTTCGCTCTACCACGACGGCATGGTCCGGATCGTCGTGACGCCGGGCTGGGCGAAGCTGATCGACTTCGAGACGACCCTGCCGAGCGCGGTCGAAGAACTGATGCGGCAGCGGGAGGAGGGTCAGCACGGCTGAGCGGCGCGGGGTGGCTCGCGCCGGAAGGATCGGGCCTGGTGGACGAGCCGCTGCTGCGGGAGCTGGTGCCTGTCGCACCGACCTGCTGGTTCCCCCCGCGGAGCCGGTTCCGTCACCAGCGCCACCGTGGCCAGTAGCGGCTCGCGGCCTCGGCCTGCCGTGCGCGTACGTGCTGGCCCGGTTCCGGCGCGCTCGTGCGGGTCCGGCACAGACCCGCACCCCGATCTGCGTGGGGGAGAACCTCTACCTCCGCTGGGGCTTCCGGGAGCTGCTGGAGCGCGGCGCGGTCGACGTCATCGAGCCCGACGTGCCGAAGTGCGGCGTCCTCGCCGAGGCCAAGAAGATTGCCAACCTCGCCGAGATGCACTACGCGCCGTTCGCGCCGCACCTGGTGTCCACACCGCTCGGCACGATGGCCACCGCCCACCAGTGCGGGGCGATCCCCAACTTCCTGGGGCAGGGGTGGCACGCGCTGGAGGAGCGCGAGGTCTGGGACAGCTACGTCCACGCCCCCGACGGCAGCGGGTCCATAGTGAAGGACGGCTACATCACGCTGGCCGACACACCCGGCATCGGGGTCGAGCTCGACATGGACGGGGTGCGCGCGCACGCGGTGCCCGGCTACGGGATCTTCGGATAGGCGGGGGGTAGGACATGACCGGTGCAACCGCGTCCGACCCGGCCGCCGTCGCGCAGACGGCGAAACGGCTGAAGGCGCTCTACACGGGCCGTGGTGTACGACATCATGGACGAGATGGGGCTGCCCCATCAGTGCCTCGACCTCGCGATCGCTCCGCTGGAGCGCTCGATGCAGGTCGCGGGCCCTGCCTACACGGTGGTGGCTTCGCCGGACGTGCGCGAGCGCAGCGAGATGCCGCCCGACACCAAGCTCGCGGACTTCGGCGTCTTCACGCACATGTACGAGGGCTGCGTCGTCGTGGGGGCGACCGGCGTCGTCATCGACGGGGGCATCCGCGACGGCAGGCTGGTGCGCGAGATCGAGGGCTTCTCGGCGTTCGCCCGCTACACCTCTCCGATCGAGTCGCTGCGCCGCTCGCGCATCCACGACATCGAGGTGCCGGTCTCGATGACCGGCACCCTCACCAGCCAGGTCCGGGTCGATCCGGGCGACTGGATCTTCGGTGACGAGGACGGGGTGCTGGTGATCCCGGCCGGGGCGCTCGACGAGGTGCTCGCGAAGTCGGAGGAGGCCAAGGACATCGAGGACAAGGTCCGCGAGGAGGTGCAGGCTGGCGTCCCGGTGATCGACGTCTTCAACAAGTACGGCCGCCTCTGAGGTCGACCAGACGCCGGGAAAGCCACTTCCACCGCACGAGCCGCAGTGGAAGTGGCGTTCCTTGCGTTCGGGACGGGGCGTCAGCCGCCGAATCCGTCCAGCGCGTGGGCGCGCAGGTAGTCCAGGTCGAAGTCCAGCCCGAGCCCGGGTCCCGGCGGGAGCTTGAGGCTCCCGCCGCTGTTGTCCAGCGGCGCGGTCAGGAACCGGTTGTAGGAGCTCAGGTCGTGGCGGCTCGACTCGATGCGGTAGAAGTTCGGCACGGTGATCATCACCTGGCCGCCTGCCACCAGATTGACCGGACCGGCCGCGTCGTGCGGCGACATCGGCACGTAGTACGCCTCGGCCATCGTCGAGATCTTCTTCAGCTCCGAGATCCCGCCGGTCCACGTGACGTCGGGCATCGCGAAGTCGGCCAGCCCCTGCTCGAACACCGGGACGAAGTCCCACCGGGTGTGCAGGCGCTCGCCCACCGAGATCGGCGTCCGCACGCCTTCACGTACCTGCCGGAGCGCGTGGTAGCTCTCCGGCGGTACCGGCTCCTCGTACCAGTGGATGCCCCCCAGCTCGTCCAAGGCCTGGCCCAGCCGGATCGCGGTCGGCACGTCGAAGCGGCCGTGCGCGTCGATCATCAGCTCGACGTCGGGTCCCGCGGCCTCCTGGACCAGGGCCGTCAGCTCCATCGCCTGCCGCTCCTCGGCCCGGCTCAGCCGGCCGTCGAGGTAGCGGTCGTTCGACTGCGGCAGCCCCGGTGCGTGCGGGTACGGGTCGAACTTGATGCCCGTGTGGCCGGATTCGACGATGCCGCGGATCTCCTCGACCACCCCTTCCCGCGTGCCGAAGCGGCGCTGGTCGGGATGGGTGTAGATGAGCAGGTCGTCGCGTACCGGGCCGCCGAGCAGGTCGCAGACCCGCAGGCCGAGCGCCTTGCCGCGGATGTCCCACAGCGCGATGTCGACGGCGCTCGTGACGTTGGTGCCCGCACCGCGGCTGCCCATGTAGGTGAACGCGCGGAACACCTTGTTCCAGGTGTCCTCGATCCTGGCCGGGTCGTCGCCGACCAGCAGGTCGTTCACCTGCCGCACCATCGCCGCGATCCCGCGGTTGGCCGTGGGGGTGGTGGTGGTGATCTCGCCCCAGCCGCTGATCCCCTCGTCCGTGCGGACCTCCACGAAGAGGAACTCCCCCCAGAAGGAGCCCCCGGAGCGGACCAGCCACGGAACGATCTCGGTGATCCTCATCAGGTCGCACTCCCGTCTGCTCCGCGCCCGGACTGCGCCGCGCGCCACTCCTCGTACTCGGGCCGTGCCTCGTCCGACAGCGGGTAGTAGAGGCGCATGTCTCCGCCCTGCGCCAGGCGCATGCGGGAGAACTCCTCCCATTCCGCGTGCTCGCTCGCCACCGCCAGCAGCTTCCGCGCGAGCTTGATGGGGACGACCACGGCGCCGTCGTCGTCGGCCACCACGATGTCCCCCGGCTCGACCACGGTGCCGCCGCACGCGACCGGCACGTTCACCGCGGTCGGGAAGATGCCGGTCTGCGCGTGGTAGTTGGGGGTGACCCCGCGCAGCCACAGGCCCACACCGAGCGTGCGGGCCTTGCCGATGTCGCGGATGCACCCGTCGACGATCACGCCGGCGCCGCCGCGGCCCTTGAAGTAGGTCAGCATCATCTCGCCGAACACGCCGCTCGCCATGTCGCCGCGGGCGTCCACGACGATCATGTCCCCCGGCTGGGTGTGGTACATGACGTGGCGGTGCAGCTGCTTCTCCGGCTCGGCGTACTCCTCGACCTGGTGGAGGTCCTCGCGCTTGGGCATGAACTGCAGCGTGAGCGCAGGACCGGCCACTGCGATGCCGGGCGTGAACGAGACGGGACCGCGGATGTGGGCGCTGCGGACGCCGAGCTTGCTGAGCTCGCTGCTGGCGGTGGCGCTCCCGATCGCGGCGAGGCCGTCGACCAGATCCTTCGGTGGGCGAACGACGTCCTGAGTCTCAACCACGTTGTTGTCTCTCTTTCCATCCTCGTTCGTACCTGCGGCCGCTTCACATTAAATTTCGGCCTAGTTTCGAGAATTCGCCACGGTGGACGTTGGATCGGTGCGGGCAGCGGCCTACTCGAACACGCTGAAAAGCGGACCTTGACGGGGATCGATGCCGTAGTGATTTAACCCCGACCCGCATCGAAACTCAACCCTGGTTGTTCGAAACTAGAGGCAACGCAAAACGCGGGGAGAGGGCGGGGTCGCCGGTGGAGGTCCGAGTCTCCGCCGCTGCGAAGGGACGGCCTGCTCAGCGGCAGCGGCCGCCACCGGCTCCGCGAGAGCCCGCGGTGTCAGGCGGGCGGGGGTGCGGTGCTATCGCGAACCACGAGTGCGGTGGCCAGCTCGACGCGGGTCTGCGGGAGTTCGGCGCGGTGCGGCTGGGCGAGCACCGTGCGGACGGCCAGCGCGGCCAGCTCGGCGATGGGCTGGCGCACGGTCGTGAGTGGTGGGGAGATCCACTGCGACATCGGGACGTCGTCGAAGCCGACCACGCTGATGTCGTGCGGGACGCGCAGGCCGCGCCGCTGGATCGCGGCGTAGACGCCCATGGCCTGCTCGTCGTTGGCGGCGAAGATCGCGGTCGGTGGGTCGGGCCGGTCGAGCAGCTCCAGGGTGGACGCCACCCCCGAGGCGTAGTGGAAGTCGCCGTGGGCGATGAGCTCCGGATCCGACCCGGCGCCCGCGCGTTCGAGCGCAGCCCGGTAGCCGGCCAGGCGGGCCTGGCTGCAGAGGAAGCGCATCGGGCCGGTGATCACGGCGATGCGCCGGTGCCCGAGTTCGATGAGGTGCTTCGTGGCGGCCATGCCGCCGCCCCAGTTCCCGGCGCCGATCGAGGGCACGTCGGTGTCGAAATCGCCGACCGGGTCGACGAGTACGGTCGGCAGACCGAGCTTGGCGACACGTTTCTGGTCGGCCGGGGAGAAGTCCGACAGCGCAAGCACGATTCCGCGGGAACCGCGCCCGGCGACGTCCTCCAGCCATTGCTGCACGCGTTTCGGGCCTCTTTCCAGCACCGAGACGACGATCGCCGCGCGGGCCGCGCGGGCCGCTTCCTCGGCGCCCCGGATCATCTCCGCCGCCCAGGGGGTGCTGGGGTCGTTGAAGACCATCTCGATGAGCCCGCCGCGGCCTTCGGCCGCCGCCGTGGCCCTCCTGGTCCGCTTGGTCGGGACGTACCCACGCTCGGACAGGATCGTCTCGACCTGTGCCCGGGTGGACGCCGAGACGTCGGCCCGGCCGTTGAGCACCTTCGACACGGTCGCGGCCGACACACCGGCCTCCGCAGCGACGTCGGCCACCGTGACGCGCCGCTGGACCGACTCGGACGTCACCACTCGCTCCATCGCCGGGGACCAGGTACGGCGGCCACTATGGCACAGCCGCGACCGGCATTCAGGCCCCCACCTTTCGCGCGCTCGGCGACCCCGCTGCCGAGCGGCTGATCGTCAACCACCACCGGCTGGTGCTGCCGAACGGGTCACGCGCGATGGCGCCCCCCGCCGTGGCCGACCGGCTCGACGAGGTGCGCGACCTCGTGCTCGCGGGCGACGCGAAGGCTGCGCAGCGAGCCTTCTCCGGAGACGTCGTTCGGCACCGGTTGTCCCGGGTGGGGGACCGACAGCTCAACTATGCCCTGCATGTCATGGCCACCACTCAGATCCGTCACGACACCCCGGGCCGGGCCTGCTACCGGCGGAAACGCGCAGCGGGCAAGAGCCACAAGGAGGCGCTGCGGTGTCTGAAGCGGCGGCTGTCCGACGTGGTCTACCGGACGTTGGTACGCGACGCGCGGGCGGCGGGCCCGGGAGGACATCCGGGGGCGACTCTGCAGTCCAGCGCGGCCGGCTCGTCCCCGACGCCCGACTCTTCGGACAAGTCACTTCCCGGACCCACCGCACTCGGCCTATGACTGCGGGCAAGTAGCGGTGTTGACAGGAGAGGCGCCGAAGAGGTCACTGGTTCGATCCCAGTATCGCCCACCAGCCAAAACGGTCCTTCCCGATTTTCGGGGAGGGCCGTTGACAACAGTTGTGACGGCAGCGCGACCGTTTCGGTGCGCCGTCGCGAGGTCACTCGATCCTCGCTGGTCGGGGCGATGCTCTGGGATAGCGGACAACAACGTGGGCGGCAGTGCCTCGATGTGGCCGTGCTGGTCCGTCTGGTCAGGTGGGCGTGCAACACGAGCCGGCCAGTGTTGTTCGATCGGATTTGGCAGCTGCGCCTCGATTTCGCACGACAGCATCGAGCAGGCTGTCGCCAGTCCGCCCGCGATTCCCGAGGCGCACACCCTCGCGGGCCTGGGTCGAGCACCGGCCGGTGTCAGCCCCGCGGCAGTCCGCGGTGTCCACCCTGAGGCTGTCGATCAGCGACTGGCACCCGTCGTCGTCAGTGCGACTTCGCAGCTGCTCTCCTCGACTAGCGGTTGAGGTCCGCCAGCGCGTGCATCGTGTCGGCCAGGGCGGGATACACCCGCAGGTACTCGGCGTACAGCAGGTCGTAGACCTCGCGGTCGGTGGGGTCGGGACGTGCGTGTTGGGCGACGGGGTTCCAGCCGGTGGTGTTGACGCCGGCGGCATCGGCCGCCAGCCGTGCGTCACCGTAGGACGCGCCTATGGTCACTGAGGGGATGTCCTGGGGCAGCCCGGTGACGTCCGAGACGATCTGCGTCCACAGGTGGTCCCGGGTGCCCCCGCCAACCGCGACGAGCCGCCTGGGCCGTGCCCCCGCGTCAGCCATCGTGGCGAGGTTGTGTCTCACGCCGAACGCCACAGCCTCCAGAGCGGAGCGGTAGAGGTGACCTCGTCCGTGACGCAGGGAGAGTCCCACCCACGCGCCTCGAGCACGCGGGTCGAAGATGGGGGTGCGCTCACCCGCGAAGTAGGGAAGGAGAAGGAGCCCCTCGCAGCCCGCCGGTACCCGCCGAGCCTCCTCCAGGAGCTCGGCGAAGGCTGTCCCGGTGACCTCGGAGAGCCAGCTGGTGATCAGTCCGGACGTGGACATGCCCGCTGCTGACGAGAACGTCTCGCACGTCCGACCCACCGCTGCCCAGAGTCCAGAGTGGACCGTCGGCGCCGAGACAGTCTGGATGATGAACATCGTGGAGCCGTACATCAGCATGGTGTCGCCCGGTGCCCGGCACCCGACGCTGTAGGCCTCGGCGAGGGCGTCGACGGTCCCGGCGAGCACCGGCGTGCCAGCAGGCAGACCCGTCGCGTCGGCGGCTTCCGGGGTGACCGTCCCTATCACCTCGCCGGGCCAGGCCAGCTGGGGTCGTTCGAGTTGCTCGAGGCCCGCCCATCCTGGCTCCCACCATGCCTGGGCGCGCAGCTCGTAGAGGGGATCGGATCCACTGGCCGAGTAGTGGTCGAGTGTGTAAGCGCCGGTCAGTCGGCGCACGACCCATCCGGGCGCGGAGTAGAAGCGACGGGTGCGTGAGAAGGTCTCCGGCTCGTGTTCGGCCACCCAGGCCAGTTTGGGACCCACTGCTTGGCTGGTCAGCAGATTCCCCACTGCGGCGAGCAGCGTGTCGGGCCCGAATCGTTCGTTCTGCGCGGCGACTTGTCGCTCCGCACGGGTGTCGATGCCGTAGAGGATCGCCGGGCGCAGGGGTTGGTCACGGGCGTCGGTGAGTAGAACGGCGGGCCCGATACCGCTGACGGCCACACCGTCGACCGGGCCGGGTGACTTTTTGAGGAGCTCCTGGAGGATAGAGGTGACAGATGCCCACCAAACGTCGTCCGCATCGTGCTCGAACCATCCTGGGTGAGGCGAGGACGTCGTGTAGGGACGGGTGTGGGAGGCGAGGACTGCGCCGGAGGCATCGACGACGACGCCCTTGCTGCTGCTGGTTCCGATGTCGACGCCGATGAACCTCACTTGGTCGCCGCCGCCGGGTTCCCGGCCACCCGCTCGCCAGTTGGAACGAGGGCGGGCTCCAGCGCCGTTCGAGGAGCCTCTTCGGGCATCAGGACGGTCGGCGGGGGGAGGAGCGCGGGCTCCGGACGTACGCGCCGGATCTGGACCGGGTACGCCGAGGCGCTCTCCTCAGTAAGGCCCTCGTCGGTCACGATCAGGTCGACGTCGTCGAAACTTGCGATGCGCACGAGCGCTGTGTGGCCGAACTTCGAACTGTCGGCCACGACGAGGACCTTGTCCGCTGCGCCCAGCATCGCCCGCTTCATCGAGACCTCGTTGCTGTTCGTGTTCGTGATGCCCTGAGGATCCACGGCGTCTGCGCCCATCACGGCGTAGTCGACGTGGAACTCCTTGATCATGTCGACGGCGCGCTCACTCGCGAGGCTGTAGACGGCGGGCAGCACCTCGCCGCCGGGAACGAACAGACGAACATCGCCCTGATTGGCGACCTCGGCTGCCACCCGTAGGTCGTTGGTGATGACCGTCATCTCCCGGTGGCCACGCAGCGCCTGGGCCACCCCGAGCGTGGTGGACCCGCTGTCGATCAGAAGGGAACTTCCGTGCGGGATGATCTCGGCGACGACACGGGCGATGGCACGTTTCTGTGCCACGTTCTTGCCCACTTTGACGCTGTACGGGATCTCCGCGGGCTCGGCAGGCAGCGTGGCGCCGCCATGACTGCGCACGATCAGACCCCGTTCCGCCATCGTGTCCAGATCACGTCGGATCGTCGAGGTGTCGACCTGATAGTCCTGCGCCAGTTGACGCACGCTCACGTAGCCATGCCGTTGCACCCGGCTGAGGATCTCCTCACGGCGCTTCTTCCCCACCAGTCCCCTCCTCCTCGTCCATCTGCCCGGCGTGACGGCAGCGTGGCACCGGCGATGCCTTTAGTGCTTGACCGATTGCACGATACCGTGCAATCTCTCCTTCCGACTGCACGGAACCGTGCACTCTTCGACTGAACTCGCGCGTGCGCGATGCCGTCGACGGTGCCGCCCGGGGCTCTGACAAGGAGTATCGATGCGAAAGATCGCTGTAGTCGCTGGCGCCATGGGGGCGGCCCTGATGCTCGCCGCATGCGGTAGTGGTCCGGCCGGCGGGGCTGGGCAGGCCGGCGGCGGCCGCAACGTTGCGCCCGAAGACATGCGCTTCGTGAACGTGGTGAAGCTGGTCGGGGTCGGCTGGTTCGACCGCATGGAGCTGGGCATCCAGGAGTTCGCCGACGGCACCGGCATCGACGCTTCGCAGACCGGCGCCGACGACGCGAGCCCCGAGAAGCAGGTCAAGGTCATCCAGGACCTGATCGCGCAGCGGCCCACAGCCATCGGTGTCGTGCCCAACTCGCCGGAGTCCCTCGAAGCGACCCTCAAACGCGCCAAGGATCAGGGGATCATCGTCGTCACCCACGAGGCGAGCAACCAGCAGAACGTGGACGTCGACATCGAGGCGTTCGACAACAAGTCCTACGGTGCCCAGATCGTCAAGAGCCTCGCTGACTGCATGGGCGGCACGGGGCAGTACGCGGCGTTCGTCGGCAATCTCACCGCGAAGACCCACATGGAGTGGGTCGAGGGCGGGCTCGAGTACGCGCAGCAGAACTACAGCGGGATCGAGCGCGTTGTCGACCCGATCGAGTCCAAAGAAGATGAATCGGTCGCATACGAGCGGGCGAAAGAGATCCTTGCAACCTACCCTGACATCAAGGGCTTCCAGGGCTCTGCCGGCACCGATGTGGCCGGTATCGCCCGGGCTGTGCAGGAGGCGGGCCTGACCGACAAGGTCTGCGTCATGGGTACGTCGATCCCCTCGGTGGCGAAGAAGTACCTCGCGGACGGCTCGATCGACAAGATTTTCTTCTGGGATCCGGCTATGGCGGGCAAGGCGATGATGACGATCGCGCAGCACCTGGCCAGCGGTCAGCAGGTCGCGAACGGGACTGACCTAGGGATTCCCGGTTACGAGTCGCTCACCGTGTCTCCCGATAACCCGAAGGTCCTCTACGGGAACGCGGCCATCGAGGTGGACCGGTCGAACGTCGACCAGTACCCGTTCTGATCTCTGCTTGGAGGTAGCCGTCCGGCCGGGAGGAGCCCTGCGTGGAAACTATGACCAGCAGCACCGTGCTCGCCGCCCGCAACATCTCGAAGCGTTTCGGCGGGGTACGGGCTCTCGATGCCGTCACCCTCGAGGTCCGGGCTGGGGACGTGCATTGCGTCGCCGGGGAGAACGGATGCGGCAAGTCGACCCTGATCAAGATCATTTCTGGTGTGGAGTCGCCTGACGCCGGCGAGATCGAGATCGGGGGCCGGACGCGTTCCCGAATGACCCCCGTCGACGCGCTCCGCGCCGGTATCCAGGTCATCTACCAGGACTTCTCCCTTTTTCCGAACCTCTCGGTTGCGGAGAACATCGCGCTGACACCCCTGATCGCGCACCGCCGGAAACTGGTCAATCCGCGGGATGTCCGAACACGAGCGGCTGCAGTGGTTGCCGAGCTCGGGGTGCAGCTGGACATTGACGCCCCCGTGGAGGAGTTGACCGTCGCGGACCGCCAGCTGACGGCGATCTGTCGCACCCTCGCTGAGGAGGCGCGGGTGATCTTCATGGATGAGCCGACGACCGCACTCACGCGACATGAGGTCCAAGCCCTCTTCCGTGTGGTCCAGACCTTGCAGGAGCGGGGCGTGGCGACGATCTTCGTGAGCCACAAACTGGACGAGGTGCTGGAGATCTCCCAGCACGTCACGGTCATGCGCAACGGCGCCGTCGTCGCCTCGGGCCCGGTCGGGGAGTTCGACCGGGTCTCGCTGGGACGCGCGATGACGGGCCGGGACGTGCGGGACCTGCGGGATGTGCCGCATTTCGACCAAGGCGCACAGCCAGTACTCAGCGTCGAGGCACTGGGCCTGGACGGGGCGTTCGAGGATGTCACGTTCGACCTCAAGCCGGGGGAGATCCTGGGCATCACGGGGCTGCTCGGTTCCGGGCGCTCCGAAATCGCCGAGGCCCTTTTCGGGACCACGCCCGCCCAGCGAGGACGGGTGAAGGTCGGTGACGCGGAGGTCAAGATCCGCGGAGTCGCTGACGCAGTCGCTGCGGGTATCGGATATGTGCCGAGCGACCGGCTCACGGAGGGACTCTTCCTCGATCAGTCGATCGCCGACAACGTCGTCGCCGGCAGCCTGGACCTGCACCGGGCACGCTTCGGCCTGCTGGACGGGGCTCACCTCCGGCGCACCATCGACGCCTTCTTCTCCGCGCTGAGGATCAAGGCCCCCTCCGTCGCGGCGCCCATACGCAGCCTTTCTGGGGGCAACCAACAGCGCGTAGTGCTGGCGAAATGGCTGGCGCGGGGACCGCGGGTGCTCATCCTCAACAGCCCGACCGTCGGTGTGGATGTGGGTTCGAAGGAGGAGATCCTCGACATCCTGCGCAAGGAGGCGGGCAAGGGGAAGGGTGTAATCGTCATCTCCGACGACATTCCGGAGCTGGTCTCCGTCTGCCATCGCGTTCTCGTCGTCCGGCAGGGCCGCATCCGCCAGGTGATCGATGGGGAGCACCTGACCGAGGGTTCGATCCTCGAAGGGCTGAACGCATGAACACCGTGGTCGCGCCCTCGTCGCCGCCTCGACCGCACTCGAACGGCTCCCGCAGCTGGGCGAACCGGCTGCGGGGCAGGAACAACGAGGGAGTGCTCGCCCTGACGATCCTCGTGGTCGTCAGTGCAATGGCGCTGGTCAATCCCGACTTCTTCACCGTGTCGACCCTATTCGCGATCCTACGGAACTCGCTGGTCGAGATCGTCTTCGCCCTCGGCGTACTCATCGTGATCATCTCGGGCGGGATCGATGTGTCCTTTCCTGTGATCGGCATATTCGCGGGCTACACGGCAATAGTCCTGGCCCAGAACGGCAGCTTCGATCCGGGCGTCCTGGGAGCCTTCCTCATCGCTCTCGTGGTCGGCTCGTTGCTCGGTCTCATCAACGGCGGCCTGATTGCACGCTTCAAGCTGCCCACCCTCATCGTCACCCTGGGCACGCAGGGGGTATTCCGCGGCGTCCTGCTGGCCTACGTCGGCTCGAAGTACATCGCGGAGCTGCCCGAGAGCCTCGCCCAGCTGTCCACCACGGATCTGCTCGTCCACCAGCAGGGCCCGCTGGCGGCACGCCTGCACGTGTTCATCGTGCCCGTCGTGTTGTTATGCCTTCTCGTGCATTGGCTCCTGCAGCGGACGATGTTCGGCCGCGGTGTGTACGCCCTGGGGGGTGACACCGAGTCCGCGCGACGGGTCGGATTTCCCGTTGTCCGACTCCAGCTGACGATCTACACGCTGGTCGGGTTGCTGGCCGGGATCGCCGGCATCATGCACGTCATCTTGTCCCGCAACGCCAATCCCTACGAGCTCGCCGGAACGGAGCTCGACATCATCGCCGCCGTCGTGCTGGGTGGTGCCTCGATCCTGGGCGGCCGCGGATCGGTGTTGGGCGCCGTCCTGGGCGTTGTGCTGATCTCTGTGATCAAGAACAGCCTCATCCTCATGGGAGTGCCGGGCACCTGGCAGCGGACGGCCGTCGGCGTCCTGCTTGTTGCCGGGGTATCCATCCAGGCCGTCGGAGCCCGACGCAAGGCCCGGCGGCGAGCCGTCGAACTCCAGGAGGCCCGGGCATGATCTCAAGCCTCGATGCCGCGACAAGGCGAGTCGTGGGCATGCTGCAGGGGCAGCGCAGCCTGGCCCGGCTGCTGGCACTGGCGCTTGCGGTGCTCGTCGTCTTCTCGGTCCTGAGCCCCGAGATCTTCTTCTCGGTCATCAACTTCCAGACCATCGCGTTTACCGTCCCGGAGATCGGGCTGCTCAGCCTGGCTGTCATGGTCGCGATGCTGACCGGCGGCATCGATCTGTCGATCGTCTCGATCGCGAACCTGACGGCGCTCACCACCGCCGCGCTGTTCGCAGCGGTCGGCGGCGCAGAGATGGCCGGTGGGCAAGCCGCGATGCTCACCGTGCTACTCGTTGTGGCGGGGCTTCTGGTGGCACTGCTCGCGGGGCTCTTCAACGGCTTCCTCGTCGCCGTCGTCGGAGTGACGCCGATCCTCGCGACCCTCGGCACCATGCAGCTCTACAACGGCATCGCAATTGCGTGGACAGGTGGGGAGGCCCTGTACGGGATGCCGGAGGCGTTCCTCGTCATCGGCAATAACACGGTGGCGTGGATCCCGATCTCGTTCATCGCGTTCATCCTCATTGCCGTCGCGCTCGCCGTCCTGGTCAACCGGACGCCCCTCGGAACGAAGCTGCGGCTCGTCGGCGCTAACCCCACCGCGGCCAGGTTCTCCGGCATCCGTAATCGCCGCGTCCTGTTCGCCACGTACATGGTGACCGGCCTGCTCGCCGGGATCGCCGGTGTGATCATCGCCTCGCGATCGGCGAGTGCGAGCGCCGACTACGGCTCGTCCTACCTCCTGCTGGCGATCGTTGTCGCGATCCTGGGCGGGACGAACCCATTCGGGGGGTATGGAACGGTGCTCGGCGTGGTCCTCGCCACGCTGACCCTCGAGATGGTCTCAAGCGGATTCAACATCATGCGGTTGAGCCCGTTCGAATACACGATCGCGCAGGGCCTGATCCTCATTTCGGTCATGGTGCTGGACGCAGTGCACACCCGGCGTCGGGGGCGGGCGGCCCGACCACGCCGTCGAACAGGAACGATTTCCCCCGATCCGCAGGACCCGACGGAGTCTAGCGCCGCCGGTTCCGCTCCGGTCCGCTGAGCGAGAGCGCTGCACCGTCGCAGGGGCTTTACAGCGGGGTGGCCTTGTGAGCGCCTTCGCACGAATCCCGTGGGACACGGGCCGAGAAAGAGAGAGAATGCAAATGAACTGGATGCGCGACGTCTTCGCCGCGGAGAAGCCGATTGTCGCGATGTGTCATCTCAAGCCACTGCCGAGTGATCCGGACTATGACATCGATGCGGGGGTGGAAGCGGTGATCGAGGCGGCGCGACGCGACCTGCGAGCGCTGCAGAACGGTGGCGTCGACGGAGTCATGTTCTCGAACGAGGCGAGCCTGCCGTACGTGACCGAGGTCGAGCCAATCATCACCGCCACCATGGCTCGCATCATCGGCGAGCTCCGTTCGCAGATCACTATTCCGTTCGGGGTGAACGTGCTGTGGGACCCCACAGCCACCGTCGACCTCGCCGTCGCCACTGGCGCCCGATTCGTGCGCGAGGTGTTCAGCGGCGTGTACGCCAGCGACTTCGGCTTGTGGAACACCAACGCAGGCAAGACCGCGCGGCACCGGAGGGCAGTGGGTGGACAGGACGTCAAGCTGCTCTACAACATCGTTCCCGAGGCGGCGGTCTACCTGAACGATCGGGACGTGGCTTCCGTTGCCAAGTCCACGGTCTTCAACTGCCGGCCGGACGGGCTGTGTGTGTCTGGGCTGACTGCCGGCGCGGACACTTCGGCCGACACACTGCGCGCAGTGAAGGGCGCGGTCCCGGGAACGCCGGTGTTCGCCAACACAGGAGTGCGAGCCGAGACGGTGGCCGCCCAGCTCGAGGTGGCCGACGGCGCGATCGTCGGGACCGCGTTCAAGCGCGAGGGCTACATCTGGAACGAGGTCGACGAAGCCAGAGTCGCGGAGCTCATGACGGCGGCGCGCACCTTCCGGAAGCCGGCGGTGGCCCTGCCATGAGCGGCTACGACACCGACCCACGTTGGGGTGACGTCGGGCGTGTCCTCGTCGAGCACTCGACGCAGGTCCGGCCCGGGGAGCGCGTGATGATCGCGATGGCTGAGGTGGACTCCTACCCCCTCGCGCGGGGAGTGTTCCAGGCGGTCATCGAGGCCGGGGCCTTACCGCAGGTGCAGTTCCTGTCGGAGGAGCTTCGCCACATCATCCTCGATCGCGGCAACCCCGAACAGCTCGCCTGGGTGCCCGAGATCGAGGCATACGGGATGACATGGGCCGACGTCTACATCGCCCTGCGAGGCGGGTTCGACCTCGACGTCCACGCGGATATCCCATCGGACCGGCTCGCCGTCAACCAGGCCGCTCAGGGACGGATATCTACGCTGCGGTGGCAGAACACGCGATGGTCGCTGGCCCGTGTGCCGAACCAAGCCTTCGCGGACCAGGCCGGTGTTCCCCTCGAGAAGGTCACCGAAATGTTCTTCGCCGGGTGCCTGATCGACTGGAGTGCCGCCTCCGCGCAGTGGCGCGAGTGGGCGAGCCGAGTGGCCGGGGGCCGAGTGATCGAGGTTCAGGGTCCGGGAGTGGATCTGCGGTTCTCGATCGAAGGTCGGAACTGGATCGTTGCCGACGGTCGGACGAACATGCCTGATGGCGAGCTCATGACCGCTCCGCTCACCGAGACCGTCGACGGCTGGATCTCTTTCGAGAACCCGGCGGTGCTCGGTGGGCGCCGGATGCATGATCTCCGGTTGCGCTGGGAGAAGGGGGTGCTGGTCGAAGCGACGGCATCCACACACGAGGACTATCTCCGCTCGGTACTCGCAACGGACGCCGGGGCGACCCTGATCGGCGAGTTCGGCATCGGCACCAACCCGTTCATCGACCTCGTGTGCGACGACATCCTGATCGACGAGAAGATCAACGGGACAGTCCACATCGCGTTGGGTCGCGCCTACCCCGAGTGCGGTGGGGTGAACCAGTCGGCCATCCACTGGGACATCGTCAAGGACCTTCGGGACGGGGGAGAGGTCCTGCTCGACGGGCGGCCTGTCGTCAACGGTCGCGGACTGGTCCTCTAGTACCGCAACGGCGCTGAGGTGAGCCGAGGCGATCGAGTCGAAATGATTCTTCGATTCCCTCGTAATGTAATAGGATGTGTGGCTTCGGGAATAATTCACCCTAATCTTTAGTAGTTGCTTCGACGCGCCATTCCAATGTGCGCTGCTGTGGAGGGCGGCAAAAATGACTGTGCCGTCGGCGAGCTTCCCTTCCAAGCGCTCCGCTGCCGCAGTCCCGCCAGCTCGCGCGATCGGCTAGCGTCCGCACCGTTGGCCGCGGTCGAGTCAGCCGTTGAGCCGGTGTCCTTGATGCTCAAAGAGATCGATCGCCGCTGGCCGGTGGGTCACGTCCGGCGGGCGATCTTCCCGTCCACGAGCGTGCGCAGCCGGCGACCACCCCGCGGCCGCGGCGGACCGAGCACGGCGGTCACGCCCGGGTCCCGCTCGCCCGCCGCGCTACCGGGATGGGCAGGGGATCGGCGCCGGCTACGACCCGGTTGCGGATGGTGCCGATGCCCTGCACGGTCATCGACACCACGTCACCGACCCGCAGCGGCGGCGGGTCGGCCCGGCTGCCGCGGCGGTTCCACAGCTCCATCAGGCAGCCGTTGCCGCAGGTGCCGGAGCCGAGGACGTCGCCGGGACGGACCCAGGCACCGCGCGAGGCGTAGGCGACCAGGTCCTCGAACCGCCAGGCCATGTTGGCCAGGGTGTCCGAGCCGAGCTCCACGTCGTTGACCGACACCGACATCGCCAGGTCGAACCGGTCGCCGCGGCGGTGGGGCTCCAGCTCGTCGGCGGTGACCAGCCACGGCCCCAGGGTGGTGGCGCTGTCCTTGCCCTTCACCGGGCCGAAGCCCAGCGCCATCTCGGCGAGCTGGGTGTCGCGCGCGCTCCAGTCGTTGAGGATGAGGTACCCGGCGATGTGCTCTCGGGCCTGCTCGGGGGTCAGGTCGCGGCCCGCGCGCCCGATCACGGCGGCCACCTCGAGCTCGAAGTCGAACAGCTCGCACCCGGGTGGCACCGCCACGTCGTCGCGCGGGCCGACGACCCCGTTCGGGTTGGAGAAGTAGAACACCGGCACCTCGTAGAGGCCGGGGTTGCCGGTGGCGCCGGGTCCGCGGCCCAGCGCCATCCCCTCGATGTGCTGCTCGAAGGCGATGAAGTCGCGCACCGCGGGCGGTCGCAGGGGCGCGGTGAGCGCCACATCGGCCAGCGCCACGGTCTCGCCGCCGCTACGGGCCCGCTCGGCGGCGGCCGCCAGCGACGTCGGGGCGTCCGCGAGCAGGTCGACGAGGTCGGTGCCGGGCGGCAGCGCGTGCAGCGTCCCGCCTTCGAGCAGGCCCACCCGGGTGGCGCCGGCCCGGTTGAGGGGGCCATCGGTCCAGGCCGCGAATCGCATCCGTCCTCCGAGGGGGGTGATCAGGAACGGGGTCGCGCGGCGACGGCGGCGAGCCCGAACAGGTCCACGGCGGTCCCGCCGCGGATCGCGGTGGCGGTGTCCTCGTCGAAGCCGGCGGCAGCGAGCTCCGCGACCGGGTCGTCGCTGCCCATGTCGAACGGGAAGTCCGAGCCCAGCAGCACCCGGTCGGGCCCGACCACCTCGACCAGGTGGCGCAGCACCGCGGGGCTGTGCACGACCGTGTCGTACCAGAGCTTGGACGCGTAGCTGCTCGGCGGCTCGGCGCAGGTGCGGCTCTCCGGGCGGACCCGCCAGCCGCGGTCGGCCCGGCCCAGGTGGGTGGGCAGGTACCCACCGCCGTGCGCGGCCAGCAGGCGGAGTCCGGGGTGGCGGTCGAGCACGCCGGAGAAGATCACGTGCGAGAGCGCGACGGCGTGCTCGACGGGTTGGCCGACGATGTTGGCCAGGTACCAGTCGCCGAGGCGCTGGTCGAGGCTGCAGCCGAAGGGGTGCAGGAATACGACGGCGCCGCGGTCCGCGGCCAGCGCCCAGAAGTCCTCCAGCCCGGGGTCGGACAGCTCGACGGCCCCCGCGTAGCTGGAGATCTCCACCCCGCGCAGGCCGGCGTCCAGCGCGTCCTGCAGCGCCTCGACGGCCAGGTGCGGGTGCTGCAACGGGGCCAGGCCGAGCCCGACCAGCCGCCGCGGCGCCGCGGCGCAGTGCTCGGCGATCGCGGCGTGCGCGGTCCGGAAGACCGTCGTCGCGGTCCCGGGGTCCGCCCACGGGTGGTAGTGGTTCGGGGACGGGCTGACCACCTGGACGTCGACGCCGGTGTCGTCCATCGTCCGCAGCCGCACCCGCACGTCGGTGAGCTTGCCGATGATCGGGGCCAGGAACGCGCGCGCCGCCGCCGGATCGGCCCCGGCGCCGGTGCGCCGCCGCTCGGCCTCCTGATGGGCGGCGAGGTCGGGGTGCTCGGCCACCGCCTGCTCGACCGCCGGGATCAACAGGTGCGCGTGCACGTCCACGGTCGGCGCCGGGGGTGCTGCGGCCATGCGTTTCCTCCCTGCGCTGGGAACCTGTCCACCCTCGCAGCCGCCGCGGGGGTCCGGAAATCGGAAACGGTGATGCCGTGATCACGACGACCGATGGCTCCGGCGATCGATGACCGCTATGCCCCTATCCGGACAACCGATTTCCCGCGGGAAGGAGCGCTGGGGATAGTTCGTCGGCAGGAATGGCAGGACAGCCAACGCCGACTCGTCCGTCAGGAGCACCATGTCCACCACTGGCGCCGAACGCCCGGCCACGCCCCGCACCGAGGTCCCGCCGACCGGTGAGCCGCGGGTCAGGCCCCGATTCCTCCTCGGCTACGCCTTCGCCTACTTCGGGGCGCTGGCGGCCACGCTGGCGCCGGCCATCCTCACCCTGCAGCTCAAGGTCGCGCAGCTGACCGCGTCCGCACCGGAGATCGCGCTGTCGCTGGTGCTGGGGGTCGGCGCGCTCGCGTCAATCGTGGCGAACCCGGTGTTCGGCCGGCTCTCCGACCGCACGACGAGCCGGTGGGGCATGCGCCGGCCCTGGCTGGTCGGCGGCATGCTGGTGGCCCTGGTCGGGCTGCTGGTGGTGGCCGTGGCGCCGAGCGTCGCGGTGATGACCGCCGGCTGGGTCGTCGCCCAGCTCGGCTTCGCGGCCAACCTGGCGGTGCTCATCGCGCTGCTGGCCGACCACGTCCCGGTGCACCAGCGCGGGTCGGTGTCCGGCCTGCTCGGGTTTGCCCAGGCAGTGGCGACCGTGGTCGGCATCGCGCTGGCCATGGCACTGTCGTCGAGCAACGTCGCGATGTTCCTGGTGCCCGCTCTGCTGATGTTGGCGGGGACGGTCGTGCTGGCCCTCCTGCTGCCCGACCGCCGGCTCGCCCCGGCCGACCGGCCGCCCGTGGACCTGGGTGAGCTGCTGCGCAGCTACCGGCTGAGCCCGCGGCGGTTCCCCGACTTCTCCTGGGCCCTACTCAGCCGCTTCGCCTTGTGGATGTCCATCTCACTGGTGCTGGGCTACCAGCTGTTCTTCCTGCGCGCCCGGCTGGGCCTGGACGAGGCCGCGGCCTCGCAGATGGTGTTCTTCGGTGTGCTGGCCCAGACCGCGACGATCGCGGTCAGCGCGTTCGTGACCGGGCGCCTGTCGGACCGGTGGGGGCGCCGGCGGATCTTCGTCGCCGTCGCGGCCGCCGTCTTCTCGATCGGCTTGCTGGTACTGGCCTTCGTCACCACCGTGCCGTTCTACCTGGTGGCTATGGTCGTGCTCGGGTTCGGCCAGGGCACCTACGTCGCGGTCGACCTGGCGCTGATCACCGATGTGCTGCCCGACAAGGAGTTCGACGCGGCCAGGGACATGGGGCTGGTCAACGTCTCCAGCGCCCTCACCCACACCCTCGCTCCGGCCATCGCGCCGCTCTTCCTGGCCATTGGGGGTGGCACCCGGAACTACACGGCGTTGTTCGTGGCCGGTGCGGTGTGGTCGATGATCGCCGCGATCGCGGCGATGCGGGTGCGGAGCGCCCTCTGAGCGCTCTCGCAGGGCTGTGCCGGCGCCGCCAGGTGGACGAGCTGTTCTGTCTGTTGGGCAGTGGATCAAGCGCCAGTCGCGGAGGTAGGAGATCTGGCCGACCGCGGCCGTGCTCGTCGAGAACATGCAGTAGGTCGCCGACGAGCTCGTCGCGCTACGGGCAGGGCCACGTCCCGGACGGAGACACTCAACCCCAGCTCGGCCGCCAGGTGCTCCGTTGCTGCGACGGCATTGACTGGCGCGGGTGGAGCGAATGTGGAGCACGGCGTCGCGCCGAGCTGGCCTGAAGAACGCCGGGCTGCGTCGTACTGCACCGCGATTAGCAGCGGATTTTCTGTTTCCGCTGGTCGGGGCGGCGCTTCGACCGTACTGGGGGTCAAGGGGTCGCAGGTTCAAATCCTGTCGTCCCGACGGCACGATGGGCGGTTCCCTACGTCGGGGGAGCCGCCCATCAGCGTTTCTACCTGCGGAACCGCTGATCGTCGCGTTGGGACCGCGAGGCCGGTCACGATCTAGAGTGCGTGTGCTTGTTGGGGACCACTGGGGGACCGCGGCGTCCTGAGGTAGGCACTCAGGGCGTTGCCGACCGCTCCCACACGACACCAGACGGGCCCTGGGTGCCCTTCTGCGCCCTGCCGGGCAGCAACATCCCGACACATAGAGACACCCCTCCGGGATGCTTGACGCGTACGCCGCCGATCCCGCCGCGCGGTCGACGACCTTCCTGGTGATGGACTTCGTTATCTGTCCAGCGCGCCGTCTGACACAGCGAGCTCTTGCGCCTCCACCGCCCGGCAGTAGTCGAGTTGCTGCTGCGCCAGCTTCCGGACTCGTTTGAGTGATGCGATCCGCTCGTCGATGAGGTTGATCTTGGACTGTAGGCTCTCTTGTGCTCGCGCGTGATCTAGCGCGCCGTCGATCATCTCCTGGCAGAAGGCCAGGATTTCACGCAGGGAGAATCCTATCGATTTCCCAGAGGCGATGACGTCGGCCGTTTCGATGTCCTTCTCGGTGTAGTGCCGATAGCCGTTCTCGCTGCGGCTGCTGGAGAAGAAGCCCATCTTCTCGTAGAAGCGGATCGTGTCGGTGCTGACGCCGACGCGTTTAGCGAATTCGCCGATCAACATGCGCTGAGCCTCCTTGTCGATCCGAGCGGAGTGGAGTGAGGCGCGGATCACCTGGACCTTGGACCACACTCCAAGGTTTACGTTCGAGTCGACCGACAATCAAGGAGGCTCCGATGACTGTGACTCATCCCAAACCCGGAACTGCGGTAGACGGCCTGCACGGCTTCCACCACCGCTACGCCGAAGGGAACGGCACCCGCATCCACTACGTGATCGGCGGCGCCGGCCCGGCGGTCGTGCTGGTGCACGGCTTCCCGTTCACCTGGGCGGTATGGCGTGAGCTGATGCCGATGCTGGCGGCCCAGGGCTACACCGTGCTAGCCCCCGACCTGCGCGGCATGGGCGATTCCGACCCAGCCGAGAGCGACACCTTCGCCAAGACCAACGTCGCCGAGGACATCCGGCAGATCGTGCTCGGGCTGGGTCTCGGACCGATCAACCTGGTCGGCATGGACGTGGGCGGCATGGTGGTCTACGCGTACGCGTCACGGCACCCTGACGAGGTCCGCCGGCTGGTGCTCTCCGAGACGCTGATCCCCGGCTTCGGCCTCGAGGAGATGATGAACCCTTCCGTCGAGGGCGGTACCTACGCCTTCGGGTTCAGCGGCCAGGTCGACCTCGCCACGTTCCTCACCCAGGGCAAGGAAACCGAATACCTCACACCGTTCTATCGGCTGGCCTCAGTGCGCCCGGACGCCGAGGAATACGGCGTAGCCCACTATCTGCCGCATTTCACCGGCCCGAACGGCATCCGTGGCGGCTTCCAGCACTACGGCGCCATGATCGAGGACGGCAAGGCCAACCGGGCCGAGTTCACGACCCGGCTCCCGATGCCGGTCCTGGTGCTCAACGGCGACCACGGCTACTACCGCGACCAGCTGCTGGCCGGCGCCCGGCAGGTCGCCGAGAACATCGAAACCGATGTCATCGCGCAGGCTTCCCACGCGTACGCGTTCGACAACCCGCAGGCCACCGCCGAGCGATTCCACCGATTCTTCGCGGTGTCCGATACTGAGCGGCTGGTCATCGTCGACGAGATCCGCCAGTTCGTGGCCCGGTACGCCTACTACGCCGACCACAAACAGTTCGACCAGCTCGCGCGGCTGTTCGCACCGGAGGCGACCTTCACGATCTATGACCCGCAAGGCGTCCAGGTTATGCAGATGACCGGCCCGAAGGAGATCGAGGACGTCATCACCACCAGTGTCGGCGACGCCACCGCGATCCACCACCTGTTCTCCTTCACCACCGAGGTCCACTCGCCGGTGGCTGCGTCCTCGACCATCAACATGGAGGACTGGATCGACGGCAGCACCCTCAAGGCGCGCGGCTACGGCCACTATCACGGCGAGTTCGCCAAGGTCGATGGTTCCTGGCGGATAGAGAAGTTCGTCCAGACCTGCCTGCGCACGGATGTGCTCCCGTGAGCACGCCGGGCGCCAGTGGCATCGACGTGTCCCCGCTCCTTACGGCAGGGCTGATATCCCATGGAGTCGACCCTCAACCGCTGCGGCGCGAGGATCGTCTCCGGGTGACGCCGGATCGCGGCTGCGACCTGCGCAGTGGTCTGCCAGATGGTCATGGCCTCGACCGCCTTGCCTGGTGTCTCAGCCGGATGGATCCGCATGCCTCAAGCTGCGCCTGCTCGCCCAGGGCCATCACCCACGCGTCAACCGAGGCTGGAGAAAGACCAGCGGCCGCGTCGGCGAGGCTGGTGGCCGTGGTAGCCGAATCGGTAGCCAACTACGTATGAAACCTGTGGGGGCGGATGGGCATCAACGCGACGATCGAGATCTCTTCAGGTATCGGCGCTGGTCACCCGCCGTCTGGCCGAACTGGGCGAAACGCGCGCAACGTGGTCGGGCTTGTTCGCACCGACTTGTTCAATGCCGGCAGGAGATCGGGTCTGCAGCCACGATCTCTGAGGTGATGGTCGGGGTCGCTCGGTTCACACCTGCCGCCGTGTTGGCTGACTGTTGAAGTCGGTGTGCCGTCTCTTCGAACCCGGTGGTTGTGGTGGAGGAGATCGGGTGTCGCGTCGAGCTGCGTTCGCTGGTCCGGTCGTGATCGCGGTTGATCCGCATAAGCGGTCGTGGACCGCGGTGGCGGTGAACCGGTCGCTGCAGGTAGAGACCTCGGTCCGGGTTGAGGCTGACCGGGACGGGTATCGGGAGTTGCATCGGTTCGCCCGGGGCTGGGCGGAGTCGCGGTGGGCGATCGAGGGTGCGGGCCGGGTTGGGTGCGCCGCTGGCGACGCGGTTGCCGGCCGATGGACTGGCTGTGCTGGACGTGCCGGCCAAGCTGGCTGCGTGGGTGCGGCTCCCGGACCGAGGTGGCCGGATCGCCGAGACCGGTAAGGATGCGCGGTGGCTGAAGCGGCAACTGTCCGATGTGGTCTTGCACCGGGCCACCTCGATGCCCTCACAGTTGAGCGCCAGCCACACCTCGGCTCGGTGTCCCTTCAGCCCGAGCCGGTGGTCGTCGAACGTTTGGGAATCGTTCGGGACTCATGACGGCAGCTCGTACACATCGCCGCAGCGCTTGCACGTGCGCGCATCCACGGACTCGGCGAACGCCTTGATTCCGGCTGCGAAGTCCTGGTCCAGTTGGGTCACCATGAAATCGAGCTCGTGGATCAGGTTGTCACAGCTCCGGCAGTACCACTCGCACTTCTCCCACGTTCCCGGGGGACGGACGTGCTCGATGACGATGCCGAGGGTGCCTTTCGGGCGCTGCGGTGAGTGCCTGACGTTGCGCGGAAGGAGGAACATCTTCCCTTCGAGGACGTCGACACGTTCCCGCCCGTGGGCGGTCATGATCTCGATGTGCATGTCGCCCTTGATCTGGTAGAACCACTCCTCGTATGGATCCACATGGAACTCGGTCCGTTCGTTGGGCCCGCCCACGACCTGGACGACGAAATCCTCGGCCGCCGTCCAGATGACCTTGTTGTTCACTGGAGGTCGCAACAGGGGAGCGTTCTCGGTCAGCCATTCGGTGAAGTTCAGGACCTGCGGAGTCGGTTCCTGCACGAATGGGGGAGTGGGCTCGTTGTCAGTCATCGGTACTCTTCCTGGTCGATCTGTCGACGCGTCTTCTGTGGTTTGTGGTAGCTCTTCGGTGTCGTGTGCGGCGGCAGCGTCGCCATCGGTGCGTCCAGTGCTCGATGCCGGTCCTGTTCGACGCACAACGCGACCGAACAGTTGGTTAGTCGGTGGCGTGCGGCGGCGTGATGCGATGGAATCCGCCTCGGTAGAACAGCAGCGGTTCGTCGGCGTCCTGTTCCGGCGGGCTCATCTCCAGCACTCGCCCGATCACGAGGTCGTGATCACCTACGGCGAACTCGGTGTCGATGCGGCAGTCGAGCCACATGAGGCTGTCGGTGAGCACCGGGTTTCCTGACGCGGTGTCGGTGCGCGGAACCGTGCTCCACCGGTCGACGCCTTTGCGGGCGAACACCGAAGCGACGTCGCGGTGTCGGTGACCCAGCACGGACACGGAGAACCTGCCGGTTGCTCGGATCAGAGGGAAGGTGCTGGAGCTGTGGTCGACACTGATCAGCACGAGCGGGGGGTCGAGGGACGCGCTGTGGAACGACTGGCATGTGAACCCCAACAGCGTTCCGTCGTCGGCACGAGCGCCGACGACCACGACGCCGGAGGCGTACCGGCCCAGGGTGTCGCGGTACGCGCGCGACTCCGGTGCGATGGACGTGTCCGCGGTCATGACGCTCGCACCGTCTCGCACAGACGTGCGACCTGGCGCATCGCTCGGGTGTAGCGGGCTGCGGCTTGGTCGGCGAGCGCGTCCAACCGGTCCATCGACGAAGTCGGGAAGTACCAGCCTGCTCCCGGCACGACGGCGCCGAGCTCGGTCAGCAGCGGCGTGAGGTGCGCGTCGACGCCCATCGCGTGCGCGGGATCACCGCCGGTCATCACGGGGATGGCGGTCACGCCGGTCAACCCGCCTGCCGCGAAGCGGTCCAAGAAGGCTTTGACCAGCCCGGTGTAGGTCGCCTTGTAGGTCGGAGTGGCGATCACGACGAGATCGCTGCTCGCTACACGGTCGTTCATCGCGAGCATCGTGTCCGAGGGCCAGGTGAAGACCTCGCTCGCGTGTTCGGCCAGGTCGATGACCTGCCGGTCCGCATTGGCATCCGCCAAGCGGTCGAGCAGCGCCTCGGCAACCTGGCGGGTGCGCGAAGCGGGTTTCGGGTTTCCGACGACAACGGTTGTTCTCATAGCTGCTCCGTTCGGCTTCACGGCGTCGGGATCGACGACCGCCGCGATCTGCCTGCAGCTGGTACGAGGTTCTTCGGCTCGTACAGCCCCGCGCCGGCTCTTGGTGCGGTCCGCGTCTTTGCGCGATATCGAGAACGCTATCCGGGTCGCCGCTCCGGTCCGATAGCACTGCGGTGTTATTGGCGCGCAGCCTCGCCGCACCCACGATGGAGACAGTCAGGGCGCTGAATGCTCCCTGGAGAGGAAGAGATGGCTGTGAGCGACGACATCGTCAAGCCGAATCCCATCCGGGACTCGACGAACAAGCTGAAGTTGAGCGTCTTCGCCGTCAATGCGAAGGGTGGCTCCTTCACCTACCACCCCGACCGGTTCTCCGGAAAGTGGCCGGACATCGCGAAGCTGGCCGTGATGGCCGACGACATGGGCATCGAAGGGTTCGTCTCGGCGTCGAGGTGGCGTGCGTTCGGCGGCCCGGGTCACTACTCCGGCGACGCCATGGAGACCTTCACATGGGCTGGTGCGGTCGCCGCGATCACGAAGCGGATCAGCATCATCAGCACATTCCCGATGGCTCTGCTGAACCCGGCGTTCGTCGCCAAGGCGGAGGCGACCGTGGACCTGATCTCGGACGGCCGCGCGGGCATGAACCTGGTCTGCGGGTGGTTCCTCCCGGAGTTCGACCTCTTCGGCGTCGAGATGCAGGAGCACGGCGACCGCTACGACTACGCAGACCAGTGGATGGAGGTGTTCGACAAGCTGTGGGAGTCGTCCGACGCCTTCTCCTTGACGAACGACTACTTCCATCTGAAGGACGCGGTCTCGCAGCCTCGTCCCGTGCAGTCGCGGCCGCTGCTGATGAACGCGGGCGGGTCTCCACGCGGCAGGCAGTTCGCGGCTCAGCACGCCGAGGTGGCCTTCACCATCCACGACGATCCGGATCCGCAGGCGGTGAAGGCGCGCGTCGCGGACTACCGGGAGGAGGCGCGGAGGCGCTACGGCAAGGAGATCCAGATCTGGCTCTCCGCGTACGTTGTCCAGAAGGACACCACCGCCGAGGCCGATGCCTACGCCCATGACTTCATCGTGACGCACGGCGACGACGTAGCCGTCGCCGAGCTGATCGAGACCAACATCCCGAACGCGAAGACCTTACCGCCGGAGAAGATGGCGACGATGGGCTACTCGTTCAAGGCAGGCTACGGGGCGTACCCGCTGGTGGGAACGGCCGACGGCATCGCTCAGCGCATGATCGAGCTGTCCGAGGCCGGGGTCGACGGCCTCATGCTGATCTGGCTGGACTACGAGGACGGCCTCAAGAAATTCGCCGCCGACGTGCTTCCCACGATCGAGGCGGCCGAGCTGCGAGCTCCCGCTACGCCCGCGTGAACGGGCTGGGTCGGGCCGTCCGTGCGGTGGGCACGGGCCGCCCGACCCGGCTTCGTGAGAACGGCGCCGTGTCAACGTGCTCAGGTCGACGTCCTCATTCCCGGCGCGCCGTGCCGAAGGCACGCAACCGGTGCAGCGCTTCGACCCGCGATCGTGCTCCGAGCTTGCGGTACACATGCAGCAGGTGCTGCTTCACGGTGTTCGTGGCGATGGACAGCTCGGCGGCGATCTCGGCGTTGGTCAGACCGTCCGTCGCCAAGCCGACGACCTCCAGTTCGCGATCGGTCAGCCCGGTCTCCCGCAGGCGAGTAGGCGCCGCGATCGCCGTGCCCCCGCCGCTCAGGTCGATCGTCTCGACGCCCTCCACGGGACGCTCGATCAGGGGTGTGCCGTCGAGGCCCGCCGACTCGTGGATCGCGGCGTTGCCGAGCGCCATCGCGAGGAAGGACGCCAGTTCGGCGCCCGTGCGCTGCTCGCGGACCGAGAACCGGACCCGGCCCCGCCGTCGGGAGACCGTGGCGACGGCGATCGAGCGGCCGCTGCGAATGAGCGGGATGTACAGGCAGTGCTCGAAGCCGTAGCGGCCAAGCACCTGTCCCTCCGGCGAGCGTCGGTGGTCCGATCCGTACTGGTGGATCAACGCGTCGTGCACGGGGAAGCGGGAGGCGACGGACCGCTGCCGATAGGCATTCACACCGTGGGCCAGCCGTTCGAACTCGAAGAGCATCGGAGCGGGCGAACCCATCAGTGTGGCCACGGCGGCGTTGTCGTGGCGGTCGAAGTAGCGGATCGCGCCGGCGTCCGATTCGAGCAGGCGCACCATCTCGGGCAGCGAACGCTGCATCACGTCGACCAGCCGCAGCGAGCCGCACACGAGACCGCCGAACCGCGCCACGGCCTGCCAATCGATCTCCGTGCCCGCCACGTGGACCACGCGTTCCTCACCTCACTGCGCAGGGCACGAATCGGGCGTGCCGAGGATCTCGCCGCACGCTCGTCTGAGCCGACGACGACGTCATTCGACCGGCCACCTACTCTCCCGACGGGCGCCGATCCGGGCCAAGGCAGGGCCCGCGACGGCGTCGACCTGCTCGACCAGCTTCGCGACGTCGATCGTGGTCGGCACCCCGTCGCGCACCACCACCGCACCGTCCACGACGACTGTCGTCACGTCCGTGCCGCTGCCGCCGTAGACGAGAGCGGGCACCGGGTCGATGAACGGGTTGGGGGTGTACGCCAGCCCCGAGATGTCGAAGACCACGAGGTCTGCTGCCTTGCCCGGCTCGAGCGAGCCGATGCGGTCCGCCCAGCCCAGCGCTCTGGCCGCAGAGACCGTGGCCATTTCGAACACCGATGTCGCGGGCAGCAGCAACGGGTCTCGCCGCACGTCCTTGTGCGTGCAGGCCGCCAGGTACATGACGCGGACGAGGTCGAGGAACCGGCCGATAGCGGCACTGTCGGTACCGATGAGCACTTCCGCGCCGGCCTCGACCAGCTCGGGGATCACACCGTGGCTGACGAAGCCGCTGCCGCCGAGCACACTTGCAGACGGACAGTGCACGGCGGCGGCGCCGGAGCGGGCGAAGAGCTCGACGTCCTCCGATGAAAGCCAACCGATGTGGGCGAGCAGCGGGTGGAGATCGAGCACACCCAGGTCGGCATACCTGCTGAGCTGAGCGTTGGGACTGCCGCTCGGCGGCGCGATGAAGTGACCGACGAGGCCGGTGTCGCGCTCGCGAACACGCGCGACGACGCCGCGGACGAGCTCGTCGCTCACCGAGCTCGGCTCATCGAGGCAGTAGAACGCGCGAAGCCGCCCGCCCGCCATGCCGTCGACCTGGTCGAACGCCGCGTCGGCTGCGGCGAGCATCGCGGCGGCGTCAGGCACGTCGCGGGCGAACGACCCGGCTAGGTCGCTCGTCTGCTGGGCGAGCACGCCACGGATGCCGACCTCGGCGGCGGCCTGCGCGGTGTCCACAGGGAAGGGACCACCGGCGTCGACGAAGGTCGTGGTGCCGTGGCGGAGCAGCTCAGTGAGGCTCGCCAGTGACGCGACGCGTGCCTCGTCCGCGGTCACGGTGCTCTCGTGCGGGACCACCAGTTCGGTCAGCCGGTATTGGCGCGGTCGCTCGTCGACCTGACCGCGCAGGAGGTAGCCGCTCGCCGGGTGGTGGTGCGCGTCGATGAGACCAGGGGTGAGCAGCGCACCCGGGGCGTCGATCAGCTCACCCGGGCGGTAGCGCGCGAGAAGGTCGGCCCGCTTCCCGACGGCGACGATGTCGGTGCCGCGGACGGCGACCGCCCCGTCGCGGATGATGCGCCTGCGCTCGTCCATCGTCGCGACCGCGCCCGCGGCGACCATGAGGTCGACATGCTCGACCGAGCGGTCCCGCGCTCCGCCGGCCGCGGGTCCGCGCTCTCCCGTTTCCTCGGTGTGGTCCTCGGAACCGTCAGCAGGACGGTTCCGCACCTCGATGTGCACGATCGGTGAACCCTTCTGGACGCTGAGCGGAGGTGGCGCGAGCTCGGACCCGTCGCGACCGCGCCACCGGCCAGGACTCCCCCCACGATGATCTCCACGGTCCGCGGCAGCCATAACCTCTCAGGGTCATCTTCCGGTGGGGACGAGGTGGGGTGCGTACGGCGCGGTATCCACACCCGGACCGGCGGGTGCTCGAGGTCGTCCTCGCACACGGACGAGCAGCATGGGTAGCGGCGATCCGCGGGGTGGTCTTGCCGGCAGCCGTGGACGAACGCACGCCGCCGGGCGCCGATGCCCGCGCGTGCGGTCACCACGTTGCCTATCCGCCTGCTCTTGCCCTGCACCGCATCTACGGCTGCAAGAACGAACGCAGCATCGCGGTCAGCTCCTGAGGCTTCTCCTTCGTTACCCAGTGGCCCGACCCTCGAAGCACTTGGCCGTCGACGTTCACCGCGTACTGACGCCACTGATCGGCGATCTTCGTTCCCAGCGAGGCCTCCCCGCCGATCGCGAGGATGGGCATTGGCAACTTTCCCTCCGCCCGGAACTTCTCGTTCTGCCGGACGTCCTCACGAAGCTCGCGGTACATGCTCAGCCAGGCGGCCGTACGGCCCGGTTGCCTCAGGTACTGAGCGTAGAAGTCGTAGTCGGCTGCGCTGAAAGCCGACTTGTTGCCGAGGAACTGCCCGATGAAGTCTTCGACGAAGGGTCGCTCGCGGCCTGCAATGAGGTGCTCCGCCAGCGGCTCCTGGAACATTCCGAAGTGCCACACCGAGGGTGTGCTCGGGTCGGCCTCGATGGCGGGGAAGTTGTACAGGCTGTTGTCGGGAATCGGAGCTTCCATGACTGCCATGCGGCTGACCTCCGAGGGCCACTGGGCGCCATAGGCATAGGCCACCCACAGGCCGATGTCATGCCCTACGACCTGGACACCATTGTGCAGCTCGAGCTGCTTCAGCAGCTCGCGTACGTCCTGTGCCAGCTGCGCGGTCTGGTAGCCATCCTGGGTGACCTCTGAGTTGCCGACTCCACGCAGATCGACGGCGATCACGGTGTGCTCCTCGGACAGTGGGCCGAGCTGATCTCTCCATTCACTCCAGGTCTCCGGGAAACCATGAATCAACACGACGGGTGGGCCGGCGCCGCCCTGTACGTAGTGCATCCGGAACCCGTTGACGTTCGCGTACTTCGAAGCGAAGCCCGGCGGCGGTTCGACCTGTGAGTTCGGAGACGGCGATTGCGACGGTGCCGCGGCCACACTGTGATCGCGACTTCCACTCCAAGCGCCTGCGCTCGTGGCCGTGCCCACCAGAAGCGCCGTCGACGCGAGGATGAGAGCGACGATCCTGTAGGACTTCACTACTGGAATTCTCTTCATTCGGCTCCCTCAGCTCGATTCGGTACGGGATGTCGTGGTCCGTGATTCAGGCCGTCACTCCTCCGTCGACGACCAGGTCGTGGCCCACGGCGAAACCGGACTCGTCGGAGGCGAGCCAGAGCACCGCAGAAACCACCTCGTCGAGCGAGCCGACCCGCCCGAGCGGTACCGAGTCCGCAAGCCGGGCCGCCCGATCGTCGGGCGTCTCGCCCGGAGAAAGGGACATGGTGGTGTCGGACGCTCCCGGGCTGACCGCGTTGATACGGATACCGCCGCCGATGTACTCCCGGGCGGTGTTACGGGACAGGGCGCTCACCGCCGCCTTGGCTGCGACATAGGCACCGACGCCGGGCGCGCGGCGATGCGCACCAATGTTCGAGGCTACGTTGACAATTGATCCGCCCCGGCCGCGCATCCGCTCGATCTCATGCTTCATCGAGAGAAAGACGCCGGTGAGGTTGGTGCCGATGATGCGTTGCCAACTCGGCTCGTCGACGTCTGCCAGCGGCGCGACGGCACCGAGGACACCGGCCGCGTTGACCGCGACGTCCAGCGCGCCGAAACGGCGGACCGCCGCGGTTACCACGGCTCGCACGTCGTCCTCGACAGTCACGTCGCCAGCCATTGCTGCGACCGTCCCGCCCTCTTCTGCGATCGACTTGGCCGTCTGCTCGAGTGCTGCGAGGTCGCGCCCGGTCACGTATACCGCGGCGCCTTCCCGCGCCAGCGCCTGGGCAGTGGCCCGCCCGATTCCGGAGCTGCCGCCGGTGATGAGCGCGACCTTGCCGGTGAAGCGATGCGACATGTAAATCCTCCTATTGCGGTTGCCGAGAAGAAGTCATTCATGAAACGGGGCGGCCACGGGGGCTGCACGTGACAGCGCCACGGCGGCGATCATGGCGCCGATCACCATGACTGCTCCCCACACGGCGAAGGCCAAGCCCTGACCGGCCACGGCGGCCTCTGCGGGGTTGGTGTGGCCCAGGAGCGCGGTGCTGCGGGCACCAGAGATCGAGACGAGAACGGCGAGGCCGATCACCGGGCCCGTCTCCATGGCCAGGTTGACCACCCCTCCGGCCAGACCTGCGTCGGATGTGTCCACGCCCCGCACGGCGGCGACCGTGGCACCGGCGAACGAGAGGCTGGCACCGGCGGGCACCAGCACGAGCCCGATCAACGGCAACCCGATGTACGGGGTGTCGAGATCCACTCGACCGAGCACGAGTAGTCCGAGTCCGGTGAACGCGGCGCCGGCCGGCAGAACCTTCCCCGGGCCCCACCGGTCGAGCAGCCGGCCCACGCGCGTTCCGACCAGGACGAGGACGACGCCGACCGGGAGGAACGCTGCCGTGGTGCTCAGCGGGGAGTACCCACGCAACTGTTGCAGATACAGCGAGAAGAAGTAGAACACCGCAGTCGTAGAGGCGGAGGTGGCGAGAATCAGCACCAGGCCGGCCATCTGCGCCGGCGACGAGAACAGCGGCCATCGCACCAACGGCCGCGGCGACCAGATCTCGTGAGCCGAGAATCCGACCAGCGCAATGACGCCGACCGCCAGCGCGAGGAGAACCTGCGGTGCCGTCCAGGAATGCTCGGGGGCCTGTACGAGACCGTAGGTCAGCCCGCCGGTGCCGACGAGTGCCGGCACCGTGCCGGGCAGGCCCAGCCTTGCGGCCTGGGTCGGCGGGACATCGTTCGGCAGAAGCCTCGGAACCAACGCCGCCACACCTGCCATGACGAGAGCCGATCCCACGAACATCCACCGCCACGACCCGAAACCAGACGTCAGGCCACCGACCAGCGTGCCGGCGGTGGCGCCGAAGGCCGCGAGAGTGCCCCAGAGCGCCACCGCGGCCGAACGGCGCGCCGGCTGCGGGAAGATCGTTTCGACGAGGGCGAGCGCGGTCGGCGCCGCCAGCGCCGCACCGGCACCCTCGACCAGCCGGCCGACCAACAGCACAACCAGATTGGGCGACGCGGCTACCACCAGGCTGCCGACGATGAACACGCCCAGGGCGATCAGCAAGCAACGTCGTCGCGGGAGTTGGTCGGCGAGACTGCCCCCGAGTAACAACAACCCGCTGAAGGACAGGCCATACGCACAATTGAGCAGTGCCAGGTCTCCGGCCGACAGGGCGAAGTCGCGTTGGAGGGACGGCGACGCCACCGCGAGCATGGTGATCGCCGCAATCAGCGTGATCTGGACGACACCGAGAAGCGGGAAGGCTCCCTTTCGGGACTGACCGATCAAGGCTGACCCTCGTGATCGGAGAATCGGACGGTGAATAGCGGAATAGGGTCGAACGGCGTCGGCGCGGCGGTCCTCACCCATAATGCGCATCCTCTGACGGAGCACGACGCGGAATCGCGCGAGCCGGCGTGGATTCGTCCCGGCCGCCCGTTCCCCCCTCCACCTCCCAGCTACTCACCCTGACCGCGGTGGCCGGAATGCCGGACGAGCCTCGAGCAGCGACTGGCCCTCGCTGGTGCAGCGCCATCGGTCGCATCGACACCACCGCGCCGGGTTCCTCCCCGTAACCGCGGCGGCCAGGTCGAACGTCGATCAACGTCGTCCTCCGCCTTTTCGTCGTACCGGGATCTTTCGGAAACGGCCGTTACAGTATGCGGCCGCCCGCGAGGGCGCAATACACGGGCCAAACATTTCGTAGACCTGCGGACATCAACTCGAGATGACATATCTCAACGAGTCAGTGCTTTGTCTTATTTCTTCCCGTTCTCCCGATCCTGCCGTCGTGATCGGTCGATCTCTTGGACGCGATCGGAGCAGGTGAGAACCCGTCGGATTGCCGACTGGACGAAGGTTCACTCCCCGTCATGTCGTTCATGAGTCAGAAGTCATCCGGTTCCCCACGCGGGCTCACCGTCACGTCAGGCGGACTGTCGATTCGGGTCTCGAAGATCGGCCGCTTCACAGGGCGGCGACGGCACCCCGGATGGCCTGACCGACCAGCTCGCGGTCCCGGGTCGCGCGAGCCACGAGGGACAACCCCTCGGTGACCACCAGTAACATGCTCGCCAGGGCATCCGTGTCCGCATCGGCGTCGAGCGCACCCTGCGTCTGGGCCATCAGCAAGAGATCCCGTAGCCGCTTCCTGACTCCGCCGAACGAACCCGAGACGAGCCGCTGCACCTCCACGTCGTGCGCCGCCACCTCAACGGTGGCATTGCCGGCGAAGCATCCACGAGGCCGGTCCGCATCGAGGTCCGGCTCGGCCACTTGCCACAGCAGCTCCATCACCTGCTCGCGCAGGGGCCGCACGTTGGACGTACCGGACTCCGGCTCGCCGAAGCCGCCGGGGCCGGGCAACGTTCGGGAGTAGCGTTCCAGAGCCCGTCGGTAGAGCCCTGCCTTGCTGCCGAATGTGCCGTACAGGCTGGACCTGTTGATGCCCAGCTCCCGTTCGAGGATGGGCGTGGTGGCTCTTTCGTATCCATATGACCAAAAGGTCTGCATCGCCCGTTCGAGTACGTCGTCCGGGTCGAAGGCCTTGGTCCGCGCCACGAGGGGAACGCTACCAGTAATGGAAACGATCATTTCAACTCGCGTAGTCGGGTTGGTTTTCCGGTCGTGGCCACCAGTGAGGACGGCCAAGTCGAACGTTGATGTACGTCGTGGTCGCCCTTCTTGCCGCACCGTAGCTTTCGGAAACGAGCGTTACGGTATGCCGTCGCTCGGCGAATGCGCAACCCGCAGGACAAACGTTCACGCCCGCCCGCCGCTAGAGGAGACGACGGGCGCCGCTGCGGGAGGCGGATGCTCGGAGTCGCCGCGCCCGGCGGAAGAGCTGGGGGCGGTGTTCGGCTGCGATATCGGTGGGGCCCGGATGTGATGGCCGAGGCTGATGCTGCGAGGGATAGCCCGTCACCACCGCAGGTGGTCGTGCTCACGACCTTCGACGCCGATGTACATGTGCTGCGGGCTGTGCGGGCCGGACCCGCCGGGCTTCTGCTCAAGGACACCCCGCCCGACGCGCTCGTGGGCGCGATCCGTCTCGCCGCCTATGGACGGCCGGTCCTCTCACCGGAGGCGACGCGCCGTCTCATCGACCGGGTCACTGAGTCCGGGCAGGACACGCGCTGCGACACCGCCCGCCGCCGGCTCGGCCTGCTCGCCGACCGCGAGCTCACCGTCGCGTTCGCCGTCGGCGCCGCTTCCTCCAACGCCGAGATCGCCGCCGGCTCACCACATCAGCCTGGCCCACGGTCAAGACCCATGTCTCGGCGATCCTCACGAAACTCGGCCTCAACGACCGGGTGCAGGTCGCCGTGCTCGTGCATGACGCGGACCTCGATCACACCGGCTGACGGGCCCGACGTGGTCCCCGCCACAGCGGGTTGAGTGTGCCGCTACGGCACGGTCTTTCCTGGATGTACCCGACGAACGTGACCTAGGAGGACACATGAACACGACCGTGCGCAACCGCGGCCCGGCTGGCGAGGAGCCGGTCGTCCCGGCGCCCGTCACCGAGCGGCAGCCGACGCTGCTCGACCAGATGGGTGGCCCGATGGGGTTCGTCTACTCCGCCGTCCCCGTCGTCGTCTTCGTGGCGGCCAACTCCTTTCTGTCCTTGCCGGCGACGATCATCGTGTCGATCGCCGTGGGGCTGGCCGTCACCGGCTACCGACTGATGCGCGGGGAGCGCCTCAGCCTGGCGGCCGGCGGGCTGCTCGGACTCGCCGTCGCGATCGGCATCGTCACTCTGACCGGGTCGGCGCGCGACTTCTTCGTCATCGGGATCTGGGCCTACCTGGCCGGGTTCGTGGTCACGCTCGGCTCGGTCCTGGCCCGGCGGCCGCTGAGCGGCGTGGTGTGGAACCTCGTGCACGGGGGCACGCATGCCTGGCGGGCCGACCGTCGGCTGCTGCGCGCCCACGACGTCGCCACGCTGGCCGCGGCGGCGGTGTTCGGAGCTCGCTTCGGCGTGCAGCAGTGGCTCTACGTCAGCGACGAAACCGGCTGGCTGGGCATCGCCCGGATCGCGATGGGTTGGCCGCTGACCATCCTGGCCGCGCTGGTCGTCGTCTGGGCGTTCCGGCGCAGCACGCGGCTGCTCACGCCGGCCTGACGGGCCGCACCGCACCCCGGCTGATCGTGGAGGACGTCATGCTGCTGCTCCTGCACAACGAGGTCCGCCCCGCCGGCGACCACCGCCACCCTGCTCCACAGCCTCGGCGGTGCGGTGCCCGTCGACCTCGCCGCCAGGGCTGGGTCGGCGTCGACGGGCCCACGCTCGTCGCTCTCGGCGGCGGCCCGGCCGGCCGATCCCTTGCCGCGTTCCGCCCGTGCGAGGGTCGCGCGTCGGCTCCGCAGGATCCGCTCGCCCGTCCCCGATCTGGGGGCCGACCTTGTGGGCGCCGGCGTCGACCGCCTCGTCGAGCGCGTGCGCCCCGCCGCGAGCGCGGGCGCATGCTGGGCCCGCGCCCCGTCACCACCCGGTCGGCTGTCGACCTTCACCACGAGGCCGCGCTGTGGGCCCACCTCCGCGCCGTGCTGGAGCACGTGACCGGCCCGACGCCCGCACCGTGGCGGTGATCGCGCTGCTCTGGGCGAGCGGCGCGCTCCCGGCCCTGCGTGGCGTACCGGCGAGCGGGAGCCGGTGAACGGCGATGGGGAGGCGGCCGTCGTCGCGAGGGCGGCCGCTCGAGCCGGCATCCTCGCGGATCAGCGGGCCTCCGCGGATCAGCGCCCCTCGTGGATCAGGGCCTCGGCGCGCTGCAGCACGTCGAGCTGGGCGGGGTTGTAGAGGTCCTGCAGGGCCTTGCTCACGGTCCGTTGGACGAAGCGCGGGCCGCGGGGGGCGTCGGAGAACGGTCCCTCCATGTTCGGGTGCCGGGCGCGCAGCGCGCGGATGTAGGGGACCATCCGCTCGGCCACGCCCCGCCGGGTCGCCTCGTCGGCGTCGTCGGAAAGGCCGTCGAACTCCGCGGCCACGGGGTCGTCGGGGAGGTCCTGCAGCATGTCCGCCCAGACCTGCCGACGCTCCGGGCCGAGCACGCGGCCGAGCACCGTGACGAACGAGCGGTCGGCGTCGGACAGCTCGACGCGGGCGGCGGGCACGAACTCGGGAGGCAGATCGGTCGGCGCGGCCTGCTCGAGGATGTCGCGGAGCTCGGCGCGGGCTCGTTGCAGCCGGTCGATGGCGGCGGCCAGGTCGGCGTCGAGGGCGCGGAGGGCCTCGGCGGGGTGGTCGTCGGACTCACCCAGCTCGGCGATCTGCGGGAGCGACAACCCGAGATCGACCAGGCGCTTGATCCGCAGCAGCCGGACCAGGTGGGCGACCCCGTACTGCTTGTATCCGTTGGAGCGTCGCTCCGGCTCGGGCAGCAGCCCGACGTCGTGGTAGTGCCGCACTGCCCGGAGGCTGGTCCCGGCGAGTTCGGCGATCTCCCGGGTGCTCCAGCCCACGACCGCACCTTCCTCCACCGACACTGCTCCCATACCGAACGGTACGCGATCATGCTCAGGGCGGTGACGGGCACCGGAAGGGCGACGATCGGGCGGCCGCGGGGTTCGGCGCGGACGTCGTGCTGGAGCGCGCGATGCGGGTGTTCCGGGAGCACGGCGACGAGCGCCCAGCCTGTCGGACCTGGCCGCAGCCATGGGCATCACCCGCACGAGCAAGTACGCGGCGTTCGGCGGGTAGCGGGTCGTGCGCACGGGCCCGAATCGGTGCGTCCGGTCGCGTGGCACCAGTCCGCGGCGCACGAGCCGGTCGGTCACTGGGCCCACAGCGTGGATCCGATCCGCAGCATCAGGGTCCGCGCGCGAGCCGGGCTGCTGGGCGTTGGTATCGAACGCCTCCTGCCGGAGCGGGTCGGGCAGCGGGCCGTCGCCGCGGGCGACGACAACCGGTCTCGTGGCGCAGCCGCCCCACGCTTCGGCGCGATCCGGCCGGCCAGGGCGAGGTCGACGAGGAGCGCGCCGCCCAGGGGGTGGTAGAGGGTGCCGACCCCGGCCGGGACCTCGTCCCCGTCGAGCAGCACGAGCAGGAGGTCGTCGACGACCAGCGCCGCCTCGGGCACGGTCAGGCCCGGGGCCGGTAGGTGAGGCGCCGCAGCAGCACCTCCGCCGGGCCGCGGATGCCCGCGACGTCGAGCCGGTGGGCGACGACGACGGTCAGCAGCCACACCCCGATCCCGACGAGCATCGCGGTGGCGCTCGACAGGTGCGCGCCGAGCCCGAGGCCCCACGCCGCCAGCACGGGTACGAAGATCAGCGACTGCGCCAGGTAACCCGACAGCGACCGGCGGCCCAGTGCGACGAGCGCGCGGGCGGGGAGCGGCGGGGTCGCGCCGCTGATCCGGTGCGTGATCAGCCCGAACACCGCGGCGACGCCAACGCCGGCGAAGATGCCGGTGAACAGGTGCAGGGACACGAACGCCGACGGGTTGGGCACGACGAGCACGCCGAGGTGGAGCAGCGCCTGGACCGTGCCGGCGCCCCAGCCGACCGCGAGGCCGAGCACGGCGGTGCGGCGCAGCAGCGGCAGGTGCCGGCCGGGTTCGTCGAGGACGCGGTGGCGGGCGGCGAGGATCCCGATGAGGAACGCGGCGGGCATGACGAGCCCGGTCAGCGAGGAGATCGGGGTGGGCACCCACAGCGCCAGCCGGAGCAGGACCGAGACGAGGTAGCTCGGCTCGGCGGCCGCCTGCTGCTGCAGGGCCATCGCCCCAGCCCCCGCAGGAACGAGCTGGCCGAGGGCGGCGAGGGCGAGGTTGCCGAGCGCGGCGACGCCGAGCAGACCCCCGATCCAGATCCTCAGGGTGCGGTCGCTGCGGTGCAGGAACAGCGGGACGAGCAGCAGCCCGAGAACTCCGTAGGTGCCGAGTATGTCGCCCTGCCACAGCAGCGCGGCGTGGACGAAGCCGATCGCGAGCAGCCACCAGTGGCGGATGCGCAGGAGACGGTGGACGTCGCGCTCCGGGCTCCCGGCGGCGATCCGCCGGGCGTGGAGCTGGCCGATGCCGTAGGCGAACAGCAACCCGAACAGGGTCCAGGCCCGCCCGTCGACGAACACGATCGTCACGGCCTGCGCGATCCGGTCGGCGATGCCACCCTCGGCCGGGTGCAGCAGGGTGGAGCCGGTCTCGGAGGTCCAGAGGAACCACGGGACGTGGGCGAGCGCGATGAGCAGCAGCATCATCCCGCGGGCCAGGTCGGGGGCCAGGGCCCGTTCGGCCACTGGCGTCGGCGCCGCGGTGAGGGCTGGATCGCGGCCTGCTGGCGGGGCGTTTCGGATGGGAGTGGACACGGCATGCCTCCTGGCACAGGTGATGATGGCCAGCGGCTCGCCACCGTCGGATCGGGCGGGGGATCGCGCCCGTCACCGGGCTCGCTTGAGGAGCACCAGGATGTCGGTGGCCGCCGCGCCGACGCTGGGCTGCAGGCTGCTCACGGCCTCCCACCCCTGGCGGCCCAGGTCGTTGAGCTGACGCTCCATCTCGTCGTGGTCGAACCCCTTCCAGCCGAGCCCGAACTTGACGATCTTGTGCTCGACAACCTTGGTCATGTCCTCAGTCGACACCGTGCCGCTGCGGCATGCTCAAGCTCGACCCGCGTGTCCTGCCGCTCAGCGTCGGGCGGCTGATCAGGGAGTGCTTCCGGCGACGGGATCCGGCCACTGAGGCCTGCGACCAGGACCAGGCGCGGCTCAGTTGAGTCCGGCGACCATGGCTCCGGTGACTGGCACGACCGCGCCGGACACGTAGGAGCCCGGCTGCGCGAGCCAGGTGATCGCGGTGGCGACGTCGTCGGGCGTGCCGAGCCGTCGGACTGGGATGCTCTCCACGACCGACCGGGTGGCGTCCTCGATGGTCGCCCCGGTCGAGGCGGCGACCAGCTCCAGCTCGGCCGCGCCCAGGTCGGTGTGGATCATCCCTGGTGCAACGGCGTTCACGCGGATCCCGCGTGGCCCGAGCTCGGCTGCCAGGAGCCGGGTGAGCCCGACGGCCGCATGCTTGGTCACGGTGTAGGCCCCGTAACCGGCTTCGGCGGCCACCCCCGCCGTGGAGGCGACGTTGACGATGCTGCCGCCTTGTTTCTCCAGGTGCGGGAGCGCGGCCCGGCTCAGTCGCATCGGGCCCATCACGTTGATCAGCCAGGACAGTTCCCACCGGTCGTCGGTGACCTCGGTGAACTCACCCACACCGATGCCTGTTCCCGCGTTGTTGACCAGCACGTCGAGGCCGCCGAACGTGCTCACGGCGGCCTCGACCGCCGCCTCGATCTGGGCGGTATCGGTGACGTCGAGCGCTACTTCCGTGGCGCGGCCACCGGCCGCGCGGACCCGCGCGACGGTCGCCTCGAGGCCGGCCTGCGCCTCCTCGCCGCCCGCCCCGGTCGGTACGAGATCGCTCACCACCACCGAGGCGCCGGCACGGGCCAGGTGCTCCGCAGCCGCAGCGCCGATACCTCGTTCCTGACCAGCGCCGGTGACGAGAGCGACGCGGCCCTGCAGAGATGTCGTGTTCTCCAAGACGTCCTCCTCGAGTTGATGTCCTGAGATGCCGACGAGGGCCGACCCCGGGCGTCAGGAGCCCAGCTGTCGCTGCACCGCCTGGGCGTCGATCAGGTAGTTCATCTCGTAGAAGCGTCCGTCGCGGACCTTGTGGAAGGCGTACTCGGCGAACTCCAGCGTGGCGCCGGTGGGGGCGACACCGAGCCACTCCTTCGTGTGCGTGCCCTTGTTGAACAGGCGGGCTGCCACGCGGTCACCGTCGATGGCGATGTCCTGGACCCGCCAGGTGAAGTCCGGCACCGCAGCGCCGTGGCCCTTGAGCTCGGCGATGACGTCGTCACGCGTGACCGGCCGGCCGTTCTCGACGAGCTCGTCGTGGATGAACTCGGTCATGCGGTCGAAATCATGATCGTTGAGCGCGTCGATGTAGCGCTCGAAGACCTCGCGCACGTCGGAGTCGGACATGATGACCTCCTTGTCGCCCCGTGTCGGGGCTGTACTCGTGTGTTCATGAATGGCGGTGCCCTTCCACGCTCTCGTCGTGGCGGCCACCGTCGATCGCGGGAGAGCCTCGGGTCCGCGACTTCTATCCCGATGGGTACAGAAGTTGGCATGTCGCGCTGCGGGGGTGCGGCGCCGCAGCAGTGTCAGCAGGGCTTGTGACAGCGGGCTACGAGAGGACGGGGCGAAGGCGCGGCAGCGCGACAGGTAGCGGGGCACCTGCCGGAGGGCGACGGGCCGGGGCCACTCGCCGGGGCGGAGCCACGCCTCGGAGCCGCCGTCGACGACGATGACGCTGCCACGCAGGAACGCCGCCGCAGGCGAGAGCAGCATCATCACCCAGTCGCCGAGGTGCCCGGGATCCGCCCACGCCACCGACCGGGACGGGGAACGCGCGGACCGCTCTCGCCGCGACCGGGTTCGCGAGGTCCTCGTCGAGCAGCGGGGTCTGCACCGGTCCCGGGGCGAGCACGTTGAGGCGGATCCCGGCGCCGGCCCACGCCGGGGCACGGCCGCTCGGCGCGCCCAGTCGGTCACCGCGATCTTCGACGCCGCGTAGGCGATGTTCGGGGCGACCGGCCCGAACAGTCGCAGCGTCCGCACCGCGGTCGACCTCACCCGTGCGCAGGGCGCGGAGCACCCGCCGCGGCACTCCAGGGGTGACGGTTGCCGAGTTGCTGCCGAGAACCACGGCCCGGGCGTCGCCGCTCGCCGCGAACGCCGGTCGCAGGGCGGTCAGCAGCTCGACCGTGCCCAGCTGGTTGACCTGCGCGATCTTCCGTGGGCGGTAGGGTCCGGGGGAGGGGCCGATCCCGGCGGCGAGGACGGCGCCGTCGAGCACGCCACCGGAGCGCCCGAGGACCCCGGTGGCCGCGGCCGGGCGGCCTTCCGGTGCCCCGAGGTCGGCGACGACGTCGGTGTCGCGCAGATCCACCTCGATCACGGAGTGCCCGGCGGCACGGAGCCGTTCGGTCACCGCGGCGCCGATCCCCGACGCCGAACCCGTCACTGCATAGCTGCCCATTCGAACCCCTGCCCGATTGAGGCCGTGATCAGCCCCCTCCGGAGCAGCAGACGGTATGCCGTCGCGGCACACGCAAGTTCCTCGTCCCGCGACGTGCCTCACGTTGACGTGCGCGGTTCGGCACGGGCGGCTAGAAGGTGCAGCGGCGCCGTCGGGTCTGGTCTGCAGATCGATCAGGTAGTCGGCGACGATCCCGTCGATGCACTCGCTCTGCCCGAACAGTGCGACGCCGTGCTGGGCGCCCTCCACGGTCAGCAGGCTTCCGCCCAGGAGGCGGGCCATGTTGACCTGCCGCGAGCGGCGCCGGCCGCGACGAGTTGCACCGGGTCGCCGACGCCGCGCTGCGGAGCTGGCCGCCCGCCTGACGGTCGAGGTGCCTTCGGCCTCGTCGGTCCGGGTGCCGGCGAGGGTCAGTGGTCCCGGACCGCGTCGAGCAGCAGGCCCCGGGTGAGATTCTGGTCCTGGACGTTGTTCATGGCCCTGTGGACGACCATCGTCTACGGTCGCGCACTGGGTATTCGCATTCGACGGCGTCACCGGCGCCGACTCCCACGGCGGCTGGATCGCCAACACTCTCAAAGCCGAGGACTTCGCCGGCGGCACCGCCGTGCACATCAACGCCGGTGCCGCCGCCCTCGCACTCGCCATCGTGCTCGGCCGCCGCACCGGCTGGCCACGCCAATCAGCCCGTCCACACAACCTTCCCTTCGTCCTGCTCGGCGTCGGCCTGTTGTGGTTCGGCTGGTACGGCTTCAACGACGGCTCAGCACTCAGCGCGGCCGACCTGGCCGGTCTTGCGTTCACCAACACCACGGTGGCGGCCTGCGCCGCGGTGCTCGGATGGCTGCTGGTCGAGCAGGTCCGCGACAGCAACCCGCCGCGGCCCAGGCGTTCCGTCGGCTCGGCACGGGTAGGTCATCGGCAAGGACGAGCTCCTGGGTGGGTTGAGCGGCGGGAACTGAGTTGTGATGGTTCACGGCGTCGTGGACATGCGCGCCGCGCCGCGCCGGGCTGGTCGGCCTGCTTGGACGTGGGCATCGCCGTCCGCGGCGATATGGCCAGCTCGGCGGCTTGGTGGACCGCAACGTCGCTGGCGGCCTCGGTGACGGTCGACCCTCAGTCGAGGACGGCGAACGCCTCCACCTCGACGAGCACGTCAGGCTCGAACAGGTAGTCCACGCCGATCGCCGAGAGGGGCGGCAGTGGCCGCGGGAGCCCGATCTCGTCCGCGACGCGATCGATGCCGGCGATGAAGTCGGGGTACTTGTCCGGGCTCCAGTTCGTCACGAAGAAGCGGAGCCGGACGACGTCGGCGAAGCTCGCTCCGGCGCCGGCCAGGCCGCGCGCCGTGTTGCGCAGTGCGTGCGCGACCTGACCGGCCAGATCACCTGTCGCGACCGCGTTCCCGTCGGCGTCACGCGCGATCTGGCCGGCCACATGCACCTGGCGGGTACCCGAGCTGATCGAGACGTGGTGGTACGGAACGGGAGCGAACATGCCCTCCGGGGTCAGCAACTGCACTGTCATGAGAAGTCCCTTCGTCGTCGGATGAGGTATCCGAGATATACTCGGTTTCCGAAGGGAACTTCAACGAGACCAGGTGTCATGCCGGAAACCGCTCCGCCCCGACCGGACGGCCCTCACCTCACCGAGGACCACCGCGACCTGCTGGACCAGGTGCTCGACAAGTGGTCGATCCACGCTCTCGACGCCCTGTGCGAGCGGCCGTTGCGCTTCAACGAGCTCCGCCGGGCGATTCCCGTCGTCACGCAGAAGTCGCTAACGGCGACACTCCGACGCCTGGAGCGCAATGGCATGGTCGAGCGCGTCGTCACGAGCACCCGGCCCGTCGCCGTCGAATACCGCATCACGCCTCTCGGAAGGACGCTGCAGGACCTGATCGACGCGCTCCTGCATTGGACCACCGTCACGCTGCCCCACGTCGAACGAGCACGCGCCGACTTCGATGAGGAGCGTTAGTCGGCTGTGCTAGCCAGTGGCTTGTCACGCAGCTTTGGCCGGGGCGCCTGGATCACCACCTGGAACACCGACTCGAGGCCCTACGTCTGGACACGGACCGCGGACGAGATCCTCGAACGCCTCGCCCGTTATCGGGCATGCCGGCAACGCAGCCAGGGGCCGCCCGGGCGCGAAGAGCGCGATCACGGCATTTTTCAACACGGCCCAATACTCCAGCCGTAGTTTCAGCCGCGGGACGCGGAGCAAATGACCGCGGCGGGGTTCGGCGACCTGGCAGGTAAATGTCGTTTCACAGCCTTGACAAGGCTGCCCCATCGGCACCTAGTGTGTGGATCTTTGCAGCGGATGGGAGTGATCGTGCGGGCTCGACGGGGCTGGCAGGTGGCAGTGCCGTGGCCGGCGTGGTCCCGTCGGCACGTCGACCTGTGCCGTACCCCCGCCGCGCTCTGTCGCTGCCCCCGGCGCCCTGCGTCCGGATAGCCACACCACTCACCTCGATAGCCACACCACTCGCCCCGACCGGGTCGGGTTGCGCGCTGCGCTACTTGCCCCGGCAGCGCGCCGCCGTCCGTCATCTGAAGGAGAAGTCCGTGCGTCGCACGTTCCTCGTCGCAGCGGCCGCGCTGCTGTCCGCCGTCATGCTCGTCGGCTGCAGCGGCGGTTCCGGCAGCACCACCACGCTGCGGGTCGGGACCGAGGGTACCTACAGCCCGTTCAGCTACCAGGGTCCCGACGGTCAGCTCACCGGCTACGACATCGAGGTCGTTCAAGCGGTCGGAGCCAGGCTCGGCCGCACCGTCGAGTTCGTGCAGACCCCGTGGGACGCGATCTTCGCCGGGCTGCAGGCGCAGCGCTTCGACCTTGTTGCGAACCAGGTGACGATCAACGACGAACGCCGGGCCCGGTACGACCTGTCCGAGCCCTACACCGTGTCCGAGGGGGTGATCGTCACCCGCGCCGACAACAGCGACATCAGCGGCCTCGCCGACCTGCGGGGCCGGACCACCGCGCAGTCGGCCACCAGCAACTGGGCCGACGTCGCCCGCGAGGCCGGGGCGGACGTGGAGGCCGTCGAGGGCTTCGTGCAGGCCGTCCAGCTGCTCAAGGACGGCCGCGTCGACGCCACCGTGAACGACACCCTCGCTGTGGGGGAGTACCAGCAGACCACTGGCGACACCGGCGTGAAGGTCGCCGGGACCACCGGCGACACCAGCGAGCAGGCGTTCGCGGCGCGTCAGGGCAGCGGACTGATCGAGGAGGTCAACCGGGCGCTGGCCGAGCTGCGGGCGGACGGCACGCTGACGCGGATCTCGGAGAAGTACTTCGGTTCCGACGTGAGCGGCAGCTAGGTGGACTCCTCGACCTGGGAGCTGATCTGGCGCAACCTGTGGCCGATGCTGGTCGCCACCGTCACGCAGACCATCCCGCTGACGGCGATCAGCTTCGCGCTCGGCCTGGTCGTCGCGCTGTTCGTGGCGCTGGCCCGCATCTCGAAGGCCGGGCCGCTGTCGGCGCTCGCGCGCGGCTACATCTCCGTCATCCGCGGCACGCCGCTGCTGGTCCAGCTCTTCATCGTGTTCTACGCGCTGCCGCAGTTCGGGGTGGTGATCGACCCGTTCCCGGCGGCGGTGGTGGCGTTCAGCCTGAACGTCGGCGGCTACGCGGCCGAGGTGATCCGGGCGGCGATCCTGAGCATCCCGAAGGGGCAGTGGGAGGCGGGGCAGACCATCGGCATGGGGTACGCGACAACGCTGCAGCGAGTGATCCTGCCGCAGGCGGCGCGCACCGCCGTGCCGCCGCTGTCCAACACCCTCATCTCGCTGGTCAAGGACACCTCACTGGCCTCGACCATCCTGGTGACCGAGCTACTGCGGGTCGCCCAGCTCGCGGCGGCGCCCACGTTCGACTTCTTCGCGCTCTACGGGGTCGCCGCGGTCTACTACTGGATCATCTGCGTCGTCCTGTCGTTCGCGCAGAACCGGGTGGAGGCACGACTGGAGAGGTACGTGGCCAGATGACCGATCTGCTGACCGTGCGGGGCCTGCGCAAGTCGTTCGGCGACCTGCAGGTACTACGTGACATCACGTTCACCGTCCCGGCCGGCACCGTCACCGCGGTGATCGGGCCGTCGGGGTCGGGCAAGACCACGGTGCTGCGCACACTCAACGCCCTGGACCGGGCCGACGCCGGCGTGATCGGCATCGGCGAAGTCTCGGTCGATTTCGCCCGGCCCGTCGACCGCGCGACGCTGACCCGCTTCCGCGCCCAGAGCGGGATGGTGTTCCAGGCGCACAACCTGTTCCCCCACCGGACGGTGCTGCAGAACGTCATCGAGGGTCCGGTGGTTGTGCAGAAGCGGCTGAAGGCCGAGGCGATCCGGGACGCGCTGGCCCTGCTGGAGCAGGTCGGGCTCGGGGAGAAGGCCGACGAGTACCCGTACCAGCTCTCCGGCGGCCAGCAGCAGCGCGTCGGGATCGCCCGCGCCTTGGCGCTCAAGCCCACTTTGATGCTCTTCGACGAGCCGACCTCGGCGCTGGACCCGGAGCTCGTCGGCGATGTGCTCCGGGTCATCAAGGACCTGGCCGCCGATGGCTGGACGATGGTGATCGTCACCCACGAGATCCGCTTCGCCCAGCAGGTGGCCGATCAGGTGCTGTTCATCGACGGCGGGGTGGTGCTGGAGTCCGGACCGCCCGCCCAGGTGCTGGGCGACCCGGCCGAGGCCCGCACCCGGCAGTTCCTCCGACGGATCCTGGATCCGATCTGATCGCACGACGGAAGCCGTACGGCGGACGCCGGGGTTGGCCGAAGGTGCCGCGGACCCCGGCGTCGTCAGACGCGGCTACCGCAGGTCTCAGCGGTCCAGGCTCATGACCTTGTCGCGGTCCTCGACGAAGTCGCGGACGAAGTGCTCCTTGGTCGCCGACCAGCCAGGCGTTCAGCCGGCTGATGGCCCCGGTCCCGAGTGACGCCGACGACCCCGACGCGGACAAGGTGCGCGAGGAACTCCGGGTTGCCATCCGCACGCCAACCGGGGTGGAGGTCGGCCTGCCATCGGCAACCCCTTCTGGTCCGAGTTCGTCGAGCTGACAGACCCCGACGCCACCCGCCCGCCGGAGAGGTGAAGTGGCCGGCGTCGAGATTCGCCTGCGCACGGCCGGCCTGCTGCTCGTAGCGGAGCCGGCTGACCGCGGCGACGAGGGCGTCGCACTGGCCCGGGGCCTGATGAGCGCGTCGGCGAGGACACGTCGGCCACGACCCGGCGCTGGGACAACGCCGCAGCGGTGCCAGGGGAGTGGAGCCGCAGACGCCGGCGCGCGTCGTCGCCGCATGCCGCTCGCCGCACCGGTGACGACGGCGTGCCGCCCGAGAGATCGGAGCCCTGCGGTTCGCTGGTCATGACGCGGGGGATGCGAAGGGGTTGGCGTCGGTGTGGCGGTGTCCCCAGACGTCCGACGTCCCGAAATCGTGCGGGATCCAGCCGTCGCCCACCTCGATGCCGCCGCATCCGATCTCGAGATGGAACCCGCTGGGGTTGCGGATGTAGAACGAGATCGCTTTGTCGTTCATGTGCCGGCCGAGGCTGATCGAGATGGGTACGCCGCCCGCCTGGGCCCGGTCGTGGGCGCGTCCGACGTCGTCGATCGTGTCGTGTTCGATCTCGAGGTGGTGGATGGAAGGCGTGTCCGCGCGCGCCAGCGCGATGCTGTGGTGAGTGGCGTTGCAGCGGAGGAAGTACAGGCCGGGGGCGCGGTAGTCAGTCAGCCTGAACTCGAGTACGGACTCGTAGAGCTCGCGGAGCTCGTCGAGCTTCGGGCCGGCCAGGACGAGGTGGCCGAGACCGGTGACCCCGGGACGCGCGTCGGCCGGGCGGGCCGGGCTGGTGCGGACCTTGGCCTCACCGACCGCCAACTCCACGCGGTAGCCGACCGGGTCGGTGAACCAGCGCAGCTGGGTGGCGCCGCGCAACTCGGTCTCGTCCGCGGATCCCTCCTGGACGGCGAAGCCGGCGTCGGTCAGCCGCTCGGTGATCCGATCGAGTTCGCGCGGTGAATCGACGATCCACCCCACCTCACGTGGGCTGTCCTGCGCGGAGGGATGCAGGGCGAGGCGGTACTTGAACTCGTCGAGCTCCGCCAGGGCCACTTCTTGCGTGCCGATCTTGACGGACGTAACCCTGACGCCCAGTGTGCGCTCGAACAGGGTGACCCACGCGTCGACGTCGGTGACGTTGAGGCCGACGTAGCCCAGCTTGCGGATACCCATGATGACCTCATCGCTCCGATGTGGGGGCCGCGGCTCCGCCCTGCAGAAACTCACGAATGATGTGGTTGAACTCGTGCGCTCGCTCGTACTGCACCCAGTGCCGGCAGTGGAGCAGAACGCGTAGCTCTGCGTCGGGGATGCCGGCCAGGATCGTGGACGCCCAGGTCGGCGGAACGGTCTGGTCCTCCCGGCTCCACACGAGCAGCGTGGGTCCGTGTTCGAGCCCGACCGGCCACGGCGGCGGGTCCGCCGGGAGCACTCCGCCGGGCGCCATGAGAACGAGCCGTTCCACGCGCTCCGGGTGAGCCATGGCGATCCGCATCGCGACACCGCCACCATAGGAGTTGCCCACCAGATGGGCTCGCTCGATCCCGAGAGCCTCCATCGCGGGGCACACGCGTTCAGCCGCGTGGAAGAGCAACGGCTCGTCCGTCGCAGGCCGCGGCGAGCGCCCCCAAGCCGGAAGATCCACCACAACGTTCCGGTAGTCCCCGAAGGACGACAGGTTCGCCCCGAAGTTGCTCATGCCCGCGGTACCTGGCCCGGAACCGTGCAGCCACTGAACCGGACTGCCTGCACCGAACTCGGTGCAGGCCAGCTCGGCGTCCCTGACATCCACCATGGTCGTCACACCGACACCTACCCCTCGACTTGTATGTAACGCTCACTATAATCTGATGACGCGGTGCGTCATAACGCGGCCGCTCCGCCGCTCGGCCGAGCCGACGCGCGAGTCTGCTGCCGGACGCCTAGAAGTGCCGAAGGCAGACGGGTAGGCCACGACCTGGGTGGTCTCGAGGCCCGATGCCGGCTCGGGTCGTCGGTCCAGCGGGTGACCGGCGATTCGGTCGAGCACTACCGGTGTCGCTCACGCGCGGCCGGACCTGAACCGGTGACGACTTGTCAGGGGCGGACGTACTAGTTAGTCTAGATAAAGAGGGAAGTAGATCCCCATCGGACCTTGCGCTGGGAATGAAGAAGCGGAAATCGAAGCCTTCATCCGTACGCTGTACGACGAAATGGCTGTGCCATTGTTCTCGTTTGCTCTCCGTTTCACCAGAGACCGCACTCTGGCTGAGGATGTCGTACAGGAAGTGCTGGTGCGTGCCTGGCGCCGCGCCGGCCACCTCGAGCCCGGCTCCGACGCGCTGCGTGGGTGGCTGTTCGCTGCGACCCGCAACCTTTTAACTGATATGTGGCGCGCGAAAGCCAGGCGGCCGGCAATCGTGTCGTCCGACGAGGTTGTCGATCTGGCGGTTACGGCCGACGATGTCGAGGGGGTCTTGCGGCGTCAGGCTCTCGACGACGCGCTCTACCAGCTCACACCCAAGCATCGTGATGTGTTGATGCAGATCTATTACGAAGGCCGATCGCTCGCCGAGACCGCACACCGACTCGACGTCCCTCTTGGCACCGTGAAGTCACGCACGCACCACGCCTTACGGGCATTGCGGCTGCTACTGCAAGAGATCGAACTGCAACCAGGGTAACCACGGCCGTCGAGATCGGTGCAACTCGGACCATCCGACTGACTTTCAGGAGCGTATGTCGCCGTTTTGTGCAAGGTTCTTCCGCTCGCGCGTGCCGAACCGACGTGTCTGTACTTGAATTTTGGAAGGTCCGTGGTCGATCCCAACGTGTTCATCTTGTCAGAGGGCTGGCTCGACCTTGTCGAATACCCCGACACTGTACGGCAGAAGCCATATTTCACGATTTATGTTGCGTGGCTGATATGGCGAACGCGCCGCGGCGCCCGTGAGTCGGCCGAGACGGCGAGCTCGTTGACCACGCTGACCTCGCGGGTCAATCAATCGCTCGGGCTCGGCATCCCGGGGACCGCTACGACGGGTCATCGCCGAGCTACGCCTCGCTCGGTCGGCCGGTGTTCGCTCGCGCATCGTTGATCGCAGCACGACCGGCTTTGATCAGCGGGTCGGTGAGGGCGGCTGGATCGGGACCGAGGTAGCCGGTGACCATGGCGCCGTCGCGCAGGATGATCAGTTGGTCGGCGACGGTCTCGCGGTCGGGGATCGCCATCTCCCCGAGTAGGTCCTTCACGAACGTCGCGAACCAGGCCCGGTGGGTGGCGATGGCCTTCCTCGCGGGGTGGGCGGGGTCGGCGAACTCGGCCGCGGCATTGATGAACGGACATCCGCGGAACCCGGGGGAGCAGCTCATGTCCGCGATGGCGTGCGCGATGGCGAGGAGGGTGCCGCAGGCGTCGCCGGTCTGGCTGCGGAGTTGCTCCAGTGCGTGGCGTTCGACTGCCGCGCGGCCGTCGAGGTAGGCGACGACCAGGTCGTCCTTCGAGGGGAAGTGCCGGTAGAAAGTCACCTTGCTGACGCCTGCCGCCGCGATCAGCCGGTCCGCGCTGACGGCCCGGATCCCCTCGGCGTAGAACTGTTCGTTCGCCGCCGCAAGGATCCGTTCCCGCACCGGTGACGACTGTGTCGCGCCGGCACTTCGCGTCCGGCCGGCTGACTGTGTCATCGGTGCTCCACCTCGTCTCGAGCACTACCCTTCCCGGCCTTCCCGGGCTAGCTCCTCGATCACTCGGATGAGGTGTTGTGGCCGTGGAAAGACCTACTAGTCAGTCTACATGGCGAGCTGCCGATCATCGGTGTCCACGGGCGACGGACTTCCGGTACCGGTTCTTCCGCCACCTGACCCGCGACGTTCGGTGCAACGTCGTCGGGCGGCGCCGGGACCTTGCCCTCACACGGGGTCGACGACCTCGGGCAGGCCCTGACGACGATTGAAGGCGCCGGCCAGGCGTGTGACCGCCGTGCGCGGCAACCGGCGCGCAGGCCAGGTCATCACTCGTGTCACGGATCGGCCCGGGTAGGAGGCCGCGTGCCGTCGGGCGTAGTCATCGAGAGTCCGGGACGCGGCGACCTCGGGCGCGTCGGCTCGTGGCCGACGTGCCATCGAAGAATCCGGTCGCCACCGCCCCCGGGTGCGCCGCCATGACGTGAACGCCGGTACCGCGCAGGCTCTTCGGCGAACGCCTCGGTGAAGGACACGACCAACGCCGTCGTCGCGGCATAGACGGCACAGGTCCTGATTGCGTCGACGAGCCAGCCACCCGACGCGCCGGTGGATCGGCGCTGACACTAGAAGACGTGTTGATGCCGGTTCACGCCGTGAGCCTCGTCGCGATGGGTCTGTGGCTGCTCGACAAACCCGATCGCCACGTTCCGACCGCGGTTACGAGGGGGTGGGATGCCATGAGGGACCCGGCCCGCACCTGGAACGCGGTCGTGGTCGGTGAGGACACGCCGTGCTGGTCGGGAACCAGGTGGCACGAGCGCCTCAAGGCGGGTGTTGCTGCGTGCGATAGCCGCCGGCCGAAGTGACGTTGGATCCGCTGTCTGGCCGCCGGCCCCCGATCAGGACCGAGCGGCTCGTGCTGCGCGAGTCGCAGGCTCGGGATCGTGTGGCTCTCGGCGAGCTGTTCGACTCGTCGGAGGCGGGTGCCTACGTCGGGTGGTGCTCGGCCGCGTGCCGAGTCCACGCCAACGTCTGGTTGAGTTCGGATGCCGTGACGGTTGACGGCCGGGTTTACGTCCGGTGACTCCGCGCCAGTCTCTACCGCCATCCGCCGCGCTTCCGGATGACCTCCTGGGCGAACTCGAGAGCCTGGTCCACAGTGGACAATGCGAGGTTGAACTCGACAACCGCCTCGTCCGCACCGGACGCTGCGACCTTGTCCAGTCGTTCAATGATCCGGTCGACCTGCTCTCCTGGCTCGACGTTGACGCGGACCGACCGCTTCAGTGCGTCCGGGTCGCGGCCCGCTGCGTCCGCAGACCGCCGGGCCACCTCCCACAGCGATGCCGCGAACTCGGTCGGGAGCGAATCGAAAATGAGCCAGCCCGAGGCGCGCCGACCGACCCGGTGCAGCGCCGCCTCGCTGACACCACCGAGCCAGACCGGAGGACCGCCGGGTTGCACCGGACGCAGGTCGACCTGCGCGGGTGGCAACGACAGTGTTGGGCTTTCGAAAGTGACCGGGTTCGTGGTCCACCAGGCGTCGAGGAATGACAAGATGTCATCCATCCGTCGACCTCGGTTCGCCCATTCCAGTCCGAGCGCGTCGTACTCGTCGCGCACCCAGCTCAAGCCGAACCCGACGTCCAGCCGTCCATCGCTGAGGAAGTCCAACGTCGTCAAGGTGCGCGCCAGCTGGACGGGCTCGTGCAGTGGGGCGTTCAACGTGCTGAAGTTGAACCGGACGTGGCTTGTCACAGCAGCAGCCGTGGCTACCATCGTGAGCGGGTCAGCGTTGCGGCCAACACGCTCGAGGTAGAAGGAGTAGTCATCACCGGGGTATGCACTTTTCGGACGCAGCGGCACGAAGAGACGATCACCGGCCCACAGTGAACCATAGCCGAGCTCTTCCGCTCGTGTGGCGAAGTGCCGCAACGAAGCCGCATCGGTCAGCATGGGGCCGAATTGCGGAAGACTGATACCCAATTTCATAGCTTGCCTCTTTCTGCGATGTGCTCATTCTTGAGTGCCAGGGTTTCGATTCCTAATTCTTGCGGCGCCATGCGGATCCTCGCGCATATCAGTTCCCGCCGCACTTGCGAGTGGTGAAGATTAATTCGCGAGGCAATAACTACCACCGCCCCGCCTGATGCCGCGGGCACGGCCTTGCGGTCGGACGAGTCAGTTCGGAGCCTGATCGCAGACAGACCTCAAGGCCCGGTTCAGTGCAGTCCTGTGGATATCGTCCAGCTCCCCCCGCGTCCGTGCGGCCGCGGCCAGCGAGGACGAGCAGCCCTCCTGTGCCCGGGCTGGTTCGGCGATCTTCAGTGCGGCGACCAGTTCGTTGCTGATGCGGGTGATCTCGGGTCGGATCTACACGAGGTTCGGACGCTCGGCCGGTTGGGAATCCGGATGTTCGGTCCGCTGTCGGAGCAGATCGTTCTGCACCTGGGTGCTGGCCGCGATCTGGTCGGCGACCACGCGGGCCACCCACTCGGGATCGATGCCGTCACGACCGATCTGTGCCCGGGCGTCCGCAGCAACGACAGCCTCGCGTTCCGGGTCCGTTACCGGTTGCCCCGTACCGAGGGCCCCCGGGACACGGATGTCATCTCGTCTTCCATCATCGAGCCTCCTGTGTGGGACGGCCGGTCGCGAGCAGCCCGGCGTGGTTCTCCAGCGCGAGGTACGGGTTGAACTGCACGTGCCGGCTGCCGACGTGCAGATCGCGCCAGAACCGCTGCAGTGCGTTGTCGACGGCGAAGCTGGAGGCTCCGTTCAGGTCCAGCAGCAGGTTCACCCCTTCTTGGCACCGCTGCACGACCGAGCTCAGCCGCATGCGCAGGGCCGTGGTGTCCCGGTCGGCGAGCGTCGGCTCGGCCATGAGCCGGTCGATCTCTGCCGCGAGCACCAGCAGGTCATGCTGGGCGCTCTCGATCAGGTGGGTGGCTTCGGCGAACCAGTGCCGGGCGCCGGGGGAGGCTGCGAGGCTGTCGTACTGCGTCATCGGCGGCTTGCGCTCATGGAGCGTGGAACCGACCACGTCCAGTGCCCCGCGAGCGGCTCCGACCAGCGCGGCGAGGAGCGTGACGCCACCGCCGAGGGGACGCGCCGGCCGCCCGGCGAACAGATCTGGTGCGCCGTTCGGGCTCGTGGGCAGAGGCAGTACGTGGGCCTGGGGCACGAACACGTCGTCGGCCACCAGCGTGTGGCTCCCGGTGCCGCGCATTCCGGCGGTGTCCCAGGTGCGCTCGATCTCCAGCTCCGAGGTCGGCGTGAGCAGGAGTGCGAACTCGGGAGGCCCGTCACCATCGCTCACCAGGACCAGGGTGATGGCCCACGGCGCGTCCTCGCAGCCCGAGGCGTAGGGCCAACGCCCGGAGACGCGCACGCCTCCGGCCACCCGCCGTCCCCGGCCGGGCGGGTTCCCGGCACCGCACAGCCGCGTGTCGGGGTCGGCGTAGAACTCCGCGAGTACCTCCTCGGACATGAGCGGGGCGAAGGCCGGCTGCGCCTCGGCGCTCACCGCGACCAGCCAGGCCGAGGACGGGCAACCGCGGCCCAGCTCGGAGATCACGCGAACGGTGGTCGGAAGGTCGGCGTCCAGGCCGCCGAACCGGGTCGGGGTGGCCAGCGCGAACGCACCCGCGTCCCGCAGCGCCGCGGTGCTCTCGGCGGGCAGCCGCCGGTCGCGCTCGGCGCGGCCCGCGTTCGCGGCGAGTACCGGCACTGCCGACCGGGCCGCCGCCATCAGGGTCTCGACGTCAGTGGGACGGACGTCTGTCGTGGTCATCGAAACATCTCCTCGCAAGGGATCGCCGACCGTCGTGTTCAGGCGGCGTGTTCGTAGGTTTCGAGCGGCCGCAGCCGCACCTCGCTGAGGGTGGGGAAGGCCCGCACGTCAGTTCCCCTTCGCGGCGCGGCCGAGGCGCAGCGCCGAGACGAGGAAGAAGATTCCGCCGAGCGTCGCGTAGCCGGCGACGTTGCTCAGCGTTGCTCCGTCGCTGGATGCCTGCAGGAAGAACGACGTCCCCGCGAGCACGGAGATGCCACCGCTGGCGATCATCGCCCACTGGCCTCCCAGCTTGCGGCGCCTGAGGCCCACGATGAGCTGGACGATTCCCGCGACGACAGCCCATCCGCCCCACACCTGCAGGACGGCCGGGATGCCGGACATGACGGCGACGACCAGGCCGATGGCGGTGAGCGAGCTGATCGCGATGTTCACATACATGCCCAGGGCTGATCCGCTCGCCCGGGACGAGCGGGCGTCGACGATCGCGGCGGCCACGTCGAACAATGGGTAGAGCACGATCAGCGTCGCGCTCAGCGGCCCGATGCTCGACCCGACCACGAACATCAATCCGGCCCAGACGATCGCGAACCCGAACCGGATGAAATACAGCCTGCGAAGAGTGGACGCGATTCCCGTTGAGCTCGAAGCGGCAACGGTCGTCATGGTGATCCTTTCGACTGGTGTGATGCCCCACTAGCGCGGTTCATCGGAAAGAAGTGGGGCAGTCGGATCGACTGGTGAATGCCAAGTAGACGAACTAGTACGTCTGCTTGGACCATCCCGCGTCGGGTTCGACCACTGCAAGCGAATGTGGTGTGCGCCACTGCCCGGTCCCGCGACCGGCCGGTCCGGCTGGGGCGGACGAGGGATGGCCGGCGCCATTCCGATCACCATGTAGAGTGATCGTTCCATACATTCGACTGTATCCCTCGTCCGAGACGGTCGCCCACGAGCCCGACTGCGCGGGCCTGAGCCAAGCGTCGCGACGAAACGAGGTTCCTATGAGCGTCCTCGAGCGGGTCAAGACCGCACCGATGAGTCGTGTCCTGGTCAAGGCGGTCGCCCTGTGCCTGGTGATGAACCTGGTCGACGGGTTCGATCTCCTGCGGACGTCCCTCGTCGGGCCGGCGATCGCTCGGGAATGGGGGCCTGTCGCCGTCGCAGGTGGGCATCCTGCTCAGCAGCGGTCTGGCCGGCATGGCGTTCGGTGCGCTGTGCCTCGCCCCGCTCGCCGACCGGATCGGCCGCCGCAAGCTCACACTCGCCGGTCTCGCGGTGGCCTCGTCCCGGAGCACTCGAACCACCGGCGCCGGGGCCTGTCCGTCGCTCTGATCACGACCGGCTACGGGCTCGGGTCGATCGTCGCCGGTGTCGCTACCAGCCCGCTGGCCGGTCCGTTCGGGTACGGTCGATCTTCGTGCTCGGCGCCGTCGCGACGGCGATCCCCTTCGTGGCCGGGCTGCGGTTCCTGCCCGAGTCGACGGACTACCCGATCGCCTCGCGTCCTCGTGACGCCCTGGTGCGGCTCAACCGGATCCTCGCCGCGATCGGTCACACCCAGGCGAGCCAGGCCTGAGCACAGCAGCCACCACACGGAAGGAGCTTCTCGTCAGCGCAACCGCGATCGAGACCCAACGCACCGCGGGCCTACGGCGTACCGGTGGCCTATCCGACGCACGTGCACCGGCCCGGCGGCGCGGACATGGGGATCCATCGCGAGCTGTACCCGCCGGTCGCGGCGGGGGAGGCGCTGGTCGACGGCGGGCGCGGGGTGGAGATCTACCCCGAGATCACCCCACAGGCCCGGTGAACCGGCGATCAAGAAGCACCGTTACAACTCGTTCTATGCCACCGATCTGGAGATCGTGCTGCGCGCGCTCGGCGTCGACACGGTGGTCCTCACCGGTATGACGACCGAGTGCTGGGTGCTCGGGACTGCCCGCGGTGCGCTGGAGTGCGGGTTCCGCTCCGCGGTCCTCGCCGACGCGTGCGCGTCCTGCGACTACCCGGATGTCGGCTTCGGCGCCATGCCCGCGAGCGAGATGCACCTGGCCGCGCTGCGGATCATGGGTCTGACGTCGTCAGAGGTCACCGACGCCGACACGTTCCTGTCCCTGCTGCCGTGACCCCGTCCGTGCTCGTCCTGCTGCACGGCGGCGGTCCCGGCGTCGACGCCGCGAGTAACTGGGCGAGCGTCCGGCCCCGGTTCGCGGAACGGTTCCGGTGCCTGGCCCCCGATCTGCTGGGATTCGGCACGCGGATCGCGGGCACGGAGGGCCTGTACGGGCCGGCGGCCTGGGCGCGGGCCCGCGCTCACCAGGTCCTGGACCTGCTCGACGAGCACGGGCTCTCCCGCGTGCACCTGCTCGGTAACTCGGCTGCCGGTGGCGCCGCCGCGCTGGCGCTGCTGGCCGAGACTCCCGAGCGGGTCGAACGTGCCGTCGTGATGGGCGGCGCCAGCACCGGGCCGGCGCCCCGTGCCGTTCCCTTCTACGACGATCCCACGAGGGAGTCCATGCGTGCCACGCTCGCCCGCCTCGTCGCCGACGAGGGCGCCCATCGGGATCTCCTCGACGAGCTCGCGGACCGTCGCCTGGACCAGGCGCTGCGGCCCGGTGCCGAGCAGGCCTTCCGGGCCATGTTCGAGGCGGGGCACCAGCCGTCCGTGGATCTCGCCACCGTGCCCAATCCGGTCCTCGCCCTGCACGGGGAACAGGACCGGGTCAGCCCGGTCGATGTCTCCTCGCGTCTGGTCGATGCTCTTCCGTTTGCGCGCCTCGAGGTCGTGCCGGGCGCCGGGCATTGGATACACGTCGACCGACCGGACGAGTTCTGTGCTCTCGTGGGGGAGTTCCTGACCGCATGAGCCACACAGACAGCGGCATCCTGATCGTCGGCGCCGGTCCCACCGGCCTCACCCTGGCCATCGACCTGGCCGGGCGCGGTGTGCCGTGTGTCGTCGTGGAGGCGACGACCGAGCGGCCGGTGAACCCGCGGTGCAACACCGCCTCGGCCCGGTCGATGGAGATCTTCCGGCGGCTCGGCGTCGCCGACGAGGTGCGCCGAGCCGGCCTCCCCGAGGACCACCCGACGTCCATCCTGTACCGCACGACCATGGTCGGCGAGGAGCTCTTCCGGCTCGACCAGCCCTCGTCCGGCGAGGTGCTCGCGGGCAAGGGCCGTGAGGACTGGCCCACGCCGGAGCCGCAACATCGGATCTCGCAGATCTACCTGGAGCCGATCCTGGAGCGCCGTGCGCGTGAGATTCCCGGGTTGACCGTCGAGCGCGGGGCCCGGCTGGTCGAGCTGCACCGGTTCGAGGACAGGGTCGAGGCGGTGATCGAGTCCGAGGGCACGACGAGGGTCCTGCGCGGTGCCTACGTGATCGGGTGCGACGGCGCGCACAGTGCCGTCCGGCGGCAGCTGGGGATCCGCTACCGGGGTGTCGACGCCATCCAGAACTTCGTGTCGACGTTCGTCCGCTCGGCGGAGCTGGGCCGGCTCGCCGCTCGTGACCGGGCCTGGACGTACTGGACCTACGGCCGCCGGCTCGCTTCGCTGATCGCCATCGACGGCGGCGACCTGTGGCTGAACCACGTTGCGTTCGGCCCCGATCACGAGACCGACGACGAGGACCCCGAGCAGTTGCTGCAGGAGGCCGTGGGCGGAGCTGTCGAGCACGAGGTGCTCGGGACGGTGCGCTGGACCGGTCGCCAGCTCGTCGCGGAGCGCTACCGCGAGGGGCGGGTGTTCCTCGCCGGGGACGCGGCCCACATCTGGATCCCTGTCGGCGGCTTCGGCATGAACGCCGGCATCCAGGACGCGGCCACGCTGGGTTGGATGCTCGCCGCCGTGCACCACGGGTGGGCACCGCCGGAGCTGCTCGATGCCTACGAGCTCGAACGCAAGCCGGTCGGGGAGCAGTTCGCGAGCGCGGTGGCATCGGCGGCCCGGGCGTCCCTCGCGGAGGTCTCGCCGGACATCCACCTGCCCGGAGTGGACGGGGAGCGCGCCCGCGCCGCGCTCGCAGAGCGGCTCGCGGTGACCGAACCGGCCCGCTACTCGCCCGACGGCTTCAGCTTCGGCTACCACTACGCGGGCTCGCCCCTCGTGGTCGGCGGCGAGGAGCAGCCGGCGATCGGCATGGGCGGCTACCAGGACCGGGCGCAGATCGGGTTCCGGCTGCCGCACGCCTGGCTCGAGGACGGCCGCTCCGTGCTTGACGCGCTCGGCCCGGACTTCACCCTGCTGCGGACGGACGAGGCCACCGACGTACAGGTCTGGATCGACGCCGCGCGAGCACAGGGCGTCCCGCTCACCGTGGTGGACCTGCCCGGCCGCCATCCCACGCCGTTGCTGCTCGTGCGCCCGGACCAGCACGTCGCCTGGATGGGCGGCGCCGAGGGCCGCGCCGACGAGCTGCTGCGGGCGGTCACCGGGCGCATCGCCGCCCGCCAGGGCTGAAGACCAGGAGCCACATGCCATACGCACTGGGCATCGACGTCGGCGGCACCTTCACCGACGCCGTCGCGTCGGACGGCGCCGGCCGGATCGTGTCGGCCAAGACACCGACGACCCCGCCCCATCGCGAGGTCGGCGTCATGCGCGCGATCGAGGAGCTCGCCGTGAGGCTGGGGATCGGCGTCGGCGAGATGCTGGCGCAGACCGACTACATCGCCCACGGCACGACGGCGTCCATCAACGCCCTGGTCCAGGGCTCGGTGGCCGACGTGGGGTTGATCGCCACCAAGGGCCACCGCGACTCGATCTACATCATGAACGCCGAGGGCCGCACCCTCGGCCGGTCCGCGCACGAGATCCAGGACACCCTGCGGCAGCGCAAGCCCGCGCCGCTGATCCCGAAGTACCGGGCGCTCGAGGTCACCGAGCGCATCGACCACGCCGGCCGGGTCCTGGTTCCGCTCGACGAGGACGAGGTGCGGCGTGTCGCGGGCACGCTCGTGGAGCAGGGGGTCGAGGCCATCGCCGTCTGCCTGCTGTGGTCGTTCAAGAACGGCGACCACGAGCGGCGGGTCCGGGAGCTGATCCACGAGATCGCCCCGGATCTGTACGTCACGCTGTCGTGCGAGGTCAGCCCGCGGATCCGCGAGTTCTCGCGGACGTCCACGACGATCATGAACGCTCAGATCGGGCCGCGGCTGCGGACCTACCTGACGCCGCTGCAACGGCAGCTGGAGGACGGCGGGCTCAAGGGCCCGCTGCTGGTCATGCAGAGCGAGGGCGGCACGATCACCGCCGACCGGGCTCCGGAGCACGCCATCACGACCGTCGGGTCCGTGCTGTCCGGCGGGGTCATCGGCGGCCAGCGGCTGGCCGAGCAGCTCGGACACCGCAATGTCATCACCACCGACGTCGGCGGCACGACCTTCCTGGCGGGGCTGATCGTCGACGGGGAGCCGGTCATGGCGCCGGGTTCCATCGTCAATCAGTTCCCGATCAACGCGGCCACCATCCGCGTGCACACGATCGGCTCGGGTGGTGGTGCGCTCGCGTCCGTCGACGCCGGCGGGAACCTCCGCCTCGGCCCCCAGAGCGCGGAAGCCGTTCCCGGCCCCGCCTGTTACGCAGGCGGCGGCACCCGGCCCACCAACACCGACGCGAACCTCGTCCTGGGCATCCTCGACGAGCGTGGCCTGCTCGGCGGACGCAAGCCGCTGCGGAGGGACCTCGCGCGCGAGGCGATCCGCGAGCACGTGGCGGCGCCGCTCGGCCTCACCGTCGAGGAGGCCGCCATCGCCATCCACGAGGTGCAGAACGCCCAGGCCGGCGACCTGCTCCGGCGGGCCGTGGTCCAGGCCGGGTACGACCCGCGCGACTTCGTCGCCTACGCCTTCGGTGGTGCCGGCCCCGCGCACTGCGCCGGCTACTGCCAGGACCTCGGGGTGGCCGAGGTCGTCGTCCCGCTCGGCCCGGTCGCCTCGGCGTTCTCGGCCTACGGGCTCGCCGCCTCCGACGTCGCGCTCAGCGCCGAGCTGTCCGATCCCTCGGCGTTCCCGGTGGCCCACACCGTGCTCGAGTCCCACTTCGACCGGCTGGAGGCCGACCTGCAACGTGCCCTGGACCGGCAGAAGGTCAAGTTCCGCGACGTGACGCTGCAGCGCGAGATCGACCTGCGCTACTCGATGCAGGTCAACGAGCTCGCGGTGACGCTGCCGGACACGGAGCTCACCGAGCGCACCGGTGACGAGATCGTCGAGCGCTTCGAGGAGCAGTACGAGCGGATCAACGGCTCCGGAGCCGGCTTCCGCGAGGCCGGCGTGCAGGCGATCACCTACCGGATGCGGGCCAGGGCCGGCCTCGGCTTCCCGGTCGTCCTGCCGGACGTCCCGGAGGCCGATGACACCGACCCGTCCGCGGCCCTGCTCGAGGAGCGCCAGGTCTGCCTCGACTCGCAGATCGGCTTCGTGTCCACTCCCGTCTACGACTACGCCAGGCTGCGCGCGGGCCACGAGCTGGTCGGGCCGGCGATCGTCGACGTGCCGACCACGGTGGTCGTGGTCCCTGCCGGCGTGACCGGCCGCGTCGACCGCCTCGGCAACCTCGTGCTGCGCTACCAGTGAGGACGACTCCCATGGCATCGAAGATCCCCGGCGCGGACGAGTTCACCAGCCGCCCCCTCCCGCGCGCGGAGCTGGTGGCGCAGATCTCGGCCACGCTGCCGCTGCACCAGATCGACGACGAGCAGGCCGAGCAGGTCGACGCCCTGACCTACGAGGTCGTCCGGCACCGGCTCTGGGCGATCACCCAGGAGATGGGGGAGACCCTGCAGCGGATGTCCGGCTCGCACGTCGTCACGGAGTCGAACGACTTCAACTTCTCCATCTGCGACGAGCTCGGGGAGCAGGTACAGGTCGGCACGTACAACATCGGCCTCATCGGCTCCATGGACCTGGCCATCACCTGGACGCTGCGCCACCGCAGCGACAACCCAGGCATCGCCGAGGGCGACATGTTCCTGTGCAACGACCCGTGGATCGGCGGCGGGCTGCACCAGAACGACGCGGCGATCCTGGCCCCGATCTTCCACGAGGGCGAGCTCTTCGGGTGGACGACGGCGATCGCCCACCAGGTCGACCTGGGCGGTCCGCGCCCGGGCTCGTTCAGCCCCTCCGCCCAGGACGTGTTCGGTGAGGCGCTCCCCACCCCGCCGATCAAGGTCGTCCGGGGCGGGGTGCTGCAGCGCGACGTCGCCGATGCCTGGGTGCGCCGGTCGCGGCTCCCGCACCTCGTGGGGCTGGACCTGCGGGCGAAGGTCGCGGCCAACAAGAACGCGGCCGATCAGATCCTCCGGCTGATCGGCAAGTACGGCGCCGACACCGTCAAGGCCGTGATGCGCCGCATGATGGACGACGCCGAGCGTCGCCTGCGGGCCAAGCTCGCGACACTGCCCGACGGCACCTGGACCGCGGTGGGCTACCAGGAGCAGTCGCAGACCGGCGACCGCGGTCTGCACGCCATCAAGGTGGCGATGTCGAAGGAGCGCGACCGGCTCGTCTTCGACTTCCGCGGGACCGCCGGGCAGACCGGCATCATCAACTGTCCCTATCCGGGGCTGCGGGCCGGAATCGTGTTCACCGTGCTGCCGCTGCTGGCGGGCGACATCCCGTGGGCAGCAGGCGGTCTCATGCGCTGCTTCGAGATCGTCACCGACGAGGACACGATCACCAACGCCTCGTTCCCTGCCGCGGTGGGCAAGGGCCCCTTCGGCCCGGCCTGGGGCGCCGGCAACCTCGTCGCCGAAGTGCTGGCCAAGATGCTGGACGCCGAACCCGCACACCGCACCGATGTGCAGTCGATCTGCAACGGCACCACCGACCTGTGCGTGGTCTCCGGAGTGGACGTCCGCGGCGGCGCCGGCAAGGGGTTCGTCTCACCCGTCTTCGACGTCATGGCCGGCGGCTACGGCGCCCAGGTGCACCACGACGGCGTCGACACCGGCGGCAGACTGATCATCCCCTCCGCGCGGGCCCCCGACGTCGAGATGACCGAGTACCTCTACCCGCTCGTCGCCCTGTGGCGGCGGGAGCAGACCGACTCCGGCGGGCCCGGTCGGCAGCGGGGCGGGATGAGCGGCTCGGTCTGCTACGTGCAGCACCCGGACCAGGCCGGGACGATGTCGCTGGTGGTCTCCGGCACGGGCAAGGTCGCCAACCAGAACGTCGGGCTGGCCGGGGGTTACCCGGGCAACTCCCAGCTCGACCTGGTCGTGCGCGGCATCGACGTGCCCCAGCTCGCCGGGGCGACGACCATCCCCGCCGACCTGGACGAGCTCGGCGGCGCGGTCGAGGTCCTGCCGTGCGAGGGGGAGTCGACCCTCGGTGCCGGCGACGCGCTGTTCCTGCACTGGCAGGCGGGCGGCGGCTACGGCGATCCGCTGCTGCGCCCCGCGGGGAGCGTGCGCGACGACGTGCTCCAGGTCCGCGTCTCGGCCGAGGCAGCGCGGGACGTCTACGGCGTCGTCCTGCGGGAGGACGGCGAGGTCGACGTGACCGCGACCGAGGAGACCCGCGAGGAGCTCCGCCGCCGGCGCGCCACCGGCGCGGGCTTGCCCGATGCGCCACTCAGGCCGATCGCCGCGCCGGACCTGAGCGGGGCCCGCCGACTCGACGACAACCTCGCCGTCCGGGAATCGTCGGAGGGGAGAACCGTCGTGTGCGCCCAGTGCGGTGCGGAACACGGTCCTCTCGCCGGGGGAGCCTTCGCGTCCGCGCTGGCCCGCCGCGACGGCGCTCCCGCCGAAGCCGGCCCCCACATCTGGCACGACCCGTCGGTCTACGTCGACGCGGACGTTGTCTTCCGGCAGCTGTTCTGCCCGGGCTGCCTGACCGCCGTGCACTCCCGCGTCGTCCCCGTCGACCACCCGCTGCCCGACGACGACTACCGGAGCTGGATGTGACGGGCCAGCCGTGGCGCGGGCCGTCGATGACGTCGTCTGCCGTGGGGCACGGTGACGGGGCCGGTGGTGGTCACGCAGGATCGGCTCCCGCCCGACGCTCCTACTCCGGGCCGTCCCTACCATGGTCCCGTGGTGAGGGCATCGAACTCCGCGTCGTCCGCTGCCGGTTCGAGCAGCCGCGACGTCATCCTGGACGCGGCTCGAACCCTCATCGCGAGTAAAGGTTACGACGGCATGGCCGTCTCGGACCTGTGCGCGGAGTCCGGGCTACCGGCCAGCTCGATCTACTACCATTTCGGGAACAAGCTCGGCGTCCTCGCCGCCCTGCTGGAGCGCACGTTCGACGAGCTGCACGCCTTGTTCCCGAATCCGTCCTCGTTCGATGGTCGGGAACCGATCGATCGCCTCGAGGCGTGGTTCACGGCGGCGTGCCGCTCGCTGGACCGGCGCCCGGACTACCTTCGTCTCCTACTGGCCGTCAGCGTCGGACCGCACAAGGACTCCGAGACGGTGCGCAGCACCGTGCGTCGCATCCGCGACCACGCCCACGCGTCCTGGGTCGACGCCCTCACCCCCATCTTCGCGCCGGGTGGGGACGAGGACGGCAAGGTCCTCGTCGAGCAACTGGCTGTGCTCGGACGGGCAATGACCGACGGGCTGTCGGTGGCCCACAGCCTCGACGGCGCGACGTACAGCTCGCACGTCGCGCCGTTCGTCTCGTTGATCCGCGGACTGGCACAACAGCACGGCCGCGAGGAGGGAACAATTCCCGACGGCAAGGACCGGTGAATCCCTCCCCATGCCCCCGAAGGGGGCCGCCGCCCGCCGCTTTCATGGCCGCCAGGCTCGGTCAGCGGAGATGGACGGCTCCGCCTAGTCCTCTCTCATTCCTGACGGTTCACCCCAGCCGCCGGGCGGAATGCGTGAGCCGGCTGGCAAGTGCCACGACGAGGTCCCGGAGCTCGTTCGGTCGTTCGATGACGAAGGGCAGGTCCAGCGACGCGAGCACGGCCGGCAGCCAGTCGAGCCGTTCCACCCGCAGTTCGACGCGGGACCAGTGCATGGTGTCCGGGTCTGCGCTGCTCACCGGCGGCGACTCCGCCACGATCGCGATGCTGGCGGGAAGCCGGGTGCGGATCTGCTCGGCAGTCCCCTGGATCCGCAGAGTCACCTCGTGCCGGTACGGAGTGGTGGCGAGTCCCGTCAGGACCCGCTCCGCCGGGTCGAGTCCGTCGGGCGGGTCGAACGACCCGGGCAGGGTCCTCGCACTGGCGATGCGATCCAGCCGGAACGTCCGGTCTTCGCCGATCGCGGGATCGGCACCCGTCACGTACCACCTACCCGAGTGGGCGATGAGCCCGTATGGGTGCAGCGTGCGTTGGCTGCGCCGGCCGTCGACGGCGGTGTACCGAATCGAGACCGGCCGGTGGTGGCTCACCGCATCCGCGATCGAGAGCAGGACTGCGGTCTCCGGGGCGGTTGGCTTACCGGCTGGAGCTGTGAAGGCGATAGAGCCGAGCACGGCGTCGAGTCTGCGGCCGAGCCGCTCGGGCAGCACCCGCCGGATCTTCGCTGCTGCCGTCTCACTCGCCGTGCCCGTGGCCACCGCCAAGCCGGCTCGGCGCCCTGCGACCAGGCCGAGCAGCACGGCGAGCGCTTCGTCGTCGCTCAGCATGAGCGGAGGCATGCGGTAACCGGAGGCGAGCCGGTAGCCGCCATAGCGGCCACGCACCGACTCGACGGGCACATCGAGGTCGATGAGGTGGTCGACGTAGCGCCGCACCGTGCGCTCGTCCACGTCGAGCCGGTCGGCGAGTTCGGCCCTGGTCCGGATTCCTCCCGATTGCAGGAGCTCCAGCAGGGTGAGCACGCGAGCAATCGGTCGGGACATACCGAGAAGTCTTCCGCAGATACCGGGCGGGTTCTGCCCGGTATACGCCCTACCGTGCGGTCACAAGCACCGACCGATCAGGAGACAACCCATGGAATTCGTCTCGATCCGCATCATCACCGGCGACGTCGCCCGCCTCGTAGACTTCTACGAGCGCGCCACCGCAGTGCGGGCGAACTGGGCCAACGAGGACTTCGCCGAGCTCAGGACCGCCTCGGCCACCCTCGCGATCGCCAGCACCCGCACCGTCCCCCTGTTCGCGCCCGGCTCCGCCCACCCGGCCGACAACCGCAGCGTCATCATCGAGTTCCTCGTCGACGACGTGGACAGCGTGCACCAGAACCTGACCGGCTTCGTGCAGGACTTCGTCAACGAACCCACCACGATGCCCTGGGGCAACCGCGCACTCCTGTTCCGCGACCCCGACGGCAACCTCGTCAACTTCTTCACCCCCGTCACCCCAGCCGCCATCGAGAAGTTCGCCCGCTGACTAGACCGCAGTGTTGGATGCGGTCCGGCTCGGGCCCGCCGACGATGCCACCGTGGTCACCGCCGGCCAGCTCCGCGCGGTGGTTGAGCGGCTGATCACGGCTGGGCACTGGCGACCCGGTGACCCGGTGACCCGGTGACCCGCGGATTCTGATCGTCACCGACGCCGGCTAGGACGTCACCCGGCTGGCGTCATCCTGGCCGACCTGCCGGTCGAGCTGGTGGGCCGGATCCGCTCCAACCGGGTGTTGCACCGACCGAAGCCGCCCCGCCGCCGGGGCGGTCAGCAGGCGGATCCAGCGGGCGAGGATTTCGGTCAGCTCCTCGCGCGGCTGCTCGTTCGACCAGCGGGCCCGGCGGGTGCGGATCGGACCGAGGTCGAGGGCGTTGAGCCGGTGCGGGCTGCCGCGGCCGAGCGTGATCCGGGTGCGAGTCGTGCCCGTCCACGCCGTGGCGATCTCGTCGAGCGTGGTGTGACAACTTCGCCCGGGCCGGAACCCGTGCGACCTGACCGAGAACTGCAGTCGAAGATCACGATGCGCGACCTGCACAACAACATCGGCCACGTCAGCTACGCCGACGACCACCTGCTGGGGTTCGTCGGCACCAAGGCCGAAACCGAGCAGATCAAGGACCAGTTCGCCGCGCGTCTCGTCATCCCGGCTGCAACGCACGGAACGCGTCGGTCCACGTGGTGTTCCGGCCGAGCCCGCCGTCGTCGGCGCGCTGCACGGTGAAGGGGCAGAACAGGCTGTTGAGCAACCACGGCACCGAGTCCGCTCCGAAGTCCTGCACGTTCGCCGCGCCTTGCACCGCCGCGTAGGTCGCCACCGCGAGCCGGCCGGTGCCGCGGAACGTCTCGACCTGCTGCCGGAGGTAGTCCTCGTGCTGCGAGAACCACGGGTTCGACCGCAGGAACTCGTCCCACCGCCGTTGCGGGAACGGCCGGTCGAGGGCGCTCCTGATCTCCTCCCACACCAGCGTCGCCCGGGGGATCCCGTGCCGGTCGGCGTACCGAGCGGCCACCCGGTCGCTCAGGTGGCGTTTCCAGAACTGGACCAGGGAGAACTCCGTGACCAGGAACGTCTGGTCGGGACGCAGCCGGGGCAGGATGTAGTCGAGGTAGTGCCGGTCATCCTCCGGTGCCGACAGATGTGGGTGGATGTCCACCCCGTCGAGGGCCGGCGTGTCGCGCGTGAAGGTCATCCACCGGTCCGTCGCCGCCGAGCGCCCGCCGGGGCGGTCGAGGTGGTTCAGTGCTCCCATGTAGAGGCGGGTCCGGCAGGTGGGGCCGAACCGCATGTCGCGGTATCTGATGACGTGCCGGGCGAGAGCTTCGTAGAAGGCGTTGAGGCGGCCGGAGTCCCGGTCCTCCTCGCGGGTCTCGAGGAACGGCTCGTTGCCGACGACGAGGATGTCGACCACGTCCATCACCAGGGGCAGCAGCGCGTCGACTCGCTGCACCTCGCGCGCGAACGCCTCGCTGCCGGGAACCGGCACGGGCCTATGGGTGTAGGGGAACTTCAGGGACAGCACCGTGCCGCGACCGCGCTCGGCGGCTGCGAGGACCAGGCGGAGCGCCGGCTGGTCGACGAGGGATCCACCGCCCGCGTCGGTCATGGGCAGGAACGCCCGGAGCCAGGTCGCCGAGACAAGGTCCATCTCGGCCAGGGTGAGAGGGCCCGGGTCACCGTTGACGTTCAGGCCGAGCGAGCCGTCCGAGTCGTTCATGTCTCCCTTTCAGTGGTGTGATCTGGGTCGCGGGATGCAGCAGCCCGACGGAGGTCGGAGGAGGGTGCCCGGCAGGCGTCGGTCCACGTGCGGACGAGCGCGGCTCGGCCGTGTAACGCGCCGCCGGCGTCCACGAGGTTCCACACAGTCGCGTCGTCGATCCAGAACCGGCGCCCGGAGACCGTGATGCGCAGGCGCCGGTAGCCATCGACGTAGCCGCGCCGCAGCACCCCCTCCGGCGTTCGTCGGGATGCCGCCTCGGCCGACAGCCGCGACGCCATCCCGACGAACTCGTCCCAGCCGTGCTCGAAGGACGCCTGGGCCGCGCGGTTCGCGTAGACGAACAGCGGGTCCACGGACGTGTCGTGAGCCAGCAGAACGAACAGGGCGTCCACGTAGAGCAAGCGCGCCTCATCGGTGCCGGCAACACCCGGTGGCAGCAACGCCGCGCCGACGACGCGCTCGAAACTTCACCTCAGCAATTCCGCAAACGCAGCATCAGTCTGCGTCGGCAACAACAGCATTTCACCCCCCGCGCCCACCCGTGGAAATGCGCCAAAACGGGCAGTGATACCGGACGGAACCAACACCCATGGCGCCACGGCCGAACCAATGCGTTGTATGTAGCGCTCACTATACACGGGGTTCGGACCCGCCTCCTGGTCCTGACCGCCACGCTACGGTCGAGGCATGTAGTGATCGTTACATACATAGCGGCGGAGGTGTCAGGGTGACGACCATGGTGGACGTTGGAGATGCCGACCTGGCCTACGCCGACCTCACCCGCCCCGCCGACCTGTTCGCCAGGCACTGGCCGATACGCGTCCCGTCGGTGCACTCGGGTGGCATTGATCGCGGCGACCCGTGCAACCCGTCGATCGCCATGTCGCCGGCTACGCCGCCGACGGCGGCCTCCGTTGGCTATCCGTCGATTGTCGTCTTGCCGCCGAACACCCCCATCCGACCTCCGTCGAGGACGCCCATGCGGGCCTCGCCTGGCTGGCCGCGCACGCCCATGAGCTCGGAGTCGACCCCTACTGCGAATCGCGCTCATCGGTGAGAGCGGCGGTGGCGGCCTGGTCGCAGGGACCGGACCACCGACCCGATCAGATGGCCTACCGAAGGAGTATGACCATGTCAGGCAGCTCGACCACGTTCTTCCTGGTTCCCGGTGGCTACCAAGCCGGGTGGTCGTGGCAGCCGGTCGCTCGGCGGCTCCGGGTTGCCGGTCACGATGCTCTGACAGTGGATGTGCCCGGTCTTGCGGACGGCGACGACCGTACCGGCAGACACCTGTCTGAAGCCGTCGACCACGTCGTGGTGGAGGTCGAACGGCACGACCTGCACAACGTCGTGCTGGTCGGTCACAGCTGGGGCGGCTATCTCATCACGGGCGCCGCGCATCGGCTGACGGATCGCATCGCGAAGGTCATCTACTTCAACGCCCTCGTGCCGGCGCGCGGCGTAGCTCTCATCGATGAGAACCAGTCCTATTCTGCGATGCTGCACGCCCAGATCGAGGCATCTCCCGACGGCAGCGTCGCCATCACACGTGACCAGATGCCCCTGCTGGCGCCCGAATGGGGCGAGCAGGCACGGCAACTGCTGTTCGAACTCCTGGTGCCCCAGCCGGGCGCCCACTTCACCAAACCGCTCGACGTGGATGACGTGACCACGCTTGGCGTACCGGTGGCATATGTTCTCAGCGAGAACGACCTCGTCCTGGCTCGGCCGGGTACCGAGTTCGCGGCGAGGCTCGGCCTGACTCCGGTGACGGTCCCGGGCGGCCACCAGTCGATGCTGACCCGTCCCGACCAGGTAGCGCAGGCACTGTTGGAATGCTGACGCCCTCGTTGCCGGATCGGCTGAGCGTCGACGTGTTGTACACGGGGGATCGACCGCAGACAGCCCTTGGCTGCTGACCGGGAATGGCGCGCGCAACGGTATGCAATGAGGTTCCCCGGTTTCCCGGAGTCGGACCGGAGGACATACATCGGACTGTTTCACGTCGTCTGCCTTTTGCTGCCACATCTGCTATCGAATGGGAGGAAGCCGATGCCTTTTCCGCGGTCCGAGCGCCCCACAGTGCTCCTGGTCCACGGGGCCTGGCACGGAGCATGGTGCTGGGCGCAGCTCGAGCCCGAACTCGCTGCTCTGGGTTGGCGCTCGCGAGCTGTCCAGCTGCCGAGTGCAGTGGCCGCAGAGGCAGTCACCGAGTCGGGCCTGCTGCCGAGCAGCTTCGATGATGCCCAGGTCATTCGAGAAGCGATCGGCGACATGGACGGCCCGCTCGCCGTGGTCGCGCACTCCTACGGCGGAGTCCCCACGACTCAGGCGACGCCGGGCGCGGAAAACGTCCAGCATCTGATCTACCTGGCCGCGACCGTGCCCGACGTCGGCGAGAGCCTGACCTCCCTCGCCGGCCGGCCACAGCCCGACCCCGAGAGCGCAGTGGGCGCCATCCCACCCCCGGACGGGGACGCCTTCTACGGAAGAGACGTGCCGGAAGACCTGCGCAACGACGCTGTCTCCCGACTCGTGTCGCACAGCGCTCGGTCCTTCGCGGACCAGGTGACGCAGGCGGGCTGGCACAGCATCCCGTCGAGCTACATCGTCTGCGACGACGACCAAGCCATCCCGCCCTCGAGGCAAGAGTGGCTGGCCACCCGCACCGGTGCCGTCTACCACCTGCCCAGCAGCCACTCGCCCTTCCTGTCCATGCCGGCTGAGCTGGCCGAACTCCTGACCAAGATCCTGGCCTGACGCAGCAGGCGGTTGTCGCTTCCGCGGCGGCCAGGCCAGCGCCCTTATGCGGGGAGGTCGAACTCGCCGTCCTTGGCACCGGCGAGGAACGCCTCTCGGCTCGGGTGAAGACGTGCGCGGGGCCGGCTCCCCGTCCTTCTGTCGCGCAACCCGACCCGGCCCTCGTTCAAGAACGCCACCTCCACGCAGTTGGCGTGCGCGTTGCTGCGGCTGCTCTTGAACCAGGTGGCGGTGGCCGGCTCGGTGTGGTTCACGGTCCTCGATAGCGGCGGTGATGCCGGGTCGCCGGCGATCGTGTCGGTGACGCAGCAGGGCCCAACCCCTGACGAGAGACCGGCGCCGTTGCTGAACTCGGCGTATGAGAGTCCCCCCGAACGGGGGAGCGCGATACCCATAACGGGTAGCATCGGCCCGCGACTGTCCGTAAGCGTTGCGCGACTGATCTGCGGGGGAACGAACAAGGTGTCCGTATCCCAACCGACGGCGTCTGAACCGACGGCGGCGGCCGAACCGGCGTTGAGGGTCCGTGCACGGGCCGCTCCTTTCTACCGGCGCCGCTCGTTCCTGTGGCGATTCATTCCTGCGACGGCGCTCGCGATCGTCGGGATCGCCGCACTGATCGCGTCGGGCACGACAGCACTCCCGCTTCAGCGGCTTGTGACGCTCGTGGGTGTCGGCGGCTCCAAGATCCAGTACCTCGACGACCCCGTTGTGCGTGCCCAGCTCCTGCGTCACCACATGGCGGTGCGGCTGACCGCCCTCGGCTCCCGCGAGGCGGCGCGGGTGCCGCTCGACGGGGTCGACTTCGTCTTCCCGTCAGGTCAGCCCGCCGCGGAGCTGGTCGCAGAGCGCCGGGTCGCCGCCCAGCAGTACTCCTCTCCCCACCGGGTCTTCGTAAGTCCCATCGTGCTTGCCACCTACCGGGAGTACGCGGAGACGCTGCGCGCGGCGGGTGTCGCGAGGCCGCAGGCGAACCAGGACCCAGAGCACCCGTTCTACTACGACCTTGACCTCGATGAGTTCCTCGAGCTGGCACGCGCCGGCCAGTCTTGGGACGCGCTGGGCATCGGCGCTTGGGGTTTCACCAACGGCAACACCGTCCTCGCGCAGACCACCGATGTGTGTGCGGCGAACAGTGCGGCCACCTATCTCGGTCTGGTCGCTTACGTCATCCGCGGCGGCGTGCCGGTCTCGGTGCCCGACGCGGTCGATCTGGCGCACCAGATCAAGCCGCTGTTCCGCGAGCAGGGCCTGCCGACGCGCAATCCCGACGGGATCTACTTCATCCCTGAGGGGCGGGGGATCCTCCCGATCGTCGTGATCTATGAGCACCAGTACCTCGCCTACCAGCTGCAGCGCGTCGATGGAGGCGGCGAGCCGGACCAGGACCGCGTGCTGCTCTACCCGGATGTCGAGTTCCAGAGCGAGCCGACGGTGGTGGCGCTGAACGAGGATGCCCAGTCGCTGGCAGAACTCCTGGGCACGGACTCCGTGCTGCGCAGGCGGGCACTGGAACTCGGCTACCGCGTGCTCGACCCGCGCCTCGAGAACTCCAGCTCCGAGCTGCCGCGGTTCCTTGCCGAGCGTGGCGTGCCCGCGCCGGCGATCTCGACCAGCTACACGCGGGGCTTGTTGCCGGACGTGCCGATGCTGGAGGCGATGATCACAACCGTCGGCGACTGCCTGCCGATGCCGTGATGGTCCCGTCGATCCTGCGTGCCGTGGCCCTGCTCTTCGCGGCTCTCGCCGTGCTGTCAGGTTGCGTCGTGAGCCCGCAAGCTCCGCTCACGCTGCGGGTGCTGGCCACGCCCGACCTGGCCGACCTGGCGCCCCTACTCCCCGACCTCCGAGCGGACACCGGTGTCGACTTGCAGCTCGACATGGCCCAGGGTCTCGACGCGGTGGGCGCGCTCCAGCCCGGCGAGTACCGGCACGACGCGGCCTGGCTGTCGTCCGACCGCTACTTCCAGCTCGAGCTCACTGCATCGGGTTACACCGGGCCGCGGCCGCTGAGCACGTCGATAATGCTGTCGCCGGTGGTCGTCGGGATGAAGCGGGCCACGGCCGAGCGGTTGCGGGCCGCCGGGCCGATCTCGTGGGCCGACATCGCCGCGAGCGCGGCGGCGGGCGAGGTGCGGTTCGGCATGGCCGATCCGCGGCGCTCGGGCAGTGGGCTCGCCGCACTCGTCGGAGTTGCTACGGCAGCAGCTGACACAGGCCGCGCGCTGCAGTTGGAGGACCTCACCTGCGACCGCCTGCGCGGCTTTTTCACCGGGCACGCACTGCGTGCCGAGACGTCCGCCGCGCTCGTCGACGGATTCATGGCCCGCGAGGCTGACCTCGACGCGCTGGTAGCCCCCGAGTCGACGCTGTTGTCGCTCAACGCCAGCGGCCGGTTGGCGGAGCCGCTGGAGATCATTTATCCGGCGGACGGGATCATCCAGTCCGATTTCCCGCTCTTGCTGCTGAACCCGGCGCAGCGCGACGCGTACGACCGGGTCGTCGACTGGCTGCTGACGGAACCGGTGCAGCGGCGGATCATGGATCAGACCGCGCGACGACCGATCGACCCGAACGTTCCGCGCCCGCCGCAGCTGCCGGCGACAACGGGCAACGCACTGTACTTCCCGGATCGCCTGGAGGTCGTTGACGCGCTGCTTGCGGACTACGAGGCGATCGGCACCGATCCGCCTGCCCATGTGATCTTCGTGCTCGATTTCTCCGGCTCGATGCGCGGCAACCGGATCGCAGCGCTGCGTGCGGCGTTCGTCCAGCTGAGCGGGCAAGGCGAGGCGTCGTTCGTGCGGTTCCGCGCGGGGGAACGGATCACCGTGGTCCGCTTCGGCGGCGAGGTCATCGCAGAGCGCGAGTTCGCCGCCGACGACCCTGCCGAGCTGGCAGCACTGCGCGAGTTCGTCAACGTGGATTCCTTCGACGATCAAACGGCGGTCTGGAGCGCCGCCGAGCATGCGTACGGCATTGCGGCGCGTGTACTCGCCACGGACGCCGCCCGGCCCGTGTCGATCGTGCTGATGACCGACGGGATCAACAACGCTGGGCTCACCGCCGACGAGTTCCTGGCCCGCCTCGCTGTTGCGGGGCGGCCCCCAGCGCCGGTCTTCACCATCCGGTTCGCCGAGGCCGATGCGGCCGAGCTGGCAAGAGTCGCGACGGCCACCGGCGGCCGGTCGGTCGACGCCGACACCGACCTCACCACCGCATTCGAGGACCTCCGTGGCTGTCGTTGACGAATCCTGGCTGGCCGTATGGTGGCCGTGGTTGTTGGTGTGGGGCGCCACAGCGGCGCTGCTGGCGGCGTCGGTGGCCATCGTGTTCCGCTACCGGACCTACTACAGGTCCCCGCCCCGCCAGGACATCTGCATCTACCTCGACGCGCGCCTCGTCATGGACCTCTACCACCGGTACGGAGGCAAGTACGCAGCGGCGCTGAGCCGCCAGGTGGAGAAGAGGGTCAGCACGAGCCGGAGGTTCGCGGGATCGGCCAACCTCGACCCGCTGAGGGCAGACGCAGAGCGCGGTGTCACCAGCGAGGTCTTCGAGAGGTACGTGGTCAACGACTCGCCGATCTCGATCATCTCGATCGTCCTTGGGGTCCTGGACAACGCACACGACATCGTCGATGTGGACCTGATCAGCCAGGAGGTGGAGGCGAGTGACGCGTTGGACAAAGCATTCAATCGTCAGCCGCCGACTGAGCACGTCCGCCTCCAGCGGATCCACACCTTTCTATTGATCCAGGGCGAGTTCCGGGTCGTCGACCGGACCCCCGAGGCCGTCACGCTCAACGCGCCTTTCGGTGAGCCGGACGATCCCGCCCAGGGGCCACAGGTCCGAATCGTCTGTGCGGCGGCCGGCCTGCGCACGGACGACGTGTACTCCGGGACATTCCGGTGCCTCGGCCGGGTCGGGACATGGGACGCGGCGACAAAGACGCTGGAGGTGCGCCCTACCGCGGTGTTCCACTGACCACTCGCGCGAACTCGCGCACGCCCGGCGTGGTGCACTGCTCGCCGAAGCTCGAATGAGCTGGCGGGGGTGAGGATCTCGCGGGCACGTGCGTCGCGGGTCAGGGTTCGGTGAGGCCGGGGCGTACACGGGCCGAGGCCAGCCCGGTGCGGATCGGTGTCGAGATCACCGACGAAAGGCTTGGCCGCGCGCCCCTTTGCGCTTCCCGGCCCACGCCGGGTCGGGAGATGAGCACGCGCGCTCTTGAACCGATCGGCTGCGGCGGCCTGACTGCGCACTCAGGATGGCGCGTCAGTGAGGTTTGAGACTGAGTGACAAAGTGAGTGACAACGACAGCGATGCTGTCTGGTTGAAAATGGACGCCCACGGACGCCTCACCAGGGTGTTCGAGTCTCGTCGTAGCGGTCCGACGGCATTGTCGTATGCCTGGGGTCAAGGGGTCGCAGGTTCAAATCCTGTCGTCCCGACGGCACGATGGGCGGTTCCCTACGGGGGAGCCGCGCATCAGCGTTTCTACCTGCGGAAAGTCTGGGCTTGAGGGCTCGTACCCCGCCTGAGCCTGAAGCCGTGGGACGCAGGTTCTCGATCATGGTTTCTTGCTGGGTGACCATCGGAGTTCGCGGGGTGTCCACGCGGCGGGGTTGAGGCCGGCGGCGGCGATCACGTGGCGGAATGACCGGCGGACGTTGTGGGCGTCGAGCGCGGTGCCGTTGGCTGTGGCGATAACGAGCGCGTCTGGTGGTGGTGGGTGTGGCGAGTGGTTGCGGTGGCGGTGGAGTGCGTCGACACAGCGTTGTGGCATCGCGAGTCGTCGTATTTGACGGTCTTGGTGTCGCCGCCGGCGCGGATGGATCGGTAGACCGCGACCGAGGGGGGTATCGGCGGGCTGGCGTCCGAACGTCCGTCGAGGTCGACCTCGTGCCAGTGCAGCGCGCGCAGCTCTTCGGTTCGGGCGCGCGCCGGTCAGTAGCGACACCACAACGTATGCGTGTAGCGGGGAGCCCTCCGATGCGGCCAGTACTGATTCCGCTCGCTCGAAGGTCAGCGACTTCGACGGTCGTCCCTACTGTCCGGTAGGGACGTCGCACAGCGCCACCACGTTCCGCTTGACCCTTGTCGCGGGTCTCTACTCCTGGCTTGCAGGCCCAGCCTGCGGATTGCGGCTGACCGAGGAATGGCGGCGCTGACTTCGTGGCTCCCGCGGCGTCGGGTAGCCCGTTGCTGTACCTGCATCCCGGTTCCTCCCGTTAGCTCTGATTGAGGCGTGTGCAGCTGACCCACCTCCACGGTCCTGCCATGTCGGCGGATCCGCTCGCCGTGCGACCGTGCACGATGCGAGCGGATCCGGCCGTTGTGGGGAGCGGATCTCGATTGAAGGGTTGTGCTGGGTCCGGGGAACGGCGGTTACCACCAGGCTGACGAGGGCGCCGGCTCAGCCCTGACACCGCTCTGCTGGAGACTCGGCGATTGTGACGCGTCGGTGCGGTGACGCCCACGCCCAGCTCACCTCGCACCCACGAGTGCCCGGCTCTCACCTGTCCGGACCGCCTTGAGCAGCCGGTCGAGCACCTCCCGCTCGTCGCGGCGATCCATCAGTGATTCGACATTGCCCGAACCGGGCATCGAGGAGATCAATTCGGCAGCCGGTCGACCGCCGCCGGAAGGCCGTAGCTGTAGGCAGACCGACACTTTCACGACGCCGCTACCACTTCGCTGCGAAGCCGGGCCGGTGCTCTCCACCTCGATCTCGGCCACGTCGCCCACCCGCTGATCACGCCGTCGGTTATTCCGGTGAGCTGGACGGCCCTGGCTGACCGAAGTCGTCACGGAGTCTCGCCGGCGCCGTAGTTGACAGGGAGGCCCATCACCGTCGCAGGCCGCCCAGCAGAGTGCCCGTCGACCTGGTCGCGAATCTGCGGTGCCAAGTCCGCCGTCGTCCTCTCGTCCCCGTGCGACGCACTCTTCGCGATGGAGTTGCTCGGCGGGGTGGTATCGCTGATCGCCACGACTGCCGGGGTCACGAACGCGAGGACGGATAGCGTCACGTAGAACAGCACGGTCCAGATCGAGCAACGACGCATGGGGGCGGCGAGCGTACGTTCCAGCTCAGGGTCGCTTCTACTGATCGACTCCGAAATTCTGCTCAATCGAACGAATTCATCTTGGTTGAGAGCCATGAGCGCTTTGTCCCATCGTTGGAGTTGGTGTTGTTCAACCGGGCGACCCCGGCCTGGGAGGGTGTTCTGCGGCGCGAACGGCCGCAGCGGTCGGGTGCTCCTCGTTGAGCCCCGACCTGCAGCGGTATGAGTCGGTTGCTCAGGCGTGTGCGAGCGGCGTGACGAGGGGAAACTCGTTGTCGGTGTCGGCCAGGATGTTGAAGTAGTTCGTGAGGATGTTGAGTGCGAGGTTGCCGACGACCTCGGCGATCTCGGCGTCGGTCACTCCGGCGGCCCGGGCGGTCTCCAGTGCGGCGTCCTCGACGATGCCGCGTCCCCGAGCGATGGCGTCGGACAGGGCGAGCAGTGCCGCGACATGAGGGTCGGCGGAGTCGGCATGTCGCGCACGCTCGATCTCGTCGGGGTCGAGCTTGGCGACCTTCGAGCCGATGAAACTGTGCGCGGACAGGCAGTACTCGCAGTCGTTGTACTCGGCCGTGGCGAGAGCGAGTTGTTCGCGGACGGGCGCGGGGATCACCCCGGCGCTAAGGGCGCCCGACAGCGCGAGCCAGCCCCTGACCAGCGCCGGGCTGTGCGCCATCGTCTTGGCCATGTTCGGCACCGCCCCGAGCGCCTTCTTGACCTCGGCCAGCACCTCGGCGACAGGCTCGGTGGCGTCTGCGGGCTCGACCTTGGAAAGAGTGGACATGCTGATGGCCCCTTCTAGGCGAGAGCCTAACGGATGATCGTGCATCTATCCGTTAGTCACGTTGCCACGCGGGTCAACGGATGTCAAATGGATGTTGCCGCGCTAAACCATTAGGTTCCGTGCTAGCGTGGGCATATGCGACGCGCTGAGGTGCCCACCGGAGCGACGTTGCTCGACGAGCCGCTTCCGGTGGAGCTCATGAACACGCTGCGGGTCGACCGGAGTGACGTGCAGGACGCGCTCAGCGACGACGCCACAGTGACCGCCTGGCTACGCGCGATCGACGACCGCCTACGCTCCGAGACCGGCAGCCAGGACCCTGCTGACGTCGCCGCGGCGCCGGAGCCTGGGCTCGCCGAGCGGCTGCGCAGGTTGCGCGATGCTCTCCGCCGATTGGCCGCGGACGCGACCGGAGACCCGCGACCGCCGGTGACGTCCCCGGCTATGACCCGCGAGAGCGCGATCGACACGCTCAACACTCTCGCCGGGGCCGGGCCCGAACTGCGTTGGCCGGCGGGAGGAGACCCCGTCCCGGTTTTCCGGATGAACGGAACGACCGGCGACCTGGCTGTCGCGTTTATCGCCCACCAGGCCGTGGACCTCTTCACGGGTCCGCAACGTCGGCAACTGCGCGCATGCCTGGCCCCCGGCTGCCTCCTGTACTTCCTGAAGCAACACCCGCGCAGGGAGTGGTGCTCGCCGGCGTGCGGCAACCGCGCCCGTGTCGCCCGTCACTACCAGCGTCACCACAGCGACAGCCGGTCAACCGTCACTCGAAGGCCGTAGCCAGGCGGGCATTTTCACGACGCCGCTACCACTTCGTCGCGAAGCCGGCCGGGTGCCCTCCAGCCTCGATCTCGCCACCTGCTGATCACACTGTGTGTCACGCCTCAGACGGCATGACCGCAAGATCTGGCGCCGACGCGTCGATCTGGCCGAACCGTGACAGCCTGGCGCAATACGAGGTGCCCCGCGGCGGTCAGCCGAAACTCCGTCATGCCGCGGCAGCGGCGGCGGCTGCCGCTGACGCCAACCTCACCTCGGCCGCGTCGCAGCACCCGACGCCGCTGTGTGACACGTCGGCTACGCGTACGCCTCCCGGTATCTGGCCCGAAGCCTGGTGGCGATCGGCGCAGCGCCGACGGCGCTACACCAGCGCCGGATCGTTCCGCGGACCGCGGCCTACCGCGCCCTCGCGCCTCGCCCGCTCACCAGCGCGGTCGTCGCCGCCCACCTTGCTCCGGACGCGGACGCGCGGCGCGCAGGTGGGCTTATGTTGAGCCAGGCTACGGTCGGCGCCGCACCGGGCTACAGATCGCTGGCGAACCAGGCCGGAACGGACTGGCAGGAAGCTCACGCGCGAGTCCGGGACGACCGCTCCAACCAGACTATGACCAGTGATCATCTAGCCGGCCGACCGGTACCTAGATACAAGTCGGAGGCTCAGATGGAGGGGATCGCCTTCCTCGGACACGCTGCAGGCCCGATCCCGGAATCACCGAGTAGCCACCAGTCCTCTGGTGCCCCGTCGCAGCTGTGCCGTGGCAGAGGCATCAAGCGGGTACGCGGGGCGCTGACCTGCGCTCTTCCTTGAGTTCTGTGGGCTATTGCTGGTTACCCGTTCTCACCGCCTCACCCCGCCGCCCGGCTAGCTAAGATGGTCCTATACGCGGTCCGTGCCAACGCGCTCACCAGGACATGGGGAGAAGACGCAATGGCCGATGAACACTTCGACGCGATTGTGATAGGGACCAGCCAGGGCGGCCGGTTCCTCCCTGTCGAGATGGCGAAGGCGGGCCAGAAGGTGGCGCTTGTCGAGCGAGGCAGACTGGGCGGCGTCTGCGTCAATTCGGGGTGCACTCCGACCAAGACGATGGTGGCCAGCGCGCGCCTGGCCTATCAGGCGCGCCGCGGCGCGGAGTACGGCGTGCGTATTGGTCCGGTATCGGTGGATCTGGCGGCGGTGCGCGAGCGCAAGCGGGCCATGGTCGCCGGCGCGCGGCAGAACTACGCGAGCCGCCTGGCGCAGGACGGGCTTGACCTGATCGAAGGCGAGTCCCATTTCACGGGGCCGAAGACGGTCGAGATCGCTGTGACGGGCGGTGGGACGCGGCAGATCAGCGCGCCGGTGGTCGTCATCGACGCGGGCACCCGGCCCAAGCCGCTGGCGATCACCGGCGCGGGCGACGTTCCTGTGCTCGATTCAACGTCGATCATGGAGTTGGTCGACCTCCCGGAGCACCTGATCATCCTCGGCGGTGGCTACATCGGGCTGGAGTTCGGGCAGATGTTCCGCCGGTTCGGCAGTGAGGTCACCATCATCCAAAGCGCCGCGCGCCTGATGATGATCGAGGACGAGGACGTCTCGGACGAGGTCGCCGCTATCTTGCGCGATGACGGGATCACGGTCCTGACCTCGTCGATGCCGGTCCGGGTTGAGCCGGCCGACGGCGAGCGCCTGCGGCTGACCGTTCGCACGGAGGACGGTGAGCGACAGCTCGAAGGCACGCACCTGCTGTCGGCCATCGGCCGCATCCCGAATACGGAGGCACTCACCCCCGAGGCGGCCGGAATCCGCCTCAACGACCACGGCTTCATCGAGGTCGACGAGTACCTGGAAACCAGTGTCCCCGGCGTCTACGCGATGGGAGACGTCAAGGGCGGCCCAGCCTTCACCCACCTTTCCTACGACGACTACCGCATCCTGCACGCCAACCTCATCACGCACGAGAAGGCAAGCACGCGGGACCGGATCGTCCCGTACACCGTGTTCATCGACCCGCAGCTTGGCCGCGCCGGCATGACCGAGCGCGAGGCCAGGGCGCAGGGACGCGCGATCCGGGTGGCAAAGCTCCCGATGAGCGCCGTCATCCGGGCCATCGAGACCGGGGAGACGCGCGGCTTCATGAAGGCCGTCGTCGACGCTGACAGCGGGCAGATCCTGGGCTGCGCGGTCCTCGGCGGTGAAGGCGGCGAGGTCATGACCATGATCCAGGTCGCCATGCTGGGCAAGCTCACGTACTCCGCTATGGCGGATGCGATCTTCACACACCCGCTCCTTGCCGAAGGCCTCAACTCCCTCTTCGCGATGTTCGACGCCTGAAGACCTACGAACGCGAGCACGCGCTGGAGCCCATCGCAGCGAGAGCGGGCCGTGCAGTGGGGAGTTCGCCGCGGTCACCGCGGAGATCGGCCAGGTGCTCGACGCCGACCAGGCGGGTATGACCCGATACGACACGGGGTTCCGGGCCGCGCATGCGCTGCCCACATCGCTGTCGTCGTCGACGGTGCGGAAAGCCGGCGGCGGGAGGTCAGTGGGTCCGGTGCAGGCTGGACCCGTGCGTCAGGCGTCCGGCGTGTGGCCGCTGTGCATCACCTCGCCGCAGCAGTCGGCGAGTGCAATCGACCTCCCGCGCGATCGCGGCGAACACTCCCTGGCGGGGCGTCGGCGTCGCTCGGGGTCCGCTGAGCACGGTGGTCGTCGTCCAGCTGGCGGCTCCCCCCGCCGCAGGTATCCATGACCGCGCGCGCCCTAGGTTGGGGCTGCTGGTCTACGGCGATAGCCGCTGTCCGACGAGGATTGGCAACTGTTCAGCAGTATGCCGGCGAGCGCCTTGGCGACGGACAGGGCCCCGACCGGGAGGCGATGCGGGGGCGCTAGGGCCTGTCCTCAAAGCGGGTGTGGCCGTTCTGATTTGATCTTGGGCTTGTGGTGCGCAGGCACGAGCTCACTGATGAGCAGTGGCAGGTGATCGAGCCGTTGTTGCCGGTCTCGGGGGCGAGGGGTCGGCCGCGGGTGGATGACCGGCGGGTGATCAATGGGATGTTGTTCAAGGCCAAGACTGGGGTGGCGTGGCGGGATGTGCCCGAGCGGTACGGGCCGTGGAAGACCGTCTACAACCGGTTCTGGCGCTGGTCACGCAACGGCACCCTCACCGCGCTGGTGGTGCGGGTGCGGGTGATCGCCGAGGCGGTCGACGAGCTCGACCGTGAGGTCTCGGTGGACTCCAGCATCGTGCGCGCCCATCAGCATGCCGCCGGCGCCCGCAAGGCCATCACCACGCCGTCGTCCCCAGGGGGTGGACGGGTCCTGCCGCGGACACGGCGAGCCAGATGATCATGCTATCGGGCGGTCCCGGGGCGGACCCTCCACCAAGATCCATCTCGCCTGCGACGGCCACGGCCGCCCGTTGTCGGTGGTGTTGACCGGCGGCAACGTCAACGACACCACCCAGTTCGAGCAGGTCCTAGCCGGTGTCGAGTTCCGCCGCCCCGGCCCAGGTCGCCCGGCGACGCGTCCGGTTCGGGTGCTGGCGGACAAGGGCTACTCCAGCCGCGCCAACCGGGCATACCTGCGACGACGTGGGATCCGGGCGACCATCCCCGAGCGGCGTGACCAGCAAGCCCACCGGGCTCGCCGCGGCTCGGCGGGTGGGCGCCCACCCGCGTTCGACAAGGTTGCCTACAAGCGACGCAACGTGGTCGAACGCTGCTTCAACCAGTTCAAGCAGTACCGGGCCATCGCCACCCGCTACGACAAGACCGCCACCTCATACCAGGCCATGATCGACCTCGCGACCCTCCGCATGTGGCTTTGAGGACAGCTCCTAGTAGGAGATCTTACCTGACGCAGATACGCTCCAGTTTGATTTTCTATCCTGCCCGAATTCCATGATCGGGGAATCCGGGCACGGCAGGAGCAGTATGGAGCGCGCAAGGATTCCGTCTGGCGGACGAAAGTATTGACCCGATGGGCTTAGTTCCGAGCGGAACTTTCGCGCTCCCTGGTCAAACTCGCAGCCAACCTGCGACCGCGGAAGCAGCAACTCGGGGCGGCGGGCGGCCAACTGTTGTTACTTGCAACTCGAGAATCCCGATCACCGAATTGTGTCCAACGGGCTACTCGCTGAGATGCGCCCGGGGTCCGACGCCGAACCGCCGGCGACCTCTAGGCCCTTGGCCTGAAGCGCGCTGGCCAGAAGGGAAGTCTCAAGCCGGGGGTCCTTCGCCGGCGGCCGATGGGAGCAGCAGCTTGATGCATTGCGGCGAAAGCCGCTGCTCAGCTGGGCCGCACCCGTGTCCGGGCCTGTGCGCTCGGTCCGCGCGGGATCACGGCGAACCTTGTGTCCAGGCCGATAAGTGTCATGCTGGCGCGCCCGCTGCGGAGCTCGATCAGCCGCAGCGGTATTGCGCCGGCCGTCTCGAGGCGCCGTCTGATGTCGCGGTAGCCGTGGTCTTCCTCGCTGCGATGCGACTGGTTTCGTATGGGGGAGCATGTCGCGTTCAGCGGCGGGAACACGCTAATGTATAGCCGCGGCTCGCTCCGGCAGTCCGGGCTGAGTGGTGCCGGGCGCCGAGACTGCTGTGTGTTCGGGAGTGCTGTCTAGGCCCTCGGATGAGAATGACACCATTGCGGTCGCGTTTTGGGAGGGCGGCGACGGCGGCTTCCGGCACCGGCGTTGGATCTTGGGCGTTGAGTGATCAACGTGGAAACGGCGTCTTGATCGTGACGTCTGCCAGTGTCGCCGTTCTCGCAAGCATCACAAGCCGCTGCCGCTTCGGGACAGATCGTGCTCGTAGCCACCGTCCTCCGGTTGCGCGGAGATCCACAGGGAAACCGCCTGTGGTTGCGGGTTTCTGGCCTACGGAATGTGGGCTGCGGCACTGACCTGGTACGTCTCCTGCCACCGCAGGGAAGAGCCCAAGATCAGCTACAGAGGGGCGGTAGAGCCGTGGAGATGCAGGGCTACCCGCTGGAGTGCGTGACGCCCGAGGGCGAGCGGATGCTCGTTGTCGGCTGGGTCGAGATCGGAGGCACGCTGGGCGGTGGCGATCTGCCCGCGCCGTGCGTCGTGAGCCTTGACGGGACAGCGTCCTCGCTGCACTACGTCGAGGGCGACCTAAAGTTCCGGCTCCCAGAGAAGGACTAGACAGGATTCTGCGGCCGGGAGGCCTAGCGCCCGCACGGTCAGATGGCGATCGGCGACACCCCGAACGCGTTGATCACCTGACGGTGGTCGACACCGCTGCGGGACTACCGCCACGGGCGGCAGGAGCAGCTCGATCCGCGCCGCCGGGCGGCCAGCTCATTGTGCCCGCTATCCGCCGTGACGTTGACGCCAGGTTGGAATCATGTGAAGGAGACGCCTGCACGACGGGCATCCTCTGTGAGTGGGTGACCACAGAAGCTATGAATCCGACGGATCGATGCCGCGGTAGGCCTTCATCGGGTATAGCCAGGCCTTGCTGACCTATGGGGAGCAGGAGACCACGCGCTCGACCGGCACTCGGCCGGCGACGGCGACGGTGGCGGAGTGCAGCAGCTCGGCAACGCCAGGGCCGACGATGGCCCCGCCGCGCGGGTATCGATGGCCGATGTCAACCACCACCCGTGCCCTGCCTCGGTAGACGTAGCGTTGCGCCGTCGCGTGGCGCAGACGGCCGTCGCCGTCGCGTGGAGTAACGAGTTCCGCACGTCGGGCCAAACGCAGATACCGGTGGCAGAGATCCTCGCGTGCGCATGACATTCACCGTCCAACCTTCAGCAGCGAATACATGCCGTGAATCGGTGTCCCGCGGAACGTCTCGCCGGTGCCCTCGACGACTGCGACACCCGGGGGTGTCCACCGATTTGCCCGGATCGATCGGGGAGCGATGAAGTGACATCCGATCGCAAGGCGCGCTTGTACGGGCCTGTCAGCTTGTTCCGGTAGCGGGACGGGTGCTAGCAAACGCGGTAGGCCATCATCGATCGCCTACCTTGCGTCCATCCTCGGTCTCGGCATGCGCTACTCGTTCCGCCTGCTAGAGTCCGAGACACGTGTAGGCGGTTCTCTTTACAAGAGCTTTTCTACCGTGATCTTGATTTGTCGTCGTTCTCATGCGGTTCGCTTGAGGAGTGGGGACTGAGACGCTGTTGCTCCTTGGCGTGAGCATGCTTCGCGCGAATCATCGCAGGGTCGCATCTCACCCGGCTGACGCCTCGTGGCGGAGTCCAGATATGTGTCCTACGTTATCTCGACATCGATCAATTCCTTGTCGGCTGCTTCCGCGATCATTTCTGCCCATGTACTTTTCGCGCGACGGGGCATAGCGTTGTCGATCGCGCAACATCGTGGTCCGTTTCCTCTGAGTAGTACAGTGATACGGTGGGTAATTTGGGCTCAATGTCTGAGCGCAGGTGTCGGTTTGCGCAATTCATCGAAGAGACGTCATGCTTCCGCCTGACGCGGGAATGATGCTTCCGCTCATTGGCGGTGAGCCGAACGCTGCGGAAGCCGTCTCAAATGGCGATCGAACGCCATGGATACGGACATTTCGCCCGTGCTTTAGCGCGCCCGGGACCGTGATGACTGCGTAGCCTCACCGTCGGTGATGGGTTGCCGTGTGGTCGTGGGGACTGGCGTAGGCCGGAGCAATGGATTGTGGCATGACGCCGAACGTGCGCCGCGAAGGTCGGCATGACCGGTTGCGCGAATGCCCGCGGATCCGGCGAAGCGCGTACGAGGTCGGCGCGACGCAGCCATCGTCGTTCGTATCGCCACCGGCCTGCATCGGCCTGTGGCTGATGTACCTCACTTTCGCGACCACTCTCGACGTCGCCCTGCACTACGCGCCGCCTGGCGGCTGACCTGAGTCAGAAGGCCCTCCGCCCGGCTCGCAAGCTGCTTGAGGACGACTGTCGTCCAGGCTTCCAGGCGTGGGTCGACCGGCCTGCGCACGGCGCGTCGCCGAGGCGGCTGTCGGTGTTGGCTCCCGAATGAATCAGCCGGCGTAGGCCGGGGCGATCGATCGACCCTGGTGTGCGGTCACAGCCGCCGGTCGACGGCTTTAGTAGCCAGGGAAGAATGAGGTGAGCGTGTCGAGGCTGAGCTCGCCGCGAATGTCGAGGTGGTCGTGGGGCCGCCGGTTTGGGTCGAGGCGGCCGTAGACGAGCCGGACGAGCGCCTCGACCGGCCCGCGCACCTGCACGCTGCCGCTCTCGCCAGGGGTGAGGGCGACGCCGTCGGGCCTGATCTCGAGCCTTGAGGCGGGCGCGTAGTCGGTGGGCAGGAGGGCGACGTCGACTGGTGCGATCGCGCGTCGGACACCGGCGTCGTGGAATCGGCCGGCGATGAGGGCGAGCCGTGCCCAGAGGACGGCGGCCGTGTCTGCCTCGATAATGGCCTCCGGATCGAGGGCGACGGCGACGTCCCATGCGTGCATCGCGTGTTCGGAGAGGCGGTAGCCGGCGTACTCGGCGACGGTGAGCGGTCCGACGAAGTAGGGGACGCGGACGGTGCGCCGCTGGCTGGTGTCGAGCCCTTCGAGGATCTGAAGGTGCCGGGCGTCGTACTCGTGACGGCTGCGGTGCTGCTGGGCCGGATTCATCGCGTTCCAGCGGTCCCAGATGCCGGTCATGGTGTCGCGGTCCACGGTGTCGCCGGAGCCCTGCAGCGCGCGGCCCATGATGTGCCCGCCGATCTCGGCTCCGCTGCCGAGGTGGGAGAGCACCTCGGCCACCGTCCAGCCTGGGAGCTGGGTGGACGCGGTGACCGCGTCGTGGTCGAGGTCGGCGGTGAGGCGGTCGAGGTGGTCGTGCGAGGCGGCCAGCGTTGCGATCATGAAGTCCGGGTCGTCGAGGGCGATCGTCGTCGCGGGAACAGTCATCGGGAGCTCCGGTGGGGATCGGGGTCAGATGCTGGGGCAGTGGTGCACGGCGGCGTCGAGGTCGGCGTGGCGGGGCGAGGGCTGCGTCGACAGCCGGCGGGTCGGGCGTAGGTGGCGTAGAAGGGCAGCCCGACCAGGGCGATGCCGCCGGCAAGGTGAGCACAACCGCGGTGCGGCCCTCGGCGCGCAGGTCGGAGGGCGCGGCGCGGGTCCGCAGGATCGGCGCGGTCGGGTTGAGGTCGACCACGCGCGGATGTCGTCGACGGCGCAGTCCTCGAGCCGAGCGGCACGAACCTTGCTGGCGTTATTTCGTCAGCAGGTCGGGCTCGCCGGGCGTCAGCCTCGGCCACGATGCGTGAGACCGCCGGGCACGGTGGCGTCGAGGCGAGCACGTGTGCTGTGCCCCGGCTGCGGTGACACGGTCAGCGGTCTCCTGGAGCGGCACTTCGCGGCTGCCGACCAGCAGCGGCCGCAGATCCATGCGTGCTCCAGCGGGTTCGGCCCGCGGCTGGTCGGGTGGGCCGCGCCGTGCCGGGGCGCCGCTCCATCCGATTGCCGGGGCGGCAGAAAGATCAGGACTGCTGGTAGGCGAGGTCCGCGGCGGTCAGGCCTTCCAGGGCCATGCCGTAGGGGACGGCCTCGACGAGGCGGCGCAGCAGCCGCTGGTTGAGGGTCTGCTTTTGCAGGGAGCGGTACAGCGCTGGCTTGGCGGCGAGGGTGCGGGCGACCTCCAGGCCACGCGCGTAGGCCCGCTCGTGTGGGACGACCTCGTTGACCACGCCCCACTGCTGGGCAGTGGCGGCGTCGATGGTCTCGCCGGTCCAGAGCAGCCACTTCGTCCGCGCGGTGCCGACGGCCTCTTCCCAGACGACCTGCAGCCCGTCGCCTGCGGTGATGCCGAAGGTGGGGTGGGGGAAGTCGCCGTAGGTCGCCCGCTCGGACGCGATGTGGATGTCGGTGAGCAGCAGGTACTCCGAGTGCACCGTGGCGGGTCCGTTGGCCACGCCGACGACGGGCATCGGCAGCCCCAGCAGCCGCTGGAGCAGCTCGGTGCCCTCGCGGCGGATCTTCTCCCAGTGCGCGGGCTTGAAGATCTCTCCGAGGCTGTGGCCGTCGATCGAGTCCATGAACGCGTCCCCGGTGCCGGTGATCACCAGGGCCTTGTTGTCGGCGTCGTGGGCGATCTCCTCCAGCGCCTTTGGGAGGTCCTCGTGGGTGCCGCCGGTGAAGGTGATCGGGCCGTTGTTGGTGTGGAACCGCATGGTCAGCACGCCGTCGGCGGTGCGCTCGAACGCGAGCTCCGCGTAGCGGTCGAAGTAAGCGGGGGACATATCAGCTCCTTTCAGACAGACAGGTCTGCACGCTGAACGTAGGTGGCGAAGGCTGCTGGTGGGGTGGTTCGCCGCCCTTGGCTACCGGGGCTGCCGTTCATCAACGCCAGTGCCGAGTGCGGCATCGGTGGGCTGGTGGGCGCTGTGTTCATCCGGCACTACGTCTGTGTCCGGATGTTGTTCGCGGCTCTCCTCCGGGAGGCCGGGCACGACGATGTCGACGCGCCGACCCGCCGGCTGTGCCTGGGCTACGACGGGGCGATGGTCGGAGCGCAGCTCGACGGGACCCCGCAGGCCGCACTGGACGCGCGCATCGCGGGGCAGCGGTGGCCGCGCTGCAGCGTCGGCCGTTCGACTCGAGGCCGTCGCTGCGGCGCGTCATGCGGCATGCCGCCGCGGCCCCGGGGACGAAGGGCCCTGGCTCAGCTCGCCTGCGGCAGGATCCTGCGGTCGATCAGCGCCTGGAACGCGTCCCGGAAGCTGTTCTGGGTGTGCATGGTCTCGGTGAACCCGGCCTGGCGGAGCTTGACCGTGCTGACGAAGGCGCGTGGACCTTCGGGGGCCCCGTAGGCAAAGCAGAAATCGGCATGGTGGTCCGCGGTGCCCACCACCTCCTCGAGGCTCAGCGGCGCGAGCCCGTACCGGGCGACGATCTTGTCCCACAGCGCGGTCCGCTGCCGCAGGTAGGTCACCATGCTCGCGGGCTCGTCCGGCCCGACCTGCACGCCGAGGACCTCGGCGAACGACGGCCACAGGTTGCGCCACTCGAACACGTCACCGTTGGTGACGTTGAAGATCTGACCGTCGGCCTGTGGCGCGGTGGCCGCCCACTCCAGGGCGTCGGCGACGATGCGCGCGTCAACCGCCTCCCACACGAAGGACGGCCCGCCGGGGAAGCTGAACGGAAGTCCCTCTTCGCGGCGGATGGCGGCGTAGGCGCCGATGGCGGCGACCACGTTCAGGGTCACGCCGTGATTGCGGCCAATGATCAGCTGCGGGCGCAGGATGGTGTACGAGAGCCCTCGCTCGGCCGCCTTCGCCTTGACGTAGTCCTCCTGCAGGAAGAACGCGTTCTCATGGTCGTCGCGGGGCGCGTCCTCTCGGGCCGGGATCGGGATCGGATGCAGGTGTACGCCGTAGGCCTTGGTGCCCTGCAGGATGCTCACGTGGCGCAGCCCGCCGCTGTCGAGGAGCGGCTCGACGACGTTGCGCAGCATGGCCTCGTTGATCTCCATCTGGTCGCGTTCGTTCCAGCCGGCGACCAGATCCGCCTTCTCGTGCGAGGCCGTGTACGCCAGGTGGGATACCTCGGACAGTCCGGCGAACGCTTGCCGGGACGCCGCTTCGTCCCGAAGGTCTACGGCGAGATGCCGAAAGGGCATGTCACTCGCGACGTCGGGCCGACGCCGCGACACCGCCACCACCTCCCAACCCTTGCGGAGGAAGGTCTCCACCGCGGCGGTGCCCACCAGTCCGCTCGCACCGGTGATCAGAACTGTGTTCTTCACGTATTACTCCTCATTGCAACTTGGCGCACGACTGACCGATTCAGCAGGTCCGTAGCCCGACGGACGGCAACTGGCAGACGCATCAGCGACCTGCTCCAACCCGACTGAACTGGTTGACGTGTCTACCGGAAGCTAGCCGCCGTGCGGATGACTTGTCAACCAAAAGGGATGCCGGCGATCCCGTCTGTACGTCCTCAGGGCTGGATGATGTGTCAACCGTTTGGTGATACGGTTGCAAGGTGGCGGAACCCCGGTGGCTCGACGAGCAGGAGCGGCACTCGTGGCTCTCGTTCCTGGTGATGCACGCCAAGCTCACCGCTGAGCTGCACCGGCAGCTGCGTGCGGACCACGGGTTGTCGTTGGCCGATTTCGATGTTCTGGCTCAGCTCACCGAGGCGCCCGAGGGCACGGTGCGGGCGCTGGAGCTCGGGCGTTCGTTGCAGTGGGAGAAGAGCCGCCTGTCGCACCACCTCAAGCGCATGGAGCAGCGCGGGCTGATACGCCGGGAGGATTGTCTTGAGGATTCTCGCGGCGCCATGGTGGTGGCCACCGACCTTGGTCGGCAAACGATCGAGCAGGCAGCCCCCGGTCATGTCGAAACCGTCCGCGACCTGGTCTTCGACCAGCTCACTAAACGCGAAGTCGAGACCCTGGGCCGAATCGCCGACAAGGTGCTCGCCCGCCTGCCACAAACGAAACCTTCCCGCAGAAGATCCAGCTGATCAGGGTCGGGACCCGACACCAGGCACAGATGCCTCGTCGCTGTGGTCTTGTCATCACCCGCGTCACCCACCTCGCGATCAGCAATGCGCTCCCGCTCCAGTCGGCCTGACCGCGCGATCCCCGCTCGCACCCGCCCAGGCGAAGCTGCGGCTCATCGGGTAGCTGTTCAGGCGCAGCCGACGTGGAAGAAGTCCACGGCCAGCATGGTCGAGGCTTGTGCACGCAGGAACCGTCGCCATGACGTGTCGGCGGACCGCAGTGGTGCCGGCGGTATCCGCCGAAGCTTAAGAATCGAACGAACGCTGCGATACGCCACGGTCGAGGGGTCGGTCACCCGCACGGAGCCGGGCACCGATGAGCATCTCTTGGAGATGGGCAGGCGCTACCTGCCAGCCGAATGCCGCCAGGGTGGCTTCGAGGTCGGCGGCCTCCATGCCGGCGCCGGCGTTGTCGAGGGCGGCGATGGCGTCGCGGCGGCCGGGTTGTAGCCAGGCGACGACGTCGCGCAGGGTGCCGCCGCTGATCGCGGCGGCGAGCAGGGTGGCGGTGAGGACTTGTTCTCCGGCGGCGTGGAAGAACGGGTCACGTCGGTCGCCGCCGATGGTGGCGATGAAGGGCGGACCCGATTGCGCCGAGGAGTAGCAGTGGTGCCGTTGCCTCCCGGACTAGCCCGGGTGTCAAGTCTGCTCTTTGCGGCGGAAGGCGCGGTCGTTGTTGTGCAGGGCGAGCTCGGTCGGTGCCAGGGTGAGCGCGACTGGTAGCCCGACGTTGTCCCGATTTGATCAGGTACTTGCCTCGCCCGGGCTGGATGCGACCGGCATGAAAGCGCAGGACGGATCCAGGGCACGGCTCAACCAGTTCGTGGCGTCGGGTGTCCTGGCGGCGGGGTGGTGTGGCGCAGCACGGGCATGTCTGAGGGGCTCTGACCGAACGGGTGCCGCGACCGATGGTGGTCCCGCCGAATGGCGCTTGCCAGCCACGTCCCGAGCCTCCTCGCACGGTCAGCTAGGGAGGACGACCGATCGGAGAGGGCGCCGCGGTGTCATGGGCAGGTCCGCGCTGCCAGCTGCGGGCCACCCGACGCGGATCACCAGCTGGGGGTGTTCGGGGATGCCCAGCACGTCTGTTTGCAGGTGATGTCGACTGGCGGCGATCTCGAGTGCCTGGCTCAGGGGAGTGGTGGCCAGCCCTATGCGGGTGGCTTCCAGCAGCACCGCGCTTGCAGCTTCGCCTGCCTTCAGTTGGTCCAGAACGTCGTCGCCCGGAGTCGCGAGAACCAGGAAGTCGGCGGCGTCGTCGTCTGGCGATCGTCCTGGCGGTAGTGGGGGTTGAGCGAGTGCGGGTCGCCCGAAGTGGCTCAACCCCGTTGCCTTCGTGGCGCCGATCGGTCGCGGAGGGACGCTGGTCGCTGGGACGCCGTCATGGCTTCCGGGCAGGCGGTGGGTCCAAATGCGCAACTCGGCCGCGTAGCCTGGCTCTTGGTACTGCAGCTCGGTCGCCTCGCTCAGCGCCATCATGAGCTTCTCCCGAACGCCGGGATCGGTCAGCACGAGTTCGGCCCCGGCCCGCCGAGCGTGTTTCTGCAGTGATTGCAGGAGCTCTCGGGGGACTGGCCGATGGCTCATCCGGCGCCGATCGGTGTGTCGGCTTGTAATGGCGGGATATAGCGAGGCTGCGATCAAGTCGGGCTGCGCGTCATCCTCGACGGTGACGGTGGCGAGGTGATTGCGATTCTCGGGATCGGGGAGGCGCCGGACGCGTACGCCGCGGCCGCGGGCGGCGAGCGCTGCCTGCAGGTGGTGCAGGGCCGCCCCGCAGCTCAGGACGAGATCGCGACGGTCGGGGTCGGTGATGTCCAGGTAGCGGTCCTCGTCGGCGTGCAGTTCTACCTCGTCGGGTCGGATTCGCCACTTCCAGGGCTGGGTGTTGCGCACCGACGGTGCGTTCAGGGCGTCCTCGACGGCCTTTGTCAGCTCGCAATCGCTTGTCATCGCCGCCTCCAGGTGCTGGGACTCGTCACGAGAATCCGCTCCGGAAGGCGTTCCCGGCGAGTGCCGCTCGTTTCCTGGTGGGTGGCCGTTGGTCCCTGAGGTTCACGCCGGGTGTCGCCGGTGGCATCGGGCTCGCTCAGCAGAAACCGCGCTGTCTTGAGCTTGCCGTCGGCGCCCACAGCGAAGCTGGGGACCGAGTTGTCGCCGCCGTTCGTGGTGAGGAGGAACCGCCGATCCGCGCTGAGGATGACGCTGCCCGCTCCCTCAAACGCGTTCGGCGCGCTCGCATGGTCACTAATCGGCTTGTACGGACCCGACCCGGAGCCGCCCGTGAGCACGCGCTCCACCTCGGTGACCCGGCCGCCCGCCGACCGCGCACCATCAACGATGGCGTTCCTGGCCTCGTTCGTCTGCATGTAGCGGTGGACGCTTTGCGCCGCGTCTGCGCGCGTGACCTGCGTCACGGTGGATTCTTCGTTCGACATGTCCGTCTCTCTCGGGATCGTTCGTCGTATTCGTGTTGCCGCCAGCGTGCTCCGGCCGGTTGCCACGCCGGGGGAGACGCCGAATATGACATTCCCGCAGGCACTGCGGGGCAGCCTGCCGCCGAATATCAAGCCCGCTCCTGCGGCTCATCGCTGGGCCGACGGAGACGTTCTCCAAGAGCCCGGAGCGATGTCCACACTCGCAAGTCTCGTGGCTGTCGTCTCAATCTCCTTGGTACCGCTGCTCGAGCCATGGGTCTCCCCGGTCGTGGTAGCCGCTGCGCTCCCAGAAGCCGGGCTGGTCCTCGGCGAGCAATGTCAAGCCCGACACCCATTTCGCGCTCTTCCAGAAATACAGGTGGGGCACGAGCAGCCGGGCCGGTCCTCCATGGATTCCTTCCAGCGGTGCCCCATTGACATCCCAGACCACCCAGGCCTTGCCGTCGGTCACGTCCCCGATCGGAAGGTTGGTGGTGTAACTGGTGTGTGAACGGGCGAGCACGAAGGCCGCGTCGTCGACCGGACCTGCCGCGTCCAGCAAGGTGTCGACAGAGACACCGTCGAATCTCATCCCGAACTTCGACCATGCGGTGACGCAGTGGATGGCGCCCTCGTACTGAGATCCGGGAAGTGCACGGATCTCCTCCCAACTCCACGTGGTGGGGGCCGTCACCAGACCGTCGACGGTGAAGGTCCACTTGTCGGTGTGGAGGGACGGAGTGGCTTCCGCATGGAGGACGGGCCACCAGTCGCCGGCGTCGTACTGACCGGGCGGCAGGCGCGGGTCACGTGCAGCGGCGTCTCGTCGCGCAAACCCTCTGGTGATTGGCATGGTGCTCCTTCTCGGCTGTCGTTGCCATGCGATGTGGGCCGCTTCGGTTCTGGCGTTGTCGGGCTCTGCCTACTGGGCAGGGGCCGTGTCATCGGCGCACATCGCTCTCGTGCGGTGATCACGCCGCACCGACGCCCGAAGCCGCGGGGAGCGCAGCGAGCACGCCCCATGCCGCCGCTGTCCCACCCACGGCGAGTAACTTCTGTCGTCGGCACTGTCACGAACTCGGCCTCCCCGATCCGGTGGCCGTGACCGGGCATTGAAAACCTGGCTGCAGTCTTCGTCGGCAAGGCGCCTGTAGTGCAGAGAAGCGACGTCGAGACTGATCGGCCTGCGGTCGACGCCGGGGCATCAGACGCGACCGAGGGCCGGCCGTCGGGGGCGCTCCCGACTAGCAGCCTGTTGTTCTCGGTCATCGTCCCGTCCCCTCCTCTGCGGTGACCTGTATTCTCAGCGGGCCTACGGCGGCTTTGCAGCTAGACCATGCTGGTGGTGTGCATGGGTGCGTCGAATCCGTGAGGCTCACGGGCAGCGCGACGGCGAACCCCGGGGAGTGACACTGTCCGGCGGCTGCCCGATCGTGACGCTCGGGCCCGGTCGCGTTTCCGTCCAGCCCGGCTTCGAGCTCCCTGGCGCGCGTGACGAGGTCGGGCTGGCAGGTCTGAGCGCCCGCCAGCAACATGGGCGATCTGGCGCTCATCAAGAGCTCCTTGTTCGAGGTGGCGACCCTGAACGTTGCGCAATCCTCGGGTGATCGTGGGTTTCCGCACGGACCGGTTGCCCACGGCGCTGGGGCAGTTCGCGGTCGTCTACCCCGACACCCGGGTCACGGTCGTGCACTCGTCCAGCGCCTCGCAGCTGGATGCGGTACGAGCGGGTGAGCTGGACGTGGGCTTGGTGCGTGATCGTCCCAACAACCCGCTGCTCGACGCCGTGGTGGCCGTGCGGGAGTCGATGGGTGTCATTCTGGCCGCCGTCCGGGCGGAGGAGATCGGATGGAATTCGCCCATTCGGACAGCCCGGCCTGGCAAGACCAGGTGACGGCGACGCTGCGGGCAAACGGGAACGCCATGGACAACCAGCCGGCGGACGACGGGCCGGTCACCGCCGAGGTGAAGCTGGCTGGGATCGGCCCGGTAGGTCAACACCTTCGCCGATGGCGGGTCATAAGCAGGACCCGTGACCGGGTGGGAAGGCCGCGGAAAGCCGGGTGTTGGGACTGACGCAGGGTGCGCAGGCGACCGCCGGAAGGATCGCTCGTCGCTGTCAGTACCTGCGCAATTCCGATTGCCGAGCGAGATGGAGTTGACGGGCGATGACTCGTCGTGTGCGTATCGGTGTTCAGATGTGGCCCGGCGGAGCGCCTGACTATCAGACGTGGCGTGACGCGGTGCTTCGTGCCGAGGACATGGGTGTCGACGTCGTGTTCGGTTACGACCATTTCCACAAGCCGTTCGTGGAGCTGACGAGCGAGGGGCAGGTTCTGCTGGCGGAGCAGCCCGATGTGAACAACTTCGAGTCCTGGACGACGCTGGGGGCGTGGGCCGAGATGACCACGCGAGTGGAGATCGGCACGCTGGTGACCGGGATCGGCTACCGGAATCCGGATCTGCTCGCCGACATGGCCCGCACGGTCGACCACATCAGCGGGGGTCGGTTGATCCTCGGCCTCGGGTCGGGCTGGTACGAGAAAGACTACAGCGTGTACGCCTACGACTACGGGACGGTCGGTTCCCGTATGGCGCTGTTCGAGGACGGGCTGCGGCGCATCGAGCAACGGCTGGAGCAGTTGCAGCCCAGGCCGCTGCGGCGGATTCCGATCCTGATCGGCGGATCCGGGGAGCGGAAGACGTTGCCCCTGGTCGGGAAGCATGCGCACATCTGGCACAGCTTCCTGGACATCGAGACCTTCCGCCGGAAGAACGACCTGGTGCGGGAGCACGCGGCCGCTGCCGGCCGTGACGAGGCGGAGATCGAGCGGGCGATCGACTGGCCCGGAATTGCGGCCGCCGACGACTACGCGGCCGAGGGCGTCACCCTCTACACCGCCGAGATCCACCCCACTGACGACGGATACGACCTCGCCCCGCTGAAGGAATCGCTCGCCTGGCGCGACGACCGTCGGTGACGACGGCGAACCCCGACGCCTAGCCAGGGGTATACCGGAAGACGGTGGCGCCGCTAATCAATCAATCAGCACCAGCGAGACCAGTTGCCGAGCTTGACGGGAGTCCAGCCGGGTGGGAAGAGATCGTCCTGCTCAACGTCGGAGTCGAGATCTGGGCCTTCGGGGACCACCGCCTCCATCTGGGTTCCCACCTCAGTGAGGGCGACCTCGCCGGGGGCACGTTGACCTGCGCGAAGCACCCGTGGGAGTTCGACGCGCTGACCGGCAAGGGCGCCAACCCGACCAACTGCGAGATACTGCTGGTATCCGGGCGTGCCCTGGGAGCGGCATGCCCCGAGTCACTGCACCCCGCCGCAGCGACGAGCAGACCGCGCGCTCGACGCGGAATGCGCGACAGAAAGCGAACAATTTTGAGATGTGAGGCTCATGACCATAAGAACCGACGACGCTTTTTCCTTCATCGAGCCGCAGCTGTCCATCACACTGGTGATCGACGGTGCCGCCTTTACGGGGACGGTCGTGCCGCGTGATCTATTGGTACATGCGCTTCGCCAGACCTTCGGCGTGACAGGTCCCCACGTCGGGTGCGAGAGCGGCAGGTGTGGTGCCTGCACCGTGCTGCTCGATGGCGAAGCGGTGAAGTCGTGCACGATCCTCGCCGCGCAGTGCGACGGCGCGGAGATCACGACCGTCGCAGGCCTCGGCGCTGATGAGCTGCATCCGCTCCAGGCGGCGTTTCATGAGCACCACGCTCTGCAGTGCGGCTACTGCACTCCCGGGATGCTCTGTGCTGCGGTGGATCTCCTCCGGCACGAGCCGCGCCCGTCCGAGGAGCAGGTGCGCCAAGGGCTGCGTGGCAACCTGTGCCGCTGCACCGGCTACGAGCACATCGTGGACGCGGTCCTGTCCGCTGCAGTGGAGATGTCCGATCAGACCCACCCCGGTGCTTCGGGGACGGTGGCGTCATGACGTCTGTGGCCGAACCGCCTGCCGCACATCGACATGATGCCGATGCCGCGCCGTGGGTCGGCCGGGCCCTGCGACGCATCGAGGATGCTCGTTTTCTGCGGGGCCGGGCGTGCTACGTGGACGACATCGTTCTGCCGGGCCAGCTGTATGCGCATTTCGTGCGCAGCGATCATCCGCACGCCCGCATCGTCAGGCTGGGCACCGCCCGAGCGCGGCGGCTCCCCGGCGTGGTGGAGGTGTTCACCGCCGACGATCTCGGCGACATCCCTCCGGTCCGTCCCGACTGGTTGATCCCCGGCAGCCAGGTGCGCGGACGTCCCGTACTCGCGCTTGATCGGGTGCGTCACGTCGGGGAGGCCGTCGCTGTCGTGATCGCCGAGGGACGCAACGCTGCGGCGGACGCGGCCGCGGCGGTGGACGTCACGTACGAGCCGCTGCCGTTCGTGCTGGATCAGCGACAAGCGATGAGCAGTGGATCGGTTCGTGTGCACGACGACCTCCCCGACAACGTGGCCGCCACGTTCACGGTGGGGAACGGCGGATACGACGAGGCGGCGAAGGAGGCCGACCTGACCGTCACCTTCTCGCTCCGCAATCAACGCCTCGTGCCGTTCTCGATCGAGCCGCGGGTCGTGTTGGCCGACTTCGACCCCAGCCGCGAGAAGCTGACCGTGTACTCGTCCAACCAGATGCCGCACAACCTCCGCAGGAACCTCGCGGCGGGCTTGGGCTTTCCCGAGCACCGGCTGCGCGTCGTCTCTCCCGACGTGGGCGGCGGTTTCGGCCCCAAGATGCACACCTACCCCGAGGAGTTCGCGGTCACGGCCGCGTCGCTGCTCCTGCGCCGCCCCGTCAAGTGGGTCGAGACCCGCAGTGAGAACGTGGTGGCCACCACGCACGGTCGTGATCACGCGATGGACGTGGAGGTCGCCGCCCGCAAGGACGGCACGATCATCGGCCTGCGCGTGCACACCGCGGCGAACGTCGGTGCTTACCTGTCGTCGATGGGAACGGGCGTTCCCACCGTCAACGTCGCGCTCTTCGCGCTCGGTCTCTATGCGATACCGCAGGCCGAGATGACGGTGGACTGCGTGTTCACCAACACAACCCCCGTCGATGCCTACCGGGGCGCGGGTCGGCCCGAGGCCTCGTACCTCATCGAGCGGACGGTCGACCGGGTGGCGCACGAGCTCGGCCTGGATCCGGCGGAGGTACGGCTGCGCAATTTTGTCCAGCTCGATCAGCTGCCCTACCGCCAGCCCGTCGGGGCGACGCTCGACACGGGCCGGTACGAGGAGACGATGCGGCGCGCCCTCGACATCGCGGGCTACCGGGCGCTTCGCGACGAGCAAGCCGCCGCCCGGGCGTCCGGACGTCTGCTGGGGACCGGGATCAGCAGCTTCACCGAGTCGTGCGGAACCGGCAGAGCGGGCACTCTGAGCGCGATCGGCTTCGACCGCGGCGGGTTCGAGTCGGCGGTGGTGAGGATTCATCCCGACGGCCACGCGACGGTTCTGTCCGGGGCGCACAGCCACGGGCAGGGTCACGTCACGACGTTCGCCCAGATCGCCGCCGACGAGCTCGGGCTGGCACCAGAGAACATCGACGTGCTGCAGGGCGACACCGATGTGGTCCCGGTCGGGGTGGGCACCTTCAACTCGCGGTCCGTCGTGGTCGGGGGAAGCGCGGTGAAGGTCGCTGCCGCACGCGTCGGGGAACGCCTGAAGGAGATCGCCGCGTTCATGCTGGACTCGGAAGCATCGAAGATCGAGCTGGCAGGTGGCCGTTGCCGGCAGGCTGAGAGCTCGGACTCCGTATCCATCAAGGAGGTCGCCCGTCGGGCGTGGACAGGTCAGGGGCTGCCATCGGGGATGGGGATCGGTCTCGAGGAGACCGAGTTCTACGAGCCGGTCGCCATGTCGTCGCCGTACGGCGCCCACATTGCTGTCGTCGAGGTCGATCGGGAGACCGGTGACGTCGACGTGCTCCGGTACGTCGCGGTCGACGACTTCGGGGTGGTCATCAATCCGCTGCTGGCCCGTGGACAGATCCACGGCGGTCTCGTCCAAGGACTCGGGCAGGCGTTGTTCGAGGGCGCCTACTACGACGACTCGGGACATCCGGTGGCCGATCCTCCGATGCCTCGGTTCGACATGGTTCCCCGACTCGAGACCTCGTTCGTCGAGACCCCGGCACAGACCAATCCGCTGGGCGCCAAGGGGGTAGGTGAAGCGGGTGCGATCGCGGCTCCGCCGACCATCATCAATGCGGTGATCGACGCGCTCTGGCACCTCGGGGTGCGGGAGATGGACATGCCGCTGACACCGGAGCGCGTGCTGCACGCCATCGAGCACGCCACTCCAGCCGGAGGACGTCGATGATCCCGGCACCCTTCGCTCTGCACCGTCCGAGCTCCCTCGCCGAGGCGTGTGACTTGCTCGCCAACCACGGCCCGTCGGCCTCGGTCCTCGCCGGTGGCCAGAGCCTGATCGTGGATCTCAAGCAGCGTCGCAAGACGCCGCGGCTCGTGGTCGACCTGTCCCGCATCGGCGGTCTGGACACCATTACCGTCGAGCCCGACGTCGTCACCATCGGCGCGATGGCGCGGCAGGCCACCGTGACGCAGACAACCGATCTGGTCGAGCGTCTTCCTCTCCTGCTGGACGTGGCGAACGCGGCTGCCGATCCGATGGTTCGCCGGAGGGGCACCGTGGTCGGAGCGTGCTGCCAAGCCGCTCCTGGCGGCGACTGGGTCGCGGGCGCACTCGCGCTCGACGCGTCGGTGCTCCTGCAGAGCGTGGAAGGGCCGCGGGAGGTCCCCCTGACCGAGTTCGTCGTCGGCGCTGAACGGACATCGTTGCGCCCGGGCGAGATCGCCCGTGCTCTGCGGATCCCGGCGCCCAGCCCGGACAGCGTCATGGCCTACCTAAAGGTGAAGCACGTCTCGGTCGGGTGGAGCGTCGCGAGCGCCGCGGTCGCCCTCTCGGTCGACGACGGGGGAGCACTCAGTGGAGCACGTATCGCCGTGTCCGGCGCGGTTACCCATCCGCAGCGCCTTCCGGAGCTCGAATCCGTACTCCTGGGAACAGACCTCGCTCAGCACGACGAGCTCGCCCACGCCATCGATGCAGCCTTGGCCCCTCTGGAGTACCGGGGGGACTACTACGCATCGCCCGACTACCGACGCCGACGGCTCGCCGTGTTGCTGCGTCGAGCCCTGACCGACCTCGGATCGCGGTGCTGCACCTCGACATGAAGGAGTCGATGTGACCGACCTGCTGGACCTCGTCCTCGACGCCCACGGCGGACTCGAGCGCTGGCAGCAGCTGAGAGAGATCAGCGCACATGTGCGCGTCGACGGAACGCTGTGGCACGCCAAGGGCTACGGCGGCGTGCTCGTCGACGAGCACGTCACGCTCGATCCGCACCGACAACGGATCAGCTACGCCCCTTTCACCGAACCTGATCGGCGAAGCCGCTTCGAACCTGAACGCGTCGCGGTCGAGACTCTCGACGGTCGGGTCGTCGCCGAGCGCACCGCCCCCCGCGCCGCATTCGCGGGCTTCCAGCTGAGCACCAGGTGGGACGACCTGCATCTGGCCTACTTCATCGGATACGCGATGTGGAACTACCTCACCGCCCCGTTCTTGCTCACCTGGCCAGGAGTCGTGGCCGAGGAGATCGAGCCGTGGGAAGAGAACGGCGAGAGCTGGCGCAGGCTCAAAGTCACGTTCCCTCCCGACATCGCGACACACAACCCGGAGCAGGTCTTCTACTACAGCGCCGACGGTCTCCTGCGCAGGCACGACTACGTGGCAGAGGTCGTTCACGGCGAAACCGCGACGCCCACTGCCCACTACACGGACGAACACCGCTCGTTCTCCGGGATGATGTTTCCCACCCGCAGACGTGCCCTGCGGATCAACCCGGACAACACATCACGCCATGGAACACCGGGAGTTTCCATCGACGTGCTGGACATCGACCTGACCTGACCTGACCCGACGTGACGGAGGCTGTTGGTCGGTCGACGTGGTCCGACTGAGTTCGGCTGGGACCTGCGAAAGCACGTGAGCCGCTGGACAGTGTGAAGGTCGTCACCGGATCTCGGCCGGAGTCGGGGTCGACGTCGATGCCACTCTCGGATCATCTGGATCAGGCTGAGCTCAACCGGCTCGGCCGGATCGGGTCGAGCGGCTGAGATCTGGCTCCTTCGAGAACGCTCTCACCATCCGGGTGCTCGAGGGCATGCCGGGTGGCGAGGGCGCGTGTGGCCAGCTGCAGGTTGAACAGGGTGTCGGCGTCCTTGAGGTCGAGGTTCGAGATCTCCTTGATCCGCCGTAAGCGGTACTTCAGCGTATTGCGGTGCACGAACAGTGCGGCCGCCGTTGCGTCGTAGTTGCCCCGGCACTCCAGATACGTGCTGAGGGTGGCCACCAGCTCGGCTCCGTGGTCGGAGTCGTAGGCGATCAGCGGACCGATCCATTCTTCGACGAAACGATCCACGACACCGAGCTCGCCCACCTCTGCCAGCAGGCGGTACGTTCCGAGCTGTTCGTAGAAGATGGTGCGCCGCCCTCTGCTGCCGGTGCTACGCATGCGAAGGGCCAGCATCGCTTCGCGGTAGGAGCGCGGGAAGTCGCTGAGCTCCTCACACGGACTTCCAACTCCCACGACCGCGTCCTGGCCCAGCTCGCTCCGCAGGTGCAGGTGGAACTCGTGCCATGCGCGGTCGCTGTGGGCAAGGACGACCACCGCTTCACCTCGTGGAACCAGAAGCGTGCCGACGGCTGCGTCGCGCGCGGCCCGCCGGACGGCCTGGAACCTGATGTCGGGGTCGTGGCGGCCGGATTGCTCCTCAGCGACGACGACGGCAACGCGGTGCGGGCGCCGCAGGTCATAGCCCATGGCCTGGGCTCGGTTCAGTGCAGCCTGTTCGTTGGTGTGGGCGAGCAGCTCCTCCACAAGATCGTGCCCCAGACGTAGCTCGGTCTCCGCGATGGCCTGCAGGCGCGCCAGCTCCATGGCCAGCACCGTGGAACCGTGCTCAAGAGCTGCGTGCGCGCGCTCGGCCTCCTCCGGGGGAACTCCCATCAGCACGATCACGCCCACCACGTCGGGGCGCGGACTGGCGATCGTCAGAAGGTGGTCGGTCTCGTAGATGGGCTTGCCGGCGGTGCGAGCCCGGCGAATCAGCTCGTCGCGGGCAGCCTGCGACTCCTTGGGATACGGACAGGGCTCGCCCGGCCCGGCCCAGGCGCGAAGGTTCCCGTGCCGGTCCTCGATCGCCACAGGCCACCCGGTCAGCTCGTGAAGGGCTTCCGCGATCCCCTTCTCACCTGCGCCGGCGACGGCCACCCGGGTGAGCTGATCGTGGATCGCCGTGCTGCGCTCCAAGGCGGCAACAGTTGCGGCCAGCGCCGAGTTCGACGCCCGCAGCTCGATGGCCTGTGCTGCCTTCTCACCTGCGCTGGCGACGGCCGCCCGGGTGAGCTGATCGTGGATCGCCGTGCTGCGCTCCAAGGCGGCGACAGTTGCGGCCAGCGCCGAGTTCGACGTCCGCAGCTCGATGGCCTGCGCTTGCTCCCAGGAGTAAAGGCGAGCGTTCGTCAGAGCGATGCCGGTCTGCTGGGCCAATGTGCCCAGCAGGAAATGCGCCCACGGCGTGGGCTCGGAATCGGCCAACACGACCAGATGGCCGACAAGCCCTCGGAGGCTCCGCATGGCGTACGCCCACGCCTCGCCCTGTCCGGGTACGGCCACCGGGCCCTGGCTTGCGGTGAGTCCGGGAAGCTGGCTTTCCACCTCCGCCTGGGCCTGTTCAGCGGGACGAGCATCGGCCGGGTTGGTCCACCCACTCTCGCGGAAATGGATCCCGAGCAGCCGAAACGGTCCGAGTGATGGGACGGCCGATCCGGCAAGACGAAGAATATGATCCTCGTTCGTGCTTTCGGTCATCAGCTGCACGAGCACGAACACGCCCTGCAACTTGGAGAGATATTCGCGCAGGTCGCCGTCTTTCTCGCCGGAACGGTGAGCAGGCATGTCTCCGCTTGCGTCCTTCGCGGGCCGCGGCGGCATCGGAACCTCCCTGGCATCGGATCATCAGATGATCTCTCCGATGGCGTTCCTTCCAGTCTAGCCCGCTGGGACATGGTCGACGCCTCTGTTTGTCCAGCGGGGACGAAGAACGTCGGACGGCCAGCGGGCATGCTTCTCGTCGCACGACGCAGAACGGCGGGCGAAGGTCGCTCTGACGGGCGCCCTTCTCGTGCTGAACCACTGTCGACTAACGCGGATAGGCCATGAACGATGTTGGAAAACCCAGATCTCTGTCGCGAATACCCGCGTGATGGCCGTGACGAGGTGTTGCGCGGCCGGCGCGGTGAGTGCCGGACGCTCGCTCGACTGCTGCAAGCGGTGCAGGCCGGCGAGAGCCGAGTCTTGATGGTGCGAGGCGAGCCGGGCGTGGGGAAAACAGCCCTCCTGGATCGCGTCGTCGAGCAGGCATCGGGGTGCGCGGTCGTGCAGGCCGTTGGCGTCCAGGCAGAGACGGGGTTGGACTTCGCTGGGCTGCATCAGCTGTGCGGGCCGATGACGGACCGCATGGACCGGCTTCCCGCTCGGCAGCGTGAGTCGTTGGAGGCGGCGTTCGGGCGCAACGGCGCCCCGGCGCCGGATCGTTTCCTGGTTGCTCTGGCGGTGATGAGTTTGCTGGTCGAGGCCTCGCAGGAGCGGCCGCTGGTGTGTGTGGTCGACGACGTGCAGTGGCTCGATCGGGCGTCGGTTCAGGTGCTGGCGTTTGTGGCCCGCCGCTTGAGTGCTGCGCCTGTTGGCATGGTCTTCGCTGCGCGGACACCCGGCGAGGTGGGTGGGTTGGCCGATCTGCCGGAACTGACGCTCACAGGTTTGCCTGCCGAGGACGCTCGCGCCCTGCTGGTCTCCGCGCTGGTGGGTCCGATTGACGAGCGCGTGCTCGACCGCATCGTGGCCGAGACCCGTGGCAACCCGCGGGCGCTTCTGCAGCTGCCGCAACGCGTGAGTCCCACGGACCTGGCGGGCGGCTTCGGCCTACCGGACGCCATTGCAGTGCCAGCGGAGATCGAGCACGGCGTCCGTCGGCAACTGGCACAGCTCGCGCACGACGAGCGACGGCTGGTGCTGCTCGCGGCTGCGGAACCGGTGGGCGATCCCATCCTGGTGCGGCGGGCGGCGGAGTTGCTCGGGATCGACGCGGACGGAGCAGGAGCCGCGGCCGAGCTAGTCGAGTTCGGGGCCCGAGTGCGGTTCCGGCACCCGCTCGTGCGCTCGGCGGTCTCTCGTGTGGCATCCAGGGGAGAGCGGCGCGGCGCGCACCGCGCATTGGCAGCAGCTACCGATGCGGAGACCGACCCTGGCGGTCGCGCCTGGCACGAAGGGCATTCTGTGACGGGTCGTGACGATGACGTCGCCACCGACCTCGAGCAGGCCGCCTCCGGCGCCCAGGACCGGGGCGGACTGGCCGCTGCTGCGGCGTTTCTGGAACGCGCGGCTGAACTGACCCGTGAGCCCGCCCGCCGGGCCGAGCGGGCCCTCTGCGCCGCCCAGGCCACCTACGAGGCGGGCGCCCCGGGCCGGGCCGTGAAGTTGCTGTCCCTGGCAGAGGCCGGCCAGCTGGACAAGCTCCAGCGTGCGCGGGTCGACCTGGTGCACGCACAGATCGATGTCACCACCCGCCGCGACGACGCACCCCTGCTGCTTCTCGACGCAGCCCGCCAGCTCGAACCGATCGATGTGCGGTTGGCCCGCGAGGCATACCTGGAGGCCTTGTCGTCGGCCGCGCTGCTCAGTACTCCGACGGCCGGCACCAGTGTGCGCACGGTGGCGAAGGCGGCGCGGGGAGTTCCGGACTCGGCGCATCCCGCGCGTGCCACCGATCTCCTCCTCGACGGCCTGGCGATCAGGTTCACCGAGGGATACGCCGCAGCGATCCCCACGCTGAACCGGGCGCTCGATGCCTTCCGCGACCCGAACCTCGCCGACCCGGAGGCGCTGCGCCAGCTCGGGCTTGCCGGCGCGACAGCTGCCCACCTGTGGGACGACGGGGCCTGGCACGCGCTCGTCGCCCGCCACGTCCGGCTCGCCCGCGATAGCGGCGCGCTCGCCGCGCTCCCACTCGCCCTGGACGCACGTATCACCCAGCACGTCCTCGCCGGCGAGCTCACCTCGGCCCACACGAAGCTCGCTGAGCTCAACGCCATCAGCAGAGCGACCGGCAACCAGCTCACGGCTCTTGGCGGCATGCTGCTCGCGGGCTGGCAAGGCCGGGGCTCCGAGAGTCTCGAGCTGATCGAGGACACCGCCATGCAGTGCCAACTCCGAGACAAGCGCAGCGGCCTCGCGGTTGCGGCATGGGCGAAGGCCGTGTTGTTCAACAGTCTCGGTCGTTACGACGACGCGCTGGAGGCGATCGAGCAGGCGGGCGAGCACACGCCCGCGATGGGTCTGTCGTCCTCCGGGCTGCTCGCTGAGCGCGTCGTGGCGGCTGCCCGCAGCGGAGCCCCGGAGCTCGCGGCCGACGCCCTCGAGCGCCTGACCGCCACCACCCGCGCCAGCGGCACCAACTGGGCGTTGGGCATCGAAGCGCGCTGCCGCGCCCTCCTGGCCACTGGACCGGTCGCCGAGCACTTCTACCGCGAGGCGATCGACCGACTCGGGCGCACCCGCATCCCCGGCGAGCTCGCCCGCGCCCACCTGCTCTTCGGTGAATGGCTCCGCCGCGAACGCCGTCGGCTGGACGCACGCGAGCACCTACGCACTGCGCACGCCATGTTCACCACGATCGGAGCCGAGGGCTTCGCCCAACGGACCAGACGTGAATTGGCAGCGACCGGTGAGACGGCCCGTAAACAAACTGCCGAGACCAGCGGTGAGCTCACCGCCCACGAGGTACAGATCGCATGTTTCGTCCGTCAGGGACTGACCAATCCGGAAATCGCCGGGCGCCTGTACCTCAGCCCACGTACCGTCGAATGGCACGTCAGCAGAATTTTTGACAAACTCAATATAAGATCCCGCAAGCAGCTTCGCAACCTGGCGCAGTAGGCGATTCCTGCCGTCGTCACGGCGTGACGTACGTGTTCGTCTTCGCCATTACCGATGGCTGGTCATCGGAAAGGCCTATGACCACACGGGAAGGCCAGGCATCGAGGCGCGTTAAGAGTGGACGCGGGTTGTGCACGCGGCCGACGGACCGGACGAAATCCCACGGTCGCCCTCGACCGCGTACACGTCTGCCAAGCGCAACCACCCCGACGTGGAGCTGACAAGCAATGACGCGTTCTCGACATTTCGGCGTTCACAGACCCCCGTCCAGGCTTGCACGACACACACGATGATGCGCCATGTTGTGTTGGCCCGGCCACGGGTCGCGCTGCCCGGGAGCTTCACGGGTCCGATGAACCACGTACACCGCAACGATGCTCCGAACGTCGGCCCGCGGCGGGCGCGACTCAGAGCGGACACGTCACCGCAATGAAGGAGACGGGACTATGACAGAGACCAACAGACTGCCCGGTCGGGGCGCCACCACTGCCGGTTCTACCGCCGTCGCGCCGGATGTCGATGGCGGAGCCACGCACGCGGCTGTTCCCGGCGCCGACCGCAGGCCCGTGAGTCTCGATGTGAACGGCGAGATCCGCACGGTGATGGTCGAACCACGCATGACCCTTCTCAACGCGTTGCGCGAAGAGTTGGCGTTGACCGGCACCAAGAAGGGGTGCGACCGGGGCGAGTGCGGAGCCTGCACGGTGCACGTCGACGGGCGCCGGGTCCTGTCCTGCATGGCCCTCGCAGTGATGCAGCAGGGCAAGCAGATCGTCACGATCGAAGGGCTCGACCGGGACGGCGAACTCCACCCTGTGCAGGAGGCGTTCATCGAAGAGGATGGATTCCAGTGTGGTTTCTGCACGTCCGGGCAGGTCATGTCCGGTGCTGCCGTGATCGAGGAGGCGAGGGCCGGCTGGCCGAGCGCAGCCACGGCCGACGTCGGCACGCCGTTCACCGAGGCAGAGCTCTCCGACACCGAGATTCGTGAGCGGATGAGCGGCAATCTGTGCCGTTGCGCGTGCTACCCGAACATCGTCAACGCCGTCGCGTCGGCTGCCAGGAGGCACTGAGCCATGCATCCCTTCGTGCTGACGAGAGCAGACGACTCCGCCTCCGCAATCGCCGCCCATTCCCAGGACGTACAGCTTGCCTTCATCGCAGGCGGCACCGATCTCGTCGCCCTGATGAAGGACGGTATGGAGCTTCCCGAGCGGCTGCTGGACATCAACGGCCTGCCCGGAACGGAACGGATCGAAGAGCTACCGGATGGCGGGCTGCGCATCGGGGCCCTGGCCCGAATGAGTGACGTTGCCGCGGACGGGCGGGTGCGTGCGCGGTTCCCTGTGATCGCCGAAGCCTTGCTGTTCTCCGCCTCCGGACAGCTGCGGAACATGGCCACCATGGGCGGAAACATCATGCAGCGCACGCGGTGCGCGTACTTCCGTGACGGGGACGCCCTGCCGTGTAACAAGCGGGAGCCTGGATCCGGCTGCTCGGCCTTGCACGGCCTCAATCGCAACCACGCTATCTTCGGTTGGTCGGCGTCCTGCGTGGCCACGCACCCGTCCGATGTCGCAGTCGCATTCGCGGCACTCGACGCCAACGTCATCGTTCGCGGACGCGTTGGAGAACGGCCGATTCCCTTCGCGGAATTCTATCGGCCGCCGAGCAGCACGCCGGAGCGTGACAACGTGCTCGGCCGGGGTGACCTGATCGTTGCGATCGAGGTGCCTGCACGGCCGGAAGGACGTGCTTCGCACTACCTCAAGGTTCGCGATCGTCAGTCCTACGAGTTCGCGCTGGTCTCGGTGGCGGCTGCGGTCGAGACCGACGGTGAGCGCCTCCGCTCGGTCCGGCTCGCCATGGGCGGAGTGGCACACAAGCCATGGCGCCTATTGGCGGCCGAACGGGCGTTACGGGGAATCCTGCTGGGCAACACAAACGGGCTCCGCTCCGCGATCGCCCAGTCCTTCTCCGAGGCACGCCCCCTCACCCACAACGGATTCAAGGTTGAGCTTTCCCAACGCGCCGCGCTGCGCGCGTTGCTGACCGCGGGAGCACGGGCATGAACACCGTCGGACAACCGATCCCACGAACGGACGGGCGACTCAAGGTCACCGGGGATGCCCCCTACACCGGCGATATTCGAATCGCGGGCACGGCGCACGCCTCGATCGTCCATAGCACGGTGGCCAACGGCCGCACGCTGTCGATTGACACGGCTGCCGCCGAGAACGCCCCTGGGGTGCTGGCCGTGTTCACCCACCACAACATGCCGGCGACGAACCCCACGCCGAAACCCTGGAGCCACCTTCATCCGCACGGGCAGTCCTACTTGCCGCTGCGGGACGAGAAGATCCACTACGCCGGTCAGCCCGTCGTACTTGTGGTGGCCGACACGCTCGATCAGGCGATCCACGCCGGCACGTTGGTCTCCATCGAGTACGAGGTCGAACGGCCCGTCGTCTTCGGCCCCGAGACAGTGACGGAAGCCGTGGATCCTCCGCAGTTCCTCTGGCCCGTGGCCTCATCGGTCGGAGATGCAGACACGGGAATCGCAGCCGCCGACGTCGTCATCGAGCAGACCTATACAACCGCCGACCGCCATCACAACCAGATGGAGCCCCACGCCACCACCGCGGTCTGGGATGTCGAGGGCACGCTGACGCTCTACGAGACCACCCAGCACATCTTCGGCACCAAGGAACTGGTGTCGATCGTCCTCGGCATACCGCCCGAGAAGGTCAACGTGGTCTCCTATTACCTCGGCGGCGGCTTCGGCGGCAAGGCCTACGTCTGGCCGCACACCCTGATGGCTGCGCTCGCCGCGAAGGTTCTGAATCGTCCGGTCAAGCTGCAGCTCACCCGCGCGCAGATGTACTCGATGGTGGGCCACCAACCGGCCACTATCCAGACGATCGCGCTGGGCGCGGACAGGGACGGACATCTGACCGCGATCCGACACGACAGCATCTCGCCTACCTCGGTGTTCGACAGCTACATCGAGTACGCGGCGGCGGCCTCGCGCTCGTTGTGGGCGGCGCGCAGGGGGATCTCGACGAACCACAGGGTCGTCCACGTGAACCGCAACACCCCGACCGCGATGCGTTCGCCGCACGAGGCACTGGGGCATTTCGCACTCGAGAGCGCGATGGACGAGCTCGCGTACGCCGCCGGGGTCGACCCGGTTGCGCTGCGTCTGCGCAACGACACCGAGGTCGATCCCTACAGCGGCCGCCCATTCTCCACCCGCGCGCTGTGGGAGTGCCTGACAAAGGGGGCGGAGCGCTTCGGCTGGGACATGCGGACCCCGGGGCCGGGTTCGATGCGAGACGGTCGTCACCTCATCGGTCAGGGCGTGGCGAGCGCGATCTACACACACTGGCGCTGGCCCGCGAAGGCGCGGGTCAGATTGAACAGTGACGGTTCGGCCCTTGTCGAGACGGGCACACACGAGCTCGGTACCGGCACCTACACCGTGATGCAGCAGGTGGCCGCCGACGCGCTCGGGCTGCCGCCCGAGAAGGTGAGCGTCCGTCTGGGAGACACCAGGCTGCCTGAGTCGCACGCCTCCATCGGCTCCGCAACGATGGCCAACGCCGGCGCGTCCGTGCTGTTGGCGGCGGAAGCCACGCGCGACAAGGCGATCGAGTTGGCCCTCAACGGCATGGACGCGCCCTTTGCCGGCGCGGAGGCCGAGGACGTCATCGCCGCCGACGGCAGGCTCGTGTTGCCGGCGAAGGACCTGGACATCACCTACGCCGAGCTGCTGGCCCGCAACAACATCTCCACCCTGATGGCAGAGGGCGACTACGACCCCGTCGAGGAGGCACTCGGGCCGAAGGCCGTGTACAGCTTCTCCGCGGTCTTCGCCGAGGTACGGGTCGATCCGGACCTCGGTCTGGTGCGCCTGAACCGCTTCGTGGGCGCCTACGACGCCGGTCAGATCATCAATCCGAAGACCGCCCGCAGCCAGGCGATCGGCGGCATCATCTGGGGCGTCGGTCAAGCCCTGCTCGAGCAGTCGGAAATGGATCCGGCCATGGCCCGGTTCGTCAACCGCAACTACTCCGGCTATCTCGTGCCTACGAACGCAGACATCCCCGAGCTCGACGTCATCTTCACCGGCGAGTTCGACGAGGAAGCAAGCCCACTCGGCGCCAAAGGGCTCGGGGAGCTCACCGCGGTATCCGTGGCACCGGCGATCGCGAACGCGGTTTACCACGCCACCGGCCGGCGCGTACGTGACCTGCCGATCACGGTAGAAAAGATCCTCTAGACCGACGACCAGGGCGGGGCCGCAAATCGATTCCTCTCCCCGCCCTGGCCGGCGACATGTTGCGCACCTGTGCCCGGTCGTCTCGGTCGCCGATGCCCGCCGGGTCGACATGGCGCCGCAGACGATCACCGGCACCAACGAAACCGCCACCATCGCCGTCAGCGGCCAAAACTCCATCGACTGGCTCTGGCGTGCCATACGCGCCGCCTACGAAGTTCACCTCCTCAAGTTCCGCTGAGGCCTCGGACCGTCCGGCTCGTGACTCGTCGTGGCGTGCGGCATCGGCGCGACGTAGGGCTCGCCCTAACGGACGCCGCCCGGACTCTGACCGGGCGCGTTGACAGCGACGAAACCGTGTGTATAAAACGGGCTGGGGAGGTGATGCGGAGCCTTCGAGAACGAAACGAGTTCGAGGGGTGTCCTGGGCCACGCCAGTGAGTTGTGCATTTCTCTCCGCGCTTCTGAATCGTGCGCTCCTCATTTCTCCTCTGTGGGAGGATCGATCCCCTCACATTGACCGGTGATAGGGCGCGATCAAACCTACGTCCTTGGCGGTTGCTCGATGACAGTTCTCAGCGGTGGACGAGGGCCCGACGCGATGGCCGGAGAAATGCTCGACATCGGGATCGGCGACTACCGCGTCTCGGCTGGCGCCCACATCTGGGCACTGTACGAGGCCCCCGCGAAGCGGGACGCCATCTTGCGATCGTTTGTCCGAAGCGCGCTACTGGCGGACGACAAGTGCATTTGTGTGACCGATGGGTCACCAATGGTGCGCACGGTCATGAGTGTCGGCGACGGCGACATCGACGTGGCGGCGAGCTCTGCATCGGGACAACTGGAGCTGATCAATGCCTCCGACATCACCGGGCGGTCGGGCGAGTTCTCTGTATCGGACAAGATCGACTTTTGGAAGGCCGCGATCGACAGGGTCAAGGTAGCCAGGAGACACCAGCGTATTCGCTTCGTCGGTGACATGTCTTCAGCCTTGCTCGACGCTTCCGTGGCTGGGGATGTGATTCGATTCGAATCGGCACTCAACGGTCAGCTGCTGCCGCTGTTTCCGCAGGTGCACATGTGCATGTACGACTTGGACAGGGTCGCCGGCGCGTTCGTCGTTGATCTCATCAGCGCACATCCGAAGGTCTACGTCAACGACATGCTCGTCGAGAATCCGTACTCCATGGGGCCTGAGGAATGGCTGAAGACAATCGGCAAATAGGCGTCCGAAATTATTCTGAAATACGAGTTGATGAGAGTGGACCCTCCTTCGTGGACGCGGAGGTTGGCGAGCCGATGGCGGTCGTCCCGGTCTGTCAGCCGGAACCCGTGTGGGTGGGGGAGAGCGGGAGTTCGGCTTGCAGGGTAGTGCCCGCGCCGGCGACGGTGTGTATCGAGAGTCGGCCGCCGAGGGCTTCCGCGCGGTCCTTGAGCCCGAGCAGGCCGGTTCCGCCGGCGAGCTCGGCGCCGCCTCGGCCGTCATCGCGGACGCGGACGTGCAGCACGTCGCCGGTGTCGGCGGCCCCTATTTCGACGTGGACGATGGAGGCGTGCGCGTGTTTGGCCGTGTTGGTCAGTGCCTCGGCGACCAGGTAGTAGGCGGCGATCTCGATCTGCTCGGGAAGCCGCCGGTCGGCCGTCACGTTCAGGTCGACCGGGACAGGGGAGCGACGGGCCAGGGTTTTGAGCGCGGCGCGTAGGCCGCCGTCGGCGAGGACCGCCGGGTGGATGCCGCGGGCGAGCTCGCGCAGCTCATCCAGCGCGCTGGTCGCCTGGGTGGCCAGGTCGTCGAGCTTCGCAGCCAGATCGTCGGCTTCGGCGGGCACCATCGTCTGGGCTGCGCGGGCCTGTAGAGCGAGGGAGACGAGCTGTTGCTGGGCCCCGTCGTGGAGGTCTCGTTCGATGCGTCGGCGGGTCTGGTCGGCGGTGGTGACGATTCGTGCGCGTGAGGTGGTGAGTTCGGCGTAGAGCTGCGCGTTGTCGAGGGAGACGGCGAGTTGGCCGGCGATGAGTTTGACGGCGTCGAGTCGTTCGGCGGTGAACGCGGCGCGAATGAGGCGGTTTTCCAGCAGCACCACTGCCCGCAGGGTGCCGCGGCTGAGGATGGGTAGGGCCAGCAGCGAGCAGCAGTCGAGGTCGGCGAAGTAGAAGTCGCGGGCGAAGCGGTCGTCGTGGGTGGCGTCGCCCACAACGAGCGGTTCGCCCGTGCGCTGGGCGTAGCGCAGCGCCGACATCGGGACCGCGTGTTCGCGGTCGGTGTCCTCGATTCGGGTCGCGCCGCCGCCGGGTGCGGGTAGCAGCCAGTCGTGGTGATCTGTGCTCCACAGCACCAGGTGTACGGCGGTGGCGCCGGTCAATGCGCTGAGCACCTCGGCGACGCGGGTATGCAGGCGTTCGATGCTGGTCTCTGAGCTAAGTACCTGTGAGGCGGACAGGATGCCGAGGAGGTCCAGCGTGCCGGTCGTGACCGTGGAGCGCTGATGGAGAACATCAGCGGGCTGGTCGCCGGGGTGCCCGGCGCTCTTGTCGGCGTGTGGATGCAGGGCGGGGTAGTACCAATCCAGTTGGTCGACTTTGGCGGTCGCGCCCCACGTGACGTAGTCCTGGCGCGCCTGGGCGAGCAGGTCGTAGCCGGTGTGTTCGAGGCCGTGGGCGAGGTGGAAGCGGGCCGCGCGTTCGGCGATCAGGGCTCGATGCCAGGGGCGCCGGCAGGCGGCGGGCTCGCGAAGCGCGGTGTCGAAGGCGAGGGCGGCGCCGCGGAAGTCGCCGACCGCCCAAGCCCGTTCGGCCTCGAGTAGGCGCAGCAGGTGTAGGAAGTTGTCCGGGGCGTCCGCAGCGCGGGCGCCCAGCCACCGGGTCACCCCGTCCAGCTCGGCGAGCAGGCCGTCGCGCTCGGCAGCGTCGGTGCCACGGGCCTGCTCGGCAAGGGACAGCCCGCGCAGCAGGCGGGCCACTCCGCTCGAGTATTGGATCGCGGTAGCCGCCAGCAGCGGCATCGCCGCCGCGGTGTGCCGCGCCAGCGCGGCCGGATCGCCGAAGACGGCGGCGGCAATCCCGCGGGTGACGTGCCCGACGAACAGGGCCAGCGGGTTGTCGGCGTATCGGTCGATGGGCGCCGCCTCGTCGGCGGGGGCGGAGGCTTCGCCGCGCAGCACGCCGGCCAGCCACCGGTGGCCGTCGAGTGCCTGGGCTGTTTGTTCGTTGCCGGTGCGCCGCAGAAAGCCCAGGCCCGTCTCCAGCTCGGCGATGTACAGATCCAGCGATGGCGCGCTGTCCAGCAAGTAGTGAACCGTCGCGTAGTAGGTATAGCCGGCCCAGGCCAGGTCACCGCCCGCGAGCAGCCCTTCCCGGGCGGACTCGGCCGCCTCGACGGCGTTCTCGATCGGCTCGAAGCACCAGCTGTGGACAGCGAACATGTGGCGCGCCTGTGAGGTTTCGGGCTCGTAGCCGCGGGCCTCACCCAACGCAAGAACCCGCTGCCCCGCCCGGTACCCGGCGGTGTGGTCACTGCGCAGCGCTACAGCTGGCAAGCCTATGTGGCCGACCGCGCCGAGAAGAGCACGACTTGGGCCGTGCTGGAGCCAGATCCGTACCGTTTCCAGGCTCAACCAGGCGTGCTTGGCGTGGTCAGCGGCAAAGTAGGCCGGCGACAGGACCACGGTGATCAGGCGGGCAGCTGCCAGCAGCGTCGGATCGGTGATGTCCGGCCGAACCAGATCATCCGTGTCCTCGGTGTAGTCCAGCCATCGGTACAGATGGTCGAACTGATGATCCAGTTCGGCGGGGAGCCGCTCCGCCGACGGGACCGTTATGCCCAGCTCACGCAGCGACTCCAGCGCGACTCCGATCGCCTCAGTGAAACGGTTCCGGTGGCTCAGGCTGCGCACCCTCAGGCACGTTGCGTCTGCACGCTGCATGGCGGTGGGGCAAAGCCGCTCGATCGTGCGGTACGCCTCGTCCGCCTCGTCCAGGCGTCCCATGCTGTACAGAGCGGCGTGGCGGCCGGTGTGCACCGTGATCAGCGTGGCGGTCTCGCGAGGGTCGATCAGCTGCAGTGCAGCGGTCAGCAGCGAGGCCACCAGCGCGTGGTCCCCCACCAACCGCGCCTGGTCGGCCGCGCGCCGCAGCAGCCCCACCACCAGTCTTCGCTCTTCGGCATCGTCGATCGCATCGACCACGGGCAGGTACTGTTCGGCAGCGGCCGCGTACAACTCGGGCACGGCGGCCAGCCGCCGGGCCATGGCCAGCCGCAGAGTGCGTCGCCGCGGCTGGTCCAGCCCGACCAGTATGTCGTCGCGGATGCGGTCGTGGCGGAACCGCACCGCCTCATGTGCCCCGGGCTCGACCACCAGAACTCCGTCGTCGAGGGCGGGTGTCAGGCGCTGGTCCACCACGTTCGCTGGCTCCCCGGTGGCGGTCTGCAGCAGGCTCATCTCAGCCCGCCCGCCGAGGCATGCCATCGCCTCCGCCATTGCGCGAGATGCCGGTGGCATGCCCTCGATCCGCGCCGCCAGCAGCCCGGCAATCTCAGCCTGGCCCAAGTGGGTGCGCACGGCCGCCTCGTCCCATCGCCATTTGCTGGCCGTCGCGGTCAGCACGCCGCCGCGGCGTAGCGCGTTGAGCAGTTCCACCGTCTCGTACGGGTTGCCTGACGTGTGCGGGTTGATCAACCTGACCAGGCCTGCCGCTGCGACCGGGGCCACGTGCAGCATCTCTGCGACCAGTATGACCAGGCTCGGCACGGGCAGGTTGTCCAGCCGGAGATGCTTCACCGTGGCCTGGTCACGCCAGCGGGATACTTGCGCCGCCAGCGGATGCGCCGCGTCCACGTCGCTCTCGCGGTAGGCACCCACCAGCAACAGGCCCTCGATCGGTTCCTCGCTCAGCACCAGGTCGATGAAGCCCAGTGGGGTGCGCCCGGCCCACTGCAGGTCATCGAGCAACAACACCACCGGTCGTTTCCGCGACGCGACCGCCCGCAGCACCTGCGCACCCGCCCGCTGGGCCCGCACCTGCGCGGTCAGCGGATCCCCTGGATCAGGCGTCACAGCCAGCAGCGCAGCAAACTCCGGCATAACCGCAGTCAGCAGGCCTACGTTCGGGCCGACCGCGGCCAGGATGCTTCTGCGGATCTGCGTCAGCTCGTCCTCCGGCTCGGCCAACAACAGCCGACCCAACGCGCGAAACGCCTGATAGCCCGCGTCGAACTCAAGATCCCGCCGATACTGGTCGAACTTGCCCGCCACGAACCAGCCATTACGGCCCGTCACGACCGGCCGCAGCTCATCGACCAGCGCCGTCTTGCCCACCCCTGGCGCCCCGGCGACCAACACCCCCCGGCATCGGCCCGCCAGCGTCTCCTCGAACGCCGCCTCCAACGCCGCCACCTCGACATTGCGCCCCACGAGCCGCGATGGCGGGTGCAGCCGCAGCGGAAAATCATGCTCACCAATGTGAAGCCGACCCGCGGTCGTCTGGCCATCTCGCAACCGCTCCAGGTCGTGGACCACGCCTTCCGCGGTCTGGTACCGGTTGTCCGGCTCCTTCTCCAACAGATGCAGGATGATCCCGGACAACGGCTCTGGTACGAGCGGGTTGACCTCGACGGGCGGCACGGGCAGCCGCGCCAGGTGATCGTGGATGAGGCGCAACGGGTCATCAAGGCCGAACGGCGGAGCGCCTGTTGCCAGCTCGTACAGCGTGGCACCCAGGGAGTACAGGTCTGCCCGGTGGTCGACGGGCCTGCCGGTACGCCCAGTCTGTTCGGGGGCGAGGTATGCCAACGTGCCCGCGATCGCGCTGTGGTGTGTAAACCCGGGACGAGTCTCGGCGAGAGGCGCCGCCAATGCGAAGTCGATCAGACACGGAGTGCCGTCGCGTGAGATCACGATGTTGGCGGGGCTGATGTCCCGGTGCATCACCGCCCGGCGGTGCACCCCCGCCACCGCCCGCGCCAGCCCCACGGCAAGCTCGATCTGGATGTCGACATCCAGAGGCTTGGGCGTCTCGGCCAGACTCGTGCCACCGATGTCCGCCACCACGATCGACCCTGGATACCGCGGCGCGTCCACCAACTGCGGAACCCCGGCCACACCGCGGAGCCGCTTCAATATCGCCAGCTCAAGCTGCAGTCGGCGATCCGCCCCCGGTCCCAGTGGCTCCTTGCTGACAACCGTGCACCCGGGCGGGAACAGCCGCGTCACACGAGTGCGTGCGCTCTCGTGCAGCATCTCGGCACGAACCGGCGGACCCGGGCCCGGCAGCACCCCGCCAGTTTCCATCCGAACCTCCACGCCCCGCAGAAACGCCGAACACTGTGCCTACACCCATCGTGGGGAGAAGGCGACTACTCAGCTTTAACGGACGCGCGGCGAGGCAGCGTTGCGGCCTTCCTGGGCCCCGACGACGAGATCCGCAAGGTCATTTGGCACGAGCGCCATCGAGAGCCTCACGGCCCCCGCTATTTGGCGCAGCGATGGCGTTCGACATGGCTAGGCTCGCGTTCCGCGTGAAGGACGAATGAGAGTCCCGCCAGGTGGGCGATCGTGGCCGCCTCACATAGGCCGAGCACGAGCGCGCTGACGAGAACGTCACGCTTCTAGCAGAACTCAGAAGATCAGGAAGCCGGTGGCCTCGGGCTCCGAGTGCCCGGCGCTGCCGCGGCCGCGTTGCTCCAGCGCTGATGCGTCGCGGGCTTCCGGAGTGCACGTCGGGTTGATCAACAGCTGGATTGTTGCGTAGCTGACTGCAAGTCAGGGGGAGCGCTATCGCTGAGTCCGATCTTCCTTGCGGACGTCGGGCTCAGCCCAGCGGCCTGCGATTGCGCTGTTCTTCCGGCGCGCTCGGTGACAATGGACGTCATGGAGATCCGGGAGCTGCGCGCGTTCGTGGCGGTGGCGGAGGAGCGTGGGTTGTCGGCTGCGGCGCGGAAGCTGCACGTCAGCCAGTCCGCGCTGTCGCAGACCGTGCAGTCGCTGGAGCGCCAGCTCGGTGTGCAGCTCCTGGTGCGCAACCGCACGGGCTCGAGCACCACGGATGCCGGGGATGTCCTGGTGCGTGAGGCTCGCGGGTTGATCGAGCATCACGACCGGGCCACAGCCGCCGTGGCCGCCGCGGGGGCCGTCGAATCGCAGGCGACGGCCCGGCTGATCCGCATTGGTGCGCCGCTGGAGCTCCCGCCGGACCGGCTGCCCACGGCGCTGGGGCAGCTCGCAGTCGTCTACCCCGACACCCGGGTCACGGTCGTGCACTCGTCCAGCGCCTCGCAGTTGGATGCCGTACGAGCGGGTGAGCTGGACGTGGGCTTGGTGCGTGATCGTCCCAACAACCCGCTGCTCGACGCCGTGCTGGCCGTCCGAGAATCGATGGGCGTCATCCTCGCCGCCGTCCGGGCGGAGGAGATCGGTGACCCGTCCGGTGTTCCGCTGCAGAAGCTCGTAGGCCTGCACTGGATGGGATTCGCCCGCTCGGACAGCCCGGCCTGGCATGACCAGGTGACGGCGACGCTGCGGGCACACGGGATCGCCGTGGACAACCAGCCTGACGACGACCGGCCCGTCACCGCCGAGGTGAAGCTGGGCGGGATCGGCACCGGGAAGGCGTTCGGCTTCGCCTCACCGAGCTGGGCGCAGGCGTTGCCCGAGGGCCTGGTGTGGTACCCGCTTGCCGACAACCCGATCGTGCGCCGGACCTGGGCCATCTGGCAGGCCGCCGCCCGGCACCGCGACATCGCGGCGCTGATCGACATCCTGGACATCAGCGGGCGGTAGGCCGGGGAGACCGGCCCGTCAACACGCGCGGCGATGGCAGGTCATAAGCAGGACCCGTGACCGAGTGGGAAGGCCGCGGAAAGCCGGGCGTTGGGACTGACGCAGGGTGCGCAGGCGACCGCCGGAAGGATCGCTCGTCGCTGTCAGTACCTGCGCAATTCCGATTGCCGAGCGAGATGGAGTTGACGGGCGATGACTCGTCGTGTGCGTATCGGTGTTCAGATGTGGCCCGGCGGAACGCCCGACTATCAGACGTGGCGTGACGCGGTGCTCGGTGCCGAGGACATGGGTGTCGACGTCGTGTTCGGTCATGACCATTTCCACAAGCCGTTCGTGGAGCTGACGAGCGAGGGGCAGGTTCTGCTGGCGGAGCAGCCCGATGTGAACAACTTCGAGTCCTGGACGACGCTCGGGGCGTGGAGCAGTTGCGGCCCAGGCCGCTGCGGCGGATTCCGATCCTGATCGGCGGATCCGGGGAGCGGAAGACGTTGCCCCTGGTCGGGAAGCATGCGCACATCTGGCACAGCTTCCTGGACATCGAGACCTTCCGCCGGAAGAACGACCTGGTGCGGGAGCACGCGGCCGCTGCCGGCCGTGACGAGGCGGAGATCGAGCGGGCGATCGACTGGCCCGGAATTGCGGCCGCCGACGACTACGCGGCCGAGGGCGTCACCCTCTACACCGCCGAGATCCACCCCGCCGACGACGGATACGACCTCGCCCCGCTGAAGGAACTGCTCGCCTGGCGCGACGACCGTCGGTGACGACGGCGAACCCCGACGCCTAGCCCTCGGCCTTGGGCAGACCACCGACGATCAGTCCGGTGGTGCTCGATCTCGCCGACTATCGAGGGCGCGCGCGGGGCGAAAATCACGGCGCGATGCTCCGGGTGGCTACTGCGGACCGGCAGCGTCTCAGCCGGTGACGATGGCGCCGTCAGTATCTACCCTCGGCTGGTCCTTCGTCGCCACCAGCCGGGGTCGCTATGTCCGATCCGACGACACCCGCATCGCCCGGTCCAGCCGACGGCATCTCCGGCCGGCGCCGGTTGCCCACCCGCGCGCTGGTCGCCGCGTCGATCGGGAACGCCATCGAATTCTACGACTGGACGATCTACGTCACGTTCAGCATCTTCTTCGCTACGCAGGTCTTCCCCAAGGAGGATGCGGCGCTGGCGCTGATCGGCACCCTGGCCACGTATGCCGTCGCGTTCTTCTTCCGGCCGCTGGGGGGCTGGCTGCTGGGCAGGTTCGCCGACCTGCACGGGCGACGGACGGCGATGCTTGTGACGATCCTGCTGATGGCGTGCGGGTCGCTCGTTATCGGGCTGCTGCCCACGTTCGCGATGGTGGGATGGCTCGCGCCGGCGCTGCTGCTCATCGCCCGCGTGGCGCAGGGCATGTCATTGGGCGGTGAGGTGCCCAACGCGTCGGCGTATCTGGCCGAGATCGCCCCGCCGCAGCGCCGAGGCCGCTACTCGTCGTTCTTACCCATCTCGACCGGTTCCGCCGTGCTCCTCGCGTCGCTGCTCGGTGCGTTACTGACCCAGACGCTCGACGCCGCGCAAATGGCCTCGTACGGGTGGCGGATCCCGTTCCTCATCGGGGGCGCGCTCGGCTTCGTCGGGCTGTGGCTGCGCTGGGCGATGCCGGAGACCGACCAGTTCGAGGCGAACAAGGTCGCGGCGCAGGCCCTGCGCCACCCGCTCCTGACGACCTTGAGGGAGCACCCGAAGGTCGTGGGCCAGCTCGTGGGCTTCATCCCGCTCTTCGCCCTCTGCTACTACACCTTCTTCTCCGCGCTCACCCCTTTCGCGGTGACCGTCCGTGGCGCCAGCGCGAACGAGGTCTTCATCGCTCTCTTGATCGCGACCGTGTTGTTCGTGGTGTTGGAGTACCCAATGGGAGCGGTGTCGGACCGGTTCGGACGCAAGCCGCAGATGCTGGTGTGGTCGGCCGCGACGGCGGTGCTGATCGTCCCGCTGTCCGGGCTGATCAAACCGGGGCTGGGCAACCTGCTCGTCGTGTTCTGCGTCGGCCTCGGGCTCTACACGATGATGACCTCCATCGTGGCGGCCGTGATGAGCGAGCTGTTCCCCACAGCGCTGCGGGGTCTGGGCATCGGCACCTGGTACAACCTGACGAGTGCCCTCTTCGGCGGCACGGCGCCGCTGGTCATCCAGTTGCTGTCCGCTGGGGGTGTCGCCGAGGCGTTCTTCTGGTACGTGGCCGCGGGCGCGGCTATCGCGTTCCTTGTGATCCTCACGCTGCCGGAGACGAAGGGCGAGGTGCTGCGGTGACCCCGGCGCTGGACCTGCTCACCGATCTGATCCCCCTGCACGCCGGGCTGCGGCCCGCGACGCCGTGCTCGCGGCGAGCCTCGCCGCGGGCGGCTTCACTGCCGACCCTGCGCAGCTGGAGTCGCCGCTGGGCTACTTCGCGCTCTACGGCGATTGCACCCGGCTCGGCAATGTGCTCGCTGCGCTGGAGCAGCTGTGGGCGCTGCGACGCCACGACATCAACGTCAAGAAGCACCCCGCCTGGTACTTCACTCAGCGCACCGCCGACGCCGCACTGCGGCTGGCGGAGCGGGAACGGCTGGATCCGGCGGAGGTGCGCTCGATCCGGGTGACGATGGAGCCGGGGGGATGGATCCGCTGATCCACCACCGTCCGAGCACAGGGTTGCAGGGCAAGTTCAGCGGCGAGTATGTCGCCGCGGCGGCGCTGCTGGATCAGGCACTCGGACTACGCACCTTCACCGACGAGTCCGTCACCCGTCCTGAAGTCCACAGGCTCGTGAAACGCGTCGAGGTCACCGAGTCGGCGATCCCGCCGGTCGGCCCGGCCGACTGGAAGTTCTCCTACGCAGCGGTGGAGGTGCAGACGGAGAACCGGGGCACGCTGAGTGAGCGGGCCAACGTTCCGCGTGGGGACCATCGCGCACCGCTGACCCGGGACGAGCTGGAGGCCAAGTTCCGCGACGCCCGTGGACTTCTCCGGCAGCGGCTGGGACGCGACGCGCTGCTCACCCGCCTCCGGAACATCGACACGACCAGCCGGTTTACCGGCCTTGTGGCTGCATAGCCCCGGGGCGTCGGCACTCGCTCTGGATGTTGCTTCGGACACCTCACGCACCAGAACCGCGCCTGCGTCGGTCGTGGAACCCGGAATTGTTGGGGATCAACAACTTCACCCCAAGTTGGCGCTCGAAGGAAAACACCGTCTGCGACCGGCTGACAGGCTGATGTGCAGCTTTCGTGCCGCTGCCGACACCCCGCCCTCCTCCGCCACGACCAAGAAGACACGGACCTCCTGGATCTGCATCAGCTGCGGATGAGAGCAGCGGCCTTTTCAGCGATCATAATCGTGCCCGCGTTCGTGTTTCCCCGCACGATCTGTGGCATCACCGAGGCGTCCACCACGCGCAGTCCGTCTATCCCGCGCACCCGCAGGTGGGGGTCCACGACGGCGTCGTCGCCTGTGCCCATCGCGCAGGTGCCGACCGGGTGGTACATGGTCTGCGTCCATCGGCGGGCGTAGGCGGCCAGGGCACCCTCGTCGAGGTCGGTCGGGATCGGAAGCAGCGGTTCGACCAGGTACTGCGCCACGGGGTCGGCCTCTGTCATGGCGATCGTGTTCTGCAATCCGCGGAGGAGGTCGTCGAGGTCGCGCTGGTCGTCATAAAACGCGAGGTCGATCTCCGGATGGGCCAGCGGGTCGGCCGATCGCAGTCTGAGGGTGCCCCGGCTGCGGGGTGCGAGTAGGGAGACGGCGGTCGTGAAACTGGGGCGACCGGTGGGGGCGAGGATATCCGCGAACGGCACCGCGCCGGCGTGCACCTGGATGTCGGGCACGGTCAGTGAACCTCGGGTGGAGAAGAAGGCGCACATCTCGGAGGGGCTGGTGGCCAGGGGGCCGCGCCGGCGCTCGGCCCAAAGCGTCTGTGCCTCCGCGGTCGCCGCGAGGTCGGCGAGGTCTGGGACCGTGATCACCTGGATCACCGGCACCGTGGGGTGGTCGTGCAGGTTCGACCCGACTCCTGCTAGGTCCACGACGACGTCGATGCCGAACTCACGGAGGTGGTCGGCGGGACCGATACCCGAGAGCAACAGCAGCTGCGGGGAGTTGATGCTTCCGCCGCACAGCAGGATCTCCGCGTCGGCACGGACGGCGACCTCGTCGTCTTTGCCGGCGCCGTCACGCTCGCGGTAGACGACACCGACCGCGCGGCCGTTCTCGACGACCACCCTGGTCACCTGCGCGCCGGTGCGGACCTCGAGGTTGGGCCTTCCCAAGGCCGGCCGCAGGTAGGCATCCGCCGCGGACCAGCGCTGCCCGTCGTGGCAGGTCAGCTGGAATGGACCGGCCCCCATCTGGGACTCGCCGTTGAAGTCGTCCGTGCGCCGCAGCCCCCACTTGACCGCTGACTCCACCCAGGCCAGGCAGACCTCGTGATCGAACACCTTGTCCTCGACCCGCAACGGCCCGTCGGTGCCGTGCAGCGGCCCGGCCAGGCGGTTGTTGCCCTCCGCGCGGACGAAGTAGGGCAGCACGTCGTCGAACCCCCAACCGGCCGCGCCGTGATGGTCACGCCAGCCGTCGTAGTCGGCGCGGTTGCCTCGGATGTAGACCATGGCGTTGAGCGAGGAGGACCCGCCGAGCATCCGGCCGCGCGGCATGCGGACCGAGGTGCCGGTGTGGGTCTGTCTGACGGTGCTATAGCCCCAGTCACACTCGGTACCGATCAGCGTCGGGAATGCTGCGGGGATCCGCACCGCCGGCGCCGTGTCCTCACCCCCGGCCTCCAGAAGCAACACCCGCCGGCCCGGGTCCTCACTCAACCTCCCGGCCAGCACGCAACCAGCACTACCGGCGCCCACGATCACGTAGTCGAACACGTCCACACCAGACACAGGAACTCCTTGAAGAGTCGGATCGAAAAGAGACGTGCCAGACCGTGACCACGGCACGCCACGAAACCAGTCGTTCTGTTGGTCTCGGTCAATTTCCCGTCCTTTGACTGCAAGCGACCCGTCTGCTCAGTGACGAGCAGAGCGAGTCGGGTCTGGACCTGGAACATCGTGGCGGTGCTGGTGCGTTCATCGGACCCGTATGGTTGCCGGGCAGTGCGACGGTGAGTCCCCGGCGAGCGTCCAACTGTGCAGAGGTGTACGGGGTTCCGGCGAAGCAGCCTGGGATTGTGGTCCGGTTCTGTCGGTCGTCCGTACAACCTACGTTCATCCCAACGCATTTCTGCTCGTGGACTTCCCGCGTGTCCATAGGGCTTGCTGATGACCGGCCATCGATGAATGCGTTGACGCACGCGTTCGCAATCCACGCAGAAATCGACCGATCTCTGGTGGACCGTCCGCCCTTGGCGGACCACGCGTCTGATCTGTGCTCCATGCCCGATCACGGCATGTTCCGGCACCATTGCCACAGGAGGTCGTGATTGTGATCGACGGTTCGTCAGCGCAGTCGTGTGCGCGAGCGGTCGAGGTTAGAGCGGTCGGGGACCAGCCGGGGACCACACGTTGTGCGTGTGGCTGCTCATGTGGAACCGGAGCGGACATCTCGCGCTTGGACGAGCGCTTATGACGTGCACGGATGCTTGCCCGCACGTCCTGGGGGTCAAGGGGTCGCAGGTTCAAATCCTGTCGTCCCGACGGCACGATGGGCGGTTCCCTAAGTCGGGGGAGCCGCCCATCAGCGTTTCTGCCTGGGGAAAGGCTGGGCTTGTCTGGCGAGTTGCGTGGGAAGAGGTCGTCCATTGCTGTGGTGCCCTCGTCGAGTACGGCCTGCAGTTGGTGGCGGTAGACCCGTTCGGTCACTGCGGTGCTGCTGTGTGCGACGAGGCGGGAGGTGTCCTGGTTGCGGACTCCCGATGCCGGGAGCAGGGATACGAAGCTGTGGCGGAGTTCGCGGGGTGTCCACGCGGCGGGGTTGAGGCCGGCGGCGGCGTTCACGTGGCGGAATGACCGGCGGACGTTGTGGGCGTCGAGCGCGGTGTCGTTGGCTGTGGCGATAACGAGCGCGTCTGGTGGTGGTGGGTGTGGTTGCGGTGGCGGTGGAGTGCGTCGACGCAGCGTTGTGGCATCGCGAGTCGCCGGCGTGATGTGACGGTCTTGGTGTCGCCGCCGGCGCGGATGGATCGGTAGACCGCGACCGATGGGGGTATCGGCGGGCTGGCGTCCGAACGTCCGTCGAGGTCGACCTCGTGCCAATGCAGGGCGCGTAGCTCTTCGCTTCGGGCGCCGGTCAACAGCGACATCAACGGCGGCGCCGGATCGTGCCGCGTGAGGCCCTGGATCAGTCGAGGGCCGCGATGGCTTCGGCGACGCCGGTGCCGTAGTCGGGGTCGGCTTTGGTGCAGTGGTCGATCCAGCGTTGTTTGATCTCGGTGGGGACGCCGATCATGGCGCGTGCGGTGTTCTGGCACAGTGCTTGTTGCTGGTCTGGGTTCATCTTTCGGTAGAGGTTGCCGGGCTGGCTGTAGTAGTCGTGGTCGTCTTGTCGGAAGTCCCAGTGGTCGGCGACTGCGCCGATGGGCTCTGGTGGGTTGCGGTAGCCGGGTTGTTCCTGCCACACCCCGTAGCTGTTGGGTTCGTAGTGCAGGGTGCTGCCGTAGTTGCCGTCGACGCGCATGGGGCCGTCGCGGTGGTAGCTGTTTACGGGTGCTCGTGGGGTGTTGACCGGGATCTGGTGGTGGTTGACGCCGAGGCGGTAGCGCTGGGTGTCGCCGTAGGAGAAGAGTCGTCCTTGCAGCATCTTGTCGGGTGAGAAGCTGATTCCGGGGACGACGGCGGCGGGGTTGAACGCGGCTTGTTCGACGTCGGCGAAGTAGTTGTCGGGGTTGCGGTTGAGTTCCCATTCGCCGATCTCGATCAGTGGGTAGTCGCTCTTCGGCCAGATTTTGGTGAGGTCGAAGGGGTGGTAGGGCACGGTCGCGGCGTCGGCTTCGGGCATGATCTGGACGCACAGTTTCCAGCGTGGGAACTCACCGCGTTCGATGGCCTCGTAGAGATCGCGTTGTGAGCTTTCGCGGTCTCCGGCGATGACGGCGGCGGCTTCGGCGTCGGTGAGGTTTTTGATTCCTTGTTGTACGCGGTGGTGGAACTTGACCCAGAATCGTTCGTTGTCGGCGTTGATGAAGCTGAAGGTGTGTGATCCGAAGCCGTGCATGTGGCGGTAGGAGGCGGGGATGCCCCGGTCGCTCATGATCATGGTCACGACGTGTAGTGACTCGGGCAGGGAGCTCCAGAAGTCCCATTGGTTCTTCGGGCTGCGCATGTTGGTGCGTGGGTCGCGTTTGATCGCGTGGTTGAGGTCGGGGAACTTGAGGGGGTCGCGGAAGAAGAACACCGGGACGTCGTTGCCGACGAGGTCCCAGTTGCCCTCCTCGGTGTAGAACTTCGCGGCGAATCCGCGGATGTCGCGGTCGGCGTCGGCGGCTCCGCGTTCGCCGGCGACGATCGAGAACCGGACGAACATCTCGGTGGTCTTGCCGACCTGTGCGAAGAGTTTCGCTTTGCTGTAGCGGGTGATGTCGTTGGTGACGGTGAAGGTGCCGAATGCTCCGGAGCCTTTGGCGTGCATGCGTCGCTCGGGGATGACCTCGCGGTCGAAATGGGCGAGTTTCTCCAGGAACCAGATGTCTTGCAGGAGCATCGGGCCGCGGGGGCCGGCTGTCTCGACGTTCTGGTTGTCGGGCACGGGTGCGCCTGCGGCGGTGGTCAGCTTGCGTTCGACCGGCCGGCCGTTGCCGGTGGTCACATCGTCGTCGGGCATGGGCCTCTCCGTGTGTTCTCGTGGCTGGGTGGGTCAGATCGGAATCACCGGTGGCGGCGTTGTACGGCGCGGGTCGAGGAGGCTCGAGATCGATCGGTGCACCGATCGTCAACCTCCTTCTCCGGAGCGTCGACACATACCTCGCCGTGGGAGACCACGACGCGCAGATGTTCGGTTATCGGCCAGGATCGGCGCGTCCGACAACCCGGTCGGCAGCGTGAACCGGCGGACCGTTACCGGCGGACCGTTCGGCCGGCGGTGCTGAGGTGATCTCCAGGGTGATCGCGCGTGACCATCGAGGTCGACATTGGGGATCGAAACTCTGTTGAAGACCACGGGCGCTCTTCTCACTGCTTGTGTCGGTTTCTGGGATACGTAGCCTGTAGTCGGGGTGACTCACTCGCGGAACCACTGACAGCATCGCCTCTCGGAGATTTACTGCATCTGGACGCACCCTTGGGCGGGCTTTCGGACGCCTTCGAGAGCGCGTCCGTACACCGAGAACAGGGGGCGAATGCCGTGGTGACGGCATACGCGTGGTAGTCCAGCCCATCGATGGGCAGGCCCGGGACCTGCGAGATGATGGACTGCACGGCGAGCCAGAGCCCAGCCGTGAGCAGCATTGCCTGGCACGGCCCCGTCGGGAGGTCCGCTCACGCCGCTGCAGCAACGGCGCCGGATCCGGGTACTGGCGCTGGTCCGCCACGACGAGCGCCGGTCGCTAGATCCAGCTTCGCCTGCCTGCGATCCGGCGCGTTCGAAAGAGATCGGCAACACGCATCGAGATCGACCCCTCCTCTCGCATCTCCGAGTTGATGGTATGCCACTTGTAAGGCGCTCTGGCCGATAGATCGTAAAGCCAGCTTGCCAGAGAGTAGATAGAATTCTATTCTCGGAGTGTGGGTGCCACCGCGGTGCATGTCAAGCGCCCGCGCCTCGGCTCGACATGGAGTGGTACCTGTCGTCGTCACCTCTCCGGGGCTGCCGGACTTGAGGGGAGATCGTCCGATGTAGATCACTGGCCGAACGGCGCCAGGAGATGGTATGCAAGTAGGGTGCACCGCGCCTGGGGGGCGCGTGACACCGGCTGGAAGGCTCGCGTTCGTCACGGGGCGGGGGAGCGGTATCGAGGCCGCTCGTGCACGGGTTCCCGTCTGCGGCTTTCGGTCAGATCCTTGACGTGATGTTGCGGACACCCGTTCTGCATCGCCCGAGTTGTCCGGTCGGGATGTCCGTGCGTGGCTGGGGTTGGATCGTGCATGTCACCGCGATCGCGGGGTACGCGGTGAATCTGCGCAGAACGCGTTGTAGACGACTCGCGTTGTAAGAAACTCGATGTCAATTCCGTGAGTACTGAGGATGACTAGACGCGGCAGCGGGTGGTGGGCCGACGCTCGATTCGCACGCTAGGCCGGCCTGATTTGATCGATGATGCCGGTCAGGACTTCTTTGGGACTAAACATAGGATGTTGGGATGGTTGTAATGAGGTGGACGTGCAGCTCAGGTCGATGAAGCACAGCAATCTGGGCGACAGCGCTCTGCTGGCTCTGATCGAGTGGGCTGGCCGGCGCCGTACGCGTGGAGAGATCGACGGCGACAGCAAGGCCGACATTCTTGACGTCGCGAGTGCTCGTGCAGGCGGCCACCTAAGCGAGACCGTCGACTCGGTCGAGTGGCCGCAAGCCACCGATGGAGTCGATGGCATGGGTGGCGATCAGCTCGCGACGATCGACGTGGCACGACGATGACGCGGGCTCGTTCCACGCTGCTCCTGGCCGTCGGCGTCATCCTGCTAGGAGTGAACCTGCGGCTGCTGGTGGTCGCAGTGTCTCCGCTGCTGGGTGCGATCCGTGCCGACACAGGGCTGTCGGCGTCGGCAGCTGGGCTGCTGACCACTGTGCCCTTGCTGTGCTTCGGTGTGCTGGCGCCGCTGGCCCCTCGGCTCGGCCGTCGGATCGGGATGGAACCGACGCTACTGCTCATCATGGTTCTGATCTCGGCCGGTGCAGCGATCCGCCTCCTGCAGCCACTAGCGGCACTCCTCGCCGGCACGGTGTTGATCGGCGCGGCCATTGCGGTTGCCAACGTGCTACTTCCGGGGCTGATCAAACGCGACTTCACCAGCCGGGTCGGCCTCATGACCGGGCTCTACACCGTGACGCTCTTCGCGAGCCCCGCCCTCGCCGCGGGATTAACCGTCCCACTGGCGAGGATTACTGGGCTCGGTTGACGACCTGTGATTGCGTTATGGGCCGTGCCTGCAATAGTGGCGATTATCGTATGGCTGCCGCAGGTTCGCCGGCCCAACCGGGTTTCGGTCGCCGATATGCAGGCGGCCGCGCACCCGGTGAGGGGGCTCTGGCGCAACCCGCTTGCCTGGGCGGTCACCTGCTTCATGGGTTTGCAGTCGATGACTTACTACACGGTTGCGGCCTGGCTGCCGACCCTGCTGGTCGACGCAGGAATGAGCGGCGTAACTGCGGGAACAATGCTGTCGCTGAGCAATGTCGTGGGCATTGTCGGGGCATTCCTGGCGCCGACGCTCGCGGGACGGGTGCCCCGGGCTGCAGCGCTCGTGGTGAGCAGCTCGTTGCTCTACGCGATTGCCCTCGGCGGATTGTCGGTCGCACCGACCGCCGGGACGTATTTGTGGATTTTGCTGCTCGGAATCGGCCAGGGCACCGCGACAAGCCTGGCTCTGCTCTACATCGTGCAGCGGGCACCGGACAGCCGGCACACGGCGCAATTGTCCAGCATGGCGCAATGCATCGGCTATGTGCTGGCAGCGCTCGGTCCACTCGGGCTGGGCGTCGTCCACGAGACAACCAACGGATGGACGATTCCGCTTCTGCTGCTCATCGCGGTCCTCGTCCCACAGGCCGTCACCGGTGTGCTCGCTGGCCGGGACCGTCATGTCTCCGGATACCCCGACGAACCTCCTACGCTGATGAGAGAGCAAACTCCGACCGATTCAGGAGGACGTTTGGGCACAGGCCCAGCTCGGCTTCCACGCAATGGATGAACTCTGCGTCCAGGACCCATTCGGTGCTTGCCACATCCGCGGCCGGCACCGTCACTCCGCGCATGTGGGCTGGCCCGAGATGGGCCACAGCAACTCCGAGGTCGTTGTCCGGTTCAGCCGCGGCTATGCGTGCTGCGCCGCGAGAGTCCGCCCCAGGTATGGGTGGCCCCGCCGCGTCGCAGCGCGGTGATGATGCGCCGCGTCCCGGCGCCCAATTCTCAGCCGAAGTTACCCACCACGGAGAAACAGCAGGCGGAGTTCGCGGCGACATCGAGCCGCCGTTCGAGGTCGACGAGGATCGAACACAGCAAGTCCCGCAGCAGTTGGCGTGCCGGAGCTCGTCGTTACCAGCGCAGGGGCCTTACGGTTGAACAGGCCATTGCGGCCAAGCCCACCCAGCCCTTCGACGCCAGGCGGGGGCAGGGGGTCATCGGCCCGGACCTTTTCACCACGCTCGTCTATCGCGGCGTGTGAGGCGCGTCAGTCATTCGTGCGATTTCCTCGAGCGGATCCCAGCGTGCGTCTCCTGCGTGGTTATCGTAGTTGCGCGGAGGGCCTGCCGCCGGCATTCGTGATGATGTCCGACGTGTCTGCGGTGCTGCCGCAATCGGGGGATGTCTCCCACCGTGCTGCGGCTCGGGTGTCCGGCGCAGGAGCAATGCTTGAAACCTGTGGATCACGAGGGTGGGTCGTACCCTCCCGGTGATCTTGAGGCTCTCAAGCAAGGCCGGCGCGCCAACGCCGGTCGGGAAGGTACGACCCGTGCTCACCGTAGTTCCTGGAGCTGCCGACGCCGATGACGACCGCCGGTGCGGTGGTGCGTCGTTGATCGACGAGCTCGTCCGCGAAGGCGCCCGCAGGATGCTGGCCGAAGCACTGCAGGCCGAGGTCGACGACTACATCGCCCGCCACATCGGCGAGCGCGATTCCAGCGGGCGCCGGCTGGTGGTGCGCAACGGCTCCCACCAGGCTCGCGAGGTCCTGACCAGCGCCGGGGCGGTGGAGGTGATCGCGCCTAGAGTCAACGATCGGCGCGTCGATCCCGAGACGGGCGAGCGGGCCCGGTTCTCCTCGGCGATCGTGCCGGCTTGGTGCCGCAAGACCCCGAAGGTCACCGAGGTGCTGCCGCTGCTCTACCTGCACGGCCTGTCCAGCGGAGACTTCGTGCCCGCCCTGGGGCAGTTCCTCGGCTCCTCGGCCGGCCTGTCGGCGCCGGTGATCACGAAGTTGACCGAGACATGGAAGGCCGAGCAGCGCGCGTTCGCCACCCGGGATCTGTCGGGTGTGGACTACGTCTATCTGTGGGTTGACGGGATCCACGTCAACATCCGCCTCGAGGAGCACAAGCTGTGCTTGCTCGTGATGATCGGCGTTCGCGCGGACGGGCGGAAGGAGCTCGTCGCGCTGACCGACGGCTACCGGGAATCTATGGAGTCCTGGGCGGATCTGCTGCGCGACTGCGCACGGCGCGGTATGCACGCCCCGGTCCTCGCGATGGGCGACGGCGCGCTCGGGTTCTGGGGCGCGCTGCGCGAGGTGTTCCCGACCACGCGGGAGCAGCGCTGCTGGTTCCACAAGATCGGCAACGTTCTGGGTGCGCTGCCCAAGAGCGCGCATCCCGGGGCGAAGAAGGCCCTCGCCGAGATTTGGAACGCCGAGGACAAGCAGCACGCCCTCGACGCCGTCACGTCGTTCAAGGCCGTCTACGGCGCGAAGTTCGGCAAGGCGGTCGCGAAGATCACTGATGACCTCGAGGTGCTGTTGGCGTTCTACGACTACCCGGCCGAGCACTGGATCCACCTGCGAACCACGAACCCCATCGAGTCGACCTTCGCGACCGTGCGGCACCGCACGAAGATCACTCGCGGTCCCGGCTCACGCGCGGCCGGGCTCGCGATGGCGTTCAAGCTCATCGAGGCCGCCCAGGACCGCTGGCGAGCGGTCAACGCCCCGCACCTCGTCGCGCTCGTCCGCGCCGGCGCGGTGTTCGTCAACGGCAAGCTCGTCGAACGACCCGACGAAACCCATCAACCCGAAGCAGCCTAAAAGATCTTCATCCACAGGTCTTGACGATTGCTCCGGCGCAGACAGGCACCGCCGTTACGGGCTCAGATAGAAGCTCGTCGTCCCAAGTGCATGTTGCGCGGGCATGCCAAGCACGCAGGATCTAGAAGACTGTATCCTATCCACTAGCGTCGTCGAGGGACTGGAGACAGCGTGTCGGTGTCGATCACAGGCGGCCAGTTCGGTACGACGAGGACCCCTGGCACGATCACGGATTACGTCGCCGAGCAGCTCCGCAACAGAATCGTGCTCGGCGTGCTTCCTCCCGGCGCGAAGGTTCGTGTTTATGATCTCGCCGACGAGCTGGGCGTGAGTCGGGTTCCACTGCGTGAGGCTGTGCGCGAGCTGGAAGCCGAGTCGTTGGTGGACAACCTGCCGCGCCGTGGCACTGTGGTACGCGAGCTGAGTGTGCGCGATCTGCGCGACTCGTTCGAGATCCTGCAAGCCGTCGAGCCGATCGCCGCGCGCCGCGCGGCACTGGCTGAGGATCGCTCGGTCGTAGACGAAATGGGGTACTGGCTGGCGCAGATGCGGGATCTGTCCGACAAGCACGTTCCACACGTGTCGGAGGAGATGCTGCACGCCCATCGCCAATTCCACTTCGCACTTTTTCGCGCGGGCGGTGACGGAGTGCTACAACGCCATCTCTGCATGCTGTGGAACACCTGCGAGCGCTATGTGATGAGCAGCCTGCCGGATTCGAACCGGCTAGCCGCCGCCGCACGCGAGCACACTCAGCTCGTTCGCAAGATCCGTGCCCGCGACCCGGATGGCACGGCCGAGGTGCTCAACCAGCACCTACTCGCCAGCCTGACCAGCTGCCTCCGTTACCTGGAAAACCGCGGCGTGGACGTCAACTGAGTTGCCGGCCCGCTCTCCAGTGCAGTGCCGGCGCTCGGCACCTGCGCCAGCACATCCAGCGCTCTCCGCAGCTCACGTGTGGCTGAGGTGGCTGCCGTCAGCACCGGCAGACCCATGGCGAACGACGAGATCCATCAGTTCCGGCAGATATGGCGTCACGATCGCAGCCCGTTGAAACCCCAGCTCGAGGATCGTGGGACCAGGGCACCGGCGCCGCGGAGGCCGCTGTCAACCCGGCCAATTGGGGCTCGATCCGCTCGTGCGCACGTGCTCCCTTCGCCATCAATGCGATCGGGCAGGCATACCCGATCGACTCAATCCGCGCATCGGCGAGCTCGGTGGCGCACCGATCACCTTCCGTTACCATCTTATGCGGCGACTCGGGATCGACAGTGTGCAGGACGGCGCGACGTGAATGGGTGGTGCATGCCTCACCCGTGGCGGCCCCATACCGGCGGAGCAGCTCGGGCACCTCGCTCTCCACCGTGGTGTTCGACCTCGGGACGATCATTCGGATGCGGTGGACGGTCAGGGGAACTCCTCAGTGTCCCGGTCCGGGAACTTCGGTAAACTCGCTGGTCAGAGGGGCTTGACGATGACAGATGACGAGACCATCGCGACGGAAGACGCGTCCTCGGCAGCGCGTAGGGCGTACGTCGACATCGTCGAACGGCTCGCTACGGGTGAGTTCGCTCCCGGTAGTTGGCTGCGCGAGAGGTCTCTCGCGATGTCAATGGGAGTGAGCCGGACACCTGTCCGCGAAGCCCTGAACAAACTGAGCTCCGAGGGCCTGGTGCGCCTGGAGCGGAACCGGGGCGCGCAGGTGGTGGCCTGGTCCCGCGAGCAGATCATCGAGATCTACGGGTTGCGCGCGATCACGGAGGGATACGTCGCCTCCCTCGCCGCGCAGAAGGCCGACGACTCCATACTGGCGAAACTCGAATCGAACCTCAGCGAGTACGAGCGGGCCATCACCGAAGACGACTCGACACGGCAACGAGCGGCGGCGCTGAACAACGAGTTCCACAGGTTGATCCTCGATGCCACCCGTAACGACAGTTTGATCTACCTGCTCAACGGGGTTTTCGGCCTGCCGCTGGTGCGGCGTACGTACCTGCGCTACACCGAGCGCGACCTCTGGCGCAGCGTCGGACATCACCGAGAGCTCATCGACGCTCTTCGCGCGCACGACGGCGAGACAGCGGAAATGATCATGAAGGTGCACATCAGGACTGCACAGCGGGCAGTGCTGCAGTACGAGCAACTCGAAGCCGAGCCACCAGCCACGTAAGCAGAACTCCCACACCGAAGCCGAGCGCCGGCGCCACGGTCCGACGCAGCAACGGCCCGGCGAGCGCGAGCGCATCCAGCTCGCCGGCCGTCGCCGCACCCACTGTCGACGCGGCTGCCGGCCCCGCAGGTGACGCGCCGAGCACTCCGACGGGGTCCTTCGTCGGGTCCGCGATGAACAACGACGCGAGGTTGGCCGCGAACTGGTCGATCAGGCGGGCGGAGATGTCGGCCATCGCGCTGCGGCCGAACTGCGCGACCTTGCCGGTGATCTGCAGGTCCGTGCGCACCTGCACCCTGGTGCCGCCCGCTCCGTCGTCGTGCAGATCGACAGTGATCGCCGCGGCGGCCGAGCCCTTGCCGGTCCGCTCTTTGCCCCGTGCATCGAGGACCATCCGCAACGCCGCGGGATCCAGTTCACGGAATGCCACGGTGCCGTCGTATCCGACCTTGATCGGGCCGACCTTGACCGACACCGTGCCTGTGTAGGTATCTCCGCCCTGTGACTCGACGGTCGCGCCGGGCAGACATGGCGCGATGCGTTCGACGTCGGTGAGCAGCTTCCACGCATCCGCCGGGGTGGCGGGAACGGTGAACTCGTTGACGAGCTCCATGTCGACTCCTCTCAGCTGCCGGTCTCAACCGGCGTTCTCGTTTTCGATGCCGCTCTCGGTCGCCCTGTGCACCGCGCGGACGATGCCGTTGTAACCGGTGCAGCGGCAGACGTTCCCCGCCATCCCGGTGCATATCTCGTCACGGGATAGGCACTGCCTGCGGCGCACCAGATCGTGCGCGGCGATCACCATTCCCGGTGTGCAGAAGCCGCATTGCAGCGCGCCTTCCTCTGAGAACGCGGCACGTACGCGGTCGGCGTCGGCGTCGGCGAGTCCTTCGATCGTCACCACCTCGGCGTCCTGGCAGGAGGCCGCCAGGGTGAGGCAGGAGCGCATGGGCAGGTCGTCCACCCGCACCGTGCAGGCACCGCAGACGCCCTGCTCGCAGCCGAGGTGGGTGCCGGTCAGGTGCAGGTGGTCGCGCAGCAGGTCGGCCAGCGTGGTGCGCGAGGGCACCGTGACCTCCAGCTTGCGGCCGTTGACGGTGAGCTGCACGGTGACGTGATCGTTGTCAGACATGAGAGGCCTCTCGTTCAGCGGCCCGTAGCGCGCGGAGAGTGGCCACCGCGTGCAGCTGCCGGGAATGTCCTTCGCTGCCGGTGTCGGCACCGACGGCGTCGGCGAGGTCGGCGACGGTGATCTCGGGCGCGGGACGGTCCGCGATCACGGTCTCGGTGTGCCGCAGCCGCACCGGGGTGTCACGCGCGGCTCCCAGCCACAACTCGTCGCCGTCCGGCCGGCGAAGTGCCACGGCCAGCGACTCGGCGAACTCCCCCGGCTTCCTGGCCATCTTGTACATCCCCCACGTGGTGCCCGGGGAGAGTCGCGGAACCTCGACGGCGACGATCAGCTCGTCCGCGTCGAGGGTGGTGGAGAAGAACCCGATCAACAGTTCGCGCACCGGGATCCGCCGCCGCCCCCGCGTCGACACGGCGTGCACGGCGGCGTCAAGAGCGGACATGACCGTGGGCCACTCGGCGCTGGAGTCGGAGTGCGCCAGGCTGCCGCCGACGGTCCCCCGGGTCCGGATCGCCCGGTAGCCGATCCCGGCGGCGGCATGCGGCAGCAGACCGTCCGTCACATCGGGCACCAGCTGGTCCTCGATCATCATGTGCGTGGTGGCGGCCCCGTAGCGCGCTCCCGCGTCGTCCACCGAGGTTGCCCGCAGCTCGGCGATCCTGGTGATGTCGACCAGATGCGAAGGTTCGGCCAGTCGCATGTTCATGATCGGTAGCAGGCTCTGGCCACCTGCCAGGACCTTCGCGTCCTCGAGGTCGTGCAGCAGCTCCGCCGCCTCGACCACGGCGGCCGGCCGGTGGTAGGTGAAGGGCGCTGGTTTCATCAGGCTGCCTCCTCCACGTCCGGCTTGCGCGCACTCTCCAGCGCCGCCCACACCCGGGCGGGCGTCATCGGTGTCTCGTTGACGAGCGCACCGAACTCGCGCAGCGCATCGGTGACCGCGTTGGCGATCGCGGCCGGCGGGGCGATCGCGCCGCCTTCGCCTGCGCCCTTCATTCCGAAGACGGTGTACGGCGACGGCGTCTCGAGGTGCTCGATCTTGATCTCCGGTACCTCGGTGGCACCGGGAAGCAGGTAGTCCAGGAAGCTGGTGGACTTCGGTTGCCCGTCGGCGTCGTAGACGAGTTCCTCCAGCAGCGCGGTGCCGATGCCCTGGGCGATCCCGCCGATGAGCTGGCCGTCGACCACCTGCGGGTTCACGACGGTGCCGCAGTCCTCGACGATCGCGTAGTCGAGCAGGGTCACGTCGCCGGTGTCCAGGTCGACGTCGACCACCACGGCGTGTGTGGCGTAGGTGAACGCACCTGTCTGCACCTCGGGCCGGTAGAAGTAGGTGACCTCCAGGCCCGCGTCCACCCCGGGCACGTGGTCGGGCGTGAACAGGAACTCCTTGGCGAGCTCGGCGTAGCGGATCGAGCCGCTCGGGGCGCGCACGGCACCGTCGCGAAGCTCGAGAACGTCGACTTGTTCGTCCAACAGCACGGCGGCGATGCGCTTCACCTTGGTTGCGAGCGCGGAGGCGGCGCCGAAGGTGGCACCGCCGGCCATGACCATCGACCGGGAGGCGAACGTGCCGTCGCCGCGTGGGGTGAGGGCGGTGTCGCCGTGCAGCACGGTGATCCGGGCCGGATCGACGTCGAACACCTCGCTGACGACCTGCGCCAACGTCGTCTCGAGGCTCTGACCGTGGCTCTTGATGCCGACGGACAGGGTGAACGTCCCGGTGGCGTCCATCTCCAGTCGCGCGCTCTCGGTGCCGATCGTGATCGCCAGGCCTCGGGACGCCCACTCGATACAGCCGTGGGCGGTCTGCTCGGTGAACGACCCGTAGCCGATGCCGATGCGATGGCCGGCGTCGCGTGGAACGTCACGCTGGCGCTCCCGCCAGGCGTCGTGCCCGATCAGTACGGCGGCCCGGTGGAGCGCCTCGGCGTAGTTGCCGCTGTCGTAGACCTTGTTCGTCACCGACGTGTACGGCATCTCCGCCGGGGTGACCATGTTGCGCTCGCGGATGACGTGGGGCTCGATGCCCAGCTCGTAGGCGAGGTCGTCGAGGGTGCGCTCGATGGCGAAGCACGCGCCCGGCCGCGCTACTCCGCGATACGGGCCGGACGGGGTCTTGTTGCTGGCCACGCTCCGGGTGCGGAACCGGTAGTTCCGCAGGCGGTAGGGGCCGGGGATCATGGCGGAAGCCATCGTCGCGTCCATCGTCGCGGTCCACGGGTGCACCGAGTAGGCGCCACTGTCCACCACGATCTCGGCGTCGACACCGAGCAGCGTGCCGTCCTCGGCTGCATGTGCCGTGACCCGGTAGAAGTGGTCGCGAGCCTGTGTGGAGGCCACCATCGCCTCCCAGCGGTCCTCGACCCAGCGGATCGGGTGGTCCAGCTGCAGAGCGATCGCGGCGAGCGTGATCTCCTCGGGGTAGACCGAGCACTTCGCGCCGAAGCCACCGCCCATGTCGGGCGCGATCACCCGCACGCGCCGGCTCTCGACGCCCAGTTGGAGGGCGATCATGTCCCGGATCATGTGGGGCGTCTGGGTCGAGGACCACACGGTGAGCTGGTCGGCCGCGCGGTCGTAGTGGGCCGCCACGCCACGGGTCTCCAGCGGCACCACGGCCTGCCGGTTCATCGTGTACTCACGAGTGATCGACACGTGGGCTTCCTCGGCCGCGCCGTCCACGTCACCGAAGTCGCCTGACGTCGACGCGAAAACGTTGTCCGGCCAGTCCTCGTGCACGAGAGACCGCCTGGCCAACGCGGTGCGGAAGTCGGCGACGGCAGGCAGCGGCTCAATATCGACGAGCACCGCCGCCGCCAGGTCCTCGGCTTCGGCCCGCGTGGCAGCGATCGCCAGGGCGATCGGTTCGCCCACGTAGCGCACCTTGTCCGCCGCGAGGTTCGGCAGCGGCGCGGTGCGGAATCCCGGCAGCGTGGACGTGGCGGTCAGCGGCTCGGCGATCGCCGAGAGGTCGGCGGCAGTCCAGACCGCGGTGCCGGCGCCGTCCGGCGGGGTGACCGCTACCAGGCGTCCATGTGCTGTCTGGCTGCGGACGAAGGCGACCTCACGCATCCCGGGCAGCCGCAGATCGGCGACGAATGAGCCTCGTCCGGCCAGGTGCCGCGCATCCTCGCGCCGCGGCTCGCGGGCGCCGACTCCGTGGCGGCGCCTCGTGATGGCTTCCATCAACTCTCCTCCCTCATCCAGCGAGCCATCCCCCGTTAATCGGGATGTCGCTTCAGGTGATCATGTGCTCTCTTACACACGGCGACGGTCTCAATGGTATACCATTCTTGTTGAGGGTGTGTCCGAGATCGTCGCCCACAAGATCGCTCCGAGAATCTGCAGGCGGCCGCTGTGGATAGCACTGTCTGTAATCATCGCAGTTGATGTGGATGTAGAAGTAGATCGACATGTGCGGTCGACCGTGCAAGGTCGAGGATACAGAATTCTATCCACTTGTGGGAGGTGCCTCTAGCCTGATGCGGGCTCGGTGCGTGCTGATGTCTGGTATGCCATCAGCCGATCTAGACCTAAGGAGGACTCGATGCCGATGCGCACCCGATTTCTCCCGGGCGCGCCGGTTCGGAGCAGTCGAAGTCCGCCTCAGTGGCTTGGCGATGGATGGTTGACCGAAAGCTTCCGATCCGTCCGTTTCGGATGATCGGCTCACTGGCGCCTCCGAGAACCCCGACAACCAGTAGGGGAGGGCGCCCCGTGGTGGTCGGTGAGAGGCGGGCGTGGCCGCAGATTCCTCGGCGCAAACGGTGGTTGTATCTCCTTCGACCGCATCGTGCCGACAGCCGTGTCAGAAGTGAGCGCTGCCCCGCACCGGCGGGGGCGATGGGCACGCCCGCCGCGCAGGTGTGGCACCTTGTCCTGCCCGCCTGGCTCGCGTTCTAAGAGCGTGTTGAGATGGTCCGGCATGTCTAACGTGATCATGGTGGCAGGGTCGTTCACTGTGGAGCGGTGCGAGGACGCAGCAGTCGAGGCGGACACGCGCCAGGTATCCGTCGGATCTGACCGACCGGCAGCAGGAGTTGCTTGAGCGGCTGCTCCCTGCACCGAAAACCGGGAACCGCCCGGAGAAGCATCCGCGTCGCGTCGAGCATCATGAAGTCGTGGATGGTCCCGTTGTAGCGCACGCTCGTGGTCGGCACACCGGCCTCGGTGAGCCGGCGGGCGTAGGCGTCGCCCTCGTCACGGAGCACGTCGTTCTCGTCCACGATCACGAATGCCGGCGGCAGGCCCTCCGCGCAACTACGATGATCACGCAGGAGACGCACGCTGGGATCCGCTCGAGAAATCGCGCGAATGACTGACGTGCCTCACACGCCGCGATAGACGAGCGTGGTGAAGAGGTCCGGGCCGATGACTCCCTGCCCCCACTTGGCGTCGAAGGGCTGGGTGGGCTTGGCCGCAATGGTCTGTTCAACCGTAAGGCCCCTGCGCTTGAGGTCGGCGACGCGGTTGCGAATGGCGACGAGCATATCGCGGTACTCCACCAGGTCGGCGCGCCTTCCGACCGGCCCATGCCCGGGAACGACGATCGTGCCGTCGCCCACCATCGCGATGTTCTGGTTTGCGGCGTGGATCATCCCGTCGATGCCGCCGCCGCTCTCGTGGTCGATGAACGGGTAGAGACCGTTCCACCAGGTGTCGCCGGTGAACAGCACGTCCGCCCTGGTGAAATAGGCGGAGAGGTCGCCGTCGGTGTGGGCGGGGCCGTAGGGACGCAGCCGCACCGGCTTTCCATCGACGGTGAACGTCTTCTCGGAGGCGACGAGCACGGTCGGTCGGGCGGCGGCAGGGACTGGGGTGAAGGTGTGTGCCCATTCCACCACCCGGATGGACTTGCTCAGGTTGCGCAGGGTACCGGGGGTGGCGATAATCGTTGCCCCATGCTCGTGGACCCAGCTGTTTCCGTCCGTGTGGTCCCAATGATAATGGGTGTTCACCAGGTACCTGATGTGGGAAGCCCCGAGCTTCTGCAGGGCGCTTTCCAGCCTCTGGCGAGGTAAGCGCGAGCCGGAAGCTGCGGCGATTCCGACGTCCACCATGAAGGCGCCGTCCTTGCTCGGCAGCACGCCGATGTTTCCGCCTGACCCCTGGAGCATGTAAACGCCACCCCGAAGCGGCGTTACGGTGATGGGGCCCCGGGCGGCGGCTGCGTTGAGCACAACGTAAGGGTTTTTCTGAGCGTTGGGTGGCGGAGTACTACCCGGTGCAAGCATGGGGGGCGCGCCCGCGGCGTTGATCACCCCGTAAGGGATTTCCTGCGCGTTGGGTGGCGGAGTACTACCCCATGCAATCGCTGGCGGCGCGCCGCACGCCGCCAGAAAGGCCGCAGCAATCGTCGCCTTTCCTAGGGTGCTCATCTCCCGTTTCATGATAAAAGCTCCTCTTCCTGCCGCCCATCCGGGATCGGCAAAGTCGCGGTTGAGTGAGTGTGGAGCTGCGGCGACACGCGGCCGGAGATGAGGGTGTGAGCACGACCCTGATGGTTCTGACGCCAGTCTTGATCATCAGAAGAGAGTCGTGCCCGCGTCCGCATCCTTGTCGATCGCTGCTGTTGCTGACCGGGTGGGTGGAGTGGAGCTACCCGATCCGGTCGCGCTCGTCCCGGGCCTGCGTACGACGTTGGCTCAGGTCATCGATCCGCGTCAGCGTCGGGGGTCCGGCACTCTCTCGTCGCCGAGGAGAGGCTCCAGACGCCGAGTCGTTACCGCCGGGCCATTCGGCCACCCTCCGGCAACATATCCCTGTCGTCCCGCCATCTGACTCCCGTCCGGATGTCGTCCGTACAAGCGAGTGTGCCGACAGCAGCCTTTCGCCCCCATTGGGTGGCCACCAGAATTGACGCGATGCACACCCGAGGACAGGCGTAGGGCGAACCCCACAGACAACCCATGCCGTTCCCCAAACAATCTGTACGATTGGTGATCCTCAGAGCACCGGGCAGCTCCGGCGGTGGCACTCGCGATGGTCGGGGAGCGCGCGGTGTCCGAAGCGACCCGCCTGACCCGGGACGTGATGGTGATCGACCTGCGGACCCGGCCCGCGTCCGAGCCGAGGGCGTTGCGGCAGAGGATGCGCAACGCCGGTCTCGACCCCGCTACCGCTTACTGCGTCATCGCCGCCGCCTGGCCAGGCAAACTACCTCCTGATAGCCGCGACGCCCTGACTGCAGGGCTACCGGCGCAGAGCGTGGTCGTGCCCGACGGCGAGCGACTTGTCGCGATCGCTCCCGCGCCGAAACCGGACGCCCTGGTAGGTGACTGGAGCGCTGGTGGGTGGGTTGTTGCAAGAGGCGTTGCTGGTCACGACGTTGTGCGATTGATCCCGGCAAGGCCGCTCATCGGGTGTGGTTGACCACGGGTGGGAAGGATCAGGCTTTAGTCAGCACTCAACTGGCCAGATGGTTTACCGCGCTCGGGCTGTGATTCCTCCGCGTCATGTTCTCAGAATTCGCCACAGACCACTCCCAGCGACCAGCATCATGCGTTCGGCCCGGCATCGCTGCGAACCCATGCGTCGTATTCAGTCAGTGGCCGAGGGCGGTCCGGAGCACCGATATCGCCTGCGCGACGGCCCCCCTCACCGCCCTGGTGTCGCTGACCGGGTTGAGCATCATGAAGTCGTGAACGGTCCCGTTGTAGCGCACGCTCGTGGTCGGCACACCGGCCTCCGTGAGCCGGCGGGCGTAAGCCTCCCCCTCGTCACGCAGCACGTCGTTCTCGTCCACGATCACGAACGCAGGCGGCAGGCCCGCGAGATCCTCCAGGCTCGCGCGCAGCGGTGACGCCGTGATCTCACCGCGCCTGTCCTTCTCCGGCAGGTAGGCATCCCAGAACCACGCCATCGTCTTGGCGGTCAGGTACGGACCGTCGGCGAACTCGCCGTAGCTCCCGGTGTCCTGCCCGGCGTCGGTTACGGGGTAGTACATCGACTGGTGCAGGAAGGTCACGTCGCCACGCTGCTTGGCGAGGATCGCCAACACCGCCGTCATGTTGCCACCGACCGAGTCACCGGCCACCACCAGCCGCGACGCATCCAGACCCTCGGTAGCGCCCTCGCGAGTGATCCACTGGGCGGTGGCGTAGGCCTGCTCGATGGCCACCGGGTACCGGACCTCCGGGGACCGGTCGTACTCGACGAACACCACCGCCGCCTCGGCACCGACGGCCAGCTCGCGGACCAGCCGGTCGTGCGTTGCGGCGTTGCCCAGGATCCAGCCGCCGCCGTGCACGAAAAGCACGGTCGGCAGCGAACCCGTCGACCCCACGGGTTTGACGATGCGGACGCGCACGTCACCGACCTCGGCCGGCACAGTGATCCACTTCTCGTCGACGTCGGGCTTGTCGATCGGCGCAGCCTGGATGTCGTCGAGCACCTTCCGGGCGCCGTCGGGGCCGAGCTGGTACAGGAACGGCGGCTTCGAGGTGGCGTCGGCGAGCTCCTGGGCGGCCGGCTCGAGAACGGGCTTGCTCATGTCAAATCTGTCCTTTCGTTGATGTCAGCGTGCGCCCCGCTGGTCGCACCACTCCTCGACACGGCTGCTGGCGAGACGGACCCGGGCGGGCACTCCGTGGTACGCAGCGGTGTCGGTCCCGCCGACGCCGGTCGCTTCGATCTCGAGCAGGCCGTCGGTCGCGCCGGTGACCACCACCCCGTCACAGCCGTGTGCGGTGAGGAAGGCCGAGAGGTTCGTGCCGAAGAACCCTGAGGCGAACGGTTTTGGTGAGCACCGGTTCCCGTGCCTGCGGCTCGATCCGCGCGTCGATGGATGCCCAGCGGCTCCCGCCGCCGCACTCGCTGAGAGCGGGCATCTTCTCCAAGGACGGCGTGGCAATCGCCGCAGTGGCGCCGTCGTATGTGATGCGGGTGAAGAGCGGCGGTGTTCCGGACGTCCGAGCGGTGGCCGGCAGCCGCGCCGTGTCGGCCAGCGCCGCGTCCGCCTCGCACCCCAGCGAACTATTCGTGTCGGTGAATCCGTAGGTCAGGTCGACCACGGCCGGCGCCGGCCGCTGGATCGGACTCTGCCTGCCTCCGATCCGGCGCGCCCGATAGAGATCGGCAGCACGCATCGGCATCGGTCCTCCTCGCGTCGTTGAGCGGCCCATCCTCCCAGATGGTATGCCACTTGGTGCAGGGTGCCGATCACTGTTGGCGAGTCCGGGCTTGCTCAAGAGTAGATAGAATTCTATTATCGGAGTGTGCGTGCCGTCGCGGCGCATGTCAAGGGACGATTTCTAGCCATTTATGATGCTGTGATTACCTATGGTAGTCATTCCACGAGCCGGGCCGCCCGGGCTGAAGGAGATCCCCCGATGCAAGATGCTGGTCGTATGCTCCGAGGCGATGGCATACACTTGAGGTTCGCCGTGGCCTAGGAGGGCGCATGACACCGGCCGGAAGACTCACACTCGCCACTGGGGCGGGGAGCGGTATCCGAGCGGCCTGTGCACGCGCACTGGCCGCCGCAGGGGCCGGGGTTCTGGCACTTGACGTCAGGCCGGACGCTGCGCGCCAGATCGCCACCGAGGTGGGCGGCACTCGCCTGGTTGTGGACCTGGCCGATCTCGCCGCCGTAGGCAAGGTCTCGGCCGGTGGAGAAGTCGACATCGTCGTGAGCAACGCCGGCCTGCAGCACCTCGCTCTCGTACACGAGTTCCCGAACGGCGGCAGCCGTGATCCACAACACCACATCGGAGGAGATCGTCCGCGACGTCGTGCTCGGTGGCGCCGCGATCAAGGAGCTCACCGCCGTCGAAGAGATCGCCGCTCTGGTGATCTACCTGTGTGGCCCGAGCAGCCGGCACATCACCGGGACCTCCATCCCGATCGACGGGGCTGGCTCGCCGGATGAGGGAGAAGATCTGATGGAACCAATCACGAGGCGACGTCGTCACGGGGTCGGTGCTCGCGAGCGCCGGCGCGAAGACGAGCGCCACCTGGCCGGACGCGGCACGTTCGTCGCCGACCTTCGACTGCCTGGGCTCGCTTCCCGATTGGTTCAGTCGACCAGATCACGCCCGAGCACCGACAGGACGGTCGTGGTGGCCAGATCACGGCTGGCCAGCGCCTCCTGCGCATCGCGTGCGGTGACGGAAAAGCGGCTCGCTCGTCCGCGGGGATCGTGCCGAGGAACCGGGCGAGCGCTGCGCCGGCGCACGTCCGGACAGGATGTGGTGACCTTCGCCCGCACACCGGTCGCGCAGGCATAGTGATGGTGGATACGTCCGGAATCCGGCTGAGGTCGGCACAGGGGCGCTGGGTGCTCCTGACCACGGTCCTCGGGTCGGGTGTCGTAATGATCGACGGTTCCGTGGTGAACGTGGCGCTCGCGCACATCGGCCACGATTTCGACGCCGGCTTCGTGGCGCTGCAGTGGACGGTCATCGGCTACACGCTCACCCTCGCGTCGCTGATCCTGCTCGGTGGGTCGCTGGGTGATCACTTCGGGCGCCGGCGTGTCTTCGTGATCGGTGTCGTGTGGTTCGCGGTGGCGTCGTTGCTGTCCGGGCTGGCCCCCAACATCGAGACGCTCATCGTGGCGCGGTCCTTGCAGGGCGTCGGAGGGGCGCTGCTGACGCCCGGCAGCCTCGCGCTGATCTCGGCGTCGTTCCGTGGCCGGGACCGGGCCGCCGCCGTCGGGGCGTGGTCGGGCCTAGCGGGGATCGCCGGCGCCGTGGGCCCGTTCCTCGGGGGCTGGCTGGTGGAGTGGACGTGGCGGGCGGTGTTCCTCATCAACCTGCCACTGGCCGCCGTGATCGTCCTCGTGGCCCTGCGGCACGTGCCCGAGAGCCGCGACACGGAGTCCGCCCCGGGTCTCGACGTGGCCGGCACGGCGCTCGCTGTGCTCGGGCTCGGGGGCCTGACCTACTCGCTCACCGGGCTCAGCGAGCGCGGCGCGGATCCGGACCTCGTGATCGGCCTGCTGGTGGGGCTGGCGGCGCTGGCAGCGTTCGTGGTGGTGGAGCGGCGTTCGAAGCACCCGCTCGTGCCGCCCGCGCTGTTCGCGAACGCGACGTTCAGCGCAGCCAACTCGGTGACGTTCCTGATCTTCGGCGCGCAGGGCACGGTGTTCCTGCTGCTGGTGCTGCAGCTGCAGACGGTCTCCGGGTTCAGCCCGCTCACGGCCGGCACCTCCCTTTTGCCCATCACGTTGATCATGCTGGCCTTCTCCGCGCGTGTCGGGGCGCTCGCTGGGCGGATCGGGCCGCGGTTGCCCCTGACGGTCGGTCCGCTGATCGGTGCGGTCGGGACACTGCTCATGCTCCGGATCGGCGCCGGCTCGACGTGGGTCCTCGACGTACTGCCGGCAGTCGTCCTCTACGGCGCGGGGCTCGCGCTGACCGTTGCCCCCCTGTCCGCCACCGTTCTCGACAGCGCCGCCGACCGCTACGCCGGCTCGGCGTCCGGGGTCGACTACGCCGTCGCCCGTGCGGCCGGGCTCCTGGCTGTGGCCGTGATTCCCGGGGTGGCCGGCATCGCGGGCGATGATTACACCGACCCCGTTGCCTTCGACTCGGGGTTCCGGACGGCGATGATGATCTCGGCGGGTCTGTTGGTTGCGGCGTCGTTGCTGGCGTTCGCGCTGGTCCGCAGGCCGCTGCGGGCGGCCGAGCCCGAGCAACCCGGGGCCGGCCGGCACCGCGTGCGCGTCGCGGAAGTCCCTCACTGCGGCGTCGTCGCACCACAGATGTCTCCCCGGACGGGGTCGGCGCAGGAGGCCTGAGTCGCGACGCCGGCCCGCGCCGGCCGACGCGCCGACCGGGCCGGATCGACCGCGGCGGCCCTCCGGTCGTCCGCGGCTCAGCGGAGGTCGAGCACGGCCGACGAGGTAGGCGTCCACGCCAAGGCCGAGGAAGGTTCGCCGCGTGCTTGACTCAGAAGTGGCGAGCGGGTCGAAGACCTCTGCAGCCTGCTCAGCGTGGGAACCTTTCCCGGCGGTCGGGAGATCATGGCTACACCTTCTGCGGGAAGTCGGAGCCGAGGTCACGCACGCTGCTGACGCCAAGCAGCGTGAAGGACCGACTGCATCTCTTCGCGCACGAATTGGTGGATGTACCGGACCTCGGCCTTGCCAGCGGCCGCGTGCCCGTATCCCGCGAGCCGCCCGATCACGACGTCGGCGGGTGTAGGTCCGGAGCCGCCGGAGAACGACGGCTTGCCGAGCCGCCGGATGCGCGCCCGCGCATTCAGCGATCGGGTAGAGGCCAGGTGACCCTGGCCTCTACCCGATTGCTGCTTGTCCCACTCGTTTGTCTGGGGTTCTGGGCGATTACGGCCGAACAGCGGTCGTGACGCCGTATGAATTGCGCAGCCAGGTGCTCATCTTCCTGACCTGGGCCGACTGGGTGGTGATGATCTGCCCGGCGAGCGTGTGCAGCGCTGGGTGCTCGGCCTGGGTCGTCATCGGACGGGAGACGACGATGGCCATCTCGTGGTGCGGGATCATCGCCGCGAGGAACGCCTTGTCGGATGCGGGGCCGGCCGGGACCGCGGCCAGTTGGGTGGTCATGTTCGTCATCCCCGCGGCCATTTCCGTCGCGAGCTTCCGCATGGTGGCCGGTTCCCGTGCCTGGGCCTGTGCCGGGGTCAGCCGGTACCAGTCACGCAGCCAGTTCGTCATTTCGGTGATCTCCTGGCTCTGGCCACTGATGATCTGCTGGGCCAACGCCTTGGCTTCGGGATTCGCCCCCCGGGCGAGCTCCAGCTTGGCCATGCTGATCGCCGCGGCGTGGTGCCGGATCATGCCGGCCAGGAAAGCCTGCTCCGCCTGAGCACGGGAAAGTCCGCGAAGGTCGTTTGCGTACTGTCGGGCCGTGTTCAGAATGGGCGTCGAGTCGCCCGGCATCTGCTGCGCGGCGACCGTGGTTGGCGGATCGGCGGCTGCCTCGGCCGTGGCGCCTGTGGCGCCCGCGATGGCGACGCCCGCGATGGCGACGGCCGCCACGCTCGCCGTGGCGGCTCGGAGTGCGAATGAACTCATGAAGGTGTCCTCCGTTCACGTAAGACCGTGACTACCCCTACCCCCCAGGGGTACTGGTCCCAGAAGCTTGGCCGCGCCAGCGCCACGCGACATCGAGGTCAGCGGGAAACCGAGATACCGGTCAACCGGAAGGCGACAGCGCGGAGGGCCCCACGATCGCGGGTCATCGGGCGGTGCCGCGGCGGCCGTTGCCGAGCTGTAGCTGACGATCGGTCTCGCCTCAGCATCTGGCCGTTCGGGAGGCTCGACGCCTAGAGAGTGGGGCGAGGCTTAACGTGGCAGGCGTTGGCGAAGTCCAAGGGCGAGTGACAAAGTGACTGCCCCATCGGATGGGCGACGTCACCGACCAGCGCGACAGGCCTCTTAGCTCCACCCGCTCGCCGGCGCGTAGTCGAACAGCCGCCGGCGTCGGGTGCGGTCCATGAAGGAGACACCATGGGCTACCTGGGGGCACAGGGCGGAGAACATGCGGTCCAGGTGGCGTGCGCCGTCCTCGCCGTCAGCGGTGGGATAGAGACGGGTGTCGAGCGTGGCCACCTGGTTGACCAGCACGCCCTGGAGCACCGGGTACTGCACGAGGTGCAGGCCCCTGGCCTGCCCAGACCACCATGCCCTCGCGCTCGCGCACCCCGCCGTGCGCGGACAATGCCTCGGTCGGCACCGTGCTGCGGTAGGCGACGAGGCCGGAATTCACTGGTTTGCCGTCGCCAGGTCCCGGGTCGAGGAGCGCAGGCCGTCGGCGCCGATGAATGCGGCGTTCTCGTATTCGTTGCCGTGGAGCATGCGACGAGCGTTCCGTCCAGGTGGGCTTCGACGTGCCTCACATGCTTGGAGAGCAGCAGCTCGACCAGTCGGCTCTCCTCGCACGCCTGCTGGATGGCAACCCGGCCTCGATGGTGGCGGTGGTGCACCTCGAACCATGAGCGCGGACCGACCCACGTGCGTAGAGCCACTCGATCATCGGTGTGTGGTTGGGCAGCTCGAGGAGGATGGTGCTGAGTGTGGGATGCGAGGGCTCGCTCGCGGGCACTTGTGAGCGGGGACGAGGCCGCGGAGCGTCTCTCTGGTGAGGTGATCGAGCGGCTGGGCCGCACCGGCGTGCAGGGTGAGCTTGCCCGCACCCACCTGCTCTACGGGGAATGGCTGCGCCGCGAGCGCTGCCGTGCGGATGGCCGGACACAGCGACGCACCGCGCACGAGATGTTCGCAGCAATGGGATTGGAGGCTCCGCAGAACCGGGCGGCACGCGAGTTGCACGCCACAGTCAACGGCTCGGCAACCGCGCCACCAAGACAAGCGGCGTAACTGGCCGCGCAAGAGACGCAAATCGTGCGCCTCGCCCGCGAGCTCCGCCTCCGGTCCTCAAGGGCGATGATCGTATGCCCGATTGACCAGTTCGTGGGTATGTTGAGTACACATGGCGGGGAGGACGCTGACGGACAGAATCGAGATGTGCACCGCTCACGAGCGGATAGTGCCTTCACCCACAGGACGGAGCGCTCAGGATGAACGGCGAGCAGTACGATCGCATGAGGACCGGGAAGGGGTTCATCGCCGCCCTGGACCAGAGCGGCGGCAGCACGCCGAAGGCGCTCGAGCTGTATGGGGTGCACGAGAGCAGCTATGGCACCGAGCACGAGATGTTCGACCGGGTCCACGAAATGCGCACGCGCATCATCACCAGTCCGAGCTTCACCGGCGACCAGATCATCGGCGCGATCCTTTTCGAGGACACGATGAACCGCCGGGTTGATGGCCGCGACACCGCTGAGTACTTGTGGGACGTCAAAGGCATCGTCCCCTTTCTGAAGATCGACAAGGGTTTGCAGTCGGAGGGGAACGGCGTGCAGGAGATGAAGCCGATCCCCGACGTCGAAGGGCTCGTCGCCGGCGCGGTCGAGAAGGGGATCTTCGGGACCAAGATGCGATCGTTCATCCATCGAGCCGACGACACGGGGATCGGAGCCGTGGTCGACCAGCAGTTCGAGTTGGCCCATCGGATTCTCCACGGCGGGCTGATACCGATCATCGAGCCGGAGATCGACATCAACAGTCAGGAGAAGCACAAGGCGGAGGCGATGCTCAGGAGGGCCGTCGCAGCCCATCTCGACCGGCTGGCGCCCGACCAGCACGTCCTGCTGAAACTGACGTTGCCCGAGGCGGACAACTACTACCAGGAGTTCGTCGAGCACCCGCGGGTAGTGCGGGTCGTTGCGCTGTCGGGCGGCTACAACCGCGCGGAGGCCAACGAGCGCCTGGCGCGGAACCATGGGGTGATCGCCAGCTTCTCCCGCGCGCTCACGGAGGGCCTGCGGATTGACCAGGCCGACGAGGAGTTCGACGCCGAGCTCAAGGCGGCGGCCACGAGCATCGAGCAGGCCTCGACCACGTGAGTCGCCCTTCTGGGCTCGCGGTGAATACTCCCGCCGATCGTCGGGCGAAGGCGTATTACTGTTGGCGCCGCCGGTTCTTGATCACGTCCCCGCCGACAGCGGCGCCGGGAGTCGTGGCCGTATTGCGCAGGGGCGCGATCGCCGAGTCGAGACCATGCCGCTGCCGCGGCGTACCGGCGGCGCAGCTTTGAGGAGACCGGCGCACGGCCCGCGGTCAGTACTTCCCGGAGCTGCCCTTGCCACCCCGTAGCTTGTCGATCATCTGCTGGGCCTTCGCGCGGTTGCGCGGGTCCTGCGCGTAGCGCTTGGCCTGCTCGGTGAGCTTCCGCCCTTGCGGGCTCTTCAGGAATTTGCTGATCTTGCTGAGCGGGCTGGCCATCATCTCCCCATTTCTTGGTAATCAATCAGTCAACTCGCGTAGGGCCAGCTGAGTTCCCAGGGGCCGCGCCAGCCCCTGGCGCTCCGGCGCAGGACCCCGGGAGGGGTTGTCGCTGAGCGACAAACTGAGTGACATCAAGTGCGACGCAACCCGGACGGGTGTGGACTCCGGTGGACGCTGACCAGGCCCATCGAGCCGTACCCGCAGGTCTGAAGGCGGTGTCAGATGCCTGGCGGTCAGGGTCAAGCGCGTTTGGGCCGAGCCCATCGAACTGCCTACGTCGTTGACAGGGCGGACGTCGAGTTGGCCGCCATAGTGAATGCGGTGGTGGTGATGGCCCCGGCGACCAGCTCGGCCAGGTCATGGGCGGTGATGTCCGTGGCTGGGCGGGTATGGCATCCCGATTGTCGGTGTCGAGGCGGATGAGGGCGTGGACATGCACGCCCCTGCGGCGTGGTACCGGCGACCTTCGGCCTCAGGGCGCGGACACCGGTGTGGTGGGCAGCCACGACCAAACACCAGGTTTCGCGCGGGCCGCTGTCAATGGCCGATACCGTGCCATCCCCGACATCCCGCAACGCAGCAGAGGGCCAGCTCGGGTGTCGACGCTCCCGTGATGGATAGGAGGCTGAGGTGGCCGAGACGACGCGGACCGAGACGATGGTGGGCGAGGTGATGGCCGAGCTGGCCGAGCTCGAGGACCCGAAGACACGTGAGGTGAACGAGAAACATGGTGACGATCACGGTGTGAACCTCAGCAAGCTGCGCGCGCTCGCGAAGCGGCTGAAGACGCAGCACGAACTCGCGTGCCAGCTCTGGGAGGCGGATGACACCGCGGCGAGACTGCTGGCGATCCTGATCAGCCGCCCGAAGGTGTTCGAGCGTGACGAGCTGGACGTGATGTTGCGGGAGGCGCGCACACCCAAGGTGCACGACTGGCTCGTGAGCTACGTGGTGAAGAAGAACCCGCACTGCGAAGCATTGCGCCTGGCCTGGTCAGCCGATCCGGATCCAGTTGTCGCGAGTGCCGGCTGGGCGCTGACCACCGACCGCGTGACGAAGAAGCCTGGTGGCCTCGACCTCGCAGGGCTGCTCGACGTCATCGAGGCGGAGATGAAGGACGCCCCGGATCGCCTGCAGTGGGCGATGAACCACTGCCTGGCTCAGATCGGAATCGAGCACGCCGAGTACCGCGCCCGTGCAATCGACATCGGTGAGCGCCTGGAGGTGCTCAAGGGCTACCCGACTTCCCCGGGCTGCACGTCTCCGTTCGCGCCCATCTGGATCACCGAGATGGTGCGCCGACAGGTTCCTGCTGATACCCGCCGTGGTCATCGGGTGTCCACCGCCTTGTGACGATCGGTTGCGTGATCCGACGAAGCACCTGCCGCGGGGGAGCGGGGCGCAGGTCGGGTCCCGCTCGACGGTCACCTCGCGCCCTCCGCAGGCCACGCTGAATCTTCCCGCTACGTCACGGCGGAGCTGTAAAACCTGGCGAACGACCCCAGCGGCTCGCGGACGGTGTGCTGGGTGTTGACGCGGTCGTCCTGATCCGCATGTCCGAGCGCGACGCCGCAGACGATCAAGTGATCGTCGGGTATCGTCACGTGCCTCCGCACGACTGAATGAAAGTCGATCAGCGACGCCTGCGGGCATGTGTGCAACCCGAGCCCACGAGCGGCGAGCATCAGCGCCTGCAAGAACAACCCGGCATCCACCAGCGCGCCCTGCAAGGGAGCGGTGCTGACGGTGAGGATGATCTCCACCGGTGCGCCGAAGAATTCGTAGTTGCGCCGATGCTGCCGACGCCGGCCGGCAGAATCGCCGTTCGCGATCCCGAGCGCGTCGCCGTACAGACCCTCCCCGAACTTGCGGCGGCGCGAGCGGAACGGCTCGGGCCATTGGTTCGAGCGTGGCTGATAGTCGTACTCCTCGCTCTCGATCTGTTCCGCGTCGAAGGCGCGCAGCAGGTCCTCGCTCAGGGCCTGCTTCGCAGCACCGGTCAGCACGTGCACTTGCCAGGGTTGCGTATTGGAGTTGCTGGCCGACTGGTCTGCCAGCATGAGTAGTCGCTCGATGTCCACTCGCGCCACTGGCGTCGGCAGAAACGCCCTGCAGCTGTGCCGCGTGCGCAATGCGTCCTCGACCGTCGTCATTGAATTCATGACGCCCCTTTCGTGCGGAAAACTCGCACGCCGCCTGTTCGCGTCAACGACGTCGTGTCGTAGCCCATACAGTCACACTCCCTCTACAGCCACCATCCCTCGCAGGTGCCACACGGCCGGCGGGTGATGTCGTACGAGATCCGCCCCGCGGGCAGGCAGTACAGCGCGATCAGGGCGCCGGCCTCGGCTTCCGGGTAGTGGTGGCTGCCCGGTCCCGGTGCCGTCGAGCCCAGCCCGCTCCGGCCGCGGTCCCATCAGCTGGTCGTGGCCCAGCGGCACGACCAGGTTGAGCTCGCCGTACGGATGCTGAAGCAGCGCAGGACGTCGTGCGGTTCGGCGATGCGGCTTGCGGCCGTCCACCTCCAGATTCGCCGCCCGGCCGCCACGGACACCTTCAGTGATCATGCGGGACGGGTCGTCGTACACAGCGCTGCCAGGTCGGTGAGTCTGGTTCAGCCGGGTCTCCAGCTCACCGCCTGGTCCGGTTCTTCACCTCTGCGTGAAACGGCATGCTCCGGCCGGTCAGGTCCTGGTCGGTTGCCATCGTCAACTCCTTTTACTCCGGGTCAGCACCACTGCGCATGGTGTCGTGACCGCGTCCCGCACGGACTCGTCACAGGACACGTCGAACTCGATCGCTCGCAGCTGCACGCTCTTTTTCGCTCCGCGTTGTCGCCGGCCACGTCGTGCATGCCGGCGAAGTCCGCGGCGTCGACCAGCGCACGGGCAGCAGGGGCGCCTGATTCCTGTGAAAGCGCCGCTGACGAGGATGGTCTTGGTCATGCTCGTTCGCTCCTGGAGCTCGTCCCAGTCGACCCGCCGGGGCCACCGCGCGGCAGGGATTGACGGCGACCCCGGCGGATACCCCCCCGGCTGGAGCAAGCACGAAGATCACCGCTAGCCGGAGGCAACGAGGCCGTGACAGCTCACTCGATCGACACGCCCCTTGTCGGCGTCCGGGGCCTTCGAGATCGGTCCGACGTAGGATCCTTGGCCGCACATGCACTATCCGATGGCGATCGGCTTCTTCGCACCCGTCGAACTACTGGGTACATACCCGTGGATGCCAGTCGGTCGGTTCCCGGGATGCCGGGCCGACTGCCCGTGGTGAGTAATGCGCCGACTCCACTCGACGTAGCACCGAGATGGCGCCGGCCGGTAAGGATCCCGCGGCCTACCTGCAGGCCTACGAGTGGTGGCGTTGCCGGGGGCGCAGCGGCGGACTGCACGGTCTGGTTCCGTAATCTGCAGTCGCTGCGTCCGGCGCGGGCTGCCGTGGATGGGCCCGGTCGCCGTGCGTCGTGAGCCGACACGGATCGACCATCGCGGTCACACCGCCGCGTCCGGCTGACGCCATCGGGTCTGCGTTCGCCCTAAACCCGCACCCTCGTCGTGGGTCGACGTGTGGTGGCCTCAGGGAGGTCGGTGGGATGACGCGCGCCATCCCGGAGACCTGTCGCTCTGCGAGGGCAGGTGCACCTGACCGCCGCCGGCGACCACAAACCTTGCCCGATGTCTGTAGGGGTCGGAGCCGCGCGGGACGACGCAACGTCGGCCGGCGTGGCGGATAGCCTGGTGGTGGCGCTCGCGTCGAGGTCGTCAGCTGATTTTGTGGCGACGCGGTGGCCCACTACACGATGGAGCCCCTCGCATCCCAGGGCGGGTCGACCGGTCAGTCTGGTTGCAGCGGTAGCTCGACGAGGATCGCCGTCCCTTCCCCGGGGCGGCTGTCGACCTCGATCGACCCGCCCAGGGCCTGCACCCGGTCGCGTAGGCCGATCAGGCCGGACCCTCCGGCGGGATGGGCACCGCCGATGCCGTCGTCGCGGATCGACAGGCGCAGCAGGGTGTCGCGTTGTTCGACGGTGACGTGCGCGCACGCGGCGGGGGCGTGTTTGGTGGTGTTGGCGAGCGCCTCCGACACGACGTAGTAGGCCGCCACCTCGATCGGGGGCGCGAAGCGGGTTTGCGCCCGAAACTCCAGCTCCACCGGGATCGCGGTGCGGCGGGTGAGTGTGCGCAGGGCCGGGCCGAGCCCGCCCTCGGAGAGGATCGCCGGGTGGATGCCATGGGAGATCGTGCGCAGCTCCTCGATCGCCCCGTCGAGCTCGTGCACGACCCGACCGATCCGCGTGTGTAGCTGGGGGAGGTCCGCGGGCAAGGCGGCCTGGGCCAGGCGCAGCGTGAGGCCGAGCGAGACCAGGCGCTGCTGGGTGCCGTCGTGCAGGTCGCGTTCGATGCGGCGTCGGGCGTCGTCGGCGGCGGCGACGATTCGGGCCCGGGAGGCGGTGAGCTCGGCGCGGCTGTCGGCGTTCGCAAGCGCGGTGCCGACGAGTTCGGTGAACCCGGCCATGCGCTGCTCGGTATCGGCCGGGAAGTGGTCGTGCCGTGCCCCGGCGCCGATCGCGCCCCACAGCCGCCCCTCGACGACGATCGGCGCCGCGACCGACGTCCGGAGTCCCAACCGGCGGACGGTGTCACCGGCCGCGCCGGAGGCTTGGCTGTAGTCGTCGCAGCGAGCCGGACAGCCCGTACGCAAGGCAGCCGCCATGGCCAGTGGCGGCTCAGGCTTCCAGCGGCTTCCCACCGGGAGCTCGGCGGGGTGTACGCCGGCGCCGGCGGCGACGGTCGTTGCGCCGTCGGGATCGAGGCGGACGATGATCGTGCCGTCTGCGCCGAGGACGTGGCCGACCTCCTGCGCAACGGCCGAGAACACCTCGGCCGCCGGTGTGCCGCGGGCGACGAGCGTGGCGACCCGGCGCAACGCCGCTTGCTCGTCGGCGAGCACGCGCAGCTCCTCGCGGCTCGCGGCGTTCGCCTTCGCCAGGGTTTCGGCCTCACGGGTGCGGCCCTCGGCCAGGGCGACAATCTCGCTGACCGCGCCGGCGATGAGGAGGAACGCAACCAGAGCCACCACGTCGTTGAGGTCGGCGATGGCGACGTCGTAGAGCGGCCGGATGAAGTAGTAGGCCAGCAGCGCCGCGGCCGCGACCGCAGCGGCCAACGCCGGAACCAGCCCACCGACCAGCGCCACCACCACGACAACGAGCAGGAAGAGCAGCATCTGGCTGGGCAGGTTAAGGACGCCGCGAAGCCGGGTCAGACCCAGGGTAAGTAGGGGAAGAAGGACCAGCCCGATCACAGTCCCGGCGAGCCGCCGCCGCATGGAAGGCCCCGCGCGCCCTGCAGCCAGCCGGCGTCGTGCCGCGGCGGGCTCCGTGGAAGACGATTTATGCACGTCAAGGTCGCCCTTCCCGTCAAGCTGGTGACAGAAGCGCCAGTGCCCGGTCCCGTCGGCAACTGGGCCGGCTGGGACAGCCAGCGCCCTGGACGAGCCTGCGTGCTCAGCAAGGGCGAAGTCCGCAGCGCGGCGGGAATGTGTCGCCGACCACAGCATCCTAGAACCCGGCCGCTGCGGGCGGTGCCGCATCATCGAGCAGCAGGACCTCACCCGCGAGCAACGGCGACTTCACCGTCCGCGCGGGATCCCAGCGCGGGCCGTGCTCGCCGCTTCGGTTCTCGGGCGCCTGGATGGCCCCCGCAGCGGGAACTCCCATCCGTTTCTCTCAGGTGGTCTTTGCGAGCCCGAGTCGCGGATACGCGTCTTGACTCGCGAACAGTCCCATCGCGCTCTACCTCCCGATACTCAGGGCAGCGCCAAGTCATGATCTTGGTATGGAGGTTCCGGCGTGATCATGCTCGATGCGCGGCTCTGGCATGGGTGGTGGCCGTCCGCGCGCGATTATTCAGGTCGGTACGGGTTCGCCGGCCGTGCCCGATCCGGTCAGACGATGGTGTAAAGCGCCTGGTTGAGGCGGAAGTCGCCGCCGCGTGTGAACCGGTGCTACCGGAGGAGGCGGGAGCGGACAGACGCAGGCCAGAGCGGCGAAGGTGGCCCAGGAGCGGTACGGCCATCCGCTCCCGCCTGCGGAACGGTCGCGTCCGCCCAGTCGACCTGCGTTCCCCGCAGCTGAGCCCACCCAGCAGGCAACGCCACGGCCGCACCCGCCTCGAGGAGCAGTACCCGAGCCTGCGGGTCCCGGGACAACCCCGCGGCGACCACACAACCCGCCGTACCACCCCCGACGATGACATAGTCGTGTGCCATGCACCCTCCATTGCGCACCACGAAACTCGCAGTGCCACAGCCATCTGATCAACAGCCTATTTTCGCAACGTTGCAATTCAACTGCCGGCGGGGTTCCGTAAATGGCGGAAGATCGATCACGTAAAGCCGGTGTTGACCGTGCTCACCGCGCCAGTCGGCCGGAGCCATCGCGAACTGTTGCCGAAACGCCCGTTCGAACGTCCTGAGATCCAGGTATCCCACGGCCGCCGCGATACGCGACATCCCCAGCCTCGTTCGAGAGTTGCAAAATCGCACACGAGCGATCTAAAGAACATAAGTCATATTTCGACCAAGGGGCCCAAGGTCCCATTCAATCGAGGCGTCCTATACATGTTCCATCTACTGATCATTTATCGTCAGTTCAGATTTGATTGGCTCCTCGGTTCCACTATTACTCCACGCTAGGGGTCTGTCACTCAGCGCACGGAATACTCCCCGTGGGGTAATAGTGCGGAGCTCGACACCGAATGCGGATAGGGGGGTAAGTCAGTTGTACAACCGCAGTCGGCATGGCCGTCACGGCGAACATGTGCAGGACTCTTCGGTACATGGTCACCGACGGCACAACGATGCGCGATCGACGAGGGGTGGCTACAGTCCGGAGCAGCTAGCCGTGATGATCCTGCAGCGTTCTGCGGGTAATCGCGCGGTCACCCGGTTGATCGAGTTGCAACGGGCTGAATCAGAGTCCGCGCCGGAACCGACGCATGTGCCAGAGGTGCTCCGCAGTAGTGGCCGGTCGCTGGAGTCGAGCGTTCGTGCCCGAATGGAGGAAAGCCTCGGGGCGGATTTCTCTCGGGTCCGGATGCACACTGACACGGTCGCGCAGCGGTCCGCACTCGAGATCGGCGCCCGTGCCTACACCTCTGGTCAGCACGTGGTGCTCGGTGCCGGAGCGAGTGACCTGCACACCCTGGCTCACGAGTTGTGGCACGTGCGGCAGCAGAGCCGTGGCCCGGTGTCGGGCACCGATGCGGGTAACGGTCTGTCGATCAGCGATCCGCACGATCGTTTCGAACGCGAGGCCGAGATGATGGCGGACCGCGCGGTCGGCGGACGCCGGTCCCTGGCGCCGCTGGACCGACCGCTCGCCACGGCCGTGACACACGAGACCGGATCCGGTCTGTCCGTACAGCGGGCGCCGTTCTTCGGATCGTCGGAGACCGCTGACGTGGCCGCGCTGGCGGATGCGGGTCGGAGGAAACGTCTGGAGCGCGACTACGGACCCTTGGTGGGACCTCACCGGGTCAAGCCGGAATCCGAACTTGCAGATGACGAAAATGTCCGGCTCAACCCAGTGTGGTACCGGCTCGAGGATTTTCCTCCAGCGCTCCTTCTGGACCGCGGACGACAGGCCGTCTGGTGCTTCTCGGTCGGTGCCCGCGGAGAGATCCTGATGGGCACCGAGATGATCGACACGGTGGTCGAGGACGCAGAATGGACTCGGCTCTTCAACGGAATGCATGAGAAGGACCCCGCGCTCACCATGCAGGACCTGCGGATGCGACTGAACGCCTCGGGCCATCCGACCATTGCGGCAGGATTCGAGTCGCTCGGCCGAACGAAGACCCAGCCGGCCAGGTTCTCGGGGGAGTTGCTCTGGAGCGGCCCGGCGGAGGGCGAGCAGGGGCCCGGCCATTTCGTCATCAACGACAAGTCCGGTCGCTACATGGGTCGCAAGGTGCGTCCCGGGCTCAGGACCGAGGACTCCCTGCGGTGGATGGACAATGTCGCTCGCCGGATGAGCCGACACTTCGGAGTTGTGATCGGACTGGCCGAGACGAAGCACGGCGCATGACCGTCTGATCGCTGAACGTCGCGAAGAAGTCGATGGGGATTTGCTGTAACACGCCGGCGTATTCGAGGTGCAGGTCGTGCCCACTACGTGGATTGCTCACGGTGGTTGTCCCGGGCCGACGCCAGCGCATCTCAATGATCTATCGCCGCAGTCACGGCGACGTGGATTGTCCCCGACCCATGCGGCGGTGGACGCCAGGGCCGGTCATCGAGCGATCAGCTCGACGCGGAGGATCCGGTCGTCGCCGGTACGGGGGTCGGTGCCTCCCCAGGTCGCCTCGTCGGTGTTGGAGGTGACGATCCACAGCGTGCCGTCCGGGGCGAGCTCGACCGCTCGGATCCGCCCGTACTGGCCGACGAAATGCGAGATCGGCTCGCCGGCAGGCTGCCCGGAGCTGACCGGGAGCTGCCAGAGCCGTTGCCCGGACAGAGCACCCATCCAGAGGGAGTTGGCGGTCAGTGCGATGCCGGAAGGCGACGCCTCGTCCGGGTGCAGCGCGAAGATCGGCGGTTCGCCGGTGGATCCCGCGACACCCTCGGCTGCGGGCCACCCGTAGTCCAGGCCGGGTCGTAGGAGGTTGACCTCGTCCCAGGTGCGGTGGCCGAGCTCCGACGCATACACCGCGCCGTCCGGCCCGAACGCGATCCCTTGCACGTTGCGGTGCCCCAGTGAGAACACCGCGGTACCGAAGGGGTTGCCCGCCGCCGGTGAGCCGTCCGGGCGGATCCGCAGCACCTTCCCGTTGAGCGAGTTCGGGTCGGGGGAACGGCCGCCCTCGAACGCGTCGCCGGTGCCGATCCAGAGGTTGCCGTCCCGGTCGAAGACCAGCTTGCCCCCGTGGTGACGGTCCGCCGTGCCGATCCCGTCCAGGACGATCCGCCCGACGGTCATGGAGCGCAGGTCCTCGGCGACCTGCACCGCGACCACCCGGTTCGTCGGGCTGGCGGACACGTACGCGTACACGGTCCGGTCGACGGCGAAGTCCGGGGAGGCGGCAAGGCCCAGCAGGCCGCCCTCGGCGCTCTCGGTCACCCCGGGGATCGTCCCGACCCTCGACACCGACCCTCCGCCCGGCGGGACATGGCTGATGTCACCGGAGTCGCGGCTCGACACCAGCGCCGATCCGTCCGGCAGGAACGTCAGACCCCACGGCATACGCAGTCCCGAGGCCACCTCGGTGACCGCCCCCAGCCGCGGGACCTCGACCGGAGCCACGGGCCCTCGCGGTGCGCCGGTCACCGGTGGAACCACCGGGCTGACCGCGGGTGCGCTGTCGTCGTCGGGGTAGTTGCGGCTCGAGACAGCGGTGCTATCGGTGGGCGCTGAGTCGAGGGGGCCCCCGGGCGTGGCTGCACATCCCGCCACAAGCGCGAGAGCGAGCAGCGCCGGCAACGGTGAGCGAGACTTCCTGGGCATCTCGTCATCCCTCGCTGTCGAGGCCGGCCATCTGCTGCTCGGGGTAGCGCTCACCGGCGGCGGCGGGCACGGCCGCTCCGATGGCCCCGATGACCTCATCGCTCGGGACGAGGTCGGCGGCCGCGAGCGACTCCTGCAGACGGTCGCGTCCCTGGGCGCCCACGAGCGGCACGACATCGGCGCCACGGGAGGCCACCCACCCGATCGCGACCTGTGCCACGGTGGCCCCGATCGACTCCGCGACCGTACGCAAGGCGTCGACGAGGGCCAGGTTGACGGCCAGGTTCTCACCCTGGTGGATCGTGGCGATGCTCTCGGCCTCGTCGGCCGGGCCGTAGAGGTCGGACATACCCATCGCGCCGAGTCCCAGCGCAGAGACCTGCGGGCCGTCGGTGCCCAGCCTGCGCGTGTCCATTGTCATCCTCCTCGGGTCGGTCTCGCTTCCAGCGATAACCGAAGCATGTTTCCAGTGATTATGCAATCATCGATAACGGCTCTGTGTTATCGTTGGAAACATGGACGCGGACGCGACCCGAGGGCGCATCGTCGAGGCGGCGGCTGAGCTGCTGGCGGAGGGCGGGCGCGAGGCGGTGTCGACGCGGGCGGTGAGCGCCGCGGCGGGTGTGCAGGCACCGACGATCTACCGCCTCTTCGGTGACAAGCAGGGTCTGCTCGAAGCTGTCGCCGTCCACGGGATCGCCGAATACCTGCACAGCAAGACCGTTCGGGAGCGGGATCCGGATCCGGTGGTGGACCTGCGGCGGGGGTGGGACCTGCACGTCGGCTTCGGGCTGGAGCACCCCGCGCTCTACGCGCTCGTCTTCGGGGAAGCGCGGCCGGGCGTCGAGTCGGCGGCCGAGCGCCAGGCCGCCGCTGTGCTCGCGGGCATGATCCGGCGCGTCGCCGCGGCGGGCCGCCTACGGGTGGGTGAGGAGCGGGCTGCGCACCTGGTGCACTCGACGGGGCGCGGCGTGACGCTCACGCTGATCGGCATGGCTCCCGAGCAGCGCGATCTCGACCTCTCCGAGTTCGCCCGGGAGTCGGTGATCAGTGCCATAACGACCGACGGACGCGGCCGCACCGAGGCCGGTGCCGGGTCCGTCGCCACGGCTGTGACACTGCGGGCCCTCCTGCCGGAGCTGACGGTGCTCACCGACGCCGAGCGTGGGCTCCTGCGGGAGTGGCTCGACCGGGTCGCCGCCGAGGGCCGAGCCGCGCCCCGCGCCTCCTGACGAAACGGCAGCCGTCTGCTGGTGGCCCGGGCCTGCCGCGCGGCCGGGCTGCGCCGCCAGGACCACGCCGGACTCGCCGGTGTGACGGTCGATACCGAGCAGCACCCGCGGTGCGGTCAATGTGTAGAAGCCGGCTGAGCGCAGGGCTTCGTGCCCCTCCGGGGCGGGTACCCAGCCGTTCGGTCTCCACCGCGTGCGCTTTCAGCAGCGGGACGAGCTCACGGGCGTTGGACATCTACTCCGTTCCGCGGGTTCGCGCAGTGCACCGGATGCGAATTCCGCGACATTCACAGCGTCCCCTCTGGTCGAATTCCGTAGCCGCCCGAGCCCACCGAAACGGACGATCGAGGCGCCGCCCTCAGACAACCCCTGTGATCTGTTTCTCGACGCCCAGGAGGGCCCGCCCGTAGATCTCCCTGCCCAGCGAGGTCGACACCCCCGCATGCCGGGATCCGGTGGCCAGGTCGCGCCAGAACCGCTGGAGTGGGTTGCTGCGACGGAAGCCCGCGATTCCGCCGATGTCGAGCAGCAGTTCCATTGCCTCCCGGCACCGCTGCATGACCACGCCGTTGTCCATCCTGATGCGGGCCCGGGCCGCAACGTCCAACCGGCGGCCGTCGATCGAGGCGGCTTCGATGTCGGCGGCCGCGCGGTAGGCGTGCAGCCGGGCGGTGTCGATGAGTGAGGCGGCCTCGGCGATCCCCAACTGGACACTCGGCGAGCGGATCGCATCGGTGTAGGTCGAGCCGGTGATCGGCTTCCCGCCACCCAGCGTCTCGAGCACATGCTCCAACGCACCCTGGGCCATCCCGGTGATCGGGCCCGCGAGCGACACCCGCAGCCACGATTGAACCCGCGCGAGATAGACCCGCTCGCCCTCCTGCCACCGCTGCCGCGAACCGCGCAACCTCCGCGCGGCCATAGTGCGGTACTCCGGCACGAACGCATCACGAACGACGACGCTGTCGCTGCCGGTGCCCTCCATGCCGGCCATGTCCCAGCTGTCTTTCACCTCGATGTCGCAGGCCGGGACAAGGACGAGGCGGTCATCGGGCTCCCGCGTCGAGCCGGCATCGACGAGCACCCGCAACAGCACCCACTGCGCCTGATGGATCCCCGAGGCGTAGCGCCATTCCCCGCTGACCCTGATCCCACCCGGCGCCGACCGCACCGAGTTCGACGGGGCACGTTTCAGCGCCGCGCTCACCGCCACGTGAGCGTCCGTGCCCCAGATGTCGCACCGGGCCTGATCGTCGAACAGCGAGGCCATGAACGCAGAACCGCAATAAATCTTCCCGACCCAGGCGCTCGCCCCGCAGCCACGAGCCAGCTCCGCGAACACGTCGATGACCGTCCGCACGCCGGCCTCGCGACCACCGAACCTCCGCGGCGCGGTCAACGTGTAGAAACCCCCCGCGCGCAACGCCGCATCCACCTCCGGCGTCAGATTCCCCCGCCGTTCGGTCTCCGCCGCCTGCGACCGCAGCAGCGGCACCAGCTCCCGAGCAGCAGCGGTCAGCTCCGCCCGTTCAGCCGGGTCGTTGAGATCGGTCGGCACGGACACGGACGCACTCATACAGTCCCCTCGATGCTGTCGGCAATTTCGCCCGGCCTGCGATCGATTGACCGGAATCGACATAAAAGCCCACCCCGATCGAGCGCCGGAGCGGGCTTCGTCCCTAACTGCACACGCCCCACGATAAGGGCGTCGCTTTCCGCTCGACCCGAGATCCCCCATGACCGCGACTCACTCGACAGTACCCCGCCGAGGAACGGGTATCCGCGGACAAGTCCGACCCTCTAGTACCCACATGAATGAAAGTATTCACGTCGACCAACTTGATTCGGGCGGCGCCGGCGTCCCCCGTCGATGGGTGTTGCTATCGGTGTCCGTCATTTGCGGGAGTTGTCCAGGTATTGCAGGATCTCGTGGGCGGCGAGCTCGATGTCCTTGTGGCCCCACTCCGCGGCTCGATAGTGGCAAGAGATGATCCCCATCCGATGGATGCGCGTGTAGTCGCCGAGGACGAAGGCATAGCGGCGCTTGGTGTGCTCGTCTGCGCCGTCGGTGAGGCCGAGATGCCAGGCGGCGTACTCGTCCCAGGTGTGGGTCTTGAGATAGCGAGTGGCATCGGCGGCGGAGGGTTGAACGTCTCCCCAACGGCTTCGGAGGACGTAGCGTCGGGCGTCGATGAGGTGGTGGGCGTGGTCGACCGCGGCGTCGTTGACCCGGTACTTCGGCATGCGCTGATGGTGGCGTAGCAGGGCTGTTCGTGCAGGATCGCTGTCGCGGCTCGGGGGTTCGGTCGCTGGCTCCGCCCGGTCTCACGTTCGGGGCGCCCACCGCTCGCACCTGGTACTGCTGGCCTTGCGCGCTTGCGGATTTTTGTCCGACAAGCATACAGTCGGACGCCACCGTCGGTCGCGGCGGCGGAGCAAGCCGACCCGAGGGAGCAGAGATGTACGACGTCCCGTGTCGGGACGGCACCCGAGAACCGAAGGTGAACGAGTTCATCTACATCACCTTCGACGTGGCGGCGACGCGGCGTACGTGAAGGGGCGGAAGCCGCACATCGAGAACGCGATCGGCTACGGCGGGGCGCACCAGGAGACTCGGTCCTCGGCATTCGCGCCGCGACGTCGGCGGTGCTGATCCTGCTCAAGGAGATCGAAGCGGCGGGGGTGGCGCTGCCCGACGACAAGTCCTGACCCACGACCTCGAGCTAGGAGCGGAATCCGATGGTGGATCGCCTGAAGGACAAGGTCGCGCTCATCACCGGCGCAGCCCGCGGCCAGGGCCGTGAGATGGCCGAGTTGTTCATGCGCGAGGGTGCGACGGCCGTCGTGTCGGGCGACGTCCTCGACGCAGCCGACGCCGTGGACAGCAAGGTCACCTTCGTGAAGATGGATGTCACACAGCCCGATCAGTGGAAGTCCGTCGTGGCGGACATCGTGGCCGAGCACGGACGTATCGACATTTTGATCAACAACGCGGCGGTGTGCGAGTACGAGCCGATCCTCGAGACGACGGACGAGCAGTACGACCGGGTGCTCGATATCGACCTGAAGAGCATCTTCCTCGGCATGCGCGAGGTGCTGCCGCACATGATCCAGCAGCGGGCGGGCTCGATCATCAACGTCTCGTCCATCTGGGGCCTGGCCGGCGTGCCCAACTCGTATGCGTATCAGGCCGCCAAGGGTGCGATCCTCAACGTCAGCAAGAACGTCGCGGCCACCCACGGCCAGGACGGGGTGCGCTGCAACTCCCTCCATCCCGGCTACATCCTCTCGCCGATGAACGAGTACCAGGCTCCCGAGATCAATGCGGCGCTCATTGCGGGCACCGTGCTCAAGCGACCGGGCGTGCCGATCGAGACCGCGTACGCGGCGTTGTTCCTCGCCAGCGACGAGGCCAGCTATGTCACCGGCACCTCACTCGTCGTCGACGGCGGTTACCTCGCGCCCTGATCCGAAGGTGATGCCGAGGACGGGCGAGGGGGATCCGATGGGCTCGGATGCGGTGGGGTTGGTGGGTGCCCCGGGTGCTCGCCCACACCCGGGCCCACACCGGGGTCGGTGGCATCGAGCCGACCGGCCACGGGTCGTCCGGACTCCGGCCCGGGATTTGCGGGTCGATCATGGCCGCTGCTCGAACTGGACGACGAAGGAGAATGCGCCCACTGCAGACTGTGCAGCGCTACTACCAGGATGACGTGAGGCCACGGCGCTCGGCGGACGTGGTCGAAACGTCGAGCACGACATCACCACCACTGTCGAACCCGAACCGGCTGCTCGAGCCCAGTGGTGCGAACTGACGCATAGGATCGGCGAACCGCGTCGCGCCTACTTCGAAAGCTGCTCACCCGGCTACTACGGCGGCTACGGCAACGTCAACCGCAGCTTCCTCAACGACGTCCACAACGCCGGAGTGATCGAGCTCTGGTCCATGATCAAGAAATGGTGGGAGCCCGTCCAAGATCAAACACCCTATGAGGACAGGCTCTAGTCGAACAAGTCAGGCTGCTGGGTGGTGATCTGGTCCCATAGGGGACGGAAGCTCAGCCAGCCGGCGTAATGCGACCCGACCTCCTTGCGTGTGAACTCCGCAGTCTCGTCGTCGATGCTGATCGGAGTGCCCGCCGCCATCGCCAGCAGTTGCACCCGGCATGAGCGCTCGAGCGTAATGAACCACCACGCTGCTTCGCCGACGGTGTGTCCGCAGGTGATCAACCCGTGGTTCCGCAGGATCGCGCCCTTGGTGTCCCCGACGGCGGCGGCAATGCGCTGGCCCTCGTCCTGGTAGCCCGCCGGGCCGCCGTATTCGGTGTAGAGCCCGAGATCCCGATAGAACGCCGCACCATCTTGTGTGATTGGGTCGAGTGGCACTCCGAGCGAGGCGAATGCCATGCCGTGCAGCGAATGGGCGTGTGCGGCGGCGATCACGTCCGGCCGCGCCTGATGCACCGCGGAGTGGATGTAGAAACCGGCCTGGTTGACCACGCCATTGCCCTGGACGACCTCGCCCTGCTCGTTCACCAGCAGCAGATCGGAGACCCGGATCTGGCTGAAGCTCATCGAGAACGGGTTGAGCCAGAAGTGGTCGGGATACTCGGGATCACGTGCCGTGACGTGGCCGGCGACTCCCTCTGAGAATCCGAACTCTCCGAAGAGGCGGAAGGCTGCGGCGAGTTCCCGCTTGCGCAGAAGTCGCTCCTCGGCGGAGCTCAGATTCTGCGGTGGGGCGGGCAGGCCACTGTCACCGGCCCGGAAAACGTTCACCTCGCCGTGCCGCCCTCGCTGTTCGACGGGGGCATCATGAACATCTGTTGCCATGGCTCGAGCCTAGAAAGCAAGCGCGTAATGTGGCATGGATAGACCAGCCAGCTTTCGTCCTGGCATTGTAGGGTTTCTCTACATGACAACATGGCTGGATCTGCTGCTGGGCGCGATGCGCCCGCGGAGTGCGACACCCCGAACAGTTGCCTTCGCCATGTCATGCCTGCGCGAGACCGGGCGTTGACATGATCCGTAGCAGGATGTGGAGGTCCAGGGAGCGGGGCGGCTTACGCCAGGAGTCGCCGAGCAGGTCGTCCAGTACGGCGACGCGCTGGTAGATCGTGTTGACGTGGACTCCCAGCGCCCGCGCCGCCGGAGCTACCCGACCCCCATGGTCGAGATATGCCTTCATCGTCGCCAACATGGGGATGCTGCGGCGCTGCTGCTCGCGCAGAACAGGGCCGAGCTCGTGGTCGAACTGCGCGTGCATCGCGCGCCGTCCGGTGTGGGTCAGCAGGATCCGGTAGAGGCCGAGTTGCTCCGCCGTGGCCGCCTCGCCGTGTCGCCCGAGCGTCAACAGGGCGTCCAGCGTGGCAACTGCGTCGGTGTAGCAGTTATGCAGCTGCATGGGCCGCTCGGCGGGCCCGGCGACGCCGGCGGTCGCTCCATGTCGTGAACCAGCGCTCCAGTCACGCACCAGTGCGTTCGGTTCCTGCGTGGGAACGATCGCGACAAGTCGGTCGCCGTCGGGCACGACCACGCTGTGTGCCGGTAGCCCTGTAGTCAGGTCGTCGCGACTATCGCGAGGTACCTCGCCTTGCCAGGCGGCGGCGATGACGCAGTAAGCGGTAGCGGGGTCGAGACCGGCGTTGCGCATCCTCTGACGCAACGCCCTCGGGTCGGACGCGGGCCGGGTCAGCAGGTCGATAGCCATCGCGTCCCGGGTCAGGCGGGTCGCTTCGGACACCGCGCGCTCCCTGACCATCGCAAGTGCCACCGCCGGAGCTGCCCGTTCGAGCAGCAGCAGGTCATCTGCGTCGTCCTCGCCGTCGACCACGAGCAGCGTGGCAAGTACCTCGCGGTCGGCGACGACGCCGGCGACGAGGACTGCGTCGGACCCTTCGCCGAGCGCAGACGGTCCTGATCGGGGGTGCGCGCTGATCGACGCGAGTGCATCCGACAGCGCCGGGAAGCGCTGCGCGAGATCCGCCGGTGCGGGCGCGCCCTTGTCGAGGAGGACGACTCGGCCGCTGGCCGCGGCGGCGATCTCGGCCACGAGCTCCTCGACCCCGCCCCCACGCAGGACAACGCGGGTGAGCTGCCGATCCCATGCGAGGGTTCGCTCGAGTCTCCGGTTCGCGGCCTGCAGTTCTGCCGCCGTCTCGCGGTGGCGCTGCAGCGTGGTCGCGTTGTCGATCGCGATCGCGGCATGTGATGCCAGCGAGGCCAGCAGGGCGACCTCATCGTCGGTGAAGTGACGTTCGCTGCGTTTACACGCGAACAACGCTCCGAGCACCCGCTCGCGGATCTGCAGGGGAACGCCGAGCAGCGCATGGAGTTGCTCCGCGGTGGCGATGTCGTCGAACCCCCTGAACGCCGTGTCACCGGTGTAGTCGCTGGTCCAGTACGGCTCGCCACGCCCGATGACGAGGCCGAGCATTCCTGCTGACCGTGGGATACGTCGACCGAGCAACTGTGTGGTCAAGCCGCCGCTGACGACCTCGAAGACGGTCTCGTCGCCGCGGATCAGGCCGATGTAGGCCAGGTCGACACCGAGCAGCCGCCGGGCCTGCACCGCGATCTCCTGAAGGAGATCGTCGACGACATGTGTGCTCGTCAGTTGTGCGGCCACATCGTTCAGCGCCGTCAGTTCGGCAGCTCTGCGGCGACGCTGCTCGAGCAGCGCGCGTAGCTGCAACGCCGCCTCGAGTTGCCGCTCGCCCTCGGCCAGCCCCTCCCCATGACGGTGCATGTCCTCGACCGGAACGTCGGCCAGCAGGAGGTCAAGCCATGTTGTCATGTAGAGAAACCCCACAATGCCAGGATGGAAGCTGGCTGGTCTATCCATGCCACACTACGCGCTTGCTTTCTAGGCTCGAGGCATGACAACTGCTGTGGAGGATGCGGGCCACTGATTCCTGACATTCCGGTGTATTGCCGTAACGGGCACTCTGGGCCATATTCGCCCATCGCAGAATATTTGCAATTGATCAACAAAAAGGATGCCCATGTCGAGCCCACCCACCAGCGCCGGGGCCGCCGCTACACCCGAAACCATCGCTGTGGTCGGCACCGGTGCGGTGGGCACGGCCCTGGCCGCCTGGTTCGCACGTGCCGGACACCGCGTAGTGGCCGGCAGCCGGAGCGCGCCGGAGCGGCCAGTGGTCGTGATCGATGAGGGCGACGGCCCTCGGGCTTACCCGGTGCGCTGGCACACCGATCCGGCCCAGGCAGACACCTCGGCGGACTGGGTGTTCGTGGCCACCAAACTGCCGCACACACCGGCGGCGGCCAAGTGGCTACCCGCGCTGGTCGGCCCGAGCACCCGCATCGTCGCCGCCCAGAACGGGGTCGATCACCGCGAGCGGTTCGCCGAACTCACCACCGCGCCCGTCGTGCCCGCGCTCGTCTATTTCATCGCCGAGCGACTCGCGGTGGGCAGCGTGCAGATTCGCCACGCCGATCCTGAGTTGGTGCTGCCCGACGACGAGATCGGCCGGCAGGCCGCCCAGCTGTGCAACGACAGCGGCATCGTCACCGAAACCGAACCCGACTTCACCACCCAGGCCTGGCGCAAGCTGCTCATCAACGCCACAGCGAACCCGCTGACCGTCCTGACCCGCCGGCGGCTCGAGGTGCTCGGCGAACCACCGGTCGCCGAGCTGGCCCTGGCTCTGTTGGAAGAGACCGTCCAGGTGGGACGGGCGGTCGGGGCCCGGTTCGACGAGTCCTCGCCCTCGGAGGCACTGGTCAGGCTCCAAGCGTTCGACCCGCACGGCACCACCTCGATGCTGCAGGACCTGGAGAACAACCGAGGCCTGGAACACGAAGGACTGACCGGCACGGTGGTACGCCTGGCCCGCCGGCACGGCATCCCCACCCCGGTCAGCGACACCATCCTGGCCCTGCTGCGTGGCCTTTCCGTCAACGACCGAGCACGAGACACAATCTGACGCCCGGCGCACCCTCCTGTCAGCGCCGTAGCTATGCCCCTGTGCAGGCGGACCGTGTGGCGAGTCATTCACACCCGGAGAGTCTGCATATTCTTCCTCAGTCGAGCTGCTCTCCTTTCCTACGAGAAATTCTTCTTCTCGCTCAACCCGGAGGTGGGAACGTGACCCGTCGTTTCTGGCGCCGCACGATGCCTGCGGCTGCCGGGTTTTTGTTGGTTTCGGTATTTGTTGCCGGGTGTGGTGCAGGCCCTCGGGGTGATGCGAGACCGTTTGCCGATCGCGCCGGCTACCGCATCGGCGTGTTGCAGATCAGCTCGGCTTCCGTGATCGATGCGACGGTGCGCGCGTTTCGGGACGGGCTGTCCCGGGCGATGGCACCGAAGCCGGTGACGTTCGATGTGATCAATGCGCAGGGCGATCAGAGCCTTATCGCGAGCGCGGCGCGGGATCTCGCCGGCTCGGCCGACGACGCCCTCGCGGTGATCGGGACGCCCGCCGTGATCGCGTTGGCTCATCAGGAGACAAGCCGCCCGATCTTTGCGCTCGCGATAGGCGATCCGGTGGGTGCCGGCGTCGCGACGAGCCTGGAGCGGCCCGGCGGGAACGTGACCGGCAGCATCGACTACGTCGACCCGGCGCGGCTGCTCGATCAGATCATGACGGTCCGGCCGGCGCCGACCCGGCTGGGCACCGTGTACGACCCGTCCAATCAGAACATGGTGGTGTGGATCGACGCCCTGCGCCGGGCTGTCGCTGCGCACCCCGGGCTCGAGTTGGTGGAGGCGACCATCTCGGGGCCTGCCGATGTCGCGAGCGGGGCCCGCAGCCTCGTCGGACGCGCCGACGCGGTGCTCGTCGGGCCGGACGCGGCGGTGTTGGCGGGCCTTCCGGCGGTGGGCTCCACGGTCGGCGCGGCCGGCGTTCCGGTCTACGTGTCCGGCGGGGATTCGAACGTCGACGGCGTGCTGGCGAGCATCGGGCCGGACTACCCGACCCTCGGGGTGCTGGCCGCCCGGGCAGCGGCCAGGGTCCTGACCGGGACGCCGGTGAGCGAGGTCCCGTTCGGTCGCCCGACCGGAATCAACTTCGCGATCAACAAGAAGACGATGAACCAGCTCGGTCTCAGCTTCCCGCAGGCAATCCTGAGCACGGCGACGGTGCGCTGATGCTCGAGCACCTCCTGCTGGACACCCTGGTCACCGGTCTGCCGCTGGTGGTGGTGTTCCTCGGGATCCACACGGTGTTCCGACTGCGCAGCGACTTCGACCTGACCGTCGAGGGGAGCTTCGCGCTCGGCGGTGCCGTCACCGCGATCGCTCTCGTGGCCGGGATCGGTCCGGTCCTCGCTGTGCTGGCCGGCACCTGTGCCGGGGCGCTCGCGGGGCTCGTCACGGCTGTGCTGCACCTCGTGCTGAAGGTGCCGGTCCTGCTCGCCGGGCTGGTGATGAGCATCGGCCTGTTCAGCGTCACGCTGCACGTGCTCGGAGCGCCGACGGTGAGTCTGCTGGGCGCCATCACACTGTTCGGGCACGGCGGGGACATCTCGTCCTCGGTGCTGCTCGCCGCGATCGTCGCCGCGGTGCTTGCGCTGTATGGGTTGTTTCTGCGCACCGAGATCGGGCTCGCGCTGCGCGTGTGCGGGGCCAATCCGCAGATGGCCCGCAGCCAGGGTGTCGACGAGCGGGCCATGACCATGCTGGCGCTCGTGCTCGCCAACGGCCTGGCCGGTTTCGGGGCCGCGCTCGTGGTGCAGACCCAGGGGTACGCGGATGTCAACATGGGCATCGGAACGTTCGTCGCCGGTGTCGGGGCGATCCTGCTCGGCGAGCTGATCGCGCGCCCGGACGGCTCGGCGATCAGGCGGATCCTGATCTGCGTGCTCGTGGGCACGCTGGTCTACCGGCTGATCCTCGTCGGCGCTCTGCGGATCGGACTGCCCGCCGCGGACCTGAAGGGCGTGACCGCGTTGACGCTGGTGATCGCGGTGGCCGCACACCGCTACCTCGGCTCCGGACTGCGCCGGGTTGGCCGCGTCCTGGCCCGCGAGCCGATGCAGGCGTCCTGATGCTGGAGATCCACGACGTCCGGCTTGTCTACAACCAGGGCCGTGCAGACGAGATCACTGCACTCGACGGACTGACGCTGACCCTGGCCGACGGCCAGTTCGCTACCGTGATCGGGAGCAACGGCGCCGGCAAGAGCAGCCTGGTCCAGGTCGTCTCCGGCGCCGCGCGGCCGACCGCGGGCCGTGTCCGGCTCGACGGGACAGACATCACCCGCCAGCCCGAGTACCGCCGGGCCGGCAGGGTGGCGCGGGTATTCGATGACCCGCGGGCCGGAACAGCGCCAGGGCTGAGCATCGAGGACAACATGGCGCTCGCGATGGCCAGAGGCCGGCGCCGGTGGCTGCGCTTCGCGCTCGGCCGCACGCAACGCGCGCGGATGCGCGAGCAGCTGGCACGCCTCGGTCTCGGCCTGGAGAACCGGCTGGCCGACAAGGTCGGGCTACTCTCGGCGGGCCAGCGACAGAGCCTGACCATGGTGATGGCCGCCCTGGCCCGGCCCCGCGTGCTGCTGCTCGACGAGCACCTCGCCGCGCTCGACCCCGCCACCGCGATCCGCGTGCGCGGCCTCACCCAACAGCTGGTCGCGGAAATGGGCACAACCACGCTGATGATCACGCACAACATGCAACACGCACTCGAACTCGGCCAGCGGCTGCTGGTGATGAACCGGGGGCGGGTGATCGCCGACCTCGATGCGGACACCAAACGCCGGACCACCGTCTCCACGCTCGTCGATCTGATCACCGCCTCCCAGGACACCGCGAGCGACCGGCTCCTGATCACCGACAGAGCACCACCGGAGAGGACCTGATGGCGGCGACACCCCACAGAGCCCGTCATCAGCGGCAACCACCCCGCCGGGCGTCCGAGGCCAGCCGGGAGATATGGATCTTGTTTCGCGGGATTCATGGTTCGGAAGCGCGTGCGCCCTCGCCGGGCGGGCTCCACCATGCCTGGGGGAGGAGCGATCGTGAGGGCCGCGGTGGACCGGGCCCGGTGCGTCCGACTGACCCCCTCGCTGATGACGTGCTGCGGGAGAGATGTGGTCGAGCTACCTGCCTGCAGACCGCGCTTCAGCGTAGGGCGAGGCCCTCCTCCTCCGCCTCGGCGAGGACGTCGTGGTCGTAGAGCCAGTGGAGGAAGCGCTCGGACTCGGCCATCGCGGCGTCACGCTCGTCGAGCTCGTCGAACTCGGAGTTGAAGCGGCGGCCCTGCCCACGTGCGCCGGCCTGGATCGCGTCGGTGCGCGGCTTGCGGATGCGTTCGTAGGCGAGCAGCGCCCGCTGGGGCTCCTGCGGGCTCGCGGCGAGCAGCGTCGCGAGCGCCATGCCGTCCTCGATCGACTGGTTCGCGCCCTGCCCCAGGTGCGGGAGCATCGGGTGCGCGGCGTCGCCGAGCAGCGTGAGGCGCCCGGCTGTCCACCGGGCGAGCGGCTCGCGGTCGTGCAGCGCGGAACGGAACGTGTACTGGACGTGCTCGAGGAGCCGCCCGACCGGTGCGTCCCAGCCGGCGAACTCGGCGGCGAGTTCCTTCGGGTCGCCGGGTGCCGACCACGACTCGCGCATGACGTCGTCCGCGGGAACGAAGCCCACGAAGTTCAGGAGTGTGTCGCCGCGCATGGGATAGACGATGATGTGCCGGCCTTCCCCCATCCACAGCAGGCGTGCCTCGACGGGCCAGCCCGGCAGGACGCTGCGCGGGACGAGCCCGCGGTAGGCGACCGAGCCCGAGGGGATGGGCGTGGAGGGCTCCACGACGTGCCCTTGCAGGACGGAGTGGATGCCGTCGGCGCCAACGACGACGTCGGCGTCCGCCGTCGTGCCGTTCGTGAAGCGCAGCCGCCCACCGCCGTCGGTCTCCTCGTAGCCCACGCAGCGGTGCCCGGTCGCGACCGCGCCTGCGGGCAGCGCGCCGGCGAGGATCTCGATGAGGTCGGCACGGTGCATGCCGTAGATGGGGCGCGAGCCGCTCGGGTCCGAGCTCACGCGAGCGGGGATCGGAGTGCCGTCGTCGCGGAAGTACGCGGAGTTGGGACCGATGAGCGCGCCCGCCTCCTCGACCCGGCCGAGCAACCCCATCCGGTCGAGCAGGCGGAGGCTGTTCGGAGTCACGAAGACGCCCGCACCGATCTCGCCGAGCGCGGCAGCCTGCTCGTAGACCGTCGCCTCCATCCCTCGCTCCCGCAGCGCAATCGCGGCGAACAGGCCACCGATCCCTCCGCCTACGACTGCCACCCGCAGCGTGCTCATACAAGAAAGGGTAGGTGCCGGTGGTGGAGGTTCGGGGTCTCGACGGCGTGCCTGGGGGAGTGAGGGGGGCCACCGCGTGAGCCTCTGCAGGATCCCGCCGAGGAACCCGTAGAGAGGTACGACGCGATGGTCCTGGACCGGTCTGCACTGCTCGAGTCGAGGAGCTACGCGGGCCCGTGGTCGCGGCTCGCGCGTGATCGCTCAGCAACGGCCATCGACGCTCGGACGATTCGAGGACAGCACCGGTAGCGCTGGCCGTAGCTACCTGCACCGTCTGTTGCAAAATCGGTCGCGGACCTGATGGCCCGCAGTATCGAGACGGTGGCGGCCTACTTCGGCAAGAGCGCTGCTCGGGCCGATGACTGTCGTGGGGTCGCCGCCGTGGCAGCATCTGGTGCCCTTGGTCGTGGAGGCGATCAGGGACCGACCGGCGCGGGACGAGCGGCGGCAGGGGTCGACCCAGCTGCGAGGACGGGCAGGGCTGCCCGTGCTTTCGCTCGCCTCCGCTCTCGCCGGGCGTTCGGGTTGCCGCGACGTCGGTGCTCCTCGCCATGCACGTGGTGGTCGGCGGCGTGCTCATCGCGCTCGTGGCGCCGAGCGCGGGCCGGGTCAGCAGTCGCGCATGATGCGCGCGACCTGCTCCGGCTCCAGCGCGGGCACCGGAAGCGGGTGGGCTGCGGCGGCGCGCAGGCCGTCGAGGACGAAGCCGAGGTGGCGGCGCCATGCCTCCGGGTCGACGTCGGCGGTGGCCTCGATGGTCCGGGTGATCGCCCAGGTCACGAACGCCATGTCGGACAGGACGAAGTCCGGGCGCAGCGCCCCGCCGCGCTTCGCGCGCTCGACGACCTCGGTCATCAGCTCGTACCCGCGCGCGTGGTTCGGGGTCGGCGCTGCTTGCGGGATGCTGCGCGCGGACAGGTCGTTGTAGCCGCGGTCGGCGGCCTGCATCTGGCAGACCTGCTCCACGAAGTGGGTGAACCCGGCCCATGCGTCGTCCATCGCCAGCGCGTGCTCGGCGAGGCGGACGACGGTCTCCGCACGGTCGGCGAACACCGCCCGCACCAGCTCTGCCCGGGTCGGGAAGCGGTTGTACAGCGTGCCGATGCTCACGCCCGCCCGGCGGGCGACCTCGTCGAGGGCCACATCGAGACCGCGTTCGGCGAAGACCGCGCGTGCGGCCTCGACGAGCCGCTCGCGGTTGCGCTGAGCGTCCTTGCGCAAGGCCATGTTCCACCCAAGAAGTTGACGGGTGTCTCAGGTTACCGGTAGAAAGTTGAGTATGACCTCAAGTTCTGTGAAGGTGATCGCGATCCTCGGCGCGGGCCCGGGGCTCGGGATGTCGATGGCCCGGCGGTTCGGGAGGGAGGGCTTCGCCGTGGCGCTCGTGTCGCGCACCGACGCGCGCCACGCCGGATACCGGGCCGAGCTCGCAGCCGACGGGATCGAGTCCCGCAGCTACGCCGCCGACGTCACCGACCCGGAGCAGGTGCGCGACGTGCTGGCCCGCATCGCCGCCGATCTCGGCGAGATCGACACCGTGTACCACGGACCGGCGGCGGCGGACCTCGGCGCGAGGATCGCCCCGCTCCCCGGGGCCGACGCTGCCGCGGTGCGGGCGCCCTTCGAAAACACGGTGGTGCCCGCCGTCGACCTCGTCGCAGCCGTGCTGCCGCGGATGCTCGAACGCGGCGACGGAGCCCTCTTCTTCGGCAGTGGGCTGAGCGGTCTGCAACCGATGCCGATGCTGGGCACCCTCGCACCGGCGTCCGCAGCGCTGCGCATGTACGTCCTGACGCTTGCCGCCGCCGTCCGGGAGCAGGGCGTCTATGCCGCGGCTCTGACGATCGGCGGGCTGATCGAACGTGGCGACATCCACCGCACGCTTGTGGAACAGGGCGCGCAGCTACCCACGCTCAACCCGGATGACATCGCCGGCACCGCCTGGCGGATGTACGTGACCCGGGACGAGGCGGAGGCGGTGTTCGACGCCCTCACCCCGGCTTCCTGAGCTACGTCGTTGCTGAGCGTGGAGCCCACGGGGATCGGCTCGAGGGTGGTCTGGGCGGCGTCGTTCTCCGCGGAGTCAGCGGAGCTGGAGGACCAGCTCCAGTTCCAGGTGACTCGAGATCGCGGTATCGACGCGCCTGTTCAGCGGAGATCATTCACTTCGACGAGCGTACGTCCGGCGCGAGCGGTGACACCGCCTGTCGCCGGGCGCGCGATGCAACCCGGGTGACGGCTGGTGTCAGCGCAGGCTGAGCTTGAGGACGATCTCGCCGTCGTCGATCTCACCGGTGGGTTCGAACCCGAACTTCCGGTAGAAGGGTCCGGGCGCGCCTTTGCCGGGCTCGTAACTGGTGAACAGCTCGGAGCCGCCTTCCGAGCGCACCGTGTCGACGATCTGTGCGAGTACCTCCCGACCGATGCCGCGGCCCTGGTGGCGTTTGTCGATCAGTAGCCGCCACAGGTAGAACCGGCCGTCCGAGTCGGGCAGCGAGACCATGACGAAGCCGACCGGCTCTTCTCCCGAGTACACCGCGCGATACCAGGGATTCTCCTCGGGCTCGTCGGCCGCGTCCTCCAGCGAGCAGGACACGGAGGCGACGAACTTCCTCTGGTGCTTGCGCACACGCAGCGCACAGACCGCGTCGCGGTTCTCATCGGTGATCTCCCGCAGGTGCACGCCCGTCATGTCGTGCCCTCCTCGTGTCCGGCCCCGTGGACACACTTTCACCCGGCCGGCTCGAGAAGTACCGACGGCCGCAGATATCAGCCGAACGTCGACTCGTTGCCCCCTCAGGCGACCTGCTGGTGTTCCGGCCCACTCCGCCTCGTGCTTCGCGAACATGGGCTTCGCCGCTGTGGTGCTTTCTCGGTGGGCGCGGTCCGCTGGTGGTGAGAGCGACAGGCTCACTCAGAGCTCGTCCCTCGACCCGCCGCCGGGGGACCCGCTCTCCGCCCCGCTCAGCGACGGGCTGCTCTTGCTCCGCGGCGACGCCCGGTTCCGGTCGGCGCGCGGGGTGTCGGACGACCGCCACGACGTCTACCTGCTGTGCGAGGTCGGCGACAGCGATCCTTCGCCGTCCGCCTACGCCGTCGTGCGGCGTACCGGCGACCACGCCGTCCTCTCGTCGCTGACCGGCCCGGCCGACCTCCTCGCCCGGCTCGTCCGGGAGATCTGCGACACCTTGCGCGCCGACGCTGTGCGCACGCTGTCTGCCGGCCCTGATCTGCCCCACGAGGTCGCCGCGCTCGCCGGCGTGTCACGACCTGTCTCGCTGTGACCTGGGCTGCTCATCAATTCGAGCGGCGAGGGAGGACAGCGGTGTGACCGAGGACGTCTGAGCCGGACGCGGGAGGCCCTGTGGAGATCGGCGGCTGTCGGGTCGAGCCGCAGATCGATGGCGAGGGACGCCTGCGAGTGCACCGCTGAGCCTTGCGTAGCTGGATCCGTCAGGACGAGGCCAACCGCGGCGGAGGAACTGCGCCGGCTCCGTAAAGAGAACGCCGAGCTCCGCCGGGCCAATGAAATCCTGAAGGCGGCGAACGCTCTATTCGCCCAGGACCCGACGAGGAAGCGGCGTCCTTCACGACGGCTGCGGTCCGCTACTCCGATCCGGAGTCATACCTGATCACGAACCATGAGCGGACTCACCCGGAGGTAATGGCGGTGCCGATGGCGCGGGCGTCAGCGGCGGGCCCGGAGGCGACTCTGCAGTCCAGTGCGGCCGACCCAACCCGACGGCCGGCTCTTCGGGCAAGTCATTTCTCCAGCCCACCGCAGCTCGGCCTGGGACCGCGGGGGAGTAGGCGTGTTGACGGAGGTTGCTCTCATGATCGAAAAATCTATGCTGCTGAAGCACGGAAGGGGCCTGGCATCGACACCTTCGAGTATGAGCTTTTTGAATCGGGGGCATGAGAAATAGGCACGTCGCGGTGGCCGTCGGCCTCCGAACTCGTCGATACCATCACGGTCATGATCCTCGTCGAGGACGGACAGTCGCCAGTTCCCGACCCCAACGATCTCGGCCCCAGATCGCAGACGGCGTCGTCTGCGACGTCACTATCCAGTGCGTGATCTCCGCTCGTGCGGCGCCAGCGACCGATCGTAAGGCCAGTGCATCGTGGTCCACTTCCGGCACTGAGCAGCGCTGGTGGCGGAAGCGCGGCAAGAGCGCATCCCGTGCGAATCACGTCTGCTTGCAGACAACAACCCCGATGACGACGGAGTGCCAGCGGATGCTCAACAGGTATCTTGTCCTGTCGGCGATGTCGTTGATCACCGTGGCCGGCCTGGTCTTGCTGTCCCAGGGCAGCGCGAGCGGATCACAGGTAGTGATGTCGAGCCGCAATTACGGTGAGGCCCTGCCGACCTATCCTCGGCTTATCGCTGCATTGAACCGCGGCGCGGACGTCACCGTCACGATCTCCTTTTCAGAGTGCATCGCTGCTGGCACCGGCGCTGCCGGACCTGCGGTTATCGGCGGTCTCCATATCAACGCGTTTCTCAGGAGTCAGGAGAACTATGTCGCCTTCTCGGACGTGCACAAGACACTCGATCTTCAGAATCATCCAATCACCGAATATATCCGATACAAGGTGACTCCGGACGATGTCGTGTCGGTCAGCACAACGACCCTGGCTGCCGACTCCCGAGTGCTCCGGTCGCCCAGCTATCGGTGCCCCATGGGCAGTGGAGCATCCTTCACCGAGCGCGACGGCTGACCGTCACGTGACAGGCCGCACGAGCTCGCCCGTGACATCCAGGCCGGCCAGACACCACTGCAGAATTCGGCGCAGATCACCGCAGCTCCGCAAGAAGGAAAGTGATCGATGTCGCGAATCTTATATAGCTGGATCCTCAAGCCCCTCGCCCCGAGTGAGGTCATATTTTTGGTCTGTAATCATCGTGACAGAAGATGTCGTGCCCGGCCGCGCGCGTGAGTTTTGCCACCCGTTCTTGCCCTCCGGGCACCCGACCGTGAATTCATGGTCGTCCGATGGAAGTGAGATGTGATGTCCGGCATTCGATCCTTCAGTCTCGTGCCCGGCTGGTACGATTTCGAGTTCGACGGCGTCCGCCAGGCGTATGAGATTGCCGGAAGTGGCGCGGTGTGCGTCGTTCACTCAGGTGGTCCCGGTATCAACTCCGACTATTTACGGATGCCGCTGCTCGAGCAGCATCTGACAATGGTGTACCTCGATCCGATCGGCACCGGACGTAGCGACCTACTTCCCGGCGGCGACTACAGCGTGTCCACCTACGCACGCTTCTCCAAGGCGGTGATCGATCATCTCGGCGCCGATCAGCCCTATTTCCTCGGGCACTCCCACGGCGGGTTCGTCGGTCTAGAGCTGGCCATCCGGAACCCTGGCCTGCTCGCCGGGCTGGTTGCCTACAGTACTGCTCCCGTCTACAACGCCGAGCTGTTCGAGGAGGCGACGCGCGAGATGGAGGCGTTCGTCGCGCGCTGGCCGGACCAGCCGGACGCCGAGAAAGCCCGCCGCGCGTGGCGATCTGCTTCATATGCGCGCAACACGCTGCTCGTCGATCGGGAGTCACGTATAGACTGGCTGCGGGCGATCCTGCCGGCCTACTTCGGCGACTATTGGAAGACCGTCGCCCGGACAGGTCCGGCCGCCTTTGACGTCACCTGGGATCCGGCACGGAAAGACAGCGACTGGGATGCACGCCGGACGCTTGACCGAATCGATGTGCCGACTCTGGTGATCTCAGGTCTCTACGATGTCATCTGCTCACGGCGGTTTTCGGAGGAGATCCACGCGGGAGTGCCGAACGCGCAGATGCTCCAGCTGAACCAGAGTGGCCACTTCGGCTACCTGGAGCAGCCGGACATATTCGTGCAAGCCATTGTGGAGTTCACGCGGTGATTCCGTTCGGGACTGCCACCCGTTGCCCAGCGGAGGCCCCGGCAGAGACTGGGGCGAAAGGTTTCAAGCGGCTTCACGAGTTCGAGGCCCCGCTGCCACGTGAATGTCCCAGTGAGTGATCTCAGCAGGAAACTGATGGGGCGTCTGGCGACACAGGCATTTGCGTCGATCCGTGAAGTGCCGGCGCGGGCTCCCCGTTAGGAATTCTGCGCCCAAGATCCATCCCGAGGACCGAGGGCCTCACGTGATCGCCTATCGCGCGATGCTCGACCTGCATCGCGAACTCGCTGCGTCCGGTGGTCGGCTCAAGCAGCGTCCGGTCCATCGCCTTGTCGCTCTCATCGAGCGACGTCAGCGCGGCCGCCGCGTTTCCCGCAACAGCTTCGCCTTGTCGACGTTCATGCTCAGCACGGCGATTGCGACATCGTCGGCGTCGGCGTCGGCGCGGGCGTCGGTGAGCGCGGCCTGCAGGATTCTGTCGCCGGGTGGCCAGGTTTCCGAGGGCGATCTCGCGCCGAGCCCGAAGGGTATCGGCCTGCAGGGAATCGAGGAGTCCGGACGATGTCATATCGGCGACCTCATCGAGATCCGACCCGTCCGACCGAATGATGCTCACCTTCGACAAACGCCTCATACCTCCCGAAAGCCGGGCGTTTCTCGCCCTGTGCGGCGTGTCACGTGCGGCAACCCGTATCGCGGCATCAGGACTGCCAGGTTTCTGCACGGGCAGGTTCCGCCACCATGGTTTGAACCGAGTCATGTGCCAATTCGCGTCTCGGAAGATCGTCAGTGAAATCATTCATGGGTCACCAGTGCTGCGAGCGCCCACACTGTGGTAATTTCGGTCGTGGGGCGGGCGATTGCCGTAGGATCGCGTTCCTTTTCGTCGCGCCGTTCGGACGAATTCTCATAGTCATCGCGAAAGGTCGGTGTGTTCCCGAGGATTCGAACGAGACGGCAATCGGGTCCGCCGGCCGTGGTGTCGAGGGGTGCACAGCGGTGTGTGCCAGGAGGAGGCGTCGGGCGTCAGGCAGCAGCACGTTGCCCAGCGGGCCGCGCGGGCCGGTCGGGGACGACAAACTGGAACCAGCCGACTGAACCGGAGATCCAGGTCTTCAGTGACGTCGCCCTGCTCACCTCCCTCGGCGAGTGCGAGCTGCTGTTGCCCAGCCCCACCGGAGCCCGGCCTGACCCGATTCCGGAACCCCGAGTTCTACCGGCGCGACGACGGCACGGGGAACCCCCGACTGGCGGACCTGGCACATGCACATCAGCGAGGGCGCGCCTAGGGCACGCCCAAGTACGGGACGGAGTGAGGGGAGCCGTGACCACGAGCCGGACGGTGGACGGCCCTGCCGGGCCGCGGAACGTCACGATCTACGGAATCCCGGTGCTGGACGGGACCGTCGTGCTGGTGCATCCGATCAACTCCGCGGCGGCGGTGTGGGAACACGCGTCGGCAGTGTCGAGGCGCCCGACAGTCGTGCTGGACCTGCGTGGGCACGGCGGCTCCGCCACGCAGGGCCCGTTCACCGTCCAAGGCGGCTACGTCGACGACGTGGTCGCCGTGCTCGACGCGCTGGGACGACTGGGGCGGCTCCACCTGGCCGGGGGATCGCTCGGTGGGTCGATCTCCCTGGCGGTGGCGGCCCTGCATTCCGAGCGCGTGCTCGGCGTCGTGACCTTCGGGTGCACTGGGGTCCCCACCGAGGCGATCGACACGGTGGTCGCCGGGCTCGAGGAGATGGGCACGGCTGGGTACTTCGCCGAGCCGATGCCCGACGTCGTCGGCACGGCCTACCGGGCCGGGCAGCGGGTCCTCGACGGGACGCGGTCGGCGGCGGGAGACCGGCCCGAGTCCGTCGTCGCCGCGATCCGGTACGGCGCGCTCGGTGCGGACATCAGGCACCTGGTCGGGAAGGTGGCGGTCCCGGTGTTCGCCGCGACGGGAACGGAGGATCCCACCTGCCCGCCCGCGATGACCGAGGAGATCGCCGCCGCAACCGGCGCCTCGCCGCTGCTGCTCGACGGGGTCGGGCAGGTGGACGTGTCGGTCCGGGTCGGGGCGGGGGCCGGCCGGTGACGTACTCGATCGTCGCGCGCGACCCGGCGACGGGGCAGCTCGGTGTCGGTTCCCAGTCTCACTTCTTCGGCGTGGGGCGGGTGGTCGGCTGGGTCGCCTCGGGCGTCGGTGCCGCTGCTACGCAGGCGTTCGTCAACGTCGGTTACGGGCCGGCCTCGCTCGATGCACTGGCCCGCGGGCTCCCGGCGCAGGAGGTCGTCGACACGGTGACCGCGACCGACGAGCTGCGCGGCTACCGGCAGCTCGGGGTCGTCGACGCCTGTGGCACGGCGGCGTCCTTCACCGGGGAGAGCTGTGCGCCCGCGGCGGGTGGTCTGGTCGGCGACGGCGTGGCCGTGCAGGGCAACATGCTCGGTTCCGAGCGGGTGTGGCCGGCCATGCTCGAGGCCTACCAGAGCTCCGGTGGCGACCTCGCGGACCGCTTGCTCGCGGCGCTGGCCGCGGCCGAAGAAGCGGGCGGCGACGTGCGGGGATCGCAGTCGGCGGTGCTGAAGGTTATGTCCGGCGAACGGTCCGATACCCCTTGGGCCGAGACCGTCGTCGACATCAGGGTCGACGACCACCCGGATCCGGTCGGCGAGCTTGCCCGCCTGCTGCCCCGGCAACGGGCCTTCGACCTGATCGGCGGTGTGATCTTCGCGCCGGGCCTGACGATCGGGCCCTACCGACGGGTGCCTCCGGAGCTGCTCGCGGAGAAGCTCACCGGTCTGGCCGAGGCGGCGGAGTTACTCGGTGCCGGCAACCGGGAGGCGGACTTCTGGCGTGCGCTCCTGCTCGCCCGCAGCGGCGACCGGGAGGCCGCCCGTGCCCTGTTCGACGACCTGTTCTCCGCCCGTCCGCAGCTGCGGGGTTTCTTGGCCGGGATCGCCCCGCTGGGGTTCCTGGACGACGTCGAGGAGTATCTGTGACCCGCTCATGGACATCGGCGGAATGCCGGCCGAGCAGTCCGACGCGAGCCTGGAGCTGTTCGCACGCGAGGTCCTCCCGGTTGTGAAGAAGTTCGACCGACCCGCGAGACAGCAGCCACGCAAACGCTCAACGGCACGGTTGCCGTGGTGACCAGAGCCGCACGCGCGCTCGTGCTGATCGAGGACGTGGTCGCCTGCGGCCACCGTGTGCTCCGGCCTGTCAAGGAGCCGGTAGGCGGGCCTGTTGCTCCCAGGAAGCGAGGATCTTCCAGCAGCTCATGGCCGTAGACGACGAGTTGCGCGACCTGAGTAGGATCGCGGTGGTACGGATCTCGCATGAGCTCGACGGTGTCCGGCCGCATGCCCAGTCGCGAGCCATCGCTTCGTAACAGGCCGGCCGCGAACAGCTCTGTGACGGATCAGCCGCCGTCGCTGCCCGCACCGGCGGTTCCGCCTTTACCTGGCTGTCGGCGCTCGACCGAACGCTGAAGCAGGGGGCGGCCGGCCGGCGTTCCAGGTCAACGGGATCCCGGCCGTGCTGTGCGGGCGGCTCCCTCGAGCAGTCCGCGCATGTATCCCACGGCGAACAAGCGGCCGAGTGCGCCGTACCCGGCGGGCAGACCGACCTCTCCGTGCAGCGTCGGCACGTGGTCCGAGCGCATGAGACCGTCGAAGCCGATGTCCCGGTAGGCCTCGATGCAGGCCAGCATGTCGGTTGGGCCTGCGTCGTGCCAGGTCTCGACGAAGTTCTCGGCTGTGCCCTCGACGTCGCGGAAGTGCACGAAGAAGATCTTCTGGGTTGCGCCCAGCTCTCGGATGGTGGCCGGGAGGTCGTCGGTCATGAGCCGGAAGTTGCCCTGGCAGAACGTGATGCCGTTGACCGGGCTGTCGGAGATCTCCAGCAGTCTCTCGAAGCCCGCGACGCTCGACATGATCCGGCCGATGCCGCCGAGGGGCGAGAGCGGCGGGTCGTCGGGGTGCATGGCGATGCGGACGCCTGCCTCCTCGGCCACGGGGAGCACCTTGGCGAGGAAGTACTCGAGGTTGGCCCAGATCTGCGCTTCGGAGATCGGGCCGAGTGGTGGCGGCGGGCCTGCTTCGAAGACGCTGCGGTCGAAGCCGGTGACGGTCGAGCCGCCGCGGGATGGGATCGCGGTGCTCGTGCGTACCCAGTTGCGGTCGGTCATCCACTCGTAGCACCAGACCGGGATGCCGAGTCGGCCCATGTTCCGCAGGAGGGTGCAGACAGCATCGATCTGTTCGTCACGGCCGGGCAGCCCGCGTTTGGCGAGGTTGAGTGGGGGTCGCCACTCGATCACGCCGAGCTGGAAACCGTTGCGCTCGTAGAGGTCCTTCGTGCGGGCCATGGGCAGGTAGTCCCACGGCAGGTCGCCGCTGTTCGCGTCGATCCGGGGCGGTGGTTGGGGCAGGGTGCCGACGGCGTCGGTGACGCCTGCCTGTCGCATGAGCGTCCAGAGGTCCCCACCCGCGCCTTCGACGGGCAGCATCTCCGCGATCCGCACTTGCCCACCTCTCCGGTCGCGGGAACCACGCGTTCCGGTACGTGGAATGCGTTTTCCGCGTCCTGGGATCGGACGCTAGTGCAGCTTCGGCCGGCTGCGCAACGATCTCCGGGCGCGGCCGAGCAGTGACGAGCCGCCGCCGGGCCGGTGAGAACGACAAACCGGTAGAGACAGGAGCCACCAGACGTCACCGTCGTGCTCGGCCGCCGCTCCACAGCCTGACCCTGCCCCGACGCGAGTCCATCCTGGACGTGGCGCAGGCGTGTACGGCGGCCCGCCGTTCGCATGCAAGCGCGGCGTCTGCGCCTGCCGGGCCCGGGTCACCGAGGGCGAGGGGACGATGCGGCGCCACTTCGCCATCGAGGAAGACGCGGCGGCGACCGGCTTCGTCATCCATGGCGGTCGTGCCCGGGTGAAGACGACGTGACTTCGACAGCCGACCCTATGGGTGCGGACCTCCTCGTTGGTACTAGATGGTCCATACACGCAGCGCATTCCGGCGTGGGATCTGCGAGCGCGGACGGCGGGCGGACGATCGATCGGAGCACCGCCGACCCCTTGAGGGCACGTCCGGTTGCTCGCCGTCGCTGGGAGGTCCGGGCGCTGTTCCGCTGATTTGCGCAGGTGAGCTGGCTGACAGCGTGGCCATCCGGATGCATCGCGCGTTGGGTGGAGGACGAATGGGCGATGTGGTGCGCGCCACTTGCCGCCCCTCCTGCGGGCCGCCTGCTGGATGCCATAGCCTGGAACAGTCGGTCCAGTTCAAGTGCCGGCTGGTCCACGAGGGCCTCATCTCGCCCGGGTAGATCGACGGAGCGCTGAGTCGTGATCGCCACATCGCAGTTCAACCAACACGAACAGGAGACCGCGATGTCCGAGTCCTATTCGCTCGCCACTGAACCCGAAGGCGTCGAGATCACGCCTGCGGTGAAGTCATGACATCGGATCTGACCCTGAACAACGGCGTCGAGATGCCCGCTCTCGGCTTCGGCGTCTTCCAGACACCTCCTCAGGAGACCATCGACGCCGTCGAGGCCGCTCTCGCCACGGGCTACCGACACATCGACACGGCAGCCGCGTACGGCAACGAGCGTGAGGTCGGCGAGGCCATCCGCCGCTCCGGTCTCGCCCGGTCGGATGTCTTCGTCGAGACGAAGGTCTGGATCGAGGACTTCGGCTACGACGCCACCCTGCACGCCTTCGACGAGAGCGCCGGCAAGCTCGGGGTCGACCAGATCGACCTGCTCATCCTCCACCAGCCCCTGCCCAGCCGTTTCGATCTGACGATCGACGCCTACCGCGCTCTGGAGAAGCTGCTCGAGGAGGGCCGCGTGCGGGCCATCGGCGTCTCCAACTTCATGCCCCGCCACCTCGACGACCTGCTGAAGAACACCGGCGTCGTCCCTGCGGTCAACCAGAGCGAGGTCCACCCGTACTTCTCGGAACCCGACGTCCGGGCCGCCGACGCCGAGCACGGCATCCTGACGCAGGCCTGGTCGCCGATCGGCGGCATCACGTTCTACCGCGACGGCCAGCACGGCAGCACGCTCGACGACCCGACCATCGGCGAGATCGCGAAGGCGCACGGCAAGACGCCCGCCCAAGTGATGCTGCGCTGGCACCTGCAGGAGGGGCGCTCCGCGATCCCCAAGTCGACGAAGCCCCACCGCATCGCCGAGAACTTCGACGTCTTCGACTTCGCCCTCACCGACGACGAGCTCGCCGCGATCGATGCCCTCGACACGGGCGTGCGCGGTGGCCCCGACCCGGACGCGATCACGCTGGAGGGCTGGCGGAGCGTGGCCGCCGCGACCTTCGGGTCGACGACGATCGAGGCACCGTAACGGTCGTACTTGCCGTGGTACTCGGCGTCGATCCCGGCGCTCACCAACCGGCCCGGCTGGCGAACGTGCCGTCCCGCTCGATGCGGCGGCGCGGAGCCGGCCGCTCCTGCCGGCTTTGGCCCTGCGGAACCAGCCGTTGCCACTGCCGTGGGCGGACCGCACGTAGATCGCGTCCCCCACACGCACGCCCGAAATGGCCACGAACGGGCGCAGGTTCCGTCCCCTCGGGTCGAGCTGACCTCCGGCTCCGTCGTGTCCCCGATGCAAGCCAGATCGAACTCGGAAAAACCGCGGGATTCAGGGTTCTCGGCCATCTCTGCTGTTCAATTTCCGTTGATATCTCGGTCCGTTCTCACGCCCATCCGGAAGACGGGAAATTCGGCTTGCCCTATCTCGAGACCGGTGACTCAACACTCTTCTACACGGCTACGGGAACCGGAACGCCGGTCGTGCTCGTGCACGGCTGGACCGCTGACTCGGTCGACTACTCGTGGCTCATTCCGTTGCTGCAGCAGAACTTCCGGGTCATCGCCTACGACCTGCGCGGGTACGGGCACTCGGCCCAGGCCGACGGGTACGGCATGGATCGGCAGCTCGATGATCTGACGGCCGTCATCGAGCGGGTCGCAGGCCAGCCTGCTCTTGTCGTCGGTCACTCGCTCGGTGGGGGGATCGCCTCTTCGATGGCGGTGGAGCGGCCGAAGCACTTGCGCGGTGTCGCCGTCCTCGACGCGTCCTACGCGGTCGACGAGGCCGGTCGCGCCAGGGTCGAGAGGACGAGGGAGCAACTGGCGGGGGAGCACCCCAACGAGGTCGTGAAGTCGTGGTTCTTCACCCAGGCCAGCTTCACCGATCAGACGCCCGAGTGGCTGCGCACCCTGGTGCTCCGCCGGGTGGACTCGGTGTCACCCGCGATGATCCGGGCGGGTTTCGCAGCGCTCTGGGACCACGCTCCGATCGCGTTCCAGCCGGAGACGGACCATTACCTCGCCCGGCGCGCCGTTCCCGTGCTGGTCATTAACAGGAACGCGGCCAGAGCGGCGTACGAGGAGACGACCTTCCAACATCCTGCCTCTCGTGCGGTCGTCCTTCCGGGAGGTGGCCACTGGGTGCAGGTCGAACGCCCGGAGGACGTGAACGCGACGATCCAGGACTGGTGGAAGGGCGCACAAGCCGGGTAGCGCGAGCGTGGGTGGTGGCCCTGCGGCGGGTTGGAAATGTGGTGGACGGAGCGCTGACACGCAAGGGAGCAGCGACGCGGGCCCGCATCGTCGAGGGTGCGGCCGAGGTGCTGAGGGGCTGAGGGGCGGCCGCCACCACCCGTCTGCGCACCGCCACCAGTAGGGAGCAGTGGTCGACGACCCTGCGGGAAGTAGCGGAACATTCGCCGGTAGATGCCCGAGCCGTCTACTCGACACGTGGCGCCGCCGGCATCCGCGCGGTGCAGGAGATCGGCGAGCTTCTGGCCTCGCTGGACCTCGACCAGGCGGCGGCCGCTCTGCTGGCAGTGATCCAGGGCTGGGTGGCGATCATGCTGTCCACCGGGCGGTGCTGTAGATCGCGAGCGAGACGCGTTGGCTGGGAGCGATGGACCTGCGAGCGGCTGGCCGATGACGCGGCGCGGACTCGCTCGATGCTCATCTCCGCGGCGCCGACCCGGACGACGACCTGGGCGGCGCCTCGCACAATCCGGTCCCGCGTTGCCACATCCCGGCCCGAGGGCCCGCTCCTCGGGTTCCTCTGGACACGCGCAGATGCTGGCTAAATCCGTACTGGCTGGTCTACTTTGGTTGTGGCATCGGTCGGTGTCGAGCGACGAGGGCGCCTGTCCCACTCCAGCCTGCGCGAGACGCCCTCAGCCGGCATCGCACCCCGTACCGAATCCACCAAGTTAGGTTGTCCGCAATGTCGCGTTCAGACGTTCGGCATCACGTCGTCAGGCTAGGATCGCGTCCGTGACGAGTGCCGGAGCGGAGTCTCGCGCGCGGCGCCTGACCGCCCGCGGTGCCCTCACGCGCGACCGCATCGTCCGAGCCGCGGCCGAGCTCATGCACGCGAATGGGGTCGCCGGTACGACGATGGACCAGGTAGTAGAGGCGTCCGGTACGAGCAAGTCACAGCTCTACCACTACTTCGACGACAAGGACGCCCTGGTCACCGCGGTGATCAAAATGCAAGCCGCGCGGGTGATAGAGCGACAGGAACCCCACCTCGAACAACTCAGCTCACTGCAGGGTCTGCGGCGTTGGCGTGACGCGGTCGTTCGTTTCGTCGACGAGCGCCACGGAGTGCACGGCTGCGAGATCGGCTCGCTGGCCAGTGAACTGGCGGACCAGTCCGAACCAGCCCGAATTCTGATCAACGCTACGTTCCAGAACTGGGAGTCCTACCTTGCCGCGGGCGTCCGCCGGATGCAGGACCGCGGCGAACTCGATACCCGAGCCGACCCTGCTGAACTCGCCACCAGCATCGTGGCGGCCTACCAAGGCGGCTACCTCCTCTCGCAGGCCGCACGAAGCGCGCGGCCGATGGCACTGGCGCTCGATTTCGCGATCCGCAACGTGGAAGCCCTCGCGCTACCGCAGAAACGTGCATCCGACGCAGCCAGCTGATCAGCCCAACTCTGCCCACTGGCATGTCCGGCGCCCCGATCGGCGGTCGGGAGTCGTTGCCGGCGTGCGGGTGCACCGGCTGTTCTGTGACAACGGTGAGTGTGCGCCGCGGACCTTCGCGAACCGTTGCCGGGGCCGGCGGCTCGGTACGCCCGTCGCACCCCGGTTCTGAGCGAGGTCTTGTCCGCGGTCGGCTTACGGCCGACTCGTCCAGCTCGAGCTCGAAGCGTTGGACGACGGTCGCGACGCGACGTCACGGCGTCGCGGCAGCACCCAGTCCGGCCGCGGGAAGTGGCAGGTGTAGCCGTAGGGATGGCGCAGCAGGTAGTCCTGGTGTTCGGGCTCGGCCTCCCAGAACGGCCCAGCCGGCGTGACCTCGGTGACGACCTTGCCCGGCCACAGCCCGGAGGCGTTGATGTCGGCGATGGTGTCCTCTGCGACCCTGCGCTGCTCGTCGTCGAGGTAGAAGATCGCCGACCGGTAGGACGCGCCGACGTCGTTGCCTTGCCGGTTCGTCGTGCTCGGGTCGTGGATCTGGAAGAAGAATTCCAGCAGGTCGCGATAAGTGGTGGCCGCCGGGTCGTAGGTGATTTCGATGGCCTCGGCGTGTGAGCCGTGGTTGCGGTAGGTGGCGTTGGGGGTGTCACCGCCGGTGTAGCCCACGCGGGTGGCCAACACGCCGGGGCGGGCGCGGATGAGGTCCTGCATCCCCCAGAAGCAACCTCCGGCGAGAACTGCTCGCTGCTGCTCGGTCATCATTCGATTCCTTTCTCGGCGCGTTGCTAGCCGCGCTCAGACGTCGTCGGGATCACGCACGATGTGAACGGCTGCTTTCTCGGCACTGGCTGGCCGCCATTGCTCCCGACGTCGACGGCGTTCAGTTAGGCGACGTCGTCTCACTCGCCGGCTGCCTCTACGTCGACCGACATCGGTGTCCCTGGGGTCGGGCAGCTCGCGGGCCAGGCGGCCGGCGAGGCTCTCGTGCTCGTGCGCCTCCCGCACCGTGACGCCGTAGTGCTCCCGTTCTCAGGGTCGCTCGGCTGCTAGTGGGGGTGGGACCGGTCTGATCAGGGCGCGGAATGATCGCGTCAAGTGGCAAGGACGCCGATGTGAAAACCGTCGGAAGTTACCGTTGGCTACGCCCGCGCTCGTCGATCGCAGTGGTACGGCTATCGCCGTGACTACCGCGTCGGTGCAGGAATGCGCTGGCTCGCCTTGGCCGCAAGCTCCTCATCGGAGACCATGGTGATCATCTCGACCCCGGGAGCACACAGCATGACCACGACGAAGCGGCTCGTCCTGTCGTCGAGCAGGTTCGCGACCGTGTAGTGGATGACGTCGCCACCCGGTTCCCAGAAAGCCTCGCCGGCCTTGATCGGATAGGGTGCTTCTCCCTCGAGCTCGAAGAGCATTTCGCCCTCGAGCATGTAGCCGAATACGGGGCCGGAGTGACGGTGCGGACCCAGGCCCGGGTCGCCCGGGGGCAGCTCGAGGAGCCGGACCATCGCGGAGGAACCCTGCGCGATGAACGGCGGCACGACTTCCAGCAGATCTTCCTGGCTCATGTTGGTAGAAGTAGGCATTTCATCTCCTTTGTCACGCCTCTCGCCTTCGGCGACCATTCGCCACCGACCAATCCCGCCAGTGGATCATGCAATACGTTTCGCTTCCCCGGTGCCGAGCGTGTCCGTACGCGCCGTCGAATCTGCTCGTCAGAGGATCGTTCATCCGGTCAGGACCGGACGACGAGCACGGTCTTTCCCGGGCGAGGTCTCCGGAAAGCGCCGCTCTCGTAGGCGGCTCGGCCCTCGGCCAGGGGGAACGTCGCGGCGACGGCGACCGTCAGCTTGCCGGCGTCGATCATGGCGGCCAGCTGGGCCAGCCGGTCGCGCTCCGCCGTCACGATGAAGAACAGGGCCGTGACGCCGTACTTGTCGGCCATCTCCTCCGAGGGAGGCTCCTGGAGGGCGATCAGGCGCCCGCCACGACGCAGCGCCGCGAACAAGGCTTCCGGTATGTCTCGCCCGACGGCGTCGATCACGACGTCGAACACGCCCGTCTCCGCGTCCAGCGACTCCTGGTCGGTGTCGATCACCCGCTCGGCCCCCAGGCCGAGGACGTACTCCACGTCACGCGTGCGCACGGTGGCCGTGACGCTCGCACCCAACGCCGTCGCCAACTGTACGACGAAGGACCCGACACCACCGGCGCCGCCGTGCACCAGCACATGCCGGCCCGGTTCCACTGCCGCATGCTCGACGAGGGCCTCCCACGCGGTCAGCGCCGGGAGCACAGCGGCCGCCGCGACGACATGCGACACCGTGGACGGCCGGATGGCCACGCTCGTGGCCGGCACGCTGACGTACTCCGCCGCGGCGCCGTCCCGGTCGAACGGGACCAGCCCGTAGACCTCGTCACCGACCGACAATCCGGTGACACCGTCGCCGAGTGCGGCCACGACCCCGGAGAACTCGTGGGACAGGATGACCGGAGTCCGGTCGACCCCGCCGACGACCCACGTCTCGGGCCAGCTCAGTTCGTCGAACGTGATCGCCGCCGCGTTGACCGCAATCAGTACTTCGCCCGCGCCCGGGGTCGGCCGTGGCGCAGGTTCACAGATGAGCACCTCGGGACCACCCCGGGTGTGCGCCCGCAACGCCATCATGGGAGATCGGCCCTCCCCTGGCGGATGCCGGTAATCCTGGCGGCCTGCCACGGTCCCGGGCTCGGCGGCCCTCCTGAGACGATGGTCATCGATCCCCCTGGTAGCGCTGCTCGAGCCACGGATCACCCCTGTCGTGGTAGCCGCGCTGCTCCCAGAAGCCCAGCTGCTCCTCGGCGAGCAACGTCAGGCCCGACACCCACTTCGCGCTCTTCCAGAAGTACAGGTGGGGTACGAGCAAGCGGGCCGGTCCGCCGTGGATGCTGGACAACGGGGCGCCGTCGACGTCCCACACGACCCACGCCTTGCCGCCGGTGAGGTCATCGAGTGGGAAGTTGGTGGTGTAACCAGTGTGGGACCTTGCCAACGCAAACGCCGCGTCGTCACCGACTCCTGCGATGTCGAGGAGAGTATCGACGGATACACCGTCGAACCGCATGCCGAACTTCGACCACGTGGTCACACAGTGGATGGCACCCTCGTACCGCGAGGCCGGCAACGAATGGATCTCCTCCCAGCTCCAACGAACCGGCTTGTCAACGAGACCGTCGATCTCGAAGCTCCACCCGGCAGTGTCGATGCTGGGGGTTGGCTCGACGTGTAGAACCGGCCAGTCCATACCGGTGTCGTACTGGCCAGGAGGTAGCCGCGGGTCGCGCGTGCCGAGCTGGCGACCGGTGAATCCCCTTGTCAACGCCATCTGAGTTTCTCCTTCGTCGTCGCCGATCGCTCCGAGAGCACGTCTCGGCGCCCGGCAGAAGGACGGCATCGGCCTGGACAGACCGAATATGGACGGACCGTCATTGGACTGTCAAGTCCGACTACATGGTGTTGACACGAGTACACGCTCGGTCTGGACGGTCGGACCGATTATAACTAGCGGGTCCAGTTTTTGGGTGGGTACGCTCGCGCCGGGCGTCGCGCATCGGTCCGTCCTGTCGACGGGACGCGCGGACGCGGACCGGGTGGGCTGGCCGGCAACGACGCTATCGGCTGACCAGCGCAGGCTCGTGAGGCCGGGATGATGGCCGGCGGTTGCGGCGCAAGCGTGAACGCCGGGACGGCACGAAATGGAACAAGTAGTCCAGAACCTGTCGAGTAGGAGTGACCGTGCAGGCTTGGATGCGGCATCCCCCGGAAGGTGATGATTCGAGGGTGGCGCTCCGCGTCAGCGTGCGGTGCACGCCATGACCGGTCCTCGACGAGCGCGCGGCGGCGGTCCGGATGTCGGGTCCGTCTCCAGCGTTCGACCGCAGGCGGTCCTCGGGCCCGCCACCGCCACGGTGCTCGTCCTTGTGCTCACCGTGCGCCACGGCGTCGCCTGCGGCAGCCGGGTCCGCGCCCTGTGCGAGGACCTGGGCAATCTGCTCGGGTTCGTCGACGACGGCACCCCGAAGGGTCTGACGGCGGCCGCCGCTGCATTGATCGGCGGCCACGACCCCGAGTTCGAGGGTGGCACGTTCGCGGTGGCGCGGAAGTACGTCCACGATCCGACGGCCTGGAACGGACTACTCCGCCGCTCCGCAGCCACGTGCGGTCCGATGTATCGCTCGGTCCGCTGAACGCCGTGCTTGACGATGCCGCGACTGTCGGCGCTTTATCCCCGGTCACCGCACCCAAGAAAGAGAGTGCATCATGCGCAAGATCTTGATCGTCGGCGGTGGCTACGCCGGCTTTTACACCGCGTGGAAACTCGAGAAGAAGCTGCGTCGGGGCGAAGCCGAAGTGACGGTGGTCGACCCGCGGCCATACATGACCTATCAGCCGTTCTTGCCCGAGGTGATGGCCGGGTCGATCGAGGCCCGGCACGCCGCGGTGTCGCTGCGTCGCCATCTGCACCGCACGCGCGTCATCGCTGGGATGGTGAGCGCGATCGACCACAAGCACCGCGTGGTCACGGTCCGGCCAACCGATGGCGACACGTTCGAACTGGGCTACGACCTGATCGTGGTCACGGCGGGCGCGGTCACCCGCAAGTTCCCGGTGCCCGGTATCGCCGAGCAGGCGATCGGTCTCAAGCACGTGGAGGAGGCGGTCGCAATCCGCGACCGGCTGCTGACGTCTTTCGACCGGGCGGCCACGCTACCGTCGGGCCCGCAGCGGCAGAAGCTGCTCACCGTCACTTTCGTCGGCGGCGGCTTCGCCGGCGTCGAGGGCTTCGCCGAGCTGCTGTCGCTGGCGACCGCGTTGCTGCAGCGCTATCCCGAACTGCACCGCGATGAGCTGCGGTTCCACCTCATCGAGGCGTCAGGCCGGATCCTGCCCGAGGTCAACGAGCGGCCTGGCCGCTGGGTCGTGCGCTTCCTGCAACAGCGAGGTGGGCAGGTGCACCTGGACACGCAGGTCAAGTCGGCGACCGGTGGGCACGTGGTGCTCTCCACCGGCGAGGAGTTCGACTCGGAGCTCATCGTCTGGACGGCGGGCAACGCGGCGAACCCGGTCGTGGGCATGCACACCGACCTACCGGTCGACGAACGCGGGTTTCTCGTCACCCGGCCCGACCTGCAGGTCGGCACCGACACCGAACCGGCACCCGACGCTTGGGCCGCCGGGGACGACGCGGGGATCGAGGACCTCACCTCCCCGACCCCGGGCACCCGAACGGTGCCCAACGCCCAACACGCCGTTCGCCAGGGCAAGCTGCTCGCCCGCAACATCGCCGCGACCTTGCACGGCGGAAAGCCGAAGAACTACCGGCACCACAGCCTCGGCGCTATTGCGACGCTCGGCATCGGTTACGGCATCTTCCAGTACCGGCGACTCGTGATCACAGGGCCGCTCGCTTGGCTGATGCACCGCGGCTACCACGTGCTGGCCGTGCCCAGCTGGGAACGCAAGGTCCGCGTGCTCGTGATCTGGCTGACCGCCGCGTTGTTCGGCCGCGACATCCTCTCGCTGGCGTCGGTGCAACACCCGCGCGACGCCTTCATCAATGGCGGCGAACCCGCCGTGCTGACCGAGCCGGACCCCTCATGACCGAACACCGGCCTCGCCCGACCATCAAACTGTTTCGCGAACACCACCCGATCGGCGCCGAGGCGCGGCTCACCGCCCGGGTACGCGATCCCAACGTCGTTCCACGACCTCGTTCCACACCGCGGTTCGGCCTGCCTGGTGATGGACTACCACCCCGGTGCGAGCCTCTCCGAGCTGCGGGACCGGCGCCGGGTGCCACCCGCAGGTCGTCGCCGCACTCGGCCTGTAGCTGTCCAGCGCACGGGAGCGGCGTCCCGGTCCAGCAGGTTCGTGTGGGCACGCCACACGCCTGCCGTCGCCCCACGGCCCACTCGTTTCGCGAGCATGTAGCGCCCCCGGGGAACGGGGGCACTTTTGCTGTCGGCGCGCGAGTGCGCGATGCGCCGGAAGGCGGAGGAGTGGGCCGGCTGCGACAACGGATCGCGGCCTACCAGGCGCTGTCTGCCCGGTCAGCAACCGATGGCCGGCCCGGAGATCCGCCCACCGGAAACCCTGCTAGCCGGGAGGGCGGTCGTTTCCAGTGCGGTCAGGGTAGGGGAGGGGGCGACCACGAGGTTCTGCCCGCTCGGATAGCGGCTAGCTGCGTAGTCGGGCCTGCTCGGCGGCCCTAGCCTGACGATCGTGACCCTGCGGTGCTTGCTCGTCGACGACAGCCTGGACTTCCTGTGCGCCGCGCGGACACTGCTCGAACAGGAGGGTCTCCGGATCGTCGGCGTCGCCTCGACGGGTGCCGACGCACATGTCCGGGCTGCCGAGCTGCGTCCCGACGTGACGCTCATCGACGTCGATCTCGGCACGACCGACGGCTTCGAGCTGGCGCGGCACCTGGCCGGCCACCCGAACCTCGACGCTGGTCACCTGATCCTGATTTCCGTGAACGCTGAGGAGGACCTCACCGACCTGATCGAGGCGAGCCCGGCCATCGGGTTCGTGTGGAAGCCGACGTTGTCCGCCGCGGCGGTCACGTCGCTGGTCCGTGACGTCGGAGGCGGCACACGAAGGTGAGGTGACTCCTGCTCAGGTCGGGGCCACGCCCGCGTGCTGCAGGGGGAACTCGGCCAGAACGGCCGTGCCGGCGCCGGGGGCGGAGTGCAGGGCGAGCCGGCCGCCGAGCGTCTCGACGCGGTCCTTGAGTCCGAGCAGGCCGGTCCCGCCGGTGAAGTGCGCGCCGCCGCGGCCGTCGTCGTGCACCCGGACGCGCAGGACGACGCCGGCCGGCGTGGTCTCGATCTGGACCTCCACGGTCACGACCGAGGGCTCGGCATGCTTGGTGGCGTTCGTCAGCGCCTCTGCGACGACGTAGTAGGCCGCGATTTCGACCGGATCCGGCAGCCGTCGGGCGGGCGCCTTGATCCGCACGGGGACGCGCGATCGGCGCGCGAGCGCGTTGAGGGCGGGGAGCAGTCCGCCTTGGGCGAGGGTCGGGGGGTGGATGCCGCAGGCGAGATCGCGCAGCTCCGTCATGGCAGTGGTGGCTTCGTCCGCGAGAGCCTCCAGCTGTTCCGTCAGCGCGCAGGACTCGGGCGGTACGGCCGCTCGGGCGATCCGCGCGCGCATGGCGAGCGTGACCAGACGTTGCTGGGCGCCGTCATGCAGGTCCCGCTCGATCCGCCGACGGGCCTGGTCAGCGGCGGCGACGATCCGCGCGCGCGAGGCGGTTAGGTCGGCGTAGAGCTGGGCGTTGTCGAGGGAGACGGCGAGCTGCGCGGCGATGAGCCTGACGGCGTCGAGCCGTTCCGTGGTGAACGCGGCGCGCATGAGGCGGTTCTCCAGCAACAGCACCGCCCGCAGCACGCCGCGGCCGAGGATGGGCATGGCCAGCAACGAACAGGCGCCGAGGCCGGCGATATACGGATCGCGGGCGAAGCGGTCGTCGCGGGTGGCGTCGACGACGATCAGGATCTCAGCCGTCCGCTGGACGTAGCGAACTGCCGACATCGGCAGGTCGCGTTCATGCGGGCCGCCCGCCGTGGCGGTGTCCGTGAGGTGCTTCGGTGTGGGCAGCAGCCAGTCGTGGCGGTCGTCGTCCCACAACAGCAGGTGCACGCTGGTGGCGCCGGTCATCGCACTGAGCAGCTCGACGACGCGGGTGTGCAAGCGCTCGATGTCGGTCTCCGAGCTGAGCGCCTGCGACGCGGCGAGGATGCCGAGCAGGTCGAGCGTGCCGGTCGTGACCGTCGAGGAGAGCCGGAGATCATCGGCTCGCTGGTCGCCGTCGGGCTCGCTGGTCGTGAGTGCTCCCAGCCGTGAGGTCGGGTAGGCCCAGTCCAGCTGGGCGACCTTCGCCGTCGCGCCCCATGCGGCGTAGTACTGCCGCGCGCGGGCGAGCAGGTCGCGGCCGGCCTGTTCCAACCCGTGTGCGAGGTAGAAGCGGGCGGCACGTTCGGTGATGAGGGCGCGGTGCCACGGGCGCTGCCGGCCGGCGGCCTCGCGCCGGGCGGTGTCGAAGGCGAGGGCGCCGGTGCGGAAGTCGCCGACCGCCCAGGCCCGCTCCGCCACCAGCAACCGCGTCAGGTGCCGGAAGTTGCCCGGCGCGTCCGCCGCGCGGGCGGCCAGCCACTGCGTCACCTCGTCCAGTTCGGACAGCAGACGGTCGCGTTCGTCACCGTGGCCGGCGCGCACCTGCTCGGCGAGGGCCAATCCGCGCAGCATGCGGGCGACGGCGGTGGGGTAGAGGCCCGGGACAGACGACAGCAGCGGCATCGCCGCCACGGTGTGCTGCGTGAGCAGCGGCATCGCCGCCGCGGTGTGCTGCGTCAGGCCGACCGGATCGCCGAAGACCGCGGCGACGAGCGCGCGGCTGAGATGCGCGTGGAAGAGCGCCATCGGGTTGTTGGCGTACCTGTCGGTGAGAGCCGCGTTACCGGTTGTGGCGTCGCTTTCGCCGCGCAGTACACCGGCCAGCCACTGGTAGCTGTCGAGCCACTGGCCGGTCTGCTCGTTGCCGGTCCGGCGCACGAAGGCCAACCCCGCCTCCGTCTCGGCGACGAGGACGTCCAGTGACGGCGCGCAGTCCAGCAGGTAATGCACGGTCGGGTGGTAGGTGTAGCCGGCGTTGGCCAGGTCGCCCCCCGCGATCAGCCCCTCGCGGGCCCGCTCCGCGGCTTGGACACCGTTCTCGATCGGCTCGAACCAGCAGCTCAGCAGAGCGAACCGGCGGCGGGCTTCGGAGGTGCCGGGGTCGTAGGCGCGAGCCTCGCCCAACGCCAGGACCCGGCTCACCGCCCGGTATCCGGCGGCGTGGTCGCCGCGCAGCGCCACCGCGGCGACGGCGGCGGCGCTGGCAGGTCCGATGAGGGTGGGGCCAGGGCCATGCTCGAGCCAGATCCGCAGTGCTTCCAGGCTCAGCCAGGCGACCGTGCTGTGGCCACCGGCGAAGTAGGCCGCCGGCTGGACTGCGCCGATCAGACGGGTCGTGGCCAGCAGCGTGGGCTCTGTGAGATCGGGCCGAGCCAGATCATCGGCAGCGTCGGTGCGGTTCAGCCACCGGTGCAGGCGGTCGAACTGGTGGTCGAGCTCGGCGGCGAGCCGGTCCGCCGCCGGCACGGTGGTGCCGAGCTCACGCAGCAAGTCGATGCCGAGCCCGATCGCGTCGGCATATCGGTTCCGGTGGGTCAGGCTGCTCACCTGCACCGCCGTCGCGGCCGCGCGGTCCAACGCGGTGGGACCCAGCTCTTCGATCGTGCGGTACTCCTCGTCCGCCTCATCCAGGCTCCCCAGGCCGTAGAGGGCGGCGTGGCGGCCGCTGTGCACCGCGATCAGCGTGGCGGTCTCGCCCGGTTCGATCAGCCGCAGCGCGGCGGCCAGCAGCGCGTTCACCAGCGCGTGGTCCCCGATCAAACCGGCCTGTTCGGCGGCGCGCCGCAGCAGCGCCACCACCCGACGCCGCTCGCCGGCATTGTCGATCGCGTCGACGACCGGCAGGTACTGCTCGGCGGCGACCGCGTACAACTCGGGCACCCCGGCCAGCCGACGGGCGGTGGCCAGCTGCAGGGTGCTGCGCCGCCCCGGGTCGAGCTCGCGCAGGATCGACTCGCGGATCCGGTCGTGGCGGAACCGCACCGCCTCGTGGGCGCCGGGCTCCATGACGAGAAGGCCTTCGGCGAGGGCCGGCGCCAGCATCGGTTGCACCTCGGTCGCCGAGGCGCCGGTCGCAGTCTGCAGCAGGCTCAGCTCGGCGCGCCCGCCCAGACAGGCCATCGCCTCCACCAGCTGCCGGGACCGCGGCGGTACGGTCCCGATGCGTGCCGCCAGCAGCTCGCCGACCTTTGACCGGCTCAGATGGGCGCGCACCGTCGCCGTGTCCCACCGCCACCCCGCGGCGGTCGCGGTGAGCACGCCGTCGCGGCGCAGCGCGTTGAGCAGCTCTACCGTCTCGTACGGGTTGCCGGACGTGTGCGGCTCGATCACCTCGGCCAAACCCGCCGCCGCGGCCGGGACCGCGCGCAGCATCTCGGCGACCATGGTGACGAGGCTCGGGACGGGCAGGTTGTCCAGTCGCAGGTGCCGCGCTCCGGCCTGGTCACACCATCGGGACAGTGGCGCCGCCAGCGGATGCGCCGCGTCCACGTCCTCGTCACGGTAGGCACCCACCAGAAGCAGGCCCTCGACCGGTTCCTCGCCGAGCAGCATGTCGACAAAACCGAGCGGGGTGGGCCCGGCCCACTGCAGGTCGTCGAGGAACAGCGCCACCGGGTGTTTCCGCGACGCGACCGCCCTCAGCGCCTGCATGCCCATCCGCTGCGCCCGGTTCTGCGCAGTCACCGGATCCCCGGGATCGGGCGGCACCGCCAGCAACGCGGCGAACTCCGGCACCACCGCGGTGAGTAGCCCGGCGTTCGGGCCGAGCGCGGCCAGGATCCGTGCGCGAACCTCGGTCAGCTCGGCCTCCGGCTCGGCCAGCAGCAGCCGGCCCAGCGCCCGATACGCCTGGTGGACCCCGTTGAACTCCAGGTCGCGCCGGTACTGGTCGAACTTGCCGGCCACGAACCAGCCGCCGCGGCCGGCCACCAGCGGCCGCAGCTCGTCGACCAGCGCGGTCTTGCCCACTCCGGGTGTCCCGCCGACCAGCAGTGCCCGGCACCGGCCCTCCCGCGCGTCCTCGAACGCCGCCTGCAGGGTCGCCAACTCGTCGTCGCGACTCACCAGTCGCGGCGGCAGCAGCCGCAGCGGAACATCGTGTTCGCCGACGCGGACCGAAGCCGACGCCGGACGCACCTGAACCTCCCTCACCCGCTCCAGGTCGTGAACCACGCCCTCGGCGGTCTGGTAGCGGTGGTCCGGTTCCTTCTCCAGCAGATGCAGGATGATCTCCGACAGCGGCTCCGGTACCGCCGGGTTCACCTTCGCCGGCGGCGCCGCCACCCGCGCCAGGTGATCGTGGGCGAGGCGCAGCGGGTCCTCGGTACCGAACGGCGGCTGCCCCGTGGCGAGCTCGTACAGCGTCGCGCCCAGCGCGTAGAGGTCGGCCCGCTGGTCCACCGAGCGGCCGGTGCGCCCGGTCTGCTCCGGCGCCAGATAGGCCAACGTCCCCACGATCTGCGTGTGGTGGGTGAACTCCGGGCGGATCTCGGCGAACGAGGTCGCCAACGCGAAATCGACCAGGCACGGGACACCGTCGCCGGAGATCACGATGTTGGCTGGGCTGATGTCGCGGTGCATCACGCCCCGCCGGTGCATCCCCGCCACCGCCTGGGCCAACCCCGTCGCCAGCCCGATCAGGGCGTCAGCCGGCAGCGGCTTGGCCAGCCCCGCCAGGCTGGTGCCACCAACATCCGCCATCACGATGGACCCCGGGTATCGGGGCGCCTCCAGCTGCGCCACCCCCGTGACATCGCGCAACTGCTCCAGCATCGCCCGCTCGTGCCGCAGCCGGCGCTCGGCGTCCGGCCCCAGCGGCTCCTTCCGGATGACCGTGCGCCCGGTCAAGAACAGCCGACTCACGCGCGTGCGTTCGCTCTTGTGCAGTACCTCGGCCTGCGGATCTCGGCCCGGCAGCACTCCGCCTGCCCCCATCCGCCACCTCCGCGCACGGTCGGACCCCGCTCACACCGTGCCTACACCTGTTCGAGAGCGAAGGCGACCCTCCGTAAGACCGCGACACGGCTCAACCCCGCGAGCCGTACCCGGGCACGGGCGTGCTCCTTCCGCCGGAGCAGTCGGCGCGGGGTAACGGGCCGACGCGCGCCAATAGGTGGTCTGCAGGCCTTCGCGGCCGCCCGGCGGCTCCGGTCGACGAGCGTGAGGCTGGGAGTCCAGGTCGCCGGCAGACAGGTTCGACGGGCGTTCCTGGCCAGCTCGCCGTTAATCAGGACGTGCACGCTGTGTTCGTCAGTCCAGACGTGCGCACGTTGTCCGCCGCGTTAGCGTCCATTCGGACCCGCTGCGCGGCGGAGAGGCCGGTGAGCTTCCCGCCCGGGGCGATCACCGTGTCGAACTCGGCCGCCCCGTCTGGCGTGCCTTCGAGGGCGGCGCCTGTGCTCTGCAGCGCCGCAGCGGCCGTCGGGGACTACGGAGGCGCCGAGCCGGACCCTCCGGCGCGGCGGAACAGGCCGGCGATCGTGATCACCTGCGGCTTCCGTGCGTACCGGGTTCGCAGTCGGGGCACAGCGGCGACGTGCAGCCGGTGCAGGGCGGGACGTCGAGGGGCTGGATGCGGAAGTGGTCAGCGGGGTCGACGTTGATCGGCACCATGCGGTCGTCGAGCGACACGCGGACGCAGCTGGACGTGGCGGTGAGGACGCCGCCCTCGATGTACCGCTGCAGCTGGGGGTCGAACACCTGGACCCTCTGGGCGGGCTGGTAGTGGGTCATGCGGCGGCGCTCCGTTCGCGTGCGCGGGGCTCGTAGCCGCGGAGCTCACTCTCGTCAGCGGCCTGACCTGGGCAAAGGGAGCGCTCGCCCCAGGTGATGACGCCGACCTGAACGATCCGCTCAACGGCCTGGCCGGCGTCCCTGGCGGGGCGGACAAGGGATCCGCGGGCCTTTACCCGCTCGATCCCGGGCAGCGGCCCCTCGCCCCGGGCTGCCACCACGACGGCGGCGCCGACGGTGGTGACGCGCTCGATGCGGGCGAGCAGCTCGGGCGCATGCTCGGCTACCACGGCGATGACCTGCTCGTTCGTCCCGGCGATGTCGACGTACTCGACGTTGTCGAGGTCGGCTTCGGGGGCTTGCAGAGGGCGTCGCCTTCGGTGACCTTCCACGTCGGGTCGGAGTCGGTGCGGTAGACGGTTCCGAGCTTCGCGCCGTCCAGGGGCTGCGGATGATCGTGCGGGTGTCCCGCTCGCCAGGCCCGTCGCCCTAACCGGGCGAGGCTCGGCGGTGTAGCGGGGCGGGTGGGCGGCGGCTCCAGCGGTATGACGCTCTTCGCGCCGTCCGTGGGTTCTCCCGCTGCTTCGGCATCGGGTCACGCAGCTCAGGCATCGGACGCGCCCCCGCCTCGCGCAAGTGCCTCGTCCAGCGTGGCGTGCAGCCGCTCCGCGACGGCACGGGGGAGCCTGCCCAACCTCGTTGGGCAGGCTCCCGATCGTCACCTGCACGGTGGACCGGTAGCGACGGCGTCGACCTGCTCGTCGGAGACGCCGCCGACGGTCGTCCAGCTCATGCCGCCCCGCCTGCTTGAGCGCGGATCTGCGCCGCGGCGTTGCGGAGCTCGGCCACAACCTCCCGGTCACCGGCGTTGTCCGACCAGTCGTAGAGGTCCTCGGCCTCCCGGAACCCGAGTGCCTTCATCGCGGCGACCATCACGAGATGCGGACTGTCGGGCTCGGTGACACCGGTCGCAGGGTCGTAGTCGCCGACCCCGACGAACGCCTTCTCAGCGTCGATGCCGTCGCGGTAGCCGGACACGGCAGCGAGCGCGCCCACTGTGCAGCAGGGCATCCCGGGCTCATATGGCTGGAACAGGGCCTTCGTCCAGTAGTCGCCGACCTCCAGGCCATCGGTCTCGATGAGCGTGGCGGCTTGGTCGATGAGATCAGCGACCTGTGCGGGTGACAGATCCCCGATGATCGGTGTGTCGGGCTGTATCGTTGCCATCACGGTTCCACTCAGGTCTCGGGTCGGTTGGCGTGGATTGGGTCGCGTCGCGGGCAGGCGGCGGGCCCTTCTCGCTATTCAGCGGGAGGGTCGGCCGATCTGGCCGATGCCGGCGATGAGGGTGAGTGTCGTCACCGAAGCGCGGTACGTCCGCCCGGTGAGCGGCAATTCGCTGTACCCGCGAGCGGGATCATCAATTACCTGCTGGCAGGCACGCGCATGTCCCACAGTGGTGCTCCACGAAACCGGCGCTCAGGGGAGCGTGCGGACGAGACCGTGACGTGCCCGCACTCCGGCGGGCGCGGGTCAGTTGTTGCCGAGGAACGTGAGGACGGCCAGCACGCGCCGGTGGCTTTCAGCAGCCTCCGCGATGCCCAGCTTCGTGAGGATGCTGCGGACGTGCTTCTCGATCGTCCCCTCGGCCAGCCACAGCCGGTGGGCTATGCCGGCGTTGGACAGACCCTCGGCCATGAGCGCGAGCACTTCACGCTCCCGTGGTGAGAGGGACCGCAGGGGATCCTCGACCCGGTGGGCGGCGAGCAGCTCCTGCACGAGCGCTGGATCCACGACGGAGGCGCCCTTGATGATCCGGTCCAGCGTGGAGAGGAAGTCCTCGACGTCGCTGACGCGGTCCTTGAGCAGGTATCCCATGCGCCGCCCGCCCCTGAGCAGCTCGGTGGCCTGCTCGACCTGGACGTGCCCCGACAGGACCAGGATCGCGGTGTCGGGCAGCTCCTGCCGGATCGTGTGGGCCGCGTCCAAGCCCTCGGTGGTGTGCGTGGGCGGCATCCGGATATCGACGATCACGAGGTCCGGGCGCAGCCGCAAGACGTGGGCCATCAGCTCGGTGAGCGTGCCGTAACGCCCGACGATGTCGAACCCGGACCCCGCGAGCAGGCTGGCCAGGCCCTCACGCAGCAACACGTCGTCCTCGGCCAACACCACGCGAGCGCGGCTCTCCGCCATGCCCACGATTATTGACCGGCCCAACGCCCGGGTTCCACAGATGATCGCGGTCCGACGACATGTCGGGCAGCGTTCGGGCAGGTCACCCCCGGAGTCACTATCGACTTCGGCCCACTCGCGCGCGGGTGAAAATCGTGGGCCGTGCCCGATGTGCCCGTTCTGAAGTCCGGTCGCGGAGCCTCGGTTTGTGAGTTTCGCCCGATTATCCGGGGTCCCTCGGCTTACGTCCCGGCTCGCAGGACGGATGCGGCGTGGAGGTTCACACACCACACGCGACCGGCCCAGCGCGCACACCGCAGGCAGGAGTGGCTCATACAGCTGCCACTGCGCGTGGTGAGGCCGTGACGGGCACCGCGAGTACGTTGCCCACGAGGTCTCAGCGGTGACGGTCTTCTCGGCCGCTGATCGCTTCCGGATCTTCGGATGTCCGTCGTGTTCGTGAGTCGACGACGTCGCACTTACCGGGAACACCTGCCAACCGAGGCGAGAGACATGGGCAGAGTTGGCCATGTTCAACCGGATGACCCGCCGCATCCGGATCGGCATCGATACCCGGGGGACCTTCACGGACGTCGTCGCCTTCGATGAGGAGGCACTCGTCACCGCCAAGACTCGCTCGACGCCCGGTAATCCGGCCGATGGCCGGCCTTCGCCGCCCTGCGGCGGCGTCTGGGCCGTCGTGCTCCAGGACGAGCCGGACCGGGCTCTTGCAGCCGCCGGTGAGCACCAGGGCGTGCCCGGCCAGCTCGTTGACCATTCCGTCCAGGTGGTAGACCGGGCGGCCCTTCTCCTGCCCGCGCAGGTGCGTCGAGGAGGGCGCCTGGGCCAGCCGCCGGTAGCCGGCCCGGCGGCGGGCAGGACCAGCAGATGGGTGCCGGCCGGGTCAGGGACCTCGTCCCGCGGGCCGGGCAGGTCCAGGCTCGGCCCGGGGCCGAATGCGGTGCGCACGCCAACCTGCTTGGCGGCTTCGGCGAAGCGCACCACTCCGTAGAGGCCGTCGTGGTCGGTCAGCGCGAGGGTGTCGATGCCCATCCGGGCGGCCTGCTCGGCCGGCCCCCAGGCGGCTGCCGCCGTTGAGGAAGCTGAGGTCGAAGTCGTAGTGCGGGTTCGCACCAAGGGTGGCGAGCTGAAGCTGTGGACGCTCCCGGACGCCGTCATGGATAGACTTGACAGTCCAGTACGGCCTCGCCAATAGTCGACTGGGCCGGGTCTCGCAGGCCTCCGCACGGGCGTCGCGTCGACTGCGCCGTCGGCCCGTAAAGATCTCAAATAGGAGCTCAGATGCCCTCAACGAGGGGCTTCGCCCGCCGTCGTCGCGGCGTGTGCGACTCACGGCTGCCTCCCGTGCACAACGAGGCGGATATGGACGTTCTAGTCCAATATGGCGAAGTGTGCACGTTGGCGAGGTGGTACGCCGGCTACGCCCCCGACATCGCGCTTCGCGGTGCAGCCCTGGGCCGCGTGCGGAGGCAGACGCGGATCTTGCCGGGCAGTGGGGCAGTCGGCTGCTCGACGGCCGGAGGTGAGAAGTTGCTCCTCCTAGGGGCTCAATTCCGCTGAGATCCACTTAGCCCGTCTGGGTTGAAGTGGGGTGCCGCCGACCTCCAGCCTTCAGGCGAACGAACAGGCGACGGGGGCATGGTCCGGCGGCACTTTTCCATCCGGCCCGCCCCGGGCATGGACAGTGAAATGACCGAGTAGGTCCCTGCACTGTGGTCACACGTCTGGTGTCGCATAACGAGATGCCGACTCCAAATAGGAGAATAATGCGAATCGGAATAGGAAAGTCCAAGAGGCTCTTCGCGTTCATCCCGGCCTTGCTGGCCCTCCTGGTGGTTTCCGTGGCTCTGGGCTCCGGAGCATGGGGTGAGAGTCACGGGTATGGCTCCGTGGCGGCGCAGTCACCGTCGCCTTATCCGCAATCTCAACCACCCGCTGGCTTTCAGTCCGAGTATGCGGAAGTCCATGGCTTTCGCATGCACTACGTGCGGGGTGGCAAAGGTTCACCTGTGGTGATGATCCACGGGTTCCCCGAGGAGTGGTCCGAGTGGCGGCAGGAGATGGGCCCGCTCTCCAAGACCCACACGGTGATCGCCGTCGACCTGCGTGGTTATGGCGAGTCCCAGGTCACCGAGGGTGGTTACGACGCAGCGCAGCTGGCGAAGGACGTGCATCAGCTGCTGACACAGCTGGGGCTCAACAACGGCGTCCAGGTAGTCGCCCACGATATTGGTGTGGTGGTCGCCTACGCCTACGCGGCGCAGTTCCGGTCGGAAGTGCGGAGCATGGCCGTGATGGAAGCTCCCATCCCGGATGAGAGCTTTTACCACTTCCCCGTGCTCAACGCCGACCCGAATCAGCCCGCGCCGTGGCACTTCGGCATGTTCCAGCTACCCCTCGCTGAAAAGCTCATCGCCGGTCACGAACGTGTCCTCATCGAGGACTTGATGCTTGAGTATGTGGCGGGCGACAAGTCGCCGTTCACGGCGTCGGACTTCGACTTCTACGCCCACTTTCTCAAGGAGCCTGGCCGCCTGACGGCCATGTTGGGTGTGTACCGTGCGTTCCGCACAGATATTCAGCAGAACAAGGAGTTCTTGGCTCAGGGCAAGTTGCAGATGCCCATCCTCGCGATCGGTGGCGAGCGTTCCTTCGGTTCACTGATCGCCGACCAATGGCGTGAGTACGCCGTGAACGTCCAGGGACGAGTCCTGAAGGGTTCGGGCCACTTCGTGACCGAGGAGAGGCCGACGGAAGTGACGGCTCTGCTGCAGTCCTTCCTGCAGAAGTAGCTCTCAGCGTCAAGGGACGAAGCGCGACGATCCGTGCAAACGGCGGGAACCATCTACGTCGTCGGTAGGGTCGCGCTGGTGGTAGCCAGGATCCCCACCAGCGCGACCCAGCGGCAGAGCGGTCGAAGGGCTGGATGAATGGGCTGTGGCTCACCGCCGGGGTAGGGGACTTACTCTCCGCGTGCATCAAGACGGCCGTCGACAACATCCTGGCCAGCAACAACTAGGTCTGGCCCCGGTCGCTCGTCCGCGTCAGCCCTTGATGAGATCGATGATGTGGCCGAAGTTGAGGTCTGATGCGAGCGCCGTCAGGTCTCCCTGTGCAAGCTTCGCAGCGGCTGCCTGTGTGGCTCCGAGGGCGTGCGTGTAGGGGTCGACCCCGAGGCTGATCCGGCGGACACCGATCGTCTGGAGTTCGGCGAGGGTGGCCGTATCCTGGGGGCCGACGAGGAGGTTCACCGGCTTGGGGGCGACAGCCTTGATGACCGCGCTGATGGAGGCCGTGTCCGGCAAGTTCGGTGCGTAGAGGACGTCGGCTCCCGCCTCCGCGAAGGCCGAGAGGCGGCGGATGGTGTCGTCGATGTCGGAGATCCCCCATAAGAAATTGTCCGTGCGGCCGGTCAGGACGATATGTCCGTGCGCTGCTGCGGCGGCGGCCTCGATGCGGCGAACCGCGTCGTCGAAGTCACGAATCGGGTTGGAGGGGTCACCCGTGGTGTCCTCGACTCCGATGCCGGCGAGACCGCGGGCAATGGCAGCGTCGACAGTGGCCCGGACATCTTCGGGAGTCTCGCCGTAGCCGTCTTCGAAGTCGCCGTTGATCGGCAGGCCACTCACGGTCGTGAGTAGGGCGGCATGGTCAAGGTGCGTGTCGCGGCTGATGGCGTGGATGCCGTCGATCCGGCCCAGCGTCGCGGCGAAAGCCGCTGAAGAGGTCGCGATGGACTTGAACCCGGCTTCCTTGAAGAGCAAGGCCGACGGGCCGTCCCATGCGTTGGGCATGATGAACGTTTCGGGGCCACGGTGGAGTTCGGCGAACTGTTCGTAGCGTGCTCGGGCTGCAATGTCAGGCATGACGGAGCTGTCCCTTCCAAGATGTGCGAAATTCTTGGTCGACGACCTAGACCGGAAGCTCTTCGGTTTTCACCTCGGTGTCATCATCTCAGCTTCAGGCTCGTGTCTCGACCCGCTTCTCAAATTTCCTCGCCGACGGGCAGATCAACAGGATGGCATGGGATGACGGTGAGGCTCGTCAGGATTACTCATCGTGCTGGGCTGTTCCTGGCCGCGTCGATGTGCGGGTTGCGTGCAGCGATGACAGTGAACAGGGTGGCGACGAGGGCGAGTCCGCCGTATCCGAGGGCGATCTGCGGTAGCGAGAAGGTGTTGGAGAGTTGGCCGGCGATGAGGGCGGGGATCGTCGCGCCGCTGTAGCTGAGGAGGTAGATGACGCTGAAGATCGGTGCCCGGTCGGCCGGGGTGCCGCCGTGCAGCAGGGCGCGGGTGGCGGCGCTGATGGCGATGCCTTGAGAGGCGCCCGCGACGATGGTGGCGGCGATGAACAACACCAGTGTGCCGGTGGCGATCGCTATGACAAGGACGATCATTCCGGCCAGGAAGCCGATCATGCCGACACGTTGGGCGGTCGCGGGTGCAAAGCGGCCGGCGAGGGGAGCGCCGAGAACGCTCGGACCCATGTAGGCGGCGAACACCAGTCCGACGGCGAGCGGGCTGCGAGTGTGGAGCTGATCTTCGACCAGCGCGGGCACGAACGCTTGATAGAACGCACCGGCCGCCCAGGTCGCCAGAAGAACCGCGGCCGCGACCGGGAGCAGACTCCTGGCCCGGGCCGGCACATAGACCCGGGGGCGCAGGGATCGCCATGCACCCGGCATCGAGGTCACGGTCTCCGGACTGACGACGATCAGTGCCACGGACACCACGAGGAGGGCGATGACGACCAGGAAGATGAGGTCGCGCGGCCAGGGGCCGAACTGGACCAGGGCGCCGGAGGCGATGGCGCCGACGGCCAGGCCGAGCATGACCGTCTGGCTGGACGCGACGGAGGCCAGCCAGGCCGGCCGGGCCGGTGCGGCGTCAACGACGTAAGAGGTGAGGCTGCTGCTGGCCAGGCCGGCGCCCAGGCCCATCAGCAGCCGACCGGCGATCAGGATGCCGATCTCATGCACGTTCAGTAGCAGTACACAGCCCACAAGGAGCAGGATGAGGCTGGCGATCGAGGTGGGCCGTCTGCCCAGATGATTGGACAGTCGCCCCAGCATCAGCAATGTGGCGAGAGTGGCGACGGAGTAGGCGACGACGGTCATCGAGATGCCGGCGTTGGTGAACCCGTCCTCGGCCCGATAGACGTTGAACAGCGGAATCGTCGAGCCCACGGCGGCAAACGCGGCCACCAGGGAGACCACCGCAGATATGAAGGCCAGCCGGAGCGTGCTCCCCCGGCTGGCCACGTCGGTCACTGGAGCCGTGCTGTGCATCGAGCTGTGCCTTTCACGTGTCGAGGACCACTCCTGGGCTTCTGCGTGACGCGTTCTCGAGTGCGCCCCTGCTTCGCTCGGGTCTCCTCATTTCCTCGGGGCGAGTGTCACGAACCGCGCCGCCACCGCGGCGAGCACGGCCGAGGAAAGGACGATGAAGCCCGCCGTGAGGAACACCGTCTGCAAGGTTGTCGACGAAACAAGGATCGCACCGAGACCGGACCCTGCTGCCAGGGCTATCTGAAGGTTCGTCACATTCATTGCCGACGCGGCCTCCGGGGTTTCCGGGGTCGCGTCGAGTATCCAGACCAGCGTTCCCGGGTTCACGATTCCCCAGAACAGGCCCCACAGCACGAGCAACAGGGCGGCCAGCCAGGGCAGGGTGCCCGAGCTCGCCAGCCCGATGAGCAATGCAGCGACCACCGCCGCCGAACCGGCGAAGCTGCCGATCACGCCGCGCTTGAACAGCGATCCGGCGACGAGTGAGCCGACGATGCCACCGCAGCCGTAGATGACGAACAGCAGGGAGACCACGCCGCTGGACAGATGCGTGTGGTCCGTCAGGAACGGGGTGATGTACGTCCAAGCGGTGAACTGTCCGATGAACACCACCGCGCCCGCCGCCATCCCAAATCGGGCGGCCCGCCGCGTCACGACCCCCACGAGATCACGCAGGTGCGTACGCCCATCCGGCGGAATACCCGGCAGCACGGCCGTCTGCGCAACCACGACAAACAGGGTCGCTGCCGCCGCGGTGACGAACGTGAGCCGCCAGCCGAGGAGGTTGCCGAGGAACTGTCCCGCCGGCAGCCCCACCACCGTCCCACCCGAAATACCCGCCGCGATGATGGTGATGGCGCGAGTGCCGCCGGCCGGGCCCACCAGCTTGGGCCCGACCGGTGAGACCACGGTCCAGAAGGCTCCGAGGGTGGCGCCGAAGGACATACGGGCGATCAGCACCAGGACGAAGTTCGGCGCCACCGCGACGACCGCGTTCGACACCAGCACCGTCAGGCCCAGGACGAGGATGACCGAGCGCCGGTCGAAGCGGCCGGACCGGAGGAAGAACAGCGGCGCCGACACCGCGGCGCTGAAGCCCGGCACGAGCACCATCAGCCCCGCGAGGCCGAGCGAGACATGCAGTCCGTCGGCGATCTGCGGCAGCAGCCCCACCGGCATCGTCTCCGTCATGACGACGACGAACGCGCCGAGCGCGACGGCACCCACGGACGCCCAGGCCCGCCTGCTGCCGGGCTCCGCGGCAAGGGCGGCAGCGGGGGCGGCCGCAGGCTGAGTCGGGACGGCCGCGGCGCACGACGACGCCGCGACCACGCGCACCCGCGTTGCACGGTGTGTCGGCGTCCCCTCTTCGGTTTTGGTCATGTGTTCTCGTCACTCATCGCATGCTCCTGACCGGGCCTGCTCTGTAAACACCCCAGGATGTATCCGCGCGAGTCACACGGGCGGTCGAAAATCCCACGTTGCGATCTGGCTACGCGCCGTCGAGGTGCCGCACAGTGTTGGCCGAACACGGAGATATTTGCCTACACAGTGAATCCTGGAGGGATCTATGCGTTGAAGATCTCTGTCCGAACGCTCCATGCGAACTGAAGCAACAGGGTGACCGGCGAGCGTTCGACGATGTTCACCATCGACTGAAAGTCGAGCTCGGGGACTTCCTCCGAGAGTCTGATCGTGCGCTGGAGGTAGCGCTCAGCGCCGACGATCTGCGGTTCGTGATAAGCGACGTCGACAGTGATGTCGCCTGCATAGTCATACTTGCGGTCGGCATATTGGCGCAAGGTGATGGCAGTGCATGACGCGAGCGCCATGAGAAGATATTCCGTCGGCGTTGGACCGGCGGCCGCTGATCCAATCCCGGGATCGTCGGCCGTGTAGGTGAAATTACCGGCCCTGATCTCGGTCTCCAGCCGACTGGTTGCCAGGAGCGTGGCGTGTGCGGTCGCGACGATTACGTCGTTGTTGCTGGTCAAAGGTGGATCCTTTTATTGGGCTCTGACGGAAGCGCAGGTGAACGGTGTCGGCCGTGCCGAGGTCACGGGGACCTTGCGTGTGGATCGCCTGTGGTTCCCCGGTCCGGCCATGCCTGATTCAACGGAGCCCGGGCATGCCCCGGACGGGCGGTGTAGCGCCCGTCTGGGGCATGCGGGTGCCGCGTCGCGTACACGGCCGGGCCCCACAATCAGCCACTGATTGGTGGACTATCGCTTCGTGTGGACTGGACTGTCAAGTCCGTTGGATGGTGGTCCGGGGGTCAAAGCCGGTCTCTCCTGAAGCGACCCGGTGGAGACCCCATGACGGTGGAGTGTTCGAGCCGTGAGCCCTCTCCTGGTCCAGTCGCACGGGATCCTCTCCGATGACCTGCTCTTCCGGCCGGGGGCCGGCACGCCCTGTGGCACAAGCCGTCGTTGCTGTCGATGCGCGGCGACCCTCCGCTTCCTCTCAAGAAACTGGACCAGTCGGGCCGAATGTTACGGAGACGATTCATGCTGTCAAGTCCAGTCACCGAGCTCGGACGCTGGTCGCGGAGATGGGGAGTCCTACCTCGCTGCCGGGCCGAGTCCGGTGCGAGAGTGGGCCGATCTCGACGCCCGTGCCGACCCCCTCCTGAGGCTCGCCACCGCGACCATGGCCGCCTACCGGACGACTACCTGCGTTCCCTGCCGGGCTCGCGGCCGACGGCAGTGGCGATCGGCCGCATCGAGGTCCGGCTGGCCCTCAACGGGTACGCATCCCGGGTGGCGAGCTGAAGCTGTTCGCGCTCCCGGACGCCGTCGCGGCCAGACTTGACAGTCCAGTAGCGCTTCGCCAATAGTCGAAGCGGCCAGGCCGTCGCAGGCCTCCGCGCGGGCGTCGCGTCGACTGCGCGTCGGCCCGCAGAGATCTCAAATAGGAGCTCAGATGCCCTCGACGAGGGGCTTCGCCGGCCGTCGTCGCGGCGTGCGCTACGCAACCGGGCGATCACCGAAGACTGGACTAATATGTCCGGAAATGACTGGCGTGGCATCAGGGTGTCGCGGCGAGGACTGGATGCAGGGAGGTGCCGGATGAAGGCGGTTGTTGTAAAGGACAAGGCCGCGGGAACGGCCGGGATGACGCTGGCGGAGCGACCCCGGCCGGAGGCGGCGGGGAACGACGTCCTTGTCGAGGTTCATGCGTCGGGATTCACCCCGGGCGAACTGACGTGGCCAGGGACCTGGACCGACCGTCTCGGCCGGGACCGAACACCGTCGATCCCTGGACACGAGCTGGCCGGAGTGGTCAGCGTTCTCGGCTATGGCACGACGGGGCTGTCGGTGGGCCAGCGAGTGTTCGGCCTCACGGACTGGACTCGTGACGGCACGCTTGCGGAGTATGTGGCCGTCGAGGCACGTAACCTCGCGCCGCTGCCGGGCGACGTCGACTTCACGGTCGGCGCGAGCCTGCCGATCTCGGGTCTGACCGCGTGGCAGGGACTGTTCGTGCACGGCCGTGTCCAGGTGGGGCAGAGCGTTCTCGTGCACGGTGCGGCCGGTGGAGTCGGATCGATGGTGACGCAGCTCGCGCGCGAGGCGGGTGCCTATGTCATCGGTACCGGACGTGCCGCCGACCGGCAGACGGCGCTCGATTTCGGCGCGCAGGAGTTCGTCGACCTCGAGAATGACACCCTGGAAGACGTCGGCGGAGTCGATCTCGTGTTCGATGTCATCGGCGGCGACATCGGGAAGCGGTCCGCAGGCGTGATCCGACCCGGAGGCACGCTCGTGACCATCGCCGGGCCAGCCGAGGCTCGGCCTGCGGACGGCTTGGCGATCGACTTCGTCGTCGAGGCCGATCGAGCCCAACTGAGTGAGATCGCCCGGCGGGTGCGGGACGGACGACTGCGGACAAACATCGGCAACGTCTCGACTCTCGACGGTGCCGTGGCCGCCTTCAACCCGACCGAGCGGATCAAGGGGAAGACGATCATCCGCGTTCGTCCGTGAGGACTCGGGACGACGAGCGGTCCTGCCCTTCTCGTGGATCAGCGTCAGCCGCGTGGCCAGGGCGGTGAGGAGGGTAGGAGGTCAGTGGCCACCACGACCGCGTTCGATACGACCGAGGTCGAGTTGCCGCTCGAACGCTACGCGGACGACGGCAGCGAGGAGCCGCGCCGGCCGCCGTGAATGCGCGCGGCGCTCAACGAGCCCGATTTCCTGACGCTGCTGCACATGTGCCCGATCCTTCGCCAGCCGGGCCGCTGCGGTTGGCGGCCGAGGAGGCGGTCGCAGGACCGCCACGGAAGGAGTTGACCGTGCTCGCTCTGCTGGTGGACCACGACGCCCCGGCCGGGCTGCGGCTCGGCGAGACCGCAGATCCCGTTCCGGCGTCCGACGAGGTGCTCGTCGAGGTGCGTGCGATCTCGCTGAACCACGGCGAGCTGCGCGGCGCGATCTTCAACTACGGCGAGCTGCGTGGCGTCGCGAACCAACCGGCGGGTTACGTACCGGGGTGGGATGCCGCGGGTGTGGTGCGCACCCCCGCGGCCGACGGTTCCGGGCCGCCCTCGGGCAGTCGGGTCGTGACGTTCGCACCCTCGGGTGCGTGGGCGCAGCTGCGGGCCGTCCCGGTCGCCGAGTTGGCGGTGGTGCCTGATGAGGTGGATCTCGGAGCGGCGTCGGCGCTTCCGGTTGCCGGGGTCACGGCGTTGCGGGCGCTGCGCAGGCTGGGTTTCGTGGCGGGGCAGCGGGTGCTGGTGACGGGGGCGTCCGGTGGGGTGGGGCGGTTCGCGGTGCAGCTGGGAGCGGCGGCCGGGGCGCATGTGATCGCCTCGGTCGGCAGCGCGGCGCGCGGCGCGGGCCTGGCCGAGCTGGGGGCGGCCGAGGTCGTCGTCGGGCTGGAGGGGGTCGAGCCGGGGCTGCACGGCGTGCTCGACAACGTCGGTGGTCCTCAGCTCGCTCACGCGTTCGGTCTGCTCGCGGTGGGTGGGTCGGTGCAGTGCATCGGTGCCACCTCCGGTGAGCCCACCGTGTTCGAGCCGTATGCGACCGTCGGGGAGCTGCGCAGCCTGCAGTCGTTCATGATGGGCGGGCAGCTGGCCGGCGACCTCGCCGTCCTCGTCGCGATGCTCGCCGAGGGCCGTCTCGACCCGCAGATCGGCCGGCGCGGGGACTGGAAGGACGTCGCGAGCGCGGTGGAGGCTCTTTTCGCCCGCCGGATCGCGGGCAAGGCCGTGCTCGACGTGAGCTGACCGGTCAGGCCGAGGTTAGCGACACCGACGGCCCCGTGACGCAGCTGCCGCAGCCAGCCCGGAACCTGCGGGCGAAATGGCCGGCGTCGGAGAACCCCCACATCCGTCCGACGGCCGCGACGGTCGCCCGATGACTGGAGCCAATTCCGTCACCGACCAGAAACGCATGTCCACCGCCGCCGACACACCCGCATCGACGCCTCACACATGGCCCATTGTCCCGACCTCGGGTGTGACCGCCGAGCTGCTCAAAGTCGGCTGACCAGCCACGAAAGGTCGCGGCTTGGCCGCGCCCAGCACGCGAGCTGATCGTAGTCACCCGAGAAGCGAGAAAGGTCGAAGACATGAAGATCGCAGTCATCGGCGGGACCGGGCTCATCGGATCACAGGTGGTGAAGATCCTCAACGCGAGCGGGTACGAGGCGGTGCCACACTCGCCGTCCACCGGACTGGACCTGTTGAGCGGGAAGGGCCTGCCCGAGGCGTTCGCGGGACTCGATGTCGTCGTCAACGTGACGGACTCGCCGACCTTCGATGAGGCCTCACCCGCGTTCTTCCAGACGACGATGGACAACCTGCTGCCGGCCGCGAAGTCCGCAGGCGTCGGCCACGCGGTGGTCCTCTCGATTGTCGGCGCCGAACTGGTGCCGGACCTGGTGTACTACCGCGCCAAGGTGCTGCAGGAGGACATCCTCAAGGCCGGTCCCGTGCCGTACTCGATCGTCCGTGCCACGCAGTTCTTCGAGTTCATGGACGCGGTACTGTCGTGGACCTCTGACGACAAGACCGTCCGCCTGCCCGCCACGCGCATCCAGCCCATGGCCTCGGCCGACGTCGCCCAGGCCGTGGCCGAGGTCTGCGTGAAAGCCCCGCTGCGGGGCACCCGCAACGTCGCCGGCCCCGAGGTCTTCACGCTCGACGAGCTGGGCCGGATCGCCCTGGCCGCCCACGGCGACCAGCGCACCGTCGTCACCGACAACAACGCCGGCATATACGCCGCCGCCTCGAGTGACGCTCTCATCGCCAAGGGCGACGCCGTCATCGCCACGACCACCTATCGGGACTGGCTCGCGCGATGACTGAGACGGGGCTGCACGACCTCCGTGGTGCGGGCCCCCGGCCGTACGGTCGCCTGGTGAGGCCGGGGGCCGCATCGACGACGAGGTCCTGGCGCATCTCCCCAGCGCACAGCGAGAACATCAACTTCTTCGGCGCCATCGAGGCCGACATCGAGGGCGAACTCGCCGAGCTCGGCCGCACCGGCTGCTGGCCGCTGTGGGTACGCGACACCCTCTTGCGACCCAAGATCGGGGCTGATTGGTGAGGTCGCGGCTCCAGGCGGGTCCGGCTTGTGAGGCGATTCTGGCTGTGACCTTTCCAAGGACTCCGGCCAATCGGGGAAGCTCAGAGCGTGTACTACGCCGATTGGCATGTCGTGGTCCACCGTCGGTCATTCCGTGAGCGCGGCTTCGCCACGCAGCCAGCGTCGGAGCAGTTCCTTGCGCACCTTGCCGTTGGTGTTGCGCGGCAGTGTTTCGACGAGCGCCAGGCGAGAGGGCAGGTACCACTGCGTCATGCCCTGGCCGCCGAGGTACTCACACAGCTCATCCAGGGTGACCGGGGGCGAGGTCGCCGGGACGATCGCCGCACAGGCCAGTTCGCCGCCGTCATCGGTCAGGTAGCCGACCAGGGCGACGTCCGCGACGCCGGGATGGCCCAGCAGCGCGGACTCGACGTCGTTGACCGGGATCATGAACACCCCGCCGATCCGGTCGGCGGCGCGGCCCATCAGCTTGAACCCGCCGCATCCGTCAGGCGCGGCGAGGTCTCCGGTGTCGTACCAGCCGTCGTTCTGATCGGCGATGACCACGACCTTGCCGGTGTCGCGGCCCACGGTTGCCAGGCACACGCCACCGCCTCGGACGAAGGCGCGGCCGGGTTGGGCGTGGGTGATGTCGGTGTCCGACCGCAGGTCGATCTCCACGCCCTTGCACGGGCGTCCGTCGCTGTGCGTGGCCCACTCCGGCCAGTCGTCCTCGCGGGTCCGTGTGATCAGCCCGGTCTCGGTCATCCCCCACCCGGCCTGCAACGGCACCCCGAACACCCGCCGGGCCTGCGAGACCAGCGGCCGCGGAATGGTGGTGCCGGAGCAGACGAGCGCGTGAAGCGCGGGCAGGCGCTGCGGCTCGCCGTCCCAGGCCGCGATCACGTCCTGGATGAACGTCGGCGCGCCGAGCATGATCGTGGTGCCGGTTTCGGCGAGTATCGCTGCACCCCGCTCGCCGGACCAGGAGTCGAGCAGCACCCTGCACGCCCCGCTCCACAGGGAAAGCAGCGTGCTGCGATACGCAAGCGTGTGCATCAGCGCATGAGGCGTGAAAATCACGTCCTGCTGCCCGACTCCCGGGTCCCCCAGGCAAGCCATACCGGCGTGCACCGTGTTGTGGCTGTGGAGCGCGCCTTTCGGCTCGCCCGACGTGCCCGAGGTGAAGAAAAGTATGGCCACCCGGTCCGGATCTTCGGATGCACCATCCAGCGCGACCGGATGGCGCTGCTCCCACGGCGTGTCCTCGAAGAACGAGCTGAACTCGGTCTCACCGTCGTCCGCCGTGCCGATCACCACCCGGTGGCGCAGCTCGGGCAGCCGCGGCGCCATCTCGCGCAGTGCGGCGGCGTGGTGGAACCCGTCCCACTCGTCCACCGTGACGCAGACGTTCGCGCCCACTCGGGCCAGCATTGGTTCCAGCTCGCGGGGCCGGATCGTGGTCATGATCGGTGCCAGCACCGCCTGCAGCCGCATCGCTGCCAGCAAGAGCGCGCCGGATTGCCACCAGTTCGGTAACTGGAACGCCACCACCTGGCCGGGCCGCACGCCCAGTTCGTACAGCGCTCCAGCGAACCGCTCGACGTAGTGGGCGTAGTCGGCGTAGCTGAGCTCCACCGAACTCATCTCCGCCGGCGCGGTGCCGGCCCGATAGGCCCTGATCGCGATGGCATCAGGGCTTTCGTCACGCCACCGACGCAGATCCCCGATGGGCCCGGAGTCGCGCCACACGTCCGCGGCGCGATGCTTCTCCGCGGTTGCCCGAGACGGCCGAATCGCGAAAATCGACATCATCAAAGCCTTCCGACATCCTTCATGAGTCCGTATCCGGCGCTGAAATGTGGTCGTAAGGGCGTGAGGAACACACCTGCGCGACGGACACCGGGCTGCGCAACCTGTCCTTCCACGACGCATACCAGAACCGGATCCGGCTGGCGACCAGCGCGCTCGCCGCGGACCTGCCGGCCTGGTGCGCCCGCCTCGCACTGCCCCCGAACGGGGCGACCAACGAGCCGAAACGGCTGCGGCTGCGAATCCTGGCCGACGCCGGGCGCCCTGCACGGCCGGGAAGCTGCCAAGTCAGGCAGAAGATCACAGCACTACCGTTACAAAAGATAGAGGATGACCAATCCTGGTGGCCCTTCTCGCGTCCTCAGTTAGGTGGTCAGTTGCGTCCGACCATGACGCCGCCGTCAACGTCGACGATGGCGCCGGTCATCCAGCTCGCCTTGTCCGAGAGCAGAAACGACACCATGTTCGCGACGTCTTCCGGGGTGCCGATCCGGCCGAGCGGGTGCCTGCCGGCAAAAGTGTTCTCGGTCAGGTCGAGTTCCTCTTCCGGGAACTGGGGATCGCGGCGGGCCCACACTCCGGTTGCTCCGTGCGAGCAACACTGCCGATGAGCACGCATAGACCGACAGCTCGCGCGAGTGCCCTAGGCTGCGCCAGCCGCTGTCGCGATCAGACGCTGCCCGTCGAGTCCAATGGCCGGGCCGTGTCGCGCCCCACGCTGTCGGGCCGCGGGTTCTCCGACGACCCCAAGGCGCTCGACGCGGTGCTGCCCCTCGTGGAGGACGAGCTGTCCCGCACCGAGGCCGAGGGCATCACCGACACCCACCGCATCGCACAGGCGGTGCGCCGCGTGGTGGGGAGGTCGGTGGGGGAGACCTACCGCAGGCGGCCGATGATCGTGCCCACGGTGATCCCTGTCTGACCGGCCCGCGTGCCGGGGCCGGAGGCCCGGCCCCGGCACGCAGAGGGTCACTCCGGGTCCCGGCGCACCACGGGAGACGTAATCGTCGTCGCTCCTCATTCATGACTCCCTGCTGATACTCCGGAAATCAGTAGCAGCGCAACATCCACATTGATGTGGCAGAAGATCTCATGGTCCGCAGATTAGCGAGGAGTGGGTGCCCTGCACGCCGGCATGGCGGTGCGCGAACCGCCGGAGCCGGCAGCACCAGATGGTTTCCATCGTCTTGCGGAGGGTTCGGGCGCGGGGGTCGGAAATCTCGGTCATATGAGGCGTGGTGGTGTTACCCGGCCGGTGGCCCGTTAATCTGGGGTTTGGGTGGGAACCGGGTCTTCTGTGATGCGGGCGGTTTCATCATGTGGCGGTGATTGTCGGCGCCACATGATGACGGGCGGGTTCATCGCCGATGTGGAGCGGCGCAAGTACCAGCGCGCGGGCTCGCCGAGCGCTCCGTCGGCCAGTGCACGAGGACGTGGAGCCGGCCACGGCAGGGGTGTGGTGGTGGGTGTGTGTCAGGCGGCGGGTTGTCGTGTTGCGGTGCCGAGGGCGTTGTCGATGAGGTATCGCCAGCGGCCGTCGGCGCCGCGGCGCAGGATGTCGGCGGCGGCGCCTTCGAGGTGTACGTGTGTGCCGTCGGGGCCGGTGCCCTCGATTGACCAGTCCAGGACGATTTGGGCGATGTCGCCGGCGACGAACACGTGGCGGGTGGTGGCCTCGAGTGGCAGGCCGAGTTTGAGGTCGCGTTCGAGTTCGGCGGCGATCTCGGTGGGATCGGTGACCGAGCGTCCGTCTCGTGCGACGAACACGGCTCCGGGCTCGTAGTGGATCATCATGGCGCTGACCTTGCCGGAGTTGAACCGCTCGACCAGTGATGCGGCCATGTTTTCGGGTTCGGTCGGGAGTGAATAGGACTCGGACATTCCGGTCTCCTGTTCATGGTGGTTGATCTGGGATGCGGCGATGACGGCGCAGCGTGTCGTCGATCGAGCCGGGGCCCGGATGCGGCCCGCGGAGCGCAGTCGGCAGCCTAACTGGACTGCCTGTTCCAGGCTATGGCATCAGTTAGGCGGCCCGCAGGAGGGCACCGAGTGGCGCGCGCCACATCACCCGGGCGTCCCCCGGCCGGCGCGTGAGGCATCCCCGGCGCCCGTACACACACCCTCTCTCACCTGCATAAACCCGAGGAACCAGTGCCCGGTCTCCGCGCAGTGGTGACGAGCCGCGCAGGTGCCCGGGTGGCCGGCGATGCTCCGATTCGCTCGTCCACCCCGCCGTCCGTGCTCTCCCATTCACGCCGCAGAGCGATACGACGATGGACCGGCTAGCACAAAACCGGCCCACCATCTGAGCCACCCGGAAGACACCGCTACGCCTCAACCCCTGCCTCACCGCCTGTCCAGACACCGATCCCACCGGCTATCGCCCCACACCCGAGGCGATCGATACGAATCACGGACGGACGCGGGCCAGGCGCACATTGCGTGCAATCGTTTGGTCCAACATTGCACATTGCACACACCACCTGGAGGAGCTGGACGCAATTCATGCCCGAGCGTCGACCACCGGCCCATGGTGGTGTCGGCAACGCCTGCGGCATGCACGAGATCCGCTGCGGCACGGACGATGCAGTACCGAGTCAACGCTCCAAGCGCGGTCGGGCGCCGCGTAGGAGGCTGGGTCCGAAACCTGTCACGGTGGCCATGCTGGTCCGACTACTTGACAACCGCCTACCATCCGAGATCTTGCAGACCAATCAGTCCAGCCGATTCGTACCCTTATGACCGAGTAGCGGCCGCTTTTCCCCGTCGTAGTGCCGCGTATCACGGCTTGAAAGTGGACCGACTGGTCTGCACTGGTTAGCATTCGGTCGATGCCTAGAGATGATGCCGCGGAGGAGGCCCCGCTGCGGACTCACCGGGGCGCGGTGACGCGCGAGCGGATCGTGCGCGCTGCCGCCCGCATCGTCTTCAGCCGTGGTGTTGCGGAAATGAGCATCGAGCAGGTTCTCACCGCGTCGAACGCCAGTCGCTCGGAGCTCCACCGCTACTTTGCGGACAAGGAAGCGCTGATCGAGGCGGTGGTCGACTTCCAGGTGAACCCCGTGCTCGCCGGCCAGCAGTCGCTGCTCGCCCGGGTGAACTCCGTCAGTGGGTTGCGCGAGTGGGCCGATGCCGTCGTGGCCATGAACCGGACGCGGGATGGAGTCGACGGTTGCCCGATCGGCGCTCTGGTCGGCCAGCTGGCCGAGCAGTCCAGTGCTGCACGGGCCAAGCTCGAGGACGCATTCCGCACGTGGGAGTCCTACCTCGCCGCCGCGCTTCGCCGCATGCAAGAGTGCGGCGAACTCGACGCCGCGGCCGACCCCGCCGAACTTGGCACCGGGGTCATGGCCGCACTGCAGGGCGGGTTGGTGCTGGCCCACGCCAGGCGTAGCGAGCAGCCGGTGCGGACGGCCTTGGGGCTGGCCCTCGACCGGATGGCGCTCGCCGCGGCGCCTGCAGGCCACGTCGAGCTGGAGTCGGGAGAAGGCTCATGATCAGGACTCCTGCTCCGGGCCACCACGAGGGCGAACGAGCCGTACGGTGACGGGTCGGCGTCGAGGACGGCTGGCGGTGCTCCACCACCCGGCCTCGCACGACCGTGCGCGGGAGGTCTGGTGGATCCACGCCGCCCGCGGCCCAGCGGAGCACCCATTCGCGCGCGAGGCCGCCGACCTCCCGGATGCCCTGCCCGCGGCCGGCGTCCGCATCTTCAGCAAGGTCACCGCGGACGAGCTGGCCGCGACGGGTGCGACCGCGGGGCGGCTCAGTGCGCCGGGGCCCGACAGGCCGGGCGTGTCGGCCGCTGTAGCGGCCGACGGCTGCGGCCCGGCCCCGTTCATGGCCGAGGTGCACGGCGCCCTCGCTGCTGCTGGTCGTCTCTCTACTTGTCCTCCGCTTCCGCGGAGGGGGCCGGACGAATGCCGGGTGTGGCCATTTCGCCGCGCTGGTGAGCAGCCGGAGAGGAGGGCGTCGTCGTACCAGGGGCAGCGCGCTCGACGCGCGCCTCAGCCCGGCCGGAGAGCGGCTTTCTCACTGCGGAACGCGTCCGGCACGGCCACCACCAGTCCGAGCAAGAACCAGCACGACGATCGTTGCGGGAAGGACGGGGAATGAACGGGACAACGGACAACGTCTTCGACGTCATCATCATGGGCGCCGGCCCGGTGGGGCAGACCGTCGCCGACCGGGTCCGAGCTGCGGAGCTCAAGGCTGCGGTGATCGAGCAGGAACTGGTGGGCGGTGACTGCGCGTACTGGGGTTGTATCCCCAGCAAGGCGATGCTGCGGCCGGTCATCGCCCTCGCGGATACCTGCAGCGTCGACGGCGCGCGGGATGCGGTCTCCGGTCCGCTCAACGTGGCCGGCGTGTTCGGGCGTCGCGAGCGCTACGTGACCAACCGGGACGACGACGGCCGTGCACACCGGGTCAAGGAGATCGGTGCGGAACTGTTCCGCGGGCATGCCCGGCTCGATGGTGCCCGTCGGGTCGCCGTTGCTATGCCGGACGACAAGGTGGTCGTGCTCGAGGCGCGGCATGCGGTCGTGATCTGCACCGGCAGCCGGGCGGCGATCCCCGACATCCCGGGTATCGAGGCCGTGCACGCGTGGACGAACCGTGAGGCCACCGAAAGCAGCGCCGTTCCCGACCGGCTCGCAGTCATCGGCGGTGGCCCGCAGGGTGTTGAGATGGCGACGGCGTGGCACGGGTTGGGGGCATCGGTCACGCTTCTGGAGCCCGAGGGGCGGTTGCTGCACCGCATGGAGCCTTTCGCCGGTGAGCTGGTCGCTGAGGCGCTCGGCAGCGCTGGGGTGGAGGTGCGCACCGGTGTGTCGGTGAAAGAGCTGCAGCTTCGCCGGCCCGCCGGGGCTACCACGGTGTTGCTGGAGGACGGTTCGGAGTTCGAGGCGGACGAGGTGCTGTTCGCAACCGGCCGGGCGCCCAACACCGTGGAAATCGGGCTGGAGACGGTGGGGCTCATGTCGGGGTCGTGGTTGGAGATCGCGGACGACGGCCGGGTGCTGGCGCCCGACCTCGGGTGGCTCTACGCGGCCGGCGACGTGAACCACCGGGCTCTGCTCACCCACCAGGGCAAGTACCAGGCACGGATCATCGGTGATGTCATCTGTGCACGTGTTGCCGGACAGGAAGTGGAGACCGCGGCCTGGAGCGCCCACACCGCCACCGCGGACACGTTCGCCGTTCCGCAGGTCGTGTTCACCGTTCCTGAGGCGGCCTCCGTCGGGGTCACGGCCGAGCAGGCTGAACAGGCCGGGCGCCGGGTGCGCGTGGTCGATGTCGAGATCGGTGAGGTCGTCGTGGGGGCCAAGCTGTACGCCGACGGCTATCAGGGTCGGGCCCGCATGGTGGTCGACCTCGACGAGAACGTTCTGCTGGGGGTCACGTTCGTCGGCCCTGGCGTCGGCGAGCTGCTGCACTCGGCCACGGTTGCCGTCGCCGGCCGGGTGCCTGTCGACCGGCTCTGGCACGCCGTCCCCTGCTTCCCCACGATCAGCGAGGTCTGGCTGCGTCTCCTGGAGGCCTACCGCGGCTGAGTAGCCGACCGGAGCTGACACCGCAGGCCGGCATGGTCGCGGACCAACCGCCGCTGCCGACGCGGCGAAGCGCTACCACCTCACCGTCGACCGGTGGCTCGCACAGCAGTAGTCGTGCAGGCCGTTCGGCGCAGAACGGCCGACCGTCACCGTGCGACGCACGCCCCCGCCATCGCTGTCACGGACAGGACCGGCGCCTGTCCGTGCTGATGTCGGTGATTCCAGATAACCGCTGAAGAAGCTGGGAGCATCCATGTCTGTCCACCACTCGCACCACATCGACGACCCGAACCGAACGACACCCCCGCCGCAGATCGAGGTCCTGGTCTCGGTGCCGACCCCGCCGATTCCCGACCCCTCCGAGGCGATGATCCTGCAGGTCACGCTGCCCCCGGGGAGCACTGGTACCCCGCCCCACCGGCACACCGGTCCCGCCTTCGGCTACGTGGTCCAGGGCGAGATGATCTTCGAGCTGGAGGGTGAGCCCGAGCGTGTCGTGCGTGCGGGCGAGACGTTCGGGGAGCCGGGCGGCGACGTGATCCATTACCAGGACGGCAACAATCTCGCCGATGCCGAGACCCGGTTCGTGGTCACCATGTTCGGCGTCCCCGGCCAGCCGATGCTGATCCCGGTGAGTGCCGAGGAGCTCGAGGAGCGCAAGCCCCGGCGCGCCCCTCGTCCGTGATCCCGCCCCGGGCGCGGCACAGCAGGGGCTCGTGGTTGTGCTCGCGCCCCGGCTCGTGCTTGTGCCCGGGCCCATGATCGGGCTCACGCCCAACCTCGTGCTCGGCTCGCGTTCGGGCTCGTCACGGTGGCCCCCTCGCCGTGGCCCCGGTATCTCGTGGCCTGCCTGCTCCTGGTACAGCGTGAGCCCCGGGACGTCCGTATGGACTGCCGGCGGCTGCCGCTCGCGCATGTCGTGCTCGGCTCCAGCGCGGCGACATGTTCGGTGTGGGCGAGCTGCTGGTCGGTGACGCGACGCGCCGGTACGACGCCTCGGCGGCTTCCTGGTCGCGCCGGTGCGCTGCTTGCCATGCAGGCGCATGGTCGCGCTCGGCGGCGTCGGCGCGGGTCAGGATGTACCGGTGCTGGTCTCGTGGCCCCCGCCGCCGAGCCCCAGCACGAGCCGGAACGCGCCATATCCGGGCCGACCCGCCACCGTCGTCGCCCGCTTCAGTGCCAACCGGCAGGCAGCCTCGCCTCGATGTCGCGCAGGTGCCGTCTCGCGCAGTCTGGGCAGACGACCGCCACGACGTCGGCGCCGGCTCGGAGCAGCCGCATCGTGGCCTCGCCGGTGCCTGCGCCCAGTCCGATCACCCCGCATACCGGGCCTCAGCACCTCGAGCTCTCGCATGCGGTCCCACAGGGCCGTCCGGGTGGGCGCCGCTGCGCCGCAGCCAGTCCTCCAGCGCCCGCTGTACGACTTGCACGACGGCGCTTGCCTGGTCGATCCGCTCGACGATGTCGGCGCGGCGGTCGCGCGCGAGTCGACCCAGCGGGGCGAGCTCAGGTTCTGCGATCGCGCGTTCTTCGGCGGACTCGCTCGGTCGCGGTATGCCAGGACGCTTCCAGCTGCCCGGCGGTGCGCACGGCGGCGGTAGGCGCAGGTAGGCCTGCAGGACTACTCCGAACTTGTAGGACAGATCGCTCTTAACGCGCTGCGGCAGGTTTGTCCGCGACAATCGTTCCCCGCGTGTCAGGCCCGCCGACGACTGCGACGGCGGGTCGCTGGTCCAGGCAAGAGTGGCCGCCGATCAGTCGGGGGACATCGGGGACGCCCCTGGACTCGACCAGACGGTGGAGGATGCCGGAGACGCCGCTGCCGGGCGACAACTCGACAGGCAAGTTGATCTCCGGTGCCCCGGGCTGGCGATCGCATGACATGCCAGTACTAGACCGAAGTGTCCGCATGTCGGCGGGACTTTCCCCGAGTTGGGCTGATCAGCTCGCTGCGTCGGATGCACGTTTCTGCGGTAGCGCGAGCGCTTCCACGTTGTGGATCGCGAAATCGAGCGCCAGTGCCATCGGCCGCGCGCTTCGTGCGGCCTGTGAGAGGAGATAGCCGCCCTGGTAAGCCGCCATGATGCCGGTGGCGAGCTCGGCAGGGTCGGCCTGCGCGTCGAGTTCGCCACGGTCCTGCATACGTCGGATGCCCGCGGCGAGGTAGGACTCCCAGTTCTGGAACGCAGCGTTGATCAGAATCCGGGCTGGTTCGGACTGGTCCGCCAACTCGCTGGCCAGCGAGCCGATCGCGCAGCCGTGGGCTCCGTGGCGCTCGTCGACGAAACGAACGCTCGCGTCGCGCCAGCGCCGCAGACCCTGCAGGGAGTTGAGTTGTTCGAGGTGGGGTTCGTGCCGCTCCATCACACGTGCGGTCTGCATTTTGATCACCGCGGTGACCAGGGCGTCCTTGTCGTCGAAGTAGTGGTAGAGCTGTGACTTGCTGGTACCGGAGGCCTCGACCACCTGGTCCATGGTCGTGCCGGCGACCCCGTTGGCGTGCATGAGCTCGGCCGCGGCTTGGACGATGCGGTCGCGCGTGAGGGCGCCGCGGGCGGTCAGGCGCCGCGCAGGCTGCTCGGCTCGGGCACTCGTCACGGACGCGATCCTAGCCTGACGACGTGATGCTGAACGTCTGAAACGCGACATTGTAGACCGACTAGTCTAGAGGATCCCGTACGCCGTGCGATACGGAGGCCCGTCGCGTGGCGTTGGAGATCGGGTCTGTGGACCGGTTGCCCTCCTGCGCACCTCAGGAGGCTCGTGTTGGAGCGGCACAAGCGCTCGTCGCTCGACACCACCGAAGATGTGACAGTCAAAACGGACCACCCAGTACCGGTTCCAGAGCATTTGCGCGTGTCCAGAGGGGAACCCGAGGAGCGAGCCTCGGGGCGGGTTGGCTGGCATGCGGCGACGCGGGACCGCATTGTGCGGGGCGCTGCGGAGGTTGTCTTCCGGCTCGGCGTCGCGGGGGTGGGCATCGAACGGGGCCGTGCCGCGTCGCGAATGCCCGTCCGGCCGTCAGCTTCGGCGCTTGCTCCGATGAAGGCTTGCGTCACGGGGCCGCCGCGTGTCCGACCGCAACCTTCGCGTCCCGCCCTGAACCATGCCCCTCTTCGAGGACATGAATTGCGTCCAGCCCGTCCAGGTGGTGTGTGCGATGTTGGACCGAACGGTCAAAGGCCATGTGTGGCCGGCTGCCGTCCGTCTGCGATTCGTATCGATCGCCTCGGGTGTGGGGCGGTAGCGGGTGGGATCGGTGTCTGGGCAGGCGGTGAGGCAGGGGTTGAGGTGTTGTGGTGTCTTCCCGGTGGCCCGGATGGTGGGTCGGTTGTCTACGTGGATTCCGGCGGACCCGGGCGTCAGCCGCACCTGCGGCCGCCTCGTTGGTCTAGATGGTCCATAGTTGTAGCTCCCTGCGGCGTAGGTGGGAGAGCACGGACGGCGGGGCGGACGAGCGAATCGGAGCATCGCCGGCCACCCGGGCACCTGCGCGGCTCGTCACCACTGCGCGGAGACCGGGCACTGGTTCCTCGGGTTTATGCAGGTGAGAGAGGGTGTGTGTACGGGCGCCGGGGATGCCTCACGCGCCGGCCGGGGGACGCCCGGGTGATGTGGCGCGCGCCACTCGGTGCCCTCCTGCGGGCCGCCTAACTGATGCCATAGCCTGGAACAGGCAGTCCAGTTAGGCTGCCGACTGCGCTCCGCGGGCCGCATCCGGGCCCCGGCTCGATCGACGACACGCTGCGCCGTCATCGCCGCATCCCAGATCAACCACCATGAACAGGAGACCGGAATGTCCGAGTCCTATTCACTCCCGACCGAACCCGAAAACATGGCCGCATCACTGGTCGAGCGGTTCAACTCCGGCAAGGTCAGCGCCATGATGATCCACTACGAGCCCGGAGCCGTGTTCGTCGCACGAGACGGACGCTCGGTCACCGATCCCACCGAGATCGCCGCCGAACTCGAACGCGACCTCAAACTCGGCCTGCCACTCGAGGCCACCACCCGCCACGTGTTCGTCGCCGGCGACATCGCCCAAATCGTCCTGGACTGGTCAATCGAGGGCACCGGCCCCGACGGCACACACGTACACCTCGAAGGCGCCGCCGCCGACATCCTGCGCCGCGGCGCCGACGGCCGCTGGCGATACCTCATCGACAACGCCCTCGGCACCGCAACACGACAACCCCCCGCCTGACACACACCCACCACACCCCTCCGCGATGGCGCCGACAACCACCACCACATGATGAAGCCGCCCGCATCACACAAGACCCGGTTCCCACTCTCATGAACGGGCTATCGGCCGGGTACCACCACACCTCACGTGGTCAAGATTTCCGACTCACGTGCCCGGACCCTCCACAAGACGGCGGAAACCCATCTGGTGCTGCTGGCTCCGGCGGTTTCGCGCATGGCGGCGGTGCTGCCATGGTCGGACCCGAGCCGAACGCTGTTCCCGATGTTCGGGCTCCCGTTGCAGCTCGACGCGCGGAGGTCGAGCCGGTGATGACCCGAGGTGGTCATCGCGCACCTCGAGGTGGACGGCGTCGTGATTCGTCGCACACGCGACGTTCTCGTGGCCACGCCGTCGGCGGGTCGACGTTTTGCGACATAAATGAACCGGGCTCGCGAATCGGACTCTTGCGAAATCGGCATTTGCGGACCGGTGTGGCACCGAATGAGAAACGGTATTGCCGCCGAGCGTTGACCTGGCGATGATGAGGTCGTGAGCGCATTAAAATCGGGTTCTGGTTATGATTTCGTTGTCGTGGGCGGCGGGAGCGCCGGTTGTGTGATCGGTTCTCGACTGTCGGAGAACGACGACATCCGCGTACTTCTTGTCGAAGCCGGAGGACGTGATCAGTTGTCGGCAATGGCGAGCCCGGCTGGTTGGCTCGCCCTGCTGGGCAGCTCCGCCGACTGGTGCACCCCGTCCACCGAGCAGGCCTTCCTGGGCTCATCGATCGTCCTGCCGCGCGGACGCGCCCTGGGGGGTTCATCGGCCATCAACGGGCTGAACTACCTGCGCGGCCATCGCTCGAGCTACGACCGGTGGGCGACGATGGGGGCGAAGGGGTGGGAGTTCGACGACCTCCTGCCTTACTTCCGGCGCAGTGAACGCGCGGTGGGGCGGGATCCGGCCGTCCGCGGCACGGACGGGCCGATGGTCGTGTCGCCACCGCCCGAGCCACATCCGGTGATCAGCGCGTGCCTCGACGCGGCCGTCGAAGTGGGGTGTCCGGCGGCGACGGACGTGAGCAGCGGCCTGGAGGAAGGTTTCGGGCGCTGCGACAACACGATCGTCGACGGGGTGCGGCAGAGCGTGGCCGATGCCTACCTGCGCCCCGTGCTGGACCGGCCGAACCTGGACGTGGTCACCGGCGCCGTGGTGCACCGGCTCCGGTTCGACGGTCGTCGTTGTACCGGGGTCGAGTACTCGCTGGACGGCACAGTGAGCGTCGCGGAGTGCTCGCGGGAGGTGGTGCTCACGGCGGGGACGATCGGGTCGGCGCAGTTGTTGCTGCTCTCCGGTGTCGGGCCGGCGGATCACCTGCGTGACGTCGGCGTAGAGGTCGTGCACGACCTTCCCGGGGTCGGGGCCAACTTCCACGACCATCCGGCGGCGATGGTGAGCTACAGCGCCTCCCGTCCGGTGCCACTGATGCCGGGCAATCCCCCGGGTGAGGCCATGGGACTGGTGCGCAGCGATCCCGCTCTGGGCGGCGCGGACCTGCAGATGCTCTTCCTCAGCCGGCCCATCCATCCGGCCGCCCGCACCGACGTGGCTCAGGGGTATTCGATCATGTTCAGCGCGATAACTCCGCGCAGCCGAGGGTCGGTGCGGCTCGCAAGCGCCGATCCCGAGGCCGTGCCGCTCGTCGACCCGAACTATCTCGGTGACGACCGTGACGTCGAGACGATGACGGCGGGCCTGCGCCTCGCCAGGCGGATCGGGCGCGCCGAGGCGCTTGCCCCCTGGCGGGGCGAGGAGGCACCCGCGGTGTCGGACCCCGACGGCCCGGCTGCCGTCCGGGAGTACCTGCGAGGAAGCCTGATGCCTTATTTCCATTACGCGGGCACCTGCCGGATCGGGATCGACGACATGGCCGTGGTCGACCCGGAGCTGCGAGTGCGCGGGATCGACGGGCTCCGGGTCGCCGACGCGTCCGTGATGCCGTCGGTCGTCTCCGCGAACACCAACGCCACGGTCTGCGCGATCGCGGAACGGGCGGCCGCTCTCATCGCCGAGTGACGCTGCAGGCGCAGGCGAATGCCGCGACGAGCGCGTGGCGGCAGGCCTCTGCCCCGGGGCGGCGAGCAGGTGACCGAATTGGACTAAACGGTTAATGGCAACGCGCGCCCGGCTGCCGACCATCTGCCACCCGTATCGATCGCCTCGGGTGTGGGGCAGTGTGGGATCGGTGCCTGGGCAGCCTGCCAGGCGGGGTGACGCGCTGTGACGCCTTCCGTCATCTACGTGGACTTGGGCGAATCCAGGCGCCAACCGCACCTGTGGCCGCTTCGTTGGTGCTATCTGGTCCATCTTTGTATCGCTCTCCGGCGTGGATGGGAGGGCGGACGGCCGGTTGGACGATCGAATCGGAGCATCGCCGGTCCCTTGGGTGCCTGCGCGGGTCCTCGCCGTTACGGGGAGGACGACGCTGGTTTCCCGGGTTCATGCAGGTGGGCGGGTTGGGTGCGCGGCCACCGAGAGTGCCCACGCGCTGACCGGGGGACTCCTGGGCGATGTGATGCGCGCCACTTGGCGCCCTCCTGTGGGCCGCCTGTTTGATGCCATAGTCTGGAACAGTCAGTCTAGTTGCTGTGCTGGCTGCTCGACGAGGGCCGCATCCCGCCCTGAGTAGATCGACGGAGCGCTGAGTCGTGCCGACGGGGAAGTCGTGGACGGTCGCAAGCCCGGCTGGAACGCCAGGGTGGAGGTCAGCGCCCCCCGAGAGTCCAGAGAGGAATCCCCATGGCAGACGACCGACTTGCTGCGCTCACCGCGGCGGGTGTTTCGATCTGGCTTGATGACCTGTCGCGTGATCGCCTGGTCAGCGGTGATCTTCGGCGACTCATCGACGACAAGCACGTCGTCGGCGTCACCACCAACCCGACCATCTTCGCGGCTGCGCTCGCGCACCGAGGGGTCTATACGTCGCAGATCCGGGAACTCGCGCGGCGTGGGGCGACGGTCGGAGACGCTGTACGAAAGCTCATGGTCGTGGATGTCCAGCAGGCCTGCGAGTTGTTCCACGGCGTCTGGGAGGCGAGCAACGGTGTGGACGGGCGGGTGTCGCTCGAGGTCAACCCCGATCTGGCCGGCGACAGCGAAGCGACTGTCGTCGAGGCGGTGAGCCTCATGCGAGCGGTCGGCTGCCCAAACCTGTACGTGAAGATTCCCGCGACGAGGGCGAGCCTGCCGGCCATCACGGAAGCTCTCGCGCTCGGCATCGACATCAACGTCACGCTCATCTTCTCGGTGGAGCGGTACCGGGAGGTCATGGCGGCGTACCTCGACGGCCTCGAGCGGGCGCTCGACGACGGCGTGCCTCTGACCTCAGTCCACTCGGTCGCGAGCTTCTTCGTCTCGCGTGTCGACGTGGAGGTGGACAAACGCCTTGAAAAGATCGGGTCGGATGAAGCGCTCGCGTTGCGGGGCATGGCCGGCATCGCGAACTCGAGACTTGCGTATCAAGCGTTCCGGGAGACGTTTGCCGGTCGGCGCTGGGAGCGCCTCGCGGCAAAGGGCGCTCGTGTTCAGCGGCCGCTCTGGGCCTCGACGGGCGTGAAGAATCCTGCCTACCCGGACACGATGTACGTCACCGAGCTCGCGGTGTCCGGAACTGTGAACACGATGCCAGAAGCAACGCTGAACGCCTTCGCCGATCACGGCTCACTGCGCAGAGCAGACGGCGGTGACGCCGTCACCGGTCGTGCCCCGGAGGCCCGTGAGGTGATCGACGCGATAGCTGCCGCAGGCGTCGATCTCTCAGAGGTCTTCACGGTCCTGGAACGTGACGGCGTTGATCGGTTCGCCCGCTCCTGGGCGGAGCTGCATGAGACCGTCGGGCGGTCCATGGAAGCGGCCGAGTAGGGGCTCGCCGTGGCTGGCGCACGTGGGTGCGCAATGCGAAGCGAGATCAGCGCAAAAGCGTGTCGGTACGAACCGTGAACGTGGAGGAGGTCCACCGATGACCGCAACTCAGGGCGCAAAGAATCGCGTCTCGCCGTCGAGCCAGCCGTGGCTGCATCAGCACGGGGGAGGGGAGATCCAGAAGTTCGGGACCGTGAAGCAGTTCCCCGTTGGATTATCCTATGACGCGCGCATGTACGCGGCCGAAATGCTCAACCGGGCATTGGCCGACACTCAGATTCTTTACGCTCTTTACAAGAAGAGTCACTGGAACGTCCGAGGTGCGACCTTCTACCAGCTCCACCTCCTGCTCGACAAGCACGCTGACGAGCAACTCGCTCTCGTCGACGCGATCGCCGAACGCATCCAGAGCCTAGGTGGCGTAGCGGTGGGCGATCCGCGCCATGCGGCGGAGCTCAGCAGCATTCCGCGACCGCCGGATGGTGTCGAGCAGGTTCCCGCGATGCTCTCCCGGCTGCTCGACGCGCATGAGCGCATCTTGATCGACGCCCACAAAGCGGCTGCCAAGAGCGCGGAGCTCGGCGACGACGGAACCAACGACTTGCTCGTCTCGCAGGTCATCCGGACCGGAGAGCTGCAGTGCTGGTTCCTGGCTGAGCATCTGGTCGACACGCCTCTCGTGCGCATCTGACGGTCGAACTGCGCTGGTGCCGTCCCCGGTGTGCTTCGCACGGCGTTGTCGCCTGGCCGTCGCCGTTCCGGATGCTGATCCTGCGACCGGCATCGTGCAGTGCGGGGCACCGTGAACAGTCGCGTACGGGGCCGGGCACGACGTTCCTTGGGGCAGGCTGCGCGCGGGCGTGACGATCGTGGCGCTGCTGGAAACGGCAGCCGGCTTGGGGAACGCCGGCTCCATCGCCACCGTCCACGGGATCCTGCGGCTCGCATTCGGATCGGCGGACCCGGACATGAATCGGGGATCGCCGGTGAGGCTGCGGCCCTGCTCTACACGCGTTCGTGGCTGGTGATGGCCGGCTTCGCGGCCGGCCCTGCCGGGGTCGATCGCCGGCCGAGCCTCGATCCGGACGACATCGCGGCGTCGGCCCTCGGATTCGCCGGCAAGGCGTGCCTGCACCCGCGCCGGCTTCGGATGACCAATGTGGCGTTCACGCCCCCCAAAAGCTTGCGTGGGCCCGGGGGGTGCTCGCGCGACCCGCGGTTCGGCCGAGCCGGCGGTGCGCGTCGACAGAGAGATCGCGGCCAGCAGCGCGTCGGAGCCGCACGACACATCGTGGCTCGTGTGCCCGCTTCGATCCGGCAGAGGCCTGGCTCGAGGATGCGGTCGTCCGTGCTCTTCGGGCTCGGTCGGACCGGGGCACCGGCGCCTAAGGCTCCGGCGGCTCGCCGGTCGGGCTCCCCGCGACCGTCGTCCGCCCCCCGTGAGGTTCCACGTGCAGCGGGTGCTCCGGGCCCCACCGCACGCCTGCGAATACCGGTTCACATCGCATGTGAGCGCCGGCAAGCGACCGGGCGTGACCTCCGATGAGGCCGAGGTGCACGTGATAAGACATCGAGGTCTGGTGCCGCCAACATTCGCAGACTCAAAGCGCCGTGTAGGCGAAGAACTGATACAAAAGAGGTTTCAGATGAAAGCGATCGTGGTGACCGACCGGGCCGCCGGAACGGTCATCCCTGGGCTCCGGCATTGAATTTTTCGCCAGAGCTGGACGACCACGTGACCAAGTTCTCTGCGCCACTCCTGCCACTCCAGTGCGATGAGGCGACTGCGGAATGAGAACTGACGGCTGGGCTCATGTGTGCCCGTCCGAGCCCCTCCTCCGAGACCTGGAAACTCTTGACGATCTCCGCGATTGGCAGGAGTCGGTCGTCGCTTCCGTGACCGCCATATTGACTTGTGCTGCCGGCGGGCCGTGCGGGTGCGGCCGTCCAGCGGCGCTGGACGGAATCCGGGACTCGCAGGCCCACCTCGCAGCCGGCCTGGCTCGAATCTGCAGGGAGGAGGGGGTCGTGTCCGACGCCGAACCGGCCACGATTGCGGCCGGCGTCATGGCAGCGCTCGCGGGCGGTCTACTCCTCGCCCGCACAGCGCGCAGCCCGCGCCCGCTCGAAATCGCACTCGACATGGCTATCGAGCAGACGAGGCGGACGCTCTCCGCCGGGAATGATGCGCCACTGGAAACCCCGAAGTTGGTCACGAATCACCGGCCGTGAATCCCGATCGGTTTGCTCGCCGGCCTGCGACCTGCTGCCGGCTGGCCGCGACGGGCCGGACGGTGCTGTCATCAGTCACAAGCTCCTGGAGGCCTTCGTCGGAGGAGATCGGATGAGAACGACACTGACCGCCGACCACGTCCTGCTCCCCGACGGCGTGCTGAGCCCGGGCGTGGTGCGCGTCGAGGACGGCACGATCACGGCGGCCGATCCGATCGGTCCTGCCGGACCACCGGCCGGGCCGGACACGATCCGCCTCGATGGCCGCATCCTCATGCCCGGCCTGGTCAACTCACACACCCACACCCCGATGTCGCTGCTGAAGGGTGTCGCGGAGGGCTGGTCACTGCTCACCAAGGAGGGCTGGCTGAACCGCGTGCGGGCGCTGGAGGCCGGGCTGACGCCGTCCGCGATCCCTGGCGCGGTCGCGGTCTCGTGCGCGGAGATGATCGCGTCCGGCACCACCACCTTCGCCGACCAGTACTTCTTCGCGGAGGAGATCGTGCCGACCGTCGTCCGCAGCGGCCTGCGGGCGGCCGTGGCGTACGGCATCGTCGAGCTGGGCGACGACGCCGCACGCGAGCGGGAGCTCGCCGCGTGCAGCGAATTCCTCGAACGCACGACGGGAACGGGACCACTGGTGCGGGGCTGGGTCGGTCCGCACGCCTTCTTCGTCGACAACTCCGAGCAGACGATCGAAGCGGAACTGGCGCTCGCCGACGCCCACGGCACCGGTCTGCACGCCCATTTCGCCACCAGCGGCGAGGAGGACGCGTGGTGCCGGGAGACCGTCGGCACCACTGCGCTGGTGCGGATGAAAGCGCTCGGGCTGCTCGACAGGCGGGTCCTGCTGGCCCACGGCTGCACCGTCCTCCCGGAGGACCTGCCGCTGCTGGCAGACACGGATGTCTCCCTGGTGTTCGCGCCCAACGTCTGCATGGCGAGCGGAGCGTCTCCGCCGCCGTTCCGGGAGGCCCTCGACCAGGGGGTCACGGTCGCGCTCGGCACGGACAACGTGTGCAACAACGGCAGCTACGACATGTTCGCCGAGATGCGTGCGATGGGCAGGCTGGCGTCGTTCGTCAGCCGTGTCCCCGATGCCGTCCCGGCGCGCACCCTGCTCGCGATGGCGACCACAGCGGGGCATCGCGCCCTGGGCACCGGACCGGCCGCGGGGACGATCGTCCCTGGCGCACCCGCCGACCTCATCGCGGTGGCGACGGCGGATTTGTGCCGGGGACCGGTGCGGATGCAGTCACTGGAATCCGCGCTGGTCTACGGCGGGAGCGGGCACGCCGTCGTCGACTCCATGGTGGACGGGCGGTGGCTGATGCGCGAGCACACGCTGCTGACGCTCGATGCCTCGTCCTCGTACGAGTTGCGTGACGGCGACGCCGACGCGCTGCTCGGCGCGGCGCAGGCGCGGGCCGCGGCGACCTGACGTACGCGGGGCGCGCACCCGTCGGAGCCGTCGTCCTGCGCCCGCGGGTTTGGTCCGCTCACGGGCCGGCTCGACAGCACGACAACGGAACTCGAGAGGGTGAGGGGCAGGCACGCCGGCATCGTTCCTGGTGGCCGTAGCCACTTCAGGCCGGAGAGGCCGAGATGAATGTCAGCGCGCCGCTAGTGGCGCTGGGTAGCGGCTTGGGTGTGGTGAGTGAGGGGACAGCAGCAGGCGCTGGTCGGCGGCTCGTCATCGGTACTCGGGGTTGGGGTTGTCGAAGTCGAATCGGCGACCTCGGTCCCACTCCGACCGCCGGTTGCCATATGCAGGGATGCCCTCGGCGTTCTTGATCATCTGCGCCAGGTGCATGAGGTTCCACGTCATGAACGTGGTGTTGCGATTGGTGAAGTCGTTCTGCGGTCCACCCGACCCCGGATCGAGATAAGACGGGCCAGGGCCGATGGCCCCGATCCAGCCTGCATCGGCCTGCGGTGGGATTGTGTACCCAATGTGCTGCATGCTGTAAAGCACGTTCATCGAACAGTGCTTGACGCCGTCCTCATTGCCCGTGATGAGACAGCCGCCTACTCGACCGTAGTAGGCGTACTGTCCGGCGTCGTTCAGCAGGTGTGAGCACGCATAGAGCCGCTCGATGATCTTCTTCATCTCGGAAGAGTTGTCGCCGAGCCAGATCGGACCGCACAACACGAGAATCTCGGCAGCAAGGACCTTGTCGTAGAGGGCAGGCCACTCGTCGGTCGTCCAACCGTGTTCGGTCATGTCGGGATAGACCCCGACTGCGATGTCGTGGTCGATGGTCCGTATGACCTCCACTTCCACGCCCTCCCGCTTCATCAGGTCGGCGCTGAGCCGGATCAGGCCCTCTGTATTGCTCGATTCTGGAGACCGCTTTAGGGTTCCGTTGAAGAACAAGGCTCGGAGGCCATCGAAACGAAGATCCATCTGAATTCCTTCGAAGCGAGTGAGGTCGTTCGTTCGACCTCGCCGGACAGGTCCTTGATACAAGCGATCGCCGGGGCGGTGAACACGCGCTCGACCCAGTAACGCGGCGGACGCCTGGCTCCAAGGATGTCACCGCTCCGAGGCACTCGCGTCCGTCCCCTGGTCGCCGTCGAGCAATGCTTTGACTGTCGCAGCGTCGTCGGAGACCACGCTGAGGGCCCCATGAAGCACCGTCCTCACTTGGAGGTGCGGGATGACCGCGGCGCCTGACGCGTCTGCGAACACGTAGTCGCCTGGCCGAACGGCAACACCGTTCACCACTACGGGCCGGTTCGCCTCGAACGGAGTGACGACGTCACCTCCCCAGTGAACCGCCTCACCTCGGCAGTACGCAGCAAAGCCGTACGTTGACAGTTCTGCGAAGTCGCGTAGCCGCGCGTCGGTCAGCACACCGGCCAAATTGTGACGGGCCAGCCGGCTCAGCTTCGTGCCCCCCGCCATCGAGGCATCGGGATGACCGTTGCTCGCCAACACCAGCACGCTGCCCATGCCACCATCGGACACCGCTTCGTCGAACAACTTGCCGAAGTTGTACCGATCGGGTGGCAGTGCCACTTCGCAGGACGGAAAGTACGAGATCGTGACCGCCGGGCCGAAGAGCAATCTGTCCGGCGTCGGGCTCACCAGGTCAAGAAGGTCACATCGGTGCCGGTGCAACCGTCCCATGGCGTCGACGATGTCAGCGGTACCGACCTGTTGGGCCAGGACCCGCAACTCCGGATCTTCGGTCGTCATCGGACCTCCCTGCCCCACGAGAGCCCCACTTCGTCGCATGACCTGGGAAGTGGCCGGGGCTCGGGCGGTGCTCGGTCCGTTGCTCATATCGTCGACCTGAATCCCATCGAGATCGACGGGCCGGGGTCGAGTTCGTCATGCTCCAGGTGTGGGTTTGCCGTCGCGGCGACGATCAATGCTTGCGGTTGGTGGCCGACGGTGTTGCCCGTCGGTCTTCCCCGGTTGTAGATGGATCCCCAGCCGGATCGCATCCGTACTCACCCTAATACTCCAGCTGGTTGCGTCCAGTGGCCAGGAGGTGATCGTCCGGCGAGTCGGTTCTTGGCCTGAAGCTCGTCGTCGCCTGCAGGTCTGGTCCGGTCCAGGTAGCTGCCACGAAACCCGGTAGCAAGCCGGCGGCTCACCGATTGATTGATCGGGTAGCAGCACTGTCGTTTCAGGCGCGTTGGCGTTCTCAGACCGGTTCGGGTTCGTCTTCATCGGCGACGATGTGTGCTGCGGCCTCTTCGGCGGAGGCCGCGCCGCCGTCGCGACCGATGTCCACCGCGTAGAGGTAGGCGTAGTCGTCGATCTCGCCGGTGGCTTCGACGTCGATCAACCTCCCTGAGCGGGCCGTGCCGGCTTCGTTGTCGTACAGCTCGCCGTCGGTGTCGGAGGTGTCTCCCAGCCCGTCCCCGTCGGGGATCATGATGTCGGGCAGCTCGCGTGCCAGGCGGCCGTCGAGGCTTTCGTGTTCGGCCGCTTCTCTCGCGGTGAGGCCGTAGTCGTTGAGCTCCCACGGACGGTCCGGAGGGGAGTAGCCCTCGTCCAGTACGTCCCCGACCCCGCGGTTCTGTGGACATGTCAATCTCCCTGGTAGCGCTGCTCGAGCCAGGGGTCTCCCCGGTCGTGGTACCCGTTGCGCTCCCAGAAGCCGGGCTGGTCTTGGGCCAGTAGCGTCAGCCCGGACACCCATTTCGCGCTTTTCCAGAAGTACAGGTGGGGCACGAGCAGCCGGGCCGGGCCTCCGTGGATCTCCTCCAGGGGTGTTCCGTTCACGTTCCAGACCACCCAGGCCTTGCCGTCGGTCACGTCCTCGATCGGCAGGTTGGTGGTGTAGCCGGTGTGTGAACGGGCGAGCACGAACGCTGCGTCGTCGCGTGGACCGGCTGACGTCAGCAGGGTGTCGACGGAGACCCCGTCGAATGTCATGCCGAACTTCGACCAGGTGGTGACGCAGTGGATGGCGCCCTCGTACCGGGACCCCGGGAGTGCCTGGATCTCCTGCCAGTTCCACGTGGTGGGCGACTGAACGAGGCCGTCGACGGTGAAGGTCCAGCGATCGGTGCGGATGGACGGGGTGGCTTCCGCGTGCAGCACGGGCCACCCGTCGCCGGCGTCGTACTGACCCGGCGGCAGGTGCGAATCACGCGCCGTGTGGCCACGCCCCGCGAAGCCTCTGGTGACCGGCATGGCGGTTCCTCTCGTCCGTGTTCGGCCGTGCGATTCGCACTGGCCGCCACGACGTCACTGTCGGTGTTCGAATCTTGCCGGTCATCCGGCCAGCACGAGCGACCGCAGGACAACTTGACGCGGTGCCCGCCAGACCGTGCGCCATCTAACTGCCCGTCAAGTTTAGTACTGCCAGGTCCAGTGTATAGACGGGTTAGATCCTCTTCCACCGCCTGCGCTCGCTACCGTGTAGGTGCGCAATGGGAACATAACTCGCCAGTTGCACCGCGGTGGTCCGGCCTCCGGCTCTGTCCGAACACGGGTCGAGTCAGGTCTCAGTGGCCTTGACAGCTCGACGAAAAGACCTGATAGTCGGCTGGATGGTCAGAGCGCGTCGGCGTGTGGACATCGGAGGACATCGAGCGTCGCTCGGGTCCGGCGAGCCCGGCGTGCAAGCGCGCCTCCAGTCTTCGAGACCAGTATCAGCACTCTCATACTGGATTTGACGGTTCGGCGCTCTCCCTGATTCCGTGACTATCCGGTCCAGTTTGGGAGAAGGTGGGGTGCCGCCGCGCGTCGACGGCAGCGATGGTCGTGCCGCAGAGTGTTGGTCCCGGACGGTGGCGCACGTGTCACGCAGCGCAGCACCGACGGTGTTCACACAGACAGCTCTCGCCTCTCGAGGTCAACGCTTGGGGAATTCGACTCGGCACGCAGCGAGCTCGCCGGCTGTGGCCAGACCTGCTCCCACTCGGCGCCGTCCGCAGCGAGCGGCCTTGGCGCGCCGCGCGGGCAATGAGCGGTGCGCGTGCCGATCCGGTTCGCTGCGACCGGCATTGAGATTGCTCGCTGACGGCGTTGGTCAAGTGCAGCGGCCAACGAGTTGTCGTCTGCTCGACCCATCGTCGGCCGTGAAGACAGTTGACCAGCGCAGTGCTCGAGGTGAAGGGCGATTCCTTCAGCGGGCACACCGGCCGCCGCGACCAGCTGGGTGCCGGCATCGCAGAAGGCGGCGGACCCGCAGACGTAGACATCACGGTCTCCGTCCAGGGGCGCCGCAAGGCCCCGGGACATCGGACGACCCGGTGCTCGTGCCGCCGAAGCGGCGGCTTAGTTCCGGCCCGCCATGACCCCGCCGTCGACGTTCAGGATCGCGCCTGTCACCCAGGACGCCTGACCGGACAGCAGGAAGGTGATCGCCGAGGCGATGTCCTGCGCGGAGCCGACCCGCCCCAGCGGATGCAACCCGCTGAAGCTTTCGACCGTCTCATGCACTTGCTCCGCCGGGATGAACCCTTCGTACAGTGGGGTGGCGACGACCGCCGGCGCGACCGCGTTGACGCGAATGCCGTGCGAGGCGAGCTCGATCGCAAGGTTGTGGGTGAGCGCGTGGAGCCCGGCCTTGGCCATCGAGTACGCGGACGAGGGCGTGAGACCGATCGCCTGATGTGCCCACATGCTCCCGATGTTCACGATCGAACCGCCTCGACCGCCCGCGATCATTCCGTTCACCAGAGTCTGTGTCAGAAAGAACAGTGCACGATTCAGCTCGAGGTAGGAGTCATAGAAGGCCGGGTCGTAGTCGACAAAGTCGCGCGGGATGAAGAACCCGGCCGCATTCACCAGGAGCGTGGCGTCCGCATGTTCACCCGCCAGCTGCTTCTGCACATTCTCCACTTCGTCGCGCCGCGTGATGTCGGCGGTGATACCCCAGGCTTTGCCCGCCGACAGGGCTCTCACCGTGTCTTCCACGCGCCCTCGATCACGCCCGATGATCACGGCGCTACCACCGCCCGCAACCACGTCGAGCGCGGCAGCACGACCCATACCGCTGCTGCCCCCGACTACAACGAGCTTCTGACCTTCGAACTCGTCGGTCATCATTCTGTCCCTTCTCGCGCCGATCCGTGATCGAGGCGCAGATACAGACGACACGAACTACAAGTCGCGAAGGCAGGTGTGTGCTGTGCCGCCGCTGTCGTCGATTGAGTTCAGCCGGCACAACCCGCCCAGCCGCGTGACTACGCAGTCAACGCGACGGCAGGCGCCGGATGCCGGCTATGGGCTGCCGGCCCCGCGACGCGCCGACAGGAGGCAGCGGTCAAGGATCGACATGCTCACGAGACCGCGCGGACCCTGTCTACCCGGCAAAACTCGGACCGTCAAGTCCAGTATCGGGAGTCTGTCCGCGCTAGTGTATGTGCGGGAGCGCCCACGGTTATCGGCATCATACCAGGCGATAAGTGACAAAACGCCAGTCGACGGCTCGGCGCGCGCTATCGATCTCGGGTGTCGACGAGTCGCGAAGGTGGACTTGACAGTCCGTTCGCGGGACGACGATAGTCGGCCGGGCGACCCCAGTGACGTTGGCTCGTCCCGTCCCGACCCGACGGCCATTCCCAGCGGTGATGCCAGCAGTGGTGGGGTAGGCAATCGGGCCTTCTGGGACTGTCACGGTTCGGCGGTGGGGCCTGTAGCCACGGGCCGCATCAGCGGCAAAGAGGCCTGTGCCGGCTGCCGAGGACTCGCTCGTAGAAGACCGCTTGATCCGGTGGGCTGATTGGTCCGGGAGGCGATATGACGGAAGTTGTTCCGGTTCCGGTTCGTGCTCGTGCGGCACCGGTGCGCCGTGCGGCCACGGGGACCGTTCTGGCGAGGATGTTGCGGACGACGGATCCGAAGGACATCGCCATCCTGTACCTGGTGACGTCGTTCGTGTTCTTCCTGGCCGGTGGGGCGATGGCGTTGTTGATACGCGCCGAGCTCGCCCGCCCCGGTCTGCAGTTCTTGTCGAACGAGCAGTACAACCAGCTGTTCACCATGCACGGCACGATCATGCTGTTGTTGTATGCGACGCCGATCGTGTTCGGTTTCGCCAACTACATCGTGCCGTTGCAGATCGGCGCCCCTGACGTGGCGTTCCCGCGGCTCAACGCCTTCTCGTACTGGCTGTTCCTGTTCGGCGGGCTGATCGTACTGTCGGGCTTCTTGACACCGGGCGGGCCCGCCGACTTCGGCTGGACCGCCTACACGCCCCTGTCCGGCGCCCTCCACTCGCCTGGCAGCGGGTCGGACCTGTGGATCGTCGGCTTGGTCGTCGGAGGACTGGGCACGATCCTCGGCGCCGTCAACTTCATCACCACGATCGTCTGCATGCGCGCCCCCGGCATGACGATGTTCCGGATGCCGATCTTCACCTGGAACATCCTCATCACCGCGATCCTGATCCTCATCGCGTTCCCCGAGCTCACAGCGGCGCTACTCGGCCTACTGGCCGACCGCCAACTCGGCGCCCACGTGTTCGACCCCGCCAACGGCGGGACGATCCTGTGGGAGCACATGTTCTGGTTCTTCGGCCACCCCGAGGTCTACATCATTGCGCTGCCGTTCTTCGGCATCGTCTCCGAGGTCTTCCCGGTGTTCGCCCGCAAACCGGTCTTCGGCTACAAGGGCCTGGTCTACGCCACGATCGCCATCGCCGCGCTGTCGGTAGCGGTCTGGGCCCACCACCTGTACGCCACCGGAGCAGTGCTGCTGGCCTTCTTCTCCTTCACCACCTTCCTGATCGCGATCCCCACCGGCATCAAGTTCGTGAACTGGATCGGCACCCTGTGGAAGGGCCACCTGACCTTCGAGACACCGATGCTGTTCGCGCTCGGCTTCCTGGTCACGTTCCTGCTCGGCGGCCTCACCGGAGTTCTGCTGGCCTCACCACCGGTCGACTTCAACGTCTCGGACACCTACTTCGTGGTCGCGCACTTCCACTACGTGCTGTTCGGCACGATCGTGTTCGCCACCTACGCCGGCATCTACTTCTGGTTCCCGAAGATGACCGGCCGGATGATGGACGACACCCTCGGCAAGGTGCACTTCTGGCTCACGTTCGTCGGGTTCCACCTGACATTCCTGGTGCAGCACTGGCTCGGCGCCGAGGGCATGCCCCGCCGCTACGCCGACTACCTGCCCACCGACGGCTTCACCACACTCAACACAGTCTCCTCGATCGGCGCGTTCGTCCTGGGTGCCTCCACGCTTCCATTCATCTGGAACGTCTTCCGCAGCTACCGCTACGGACGGATCGTCACGGTGGACGACCCATGGGGCTTCGCCAACTCGCTGGAGTGGGCCACCAGCTGCCCGCCGCCGCGGCACAACTTCACCGAGCTGCCCCGGATCCGCTCCGAGCGCCCGGCGTTCGAGCTGCACTACCCGCACATGGTGGAGCGCTACCGCCGCGAGGCACACGCCAGCGGCCGGGCCGCGCCCTCCGAGCTGGCGACCGCGAAGACACAACCCAGCCCAGAGACACGATCACACTGAATGCGAGCGAGAAGGATTGGTGATGGCGTGCGGGAGGAGACCGGCGTGAGATTGCGGAAGACGGCCGTCGGAAAAGGTCAGACGCTCGGGATGGCGACACTTCGCTACGGCTTGGCGTTGAATCTCATGGTAATCGGCCGCCTCAAGTTCGAAGAGTTTGAGGTCGAGAACATTCGGCCGCTGATCAATGGGAGTCCGCTGTTCTCCCGCCTTGCTAACATGCTCGGTGAACGGAAACTCGCCAGGATCATCGGTACTACCGAGATCGTTATCGGAGCGATGATAGCGGCGAAGCCGCTGTCGCCTCGGCTGTCAGCACTCGGCAGTGCGGCGGGCGCGGGCATGTTTGCCACTACGCTGAGCTTTCTGGCGACAACACCGGAGGCTTGGGAAGAGCGGCGCAAGGATCCCAGGTTGTCCCCTGCGGGGCAGTTCTTGGTGAAAGACATCGTCTTTCTGGGGGCGTCCTTGCTGACCGCAGGCGACGCCATGAGCCAGCGAGAGCGCTCCGAATAAGCTTTACTGCCTTGCCGGACGAACAGAGTTGACGGGGAATCCCATGCCGAGAACCGTGATCGGAGATACCTCTCGACTTGTGAGAGATGGCGAGGGTGGAGATCCCTCCGGCGCATCCGGTGATGTCGCTTCGACCGCCGTGACGGCCGGTGCGTCGGCGCATTCCGGTGGCCGCGGTGCGGCGGTGGATGTGGGGACGATCCGTGGGTTGTGGCGGTTCCGCGGCTACGGGCGGGCGGAGCTGCGGTGGTTGCTGGTCGGGGTGGTGATGCGGGCGTGTGAGTTGGCCGCAGATCTGGCGGCTCCGTGGCCGTTGGCGTTGGTGATCAATGATCTGTTGCAGGGCCGGCAGCGCAGCAGTCCGCTGCATGGGGTGGCCCAGTGGTTCGGTGGATCGGCGATCGCCATGCTCGGGGTTGCCGCGGTGGCTGTGCTGGTGTTCACCGTCGCGTCGGGGGTCTTCGACTATCTGGGCGATCGGTTCATGAACGGTGCGGGTGAGCGGATCAGCTCGCGCATCCGCGCGGACGTGTTCGGTCGGGTTGAGCGGCTTCCCCAGGAATATCACGATCATCAGTCCACCGGTGAGCTGACGAATCGGGTGATCACCGATACCGAGCGCATCGAAACCAGCTTGACGGATCTGTTCTCCACGTTGGTGCCGGGGATTCTGGCGTTGGTGGGCACGGCCGCGGTGGTGGTGTCGGTGGACTGGCGGTTGGGGTTGATCACGTTGTGCGCGGCCCCGCTGGTGTTCCTCACCGCTGTCCGCTACGCCCGGTTGACCAGGGTGAACTCGCGTCAGCGCCGGGCCGCGGTGGGTGACCTGACCGGTTTCGTGACTGAGTCGTTGCAGGGCATCCGGACCGTGCACGCGTTCGGCAGCCAGGCGGTGGAGGACCGGCGGTTCGGGTCGACGAACGACCGTGTGCTGAGCATCGGTCTGCGCGGGGTCGACCTCAGCGCACGGTTCACCCCGTCGCTGGAGTCGGTCGCGGCGATCGGCACCGCGGTGCTGCTGTTCGTCGGCGGCTATGGGGTCCTGCAGAACTGGTGGTCGGTGGGGCTGTTGGTGGTGGTCACCAGCTACCTGCAGAACATCCTCAAACCGATGAAGCAGTTGGCGAAGCTCCTGCCCACCTTCACCCAGGCCGCCGCCTCGGCCGAGCGGATCGGCGCGATCCTGGACCAGCCCCGTGAACACCTCGGCCGCGCCCAAGGGCTGCCCAGCAGGGTCGAGGGCGAGATCGAACTGCGGGGCGTGGGCCTGGACTACGGGCGAGGGCCGGTGCTGTGCGGGTTGGACCTGCGTATCCGGGCGGGGGAGCGGATCGCGCTGCTGGGTGACAACGGGGCCGGTAAGTCCACCACGCTCTCACTGATCGGCGGCCTGTATCCGCCCACGAGTGGGCGGGTGTCGCTGGACGGGTTGTCGGTGCCCGAGGTGCCGGAGCACTGGTTGCACCAGCAGGTGGCCATGGTTTTGCAGGACACCTTCCTGTTCTCGGGCACGCTGGCCGACAACCTGCGCTACGGCCGGCCCGACGCCACCGATGAGGTCGTGGCGGAGGTGGCGCAGGCTGCGCTGGTCACCGAGTTCACCGACCGGCTGCCCGACGGCCTGGACACCGTGATCTCCGCCGGTGGTATCGGGTTGTCGGGTGGGCAGCGCCAGCGCGTCGGGATCGCCCGTGCCTTGCTCGTCGACTCGCCGGTCGTGCTGCTCGATGAACCCACCGCCGGGTTGGACGTCACCGCCGAGGAGCTGGTGGTGCAGGCGCTCACCCGTCTGGTCGAGGGTCGCACCGTGGTGATGACCACCCATCAACCGGCGCTGACCCGTTTGGCCACGCGCACCGTCTACCTGCGCCGGGGTGGTGTCCTGGACGAGGCGCCGACGCGGGCGCCGCGGCAGCCGATGCGGTCGGTGGAGGTGGCCAGATGATGGGCGGGTCATCCCTGGTCAAGCATGTGGTGATGATCATCCGGCATGCGGAGAAGCCGCACCCGTCGGGGAACGTACGTGGTATCAAGCCCGACGGGGAGGTGGACCGGTACTCCCTCACGGTGAACGGGTGGGTGAGGGCGGGGGCCCTGGTCGGGTTGTTCGCCCCGTCGCGTGGGGAACCGCCGGCGGGTTTGCACCGGCCCGACACGGTCTATGGGCCGGCGTTCGAGGAAGGCCACAGCAAACGATCGGTGGAGACGGTCATGCCACTGGCGGCGCGGCTCGGGCTCGATGTGATCACCCGCTACGCCGCGGGCGAGGAGGAACAACTGGCCAGGGAGCTGACCACGCGCCCGGGTGCCACGGTGGTGGCGTGGAAGCACGAATCAATCCACAAGATCGTCGAACATCTCGGCGACGTCACTCCGGCCCCGCCCCCGCACTGGCCGGCCGATCGCTATGACGTCGTGTGGACGTTCACCCGCGACGGCGACGGCTGGCGGTTCGCGCAGGTGCCGCAGATGCTCCTGCCCGGAGACCTGCCCTACACGATCAGCGACCCCGGCCCGCGGGCGCAACCGACGCGTGACGCCCCGGTCGTCGGCGATCCAGCGCCCGGCAACGAGCAGACGATCCCCACCAGCACACCGCGCGCCCTCCGCCACCACCCCCTTGCCGTTCGAGATCGTCGGCAACTCGGCAGCGAGGAGTTCTCGTGAGCACGGACAGCGAGAACGCACACGCGTCCCGGCCGGACTGGGGGATCGGAACGACGAGACACCGATCGCGTTGATCTATCCACCTTTCTCGTCGCCGCGTTGTCGTTTCGCCAGCGGCCTGCCGATCTTCGAAGCGAGCGCCGCACTGCACGTCCGACACTGCGCGCTGGAGTATCGGGCGACCGACGCGCGCCGTCGGTTAGCGCTCGCATCTTGGGACGCGTCGCGGGTGCCGCGGCTGGGGCTTGAGTACGAGATCGCGCGGTCGGGCGCCGAGCGGGTCTGGGTGTCGGGATGATCGAGGACATCGCCGCCGGCCGGCTGGCCGACGCCGGTAGAGGCTCAACACTTCCCGACAACTGATCACAACGTCAAAACCGTTGGCCGGTCTGTGGTGGTGTGACCGGAGTGATCGTCGCCGGCGCGGAGGCCTCGTCGGGCCCGAAACCGCCGAGTGCGCGCGCACGCGCGGCGGTCGTCGTCCCGATCGGGGGGACCGCCTGACCCATGGGTTCGGCGCCGAGTTCGTCATCTACCGCGATGGGCTGGAGCTGACACAGGTCGACCTGCCGCCCGGTCGGGGGTGTCGGTGAGCTGGATTTCTGAGTTGGAGGCTGGCCGGGTCGGCCTCCGGGAGGCGGCACCGTGTCTCGGTCCGCCACGCGGCGTCCATGCTGTGGGCCGTTCCTGCCCGGTGGGCACGACCTCGTGTGTCGGCGGCGGCCCAGGCCTCGGCTTGGCTGCCGGGGAAACTCGCTACGGTCGGACCCGTTGGGTTGGAGCGCGACCTGGGCCTTGCGGCTGCAACGCGATCTTCTGTGTGGCGGTGTAGGAGAGCGTCGGCGAGCGTGCGGTCGTCTAGAACGGCGGAGAGCAGCCGTGGAAGGGGTAAGTCCGTCCTGCCGACGATTCGGTCGCGGTTGACCCGATCCGGCGCTGGCGTCGCGTCCGGGTTGGACCTGGTTGGGGCCATCCGCCGGCGCTTGCGCGCAGCGTCTCCCGCGGCAGTTCGCCGAACTGCGCGCGGTATTGCTGGGCGAAGCGGCTCTGGTGCAGGAAGCCCCATCTGATGGCAACGTCGGTGACCCGAACGAAGGTGGGGTCGCTGCGCTGCAGCTCGGCGCGGACGTGATCGAGCCGGATCCGGCGCAGATAGCTCATTGGCGACTCGCCCAGCGCCTGCTGAAAAGTGGCGTGCAGGGTGCGCACGCTCATGCAGCCGACCCGAGCGAGTTCCTGTGGAGTGAGCGGCTCGTCGGCGTGTTTCTCCATGTAGTCCAACACCGGTGCGAGCCGGCCGCGCCGGACCGGTTCGGCCGGGGCGGCCAGCTCGTCGGCGAACTGATGCCGGCCGGTGTGCAGCAGCTGCGTCATGACGAACGCTTCGAGTTGCTCGCGAGCCACCGGCATGTCGGTGAGCCCTCCTGGCCGATCGAGCTCGCGTGCCAGGAACTCAACCGATGCCAGCAAACTTCTGCCCCGACCTGTTGTCAGGTCGATGCCGAAGTCGAAGTCGATAACCTCGCGGACGCGGCGGCCCAGTAGGTCGCCCAGGTGGTTCTCCAGGCTCAGTCGAGGGATCTTCAGGATCAGATGCTGTGCGTCGGGTGACCAGCGCACGGTGTTCTGCTGCTCGGGGGAGAGCACGATGCCGCTGCTGTGTGCGAGCGTGGTGGCCCGGTCGCCGTCGGTGCGGTCGGCGTTGGTGCGACCGGCGACGGTGAGATTGACTTGGTAGCAGTCCCCCGGCGGGGGCACGACGGCTTTCGCGGAGGATTCGTACCTCAGGTATCCGAGCGTGAACAGCCGAAGCGACACGGCGTTGAGCGTCATATGGAGGGCGTCATTCTGCGCAGTCAGCTCGTGGTCGAGGTAGACACGCGAGACGGCGTCACGTGCCTCGTCCAAGCTCTTCGTGCGCAGCACCGGGAAACGGGTCAAGCGCGGCATTTCGGTGTCTGCGCCGGTGATTTGTTCTGAAAGTGCACTCATTCCGTCTCGACGCCCCCATGTGTGTTACGGCCTCTGCGAGATGCGAGCCGCTATAACCTTGGCTCAGCTTACCAGCCGTTGAATGAAAGGTTCCCTCGTTGATCAGCTTCAATCAACCTCGACCGAAATCGGCGAAAACGGTGGACAGGAAGCGATACCGAGAGCATCGCGGAAGCCCTGGCGGAAGGAGTCGGTCAATCCGGCGAAGAAGTCCCAGGCAGCCTTACCTCTGAGCTTTCGGCCGCGCCATCCGCGCAGCGAAGTACCACGCGCCTGCGCTCAACGGATCCAGGTCCGCCGTCGTCGGATATCGGATATGGGCGCCCCGTCCCTAACATGGGCCCGCGCACCTGCTGCCTCCAGGCGCAGCAGTCGGCTCCGACGGAGAGAGGTCGATGACGACGGCCGCACAACCAGCACAGCTCGAGGGGCTGAAGCTCTTCACGGCAAGTCCGTCGATGCCAGTTCCGGCCGAACGTTCGGGTCCCAGCAGCCTTACACCGGCACTGCATGTGCGCGACTCGCGGACGGCGGTCCGGAAGACATCGACGAGGCCGTGGCGTCGGCCCGCGCGGTGTTCGATGGCGGATAGGGAGCCATCGAGCTGACCGATGCGATCACCGAGAAGCACTTCGAGGAGGTGGCGCCGGCGTACCTGATCGCGGCGATCACGGTCATCAACGCATGGACCGCTTCTGCGTGACATCGCGCGGCGTTCCCGGCCGCTACACCCCGCCTGAGGTGACCAGCTGACCATGTCCTTCCCAATCTGTGTTTCCTGCGCTGATGAGGATATCTGCCGGGCCACGCCCGCGCTCGGCCCGTCGTGCATATGCTGGCCGACCTGGGCAGCAGTAGAGTTGCTTCCGCTTTCGGTTCGGAGCTGCGGAAGCGACTCACTCCGCCGTCTGGACTGTTCTGCAGTCTGTTGACTGCTGCGCCTGCATGAACTGTCGTCGTGTCTGTTACTGGGCAACTCACGGCACGAGCCGGCCAGCGGCTCTGCGTGTTGACACGTCGCCTCGGCGCCAATTTTCAACCAATCTCGCACGAAAGGTCTGAGCCTTGGTGGAGTATCCCGAGATCCGGCAGGCCGACGATCCGGATCAGGCATCCAAAAAAATTGACAAGAACGTCGTGGTGCAGGTTGAGTGCGAGATTGCCGCACTCGTCGGAAGCAGTCGTGTCGCCGGCCACGTGTGGCACTTCTTGAATGCCGTGACAGCGCATCTGATCCAAAGTTTCCTGTATCAGCACGACCCGGAAGTAGACGCCGTTTCCATCGGCGCAATCGATGAAGGAGATCTGTGAAAGGAATCAGCCGAGTCGACGCTCGCACGTGGCTGCTCGTTCCCGGCGACCGTCCCGATCAGTTCAGCACACCCGAGGTTTGCGAGGCGGACGCGTTGGTTCTCGATCTGGCGAACAACGCTGCACCCGAGAACGTGGAACTTGCCCGCCACGCGGTCGCGAGGCACCTTGCCGGAGGCGGTAACGCGTGGGTCCGGGTGAATGGTTCGGACACCGACCTCTGCAGCGGTGACCTTCGCGCGGTCGTCGCCGGCCCGGGATTGCGGGGGGTCGTACTGCCGAGAACCGAGTCGGCCGATCAGGTCCGGGCCGTCAAAGCGCAGCTGCGCGCGGGTGTGATGATCGTGGCGATGCTGGAGACAGCCGCGGGAATCGAGAACGCGGATGGCATCGCCGCTGCTCATGGCACGCTGCGGCTCGCGTTCGGATCGCCAGGCCTTGGCCGTGAGCTGGGGATCGCGGGCGGGACGGCTGCCCTGCTGTATGCACGTTCACGACTGGTGATGGCCAGCTGCGCGGCCGGGCTGCCCGGGCCGATCGACGGGCCCAGTCTCGATTTCGACGACATCGTCGGGTTGGGTGAGGACCTGCGGCACTCGGTCGGACTCGGCTTCACGGGCAAGCTGTGTCTGCACTCCCGGCAGCTTCGCACGACCAATTCGGCGTTCGCACCGGCGCCGAGCAAGCTCGCATGGGCACGTCGGGTGCTCGCCGCCACCCGTGCCTCGCCCACGTCAGTGATACGCGTCGATGGCGAGATGCTCGACTGGCAGCACATCGACGATGCCCGGCACACCGTGGTCCGAGCCGCTCTCTTCGATCCTGCAGAGGCCAGACTCAGAGAAACGGTCGTGCACCCTTTCCGGAACGGGCGCCGCGACGCACCCACGGCGAGACCGAGCCGGCGGCTCGACAGCTGAGGCCCAGGACAGGCCGCAGTGAGGACCAGTAGATCGGCCTGATCCACAGCAGCCTGCTTGCGCGGAAGAAGTCGGACCACGTCGGAGGTGAGGAAATGGCAAGTCGTAGGTGAGCATGAAGGCCGAGGTCACCACCACATCCGAGAAGACGACTTCTCCGGATGTGGTGGATCCTTTCGTCGGCGGCCAGGCGAGCTGCCCGGCGGCGGACGGTGAGCTACTGTTCACCTCCCTGGCCAACCCGGCGCTGCTGATCATCGATGTACGAACCCGTGACGTCACACCGACTGTTTTCCTGGCACCGCCGGGGCATCGGCCGCACTTGGAAGATTACCGATGGCAGGACGGCGTGATAATCCCAAACGGATCGTCGCCCCACTCAGGTCGACGAAACGTTCTGCGAATCGCCGAGACCCGCGTAGAAACGCTCACAGCGTGCGTCGAGGAATGCCAAGATACAGCTGCCCACCGCAAATCGAGTTCGCATGAACTCAGAGGCAGCCAGGAGCCGCACCGCATCCGGAGGAGAAACGTGACCAATCCAGTCGGCCTGGACCTAGCCGGGACCGATACGGCTGACTTCTGGCGCGGCAACAGTATGACCACACCCTCTCGCGTCTTCACGCGCTCCATTCTCGGCCTCTTCGGAATCGTCGCGGTCATCTCGATGGTTGCGGTCGACCTCGCCGCCTGGCGCAGCAGCACCGACCCTCCTCTGGCGCTATTCCCCTTCGCTCGGACAGCCGGCGGCATCGCGCAGTTCCTGGCCGGCATGTGGGCCTACTGCGCTGTAACCTCGGGCGGCGTTGCGCAGTTCTTGGCCGGCATGTGGGCCTACCACTCCCGTGATGCCCTCGCCGCCGTCATGCACGGACTCTGGGGTTCCTTCTGGATGGCCTACGGTCTTTACACCCTGCTCACGGCCCTCGGTGTCCTTCCCCCGATCCTCGTCGGAGGCAGCGCCGCCTGCGCCTACGGCTCCTGGTTCGTCGTGCTCGGCGTCGTCACCTGGATCGGGGCCGCCGCCGCGATCACCGAGAACGTCGCTCTTGCCGGCGTGCTTTCGATGCTCGCCGCCGGCTGCACACTCCTGGCCATCGGATTGCTCGACGCCCAGGCCACGGTCCTGATCATCGGCGCCTACCAGCTGATCACCAGTGCCCTGCTCGCCTGGTACGTCGCCGGCGCCATGGTGTTGCACGCCACCTTTGGGCGACCCGTCCTTCCCATCGGAGAACGGCGCCGGCACCCGCATCTCGACACTAGTGCGCTCCTCTCGATCCAGTACGCCGCCGACGATTCCGGGGTCAAGGTCGGACAATGACCGAACCGAGGACAGACACCACCCAACCGGCCGCCAACGTTCACCGGCGTGATCGGAAGTCAGGCTCGTCGATCGTGGGTACGACCGGCGACGCGATGACCGCCCGGATCGCCTGATCACCTGTGGCGCGATGACCGATCCAGCAGTATCCGATGCGCTGGCTGACTCCGAAATCCTCCGTTCTCGATTGTTCGGGATCACCTACCGGATATCTGCGCGAAGCATTCGACTATCCGTTCCTCGCCGAACACGGCACAACCCGAGAGCCAGCGAGATCACGGCGAGTCCGATCCGGAGTAGTTGCTCGGTGCCGTACTTCTGTCCTGCTCGGGCCAGTACGAAGCCGACGGCGACCAGGCCGGCGACCGAGGCAGCCGAGCACCTCGACGCCCGGGATCTTGCGGATCCTTCCCTCGCCGGATCGCCTATCTCGCCGATCATCGAGTTCGAGGCGATTGTGGGCCTTTGACGTGCGCGACGTAGGGCTCCGTACGCCTGCCGTTGTAGTTGCCGGTTCGAGGCTACGTCGATCGCATGATGTCGTATGCCTGCGCCAGGGGGACGCGGCGGACGGCGCCCGCTCGCAATCATCGCGGCTATGACCACGGATGAGGCACTGGCAGGTGAAGTGATCCACAACCCTGTCAGCGGGGAGACGATCGTGATCCGTCAGTCGGCTGCCCAGACCGGCGGGCTGTTGCTGGCCTGGGATCTCCGGCTTGCACCAGGAGGGAGGGTTCCGAGCGGCCATACCCACCCTGGACAGGAGGAGCGATTCACGATTCGGGAGGGACGGCTGTGCTTCCGGATCGCGGGGCGCACCGTGGTGGTGGGGCCGGGTGATTCGGTCGTCGTGCCGGCGGGCACGGCCCATCATTTCGCGAACGTGGGGTCCGTCGAGGCCGTGGTGTACGTCGAGACGCGGCCGGCGTTGCAGATGGAGCAGTTGTTGCGGACCGCGGCCGGGCTCGCCCAGGAGCAACGCCGCCGAGCGAGCGCGATGCCACGGCCGGTGGATCTGATGTTGTTCATGTGCGATTTCCGCGCGGAGGTCCAGGCGCCGTATCTTCCCGCCCGGCTGGTCGGGATGGTCGTCCGGGCTGCCGCGCGACTGGCCGAAACGCTGGGCGCTGATCGGCGCTACCGTCGCCTGCGAGCCCGGTGAGAAGCCGGCCGAGTTCAGTAGGCGGCGGCTGTCACGGCAGTCCTTCGAAGACGTCGTGTGCGACCGGTCCCTGGTGGTCGGGGTCGATGAACCACTCCTGCCCGAAGACGATGTCGTAGAGGGGGCGGGGGATCCGCAGGAACGTGGCCAAAGTCCGGTCGGTGCCGCCGTGTGCTGCCGTCTGGCTTGCGTGGGCCCGCAGGGACGCGCGCTTCTGACCGGCGTAGCGGCGCACCGAGATGCGGTGGGTGATCTCGGAGCGCGCGCTGTAGGCGCAGTCGTAGCTCGAGCGGTCGAGCCCCGGCGGGAGGCAGCGGACCGTGGCGAGGAGATCGAGGGCGCGGCAGAGGGTGTCGCGCGGAGCGGTCGCCTGGAGCACCCGTGGGGTGCGCGCCAGGTGCGCTGCCATGGCGGCTACCTCGTGGGCCCGGATGTGATCGGGGTGGCCGTAGCCGCCGTTGCGGTCGTAGCTGAGCAGGACGTTCGCGGTCTCCTCGCGCAGGATGGCTGCGAGTTTCTGTGCGGCCTCGGCCACTGGCGCCTGGACGAACGTCGTCCGTCCCGCCGGGTCGGCGCCGGCCCCCGGCTCCATGCCGCTGTCGGCGTATCCAAGGTGTTCGATCCGGGCGACGCCGAGGGCTCGCGCGCTCTCGCGGGCCTCGCCCAGCCGACGTTCGCCCAGCCGAGCGTCGTCGATGTCGGCCTGTCCGCGGCCGCCGTCGGTCGCGATGACGAGTACGACGCGGTGCCCCTCTGCGGTGGCCCGCGCCATGGTTCCCGCAGTGAGGACAGCCTCGTCGTCGGGGTGGGCGTGGAATGCGACCAGGGTGTGTGCCATCTCCCGTGACCTCAGGTCTGCTCGAGGATCCTTGCGAAGGCGTCGAGGTAGCGGGAGTCGCCGTGACGGTCGCGCATCACCCAGTATTCGGCGCCCCAGAACAGGTACGCGCCCAGCCTCGTGTCGTCCCTGGTCCAGCGAAGGCACTCGTTGTAGTTGTCGATGATCCGATCAGGTGGGCAGCTGGAGGAGGCACGGCCGTCCGGGCTGGGGGGCACCGTGATCGACTCCCACGGTTCGGCCTGCCCTTCGGTCACGACGAGTTCCTGCCGGCAGGCGAGCAATCTTCGGCGCCGCAGAGCGGGGAGGAGCCCCTTGGCGCCGTCGAGGTAGAGGCTCCAGCGGCCGAGGCTGGTGACGGCATGGCGCGGGTAGAAGTCGATGCCGATGATGTCGGCCAGTTCCGCCGCGACGGCCAGGGAGTCGCCCTGGTCGCGGGTGCGCCACCACTGCTGGGCCAGGACAGCGGTGGAAGTGGGCAGGAAGCCGTTCATCAGGATCGGCCGCGTCGGGTCCGCGGCGCGGACGGCCTGCACCTCGTGCCGAATGAAGGAGGTCGCCAGCCGCCACGAATGCTCCATGCCGAGCGGGTCGGCCGCTTCGTGTTCCACCTGCCATGCCCGGATGCCGGGACGATCCCGGTAGCGCTGCACGAGCCTGGTCAGGTGCATCGTCACTGCCTCGAGCAATGCGGGGTGGGACTTCTCGTCCACGAGCCGGCCCTCGGGGAGACCGCCGGACACGTGGTGCCGCGGGACGAAGTACTCGGGGTAGCCGAAGGACTTGATGGCGCCCAGGCAGAGGATGATCTGCTTGCCGGATCGTTCGGCCTCGTCCAGCTGCCAGTCCAGCTCCGTGGTGTCGAACACCCCGGCGGCCGGTTCCATCCGGTCCCAGTACGCGGACAGGCGGATCACCTCGAACGGGTAGGCCAGGAGAGTCGTGAGGGTCTGACGGACGCCGAGGCCCAGGGCCTCGGCCTGCCGGGGACGGAAGCTCACACCCAGCTCGACCTGCCCGCGAGGTTCGATCGGAACCACGTTCCAGCGGTCGGTGAGCACTCGTTCCGCCGGCCCGGCTCGCATCTCGGACACCAGCGGAATTGCGGTAGCCAGCCCGGCGGCCAGTAGCGCCCGGGAGACGATGGTGCGCGGGGTCATCGTGCCTTCTTTCGGAGAGGGGCGATTGCGGAGGCATCGGCGTTCGTCGAGGCCGCGTCGGCGACGAGCTCCGCCATCCGTATTGCTGCGTGCGGTCGACCGAAGCGGGTGGCTGCGGCGCGCATATCCGCCATGGCCGCCGCGTCCTGCCTCAGCGCATCGATCTGTCGAATGAGGTGGCGCCGACCGCGAACCCGCCGGGCCGCACCGGCAGCCACGGTGATGTCGGCGTTTCCCCTTTCCTGGCCCGGTATGTGGGACGGCAACAGCAACGGCACCCCGACCGACGTCGCCTCGGCGATGATGCTGGGGCCGGCCTTGGTGACCACCAGGTCGGCGCAACGAATCCAGTCGGACATGGTGTCCACATAGCCTGTCACCAGCAGCCGGCCACCGGCGGGCGCGGCGAGCTCACAGAGTTCGGCACGAAGGGACTCGTTCCGACCGCAGACCGCCACGACGTCGACCTCGGGCAGTCCACTGACGATCGTCCGTACCCATACCTCCAAGCCGCGACCGCCCTCGGCACCTGCGGTGACCAGAACGACGAACCTCCCGGGTCGGACGCCCAGCATTGCCTGCAACGTGGCCTTGTCCTCACTCGGAGGGGATCCGGAGCGGAACTGCTCGCGCACGGGAATCCCCAGCGGATGACCGTGCACGTTGGCCGCCCCGGCGCGGCGCGCTGCCCGCAACAACTCGTCCGACGGGGTGACCGTCCGATCCACCTGCGAGTGCCACCAGGTGCGGTGCGCCGTGGCCAAGTCCGTCACGACCGTGACCAGTGACGGGTGGTGCTCACTCCTCCTCCGTGCCGCCACGGCGGCGTCGACCATCAGCGGGTGCGCCGAGACCACCACCCTCGGCCGGTGCCGGTCCAGCGCGGCGACCAGCGGTACCACCACGAGCCATCTCACCAGCGGCCGCATGATCCACAGCGTCACCGGCGCGTTGGTGACGTGGAAGATGACGGACCACAGCCAAGGCGCTCCACGGGTCAACGGGCCGTACCAGCGGCACAATCGGCGCAGGAGGCGGTGGGCCTCTGAGCCCGTCAACGGATCACAGACCACGGCGACGAACCGGCCTGGGTACCGGCTGTGCAGGGCCTGACTGATCGCCTCGGCAGCTGCGCGATGCCCACCGCCGGTATCTGCGGTCAGAAAGAGCACCCTGTCGAGCCCGACCCCGTTCGGATGGCGTACGTCAACGTTCTGAAGAGCACCGACATCGACGGCTTCGGATCTTCTGAAGACCCAGTTCCGCAGCACGAGGAACCGCCCGAGCGCGGCGAGGACGCCTGCCATCGACACTGCAACCGACTCCTGGGCCGGGGTGGTGCCGCCGGTCACCAGAAGATGCAGGACGAGCAGCACGGCGGAGCTCGAGAACGCGTAGCACAGCACCGCGATGCCGGTCTGCGCGTGGAGACGCCTGCCGCGCACCCTGGCGCCGCGGAAGGTGAAGCGCCGGTTCAGCTCAGTGCTCGCCGCGGTGCTCAGGATGACCGCGACGAGGTTGGCTGGTAGTGCGTCCCACCAGACGCGGGCCACCAGGAAGATCACGGTGTTGAGGGTGGCGATCAGCCCGCCGACCAAGACGAAGCGGACCAGCTGCACCAGTACCGAGTGCTGCTGGTGGCCGCGGCGATACCCCTGCGGAGATATGGAGTCGACGGCAGCACCGTCGACGATCGTCACGCTCATGTCGCGCTCGTGCCTGTTGCACGTGCTCTAGGCATGGGACGAGCCTGCGACTGTCGCTGTGACGAGTCATCATTCCCTGGTTGGCTATCCCGCTGCACTGCCGGGAGTACACAAGCCCGGACCGACCGTGCCGGCGAAGGCAGCCATGTCGGCGCCGGCGAAGCGGCACACGTCGTGGGACCGTCACCGGCGGCCACCGGTCACGAGGCGGATCGGAATCGCGAAATCGCCGGCGTCCGACGGACTCGTAGCCGAGCAATGACAGAGACGCCGCCGGCGTCGCCGGCCGTCAGTTCGCCCACGTAAGGCACCGCAGGCCGGCGGCGAGTGTCTCGACGTGCGCGCAGCTTCGCGGCGTACACCGCCGCGGGCGCGTGCAAGCCGCCGCCGCGTCATCCTCCGGGAGTCTGCGGCCGTACTCCTGACGGTGTATGCGGCTCTCGTGTGCTGTGCTCTGTGGGGCAGGCGAACAGCTGCCCGAGGCAGGACGCGCCTCAGTGACCGTGTCGCGATCATCCTGTTATGACGACCTCGATTTCCACTCCGGTCCGGAGCGCGAGTGCTCTCGGGAACGTCCTGCGTCTCGTCGTGACCCTCGGTGCGATCGCTGTGTTCGGCCAGGCGGAGCGGTCACACGTCGTTCGAAGACCGAGGGTGAACATGACACGGGATTCCCGCACATCCTGGGCCGCCACCGCACCGGGTCCCGGCGGCCGGGATGCAGGCGGACGAGTGGATCGACGCAACCGTGGCCGGCGTCTGTCCCCGACGGGGCGAAAGACGCTCCTGACCACGCACGTTGTGTCATCGGTGGGCCTTCTCGGCGCCGACGCCGCCGTCCTCGCCCTCGTCGTCGCAGGCTGGGGCGGCTCCGAGCCGCTGACGGTCTATCCCGCCGCGTACCTGCTCGGCCAGGCCCTGATCGTGCCCCTTGCACTGCTGGCCCTTACCACGGGTGTGGCACTGGGGCTGCTCACCCCGTGGGGGCTGCTGCGGCACTGGTGGATCCTGATCAAACTGGTGCTCACCGCCGGGGGAACTGTGCTGGCCGTGTTCGTGCTGGTGCCCACGCTCGATGCGGCGGCCACTGACGCGCTCGCCCGGCGGGCCCTTTCCGACCCGTTCGCGCTGGTCAAGGACTCCGGAGGCGCCTGCGCAGTGTTGCTCGTGACGATCCTGCTCGCATACTTCAAACCCTTCGGCCGTCTGCGACGCCGACACCGATGAGTCCCAACGATGTAGACCACCCGCGCCGCCGGGGATGACTCCAGGATTGTGCCGGCTCGTCTGCTGATCGCTTCCGGGTCGGCCGTGGCGACGGCCGTGGCGTTGTCGACGAGGTGGCTGTGAACAGCTGCTCCGTAGACCTCGGTAGTGGTCGACATGGTGTCGAATCGTCTTGGACGCGCATCGCCAAGGGAACCTGCGAAGACAACATGGTTGTCACTGCGAAGTGGCGGAGGTCGTGCACCCGGATCCGCGGCAGGCCAGCGTCGCAAGTGAGCTCGTGAAGGTGGCGCAGCACGTATTCGTGGCGCAGCGGTTGGCCGGTGCGGCGGGTAAAGGCCAGGTCTTGGCCCGGTAGCTCAAGCCGGCGGTGAGGCGCACGCCGCGTTCATGTTGAGCTTGCCGATGAAGCCCGCGGACCGCGCGTTCGGACGTCGAGGTTGACCTCGTGTTCGTTCTCCGTAGGCGGCCTCGTCGATGTGGCGTAGCCAGTGCACAGTGCGGTCACGACCGACTCGACGGTCTCCTCGGGCGGCGTCTGGACACACCGAAACCGTGCGCGGGCATCACAATCCCGATGTTCAGGGACAGCCTCGTCGTCGTACCCCCAGGCCAGGAGAAGGACGGCGTTCCCACGGAGGTCCCGCCGTTGCCCCCTTTCGTGCGTCCCCTCCGGCCGTGGCCGCTGCCCCGCGCTCGCGCACGAGACCGGGCCTGGCGGTGCCTCCCGCGGTCCCGCACGATTCGCTTGACTGGGGGCTCGGAGATCGACTGATGAGGAGTGTGACGACGATGAGCACCTGGCTGATCACGGGATGCTCGACCGGCCTCGGCCGGTCGCTGGCCGAGGCCGTCCTCGACGCAGGCCACGACGCGGTCGTGACCGCACGGGACGAGTCGACGGTGCGCGACCTGGTCACGGCGCACACCGACACGGCTCTCGGGCTCACGCTGGACGTGACCGAACCAGCACACGTGTGCGCTGCCGTCCGACGCGCCGAGGAACGGTTCGGACAGGTCGACGTGCTGGTGAACAACGCAGGCTATGGCTACCGGGCCGCGGTCGAGGAAGGCGAGGACACCGACGTGCGGCAGCTGTTTGACACGAACCTCTTCGGCGCAATCGCGATGATCAGGGCCGTGCTGCCGGGCATGCGCGCCCGCAGGTCCGGGACGATCGTGAACATCTCCTCCATCGGCGCGCGCCGCTGCCCGCCCGGCTCCGGGTACTACTCGGCGACCAAGGCGGCCCTGGAGGCGATGACGAGTTCCTTGCGCAAGGAGGTGCAACCTCTCGGTATCACCGCGCTGGCTGTCGAGCCCGGGGCATTTCGCACAGACTTCGCCGGCCGTTCTCTCACACAGTCGGCGCAGGCGATCCACGACTACGCCGAGACCGCGGGCAAGCGACGCAAGGAGAACGACACCGTCCATGGGACCCAGCCGGGTGACCCCACCCGCGCGGCCGCCGCGATCATCGAGGTGGTGGGGTCCGGCCATGCACCTGAGCTCCTCGTACTCGGGTCGGACGCCCTGCGTAGCTTCAGGTCGGTTCTGAATCGGCAGAGCGCGGAGCTCGACGCCTGGGAGGCCACGACCGTGAGCACGGACTTCCCTTCGTGACCTGCGCACTGTCATGCGGGTGCTGGGCACCTGACCCTGCGCAACGAAGACGTGACGTGACCATCCGCACGGCCGGGAGTCGGTGGCGGTAGATCCGTTCGGTCGCCGCGGTGCCGCTGTGGCCGACGAGGTGGGAGATGTCCTCGGTGATGGTGGGTGTGGCAGGCGCCGGCGGTGGTGCGGCGAACACATCCCATTCAGCACGCCGTCGACCTCGGAGCGTCGCAGGCTACTGGCTCACCGCGGCGGCCGGCAGCCGCACGCCGCCCGGTGGGAGGCCGAGTGACTTCCGGAGGGTCTGCCGTGGCGATTCGGTGCGAAAGATGCCCTTCTCCTGAAGGAGGGGAATAACGCGGTCAACGAACTCCACGTTGCTCATCGGGACGACCTGGGGCGCGCTGATGAACCCGTCGGCGGCGTCGGTGTCCATCCAGTGTTCGATGGTGTCGGCAACCGTCGTCGGGGAGCCGACGATCGCCGGCCGCACAGTCGCCCGACGGACGAACTGCCGGATCGACCAGCCCGCCTCCTCGGCCATGGCCCGCCGCTCCGCGATGTACACGTACGGATCCTTCTGGGCGGAGGGGCTCCGGCGCAGGTACACCCCGAGTGCAGCGTAGTCCGGCTCGATCGCGGGCAACGGGCCATCGGGGTCCACTCCGGACAGATCGCGCAGCCAGAGTCGCTCCAGCTCCTCGATGACGGCCTGGTCGGTGAACTCGAGATCGAGGAGGTGGTCGAACTTCTCGTGAGCCTCGGCGTCGGTGTCGGCCACGACGAACCGCTGCCCGACGATCAGTTTGAAGTCGTCGCGGCTGCGGCCGTACTTCGCGAGACGGCCTTTCACGTCGGCGTAGTCCGCGCGCGCCTGCTCGATGGTGCGCGGAATGATGTACTTCACCTCGGCGAACCGGGCGGCGAACTCGGCGCCCTCCGAGGACGCCCCCGCTTGCACGATCACCGGGTGCCCTTGGGGACTTTCCGGGAGCGCCGGTGTGGCGCGCAGGTTGAACTGCGTCGTGTGCGCTTCAACCGGATCCGGCGCCCGCCCGCCTGACCAGCTGTGCCACAGCTCCTGGGAGATGGCGAGGAACTCCTGGGCGCGCACATAGCGCTGCGAGGGGTCCAGGAAGTCACCCCGGCGGAAGTTCGGGTGGGTTGTGCTCTCGGCGGAGGTCACAAGGTTGAATGCCACCCGTCCACCGGAGAGGTGATCGAAGGTCGCGATCTGGCGGGCGAGGTCATACGGCTCGTTGTAGGTGACGTTGAGTGTTGTCAAGAAGCCGATGTTGGTCGTCGCACCGGCCAGCGTGACCAGGATGTTCAAGGTGTCCGGCCGCCCGTTGAGGGTGTGCGCGAGCACGGTGCCGTCCTTCTCGGCGAGTGTGAGCGCGTCGGCGAGGAACAGGAAATGCATGTTGCCGCGTTCGGCGGCCCGGGCGTTCGCGAGGAACGTGTCGACATCGATGAGGCTCATGTTCGCCGGGTGCCGCCATGCGACCTGTTCCTTGCCGGGGAAGTGCGCCCCGAGGATCAACTGCCGACGTCCCATCACGCCCTCCTGGCCCGCGTGTACTGGTTGTCCGCGACGTCGAGGCCGAGGGCCTCGCGCAAGCTCGCTCCGAGTGGGGGCTGGCGAAGGGGCAGGCCCGCGGCCAGCTCCGCGATCGCGGATAGGGGCAACGCCCTCCCCGTCGGGCAGACGAGCACGAGGCCATCCGCGCCCGCAGCGGAAACCTGTTCCCGCAGGCTCGCCGCGGTCTCCCGACCGGTCAGCGGAATCTCCAGGAGCGTTCGCGGGGTACCTGGTGTCGATGCGTCGTCCGCCGCGATGGCGACGTCGGCCCAGTCCTTGGCGAATCCGGCCGTTCCCGCGTCGACAACGCGGGTGAAGATCGGGGGACGGCCTTGGGGCGAACGCGGGTGCAGCGACGGGCCGCGCACGGACAGGAAGCGGCCGCGGAAGTTGATGTGGTGGACCCGGTCGAGGTCCAGGTAGAGGCCGCGCTCGACGTCGCGGATCACCGCGCCGGCCTCCCAGGAGTCCCACAGCTTCGTGACGACATCCGCGAACTCACCGGCTTCCGCCAGCTCGTCCTGCGCCGACATCTTCGTGCCCCGCCCGATGTGCGCGACGGCCATCGCGCTCTGGCCGACGCGCACACTCCACCCAGCGCGGCCGTGGCTCGCGTTGTCGACAGTCTGCAGATGCTTGGCGACGTGGAACGGCTCCAGTTGCGCGGTCTGTGTGGTGACGACGAACCCGATTCGGGTGCACAGCTGCGCGATGAACGAGCAGAACACCGTCGGGTCCGGTCGCGGGATCCACCGATCCCCCTCCTGCAAGGGACCGAAGTCGTCGTCGAGGAGTAGGAAGTGCACGCCGGCTCGCTCCAGTGCGTCGAGCGCGGTGCGCATGCGGTGGCGATCGAACGCGGTGGCGGTGTCGGGCAGTGGGTGGCCCGGATCGCCGGCGAGCGCGTAGCCGGTCGCGAGTGCGACGCCGAGCACCAGGTCAGCCATCGACATGCCCGCTCAGGTCGACCACCAGATAGTCCTCTTCGACGGAGACGGGGAACGTCTCGGCGGTGTAGGGGCCAGGAACTTTCCCGGGCGGCCCGGTCAACTCGCTTCCGGCTGTGACCTCGACCGGGTAAGCACGGGCGCGCAGCCGTTCAGGGTCGCACCACGAGCGTCCCGTCGTGATGTCGAACTCCCACTGGTGCCACGGGCAGCGCAGGATGGAGGGCCGCGGGTCGAACTCGTACATGCCAGGGCCCGGGGATGTCACGGCGCCGGTTTGCAGCCCTTCGCACAGCGGTCCGGCCTGATGGGGGCACCGGTTACGCACCGCGTAGTAGGTGCCGTCGATGTTGAACACGCCGATTTCCCGCCCTTCGACGGTCACGATCGTGTGTTCCCCCGGCTGCAGCTGCGCGGCGACCCCCACGACATGCCGGCTCAACGGGGACCGTCCGAGGCCGGATCGCCGGGCAGGCCGTAGAGCGCCCGCGAATTCTCGGACATGATCTGTGCCCGGACCGACGGGGAGAACGGCACCGTGCGCAGCGCCTGGTCGGGGGCGTCGAAGTCCCAATGCGGGTAGTCGCTGGAGAACATCACCCGCTTTTGCAGCGCCGGGAAGTCCTCGAACACGCGCAGCAAGCTGCGTGGATCCGGCGGTTCCTCCACCGGCTGCGTGGTGAACCAGAAGTGCTCCGCGAGGTACTCCGATGGGCGGCGCGAAAGGTGCGGCACCTCGTCGTGCATCCGCTCGAACGCGGCGTCCATGCGCCAGGCAAGCGGCGGTGCCCAGGCGATCCCGCCCTCGATCAACACGATGCGTAGGTCCGGCAGCCGCTCGAAGATCCCCGAGAACACCAAGCTCACCACCTGAGCCTGGAAGGACTGGGCATTTCCGGCGTGGTCTTCGAGGTAGTACGACGCCCAGCCGGAGGCGGTGCTTGGCTGGCCGCCGACACCGCCGAAGTGCACTCCGACCGGAAGGCCGTGGCGGGCGGCGGACTCGTAGATCGGCCAGTATTTGCGGTTGCCCATCGGTAGCGGGGTTTTGATCTGCATATAGACCTGGACGAACCGCGGGTCAGGAGCAACGCGTTCGATCTCGGCGACCGCGTATTCGGTGTCCTCGGCCGGGAGCACGATCGAGCTGCGTAGCCGTGGTTCAGCGTCGAGCCATTCGCGCGCCGCCCAATCGTTGGTCGCACGGCAGAGCGCGGCGGCGTACTCCGCGTTGCGCATCCCGGACTGGTCAGCCCGAACCAGCGGGCCGAGCACCGCGTACTCGATGTCCCACTGGTCCAGCAGTTGCTCACGCAAGAACGGCAGATCCGAGGCGGGTGCGCCGCCCGTGGGCGGCCAGGCGTCGCCGCGCGCCGCGCCCTTGGCCATCCGCGGGTACAGCGAGGCGTGGTAAGGGTTGCCGCCGTAGCGGTCGTGTCGGTCACGCCATTGCTCGGGCAGGTGCTCGCGCAGCACGGCGGGAGAGTGCATCGTGATGTGGACGTCGCAGTCGATGCATGTGGTGCGTTGCCGGGGTCGAGTCCGGACCGCGGTGTCGGTAGCCGCGCTCATGACCGGCCTCCGGTGGGCATGGTGGCGTCGAGTCGGTAGAAGTCGCGTGCGTTGTCGAACATCATCTGGTTCGCCTCCGCAGGGCTGAAATGGCTGGGCACCGCGTCGCGAGGTTGGGCGTGGTGGTCTTGTGGGTAGCCGGATCCGAACAGCAACAGCTGGGCCCCCCACATGTCGGACAGGACGTGGGCGAGCGCGGCGCCGTCGCGCGGCGCGTCGTGCGGGCCGCTGACGAACCGGAAGTGCTCGCGCACGTACTCCGACGGTGGATGGCGTAGCCACGGCACCTCGCGGCGCAGTCCGCGCCAGTTCTTGTCGAAGCGCCACATCGTCGCCGGGAGCCAGGTGTATCCCGCGTCGACGACAGCGACCCGCAGGTCGGGGAAGGCGTCACACACACCTTCGATGATCATGCTCATGACCTGCGACTGGGCGATCGAGGCCATGCCGACGTATTCCTCGATCAGGTAGGTCGGCCAGCCGACCGGCGTCGGGGCGTTCCCGGTGAACCCGCCGTACTGCAGGCTCACCGCCAGCCCATGATCGACCGCAGCGGCATAGACGGGGTGGTACTCCCGCCTGCCGTAGGGCATCGCCGAGCGAATGGGCAGAAACACCTGGACAAAGCCAGGGTGATGGCCGATCCGTTCGATCTCGGCGACCGCGAGCGCCGGGCTCTGGCTCGGCACCACTACGGAGGCCCGAAGACGCGGTTCCGGCTCCAGCCATCGGGCGATCTGCCAGTCGTTCACCGCGGCGGCCAGTGCCGCGGCGGCGTCCGGGTTGCGGATCGATTCGATCGCGTAGCCGCAGTTGAGGATCCCCTGCTCCAGGTCCCAAGCATCCAGCGTCTGCATCCGCAAGAGCTCAAGATCGCTACCGGCCGGACCGCCTTCTGGGCGCAGGGCGCTCGGATGCTCGGACATGGGCATCCCGGGTGGCCAGGCCGACTCGGTGGGTCCCCGAAACGCGGTGGTCGCGATCTGCTCCCGCCAGAAGGCCGGCAGGTGCGGAAGGAGCGCCGATATCCCCGGAACGACGGCGTGCAGGTTCGCGTCGATCACTCGGTCCATAGTCAGTTCACCGATCCAACCAGATGCTGGCGAAGAAGAGGTCGCGCGTGATGTACCGGTCGATGCCCCGTACGTCCGGTTTCGTGATCGTCGAGAGGTAGCTCGAGGTCATCCAGCCGAGGACGACATCTTCGTTCAAGATCCGTTCGATTTGCTGGTAGTCGCTCGTCCGCTTGGCCGGGTCGGTGGTGGCAGCGGCATCGTCGATCAGCGCGTCGACCCGAGGGTTCTTGTACTTCCCGTAGTTGGCGCTGCCATCGCTGCGGAACGTCCGCGATACCGCAGGAAACGGGTAGTCCATCGGCGTGACGCTGCTCGTCAGCTCGAAGTTCCCGCCTTGCAGGACTTCCGTGGTGAACTGCGCGAGGTCGTAATAGCGTGGCGTCACCTTCATGCCGGCCTTGGCCATCTGTGCCTGGACGAACTCCCCTTGTGTGACCTGGCTCGTGCTGGTGGTGTAGGAGAAGCTCGGATCCCCGCCGTCGGCGACGTATTCTTGGACGAGTTTCTTCGCGTCCTCGAGGTTCTGTTTCGGGAAGATGTCGGAGGCCTGCTGCGTGTGGTACGGGCTGCCCTCGCGGAAGAGCGAGTCCGTGGGGACCCGCTGGCCCATGTACAGGCTCGCCGACGCCGCGTCGAGATCGAGAGCCTCCATCACGGCCTTGCGCATGCGCAGGTCGTCGAAGGGCGGGTGCGTGAAGTTGAAGACGAAGTACGTTCCGGAGTTGCCGGGACCGAAGTAGACCTTCAGGTTCGGGTTGGCGAACGCACGGACCACCTCGGCGTTGTAGCCACCATTGATCATGTCGACGTCGCCGTTCTGCATGGTGGCGTAGCGCGTCTCGGTGTCGGACAGCGGCCGGATCTCGATACCGTCGAGGTAGGGCATGCCTGGCTGCCAATAGTGCGGGTTGCGGGTGAGCCGCATCCTGTTGTCGCGCTGCCAGCTTTCGAGGACGAACGGTCCGGTCCCGACCGGCTGCTTACCGATGTCGGTGCCGTTCTTGAGCGCGGTCGGCGAGACGAGCATGCCAAGGGTGGCGCTGAACGGCTGGGCGAAATAGACGGGGAAATCGCCGAGCGGCGATTTCAGGGTGAACTCGACGGTGGTCGGGTCGACCGCACGCATGGAAGCGATGTGCTCGGCGAACGAGTGCGCCGGCGAGGCGACCTTGTCGATATGCCGCTGGGTGTTGACGATGACCGCGTCGGCATCGACTGGGGTGCCGTCGCTGAACTGGACACCGGGTCGCAAACCCATCCGCCAGGTCAGACCGTTGTCCGGGGTTTCCATCGACTGCGCGAGGTAAGGCTTCACCGTGCCGTCGGGGGCCATCTTCAGCAACATGTCGTAGACGGCGGTAGACGCAAGGTTCGCGTTGGAGACCGTGGGGTCGAAGCTGACGATTTCCCGGTCGTTACCGATGATCAGGGTGCCGCCGCGGCGAGGGGTGCCTTCGGCGGCCAGGTTGCCACCGTAAGGATCGAGCTCCTTCACCTTCTCATTCGCCGGGACGGTCGAGCGGTCGTTCGCCCCGACGGCGCCACAAGCAGCCAACGCCATCAGCGCGAGCGCCACCGTAACGAGGCCGAGGATTCGCGTTCGCAACCGCATGGCTGTCACTCACTCTCCGTTGAGTTGAGCGTCGTCGGTTCGCGGGCTGTCGGAAGGCTGTTCGGCCCTGCGGGTCGGTTGTCAGACAGCTGTCGCCCGATGGGGGGCTGAGTACACCCCGTTAGGTTGTAATGCTAAGCATCGGAGCGCGACGCGTAGTCGACCAGTGACTGTGTGCGAATAAACGTGCCGATGCGTGCAAGGCGGTGCTGGGTGGAAACCTGTCCATCCGGGCTCCGCCGGTGACCGCGTAGGAGGGGACGCTCTCCGGGGTGATCGACTTCGGAGAGATTTGCGCAGGCGATCCCGCGGCCGACCCGTCATGGATCCTGCTGCCCGTGGGCACCGCGAGCCTTCTTCGAACCCCTACGAGGACGAGGGCACCATCGCCCGGGGCTCGCGGCCGGCCTTCAAGGTGAGGCGCGCAACGGGGGACGTCGGCGGCCCGCGACGCGGACTAGAGCCTGCCCCGGCGCTGGCATCGCCGCTGGTCAGGCGACAGGACCCGGGAGCGGGAGGCCTCCCTGGGTCAGGCGATCGGGCGGTCGGTGGGGTCGATCGGGCGGGGAAGGACGTCTCGTCCGGTGAGGTATTTGTCGACGCATGCCGCGGCGGCGCGGCCTTCCGCGATCGCCCACACGATGAGCGACTGACCGCGGCCCATGTCGCCTGCTACGAAGGCGCCCTCGACGCTGGACATGAAGTTCTCGTCGCGGGAGACGTTGCCGCACTCGTCGAGCTCAACGCCCAGGTCGGTCACGAGCCTGTCACGCTCGGGGCCGAGGAAACCGAGGGCCAGTAGCGCGAGCTGCGTGGGGATCTCGGTCGCGGATGCGGTGGTCGGGTAGAACCGCTTGTTGTCGTCGCGTAACCCCTCGATGATCTTGATCGCCCGCAGACTGCCGTTCGCATCGCCGAGGAACTCGAGGGTGTCCATGCTGAACAGGCGCGCACCGCCCTCCTCGTGTGCTGGGGACGTCCGATAGATCGCGGGGTAGGTCGGCCATGGCATGTTCGCGGTGCGCTGCTCGGGCGGGCGTGGCCGGATGTCGATGTGCACGACTGACCGCGCCCGCTGGCGGTGGACGGTGCCGAGGCAGTCGGTTCCGGTGTCGCCCCCGCCGACGATGGCGACGTCGCGGCCCTCGGCGGTGATCGGGGAGACCTCCAGGTCGCCTTCCTGCACCCGGTTCGCCCAGGTCAGGTAGTCCATCGCCGAGTGGACTCCGTCGAGTTCGCGACCTGGTACGGGGAGCTCGCGCGGGGCGGTGGCGCCGCAGGCCAGGACGAGGGCATCGGACCGGGACCGGAGCTGCTTCACGTCGGGGTCGATGCCGACCTCCGTTCCGGCCCGGAAGATCGTGCCCTCGGCCTTCATCTGCTCGAGGCGGCGGTCGAGCCGGCGCTTCTGCATCTTGAACTCGGGGATGCCGTAGCGCAGCAGCCCGCCGAACCGGTCGGCCCGTTCATAGACGATCACGTCGTGGCCCACCCGGGTGAGCTGCTGGGCGGCGGCGAGCCCGGCCGGACCGGAGCCGACGACGGCGACGGTCCGTTTCGTCCGCGATTTCGCTGGGAGCGGCGTCACCCAACCCTCGTCCCAGGCGTGGTCGATGATCTGTAGCTCGATCTGCTTGATCGTGACCGGGTCGGTGTTGATCGCCAGCACACACGCCGATTCGCACGGTGCCGGACACAGAACGCCGGTGAACTCCGGGAAGTTGTTCGTGGCGTGCAGCTGTTCGATCGCCCGGCGCCACTCCGCGCGCCGGACGAGGTCGTTCCAGTCGGGGATGAGGTTGCCCAGCGGGCAGCCCTGGTGGCAGAACGGGATGCCGCAGTCCATGCACCGACCAGCTTGTCGACGCAGCTGGTCGTCCGGCATCGGCTCGTGGACCTCGCGCCAGTCGCGCAGGCGCAGGCCGATCGGGCGCCGCGGCGGCGCCTCGCGGGGGGTGCGGAGAAACCCCCAGGGGTCACCCATGACCGGCCTCCTGATTCGGCCACGGCCGGGTCCGCTTCGGATCGGGATACGGTGCACCCATCGTGGTCCGATGGCAAGGGCGCGGCATTCCCGGCCCGTGATACTGCTGCTCGGGGCATGTGGACACGGGCGCTGGACGGCCCGCTGGGACCCTCTCGACGCTGGTGAGTGCGCTGCACGGCCGATGAACAGCGATCGCGATCCGCGCCTACCTCGCCGCCGCCGTAGCGGGTCACGTCCACGTCGAGCCCGAGCCGGAAGCAGCAGGGATTGTCCGTACCGTTGCAGCCCGGTCGGCCGCCTGGACCGCATCGCGGGAATCCTCTGTGACCAGCTTGACAGCCCGGAGAACCGTCTGGTGTGTTCGAGCCATGACCACATCGCCGCTCGTACGCAGGCGTCATGTGGATCATCTGCGTGTCGTCTCTTGTGCATGTCGCTGATCGGCGCTCCCGCCACCGGTCACCACGTTCGAGGAGACACGCATGCCTGCGCACGAACCGCTGAAGTTCGCCTACTGGGTGCCCAACGTCAGCGGTGGCCTCGTCACGAGCGCCATCGAGCAACGCACCGACTGGGGATACGACTACAACAAGCGCCTCGCCCGGCTCGCCGAGGACAACGGCTTCGAGTACGCACTCTCCCAGGTGCGCTACATCGCCAGCTACGGCGCCGCGTACCAGCACGAGTCGACGAGCTTCTCGCTCGCGCTGCTTCTCGCGACCGAGCGGCTGAAGGTCATCGCCGCCGTGCACCCAGGACTGTGGCAACCCGGCGTGCTCGCCAAGCTCGTCGCCACCGCCGACCACCTCTCTGGTGGCCGGGCCGCCGTCAACGTGGTCTCGGGCTGGTTCAAGGACGAGTTCACCAAGCTGGGGGAGCCGTGGCTCGAGCACGACGAGCGGTACCGCCGCAGCGAGGAGTTCATCCGGGTCCTGCGGGAGATCTGGACGAGTGACCACGCGGAGTTCAACGGCGACTTCTACCGCCTGCATGACTTCGACCTCAAGCCCAAGCCTCTCGATGTGCCGGGCCGCCCGCACCCGGAGATCTTCCAGGGCGGCAACTCGACGGCCGCGCGCCGCAACGGCGGCCGTGTATCGGACTGGTACTTCTCCAACGGCAAGGACTACGAGGGCTTCATCGAGCAGGTCGAGGAGGTCAACGGGTATGCGGCCGACGCGGGCCGGGCGGGCGCGGTCCGGTTCGGGCTGAACGCCTTCCTCATCGCCCGTGACTCCGAACGGGAGGCTCGCGAGACGCTCCGCGAGATCATCGCGAAGGCGGACGTCGACGCTGTGGAGGGCTTCCGAGGCGCCGTGCAGCAGGCAGGCGCCTCCACCGGGGACAAGCGCGGTATGTGGGCCGACTCGTCGTTCGACGACCTCGTCCAGTACAACGACGGCTTCCGCAGCCAGCTCATCGGCACTCCCGAGCAGATCGCCGATCGGGCGGTCGAGTACAAGCGGCGTGGCGCGAACCTGCTGCTGCTCGGCTTCCTCCATTACCACGAGGAGGTCGAGTACTTCGGCCGCCACGTGCTCCCGATCATCAGGGAGAAGGAGGCTGAACAAGCCGCCCGCGAGGCTCCGCTCGTCGCTGCTCCGTGACGTGCCGGCTACCGGGCTGACCCGGCGGCGCCACATCGACTACTCCCTCGTCGGGACGACGTCCTGTCGATGCCGCCGCCCACGCACTCGACACCGCCGTGCCCGGCCGCCCGGACCCGCTCCGGATGCCGGTGACACCGCCCCGGACCCCGGATGCCTCCCACCCCGTCACCTCCGACGGGCGGGCGGCGGCACGGCACCATCCACCGGCCGGCGCCGGCTGCGGCGCCGCCGGCGAGAGGTCCAGCGCGATCGGTGAAACGACGCATACTGCCGGCGTTTCCGCGGAGGCTTGCGGTAGCCGCCACCGGGCCCCGCTCGTCTGTCGTCGTGGCCGGGGCAGGTACGGGGCGACGAACACGATGAGACGTCGGCTGCAACGGGGGAGTGGCCGCGCGGCCCTTCATTCCGTGCGAGGGGAGCGACGCGAGCGACAAACGGTTTCTCGTGGTTGTCCCGCTCGCAGAAGCGGAGGATCGATGTCTGTCTATCGGGAGCGTCGGCAGATTTGTTCGGACGAATCTCTGTGAATACGATCGTGAACGCCCCTGTTTCCATCTGTTCGTCGCTCGGAACGCGGATCCGCCGGTCGGACAGGGGACCTGGATCGCCAACGTGCGGTTATGTCGATCAACGATAAATCGAGAATTCTCGGCGCCGGCAGCGACGCCATGAATTGCGCGGACGGGTGAGGCGGCCGTGTTCGCTGATCGGCCTCTGACTGCGTTGCTCCCCGTTCCCGTCCCGCACACCGGCGGGACGGGTTCCCCGGTGCGCTGACCCGGACCGGCGAGCCGGTCGCGGCTGTGCAGGCCGCGGCCGTGCTCGTCGAGGCGCTGGAGTGGGGACGGGCACGCGGGCGCGCCGCTGACGTTCGGCGAGCGCGGCGAGGTGGCGGCGCTCATCGCCGGCGACGTCACCGCCCGCGTCTTCGACGTGACGGGCGCCCGCGCCACCGGCAACAGCGTCGGGCCCGACCGCTTCTGGCGGGAGGTCCGCACCCACGACCATGCAGCCGCCGCGATCACGCGCACACGGCTCGCCGACCCGCCGACCGCCGCGCCCACGCGACTGGGACGGAGGCCGGGTGGGCGGCGTCTCAGATCGCCGGATCCGCCGCGATCACCTTCTGGTAGGCGCGCGGTCCGTCGCCGTAGTCGTCGACCGCGTAGTGCCAGGTCGCGAGGTTGTCCCAGAGCACGAAGTCGCCGGGCTTCCAGCTGTAGCGGACGGTGTAGTCCGGTGAGGAGGCATGGCGGAGCAGGTAGGGCAGCAGTGTGTCGGACTCCGCCTGGGTGACGCCGGTGAGGCGCAGGGCGCCGTGGGAGAGGAACAGGCCCTTGCGGCCCGTGTCCGGGTGGGCCAGCACGACCGGGTGCTCGACGGTGGTCGTGACGGCGCCCTTCTCGCTGCCCTGGGCGTAGTGCGCGGGATCGGCGTCGTAGAGCGCGCCGAGCGTGCCGGTCAGTACCTTGAGCGGTTCCGACAGGTCGTCGTAGGCAGCCTGCAGGTCGGCCCACAGGGTGTCGCCCCCGACGTCGGCGACCTCCTGGTAGGTGAGCGACTCGATCCGGAACGGTGGGGTGCGCCACGTGCCGCCGACGTGCCAGTGGCTGGCCTTGCCGGTCTGCTCCACCCGGTAGGGGTACACGAGCGGGTTGTCCGGGTGGCGCACAGCGGTCGGGTGGTCGAACGGCTCACCGAAGATCCGGACGGCCTCGACGTGCCGGCCGGGAGAGAGGTGCTGGTCGCGGAACACGAGCACCTTGTGCTCGCGGAAGGCGGCGCGCAGTTGCTCGGCCGTCGCAGGATCGATGTCGTGCCTCAGATCGAGGCCGACGATTTCCGCGCCGATGCGCGGGCTGGTGCGCTGCACCTCGAAATAGACGGACGTGGTCATCGTGAATTGCACTCCTCAGTGTTTGCGAGCATGCCGAAAAGGTGCCCGGGCCGGGCGGGAATGGGGAACGCCGCGAACTCGTGCGGCGGCGTCAGTGGGATGAGCGCGAACAGCGTGCGGCATGGACCAGCATGAGGTCCACGAACAGCCTGCTCGTCAGGCGAGTGGTAGATGACACGCCCGTCACGTTGGTGACGCTAAGCGGGTGGTTGAAACCACACAGCCGGCTGTGATCGGTATCACTACATGGGTGAATATGCCCGGACATTGTGTGTGGGTGTGCTCGCGGGCTCCCTCGATATCGCGGGGTGCCGGATCTGGCTCAGTCGGCCGTCGCCGGCTCGCCGACCGTCGCCCTGGTGTCCCGGAGCGCGGTGGCGACGACCTCGGCAGCCATGGCGCCGGCGAGCCGGATCGGGTCGTCGGAGCGTGCGGCCTTGCTGCCGGCGAGTCCGCCGTCGTAGATGACCTGGATGCGCCGGGCCGCCTCCTCCGGGTCGGTCGCGCTCGCCTGCCGCAGCGTGGTGGCGAGCACGGCGTGCAGCCAGCGGCGGTGAGCGGCGACAACGGCGTGGACGGGGTGGGTGGGATTGGGGAACTCGGTGGCCGCGTTGAGATAGAGGCAGCCACGGAACCGGCGCCGCCGCGCGGCCGCGGCAGCCCTGTCGAAGAGCACCTGCACCCGGGGGGCCGCGTCGTCGGCCATCGCGCGCACCGCCCGTTCGTATCCCTCCCGGTCGAGCAGGTCCTGCTGCTCCAGCCACGACGTGACCAGCCCGTCCTTGGAGCCGAAGTTCTGATAGAGGCTCGCCCGCGCGACGTCGGCGTCGGTGACGAGTTGGTCGACGCCCACCGCGCGGATGCCGTGCCGGTCGAACAGTCGGGCCGCGCTGGCGACGAGCCTTTCCGCCGGAAGTGGACGAGTGCTGGGAGAAGGCACCTGATCAGGATAGGCCCGACGCACTACAGACCGACCATTCTGTCTGTTACTGTCGGCCGCGTGAGCCCCGCCCTGCTGGTGCAGCGCCGCCACGTCGACCTGCTTCGGGTCGTCTCCGCGGCGTGTCGGGCCTCGCTGTCCCTGTCGGTCTGAGCCGACCCGTTCCCCCGCCACTCATCTGAGGGCGTCGCGCTGCCGCGTCGCGCCGTGGCCGACGCCTGCGTCGTTTCTGGGAGAGAGCCATGCCGTTGTTCCTGTTCGAGCTGACCGTCGTCCCTGCCGAGCGCACGGCCGTGAACGCACTCGTCGACGAGGTGAGCAAGGCCGCCGCCGACGCTGGAGCCGATCTCATCGAGTCGCAGGTCACCGCCGGACTTGACCGCGTCTTCGCCGTCGTGGAGGCCGCCGGCTCCGCCCCGCTGTCCGCGGGGATCAACCGGACGACGGTCTCCTCGGCCGCGGACGTCAGCGGCCCCGACCAGGTCCGGCTCGTCGGCGCCGACCTGGCCGCGCTCAAGGCCGCTCGTCCGAGCGCGGGTTACCTCGTCGAGTGGGATCTGCCCGCCGATCTGGACATGGAGACCTACCTCGAGCGCAAGCGCACGAAGGCTCCCCGCTACGCCGACGTGCCCGAGGTGAGCTTCCTGCGCACCTACGTGCGCGAGGACATGGAGAAGTGCCTGTGCTTCTACGACGCCCCGGACGAGGACGTGGTGCGCCGCGGCCGCGCCGCCGTCGACACCCCGATCGACCGCTTGCACGCGCTCGACGCCGGGACATCCGAATGAGTCAGGACGGCTCCGCCACGCTCGCCGCGGCACCGGCCGACGCCGCCACTCTCGTGGTGGCCCAGGCCCGGGAGCTGGCGGCTGACATCGACGCAGGACGGACGGACCCGCGGGCCACCGTCCGGCTCGCCGGCGGCCTCGGGCTACTCGACACCCTGCTCGTGCGGGTGACCGGTCTCGTCGAGGAGGTGGCGGGGGAGTGCCTGAGCACGGCGTTCTCCCTGTGGGCGCAGCGCATGGTTCTCACCTATCTCCGCGCCGCCGCCTGCGCCGACGCGGAGCTGATCGAGGGTGTCGGCAGCGGAGCCCTGCCCGGTTGCACCGCGATGGCTCCCGCACTGCGGGACGTCGCAGGGATCGCCCCGGTTCCCGTCGTCGCCGAACGCACGTCCGGCGGGCTGCGGTTGCACGGACCGATCCACTGGGCGTCCCAGCTCTACCCGGACGCGCTGGTGGTGCTCCCGGTGCGCATCGGCGAGGACCCCGGCACCGCGGAGCGCGCCGTCGTCCGGATCCGGCTCTCCGATCCGGGTGTGCAGGTGGCCCCGGCCCCGCCGCTGCTCGCGCTGGACTCCACCGCGTCGTCGTCCGCCCGGCTCGACGGCGTGGCCGTGGCGCCCGACGCCCTGCTCTCCACCGACCTCGCGGGGTTCGTCGCGACGGTCCGCCCCACGTTCCTGCTGCTGCAGACGGCCTTCTGCGCCGGCCTCGCCACGCGGTGCGTGACGGAGAGCGCCGCGCACCTCACCGGCGTGAACCTCGCTCTGCAACCGGACCACGACGAGCTCGGCGCCCGCCTCCTCGACGTGCGGCGCCGACTGCACCGCTGGGCCGCCCGTCCCGACGAGCCCGAGAAGGCCGAGCTGCTGCGGCTGCGGCTGGACTCTGCCGCGGTAGCCGTGGCAGCGGCGCGTCTCGAGGCCACGCTTCGCGGTGGTGCCGGCTACCGATCCGGCAGCGCGGTGGCCCGGCGTCTGCGCGAGGCGTCCTTCCTGCCCGTGCAGGCTCCGACGGAAGGGCAACTGCGGTGGGAACTGTCGCGCTGCGCCTGACCGGCGCCACGAAGCGCTACCCGGGCAAGACCGTGCTCGACGGCGTCGACCTCGACGTCGAGCGGGACGCCCGGCTCGTCGTGCTGGGTCCGAGCGGCAGCGGGAAGTCCACGCTGCTTCGCCTGCTCGCCGGGCTGGAACCGCTCGACGCGGGCACGGTGAGCAGGCCCGACGGCGGCACCGGGGTGATGGGCACGGTGTTCCAGCAGCCCCTGCTGCTGCCGTGGCTGAGTGTTCGGGAGAACGTGGCGCTGGGCGGGCGTTACCGGGTCAACCGCGAGCGCTTCGAACCGACGCGCGTTGACGAGCTGCTGGACCTGTTCGGGCTCGCCGACCTCGCACCGGCTCGGCCGGCGCAGCTCTCGGGCGGGGAGGCGCAGCGGGTGGCGATCGCACGGGCGGCGGCCGTGGCGCCCGAGGTCCTGCTGCTGGACGAGCCGTTCAGTGCGCTCGATCCCGCCACCCGCCGGGGTATGCAGACCTGGCTGCGGGAGACCGCCGACCGGCTGGGTGTCGCCGTCGTGCTGGTCACCCACGACGTCGACGAGGCGCTCTACCTCGCCTCCGAGATCGCGCTGCTCGACGGCTCGGGCGCGCTCGCCGGGCACTGGCAGCAGCTGCCCCCGGTCGCGCACGACGACCTCGCCACCCACCCCCTGCGGGCGGAGCTGTTCGCCGGCTACCGGTCGCAGGTCGGCGCCGCGGCCGGGGGAGCGGTGACGTGACGGCCGGCCGCATCGGGCGTCGCGCGTTGCTCGCGGGGGGCGTCGCGCTGGGCGCCGCCGGTGCGGCCGGCGGGGTGGCCGGTGTCGCCGACCTGGTGACGGCGCCGCGCTCGACGGCGCGGGGCGGCACGGCCGGCGGGTCGGTGAGGATCGGCTACCTGCCGATCACCGACGCATCCCCGCTGCTCGTCGCGCACGCCGACGGGCGGTTCGCCTCCGCAGGCCTGTCCGTCGATCGACCGGTGCTGTTCCGCGCCTGGGAGTCGCTCGCGCAGGCCTTCCTGGCCCGCGAGATCGACGTGGCGCACATGCTGATGCCCTTCGCGGTCCAACTGCGATACGCGCTGGGCGCGCAGCTGCGCGTGCTGGCGTGGAACCACACCAACGGCTCCGCCCTCACCGTGGGCCCCGAGGTCACCGCCCCCACGGACCTGGCCGGGCGCCAGGTGGCGATCCCGTTCTGGTGGTCGATCCACAACGTGCTGCTCCAGCGGATGCTGCGCGATGCAGGTCTCGTTCCGGTGGTGCGCCGTCAGCCGTCCGCGGCAGGGCGCACGGTCGGGCTCGTCGTGATGAGCCCGGCGGACATGCTGCCCGCCCTGGACACGGGCACGATCGCGGGCTACGTCGTCGCGGATCCGTTCAACGCCGCCGCCGAGCTGCGCGGGGTCGGCCGGGTGCTGCGCTTCCTCGGTGACGTGTGGCGCGACCACGCCTGCTGCGTGGTCGTGGTCCGTCGCGAGCTCGTCGAGCGGTCGCCCGACACCGTGCGGGCGCTCACCGACTCGCTCGTCGGAGCCCAGCTGTGGATCGGCGGGCACCGCGACGAGGCGGCCGCCCTGCTCACGAACGGCCGGTACCTCCCCCAGCCGCGGCCCGCGGTCGCGAAGGCGCTCAACCGCTCGGCGGCCCAGTACGCGAGCGTCCTCCAGGAGCCGACATGGCACGGGGAGCGCATCGGCTTCGCCCCCTACCCCTTCCCGACCTACACCGCGGCTCTCGTCGCAGCGATGCGTGAGACCGTCGTCGACGGCGACACCAGCTTCCTCGACCGTCTCGATCCGGCCGCCGTGCACGCCGACCTGGTCGACGACCGGTTCGTGACCGCGAGCCTGGACACGGTCGGCGGACCCGCGGCGTTCGGCCTGTCCTCCTCGCTTTCCCGCACCGAAGGGCTCCTCCCGTGACGGTGACCGCCTCTCCCCGCGCCCACACCGCGCAGCAGCGGGTCGCAGGCCCGACGGGCGCGCTCCTCCCAGCCGTTGCCGGAATCCTCGTCGCCACCGCTGTGTGGTGGACGATCACCACGGTCCTGACGGCACCGGACTCGATGCTGCGCGCGTTCGCCCCGCAGCACGCGCTGCCCGCCGTCGTCGACCTTGCCCGGCAGGGTGTCCTTCTCGACGACGTCGCGACGAGCCTGTGGCGGCTCCTCGTCGGCCTCCTCGTCGCCGCCGTGCTCGGCCTCGCGATCGGGCTCGCGGTGGGGCTCCTCCCGCTCCTCGACGCCGCAACCGGGCCGGTGTTCCAGTTCTTGCGCATGGTCTCGCCGTTGTCGTGGGCGCCGGTGGCGATCGGGCTCTTCGGGATCGGGCACCGGCCGGTGTACTTCCTCGTGGCAGCCGCCGCGATCTGGCCGATCGTGCTCAACACGATCGCCGGGGTCCGCTCGATCGACCCTGGCTTCCTGCTAGCCGCCCGGTCGCTGGGCGCGACCCGTGCCGAGGCCCTCACCACCGTCGTGCTGCCGGCGATCCGACCGCACGTCCTGACCGGGCTGCGGCTCGCCTTGGGCATCGCCTGGGTGGTGCTGGTGCCCGCCGAGATGCTGGGCGTCACCTCCGGGCTGGGGTACGAGATCCTGAACTCCCGCGACCAGCTCGCCTACGACCAGGTGATGGCCTTGATCCTGGTGATCGGGCTACTCGGGTTCGTGCTGGACACGCTCGCCCGTTGGCTGCTCAGCGGCCGGTAGGGCATCGCGAGGGCGGGCAGGTCCGGACCCTCCGGCGTGGCTCGCGGTGGCGGGTCAACGGGCTCGTCGGGCGAGATCGGCGAAGAACGCGATCGTGCGAGCGCGGTCGTCCTGCGGCCCGCTGGAGAGGAGCACGAGCTCGGTCGCACCGGCGTCCGCGTAGCGCCGCACGGCGGCCTCGACGTCCTTCTCGTCCCCGGCGACGATGACGTCCTCCAGCCCCGCGGCGCCCTGCCGATCCAGCGAGCCGCGATAGCTGGGCAGCGTCGCGGCAAGTGCGAGGTGTTCGGCGACGTAGCGCCGCGCGCGGTCCGGGTCTGCGGTCACGGTCGCGTTGAGCCCCACCACCACTCGAGGCGCCGCCCGGCCCGCGGCCGCGGTGGTGACCGTCGGGACGATGTAGTCGGCGACCAGATCCGGGCGGGCCCAGAGCGTGAGCACACCATCTGCCCGCTCCCCGGCGAGGGTGAGCATGCGGGGACCATGGGCGGCGAGCAGGACCGCTGTTGGGGTCGCGCCCGGTGCGTCGACCCCACCCGCCGCCGTGACCGTGCGCCCGTGGAACTCGACGTCCTTGCCCTGCAACAGCGGGACGAGAACGTCGAGGTGCTCCTGCACCCGGCTCACCGGGCGATCCCACGGCAGACCCAGTCGCTGCTCGACGACCATCTGGTGGCTGGGCGCCACGCCGAGCGTCAGCCGACCGCCCACCGCGGCCTGCGCCGTCAGGACCTGGCCGGCGAGGAGGAGGGGATGGCGCCCGAAGAGCTGGGTGACTGCGGTGCCGACCTCGATCCCCGGTGCGCGCTCACCCAGCGCCGCCAGCGCCGTGAGCGGGTCCCAGCCTCCCACGTCGCTCAGCCAGGCCCGGGCGAAGCCGTCCGCCGCTGCCCGTTCGATCCTCGCGAGCACCTCGGGCAGCGGTGCGGAGCCCTCGATCGACAGTCCGATTCTCATACCGGCCAGCACAGCGTGGGGGATCACAGCCGGCAATGGGCAACTACCCTGCGCACGATAACGAGCAGTGATCGTGGGAGGTCAGGTGGAACTGCGGCAGCTGCGTTCCTTCGTGGCAGTGGCCGAGGATCTGCACTTCGGCCGAGCCGCCTCCCGGCTCGGCCTCGTGCAACCCGCCGTGAGCCAGCAGCTCAGCCGGTTGGAGCGGGAGCTGGGCGTGCGGCTGCTCGAACGCACCTCCCACCGGGTGGCCCTCACCGACGACGGGATCCGTGTGCTGGCCGAGGTGCGTGCTGCGCTGGCCGCCGTCGACCGCATCCGCGACGTCGCAGGCGTGCTCGCCAGGGGCCGGGCGAACGTGGTGCGGTTGGGGACGGCACCGGGGCTGGGGCGCCGGCTGCTGCACGGGCTCACCACACTGCGCGGCATGGCGCCGGACGTCGAGTTGGTCCTCGTCGACGGCGCCGGCCCGGCACACGCAGCAGCCGTCGCTGCCGGGGAGCTGGACATGGCGCTGGTCCGTGGCCCCGTCGTTGCCGCGGGGGTGCGCGCGACCCAGGTCGGGGCCGACGAGTTGCTGGCGGTCCTGCCGGCCGCGCACCCCGCCGCCGCCGAACCGGCCGTGCAGGTCGAGGCACTCGCCGACCTGCGCCTGCGACTGCCGTCGGCCGCCGGTGACCCTGCGTTCCACGACGCAGTGATCGCCCGCTGCGCGGAGGTGGGCTTCGTACCCGGCCGTGGTCGCCACGTCGTCTCGGTCGAGGACGCCGCCCTCGAGATCGCCGCCGGGGCCGACGCGTGGACCGTGGTCGTCGGCGAGCAGGGCGATCCCAGCTCCTGCTCTCTCGCGGTGCGGCCCTTCGACCCGCCCCTGTGCGTGCCCGTGCAGCTGCTCCAGCCCGCCACCGGAGCTCGCCGTTGTCAGGATCGGATCGCCGACGTCTTCAGGTGACCGTGTCGTCGGCGTGCACCGAGGCCACTTGTCTGCACGACCGTCCCGGACGACGATGATGGTCATGGAGCCAGGGTGTTTCCTGGAGGGGTTCTGGCCGTCCCGGCGCGGTCTCGCGTTCGACGAGTTCTGTCGCTGACCCGGATCTCCCCGTCAGTCCCTTCCCGGGCTGCCCCACCGTGAGTGACGTGCAGGGCGCTCGGGCCGTGCCCCACACCCTGGAGTTCCCCCGATGACCGTGCCGGTCACTCCCCTGTCCGTTCTCGACCTATCCCCGATCTCCTCAGGTTCGACGGTCGCGGAGGCGCTGCAGCACACCGTCGACCTCGCACGGCATGCCGAGCGGCTGGGCTACCGGCGCTTCTGGCTCGCCGAGCACCACCTCAACCCAGGGGTGGCCGGGTCCGTCCCTGCGCTTCTCATCGCCGCCGTCGCGCGCGAGACCCACCGCATCAGGGTCGGCTCGGGAGCGGTCCAGACCGGCCACCGCACCCCCCTCTCAGTGGTCGAGGAGTTCGGCACCCTCGACGCGCTGTACCCGGGCCGGATCGACCTGGGTCTCGGCCGCTCGGGTGGGCCGCGCACCCCGAGCAGGGCCCCGGCTCCGGTCGAGAGCGTCGCCGTCGGCACGCGAACGGTCGGCGGGGTGGTCATCCCCTCGCGGTTCTCCCACGCGGGCCTGCTCGCCTCGCCGCGGTTCCGGGCACAGGCTGCCCTGATCCGCCAGCCCGACGCGAGGACGCCGCCGTACCCCGAGGTCGTCGAGCAGGTGCTGGCGCTCTTCGAAGGCAGCTACCGCACCCCCGAGGGAGTGGCGGTGCAGGCCGTGCCGGGAAGCAAGGCCGGCGTCGAGCCGTGGATCCTCGGCAGCAGCGGAGGGGAGAGCGCCGAGGTCGCCGGGGCGCGGGGTCTGCCGTTCGCAGCGAACTACCACGTGAGTCCCAGCTCAGTGCTCGAGGCCGTCGAGGGGTACCGGGGCGCGTTCCGGCCGTCAGCTCGCCTGGCTGCTCCGTACGTGATGGTCTCGGCCGATGTGGTCGTCGGGCCCGACGACGAGACGGCTCGTGAGCTCGCGGCCGGTTACGCCCCGTGGGTGCGCAGCATCCGCACCGGCGTGGGAGCGATCCCCTTCCCCACCCCCGCCGAAGCCGCAGCGCTGACCTGGACCGACGAGGAGCGCAAGCTCGTAGCCGACCGGGTGGCCACCCAGTTCGTGGGCTCGGCGGGTGGCGTCGTCGACCGGCTACGAGCGCTGCGTGACGTCACCGCGGCCGACGAACTGCTGATCACCACGATCACGCACGGACACGCCGACCGGGTGCGGTCCTACGAACTGCTGGCCACGGCATGGGCGGAGCAGTCGTAACCGATCGATGCGCGACACCTCGACCCACGATCCGCGGTGACATGGTTTCCGGCACCCGTACCCTCGCCGCGGGACCATCGCGCATGGCAGTCCCGGTCGGCGTCACGGTAGCGGGGCCGGTTCGGCGACGGGGCTCCGTATGACGGAGCGTCACCTGGTGGTCGTTCAGGCGGCGGAGCGCTCAGCGACGGGTCGGCGACGCAGGCTCACGTTCGAGACGGCCGGAGGCGTGTAGGCCACGTCGTTGGTGTCGGCGTCGGTACCCGGTGGGGCGATCTCGTCGATCCGGTCGAGGATCTCGTCGTCCAGGGTGACGTCGGTGCCGGCCAGGAGGTCGTCGAGCTGTTCCATGGTGCGCGGCCCGATGATCGCCGAGGTGACGCCCGGGTGCGCGAGCGCGAACGCCATCGCGCGGTGGGTCATCCGCAGGCCGGCCTTCTCGGCGAGCGGGATGACCTGTTCGACCACGTCGAGCTTGCGCTCGCCGAAGTGCCCCGGCATGAGGCCGGACCGGTGGCTGTCGGCCTGCCGGCCCTTGCGGAATCGGCCGGTGAGCATGCCTTGACCCAGCGGGCTCCAGACCAGCGTGCCCATGCCGTGGCGCTGAGCGATCGGCAGCACCTCGCGTTCGATGTTCCGGTTGATGATCGAGTACGGCGGCTGCTCGGTCCGGAAACGCTCAAGGCCGCGCCGCTCGGCGACCCACTGCGCCTCGACGATCTCCGAGGCCGGGAAGCTCGACGTACCGATTGCACGCACCTTGCCGCTGTGGATCAGGTCGGACAAGGCCGAGAGTGTCTCCTCCACATCGACCGTCGGGTCGGGGCGGTGGATCTGGTAGAGGTCGAGGTGGTCGGTCTGCAGGCGGCGTAGGGAGCTCTCGACTGCGGTGACGATCCAGCGCCGTGAGTTGCCCTTGTGGTTCGGGCCGGTGCTCATCGGGTAGTGCACCTTGCTGGCGAGCACGACGTCGTCGCGGCGGCCCCTGAGCGCCTTGCCGACGATTTCCTCGGATTCACCGTGGGAATACACGTCGGCGGTGTCGACGAAGTTGATCCCTGCGTCCAAGGCCTTGTGGATGATCCGGACCGAGTCGTCGTGATCGTTCCCACGGCCCCGAACATCATGGTGCCCAGGCAGTACGGGCTGACCTCGATTCCGGTCCGGCCCAGCGTGCGGTACTTCATGCTTCTCCTGTGGACGTGGTCGTGGAGCGTGAGTGAGTGCCATCGATACGCGCAAATCGGCAGACGCGTGTTGCGGCGGCCTGCGTTGGTAGACGCCGTGCGACGGGGCGGACCCGACATGCTGACGTTGAGAACCCGGAGACGGGCCCGACGCCACCGATTACTGAGATTCGGACCATTCGGATCGCGCCGAAGGCTCAGTCCGCAACTGCTTGTCGTCGAACACGATCTCGACCAGCGGACTGCGCGCGAGCCACTCGTCGAGGTCCTGGCGTCGGCTGACCCGCGCGGTGATCTCGGGCTGGTTCTGCAGGTCGAGGACAGCGGTGATCACCCGCCGTCGTGTCGGCTCGTCCACCGGCCTCGCGGTCGCGGGCAGGTCGGCCGTCACCCCGTGCTTGAGATGGACGACGAACCGCGGGTTGGCGCGCAAGTTCGCGCACCAGCTGCGGGGAGCGGGCGTGCCGGTCAGGTACCAACGACCGTCGACGCGGTGGAACCAGACCTCGATGCGTCGCGGGATACCGCTGCGCCTGCCCAGCGTGGTGATGTCGATTGTGCGCTCGGTCGTGGAGGAGTGCGGCCCGATGTCGAGAGCGCGGGCTACAGCGTCGTCCATGGTCACAGTCCGCTCTGCCGCTCGTTGTCGGGGGATACGTCGTCGCCCCCAACTCCGGTCCGGCCCAGCCTGCGGTGCTTCATACTTCTCAGGAAATCAGCGCTGCTGACGCCGGGCTAGCAAGATCCTCTCGCGTGTTTGCACATTCCTCTTCGCTCATGCGGCGTTCACGGCAGCGCTGCGCCAGCGGGCCCCGCTCCACCACGCAATCGAGCCGCATCGACGCTGGGCGGGACACCGAACTGGCGCCGGTACTCTCGGCTGAACTGGGACGGACTGTCGTACCCGACACGCTGGCCGACGCCTGTGATGTCGTTCGGACGATTCGTCAGAAGGAGTCTCGCCGCCTGCAATCGGATGTTCTTCTGGAACTGAATCGGGCTCATTGCCGTCACCGCCTGGAAGTTCCGGTGGAAGGCGGAGACGCTCATCCCCGACAGCTGTGCCACCTCCTCGACCCGGAACGGCCGGGTGTAGTTCTCCCGGATCCACCGCACGGCACGTCTGACGTGGGCCAGGCTGCTGTCCGCCACGCCGAGCTGGCAGACGACGTCACCTTGTTCCCCGGTCATCAACCGCCAGAGGATCTCGCGCTCGTACAGCGGGGCCAGTGTTTTCCGGTCTCGTGGCCGGTCGAGCAGGCGCAGCAGCCTCACCACGGCGTCGAGCAACTCATCCGGGGCGTCGCTCACCGCGATCCCTGGCTGCGCCGTGCCAGGAGACCACGGCAGATCCCCCGGCTCGGCCTGCAGCAGCTCCGCGATGACGGCAGGTTCCAGAGTCATTCCGAAGCCGAGCGTGGGCATGCCGGGAGCGACGTCCATGACATGTCCGGTGACCGGGACGTCGACCGAGGCGACGAGATACTGACCGGCGCCGTAGTCGTAGAAGCGGTCGCCTAGCGCAAGACGCTTGCCGCCCTGGGCGATGACCGCCAGCACCGTCCCGGACATCGAGGACTCCGGCGCAGCGGCGTAGTCGACCTTGCAGATCCGGACGCCGTCGATGGAGGTAGCCAGATCAGGACGCGCATGCCGGTCCAGCAGCACACGAAGCTCGTCCAGAGACACTTCACGATTGCAACACAAAACCTACGGAGGCACGCGAGCGCCTCATGGAGCGGACCTCTGCCGCCACAACGGACTGAGCGTGCGGCCGCCAGACCCTTGCCGACGCGCTCGCCGGGACCAGCCGGGACGGCGCAAACCCGGAAATCGGAGGGACGATCCGCAGCGCCGTCGCCCCCGGCCACCTGCGGGGAGGCAGGTGCTCGCGCCGCGGGGCCGGTGGATGTGCGCGCCGCGAGGGAACGCCGCGATGCGGAACGGCGGCTCCAGTGGTCCAGGCTGCGATCGCCGGTGCCGATTGACCCGACCGGGTCCGGCTCGGTCACAGACGCGACCTGCCCCATTGCGGCGGTGGCGGCGGATTCGACGCCGGCGGGCGCACCGGCGCTGCTGATCAGCAGCGATGCAGGTTGACGGTGCCTCTTACATTCTCTCGACGGCTTCGTCCGTCGACAGCACGGCGTGTGCCAAGTACCGGTAGTTGACAAGTGCCGCCGGATAGCCGTCTCCCCAGACGGGGTGCCGGGGGGCAGCCGTTGCGTCCGCGACGACAGCTACCTCGAATCCCTGCTCGATGAGGTCACGCAAATGGGACTCGACGCACATGTTCGCCAGCATTCCGCCCAGGATGACCCTGTCGATCCCACGCTTGCGCAGTTGCAGTACCAGATCGTTGGTTTGAGGCCCGAAGACCTTGTGCGGGCTGACGACGACGGTCGCTCCGTCCTCGATGTAAGGCTTGAAGCGGTTCAGCCAGTCGGCGCCCGAATTCGTGAAGCCAGTCAGGTCGAGCTGTCCGGGGCGCTCAAATGTATGAGTATCGAACTCGGCCGTCTCGAGCGGACCGTTCATTCGCCACCCGTTGTCGGTGGGATAGAAGTAGTGGGGAGAGATGAAGACCTCGTATCCACGGGTCTTTGCGGCCTCGAAGATTCGCTCCATGTTCTCGACGGTCTTGTTCTCTGTGACACTCGCCCCCAGTACCCCCCAGTTGACTCCATGTTCACTCAGGACGTCATTCTGAGGGTCGATGAAAACAACTGCCGTGTTGGTGTTCTCGAATTCCATTCGTACTCCTTTGTGCCGATGTTAGATGTGATGATTGTTTGAGGGCTGCTGCCATGCGGCGCCGTCGCGCACGCGCTGCTCGCCTTGACCAGCGTGACGAATTTGTCGCGGAACCGGCTCCGCGGCGGTCTTGTTCCCTCGGCTGCCAAGCGGTGACGTCGGCAGGTTCCGACTGGCTCTATGGAGGGAATGATCACGTTCTGGATCTCGTCGAGCTCTATCGATGGCGGCTTGGCCGTCACAGCGTGCGGCAGGAAAGCCGCGGGTCTGCCCAAGCCGCGATCGGTGCGCCGTAGGGACAGCGGACCAGTGATCGGGCTGCCGGCGTGGCCTTCATCCTGAAAACGAGACCGTAACGGGACGTCTGCGAACGCAGGTGCGGCGTGCGAGACGAGTTCGGTCCGTTCGGACGGGTTGGCGCAGGTAAACAGAGTTCCTCATGGCAGGGCGAGGCGGTCCTGGATGGCGTACCTCAGTCGACCGCACCGGACCATCTCGGGACGGGCGTTTCCTCGTCAGCCGATGGGCATTTCCTTCTTGAAACTTGCAGGACCAGGTCGCGAACGTGGGTGCCCGCGTCGGGCAGCATTCGGTACTTCCCGTGGCCGTAGGCGTTCATGGTCGCCTCAATGGCGAGTGGCCAGGGCTGGGCCTGGTTCTTGCCCGTGGGCTTCCTGAAGCCGGCGGTGGCGGTCGGCGAGGGCGTAGGCGCAGCGCGCGGAGGTGGACGGCGCGGTTGTTGCGCCGGGTCTTGGTCGGCAACTCGCGCAGTTGGCTATCGCCGCGTTGTGCGCTCTGGAAATCCGCAGGGTGCGCGCGGCGGAGTCGACGTCGTCCCGGTGCAGGGCGCAGGCTTCGCGCTGCGGCGCAGCCCGGGCATGAGCAGCAGGGTCCAGAGGGCGTCGAGGCGGTCTGAGGACTCCTAAGCGTCTTTCATACCGTCCGTCCCGGGGACGGGCCGGACTGCGCCGGACGGCATACCCGGCGGCCGCTACCTCGCGCTCCTCTCCCGGGCGGAGCGCGCCTGAGGACCGCAGGCCACGCGCCGACAGGGGAGCTGTGCGACGGAGACGAGGTGATCCCCGCCGGCCGCAGGTCGTCCCAGCGTCCCCGATCGGCGTCAACCCCGCTACGCACCCCGATCCCGCCGGTGGTCGCGACGAGTTCTCTGACACGGAACCCGTGTTGATCCAGGAACGTGTGGCGCCGACCGGCCTGGCGGTGGTCCTGGATCGGGGAGGCACCAGCGGATTCGTTCCGCTTCAACGTCCAGCGCCGACCTCTCCCGCCGGATCAGCGCCAGCCCAGCTCGGGGGCGAGGTGGGTGAGCACGCTCTCGATGACGTGGGCGTTGTATTCGACGCCTAGCTGGTTGGGCACGGTCAGGAGCAGCGTGTCCGCAGCGGCGATCGCCTCGTCCTCGGCGAGGTCGGCGACCAGCTTGTCCGGCTCACCCGCGTACGTCCGGCCGAACCGGGCGTTGCCCCCGTCCAGCCAGCCGACCTGGTCGGTGCTGTCCCGCTGCTGCCAGAAGAGCTGCCGATCGAGGTCGTTGACGATCGGGAAGATGCTGCGGCTGACCGAGACGCGCGGCTCGCGGTCGTGCCCAGCGGCCTCCCAGGCGTTGCGGAACCGCTGGATCTGTTCGGCCTGGAGCTGGTGGAAGGGCACGCCGGTGTCCTCGGAGAGCAGCGTCGAGCTCATGAGGTTCAGCCCCTGCTCGGCCGTCCACTCCGCGGTCGCTCGGGTTCCTGCGCCCCACCAGATCCGGTCCCGCAGACCTGCTGAGTGCGGCTCGACCCGCAGCAGGCCGGGCGGGTTGGGAAACATCGGGCGCGGGTTGGGCTGGGCGAAGCCCTTGCCCTTGAGCACCTCGAGGAACACCTTGGTGTGCTCGCGCGCCATGTCGGCATCGCTCGTGCCCTCCGGCGGCACGTGCCCGAAGTAGCGGAAGCCGTCGATCACCTGCTCCGGTGATCCGCGGCTGATACCCAGTTGCAGCCGGCCACCGGAGATGAGATCGGCGGCACCGGCGTCTTCCGCCATGTAGAGCGGGTTCTCGTACCGCATGTCGATCACGGCCGTGCCCAGCTCGATCCGGCTGGTCCGCGCCCTGGCCGCGGCCAGCAGCGGGAACGGGGAGGCGAGCTGCTGGGCGAAGTGGTGTATCCGGTAGTACGCGCCGTCGGCGCCCACCTCCTCCGCGGCAACCGCGAGCTCGATCGACTGCAGCAGCGCGTCAGCCGCCGACCGCACCATCGAGTGCGGCGCCGCCGACCAGTGCCCGAAGGAGAGGAACCCTATCTTCTTCACGCTGCAACCAACTCGGCGGCGACGAGCGGCATTCCGCTCCCATCTGCGCCGGGCTGGCGAGCGGTGTTCAGGACAGCGTGGGGATCACCGATTCCCCGTAGGCCTCGATCGTCTGTTCGCGTGCGTCGTGCATGGCGTAGATGGCGAATTGGTCGACCCCGAGTTCGCGTAGTTGGGCGAGTTTGTCGAGTTGGGCGGTGGGTGGTCCGAGCATTCTCAGCGCTGGTGGGCCGGTCACCCGCATGCCACGACTTGACACAGCCCTACCAGGTCCCAGGTGCGATGGCACTCGTCACAGTCTCTAGACGACCGGTCTAATCCGGTGCCACCGTGGCGCCATGCCAGCCAAGATGGGAACCCGTCAGAGCCTTCTGGACGCCGCGCGGAGGATCGTCCTCGCCAAGGGTTACGCCGCGGTCGGCATCAACGAGGTGCTCGCCGAGGCCGGCGTGCCGAAGGGGTCGTTCTATCACTACTTCGATTCCAAGGACGCCTTCGGCGAGGCGATGATGAAGAGCTACTTCGACGACTACTTCGCGACCATGGACGGCATCGTCGCCCACACGGAGAAGAGCTCGGCGGAGCACCTGATGCGGTACTGGCAGTACTTCTACGACACCCAGGTCGCTGACGACTGCCAGGGCGGGTGCCTGGTCGTCAAGCTGGGTACGGAGATCGCCGACCTGTCGGAGGCGATGCGCGTCGCGACGAAGGACGGGACCGCGGCGATCGTCGACCGTCTGGAGCGGATGATCGTCGACGGCATCGCGGACGGATCCGTGTCCGTCGACGACAGCCCCCGCGCGACGGCTGAGGCCCTCTACGACCTGTGGCTCGGGGCGAGCATGATTGCGAAGATCCATAGCAACCCCGGCCAGCTCGACCGCGCCATGGCGGTCACGCGCCGGGTTCTCCACGTCTGACGAGACACCGCCGCCTGCGGCACACCGGGCCCAGGCTGTGTCGGTTACTAGTAGACCGGTCTAAGAGAGAGGAATTCATCATGACCACCGACCTCATCCACTCCGACGCGACCGAGCTCGCCGAGCTGATTCGCGCCAGGAGGGTTTCCTCCGTCGAGGTGGTGCAGGCGCACCTCGACCGCATCGAGGCCATCAATCCGAAGCTCAACGCCGTCGTCACGCTCGCCGACGGTGCGCTGGACGCCGCGAGGGCGGCGGACGAGGAGCTCGCAGCGGGTACGCAGGTGGGGCCGCTCCACGGCGTGCCCTTCACGGCCAAGGACGCGTTCGACACCGCCGGGGTGCTCACCCAGCGCGGCTCGCCCATCTTCGCGGGGCGTATCCCCGACACGGACGCCACCAGCGTGGCGCGTATGAAGCGCGCCGGCGGGATCCTCCTGGCGAAGACCAATCTCCCGGAGTTCTCCTACTGGATCGAGTCCGACAACCTCCTGACGGGCAGGACGAACAACCCCTGGGACATCAACCGCTCGTCCGGCGGCTCGAGCGGCGGCGAGTCCGCCGCGATCGCGGCCGGGATGTCGCCGCTCGGACTCGCAAGCGACCTGTCCATCTCGGTGCGCGGTCCGGCGGCCGACACCGGTGTCGCGGCCCTCAAGCCGACGCACGGGCGCATCCCGATGACGGGGATCTGGCCGCGGGAGCCGCGCCGTGACTGGCATGCCGGTCCGATGGCCCGCACCGTTCGCGACCTGGAACTGGCGTATTCACTGCTGGCCGGTCCTGACGGCGCCGACGGCTTTGCCACCGTCCCGCGCGAGTTCGACGCCGGCCTGGGCGCCTCGCCGGACCGGCCGGTCCGCGTCGGCTGGCTGGTCGACTCCGGGCTCGGTCCGACCGACCCGGAGGTCGCGGCAACCGTGCAGGCGGCCGCCGACGCACTGCAGGGAGCAGGGGCCCGGGTCGAGGCCGTGAGCATCCCGGCTCTCGAGCGGGACAACCCTCTCGACCTCTTCATGCGGCAGCACGTCATGGAGGTGAAGCCGGCCTTCCGGGAGGTCACCGCGGGTCACGAGGACCAGATGTTCAGCTACTCCAAGACCTTGCTCGCCCTGCCCGACACGTCCGTGGAGGACTACGTCCTGGCCGAGCAGGGCATCGAGCGGCTCCGGGACGGGTTCGCGGAGTACTTCCAGCGGTACGACGTGCTGCTGCTCCCGGTGACGACGATCCCTGCGCACGCGCACCAGCTCGGGCAGTTCACCCTCGACGGACGGACGGTGGACGCCTTCCACGTGAGCTCGACGACCGTCCCGTTCAGCCTGACGGGCCTCCCGGCCCTGTCCATGCGGTTCGGCACGAGCAGCGACGGCATGCCGATCGGTGTGCAGTTGGCGGCCACCTGGCACGCGGAGTCGACGATCCTGCACATCGCTTCGCTGCTGGAGTCGCTGAGCCCGGTCCGCGACCAGTACCCCGTCCTCTGACGGCCGGGCAGGGCCCATGCCGGGTGCCTCGAGGGGATCGATGACCAGCACGCCCCTCGAGGCATCCGGCTGCGCCGGGCCAAGGGCGACGCGGCCCGGCCCTGCCCCGCCGGGCGTACGTGAGGAAGGCACTCAGGGCGTTGGCGGCCGCCGTGACCGGGCGTCGGTTCAGGTGCAGGCACCGCTGCGCGGTGGTCGGCGATCCGTCCGTGCCCGGCGATCGTGCGAAGCACGTGCACAGGGACGCCGGCATCTGCCATCACGTCAGGCCGGTGTGACGGAGGGCGTGCCGTCGCAGGTGCTCGAGGCCGAGGCCCCTGACGACCTCGTCCCAATGAGCAGGGTCCGCTTGAGCGCCGCAGCGCGGCATGGCTCGGGCCGGCGCGCCGGATCATCCGGCCGGAGCGGCCTACCCATCCGAGCCGTGCTCGTCAGGGACCAGCCGGATGCGCCCGCCCCGGCGGCGGTCGCGGGCCGACTCGAGCAGCCGGTGATGGAGCACCGGATGATTCGGTCAGTCCGCCCGATGTGGCGGGTCGCTGCTGGTGGCGGGTGTGACGCCGGGCATAACACTTTGGTTTTCAAAGCGTCCAGCGTTAGGTTCGTGGCGTGAGTACGACTCGGATCGATCCCGCGTCGCTGCCTGGCCGGCCGTGTGCAATGGCGGCAGCGTTGCAGCTCGTGGGTGAGCGTTGGGCGATGTTGGCCGTGCGTGAAGTTGTTCTCGGCCAACATCGATTCACCGAGATTGCTCGCAACACCGGTGCTCCGACAGATCGGCTCGCCAAGCGGCTGCGCGAGCTGGTGACTGCCGGGATCTTGGAGCGACGCCCGTTGGGAGAGGGAGGTGGTCGTGATGGCTACTTCCTCACCGCGGCGGGGCGGGATCTGGCGCCCGTCATCCAGGGGCTGATTTCGTGGGGCAACCAGTGGGCGGTGTCGTCGCCGACTCGGCAGCTGCGTCATCGCGACCACGATTTGGTGCCGGCCGTGGTGTGCGCCAGCTGCGGTGAGGTGGTGGGGGACGCTGAGGTTGTGCTCCGCGACGATGCGGCGACTTCGTCGGAAGGTTCCGGTTCTCGTATCGAGGATGGCTCAGGTTCGCTGTAGAGGAGTGATGATGACGGATGTCGGTCGTCCGGTCAGCTCGGTGAATCAACGCCGGCTCGCTGTTTCGCTCGGCATGCCGTATGAGGTGTCGGAGCACTCTCTATGAAGGTTTCGGTGATGACAGGATCGCCGAGGTCGGCCGTGTCCTGGACGCGAAGGTAGCGGGGATCGTTTCGGCGCTGGGTGCTGAGCCTCCGGCGGAGTTGTTGTCACGGTAGTACCGCGCTGTCTGCAAGTCGGATATCGCAGGTCGTTGGGCCGGGTCCAGTCAACGCATTATCTCAAAAAGGTTCGACGCGTGTCCGAGGCCGACAACCGGGCGATCGAAGCACGAGGAAAGGATGAGCCGATGGCCCTCAAGGGTGGTCCACGTGATATGAGCAAGTGGTCGGCAATGCTGCGCGATCCGAACATTCAGTTTCCTGGCGAGTCGACCGAATACCGGCAATCACGCAAGAAACTGCTGGAAGCGGAGGAAAGGCTTCGGCAGATCAACGAGCAGGTAGCGGCGCAGCGGCGGGCTCTGCCGTCCGGCGGCCTCCTCGCTCAGGACTACGTCTTCGAGTCCGCCGCCGACGGAAGCGAGGTGCGCTTCTCCGAACTGTTCGCGTCGAGCAAGAACACGCTTGTCATCTACAACATGATGTTCCCGCGTTGGGCGGAGGACCCGCGAGCGGGTGCTGTGGAGGGGCAGACGGCTCTGCTGCCGCTCGTCGAGCAGCCGTGCCCGTCGTGCACCTCGGTCGTCGACGGGCTCGAAGGTGCCGCCTTCCACCTCGCCGAGCGGATCAACCTCGTCGTGATTGCGAAGACGGACGCGGCTCGGCTCGGCGCCTACGCCTGGGAGCGCCAGTGGCGGAACCTGCGGCTCCTGTCGTCGAAGAACAACACCTTCAACCGCGACTATCACGCCGAAACAGCGGACGGTGTTCAGCTGCCGATCCTGAATGTGTTCTCCCGCGACGAGGACGGCATCCACCATCGGTGGGCGAGCGAGCAGGTCTTCGCACGCGGGGACTCCACGGCCATGGACCCGATCTGGCCGATCTGGGGCGCTCTCGACCTGACACCGGAGGGCCGCGGAGAGTCCGCTGCCTACCCCTCGCTGCAGTACTAGCGGAGCCCAGGATTCCCGCCCGGCTCGGGCGTGCCCACGACGGCGCCGCCCGAGCGCAGCCAACCCGAGTACCGGCTCGTCACCGGGGACTTCCCGGGTCACGGGGGCTGGGGAGGGATGTACGACATCCGGCCGGGACCGATCCACGACATCGTCGAGGTCTTCGCGGTCTGGCAGCGGCAGCTGTCCGAAGACGTGAGCCAGGCGGTGGCTGCGGGTGGGCTGCCCGCCGCCACCATCCGGAGCAGCTCGTCTTCGAGTTGATCAGCATCTTCATGAGTCTCAACCAGGTCGTGCAGCTCTTCGGGGTCGCAACCGCCGCGATGGGCGGATAGGCCGGGCTCGATTACTGAGAGTCGGGCCGAGGGTTTCGTTCGCGGGCTGGGATGCCGGTGCGTTTCGTGGCATCCGTGCTCACGGTCTGGCGCGGTTGTTTCGATCTATTCTTGAAGGAGCCTTGTGTCCTATATGGACGTGTTCGACTACGTGATCGTGGGCGCCGGCAGTGCTGGTTGCGTGCTGGCCGGGAGGTTGAGCGAGGACCCGGGCCGGCGGGTGTTGCTTCTGGAGGCCGGGGGTGAGGACACGCCGCCGGCGGTGCGGATCCCGGCGGCTTTCGCGACGCTGATGGGCACCGAGTGTGACTGGGGCTATAGCACCGTCAGACAGACCCACACCGGCACCTCGGTCCGCATGCCGCGCGGCCGGATGCTCGGCGGGTCCTCCTCGCTCAACGCCATGGTCTACATCCGAGGCAACCGCGCCGACTACGACGGCTGGCGTGACCATCACGGCGCGGCCGGTTGGGGGTTCGACGGCGTGCTGCCGTACTTCGTCCGCGCGGAGGGCAACAACCGCCTGGCCGGGCCGCTTCACGGCACCGACGGGCCGTTGCGGGTCGAGGACAAGGTGTTCGATCACGAGGTCTGCCTGGCCTGGGTGGAGTCAGCGGCCGAGTGGGGGCTGCGCCGCACGGACGACTTCAACGGCGAGTCCCAGATGGGGGCCGGTCCATTCCAGCTGACCTGCCACGACGGGCAGCGCTGGTCCGCGGCGGATGCCTACCTGCGGCCGGCCTTGGGAAGGCCCAACCTCGAGGTCCGCACCGGCGCGCAGGTGACCAGGGTGGTCGTCGAGAACGGCCGCGCGGTCGGTGTCGTCTACCGCGAGCGTGACGGCGCCGGCAAAGACGACGAGGTCGCCGTCCGTGCCGACGCGGAGATCCTGCTGTGCGGCGGAAGCATCAACTCCCCGCAGCTGCTGTTGCTCTCGGGTATCGGTCCCGCCGACCACCTCCGTGAGTTCGGCATCGACGTCGTCGTGGACCTAGCAGGAGTCGGGTCCAACCTGCACGACCACCCCACCGTGCCGGTGATCCAGGTGATCACGGGACCCGACCTCGCCGACCTCGCCGCCACCCCGGAGGCACGGGCACTCTGGGCCCAGCGCCGGCGCGGCCCCCTGGCCACCAGCCCCTCCGAGATGTGCGCCTTTTTCTCCACCCGCGGCAGCCTGACCGTGCCCGACATGCAGGTGCACGCCGGCGCTATGCCGTTCGCGGACACCCTCGCTCCGCCCGGCCGCCCTTGCTTCACGACCGCCGTCTCGCTGCTCGCGCCCCGCAGCCGCGGCGCCGTGAAACTGCGATCGGCCGACCCCCTGGGCCGTCCGGAGATCGACCTCGCCTTGTACGACGACCAGCGCGACCTCGACGATCTCGTCCACGGACTGCAGAACACGATCGCCATGACGGAGACCGACCCTGTGGCGCAGTACCTGGTCGAACCGCTGCTTCCGATCCCGACCGACCTCGACGAGGGCGCCCTGGCCGCGTATGCCCGCCGATGGACGCAGACCATGTACCACCCGGTCGGCACCTGCGCGATGGGCACAGGCGACGACGCCGTCGTGGACCCCCACCTGCGGGTGCGCGGAATGGGCGGACTACGCGTCGTGGATGCCTCCGTGATGCCACGAATCGTGCGGGGAAACACCAACGCAGGCACGATCATGATCGCCGAGAAAGCCGCCGATCTCATCCGCAGTTGATGGCGGTCCAGGAGGTCCGTACAGCGCCGACGTGGCGTGAATTTGTGGAACCGTGACAGTTCCGGGACCCACACGAGCGACGCACCCTATCGACGGCGAGCCCGCCGAGGTGGTGCGGATCGTCGAGGACTACGGCCAGTGGCTTGTTGCGTCCACAGAGGCCGTGTCACCGCATGGACAGCACTCGGCGTCCGAGAGTCGAGCCCCGAGACGCGCTGTTCTCCCTTCGCCAGCAAGTGGTAGTCCTACGAAAGGTGTTCAGATGACTCACGATGACAGGCTGTTCCTGGTCACCGGTGCGACCGGCAGGACCGGAGGCGGCGCGATCAAACTGCTGCTCCAGCGCGGCCATCGCGCCCGGGCGATGGTGCATCGGGAGGACGAACGCTCCCGCGCGCTGGCCGAGGCCGGCGCCGAGATCGTCGTGGCCGACCTGCACGACCTCGACGGCATGACCACTGCGCTGCATGGGGTCACCGGCGTTTACTTCTGCCACCCGATCCTGCCGGGCCTGGTGGAGTCGACCGTCATCTTCGCCCAGGCGGCGACCGAGGCCGGGGTTCGGTCGGTGGTCAACATGTCGCAGATCTCCGCCCGCCGCGAGGCGGGCAGCAACGCCGCCCGGCAACACTGGTTGTGCGAGCGTCTGCTCGACCGGACCAACCTGCTCACCACACACATCCGGCCGACCTTCTTCGCCGAATGGCTGACGGTGCAGTGGGAGAGGCGGGGTGGCGAGGGTTATCTGCGGCTCCCGTTCGGCGAGGGCCGCCACGCCCCGATCGCCGCGGCCGACCAATCCCGCGTGATCGCCGCGCTGCTGCGCGACCCCGAACCGCACAACCACGCGGTCTACACCCTGCACGGCCCGGTCGAGCAGAACCACCACGAGATCGCCGGGGTAATGGCCACCTCACTCGGCATCCCCGTGCACTACGAGCCGATCAGCGTTGAGGAGTTCGCCCTGGCGATGCGCGAGCGCGGGCACGACGAGCATCTCGTCCAGCACCTCAGCAACGTCGCCGTCGACTACCAGAACGGCGTGTTCGCCGGCACCAACGACAACATCGAGAAGCTGGGTGGGCAGCCGCCGCTGTCGGTCGAACAATACGTGCGGCAGAACCTCTCCGCTTTTGAAACCAGCGGCCCCCGCTTCGTACCCGCGCCCTGATTGCGCATGGGAGTCCTACCCCTCGTACGTCGAGGCGTACGTGATCTCACCCGAGATGGACGACGTCGTTCAGGCCGCGGGCCCTGACCGGACCCCGACGACCCGTTCACCTCGATCTGACGTCGGACCTGTGGGGAGGGACACTGCCTGCCGGTGCCTCGCTGACTGGTGAAACGAAAGTCTGAAGGCCTACGCTGCTCCCCATGCTCAACCGGATTCGTCACGCCGCTCCGCGTGCGGCATGGGCATCACCGGCGTTCATGGCGGGAGCGGTGGCTCTGGCCGTGCTGTACGTCGGCAACAACCTGCCCAGCGCTCTATACGGAACGTTTCGTGCCGATCTGGGATTCTCCGCGCTGACGCAGACCCTGCTCTACGCCATCGCGGTCGCGGTGATCCTGCCCTGCCTGCTGGTGTTCGGACCGCTCTCCGACGTGGTGGGCAGGCGCGTGCCGATGATCGTCGGGCTTCTCGCGTTCCTGGCCGGTGACGCGCTGTTCGCTTCCGCGCAGGGTGTCGGCTGGTTGTTCGCGGCCCGCCTGGCCCAGGGGTTCGGCATGGGGGCGGCCACCGCGGCCGCCCAGGCGACCCTGGCTGACAGTGTCGGGCGGATCATGCCCGGTGACCCCGCGCGGGGCCATCGGCGGGTGGCCATGACCGCAACAGCGTGCATCACCTTCGGTCTGGCGGTGGGGCCGTTGCTCGGCGGGCTCCTGGCCCAGTACGCACCGGCACCACTGCAGCTGGCGTTCGTCGTGCACGCCGCGGCAGTGGTGGTCGCGCTGGTGGCGGTGGTCTGCGCGGCGCCGGGACGAGCAGCTGCCGCAGGCGGTCGGTGGCGCCCGGCCCGCCTCGGTGTCCCGGCGGATGTCCGTCGCACCTTCCTCGTGGCGAGCGCCTCGTCGTTCCTGGCCTGGGGTGTGCTCGGAGCGTTCTCCGCGGTGCTGCCGTCGTTGGTCGGTGACCTGCTCGGCACCACCAACCTGGCACTCACGGCCAGTGCGCTGGCACTCATGATCGGCACCTCCGGCGCGGCGCAGCTGGTGTTCCGGCGGCTGCGCCCGCTGCCCGCACAGGCCTGGGGACTGGGCGCACTGGCCCTCGGTCTGGCTCTGCTCGTGCTCGCGGACATGGGTGCAGGCGCTGTCGTCACGGTGCCGGCCATGCTGAGCACCGGCGTGGGGCACGGGCTCGTGTACTCCGGGGCGCTGCGGGAGATCACCGAGACCACCCCGCCGTCCGAGCGTGGCGCGGTCACGAGTACCTACTACGTGGTGAGCTACCTCGGTCTCGGCGCTCCGGTGATCGGGCTCGGGCTGCTGGCGGCACAGCACGGTTTGGAGGTCGCCACCCAGTGGGTCGCCGTGGTCATCGCCGTACTGTGCGTCCTGTTCGTGCCGCTGGTCTTCGGGGAGCTGCGCCGACGTCCTGGTTCCGCGACGCTGTAGCGGCCGCGTCCGGCGATCGCCAGGCTGCCTCGCGACCTGGGAACGCTCAGGGTCGTTTTCGACATCTTTCTCGACAGGCGCTTCTGCTCGTCGTGGGTCTGGATCTGCTCGTACCGCATCGCCACCGCCCCCGAGCCGAGCTCCAGCCGGTCCACGAGCGCCAGGGCTGAGCTCTCCCGCCGCCCTCCGCTATCGGTCGGGAGATGAACCCGTCGTCAGCCCGGGCGGCCGATCCCCGCCGCCAGCCCGTCGAGCACCATCGTCAGGCGACGTTCGAACACCACGTCCGGATCGGGGGAGTCCTCGGCCTCGATGATCAGCCGCCGCAGGTACGGGAGCTTGCCCTCCTGCAGCAACTTCGAGATGAACGGCCCGGTCTGGCGCTGGTAGCCCGCGAAGTCCAGGCCGGTGCGCCGTTGATCTTCGACCTCTCCCAGTTCCTGCACGACGAACCCCCGGGTGAACTGCAGGGCGGTGGACAGCAGGTCCATCATCGCGTCGATGTCGAGACCGAGCCCGTCCACGCAGGCCAGACCGGCTTCGAGGAACTGCCGGGCGTTGGGCCCGAGGGTCGGCCGGTGCCCGAACCGGGCGATCCACGGGTGGGCGTGGTGCAGCCGGCGTGTCTCCCGGGCCAGCCGGGCGACGTCGGCCCGCCAGCTCCCGGACGGGATCCCGGTCAGGTCCAACTCACCCAGCACCGCGTCGTACATCAGCTCGGTCAGGTCGTCCTTGCTGCCGACGTGCCGGTAGAGCGCCATCGGGCTGTGGTCCATCCGCGCCGCGACCTTGCGCATCGAGACCGCGTCGACCCCGTCCTCGTCGGCCAGGGCGATCGCGACCGCGGTGATGGCCCTGTGGTCGAGGGTGCGCGCTGGCCCCCGCCCCTGGCTGGAGAGACGTGCCCAGATGACGGGCGGCGGTTCGTCGGTCACGGCAGCGCTCCTCGCGTGGATTGCGGGAATCCTACGGGACGCTTACGGTGTACTCGACCAGTCGCATACGCTGTACACGTCTTACCGCCGACGCAATTCGAGGTATCGACATGCCCTCTTCGTCCGCCCTGTCCATCGCCGTCGTAGGCGGCGGCCTCAGCGGGCTGGTGCTGGCCCGCATCCTGCAGCAGCACGACATCGCCAGCACCGTCTACGAACTCGACGCCACCGCCGACTCCCGGCGGCAGGGCGGCCTGCTCGACCTGCACGTCGAGTCCGGCCAGTTGGCCTTGCGCGAAGCGGGACTGCACGAGCAGTTCCGCCGGCTGACCCGGCCGCAGGCGGAGGCGATGCGGGTGATGGACAAGGCGGGCACCGTCTTCATCGACCAGGCCCCTGACGACGGGTCGGGTGAAAGCGGACGACCCGAGATCGACCGGACGGAACTGCGCGCCCTGCTGCTGGATTCGCTCGACCCGGGACGGATCGTCTGGGACCACAAGCTCAGCCGGGCCCACCGCTTGGACGACGGACGGTTCGAGCTCGCTTTCGCCAACGGCTCGCGCCGGACCGCCGATCTGTTGATCGGGGCCGACGGCGCCTGGTCGCGAGTCCGGCCCCTGCTCTCGAGTGCCTCCCCGGAGTACGCCGGGATCAGCTACGTCGAGTTCCACGTCACCGATGCCCCGACCAAGCTGCCCGCCTCGGCCGCCCTGGTCGGCACCGGGAGCCTGTTCGCCCTGTCGGACAACAAGAACCTCGGCGGGCACGGAGGCCGCGACCTGCACCTGGGAGCCATGCTGCGGACCGCCGTTGACTGGATCGAGACGCGCGGCGTCGACTGGTCGGACGTGGCCGCCGCCCGCACCGCTCTGCTGGCGGAGTTCGCCGACTGGACCCCGGCGCTGACCAACCTGATCCGCCACTGCGACGACGAGATCGTGGCTCGCCGGATCTACGCCCTGCCCATCGGCCACTCGTGGCCGCGCATCCCGGGCGTGACCCTGATCGGCGACGCCGCCCACCTGATGTCGCCATTCGCAGGCGAGGGCGCGAACGCCGCGATGCACGACGCCCGTGAGCTGGCGCTGGCGCTGATCGAGCACGGTGACGACGTGGAGGGCGCGCTCCACCAGTACGAGACGGCGATGTTCCCGCGCGCCGAGGCCGCCGCCCGGCAGTCCGCCCGTGGGCTCGATCTGTGTTTCGCCGACGACTCTCCACGGGGAATGGTCGAGTTCTTCGGCAGGATGGGCGTCCCCGTCACCTCGCACTGATGGCGCGCCGCGCGCGGCGCCCAGGGCTAGCGACCGGTCAGAGCCGCCGAGCGTATGCGACCAGATCCTGTGCGGGGTCGACCGCGAATCGGAGGATGGCCCGCTGCCGCTGGCTGCGACCAGTGTCCACTGGTACGGACTTCCCCAATCTGTCGATGCGGCGCTCGTCCGGGAGGCGTGCTGTGCGGCAGAGCGGCCCCGAGACGGCAGGCGATCAACAGTGTCTTCTGTGCTGACCCCGAGCGGGCGCGGGGTCTAGTGGATTCGCGTGATGGTTCGGGTGGAGCCGGCCACGTCGAGGTGGATGGCGACGGCGCCCAGTGCGAGTGGACCGGTCGCCAGCTCGTACGGGGGCAGCGCCGAGATGTCCTCTCCTCGCAGTCTCGCGGCGAAATGCGCGGGGTCGAAGCCGCCACCGGTGAAACCGAGCCGGCCTGTCATGCCCAGTTCCGTGACGAAGCCGGTGCCACGTGGCAGGACGTGCCCGCGCATGGTCGGGTCGCCGGCCTCACCACCTGGGCGTAGGCCAACACCGTGTCGACGTCGGGACCGTCCCAGGAGTGGTTGCCGCCGGTGATCGCGTCGACGCCGGCCTCGAGCAGGGTGTCGACGACATCGACGGTCATCCCGAACCCGTTCATCGGCGACGGGCCGGTGACGGCGCAGTTCTCGGCGTTCACCACGACCCAGTCGGCTGCGACCTCTTCGCGCAGGGCCGGGAGCCGGTCGGCCAGCCAGCCGGCCGCCTCTGCGCCGACCACGTCGCCCACGGCGAGCACGACCATGGGATCGGACGCACGGGTGGAGATCACGCCGACAACCCCGCGAGGCGTAGGACGGCGGACCGGTAGCGCTCGATTGTCGGAGTTGCCCCGCCGGCTTCCTCGGCCCGGGATGTCGTCGTCATGGCTACGGACGTTAGATAGCGTCGGATGAGGTCTTCAAGAGAGCAACCAACGATGAAACGAAGTTTCATTACGGTGTTCACGCCGCGTTCGGTGACAGGTTTCGTCGGCTCCCTAACTTCGACATCTCCGTCCCCGCCGTGGAGGCATCCGATGAGACGCAGCACAGACCGCATCCTGACCACTCACGTCGGCAGCCTTCCCCGGCCTGCCGACCTCGCCGAAACGGTCCTGGCCCGCGAGAACGGCACCCTCGACTCGGACGCGCTGCATCGCCTGCCCGCGACGATCCGCGCCGCAGTCGCGGACGTGGTTCGCACCCAGACTGACGCAGGCCTCGACGTGGTGAGCGACGGGGAGATGAGCAAGATCGGCTACGCGACCTACGTGACGGAGCGGCTCTCGGGCTTCGAGGACGCCGAGGTCCCCGAGGGCGGCGGCCTGCGCATCGCAGACCTCGACGACTACCCCGGAATGGCCGAGACCTCACTCGCAGGCCTTCCTACCACCGCCCCGAGCTGTACCGGCGAGGTGACCTACATCGGGCAGGCGGACCTCCGTACCGACATGGACAACTTCCGCGCCGCGCTGGGGGAGGAGGCGGGAGTCGAACCGTTCATGAACGCGGCGTCGCCCGGCGTCATCTCGCTCTACCTGCCGAACGCGCACTACGACACAGAGGACGCCTACCTTTTCGCCCTCGCCGAGGCGATGCGCGAGGAGTACCAGGCCATCACCGACGCCGGGTTCATCCTGCAGATCGACGCGCCCGATCTCGCGATGGGCCGCCACATCAAGTACACCCACCTCGACGTCGCCGCCTTCCAGCAGCGTGCCGCCGTGCACGTCGACGCGATCAACCACGCAGTCCGCGACATCGATCCCGATCGGGTGCGAGTCCACCTCTGCTACGGCAACTACCAAGGGCCCCACCATCGCGACATCGAGCTCCACAACATCATCGACACCGTCCTGCGGCTGCGCCCCAATGGGCTGGCGTTCGAGTCGGCCAACCACCGCCACTCCCACGAGTGGAAGGTCTTCCACGACGTGCAGCTGCCCGAGGAGAAGGTCATCATCCCGGGCCTGATCGACACCTCCAGCAACTACGTCGAGCACCCCGAACTGGTCGCCGAACGCATCACCCGCTACGCCTCCATCGTCGGCCGCGAACACGTCCTCGCCGGCACAGACTGCGGCTTCGCGTCCTACGCCACCTTCCTCGCCGTGTCGCCACAGCTCGCCTGGGCCAAGCTCAGCAGCCTCGTGCAGGGGGCCGAACTCGCCACCGCGGCCCTGTGGCAGCGGTCGTGACATCATTCGCCCCGTGACCACAGCCAGCGGCGATCCGCCTGCAGGCTCCGTCGTCGCACACATCCGAGCCCGCATGCCTGCGCTCACCACCCGCGGGCGCCGCATCGGTCAGACGATTCTGGACAACCCACTCGACGTCATCCACCTCACCGTCACCGACCTCGCCCAACGCACGGAGACGTCGGTGGCCACGGTGGTGCGGTTCTGCCAGGACGTCGGGCTTCGCGGCTTCGCCGACCTCAAGATCCGTCTGGCCGCCGAGACCATCCCCGCCGACCGCGGCCTGCACGAGGACGTCGTCGTCGGTGACCCCACGGCCACGATCCTGACGAAGGTCCTCGCCAGCACGGCGACGGCTGTCACCGCGGCCGCCCACACGGTCAGCGCCGCGTCCTTCACGCGGGCTGTCGACCTGCTGCGTGGTGCTCGACAGCTCCTGTGCATCGGCGTCGGCACCTCCGGACCGCTCGCCCAGGACGCCGGCTACCGCTTCCGCACGGCGGGCCTGCGGGCCGAGGCCCCCTACGATCCGCATGTCCAGCACGTCGCTGCCCGGCTGCTCTGCCCGGACGCCGTCCTGTTGTGTTTCAGTCACACGGGGCAGACACGTGAGTCTCTCGGATCGGTCCGCGCCGCCAAGCAAGCCGGCGCTGCCACCATCGCCATCACCAGTTTCTTCAACTCCCCGCTCACCGAACTCGTCGACGTCGCGCTCGTCGCCGGGTCCCGCGAGACCGACTTCCGCATGGAAGCCATCACCAGTCGCATCGCCCACATCGCGGTGCTCGACGCCCTCTACGTCGCGGTGTTCCTCTCCGACATCGACCGGTCGCGAACGGCCCAGCAACTCAGCGCCGACGCGCTCACCGAGCACCGCATCTAGCGGCCGCGCACCCGCGGACCGGCGATGCGGTCGCGCAAGCGCTGGCATCGGGGCCACGGAGCGCCGGCGGTGTCGTTCACAGGGTCGACCACGTCAGCGGTGGTGCCGAGCGCCGGTGTCGGTTCCCTCCGGGACCCATGCGTCAGAGGAGTGGATGCCGATATCGCCGACGCCCTCGCAGAGTGCGTCGACGGCGGCGAGGACGGCGGGCCGGTCTTCATTCGCACGCCAGACGAGCAGCCAGGTCCAATAGATTTCCGGGGTGACGACCGGGCGTCGCACCAGGTCGCGCGGCAGGGGCGTGGAGTGGCCCATGGGGGCGTAGATCACCGGTCGGCTGCTGCGGCGGACGTGGTCGAAGAAGGCCGGGCCCGTGATGCCTCCGTCGGAGATGCCTACCACGCGTGCGCCGGTGCCCCGGGCCAGTTCCTCGGCGTAGGCGTTCCAGGACGACCAGGACGTGGTGTCGTCGTCGACCAGGATGACGGTGTCCCGGGCGGGAATTTCGCCGGTATCGGTATCGGCGGCAACGGCGTAAAGCCAGTGGGCGCCGATGGTCCGGGCGTGCAGGCCGCGCCGTTTCACGTCCTCGGTCCGCACCCAGCACACCGCGAGGTCCAGGCTGCCGTCGGCGACTCGGTCGGCCTGCGTGTGGGAGGGCCCGGTCCACACGTCGAGGAGCAGCCGTACCGCGGCGGCGGTACGGGTGGGCAGGTCGGCCGGAAGCCACGTGACGTAGCCGAGCCGTACCGGATCGGACTCGGACAGCCGGACGGCGCGGCGTTTGAGGTCGTCGGACCGTTCCACCAGGTCACGGGCGTACGGCAGTAGAGCAGCCCCGGCCGGAGTGAGCGACACCGAGCGGCGGTCGCGATCGAACAGGCGTACGCCCAGATCCCGTTCGAGCGCCTTGATCTGCTGGGACAGGGAGGGGCCTGCGATCAGCAGGCGTTTGGCAGCTCGGCTGAAGTTCAGCTCCTCGGCGACCGCAACCAAGTAGCGCACTTGGCGCAGCTCCACGCTCGCCATGCTAACTCGGCTGGGAGGCCATGCCTCCCAGCAAGGAGGCAACTGGTCGTGGCGCCACTGTGGTGGCAGCTAGACGATGACGGCATGGAACCCCTGACGGCAGGCGCCCGCGGCGGCCCGCGGCGGTCCGCACCGACTGACCGGTTGACCCTGCCGCCTCCCGGTACGACGGCCGCGGCCCCATCCCGACCGTGGCGGCCGGCCCCTGGGTACCCCACACAATGATCGGGACGGATCCGGTGGCGTTGATCGACTGTGACACCGAGGCTTGCGACGGGCCCACGTAGTAGTACGGGAGATATGACCATGTTGAAGTTCGACGGCAACGGCGCGCGACGTACCGAGCGACTGTATGCGAGCCCTGATGTCGAGGCGCAACGGAAATATGTGATGTCGTTGCTCGCCCCACAGCCCGGCGAGCGTGTGCTCGACGTCGGATCCGGGCCGGGTTATCTGCTGGCGTCGATCGCACATGCGGTCGGCCCGACGGGCGCGACGCACGGTCTGGAGCAGAGCGCGGCGATGAACGAGCTAGCGGCCGCTCGCACCAACGGTATGCCATGGGCCCATACCGACGAAGGAGACGCCGGCGCGCTGCCGTATCCCGACGGCACATTCGACGCCGCGGTGTCGACACAGGTCTATGAGTACGTTGTCGACATCACGGGGGCGCTCAGCGAGCTGCGACGGGTCCTGCGGCCCGGCGGGCGAGCGTTGATCCTCGACACGGACGCGGATTCGCTCGTGTGGCACACGGCCGACCGGGAGCTGCACCGACGCGTCCTGGCGGCGTGGGAGGAGCACCTCGCGCACCCGCGCCTGCCGCGGACCCTCCCCGGGCTGCTGCGCCGATCCGGATTCGAGATCACCGGACAGCAGGTGTACGTGATGTTCAACCCGCAGATGGCGGCGGATTCGTTCAGCAGCCGCATGATGGACACGATGGCCGACTTCGTCGTAGGTCGGCAGGGCCTGACCGAGGCCGATGCCCAAGCGTGGCGCGCCGATCTTCGCGCTCGCAGCGCTGAAGGCGACTACCTGTACAGCATGAACCGGTACGTATTCCTGGTAACGGCAACCTGAGCCATTTCCCCCGGCGACTCCAGGCGACTCCGGCGAGCATCGCGTGGCTTCGTCGTAGGCAGAACCCACGACGTCGTGGGCCGAGTGTTGGACCATGCCGAAGGACGTGAAAAGTTTCGAGGCGATTTAATGCATGGCGATATCGCTAGCCGAGATCGATCTTGCAGTCCAGCGGCTAGGGCGCCGATCTCGAAGCCCGGTCCCAGGTCAGGAACCGGTAGTGCAGCCCGGTCGACGACTCCTGCCATGCTCCGACGGAGTCCGGCGAGCGGCCGACATCCGGCGCGTGGGTGTCACCGTCGAAGAACTCTCGGATCTCGGTGACCACGATCCGATCCGCGAACGGCAGCGCCGCCCGATACACCGCCGCGCCGCCGATCACCCACGCGTCCCCCGACACCGCAGCGAGTGCCTGCGGCGGGTCGGGGAACGTCTCCACGCCCTCCTGCGGCGTGCGCGACAGCACAAGATTGCGCCTGCCCGGCAGCGGCCGGAACCGCGGCGGCAGCGACTCCCATGTACGGCGGCCCATGAGCACGGTCGCGCCTGCGGTCAGCGAGCGGAAATGCTTGAGGTCCTCCGGCAGGTGCCACGGCAGCGCGCCGTCGCGGCCGATGACACCGTTCGCCGACTGCGCCCAGACGAGCCCGATCACACCGCCACCGGTGCCTTGATGCCGGGGTGAGGGTCGTACCCGTCGAGTGCGATGTGCTCGTAGGTGTAGGCGAACAGGTTGTCCGCCGGCTTCAGGCTCAGCGTGGGGAACGGTCGCGCCTGGCGTGCGAGCTGTGTGCGGACCTGGTCCTCGTGGTTGTCGTAGATGTGACAGTCGCCTCCGGTCCAGACGAAGTCGCCGAGGCCGAGGCCCACCTGCTCGGCGACCATGTGCGTCAGCAGCGCGTAGCTCGCGACGTTGAACGGCACACCGAGGAACAGGTCTGCGCTGCGCTGGTAGAGCTGGCAGGAGAGCTCGCCGTCGGCGACGTAGAACTGGAAGAACGCGTGGCACGGCGGCAGCGCCATCCGCGGGATATCGGCGACGTTCCACGCGGACACGATGATCCGCCGAGAGTCGGGGTCCTCGCGCAGCGTGCGCAGCACCTCGCTGATCTGGTCGACGTGCCCGCCGTCCGGAGTCGGCCATGACCGCCACTGCACGCCGTAGACCGGGCCGAGATCACCGTCCGGCGCCGCCCACTCGTCCCAGATCGTGACGCCGTTCTCCTGTAGCCACGTGACGTTCGCGTCGCCGCGCAGGAACCACAGCAGCTCATACGCGATCGAGCGGAAGTGGACCTTCTTCGTCGTGATCAGCGGGAAGCCGTCGGACAGCCGGTAGCGCAGCTGGTGGCCGAAGACCGACCGCGTACCTGTGCCGGTGCGGTCCTCCTTGCGGGCGCCCGTGTCGAGCACGCGGCGGAGCAGATCTTCGTACTGCGTGTCCGGCATGCCCGCGAGCCTAGGCAGTGGTCCACTGGACTCGACACCTCCTGGACTCCCCGACGGGGTTGATTATTCGGTGACGCCGAGCCCATCCCTGTCGCACCGGGCAACCCCGCTGTCCGGTCCCACCTGATGCTTGACGTTCGAGTCTCCGGTGATCATGACGACTCCGCTGTCGGAGGCGCGGCGTTGGATGGTGATCGGCTGTCGGGCTGTGAGCACCGCCTGGTCTGCTTCTGCGTCTGATTCAGCGATTCGAGAGCTGAATTGCAGCATTACTGTGCGTTGGACTCATCACTGCCGCGAGGCCAACATTCGAACCATGGCGGACACCGAGACCACCGACCTCGTTCGGCTGCTGCGGCGGTTCGGCGTCCAATCGCTCGCACTGGCCGTGGTCGCCGTTCTGGTTGGTTACACCACTGTGGGGATGGCCCTCGCGCTCGTCGGGTGCGGGTTCCTGTTCGCGCCCGTCAAGCCGCACCAGGTCACGCCAGCAGATGCGCCAGCAACGCTCGAGCCGCCGGGTTCGTCGGCGTCGGACCCCGGCCCGCCAGGTGGATCGCGCGGCTGAAGCTGGGCTGTTCGAGCCGCGCGAACGGCAGCCCGGACTTCTCGGCCACCGGCTGCGGGACGATCGTCACGCCCAGTCCCGCCGACACCAGCTCGACCAGCAAGGGCATATGCGTCGCCTCGCACACGCGGTTCTGCCGCAGCCCCGCGTCGGCGAAACGGCGGGCGACCATCGCCTGGATACCGCTGCCGCTGAAATCGAGGAACGGCTCGTCGTCGAGCTCCGCGAGCCGGACGCGGCGGCGGCGCTCCAGCCGGTGGCCCGGGTGGCACAGCAGCACCAACTGCTGGCTCCACTGTCCGAAGCCGAACAGTTCCTCGGCCAGGGGTCCGTCGCCGGCCAGGAACGCCAGGTCGAGCTCACCGCTCGCGACAGCGGCCGCGAGGTCGGGCACGGTGCCGTCACGTACGTGGATCCGGATACCCGGATAGCGCACCCGAAAGTCTCCGAGCTTCACCGGCAGGTCCACAACGCTCAGGGTCTGGATCGTCCCGATCGACACCCGCCCGCTCGTCAGGCCCGTGACCGCCGCCATCTCGCCACGCGCGGCTACCACGTCCGCGACGATCCGGTGCGCCAGTGGCATCAGCGCCCGCCCTGCCTCGGTCAGCGCCACGCGGCGGGTGGTCCGCTCGAACAGCGCCGTCCCCAGTTCGGCCTCGAGCTTGCGGATCGACGCGCTCAACGCCGACTGCACCACGTGCACCTCCTGCGCGGCCCCCGTGAAGCTTTCGCACCGCGCCACCGCGAGGAAGTGCTCGACCTGCCTCAGCTCCATTGAGCGACCATAGTGCGCAATAGTCAGCTAAACAGCGACGGGACAGCTGGCCCATCGTGATCACCGCGAAAGTGGCACGGGTGCTCGTGACCGTTTCCGGCGCGGCTCGCTGCGCAGTCTCGGCGAGATCGATGATCTTGCGGGATGACGCCGGGAGGCGGCTACGGCGTCACGACCAGCGGTCCTGAGGTGTGTGACTGCCGTCACGATTAATATCCATCGTCAAACTTGACCCACAGGTCAAAAATTCATAGCGTGGCATGTGAACGGACATCTACTTCTAGATCACACATTCGACGCGAGGAGCACTGATGAGTTTGCTCACGACCTCCGCGGCATCCATCCATCAGTTGGGCGCTGCCGCCGCTTTCGTCGGCGGTCCGCAGCCTCCCGACCCCGGTGCGACAGGTCGCGCCCGGGCCGGCGGACTGTGGAGCGGATTCGATGTCGCGGCGAACGCGATGCTTGTCGGGGGCTGGCTGATCGAGCAGCACACCCTGAGGACGGAACGTCACCTCGATCAAGCCACCGACGATGCGGTCAGGCTGAAGGATCTCGCCGTCATCGGATCCGCGCTCACGAACATCGCCGCTATCGCCGCGAGTCAACTCGTCAAGCGGGAGTTCCCGCAGGGGCCGCCGCTGGACGCGGAGGGCAACCTCGCGGCCGCCGCCTCCCGCCGCGGGAAACGTTACTACGAATGGTTCATGGCGCTGAAGATTCTCAATCGCGCCCTGGCGGCCGGTGCAATCGGTTTCACGCCTCGCGTGAACTTCAACGTATTGCGCTCTTACCGGCCTGGAACAATCTTCCGGCTGTTCACCTGATGAAAGGGTGGTAACAATGATGACGATCATGCAGACCACGGCAGCTTCGATCGGCCGCCTCGGCTTGGCCGCCGCCGCGTTCGGCGGACCGACGCTCGCCCGCGGCGGGCGACCCCGAGCCGCCGGTGGACCCGAACTGCTCGTCAACGCCGCCATCGCGACCGGATGGCTGAGTGAGCGACGTACTCTGCGCGGCCGGTCCCTCGACAGAGACGCGAAGGTCATGGTGACGGCCAAGGATGTGCTCGTCGCCGGCACGGTTCTCACCGGCGCCGCGGCCTTGGTCGGCACGGTGGTCACGCGACGCGAACCCCCAGCCGGCCCGCCCGACTCGGGGGACCAAGAGCCGTCCCCTGACGAGGCCATCGACGTCGATGGCAACCGCCGTTACCTGCAGACGATGACAAGGCTCAACCACACCTTTGCCCTGCTCGGAGTGGCCGCTGCCCCATTCATCAACTTTGCGCTGTTCGACTCCTACCATCCGCACCCGCTGCGCAGCTTCTTCTCGCTCTGGTGATCTCCGTCGGTCATTTGCGGTCGCGGTCGGCGCCCATGCCGACCATCGCCAGCACGGCGGTGCCGGCCATCAGGACTGCGGTGGCCGCGAAACTTGTCGCGTAGCCAGCGGCAGCCGCCTGGCCGGCGTCGACGCCGGCCCGCAACAGACTGGCCGTGTGGCTGTCACCGACGGACACCAGCGCGGCCAGGCCAAGTGCTGTGCCGACCTGCTGCGCGGTGTTGTTGATGCCACTGGCCAGGCCGGCGTCCTCTCCCGTGGCGCCGTCGACGCTGGCGATCATGGAAGAGATGACGGCGAAGCCGGCGCCCATCGGGAAGAGGATCATGCCGATCAACACCGTCCGCACGTACGATCCACCGACACCCACCTGTGCAAACAGTGCGAACGCCGCCGTGATCAGCAAGAGGCCGGTCACTATGACCGGGCGGGTGCCGATCCTGGGTACCAGGCGAGCATTCAGTCCACCGGTCAGCATGAAGAACGGGCCGATCGGAAGGAACGAAAGGCCGGACCACAACGCCGGATAGTGCAGCACCTCTTGCAGGTACAGCGCCATGGAAAAGAACAGCACGCCCATCGCCGCGCTGTATGACAGCAACACGAGATTGCCGATCGCCCGGCGCCGGGATCGCAGGAAGCTCAGTGGCACCAACGGGTTGAGCACCTTCGACTCGACGACGCAGAAGATGGCGAGCAGGAGAACGCCCGCCGCGACCGGAGCAATCACGAAGGCCGACGCCCACTCGTGATCAGCCTCTGCCAGCAGCCCGTAGACGAACAAGGTGATCGCTGCGGTCACCAGGACCCCGCCGGCAATGTCGGGACGTCCTCGCTGAGGGGCACGACTCTCCGGCACGAGGCGAGGCGCGAGTGCAAGGGCAATAGCGGCGATGGGCAGGTTGATGAAGAAGACCCATCGCCACGACAGATAGCTCACGAGGATTCCGCCGAGTACGGCGCCGAGTACGGCCCCGAGCCCGCGCAGTACTCCCCAGATCGACAATGCACTGGCCCGTTCCGACGGCCCGGTGAACAGCACCGCCACCAGTGACAACGCCGCCGGCGCGACCAATGCTCCGCCGACGCCCTGCAAGACCCGACTCAGTACGAGCGCGAACGGCGAGCCGGCGAGTCCCCCGATCGCCGACGCGACCGCGAACAGGGCCAGGCCGGCAAGGAAGACGCGCCTGCGGCCGAGCGCGTCAGCGATCCGCCCACCGAGTAGCAACAGGCCGCCGAAGGGCAGCGTGTAGCCGTTGACCACCCACGACAGCCCGAGGTGAGTGAAATGCAGGTCCTGCTGGATGGGGGCAAGTGCCAGGTTGACCACGGTGGTGTCGACCAACAGCATCAACTGCGCGACTGCTAGTACCGCCAGGCCCCACCATCGTCGACGGTGGGTTTCCGTCGGCTCGCTCGGACGCGGTACTGACAACGAAGACATCTACAGAACTCCTGTTGTTGGCCCATCGGACTTCCGCATCAGGCGGCGAAACGAGGCGAATTCCTCGCCGACGGGCCGGGTGTCCGCACTGCCGCCGAACGGCAGCAGACGTTCGGGGTGGACGGTTCGACATCGCACGCCGGATCCGTCGGCGGCATGCACGATCTGCCCGGCCGAATATCCGAACAAATAAACTGTAGGAACCGACACGGAATGGAAACGGGGCCGTCCGTTGGGTCGGCACCCGGACGGTTCGACGATTCCGGGCGATCAACCCGGCTGTCGCCGGCGCCGATCACCCGTCAGGTGAAGACACTAGCCATTTCTGTACCTACGGGTCAAGTATGACGGCGAGGGGTGGGACGCCGTCCAGCGGGCAGTACCGGGCCACGCCAGCTCTTTGACCCGCAGGTCAAGAATAACTAGGTTGGGTCCGTGGAGTTCAAGGAGCAGCCCCCGCACGCCCCGAGGACCGGATTCGGCTCGACAGCTTCACAGCCGCTCCCGGTGGACGCTACCCCGGCTCCGGCCGGCACACGGACGCCACCGGGTAGATCCCCGGCGGCCGTCCCGGACGCGCCGCCCGGCGGTGCGAGCCGTGCCACTTCCACGCCGGCGTCGCGCGCGCTCAACGTGCTGGCCACCATCGGGTCTCCGGCCGACCTCAAGCGGCTCGAACACTCCGTGCTGCCGGGCCTGGCCGCCGAGATTCGCGAGTTCCTGGTGCACGCGGTGTCGCGCACCGGCGGCCATCTCGGCCCCAACCTCGGCGTCGTCGAGCTGACGATCGCGCTGCACCGGGTCTTCGACTCGCCGCGCGACACCCTGATCTGGGACGTCGGGCATCAGGCCTACGTCCACAAGTTGCTGACTGGCCGTCAGACCGGGTGGGATCGGCTGAGGATGACCGGCGGGCTGTCCGGATATCCCAGCCGGGCGGAGAGCTCGCACGACCATGTCGAGTCCAGCCACGCCTCGTCGTCGCTGTCATGGGCGGACGGGATCGCGCACGCCTACGCGCTGCGCGGCCAGGACAGCCGCGTCGTCGCGGTGATCGGCGACGGCGCGTTGACCGGCGGGATGGCCTGGGAGGCGCTCAACAACATCGCCGCGGCCAAGGACCGCAACGTCGTGGTGGTCGTCAACGACAACGGCCGGTCGTACCTACCCACGATCGGCGGCCTCGCCGACCGGCTCGCCACCCTGCGCCTGCAGCCGGGCTACGAGACCTATCTGGAGGCGAGCAAGCAACGGCTGCGCCGCGCACCGGTCGTCGGCAACGCCGTCTACGCCGGCCTGCACGCGCTCAAGGTCGGGCTCAAGGACGCGATCAGCCCGCAGGTGCTGTTCGGCGATCTCGGCCTGAAGTACCTCGGTCCGGTGGACGGACACGACATCGCCGCGCTGGAGTCCGCGCTGGCGCGGGCCCGTGGCTTCGGCGGGCCGGTCGTGGTGCACGTGGTGACGCGTAAGGGCCACGGGTACGCCCCGGCCGAGAACGACGAGACCGAGCAGATGCACAGCCCGTCGGCGTTCGACGCGGGGACGGGCCGGTCGAGCAAGCCGAAGCCTCTCGGCTGGACCGACGTGTTCGCAGAGGAGATGGTGCGCATCGGGCACCGGCGGCCCGACGTCGTGGCGATCACCGCGGCGATGCTGCACCCGACCGGACTCGGCGCGTTCCAGCGGGAGTTCCCCGAGCGCTGCATCGACGTCGGCATCGCCGAGCAGCACGCGCTGACCTCGGCGGCGGGCCTGGCCCGTGGTGGCATGCACCCGGTGGTCACGCTCTACTCGACGTTCTTGAACCGGGCGTTCGACCAGCTGATGATGGACGTCGCGTTGCATCGCGAGCCGGTGACCCTGGTGCTGGACCGCTCCGGGGTGACCGGCAGCGACGGGCCCACGCACAACGGGATGTGGGACCTGTCGATCCTCGGCGTCGTGCCGGGGATGCGGGTGGCCGCACCCCGCGACGCAGTGACGTTGCGCGAGGAACTGGCCGAGGCCGTGGCCGTCGACGACGGGCCCACCGCGGTGCGCTTCGCGAAGGGCCCGGTCGTCGAGTCGCTGCCGGCGCTCTACCGCACGGGCGGCGTCGACGTGCTGTGGGAGTCGCCGGAGCCGACGGTTCTGGTGGTGTGCGCGGGAGCTCTCGGCGAGCTGGGTGTCGAGGCTGCACACATCCTTGCGCGGCAGGGTGTTTCCGCGACGGTCGTCGATCCGCGGTGGGTGCTGCCGGTGCCGGCCGCGCTGGTCGAGATGGCAAGCGCGCACCCGCTCGTGGTGACGATCGCCGACTCCGGGCACCACGGCGGGTTCGGCTCTGCGCTCGCCGACGCGTTGCGGGCCGGCGAGGTCGACGTCGTCCAGCGCGATGTCGCCCTGCCCCAGGAGTTTCTGGCGCACGGCAGCCGCACGGAGATCCTCACGACCCTCGGGATCACCGCGCACGACGTCGCCGACCGGGTCGCAGGCTGGGTGGGCGCCCGGCCGCGACTCGCCGCGTCGTCCGGCAGCACCACCTGATCCCGTACCGCCCCGCACCGGCGCTCATCGGCGCGCGCGGCCGGCTCCCTTCGCGTCGTCGACGTCGAGGACCCGTGAGACGAGCTTCTGCTGCTCCTCCTGATGGCGGGCCGCGGAACCGGTCGCCGGCGAGGCCGAGGCCGGACGCGAGATCACGCGGAGCGAGGAGCTGAACCCGGTCGCGGTCGTCTCGGTGAGCAGGTAGCTCCAGGCGTCCTGGTTGCGCGGTTCCTCCTGGGCCCAGACCACCTCGGCACCGGGGTAGCGCGCGAGCGTCGCCGCGAGCTCGTCGGCGGGCAGCGGGAAGAACCGCTCCACCCGCACCAGGGCGATCCGCGGGTCGGGTGATCGGGTCAGCGCGGCGCGGAGCTCGTAGTAGAGCTTCCCGGCGACCAGGACGACCCGCTCGACCCGGCCGGGTTCGCGCACCGACGCGTCGTCGATGACGGGTTCGAACCGGCCGGCCACGAACTCCTGGACGTCGCTCCTGGCCGCCTTGGTCCGCAGCACGGACTTCGGGGTGAAGACGACCAGCGGCTTGCGCGGCCGCGTCCGGGCCTGGCGTCGGAGCAGATGGAAGTACGAGGCGGGCGTCGAGGGGCACGCGACGGTCATGTTCTGCTGGGCGCACAGCTGCAGGAACCGCTCGATCCGCCCGGACGAGTGGTCCGGGCCCCTGCCCTCGTAGCCGTGGGGGAGCAGGAGCACCAGCGACGACGGCTGGCCCCACTTCTGTTCCGCGGAGCTCACGAACTCGTCGACGACGATCTGGGCGCCGTTGACGAAGTCCCCGAACTGGGCCTCCCACAGCACGAGGGCGTCGGAGTTCTCGACCGAGTACCCGTACTCGAAGCCCATCGCGGCGTACTCACTCAGGAGCGAGTCGTAGATCCAGAATCGGCCCTGGTCCTCGGTGAGGTCGCCGAGCGGGCTCCACTCGCGTCCGTCCTGGTAGTCGTGCAGGACCGCGTGCCGCTGCGCGAAGGTGCCCCGGCGGGAGTCCTGGCCCGCCAGCCGCACCGGGACGCCCTCCATGAGCAGGGTGCCGACGGCCAGCAGCTCGCCGAAGGCCCAGTCGATCTTGCCGTCGCGGCTCATCTCCTCGCGCTTGATCAGCAGTTGCTGAAGCTTCGGGTGCACGGTGAAGCCCTCGGGCGGGCTCGCGAAGACGGCACCCACCCGGGCGATCCGGTCGAGCGGAGCACCGGTGTCGGCCGGTTCCTGTACGAGTGACGGGCGATCGCCGTCGGCCATGCTCTCGGCGGCCGCGGCCGACGGCTTGCGCATCTCGGCGAAGGCCGCTTCGAGCCGGTCCTGGAAGTCGCGTTGGGTGGCCTCGTACTCGGCCTCGGAGATGGCGCCGCGGTCCAGTGCCGCCTCCGAGTACATCCGGCGCACGCTCTCCTTGGTGCCGATGACCGAGTACATCCGAGGCTGGGTCATCGAGGGGTCGTCGCCCTCGTTGTGGCCCCGGCGCCGATAGCAGATCAGGTCGATGACGACGTCACGGTGGAACTCCTGCCGGTAGGAGAAGGCGAGCTCGGCCACCCGGACGACGGCCTCGGGGTCATCCCCGTTGACGTGGAAGATCGGGGCCTGGACGGCCTTGGCGACGTCGGTGGAGTAGATCGAGGACCGGGCGTCGCCGGGCAGCGTGGTGAACCCGACCTGGTTGTTGATGGTGACCCGGATCGACCCGCCGGTGCGGTAGCCGCGCAGCTGCGACATCTGCAGGGTCTCGGCCACGATGCCCTGGCCGGCCATGGCCGCGTCGCCGTGCACGATGATCGGCAGCACCGGGAACGAGCCGATGGGGTGACGGTCCTGTTTGGCCCGGACGATCCCCTCCAGCACGCCGTCGACCGCGTCGAGGTGCGACGGGTTCGCGGCGACGGTCACCGCGATCGACTCGCCCGCGGCGCCGCGGTAGGTCCCTTCGGTGCCGAGGTGGTACTTGACGTCACCGGACCCCTCGCCTGCCAGCGGGTCCTCGCTGCCCTCGAACTCGTGGAAGATCTGGCCGTAGGTCTTGCCCGCGATGTTGGCCAGCACGTTGAGCCGGCCGCGGTGCGCCATGGCGATCGCGACCTCCTCCAGCCCCGCGTGTGCGGCTGAGGACACGACGGCGTCGAGCAGAGCGATGGTCGACTCACCGCCCTCGAGGCTGAAGCGGGTCTGGCCGACGTACTTCGTCTGCAGGAACGTCTCGAACGCCTCGGCCTCGTTGAGCTTCCCGAGGATGCGCAGCACCTGGTCGTGCGAAGGTTCCTCGACCGGCGACTCGACTCGCCGCTGGAGCCACTCCCGCTGGGCCGGATCCTGGATGTGCATGTACTCGATGCCGACGGTGCGGCAGTAGGAGTCCCGCAGCACCCGGAGTATGCCCCGCAGGGGAATCCGCCTGCGTTCGCCGCCGAGCAGACCGGTGGCGAACTCGCGGTCGAGGTCCCACAGGGTCAGGCCATGGCCCGCGATGTCGAGGTCCCGACGTGATTTCTGCCGGTACTCGAGTGGGTCGACGTCGGCCACGCGATGCCCGCGGACCCGGTATGCGTGGATCAGCTCCTGGATCCGCGTCGCCTTGTCGGCGCCGCTGTCGGGCCCGATTTCGAGGTCGCGTGCCCAGCGGATCGGGGCGTAGGGGATGCGGAGCGCGGTGAAGACGTCCTCGTAGAAATGGTGCCGTCCGAGGAGCAGGTCTTCGATGATGCCCAAGAACTCGCCCGACCAGGCGCCCTGGATCACCCGGTGGTCATAGGTGCTGGTCAGCGTGATCGTCTTGCCGACGGCGAGATCGGCCAGGAGTTGGGCGTCGGCGCCCTGGAAGGCGGCCGGGTACTCGAGTGCCCCGACCCCGATGATGCAGCCCTGGCCCGGCATCAGTCGCGGCACCGAGTGCTGGGTCCCGATGCTGCCGGGGTTGGTGAGCGACAGCGTCGTTCCGGCGAAGTCCGCGACCGTGAGCGCTTCGGTTCGGGCGCGGTGGACGATGTCGTCGTAGGCCCTGACGAAGTCGGCGAAGCCCATGGAGTCGGCCGCCTTGATGTTCGGGACCAGCAACGTCCGCGCGCCGTCGGGCCGTGCGACGTCGACGGCGATCCCGAGGTTGAGGTGTGGGGGAGTGGCGATCGACGGCTTGCCATCGAGCTCCTCGTAATGCACGTTCTGGGCCGGGTACCGCGTGACCGCCTTCACGACGGCCCAGCCGATGAGATGGGTGAAACCCACCTTGCTGCGTCGGGTGCGGACGCGGTGCTCGTTGATCTCGAGCCGGTTGTCGATCAGGAGCTTCGCGGGCATCGTGCGGACGCTCGTCGCGGTCGGGATCTGCCGGCTCGCCTCCATGGACGACACCAGGCTGCGCGCGACACCACGGATCCGTTCGACACGGGTGTCGTCGTCGGAGCCGCTGGGCTCGTCGGCGGCGCGGGTCGCAGTGGTGCCGGTTGTCACCTCATGTGGCGTCGAGAGTGCCGGCTTCGACTGATCGGCGTGAGCCTCGAGGAGGGGCCACCACGACCGGTCGACGGAGTGGCGATCCTCGACGAACCTGTCGTAGAGCTCATCGAGCATCCACTCGTTGACGCCGAACTCCGGTGGCCACGCGCTGCTGGTGTCCGAACCCGTCACGTTGATCGACACAGCCGGTCGCCCACTTCCATCGCGTCCACGTCGATCTTGTGGCCGGAGCCTGGGACGCGCTGAGACGTGCCGGCGCGAGGACGGTAGGCTATTTTAGACCTTGAGGTCAATAATTGGAGGCAGGTCAGTGGTGACGAGCACGGAGCGGCGCACGCATGCCGAGGGTCTGGCGCCGCCGCGGTCGTCCGCGGAGACGGCTGATCCGTGGCCGCAGCGAGCGCTAGAGGCTCGCGACGGCGCCGGTGAGGACCCTCTGCAGCCGTTCCGCGTCGGCGCCGGAGCGGGCGAGAACGCTGGCCCCCATCACTGCCGAGAGCAGGAGGCTGGCTTCGACCGCGGGGTCGCGATCGGCAGCGAGTTCGCCGCTCTGCTGGCCGCGCACGATCGCGTCCTTGAAAGCCTGTTCGATGCGATCGAAGAGCTGTTGGGGAACCGTCGTCGCGTCGCCGGCGGTGCCTGCCAGTTCGACGACGGAGTTGACGGCGAAACATCCGCGACGATGGATCCCGATGCCTGCCAGCATGGCAAGGGCGGAGCGGATCCGGTCGCGCACGGGGCCGTCGGCGTCGAGTTCGTCGTCGAGGGCCTGCAGCTTGCGATCGCTGTACCGGTGCAGGGCCAGGGAGAGCAGGTTCGCCTTGCTCTTGAAGGTGTTGTAAAGGCTCCCCTTGCCGATGCTCAGTTCGTCGGCGAGCTGCTGGGGAGTGGTGGCGGCGTAACCCTTCCGCCAGAAGACCTCCACGGCGGCGTCCACTGCGGCCTTGTCGTCGAACTCTCGTGGTCGTCCAGCCATGCACTGATGGTAGGTATATTTGACCTACCGGTCAAATGAGGCTCCGAGAGGACGTACCGTGCGAACCACCATCGTGGATCTCCTGCCGACAGAGGCGGATCCGCCTCTGTCGGTGCTGTTCTGCGGCGTCAATCCCGGGCTCAGCACGGTCGAGACCGGACTGCACTTCCATCGCCCCGGAAATCGATTCTGGAGGGCGCTGCATCTCGCGGGTTTCACCCCGACCGTGCTGGCGCCCGAGGAGCAGTGGAAGCTCCCGCGCGCGGGACTGGGGATCACCGCGCTTGTCGCTCGCGCGACCGCCCGAGCCGACGAGCTCAGCCCTGCTGAGCTGGTGGGCAACGTGCCACGGCTGACGGACCTGCTGATCCGAACCCGTCCCGCGTGGCTCGGATTCCTCGGGATCACGGCGTTCCGGGTGGCCTTCAGGATGCCTCGCGCGGTGATCGGCCGTCAGACGCTCACGCTTGCGGGCACCGGCGTCTGGGTGCTCCCGAACCCGAGTGGCCTGAACAGGAGTTGGACCGTCGAGGCCCTCGGTGACGAGTTCGGCCGACTCCGGCGGGAAGCGACGGGCGATGTGCACCCGCGCTGTGAGGAGGGCCTGCCATGGTCGCGACGATGATGGCGGCAGGGCAGGAGATCCGTCAGGCGTTGAATCGCGCAGCCGACACCGTCCTGGTGCTCAGCGCTGACGGATCGGCCGCTCGAACCGGCGCCGAGCTGCTCGAGCACGCCGAATGCCTGGCCGGCGCCCTGGCCGATCTCGGGCTGGAACACGGCGTCGTCGGGCTGTCCTACCGCAACAGCGCCGCGGCCCTCGAGGCCTTCATCGCGACAGAGCTGATCGGTGCCACGCGACTTCCGGTCGAACCGTCGGCCGCTCCGGCCGAAGCCCGGGCCATCTACGAAGCCGGTGGTGCTCGGGTCGTCGTCACCGACGACGACCGCAACGACGTCCCCGCCACCGACCCGAGGATCCCGAGGTGGAGCCCTCTCTCGGACGCGACCCTCGTTCATACCGTCGACCGGCCGCTCGACGGCCCGCGACGGCGTGCGGACACCTGGGTCGAGGAGTCCGCACCGCTCGTGGTGTATCCGAGGGCGGTGCGCGGGGGCGAGCTCTTCGGCATTCCGACCAGCTACGCGAACTGGCGGTCGATCATCCGAATCAACCGGGAGCTCTACGAGAGCGGTGGCTATGGACCGACGCTCGGACCGGACGAGTGCTACCTGACCGTCGTCCAGCTGATGCACGCCACCGGCATGGTCGGAAGCTTCCCGTTCCTGCACCTGGGCCTGCCGCAGGTGATGCTTCCACGGTTCAACGCCGCTGCGGCGATCGAGGCGATCCGACGTCACCACGTCACCACGGCCTTCGTGGTGCCGGGCATGCTCACCAGGATCGCCGACCATCTGGAGCGCGCCAGCCCCGCGGACCCGGCCGAATGCTCCCTCCCGTCACTGCGGCGGGTGTTGTACGGGGGCGCGCCGGTCGAGCCCGACGCCTTGCGGCGGCTGATCGGCGTGTTCGGACCTGCGCTCTGCCAGCTCTACGGTCGGTACGAGGCCGGGTGGCCCCTGACGGTGCTGAGTGGTCTCGACCATGACGGAGTCCTCCGCGGCGACACGGAGATCGTCGGCAGCTGCGGGCGACCGATCGAACAGGTGGAGATCGAACTCCATCCGGTGCCCGCAACCGCGTCCAGCTGCGAGATCCGCACTCGCAACGCGATGGTCTCCCCGTCATTCGCAGATCCCGACGGGTGGTGCAGCCTGGGCGACACCGCGGTGCGGACGCCTCGCGGTTACGTGCACCTGACCGGCCGGCTCGACGGAATGATCAACACCGGTTCGTTCCACGTGTATCCCGACGAGGTGCGCGACGCCCTCCTCGCCGTGGCCGGGGTGAGCGACGCTCTCGTGGTGGGTGTGCCCGACCCGGTATGGGGTGAGGCGGTCACCGCCTACGTCGTGACGGACGAACCGATGACAGCTGACGCACTGAGGGGACAACTCAAGCGCCGGCTCGCCACCTACAAGGTCCCCACCGCCGTCCACGTCGTAGAAGATCTGGCCGAGGCCACCAACCGGCGCCGTCGGTGATCAAGTACGGGCTCTGGGTCACGGCGGCAGGAGACGCGATCTTCCTCGGCAGCGAGCGGCGGTGAAGGCGGTCGAGCCCGCGGCGGCGGGACCGCCGACCAGCGCGATGACGGTGCAGCGGCGACGTCCCGCCGGGGTCCTACCCGACCTTCGCGACGAGCTCGGCCAGCCGGTCCAGGGACTCCAGGGTCTCCCGCTCGGGTGCCGTCGGCAGGCCGATCGTCACCTGTTCCACGCCCAGCGCCTCGTAGCCCGCGATGCTCTCCGGTTCCTTGGGGCCGATGTGCCCCACCCGGACCGGGACGCCGGCACCGGCCGCGTCTCGGAGCTTCGCGAGCTGGGGCGCGAGAGCGTCGGGCGATTCCACGTTGGGGAGCCATCCGGCGCCGAAGCGAGCGATGCGAGGAAAGGTGGCCTCACCGCCGCCGAAGTAGATCGGCGGATGCGGCTGTTGCACGGGCTTGGGCCAGGAGAAGATCGGGTCGAAGTTCACGAACTCACCGTGGAACTCAGCCTGTTCCTCGGTCCAGATCCGGCGCATGGCCTCGACGCGTTCGTCCATGAGGCGGCCGCGGGTCCGAGGATCGGTGCCGTGGTTCTCCATCTCCTCACGGTTCCAGCCCACGCCGACGCCGAAGGCGACCCGACCTCCGGAGACAAGGTCGAGGGATGCGACCTCCTTGGCCGTACTGATCGGGTCGCGCTCCGTCACGAGCGCGATACCCGTGCCCACAACGAGCCGGGAGGTGACCGTTGCCGCGGCGGTCAGCACGACGAACGGGTCCAGAACCCGGTAGTGCACGGTCTCCAGTTCGCCGCCCCCAGGGAAGGGCGTTCGGCGGGAAGCGGGGATGTGGGTGTGCTCCGGCACGAAGAGCGACTCGAACCCGCGCTCCTCCACGGCCCGGCCCAGAACCGCCGGTCCGATCCCCTGATCGGTGACGAAACTCAAGACCCCGTACTTCATGCTGCCCTCCTTGCCGCTGCCGCGATGACCCATCTCGACGCTCGAGAAGCCGTTGGCTGCCTCGCCGTGCCTCTCCCGATTTACCGCGTCCGCGGCTCTGCCGTCTCACCCCGACCGGGCGGGAATGCGTGGAGACGGCTGACCAGGCGATCCGGCTGCGACGGGCAGGACTGGTTCTCCTCGAGAACGGTGGTGCCGGACACGATCGGCGAATCGATCACATCCGGCCCCCGCCCGGCCGGCCAATGACTGATCAGGCGGCCGGCACCACGTTGTGGTTGAGCCGGAACATGTTGGCCGGGTCGTAGGTCTTCTTGATGGCCACCAGACGCTCGTAGCGCTCCGGGCCGTAGATCGCGGCGGCGTCGGCCGCCTCGTCCGGCGCGAGGTTGTTCACCAGCCGCTGGTCGCCTCGCCAGGACTCCATGCCGTCGAGCAGCGCGGCGACCGACTTCTTGAGTTGCTGCTCCTCCGGCAGCGGACCCACCGCAACGCCCAACAGGCTGTAGGGCAGGCCCCTGGTCGCCACGGCGTTGGGCACCGCCGGCTCCCGGTCCCACGCCCCGCCGAGGGCCCGCAGTTCGGCGACCGCCAGAGTGGCGTCGGAGTCCGGGCCGACGAGCTCGATCAGCTTGTCCTGCGCTTCGGCGGGGAACTCCCGCAGCATGACGCCCCGTTCGTAGTAGGGCACCGGGTCGGTCGGCTCATTGTGGATCGACGCGACCTCGGTGTAGGGCATGTCCCGCACGGTGTCCAGGACTGTCGGAGCCACCGCCCGCAGCGGCGCGATCATCCGCTCGCCGTCCTCGGCGGTGCCGTTGTAGGCGAACCGCAACGACACCACGAACGCGCCGCGCAGAGGTTCGGGCACTTCGGGCACCGGTGGCTGGCGCATCACGGCGAACGAGGAGACCATGGTCTCCGGTGTGCCCGGGAGCCAGGCGGTCCAAGCTCGCAGCACGTCGGCCATCCGTTCACCGGGGAAGTAGATGGCGCCGCCGTAGAGGCGGGGCACCGGGAACAGGTCGAATTCCAGAGCCGTGACAACACCGAAGTTGCCCTTGCAGCCGCGCAGCGCCCAGAACAGTTCGGGTTCGGACTGAGCGTCGACGTGGCGCAGTTCGCCGTCCGCGGTCACCACCTCGAGCGAACGCACATGGTCGGCGGCGTAGCCCTGGGAACGGCCGAGGGTCGGGCTGAGGCCGCCGCCCATGGTGTAGCCGGTGACTCCCACCGTGGGATTCGACCCGTTCAGCGGAGCCAGCCCGGCCTTCACCGCCTTCGGGATGACCTCGGACCACATCACTCCGGCGCCGACCCGGGCCGTGCGGCTGACCTCGTCGATGGCCACGTCATTCATCCGATGGGTCGCGATCACGACGGCGCCGTGCGCCTTGCCGACAATCTGGTGGCCGGTCGTCTTCACCAGGACAGGCCGGTGCTGCCCCGCCGCGAAAGCGACGGCGGCCTGGACGTCGGCGGCGCTCTCCGCCACCACGATCACCGCGGGCGCCAGTTCGTGATTCAAGTTGAAGACGGCGCGTTCGTCGTCGTATCCCGCGTCGCCCGGCAGTAGAACCGAACCTGCCACCGCGGCACCGAGGGCAGCAGCATCCTCCGGAAGGACCGGCGGCAGGGACGAATCGTCAATACTCACGACATACCTCCTGTTGCTAGTGCGAATATTTCGGAGCGAAGACAACCGGACCGGAACCCCCTGACTCCACGCGGTCACGCAGGTCCGTCGAGCGTCCAAGAATGACCAGACGGGGCCGGATCACACTTCTCTGATGAGTGGCAATCAGAAGATCGGAACTGGGGAGACGCACGTGGGTCGGCTTCCTGAGCGACCAGAAAATGAGCGTCCGTCCTGGAGGCCGATATCCGTGCGTGGAACACCCGCCCGTGCCCGTTCATCTGGGCCCAGACAGCCGAAGAGATCGTGAAGTCCCTCGCGCGATGTCGCCGGCGGAGTTCGGGCGCAGGGCGCTGGCCTGTCGGAAACACTCCCAGCGGAGCGGGAGGCGAAATCGTGCCGGATCATGTCGGGCGCCACGCCACGCCGGCGCCCGGCCCGCTGCGCGCCCTGGTCGGTAATCGTGGGCCCCAACCCGGGTCGGGGCTGGTGGTGGCAGCTACGCCGTGCGGCCGGCATGGCCGAGGGCGTCGAGCTCTCCGCGTAGCAGATCCCAGGTGGACGGGAGGTGCCAGGCGTCCTGAATGAGAACGAGTGTCGGCCGCTGAGTAGCCATGATGTTCCTCTCTGGAGTCGGCGGACTGCCTCCTGACAAACGTTACACGCATGGAGTGTAACGTATCTCGGGTGTCGAGGGCCGACGAGATGAGGAGGGCCGAGCCCTATGGGAATCATGATGATGTCGCCGGTGCATCGGAGAGCTCGAGCGGTTCGACGTCCTGCGTGAAACATCTTCTGCGGGATGGTTTGCGCGGGAGGTGGCGTTGGCTGGATATTTGTCTGTGCGTTACGGCCAAATCGCCCACCTCGTACAACGCGTAGGGTAATAACAGCAACGGCCCCTAAGGGCATCCGCGCTAGCCATAACCCACTTTTCGCCGACGGCTGAGAATGGCAGCGTCCGTACTTGACATCCCGCAAACCAGGTTGACACACTGTCAACCGGCGACGAGGTCGACGCCGGCGATCAGCCCGGAGGTCAAGCGCCGTATCGGACTGATATTTGAATGCTCATCGAGCGCCTCTTTGCGTTTGCCTCGAAGTTCGGGCTGCGGCGATGATCGGTGGCCCGCCTGTGTATGACAGTCGTTGTTTGCGCTCGAGCGCGCGGGCCGAATATTTGCACAATGCGGAGCGCGCCCTTGGAGGCCCTGATGAAGATAACAGGTCAAAGTGGACAACGGCGTCGATCGCGCGTCCCACGTCCGTCGGGCGCGGACCGCGAAAAAGCAATAGTCTCCACCCTGTGGACGCTCCTTGACCGTAAGAATATCCACGATATCTCGATAGGTGACCTGGTCCAGGGTGCAGGGATCACTCGGCAAGGCTTCTACTTCTATTTTTCCTCGAAAGAAGCCGCGCTCGTCTCGCTCTTCGGTGAAGTGCTCGATGAAGTTGTCGAAGAGTACAAGGCGCGAATCGACCAGCTGGCATCCGACGATCCGGTGGTGGTGTGGCGCAACTCGATCGGAGCGCCACTGGCGGCAATCCTGCGTAATCGTAATGTTTTTGTTGCCGCCAACCAGATGCGAGAATCGAGTCCTGAAATCCGGCAGGCGTGGGACGGGATGGTCGAGTACTGGATTGATCGAGCCGCCCGGCGTATTCGTGCTGAGCAGCAGCGGGGAGCGGCTCCGTCAGATATATGCCCCGAGGAGCTGGCAATGTCTCTCAATCTGATGAACGAACGCGCAACGCTGGCGGTCTGTGCGAACTCGGGCCCGCGGCACGATGCGTCAGAACTAACCGAGGCTCTATTGAGAGTGTGGATCCGCAGCATCTACCTGACGACTCGTCCCATCTTCTTTTCGGAATGTCCGCCGGGGTGAGGGCCCCGACACGGCGGCGCCCGAACCCGTGCCGTGCTGGCGCGGCCGAGGACGCGGTCGGTGGCCGCCCTCCGTGCTCCGGCGGCGGATGCGGTCCTCGCAGTTCGAGGGGTCTGCGAGGACCGCAACCGAAGCGACACGGCGCCCCCGCGGAGACCTCACGAGCATGACAGTCACGAACGTCACCCGGGGAGCATGACCGCGCCGCCCGCGAGGTCGGTGGCGATCGGAGTCACACGGTCGTACGCGCAGTGCGAGAACAGCTATCGCGGCTCGGTGGTGGGGGAGGTCTCAGACCGCGCCTGCGCTCCTCGGTCCTCGGGGATCGTCCATAGGATCGTCTCCATGAGTATCGTGCCTGCGGCCATCGCCGAGGATCTTGCGCCCACAGGCACCCTGCGGGCCGCGATCAATCTGGGTAACCCGGTGTTGGTCCAGGGGACGCCGACGGCGCCGACCGGCGTGACGGTCGACATCACGCGTGAGTTGGGCTCGAGGCTGGGGCTCCCGGTAGAGCTCGTCTGCTTCGATGCGGCGCGGAAGTCGTTCGAGGCGATGGCAGCGGGGTGGGCTGACATCTGCTTCCTGGCCATCGAGCCCGTGCGGGAGGCAGAGGTCGCTTTCACCGCGCCGTACGTCGTGATCGAGGGAGTGTTCGTCGTGCCCCGGGACTCGGTCATCTCGACGAGGGCGGACGTCGATCGTGATGGGGTGCGTATCGGCGTCAACGAGGGTTCTGCCTATGACCTGTTTCTGTCCCGCACCCTCCAGCACGCGCGAACGGTGCCCGTCGACGACGGGGTCGACGTGTTCCGTGACCTGGGCCTGGAGGTCGCCGCCGGCATCAAGCAGCCGATGCTCGAGTACGTCAGGAACCACCCCGAGTTTCGTCTGATCGAGGGTCGGTTCATGGAGATCCGGCAGGCGATGGGCACGACCAGGACCCGCGGCCCGGAGACCGTCCAGTTCCTCCGGGCCTTCATCGAGGAGCTGAAAGCCGGCGGATTCATCGCCGATGCGCTTCGGCGCGCGGATCAGGCGGACGCGACCGTCGCCCCACCCGGTTAACCGGCCACTTCGCCGGCTCCGGGATCGTCACGGCTGTCCGCACCGGGCCCGCCGCGCAGGTCGAGCAACGGCTCGCCGAGCGCGGCGCGGTCTTCAGCGGAGCCTGGGCGTTCCGACCGGCCGGCCGTGACGACCACGGCAACGACTGCGGAGCGAAGGTCCTGTCAGGCGGTCGCTGCGTCGAGGAACCTCTCGAGCTCGGCCCGGGGGTTGGGCCCGCATGGTTGGAACACGATCTCGGTGACGCCCTTCGAGGCGAACTCGTCGAGGCGATGCCTGACCTGATCGCGAGTACCGCTGATCGTCACGTCCCGAAGGATCGCGTGACCGCCGGCGTCCCATGCCGCTTGATCGGCTTCACCGATCTCGACGCAGTGACCCGCGTGAACCGCGAGGTGCCGTCGCTCGTCCGGAGTCCGGTTCACCACGGCCATCCACTCCGCGCCGCCCGGCAGGTCACGCACGGCAGCAGGCCCCCCGAACTCGTAGGCCCCGTGATAGGCCAGCGCCCACCCCGGTCCAGCGGCGAGCCGCGCGTGTTCGGAGTCGGTGGCCTCTCCCTCGTCGAGCACCGTGCCCCACACGAGGTTGGGCACCCACGAGTACTCGTTCATGAACGGGGGCAGCTGAAGAGTCACGTACAGCCCGTCGCCGAGTTCCTTGGCCACCTTGTGGCCCTTGGGACCCAGCGCGCCGACCAGGATGGGGACGTCGACCGGGCGTGCGGGCGCATGCCCATCGGGATGCAGCATCTGCATCTGCGCCCCCTCCCACTCCACGACCTCGCCCTGCAACAGCCCGCGGTACGCGCGGATGTACGACTCCATGTAGGCCCATGTGATGGCGCGGTATCCCATCGCGCGGCGGCCGGTGAACCCCGTGCCGAAGGCGATCGAGACACGACCCGGAGCGAGCGCGGCGAGGGTGGCGGTGGCCGCAGCGTTGACCATCGGGTGTCGCAAGCTGGGAACCAGGACACCGGGACCGAGACCGATCCGCTCGGTTCGTTCAGCGGCCAGCGCCAGGGTCATCCATACGTCCGGGCTCTGCTGGGGCGTGTCGTAGACCCACGCTCGCGCGTATCCGAGTTGCTCGGCCAGAGCAATGTTGTCAGGGGAGTCCAGTGCAGTCGGAAAAGCGCAAGACACCTCCATGAGGAGCCTCCATTCCACAGATCGGAAGGGTGCTACGGACCGTCGGTCGGTAGCACCGAATACGGGTGCGGGGGTCGACGATCAGGGCAGCTCTGCGTGGGGAACCTCAACACGGACAGCCATGAGCTGCGCCTCGCGAACCGGCCGGCGTTCGTGCTCGGGAAAGGAAGGAGCCGTGCACAAGAAGAGGGTGCAGCCGTCGTCGCCGCCGAGCATGCAGGCGAAGACCCCGAGCCCGGTCGAGATCTCGTCGAGGATCTCGCCGCCCTCCTGCACCCGGATCACGCGGGCGTTGAGGGCGTCAGCCACCCAGATCGCACCCTCTGCGTCTGCACAGATGCCATCAGGGCCGACCTGGAGCTGCTCTACGGCCTCCCCAACGTCCTCGGTCTGCGGCGGTTCACCGAATTGGGCCCACACGCGCCGATTGCTCAGTCCGCCGTCCGCCGCGATGTCGAACGCGGTCAGCCGCCCGGCGAACGTCTCGGCGACGACCAGCACATTCCCGCCGAGGATCACCATGCCGTTCGGAAATCCCAGGTCGTCGGCCACGGTGGCCACAGTCCCGTCCGTGTCGACTCGCGTGAGCGTGGTGTAACGCAACGGGGCCCCGCCCATGAGGTCGAAGCCGAAGTTGCCGACGTAGGCGCGTCCGCGATCGTCGACGACCATGTCGTTGAGCACCCCCGAGACCGCGCCGGACAGATCGGCGTGCTCGGTGAGCGACCCTGACTCATCGCGCACCAGGATTCGATGATCACGCATCGACACGATGAGCGTGCGTCCGTCAGGAAGGAAGCCGATCCCGGAAGGTTGGCCCGGCACCTCGGCCACGACCTCGACGTGACCGCGACCGTCGGTCGCCACAACCTGGTTGGTGTAGAAGTCGGAGACCCACAGCCGGCCGTCATGCCACCGCGGACACTCCAGGTAGGAGTATCCGTCCAGCACGACCGTCATCTCACGAGTCGACGGCGCACCTTGTCCCATCGTGACCTCGAATCCGTTTGTCGTCGTTGGCAAATCGGAAGTGCAGCGCTCGCGTAGTTTGCAGAACAACTAGGCCGGCTGCCAGTCCCGCCTCGAGTTGGCGGCGGCTCGCAAAGGAGGAAGTCGGGCAGGTAGCGCCCGGCCGGCGTCTCGAACCCCCGGCCTGCACTCCCGCCGGATGCCGGGCCGCTCGACGTGAACCGCCCACCTGGCGGGGTTCTGCCCGGTCATCGAGCACCAGGGACGGCAGGTCGAGACCGCGCGTCCGTTCGCACGCAGCCTGATCTGCCGGGCGGCTGGTCGGCGTCCCGGATCCGGCGTCGGCCGCCGTCGCGCCGTACTCGACCTGCTCGTCACGGTGACGGTTGTCCCCACCACCTCGAAGGGCCGCTGACCGAAGGGCGAGGAGATCGACCGGGACTGCGTCCGCATCGACCGGAAGCAGTAGCGGCAGCACCACCACTCCCCGCCGGCCGCACAGCCGGATCGCGCGATCAGGGCAAGCCCCGCCGTGTGCAGAGGTTGCTGCCGTCGGGATGGTCAGTTCCACGACAGGATGGGGTCCCACATCTCACAGGCGTTCTCGCTCCCGTAACCAGTTGCCGCCGCCCTCGGTGCGGGCAGGTCGAGGATCTGCACGTTGTCCTCGGCAGCGGAGTAGCGGCTCCAGGCCGGCGGACCTTCTCCACTCCGGGCGCCGTTCGGTGATCCGGACCGGGCGAAGTTCGTCCAGTAGTCCACCATGGCGTCCGAGAGATTCTCCTGCTCCGTGTTCAGCGGGTGTGCTGTCCCTTGACCGCCGTGGAACAGGGGGAACAGGTACTGCAGCTCGGATGTGTGGTAGGCGCCCATCGGGAAGCTCACCGGCGGGAAGTACGACGGCGCGGTGCGGTCCTGGAACTCGTAGGCGTACAGCGGGGCATGCTCGGCCCATTGCTGGTCGAGGCTGCGCGCCGTGCAGGCCTTGGCGCCCTGTGCCATCGCGATCAGGGCAAGGCTGGGACTTGGGTGGTTCGCTAGCGGGTACTCATTCAGCAGCGCGTCCTTGTGGGCTGCGCCGAACGAGGCCGCGTAGCGGTCATAATCCTCGGCTGTCGCCGGAACGTGCGTGGTGAGTTCGGGCAGGAAGAACGCCTGCTCGTCGCGCACGAGCCCGTTCAGGATCGGGACCTTGTTGTAGTTCCCGTCGCGGAACGCCTCGAACGCCGGTTGGGTGATGACGGTCCCGTCCACCGACGGGAAGTCGGGCACCACGCTGGTGATCCCTGCCTGGTTCGCCAGCACCTGGTCCACGGACAAGGAGCGCAGGCAGGCCGCGGTCTGATCGGCGCATCCGGCGGCGGTTGCGAAATCCTCGCCGAGCTTCAGCATCGTCGAGGGCTGTGTGACGGTGATGCGTGTCCCGCTCTGGTTGATGGCGCGCTGGAACAGGTTCTTCGACAGCGGCGACTGCAGGTTCGCCATGACGGCTGTGCCGCCGCCGGACTGGCCGAAGATCGTGACGTTGTTCGGGTCACCGCCGAATGCGCGGATGTTCCGTTTCACCCATTCCAGGCCGGCCTGCTGGTCCATGACGCCGTAGTTCACGTGGGGGTGGCCTTCGGCGTTGAGCGCCGGATGGGAGAAGAAGCCCAGCGCGCCGACCCTGTAGTTCAGCGACACGACCACCACCCCGCCCCGCTGGGCGAGCTTGCTGCCGTCGTAGTCGTTGCTCTCACCGCTGATCAGACCGCCGCCATGGAACCAGACCATCACCGGCCGTTTGTCCGATGTGCTGGGCTCCGGGCCAGGGGTGAAGACGTTCAGATACAGGCAGTCCTCGGTCGTACTCGGCGCGGCGAAGACGCCGGGCTGCTGCTGGGGGCACCAGTTGCCGAACTTCGTCGCCGCCAACGTCTGTGTCCACGGCTCGACTTCCTGCGGTGGTCGCCACCGGAGGTCGCCGACCGGCGGCGCCGCATAGGGAATGCCGAGGAACATGCCGACACCGTTGTGGTCCACACCTTGTACGTCGCCCTCGTGGGTGCGAACGACCGCAGTGGTCCGGTCATCGTGCGGGGCGTCCGGCGACGCGTCGAGCCACGAGAAGGCCGGGGTCAGAAGGAGCGGCCCCGCTACCGCCAGCACCCACGACAGGACGGCGACCCGGTGCGAGACCCCCGCTGCCCACCACCGCCGCGCCAGCGCGGCCCTCATGCTCTCGCCCAGTGCGCTCGGACTGCTGCGAGTGTGTGACGTCGGCGGCTCATGCGTCTCCTGTGACGTGCGGATGTGCCGGCGCGTGTGCGCCCGGCGTTCGCGAGTGCGGACGTCGGGTGGGCAGGAGCTCGGCGGTCGGCGAGCGCATCCCTCGGCGCAGACAGATCAGCATGGAGAAAGCGGCCCCGCGTCCGTCAGCCACTTCCCGGATGGTGGCAAACGAACGAGAGCACTCCGGCCGGAAGGTGCCACGAGGGAGACCGCGGGCCCGGCGGGCCCGGGAGGGCCGCCGCCGTTGCGGTCCCATGAGCTCGGAGTCTGTTGCCGCTGGGTGGCCGGAGAGCTACGGCACCCGGGTGCGGGACGTCGACCGCATCCATGTCCGAACCCGCGTCCTCGCCCGAGATCAACTCAGTGGGTTCTCCCAGTGAGTCCACAGGTGATTCCGATCTTTCGGCGCCACGCTCCGCGACGCTCCGCGCTGACCGCGCGGCACCTGTTCGAGGAGGACGTCATTCTGAGTTGTGGTCTGCAGTGGGCCGAGGCTCCTGCATGAGCGAGATCGTCACGGAGCGCATCTCCGTCCAGCCGGTAGGCCCGCCGCCCTCGCGGTGGGGAAGGCTGCGCTCCCGCGTGGACTCCATGACGCCGCGTACGAAGTGGCTCAACCTGATCCTGATCGTTCTGCTGATCCTCGCGATCGTGCTCGCGTTCACCCTCATCGGTAACCCCAGCAACCCGACCGTGGCCGTGCGCACCGCCGCCGTCGTCCGGGGCACGGTGACGTCGAGCGTGACGGGCAGCGGCAACACCGAGTCCTCGGTGAGCACGCCGGTGAGCTTCCAGGCCCAGGGCACGGTCACGGCCGTCAAGGTGAAGGCGGGCGACACCGTGACCCTCGGGGAGGTGCTGGCGACGGTCGACCCGGCCAGCGCGAAGGGCAGCCTCGAGACGGCTCGGGCCCAGCTCGCCAGCGCGAAGGCGGCGCTGGCCCAGGCGCGTTCGGGCCCGACGGCGGTGAAGAGCGAGCAGGACAAGGCGGCGATCACCCAGGCCCAGGCCGAACTCGACGGGGCCAACGCGAACGTGACGACGGCGCAGAACCAGCTCGGTCTTGACACCACGTCTGCGGCGACGGCGATCAGCAACGCGCAGCAGAAGCTGTCCGACGACCAGGCCTCGACGGACACGAGCGTGAAGAGCGCGCAGGCTTCGCTCGGTGTCGACCAGGCGAACCACGAGGCCTCCGTGGAACAGGCCCAGCAAGCGCTGAAGACATGCCAGAGCGCGGGCACGACGACGGCGGCGACGCCTTCGTCGGTGGCACCTCGTCCGCCGGCGGCATCTTCTCCGCCGGCTCCACCTCGTCCGACGTCGACTCCGCGTCCGACGCCGCAACCTTCTTCGTCGGCGACACCTCATACGACGATGGCCGCCCCGGTCGCATTCACGACCGTCTCCCGCACGGACTGCAACTCACAGCAGCAGGCGCTCGACAACGCGGAACAGACCCGCGATTCCGTCCTCCAGAAGGACCGGCTCGCCGTCACCGCAGCACAAGAGGCCCAGGCCACGACCGTCGACGCCGATCAGCAGGCCGTCACCACGGCCCAGCAGACCCAGGACGACACCCTGCTCAAGGACAACCAAGCGATCGCCACCGCCAAGCAGACGGTGATCACCGACCAGGGCCTGGTCACCAACGCCCAACTCGCCCAGCAGGCGGACCTGCACCCGATGACCGACGACCAGATCGCCGGCTACGCCGCCAGCGTCGACGAGGCACAGGTGACGGTCGACAACGCCCAGCTCGGCGTCGACCAGACCAGCCTGCTCGCGCCCCAGGCCGGGGTCGTGCTGGCCGTCAACGGGAAGGTGGGTGAGTCGTCGAGCGGAGGGCCGAGCGCGTCGACCACCGGCAGCGCCGGCACCGGGTCTTCCACCGGCAGCGCGGCCTCCGCGGCGGCGACGTCGGCGGGCAGCGGGTTCATCACGATCGCCAACCTCAGCCGGCTGGCGGTCACCGCGAACATCGCCGAAGCCGATGCCGCCAAGATCAAGCTCGGCCAGAAGGCCACGATCATGTTCCCTGCCACCAACACCACGGCCACGGGATCGGTCACCCAGATCACGCCGCAGAGCACGGTGACGAACAACGTCGTGCTCTACCCGATCCAGGTCTCTCTCGACACGGCCCCGCCGGGTGTTGGCGTGGGCTCGACCGCGAGCCTGAACATCGCTGCCGGGTCCGCCACCGATGTGCTGGAGGCGCCGAACCTGGCGATCACCTCGCTCGGTGACCGTCACACCGTGACGGTGCAGCGCAACGGCACCGACACGGTTGTGCCGGTGACGATCGGGCTCGTCGGCGACACCCAGACCGAGATCACCAGCGGCGTCCAGGCCGGTGATGTGCTGGTGCTGCCCAGCACCACCGCTCCCACCGCGGCGGGCGCCGGCGCGGGCTTCCCGCGGGCCGGCGGGTGACGCGGGTGACCCGCCCGGCGCGCCCGGTCATCGCGCTGCAGGGCGTCTCCAAGATCTACGGCAGCGACGACACCGTCGTTCGGGCCGTGGACGGCGTCGACCTCCTGGTGGAGCGCGGCGACTACGTCGCGGTGATGGGGGCGTCGGGCTCCGGCAAGTCGACGCTGATGAACATCATCGGCTGCCTCGATACCCCGACCCGGGGGCGGTACCTGCTCGATGGCGTCGACACCCGCCGTCTGGACGAGCGACAGCAGGCCATCATCCGCAACCGCAAGATCGGTTTCGTCTTCCAGTCGTTCAACCTGATCCCGCGGACGGCAGCGGTGAGTAATGTCGAGCTGCCCCTGGCCTACGCCAGGGTGCGGCCCGGTGAGCGGCGCCGCCGGGCGCTGGCCGCGCTCGACCAGGTGGGGCTCGCGGCGCGCGCGAACCACCGGCCGTCGCAGCTGTCGGGCGGGCAGCAGCAGCGTGTGGCGATCGCGCGGGCCATCTGTACCGACCCGGTCCTCCTGCTCGCCGACGAGCCGACCGGGGCGCTCGACAGCCACAGCACCACCGAGGTTCTCGCGCTCTTCGACGACCTCAACGTCGCCGGCCGCACGCTCGTGGTGATCACCCACGAGGAGGAAGTGGCCGAGCACGCCAAGCGGGTGCTGCGGATGCGTGATGGGAAGGTGCGCTCCGACGAGCGTTCCGCGCCTGTGTCGGGCCCACCCCCGCGCTGGTCGGCGGACCGCCTGTCTGCGGCCCGGGGTACCTCGTGAACCTGCGGCAGTGCGCCCGTTTCGCCGTTCGCGGGGTGATGGCGAACAAGCTGCGGTCGCTGCTGACGATGTCCGGGATCCTCATCGGTGTCGCGGCCGTGATCATCCTCATCGCAGCGGGGACGGGCGCGAGCGCGTCGGTGCAGAGTTCGGTCAGCTCCCTGGGCAGCAACACGCTCACGATCACGTCCACCTCGACGAGCGCGGGTGGTCGCGGTGGCGGGGCGCGCGGGGGTGGTGGGCTGGGGGCGCTCGGCGGGGGCGGCGTGGCCCGGGCGGGCGGAGCGGGGGGCGGTGCAGGCAGGCCCGGTGCGGCCGCGCCATCCACTGTGGACAACGGCACGCTCGTTCAGCAGCCGCAGCTCACGTTGCAGGACGCGGAGTCCCTCGTGGACCCGACGTCAGCACCGGACGTGGTCTCGGTGGCGCCGGTGGTGACCGCCCCGTCGGTGGCAGCGACCTTCGAGGGCGCCTCGCACACCGTCGGCACTTTCACCGGCACGACGCCGAGCTACCTGGTCAACAACAACGACACCCTGCAGGCCGGCGTCGCGATCACCGACTCCGACTACACGGCGAGGCGCCGGATCGCGCTGCTCGGCACCACGGTGGCCACCGACCTCGTCGGCGGCGACGGCCTGTCCATCGTCGGGCAGACCGTCCAGTTCAACGGGAGCGCCTACCAGGTCGTCGGGATCCTGACGGCAAAAGGCAGCAGCGGCCCGCAGGACCAGGACGACCGCGTGATCGCCCCGCTGACCGCCGTCCAGGACACCCTGACCGGCTACGGCACGGTCAGCAGCATCACGGTGAAAGCCGCTTCGGCCGACGTCGTCGGTGCTGCGCAGGCCGAGGTCACCGACATCCTCAACACCCGCCACCACGTGACGGCGGCCAACGAGGATTTCTCGGTCTTCAACCCGAGCTCGATCCTTGCGACGCTGGGCTCGATCACCGGGATCTTCACGATCCTGCTCGGCGGGGTCGCGGGGATCTCGCTGCTGGTCGGTGGCATCGGCGTCATGAACATCATGCTGGTGACGGTTACCGAGCGGACCCGCGAGATCGGCATCCGCAAGGCCATCGGCGCGCAGAAGGACGACATCGTCGGGCAGTTCCTGCTCGAGGCAGTGCTTCTCTCGGTGTTCGGCGGCCTGATCGGTGTGCTCATCGGCGTCGGTGTCGGGCAGTTGAGCTTCGGCACGTTCCATCTGATCGTCGCGCCGTACTCGGTGGTGCTCGCGTTCGGCGTCTCGGTGTCGATCGGGCTGTTCTTCGGCATCTATCCCGCCAACCGTGCCGCGTCGCTGCGCCCGATCGACGCCCTGAAATACGAGTGACGGAGGAACGAATGGTGTCCTCACCTGCCGACGACCGGACGCCGATGCCGCCCGCCGGATGGCCCCACGACGAGACGGTCGCGCTGCGCCCCAAGCCCGCCGACGACCCCGAGCCCACGGACGACCTCGACCCCGTCGACGACGACCTGTTCGCCGAGAACTGGGACACGCCCAGGCGAACGAACCGGCTGACTGCCGTGCTGGTCGCACTGATCGTGGCCGCGCTGACGTTCGCTGGGGGAGTTGCGGTGCAGAAGGCCCACGACAAGGGGCTGGTGGCCGCATCGGCCGCCAGTCGCGGCCGCGGAGCCGGCACCCTGGGCGGGCCGGCGGCGGACGGCACAGCGACGGGCGGCGCCCGCGGGGCTGCCGCGCCGGTCGCGATCGGCACCGTGAAGTCGATCTCGGGCTCCACGCTCACCCTCACCGACGTCGCGGGGAAGGTGGTGACCGTGACGGTGCCGCCGACCGCAACCGTCACGACCGACGGGCTCGGTGGGCTCCTCGCGGGCGTGACGGTGTCGGTTGCCGGCACGACCGCTGCTGACGGCACCGTCACGGCGACGTCCATCACCAGCCACCGGACCAGCGGCTGACCCCCCACCCCGGACGTGAGCAGCGTCGTGACCGTGGTTTGCCGGCAGCGTCCGGAGTCTCGCCGCGCTCATTGCAGACCTCACGAGGTGGACAGGCCCTAGATCATCTCGCCCGGAGTTTCGATCCGTGAGATCCTGGGCGGGCAGATTCGCCCGTGTATCCATTTGCCGAACGGTGAAGGAGCAGCGTGGCATGCTCTACTCGATCGTCAAGTCGAACACCTATCAGGATTCGTTGAGGCTCATGCAGTTGAGCAACACGCTCAACGGCACTGATGGCGTGAACCGAGTGTCGATCATGATGGGCACATCGGCCAACAAGAAGATCCTGCGGAATGCCGGGCTCGACACCCCTGATCTGGATGGTGCCGAGCCGACGGACCTCGTCATCGCGGCCGATGTCGCAGACGCTTCGGTCGGCGACTCGCTGCTGGCCAAGGTAGACGAATTCTTGTGCTACCGGGCGTCGATGTCCGGCCGGTCGGGTTTGCGTTCGGTTCGCTCCCTCGAACGGGCGGCGGGCATCCTCGGCCGGGTGGACCTCGCCATCGTCTCCATCCCCGGGCAGTACGTGACACCCGAGGTGCATCGGCTCCTGGACCGGAAAATCCACACCGTGATCTTCAGTGACAACGTGAGTGTTTCCGACGAGGTCGAGCTCAAGAGAAAGGCGCGCGAAGGCGGACTTCTCGTGATGGGGCCCGATTGTGGGACAGGGCGCATCGGCGGGCTTCCGCTGGGTTTTGCCAACGTTGTCCGAGACGGGTCGATCGGGCTCGTCGGAGCCTCCGGAACCGGACTGCAAGAGGTCATGGTGCATATCGATCGTCTGGGTTCGGGGGTATCCCACGCCATCGGCCTCGGCGGGCGCGATCTCAGCGCCGAGGTCGGCGGAACCATGTGCCTGCAGGCATTGCGGGCATTGGATGCCGATGCGGCGACCGATGTCGTCGTACTGATCAGCAAGCCTCCCGCTGCGAGCGTGCGGGACGAGGTGATCGGTGTCGCCGGCGAGCTGTCCAAGCCGGTCGTCGCGAATCTGCTGGGCGAACGCGCTGGGGGAGTCGAGGGAAACGTTCACTACGCGCGGACGCTGGAGGAGACGGCGAGAGTGGCCGTGGAGCTGGCGGGCATGCGAGCCTTCCGCATGGTCGCGCTCGGTCCCGAGCAGCGACGGATCAAGGCTCTCTACACCGGAGGGACCTTGGCGGCGGAGGCCGCCATGTTGCTCGAGGACTTGATCGGCCCGACCACGAGTACCGACCCTGGCCACGAGGTGATCGACCTCGGCGACGACAAGTACACCTGTGGCCGGCTGCATCCGATGATCGACCCGTCGTTGCGCGCCGAGCGCATCGCCGCCGTTTTCGACGATCCGGAGAACGCGGTCCTCCTCCTGGACGTGGTGCTCGGTCACGGTGCCAACTCGAATCCGGCCGGACCGCTCGCCGCTGCCATCGTCGACGGTCTGGCCAAGCTCCACGCGGATGGCCGGGATCTCGCCGTGGTGGCCTCGGTGTGTGGCACCGAACGAGACCCGCAGTCCGTGAGTGCGCAGACGCTGATCCTCGAACAGGCAGGCGTCGCCGTACTGCCCAGCAATGCCGCTGCGGTTCGCCACGCTGTGGCGATCCTGCAGAGACGGGATGCACGGACGGTCTCACCGGCCTCACCCGAGCCGATACGGCGGTTGCTCTCGGAACCGCTGCGGATCATCAACATCGGTCTGCGTGAGTTCGCCGAGCCCCTGCTCCACCTGGGCGCGCAGGTCGTCCACTACGACTGGAGGCCCGTCGCGGGTGGCGATCGCAAGCTCCAGGCGCTCATCGACGCCCTGAAGTGAACGGAGGAAACCATCATGGCGACATACAGTTCAGTCGACGAGGCGAATGCGGCGGTCGCGCAGAAGATCATCGACGCTCAACCACGACTCGTGGACGTGGTACCTGCGAAGACTGTCATTCCCGCATTGGATGAGAGGCTCCTTCTGCACGCTGGTCCGCCGATCGCATTCGAGGACATGCCGGGCCCGGTGCAGGGCGCAGCCATCGGAGCAGCGTTGTTCGAAGGCTGGGCGCAGGACGAGGCCGCGGCGCGTCGGGTGTGCTCCGAAGAGGTTCAGTTCGCCCCCAATAATGACTTCCACGCGGTTGGGGCGATGGGCGGCATACTGACCGGAAGCATCCCCGTGTTCGTGGTCGAAAACACCACGCAGGGTAACCGCGCCTACACGAGCATGCACGAGGGCGAGGGCAAGGTCCTGCGCTTCGGCGTTTACGACGAGTCCGTTGGCGACCACCTGGTGTGGATGCGCGACGTCCTCGGCGCCGGCCTCTCGGAAGCACTGAAGCTGCTCCCCGGCGGCGGACTGGCGGTGAACCCCATTCTGGCCCAGGCGGTCACCATGGGTGATGACTTCCACGTGCGCATCATGGCCGCATCGAGTCTGATGTTCAGAGAGCTCGCACCGAAGCTCGTGCGGGTCGGGATGCCTCAAGAACAAATCGAGTCGGTGTTGGAGTTCCTCGCCGGAAACGTCAACTTCTTCCTCACGCTCGGGATGGCGGCCGGAAAAGCGACGCTGGACGCCGCAGCCACCGTCAATGCGGGCAGCGTCGTCACCTGCATGACGCGAAACGGCCGAGAGTTCGCCATCCGGGTGAGCGGACTCGGCGACAGATGGTTCACCGGGCCCGAGGAGGAACTGGACACGCTGTACTTCCCCGGATTCACCGACGCGGATGCATGCCCGGACTGCGGTGACAGCGCCATCGTGGAGGCCTACGGCTTCGGCGGCCTGGTAGCGGTCGCGGCTCCAGCAGTGCAGCAACTGGTCGGAACGGGTGAGGGCGGCTTCGCCGAGGCTCTCGCAACCAGCGAGGAGCAGTCGGAGATCGTGGTCGCCGACAACCCGAACATGCCGATCCCGAACTGGGATTTCAAAGGAGTGCCTGTGGGAATCGACATCCGCAAGGTCGTGTCGACGGGAATCGCTCCCTTGATCACCACGGCCGTCATGCACAAGGAGGCCGGAATCGGGATGGTCGGGATCGGGAAGGTCCGGGCCTCGATGCCGTGCTTCACCTCGGCCCTCGAAGCTCTTGCAGGTGCTTGAGGCATCACGCCGACAGGCTGATGTCGACTCCCGCTGCGCCTCGGGCGGATTGCCGGACAACGGGCCGCCGTCGACCGCCGACGGTCACCCGGCCGCCCATTGCGTGCCGCTTCAACTGGACAGAATTCGACGGCGGTGTGGGGTTGGTGGTGAGGTAATGCCGCTCATCGTCGCAGACTCGACGGTGAGGTAATTCATTAGGGGCAACGGCTCGTCGTAGCGCCGTGCCGTCCAGGTAATGGGCTATATTCGGCGCTCCGACGAGCCGGGCTTCCGGTCGAAGCTGCCAGGAGTGATCATGTTTTCAGTCCAGCCCAAGATGGTCGAAGGGCTTGACCTCAACGAGCTCGACGACGGGATGGTTGTCTTCTCCGAGTCCACGGACACGGTCCATCACCTCAACCACTCCGCCGCCGTAGTTCTCCAGTTCTGCGACGGCACACATGACGCGGACGCGATCGCCGGGTTCGTGGCGGCCGCCTTCGGGCTGACCGATCCGCCGCTGGAAGCGACGATGGGCTGCTTGGAGGCGCTGAGCCGGCAGGGGCTGGTGAGCTGAGTCCGAGTGCGCCCTGTTCCGGATCGAAGTAGCCGGGCTCGCCCGAGAAGTACCGGCGATTTGCGCCAAGACGTATCAGTCAGGTGACTCGGTCTCGGCGTTGGCCGCCTGGCTGACCGGAATGCGTCCTGTGGTCCGCGTGGGCCCGGCAGAGCGGGCCTTTTCCGCCGCTTCTGCCGCCCTACGCAGCAGGGTGTGCACCTGCGCGGCGACGATCTGCGGGGAGTGGTTGCCCTCGACGTACCGCCGAGCCTCGTCGGCCATTCGGGCGCCCGCCTGTGGGTCGGCCAGCACCATGGCGACGTGCGAGGCGAGCTCCGCGAAAGTCCGGCCCACGGACAGGTGGGTGCCGTCCTGGACGGCGAGACCGGCGGCGGCCGCGGGTGTCGCGACAACCGGAACCGTGTGCGCGAAGGCCTCGAGGAGCTTGATCCGCGTGCCCGCGGCATCCGTCAGGGGAGCCACGACGACGCACGCTCGCGCATACAGTTCCGTCAGGTCACTCACGAATCCTCGAATCATCACCCCGGGGTGCCGGCTGAGTGACAGGACTCGTGGGTCGCCGCCGTGATGGCCGACCACCGACACCGTGATCGGTAGTCCTGTGCGTTCTCGGACGCTGGGCTGCACCTGCTCCACCAGGGCGGTCGCCGCGTCGACGTTCGGCTGGTACGACAGGTTTCCGACGAACAACAGGTCCGGCGGACTCGACGGCATACGCTGCGGGCTCGTCGGGATGCGAATGGCGTTGGGGAGGACCGCCGTCGGGACCCCGTGCCGGGCTGCAACGGCCGCCGCCTCCTGCGGGGCCGCAAGCCATATCCCGGAGAAGCATCCGGCGAAGGCGTACAGCAACCTCCGGTGGGCGTGCGCCTCGGCATCCTCGCCGAGGCGTCGAAGGAGCGTCTCGTCGTCGTCATCCAGGTCCAATGTCGCGAACGGGGCGTCGAGCAACTCGGCTAGCGCGACCCCGAGCGGGGCCAGGCCGGCCCGTGCGACGTGCACGGCCCACCCGGTCGGACGGCCGAGTGCTGAGAAGATGTCGTCGGCAAGCATCGGGGGTGCTGCGCGCGCTGCCCGAGGGAGAATGCCCGACACCCGCAGCCGATCTCGCCATACCGGTTGGGCAAGCATCCTGATCAGAGCAGGCCGCGGGTTGGCCCCGGCCCCGGGCGGTATACGGATCACCCGCTGCACTCCGGGAATCGTCGTATTGCCAAGCGGCTCGCCCGCCACGGGAACGACGACGACGACCACTTCACGGTCCTCGGCGGCGGACTCGACGACACGGGCAACACGCATCGCCAACCCATTCCCGGTGAGTTGGGGCGTGATCGGGGTCAGGACCACTACAGGTGGTCGGCGCGTCGTATCCAACAAGTGGCGAAGTATGATCCTCGTGCCACCTGATCGCAACGGTGCCCCTTTTCCCGTTCGGGTGAGATGGCGGGGAGATCCCTTACCTGAGATCAAATCCACGTGGCTCTGATCTTCTCCGGTCGGTTCCTCTCCCTCGCAAGATCGCCTTTGTCTCCTGCTCGGCGCAGCAATGATCGCCGTCGACACCCGGTGACGATTCGTCCACCACCACCACCACCACCGTGTGACCGATATGGACGAACCCGCCATCTGGGCGGAACACTGCGGCTTCCGGTTCGGACGACATGGCAGGGAGGACCCGTGCAAGGTCAGGATCCGCTTCGAGCTGACTTTCTGGAGTCGGTTTCACAGAATCGACGTGCCTTCATCAAGAAGATGGCCGCCGCCGCCTTCATGGTGCCGGTGGTCGGCGCCTTCAGCATGAACTCCGTTGCGCTCGCCGCACCAAGCCGCACGTGCCCCGGTCAGGCCTTGCCCAACCAGGCCTTCCCCAATCAGACCTTTCCCAATCAGACTTTCCCCAACCAGACGTTCCCTAATCAGGCATTCCCCAACCAGGCGTTTCCCAACCAGACCTTTCCCAACCAGGTCACCAAGCAGTCCTTCCCCAACCAGACGCGACCGGCCGGTCACGATAAGGGCGACCACAAGTGGGCCGACCACAAGAAGGTCGCCCACGAGCGGTGCGGCGACTAGCGGGGCCAGGACATCGCTGTGGTAGCCCGTCCCTTGATCAGTGCGGCGATGATCGTCCGCAATGAGGCGAAATTCCTTGGTGACTGTTTGCGGTCGCTGCAGTCGATCGCCGATGAGGTGATCGTCGTCGACACCGGATCAACCGATGAGACGCCGGCGATCGCGGCAGCTCATGGCGCGGTTGTTCGCCACTTCCAGTGGTGCGATGACTTCGCCGCTGCGCGTAACGCCGCGCTCGACGCAGCGAGCGGTGAATGGATCCTCTACATCGACGCCGACGAACAGTTGCAACCGGTCGAGCGGACAGCTGTCGAGGCCCTGCTGCGCCGGACGGACGCGTTGGCGTTTCGCCTGTTGCTGCGTCCTTCGCCTCGCGCGACGCCATATCGGGAGTACCGGCTGTGGCGCAACGATCCGCGGATCCGGTTCGACGGGGTGATCCACGAGAAGGTGGTGCCGGCGATCCATGCGGTCGCTGACTCGGACGGCCGCGGGATACTGCCCTGCGACCTGGAGCTCGTCCACTTCGGTTACGAGGGTGACCAGACCCGCAAGCACCTGCGCAACCTGCCGTTGCTGCGCCGCCAGTTGGAGGTGGACCCCGACAACCTGTTCGTCTGGCATCACCTGTCCCGTGTTCTGGAAGGCCTCGGCGATGCGAGTGAGGCCGAACGCGTGCTGGAGCGCGGACTGCAAGTCGCCCGCGCCAAGCCATGGCGGGATCCCCTTGCGGTTCTGCTTTACGCCGATCTTGTACGGATGCGCGAGCACGATGGCGACCATGGGTATGGGGAAGCTCTGCTCGCCGAGGGTCTCGAACTATACGGCGACAACTGCGTGCTGCTGTGGCTGCACAGCCGCGCGCTGATCCGTCGAGGCGCTTACGAAGAGGCTCTTGTACCGCTGGATCGCATTCTCGCGTTCGACCCGGCCCAGCTGCCGGACCTCGGACCCTCCTACGACGAGCAGTTGATACACGAATTCTCACATGATGCTCGCGGCCTGTGTCTCTTTCGCCTCGGTCGCTACACCGAGGCGACACAGGAATATGCGGCCGCGGCGCAGTGGGCGCCCGAGAATCCTGCTTACGGTGCCAAGCTCGCCATTGCAAGAGCTCGCGGAGGCCGCGCCGTCGATGCGTCTCTGACGGTGGCGGTCGGCGCGCGACACGGGAATTAGGAGCCGGACGGCCGGCGGCATGAGAAGTGTGTGCCCGACAGGTGACGGCACGTCCGCGGATATTCCTGACCCGGTCCGGCTCCCGCTGGTCGGGGACATCAACCCGGGCGCAGCGTCGCCAGCCAGTCTCCCGCGGAGGTGATGTCTTCGCCGGTGACGTCCGCGGCGCAGCCGAAGCCCACGTTCCATGTTCCGTCGGCCAGTTCCACGGGCCCGAGGAGCATCGGTGGCGGCAGCTCGGCGAGCAGCGTGCCGAGCCCGGCGGGGGAGATCATCCAACGCTCCCCGACGATCGCTGCGCCGTCGGGAGCGCGGACCAGGCCCGGTTTCGGCGGCACGGTGTCGAGCGCGAGCAGCCGGTACGTGGGCGCGGTGCGGACCATGCCGTCCCAGCATGCACCGCGGCGCTCCAGCTCGGCCGCGAGCGGCTGCCCTCTGCGGTGGGCGCCCACGACGACGAGCGGCACGGCGGCCGCGCCGGCGGTGATCGGCCAGGGCACGGCGGTTGTGACGGGCTCGGGCAGCCCGCCGGCCTGCAGCCGCGGGGGCGTCGTCGGGATCATGATCCGCCGAGCGATGTCGGCGACGACGGCGTCGGCGAACGGGCGGCCGAGCACGGTCACTCCGAACTGCGCGTCGCCCATCGTTCCCGCCGGCACGGCCACCGCGCTGAGGTCGAAGAGGTTGCAGAAGTTCGTGTAGGTGCCCAGTCGCGTGTTGACGCCCACCGGGTCGGCGGCGACCTCCGCGATCGTCGGGTGCTCGATCACGGTGGGCAGCAGCAGCGCGTCGAGGCCGGCGAGGGCCGCCATCGCGGCCGCCCGCAGCTCTGCGAGCCTCGCGATGTCGGTCACGTACCGCGAGGCGGGTATGCCGCCTGCCGACCCGATGATCGCGGCCACAACCGGGTCGACATCGTGGGGGTGTGTGTCGACGAACCCACCGACGGCGGCGTGCCGCTCGGCGACGAGGCCACCGTCGTAGAGCAGTCGCGCTGCCTCCAGGAACGGGCCGATGTCGATCGGTACGGCCTCGATCCGGGCGGCGTCGAGCGACCCGATCACGGCATCCCATGCGGTTGGCAGGCTCGGTAGCCCGTGCGGGACCGCGACGCGTGGGACCGGCGGCGCGGCCAGCGGGGTGTCGGCGGGCCAGCTACGCGCACCGCCGGCCATGACACCCATCGCTGCTTCGGCTGTGGGCAGATCCCTGGCCATGACGGTCAGGCAGTCCCATGACCGGCACGCCGGCACCACACCCTCGGTGGGCACGACGCCGGGTGTGGGCTTGATCCCGACGATCCCTTGCAACGCGGCCGGGACCCGTCCGGATCCGGCGGTGTCGGTGCCGACTGCGATGTCGACGAGCCCGAGCGCGACCGCGACGGCCGAACCGGAGCTGGAGCCGCCGGAGATCCGGTCGGGGCGCCGGGCGTCGCGTACCGGGCCGTGCGGGCTGCGGGTGCCGACCAGTCCGGTGGCGAACTGATCGAGGTTAGTGGTGCCGATGACCACCGCCCCTGCTGCCCGCAGCCGGGCGACCGCGGGTGCGTCGGCCGTCGCGACCGTGCCGAAGGTGGGGCAGCCCGCGGTGGTGCGCAGGCCGCGTACCGCGACGTTGTCCTTCACGGCGACGACCGTGCCGGCGAGCGGCGACGCGGGGTCGACGGTTGCGGCGTCGGCGAGCGCGTCCGCCTCCGGCCGCAGGGAGATCCAGATCTCCGGTCGGTCGACCGCCGCGATCGCGCGGTAGGCGGCCCGTACTCGTTCGCCGGGGGTCATGCCGCCTCCGCCCGCGCTCCGGCGAGCACGACCAGTGCCTCGCCCGCGTCCACTTGCGAACCTGCGCGGACCAGCACCTGGTCGACCACCCCGGCGCACGGCGCGACGACGGCCGTCTCCATCTTCATCGACTCCAGTGCCAGCAGCGCCTGCCCGGCCTCCACGTGCTGCCCGGGCTGCACATCGACGCGCCACACGTTCGCGACGAACGGGGCTTCGACGACCGTTCCGCCCGGCGGGACCGTGATCGCCGCGGCGTCCACGACCGGTGCCGATGGTACGTCGGTGCGGTCGAACTCGCCCGCGGCCGCCCAGGCCGCCCGCTCGGTCGCGAACGCCGCTGCTTGCCGTGCCTGGAATGCGGCGATCGGTCCGGCCTCGCGGGCCAGGAACGCCTCGTGCTCGGCGAGTGAGAACTCGCCGTCGGTGATCTCGACGTGCCCGCGCCCGGCGGCCATGTCGGCTCGCAGATCCAGCAGCTCCGCCGCGCTCACCGGGTACCACTGGATCCGGTCGAAGAACCGCAGCAACCACGGGTGCCCCGCGTCGAACGGGCGGAACCGGGACCACACCTGGGTGGTCCGGCCGACGAACTGGTAGCCGCCTGGCCCCTCCATCCCGTAGATGCACAGGTAGGCGCCGCCGATCCCGACGGCGTTCTCCGGTGTCCACGTCCGCGCCGGGTTGTACTTCGTGGTGACCAGCCGGTGTCGCGGGTCGAGTGGCGTTGCGACGGGCGCGCCGAGGTAGACGTCGCCGAGGCCGAGGATCAGGTAGGAGGCGTCGAACACGGTCCGGTGGACGTCGTCGACCGATCCCAGGCCGTTGACCCGCCGGATGAACTCGATGTTCCACGGGCACCACGGCGCGTCGGCGCGCACGCCTGCCATGTAGCGGTGAGTCGCCTCCCGGGTGGCCGGGTCGTCCCAGGACAGTGGCAATCGCACCGTCCGGCTCGGGACCACCAGCGCCGACGTCGGCGGTAGGTCGGCCTCGATCTCCACCAGCGCATCCAGCAGCTTCGGCACCGGCTGCACGTCGGGGTCGACGTGGACCTGGAGCGACCGGATCCCGGGCGTCAGGTCGACCACACCGGGCAGGTCCAGCTCGGCGAGCCGCTCGTGCAGGGCGTGGACGCGGGCGCGCAGACCGAGGTCGAGCACCATCTCGCCGTACTCGACGAGCACGTTGTCGTCTCCGGAGCGGCGGTAGGTGACACCGTCTCCACGCCGCAGCACGCCGTCGTCGCCGTCGCCGCCCGTGCGGGCCGGGCGGCGCGGCGGAAGCGCTGCTCGCGACGGTGCGTCGACGGCCCGGACCGGCACGAACCGGACCGTGTCGCCGGGTCGCAGCTGGCCGAGCTTCCAGCGCTCCGCGGTCACCACCGTGACCGGACAGACGAAACCGCCGAGGCTGGGTCCGTCGGGGCCGAGCAGGATCGGGGTGTCTCCGGTGAAGTCCAGCGCCCCGACCGAGTACGCCGTGTCGTGGATGTTGGACGGGTGAAGCCCGGCCTCGCCGCCGTCCGGTCGCGCCCAGGCCGGTCGCGGCCCGACCAGCCGGACGCCGGTGCGCGCCGAGTTGAAGTGCACCTCGTACGCGGTGGCGTGCAGCTGGTCGATGTCGGCGCGGGTGAAGAACTCCGGAGCGCCGTGCGGGCCCTCGGTGACCGCCAGTTCCCAGTCGCGCCTCATCGCCGGGCGGTGCTTCACCGGCCCGACGGGTGTCGAGGCCACTCCTGTGCGCAGCACGTCGCCGGTGCGCAGAGCCCGGCCGGCGTGACCGCCGAAGCGGCCCAGCGTGAACGTCGACGCGCTGCCGAGGTACGCCGGCACGTCCAGCCCGCCTGCGACCAGCACGTAAGTGCGCAGTCCCGGCCCTTCGGCGGTGCCGACGTCGAGCTGCCCACCGGCCGGGACGAGCACCGGCGTCCAGCACGGCACGTCGGCACCGTTCACCGTCACGCGCACCGGGGCGCCGGTGACGCACACGTACGTCGGGTGCGCGAATCGCAGGGCGGGCCCGCTCACCGTGGCCTCCAGGCCCGGCGCACCCTCCGGGTTGCCCAGTGCGACGTTGCCCAGCCGGAACGACAGGTCGTCCATCGGTCCGCTCGGCGGCACGCCCACCTGCCACAACCCGACCCGGCCGGGCCAGTCCTGCACGGTCGTGAGCATCCCGGGCCGCTCCACGGTGATCCGCGGCTCGGAGTCGCCGATCCCGTCGAGGGTGCCGGTGTGGTGGCGGGCGGCGAGCACCTCCTGCTCGACGACGGCCGCGCGCAGCAGACCGAGGTTGGTCTCGATGCCGTCGATGCGGGTGTCGGCGAGCGCCGCGGCGAGCCGGGTGAACGCGCCTCCACGGTCCGGTGCCGCGGCGATGATCTTCGCCAGCATCGGGTCGTAGGCCGTCGATACCTCGCTGCCGGTCTCCGCCCACGCGTCGACGCGTACGCCTCCCGGGTACCGGACGTTCGTCAGCGTGCCGGCGCTGGGCTGGTACTCGCGCGCCGGGTCCTCGGCGTAGACACGGGCCTCCACCGCAGATCCACGAACGGGAACGGCGTCGGGCACGCCGGCCAGCACGTCCCGTTCGCCCATCGCCAGCCGCAGCATCCACGCGACCAGGTCGACGCCGGTGACGGCCTCCGTCACCGGGTGCTCCACCTGCAGCCGCGCGTTGACCTCGAGGAACGAGGCCGCGCCGCGCTCCGCGTCGTAGACGAACTCGACCGTGCCGGCGCTGCGGTAGCCGACCGCCGCGCACAGCGCGCGGGAGCTGCGGTGCAGCTCCGCGCGCATCTCGTCGGGCAGCCCCGGCGCGGGTGCCTCCTCCACGACCTTCTGGTGGCGGCGTTGCAGCGAGCAGTCCCGGTCGCCCAGGCTGACGACCCGGCCGGTGCCGTCTCCGAACACCTGCACCTCGACGTGGCGCGCGCGCTCCACGTACCGCTCGGCGAACACGCCGGCGGTGGCGAAGCTCGACGCGGCCAGCCGTGCGACGCGCTCGTAGCCCGCGGGCAGCTCGGCGGGCGTGCGGCACACGGTCATGCCGATGCCGCCACCGCCGCCGGTTGCCTTGAGCATCACCGGGAAGCCGATGTCAGCGGCAGCAGAGCGAGCGGCCGCCAGATCGGGCAGCAGGTCCGACCCGGCGATCATGGGAACGCCCGCTGCCCGCGCAGCCGCCCGGGCGGTGTGCTTGGTGCCGAACACACGTAGCTGCTCGGGCGTCGGGCCGGCGAACACCAGCCCAGCCGCCTCGACAGCGGCGGCGAACGCGGCGTCCTCGGAGAGGAAGCCGTAACCGGGGTGGATCACGCCGGCCCCGGTCGACGCGGCCGCGTCGAGGATCGCGTCCGCGCGCAGGTACGACTCCCGGGCAGGTGCCGGTCCGATCCGCACCGCCACGTCGGCCAGGCGGAGGTGCGGGGCGCCGCGGTCGGCGTCGGAGAACACCGCCACGGTGCCCATGCCCAGCTCGCGGGCCGAGCGGAGGATCCGGCAGGCGATCTCCCCGCGGTTGGCGACCAGGACGATCATCGGGTCACCACCATCGACACCGGCGTCGGGTCGAAGCCGTTGCAGGGGTTGTTCACCTGCGGGCAGTTCGACACCAGCACGAGCGTGTCGATCTCCGCGCGCAGCGACACCCGCTTCCCCGGCCCGGACAGCCCGTCGACGATGCCCAATGCGCCGTCCGGATCGACCGGCACGTTCATGAACCAGTTGATGTTGCTGACCAGGTCGCGCTTGCCCAGCCCCCACCGCGCGCCCTCGAGCAGGAAGTTCTCGACGCAGGCGTGCTGCTGGCGGGTGTGCTCGCCGTAGCGCAGGGTGTTGGACTCCTGCGAGCAGGCGCCGCCGAGCGTGTCGTGCATGCCCACCTCGTCGGCCACCACGGTCATCAGCGCCGCGCCGGTGTCGGCGCGCAGCACCGAGCCGGTGGTGAGCACGATCGAACGCTGCCGCCGGATCGTCTCGGCAGCGGAGTAGCGCACGGCCGTGTCGGCTGCCGAGTAGAGCAGGCAGTCGACGGCCTGGTTGCCGTGCAGGTCGATGATCGTGAGTACATCGCCTGCGGCCACCACGGCCGACCACGGCGCGCGAGCGGCCACCGTCTCCTCGAGCACGACTGTCATCGGGGGTTCCTCGCCATCAGGTCGTGTTCGGTGTTCTCCAGCGCCCGCCGGTGCTCGGGACCCAGCTCGCCGGCGGCGAGCGCGGCCAGTTCGTCGGGCGCGTACCAGGCGTGGACGTCCACGGCGCTGCCGGTGAACTCGGCGCGCGGGTCCAGGGGGTGCGCGGTGTTGGCGAGCGTGACGACCAGGTCCATCTGCAGCAGCAGGTCGACGGCGGTGCCCGGCCCGGCGCTACCGGTGAATGTGAGCGCGCCGCCCGGTTCGACCCGCACGCCCTGGAAGAAGGAGATCGACGGCGGCACGTCCCGCGGTCCGAGGCCGTGCTTGAGAACGCCGAGCAGCAGCAGTTCGCGGCCGGCGGGCGATGCCGACTGCGCGGCGCCCGCGCCGTAGCGCTCGGTGTTGCCGGCGCGCGTTGTGGTCCCGGTGAGCGCGTCGTGGTGGCCGGAGCTGTCGGTGACGATCGTGGCCATGAGCCGGCCGGCGTCGCTGAGCAGCGGGTGCCCGGTGCCGAGGTAGACCTGCCACGGCACCTTCACGGTGTCGGCCACGTTGAGCCGCTCGTGCAGCGCGCCGGTGCGGTGCAGCAGCATCGACACGCACGCGTCGCCGTCGGTGTCGGTGAGGCGCAGCCGGGTGCCGCGGGCCAGCGCCATCGTCGTGTAGCGGCCGAACGCGACGGTCTCCGACCAGGTCAGCCCGCTGGGCGGGGGCACGTGCCGCATCGTCGGCACCGTTCGTCCGTGCTGGGCGCGGGCGTGGGACCGGGCGCCCGCCGTCGTCGCGGTGGTCATGCCGACGCCTTCCGCGACCGCCGCGCGAGCAGGCCCAGCAGCAGGACACCGACCACGACGGCGGGTGCGGAGAACGTCAGCCACGGGTGCTCCCCGGTCGGGTCGTAGACCTCCGAACGCGGCCACGACAGGTTGACGACCATCGCGGCGCCGTAGAGCACCGCGATGATGTTGATCGGCACCCCCCAGCGGCCCAGCGAGAACAGCCCCGGCTCGTTCGCCGTGAACCGGCCACGCAGGCGGGCGATCAACGTCGGTACCGACACCAGCAGGTACGCCAGGTAGATCATCACGATGCAGACGCTGCTCAGCGTCGTGAACAGCGCCGCGTTGCCGATGTTGATCGCGAGCAGCCCGACCGCCAGCGCCCCGATCACCACCGAAGGCCACACCGGCGTACCGCGGCGCGGGTCCACGTGCGCCAGGCGCGTCGCCGCAGGGAGCTGCCCGTCACGGGCCATCGAGAACACCAGCCGGGAGCCCGCGGTCTGGATGGCGAGCGTGCAGACGACGATCGCGATCGCGACGTCGACCAGCAGCACCTTGCCCCAGAACGTGCCGAGCACCGCCGTCATGACGTAGGGGAGGCCCTCGGTGGCGAGCCGGCCGTCGGTGAGGCTCGGCGCGGCCATCAACGCCGTGAGCAGCATCAACGCGCCGCCGATACCTGAGACGAGCAGCGCCGACAGGATCGTGCGGGGGGCCGTCCGGCGCGGGTCGCGGGTCTCCTCCGACAGCTCTCCCGCCGAGTTGAACCCGACCATCACGTACGCCGCCATCAGCGCCGACACCAGGAACGCTCCGGTCGCGCCGAGATCGGAGGCGGTGAGCACCGAGGTGTCGGTGACGACCTCGGGTCCGCGACGGGCAGCCGTCGCCAGCGCCAGTACGACCGCGATGACGCCGACGATCTCGCAGGTCACGCCGATCGAGTTGATCCGCGACATGATGCCGACCCCGATCGAGTTGATCACCGTGGTGGCGGTGAGCAGCAGCGCGCCGAGCACCACCGCGTTGGTCGCACCGGTCACGGACGTCAGCGCGGGGTCGCCGCCGACCAGCTGGAAGCCGTCCCACAGCTGGGGGAGCACCACCTGCAGCGCGATCGCCGCCGCAGCAGCCGTCACGACCTGCGCGAGCGCCATGTACCAGCCGGCGAACCAGCCGACGGTCTCCCCGCCGACGCGCCGCGACCACTGGTAGACCGCGCCCGAGAGCGGCAGCTGCGCCGCGAGTTCGGCGAACACCAGCGCCACGAGCAACTGACCGCCCAGCACGAGCGGCCACGTCCAGAAGAACGCCGGACCGCCGAACGAGTAGCCGAACGCGAACAGCTGGAAGATCGTCGTGAGGATGGAGACGAAGGAGAAGCCCGCCGCGAAGGATGCGTACCGGCCGAGCTTGCGGTGGAGCGTGGGCCGGTAACCCAGCCCGCTGAGATCGTCGTCGTCGGTAAGGGTGGTCTGCGGGAGCGTCGCCGTCATCGGAACCCCAGTCGGAGTCGGATACCTGTTGGACGACAGTTTTCGACGTGATCCAGCCGCTTCCGATGACCGACGGGTTACGTCGTCGTTGCCGGATAACTGTCATGTGACAGGGAGATGACGCGTGGCAGGATCGGCCCGTGACCTCCGGACCCGGCCGTCCCCGGCACACCCGGCCGCTGCGCCCGGGCAGCACCGGGCGCGAGCAGATCCTCGACGCCGCGGCCGAGCTGTTCACGGTGCAGGGCTTCGCGTACACGTCCACGCGCGCCATCGCCGAGGCCGTCGGTATCCGGCAGGCGTCGCTGTACCACCACTTCGCGACGAAGGACGACATCCTCGACGCGCTGCTGTCGAGCACCGTGATCCCCGTGCTGCCCGTGGCCGACGCGCTGCTGCGTCACGAGGTGATCACACCTGACCAGGCCGCGGCCCGGCTCTTCGCACTGGCGCTGCACGACGGCGGGCAGCTCGCCACTGCGCCGTGGAACGTCGGCGTCCTGTACCTGGCACCGGAGCTGCGCCGCCCCCGGTTCCTGCCGTTCCAGGCCGCCCGCGAGCGGCTGCGTAGCTGCTACGTCGCGGCGGCCGAGGCGCTCACGGGAGGCCCGTCACCGGCGGGCGACCTGGCCTTCCGGCTCGTCGAGTCGATCGTCAACCTGCGCGCCGACGGCCTCGCCGTCCCTGAGTCGCCCCGGCAGGTTGCCGCCGCAGGCGTTCGCGTCGCGGGATGGTCGGGGGCGATGGACCCTGTCGAGCAGGCGGCGACCCGGCTGCTCGCTGCAGAGATCGGCGATTCATCGCGGCGATGACGAACGAGACAGATGGTCCATGATCCTCATATGGCCATCAGTCAACCCGCGTCCGACATCGACCTGGACGGGCTTCGGTTCGCCATGGTGTCGTCGACGGCGAGCGAGGTCGATCCGTCCTCGCCCACGGTCTTCGAGTACCACGAGCGCGACGGCATGGTGTGGGGAGAGTACGAAGGCGACACCGTGCGTATCGGCCGCTTCGTCGGCACGCGTGTGGAGCGGCGCATCTCGATCAGCTTCACGCACGTCGTCGATGCCACGGGTGAGGTGGTGGGCGGTGCGGCGGAGAGCCGGATCGAATTGCACGACGAGGGCCTGCGGCTGGTGGAGGACTTCCGCACGGCCGATGGCGATCAGGTCAGCGTCTGCACGGAAATCCGGGCCTAGTCCAGCCCGGCGTGGTCCTCGCCCGCCCGGATGAACCGCGTCATGCCTACCTGCTGCGTCGGGGGCGGAGAAGTCGGGACGTCCTGTGGCAGCAGGTAGGGCCGCCGGACCACCTCGTCCATCACGAGCACCGACTCCACCGCGCGAATCTCGGGCAGCACCGACAGCACGTCGGTGACGAAATGGTGCACCTCGGCCACGTCCCGGGCGCGGACGAGCAGCATCGCATCGTGCTGGCCGGTGGTGACGGCGCAGTACTCGACCTGGCTCATCTCCGTCACCCGGCGCCGGAACGAGGCCCACGTCTGCGGGCTCACCGTGACGAAGACGAGGGTGCAGATCCCGAACCCGACCTTGCGCGGGTCGACCCGGGCGCTGAAGCCGCTGATCACGCCGGAGGTGACCAGGTTCTCGACGCGTGTGTAGGCCGTGGCGCGGGAGACCCCTACCTGATCGGCGAGCGCCGACATCGAGATCCGGCCGTCGCTCCGTAGTCCGGCGAGGATCCGTTGGTCGACGTCGTCCAGTGGGGCAGCGGATCGTCCAGCTGACGGGGTGGCGGCATCCTTGCCTCTGGACATTCTTGCCCTCTCTGGCCGCATCTGATCACGTTCATCCGACGTGATCGATCGTTACTGGACGAGCTGTGACCAGTGCAGCATGATGCTGCCGAATCGTCTAGTTGACGCTGTCTGCGGGCGCAATCCGTCGAGCCGCGACAAGCGTGTGCGCGGAGGTACACATGATCGGTCCGATGTCCTTCCGCGGCCGCGGCCGCTCGATGGCGCTGGCTGCGGCCGCCGCGCTCGTGGCCGTGACCGTTGCCGCCTGCGGGTCCGGATCGTCGGACGCCGGCGGTGTTTCGGGCGGTGGCACGCTCGTCGTCGACGCGAGCTTCGACCTCAAGACGATCGACCCTGGCCGCGAGTACGAGCTGACCGGCCAGATGCTCACCAAGGGCATGTACGAGACGCTGCTGACCTTCGCGAACAACGACCTGACCAAACCGGTCGGCGAACTCGCGACGTCCTATGAGCTCTCGCCGGACGCCACGACGCTGACCCTGCCGCTGGCACAGGGGCGCGTCTTCTCCGACGGCACCCCGATCACCGCCGACGACGTGGTGTTCTCCCTGCAGCGCCTCATCGGCTTGAAGGGCAACCCGTCGTTCCTGCTCGACGGCGTCACCGTGGCCAAGAAGGACGCCACCACGGTGGTGCTCACCAGCGCGAAGCCGAACCCGGCCCTGCCGTTCATCCTGCCCAACCCGGCGCTGTCGATCGTCAACTCGAAGGTCATCACGGCGCACGGCGGCACCACCGACGACAAGGACACCGCCGAGGGGTACCTCAACGGCGCATCCGCGGGATCCGGCCCGTACGTGCTCAAGTCGCTCGATGTGGCCAGTCAGGCCGTGCTGACCCGGAACACGGCGTACAACGGCCCGGACAAGCCCGCTTACGACACCGTCGTGATCCGCAACGTCAAGGCGGCCACCCAGGCCCTCAACGTCCAGAAGGGCGACTCCCAGGTCGCGCTCGACCTCTCGGGCGACCAGGTGAAGGGCCTCGACACGGGCAAGGTCACCGTCACCAGCGGCGCGTCCGCGTACACGATCTTCCTGCTGCTCAACCAGAGCGCCGAGGTGTCGCCCGCCACCAGCAACCCCCAGTACGTATCGGCGGTGAAGAAGGCCATCGACTACGCCGGGTTGCTGGGCGTGGCCGGCACGGGCTCCGTGCAGCCCGCGGGCGTCATCCCGTCGATGATCGCGGGGACGCTGCCCGCTGCCGACGCCCTCAAGCAGGACGTGGAGGGGGCCAAGGCCGATCTCGCCGCGAGCGGGATGGCGGGCCAGAAGCCCAAGCTCGCCTACCCGAGCGACCTCACGCTCGGCGGCCTGAGCTTCCAGACACTCGCCGAGAGGCTGCAGTCCCAGCTCGCCGCCGCCGGCATCGCGGTCGACCTGGCGCCCGCCCCCGTGGCCACCGAGCTGGACAACTATCGCAACGGCAAGGAGCAGATGGGGCTCTGGTACTGGGGCCCGGACTTCCCGGACCCCTCCAACTACCTCGCCTTCGCTCCCGGCGGCCTGATCGGCAAGCGCGCGAACTGGCTCGCCACCGCGGCGCCGGACATCGACACGGTGGCCACCACGGCGGGGACGACGGTCGACACCGCGCAGCGCGACGCCGTCTACCAGCAGTTCCAGGAGAGCCTCAACGCCTCCGGCCCGTTCATCCCGCTCGTGCAGCCGCCGTCCAACATCGTCACGGCGACGTCGGTGACGGGAGCTGCGTACAACCCGATCTGGACGGTCGATCTCGGTGCCATCGGAGCCAAGTAGTCCGGTCGAGGGCACGGACACGAAGACCAACCGGGCCGGTCACCCGCTGGCCCGGTACGTGCTGCGCCGTATCGGGGTGTCGGCGCTGCTCGTCGTCGGCGTGACGCTGGTGACGTTCGTGCTGACGAACCTCGTGCCCGGCGACACCGTCGCGGCCAACTTGGGGCAGCAAGCGGCCGAGGACCCGACGATCGTGGCGGCCTACCGCGCCCACTACGGGCTCGACAGGCCGCTGCCGGAGCAGTACGTGACCTACCTCGGGAACCTGGTGCGCGGCGACCTCGGGGAGTCGCAGCAGACCCACCGGTCGGTCGTGGCCGACCTGTCGGCCGCCGTGCCCGCCACGTTGGAGATCGCGATCGGCGCGATCGTGCTGTCGATCCTGATCGGTGTCGGACTCGGGGTGGTGGCCGCGGTGCGGCGCGGGCACCTGACCGACAGCGCGCTGCGGCTGGTGTCGTTGGTGGGCATCTCCGTGCCGACGTTCTGGCTGGCGATGGTGGCGTTCTACGTCTTCTCCTACCAGCTCGACATCGCCCCCGGATCGGGCCGGCTCTCCCCGGCCACCACCGCGCCGCCGGACGTGACCGGCCTGTACACGGTGGACTCGCTTCTCGCCGGGCAGTGGGTCACGTTCGGCGACGCCGTTGCGCACCTGATGCTGCCGACACTGGTGCTGACGCTCTACACAGTGGGGCTGCTCACCCGGTTCACCCGCTCGGCCGTGCTGGAGGTGCTCGACCAGGACTACGTCCGCTCGGCCCGGGCGAAGGGGTTGCCGGGACGCACGGTGCTCGGTCGCTACGTCCTGCGCGCGGCGCTGGTGCCGATCCTGACGGTGGTCGGCCTGGCGTTCGGCGCTCTACTGTCGGGCACGGTGCTGGTGGAACAGATCTTCTCGTGGCCCGGTATGGGCTCCTACGCCTACCAGGCGGCGTCACATCTCGACCTGCCGGGAGTGATGGGGGTGGGGCTGGTCGTCGGCGTGATCTACGTCGTGATCAACCTGGTGGTCGACCTGCTCTACGGCGTGATCGATCCCCGGGTGCGGGTCACATGAGCTCGTCGTCGGACGCAGCCGCGATCGGCACGGAACCGCTGCGCTCGAGCCGCCTGCGGGCGCGGTTCGCCAAGCGGATCCCCCAGGCCTGGCGCACCCCGCTGGGGATCACCGGCGCGGCGGTGGCGGTGCTGTGGATCCTCGTGGCCGTCCTCGGGCCCGTCCTGTGGCCCTACGGCCCCCTGGCCCAGGACTTCCCCCGCCTGGAGGCGCCCAGCGGCGCGCACTGGTTCGGCACCGACGAGCTCGGCCGCGACGTGTTCACCCGCGTGCTGGCCGGCGCGCAGGTGACCGTGCCGCTCGCGCTGCTGCTCGTCGGACTGTCGGTGGTGGTCGGCGGCATCCTCGGACTGGCCGCGGGGTTCTTCGGGCGCTGGGTCGATGAGACCGTGATGCGGCTGACCGACCTGGTGATGGCGTTCCCCATCGTCATCCTCGCCATGGTGGTGGCCGCGGCGCTCGGAGCGAGCCTGGTCAACGCGGTGCTGGCCGCCCTCGTCGTGTCCTGGCCCGCGTACGCCCGCGTGACGCGAGGGCTCGTGGTGGGTGTCCGGACCGCCGACTACGTGCTGGCCGACCGGCTGCTCGGCTTCTCCGCCCTGCGGTCGCTGCGCACCGACATCGTCCCGATGGTGGTGGGGCCTGTGCTGATCCTCGCGACCCTGGACATCGGCACCGCGACACTGCTGCTCTCGGGCCTGTCGTTCCTCGGTCTCGGAGCGAAGCCGCCCACCGCCGAGTGGGGCTCCATGGTCTCCACCGCGGTCCAGAACTTCGACTCGTGGTGGCTCGGCGTGTTCCCCGGCCTGGCCATCCTCACCGTCGTGATGGCGTTCAACTTCCTCGGCGACGCGCTGCGTGACGCCCTGGACCCGCGCACCGCGGGCGTCCTCGGAAAGGCCGAGACTCGATGACGGCGGCGACTCGATGACGGTGCTGGACATCGCTCGTCTCACGCTCTCCATCGGCGGGAACGAGATCCTGCGCGGCGTGGACCTGCGCCTGGAGGGGGGCCGGATCCAGGGGCTGGCCGGGGAGTCCGGGTCGGGCAAGACGATGACGGGGCTCGCGGTCATGGGACTGCTTCCCTCCGGGGCGCAGGCCACGGGACGCATCACCTACGGCGACCAGGAACTCCTCGCGCTTTCCCCGGGCCGGCGCAACGCCCTGCGTGGCAACGAGATCGCCATGGTGTTCCAGGACCCGTCCACGAGCCTGCATCCGATGCTCAGCGTCGGCGCGCAGACCACCGACCACCTGCGCCACCACCTCCGGCTCGGCCGGGCAGCCGCGCGCGAGCGGGCTGTCGAGCTGCTTTCCAGGGTGCGCATCCCCGATCCGGCGGGTGCGCTGCGGCGCTACCCCCACCAGTTCTCGGGCGGTCAGCGCCAGCGCATCGCGATCGCCATCGCGCTGGCCTGCTCGCCCAGGGTCCTCATCGCCGACGAGCCCACCACCGCGCTCGACGTCACCGTGCAGGCCGGGGTGCTGCACCTGCTGCGCGACCTGGCGTCGGAGATGGGTCTGGCCGTGCTGCTCGTGACGCACGACCTGGGCGTCATGAGCGCGGTAGCCGACCGGGTTGCGGTGATGCGGCACGGCGAGGTCGTGGAGGACGGCGAACGCCATCAGGTGTTCACCGCCCCGGCACACCCTTACACCGCGTCGCTGCTGGCGAGCCTGCCCGGCGCCGCAGGCGGCGTGCAGAGCCTCGACGACGTGCGCGCGCTGGAGGCGATGTGAGCGAGCTTGCGAGCGAGCCATCAGGCACAGCAGCTCCGCGAACGTGGCCGACGGGCGTCAGCGAGGAGGCGATGTGAGCGAGCTTGCGAGCGAGCCATCAGACACGGCAGCTCCGCGAACGTGGCCGACGGGCGTCAGCGAGGAGGCGATGTGAGCGAGCTTGCGAGCGAGCCATCAGACACGGCAGCTCCGCGAACGTGGCCGACGAGCGTCAGCGAGGAGGCGACGTGAGCAGGCTGCTCGACGTGACGGGGCTGCGCGTGACCTACCGCGGCCGCCCGCCGGTGCGGGCCGTCGACGGCGTCGACCTCGCGGTGGAGGCCGGCCAGGTCGTGGGCCTGGTGGGGGAGTCGGGGTGCGGCAAGTCCACCATCGCCCGCGCCGTCTGCGGGCTGGTGAAGCCGGCGGGAGGCACCGTGACCTTCGACGGCACGCCCGTCACACCGCTCGGGCTGCGCCGCCGCCCGGCCGCGCTCACCCGCGTCCAGATGGTGTTCCAGGACCCATACGCCTCGCTGCACCCCCGGCGGGCGATCGGAGTGCAGATCGGCGACGGGGTGCGCGCAGCCGTCACCCGGGGTGCGGCGCCCTCCGAGCCGGCGGAGTGGCTGCGGCGGGTCGGGCTGGACCCCGACGCCGCCCGGCGCTACCCCCACGAGTTCTCCGGCGGCCAGCGCCAACGCATCGCGATCGCCCGGGCGCTGGCGGCGCGGCCGGACCTGCTCATCGGCGACGAGCCGATCTCGGCGCTGGATGCGTCGACGCAGGCGGTCGTGGCGGCGCTGATGCGCGACCTCGCGGTGGACAGCGGAGCCGGGCTGCTGTTCATCTCCCACGACCTGTCGGTGGTGCGGCTGATCGCCGACCGGCTCGTCGTCATGTACCGGGGGCGGGTCGTCGAGTCGGGCCCGGCCCAGGAGATCTGGAGCGACCCGCAGCACCCGTACACCCAAGCGCTGCTGGCGGCGGTGCCGGTGCCCGATGGCTCCGGACGGATGCCCGCACCGCCCGTCGACGACGCCAGGTACCCGCAGGAGGCCGTCCTGCGCTGACCGCCGGCGGCTCAGGGGCCGTCGGACGTCGTCATCCGTTGCCCTCGGGTGTCCCACCCGGATCGGAGGTGGCCTCGACCGGGGCGCGCTCGGGTCGTAGCAGCAGGACGGTCACCGCGGCCAGCAGCATCAACCCGGCCACCACGAACATGCCCGCCCGGAAGCTCCCGGTGAGGTCCTGCAGCCAGCCGGTGAGATACGGCCCGACGAAACCGCTGAGATTGCCGAACGAGTTGATCAGCGCGATCCCCGCCGCCGCCCCGACCCCGGTGAGGAACTGGCTCGGGAGCTGCCAGATCACGGGGGTCACCGCGAAGACTCCCGCTGCGCAGAGCGTCATCGCGGCCATGACGAGGTAGGGCGAGTCGAGGTAGAGCGCTACCGCGACGCTCACCGCTCCGATCGACGCAGGCACCGCGATGTGCAGCCGCCGCTCGCCGGTGTGGTCGGAGTGGCGGGCGTTCAGAAGCATCACCACCGACGCGACGACGTACGGCACGGCCGTGATCAGCCCGATGTCGAGGAGCGAGAACCGGACGCCGAACCGCTCCTGCAGCCCCGACACCACCTGGGGCAGGAAGAACGCGAGCACGTAGAGCCCGAACGCGGCGCCGAAGTAGATGACCGACAGCGCGATGACCCGCGGGTCGCGCAGGCCGGCGCGCAGCCCGGTCTGCTGCGGCACCTGGGTGCTGTCCTCCTGCGTGATCCGCTGTTCCAGGGCGTGTTGCTGGGTTGCGGTGAGCCAGCGCGCGCGGCTCGGCCGGTCCGGCAGCAGCAGGAGGACCAGCGCACCCACGAGCAGCGCCGGGATGCCCTCGACGAAGAACATGAACCGCCATCCGGCGTCGAACCCGAGCACCCCGTCGCCGTTCTGGATGAGCAGCGTGGAGATCGGCGCCCCGAGCACCGACGACAGCGGCACGGCCAGGAAGAACAGCGCCACGACCTTCGCCCGCCGCGCCCGCGGGAACCAGTAGGTCAGGTACAGGATGACGCCCGGGAGGAAACCGGCCTCGGCGACGCCGAGCAGGAAGCGCAGCACGGAGAAGCCGATCTCGCCGTGCACGAACGCCGTGGTGGAGGCGATCAGCCCCCACGAGATCATGATCCGGGCGATCCAGATGCGGGCACCGACCCGGTGCAGGATGACGTTGCTCGGCACTTCGAAGAAGAAATACCCCACGAAGAACAGCCCGGCCCCGAACCCGTACGCCGCCGAGGACAACCCGAGGTCGGCGTTCATCGTCAGCGCCGCGAACCCGACGTTCACCCGGTCCACGTAGTTCAGCAGATAACACAGGCTCAGCAACGGCAGTAGCCGCCACATGGCCGTACGCGCCGCCGTCTCGACCGTCCGGTCCGTCGTCACGTCCGCCGCAGCCATGGCTCTCTTTCTCTCGAACTGGTGAAGGACAAACCAGCAGTCTGTGGTGCGCTGCTTGCTATTGTGGTGCGGTTGTGTAATTCGCATCAGGGTCCGGACATTGACCGGTGAAACCTGCCGGGGCCTGTCGCGTGTAGTCCGGCAATTGCCCGGCGGGTTCGATGACAATGGCGCGTGACGGCGGGCCAGGCCCGGGAAAGCGCGGTATCCGCGTCAGAATAGAGCTTCTCCCGGGCCGGCGGCAGGATTCCCGCGCTCAGATGGAGATGCTCACGCCGTAGTTGGTCAGGAAGGCGTCGAGCGTGAGGATCTGCTCCAGAGCCCACCGGCCGCCGAGCACGCCGCCGTTGGTGGCCTCGGGCGTGTCGAGGGCCGCTTCGGCTGCGTCGGTGTCCAGCAGCGGTGCCAGCGCCGCGTCGTGGTTGTGCAGCAGTGCGGTGAACTCGGCGCGCAGCATTCGGTCGTAGTCGGGGTCCTGCGTGTTCGGGTAGGGGCTCTTGGCCCGCTGCACGACCGACGGGGGCAGCACGTCCGCGGTGGCGGCCCGCAGCAGGCTCTTCTCGCGACCGTCGAAGGTCTTGTGTGCCCAGGGTGTGCCGAAGACGTACTCGACGAGGCGGTGGTCGCAGAAGGGCACCCGTACTTCGAGCCCGACGGCCATGCTCATCCGGTCCTTGCGGTCGAGCAGGTTGGGCAGGAAGCGGGTCAGGAACAGGTGGCAGATCTCGCGCATGCGCCGCTCATGCGGGTCGTCCGCGGCCGGGCCGGTCAGCTCGGGCACCTCGGCCAGTGCGGTGCGGTACAGGTCGTCGAGATAGCCGGCGAGGTCGAGCTTGCCGACCAGCGCGGGGTCGAGCACCCGTTCGGTCATCTCGATGCGCGGGCCGCGCAGCCAGGGGAAGGTGCCGGCGTAGACGGACGCGGGGTCGTGGAACCAGCGGTAGCCGCCGAAGACCTCGTCGGCTGACTCTCCGGACAGGCCCACCGTCGAGCGCTCCCGGATCGCCCGGAACAACAGATAGAGCGAGCTGTAGACCTCTCCGAAGCATATTGGCAGGTCACAGGCACGGCGGACCGCCGCGCGCACGCCCGGATCCATGAGCTCGCTGGAGGACAGGGTGATGTCGCTGTGGTCGGTGTCGACGAACTTCGCCACCTCCTGCACGTACGGGCCATCGGGCGTGGCACGCATCGCGTCGGGTGTGAAGTTGGCGGTGTAGCCGACGAAGTCCACCGCGAACGAGTGGATGCGGTCGGTGTCGAACCGGGCGGCCAGCGCGGTCATGGCGGAGGAGTCCAGGCCGCCCGACAGGAGTGTGCACAGCGGAACGTCGGAGATCAGTTGTCGCTGGATGGTGTCGTCGAGCAGTTCGCGTACGTGTTGCACGGTGGTGGGCACGTCGTCGGTGTGTCCGGTGTCGGCGAGTTGCCAGTAGCGCAGTTGCTGGATGCCGTTGCGGTTCACGCGTACGACATGGCCGGGTGGTACTTCGCGCATGCCGCGGAACACGGCGTTGTGTGGGTCGGCGACGAATCCGAGTATGCGTCGGAGCCCGTCGAGGTCTATCACGCGTTCGGTGGTGGTGTTGGTCAGGATCGCTTTGGGTTCGGAGCCGAACAGCACGCCGTGTTCGGTGGGGTAGTAGTAGAGCGGTTTGATGCCCAGCCGGTCGCGTACCAGGGTCAGCTCGCGCGTCGTGGTGTCCCAGAGTGCGTAGGCGAACATCCCGTTCAGTTCCCGTACCGCATCGCGCGGGTCGCGTCGGCCCCACGTGTGGTGGGCTTGCAGCAGTACTTCGGTGTCGCTGCTGGTTTCGAAGTGCCGGCCGGTGGTGGCGAGGCGTTCTCGCAGTTCGCGGTAGTTGTAGGTCTCTCCGCTGTAGACCAGTGCCAGCGCGGTGTGGCTGTCCTGGGTCAGGGTCATCGGCTGTCGGCCGCCCTCGATGTCGATGACCGCCAGCCGGCGATGCCCCAACCCGACCGGCCCGTCGACCCACATGCCCTCGTCGTCCGGGCCTCGGCAGGCCATGGTCGCGGTCATTCCGGCCAGCTCTCGACGAGCGTCCGGCTCGCCCAGATCACGGTCGTAGGACACCCATCCACATATTCCACACATGCTCGACAACCCCGATCGCAAACGTACGAATTGATCGACGTGCAGGTGTGGTCGGCGCACCTCACTCCGCTGCGTCTCAGTCGCGGGGAAATGGTGTCTCGCGGCACCACATGAGCGCATCGCATGGATGGACGTCGTGAATGCGTCCGCGCCTCATCGGCATGTGAGGTCTAAGGCCGGCCGCGGCGTCTGACGGCCGCGCTGGACGTCCGATCGTTCGCAGCGCGGCGTCAGAGCACACTCGGGCCCGAGCGACGCGGTGCGTCGGCCCGACTCGCTCCGTCCTGCTCCGCGACCACCCGGGCGAGCTCGACACGCGACCGGATTCGCAGCTTGGTGAACGCGTGCCGCAGATGTGAGCTCACCGTGTGCGGCGACAGGAAGAGCTCGTCGGCCGCCTCGCGGTTGGTCGCCCCCGCCGCGACCAACCGGACGACCTTGAGCTCGGACGACGTCAGCCCCAACCAGCCCTGCCGCGGCGGGCTGGTGCGCCGGCGACGAACTCCGAGGTCGCCGAGCGACTTCCGGGTCCGGGCGGCATCACGCTCCGCGCCGGCCGCGGAGTAGGCGGACAGGGCACGTTCCAGGTACTGGACGGCGTCGGCCGGGTGCGTGGACGCGACCATGCGCGCGGCGTCGGCGTACGCGTCCGCCTGCGGCAGGACGTAGGGAGTGCCCGCGTAGAGGGCCAGTGCGTCGCGCATGCCCGGGACGTCACCCTCGAGGAGAGCGCGGGAGTGCCGCACGGCTGCGGCGAGGTACGGGAAGTCGGGGTCGTCCGCAGCGTGCTGCGTCATTCGGCCCACGACCGGCTCGGCGGCCTCCGGGCGGCCGTCGGCCACGGCGAGCCGAGCGAACGCCACGACGTCGTCGTGCTGGCGCGCGCTCACGAGTTGTGGCCGGTCGCTCCCGAACGGAGCGAAGGCCTCCGCCGCGAGCTCGACCGCCGGCGCACCGGCCGAATCTGCCGAGTTGGCATCGGTGACCAGGGCGGAGAGCCAGAGCCCGTGCCGGCGCAGGAGGCCCGATTTCTCCGAGGCCATCGTGCGGGCCTCACGCGCAGCCCTCGCGAGCAGGAGCCGATCACCGGTGCGCAGGCCGATGCGTCCGAGCAGGTAGTGGGCTATCTCGGTGACGTACCCGCCGGGCCCCAGGTCGTCGGTCATCTCGAGGACGGCCTCGGCCTCGGCCTGGGCCTCGTCGAGCCTGCCCGCTGCCCACAGGTATCGGGCGCGGCACATCATCCAGACCCGCACGTTGATGGCGGGTCCCTCGCGCCGTGACTCGCGGAGCCCCGCATCCGAGAGCTCGATCGCCTCGTCGATCCGTGCGAGACACGCCAGGAGCAGCGAACGCCAGCAGTCCGGCACCCACACGCCCCGCGCGGAGCGCTGGACCGGCCGGAGCGCGACGGCCTCCTCACTGAGCCGCAACGCGTCCACCCGCCGGCCGTGCACCAGAGCGTCGCCCGTAGCGGCGGTCAGAGCAGCGACTCGGCTGTCGGGGTCCCGGAAACGTGCGGAGTCGTGCAATGCCCGCTCGGCCGGAGCGCTACCTCCCCGCGGATCCCCGCTCATGGCGTACCCGTGCGACTGCAGTGCCGAGAGTTCGATGCGTAGTGCGGTCGGGAGATCTGGCTGCGTGAGCGCGCGCTGGGTCTGCTCGACGACGTCGGGCCCGGAGTACTGCAGCGACAGCCACGCGAGGCTGAGGCGTGCGCGGGCTTCGTCGACCGGCTCGACGACGCCGTTCAGCACGGTGTCGGCGAGGTGTCGCGCGTCCTGTACCGCTCCGGCTCCCACGAAGAGCGATATCGCGGAGACGATTCTCGCGGGTCGTTCCGGTCTGCCGTAGGGCGTGAGCGTCAGCGCTCGGTCCGCCAGCCGGGCGGCGTCGGCCGGAGCGGCGTGCGCGAGCTCTGCCGACGCCCGGGCCAGCAGATCGGCGGACGCAAGGTCGCCCGTGCGGGCGATCATGAGGACCAACGCCGCCACCTCGGCCGGAGGCGCCCCGTGCGCGAGCATTGCGTTGACGGCTCGGCGTCGCAGCGCGTGGCCGAGCGCGGTCGGGAGGTTCGCGTCGACGGCTTCCCGGATGAGATCGTGCCGGAACCGGAGCGCCGAACCGGCTTCGACCAGCAGGTCTGCCTGCAACGTCTCACGGAGCGGCGCAACGAGCTCGGGCACGGGGGTCTGGAGGAGCTCGGCGAGCTGTTCGACGGAGAAGCCGCGGCCCAGCACCGATGCCATCTCCACGAGGTCCCGCGCGGGATCGCTCAGGCGGTCGAGCTGCCCGGTGATCGAGTCGCGAAACCGCTGTGGCAGCTCCGTGCTGTTGAGCCTGACCACGCCGTTGGCACAGCTCATGAGGCCTTCGTCCCGCAGCCCGCTCAGGAGCTCCACCAGGAGGAACGGCTGGCCGTGGGCACGTCGGACGACGTGCAGGACGTCCTCCCCTGGTGTGGCGGCCAGCATGTCCCGTGTGACCTCGACGACCGCGGCGTCGTCGAGCGCGCCGAGCACCAGATGTTCGGCGCCCGCCTTGCAGAGCCGGTCGACGGTGCGGCGGGTCATGGGTGAGGTGTCGGTGTGCCGCGCGGTGAACACCCACAGGACGGCGTGGGTGGCGAGCCGGGGCGGAAGCACACCGACCGCGGCGAGTGTGGCCGGGTCGGCCCACTGCAGATCGTCGATCGAGACGAGCAGCGGACCCGATATCGCTGCCGTCTCCAACCGGTCCTGCAGCTCCTGCAGCAGCCAGAACCGCTGGTCGGGCAGCTGCGACAACCTGCGGACCCCGCCCGCGTCGAGCGGCGAACGCGGATGGTGCAGGAGCGCGCCGAGCAACGGGTTCAGCGGAATGATCTGCGCTGCCGGGTCCGCCACCCCGCTGTACACCTCGATGCCCATCGGCTCGGCCCGCCGCAACACCTCGTTGAGCAGGGTGGACTTGCCGGCTCCTGGGGCGCCGGTGACGACGACGATCCCGCCTGTACCGCTCCGCAGAGCACGCAACCGCGCATCGATCGCGTCGAGCTCTGCGTCCCGCCCGCGAACGCGTGGCGTCATCGGATCACCGGTCCGGCTGTCATTTCGTCGATCAACGCCCATCGATAGATACCCGGATCGCCGATCCCGATCAGTCGCACAATACCGGCGGCGCGTCAACTTTTCAGATTCGATCTCCGAGGAATATTCGCGTGACGGGCACGTTCCTGCGCAATCGTCCTTGATCGAGCGACGCTCCGGAATCATCGTCTCCGTTGCGTCGCGGAGGGCCTTTTCGTGGTCGAAAGTGCCATCCCGACCGGTTCGCTCCGTGATGTCGCGAGGCCGCGGGCTTCATCACAGCCGGCGGGCGGACGCCTCCGCGGGCGCGGATGCTCGGGATGTGCGGATCCATGAGTTCTCCGGCGAGGGGCTCGAACAGATGTCCCGCGAGAGCTTCGTACCGGTGGTCTTCCGGGCGCGTCCTGACTTCCGCGTGCGGATGGCGCTGCAGGAAATGGGGGAGGCCGTCACGCTCTCGCGGGCGTACTCGGGAGGCCCGCATCGGAACGTCCGGACCGAGCGGTTGGCCGCGAGGACGTCGGGCGACAACGTGATGGTCTTCATCGTTCATGTGGCGGGTCAGACCCGCGTTCATCAGCGCGACCGCTTCGCCGAGCTGGCGGTCGGTACCGGAGTGCTGAGCGAGGCGCGTAGCCCGTGGGAGATCATGTGCCCGACGGAGAGCCAGTGCCTGATCCTGTGCTTCTCCCGCGAGCTGCTCCCGCTCCGCACGGCAGAGATCACCGAAAGCTGTGCCCGCAGCATCGATCCGGTGGCCCCGAGCATGCAGATGCTGTCCGGCTATCTGAGTCAACTTCTCGACGTCGCCGACCGGCTCACCGCCGAGCAGCGGCTCGACGCGGGGCGCGCCGCGATCGATCTGCTCGCGATGGCGTTGCGGGATGTCGCACCTTCTGTGCCGGGCGGGGACGGCGCCGTTGGTGTGCTGCTCGACATGATGCGGACACACGTGCGCGACCACCTGGCCGATCCGCGGCTGGGGGTTGTCGAGCTGGCGCGGAGGCATCACGTTTCGATCCGCCGTGCGTACTCCGTGTTCGAACGGATCGGGACGACGCCTGGTGCGTACCTGCGTGGGCAGCGGTTGCTCGCTGCGCGGGCGATGCTGTCCGATCCGAGGTACGCCCGGCTGGGGATATCAAGCGTTGCGGCTGCGGTCGGGTTCCTCGACCGCGGGTCGTTCGACCGTGCGTTTCGGCGGGAGTACGGGATGACGCCGGGCGGCTGGCGCCGGGAGCACCTCCCCTCCGGATCCGCCCCGCAGCTGTGAAGCAGGAAATGCCACCAGGCTGAGAAGGAATCCCTGTGCCCTGCTGAGGGGCTGGTGTGGTCGACTGGCTCGACACAGCGACTTCTCGGATGGGATGACATGCCCCGCAAACGCGGATCCCGAGATCGAGGTGATCCGGCGCAATCCGCCCAGCCCGGATCCTGATGGACCTATCAGCCGTGCCGGAGCAATTAGGGCGCATGGCCAGCTGCTGTGCGTGCAACGCGGTATCCGAATTGCCGAAACTCTTCTGCCAACGGTGATCGAGAAGGCGGCCCTCCTTCGCGCTGGATGCCGATCCCGAGCGGCTCAGTGCGAGGCCTGATCACGTCGACTGGATCGGAGTTCACATGTCCCGGCCCTACCCCTTCAACGAGGCCGATCGGCTCGAGCTCGACCCGACCTACCAGAAGTTGCGCCGCGACGAGCCGGTCTCCCGCGTGGTGCTGCCCTACGGCGGGGAGGCCTGGCTCGCCGTCCGGCACGCCGACGTCCGCACCGTGCTGAGCGACCCGCGCTTCAGCCGCGCCGCCGTGGTCGGACGGGACATGCCGCGGGTCCGGCCGGAGGTCGAGGGGAACACCAACTCGATCATGAACATGGACCCTCCCGACCACACGCGGCCGCGCAAGCTCCTGGCCGGGGCGTTCACCACTCGGCGGGTGGAGGCCCTGCGCCCCCGCGCTGCCGAGCTGACCACCGAGCTGCTCGCCGGCATGCGCGCGGCCGGGCCCGGTGCCGACCTCGTCGAGCACGTGTCGATGCCGCTTCCGCTCATGATCATCTGCGAGCTGCTCGGTGTGCCCGCCGCGGACCGGCCCATCTTCCGCTCGGCGTCCGACGCCATCATGTCGATGTCCACGATGACCCCACAGGAGCGACGCGCAGCCCACGCCGACCTCGAGGCGTACATGGCAGGGATGCTGGCGCAGCGCCGGATCACCCCGGCCGACGACCTGCTCGGCGCGCTCGGCTCCGCCCAGGATGATGGCAACCCGCCCTCCGAGGGCGAGCTGATCGACCTCGGCATCGGCATCCTCGTCGCCGGTCACGAGACGACGATGAGCCAGATCGGCAACATGACATACACCCTGCTGGCCCGTTCCGACCGGTGGGCGGCGCTGCGGCAGGGGGGACACGAGGCGGTCGTGCGCGGCGTGGAGGAGCTGCTGCGATACACCCCGATCCTTGCGGCCGGTGGGTTCCCGCGCGTCGCGACGGAGGATGTGGAGCTGGCAGGTGTGACGGTGCGCGCGGGGGAGACCGTCGTGGTGTCGCTCGCCGCCGCCAACCGCGAGCCCGAGCTGTTCGACGATGCCGAGACGCTGCTGCTGGACCGGGCAGCGAACCACCACGTCACTTTCGGATACGGAGCCCACCACTGCCCCGGTGCGATGCTGGCCCGCATGGAGCTGCAGGAGGTCCTGGCAGGTCTGCTGCGCGAGTTCCCGGACCTGCGCCTTGCCGTTGCGCCCGAGGACGTGCAGTGGCGCACGGGCGCCCGCGTCCGGGGTCCACGGGCGCTGCCGCTGGCGTGGGGCCCCGAAAAACGGAGATAGGAAGAACGGAACCGAAGCTCGTCGCCGCCGATTCACAAGCCTCGGGCAGGCGGCGGCGCGGAAGCAGGTCGCCGAGTCGGTAGCCGGCCGAGATGCGTGCGGGTCATGGGTACGCGGCTCCGCGAAGCTGGTTGCTGTCAGGGCGCGGGCGCTTCGCGCGTGGGTCGGAGTCAGCTTCGTCCGCCTCGTTCTCGTCGTCACGCTGTCGCTTCGGACGTACGTCGGCCGGTTGTGGTGGAACGGTCGCGCGGGATCCGCCCGCCGGTGTGGCCGCCCACGACGAGTCCATCTCGTTCTCCTCCGAGTCGATCTCCTCCCACTCGGAGTCCGAGTAGTCGGGCTGCTGAGAACTGCCGATCCCCAGCTCCAGCGCATCGCCCGTCCGCACCAGAACATCGCCGTTCCAGTCCCACCCCACGTCCTGCGCCTTCTGCATCACCTCATCCCGCGCATCGCCTTGCAGCCACGCGGGCAGCGTCCATCCACTGAACAACTGTCCGTGAGAACCAGATGCGACCAGTTCGTACCCCAACTCCTTTCCGATGTGCTCGTTGACGGCGTCGATGGTCCACTGGCACGCCCCACACGCGCTCTTGACCCCGCCCATCGCAACTTCCTTGATCTTCCCCTCGCCCAGTGGCCAGCGGTTCCGGCGCCAGCTCTCGATCTGTTCCCCTGCCAGGGTCATCTCACCGTGTACGGAACCGTTCGCTTCGTCCTCGGGTCCGTCCTCCCACCTCGGCCCTTGCGTCACCGCGGCGGCGATCCTCCCCAGCTCCTCTGCGTGGTCGGGATGCGCTCGTTGGTAATCCCCCGTGAGCAGAGCTCGATACTTCGTCTGATCCCAGAGCTGATGTTCGCTTTTCCGGCCATACGTGAGCTGTGATTCCCCCCGAGTTCCGACGTCCAGCAGGTGGTCTATTCCTGCAGTCTGCGCCTCTTCGCTCAGTCCCCTTTTGCCCGAGTTGGCGGCGAGCAGCATGCCGGCACCGGCGACGTCGCTGGCCGCTACATGCGGCGTGTTCGTGTGGGCGACGGCGTCGTACACGATCCGAGCGATCCTGTCCGTCATCCGCAGTCCTGCTGGGTGAGGACTGGTCGTGTTCGGGTTCTTCTGCCTGTATCTCGGCAACCTGGCGGCGCCCTTTGCCCGGGGAGCATCGACGGATTCGTCGCGTACGGTCCCGGGATCGGCCCTGTCGGGTACTCGCTGCACCGGACGTACCTCGATGGAGTTGCCTTCCGCTGCCGCGCAATTGTTTTCCATCGCGCCGCCGCTCTCCATCGCGAACCGGGTCTCCATGCCGGCGCCCAGCGTCGTCACCAGGGCCCGGGCGGGAGAAGGCAGGACGTTCTGCACCGCAGGTCGCCGAACATGCTCGCTGTGGGCCAGTTCTTGCCGTCGGGCCTGGAAGACGTGCGTCACGGCGGCGTTGCCCGCCATGCGCTGCAGGCTGTGGAGCCCGGAGGCAGGGGTAGGTCGAGACGATCGGCGACTGTCGGACTGCTTGTGCGGGGTGTCGGCTCGCTTGTACTGCGCCTGCACGAGCAATCCTCCTCGAGGCCGGATCCGCTGGTGTCGAGGTTGCTCGGCGTCACGGGGACCGTGGTACGCGCGTCGCTGGTGGTGGTCGCGCTGGCAGCACGATTTCTGCCATCGCTCACCCGCGCCCCGTCGGATCCGGTCACGGCAGCCGGTCGTCACGCGTCGGATACGCGCGTGTTCGTCACATCCTTGACAGATCCATCGGGTCGTCGCCTACATTTGCTGTCGTCCATCCAGAGCGGCCGAGAGATCTGGCTCGTCGAAGCCGCAGCAACCATGTGCCTTACGGCGCCGGGTGCTAACGCCAGGATCGATGGGAGACATCGTGCGTCGATCGCACGCCCGGCCGGCGGTCATCCGCTCGTCGACGTGGTTGACGTCCACATGGTCGAAGCGTCGGCATGTTGATCTGTGCCGCACGCAGGCCGATCTTTGTCGCTGATTGACCCCGGCCTCCGGGCCAACCCGCGTCCCGTGCGCTGACGCGTAGGGGCGGTTTCCGGCGCGTCGCGTCAGATCTTCGTGAACGGTGGTTCCGGCGGTGCCGGACGAGCCGTGCGTCCACAGTGGACTCTCTATTGCTCGCGCTCCCTGCTGTCGTAGGAGGACGGTCATGCCGGCATTCCCGCATATCCCGGTGCAGCGCCGCTCGTCGAGATCGGCACGCACCGGCGTGGTCGATGTCGTGGTCATCGGCGGCGGTGTGGTCGGTGCGGCGGCTGCATGGCAGCTCGCCGGTCGCGATCGCGACGTGGTGCTGCTCGATCAACTCGAGACCGGCCGGGTGCGTGGTGTTCCGTACGGGTCGGCGGAGATCTACCGGCAGACCTATTCCTCGGCGCGGTACGTGCGGCTCGCCGCTGAGGCTCTGCCGCTGTGGCGGGAGGTGGAAGCCCAGACGGGCGCCGCGCTGCTGCAGATCACCGGGGGTGTCGACCACGGCGACCCGCGAGGCACGAGAGTGCTTGCCGAATCCCTTGCCAAGCACGGCATCGCCCACGAGTGGCTCGATCCCGACGAGGCATCGGCCCGGTGGCCGGGGATGGTGTTCAGCGGCCCGGTGCTGTACCAGCCGGACCGCACCGGCCGCATTCATGCAGGCCAGGCCGTCGCCGCTCTGACCGCCGCCGCCGTCGCGCATGGGGCGGTGGTCAAGCGTTCCACACCGGCGACGGCGATCGCGGTGCGCGGCGACGATCTCGTCGAGGTCGCGACGCCACGTGGTCCTGTTCGCGCTCGCCGGGCGGTGGTGGCGGTCGGAGCCCGCACCGCGGAATTGCTGGACGGGCTCGTCGAGCTGCCCAGGCTCCGGGTGACGCAGGAGCAGCCCACGAACTTTCCGCTATGGGGCGGCGCCGGTTCGTTTCCTGCGCGCCAGGTCGCATGGCCGACGTTCGTCCATCACGTTGCTCCGGAGGACGGCTGGCCCGGGAGCGTCCACGGCACGGCCACTGCCGAGGGCTGTGTGAAGCTCGGGTTCCGCGGCGTGGGGCCGGAGATGCATCCGGACCGGCCGTCGTTCGCGCCGGACCCGGCGCAGCTGCGCAGACTGCAGGAGTACGTGGCCGCCTTCCTGCCGGGCCTTGACCACCGGGTGCCCCAACCGCTCGGCTGTACCCGCACCTCCACGCCGGACGAGAGATTCGTGCTGGACACGGCTGGCCCTCTCGTCGTCGGCGCGGGGTTCTCGAGCCACGGCTTCGCGTTCGCTCCGGCGCTGGGGCGAGTGCTCGCCGACCTCTCCACCGGCGCGATGGACCGCGCCCCTGCGGCGGCCGCTCGATGAGCTCTCCGGCGCTGGAGGTCCGTCACGTCGCCTACACCGATCCGCTCGTGGTCCCGATGCTCACCGAGCTGGATCACGAGTACACGACCCGCTACGGACACTCGCTCGGCGACATCGGCGAGGAGATGCGCCGTCGACCGCAGGAGTTCGGCGCACCGGACGGCGGGCTGATCCTCCTGCTCGCCGGCGGCGATCCGGTGGCGGGTGGCGCCTTCCGCCGCTTCGACGACCGCACGGCAGAGCTCAAGCGGATCTGGACGCACTCCGCGCACCGCCGCCGGGGTCTGGCCCGACGGGTGCTCAGCGAGCTCGAGCGGGAGATCGCTGCACGCGGGTACCGGCGGATCTACCTGACCACCGGACCGCGGCAGCCGGAGGCCAAGGGCCTCTACCTGGCCACGGGCTACTCGCCGCTCTACGACCCGGGGTTGCCGGCCGAGCAGATCGGCAAGCACCCCTTCGAGAAGGAAGTGAGCTCTCGATGAGCGCAGCTCCCGACACCGCAACCGTGATCACGAACGGCCGACCGAGGGGCGCCGAGGACCTCGACGAACGGCTCGTCGTGGTGCCGGCCCGGCACCCGTGGCGCTGGGCGGCCACGGTCGTCGTCGCGGTGCTGCTCGCGATGGCGATCAACGCGCTCGTCACCAACCCCGCGTGGGACTGGCCCACCGTCGGGCAGTTCCTCTTCGCGCCGTCGATCCTGCGGGCGGTCGCGCTGACTCTGCAGCTGACGGTGCTCGGGATCGTCATCGGTTTCGTCCTCGGCACGCTGCTCGCGCTCATGCGGCTCTCGCCGAATCCGCTGCTGCGCTCCGTCAGCTGGACCTACATCTGGATCTTCCGGTCCGTGCCGCTGATCCTGCAGCTGCTGTTCTGGTACAACCTGGCGCTGCTCTACCGCGCGATCAGCTTCGGAATCCCGTTCGGGCCCGCCTTCTTCTCGGTCGGCACGATGGACCTCGTCAGCCCCGTCACGGCCGCGGTGCTGGGGCTCGCGCTGCACCAGGCCGCCTACGCCGCCGAAGTGGTGCGTTCGGGCTTCCTCTCGGTGGACCAGGGGCAGCTCGAGGCGGCAGCGGCGCTCGGCATCCCGAAGCTGCGTCAGTTCCGCCGGATCCAGCTCCCGCAGGCGATGCGGACGATCCTGCCGACCGCGGGCAACGAGCTGATCGGGCTGGTCAAGGGCACGTCGGTCGTCTACATCATGGCCCTGTCGGAGCTCTTCTACCAGGTACAGGTGATCTACACGCGCAACGGGCGAGTCATTCCGCTGCTGCTCGTGGCGGCGATCTGGTACCTGGTGCTCACCACGGTGATGTCGATCGGTCAGTTCTACATCGAGCGTTATTACGCCCGGGGGGCGCTGCGAACCGTGCCACCGACGCCCGTTCAGCGGTTCCGGGCGGCGGCGCGCACCGGAATCGCCCTCCTGCGCAAGCGGGTGCCGGCATGACGGCCCCGGCCGCTGTCACGGCTGCCCCTCCCATGGTCGACCTGCGTGGGGTGCACAAGAGCTTCGGCGCGCTCGAGGTGCTGCGCGGCATCGACCTGACAGTGCGCGCAGGCGAGGTGACGGTCCTGCTCGGGCCGTCAGGGTCGGGCAAGTCGACCCTGCTGCGGGCGATCAACCACCTGGAGAAGGTCGATCGCGGGTTCGTGCGCGTCGACGGGGAGCTGATGGGCTACCGGCGGGTGGGCAACCGGCTGCACGAGCTCTCCGAGCGCCACATCCTGCGCCAGCGCACGCACATCGGGTTCGTCTTCCAGAGCTTCAACCTGTTCGGACACCTCACCGTGCTGGAGAACGTCGTGGAGGCCCCGATCTCCGCGCAGGGCCGGCTCCGGGCCGACGTGGTGGGAGAGGCCGAGGAGCTGCTGGGCCGGGTCGGGCTGCGGGACAAGGCGGGGGAGTACCCGCGACGGTTGTCGGGGGGACAGCAGCAGCGGGTCGCGATCGCTCGCGCTCTCGCCCTGCGCCCGAAGCTCGTGCTCTTCGACGAGCCGACGTCCGCGCTGGATCCCGAACTCGTCGGCGAGGTCCTCGACGTCATGCGTGACCTCGCCCGCAGCGGAACCACCATGGTCGTCGTCACCCACGAGATCGGCTTCGCCAGGGAGGCCGCCGACACCGTGGTCTTCCTCGACGGCGGCCGGATCGTCGAGCAGGGGCCGCCGTCGCAGGTGCTCGACGCGCCGCGCGAGGAGCGCACCCGCGCCTTCCTGAGCAAGGTCCTGCACTGATCAGACTCCCGGCCGCGGATCACCGGCCGGGTCGCCATCACGCCGGCGTCCGCTGCGTGGGTATCTGGAGGAAACACCGTGTCGAGGTCCCTGAGACGGCTACGGCTGGCCGCCGTTCTGCTCGCACTCGCGGTGCTGGCCGCCGTGGCTTGTGCGGGCCCCGACCCGGACCAGGCGGCCGCTCCGGCGCCGGCATCCGCGTCCGGTGCCAAGGTCAACACGAGCCCCGAGCAGAACCGGGTGCGTGCGGAGAAGGTGGAGGCGATCGCCGCGCAGGTGCCGCAGTCGATCCGTGACCGCGGCACGCTCGTGGTCGGCACCACCGGCAGCGGGAACCCACCCCTGTCGTTCCGCGCCGACGACGACATCACCGTGATCGGCGTCGAACCCGACATCGCGCAGCTCGTGGCGGACGTGTTGGGGCTGAGGCTCGAACTGCAGCCCACGTCGTGGGAGAACCTGTTCCTCGCGGTCGAGTCGGGGCAGTACGACGTCGGCTTCTCGAACATCACCGTGACCGAGGAACGCAAGGACAAGTACGACTTCGCGACGTACCGGGTCGACACCATCGCGTTCGAGGGTCGAACAGGTGGCAAGGTGCAGAAGATCGAGAAGCCTTCGGACGTCGCCGGGCTGACCATCGGGGTGGGACCCGGCACCAACCAGGAGCAGATCCTGGTGCGCTGGGACGAGCAGAACCGCGCGGCGGGCCTGCCACCGGTGAACATCCAGTACTACCAGAACCAGGGCGACTTCTACCTCGCGTTGGAGTCCGGGCGGCTCGACCTCTACCTGGGGCCGAACCCCACCGCGTCCTACCACGTAGCCACCGGCGGGAAGACCACGATCGTCGGCACCATCAACGGCGGTGGCGACGTGCAGGCCGACATCGCGGCGATGACGAAGAAGAACAACCAGCTGGTCGGTGCGCTGAGCGCCGCCCTGAACGAGGTGATCACGGACGGGAGGTACAAGGAGGTCCTCGATCGCTGGAACCTCCGCGCGGAAGCGGTCTCGACGTCCCAGATCAACCCTCCGGGCCTGCCGCGCCGGCCCGCCGGCTGACGAGGTCGATGGCAGCCTCGGCCCGTTCCGGACGGCCACCGGCTGCTGTTGTCAGTACTCCTGCAGGCTTTCGCGCAGCGTGGTGCCGGGGTAGCGCTGCCGGTACCGGCCGCGTCGTTGCAGTTCGGGGACGACGAGCTCGGCGATGTCGACGAAGCAGCCGGGCACGTTCGTGGCGAGCAGCATGAAGCCGTCGCAACCGCCCTCGTCGAGATAGTGCTCCATCTCGTCGGCGACGTCGGCGGGCGTGCCGACCGCGGTCGGCGCACCCATCGCCATGCCGTAGAGCTCCGCGGCCTCCCGCACGGTGACGGGCTTGCCGTCGTTCTTCTGCAGAATCGCGTCGAACAGTCCGCGGATGCCTTGTGCGTCGACGTCAGCGACGTCGTCGTCGAGGTCGAGTGTGGAGAAGTCCACGCCGGTGTGCCCGGACATGATCGCGAGCGCGCTCTCGATCCGGATCAGTGAGCGGAACTCCTCGTATTTCTCGACCGCGCGGTCGCGGCTGCGGTCGACCACCGTCTGCAACCCGAAGATCAGCTTGAGCTGCGACGGGTCACGGCCGGCGCGGTCGGCGCGGGCGCGGATGTCGTCGGCGTAGGCGCGCATGGTCGTGACCGTGGGGAAGACGCCGAAGACCGACTCGGCGTGTGTGGCGGCGAAGTCGCGGCCCTGCTCGGAGGAGCCTGCCTGCCACAGCACGGGCCGCCGCTGTGGGGAGGGCATGACGAACGAGCGGCCCCGGGAGCGAAAGTACCGGCCCTGGAAATCGACCTCGCGCACCTTCGACGGGTCGGCGAACACACCCGTCGAGCGGTCGTAGCTGATCGCGTCGTCGTCCCAGGAGTCCCACAGCTGATAGCACAGCTGCATGTACTCCTCGACGACCTCGTAGCGCTTGTCGCGCGGGGTGAGGTTCTCCAGGCCCATCGCCTGGAACTCGCTCTTCGAGTAGGACGTGACGATGTTCCAGCCGACCCGGCCGCCGGTCAGATGGTCCAATGTGGATAGTTGACGGACCATCTGGTACGGGCGGATGAAGGAGGTGGACAGGGTGATGCCGATGCCGAGGTGCTTGGTGAACGCCCCGACGATCGGCACGACAGCGGCCGGGTCGTGCACCGGGAACTGCGCCGCGTACCTCACGACGGCGTCGCTGGAGCCCTGATAGGTGGTGTAGGGAGCGAGCTCGTCGGCGATGAACATCGCGTCGAACAGCCCGCGCTCCATGATGCGGCCGAGGTCGCGCCAGTACTCGGGTCGCGCGAACGAGTAACCGACCTTGTCCTGGGGATGTGCCCACATCGTCGAGGCGTGGTTCATCACGCCGTGCTGCACGAAGCCGAGCAGGTGGGCCTTCTTCTTGGTCATGACGTCCTCCTCGCTGTCAGGAACCGTCGGTCGAGCTCGGGCGGTCGAGGAGGAACGCGACGATCACGGTGACGGACGTGCCGATCGCCAGGAAAGGCAGCAGGTACCAGGTCCAGCCGACCGTGCTGACCAGCGCCAGCAACAACGTCGAGACGACCACGCCGCCGGCAGCCTTCCAGCCGAAGTTGCGACCCTGCCGCTCGTAGTCGGGAGCGTCGGTGCCGGACGAGTCGACGCCCGCGAGGATCTCGGTGCGGATCCGCAGGAAGGCGCGCCCGGCGACGACCACGTACACGATCGCGGTGAGCAGGCCCGCCGCAAGTCCGATGGCGAAGATGGTCATGATCGCTCCGTTCGGTGGGTCAGGCGGTCTGGTCGGCGGAAACGGGGCGCACGGCCCCGGGCTTCGTCTCGAGCCCGCCGCCGGACCGGTCGAGAGCGGCATAGTCGAAGCGCTCGCGGCGCAGCAGGCTCACGCCCACGGCCACGACGAGCGAGACGGCCTCCAGCGCGACGATCCCGCCGAGTTCGTGGCCGAGCTCGCGCAGCGGCAGCCCGACGGCGATGCTCAGCACGAGGCTGGAGACGAAGGCCGGGGCGGTCATCCGCGGCCAGAAGATGGCCAGTGCCAGCGGGAAGATCAGCGCGGCCTTGACGAAGAAGACGAGGTTGACCAGCTCGACGTAGTCGACCCCGGAGCTGACGATCACGCCTCCGACGACCCCGGCCACCAGGATCGACAGCTTCGTCCACCGGATCAGTCGCGTGTCGGGGATGTCCGGGCGGATCCGCTTGACGATGTCGACGGCGACGAGCGAGGACAGGGCGGAGAACGCTCCGTCCATCGAGGAGTAGCAGGCGTTGCAGATGATCAGCACATACAGGGCGATGAGCACCAGGGGCAGGCCCAGGTGCGACACGACGTACGGGCCGATGCCGCCGGCGCCGAAGTCGCCGAGCGCCTCGAGCGGGACTCCCATCGACGTGCCGACGAGCCCGAGCAGGCCCAGCGTCAACGGGATCGGGTAGAACCACAGGCCTGCCCACAGGAACGTGCGATTGAGGTTCGCCGGTTTCATCGCCCAGACCTTCTGCCAGAACGTCTGGTCGGCCATCGTCGAGGCGAGCAGCCCGAGCGCCAGCGAGATGCCGAAACCGGCAGCGGCGGCCGGGTCGAACACGCTCAGCCGGGTCGGGCCGGCCTCTCCGACCCTCGCGAACACGAGGTCGGCGCCGCCGGCTTTCGCCAGCACGTACAACACGACGATCGCTGCGGGAACGGTGATGAGCAAGGTGGTGAAGGTGGCCGTGACGGCTGATGTCCAGAGACCACCGAAATAGGAGTAGACCATGACGATCGCGAGCGTCACGAGCAGCACGGTCGTCGTGTTGAGCCCGAACACCACGCCCATCACGAGAACGACGCCATACAGATTGATGAAGATCTCGGCGAGCAGTCCGAGAAGCATCGCGACGAGGATGACGGTGCTCGCGGACCGGCTCGCGAAACGGACGCGGACGAACTCGACGATCGTGTACCCACGAGGCATTTGACGACGCAGCCGCAATGCGAAGGGAACCATGGCGACGACCGCGAGCCCGTTCGGCACGATGAACCAGAGAAGTCCGGAGGTCCCCCAGGTGTAGGCCTGGGCCGACGACAGCATCACCGCCATCGACCAGGTCCAGACGGCGATGACCGACCCGACCCCGAAGCCGAGCCCGATCCGCCGACCTGCGATGACGAAGTCGTGCGTGCTGCGTGCCATCCGGCGCACCGCGAACGCGATGGTCAGCATGAACAGGCCCAGCCCGGCCATGAGCGCCAGGCCGAGCGCAGGCGGTACATCGGTGGGAGCCATCGCATTCCTCCAGGGATATGGCTGGGGCGCGGCATCGGAGGATGATCGCCGAAATGTCGAAAAGAGAAGGCGGGGCGCCGAAAATACGCGAACCAGGAGCGTGGTGGATATACCGGTCAGCTCTGGCGACAGTGCCGGTCGTCGACACACAGCTGGTTCGCGGCGAGCAAGGCGAGATCCAGTCGATCAGCTGTGGTCTGAACGTAGCCATACACGTCCACCTTTGTATGTGAACGACAAGATCAGAGCAAGGCATCGGCGGCTCTTATGGTCGCGCGCACATCTACTTCTTGAATGGTGAGAATTGCTGTGGCGCCGTGACGAATCGACCGGACATTTGGTCGTCAGAAGTTTTACTTCGGCTGGACCATCCGAATAGTCACGTGTGTCGCGGCGCAGCGACCTTCCTGACGCTGCCTGGCCTGCCGCCGGCGGGCTCACCGGGGAGGTGCCCCACAGCCCGTGCCGTAGCCGGGGAACGGGTGGCACAGCGCCGCTCTCGGGCTCGCCCTCTCTCCGGACGATCCGGCCAGGCGTCTCGTCCCCTACGCCCGGCTTTGTCACATCCTTGACAGATCCATCGGGTGGTCGCCTACATTCGATGTCGTCCATCCAGAGCGGCCGAGAGATCTGGCTCGTCGAAGCCGCAGCAACCATGTGCCTCACGGCGCCGGGTGCTAACGCCAGGATCGATGGGAGATGTCGTGCGTCGATCGCACGCTCAGCGGGTGGCCACCCGGTCGTCCTCGTGGTTGACCTCCACCTGGTCGAAACGTCGGCACGTCGATCTGTGCCGCACACAGGCCGCTCTTTGTCGCTGATCCATCCCGGCCCTCCGGCCACCCTGGTTCCCCTGCGCTGACGCGTACGGACGATCCGACGCGTCGCGTCAGGGCTCTGCACAGCGGTGATCACGGCGATGCCGGTACAGCCGAGGTCCTGTCCACAGTGGATTCTCCCGATGCCGAAGTTCCTGCAAGGAGAGCGCATGAGCATCACCGATTCCCGATCGAGCGACCAGCACCTGCGGGACGAGTGGGCGAACTGGCATGCCGAGCGCGAGGCGGATCTGCGGACCCCGCACGGTTGGCTCAGCCTCACGGGCCTGTACTGGCTCGACGCCGAACCCCGCTCGTTCGAGGGGCTGCCCGGCATCTGGCGTGCCACCGGCGACGGCGGTGTGGAGGTGACCGCGGCCGAGGCCGATGGGCTGGTGGTCGGTGACATGCCGGTGACGTCGACGGCGCGGCTCGAGCCGGTCGACGGCACGCCCGGCGTGCTCGTCGAGGTCGGCCCGCGCAGAGTGGAGGTCGTGCGCCGCACCGACTCCTACGCGTTGCGCGTGCGTGATCCCGAGGCGATCACCCGCACGGAGTTCGCGGGCGTTCCCACCTTCCCGGTCGACGCACGATGGGTCGTCGACGGCAGGTTCGCGGCCTATCCGCAGCCGCGGCGGATCACCGTGGGCGCCGTCGTCGACGGCTTGCAGCACTTCCCGACCGCCGTCGGGGTGGTGCATTTCAGCGTGTACGGCGGTGACCACGAACTGGTCGCGTTGCGGGGGAAAGCAGAGGGGCTGGTGCTGCATTTCCGCGACGCCACGTCGGGCGCGTCCACATACGGCGGGGGCCGCGTGCTGAAGACTCTCGAACCGGATGCGGAGGGCCGGGTGCGCATCGACTTCAACCGGACCGTCAACCTGCCGTGCGCGTTCACCGCGTACGCGACCTGCCCGCTTCCTCCCGCGGAGAACCGCCTGGCGGTTGCCGTCGAAGCCGGGGAGCGCGACCCCGCGCGGCCGGAGGTCCGATGAGCAGCACGGTGGGGGTAGTACGCGCCACGGAAACCGCGGACGTCATGGAGCCGGTGGTCGACGCGGCCGTGATGCGGGACGTACTCGGGCATTTCGCCTCCGGCGTGGTCGTGGTGACCGCGCGCGGCCCGTCCGGCCCGATCGGTTTCACCTGCCAGTCGTTCACATCACTGTCGCTGGATCCGCCGCTGGTGAGCTTCGCGCCGTCCCGCACGTCGTCGACGTGGCCCCGGATCCGCGACGTCGGCACGTTCTGCGTGAACATCCTGGCCGCCGACCAGGAGCACCACAGCGCGGGTTTCGCCCGGTCCGGCGTGGACAAGTTCGCCGGTGTGCGGTGGCGGCCCAGCCGATACGGCGCGCCGGTCCTGGAGGGAGCGTGCGCGTGGGTGCACTGCAGGCTCCACAGTGAGCACGACGGCGGCGACCACACGATCGTCCTGGGCCGTGTGCTCGAACTCGCCGCCGATCACTCCCGGACTCCGCTGCTGTACCACCGCGGCGCCTACGAGCTCATCCTTCCCCGGCCCCGCGAGGAGTCCCGCTGACCAGCCTGCGTCAACGGGCGCTGGTCGGCCGGGTATCGCGGGCGTTGCGCACGAAGGCGGGCACGGCGTGGGGGAGTCGATGCAGCGATGCCGGGCTGGGCCGGAGGGTGTCGTTGATCCGGTTGTGCAGGTAGGTCCGAATCCTCGATATGACCGCCGCCATGTTGCGGTTGTGGCGACGGTGATCGAACATCCTACCGTGGGGCCGATTCTGTTCGACTCTGGATATCGACGGCATCGTTCAGAAATCCGCCTCCGAGCAGGCGGGCGAAAAATCGATCGACTATCTGCGTCGGCCGGGCCGGCCTCGGGAGTGAGTTGCTGCGCGATCGACGTCGCGTAGATGCGAGACGGGCTCGTAGTCGTCGAGTGAGCGCCGGTCCAGCCGGCGTCGGGTGCGTTCGCGGAGGCGTTCCCTGCCTCCTCGCCGCTCTGCCACAATTGCGGAAGACGAGTTCCGTATTCGGCATGGAGAAAAGTTCTTCGTCAGGCGAGGGAATCGTCATTCCCTGACCTTGGAGTTCGTCTGTGCAGGCTCATGCTGGGAGTTTCCGCGCGGCCCTGGCGGTTGGAACGGCATCGGCATCTCTGACCGTGTTCGTCCTCGTCGGACCTGCGGGTGCGGCGACTCCCGCTGTCGTGATGCCGGGCGTGCTCCAGGAGGCGTTCACTGCCGCCGCGCAGCGATACCACGTCCCCATTGACGTGCTGCTCGCAGTGTCCTACATCGAGTCGCGCTGGGACGCCCACGCTGGACGACCCAGCGTCTCCGGCGGATACGGGCCTATGCACCTGACGGACCTGCGCGCCGCGCTCGCACAGTCCCACTCGGTAGCCGATGACCGGGACGACACGGCCGGGTCCTCGGCAAAGACGCCGGATCCCTCCCGTACTGCTGCCCTCGCCGCGTCGCTGACCGGGCTGCCCGAGGACCGCATCCGGCTCGACCCCGCCGCCAACATCGCGGGCGGCGCGGCACTCCTCGCGACCGACCAGGAAACACTCGGGCAGCCACTCACCAGCGATCCCGCAGACTGGTACGGCGCTGTGGCCCGCTACTCGGGCTCAGGCACGCAGGCCGCCGCCGCGGACTTCGCGGACGAGGTGTTCGACGTGATCCGCTCCGGTGAGGCGCATACGACGGACAGTGGGCAGCGCGTCGCACTTGCCGCGCAGCCGGCCGTCGCATCGCGGACCGCACAGGTCCGTGCGCTGGACCTGCCCGCAGGACACTCCGAACACACCGAGTGCCCGTCATCGGTGAGGTGCACGTGGATTTCAGCCCCCTACGAGCAGTACGGGCCGGAGCCTACGGATTACGGCAATCACGACCTCGCCGAGCGGCCCAAGGAGTCGTCCATCGCTTACATCGTCATCCACACCACCGAAAGCACATGGGATGATGCGATCAGGCTGGTCAAGGAACCGACCTATCTGGGCTGGCACTACACCGTGCGGTCCTCGGACGGGGCCATTGCTCAGCACCTGGCGACAAAGGACGTCGGCTGGCACGCCGGGAACTGGTACATCAACGCGAAGGCGATCGGCATCGAACACGAGGCCTTCCTCGCCGATCCCGACGCCTGGTTCACCGAGGCGATGTATCGCTCGTCGGCGCGTCTCGTGCGGTATCTGGCGCACCGTTTCCGCATTCCGTTGGATCGGCAGCACATCATCGGCCACGACAACGTGCCAGGACTCACCCCGGACGCAGTGGCGGGAATGCACACCGACCCCGGCCCGTACTGGGACTGGGCGCACTACTTCCGCCTGCTCGGTGTGCCGTTCCACGCGACGGCCGGGTCCGGGGCGGGCGTGGTGACGATCGACCCGTCCTACAGCCGCAACGAGCCGGCGTTCACGGGATGTGTGTCGAGGGACGAGCCGTGCGCAGCACACGGATCGAGCGCCCTGCTGCTGCACATGGCGCCGAGCGACAGCGCGCCCCTGGTCAACGACGTCGGACTCCATCCGAACGGACAGAGCACCACCGACGTCAACGACACCGGCGCCCGTGTTTCCGCTGGTCAGCAGTACGTCGTGGCTGCGCGACGGGGCGAGTGGACGGCGATCTGGTACCTGGGCCGCAAGGCCTGGTTGCGCGACCCGCATCGCCGGCGGGTGACGCTCCCAGCGCGGGCCATGGTCGCCACACCGCGGCGTGGCCTGGCGTCGATCCCCGTTTATGGCGGGGCCTTCCCGGAGGCCTCCACCTTCCCGACCGACATTCCTGTTCCGGTCGACACGACCCTGCAGTACAGGCTGCCCGCGGGACAGAGCTACGTCGTGGGCGGCAAGGTCACCGGGGAGTACTACTACTCCACGACCTACAAAGCGCCGCAGACCTGGGTCAGGGGCACGAAGTACTACGAGATCCAGTTCGGCCAGCGGCTCGGCTTCGTGCGGGCATCCGACGTCACCCTTCACCCATTGCGGTGACCAGGTACCGGGCCGGTTCGAGCGGGCGTGCGCGACGGCCTCGGTGATGCGTCGCGCCTGGCCGAGGTGCAGCCACCCGCCGGGACATGGGGGTTGGAGTCAGGGCCGAGGGCGCCGGTCACCAGGACCTGAGCGTCGGGGGATCGCTGGGCGAGTTGGCCGCCGAACGGGATCGCGGAGCCAAGGCCGATGCTGCGCCACGGCGCGTCGACGATCTCGGATGTCTTGCACAAGCCCAGGTGGCGCTACCGGTCCCGCCAGGTTGGCACTCGGGTACAACTCATGGCCTTCCGGCGGAAGTGGTATCGGGATCCATTGATCGATGATGGAGACACCGTGCCGGGTCGGAGCCGTGGCAAGGTCGGCATGAGAATCCGCGACCCGCTCGCCGGGGTCGGCACATCAATTGAGATTGTCGAAAGGTCGCATGTCGAGCGGCATGGCGCAAAGACGCATGAAGCTGTGCGGACCTCGGTCGAAGTGATGTAGCAGTATGTTCTCGGAGGAACGATGTCGTCACCGGCGGACCTGGACAAGAACAACGTCGTAGATGTTGATCTCGGGAGTGACGAGTTCAAGGCGAACGCGCACCGATACATGGGCGAATGGGCGCAGCGGCCGCCGTTCTACGTGCCGGCCCACGGCCGGGCTCAGGTGGTGGTGAGCCGTTACGCCGACGTGCTCCAGGTGTTCTCCGATACGGCGACGTTCGCATCGGAGATGCCGCGCGGCCCGGGCTGGGAACAGTTCAACAAGATCATGGACGCGCAGTTCATCACCCAGATGGACGGTGAGCAGCATGCCCGCGTCCGTCGCCTGTTGATCCCCGCGTTCTCGTCGCGACGCATCGAACAGCTCCGGGAGAGCATCACCCGGATCGTGGACGGCTTGCTGGGCTGGAGGCGATGGTGGGCATGGACACGAGGCGCAAGGCGATCTTCGTCGCCTTTCACGACCTCATACCCGCCACCACGTACGTCAAACCGGGCGAATCGTGGCCCGACGAACTGCGACGTGCTTTCGATCGAGCCATGGACGAGGTCGAGATCATTATCAACGAGCGACGCGTGAGCCCGCGGTCGGACTTCATCAGCGACCTCGTCAATGCCCGCGACGCCGGCGACAAACTCAACGATCGCGAGTTGTTCGACCAGATCTTCGGCATCTGCGGTGCTGCGCTGTCGACCACCAGCCGCGCCGCCGGCGGTGCGCTGTACCTGCTCTACACACACGACGACCAGCGCCGTCAGCTGATCCGGGATCCGCCACTCATCCCGGACGCCATCGAGGAATGCCTCCGGCTCGGCAGCAACGGCTACTTCACCTTTCCGCGCATCGCCACGCGCGACACCGAACTCGGAGGCACGGTCATCCTGAAAGGCATGGTGGTGCGGCCGTCGCCGCTTGCACCCAACTACGACCCGAGCGTCTTTCCTGATCCGTCGCGATTTGATATCAACCGCAAGCCGAAGCGCATCTTGTCCTTTGGTTCCGGACCGCACCACTGCATCGGCAGCGTCCTCGGCCGCACCACCATCAGAATTGCGATCACACGGTTGCTGGCGCGATTTCCGGAAGCGCGTATCGACGATCCAAATTTCACGCCGACCTATAGGGGTGCGGTGGGTGAGTTGCGCTTGCGGAGTCTGCCGATGCTCATCGAGTGACCAGGCAGGAAATCGCCTGGCGCGTTGAGTTCGCCGAGTCGGCCGGGTGGTGCGTTACGGCGGTGACCGCCGCCCACGTCGTGGCCCGAGCCCGGCTCGCGTTCGGGAAGAGGCCGTGCGGCATACGCGACCAGTTCGATGCGGTTCTGGCGGCAGGTCTTCGCGCCCGATCCAGCCACGGGACATGGTTCGCCCGTAATCGTGGCGTGCGGTCAGTGGACGGATCGGGCGGCGGCGAGGATCTGGTTGGTGACCGCGACCGGATGCGACATGAGCGTCAGGTGTGAGCCGCCGGGCACCTCCAGGATGTGGGAGTGCGCTCGGTGGGCCATGAAGAGTTCCGACTGTGGCGTGATGATCTGGTCGCTCATCCCGATCACGTACCAGGATGGGATCGTTTTCCACGCCGCGGCGGCTGAGGGGGTGTCAAAGGCAGCCATGGCGGCGGGCCGCTGCGTCGCCCAGAGTTCCTGCGCTGTGCGCGCGGGCAGGTCAGGGGCGAAGTTGTGCAGGAAGATGTTCTCCTTCAGGTAGTACTGCACGGCGCCGCTGGGGGCTCCGGCGTACGGCGCGCTGTCGAACAGCGTCGCCGGGTTTGCGCTCAGGGCCGAGGTTTTGCCGCTGAGCTGTCCGTTCGTCTCGCCGACGTCGGGTGCGGCGGCGTCGACGTAGACCAGAGCTTTGACGTTGGGGTTGCCCGCGGCGGCGTTGGTGATGACTGCGCCGCCGTAGGAGTGGCCGACAAGAACGATTGGGCCCTTGAGGGTAGACAGGAAGTCCTTGACCTCCTGGGAATCGCTCGACAGGCCCCGTAGAGGATTGTCGATGGCGCGCACGACGTACCCGTCGCGCTGGAGGCGGTCGACCTCTCCGCTCCAGCTGGACGCGTCGGCCCAAGCGCCGTGCACGAGCACGATCGTCGGCTTGGGGGCGGCCTTGGCCGGTGCGGCAGTGGCCGCCGGCGTGGGCGTCGCGGCCTCGGCCGACGCGCTCGCCACGGGAGCGAGGCCGAGCGTGAGCACCGCTGCGAGTCCGGCGGTCAGGAGCGCAGAGCGCCAAGCTCTGGTCGACATGTGCATGGGATGGGACCTCTCTGATGAAACGGACGTAATTGCTCGGCGGGAATGATCCATCGTTCTGAGATGTTGGCGCATCCGCGCACTGTATGGATGAAACGCTACCTGCTGAGTCATCTTGCGACGTCACACGTCAGGATTCTGTAACACTTGGTATTCCGAGATCATTGGGGGGCAATTTCTGCTGGCCGGGCTTCAAGTGTGTCGGCTTGTCGCGGTCGTAATCGTCTTTGGGTGGCCACTGGCCGGCGCGGCATCGTGGCCGACTGTTCGGAAGGCTCGACGCGGTAGGGGGTGGGGCTCGAGTCAAGTGAGTGACAACGACGGCTATTTCGCCCCGACGGGTGTGGATTCCAATGGACGTTTCATCGGAGGTTCCGAGCTCAATCCACGAGGCCGCAGGTTCAAAACTCGTCGTCCAGACGGCACGATGGGCGGCTCCCTACGTCGGGGAGCCGCCCATCGGCGTTTCTATCTGTGGAAGCACTGGATCTGGCTCGGGAGCGGCGTGTTGGGTGCTGGGGTCGACGTGGCCGTAGACGTTCATGGCCGACGCTCTCCGTGACGACGCGTGAGTGGCGGAACGCCAGGCGCAGCGAGACGTAGATGTGGCGCGGGCCGTGGAGCGAGACCCGGCCCATGCCATGCTCGTCGCACAGTGTTCACGCGGTCTGCCGGTCGCCCCAACGGGCGTCGAAGGTGTAGCCGTCCTGTGGCCAGGGCCGGCCTGGCCCGTCGCCGTGGATCTTCAGGAGTTGGCGTTGTCGGTGCGGGGCGACGAGGGCGTTATGCGCGTCAGACTTCGCCCTCGAACCTGGCTGCCCGCCGTTGCTGCCCTCGTAACGCTTATGCGGCGCGATCGGCAGGTGGGGTCGCGTGCTCTACCGGCTGGGGCAGTGAGGTCGTGATCGCCGGATTGAGTGTGGCGGGCACGGTGCTGGTGCCGCTGCCGTACTGATTACGGCGGCGGTCGAACGATGGATTGAGTGTGGTGACCCTGGTGATGCTTCCGTGCTGGTCGGCGCGGTGGTCGAACGACGGGTTGAGCGTTGTGGTCATGGTGCGACTGCTCCTTCCCAGCTGAATATCGCGGCCGTCGAACGACGCGGCGCCCGACTCGAGCGTGGCGCTTCCGATCTCCGCGTGCGTCCCCTTGGCCGTGGTATCCGGCTCGTCAGTGGCTGGTTTCCGCCTCAGGAATCCAGCGTCGCGACGAGGTCCCGTCGACGCATCACGGCCACCCACCGTCGTGTACTGGTGCTGACCGAACTGCGCGGCCCCCTGCTGATGGGTATGGCCGCCGCTGACCTGGCACCGGGGGAGGACCCGTGCATGCGCGCAAAGTGCGCATAACGCTCGCCGACGAGTCGGGTGCTGTTCCGGGCTACGCGGACCGCGGGGAGAACAGGCGTGTGAAGGTGTCCAACAGCTTGCGTCGCCCGGCCAGCTCGACCAGTCCACATTTGATTGCCTGCATGAGGGTCTGATACGACGGCAGCTCGTCGGTCAGCGGGACGGTGATGACGAGGTCGGCGTCGTCCGGGGCGGGGCCGGGGCCGGCGTCGAGCTTGCCGTCGGTGACCACGGCGTGCAGCACCATGCCGGGGGCGCGGATCTCCCAGGAAGCGGTGAGCCCGGCCGCCGCTTCCTCGTTGAACACCGCCCGCAAGGTCATGGTCACCGACTCGGGGGTGACGATCTCTCCCGGCCGGGGCTCACCCAGCTGGGTGGCGCCCCACCGTCCGAGGGCGAGGATGGCCGGTTCGAGTTCATGGCCGGCGGCGGTCAGGGTGTAGAGGACCCCGCGTTGCGGTGCCGGAGCGATCTGGCGTTCGACGATGCCCGCCTGCTCGAGTTCCTTCAGCCGGGTGGAAAGCACGTTGGTGGGGATGCCCGGCAGGCCGTCGAGCAGATCGGTGTAGCGGCGCGGACGCACCGTGAGATCGCGGACGATCAGCAGGGCCCAGCGCTCGCCGACCAGCTCCAGCGCTCGGGCGAGACCGCAGTACTGGCCGAACTCACGTCGCTTCACGTGTTTAACGTAGCAAACTTTCGGTCTCCATGCGTACATCGCATGATGAAGTCTGCTTGCAATAGTGAAGCTTGCTGGTTAGGGTCCATGTCATGACCGAGCAGAGCCGGCAGCCCGGACGGCCGCGACCTTCAGGGCGCGGGACCCAGCCGAGGAACCCTCGATGACAGATCTGCTCGACCTCGCACTCGGCACGACCATCCCGCTGTCCGGCCCGGTCGAGCTGGGCCAGGAGCAGATGGCGGCCGAGCTGTCCGAGGCCCTGGGTCGCACGATCGTCTACGAGAGCCCGTCCGTGGAGGAGTTCGTCGCCTACCTGGTGAAGGTCGGCGTCCCCCCGTACGGCGTCCAGCACGTCGGCGGCGCACTGATCGACTATCAGAACGGTCGCATGTCGGGCGCCGACAACAACATCGAGAAGCTCACAGGCCGGCGATCGATGACCGTCGGCGAATTCGCCCGCGCGCATTCCGACCTGCTGAACAGGGTGGAGTGATGATGGGCCTGCTCGAACTCGCGTATGACGCGCACGGCCGGTTGGAACGGTGGCAGCAGCTCACGCAGGTGCGGTTCACCGGCTCGGCCGGCGGAATCCTGCCATGGCCCCGGCCGGACACCACCGACTACCGCACGTTCGACGGATTCGCCTTCCCCACCCGGCGATACGTCCTACGCCGCGAATCCGACAACACCACCTCGGGTGGGCAGCTCATCACCCTGAACATCCACTCCGTGACCCTGACCTGACTCGGCTACGGGAACTACCAGCGTCAAAGGAAAGGAACTGAAGATGACGTCCCTGAAGGACGCGACCGTTCTCGTGACGGGCGCCAACGGCGGGCTCGGCACCGAGTTCGTCAAGACCGCCGTGGAGCGGGGCGCTCGCCTTGTCTACGCGGCCGCACGTGATCCCAAGGAGTGGGCCGACGACCGCGTCGTGCCGCTGCAACTGGACGTGAGCGACCCCGACGCGATCGACCGGGCCCGGGACCGGGCCGGCGACATCACGATCCTGGTGAACAATGCGGCCGTCTTCCCGCGCGGGGATCTGCTGACCGCCCCGCTCGACGACATCACGGCGAACATCGAGACCAACCTGATGGGTCCGATCCGGCTGACCCGCGCCTTCGCACCCGCGCTTCGCTCAGCCAAGGGTGCGCTGGTCAACGTGGGCTCCGTACTCAGCTGGTTCGCCGTCGGGAAGGCGCACAGTGTCTCCAAGGCGGCACTGTGGATGGCGACGAACGCCTTCCGGCTCGAGCTGTCGCCCGACGGGGTCCAGGTGCTCGGGGCCTACCTGGGCCCGACCGACACGCCGATGCAAGCGGGCAGCAACGCGGCCGGGATGAACAAGCCGGCCGACGTCGTCGCCGCTGTCTTCGACGCGCTCGAAGCCGGGCACCACGAGGTGCTCGTCGACGAGACGACCAAGCGCGTGCACGCTGCGCTCTCCCAGCCCCTCACCGCCCTGTACCCGGCTCTCGCATCGCGATAGGCGAGCAGCGCCTCTGACCTGAAGGAGCAGCATCCGCATGGGCATTGTGGACACCCTCATCGACCGCAACCGGAGGTTCGCCGAGACTCAGTTCCGCGACAGCCTCGGGATGCGGCCGAGCTTCGCCACGATCGTCATCAGCTGCCTCGACCCGCGCGTCGACCCGGCCGTCGTCCTCGGCGCGGAGCAGGGCCAGATCGCCGTGATCCGCAACGTCGGCGGGCGCATCACCCCGCACACGCTGATGGAACTGGTCATGCTCCGGCAGGTGGCACAGGCCAACGGCTCCGACATCGGCCCAGGCTGGGAGATCGCCGTCCTGCAGCACACACAGTGCGGCATCACCCTGATCCAGGACCAGCCGGATCTGCTCAGCCGGTACTTCGGGATCGACGAGCAGAACCTCCCCGGCGTATCCCTCGGTGATCCGCGGGGCGCTGTCGCCCACGACGTCGCCGCGCTGCGCGCCGAAACCCGCCTCGCCGGCGTCCACGTCTCCGGCCTCGTCTACGACGTCACCACCGGTTTGGTGGAGACCGTCGTCAAGCGCGGATCGTGTTGACGAACGAACGCACAGAAAGGATTCAATCATGGCTTCTGCCGTCAACCGGCCGCCCACGCGACGTACGTGGCTCATCACCGGCGCTACATCCGGAATCGGCCGATCCCTCGCCATCGCCGCCCTTGAGCGCGGTGACAATGTCGCCATGCTTGCGCGGCACTGCGGCGACCAGGTCCGTGAACTCGCGCAAGAGCGGCCCGATCAGGTGCTGGTCGTCGAGACCGACGTTCGCGACGAGCAGTCGGTACGTGCGGCCGTCGAACGAACCGTCGAGCGCTACGGTCGCATCGACGTCGTCGCCAACAACGCCGGCTTCGGGCTGTTCGGAGCCGTCGAGGAGGCTACTGACGCCGAGGCGCGCGCAGTCTTCGACACGAATGTGTTCGGCGTCCTCAACGTGTTGCGCTCCACTCTTCCTGTTCTGCGCGAGCAGCATTCCGGCCACATCCTTCAGAGCTCGTCGTACCTGGGACAGACCGCCTTTGCCGGTGTCGGCCTGCTCGCTGCCACCAAATACGCCGTTGAAGGAATCGCGGACGCCCTCGTTGACGAAGTTGCTCCGTTCGGAATCACGGTGACGCTCGTCCAGCCGGGCCTCACCGCCACCGCCTTCTTGGCCAATCTTGACGTGGCCGAGCCCAATCCTGCCTACGACCACACCGTCCGCAAAGTCCAGACCTCTATCGGTACCCTGCCTCCCGAAGCCTTCAACGCGCCGGACAGAGTCGTTACCGCCATCATGGCCGCTGTCGACTCCGACCGGCCCCCGCTGCGTCTGGCAACCGGCTCAACCGCCGCCCAGGACATGCAAGCTGCGCTCGAATTCCGTCTCAGCGAGCTCGATTCGTGGAGGGAAATCACCGACAACGTCGACACACCCACGGACTGAGGCGACCGGGGATGGGTCACGTCCAACGGCATCGCTGCGGCGCCATGAGCAAGCAACCGAAAGGAGGGATGATCGCCGATCGCCGGTGACGAGGCCGACGGTATCGTGATGCGAGTCCGCGCGGTGAGGACAGATGCGGGGCACCCCCCGGGACGATCGAGTGGGGGCTCGGCGGGTGCGGGGCCGCGCCGGGCGGGTGGTCGGGCCGCGTGGTGCACGTGCGGCGGACTGCACGATCGAAGGGAGCGGGGATGTCGCGGGTTTCAGTGACGAAGCCGGCCGGCCGGGCCACGGCCCTGGTGCTCTCGACGGTGCGTACCGCCATCCTGAGCGGTGAGCTGAGCCCTGGCGAGCAGATCCGTCAGCAGGTGTGGGCGGACCGCACCGGGGTCAGTCGGCCGCCGCTACGGGAGGCCCTCGAGATCCTCACCAACGAGGGCCTGCTCGTCCACGGGCTCAATCAAGGCTACTTCGTCGCGAAGTTCAACAGGGACGAGATGGAGCAGCTCTACACGATGCGCCTGCTTCTGGAGCGCGAGGCTCTCGGGGAGATCGAGTGGCCCACCGACGCCCAGCTCGCGGAGCTCGAGAACGTCGCCGACGACATCGAGCAACACGCTCGGTCGGGCCGTCCGGACATCGCCCTTCAGGAGCTCGCCGAGTTCTACCTGGGGATCTACGAGCTGTCACCCAAGAAGCTGATCGTCGAAGAAGTGAAGCGGCTCTGGATACGAACGGCCGCGTACCGCTCGCTGAGCGTCGATGTCAGCGCCGACCCCGGCCGGTCGGGACAGCGTCTGCACGTGATCGTGGACGTCCTCCGGGCCAGAGATCTGCCCAGGCTGCGGGAGCTACTCCTGCGGCCGACGCTGCGCGGCCGGTCCGGGGTGGCTGTCGGAGGCCACGTCATGCCCTCCGGGCCGGACGAGCGGCGCGTCGCCGGGTAACGCGAGCTCAGCTCGATCACCGAAGGGGAGCGCGCCGATCGTCGCGGCCCTCTATTGACACGGCTGGATCTCCGCTTCAAGATTGAAGACACTGCCGCCCAATTTCCCACCACGGAGCGCCGGCGGGCGTTCGGCTCGAACTCGCGCGACGAAGCGCGCTGACCAAGCGTGGCTTCACGTGCTTTGGCGGCAATGACGGTCGATGAACCGGTCTACCCGCGGAGGACGCGATGCTGAGTCATGCCGACAACGAGACCATCTGCCGAGTGTCCAAGGGCACCCCGATGGGTGATCTGATGCGCGAGTACTGGCTGCCGTTCGCCCTCGGAAGCGAGCTGGAGCCGGACTGTGACCCGGTCCGGATCATGCTGCTGGGCGAGCGATTCCTGGCCATCAGGACGACTTCCGGCACGCCCGTCCTGATGGACGAGGTATGCCCCCACCGTGGTGCCTCGATGTGGTACGGCCGCAACGAGAACGAGGGGATTCGCTGCGTTTACCACGGGTGGAAGTTCGATGGGACCGGCGCATGCGTCGACATGCCGAACGAGCCGGTGGGCAGCAACTTCAAGGACAAGGTGCGGCTCCCGACCTACCCCGTGACGGAGGCCGGCGGCCTGGTCTGGGCTTACATCGGCCCGCGCCACACCCCGCCGACGATGCCGTCCTTCGAGTGGTTCGACAACCCCGAGGGCGCGAGCGTGGCCTGGGCGTTCCAGCGCGAGTGCAACTGGCTGCAGGCGCTGGAGGGTGACATCGACACGAGCCATTTCGGTTTCCTGCACGTCGGTCACGCGGATCCCGAGGACGCTCCGGAGGGGTCGTTCCTGCGCTACACGATCGAAGACCGCGCTCCACGCTACAAAGTGCTGGACACCGAGTTCGGTGCGACGTATGGCGCATACCGTCCGGCCGGTTCCGAAGATAGCTTGTACTGGCGCTTCGCGCATTTTCTGTTCCCCTTCTACACCATGGTTCCGACTGGGGTGCTCGGTACGAAGTCGCAGTTGCGGGCGTGGGTTCCGATGGACGACACGCACACCATGGCGTTCCATTCCGCGCCGGGCGCACGCCGGTACACGGCTCCGGCCTCGCAGAAGGTGGGCATCACCGAACGTGAGGCGACGGCGACGGAGTTCCTGCCCAACACCAGTGACTGGTTCGGGCGGTTCCGGATCACCGCGCGCGTCGAGAACGACCACCTCATCGATCGCGCACTGCAGCGCAGTGGGCGGAGCTACACCGGCCTGGCGGGGGTGAACATCGAGGATCAGGCCATCACCGAGAGCATGGGACCGATCTTCGATCGAACGCGCGAGCACCTGGGTAGCTCGGACGTCATGGTCATCCGGGTCCGTCGCCGGCTGCTGGCCGCCGCCCGCGCGCTGGCCGCCGACGGCACCGTCCCGCCGGCGGTCGACGCGCCGCAGGCTTACCAGCAGCGTTCCGGCGGGATCGTGCTTCCGGCGGACGCGGACTGGATGGAAGCCACTGCCGAGCTGCGCAAGGCCGGCGTCGCGCACCCCGACCTCGACCCCAGCCTGGCGGGCGGGGCGTGAGCACCACGACCGCGAGCCTGGAGGAACTGCTCGCGATCCCGTACGTGCTCGACGTCCGGGCGGTCCAGCGCGAGGACGGCGAGTGGATGTGCCGGGTCGGCTACGACGAGCTGCCCGGATGCGTCGCCGAGGGGCGCACGCCGTTCGAGGCGCTGACCCGCCTCGAACGGCTGCGTGTCGAGATCGTGACCGACCTGTACGAGCAAGGCAGGCCGGTCCCCGCACCGCGGGCACCGTTGCGCGTGTAGGCGTCGGCGCCGCACGCGTTCCGAACATCCGGGTATCCGCTGCGGCGCTCGGCATCCCGAGCTGCCGGCGGCACGCCGAAACTGGTTCGAGAGAGAGGTCTCAACAATGCTGTCGGCCGAGGACAACGAAGTCCTGACCCGCGTCGGGCCAGGGACGATCATGGGAAATCTCCTGCGGCGCTACTGGACCCCGGCGTTGCTGGCTAACGAGCTGTCGACGCCGGGTGGAGACCCGGTCCGGGTGCGGCTGCTCGGAGAGGATCTCGTCGCGTTTCGTGATCTGAACGGGCGGGTCGGGCTCATCCAGGAGAACTGCCCGCACCGTGGGGCATCACTCTATTTCGGCCGGAACGAGGGAACGGCGAATGCTCCCTCGGCCCCCGGCCGCGGTGTCTGCGGCCTGAGGTGTCCGTACCACGGTTGGCAGTTCGACGTAGACGGCAACTGCATCGACATGCCGTCCGAGCCGACGACCAGCACCTTCAAGGATCGGGTCAAGGCCAAGGCTTACCCGGTCCACGAATCCGGGGGGCTGATCTGGACGTACATGGGTGCGCCGGAGACCCTCACGCCGTTCCGGGATTTCGGGACCGACACGCTTCCCCCGGAGTACGTGTCGGCCGGGAAGACCTTCTCGCCGTGCAATTGGGTGCAGGCGATGGAGGGCAACCTCGACAGTGCGCACATCTCCTGGCTGCATCAGTTCAACGCGATCGACGACATCCCTGACGACGGCAGTGACAAGCCGGGATACCTGTCGGTGGACATGTCGTGGAAGATCTGGCGCCACGACCGCGCACCGCGCCTCGAGGTGCACGACACCTGGTACGGCTACCGGTACGCCGGCATACGGACCACCCCCAATGGCCACACCCACGTGCGGATCACCGGGTTCTGCGTCCCGTACATGACGGCCGTCGCGAGCATTCCGTTCAGGTCCCGCTTGTCCATGTTCGTGCCGATCGACGACGAGAACACCTGGCGTATCAACGCGGTTGCCCAGCCGCCGCGGAACCCGAACGGCTACGGCGGCGGGCACGAACTCTTCGACGTCACCAACTACCCATACGTCAAACGCACGTTCGGCGGCATCCGGAACCGGCGCTGGACGGCCGAGAACGAGTACGAGATGGATCGGGACGTCCAGCGTAACGAGACCTTCACGGGGATCCCGGACTTCAACGGCCAGGACCTCATGGCTACCGAGTCGATGGGACCGATCTACGACCGCACGCAGGAGCACCTGGGAACCACGGACCGTGCGGTGATCCGCATGCGGCGGATCCTGCTCGACGCGGCCAAGGCCCTTGCCGCCGACGGCACGACCCCGCCCGCCCTCGCCGGCGTCGAGGGGCACGACTTCACGTCCTTCCGCTCGGCGGAGAAGATCCTCGAACCCGGGGAGGACTGGCGAATTCTCGGTACCGACGACGACCCGACGGTTCGGGAGGCGATGCTCGCCACCAATGAACAAATCTGATTGCACTCCGAAAATCGGCGCCTGGTCAGTACGCTGACACTTCTTCCGGCAGCGCGATGCTGCCGTATCGACCCCTCGGCCGCGGCCGACGCAGTCCGCGATAACGCGAGGAGCACGCTGTGTGCGGAATTCGTAATCGTACTCGTACGCGCTCGTTGACCTGGGCACTCATCGCCTGTGTGGGAATCCTGATCGTGGCATGTGGCGGTCCCGCGGGTTCGGCGCCGGGGGGAGCGAGCAGAACCACGCTCGACTCGTCGCAACCCTTCGGCGGCGACCCCTCCGCAGAGGGCACGCCCACCCCCGGAGGGATCCTCCGATACGGGATGGACCGGGAGCCGGTGGCGCTCGATCCCGTCGTACCGGGTTCGCAACAGGCCATCTATGCGATCTACGACCCCCTGATGCGGGTGAACGAGAAACGGGAGCTGGTGCCGTACCTCGCGGAGTCCATGACGACCGCGGACGGGGGCAAGACCTGGATCTTGAAGCTCCGCCCGGGCGTGCAGTTCCAGGATGGAACACCGCTCGATGCCGATGCCGTCCTCTTCAACCTCAAGCGACAGCAGGACACGGTCCGGTCGCCGGGCAACGTATACGCCAAGCAGATCGCCTCCATGACCGCGGTGGACGACCTCACCGTCGAGTTCGTCCTGCAGGAGGCGTTCGGCTCGTTCGCCAACGCGTTCGCGCTGCGGTCGAACGACGGGTCACTCGGCCTGATGGCCTCGCCGACGGCGATCCAGAAGTGGGGCGACGACTACGCGCGTCATCCAGTGGGTGCAGGCCCGTTCGAGTTCGTCGAATGGAAGCCCGACTCGCGGATCGTGGTCAAGAAGTTCGAGAACTATTGGCAGAAGGACAAGGGGCTGCCCTACCTGGACGGCATCGAGTTCCGTCCGCTTCCGGACACGGACTCGGCGTACGCGTCGCTGGAGAACGGCGATATCGACATGCTCTTCTGCTCGTACCAGACGTCATTGGTGCGAGCTTCGAAAAATCCCGATCTGGTCACGTACTACTATCCGGGCAACGGTGGCGAGTACCTCTACTTCAATTTCACGAAGGCGCCGTTCGACGATCGGCGGATGCGGGAGGCGGTGTTGGCCGCCCTGAACCCGCAGGCCATGAGCGCAACCCTCTACCAGGGCTACATGGAACCTGCGCAGACACCGTTTGCGCCGGACAGTTCGTACTTCAGCCAAGAGGCGGCTGACCAGTACCCGAAGTACGACCCCGAGCGCGCACGTCAGCTGATCGCCGAGTACAAGGCTGACGGCGGTGACCCGAATTTCACGTTGTCTTCGGCGAACAACCCGACGCGAGCGCAGTTCGCCGAGTTCGTTCAGGCGCAATGGGCTGCGGTGGGCATCAACGTGAAGTTGGACCTGCAGGATCTCGCCACCTTCAGTTCGGCGGTGGTGCAGGGCGGGAACTTCCAGATGACGACGTGGGTCTCCGGATGGCCCGATCCCTTCCCGAACCTGCTGCAGCTGCTACGCACCGGCGGAAGCGGAAACTACGGAGATTACTCGAACCCCCAGGTCGATTCCCTCCTCCTGGATGCCGTCAGCACGACCGATCAGGAGAAACGGATCGAGGACTACAAACAGGTTCAGCTCATCGCAGGTCAGGACTTGGCCATCGGATGGTACAGCCGCGCCTCAACCGGAATACTGACCAACAAATCCGTCAAAGGTGTCGTGTTGGACGTCCCCACTGGTCCGCAGATGTGGGCCACCGCGTGGCTGGCACGGTAGCGGTTGGCCTTTGTGACTGCTGGGCGTGAGCCGGCCGCCGGTGTGTGCGGAGCTGGAGATCCTGACGCGCGAGGGACGGTTCGCCGGACCTCGCGCGATCAGCACTGCAGCATGCGGAAGGCCGGACAACGATCTGCTGGTACGGAATAAATGGGGGGCGTATCGACGATGCGGAATCGACGGGTGTGCATACTGGCGGCGCTGATGGCCGTCGCTCTCATACTGACCGGCGCCTGCGGGGCGGCCCCTGGAAACGATCCGGCGGACCGGCCCGCGCTCACCGCCGTCAACCCGTACGGCGGCGATCGGGCGAGCGAAGGGCAGCCAGTGCGGGGCGGCACGTTGCGGGTCGGGATGGACCGCGACGCGGTCAGCTTCGACCCGGCGGTGCAGAACGCGAACCAGGCGGCGTCGGTCGTCTACGACTCGCTGATGCGGCTCACCCCCGAGGGGCGCGCCGAGCCGTTTGTCGCGCAGTCGATGCAGAGCCCGGATAACGGCCTCACCTGGCGGATGGGCCTGCGCCCAGGCGTGCGGTTCCAGGACGGGACGGACCTGGACGCGAACGCCGTCGTGGTGAACGTGCAGCGGCACATCGACCGGGCCGCATCGCCTGCGCACCGTTTCGCGGAGCGCATCCGCGCGATGCGTGTCGTGGACCCGCTCACCGTCGAGTTCACGCTGACAGAGCCGATGGGCGAGTTCCCGACGGTTTTCGCCCTGAGCTACTCGGCCGGGACCCTCGGAATGGTCGTGTCACCGGCGGCCCTCCAGCGGTACGGCGACGATGTCGGCGCGCACCCGGTCGGTGTCGGCCCGTTCAAGCTGGAGGAATGGGTGCGCGATTCGCACATCACGTTCGTGCGCAACGACGACTACTGGCAGGAGGGGCTGCCCTACCTCGACGGCATCGAGTTCCGCCCACTCCCGGACACCGACACCCGTTTCGCCTCCATCACCAACGGCGACGTCGACTACATCTACGGCGGGTACTACCAGGAGCTGAGCCGAGCGCTGGAGAACCCGGACCTGAAGGTCTACTACGGGCCAGGCTCCGGTGGCGAACGGCTCCAGTTCAACCACTCGACAGCCCCGTTCGACGACCGGCGTATGCGCGAGGCGATCGTGCGGGCCATCGACCTGCGGGCGCTGTCGGTCAGCCAGTACGGCGGTCAGATGATCTCCGCTGACAGCCTGTTCGACTCGAGCAGCCCGTACCACACGCAGGCGGCGTCCGATGCGTGGCCGACATTCGACCTGGCCAAGGCGCGCGAGCTCGTCGACGCTTACCGGGCCGACGGTGGAGATCCGGACTTCACGTTCAAGACGACTAACACCCGAACGGCGTTCGCCGAGTTCATCCAGGCGCAGATGGCGGCGATCGGGATCAACATGCAGGTGCAGCAGTACGATCTCGCGCAGTTCTCTTCGGCTGTGATGCAGGGTGGCGACTTTCAGCTCACGACCTATCTCGGCTCGATCGACACCCCGTACCCGGTGGTCGCGAACATGCTGCACTCGGGCGGGAGTGCCAATTACGGCAAGTATTCCAACCCGGAGGTCGACCGGCTGCTCGACGAAGCCGCCGTGACCACCGACGAGGCCACCCGTACCCGGGCCTACCAGCAAGTGGAGCTCCTGTCCGGGCAGGATCTCGCGCTCGCGTGGTACAGCCGAAACTATTCGTCCAACATCACGCGCAAGGAGGTCAACGGCGTGTACCGGTACATGACCTCCGGTGTCTGGTACGAGCGGGTCTGGCTGGCCTCCCGGGGCTGATCCGCCGCGGCCGCTCCGGTCCCGTGGGCCGCGGGAGATGGTCTCCTGCAGCATGGACGGCCGGCCCCGCTGGCTCGAGGTCGCGGGTTCGGGACGTAAACGGGAACGCCGAGATGATCGCGTTCGATCTGGAGACACGGCTCGCCGCAAGCGACGGCCCCGTGCGCGGTCGAGCGCGGTCATCCGTGGCTGACCCTCCGCGCGTTGATGCAGCGGTCGACGTTCAGCCGGCGAGGCCGACGATGAGCAGGTCGACGATCCGGCCGGCGAGGTCGTGCAGCTCGTCGTCGGTCTGGCCCTCGATCCGGCGGTACCACATGTCGACGGCATTGAGATTGCTCAGCAGGGTCCTGGTGGCGAGGGTCGCGTCCACCCTGCGCAACGAGCCGTCGTCGATCCCCTCGGTCACGACGCGGTTGAACATCTGCTCGTAGTCCTTGCGGAGCCGGTTCAGGGCCAGCAACGTGTCGCGCTGACGGGCCTTGAGCGCGGTCAAGGCCTCTCCTCGCACCGCCTGGTGGACGACGTGGTGGTAGGCGAGGTCCTCCATCAGGTTGAGCAGGTGGGCGATCGACATGGCGACGAGTCGGTCCCGCCCGGCGCCGGAGCCCTCGGCGTGCGGCTCGACCCGATCCCGGACGCGTCGCATGCCCTCCCCGTACACAGCGAGGAAGATGTCGAACTTCGACCGGAAGTGGTAGTAGACAAGGCCCTTCGTGGCCCCCACCTCGTGGGCGATGTCATCGATCGTGGTGGTGGCGAACCCGCTGCGCATGAACGCCTCCGCCGCTGCGTCGAGGATCCTGCTCCGCGCGCTGGCTTCGACCTCGGGGCTCGTGTCCACCGGCTCCTCCTCGCTGCCCGCACCTGGGGTGCATCCCCGCATGCCTCTGTCGCAACGGTTGACACTACGTGATCACGATCTTACCGTGATACTCAGTAGTATTGCTGGTGGTTGGCCATGTCGTGTGACGGTCGCGCCGGCAGCACTGGCAGTGCGCCCCCGGATCCCACATCGACGTCGAAGCCGGAGCCACCAGATGACGAGCGCGACGGACCTGCTGCACGAACTCGCGACGAGGAAAGCGATGGCGCGGCTGCTGCCGGTACTCGCCATCGCGTACTTCATGTCCTACGTCGACCGGACGAACGTCGCCCTCGCGAAGACCGCCCTCGAGGCCGACATCGGGCTCAGCGCGGCTGCCTACGGGCTGGGCGCAGGCCTGTTCTTCGTGAGCTATGCCCTGCTCGAGGTACCGAGCAACCTCGTCCTGTACCGGATCGGGGCGCGGTTGTGGATCACTCGCATCGCCGTCACGTGGGGTGCGGTCTCCGCCGCGATGATGTTCGTGCAGAACGAGCTGTCGTTCTACATCCTGCGCGTGCTGCTCGGCGCCGCCGAGGCGGGCCTGTTCCCGGCCATGATGTACATGGTCACCCTGTGGTTCTCGCAGAAGCACCGCGGCATGGTGGTGGGCCTGATCTATACCGCGCCCTGCATCGCGATCTTCATCGGCTCGCCCCTGGGCGGGGCGCTGATGGAGCTGGACGGCTTCGGTGGCCTGCACGGATGGCAGTGGATGTTCCTCGTCGAGGGGATCATCACGATCTTGGTCGGTGTGTTGGTCTGGTTCCTCCTGCCCGGTCGGCCCGCGGACGCCGGCTGGCTCACGAAGGATGAGGCCGCCGTGCTCACGGCACGGGCGGTGGGACATGACGCACCGTCGCGGACGCACCTTCGCGGGAACCTGCGCTTCGCGTTCGGTCGCCCGGTCGTGATCGTCCTGGCCGCGATCTACTTCATCAATCAGGCGATCAGCTCCGGCATCGGGTTCAATTTCCCGGCCCTGGTGCAGTCGCTCGGCATCCAGAGCCCCTTCCTCATCGGAGTCGTGGCCGGTGGCGGTGGCATCGCCGGGCTGGCAGGGGTGCTGTTCTTCCCATGGCTACAACGGCGCATCGGCCGCGAGATCGCCCTCATCGGCGTGTGCGCCGGCGCCGGACTGCTCATCCTGGTGACCTTCATCCTCTCCACGAGCGTGGGGTTGAGCGTGACCCTGATCTATGTCGCCAACTTCTTCGCCCTGGGCACCCTGCCGCTGTTCTGGGTTGTCGCCATGTCGCGCATGTCGGGTCTGATGGCGGCGGCCGGCCTCGCCTTCATCAACATGATCGGGATCGTCGGCGGGTTCGTCGGCCCATTTGTCTACGGTCTTATCGAGAGCGCCACCGGCAGCCTGTTGGCGCCGTACTACACGATCTCGGTCGCATCCCTGGTCGGCCTCGCGCTGGTGCCGCTGCTGGGGCTGATCATCCGGCGTGAGAAGGAGCGGGAGAGGACCGGACCGCAGCCAGGGGAGGCGTCCCTGCAGACACCCGCGTAAGCCGGCACTCGGCTGCGTGTGGGGTCAGCTGGCCCCGACCGCCCGAAGTGGGGCGGTGGCCTGGCCGTCTCGGGGTGTCGCGTGTACCGAATCATCGGGGCTGCACGACCGGGAGATCGAGCAGCACGCACGTTCAGCCGTTGCGGCGTGCGGCCCAGACGGTGCGCTCGGTGCGGACTGCGAGGTCGCCGCGGCGCAAGATGCTGTGCGGGCTGTCGGTGTCGAGCAGCCGGTCGAGCGCGGCGAGGTCGTCGGTCGAAAGTGCGTCAGCCGCACGGTGACGCAGGCGCTGCAGGGCGCCGAGTGCGTAGCGGCCGACGGCCGAGCTGCGGTCGCCCGGGATGTTGACGGTAACCGTGCGTTCGTCGTCAACGGTGAATCCGGCGGCGGTCAGCATGGGTCCCCAGTCGGCGCCGCGGTGGGGCACGTGTTCGGCGTGGTAGCGCTCGCCAGTGGCGTGGCAGCGTTCTTCCAGGCCGGGCCGGTCCTCCGGGGCGTTCTCGGGCAGGAAGCGGGGGAAGCCTGCCAGCTCCACCACCGCGAACAGGCCGCCGGGCGTGAGGATGTCGTGGACGGTGCGCAGGGCGCGGTGGGGGTCGGCCAAGTGGTGCATCGAGGCAGAGGCCCACACCAGGTCCGGCGTGCCGAGGTCGGGCCAGTCGACGGCGTCGAGGTCGGCCTGCACGGTGCGCACGCGCTCCTGCACCCCCTCGACGTACGCCTTTTCTCGCAGGCGGTGAAGGTGCTCGGCCGAGGAGTCGACGGCGGTGACGCGTGCCTCGGGGAAGCGGTCGACGAGGGCGAAGGTGCCGGCGCCGGTCCCGCAGCCCAGGTCCACGATCTCGTGTGGCGCTGACTCGATGGGCAGCCATGCGGTGATGGCGGCGATGTGCTCGGCGAGGACTTCCGCGTCCAGGTCGAGGATCTCCGCCTGGCCGCCGGACTCGGCCGCGTGCTGGAGGACGTGGTGCGCGCCGTGACGGGCGGTGTGCGGGTGTGTGTGGGTCATGTGCGCACGCTATGGCGACGATGCGCGTGCGGCACGATCTCTTTCCGTATCGGCAAGATGGTGGCTGTCTGACGTGCCGCCCGCGCAAGCGTCCGCCGCGGCGGGAGGTCACGTGGCGGGGCCGTCCGACTCACCGGCGCCCTTGTCGCGACCGTCGAGCTGATGGCCGCGGCGAGCGTCACGGTCGAAGATGCCCAGGATCTCGCAGGGGCCGCTCTCGGTGCCGATGGCGTGCGGGAGCATGGTGGTGAACTCGGCGGCCTGATTGGTCTCGACGCGGAAGCGTCGGTGGCCGAGCGCGAGGATCGCGGTACCGGACAGGACGACGAGCCACTCGCGGCCGGAGTGCGCGCGCATCCGTGCGGGATCGTCCGGCGGCTCGGTCATTCGCTGACGCACGACGCTCATGCCCGGAACACCCTTGATCGGCCAGCGCATGAGCCCGTGCCTGGCATCGATCACCGGGCTGATGACGACATCGTCGGTGGCGGTCTCCACCAGCTGATCCAAGGTCGTGTCCAGGGCGCGGGCGAGGGTGACCAGCTGATCCAGTGCGAGGCGGCGCCGGCCGTTCTCGATGCGCGACAGCGTGGACTGGCTGAGGTTGGCCCGGGAGGCCAGTTCCTCCAGGGACCAGCCCTGTGCCACGCGCACGGCACGGATGCGTTTGCGTACGAGGCTGTCCAGGTCGCCATCACTTTGCGTCATGGGCAAGAACGTATGACCCGGACGCAAAGCGAGGACCGCCGAGTAGCTCAGCCTGCCTTCTGTGCACCGAAACGCAGGCCGTCGAAGAGGATCGCGGTGATGCGGACGGCTTCGTCCTGCCAGCCCTCCGTGGCGTGCATTCCGCAGATGCCTCCCAGCGCGCGCAGCAGCGTGCGTCCGCTGACGCCGCCACGGATGGCGCCGGCTGCTGCACTCGCTTCGAGTAGCTGATCGAGAGCCTGCGCCATCTGCGTGCGGGCGTCATCGAAGATCGGTGAATCCGTCGCCATGATGCTCTCCAGCGCGACGGCCATTCCCTTGCTCACGGCTGCGTGCTCCACGAGCAACAGCAGGAAGCGTCGCAGCGCCTCGTCCGGCGCATGCCGGTGCAGGAGTTCCGTGGGTGCGGCGCACAGCTCGTCGACCTCCTGGCGGTAGACCTCCTGGACGAGTGCTTCGCGTGTCTCGAAGTGGCGGTAGAGCGTCCCGACCGCCACTCCGGCTCGCTGGGCGATCTCTTCCACGTGAGCGTCGGCCTCGCCGGCGAGGAACGCCTCCCGTGCCGCGGCCAGGAGCGCCTCGCGGTTGCGCCGCGCGTCAGCGCGCAGCGGACGTGACGACGGCAACAGCGCCTCCATAAGGTGAGTCTGGTTCATGTTAGTTAGAGTTTCCGGAGTCAGGTTCATGTTAGTGGAGGAGTGCTCCCATGACGGTCCCGGAAGAGGGGCTCAGCGGCCTTCGTGTGCTGATTACCGGTGGCAGCCGCGGCCTGGGTGAGGCGACTGCCCGTCGATTCGCGGCTGCAGGCGCGACGGTGCTGACCGCCGCACGCAACGCGCCTCCGGAGGATCTGCCGGCCACCTTCATCCCGGCGGACCTCGCGACGAGTCGCGGAGCGGAGGAGCTCGGCCGACGGGTCATCGACAGCGTGGGCGGGGTGGATGTCCTGGTCAACAACGCGGGTGCGGCGAGCGCCCCGGTGCCGACGCTGAAGCGGCCCGACGAGTTGTGGCGTGCGGACCTGGAGATCAACCTGCTCAGTGCCGTCCGGCTCGACCGGGCCCTGGTTCCGGGGATGGTCGAGCGGGGTTCCGGCGTGGTTGTTCACGTCTCGTCGATTGCGAGCCGGTTCCCGCAGCGCACCGAGGCGTCCTATGCCGCGGCGAAGGCGGCGCTCAATGTCTACAGCCGTGAGCTGGCCACCGAGGTGGGCGAGCACGGAGTACGCGTGGTGTGTGTCCTGCCCGGATTCGTGGTCACCGAGGGCGCCGTCGAGCACCTTCAGCGGATGGCCGATCGGCAGGGCGTCGGCATGGAGGAGGTACGGCAACAGCTCGTGGATCACTTGAAGGTGCCGATGGGTCGGCCCGGCGATCCCGAGGACGTGGCAGAGATGATCGCGTTCCTCGCGTCCGGCCGCGCGAAATGGCTCACGGGAGCCGAGTTCCGCGTCGATGGCGGCATCATCCCGGTGGTGTAAGACAAACCAAGCAGGGGGACAGCGCACTCGGGGTCCGGGGCCGCGAGCGCTCGCCGACTCCCGCTCCGGCTCGGCGGAGATGACCATCTCTCCGCGGGCCCCGAGCTCCACCGCCTCGGCGACGAGCTGGTCCGTGGCCCGAGGCGAACCGCATCACCCGCCTGCCCCCGTCACCGCGGCGGCCATCGCCGCGTCGGGGTCGTACTCGTAGATCCAGCTGTTCGCGACCAGAGGGTCGGCGTCGCGGAAGGACGTGTCGCGCACCTCCTGCTCGGGCCCGTCGGGGAGGTGGTTGACGAACGAGCGCGCGTGGCTCACCTCCTGCAGGCGGCTCGTGCGAGGACGGCGCAACTCCTCGTAGCGGCGCAGGCTGCGCGCCGGGTCTGCTCGGTCCTCGGCCAGACAGGCGGCCAGGACAGCGGCATCCTCGATCGCCTGCGCCGCGCCCTGCGCGAAGAACGGGAACATCGGATGCGCGGCGTCCCCGAGGAGCGTCGTGCGCCCGACGCTCCACTGTCGCAACGGGGCGCGGTCCAGGAGAGCCCAGCGTCCGGGTGTTCCGGCCGCTCTGATCAGATCGACCAGCCGCGGATCCCACCCCGCGAACTCGGTGAGGAACTCCTCGACCGTGGCGGTGGCCGTCCACGACTCGATCGCGTAGTCACCGGCGGGTGCGAAGGCCGCCAGGTTCACCAGCCTGCCGGCCGCGATCGGGTAGTGCACCAGGTGGTGATCCGGGCCGATCCACAGCGTCTGGGCCGGCCGGCGGGCGAAGGACGGCGCGCGCTCGGCCGGCACCAGCGCGCGGAACGCGCAGAGACCCGAGTAGGTCGCGGGGGAGGGCTCGGCGAGCGTGCTCCGCACCATGGAGTGGATGCCGTCCGCGCCGATCACGACGTCCGGCTCGACCACCTCGCCGTCCGCGAACCGCAGCACCGGACGTGGGCCGGTGGCGTCGAGTTCGACGCAGCGTCGTCCCAGGCGGACCGTTCCGGCCGGCACGGCCGAGCCGATCGCGTCGAGCAGATCGGCACGGTGCGCGGTGTAGGTGTGCTCGCCGTAGAGCCGCTCGCAGGCGGCCGCGAGGTCCTCGGCAGACAAGACCGTTCCGGTCTGCCACCGCCGGAACTCCCAGCCGACCTCGAGCTGCACGGCCCGCTCCAGGAAGGTGTCCAGGACGCCGAGGCGGCGCAGCAGGCGGGCGGCGTTGGGGGCCACCACCACGCCCGCGCCCACCGCCCTCAGCTCCGAGGCCTGTTCGTACACGGTGCTCGGGAGTCCGGCACGGTGCAGGAAGGCGGCCGCTGCGAGCCCGCCGATCCCGCCGCCGACGATCGCGATCTCCGGTGTCTCGGCTGCCGCAGCGACCATCTGTCCGTACTCCGCTTCCGGCCGCGGGTTCCTGGGCGCGGCCGACGCCATCGTGTCGGCACCGTCGAGCGACCGAGCGGCTGTTGTCATTCAATGAACATCGCCGGCGAGAGAGGGAGGCGCGCCATGCCCCGCACCAGTGAGCCCGGTCGGAGCGTGAGCTCACGCCTCCTGGAGATCCTCTTCGCGTTCCGGGCCGAGCAGAGCGACCTCAGCCTGACCGAGCTCGCCCACGAGACCGGGATCCCGCTCGCCACCGTGCGTCGGCTGGTCCTGGAACTCGTGGGCGCCGGTGCGCTCGAGCGCAGGAGCGACGGGCGGTACAGCGTCGGACTGCGCCTGTGGCAACTCGGGACCCTGGCCCCGCTGACCGAGTCGCTGCGGACGCTGGCACGGCCCTTCATGGAGGATCTCTCCACCGCACTGCGCCAGCACGTTCAGCTGGCAGTCCTCGAAGGTCAGCAGGCTGTGGTCATCGAGAGGCTGTCGGCACCGAAGGCGGTGGGACTCGTCTCGCAGGTCGGCGGCCGGCTGCCGTTGCACTGCTCGGGCGTGGGCAAGGTGCTGCTCAGCCACAGTGGAGCCGACCTGATCGAGAACGTGCTCGGCGGCCGTCTCCCTCGACACACCTCTCGGACGGTGGTGGACCCCGACCTGCTCCGTTCGCAGATCGCCGCTTGCCGACGGACCGGCACGGCCACGGTCCGGGGCGAGCTGACCGAGGACGCCGACTCGGTCGCCACACGCATCGTCGACGGGAACGGCCGCGTTGTGGCGGCCTTGTCCGTGGTGGTGCGTTCAGGCTCGGTGAAGCACCAGGCGGCGCTCCCATCGGTCGTGGCCGGCGGACTGGGAATCTCCCGGCAGCTCGGATGGCGCCCGGGGATCCGGCTTCGCGAGGACTGACGGCGTCCGGGCCGCGGTCCTGCGCGCGGACGGAGCTCGGTGGGAGCGTGCCCGCGCCTGCGGGGACGACGGGCGAGCGCTCCGGCCGTGGCCCGGCACACGGCTCAGCCGACCTCGATCCGGCGCCGACCGGCGAGGACGTGGCGCTCGCGGCTCGCGGCGACCCCGGTCGCCACCTGCACCACGAGCAGCCCGCCGAGCGCGGCCAGCGGGACGGTCCAGCCACCGGTGGCGGCGTACACGGCGCCGAGCCCGATCGGGCCGAGGCCCGCGAGCAGGTACCCGAACCCCTGGGCCATGGTCGAGACGTGGCCGGTGTGGTGCGCGTCCGGCGAACGCCACACGATGTAGCTCAGCGACAGGCTGAGCGACGTGCCCTGCCCGAGGCCGAGCAGCGTCATCCACGCGTACGCCCCGGCAACAGGGCTCACGGCCAGGCCGAGGTAGGCGGCGCCGGTGAGTACGCCGGAGGCGGCGATCGGGAGCCACGTCGGGCGGATCCGCTTGGCCAGCATCGGCGCGATCAGCGAGGCCACGATGCCGGGGAACGCCGAATAGGACAGCAGCCACCCGGCCTCCGGCGCGGGTATCCCGTGGTCCTCCAGGATCGCGGGGACCCACGTCAGGGTCGCGTAGTAGCTCATGCTCTGCACGCCCATCAGCGCGGTCACCGCGAGTGCGACGGGGTCCGTGAGCATCGCGCGGAACGGCGGTTCGCCGGCTTCGTGCGGCGCGTCGGCGACCTGGTGCGACACCCGAGTGCGGCCTGGCGCCCGCACGAACTGCGGGAGCCAGACCGCGAACGCGAGCGCGGCCGGGATCGCCCACAGCGCCAGCGTCGGCCGCCAGGTCCCGCCCACGGCGAGCAGCGGCACGGTGAGCCCGGACGCGAGGGCGGCGCCGAGGAACAACGCCGTGGAGTACAGGGCCATCATCAGCCCGGCGCGGTGCGTGAAATCGTGCTTGATCGCCGCGGGCATCACGACGTTCGCGACCGCGATCGCGGCCCCGACGACGACCGTGCCCGCGAACAGGCTCGTGAGGCCCGGTTCGAGGCGCAGCACGATGCCGGCGGCGAGGGCGAACATCGTCAGGCCCAGCAGCCGGTGCATCCCCAGCCGGCGGGTGAGTCCCGGGGTGAGGAACGCGAAAGCGCCGAACGCGAACACGGGGATGGTGGTGAGCAGGCTGGCGACGGTCGGTGAGAGCCCGAGGCCGGCGCGGATGTCCGGGAGCACCGGGCCGACCGAGGCGACGCCGATGCGAAGGTTGAGCGCGATCACGAGCAGCCCGGTCGCGAGCACCGCGGTGGCGAGACCGGACGACCGGTTCCTCGCGCCGTCTCCGGTGACCGGTCGCTCGAGCGGTGGGTGGACGAGGTCCGACATGACGGCTTCCTTTCGAGGTAGGACGAACGGCCGTGACCGCGATCACTCCGTTGTCCACCTCGGACGTCGGCCGGCTCCGTCTCGAGTTCACTCGCCCACCCCGGTGGCCAACAACTGCTAATCTGACGACTGATGCCCAAAACCCGCCACGAATCGACGCAGCCCGAACAGGTCCACCAGCTCGGGCATGACGAGCGCACCCCGCTGCACGTGCACGCGCGCGGACACCTCGTCTACCCGGCGACCGGAGTGCTGTCGCTCGTGACGAAATCGGGCTCGTGGATCGCGCCGCCGAACCGCAGCGTGTGGATTCCGCCGGGTTTCGCGCACCAGCACCGCGCCCACGGCGCCACGGACATGCGCGTCGTCTTCATGGCTCCCAGCCTGGTCGCGCTGCTGCCCGCCCACCCGGCCGTGCTGGTGATGACTCCCCTCGCGCGGCAAGCGGTTCTGAGCCTCACCGGCCCTGTCTCGCGCCCGGCCGGCGCACGGGCGCGGTTACGACGTGTGGTGATCGACGACATCGTCGCCGCACCAGAACAACCCCTTCACCTGCCCGAACCCGCCGACGACCGCCTGCGGGCCGTGGCGCACCTCGTCGCGGACGACATGTCCAGCCCGGCGACGCTCGCCGAGCTCGGCCGCCGCGTCGGCGCGAGCGAACGGACACTCAGCCGCCTGTTCCAGGCCGAGACCGGCATGAGCTTTCCCCAGTGGCGCACGCAGTTGCGCATCCACCGCGCCCTCCTGCTCCTCGCCGACGGCGTTCCGGTCATCGACACCGCGGTGGCCTGCGGCTGGGCCAACCCGAGCGCGTTCATCGACATCTTCGCCACGCTCGTCGGCCAGACCCCGGGCCGGTACCAGCGCTCCATCTTCCGTCAGGTCGACGAGGGCATCAGCGATTCCGTGTAGCGGGTCTCGAACACTGCTGTGGCCGGAGATGAATTGAGTGGTTTCCTCCGAACGGGACGTGCATCACTTGTGTCGGAGATAGTCGCCTTTGCGCCGACAATTGACGTCGTATTCCTGGATTTCGTCGCGAAGAGTTCTGCTGAGCTTGCAGGCCTCTGTGTCGGCTCCTACACTAGGCGCTGAATAGGGACGCCTCGGACGTGTTTTTATCGCTTATTGTGAAACCTTGCAGGATAAGTGGGTCAGGAGATAGTGATGAGCAAGCGCGAGGAGTCGCGGCATCCCCGAGAGTACGCCGCCACCCCGTATGTGAATGGACAAGGCTGTGTCGCTTGCTCGCTCGAAGAGGCCTGCCATGACGCTGCCCGGTGAACCCACCGCAGGGTTCGAGTCACCGGCGTCGAAGGTGCTGATCGAGGAGGACCTCGACCGGGGCCGTTTCCGGGTACACCGTTCCACGATGACCTCGCCTGCCGTCCTGTCCGCCGAGCTCGAGCGGGTGTTCGGTCGTTGTTGGCTCTACCTGGGGCACGAGTCGGAGATCCGCGAACCGGGCGACTACGTGCGGCGCTCCGTGGGTGGAAGGCCGGTGTTCGTGGTGCGCTCGGCGAGAACCGGGGAGATCCACGCTTTCCACAACACCTGCACGCATCGAGGCGCGGTGGTCTGCCGGCGCGATCGGGGCAATTCGAAGGTGTTCCAGTGCTTCTACCACGCCTGGTCCTTCGACACGGACGGGAAGCTGGTCGGGGTGCCGGACCGGGAGGCCTACGGCGGCGGCCTCGACTTCGACGAGCTCGGGCTGGCGCACGTCGCACGGCTGGAGAGCTACCGAGGATTCCTGTTCCTCTGCTACGACCCTGACGCCGTCGATCTGCGCACGTACCTCGGTGAGGCCGCCGACTACCTCGACCTGATCATCGACGCGGCCGTCGACGGGGTCGAGATCATCACCGGCACGCACGAGTACGGCATGGACGCCAACTGGAAGCTGCTGGTGGAGAACAGCGTCGACGGCTACCACGCGGTCCCTGTGCACGACACCTACTTCAAGTACCTCGCCGAGCTCGGCAGCGAGTCCCGGCTCACCGGCTCCGGCCGGGGGCGCGACCTGGGCAACGGTCATGCGGTGGTCGAGGGCGAGGCGCCGTGGGGACGCCCGACGGCGCGCTGGGAACCGATCTTCGGGGAGCAGGCGAAGGTCGTGATCGAGCGGATCAGGGCCGACCTCACTGCACGGCACGGTGCCGAGCGCGCCCATCGGATGGCCGACACCAGCCGGAACCTGCTCATCTACCCGAACTTGATCGTCAACGACATCATGGCGGTCACCGTTCGGACGTTCATGCCGACGGCAGCGGACCGCACCGAGATCACCGCATGGCAGCTGGCCCCGCTGAACGAGCACCCCGACCTGCGCCGGCGTCGTCTGGACAGCTTCCTGACGTTCCTGGGTCCGGGTGGGTTCGCGACGCCGGACGACATCGAGGCCCTCGAGTCCTGCCAGCAGGGCTTCGCCAGCGGTGGCGTGGAGTGGAACGACATCTCCCGGGGCATGGCCCGCGATGCGCGACTGACCGACGAGGAACAGATGAGGGCGTTCTGGCGGCGATGGAGCAGCCAGGTCGAGCGCCGTGGGGCACCGGTGGGTTCACGATGAGTCCGCTCGTGATCTCGCCCGACGAGGCACCTGCGGTGGCGTCGCTCGCCGAGACGACCCGCGCCCACGTCGAGGACCTGCTGGTACTGGAGGCGGAGCTGCTCGACGACTGGGCGCTCGACGAGTGGGCGGGCCTCTACACCCCGGACGCGCGCTACGTCGTCCCCGCCACCGACGACCGCGACGGCAACCCGGACAGCAACCTGATGCTGATCGATGACGACGGGCTGCGGCTGCGCTCGCGGGTGGAGCGGCTCAAGAGCCGCAAAGCCCACCGCGAGTACCCCCACTCCAACACCCGCCACCTGGTCAGCAACATCCGGCTACGCGCAGTGGAGGGCGACGAGCTCCTGGTCACCGCGGCGTTCGCCGTGTTCCGCTTCCGCAACCGGCAGGCCGTGCACTACGTCGGCCGCTACCGCTACCGCCTCGTCGTCGCCGGGCGTCGGTTGATGATCCGCCACAAGCGCGTGGAGCTCGACCTCACGGCTCTCCGCCCCGCCAACGACGTGGCGATCATCCTCTGAGCCACCCACGCCTACGGGGGCCTGCCGCCTCCCCTCGCCGTGGCCGAGCTGTCGACTCCGGCGTACTGAGGTGACCAGAGATGAGATCACCTCAGTACGGTTGCCGCGCAGAAGATCTCAGCCCGTGGCCGGCCTGCTGACGTTCGTGTCGTGCTGTGCCGCCGGCCCGGGCGACCCGTTGGGCCAGAGCGGGGCAGGGACGGTGACACCGAAGTCCCGTCCCCAGCGGTTGCGGCTGCTGACCTCGTGCACGGGGCGCCTGTTCGCGGCCACTCCCCAGCGCCCCCGGGGATAGCCGAGCGCGAGCATCGCGGTCATGCGCCAGCCCGCCTCGGTGGGCACCTCGAGCAACTGCATCACGCGGTCTTCCTCGTAGCGCAGCATGGTTGTGATGGTGCCGCCGACCCCTTCCGCGCGGGCAGCGAGAAGCGTGCTCCAGATGGCGGGGTAGATGTTCGCGCCGCCGTGGTCGTCGATCGCGAACACGAACAGCAGCAGGGGAATCTCGGCGAAGTGGTCGGTGAAGTAATCCCCGGAAGCCGTGACCCGGCGCATCGTCTCGGCGTGCGCTTCCGGGTCGCTTACCGGCTTGGCGAGCAGGCCGGCCTCGATGTCGGCGTACAGCCGGTCTCGGCAGTGGCGATATATGGTCGCGAGCCCAGCTTTCGTGGCCGGATCGTCGACGGCGAGAAAGTGCCACCGCTGGGTGTTCGCGCCGCTGGGCGCGCGGATTGCGGCGTCGAGGATCCGGGCCTGGGTCTCCAGCGAGATCGGGTCGCGGTGCAGACGCCGCATCATCCGTGTGGTGTACAGCGCTTCGTGAACATCCATTGCCGACGCTCCTCGCGGCTCGCGGCCGAAGGGACACGGCCGATTGTCATGGTCAATGATCGTTTTCGTGGCTGGACTCGCGGGCCGGGTTCACGAGCGGCCGGGCCGGCGATGCGTTCACACTCATCGATTCGTCCACAGGTAGTGATGATTGCTCGTGACCAGTAATCGGCCCGGCCAAAGGGCTTTGACAGGTAAGGCGCCTCGCTCAGCGCGCGCCGGACTCCGGCTCAGCCACACTCACTGGCCGGGCGGTGTTGCTGAATGCCACCCCTGTGAGGATCAGCGCTCCACCGAGGACCTCTGGGGCGGTTGGTACCTGGCCGAGCAACAGCCATGAGGCCACGGCGGACGTCACCACTTCCAGCAACCCCACGAGGGATCCGCGCGTAGCACCGATACGAGCGATCGCGGCCGCCCCCGCGAGGTAGGGGATCACCGAGGACACGACCACGAGCAGCGTCGCGGCAACCGGCCACCCGATGTCGACGCCGCCCAGCGTCACGCCCGTGGCGGACGTGTCGATCACGACCCGGAGCACCCCGGCGATCCCGAGCAGGCCGACCGCGACCGTGCCTATCGTCATGCCGACGCCGGCCAGCACCAGCAGCGGGGTCTGGCTCCCCGGACGGTCGGCCACCAGGAAGTAGGCCGCCTGGCACACGGCGGAGGCGAGGCCCCACACGATCCCTTCCCAGCGAAGCCCTCCGCCGTTCCAGACCTGTACAACCAGCGCCAGGCCGGTCAACGCCACCGCCGCGCCCAGCACCGTGCGGCGGCCCGGTGGCTGCCCCCTGACCACCCACACCCACGCGATCACGAGAATTGACCCGAGATACTGCAGCAGCAGCGCGATCGTCACGGGCACGTAGACCAGGGCGTTGAAGAAGGTCACCTGCACACCGGCCGCGGCGAGCAGGCCGTAGACAGCGAGAGCCCCACCGTCGACGCGGATCGCCGCCACCACACCAGGGCGGACGAACGCCAGAATCCCGAGCAGGATGACGGCTCCTCCGCCGAGCCGGACGAACACCGCACCGCTGGCCGACCAGCCCGCGTCCGTCAGCGCCTTCCCCAAGGACCCTGACAGGCCGAACCCGACGGCCGAGACCGCAGCGAGAGCGAGGCCTGACCGCTCATGGACACGCAATATCCCTCCTCTTCGACGAGATCAAGGAATTCTGAGATCTGATTTCGGTCGGGGCTCATCGAGGTACTCACCCTTGTGGATTGTCGACATCTCCGGAAATTCGGCTCGCGGGCCGCGGATCACCCATCGGCACAATTGGGCCAATCCTCGGTTGACCATTCAACGACCACGTCGGGTCCCTGCGGATGGCGCCGCACCTGGCTCCATTCGTTCATCCCGCATTCCGGGGCTACACCGCGTATCGCCGCGGCCACGTTGACTGGGCCGCCGAAGTGATGTTATCCGAGCTGCGTGAGATTCTTCTTCCCAGGGCTCGGGGGTCACCTTCTCTTATCGTCGACTCCAACATGAGTGATGCGCGTCTCGTGCGGAGGAAGCCACCGGACGTGCTCGTAACCATGTTGCTCCTCCCGAATCATCCTTGGAGATAGCCGATGTGCTGGAAGTAGGGCCGAAGTCACCAACGCTGCTACGCCGTGCGACGCGAGCGCTGCCGGCACCGCGTCGGGCACGAACTGGTTGATGCGCCGGGCCCGGCCCGCCGAGGCACGAGCTGATCCACAACGGCGTTGCACACAGAGCCGGCGCCGCGACCATGTCGCTACCCCGTCGAGCTGTCACCCGCCATGGTTCAACGCGATGACCCGCGACGCGCCGGCGTCCACCGCAGCAACGCGATGCCGGCGGTCCGGACGCGCTCCGCGGTCGACGGGATCGCCGTCGTCCGTTCGCCGCGGCCGGCCCCTGTGCGTTACTGCGCAACTGTCGGCTGCCGCAAGGGCAGCTGCGTAACACGGTCACGCCCGATGGCGCTCAGTGACGACGTGAATTCCTGACGTGTCGGATCGCGTTCTTCGTCGGAGTGGGTTGACGGGTGACCAGGGTTACGCCGCAGGCGGCGACTGCAATTCCGACGAGCATTCCTGTGCTCACTGGCTCGCTCAAGAGCGGGACGGCGATGAGAGCGGTGACCGGGGGCACGAGGAACAGGTAGCTGGTGGCCGCGCCACCGCTGCGCCGTCGTAGCAGGGCGAAGAGCAGGCCGAAACCGCCCAGGGAGCAGACGATCGCGAGCCACAGGACGGTGGTGATCTCCTCGGTGCCGGAAGGTGGTTCGAAGCCGCCGTTGACGGCGGTGGCGGTGGTCGTCGTGACGAGGGCGGCGAACATCTGGATGGTCAGGCCGCAGCGCACGTCGACCGGTGGCCCGTAGTGCTTCTGGTAGAGGGTTCCGGCAATCATGCCGGCCAGCCCGACCAGCACCGCGAGGATCGCGAGCGTGGGGACACCGCCGCCCAGCTGCGACTGCACCGCCGCAGCGACCCCGACCACGCCCAGCAGTAGTCCGACCCACTGAACTCGGCTCATCCGCTCGTTGAACGCGAAGGTGCCGACCAGAGCGATCACCAGCGGGCTGGTGCCGACCAGCAGCGCGGAAAGGCCGGCGGGCGCGCCGATACTCATGCCGACGTACACCCCGCCGAACTGCACCGTGTGCAGCAGGATGCCGATGATCATCAGGTGCAGCCACTGCCGGGGTCGGCGGGGCCAGCGCGCCCGGCCGATCAGCGCGACGACCAACGCGGCCAGGCCGGCGACCGCGAACCGCCACCACAGCAGCGTGAACGGCGGCAATGAGTTGGTTCCGATGTCGCCGACCAGGTAGCCGCTGCTCCAGATCAAGATGAAGGAAACCGGCAATCCAGCTGCGGCCGCGCGCAGCGGCACCCGCCCGGGCCGGGGCGCACCCGGTCGGGACGGCGGTGAGGAGCCGGGCGGTGCTGCGGTGCAGGTGGTGTCCACGAAATGCTCCTCCTGTCTCGAGCTCCCTGTGATCCGGTTTCCCGTGGAAGGTTCCCCGGCCGTGAGCAGAGAGGGGACCGTTCTGAAGCTGCTCGGAAATGAAACGGGCCGTCACCGGCTCCGGCACGCTCGCCGGAACCGGCTTGGCACGAGTTTCACGCGCGATCAGCGCCTCAGGAAGGCACGATGCAACGCACCGGGTGTGCAAAGCTGCACAGGGGTGGCGACTCGAGGAGGCACCGCTGCGAACCGACGATCTGATCGTGCTGCTGGAGATCGCCCGCTGCGGCTCCTTCCTGAAGGCGGGTGCGGCGCTCGGGCTGGACCATTCGACGGTGTCCCGGCGGGTCGCCGCACTGGAGCGGGAGCTGAAGTCGCCGCTGGTCCACCGGGGAGTGCAGGGCTGCACGCTCACCGCGATGGGCCAGCGGCTGTTGAAGTCCTGCGAGCAGGTGGAGTCGGCGGTGCACGGGGTCCGCATGCTCAGCGGGCTGCCCGAACCCGGCCCGGGTGAGCTGAACGGGCTGATCCGCATCGCCACCGGTGAGGCGCTCGGCGCCTTCGTCGTCACGCCGGTGATGGCCCGGCTTCACCGGGAGAACCCCGGATTGCAGATCGAGATCATCACGCAGACCCGGCCGAGCCCGTACGGGGTGGGCGCCGACATCGAGATCGGCGTCGGCGACCCGGTGCGCAACCGAGCCGGCGCCGAGGCCCTGACCGACTATCGGCTCGGCCTCTACGCCTCGCGGGAGTACCTGCGGGCGCGGGGCACACCCCGCTCGACCTCGGAGCTGGCCGAGCATCCGTTGATCTACTACATCGAGGGCCTGCTGCGGGTGGAGGATCTGGACGTGCTCGATCGCTTCGGCACCGACAGCCACGCGGCGTTCGGCTCGACCAGCGTTCACGTCCAGCTGGAGGCCACCGTGCATGGCGCCGGCATCGGACTGTTACCGGCGTTCGTCGCCGAGCGGGACCGCTCGCTGGTCCGCGTGCTGTTCGACGAGGTGGCGGTCGTCCCCACCTACCACGCCAGCTTGGCCGCGGGGCGGCTGCGCCGGCCTGCGGCGGCCTCCGTCATGGCGGCCATCCGCGCCGAGGTGCGCTCCCGGCAGGCCGAGCTGCTGCCGCGCCGCTGAGCAGGCCGGCCGGCTCAGAGGGCTGCAGACACACCACAGGATCGAGCGGCCCATTCAGGTTCGTCGACTGCAAACGCGGGCACTCCAGATGCGCGGCAAGAGCAGCTCCGCCCGGAGCGACCCGCAGCATGAAACGAGGAGATCTCCATGACGACGTCACGCGGATCGGTGGGCACCCGTGCCGGAGGTTCCGGTCGACTCCGGAGCCCCAGCACGGAGAACTCCGGTGCCGAAGCGATCCGCGACTTCGTCGAGGACCTGCGCGACCTGCTCGAAGATGAGCTGCACAACGCGCAGGAGGAGCTGGCCGGCAAGTTCCGCGTGGCGTCCGAGGGGGCGCTGGTGCTCGGCGTCGCCGTCGTGCTCGGTGGGTTGGCTGCCGGTACTTCCACTGTGCTGATCCTGCGCATGCTGGAGAAGGTTTTCCCCCCGACGTTGGCAGCCACGATCGCGACGGTCGTTTTCGCCATCGCGGCCGGCGTGCTCGCCACGGTGGGGATCGCAGCGGTCCGACGTGCGTTGCCGCTCGTTCCGGAGCGGGCACTCGAGGAGCTGCGTGAGGAGGTTCGTGAGGTGCTGCCGGGTTGATCACCGAAACGGCCGATGGGACCGCGGTGTCTCTGTCGGGAGGGACGTGCGGGTCACGCTGGAGCCCGAGGACGTCGGGTGGGCCTGGATCTTCTACGGCATGGACCCGGACGGCCACGAAGTCATGTTCGAGGAGTTCCGGAGCTGAGCTCCGCGGCGGGGCTGTTCCCGTACTCGCCTGACATCGGCAGCGGCGCTGGGGGCACGCTCGGCGAGGTCACTGTGACGTCGATCAGCTCGGTCGGAAAGACGGGCCGATCTCGGCTATTGCGGCTCGTAGGGCGTCGGCGAGCCGGGCCGCGGGTTCGGTGAGTGGGCGGGGCAGGCGCGTCAGCAGGATGCGCCGTTGCTCGTCCGGGCCACCGTGGACCGTGAGCACCCGTACCCCCGGTGGCACGGCCTCGAGCAGCGAGCGGGGCAGGGTCGTCACACCGCACCCGGCGGCCACGAGGTTCAGCTTGGCCATCCAGTCGCGGACACTGTGGGCGATCTCGGGCCGCTCGTCCAGGCCGGGCCACACCCCCAGACGCGGCTGGTCGTTGGTGGACGGGCTTGCGATCCAGCGCTGCCCGCGCAGCTCACCGACGTCCACGACCTCGGCCGCGGCGAGCGGATGCGTAGCGGGAACCGCGAGGTACAGGCAGCGTTCGGTCAGCGTCTCGACCTCCAGCTGGGGTGACTCGGTGTCGAGCGGCCGAAACGGCGGCCGCGAGCCCACGACGGCGAGATCGATGCTGCCCGCCCGCACCGCGCGGACCAGGTCGGGCGTGCTGGCTTCCCGGCTGGTCACCGAGATGGCGGGGTGCATGCGACGCAACGCCGCGAGCGCCCGGGGCACCAGGATGAGACCGGCGCTGGGAAACCACCCCAGCCGCACCGTACCCCCCTCACTCGGCAGGCCGGCCAGTTCGCGAGCGGTGGCGTCGATCTCGTCGAGCACAGCAGCGGCCCGGCGAAGCACGACGTACCCCGCCCCGGTCAGCCGCACCCCGTCGTGGCCCCGCTCGAGCAACACCGTGCCCGCGGCCCGCTCGAGCGAGGCGATCTGCCGCGACACGGCCGACTGCGTGTACCCCAGAGCTGCCGCCGCCGCGGTGAGCGTGCGCCGCTCGGCCACCTCGCGAAACACTCGCAACGCGACCAGCGGGACGTTGCCGAAGTCCATGACGACAACGCATACCAGCAATTCCGAACTCTCGTTGGCCGCATGCGAAGTGACCTCATAGCGTTTGCGGAGTGACCCGCTCTCAGCCTGTATGGACGCCGAAAGCCTGTGCCCCTCATCGTTCGCGTATCGGTCGTGATCGCAGATTCGCGGTGTTGGGACGGGAACAGTACGGGATTGTGAAGATCGACTTGCCCGGAAAGTAGTGGTTCTGCCTCGATGTGGAGGCCGCGGGCTCTGTTCGGCGCACTGCTGTGTGGCCGAGCAGATCGGCCACCGTGAGCTTGCCGATGCCACGTCCGCGCCGGCCGGCGCGGACGTCGATCCGGACGACGCCAGGAAGCACCTCCCGCGGCCTCGGTCGGGCCTACCGGGACATCCATGTCTCGTGAGGAGCCAGTGTTCACGAGCCTCGCCGTGGGCCGGCCACAGCGATCATAGATTCAGGAGCTCTGATGGCCTTGGCCTTCGACTACGTCATTGTCGGCGCCGGCTCGGCGGGATGCGTTCTTGCCTCCCGGCTGTCCGAGAAGCCGGACGTGAGCGTTCTCCTCCTCGAGAGCGGATCACGTGACGTCCGCCGGGAGATCTGCGCGCCAGCCGCCTGGCCGACACTGCTGGGTGGCGACCTCGACTATGCGTACCGCACGACCCCGCAATTCGAGATGAACGGGACCCGGGTCGCGTGGCCGCGTGGACGCACCGTCGGCGGCTGCAGTGCGATCAATGCGATGGTCTACCTGCGTGGGCATCGCAACGACTACGACACGTGGGCGCGACAAGGCGCCACGGGATGGGCGTTCGACGACGTGCTGCCCTATTTCCGGCGGATGGAGTCGGTACCGAGCGGTGATCTGTGCTTCCGTCGCCGCTGATCGACCCGCAGTACCTGACCGATGTTGATGACCGCACCCGTCTCGTCCACGGCGTCGAGACAGCACGCGCGATCGTTGCCGACAGTGCCTTCGACGGATGGCGGGGAGCCGAACTGTATCCCGGCGGGGAGACAACAGGTGCCGACGAGCTCGAGCAGTTCGTCCGACGCGCCACGGGAACGTATTGCCATCCGGTGGGCACTTGCGCAATGGGGTCTGGAGACGATGCCGTGGTCACCCCGGACCTGCGGGTGCGAGGTGTCGAGAACGTCCGGGTGATCGACGCGTCGGTCATGCCCCGCATCGTCTCGGTGAACACCAACGTGCCGACGATCATGATCGCGGAACGCGGAGCCGAACTGATTCGCGCTGGTGTCTCGGCACCAGCCACGAGTTCGTCGCGGCCGGGCGACGCGCTTACTGCTGGTCCGCGGCCGGTGGAACACCCCCCACGGTGATCAGTTCTCAGCACGGGATCCGCCGAACCGATCCATCGCGGAGCGCGTCGTCCGAGCGCTGCTTCGTGCGGAGAACACGCGTTCGAAGTCATAGTGATGTCTCAGTCAGGGAGTTTTGTTCATGACAGTCGCCGGTAGCGACTTGGCCAACCGTCTCGATCGGCTCCCGGTCACTTCGTATCACAGGTACGTCATCGCGGTGGTTGGTGTAGCGACGTTTTTCGACCTCTATGACCTCTTTCTCGCCAGCACTGTGAGTTTGGTCCTCGTCAGGGACTTCGGCGCCTCCGCCAGCGAGCTGAAACCACTGCTCGCCTCAGCGTTCGTCGGCGCGTCCATCGGTGCGCTGACGATCGGGCGCCTCGGTGATCGAATCGGCCGGCGAAAAGCGTTGCTGGTGTCGCTGGCCTTCTACTCGGTCTTCTCGCTCGTGGGCGCATTCAGCACGGACATCTGGATGCTGGTGGTCTGCCGCTTCCTCGCCGGAGTGGGTATCGGTGCCGAGCTGCCACTCGTGGACGCCTATATCGCGGATCTGGTGCCGCCGAGTGTCCGCGGCCGCGCCACTGCGTGGGCGTTCACCATCGGCTTCTGTGGCGTCCCGATAGCCGGCTTCCTTGCCCGCGGCCTGGTGGGCCGTACCCTGTTGGGCCTCGAAGGATGGCGGTGGTTGTTCCTCGTGGGGGCGATCGGCTCCTTGGCGGTGTGGATTCTGCGCACCGGGCTGCCCGAATCGCCACGTTGGCTCAGCGAACGGGGTAGTCGTGCCGAGGCCGAGAACATCGTTCGCCGGTTCGAACGATCGGCCGGCGTGCACGAACCGGAACGCGGCGACGTGCGCGACGAACGTCGGGCGGATCGCCCCGAGCGAATCAGGGTCGGCGCGCTCCTGAGCCGGCCCTGGCGCACCCGGACCGTCATGCTGTACGTGTTCCACATCCTGCAGTCCTTCGGCTACTACGGTTTCGGATCCCTGGTCCCGATCGTGCTCACAGCCAAGGGATTCGACCTGACCCAGTCGCTGACGTTCACGGCGCTGACGTTCCTGGGTTATCCAGTGGGTTCGGCGCTGTCACTGCCCGTGATGGAACGCTTTCAGCGGCCCCGGCTCATCATCGGAAGCGCTGTCGGAATGGCGGTGTTCGGCCTCGCGTTCGGCTGCTCGTCAACGGAGGCCGGGATCGTGGTCTTCGGCTTCTGCTACACCGCGGTCAGCAACTTCTTCGCCAACACGTTTCACACCTACCAAGCCGAACTGTTCCCCACGTCGTTGCGCGCCACCGCTGCCGGCTCAGCCTATTCGATCTCCCGGCTCGCGACGGCCGCGATGCCGTACGTGCTCCTTCCCGTGCTCGACGCCTATGGCGCCACCGCTATGTTCCTGGTGGTTGCCGTGGCGATGACCCTGCTGGTCATCGACATCGCAGCCCTCGGTCCGGATACCACGGGATTGTCCCTCGAATCGATTTCTCCCGAGGGCTGAGCTGGGCGTGGGGATCGTGGGGACGGTCGTGAATGTGATCCCGCATGAAACTCGCCTACTCGCGCGTCATGATCGCTCCGTTCGTCGACTCGGAGGAGTTTGATTCTTGTGACCCTTTTCGACAGAATCGTGGATGCCCACCGCGGTATTCGCCCCGATGTTCCGGTGACGATGCTCGTGCAGAGCACACTTCTCTCCCGTGAGTCGGGGTGCGACGTCTGGCTGAAGGCGGAGCACCTGATGCCGACCGGCTCGTTCAAGGTCCGCGGCTCTGCGAACAAGCTCCGCATGCTCGGTGCAGCCGCGAGGCAGTCAGGGGTGATCACGGCCTCCACGGGCAATCACGGGCTCGGCGTTGCTCGCGCCGGCGTCCTGGCAGGCGTTGGCGTCACCGTCTACGTTCCGACCACGGCCACGAAGTCGAAGATGGCCGCGATCGAGTCGCTGGGCGCGGAGCTCGTCGTGGTCGACGGATCTCTGCTCGACTCGGAGAAGGAAGCACGCCGGCAGTCGGAGCTCCAGGGTAAGCCGTACGTCGCGCCCTCCAACGATCTGGACACGATCGCTGGGCAGGGCACTCTGGGCGTGGAACTGGTCGAGCAGGCTCCCGACCTCGACGCCGTGTTCATGTCCGTGGGCGGTGGCGGTCTCATCGGCGGCGTAGGGACCGCACTCAAGGCCCTCGGATTCGCAACTCGTGTGGTCGGTGTCTGGCCGAAAGCGTCAACGTCGATGCTCGATTCGCTGAATGCCGGCCGCATCGTCGAGACCCCGGCGCGTGAAACTCTTTCCGAGAGCTCGGCCGGTGCCGTGGAACCCGGTTCGACGGCCTTTGCCGTCTGCCAGGAGGTGATCGACGAGACGGTGACCGTCAGTGAGGAGGAAATTGCGCACGCGATGCGTATGGTGGCCGAAGGTGAGCGCTGGATCATCGAGGGTTCGGCCGGGGTGGCGGTGGCCGGAATGCTCCAATCCGCCGCGCAGTACCGTGGCAAGAAGGTGGCGGCCGTACTGTGCGGCCGCAATATCGAGTTGGAGACGTTTCTTGCTGTGCTGGAACGCGCCCAGCCGTGAGTAGTCCGAACGATAGCCTCGTCTGATTGAGTCATTCAATTGCGGTACCTAGCGAGGCTGCGAGCGGGGCGTGTCGAGGGGTTCTCCGCTCGCAGCTGCGAAATCACAGATGAAGGGCCACGAGCGATCACTGATCCTGCGGCTCGCGGTCACCGTGGCGGGGTGACTCCGTCGGTCCAGTTGCGGGCCTGCATCGCGGACTCGCGCTCGCGCTCCCCGATCACCGTGATGCTGTTGAGCTCCGCGATCTGTTCCGCGGTGAGCGTGAGCTCGGCGGCTCGGGTGTTCTCCTCGAAGAATGCGAGGCGGCGAGTGCCGGGGATCGGGACGATGTCGGGCGACTTGGCCAGCAGCCAGGCCAGCGCAACCTGCCCGGGCGTGGCGTCGTGCTCCGCACCGATGCGGCGCAGGAGCTCGACCACGGCGAGGTTGCGGTCGAAGTTCTCCTCGGAGAACCACGGCATGCTGTGGCGGGCGTCATCCTCGGTGAGCTGGCTGCGCGAGGTGAGCCCACCGGTGAGGGCGCCACGCCCGAGGGGGCTGTACGGCACCACGCTGATGCCGAGCTCCTGGCATACCGGAACGATCTGGTCCTCGATCTGCCGCGCCCACAGCGACCATTCGGTCTGCAGGGCGGTGATGGGATGGATGGAGGCCGCCCGGCGCAACGTGTCCGGCGCCGCCTCGGACAGTTCAGCGCTACCTCGACGGTGGGCAATTCGCCGGACACGCTCGTCGTCGACGACGTCCACGCGTTCTTCCGCGATCCGCGCTGAACGCACTCCCGGGTGTCGTCAGACCTTGACCAGGCAGAACGGATGGCCGACGGGATCGAGGAACACGCGAAACGAGTGCGGCCTCGGCTGCAGGTCGTGCTTGCGAGCGCCGATCTCCAGCACGGCGCGCTCACCGGCGTCGAGGTCGGGGACGTCGAAGTCGAAATGGGCGCGCTGCGGGTGATCCTGGCCGGGCCACTCCGGCGGGCGGTACTCGCCCTCCTCGATCCTCTGGAACGCAAGCGTGGCGCCGGCGCCTCCCGTGTCGAGCTGGGCCCAGTGGGCGTGCTTCTGCGGGGTGATCGGCCATCCGGTGATCCGGCTGTAGAACTCGGCGAGCGCGCGTGGGTCAGGGCAGTCGAGCGCGGTGAGGCTGTACGTGGCGATCGGCATGGACCGACGCTAACGGAGTGCAGGTCGGCGAACGTGTCACCAGCGCCCGCCGTCGGCTCCGTAGGAGCTGGGGTGTGCGGTCGCGGGTCTCAGGCCGGATCGTGGCCGCGGATGCCGTCGAAGACGATCCGGACGAGCCGTCGGCCTTGTTCCTCGCCGTCCTCGTCCGGGCCGACGCGCCAGAGGAAGCCCATGATCAGCAGGACGTCGGCGGGGTCGAAGCCGGCTCGCACGGTGCCGGCGGCGACGCAGGCGTCCAGGAGCTTGGCGACCGCGGCGACGACCGGGGCATAGGTCTCGTTGATCGCGTCCTGGATCGCTGCGTTGTGGAGGGCCTCTCCGAGGCCGTGCTTGAGCCGGATGTAGTGGGCAAGGGTCTCGAACCAGGCTACGAACGCGTCGTCGGGTGCGCGGGTGGCGATCATTTCGTCGACGGCATCGACGAGTTTCTGCACGTCGTGCTGGTAGACGGCGAGGATGAGCGCCTCGCGGGTGGGGAAGTGGCGGTAGAGCGTGCCCGCTCCCACGCCGGCCCGTTTGGCGATCTCGTTCATCGATGCGGTCGGCGACTCGGCGAGCAGGTCGTGGGCGACGTCGAGGATCGCCGCGTGGTTGCGGGCCGCCGCCCGGCGCTGGGTCGCGTACGTGCTGCGCGTGCTGTCGCTGGTCATCGGGTGCTCATCGGTCTTCCGTGCTCCGGCGGTTGGGTCCGCATTGACTCGCGGAGAGCTCTCCGCTAGTTTTCGATATCGCGGAGAGTGCTCCGCATTATGGCCTTTTCAGGGGATGACACCAGCATGAACGACGTCAAGCAGCGGGTCCTCGTGACCGGCGGCACCGGCTATCTGGCCGGTTGGTGCATCGCCATGTTGTTGGAGCAGGGCTACCGGGTGCGCACGACTGTCCGCTCGGCGGCGCGCGAGCAGGCGGTCCGCGACGGGGTGTCGACGATCGTCGACCCGGGGGACCGGCTGGAGTTCGCAGTCGCCGACCTGACCGCCGACGCGGGCTGGGGCGGCGCGGTCGCGGGGTGCGAGCACGTGCTGCACGTCGCGTCGCCACTCGGCGACGAGAATCCGCGCGACGCGGACAGACTGATCGCCCCGGCGCGCGACGGCGCGCTGCGCGTGCTGCGGGCCGCGACGGCGGCCGGGGTGAGGCGGGTCGTCATGACGTCGGCTGCCAATGCGGCCAGCCCGGCGTCCTACACGGCGGACGGGTGCACCGACGAGACACTATGGACCCTCGACCATCCGTCGCTGCCGGCGTACCGGCGCTCGAAGACGCTCGCCGAACGGGCTGCCTGGGACTTCATGGCCGGTCACGCCGGACCCACGACACTGGCGACGGTCTTGCCGGGTGCGGTGTTCGGGCCGCTCCTGAGCACGGCGAACCTGGGGTCGGTGCGAATCGTGCAAAGGCTCCTGCAGGGGCGCATGCCCGGGGTGCCCCGGATCGGGCTGGAGGTGGTCGACGTCCGTGACGTCGCCGACCTCCACCTACGGGCCATGATCGCCCCCGCCGCGGCAGGCGAGCGGTTCCTCGGAACCGGTGAGTTCATGTGGATGCGGGAGATCGCCGCGGCGTTGCGGGCCGGGCTCGGCGACGCCGGGACGGGGGTGCCGACCCGCCAGCTTCCCGACGTCGCCGTCCGGTTGGCGGCGGTGGTGGACCGGTCGCTGCGGCCGATCATGCCGGGCCTCGGCCGGCGCAACCGGCACAGCACGGAGAAGGCCCGCCGGATCCTGGGTTGGCAGCCACGCCCGGCGGCGGACGTCGTCGTGGACTGCGCGCGCAGCCTCCTCGAGCACAAGATCGTCTGACGCGACCGCGGGCACGATCGGTGTGACCTGATCGAACCACGCTTCCACCGCAGGAGCCGACATCGCCGGCCCGCAACCGGACCGCGTCGCAGAGTGGTGTCCCGTCAGTAGGGTCGTTGCCCATGGGGGATATGACGTCCGCCGCGAGCTTGCGGCGCCTACCTTCACTTGCCGGGCCGTTGCCGGTGTTCGATCCGGACGCTGCGCCGCCCGATCCGGATCTGCTGTTCGCGGAGTGGTTGGCGGCGGCGGTCGATGCGGGAGTCGTCGAGCCGCACGCGATGACGCTGTCGACCGTGGATCCGTCGGGTCGGCCAACGGCACGTGTGCTGATCCTGAAATACCTGGACGCGGGGCATTGGGCGTTCGCGTCGGGCTCGGAGAGCCGCAAGGGCAAGGAGTTGGCGAACACGCCGTGGGCGGCGTTGACGTTCTACTGGCCATCGCTCGGTCGGCAGGTCCGGGTTCGTGGCCTCGTGAGTGTGGCGAATGCCGAGGACAGCGCGGCGGACTTCATGGCCCGCTCGGCGGGGGCGCGGGGCGTCGGCCTGCTCGGCAACCAGAGCGAGCCGGTGGCGAGCCTCGCCGAACGCGACCGCGCACTCGACGCGTCCACCGAGCTCGCCATCGCCGAGCCGGCACATGTGGCTCCCGGGTGGACGGTGTACAGACTGGAGGCGGACGAGGTGGAGTTCTGGCAGGGCGAGGAGCGGCGCAGGCACGTCCGGCTCGTCTACACCCGTGCCGGCGATGGATGGCGGCGCGGTCTGCTCTGGCCGTAGCCGGCAGATGTATCGACCCGAGCGATGCTTCTCCCGCCGCGGCATGCGCCCCGCCGCCGCGGTGCGAGGCTGTAATTCAGTGGGGTGGCCGCCGGGGACGGGCCCCCAAACGGTCGAAGAGTTCTTGGACGCGCCGTTGCCGCTCCGCGTGGGTGGCCGCTGATTCACCCGGCGCAGGCTGTACGAGCCCGGCCACCTGGTCGCGCAGCTCGGCGCGCTCCTGTGACGTGCCATAACGTGGCGGCCTGTCCCACGCGACCTCATAGTGGATGTGCAGGTCGTCGCTACTCGGCGGAATGGAGAATGCGACGTGCTGGCCGACACGTGGGGCGACGTGCCGCGGCACGCTCGTTATGGTTGAGACGGCGAACGGCTCCCGCCCACCACTGTGGATCTCCAGGTCGAGCGAGACCATGCCGGCGGCACGGCGCCCCACCCTGGTGATCACTGCCCACTGCTCGCCGGTAGCGGCCGCATGCTGGACGAACTTGCGGATGAACCTCCAGTGCTCGCGCAGGCCCACTCCGGCACTCCGTTTCTGTCGGATCGAGTGATCTCGGGCGCGGGCGCCCGCGAGAATCAGACTAACGACGCTATCCGGTGAAGCGTGACAGTGAGGTGATCTCAGCACGATCGGCGTAGCCCGTCGACCTGCCGAGGCGTGACCGGCGAGCCAGAATTTCTTGCCCGATAGGGTCAACTGTTCCCGAGCGAGCGGGTGTCTCGACATATTTTTGTGAGCGTGCCGCCTGATCTTCAGCTTGTTTTCAGTTTCTCAGTGTCGTTTCAGGAGTCCTCAATAGCGTTCCCGGTCATGTCTACTGCAATCGTCACGGGTGGGAACACCGGACTCGGCGCCGCCTTCGCACAACATCTGGCGTCCCAGGGGCACAACCTCGTTCTCGTCGCGCGTGACCGGGAGAGGCTGAATGCGGTGGCCACACGGCTTCGCGTCGAGCACGGTGTGGAGGTGGAGGTCCTGCCCGCCGACCTCGCTGTGCCTGGCGAGCGCGCGATCGTCGAGCAGCGGCTCGACGGCACGATGGGCGAGCCGGTGGACATCCTCGTCAACAATGCCGGCGTAGGAACTCACGACTTGTTCGACGAGGCGTCCCCTGCGGATCTTCAGGCCGAGGTCGATCTCAACATCACCGCGGTGCTGCAGCTGACACGTGCGGCACTGCCCGGCATGATTCGACGCCGCCACGGTGTCGTCATCAACGTCGGCAGCTTCGCCGGTTACCTGGGAGCACCCGGTTCGGCCTACAGCGCCAGCAAGGCATGGGTGTTGAGCTTCACCGACTCCGTCGCCGCGTCGTTGCCCGGCACGGGCGTGCGGGCCATCGCGATCTGTCCGGGCCGAATACGCACGGGCAGGCACCTCCGAGCCGGAAGGCCGGTGGGCTCGTCGAGATCACCGCTGTGGCTGGAACCGGCCGACGTCGTCGACCGCTGCCTCAGCGACCTGCGAAAGCAGCGGACGCTCAGCGTTCCGGGCGGCCTTTACCGGTCCCTCGTCACCCTGCTCGAGCTACCCCGCCGCTCGCTCCGCTTGGCGGCGCGCCTGGCTCGCCGCGGCCGGGAACAGAAGGTGCAGCGCGTGTGCGGGGTGAGGAAGGTAGAGGACAGGACGGACGACTCGCGGCCCTCGTCTCGGTAACCGGCCTACCTGCGGAGCGGTTGGGCGCGATAGACGATTCGGACGTGGTCGAGCCGTCCACCGTTGCCGCCGCGCCGTTGCTCCTGGCGAGATCACTGCGTGACGGGCCGGATCAGCCGTAGGACGGCTCGGCTGAGGACCGCGGGGTCTCGGGATCGTGGTCGGCGGCGGGTAGCAGGAGAGTGAAGGTCGGCGGTGCGGGCTGCGTGAGCGCGAGCCGCCCGCCCTCGGCCTCGGCGAGGCTGCGGGCGAGCGCCAGCCCGATGCCGTGCCCGCTCGCCCGGCCGGACCGGCGCTCGAACAGCTCGGCGATCGGAACCGCGATGCCCTTGCCCTGGTCGGAGACGTCGAAGGCGACCGCTCCACCCGCGTCGCGGACGGCGACCGAGACCACGCCGTCGCCGTGGCGCACGGCGTTGTCGATCAACACCGTGAGAACCTGGCGGACCGCTGCGGCCGACGCGGCGGCGGCCGGTACCGCGGGCTCGACGTTCACCAGCATGTCCCGGCCGGTGTTGACCAGCGCAGGCCGCCAGTGCCGGTCGAGGTCGGTGAGGAGCTGGTCCGGGTCGAGCTCGGCGCGGTCGGTCCTGGTGTCGCGGGCGAGCGCCAGCAGGTCGTCGATCGTGCGCTGGAGACCCTCGGCGGCGTGCACGGCGTCCGTCATCGCGACACGGGAGTCCTGGCACGGGTCGTCGAGCGCGGACTCGAGGGTGAGCCGGAGCCCGGCGAGCGGGGTGCGGAGCTGGTGTGAGGCGTCGGTGGTGAAAGCACGTTCGCGCGCGACGAGGTTGCCGAGCCGGTCGGCAGTGGTGTCCAGGTCCTCGCCGACGGAGTCGATCTCCTGAATGCCCACGCGGGGTGCGCGTGCGGTGAAGTCGCCGTCGCCGAGGCGGCGGGCGGCAGCGGAGAGCTGTTCGAGCGGGCCCGCGAGACGGCCCGCCTGGCGGTGCGCCACCACCCGTACCGTGGCCACCGCGGTCGCGGCGAGAGCGAGCATGGCTCCCCACACCAGCGCGACCTGCCCGTAGACCTCGCTCGGTGAGCTGTACACCCTGATCGCTCCGGCGCGCGGGTCGTTGCCGATCACCTGGATGGCGACGGTGCCGTCGTCGTTGTCGGCGCTCGTGCCGGCGAGGGCCTCGGAGACGGACTTGTCGGCGACGGTGGGTCCGGTGCCGAGGATGCGGTGGCCGGAACGGTCGTAGAGAGCGACGTCCGCCTGCTCCGACGAGGTCGGTAGATGAGGTGCGTTGCCGCGCGCGAGATCCACGGCGACGGTGAGAGCGGCGACGGTGGCGACCTGGTCCAGCTCGCTTTGCTCATCGTCGGCGAGGTAGCTGACGACGACCCCGGCCAGGGGCAACCCGAACAGTGCGATCGCGAGTACTGCTGCGGCGAGGGTGAGGACGATGATCCGTTTCCGCACGGGCGTTCGGCCTCCAGGGGTGTTCGGGGTGACACACAGGGCCTGCGAGACCCGGTCAGTGCGGACTCAGCGGGTCGACGGAGTGCAGCGCGGCGATCAGCAGCACAGTGGCTGCAGCCGCGAACAGCACGATATGCACTACGGCGCGCAGGTAGGCCGCTCGATCGGACACGTCACGGCCCGGCGTGGTGAGAAGGGCCACCACGCCGTCCAGTTCCCGGCGGGTGCGGGCCCGGTAGGTGGTCGAGAGCAGCCGCCCGGCGTCCCGGACCCCGATACGTCCGTCGTCGACGGCGCATCGTACGAGTTCGGCCGCTTGTCTTTGATCGTCTCCACTCGGATGGACGGTCATGCGGCGGCCTGGCCGTGCCGCGCCTTCGTGGGCGCCGCAATCGCGTACAGCACGATGACCTGCACGAATGAGACGCTACTGACCTGCAGGTTCAGGTCGCCCTCCAGACAGGCAAGCAGCCGGCAAAATCAGAGCTGTTCCCGGATCAGGACGTGGGCGGGGCGTCGAGCCGGTAGCCGTGTCCGCGCAGCGTCACGATCATCGGGACATCCGCGCCCTCGGGCGCAGTCGACAGGTGGCGGCGCAGCGCCGCCATGTGCACGTCGAGCGTCTTGGTGGAGCCCACCCAATGTTCGTCCCAGACGTCGGACATCAGCGTGTCCCGGCTCACGGCAACACCTGGCTGGGCCGCGAGCCTGGCGAGCAGCTCGAATTCCTTGGCGCGCAGCGGCAGGTCGCGGCCGGCGAGGGTGACGCGGCGGCCGGCGTGGTCGACGACGAGATCACCCAGCCGGGTCGGTCCGCTCACGTCGGCGTGTGCGATCGACTCCCCGCGACGCAGATGGGCGCGGATACGGGCGTGCAGTTCGGCGAGCCGCACGGGTTTGGTCAGGTAGTCGTCGGCGCCGGCTTCGAGGCCGATGATCACGTCCATTTCCTCGTCGCGCGCGGTCAGCATGACGATGACGGCGTCGGCCTGCGCGGTGCGCAGCTCCCTGCAGACCGCGAGGCCGTCCAGGTCTGGCAGGCCCAGGTCGAGCAGGACGAGGTCGAAGCTGCTCCGCCCGGCTTCGCGCAGCGCCCCTTTCCCGGTCGGCATCAGGCTGACCTCATGGGCGTGCGCGGTCAGGCTCCTTTGGAGTGCCTGGCCGATCATCTCGTCGTCCTCCACCACAAGCAGTCGTGCCATACAGCGAGCTAACCACGGCAAACGCAGGCCTGGGCGTCTCGGAAACTCGACCGAACTTCTTGCCCAGCGCTTACCTGCGTTTGGCGTGGGCCGATAGCCGTGACTTCTGGCTGCGCCGTGGCCGGCCACGGCCATCCTGCCGGCGGTTCGTCCCGGTGGTCCGCACGGTGCTCAACCCGCCGGTTTCGCCTCCAGTCGACAATATGCGAGACCGCCGGGCGCGGGAATTGTGGTGGATCTAGCCTGCCGATACTGCTGCCTTGCCTGTTCCTAACGTCGGGCCGCTAGCTTCGATATCGCAGTCGGGTCAGCCCGCACTGATTCCGGGCGTCATTGCGAGACGTGTTCCTCGCGGCCACCGTTTGTCCGACCCGCTGATATGGGTGAGTGAACACGACGTGCCGTCATGTCCCGTGTGGGCGAAAAAGTGAAAACGGGTGAGCATGGGAGTAATACGTGGGTATCAACGTGTGCCGGCCAGAGTCGTTCGTGGCGAAATTACCGCTCATCACCGCCCTTTTCTGGGTGATGAAGATCCTCGCCACCACGCTCGGTGAGACCGGTGGTGACGTCGTCGGGCAGACCCTCGACCTGGGCTACCTGGCAGGTATAGGGATCTTCGTCGGCTTCCTCGTGATCGTGCTGGCACTACAGCTGCGGGTGCGTACCTTCCACCCGGTCCTGTTCTGGGCGGTCATTCTGGCCACCAGCCTGGTCGGCACCGAGATCTCCGACTACATCAACGACACCCTCGGACTCGGCTACGGGACCGGTGCGCTCATCCTGATCGCCGCCCTGGTCGTGGTGCTGGTGGTGTGGCGGTTCACCGGCGACACAATGCAGGTCGAGCGAATCGAATCCCGCAAGGACGAGTCGCTCTACTGGATCGCCACCCTCATCTCCAACACCCTCGGCACCTCAACCGGCGACTACCTGGCCCACGACAACAGCGGCCTCGGCGCCGGGTACATCACCAGCACGGTCATCATCAGCGCGGCACTACTGGTTCTGCTCGGCGCCCACTACCTCACGCCGATCTCCGGCACCCTGATCTTCTGGGCCGCCTATGTGCTGACCCGGCCACTCGGCGCCAACGCAGGCAACACCCTGAGCAAGGCGCGCGACCAGGGCGGACTGGGCATCGGCACCTACGGTGCCTCCGCAGTACTGCTCGGCCTTCTGGTGATCTGCCTGTGCTACCAGATCTTCACCCGGCGCCGACAAACCCGAGTACTGGCCGAGACGGGCTCTCCACAGGCCGCGTGACACGCGGAGATGTGGTCCGTGTATCGAACGGTCACGAGATGGTTCCCGACCCAGCCCCGGAAACGTCCTCAGCGTCCGTTCAGCACGCGGCCAATATGGTCTGTACCTGCTGCTCGTCGCAACTTGGGGTGCTGATGGGCGCGGCTTGCTGCCGTTCGCGCACGGAGGCTGAATTGGGATTGATAAAGGATTTCTCCGGTTTGCCGGATCCGTCCAGCGTCCCCGTGACGCGCATCGAGGTTCTCGATTTCGTCGCCGACGCTTTCGTGGGGGAGGCGGTCAACCGTGCCACCCTGCTGCGTACCGCCGGCGCGGCGGACGCCCGTCCGGAGCTGTTGCGTCTGCTCGAGCAGTTGCCGGAGTTCGAGGTGACCGAGCTCGATCAGCTCTGGACGGTTCTCGACGTGCCGGAGGATCTGTCCGGGATCGATGAGACGTGATCATCGCTCGGTGGCCGCCATGATCAGCCGAACAGATGGATCTGTCACCCGGTGCCCGCTCCCCGCGGACCGGATGGCATTCGTCGCCGATCGCAGCACCGCGCCGGGCAGCCCTCTCCGTCCGCCGCTCTGCGCGTCGAGGATCGCCAGCAGCGTCGCAGTCTCCCGGCTCGATGGTGCGGGTCGGCACTGCGGGCACGCACCGACCCGGTGCCCGAGCACACGAGCCGCAGCCTCGGCCAGGCCGGCGGCGTACGCAGACCTCAGCACCTGCACGCCCGCCGCGGCACGGACGGTGTCATCGCCGTTGGCGGGAGCGCAGGCATGCCGGGCAAGGGCGAACATGGGGACGTCCGAGGCCGAGTCGCCGACCGCGAGGTGCACGGGGGCGGCACCGGTCAGTCGTGCCAGCTGCGCCAGTCCGCTGGCTTTGTCGATGGTGGCGGCGACGATGTCGGTCTGTCCGAGTCCCGGGATGATCCGCAGCCGCTGCCGGTCCGTCCCGAGAGCAGTGAGAACTGTGTCCAGTGTGGACGCCGGCACCGGACCGCGGCGTGCTCCAGCGCGGTAGGCGCGAACGCTGAACCTGAAGTCGTCGTCGACAGTGACGTCCGGTGCCGAGCGCAACAGGTCACGCAGCCGGTCGACCAGCTCCTGGTCGTCCGGGGGCAGCAGGGATCGGACGTGCCGGTCCAGGTGGGTGTAGGTCACGGCGCCGTACTCCGCGACCCCACCGGCGAGGTCGAAGATCTCACAGCGCTCGCGCACCTCGTCCAGGCTGCGGCCGGTCACCGGCACCGGCCGATAACCATGCGCGGCCAGCGCGCGCAGGGCGGTGACCGCGGTGGGGGTGATCGCGGAGAAGCCGAACGCGCCGGCCTCGAGCACTCCGTCGATGTCAATGGCGCACAGCGGACCGTCGGCGGGCGGGCCGAGGGCGGGCAGGCGCTCGGCGAGGTAACGGGCCACGGCCCGTGAGGACGCCCGCTGGTTTCTCGTCCTCCCTGAATCCGGATCCTGCAGATGTACCAGCTGGTAGAGCAGGAACCGCTCCGGATCGACCGGGTGGGCAGCCTGCAGCGCCGCGACGAATGTGCCGTTGCGTCCGCCGGGATCCACACCGGCGAGGTCGAAGCTGGGGTCGTAGCAGCTGCGGTCCTGGTTGGAGAACGCCCGGACGTCGGCCGTGATCTTCTGCAGGGCACCGTCGACGCGGAACCAGTGATCCAAGCCGGTCGCCCCGTCGACCACCGACGGCCGGGTTGCGCGACAGAGCCTGCGCACGGCCGGGTCCAGTACGGGCAGGCGCAGCGCGAGGCCGGCCCGCCCGTAGCCGGTCGACAGGAGCCGGGTCGCGATCTCCCAGACGGGCTGTCTCCCGGACATCTGGAGGCTGCGATCGGCGACAGCCGGCAGGGCGGCGGCCCGTGCGGTGACGTAGGCGGCGTAAGCGGGGGCGTCGGCGGGATCGGCCACGGTGACGCGGTCGGACTCGCCGACCCACTCGCGGAACACGAGCCCGTTCCGTACGCCGTAGATGTGCGGAACGTGATCCGGTACGGCGGCGGCCACCGCCAGCGCGTGGCGCCCCAGGTAACCGATTCCCGTGCCGAGCACGCCGATGAGCCGCTGGTCGCCGTCGAGGGTCCGGACCCGGTACGTCGCCCGGAGGTGTTTGCGCCCGGAGCCGTTCACGGTGTCAGCGGGAAGGCGCTCGGCGTCGGTGAACGTCTCACCCGTGAGGCAGGACAACGCCTCCAGGATCGCGTCCGGAGTGAGCAACCTGTGCACCGCCCACCTCGTGAACGGCAGCTCCACGCGGGCGATGTCAGCGAGCGGACCGGGGACCGCGCCGTCGAACAGTGGCAGCAACAGCGTGATCACCGCGGCAGGTGCACCAGAGGATGTCAGGAGGTCGACCACCGACCGGAGCGCGGCCCCGGATCCTGGCGGGTCGTCCACCACTGCCACCGTGCCGCCTGCGGCGAGCACTCTGCGAAGAGCGCCCCGGTCGGCCGGCAGCAGCGGATGGCCGGGACGTGCTGTGATCGTGACCGCCTCCGTGCCCAGAGCGTGCAGTGCTGCCGCGACCAGCGGGGCGAGGTAGCTGCCGGAGGTGCGCACACCGACGACGAGGACCGGCCGTCCTGAGACGCTCGGGGCGTAGGCCTCCGCCAGGCGCGCAGTGTCGGCGGGCTGCATGTCGAAGCTCCGGAAGCACCCAGGCATGCGCAGCAGCTCCCGACGGAGCCGGGCAGGCAAGCCCGGCATCAGTTCGCGCAGCGCCCGCGCCATCGTCACCGCGTGCCGCCGGTGCTTCTCGCTCAGCCCGTCGCCCATCACAGCGCCGGCCAGATCGTCTCGCAGCTGCCGCGCCATCGTGCACCACGAGATGGCTGCATGTTCCCGGGGCCGCCGCAAGTGCTCTGCCGCACCGGCCAGGGCACGCAGCGCCCACGATCCTGTGCCGCCGATCGCGCCGGCCGCGCGCCGCAGCGTCAGAGTGTCCCGCTGCAGGTGGTCCTCGACGATCTGGACGGCACCAGCGGAGAGCAGGAAAGCATCCAGGATCTGGTTCTGCTCCAGGCGCTCGAGCAGGTGCGTGCTCACGGTCGCGATGTCGATCAGGAGATCCGTGAGAAGCAGTCCATCCGATTCACGACGAACTGGATATTTGTTGGTGCTCTGTCTCGCCCGCAAATGCACGGCCGGGACCGTAGCACCATAAAAAGGTAAAGAAATCTTAAACTCAGCGAAAATTCAGGATGTCCCGAGAGTGACGTATGCAGGTTAGTCGAGAGGCGGGAAGATTGATCAACGAGGGGGCTCGGTTCGGATGCGACAAGGCACTTCGCCCCGGGCGTGCTCGGTGGCGAAGTGGGACCATCTGCGTCGCGGCCCGGCCCGCGCCCGCGCGGAGAAGGTCGGCTGGTCGCCTCGCGCGGCGTGGGTGTCGAGGTCGTCGGCCGCCCGTCACCGGCAAGTGCAGGCTCATTGCGGGCTTCGGCGCCGGCTGGGCCGGAGGAGTTCAGGTGAACCGGGATCGCGCCGTGACCGTCCTATGTGGGGGTGTCCTCGGACCCATCGCGCAAGTTCTTCAGGAAACGTCGCACTGCAAGTACTGCAGCCCCAAGTCCCGCCGCGATCAAAGCGATCTTGTCCCAGTTGGTGTCCCACCAGATGTAGACGTTCTGCAGGAACGTTGAGGTGACGTGAAGGTCCGTTTCGAGCATGACCACCTGGGACGCGGGTGACTCGCCGGCGGGTAGGACATAGCCGCCGCCGACAACCGCGACCGCGGGCCGAAGCTCAAGCCTCAGGGCATGGTCGCCCGGCTGCTTCCCCGTGACCGTCCACGCCCACTGAAGCTTGCCTGTCTCATCGAACTCCTGCAGCTGCCAGTCGCTCTTGTCGACTTCTGCGGAACTGGTCGTGCTCACGAGCCGTGCGCCAAGGCCGCATCGCACCTCCAGCGGGACGTCGGAATACGGCACGCCGTCGGGGAGACGCTCGCGAAGCTGAGATCCGCCGCTGACATCAATTCCGGCAATATAGCTGACCGATTCGTCCAGCTTGACGCTGAGCTCCTTTGGATAGAGCGCCTGACCTCGCTGCCAACTGTCGACATTCTGCCTGCATTGCTCAACGAATTCACTCAGTGCGCGACTATCCGACCTTGGCTGTGCAGAGGGGTCTGCCGGATATGGAGAGGCGCCGCAGGCGGCGACTCCGAATAGTCCGATGCAAGCCATCAAGAACAGTCCGGCAACGGTTATCCGCGCCGACCTTCTCAGCCTCATAGTAGGCGCCCCCCAGTGTTATGCGGAGGGTACCGGCTTTGTTACTCCTGGACCATGCACGTTCACGTGCGGGCTTCGGCACCGACTCTCATCCGTGAGTACGGCGCGCGGGACGCGCAACTCGTCCGCGGTGAGGCGCCGCTGGGACGTCCTCGGCGGTGCCGCAGTGTGGTGATGCAGATGCCGGGCGTCGGCAGGCAGCCGGCGAGGCTTCCGGTGTGGTTTCGCGGTGCAGGAGTCGGTTGCCGACGCGTTGCAGCTGTAGGCCGATGTCGAGGTTGCCGTCGTCGGGTTCGGGGCTGCTGGCTCAGGTCCGCTCGAAGGTGAGGTCGAAGTCCTTGCGCCATGTCTTGCCGGCGTCCTCGGAAGCCTCCCACCGACCGACGATCCGGTCCTTGTCGACGTCGGCGATGAAACGCTGGTGAAAGTCGGGGTCCTCGCGGGCCATTGTCCAGTGCCCACCATCGAAGGTCATGGCGTACTGGCGGCAGACGCCGCGGTCGTCGTGGTAGAGGGCGACGAACCGGTCGTTCGGGTCGCTGCGTCCGAGGACAAGGCTCATCTCGGAGTGCGCGTGCTGTCCTCCGCCGAACTCCGACCGCACGACGAGGAATGACTCCCCGAGCCACTCGATCGCGGTCATACCCGGCACCGTGGTGCCCGGCGGTTCGAGGAACCATGCGTCCGACAACGTGGTCGTCCATCGGCCGACGAGCCCATCGAGCTTCTCGAGTTCGGTGTTGCGCACCGGTTCCTCCGCTCTGTCCGATCCGCGCGCGACCTTAGCCGGGCCGGGGCGCCCGCAGCCAGAACGAGGGCCAGGCCGCAGCCATGGGACGGCCCCACAGCACGTTGCGTGGCACAACTCGCGATGTCGTTGTCAACGATCATTCCGGGAGCGCCTCAGTGTCCGAGGCTCTGGGCGGCCTCGGAGAGGACCTCGGTGACGACCTCCGGCCGGGTGATCAGTGGTGCGTGGTCAACTTCGTGGATACGGGTGTGAGCGTGACTGCGTTCGGCCATGAACTTCTGGGTGTCAGGGTTGATCATTCGGTCTTCGTCGGCGATGAGGAACCATGTGGGAACGTCTTTCCACCTGGGCCTTGGGACCGGCTCCTGGATGCACGCGACGGCGATGGGGCGCTGGACCGCGGCTAGCACGGCATGTTCTTGGGCAGTTGCGTGCTGTGCGAACGCTGTGGCAAAGGCGCTGGTGGGGAGCCAGATCCAGCCATCGTTGTCGGGTTCGAGCTCTGGTGCCTGAGGGTGCGGGGGGTCGCGGTAGAAGACGTCGGCGACGGTTTCGCCCTCGTCGGGAGCCAAAGCGGCGACGTAGACCAGGGCCTGAACGCGCGGGTGACTTGTTGCGCCGATGACGCCGCCCGCGTAGGCGTGGCCGGCAAGAACGACGGGTCCTTCGGTTCGGTCGATGGCACGCGTCACCGCGTTCACGTCGTCGTCGAGCGAGGTCAACGGGATGGGTGCGGCGGTGACGGCGACTCCCGATTGCTGAAGATCGCAAATAACTCGACTCCAGCTCGACCCGTCGGCCCATGCTCCGTGGACGAGAACGACAGTGCGAATATTCGGACTGTTCGAATGTGGATTCATCTCCGGGATGCTGGCACGCCGTCATGCATGGGTCAACGCTTTCGCTCGTGACGATCAGGCGCCCGTCTGGCCAGGACTTCCTCGAGGCACAACCGGGCCGGGCCCGAGGCCGATAATCATGGCAACCGCTCGAGGTGATTTCTCCGAAAGCTAATACTCCTCCTGATTGCCGGTTCGATGAGCCCGCCCGCCACGGCGTCCACACGGCTGCCAGCCTTTCGTGGCAGTGGAACGCGTAGCCGCGTGATCGATCGCCGCCCGGCCCTTTGGAACGCGTCGGCGTCCCCGCTTCCGCGCAGCCATCGGCAGGTGGCTGATCGCTACATGAGGGGCGCCGAGCGTTGACCTGTTCTACGCGGCATGGCGGCGCTGTCCACCGCCTTCGCGCTACGCGCCGACCTATTGCGATACCGGTCGATCTTCGGCGGCGAGGATCTCGTCCACCACTGCAGTGATGTCCTTGCCGACGATCTGCGGCTGCTCCCCGATCGGGCTCATGACCATGCCGGGCCGGGCGACGAACGCTGCCCGGCAGTGCGCGGCCAGCGCACCGGAGACGTCCCAGGAGTGCGCGGCTACCAGCCATACGTCGGAGTTCGGCACGCCGAACCGGCGCGCTACCGCGTTGTAAGGCGCGGGGGCGGGCTTGAGTCGGCGCACGCTGTCGGCTGAGATCACGGCTGTGAAGTAGTCCCGGATGCCGGCGTTGGCGAGCTGCGCCTCGCCGACGGATTCGACGGAGTTCACCAGTGCGACCGCAGTCAGGCCGGACGTCTTCAGCTTCGCCAGTGCCGCGGGCACTTCGGGATGTGGCGGCAGCGACTCCATCCGGCCGACCATTGTCCGCACGTCCTCGTCGGAGACCGCGACACCCTGCCGTTGGGCCAGCATCCGCATGGCCGCCTGTTGTGCGGTGCTGAAGTCGACGTACTGATCGGTCAGGCCGCCGACGAAGGACAGCTGCAGCATCTGGGCGAACCACTGCGCCCGGAGTGCCGCAGACCCGAACAGTCGCTCGAAGTGCGGGTCGAGGGCTCGGAGATCGAGCAGTGTCTCGTTGACGTCGAACGCGACAACGGTGGCCACTAGATGTGATGTCCTCTCTCGAATGTTCGCCGCGAGGAGCGGAGAACGGCGGCGACCGGTCGATGACGTATGGCGGCTGCTCGTCGGTCACTCGCTGGTCGGATGTGGGTATGGACTAGCCGAGCACGGAAGCCATCAGCACAACGTCGTTCGCGGTAGCTCGGCCCGGGCATCGACGTCGCCTGGTGAGCGGTCGCAGCGCGTCAGCAACGCCTCCGGGGTGATGTCGAGAGTGGCGTTCGTCGATGCCCGTACGCGTTGTCGTTGCCGGGCTGATGGCGGAGGCCGCCGTCCCATCGGGCCGAGGCTCACAACCGTCCCGCGTGTTCCCGCCGATAGCGGAGAAGCCCGACGACGTCCTCGGGGACCAGCCGTCCGATGGCGCTGCTGGAATAGACGCTGACGACGACGGCGCCGGTCTGGTCGAGCACGAAGCCCGTGGACTCGAGGTGGCCGCGCTCCTCGTTGACGAACGCACCGGTCGCTGCGGCGATTGCGTAGGCGTCCGCGCTGTGGCCGATCGGGAAACGAAGCCGGTGCTTGTCGATCAGGGTCAGAGCGGTCGCCTCATCGTCGACCGAGAGCGCGACGACGGCGGCGTCGACCTCGGCGAGACTGTCGTGGGCCCGTTCGAAGGCGCGTAGCTGGGCGTTGCAGTACGGGCACCAGGAGCCGCGGTAGAAGAGGACGACGCCGTTACGGCCGCTCAGTGCGTCGGGAAGCTGCAGCGTGCCGCCTCCGGCGACTTCCACCGACAGTGAGGGGAACTTGTCGCCGGGTTTGAGCAGGGTCATGACTTCTCCTTCGAGGGAGCTTCCAGATCTGGCCGCCGTTGGGGCTGGCACGGGTGCGCGACGAGGGGGAGCCCTCGGGCGTGACGAGTGCGCCTTCGGCGTATACGTGAACGATTCGCTGGTGCGGGCTCTCGCCGATCTCTGCCGGCTCCTGGTTCAGGATTCAGCCTGCACGTCACGGTCTCGACGGCCGATGAACGGTAGGCGTTGACGGTGACGCCGGAGCCGGTGGCCAGGTCAGGGCCACGACGCATTGCGTGCAAGTCCACGAGATTGATGGTGATCGCCCTCGACCATTCGCCCAGGCGACGCTCTGGGTTCGAGCATGATCACCGAAGTGCTCGCCCCACGACGGCGCCGAGACCGCACAGCTCGTCCATGCTCTCCCCTGATCGTGACTGGATCGCTCACTCCATTTCTAGCCGTCCGATTCTGGATCGTCAACTCCAGTATCGGAACGTTCGATCGGGATCTCCCGGCCCCGCGCGTGGATTGCCCTGGCCGTCCGCCGACCGCCGCGGCAAGTGCCCCGCGCAGCGATGCGTGGTCCTGGACGGCGGGCGGCACTGATCGGACCGACTGGTCGGTCGGTTCGAACGCCTGCAGGTGGCTGGCCAGAGGGAGCCGGCCCGCTGACGAGTTGGCGCACCGCGACGGACGAAGTCCCGCTGACCGCCCACGGCCGTGACGCGCCAGATCTGGTCAATCGGCTTGCGGCGAACTGTCTCGTGCATATGCCGATGCGGTTCCCGGAGGGCTATCTCGTCACCGCAGACGCCCTGTGCGGCATCAACCCGATCTACGGCCAAGGCGTGACCGTGGCTGCGCTGGAGGCCCGCCTGCTCCAGGAGGATCACGATGATCTCTCTCGACGAGTCTGACTCCGCGGCCGATGAGTTCGTCTTCCGGGCGCGGTCTATACCGGCACAGCTCGAGCCGGGAAGACGCCGTGATCAGTGAGGGAGCCCATGACCAGCAACGCATTACCACCGGTCGTCGACGCCGACACGTGGCAGCGCGAACTCGACGTGCTGCGCGCCCGGGAGAAGGCCGCGACCCGAGAGCTCGATGCGATCGCCGCGCAACGCCGACGTATGCCGATGGTCAAGATGCCGGACTACACCCTGGAGGGGGAGGAGGGGCCGGTCCGGCTGGCGGAGATCTTCGGCGCGACATCGCAGCTGATCGTCTACAACCACATGTGGTTCCCGGGTGAGAAGTGGCAGTGCCCGGGCTGCACGGGGTTCACCGCGCAGTTCACCCGGTTGGACATCTTGAACAACTTCGACGCCCGGTTCGTCATCGTCACCCAAGGTCCGATCGACGAGGCACTTGCGTACAAGCGGCTGGTCGGGAACACCATGACCTGGTATTCGACGGCGAACAGTGCGTTCGGTACCGACGTGGGCGCACCGCCGGGCGGCGGTTTCGCTGTCAACGTGTTCCTCCGCGACGGCGATACTGTTTATCGCACCTGGCACACCAACGGCCGCGGCACCGAACAGCTCAGCCACAGCTTCGCGTTGATCGATCTGTTGCCGTACGGGCGGCAGGAGGTGTGGCAGGACTCGCCTGACGGCTGGCCGCAGGGGCCCACGTACGGCCGGTGGGCCGAGTCCCAGGACATCGCCGCGCTCTATGGTCCGTCGGAGGCACGGAACACGATCACGTCGTGAGTCAGGTGTCGATCTCGTCGCCGGTGTCCTGCTCGCATGGGATCGGCTGGTGGGCGACGCGGTCGACCCACTCCGCGAGGAGCGCGGCCACCGAGGTCACGGTCTCGTCGGTGACGGTTTCGTGGACGGCGAAGAAGGCCAGCAAGCCCTGTGCGTTCGGAGTGTCGCGATCGCATCCGGCGCACAGCCCCACGCTGCGGGTCCCTTCGACGTGGGAGCCGTCAGCGAGGGTCAGCGGATGCGATGTGCGCGCGACGAGCATCAAGGGCTTGTCGCAGCGGTGGCAGCAGCGCCCGCCGGCGACGTCGACCTCGATCTCCGGCGACACTAGGACGCGACCGCGATCCCCGGGATGTGTTTGAGCTCCCCCAGCAGAGCGGAGGAGACCGTCACCGAGAATCCGTCGATCGCGAGTGGCGTCTCCCGGTTCCGGTAGCACAGCACCAGCGTGAGGGGAGTGTTGCCTGCGTGTGCGACGAGTGCCGACTTCAGCTCTGAGACCACCGAGTGGTCCAGCTTCAAAGCGTCGGCCTTGAGCACGAGCGGTGGCTCTCCCATGCCCGCCTGCGCGGCGGCGACGTCGAGGGTGATGATCCCCGACGCGAAGATCGACATGCGCTGCTCGTCGCGGATGTTCACCCGTCCCTTGACCGCGACGGCCGAGTCGGCGACGAGGTCCTCGTGCATCGCCAGGTACGACTTCGGGAAGAACAGCACTTCGATGGCGGCGTCGAGGTCTTCGATCGTGACGATCGCCCAAGGCTCGCCCTTCTTGTTCACCCGGCGGTCGACGGAGACGATCATGCCCGCGATGGCGACCTCGCCCTCCTTGGGCGGGTCGTCGAGGATCGCGGCGATGGGCCGGGGGGCGTGCTTGCGCAGGATCCGTTCGGTGCCGTCGAGGGGATGCGCGGAGACGTAGAGCCCGAGCATCTCGCGCTCGTAGGCGAGCATCTGCTTGCGCGGCCACTCTTCGTCGTCGATCTTCAGGTGCGCGAGGGGTGAGTGCTCGGCGGGCGCCGGTTCGTCACCCATGCCGCCGAAGAGGTCGAACTGGCCTCGCTCCTCGTGGCGCTTGAGGTTGGTGACGGCGTCGACGGCATCCTCGTGGACCATGAGCAGCGACTTGCGTGGCTGGTCGAACGAGTCGAACGCGCCTGCTTTGATCAGCGACTCGATGGTGCGCTTGTTGCAGCAGACCAGGCTGACCTTCTCGAGGAAGTCGGTGAAGGAGGTGAACCGGCCCTTGTTCTTGCGGGTCTCGATGATGGCTTCGACGACGTTGGCGCCGACGTTGCGGACCGCTCCGAGCCCGAAGCGGATGTCGCCGCCGACCGCGGAGAACCACAGGTCGGAGTCGTTGACGTCCGGGGGGAGGACCTTGATGCCCATCCGGCGGCACTCGGCGAGGTAGACGGCCGACTTGTCCTTGTTGTCGCCGATCGACGTCAGCTGGGCGGCCATGAACTCGACCGGGTAGTTGGCCTTCAGATAGGCCGTCCAGTAGGCGACCAGGCCGTAGCCGGCGGTGTGGGACTTGTTGAAGGCGTATCCGGCGAAGGGCAGCATGACGTCCCAGAGCGTCTGGCACGCCTCCTCCGAGAAGCTCTTGCCGGTCATGCCGGCGCTGAACCCCTCGAACTCCTTCTCGATGATCTCCTTCTTCTTCTTGCCCATCGCGCGCCGCAGCAGGTCGGCCTGGCCGAGGCTGTACCCGGCGAGCTGCTGCGCGATGGCCATCACCTGCTCCTGGTAGACCAGCAGGTGATAGGTCTCGCCGAGGATCGGGTCGAGCGCGTCCTGGAGCTCCGGGTGGATGGGAGTGATCTTCTGTCGGCCGTTCGAGCGCTCCGCGTAGTCCATGTGCGCGTTCGCGGCCATCGGGCCCGGCCGGTACAGCGCGAGCGCCGCGGCGATGTCACCGAAGTGCGTGGGCGCCATGGCCTTGAGCAGCGTCCGCATCCCACCGCCGTCGAGCTGGAACACCCCGAGCGTGTCACCGCGGGAGAGGAGCTCGTAGGTCTTCTTGTCGTCCAGCTTGAGCGTCGGCAAGTCGATCTCGGTGCTGTGGTTCGCGGCGACCGCCTTCACCGCGTCGTCGACGACGGTGAGGGTGCGCAGCCCGAGGAAGTCCATCTTCAGCAGGCCGATGTCCTCACACGATGGGAAGTCCCATCCGGTGATGACCGATCCGTCGTCGCGCTTCCACAGCGGGATGACATCCAGCAGCGGCTCGGAGGAGAGGATCACCGCGCAGGCGTGCACACCGGCGTTGCGGACCAGGCCTTCCAGCCCGCGCGCTGTGCCCATGATCCTGCCGACCTCGGGGTCGGTCTCGGAGAGGGTTCGGACCTCCGCGGCTTCGGCGTAACGCTCGTGGCTCGGGTCGAAGATGCCGGAAAGCGGGATGTCCTTCGCCGCGATCGGCGGCGGCAGTGCCTTCGAGATCCGGTCCGCGATGGCGAAACCAGGTTGCCCGTGCAGAACTCGGGCGGAGTCCTTGAGCGCGGCCTTGGTCTTGATCGTGCCGAAGGTGATGACCTGGGCGACGTTCTCCTCGCCCCACTTGTCGACGGTGTAGCGCATCACCTCGCCGCGCCGGCGTTCGTCGAAGTCCAGGTCGATGTCCGGAGGGCTGACCCGCTCCGGGTTGAGGAACCGCTCGAAGATGAGCTTGTGCTCGATCGGGTCCAGATCGGTGATGTGCAGAATGTAGGCGACCAGCGAGCCGGTGGCCGAGCCGCGGCCCGGCCCCACGGCGATCTTCTGTGACTTGGCCCAGCGAACCAGGTCGCCGACCACCAGGAAGTAGCCAGGGAACCCCATCTTCGAGATCACGCTCAGTTCGATCTCGATACGTTCCTTGTATTCCGCGGTCAACCCGTCGGGGAACCGCGACGGCGTGTACTTCTCGACGTCCGCGCGCAGCAGATCGTCTTCCGTCTCGCCGGGCTGAAGAGGGAATCTCGGCATCCGGTCGATCTCGGCATAGACCTCGGTGTACGATTCGACGCGCTCAGCGATCAGCAGCGTACTGTCGGCCGCGCCAGGAACTTCTTTGTCCCAGTATTCGCGCATGTCCGCCGCGCTCTTGAGATAGTAGCCGTCGCCGTCGAACTTGAATCGGTTCGGATCATCGAGGGTCTTGCCCGACTGTACGCAGAGCAGAGCGGAATGCGCTTCGGCCTGATCCTGTGTGACGTAATGCGAGTCATTCGTGGCGAGCGGCGGCAGGTTGAGCTTCTTTGCGACCCCGAGGAGACCCTCGCGGACGGAGCGCTCGATCGGGAGGCCGTGGTCCATGAGCTCGAGGAAGAAGTTCTCGGCCCCGAAGATGTCGCGGTAGTCGCTCGCCGCCTGCAGCGCGGCTTCCTCCTGGCCGAGACGCAGCCTGGTCTGTACCTCCCCGGATGGGCAGCCCGTCGTCGCGATGATCCCCTCGGCGTATTGCGCGACGAGCTCACGGTCCATGCGCGGCTTGCGGTAGTAGCCCTCGAACGAAGCAAGGCTGGACAGCTTGAACAGGTTCCGCAGACCCGTGGCGTTGCGGGCCAGCATCGTCATGTGCGTGTATGCGCCCGCGCCCGAGACGTCGCCACCCTCGCCGAACTCGTCGGAACCACGCTGCGACGCCTGACCCCAGAATATGGGTTTCTTGATGTGGCGGCTGGCCGGTGCGAGATACGCCTCGATACCGATGATCGGCTTGACGCTGCTCTTCGTCGCGCGTCGATAGAATTCCGCGGACCCGTACATGTTTCCATGGTCGGTCATTGCCACCGCTGGCATGCCGAGCCGCTCGGCCTCGCCGAACAGCGCATTTACCTTCGCCGCGCCGTCGAGCATCGAGTACTCGGTGTGCACATGCAGGTGAACAAATGAATCCGCCACAGGCCCCATCTCTCCCTCTCGCCGCCGGACAGTTCTACCAGGCCATCACCCCCGGGCCGCCCAGGTCCCGGCGCGCGTCGCCGCAACCACCTGTGCTGCAGCCCTCGCCCGCTGGACGGGGATCACAAGAGGCCGGCCGGCGGGTGGGACGCTCACGGCCGCGCCGGCCGAGGAACCGCTGATGGACCGCGCTGGGCGGCCCCTCGCTCAGCACGGACAGTCGAGGGTCGCGACCAGGGTTCGCCGCAGGTTCGCGTCGGTTCGGCCCGCGACACGGGACGGTGGGCGCACGTATCGCCAGGAAAGTGTGCGCGCAGCCGTTGGGGCAGGCGGCCGGTGATGGCGGACGCTCGGGAACGGATCCGCGGTGGACTCGACGAGGAGGACCCGATGCTCTGGAGATCTCGTGCGCTGAGGACGTGCGCCGCGCTGGCGGCCGCGGTCGTCCTTGCCGCCTGTGGGGCGGTCGGCGCCAACCAGGGCGGCGCGGACGGTCGGCCTCCACTACAGGCCATGCGCCCCTACGGCGGCGACCCTGCCACCGAGGGGGAGCCCCGCCGCGGCGGCACCCTGGTCATCGGCAACGACCGCGAAGTCGTGAGCTTCGACCCGACCGTGCAGAACGGCAACGCGGTGGCCATGGCGGTGTACGACCTGCTGCTGCGGCTGACACCCGAGGGCAAGGTCGAGCCGTACCTCGCCAAGTCGATGGAGACCACCGACGACGGGCGCACCTGGGTGATGGGCCTGCGCGAGGGAGTGCTGTTCTCCGACGGGACGCCGTTGGACGCCAATGCGGTGATCGTCAACACCCAGCGACACATCGACGCGCCTGCCTCGCCCGCGGCCGTGTACGCGAAGCAGATCACCGCGATGAGGGCTCTCGATCCGCTCACCGTCGAGTTCACGCTGGCGGCGCCGCTCGGAGACTTCCCGGTGGTGTTCACCGGGTCGATCTTCGCCGGGACACTGGGCATGATCATCTCGCCTGCCGCGCTCGCGCAGTACGGCGACGACATCGGCAACCACCCGGTCGGGGCCGGCCCGTTCAAGGTCACGAGCTGGCAGCGGGACAACCGGATGGAGCTCACCCGCAACGAGCACTACTGGCAGCCGGGCTTGCCGCGCCTGGACGGGCTGGAGTTCCGGCCGCTGTCGGACACCGAGACCCGTTACGCCTCGATGGTCAACGGAGACGTGGACCTGATCTACGGGGGCTACAACACCGAGCTGGTCCGGGCCTACGCCGACCCGAAGTTCACCGTCTACTACGGGCCGGGAAGCGCGGGGTTCTTCTTCACCTTCAACTTCGCCCGCAAGCCGTTCGACGACCGGCGCATGCGGGAGGCGGCCGTGCGCGCGATCGACCTACGGGCCCTGGCCGCGAGCCAGTACGGCAACCAACTGGTCGGCTCGGACAGCCTCTTCGAGGCCAGCAGCCCGTATCACACCGAAGCCGCGTCGGACCTGTGGCCGCAGTACGACCCGGAGCAGGCTCGCCGGCTGGTGCAGGAGTACGTGGCCGACGGCGGCAGTCCACACATCACGTTCACGACCAGTCGCAGCGAGGTCTCGCTCGGCGAGTTCGTGCAGGCGCAACTGTCCGCCGTCGGGATGCAGGTCGACGTGGAGTTCTTCGACCTGGCCGAGTTCACGTCCCGGGTGCTGCAGGGCGGTGACTTCCAGCTGATCAGCAACCTCGCCCCGGTGGACTACCCGTTCCCGGCCATCGCGCGCCTGCTGGGAACGAACGGTGCGATCAACTTCGGGAAGTACTCCAACCCGGAGGTGGACCGGCTGCTCGACGAGGCTGCGTCCACTCTCGACCCTGGCGTGAAGACGAAGGCGTACCAGGAGGTCGAGCGGCTGGTCAACGAGGACATCGGGCTGCTGTTCCTCAGCCGCAGCTATGCGTCGACGATCACGAAACCGGAGGTGAAGGGGATCGACCGGACCATCGGCCGCGACATCTTCTTCGCCACGACGTGGCTGGACCGGTGAGGGCAACCACTCCCGGTCAGGTCGTCGGACGCCGCGTCCGGCGTGGCGGATCGTGCTCGATGTGCGCGAAGCGATCGACCGCAATCCCCGCCGACGCGCGAGGCGGCTCGTCCGGGTGAACCGCGGCGCTCGCAGGACCCCCCGCCCTGCGAGCGCCGTGGCACTCCCTCCTCGAGGGTTGAAGAAACGGTCCGAGCGGTGGGCTTGAATTGTGTGCTCGCCGCCATGAAAGTTGAGCGCTTCCCGGGGATCGGCGCACCTGGTAATTCGATTGCCGGCGTGACCTCGTCGATAACTGCTCGGAACGACGGACGCCCGCCGCCGTCGTCGGCCCGGTGGTCGCCGGGCGATTTTTCACGTGTCATCGAGGGCAGTGGCTGCGTCTTCCATGTCCTCCATGGCCCAGACGGCACCGGAGCCGATGCCTCGGGAGCTGAAGAAGATGCCCCCTGAGGGTTATTGTCGGCTGACGGGGGCGACCCGAGGCTCGTAACGAGGACTGCATCGGGATTTCGCAAGGACTGGGGGAGTAGCGGTAGATCTGTACGATTTCGGCAGATGTTCGGAGGAACTCGAATCAGGCATTCCGGTCGTCGAACTCGAGCGACACCAGCGTAGCCGCGCCGGCCCAGTTCGGGCCGTGGAGCACGACGACGATCGGCTCGGTCATCGCGGCCGTGACAAGGAGGGTGGTCAGCACGTCCAGGAGGCGGAACGCGGTGCGTCGGACGCGGGGGCCGAACGGAGTGTAATTGACGGTCCATCGTTGTCGCTGTTTACACCAGTCAGAATGCGGATAATTGCTATGGCCAATGCTTCGGGTTAGCCTCGAGCCCGTGCGGATTCACGAGTTCTCCGGCGCGGAGTTCGAAGACGTCCTCGGTGAGTTCTTCATACCGGTGATCGTCCGGAGCGGTCCCGACTTTCGCGGCCGGGTGGCGGTGCAGGAGCTGGATAAGGGCCTGTCACTCTCGTTGACGCGCTGGGGGCCGAGATCGGCGGCTCGGACCGAGCAGATGGCAGCGAACTCGTCCGATGAAAGCCGGATGATTTTCACCGTGCAGGTGGCCAGCCGGAGCCACATGCTTCAGCGCGACCGTTTCGCGGACCTGGCGACCGGCACGGCGGTGCTGGCCGAGGCGCGTAGCGCATACAGGTGGGCCGCCCACACCGAGAACCGGCAGCTGACCTTGACGTTCTCCCGTGAACTGCTGCCGCTGCGCACCGCCGAGATCACCGAGGCCTGTGCGCGCATCATGGACCCTGCAACCCCGGCCACGAACATGCTGGGCGCCTACCTCGGTCATTTGTTCAAGATCGCGGACGGCCTCACCGCGCCGCAGCGGCTGGACGCCGGGCACGCCGCGATCGACCTGCTTGCCATGGCGCTGCGGGACGTCGTCCCCTCGGTACCGGGCTGCGACGGCTCTGCGGAGGTGCTGCTGGAGATGATGCTCAGGCATCTCCGTGAGCACTCGGCCGACCCGCACCTGCAGGTCGAGGAGCTGGCGCGGCGGCACAACGTGTCCGTGAGTCACGTGTACACCCTGTTCGAACGGATCGGGACCACGCCCGCTGCGTACCTGCGCGAGCAACGGCTGCTCGCCGCACAGGCGATGCTGGCCGATCCGCGGTGCGCCTGGCTCGGGACCACCGACATCGCGGCTGCGGTGGGGTTCGTCGAGCGCAGGACGTTCGAGCGGGCGTTCCGGCGGTACTACGGGATGACGCCCGGCAACTGGCGCCGCGAGCACTGCCACTCCGGATCCGCTCCCGCAACCCCCGAGGAGGAAATGTCTCCCCGGTGACGAGAAAACGCCCGGCCCGAGGTGGCCCGGTGCGGTAGACCGGGGTCACTCGGTCAGGAAGACGTTTCCTCGCCGATCTGTACGCCCTCTGCTTCAGCGCCGAATCTCGCGGGCGGACCGTCGTGCCCCACCGGCAGGGCATGTGCTGAGAACCGAAGGGACAGATTCGACATGAACAAGCCCGTTCTCGAACCGGCTGCCCAGGAGATCGCCGACGCCACCTCGAAGCCGCCGTTCCTGCACGAGCTCTGCCCCGACGGCGCGCGCAAGCTGCTCGACGACATCCAGTCGGCGCCGATCGACAAGCCCGAGGTGGACGAGAAGTGGATCACTGTGGCTGCCGAGGTCGGCGACGTGCGGGTTCGCATCGTCAAGCCGGTCGGCACGACGGGTTCCCTGCCGACCGTGCTCTACGTCCACGGAGGCGGCTGGATCCTGGGCAACGCCGCAACGCACGACCGGCTGATCCGCGAGCTCGCCGTCGGTGCCGATGCGGCGGTGGTGTTCGTCGAGTACGACCGGTCCCCGGAGGTGCGCTACCCGGTGGCGATCGAGCAGGCCTACGCCACGGCCCAATGGATCACCCGCGAGGGCGCCGCGGAGGGTCTGGACGCGTCGAATCTCGTCGTGGCCGGTGACTCGGTCGGCGGCAACATGACGGCGGTGCTCGCGATCCTCGCGAAGCAGCGGGGCGACGTGACCTTCTTGCACCAGTCGCTGTACTACCCCGTGACCGACGCGGGGCAGGACACCGCGAGCTACCGCACCTTCGCCGAGGGCCCGTACCTGACCGCCGAGTCGATGGCGTGGTTCTGGGACGCCTACCTGCCGGAGAAGGACAAGCGCGGTGACATCACCGCGTCACCGCTGCGCGCGAGCCTCGACGACCTCGCGGGCCTGCCGCCGGCGTTCGTGATCGTGGACGAGAACGACGTGCTGCGTGACGAGGGCGAGGCCTACGCACGCCGGCTCACCGAAGCCGGCGTGCCGACCACCAGCGTTCGCTACAACGGGACCATCCACGACTTCATGATGCTCAACCCCGTCCGCAGCACCAACGCGGTGACGGCGGCCGTCGAGCAGGCGATAGCGGTGCTGCGGAAGGCTCTCGGCCGCTGACGGCACGGCCTGCCCCCGTTCGCCGGGGACCACGGGGTCACAGGTTCACGTCCTGGCGCCCCGACGGGTGGTGGCCGTCACCGAGGGCCTGTCCGTGTGGGACACCGACGGAATCGCGACGAGCATCAGAGCCGGCGCTCCGACTCCCGTGGCAGTAAATTGTCCGGCCCGGGTCCCGCCAGGACAATGCCGTCGAGCCGGTCCTCGGACACAGGACGAGCACGAGAATGACGGCGCTGCCGCCGAACCGCAGCGCCGTGTCTGCCCCGAGGCCACTGTCGCAGGCGGCGCTCTGCCCAACAATGCGGTTACCCCCATTCAAGGGTAGCGGCGATGTTGCCAGTCGCCTCATAGTCCTCGTCGATGAGATCGAATTCGGCGGTTGCGGATTCTGAGGCCAGGACCGAGATCGTGGTGCGGCAGGCGTGCCACGGGGACTGTGAGTCGGTCGGCCGCTTCCTGGTCGGGCTGTCTCCGGAAAACCGCTACCAACGGTTCTTGTCGAGCGGCGTCGGTTATGTGAGCCCGGCCCTGATCCGGGGCATGGTCACCGTCACGCCCAGCCGACTCGCGCTGCTCGCGCTTGACGGTGACACCGTGGTCGGGCACGTCATGGCCGCCCGCGCCGGTGAACACACCGTCGACGTGGGGATCGTCGTTGCTGAGGCGTACCGGTGCCGGGGAATCGGCAGACGGCTGGTGCACGAAATGGCCGACTCCATCGGTGCTTTCGGCGCCACCGAGCTGCGTTGCGACGTGCTCAGCGAGAACTACTTCGTCCTGGGTTGGTTGCGGCGTTCGCTATCGGACATCCGGGTCGAGCGCAGCGGTGAGACGACGACTGTGCACGGCAGCCTCATCGCGCACGCCACCTGACCACGACGGCCGCCGCCTGGGGAATACAGCATGGAGGGATGGACCATGGATCGCACGCGGACGTACAGCTGGGTGGACCCGGTGGAACTTGCAGCGGCTGCGGAGAATACGGACGGGCTTGTCTTCTCCCGCCAACTAGCCTCCGGCGCGCAGGGGCCGACACCGATCTTCGCCACTCTCGGCTACGCGCTCACCGAGGTCGATCACGGACACGCGGTGTACGTCGGCGTACCTGCGGAACACCTCTACAACCCGATCGGCTTCGTGCACGGCGGATTCGCCGCGACAATGCTGGAGAGCGCAGCCGGCAGCGCCGTGCACTCGACGGTGCCCGCCGGCACCGGCTACACCACCGTCGACCTGTCGGTGCACTACCTGCGGCCGATCACCGCCGACACCGGCCCGATCCGGGCCATCGGCACCCTCATCAATCGCGGACGCCGAACCGCACTGGCGCAGGTCGAGCTGCGGGATCCGGCGGATCGACTTCTGGCCCACGCGACCAGCTCCTGCATGCTTTTCCCACCCGCGTGACAGGACCGCGCAGGGCGATCGCACGACGATCGCCGCGGCGGCGACCGTTGTTGCGTACAGGGCCTGGGCTCGGTGCGGACAGCCGCAATTCCGGCGCGCCGCTGAACCCGAGGAGAGTTTTTCGATGATCAGCAGGAGACGATTCGCCCAGGCCTTCGCCGCGTCCGTGGCGGCCACATCGCTGGGCGGCTGGTCGTCGAAACAGGCCGCCCTGCCGCCCGCTCCGCCCCCCACGAACGACCTCCGGGCGGGTTCCGGGAAGAACACCTCGCTCGGCCCCGTCAAACAGATCCGGGCGGGCGTCCTCGACATCGGATACGCCGAGTTCGGACCGGCTACTGGTCCGCCGGTGGTGCTGCTCCACGGCTGGCCCTATGACCCCCATAGCTACGTCGATGTCGGCCCGTTGCTCGCGGCGGCCGGGTACCGCGTCATCATCCCGTATCTGCGCGGGTTCGGTCCGACGATCTTCCTGTCGAAGGACACGGTCCGGAACGCGCAGCAATCCGCGGTGGCCCTCGACGTCATCGCCCTGATGGACGCCCTCGAAATCGACAATGCGATCCTCGGCGGATTCGACTGGGGCACGCGCACGGCGGACATCATCGCGGCGCTGTGGCCGGAACGCAGCAAGGCGCTCGTCGCGGTGAGCGGCTACGGGATCAACGATCTCGAGGCGAACCTGCAACCGCTGGTTCCGGCGGCCGAATACGGCTGGTGGTACCAGTACTACTTCGCCACGGAACGTGGTGTCCTCGGCTATGGCCGGAACCGCCACGATTTCAACAAGCTCATCTGGAAGATCGTGTCACCCAACTGGAACTTCGACGACGCCACCTACGAGCGCACAGCGACGTCTTTCAGCAACCCGGACCACGTCGACATCGTCATCCACAACTACCGCTGGCGGATGAGCCTCGCCCCCGGCGAACCGCAGTACGACGGCTACGAGCAGAAGCTCGCCATGGCTCCGGCCATCGCCGTGCCGACGATCACCATCGGCAGTGATTTCGACGGTGCGGCTGCGGACGGGAACGCCTACCGCGACAAGTTCACGGGAAGGTACGAGCACCGGATCTTCGCGGGTATCGGACACAATGTCCCGCAAGAGGCGCCACAGGCCTTCGCACAGGCCGTCATCGACGTCGACCACTTCTGACGGACCGACTCTCCAGGGCGACGAATCCCCCGACCCGGGCAGGGATTAACCCGGGTCGGGGGATTTCTTCGTGGGGAGCGGCGGAGCGACTTGGCTACTTCCCTCGAGGTACCACGCCGGATTCAGCCGGCCTGGACGCCGTAGACCGCGGAGCCGGCTCGTCCGGTCGGTCAGGCCTCGGCCTGGCGCAGCAGGCGGCCGAACCTGAGGTTCATACCGGTGGTCGCCGAGGCGATGTCGCCGGCGATGAGTGCGGCAGCGGCCTGGTCGAGGGCGGCCATCACGTGGGCGTAGAGGGCAGAGCCGAGACTGATCCGCTTGACCCCGGCCCGCTGCAGCTCGGCCACGGACAACGTCTCGTCCGCGGGCGAGACCACCACGTTGACCGGCTTGGGGGCCACAGCCTTGACGATCGCTTGCACGGCGGCGAGGTCAGGGGGCCGAGGGGCGTACAGCACGTCTGCGCCGGCTTCGGCGAAGGCGGTCAGGCGTCGGATGCTGTCGTCCAGGTCGGGACGGCCCTGGATGAAGTTGTCGGTTCGGCCCGTCACGACGATGCGGCGCTTGGCCGCGGTGACGGCGTGGCGGACCCGGTCCACCGCCTCGTCGAACGGTCGGATCGGTTCCTGGGGGTTGCCGGTGGTGTCCTCGATGCCGATTCCGGCTAGCCCGGCATCGATGGCCGCCTCGACCGTGGTGGCCACGTCCTGACCGGTCTGCCCGTAGCCGTCCTCGAAGTCACCGTTGATGGGCAGGCCGGTGAGTCGTGCGAGCAGCTTCGCGTGGTCGAGATGCTCCTCACGACTGACCGCGTGACGCCCGTCGAGACGGCCCAACGTGGCAGCGAAGGCGGCCGATGATGTGCCGATCGCCTCGAAGCCTGCATCGGCCAGCAGCAGGACGGAGAGCCCGTCCCAGGCGTTCGGCATGACGAGGCCCTCGGCACGGGTGTGCAGGGCGAGAAAGCGCTCGTACGTCTCGGAGCCAACCATGACGGTTTCCCTCGGATCGATGTTGTTCAGGATTGGTGTCTCGGTTGCCCAGGGCGTGCTGCCCGGCTTGCTATATGGGCCCGATATGCGTCGCTCGTACTCAAACGTTGCGATCTTCCGATCGAAATGCCGGCGTGAGGCTCGACGCCGTTGGTTTCATAATGTGACGGCGGCAGTATCGTCGCTACCCTTGAATGGGGGCAACTGTATTGATGGGCGACTGCTGGTTTGCGACAGTGACGTCACGGGTCGGGTATCAAGCCTGCCCCTGAGGAGGATCCTTGTCTCTCGACACCGAGCGACTTCCACTCTGGCTGGCCTGGCAGCAGCGGCCGTTCCCGGACGCCAACCTGCTCCTCCTGGAGGGGCGCCAACCGGCTCTTGTGGACAGTGGTTTCGTCGGTCACGCGGCTGAGACCGCCGAGTGGGTACGCGCGCACACCCGGCAGCTCCACCTGGTCGTGAACACGCACTGGCATTGCGACCACGTCGGGGGCAACGCGCTGCTGCAGGCGGCTGGTGCCGGCATCGCCGCCAGCGCCCCGGACGCGGCAGCCGTGGCCCGGCGCGACCCCGGCTGCTGTCAGATGGAGTACCTCGACCAACCCGTCGCCCCGTACACCGTCGACGAACCGCTCGACGACGGTCAGGTGGTCCGGCTCGGCGACACCGACTGGGAGATCGTCCGCACGCCCGGGCACACCCCCGGCCACCTGGCGCTCTGGCAGCCCGAGGAGCGGCTGCTCGCGGTAGGGGACGCGCTGTCCGACTACGACGTCGGCTGGGTGAACCTCGCCCTCGACGGCCCTGACGCGACGACCACCGCGCTCGCCTCCCTTCAGCGCCTGGTCGACTTCGCACCGCGAGTGCTGCTGCCGTCGCACGGGCCGATTCCCGCTGACACCGGCGCGGCGCTCGCCAACGCGCTACGCCGCGCCCAGCGCCTGGTCGATGATCCCGACGGCGCGGTGTGGTACGGCGCGCGGCGGGTCTTCGCCTACGCCCTGATGATCCGGGGTGGCATGCCGCTTGATGCCGTGGAGCCATACCTCCACGGCCGGGCGTGGCTGACCGACGCGGCACGGCTGTTGAACAGATCTCCCGAGGCGTTCGCCGCCGAACTGATCGACGCAATGCTGCGTGCCGGCTCCGTCGTCCAGCGGGACGAACGACTCCACACCGCAAGTGAGCACAGCCCGGTCGCGCCCGAATCACTTCTGCTGCCGCCGCCCAGCGCATGGCCGGTGGCGCAACCGACCTCGACGAAACCCGTGCAGCTGCCCTGACTCTCCGGGTATTCGCGAGACGAATTTCCGCCGTCGGCAGTGGCGGTTCCGTTGATTCCGCGTCGCGCTGACCGCCGGAGGCATGTCCGACCGTCAATCACGAAATCGCTTGGGAGCTCTACTGTGGACGATTCCGCGCAACGACGGACGGCCTGGATTCGAGTGGCGGCAGCACTGTTCGGTGTTGCGTGGGGTGCGAACCACTTCACACCGTTGCTGCTGGTCTACAGATCCGAGCTGAAGCTGCCGGACTCGGCGGTCACGGGCATTTTCGGGATCTACGCGGTGGGCCTGGTTCCGGCACTCATCCTCAGCGGGCGAGCCGCTGACCGGTACGGGCGTCGCGCCGTGCTCCGGCCGGCCATGCTGGTCTCGGTACTTGCCTCGGTCGTCCTGATGATCGGCCCGGTCTGGTGGCCTCTGCTCTATGCCGGCCGGCTCCTGGCCGGGGTGGCCTCCGGAGCGGCGTACAGCGCGGGCACCGCCTGGGTGTCGGAGCTCTCCGCCCGTGGCCTCGGTGCCCGGCGTTCGGCGGCCGCGCTCTCCCTGGGCTTCGGCATCGGACCGCTTCTGGCGGGCGCCCTCGCCCAGTGGCTCCCACTGCCGACCGAGGTGTCCTATGTCGTGCACCTGGCTCTTATGGCTGGTGTCGTCATCCTCGCCTGGCGCGTGCCGGAGACCGCGCCCGCAACCAGGCGAACCGAGCGACGTCAGTGGGTTCCGCGTCCAGCCGTCTCGCGTCACTTCCTGCTCGGCGTGGTTCCGTGGGCACCGTGGGTCTTCGGGACCGTCGCGATCAGCATCGCCACGCTTCCCGTGCTGCTGCCCGATCATTCGGGAGGCGCCATCAGCACTCCGGTCGCATTCAGCGGTCTGCTCGGTGGGCTGACGCTGCCCCTCGGTGCACTCGTTCAACCGGTCGCGCGACGGCTCGCTCAGGCCGGCCACCTCCACGCTCCGGTGGCCGGCGTGCTCCTCGCGTCACTGGGCCTGGCCGGCACGGCAGCGGTGGCATGGCGGCCCGACATACCGCTGATCCTGGCGACGGCAGTAGTCCTCGGTACGGGCTACGGCGTCCTGATGGTCACCGGCCTGGCCAGGGTCGAGATGCTCGCCGAGCGGCACGAGTTCGCCGGGCTGGTGAGCATCTTCTATGCGTTGGCCTATCTGGGGTTCGGGGCGCCCTATCTGGTCGCGGCGCTCGCCGGCGGGGTCGCGTACGCGCGATGGCTCCTGGTCGCGGCATTCGTCGCGTTGGCCGCCATTCCGCTCATGATGTTCGGCGGCCCGCCAGCCCGACGAATCATGGTCAGCAGGGGTGAGCAGCCCGAAGGTTCGTCGCGAGAAGCCGGAGAACGTGCGGAGGTGGTTCGGCCCGTCGGCGGAAGCGAACGCTGAGCAGCCGTAGGAACAAGAGGCGCCATCTCCATCAGGCGGCCGTGACGCCCGTCTCGGCGAAGGCGGCGGCGATGCGGTGTACGCCCTCGGCGATCTCGTCGGTGCCGGCGGTGTCGGCGAAGCCGAGGCGGAGGTGCGGGGCCGGCGCCTCAGCGGCGAAGTAAGCGCGGCCGGGGGACACGGCAACGCCGGCGCGTAGGGCGGCGGACGTAAGAGCCGTCTCGTCGGTGCCACCGGGGAGGCGGAGCCACAGGTAGTGGCCGCCGGTGGGTGCGCGGACGGAGGCGGCGGGGCCGGGCAACTCGCGGTGGAGCGCGCTGACCATGGCGTCGCGGCGGTCACGGAGGCCGGCGGCGATGGTACGTAGATGACGCGACCAGGCGGGAGAGCCGACGAGGTCGAGGGTGGCCTCCTGGAGCGGGCGGGGCACGAAGAAGCTGCCGACGATCTGGATCGCGCGCAGGCGTTCCATCACCGGGCCGCGAGCGACCATGGCGGCGATCCGGAAGCTGGGCGAGGTGGGTTTCGTCAGCGAGCTGATGTGTACGACGGTGCCGTAAGGATCGTCGGCGACCAGGGGTGGTGGGAGTGGCCCGCCGTGGCCGACGCGGCGCGCGAAGTCGTCCTCGATCACGAAGGCGTTTGCGGCGTGCGCGATCTCTATGATCTGCCGGCGGCGGTCGTGGGCGAGGACAGCACCGGTCGGGTTGTGGAAGAGCGGCTGGCAGTAGAAGACCCGGGCGCGGGTGGCGATGAGGGCGCCGTGCAGGAGGTCGAGGCGCACGCCGCCGTCGTCCATGGGTATCGGCACCAGACGCAGTCCCGCGGCCCGGGCGGCGGCCAGCGCTCCCGGGTAGGTAGGTGACTCCACGAGCACGGGGGAGCCCGGCGGGGCGAGTGCGTGCAGTGCGGTGGTCAGCGCGGTTTGGCCGCCCGCAGTGATGAGCACTTCGGCGGGGGTGATGCCGCCGCCGATTTCGCGGGCGAACCAGGCGCGCAGCTCGGTCAGGCCTTCCAGCGGCGGCCGCTGCCAGGCGCCGGGGCGGCGGGCGGCCCGCGCGAACGCAGCGCCGATGGCCTGCTCAGGCTGGAGCGAGGGGTGCAGATAGGCGCCGTTGAAGGCGATGACGTTCGGAGGCGGGACCGCGAGATTGGTGCTGATGCCGGTAGCGTCGACGATCCGCGACCCGGGCTCGCCGGCTCGCTGGTCTTCCGTGGTGAGCGCGACCTGCTGCCAGGACGTGTCGATGGTCCTGATCTCTTCCGTGCTGTGGTGCGCGCGGTAGGCGCCTGCGCCCGGTCGCGTGGTCACCAGTCCCTCGGCGACGAGCGCGGCCAACGCTTGCGAGACGGTGACCGGGCTGACCCCGAAGCGTTCGACGAGAGCCCGGCTCGACGGCAGCTTCTGTCCTGGCAAGTAGCGCTGAAGCTCACTTCGCAGGGCGTCTGCGAGGTTTCGCGAACTGCTACCGTTGGACATGAGGAGCGATAGTAGCGCTACTGCTAAGCAGTGGGTAGCGGTCAGCGGTGGGGTCCTGCCGTCTGTGATCAATGCGATCGGCTCGACTCCGATGGTCAGGCTGGACCGTCTCACCGCCGGAGTGGAGGGCACGATTCTCGCCAAGCTGGAATACCTCAATCCGGGCGGGTCCAAGAAGGATCGGGTGGCCAAGTGGATCGTGCAGGACGCCGAGCGCGCCGGCCTGCTTCGTCCCGGTCAGCCCGTGGTCGAACTCACCAGCGGGAACACAGGCGCGGGACTCGCAATCGCCTGCGCGGTCACTGGCCATCCGTTCGTGGCGGTGCTGTCGAAGGGCAGCTCTGCCGAGCGGGTGCGGATGATCGCCGCGCTGGGGGCCGAGGTCGTTCTCGTGGACCAGTTGCCCGATTCCGTCCCCGGCCGCGTATCGGGAGGCGACCTCGAACTGGTCGAACAGCAGGCCCGGCGAATCGCCGAGGACCGTGGCGCGTTCCGCTCGGACCAGTTCGAGAACCGCAGCAATGTGGACGCCCACTACCGAGGCACGGGACCGGAGATCTGGGAACAGGCGGGTGGCAAGATCGATGCCTTCCTCGACTTCGTCGGGACCGGCGGATGCCTGGCGGGCGTGACGCGTGCTCTGAAGGAACGCGAGCCGACCATCACGTGTCTCGCCGTCGAGCCGGAGGGCGCCGCGGCTCTTGCGGGGAAAGCCGCTTCCCAGCCCAACCATCCGATCCAGGGCGGTGGTTTCGCCCGGTCCGACCTCACGCATCTGCGTGATGTCCCCCTTGACGGGTACGTGCAGGTCACCGGCGATGAGGCACGATCGGCCTCTCGCCTGCTCGCCACACGTGAAGGCATCTTCGCCGGCTTCTCCGCGGGTGCCAATGTCGCCGCGGCCCTGAGCCTGCTGCGAAACGACTTGTCCGGCGCCACCATCGCGCTGGTCATTCCCGACTCCGGCCTGAAGTACCTGTCCACAGATCTGTGGGCGTAGCAACCAGACCGCTCGGTGGCGGGAATGGGCTGGTTCCTTCCAACGACGGCGGGAGGGCAGATGGATAACGGCTTCGCGGCCCAGCAGTTGATCGCCGAACTGCTACCCGAGCGGCTGGAGCGGCTGCGGAAGGTGACCGGTGTACCGGTCGTGCTCGGTGGCGCCACACGCCACGGCGCCGACGGTGTGCAACTGGTCCTCGATCGCCTCATGGGCACATTCGGGGACTCGTTGCGCGGCCTCGTCGTGCACCCGGGAAAGGGCCTCGGCGGGTGCGTGTTGCGCCGTCGCGCCCCCTTGCGGGTGAATGACTACGCCACCACGATGGCGATCACCCACGAGTACGACCAGGCGGTGCAGGCGGAACGGCTGACGTCCGTCTTCGCCGTGCCCGTGCTGCTCTGGGGTGAGGTCCGCAGCGTCCTGTACGGAGCCGTGCGCGACCGCCGGCCCATCGACGACCGGACCGTTCGGAGTGCCGTCGTGGTGGCCGACCAACTGCAGCGTGACGTGGAGAACCGGCTCCGTCGCAATCCCGGCGAAACGGCCCACCGGGCCCGCGGCGCGCTGGCTGAGCTCGCCGCTGTCATTCGCGACACGACAGATCCCGGGATGCGGGCACGGTTGGTTCGGATCCAGCAGGATCTTTCCGGTCAATCCATGCGTATCGAGGTGAAGTCAATTCTGGCGCCTCGAGAGATAGAGGTGCTCCGGTTGGCGGAAGTGGGCGCGAGTAATCTGGAAATCGCCGCCCGACTCGGGCTCAGCCTGGAGACGATCAAGGCCTACCTGCGGTCGGCCATGCGCAAGTTGGCGGTCCACAACCGGACGGCCGCTGCGCACCGGGCTCGGTTGAATGGAATGCTGTAATTCGCACGATCATGACCACTTCCAACTCGGTCCCGAGGAGAGCCCTTTCGTGCCGGACGGCAAGATTGAAACCGACTACCTGGTCATCGGGGGTGGCGCGACCGCCATGGCGTTCGTCGACACACTGCTGGATGAGACCGACCACCGGATCGTGATGGTCGACCGCCATGACCATCCCGGTGGCCACTGGAACGACGCATACCCCTTCGTCCGCCTCCACCAGCCTTCGGCCTACTACGGTGTCGGCTCGCGGGAGCTCGGCTGCGGTGTGAAGTACCTGAGCGGCCCGAACGCCGGCGGCTACGAACTGGCCTCGAAAGCCGAGATCCTCGACTACTACGACCAGGTCATGCGGCAGCGATTCCTGGCGTCGGGTCGTGTGACGTGGCTGCCGATGAGCGAATATCGGCGAGGGCCGCACGGCGACCATCACGTGGCGTCCCTGGTCGGCGAGTCGCGGGTCGAGGTTGTGGTGACCAAGAAGTTGGTCGACGCGACGCAGGTGCGGACCGAGGTTGCGGCGACGCACGGACCGCGGTACAGCGTGATGTCCCAGGTCCAGCTGATACCGGTCAACGGGCTGCCGGAGATGCGCCGGCGGCATCCCTGCTACACGGTGGTCGGCGCGGGCAAGACCGGTATGGACGCATGCCTGTGGCTGTTGGCGAACGGGGTCGAGCCGGAGCGCATCCGCTGGATCAGGGCGCGTGATCCCTGGGTCATGGACCGCGCGTACCTGCAGCCGTTCGCCGAGAACTTCGAACTCACGATGCAGGGAGGCATCGACAGTTTCCGCGCGATTGTAGAAGCGACGTCGCCTGCGCACCTGTTCCAGCTGTTGGAGTCGTACAGCATTCTGATGCGGTTCGATCCCGACGTCGAACCGCGTGCCTTCCGCGCCGCCGTCCTCTCCCGGGGCGAGCTCGAGCAACTCCGGCGAATCAAGGACGTCGTTCGGCTCGGGTACGTCACCACAATCGAGACGAACCGCGTCGTCCTCGACGACGGATTCGTCGAAGCGGATCCCGACACGCTCTACATCGACTGCAGCGCAGCCGCCCTTCACCAGCCGCCGCCAGATGCTGTGGTGTTCGAACCCGACGTCATCACTCTTCTGCCGACGCGCCGAGTCCAACCGGTTTTCAGTGCAGCCCTGACCGCCTTCATCGAGAGTCGGTTCGACGATGATGACGAGAAGAACGCGATGTGCCGGGTCGTGCCGTACCCGGAAGTCCCGCTCGACTGGCTGGTGACGTGGCAGCCCACTCTGGCGAACGCTGCTGAGTGGGCGCAGCGGCCTGATGTGAGGCGCTGGATCTCCCGGAGCCGGCTCAACGCGAGCGCCGCCGCTGAGCGCGGTCTCGATCCCGCCGACCCGCGTCGCCGTCAGCTGCGTGACCTCTTCCGCGAGAGTGCGGCCAAGGCTGCGGCAAAGATCCCGCACCTACTCGCGGGGCTGGACGGCGCCGAGCCCGCCCGGCTGCACCGGACATCGTGAGCGAGACGGAGACTCCAACGGTGACCGACACCGTCCTTCAGCTGCTGCGTGACCGCAGGCAACAAGGAAGTACTCCCGGAGACCGCAGCGACGACGCGCGCCTGGTGCTGCTGGTCGAAGGCGGAAGCTCCCGTGGCGCCTACTCGAGCGGCATGGCGATCGCCATCGAACAACTGGCGCTGTTGCCGATGTTCGATGCCGTCTACGCCAGCTCCGCGGGAGCGCTGAACGCAGCGTGGCTGCTGTGCGGTCGCGCCGAAAGCAGCATGCACGCGTGGTGGGACCCGATCATCATGCGGACGACCATCGACCCGAGGCGCGCACTACGTCGGCAGCCGGTCGTGGACACCCGTTTCCTTGTCCACACCGTGTACACCGAGATCATGCCGATGGGGTTTCAGGAGATCCTCGACAGCACCGTCGAGTTCCACCCGATCGCCACAGATGCTCTCACGGGGCAGGCCGTCGATCTGCACACGACGATCAGTGACCAGTCGAGCTTGCAGGCCGCACTCCGCGCGTCGGCTGCGATGCCGCTTCTCGCGGGCGATCCGATCGAGATCGACGGGCGACCGTTCGTCGACGCCGGGGTGAGCGAAGCGGTCCCCGTACGAACGGCACTCGCTCAGAAGGCCACGCACATCGTTGCGCTTCGCACCCGACGTGTGGACGAGACCTCGTCGGCCCCGTCCCGCGGCGAACGTCTGGTGATGTCGCGATGGTTCGCCCGGCGCGCTCCGGGCGCCCTGGAGACGTGGCTGCGCCGCGAGGCCATCAGAGCGGAGGAAGAGCAGCTTCTGGCGTCGCACCCCGCGACCTTGCAGATCCGCCCTCCGATCGGCAGCGCGAGGATCGGCCGTACCGAGCGACGCCCGCGCCTGCTTCGCGCAGCTGTGGATGCCGGTCGGCAGGCGGCGCTGGACGAACTGGCGTCGTGAATCGTTGCCGCTAGTAGACGATCCTGTGCTGGTTGAGCCACGGCTGCGGATTGATCTTCACGCCGCCCGGCGTGACGACCTCGATGTGCAGGTGCGGCCCGGTCGCCTGACCTCGGTTGCCGACCTCGGCGATCTCCTGCCCGGCGGACACTTTCTGGCCGACCCTCACCAGAGAGCGGTTGATGTGCCCGTAGACCGTGATCGTGCCGTCGAGGTGCCGCAGCCGTACCCAGAGGCCGAAGCCGCGGGCAGGACCGGAGCTGATCACGGTGCCGGCGAGTGGGGCGTGGATCGGGGTGCCGATCGGGGCGGCGATGTCGAGTCCCTCGTGAAACGAACCCCAGCGGCGGCCGAATCCGGATGAGACCCGTCCGGTGACCATCTGGACTGCGCCACGGGCAGATGCCCGAGGCTTCGCCCTGGCGGCCCCGGCGTGCGCGTCGACGATCTTGCTCACGAAGCGGGCGGACGATCCGGGCATGAACGGGGCCACTGGGGGCGCAGGTAGCTCGACGGTGGTCGGGGTGGTCACCGGGGCTGCGGGTGCGGCTGGTTGTGCTTTCGTGGAGGTGGTTGCGCCGTTGAGGGCCGGCAGGAAGCCGACGAGGGCGGCGGCAGCGGCGGCGGTGGCCGTGACGGCGACGCGGGTGGTCAGAGCGGGGATGTGCATGGGCACGGATGCGGTTCCTCGGGGTGAGCACCATCCGACGTACGGCCGTCGAAGCGGGGGAGCACGGCGGCGTCGAAGCGAGTGCGCTCGGCCGTCGATGTCCCGGCCGTGCCGCATCCCGCCCGTCAGACGGTGGCCCCGCGCCCGCCACTCCGGGTGAGCAGCGATGTCAGCAGGGCCGTCCGAGACGCTACGAAGGCGTTTCACCAAATTGGCATGACGTATCTCTCATCGTGTTAATGCATTCCGTGACGATGCTGACGTGCTTTTCCACCCGATAGGCGGAGCGCTGGACCATGTCGATCTTCTGTCGGGTACCGGCGATTGCGTAGTTCGTCCTCGACATACTCTCGACCGAAGGGCCATTGGCGTTGGTCGATAACCCGAAAGACTGAAAATATCTTGCGGAGTGGAAGGGAGTCGAGAGCGCGAAAAGGTTGCACCAGCGAACGAAAAAGCAGCCGGCACGGCAGTCAATCCCCGGCGGTTGCGGTGCGGCTACGGCCGGAGCCGGTGGGTGCTGGGAGGTGAGATGGCCGGCGCTCCCGCTCGTAGCGGGATGAACGCCTCTACAGCGTGGTCAGCTCGGCGTGGTGATGCTGCTGGTAGCGACGAGTGCGGCGAGGAGGGCGACACCGGCGGCGGCGAACGCCAGCAGCGCGGGCCCGAAGTGGGTCAGTGCTGTCCCCCCGATCGCGGAACCGAGCAGTATCCCGGCGTACATGGCGGTGTTGTTCCAGGCGATCAGCGAGCCGGCGGCCGCGGGGTAGCGTGCGATGAGACGAGCCTGCTGAGCGGAGAAGAACGGGTAGGCCGCAAGCGCCATCCCGGCGAGCGACGCCAGCAGTAGCACGGGCCCAGCGTGCAGGGCGAGGCCGAACCATGTCTCCGCACCGGCGAGCAGGACCAGGGTGATCACGCTGGTCAGCCGTCCCCCGAACCGATCGGCGAGGCGCCCGCCGGCGAGATTGCCGATAACCGCGCCGGCCCCGAAGCAGACGAGCGCGCCGGCTGCGACGCTCGGCGGGAATCCGAGGTGCTCTCGCAGAATGGTCCCCAGGTAGGTGTAAGGGCCGTAGACCGCGAGGGCCCACAAGGCGGTCACCGACACCGCTCGTACTTTCGTCACCACAGCAGGCGCAGGCTCCAACCGGTGTTGATCGCTCGTGCCGGCGATGGTCGTGGCGCCGAGGGGGTTTGCTCCAGCCGTGGGCGGCGGCGCCGCGCGTCGGGTCCAGACCGCTGTGCTCGCAAGGATGAGCGCGGCCGCCACGGCCAGGACGACGAACACACCCTGCCAGCCCACAGCTGACGCCAACAACGAGCCGGCCGGAGCGCCGATGGTCAGGGCGATCAGCAGCCCGGAGGTCACGACCGCCAACCACGTGGCTCGGGCAGCGGGCGGGGCCGCCGCGCTGACCAGCGCGTACACCGAAGGTGTGATGCCTGATGCGGCCAGCCCGGCCATGCCGCGCGCCCCCAGCAGCACCGCGAAGCTCGGCGCCAGTGCCGTTGCCATATTGGCCACAGCGAACACCGCCAGCGCCGCGATCAGAACGCCGCGGCGGCCGGCGCGATCGGCGAGTGCCGCGAGGGTGGGACCGCCTACCAGGTAGGCGACGGCGAACACGCTCACCGCCCAGCCCCCTGCGGAAGTACCGACGGCGAACCCACGACTGATCTCCGGCAGCAGCGGCGACATCACGAACAGGTCGGTGCCGACCAGGAACAACGTCAACCAGCCCAGAGTCCGCGACAACACAGAATGACGATATCCACGTGTTGGAGATGTCCGACAGCGTCGAGTCAGGACTGCACTGCGGGTGGCTCCTCGCCCAGCAGCCGGCCACGGCGCTGCCGGCATACTTCGAGTCGAAGGGCCATCGGCGTTGGTCGATAAACCGAAAGAGTGAAAATATGTTGCGGAGCGCACGGAAATCGATCGCGCGAAAAGGTTGCATCGGCGAACGAAAAGAAGGGAGCAGTGATCGGGCCCCGACCTCGAGTGAGTGCTCGGCTCTACGGCTGCAGTGGTAGCAGGTTCGACGCTGTGGCGCGCACCGCTGATGCGAAGGCGGTGATGGCGGCACGAGTCAGGGCTCCGCGTCGGCAGGCCGCCCACGTGCTGCGTTGCATCGGCAACGGCGCCAGCATGATCTCCGGCGCGGGGTCGGCCACGCCGAGCTGGGGGATGAGCGCCACCCCGCTGCCGACCCCGACGAGCGCGAGTGCGGTGGGGAAATCGTCGATGACGTGCCGCACCCGCGGCACGAATCCGGCAGCTTCGCATGCGCGCATGGTCATGGTTCCGCAACGGGTGGTGGTGGGGGCGACGATCCAGGGCGCCTCCTGCCAGCGGCGCAATGGGTCGTCGTCGGGGAGGGGTTCCATGGTCCGCGGCGCGGCGAGGAACATCGGCTCGTCGAACAGGTGGATCGTGTCCAGGCCGGGTTCGGGCAGCGCGGCGACGAAGTCGTAGGTGTGGACGAGAGCGACGTCGACCTCGCCCGTCCGTAGTGCTGCGGCGACCTCAGCGGGATCGAGTTCGTGCACGTGCGGTTCGAGCCGCGGGTGGCTTTCCGCCAGCGCTACGAGTGCGGCAGGCAGGATGGTCCGCGCCGCGGAGGGGAACGCGCCGATCCGCAGCGGGCCCGAGGGCCCCTCCCGTGTCGCGGCGAGGTCGGCGGCGGCCTGCTCCAGCCGCTCCAGCACCACCTCGGCGTGGGCGACCAGCGTGAGCGCGGCTGGGGTGAGCGTCACCTGCCTGCCGGTGCGTTCCAGCAGGACGGTGCCCGCCTCTCGTTCCAGGGTGCTGAGCTGCTGCGACACGGCGGACGGGGTGTAGGCGAGCGCGCGGGCGACTGCCGCGATGGTGCCGCGGTGTGCCAGCTCGCGCAGCAGGCGTAGGCGACGGACGTCGAGCATCAGATCAGCTTATGCTCAGGTTCAATTACGTGAACTGGACCTGACGTGTGGCTGGGCGGAGGCTCAGCGGCGTGGAACTCGGAGGCTTGTTCGTCCCGCTGGTCACCCCGTTCACGCCGGACGGTGAGGTGGACGCGGTAGCGCTGGAGCAACTGGCCCGCGACGCCCTCGCCGAGGGCGCCGCCGGAATCGTTGCGCTCGGCACCACGGGGGAGCTCGCCGTTCTCGACGACGCCGAGCGCGTCGCCGTGATCGATGTCTGCGCCCGGGTTCGTCGGGACACCGGCGCTGCGCTGGTCGTCGGTGCCGGCACCAGCGCGACCGCACGTAGCGTCACGGCTGTGGCCGAGTTGGCTCGGTGGCCTGAGGTGGAAGCGGCCCTCGTGCCGGTGCCCGCGTTCGCTCGGCCGACCGAGGCGGGGGTGGTCGAGCACTTCCGGGAGCTGAGCGCCCGGTCCACCGTCCCGCTCATCGTCTACCACGTTCCGCACCGCACGGGCCGGACGCTCACCGCCGCGACGCTGCGGGAACTGGCCGGGCTGCCGGGCGTGATCGGGATGAAGCACGCCGTGCAAGCCGTGGACGCAGACGTCGTGGACCTGATGTCCGACCCACCGCCCGGCTTCGCCGTGCTCGCGGGAGACGACGTGGTGGCCGGGCCATTGCTGGCCGTCGGCGCAGCGGGCGCGGTGCTGGCGTCTGCGCATCTGCGCACGCAGCGGTGGGCGGAAGTGGTGGCGTCGTGGCAGGCCGGGAACGCCGAGCGCGCCCGGGACCTGACCAGACCGCTGACGCGCCTGGCCGCAGCGCTCTTTGCCGAGCCCAACCCGTGCGTGCTCAAGGCCGTGCTGCACGAGCAGGGGCGAATCGCCTCACCGGCGGTCCGGTTGCCGCTGCTGGCCGCGCAGCCGCGGACGGTGGCGGCCGCCCTCGCCCGGCTGTCCGAGGTCCCGGCGGGCCGGATCAGTGCACGTCTCTGATCACGGAGCGCTTGCTCCGATGGCGTCGGACTCTTCGGAAGCTCGGCAGCGCCGTGCCTGCTCGTGTCGGCGCGGCCGGCTTTCACGGGAGCCGCCACCACGGCAGACTCCGCTGCGGACCCGCTAGCGGCCGGCGAAGGAGGTGCGCGGGCCGAGACGGGGATGGGCACCGATGACGTCGACCACACATCGAGCTGCATTGCGCCGGGCCGTCCGGGCGGGGCTTGCCTTCGGGCCGGTCCTGCAGGATCGGGCTCGCTTGCTGCGGGTCGCGCTCGGAATCTGCCTCGCCACCGCCTTGGGTCTCGTACTCGGCGACGAGCTCGTCGAGACGCTCCTGTGCGTGGGGGCGTTCTTCGGTGGGGTGGGCTCGTTGATTCCCCACGAGCGACACCGGTTCGTTGTGGCGTGGGCGAGCGCGGCGATGTTCACCATCGCGGCGTCTGTCGGTGCGGCCCTTCATGCCGTGTGGCCCGCCGTCTACGTGGTTCTGTTCGCCGGCATGTTCGCATCCGGCCTGCTACGAGTGGTGAGTGTCGGCCTCGGTGTGCGACTGCTCTTCGCGAGCATCGTCATGCTGATCGTGGCCGAGACGGTGCCGGCGGTTGCCACGGCGGGCGAGGCGGTGGGCTGGATCGGGCTGGGCGCGGCGATCAGTGCCGCCTGCCAGTTCCTGCCGCCCTACGGTCCCCGCCACGGCACTCAGCGCCTCGCGGTGTCCGGCCTGTACGACGCTTTGGCGCTGGGTGCCCAGGAGAAGGCGGGCGGGATCGACCAGCGGCGGTCGTACGCCGCCCCGCTCCGGGCCGCGTGGCGCGCCGTCTCGCTCCTGCCCGCTCGCAGGCAGGCGCATGTCGCCGACCTGCTGGGCCTGCTGACCGAAGGCGAGCGAATTGCCGGTGACCTTCATGCCATGCGCACCGGGGAGCCGACGCTTCGGGCGTCGGCCGAGCAGTTGCGGGTCGTCGCGACGGCGGTCCGCACGGCTGAGCCACCGACCGGACCGACGCCACCGGCCGGCTCCGGACCGCTCGGGGAGTCGGTCGCGGTGGCACGGCGCCTGGCGTCGGGATCACCGGTCGAGTCCGCACAACCCGAGCACACGGGCGTCCTCGTCGACCTGCGTGCCTCGCTCGCCCGAACGATCGCGACCGTTCGTGCCCAGCTCCGCTGGGAGAGCCCCGTGTTCCGGCACGCGATGCGACTGGCGGTCGCCGCGACCCTTGCCGAGTGGGTCGGCCGGGCGGCCGGGGACTGGGGCGGGATCGGCATCGCCGGGCACGGCTTCTGGATGTGTCTGACGGCGGCGCTCGTGCTCTTCCCCGACTACGCGGAGACGATCGGCCGAGGCGTGGCACGCACCGCGGGAACCCTTGTCGGCGCCCTGGTGGGCTGGGGGCTCGCGCAGGTGCCCACCAGCCCGCTCGTCCACGCGGTCATCCTGTGCGGGCTGCTGGCCGGCTACCTCGTATTTCGCGGAAGCGGTCAGCTGTGGCTCATCATGTGGATCGCGGCTTGGGTCTCGTACCTGCTGGGTGGCGGCTCGGCTTTCACCAGGTTGGTCGACACGGTGGGCGGAGCCGTGATCGCGCTGGCTGTTTTCCTGGTGTGGCCCACCTGGCACCGGGATCGGCTACCCGCCGCTTTCGCCACGTGGGCTCGGGAACAGGGCAGCGTGCTCGCGACGACGGCGACGGCCTGGGTCGCGCCCGGAAGCGCCGACGACGCGTACCTCGCCGAGCAGCGCCGGGCGACGCGTGACGCGCGGCTGGAGTTCGCCGAGACCGCCGAGCACGCGCTTCACGAGCCGACGCGCCATCACGTCGCATTCGACGACGAGCCGCTCGGGGAGCTGCTGGGCCTGGTTCACGACGTGAGCAGGCGCTCCTCGACGCTCGCGGCCCTGGCCCCGCACGACGGAGCCGAGGCGTGCCCAGCGGCAGCCGGCTACGTCACCTACTTCGACGACGTGATGCGATCCGTCGCCACCACGGCAGAGACCGGTGTGCTCCCCGGCGGTCAGGTCACGGCGCCACCGCCGCGGGTTTGCGGTGACGCGCTGGCCGACACCGCCCAGGCGACCGAGGCGCTGGCCGCAGCGGTGGTGAGGTTCGCCGCAGAGCGGTCGTGATCAGCAGGGGAGTTACACGCCCGTCCGCCGCGTGACCACCGGGTATCTCAGGCGGGGCGGCGGCCGGTTCCCAGCCAGCTGTGCGCGCTCCCGGCGACGGCCGGGTCGTAGGCGGGGTGGACCGGTCGCCCGTGCTCGCGCTCGAGCGCCGCCAGCTCGACGACGTGCGGTTCCCACCCGTGGCGCTTCAGCCAGGAGGTGGGGTCGAGCGGGCCGGATTGCCACAGGTCGAGCAGGCCGGGGTCGATCGCCGTGAGGGCGTCGGTGAGCACGGGGCCCATCTCCACATGGTCGAAGGCGATCGTGCTGCCCGGGGCGCTCAGTCGGCTGATCGCCTCGAGCAGCCCGTCCGCGGTGGCGGCGTCGAGTGCGTAGAGCAGTCCCTCGACGAGCCATGCCGCGGGACGATCGTCTCGGAACCCGGCTGCGCGCAGACCGCTGGCCCAGTCGTCGCGCAGGTCGATGCCCACGTGACGGATCGGGCACCGGGTGGTCACGTCGGCGAGCACGTCCTGTTTGAACGCGAGCACCGGCTGCTGGTCCAGCTCGAACAGCTCCGTACCGTCGGGCCACGGCAGCCGGTAGCCGCGTGAGTCCATCCCGGATGCCATCAGCACCACCTGGCGGCACCCGCCCGCCGTCGCGGCGAGCAGGGCCTCGTCCAGGTAGCGGGTTCGCACGGCGACCTGGTCGCCCATGATCGCGACGAACTCCGCGACATCGCCGGGGATCGTGGAGATGCCGGCCGCTGCCAGCAATGTCTGGGCGTGCGGATCGTCGGCGAGCCGGTCAGGCCGCGCGCTCTCGGCGGCCCGGAGGGAGGCGACGAAGAAGGCGGTGGTGCCGATCTGGTCGATCTGCGAGGCGTTCACAAGGTCCCCCTGATTCGGTGTCGATCATGACGGCGAGGCGAGGCGTTCCCGGAGGCCTGCGGCCAGCCCGGCGATGGTGAGCAGGTCGAGCAGCTCACCGGCCGTCACGGCCAGCCATTTCCGGCGGACGGAGCCCAGCCGCAGGCGCAACAGCACCCGCGTCTGCTTCCCGTCGGGACGCAGCACGATGGACCAGCTCACGTCGATAAGGCCGCGCCGCGAGCGGTAGACCAGCGTGGTCGGCGGCTCGATCGTGACCACGGTGAAGGTCTCGTGGCGTCCGCCGTAGTCAGGGATGACGTCGCCAGGGCCGAGCTGCTGCCAGCGGCGGACGATCTCCCGCGTCGCCCGTCGTGACGGCGGCAGCAGTCGCTCGACCCGCCGTGGCAGGTACCAGCCCGCTCGCCGCTTGCCGAGCTGGACGATCCACGGCCAGACGCTCTCCGGCCGACCCGCGACCGTGAAACCGCGGTCCATGACCACGTCGGCGGCCGGCACCAACTCGTCGCCAGGACGGCGTTCCCGCTTTTCGGCGGCGGTGGCGGCCACGGTCTCGAACACGGCTACCGGCTCGCCGTGACCGGATGGGCCGGCGTTGAGGGCGGTGTCCGAGGCACGGTCTAGATGGTGCCACATGAAACAGTCTCAGTCGAATCAGTGTTGCCTGTTACTGTCTCACCCGTGACCACCAGGGCCCGCGCCGAACGAGCCACCGACACTCCCGGCGACGCGTCCCCGTTCGCCCTCGGCCTGCTGATGCGCCGAGCCCACGACCGTGCCGCGAGCGCGCTGGTGGAGGCACTGCGGCCGCAGGGCCTCGAACTGCGCCACTTCGCCGTCATGATCGCGCTGAACGCGCGCGGCCCACTCAGCCAGAGCGCGCTGGTGCAGTACACCGGCAGCGACAAGGCGTCGATGGTGCGCGTGGTCGACGATCTCGAACGCGCCGGCATTGTGGAACGCAAGCCGGTGCCCGGCGACCGGCGGACGCACGCCGTCGAGATGACCGAGAGCGGCCTGGAGGTGTTCGACCGGGCCCACATCGCCGCCGTGCCCATCGCCGAACGCCTGACGTCGCACCTGGGACCGGGCGAGGGTGCGCGACTCCTCGACCTCCTGCACCGCTTCACCTACCCCGACGGCGACTGATCGCCGATCCGTCCCTTCCACGGGACACCGCGGTGCGGGTACGTCGGCCGGGTACGGGCGCGATCGCGGAAGCGGGAGGAAATCCTAGGCGTCCGACAACCCCGACATCGCCGGTGAGCGGATCGCATCAGTGAGCTCTTCGAACGCGGGCAGTGCCGTCAGCAGGATCTCCGACGTCGAGGCCGGCAACAGCTCGATGACCGCGAGGAGTTCCCTCGTGCGTTGCTCCCGGATGCGTTGACTCTTCGCCTTGCCTGCGGGCGTGGCGCACGCGATGACTGCGCGCTGGTCGCGCTCGTCGACCACACGCTCGATGAGTCCGAGATCGTCCAGCCTGCCGATGACACGTGACAGCATGGTCGGATTGAGCCCCTCGACCTGGGCGAGTACGGAGAGCCGGATCCGGCGCCGGGCAACGACGACCGCCAGCACGGATGCCTGTGCCGGGGTGAGGTCCTCGCTCGATGCGGACTGGTTCATCGCCCGCGCGAGCCTCCCGATCATGCGGCGCATCCTGGCTGCCGCCTCCGCGTCGAAGGTTGCCCGCGGAGCGGCGTCCGCTGACTCATCTGCTCCTGCATCGCCCATCGCCGCCATCCAATCAGGCCCCGGCACCGGGCGCCTGCACCGTCCGTCCGACCCTCTTCCGTTGCTTGCCGGCAGGCAATGGTATGCCTGTGCGTATGCGCAGTGGCCTATCCCCCGGAACCACGACGAGTGAGAGCGCGACCGACGACCGCTACAAGTGGGTCGCCCTGACCAACACGACCGTCGGCGTGCTGCTCGCGACCATCGACTCCTCGATCATGCTGATCGCGATGCCCGACATCTTCCGCGGCATCCAGCTCGACCCTCTGCTGCCGGAGAACAGCTTCTACCTCCTGTGGATGATCCTTGGGTACCTGGTCACGAGCAGCGTGCTCGTGGTCAGCGTCGGCCGGCTCGGCGACCTGTTCGGTCGGGTCCGGATGTACAACCTCGGCTTCGCGATCTACACGTTCGCCTCGCTGATGCTCACGATCACCTGGATGAGCGGACACGCAGGCGCGATCTGGCTGCTGGCCTGGCGGATCGTCCAGGGTGTCGGTGGGGCGTTTCTCGTCGGCAACTCGGGCGCGATCCTCACCGACGCTTTTCCCGCGCACCAGCGGGGCCTGGCGCTGGGGATCAACAACGTCGCAGGGATCAGCGGGACCTTCATCGGTCTCGTCCTCGGCGGACTACTGGCCCCGGTCAGCTGGCGGCTGGTCTTCCTGATCTCCGTGCCGGCAGGACTCTTCGGTGCGATCTGGTCCTACCTGCGGCTCCGCGACATCAGCACCCGCTCCCGTGAGCCGATCGACTGGCTCGGCAACATCTCCTTCGCCGTCGGACTCGTGCTCGTGATGATCGGGATCACCAGTGGTATCCAGCCCTACGGGGGCCACACGATGGGCTGGACGAGCCCGGTCGTGGTCGGTTCGCTCGCCGCAGGAGTCGTGCTGTTGCTCGCCTTCGCAGTGATCGAGACGCGGGTTCGCTTCCCGATGTTCCGGCTCCCGCTGTTCCGGATCAGAGCGTTCACCTTCGGCACGCTGTCGACCTTCCTGTCCGCGCTCGGACGGGGAGGCCTGATGTTCATGTTGATCATCTGGTTGCAGGGGATCTGGCTGCCCCTGCACGGCTACTCGTTCGAGGAGACGCCGCTCTGGGCCGGGATCTACATGCTCCCGCTGACGGTCGGGTTCCTCGTGGCAGGTCCGCTGTCCGGTGCGCTCTCGGACCGGTTCGGCGCCCGCCCGTTCGCCACCGGGGGGATGGTCGGAGCCGCGCTCACGTTCGTCCTTCTCGAGCTGCTCCCGATCGACTTCCCGTACTGGGCCTTCGCAGGAATCCTCCTGCTCAACGGGCTGTCGATGGGCTGCTTCGCCTCGCCGAACAGGGCCGCGGTGATGAACAGCCTGCCGATCGGCGACCGGGGCGCCGGGGGCGGGATGAACTCGACCTTCCAGAACTCCGCGCAGGTGTTCTCGATCGGGATCTTCTTCACCCTCATGATCAGTGGCCTGGCCGCCGCTCTGCCCGCGGCCCTGACCTCCGGCCTCGAAGCACACCACGTGCCGGCTGACGCAACTGCTGCTGTCGCGGCCAGCCCGCCGGTCTCGGTGCTCTTCGCCGCGTTCCTCGGCTACAACCCCATCGAGCACCTTCTCGGACCAGCGGTCATCGCCCAGGTTCCACCCGCCGATACTGCGGTGCTCACCGGCAACGCGTTCTTCCCGAGCCTGATCGCCGGACCCTTCGAGGCCGGACTCCACATCGCGTTCGGGTTCGCCATCGCGGCGTGCCTGATCGCCGCGGTGGCGAGCCTGTCGCGGGGGACGCGATACGTGGCAGTCGAACTGGCGACCACGACCGCAGCGGCGGGGCCGGTATCCCGTCGGTGACAGGCCGTCGTCGGATTGCGCTGTCGTGGTGCTCGAAAGCGGCCCGGCTCTGGCCTGTGTCGCGCGACGACCGATGACGGAGCGCAGCGAGCGTGTCGCTCGTTCGGCCGTGATTCGGAGTAGTCCGGTCAGCCAATTGGCCGGTTGGCGACGCAATGTGCGATGAACGGTCGGTTGCATGCGATGTTCGGTCGGTTGACCGATTACATACTGTTGCTTCGCAGACACCGGGTGATTCTTCGCTGGCCACCTCGCTCACTTACCGTGATGTTACTGTAACGAGGCGAACCCGGGCGGGTGACCGTGGCAGGAGCTCCGGCAGAGGGCCAGGGCCGCCTCGTTCCCATCGGCAGGTGGGGGACGCCACCGAAGCGGTCGATGAGCGCCGCGTCACGTCGGTACGAGCGCTGGGTGCGGCAGTCCTATGGCGGGGGGCCGCCGAACCTCGAGTACGTCGTCCGGCACCCCGACGGCAAGGACATCTGGTTCGACGGCATCGACACGGAGACCTTGCTGGAGGCCAAAGGGCACTACGCCTGCTTCGTCGATCAGAAGAGCGAGGACTGGCATGACTGGTACCGATGGTCGGCCGGGTCCGGCCTCCGGGCACTGATCGGCCAGGCGCGGCGTCAGATGGAGGCGGCGCGTGGTCGGCCGGTGCGCTGGCTCTGCGCCGAGTCGGTGGTGGCGGACCTACTGGGGGACGAGTTCCGAGCGTCGCCTGCGCTGTCCGGTAGGGTCTCCGCAGAGTTCGCGCCCATGCCCGGCTGGGATCCGTAGCAGTGGGCGTGGCTCGTTCGAAAGGATTCGGGTGCGCACCCCCGACGGAGGAACCGCGGTGGCCGCCGACGACTGGACCGTGCAGGTGCTCACCCGGTATCCACCGGGTCACGCCGTCGCGTGGGCCGTCACGGCGCGTGCCATGGAGGGCGTGATCGACGCGGTGGACAGCGCGCTGCGGCCCACCCTCGGCACGGCGGCACTGCGATGGTCGGACGGCGACCGTGAGTGGACGCCCCCGCTGGTGGACCTCGTGTTGTCGCGCCGCGAGCGACACGATGACGGCGACCTGGTCTCGGGTGCGTCGTCAGTCGGTGACCTGCGCGGCGAGCTGCCGGGCGATCGCCCGGTAGTCACGCTGAGCTGGGAGCTCGGTGGGCAGTCATCGACCGGCTCGATGCGCGCCCGGTTCGACAGTGGCATCTGCGGTCCGCTTCAGGACCGCTCACCGCAGTGGCTTGCTGAGCTGCTGTGCAGCGTCGCAGATCCGCTCGAGGCCGATCGGGGACAGATCACCACGCGCGCCTTGTCGAGGGCGTTGGGTAGGGCGGGGGCCTCTCTCGACGTCGGGGCGCTCACGTTGCTCCCGACCGGCCTGCCGCACGGCTTCGCGATCCCCGACGGGTTCCATGCCATTCCCGGGCAGCACCGGTACGCCGGAGGTGTTGTGATCGTCGCGGATCTGCACGCCGTCGCCTTCTCACCGGACGTCGTCGCTGCAGGTCTCCTCGAGATCGATCGTGCGATGGATTCCGGCCGTCAGGGCGAGGCGACTCGGCGCTGAGTGTCCGACGGCACCACGGGGACGAGATCGGCGCTGGTGGGGCCCTTCGCCCTCCGCAGGCCTACCACGGGCCGTCCGCTCGGTTAATTCCGTGGCTGTCCACTATGTCCTGAGGGCACCGGTTCCTACGCTGGTGGCGTGATCGTGACGGGCAGGCCGCACGTCGTGAGGCGGCCGACACCCGGCCCTCATCCCCGGAGCACCTGTGAACGTTGTCCTTGTCGTCGCGTCCGCCCTACTGGTGGTCGCCCTCTTGCTGGTCGTGTGGTTCGTCGCTACGTACAACTCGCTCATCCGCGGGCGCAACGCCGCTGACAACGCCTGGGCCCAGGTGGACGTGCAGCTCAAGCGCCGCTACGACCTCGTGCCCAATCTCATCGAGACCGTCCGCGGCTACGCGGCGCATGAGCGCGCCACGCTCGACTCGGTTGTCGCTGCGCGTGCGGCGGCGATCAGCGCCCACGGTCCAGCGCAGCAGGCACAGGCCGAGGAGATGCTGTCGGGGGCGCTGCGTGGGCTGATCGCGGTGGCCGAGGCGTACCCGCAGCTACGGGCCGGGCGGAACTTCGCCGACCTGCAGGCCGAGCTCGCCGACACCGAGAACCGGATCGCCTACGCGCGGCAGTACTACAACGACGCGGTCCTCACCTACAACAACGCCGTGCAGACGGTCCCGACGGCGCTCGTCGCCGCGACGACCGGGTTCTGGCAGCGGGAGTTCTTCCAGCCGGCCGGCGTCGAGCGCGGCCCGGTACAGGTGCGGTTCTAGGCGATGGAGGTGCTGGCCCACCCGGTGTTCGCCGGGAGCGCCGCCGCGGTTGCGGCGGCGCTGTGGTTCCTCCTGTTCGGGCTGATGGCAATGGCCACCCGCGGCGCGACGCCACAGCCGGGCCCGCCGACCGGGCAGTTCGGGCCGGAGTCGCCCGCACTCGCCGGCTTGATGACGAACGGCTGGCGGTTCACCGGCCATGCCGTCGCCGCGACGCTGCTCGACCTCGCCGCCCGCCGCCTGGTGTCGATCGAGGAGATCGGCCCGGAGCTCGCGCTGGTGCGGCTGGGCCGAGGCGAGGCCCCCGCCCTGCGCCCCTACGAGCAGATGGTGCTCGACCACGTCCGTGCGCTGGCCGTCGACGGGGTGGTGGCCACCGGAGCGCTCGCCGAGGGCAACCGCAACCTGGACAGGTGGCGTAAGCGCTTCCGCAAGGCGGTGATCGACGAGTCGCGACGGCTCGGGTTCTCGCAGCGCCGGTGGGGCCGCGCGAATCGCAGGTTGCTGCTCGCGAGCGCGGCCGTCCCGGCGGCGGCCACCGCGCTGTTGGGGCTGAACGTGCCCGAGGACGGGGCCGGCGCCGCGTACGGCATCGGGATGCTCGTGTTCGTCGGCCTGGCGAGCCTCGTGGAACGGCTCAACACCGAGCGTGGCACCGCGGCCGGTGCCCTCGTCGCCGGTCGCTGGCTCGGTGTGCGGGAACACCTGGCCGGCGGCAGGTTCGCCGAGCAGCCCGCCGCGGCCGTCACGGTGTGGGGGCAGACGCTGGCCTACGCCGCGGCCATGGGGCTCGCGCCCCGCGCGGTGGCCGGCCTGCCGATCGCCGTCGCGGCCGACGAATCGCGGGCGTGGTCCGACTACGGGGGCCGGTGGCACCTCGTCGAGGTCCGGTACGGGGCACCCGGCCCGTGGGGGCTGATCTGGGGTCGCACCTCGTGGGCGGTCGTCGGCAACGGGCTGCTGGCCGGTAGCGGTGCGTTCACGCTCGCCATCGTCGGTGTGATCCTCGTGAGCGTGCTGCTCGGGTGGGAGGTGAGCAACCCCATCGCCCTCGCGCTGACTGCCGGCGTGATCGTCGCCGCCGTCCCGATCGCGCTGGTACTCGCCGACCGCGCCGCGCAGCTGACGGTGCAGGGGCAGCTCGTGCGCTGCCGCCGGCACCAGGTCGGCGGCAGCGGTGACTCGCCCGTCACGTACACGTACTGGATCGCGATCGACGACGGGCGCAGCCGCGCGGGGCGGGCGTTCGCTCTCGAGGAGAAGGACTTCGACCGGCTCGCCGAGGGCGATCTGGTCCGCGCCCGGATGGGCCGGTGGCTGGGCAGGGTCCGTGAGATCGAGGTGCTCGTCCCGTCGCGGCATCGCGGTACGCCTCCCGACCCGCATCCCGCCCCGGCCAGGTGAGACCGGAGTCGTAGCCGGCTTCGCCATCAGTGTGTGCCGACGACCCTGATCGCAATACCGTGAAACCGGACTCATCTCGCGATTTCTGACGAAAAGACTGGTTGCCCACAATCGGCCAGCTGCTGCTGGGCCTGGTACTGGTATCTCTCTTTGCTGTTCAGCGTCTCGAATTGGATTCTCGAAGCGTGGACGAGCTGAGACGGGCTGCTACGCGCGGTGCTGTCACGACGAGGGCGAGCCGTTGATCGTGCAGCCGGCCGAAGTGGAATCGTTCGACTACATCATCGTGGGCGCCGGCAGCGCAGGCTGTGTTCTGGCGGCTCGGCTGACCGAAGACCCCGACGTGCGCGTGTTGCTACTGGAAGCCGGTCCCACCGACGACGACCCGAGGATTCACATGCCCGCCGGGTGCTTCTCGCTGTTCAAGTCGGAGCTGGACTGGAACTACACAACGCTGCCGGTGGCCTCAACCGGCCGGGCGCAGTACATACCGAGAGGACGGGTACTCGGCGGCTCCTCCTCGATCAACGCGATGATCTACATGCGATGCGCGCCGGCGGACTACGACCACTGGCGTGACGAGTTCGGCGCCGACGGCTGGGGCTACCACGACGTCCTGCCGTATTTCCGGCGTTCGGAAGACAATGCGCGGCTCGGCGGCCCGATCCACGGCCGAGGTGGGCCGCTGCGCGTCGAGGATCCGGTCGAGCCACACCTGCTGCAACGCGCCTGGCTCGAGTCAGCTACCGCGTGGGGCCTCCCACGCAACGACGACTTCAACTCCGGCAACCAGCACGGGGTCGGGCATTACCAGCTCACCTGCCGCGATGGCCGACGATGGTCGACCGTCGACGCCTACCTACGGCCGGCCATGATCCGTCCGAACCTCACGGTGCGTACTGCGGCATTGGCAACCCGCATCCTCGCCGACAAAGGCCGGGTACGAGGCGTGGTCCACCAGGACCGCCAACGCCGACATACAGCCCTGGCCGAGCGCGAAGTGCTGGTCTGCGCCGGCGCCATCGGCTCGCCCCAACTGCTGATGCTCTCCGGCATCGGGCCGGCCTCACACCTGCGCAAACACGGTATCGACGTGCTGGTCGACCTGCCGGGCGTCGGGGAAAACCTGCAGGAGCACCCGGGCGTCGGACTTTCGTGGGTCACCACCGGTGCCACCGACCTGGGCGAACTGGCCGCCACGGAGGACGCGGCCCGGCGCTACGCACACGATCGCCGCGGGCCGCTGGCCTCCAACTTCAGTGACACCGGAGGATTCCTGTCCACCGACGGCACCGACGGCCCACCCGACATCCAGCTGTACACCGCGGCCACCGGATACAACGACAACGCCCAACACCCCGTACCCCCGCCGGCCTTCACTGCTCTCGTCACGTTGGTCGCGCCCCGCAGCCGAGGCCGAATCACTCTGGCCGACGCCGACCCGACCAGCAAACCCGTCATCGATCTCGGCTTCTACGACGAAGGATCCGACTTCGACGACCTACTGGCCGGCGCCAAGATCCTCCTGGAAATCAGCCGCCTCGACCCTCTCGCCCACTTCCTGGCCAAGCCCCACCTGCCGGAGCCGACCGACCCCACCGACACGGAACTCACCGCGCACATCCGCCGCTGGACCCAGACCCTGTACCACCCAACGGGTACGTGTGCCATGGGCACCCACGACCACGCGGTCGTCGACCCCGCACTTCGCGTCCGCGGCATCGACGGGCTGCGCGTCATCGACGCCTCCACCATGCCGTCCTCACCACATGGCAATACCAACGCGCCCACGATCATGATCGCCGAAAAGGCCGCCGACCTGATCCGGCAAGCGTGAACTCCACCTAGCCCAGGACTCTATTCATGAGCCTGTCCGACGATGGGGCGAGCTGGGAGATGCACGACATCACGTAGCGATTGCGCGACGACCCCGGCCGGCGTCGGCCCGGAAAGGATCGACGATGAGCACGCTGACCACTACCGAGCGCAATCGTGAGCTGATCCGTCAGGTCCACGCTCTCGCCGCCGCGGGGACCTCGAGGCCGTCGCCCCGTTCTCCTCCGACGATTACCGGCTGTCCCGGTCTCCGTCGCATCCGGTGCCCGGCAGTTGGACGGGCGCGGACGCGACCGATGCCGGCGTCGAGGTCTTCCGGACGTGTGGGACATCCGGTGTCACGGTTCTCGAGATGGTGGCCGACGGACCCCATCGGGTCGTCGCGATCGTGGACGCACACGGCACGGCTCCGGTATCGGGCGAGCAGTGGACCATGCGCGTCTCGGAGCACTTCTGGATCGAGGACGGGAGGATCACCGAGATCCGCCCGTTCTACCGGGACCCCGCCGGGCTCCGTCAGATCCTGGGCATGGGCTGAGTCGGCGCCAGGACGTGACCGAGCGCCGGTCTGAACTGCGGGTCTCGGTCTCGTCGGTGCAGTGGCCCGGAGCGCTCACCGAAGAGGACCCGTCGACGACGGGGCGCGTCCGTGATGCGCATCGCACGCGTCGATCATCGAGTCAAACCGGCATACTCGTGACGATCAGTTCGGAAATACCATAAAATGGTAATACTGGTACACATGATCACGTTATCGGTTTTTTCGTCGCTCAGTTCTTTGCCAACAGCAACGGCAGCGGCGGCCTGCCCTGTACGTTTCACGTTTTCGCTGTAGGTTTCGTCACACGTCCTTCGGCGGCTTCGATCACAGAAGTCCGGGGAATCTCCGGTCCGTTGAACCGGTTGCGCGGGATAGTCGTTGAAACCTGCAGGCGCCGAGTGGCCGCCAGCATTGACGAGGGGGATCCCGATGCCAGTCATTTCCGCTCCTCACCAGTTCAACGAGGACGAGCTCTATGTCGACGTGAAGGACATCTTCGGTCAGCAGCTCTTCCTGAAGTGTGAGGGATTTAACTTCGCCGGTTCGGTGAAGGTGAAGGCGGCCACCGAGATGGTCGAGGCGGCGGAGCGGGACGGGGTACTGCGCCCTGGGTCGATTCTGATCGAGTCCTCGTCGGGCAACCTCGGTGTGGCGTTGAGCATGCTCGCGGCGAGCAAGGGCTACCGGTTTGTGTGTGTTACCGACTCGCGCTGCAACCTCGCCACCCGCCGTTTGATGGAGGCGCTGGGCAGCCAGGTGCACATCATCACCGAGCCCCACCCGACCACCGGCTACCTCGGGGCCCGGATCGACTACGTCCGTGCGCTGTGCGCCTCCGACGAGCGCTACGTGTGGTTCAACCAGTACACCAACCCGGCCAACTGGGGCGCGCACTACCGCCGGACGGCCCCGGCGATCGCCCGCCAGTTCCCGGAGCTGGACGTGTTGTTCGTCGGTGCCGGCACCACCGGCACCCTCATGGGCTGCGCTCGTTTCTTCAAGGAGTGGCACCGCCCGGTGCGGATCGTCGCGGTCGACAGTGTCGGGTCGGTGTCCTTCGGCGGCCCGAGCGGGCGCCGGATGATCCCCGGCCTGGGCATGGGCGTGCGGCCGCCGCTGCTGGACGAGTCCTACGTCGACGAGGTGGTCATGGTCGACGAGGCCGACACCGTCCGCACCTGCCACACGCTGGCCAGGCACGGGTTCCTGTTCGGCGGTTCCACCGGCACCCAGGTCACCGGAGCGGTCCGCTGGCTCGAGCAGCACGGCACGCCCGACATGACCGCCGTGACACTCGCCCCCGACATGGGTGAGCGCTACCTCGACACCGTGTACCAGACCAACTGGGTGCAGGAGCTCTACGGCAACGAAGCGCTCCCGGCCGACGACCTCACCGCGCTCTACTCGGCTGCCTGATCTGTCACGCCACGGAGTAGAGGTGGTCCCGTCGAGAACCGCAAGGTCGTCCACTGGCGTGACTACATGGACTCGCTCGCAGTCGTCACCGCCACCACGTCGCCCTGACGCGCGGCCGGGGCCGGGAGCAGACAGCTCACTGGCCTCGGCGCTCGGGCGCGCCGACCCTGCCGTCGACCTCGATCTCGACCACATGTGACGGACTGCCGGGCCCGGGGCGGCCCTGGCTCACGGGTATGACGAGAACCTCCCCGGGGCGGAGGGTCGAAGTTAGCGTCGGCGCCATGCAGATCCTCGAGTTCTCCGGTGAGGAGTTGGAAGACGCCGCCGAAGAGTTCTTCATTCCGGTGGTCGTCCGGACGTGTCCCGGCTTCCGCGGGCAGGCGGCGATCCAGGAACTGGGCCAGACCCTGACACTCACCCGGTCGCATTCCGGACAGATGTCGGCGGTCCGGACCGACCGGATGGCAGCGAGAGCGTCGGCCGACAATCTGATGGCCTTTTGGATATACATGGCCGGCTGGGGCCGCGCTCGCCAGCACGACCGCTGCGTCGAGCTGACGGCCGGTACGGGAGTGCTTGCCGAGGTTCGTAGTCGCTACGAGGGGATCTCGTCGACCGAGGCTGTGGGCATGACCTTGCGTTTCTCCCGCGAGTTGCTCCCACTACGTACTGCCGAGATCACCGAGGCGTGTGCGCGCCCCGTCGACCCCACAGAGCCGGCCATGCGGGTGCTGGCCGGCTATCTCGGTCGGCTGTTCGAGGTAGCGGATGAGCTCACCGCGGGGCAGCGGCTGGACGCCGGGCGAGCCGCGATCGATCTGCTGGCGATGGTGCTGCGAGACGTCGCCCCCTCCGTGTCGGGCGGGGACGGCCCTGATGAGGTCTTGCTGGAGATGATGCGGACGCACGTCCGCGAGCACCTGGCGGACCCGAACCTGCGGGTCGCGGAGCTGGCGCGGCGGCACCACGTGTCGGTTCGCCGGCTGCACAGCCTGTTCGAGCGGATCGGGACCACGCCCGGTGCGTACCTTCGCGAGCAGCGGCTGCTCGCGGCGCGATCGATGCTGTCCGACCCGAGGTACGCCGGGCTCGGGATGGCGAGCATCGCGGCTGCTGTCGGGATCCACGACCTCACCACGTTCGAGCGGGCGTTCCGGCGGCAGTACGGGACGACGCCGGCCGGCTGGCGGCGTGAGCATCGCCACCCACGATCTACGAACTCGCCCCGCGCGGCTTCGCCCGTGGCGGTTCGGCTGACGAGACAGTGACCGGCGCGTGGTGGACCCATCCCAACAGGTCGGGCCCGGCCAGCTCGGCCGCGCGCGCCGAGTACTCCCGTAGATCGGTGTCTTCCAGCACCTGTGTCCATTGCCCGCTCACGCCGCGGTGGAAGAACTGCTTTTTGTCCCGCTTGGCCAGGCCGGAGTCCGGGACGAGTCGGTTGGCGTGCTCTCGCATGTCGTCGAACGTCGCCGCCCGCTCCAGCGACGGCCAGGCCGACTCCGGCACGGTGATGTCCAGTCGCTGAGCCAGCCGCCGCATCTCGCCGGGCAGATCGGCCTTGAGGTCGTCGTAGTGGACCAAGACCACATTGGGCGAGTCGACCGTGTCCCAGAACGTGGCGAGGTGATGCAGGGTGAAGCGCAAGCTGGAACCGCTGTCCGCTACCGGCGTGGCGTCCAGCATCCAGTGCCGGAACCGGTCGCGTCGGGACGTCGCCTCAGGCGGCGGTACGGCGGGCAAGAGGTCGTCCGCCGTCGCGAGGTCGACCGCGTCCCGTGCCTGCTGGACCGCTTGCAGGTCCATGTTCGCCAGGTGGTTTCCCCATGAGATGCCGACGTCGCGCGGGTCGCGGCCGATACACAGATAGGACACCCGGGGGTCGAACGGCACCCCGGTCAGCGGCGTGTGCGTCTTGATGAACCGGCGGTGCCGCTGAGCTTCCAGGGAAGCCACCACCGCCTCTCGCGGCTGCATGACCAGATCGAGCCACGGCGACACCTCGCCCAGGTCCCCGTCGAACTCCGGTGTTCCGAACACCAGCAGGGCACAGATCATCTGCAGCCAGGTAGTGCCGCTCTTGGGCGGCGTGCTGATCACGATGTCGTCGTCGCGGAACGTGAAGCCGTCCCAGCGCGCGCTGTCCCAGACGACATTCCGATATCGCACCACAGAATCATTCCTTTTCGCACACCGGGCTGATGGTCACGATCGAAACGCCGACATGAACAGGATTTTCTGTCGTCGGTTGACGAACGAGCTGTACGGGCAAGGGGGACAACAGGTCATCTCAGCTGACCTCACTTTCCCATCTCGGATGCGGCATTTTCTCGCCAGCCGTGCGGCGTTTCTTGCCCGAGAGTGCGGGGGAGTGGATCCGAAGCGGCCCTGCTGACGCCGGCAGCCCGGCTGTGCCGGTCGACCTGTGTCTCGTGTCGTCACACGAGCGTGCCGTTCTGCGGCTCCTGCTCGTCACGGCGGTAGTGGTTTCACCACCAGTGCTCGGCGCACTCCTCAAGTGAATGCTTCTGACCTGGGACGGTGCCGGCGCTAGCCTCGGGGCCGTGCAGATTCGCGAGTACTCCGGTGAGGAGTTCGAACACGTCGCGAGGGAGATCTGGGTACCGATGATCGCCCGGCCGAGTCCCGACTTCCGCGGGCGGTCGGCGGTCCACGAGCTGAGCGAGACCCTCAGTCTTTCTCGGTCGCATTTCCGAGCGCCGGTGTCGCTGGTCCGGACCGGCCGGATGGCGACGAGCGCGTCGGCAGACAACGTGATGGTCTTCTGCGTATACCTGGCCGGCCGGGGCCGAGTCCGGCAGCATGACCGCCTTGTCGAGTTGGCGGCAGGCACGGGCATTCTGGTCGAGGCACGAAGGCCCTACGCGCGGGTTTCGCAGACCGAGACCCGGTGCATGAACCTGCGGTTCTGCCGCGAGCTGCTCCCGCTCCGCACTACCGAGATCACCGACGTCTGTGCGCGCAGCGTGAACCCCGCAGCGCCCGCCATGCGGTTGCTGTCGGGCTACCTCGGTCGACTGTTCGAGATGGCCGACGAGCTCACCGCGTCGCAGCGGCTGGACGCCGGGCGGGCCGCTATCGATCTGCTCGCGATGACGCTGCGGGACGTCGCACCCACGGTGCCCGGCGGAGACGGCCCGGAGGGGGTGTTGTTAGGCATGATGCAGACGCACGTGCGCGAACACCTGGCCGAACCACACTTGCGGGTCGAGGAGCTGGCGCGCCGGCACCATCTGTCGGTCAGGCACGTATACACCCTGTTCGGGCGGATCGGAACCACGCCCGCTGCGTATCTCCGGGAACAGCGGTTGCTTGCGGCGCGGGCGATGCTGTCCGACCCGCGGTACTCGCGGCTCGGGACGACGGACATCGCGGCTGCGGTGGGGTTCCTCGATCGCAGGACGTTGGAGCGGGCGTTCCGGCAGCAGTACGGGATGTCGCCGGGTGACTGCCGCCGTGAGCATTGCCACCCGGGATCCGCTTCGGCAACCTTCAGTCGGGAAATGCCGCACAGCTGACGAGAAAAAGCCTGCCCCGAGATAGCCCGGTGCGGTCAACTGAAGGCACCCGATGCCACTGCGGATTCTCGTCCTCCGTGCGGATACGTGCTCGAGGGCCCCGTCTGCCCGGATCGACGCCCTACCTCGCCGGCGCCGGAAGCCGTGGCCAGGTCATCGAAGAAGACATTCGACGGGATGAAGGATCGTGCTGATGAAGGTTGATAGCGGGCCGGCGTTGGACGGCGCCACCATCCTCGCCAACGCCGTCAGGATCGGGCCGCTGTTGCGGGAGCACGCCGCCGAGGTGGAAGCCGCTCGCCGCCTGACCGGGCCGGTTGTGAACGCACTGCGGTCGGCCGGAGTGTTTCGAATGGCCATGCCCGCCACGTGGGGCGGACCCGAAGTCGACATCTGCCGACAGATCGAAATCGTCGAAACGTTGTCTCGTGCTGATGCCTCAGCCGGGTGGTGCGCGCAGATCGGCGCCGACAGCGGCTATTACAGCGCCAACATCGAACAAGCCACCGCCCGGTCGCTCTACCCCGATCTGGATGCGGTGACCGCCGGGTGGCTCACCCCGGCCGGGACCCTCGAGGTGTGCGACGGCGGCTACCGCCTGTCAGGCCGATGGTCGTTCGGTAGTGGGGTGACCCACGCGGACGTCATCGTGGGCGGTGCTCGGGTGACGGAAAACGGGTCGCCTCGGCTACTGGCTGACGGCACGCCGGAGAGGCGTATAGCAATGCTGCCTGCAGCCCAGTGGGACGTATTGGACACCTGGCGGTCCTTGGGACTGACCGGAAGCGGGAGCCACGACTACACGATCACCGACACGTTCGTGCCGGCCGAGAACACCTGGGACCATGGTCGGAGCTATCGGTCCGGGCCGCTTTACAGCTGGCGTGGAATGGTCGTGGTCAACTTCGTCGGCGTCCCTCTGGGCACTGCGCTCGACGCCTGCGACGTGGCCACCTCGATTCTCGACGCCAAGGTGTTGATGCCGGAGATGATTCCTGCGAGGGATGCACCGCGCGTCCGGGCTGCTGTCGCTCGGGCGCGGGCGATGGTCGGCGCGGCGCGCAGCTATGCGTACGACACCGTCAGCACCGTGTGGAGTGTGATCGTGGCAGGCGATGACCCGTCGATCGGGCAGCGGGCCCAGCTCGCAGGCCTATTCGTCCACACGGTGTCGGAATGCCGCACTGCTGTTCGGTTGCTCGTCGATACGGTCGGCAGTGTCGCCGTTCAGGACGAATGCTCATTAGGGCGACAGATGCGGGATCTGGACACCATCGCTCAGCACACATTGGGGAAGAGTCGAATGTGGGAATGGGCTGGTGCGATGTATTTCGGCCAGAACTCTCCGTCACCACTCCTGTGACGTCTGAGCCCGGCCGCTGGGATCAGCCCGCCACACCCACTGCCGCCCACGCGACGCCCGTGATCTCGAACGGCGGCGGCGGAAGCTGCGCGGCGCAGCGGGCCCGCAACGCCGCCTGCCGTGCGTCGTCGAGCCCGGCCATGTACTTGGCGGTGGCGCCGACGCCGAGGGTCAGCGGTTCCCACCAGTCCTCGAAAGTCGGGTAGGTAACCGTGACGGCCAGTTCCGAGGACTGGATGTCCCGCAGTCCCGCTGCGGCGAACATCTCGGCGAGCTGGCCGACACGCGTCCCGGCGCGATCGGACTCGTCGGCTACGTCCGGATCGAGGTCGCGCGCCGCCCGCCAGAACGGGGTCAGCGGGCCTCGACCGCCCCCGTAATCCCAGACGCAGGCGGCGACGAGCCCGCCGGGTCGCGTGACGCGGGCCATCTCGGTCAGGCCGCCGACAGGATCGGTCATGAAATGCACGACGAGCTGTGCGGCTGCGACGTCGAACTCGGCGTCATCGAACGGCAGGTGCTCCGCGGCGGCGCGACGGACGTCGACCCCGGGCAGGCGCGTCCGGACTGCGGCCACGAACGACTCGGACATGTCGACTGCGGCGACGGCGCCGGCCTCCAGGTGTTCGGTGAGCACGGCGGTGAGTGCGCCTGGTCCGCAGCCGACGTCCAGCACGCGCCGGCCCTGCCGTAGCTGCAACAAGTCCGCGAATCGGCCCGCGAGCGGCTCGGAGAAGCGACCCATGTGGCGCCCGTAGGCGTCGGCGGTGACTTCGAAGGTCATCAGGTATGAACGTCCTTCCGACGGTGGGTCCCCCAGTTGAGCGCACCAGCCCCGCAACGAGGGCGGCGTCTCCTACTCAGCGTTGAGGCATTTCCTGCTTCAGGCTTGCGGAGCGGCTCGGGAGGGGCAGCGCTCACGGCGCCAGCCGCACGGCGTCATCCCGTACTGCCGCCGGAACGCCCGCTCGAACGTCCGGATGTCGAGGAACCCGACGGCAGCCGCGACGTGCGACAGTCTGAGCTGGGCGTGTCGCGGGTCGGCGAGCATCACCTGTGCCGCGAGCAGCCGTTGCTCGCGAAGGTATGCACCGGGGGTGGTCCCGATCCGGGTGAACAGGCGATACGCGTGCCTGACCGATACGTGGTGCCGGCGCGCGAGCTCCTCGACCCGCAGCTGCGGGTCGGCGAGGTGTTCGCGGACGTGCGTCCGCATCATGTCGAGCAGCACATCCTCGGGGCCGTCCCCGCCGGGTACCGACGGAGCGACGTCCCGCAGCACCATCGTGAGCATCTCGATCGCGGCCCGCCCGGCGTCCAGCCGCTGCGGCTCGCTGAGGCGGTCGGCGACATCGAGGAGTCGTCCGAGGTAGCCGGACAGCATCTGCATGGCCGGTGCCGCCGGGTCCGCGCTGCGCGCACAGGCCTCGGTGATCTCGGTGGTGCGGAGCGGAAGAAGCTCGCGCGAGAAACGCAAGGTCAGCAATTGGGCCTCGGATTGCGAGGTCCGTTCGGAGGGACTCCGCGCCTCGATCAGAACCCCCGTGCCGGCCACCAGCTCGGCGCAACGGCCGCGCTGACGCATGTAACCCTGGCAGATCATCTCTTGTAAGCAGAAGAGCATCCCGTCGTCCGCCGAAGCCTTCGCCGCCATCCGGTTGGTCCGGACCGCCGATATCGGCCCTCGGAAATGCGATCGATAGAGCGTGAGAGCCTCGCCCAGCTCCTGAACCGCCGACCACCCGCGGAAGTCGGGGCCCGTCCGTGCGATCAACGGTATGGAGAACTCACTGGCGACGTGTTCATACTCCTCACCTGCGTACTCGTAAATCTGCACGACACGAGGCTAACTCCGCCACCGGCAACTGTGGGCGATCTTTATTGCATTTCGAAAGGGTCAGATCGCCCGCCGCGGGTCTAACCGGGCAGCCTTCGTCCGTGGTCCGACTCTGCTGATCACGACACCAGCCGTGCGGGCGGCGCTGGCCGTCCAGATGGTAGTAGTAAGAGCACTCGTACCGCTCCTACCTGGGCGGATGGCCCGGAACTAGCCTCAGGGCCGTGCAGATCCGCGAGTTCTCCGGTGAGGAGTTGGAAGATGTTGCCGGTGAGTTCTTCCTACCGATGATCGCCCGGACGGGTCCCGGTTTCCGTGGGCGCGTGGCGGTCCAGGAGTTGGGGGAGGCTCTCACGCTCTCTCGGTCACACTGGGGAGAGCCGATGATGACATTCCGGACGGACCGGATGGCAGCAAGGGCGTCGACATGCGACCGGTTGCTCTTCTGCGTATACAGCGCCGGACGGGGCCGCGTCCGCCAGCACGACCGCAGCGCCGAGCAGCCGGCGGGTACGGGAGTGCTGTGCGAGTCGCGTAGCCGCTTCGAGCGGGTCTCGTCGACCGAGACCTGGAGCCTGACCCTGCGTTTCCCGCGCCAAATGCTCCCGCTCCTGACCGCGGAGATCACCGAGGCGTGCGCACGCAGCGTGGCTGCCACGGCCCCGGCCATGCAGATGCTGTCCGCCTACCTGGATCGCCTGTTCGACGTGGCCGACGACCTCACCGACCGGCAACGGACGGACGCCGGGCACGCGGCGATTGCTCTGCTCGCGATGGCGCTGCGAGACGTCACGCCCTCCGTGCCGGGCGGGGGCGGCCCCGAGGAGGTGTTGCTCGACATGATGCGCAGGCACGTCCGCGAACGTCTGGCCGACCCGCACCTGCGGGTCGAGGAACTGGCGCGGCGCCACCACGTGTCGGTCAGCCACGCGTACACCCTGTTCGAGCGGATCGGGACCACGCCTGGTGCGTACCTTCGCGAGGAACGGCTGCAAGCGGCACAGGCCATGTTGTCCGACCGGAGGCAGAACTGGCGGAAGATATCGGACATCGCGGCGGCCGTCGGGTTTCTCGATCTCCGTACGTTCGAGCGGGCGTTCCGGCGGCGGTACGGAATGACGCCGGGCGGCTGGCGCCAGGAGCGCCCCACGTCGGATCCGCTCCCGCAACCCTGAAGCAGGAAATGCCTCAACGCTGAGTAGAAAATGCCGCCCCCGCTGGAGTTCTGTGCGGTCAACTGGGGTTACACGCCTGCCATAGAGAATCTTTGAACGTGGGGCGATCCGGCACAACGCGCCGGAGCGGGGAGGAGGGAGGCGCGCGACGCTGCGCCCCACTCCCGGCTGTCCCGTTGCGGAGGCCGTGGGCTGCTGGAAATCTCCGGCCGCGCAGCGCTGTTCTGTTATCGATTCTCGGTCGCATATCGAGATTTTGTAGAGGATCTTCGATCGGTGGTGCGGTGTCTCCCGCGAGCGCTTGTCCTGGTTGAAATATTGTTTGGAGGACCGTCTACCGTTATGGGTAGCCATGAGGGGAAGTCGAATGTCGCGCCTTGCTTTCCAGGTGAGAACGATTCCGAGGTCTTCGTTCGATCGCTGTACGAGCAGGCGGCTCCGTCGCTGTACGCATTCATTTATCGATTCACTCGGGACCGTGCTCTCGCCGAGGATGTCCTCCAGGAAGTGTTCGTCCGTGCCTGGCGACGAGCCGGTCATCTCGAACCCACGTCGGATGCGCTGCGCAGGTGGTTGTTCGCCGCGACCCGTAACCACTTGATCGATGTCTGGCGCGCACGCACCAAGTTGTCGATGACCACATACTGCGAGCACGTGGCGGCTGCGGCACATGTGGTGGACGACGTCGACCGCATCGTGCAGCGTCGGGTGCTCACCGACGCGATCCATGAACTCACGCCCAAGCACCGCGACGTGTTGATGGAGCGGTACTTTCAGTGTCGGTCGATCGCCGAAACGGCGCGACGGCTCGGCGTCTCTTCCGGCACCGTGAAATCGCGGACATACCATGCCCTGCGAGCACTACGAGTGCTGCTGGAGGAGGGCGAATCGCGACTCGGTGATGCCGGACGGGTCCGATAGCGATCGCTCACGATGGGGGCCGCACGTGATCCCGGGCCGAGCGCCGCATCATCGCGGGCGAATCCAGTCGGCTAGCCGTCCGGCTACACCGGCGCCGGCCCGGCCGTGCCGGCGCCCGTTGCGGCGAAGTGGTCCTGGATGGTCTTGGTGGCAGCCTGGCGACTGCCCGCGCTCAGGTCCGCTCGACGGTTTCGCGTCCACTCCCAGGACTCGTGCCGTGGCTTTGTCGAACCGGTGAACGCCGGCATGACTTCCTCGACGAACGTCCGGTAGGACCGTCGGCTGACCTCTTCGTCGGCCCAATAGGTCTGTTGAATGAGGATGCAGCCGAAGCCCCCGGACTTGGTCCAGTAGCCGTCGAGGGCGTTCACCGCATCCTCCACCGTCCCGATGGCGCCGCGCCCTTCGTTGATCTTCTCGAGGCTGTCGAGGCCGATCAACGCGGCGCCGCCTTCGTTGGTGTCGTCCATATAGCTGCACCACCGCTCATGTCCCGCCTGTACCTCGCTCAGGGCCTGGTCCCTGGACGCAGCGATGTGGAACGGCGCGACGAGCCGCAGCGCGGAGCGGTCCATGGTCTGCCCGTGTTCGGTGGCCTGCTCCTCGGCGACGCGCCAGTTGACGTCCAGGACCTCGTATCCCTGGCTGCTACTGGTCGCGAGACACAGCATGCCCAGCCCATGGCGACCGGCGACTCGCCCACCCGAGGGCGTGATCGAGCTTGCTACCGCCAAGTGGGGACGCGGCCGAGTGAACGGTCCGACGTGCAGCGCGGCCTCCCGCAGGGTGTACCAGTCGGTACTCTGGGTGATCATCTCGCCGGCAAGGAGGCGCACGATCACATCCACCGCGTCGGCCATCCGGCCACGTATCTCGTCGGCTGGAATTCCGAGCCTCCACGCATCCGCCGGGAGCAGGCCGGGCCCGAAGCCGAACATCGCTCGCCCGCGAGTCTGATGGTCCAGCTGCACGATTCGGTCGGCTGTCATCAACGGGTTGTGGAACGGCAGCGAGATCACGCCGGTGCCGAGCCGGATGCGGCTGGTGCGTTCGGCCGCCGCAGCAATCAGCAGCTCGGGTGACGCGATGATCTCCATCCCACCCGAATGGTGCTCGCCGATCCATGCCTCGTCGTAGCCGATCCGGTCCAGGAACTCGACGAACTCGATTTCTCGACGGATCGCCGCGGTCGGGGACAGTGTCAACGGAAGTGACCACGGCGGGATGAAGACCCCGCAGCGCAGATCTTCCGGCATCACAGATATTGGCAGCATTACCGCCCCTTTTGGTCGATGCTCGCTCAGCGGACTCAATTTCCCAACGCCCTATGTCCAGTCGGTGGCGTTGGTGGCTGGTGTCTGTGTTCAGCAGCGCCGATCAAGTAGAACCCGGGTACGACGGTAGCCGGAGTCCGTACGGCGTCGCGTGAAGCCCCGCCAAGGCGTTGCGGAATTCGCCGCCCGACGGTCTGCCGGGCTGAGTAGATGCCTGACGGGCTAAGGCCTGCGGTTGGTCAGACGTCGGGTCGGCCGAGCTTGCGGGCTCGCACCGTGGCCAAGCACAGGTCGACGACCTGCCTGATCAGCGCCTCTGAGTCCCTGTTCTTGCCGGGATCGGCCAAGGGGCGTACGAGGGTTTCGGTCATGATCCCCAGCAGGGCTGCAGCTGCCGTGTCGGTGTCCTGGTCAGGAATCTCACCGGCGTCGATTCCTTGGTCGAGCACCTCCCGGAACAGGGTCCGGTAACCCTCCCGGAAAGCGAGGCGGTGCTCGTCGACGTCGGGCTCACTGTGCTCCACGAGGAGTGCGTAGGCGAATCGACCGCCTCGCAGCGCTCTGGCGCAGAAGGTGGCGACCGCGGCGGCGATCCTCGCGCCGGCTCCGCCGCCGGTCTCGGCCACTGCGGCCTGTACGTGGGCGAACTCTCGCGCGGCGACGTCGCGGTAGATCTCGGCGAACAGTTCGGCCCGGGACGGGAAGTGCTTGTAGATCGAGCCGACGCCCACGCCGGCGCGGACGGCGATCAGCGAGACCTGGGCTCCGGCGAAACCGTCCTCGGCGATCAGCTCGCGGGCCGCCGCGAGGATGGAATCCCGCGCTGCGACGCGGCGGGCCTGGGCGGCGGTCAGCTTCTCGGGCGGGGCAGGTTGGGCAGCTGCGACGTCGCTCTGCTGTGGCTGCACGGCAGCGGCTCCCTCGCGTCACGGACATGTGCATTGTCGTCCTGCCCGCGGCCTGACCGGCCCGGCACGTCGCCACTCTACGAGCAGCGCTGTCGACGTCTCGGGTCCGTAGCCGGCGGGTCTCGTGGCCGGTCGGCAAACGTGCCAGGCGCCACGTTGTGGTGAATCGTGAATCCTGATTCGCTGCTCGGGTGGGAGAGGGGTTGGCTGTACATGAGCGTGGATCTCACGGAGACGTCCTACCGGCTGGGCGCGCGCATCGAGCCGCGGCGGGGCCTGACCATCGGTGCGGCGTTCGAGGCTGCGGCGCACCGGTTCCCGGACAACGAGGTTTTGGTGTCGGTGCATCGGGATGCGCGGTTCAGCTACGCCCGGCTCGACGCGTCATGGTCGCGCTCGGGTCTGGCAAGGTGACCGGGGCGCGCTGTGGTCGCCGAACTGCCTGGAGTCGGGCGATCATCCAGTACGCGACCGCAAAGATCGGCGCGATCCTGGTCTCGGTGAACCCGGCCTACCGGCCGAGCGAGCTGGCCTACGTGCCGGGTCGGTCGGGAAGCCGAATCCTGATCAGCGCACGACAGCGCAAGATCAGCGATTGCCGGATCTGGCCGACTATGACGATCCGAAGCGCGTCCATTTTCTAGTTCCCCATGACCGTCACCGGAAAGGTGCAAAAGAACGTTCTCAAGGAATGGGCTTGGTCGTTCTTTCGTCTCTCTGACACTCGAGGTAATCCATGTCCAAGGTCCTGTACGAAAAACGCGGCGAGGTCGCCTACATCACGCTGAACCGGCCGGAGGTGATGAACGCAATCGATCTCGAGACCCACCAACTGCTGCGGCAGACGTGGGCGGACATTCGCCTCCGAGATGCTGCTCACCGGCGAGCCGGTAGACGCACAGCGCGCGCTCAGTGCGAACCTCGTGTCGAAGGTGGTGCCGCACGGCCAGCTGCTCGACGTAGCCGAGGCGATGATGGCCACCATCCTGCGCAACGACCAGACCGCGCTCGAGTCGGCCAAGGAGACCATCTTCGACGTCATCGGCCGACCGCTCGATGAGCAGCTGGCTGTGGAGACTTGGTATGGCTACGCCCTGATGGGGAACGAGTGGATCCCGGACCGACTCAGGAGTTTCTACGACAAGTCCGACAAGGGGCGGGCCGGGAAGAACGCCACCTCTCTGTGATCCGGCACGCGAGGTCGCGTCCGGTGCGGGCGACCGACTCCGACGCGAGGCGGCATGGCCGCCGCCACGGCCCGCTAGAGAGGCAGCGGCCGGTTGTCCACGATGCTCTTCATGACGAGGGTCGAGGTGAGGCGCTGGACACCGGGGAGCGTGGCGAGGCGGTCGTCGTAGAGCTGCTGGAAGGCGTGCAGGTCGCGGGTGACGACGCGCAGCAGGTAGTCGGGGTCGCCGAAGAGCCGTTGGGCCTGCAGGACGTGGGGGATGGCGGCGACAGCGTTCTCGAAGGCGTCGACGGTGTCGCGGTCGGCGTCGCGCATGGTGGCGAACACGAGGGCGTCGAAGCCGAACCCGAGGACGTGGGCATCCAGGTGTGCCCGATAGCTCGCAATCGCCCCCGAGTGCTCCAGGGCGCGCAGACGCCGGTGGCAGGGCGAGACGCTGAGCCGGACGCGCTCGGCGAGCTCGGTCACGGTGAGCCGACCGTCCCGCTGCAGCTCCGCAAGAATCTTCCGATCCACGTCGTCCACGAGGCAGATTATCCCCTAGACAGCCGTGATCAGCGCAAGTTTGGAAGCACTTCCTCGCGATTCGTACCTAGTCTTTCCCTCAAGCCATCGAGGTCTGTGGAGGGAGATGCACGTCATGGCGATCGGGACGGTCGTCGCGTTCTGGGGAGTGTCGTTCCTGCTGGTGCTGACACCGGGTGCCGACTGGGCGTACGCGATCCGGGCCGGACTTCGGGACCGCACGGTGCTGCCCGCCGTGGGCGGGCTGCTCGCCGGCTATGTGGCGCTGACGGTTGTGGTGGCAGCCGGGGTCGCCGCACTGGTGGCCCGCTCACCGCTGATGCTCACGGTGCTGACAGGGGTGGGTGCGGTGTACCTGATGTGGCTGGGTGTCACGGCAATCGCAAGTCCGTCAGCTCCGGCGGCCGCTGCTGAGTCCGCGCCCGGTTTGTGGGTGTGGCGGGCGCTGAAAGGGGCAGGGATCAGCGGCCTGAACCCCAAGGCGTTGTTGTTGTTCGTGGCATTGCTGCCGCAGTTCACCGACCCGGCCGCCGGTTGGCCGCTCGGGATGCAGATCGTGTTGTTGGGGTTGGTGCACACCCTCAGTTGTGCCGTGGTCTACACGGGAGTGGGCACGGGTGCCCGGCTGGTGCTGCTTGCGCGGCCCGGGGCGGCGCGAATGGTCTCCCGCATCTCCGGCGCCGCGATGGTCGCGATCGGTGTTGTGCTGCTGATGGAACAGATCATCGGCTAGCCCGGTGCCGAGGTGCATCACCATCGGGCCGAGAGCCGGTTCTTGATCGCGGTCAGTCGGTTCATCCACTACTTGCAGCGCTCGTGTTGCCGGCGCACGGGCCCCTGCCTGACCCCGACGAGCTCGCGCCGTCCGGGCCGGTGCGCGCTGACGTGGCCGTCAGTGCCCGCGGCGACGGAGTCATGTGTTGACGACGATCGGAGCAGAGAAGTGATCAACTACCGCACTACGTTCCGCGCAAGCCTCGATTGGCCGGAGGCATTCTGGACCGCGGCCGCAGCAGAGATCGACTGGTATCGGGCTCCGACCCGGGTGCTCGACTCGTCGAACCCGCCCCACTACCGCTGGTTTCCCGACGGGGAGCTCAACACCTGCTACAACGCGCTGGACCGGCACATCGAGGCCGGTCGTGGTGACTGTGATGCGTTGATCTACGACAGTCCCGTCACCGGGACGAAGACCACCTACAGCTACGCCCGGCTGCGGCACGACGTCGCCCAGTTCGCCGGCGCCCTGGCCGAACTCGGGGTCACCCGCGGCGATCGGGTGGTGATCTACATGCCGACGATCCCCGAAGCGGCGATCGCCATGCTCGCCTGCGCCCGGATCGGGGCCGTGCACTCCGTCGTGTTCGGCGGGTTCGCCGCCAACGAACTGGCCATCAGAATCGACGATGCGACCCCCAAGGTCGTCGTCGCCGCCTCATGCGGAATCGAAGGCAAACGGATCGTCGAGTACAAGCCACTCCTCGATCGAGCCGTCGAACAAGCCCACCACAAGCCGGCCTTCTGCGTGATTCTGCAGCGCCCCCAGGCCGCCGCCGAGATGGGCGAACGCGACATCGCCTGGTCCGACGCCATTGCGGCCGCCACCCCCGCCGACTGCGTCCCGGTGGCCAGCACCGACCCGCTCTACATCCTCTACACCTCGGGAACGACCGGAAAGCCCAAGGGCGTGGTCCGTGACAACGGCGGCCACGCAGTCGCCCTGTGTTGGACGATGAGCAACGTCTACGACGTCGCCCCCAGGGACGTCATGTTCAGCGCCTCCGACGTCGGCTGGATCGTCGGACACTCCTACATCGTCTACGCACCCCTGTTCGTCGGCGCGACCACCGTGCTCTACGAAGGCAAACCCGTGGGCACTCCCGATCCCGGACAGCTCTGGCGGGTGGTCGCCGAGCACGGCGTGCGAACGATGTTCACCGCCCCGACCACCCTGCGGGTGATCAGGAAGGAAGACCCGGCTGGTGCGTTCCTTGCCGACCACGACATCTCCAGAATGAGATACCTGTTTCTCGGGGGCGAGCGGCTCGATCCCGAGACACTGCGCTGGGCGCAGGATCTGCTCGGGATCCCGGTGGTCGATCACTGGTGGCAGACCGAGACGGGCTGGCCTGTCGCGGCGAACCTCATGGGCCTCGAGCCCATGCCGATCAAGCCGGGGTCGCCGACCGTTCCGGTTCCCGGGTGGGACATCGGTGTGCTCGACATCGACGGCCGCCCCGTCGAGACCGGAGTAGACGGCGCGCTCGTCCTGAAGCTCCCGCTGCCACCCGGGTCCCTGACGACGTTGTGGAACGACGACAACCGCTTCGTGTCCTCCTACCTGTCTCGCTACACCGGCTACTACCTCACCGGCGATGGGGGCCACATCGACAAGGACGGTTACGTGTTCGTCATGGGCCGCATCGACGACGTCATCAACGTCGCCGGCCATCGGCTTTCGACGGGAGCGATGGAGGAGGCTCTCGCCGGGCATCCGGCCGTCGCCGAGTGCGCAGTCATCGGCGTGGCGGACCCGATAAAAGGACAGATCCCACGCGGATTCGTCGTACTCAAGGATGATGTCGACACCGACGAAACTGACCTGTCGGCAGAGCTGGTCCAACGGGTGCGCACACAGATCGGTGCCGTCGCCGCCCTCAGAGACATCGCGATCGTGCCCGGCCTGCCCAAGACCCGCTCCGGAAAGATCCTGCGCAAGACCATGCGCGCAATCGCCGATGGCGTGGAGGATCCGGTCCCCTCGACCATCGACGACGTGAGCGTCCTCGACGCCATTCGTCCCATCCTGCGGCGCAGCTGAGATCCCTGGCAGACAGCAATCGCGCTGGTCATTGGAGGAGCAGTCTATGAACCCGGATCGGCTGGGAGTCCACACCGTGCGCGCTTCGGCGGAGCTGGGGGAGAAGTATCGGGTCAATGGTTGGTGGCGGGATACCGGTCTGATCACTGATCTTCGAAAGTGGCGTGACGCCACTCCTGATGCGGTGGCGATCGACGCCTTCGGATCCGATGGGCTGCGAACGATTGTCACCTACCGTGCGTATGCGCATTTGGTGGAAAGATTCGCCGGTGCGTTGTACGAGCTCGGCGTCAGGCCGGGGCAGGTCGTGGCCATGCAGTTGCCGAACCGGTGGCAGTCTTGCGTGCTGTATCTGGCGGCGATCCGGCTCCGCGCGGTCATCGCTCCGGTCATGACGACGATCCGCCGGCGTGAGCTCGAACGGCTTCTTGCGCGTGTGGGTGCCGGGGTGTTCGTGACGGTCGACCAGTGGGACGGGTTCGACCATGCCGGCCTGGCCCGGTCGATCGTTCCGGATCTGCCGCAGCTGCGCACGCTCGTCGTACTCGGACGGACCGAATCGCCAGCCGAGATCGATTTCAGCGAGTTCTTCGAGAACACTGCGTGGGAAGATCGGCATCCCGTTGCGTTGGATACCGCGGAGGAGGACCCGGACGCGGTGTCCATCGTCCTTTTCACCTCGGGCACCTCGGGCCAGCCGAAGGGAGTGCTGGGTACGCAGAACACGTGGTTCGCGGGCTCCGCGGGCCTGAGCCGGGCCGAGTCGATCACCTGCGACGACGCCGTGTTCACCCCGCACAGCACGATGTACAGCCTGGGAACCGTGTTCGGCCTCTACGTCCCGCTGCAGACCGGTGCCCGTGCGGTCCTGCTGGACACCTGGTCGGGGGCGGCGGGGCTGGACGTGCTCGAGCGGGCGCGGGTCGCAGTCATGATGGCCGCACCGAGCTTCTACGACCAGCTGGTCACCGCGGCTTCGCAGCGTTCGACGCTGTTGCCGTCGCTGCGGGTCATGGCCGCCACCGGCACGACGATCCCCGGCCGGGTCGTGCACAGCGTGATCGAGACCTTCGGACTCGGCCTGCGGTCGGAGTGGGGCATGACCGAGGTCGGTTGCGCGACCATGACCAGGGCCGATGACCCCCTGGACTGGACGCTGCACAGCGACGGGCGCCCCTTCCCGGGCTACGAGCTCGACATCCGCTCCGATGACCCGGTCACCGCGGAGCAGCCGGGCCGGTTCTTCGTCCGCGGCCCGGCGGTGTGCCTGGCCACCGTCCGGGGCGAGGGCAACCAGCTGACCGTGACCAGCGAGCACGACCAGGGTTGGTACGACACCGGCGACCTCGCGGCCTGGGACGAGCGCGGCGGAATCAGGCTGCGGGGGCGGGTCGCCGACCGGGTGGGCGGCGCGTTCATGATTCCGATCGCCGACGTGGAAGACCTGCTGACCCAACATCCCGCCGTCGCCGACGTCGCAGTGGTCGGCTACCTCGACGAACACGCCGGCGAACTCGCCTGCGCCGTGATCACCGTGCGGGGCCAGACCTCACCGACCCTCCACGAGTTACGCGAGTACCTCACCACCCAAGGCATGACCGAATGGTATCTGCCGACCCGGCTCGAACGACTCGACGAACTGCCGCGGAACTCGACCGGAAAGATCCAGAAGCACCTGCTCCGGTCCTGGCTGAACGGCGCGGTGGATCTGGAGAACCCTTCATGACGATCTGCGGCCGGTGGCGGCCCGTGTAGACGATCTATTCACATGAGGAGATATGTCCGAAACCGAAAGAGAAGTGCGGCCGAAAATGCTCGGATTATCTGTCGGGACGGCTGCCGGTGCAGCTGGTCCGACGGCCGGCACGGAAAGGGCGCTCCTGGAAATCCTGACGGATGTCGTAGGTGTGGAGCAAGCGTCGGTCGACAGTCATTTCTTCAACGCCCTGGGTGCGGACTCGATGGTGATGGCCCGGTTCTGCGCCCGGGTCCGGAAACGACCGGATCTTCCGATCGTAACGATCAAGGACGTCTACGCGCATCCGACGGTCCGAAGACTGGCCGAGGCACTTGGCGAACCCTCGCCCGATCCCCTCGTGACGGCGGTTCCGCGCGAGGAGCCCGCGCCGGAGCCCGCGGCGCGGCGGCGGGCCGGCACCCCGATGTACGTGCTGTGCGGGGTGATCCAGCTCCTGTTCTTCGCCGTGTACCTCGCCGTCACAGAGGTCGCCGCAGTTGTCGGAGACCAGTGGATCTCCGCTGCCGCGGACGTCAGCGAGCTCTTCCTGCGCGCGGCCGTGTACGGCGACACCGCTCTGCTCGCGATGTGCATCCTGCCGATCGCGGCGAAATGGGTGCTGATCGGACGCTGGACGACCCAACAGTTCCCGGTCTGGAGCCTGGCCTACATCCGCTTCTGGCTCGTCAAGACCCTGGTCCGGGCCAACCCCCTGCTACTGCTGGTCGGCGGTCGGTCACGATCCAACACCACATCACCGATCATCACCATCTACCTGCGAGCACTGGGCGCGAACATCGGCCCCGGCGTCACGATCTACACCCGGATCCTGCCCGTCTGCACCGACCTCCTCACGATCGGCGCCGGCACCGTGATCAGGAACGAAGCCATGATCACCTGTTACCGCGCCCACGACGGCCAGATCCAGACCGGCCCGGTGCATCTCGGCGAAGACGTGTTCGTCGGCGAAGCCGCAGTGATCGACATCGGAGCCTCGATCGGCGACCGCGCCCAACTCGGACACGTCTCCTCGCTCCACACCGGACAGACGGTGCCCGCCGGCGAAAGCTGGCACGGATGCCCGGCGCAGCCCACGAACGTCAACTATCGGATAATCGGGCAAGTCGCGGGCGCGAGACGAAGAGCCGTGTTCTTCGGAGCAACGCAACTGCTGAATACGTTCGTCGTTACTGTTCCGCTTTCGGTCGCCGTGCTCGCTCTGGCGTGCGAGGACTTCCCGCAGTTGGACAGGCTCTTGAGTCCCGAGCCGGGGGCGCTCACCACCGGGTCCTTCTATCGCGACGTGTCCATCATCTCCGCAGTGGTCGTCGGGACCACCCTTATTCTCGGACTGCCGGCTGTTGGTACGATTCCGCGCCTGCTCAATCGCATGATCAAACCGGACACGGTGTACCCCCTGTACGGGTTCCACTACGGGATCCATGCAACGATCGCACGACTGACCAACAGTCAATTCATGGGGAGCCTCTTCGGTGACAGCTCCTACATCGTCCACTATTTGCGCTGGATCGGGTACGACCTCTCCACCGTGGTGCAGACCGGGTCAAACTTCGGCGCGGCGGTCAGGCACGAGAGCCCCTATCTGGTCACGATCGGGAGCGGGACGATGGTGGCTGACGGGTTGGCCATCCTCAACGCCGATTTCTCGAACAGCGCTTTCCGCCTTTCGCGGGCCAGGATCGGCGCCGACAGCTTTCTGGGGAACAGCATCTACTACCCCGCGCAGAGCAGGGTGGGCGACAACTGCCTCCTCGCCTCCAAGGCCATGGTTCCGATCGACGGCCGGACCCGCGAGGGCACCGGACTCCTGGGATCCCCGACCTTCCCGATCCCGCGAACCGTGGCACGGGACAAAGCGCAGCGCCTGGGCCGGGCCGAGCAGCGTCACCGCCTGCGCGCCAAAAACAGACACAATATCGTGACGATGGCGTTCTTCCTTCTCCTGCGGTGGTGCTTCCTCCTTTCCGTGCTGGTGCTCACCGGTGCTTTCTCCGAGGCCTACGAGGAGTGGAACCCACTGGCGGCACTCGTATTGTCTGGCCTGGTCTACCCACTGTGGATGATTCTCGTCTGGGCGCTCACCGAACGTCTCGTCACACCTCGGTTCCGGCGGTTGCGGCCGCAGCACTGTTCGATCTACGACCCGTACTTCCGGAAGCACGAGCGTTACTGGAAGGTCAACTGGCAGGACTACTACGCACTGTTCAACGGCACTCCGTTCAAGAACGTGCTATGGCGGCTGGCCGGTGTGCGGATAGGCCGCCGCTTCTTCGACGACGGCCTCAGCATGACCGAGCGCTCACTCGTCACCATCGGAGATGACTGCACGGCCAACCAGACGAGCGTGATTCAGGGCCATTCCCAGGAGGACGGCGCCTTCAAGTCCGACTACATCACCATCGGGTCTCGCGTCACCCTCGGCGCGGGCGTATGGATCAACTACGGCGCGACGGTCGGTGACGACGTCACCATCGAGCCACATTCCTACGTCATGAAGGGTGAGGAGATCTCTCCGGGCGCTCGCTGGAGCGGCAATCCGGCAGCCGAGGTTCGAGCAGACCGCGACGTCGCCCACCCTGTTCGGCAGGTGCCCGAGGGAGCAGCACGTGTCTGAGCGCGCCCCCGGAGCCGGGGGAGGCGCATCGGGTCTCGACCTGGCTAGAGGACTTGCTCTGTTCGGCGTGATGGCTGCGGACGTCTTCCACGCCGCCCCCGGCAACGGCCCGTCGGCACTCGGACCGATGAGCGCAGGCGACTGCCCCGCCGTGACGTTTGCGCTGGTCGCAGGGGCGAGCCTCGCACTTGCGGGAGGTCGGTGCCGCGCGTGTGTCCGTGCGGACATCGCTGTGCAGGCCGTGCTGATCGCTGCGATCGGTCTCGCGCTCGGGCTCGCCGGCCGCGCGACCGCTCTGCTCTCGTACTACGGCGTGTTGTGCCTGGTCACCACCGTCTTTCTCGGTCGTCGGCCGTGGTTTCTGGTGCGCATCGCGGTCGTGGTGCTGCTCGTCGCACCCATCATCGTGACCTCGACCATGGACAGGACGGCCCTCCGGCTCGACGGGAATCCCAGTTTCTCGACGCTGGTCACCGACCCCTCCGGGCTGATCATCACCCTGTTCGTCACGGGGGCCTACCCCGTGCTGATCTATCTCGCCTACACCTGCGTAGGGCTCGCGATCGGCCGCATGGACCTGTCCTCGCCGCAGTCCACCCGCAAGCTGCTGACCGGCGCCGCCGCAATCGTCGCCGTTTCCTGGATATGGTGGCTCGCCCTCCCGGCATCCCGAACGCACGGCTGGGTCTACCTCGTCCGCAGCATCAACAGCCTCGGCTCCGCGGTCTTGGTCGTCGCGTTCGCGCTACTCCTGGCACGCACTCCCACGACCGAACGTCTGCTGCGACCGCTCACTACTGCCGGAACCATGATGCTCACGCTCTACAGCGGGTACGTCGTGGTGCGAGCCACCGGCGTATTGGGGAACAACCCCGGCCAGCAATACCTGGCGTTGGTGATCGGTGCGTTGCTGTTCGCCGCGCTCTGGCGATGGATCCCGACAGGCGGGCCTGTGGAATGGCTGGTGGCACAGTTCTCCCGCATGACTCGGCAAGCCGTGCCGGTACACCGGGCGTAACCGGAACAGATTTCTGATTCTTCAATTTATCGAGACAACGCCGCAGGATCGACGGAAGGCGGACGATGAGGACTTGGTTGATCACGGGAGGGACCTCCGGCTTCGGCCGGGCGTATGCCGAGGCGGTCCTGGCGCAGGGTGATCAGGTGGTACTGACGGCGCGGAGGGTCGAGCAGCTCGACGATTGGGCACAGAATCACGGAGAGCAGGCGCTGGTCGTGCCACTCGACGTCACCGATCCGGCCCAGGTCACCGACGCGGTCGCTGCCGCTCACGGCCGGTTCGGTGCGGTCGACGTGGTGGTCAACAACGCCGGCGGCGGCTCGCACGGAGCTGTTGAGGACACGGACGAGGCAGACATCAGGGCGACGTTCGAGGCCAACTTCTTCGGGACGGTCAGGGTCATCCGCGCGGTTCTGCCCGGGATGCGAGCCCGTCGCAGCGGTTGCATCGTGAACATCTCGTCGGTCGGTGGCCTGCGCGCTTTTCCGGGAGTGGGCTACTACAACGCGGCCAAGTTCGCCGTCGAAGGGCTCTCGGAGTCGCTGCGTCAAGAGGTGGAGCCGCTGGGAATCAAGGTTCTGGTGGTCGAGCCCGGGGCGTTCCGCACCAGGTCCGACAGCGCCGGCTATTCGGATTCCGCCACCCCGGTGCTCGAGGACTACGCCGGCACCGTGGGTGTACTGCGTGACGCGCTCGTCGCCATGAACGGCAGGCAGCCCGGTGACCCTCGACGGGCCGCTCAGGCCGTCGTCCACGCGGTGGTGGGAGGCAACCCGCCACACCACCTCGTGCTGGGCAACCTGGGGTTCGAGCAGGTCACCGGGAAGCTCGAGGCGATGCTGACCGAGATCCGGGCCTGGGAACCCGTCTCCCGCAGCGTGGACTTCCCCGAGAGCACACACACGCCGGGCGCCTACGTCTGATCGGTGACGTGCCCTGGACCTCCGCGAGGTCGACCCGGACGCCACCGCTGCGCCGCCCGCGTCCCACCCTCAACATCAGACCGACTCTCACAACCGATCCATCGCTCACCGCGGTGAGTGATCACGTGGAGGCAACATGACCATCACCAGCGAGAACACTGCGGCTGACCCCGCTGACTTCAGCCGGCAGCGCCCGATCCCGGACAACCTGGTTCCGGATCTCAACGACGTGAACGCCTTCACCCACGACAAGCTCGCCTCCGAGCTCGTCCGGCAGTACGCCCCTTGGGCCTGGGCTCGAGCCGAGAAGCTCGGCTCGCGGGTATGGGATCCCCGGGTTCTCAAAGCGGCACGCGACGCGCAGCGGTACGTCCCCGAGTTACGGACCCTGGACCGGCTCGGCAACGAGGTCTACGACGTCGACTTCCACCCCGCCTACCACGAGCTGATGTCGCTGGGCTTCGGCTCCGGCGTGCACTCGCTGGCGTGGACCGCGGATCAGCCAGGTGCGCACTCGGCCCGCGCTGTGCTGTCCTACCTGTGGAACCAGATCGACGGCTCGACCGCCTGCCCGATCGGCATGGCGTACGCATCGATCCCGGTCCTGCGTAGCCGGCCCGAGCTGGCGCCGTGGGCCGAGGCGATCGCGACGGAGGGCTACGACCCGGCGGACGTGCCGATCGAGCAGAAGTCCGCCGGCACGATCGGCTACTTCATGACCGAGAAGCATGGCGGCTCCGATCTGCGGGCCAACATCACCGTCGCGCGCCCGGTCGGCCGCCGCGGCCCGGGTGAGATTTACCTGGTCAACGGTCACAAGTGGTTCGCGTCGGTGCCGATGTCGGATGCGTATCTGACCGTCGCCCAGACCGAACGCGGGCTGTCCTGCCTTCTGGTTCCGCGCCGACGTCCGGACGGCAGTCTCAACGGGATCGCGATCAACCGGCTCAAGGACAAGCTGGGCAACAAGGCGAACGCCTCCTCGGAGATCGAGTACCGCGATGCCCATGCCTTCCTCGTCGGTGAGGAGGGCAAGGGTGTGCGGACGATCCTGTCCTCGGCCGAGTACACGCGGCTGGACTTCGCCGTCGGTTCCGCCGGTCTGATGCGGGCGGCTCTGTCGCAGTGCCTGCACCACAACGACAATCGCTCCGCGTTCGGCGCTCCGCTGTCGCAGCTGCCGATCCAGGCGCCGGTGCTGGCCGACCTCGCGCTGGAATGGGCCGGGGCCGCTCACCTCGGGTTCCGCGTGGCCCGCGCCGAGGACCACCAGGACGACGTGTCCGAGAAGCTGGTCAGCCGTCTGCTGACCCCGGTGGCGAAGTTCTGGAACTGCCGGCGTGTATCGAGCGTGACCGAGGAGGTCATCCAGTCCATCGGCGGTAACGCCTACATCGAGGAGCACCCCTGCCCCCGCTACTACCGGGAGGCACCGCTGAACGCGATCTGGGAGGGCACCTCGAACATGATGGTGATGGACGTCGGGCGCGTCCTCACCCGCGAGCCGAAGGCGATCGAGCCGGTGCTCGACGAAATCCGCCCTGTCGCGGCGGAGCACCCGTTGCTGGCCGACGTCCTCGCCGAGATCGACGAACTCGTGATGGCGCCCGAGGACACCACCCGCTATGTGGTGACCCGAATTGCGCTCGCGGTGCAGGCGGCGCTACTCGTACAGCACGCGCCCACGGTCGTCGCCGACGCGTTCGTGGCCTCCCGGCTGGGGACCAACTGGGGACCTGGCTACGGCACGCTGCGCGACGTCGACTTCGAGGCGGTCATCGACTTCGCTCGGCTCGGCTGATCGACAGCTACGTTCCGCATCCATCAACGACAATATCTCTATCAACGAGAAATCCTTTCCACCCCCGAGCGGCGCTGTCTACGGTGTGTTTGATTGGCACATGGGCCGCTGCAGCAAAGAAAAGATTCAGCGCTCGACCGATTGGGGTGCTCCGGGGTGGCAGTTCGTAGTTTCGACAAGTTGTTCGTCGACGGCCAATGGTCGGACTCGACCGGGCCGGGGCGGATCGAGGTGATCTCGCCGCACACCGAGCAGGTGATCGCCTCCGTGCCCGACGGCACCGCCGACGACATGGATCGGGCGGTCGCAGCCGCGCGGCAGGCGTTCGACCACGGCGAGTGGCCCCGGCTGACGCCCGAGGAGCGGATCGCCACCGTGGAGCGGTTCGCCGAGGCCTTCCGGCGGCGGCTGTCCGAGGTGGCCGAGGTGGTGAGCGCGGAGAACGGCTGCCCGATCACGCTGTCCGGCCACCTGCAGGCGGCCGGCCCGCTGGCCATCGTCGAGAGCTTCCTGACGGTGGCCAAGGAGTTCCCGTGGGAGAGCCGGCGGCCGGGGGCGACGCACGTGTCGGTGACCGTGCGCCGCGAGCCGGTCGGAGTGGTCGCGGCCATCGTGCCGTGGAACGTGCCGCTGGTCCTCACCCTGTCCAAGTTGGTGCCGGCGCTGCTGGCCGGGTGCACGGTCGTGCTCAAGCCGGCCCCGGAGACCCCGCTGGACGCGTTCGTCATGGTGGAGGCGCTGGTGGAGGCCGGATTGCCGGCCGGCGTGGTCAACGTGGTCCCGGGCGGGCGGGAGGTCGGCGAGCACCTTGTCCGCCACCGCGACGTGGACAAGGTCGCGTTCACGGGTTCCACCGCCGCCGGGCGGATCATCGCCGGCATCTGCGGCGAGCAGCTCAAGCGGTGCAGCCTGGAGCTGGGCGGCAAGAGCGCGGCCATCGTGCTCGACGATGCCGACCTGGCTGTGGTCACGCAGGGTCTGAAGGCCACCTCGTTGCTCAACAGTGGGCAGGGCTGTGTCAACCAGTCCCGGGTGCTGGCCAGCCGGGCCAACTACGACAACGTGGTCGAGGCGGTGGTGGGGACCATGCGCTCGATGCCGGTGGGTGACCCGGCCGACCCGGCCACCGAGATCGGCCCGATGACGACCCGTCGCCAGCAGGAGCGGGTGGAGGGCTACATCGCGCTCGGCGAGAAGGAGGGCGCCGAGCTGGTGTACGGCGGAACCGGTCGGCCGGACGGCCTGAACCGAGGCTGGTACGTGCGCCCGACGGTGTTCCGCAACGCGGACAACAGCATGCGCATCTCCCGCGAGGAGATCTTCGGGCCGGTGATCACCGTGATTCCGTTCGACGACGTCGACGACGCGGTGCGCATCGCCAACGACACCGAGTACGGCCTTGCCGGATCGGTGTGGACCAGTGACTCGGACGCCGGAAATGCCGTCGCCCGGCGAGTCCGCACCGGCATGGTCGGCATCAATGGCTTCATGCCTGACTATGCCGCCCCATTCGGCGGCTACAAGGCGTCCGGCATCGGCCGCGAGTTCGGTCCCGAAGGCTTGTCCGCCTACACCGAGATCAAGTCCATCTACCCGCCGCCGACCGCTTAGCGCATTTCTCCTCGACCGTCGCAGTGATGATCCACGATCATCCTCGACGTTCGACCACGAGCCGCCCGCTGAAGCGGAAGTAAGCGGCGATCATAATGCCGATGGTCAGCCAGCCGAGGCCGAGGATCTTGGCGTTGGTGTCGGCGCTCCACAGTGCGTAGAGCAGCACCGCGGCGCCGATGACCGGGGAGATCCAGTGGACGAGCACCTTGCGGCTGCGGCCGCGGATGCCGAAGTGCACGAGTACCGCGATGTGCAGCAGGATGTAGGCGGTCAGCGCGCCGAAGGTCACCAGCGTCGTGAGTAGTTCTTCCTCCTGGGTGCCGGCTATTCCGATCACCAGTGACAGCAGGGCGATGAACAGCATCGCGTTGCGCGGCACTCCGTTCGCGCTCACCGTCGACAGGAACCGGGGCAGTTGCCGGTCCCGAGCCATGCTGAACACCAGCCGGGACGACGTCGCCTGCGAGGCGATCGAGTTGGCGAAGATCGCGATCAGGGCCGAGGTGAGCGTGACCAGCACCTTGAACCAGCCCCCGACGACTCGGCCTGCGAGGTCGTAGTAGGCGCTGTTGGTGGCGTCTCCGTCAGGGAAGGTGGTGCCCTGCGGGACGTAGATCGCCGCCAGATACACCTGCAGCACGAACAGAATCGTCACGGAGACCAGCACGATCATGGTCGCCTTTGCCACGGCACGGCCCCCGCCGCGGGCTTCCTCGTTCAGCGTCGAGATCGCGTCGAATCCGATGAAGGCCAGCGCGGCGATCGGAATGGCACCGAACACGATGCCCCACGAGAACCGGTCCGGGTCGTAAAACGGCCACAGCACCAGGTGGGCCCGTAATTGGACGAGGTCGGCCAGCGTCCAGACCACGAAGACGGCGAGCACGACGAGCTGGATGAGAAGGAACACCTTGTTCATCGTCGCGGTGACGGCCATACCGCCGAGGTTGATGCCGGCCGCGAGTGCCACGAAGACGATGATCCAGGCCCAGGCGGGAACCGCGGACCACACGCTGACCATCGCGGCGGCCGCGAACACCGACGCCAGCGCCGGCAACAGCAGGTAGTCCAGGAGGATCGCCCAACCGGCGAGAAACCCCACGAAGCTGTTGAGCCCCAGCCGCACATAGGAGTAGACCGACCCGGCAATGGGATAGTGCAGCGCCATCTCGCGGTAGGACAGGCCGCTGAACAGCATCGCGACCGCGGCAACCAGGAAGACCAGCCCCACCATGCCCGCGGAGGAATTGAAGATGAGCCCGAACACCGCAAGCGGTGCGATCGGCACCATGTAGACCAGCCCGTAGACGACCACGTCGGTCAGCGACATCGACCGGCGCAGTTCCTGCCGGTAGCCGAACTCCTCCAGTGTGGGCGCGCCAAGTTGCTGCGCGGGGCCAGCGGCTCCGCGGCTCGGGCCGGCGTGGCCGGGCTCAGTCATGCCGGCGGAGGAACGCGCCCACGACGCGGGTGAACTCCGCCGGCGTCTCGAGGTGCGGTATGTGGCTGGCGCCGGCGAACTCGTGGTGGCGAACGTCCCTGATGCGCTCCACGAACGGTGCCCACGCCTGGGGGCGGGCCTCGTCGTACTCGCCGCTCAGCACGAGGGTCGGGGCGGCCACGCCGCCGAGACGGTCGACGATGGACCAGCCGACGAGCGTGCCGGTGATCGTGAACTCGCTGGGTCCGAACATGGTGCCGTAGACGGTCGGGTCGTGCTCCACATTCGCGAAGCTGTCCTGCAGGTCCTGGGGCCACGGATCCAGCCGGCAGATGTGCCGTCGGTAGAACTGATCCACCGCGGAGAGGTATTCGGCACTGTCCGTCGTGCCGGCCCGCTCCTGCTCGGCGATGAGCTCCTGGGTCTCACGCGGCATGGCACGCAGCAGCTCGGTGATGCCCTGTGCGAACAGCGGCATCGATGCCAGACCGTTCGCCAGGGTCATGCTCCGCACCCCGTCGGGGTGCCTCAGCACGTACTCCGGTGCGAGCATTGCGCCCCACGAGTGTCCGAGCAGGTGGAACCCGTCGGTGAGACCCAGCCGCTCCACGAGGTTGCGAAGCTCGGCGACGAACAGCTCGACGGTCCAGAACTGCGGCGGCGCATCGGGCAGGTGGCTGCTGTTGCCGCAGCCGATCTGGTCGTAGTGCACCACGCGGCGCCCGTCGTGCCCGAGGCCTCCTGTGGCGAGCATGTAGTTGTGCGCCATGCCGGGGCCGCCGTGCAGGACCACGACCGGACGGCGGTCGTCATTCGGCTCTGCGGGATGAAACACCCGCACCCATGTCGAGTGGTCACCGAACGGGAGCGTCGACGTCTCGACACGCCCGGGGACCGCAGCGTCGCCGGCGGTCGATTCCAAGCCGTTTGATTCCATGCTCGAATCCACGGTGGTGACTGAAACACGGAAACGGCCTGCCGGCAACGCCTTGAATATGAGTTTTTTGAATGAGGGTGCGCGGAAAATTCGCGGCGCGCTGTCCGTCGCCCTCTCGAACCCGTCGACGCCATCACGCTTGCGGAGGAAGCCGATACGCCCGCTGGGCAACGTGCAGCTGTCAGGCATCCAAACGTCTCCTCGTGGCACACATGCCGTGGTCACCCCTCGATACCACGGCTGGGCTGCCGTCGCGGGTCGAATCCTCAGGACCGCACCGACCTTCCCCCTTGGTTCTGTACGTGCGAATTTCGGTGAATTCGTCCGAATGGCGCGACGACCAGGAAATTGGTAATGGTCGAAATTACCACGGCGCGGGCACTCATGGTGCTGGTGGTCCCATGAGTAATTTCGCTGACGATCTCCCGGGACCTGAATTTGACACGTGACTCGGTTCGAACCATGGTGGCGGTACCTGCGGCGCAGTACCCCGCCGGCTCGTGCGCCACGACTGGCATCGCCGGTTGCCATCGACATGCCGGATGGTCCACATATATACCTCTTGTGGAGAACCCCCGTCTCGTCGTGAAAGTGGTGCTCCCCGCCGTGGTCGAGTGTCTGTCGGCATAATCCGGTTGATCGGCTCGCGGCAAGAATCGATCGATGATCAACCGGAAATCGGTATACAGTAGACCCGAGTCGCCACGTATCCTGGAGGCGTCTCGTGCCGAGCGAGTACAGCGGAAGGGGCAACGGTCCACGATGGGACTGAACACCCGAGATCACGGCAACGAATAGGAATGGCGTGATCTGGGCGAGTTGGGGCCGTACGGCACCAACCGTCCCGGCGGAGTGGCGGACGACGAGGAGTTCCACCTCCTCGTGACTGAAGTGTGGGTGTGCGCGGATGACATCAATGAAGATTGAGCAGATACGGCGACTGCGTCGGCAGAAGGACGTTCTACGCGCAAATCCGAGATCCGGCACGTCCACCGCTGATACCGCCCCTGCAGTCCATCCGTAGACGCTCTGGCGCCTCCGGCTGCGTCCTCGTCGGCGCCGCGACGCACGTGGCTCGATTCGCTGCCCGACTGCCGGATCAGACTGCCTTCTTCGCTTGATCCACCGCGCCCACGGCTGTGGCCCGGTTCGCCGAGATCGTGGGCGTACTCACGCTGCGATACCTGCGGACGCGGACCGCTTGCACCCTGCTCGCGGCCCACCCTGCCGCGGCCATCCGAGTTGCGAATCGAATGGGCAGCGCTCGGAGACGAACCCGGGCGAGCCTCGAAAAGCTGGAGGAACTACGTGACCCACTCCCGACGGTCCTTCCTGATCGGCGTGCCCGTCGTGGCTGCGGCGGCGGTGGTGGCAACGTCCACACCGGCGATGGCCACCCCAGCCCACCAGAGCCCGATCGCCATCCGGTCCCGATCCGCCGTCGATGACCCGAAGCTCCCCGCACTCGTCGTCGACTACCCCGACCACGTCAAACTGCACGTCCACTACGTCCGACACGACATGAACAACCCCGCCGGCTGCACCATCCGCGGCCCCGAGGAAACCATCCAAGCCGACGTCCCCGCCGACACCGCCGCCATCCACCTCGCCGGCGCGCGCTACGAGCTGCTGCAGTTCCACTTCCACACCCGCTCCGAGCACGTCCTGGACGGCCACCACTACTCCCTCGAACAGCACTACGTGCACCGCGGACCACAGGGCCAGACCCTCGTCATCGCCCTGTTCCTCACCCACGGCGGGCGCGGCGGCACCCCCCAGGACGCGGTCCTGCACACCCTTCCCCAGGAGTGCGGCACCGACCGCGACATCACCGTCAACCTGAAGAACTCACTGCCCGCCGACCTGTCCACATTCCGCTACACCGGCTCACTCACCACCGCCCCCTACACCGAGGGCGTCTCCTGGCTCATCCTGCGCCAGCACCACGCCGTCACCGACGCCACCGTCCACGGCTTCGAGGACCTGTTCCCCAAAGGCAACGCCCGCAAGCTGCAGCCACTGAACAACCGCACCGTGCGCTACCGCCGACAGCGGTAGCCCGGCACGGTCCTTTCAACCACTTGACAGGCGAGGGCCGCGTTCCTAACCTCTGACTAGACGTTTAGAGGTTACAGGGGAGCGATGATGGCCCTCAAGTTCGCCGAGTTGCTGTTCACGCGGGCCGTCCGCGCCGCGCAGGCCCGATACGGCGGCAGGGCGGACCGCCTGCTCACCGCTGCCGACCCGCGGGACCGGCTCGGGCCGGACGAGGTGGAGTTCCTGCAGACCCGCGACGGGTTCCACCTCGCGACGGTCGGCGAGACCGGCTGGCCGTACGTGCAGTTCCGTGGAGGGCCGCCCGGGTTCCTGCAGGTGCTCGACGAGCGGACCATCGCCTGGGCCGACTTCCGCGGCAACCGCCAGTACGTGAGCACCGGCAACCTTGATCCGGCAGGGGAGGCGCGGGTGGCGATCATCGCCATGGACCACGCCCGGCAAATGCGTATCAAGCTGCTCGGCACCGCGCGGATCATCGATGCCGACGCCGACCCCGAGCTCACAGCGCGGGTGACCGTGCCTGGTTACCGCGCGGTCGTGGAACGGGTCGTGGTGGTGACGGTGGCGGCATTCGACTGGAACTGCCCGCAGCACATCACGCCCCGGTACACCGCCGAGGAGCTACGGGACGTCGTGGCTCCGCTGGTGGCGGAGCTGGAGCAACTGCGGGCCGAGAACGCCCGGCTCCGCTCCGCTGACGCGCCGGTCAGCGCAGGCTGAGGATCTCGACGCGGCGCGTGCGGGCGGCCTCGCACGGCCGGCGTCGAGCGGCCATTCAGGCAGGGATCGCTCAGCGCGCAGCCGCTTGGCGGTTGGGCGCCCATAGTTGGTCGGCGTCGCCTGCGGCGAGCCGGCCTCGGTAGACGTCGATCTTGTGGTCGATGACCTTGAGGTTTTCCTGTATCTCAGCGAGCTTGGCGATCACGTCGGCACGGTGGGCTTCCATGAGGGCGAGTCGTTCCTGCTCGTTGCCGTGCCCAGCGGATACGAGCTGGGCGTAGCGACGGATCGCCTTGATGGGCATACCGGTGGCCCGCAGCTTGGTGCAGACGACGATCCAGTCGAGGTCGAGCTGGTGGTAGCGCCGCCAGCCGCCGTCGGTGCGGTCGATGGTCGTGACCACCAAGCCGGCACGTTCGTAGTAGCGCAGGGTGTGCACGCTGACCCCTGTGCGGCGCGCGGCCTCGGCGATGCTCAGGCCCGACTGGGAGTCGGAGCGAGCGGGCTCGGGTGCCGTCTGTGGCTTGACTTCGAGCACGCTCTAAATCTTAGCGTCGTCAATCATGATTGCTTCACTGCTGCAGTGGACCACTGCCGGCGATCTCGGCCGACGCCGACGATTCCTGGTTCTCGCGATCTGTTGCGCCAGCGTGATCGTCGTGGTCATGGACATCTCCATCGTCAACGTCGCGCTGCCGGCGATTCGTCACGATCTACGCGCCTCGGTGTCCGGGCTGCAGTGGACGGTCGACGCCTACACGCTGGTGCTGGCCGGCTTCCTGGTGCTGGCAGGGTCCATCGCCGACCGGGTCGGCCGCCGGAGGATCCTCCAGGTCGGACTCGCTGCGTTCGGGCTCGGCTCCTTGCTGTGCGGCCTGGCGCCGAGCATCGACTGGCTGATCGCGGCGCGTGCGCTGCAGGCCGTCGGTGGAACGATGCTCAACCCGGTGGCGATGGCGATCGTCGCCACCACGTTCCCGGATCCGGCCGAGCGGGCCAGGGCCATCGGCGTGTTCGGCTCCGTATCCGGGCTGGCGCTGGCGCTGGGTCCGATCCTCGGCGGCGCCATGGTCGACGGCCTCGGCTGGCGCTCCGTCTTCTGGATCAACGTGCCGATCGTGGCAGCCGCGATCGCGTGCACCGCGCTGTTCGTGCCCGAATCCTGTGCCGCCCGCGCGCGCCGGTTCGACCCGGTGGGCCAGATCCTGATGATCCTCATGCTGAGCGGCGTCGTCTACGCGATCATCGAGTCGACCAGGCTGGGCTGGACCTCGCCGGTGATCCTCGGTCTACTCGCCATCGCGGTGCTCAGCGCGCTGGGCATCCTCGGTTATGAACCGCGCCGTATCGACCCGCTGCTGGAGCTACGCCTGTTTCGCAGCGTGCCGTTCAGTTCGGCGATCCTGATGGCGCTCTTTGCGTTGTGCGGGTTCAGCGCGTTCCTGTTCGTGACCACCCAGTATCTGCAGGACGTGCGCGGCATGTCGGCGCTGACGGCCGGGCTGTGCCTGCTCCCGGTCGGGGTGCTGGTCGTGGTGTTGTCGCCATTCATCGGCCGACTCGTCGGCTCGCGTGGCTCTCGACTGCCGCTGGTGATCTCCGGGGTCGCGCTGGCGTTCGGCGGCGGCGCGTCGATCTGGCTCGTACCGGACACTCCGCTGCCGGCCGTGCTTGCGATCTATCTGCTGTTCGGCGTGTTCCTCGCCACCGTCAACCCGCCGATCACCAACACGGCGGTCTCCGGAATGCCCCGCTCGATGTCCGGGGTGGCCACCTCGTTGGCCTCCGCCGGCCGACAGACGGGCACGACCTTGGGCGTCGCGATCTCCGGAACCATCGTGGGATCGGCCTCGGCCCGTGGCGGGACGGCGTTCATCAGCGCGGAGCACGGAGTGTGGTGGTTGGTGCTCGGGCTCGGCGTCGGGATCCTTGCCCTGGGGCTGCTCAGCACCGGGCGCTGGGCCTCGGCCACGGCTTTGCGGGCCGCAGCATTGTTCGACGGCGTGGACAACGGCGCCGAGGCGGGTCACCGTCGAGTTCGGGAAAGCCGCGTTCCTGCCCGGTGAGCTGAACTCGCCTATCCTCGGCGTTTCGCTGTACCCGCGCCCGTCAGGAGGGCCGCGTGACGGCTGTCGACCAGTTCGCGCCTGGTATGCCGAGCCGGGTGACGAATCGATCGCCGGCTTGCTCGACAACAGGGAGGCGAATCGATCATGCAGGTGCAGGGCTATCCACTGGAATGCGTGACACCCGAGGGCGAACGGATGCTGGTCGTCGGTTGGGTCGAGATCGGAGGCACGCTCGGCGGAGGCGAGATGCCCGCCCCGTGCGTCGTCAGCATCGACGGGGAGGCATCCGAGTTGCACGCGCTGACGGGCCCGCTCGAGTTCCGGCTACCGAGCGGGCACTGACCCGCGGCCGCGTTTCACGCGGCGGGCCGAACGAATCCGGGTTGATCCCCTCGATGGCCATGTAGGAATGTCGTCGTGGACCAGGTCGTGCTCGCCGTGCTCGCCGCTGCAGAGCGTCAGGACTGGCCGACGGTGCGCTTGTTGCTGCATCCCTACCTGCACTGGACTCAGGACGGCGTCGCACTCCGCGGCCGCACCACGGTGATGGCCCGACTGACAGCACAGCCACACCTGACCGCACCGGCGACCTACGAACTGCGCGACGGCCAGGTCTATCGCTGGACCGCGCCCTGACGTTTTACGGAAGGTGCGCTCTTCGCCTGCGTCCACGGACCACGTCGGAACGCGTTATGCGTCCCGCCCGCCTTGTTCCTCGTCGAGGGCGCTGACCAGCCGATCCAGCACGCGCATCGCGTTGTCGAACTCCTCAGGGCCGACGTGGTCACCCCACGCCGTCTCGATCTCGGCGACCCTCTTCCCGGCCAGTGCAAGGACCTCCCGCCCGCGGACCGTGGGGAAGATCAGCTTGGCGCGTCCGTCGGCAGGGTCGCGGCGACGCTCGAGGTAGCCCTTGCGCTGGAGGTCGTCGACCAGTTCGGCACAGGCCGCGAGGCTCAGCTGTGCCCGGCGGGCCAGCGTCGTGAGGCGGACGCCGTCCACGCCGACGTTCCCGAAGATGTGCAGGTGCGCGTCCCGCATATCGGTGACACCGTTCTCGGCCGCCACCGCGAGGACCTCCCGCCGGAAGCGCTGGAGGAGGCGGACGAGGAGCTGCCCCACCGCCAGGCGGTCGGTCGGCAGTGGCCGGGTTGACGATCCCACGATCGAGCACGATACTCCGGAATCCGAAGCATCGGATTCCGAAGTATCTGGAGGAGACGTGCAGGTCGACACGGGCATCGGCACCGTGCATGCGGAGGTCGTCGGGGGCGGGCCGGCTGCGCTGCTGTGGCACAGCCTGTTCCTGGATTCACATCAGTGGGACCGCGTCCGCGACACCTTGGCAGCCCATCGCACACTCGTGCTGGTCGACGGCCCCGGGCACGGGCGGGGCGGCCTGCCACCCCGCCGGTTCACGTTCGACGACTGCGCCGACGCCGCCGCGCTCGTTCTCGGCACCCTCGGTCTCGGGCCGGACGTCGACTGGGTCGGCAACGCGTGGGGCGGGCACGTCGGCTACGCGTACGCCTCCCGGTATCCGGCGCGAAGCCTGGTGACGATCGGTGCACCGCCGACGCCACTACCGCCGGCCGAGCGGCGCCGGATCGCCCTACTGACCGCGGCCTACCGGGCCGTCGGCCCTCGTCCACTCACCGGCGCGGTCGTCGCCGCCCTCCTCGGTCCGGACGCGGATGCAGATTCCGTCGCCATGGTCCGCGACACGTTCCGCGCGAACGATCGAACCGGGATGCAGCGCGTGATGCGCGCGATGATGCTCCAACGGCCGGATCTCACCGAACGCCTCCAGCGGATCTCCGCACCGGTCCTGCTGATCGCCGGAGACCGGGATCCGATGTGGACACCGGCCCGGGCAGCAGCGACCGCGGCGGGGCTCCCGCACGTCCGGACCGCCGAGATCGAGAACGCCGGGCACCTCCCTCCGCTCGAGACGCCGGCGCCGACAGCCGCGGAGATCCTCTCGTTCTGGCGCCAGACCTCGCCCGTGACGTCCTGACGGAAGCGGGGGATGAGCCGCCTCGGTCCGCGGCGACCGTCCTCACGGTCGCGTCTGCGGCACCGCCGATTAACGCTGCCGTAAGCCAACGTTCGTCGCGGATCAGGAGAAGGTCCGGCGCGAGAGATGAACTGTGAAGGGCGTGGCCAGCAGCAAACCCCGGGTCGTGATCACCCACTGGGTCCATGACGATGTCATCGATCACCTGCATCAGTTCTCCACGCCGGTGCCGGTGGCCAGTCGCACCGTGTTGTCCCGTGACGAGGTGCTGGCTCGCGCGCGCGATGCCGACGGCCTGCTCGCGTGCATGACCGACCGCGTGGACGATGACCTTCTCGATCGCTGTCCCCGCCTGCGGGTCATCAGCGCGACGCTGAAGGGGTACGACAACTTCGACGGCGCCGCCTGCACCCGGCACGGTGTGTGGCTGACCGCGCTGCCCCACCAGCTCACCGCACCGACGGCAGAGCTCTGCGTCGGGCTCATCATCGGGTTGATGCGCCACGTGGCCGCCGGCGACAGGCACGTCCGCAGTGGCGCATTCTGTGGCTGGCGACCAGAGCTGTACGGATCCGGCCTGGCCGGGTCGACGGTCGGAATGATCGGCATGGGTGCGATCGGACAGGCGCTGGCACGGAGGTTGCGCGCGTTCGACGCCGGCGTGCTCTATCACGACGTCCGGCCGCTGACGCCCGAGCGCGAGGCCGAACTGGACGTCCGGCGGGCGTCGCTGGATGAGCTTCTCGCTGCGAGCCATGTGGTGTTGCCGCTGCTTCCGCTCCGAGATGACACCGCAGGCCTGCTCGGCAGAAGCGCACTCGCCCGGATGCGGACCGGGGCGTATCTGGTGAACATCAGCCGTGGATCCGTGGTCGACGAGGCTGCCGTGGCCGATGCGCTCGAATCGGGACGGCTCGGCGGTTACGCGGCCGACGTCTTCGCCGTGGAGGACTGGGCCCGCGCCGACCGCCCCGGTCGCATCGACCCGACCCTGCTCAAGCACCCGCACACCCTCTTCACCCCGCATCTGGGCTCGGGGGTCGATGACGTGCGGCGCGCGATGAGCCACGCAGCCGTCGACCAGATCGCCCAGGCCCTCGACGGCGCGCGCCCCGAATACGCCGTCAACGAGCTGACGTGAGGTAGCGCAGCTGCCGGCCGGATCGGACAAGTGGTCTGCGGGGGACACCCGCGCCGAAGCTTTCCGCCGGCGCAGACGCACGTCGTGGAACACCCCGAATCCGTGCAAGGAGCACAGCATGCGACGACAAATCCTGCGCCTGAGGTTCGAAACGCAGGCAACGCCGCCGTCGGGAGACCCACCCACTTCGACCGTGAAATCGGGTCCGGGCTCGATAACCCTGCTCGAGGGTGACAGCTCCTGGGTGCCGACCGAGGCGTCCTACGAAACCCGCGTCACGATCACCGGTGAGACCACCTTCGTAGAGGACGGCGAGATCATCTTCGACGGTGCCGGCCTTCGGCTGACCACGGTCGGTGCGGGGGTCATCGAACCCTCTGCCGAGGAGGGCACGTTGCGCGGTGCAGTGAACTGGCAGGTCGAGGGCACGGGCCGGCTGAGCGGTGCAACCGGGTTGGTGTCCGCGAACTTCGAGTTCCACCCCGAGCGTGGGAGCGCTGCGGACTATCACATCGTTCGGCTCTACCTTCCCTGACCGGGGACTACGTGCGCGGCCCCAGACACGGTGTTGTCGGCTGCATGCTGCGGCTACGGATCAGGGCGCCGCGGTGCCGGCGCTGCGCCAGTCGCGGACGGCGGCCACCGCCTCCTGCTGGCTGAGCCGGGAGCCGGCGTCGTACGGTCGGCTGAACCGGTCCGCGCCCAGTGCCTGGCGGACCTGGGCGACCAACTCGGCTTCGTCTTGCCGGAGCAGCGGCAGCGGCAAGGCCCGCAGGCCGACCCGGCGGCGCAGGCCCTCGACTGCCCCCGCCAGAAGTGCCGCCCTTTCGGGGGTCACCCTCCACGAACGCCAGCCGGGCGAACGCGGCCAGGCACAGAGTGAGGCCGCGAGTGCTGTGGGCCGCCAGGCTCAGCTCCAGCGCCTCATCCATCTGCGCCCTGGCCTCCTCCGGTCTGCCTTGTGCGACGGCCATGGTGCCCAGATACACCCGGGAGACGGCGGCGAGCCAGGGGTTGTCGAGCCGCTCCGCCAGGTCGCGCATCTCGGTCAGGTGGCCCAGGGCGTCGTCGTGGCGGCCGACGGTCACCTCCACGAAACCGGCGGTGCAGGCGGCCAGCGCTGTCCAGAACGGCTCGTCCTGGCCACGGAGCTGCTTCAGGGAGACCAACGCGCCCCGTAGGGCGCCGTCGAAGTCGCCGACGACCCCCGAGGTCCATGCCATGACCAGTTGGGACACAGCGCGGAGGTAAGGGTCCCCGATCCCGTCGAGCAGCGGCGCCAGACGCTCGCGGGCCGCCAGCGCCGCTTCGTCGTCGCCGACCTCGACGCCGGTCGCTGCGGCCGTCGACGCCAGTTCAACCTGGGCCTGGAGGTCGAAGGAGTCAGCGGTGGGCAGCAACTGGTCGACCCAGGAGTGGGCCTCGCCGAGATGGTCCCGCAGGAACCAGAAGAGCCAGAGGACCCGGAACATGTGGGGAAGCGGCCCGGTGTCGTGGTCGAGGTACCAGCGCACGGCGGCGGCCAGATTGCCTTCCTCGACGTCCAGGCGCTCGAACCCCCCGCGCAGGCCGGCGCCGCGCAACTGCCGGTCGGCCTGCTCGGCCAGCTCCCGGTAATAGCCGGCGTGCCGCGAGCGGATCTCGGCGGCGTCAGGCCGGGCCGCCAACTGTTCGGCCACGAACGCACGGATGGTCTCCAGCATCCGCGGCCGGGGGCCGTCGCCGGCGGGGGCGAGGTGGATCAGGCTGTGGCGGGCCAGTGCCTCGGACCGTTCCAGCGCCTGGTCCTCATCCAGGCCGGCTACCTGGGCAGCGGCCTCGACGGTCCAGCCGTCGACGAATACCGCCGCGACCTCCAGCAGCGACCGCTCGGCATCCTCCAGCAGCCCCACGCTCCACTCCACCGTGGCTCGCAGGGTGCGCTGCCGCTCGGGCATGTCCACCGCGCCCACTCCCAGCGCGTCCAGCGACCTGGCAAGCCGGCCGAGCAGCGCGTCCGGGTCGAGCAGCCGTGTGCGGGCGGCCGCCAGCTCGATCGCCAGCGGCAGCCCCTCCAGCCGCCTGCAGATCTCCGCCACCGCCGCCGCGTTGCTCGTGGTGAGAGCGAAGCCGGGGCGCACCGCGCGAGCCCTGTCCACGAACAGCGCCACCGCCGGCGAGGCCGCAAGCTCCGCCACCAGCCCGCCGGCGGGATCAGCGGGCAGCCGCAGCGGCTGGACCGGGTACACCCGCTCCGCCCGCAGCCCCAGCTCCGTTCGGCTGGTCGCCAGGATCACCACGCCACGACAGCGGGTCAGCAGCGCGTCGATGTCGCGAGCGGCGTCGACCACCTGCTCGAGGTTGTCGAGGATGAGCAGCCACCGGCCGTCGTCGAAGTACTCGACCAGGGTCTCCATCGGCGAGCCCGTGCCCGCCAGCTCAGCCCCCACCGCCCGGGCAACGGTTGTCAGTACCAGCTCGGGCTGGGTGATCGCCGCCAGGGGAACGAACGCGGTGCCCGCCTCGAAGCGGTCAGCCAGTCGCTCGCCCACCGCCACCGCCAGCCGGGTCTTGCCGATCCCACCCAACCCGGTGAGGGTCACCAATCGCACGTCGGCGCGCCCGGCCAGATCGGCTACTTCCTCGATGGCCTGTTCTCGTCCGACCAGCGAGGTCACGTCCACCGGCAATGGGCGCGGCCCGGGAGTGCGCGGAAGCGCCATGGCCGTCGCCGAGGGGCGTGCGGCGGCGAACCGCTCGCTCAGCAGCATCGCCAGGTCGTCGCGCACCAGCCGACCCAGCTCCGCCGGTGTGCGGAAGTGACGGTAGGACGCTGTGCCGTCCTCCGTGATGCGGGCCAGCAAATCGGTGAGGCGCGGATCGCGGTCCGGCGCGGGCGCCTTGACATACAGCAGCCGGGGCAATGACCTCGACAGTTCGAACTCCTCCTCCAGCCCCGAGACCTCCATGCCCGGCCCGATCCACCCGTACCGCTGCCCGTACACCCCGACGAACACATCGCTTTGCGCCAGGTACGCCTGGTACAAGTCCCGCGGTGGATATGGCCGCGCCCCCGCCTCGAACGTCACCGGTGTCAGCCGCAGCGCCGAGATGGCGTGCGAGACCGCCTGCCGCTCATCCGCCAGCTCGCCCAGCGTGGAACTGACGAACACCCGCAGACGCCGGTCCGGAGTCCGGATGACCCCGTCCCGCGGTGGCCCCTCGTTTCCCGATGGCCCCATCTGCGGCTCCACCTTGCGAGTCTCGAACTGGTCGGCTCTACCGGCAACACGAGCGTGGTCCCGCGCAGCGCTGCCTCTCCGCGGCTACTCGCGACCGCACCTGCACCCGCGAACCCGCTACCAATGAACAAAAACGTCCGGCACTGCTTCTCCTTGTTGATGTGGCTCATGAAGCGAGTCGTCGGGGTCCTGCGCAGAGGGCTAGATTTCAGCCCGATCATGGCGATCCCTGACGGAGGCCACGCTCACGGCGTGTAGACGAGACCGGACGCCCGTGATGTGACAGATTCCGCGGCCCGGTGAAGATAATCATGCGGCCACATTGTCACAGGCAGTCGATCGATCTCGTCATACCCCTGACAAGAGCAGGGCGAAGGAGACGGGAATTGTCCGGAACGCAGATCTGGCCCACCCAACCGCCGGAGTCGTCCGACGGGCGCGCGTCCTCGGTGAACCGCTCGCGCGTGGTGATCGTCGGTGCGGGCTTCGCCGGATACGACGCGGCGCGCTCGCTCACCAGAGCGCTGCCGCCGGGCTCCGGCGTGGAGATCGTGCTGGTGAACCCCGTGGACTACTTCCTCTACCTGCCGCTGCTGCCCGAGGTGGCTGCGGGGATCCTCGATCCGCGGCGGATCACCGTGCCGATCCCCGACACGCTGCGTGGGGTGAGACTGGTGCTCGGGGACGTGGCTTCGGTGTCGCTCACCGAGCGCACTGTCTCCTACACCGATCCCGAGGGCGGCTCACACAGCATCGGCTACGACCGCCTGATCCTCGCGGTGGGCAGCGTGAACAAGCTGCTGCCGATCCCCGGTGTCGCCGAGCACGCCCATGGCTTCCGCGGTGTGGCCGAAGCGCTCTACCTGCGTGATCACGTCGTCCGGCAGTTCGAGCTGGCCGACTCCACCGACGACGCCGACGAGCGGACCGCTCGGTGCACGTTCGTGGTGGTGGGCGCGGGGTACACGGGTACCGAGGTGGCGGCCCACGGGCCGCTCTTCACCGACGCGATCCGGGCCGGCCATCCCCACCTGCGGCACCAGAAGGTGCGTTGGCTGTTGCTCGACCTCGCGCCGAAGGTGCTCCCCGAGCTGGATCCGCGGCTGTCCCGCGCGGCCGACCGGGTGCTGCGGGAGCGCGGCGTCGAGATCCATACCGAGACCTCGGTGCGGGAGGCCACGAGGGACGGGGTGCTCCTCACCACCGGAGAGTTCGTGCCGACGCGCACCATCGCCTGGTGCGTGGGCGTACGCCCCGACCCGCTGGTCGAGGAGAGCGGCCTCGAGACGCACAAGGGCAGGCTGGTGGTGGAGCCGACGCTCGTGGTGCCCGGGCACCCCGACGTCTTCGCTTGTGGGGACGCCGCCGCGGTGCCCGACCTCACGCGGCCGGGCCAGGTGACGGCGATGACCGCGCAGCACGCCACTCGCCAGGGCAAGCTCGCGGGGCGCAACGTCGCGGCGTCGCTCGGCTACGGGCGAATACGCAGGTACAAGCACCACGACCTGGGCTTCGTGGTGGATCTCGGTGGCACGCAGGCTGCCGCCAACCCCTTGCGAATCCCGATCTCCGGGCTGCCGGCGAAAACCGTCGCCCGGGGGTATCACCTGCTCAGCATGCCCGGCAACCGCGTGCGCACGGCGATCGACTGGATCCTCGACGCCGTGGGCGGCCGTCAGGTCGTGCAGCTCGGACTCGTGCGGTCGGCCGCCGTGCCCCTGGACACTGCGGCCCCGCGGCCGGCGCAGGAGGGCACCCGTTCCGGCTGACCCGCCGTTGTGCGCTCGCGCCTGTGGTGGTCGGCAGCGGCCGATGGTCGGTCATCCGGACCAGTCGCCACCCGAGAACTAGCGCGGCAGTGCGGGAATCCGTTCCGGTGCCTTGGCTGCCAGTTCCTCGTCGTCGACCAGCGTGATCATCTCGACTCCAGGAGCGCACAGCATGACCACGACGAATCGACTCGTCCTGTCTGCGAGCAGGTTGGCGACCGTGTAGTGGATGACCTCGCCGCCCGGTTCCCAGAAGGCCTCTCCCGCTGTGATCGGATACGGCGCCTCACCCTCGAGCTCGAAGAGCATCTCTCCCTCGAGCATGTAGCCGAAAACAGGCCCGGAGTGACGGTGCGGGGCGAGACCAGGGTCCCCTGGCGGCAGTTCGAGCAGCCGGATCATCGCGGAGGAACCCTGAACGATGAACGGCGGAACAACCTCCAGCAGATCCTTCTCCATCATGTTGCTGACAGCAGCCATTTCTCTCTCCTTTGCGTGAGATGCACCGGTCAGTCCCGGACGATCAGCACGGTCTTACCCCGGTGGCGTCTCCGGGTGGCGCCGCTCTTGTAGGCGGCTCGGCCCTCGGCCAGGGGAAACGTCGCGGCGACGCTCACTTTCAGCGCGCCGGTGTCGATCATGTTCGCTATCCAGGTCAGCCGGTGCTGTTCCGGCGTCACGATGAAGAAGAGGGCTGTGACGCCGTGCTTGTCGGCCATCTCCTGCGACGGGGGCTCCTGGAGGGTGATCAGGCGCCCGTTACGGCGGAGCGCTGCGAACAGGGCTTCCGGTACGTCCCGGCCCGTGGCGTCGATGACGACGTCGTAGGCACCGGTCTCCGCGTCGAGTGGTTCCTGTTCGGTGTTGATAGCGCGGTCGGCACCCAGGGCGAGTACGTGTCCCACGTCGGAAGCCGTGTGCACCGTGCATGTGACGTCGGCTCCCAGCGCCGCCGCGAGTTGGGTGAGGAAGGAGCCGACGCCGCCGGCCCCTCCGTGCACCATCACGCGATGTCCCGGTTGAACGGCCGCATGTTCGACGACGGCCTCCCACGCGGTCAGCGCAGGAAGCACGGCGGCCGCCGCGACGACGTGCGACGCCGTGCGAGGCCGGCCGGTCACGCATCCTGCCGGCAGGCTGACGTACTCCGCTGCGGCGCCGTCCCGGTCGAACGGAACCAGTCCGTAGACCTCGTCACCGGCCGAGAACCCGGTGACACCGTGGCCGATCTCGGCCACGACGCCGGAGAACTCGTGGGACGGGATGACGGGAGTCCGGTCGGTATCGCCGGAGGCCCACGTCTCGGGCCAGGTCAGTTCATCGAACGTGATCGCCGCCGCGTGGACGGCGATCAGCACCTCGCCATTTCCCGGGATCGGCAGTGGCGCAGATTCGTACACCAGAACCTCGGGACCACCCCGAGTATGAGCCCGCAGCGCCATCATGCTGCACACAGCGATACAGGACTGCCCGCCCGCACATGGAAGACCCAGTTCATGGGCAGCGATCCTGATCGGTAGAACCCGGAGCATCCAGCAGCGAGTCCCATAGGACTGGACACGAACCGCGACACATCTGGAACCCGGTCGCACACTCCCCACTCATGTGCGCGTCCACAGGAAAGGCAGCACGGATTCTTCGCGCGATCCGCCGGAGCAATCCATCCGATGACCGCCGGGTTGTGACCGATTACCAGGAGCTGACACGTGACTGACGACCGGACATTCGTGATCGCCGGAGCAGGACTGGCCGGGGCGAAGGCGGCGGAAACCCTACGCGCCGACGGGTTCACCGGCCGCGTGGTGCTTCTCGGGGAGGAGAAGCATCCCCCGTACGAGCGGCCACCGCTGTCGAAGGGCTATCTGCTCGGCACACAGGAACGCGAAACGGCCTTCGTGCACCAGCCTGCCTGGTACGACAAGCAGAGGATCGAACTGCGGCCCGGGTGCCGAGTCGAGGACATCGACACGGCGAGCCAGGACGTCATGCTGGCCGGCGGCCACAGATTGCACTACGACGAACTGCTGCTCGCCACCGGCGCCGTCCCGCGACGACTCGACGTGCCCGGTGCCGACCTGGCCGGCGTCGCCTACCTGCGCACGATCGATGACTCCGACGCGCTGAGCGCCACCCTGGTCGCTGGAACGCGAGTGGTCGTGATCGGGGCGGGGTGGATCGGGCTCGAGGTGACGGCAGCGGCCCGCCAACGGGGCTGTGCCGTCACCCTCGTCGAGCGTGCCGACCAGCCGTTGCGTCAGGTTCTCGGCGACGAGATGGGCGCTGTGTTCGCCGACCTGCACAGGGCGCACGCCGTCGACCTCCGCCTCGGAAACGGGGTCCGCGAGATCGTGGGCGACCGTGGGCGGGTGTCCGGCGTGGCGCTGTCGAGCGGGGAGACCGTGCCGGCCGACGTCGTTCTCGTCGGCATCGGGGTGATTCCGTCCGTCGAGCTCGCGGAACGTGCCGGGCTGATGATCGACAACGGTGTGCTGGTCGACTCGCGGTTGCGTACCAGCGACCCGCACATCTACGCCGTCGGCGACATCGCCAACATCGACCATCCGACGATCGGCCGACGCGTGCGTGTGGAGCACTGGGCCACCGCGCTGCACACCGGGCCGGCCGCCGCCCGTGCCATGCTCGGCCAGGACGTCGTCTACGACCGGCTGCCGTACTTCTTCACCGACCAGTACGACCTCGGGATGGAGTACACGGGCCACGCTCTACCCGGTGACTACGACAAGGTCGTCGTACGCGGCGACCTGGGCACCCGCGAGTTCATCGCGTTCTGGTTGTCCGACGGGCGCGTTCGCGCCGGCATGAACGTCAACGTCTGGGACGTCACCGAGGACGTCGAGCACCTCATCCGATCCGGAACGGCCGTGGATCCCGGCCGGCTCGCCGATGAGCGAGTGCCCCTCGCCGAGGTCTGACCGGACCGGGGTCCCGTGGCCGACCCGGGTGCCGACCGGGGACTTACACAGGGACCCTGGCCGTATCACACACGACGATGGATAGCGCAACTCGACAGCGGCTCGGACACGCGCAATACAACTCCGGTCGCGCCCCTCGGAGATCATTGACGTAGGCATTGTCAGGGACCAAGAAATCATGAGTGCAACGACTCCTGCGGAGCCGTCCAGCGGCGCGCCCACACAGCTGTCACGAAGCCTGGATCGTCTCGATGAGCGTTATCGTGTGGCGGTCGGGTTGCGGAGGGTGGCCAATCGGGTCTTTCCGACGCATTGGTCGTTCATGCTCGGCGAGATCGCGTTCTACAGCTTCCTGGTCCTGCTCCTGTCGGGTGTCTATCTGGCGCTGTTCTTCGATCCCTCGATGCAGACCGTCACCTACAACGGCCGCTACGACAACCTCCGCGGCGTGACCATGTCGAAGGCCTACGAGAGCACACTCCGGCTGTCCTTCGACGTGCGCGGTGGACTGTTCATCCGGCAGATCCACCACTGGGCATCCCACCTGTTCATCGCCGCGATGATCGCCCACCTGCTGCGCACCTTCTTCACCGGCGCGTTCCGCAGACCACGGGAAGCCAACTGGGTGATCGGCATCCTGCTACTGCTCACCGGCAGCTTCGCCGGTTTCACCGGCTACTCCCTACCCGACGACCTGCTCGGCACCACCGGCCTGCGCATCGCCTCCGCGCTCACGCTGTCGATCCCGGTGATCGGCACCTGGACCCACTGGGCCCTGTTCGGCGGCGAATTCCCCGGCACCGAGATCATCCCCCGCCTCTACCTCATCCACATCGCCCTGCTGCCCGCCATCCTGCTGGCCCTGACCGCCCTGCACCTCGGACTCGCCTGGCGCCGGCGCTCCCCGCAATTCCCCGGCACCACCACCAGAACCAGTGCCGGTGACAAGCGCGCGGTGCAGCACACCGAGAACAACATCGTCGGCGTCCGAGCCCTCCCGACATTCGCCGCGAGGACCGCCGCGTTCGGGATGCTGACCACCGGCGTTCTCGCCATCATGGCCGGCATATTCCAGATCAACCCGATCTGGAACTACGGGCCCTACAACCCCGTACACGTCTCATCCGGCGCTGCCCCCGACTGGTTCTTCCTCTACCTCGACGGAATGACCCGAATCTTCCCACCCTGGGACGTCCACATCGCCGGCCACACCATCCCACCCACATTCTGGGCAGGCCCCGCCTTCCTCCCCGTCTTCTATCTCATCGCCGCCGCCTATCCCTGGCTCGAGCGCAGACTGGCCAAGGACCACGCCCACCACCACCTGCTGCAACGCCCCCGAGACGCACCCGTCCGCACCGCCTTGGGCGCCATGGCCGTCTCCTTCTACGCCGTCCTCACCCTCAGCGGCAGCAACGACCAGATCGCCTTCTACTTCAACATCTCCCTCAACGCCACCATCTGGGCAGGCCGCATCGGGCTCCTCATCCTCCCGCCCATCGCCTACTACCTCACCTACCGGATCTGTCTCGGGCTCCAACGCGACGACCGCGCCGTCCTGCAGCACGGCATCGCCACCGGAATCATCCGCAGACTTCCCCACGGTGAATTCATCGAGATCCACCAACCACTCGCGGGCACCAACCGCAACGGCAAACCCGTCCCCCTGACCTACCAGGGCGCACCCGTGCCCAAACGGATGAACCAACTCGATGTGGGCGGTAGGCCACCCTCCGGCTCGCTCCTCACCCCCGACCCGATCGAGGAGACCAACGCCCTGGAGCGAGCCCGGAACGCAGGGTCGCGACAGCACGGCTCCAGTTCCAACGAAGGGGTTCCAACGAGCGGCACGCCCGCGCGATAGGTCCGCACGAACGGACCGCTCGTCCAGTGATCGCCGCGAGTGTGGCCGATCAGCCCTCCTGAGGGCGGGAACCCTGATCTCGGAACGATCAACGCTTCAAGATCGCCGCGAGATGCGGCTGTGCGCCCTCGTGGGGGCCGAAACCCGGATCTGGGAACGATCATGTGCCGGGCCGTGGGCTGGGAGCGGATAACGATCTTGCCGGGTTGGCAGGCAGCCCTCACCGCCAACGCGCGCCTGGAGTTCTCGGCAGGGCGCTCGAACGGATCAGAGTAGCGTGACGACCGCTTCAGTTGCTCATGTCTGCTTCTGCCGGGTTGGGCCCGTCAGTGAATTGACGAGTGGCGGTGGTGCCTCGTGCTGCGGGACCGGCGCAGCGAGCGCGACGTCTTCGACCGGCTGCTGGCCGCTGTTCGGGCGGGTGAGAGCCGGGCCTTGGTGGTGCGTGGCGAGCCAGGAGTGGGCAAGACGGCCCTGCTGGAGTACGTGACCGAGCGCGCAACGGGATGTCGGGTGGAGCGCGTCACGGGCGTCCAGTCGGAGATGGAGCTGGCGTTTGCCGGGTTGCACCAGCTGTGTGCGCCTGTGCTGGGACGAGTCGAGCGGCTACCGGCTCATCAGCGCGATGCGCTGTGCAGAGCGATCGGGATGATGGGTGGTCCCGCACCGGATCGCTTCCTGGTCGGGCTGGCGCTGCTCGGCCTGTTGGCCGAGGTCGCCCAGGAGCAGCCGCTGGTCTGTCTGGTTGATGACGCGCAGTGGTTCGATCAAGCTTCCGTGCAGGCCTTGACGTTCGCCGCGCGCCGTCTCTCGGCGGAATCGGTGGCCCTGGTGTTCGCGGCGCGGGGGTCTGATGACGTGGCAGAGCTGGCGGGCCTGCCGGAGCTGACCGTGACCGGGCTACCTCCCGATGACGCGCGTGAGTTGCTGCGCTCCGCACTCCCCGGTCCGGTCGACGAGCAGGTGCTCGACCGGATCGTCGCCGAGACGCAGGGCAATCCGCTGGCGCTGCTGGAAGTGTCTCGGGGGTTCACGTCGACCTTGGCAGGGAGTTTCGGGCTTCCCGACGGGTCTGCGCTCCCGGTTCGGCTCGAGGAGAGTTATCGCCGGCAGCTTGCGCTGCTCCCGTCAGGGACGCGGGGGCTTCTGCTGATCGCCGCGGCGGAGCCCGTCGGTGATCCGGTGCTGGTCTGGCGGGCGGCCGAGCGCCTCGGGATCGGGGGAGAGGCGGCGGCGCCGGCAGCGGCGGCAGGGCTGGTCGAGATCGGTTCACGGGTGCGGTTTCGCCATCCCCTCGTGCGTTCGGCGATCTACCGGGCAGCGTCGCCGGAGGACCGGCAGAGCGCACACCGGGCGCTGGCGGCGGCAACCGATCCCGAGGTCGACCCCGATCGGCGCGCCTGGCACGCCGCACAGGCCGCATACGAGCCCGTTGAGGACGTCGCCGCGGAACTCGAACGCTTGGCCCATCGGGCGCAGGGTCGCGGCGGGGTCGCAGCGGCCGCCGCGTTTCTGGAGCGAGCGACCCAACTGACACCGGACCCGGCGCGCCGGAGCGCGCGTGCACTTGCAGCGGCACAGGCCAAGCTGGAGGCAGGCGCACCGTGCACCGCGAGCGGGCTGCTCGCGACCGCGGAGTTGGGCTCGCTCGACGAACTCCAGCGTGCGCGGCTGGAGCGGGTGCGCGCCCAGATCGCATTCGCCCGCAACCGCGGGAGCGACGCACCGCCGTTGCTGCTCGACGCGGCCGTACGCCTGTCACCACTCGACGCCCGGCAGGCCCGTGAGACCTATCTCGAAGCGCTCGCCGCAGCGATCTATGCCGGTCGTACCAACAGCGGGCCCGGGGTGATCGAAGCGGCCGAAGCCGCGCTCGCTGCGCCTCCGCCGTCGTCGCCACCTCGGCCGCTCGACCTGCTTCTCGACGGCCTCGCGATGCGGTACGCAGAGGGCTACGCCGCAGGCCTGCCCATGCTCAGACGAGCGCTGCACGCGTTTCGCCGCGACCGGGCCCACGAGGAGGAGAACGGCCGCTGGCTGTGGCTGGCGTGCCTTGTTGCGCAGGACATCTGTGACGACGAGACCTGGCATGCGCTGGCCACTCACCATGTCCGCCTCGCACGCGGCGTCGGCGCGCTCAAGGTTCTGCCCATCGCGCTCACCTACCGTGCCGCCGTCCATGTGCATGCCGGAGAGTTGACTGCAGCATCGACGCTGATCGAGGAGTCCGACGCCATCACAGAGGCAACCGGCATCTCCTCCCTCAGGTCGTCGTCGCTGATGCTCGCCGCCTGGCGCGGGCGGGAGGCCCAGACGGTGGAGCTGATCGAGGCCGGCGTTCAGCACGCCACCGGCAGGGGCGAGGGGAGGGGGATAACCCTGTGCGAGTACGCGACCGCTGTCCTGCACAACGGTCTCGGCCGATATCCGGCCGCGCTGGTCGCCGCTCAACAAGCTTGCGCCCACGACGATCTCGGGCTGCTCAGCTGGTCCCTCAGCGAACTGGTCGAGGCAGGCGCCCGTAGCGGCCGGTCCGAGCTCGCCGTTGATGCCCTGCGACGACTCTGTGAACGTACCCGCGCCAGCGATACGGAATGGGCGCTCGGGATCGAGGCCCGATGCAGTGCCCTCCTCAGCGACGGTCACGAAGCCGACAATCTCTATCAGGAGGCCATTGATCGGCTCGCCCGCTGCCGTATCACCGTCCAACTCGCCCGCGCCAATCTCGTCTACGGTGAGTGGCTCCGCCGGAAAGGCCGCCGCGGCGACGCACGCGAACGGCTGCGAACCGCTCATGAAATGTTCACCGAGATGGAGATCGAGGCGTTCGCCCAGCGGGCCGCCCGCGAGCTGTCGGCGACCGGCGAGCAGCCACGTTCCGGTGCTGACCCGGTCAGTAGCCTGCTCACCGGCCAAGAGAGGCAGATCGCCCAGCTTGCCGGCAAGGGCCTTTCGAATCCCGAGATCGGCGCCCGGCTCTTCATCAGTCCGCGCACCGTCGAGTGGCATCTGCACAAGATCTTCGCCAAGCTCAACGTCACCTCTCGGAAGCAGCTTCGTGGCTGATCCGATGGCGTCGGCGGGATCGTCGGTTTTCTCTGATTCATTCCCGGAATGAGGACGATCAGAGCTGGGCCGGTGAAATGTGGGGCCCGACACTCTCTCGATCGTCACATGCCGGCGCTCTATCTCGTCTTCATCACGCGTGCGGAGGATCCCGCACCGGTCGGGGCACCGAGAGGGATGAGGCGGTGACGCTGGGAATGCAGAGAGCGGCGGTGGGGACCACGGTCGGGAGCCGGTCGTGACCGATGAGGCGGAGCTGGCGGCCGCGTATACCCGGGCTCGGCCGCGGCTGGTGCGGATTGCCTACGCGGTGACCGGCAGCCATGCCGAAGCCGAGGACGTGGTGTCCGACTGCTGGTTGCGCCTGGTCACCGCGGACGCCGACACACCGATCAAGGACATCGAGGCTTGGGGCACCGTTGTCGTGGCGCGCCGCGCGCTGGACACCCTGCGCTCCGCCCGGGTCCGTCGCGAGACCTACGTCGGGCCATGGCTGCCCGAACCGTGGGTCGATTCACCGCTGCCGGCCGATCCGGCCGAGCGGGTCACCCTCGATGACCGCGTCAGCTTCGCGCTGATGGTGATGCTGGAGACGCTCAGCCCGCCCGAGCGCACCGCCTGGGTGCTGCACGACCTGTTCGACATGGAGTTCACCGAGGTCGCGCGAGTGGTCGGGCGCAGCCCCGCCGCGGTGCGGCAACTCGCCGCCCGCGCCCGCAAGCGCGTCGCGGCCGGCACTCCCCGCCTGGAGGTCGACCGGGGCACCCACGAGGCGGTGGTGGCCGCGTTCCGGTGCGCCTCCATCGGCGGCGACCTGCCCACCCTCATGACGATGCTCGACCCCGACGTGCGACTGACCAGCGACGGCGGCGGGCAGGTCCGCGCGGCACGGCGACCCGTACACGGAGCGGGCCGGGTCGCACGAATGTTGGTCGGCATGGCGAGATTCCTCAAAGCCGAGCGCCAACCCGCCCCGGTGATGGTCAACGGCGCACCCGGCCTCGCTGTCCTCCAGGGCGACGACTGCGACTTCGTCATCTCCCTGACGCTCGACGGCGACCGCATCTCCCGCGTCGACATCATCCGCGCACCGAACAAACTGGCCCCACTCCGCGAGACCTCGTGATTTCCAGGTTTGTCAGCCTGCCGCGGTCCCATCCCGTGCCGCGGCTCGGAGCGTGGAAAGGAGTGATGTGCGGCGATACCAGAACGTCCTCTGGGACAGCGCACGCTGGGACGGCTTCGCGTTCCGCGACGGCGACATCGTGATCAGCACGCCGGTAAGGAGCGGCACCACCTGGATGCAGACGATCTGCGCGTTGCTGGTGCTGGGAACACCGGAGTTCGGCAGGGGCCTCGACGAGCTGTCGCCGTGGCTCGACTCGCTCATGCAGCCGCATGCGTCGATGGTCAACGATCTGGAAACACAGCGACACCGCCGGTTCATCAAGTCGCACACGCCGCTGGACGGGTTGCCGTTCGACGCCCGGGTGTCCTATGTGTGCGTCGGCCGCGACCCGCGGGACGTCGGCATCTCGTTCGGCAACTTCACGGCCAACATGGACCCACGGGCGGTCCAGCGGGCTCGGGAGGCGGCGACCGGCTGCCCGGCCACGGACGAGATCTCCGCCTACCTGTCGGCGTCGCAGGAGGAATCCGAGCGTGATGGGTTCCGGCGTTGGATTCTGGACGACACCCCGGTGGCGGACAGCGGTCCCAGCTTGCGCCTCACCCTTCATCACCTCGCCACGTTCTGGGACGCGCGTGACTCGGCCAATGTGATCCTGGTGCACTACGACGATCTCAAGGCCGACCTGCCTGGCGAGATGCGTCGCCTGGCTCAGCGCCTCGACATCACCGTGCCGGAGTCGGCGTGGCCGTCGCTGGAGCGGGCGGCGACGTTCGAGGAGATGCAAGCGAACGCCGGCCGGCTCGTCCCGGAGTCCGGCCTGGCCATCTGGCGGGATGAGAGGCGGTTCTTCAACCGCGGCGTGAGTGGGCAGTGGAGGGGTGTGCTCGCTGACGACGATCTGCGGGAGTACGCGGCTCGGGCGGCCGAACTGGCCGCGCCCGACCTGTTGAGATGGGTCCATCGCAGCCGGCTCGCGTGATCGCCCTCCGGTCCGGTGGGCGCCCGACGACGACCGCCGTAGGTGTAGGCGAACCCCGGCTAGTGTGCTGTGGTGCAGCGGCCCACCCTGAAGGACGTGGCGGAGCGCGCCGGGGTCCATGTCGGCACTGCCTCCCGCGCCCTCAGCGAGTCCTCGCGCCACCTGGTCAGCGATACGACGCTCGGCAAGGTGCTCGCGGCTGCACAGGCGCTCGGATACACGCACAACGTCAGCGCGCGAACCCTGCGGACCGAGCGGTCGTCGGCGGTGGGGATGCTCCTGCCCGATCTGACCAACCCGATCTTCCCGCCGATGGTTCGCGGCGCCGAGGACGTGCTGCGCGACCTGGGATACAGCGTGTGGATCGCCAACACCGACGGCGACGCCGAGCGCGAATCGGCCGCCATCGAGTCGTTTCGGCAGCGGTCGGTCGACGGCTACATCTTCGCGACCGCCCGCCTCGACCACCCGCTGATCGAGGAGATGTACCGGACGTCGACCCCGCTCGTGCTGGTGAACCGGCGGCTCGCGCGCACGGACGTCCCGGCAGTCACGTCCGACGACGCGCACGGCACGGTCCTCGCGCTCACCCATCTCTACGAACTGGGCCATCGCGAGATCGTCTACGTCGCGGGTCCGCAGGAGTTCTCCACCGGCCTGCACCGGAAGCGGGCGTTCGTGGAGAGCATGAAGGACCTCGGGCTCCCGGCGGGGCCGGATCGGGTCGCGCATTGCGTGGCGTGGTCGGCGGAGGCCGGGCGGTACGCGCTCGGCGAGTTGCTCGACGCGCGGCGCCGGTTCACGGCGGTACTGGCAGGCAACGACCTCATCGGACTCGGCTGTTTCGACGCTCTGCGGGATCGCGGGCTGAGCTGTCCGGCGGACGTGAGTGTGGTGGGCTTCGATGACACGCCCTTCATGGATCGGGTCGCTCCGCCGATGACCACGATTCGAATCTCACAGTACGAGCTCGGGCAGGAGGCGGCACGCCTTCTGGTGGACATTCTCAACGCGCCAGAACGCCGCAATCGATCGCTGATTCTCGCCCCCGTGCTTGTGGTCAGGGCCTCTGCGGCGCCGCCCGGCCGGGGTTCCGTCCCGCCCTGATACAGACGAACGGCATTCGGCTTTTTTTGCAATTCGGGCCCGTGCCATCTCCCGGCACGCCCGAGCGGGCCGTTCGACGAAGATCAGTAGGCCTGCCGTGTCAGCCTGCGACCATACGCAGCGGGGCGGCCGGCGCGTCCGGGGTCGGTACCCGCTGCCCGGCCACGGAGCTGCGCGTCTGCAGCCTGCGGCTCGCGATCTCTGCGGCATCCGCCACGGCGCGGCCCAGGCCCGCCACGCGCGCCGGGGCGAACGTGGAGTTCGGCCCGGCTATCGACAACGCTCCGGCGGGCTGGCCGTCGGCGCCGAGGACCGCCGCCGCCACCGACGTGCGCCCCGGCTGGAACGACCGGCACACGAGGTAGCCGTGGATGCGCGCCCCGGCGAACTCGTCCGCGAGCGCCGCCATGTCGGGGAGCGAGATCTGCTCCTGCCTGCAGACCCGCCGCACGCGCATGTCGGCGTCCTCCGGGTCGAGCGCGGCCAGCGCACTCCTGCCGCACCCGGACATGAACGCCGGAGCCCGCATGCCCACCCGGTTCGTCATGCTGACCCTGGTGGGGCCGGACTCCCGGTGCAGGTAGATGACCCAGCCCTCGACGAGCTGTCCGACATGCAGTTCCTGTCCCGGGGTGCGCTGCAGGGCGGCGGTGCTGCCCTCGACCGCGTCGACGAGCCCGGTACGGTCGATGATCAGGCCGCCGAGTTCGAGCAGCAGTGGCCCCAGCCGGTAGCCGGCGCGGGGGACCGCCTCCAGCAGGCCTTCCGCCACGAGAGTCCGGCACAGCAGATGGACGGTGGATCGCGGTAGCCCCGTGCGTTCCGCGAGCGAGCGTACGGAGAGCACGTCCAACGTCGGGCGAAATGCCCGAAGAATCCGTGCTGCCTTCCCGACGGACGCGCTCATAAGTCGATTCTGCGGGCGTCACTGGAAAATGTCCAGGCGCGATGTCCGGTATCGCTGGAAATATTTATGTGATCGATTGGCAAATGGCAGATCAGGATCGTTCGGCATCAGCCGCGTCTTCCGAGTGCAAGGGGCAGTACCGCCGCACCCGCGCGCCGGCCGGGATCATCACCGGGAACGGCGACTCACGGAAATGCTGGTGAGGCCGGGATTCACAGACGCATGATCTGTGAACCGACATGTGGGGTGTCACAGGTGAGCCCTCACCGAGCCGCCAGCGGATGGACGATCCCGAAGTACGCCCGGCCCCAGCACCCTGAGGCGAGGCCGCGCACGGGTGCCTGCCAGAGGTGGACATGGGTGGTCCCATCTCGGTTCAGGTGAAGAGGAACTCGCGAGAATTCGGGTCGAGGCGACGTGACAGGGTCGCCCGCGCGAACTCCTCGAGGTTGCCGAGGAACAACCGCAGTAGCTCCTTGGTCTTCTGGTCGACGAGCTCGCCGTCGTACTTCGCGGCCGCATCGGCGATGTAGACCTCGGGCTTCGCCAGCACGGCAGCCTCGAGGAAGAGCAGTGTCTGACGCAGGGCGAGCTGAGCGCGCAACGTGCCGTGCACTCCGATCGAGGCGCCGATGAGCCCGACGGGTTTGAACCGGAAGCAGTTGACGTGGGGTGGGGACGCGATCCAGTCCAGAAGGTTCTTCAACGGAGCCGGGATCCCGTAGCAGTACTCCGGCGAGGCGATGATCACGGTGTCCGCACTGCGGATTCGATCGTCGAGTCGCAGAACCGATTCCGGTGGGGCCCCGTCGACGACGAGGTCGTTGTTGACGAGGGGGAGCCGATCGATGCCGTCGAGCACGTCGATCGACATCGACGCCGGCGCCGCCACGAGGAGCTCACGGACGAGGCCGGCGTTGTAGGAGCCGCTGCGCAAACTCCCGCAGATGGCCAGCACCTGAAGGACGGTGGGGGTATCGGGTGGCACGGATCGCCTCATCAGGATCGGTTGTGGACAACGGCGACTGCGGAGGACGGATCAACGACAGGCGAGCGAGACGGTGCCGACGCGGTCGACGGTCGCGACGACCACGTCGCCCGCGGCCACCGGGGTAGCGGCGGTCAACCCGCCGGAGAGGACGATGTCTCCGCCCTGCAGCCCTTCGTCGTCGTCCGAGAGTGCGCGGACGAGCCATGCGACCGCCGCCGCAGGGTGGCCGAGTGACGCCGCACCAGATGCGGTGGCGATCACGTCGCCGTTCTTCTCGAGCACGACTCCTGCGAGACGCAGATCGATCCCCCCGACGGCCACCGGAGCCCCGACGACGAACCTCGCGGCCGAGGCGTTGTCCGCGACGACATCGGGCGTCGTGAACCGGTAGTCGTGGAAGCGCGAGTCGAGCACCTCGATGCCGACCGCCACACCTGACGTCGCCCCGAGCACGTCCGCCGCTGTGACGTGCGGACCACTGATGTCGCGGCCCATGACGAAGACCAACTCGGCCTCGCAACGTGGCTGGATGAATGCCGAAGTGTCGAGGGGCTGACCGATGTCCAGGGCATGCGCGCCGGTGAGGAAGCCGTGGATGGGCTCGTCGACACCGACCTGGACCTGTTTCGCCCGGCTGGTCAGACCGAGCTTCCAGCCGACCTGCGGACCGGCGCTGTGCCGCAGCCGCCGCTGAACGGCGTAGGAGGTGGCGAGGTCGAATCCCGGCACGTCGGCGGAGATCCGGCCGATCGACGTTCGGTCGGCGGTCGCCTTCCTGAGCCGTCGGGCCAGCTCGTCGACGTCAGGGGCCGTCCCTTCGGAGCTCACGCGCTCGTCCTTCCGACGCAGACGGTGATCGGGCCCAAGCGGTCGAACTCGGCCCGGAAGACGTCGCCTTCGTTCATCTCAACCGCCGCGTGCAGGCCACCGGTCATGATCAGTTGCCCTGGCTCGAGCGCGATGCCCTGCTCACACAGGACGTTGGCCAGCCAGGCGACGACCGCCACCGGGTCGCCGAGCGCCGCCGCTCCCGCACCGGTGTCGACGACCTCACCGTTGCGGGTGAGCGTCACGCCGAGGAAACGGGCGTCGAACCCGTCGAGTGGCACGATCTTGCTGGAGACCGCCACTGCACCCTGTGACGCCAGATCGGCGATCGTGTCGGCCAGGCGGATCCGCCAGTCCACGATTCGCGAGTCGACGATCTCCACGCCCGCGACGGCACCCGCGATCGCCGCCCGCGCGGCCGTCACCGTCACACAGGGCCCTCTGAGCCGCTCCCCGAGTACGAAGACGATCTCCGCCTCGATCCGTGGCGCGATGAACTCCGCGCGCGGGATCGTGTCGCCGTCGAGGTACAGCGCGGAGGCAAGGACCGGTCCGTAGTCGGGCGAGTCGACGCCGATCAGTTCCTGCATCGGCTTCGAGGTCAGGCCGACCTTGTGGCCGATCACCCGGTCACCGTCGGCGAGCAGCAGGGAGACGAGTTCCTGCTGGATCGCGTAGCCGTCGGCCATGTCGAGTGCCGGCTCCGCGTCGGTGAACGGCGGAATCGGAACTTTGCTGCGGCGGGCGTCGTAGAGCGCCTTTGCTTTCGCAGGGGCGTCTGTCACTGGCAATTCTGCTCCCAGCTCGATGGATGTTCCTGCCGAATCCGCACCGGCCCGCGCTTGCGCGGCGTTGGGCCGGCCGAAAATTTGCGCGGAGCGCTCAGAGTCGGAGTACCGAACGGGCGTTGCCGCCGAGCACCCCGTCCATTTCGGCAGTGTCGAAGCCCGGTACGGCCCTGACCCGGGCGATCCAGTCCGTGGCCGTGACGCGGGGGGCGTCGGTGCCGAGCACGAGGCGATCGGCCCCGAGCTTGTCGATCATGAACCGGTAGACGTCGGGGTCATCGGTCAACGTCGTGTCGTAGTGCAGCTTGCGCAGCTCACCACCGGGATCACCCGCGAGCCACTCGTCCTGGCCGAGGCTTTCGCTGATCTCCTCGAAGCGTCGCCAGACGTAGGGGAGGGTGCCTCCCATCGGCGCGATGATCCACTCGATGCCGGGGAAGCGGCGGGTGACGCCGGAGATCACCAGGTGGGCTGTGGCCAGCCCCGCTTCCTGCGGGCCGCCGAACTTCGGCCCGAGCATGTAGGCGTCCATCCCCGGGGTCAGTGTGTCCGGTGTGCCGACGGGGTGGACGAAGACGGCGGTGTGCCGGCGGTCGAGCTCGGCCCACAGCGGTTCGAACGCCGGGTCGCTCAACGGACGGCCGAGTGCGGTCGTGCCGATGCCGATGCCGGCGAACCCCAGGACATCGAGGCAACGCACGGCCTCCGCCATGGCCTCGTCCACGTGGGGCAGCGGGATCGCGCCGAACGCGGCGAGCCGGCCCGACCACTGCGTGGTGACCTCCGCGTAGAGATCGTTGGCGAGGCGCGCCACCGTCTGCGACGCTCCGACGTCCTCGAAGTAGGGCTGGTTGTGTCCGAGCCCGAGCACCTGGTGGTCCAGCTGGGCCGCGTCCAGGTCTTTGATCCGGGCGTCGAGTTCCCGCGGGTGCTCCGGCCAGGCGCGGCGCCCGCTCCCGTGCCGGGCGAACGCGTCGATGAACGTCGGAGGGAAGTAGTGGGCGTGGACGTCGATCATGGCCATGTCCGCCTCACAGAAGGAACGTGATCTCGAAGGGGTTCTTGCCGAGCATCGCCTTGCCGTAGAGCTCCCGCGGGACGCGAACACCAGTGCCGGCGTGCCGGCTTGCCACGTTGAGATCGCGGAAGATGCGCTGGAGCGGGTTGGAGTCGGCGAATGCCGAGGTGCCGTGGGCCGACACGAGGAGGTCCATCGCCTCCTTGACGAGCTGGCTCGCGGTGGCGCCGTCGACCCGGTTGCGGGCGCGCAGTTCCAGGTCGATCCGCTCACCCCGCTGCGCGTGGTCGTCGAGGACGCCCGCGAGTCGGTGGAGCAGCAGATCGGCGGTGTCGATCTTGTTGGCAGCCTCGGCGAGATCCATCTGGAACGCCACCGACTCCGACTGGTTCGGGTAGAAGGTGGCGCTTATCGAGCGCTGCGGAGCCTTCTCGCGGACGTAGTCGAGAGCGGTGCGAACCGCGCCGAGCTGCGAGCCGAGCAGGACCATCACGAGGATGCCCGCGAGGTTGGTCTGGTAGAGCGGCTCGTCGGGGAACTGGTCGGCGAACGCCTCTCCCATCGCGGCCTGCACACTCAACAGCCGTCGTTCGGGAACGAAGACGTTCTCGGCGCACACCGTGTTGCTCGCGGTGCCCCGCATGCCCATCACATGCCATGTGTCCTGGACCGTCAGTTCGCTCATCGGCATGAGCGCGAAACTGATCTCGGGTGCCTCGGCGGTGCCCCCGTAGGGGATCCCGAGCATGGCCCAGTCGGCGATCTGGGAGCCGGACGAGTAGGCCCACTTGCCGGTGACCTGCACGCCGCCTTCCGCGGGCTCGACCTGCGCGGTCGGGGTGAGGACACCGATCGCGCACACGTCGGGGTTCGTGCCCCAGACGTCCTTTCGCGTCTCCTCGGGAAACAGTCCGATGAGGTAGTTCCCGGTGCTCACGACCGAGGTGACCCACGACGTCGACGTGCAGCCCCTGCCGAGCTCGACGGCGACGTCGAGCAGCGTCCGCATGTCGACCTCGTGGCCGCCCAGCGCGCGGGGGACCGTGAGGCGGAGCAGGCCCGAATCCCGCAGCGCCGCAACCGTCCGGTCCGACAGCCGGCGCTCGCGGTCGTGGTCGGCCGCTTCTTCCTGCAATAGGCCCCGGAGTGCCGCGGCGAGGGCTACCGGCCCGGCTGCGGACGGCGAACGGGCCTCCCTGGGCTTCTTGATGGGGATGGTCATGCGGGCGAGTCTTCCCCGACCATCTGCCGCTTCGCAAACCATTGCCGTCCAATTCTTCGCAGAAAAAATGCCATTGTCCAGCACAGTTGGACATGCTTATTCGAGGAAATCGGCGCGCCCAGCGGAAATGGATGCAATCGATTGCATCCGGCGGGATGGTGGGCTCGTTCCAGCACGAGAGTGGACGTGGCCGCAGCCTCCGGTAGCCGGTGGAACGCGCCGTCGAGGCAAGAACTCCGGGACGTCACCGGTCTGCTCGATCTGCTCTGGTCGAGCCGCGAGTCCGAGACCTCCCGGTCCGTCCGGGCGAGGATGCTCGTCGCGAGCAGCAGCGGCTGGCGGAGCGCAGGGCGTACGGGATCTCGCAGTTCGGACACGAGGCCGGCCGGCATCCGCGACGGGCGAATGCCAGCGTTCGATCGCTTGTTCCGGGCACCTCACTCGTGGTGAAGTGCTGGACGGGCGTCCTGCGGCGCACGGTTCTTGTCGGCACCAGCCACCCGTGACGTCACCGCGTGCTCGCCACTTGCTCGGCGACGCTGGGGCGCCCCACGTGCAATCGATTGCCGTCACATCGGAGGAATGAACATGGGTGACCCGCAAGATCGCGCCGCGGTGCGCGTGGGATGGATCGGAACCGGTCGGATGGGGTTCGCGCTCGCCCGCCGGCTGGTCGGTGCAGGCCACGATCTCGCGGTCTTCAATCGGACCCGCGCCAAGGCCGAGCCGCTGGCGGACCTCGGCGCCGAGGTCGTGGATCGCCCGGCCGACCTCGCCGATCGCGACGTCGTCTTCGTGGTGGTCTCCGCCTCGGCCGACCTCGCGGCCGTCCTGACCGGGCCCGACGGCCTCCTCACGGACCCCGTGAAGGCACCGCGGATCGTCGTCGACTCGTCGACCGTGTCCGTGGACGCCTCAGCGACCGCCCGCGCCGCGGCATCCGGACGCGGCACAGGCTTCCTGGCGGCGCCTGTCAGCGGGAACCCGGCCGTCGTCTCCGCGGGGCGGCTGACCTTCGCCGTGTCGGGCCCGCGTGACCTGTTCGACGAGGTCGAACCCCTCTTCGCCGTGCTGGGCCGTGGAGCGACCTACGTCGGTGACGGTGAGGCCGCCCGGCTGGTCAAGATCGCGCACAACGTCTACCTGGGCGTCGTCATACAGGCTCTCGCCGAGATCACGGTGCTCGCGGAGAAGGGCGGGGTGAGCCGTGCCGCCTTCCTCGGCTTCCTCAACGACTCGGTGATGGGCTCCGTCTTCAGCCGGTACAAGACGCCTGCGATGGTCGGTCTCGACTTCACCCCGACCTTCACCAACCCGCTGCTGCGCAAGGACTTCGATCTCGGCCTCGCCGCAGCGCGGGAGCACGGCGTGTCGATGCCGATCGCGGCCACTGCCGCGGATCTCGTCACGGCCGCGATCGGAGCCGGACACACCACCGAGGACTTCGCGACGCTCCTGGTCGAGCAGGCCCGCCGATCCGGCCTCGAACTGGTCGCCGAAGACACCCCGGTCGACGACGGACTGCGGAACGATGCCTGACACGACGGCTGCGGCTCCGTAGTGCCCAGCGGCCGCCGCCCGCGTCCGGTCGCGCCGGGCGGACCATGAGCAGCGGGCCTGGACTTCGACCGCGTGGTCGACGGCGACTCGCCAGGACATCGTCGAAGCGCTCACGCCCGGCGTGCGGGAGACGAGGTCGTCGTCCTCGTTCGGCACGGCCCACCTCAGGTTATCCGCTCTCCTGGCGTAAGAGCTTCCTCGTCGCGAACCCCTGCTGATCGCGCGCTCACCGTGAGCGCCTTCGCGAGGCGGGGCTCGAGAAGTCCCGGGGCGTAGAATCCGAGGCTCACGACGAGGCCTCCCAGTTGTCCGGAATGCGGGGTCAGGCCGTGTGTGACGTCGGCGAATCGGTCGACGATGACGGCCACGTGCGGTCGCAGCCGTTCGTCGAGTGCACGTGAGCGCGACGGCCCGGACACCGGGAGCTACCGGTGTCCAGCAGTGCAAGACACCAGCCTGGACCGGCGACTCCGTGGCTGCTGATCTGTACCCCACCGCACCCGTCCACAGGGCGGGCCTCCAGAGCGAACCATGACCGCCCGCCGGCCTCAGGGGTCGGCGGCAATCGGAGAATCCATGGCCAACCCTCCTGCGCTGCTCAACGTGATCGCCGGCCGCACCGTCGACGGTGTACGGACGTTCGTGAGGACGAGCCCGGTCGACGGAAGCGTCGTCGCCGAGGTCCACGAAGCGGACCGTTCCGTGGTCGACGCGGCCGTGCGGGCGGCGGGTGACGCGCTGGCCGGCCCATGGGGCCGCACCCGGCCCGCGGAGCGTTCCGCACTCCTGCGGAAGGTGGCCCGCCTGATCGAGGAGAGGGCCGACGAGTTCGTCGCCGCCGAGGTGCGTGACACGGGCAAGCCGCTCGCACTGGCACGCAGCCTCGACGTCGCCCGTGCCTCCGCGAACTTCGACCACGGGGCCGACTTCCTCTACGGCGCCGGGAACCAGGACAGCTACTCCACCGAGACCGCCGACGGCCGCCGCGCCCTCAACTACGCCTACCGCAAACCGGTCGGCGTCGTGGCCGTCATCGTCCCGTGGAACCTGCCGCTGCTGCTGCTCACGTGGAAGGTCGCGCCCGCGCTCGCGGCCGGCGACACGGTCGTCGTGAAGCCGTCGGAGTTCACCCCGTCGTCGGCGACCCTGCTGGCCGAGGTGATCGTCGACGCGGGCATCCCGGACGGCGTCTACAACGTCGTGCACGGGCTCGGGCCTGCGTCCGCCGGTGAGTTCCTGACGACCCACCCCGGCGTCGACGCGATCACGTTCACCGGAGAGTCCGCGACCGGGTCGGCGATCATGGCTGCCGCCGCCCCGAACCTCACCCCGGTCTCCTTCGAGCTCGGCGGGAAGAACGCCGCGCTGGTCTTCGCCGACACCGACCTCGACCGCGCCGTCCGTGGCACCGCCGGATCGGTGTTCACCAACGCAGGCCAGGTGTGCCTGTGCACCGAGCGGGTCTACGTCGAGCGGCCGATCTTCGACGAGTTCGTCGCCGGCCTGGCGGAGCACGCAGCTGACCTGGTGGCGGGCCGTCCGGAGGACCCGCGGACCAGCCTGGGGCCGCTGATCTCCCGTGAGCACCGGGAGAAGGTGCAGTCCTACTGCGACATCGCGGTCAAGGAGGGCGCCACCGTTCACTCCGGCGGCGGCCCGCTCTCCTTCGGTGACGCGCTGGACGAAGGGGCGTACTTCGCGCCGACGATCTGGACCGGGCTGGACCAGCACGCCCAGGTGACGACGGAGGAGGTGTTCGGGCCGGTCTGCCACGTGGCGCCGTTCGACACCGAGGACGAGGCGGTGGCGCTTGCGAACGACACCGCGTACGGGCTCGCCGCCACCGTCTGGACCGGTGACGTCGACCGCGCCCACAGGGTGGCCCCGCGCCTCGACGTCGGCCTCGCCTGGGTCAACTCGTGGTGGTTGCGCGACCTTCGCAGCCCGTTCGGCGGCAACGGCCGATCGGGCGTGGGCCGCGAGGGCGGCCACGCGGCCGTCGACTTCTACAGCAGGCCCACCAACGTCTGCATCGAGATCCACCAGCCGTGACCACGCGCATGGCCTGCCCGCACATTCCTCCAAGGAGCCGCACGTGAGCGCCCCGCACATCGTCTGGATCCACCGCTCCGATGCCGCGGGCAGCGACCTGCTCGGCGGGAAGGGCGCGGGCCTGGCCCGGCTGACCGAGGCAGGGGTTCGGGTGCCGCCCGCGTTCGTGGTCTCGACAGCGGCCTTCCGTGCGGCCGTCGGCGCCGACCTCCTGGCGAAGATCGACACCCTGGCGGGCGGCGTGCCGCCCGACGCCGAGGCCGCGGACCTCGAGGCCGTCGGCGTCGAGGTCCGCGAGCTCATCCGGGGGGTTGAGCTCGGAGACACACTGACCGGCGCGGTCGCCGAGGCGTACGCGGAGCTGGGCAACGGCGCTGCGGTCGCGGTGCGTTCCAGCTCGGCCGCGGAGGACTCGGCGGACCACAGCTTTGCGGGGGAGCACGACACCTACCTATGGGTGAGCGGCGAGGCAGAGCTGATCGACCGCATCCGGGACTGCTGGGCGAGCCTGTTCACCGCGCGAGCGATGGACTATCGCCGCGAGGCCGGGCTGAGCGGCGCCGGAGCCTCGATGGCCGTGGTCGTGCAGCTCATGGTGCCTGCCCGTGCCGCAGGTGTCTTCATGACTCTCAACCCCGAGAACGGCGACCGCTCGAAGGTCGTGTGCGAGTCGGTCTGGGGGCTCGGCGAGCCGCTCGTGTCGGGCTCGGTGACCCCCGACCGCTTCTACCTCGACAAGGTCACCGGCGAAATCGTCCGGCGGGACCTGGCCGTGAAGGACGTTCAGCTCGTGCGAGCCGCTTGCGGTCAAGGCACCACGGGCGCGGAGGTCGAGCCGGAGCTGCGCGAGGCCCCGTCGGTGACCGAGGAGGAGCTCACCGAGCTTCTGCGGCTTGCGAAGCTGGTGGAGCGCCACTTCGGCGTTCCCCAGGACGGCGAGTTCGCGATCGGCTCCGGCGAGGGCCCGGAGAACGTCTACCTCGTGCAGTCGCGACCGGAGACCGTCTGGTCGCGCACGTCGCCGGGCCGGGCCACCCGCGAGGGATCGGTGATCGACTCGATCCTCTCGCACCTGGTTCCCGAGTCCGTCCGCCGGGCCTGACCCACCACATTCCCGATCTCCGGCGGCCCACTCCTCGTGGCCGGTCCGCCTGCTGTTCCCCCGACTCAGGAGCGCGACATGGCAGATGCGAAGTTCCCCAGTCCGTTCACGATTCCGACGCCCGAGGGCGCAGAGGGCTGGGAGCGGATGTACAACTGGTATCACCTGTTCTCGGCCGATCGGCAGCAGCAGGACGAGGAGCGGTTCTGGTTCGCCGACCGTCTGCACCATCCCGAGGTCATTCACCCGTACGACGAAATCATGTGCGAGTGCTGGTGGCAGGCGCTCGGTGCCTTCAACACCCGTGTTTTCTCGATGCCGCCGGCGTTCGGCGTCGACCAGCGCATCCTGAACGGGCGTCTCTATGTCACGCCGGTGCCGGCGCCGCCGGAACAGATCGCCGAACGCGCCGGCGAGTTCGCGAGCCGGGCGAGCCACTACTACGAGAACTGGGATGCGATCTACGAGGAGTGGAAGGAGAAGGTCTCGGCGAAACTCGCCGAGATCCGCTCCCTGACCTTCGCCCCGCTCCCGGATCTCGAACCGATCGAGACGATCCACGAGCACGTGGGGCACTCGGCGGGCTACCGGTTGATTCGCGATTTCGAACGGCTCGTGCTGTCGATGTACGAGACGTACCAGTACCACTTCGAGCTGCTCAACATCGGTTACGCCGCCTACCTGAACTTCTTCCAGCTGTGCAAGACCGCTTTCCCCGGCATCGGCGACCAGTCGATCGCACGCATGGTCGGCGGCCTGCGCGTCGACCTCTACCGGCCCGACGACGAGCTGCGCAGGCTCGCCAAGGAGGCCCAGCGACTCGGCATCGGTGACGCGGTGCTGGCCGACAGCACGGCCGCCGAGCTGTTCGCCTCGCTCGCCGACCACCCGGCCGGTGCGGCCTGGGTCGCGGACTGGCAGACCACCGCGGACCCGTGGTTCGTCATCAACACCGACCCTGGTCACCCCGGTGGCTACCACACGTACGACACGTGGGCGGACGATCCGAATATCCCGCTCGTCTCCGTGCGCGAGTACCTGCGGCGGCTGCGTGCCGGCGAGGACATCGATCGCGACACGGCAGGCGTGCTGCGTGAGCGCGACCGGATCACGGGTGAGTACCGCGAGCTCCTGTCGTTCGAGGACCACGCCGGATTCGACCAGGCCGTCGAGCTGGCCCGTCTGGTGTTCACCTACATCGAGGAGCACGTGCTCTACATCGAGCACTGGATGTGGGCGGCGTTCTGGGCGAAGTCGAAGGAGCTGTCGCGTGCGCTCGCCGCGATGGGCGCTCTCGACGAGCCCGAGGACATGTTCTTCCTGCGGCGCACCGAGGTCAGCGAGCTGATCTACGACACGGTCATCGGATGGTCGGTCGGCACGCAGTCGCGGGGTGCGAGCTACTGGCGCCCGACCGTCGCGGAGCGCAGGCGGATCTTCACGGCCCTGGAGGCCTGGGAGCCCCCTCCGGCGCTCGGACCGCCGCCCGCCGAGATCAACGAGCCCTTCACGGTGATGCTCTGGGGCATCACGACCTCCGCGGTGGCGGACTGGCTGGCCGACGGCGACGGCGACGGGCCTGCGACCCTGCGTGGGCTCGGGGCGTCGCCCGGTGTCGCCGAGGGCCCCGCCCGGGTCCTGCGGCACGTCAGCGAGCTGGGCTCGGTCGAGCCGGGGGAGGTGCTGGTGTGCCCGGCGACCTCGCCCGCCTGGGCGCCGATCTTCACGCGGATCGTGGCGACGGTGTCCGATGTCGGTGGGATCATGAGCCACACCGCGATCGTCTGCCGCGAGTACGGCATGCCCGCAGTCGTCGGCACCGGCAACGCCGTCGCCGCGATCAAGACCGGTCAGCGCGTGCGCGTCGACGGCCACACCGGCGTGGTCACCATCCTCGACTAGCTCGCGGTGCTAGCAGCCCGGGGACCAGTCGAGCGGGGCGGCCGGCACCCGGGCTTCCCACTGCAGCTCGGCGTAGGCCACGCTCACGACGTCGCTGCCCGCGGCCACCCTGAGGACCACATCCTCGCCGTTGCCGGGCTCGCCGGGATCCACTCCGGCGGCCCACATCACCATCGCGCGCAGGCAACCCGAGTGGGAGCCGATCACGAGCCGCCGATCGGTGCCGTCCACGACGCGGTCGACGCTGGTGCGGATGAGCCGGTGGACGACAGACGCCGGGGGCTCGTGCCAGAGCAGCGGCGTGGACAGCCAGAACCCCATCGCGTCACCTGTCTCGTGGGTGTTCCAGAACCGCGCGGCCTCGGTGACCCACCCGGGCGGGACTCCGGGCCCGCCGGCGAGCTCGGCGGCCCGCCGCCGGGCCTGGGTCGGGTCGGCAGGCCGTCCGTCCGCCCACACCTGGAGGTTGCGGTATCCGGGCTCGACCCGGATCTCGGTGCCGGTGAGCGCGATCCCGCGCTCCGCCGTCTGCTCGAGTAGAGCCGTGCGGAGCAACTCCGCCGTCTCGCGGGCGCGGAGCGTCGGGGCGAAACCGAACGTGACGTGCTCGCCGTCGGCCACCGCGGCGCCCAGTGCCGTGCCCCGGTCCGTCGCCTGCTTGCGGCCGAGCTCCGTGAGCCCGGCGTCCTGCGCGTAGCTCGCGGTCTGGCCGTGGCGGACCAGGTGGACGGTCAGCGAGCCCGACGTGGGCGTAGGAGTGGTCATGCCTCAGCCTTCCCCGGTCGCGACTCGGTCACCCGAGCTGGACCACCATGTCGATCTCGACAGCGAACCCGAGGGGAAGGGCTCGCACCCCGAGCGCGGTGCGGGCGTGCCGGCCCCGCTCCCCGAACACCGCGACGAACAGGTCCGATGCGCCGTTCACGACCTGCGGGATCTCCTGCAGGTCGTCCGTGCAGCACACGAACCCCCGCACCTGCACGACCTGCCGCACCGCCGCGAGCCCTCCCACCGCGTCGCGCACCTGCGCAAGGAGGTTCAGGCCGCAGGACCGCGCGGCCTGGTAGCCCTGCTCGACGGTGAGCGTCTCCCCGACGCGGCCGGTCCACCCGTCAGCACCCTGGCCCGACAGGAACAGCAGGTCCCCCGACCGCACCCACCCGAGGTAGTTGCCGGCCTTCGCGCGCAGCTCCGGCAGCGAGAGGCCGAGCTCAGCGAGTCGCTGCAGCCCCAGGTCGGCGTTCAACCCTGCTCCTGCGACAGCGCGAAGACGCGGCGGGGCCGCTGGAGCGGAGGCAGGGCCAGCGCGGCCGCGATGCGGTCCATCGACCCGGCCGGGTCCCGCACGTCGAACAGCTCCGTGCGCATCCCGACCGCCGCAGCGCCGCCCAGGTTGGCCGCGAGGTCGTCGACGAACAGGCAGCGCCGCGGGTCCTCGCCGAGGGCGTCCGCTGCCATCCGGAACGCCTCCGGCTCGGGCTTGAACACGCCGAGCGCGGCAGCCTCGACGATCGTGTCGAACCAGCGCATGATCGGGAACTTCGCCTCCCAGTCGGCGCCGAACCAGTGCGCCATGTCGTTGGTGAACGCGGCAAGCCGGACCCGTCCGTCGATTCGCTCGACCAGGCTGGTCATCTCCGCACGGACCACGGAACAGCTGCGCCAGAGTGCCCCGATGTCGAGGTCCGGCCGCCGTTCCGCGAGCCGGTCCCAGTAGTCGCGTTCGGCCAGCCGGCCGTTCTCCACCAGCGGATACTCCGGGTCCGGCGCCGCGGACGTCGAGAACGGGCCGCTGGGCAGGCCGCGCGTGGTCACGGTCTCGAACAACGTCGGGATCACCACCCCGCCGACGTCGAGCACGAGCGTGGTGACCGATGGTCCGCGGGTCCGGCGGAGCGCGTGGCGGCGCCGGGAGACCGGCGCGTCCGGCGCCGAGGTGACGGGGACCTGCGCCTCGGCCGGCCCGTTGCCCGGCCCGCTCACCGCTCCGCGTCCCAGTTGTCGACCAGCGCGACGACCGCGGCGTCGACGGTGGGGTCACCGGCCGCTGCTGCTGCCGCCTCGTCCGTCGCGACCAGCACGGCCACGCCGGGAGCGGCGTCCACGAGGTCGATCGCCACCTCCCGGCGGTCGGACCCGATCACCGCGACGAGGACAAGCCGGCGGCCGTTGAGGCCCGGCAGCTGACGGTCGGCCCACACCCGGCCCACCACCGTGCCGAGCATCACGGCGTCGCGCCCGGCTCGAGTGCTGCGATCGCGGTGCGCAGGCGCTGGTTCGGGGCGCCCTCGAGCAAAGCGCCGGCCTGTTGGTGCGGCTTGGGGTAGACCTGGGCGGCACGGAGCTCCCCGTACTGCTTCACGGCGGCGGCGCCTGCGTCGACGGCGGAGCGCACCGCTGCGAGCGTGCCCTGCACCGCCGCGGCCAGATAGCCGCTGCTCACCCGCTCGACGGCGATGGTGCGGACGTCGGCGGTCTTCATCATCGCCTCGATACCGGCGGTCAGGGCGACGACGCCGCGGGTCTCGATGATCCCGATGGCGCGCTCGGAGGTTGGCATGCTCTGGTCCTCAGCTTCCGATCAGAGTGATGTCACCGGCGAGCGCGACGATCGGCTCGGCCGGGCTGGCGAACACGACGGACTTCACGCCTCGTCCTGAGATGGCCCGGGCCGTCTCCTCACCGATCTCCACGGCCTCCTCGACGGTGGCGAGGTCACCGGACACGGCGACGGCGACGAGGCCGCCGCCGAGTCGGACGACGCCGCGGACGTCGACCTCCGTCGACTTCGTCATCGCATCGACCGCGTCGAAGACCGGCACAAAGCCCTCGGCCTCGATGAAACCCACAGCAGTCCGAGCCATCATTCCTCCTGCGTCCACTTCACGACCGCCGCGCCGGTGCCCCATATCGGTCCGTAGGCGAGCAGCTCTCCTGTTCCGAGCTGTTCGAGCCCGGCGCCTGTCAGGAACGGGTAGGCCCGGAACTGACTGTCGGCCTGCGCCTGAGCGGCGTATTCCGCACGCTGCGCCAGCGCCTCCGTCTGCTTGCCGGCGACGACGAGGTCGAGCATCCGGCGGTCCCACTCCTCGTGGCCGGGTTGGGCGACGTGGTCCTCGGCGGGGGAGATCCAGCGCTGGATCAGCGCGGAGGACAACCCTGTCACCGCGACCACGGCGACACGCCTGCCGTGCCTGCGCGCGGCGGCGGTGGCGGCAGCGCCGACGGTCGACATCGCCTCGGGGCCTGCGTAGAGGTTGCACGACACCAGCGCGAGCCGCAGCCGATGCTCCGGGTTGAGCAGGTTCATCGCCGTCATCGTCCCGGTGTCGACCGGGAAGCCGTCGTAGTGCGTCCGTCTGGACTGCAGGCCGGCGCGGTCGATCTCGTCCGCCCACGTGCTCGTGAATTCGGTGTCGACCCGCAGGTCGTAGCGTTGGCGCCCGAACGGGTAGCGGTACCAGTTCTCGTCGCAGTGCTCGCCGACCAGGTGCGGGTCGAGCTGCACCTGGTGGCCGAGCACGGTGAACCACTGCGTCGACACCATCACGACGACCTCGGCGCCCGCGGCCCGGATCCGGTCCCCGGTCGTCCGCACCGCCGCTGCCAGCCGTGACCAGCTCGGGGCCGCGTCGGTGGTCGCCAGCAGGTGCGGCATCCCCGGCACGATCGCGGCCGCGACCAGTTCGTCAGCCACGGGGCATCCACTCGACGACGGCGTTCCCCGTACCGATGATCGTGCCGTAGGCCAGCACGTCGCCTGCGACCTCGGGCCAGCCCATGGCGGAGAGCAGCCAGGTGAGGCTGCCTGCCTTCGTCTCCGACTCCGTCTGCTCGATGTGCTCGCCGATCAGGGCGCGCAGCCGGCTCGTGGGGCCCTCCCGGACCGCCTGCAGGAGCCGCATGTCCCACTCGTACTGGTGCTGATTGTACGGGTGCTCACGGGACATGTCCTCGGGCAGGTCCGGCTCGACGTCCCAGTGCAGGTGCGAGAGCGAGTTCGAGGCCAAGAGCACCGCCCGGCGTCCGGTGCGCTCCACGGCTCGGCGAGTCGCCTCGCCCAGTATCTCCATCTCGTCGAGGGAGGCGTCGGAGTAGAAGTACGGGTTGTTGTTCGCGGAGAGCGACACGACCGGGATGTCCCACGCGGGGTTGACGAGGTGCAGGGCCCCGATGGTCGCGTAGTCGACGCGGACGTCCGGCTCGCGCATCGCGCTCGTGACGAGCCCGAGGTCGTCGGCCTCGTGGACGATCGCCTCGGCAAGCTCGACGTCGGTCCGGAAGTCGTAGTGGTAGCGGAACAGGTGGGGGAAGATCGGCTCGACCGAGATCCCACGGGGATTGGGCACGCAGTTCACGTGGTGCCCCACCATCGTGATCCAGTGGGGCGCGTGCACGATGAGGACATCGGGCCGGGCCCGTGTGCTCATGCGGCGGCGCAACTCCTCGTACCCCCAGCGCATCACGTCCCAGCCCCCGCGCGACCGCGGCTCGTTCTGCGGCGGGTTCTCGGCGTAGACGAGGTGGGGCGGATGCGGGGACAGATACCCCGCGACGATCCGGCCCCGATTCGCGGAATCGTCGGATCGCTCGCTCCGCGGTGACCGCTCCGAAGGCGGTGATGGTCCCGGCCGGCGCGACCGTGAGGCGGGGCTGCCGGCCTGCACCTGGAAGACGCGGCTCATGGCCAGGGATCCTGATCTGTCTGATTCGAGTCAGCCAGGAGTGTGTCCAACTGTGCTGGACACTGTGCCTGGACACGATTCGGGACCCGACGCAGACTCCGGTCATGAGCGCATCTGTCGGAAAGGCGGCTCTGATCCTCCGGGCGTTCCGCCCGACGTTGGACGTGCTGTCACTGCGCTCGTTGGCGGAACGCACCGGGCTTCCGCGGTCGACCGTCCACCTGCTGTGCCGGACCCTGGTGGCGGAGGGTTTGCTGGAGGTGGTGCCCCGCGCCGGGTACCGCCTCGGTCCCTTCTTGCTGGAGCTCGGCGGGCTCATCATCGACCGTACCGGCCTCGTCGACGCGGTCGAGGGCAGCACTGCGGCCCTGCAGCGCAGCGCGGGCCAGGAGCTGCACGTGGGGCAGATCGTCGAGGGATGGATCGTCTACGTGCATCGTGAGTCGGGGCCCAGACGGGTCACGATGTCGAACCGGGTCGGCATGCGGGCGCCGGCGTTCATGTCCGGGTGCGGCAGGAGCGCGTTGGCGGCGCTCGACCCGCAGGACGCCGACCTGCGGATTCGTCGCGTATGCAAGCAGGAGCAGATCTCCCTGCCCGATATGGGCGCTCTCGCGGAGGAGTTCGCGCACGCGCGCGTCCGCGGCTACCTCGTGTGCCGGTCGTTCCAGCCGGGGCGTACGTCGGTGGCGGCGGCGGTCATCGGTGCGGACGGGCAGCCCGCCGGAGCGCTGTCGATCGCCGGGCCCACCTCCACCTTCGCCCCGTCGCGGCTGGGCGACCTGGGCCGAGCCGTGTCGGACAGTGCCGCGATCGTGAGTCGCAGGTTGCAGACCCGGCGCAGCCTCATTGCGGTGCCGCGCCTGCCCGACGTTCCGGCATGATCAACCGAGCGGGGCCGTCCGATCGGGCATGAGTGACCGGGAGATTCCCAGCACCGCCGTCCGCACCGCGGGTGCGAGCCGCGTGGTGTCGAGGCGGTTGGCCCAACCCGTGATCGACACGGCCGCCACGGCCGTGCCATCGGCGTCGAGGACGGGTGCCGCGACGCAGGCGATCCCGACGGTCGACTCCTCGTGCTCCTCGGCCACGCCGCGTTCGCGCACCCGGGCGAGCTCCTTCTCCAGCAGGCCGGGGGCGATGATCGTGCGCGGCGTCCGCCGGGGAAGGCCCGCGGCGACGACGGCCGCGAGCCGTCCGGGCGGGGCGAACGCGAGCAGCGCCTTGCCCACGCCGGTGCAGTAGGCGGGCATTCGCCCCCCGATGCGGGAAGCGACGGTGGGCCCGTGGCGGCCGTCGATCTTGTGGACGTACACGACCTCGGTGTCGTCGGGAACGGCGAGGTGGACGGTCTCGTGCGTGGCCTCGAAGAGGTCGGCGAGGAACGGGGCCGCGGTCTCGCGGAGGCTGCGCTGGCCGGGCGCGAGCTGTCCGAGCTCGAACAGGCGCATGCCCAGGCGGTAGCCGCGCGCCGTGCGCTCGACGATGTCCCACGCGGTCAGCTCCTGCAGGAGCCGGTGCGCGGTCGGTTTGCTGACCCCGGTGCGCCGGCACAGCTCGGCGAGGCTCAGGTCGCCGTCGCCGGGGTGGAACGCCGTCAGCAGCGTCAGTGCACGGCCGAGGACGGAGCTCGGTCCGCCGTTTCGCTGAATGGAACGCACGGCTTCATCGTCGCCCGGAACCGGTGCGAAGGTCCGCGCATGGTTGAGGTGAGTTCGACGGTGACGGCGGCGATCGTCGGCCCCGGGAACATCGGCACGGACCTGCTCGCCAAGCTGCAGCGCAGCCGGGCGATCGAGGTCGCGTACGTCGTCGGGGTGGTGGAGTCCGACGGCCTGGCCCGGGCCCGCGCGCAGGGCGTCGCGGCGTCGGCCGAGGGGGTCGACTGGCTGCTGCGGCAGGACCCGCTCCCGCAGCTTGTGTTCGAGGCGACCTCCGCGAGGGCGCATGTCACCAACGCCCCGCGGTACGCCGAGGCGGGGATCCAGGCCGTCGACCTCACGCCCGCGCACGTGGGGCCGATGGTGTCCCCGCCGGTGAACGGCGCGGCGCACCTGGACGCGCCGAACGTCTCGATGATCACGTGCGGTGGCCAGGCGACGATCCCGATGGTGCACGCCGTCTCCCGGACCACCCCGGTCCCGTACGCGGAGATCGTCGCCTCGGTCGCCTCCCGCAGCGCCGGCCCCGGCACCCGGGCGAACATCGACGAGTTCACGCAGACCACCGCGCGGGCGGTCGAGGAGGTCGGTGGCGCCCGCCGAGGCAAGGCCGTGATCATCCTCAACCCGGTCGAGCCGCCGATGATCATGCGCGACACCGTGTTCTGCGCGATCTCCCCGGACGCCGATCGGAACGCGATCACGGCGTCGATCCACGAGATGGTCGACGCGGTGCAGGAGTACGTGCCCGGCTACACGCTCCGGGCCGAGCCGCAGTTCGACGACCCGCAGGCCGGCTGGGACGGCCCGGACGGCCCACTGGCCCGTGTGGCGATCTTCCTCGAGGTCAAGGGCAACGGCGACTACCTGCCCGACTACGCCGGCAATCTCGACATCATGACCGCCGCGGCCGCCCAGGTGGGCGAGCTGATGGCGGCCGCGAAGGGACGGTCCTGACATGAGCGGCACCACCGGAACCGAACGGCCCGCACTCCGGCACGACGTGCGGATCACCGACACGACGCTGCGCGACGGCAGCCACGCCATGGCACACCAGTTCACCGAGACGCAGGTGCGCGACACCGTCCGGGCGCTGGACCGGGCCGGTGTCGAGGTCATCGAGGTCTCGCACGGCGACGGGGTCGGCGGGTCGTCGTTCAACTACGGCTTCTCGCACACCGACGAGATGGCGTTGATCGCCGCGGCGCGGGAGGAAGCCCGGCAGGCGATGATCGCGGTGCTCCTCGTCCCGGGCATCGGGACCGCCGACGACCTGCGCCGGGCGCATGACGCCGGTGCGCGGATGGTGCGGGTCGCGACTCACTGCACCGAGGCCGACGTGTCGCCGCAGCATTTCGGGGTGGCCCGGGAACTGGGGATGGAGACCGTCGGATTCCTGATGATGGCGCACCGGACGCCGCCGGAGGCCCTGGCGAAGCAGGCCCGGATCATGGTTGACGCCGGCTGCCAGACCGTCTACGTCACCGACTCCGCGGGTGCGCTGCTCATGCACGAGGCCACGGCGCGGTTCGAGGCGCTGATCGCGGAGATCGGCGACGAGGCGTGGGTCGGCTACCACGGCCACCAGAACCTCTCACTCGGCGTGGCGAACTCGGTGTTGGCGTACGAGGCGGGTGTCCGCTACATCGACGGTTCGCTGTGCGCGCTCGGCGCGGGTTCGGGCAACTCGCCGACGGAGGTGCTGGCGGCTGTGTTCGACCGGCTGGGGGTGGACACAGGGCTCGATGTCGGTGCGCTGCTCGATGCCGCGGAGGAGGTCGTGCGTCCCTACCTGCGCCGCTGGCCGAAGCTGGACCGCAACGCGATCGTGCAGGGCTGGGCGGGGGTGTACTCCTCGTTCCTGCTGCACGCCGAGCGGGCGGGGGAGCGGTACAAGGTGCCGACGCACGAGATCCTGCGGCGCTGCGGCGAGCTGGGCTACGTCGGCGGGCAGGAAGACATGATCATCGACGTGGCCATCCAGCTGGCCGCCGAGCAGGAAAGGTGACGATCTAACCGAGGAGAGGCAGCCGCTGATCACCATGCGGGACCCTGCCCGCAGCGGCTTCGACCCACTTCCAATCGTCCGACAGGTCAGCGGGGCGTTGCCCGGCGGAGCGCCGAGCGAGCAACTGGTCCAGGACGGCGGCGGTCGCTTCGATTCCGGCAGAAGTAGCTACCGGCTCCCGCCCGAGCGCTTGAGTCAGGTCGAGTCCGTGAACCACCGCCTCCACCACCCTCGTCACCAGGAAGTCGTCGAGGCGCATGGGTCCGAAGAATGCCGGCCCGACGAGATCGGGGCTCGTGGCCTCTACTCGTTTCACTGTCGCGGCGCAGGTTGCCGAGAAGCTTTCGCGCATCTGGTCCGCGCTCCTGCCTCCGACGGTCTGGTAGGCATGCTGATAGGCAATAGGAGCAACCTCGGACCGTCGGACCAGGAAGAAACCGGCTGGATCCAGTTGTGGCTCCTCGTCGATCTCGCCATCGATCAGCGTGTCGACCATATTCATGGCGAACTCGAGATGTCCGGCCAGCTCGAGGATCGTCCAGTGCGCCAGTTCCTCGTCGACGGGTATCAATCTCGTCGAAGTAGCCCACTCTTCGCTCGTGAGCCCGTCAAGGATTCGGTCGACGCTGTTCAGTTCTTCCGAGAGCGTCCGGACCGTGCTTTCGAACATGCTGAGTGATCCTCCTGGCCGTGGCGCTTGGCGCTGATCTTACCTTCTGCTCGGCGTCGGCAGGTTGTGATAAGTGTTCATGCGAGCTCGATGTGCGATAAGTGAAGTAGCCGGGATCGACCGCCCCGCCTGGCCGTGGCGCGATCGTGGCGAGCTGCAGGGACGTGTGCATCACACGCCACTTCGTAACCTGGGCTTATGGCATTATGTGGTTTTCAGGATACGAGGCCGACCGGTGGCGCGCGCTGGCCGACGTACTTGACCCGATCTCGGTGGACGCCTATCTCGGCGGCTGAGGCATCGCGAAGGCGCTGGCCGAAGGCGCTCAGATCGTCGTCACCGGTCGGGTCGCGGACGCCTCTCTGGTCGTCGGTTCCGCGGCGTGGTTCCACGGCTGACGGGACGACGAGTGGGACAAGCTGGCCGGCGCCCTGGCCGCGGCGCACATCGCCGAGTGTGGGCCGCAGGCGGTCGGTGGCAACTTCTCCGGGTTCGACACCCTGGACGACGTCCGTCTTCTCCGGCCTCGGATATCAGTCGACCTCGACGGCCTATCGCACGGGACTGCAGGTAGCGGAGAAGACGGCGTTCGTCGAGAGCCAGCTCGCGGATTTCCTTGCCGGCACCGAAGTCCGCTACGACATCACCAGGTTCGGGGTGCCCGCGGATCACCCGAGCTCGCAGTGGGAGGCGACCGCCGTCCTGCGAGTCATCACCGTGGCGGACGAGGCCGAGCCGTTGGAGCGCTACAACATCGGCGCGCACCTGGCGAGCGTGTACCTCTCCGGGGTCCCGGGGTACTACTGCGACGAGATCACCGGGGACGCCCGCTGCGGCCCCGGACCTGCGGACCGTTCGGCTCGGGGACCTTGCGTATGCGCGCAGCGGTGACAAGGGCGGAGTCAACAACGTGGGCGTATGGGTGAAGGACCCCGCCGACTACCGGGTTGTGATCGGTGATCGGGTGAGGTGGCGGCGGTCACCTCACCCGCAGTTCCGGGACCGCGGCCAGACTCGCCAGCATCGCGCGTCGGCAGAGGTCGGCAACGCGGTGGACCACGGGTCCGGACGCCCGCCCCGGATGTGCGAAGACCCCGAGGTGGATGTCGGCGACCGGTTCCGCGATCCGGCGGATCACCAGTTGGACGCCGGAGATCGACACGGGCGGAGCAGGGATGCTGAGGATGCCGAGTTCAGGCCCGGCAGCCGCTACGGAACGCAACGACTCCCACGTCTGAAGCTTCACGAGGGGCGGCACGCGCTGCCCGTGCTCGCGGAAGAGCCGCGAGACGTACTCGACGCTGACAGGCTCTTCGAGGACGCAGATCCTGTGCTGCGCCACGTCGCGCATCCTGATCGTGCTGCCGTGACCGCGCAGCGTGCGGGCGCTGCCGATCACGTAGGGAGCGAGGGAGATGGCCCGGTGGAACGTTTCGGACTGCGCTGCGGGATCAGGGTCGGCGCTCATTCCGATCCACATGTCGATCCGCCCGCCGGCCACCATCTGACGGAGATCCTCATCCTTGGCGACCACCGGTTCGAGCCTTCGGTAGTGGGCGAGCGGCATTCTGCGGTCATCGGCCTGAAGCATGGGCACGATGAATGGGTAGATCGAACCTGTGCAGCCCACCCGGAGTGAGGCCGTGCCGTGCCGCTCGGCGGCGAAGTTGTTGACTCGGTCCGCACCGGCAATCAGTTCTTCGGCAAGGGGTAGCAGAGCTCTACCCGTGTCTGTGAGCTCAACGCCTGCGCCCGCATGACGTGTGAACAGGTCAGTCGCCAGCAGGTGCTCGAGGCGACGGATGGAGACGGAGAGTGCAGGCTCGGAGACTCCGCAACGGTCGGCGGCCTGTGTCATGGTCCCCGACCGAGCCGTCGCCACGAAGTGGTTCATCTGAGCCAGGCTGAAGGAGTACGAGGGCATGGCGCCATTGTCGAGGAAATCTGCGGCGACGGGCCGGAATCCATGCGGAACAGCGAGAAACCAGGCTGGTCGTATGAATCTGCCGGCCACGTCGGCGGAGTTGATGTGGTCACCACTGCACGAACCCGGCGTTCACCGGCAGTGACACGCCCGTGACGTCGCGGGCTTCCTCGGAGGCGAGCCACACGATGGCATCGGAGATGTCCATCGGCTCGACCATCTCGACCGGCAGCGCGTTCAGCATGTTGACCAAGTAAGCGGCGGCAGACATCGCCTGCGTGGGTGACGTCGTTTGCGGTCATCGGTGTGTCGACGCGCGTGGGATGCACGGTGTTGACCCGGATGGAATGCGGGGCCAGCTCGTTGGCGAGGCTGCGCATCAGACCGACGACGCTGCGCTTCGCCGCGACGTAGTGCGCGATTCCGGCCACGCCCTTCATGTCTCGCGCCGAGCTGGTGATGACGATCGGGCCCCCGTTACCTGCCTCGATCATCGCGGGTGCGCGGCCGCTTTCACGGTCTTCCACACCCCGGTGAGGTCGACCGCGATCATCTCGCTCCACTCGTCCTCGGTCATGGTCCAGGTGTTCTCCGCGATCCCGGCGATGTCGGCGTTGGCGCACACCATGTCGAGGCGGCCGAACTCGCTCACGCCCTCATCGACCAGGGCCTGCACGGCTGCCGACATCACGTCCGTCGGTGGAACCTCCTGGCACCGCTGGACCGTGCTCGTCACCCGGTCGGCGCCGGCCGCAAGCACGCTCCACGACTTCCGGGCCGTGCGGGACCGCTCGCGCTCCCGGAAACTCGCTCCGGAAAATCGGTGGCGGGCGAGGGCGCCCGCACTGATACCGTGCGGGCGATCGCGACCCGACCGTTGGAGGTGAGACCCATGCTCGTTGTACGCACGTGGGTGCTCCCCCCTCTGTCTCGATCGGGCGATTGACGTAGGTGTCGCCAGGAGCGCCTCCCACCAGGCACTTCTGAGAGGGCAAACCTATGGAATCCGTGCATTTCAGCGCGGGCGCACCCCCCACCGTCGGCACGCACGCGGTGATCACCCGGGGGGACGACCTGCAGTGGCGGGCCGTGGAGGACGACCAGGTGATCGGCCACGGCGAGGCATCCCGCCGACCCGACGGCCGGGTCTTCCTCAGCATCGACACGTGGCACAGCGCGGTCTTCGACCGGCTCGCCACCGCGATGCTGGCGGACCTGCCGAGCCCGCTGTACACGATGGTCGACGAGGCCGACCACGATCTGACGGCCCGCTGGGAGCGGGCAGGCCTCACCGTCCGGCGCCGGGAACGGGAGTACCTCGTCGCCACCGACCCGCTGGTCACCGGGCTCGACACCACGCCGGCGCCGCCGGACGTGACGATCCTGGGCCTCGGTGCAGCGCGGGAGCCCGCGCTGCGCGAGGTGTACGAGGCGGTCCGCGCCGAGGTCGACGCCGGCGTGGGCTGGGACTCGATGCCGGTCGAGGTGCTGGCCCGGCCGGACGGGGCTCCCATGGACCCGTCGAAGTTCGCGGTGGCCGAGGCCGCCGATCGGTACGTGGGGCTGGTCCGGGTGGTGGCGCGCCGTCGCCACGCGCGGATCGGGTTGGTCGCGGTTCGCGAGGGTCTGCGCCGCCGCGGCATCGCCCGGGCGATGCTGGCAGAGGTGCTGGGTGCGCTGCACCGCGGCGGGGTCGAGGCGGCGTCGGCCGAGGTGGACGAGCGCAACAGCGCGGCGACGGCGCTGTTCGAGGGCATCGGCGCGCAGCGCGTGAACGGCGCCCTGGAAATGGTGCGTGGCGTATGACGAAGACAACAGGAGCGATCGAGGTCGAGGGCACCGTCGTCGACTGCCTGCCCAACGCCACCTTCAGGGTGGAGCTCGAGAACGGGCACAAGGTGCTCGCGCACATCAGCGGGAAGATCCGGAAGCACTACATCAAGATCGTGTTGCTCGACCGGGTTCTCGTCGAGCTCAGCCCGTACGACCTGAACCGGGGCCGGATCCTGTTCCGGTACCGGACGTAGCGCCGAGCCTGATCCGATCGCGGTACCGGCGGCCGGGCGGCCGCCGGTACCCCGCGTTCAGCTCGACGTGTCTACGGATGGGAGCACGAGGACGGGCGCCAGTCGTTCGAGGTGAGGTCGGAACCCGCTGTCGGTCCCATCAGCAGCATTCCGCCGTCCACGGGCCACGAGGCACCGGTCACGTACGAGGCGCCGGGTGACGCGAGGAATGCGACGACCGCGGCGATCTCGCGCGCGTCCGCGGGGCGACCCAGCGGCACTCCGGGGCGGTCGACCGAGTGCGGGTCCGTCGCCTCCTGCCCGGTCATCCGGGTCGCGACCTCGCCCGGCGCAACCGCGTTGACCGTGATGCCGTGCTCGGCAAGCTCCAGCGCGGCTACCTTCGTGAGCAGCCCGAGCCCGGCCTTCGCGGCACCGTAAGCGCCGGCGGCGACGCGGGGCTGGAACTCGTGGACGCTCGTGATGTTCACGATCCGGCCGCCGCGCCCCGCGGCGATCATCCGGCGGGCAGCCCGTTGCATGCAGAGGAACGCACCGTCGAGATCGGTTGCGAGCACCTCCCGCCAGGCGTCGTAGTCGGTGTCCAGGAACGGGGTGCTTGTGCCCGTGCCCGCGCTGTTGACCAGCACATCCAGGCCGCCGAGCGCGTCGGCGAGGTCGTCGATGACGTCAGCGGCGCCCGGCAACACGCCGAAGTCCAGCCGACGGATCTCGGCCTTGCGTCCGTGGGCACGGACCTGCTCGGCGGTGCTCCGCGCCGCTGCGTCGTGCGAATGAAAGGTGATACCGACGTCGCAGCCACCCGCGGCGAGCGCCACAGCCACAGCGCGGCCGATTCCGGAGTCGGAACCGGTGACGATTGCGGTGGCAGGAAACCGCTCGGGGGCACTCATACCGCCGAGGTACCCGACGGCCTTCACCCTCGAACCCGCAAGTCGCCCACCCGGCGCTGCTGACTCATTCGCTGTCGGCGGGGGATATGAGGCCGTAGTGGCCGTCGTAGCGGTGGTAGAGCAGCGCGCCCCGGCCGCGCTCCCGGTCGAGGTAGAACAGGAACGGCAGATCGAGTGCGGCCATGCGTTCGATGGCTTCGTCGGTCGAGAGGTCGGCCGCCGGTTGTGTGCTCACGGTGACCTCCAGCGCATGGGGAGCCAGTGACTCCGGGTGCGGCTCCACCTGGGCGATCCGGTAGCCGGTGGGGCCGCCGCGGTACAGGACGCTGTCCTGGCCGGTCCCCAGTTCGGTGAACAAGTGAAAGTCGTAGTCCAGCGAGTCCATGTCGAACGCGGCCTCGTCGATCTCCGACTCGGCGACGGAGAAGGACTTGTGCCGGATGATCTGCCGCTCGGCCGGCGGGCGCGGGTAGGAGGGCCCGCGGCGGGTCGGCAGGTCGCCATGGCGCCACTCGGTCTGCTCGTCGCCGGGCGGCGGCCCGGCCATCGAGGGCGCGCTTCGCCCGCGGCGGTCCTCCCAGGTCCCGGCGGTCCGGCTCACGTGCTGCAGGCGGTTGCGCAGGCGTTCCTCGAGGCGTGCGAGCGCGTCCCGGTCGGTCCCGCCGTGTACCTGCACGCGAACGAGACGGCCGTCGAGATCGATGTTGGCCTGAGCGACGATCGGCCGCTCGGGGTCGCCGTCCCGGGTGATGCGTACGCGGGCGTGCAGGACCGGTCGGCCGGCGTGGCGCAGGGCGGCTCGCGTGCGCTCCGATACCTCGGCCACGAAAGCGTCGCTGTGGACACCGGTCACCTGGACCTCGATCGGGACGGGTGGGCTGTTCGATCCATGCATCTGAGTCTCCGGTGTGCGAGTGAGGGCTGGTGAGTGACGACGCGAGGGGTGGGGTCAGCCGATGTCCGCGCTGGGCATCTAGACCTGCGGCGTTGCCTCCGCCACCTGCCAGAGGTAGAGGCACGCCAGCGTCCGGTGGGGACGCCACGGCTCCGCGATCCGCTCCATCTCGGCGGGGCCCGGCGGTCCTGACAACCCGTACGCCTTCTCGACGGCGTGACGGAGCCCGAGGTCGCCGACGGGCAGCACGTCCGGCCGGTTGAGGTGGAACATCAGGAACATGTCGGCGGTCCAGGTGCCGATGCCCTTCACGGCCGAGAGCTGCGCGATCACGTCGTCGTCGGGCAGTTCGTGCAGCCGTTCGAGGTCGAGGTCGCCGGAATCGATGTGCTCGGCGAGCGAGCGCAGGGACGCCGTCTTCGCTCTCGACAGGCCTACTGCCTGGCACAGCTTGCCGGGATCGTCGTCGAGAAGCTCCCGCGGTGTCGGCGGGTGCCCATCGAAGCGATCAGTCAGTCTTCGATAGATCGAGCGCGATGCGCTGTTGGAAATGTTCTGGCTGACGATCGCGCGCACGAGCACGCCGTAGCGATCCGTCGGCATGTTCGGATCGGGTGGCGCCGTCGGATCGGGTCGCAGTGCTGGTTGGTTGCCATCGCGCACGATCCCGTCGATGATCCCGCGCAGGACGGGGTCGGAGCGCCGTAGGTGCTCCTCCGGAGTCCTCCGGTGTAGCTGCGACAGGTCAGATCTCGTCATCGTGGCTTCCTCTCGTGCTGTGCGGTCACTGCCGTGCGGGCACAGTTCGCTGAGAGAGCAACGGGTCATGTCCCGTCGGCTCACGCTCTCGATTCCGGTCTGCCTGTTACCGATCGATGCTTCAACGTCCAGAGCTTCGGCAGCCACACGACGAGCGCCCTGCTACGACTGGTGAGAGGGCAGCTAAGCTCGCGTGGGCCGAGTGCCGGCGTCGCACCAGGGAGACCCCACGGTACACAGCGGGGAGGCCAGGGAAGCGCGTCAACAGCGCAAACCTTGGCGTCGGCCTGATGCCCGAGCCGACTACACCAGATGCTCGAGACTCACGATGTGCTCGTCTCGGATGCGCAGGAAGACATCATTTCCGCGCCAGAACACCGTCCATCCGTCTTCCCGATCTATCCGGGTGGCGTGGATCTCGCTCTCGAACTGAAATTCGTCGCTGTGGATATGGATTCGATACGTCTGTTCTGGATCCATGCTGTTCGCTGCCTCCCTCTCGTTGGCGACCGTGTGCCCGCCGCGGGCGTGCGGATGACCATAAGGACGGCACGTTAGGCCTCGCCACACTCCGGCGTGAGCACGCTGATAACTTCGACAAACGGCAAGAAACCGACATATAGGGCTTCGGGTGCTGATCCTGTCAATCATTGCTGACGGTGGCTGTCCGGACGGCGTCGGTGACGACGATTCCCGGTCGAAGGGCGGGCATGTAGATTCGGCTGCCGATGCGGACATGTCCGTCGAGGAGCCGAGGCGTTGATCGGAAGAACAAGCCGGCAAGACACAGGAATTGGTCCGGTTACGGCTTCGGATGTCCGGCCGGGCCGACACCAGGGAGGATGACGTGGACCCTGACGAGGTTGACGACGACGTGTTCGAGCAGCTCGACGAGCTGGACACCCTGGATACCGGCGGACCTGATGATCCACTGGACGAGGGATTGTCGCCGCCCGAGCGCCCATGGGCGGTGGATGATTGGGGAACCACGCCGCGCGAGGAGGCGGAGGGCGAGAGCCTGGACCGTCTGCTGGCTCGCGAACTGCCTGATTCCGGGAGCGAGGAAGAGTGGGACAACCTCGGCGATGTATCCGACACTGACGGAGAGCTGAGGGATGACGAGGTCGGCGATGCGCGAGCCGGCCGGCTCGTCGCTGACAGCGATATCGACGGCGAGCTGGACGCGCACGACGTCGGAGTGGATGGCGCGGGAGCGTCTGCTGAGGAAGCCGCCGTGCACCTCGCCGACCCCGACGCGTAAGTCGGTCCGGGGGCCCAGCTCGATCACACCCGACCGATTCCGGTTCTTTCTTTCCCTCGATCCAGATAGATGTAGATCTGATCGTCGAACACGACAGAATGACTTCTCCTCGGGGCGGTCGGATGCGTGATCATCGATGCAGGTCACAGCGTCACGAACCACTCCCTGGGTATCTTCGAGGTATGTCCGGCCCAAGCCTCACGCCTGCCGCGGTAGCGAGCGCGCTGTTCGACTTCAGTTTGCGGCCTTCCCAGAAACAGGCGGTCGATGCGGTCGTTGCGGGCCGTGACACGCTGGCCGTGCTGCCGACAGGCAGCGGAAAGAGCGCCATCTACCAAGTCGCAGGCCTCTCTCTCGGCGGTCTCACGCTGGTGATCTCGCCGCTGATCGCCTTGCAGCGCGACCAGATCAGGTCGATCGCCGGACGCCGCTACGGAGCGCCGCGGCCTATCGGAGCCGAGCTGCTGAACTCCTCTCAGAGGGCGCACGAGCGTCAGGACACCCTTACGCATCTGGCCAGGGGAGACCTCGATTTTCTCCTCATCGGACCTGAGCAACTCACGAACTCCGAGACGCGCGATGCGGTACGTACCGGCGCACGTGACGTCGGCCTGTTCGTCGTCGACGAGGCGCATCTCGTGAGCGAGTGGGGCCAGGAGTTCAGGCCCGAGTACCTGAGGCTGGTCGACGCGATCGCCGAACTCGGCCGACCGACGATCCTCGCTTTGACGGCGACGGCGTCGCCGCCCGTGCAGGCGGACATCACGCGCCGCCTGGGAATGCGGTCCCCGGAAGTAGTGGTCGCCGATTTCGACCGACCGAACATATCGCTCGCCATGCGGCAGACCCAGCCCAGCAAGCCGGAGGCCCGCGCTGTCGACGATCGTTGCGTCGACGTGGTGATCCAGCAAGAGACTCCTGCCCTGGTCTACGCGCTCACTCACGCACGATGCGAGTCGCTCGCCGACAGGCTCCGGCTCGACGACTTCCGGACGGCTCCGTACCACGCCGGTCTGGCTGCCGGCGCCAGGGCGGACGTTCAGGACAGATTCTTCTCGGGACGGCTGGATGTCGTGGTCGCCACCAGCGCGTTCGGCCTGGGAATCGACAAGTCTGATATCCGGACCGTGGTGCATGCGGGCGTCCCTGCAAGCATCGACGACTATTACCAGGAGATCGGGCGAGCCGGCCGGGACGGAGAGCCGGCTGCTGCGATCCTGGTGCACGACCCGCGGACCATTCGGATACCCCGAAGCCTCGCGGCGCGCACGCACCTGGGCGAAGAGACACTTCATCGGGTCGTCGATGCAATCGAGAACGCCGGCGGGCAGGTTGCAGTTGCAGATCTGGTCGAGTCTTCCGAGGTGCATGCGCACGCTGTCGACCGCGTGGTCAACGAACTGAGTGAGCTGGGATTCGTCAGACTTGCAGGATCTGGTCACCAGCGCGTTGTCGAGCCTGAGCAGGATCTACCCCGTCCCGTCGATCTGACCGATCAACTGGTGGCGCTGGATCAACGGCGGCAAGCCGTGCTGTCCAGCCGTCTCAACGCCGCCCGAGAGTACGCGGAGAGTACGCGATGCCGTCGGGCGGAACTTCTCGCGTATTTCGGCGAGAGCTATACCCCTCCCTGCGAGAACTGCGACAACGATCAGTTCTCGAAACCGACGGTACCTTCCCGTCCCTCGGTCACCGGTGGGATTCCGGTGCGCCATCGCCTCTGGGGAGAGGGACAGATGCTGAGCCGAGACGACCACGAGCTTCTGGTCTACTTCGACAGTGTCGGCTACAAACACCTGACCGCGTCAACGCTGTCATCAGGGATCCTGCATCGGCGGTGAGCAGCTCCCGCTCAGGCGGAGCGTGCGCCCGTCAGACCCTCACCGAACCGTGTTGATCATTCCGGCGTCGATGGTCATGTCCGCGCCGGTGATGTTCGCCGCGTGGTCACTGGTCAGGAACATCACCAGGTCAGCGACTTCTTGGGGCGTGCTGAACCGCCCGAGCGGCGTGGCGGCGACGGCGGAGGCCGCGATCGCTTCCGGGGACTCGCCGCTCGTATTCGACAGCGTCGTGGCTATGCCGCTGTCCCCGAGCCACAGGTCGGTCGTCACCGGGCCGGGGCTCACCGAGTTGACCCGGATTCCCCGTGGTCCCAGCTCTTTCGAGAGGCCCTTCGCGAAGTTCGTCATGGCGGCCTTGGTGGCGGAGTAATCAAGCACCATCGGATCGGGCAGGAACGCATTCACCGAGCCCACCATCACGATCACGCCGCTGCCTTGTTCGACCATCGGTGGTACGGCTGCCCGGGTCGTGCGCACGGTCGCCATGAGCCCCAGCGTCAACGTCAGGTCCCAGTCGTCGTCGGTGATGCTGGTGAAGCCGTTCGGGCGGGGAGTCGCAGCCCCGACGTTGTTGATCAAGATGTCGGGTCCACCGCGCTCGACCGCGGCCGCCACCAGTGCGGCGGGCGCAGCAGGGTCCGTCAGATCTACCGCCACGAAGGTCGCTCTACCTGCGTCGATCAGTTCTTTGAGTTCTGCTGTTCGAGTGCGCGCTCCTGCGATCACGTGCGCCCCGGCGTCCGCCAGGGTCTGGGTGATCGCCAGGCCGATGCCCTTGCTGGCCCCTGTCACAACGGCTGTCTTGCCGTCAACGTGCATGTCCATCACTCAGCGCTTCCTTTCCGTACAGGAAAACCATCGCTTCGTCATGTAGTTCGCTCCAGCGTTGATCGCTGCCATCCGGCGTGATCTGCTGCAGCCGCATAGGTGGTTTGCAGGAAATCGAGGAGAAGATCATCCGGGTCGGCGCTTTCGAGGATCCGTTCGTAGGGGAGGACGAACTCGCCGAGTTCCTCGTTGTAGTAAGCGCCGTCGGGTTGGACACGGGCGTCGCGGAACCCGTCGGGTTCGGGGTAGATGTAGGAGTAGAACAGGCCCTGGTCGCCGTCTGGCCAGTAGCCGCAGCTGCTCACTTCGCACGAGTAGGCCTCCAGCATGACGTGCGGACCGAGGTGGGGTGCGCTACTGGGGTGTGGAGGCGCGGGGCGACCGGAGAAGCGGGAGGTCGCGAGGTCGAGAGCGCCCCACCACAGATGGACCGGGCTCGCCTTCCCCAGGAACCGGCTGCGGAACGCGTGCATGACCCGGTCGATCTGGACCAGCGTTCGCCAGTAGCGCCGCACGTGGTCGCGGTCGTACGAGTCGTGCTCGTCGTCCTTGTCGAACGGGATGGCGCCCTCGATCTCGACCGGCATCGGCCAGATTCGGGTGGTGAGGCCGAGGTCGTTCAGATGGTTCAGTACTCGGTTGTAGAAGTCGGCGACGGTGCGCGGCTCGAGGGGCAGTGATCGCAATCCACCGTCGGACGTCGTGATCTGTAACTCGTGGTCGTGGAAGTCGAAGTCGATTTGGAAGTTGCGGCCGCTGTTGTGCGGGATCAATGAGGTGGTCAGCCCGCGTGAGGTGACGTAGAGCGGAACGTTCCACCAGTGGTTGACCAAAGGCGAGTTCGCGAGCCGGATCTTTCCGATGATCTGGGTCCACAGGTGCAGCGTGTCTCGGGTGGGTCGCCATTGCGCAACCGGCAGTATGGGCCAGTCGGCGGTATCGTCAGGGCGTTCTGTAATCGGATGAGTGCTCGCTGGCACCGGATCCTGCGGTGTCACGATAACCACCTCGATTCGCCATGCATGCCATCGACGCCCGAAGCTACCCGGCACCCGCGCCCATGGATACCGTGGCGAAGGAACCGGCGCGGTCGCCGTCGACGGTAGGGATCTCATTTTCGTCAGGAATGGCGTGGGTTCATCGTGTGCTCTTCAGAGATCCCATGACGGAGTCATGGATGACCATTCCGGTGATGTTCGTTGCGTGCTCGGGCGCCAACGCGGGCACGAAGTAGCCCGGGCCCCTCCGTGGGATCGAAGAGGGTGGCTCGATCCACGAGGTACCGGGCGGCATCGATGTGCCACCAATCGACTATCTCTCCGTCGACGCGCACGGCCGAACCGGGTGAGGCGCGGCTGGCGGCGAGCACCCGGCGTGCCCACGCGAGCATGTTCTGGGCCGGCGCGAACGCCGAGTTGGTCATGCGGACCTGCCGGGGGTGAAGGCACAGCCTGCCGGTGAAGCCGAGCCCGGCCGAGCGCCTCAGGTCCTCGGCGAGCCCGACCAGGTCGTCCGGGTCGATGGTCGGACCGTCGATCGGGCCGGGCAACCCGGCCGCGCGGCTGGCCATCACCAGTCGCGAACGTGCATAGAGCAGGGCGCCCGCCTCGCCCATGATCCCCAGCTCACGTCGGAGATCCGCCGATCCGAACGCCAGACGCAGAGTGCCATGAGCAGCGGCGATCGCACGTGCATTCTCGATACCTGTGGACGTCTCCACCAGCGCCACGATCATCACGCCCGCGCGCAGCTGCGCTTTGACGTCTCGCACCTGTTCCGCCGACTCGGTTCTGGACAGAACGATTCCCCGCAGGCCCGGACTGCGGACGACCGCGCGAACGTCGCCGCGACAGAGACCGCTACCCGATCCGTTCATCTGTACCCACGCGTTACCGCCCGAGGACAGGTGCTCTGCGACCGCGCTACGAGCAAATTCCAGGTTCTCGGGTGCGACGGTGTCGGACAGGTCGAGAATCACTGCGTCCGCTTCGGCATCCGCAGGTGTGCTGAACTGGTGCGGACGGTCGCCGGGAACGAGCAACCACGTACGAGCGTCGACTCCTCCAGTTCTGGTCAATGCTGACCTGCTCTCATTTCGTCCCCTTTCTTGGAGTAGCCGATTCGTCGCCACCTCGTGACGACCGTAGGCAAGGGAGCGTTCGGGGTCAATATATTCACTTCTCTCCATTGATCGTCGAACGGCGTGAAACTGAACGTGGGTCACGATGAATTCAACGCACCCGGTTTGCCGGCATCCATATTCGATGGATATGGCCGGTATGCGCCGATCTATCCCTTCTGGAACACCATAAGCGGAACGAGCTGTTCGTGCGGAGTGAGTGACCCGTGTTGTCCGACGAACCTGCTGAGCCGTACCTCGGTTCGCGTCCGAGTCATGGCGAGGGTTCTTTGTGCTGCGACGACGAGATCGCCGATGCGCGGACGAACGCGGTCGTCAACCTGGGGCCCGAACCATCCCGCCGCGATGGCGTCGTCCCTGCGCAGGATCCACGCTCGGTCACCGAGGAGATCCTGCCAAGCGTCGAACACGTCGTCGGTCGCGCCCGATTCCGTGTAGACGTGCCGAGCGCGCGCCTCTCCACCCAGCATCCGAACCCCGTCTTGTAGCAGCGGTTCGTTGTCCAGGTCGACGCGATCGTCAGCCGCGATTTCGACCATGCCGTGGTCGGCCGTGATCACGAGCATCGCCCCGTGGGGGAGTCCGTCGGCGATCCTTGCTGCGAGTTGATCCACATACGCGAGTTGGTGACGCCATGGGTCGCTGCTCGGTCCGTAGACGTGGCCGAGCACATCGAGATCGCCGTGGTAGGCGTAGCAGAAGGCGCGGTCGTGAGCGCGGAGTGCCTCCAGCGTTCTGCTGGTGAGGTCGCCCAAGGTGTGTGCGCTGATGAACCGGCCGCCGCGCAGCACCGCACGACTGAGGCCGCTGCCGTTCTGGTCACGCGGAGCGACGATGCTGACGGCGACGCCGGCGTCGGCCGCGCGTTCGAACGCGGTGCGATGAGGTTGGAACTCCTCCGGCACGATCCGCGAGCGCAGGTCCACCGGGCGACCGTCAGCGTGACGATGCCACCCCAGAGCATTGAGCATCACATTGTCGGCAGCGGCGAAGGAGTAGCCGACGACGCCGTTCTCGCCCGGTGGTAGGCCAGTGCCGAGCGCGGCGATGCTGGTCGCGGTCGTCGCGGGAAAGCCTGCGGTGATGGGTTCACGCTCGGAGGCCAGCGACGACAGGAACGGGGCCTCGGCCTCGCGGGAGCGCAGCGACTTCCATCCCAGCCCATCGACCAGAAGGAGACAAACCCTGCGCGCCCCGGGGAGCCCGAGGATCGGTGTCATGTCCGGCACGCCGAGCCCCGCCAGAATCGACGGGACAACGTCCGCGAGTGCGGCGGCACCGTACTGCGGTACCAGAGGTTTCATCGGCCGCGAGCACGCTGTGCAGGCGTTGCGGCAGCTGTGACAACGAGTTGTGGGGAGATCTCGTCCAGTGAGCGGACGACGACACCGGCCAGCATGAGGGCGTTGTCGTCCGGCGGAAAGGCCACGTTGGGCACGGCGATGACGCCCAGACCGGCCGCCGCCGCGGACCGGAGCCCGTTGCTCGAGTCCTCCACCGCCACGGCGTGCGCCGCGGACACACCGAGCCGCCGAACTGCTTCCTGGTAGACGGCGGGGGAGGGCTTGCCCGCGCCCACCTCCTCGGTGGAGACGGTGGCCCCGAACGAGGTGCTGAAATCCGCCGACTCCAGCACAGCGTCGATCAATCTCCGCGGAGAGGAGGACGCGAGACCGAGCGGCCACCGGCTGCCCAGCCGCAGCACGGCCTCACGTGCGCCGGGGAGCAGGGGCGGTCTCGTGCCGTAGCGGGCAGCCATGCTGTCGATGACGGTGGTCGCGACCGCTTCCGGCCTGCTCGGGACGCCCACCGTGTCGGTCATATATGCGGACCACTCCGCCGTGCTCATTCCCTGCATCTCACGGGTCGCATCCGCAGGCCAAGGTCGTCCGGCCGCGTCGGCCACCGCACGGCGCACCTCGTCCCACAGCTCCTCGGAGTCGACGAGCACGCCATCGAGGTCGAAGACCACCGCCTCCACGCCGCCGCCTGGCATCGGCCCTCCTCGGTCGCCCTGTGTTCCGCAGCCCTCGCCGCGTGGACGGGACCACCAAGTCAGTACACCTGAAGCTGTGGCCTGGTGTGCGCGATCTGCCAGAGGTACATGCATGCGAGCGTTCGGTAGGGGCGCCACGGCTCCGCGATCTCTTCCAGCTCGGCGGGGCGAGGCCGCTCCGGCAGCCCGTACTCGTGCTGGACGCAGCGGCGTATCTCGAGGTCGCCGACGGCTAGTACGTCCGGGCGGTGCAGGTGGAACATCAGGAAGATGTGGGCGGTCCACGTGCCGATGCCCTTGACCGCCACGAGCTGCGTGACCACCGCGTCGTCGGGCAACTCGTGCAACTGCTCGAGGTCGAGTTCTCCGGAGACGATGTGCTCGGCGAGCGAGTGGAGGGATATCGTCTTCGCTCTGGAGAGGCCGGTGGCCAGGCGCAGCTCGTCGGGATCGTTGTCGAGGATTTCTCGCGGCGTCGGCGGACGGCCGCCGAAGCGCTCGCTCAGTCTCCGATAGATCGCGGTCGACGCGATGAGCGAGATGTTCTGGCTGACGATCGCGCGTATGAGCATGCTGTAGTGGTCGGTCGGGATGTTCGGATCGGTCGGCGCCGTTGGATCGGGCGGCAGCGTCAGCCGGGTGCCGCCGTTCTCGCGCACGACCCTGTCGATGATTGCGCCCAGTACGGGGTCGGCGCGGCGTAAGTGGTGCTCGGGAGTCGTCGCGCTCCGCATCATTCGGCCGATGGTACGCCTGCCCCCCTCGGAATCGGAGTTCGATCAGAAGGTTCATCAGTGAGCAGGCGAATGAAAGCGTCCGCCGCTGCGGAGCGGCCGTCTTTCTTGGTGTATGCGCCGAGTGTGACGGTCAGCTCGGCTCCGTCCAGGTGCAGCACGCTGATATCCGGCCTGTCGGACCCGACCGGTGTTCTGATGAATGCATGCGGAACGATCGCGACGCCGCCATGTTCTGCGATGTACTGCACGATCTCTCCCTCGAGGCCGAGCTCCAACTCGATGGTTCGATCGACCTTCGCCTCGTGGAATGCATCGTCCACTCTTCTTCGCAGGACGCTGTCGGCCCGAGACTCGATGAACGATCCTGATTCGGCGAGTTCGGCCAGGCTTGCATGGATCTTCCCGGCCAGCGGATGGGTCGCCGAGACCACCGCGATGAGCCTCTCCTTGGGCACCAGCTCGTGGAATGTGATCCCCTCGGGATACCGTGGCAGTTGCTCGCATATTCCGACGTCGAGACAGTCCCCGGCTACTGCGCGGATACTTTCGAAGGCGGTTGCGCAGCGCGCGGAGATGTGAATTCCAGGATGGGAGTTATGAAACTGACCTATGCTGCGAACGCAGTCCAGCATACTAGTTGCGGCAGGGCTGATTCCGATTCGTAGGCGGCCTCTGCGGAGCTCGGTCAGGGATTCGGCGTCATGCCTGATGGCGGTTACCTGCTCGATGATCATCCGTGCTCGGGCCAGCAGGATGAGCCCTCTTTCAGTAATTCGCACGCTTCGGGTCGTGCGCTCGAACAGTCTCGCTCCGAGTTCCTCTTCGAGCCGGGCAATCTGGTAACTCAGCACTGATTGAGTGACGTCACACCGCCGGGCTGCGCTGGTGAAGCTGGAAGTTTCGGCGAGCGCGATCACGTACTCCAGTTGCTTGAGCTGCAACTCATTCGCTCCGATTCAAAATGCGAGTCATCAAGGTGAGGCCAATCGACGTTTGACGGAAATCCTTCTTCATCGAAGGCGGATCATTTTCGTTTTGTGCTCCTGGTGAGGCCGCAGGCGCGGTCGGGTATTGATGAGCCATGGAGTCGAACGGCAGTACCCGAGCGCGGCGGTCCGGCCTGCGCGGAGGGGTGTCATCAATACGGGTCCGTTCCTGGTGGGGTGACGCACGGTGCCTTGACTGTCCATGTACTCTCGCGAATCACCTACGGCGCAAACTCTGACTCGGTTGGATATGAAGTCGAGAGTACATGGTTTTCTATCGCCGACCTGAAGGCAACTCATCGACCGTTGCGATTAATCGGACGGGCGAGAAAAACACTTGTACTTGTGGCACCGGCGATCGGGGTCGTCGGCCACTCGGTGTGCATGATGATCCTTAAATGCCCGTATTGCTGCCGTTCGCGGCAGTTGAGTGAGAGAGTGCGTCCATTGCCGTCGCCGCGATCGCCTCGAGGGCGGCGCGTTCGACGCCCCCCTGTGCAGCGACGCGGATTCCGGCGATCACGGTGTTGATGTACAGGGCCAGTGCGTCGGCATCGCGACGAGAGGCGATGTCGCCGTCGCGTTGCCCGGTCGTGATCACCGCTCGCATCGCCTCGAGGCGGCGCTCCACGTCGAGCTCCAGTGTCCTGGCTGTCTCTGTGTCCCGCCCGGCCAGCTCGACCGTCATGTTGACCGTCAGGCAGCCGAGACCGCGCCCGTCGCGCCGGTTTTCCTGCTCCGCCTCGATGATCATGGCGAACAAGGCGCGGATGCGTTCCATGGCCGACAGCTGCGGGTCGTTCAGGATGGCCAGGTGGGCGGCGGTCGTCGTCTCGATGTAGCGGGCGAGGGCCCGCTCGAAGAGGTCGTGCTTGCTGGCGAAGGTGTTGTAGATGCTGCTGCGGCCGAGACCGGTCGCCGCGCACAACTCCCTCGTGGTGGTGGCCTCGTAGCCGTTGGCCCAGAACGTTCGCATCGCCGCGTCGACGGCGCGGTCCTCGTCAAACGTCCTGGGGCGGGGCATCACCCGACGGTAACACGTTTTGGGACAAGCGATCCAATATCAGCTGCGACGCCGCGGTGGTGCCGGCCCCGCCAGGTTCCGATGTGGCTACCGGCTCAGGCGTGCCCGTCGCAGGCTGGCGGTCGCCCACCCGAATGCGCCGATGCAGCCCAGCGTGATCACCCCGAAGATGATGCCGAGCACGGTCTCGCCCTCGAGAAAGAAGATCACAGTGACGAGGGTGGACAGCACGAACGCAATGGTGGCGATCCCCGCGTGCAGCCGCAGCGCGCTCTGCCCGTCCGGTGTGCGCGCATCGCCGGCGGGTCCACCGGCACCGGGCACCGACTGGCTGGAGAAATGCAGGTGCTCCCACTTCGCCATGGGTGCGGGTACCCGGGTTGGCATCCCGACACACGACGGACGACCGCGAGGGGGCGGAGCCGTCGATTCGGCCCGAGGTAGCAGATGGTTCAGCGTGTCCGTGACGTTCCGCTGCCGGCTGTTGCATCGCGCCTTCGGGCGGAGCGGAATCGTTGCTGGTAAGGCCTCGGTGACACTCCGAGTCGTGCCACGAACGCGTGGCGTAACGATTCGGGGCACCCGTAGCCGACCCGCTCGGCGGCCTCGGCGAGCGCACCGACTCGATGTACGTGGTGGGGGTCGTGCCGAGCCCTTCGTGGAACAGACGGGTGACGTGGCGCGGGCTCATCGCGGCGAGCTTCGGGGTGGAGTGGTCGCCAGCCGGGTCGGCGGCCACGGCGTCGAACACGGAGTGCAGTGCCGAAGTCCGCGGACGGGGGCCGCTCAGCGTGGGGGAGAACTGTGACTGCTCGCGTCGGCGCTGGCGGAACACCACGAGCGACTGCGTGACCTGCCGCGCCGGCTCCTCGCCGTGGTCGTCCTCGAGCAGTGCGAATGCACGGTCGATCCCTGCGGATACGCCGGCTGAGGTGAACGTCGTGCCGTCGCGGCGAAGATGGTGTCGGGCTCCACGACGATGTCCGGGCAGCTCCTGGTCAGCGCCGCCGATGTGACGCCAGTGCGTGGTGGCGCGGCGGCCGTCGAGCAGCCCCGCTGCGGCGAGGATGAAGACTCCCGTGCAGATCGAGCAGACCCTGCCCGACTGTGCCGCGATGCTCGCGACGGCCTCGCGCAGCTCCGGGTCGACAGGGCGGGCCGGGAGCACGTCATCGCCATGACCAGGAGTGTCGAAGCGCAATCTGTCCGAAATCGTGCGATGTACGGCCACCCACGCGGGGGTCCGGCGCCGGCGGGGCGAGCAGGCTCGACGTAGAGCAGATTTACGTGAAAGGCGTAGCCCGTGGCTGAAACGATCACGAGGATAGACATTTCGGACACGTGGCCGGTCTGCGAGCCGCCGAACTGATCGGGAAAGCCGGCACTGCGCGTCGTTCGATCGCTACGGCCGGTTGTTCTTCTTCGCGATACCATGACATCGGTCCCGGAATGTGAGCTGCCAGCTGGTTCACGCAACAGAAAATGAGTCAGAAGAAAGGCCATGTGAATATGACTGCAATGACCCCGTCTCGCGCCGACTCCCGGCGGCGGACCGGCGTTGCCGAGCGCTTCGTTGCCCCGGCGCGGCTGGCGAGCAACCTTCAGGTCGTCCTGGTCGACCTGATCGAACTGCATCTGCAGGGAAAGCAGGCGCACTGGAACGTCGTCGGTAAGAACTTCCGTGACCTGCACCTGCAGCTCGACGAGCTGGTCGACATCGCCCGCGAAGCCAGCGACACCATCGCGGAGCGGCTGCGGGCCTTGCAGGCGAGCCCTGACGGACGCTCCGACACCGTGACCGCCACCACCAGTCTGCCGGCCTTTCCTGCAGGCGAGCAGAACACCGCCACGGTGGTCGACCTGATCACCGATCGCATCGCCGCTGCGACCGCGACCATGCGGACCGTTCACGACGATGTCGATGCGGACGACCCGTCCAGTGCCGATCTGCTGCACGCGATCATCGATGATCTGGAGAAGTACGCCTGGATGATCAGCGCGGAGAATCACAGCGCCTGACGGAGTGAGTGCGGCAGCGATTGCGGCCGGGTTTGATCAATCGGAAGTGATGACTTCCATCGCGACGCCATAACGGGTGTCGATGCTTGCGCCGACCGGACGAGCCAGGGCTGCCAGAAACTCTTCCGGGTCGCTCATGGCGTCCGAATCGCCAAGGCCGCGCAGATACTCGGAGTGCGCCCGCAGTGAGGAGACCCCGGCATCGAACGTGTCGGTGACGTCCACGGCGTGTGTTGCGATCGGACTCCAGGGGACCAGGATCTGGGAGGCGCGCCAGGGTGCGAGTCCTTCGTCGGCGAGCTCGCGGAACACCCACCTGTTGGCCGCGTCCCGCACCCCGTCGATCACCGCCCGACCGAGCGCGATGTGGTCGGCCTGGTTGTAGACGCCGGGGCTCCAGGTCTCATGGTGGTTGCCGGTGATCACCGCGTCCGGCTTGTGCCGCCGCACGGCCCGGGCGATGTCCCGGCGAAGGTCGAGCCCGTACTCCAGCACGCCGTCGGGGTAACCGAGGAACTCCACGGTGTCCACGCCGACCAGCGCCGCGCCCGCGCGTTCCTCGGCCTCTCGCAACGGACCGCAGCGTTCCGGCTCGATCCCGTCGATCCCGGCCTCGCCACTCGTCGCGAGGCAGTACACGACCTGCTTGCCCTGCGCTGTCCATCGCGCCACCGCGGCGGCTGTGCCGTACTCGAGATCATCCGGGTGCGCGACGATGGCCAGCACACGGGAGAAGGACTCATCCAGTAGCTGGAGAGGCTTGTCCATCGCCGATCACCCTCGGCCGATCACTGTCTGTCGGCCACGTCGGCGAAGGCTTGCCGGCTCGCTCTCGTTCACGGTCGAACCCCTCCGTCGCTGGCATGGATCACCGACGCTATCGGCAAATGGCGCCGATCGAGAAGTTCGTCGGGAACACGCGCCGGCGCGTCGTGCTGCGGGGCGGCTACGGCGCGGGGATCCCGCCTGGGGCGCTCCGCCCGGCATTCGTGATCATGGCATTGCTCACGAGGCGTGTACCGGCTGCACGGAGACGGCCGGTGCCGGAGGAATGGAGTACGACGGTGCCTGAACGCGGGGTGTGGACATGAGGGCCGGGATCGTCATCCTTCCCGAGTACCGATGGGCGGACGCGAAGCGCCGCTGGTGTGCGGCCGAGGAGTACGGGTTCGACCACGCGTGGACCTTCGACCACCTGGGATGGCGCTCGCTGGTGGACGGCCCGTGGTTCGGCGCGGTGCCGACGCTCACCGCCGCCGCAACAGCGACCACACGGATCCGGCTCGGCACGCTCGTCGCATCACCGAACATCCGCCACCCCGTTCCGTTCGCGCGGGAGCTGACGGCGTTGGACGACATCTCCGACGGACGGTTCATCCTCGGCGTGGGCTCGGGGAGCGACGGCGACTACGACTCACGGGTCTTCGGCGTCCGTGAGCGCTTGTCCGGCAGGACCCGTCGGTTCGCCGAGTTCGTCGAGCTCCTGGATGCGCTGCTGACCACCGACACGGTCAGTTGGAAGGGCGAGTTCTACGAGGCGTTCGAGGCGCGCAGGGCGCCCGGTTGCGTCCAGCAGCCCCGGCTGCCGTTCGTCGTGGCCGCAGACGGGCCGAGAGCGATGGCGGTGGCCGCCCGGTTCGGGCAAGGGTGGATCACCATGGGCACCCGCGCCGCTCCGAGCCTCGACGAGTGGTGGAGCTCCGTCGCAGCGGCTGCCCACCGGTTCGACGACGTTCTGGCCAGGGAGGGCAGGGATCGGGGAGAGGTCCAGCGCGTCCTGCAGTTCGACTCGGCACCGGTCTACGCGCTGTCCTCCGTCGAGTGCTACCGGGACTTCCTCTCCCGGGCGGACGAGCTCGGCTTCACCGACATCGTGGCGCCCTGGCCGCGCGTGGATGGTGTCTTCGCGGGCCGTGAGGACGTGCTGGAGGACATCGCGGCGCAGGTTCTCCCCAAGCTGTGATCCGGATGATCTTCGCGGTCCCCCGGTGAGCCGATGGGAAAGCCTCCGACGCGCACGATGCGCCGGCGCTCGGACCGGCGTCACCCCGTCGGCGCGGTGCTGCGTGGCGCGGGCCGGCACCGACAGCGAAGGTTCGACCCTTGCCTGCCGCTGTGCCGGACGCTGTGCCGTCCAGCGCCTCTCAGTGCGCCTTCGCACCGCGCCAGGCCCGGCCGACACAGCTTCCGAGGGCGCGTGGGCACCGGCAACAGGTCCCTGCGCTCACTGCTGACCGTGCGGCGGCCGAGGCCGGCGTGTTCGGCATGGGCCGCCGCACCGAGTGTTCTGCCACCGGCGACTAGCGTCCTGCGGCGGTGAGTTGGGCGTCGAGTCGTGGGTAGACGCGGCGGGTGTTGAGTTCGAAGATCTTGCGTCGGTCGTCCTCGGTGAGGCCGAGTTGGTCGATGTAGCGTTTGGTGTCGTCCCAGTGGTGGCCGGTTTCGGGGTCGATGCCGCGGACGGCGCCGATCATTTCCGAGGCGAACAGGATGTTGTCGGTGTCGATGACCTCGTGGAGCAGGCGCACGCCGGGCAGGTGGTAGACGCAGGTGTCGAAGAAGACGTTCTTCATCACGTGCTCGTGCAGCGGGGGGCGGCCCAGTCGGTCGGCCAGTCCGCGGTAGCGGCCCCAGTGGTAGGGCACTGCGCCGCCGCCGTGGGGGATGACGAATCGCAGGGTGGGGAAGCGGGTGAACAGGTCGCCTTCGATCAGCTGCATGAACACGGAGGTGTCGGCGTTGATGTAGTGCGCGCCCAGGGCGTGGAAGGCCGGGTTGCACGAGGCGGAGACGTGGATCATCGCTGGGACGTCGAGCTCGACCAGTGCTTCGTAGATCGGGAACCAGTAGGGGTCGGTCATCGGGGGTGAGGTCCAGTGCCCGCCGGAGGGGTCGGGGCTGAGGTTGGCCCCGACGAACCCGAGCTGTTCCACGCACCGGTGCAGCTCGGTCACGGAGTCATCCAGGGATCCGCCGGGGGTCTGGGGCAGTTGGCAGACTCCGATGAAGTGCTGGGGGAACAGCCCGACGACCCGGTGGATGAGGTCGTTGTTGACCCGGGCCCATTGGCGGGCGACGTGGGGGTCGGGGACGTGGTGCTGCATGGCGGATGCGCGTGGGGAGAAGATCATCATGTCGCCGCCGCGTTCGCGCAGCAGCTTGAGTTGGTTGTTCTCGATGGCGTCGCGTACGGCGTCGTCGCTGGGGTCCGACAGCGCGGGCTCGGGTAGCGAGGGGTCGGCCAGGCGGGCCAGCTGGGCGCTGCGGAAGTCGGTGTGATCGGTGGGGACGGTGGTGAAGTGTCCGTGACAGTCGATGATCATCGGGGCGTCTCCTGTCCGGTGGGCGCTACGACCGCGCCGTTGCTGTCGGGATGATCGACGGAGAAATGCCCCGCGTCCGACCGCAACGTCGGCGCCACCACCAGGACATCACCGTCCTGGCACCTATTCGCCTCGTTGCGGATCGCGCCCCGGGAGCGCGTCGCCGAATTCGCCGCGGCTCTCATGAGCTTCTCCCGGCGGCGGTGAGGTCGAGGCCAACCCGCTGCTCGTCGACGCCGGCCAGCCAGCGGCTGTTGTGCACCGCCATGAGCCGTATCTCGTCCTCGGTGAACCCCGCGGCGAGCAGCCGGTCGGCCAGCAGGGCAAGCCCGTCCTCGACGGGAGGGTTGAACGGCTGTCCGAGGTCGCTCGAAAGCACCGAGTGCTCTGGACCCACCGCCCGGATGTTCTCCAGCCACAGCTCCCACGAGACCTTTCTGGTGTACGGAGTGGTGAAGCAGCGCTCCAGTAACGCCCCCTTCGCCGCGAGCCGCCGCTGCATGTCTATCGCCACCCGTTGTGAGGTGAACTCGGGATGTGTGACGACGATGCGACGCACCCCCACGACGAGGGCGGCGTCCACAACGGTGTCGATCTCCGCCGCGCTGAGATGGCCGGTTGCCAGAGTCATGTCGTGCTTGGCGATGACTCGCAACACCTGCCGGGTGGCCTCGAGCACCCGCCCGTCGGAACCGACTACCTCGACGGGATCGGCCGCCATGCCCTCGTCCCGCAGCTCTTGCTGTAACTGCGCCCACATCGGCGGCCGCGCCCCCTCGGGATCGCGCTCGGTGCACTCGCGCTGATTGGCGCTGTCGACTGTTGGCATCCAGACGACCTGGGCGCCGCTGCGGGCTGCGAGCTCCACGGCGATGGGGTTCATTCCCCCCACCGAACCGTTCAAGGTGATGGCGCCGACCGCACTGAAGCCGGGTACCGCGGCGCGCACCACGGCAGCACGCTCCCCGGTCGGAAGGTAGTGCGACTTCAGCACGAACCCGGCCAGCCCGACCTCCGCGAATCTCGGCGCGAGCGCGAGGTCGTCGATGCGGCGGCGCATCACGTCCGGTGCAACATGAATGTGCACGTCGTAGGCGCCCTTGACAATTTCACGAGCCCGTTCCGAAGGTGTCGGATGATTATCCATGTCAGTCTCAATCGTCGTAATCGAAGTCGTCCTGAGTGCTTCAATCACACTCGTGAGATGGAGCCGTGTCGCAGTTTCCGCTGCGATGGGATCGCGGCTGCAGATAGCGTCGATGATCGCTTGGTGCTCGGGGAGTGAGACCCCGGGCCGCTCTGGCTGCATAGCCAGCCTGAACTGGTGGCGGACACTCTGGGCACGCAAGTGCTCCAGCACGCGCGCGGCGGTGGCCTGGCCACTGAGCTCGCGAATCCGCTGGTGTAGCAGGCGGTTGGCCTCCGAGTAGCCGAGTACGTCGCCGGCCGACACCGCATCCGCCATGCGGATGCCGATCCTGCGCAGCTCCAATGCCTCGGCATCAGTCACCCGTTCTGCCGCCTTGGCTGCACACAAGCCTTCTACGACCATCCGGACCTCGGTGATCTCGATGGCCTCGTCCAACGACACTGCCCGCACCCGGGCCCCGCGATGCGGAATGCGTTCCACGAGTCCTTCGCTGGTCAGCTGCAGCAGTGCGAAGCGCACCGCGCTGCGGCTGGCCGAGAAGCGCTCCGAAAGATCGGCCTCCACCAGGCGCTGGTCGGGTACGAACTCACCTCGCATGATCGCTTCGCGGATCATTTCCAGGACGGTCGGATGCTCCGGCGCCGGTTCATTCGGCTCTGAGCCGTTAACGAGCTGGGTGTCCTGGAAAGATCTCGGCACGTTTCTTCTCCTGTGAGGTGTGACGCCGGGGGTTCTCATGCGAAGCCCCGGCTTGTCGCCCTTGCCGCGGCGACGTACGGCACATCTCGCCGGGGGGTGCTACGCCCGGCCAGTCACTCGGAATCGATCCGAATGCAACGTCCGGGACATGCCTGGCTGGCCTCCAACACCTGGCGCTCGCTCTCGGGCGACACGGTCACCGCGCCCGCGGGACCGGCCGGGAGGAGGGAATCCCCGTCGTGCACCACGGCCAACCCGTCGTCGCCGATGGTGAAGACGATCGGTTCGAGCAGCTCACACAGGCCGGCGCCGGTGCACCTGTCCTGATCGATCCAGACCTTCATGACTTCCTCCCTCTCGCCATGGCCCATCACCCCGTCGTGGTGGCCGTTCCGTTCGCGATGAGCGCGCGGTACGACCCGAGATCCTGCGGACGGTTGACGGCCAGGGCACCCACGGTTCGGCCGCGAATTCATATGTCATGACGAAGGAACGTTCGGCCCGTCGGCATGGGCCGACCGGCCGCTGTCGGCACCTGTACTCCGGCCGACGAGTTGGAGATGCGTGTCGTACTGCCCGACCAGCCGAGGCAGTCCGCGGGGCATCGTCCCCGTCGCGATCACCTGACCGGAGAACGGCAGACTCACCGCCGTCCTGGGCGACCAGCTGATGTTCGAGGTCCAGCCCGACCGCACGGCGGCTCGTGAGCGTGTCGATCCGGAGGGATCCGTGGAGGGCCGGGTACCCGTCGGCCGCCGCCCGGGCCGCGTCGGGCAGGAACTGTGTGGACGGCGGCTGCCGGCTGTAGGGCCGGTGTTCCTCCCCGCCGGCGAGCAGTATCTCGCCGGAGAATTCTCGGCGCCGGAATGAACGAGCCGCGCTGAGTCCGGTGACCGAAGCGCCGACGACGGCCGCCCGGTTCGCCGGACGGCGAGGATTCCGGGCACGCCGGTCTCCCGCGTGGCGTTGGCAGCCTGTATGAATGGCGATTTCACCGTCACCGCGTTGGCTGGGTGGCAGCACGCGGAATCTCCGCGGTCAGTCGTCTGCTGTGTGGCGCACATTCTGCGCACCGCGTACGAATGTCGCGTGCGCGGGCGCGACATCTGTCGCGGTGAGGGGACCGATCCGACCAGCCATGGATGGTCGGTGGCCTCTTCGGTCAGCAAGTCGTGCCCCCTTCTGGTCTGCCCACATGCCCGGCACGGCCGTCACCGAATGTGACGAGCTGCGTCAGGGGCCGCCGCCGTACAGGGTCACGGAAGGAACGCGACCGCAATGCGCGGATGGTGACGATCCAGGGCCGGCGCCGACGTATGGCGCGGTTGTCTACAAGAATGTCGCCAATGTTGTCCTGACGGAACGATCTCAATGTCGCACCTTCGCTTCGAGTCCGTCAAGGGCTGCGCGGCCGTGGGTGTGCCATCGAAGTTCTTGCCGGGGTCGGTGCGACATCGCTGGTCGAGGGGCCTGCTCGTGCCGGCCGCCGAGGCATGACGCCGTCACCGTAGATCATGTACAGCCGTCGTAATGTCAGGACTAGTTAGCATTGCGAAGATCATTTTCGACCGAAACTGGGCGTTGACACGGCCGGTGTTTTCAACGATTCTCGTGACAAGATTGCTAACAATCCCGTCGTAGCGCAGTGCAGCGCCCTCGTCGTGAGCCGTCAGAGGCCTAGGGGTGAGCGCAAGCCACGCCGACACGACGGGGGAGGGTTGTTGCCGTGGGTGACCAGGTCGGTAGCCGCACTGAAGCCCCATCGTCGAACGCCACCGAACAACCGCCGGTGGCAACCGCAAAGGTCAAGCACTCTTCCCCTTCACGGGAAGCTCTTCCGCTAGCCGGAATCGCCAGATCTGGAGTGAGATTAATGGCGCGTCCACGGAAATGGATCGTGCTCGGCATCGCCGTCGTATCGATTCTTGCGGCGGCATGCTCCCCACGTGCGACGACGAGTAGCGATGACGCTTCTGCCGGCCCCCCACAACGCGGCGGCACTCTCACCTACCTGGCCAACGGAGTGACATCCACCTGGCCCCGAGGGCTCGATCCGGCCTCCGCCGGAGCGGCGCCATCACTCTTTTTGAGCGCCATTTTCGGCGGATTGTTCAAGCTGGCCGACGGCGGGAAGGTCGAACCTGATCTCGCATCCGGCTACCAGGTCTCCGACGACGGGAAGAGCCTCACGATCTCTCTGCGGCCGGGCGTGATGTTCCAGGACGGCACCCCGCTCAACGCCGAGGCCGTCGCATGGAACATCGACCGCGACCTCAAGACGGCGTGCGTCTGCAGCCCCTCCGCGTCGTGGCCGCCGCTCGCCGAGGGAGGCATCACGACGCCGGACGATCACACGGTCGTCCTGAACTTCAGCCGCCCGTACGCGGCTCTCATGAACGTCTTCGTCAGCACGAGCGTCAACCGCATCGCTTCCCCCACCGCGGTGCAGAAGATGGGACAGCAGGAGTTCAGCCTGAAGCCGGTGGGTGCCGGTCCGTTCGAGGTCGTGAGCAACGTCGTCAGCTCGGAGATCGTGCTCAAGCGCTACGAGGGCTACTGGAAGCAAGGCCAGCCCTACCTCGACGGACTCGTGTTCAAGGCGATCGTCGGCGACCAGCCGACCTATCAGGCGATCCAGGCCGGGCAGGCGCAGGCGAGCACGCTCACCACTCCCTCCATAGTCCAGCAGGCGAGCCAGAACGCGAACCTGACGGTCAGTCAGCAGGACGGCACGTCGCCGTGGCTGATCCAGCTCAACACGGCGGTCCCACCGTTCGACAACAAGCTCGCGCGTGAGGCGATCTACTACGCCACCGACACCGAGGCGATCCGCACTCATCTGCTCGACGGCCTGTACCCGGCGACCCAGTCGTTCACCGGGCCGGGAGGCCTCTTCTACCAGCCCGAGGTCCCCGGTTATCGCACCTTCGACCTGGACAAGGCGAAGCAGCTCGTCGCGCAGCTCGGGGGGTTGAAGGTCGACCTCTTCGGCGGCACGGACAAGGTGGCCACCGAGACCGTGCAGGTCCTGCAGAGCCAGTGGCAACAGGCAGGGATCGAGACCACCATCCACGCCTACGAGCTGCCCAGAACCATCCAGGAGCTCGAGGGCAAGAAATGGCAGGCGGCTCTGCAGAGCAACGGAGCTTTCGACCCTGGGGTGAGCTCCGGAGTACCGTTCCGGTTCCTCTCCAGCGCGCCGTACAGCGGGGTCCAGGACCTGAACCTCGACACCATGATCGGCCAGGCGGCGGCGACCCTCGACCAGACCGAGCGAGGCCGGCTCTACGGGGACGTCGCCAAGTACATCAGCGACGAGGCGTACGCGCCGTTCATGATCGCCGTCGCGCCCGCTGCGGTCGCTCGCAAGAACGTCCATGGGCCCGGGGTGTCGACCAAGATCCCGATGGCGAGCGTGTCGCTCCTCCCGGTCTGGGACGAGGTCTGGATCGAGAACCCATGACCATCCGCACCCCGGAGCCGGCTTCCGGGACCGCCGTGGACACCACCACTCAGGCGGGCCCCCAGCCCGTTCACGCCACCGACCAGCATCCCGGCCAGATAGCCGGGCGCGCGATGGCCGTCGTGCAGTCGCCGAGCCTCCGGCTCGCGCTGCGCAGGCTCGCCACCGCGATTCCGGTGCTGTGGGGCGTCACCGCCCTGACCTTCGTGGTGCTGAACGTCCTGCCGGGCAACGCCGCACAGCAGCTCCTGGGAGCGGAGGCGACGCCTGAGCAGGTCCGGCAGCTCACGGTCGAGCTCGGCCTCGACAGGCCGCTCGTGACGCGGTACTGGGACTGGCTCAGCGGAGTGCTCACCGGCGACCTCGGGCGGTCGCTGGCGAGCGGGCAGCCCGTGACCGAGATCTTCGCCGAGCGCCTGCCCGTGACCCTCGAGCTCGCGGTCTACGCGCTCGGCATCTCGCTGATCCTGACCATGCCGGTGGCGTTGCTCGCGACCCGCCGACCGGGAGGGCTCGTGGACCGGGTGAGCATGGCGGTCAGCATGGCGGGCCTGTCCATCGCGAACTACGTGCTCGCGCTCCTCCTCGTCATCGTTTTCGCGGTGTACATCCCCCTCTTTCCGGCGATCGGCTACGTGCCGTTGGAGGAGAACATCCTGGAGAACATCTGGTCGCTCACGCTTCCCGCGGTCGCGATCGGCTTCCCACTGTTCTGCTTCTACACCCGGCTGCTACGCGGCGACATCCTCGACCAGATGCAGGAGGACTACGTCGTCACCGCGCGTGCCAAGGGGATCAGCCCCTTCCATGTACTGACCCGCCACGCCTTGCGCAACTCCCTGTTCGGCCTGCTCACGATCGTGGGCCTCAATCTGGGGAACCTGCTCGGTGGCACGGTGATCAGCGAACAGATCTTCGCCCTCCCCGGCATCGGTCAGGAACTGATCCAGGCCATCAACAACCGCGACGTCATCGTCGTGCAGGCGATCGTGCTCTTCATGGCCACCGCGACGGTTCTCGTGAACCTCCTCACCGACATCCTGTACGCCATTCTGGACCCGAGGATCCGCTATGGTCAGCGCATCGCCTGACGCCCTCCTCCCATCGGGCGGCCCGCAATCGGACAGCACGGGTGCCACGCGGAGACGAACCCGCAGAGGGTGGGTGCGTCGGCTGGAGCTCGCAGTTCCCCTCGCATTGCTGATCGTCGTCTTCGGCGCGTGCTTCCTGGTGCCCGCCGTCCTTCCGGTTCCGGATCCGATCGGCGGCAGCATCATCGACTCGGACCTACCACCGCTGTCGCCCGGGCATCTCCTCGGCACCGATTCGGTGGGCAACGACGTGTTCTCCCGTCTCCTGTACGGCGGCCGCGTCTCGCTCGCCATCGCTGTGGCGGTGAACGTGATCGGCCTCGTGCTCGGCGGACTGCTCGGGGCCTTCGCCGCCTATCGGGGCGGTGTCATCGACGCGGTGATCATGCGCGTGCTCGACGTCCTGATCGCGTTTCCGTCACTGGTGCTCACCCTGGCGATCGCCCAGAGTCTGGGGCCGAGCGTCAGCCACACGATCTTCGCGCTCTCGTTCTTCAGCGTGCCGGCGTTCGCCCGTACCGCACGGGCAGCCACGCTTCGCCTGCGCGAGCAGACGTTCGTGACGGCGGCCAGGTTGAGCGGCACGGGAACCGGCCGCGTTCTCTTCCGCCACATCACCCCCAACATCCTTCCGCAGTTGATCACCTTCGCCCTGCTCGGAATGGGGATCATCATCGTCGTCGAAGGGGCCTTGAGCTTCCTCCAGCTCGGCGTGCCCCTACCCAGCCCCAGCTGGGGGAACATGATCTACCAGGGGCAGCAGAGCATCTCGACCGAACCGTTGCTCGTGCTGTTTCCGAGCATGTTCCTGTTCGTTTCCACCCTCGCTTTCAACCTTCTCGGAGACGCGATGCGAGCCCGCTGGAATGTGAGATGAGCGTGCTGATCCCTCCGCTCTCGACCGCAGCACCGGATGACCGTCGCGCGGCGGAGAGCACATTGCTGGAGGTGCGGGACCTGCAGGTGCGGTTCCGCCGTCACGGCCGCGTCGCGCGCGTGGTGAACGGTCTCGATTTCTCGGTGTCACCGGGCCGGACACTGGCGATCATCGGGGAGTCGGGCTCGGGGAAGACGGTGAGCTGCCGCGCGATCCTGGGCCTGTTGCCGAGCTTCGCGTCGGTCACCGGCACCGTCCTGTTCGCGGGTGAACAGTTGCTGGGCCTGCCGGAACATGAGATCCGCCGGTACCGGGGCGCCGATATCGCGATGGTGTTCCAGGATCCGGCGCGGTCGCTCAACCCCACCATGCAGGTGGGGAAACAGATCATGGAGGCGATCCGGGAGCATCTGCCGCTCTCCTCTGCTCTGGCACGACAGCGGGCGATCGAGCTGCTCGAACTGGTACGGATACCGTCACCCGGCCGGCGCTTCCACGAGTACCCGCACCAGCTGTCAGGGGGGATGCGGCAGCGGGTGATGATCGCGATCGCATTGGCGTGTCACCCCAAATTGCTGATCGCCGACGAAGCGACGACGGCCCTGGACGTGACGACCCAGGCCCAGATCATGGAGCTGCTCCTGGATCTCCAGCGTGCCCTGGATATGGCTCTGATCTTCATCAGTCACGACCTGGGACTGGCCGCGTCCTATTCCGACGAGGTGATCGTGATGTACGCCGGGCAGGCCGTCGAGCGCGCACCAACCCGTCGACTGTTCGAACACGTCCGGATGCCGTACACGAAGGCGCTGCTGGAGGCGATCCCGCGCCTCGACCGGCCTGCTCATCTCCAGCTGCCGGTTGTGCCGGGCCGGCCACCAGACCCCTCATCGCTGGGAAGCGGCTGTTCGTTCGCCCCCCGCTGCCCGCGGGTGGCGGACATCTGCTGGAACAGCGCCCCGGCCCTGACAGAACACGATGCAGAGCACTGGTGGGCCTGCTTCCGCCCGCACGGGTCCGGAGAAACCCGATGAACATCGCCGTCCCCCGGCGCTTTGCACGCGCAGATCTGAAACGCGAGGAGCCGACCGCGGAGTGCGCGGCCGATCCCGAGCGGGGGCGGGGTGCTCGCGAACCGCTGCTGGCCGTGCGTGACCTGGTGCAACAGTTCTCGGTGCGCACCCACGGCGGCGTGAGGCGCGCGGTCGTACACGCAGTGTCCGGTGTCTCACTCGACGTGTGGCCGGGCGAGACGTTCGGCATCGTCGGCGAGACGGGCTCGGGCAAGTCCACGCTCGCCCGGTCCGTGCTCCAGGCCCCTCGCCCCAGATCCGGCTCGGTCACCTTTGGCGGTGCGGACCTGACCTCCCTGCGCAGCGGCTCGCTCCGCGAAGCCCGGCGGCACATGCAGATGGTTTTTCAAGATCCCTTCGAATCCCTCAACCCGAAATGGCGGGTGGCCGACATCGTCGAAGAGCCTCTCGTCGCCCACCGGGTCGGTACCGGCACCGGCCGTCGCCGCCGCGTGGATGAGGTCCTCGATCAGGTCGGGCTCGACCCCCGGATCTACGGAAGCCGCAAGCCCCGTGAACTGTCCGGCGGCCAGTGCCAGCGAGTCGCCATCGCCCGGGCCGTCGTGCTCTCGCCCTCTCTCGTCATCTGCGACGAGGCGGTCTCCTCCCTCGACGTCCTCATCCAGGCCCAAGTGCTGAACCTCTTCGAGCGGCTTCGTACCGAACTCGGCCTGTCCTACCTGTTCATCGCGCATGACCTCGCCCTCGTCAAACAGGTCAGCGACCGAGTCGCCGTCATGTACCTCGGGAAGTTGTGCGAGACCGGACCCGCAGAGTCCCTGTACGGCCGCCCGCTTCACCCCTATACCCGGGTCCTCCTCGATTCGGTACCCCGACCGGATCCCAACGCTCCCAAGAGGCCCACCAGCCTGACCATCGATGGAGAGCCGCCCTCACCGACGGCACCCCCCACCGGGTGTCGATTTCGGACCCGGTGCCCTCGCGTCCAGCAACTCTGTGCTGACGAGGAACCCGCGCTGCGCGAACTAGGTGAAGACCACTATGTGGCCTGCCACTACCCATTCGCCGACGCCGGCCCGCCGGGACAGAGAGAAATTGATGAGTGAGCCGACGAAGTCCGAGACGACGAGAACGGTGTCCCAGAAAGGTCTCATGGTGGTTCAGGAAGGCATGATCTCGGCGAATGGGCGAGACGGTGTCGTCGAGAAGCGATCGACCCTGCCGTCTCTGTGGATGGCGCTCGTCGTCGAGCGGGCGTGCACCGAGATCTGGAGAGCGTGGGAAGAGAAGAACTACGTCAACGAGCTGCACGTGAACCCGGCGGTTTACGAGGCTGTGGCACTGGCAAGGCCCGGTGAGGTCGGCCGCGGCTATCCGCTGATGCTTCTCGGTTTGGAGCTGATTCCAGATAAAGCCGTGCAGATCTACGATCCGGTCGTCATCAGAAGCTGAGGGCAACTATGTCAATCACCAGCGCAGGTAACGCAACCGAGGAGGACGCATGCTGACGCCGGAAGAGAACGAGGCACTATGCCGCGTCGGGCCGGGCACGCCGATGGGTACCCTGCTCCGCAGGTACTGGGTGCCGGCCTTCCAACTCGCCGACCTGCCCGGACCGGACTGCGCTCCGATCAAGGTAACGATACTCGGGGAGAACTTCGTCGCGTTCCGGGATACCCAGGGGAGAATCGGTTTCCTGGACGAGCTGTGCCCCCACAGGGGCGCATCGCTCGTGCTCGGTCGCGTCGAGGACTGCGGCATTCGGTGCCTTTACCACGGCTGGAAATATGCCGTGGACGGGACGATCCTGGAGACGCCCAATCTGACCGGCTCCCGCTTCACAGAGCGTGTGAAGCACGGGAGCTACCCGGTCGAGGAAAGCGGTGGGCTCGGCTGGGTATATCTCGGCCCTCCGGACACTGCGCCACCCTTCCCGATCTTCCGCTGGGACGGGGCGCCGGCTGACGAGGTCGCGGTGACCGAGATGATCATGGATTGCAACTGGATGCAGGTGCTGGAGGGATCGATCGACTCCTCGCACGTCGGCGTGCTCCACCTCGACACGTTGGCCGTGATGGGAGCGGGGCCGCGCAATGTCGGCTCGTTCGAGTTCGCCGGCGACCCGTGGGACCACGACATGCCGACGCCCCCACGAGGTGACAACCCGTGGCCGAGTCATGACAACGCACCGGTGATCGAAGTCGAGGACACCCCGTTCGGGTTCCACTACGCCGCTGTGCGGAAGGCCGCTGACGGCTCGGGGAGCAAGTACGTCAGGATCACCGCCTTCGTCATGCCGTACACCGCCTTCGTCGGAGGGAGCAACGGCGCGGTGATCGTCGTTCCGAGGGACGATCACACCTGCTCGTCCTTCGGCATCTTCATGGTGCCGAAGGGCAGGGGAGGCTCCGCAGCGGCGAACCGGGCGGGTATCGACCCGAGCATCTGGGGGCCGGAGCCGGGCAATCGGCGCATGCGCATCCCTCCCCAGGACCGCGAGGCCATGGCGAATGGACAGAGCTTTGCCGGATTCCGCGGGGGTAACCGGGTTCAGGACGGCGCGGTACAGATGTCGTCCGGCCCGCTCTATGATCGCGCGAAGGAGCATCTGGTCCCGGCCGACCTCGCGATCATCAGGCTGCGACGCGTGCTGGCCGACTCGATCCGGCTCGTGGACGAGGGGAAGCCACCGCTCGGCCTGGGGGTCGGGTACGACTTCGCGCGCGTCACCGCCGCGTCGGCGACCATCGACGCGGATACCCCTTGGCAGGATCTGGTTGCGGGCAACCTCGGTACCCGAGAGGGGACAGCGCGGATCGGCACCTGACGTCACTCGTACGTCGTGTGGTGCCCCGGGCGCGGAGACGTAGCCTGCTTGATGTTGCCAAGGATCGGTCGGATTCTCGCCGGCTGACCACGGGGTTTGACCGGCTCGCCGCCCGGTGTGATCAGGCGAAACGGACGTCTTCATCGAGGAGGCCGCGGAACCGATCGGGTGCTGGCTCAGGATGAGTCCGTACCCGATCGGTTCCCCGGCCCGAGTGGACCTGCCCGGCTCGGACCTTCGCGTCGATGGACGGTGGAGGTCTGGCTTGGCGACAGTTGAAGGGTAGGCGGCGGACATGGCAGAGATCGTGCTGGGTGTGGCGAGTTCGCACACGCCCCAGCTCAGCTCGGGGGTTGAATTCTGGGAAGACCACGGGAGGCGGGATCGGGGATATTCATTACTGGGTCAGGATGCCGAATACCATGCCTACGACGAGATTTTGAAAGGCGCGGACCCGCGAATAGAGAACGAGCTCGATCCGGCGGTCTGGGCGGCCAAGTATCAGCGCTGCCAGGAGTCCCTGCAGGAGCTTTCTCGTCGGCTCTCGGAGGCTCAGGTGGACGTCGCCGTCGTCATCGGTGATGACCAACAGGAGATGTTCCAGCGTGACGGCACGCCGACCTTCGCCTGTTTTCTCGGAACAGAGTTGACCGACATGCCGCCCGACGCGGAACGGCTCGAACGAATGCCTGCCGGCCTTCGTGCGGCTTCCTGGGCCGCCCACTCCGATCGGCCTGAGCGTCATAAGGTCTGCTCCGAGCTGAGCCACCTCGTCATGGAGTCGCTCGTCGTCGCCGATTTCGATCCGCTGAGTTTTACCGAGCAGCCCGCCGGACGGACACTGGGACACGCCTTCACCTTCCCGCGGTACCGGCTCGGCCTGACGCCGGAGACGCTGATCACGCCGATCTTCATCAACACCTACTTCCCTCCGAATGTCCCTTCGGCGCGGCGTTGCTACCAACTCGGGCGGGTGGTGCGGAACGCCGTGGCGTCGTGGACCAGCGACGCGCGGGTGGCGGTCATCGCTTCCGGCGGGTTGAGCCACTTCGTGGTTGACGAAGAGCTCGATCACCGGTTCCTGTCCGCTCTGGAGCGGAGCGACTCCGAGGCTCTCGGCGCCTTGGAGCGCAAACAGCTCAGGTCGGGAAATTCGGAGCTTCTGAATTGGGTCGCGGCGGCTGGTGCCTTAGAGGGAAGAAATTTCACGCTGGTTGACTACGTCGCCGGCTACCGAACCCCGGCCGGCACGGGTACGGGAATGGCCTTCGCCTACTGGGAATGACGAGCTCTGGCCCGCTGGAGCTGGTTGATCTAGGTTCCCGAGCATGTCGTCCCGATTCTCATCGTGGAGTGCGGCGATCAGTGTCCGCCCGCACGGGGCTGTGGGTGGGGGAGGGGCGCCGCCGGTGTCCAGGCCCGTCGCCGCGGCAGCTACCGGGCCATCCGTGTCCGGTCGTCGCGCTGCCGCTGAGCCTGAGCGGGTCCGGCGGTCCGTCCAGCACGCACGGCGATCATGAGGAGGACGCCATGAGCGATGGAGCGAGCACTGCCGAGGTGATGGCCGAGGCGCTGGTGGCGGCCGGTACCTCGAGTATCTTCGCATATCCCGGCGATCCGATCATCGAGTTGATGGAGAGGTGCCGGGCGCGTGGTGTCGACGTCGTCCTCGCTCGGCGCGAGGCCACTGCGGCGTTCATGGCGGAGGGTTTCGCTCAGGCCACCGGCAGCCCTGGCGTGTGCCTGTCCACCCTCGGCCCGGGATCTACCGCTCTCCTCAACGGGGTCGCCGCAGCCCATCTCGATCGAGTACCGATGCTGGCCATCTCCGGGCAGATCGAGAGCGCGCGGGAGCAGTACTTCACCCACCAGGTGGTCGATCACAAGCTGCTGTACAGCCCTGTCACGAAGTGGGCCGGCCGGATCGAGTCGACCGCTGTTGCGACCACGATGCGCAAGGCCTTCCGGCTCGCCACGGCGGAGCGACCCGGCCCGGTTCACCTCACCATCGGCGGTGACGTGAGCCGGCAGCCGGCCAGGGACGCGCACTTCGTCATGCCACCGATCTCGTCGTCGGTGAGCGCAGTGCGAGTCCACCGCGGGCCCGACGGCGCCGACCCACTGGCTCTGCTCGCCGGTGCGCGGCGGCCGGTCGTGCTCGCGGGTATTGCCGCGGTGCGCGGCCGTGCCACGGACGCACTCGTGCGGTTCGCCGAGACCGTCTCGACCCCGGTGGTCGTCGCGCCCATGGCCAAGGGGGTGTTCCCCGAGGAGCACCCGCTCTTCGCAGGGGTGCTGGACATGGCGTGCAACCAAGTGCTCTGGGAGTTCCTCGGTGACGCCGACCTCATCGTCACCGTCGGCTTCGACGCCGTCGAGCTGATCAAGCCGTGGACGGCGGCCGCGCCCGTCCTGCACATCGACATGACGCCCAACACCGACCAGATCTACGCGAGCCAGTGCGAGTGCGTCGGCGACATCCCCGCCATCCTCGACTGGTTGACCGACGACTGGTCCGGCGAGGCCCGCTGGAGCGAGGGCGACGTGCAACGGCACCGCGAGAACCTGCGAACGGCCTACTACGAGGGAAGGGTCGTGGGAGCGCTCAACCCGACCGACGTCATCGACGTCGTGCGGGCGGCGGCTCCCCGGACAACGGTGGCGACCACGGACGTGGGGTCGCACAAGCTGCTCGTCGGGCAGGGCTGGCAGACCTACGAACCACGGTCGCTGCTGATGACGAACGGGCTCTCGTCGATGGGTTTCGGGGTTCCGGCCGCCATCGCCGCCAAGGTCGCGGACCCGTCACGACCCGTGGTCGCGCTGGTCGGTGACGGCGGGTTCGCGATGACGGCCACCGAGGTACGACTGGCCGCGGCCGCAGGGTTGCCGGTGGCGTTCGTCGTCTTGGTCGACGGCAGCCTCAACCGGATCGAGCTCAAGCAGATGGCCCAGGGTTATCCGAGCACAGCCACCCGGATCGACGACATCGACCTCGTCGTACTCGCCGAGGCCATGGACTGCGACGGCGTCCGCGCCGAATCCCGGGCAGAGCTGGAGAAGGCGTTGAGCGGAATCGCCGAGCTGACCAGGCCGCTGATCGTCGAGGCGCGGATCAACCCCACGCAGTACGAGTCGCAGTTCTGATCGGAGGCGGAGATGGTGCTACGTCGTTTCGCGGAGTTCGCGGTCGGGCAGCGCAGCGCCGGGCTCGACGCTGCTGTCCGGCACGCCGCAACCCGCGCGGTCGTCGACTGGTTCTCCGCCACGATCGCCGGCTCGAACATGCAGCCCGCGTCGATCCTTCGATCTGCCCTCGTCGACGAGAGGGAGAGCGGTCCGTGCCATCTGGTGCCGGGCGGACCGAGGGCGAGCGCGCGCACCGCCGCGCTCATCAACGCAACGGCATCGCACACCGCCGAGCTCGACGACATCTTCCGGGACGGCGTCTATCACCCCGGCTCGCCGACCGTCGCGGCCGCGCTCGCGGCCGCCGAGCACAGTGGCGCGAGCGGGGAGGACTTCCTGCGGGCCGTCGCTGTCGGCTACGAGATCGGTGACCGCATCGCGGCAGCCATCCAGCCGGCCCATTACACCTACTGGCACACGACCGGGACCGTCGGGACGATCGGAGCGGCGGCGGCAGGGGCGGAGATCCTCGGCCTGGACGCCGAGCGGTTCGCTCACGCGCTTGCCACCGCCACAACGATGGCGGCCGGTCTGCAGCAGGCGTTCCGGTCCGAAGCCATGAGCAAACCCTTGCACGCCGGCCATGCGGCCGAGGCCGGACTGCTGGCGGCCATGGCAGCAGCCCACGGGTTCACAGGAGCGTCGGACGTCCTCGACGGCGAGGCCGGGTTCGGTGCGGCGATGGCCCGGGACCCCGACTGGGACACGGCCGCCGAGCAGCTGGGTCGGCCGTGGGGGATCACCCAGGCGACGGTGAAGAACCACTCCTGCTGCGGACACACGTTCGCCGCCGTGGACGCCGCACTGGCGCTGCGGAACAGGGTTCGGGTGCCCGAGGTGCGCGAGATCCGTGTGGCGACATACGGCGCCGCGATCAAGGTCGCCGGCAATTCTGACCCGAAGACGCCGTTCGAGGCGAAGTTCAGCACGGCCTACTGCGTGGCAGCAGCGCTCGTGCTCGGATCGGTTCGGCTCCAAGCCTTCACGGAGGAGCGACTGAACGATCCGGTCCTGCGAGACCTTGCCGGGCGCACGGGGCTCGCGGTCGATCCCGAGTACGACGCTGCCTTCCCGGGCCGGCGGGCGGCACGCGTGACGATCATCGACAAGGACGGAACCGAGACCCACCACATCCGCAACACTCGCAAAGGTGACCCGGACGATCCGCTGACGGACGCCGAGCTGGCCGAGAAGTTCGAGGACCTGGCGGTGCCGGTCGTCGGGAAGCGCGAGGCGGCGGAGTGGAGCCGGGCCCTGTGGAGACTTGCGGATCTCGTGGATGTCCGGGAGCTGGCGGCGGTGACGGCCCGGTGATCGGGCAGCCTTGATGGTGATCGCCCCGGCCGCGGTCGCTTCAGTCCGGCCGTAGCGCATCGGGGAACCAGGGCCGCACGATGGAGGCGCGCTCGAGGGTGCGCAGGCCCGGCGTCACGTCGACGTCCCGGATCCCGGCGATCCCACGCTCCGGCTATCCCTCCGCCATTACCTCGACGACTTCGGGATATGGCGCCGGCCGCCAGGCACTCGCGTCGTCAGCGCTCAGTCGATCGAGCGTGGGTCCGACGCTCCGCAGCGGATTCCTCGGGGTGTCTGCTTGCGCTCCCTGTCCAGCGCCTCCTCCGTCGGCTGTTGCCAAGGGGTGAGGAGTCCGGGTGGCAGGGCAATTCCCCGTCCACCGGCAGGCCACACGCGGCCTCGGCGCGCATGTGTTGGTGGTCCCGGAGCCGGCTGCGGTCGCGCGGATCTTGGTCGTTGACAGGTCCTTCCGTCTCGGTAATATGTCACACGTCGCATATCACAGCCCGGCCGCCGATGCTGACCGCCGTGAGGGCGTCGCCGTCGCTATGACGAAATGAGGCCTTCGGCGACTGCGGCCACATGATTGCGGACCCGATCGTCGAAGACCAGGCAGTTGTTGGTGCGAACGGCGCCTTGGCGTTGCTGTGGAGCCTTAACAGTGGAGGCAGAACGTTGAACCGAAGGCGCTTGAGGGTGGTCGCCGCCATCGTTGCCGCGGGAAGCCTGCTCCTTGCCGGCTGTGGAGGCGGCGGAAATTCTGCGAGCGGGGCCGGTGCGAATGTCGAGACCGACGCTCAGGGGTTCGCGCTCAACACCGGACCCGCCCAGAAGGGTGGCACGGTCAACATCCTCGGCGCCGTGGATTTCTCCCACCTGGACCCGGAGATGGGCAACGACGGTAACGTCCTCAATTTTTATCGGCTGATCTACCGTCAGCTCACGACGTACTCCAATGAACCCGGGAAGGGCACGACCGTTGTGCCCGACCTCGCCACCGACACGGGGCAGCCGAACGCGGATAAAACGGTGTGGACCTTCACGCTGAAGGACAACATCTTCTACCAGGACGGCACGCCGATCAAGGCGCAGGACTTCAAGTTCAGCATCGAGCGGTCATTCGATTCGGCCGTCGCGATCGGGCAGAACTATCACCGGCCCTACCTCGACCCATCAGGTCAGTACCAGGGCGTTTACAAGGACCCGGCCGGCCTGAAGTCCGTCGAGGTCCCGGACGACAAGACGATCGTGTTCCACCTGAGCAAGCCGCTCGCAGGGTTCCCTGACATCGCGGCCACGGCCGTCTTCACGCCCTTCCCTGCCGACAAGGTGCCGGGCCCGACCTCGATCGACCAGAACCCGATCGCATCCGGCCCCTACATGCTCGACAGCTACACCCGAGGATCGCAGCTCACGCTCTCCCGGAATCCGAACTGGAAGCCGGAGACGGATGACGTCCGCCCGGCCTACCCGGACAACTACAAGTTCATCTTCGGTCTGGATCCCAGCACGATCGACCAGCGGATGATCTCGGATCAGGGTGAGGACAAGAACGCGATCGCGTCCAGCACCAACCCGCTTCTCGCCGCGAGTCTCTCCCGCATCCAGCAGCCGCAGTTCAAGTCCCGGACCGTGCGGAACGTCCCGAACTGCACGACGTACATGGCGATGAACACCACGAAGCAGCCCCTGGGTGACCTCCGGGTGCGCCAGGCGATCAACTACGCCGTCGACCTCAAGAGCAACCAGGCTGCCACCGGCGGCGAGCAGATGGCCACCATCACGCACGACATGCTCACTCCCGAGGTGCCGGGCCGAGTGCCGTTCAACCTCTACCCGAGCGAGGGCGACCAGGGCGACGTGGCCAAGGCCAAGGAGTTGCTGACCGAAGCCGGATACCCCAACGGCTTCGAGGCCACCATCGACGTCCGGTCGATTCCGGTCTGGAAAGCCCAGGCAGAGGCCATGCAGCAGTCGCTGGAGCGGGTCGGCATCAAGCTGACGCTCAACGTCATCGACGCCTCCACGTACTACGAGATCATCGCGACGCCGGCGAAGCAGCACGAGATGGCGATCACCGGGTGGTGTTCCCCGTGGCTGTCCGGCATTCCGCTCCTCCAGCCCCTCTTCGACGGCCGGCAGATCACTCAGACCGGCAACCAGAACATCTCGCAGATCAACGATCCCGAGATCAACAAGCGCCTCGACGAGATCTCTGTGATCACGGACCTGGACCAGCAGAACGCCGAGTACGCCGAGCTCAACAAGGAGATCATGGAGAAGGCCCCAGTGGTGCCGCTGGACTGGGCGACCAACCTCCAGATGGCCGGGTCCAACGTGGGGAACGCCTTCGCCCACCCCGGCCGCACCGGGTACATCGACTACACCTCGGTCGGGTTGAAGGACCCGACGAAGTAGACCATGGCCATACTGACGCCGGCGACGGTATCCGACGCCGAGAGCGAGCAGGCGCTGCTGAACGCCGCACCGCTCTCCGTCGTGAGACTGTCCAGACAACTGTTCACCGTCCCAGTGATCCTGAGCACCGGGTTCTTGGCGCTGGTCCTGCTGATGGCGATCTTCGCGCCGCTCATCACCAAGATCAGCGGCTGGGGCCCGTACACCTTCGACCCGAGCGCGGTGGACTCGGCGACCGGCGGCGTTCCACTGGGTTCGTTCGGCGGTATCGGGTCCCGGCACTGGTTCGGGGTCGAGCCGCAGAACGGCCGCGACATCTTCGCTCGGATCGTCTACGGGGCGCAGGTCTCCATGCTCATCGCGATCTCGGCCACGGTGTTGACGGCGACCCTCGGCGTCGTGCTCGGGATGCTCGCCGGATTCTTCGGTGGCGTCGTGGATCAGGTCATCTCGCGGGTCATGGACTTCCTGATGGCTTTTCCCACCCTGATCTTCATGATCGCCTTGCTGTCGGCGCTTCCGCACATCAATCGGCCGCTCATGCTCATCGGAGTTCTGAGCATTTTCGGCTGGGTGCACATGGCCCGCATCATTCGTAGCCAGACGATGTCCTTGGCCCGCCGTGAATTCGTCGAGGCTGCTCAGGCATCGGGGGCGAGCCGGGCGGCCATCATATTCCGGGAGATCCTCCCCAATCTCTCCGGATCGATCATCGTCATCGCCACACTCGCGGTGCCGAACTTCATCGGTGTCGAGGCCGGGCTGTCGTTCCTCGGCGTCGGCATCACACCCCCGACCGCGTCCTGGGGTCAGATGATCTCGGCGTCGGTGCCCTGGTTCACCGCGGTGCCGAGCTACTTTCTGATCCCGGGAATCTTCCTCTTCCTGACGGTCCTGTCGGCGACCATCGTCGGCGACCGGGCGCAGAAATTGATCGCCGAAGGCGGGCGGCTCTGATGGGCCTCTATGTGGCGAAGCGACTCCTCTGGGCAGTCCTGACTTTGCTCGCGGTCACCTTCTTCACGTTCTTGGTGTTCTTCGCGCTCTCGCCGGAACCCGCAGTGGCCATCTGCGGGCAGACGTGCACCCCGGACCGGATCGACGCCATCCGGCATCAGCTCGGCATCGACCAGCCCTTCCTCACCCAGTTCGTCACGTTCCTGCAGGGAATCTTCGTCGGCAGGACCTACGGCGACGGGCCGTCGGCAATCGCCTGTACCGCGCCATGCATCGGCCACAGCTTCCAGAACGGTCAGGACGTCCTGACCATGATCCTGAGCCGGCTGCCGGTTTCGATCACGCTCGCCGTCGGCGCGTCCGTTCTCTGGCTGCTCTTCGGCATCACGCTCGGCATGGTCAGCGCGCTGAAGTCCGGAACGGGCTGGGACAGGACGGCCATGGTGATCGCGCTGGCCGGTGTGGCTCTGCCGAACTACTTCTTGGCGCTGGTGCTGCAGTACGTCCTCGTGGCGAAACTCGAGTGGCTTCCTTACCCCAGCGCGGTCGCCTTCGGCGACGATCCCGTCGTCTGGTTCCAGTCGTATCTGATGCCGTGGATCGTGCTCGCATTTCTCTACGTCGCACTGTATGCGCGCCTCACCCGCACGAACGTGCTCGACACTCTGAGCGAGAACTTCATGCGCACGGCGCGCGCCAAGGGGCTCGCGCCCGGCCTGATCCTGCGTCGGCACGCGCTGCGTCCCTCACTCACGCCGCTGGTGACGCTGTTCGGGATGGACGTCGCGACGTTGCTCGGGGGTGCTCTGATCACCGAGACGGTGTTCGGACTCAACGGCGTCGGAAAGCTGGCGTTCGACGCGGTCGCCTCGAACGACCAGCCGGTCATCATGGGTGTCACGCTGCTGGCAGCGTTCTTCGTGGTGATCGCGAACATCGTGGTCGACCTGCTCTACCGCTTCCTCGACCCGAGACTCAGAACGGTGGCGCGATGACGCAGCATGAGGTGGGCCGAGGTGAGGAGGAGCAGCAGGCCGGTGGAACGCCGCTGCTCGAGGTGACAGACCTGTCGATCGCATTCGACACCAGGCACGGGCGCTCCACCGTGGTCGACGGGATCTCCTTCGGTATCGACAGGGGCAAGACGCTCGGCGTCGTGGGGGAGTCCGGCTCCGGCAAGTCGATGACGTCGCTCGCCATCATCGGGCTGCTACCGAAGGGCGCGCGTACCAGCGGTTCCGTGACGTTCAAGGGGGAGGAACTGCTCGGTCGCCGCGAGCAGCAGATGCGCCGGATCCGCGGCGACCAGATCGCCATGATCTTCCAGGACCCCCTGTCGTCGCTGAACCCGTACTACACCGTGGGCCTCCAGATCGAGGAGGCGTACCTGGCGCACCGCGGTGGCGGGCGAAAGAACGCCCGCAAGGTCGCCATCGATGCGATGCGCCGAGTCAAGATCCCTGATCCGGACCGCCGCGTGGATCACTATCCGCACCAGTTCTCGGGCGGCATGCGGCAGCGGGTCATGATCGCCATGGCACTCTCCTGTGAACCTGACCTGATCATCGCGGACGAGCCGACCACGGCGCTCGACGTCACCGTGCAGGCCCAGATCCTGGAGCTCATCTCGATGCTCCAGAGCGCCACCGGCGCAGCGATGCTGTTCATCACGCACGATCTGGCCGTCGTCAGTCAGATCGCCGACGACGTCCACGTGCTGCGCAACGGCAGGACCATGGAGACCGGACCGACCGAGCAGATCTTCTCCCGGCCGGAGAACGAGTACACCCGGGAGCTGCTCGCCGCGGTGCCACGTATCGAGGACGCCCTCGACTTCTCCGAACCGGCCGGTAGAGGGGCGCAGTGAGCAGCATGACCTCCGAGACGGTCAACGACGGTTCGGACGCACCCCTGTTGCGGGCCCGGTCGCTCGTCAAGGTGTTCTCGATCAAGGGCGACGGCGCCGTGACCGGCAAGTCGACGTTTCGCGCCGTCGACGACGTGAGCTTCGAGATCTATCCCGGTGAGACCACATCGATCGTGGGCGAATCCGGCTCGGGCAAGTCGACGACAGCGCGGATCATCGCGAAGCTGCTCGAACCGACGTCGGGAACGCTGGAGTTCGAGGGCGACGACGTGACACGGCCCGACAAGAAGCAGCTCCGGGCGTTCCGCAGCGATGTTCAGGTCGTCTTCCAGGACCCGTTCTCGTCCCTCAATCCCAGGCACACCGTCGAACAGATCATCTCGGCCCCGCTGCGCTACCAGGGAATCGGGGACCCGAAGGAGTATCCCCGGATCGTCAAGGACCTGATGTCGCGTGTGGGGCTGAACCCTGACCACTCGCGTCGGTACCCGGCGCAGTTCTCCGGCGGCCAGGCGCAGCGCATCGGCATCGCGCGGGCGCTCGTCGTGAACCCGAAGCTCGTCATCTGTGACGAGGCCGTCTCGGCCCTCGACGTCACCGTGCAGGCGCAGGTCATCGACCTGCTCAAGGATCTGCAGCGCGAGCGCGGCATCAGCTACCTGTTCATCGCACACGACCTGGCCGTCGTCCGCCAGATCACACATCGCGTGGCCGTGATGAGCAGCGGAAAGATCGTCGAGCAGGGCCCGCGGGACGCGGTGTTCGACCACCCTCAGGACGATTACACGAAGACGCTCTTGGCGGCGATTCCTCGGATCAACCCGGAATGGGATCGGGCCCGCCTGATGCATGAACGACTCCGGCTGAACGGCGCACCTGACGGCCATGGCGAAAAGGGAGAACTGGTCGAACAGGAGCGGTAGGCGGAGAATAACGGGACGAGCCTGAGGAGAACTGGTGGGCGAAGACGATCGGGCCGAGGAGGCATCACGCCAGCGGAACGGGAATGACGGCACTCCGCCAACCGATGACCTGGTGACGACGACGCACAGTATGCGGTTCGGTTCGCGGAGTCTCGATTATCGCGCGACTGCGGGCCGGATGGTGATCAGCGAAGAGGTCATCAGCGAGGGCACCTTCAAGGGCAGGATGCCAACCGCCGAGGTGTTCGTCACCGCCTACACCGCCGACGGCGCGGACCCACTGACGCGGCCCGTGGTCTTCGCCTTCAACGGCGGCCCCGGCTCGTCATCGGTCTGGTTGCATCTCGGCCTCTTCGGGCCGCGCCGTGTCGACTCCGGCGACGTCGACAACCGAACCCCGCCGCCCTATGGACTGCTCGACAACGCCGAGTCTCTGCTCGCGCACGCCGACATCGTCTTCATCGACCCCATCACCACCGGCTACAGCCGCGCTGTCGTCGGTGGCGACCCCGCTGATTTCCATGGCTTCAGCGGTGACCGCGACCTCGTCGGGGAGACGATCCGGCTCTGGCTGACTCGCAACGAGAGATGGCTCTCGCCGAAGTTCCTGGCGGGAGAGTCGTACGGAACGACGCGCGCGGCCGCTCTCGCCGGCTACCTCGCGACACGTCACGGAATGGCGATGAACGGGATCATCCTGATCTCGGCGGTGCTCGATTTCGGCAGCATCCGCTTCTACGAAGGCAACGATGCTCCTTTTGTGAACTTCCTGCCGACCTACGCCGCCATCGCCCACTATCACGGCAAGCATGAAGGCAGAACCCTGCACGAGGTCGTCGCTGACACGGAGGCCTTCGCGGAGGGCGAATACGCCCATGCGCTGTCCCGTGGCACGCGCCTGAGCAGGGACGAGCGGCGAGAGCTCGCCACGCGAATCGCCGACCTGATCGGGCTGGACGCCGACTACGTGTTCCGTTCGAACCTGCGGATCGAGCACAAGCACTTCTTCGCCGAGCTCCTGCGCGATCGAGAACTCATGACCGGACGTCTCGACGCTCGCTTCACCGCCCATCCCGGCGACCTGGAGTTGGCGGAGCAGGACCAGGACCCCGCGCACTTCGTGATCTTCTTCCCCTACACCGCGGCGGTGAACCACTACCTACGGGCCGAGCTGAAGTACGAGTCGGACTTCACGTACGAGATCTTGACCGACCGGGTGCAGCCGTGGTCGTACAAGGAGTTCGAGAACCGTTACGTCGTGAGCGCCGATGCGTTGTCGTCGGCAATGCGGATGAATCCCGACCTCAAGGTCTACGTGGCCTTCGGGTACTACGACGCCGCCACCCCGTTCGCGGCAGCCGAATACGTGCTCGCGCACCTGCGTATTCCGGACGAGGCTCACGGAAACATCATGCGCCGCTACTACGAGGCGGGTCACATGATGTACCTCCACGAGCCTTCGCGCGTCAGGCAGAGCGGGGACATCGCCGAGTTCATCACATGGGCGACCGGAGGCGAGGCGCCGGCTCTCGAGGCGGGCCGGGAACGACAGCCGTGACGCCGGACGGGCCGAGCGCCGAATCCGACGAAGAAGGGAATTGAATGACGGCATCGGAGACCTTGCAGGAGGCCGACGAGCTGCTGAGGGATCTCTACGAGTCCGAGTGGCGCTGGCGGGCGGAGCAGCTCGGCGAGCAGTCCCTCTCCTCGCGCGGGCCGATCGACGACTTCCTGCCGGATGTGAGTGAGGCCGCTCAGCAGGAGCGTCTCCGCTACTGGGAGTCGGTGCTCGGCAAGCTGAGAGAGGTGCCGTTCGAGCGCCTCTCGGCGGCGGCGCAGCAGGACTACTCGGTCTATGAGCAGCAGATCTCGACGTTGATCGCGCAGCAGCAGCACCGGATGTACGAGCGTCCGGCCAACGCGGACACCTCGTTCTGGGGCGTGCTCGCCGAACGCGGCAACCGGGCGTTGGACAGCGAGGACGACGCGCGGCGTTATGTGAAGCAGCTCGCCGACGTACCCAGGTTCTTCGCCCAGCACATCGACAACATGCGAGCTGGGATCGGTCGTGGTTTCGGTCCACCACAGGTCTCGATGACGGGGCGGCAGGAGACGATCCGGACCGTCGCGATGGCCGGCGCGCCTGAGGAGACGGTGTTCTTCAAGCCCTTCGGCACCTTGCCGGACGGGCTGCCGGAGGAGATTCGCGAACGCCTACGGGAGGAGGGCGCCGCGGTCATCGCCACGGCGGTGATCCCCGCTTACCGCGACCTGCTCACGTACGTCGAGCAGGAGTACTTCCCGCACCTCCCGGTGGCAACGGCCGCGACCGACGGCCCCGACGGCGCCGCCTTCTATCAGGCCCAGCTCCGCGAGTTCACGACGACGGAGCTGACGCCGCAGGAGATCTTCGACATCGGGCAGCGCGAGGTGGCCGCGATCCGGGCGGAGATGGAGGAGATCGCCGCGCAAGTGGGCTTCGCGGACGACGTGCCCGGCCTGCTGGAGTTCATGCGTACGGACCCGAGGTTCTACGCGAAGACCGCCAAGGAGCTGCTGATGGTGGCGGCTTACGAGGCGAAGAAGTTCGACCTGGTGGTCGACCGCTTCTTCGGGAAGCTACCGGAGATGCGCTTCGGCATCGTCGAGGTTCCTCCCGACCTCGCACCGTTCTATACGTTCGGCCGCGGAGGCCTCGGCCGCTACACCCTCAACACCTACAATCTACCGGCGCGCCCCCTCTATTCGATTCCTGCGCTCACGCTGCACGAGGCCGCACCTGGCCACGCGTTCCAGATCCCCTTCGCGCACGAGCAGAAGCACCACCCTGCGTTCCGCCGACACGTCTACATCTCGGCGTACGGGGAGGGCTGGGCTCTCTACACCGAGCGGCTCGGCGTCGAGATGGGCATCTACGAGACGCCCTTCGACATGATGGGCATGTTGAGCTTCCAGATGTGGCGGGCCGTCCGGCTCGTCGTCGACCCGGGTATGCACGCACTCGGCTGGAGCCGTGAGCAGGCTCAGGACTTCATGCGGGCCAACACGGCGATCGCCGACCACGAGATCACCACCGAGATCGACCGGTACATCGCGTGGCCAGGTCAGGCGTGCGCTTACCACCTCGGTCAGCTGAAGATCTGGGAGTTGCGCCGTCGCGCCGAGGCAGCTCTCGGCGAAGCTTTCAACATCCGCAATTTCCACGACACCGTGCTCGGTTTGGGCAGCGTGCCGCTGACCGTGCTCGAGCAGGAGATCGACCGGTTCATCGCCGAGGGCGGCCATTCGCCCTTCGCGTCGTCGTGAGTTCGACCTTCGGGAGTACGAGGAACATGATCGATTCACGCAGCCTGACGGTCGTCAACGCGCTCATCTTCGACGGCTCCAGCCCTGATCTCACCCACGGCGCGGTCGAGATCGTCGGCGGGACCGTGGCCGCCGTGGGTGACCTGACCCCGGCCGCTGGTGCGACAGTCATCGATGCCGGCGGCAGGGTGGTGATGCCGGGCCTGATCGATGCGCACTTCCACGCCTACGGCACGAGCCTGTCCGCGCTCGAGAACGAGTCGATGTCGCTGAGCTATGTCTCGCTGGTCGGCGCAGCACGGCTGCGGTCAGCACTGGGCCGAGGTTTCACCACGGTGCGCGACGTCGCCGGCGGCGACATCGGACTGGCCAACGCGATCGAGCGGGGCTACGTCGTCGCCCCGCGCTACCTCTACACGGGGGCCGCGCTGAGCCAGACGGGCGGGCATGGCGACGCGCGGCCCGCCGACTTCGATCTCTGCTGCCCCGGCGGCCACATGTGCGAGGTCGTGGACGGTGTCGACAATCTCCGGCGGGCAGTGCGCGAACGTTTTCGCACGGGCGCGCACGCCATCAAGGTCATGGCGTCGGGCGGTGTGGTGTCGCTGACGGATCCGATCCGGATTCCTCAGTACTCGCAGGACGAGCTTCGGGCAGTCGTCGAGGAGGCCGGCCGGCGCGGCAGCTACGTGGCCGCGCACGCCTACTCCCCGGAGTCGATCGTGCATGCGGTGAGCAACGGCATCCGCACGGTCGAGCACGGCAACCTGCTCGACGAGGGCGCGGCCGGCGTGATGGCCGAGCACGGGGCGTACCTGGTTCCCACGCTCGTCGCCTACGACGCGATGGAGCGCCGCGGAGGCGAGGTCAACATGTCGCCGATTTCGAAGGCGAAGAACAAGGAGGTCCTCGACTCGGGGCTCCACGCGATCGAGGTTGCACGGGCGGCCGGGGTGACGATCGGTTGGGGGAGCGACCTGATGGGAGAGCTGGAGGACGATCAGCTGCTGGGCCTCCGGCTGCAGCTGGAGGTCGAGAGCCCGCTCGATGTGCTGCGGTCCGTCACCTCCGTCAACGCGGAGATCATCCGACGGCCAGACCTCGGCCGGATCGGGGTCGGGGCGGCCGGCGATCTGCTCCTCGTCGACGGGAACCCGCTGGAGGACCCGTCCGTCCTGTGGGACAAGTCTCGGCCGCGCACCGTGATCCAGCGGGGCATGGTCGCCATGTGAGATCACGCCGGATGCGCCACCGCGGTGCCGGACCCGCTAAATCTGGCACTTCAGGCATCGATGCACGGCGTGCAACTTTGTGTCCTAGGGTGGTTCTGCTCTCCCACCACGGGCGGCCGAACGACGGCGTGCCCGGAAAGGACATGTGATGAGTGCCTCGAGCGAGCAGATGTCGAACGAGTCCCCGGGCGGGACGGTGACGTCGATGAGCCGGGTCCTGCCCACGGACATGACCGAGCGCCCCGCTGGTTGCCCGTTCGCCCCAGCGCCCGGCCTGGAGCGACGTCGTGGTGACGGAGCGGTGCAGCCGCTGACTCTGGCCAACGGGGCACACGCCTTCATGGTGACCGGGTTCGACGAGGCGCGCGCCGTCATGGGTGATCAGCGCTTCAGTTCCGACCGGGTCCGCTATCCCGACGCCTCCCAGCTGCAACCGCACGAGGTGGCCGCGCTGGCCGAGCGGGGCGAGACACCGGCGCGGGCGGCGGTGGAGGAACGCACCGACGGCATGTTCGTCTTCATGGACCCGCCCGAGCACACCCGGCTGCGGCGGCTGCTGACCGGGCAGTTCACCGTCCGGCGGATGAAGGCGCTGGAGTCGCGTGTGCGGGAGATCGCCGTGGAGCACATCGAGGTGATGCAGGCCGCCGGCACCGAGGCCGACCTCGTCCCTGCCTACGCGCTGCCGATCCCGTCGCTGATGATCTGCGAACTGCTCGGCGTGGACTACGCCGACCGTGAAGAGTTCCAGCACAACACCCACATCTCGCTCGCCCTCACCACCACCGACGAGGAACGGGCGAAGGCCCGCGCGGCGCTCTACGGATTCATCCAGCACCTGGTGAACCACAAGCGGCAGAACCCGGCCGACGACCTGCTCTCCGGGCTCGTCCACGACGCTGAGCCGCCGTTGACGAACGCCCAGCTGGTCGACGTCGCTCTTGTGCTGCTCGGAGCGGGGCACGAGACCACCGCGAACATGCTCGGCCTGGGCACCCTCGCGTTGCTGGACAACCCCGACCAGCTCGCCGCCCTGCGAGCCGACCCGAGCCTGATCGACAACACCGTGGAGGAGCTGCTGCGCTACCTGAGCATCATCCAGCTCGGCGTGACCCGGATCGCCACCGAGGACGTCACCGTCGGCGGCGTCGACATCCCGGCCGGCACCACCGTGGTGATCGCGACGCCCGAGGCCAACCGCGACCAGCGACACTTCTCCGAGCCCGACCAGCTGGACGTCCACCGGCCCCGCTCGCCGCATCTCGCGTTCGGCCACGGGATCCACCAGTGCCTCGGCCAGCAGCTCGCGCGCATCGAGATGCGCATCGGGTTCGCGGAGCTCTTCAACCGCCTGCCGAACCTGCGGCTCGCCGTGCCCGTCGAGGAGATCCCGCTGCGCAACGACATGCAGATCTTCGGCGTCCACGCGCTGCCGGTGACCTGGGCCTGACCACCACGAACTGACACCGGAGGTCGGGCGCCTGCGCCGGTGGACCAGCGGCGGCCGACCGCCCCGCGGTGGACAGGCGCACCGCGATACTCGAACGCAGCAGGTAGGGGCGGTCCCGCGGTTGGCCGGCAGAGCAGAATGGACGGCTCCGTGCCGGACGACACGAGGAGGGACACGATGGCCGTTTCCGTGCCAGCGGGCACGCAACCGCGTGTCGGTGGCGATGCCGAGCCGGTGCTGGGGCGTCGGGAGCGTAAGAAGCTCGCCACCCGGGCCGCGGTGCGGGAAGCGGCACTTCGCCTGTCCGTCCGGCACGGGGTCGAGAACGTCACCGTCGAACAGATCGCGGCGGAGGCGGACATCGCGCTGCGGACCTTCTTCAACCACTTCTCCAGCAAGGAGGACGCAGTTGTCGCCGCCTCGGCCGCCGGCGCCGACGCGCTCATCGCGGCTTTCCGAGCGCGTCCTCGCACCGAATCGGTGCTACAGGCACTCCGCGGGGCAGTGCTCGTCGTCATGGACGACAGCGACGCGACCAGCCACGACCACCTCGAGGCCCTCCGGCTGATACGCACGGCACCCTCGCTGGTCCCTCACCAGCTCGCCATCCTCGCCGCGGAGGAGAAGGCCCTCGCCGAAGCCATCACGGAGCGGCTCGGCCCCGGTGATTCCGGCCCGTCAGCGGTCGGGCCCTCGGCGATGCCCGGGCGCACCCCCATCTATCCGATGCTCTGCGCCGCAACCGCACTCGCCGCACTGCGGCTGGTCCTCGACCGCTGGCTCGACCAGGCCACCGGCCCCGACACCGCACCGCCGCTCGACGCCTTGCGTGGCGAGATCGACCAGGCGCTCGCCGAACTCGCGGCGGGGCTGGACCGGCCCGGCATCACGGCGGCCACCGACAATCCCTAGCGCCGCGTGATTGCTGTTCCGGCCACCGCCGACGTCATTCCACGCACCGTCGGCGGAACGTCGGACATCGCCGCTTCTGTCGGGTTTCTCGACCTCGGCCGCCCGATCCGCTCCCGCAAGCCTGAGGCAGGAAATGTCTCGAAGCTGAGCAGAGAATGTCGCCCTCGCTGAGCGTCGGGTGCGGTCAACTGAGGTGACTCGACGGCCCGGACCTCGGAAGGACGTTCATGCCCGCCATCGCGGATCCCCGAACTCACGGTGGTTCGACAGGTGTTGCCCACCCTGGCCGAACGACCTGTCCGCCGTCTGCGAGCCGTTGCGACGGTTCATGGCCGGCGATCGTGAGGCGGACCGTCGCTACCGGCTCCACCGGACATGTCTGACTCGTCAATCTGTCGGGTTGTATGGCGTCCGCCGGCGTTCCGGCAGACGCCCGGGATCTTGTCGCTCGGGTGGAGACGCCTGACACCCGTCGGGTGAGGAGTCGACGTGTCAATAGCAGGCCGTCGCGGCAATGCGCGGCCTCACCCAAGTCAGGGAAACGGTACCAATGCGGGGCATGCGCAATGACGGCGAAGACGATCGGTCGGTCGGCTGGAAGGTCCGCAGCCCAACCTGCTCCTGCTCTCCACCGGAGAACGCGCGTGAGTATGGAGTTGTCCGATCATCGGTTTCGCCTCGTCTGCCCAAACAAGGCCAAGGCGTTATGAGCGGGCGGCGGATGAATGCCGAGGCGCAGCGTCGCCGCCAGTTGGGAGAGTTCCTCAGGCTCCGCCGGTTGCGGCGTGCCCGGGACGAGCCGTCCCTCCCACCCGTCGCCGGGCGGTTCACGGGACTTCGTCGTGAAGAGGTCGCCATCCTGTCCGGCATCAGCATCGGCTGGTACACGTCGCTCGAACAGGGTCGCAATGCCCGTCCGTCCCGGAGTGTGCTCGACGCGGTCGCACGTACCCTGCGGCTGACCTGCGCTGAACATGCCTACGTCTTGTCGCTGGCCGGGTATGTGGCCCGTCCGTGTGCGGAGGATCGGACTCCACGAGAGGTGCCGACACACGCGCTGCGACTGCTCGACGTGCTCGAAGATTTCCCGGCGTACGTCGCCGACCCGGATTGGCAGATCGTGAAATGGAACAGGGCGTTCGAGGTGCTCTACCCGACTGTGGCGACCGTTCCCGAGACCGACCGCAACGAGCTCTGGCTCATGTTCACCGATCCGTACGTGCGCGAGTTGATCGAGCACTGGGAAGCCGCCGGTCGCCGGTTTGCCGCCGCCTTCAGGGCCGCTGCCGGAGACCGCCTCTGCGCCCCGTCGGTGTCCATGTTGATCGGTCGCCTCCTCGCGTCGAGCGATTTCTTCCGCGAGTGCTGGGGCGAGCACGACATCGAACCGTTCACTCCCAGCCGAGAGCTACTACATCACCCGGTTGCCGGGGACCTCGACTTGTGGCACCACCGATTGACGCCCGCGGGCCTAGCCGACCTACATATCGCCATCTGGACGCCCGAGATGTCTACGGATGCGCCAATTCGACTTTCTCGGATGCTGGAAGAGTGACAGTGGTCGCGATGGGGCGATCTGATAAGTGAATCGATAGTCAGGGGAAGCGCAACGTGAGGTTCGGTATCGCGGCCTTCGTGACCGACGAAGGTATCGGTGCAGCCGCGCTGGCTGCGGCCGTCGAAGAACGCGGATTCCACTCGTTGGCCGTCACTGAACACTCGCATATCCCGGTCAACTACACGCCACCGTATCCGGGCGCCGGCGAGCTGCCTCGGGTCTACCACCGGACACTGGATCCCTTTGTCGTTCTCTCGGCGGCCGCGACCGTGACCCGCGAACTCGTGCTCGCTACCAGCGTGATTCTGCTGCCACAGCGAGACGTGATCCACACGGCCAAGCAAGTCGCCAGCCTGGACCTCATCTCGGGCGGCCGGGTCGCGCTCGGGGTCGGGGTCGGATGGAACAGGGAAGAGATGAGCAACCACGGGACCGATCCGGCGACCCGTGGACGGAAAGCGAACGAGCAGGTGGCCGCGCTCAAACTGTTGTGGACCGAGGAGCAGGCGGAGTTCCACGGCCGGTTCGTCGACTTTCCCCCGGTATTCAGCTGGCCGAAGCCGGTCCAGATCCCGCACCCACCCGTCTACGTCGCAGGTGAGAGCCCTGCGGCACTCGATCGGCTGCGCCTGCTCGGTGACGGCTGGCTGCCCCAAGCCGCAACCCCGGTGGCGGAGCTGCGCCGGGTGCGTCAGTGGTTGTCCGATCACGGTCGAGACGCCGTGCCGACGATGATCTGGGGAGCGGGCCGGGATGAGTCGATGGTGAACGGTTATGCCGAGGGTCAGGTCGACGAAGTTCTCTTCCTGCTGTCACACCAGCCTGAATCGGAGACATTGCGCGACCTCGACGAACTGGCTGCCTTCGTCACTGGCCTCGCCTGACTTCGTCGCGCCGCACGGGACGGGTGCCGACGACGCTCGTGCGTCAGCCGTCGACGGCGGCTGAGCCGCCGGTGCGGTGTTGTGGACGAGGACGGCGCTGGGTCGGGGGCGATCTGTGGCGTAGTTTCCGCTTCATGGCCTTGATCCACCGTGCGCAGTTGAGTCCGACGAAGCACCAGTTGATCGCGAAGTGGCTGCCGACGCGGTCGTGGTCGAAGGACTCCGTGGCGAGCCAGGTCGAGCTCGTCGGCGCATATCGGTTCGACGACCCGAGCGGTGCGGTGGGGATCGAGACGCACGTGGTGCGAACCGGTGACGTGCAGGTACTCCAGGTGCCGCTGACCTACCGTGATGCGCCGCTGGCGCGTGCCGACGACTTCCTCGTCGGCACGACGGAGCACTCCGTCCTCGGGCGCAGGTGGGTGTACGACGGGTGCGGCGATCCCGCGTACGCCGCCGCTCTCGCGACGGTGATCCTCTCCGGCGGCCGGGAGGCCCAGGAGTGGGTGGAGCAGGCAGACGGCCGGAGCAAGCGACGGGAGCCGTCAATCCGGGTGGTCGGCTCTGGTTCGCCGGGCGTCGGGGCTGTCTCGGTCGACTCGGTGTCGGCCATGGACGACGGCACCACCACGACGGTCAGTGCGCCGGGGCTCGAACTCGTGGTGCGGCGCGTCCTCGGCGGGCCGACCCAAGCCGACGACGATCTCGAGAACCTCACCGGAACCTGGCCGGGGAGCGCCGAGCCGACCCCGCTGGCGTACGCACGTCGCGTGCCGAGCTAGCCGGCGACGGAGTCGGTCCCGTCGCCGTCAGGCGGCACCCAGCTTTTCGGCGAGCTCTGCCGCCTCTCGGTGTGCGGCGGCGAGTTCGTTGCGGCTCCGGTCGAGCTGGTCCGCGAGGGCAGGCACGGTCTCGGCGAGGGTGAGGTTCGTGGTGATCACCGAGACGGACATCCCGAGCGAGGAGCCGAGGATGAGCTGCAGCGCCGGGACGGCGTGGTCCCAGCCTGCGGTGGGCGTGCCGGGGTCGTAGACGCCACCCCGGCTGGTGACGATGACGGCGGGCCTGCCCTTGAGCGGCTGGGTGTCGGCGGAGCCGAAGGGCGCGGTGTGGCCGGGGACGTGAACGTTGTCGATCCAGGCCTTGAGCGTGGAGGGCACCGAGTAGTTGTAGAGCGGCGCTCCGAGAAGGAGGACGTCGGCGGCCAGCAACTCGTCGATCAGAGCCTGCTGCTGCCGCTCGGCTTCGGCTGGGGGTGCGGCGCCTGCGGGGCGGAGCCGTGCGGGCCAGTGGAGGTCGGCGTCGGCGAGATGCGGCAGCGGATCCCGGTGCAGGTCCCGTCGGGTGACGGTGTGGTCGGGTCCGAGCGCTGTCCATGTGTTCGCGAACGTCGCGGTGATCGCCCGTGACCGAGAGGTGCGGAGATCGGCCGACGAGTCGAGAAGGAGCAGGTTCGGCATGGTCCGAACACTAGCCGCTCACCCTCGCCGTGCCGTCGCTTTCGTCCGGCTCCGGTCTGGTTCCCTCTCCCACCAGGTCACGTGAAGTTCGTGGATGCCGTAGGTCGCGGCGCCGGTCGTGAAACGGATCTCCGGCGCTGCGGGTTGTCACGGTCATGAACGTGGGTGAGGCGGTGCGGTTCTCGGCAACCGCCGCCGAGCCCTGCGGGTAGCACGGGACGGCTGGAATCCGCGCTCAGCCGGGGGTCGCTCAGCGCCGCGCGCGTCGTCGTACCGGGTGACCGACCACGCGGTGCTGCCGTCCCAGAGCCAGGACCGGGACGCCGGCTCCTCACGTTGTTTGCGCATCAGCTCCGGTGCGGGATCGAACGGCAGGGGCGGGGCATGAGGAAGAAAGGACTATCGGCTCTCGTGTTCGGCATGAGAACTGCTCTGATGGTGTCGTCGTGTGCGGTTCGCAAATGATCGAAGGCCTACTGGCGGCTACTCTGTTCGTGTGCTCGAAGTGGATGTTCGCGACATTGCGCTGCTATTGCGAGGTGCTCAACTGCGTAAGGCTGCCGCGTGCGACGCGGCTCTGTCGCCGCTGGGCGCGAATCTGTCCCAGTGGGGTGTTCTGCGCGCTGTCGCGGCCGTACCGGACGCTTCCGCGCACAGCCTTGCGGTGCAGACCTCCCAATCCGACCAGTCGCTGGGCGGCGTGGTGGCCGGCTTGGTGAGCCGCGGTCTGATCGAGCGCAGGCAGGGGCCTGGACGCGCGATACGGCATCGCCTCACCCCCCAGGGAAGCGAACTGCTCGACCGCTGCGAGAAGGTGGTGGCGGAGGCCATGGTGCAGTACCTCGAACCACTCACCGGTACCGAACGCGTCCTGCTTCAGGACTTGCTGAGACGCTTGGCTCGGGCTGACTAGCCGGGATCGCCGCCGGGTGTTCTCTCCGAGAGTGACGCCGCACTGTGCTAAGTCATCCCGACCTCCACTGGCAGTAGCTATATCAAGAACCTTAGATGCGCCATTCTGGGCTGGCTGCTCAGGGTGATCGGAATTACCGTGCGGCCATCGGAACTCCTGGTGAGGATCCGCGGTCTGCACCGTCTGTTCCGATTATCCGGAGCCGCCACTGCGAGTGTGCGAGGAAACTGATGTAGGCGCCCTTGGGTCGGCCGTGCTCGCCGGCGGTAGTACGCGCCAGCGTGCTCGCGCGGCGCCGACCCCGCTGCGCGCCCGACCCCGCCGGTAGCGACGGCGAGAAGAAATGTGCGAGCGGGGTCGGGGTCCGGCAGTGGTGACGGCTCGGTCCGCGCCCAGGCCGGCGGCTGGGTGTTCAGTTCCCCGTGACCAGCACGACGCGGAAACGGGCCGCGCCGCTCGTGACCTTGGCGAACGCGGCTGCGACGTCGTCCAGCGGCGCTTCCTCGATCCACGCCCGGACACCGGTCTGCGCGGCGAACCGGAGAGTGTCCTGGGTGTCGACCGCGATGCCCGAAGCGTGACCGTAGACCCGCCTGCTGCCGTGGCAGAGCTGGAAGAGCGACGCCTCGATCTTCTCCATGCTGATTCCCGCGATCACCAGTTCCCCGCGGAGCCCCAACCCGTCGATGGTCGCCGACGCGGCCTCGCCCGATGGCGTCGTGGACAGGACGACCGTGGCTCCGCCGAGCGCCCGGAGTTCCTTGGCGACGTCGGCCGTGGTGTTGTCGATGTAGTGGTGGGCTCCGAGCTGCCGAGCGAGCCCGGTCTTGTCGCCTCGCGCGATGGCAACCGTCTCGAATCCCATCTTCGCCGCGAACTGCACGCCGAGGTGACCCAGACCGCCGAGGCCGAGGACGGCCACGGTGTCTCCCGGTCGCGCGGCGCTGCGGCGGAGCGCGTTGAACACAGTCACGCCCGCGCACGCGAGCGGAGCCGCTTCAACGGCCGTGATCTCGTCAGGAACTGCGGCGAGGGACATCGCCGGAACGACGACGACATCGGCATAGCCGCCGTCGTAGGCGACGGAGGGAACCTGGAGTTCCGCGCAGTAGACGCCGTCGCCGGTACGGCAGGCATCGCAGTGCCCGCAGCTCCCGCCGTACCAGCCGATCGCCACGCGGTCGCCGACGGACCATCCGGCCACGCCCGGCCCGAGAGCGTCGATGCGACCCGCGATCTCGTGGCCGAGGGTGAGGGGAAAGGTCACGCCGGGGTAGTGGCCGGAGCCGACCAGCATGTCCGAATGGCTGCAGATTCCGCAGGCCTCGACGATGACGCGGACCTGCCCGATGCCCGGTTCCCGTACGGGCTGCTCGACCCGACGGAAGTCGAATCCGGGGCCGGCGAGCTGCATCTGCCGGTTGATGGCCGTGGACATGGAACCCCCATAGTCATGGAAATAGCGAGAGAGCGGTCAGCCGGGAAGGAACGTCATGGCCGACGCAATGCAATCGTCAGCTACCGGGGGAGCCGGAACCAGGTTCTGACAGAGCGTGGCTATCGAACCTCGCATTCCGGACGCTGACCCGGTGGGTGGGTCCGACGAGCAGTGGATAGAACCTCGGTCACCGGGTTGACTCGGTCGGCGGATGCGTAGGTCACAGGGGTGCAGCGAAGGGGCGTGGACGTGGAATACCGGGAGATGTCCGATTTTCTGCGGAAGCGACGCGAGGCGTTGCAGCCGGAAGACGTCGGCCTTCTCCGTGGCCGGCGCCGCAGGACTCCCGGACTACGCCGGGAAGAAGTCGCCGCTCTGGCCGCCATGTCCCCCGACTACTACAGCCGGCTGGAGGGAGGCAGGGGCCCGCAACCGTCGGAGCTCATGCTGACCGCCATCGCGCGAGCCCTCCGTCTCACGCTCGAGGAACGCGACCATCTCTTCGTCCTCGCCGGCCACGGCATTCCCACGCGGTCCACGAGCACCGACCACGTCAATCCCGGCCTTCTCCGGATTCTCGACCGGTTGGAGGACACTCCCGCCATGGTCATGAACCGCCTCGCCGAGACACTCAGGGAGACGCGGTCGCATGTCGCCTTCGCCGGGGACCACAGCCACTACACCGGCCACGAACGCAGCGCGATCTACCGATGGTTCGCGAACGACGACGAGAGAGCCCTGTATCACCCGTCCGAATGGGACGGACACAGCCGCACCCTCGCTTCCATGCTGCGTTCCGTGCACGCCGTCGACGGCCCGGACTCCCGGGCCGGAGCACTGCAGCGCTCGCTCATGAGCACCAGCGCAGAGTTCCGCCATGTGTGGGACAAACACGAGGCCGGCTTCCCGCGCACCACGGTGAAGCGGTTCGAGCATCCTGCCGTCGGCGCTCTCGAACTGCACTGCCAGGTGCTGCACGACTCCGACCAGCAGCAGATGCTGCTCGTGTTCACCGCCACCCCCGGAAGTGAGAGCCACGAGAAGCTCGAGCTGCTGTCGGTGATCGGCAGCCAATGGCCGGCTGCCCAGGAGGGTCGGGGTGCCCGCGCATCCAGCCGTCCGCCCGGCGGAGAGCCTTAGCGGGCGCGCCGCGGTAGCCGGCTACGGGACGCCGGCTCCGCCTGCGGGCTCAGTTCTTGTGAAGCTCGGGGTTGAGCACGATCTGGTTCTTCTTGTGCACGACCTCGACGACGCCGCTCAGGCTGTTGCGTCGGAACAGCAGGTCGTCGTGGCCGGCGAGCTCGCGGGCTTTCACTACGCGTCCGTCGCTCAGGAAGCATTTGGTGCCGGCGGTGACGTAGAGCCCTGCCTCGACCGTGCAGCCGTCGCCCAGTGGGATGCCGCAGCCTGAGTTGGCGCCGAGCAGCGAGCCCTGGCCGACGCGGATGACCATGTTTCCGCCGCCCGACAGCGTGCCCATGAGTGACGCGCCGCCGCCGACGTCGCTTCCGTCGTCCACGGTGACACCGGCGCTGATACGGCCTTCGATCATGCTCTTGCCGAGCGCGCCCGCGTTGAAGTTGACGAAGCCCTCGTGCATCACGGTGGCGCCTTCGCCCAGGTAGGCGCCGAGTCGCACGCGATCCGCGTCGGCCACGCGCACTCCGGTCGGGACCACGTAGTCGGTCATACGCGGGAACTTGTCGATGGAGTGCACGTGAACGTCGACGCCCTGGCTGCGCAGGAGACCGCGTACTTCCTCGAACCCTTCGGGTGCGAACGGTCCCACGTTGGTCCAGACCACGTTGGCGAGCAAGCCGAACACGCCGTCGAGGCTCTGACCGTGTGGCTTGACCTTGCGCGTGGAGAGGAGGTGCAGGCGCAAGTACGCGTCGTGAGCATCGACCGGCTTGTGGGCGAGGTCGTCGATGAACGTCACCACGACGCCGCGCGGCAGCACGCGGTCGAGTCCCACTTCACCGTTCACATAGCGCGCGCGATCGCGCTCGAGTCGCTGGAGCGTGGCTCGCAACTGGCTCAGTGCGGTGACGTTCGCGTGTCGCTTTCCGTCGTTGGCGAATGGCGCGAACGTCGCGAGAGCGCGTTCCAGATCGGCGACGTCCAGGCGGTAGCTCCCGGACCCGCCCCGGTGACCGACCAGGTTCGCGAGGACCGCGGCGGTGCCGAAATTCTCCTCGCGGTTCGGCACGGGGAACCAGGTGTCGAGCACGGTCGCGTCGGCGCCGATCGTGGTGGGCTCGTCGAGCGAGTCGATCCGGAAAGTGGCCATGCCCACGCCAAAGGCTTCCGGACGGGTGTACCCGCTGCGGGCCTCGATTTCCGATACGAACTTCGCGAACTGCTCGACGTTCTCGATATTCATGGTGTCCTCTCGCGACTCGTCGCAATTGCGCCCCGGGAGCAGAGCACTTCTTAAACGTATAAGTAGCTGAGGTTCCTGAGATAGTCGGACAACCGTGAAGTGACCCGAATTACGTTGTCCCTGGACACCGAGGAGCTCATCGCGAACTGCACCACGGTCGGATGCCCGGCGTCCAGACCGGCCACTACCTGTGTGGTGCCCGACACGGCGGCGTAGCTCGACCTGTCCCGGTGACTCGTCGGGCGCACCGCTGCGGCGAGGGAATTCCGGTGTGGAGGGGACTCCACAGAGCGATCATGACTGCATGCGCGGTGATCCGGGACCTGAGTTGGCGGCGCCCTACTACGAACGCGGCAGGGAAGCGGCCCGCCTGGACTCCGCGCGCGGGCGGTTGGAGCGGGAACGCACCGAAGAGCTGGTGCAACGTCATCTACCGCCGATGCCGGCCACTGTCGCTGACGTCGGAGGCGGGCCTGGTGCCTACAGTCTGTGGCTCGCAGCCGCGGGATACAGCGTGATTCATCGGGACCTGGTCCCGTTGCACGTCCAACAGGCATCCGAGGCTGCTTCCGCCGCCGGACTCCTGATCGACAGCTCGGTCGCCGACGCACGTCATCTGGACCTGCCCGACGACTCGGTCGATGCGGTGCTGCTGCTCGGACCGCTGTATCACCTGCACGACCGCGACCAACGGCTGCACTGCTGGCGCGAGGCCCGCCGGATCGTGCGACCTGGCGGTGTCGTCTTCGCCGCCGCCATCAGCCGGTGGGCGACGCTGCTGGACGGATCGCTGGTGAAGAGACTCAGCGTGGCGTACGAGAATTTCGATGCCACGCTGGACAGGGCGCTCACCACGGGCTACCTCGACCCCCTGGAGCCCGGTGGGTTCGCGGCCTACACGCACCGGCCCGACGAGTTCATGGCCGAAGCGGAGGAGGCGGGCTTCACCGCGGCGCCGCCCGTCGCAATCGAAGGGCCGGGCTACTTCATGCTGGACGTCGAGGAACGCCACGCTGACCGGTTGGCGTGGAATGAGGTCCTTGACGCGGCACGCCGTATAGAAGGAGTTCCTGAGCTCGTCGGCATCGGACCGCACCTGCTGATCACCGCCTACTTGTCTCAGGATGCCGGCGACGTCCTCGAGTCCGTGTAGTCGTTCCGCCTCGTCGCTGACCAGAGGTCGGGTCGACCCGTCTGGTGCTCGAGATCGGCGCCATCCGTTGTCCGGGGCGATGTAGGCGGCAATCGCACGGACCTGGCATCTGGCCTGTCCGGGCATTGATCAACATTTCGGGCCCTGCGGCAGGGCATGACCCGGCTCCCGGCCCCCAACTGATGATCATGCGGACAGAGAGTCGGCCCCGGCGGCACAGCTCGCCGTTGCCGCTGCACAGTTGCCGAGCAGCCACTCGCGGATCTCGGCCCCGTGGGCGCCGAGCGCGGGCGGCGGTAGGACGGTGGGGTGGCGGAGTACGTCACCGGGCTGCGGACGCTCGGCGCGCCACCGGGTGCCACCACGGGTCGAGCCCGAGCCGCTCGGCGAGGGCCAGCCAGCTCGTCGTCGATGGTGTCCCGTCGGACCCTGACCGAGTGCGTAGGCAACGAGTCGGCCGTCGCGGCCCGGTCCGTCGTCTTCGTGCGACGCTCTAGGAGAAGCTGCGCCGACACCCGGATCGTCGTGCCGACCACGCTCGCGCTGCGTCCCGACGACGCCGATCATCGCCGACCGAGGAGAACCACGTGCCCAACCCCGTCAACAAGCTGCGCTTCGGCATCTTCATGCCGCCGTTCAACTCGCCGTCCACCCAGAACCCGACCACGTCGCTGCAGCGCAACATCGAGACGATCCAGCTGATGGACCGGCTGGGCTACGACGAGGCCTGGATCGGGGAGCACCACAGCGCCGGTACGGAGATCATCGCCGACCCGCTCACCTTCATCGCCCACGTCGGCGCCGTGACGCGCTCCATCAAGCTCGGCACCGGTGTCGTCTCGCTGCCGTACCACAATCCGCTGTGGGTGGCCGACCGCGCGATCCTCGTCGACCACCTGCTGCGTGGGCGCCTGATGCTCGGCGTGGGCCCGGGGTCGCTGCCCACCGACGCTGCGATGATCGGGCTGGAGCCGTCGGCCCTGCGTCCCGCGCTCGGCGAGGATCTGGAGGTCCTGCTGCGGCTGTTGCTCGGCGACGGCAGGGTGTCGCACAAGACCGAGCGGTACGAGCTGGTCGAGGCCGCCACGCAGCTGGCCCCGTACTCCGACCCGGTCTTCGACATCGCGGTTGCGGCCACGGCGTCGCCGGCCGGACCGATCCTGGCCGGTAAGCACGGGCTGTCGTTGCTGTCGCTCGGGGCGACCACGCGGGAGGGTTTCGACGTGCTCGCCCACCACTGGGACGTGCTGGAGGCGGAGGCGGCGAAGGCCGGGCGGCCCACCGACCGGTCGCGCTGGCGGCTGGTCGGCCCGATGCACATCGCCGAGACGCAGGAGCAGGCGATCGAGGACGTCCGCTACGGGTTCGACGTGTTCTGCGAGTACACCCAGAAGACCCTCGCGCTGCCCACGTTCCGGGCGGTGGGGGAGACCTTCGAGGAGCGGGTCGCCTGGATCAACGAGACCGGGCTCGGCGTCATCGGCACGCCGGACATGGCCATCATCCAGATCCAGCGGCTGATGGACCAGTCCGCGGGTGGGTTCGGCTGCTACATGATGATGCAGCACGACTGGGCCAACTGGGAGGCGACGCAGCGGCACTACGAGCTGTTCGCCCGCCACGTCATCCCCGCGTTCCAGCCCTCGCAGCGCCGGTTGCTCGCGGCCCAGGAGTGGGCACGTAGCCGCCACGGCGAGCTCGACGCCAAGAACGGCGCGGCCATCCAGGCCTGGACGGACAAGTACGCCGCCGAGCGCAAGCAGGAAGACAGCACGCAGGCCTGACACACGAGGCCGACGTCGGCCCATGAACGTCCTGTTGTCACTGCTGACGTTCATGGGCCCACACTCGACGTGCACGACCCGGATCGCGCCGCCCGGAGGATCGGGCTGTCGTGTCAGGGCACCGGCGTGATGGCCGTGCCCGTCGCGAACCAGGACCGGATGTTGTCGATCATGCACTGGTCCATGGCGTGGCGGGATTCGAACGTGTTGCTGGCAATGTGCGGGAGAACGACGACGTTGTCGGCCTCCCGCAGCGCCTGCGGCACATTCGGTTCGTCGGCGAACACGTCGAGACCCGCACCGCCGATCGTGCCGGTCACCACGGCGTCGACCAGCGCCTTTTCGTCCACCAGCCACCCGCGCGCGATGTTGACGAACACACCCTCCGGGCCGAGCGCGGCGAGCATCTCGGCATCGACGAGATCGCGCTGTCCCGGGCCGCCCGCTGCGCACAGGAACAGGAAGTCGGACTCGCGCGCGAGCTCCACCCCGGAGGAGTACAGCCGGTGATCGACATCGGGCGCGGGCCGCGGGTCGTAGTAGCCGATGGTCATGTCGAACGCAGCGAGCCGCTGCGCAAGGAGCCGTCCGATCCGGCCCATGCCGAGGATGCCCGCCCTCTTGCCGGAGAACCGCCTGCCGGATGCCGGAGGCCCACCTGGACCCCATTTCCCTGCCCGCACCCACCGGTCCCCGGCCGTGATCCGGCGGGAGACGTCCATCGCGAGCACCACGGCGGTGTCTGCGACGTCCTCGTAGAGGACCGGCGTGGTCGTGACCACGACTCCCCGCTCACGGGCGTAGGTGAGGTCGGTGCGTTCGAGTCCGACGCCGAACAGCGCCACGATCTCCAGCTTCGGCAGCGCATCCATCATCGGCGCGGACAGGCCGATCATGGGGCTGGACAGGCCGCCCCTGATCCGTTCCGCCGCCGCGCCCAGCGAGCCTGCGACGTCGTCGAACGACTCGACCTCATGCAGCGTGAACTCGGCACCGAGCGCCTCGAGCACCGCGGGGCGCTGGTTGCCGATCACGGCGATTTCGACGCGATCCCGTGCGGTCATGCGTACTGCCCGGTCTTGGGGAGCACGACCTGCCTGCTGCCTTCGAACGCCTGGGCGACGACCGCCGTGGCGGCCTGCCGCATCAGTGCGGCGTCCGAGCCGACCGTGAACATCGCGTATCCGCGGGCGTGCCAGCGTCGTGCGGTCTCGACGCTGTCGCAGTGGATGCCCGCGACGACGCCGTGGCGTCGGCAGGCGTCGACGACCGTCTCGATGAGCCGTTCGTGCTCGGGGTCTGTCACGTTGAGAGTGGGTGTCATGCCGTGGCCGAGTGCGAGGTCGGACGGGCCTACGTAGATCGCGTCCACACCCGGAACCGCCAGGATTGCGTCGAGGTTCTCCACCCCGCCGGGGGTCTCGATCATCACCGCCACGATCGTGCGCCGGTTGGCCACCTCGGGGCTGTAGTTCTCGACGTCGAACGCCGCGCGGATGGGGCCCCACGAGCGCATTCCCATGGGCGGGTACTTCGCGGCGGCGACCGCGGCCCGTGCCTCCTCCTCGGAGCTGACCATCGGCACGATCACTCCCTGCGCGCCCGCGTCGAGCGCCTTCATGATGTGGTCGGGCTGGTTCCATGCCACCCGCACGAACGCCGGTGTAGCGGTGATGGACAGTGCCTGCAGCATCGGCGCCATCTGGTCGTAGGCCACGAGCCCGTGCTGCGTGTCGATGCACACCCAGTCGAATCCGCTGCGGCCCATCAGCTCCGCGGAGAACGGGCTGGGGATGGAGCACCAGCCCCCGATCGTCGCGTCGGTGCCGTCCCACAGTTCGCGCAAGGTCTTACCCATGATCTCTCCCCGCTTGTCGTCGGTCACGCGAAGCTCAGCTCTCGCCGGCTTTCGATCTTGTTGTCGTCGAGGTCCATGCCCAGGCCCGGCTCGGTCGGCGGCGTCACCTCGCCGTCGACCGGGTGGACGGGATGGGCGAGGAACCACTGGTGGATCGTGTTCCACTTGAGCAGGTACTCGACCATCGGCGTGAGCGTCGGCGGCTGGGCGAAGCTGATGTGCGTGTTCGCCGGCACCGAGTGGCCGTGGGGGATGAGCTGCACGTCGTACGCGCTCGCCAGCGCCGCGATCTTGAGCATCTCGCTGATGCCGCCCGCCCAGTACGTATCGGGCTGGTAGAGGTGCATGGCGCCGACGGCCATGAGCTGGTGAATGCCCCAGCGTGTGTACTCGTGCTCCGCGCCGGACACCAGGATGTCGCTGCGCATCCGCCGGGTGATCTCGGCGTAGGAGTGCGGCTTGTCCGGCAGAACGGGTTCCTCGATCCACCGTGGCGCGTACTCCGCCAGCCGGTCGGCCATGCGTAGTGCGTACGGCACGTCCCACGACATCCACGCGTCGACCATGATGTCGACGCCCGGCCCCACCGTGTCGCGCAGCGCCGCGATCAGCGCGACGTTGGCCTCCATTCCGGCCTTGCCGTCGGTGGGCCCGTGCCGGGGGAACCACTTGGTGGCGCTGAACCCCTGCGCCACGATCTCGGCCGCGCGTTCTCGTGCTGCGTCGAGGTCCAGCGAGTAGCCGAGCGCGGAGGCGTAGGCCGGGATCGAATCCCGCACCGGGCCGCCGAGCAGCACGTACACCGGCACTCCGAAATGGCGACCCTTGAGATCCCACAGCGCGCAGTCCAGGGCGCTGATCGCCATCATCTCGACGCCCTTGCGGCCGTGCACCGCCGAGCGGTACATGACGTCCCACAGGTACTCGGTGGCAAGCGGGTCCTGGCTCACCAGTAGCGGTGCGAAGCCTGTCTCGATGATGTGCGCCTGCTCCCGCGTGATCGGCCCGGCTGTGCCGGTGACGCCGTCGTCGGTCTCGATGTGGACGAACACCGAGGTGATCCGGTAGGCACCGGCGCCGGTCGACGGCAGGAACGTCGGTCCCTCGGCCCGGAACTGGGGGTAGATGTCGACGGGGCGGATCAGGCGTTCCTCCCAGAACACGCCCGGATGGTCCATGGTGCCGCTGTACTCCACGCAGCGGACGGCTGCGATCTTCACGCTCGGTTCCCCTTCGTCGAAGTGCTCAGCCGCGGTCGTACTCCTCGAACTGTTCGTGGATCTGCTCGCAATCGGCTTCGTCCTCCCGACCGCCCCTGGACGTCGGACCTCGTTGAGGCGCGGGTCGCGCGGCCAATTGATTGCTACGGGTCGAATGCCGGCGAGCGCAGCCCCACGCTGTGCTGCGCGGCGAACATGGTGTCGCGTCTGCGGCGTAACGACGGATCGAACGCGTCGGGCATCGTGACTCCTCTCGACGTGGAACCCGACGGCGAGCGTGGGCCAGGGAGCCCCAGGGGAGTGACGGACGTTACGGCAGCGTAACATCTGGTCTGACCAGATTGGAAGGCCAGCCTCCGGATTCCGATCCGGTCAGCGCGACAAGGAGACGCCGTGAAGGAGCAGCACGCCCTCGTGGCCGAGCTCGTCCCCTTCCTGCTTTCCCGGGGCTACGCCCGCAACGAGCGGGCGCCCTCGGAGCGGGAGCTCGCGGTGCGGTTCCAGGCGAGCAGGCCCCAGGTTCGCGAGGCGCTGTCCGTGTTGGAGGCGCTGCGCCTCATCGAGCGGCGTCCGAAGTCCGGCATCTATCTGACGACGGAGTCCGCCAGCATCGAGGCGCTGGCGCTGTTCGCCGAGCTCGGCATCCCGCTGTCGCGGGAGGAACTCAACCAGACGGCAGAAGTGCGGCGCATCCAGGAGCTCGAGGCGGTCCGGCTGGCATGCCGAAGGCACGACGACGCGAACATCGATGAACTGCGGCGCTGCCTCGGCGAGTGGGACCGCGCCATCGCGGCGGGAGAACCGGTCGGCGAGCTGGATCGCGACTTCCACTGCGGACTCGTCAAGGCCACCCAGAACATGGTGCTCCTGCGGCTGGTGAACATCTTCTACCTCATGACGAAGCGGCAGCGAGAGTTCTACTTCCAGAACCGCGACCGGCGCAGGCAGTCGAACGCCGAACACCGGCGGATCTTCCAGGCCGTCCTCGACCGCGACGAGGAACGCGCCGTGCAACTTCTCGACGCCCACCTGGTCAGCGCGGACAGCTACTGGAACGGACTGCTCCCGAGCTGAGCCGACCCCGATCCTGACGGCCCCGTTCGGCGCGGACGGGGCACACCGTGCCGTCGCTCAGGCCAACGCCCGAGGGGGGCACTCACTCGGCTGTCGCGAGGTCAACCGGCGCGACTGGTTCATCCCAAGCCGCCGGCGCCTCGGCCGTGCTCGTGTCCAACCACGGCGGACGCCGGCTCGACGGCACACCCGCCGCACTCGACCAACTGCCCGAGATCGCCGCCGTGATCGGAGTTTGCTCACATTGCGGTTCAGTGGGGCTGAACCGAAGCGAATTGTTGGGGATGTGCCAGGACTGCGGATGCCCGAAAACTCCTTTGTGGCTCGACTCGGACGTGCGAAGGTGACCTCTCGTTTCTGGCGCCGCACGATGCCCGCGGTTGCCGCTTTTCTGCTGGTTCCGTCGCTTGTCGCCGGGTGCGCTGCAGAGGCCCAGGGTGACGCGAGGCCGCTTGCCGAGCGCGACAGCTATCACATCGGCCTGCTGCAGATTGCCCCGGCGGCTGTGCTCGATGCGACGGTGCGCTCGTTCCAGGACGAGCTGTCCAGGTCGATGGCACCGAAGCCGGTCACGTTCGACGTGATCGATGCGCAGGGCGATCAGAGCCGCATCGCGAGCGCGGCGCGGGATCTCGCCGGCTCGGCCGACGACGCCCTCGCGGTGATCGGGACGCCCGCCGTGATCGCGCTGGCCCGGCAGGAGACTCATCGGCCGGTCATCGCGATCGCCATGGGCGACCCGGTCGGCGCCGGCGTCGCGGAGAGCCTGGACTGGCCCGGCGGGAACGTCACCGGCAGCGTCGACTACGTCGACCCGGCGTGGCTCCTCAACCCGATCATGACGGTCCGGCCGGCGCCGACCCGGCTGGGCACCGTGTACGACCCGTCCAACCAGAACATGGTGGTGTGGATCGACGCCCTGCGCCGGGCTGTCGCTGCGCACCCCGGGCTCCAGTTGGTGGAGGCGACCATCTCGGGGCCTGCCGATGTCGCGAGCGGGGCCCGCAGCCTCGTCGGACGCGCCGACGCGGTGCTCGTCGGGCCGGACGCGGCGGTGTTGGCGGGCCTTCCGGCGGTGGGCTCCACGGTCGGCGGGGCCGGCGTTCCGGTCTACGTGTCGAGCGGCGGCGCGAGCGTCGATGGCGTCCTCGCGAGCATCGGGCCGGACTATCCGGCCGTCGGTGTGCTGACCGGCCGGGTCGCGGCCACGGTCCTGCTCGGGACGCCGGTGGGTGAGGTCCCGTTCGGTCGCCCGACCGGAGTGCAGTTCGTGATCAACAAGAAGACGATGGACGCGCTGGATCTCAGCTTCCCGCCGGCCATCCTGGGCACGGCGACGGTGCGCTGATGGTCGAGCGGCTCCTGCTGGACACGCTGACGGGGACATCCCGGAGAGCGGAGCGGCACCGCTGCTGGTAGCCGCACTACCAGTCGACATTCCGTATTCGGACGAACGATGGGGTGATGACAGCAGTCTTTTATTGCTGGACTGCAACACCCGGCGGCCGAGATCATCAACCTCACGAGCGGGTCCTACAGACCGGAGGACCGACGCAAGGAGGCGGACCACTCGATGACGTGCCGGGTTGCCACGGTCACCACCTGCTTGCTGGTGGATCGAGATCGACATCGGGTTGTCCGCCACATGGGCACGGTGGCCGTCGTCGCGGTGATCGCGTGAACGCAGATGTGGTCTACGTGGCCTCGGGTCGTGAGCGGCGCCGCATCGCCGACCTGATCGACGAGCTCGACGCCGATCAATTGGGCTCGCCGAGCCTGTGCGAGGGCTGGACCGTCCGCACCGTTGCCGCCCACCTCGTCGCAGCGACCACGCCATCGAAGCTGTCGTTCGTCGGCGAACTGCTTCGACATCGCGGTGATGCGCACGCGACCAACGACACCATCGCGCGGCGGATCGCGGCTGCCGAGCCCGCCGGAGAGCTCGCCACGCGCCTACGGCGTAACGCGGACAGCCGGTTCGCACCGCCCTTCGTGGGCGCGCGGGGGCCGCTGACCGACGTGCTCGTCCACGGTGGCGACATGCGCCTTCCGCTCGGTCTACCCCACACGCCCGACCCCGCGCACGTCCGTCCCGCACTGGAGTTCGTCACCACAGGGCGCCCGGTCGGCTTCGTGCCCCGAGGCCGGTTGCGCGGGCTGCGGCTCGTGGCCACGGACCTGGACTGGACGTGGGGTGACGGCGCCACCATCGAAGGCCGGGGCATCGACCTGCTGATGGCTGCCTGTGGACGCCACGTGATCCTTGCGAACCTGACAGGCGCGGGCGCCGCGGTTCTGCGGGATCGCCTCCCTCCGCCGAATCCGGCCTGACCACGAATGATCCGCGGTGCTCATGAGGGCGATCGCGCCGCTTCCGCCGTAACCGATTTCATGCGGGAGTAGCGGTGGTCGAACGATGTGGGTGAATCGGGTCAAAAGAGAGTGTGGCCGATTTCCACATGCTGAACCTGTGTTGCAGATCAAAAAGTGAATTCGCGAGATGAGACTGGCGAGCGTGCTAGGAACGTAGCCATGAATCAGATCGACGAGGAACGTGTCCACCTTGCTTCGATGATGTGGGAATCCCACAAGCCGCTGGTTCTGTGCGCCCTGGTCCGACTGGGTATTCCGGATCTGCTCGCGGACGGGCCGGTGAGCGCCGAACAACTCGCGGAGAGGTCGGGAACTCACGCGGCGTCGCTGAACCGCCTGCTCCGGGCTGCGATCACCACCGGCACCGTGACCGTCGACGGTGCTCGCTTCGGGCTCACCACGCGCGGCGAGCTGCTGCGCGCTGACGTGCCGGGCTCGATGCGTAACCCCCTCCTCTGGTACGGGTCCGGCGAGAAATCGCTGTCCTGGGGAAAACTCGACAACAGCGTCCGCTCCGGGCAGGACGCTTTTCACCATGTCTTCGGTCGTGGCTTGTTCGAACACTTGTCGGAACACCCGGACAAGGAGGAGATCTTCAATGAAGCGATGGCCGCGACCAGCGGCAGCATCGCGCACGTCCTGAGCGATGTCCCCGAGATCGCCGGATCTGCCCGACTGGCAGACGTGGGAGGGGGAAGTGGCGCCATAATCGCCGGCGTGCTCGCCGCGAACCCTCACATGCAGGGTTTACTCTTCGATACCGAATCCGGGCTGAGCGGCGCCGAGGCAACTGTCTCGGCGGCCGGGGTGCGCGAGCGCTGCGACATCGTTCCCGGCGACTTCTTCGAATCGGTTCCCGGTGGCTGCGATGCGTACCTCCTGAAGCATGTGATCCACAACTGGAGCGACGAGGACGCCGTCACGATCCTGCGGCACTGTCGGGAGACCATGCCGCCGGACGCCGCGTTGTACCTGGTGGAGACGGTGGTTCCCGATGACCCGGCGGAGTTCGACGCGGTCACCATGATTCGGGATCTGAACATGCTGGTTCTGGTCACCGGCAGGGAGCGCACCAGAACGGACTTCGAGCAACTGCTCACCGCGGCCGGCCTGGAGCTGACCGGTGTCTCCCGACTGGCACGACCGGCGCACCGCTCCTGCTTGATCAGCGCGTCAGCGGCCTGAGACTCCGGTGCACCGGGCAGCGGGAGGGTGCTGCCCGGTGCACCGCACGACGAGGACGCCCGTTACCTCGGCGCCGGAGTCGATCCCGAACTGCGGACGCCGGCCCCGCGCTTCTCAGCAGGCTCTCATCGGTCGGTTGCGGGCAACCACGACCGGAGAAGCTCAGGGTGATGTCCCGCGTAGAAATCGGCGATGAATTCGGTCAGAGCCTGCGGGTTGGTGACCGTTGTGAGGTTCTTCGACCAAATCTGGGTTGTCGTGGCACTGACCAGTATCCGGACGCGGTTGGTGAATCCACGGATATATGTTGCGACGGGGCACGCACCCTTGACCCGCGCACCCTTGATTCCTTCACTCAGCAAGAACGCCGCCAACTCGTCGCCCGTTCTGAACCGCCCGAAGTCTTCAATGCTCTGCTTCGCGAGCTGCTCATCCGGAGTGAGCGTGCCGTTCACGTCCATGTATTCCGTCGTAGTGGCTCCTCAGACCGGCGCAAGGGCAGGATCTCGTCGACCCCTGCGGGACTGACCTGCCTACCGACCAGCCTGACACAGCAACTGTCGGCATCACGGCGCCTGTGACCCATTGGGCGCCTGACGGCCGTTGGCGCTCGCCGAGGGAGCTTCCGGTCTGATTGCTCCACGCCGAGATCATGCGGCCGGGTTGTTCCCGGTGCCGTAACCGCTGGTCGGAGCTTTACGACCGCTGATGTGCCGGCGCGTCTACCGTGGCCGGCCCGGGTACTCCATTAGGCGGTCGGCATTCGTCCGCGCGCGGTACCACCGCCGAGCGACCGAGGGGCGTGCGAGCTGGACGACGTGCTGCGGATCACTACGATGTGGAGATCCAGGGGTGCCGTGCTCCGGGCCGACGGGTGCCCGGAGGAGGCGAGTGGCAGAGCTGCTCAGAGGATCCAGGCTGCCGGGACGTCGCCCGTCTTGCGCGTGACGAAGGCGATGTAGTCCAGTGGCTTGCCGTGCACCGACAGTCGATGCCGGTAGTGCTTGACGGCCAGGGGCACGATCGTCTTCTCGGCGAGCATGCGTTGGATCAGCCGGCTGAAGCCGCTCGGGTCGTTGTCGCGGAGGAAGTCGTCCTTGATGGTGAATGCCAGCAGGCCGGGTGTCTCGATGAGGTTGAAGGCGCCGACGAAGGCTGCGGGTGGGATGTCGCCGAACCCGAGGGCGGCCACCGTGGTCATCGTGTTGAGGTCGGCGTGGACGAGGACGTCGTGTTGTTCGAGTGTGAGATCGGTGAGGTCGGCGACGAGGTAGTCGTCGTAGACGTTCGGGCGGTCGCGTCGGGTAGCGGCGGCGGCTTCTTCGAGGATGTCGACGCCGTGCACGGTCTCGACGCCGAGTGTGCGGATCTCTTCGCCGACCATGCCGTTGCCTGCGCCGACGTCGAGCACGCGCAGGTTCTCGGGGTTCATCGCGTGGTCGGCCAGTGCTGTGGCGAGCAGGTCGCGGACCAGGCGGGGGGAGACGCATTCGAGCATGTCGTAGAAGAGGCGCTCATACATTCCGGGGATGTCGTAGATCCGGTGGTAGTCGTGGAACCGGATGCGATCGCGCCGTCCGTCGACCAGTACTTCGCACCACTCCTCGTCCTGGTCGAGGAGCAGGTCACCGTCGAGCTCGGGAAGAAATACCTCGAAATCTGCCGATGGCGTGACTCCGGGCAGGTCGAGTCGGTTCGAGTTCACGATGGTCATAGCGCCTCCGAAGGTCTTCGCCGAGAAACAACGGAAGCGCGACCCAGGCGCCGGTCGAAGCGCTGTAGTGGCCATACTCCCGGCCACTCGCCACACATCCGTCTACTTGGATTGACCATACAACGAGGTCTGTAATCCGGCTGGCTCCGTAGGGTGCAAAGAAAATGTTGGCAACGGGGCCGGCCTCAGGAAGATCATCGCTATTCTGTGGAAATCGACGAAGACATGTCCGGTATCAGTGATGAAGATCACGAACGGCTCGCCTCTATTGCTGTGGATGTCTAGGATGCGCCAATTCGCCTGCGGCAGCAAAGGGCGAGAGGGCTGAGTCGCTCGCTGGTCATGCTTCCATGAGAGGGCTGTGTCCACCCGAACTCGCATGCCGCCGTCCGCCATGGGTGGTGTGCGGGCGAGCGATGCCGTGCCTGCTGTGCCGGTTGGGTTGGGGATGGCGCCTTGCTGCGCCGGGTTGTTTCCCCATCGCGCCATGCCCCGCAGTCAGCATCGGCGAATGACGTGTGTGCATGTGCCCATTACGGTCTCGGTAGGAATCGATGTCGTCGATGAGCAGGCACTTGAGGCGCGTCATGTCACCGGCCTGTGCCGCGATGATGAAGGTGGCCAGCAGGCGCCCGCGATCCTCGGGATCGACCGGCATGCGCCGTTGTTCGGCGAGATGCATGCGCGCTCGCCGCGCGAGTTGTCGTGCGTTGGACTCGCCGATGACGAGCGTGGTGGCGATCTCGCAGAACGGGTATCCGAATGCCTCCCGGAGGATGTAGACGGCGCGTTCGATCGGTGACAACCGCTCGAGCAGGAGCCGGACGGCGAGTTCCAGCGCCTCGATCCGTTCTGCTCTCGACGGAGGGTCCTCGGCGGCATCGGACGCACGCTCCGGCAGCCAGCGGCCGACCGAGACCTCGCGACGGGCGCGGGCCGACGTGGCTGCATTGAGTGCAAGCCGCGTCGTGATCGTCACGAGGAACCCGACTCGATCACGGACGCCTGCCCGGTCTGCGGTCTGCCAGCGCAGCCAGACCTCCTGGACGATGTCTTCGGCATCGGCCACACCGCCGAGCATCCGGTACGCGATCCCGAACAGGCGTGGCCGAACGCTTTCGAAGTCCGCCACCCCTTCGGCCACTGCGGGGACGGGCGGATCATCCGCCGCCATCGGCTCGGGTGTGACCACCTCCGCGATGACCGGATGAACAGACGTCGCCGCGTCCACCGTTCTGCTTGCCTCCGACGGACCTGAGCTCGCTATGACGTCGACGTCGGACAAGCGCATGAGGAGATTCCTGTTCGTTCGGGCTCAGGCCCCGGGGAGCGGCTTTCCTCTCCGACCGAGGTGGTGACGCAGCTACCGTCGCTTTGCCCGGGTTGCGATCGCGCCCGTCGGAGGTCCGGGCCTACCCCGGGCCAGGGTCCCCGGGGCACCGGTCGATGCCCGCAGCTTCGGCAGCACGAGCCAGCCGCGACTCGGACGCGTGACGCAGCGATATGGGCCCATGTCGCGGGACCGGGCGGCACGGGGGTCTTGCGCGGACTACCAGGGGCCCCCAGGGGCCTGCCCTGGTGCGATCAGCGGCTCGTCGGCGCGACGGTGATCTCGGTTGATGGGCGCCCGGCCCAGGCCTGTGTACCGGTGTCGGACGACCGACGGCCGCGCGACATCAGGAGCCATTCCCAGAAGGGGGTCGAGGTGGACTGGCGTTTCCGAGCCGCCTGCCGAACGGAGGACCCGGAGCTGTTCTTTCCGATCGGTTCCAGCGGGCCGGCACTGCGTCAACTGGCGGAGGCCAAGGCGGTGTGCCGACGATGCCTGGTGCTGTTCCAGTGCCGCATGTGGGCGTTCTCGACGGGCCAGGAGACCGGGGTGTGGGGCGGCTTGAGCGCGGGTGAGCGCCGCGCGATGCGACGGCACGATCACACGGATCCGCCCCTTCACGAGCTGCATGCGGGATCGCAACCGTCCGACGAGCCCGGTGCTGCTCGTCGTGTCCCGCGTTGACGACGTCTGCGAGATCGCGGATCCCTGTGCCGCAGTCTCCGGCGGGAGCGTCGGGCGGGTTTCGTCAGACCGGGGCGGACGCCTGAGCAGCGTCGGGCAGCACCCCGGAGAGCTCCTTGCGCGAGCTGACGCCCAGCTTCGTGAACACCTTGCGCAGGTGCCATTCGACGGTGCGTGGACTGATGAACAGCTGGGCACCGATCTGCGAGTTCGTACGCTGACGCGCGGCGAGCCGGGCGATCTGCGCCTCCTGGGCTGTGAGGTCGTCGCGAGTCTCGACGGTGCGCTTGCGCGCCGTCTCGCCCGTGGCCAGCAGTTCGCGACGAGCCCGCTCGCCGAATCCCGTAGCGCCCATGGCAGTGAACAGTTCGTGAGCCGCCCGCAGATGCTCGCGCGCGTCGAGACGTCGGCCTTCGCGGCGCAGCCATTCTCCGTAGAGCAGACGAGCCCGGGCGAGCTCCGCCCGGACCGCCGTGCGGCTCAGCCGTTCGATCGCCTCCCGGTAGAGCCGCTCCGCGGCGTCGCCCTCGCTCAGCAACGCACGCGAGCGCGACTCGACGCCGAGTGCCCAGTCGGTGCCGCTGGCCTGCGTCATCGCGGAGAGCCGTTCGAGCGCATCGGCCGCGACGTCGGTGGCGCCGCTGCGGGCCGCCGACTCGATCAGCTCGACCAAACCCCAGTTCGCCGCGGCCAGTTCCTGCGGGCAGTCACCGGCCGCTCGAGCCGGGATCAGTGCTTCCTCGTACCGGCCCAGGCCGTTCAAGAGCAGCGCGCTCGCCCACTGTGCGACGCTCGCCCCGATACCCTCGCCGCGGCTCACGACGTCGGTCATGCTCGCCTCGATCAGCGGGAGGGCGTACTCCTCACGGCCCTGCCACGAGCCGAGGACCATGACTTCGTAGAGGGGGCGTTCGCTTCCGGTCGCCTCCCTCACCGCCCTCGCCTCATCGACGACCGACGCCGCCGCTTCCGGGTCGCCGACGAATATCAGCATGATGAGGTGCGCGTTGAGGGCGAGGAGAAGCTCGCTGAGGGCACCGGCATCTCGGGCGATCTGCACGTAGCGGGTGGAGAGGATGCGGAAGCTCTCGTCGTCCCACACATCGGCCGCGACCACCGACGTGACCCAGAGGGACCGCAGGCCGTCGGCAACCGAGATCTCCTCGGTGCGGAACGCCCGCAACGCTCGCCGTGCGATCGGCAGCGAAGCCGAGTAGCCGTCCCTGACCAGGGAAGCCAGGGCCTCCAGCAGGATGTCGCCTCGGTGGCGCTGGCCCGTCGTCGCTCGCGGTACGGCGGCCGCCAACTCCGCCAGGTCTGCGGCGCGGGCGAAGCGGCCGGCGTACAACGCAGCCGAGAAAGCGCTCAGGTAGGTCTGACGGGCGAGCTCGATATCGAGCGGCTCGAGTCGCTTGGCGGCCGCGAGCAGCAGTCGGGGCGCCTCGTTGCTGCGGCTCGACGCGTAGGCGGTCTGGGCACGCATCAGATCGACCCTCGCCCGCCCGAGATCGTCGAGCGGTCCTGCCTCGGCCGTCGCGAGCAGGTCCAGGGCCGGGTCGAAATCGCCGGCCTGGAGTTTCGCCTGTGCCGCCGCCAGGACGCGGGCAGCACGGTCCACCGGATCGGGGGTCAGCTCGGCCGCGCGTTCGTGGAAGGCGGCTGCCGCGGCGAATCCACCGCGGGCCTGTGCGCGGTCGGCCGAGCGCTCGAGTTCGGTCGCGACCGCCTCGTCCGGTCCCGAGCTGGCCTGTGCGCGGTGCCATGCCCGGCGGTCGGGATCGAGCTCAGCCGCCTCGGCCAGCGCGCCGTGCACCTCCTGCAACTCACGGACGTCGGCCGCCCGCCATGCTGCCGAGCGCACCAGTGGATGACGGAACCGGACCCGGGCACCGAACTCGATCAGACCTGCCTCGGCAGCCGGGGTCGCCGCGCCCGGTGGGATACCGAGCCGCTCGGCCGCACCCCATAACACGGTGACGTCGCCGACCGGTTCGACGGCGGCCGTGAGGAGGAGCCGTCTGGTGTCGACCGGGAGCGGTGCGAGCCGTTGAAGGAACCCCTGTTCCATGCGACTCACCAGCGGCATCGCAACGGGCATCCCGAGCCCGAACGCCAGCTGCGCCGGGGTGCGGCTTCGCGGTAACTCCAGCAATGCCAGCGGATTGCCGCGCGCCTCGGCGATGATCTCGTCGCGCACGGCCGAGTCGAGTGGGCCACGGAGTGCCGTGCGGAGCAACGCTCGGGCATCCGCGTCACCCAGGCCACGGACAAGCATCTCCGGAAGCTGCCGGAACGCCTGATCATCAGCGGTCGATCGGGTCGCGAAGACCAGTGCTACGGACTCAGCGAACAGACGGCGGGCGACGAATGCGAGCGCCTGCGCGGAGGCTTGATCGAGCCACTGTGCGTCGTCGACGAGGCAGACCAGTGGGCGATCCTCGGCGACGTCGGACAGCAGGCTCAGCACGGCCAGGCCGATCAGGAAGCGGTCGGGTGTACTGCCGTCCCGCATGCCGAACGCCGTTCCCAACGCGTCCTGCTGGGGGGCGGGAAGCCGATCGAGTCGGTCCAGGAACGGTGCGCAGAGCTGGTGGAGCCCGGCGAACGCGAGCTCCATCTCCGACTCGACGCCTGTGGCACGCGCGACGTGGCACTCGGCTGCCCTACCGGCCAGGTGGTCCAACAACGCGGTCTTGCCTATCCCGGCTTCGCCGCGAAGGACGAGTACGCGGCTCTGCCCCGTGCGGACACTCGCGATGAGCTGTTCCAGTGACTCGCACTCGCTGCGGCGACCACGCAGGCTCGGCCCGCGATCACCCCTCGACATAGCCTCCGCCGCCGTTAGACAGGCCGTCAGTCTAACGACTGCGTCCCGCCCGACGATCAGATTCCGATCGGTGCAGGATCACGCTGTGGGTAGTGGTCGGAATGTGGGTCGAGGCGCCGGAGAGGGCCGCCGCTTCATTCGGACATATGACGGAAATCCGGCTCATCGAGGCCATGGTGTCCGTGAGCATCGCCACGTCGGCCAGCCCCGGCCGCGGCCACACGGCTCCGGGCCGCTGGTCGAGATCGGGTATTTCGGACCATTGACCCGACGTTGCGTGTGGATCACCCCGCAGATGGGGGTATCGCCGCTGCTCGTGGTCGCAGCACCACGTCGTCCTCCCGTACCGGATCTTGCGCCGTCGCGATCGCGTATCGGACGCTGGGTGTGGCTGACGCCGAGGACGTCGTGAAGGGCGCCTTGGGGCCGTCGGCGGGGAGCGACGCGGTGGTGGTGTTGTCGAACAGCGACCCTCGGCGCAAGCTTCGCGGCAGGCGTGGTGAGTGCGCGGCACTGGATCGGTTGGTGGCGAGCGTCCGGGCCGGCCAGAGTCAGGTACTGGTCCTGCGCGGCGAGGCGGGTGTCGGCAAGTCCGCGTTGGCGGAGTACCTGGTGGAGAGCGCGGCAGGATGTCGGATCGCGCGGGCGGCAGGCGTCGAGTCCGAGATGGAGTTGGCCTTCGCCGGGTTGCACCAGCTCTGCGCGCCGATGATGAGTAATCTCGAATGCCTTCCCGGCCCGCAACGTGACGCGTTGGCCGTCGCGTTCGGTCTGAGTTCGGGTAGCGCGCCCGATCGTTTCCTGGTCGGGTTGGGGGTACTCAGCCTGCTGGCCGAGATGGCCGAGGAGCAGCCGCTCGTCTGCGTGGTGGACGACGCTCAATGGCTTGATCGGGTCTCCGCACAGACGCTGGCCTTCGTCGCACGACGGTTGCTGGCGGAACGGGTGGCGTTGGTGTTCGCGGTGCGCGGACCGATGCACGGACCGGCCGAGGACCAGCTGGTGGGGCTGCCGGAGCTCGTGGTCCGGGGCCTGCGCGACGGCGATGCGCGTGCGCTTCTGGATTCGGTGGTGCACGGCCGGCTCGACAAGCGCGTCAAGGACAGGATCGTGGCCGAGACCCGCGGCAATCCGCTGGCCCTGCTGGAGTTGCCACGGGGCTTGACGCCGGCGGAGCTGGCCGGTGGGTTCGGGCGTCCTGACGCGCGGCCACTGGAGAGCCAGATCGAGCAGACGTTCCTGCGGCGTATCGGCTCGCTTCCGATCGCGACGCAACGGTTGCTGCTGGCGGCTGCCGCAGAGCCGGTGGGGGACGTGCCGTTGCTGAGGCGTGTGGCCGAGCGGCTCGGCATCGGGCCGGAGGCCGTGATGGCGGCCGAGGCCGCCGGCTTGATCGAGTTCGGCGCGCGGGTGCGGTTTCGTCATCCGCTGGTGCGCTCGGCGGCCTATCGCGCGGCAGGGCCCGGGGACCGCCAGGAGGTGCATCGTGCGCTGGCCGAGGCGACCGATCCCGAATCAGACCCGGATCGCCGGGCATGGCATCGGGCCCACGCGGCGGTGGAACCCGACGAGGCCGTGGCCGGCGAGTTGGAACGCTCGGCCGACCGTGCCCATGCCCGTGGCGGTATCGCGGCGGCGGCCGCGTTCCTGAGGCGTGCGACCGAGCTGACGCCGGATCCGGCCAGGCGCGCAGCGCGAGCGTTGGCCGCGGCCCGTGCCAGCCTCGAGGCCGGGGCCCCCGATGCGGCGCTCGAGCTCCTCGCCGCCGCGAAGATCGGCCCGTTGACCGAGCTTCAGCGCGCGCAGCTGGCCCGGCTCTGCGCCCAGGTCGTCTTCGCCCGCATGCGCAACAGTGATGCTGTTCCGCTGCTGCTCCGTGCGGCCGACCGGCTCGAACGGCTCGACGCCGGTCAAGCACGTGAGGCGTACCTCGAAGCACTGGGCGCAGCGATCTTCGCCGGACGCCTCAACGAACGGGGCGAGTTGCGGGAGGTGGCCGACGCTGCCCGCGCTGCTCTGCCGGGCCCGCAGCCACCACGGCTGATGGACGCGCTCCTGGAAGGTCTGGCCACGCGGTTCGCCGAGGGCTACGTCGCAGGTGTGGAGCCGATGCGGCGCGCTCTACAGGCGTTCCTGCAGGACGCCGGGCGTCACGAGGACGACAACATGCGCTGGCTCTGGCTGACGTGGCTTGTCGCCGCCGATGTGTGGGACGACGAGGCGTGGCACGAGCTGACCACCCGTGTGGTCCGTCGGGCTCGCGACACGGGTGCGCTCAATGTCCTTCCCCTTGCCCTCACCTACCGCGCTGTTGTGCACGTGCACGCCGGGGAGTTCGCCGCAGCCTCTGCGTTGATCGAGGAGTCCGACGCGATCACGAAGGCGACGGGCAACGCGCCTCTGAGGTACGGCTCGCTGCTGTTCGTCGCCTGGCGCAGTGGTAACGCCGAGGGGTCGGCGCTGATCCAGGCCGATGTCGACGAAGCCGCCGTCAGGGGCGAGGGACGCGCCATCGGGCTGGGCGATTACCTGATCGCCGTGCTGTACAACGGCCTCGGTCGGTACGACGTCGCCCTGGCCAGCGCCGAACGGGCGTGCGAGCACGACGATCTGGGCGGCTTCGGCTTCGCCCTCGCCGAGCTCGTCGAGGCCGGCGCCCTGGGCGGCGTTCCCGACGTGGCCGCGAGCGCCCTGCAACGACTCGAGGAACGAACCAGCGCCAGCGGCACGGAGTGGGCCCTCGGCGTTCTGGCCCGGTCGAGAGCACTGCTCAGCACAGGCCGCGCCGCCGACGTGCTGTACCGCGAGGCCATCGAGCGCCTCGAGCGAACCCGGGTCGGCGTTCACCTCGCCCGCGCCCACCTGGTGTACGGCGAGTGGCTGCGTCGCGAGAACCGGCGTCTCGACGCACGCGACCAACTGCGAACCGCCCACGAGATGCTGCACCGTTTCGGTGCCGAAGCCTTCGCCGAGCGCGCCCGCCGCGAACTCCTGGCAACAGGTGAGTCGGTACGCCGGCGCGCGGCCGAGACACGTGAGGGCCTCACCGCGCAGGAGACCCAGATCGCCCGGCTCGCCGGCGATGGATTGACGAACTCCGAGATCGGCGCCGAGCTGTTCATCAGCCCGCGCACCGTCGAATGGCATCTGCACAAGGTGTTCACCAAGCTCGCCGTGAACTCGCGCAGCCAGCTCCGCGGCGCGCTGGCCGACACCTGACGGGCGGCCGCGGGGCCGGCCACGGCGTCGCTCAGGAGATCGTGGCTCCCTGTCACATTCTCCGGTCCTCCCCTGTCCATCTGGTGACACCTTGAGCAGATGGGGGTAGGCGACTTGGACGTCTATGAGGCGGTAACGAGCCGGCGTGCGGTGCGTGGATTCACCGACCGGCCTGTTCCGGGGGAGGTGCTGCAGCGCGTCCTGTCCGCCGCGGCGTGGGCGCCGTCCGGATCGAACCTGCAGCCTTGGCATGCCTACGTACTGACCGGGGCGCCGCTGACCCAGCTGAAGAAACGCGCCGGCGAGCGCATAGCCGCAGGAGACCCCTGGGACGAACCGGAGTACGAGCAGTACCCGTCTGCGCTGAAGTCTCCCTATCGCGAGCGCCGAGAGGCCTTCGGCGAGCAGCGTTACGGCGCACTCGGTATTCCGCGTGAGGACGTGGAGGCGCGCCAGCGGGCGGCTTCCGCGAACTGGGACGCTTTCGGGGCACCCGCCGCCCTGTTCTGCTACATCGACCGCGACATGTGCCGGCCCCAATGGTCCGACGTCGGCATGTTCCTGCAGACCATCATGCTGCTGCTCCGCGCCGAAGGCCTGCACTGTTGCACGCAGATGGCGTGGGCGAAGTTTCACGAGACCGTCGCGGAGGTCCTCTCGCCCCCGGCCGAGCTCATCCTCTTCTGCGGCATGTCGATCGGGTTCGAAGACGTCACGGTGCATCACCCTCGTACGGGCCGGGCGCCGCTCGACGAGACGGTCACGTTCATCGACGGCTAGCTGGGGATCCGGTCACCTCAGAGGCGCCTGTGCTGTGCCCTGAAATCAGGAGTGGATCCCCATCGGACCCTGCGCTGGAAATGAAGAAGAGGAAGTCGAAGCCTTCATCCGTATGCTGTACGAGCAAATGGCCGTGCCGTTGTTCGCGTTCGCTCTTCGGCTCACGAGAGACCGCACTCTGGCCGAGGACGTCGTACAGGAGGTACTGGTACGCGCCTGGCGCCGCGCCGAGCACCTCGACCCCGGCTCCGACGCGCTACGTGGGTGGCTGTTCGCTGCGGCCCCCCCCCGTGAAGTCGCGCACGCACCACGCATTACGGGCATTGCGGATGCTACTGCAAGAGATCGAAGTGCAGCCACGCTGACCAGGGACGTCGAGAGCGGACGATCCGGACTGATGTGGGCGAAACCCGCTCATTCGGGTCTCGCGATCCCGGTCTGCTGACGAGGTCGGATACAGCCGGAATCCGGGACCCGGGGTGATTCCAGGGGGCACCACAGGTCCCCCCTGGGGCCTGGCGGGGGACGATGAGGGCCGGCGAGAGACGCCCGGGCCGCGCAATCGCGACGCCGTGACGGTGGCTCGACTGCACCGACTGCAAGGGCCGATGCCCTGCTCTGTGATCGCCGAGCTGCATCGACCGCCGCCTGAGCAATTTCCACGACCTAGGGAGAGTAATGTCCGAGTTCACGTCCGTCGACGAACGTCAGTGGATCCACGAGGATGTGGTGGGTCACGCCATCGATCGGTGCACTCTGTGGCGTGACGACACGATCTCGTTCTCCTTCGTGAAGTTGCCGCCGAACTACGATCTCGGCTTGCACAAGCATGAATCGTGGGTCGCTGTCTACCTCGTCGAAGGAACCATGAAATGGGAAAGTGACGGTGAGGAACGCAAGGTCGGCGCGGGTGACTTCTACTTCGTGCCCGACGGCGAGGAGCACGTGGAGACCTCGATCGACGAGTGCCTGGTGATGATCATAAAGGCGGAGCCCAACGTGCAGTATCGGATCGACCCGGCGGGCAATCGGATCTAGGCGGCGACGCCTGACCGGTCCGCCCGGACCGATCTCTGTGGGCCGGGGCCGAGAATTGCCGAGGGGGTATTGTCGGCCCGGTCTCCCGTGGATCGGATGTGACGTGGCCGGAGCGGTGTTGTCGTCGAACGTCCCAGAGGGCGGCCGGACCGGCTCTGAATCGCCGCCTCAAAGCGCGAAATATGGTGAAAGTGCTGTTTCACAGCGGGCGCGAGGACATCCTGAGGTGAAACGGCGTCTGGCGTTGCGGGGCAGGCAAGCTGAGTGCGAGGCACTCGAGCGGCTGCTCAGGGCGGTTCGAGCGGGAGAGAGCCGTGCGCTGGCGATCTGCGGCGAGGCCGGAATGGGCAAGACGTCCTTGCTGGAGTACGTGGTCGAGCGTGCCCCGGGATGTCGGGTGGCGCGGGCTGCAGGAGTGCAGTCGGAGATGGAACTGCCCTTCGCGGGTCTCCACCAGTTGTGCGCGCCCATGCTGGGGAGCCTGCAGCGGCTGCCCGCACCCCAGCGCGACGCCCTGGCCACGGCATTCGGGCTGAGTGCCGGACCGGCGCCGGACCGGTTCCTCGTCGGGCTGGCCGTGCTCGGCCTGTTGGCCGAGGTCGCGGAGGAGCGGCCGTTGATCTGCGTGATCGACGACGCACACTGGCTCGATCACGCCTCCGCGCAGGCGCTGGCCTTCGCCGCGCGCCGGCTGCGAGCCGAATCCGTCGCTCTGCTCATCGCGGCCCGCACACATGAGGTGTCCGCGGAGTGGTCCGGGCTACCGCAACTGCTCCTCGCCGGCCTCCCCGACGACGAGGCCCGGGCACTGTTGAACGCCGCAGTGCCCGGGGTCGTGGACAACCGGATTCTCGACCGGATCGTCGCCGAGACCAGGGGCAACCCGCTGGCGTTGCTGGAGTTGCCCCGCGGGATGACCCCCGCCGAACTGGCCGGCGGGTTCGGTTCACCGCGCGCGACCGCGATTCCTCAGCAGATCGAGGACAGCTTCCGGCGGCAGCTGACTCCGTTGCCCGTCGACACGAGGGAGCTACTGCTGGTCGCAGCGGCGGAGCCGGTGGGGGATCCGGTTCTGGTGTGGCGGGCGGCCCAGGGTCTCGGCATCACGGTTGCGGCAGCGATGCCGGCGGCCGGGCTCGTGGAGATCGCGGCGCAGGTGCGGTTCCGGCATCCGCTGGTGCGCGCGGCGATCTACAACGCCGCCACCCCGCAAGAGCGACAGAACGTGCATCGCGCCCTGGCGGAAGCCACCGACCCCGAGGCGGAGCCCGACCGCCGGGCTTGGCACAAGGCACAGTCAGCACCGGGGCCCGACGAGGACATCGCCGCCGACCTCGAGCAATCGGCCGGGCGCGCACGAGCCCGTGGCGGATTGGCCGCCACTGCCGCGTTCCTGACGCGGGCCGTCGAGCTGACCCCCGATCCGCAACGCCGGGCCGAACGCGCGCTGGCCGCGGCGAAGGCCACACATCAGGCCGGATCGCCCGACACGGCCTTGAACCTGCTCTCGATCGCCGAAGCCGGTCCGCTGGACGAACTCGCCCGCGCCGACGTTCTGTACGTGCGTGGACAGATCGTCTTCGCTCAGCAGCGCAGCCGCGACGCATCTCCGCTGCTGCTCGAGGCCGCCCGCCGGCTCGAGCCGCTCGACGTACCCCTGGCTCGCGAGACCTACCTCGACGCGCTGCGGGCCGCCAGGTTCGCCGGTGCATTGGGCCGTGGCGTCAGCGTGCGCGAGATGGCCGAAGCTGCGGCAGGAGCGCCCCCGGCGCCGCACCCGCCACGAGCAGCCGATCTGCTCCTCGACGCACTGGCCGTGCGATACACCGACGGATACGCGGCTGCGGCACCGATGACGACGCGGGCGCTGCGCGCCTTCTGCGACGCCGACATCTCCGGCGAGGAAGGACTACACCGGTTCCACCTCGTCTGCATGATCGCGATGGATCTGTGGGACCACGAGACCTGGCATCTGCTCTCCGGGCGGCTGCTTCGACTGGCACGCGAGGCAGGCGCCCTCACCACGATGCACCTGGCCCTCGCCGCACGCAGCCTTGCGCACACGTACACCGGTCAACTGAACGAGGCGGCGGCGCTGGCCGAGGAGCAGGAGACGCTCACCGAAGCGACCGGAAGCCGGCACGCATCCCACAGCGCGCTGATGCGCGTCGCCTGGCAGGGCCGCGAAGCCGAGACGGCTCAGCTGATCGACGACATCACGGCGGAGGCCCTGAATCGTGGCGAAGGATTGTCGCTGACCATCGCCGGGTGGGCGCAGGCGTTGCTCTGCAATGGCCTCGGCCGCTACGAGGACGCGCTGACCGCGGCCCGGCATGCCCGGGAACAGACGGCTGAGGGTGCCGCCGCCTGGGAGGCACTCGTCGAGCTCATCGAAGCAGCCGCTCGCAGCGGTGAAACGGAAGAGGCAGCCGACGCCCTCACACTGCTCTCACAGATGACCCGTGCGAGTGGCACCGACTGGGCGCTGGGCATCGAGGCCCGTTCCGCTGCCCTGCTCAGCACCGGGGACGTCGCCGAGACCGCCTACCTGGAGGCGATCGACCGGTTCGCCCGCTCCCGCGTCCGGGGCGAACTCGCCCGTGCCCACCTGGTCTACGGCGAATGGCTCCGCCGTGAGCGCCGCCGCCTCGATGCCCGCGAGCAACTGCTCACCGCCCACGAGATGTTCGCGGCGATGGGAATGGAGGCATTCGCCCAGCGCGCCACCCGCGAGCTTCAGGCTGCCGGTGGAACCGCCCGCCATCGCCCCGTCGAGTCCCATACCGAGCTCACGACCCAGGAGGCGCAGATCGCGCGCCTGGTCCGAGAGGGCCTCACGAACAACGAGATCAGCGTCCGGCTGATACTCAGCCCGCGCACCGTCGAATGGCATCTCAGCAGGATCTTCAGCAAGCTGAACATCACCTCGCGTCGACAGCTGTGACATCTGGCTCGACGGGCTGACCCGATGAGTGGCCTGACCAGCGCCGGAGTGGCGGTCTCGCTCGGCCACGGCGTCGAGCGCGGCGACACGACCCGCTGCGGCTCCGGCGCCGCCGCCGCGGTCATGGTTACGCTCGTCGACGTCGGCATCGACCACGACGATGTGGCGGAGAAGCCGATGCTCGCGGCCGCGAGATGCAGCGGCGGAGATGAGGACGATCCGGCATGACTGATCCACGAACGTTCGCCATCGTCGGCGCGGGACTCGCCGGAGCGAAGGCGGCCGAAGCGCTGCGCGTCGAGGGCTTCGACGGACGCATCGTCCTGCTCGGGACCGAGTCTCATCGGCCCTACGAGCGGCCGCCCCTGTCCAAGGGCTACCTCCTGGGCAACGCCGACCGCGACAGCGCCTACGTGCACCCGGCGGAGTGGTACCCGGAGCATCGGGTCGAGCTCCGTGTCGGCACCACCGTCACCGAGATCGACCGCCGCGCCCACGAACTGGTCATCGGCGAAGGGGACCGGCTGGCCTACGACAAGCTGCTCCTGACCACCGGCGCCACACCACGCCGCCTCCCGGTGCCTGGTGCCGACCTCGACGGCGTGTACTACCTGCGCGACTTCGGCGACAGCGACCGCCTCAAGGCTGCGTTTCGCCCCGGCGCCGTCGTCGTGATCGTCGGAGCGGGATGGATCGGCCTGGAAACGGCGGCCGCTGCCCGCACAGCCGGCGCCGAGGTCACCGTGCTCGAGACCGCCGAACTGCCACTGCTGCGCGTCCTGGGGCGGGAGATGGCGACGGTGTTCGCCGACCTGCACCGCGACCACGGCGTCGACCTGCGGTTCGGGGTCGATGTCAGCGCCATCCGGCCCACGGACGAGAACCCGTCGAGTGCCGGTTCCGTGTTGCTCGCCGACGGCACCGAGCTCGCCGCCGACGCCGTGGTGGTCGGCATCGGGGTCACCCCGAACGTCGAACTGGCGCGATCCTGCGGTCTGAACGTCGACGACGGCATCCTCGTCGACAGCCACCTTGTCAGCTCCGACGACGACATTCTCGCCGCAGGCGACGTCGCAAACGCCTACCACCCGCTGTTGTGCAGGCAGATCCGAGTCGAGCACTGGGCGAACGCGCTGCACCAACCGGAGGTCGCTGCCAGGACGATGCTGGGCGAGTCGGCCTGCTACGACCGGCTGCCGTACTTCTTCACCGACCAGTACGACCTCGGGATGGAATACACCGGGTACACGGATCCCGACGGCCAGGAAGAGCTTGTGGTCCGAGGCGACACGGCAGCCCGTGAGTTCATCGCGTTCTGGCTGAAGGACGGACGTCTCACGGCTGCGATGAACGTCAACATATGGGACGTGACCGAGCCGATCGGAGACCTGATCCGTTCCGGTGCGCAGGTCGACGCAAGCAGGCTCGCCGACCCCGACGTCCCGCTGTCGAGCCTGTCGCCGAGCCAGTAGAACCTCACCCACCAGCGGCGGGAGCTGAGATCGAGGCACTCGCCGGTGCGCCTTCGGCGTAGTCGCGGGTGTGCTGGAGAGCGCTGTTCGCGGCGTGTTCACCTGCTCGGGCGCCGGGAGGGCGTCGAAGTGACCAGCTCCTCTGACGAATCGGATGACCGCCGCGACCGGGCAGTAGGAACTAGCACAGACTCCCGAGGAGTGAGAGAGACATCGCTCACATTCGGGGCGTTCCGACTTTCCTCTTGATTGCGGTTGCGCAACCGTTGTGACCATGGGTGCTGCACACGCGCACGAAGTGCCGAATCGGGACTGGCTGGACGAGCTCGTCGAGCTGCACGTTCTCGCCGCGAGTGGCGACAGTGCTGCGGCCTCGGCGGCGGAACGATGGATGTCCGCCGATCCCGCCGTACGGCAGGCATGGACCGAGGTGGAGAAGACATGCGACCGGATACGCGCTGAGAACCCCCCGCGGTGATGAGCCGCGGGCTGCTCCTCGCCCGGACGAGCCTCATCGCGTGAAGGTTCGAGAGCTGGACGGGATTGCCGCCGATACCTAGATGGTCATTGCCAGGTGTTCGGCGATCATGAGGGTGGCCAGGTTGGTGTTGGCAGTGGGTATCGTCGGCATGATCGACGCGTCGACGATCCACAGGCTGCTGGTGCTGTGGACCCTGCCGGTGGCGTCGACCACGGCCTCGGGGTCGTGAGCTGGTCCCATCCGGCAGGTGCCGACGTAGTGGTGGTACGGCACGAGGTTCGCGCGCACCGCGCCACCGAGGTCGTCGTCGTCGGTGACGCCTGCGCCGGACCAGGCTTCCTCGGCGAGGTGTTCAGCCAGCGGTGCGGACCTCGCGAGCGTCCGCGCCAGCCGCACGCCGGCGACCAGCCGGGGCAGATCGTCGGGGTGGGCGAGGTAGCCGGGCTCGATCCGGAGTGGCATGTCGGGCTCGGGGCCGCTCAGGCGCAGGGTGCCGCGTGAGATGGGCGTCAGTAGCGCTATGAGCAGGGCCAGCGTGGGCGCGCCGTTGCCCGCGACGGGTCCGCTGGGGAATACCTGCAGGTCGGGCGGGGTGAGTCCGGGCTGAGTGTGCGTGGTGAGCAGCGTCTGGCGCGGGGGGAGTTGGGGCTCGGCGCGGGCGACGAACCCTACGCGCAGCAGGGGATGGTCCTGCAGGTTCGCGCCGACGCCGGGCAGGTGCGCTTCGACCGGGATCGACAGGGCGGAGAGGTCGTCGGCGGGTCCGATGCCAGAGCGCAGCAAGATCGCCGGGGTGCCCACGGCTCCTGCGGCCAGAACCACGGTGTCGGCGGTGATCTGTTTGCCGTCGGCGAGGATCACCCCGGTGGCGTCGCCGCCGTGGAGCAGGATTCGGTCGACGGCACTCTCACCGCGGATGGTGAGATTCGGGCGGTCCCGGGCATGGGCGAGATAGGTCAGCGCGGTGGATTCCCGCAGCCCGTCGAGTTCGTTGACCGGCAGCCTGCCCGCGCCGACCGCGCCGGGGGCGTTGTGGTCCGGCACCGGTGTGTGTCCGGCCGCTTTGCACGCTTCGAGGAACGCTTGCTGAGATCGGGACAGCTCGGGATAGCGGCGGATCGGGACCGGCCCGCGGGTGCCGTGCGAGTTGTCGTGGAAGTCCTGGTCGTGCTCGAGGCGGCGGAAGGCCGGGAGCACGTCGTCGAACGACCATCCCGAGCAGCCCGCGGCGGCCCACCCGTCGTAGACGGCGCGGTGACCGCGCAGTGCCATGACGCTGTTGATCGCTGAACTGCCACCGACGATCCGCCCGGCGTGTACCGGCACCGACCGGCCCAGAGCGGTCGCCGTTCCCGCGTACTCCCAGCCATACGTCGCTCTCGCCGAGCTGTCGAATGCGTCGGCCACAGCCGGGGGTTGGCTCTCACCGGCGGGACCGAAATCGACGCCGGCGTCGAGCAGCAGCACCGATCGCGAGGGGTCCTGTGACAACCGCGCGGCGAGCGCCCCGCCGGCTGAACCCGCACCGACAATCACGACATCCGCGCCGGTGGTCTCGGCCCGGTGCGCTGGTTGGCGAGTCCTGATTGTGGTCACGATCCCCCTCCGGTGAATTGCCGAATGCCCTGCCAGCCTTCCACCGCCGGTGCTCAGTAAATCGGTCGGATCGGTGAATTGGCTCACGTTCATCGGTGTCGCAGAGGTGATCAGCAGAAAGCAACGCTGTTGCCATTTTCGAACGCGGCATCTTCTCGGCCCGACGCTTCGACCGGCCGGCCTGCGAGGCGGGTTCTCCCCGAATGATGGATGCGCGAAAGCACTCTCGGTACGGATGTCCACATCGTGGCGAAGAGCCCCGCACGGGCCACTCGGCTCCGCTGCGCCGTGGCCTCTACCGCAACGCACACTCCGGCGACACGCGGCGAGGGACCATAGGGTGTCCGACCCAGGCAACCCCCGTTCCCCACTCGGCAACGGTCGCCGGCTCGACCCGAGAGGACAGGCATGGACAACCGGATGATCCTGGTCACCGGCGTGTACCCCGTGGGAGGGCACCTCGCCGGATGGCGGCACCCGACCGCATACCCCGACATCGTCATGAACCTGGACGCCATGATCGATCTCGCCCGCACCGCGGAGCGCGGCAAGTTCCAGGCGCTGTTCCTCGCCGACGGCAACGCCGTGCGTCAGATGGACAAGACGGCGCTGTTCGAAGCCTCTGCCCCGTCGGATCGTCCGGCGTCGTTCGAGCCGACCACCCTCATGGCCGCGATCTCGCAGCACACCGAGCACGTCGGGCTGTTCGCCACGGCGACGACCACCTACGAGCAGCCCTACCTGCTCGCCCGCAAGTTCTCCTCGCTCGACCACATCAGCGGCGGCCGTGCGATCTGGAACGTCGTGACCACCTCCTACCCGGGCGACGCCGTGAACTTCGGCGGCGCTTTCCCCGAGAAGACCGACCGCTACAAGCGCGCGCGGGAGTTCGTCGAGGTCTGCAAGGGGCTGTGGGACAGCTGGGCTCCCGACGCCTTCCCGCAGGACAAGACGACCGGCCAGTTCCTCGACTCGGGCCGTGTGCACACACTCGACCACCACGGCGAGAACTTCACCGTGCGCGGGCCGTTGAACCTCGCGCGCAGCCCGCAGGGCTACCCGGTGCTGTTCATGGCGGGCCAGTCCGAGTCGGGGCGAGAGCTCGCCGCGCAGCACGCCGACTGCCTGTTCTCCGTGGCACAGACCAAGGAAGAGAGCATCGAGGTCGTCCGCGACATCAAGGGCAGGATGGCCACGTACGGCCGGGAGCCGCATGAGCTGAAGATCATCCCGGGCGTCCGCGTCAACGTCGCAGAGTCCCGCGACGAGGCGCTCGCCCTCTACCGGGAGCTCAACGCTCTCGTGTCGCCCGCGCTCGGTGTCCAGTACCTGTCGAGCATGGTCAAGGAAGACCTGGCCCCGTACCCGCTCGACGGCCCGCTGCCCGACCTGTCCGCCGAGGTCAACGGGATCACGAGCCGTCGGCAGAGCGTGTGGGAGATGGCGTCACGGGAGGGCCTCACGATCCGCCAGACCTACCAGCGCCTGCTCGCCGCCGACGACACCCCGCCGTTCACCGGCACCGCGGCCGAGGTGGCCGACGAGTTGGAGGACTGGTTCCGCTCCGGGGCGTGCGACGGGTTCATGCTGAGCGTCCCGACGCTGCCGCTCGGGCTCGAACGGGTCGTCGACCTGCTCGTGCCCGAGCTGCAGCGACGCGGGATCTTCCACGACGACTACTCGGGGGCGACGCTGCGAGAGGAGCTCGGCCTGCGAGTGCCGAGCAACCCGCACTTCACACCTCAGACGGTGTGAGCGAGCAGGATCGCTCCCGACGCGGTCACATCGGCACGACGTAGGGGAAGTTCTTGTCCCGCAGGTGCTTCGTCGTGGTCGGTTTCAGTCCTGAGGGCACGGCTGTGTTAACCACGAGGGAGAGCATCGCTTCGGGGGCGTTGTCGGCCGGTGTCCGGCCGTTGAAGGTGGCGAAGCTGTAGGTCGCAGGCGTTCCGACGGTGTAGGGCAGGACGTCGGGGAACAGCTTGCGGGCCACCGTCCGGCCGTAGCCCTGGGGGTCGTCGCAGGTGCCCGTGGCCGCCACGGTCTTCGCGATGAGGTCCGCTGTGTAGGCGCCGTCGGCGTCGAAGTCCTCGGAGGGGTGGCGGGTGTTGGAGGGGTGGGTGAACTCCGTGTCGGTCGGCCAGAAGATCGGCCACATCATGGGGTGTCCGGCGCGGTTGATCTGCCGCCAGCCGCCGGCGTCGGTGGCGAGTTTGGTGGCGCACCAGACGCCGATGCGCGTGCCGGGCTTCAGCTGTGGGTGCTGGTGGGCGACTTCCAGCACGATGGATTCGACAGTCGTGTCGGCGAAGCTGTTCTGCGCGTTCTCCGGGCGCCATTCCGACAGGTCCACAGCGGTGCCGTTGTTCACCGCGGAGTTGATGATGCCGAGCAGCGAGAGGTCGATGTAGAAGCAGTCGGCGATGCGCCCGGCCCAGAGCCGGGTGTCGGGTGCGGTCGCGGTCTCGCCGGTCCTGCCTTCGAGCACGAGTTCGCCGGTTGCCGAGTCATCGCGTGCGTCGCGGCCGGTGAGGGTGTGCAGTTGCAGGGCCTGTCGTCCGTCGGAGTCTGCTTCGCCGAAGGACAGCCGGTAGGTCAGGTCTTCGAAATCGGCTCCGTCGGCGTGCACTTTGAACTCGTAGCGCCCTTCCGGGTGGAAGGCCGGTTCGGCATGGGCGCCGGTGATGGTCGAGTTGACGTCCATGACGAAAACGGTGCTGTCGGCGCCGGCAAAGACGTACAGGTCGTCGATGAAGAGCTGGCCCGTCTGGCTCGCCAGAGGTGTGTCAAGGTGATGGGACATCGGGCAATCCGTTCTCTCCATGAAGCGGCAAGGTCGGCGTTCGGTTCGTCGCGAATCGGGCGGTCGGTAGCCGTCGCTGTCGCAGGCGCATCGGTGCCCCAGAGTTGACAGGCCCCCCGGAACCACCGCGCTGTGAAGGTCGTGCCGAGGTCCGGATCTCCTCGCCGGCGGTGATCGAACAGCGAGGAGCGCGATCTGACGGCGCTCGGACCGAACGCCAGCCTTCTCGCGGCGCTGCAGTCCTTCGCCCCTGCTAGCTGGAAATCCGGGATACCGGCTAGCCCGACCCGCGATTCGGCTGACCTGGGGATGCTGCAGAGGGTGCAGAGCGGCCGTCGGTCAGTTGGCCTGCAGCGGAAGTTCGACGACGATCGCCGTCCCTTCCCCTGGGCGGCTGTTGACCTCGATCAACCCTCCGAGGGCCTGCACCCGGTCGCGAAGCCCGATCAGCCCGGAGCCTCCCGCGGGATCGGCGCCGCCGTCTCCGTCGTCGCTGATCGACAAGTGCAGGATCGAGTCACGCCTTTCGACCGTGACCTGCGCGCACGTCGCGCGGGCGTGTTTGGTGGTGTTGGTGAGCGCCTCGGACACGACGTAGTAGGCCGCGACCTCGATCGGGTCCGCCGCTCGGATCGTGGTCCGGATGTCGAGTTCCACCGGGAGCGCCGCGCGGCGGGCGAGACTGCGCAGGGCCGGACCGAGTCCGCCCTCGGACAGGACCGCCGGGTGGATGCCGCGCGCGATCTCGTGCAGCTCGTTCAGCGCTCCGTCGAGCTCGTCGGCGACCCGGCCGATCTCCCTCTGGAGCTCGAGCAGCTCCGGGGGCACGGTGTCCTGGGCCAGGCGCAGCGCGAGGCCGAGCGCGACCAGGCGCTGCTGGGTGCTGTCGTGCAGGTCGCGCTCGATCCGGCGCCGGGCATCGTCGGCCGCGGCGACGATCCGGGCCCGGGAGGCGGTGAGCTGAGCGCGACTGTCGGCGTTGGCGATCGCGGTGCCGACGAGCTCGGTGAACCCGGCCATCCGTTGTTCCGTTTCGGGCGGGAAATACTCGCCCTGTGTTCCGGCGCCGATCGCGCCCCACAGTTTCCCCTCGACGACGATCGGCGCGGCGACCGATGAGCGGAGCCCCAGCCGGCGGACGGCGTCGGCGTACTCGCCGGGAGCGTGGCTGTAGTCGTCGCATCGGGCCGGGCGGCGCGTGTTCATGGCGATCGCCACGGCCACGGGCGGCTCGGGCTTCCAGCGGCTCCCCGCCGGGAGCGCGGTGCGGTGTGCGCCGACGCTGGCGACGAGAGTCGTCGCACCATCGGGATCGAGGCGGACGATGACCGTTCCGTCGGCGCCGAAGACGCTGCCGACCTCGTGCGCGACGGCCGAGAACACCTGGGACGGTGGCATTCCGCGGGCGACCAGGGTGGCGACCCGGCGCAGTGCCGCTTGCTCCTGTGCGAGCCGGCGGAGTTCGTCGCTGCTCTCTTCGAGCTGGGCGCGGCCCTCGGCGTTGGCGATCGCAGTGCCGATGAGCTCGGTGAAGCCGGCCATGCGCTTCTCGGTGTCGGCCGGGAGGGACTCGTGCCGCGTCCCGCAGGCGGTCGCGCCCCAGAGATTCCCCTCGACGACGATCGGGGTCGCGACCGATGAGCGGATGCCCATCCGGCGGACGGTGGCGTCCGCGAACGCTCCGGAGGCTTCGCTGTAGTCGTCGCAGCGGGCCGCGCGGCCGGTGCGCAAGGCGACTGCCAGTGCCAGCGGCGGCTCGGGCTTCCAGCGGCTTCCGACCGCCAGCTCCTCGGAGTGAGCGCCGACGACGGCGAGGATGGTCATCTTGCCGTCGGGATCGAGGCGGGCGATGGTCGTGGCCTCGGCCCCGAGGACGAGGCCGATCTCGTGTGCGACCGCCGCCAGTACCTCGGCCGGTGGCGTCCCGCGGGCGACGAGTGTGGCGACCCGGCGCAGTGCGGCCTGCTCCTTTGCGAGCCGGCGGAGTTCGTCGCTGCTGGCTTCGAGCTGGGCGCGGCCCTCGGCGTTGGCGATCGCGGTGCCGATGAGCTCGGTGAAGCCGGCCATGCGTTCTTCGGTGTCGGCCGGGAAACGTTCGTGCCGCGTCCCGACGGCGATCGCGCCCCAGAGACGCCCCTGGACGATGATCGGCACCGCGATGCCTGACTGGAGTCCCAGCCGGCGGACGGCGTCGCTGTACGGGTCGACGGCGTTCGTGAAGTCGTCGATGCGGGCCGAGCGGCCGGTGCGCAGGGCGGCCGCCAGCGCCAGTGGCGGCTCGGGCCTCCAGCGGCTGCCGATCGGGAACTCGGCGGGGTAGGCGCCGACGCGGGCCACGACGGTCGTCCCGCCGTCGGGATCGAGGTGGAGGATGTTGGTGCCGTCGGCACCGAGGATGTCGCTGACCTCGTGCGCGACGGCCGCGAGTACCTCGGCCGGTGGCGTCCCGCGGGCGACGAGCGTGGCCACGCGGCGCAGTGCGGCCTGCTCCTCGGCGAGCCGGCGTAACTCCTCGCCGCTCTCGGCGTTCGCGGTTGCGAGGATCGTGGCCCCACGGCGGCGTTCGGCCAGGCCGACGATCGAGCTGACCGCGCCCGCGACGAGGTCCACGACGCCGCGGAGCCGGGCCAGAGCCAGTGGGAGCAGTGGAAGAACGGCCAGCCCGGTCAGCGCCCCGACGAGCCGCCGCCGCGGCGAGAGCCCTGCCCACAGCACAGGTCGCCGTCGTCGGGCGGCGGCGGGCTTCGTGGATGACGATTTGCGCACGTCAAGGTCGCCCTTCCCGTCAGGCGGGTGGCGGTGACGCCGGGTGCCCGCCGTCGGCGACGGGGCCAGCGGGCCGCGACGGCCAGCGTCCGGACGAGCCGGGTGCGGTGCTCGGCCGGGGCAAAGCCCTGGCAGCGCCGTGAGAAATGTGTCGCCGACCACAGCATGGTAGGTCCCGTCCGCGTCCGGCGGTTGCGGTTCTCGGTTGTTACCAGTCGTGGATGGTGCCGTCCCGCAGCCGGTTGACCGGCAGATACGCGGGGCGGTACTCGAACCGCGCCGCTGCCGCCCGGTCCAGGGTGACGCCGAGTCCGGGCGTCTCGCCGGGGTGCAGGTAGCCGTCGCTGAACGTGTAGGAGTGCCGGAACACCTCGTAGGTCTCCGCGCTGTGCGGCATGAACTCCTGGATGCCGAAGTTGTGGATCGCCAGGTCGAGGTGCAGCCCGGCGGCCATCCCCACGGGGGAGATGTCGGTGGGGCCGTGGATACCGGACTTGATCTGATACTGCGCGGCGAGGTCGAACAGCTTGCGCATGGCGGTGACGCCACCTGCGTGCGTGACCGCCGAGCGCACGTAGTCGATCAGCTGTTCGCGGATGAGTGTCTGGTAGTCGACCACCGAGTTGAAGACCTCGCCGATCGCCAGCGGGGTGGTGGTGTGCCGGCGGACGAGCCGCAGGCCGTCCTGGTTCTCCGCGGGCGTGCAGTCCTCCAGCCAGAACAGGTCGTAGGGTTCGAGGGCCTTACCCAGCTTCGCCGCCTGGATCGGCGTGAGCCGATGGTGCACGTCGTGCAGCAGCGGCAGTTCCGGGCCGAACTCGTTGCGCACCTCCTCGAACACTGTCGGCAGGTGACGCAGGTAGGCCTGCGTGTCCCAGGTCTCCTCCGACGGCTGCGGGTGACGCCCGTGATCGCCGGCAGGCTCGGTGGCAGCGGAGATGCCATAGATCGTCTCCAGCCCCGGTACGCCGGACTGCACCCGGATGGACCGGAAGCCCTGCTCATGGCGTTCCCTGATCGAGTCGAGCAGTTCGGGCAGGTCGCGCCCGCTCGCGTGCCCGTAGGCGCGAATTCCGTTGCGGCTCGCCCCGCCCAGCAACTGGTACAGCGGAAGTCCCGCCACCTGCGCCTTCAGATCCCACAGCGCCACGTCCACCGCGGCGATCGCCGCCATGGTCACGGGGCCGCGCCGCCAGTAGGCGCCGCGGTACAGGTACTGCCAGGTGTCCTCGATCCGGTGGGCGTCACGTCCGATCAGCAGCGGGCTGACATGGTCGGAGAGGTAGCTCGCCACCGCGAGCTCGCGACCGTTCAGCGTTGCGTCGCCGTAGCCGGTCAGCCCGTCGTCGGTGGTGATCTCGAGGGTGACGAAGTTGCGTCCCGGGCTGGTGACGACGACGTCCGCACCGGTGATCCGCATGGGGTTCCTTCCGTGGAGAGGAGCTGGGACTCATGAGCGTCGCGCGAGGCTCGGGTCCCGAAGCCCAGCCTGCACGCCCATGCTCCTCGATCTTCGCCCGTCCTGACTGGACGACCTGGATCAGCCGAAGACCACGCAGGATGCGGCGGGAGCCGCGAGCGACCCGGCAACGGAGGGGACACCGGTGTCCGGATCGATGTCCAACCAGGTCACGTCGCCCGAGTGCTCATCGGAGACGTAGAGGTGCCGGCCTGTGGGTCCGAGTGTGAGGTGGCGGGGCCAGCGCCCGCCGTACTCCACGGTGGTGATCAACTGCGGATGCTCGTAGGTGGGGTCGAGTGCGAGCACGGAGATGCTGTCGGGCCCGCGGTTGGCGGTCCAGACGAACCTGCCGTCGACCGACGGGACGACCTCGGAGGCATAGCTCTGGACCGAGACGTCGTCGGGCAGGACACGGGTCTCCCGCACCGGGTCGAGGGTGCCGGTCCGGGGATCCCAGCGGCAGACGGTGATGGTGGGGTCGAGTTCGTTCATCACGTACGCGTGATCGCCGGCGGGGTGGAAGGCGAGGTGGCGGGGTCCTGAGCCGGCCCGCAGCGGCGTTTCGCGGTGCGGTGTGAGTGCCCCGGATGTGGCGTCGAGGGTGCTGATCCACACGGAGTCGGTGCCGAGGTCGACGCTGAGAACCCAGCGATCGGTGGGGTCGGTGACCACCTGGTGGGCGTGTGGCCCGCGTTGCCGATCGGCGTTCGGCCCGCTTCCCTCGTGCTGCCGGATGCCGCTTGCGGGTCGCAAGGCGCCGTCGGCTCCCAGGGGCAGCACGGTCACGCTGCCCGAGCGGTAGTTGGCGGTGAGGAGATGTCCGGCGGTAAGTGTCAGATGAGTGGGCACCGCGGCGTCAACCGGAACCTGTTCGCCCAGCAGCCGCAGCGTCCACGACGCCTCGTCGTCAGCGCCGCCCACGCCGCTCGTGCTGAACGCTGCGGCAGCGCCTTCGTCGTCTTCGGAGACCGCGTAGAGCACCGTGCCGTCGGGCGAGAGCGTGAGGAAGGACGGGTTCGCCACGACGTCGGTGACGCTGCGTTCCTGCAAAGCGCCGGTCGCGTCGTCGACCTCGGCGACGATGATGCCGCGACCCCCCGACGAGGTGAACGACCCGATGAACGCCCGCCTGCCATCCCTCACGCTGATTCCTCTCGATGTCGTCCCGGAGCCCGGGCTGTGTTTCAGGACCCCACCGACACGTACGGCCAGGTGCCGGAGGGCTTGGAGGTGACCGACTCCCTCCCGATGCCCATGCTGACTGCCGAGTTGCCGGCGAAGGAGAACATCACGTCCGGCGCGTTGTCGGTCAGCGAGCGGCCGTTCCAGCCGGCGAAGCCGAACGCGGCCGGCGTGCCGATCGTGTACGGCAACAGGTTGGGCAGGATCCTCGACGTGACCATCTCGGCGTAGGCGTGCGGATCTTGTGCAGTGCCGTTCGCGGCCACCACCCCTGCAACCATGTCGATGATCGTCTTGCCGAAGTTCTGCCGGTCCTCGGCGGGCCGCCCGACGTTGAGCCGGTTGCCGAGGTCCTCATTGAGCTGGGCGAACAGTGGGTGGATCATCGGCAGGCCGGCCCTGTTGATCGGCCGCCAGCCGCCGGCGTCGGTGGCCAATGTGGTCAGCCCCCACACCCCGATTCGCTGATCGCGTGCCGCGACCGGCACCAGCACCGCGTCCGGCACCTCCAGCACCAGCGAGTACACGGTTTGTCCGGCGAACAGGTTCCTCGCCTGCTTCGGGTCCCAGCCGTACAGATTGATCCTCCTGCCGCGCTGGAACGCCTCACCGACCGCCTGCAGCACGTCCGGCTCGACCCAGAACGGGTCGCCCGCCCTACCCGCCCACATCCGCGAACCGTCCACGCCATCCACAGTGGATTCCGTGGTGCCCTCGGCGAGTACGACGCCGGGTGCGAGCGGGTCGACGGCCTCCACGCCGGAGATGCGCCGCAACTGCATGCGCTGGTGCCCCACCGCGTCGCCGTCGACGAACGTGACGCGATAGGTCAGGTCCTCGACGGCGTCGCCGTCGCCGTCGATCTTGAACTCGTACATGGCCTCCGTGTGGAACCCCCGTACGTCCTGTCCGGCCAGGGAGTGGCCGACATTCATGACGAACACCGTGCCCCGCTCGCCTCGGAACAGATAGACGTCCGTGATGTCCAGTCGGACGTCGGTGCGGGCGATCGGAGAATCCAAATGATGAGACATCTTCTCACATTTCTTCGAAACGGAAAGCTGCCGCGTGTCGCGTGATCATGATCGACTGAATTGCGACCAGTGGGACCCCCAGGACCCCCCGGACACCCCCCGGACCGACGTGGCCCGATATCCCGGGATACCGTTTCAATCAGCCGAAACCGAAGATCTTTCCGGTGAATGCGCCCGGATTGTGCGAGTTGTCCGCCAGGAGAATCCTCGGACCCCCCGGACCGGTCGTGAGGGCCACCACAAGGCCCGGTTTCGGCCTGGTGGCGTACGGATACTTTCTGAGTGACTTCACAGGGATTTGTGCTGGTGGCGGTGTAACCGGGTGTTACGCGGTCGGCGCAGTGAGTGCGAAGTTCTTGACCGGCTGCTCGAAGCCGTCGGAGCAGGTGAGAGCCGGGCTCTGGTGATTCGGGGCGAGTCGGGCGTGGGAAAGACGGCTCTGCTGGAGTACCTGGTCGGACGAGCATCGGGGCGGGTCGTGCGGGCCGCGGGTGTCCAATCGGAAATGGAACTGGCTTTCGCGGGGCTGCACCAGTTGTGCGCGCCGATGCTGGGCCGGGCCGAATCTCTCCCCGGCCATCAGCGCGATGCACTGCGCACGGCGCTCGGTCTCCGTGCCGGGCCTGCACCGGATCGTCTCCTGGTCGGACTGGCGGTACTGGGCCTGTTCGCCGAGGTCGCCCGGAAACAGCCGTTGGTGTGCGTGGTCGATGATGCTCAATGGCTCGATCGCGCATCCGCTCAGGCATTGGCCTTCGTCGCGCGCCGGCTGGGGGCCGAGTCGGTGGCGATGGTCTTCGCAGCGAGGACGCCAGGCGAGATCCCGAATCTGACAGGCCTGACGGATCTGCCGGGTCTGGACCTGGCCGGGTTGCCGGACGATGACGCGCGGGCACTGCTGCGCTCCGCGCTGCGTGGGCCGATGGACGAGCAGGTCGTCGCCCGGATCGTCGCCGAGACCAGGGGAAACCCGCTGGCGCTGCTGGAACTGCCCCATGGGTCGACGCCGACCGAGTTGGTGGGCGGGTCCGGGATGAAGGCGGCGCGGGCTCTTCCCGGACGTATCGAGGAGAGCTACCTACAGCGAGTCGCGCAGCTCCCGTCAGGGACACGGCAGCTGTTGCTGGTGGCCGCTGCGGAACCGATCGGCGATCCGGTACTCGTGTGGCGCGCAGCCGCGCGTCTCGGAATCGGTGCCGAGGCGGCGAGCCCGGCGGCTGCCGTCGGGTTGCTCGAGATCGGTGCCCAGGTGCGGTTCCGCCATCCGCTCGTGCGCTCGGCCGTGTACCGGGCTGCCTCGCCGGAGGAGCGCCGCATCGCGCACCGGGTGCTGGCGGACGTCACCGATGCCGAGGCTGATCCCGACCGCCGCGCCTGGAACCGTGCCCAGGCGGCGCCGCGGCCGGACGAGGACGTCGCGGCCGAGCTCGAGTGCTCGGCCGGCCGCGCACGAGCGCGCGGCGGCCCGGCCGCGGCCGCAGCGTTCCTGGAACGAGCGGTCGAGCTGACCCTCGAGCCGGCACGCCGGGCGGAACGCGCGCTGGCCGCGGCCCGCGACAAGCACCATGCTGCGCTGCCGGACGCAGCTCTGGGTCTGATCTCACTGGCCGAGGCGGGCCCGCTGGACGAGCTTCAGCGCGCCCGCGCGAGCCTGCTGCGCGCCCAGATCGCCTTCGCCGTGAACCGTCGGGGATGTGGTGCGCCCGCGCTGCTGCTCACGGCCGCCGAGCAGCTCGAGGCGCTCGATCTGCGGTTGGCCCGCGCAACCTGCCTGGAGGCGCTGTCTGCAGCGATGTTCGCCGGGGGCGGAGGGGTTCGAGAGGTGGCCGAGTTCGCCCGCTCGATGCCCCGGCCTTCTCCGGCGGAGGACGCCGCTGATCTTCTCCTCGAAGGCCTGGCGGTGCGATCCACCGACGGGCCCGGCTCGGCGATGCCGATCGTCGAACGCGCGTTGGCCGCCTTCCGAAGCCCCGATCTACCTGACGAGGTGGGGCTGCGATGGTTCTGGTTGGCTTGCCGCACTGCGCGGGACCTGTGGGATCACGAAACCTGGGATGTGCTCGCCACCCGCCACGTTCGGCTCGCCCGGGACGCCGGTGCACTCACTGCGCTCCCGCTGGCCTTGTCCATGCGCATCTCCGTGCACACGTTCGCGGGCGAGCTCGCTGCGGCCTCATCGCTGCTCGACGAGGCGGAGGCGGTCACAGCGGTGACCGGGTGCCATCTCGACGGTGCCCTGTTGCTCACCGCCTGGCAGGGTCGCGAGGCCGCCGTTCATCAGCGCATCGAGGCCATGGGCGACGCGCACCCGGGCGAGGAAACTGCGGGCCTGACCGTCGGCGTGTGGGCGAGGATGGTGATCCACAACGGTCGCGGCCGCCATCAGGACGCCATGGCTGCGGCCTCGCACGCGGAAGTGCATCTCTCGGAGGAGGGCATGTCGGCGTGCGGCGTGTTGATCGAGCTCGTCGAGGCAGCCGCCCGCACAGGGGCCCCTGAGCGTGCCTCCGATGCTCTCCGACGGCTCACGGAGACCACCCGTTCCTGCGGCACCGACTGGGCTCTCGGGATCGAGGCTCGCTCGCGAGCGTTGGTGACCGAGCATGACTCCGCCGAGCGCCACTACCGCGAGGCGATCGAGCGGCTCGGCCGCACCCGCGTCCGCGGAGAGCTCGCGCGCGCCCACCTGCTCTACGGCGAATGGCTGCGTCGTGACCACCGCCGTGTGGATGCGCGCGAGCAGTTGGGCACTGCCTACGAGATGTTCACGACGATGGGTGCCGAGGCGTTCGCCGAACGCGCCGCGCGTGAGTTGCGGGCCATCGGCGAGCCCGTCCCGGGACTCGCGTTCGACACGACCGCTCAACTCACCACCCAGGAAACCCAGATCGTCCGTCTCGTCTGCGAGGACCTCACGAACTCCCAGATCGCCGCCCGGCTCTTCCTCAGCCCGCGCACCGTCGAGTGGCATCTGACGAAGATCTTCGGGAAGCTCAACATCACCTCACGCAAGCACTTGCGCGGCTGAGCAGAGGCGCCGACCGCCGCCGCGTGACCTGCGATGATGCCGTCCTGCCCGCCCCGACGCCGACCGCGAGCCGCCCGTCGCACGGGTGGTCCACCGTCGCGATCTGCTCGGCGAACGCGTCGAACTCCCGGTGGAGCTCCGGGGCAGGTCGCCGCCGAACGGGAACGGTGACTCGCGGCTGGTCGGGATGTGGAAGTGCCCGCTGACGGATCTCATCGGCTACGTCGGACCCGCAGGACGATGTCGTGGGTGTGCTTCGTGCCGGCGGGAGCGGGGCTTGTCCGTGGTCGCCGCTCATGCACCTCGACGGTCCACTCGGGACGGAGGAAGGCGATGATGTCGAGAGCGAGGTAGTGGTCCTCGGCTGCTCGGCGGGTCTCTGGAGACAGGTCAGCGAGGTCGTGGTTGACCACGAGCAGGGTTCCGCCGATCGCCACAGCGTCGAGTAGGCGTCGCAGCGAAGCGTGGTCCTCTCGTCGGGGCAGGGGCAGGTAGTGGGCTGATACCAAGTCGAACGCCTGGTGCGGGAGGTCGATGCTGAGGAGATCCCCTTGCCGCCAGGTCACGCGTGCACCGGACTCGGTTCGCGCGGCGGCTCGGCCGAGTGCGACGCCGGAGAGGTCGATCGCGGTCACGTCCCAGCCGTGCTGGGCCATCCAGCGGGCGTCAGCGCCATGTCCGCATCCCACGTCGAGAGCGTGTCCGGGGCGCAGATCGCGGGCCTCGGTGATCAAGGTCGCGTTGGGGTGCTCACTGATGAGGTCACCGTGGGTGCGGTACATCTGATCCCACCTGGATGCGTCCATGGGCGTGTCTCCTCCTCGATGTCGACGCCGGCGCATCGACCCAGGACGCGGACTACACCCGGCGTTGTCGCCGCGGCAACAAAAGTTGAGCGACGTGCAAACGGCGGACACCGTGGCCGTATGAATGAACTGATCGGCTCGGTGCTGGACGCGGTGGGGCCTCGATTGCGGGAGTTGCGTCGCCGTCGCGGGATCACCCTTGCCGCCTTGTCGGCGCGAACGGGGATCGCGGTGAGCACGCTGTCGCGGTTGGAGTCGGGCCATCGCAAGCCGGGTCTGGAAGTCTTGTTGCCGCTGGCAGAGGTGTTCCGGGTACCGCTCGACGAGTTGGTACGAGCCCCTGATGCCAGTGACCCCCGTGTGTACCTGCGTCCGGTCACCCGCAACGGGATGATCGTGATCCCTTTGTCGCGGCGGCCCGGTGGGCTTCAGGCGTTCAAACACATCCTGACACCGGAATCCGACGAGCCCGAGCCGCGGCCGCGGTCGCACACCGGGTATCACTGGCTCTACGTCCTGGACGGGCGGATGCGCCTCGTGCTCGGAACAGACGATCTCGTGCTGGGGCCGGGTGAGGTTGCTGAGTTCGACACCCACCTGCCGCACTGGTTCGGCCGAGCCGACGACCGGCCGGTGGAGTTCTTGAGCATCCTGGGACCCCAGGGGGAGCGCTTCCACGTCACTGCCAGCTTTCCTGGTCGGTGAACCTTCGCCGGTGCTGCGGGAAATGCGCTCTCATCACGCGGCGCGGTTCTCGGGCAGTCCGGCCGGGGCAGGAGCGGTGTCCGTCCGAGACGCAGCCGCTCGTGACTCGCCGCGGTTCACGGAGATCCTGTCGACGGCCCAGATCAGGAGTGCCACGGTGCTGAGGCCTGCGCCGAGAATGCAGACGGCGGTCCAGCCCCATGCGCTGTAGGCGATGGTTGCCGCGATCGCTCCGAGGCCCGTGCCGATCGCGTAGTAGACCATGTTGCTGCCGATGAGGCGGCTGCTGGAATGGGGGTCGATCTCCACGATCAACTGCTGGTTGGTGACGTGGATGGCCTGCCCGGCCAGGTCGATGACGATGATTCCGACGATCAGCAGGATCAGAGAGGTCGGCAGCCAGGCGATCAGTACCCAGGAAGCGAGGAACAGGACGAGGGAGACACCGCTGACCCACTGGGCCAGTCCGCGGTCGGCCAGGGTGCCGGCGCGTGCGGCCCCGATCGCTCCCGCGGCGCCGACGAGACCGAACAGGCCCACCGCGCTGGTGGACAGGTTCCACGGCGCCGCCGTCAGCGGCAGCGCTATCGAACCCCAGAGGGCGCCGAATCCGGCGAACATGAACAGCGTGATCAGGCTGCGGACGCGGAACACGCGCTCGTGAACCGTCAGCCTGACGACCGATGTGATCAGGCGGCGGTACGAAACAGTGCTCCGAGTGGTTTCCGGCGGCAGCTTGCGGGCCAGGACGAGCGCGACCGCGAGCATGAGGAGCGCCGAGACCACGTAGACCGAGCGCCAGCCGAGGGCATCGGCGAGCAGACCGGACACGGTCCGGGCGAGCAGGATGCCGATGACCACACCACTGGTCACGATGCCGAGGACGCGGCCACGCGACTCGGGACTGCTCAGCACGGCCGCGTAGGCGATGATCACCTGCTGCACGACGGACGCCACTCCCACGACGCCGCTGGCGATGAGGAACATCAGGGGCTGCGGTGACACCGCCACACCGACCAGGGCCCCCGCGGCGATCACGCACCCCGCCACGATGAGGACCCGCCTGTTGATCAGGTCGCCGAGTGGCACGATCAGGATCAGGCCCAGCAGGTAGCCGACCTGGGTCACGGTCGTGACCAGCCCGAGCCCTGCCGGCCCCACCCCGAGGTCGCGTCCGATCCGGTCAAGCAGAGGCTGGGCGTAGTAGATGTTGGCCACCGCCACCCCGCTGGCGACAGCCAGCAGAACCGCGAGCTTGCTGCTGATTCCCGGCGATGGTTCGCCGACGGTTTCCCGCACGATGGGTGAACTCATGGATCTCTCCTTGGTGACTGGCGCGGCCGGAATGAACAGATCGGCACGGCCGGTGAGGTGGTGGAAAACGAGCAGGGTCGAGCCGAGGGGGATTGATTCGAACCTCGGAATTACCGAACGACAGCAGAGGCTGGAGTGGCTCTCAGCGGTGGGGCGTGACGAGCGCAGATCCCAGCTGTCTGCATGAGCTGTGCGGGGCCGCTTCCCGCGGCCCGGGCACGACGGCGGCGGATCGCTCGCCGCGGGTGGTTGGGCGGCTCAGTGCGCCTGTGCCGGGGTGCAGCAGCACGGCACGTTCCGTGCCGTCACACCCGCGCGGTTGACAGCATTGATCACCGTGATGACCCCGATCAGACGGGTGTCCTTGGTGTGCATCCGGATCAGGGCCTTGGAGACGTCGGGTGCCGGCTTGGCGAGATCGATTCTCGGACCCTTTCCGGAAGGCGTTCGTTCGTCGTCATGGCTCCCAGGCTAAGTGGCCAGTGGGCCAGGGGTATGGTGCATTTCCATGGCAGGGAAGCGGGCCAATTCGCCGGGGGGCAACGCGTCTTCCGAGGGCCTCGGAGCGGATCTGTACCTGGATCACCTGGACCTGCGCGGCGGCCACGGCCTGCGGGCTTCCCTGATGGACGCTTTGCGTGATGCCGTCCGCACGGGCCGCCTCGCGCCCGGCGCCCGGCTGCCCTCGTCACGCACCCTCGCCGCTGATCTGTCCATCGCCCGCAACACCGTCGCCGATGCCTACGCCGAGCTGGTCGCCGAGGGCTGGCTCACCTCGCAGCAGGGTTCGGGCACCCGCGTCGCCCAGCGTGCCGAGCCCCGCAGGGCACCGGCGAGCGGCGCGGATCGCATCGTGCACCAGCGGCCCTCGCCGATCCGGACGGCGGGCGCCACCTACAGCCTGCTGCCCGGCAACCCCGACCTCGCGAGCTTTCCGCGTGCACAATGGCTGGCCGCGGCCCGGCGCGCACTGACGGCCGCGCCGCACGAGGCGTTCGGCTACGGCGACCCGCGGGGCCGCATCGAACTGCGCACTGCCCTCGCCGACTACCTGGCCCGAGCCCGCGGTGTGTACGCCGGGCCCGACCGCATGCTGATCTGCGCGGGCTTCGTACACGGGCTGCGCTTGATCGGCGGGGTACTGAACGCGCGCCGCGTGCGAACCGTCGCCATCGAGGCGTACGGCGTCCCCCAGTACCAGGACCTGCTGACCGAAGCGGGCTTGCGGACCCAGGCCCTCCTGCTCGACGAGGACGGCACGCGCACGGAGGAGCTCCCTCTCCAGCGCGCAGGAGCGGTCCTGCTGACGCCGGCGCACCAGTACCCCATCGGCGGGGCACTGCGCGCCGACCGGCGGGCCGCCGCGGTCGACTGGGCGCGTGCCACGGGCGGACTGGTCCTGGAGGACGACTACGACGGCGAGTTCCGCTACGACCGTCAGCCCGTCGGTGCGCTGCAGGGGCTCGATCCCGAGCGGGTCGTGTACTTCGGCACGGCGAGCAAGTCGCTCGCGCCGGGGCTACGCATCGGCTGGATCGTGCTGCCCGGATCGGTGGCGCACGATGCGGTCGAGGCCAAGGGGCACGTCGACTGGGCTCCCGGTGCCCTCGACCAGCTGACGCTCGCGGAGTTCATCACGTCCGGGGATTACGACCGGCACGTGCGGGCCATGCGGCTGCGCTACCGGCGCCGCCGCGACCAGTTGGTCGCGGCTATCGCGGAGCACGCACCCGGCATCAGCGTGTCGGGCATCGCGGCGGGGCTGCACGCCGTCGTCGAACTCCCGCCGGGCACCGAGCGGTCCGTGGTCTCCGCGGCAGCCGCGCAGGGTCTCGCCGTGGAAGGTCTCGGGTCCTTCGCCCTCCGGTCGACCGGAGGGCGGGAGCCGGCACGGGACGGGGCCGCGGCACCGGCTACGGACGGGGACCCGGGATCGGGCAGTGAGCCCGTGCGGCGCGGGGACGCGCTGGTCGTGGGCTATGCCACCCCGTCGGACAGCGCCTGGTCCGGCGCGCTGGACGCGCTGTGCCGAGTGCTCCCCCGAGCGGAGCCCGCGGTGCGGCCGACTGCGGCCCATATCTCGCCGGGGGCGGATCGCGCTTAGAGCGAGGCGATTCCTACGGCCGCGCACCCCGAAGGCGCGATGCCCTTCGAGGTGCGGGGCCGGGCTCCGGTTCAGGCGTTGTAGCCGCCGTGGGCGTCCAGCACCGCGCCCGTGACGTAGGACGCCTCGGGGCTCGCCAGGAAGGCGATCGCCGCGGCGATTTCGTCGGGGTGGCCCATGCGCTGCAGGGAGAGGGAGCTGAGCAAGGCCTTGAGGGTCTCGGCGTCCGGCGGCTCCATTCCGCTCTCCATCAATCCGGCTTCCACGACGTTGGCCGTGATGTCCTTACGCCCGAGGTCCCGCGCGACGCCCAGGGTGTACCTCTCGACCCCCGACTTGGTCGCCGCGTAGTCGGCAACGCCCGGCAAACCGACCCGGGTGCCCAGTCCCGAACTCACCGTGACGATTCGGCCGCCCGTGCGCATCACCCGGGAGGCGGCCCGGATGGTGGCGATCACGCCGAGGTAGTTGGTGGCGTGCATCCGGTCCAGCGCGGCAGTGTCGACATCCGGGTCGTCCACCGTGTGGCCCTGCCCCGCCGAGATCGCCGCGTTGTTGACGAGGATGTCCAGGCCGCCGAAGTAGGCGACCACGTTGTCGATCAGCACCTGCGCCTGGCTCATGTCCGCCTGGTCGGACTTGAAGGCGACGGCCTTCGCGCCCGTGCCGCGCACGTCGTCGACGACGGCCTGCGCCTTGTTCTCGGAGCTGGCGTAGGTGAACGCGACGTCGGCGCCCCGCTCGGCCAGCAGCCGTACGGTCGCGGCTCCCAGTCCGCGGGATCCCCCGGTGACCAGGGCGACCTTGCCCGTGAGCGGCTTGTTCATTTCTTTCCACCTCGCTGATCGAGCTTCCCTGACTGTCGTAACGCTAGCTGTTACGACAGTCGATCGCAACAACTTCTGTTACGACAGGACGGTCGTAACATGGATCGTTGCAGCGGAGAGAGAGGGTTCATGAGCGCCAACAGCAGGTTGACCATCGCCGCTCACGCTCTCGCCTGGATCGGGCTCTACCAGCGACAGGGCCACGAGGTCGCCACGTCCGAGCAGATCGCGACCAGCGCCAACACCAATCCCGTGGTGATCAGGCGGTTGCTCGGCGAGCTGCGCAGGGCGGGGCTCGTGGAGTCCCGGCGGGGTGTGGGCGCAGGCTGGGTGCTCGCGCGCGGGCTGGAGTCGATCACCCTGCTGGACGTGTACGAGGCGGTGGAACCCGGCCCGTTGTTCGCGATGCACCGCGCCACCCCGGACCAGGGGTGCACGGTGGGCTACGGCATCCAGCCGGCGATGCAGGGCATCTACGAGGGCATCGAGGGGACCCTGAAGCGCGAGTTGGCCCGCGTGACGCTGGAGGACGTCGTCCGGGACGTCCTCGCGGCGCCTCGCTAGCTGTACTGATCGGAGACGTCGATCGAGCCTGCCACGCGCAGTGTGACCTTGATACGTTTCACACACGCTGATCAAGGGAGCCCGCGACGATGACGTCTGCCGAGCCGACCATCCCGACGCTGCGAGCGGGCTTCGCCGCCCCACCGCCGGACAGCCGCGTGATGATGCGCTGGTGGTGGTTCGGCCCCTTCGTCGAGGAGGCCGAGCTCGCCCGCGAGCTGGAGGCCATGGCGGCCGCAGGCATCGGCGGCGTCGAGGTCTGCTCGACGTATCCGTTGTCGACGTCCGAAGTGGACCGGGCGGACGGCGGCTTCCTCTCCGAGCGGTTCCTGTCCCGGCTGCGGTTCGCCGCCGAGACGGCATCCCGGCTCGAATTGCGCTTCGACGTCACGATCGGCAGCGGGTGGTCGTTCGGCGGCCCGCACATCACGGACGAGACCGCTGCGCGGCAGCTGCGATGGGACATGCGCGAGGTACCGCCACGCGCCGCTCGGATCCCCGTCGCGCAGCCCTGGCCCGGTGATCGGTTCATCGCCGCGTACATCGGCGACGGTTCTCTGCAGGAACCGCCCGTGCGGTGGTGGCAGCTGCCGGTCCGGGACGGCGCCGTCGAGATTCCGGACGGGGCCGGGCCGCGCGTCGTCCTTCTCGCGCTGTCGAGCCCGACCGGCCAGAACGTCAAGCGGGCGGCCCTCGGCGCGGAAGGACCGGTACTCGACCACCTCAGTCGGGCGGCGACCGAGACGCACCTGCGCGCCGTCGCCGACCCGATCCTCGCCGCGGTCCCGAGCGAGCTCGTCACCGCGGTGTTCTGCGACAGCCTCGAGGTGTACGGCGCGGACTGGACGCCTTCGCTGCCGGAGGAGTTCCGCGCCCGTCGCGGCTACGACCTCCTGCCCGAGCTGCCGCTGCTGCACATCCGCGGTGCGGGCTCGGAGCGGGTCCGCTCCGATGTCGTGACGACGCTCGGGGAGCTCTACGAGGAGAACTTCGTCGCCGTGGTGCGTGCATGGGCGCAGCGGCACGACGTCCTGTTCCGGATCCAGAGCTACGGCCAGCCGCCCGGCGCGTTGAGCGCGTACCGGCACGCGGACCTGCCGGAGGGGGAGGGCTGGGGGTGGCGGTCGGTCACGCAGACGAAGTGGGCCACGTCGGCGGCGCACCTGTACCAGCGGCCCGTCGTCTCGTCGGAGACCTGGACCTGGGTGCACTCGCCGTCGCTGGCCGCGACGCCGCTCGATCTGGTCGGTGAGGCGCACGAGCACCTGCTCCTGGGCGTCAACCAGCTCATCGGGCACGGCTGGCCGTACTCGCCGCCGAGCGCGCAGCCACCTGGCTGGATCTTCTACGCGGCCGGTGCCCTCAGCGACGTGAACCCGTGGTGGCCGGCCATGCCCGCGCTCGCGAGCTACCTGCACCGCCTGTGCTGGCTGCTGCGGCAGGGCCACCCGGTCGTCGACGTCGCTCTCTACGTGCCCAGCCGCGACGCCGCGCTGCGCTTCGAACCCGGCACGCGCGGCTACCTCGACCTGTGGCGCGCGACCCGAGGCCACATCGGCGATGAGCTTCCCGCGGCGTTGCGTGAGGCCGGGTACGACTACGACCTCGTCGACGACACCGCGCTGCGAGAGGCCGACTGGAGCCGGTACGGCGTCGTCGTCCTGCCGTTCGTCCGGGACCTGCCGGTGGAGACGGCACGGCTGCTCGAGAAGCACGTCGCCGCGGGCGGTGCCGTCGTCACCGTGGGCGGCGCCGTCCAGCGGGACGGCTGGGTCGCCGTGGACGACGTCGACGCGCTGCTGCCCGCGCTCGCCGCGGTCGTGCCGCCGGACGCCCCGACGAGTCCCGTGACGCCGGACGTCGGCGTCGTGCACCGCCGTGCCGGGGAGGCCGACGTCTATCTCGTCGCGAACACCGGTCCGCACCCTCAGTCCTTCGTGCTGCGCACCCGCGATGACGCCGCCGCGTTTGAGCGGTGGGACGCGCGCACCGGTCGGGCGCACCGGGTCGATGTCGTCGACGGCGGGGTGCCGCTGGACCTTCAGCCGTACGAGGCGGCCGTCCTCGTCGCGCTGCCCGCGCCCGACCAGGATGTCCCGGCCGCCTCGGCGGACGGCCCCGCCGACGCCGTCGACCTCACCGGGCCGTGGACCGTCGCGTACGAGGACGCTCCCCAGGAGCCGAACGACGTGGCAGTGCCGCACCGCTGGGAGGACGACCCCGGGCGGGCCGACTACTCGGGTGGCGCCTCCTACGAGACGACCGTGATCGTCGACGGCGATCGGCTCGGCGGGCGCGTGCTGCTCGACCTCGGTCCCGTGAGGGCCGAGCCACGCGACGTCCCCGGCGAGCCGGCACTGCGCGGAGCGTCGTACCGGGCGGACGTCGCCGCACCGGTGGGCGAGGTCGCCCAGGTGATCGTGAACGACGTCGTCTGCGGCTGGGCGTGGGCGCCGCCCTACGCCGTCGACGTCACCGACGCGCTGCGCGCAGGCGAGAACACCGTCGTCGTGCGCGTCCTCGGCACCGGGCTCGGCGCGCTGCGGGCCAACACCGAGCTCGCCACCACCGTCGACGCGGTGACCTCGATCGACGGCAAGCGGTTCACGATGCAGGACCTGGAGCTCGCACAGCGGCCCACGACGTCGGGGCTACGGGCGGTGCCGTCGCTGCAGTTCGAGCGACGGTAGTCAGGAGAACTCGGGCGGCGGGGTGCCGGTCAACCACGCGAGCTCGTTGTCGCGGACGAACACCGACAGCGTCTCGGCGGCCGGCAACGGCCACGGGTGGAAGGCCTCCACGGCCGCCAGCAGCGCGGCCCCGGCGTCCGGTGTGGGATCGGTCAGCACGCGGGACATGAGGCTGAGGTAGTCCTCCGGGAGCCGGTCGAGCGTCCGGAGGGTCTCCTCGAGGTACTTCGGCCCCCGGAAGAGCACGCGGTGGTGCGCCAACAGGGCTCGGCCAGCGGCTGTCACCAGATGGACGGCGGCGTGGTGGCGGAGAAAGTCGTTGGCGAGTTTCGCGCCCTGCGGCAGGAAGTACTCCCCGTACAGCCGGGCCTGGGCGATGAACGAGACCACCCGCGCGTCCCACGCGCTGTCGGGCACGACGGGGACGCGCGCGACGAGATCATCGAGGTCGTCGCGGCGCGACCAGGCCACACGGGCCCCGGCGAAGGACGCCCGCACGGGGTCGTCACCGCGCTCGGCAGCCACCGCGAGGTAGTGCTCCGTCGCGACCTTCACGTCGACGTACCCGCCCGCGTACGTGGCGACGTCCCGCCGGACGTAGCTCAGCCGGTTCTGCTCGCCCGCGCGGGCGAACGCGTCGCCGGTGACGACGAGGTACACGTCGACGTCGGAATCCGCCCGCTCGGTGCCGCGGGCAACCGACCCCACGACGACGACACCCACGGCGTCCGGCTCACCGCGGACGTCGGCGACGAACGCCGCGAGCGTCTCCTCGTGGTGACGCACCCTCAGGCCTCGCCTCGGGAGCTCGTGATCAACGGATGGAACGTTTCATCCCACACTGCGGGCCCGGGTCACGCCGGCGAGGGCCTCGGCAACCTCGGTCTGGACGACCGGCGGGATCCGCCGCATGACGTCGACCAGCCGGCTGCCACGCACCCACCGGGTGGTGTCGCGGAACTCCCGCGCCTGCTCCTCGTCGTACTCGCGCAGCGTGCCCATGACGGCCGCATACGCCGCCGGGTCGTCGACGATGTCGGCGAGCTCGGAGTCGAGCGAGACGGCGCCGTCGGGCGCGGACCGGCCGTTCACGGCGACCGTCCAGGAATGCGATCCCGAACCGACGACCAGCGGGTCCGACCCGTCGGGCAGGTGAACGGTGGCGGTCGTGCCGGCCGGCACCACCGCGGTCACGACGACGCCGCCTGCGGTTCGCTCCCAGCCGGCGGCCGCCCGCCCGTACGGGGTCTCGTGCGTGACCCGGGCGAAGTCGAGCCCGGCGATCGGATGCGGCGCGATCCACAGCTCCCGGTATCCGGGCGCGGCGGGTGCCAGGCCGGCGATGGTGCGGTGCATCCAGTCGGCGATCGCGCCGAACGCGTAGTGGTTGAACGACGTCATCTGGCCCGGGTTGATCGAACCGTCCTCGAGCATGCTGTCCCAGCGTTCCCACACAGTGGTCGCCCCCATCGTCACGGGGTAGAGCCACGAGGGGTTCTCGGTCTGCAGCAGCAGCCGGCCCGCGACGTCGACGTGCCCCGTGCTCGTCAGCGCGTCACAGACGATCGGGGTGCCGACGAAGCCGGTGGCCACCCGGTACCCGGCTGCGCGGGCCAGATCCGCGAGCCGGTCTCCCATCTGCCTGCGCATCTGCGGGTCGGTGGCGATGCCGTACTCGATGGCCATCGCGTACGCGGTCGGGGTGTCCGAGAGCATCCGACCGGCGCCCGTGACGTACTCGCGCAGGAAGGCGGCGCGCACCTCCTCGGCGATGCGCCGGTAACGCTGTGCGTCGTCGGTGTACCCGAGGATCGCCGCGGTGCGGGCGAGGATGTCGGTGGAGCGGAAGACGTGGGCGCTCGCGACGACGTCGGGGTCGGTCTTCGCCTCCCCGGGCCGCTGGGGCGGCGCCGCGGGGTCGAGCCAGTCGCCGAACTGGAATTTCCCCTCCCAGAGCCGGCGCTCGCCCGCGAGCCCCAGGATCGTCTCCACCCACGAGCGCATGCTCGGATACTGGTCGACGAGCACCTGCCGGTCGCCGTAGCGCTCGTGGAGCACCGCCGGGACCACCGTGGCGGCGTCTCCCCAGGCTGCCGCAGGGATGGGTCTGCCGAGGACGTGCGGCACGACGAACGGCACGATGCCGCCCGCCGCTTCCTGTTCGAGCGCGAGGTCCCGCAGCCAGCTCGCCAGGAACCCGTTGCAGTCGAAGAGGTCGGTGGCGGTCGGCGCGAAGACCTGGATGTCGCCGGTCCAGCCGAGCCGCTCGTCGCGCTGCGGGCAGTCGGTGGGCACGTGCAGGAAGTTGCCGCGCATCCCCCAGACGATGTTCTCGTGCAGCTGCTGCAGTTGCTCGTGGGAGCACTCGAACTCGCCGGAGCGGCGCATGTCGCTGCTCACCGCCACGGCGACGACGTCGGACGGGTCGAGCTCGCCCGGCCAGCCGTCGACCTGCGCGTAGCGGAACCCGTGGAACGTCGACCACGGCTCCCACGTCTCCTCTCCCGTACCGGCGAGTGTGAACGTGTCGGTGGCCTCGGCCGCGCGCAGTGGTCGCGTGCCGAGCTCACCGTTCTCGAGTACCTCGGCGTGCCTCAGCGTGATCGTGGTCCCGGCCTCGCCGCGCGCGGTGAGGCGCAGCCACCCGACGAGGTTCTGACCGAAGTCGAGCACCGTCTTGCCGCTCGGCGTCGTGATGACCTCCCGGACCGGCAGCTCGGCGACGCGGCGGGCGCCCGGCGAGCGGCGCGCCTGCGGAACCGGGACGTCCCCGTCGACCCGCACCGGCGACCAGGCGTGGTCGTCGAAGCCGGGGCTCGACCAGCCTGCGGGCTCGAGCCGCGCGTCGAAGCGTTCGCCGAGATAGATCCCGCTGCGCGTCGTCGGCCCGTCACCGCTCGCCCGCCAGCCCTCGCCGCTGGCGATCGTCTCGCTCGTGCCGTCCGTGTAGTCCAGGATGATCTGCACCGCGACCGCGGGCTGCTCGCCGTAGACGCGTGCGGCGGCGTCCCGGAAGCCGAAGCGCTCGGTCCACCAGCCGCCCGCCAGGCGGACGCCGACGGCGTTCTCCCCGTGGACGAGGAGGTCGGCGACGTCGGTCGTCTCGTGCACGAGGCGCCACTGGTACGCGGTCCAGCCCGGCTTCAGCACCTCGTCGTCGACGTCGTGCCCGTTGACCGCGACCTGGTAGACGCCGTGCGCGGTCGCGAACAGGCGCGCCCGCCGGACCGGGCGGTCGACGGTGAAGGCGTGCCGCACGAGCACCGGTCGTGCCGGTTGCTGCGGGTCGGCGAGTCCGACCATCTGCGCGTTCCACTGACCGTCGGCGAGAAAGCCCGCGACGACGGGCAGTGGGGCACTCCAGGCGGAGGTTCCACCGTCGGCGCCGGTGACCCGCACCCGGACGGTCACCTCGTCACCGGCTGCCAGCGGCTCGAAGGGCCAGCCGACGAGCACCGAGTCGGGGCCGTCGAGCCGGACGGTCGTCGTGTCCCCGCCACCGGTGGGCGTGAGCTCCACCTCGGCGGACGCCTGCCGCCAGTCCGGCACGTCGGTCTCGACCACCCAGGACAGGCGCGGTGTCGGTGTGGGGACCGTGCTGCGGTCGGTGGCGTGCTCGGCGGTGGTGCGGATGACGCGGGTCGACGGCGCAGCGGTCACGGACGTCCTTCCTGGAACGGCTCGACGGGGGAGTGGGCTGCTCTGGCTCAGCCCTTCACGGCGCCGGAGGTCATCCCGGCGACGATCTGGCGGTTGAAGAAGATGAACATGACGAGCGGCGGAATGGTGATGAGCAGGATGTCCATGAAGAGCAGGTTGTAGCTCGTCTGGAACTGGCTCTGGAAGTTGTAGAGCGTGAGCTGCACGGTGGGATTGCCGGGGAGGAAGTACAGGGGGTTGACGAAGTCGTTGAAGACCTGCACCGCCTGTACGACGATCACCGTGACGACCACCGGCTTCAGCAGCGGCAGGATGATCCGGAAGAAGACCCGCAGTGGGCCCGCACCGTCGATGATGGCGGCCTCGTCGATCTCCCGCGGAATCGTCGAGATGAAGGCCCGGAAGAGCAGGATCGAGAACGACAGGCCGAACGCCACCTCGACGAGAATGAGCCCGAGCATGGTGTCGAACAGGCTGATCCCCTGGAGCACCCAGATCGTCGGAACCACTGCCGGTGGGATGATGAGCCCGGACAGCACGAGGAAGTTGATGAACGGGTTCCAGCGCGTCTTCCGCCGCTGCAGCACGAAGGCCACCATCGCGGAGAGCACCACGATGCCGGCCACGCTGGCGACCGTCAGAACCGTGCTGTTGATGAAGGCAATAACGAGCATCAGATCGCGAGCCTGGATCACGTCGACGAGGTTGTCGACGAAAGCGATCTCGGTGGGCCAGGAGAACTCGAGGAGGTTGGCCTCCTGCCGTGTCTTCAGCGACGTGAGCAGGATGAACGCGAACGGGACCACGAAGATGATGCCCGTGAGGACGAGTCCGAGCGTGCTGGCCCAGTAGCGGTAGGTGCGGTTCACATCTCCACCTCTCGCCGGTTGAGGAAGAGAGTCAGTGGCAGGACGATCGCCGTGACGACCACGAACAGCACCACGTTGCCCGCGGTGGAGATTCCGTAGAAGCCGGCCTGGTACTGCTTGTAGATCACGGACGCGATCACGTCGGAGGTGTAGCCCGGCCCGCCGCGGGTCATCGCCCAGATGAGCTCGAAGGACCGCAGCCCTCCGATGAGCGACAGGATGATCACCGTGGCGGTGGCGGGCCGAGCCAGCGGGAGAATGATGTGCCGGAAGTTCTGCCATGAGCTGGCCCCGTCGACCCTCGCCGCTTCGTGGTACTCCTGCGGAATCGAGACGATGCCTGCGATGTAGATGACGGTCGCCAGGCCGACACCCTTCCAGACGTCGACTGCGGCGATCGACAGCAGCGCGAGGTCGGGATCAGTGAGCCAGCCCGGTCCGTCGATTCCCAGCAGCGCAAGGGAGTCGTTGATGAGCCCTTCCTGCGGATCCATGAGGACCTGGAACGCGATACCGACGCCGACGGTGCTCACGAGCACGGGAAAGAAGATCACCGATCGCAGGAATCCGCGGGCGATGATCTGCGACGTGAGGAACACCGCGAGGAGCAGGCCCAGCACCACCTTCGCCCCGGACGTGACGAAGGCGTAGATCATCGTGTTCACCAGGCCGGTGACGAGCTGTGGCTGCTCGAAGAACGTGACGAAGTTGTCGAAGCCGATGAACTCGGTGTCGAAGAGCGTCCAACGGGTGAGGCTGAAGTAGAAGGACGCGAAGGTCGGCACCAGGAAGAGCACCGAGTAGACGATCGCCGCCGGGAGATAGAACCAGTGCGGGTACGGACTCTTCCGCTTGCCGCCCGCCTTGACGGGTCGGGCGCTGCGGCCGGGCGGCGCCGCAGGTTCGACCATCGTGTTCGTCGCCATGTGCGCCTCCCTGCGCGGGTCCGGGCGCCGAGCCGGCCCTCGGACGAGCCGGCTCGACGACCCGGTCGGGTCTGCGGGCTTTCAGCGCGGCCCGGTCACCAGCCCTCGAGGCCGAGCTGCTGGGCCTGCTGAGCGACGTCCTGGTCGTAGAGAGCTGCGGCGTCCTCCGCGGAGCGGATGCCGGAGCCGACCTCCACCGTGAGGTTCTCGAGGTTCGGCCCCTTCACGGGGGAGAGGAACTCCAGCGCCGGGCTCGCGGCGCCCCGGCTGAGGTATTCCTGGACGTCCTGCACCGCAGGCGGCACGTCCGCGGGGAGCTCGCAGCCCTTCACCACGTACGGGCCCGTCGGCGTTGCAGCCTCGGTCATCGCCTGACAGCCGGCAGGGCTGGCGATGAAGGCCAGGAAGCGCAGCGCCGCGTCGCGCACCGGGCCCTGCGTCGTCTGCGGTGTGTACGCGGCATTGGGCGTCCAGACGGTGAGGCCGTTCGTCGCCGCGTCGGGGCCCGGCAGCGCGAAGACGCCGATGTTGTCGATCGCGTCCGCGTGGCTGGCGACGAGCTCGCCGATCGCGCTGGTGAGGATCGGGTACTGCACGCCCGTGCCCTCGGCCAGCATCCGCAGCCCGTCGTTGTAGGTGGCGGACCCGAAGTCCTCGTTCATGTAGCCGGCGTCGTGCACCGCCTGCTGGTGCTGGAAGCCCCGCAACGCGGCCGCGGACGTCGCGTACTTCACCTTCCCTGCTGTGTATTGCTCGGGGAAGCTCGGCTCGGCCTGCAGGACGTTGCGGAAGTCGCCGAGGACGAACAGCTGTGAGGTCCAGGTCTCCCGGTAGGTCTGGATCACCGGCGCGGCGTCGGTGCGCTCGGCGATCACCGCGTTGTTCGCCATGAACTCGTCCCAGGTCTGCGGGATCTTGAGGCCGAGCTGCGCGTAGACCGCCTTGTTGTACATGACGGCGCCCGCTTGGACGGTGCCGACCGGGGCGCCGAAGACCTGGCCGTTGCCGGACACCGCGTCGACGAAAGTCTTGTCGAGGTCCTTGGTCCACGGCTGGTCCGTGACCGGCACGAGCGTCTGAGCCGGGTCGAGGGCCTGCAGGAGCGACCCGGAGTTGTAGACGAAGACGTCCGCCATGTCTCCGGTGGCGAGTCGCGTCTTGACGAGGTTGTCGCCCTCGGTGCCTTGGGGGCGCTGCTCGACCTCGACGGTCACGCCTTCGTTCTGGGCCATGAAGGCTTTGGCCAGGCCCTCGGCGGTTGCGATGTCTTCGGGGCCGTTGCTGGTGAGGAACGACAGTGTGACGCCTTCACCGTCGCCCCCGCTGGAGGTGAGACTGCCGGCACTGCACCCGGTGGCGACGACGGCAGCTGCCGCGAGGGCGACGAGCGCCCGCGCTCGCTGGGACGCTGGCTTGCGCATCGTTTGACCTCTTTGTCAGACGTGGCTGCGGTCTTGAATCGTTTCAAGATGTGACCTGGGATGCTAGGCGTGGACCTGTCCAACGGTCAAGATCTGGTTACACAGCGCATCGCCACCGCCAACCCGAGGGCGCTGGCGCCGGGGGAGGGCTACTGGTCGACGGCGGCGAGGGCGCGGCGTGTTGCGTCGCGGAGTGTCGAGACGCTGCGGTCGAGGGCGGCCCGTTCCTCCGGTGTCATCCGGGGCTGGTGCATCTCGATGACACCGCCGGCGCCCAGCACGCTGACCAAGGACAGGGTGACGTCGAACTCGGGGTTGTAGGCGGCCACCGGGAGGGCGGCCCGTTCGTCCCGTAGCACCGCCTCGGCGAGGCGCGCGGAGACGGCCCCGATGCCGTACTGGCTGGCCCCGGTGCCCTCGATGATCGTGATGTTCGCGTATCGGATGCTCTCCTCGACCTCCGCGCGCACCGCATCCAGAGGCTGTTCGCCGTCGTCGAGCAGGTCGAGGACGGGGATGCCGCCCATCTCGGCCGACGACCACAGCAGAACCTCGGATGTGCCGTGTTCACCGACCACCATCGCGTGGACGTCCAACGGGCGAACCCGCAGCCGATCGGCCAGGTGCACGCGGAAGCGCAGGCTGTCGATCAGCGTGCCGGTGGAGAAGACCCGGTCGTGGTGGGCCAGGTGGCGGGTGAGATCCGCGAGCGGGTCCGGGGGATCGGTGACCACCATCAACACCGCGTGTGGCGCGACCGCGACGATCCGCGGCACGACGTCGGCGTAGACCTTCGCGTTGGTGTCCAGCAGGCGCAGGCGGCCCTGCGGATCGGAGCGATCGGTGGCGCCGCCGGTCTTCTCGTTCACTCCGGCCGTGATGATCACCAGCGCGGCGTCGTCGAGGTCCTGATATCCACCCGCGCGCACGTCCACCACGGGGGACAGCGGGGCGGCGTAGCGCATGTCGGTGGCCACGCCTGCGGCCCGCTCGGCGGCCTTGTCGACCAGCACGATCTCCCGGCACATCCCGCCGCGTTCGACCAGCGACAACACCGTCGCCGCTCCGACCGCACCCGCACCGACCACACCGACCTTCACGGCAACACGCTCCTCCCGTATCCGGACCCGCCTCTCGAAGGCTGTACCCACATCAGCGGTGGTGCCTCACCCGCCGATGAGGACTGCGTGATCCCAGATCCTGTGGCGGGCCGTCCAGCGTGGACACATACGGCGTCGGCCCGGCACCCGTCGTCGGCGGGCACGGCTACGCTCGCCTCATGATCGGCTGGTCCACATGACGGACCAGACCGTGCCGCTGCGCCGCCATCGCGGGTTCCGCCGGTTCTGGGCTGCCTCCACGATCTCCGACGGTGGCACCTACATCAGCGTCTTCGCCGTCGGTGTGCTCATCGTCGCCGACCTCGGGGGCACGGCCACCGACGTCGGAATCGTCCGAGGCGCGGGCGTGGTCCCCTACCTCGCGGTGGGATTGTTCGCAGGCGTGCTGGCCGACCGCGTCCGCCGCAAACCGCTGCTGGTCGGCACGGACCTCGGCCGCGCGGTCGTGCTGGCCGGGGTGCCCCTGCTCGCCGCCACCGGACACCTGAACGTTCCGGTGCTCGCCGCGCTGATGGTGGTGTTCGGTCTGCTGTCGGTGCTGAACGCCGCCGCCCACCAGTCCTTCCTGCCCCGCCTGCTGCCGCGCGAACTCCTGCCGCGCGCCAATGCCCGCCTCCAGCAGAGCGACGCGGTGGCCCAGACGACCGGCCCGTTGCTCGGCGGGGGTCTGGTGGCCGCGATCGGGGCACCGCTCACCGTCCTCGTCGACGCCGTGAGCTACGCGCTGTCGGGCCTGCTCATCGCCGCCGTTCCCGTGCGCGACCCGGCGCCGCGACCCACCGCCATGTCGGTTCTCGCCGAGCTGCGCGAGGGCGCGAGTTGGGTCTACCGGCACCCCACGCTGCGGCCGCTCGCGCTCTCCACGCACGGCTGGTTCCTGTTCAACGCCGTGTTCGTCACGGTCTACGTGCCCTACGCCTACCTGGAGCTGGGCATCGGCGCGACGGGCCTGGGCGTGACGTTCGCCCTGGCCGGGGTCGGCGCTCTGCTCGGCAGTTCCGTGTCGGAGTTGCTCGGCCGCCGCGTCGGCATCCCCGGGACGATCGCGGGTTCCCGCGTGCTCGAGGCGGGCGGGATCGCGGTCATCGCCCTTGCCGGATCGACGGAAGGGACCGCCGTCGTCGTGGTCGCGGCGGCAGGCCAGCTCGTGTACGGACTGGGATTCGGTGCCGAAGGACCGATCGAGCTCGCTTACCGCCAGGCCGTCACGCCGGATCGGCTGCAAGGCCGGACGAACGCCACAATGCGCTCGCTCAACCGCGCCGTCGTCGTGGTCGGCGCCCCGCTGGGCGGGTTGCTGGCCGACGCCGCTGGTCCAGGACCCGCGCTCTGGCTCGGCTCGGCCGGCATCGCCACCGTGGCGCTCCTACTGGGAGTCTCCGGCTTCCGCACAGCAAGCCGCGACGACCAGCCACCGGCCGAAAGCGCACCGAGCGCTCAATTCGAGTGATCGCACATGCCTCGCCACAGCAGGTCGGTGAGACACGCGGTCTGGTTCTTCCAGTCGCCGCTGCGGTCGAGGTACAGCAGGCCGCCCAGGCCGCGCAGGACGGTTTCGGGGTGGAGGTCGGCACGAACCGTTCCGGCCTCGACGTTGGCCTTCAGCAGTGTGGCGACCGCGCCGACCAGGGTCTCGTAGGCGCTCGCGGGCAGTTCTCCGTGGGACGGCGTGGCGGCGCGCAGCGCGTTGGCCAGGCCTCGCTTGGTCATGAGGAAATGGGCCAGGTGTTCGGTCGTCCATGTGCGGAAGGCCTGCTCGGGGGTGTGGGTCTCGAGCAGGCTCGGCACGACGTCGACGAGATGTCGTACCTCGCGCTGGTAGACCGCCAGGATGAGCGCCTCCGGGGTGGGGAAGTGCCGGTACACCGTGCCGACCCCCACCTCGGCCTTCTTCGCGATGGAATTGAAGGACAGCTCGTCCGAGTTACGCAGTGACTCGGCGGCTGCGGCGAGGATGCGTTCGTGGTTGCGCCGGGTGTCCGCACGTCGGGGACTGACCGATCCCGTCGTCGTCATCGTCTCTCCCGGGTCGTTCGCCTCGTTCGTCCAAAATGTAGTGCAGCACGTCCTGAATCGGAGTAGGTCCCGCGTGCCCTCGTTGCGAAGCGGATCATAATCCGCTAGCTTGGACGGCTGAAGCGGATGAGCATCCGCTTCAGTGTTGCGGAGGCTCGACGTAGCCGCCACCGCGACCCATGCCGTCAGGCTTCCAACATGGACGATCTGGGGAAATGAAGGTCCAGTGGACATCTCACTCGAAGTCAACGGCAAGGTAGAACAACTGAGTATCGATCCCGGTGTGACGTTGCTGGACACGTTGCGCGAACGGCTCGACATAACCGGTCCGAAGAAGGGGTGCGACCGAGGACAATGCGGCGCCTGCACCGTGCACGTCGGCGGCAGGCCCGTGCTCTCGTGCCTGACCCTGGCCGGCACCGTGAAGCAGCCGGTGACAACGGTGGAGGGACTCTCCGACGGGGATCGGTTGCACCCGGTCCAGCAGGCGTTCCTCGACCAGGACGCCCTGCAGTGCGGGTTCTGCACTCCCGGGCAGGTCATGTCGGCAGTCGCCGCGGTCAAGGATGGCGTCGAGGACGTGCGGGAGTTCATGTCCGGCAACATCTGCCGCTGCTCTGCCTACCCGAACATCATCGCGGCGATCGAACAGGCGAGGCACGCCGATGCGTCCCTTTGAACTCACAGCACCGGCCACCGTCGAGGACGCTCTCGCGTCACCCGGCACGTTCCTGGCCGGTGGCACCACCCTCGTCGACCTGATGAAGCTCAACGTCCTGACGCCACAGCATGTGCTGGACATCAACGAGCTGCCATTGCGAGGCATCGACACCAGCGACGGTCTGCGGATCGGCGCGCTGGAGCGGATGAGCGACATCGCCGTCCACCCCGGCGTGTATCCCGCGATCTCGCGCGCCTTGCTGCTGAGCGCTTCCCAGCAGCTCAGGAACATGGCCAGCATCGGCGGAAACCTGCTGCAGCGCACCCGCTGCACGTACTTCCGTGACGTCGCCACACCGTGCAACAGGCGGGATCCCGGCAGCGGCTGCCCCGCGATCTCGGGAGCCAACCGGATGCACGCCGTGCTGGGCACGAGCGACTCGTGCGTGGCGACCCACGCCAGCGACGTGGCAGTCGCGCTCGTCGCGCTGGGAGCGGAGATCCGCCTGGTCAGCAAGACGGGAAGCCGCACCGTCGGGCTGAGCGACTTCTATCGCGTGCCGGGCGACTCGCCCGAGGTGGAGAACGACCTGCGCCCCGGAGAGCTGATCGCCGAGGTCCTGGTGCCGCGCCTGGACTGGGCGTCACATTCGACGTACGTCAAGGTGCGGGATCGGCAGTCCTACGAGTTCGCGCTGTGCTCCGCCGCGGTTGCGCTCGACATCCAGGGCTCGCAGATCGTCGACGCTCGGGTGGCGGTCGGCGGCGTGGCGACCGTGCCGTGGCGGCTCACCGCGGTCGAAGAGGCCTTGCGCGGCGCGCCCGCGACTCCCACGGCCTTCGAGGCCGCCGCGTCGGTCGCGGCCGACGGTGCCAGGCCGTTGGCCGAGAACGAGTTCAAGGTGTCCTTGCTGAAGCGGACCGTTGTCCGCGCACTGCTCGAACTGACCGAGGGGAGCCGTTGATGGTCAGCCGGTTGGACGGGCCGCTGAAAGTCACCGGCCAGGCCAGGTATGGGGCGGACCACAACTTCCCCGGCCTGGCCTACGGATACATCGTGCTCAGCACGATCGCCCACGGCGAGATCGAGGCCATGAACACCACGGCGGCGAAGAGCGCGCCCGGTGTGATCGGCGTGTACTCGCCGTTCGACCCGCTCGAGCTGCACACGCCGAACTCCCCGGTCTTCGGCGAGACCTGGGTTCCCCTGCAGGACCGGGAAGTCACGTACTACGGCCAGCCGATCGGCTTCGTGGTGGCGGAGACCTTCGAACAGGCGCGGGACGCGGCGATGCTCGTCGAGGTCACCTACCAGCCGCGGCCTGCCCTGACCTCGCTGGAGGACGGCCTGGACTCGGCCGAGGACGCGCCGCCCGCCTTCGACGGTTCACCTCAGACCCACACGGTTCTCGCCCCCGGAGTCGAGTCCATCGAGGACGCGCTGGCGGCGAGCCCGGTGGTCGTCGAGGCGACGTACAGCACCGCGACCCAGAACCACGCCGCGATGGAGCCGCACTCCGCGGTCGCGGTATGGGAATCCGGGCGACTGACCGTCTACAGCGGAAACCAGGGGTCGGATCTCCAGGCTGCGGAGCTGTCCGCTGCGCTGGCCCTCGATCCGGCGTCGGTCCACGCACTGAACCCGTTCGTCGGCGGGGCGTTCGGCGGCAAGGGTCGCACGTCCGCGCCCGCGTTCCTGGCGGCAGCAGCAGCCAGGGCCCTCGATCGGCCGATCAAGGCCGCGCTCACCCGGGAGCAGGTCTTCACCGCGACCGCGGGCCGCGCCGCGACCGTGCAGAAGATCGCCCTCGGCGCGGACACGAACGGCACGCTGATCGCCGTGCGTCACGACTCGTGGTGCAGCACGGCGGCGGACCGGTCGTTCGTCGAACCGACGTCGCACGGCACCTCGCGGGAGTGGTACGCCACCCCGAACCTGGCCATCAGCCAGAAGATGGTGCCGCTGAACATCCCGCCGACCACGTTCATGCGGGCGCCGGGCGAGGCACCCGGGTCCTTCGCGCTGGAGAGCGCGATCGACGAACTGGCGGTCGCACTGAACATGGACCCGATCGAGCTGCGCCTCCGGAACGACTCGACCGCGCCGCCCGGCAAGGATCTGCAGTGGTCGAGCAAGCATCTCGACGAGTGCTTCCGCGTCGGCGCGGCCCGGTTCGGTTGGGCGAACCGGACGCCGCGCGGCCACACCGACGGCGACTGGCTCGTGGGTCTCGGCACGGCCACCGCGATGTTCCCGGCCTTGCGGTTCCCGGCCTCGGTCGAGGTCAGGCTGCAGGCCGACGACACGGCCGTGGTCGCCACCAGCGGCGCGGACCCGGGCACCGGCCTCCTGACCGTGCTTTCGCTGGTGGGAGCGGAGTCGCTGGACATCCCGCCGGAGCGGATCACGCCGCGGCTGGGCGACTCGGCCCTGCCACCTGGTGGCATGTCCGGCGGCTCCACCGCTACAGCGAGCGCGGGAACGGCCATCATGATCGCCGCCACCAAGGTGATCGACGATCTGCTGGCCGTGGCGTCTTCTCCCGGCTCCCCGTTCGATGGCATGGAGGTCTCGTACACGGACGGTCGCGTGCTCGCGGGCGGCCGGACGATGACGTTCGGGGAAGTGCTGCGGGCCGTGGGCCGCCCGTCGATCTCCGCCATCGGCTCGTCGGCGCCCGGCGAGGAGCTGACCAAGCACTCGTTCAGTTCGTTCGGTGCTCAGTTCTGCGAGGTCCGCGTGCACAAGTGGACGCGCGAGGCCCGGGTGTCCCGCATGCTCGGCGTGTTCGACGCCGGCCGGATCATCAACGACAAGACGGCCCGCAGCCAGATCATGGGCGGCATGATCTGGGGCGTGTCCGCAGCGCTGCACGAGGGCATGGAGATCGAGGGGAACGGCCGGCTGGCCAACGGTGACTTCGCGGGCTACCTGCTCCCGGTGAACGCGGACATCCCGGAGGTCGACGTCCATTTCGTCCAGTACCCGGACACGCTGCACAACGCCGTCGGCGCGAAGGGCGTGGGCGAGATCGGCACGGTCGGCATGGCGGCAGCTGTTGCCAACGCCATCTACAACGCCACCGGTGTCCGCGTCCGTCACATTCCCATCGTGATCGAGGACCTCTTGGTCGAGTGACGCCTGGGTGCGGCACCTGCGCGTGCCGTCCCGACTGCACGATGGGCGGTTCCCCACGCCGGGGAGCCGCCCATCGGCATTCCTGCGGGAACCGTCCACGTCATGTCGGCTGCGCGGCGAGCAACCGGCGGAGGATCTTCCCGTTCGGTGACTTCGGGATCGTGTCGACGAACTCGACGCTGCGTACCTTCTTGTAGGGCGCGACCCGTTCGGCGACCCAGGCCATCAGCATTTCCGCGTCGATCGGCCCGGAGGTGACCACGAAAGCTCGGGGAGCCTCGCCGCCTTCGCGGTGCGGAACGAGGTACCCGGCCATCACCTGCGGACCACGGATCCACAGCTCGCCGGGCTCACCGGCCGCGACGTCCGCACCGGTTTCCGGATCCACCAGGCGCGCCTCCGTCGAGGGCGCCAACCGGCCGATCGCGCCGGCCGGGATGGTGGCGAACTCCGCGTCGGGCACCATGTTCGTGATCGAACTGGCCTCGGTCATGCCGTAGCCCTGACGGATGAGGAATCCCAGCCGGGCCTCGGCCCGCCTCGCGAGGTCGACATCGAGCGGTGCCGCACCACAGAGAGCGAACCGGACAGAGGAAAGATCGTAATCGTCGACAACGGATGCGGTGGCCAGATCCAGCACCATCGGCGGCACCAGGTAGGCCCGGGTGACGCGGTGGTTCTGCAGCATCTGCAGATGTGCCTCGAGCTGGTAGCGCGCGAGCGTCACGGCCGTCGCGCCGGCTCGCAGCGCCGCATTCAGGACGCACGTGAAGCCGGCGACGTGGAAGAAGGGCAGTATTGCGGCCAGTACGTCGTCGTCGGTGACAGGCCAGCCGGTCCTGTTCTGCTCGATGCTGGCCACCACGTTGCGGTGGGTGAGCATCACGCCCTTGGACAGGCCCGTCGTCCCGCTGGAAAAGGGCAGCACGGCGAGCGAACTCCTCGGATCCACCGCCGGCCGAGGAGGGTCGCCCCTCTCCGTCAGTAGTTCGGAGAACGGACGGAAGCCATCGGCCTCGCCGAGCGCGAATCGGTCCGTGATCCCGACGGCGTCGGCTGCCACTCCCGCATGAGTCGATGCCTGCTCGGAGGACATGACTGCCACGGCCTTGGACGCGAGTAACTGCTTGGTCAGCTCGTCGGTCGTCAGGGCCGGGTTCATCGGCGTGACTGCCGCGCCGGCGGCGAGCGCCGCAAACAACCCGAGGGCGTAGCGCGGCTGGTTGTGACTGATCAGCGCGACCACGTCGCCGGGACCGTGCCCATCTGCGATAGGGCACTCGCGGCCGAGTCGACGCCCTCCCCCCGCGAAACGCAGCATGATCATCGATAGAAATGGAGCACCGGCTCGCCACTTCGGTGATGATCTGGACGCGGCCTCTCTCGGCCATTACTGGTCGCCATCGTGGTAACCATCAATGACAATTGTGGGGCAACTGTGGTAGTTGCCACTCGGTGGCCTCGTGATACGTGCCTTACGGCTGCGGAACAGTCGTTATCAGCCGTACGAGCGGCGTTACCCGAACTGCGTCAGGAGCTCTCGCGCTGCACGAGCCGGAACCCGACGTCGCGCACCGGCTCGGCGACGGGACGGCGCTGCATCCGGTCCAGCAGCAGCGTGCCGGCCAGGGTCCCGATCTCCTGCGTGGGAACAGCCACGGTGGTCAATGACGGCACGAGGTGCGCCGAGACCTCGAAATCGCCGAACCCGGTGATGGCGAGCCGCTCCGGCACCGGGATGCCTCGCCGGGTGCAGGCGAGCAGGGCGCCCGCGGCGAACACGTCGCTCGCGAACACCACGGCGTCGGTGTCCGGGTAGCGGGCGAGTACCCGGTCGAGCAGCGCGACACCGGTGTCCATGCTGACCGAGAGGTCGTCGGCGGCGACGATCCGCGGCTCGACGGCCAGTAGCTCACGCACGGCTGCGGCGAACCCGTCGCGGCGCTCGGCGGCGCGGAAGTCACCGGACTGAAGTGCGCCGGCGTAGACGAGGCGCCGCCGCCCCCTGTCGACCAGGTGGCGAACGAGCTCGGCCGCGGCCGCCGCGTTCGAGAACCCGATGAGCAGATCGACCGGATCGTCGGTCCAGCCCCACGTCTCGACGACGGGGATGGCCGCCGTCGAGAGCAGCGCCCGTGTGCCGGATGTGTGCTCGGTGCCGACGACGAGCAGGCCGTCGGGGCGCCGCCCGAGGAAGCTGCGGATGAGCTGCTCCTCCTGGTCGGGCCGGTACTCGGTGCTGCCCACGAAGATCTGGTAGCCGTGCGGGGTCAGCGTCTCGGAGAAGGCGTGCACGGTCTCGGCGAACACCGAGGCGTTCATCAGCGGGATGATCGCCGCCACCGCCCGGCTGCGATTGGACGCCAAGTTGCTCGCCGCGAGGTTCGGGACGTACCCGGTGGCGGCGACGGCCTGCTCCACCCGCTCGTAGGTCTCCACCGCGACGGCCTCCCGGTCGCGCAGTGCCCGGGAGACCGTCTGGGGGGACACGCCCGCGGCCGTCGCCACGTCGGCGAGGGTCACCGAGCGCGTCGCGGAGCGCCTGCGCGGGCGGCGAGGCGTCGGGTTCACGGGCCGAACCGTAGCCAACCCCGGGTGCGGGTTCTCCGGCCCGGCGCCCTTGCCGTCAGTGCTTCCGTCCACAAGAGTCCGATCAGCGTCTGCGGAACACGGGATCGCGCTTCTCGGCGAAGGCGCGCCTGCCTTCGGCGGCGTCCTCGGTGGCGAAGCAGATCGTCTGCAGGTCGCGCTCGTACTCCAGCGCCTTGTCCTCCGACATGCTGTATGCGGCCCGGAGGTTGATCTTCGCGGTCTCCGCGGCGATCGGTGCTCGCGAGGCGATGGTCGCTGCGATCTCCCAGGCCCGCGAGATCAGGCCGGACGGTTCTGTCACCTCGCTGACCAGATGCCAGCCCAGGGCCCGGTCGGCGTCGATCCGGTCGCCGGTCATGGTCATGTAGGCCGTGTTGCTCGGACCGATGGCGTGGGTGAGGAAACTCGTCATGCCGCCGCCGCCGATCCAGCCGAGCTTGACCTCGGGAGCGCCGAACGAGGCGGTGCTGGACGCGATACGGATGTCGCAGGACAGGGCCGTCTCGAGGCCTCCACCGAGTGCGTACCCGTTGACCGCCGCGATCGTCGGGGTCCGCGCGGCGCGGATCGCGTCGCAGTAGTCGGTGCGGTTGCGGAAGTCCCACGGCGTGGCGTACCGGTCGAGCTCGGCGATGTCCGAGCCGGCGCTGAAGGCGCGGTCGCCCGCCCCGGTGACCACGATCGCCCGCACCGAGTCCGAGCGGTCGCACCACCCGATGGCGTGGACGATCGCCGCGGACATCCGCGTGGTCACGGCGTTGAGCTTCGCGGGCCGGTTGAGCGTGAGCGTTGCGACGCAGTCGATGACGTCGAGCAGAACCTCCTCCGTGCCGAGATCGACGAAGGGTGTCGTGGTTGTCATGAGATCTTCTCCCGTTCCGAGTGGCTGGCACGGTAGATGTGCTGGAGCCGGTCGAGCCCACGGCGGTGGTCGAGGTCGCCGGCGAGGGTGGCTCGGACGACGGCAGAGGCGTCCGACTGGAACTCGATGTAGCCGTCGTGGCGCGGACGCACCCAGGCCGTCTCACAGGTGCGTGCTGTCCGGCGGTAGAAATCGCCCGCCGCAGCGTTGACGCCGTCGTCGGACCAGGCCGCCCGCGCGCTGGGCTGGCCGGAATGGGACGGGATGAACCGGGTCTGCGCCTCGGCGCTCATCAGCCAGCGCACGTGGTCGAGCAGCGCCGGGCTGGGCGTGCAGCGGGCGCTGATTGCGATCCCGGTGCCGCCGAGCGTCGAGCCGGGGCGTCCGCGAGGTGTGACGGCCGGGGCGTCGCCGAACGCCAGGCGTCCGGCGTAGGTGACGTAGCCGTATACGAGCGGGCAGAGCGCGAGCCGATCGGTGGCCGACATCAGCTCCAGGAGCCTGATGGGGTTGAGCCCACGGGTCTCAGCGGGCGAGTGCGCGTCGATCGACTCCATGAGGTGGAGCACGGCGAGACCGGTGCCGGTCGAGAGCAACTGGTCGGGGGAGGAGGCGGGCTCCTCGCCGAGCGCGACGGCGATCGAGGCGAACGACAGGAACGCGTGCGGCCCGGCCAGGGAGAGCGCGACCGGCGCGCTGCGGGCGATCCACTCCACCTCGTCCCAGGTCGTGGGAGGCTCGCCCACGAGGTCGGCGCGTGCGGCGCTGACCTGTGTGGCCGCGTCGAGAGGGAGCGCCCACTGGCGTCCCTCGAAAGCGTACGAGCGCATCGTGGGGCCGATGCTCGCCGCGCTCCACGCCGCGAGCTCGTCGGCGGTGAACAGCTCGTCGAGCGGGATGAGACAGCCCGCCGCGACCGCCTCCCCGAGGTGCGGGTGGTCGAGGACGACCAGGTCGTAACGGGCGCACAGGTCGTCGATCGGGTGCGACTCGAACCCTTCGAGCGGTTGGGTGTCCCAGACGATCAGGTCCCCGGCCGCCGCGGCGAGCGCGTCATGGCCCCGGGGATGGTCCCAGGTCAGGCCCCGGAAAGCAGCACGCAAGGCGGTCATGCGCTCTCCACGACGACGCCGGACTCCAGCAGCCCCTCGATCACGGGTACGTCGAGCCCGAGCTCACCGAGCACCTCACGCGTGTGCTGGCCCGCGAGCGGGGCGCCGCGATCGATCCGGGGTGGGGTCACCGAGAACTTGTACGGGAAGCCGGGCACCGTGACCGTGCCCTCGGTGGGGTGGTCGTAGGTGACGAACGTGCCGTTGTGGCGGATCTGCGGGTCCTCCAGCAGGTCCGCGTAGCCGTAGACGGGGCCCGCCCAGATGCCGGCCGCGGCGAAGGCGTCGAGCCAGTGCTGCGACGAGCGGGTCTCCAGGTGCCGGGCGGTGGCCGCGAAGATCTCGTCGCGGTGGGTCCACCCGTGCTCCTCGTCGATCATGTCGAGGAAGGAGTCCTCGCCGAGCAGCTCGCCGAGCGTCTTGAGCGGCGGGAACGCGAGCGCGATGTAGCCGTCCGCGGTCTTGAACGTCCCGTAGGGCGAGCGGATGTAGACGTGCGCGTGCGGTTGCTCGGAGCGGGTTTGCGGCAGGCCGCCGACGGTGTACACCGACAGTTCCTGCATCTGGAGCGTGGTGATCGCGTCGAGCATGTTGACGGTGACGAGCTGGCCTTCGCCGGTGCGCTCACGGTGCAGGAGCGCGGCGAGCACGCCCTCGAACGCCGTGGAGGCGGTGACGGCGTCGACGAGGTACTGCCCGGCCGCGCGCGGTGCCTCGCCGGCGCGGCCGCTGGATAGCATGGCGCCCGACATGCCCTGCAGGAGAAGGTCCTGGCCGGGGCGCTGCGCGTAGGGGCCGTCCTCCCCGTACCCGGAGATCGAGACGTAGACCAGGTCGGGGTTGATCGCGCGCAGGCTCTCGTAGTCGACCCCGAGCCGGGCGGCCACACCGGGCCGGTAGTTCTGCAGGAACACATCCGCTGACGCGACGAGCGTGCGCAGGATGTCGCGCCCGGCCTCGGACTTCAGATCGACCGCCAGCGAGCGTTTGTTGCGGTTCAGCGAGAGGAACGAGACGTTGATCCGGTTGCCGGTGGCGCCACCCGCGGCGGCATGGCGCTGCCACTCGCCGGAGACGGGCTCGACCTTGATGACGTCGGCGCCGAGGTCGCCCAGCCGCTGGGCCGCGAATGGGCCCGCCATCGCGATGGAGCAGTCGAGGACCCGGTAGCCGGTGAGCACTCCAGGGCGCTGATGGTCCTCGTGCTGGCCTGTCACGGTCGCTCCCTCGCCCTGGTGTTAGCGCTACCGCTAGCGCTAACATCACGCTAGGCAGCACCGGATCGAGGTGTCAACCGCAGGTGTGTCGCCCAATCAGACTCCGGGAGACCGGAGGTAACCAGGCACTGTGACGAGGACGTCCGGCGCGGGCCGGGGATGGGGTCGCCGATGCGCGCACGAGTAGAGGGACCAACCGGGACGAAGCCGTCACGAGTCGCCGCCCGTGTCAGCGGTGCCCGGTGACGGCGGCGCTTGTCACCGGCGCGGCCGGTGCGCTCGGCCGGGCCACGGCCGTGCGCCTGGCCGCCGACGGCCTCGATGTCGCGTTGCTCGACGTGGACGAGGCAGGCCTGGAGCGCACGGCCGACGAGGTCGGGAAGACCGGCGCGCGCGTCCTGCCGCTGCCCGTGGACCTCCGCGACGCCGCCGCGGTCGAGCACGCGGTGGAACGCACGTCCGCCGAGTTGGGCGGGCCGCGAGTGCTGGTCAACAACGCCGCGATCTACCCGAGCAGGCCGTTCCTCGAAGTGCCGCTCGCCGAGTACGAGCAGGTCGTCACCGTCAACCAGCGCGCCTACTGGGTGGCAGCGCAGGCCGCGGCCCGGCGCATGGTCGCGGCAGGGGAGGGGGCGATCGTGAACATCGCCTCGATCACGATGCACGGCGGCTGGGCGGACCTCGCGGCCTACGTCTCCACGAAGGGCGCCGCTGCCGCGTTCACCCGCGCGCTCGCCCGCGAACTGGGCGAGCACGGGATCCGGGTCAACTGCGTCTCACCCGGCGCGTTCCCCACCGCCGCCGAGGAGATCCACGAGAACCCGGAGGAGTACCAGCAGTTCGTGCTGGACCGGCAGGCGCTCAAGCGCCGTGGCCGCCCCGAGGAGCTTGCGGCCGTCGTGGCGTTTCTCGCCGGGCCGGACTCCTCCTTCGTCACAGGGCAGTGCATCGAGGTCAACGGAGGGTGGGTGATGGCATGAGGCTGAACGGTCGCGACTACGACCGCACCGGGCTGGCCCGGCTGGCGGGGGACACCGGCGCGGCGGGTGGGGTGCGCGCGGTCGTCCTCGACGACGGGGCCGAGCGCGGGATCCGCGCGCTGGAGTTCCGCACCGGCGCAGGGCTGTCCTTCGACGTGCTGGTCGACCGCGCGATGGACCTCGGCACCGCGGAGTTCCGCGGCAACGGGTTCGGCTGGCGCTCCGCCACCGGATTCCGCCACCCGGGGCTGCACGAGTACCGCGACGACGACGGCCTGTCGATGATGCGCAGCTTCTCGGGGCTGCTGCTCACGGCCGGGCTCGACCACACCCTCTTCTCCGCCGAGGTGGACGCCTCGCAGTACCGCTACCCGCCCCGCGCGACGGTGTGGAACGGGCTGCACGGCCGCGTCGGCAACATCCCCGCTCGCCTGCACGGCTACGGCGAGCGCTGGACCGACGATGGCGAGTGCGTGCTGTGGGCCGAGGGCGAGGTGCGCCAGGCGGCGATCTTCGGCGAGCACCTGCGACTGACGCGCCGGATCGAGGCCGACGTCGGCGGCACCGAGATCCGGCTGATCGACACGGTGCGCAACGCCGGGTTCGACGCCACGCCGCACATGTACCTCTACCACGTCAACATCGGCTGGCCGTTCCTCGACGAGGGCGCCCGCTGCGAGTTCCCACTCGAGCGCACGACGTGGCAGAGCGACAGCGTCGCCGAGCAGGGCGTGTCCAACATCGAGATGCCCGCCCCGCAGAAGGGCTTCATCGAGCAGGTCTACGAGCACGAGCTCAAGCCCGACGCGGCAGGCAAGGTGCGCCCGCGGCTGGTGAACGAGCGGCTCGGGGCCTTCTTCGAGCTGGAGTTCGACACCGCGCAGTTCCCGGCGTTCTTCCAGTGGCTGCACCTTCGCGAGGGCGCCTACGCGATCGGGTTCGAACCGTCCACCCATCACGTCCAGGGCGAGGCGGCCGCGCGCGAGAACGGCTCGATGACGTTCCTCGATCCGGGCGAGGAGCGGCGCTACGAGACGGCCTTCCGGGTGGGGGAGCTGTGAGCGCAACCGACTTCAGCCCCGACCAGCCGGTGCGCTGCCGCGAGTTCGGCATCGGCGCCGTGGGCGCGGGCTTCATCATGGCCGACGTCCAGTTGGACGCCTACGCGCGTGCCGGCTTCCCGGTGCGGGCCATCACCTCGCGCACGAGGGCCACCGCCGAGTCCGTGGCCAAGCGCTGGGACATCCCCACCGTCTACGACACCGTCGAGGACCTGGTCGCCGACCCCACGGTGCAGATCCTCGACGTGGCGTTCCCACCGCACCTGCAGCCGGACGTGATCAGGGCTGCGCTGCGGCACGACCACATCCGCGGCGTCCTCGCGCAGAAGCCACTCGCGCTGAACCTGGCAGACGCCACAAGGCTGGTCGACGAGGTCGAGGCCGCGGGCAAGGTCATGTCGGTCAACCAGAACATGCGCTACGACCAGTCGATCCGCGTGCTCAAGCAGCTGATCGACCGCGGTGAGCTCGGCGAGATCGTCACGGCCACCGTCGACATGCGCGCCGTGCCGCACTGGCAGCCGTTCCTGCGCGACTACGACCGGCTCACGATCGCGAACATGAGCGTCCACCACCTCGACGCGCTGCGGTACCTGTTCGGCGAGCCGGAGGACGTCTACACCGCGGTCCGCAACGACCCGCGCACCACGTTCGACCACGTCGACGGCATCGTGGCCTCCACACTGCGATTCCCCGGCGGTGTGCTCGCGGTGAGCCTCGAGGACGTGTGGGGCGGGCCGGTGCAGGAAGGCGTCGAGGGCGACGTGGCGATCCGCTGGCGGGTGGAGGGCACCCGCGGGCTGGCGACCGGCACCCTCGGCTGGCCGGACTACCCCGATGGCAGCCCGTCGACGCTGCGGTACTCCAGCGAGTCGACCGACGGGTGGGTGCAGCCCACCTGGAGCACCCAGTGGTTCCCCGACGCCTTCGCCGGCGTCATGGAGCAGTTGCAGCACGCGCTCGCGACCGGCGAACCGCCCGCGCTCACCGCACGGGACAACCTGAAGACCATGGCCCTCGTCGAGGCCGCCTACCGATCGATCGACGAGCGGCGCGCGGTGTCGCCCGCCGAGTTCCTCTGAGTCCCACCGACCGTCCTCCGGACCTCCACGAAGGAGTGGCCCATGCTGCCCGTCGGCATCTTCTCCGGCATCTACCAGCACGACCTCGACGAGGCCGCGCGGCGTGCCCGTGCCCACGGCTTCGGTTGCGTGCAGTTCGACCTCGACTTCACCGACCCTCGCTTCACGGAGCAGGGGCTCACCGAGGCCGAGTGCAAGGAGATCCGCGACACCTACCGCCGCCACGACGTGCCGATCGTCTCGGTGTCCGGATACACCAACATCATTCATCCGGACCCGGCCGAGCGGCAGCTTCGGCTGAACCGGCTGCGCGCTCTCATCCGCACCGGGCGCCACCTCGGCACGCCCTACGTCATCAGCGAGACCGGCACCTACAACACCGGCAGCGACTGGGCCCCCGACCCGCGCAACCTCACCGAGGCCGGGTACGCGGAGTGCCTCGACGTGATCGGCGGCCTGGTCGAGGAGGCCGCGAAGCACGACGCGGTCTTCTGCGTGGAGACCTACGTCAACAACGTCATCGGCACGATCGACGCCACGCTGCGGCTGTTCCGCGACATCTCGAGCCCGCACCTGGGCCTGGTGATGGACCCCACCAACTACTACGAGGACCACAACATCGACGACATGGACGGCGTGCTGCGCCGCATGTTCGCCGAGCTGAGCCCGTACATCAAGATCGCGCACGCCAAGGACGTGGCCCGAGCCACCGACGCGGACGAGAAGCACGCCGACACCGGTGCGGCGGAGTACCTGTCCTTCCGCGGGGTCGGGGCGATGGAGCTGCACGGCCCCGGCCAGGGCGCGCTGAACTACCCGCTCTACCTCGAGCTGCTCGCCGCGCAGCACCCGAACATGCCCGTGATCATCGAGCACGTCACGGAGGACGAGGTGCCTGCTGCCAAGCAGTTCGTCCACGGCGCGCTCGTCGCCGCGGGCGTGTAGCCGACCGCACGCTCGGGGCAGCCGCGCCGCCGAGCACATCCTCGTGCTCGGCGGCAGGCAGGATCCCGACCTAAACTGTTCAGTCTGTGTTGCTCAGTCTGAACTTGTCAGTCTGAACTGTTGAATCTACGGTCGCGGTATGTCCGAGATCAGCAGCGATGTCGCAGCGTCGGCGGTGTGCGCGGCGCGTGACGTCCGGGTGGTTGTTGGCCGGTTGCGACGTCGGCTCCGGGAGATCTACGACAGCGGTGACCTCACTCCGTCCCAGACCTCGATCCTCAGCCGCCTCGACAAAGACGGACCGGCCACGGCCAGCGCACTGGCGGCGGCCGAGCGGGTCCGTCCGCAGTCGGTGGCGGCGGTCCTCTCGGTGCTGGACGAGCGCGGGCTGGTCGAGCGCCGGCCCGACCCCGGCGACGGCCGGCGCCAACTCGTATCGCTGAGCGCGGCCGGCCGGGAGTTCATCGACGACAGCCGGCACGCGGGCGAGGAATGGTTGGCCCGCGCCCTCCACGAGCGCTTCACCGAAGCCGAGCGCCGCGCCGTCATCGAGGCGATGGCCCTCCTGGAACGGCTCACCCACGCATGACCTGGCTGACCCGCCTGACCAGGCCCGGACGTTCCATTCCGGCGGACGACACGTTCGACCGCAAGCTGATCGCCCCGATGATCCTCGGGTCGATCCTGAATCCCGTGAACTCCTCGATGATCGCCGTGGCGCTCATCCCCATCGGTATCGATCTCGGGGCGCCACCGTCCGAGACGGCCTGGCTGGTCTCCGCGCTGTACCTCGCAACCGCCATCGGCCAGCCCGTCGTCGGGCGGCTGGTCGACATCTACGGACCTCGCCGCCTCTACCTCGCCGGCACCGCCCTGGTGGGGATCGCCGGGATTCTCGGCGCTCTCGCCGTGTCCGTGGGGGCGCTGGTCGTCGCCCGGGTGTTGCTCGGGTTCGGCACGTGCGCCGGCTACCCGGCCGCGATGTACCTCATCCGCAGCGAGGCCACCCGCACCGGGCGCGACAGCCCCAACGGCGTACTGACCCTGCTCGTGATCGCCAGCCAGACCATCGCCGTTGTCGGGCCCAGCCTGGGCGGGTTGCTGATCGGCCTCGGCGGCTGGCGGGCCACCTTCACCGTCAACGTTCCGCTGGCCCTGGCCTGTCTCGTCCTCGGAGCGCTGCGTCTGCCGCGCACCCGCGCATCGGCACGGACGACCGGGCTGGCCAGCACGGTGGACCTCGCCGGCATCGTCCTGTTCGCCGCGATGCTCGTCTCGCTGTTGCTCTTCCTGACGACCCCGCAGCTCTCGCACGCCTACCTGCTCGCGATCACCGTCGCTGCCGCCGCCGGTTTGGGATGGTGGGAGCTGCGCGCGGCGACCCCGTTCATCGACCTGCGAGTGCTCGGTGGCAACCTCCCGCTGCTCGCCACCTACGCCCGCACCCTGCTGACGGCGGTCGTGGCGTACGCCTTCCTCTACGGATACACGCAGTGGCTCGAGCAGGGGCGCGGGCTGTCGCCGACCGTGGCCGGGCTCGTCCTGATCCCGATGTTCGCCATCGGTGTGGTCGTCTCGGCGGTCACCGGGCGCCGTACCGAGGTGCGGGGAAAGCTCGTCGTCGGCGCCGTCGCCCAGGTCGTGGCCTGCGCCGGGCTCCTGCTGCTCGGCCCCGGCACAGGGATCTGGTGGCTCGTCGGTCTCGCTCTGATCCTGGGCATCCCCCAGGGGCTGAACAACCTCGCGAACCAGAACGCCATGTACCACCAGGCCGACCCCACTCGGACCGGTTCGTCGGCCGGCTTGTACCGCACCTTCTTCTATCTCGGGGCGATCAGCGCGGCCGCCGCCAACGGCGCGTTCCTGGCCGACCGCGCCGACACAGCCGGCCTGCACCACCTGGCCCTGTTCCTCGGCCCCTGTGCGGTCCTATTCCTGGCGGTGACCCTTGCCGATCGCTCCCTGCGCCGAATCGGTGGATCGAAGGACGCCGAGGCGCCCGCCGACAACGGCCCCGTGCCCGCCGGCACCTGCACGTCTCGCTCCCCAGGGTCGACTCCGCGACCCTGATCAGCGCAAATGGCCAGCAGGACGAAGAAGAACGGCGCCGGCTACTCCACCATCGTGAAGTAGCGGTCCAGTGCGTCGAGCGTCAGTGGCTGCCGGCGCAGCGGCTCGGAGACGTCGAGCGCCACTGCGTGGAGGCTGCCGATGAACAGCTCCAACAGCTGGTCGATGATCAGCTCGTTCAGCCCGGCGCCGATGGCGGGCAGCGGGCGGGAGAGCTTGATGACGCCGGAGTGCACCAGCGGCCCGGGCAGAACCTCGCCCCGGCTGGAACTGGAGATCTGCGCGGGGCCGCCGCCGCGGCCGTCCGGCTGTGCCTCAGCGGGGCGCTCAACATCAGGTAGGCAAAGCGCCGTCCCGACCCCGATGCCCGCTGGCGGGTGCTGATTCCGGAACCGTGACCGGGTCAGGTTCGTGCCAGTGCTGAGCAGCGGAACTCCGGACGGTCGCTGGGTTCTGGTCCCGGCCGGCGGGCCATTCGCCGGGGTCTCGGATGCTCCTTCTTCTCATGATCATCGGTTTGGGGTCGGGAACCGGGTCATGTGCTGCTGTGGGGCCCCAAGTGTTGATCAACGCACCGCCGACCTCGCCCGCACGCCCTGAGGCCGGCCGCCCTTGGCTGCCGGGTTATGTGCAGCGGGGCCCGAAGGTATTGACCAACGGACGGAGCCGGGAGCCGAGACGGATGTTGTCCCAAGCCATGGATCACCGGGCTACGGAGGGCGCTGGCCCCGATGATCACCGGATCGGTGCCAGAAACCGGGTCCTGTGACGTCGTCGGTCCCGAAGTAGCGATCACCAGGCATAAGCCTCGACGGATCTGGAAGTCTCGACGCCTCCGACTACATCGACGCGGGCATACCTCACCGCGATTTCTGGCGGGGGATAGGCGGTTACGGCGCGGTGCTCCCCGTGGTGCTGGTGTTCGGTCAGCTCGGCTGCTGACGTTCCAAGCTCTTAGCGTCGGCTTTCTGGTCGCGGTGGCCGTTGCGGTGACTGGGGGATTTCTCGGCTTCGCAGGCCGCGAGCCGCCGTTGCGTTGGCCGCGGGATGCTGGGTCGTCTACGGCGCGCGAATGCTCGGCCGACCGTCGCCGGCGAGGACCTCACTCGGAAGGTTCAACGGCAGTGAGGAATCGGCTCAGGGCTCTGAGGGGATCGTGGCTGGAGCCGAGGAGCGTCGGCTGATCGGCTCGGAGTGTCCCGCCAGACCGCCAATGCGCTGGAAACCAGTCGTTACGACCCCGGTCTGCCCCTCGCCTTCCGCATCGCACGGCTCTTCGAGCACCCGATCGAATCATTTTTCGACCCTGGCGACCACCCGGCGTCTCCGCTGAGGGCGGCGCTGAACGCTGGAGTGGTCGCCGCATCTACCTGGGGTTCTGCTGCCTTGCGCGGACGGTTGCTCCCGTGGCACCGGGCGGTTGCTGTTCGTTTCTTGAGTACCGCCCGACCATCGACGGTAATTCATCACGCCGATGGGGGATCCCTGGGCTCTCCGCATCCTCGCGTGGTTTGACATTTCCTGGCAGGCATGGAGAATTGCGTGACCCTTGAAGGCTTGATGGATGGAAGTGAAAGATGGCAAGCGTCACGCGTGTACGGCTCGTCGACGACCTGGATGGTGGCGAGGCCGACGAGTCGGTCTCCTTCGCCCTCGACGGCAAGAGCTTCGAGATCGATCTGAGTGCGAAACGCGCCGCGGAGCTGCGAGGAATTTTGGCTCCGTACGCCGGGGCGGCCCGTCGTGCCGGTGGCAGCACCATTCGCCGCCGCCGCGGCACGGGTGCCTCGTCGCCTCGGCGAGACGACACCGCCGCAATTCGCGAGTGGGCCACTGCTCATGGCCACCAGGTTTCGGCGCGAGGCCGTATCTCCGCCGCGGTCATCCAGGCGTATGAGAGCCGGGGCACGACAGCAGCCCTTTCGACTGCGAATGCGGCCGGAGTCGAGGCCGAAGCCAAGCCGAAGCAGCGTCGGCCGCGCAAGAAGGTTGCGAACCCGTTCGCGACCGGCAACTGATCTCAACCCCGACACGGCGAGAGTCCCGGGTCTTCGACCCCGGACTCTCGCCGTGTCATTTTCGGCCCGTCACCTGGCGACCAGCCCTCACTGCTTCCAGCACTACGTTGAGACATTCATGATCGACGGCATGCCGGAGGCGTCGAACAGGCACCGGACGCTGGTGCAGGGCGGCGCGAGGACGCAGCGTTTGATCACCGCTGCGAGAGGCCGCATGTTCACGCAGGCCACCTCCGACCGCTCAGGAGTCGGCAGGGCTGATCCCGTCCGCGACGAGCGGTCGGTGCGCACTCCCGCCAGGCGGCGATGTAGGTGCTCGCCGCCGCCCCGACGGCCGCTGCCGGTCGTGGCCGGCAACCAAGTGGTGCTGGGTGTGCTGATCTGTAGTACGTCGTTGTCGTGGGGCCGCCGACGTACCTGAAGTGGCTCATGCGGCCACCGCCCGCGCGCGCCCGCCTGCGTCCACCTCATGTCGAAGCTCATCGGGCCGCAGGACGTGCTGATCGCCGCATCAGTTCCGCCGCTGCTCCCGGAGCTCGTACCGACCGAGCCCGCAGTTCATTGCGGCAGGGGCTCGGCCTGACGATCCACGGTTCCTCGAGACTCATGGTTGACAAACCTTGTTAACGCTAACATTGTGAGCGCTAACAACGTCGAGGGGGATGCTGCCGTGGTTGGTTCGCCGGATTCGGCCAACAGCGCGCAGCCCCGTCGAGCCGTCGTGCGGCCTGCTCTCGCCGGCGACACGCCCCTGCGCGAGTTCGCCGGCTTCTCCCATGCCTACGCGAGGTTCGGGTGGTGTGCCGCCGCGCAGGGGCGGGCCGACCGGAGCCGTATCCTCGCGGCCCAGTCTGGGGACCCATGGCTCGCCCGGTATGACGGGCGGATCTCGAGCGAGTGCGGGCTCGCCAAGGCGCTACCACCGACGGTCGCGGGCGGGTTGCCGAAGAACCCGCCGCGCTTGCGGATCTGCACGGACGTCTGTGACCACGCGCTCGGCCGACGAGTCGCGCGAGCCGAACGCGACCCTGCACGCCGAGCCAGGGTGCGATGGGCCAGTGGTGTGAACCGCTGGGACCGTTCGTCCCGGATCGGCGCCGACTCCATCGGCCGGCGCGTGGGCGAGACACTGCTCAGCCACCGCACTCGCGCAGGGCCCGTGCTGAACCGCGGAGTCTCCGGATGGGATTCCATGCGGCGGCGGGGCCGATGCCCAACCTCCCGGTCGCCGATGGGAGCCTCGGCTCGGCCTCCGGTAGGCCGAGACGTTGGCCGGCCGGGGATTCCGCCGCCGCCGGCGTGCGCTCCACGATGAGGTTCGCTGAAATCATGCCCACTGCCGCCTTGCCGATGGCCCAGTGGCACAGCAGCCACCCACCAGCTGTCAATTCCGTCCCGCGGCCGCCACGTGGACGCATGTGGCTGATCAAGCGCGTCCATGAAAACACAAATGTCGATGACGCGCTGTGCGGGCTGGTGTCTGTAACGCTGCGCACAATCCTTGACCCGTAATCGCATGAGTGGCAACAATAATTGATACAGGCACGTGCGAGATGCTCCCCCACTTAACTCGTCGCACGGCACATGGAGGCAACGATGCCGAACGAGCCAGCTGATATACCGCAGTTCCTTGAGGATCCACCGCCTTTCCATCGGCTCCTCCTGTCATACGGGGAGCGGCCCTACTGGACGCGCGACGGCGCCCGGATCGCGTTCATCGAGCGGAACTACGGGGACGCCAGCGAGATCGACGCCGCCACCGGGAAGGTCCGCCCACTCACTGCGGGGCTGGGTGACCACCACTCGTTTCTGCGGGTCCTGGTGTTGTCCAACGGTGACTACCTGCTGATCGGGCCACCCGAGTTCACCGACCGTGACGTGAGCAGGCGTGTCGAGTCCGAGTTGTGGGTGCTCGGCCAGGACCTGACCCGCCCGCCCGTCCGGCTCGGCCGCCGAATTTTCGAGGGCTGCGGCGTGTCCACGCTGGTACCGCGCATCACGTACGCCGTGAGTGGGCGCAACGATCCGTCCATCGGTGCGCCGGACGTCTACGAATGTCACGTCACCGACATCGTCTACGGGCCGGACGGTCCCGCCCTCGGTAATGACCGCGTGTTCTACCGGACCAAAGGCGGCCTCGCCCCCGAACCGCAGGACTTCCGGCACGGCGATACCGAAGTGCTGTTCGCCGAGTATCACCACGACGCCGTTCGAGGTGTCACTCCGGAGTCCATGTGTGTAGTGAAGGGCTACCATCTCGAGACAGGAACATTTACGACGTACATCGACGAGGCGTACATCCACAATGAGCCGGAGGGGATATTCCCCGACCATGAATATATTTGCCTCGAGTCCGGCTGCGACTCCGGTGGCTATCCCCCGCGCAATCTGTGGAAACTACGCCTCGACGGCTCGCAACGGCGGGTCCGGATGACCGACGTCCCTACCGACACCCGGTGGCGCGCGACGAACTCCAATGTCAGCCCGGATGGGCGATGGCTGGCCTTCATGGTCGGGCTGAAGGACGACGAGGCCGGCTACGGGCGCGGGCTCGGTCTGCTGGACCTCGAGGCCTGGGAGCGCTCAGGCAAGCTGGAGTGGGAGACGCCGACCAGTCGCGTCGTCGACGGGTTGCCCGACATTCCCTACCCGGAGCCCACCGCCGCTCTCGCCACGGCGTCCTCGGCCGGCCGGGGCTGACCGGATGGCCGCAGGGATCGACATCGTCCAACTGACCGGGAGCCGACGTACCGCCGCCGGCCCGGCCGGGCCCGTGTCCGCTCGCCCGCGTCGCCCCCGGGGCGATCGGGTGGCCTACCTCTTCCTGGCGCCGTGGTTCGTCGGGCTCGCGCTCCTGACCGCGGGTCCGCTGATCGGCTCGTTGTACCTCTCCTTCACGGATTTCAACCTGCTCCAGCCGCCGACCTGGACCGGCGTCGCCAACTACGTGAAGATGTTCACCGACGACCCGCGCTATCTGCAGTCGCTGAAGGTCACCTTCATCTACGTGCTGCTGACGGTGCCGCTGCAACTCGGCTTCGCGCTCGCCGTCGCGATGCTGCTGAACCGGCAACTGCGGGGGATGGCCTGGTACCGGTCGATCTACTACGTCCCGTCACTGCTCGGCGGCAGCGTGGCGATCGCGGTGATCTGGTCCCAGATTTTCGACAACGACGGAGTTCTCAACGGATTCCTGGCGTTCTTCGGCATCGTCGGCAAGAGCTGGATCTCCAACCCTGAGACGGCTCTCTACACGCTGGTGCTGCTGAACGTCTGGCAGTTCGGCTCGCCGATGGTCATCTTCCTCGCCGGGCTCAAGCAGGTGCCCCAGGAGTTGTACGACGCGGCCTCGGTGGACGGCGCCGGCGCATGGCGGCGGTTCCGCTCGATCACGGTCCCGATGCTCACGCCGATCATCTTCTTCAACGTGGTGCTGCAGATCATCCAGGCCTTCCAGGCGTTCACCCCGGCCTACGTGGTCAGTGGCGGAACGGGTGGGCCGTCGGACTCCACGTTGTTCTACACGCTCTACCTGTACCAGCAGGGCTTCGCGAACCTGAACATGGGCTACGCCTCGGCGATGGCCTGGGTGCTGCTGCTGATCATCGCGGCTTTCACTCTGATCAACTTCGTCTTCGCCCGTCGCTGGGTCTACTACGAGGATCGGTGAGGACGGCCATGACGATTACCGGCACCGCAGCCGAAACCCGCGCGCCGGCGCGTCGCTTCCGGGCACGCCGCTGGCACATCCACCTTGTGCTGCTCGCAGGCGTGGTGGTGATGGTCTATCCGCTGCTCTGGATGATCGGCGGGTCCTTCAAGGACGAGACGGACATCTTCTCGCAACTGAACCCGCTGCCCACGTCGCTGGATCCGCGCAACTACATCTCGGGCTGGACAGCCACCGACCCGTCGTTCACGCAGTTCTACGTGAACTCGCTGCTGATTGCGGCGCTCGCGGTGGTGGGGAACGTGGTGGCCTGCAGTCTCACCGCCTACGCATTCGCCCGGCTGGAGTTCAGGTTCAAGAAGTTCTGGTTCGCGGTCATGCTCGGGTCGGTGATGCTGCCCGCCCACGCACTGCTGATCCCGCAGTACGTGACCTTCTTCAACCTGGGCTGGGTGAACACCTACCTCCCGCTGGTGGTGCCGAAGTTCCTCGCCACCGACGCCTTCTTCATCTTCCTCATGGTCCAGTTCATTCGGACGATCCCGAGAACATTGGACGAAGCCGCGATGATCGACGGGTGCGGGAAGATCCGGATCTTCAGCCGGATCATTCTGCCCCTGCTCGGGCCGGTGATGATCACCACCGTGATCTTCACGTTCATCTGGACCTACAACGATTTCTTCTCGCAGTTGATCTACCTGTCGTACCCGTCCAGCGAGACGGTTCCCGTGGCACTGCGGCGATTCGTCGACGCCACCGGCGACTCGTCGTACGGCCAGTTGCTCGCGATGTCGGTGCTCTCGCTCGTGCCGACGTTCATCGTCTTCCTGATCGCGCAGAAGCGGATCGTCGAAGGCATCGCCACGACGGGGCTGAAGGGCTAAGGCCACCCTGCGCGACGAATTCGGCGCGCATCATCACGAGGAGAACCACGACATGAGCTCCACGATCGGCCGGCGGCGGTTCCTACAGGCCGGCGCCCTGTTCGGCGTCGCCGTCCCGCTGCTCGCCGCCTGCGGGATGGGCCCCGGGGCGTCGGACTCCGTCCGCTTCAGTAGCTACGGCGACCCGACGAAGCTCGGGCTGCGCGGCAAGTTGGCTGACCTGTACACCGCGGGTCACCCCGGCACGAAGATGTCCTTCGAAGGCTCGGCAACCTCAGAGTATTGGGACAAGCTGGCCACGCAGATGGCGGGCGGAAACGCGCCTGACGTCATCAACATCGACATCGCGCGAATCGGCCAGTACAGCGCCGCAGGTGCGCTGGCTCCGCTTGACCAGTTCGTGCCACGCGTGATCGAGACGAAGTACTTCGACGAGAACCTGCTGAGTCAGGGAAAGGTCGACGGCAAGCAGTTCGGTGTTCCCGTGGCCATGAGCTCCTACGGCTTCGGTTACGACCGCACAGTGCTGGAGAGCCTCGGCATCGCACTTCCGGACGGCACCTGGACCTGGGACGAGTATGCGGCGTTGTGCAACGAGATCCGCCAGAAGTCGGGCAACACCATCTACGGCTCGGAGGACCCGAGCGGCGACCCGGCGACGCTCCAGATGTTCGTGCGGTCGAAGGGCGAGGAGCTCTACCGCGGCCAGGACGACTTCGGCTTCAGTGAGGACACGCTGGTGGAGTGGTTCGAGTACTGGGCCGCGCTGCGCTCGTCAGGCGGCACCCTCCCCGCGGAGATCGCCGCGCAGGCGACATATGGCGACTGGCCGACGCTGCCGATGGTGAAGAAGATCGCCCCGCTGGGGCACATCTACACCGCCAACCTCAAGGGTGGCTTCCAGGACCTCACCGACCACACCATCGAGATCACGCTGCCGCCGAAGTACACGAAGGACGGCCAGTCGCCGCAGTTCCCGACGCCGAGCAGCTATCTGTCCCTCAACGCTCGCAGCGGCCGTCAGGAGGAGGCGGCCGCGTTCATCAACTGGTTCACCAACGGTGAGGAGGCGGCGCGCGCCCTGCGGCTGATCAGCGGCCCGCCAGCGTCGTCGGCAGGGCGTGACGTGCTGCTCTCCTCGGGCGACCTCGATCCGAGCGAGAAGCAGATGATGGCCTACACAGACCTGGCACTGAAGCACGCGTTCACGCCGCCGCCTGCGTCGCCGCCGTCCTCGACGGAGGTCCAGGACCTCCTGTTGAAGGTCAGCCAGGACATCGCCTTCGGTACCACTCCGATCAGGGACGGTGCCACGCAGTTTCTGTCCGACGCCCGCAAGGCGCTCACCGCGTAGACCGCACGGCGCCCCACGCGCCGCACCCCATCGAGATTGGAACCCATCACTCCCATGTCGGATGTCGAAGTCAGTCGGCCGGCCGTGCTCGTCACCAGGAACGAAGGGAACCCGATCACCAATGGGCCAACCGTCACGTGGGCGGTCGGTGTGCTGTCGGACCGCTTGTCGGAGAAGGGGATCGGGTTCACGACCTCGCGCGACGCCGACGCGGCGATCACCGTGCAGGTGCTCTCCTCCGCCGAGGCGCCCGGTCTGCCGGCCGGCACAGAAATGCCTGCGACGCCGGAATCATTCCTGATCGTCGGGGAGGGCCGGCAGGTGACCGTCGTCGGCACTGACGCGACCGGCCTCGTCTACGCGCTCCTGGAGCTCGCCGACCGGGTCGCGTATGCCGACAACCCGATCGAGGCTCTGACGGGGATCGGCGCCGAGACCGCGAGCCCGGCGGTGCCCGTGCGCGGGATCGTGCGGTCGTTCTCCAGCGTGGACGAGGACCTGCCCTGGTTCCACGACCGGGCTTTCTGGGAGGAGTACCTGTCCTGGCTGGCCGCCGCCCGGTTCAACCGGTTCCACTTGGCGTTGGGGATGCAGTACAACTACGGCGCCGATCGGCACGGGGCGACCGACAACTACCTCTGCTTCGCCTACCCGTTCCTCCTTGACGTCGATGGCTTCGAGGTAGCTGCAGAGGGAGTCGACGCCGAGGAACGGAAGCGAAACCTGGAGACGCTGCGGTTCATCGCAGCCGAGACTCGGCGGCGCGGCATGCGGTTCCAGTTGGGGCTCTGGAACCACGCCTACGACTACGGCCGGGACTCGGTGCACCGCTATCCGATCACCGGCATCAACCCGGAGAACCACGCGGAGTACTGCGGGGCTGCGATCGCCCAACTGCTCACCGAGTGCCCGGACATCGACGGGCTGACCTTCCGCGTGCACTACGAGGGCGGCATCCCCGACGACCGGCACGAGGTGTTCTGGAGCGCGGTCTTCACAGGCGCGGCGTCCGTGGGCAGGCCCTTGGAGATCGACATGCACGCCAAGGGTGTCGATCAGGCGCTCCTCGACGCGGTGGACCTGCCCTCGCTCTCACCAGTGCTGTCAGCGAAGTACTGGGCCGAGCACGTCGGGTTGCCCTACCACCAGGCGTCGATCAGGGCGCGGGAGGCGGCGAAGCCGATCCCGGCCGGTCACGAGATGAAGGGCATCACGGAGTTCTCCCGCCGCTTCACGCGATACGGCTACGGCGACTTCCTCCGTGAAGACCGGCAGGTGGACCTGATGTTCCGGGTCTGGCCGGGCACCCAGAAGCTGCTGCTCTGGGGCGACCCTGCGATCGCGGCGGGCTACGGGCGGCTGGCCACCTTCGGCGGGTCCCGCGGTGTGGACATCTGCGAGCCGTTGTTCTTCAAGGGCCGCAAGGGGAGTGGCGAGATCGGCGCTCGTGACCCTTATGTTCAGGCCGACCTCCGGCTTTCCGGCCAGGAGTGGACCAAGTACCGCTACACGTATCTGCTGTGGGGGCGGCTGCTGCACAACCCCGACTCCGACCCGGAGACGTGGCGACGGTACCTGCGGGCGACATACGGTCCCGCAGGCGGCGATGTCGAGCGCTCGCTGAGCTCGCTCAGCCGAATCCTCCCGTTGGTGACCGTGGTGCACGGTGTCGGAGGGTCGAACAACGGCTACTGGCCCGAGGTCTACGTCAACCTGCCGATCTCGTCGCGCGTGCACTCGGCGCACTACGCGTTCGACACCGACGATCCGAAGAACTGGGGCGGGGTCAGCCCGTTCGACCCGACCACCTTCTACGGCATCGACGGGTACGTCGCCGACGTTGCGGCAGGACGCGTGACGGCGAAATACACGCCGATCGAGGTAGCGGAGTGGATCGAGCAGTTGGTCGCCGACGGCCACGCGGCGCTCGAACGGTGCCGCGAGGCCGCGGACCAGACGGACCCACAGGTGCGGCGGACCTTGATCGACCTCGAGGTGCTCGTCCGGTTGGGCCGGTTCTTCGCAGGCAAGTTCCGGGCGGCAGTGGACTACTCGATCTTCCGGGCCACGGGGGACGCCCGGTGTCTCGAGTCCGCGCTGGCGCATTACCGGCCGGCGAGGGATGCGTTCGGTGAGATCGTCGACGTGGTGGAGGGCATCTACCAGAGGGACCTGCGATTCGGCATCGAGCACTCCGAGCATGGACATTGGGCTGACCGGGTGCCGGAGATCGACGTCGATCTGGCGGCGCTCGAGGACGAGCTTGCGGAGGCGAGGACCGCAGGTGGCGCCGCTGTGCAGCTTCCGCCGGTGCCCCGGCGACCGGTGGCGCCCGGTGTGGCGCATACCGCGCCGCCGAATTTCGAGCGGGGTGCGCCGCTGTCGCTGTCGCTCGACGTGCTCACGCCGGGGCCCGTCGGCGCCACCTTGCACTATCGGCACGTCGACCAGTCCGAGTCCTTCCAGCAGGTGCCGATGGAGTCGAGTGGCGGCTCGCTGGTCGGCACGATCGACGGGAGCTACACAGCCTCGACCTATCCGCTGATGTACTTCTTCAGCGTCGAGCACGGCGACGGCGGGCAGGCACTGTACCCCGGCCTCGCTGCTGATCTGTCGAATCAGCCGTACTTCGTGCTCGGAAGCTCGGCCGCCCGCTGACCCGTCCCCGTGAGGGGTCCCAGCTCCAGTACACCCGCCCACGACATCGATGTCCGAGGGAGACTGATGCTGCCCACGCTGTCCCGGCGCCGGCTGCTGGCGCTTGCGACCGGGAGCGCCGCGAGTGTCGCGCTCGGCGCCTGCTCCTCGCCCTTCGACGAGACCACCCGCGGCGGCGGTCGGGTCCTGGAGTTCGTCACGTTCTACACCGGTGGCGACGGCGACCTCATGCAGTCCATCGTCGATCGGTACAACTCCTCGCAGGACGAGGTGTTCGTCCGGTTCAGCGCGCCGGCGTACGGCGGGGACTACCTGACGAAGGTCCTCACGGCCGCGCTGGCCGGGGCGCCGCCCGCGATCGTCGCGCTGCACAGCTATGAGATCCAGCCGCTGCGGCGCTTCCTCCACACGATCCGGCTCGGGGATCTGGGGCTCGCCGAGTCGGACTTCGTCGACGGCACGAGGGAGCTCGCGGAGATCGACGGCGAGCTGTACGGCGTCACGATGAGCACGGGGCCGCAGGCGCTCGGGTACAACCGGCAGCTGTTCGCGAAGGCCGGTCTCGATCCCGACCGCCCGCCCGCCACGGGGGAGGAGTTCCTCGCGGCCGCGCAGGCACTGAAGGCGTCCGGACCATGGGGTTTCGTCCGGGAGACCGGCACGTACATGCCCTGGCAGAGCATGAATTGGCAAGGCGGCGGCGACCTGATCGACGGCGAGAGCCGTGCGATGTTCGACAGCGAGGCGGGCATTGCGGCGGCGCAGCTGGAGCAGGACCTCGTGCATCGCTACCAGGTGTCGCCGCAGCAGCTCGTGGACGGGCTCCAGGTCGGGCAGATGTTCCGCGCCCAGCAGGTGGGCATGGTCTGCACGTACCCCTGGGGGCTCCAGCAGCTGCTGGAGACGAACGCCGAGACCGGCATGGAGCTCGACGTCGCACCGCTGCCGCAGTTCTTCGACGGGCCACGCGCCATGATCGCGACCTCACACATCTACACCATCCCGATTCAGCGCACGAACGACGACTGGGTCCGGGACCAGGCGCAGAAGTTCATCAGCTGGCTGTTCCGTGAGGGCAGCGTCGACTGGGCGGGTGCGCAGGCGCCGGCCAGCACGGCGGCTGCCGGGCCGATCGCCGCGAGCACCGACCCGGTGGTCCGCAAGATGAGCCTCTTCATCGACCAGGCGAAGTACGCACACTTCGCGCCCTATGCCTACCGCTGGAACCAGGCCTTCCAGTACCTCAACGACGCGATGGACAACATCGTCTACCAGCGCGCAGACGTGGCATCCGAGCTCCGCTCCGCGACGGCCCGGGCGACCGGGACGATGAAGGAGCCGTCGTGAGTGCCGTCACCACCGGGATCGGCGCGACCATCCGAGGCGGGACCGGGGCGGGGACCAGCAGGAATCGGCGCAGGCGTCCGTGGCGAGCCGCCGTTATGTTCCTGACGCCGTTCGCCGTGCTCTACCTGCTGCTGTGGGCGGTGCCGGTGGTGCACGGTCTGTACCTGAGCGCCACGGACGTCAACGTGGCCGAGGGAACCGGCGGGTTCGTCGGCCTGAACAACTACGTGACGTTGCTCGGTGACTCCGACTTCCACGCCGCGTTCGGCCACACGTTGCTCTTCGTCGTGCTGAACGTGCCGGTGCTCGTGGCGGCCGGGCTGGTGCTCGCGCTGCTCCTGAACCGCGACCTCGGTGGGCGCAACGCGATCCGGGCTGCGTTCGTCTCGCCCTATCTCCTGCCCGGCGCTGCTGTGGCCTTGATCTGGAATCTCGTGCTCAACCCCGTCAACGGGTCGCTCAACACCGTGCTGCAGGCGATCGGGTTGCCCGCACAGCAGTGGCTCTCCCAGCCAGGCGAGGCGATGGGCGGGGTCGTGCTGCTGACGCTGTGGTGGCGGGTCGGGTTCCCGCTGCTGATCCTGCTCGCCGCGCTGCAGGACATCCCCAAGCAGCTGTACGAGGCGGCCCGGATCGACGGGGCGAACCCCTGGCAGCAGTTCCGGTTCGTCACGCTGCCCGGCATCGCGCCCGTGCTCGGGCTCGTGATCCTGCTGAGGCTGATCGACTCGTTCAAGGTGTTCGAGCAGGTCTACCTGCTCACCGAGGGTGGGCCGAGCGGCAGTACCCGTGTGGTGCTGCAGATGCTCTACGAGACGGGCTTCCGCGACTTCCGCACGGGATACGCCGCCGCCATCGGATGGACGCTCGCGCTCGTGATCCTCGTGGTCGCGATCGTCCAGCAGATCCTGACCCGGAGGAACTCGGGCAATGGCTGACACCGCGAGCATGACGCGTCCGGCTTCCGCAGCAGGCCGGGGACAGGTGCCACCCGCCGCCCGGCGTCGCGCCCAGTGGATCGCCACGGGTGCCGCACTCGTGGTGGCCGTGCTGTGGGCGCTTCCGCTGCTGTGGGCCCTGTCCTCCTCGTTCGAGGCGGCCGATGACGACGGCAATCGGCTCGTGCCGCAGAGCCCCACGCTCGACAACTGGGGAATGCTCGTCGACCCGGGCGGGCGCGCGGTGAACATCTTCGTCGCGTTCTTCAACAGCGCGGTGGTGGCTGTCAGTTCGACCGTCCTGGCGCTGCTGGTCTGCTCGATGGCCGGCTACGCGCTGGCGAAGCTGCCGTTCCGCGGCAACGGTGTGGTGTTCGGGCTGCTCCTCGTGACGATGCTGATCCCGAACGAGGTGGTGCTGGTTCCCCTGTTCCAGCAGTTCAACCAGCTCGGCCTGCTCAACACTTACGGCGCGCTTGCGCTGCCGCACATCGTCTCGCTCCTCGGTGTGGTGCTGATCCGGCAGTTCATCGTGAACCTGCCCGACGACCTCACCGACGCGGCCCGGATCGACGGCGCCAACGCGTGGCAGACCTACCGCTACATCGTGGTGCCCCTGATCCGCCCGGCCATGGCGACGCTCGGCATCCTCGTCTTCCTCGGCGCCTGGAACGACTTCCTCTGGCCGCTGATCTCCACCAGTTCGCCCGCGATGCAGACCCTCCCGCTCGCGCTCGTGACCTTCCGGTCGGCGTACGGCGACATCGACTACGGCGTGGTGATGGCCTCGACGATCCTGGCGATCACGCCGCCGCTCCTGGTCTTTCTCTTCGCACAGCGCTTCATCATCGAAGGAATCAGCAGTACAGGACTGAAGGGTTGAGATGACCTCCGATCTGCAGCGGATCGACACGGACGGTTCCGACAACGGGGCCGCCGATCCTGCCGCCGAGAAGAACAGCTCCGGCAGCGGCGTCCAGGCCGTGCCCTACACGCCTGCCGACCCGGACGCGCCGCACGTGCGCACGGCCCGGGTCACGGTCGGCGCAGGTGACGACCGCGGCGTGCTCGACCGTCCGTGGGCGAGCCTCGGCTACGACGAGATCAACTGGACCTACACCCCGCAGGGCCGCCGGACGCTCGGGACGATCGGTGGTTTCGCCGAGACGCCCTACCACGTCCGCCCGCACTACGTCTTCAACAGCGGCACGGGCCTCGGTCTCCCGCACTGGGGGAGCGGGAACGTCTACCACGAGGACGCGGACGGCAACCCGTTCTACGACTTCACGATCGCCGATCTCACCTACGACACGATCGTCGGGGCCGGCCACCACCCGCTGGTCGAGCTGGCGTTCACCCCGCGCGCCCTGGTGCCGGACAGGGCGAAGGAGGAGTTCGCGTTCGAGAGCAGCCCGACGCTCTACAGCGAGTACGAGGCGGGCTGGTGGTCCTACCCGCCGAAGGACTACGCGAAGTGGGGCGGGCTCGTGGCGGCGCTGGCGCAGCACTGCCTGGACCGCTACGGCGAGGAGGAGATGTCGCACTGGCTGTGGGAGCTGTGGAACGAGCCCGACATCTCCTACTGGCGCGGCACCCCCGAGGAGTTCCACGACCTGTACGAGGTGGCCGCGAAGGCGGTCCGCAGCGTGCTGCCCACCGCACGCGTCGGCGGGCCCACGGTGACCGGTGGGGACAAGGGGGTCACGTTCCTGCGTGGCTTCCTGACCGCGTGCTCGGAGCGGGACCTGCCGCTGGACTTCGTCTCGTTCCACACCAAGGGGGCGGCATTCTCGCCGTGGCGCACCTATGCGCCGATCGGCGCGCCGGCACCGACGAAGCAGTCGCCGTCCATGGCGAAGATGCTGCGGGAGATCGATCGCATGCTCGCGGTGATGGAGGAGTTCCCGGCCTACACCGGGCTGCCCGCGATCGTGGACGAGTGCGACGCGTCGGTGCCCGCGCACTGGGGGATCTACGACAACGCGAACTTCGCGTATCGCAACAACGAGTACTACCCGGTGTTCCAGGCGAAGCTGATGAAGAAGGTCCTCGACCTGAACGCCCGCCATGCTGCGCAGGTCGCGGAGGCGACCACATGGAGCTTCTCCATGGAGGGCGAGCGCTACTTCGAGGGCACCCGCAGCTTCGTCACTGCGTCGCGCATCGAGAAGCCGCTGATGAACGCCTACCGAGCGTTCGCCCAGCTCGGTGATCGGCGGATCGGGGCCACATCGGATGCTGCCGTGGCTGTGGACGACCTGACCGCCGTCGGCGCCGGTCTGGCGGAGGAGGTCGACGTGCTGGCCAGCAGGTCGTCGGCCGACGGCCGCGTCGCGGTGCTCGTCTGGCGCCACGCCGACGACCAGTACGCGGAAGACGACGCGCCCACCGTCGTCGACCTGCAGGTCGACGGCCTGACGCCGGGTGCCTGGACGCTGCAGCATTGGCGGATCGACCGCGATCACAGCAACAGCCACACGGTGTGGCAGGGCGTCGGCGCCCCGCAGGACCCGACGGCGGAGCAGTTGGCCGCGATCACGCAGCGGCAGGGGCTCGAGCGGTTCGCCGACGATGCGCGCGTCACGGCCGACGGCGGCGCGCTGACGTTGCAGGTGCAACTTCCGCTGCCCTCGCTCAGCCTGCTGGTGCTGGTCCCGGGAGAGGGCGCCTGACGTGCCCGACCAGCTGTTCATCGGGGGTGAATGGCGGGACGCGTCGGACGGCCGCACGATCGACGTGGTCGACCCGGCCACCGAGCGGGTCGTGGCCACGGTGCCGGACGCATCCGACGCCGACCTCGACGCCGTCCTCGCTGCGGCGGACTCGGGGTTCGACACCTGGCGGCGTGCGTCTCCTACCCAGCGCTCCGAGGTGCTCGCCCGTGCGGCATCGCTGCTGCTGGAGCGCACGGAGGAGATCGCCGCAGTCCTGACCCAGGAGCAGGGCAAGCCGCTCGACGAGGCCAGGGCGGAGGTGCGCCAGTCGGCCGAGCAGTTCAGCTGGTTCGCAGGCGAGGCCGTGCGCGCCTACGGGCGCGTGCTCGCCACCGAGCCGGGGCGCCGGTCCTGGGTCGAGCGGCGGCCGGTCGGCCCGGTGGCCGCGTTCACGGCGTGGAACTTCCCGGCGTCGCTGCCCGCCCGCAAGCTCGCGCCCGCCGTCGCGTTCGGCTGCAGCATCGTGGTGTGCCCTGCTGTGGAGGCGCCGCGCACGGCGATGGCGCTGGTGGCGACCTTGGCCGACGCCGGTGTGCCGGACGGCGTGGTCAACCTGATCACCGGCGAGCCGCCTCGCGTCAGCGCGCGGCTGATCGAGTCGGACGTGATCGCGAAGATCAGCCTGACCGGCTCGGTGCCGGTGGGCCGGCAGCTCGTGCGGCTCTCCGCCGAGCGGCTCCAACCGCTCACGCTGGAGCTCGGCGGGCACGCCCCGGTGCTGGTTCTCGACGATCTGGACGACGAGGCGGTCGACCGCGCCGCTGCGGCGGTGGTCCGCTCGAAGTTCCGCAACGCGGGCCAGGTCTGCATCTCGCCGAGCCGGATCTTCGTGCAGGACGCCGTCCACGACCGGTTCGTCGCCGCGGTCGAACGGCTGGTCGCGCAGCTGCGGGTCGGGCCTGGTACCGACCCGGGCAGCGACGTCGGCCCGCTCGCCAACGCGCGGCGGCGCGCCGCCGTGGCCGAACTGGTCGAGAAGGCCGCGGCCGGCGGAGCGACCGTGCGGTGCGGCGGCCGCGCGCCGGCCGGGCCGGGCTTCTTCTTCTTGCCGACGGTGCTCACCGACGTTCCCGCGGACGCTGCCGTGCTGCGCGAGGAACCGTTCGGGCCGGTCCTTCCCGTGCTGCGGTTCGGCACCCTGGACGACGGGCTCGCCTGGGCCAACGACGTGCCGTACGGGCTGGCGGCGTACGTCTACACCGCCGACCTCGGCCGGGCCGACGCTGCGGTGGCGGGCCTGGACGTGGGCATGATCGGGGTGAACGAGACGGCACTCGCCTCGGCCGCGTCACCGTTCGGAGGAGTCGGGCTCTCGGGCTACGGCCGGGAGGGCGGCACCGAGAGCATCGAGGCGTACACCGTCGCCACCGCCGTGACATCGAGGGGAAGGCCGTGAGCAGTAGCAAGGAACCGCTTTCTGCCGGCGTCTGGGGAGTGCTGGCCACGCCGCTGACCGCCGACGGATCCGCCGTGGACACCGAGTCCCTCGCCCGCCAGGTGCAGCACTACGCGCGGATCGGCGCCACCGGGCTCACCGTGCTCGGTGTGTTCGGCGAGGCGGCCCGGCTCACGCCCGACGAGCGGCGGACCGTCGTGGAGACCGTGGTGGCGGCAGACCCGCAGCTGCCGCTGGTGGTCGGAGTCAGCGCGCTCGAGACCGACGCGGCCTGCGCCGAGGCGGACAACGTGCTCGACCTGGTGGACGGGCGGCTGGCCGGGCTGATGGTGCAGGTCGCGTCGCCCGACCCGGCCGCGCTCGCCCGGCACCTGACGACGGTCGCCGACCGGACGGGACAAGGAATCGTCGTCCAGGACTACCCGATCATCAGCGGTATCTCGATCGCCGCGCGCGACCTGGTCGACGCCGTCCGGCGAGTGCCCGCGGTGACGGCGGTGAAGTCCGAGTCCTCGCCCAGCCCGCCCGCCGTGGCCGAGCTCGTCGCGGGTGTCGAGGTTCCCGTGTTCGGCGGGCTCGGCGGCACGTGCCTGCTCGACGAGCTCGCGGTCGGCGCGGCCGGCGCGATGACCGGCTTCTCCGTGCCCGAGGGGCTGCTCGCCTGCGTCGCGGCATATCGGTCCGGTGGGTTCGGAGCCGCTCGTGACGTGTGGCGCGACTACCTGCCGCTGGTGAACTTCGAGTTCCAGCAGGGCATCGCGCTCGGGCTGCGCAAGCACAGCCTGGTGCTGCGTGGGCTGATCCGGCACGACGCAGTGCGCCCGCCCGCACGGGCGATCCCTCCGCGCATGCTCGAGCTGCTCGCGGAACATCTGCGCGGTGCCCCGGGTGACGTGCTCCAGGACGCAGCGGCGTCCGGGAGGGAGGGATGACTGAGGAGAGAGGGCTCTACCGCGGCCTGACGAACTACGGCGACCGGGAGTTCTCCCGCTACCTACGCCGGACGTTCCTGCACTCGACGGGGCGCGCGCCCGAATCGCTCGAACGCCCGGTGATCGGCATCGCCACATCGGCGAGCGACTTCAACCCCTGCCACCGGGCGATGCCCGAGCTCGTCGCGTCGGTGGTGCGCGGCGTGACCGCGGCCGGTGGGCTGCCCATGCAGTTCCCCACGGTGTCGCTCGGGGAGGGATTCCTGAACCCGACGGCGATGATGTTCCGCAACCTGATGGCGATGGACGTCGAGGAGATGGTGCGGGCGCAGCCGATGGACGCCGTCGTCCTGGTCGGTGGTTGCGACAAGACCGTCCCGGCGCAGCTGATGGGCGCCTTCTCCGCCGGGCGCCCCGCCGTCCAGCTCGTGACCGGGCCGATGTCGACCGGGCGCTACCACGGGGAACGCCTCGGCGCCTGCACCGACTGCCGCCGGTTCTGGGCGAACTATCGCGGCGGCGACGTCAGTGCCGAGGAGATCGCGGAGGTCGAGCGGAACCTCGCCACCACGGCGGGCACGTGCGCGGTGATGGGTACGGCCAGCACGATGGCGTGCGTCGTCGAAGCGCTGGGGATGGCGCTGCCGGGCAGCGCCACCGCACCTGCCGTGCATTCCGACCGGCTGCGGATCGCGGAGGCGACCGGCACGGCCGCGGTCGAGATCGCCGCAGCAGGGCGCACCCCGGACCAGGTGGTCACCCCGGCGTCGGTCCGCAACGCGCTGCGGGTGCTCCTCGCGATCGGCGGCTCGACGAACGCCCTGGTCCACCTGACGGCGATGGCGGGGCGGCTGGGGATCCCGATCGATCCGGACGAGCTGAACGCGCTCAGCGAGACGACGCCGGTGCTCGTCGAGCTCAAGCCGACGGGCGCGCACTACATGGAGGACCTGCACGCCTCCGGTGGACTCCCGGCAGTGCTGCACGAGCTGCGGGACCTGCTGGACCTGTCCGCGCTCACCGTCACCGGCGCCACCCTCGGGGAGGTGTTGGGGGAGGGGCCGGACTGGGTCGACCGCAGCGTCGTACGGACGGCCGCGGAACCGAGCCGGGACAAGGGCGGGCTGGTGTGGTTGCGGGGGTCGCTGGCGCCCGACGGCGCGCTGATCAAGCGGTCTGCCGCAGATCCTGCGCTGTTCGAGACCACCGGACGCGCAGTGGTCTTCCGGTCACTGGAGGACCTCGCGGAGCGCGTCGATGACCCGGACCTCGACGTGACGGAGTCGGACGTTCTCGTACTGCAGAACGCCGGTCCGCGCGGAGCCGGGATGCCCGAGGCCGGCTACCTGCCCATTCCCGCCAAGCTGGCGCGCAAGGGCGTGCGCGACATGGTCCGCATCTCCGACGCGCGGATGAGCGGCACCGCGTACGGCACGATCGTCCTGCACGTCACGCCCGAGGCCGCGATCGGCGGTCCGCTCGCCTTGGTCAGGACGGGGGACCGGGTCCGGCTGTCGGTCAGCGAGGCGAGCCTCGACCTGCTCGTCGACGACGCGGAGCTGGCCCGCCGCCGGGCGGAGCTGCCTGCTCCCCAGCCGGCCCCGATGACCGGGTACCGCAAGTTGTTCGATGAGCACGTCACGGGGGCCGACCGTGGCTGCGACTTCGACTTCTGCATCCCACGTGCCTGACGGCACACCGCTCGCCGCACCGGAGATCGGGTCGTCGACGACCCGCTGAAGGGATACATGCCGATGACGCCGGATCCGTACGAACCCTCGGCGCACGCGCTGGAACCGCGAGCCTGGTTGCGCTCCGACGCGCCGCGGCTGGACCTCTGCGGGTCGTGGCGGTTCCGGCTGTTCCCGCGTGCCGACACGGGCGCCGATCCGGGCGACGACGGTAGCGACGTGGGCTGGACGGACCTGCCGGTGCCCGCACACTGGCAGCTCCATGGTCACGGCAGCCCGGCCTACACCAACGTCGCGTACCCCTTTCCCGTCGATCCGCCGCGGGTTCCACTGGAGAACCCGACGGGGGAGTACAGGCGGTGGGTCGAGCTGCCCGCCGAGTGGCCTGCGAGCACCACGGTGCTGCGATTCGAGGGCGTGGACTCGCGGGTGCAGGTGTGGGTCAACGGCACCGAGGTGGGCTGGTCCACGGGGAGCAGGCTGCCGGTGGAGTTCGACGTGTCCGCGGTGCTGCGGCCGGGGCGCAACCTGCTCGCGGTGCGCGTCCAGCAGTGGTCGGCCGGCAGCTATCTCGAGGACCAGGACATGTGGTGGCTGTCCGGGATCTTCCGCGAGGCCGCGCTTCTCGGCCGTCCCGAGGGCGGGATCACGGACGTGGCCGTGCACGCCGGGTTCGACGCCGCGACGGGCGCGGGTGAGCTCCGCGTGGACGCGGTCACCGGTGGCGGAGCGCCGGCGCGGTTGCGGGTGCCCGAACTGGGCGTCGACGTGCCGGCCGGCGAGCAGCTCACGCTGCCCGGCGTGGAGCCGTGGTCGGCCGAGGTGCCCCGGCTCTACGACGGCGAGCTGGCGACGGCCACGGAGCGGGTGCCGCTGCGGATCGGCTTCCGCACCGCCTCGATCGAGGCCGGCGAGCTGCGCGTCAACGGCAGGCGGCTGCTGTTCCGAGGGGTCAACCGGCACGAGTTCCACCCCGATACGGGCCGCGCCGTGGACGAGGCCACGATGCTCGCCGACGTCCTCCTGATGAAACGCCACAATGTCAACGCGGTGCGGACCAGCCACTATCCACCGCATCCGCGTTTCCTCGAACTGTGCGACGAGTACGGCCTCTACGTGGTGGACGAGTGCGATCTCGAGACCCACGGGTTCGTCCTGGTCGAGTGGCGGAACAACCCGTCGGACGACCCCCGTTGGCGCGCGGCGTATCTGGACCGCGCCCGTCGGACCGTGTACCGCGACCGCAACCACCCCTCGGTGGTGATGTGGTCGCTGGGCAACGAGGCCGGCAGCGGGGTCAACCTCGCTGCGATGGCTGCGGAGATCCGGTCGATCGACCCCTCCCGCCCGCTGCACTACGAGCACGACCGCTCTGCTGCGAACTCCGACGTCTACAGCCGGATGTACGCGCCACCGTCTGAGGTGGAGCAGATCGGGCGCCGCGCCGAGGAACCGCATCCGGATCCCGCTGCCGACGCCCGCAGGCGCACGTTGCCGTTCGTGCTGTGCGAGTACGCACACGCCATGGGCAACGGGCCGGGCGGCCTCGCCGAGTACCAGGCGCTGTTCGAGCGCTACCCGCGTTGCCACGGCGGGTTCGTGTGGGAGTGGATCGACCACGGGCTGCGCACCCGTACGGCTGACGGCACCGAGTTCTTCGGCTACGGCGGAGACTTCGGCGAACGCCTGCACGACGGCACGTTCATCGCCGACGGGCTGCTGTTCCCCGACCGCACGCCCTCGCCCGGGCTGCTGGAGTTGGCCGCCGTGATCGCGCCGGTCCGGATCGCCCCGGCGGCCGGCTCGGGCATCGCCGTCACCAACAGGTACGACGTCCGCGATCTCACCCACGTGACCCTGCGCTGGACGCTGGAGACCGAGGGAGCGGAGATCGCCAAGGGCGAGCTCCCCACCGCTGCGCTCGATCCGGGTCAGACCGCCGTGCTGGAGGTTCCGGAGCTGCCGCTCACCACGGGGGAGAGCTGGCTGACCGTCCGGGCGGAGCTCGCTGCCGACGAACCGTGGGCGCCTGCCGGGCATGTCGTCGGCCAGGGCCAACTGCTCGTCACGCCTGCTGCACCGGTGCCGCCGGTCGGTGAGCCCGCGCGGTGGGCGGCAACCGTCCACAGTGGAGGCCACCTCGTCGGGCCCGCCGAGTTCGACGCCGATGGTGCGCTGCGCCGGATCGGGGACCTACTTGTCGACGGGCTCCGCCTGGATCTGTGGCGAGCGCCCACCGACAACGACCGCGGCCATCCGCAGCGAGCCGCGGCGGGCCAGGGTGCCTCGCTTCTCGCGCAGTGGCAGGCCATCGGCCTCGACCGCCTGGAGCACCGGGTCGACGACGTCCGGCTCGCCGACGGCGCGCTCGTCGTCACGACCTGGGTCGCAGCAGCCGCGACGGACGTGGCGATGCGGGTCCGGTATCGGTGGACCGCCGACGGCGAGAAGGCCGAGACGGCCGTGCGCCTGGACGTCACCGTCGAACCGCACGGGCCGTGGGAGGTGCCGCTGCCGCGGCTGGGCCTGCGCACCGGCCTGCCGGCCGCGCTCGACACCGTGACGTGGTTCGGTACCGGCCCGGGGGAGTCCTACGCCGACAGCGGCACTGCGGTGCGGGTCGGCCGGTTCCAGGCGACCGTGGCCGAGCTCCGGACGCCGTATGTGCACCCGCAGGAGAACGGCAACCGCCGCGGAGTGCGCTGGGCGGAGCTGACCGGCCCGGACGGCGGGCTGCGGGTGGAGGGCCTGCCGACGATCGACCTCACAGCCCGGCGATGGACCAGCGAGCAGCTCGACGCGGCCGCGCACCCGCACGAGCTGGTCGCGGGCGATCGGCTGTGGGTGAACCTCGACGTCGGGCAGAGCGGGCTCGGGTCGGCATCGTGCGGGCCTGGCCCGTCGCCGGAAAGCCTGCTCATGCCGGCCTCCACCACCTTCTCGCTACGGCTGCTGCCGCTGGTGACACGGCGGTGACGTCGTGCGGGTGTGTCCGGCTACCCGAATCGTCCGACGAGGGGCGGGCGAGAATTCCGAGCATGGACGACGGCGAGCTGACGGTGGTGGACGGCGCCGCGCCCCCGGCGCGCGTGCGGCGGGGGCGGCGGGTGTCGATAGCCGACGTCGCCCGCCGCGCCGGGGTGTCCGCCCAGACCGTCTCCCGCGTCTCGAACGGTTTCCCCGGCGTCGTCGAGTCGACCCGGGCCACGGTGCTGGCCGCGATGGCCGAACTCGGCTACCGGCCGAACAGCGCGGCCCGCGCCCTCAAGCGCGGGGAGTTCCGCACGATCGGTGTCATCGTCTTCTCCTTGTCCACCACGGGCAGCACGCGCACGGTGGAGGGCATCGCCACGTCGGCGGCCGAAGCGGGATATGCGATCACGTTGCTGCCCGTCGCGGTGCCGACGCAGGGCAGCCTCCGCGGTGCCTTCACCCGCCTCGAAGAGCTGGCGGTCGACGCGGTGATCATCGTCATGGAGATGCACCTCCTCGACAGCGCCGCCGTCGACCTGCCGCGGGGAATGCCCGTGGTCGTCGGCGACTATGACGCGGGTGCCAGATACAGCGTTGTCGACACCGACCAGACGGGCGGAGCACGTGCCGCCGTGCAGCACCTACTGGACCTCGGTCATCGCACGGTCTGGCATGTCGCCGGGCCGGCGGCGTCCTTCGCCGCACAGCGCCGCGAGGAGTCCTGGGCGGCGACCCTCCGCGCCGCCGGCCTGGCTGTACCCCCGGTGGTCCGCGGCGACTGGACCCCCGAATCCGGATACCGCGCGGGGCTCCGCCTCGCCGATGAAGCGGATTGCACAGCGGTGTTCGCGGCGAACGACGAGATGGCGCTCGGGGTGCTCCGTGCGATGCACGAGCGGGACCGAGCGGTGCCCGGCGACGTCAGCGTCGTCGGATTCGACGACATTCCGCATTCGGCCTCGTTCTTCCCGCCGCTGACGACGGTGCATCAGGACTTCGCCGAGGTCGGCCGCCAGTGCGTACAAGGCGTCTTGCGGCAGATTCGTACCGACGAGCCCGAGCACGGCTTCACGATCGTTCCCAACCGGCTCGTGGTGCGCCGGAGCACCGCACCACCGCCGCAGGCCTTCTCGTGAGGTCGCCGACGGTTGGCACCCCGGTCCGCGACGCATGTCGCGCGGGGGGCCGGTGCGGGCCTGGTGACGGAGGCGGGTGGCCCGCGATCGGGGGTCGTGGGTCTCAAGATGGGCCTCTACCTGATCGAGGCGGACTACCTGCACGGCATGTCACCGGAGATGGTGGACGCGCTGATCGGGGACCCGTCGCACTGGAGGGGGCGGGACTCCGCCATGCGGGGAACGGCTGCCGCGGTAGGACTCGTCCCACATGACCGTCGTCGCCGTCGTCGTCGGATTCGGGAGGACTTGCGGCTGGACCAGTAGTCGGTAGGAGGGGCACGAGTAGACTTCCGCCGAGGGGTTATCGAGACGTCAGCTCCCCCGCAGCCGATCGGGAGGAACAATTGGCCCCGGAAACGTCGGTCGGAGTGCAGTCGGTCGGGCGAGCCTTCCACCTGCTGCATCTGATGTCAGAGGCCGGCGGCCAGATGTCCATCAGTGAACTCGCCGCGGCGTCTGGCCTACCGCTGCCGACGATCCACCGAATCATTCGCACGCTAACCGAGTCCGGCCACGTACGGCAGAACGCTTCACGGCAGTACACACTCGGACCTCGGCTCGTCGGACTCGGCGAAAGCGCCTCGCGAATGCTGGCCGCCGGGGCCCAACCCGATCTGCGGGAGCTCGCTGATGTCGCGGGCGAGACCGCGAACATGGCCTTGTACGACGGGGATCGGGCTGTGTACGTCGCCCAGGTTCCCTCGCACCACTCGATGCGCATGTTCACCGAGCTGGGACGCCGTGTCCACCTTCATGCCACGGGCGTGGGCAAGGCGCTGCTCTCGCAGATGCCTGACTCCGCGGTACGAAGGATCATGACCTCGACCGGCATGCCGGCGATGACCGATCGGACGATCACCGATCTCGACGTTCTCCTGCAGGTCCTGGCCGAGATCCGCGAACGAGGTCACGCTGTCGACGACGGAGAGAACGAGCTCGGCGTCCGCTGCGTTGCGGTTCCCGTACCCGACGCGCCGACGCTGACGGCGATCTCGGTGTCCGGGCCGGAAAGTCGACTCACTGCCGAAGTGGTCGAGAGAGTGGTGCCTCTACTGAGCGCGGCCGCAACCGCCGTGGGCAAGCGTTTCGCCTGACACCGCGAGTGCGAGACCGATCCCGGTGACAGCAACCCGATTCCGACCGCTGACATCGTGACCCGGAATGTGGAGGGCCGGGTGCGGCGGTCTCACGAGAAGTATTCCGACACTCGCTGCGCTGTGGAGTGCAGGTGGCGGACCGCTTCGTCTGTCCTGTCGGGGGTCAGACGGTACGTGGGGCCCGACAACGAGATAGCGGCCGGTGTCGGAGCGCCCGGAACCGCCACGGCGATGCACCGAAGGCCAACTTCCTGCTCCTCGTCGGAGTCGGCGTACCCCGCCTGCCGGATCTTCTCCAGTTCTTCGAGGATCTCCTCGATGTCGACCAGCGTCCGGTCGGTCAGCCGCGGAGTCGCGGCGGCCAGCAATGCCCTCCGCACCGACTCGGCGGGTAGCTGCGCGAGAATTGCCTTGCCGACGCCCGTGCTGTGCAAATAGACCCGGCGACCGACCTCGGTGAACATGCGCATCGAGTGACGGCCCGGCACCTGCGCGACGTACACGGCGCGTTCGCCGTCGAGCAGCGCCAGCTTGGTCGTCTCTCCGATCTCGACGGCGAGCACAGCGAGATCAGGCTGCGCCCGCGCCCCGAGCATGCGTGCTGCGCCCTCGCCGAGGCTGATGAGCCGCGGTCCCAGTGTGTAGCGACGGTTGTCCAGCTGGCGCACGTGGCCGGACTCCATGAGCGTGCGGGTCAGGCGGTGGACGGTGGGCTGGGGGAGGCCGGATGCCGTGACCAGTTCGTTTGCGGCCATGGCGCTCCCGGCCTGCGCCAGTACGTCGAGGAGCACGAAGGCGCGATCGATCGACTGGACTCCGTTCGAGCCACCGCTGCTGGCGGGTCGCACCACGTCGTTCCCCTCCGAATGTCCGAGCCGAGGGCCACTGAGCTGGAGCCTACAAGCCGCCGCGGCGCGGCTCCGGGGAGCAGAGCCGCGCCGCCGGGTCGCGCTACAACCATCCCGGGACGACGAAGATCAGCCATGTCGCGATCGGAGCGAGGGCGCACATGCTGAAGCCCCACACCATCAATCCCCGGAAGACCCGTTCGCGCCCGGCCTCCGGGGAGTTCGCGACGACGAGTGCCCCGCTCGTCGAGAAGGGAGACGAGTCGACCACCGACGCCGAGATCGACAGCGCGATGATCAGGCCGACGGCGCCGATGTGTCCTGCCAACAGGAACGGCACGGCGAGCGGGATGAGAGCACCGAGGATGCCTGTGGTCGAGGCGAACGCGGAGACGATGGCCCCGATGAGGCAGATGATGATCGCAGCCAGCAGGGGCGCGCCGATCGTCGTGACCAAGTGACCGAGCCAGTCGATCGTCCCGACCTTCTCCATCAGCGAGACGAACGTGACGATGCCGCAGATCAGCAGCACCGTCGGCCAGGCCACCTGACCGATCGCGGCCTTCGCCGACGCCGGCGAGGCGAGCGAGAGCAGCGCGGCCACGGTGAGGGCGGTGAAACCCACGTCGAGTCCGAACGCCAGGGCTCCGATCGCGAGGGCGGCCAGGCCCAGGAGGGTCAGGACATGGTCGCGCGTCAGGGAGGCAGGCTTCTCATCGGTCTCGTCCCGGCTCCCGGGCTCGGCGCCGGCGGGGGTGTCGCTCGCGGGGGACGTCGGTTCGGCCTCGTCCGGTGCTGTTCCGGTGCCGCCACTGCTCGGCGTGCCTGCACCGCCGGTGGCAACCGCGGTCGCGGTGCGCGTCACGTGCTCGACATGCGCGGTCTGTGACGCGCTGACCCGCAGCGTGTCCGCCTTGTCGCGCGCGGGGGCGAGGCTGATGGCGGGGGTTTGGCGCTTCAGCAGCTCGCGACCGCCGAAGAGGAAGAACACGATGCCGCTGAGCACGAGGTTGAACAGAAAGGAGGACAGGAACAGCAGGCCTGGGTCGCTCGGCAGGGCATTCCGCCCCACGACACCGTTGACGATGCTGCCGAAGATGCTGATCGGCGAGAATCCGCCGGCGCTGGCGCCGTTGATGATCAGCAGGCCCATCAGCATGGGGTTGATCCGGTACCGCGTGGCGAAGCCCATGCCGATCGGGGCGATGATCGCGACGGCGGCGGGTACGACCGCGCCCACGGCCGTCAGGGCGGCGGTGACCATGAACATGACCCACGGTATGAGGGCGATCCGGCCTCCGACCGCGCGGACAGCGACCTGGACCAGCCAGTCGACGGTTCCGTTGCCCTTCGCGATCGCGAAGAGCAACGTCACCCCCACGAGGATGACGAACAGATCGCCGGGGAATCCCGCCACGATGTCGTCGGTGCTCTGACCGGCGAAGGCGATCCCCACGACGAACGCCGCGACGAACGCCAGCACGCCCATGTGGACCGGTAGCACCGTCGCTATCACGAAGACCAGGGCCAACGCCACGATCGTGACGAGTTGTATCGACATGTGATCCCCCTGGGGTCGGCGGTGACGCGATGTCGGGGAGCGCGCGAGAGAAGCTCATTTGATCCGCGATGCGGAAAAACAATTCCGGGATCGAGTATTGTCCACGTCACGTCGACCCGTCAAGGCGGGAGCTGCCCGTCGTTAGCGTCCGAACGGCGGGGCGGTCGACGGGTCTCGACGCGGAGCGAGGCTACGACTACAGTTCGCCAGACGGTATAACTTTTCCGCTATACGGATTCAGGCCGAGTCGGCTTCACGTCCGCAGTCCGGAGGACAGACATGACCACTGCCACAGGTCGACACTTCCTGCAGATCCCAGGCCCGACGAACGTCCCGGACTCGGTGCTGAGGGCGATGTCGGCGCCGACGATCGACCATCGAGGGCCCGAGTTCGCAGCCCTCGGCCTCGAGCTGCTCCGCGACGTCAAACGGGTCTTCGGCACCACGAAACCGGTGATCATGTACCCGGCCACCGGCACGGGAGCGTGGGAAGCGGCGCTGGTCAACACGCTGAGTCCGGGAGACAAGGTCCTCTGCTTCGAGACCGGTCATTTCTCCACCCTGTGGCAGGAGATGGCACGTGGCTTCGGGCTCGAGGTGGACTTCGTGCCCGGGGACTGGCGGCACGGGGCCAACCCCGAGGTGGTGGCCGAGAAGCTCACCGCAGACACCGCACACACGATCAAGGCCGTGTGCGTCGTGCACAACGAGACGTCCACGGGCGTCACGAGCCGGGTCGCCGACGTCCGTGCGGCTATGGACGCGGCCGAGCACCCGGCCCTCCTGCTCGTCGACACCATCTCGTCGCTGGGTTCGATCGACTACCGCCACGACGAGTGGGGCGTCGACGTCACGGTCGCCGGCTCCCAGAAAGGGCTGATGTTGCCGCCGGGCATGAGTTTCAACGCCGTGAGCGACAAGGCTCTCGAGGCGTCCACGTCGGCAACCCTGCCCAAGACGTTCTGGGACTGGGGCCCGATGCTTGCGGCCAATAAGCGCGGGTTCTTCCCGTACACGCCGAACACCAACCTCATGTACGGCCTCAAGGAGGCTCTGCGGCTGCTCGACGAGGAGGGTCTCCCGAACGTCTTCGCCCGCCACGCCCGCCACGCGGAAGCGACTCGCGCGGCCGTGCGTGGTTGGGGCCTGGAGGTTCTCTGCCTCGACGAACGTGAGTACTCCGGCTCGCTGACGGCGGTGCTCGTGCCGGAGGGAGTCGACGCGGACAAGATTCGTGCGGTCATTCTCGACACGTTCGACATGTCGCTGGGAGCGGGTCTGGGGAAGCTCGCCGGAAAAGTCTTCCGGATCGGTCACCTCGGCGCGTTCAACGACCTCACCCTCGCCGGGACCCTCGCCGGTGTGCAGATGGGGCTCAACCTCGCAGGGATCCCCGTCGATCCACGCGGCCTCGATGCTGCGCTGGAGCGCCTGCAGGCCGGCTGACCGGCGTGCGCCCGACGCCATCGCACTGCCGGCCCACCCGATTCGACGCGAGAGGTTGACCATCATGACCGCCGAGCTGATCGACAGCGCCCGTCGAGCGGAGTACGAGACCGATCTGGAGCGCGTCCTCCGATCCCGTGTCTCGGGCGAGGTCGCCTTCGATGACTACACCCGCCACCTGTTCTCGCGGGACGCGAGCATGTACTCGATCATGCCTGCCGGGGTCGTGTTCCCGCGTCATCAAGACGATGTGGTGGCCGTGGTGCGGACGGCCGCCGAATTCGGTGTCCCGGTCGTTCCCCGCGGCGCGGGTACCAGCCTTGCCGGGCAGACGGTCGGGCCCGGCCTGGTGCTCGACTTCTCCCGCCACATGAATCGCATCGTCGAGATCGACCCGGACGCCCGGACCGCGGTCGTCGAGGTCGGGGTCGTGCAGGACCAGCTCAACCGAGCTGCCGCAGAGCACGGGTTGATGTTCGGGCCCGACACGTCCACGAGCAACCGCGCGACCATCGGCGGCATGCTGGGGAACAACTCGGCGGGTAGTGGCTCGCTGACCTTCGGCATGACGATCGATCACGTCCGTGCCCTCGACGTCGTCCTCTCCGACGGATCGTGCGCCCGCTTCGAACCCGTGGACGAGGACGAGCGCCTGCGCCGGGCCGAGGCGAACACCCTCGAGGGCCGCATCTACCGCGAGCTGCCCCAGTTGGTGACGGCCAACGAGAAGGCCATCGCGACCGGAATGCCGATGTTCTGGCGGAGGGCCTGCGGGTATCGGCTGGACCGGCTGGCAGGCTACGGCGAGGGCAACCCGTTCGACCTGGCCAAGTTCGTCGTCGGCGCGGAGGGAACCCTGGTCGTCGCCACCCGCGCGGTGGTCGACCTGGTGCCGAAGCCCCGGAAGACCGTCTATGCGGTAGGCCACTTCGAGACCACCCACGCGGCGATCTCGGCGACAGAGGACGCACTGAGCTGCGACCCGCATCAGGTCGAGCTCATGGACAAGACGATCCTCGACCTGTCCCGGAAGAAGATCGAGTACGCGGACCTGGGGCAGCACCTCGTCGGAGACCCGGCGGCGCTGCTGTTCGTGTCGTTCTCGGGCGACGACGAGGCCGAGCTCGTCGAGAAGCTCGACAACGTGGCGGCCCTGTGGGATCGCAACGGGCACGGCTATCACACGCTCAAGGCCGTCACGGCGGCCGAGCAGGCCGCGTTGCTGAAGGTCCGGAAGTCCAGTCTGGGGCTGCTGATGGCCGCAGGCGAGGGGACACGACGACCCTTGGCGTTCATCGAGGACACCGCGGTGCCACCGGTGCACCTGGCCGAGTACACGAAGCGTTTCAAGGAGATCCTCGACGAGCACCGGCTCGAGGCCGGCTTCTACGGGCACTGCTCGGTGGGCTGCCTGCACATCCGGCCGTTCGTCGACCTCACCGACCCGGCGCAGGTCGAGACGATGCGACACGTCGCGGAGAAGATCAAGGACCTCGTTCGCGAGTACGGCGGGGTCAACTCGAGCGAGCACGGGGACGGTTTGGCTCGCAGCGAGTTCAACCGGGAGATCTTCGGTGACGAGCTCTACGACGCCATGCGCACGGTCAAGCGGCTGTTCGACCCGGCCGGACTGATGAACCCCGGTAAGATCGTCGACGCCCCGCCCATGACCGAGAACCTCCGGGACCGCGACGCGCTCACCCCGGCGCCTCCGCTGAAGACGATGCTGCAGTTCGAGGTCGTCGGTGGCGGGATGCGTGACGCGGCCGACCGTTGCATGAACATCGGCGTCTGCCGCAAGACCACGGCCGGGGTCATGTGTCCCTCCTACCAGGCGACCATGCAGGAGGAGCACTCCACTCGAGGGCGGGCCAACGCGTTGGTCAAGGCGCTGTCGGAGCCCGACCCCCACACCGCGCTTGCCGGCGAACGGCTGCACGAGATCCTGGATCTCTGCCTGATGTGCAAGGCGTGCAAGAGCGAATGCCCGATGAGTGTCGACATGGCGGCGCTCAAGGCCGAGACGCTGCATCACCATCACGAGATGCACGGCACGCCGATGCGGTCGCGCATCTTCGGCTCCATCCGGCTGCTCAACCGGCTCGGCTCGGCCACCGCTCCGATATCCAACCTGCCGGGACGGTGGGGCGTCATGCGCGCGCTCATGGAGCGCGCTGTCGGGATCGCCGCAGCGCGGCCGATGCCGGAGTTCGCCCGCGACAACCTCCTTCGCTGGAACAAGCGCCGCGGTCGCCGACGGAGCCGGCCGGCGGGCACGGTCGGAACGGTGAACTGGCTGGCTGACTCCTTCACGACGTTCACCGAACCGCACATCGGCAAGGCCGCCATCGAACTGCTCGAGGCCTCCGGGTGGAACGTCGACATGGCCGGCGGCGGTTGCTGCGGCCGGTCGAGCCTGTCGAAGGGGCTGCTCGACGACGCACGGAAGAAGGCCGCAGGCCTGGTCACCTCGCTCGCCAGGGACACCGTGCCTGGGTCGCCGATCGTCGGATGCGAGCCCTCGTGTGTGTTCACTCTGCGCGACGAGACGATCGCGCTGCTGTCGGACACGCCGGAGGTCGCGCAGGTCAAGCAGCGGGTACGGCAGGTCGAGGAGTTGCTCACCGAGGCCATCGACGAGGGGCGACTCCGGCTCGACGAGAGTTCGTGGCTCCGCGGGCGGAAAGTCGTGTTCCACGGCCACTGCCATCAGAAGGCCGAGGTGGGCACGGCGGCAACGATGGCGCTGCTGCGACGCATCCCCGGGTTGGAGGTCGTCGAGATCGAGTCGGGCTGCTGCGGCATGGCCGGATCGTTCGGGTTCGAGGCCGAGCACTACGAGACTTCGATGACGGTGGGTCGCGACCGGCTGTTTCCTGCCATCGAGTCGGAACCCGAGGACACGATCGTCGCGGCAACGGGCGTCTCGTGTCGTCAGCAGATCTTCCACGGGGTCGGCCGGACCGCGTGGCACCCACTCGAGCTGGTCCGCGAGGCCCTCGCGGGTGCGGCGCCACGGGACTGAGAGACCTCATGCGCATCGTCCGTTACGGCATCGAGGGCCGTGAGGGCCGGGGTGTCATCGAGCCCTCACCGGCGGGGGACCTCGTCCGCGCGTTCGGCCCCGACGAGAAGGGCGACAACACCGCGGGTGACGTCGTCGCCCGGCTCGACGAGGTGACCCTGTTGGCTCCCTGCGACCCGCGAACCATCGTCTGCGTGGGAAGCAACTACGCCAGCCAGGTCGAGGAGAAGGGCCGCCCCTGGCCGGATCGTCCGGCGCTGTTCTTGAAGTCGCCCAACTCCGTCATCGGTCCCGAGGCCGCCATCGAGGCGCCACCCGAGGTCGAGCGACTGGAGTACGAGGGGGAGTTGGCCGTCGTGATCGGAACGCTCGCCCGGTCGGTCCGTCGGGAGGACGCGATGGACCACGTTCTCGGCTTCACCTGCGCGAACGACGTCACCGCCCACGACTGGCGGGCCGACGGCCAGTGGGCACGGGCCAAGAGCGCGGACACGTTCTGCCCGCTCGGCCCCTGGATCGAGACCGAGCCTCCGGAATCGGTCGCCCTCACCGTCACGACGCGGCTCGGTGACCGGGTGGTGCAGCAGTCGGGTGCCGAGCGGATGATCTTCGGGGTGGACACGATCCTCGCCTACGTGACGCGGTGGATCACGCTTCGGCCCGGTGACGTGGTGCTCACCGGCAGTCCGGCCGGTGTCGGTCCGATGGTTCCGGGTGACCGGGTGACGGTCGAGATCGACGGAGTCGGCTCGCTGTCGAATCCCGTCGCACTACGCCGAGCTCATGGCCGACCGGGTGCCGCTCGACGTCGAGATCATCCTTGAGAGGATCACCAAGATCGCGATGGGCCTCGATATCGACGGGATCGTCGAGTTCGAGGATCTTTCCGACCCTGCGTTCGACGCCCCCAGCCCATCGACCTGGATCGAGGCGATGAACTCCCCACCCACCGAACAGATCCTCGTGGCTCCGGACAGCTTCACAGGCACGTTGTCCGCCCCGCTCGTCGTGGCTCGTGCCGCCGGCCTCCAGGGCGCTTCGCCGGGTGCGCCGGTCATCGGGATCGACGGGGGAGACCTCGGGCAACCCTCGGCATGTCGTTTGGAGTCCCCGTGAACGTCCCCCCATGGCTGTGGTTCGCCACCATCGGCGGCCTCCTCGCCATCATCCTGATCGATCTTCTGATCGTCTCGCGAAGACCGCACGCTGTGACGATCTCCGAAGTCACCCGCTGGGTGCTCTTCTACGTCGCGCTCGCCGTGCTCTTCGGCCTGGGGCTCTGGTACTTCGCCGGCGCGCAGTACGCCGGCGAGTTCTTCGCCGGGTACATCACCGAGTACTCGCTCTCGGTCGACAACCTGTTCGTGTTCGTGATCATCATGTCGTCGTTCGCGGTGCCGTCCATCCATCAGCACCGGGTGCTGCTGCTCGGCATCGTGATCGCGCTGATCTTGCGTGGCGCGTTCATCGCCGTCGGCGCGGCGGCGATCAATGCCCTGAGCTGGGTCTTCTACATCTTCGCCGCGTTCCTGATCTACACCGCAGCCAACATGGTCCGGCAAGGCATGGGCGATGACGACGAGGAGTGGAAGGAACCGAAGATCGTCTCCCTGGTGCGCCGTGTGTTGCCGGTGACCGGGAGGTTCCACGGCTCGAAGACCACGGTGAAGCTCGACGGCAAGCGCTGGGTGACCCCCATGCTCATCGTGATGATCGCGATCGGGTTCACCGACGTGTTGTTCGCCCTCGACTCGATCCCCGCGATCTTCGGCCTGACCCAGGAGTCCTTCCTGGTGTTCGCCGCCAACGCGTTCGCGCTGATGGGGCTGCGCCAGCTGTACTTCCTGCTCGGCGGGCTGCTCAAGAAACTGGTCTTCCTGCCGTACGGCCTCGCCGTCATCCTCGGGTTCATCGGCGTGAAGCTGGTGCTGCATGCGCTGCACGAGAACCAGATGCCGTTCCTCAACGCCGGGCAGCCGATCCCGGTCTCCGAGGTCAGCATCGCGGTGTCGTTGCTGGTCATCGTCGGTGTGCTGGCGATCACCACGGTCGCCAGTCTGGTCGCCGTCCGGCTGAACCCGAGTCTGGCCGGGCACAGCGGTGATCTCCCGGACACCCAGACGACCGCAGAAGACTCTGCGGCATGCCGCTCTGGGCGGTCGGCATAGGGCCGCCGGCTGTCGTCGATCACGATCACGGGCTACTGGTCACCGGGCTGCCGGAGCGGTAGGCAGGTATCCGCAACCGGAGAATCCGGCGATCGGACAGGAGCAGCACGTGCAGCATGCCTTCGTCTTCAATGAGGTTGCCGTTCTCGTACGGCACTGGTTCGAGATCGATCTCACCGACAGCCACATGGAGCACGGCGCGCGCGTCGAGGTTCGCCTGTTGGCCCCCCAACCCCGCCGTGGCTCCGAGTCGGCTGCCCAGGTGATCGTGGTCGATCAGCCGGTGTGGCGGGCGGACCTGTTCGATCGTCTCGACGGCAGCCCAGGCGCGTTCGAGGCGGCGCACTTTCACCCGCACTTCGTGGGCGTCGAGCCGTGTGAGCGGCACTGGGACAAGGCAGTCAAGGCCGCGCCGTGGGAGTGGCTGCAGACCCGTCTGTCCGATGTCGCCGACATCGTTGCCTCGGCCGGCATGCAGCTTCGTGACCCGGCCACCGAGAACGAGCAGGTCAGGGCCGATGCAGGTTTGATCGTCTCCGCCGCGCAGAGCCGTGCGCCGATGCTGTGCCGGTCCAAGCAGCAGTGCCATGACTGGACTCGGGACGCCGAGGTCGCTGTGCACAGCATGCTGGGTTCTCTGGGGCGCCCCGATCTCCTCGACCGGGATCGGGTGTCGCCCTGGATTCCGGTAGGAGCGTGAGGGACGACCTTCGCCCGCGGATCGAATGAGGGGTGGACGCCCTGGCTGCGGTTCGCGGATGGATCTGATCCCGGATCCGCGGCCTGGCTTTGAGGTGGATCCTCGCTGCTCGTGATCTTGGCGATCCGCTGTCGGTAGGTCTGAAGGCAGGTGTGATCGGCCGGTCTGTCCGGGGTCGGGCAGGCCCTTGAGCCCGTCGCAGGCCACGATGTCACGCCGTCACGAGTACGCCCGCGCAGCAGTGCTGTGCGTTGGGCGGGTCAGCCGTGCTTGATCAGGTCGTTGACGGCCTGGGTGTCTTTGTAGAAGGCGTTCGCGCCGTGGATCTTGCCGTCGCGCACCGTGTAGTGCTCCACGATCTCCATCGGCAGTCGGCGCCCGCTCTTGCGGGAGGTGAACACGGCGCTAAGCCGCATCTCCACTACCTCGCCGGCTTCGACGATGGTGTAGTCCCGCACAGTCATCTCTGCCAGCGTGTTGATCTCACAGTCCAGTCGGACGAACCCGTCGGGTCCTCGCCACTCGCCTGACCAGGGCAGGGTGTCCGCTTCCCGCCAGACCGCGTCCGCATCGATCATGTCCAGGGCCTCGGTCCGGTCACCGGCTTGCATGCGGGTGACGAACTCTTGCAGCGTCGCCACGTCGTTGTTGGCGGCTGCGGTGACGGCGGTGAAGTAGTGGCTGTTGTCGAGATCGGCGAGCAGGCCGGGCTGAGCGGGTTCCCAGCCGAGGGCCTGGCGGGTGACGAGGTTGGACGCCGGCAGGTTCAGCGTGACCAGATTGGTGAGGGGCCCAAAGTATGCCGGCAGCATCAGCACGTCCACGGGAACACTCACGGCGGGCAGGCCCAGACGGGTGCCGATAGCCTCGGCGATATCGCGGAACGGGATTCCCCCGTCCCCGATTGCGTGCCAGTATTTGCCGGCCGGGCCCTTCTCCAGTGCCAGGCGGAATAAGGAGGCGGCGTCGCGGGCGTGCACCGCGTTCCACAGGTTCGCGCCGTCTGCGGGGTAGCCGACGAAGCCCTTCTCCTTGGCGAGCGCGATCAGCAGCGGGAGGAAGCCGGCACTATCGGTGGTGCTGTGCATGATGGTGGCGATCCGCACGATCGAGGACCGCACTCCCTGGTCGGCGAGGCCGACCACGGCCCTTTCCACGACGTTGCGGGCCCGCAGGGTGCCCTTGTGTTCATCGCCGCTGGGAAGGGCCGGGTCCTCTTCGGTGGCCGCTCGGCCCAGGTGGTGGCCGGGCGAGCCGATGCTCCCGGCCGCGACCAGTGGCTTTCCGGTTCCGGCGAGTGCCTCGCCGTAGGCGAGCATGACCGGGAGCTCCGCGGCGGCCACGGCGTCCATCCCGCCGGAGGGAAGCAGGTCCTGCCGGTGCGCGACGTGGATGACACCGTCGGAGTCCGCTGCCGCCTCCTTGAGCCCGTCGAGATCCGCGAGGCTGCCGCGTCGCACCTTCGCGCCGAGCGTGGACAGCGCCGCCGCGGAAGCGTCCGACCGGGCCAGGCCGGTGACCTCGTGCCCGGCGGCGATGAGTTCGGGGATGATGTGCGCACCGGAATGGCCGGTCCCGCCAGTGACGAAAACGCGCATGCTGCTGCTCCCTGTTCGATCTGACTGTCGTCGATGGTCTGCCGGGGTGCCGCCGCCGAATCGCGGCGGCGGCTCACTCGGCAATCCGGCTGGACGACTGCGGCTCAGCCGGGAAATTCGGTGACGCCGAGGGCGAAGTCCCAGTTACCGACCCCGTGGCGGGCGAGGCCCATGGTGACCAAGCCCGCCCCCTCCAGCCAGTGCGCCATCTTCAGGTCGCCGACGTCCAGCGGGCGCAGCCCGAGACTCTCGATGAATGCCGTCACCCCCGCTTTGGCCTGCGCATCGTCGCCGGCGAGGAAGACGTTGGGCCGGCCCTTCTCCAGGACATGACGGAAGATGGTGTTGAACGCCTTCACCACGCTGGCGCCGGCCGGGGCTACCTTGGCGGCTTCCTGCGCGATCGAGGTTTCCCCGCTGTGGGCCAGTCCGTCGGCCGTGGCGTTGAAGGGGTTGCTGATGTCGACGATGACCTTGCCCGCGAGGGCGTCTCCGTATTCGGCGATGACCGGAACGACACCGTCGGCCAGCAGGGCTGTGATGACGATGTCACCGGCCGGGACAGCGCCCCACTTGCCCGTCGTCGCGCCGCCGAGAGCCTTCGCCAGGTCGTCGGCCTTGGACTGATCGCGTCCCATGACCTCGACGGTGTTGCCGCCCGCCACCGCGAGCGTGCCGATGGCACGGGCCATGTTTCCCGTACCGATGAGGGTGATGTTGCTCATGAGGTGTGCTCGTTCCTGTTCTCGAGGTGTCGGTTGTCTCGTTCGTGCCGGGCCGGCCTCAGGCCGTCGGCCGCGATATTTTTGGGCCAGCTGACGCGCCTTTCTCGGCCCCCATTCGTCTTCCGCCGGTGAATTAGGATGCGTGAACCTGCCGCCATTCACAAAAGAGGACATCAGCTCAGGAAAATGGGACGAGGGCATCCCGAGATCGATATTTTTCCTTGGCGCGCAGTTCTCAGGGTTGCATGCCGACAAGAGGCGCGAGGTGACCTTGCATCTCGACGGCGGTCGGCAGCGGACGCCACCAGATGGTCACTTCGGCGATCTTGCCGTCCGCGTCGAGCAGGAAATAGTCCACCCGTCAACCTCCGTGTCTTCGATCTGCAGCCGGAAGAATGCGGCGTGATGGGTCTCGCCGCTGAGGACTTCCTTATAGGTGAGGTCCGCCGCCACTGTGGAGACGCCCTGGACGGCTTCCGTTACGGCCTCGCGGCCGGTGAGCGGCTCATCGCTGAGTGGGCTGGTCAGCACCACGTTCTCGGCGAGGACACGAGCGAGAGCGTCTGTGTCGGCGCCGCGGTGCATGCAGTCGACGAAGGACTCGACGGTGGCGCGGTGCTCGGCGAACGCGGTCATGGCTACTCCTCGTCGTGTTTGCCCGCGTGGCGTTCCTGGCGTGGTTCAGATGGCGGTGGTGCCGCCGTCGGTGACCAGTTCCAAGCCGTTGACGTAGCTGGAGTCGTCGGAGGCGAGGAACAGGGCGACGGTGGCGATTTCCTCGGGGCGGCCCATCTGTCCGCGGGGGATGAGGGACTCGAATTCGGCCTTGGTGGCCTCGTCGAACAGTTCTTCCTGTTTGGCGGTGGCAACCTGGCCGGGGGTCAAGACGTTGACCCGGATCTTGCGGTCGCGCAGTTCGTTGAGCCAGACGCGGGCCCACGCCTGCTGGACGGCTTTGCTTCCCGCGTAGAGGCTCCAGCCGGGGAAGGCGCCGAGGGAGGCGTTGGATCCGGTCATGAGGATCGAGCCGTTGTCGTTGATCAGCGGCAATGCCTTCTGCACGGTGAACAGGGTGCCGCGCGCGTTGAGCCAGAAGGTGCGGTGGAACTGTTCCTCGGTGATCTCGCCGAGCGCGGCGGGTTCGCCCATCCCGGCGCTGGCCCACAGCACGTCGATCGAACCCCTTTCCCGCTTGACGGTGTCGTACAGGCGGTCCAAGTCGTCCAGTTCAGCCGCGTCACCCTGGACCGCGGTGACATTGCGGCCGATCTGCTTGACGGCGTCATCCAGTGCTTCCTGTCGCCGGGCCTGGATGAAGACGTGCGCCCCTTCCTCGACGAACAGTCGGGCGCCGGCGAGTGCCATGCCGGTGGATCCTCCGGTGATCACCGCTACCTTGCCATCCAACTTTCCCACAATCACTCCGTTTGATTGAGAGGTGCTCGAACCGGTCCAGTTCGAGCGTTGCGTACACCGACTTGCGTGCTTCTACCCGGTCATTTTCAGCAGCTCTGCCGTCGACGCCGAAGAATGAGCCGATGGGCGACGTTTGATTCGCAACGTGCTCATTCCGGGATCAGGGCCTGCTCTCGAGTTCCGATGTCGAATTCAGGATGCCGCCGGCCCGAGTTGGTGTCCAAGACTTCTTTCCGCGATGGCGATACCCTGGAGGCATCGCCGGACCGGGAGGCTCGATGGATCTGGACCTGCGCAAGTTGCGCTACTTCGTCGCCGTGGCCGACAAGCTGCACTTCGGCCGTGCCGCCGACGAGCTGCACATCGCCCAACCGGTGCTCAGCCGGCAGATCCGCGCGCTGGAAAAGGATCTCGGCGCCCCGCTGTTCACCCGGGACAGCCACGGCGTGACGCTGACCGACGCCGGCCGGCAGCTACTGACCGACGCCGGCCCACTGCTGGCCTCCACCCACGCGGTCCGCCGCAGGGTGACCGTGGCCGCGCACGGCAGCCGGCGGCTCATGGTCGGCTTCCGGGCAGGCGTCGCGGTCACCCCGGCGGTACGCCAGTTCGCCACCCGACACCCCGACGTTGTCGTGGACATGCAGCGAATCGAATGGGACGACCAGGCCCCGATGCTGCTCGACGGCCGCATCGACGTCGGCTACGTACGGCCGCCCATCGACGAGACCGGCCTGCGCGTCGCCCCGCTCTACACCGAAACTCGGGTAGCAGTGCTGCCCGCCGGCCACCGACTGGCAGGCAAGGAACACATCACCGAGGCCGACCTGGCCGGCGAGCCACTGCTCTGGCCTGCCGACACGGGTCCACAGCCCACCAAGCGCCCGCACCCCAACGCCGGCTACCTGGTGCGCGGGGTCGACGAGACACTCGAGCATGTCGCGGCCGGCCGGGGCATCTCGTTCCTCGCCCGTTCGGCAACCGTGTTCTACACACACCCGGAAGTCGCCTACGTGCCCATCCCGGATCTGGCACCCGATCAGGTGTGCCTCGCAGTGGCGGCGTCACGCACCTCGCCGATGGTCGACGACTTCCTCGCCGCCGCTCACGCGACGGCCGAGATCACCGCAGAATGTGGCAACTACGAGATGTGGCAGCTTGGAGGTGGCGCCGTTCCGAGCCCGGTTGAGCGGCTCGACTGACCACGGCAGCGCCAGCGAGTACCTTGACCTTTCAGGCGCACCGCAACTCGTCACACCACTCCGTGGATTCAGGCTAATTGTCGGGCGATGACAACCGCGGTTCGGGTCGGATGTAGAGGAGCAAGCAGAAGAGAATCAGCGCCATGCCTACTACCGGAGCGAAGAGAGCAACGGCAGTCGCTGCTGCGAAGAGGGCCAGGGTCACCCAGGATCGCGTTCGAACGATGTGTCGCATGGCCGGATCACCGAGCTTCGGCCGGTCCAGTGCCTCCCAGTACAGGGCGAGATAGGTCGCGTCCACCAGGAAGAAGATGGCTGCATAGAGGCTGACGGGGGATGCCGCCAACCTGGAGTCGGCGACCCAGGCCGTGGAGAACGGCACGAGGGAGACCGTGAAGAGATGGGCGAAGTTCGCCCACACCAGCCGCGGTGTCGAGGTCTGCGCGAAGCCCATCAGGTGGTGATGGTTGGCCCACACGATCGCGATGAAGAGGTAGCTGACCGCGTAGCTGACCCCTGTCGGCCACAGCGGTAGGAGTGATGCGAAGGAGTGCTCCGCCGGCGGCCTCAGATCCAGTACGAGAACAGTGATGAGCACTGCGAACACCGCGTCCGAGAACAGGTGGAGCCGGTGCGGAGTGCTCGGTTTCTGAGTCATCCCCGGTCCCCTCCCTGCTCTCGAACGAGCCGCACGCGGCCCGAGCCCGAATACGGACGGCGTCATCGCCTCCGCAGCCGCGTTCTACGTGCCCGGGCGATGACCGATCTCCTGGAGCACCCAGGTGTTGCCGTCCGGGTCGGTGAAGTCGGCGAAGCTGGCATAGTTCCGGCGCTCGGGGTCGGGACCGGGGCGCCAGCCGCCCTTCCAGTCGTCGATCGGGGCCTTGTGCCGGAGGTCGCTGACGTCCACACCGCGTTCGCTGAGTTCGCGACGGGCCGTCTCGATGTCGGTGACGATCAGATAGGTGCTGCGTGTCGATCCCGGTGGGGCCTCGGTGAGTCCGGTGCCGATCTGGATCGAGCAGGCCGAGCCCGGGGGCGTCAGCTGCACGACACGGAAGTCGGTGCTCGGGTGATAGTCGACGTCGAGGGTGAAGCCGACCTTCTCGACGTAGAAGGCGGCAGCCCGGTCGACGTCGCTCACGGGCAGGGTGACGACTTCGAGGTGGTACTCCATCAGCTGAACACCTCGTCGGTGGTGAGGTCGCGGTCGACGCCGTGCGCGACGACGGACTGGCCGGGCTCGAGCCGGAGCGGTGACCCGTCGAGGTGCACCTCGACCTTGTCCGGCTCGAACGAGACCATCCCCGAAATGCGTGTGACCCCGGGCCACGCGTCCAGGTAGGACCAGGCCGCACCATGTGCGTCGCCGATGTCGTAGTAGCTGGCCAGGCCCTTGTACGGGCAGAACGTCTGGCCCGCTGCGGGAGTGAGCGCCGATTCGTCGACGTCGGCGCGCGGGACGTACCAGCGGGGCGCGAAGCCGGACTCATACAGGGCCAGGGGGTGGCTGGTGTCGGCGACGACGCGGTCGCCGTGGCGGACGAGGAGGTGCCGGCTGGTCCGGCGGATGTCGATGCGGTGGTAGCTGTCGGCGGCGTGACCGACGATGCGCTCGTCCTCCTCGTAGAAGGCGTCCATGGCCCTCCACGCGAACGCGACCCGGTCTTGTAGATCGCGCGCGTGGGCAGGGAGTTCCGTGTGCTGCCATGCGGCGCGCGGCTTGCTCTGCCCACCGGCCTCGACGGTGTACCAGGTCGTCGCCCCGAGATCCGCGTGCCGGGTGGTGTGCGTACTGGGCTGAAGCACGCCATCGGTGATGTCGCCGAGCGGAAAGTAGGCCACCGGGTAGCGGCCGGGCTCGTGCAACAGCACGACGTCTTCGCTGTCGGCCACCCAAGCGCCACCGAACCGGACGCGCATACGGCGGCGCAGCGGCTCGGCGAACAACAGCCGCTCGGGCAGCGGATCGGGCACGAGGAACCGGCCGATCGCGCCCGGGGCGAGCGGTCCTTGCTGCCAGGACAGACCCATCGTTTCCCTTTCCGGAGTGCCCGCGGGTGCGGAGGTGTCAGGTCAGTGGCTCGCCGCCGTCGATGTGCAGCGTCTGGCCGGTGAGGAAGGGACTGGTCAGTGCGAACAGGACGCCGTTCGCGATGTCGTCGACGGTCCCGATGTGCTGGACGGGGTTCCGCGCGCTGATGTCGGCGAAGTAGCTCGCCTTGCACTGCTCGCCGAAGTCGTCCCAGGCGCCGGTGTCGATCACGCCGGGGGAGATGGCGTTGACGCGGATCGGGGCCAGTTCCAGGGCCAAGGAGCGGGCCAGCACGTCGGCGGCGCCGTTGGTGATGGCGACACCCATCGTCCCGACCGCGATCTTCGACGCGGCGACGCCCGAGAAGAGCACGATCGATCCGTCTGCCGGCATCAGGGGTGCCAGGTGCTTGACCAGCATGAGCGGGCCGATCACCTTCGTGTCGAACGAGCGCCGGATCGCGTCGCGGTCCAGGTCGGCGAGGAGGCCGCGGGCGCGGGCGGAGGCGGTGGACACCACGTGGCCGATGGCTCCGAGCCGTTCGCCGAGAGCGGCGATGGAGGGCTCGTCGGTGAGGTCGACGGACTCGGCGGAGATGCCGGGCTCTCCGGCGTAGGCGGCGACCAGGCCGTCCCGGTTGCGGCCGGCGGCGATGACGCGCGCTCCGGCGTCCCGGGCGGCGATCGTGACAGCGCGAGCGATCCCGCTGCCGCGCCCGATGACGAGCACGGTCTGGTCGTGCAAGGGCCCGGTCATGACGGCGTCCTTTCCGCAGGTAGGCGTACAGCGACCGCACGACGGTGACGGACAGTTGCCATCTGTGCTCCCTTCCCCGTTTCGGCCGAGCCGTGCGCCCGGCTGCTGGCGTCGGACAGGAAGCTTGTGACCGCCCGGGCCGGGTTCGTATCCCCTGGTTGCTGGTCGTCATGGGTAGTGGGCCCGCCGCGCGGATAACGTGGCTCCCGTGCAGCTGCCCGGAAGCTCGCCGATGTGGCGGTGCACCCCGGAACTGGCCGGCCGTCACACCGAGCGCCAGGTGCTCGACCGGCTGGTGGAGGCTGTCCGCGCTGGTGAAAGCCGAGCCCTGGTGATGCACGGCGAGCCGGGCGTCGGCAAGACGGCCCTGCTGGACTACCTGGCCGGGCACGCATCCGGCTGCAGGGTGGTGCGCGCCGCCGGCGTCCAGTCGGAGATGGAACTGGCGTTCGCCGGGATGCACCAGTTGTGCGCGCCGATGCTGGATCGGCCGCAGGCGCTGCCGCTGCCGCAGCGAGATGCACTGCGGACCGCATTCGGCATGAACGCCGGCCCGGCCCCGGACCGGTTCCTGATCGGTCTGGCTGCACTGAGCCTGCTGTCCCATGTCGCCGAGGAGCAGCCGCTGGTGTGCCTGGTCGATGACGAGCAATGGCTCGACCACGCATCGGCGCAGGTCCTGGCGTTCGTCGCCCGCCGGCTGGGGGCGGAGTCGGTGGGCTTCGTGTTCGCGGCCAGGGCGCCGGGCGGGGCACTGGCGGGGTTGCCGGAGCTGGCGGTCCGGGGTCTTCGGGAAGCTGATGCCCGCGCGCTGCTCGATTCGGTGCTGACCGGGCCGATCGACGGGCGGGTGCGGGACCAGATCGTCGCCGAGACGCGGGGCAACCCGCTGGCGCTGCTGGAGCTGCCGCAGGGCTTGACCGTGGCGGAACTGGCCGGCGGGTTCGGGCTCCCCGGTGCGGTACCGCTCGAAGGCAGCATCGAGGAAAGCTTCCGACGGCGCGTCAGCGCGCTTCCGGACCGGACCCGCCGATTGCTGCTGCTTGCGGCGGCGGACCCGACCGGCGACCCGGCGCTCGTGTGGCGGGCCGTCGGCCTGCTCGGGATCGGTGCCGACGCAGCGGCCCCCGCGGCGGACGCCGGTCTGGCCGAGTTCGGCACGCGGGTGCGGTTCCGTCACCCGCTGGCCCGCTCGGCGGCCTACCAGTCGGCCTCGACGCAGGACAGGCAACAGGCGCATGGCGCCTTGGCGGAGGTCACGGATCCGCAGCTCGATCCTGACCGGCGTGCCTGGCACCGGGCGCAGGCATCGCCAGGTCCGGACGAGGACATCGCGGTCGAGCTCGAACGCTCGGCCGGACGGGCGCAGGCGCGCGGCGGCCTGGCCGCGTCAGCCGCATTCCTGAGGCAGGCTGCGACGCTGACACTCGACCCTGCGCAACGGGCCGGGCGGGCGCTGGCCGCCGCGCAGGCCAAGATGCAGGCGGGCGTCTTCGACGTGGCGCGGGACCTCCTGGCCATGGCCGAATCCGGGCCGCTCAGCGAGGTCCAGCAGGCGAGCGTCGACGTGATGAAGGCCCAGCTCGCGTTCGTCACCAGCCGGGGCAGTGAGGCTGCGGCGCTCCTGCTGAAGGCAGCCAAGCGGCTCGAGCCCATCGACGTGGATCTCTCCCGCGCGACCTATCTGGACGCGCTGCTCGCCGCTACCTTCGCCGGCCGGCTGGCCAACCCCGGCGCTGACGTCGTAGAGGTGGCCCGCGCGGCCGGCGCGGCACCTCCGCCGCTGCGTGACCCGCGTGCCCCCGATCTCCTTCTCGACGGAACGGCGGCGGCCCTTCATGCGGAGTACGCGGCGGGCGTCCCGATACTGCGAAGGGCTCTGACCCGGTTCGGTGCCGGTATGTCCGTCGACGAGGAGCTGCGCCGGATGTTTCTGGCGTGCATCACGGCCATGCGGATATGGGACGACCATCGCTGTGACGTCCTCTCCGCCCGGTACGTCCAGCTCGCGCGCGAGACCGGCACCCTCAGCGAGCTTCCGCTCGCCCTCACCGCGCGCACGTTCACGCTCCTGCTCGCCGGCGATCTGACCTCCGCGGCGTCGCTGACGGACGAACTGCAGGCGGTCACCGAAGCGACCGGAAGTGGCCTCGCGTCCTACGGCGCACTGGGACTCGCCGCGTTGCGCGGCGACGAAGCCTGGGCATCAGCGCTGGTCGAGGCCACGATCGAGGACGTGACCAGGCGCGGGGAGGGCATCGGGATCACCTTCGCCGAGTGGGCGAACGCCATGCTGAGCAACGGCCTCGGCCACTACGACAAGGCGGCGGCCGCGGGTCGGCGTGCCACCGCGTACGACAAGGAGCCTGCCGCGCTGTGCTGGTCCTTGGTCGAGCTGACTGAGGCCGCCGCACGATGCGGGATGACGGAGACCGCCTCCGAGGCCTGCCGCCGGCTCACCGAGATGACCAGTGCCAGTGGCACGGATTGGGCGCTGGGGGCTCAGGCGCGGTCGCACGCGCTGCTGAGCGAGGGCGACGCAGCCGAGCGCCTGTACCGCGAGTCGATCGCCCGGTTCGGCAAGACCCGGCTGCGTGTCGATCGCGCCCGCGCTCACCTCCTGTACGGGGAATGGTTGCGCCGGGAGCGTCGCCGTGGCGAGGCGCGCGAGCAACTGCGCACGGCCCTCGGCATGCTCGAGGGAATGGGCGTGGGCGCGTTCGCCGAGCGGGCCAGGCGTGAACTTCGGGCCACCGGCGAGACCGCCCAGAAACGCACGCTGATCGAGGGGCACGAGGAACTCACGGCCCAGGAGGCCCAGATCGCCCGACTGGCGCGCGACGGGCTGTCGAACCCGGAGATCGGCACCCGCCTGTTCATCAGCGCACACACCGTCCAGTACCACTTGCGCAAGGTGTTCGCGAAGCTCGGTATCACCTCGCGCAGCCAGCTCGACCGCGTTCTGCCGGGGAGCCCGGCCACCGTTCAGCGATCCCGCTAGGTGGCGGCGGAGCTCGACTTCCCCGGTCCGTTCCGGCGGGGCCGCGCGTCGAGATACCGGTTCAGCGCCGCTGCCGCGGCCAGCATCGCTCGCGACCGGGCATTCAGAGCCTGCCGGCGATCGGCCAACGCACGAGTGACCTGGGCGGGGTCAGGAGTATCCCGCAGCTCGTCGAGCAGCAACCGGATGTCGGCGATCGCATGACCGGCCCGTCGGAGCTGGCCGATGAGGTGAGCATCGCGCACATCGCCGGCGACATAAACCCGGTGACCCTGGTGGTCGCGGCAAGGCTGCAACAGCCCGTCTCGTTCCCAGCGGCGCAACGTCGCCGGCTGCAGACCCAGCTGATGGGCCAGCGGCCCGATCGAGACCGGGGCACCGTCCCACGACTGGACGGTGATGTCTCTCAGGGTGGTCTCGACCGCATCGACGATCCCGCGCGCCGAGACGAGCGCGGCATGGCTTCGATCGATCAGGTCGAGCGCGTCGTCGAGCCGGTCTGCGTTGACGGCGACCATGATCGCGCGGGCAGCGGGGTGCCCGTGACCGGGGACCAGGGCCACGAAGGCCTCCAGGGCGAGCGCGTGGCGCTCGGAGTAGCGCCGGTACCCCGACGCGGTTCGCGCGGCCGGCGGCAGCAGACCTGCGTCCTCATAGTTGCGCACCGCTTGAGTCGACAGCCCGTGTGTCCGCGCCAGATCGATCGGCCGCATCAGCCTGTCTTTCCATCCGATTGAAGGTTTCTCGGCGCTCACCTGCGAATGGCGCTTCCGAAGTTTCAATCGATTGTTCAACGATACGGTTGAGCTGGTCAAACGCGGTAATCGACAGATCGGAAGGCCCCCGCATGACCAGCGGCATCCCCACCCCTGTGATCAGCGCCGACAGCACCGACCATCGGACGCTCAGCGCCGCCATCGCGGCCGAGATCGCCCACCTGCCGCACCGGCCACGACTGCTCGGGTTCGGAGAGCCCATGCACAGCGAGGACGAGTTCCCCCGTCTCCGGAACGCCGTCTTCGCCGCTCTCGTCGAGCAGGCAGGCTTCACGTCGATCGCACTCGAAACCAGCGCCTGGCACGGTCGCATCGTCGACGCCTACATCAGAGGGGGCGACGGCGTCGAGGACGACATCATGGCCGCCGGCTTCACCCACGGATTCGGCGAATTTCCCGCCAATCGAATGCTGATCCGTTGGATGCGCGAGCAGAACCGACTCCGCCCGAAGGCCGCGCACCTACGGTTCGCGGGTTTCGATGCTCCCACCGAGATGACCGAAGCACCCAGCCCGCGCGCGGCGCTCCGGGTGCTGCACGACTTCCTGCGAACTCGCGCCGGCAGCGAAATCGACCTTCCACCATGGGACACCATCGACCTGCTGCTCGGCCCCGACGAGCCCTGGATCGAACCAGCCGCAGCGATGGAACCCGCCCGCTCGATCGGCACCGACTCCCGGGTCCCTGCCCTGCGCGTGATCACCGACGACCTGCGCTGGACCCTCGCCGGCGAGATCCCTCGCCTGCGCCGTGAGACCGGCCCCGACGACATCGAGGACGCCCTCCTCGCGGGCCGCACCGCCGCAGGCCTGCTCGCCTATCACAAGGCCATGGCGCGAGACACCGACCACCGCTGGCAACGCCTCGCCGCCATCCGCGACACGATGATGGCCGAGAACCTCCAATCGATCGCCGACCGCGGTCCGACCCTCGTGTCCGCCCACAACGAGCACCTGCGAGCCGGAACCAGCTCGATGTCGTTCGGCCCGATCACACTGCGATGGCAAACCGCCGGCGCACACCTCGCCGACCGCCTCGGCGACGACTACCGCGTGATCGCCTGCGCGCTGGGCGAAGCCACCCATCACGACATCCCGGAGCCGGCGTCGGACACCATCGAAGGCGCCCTTCACCACGGCCTGCCGCCCGGGAACCATCTCCTGTCCGCGCCGGAGCTACAGGCTCTCCAACAGCGGCGCACGACACGCAGCACCCCGAACTTCCGGTACATCCCGATCGACGACACCTTCCTCGGTCAGGTCGATCAGGTCCTGTTCCTGCGCAGCATCACGCCCGCGGGTCGGGCTCCGCGGGCCGCTGTCGAAGAGTCGCCGTCGCCGCGGCGATGACGGCACCGCCGATCATCAGGGCGGACGGGCCGAGCTGGTGTGCAGTCAGCTCGGAGAAGACGAGCGGCGCCGCGAAGCCCACGTAGGTGAGTGTGTAGAAGAACGCGTTGACCGCGGCACGGTCGTCGGGGTGGGCAAGGTCCTCGACCCGCCTGAGGCCCGACACCAGGAGCAGCCCGTACGCACCGCCGAGCGTGATCGCGATCGGCGCGATCAGCCACACGATGTGGACCTCGAACGCTGCTGCCGCGATCAGGAGGCCGACGGCGGTCAGGACTAGTCCCGTGCGGCGGGCTCGGCCAGGGCGTTGTCGTTCCATGTGTTTGGCCAGGGGTTGGATCGCGACACCGGCCCCGAGGGTCAGCCCCGCCGCGGTGCCGCTGACCATCACGCCGTAGCCAGGGATGGTGAGGATGCTCGGGGCGATCGCGAAGGCGGTGCTTGCAGTGCCGAACACCCAGGGGGCCGTGGCCGGGGTGGTGCGCAGGAACGCGGGGGAGAGCAGGGTGGCGCGGATCTCGGCGCGGCGGCTGGACGCTCGGGTCCGAGTCACCCCGGGCTCGTCCGGAACGTTCCACACCGCCAGCAGCGCGATCACTGTGAGGACGACGTGTACCGAGTAGGGCGTGAGCTCCGGCAGCGGCGCCCACTGGGCGATCAGACCGGTGACCAGCGGCCCGAAGCCGAAGCCGATCGAGAGGGCGATGGTGGAGCGCCGCGCGCCGGCGCCCGGCCCGTCCTGGTGGGAGAGTTCGGCGATCCACGCACTGCCGGGAGCGAGGGCGGCACCGGAGGCGACGCCGGAGACGAATCGTCCCGCCAGCAGTAGCCAGGAGCTCTCCGAGCCGGCGGCCAGCAGCAGCGTTCCGACGCCGGCGAGCACCACGGCGAGTCGCAGCGGCAGGCGTCTGTCCACGCGATCGGCGAGGGCCGCTCCGGCCAGCAGAGCCGGAATCAGTCCGAGCGCGTAGGTGGCGAACGCCAGCGAGACGAACGTATCGGGCAGGTGTGAGGCGCTGCGGTAGACGAGCAGGAGCGAGGAGAACTGGTTCGCACCCCAGCCGACGGCGAGCATCGCGACCGCGACGCGCATCCACGGCGCCGGCCGGCCCGGACCTGATCTCATGGCGGCCAGCTTAGTAACACCATTCGGGGTTACTATCGTGACATGGCTCCTAGGACACGCGTCACCGCAGCCTTGCGGGCTCAACGGTTCGACGCGGGTTCGCTCGCGCTGAACCTCATGGCAACGGTCGGGCGCCGCGGTAGCCGACGGATCGAACGGCTCCCCGACACGGCGTCGCTGCGCTCGTGGTGTCAGACCTCCCGGCTCGCCCTGGACGAGGGCATCGACGAGCCTGAGCTTCTCGAGCGGATCCGTCACCTGCGGGAGCAGGCATACGCTCTGACGCGAGCCGTCGTCCGTGCCGAGGGAGTGGACGAGCGCGGCCTGGAGGCGATCAACGTGGTCGCGCGCTTCCCCACGCCCGCCCCGTGTCTCGTTGCTGTGGCCGGCACTGTCGAGTTCGCGCCGGCGCGTCTGTCCATCGAGGCCGTGCTGTCCGTCATCGCACGGGACCTGGCGCACGTGCTCGGCAGTCCGGAGCTTCGCGCCCGCCTCCATGAATGCCATTCCGAAGAATGCCGGATGATTTTCCTCGCGCCGGCCGGCCGAGAACAGCGGTGGTGCTCGAAGGCGCAATGCGGGAACCGCGCCAAAGTGGCTGCCCACCGCGCCCGAGCCGCCCAGATGCACCAGGATTCGCGGTAGGCGCGATGAATGCGGTGACGCCGTTCAGACCTGCGTGGCCGGCCAGGATCGAATGCTGTCGGCGACCGTGGGGTCCATCTCGTCGAGCAAGCCGACGATCTGGTCGTCGGAGAGCATCGGGCCGTGCAGCGTGGAGCTCATGAACTCCAACGCCGTGGCTCCGCACTCTTCCCAGAGATGCTTGGCAAGCACCTGCAGGCCGAACTCGAACCAGACATAGTTCGTGCCATCGGCGTCCGCCTCGGTTGCGGACTCGTGCATCCGGTGAAGGTCGGTGATCGGCCATCGAGCCGGCGACGTGTGCCAGATGACCTCGAACACTGTCTCCAGCGTCGGAAGGGACTCGGGCTCGCATTCGCAGATGTAGCCGTGCAGCCCCACGTTCGCGAAGAGCTCGACGAACCACAGGAGCCGCGGGGTGTTGCCCCAGTACGTCTCCGATCCCGGACCCCACTCGTCCAGCCACGCCGGGTTGTCCGCAAGGTGGGTGATCTCGTGGGCGACCACCAGGTCGGCGAACGCGCCGAGGTCCGGCGGCGTGCCGTAGACGTCGTGGAGCCGCGTCTGTGAGGCGTGGGAGAGGTCGGGCCAGACCGCGTTCGTCATCGTGGGCCAGATGTCGCTGGGTTCCTGACCCATGACGATTTGTCTGCGCGACGCGTGCGGCAGCCCGTACTGCGGAATCAGCGCGGTGCGATGCCAGTCCTGACGGCCCAGCACGTACAGCGGTGGCGTGGGCGGCATCTCGAGATAGGAGCTCAGCCACGTTATCGCCCGGTCGCATCGCGCCGCCACGGACCGCGCCCGGCCGGACCCACCCCTGCTCGAGAACACCGGAAATGGGAAGCCCTCGATGATTTCCAGGTCGGCGATCTCCATGTCCACCTCGCAACCCTGATCGGTCGGATACCGTTGACTGTCGAACGATCTTTCATGGCCGGTCGCGGGATTGCAACAGAATCACGATTTGCTGGGCAGGCATCGAATTTCCGCATGGTGACGGTGCTCATTCGGATATGTCGAGCGGTCCACCATCGTCGTACGGTGGAAGCTCATGGGCTCGGAAGAGCGAACACATGATTGATCCGCTGCTGGTGAGACCGAATGACGAACAGGTGCGCAAGTACCGGGATCTCGGGCTGTGGCGGGACGAGTCCCCGCCCTCCGACCTGCGGCGGTGGGCCCGCGAGACCCCGGACGCCATCGCCATCACCGCTCAGCGGGGCGACTCCGGGATCGTGCACCTGACATACGCCGAGTACGCCGAGCAGGTGGAGCGGTTCGCCGCTGTCCTCCGCGAGCTCGGTGTCGGACCGGGCCAGGCGGTCGCGATCCAGTTGCCCAACTGGTGGCAGGTCAATGCGCTCGTGCTGGGTTGTGCCCGCCTCGGCGCGACCGCGGCGACGATTGCTCCGTCCGTCCGGCCGCGCGAGCTGCAACGGATGCTGGCGCGGCTCGGCTCGCCGGTGTGCGTCACGGTCGACCGCTGGGCGGGCTTCGACCATGCGGCCGCAGTGACCGAGGTCGCCCGCCAGCTTCCGCAACTGCGTCACCAGGTCGTCCTCGGCGAACACGTCGGCAACGGCCAGGTCGACCTGGAGAGGTTGCTCGAGCAGCGCTCGTCCGCTGCCAGCGATGGCGACGTCGACACCAGCGCCGAGGACCCCGACAGCGTCGGCATCGTGCTGTTCACCTCCGGCACCACGGGTAAGCCGAAGGGCGTTCTGCTCACGCACAACCAGTGGTACGCGGGGCTGTCGCAGACGGCTCTTCGCGACGGTGTCACCTCCGCCGACGTGACGTTCACACCGCACGTGCTGACCCACGCCGCCGGCCTGGCCTACGGCAACCTGTTGCCGTTGCAGACCGGGGGCCGGGCGGTCATGACCGACTCCTGGCAGAACGAGTCGGGCACGTCGCTGGTCGAGGAGGTCGGCGTGACCTACTTCTGCGGACATCCCGGCTACGTGTCCGCCCTGGTCTCCGAGGCGAACAAGCGGAACACCCGGCTTCCTGCGCTGCGAGTCGTCGTTGCTGGTGGGGGCTCGATCCCGGTGAAGCTCGGGACGGACGTCCACGACGCCTTCGGGGTCGTCATGCAGGGTGGATGGGCGATGACCGAGGTGGCGGCCGCGATCCGGACGGACCCGGAGCTGGACCCACCGGACTGGTCCGCGCACAGTGACGGACGGCCGAGCGCCGCTCTGGAGATCGACCTGCGCGGCGCCGGAGACGTGATCTCCCGTGAGCGGCCCGCCGAGCTCTTCGTTCGCGGCGCGGGAGTCGCGCTGGCCACCATCGACCGGGAGATCGGCGAGGTCGTCGTGCTCGGCGAGCACGACGAGGGCTGGTACGACACCGGCGATCTGGCGGTGCCCGACGGCCGCGGTGGGATCCGGGTGGTCGGACGTGCCGTGGACCGGATCGGTGTCGGCTGGATGATCCCGGCGGCCGACGTGGAGGACGCGCTGCGGGGTCACCCCGACATCGACGACGCCGCGCTGGTCGGTTATGGCGAGAACAGCGACAAGCCGTGCGCGGTCGTCGTGGCCCGTGGCGCGCTGACCATCGACCAGGTCCGCGACTACCTGGATGCGATCACCATGACCGAGTGGTACCAGCCCACCCGTCTCGAGCAGGTGCGCGCGCTGCCCCGCACCAGCACCGGGAAGGTGCAGAAGGAACTGCTGCGCCGATGGCTGCGCGGCGAGGCCGAGCTCCCGCCGACGTGAGGCGGTGGGCTCGTCAGCGTTGGGTGTTGGTCCGCAGCATCCGTTCGGAGACGGCCATCCAGGCTGCGAGCGCGAGGACGCCGCCCTCGAACGCCACGAGGTCGTCGTCCCACGTTCCCGGTGAACGATGCGCGTCCGGCGTGAGCAGGAGAAGACCCCCGAGCAGGTTGAGCAGGCCCCACAGTCCGTTGACCGCCGGTCCGGAGCGGCGGCCGGCGAGCGGGGTGAGGTGCCGGCGGCGGGTGATCGCAGTGGCGAGGTGTGGGGCGCTGTTGCCCACCAGCACGCCGGCGAGGAAGGACCGAACTCGTGATCCGCTCATCGGAGTCACGCTAGTGAGCACCACCGGGTGGTGGCCATCGGTCACGTGGCGAATGCCGGTGTGACGGACGGCCGGTCCCGCCTCTCGCGAAGGAGGCGGAGACCGGCCGATGCCGGGGCTACTTGTCGTAGACGAACAGTCCGTTGGCGACGGGCCGCTCGCCGGCGGAGTCGGACGGATGGTTGAGGACGGTCAGGTGCGTGGAGCCGGGCAGTTGTGCGGCCAGGGTGCTCGAACCGCCGCCGTCGAGCAGGAGCCCGCTGTCCGCGCCGTGCGCGACGAGGTACTCGGCCGCCTCTGCAGGGGTGACGCCGATGGACGAACCCTGCCTGCCGTCGATCACCACCATGATGAGCCGGCGCCCGCCGTCGCTGACGCCGACCATGGTCTCGGGGTTGCGGCCGCTGGGGGGTGCACCAGTCGGATCGTGGTAGACGGCGCCGTTCCGCACCAGCACGGTCGCCCCGCCGATCAGGGCGTCGACGCCCTTGCGCGAGAGGCTGCCGGTGAGCGTGATCCGTGCTCCGGTGGTGGCGTGCTGGGTGAGCCAGTCCGCACCGGCGCCCCCACCGAGCAAGGCGATCTGGTCGGAGGACAGGTCAGGCACGGATGTCGCGGCGGGGACCACCTTGTCGATCACCGCAGCCTTGGTGCCGTTGCGGTGGGCGATGACGAGCGTGCCTGCCGGGATCGTCGCAACGGCACCGAGGCCGGAGGTGATCTCGGTGATGCCGTCGATGGCCACGGGCTTCGCGAGCCTCTCGAGGTCGGACGTGATCGCCATGGAGTTGCCGGGCGCGGCGTCCTCGACGGTGTTGACCGACTCGATGGTCGCGGAGGCACCGCCGACCGTGATCCGGCCGGTGAAGTCGACCTCTCCGACCGAGGCGCGGTTGCCGACGATCGAGAGTTCCCCGGCGAACTTCCGACGCGGTGTCTTGAGCAGCACCCCGTCCCGGACCACGCCGCCGAGCGGGGCCCCCGAGGCGTGGATCGCGAAGAAGTCACCGTTGATGCCGGCGACGGCGTCGGTGCGCTCGCCCATCGACGTGGGCCGCTCGTCGGGCGGATCGACGATGCGGTCGTGTGACTCCACAGTGTCGACCCGCACCGAACCGAGACCCAGGTCGACCTCGAGCACCTGTGTGTGTTCTGGCCCGTCGGCGGTCACGTACGTCTCGGAGTGCTCGGTGACGCCGGGAGCGATCTCCACCGGCCGCGTCGCGGAGGCGGACGAGACGACCGGCCAGCCCTGGGGGATCGGGGGAGCGGGAGCGGAGGGTTCTGCAGCCACGGCGGCTGAGATCGACGCGGTCAGCGCCGAAGCGCTGACGACAACGACCACGAAAAGGGAGCGTAAATGCACGTAGTCTCCTGTCGGGCGAAACGATGCGGCCCCGTAAAGCTCGCAGCGGGATCACTCGACTGAGTGTTAAAAGATCAAACATTGAGCGAAGCAAGGAAGACGACGAGGTGCTCGTCAGGAGAACTTCAGGTCCTCCGATCGCAGCGGGGATTGGTCGGCCGGTGGCGGTGACGCGGTTCTGACGAGCCGTGTCGGGGCTTGTGTGTTCGGAATCCGATATGGAGTCGGGCGCTCACGACGAAACCTACGGACGCCTGACGGCACGACGGATGATTCGCCCGGGGCGGGTCCGGTAGCCTGCCGGATGATCATCATTTGCGCCGAGCCGACCTGACCGGAGGACCGCAACCGTGACCGCGTCCGGATCCGCCCACGAGCGCCCCAGCCCCTCGTCCCGGTGGGCCCAGCCCGTACCGCGGCGGACGGACGAGAACCTCAAGCTCGTCCACCGCAAGATCGACCGGAACCTGAAGTCCGGCGGGCCGCTCGTGGACAACACGCCCCGTGTCGACCCGCGGTCGGACCGCCCCATCCTGCCCGGCGCGCCGACCCTGATGGCACGTGTGGTGCAGCTCGCGGGCGCCAATGCCGGCGTCGACGTTCCGGCGGGAGCAGCACCCGCGCCCGCCGAGGCATCCCCGCGGACCGCGGTGGCGGACGCTGCGGCGGGGGCACCCGACGACGAGGACGACTTCCTCGCCCGGGCGCGCGAGGAGCGCATGGCCAAGCAGTGGGAGGACGTCACCGCCCGGCTCTGCCGCGACTTCGCCCCCGGCGGCGGCGCCGAGGTGGAGGCCGTCCTCGAGCACATCGCGCACCAGCGCCGAGTCCTGGACTCGGCCACCGTGCGCGACTACCTGCCGGTTCTGGTGGAGCGGGCCGTGCGCCGCCTGCTCGATCCCAACGAAGCGGCGCGCGGCTGACCCCGTTCCGCCGCCTCAGGAATTGCGGTCGCTGGGCGCGGCTGCCGCGAGCCGGGCGCTCATCTCCTCGAGGAACGTGCCGGTCGCCGTGCCGATGATGCCCAGGCACCGCACGAGGTGCGCGTGGACCTCGGTCGGGTCGCTCACGAGCAGCTCGACCGAGGCGCTCACGTTGTCGAGCGCCGGGTTGAGGTAGACCTTCGCGACCTTCGTGGAGCGCGACGCGGTGGAAGCCGCGACCGCCGCCTCCTCGACCTCGGTCTTGTTCGAGAGCGGGAAGAAGTTCGGGAAGAGCAGGTGGAAGTAGTGCTCGTCCTGCGTCTCCATGATGAAGTGGTGGCGGCCCTCTTCCCGGAAATGGATGTCGCCCTCGTCGTCGACCTTCGGCCGGAACCCCTGTTCAGCGAGGAACTCGACGTGCAAGTCCCGGATTTTCTCCCAGCTCATGATTTCCCCCGATACCAGCTCGCCGCGTTGACCCGTTGATCATAAAGACGGCGTCTGCGCGCACTAGCCGCCGGGCCCGGGGTCACGCGTTCGGAGCCCGCCCGCCCTCATCCAACTGCGCGGTGATCAATGTGAAGTCCACGTTCGTCTCGAAGTGCTCCTGGTACTGAGCCAGCACGTCCTCGACGGGATCTCCCTGCGAACGCGCGAGGTTCTCGAAACCTGCGGCTGCGGCTTGGGCCAGGAAGAGGGCCGTGATCTCGACGGTGCGGTGCCCGTGTTCCTTGGCGAGGGCCTGAAGGAGCCCGACGACCGCGTTGCCGGAGCCTTCGAGCATGTTCTCGTGCTCGGCCACGACCAGCCGGATGGCCCCCATGGCCGTGTTGACGGCGGCGTTGATCCCCTCGTGTCTCACGCCTCGGACGGTAGGGCACGACACGACGAACCGCCCAGGCTTCCCCTCCAGGGCTGCGATGCGCGCGATGACGAAAGCAGCATCAGAGGGTTCTGGCCAGCGGGTCCCAGTCCTCGGGCAGCGCGGGCGTGGGTTCCACCGTGCTCGCGATCTCGACCGGCGTACCGCGGTCTGCTGCCTCGCTGGTGGAGATCATCACGTCCAGCACGTGGAACGCCAGCTCGCCCGACGCGCGCTCGGCCCGGCCGGCGCGGATCGCACGTGCCAACTCGACCACCCCCGTGCCCCGCGTCGAGGTCCACTCGCCCTGAGCCACGGTGGTCGCCTCCCCGCCGCTGCGGTGAATCACCACATCGCCGGTGAAGGTGTTGGGATCGGGCACGGCCAGCGTGCCGTCCACCCCGGCGACCTCGAACTGCTTGCGGCGCAGCATGGAGTCGAAGGTGAACATGCTCTGCGCGGTCTGCCCGGCGGCGAACTCGTAGATCGCGCTCACGTGCGTCGGGACGGTGACCGGGAACTGCTGACCGGCACGCGGTCCGGAGCCGATGATGCGCACGGCCTTCGCCTGCGACCTGACGGCCATCACGCGCGAGATCGGTCCGAACAGCTGGACGAGCGTGGTGAGGTAGTACGGCCCGATGTCGAAGAGCGGTCCGGCGCCGTCGAGGTACAGGAAGTCCGGGTTGGGATGCCACGACTCCGGTCCGGGGCCCTGCAGCAGGGTCAGCGCGGTGAGCGGCTTGCCGATCTCCCCGGCCTCGATCAGCCGCCGCGATGTCTGGATGCCCGGGCCGAGGAACGTGTCCGGGGCCGTCCCGACGCGCAGGCCCACGCCGTGCGCTGCGTCGAGAAGTTCCCGGCCGCTCTTCCTGTCGAGGGCGATCGGCTTCTCGTTCCAGACGTGCTTGCCGGCCGCCAGCGCGCGGAGCGCGACCTCGACGTGGGCCCGGGGGATCGTGAGGTTCACGACGATCTCGATCCCGTCGTGGGCCAGCAACTCACCCACCGACCCGCTTCCCGCCACGCCGAACTCGGCCGCCCGTTCGTGGGCGCGGGCCTCGTCGATGTCGGCGACGAAGAGCACGTCGAGGTCCGGGAACGCTGTCAGGTTCCGCAGGTACTGGGAGCTGATCACCCCGGCGCCGATGACCCCGACGCCGACGGTGCCGCCACCCCTCATACCAGTCCCTCGGCGGCGAGCCAGGCATAGCTGTCGGCGACGGCCCGGAACCGGTCGTCCCGGGAGTCGTCGAGCTCGATGACGCGCAGGGCGTGCGGGGTCGCGTCGATGATCTCCCGGATCGGCATTCCGCCGTGGCCGACCGCAACCTGATCCTTGACGTCGGTGGTGGCCGGACCGTCCTTGAGGTGCACCGCTCCGACGCGATCACCCAACCGACGCAGAAGGGCCACCGGGTCCTGACCGGCGACCGCCGCCCAGTACGTGTCGACCTCCAGCATCACGCCGTCGTCGAGGTTCTCCGCGAACACCTCCAGGGCGGTCCGACCGTCGAGGACGATCTCGAGCTCCTGGGCATGGTTGTGGTAGCCGACGCGCACGCCGTGGCGTGCGGCCACGACGGCGGCGGCGTTGAGATCAGCGGCGACCTGCTCGACGTCGGCCACGCTGCCCCACCGTCCACGGTCGACACGGGGGTCGATGACCGTGCCGATGCCCATGGCGGCCGCGGCCGCGAAGACGGGCTCGGCGTCCTCACCGATGAAGCGCTGGTGGGTGGTCGGCGCGGTGAGGCCCGCGTCGGCCATCGCGTGACCCAACGCCTCGCCATAGGTGGTGAAGGCGAACGGCTCGACCTGGGTGAACCCCAGCGCGGCGATGCGGTGCAGGGTGCCGGCCAGGTCTGCGTCGAGCATCTCCCGGACGGTGTAGAGCTGAACCGACAGCGGCGCGACGGTCACGCTTGCGCGGGTCACGGCATCGTCTCCTCGGTCGAGGCGCGTTGCTGGCCGAACCGGCCGACTCGTCGATGATCGTCGGCGTCGCCGGTCCTTTCAACCGATTCCCACCCTGCCGGTGACCTCTCGGAGATAGGCGAGGTTGTCGCGCACACGTTCCGCCAGCGGCAGCTCCGTGGAGAAGTCCTCCACCGTCACCCAGCCGTCGTAACCGATCCGGGCGAGCGAGGAGAACAGCAGGTCGTAGTCGGCCACGCCCTCCCGCATGGGCGCCCACTCCCAGGTCCAGCGCGTGCGGTTCGCCTCCTCCACCCGCTCCGGCCTGGGCACCGCGTTCTTCACGTGTACGTGGGCGAGGTGCTCGCCGAGGATCTCCAGACTCCAGGGGTCGTACTCGTACCCCTCTTGAAGCATGTTGCCGATGTCGTGGATGACGCCGACGGTCTCCGGGTCGAACCCTTCGACGAACCGTGCCGCCGCCGACGCGCTGGAGATCAGCGACTGGTGGTGCAGCTCGATCAGCGCCCGTACGCCGTAGGTCCGGGACAGCTCCGCGACGGCCTGGAACTCCTTCCGGCGCTGCGCGAACGCTGCGCGGTACCCCTCGGGTCCCGGCGTTCCGGTTTGCACCCGCATCTGCGTGACGCCGAGCGCGGCCGCGCCCCGCATCAGGCCCTCGATCGCGTCGAGCTCGTCGGATTTCACGTAGGTGCCGATCGAGGGGATACCCAGGCCGGCCTGCTGCGTCAGCTCCTTGATCCGAGGCACGTCCTGCTCGAACGTCGACGCGGGCCAGGTGCACCTGTTGCCCTGCCAGAAACCGACGTCGCCGGCGGTGGGTTCCTGGTCGACGACACGCCACTCGATGCCGTCCCAGCCCTGCTCGGCCAGCTCGCGCACGGCTTCCTCCGGCGTCCAGTCCGGCAGGCTGACGGTGAAAACGGCGAACTTCATCCCAGCACCTCCTTGAGCTCGACCGGCCGCCGAGTTGCAGCCGACTCGTAGATTCCCCGGATCAGCGCGAGCGTCCGGGTGGCCTCCTCCACCGTGACGAGAGGAGGGCGGCCGTCCGCCACCGCGTCGAGGAAGTGCTCGAACTGCACGGTGTGCGACGTCGTGCCGGCCCGGGGTGTTGCGGACTCGGCCGCGGTGAGCACGGCTTCGGCGTCGTTGGCACCGCCGTTCGCGCCGTAGGCGTACGCCGGGCCGTCGCCGTCCGTGGCGTGGAAGTAGACGAGCTCGTTGCGGTCGATCACGGCCGACCCGCGGTCGCCGTGGACCTGCACGCGGGTCGTGAGTCCGGGGTAGGCGGCCGTCGTCCCGTGGACGATCCCGAGCGCGCCGCCTGCGAACCGGATGGTGGCGACTGCGGTGTCCTCGACCTCGATCCGCTCGTGGGCGAGGCGGTCGGCGTAGGCGAACACCTCCAGCGGCTCACCGAGGAACCACGTCAGCAGGTCGATGGTGTGGATGCCCTGGTTCATCAGGGCGCCGCCCCCGTCAAGCTCGATCGTGCCGCGCCAGCCGCCGGAGTCGTAGTAGTCCTGGCTGCGCCACCACGGCATGAGGGCGACGCCCGACGTGATGCGGCCGAACCTGCCGGCCGTCAGTGCATCGTGGACGATCCGGCTGGCCAGGTCGTGGCGGTGCTGGCTGACGACCATCGCCGTCCGGCCCGAGCGGCGCTCCGCTGCGAGCACCCGGCGGGCGGCGTCGAGGGTGACGTCGACCGGCTTCTCGATGATCACGTGCTTGCCCGCGTCGAGCGCTGAGACCGCACCGTCGGCGTGTAGCCCGCTGGGCGTGCAGATGGTCACGGCATCGACATCGGGCCGGGCGAGGGCCTCGGTGATGGAGGTCGCCGCGTCGACGCCGTACTTCGCAGCGAGGGCCTCTGCCCGTTCCGGCACGGTGTCGACGGCCACGGCGAGCGACGCCCGTGGTGCCAGACCCGCGATCGTCTCGGCGTGGGTCGTGCCGATCACTCCGCAACCGATGATCGCGAATCGCATTCCTGTCCTTTCGCCGGCGTGCGGGTCACACCTGTCGAGGCTGCTGTGCGTGCTGCTTCGAGATCGATCTTCAGCCGGTCCTCGACCGGGACGCTCGGGTCCGAGTACTGGCCGGACAGGCAGATCGGACCGGTCCAGCCCATCCGGTCCAGCTGCTCGAAGACCGCGGACCAATTCGAGAGTCCGTCCGAGCCGTGCACGAACCACGGCTTCCAGGCCCCACCGACCGCCGACCGGTCCGGCTCACGAGGCACGTAGACGACGTTCTTGAGATTGACGATGCCGAGCCGGCCGGCCACCAACTCCAGGGTGACCCGCGGATCGTCCCCCGCGAGCGCGTCGTGGGCGGCGTCCCAGATCACGCGGAAGTGCTCGGGCGGGAGACCGTCGAGCAGGTCCAGCACGCCCAGCACGGACGAGACGAAGCGCCCGTGGTGCGGCTGCACCCCGACCTGCACGTCGTAGCTCTCGGCGAGGGGAGCCGCGGCTTCGAGTCGCTGCCGGACGCGGCGGACCGAGAGGGCATAGCCATCAGGACCGAGGTCGGCCATGACGCGGATGAGCGGCACTCCGGCGGATCGGCAGGCTGCGAAAGTCGACTCGCCGAGGTCACCGGCGATGCTGATCACCTCGACGCCGTGGCGGCGCAGCTCGGCGACGAACCCGGGCAACCGCTGCTCCGCCTCGGCGGAGGTGACGAACGCACCCTCCCGGACGGGCACCTCGGCGCCGCTGAAGCCGAGCCCGGAGACCAGCCGCCCGAGCGAGTCGGCGGGCATGGCCGACCACGGTTTGGTGAAGACGGACCAGAGATGTGTCATCGATCAGCGGCCTCCGAGTCCGCTCATGGTGATCCCCTTGACGAACCAGCGCTGGGTGAGGAAGAAGATCACGATCAGCGGCACCGTCGTGATCGTGGCGGCCATCAGCAGCAGGTTCCACTGCGTGCCGTTGGTGTCCTGGAAGACCTGCAGGCCGACCGCCACCGTCCGGGTCGCGTCGCTGTTGGAGATGACCAGCGGCCACAGCAGGTTGTTCCACTGCCCGATGAACTTGAACACCGCCAGGGTGGCGATCGCCGGGATCGCGAGCGGCAGGATCACGCGGGTGAACGCCTGCCACCGGTTCGCCCCGTCGAGGCGGGCGGCTTCCTCGTAGTCGCGGGGGATCCCGAGGAAGAACTGGCGGAGCAGGAAGACACCGAGCGCCGTGAAGGCGTGCGGAAGGATCATGCCCGGCCAGGTGTCGATCCCGCCCAGCTTGGCGACGAGCACGAACTGGGGGATCAGGGTGACCTGCGAGGGGATCATCAGGGTGGCCAGGTAGACGCCGAACAGCCAGCGGCGGCCGGGGAACTCGAGCCTTGCGAAGGCGTAGGCCGCGAGCGCCGCGGTGGCCGTCTCCAAGAGCGTCGTGCCGGCAGCGAAGATCACCGTGTTGATCAGGTACTGGCCCAGCGGCACCAGGCCGAAGGCGCGTTCCAGGTTCTCCGGATGCCAGCTGGTGGGCCAGAACGACGGCCGGGCCGCCATCGACTCGGCGTCGGACTGGAAGCCGACCAGCACCATCATGACCACCGGGATCAGCGTGACAGCGGTGACGAGGAAGCAGGCGAACACCACCAGCTTCCGCACGACGACGGGCGAGCGCCACGAAGCCGTTGTGTGCCGGGGCGCCACGGCGGGTGTCGACGCCAGGTCAGTTGTCATAGTGGACGAGCCTCCGCTGGAGGACGAACTGGATCGCGGTGATCACCGCGATGAATGCGAAGAGGACCAGCGACTGCGCCGCGGCATATCCCTCGTCGTAGTTCTCGAACCCGGTTCGGTAGATGTACATGACGAGGGTCGTGGTCTCGGATCCCGGACCGCCGTTGGTCATGATCAGTGCCTGGTCGAACACCTGGAACGAGCCGATGATCGAGGTGACCACCACGAAGAAGGCCGCGGGTGACAGCATCGGGAGCGTGATGTTGCGGAAGCGCTGCCATGCGTTGCTGCCGTCCACTGTGGCTGCTTCGTAGAGCTGTTGTGGGATGGCCTGCAGCCCGGCGAGGAAGACCACCATGCCGAAGCCGAAGCTCTTCCAGACGCTCATCGCGATCAGGGCAGGCATGGCCCAGGTCTCGGAGACCAGCCATTCCGGCCCGGTGATCCCCACGAGACCGAGCACGGCGTTGATCAGGCCGCCGTCGGGTATGTAGAGCCAGATCCAGACGAAGGCGACGGCCACGGTGATCGTGGCGTAGGGCAACAGCAGCAGCGAGCGGAACACCGCCACCCTGCGTAGGCCCTGGTTGAGCAGCAATGCCAGCGTCAGACTCACCAGGATGGTCAGCGGCACGCTCGCGAACGTGAAGTAGGCGGTGTTGCCCAGCGCCGACCAGAAGGTGGGGTCGCCACCGAGGCGCGCGAAGTTCCGCAGCCCCGCCCAGGACGGCGGGCTGAACAGGTTCCACTCCAGAAGCGAGATCACGCCTGCCGCGATCACCGGTCCGGCCGTGAAGATCACGAACCCGATCAGGCTCGGCAGCAGGAACAGCCAGGCGGCGAGCGTCTGTTTGTCACGTTCGCGCCAGCGGGGCCTGCGGGCCGGGTCCGTGGGGGAGCTTCTGGACGTACCCGACGGTCCGGCAAGGGTCTGGACAGCCACGGTGTCCCTCCTTGGATCGCGCGGCGGATGGTCAGCAGATCGGGGATCAGGCGTGACGCGACGCTGCCTGCCGCACGTTGTCCTGGTGCTGGCTCATCAGGACGTCGAGGCGGGGGGTCAACGCGTCGATCGCGTCGCGGACCGTGACCTGACCGAGGAACGACCGGGGCAGATCCTGGGCCAGCAACTGGCGGATCTGGTTCCAGTTGGTGGTGACGTCGAACGGGTGCCCGCCCGCCATCTCGCCCGCCAGGATGCGTTGCACGATGCCGAGGTTGTCCGGCGGCGGCCGGAACGCCGTACCGGCGGAATATCGCGCCGGGTTGTTGCGGCCCGCTTTCGCGTAGATGTCGAGGGCTCCACGGCTGGTCAGGGTCTTGAGCAGCTTCCAGGCGAGGTCGAGGTCGCTGTCCGCGACACCGGCCGGGATGGCGAAGCTCGACCCCGACACCCGAGGCAAGCTGCCCGCCGGACCGGCCGGGAACGGGATGATGTCCCATTCGAACTCGGCCTTGCGCGCGTTCACCACCTGCCACGGCCCGTTCTGCATGAACGCGACGTTGCCCTCGAGGAAGTTGGCCAGCGCGTTCTCGGTGACCAGGTTGGTGATCGGGGGAGTGGTCCGGTGGCGCACGAACAGGTCGACCACGAACTCGATGGCCTCCATCGCTTCCGGTGCTCCGAGCGCACTGGCCGTCGCGTCCGCGTTCATGACGTTGCCGCCCGCCGAGTAGATCCACGACACGAGGTCGTCGATCGCGGGGGCGCACGTGAACCCGTACTGGTCTGCCGGCCCGCTGAGCTCGATCGCCAGTTCCCGGAGCTCTGTCCAGCTCATCGGCTCGGTCGGCGACGGCGGGGCGATCCCGTGGGCCGCGAGCAGCGACTTGTTGTAGTAGAGCACCGTCGGCGCCACGTCGAACCCGATCGCATAGGTGCGGCCGGCGAAGGAGGAGATGGAGCGGATGTCGGGGTAGAAGTCCTCGATGTCGAAGTCCGGGTCCTGCGCGATCAGGTCGTCGAGAGGCCGGTGCGCACCCCGTGCGGCGTAGGTGGGCAGCAGCCAGCCGTTCACGGCGGTGACCAGGCTGGCCGTCCCGCTCACGAGCTGCAGGTCGAGCTTGGTCGGGTACCCGCCCGACGGTGTGAGCGTCGGGATCGACGGGACACCCAACTGTTGCTCGACGTACGTGCTGAAGTCGGCCCAGACCTCGGCCTCCGTGGCGCTGCTGGACCACATCGACCAGGTGGCAGCACCGGCGGGGCGCGACGAGCAGCCGCTCAGGATGCCGGTGGCGGCGAGCCCACCCAGTGCCGACCATTTGAGCAGGTCGCGGCGCGAGAGGTGCTGAAACATCGTTGTCTCCTCACGATCACCTGGTGGTCAGATGAAGATCAGGTCCCTCGCGCCGGCACGGATCCGGTCCTCGTCGACCTCGACACCGAGTCCGGGGCCGGTCGGGACCATGGCGACGGCCTTGGTGATCGTCAGCCCCTCCACGTACAGGTCGGACAGCAGCTCCGGCCCGTTCAGCTCGGCAGGCAGCGCGAGGTCGAGCTGGCTGAACAGGTGCAGGGCCGCGGCGAACCCGACCCCGCAGTCGGTCAGACCGCTCGCCAGGAGCTCCAGGCCGCTCGCGAGGGCGACCTGCGCCGTCTTGAGGGCGTTGCGGATTCCACCCGACTTGCAGATCTTGACCACCGCGAGATCCGCCGCGTCCAGGCGGACAGCGCGCGCGAGGTCGGATGCGGTGAAGCTGCCCTCGTCGATGGCGATCGGGAGGTCGATCATCGACCGCAGGCGCTGCATGGCGAGCGTGTCCGTGCTGGGCACCGGCTGCTCGACGCAGTGGATGCCGGGCACCGATGCGACCGCGTCGAGCAACTGCCGCAGCGCGCTCGGCCGGTAGGACTGGTTCGCGTCCAGCCAGATCGGCTTGCCGCCGGCGACCTCCGAGACGGTGGTGATCACGGCCGTGTCGGCGTCGAGATCACCGGCGATCTTCACCTTGTATGCGGCGTAGTCCGACGACTGCTCCGCGCGTTCGCGCACGATGGACGGGCGGTCCACGCCGATGGCCGAGCAGAGCGGGATCTCGTCCTGGTTCTTGCCGCCGAGCAGCGCGTGGACCGGAACCCCTGCCAGCTTTCCGGCGGCGTCGTGCATGGCGATGTCCACGGCCGCCCGCGCGAACGGGAAGCCGTTGGACACCGAAGGGCTCAATCTGCGGTTGGCCGTGGCATGGAAGAGCTCGACGTCGAACGGCGTGAGCTCGAGCAGGATCGGTTCGAGATACCGCTTGATCACGACGGCGATGGTCTCGGCGGTCTCGTAGCTCCAGCTGGGCAGCGCTCGCTGCTCACCCCAGCCGACGACACCGTCCTCCGTGGTGATCTTGACGAAGACGACCTCGCCGGCGTGGTCGGGGGTGCCGACGGCGCCGCTGCCGATGACGAACCCCTTGGCGAAGGGAACGGCCACGGCGAAGACCTCGACCGACCTGATGCGAGACATGCTGACGACGGTCCTTCCGGGGTGATCAGGCGGCGATGGACCAGAGAGCGGGATCGACGAAGCTCGGCCCGCGCACACCGCCGTCGAGCCACCGAATGACGTCGGCCATCACGTAGCCGGCCAGCGCCAGATGCCCTTCCACGGTGTCGCCCGCGATGTGGGGGGTCAGCAACAGGTTCGGGGCGGCCAGGACATCGGCGGCGAGGCGGGGCGGCTCGGGGTCGTAGACGTCCAGCGCCGCGAACAGCCTGCCGGCCACGACCTGTTCGAGCAGGGCCTCCTGGTCGATCGCCGGGCCCCGCGAGGAGTTGACCACGATCGTGTTGTCGGGAAGCTGGTCGATCAGCTTGCGGCTGACCAGGCCGCGCGTCTCCGGGACGTCGGGCACGTGGATCGACACGAAGGAGCACTGCAGCGTCTCCTCCAGCCCGGCACTGCGAACGCCGAGCGCGGCGGCCCGGTCCGCGTCCAGATACGGGTCGTACACCACGACGTCGCAGCCGAACGGCTTCAGCAGAGTGATCAGCGCTCTGGCCGTGGAGCTCGCGCCGAGGATGCCCACCGAGCGGCCGCTGATCTCGTGCCCGCGCAGGTGGCCGGGCTTCCAGTCGCCGGCTTGCATGGTCGTGTGGAACGGCGGCAGCCGCCGGGCCATGGTGAGCATCGCGGCGAGGCAGTACTCGCCCACGGACAGCGCGATCCGTCCACCCGCGGAGAAGACCGCCACGCCGTGGTCGAAGACCACCGGGTCCACCAGCTTCTTCACCGAGCCCGCCGCGTGGGCCACCGCGGAGGGGCCGTGGCCGTCGGCCCATATCGCCGCGTCCAGCGGCGGGGTGCCCCAACTGGTCAGCACCACGTCGCTGCCCGCAACGAGATCGGCCAGCTTCCCGGCGTCCAGCTCCGGACCTGCCCACGTCACCTCGAAGCGATCGTCGAGCAGGCGGCGGGTCTCGATGTCGCACACGTCTGCGGCGCGCTGCGGCGTCATGGCGACGGTGAGTCTGGACAACCTGGCTCCCCCAAACGGGTTCGTGAGTGACGTAGAGTGACGGTAAGGGCTTACCGCGATGCGCGTCCAAACCCGATTTCGTATCGACCGATACCGTCAGAGGTATGGATTTCTCCCTGCACCAACTTCGCGGATTCGTCGCGGTGGCGGAGGAGCAGCACTTCGGCCGGGCCGCGCGACGGCTCAACCTGACCCAGCCACCGCTGAGCAGACAGGTCCAGGCGTTGGAGGCGGCGCTGGGCGTGAGCCTGTTCGACCGCTCGGGCAGGGGAGTCCGGCTCACCGCGGCAGGCGAGGTCTTCCTGGAGCACTGCCGCCGCGTGCTCGCGCTGATCGACGTGGCGCCCGTCGCCACCCGCCGCGCAGCCGACGGCCAGACCGGCACCCTGCGGCTCGCGTTCACCGCCATCGGTGCGTACGCGGTGCTGGCCGACTTCCTGTTCACCGTGAACGAGCGCATCCCGGCCGCGAGCATCGAACTCACCGAGCTGGTCAGCCCCGACCAGTTCGACGGGCTCGCGGGTATGGACATCGATCTCGGCCTGGTGCGTCCGCCGATTCCCGAGCAGTTCGAGTCGGTACTGGTGCACTCGGAGGACCTGGTGCTCGCCGTGCCGGCCGGACATCCGCTGGCGGCCAGGGACCAACCCGTCGCGCTCGCCGACGTGGCAGAGGGTTACATCGGCTACAGCCCGGAAGGTTCGCGCTATCTCCACGACATCTGCGCCGCGATGATCGGTATGGACCGCTATGTCGTCAGCCAGCTGGCATCACAGGTGCCCACGATGCTGGCGCTGGTCCGAGCCAGGCTGGGATGCGCGCTCGTACCCCGCTCGATCACGGCGATGGGGGTCGAGGGCGTTCGGTATCTCGAACTCGTGGCTGCGAACGCCCGATCCGTCACGCTGCACGCCTGCTGGAGCCCGGACAACCCGAACCCGGCCTTGCAGCGCCTCGCCGAGTCGCTCCGGCGCGACCCACATGTCACCTTCAAGATCGGCACGAAATCGGCCGATTCGCCCTAGCCGGGGCGAGAACCCGAATCTGGGATCGATCACCGCGCCAAGATCGCTGCGAGATAGGGCTACGCGCCCCGGCGGGGGCGGAAACCCTGATCCCAGAACGATCATGCGGCGAGCCAGCATGCCGGCTGGGGCGGGGTCGATGGCGGTGATCGCCGCGAGTGTGGCCGATCAGCCCTATCGGGGGCGGAGATCCCGATCTCAGAACGATCATCGCGCGCGGCAGTGAGCACGAGCCCCCGGAGCCACGCCGGCGGGCGATGCGGGGGCTGTCACCGGGTCAGTGGGCTCCACCATGCCCTTCATCTCACCTGCGAACACCCGGGCGGACTGCCCGACGGAGCGGGCCATGTCAGGCAGTTTCTTCGTGCCGAAGATCAGCACGAGTACCCCGAGAAGAATGACGAGTCCCAGCCACCGAGGTTCGGCACAGTGCGTCCTTTTCGTTGATGGGCACCGACGAAGAGGGCGGCCCGGCGCGGTTGCGATTCCGCGTCGGGTCGCCCGTGGAGCGTGTAGGTCAGGAGTTGTCGTCGCTGGTGTTGATCTCGCCGTTGACGCCGTTCGGGAAGAAGCCGCCCTCGTTCACCGCCGCCGGGTTCAGGTAGACGATGTTGAGCACCTGGCCGGCGGAGCGGGAGAACGCGATGCCGTTCTTGTCGGTCGGCACGATGTTGACGTGGCCATGGTCGTCGACGATGCCCTGGTCCAGGTCGCTCTTGCCGTCGAGGCTGTCACGGGCATCCGAGACGGCCCCCGCGGGAATCTCCAGGCCCTTGGACAGCAGGACGGTGCGCAGGATGCCGGCGTGATACGCCTCGACCGCGAGAATGCCTGCAGCTGCCTCGAGGAAGGTCTTGTTGGAGATCAGCGGCGACGCGCCCTTGTAAGCGGTGACGCCCACGTCCTCGAACACGTACGCGCCGAGCAGGAAGTTGTTCTCGCTGGCGAACGGGTCGAACTCCTCACCTCGCTTGATCAGGCCAGCCGCCATGGCAGCCGCGTTGAAGGCATCGGTCAGGTTGATCTTCGGGCGGGCCACCTTGGCGTTGCCCAGAGCGCCACGCAGGAAGTCGACGTGTGCCCGCTCGTCGGCGGCGATCTCCTCTGCGTACTGCTTGCCCAGGTCCGACTCGAACCTGACTTTGTAGCCGCCGGTGACGCCACCGAGGTGACCGGAACCGTCGATCTGGTTGTCCTTCAAGCCCTCGCCGAACACGCCGCGCAGGTAGTACTCGGCCTCGAGGTACTCGAGGTTGAGGGCGAAGTTCAGCACGGCGCCGTCGCTCGGGCCCTTCTGCGCGCTTTCGTCGGCGAACGCGGTGCCCGCGGTGACCCCGAGTGCGCCCAGGCCGGCAACACCCACCCCGGTAATGCCGGCGGCACGCAGGAATCGGCGACGATCGATCGCGTTTTCCGAACTCCGCGTGATGGCGTTCTTGACGAATGCTTGATTGAACCCTTCGAACACTGCTTCTCCTCGATGCGAGAGGTGCCCTGGGTCGAGTTCCGACCCCGGGGTATCGGGCACGTCCGCCGTGCAATCGGTGCACAGCGCGGAGAGCCGCTACCTGACACACGTGTCGATCGTCTGAGTGGCGCTGATCCGATCGGGTGAATGCGAAAGGTGAAGGACGTGCCGTCCATCCCGGACGGGCGCGGTCTCGGACTGGTCGTGCTCCCGTCGAGTCATCGCGGTCGGCTCGGGGCAACCCGGCTCCCGGGCCCTGGCAGTGGGGCTGCGACGGGGTACGGGCGGGGCGAGCGAGCACATCATCGGCGGCCGCCGATTGCGGCGGAGAAATTCGCATATGGGGGCTCGACGCGAAGTCCGTGCGGAACTCGAGTGTGCTCTCGCAGCTGAAGCCAGTTGCCCTGCCTTCGATGCAGGTCAATTTCTGGACGTCACTCGATCGGGTGGGTTGCGCATCACGTGATGGCGCACTGAGGCGTTATTCTCACCAGGTTCGAACCGAACAGTGCTGTGCTCCGAACAAACGGATGTGAGGATCGCGGTGGTGGCCGATGTCGCCGACAATCCGGACGCCCCGGACCAACGGGCCCGAGCCGGCGCCGCCGCTCCGGGTATGCGTGCTGACGACCGGTCCGACGAGGAGTTCGCGCAGGCGGTCGTGACGGGTGTCGAGTCCGCATTCGCCGCGTTGTATGACCGTTACTGTCGGCGCGCATACTCGCTCGCCCGGCGCATCTGCGTTGACGAGGGGATGGCCGAGACGGTGGTGCAGGAAGTGTTCCTCGCCTTCTGGCGGGAGCCACGGCGCTTCGATTCCGACTGCGGCAGCTTCGGCCCGTGGATCCTCACGCTCGTGCATCACAGGTCGGTCGACGCGGTGCGCCGGGAAGCCACAGTTCGGCACCGGACCGAGCCCATCGGCGACCGCGGCAGGCAACGAGTGGACGTACCGGCTCCGGCTGCGGGCCACGAGGCGTCGCGGGCGGTCCCACCAGGACGGATCCGGAACGCCCTCGGCGCGCTGCCGGCCGACCAGCGCCGGGCACTCGCCCTGACTTACTACGGCGGCTACACCCAGCGCGAGGTCGCCGCGATGACACGCGTCCCGCTCGGCACGGTGCAGTCGCGGATGGTCAGCGGCGTGCAGCAGCTGCGCCACGTACTCGGCCTGGTGCCGGGCAACGCCTCCCCCGGCATCCGGCGCGGTGGCGCCCGGTGACCGGCCCGGTCGACGCGAACGAGCTGCGGTCGTGTCCGATGAACGATCAGGCCGTCGGCTGGGCGCTGAATGCGCTCGAACCCGACGAGGAACAGGCGATGCAGGCCCACCTGCCGGGCTGCCGTTTCTGCCGGGACATCGTGCGGGAGACCGAACTCGTCATGGGGGAGTTGGCGACGTCCGTTGAGCCGGTCGACCCGCCGGCCCGCCTGCGCGACAACATCCTCGCCCAGGCGGCGCGGACCCCGCAGCTGGGCCGGGAGAAGACGCTCGCCACGGGGCGACACGCCGGGCTGATGGCCTCCGATTCCGGGTTCCCCGCCAACGACCGGCCGATCCTGCGTACGCAAGCGCATCCACACCGGCGGTGGTTGAGCGCGCGTCTCGTGGCCATCGCTGCCGCGGTGGCGGTGGTGTTCGGTGTCGGAGGCCTTGCCGTGTACACCGCGCAGGTGCAGCAGCAACGTGACGCCCAGATCGCGCAGTCGCAGTCACTGGCCGACCTCGTCGCTCAGCTGGACCGGCCCGGCACCAGCCACGCCATGCTCGGCACCGACGCAGGCCGAACCCTCGCGGCCGTGCTCGTCACCGCCTCCGACTGGACGGTGGTGACCACGGGCCTTCCCCCGAACGACCGCAACGACACGATCTATGTCCTGTGGGGGCTCGGAGCCGGCGACCCCCGTCCCCTTGGTTCCTTCGACGTCACCGCGCCCGGATCCGGCGTCCAGGGCATCGACCGTCCCGCCGACGGGCCGTCCTTCTCCAGTTTTGCGATCTCGCTCGAGCCGGGCCGTGACGTGCCTGCCGCGCCCACCGCCCTTGTGGCCCACGGAGCGGTGCACAGCTAGCGCAGGCACTCGTGGTTGAGCGGCCGCGAGCGCGCATGTATCCGCAGCTCGTCAGGGGCGCGCGTGAACACCGATGCCACCGGAGACGACAAGGTTGTCGCCGGTGATGTAGTCGGCGGCATCCGAGGCGAGAAAGGCCACGGCCTCGGCGATATCGGCCGGAGCGCCGACGCGTCCGAGCGGGACGTCCTGAGCCCAGGAGTCGATCATTTCCCGGGAGACACCCATCTTGCCGTAGGCAGGGGTGTCGATCAGTCCCGGGCTGACGGCGTTGACGCGGATGCGGCGGGGGGCGAGCTCGAGCGCGAGGGACCGCATGAGGGGCAGCAGAGCGCCCTTGGCGGCTGTCATGGCGGGTCCGAGCCCTTCGCCGGCGCCTACGGTGAACACGACCGAGGCGCCCTCGTTGAGGAGTGTGAGCGCCTTTTGCAGGGTGAAGAAGGCGCCCTTGACGTTGATGTCGAACAAGGCATCGAAGGCGGCTTCGTCGGTTGACTCGATAGGGCCGGGTCGGGAGATGCCCGCGTTGAGGAAGAGCAGGTCGAGGGAGCCGAATTCCCGGCGCGCCTGCTCCATTGCGTGGTCGATGTCCGGCAGGGACCGTGCGTCGGCCCGGACGACCGTGACGTCTTCGGGAAATCCGGCGCCGGCGAGGTTGCTGACGCCGGTGACCATGACGCGGTAGCCGCGGGAGTGGAGCAGTTCGGCGGTTGCCTTGCCGATGCCGCTGGTTCCACCGGTGATCAGCGCTGCGGGTGCAGACATGGTGCGTTCCTTTGCGTGCTTCTGGGAGGTGGGTGATCGGTCAGCGGCTACGTCCGTGGGGCAGCAGGGTGTGCCGCGACGGTCACGGATGGCAGCGTACGTCAGTTTGGCAGTCACTGCCAAACTGCATGTTGGTGTCACTCTGGCAGTGCTGCGTTAACCTGGGCTCATGAAGCAGGAAGCCGAGACGGCGGGCGGTCCACCGGCCACGCTCTGGGACCGGACGCGGCAGCTGGCGTCCCGAGAGATCCTCGATACGGCTCTGCGCCTGTTCACCGAGCAGGGCTACGACGAGACGACCATCGCCCAGATCGCCCGAGAGGCCGGTGTCTCCCAGCGCACCCTCTTCCGCTATTTCGGTACGAAGGAGGACCTTCTCGGCGGCAACCAGGACCGGTTCGGGCAGGTGCTGACAGCCACGATCGGCGAACTGCCGGCCGAAGTCGGTGTCTGGGAGGCCCTGCGCGCAGGCGTCGCTGCCGTACTGGCCTTGCGCAACAGTCGCGAACAGGCCTTGGAGCGGTTCCGACTCCTGCACAACACCGCGTCGCTGCGTGCCGGTTGGCTCGAAAAGCGACTGCGCTTCCAGGAGGACCTGCTGCCGCTCGTCGAGGCGCGAATGGACGCCGTCACCGGCAGCGTGGACGCGAAGGCCCGGGCGGTGATCGCGACGGCGTTCGCATGCCTGGATGCTGCATCGATGACGTGGGTCGAGAAGAACGGCAAGGGCGACATCATGGATCTGTATGACGAGTGCCTGGCTGCGGTGCGCGGCTGACCAGCGGGTCGGGGCCGCTCGTTCGTGCTTGGGTGCCGGGCCGACGCCGCCGGCCCGGCACCCAACCCACCCGACACGACGTGTCGAGCCTGGCTGCCCGGTTCATGATCACCGGTTCGGGACCACGAACCGTGCCACGCCCTGCCGTAGGGCCCGAACCGACGATCACGCGCCGGGATCCGGCCGCGGGTGTCAGGTCAGCAGCCCCAGCGTGTACGCCAAGGAGATCAGCACGACGAAGACCGTGAGACCGAGCAGGATGGTCAGCCAGAGCCGTCTGAAGGTTCCTTGCATATTTCCCTCGCAAATCGATGGGGCTGCTGGTCGGCTACGCCACCGAAGCTGGTCCCATGGTGATCATCTGGTAGGTCAGGAACAGCGAGAAGGCGATGTAGAACATGGCGATCAGAATCATCACGGGCAGTCGCCAGCCCTTGAGCTTCGCGAACTCCGGTAGATGCCGGCGGTTGAGCATGATGATCAGCACGGAGTAGATCGCCATGACGAAGCCGCCACCGGCCGAGGAGATGATGAGGAGCAGGACCGGTTCGATGCCGGTCCAGATGATCCCTGAACCCGCGATGATCATGACCCACACCACCGTGATGTAGATCTTGCTCTCGCTCCAGAAGGTGCTGTCCTTCAGGAAGGTCACCTTCAGCGAGTCGCCCGCGAGCCTGCTCACGTAGTCGATGACGCCGATGTTGGTGGAGAAGAGCATCAGGAAGCCGGCGACGTAGAAGGCTGTGGTGAACCAGGGGCCGATGAGGTCTCCCAGTGCGCGGCCTTCCGCCTGGAGGAACGACAGTCCTTCCTCGAGGTCCGTGTTCGTGCCGATCGTCGAGACGACGAGGACGGAGAGGGAGACCAGCAGCAGCGCCCCGATGAACCAGAACGTGATGAGCTGTTCCCAGTTCGCGATGCGCCACCATTCCCGCCAGCGGCGTTCGTTCTCCTTCGTGGTGGGCACCATGTATCCGAGCGAAGGAGCCGCGACCTCCTGGCCGGTGACCGGGGAGACGATGTTGGGGATGTTGATCCCCATCCCCATGCCCTTGTCCCTGATGTAGTTGCTCTGCACGAGGTTGTTCGCACCGCCCGCGCCTGCGAAGACGATCGCGCCGAACAGCGACGCGGCGCCCAGCTGAGCGACGACGGCCGACAGGTTCCCGGTGACGTCGGGGATGTCGGTGACGACCTGCGCCCAGGCGTCACCCGTGGTGGCCACGGCTATCGCCGTGACGACGAAGACCAGGATGAGGGCGATCATGACACCCTCGACCTTCTCGAGTGTCTGGTAGATGACCGGCGAGACGGTCACCGCCAGGCCGATGGAGATGAGGAAGATGGTGGCGATCAGCGGGACGGCCGACTCGCTGAGGTTGAAGATGAACGTGAAAACGGTGGCCCCGCTGGAGGCCCAACCGGGCCAGGTGTTCGGCAGGATCGCACCCAGCACGAAGACGATTCCCCAGGGCAGCCACATCCGGGAGAATCCCGTGACAGCTGTTTCGCCCGTGATCAGGGTGTAGCGCTCGATCTCCATGTTGAGGAAGAACTGCATCGTGATGCCCACCACCGCGAGCCAGACGATCCCCAGGCCCACCTGTGTGGTGATGTAGGGCCAGAGCACCAACTCCCCGGACCCGAGCGCCGTCGCGGTGAGGATGATGCTGGCTCCCATATATCTCCGCAGGTTGCGCGGCTCGGGCAAGTCGCGATAACGCACCGCGGGGAGGTACTTGCTGGGCAGTTCGGTGGCAAGTGTGCTCGACTCGACGGACTCGGCCATGCGTCAACTCCTCTATGCGCTCTGCGCGGCCACCTCGGCCACTACCCGGTTGGAGAGTGCTCCGAGGCCTTCGACCTCGACCGTGATCGTGTTGCCGGGTTGTACCGGCCGGACGCCTTCGGGCGTCCCACTGAGAATGACGTCGCCCGGTTCGAGTGTGGTGAACCGCGTGATGTACTCGATGAGGAATGGGATCGGGAAGATGAGGTCCTTTGTGCGGCCGTCCTGGCGGCGTTCACCGTCGACGATGCAGGACACTCGGACGTCCGTGGGGTCGTACTCGGTCTCCACCCACGGCCCGATCGGGCAGAAGGTGTCGAAGCCCTTGCCTCGCGTCCACTGGCCGTCGGACTTCTGGATGTCGCGGGCGGTGATGTCGTTGCCGCAGGTGTAGCCGCCGATGACGTCCCAGGCATCGTCTGCCGCAACGGATCGGGCCTGCTTTCCGATCACGAGCACCAACTCCGCCTCGGGATCAAGCCGTCCGGAGATACGGGGATACACCACCTCATGGCCGGGCCCGACCACGGACGCCGGTGGCTTGAGGAAGAGCAGGGGCTCGTCGGGCACCTTGTTGCCGAATTCCTCGGCATGGGACCGGTAGTTGCGCCCGACGCAGAGCACGGTGCGGGGAGTGACCGGAGCCAGCAGCGTGACCTCGTCGATCGTCCCGACCTGCCGTCCGGTTGAGCGCAGGTCGACGAAGGGCGTTCCCTCGGCGGCGAGAACGACGCCGTCGGAGAGAACGCCCCACGATGGGGGGCCGGTCGTCTGATAGCGAACGATTTTCACGGGGTTTCCTTTCGCTCGGTCAGCAGTCGTTGTAGGTGTTGGTCCACAGCACACCCTCGGCCGGATCACCCGCGCTGGGCGTGATCTCGACGTCGTGCATCGTGGCGAGAGTGGTCTGCACGGCGCCGGCGTCGAAACAGCCGTTCTGGGAGAGCGCAGGCATCAGCGCGGCGAGCGTCTGCTGAATGATCCCGACGTCACCGGCCGACATCCGGTCGACGATCTCCGCGGCCGCGGCGTTCGGGTCGGCCGTTACCTGCGCCATGGCTGTGTTCAGTGCGCGGCTGAATGCGCGTGCCGGCTCCGGATTGTCCTCCGCCCACTGCCGGTTGGTGGCGAATCCGGTGTAGACGAAATTGGAGAACAGCGGCACGTCGCCCGCGGCGCCGTCGATGAGGACGGTGCCGAACCCTTCCGCCTGCGCGACGTACGGCGTCGGCGGGGAGAGTTGGTAGGCGTCGATCTGGCCGGTCTCCAGTGCGGCGAGCAGCGAGGCGCCGTCGCCGATCGCGATGATCTCTGCATCCCTCTCGGGATCGAGGCCGGCCTGCCGCAGGTAATAGCGCATGTATTTGTCTGTCGCCGCGCCCGGCGAGGTCACGCCGAGCCGTAGGCCCTTGAGCGCTGCATAGCGCTCCTCGATGCTGGACTCCCGGCTGACTCCGCGCTCCCGCGCCACATCCGGATTCATCACCAGCGCGAAGGTGACCCGTCCGACGAGGTTGTGCACCATGACGAGGCTTTCCTCGCCTTCGGCCGCGAGCGTGGTGAGATCGTCGAAGCCGATGTCGGCGTACTGGGCGCTGCCCGATACCACGGCCGCCACGCCGTCCGCGCCGCTCTGCAGCTCGACGATGTCGACGTCGAGCCCCTCGCGCTCGAATATGCCCTGCTTGTCGGCGACGTACAGCGAGGCGAGAAACGCGCTCGGCAGCGAGGTGACCGTGATCTTCGTGAGACCACCCGAGCTGGAATCACCCCCGCAGGCCGCGACCGGTATCAGCAACGCCAGTGCGCCCAAGATCGCGGACTGCCGTAGTCCTCTCATGGTCTCTCCCTCATGGCTGGATCGGACACCGGTCGCGCATGAGAACGGCTTCATCGGCCTCCGGCGAGGGGAGGCACGTCGATCGCGTGTTGCCAGCGCAGCGCGTTGCGCAGCGGGCGCAACATGAGATTCATCAGCAACACGATCGCGCTGAGCGAGAGCACTCCGGCGATCACGCCCGCGGTCGAGAAGACCGATGCGGCCTCCCGCGTGAGGTAGCCGAGCCCTCGGTTCGATGAGATGAACTCGCCGGTCACGGCACCGATCATCGCGGCAGGCAGCGTGATCCGCAGGGCGGCGAGGATGAACGGGGTGGCGCTCGGCAGCATGACCTTCCGGAACTGGTCCCGGCTGGACGCACCCATCACCCGTGTGACATCGAGCAGCCCCTGTGGGACCTGCTGAAATCCGGCGACGGTGTTGATGAAGACGATGAAGAAGACGAAGTATGCGGCGATGAGGATCTTCGGCGTCATGCCGATCCCGAACCAGAGGATGAACACCGGGCCCATGGCGACCGCAGGCACGGAGTAGGCCACGAGGAAGTACGGCTCGACGATGCGGTAAGCGAGTCGCACCATCCCCAGCGGCCAGGCGACCCCGACTCCCGCGACAGCACCGAGCAGATAGCCGACGAACGCTGCTGTCACCGTGAACTGGGCGTGGTACCAGAGCTCACCGCTCCACGCGAGCTCGGCCAGCGTCTGTGCCACCGCCGATGGAGAGCTGATGTAGAACGGCCGGATCAGTGTGCCCGACGCGAGTTCCCACCCGATCAGCGCGACGACGACGATTCCCAGGCGCGCCGTCGTGAGGAACCGCCGATGGCTGCGGCGAGCAGCCAGGTGACCGAGCCGCGCCCTCGCGAGTACCGCGGCGCCCGTGGAGCTGACGGTGTCGTGGGCCGGCGCGTTCATCCGTGCACCCTGTCGGTCTGCCACGGCATGAGCCGGGTCTCGCACAGTCGCAGCAACCCGTTGGCGGCCATCACCACCGCCGCGATGATCAGGATGCCGGCGAAGACCGTCTCGATGTCGAATGCGCGGGAAGCGCGTGCGACCAGGTATCCCAGCCCCTGCGTCGAGGCCACGAACTCGGAGAGCACCGCGCCCTCGATGGCCCTGGTGAAGGTGATCCTGATACTGGCCACAACGGCAGGCGCCGCGGAAGGCAGAACGATCTTGAGCAGGAGGTCACGCCTGCTCGCTCCGAATACCCGGCAGACCTGGAGCAGACCAGGACTCACCTCGCGGATCCCGGTGACCGAGTTGACGAAGACGATGAAGTAGACGAGCAGGGCGGCCATGATGAGCTTCGGCGTGTAGCCGAGCCCGAACCACAGGATGAACAACGGCGCCAGAGCGATCTTCGGGATCGAGTAGAAGCCGATGAGGAAGGGTTCGAACACCTCGTACCCGCGCCGCGTCTGGGCGAGAGCGAATGCACTCAGCAGGCCGAGTGCGGCGCCGACCAGGAAGCCGAGCCCCGCCTCGGTGAGGGTGACCGTGAGGTGTTCGATGATCTCGCCGTCGGCGAGCAGTTCACCGATCCTCGCGGCGATCGAGACCGGATCGCTCACATAACGCGGATTGACCAGGTACTGGATGCCGAACTGCCAAAACAGCAGGATCGCGATGCCGAGACCGGTCGTGCCGAGCCACAGGTGGACGCGCTCACGGTGCCGTCGGCGGTGCTCGGCTTCGGCTGCTTCGGCCAAGACCTCCCTGCCGCGATCCGCAGCGCGTTCCGTGGGTGCGACCTCGATGCTCACGTCGCGCCCCGTCCACGGGAGTTCTCGATTTCCACGCGGATGTCGGCCCACAACGCATCGTGCAACTCGCTGAAGCCCGGTGTCTCGTGGATTCGGAACGGGTCGCGAGGGCGAGGCAGGTCGACGCGATAGTCGCGCTTGATGGTGCCCGGACTACTGGTGAACACCAGGATTCGATCGCTCAGCGCAATCGCCTCGACGAGGTCGTGCGTCACGAACAGTACGGTCGGGCGAGAACGCTCCCACAGCTTGAGAAGCTCTGCCTGCAGGATCACCCGGGTCTGCGCGTCGAGCGGGCCGAAGGGCTCGTCCATCAGGACGACGGCGCTCTCGTAGACCAAGGTGCGGATGATTCCGGCGCGCTTGCGCATCCCGCCGGACAGTTCGTGCGGGTAATGGTCCTCGAATCCGGTCAGCCCGACGAGGCGGATGAAGTCATCGGCGCGTTTGCGTCGTTCGTGGCGTTCGACGCCCTGCAGTTCGAGGCTCAGTTCGACATTGCCCCGCAACGAGCGCCATGGCAGCAGATTGTCGTCCTGGGTGATGTAGCCGACCGAGGTGTTGATGCCGCGCACCGGGGAGCCGTGGTGCGCGACCGTGCCGTCGGACGGACTCGACAGTCCGGCCAGAAGGTTGAGGCAGGTGGATTTTCCGCAGCCGGACGGCCCGACCAGGCTGATGAACTCACCCGGCTTCGCATCGAACGTGACGTCCTGCAAGGCCAGCACCGCATCACTCCCGCGCCCCCGGCCGACGAACGCCTTGTAGACGTGGTCGAAGCGAACAGCGCTCGTCATCTCGGTCCGCGACTCTGCGGTCTGCATGGAACTCCTCGTCAGGTGCTGGATCGAGCGCCGTAGGACGTGAGGTCGATGTGCGGTACGGGGATTGTGGGGATGCCGATCTGGGGGAGGGGATTGCCGGCCTGCTGCCGGGGGCGGGGCCGGTCGTCGATCGTCATGCTGTGACCTCGGCGCCCGGCTGGTCGGGCGTCTCGTCGACGAGCGTGCTGACGGTTTCGCCTACCGAGCGTTTGTGCCACAGCGCGAGCTTCGCCGCCCGATTGGAGTCCCGTGCGTGCAGAGCCGCCATGATTCCCTCGTGCTCGGACTGGGAACGAGCCAGGTGTCCGGGAACCATCCGGAACACTCGCTGAAAACCGGAGTGGCGTTGCCAGATGTCCATGGTGAGCTCGCGGAGCATCTCGTTGCCGCAGGCGGCGACGATGGTCGCGTGGAACTCGCGATTGAGGTCGGAGAAATGTGGTCCGTCTTGTGCCTCGACCGCAGCGCGCATCTGCACCATCAACGCGTCGAGTGCATCGAGCTCGGCCTGGCTGATCCGTTCGGCGGCCAGGCCGGTGGCGATGCTCTCCAGATGACCGCGGATGAAGTAGGTCTCCTCGATCTCACGCCGGGTGAGCGTGGTTACCCGCGCACCGCGGTAGGGGACCATTTCGACCAACCCGTCACGCTCGAGCATCCGCAGCGCCTCTCGGACGGGGATGTCGCTGGCCTTGTACTGATTCGCCAGCTCGCGGAGCACCAGCCGGGTGCCGGCGATGAGCTCGTTTCGCAGGATCCGCTCGCGCAGCGCGCGATAGATGGTCTGTGACTTCAGGTCGGACACGTTGCGGTTCCCCCTGTGATCCGAGTCACCTGCAACATATCTGATATGATCCGGCCGCTCAAGGGATCTTCACACGCCGTTCTCCCCGATGCGCCCGCGATGCTCGGACCAGGTCGGACGGCCCCGATGCGCCGGTGGCGTGTCTGCCACCCCGGTGAGGCCTACCGGCGACCCGCCGGGGCCGGATGTCGCGGGCTACTCGCGGGCGATCACGAGAGTGGCCCCGGCAGCCAGGCGCGTCGGCCTGATCGATCAGTTCTGCGACACTGCCACGACCACGTTCGAGAACGAGTTCTGGTGCTCGCCGTCCACTGTGACCGGGCCGGAAGTGAAGATCCCGTACTGATCGCGGTTGACGGCGTTGTCCTTGACCTCGATGGACATCGAGTCGACCGTGCCGATGAAGATCCCGGTCCGCGAGGGGTCCTTGGCGGTGAAGTCCGCGTCACCGTTGACGTTGTTACTGCCGATTCGGTTTCGCGTGACCGAGTTGCCGTTCATGTACTGGCCGGTCTCGTGACTGTGCAAGGTGACGCCCGGGTGTCCGTTGTGGTCGATGATGTTCTGCGAGACGATGTTCCGATAGACGGCTCCGCCGTGCACCGGAGTGGCCATCTGTACCCCGGCGCCTCCGGTTTTCCCCTGTAGTCCGTTCCGGAAAATCGCGTTGTGCTCGATGATGTTGTCGAACACTCCGGCGACTCGGGGGTCGGGCACTCCGCCCGGAGCCCCGTGCTCGTTATGGCCGGCCAGGGTGACGCCACATGAAGTGGTGTTGTCGGCGACGATATTGCCCACGATCCGGTTGTGCGCCGTCGGCCCGGTCTCGTCCGAGAGGAGCACCCCTCCGGTGCCGTCGGTGATGATGTTGCCCCGGACGATGGCATGCGAGCTGCCCAGCAGATGGATGCTCTCTCCGCAGTCCGGACCGACCGGCAGGTGGCACGGTGGATAGTCGTTCGGTACCGGATCCGTCAGCCGCAGGCCAGTGTTGTTGCTGGCCACGACGTTGTCCGCGATCTCGGCACGGTCCGCGTTCTGCACGAGGATGCCCTCGCCGATCGCATTTCTCACGATGAGACCGGTGAGCGTGACGTCGGATGCGGTAACCGTGATGCCGTTGATCATGTTGGTGGCGTCGATCGTGGCATTCCCGCGACCGATGATCGTCAGCGGCTTTTGTACTGCTACGCCCTCGTGGTAGGTGCCGTCGCAGACGACGACGCGGCCCCCGGCCGCAACGGCCGCGACTCCTTTGTTGATGGAATCGTAGGCAGCGCTGGAGCAGTTGCGGCCGGCCGCATTGTCGGTGGCCGTCGTCGACACATACACGGTCTGCATCACGACAGAGGCGTGGCCTCCCGGCGTTGCCGTGAGGGCGCTCGCCAGAATGGCGGCGCCCAGCGCGAGAGCAGTCGCTCTCATGCCCACCCCCCCGGTGCTGGCGAGTCGAGCCAAGCAGGTGGTGTGGTCTATTAACAGATCACGTGGCGAACCGCACAACCGTGGGCGCGGTGCAGCGTGCACAGCGTTCTCGGCGGGGCTCGCCGAGCCGCTGGTCAGAGACGGAGCTGCCTGCGTGAGGTGACATTGAGCTTGCCGAAGATTCCTTGCATATGCCATGCCACGGTCCGGGGGCTGATGAACAGCCGGGCCGCGATTTCGGCGTTCGTGAGGCCGTCACGAACAAGCCGTACGATCTGGGTTTCTTGAGCGGTGAGCTCACTGCTTGTTTCGGCTGTGCGTCTGCGGGCGGTTTCGCCGGTTGCCCGTAGCTCACGGGCGGCGCGCTGGGCGAATCCCGCAGCGCCCATCTCGGTGAAGATGTCGTGGGCGGTGCGCAGCTGCACGCGGGCGTCGACGCGCCGGTTCTCGCGGCGCAGCCATTCGCCGTAGACGAGATGGGAGCGGCCGAGCTCGCCGCGGATGGCGGTGCGACCGAGCCGATCGATCGCCTCGCGGTAGCAGCTTTCGGCGGCCGGACCGTCGCTCAGCAGCGCGCGTGAGCGGGCCTCGACGCCCAGCCCCCAGTCGGTGCCACTGACCCGGGTCGTCTCCGCGAGCCGGTCAAGGGCGTCGGTGGCGGGCTCGGGCGTGCTGCACCTGGTGGACGCCTCGATGAGTTCGATCAACACGATCCAGGCTGCGGAGCCCACCACGGGTGGGTGTTCGGCTGCCTCTTTCGCCGCGGCGAGCGCGTGGTCGTAATGGCCGAGACTGTTGCAGAGCAACGCCTTCGCCCACCCGACGACGGTGAGTCCGATTCCCTCGCCCCGGCGTTGCACCTCCTCGGTCATGATGTCGATCTGGCGGAGGGTCTCGGCCTGCAACCCCTGCCAAGCGGTGAGCACCAGGCCGGGATCACGCACCCGGGGACTGTCGGTCGCTTCGGTGACCGACCTCAGCTCTTCGGTCAGCGAGGCGGCCGCCGACAGCTCGCCGACGAAGACGTGGGCCATGATGCGTGCGCTGAGGGCGAAGGGAAGCACCGCGAGCGCGCCGGCCTTGCGGGTCAGCTGGACGTGCCGGGTGGCGAGCACCTCCCAGGTTTCGTAGTCCCACACGTGGGCGGAAGTGCGGCTGGCGAGCCAGAGCCAGCGCAGCGCCTCCTCCTCGGAGAGTTCGGGGCTTCGGAAGGCGCTCAGTGCTCGCTTCACCATCGGCATCGCGGCGGCGTAACCGTCGGTGAAGCGTATGGCCAGGCCGTCGAGGAGTAGGTCGGACGCTCGCGGGGGAAGCGGGGCCGGAGGTGCGGCCCGTGCGGCCTCGGCCGTCTCACGCACGCCATCGCCGCTGGCCAACGAGCCGGCGAGCATGGCTGCCATCAGGGCGTCCAGGTAGGTCTCGCGGGCGAGCCGGGCGTCCAGCGTCGTGAGCTGCTTGGCCGCCTTGAGCAGGAGCGACGGCGCCGACCCGCCGCGATCGGTGGTCAGCGTGATCTGAGCGCGCAGCAGGTCGACCTGGGCGGACTGGAGCTCGCTCAGCGGGTAGGCCTGGGCCAGGGACAGGAGTCGCTCCGCCGCGTCGGACATGCCGGCCTGGTGGGTAGCGTGCGCGGCTGCCAGCATTCGCTGCGCCCGGCGCCCCGGATCGACGCTCAACTCGGCCGCCCGTTCCAGGAACGCGGCGGCCGCGGCGTACCCGCCGCAATCCTGTGCGCGGCCTGCCGAGCGTTCGAGTTCCGCGGCGATGTCCTCGTCGGCTCCGGATGCGGCCTGTCCGGCGTGCCAGGCGCTGCGGTTGGGGTCGGTGTCGGGATCGAGTACCTGCGCAAGAGCGTGGTGCGCGCGGCGGCGTTCCTCCGGGAGGGCTGCCCCGTAGACGGCCGAGCGCACCAGCGGATGGTGGAACCGCACACGGGTGCCGATCTCGAGCAGGCCTGCCTCCGCTGCTGGTCGCGCGGCTTCGAGCCCGATCCCGAGCTGTGCGGCTGCTCGGAGCACCAGCACCGGATCGCCCAGTGCATCGAGCGCGGCGACCAGCAACAGCTGTCGCGTCGCCACGGGGAGCGGCGAGAGCCGCTGCCGGTAGCTCTCCTCGATCCGGCGTGGCAGTGCCTGCGGACTCGGCAACCCGAAACCGACCGCCAGCTCGGCCTGGGTCATGCCTCGCGGCAGCTCGAGCAACGCCAGCGGGTTACCGCGCGTCTCTGCGACGATCCGGTCGAGAACGCGGTTGTCCGCAGGCCCGGGCAGCGCCGACCTCAGCAGCGCCCGCGCATCGTCGTCCGGCAGACCGGCGATCGGGAGCTGCACCAATCCATCGAGCTCCGCGACCTCGTCGGTGTCGCGCGCCGCGAAGACCAACCCCACCGATTCCGCCACCAGCCGGCGCGCGACGAACGTCAGCGCTTGGGCGGAGGCCTGATCGAGCCACTGCGCGTCATCGATCACGCAGATCAGCGGCCGCTCCCGGGCACCTTCGGCAAGGAGGCCGAGCACCGCCAGCCCGACGAGAAGACGATCCGGTCTGGAACCGCTGTTCATCCCGAACACGGTGTACAGGGCATCGCGCTGCGGATGGGGTAGCCGCTCGGCGTCGTCCAACAACGGAGCGCACAGCTGATGCAGCCCGGCGAAGGCGAGCTCCATCTCCGACTGCACACCGGATGCCCGTTCCACGCGACACCCTGGCGCCGCGTCCACCAGGTACCCCAGCAGGGCGGTCTTGCCCACACCCGCCTCGCCGCGAACCACGAGAGCCTGACTCCTGCCCGTCCGAACGTCCGCGACGAACTGGTCAAGCGCCTTGCGTTCGGTGTGACGGTCCCGCAACACAGGCATCACCTGCTCAGGTATTCGTCGACACCCCAGGGAGTTTCCGCGCCGTCCGACCTGGGCCTTAATACCCCAGGGGTACATCGGGGCGCCAGCAGCGCCCGCGCCGTATGACGCTACGTCGCGATCCGGGCGACGATCCGTGAAGGCCCGGCGCCGCTGCGAGGGCGGCGCCGGGCCCGGTGGAACAGATCACGGGCGGGTCGGCAGGACTCCCGCGAGACGGAGGAAGTCCTTGATCGTGAGGATGGGACGGCCGTCGGGCAGCAGTACGCCGTCTTCCGGCACCCAGGACGGTGACTGGGCAAGGAAGGAGCCGGGGTCATGGCGAACCTGACCGACGAGTGTCTCGACGACGGTGCGGCTGCCGAGCTCGCCCAGTGAATTGCCGCTCGACTGGACCTCGGCCTCCTTGAGCACGTAGTACCAGAGCGGCGTTCGGTCGAGGACCCGCTGTTGGCCAGGTGGGTGTTGAGCTCGTCGCTGTTGCCCTGCCTCAGCTCCTCCGGAGTGAGCGAGGCCAGGTTCAGGACCTCGGCGACCGCCTGGCCGGTCGGGATCGAGAGCTGGTACCCGCGGCGGAGGTTGCGGACCGCGAGTTGCTCCAAGATCGCCGTGATGTCCGGCCCCGGTGCCGGGTTCGGGATCTCGTTCGCCATCTCGTCCAGGGCGAAGGCCAGCCGGGTGTCGATCTTGCGCGAGATCGATGAACTGGCCGAGATAGGTGTAGACCGCCGGGATCGTGGAGTTGCCGTCGCCGGACCGGAATGGGTCCTCCGGTGGCGGCTGAGATTCGACCATCAGCCGGCCCAGCGTATCCAGAGCCGCGACGGTCGCCGCTGGGTCGTCGTCGGGCAGATGCGCCGCAGGGTCGTCTCTGATCGTCTCGAAGAGGTAGTCGAATGGCGTGGAGACTTCGGCGAGCTCGCAGCTAGTAACAGTGAGACTAGTTGGCTGAATGAGAATTCCTGGTGTGCCCGATGCGAGCCGACCGACCGGCCGGCCGCGACTCTGCCGCACCGTTCGGGCCCGAGAGGGCCGCGCCGAACGACCGCGTGAAGTCGGCGCGCACGTCGGGGTCGCGGGCCGCATCGATGAGCGCTCCGGCCACCATCGACCCCGGCTCGCGGTCGCCCGTGATTATGCCGACGACGGGCCGCAAGTCCAGATCGGCGATCGTGATTCCCGTCATTCCGGGTGGTATTCCGAAGGTGTGCAGCCAGCTGTCGGCCACGATGCTCGACCATCGGGTGGTGCTCAGGTGGGCGTGCAGGGCGTCCACCGTGTCGGCCTCGACGCTCGGCACGAGTTGGACGCCCGACCGTGCCATCGCCAGGTCGAGCATGCGGCGGTTCTGCATTGCCGGGGTGAGTGCGCAGAGCGGTAGCTGGGTCACGTCGACGCAGTCGACGGTCTTCCGGCCTCGCAGAGGACCGTCTTCCGCGGTCAGCAGGATGTACCGCTCCCGGTAGAGCTCGTGTCCACCGCGTCGGCCGTGGGATGTGTCGGTGTCGAGATAGACGATGCCGGCATCGAGGGTGAAATCGGCGAGTCGATGCCGGATCTCCTCGGTTGCACCCGTCTCGACCCGCACCCGTGCACGGGGGTTCCTCGCACGAAAGGCGCCTGCGAGGATCGCGATCGCCCGTGCCGCTGTCGGGATGGCGCCGATGCGCAGAGTGGCGCTGAGGCCGCCGTTCGCGCGGCTCAGTTCGGAGCGCAGGGCATCGCGCTTGGCGAGGATCCGCTCGGCCCATTCGACCACCCGCGCACCCTCGGCGGTCACCCCGGTGAACCGGTGCCCGCGTTCGATGATCGTGACGCCCAGTTCCGCTTCCAGCTTGCGGATGGCCGCCGACAGCGCCGACTGGCTGATGTGGCACGCGACAGCCGCGCGGCCGAAGTGCTGTTCGCGGCCAGCGCGACCACGTACTCCAGCTGGCGAATCTGGACGTCCCCCGTCATGACGCCACCCTAGGCGGTGAGGCGCCGTAAAGCACCGCATCTGCGGTTATCGTGAACGGATAATTCCCCGCTTGCGGAATGAGGGCCTCGCGTCAGTCCGCGGTTCTGATCACCCGCAACTCGACGACGTCGCTGACGTACCTGCCACCCTTCACGTCGCCCGGAACGACGAGCCGTGGCCGTTCGAGGGGCTTGCCGTCCTCCGCCGTCGCGAGGAGCACGCCGCGGTCGCCGAACTCGGGCGAGATCTCGCCGAACGAGACCAGCGCCGCATAGCCGTCGGCGCCGACCGCCAGCACGCCGAACGAGAGCGCGTCGTTCTTGCGGTCGGTGGTGGCCAGGGAATCTGCCGGCACCAGGTCGGCGAGCAGGACTCCTGCCTCGCTGTGGCTCTGTTGCCCCGATCCGCTCTCGTACTCGACCGCGACGGTGTGGTGCGGCAGGGCCGCGAGGTCGTCGGCATCCAGATCGCGGGGAGTGTGGACATCACCGGTCAGGCGCACCGGTCCGGGCGACGATGTGGCTGCCGGCTCCTGGACGGCAACCGGCGCCGGCGCCGCCACGGTGGCGACGGTCCCGCACCCGCCGGCCAGCAAGACTCCGAGCAGCAGGCCGACCAACACCGTTTTGTTCCGCGAATGCGCCACGGAACGCACGATAGATCCGACATCGCGGCGAATCCAGCATGATCGCCACGCGAGATCGTCCGGTTCCGCGATCCGCCGGTGACCGCTCGGAAGCGGGTGATCACAGCTGTGTGAGAACTGACGGGGGAGGGATCCCCGCCGAGAAGGGTCGGCAGATGCGGATCTAGCATCGTGAAAGTGCCGCATCTGCGCGTCGTGGAAGTTGCCGCCCTGCTGGGCGTCAGCGGTGACACGGTCCGCCGCTGGATCGCGCGTGGCGAGCTGGCGTCGGAGCCGGACGACAGCGGCCGGCACGTCGTCGACGGCCTGGCCGCTGCCCATCTCGTCCGCGAGCGCGCCCGACCCGTCGCCGATCCCTCGACGATCCGGCGGTCCGCCCGTAACCGCCTCGTCGGTCTGGTCACCTCCGTGACAGGCGACACCGTCATGGCCCGCGTCGAGATGCTCTGCGCCGGCACCGTCATCGAGGCCCTGATCAGCGCGGAGGCGGTGCGCGAGCTCCGGCTGGAGCCGGGCTCGCTCGCCGTCGCGGTGGTGAAGGCGACCGAGGTCGCCGTGGACGGAGCGGTCCGCCCCCTGTCGTCACGAGTGGGGGCACACCGGCAGAGGTCGGAACGCTCGTCATGCGGCTGCGGAGACTGCGGCTCTCACCAGGTGCGGTAGGGGAGGAACTTCCCGTTCAGGGTGATCCGGACGCGGTCGCCCTTCGGGTCGGGTATGCGCTCGAGTGCGAGCTCGAAGTCGATGGCGCTGACGATCCCATCGCCGAACTCCTCACGGACGAGCTCGTGGATTGTGCTGCCGTAGACCTGGACGACCTCCTGAAGCCGGTAGACCAGCGGCTCGGAGGTGTCGCTGACATCCTTCCCGCGGACGGGCGGCAGAGTCAGAGCCTCGACAACGGCAGCGTCGAGCTCCAGCACGGAGCCGAGGGTCGTCGCCTGATCGTCGGTCAGCGGGTGCTGCCCGAGCAGGGCCGCAGTGGTCCACTCGGTGGACATGCTGATCGCCTTGCCGAGGTCGGCCCAGCGCACGCCGGTGCGCTTCTTGGCGGCGAGAACGGCCGTGGCGGCCTGCCGTCGATCCAGGGGCGGCAGTGGGGTGATGCTCATGTCGAAGATCCTCCTTGGCGATCTGCGGGGCGGTGAGAACGTGCGGCGGAACCGGCTTTCCGTTCCGGTACACGTCCGGAACCGGTGTGGGCGGCAGATCCACCGGGTCGTGCCGCCCACACCGAGCTCAGGCTTGCAGGGAGACCGACTGCACCGACTGGCAGGACGCGAGGCCTTCGGGTCCGACCGACGGGACCGGCCCGAAGATCGTCTCCTGGGCGCTCACCCGGCGGGCCATCTCCGTGCCGCGGGCGTCGAGGGCCGTGGCGAGACGTTCGATGGCGGATGACGACGGAGCGACCCACTCGCCCCCGATGAACAGTTTGTCGTATGACAGGTTCATGGTCGCTTTCCTTGATCATGGTCGATCATGGAGTCAATCCCCGCGGGCGCGGCCTTGTCCAGCGGCGGCTGTGGCTGCGGATGCGGAATTGGGTGGTGGATCGCCCCTCGTCCCATTTCCGTGTCGCCAGGCCGGCTCTTCATCGCGTACACCCACGCCCGACGCCCCGAGCGCAGGAGGACGCGGACCCGTTCGTAGTCGTTGACCTCGTAGCCGGCGATGGCGTCGCTCCGCCCTTCCAGCACTCGGCCGAACGTGGCGAGCTGGACGTCGCGCTGCTGCAGCGTGCCGTAGGAGAACAGGATGTGAGGCTCTTCGCGGCTCCACGTCAGGCCCGCACGAGTTTCGAACCTGGGATGTCCGCACCATTTTCGGCCTCAACCTTTGTTCGGATCCACACTGATCACGGGGGCGCGCCCCGGTCGATCGTCAACTAGTCTCAGTGAGACTAGCGTGCGACCGAATACAGGGGGACCACGACATGAGCGTCACCAGCGACACCAGGGCACCGCTGCGGAGCCTGGACCGGTTCTTCATCGGCGGCGAGTGGGTGAAGCCGTCGTCCGACGCCACGATCGACGTCATCGAGCCCGCCACGGAGGAGCTGTTCTTCCGGATCGCGGAGGCCAAGGAACCCGACATCTCGCGCGCCGTGGAGGCCGCGCGGAAGGCGTTCGACGCCGGCCCGTGGCCTCGGATGACGCACGCCCAACGGGCGGAGTTCCTGCGCACGATCGCAGCGGGCGTGGGGGAGCGGGCCGACGACGCGAGCCAGATCTGGCCTCGGGAGTCCGGCGTGCTCCACAAGGTCGCCCGCGCGGGGATGAACGGGATCCCCCGCGTCTACGAGTTCTACGCCGGTCTGGCCGAGACCTATCCCTTCGAAGAGCGTGCCCAGCCGACCGGCGGCGGTGCGTTCGGACTGATCGTGCGTGAGCCGGTCGGCGTGGTCGGCGCGATCATCCCGTGGAACGCGCCGATGTCGCTCATCGCCTACAAGATCGCGCCCGCGCTGCTCGCCGGCTGCACGGTCGTGCTCAAGGCGTCGCCGGAGGCTCCCGGGGCGGCGTACCTGATGGCGGAGGTCGCCGAATCGGTGGGACTGCCGGCGGGCGTACTCAACGTCGTCACCGCCGACCGCGAGGTCTCGGAGCTGCTCGTACGCGACCCACGCGTCGACAAGATCGCGTTCACGGGCTCGACCGCGGCCGGTCGGCGGATCGCGTCGATCTGCGGCGAGCGCATCGCGCGCTTCACCCTGGAGCTGGGTGGCAAGTCGGCGGCCGTCATCCTCGATGACATCGACGTCGCCGAGGCCGCCGCCACCCTCTCGAGCGCCGAGTGCTTCCTGACCGGGCAGGTGTGCTCGTCACTGACCCGCATCGTGGTCAGCCGCAAGCGGCACGATGCGCTCGTCGACGCCCTCGCAGCCACGTTCTCGCAGGTCCGCGTGGGCGACCCGTTCGACACGGCCACGCAGATGGGACCGCTGGCGATGCAGCGCCAGCGCGACCGTGTGGAGGGCTACATCGCCAAGGGCATCGCCGAGGGCGCCGTGCTCGCCACCGGCGGCGGTCGGCCCGAGCACCTCGAGCGCGGCTGGTTCGTCGAGCCCACGGTGTTCGGCAACGTCGACAACTCCTCCACGATCGCCCGTGAGGAGATCTTCGGCCCGGTCCTCAGCGTCATCGCCGCCGACGACGAGGAGGACGCGATCAACGTCGCCAACGACACGATCTACGGCCTGAACGCCTCCGTGTTCACCAACGACCTCGACCGGGCTCGCGCCGTCGCCCGGCAGTTGCGCTCCGGCACGGTCGGGCACAACGCCTTCCGCACCGACTTCGGGGTGGCCTTCGGCGGGTTCAAGCAGTCCGGGATCGGGCGTGAAGGGGGCCGCGAGGGCCTCCTGCCCTACCTCGAGACCAAGACCGTGATCCTCAACGAGGTGCCGACCGAGTACGAGAGCTGACGGTTCGGAAAATGCCGGAGTCGGGGGAAGCGGAACCGCGGCCTCCTCCGGCTCCGGTCTTCTTACCTGGTGCCCGGGCCGCGCTGAATCGCCGCCCGGGCAGGCGGAACGCCCGTCCCGGCGTCTGACGCCGAAGGCAGTAAGCAGCGCAAAGGACCCCGACCTCGAGCTGCTCGCCCACGCGTATCTGCCGGCCGTCCGCATTCCCAGAACACTTCCCGGTGATCCGCGATGAGGTCACCGCGGCGCTGAGCAGCGTCTGCCGCGCGTTCGCCGCGACGTTGCCCCGCGATCATCGGCAGCTCCGGCACTTCTGACAGGCACCCCGGATGCGACGGAGGCGAGCTCGCGCGCGCGAAACGGGTGACTCGCACACATCTGACGTTCACCCGTGCGACGCGCTCGGTGAACGAGAACACGCGAGACTGACCCGGCCCAATCCGACAGGCAGGCCGTGCACGCCCCGTGCGGCACGCCGGGGATGGGTGGTCGCACGCCCTACGGGCGACTAAGGTTTGCCTACCCTCACCTCGAACGGCATACTTTGCGACGCCGCTACGGGCCTCTGTGCCCGTTCCGTCCGCTCCCCGCATGACCCGGAGGCCCGGTGCCCAGAAGAACGAGGCTGCCCAGAAGAACGAGGTGGAGGCCGCTGCCGGCCGCGGCACTGACGGTGGTGATCGCCGTGATGCTCGCGGCCTGCGGTGGCACCGCAGGTGAGCGTGGTGTCACAGCGTCCGGTTCAACGATGCCCGGTGCAGCCCCGACTGCACCGGCCAACGACCGGTTCCCGGTCACCATTCACCACAAGTTGGGCACTACGACGATCCCGGCGGAGCCGAAGCGGATCGTCGCTCTGAGCTACGAGGAGGACACGCTCGGAGCGATCGGGATCACCCCGATCGCATATGGCGCCAACGACTTCCTACCGGGCGGGCGGTATCCCTGGCTCGTAGGAAAGATCGACCTGTCCGGCTCCACCGAGCTGAAGAACGTGTTCAACGCGCTCAACCTGGAACAGATCGCGGGGCTGCGGCCCGACCTGATCCTCGCCACGAACTTCTACGGGCTCGAGAACCACTACGACGAGCTGAGCCGGATCGCACCCACCGTCGGCTTCATCAACGAGCCGGGCACGTCCACCTGGCAGGACGTCAGCAGGCTGATCGGCCGGGCGGTCGGACGCAGCGCGCAGACCGAGCAGGCGATCTCCGCGACCGAGGCGGACATCAACGCCGTCGCCGCGCGGCTGCCGGGGCTGAGGGGCCGGACGTTCAGTTCCAGCTTCTACCACGACCCCGGGCAGCCTTTCGCCGTGATCGACGACCCGGCCACGAGCTCGGTGGCGCTCTACGCCCAGCTGGGCCTGGTCCTCTCCCCGACTGTCACGTCCACCGTCAAAGATCGATCCCTGAGCATGGAGCAGATCGGCTCGCTGGACGCCGACTTCATGTTCGTCGGGTTCGCCGCGCCGGAGCTACGCACGTCGCTCGATGGCAATCCGGCCTACACAGCCATTCCCGCGGTCCGGGAGGGTCGGGTCTATCAGGCCGACCCCTTCACGGCCCTGACCTTCAACAACCCGACGCTGCTGAACATCCCGTGGCAGCTCAGGCAGATCGCGTCGACGCTGGAGAGGGTTGCCGCCCGCGACACGGCGTAGACCCCGCCCGCCGCAGATCACCCCGAGGCGTCGCGATGATCGTTTTCACTGCGGCTGACCCGGGTGAGGCGGCGTCCGGATGCATGGGCGGGCGAGTGGCGTCGGCTCGCCCGCTCCCGTGCCTGCTCTCGCTCGTTCACGATCCGCACGATCAGCCGGGCATCCCGCTTGGCCTTCCACCGACGGAACGGCGTCCGGCTCGTTTCCCACCCACGAGCACGAGCCCTCCCGGCGCTGATTCCGTCGGGGCGGCCACCGGGGTGGACTCGGACGCGGTCCGGCCCCGCTGCGCTTCGAGGTGCGTCGGCCGGCAGAGCGTTGCGGAGCGACCACACCCGGGCCGCGAGCCTGAGGGCGTGGGCGAGCTGGGCGCGTGAGCTCGCCTCGGAATCGGCGAGCTCGCGCAGTTCGCCGGTGAACTCCTCGAGGTATCGGTCGCGACTCCCGCCCGGGAGGAACCGGCTGGCGACCTGCACCAGCCAGTGAGCGGGGCTGCTCGGCTGCACCGTGACGGCGCGGTTGCCGATGCTCTCGTGCTGTCCGTTCTCGACGGCGTCGAGGTCGTCATGCAGTCTGCGGAGCGCGGACAGGCCTGCGCGAGCCCCGGTCTGTACCGCCACCACCAGCTCGAGAGGTAGATCCAGTTCGCCGGCGATGTCGATGGTCGAGGTCAGCTCGATGGCCCGTTCGAGCAACGCTTCGACCTCGTCGGCATGACCCCGCGCGCCGGCCAGCCAGGATCGGCGGGAGCGGCTGGCATCGAGAGCGGCTCGCAGTCCAGCGACGCGGTACGTGAGATAGCCGCTGTCGGGCAGGCACTCGAGGCCCAGCGCCCGCACTCGCGCCGACTCGCCGTAGCAAGAGCGGGCCCGGTCGGCGATCGCCGACAGTGCGGTGGCTGCGTGCTGGAGTCCGTCCGAGATTCGCACGCCCTCGTCACGGGCCAACTCGATCGCGCGTTGTCGAGCCTGCTGGACCAGTGCCCGTCGGGAAATCCGGCTCGTCGACCCGGCCCCGTCATTCATGCGAGACCGTCGGAAAGGCCAGGGTGCAGCCGGGACATCAGCGACCTCGGAGTGCGCACCCGGTCGAGTGCGCGAGCGGCGCCGACGATGCCGTCAGGGGTGAGCCGGTAGTAGCGCCGGCGCGGCCGCCCGGCATCGTGTGGATCCAGGTCTTCCCACCGCGACTCCAGCCATCCGCAGCCTTCCAGGCGTGCGAGGATCGGATGGATCGTTCCGGACGCCAGCTCGGCGACCCGGCCGATCTCCAGGCCGTACATCTCTCTGGCCGGATCGGCGATCATCGCGCGCAACACGAGTTGCGTTGGCAACGTCATCCGCGGACCGGACGAAACCCCCATGCTCTAACTCTACCTAGGTGGGATTCCGTTATGCACGGTTGCCATCACCTGACCTTCGAACCACGTCCACCCTTCGGCGTGCCCGCGAGTGTGCCCGAGACAGATACGGGGGCGAACGGCCCGCGCCCGGTCAAGACTTGACACGTCCTGGGATGAGCCCTGGCCAGGGCAGATATCGATGAAGGCGATGAGGGGAGGACGACTGCTCTGCTGCGTGTCATGTTGGTGGGAATCCCGGGGTGTCGCGCCGGTGACGCGCCTGCGTGGAGGCGGGCCCCCGCGGGCTATGGGGGCTGTGGCCGGAGTGGCGGGCGAAGGCCGGGTTCGAGCCCGAGGGGAACAGGAGAGGTCCATGCATCGTGTCGACGCGGCGAGGTGCCGAGCGTGAATGCCGACGCGACGATCCGTCGGGAGCTCGGCCAGTTCCTCAAAACGCGTCGACGGCAACTCACGCGAGCTGAGCTGGGCCTACCGGCCATCAGAAAGGGTCCGCCCGGCGTGCGTCGTGAGGAGATCTCCTACCTCTCGGGCGTGAGTATCACCTGGTACTCGTGGCTGGAGCAGGGACGCGAGATCATGCCGTCCCGGCAGGTGCTGGACGCGCTCGCGCGCGCCCTGAAGCTGTCGGTGGAAGAACACACCTACATCCGGTTGCTGGCCGGATACTGCGACCCACAACTCCTGTCCGAGCCGAGTCCCCAGGCCGCCCCGGCCCACGTGCAGCGACTCCTGGACGCGGTCGGGGGCTACCCGGCGTTCGCGATCGCCCCGGACTGGACGGTCGCGGCATGGAACGACGCCTACGCAGCTTTCTACCGGGATCTGTCGAAGGTGCCGACCGCGGATCGCAACCTGTTGTGGTTGATCTTCACCGACCCATATCTGCGTGAACTGATACCCGACTGGGAGTTCACGAGTCGCCGCCACGTCGCCCAGTTCCGTGCCGAAGCCGGACCCCGGCTGGGCCAGCCGTCCTTCATGCGGCTGGTGGAGCGGCTCCTCGATTCGAGCGAGGCATTTCGCGCCTGTTGGGAGAGTCGCGACATCGAACGGTTCGCCTCTCGGCAACGAATCTTCCACCATCCCGTCGTCGGCGAACTCCATATGGATCAACATCGCCTGGCCCCGTCCGACCACCCCCATCTGCGCCTGGTGATCTACACACCCGTGCTCACCACGGACACCCCGGAACGGCTCCGGCAGCTGATCAGCGGAGGCCCGGGAATCTGACCGTGAACACAATCGGCCGTCGCATCGGACCGAACGGCGCCGTAGATCCGCCATATCGAATCGCGATACGTATGGTGAAGTGGCTTGGGTGCGAATATCAATTCAGTGGATGGGGTGCTAGCTCGATTGCGCGGTCGGCGCCGAGAGCGTGAAGCGCTCGGCTCTCTCGTCGAGGCGGTGACGGTGGGCGACAGCCGGGCACTGGTGGTGCGCGGTGAGCCCGGAGTGGGCAAGACGGCACTTCTCGACTACATGGTGGAGCAGGCGCCGGGATGCCGCGTTGCACGGGTAGCGGGGATCCAGTCGGAGGTGGAACTGGCCTTCGCCGGGTTGCATCAGCTGTGCACGCCGATGCTGGATCTCGTGCAGCGCCTCCCACACCATCAGGGCGACGCGCTGCGCACAGCGCTCGGGCTGAGTTCAGGACCGGCACCGGATCGTTTCCTGGTCGGGCTCGGTGTCTTGGGTCTGCTCGCCGAGGCTGCCCGGGAACGACCTCTGATCTGCGTCGTCGACGACGCACAGTGGCTGGACTCCGCCTCCGCCCAGACTCTCGCCTTCGTCGCGCGCCGCCTGCGAACGGAGGCGGTGGCGATCGTCTTCGCGACGTGCCGGCCCCAGGACGTACCGGCACTGGCCGGCCTGCCCGAGATGGTGGTCGGCGGTCTTCCCGATGCCGACGCGCGGACGCTGCTGGACTCGGTACTTCCATGGCCGCTGGACGACCGCGTACGGGATCGGATCGTGGCCGAGACGCGGGGTAATCCGCTGGCGTTGCTGGAGCTGCCGCGGAGCCTCACGCCGGCGGAGCTGGCCGGTGGGTTCGGGACGGGCGGCGCGGCGTTGCCTGTGCGGATCGAGGAGTGCTTCCGACGCCAACTCGCGCCGTTACCGGACGAGACGAGGCAGCTGTTGCTCCTTGCGGCGGCAGAACCGTTGGGAGACCCGGTTCTGGTGTGGCGGGCGGCGAACCGCCTCGGAATCGGTGTGGACGCGGCTGCGCCCGCGGTCGCCGCCGGATTGCTGGAGATCGGCAGGCGCGTGCGGTTCCGGCATCCAGTGGAGCGTTCGGCGATCTACCAAGCGGCGTCGGCTCGGGAGCTGCGCCGCGTGCACTCCGTTCTGGCGGACGTGACCGACCCCGAGGTGGATCCCGACCGCCGCGCGTGGCACGCGGCCCAGGCCGCGGGTGGGCCGGACGAGGACGTCGCCGCGGGTCTCGAGGGGTCGGCGGGGCGGGCGCAGGCCCGTGGAGGTTCGGTCGCCGCGGCCGCGTTCTGGCAACGGGCTGCGGAGTTGACGCCCGACCCGGTGCGACGGGCGGAGCGGGCACTGGAGGCGGCCGAGGCCAAACATCAGGCTGGTATGCGGGCCGAGGCGGAGGGGTTGCTGGCCCTTGCGGAGTCCGGTCCGCTGACCCAGCTGCAACGGGGCCGGGTCGATCTTCTGCGGGCGCGAACGGCCTTCACCAGCTGCCGTATCGCGGATGCGGCGCCGCTGCTGCTCAAGGCGGCTGCTCAGCTGCAGCCTCTGGACGCACGGCTGGCGCGTGAGACGTATCTCGAGGCGCTATTGGCGGCGATGCACGCCGGCCCGCTCGCGTGCGGTGGCAGCGTGCGGGAGGTGGCAGAGGCCGCGTGGTTGGCCCGGGCCTCGTCACCGTCCCCGACCGCGGGTGACTTCCTTCTTGCGGCGCTGGCCACGCGATTCACCGACGGTTACGCCGCCGCGATCGCGCTGGTGCGCCGAGCCCTCGAGGCCTTCCCGGAAGGAGACATCTCCACCGAGGAAGCGCTGCGCTGGCATTGGCTCGCCTGCCGGACTGTCGCCGACCTGCTGTGGGACTTCGAGGCCTGGGATGCGTTGACGGCTCGCTTTGTCCGGCAAGCCCGCGAGGCCGGCGTCCTCGCGGTGCTCCCCATTGCGGTGAGTGCTCGAATGGTGACCTACACGCTCGCCGGTGAGCTGGACGCGGCGGCGTCGCTCGGCGAGGAGCTGGACGCGGTCACCGAGGCGGTGTCGTGCACCTTGAGGCCCTATGGGCGCCTGCTGCTCGCCGCGTGGCAGGGCCGGGAACCCGAGACCACCTCTCTGATCGAGACCTTCGCCATGGAGGCGCTCGACCAGGGCGAGGGGATGGGACAGACCATCACCTGCTGGGCCGAAGCACTGCTCAACAACGGTCTCGGCCGGCACGAGGATGCGTTGGCCGCGGCCCGAGCGGCCCAGCACCCTCAGGAGCTGGGGATGTGCACCTGGGGCGTCCAGATCGAGCTGATCGAAGCTGCCGTCCGCACCGGTGTGCCCGAGCAGGCTGCCGACGCCCTCGAACTGCTCACCGAGGTGACGTCCGCCGGCGGTACCGACTGGGGACTGGGCATCGCGGCTCGCTCACGAGCGCTGCTGACCGATGGTCCTGCAGCCGAGGGCTTCTACCGGGAGGCGATCGACAGGCTCTCGCGGGTGCGTGTCCGTCCCGAGCTGGCCCGCGCCCGCCTGCTGTACGGCGAGTGGCTGAGCCGTGAATGCCGCCGAGGGGAAGCGCGCCAGGAGCTGCGCACGGCCCAGGAGATGTTCCGGGAAATGGGCATGGAGGCCTTCGCCCGGCGCGCGTCGCGTGAGTTGCGGGCCACCGGGGCCACGACCCGCAAGCGCATCCCGGAGACCACCAGCCGGCTCACTGCTCAGGAAGCGCAGATCGCACGGCTCGTCCGTGACGGACTGTCCAACCCCGAGATCGCGGCCCGGCTCTACCTCAGCCGCCGTACCGTCGAATGGCACCTGCGAGGAATCTTCGCGAAGCTGCGGATCAACTCGAGGAAGGACCTCTCCCGCTGACCGGCTTGGACTTCGTGGTAAATGCTTGTGACAACTCAACGAATGTCAGGAGATGTGATGTCGAGCGCGGACTCGGTGAGTCACGGCGGTACCGGTGGGCAGTCGGTCGACGATGCCAAAGTTGAACAGCTTCGCGATCAGATCATCGCCGACGCCGGTGGGGCACTCGCTGTTCCGTTGGCGTTCCTGGGCGACAAGCTGGGGTTGTTCACCGCACTCCGCAGTTGTGGACCAGCCACATCGGCTCACCTTGCGGAGCGTGCGGGACTCGCGGAGCGTTACGTGCGGGAGTGGCTGCTGGTGATGGCGGCCTCGGGATACGTCACGTACGTGGGGACCACAGGGGACGGATCCGCGACCTCCGCGATGTACCAGATGTCGCCCGAGCAGGTCGAGATCTTCGTGAACACGGAGAGCCCCTCCTACATGGCGGGGGCGTTTCAGACCTTCTCCGCGGCCCCGCGAATGCTGGACCGGCTCGCCGAGGCCTTTCGTACCGGCGCAGGGATAGGCTGGCACGAGCACGACGAGGACACATTCGTCGGCACCGAACGCTTCTTTCGCGGTGCCTACCAGGCGAATCTGGTCAGTTCGTGGATTCCGGCGCTCGATGGTGTGGAGCAGAAGCTCATCAGTGGGGGGCGAGCCGCCGACGTCGGCTGTGGCCTGGGAGCCTCGACGATCATCATGGCGAAAGCGTATCCCGCCACGGAATGGGTGGGAGTCGATTATCACGAACAGTCACTAGAGCTGGCCCGCTCGCGTGCCACGGAGGCGGGTGTCGGGGACCGCATCACATTCCAGGTGGCCAGTGCAAGCGAGTTGAGCGGAAATTATGATTTCATCGCTTTTCTCGACTGCTTGCACGACATGCCGGATCCAGTTGCGGCGCTCGGTGCAGCCCGAGCTGCATTGTCCCCCGACGGCCGGGTGATGTTGGTGGAACCGATGAGCTCGGATGCCGTTGCCGATCGGCTCACCCCGCTCGGCCGGCTGATGGCCGGGGGATCGGTGTTCATCTGCCTGCCCAGCGGACTGTCGGCACCGCCGGCCGCGGGCCTGGGCAACCAAGCCGGCCCGAGCCGAACCGCAGAGATTGCGGCCGAGGCCGGCTTCAGCCGCACGCGAGTCGCCACCTCGAATCCCTTCAACATGGTTTACGAACTGCGACCATGACCCTCGTCGCCCGCGAAGCGACCTACCGCGCGAACGCGGTCAGGAATCGGTCACGGAAGGACTCCATGGGCCAGATCGGCGCCCGCGGGCCGGGCCGCAGCCCGTCCTGCCATCCCCACCCGGCGATCCGGTCCAGTACGGCGCGGTCGCGGGTGACGATCGTGATCGGGACGTCCTTGCCGGCGTCGTCCCCGGCGACGAAGGCGGCGGGCTGGTGGTCGCCGAGGACGACGAGCACCAGATTGTCATCGCCGTGCTTCTCCACGTACGACACGAGGGTGGACAGCGAGTACTCGATGGAACGCCGGTACCCGTCGCGCATGCGGTTGGGATCGCTCTCGACGACATCCACGGGATCATTGCGCCCGGCGCCGGGGCGGTCGAACACCGAGCCGTCGCCGACGGCGTCCCAGTCGAGAAGGTTGGGGACCTTCGCCCACGGCCAGTGGCTGGAGACGAGGGGGATCTCGGCCATGAGAGGACCGCGGTCCGGCCTGCTGCGCTCCGACTGCTCGAAGGCCGACAGCGTGTACTGGTCGGGGGTCTGGAAGCCAGAGTAGGTCAGGGACCGGTTGCCGAGGTTCCCGGAGTCGTAGCTCCGGTCGATGCCGTAGAACGCCTTCTCCGGCCAGGGTCCGGAGTTGGACGGCATCACCGACACGGTCTGCCAGCCTCCGCGCTGGAACGCGCTCGTGAGGGTCAGGCGGTCGCTCGCGACGAGCTTGTCGAAGCTGTACTGGTTGGTGACCCGCAGTCCCGAGAGCAGCGTGGCGTGGGCCAGCCAGCTGCCACCGCCAGACACCGAGGATGTGAGGTAGGCGCTGCGGGAGGCGAACCCGGCCGCGGCCAGCCGGCGGGTTCCGTCGTCGAGGACCGTGCCGATGGTCGGCGCGAACTCCGGATTCTCCAGCGCCGAGCGCCCGTAACTCTCGACGTAGGTGAAGACGACGTCCTTGCCACGCAGCGCGGTCAGCAGGTTCGCGCCCGGGGTGCCACGGAACGCGTCCGTGGCGGCCTGCTCGTCGAAGATCCGCTGGTCGCGCAGGCTCGTGGACACCTGCTGAGCCGTCTGGAGGCCGAGCGCGGCGGTGCTCCTCGCCGCGACGGGCACGGGGGCGACGATCTGCGCGCCGACTGCGAAGCAGGCGAGCCAGGCCCCGGTGAGCACCGCGACCGTCCGGACCGTGGTGGTCCGGTGCCTGGCCGCGAGGTTCGCCAGCCGCCGGACGGACAGCGCCATGAGGACGACCAGTGCGGCGCCCGCGACGGCGGCGCCGACCGTGGTGCCGATCGCGCCTGCGTGACCCATCGAGTCCTCGAGCAGCGTGATGCCGCTCCCGAGTTGGGACCAGTCGAATATCGGGTCGAACGGCCTGCCCAGGATCGCGAGGAAGCCCATCTGAAAGACCCGCAGCACCGTCAGCAGGCCGAGCAGCGTTCCCGCGGCAACGGCCAGCACCCGGCGCGCCCGCGGTGGCAGAGCGATCAGGACCGCGACGCCGAGCAGCCCCTCGATCGGGATTCGAAGGAGCGCCAACGGGGTGACCTGTCCGACCTCCCGGGGCGCGACGAGAGCGAGGAACACCAGCACACCGGCCAGGCCGGTGAGGATCGCGCCGATCCTGACGTGGCGTGGCCGCTTGTCGTTCCGCGCTGCCCTGTGGACGCCTGCTGTGTCGTTCCGAGCGGGGGCGCGGGGTGGGGTGTGAATCGACAAGCCGGAGATCCTTCCCGTACGGGTGCGCGGTGCCCGGTGTTCACCAGGCGCCTGATGCCGGGTGCACATCGCGCCACGGGAGGCCCACGTCGCGATCGAGCGACCGGATCAGCAGCGCCGGCGCCGGGTCCTGAACCGGCCGGCGACGGGGCCGAGGCCGCCGAGGAAGTTCGATCCACACTCTTCGACACGGATCCGACGAATCGGAGGTTCACCTGACTCCGGTCCTGATCGCAGACGGTGTCCGGAGGCGCCGCTTCACGTGGCGTGATCAGGTGCCGGTCTAGGGTCGCAGGTGGGCACACCGCGGGCAGAGCGGCCATCCGTCACCGACGGAATGCGGCAGATGGTGCCGGAGTTGTATCAGGCACATTGATCACATAAGTCCCGAACGGGCGGTTCGTCCGTTCCTGGTCGAGGGGTGCGCATGTCTCTTGTCATGACCGAGCAGGAGCGCCAGGAGTTCCTTGCCGGAGTGCACGTCGGCGTGGTCGCGGTGAACCGTGACGGGCGAGCCCCGCTCGCTGTGCCGATCTGGTACGACTACGTCCCGGGCGGTGAGGTGCTGATCTGGATCTCTCGCGGATCGCTGAAGGAACGTCTGTTGCGGGAGGCCGGCCGGTTCAGCATCTGCGCACAGGTCGAAACGGCACCGTACAAGTACGCCACAGCCGAGGGCCCGGTGATCGCGATCGACGAGGAACCGACCGAGGAGCAGGCCCTCCGCATCGCGGGCCGCTATCTGTCCGCGGAGGATGCGGCGAAGTGGGTGACCGACAACCTCGGAGCGGACTCCCTTCTCGTTCGGATGCGCCCCGAGAAGTGGCTGAGCACGGACTACAGCAAGGCCTGATGGCAGGTCCGCCGTGGGCGGATCGCGATATGGCTCGGCGAACGGGTTGATTCCCACCGCCGCCGCGCTCGCGAGTCAGCCATTGGTGCGGATTGTCCGTTCGGAGGCTCGCATTCAGCCGTGCCGCCCGGGATCGTGGTCGAGCCACGAACCGAGGAGATGGCATGGCGACGTTGTTGCAGCAGGCCTTCCGTCGCAAGCCTGTAGAGAAGATGGCCGCGGAGACCGGACTCGACGGCCAGGGCGCGGGCGAGCTCGCCCGTACCATCGGGCTCTTCCAGCTCACCATGATCGGCGTGGGCGCGACGATCGGGACGGGCATCTTCTTCGTCCTGACCGAGGCCGTCCCTGTCGCCGGACCGGCGGTCGTCTGGTCGTTCGTGATCGCCGGGATCGTCGCGGGCCTCACCGCGGTCTGTTACGCGGAGCTGGCCAGCGCCGTCCCGGTGTCGGGGTCGTCGTACTCCTACGCGTACGCGACGCTCGGTGAGGTCGTCGCCATGGGGGTGGCGGCGTGCCTGCTGCTCGAGTACGGCGTGTCGTCCGCGGCGGTGGCGGTCGGCTGGTCGCAGTACCTCAACCAGCTGCTGGGCAACCTGTTCGGGTTCCGGATCCCCGAGTTCCTCTCCCAGTCGCCGGAGGGCGGTGGCCTGCTGAACCTGCCCGCCGTCGTGCTCGTGGCGCTGTGCGCGCTCCTGCTCATCCGCGGGGCGAGCGAGTCGGCAACGGTCAACGCGGTCATGGTCGTCATCAAGATCGCCGTGCTGCTGATGTTCGTCGTCATCGGCGTCACGGGCTGGAACACCGACAACTTCGCCGAGTTCGCGCCGTTCGGAATCACGGGAATCACCGGGGCCGCCGGCATCATCTTCTTCGCCTACATCGGTCTCGACGCCGTGTCGACGGCGGGGGAGGAGGTGAAGAACCCACGCCGGACGATGCCTTTGGCGATCATCCTGGCGCTCTGCACCGTGACACTCGTCTACACGGCGGTCGCCCTGGTGGCGGTCGGCGCCCAGCCCCAGGCGGATTTCGAGGGCCAGGAGGCCGGGCTCGCCGCCATTCTGGAGAACGTGGTCGGTGCCAGCTGGCCGGGAACCGTGCTTGCGGCCGGGGCCATCATCTCGATCTTCAGTGTCACCCTCGTGACGATCTACGGTCAGACCCGCATCCTGTTCGCGATCGGCCGCGACGGGCTGCTTCCGCAGTTCTTCCACCAGGTGAACGCCCGCACCAGCACGCCCGTGAACACCACGATCGTGGTCGCCGTCGCCGTGGCGCTCCTGGCCGGGCTCCTTCCGATCCACTTCCTCGCCCAGCTGACGAGCATCGGCACACTCGTGGCCTTCCTCGTCGTCTCCGTCGGTGTGATCGTCCTGCGGCGCACCGCACCTGATCTGCCCCGTGGGTTCCGCGTTCCCGGCTATCCGGTCACACCCATCCTCTCGATTGCGGGTTGTCTCTGGATCGTCGTCGGCCTGAAGCCGATGACGATCGCCGTGTTCGCGATCTGGGTGGCCGTCGTGCTCGTCTGGTACTTCGCCTACGGGATCCGGCACTCGCGGCTACGTGCCGCTGCCACGGATCCCCAGGAGGACGTGCTGTGACGCTCGTCGTCGGGCTGCCGCGCGACGAGCGCGCAACGGCAGCGGTACAGCTCGGCGGGAGGCTCGCCCGCTCGTTCGACGAGGACCTCGTGGTGTGCACCGTGGTGCCGCCCCCGTGGCCGCCGGGGATGGGCAGGGTCGACGCCGAGTACCAGGAGTACCTCGACCAGAGCGCCAAGGAGGCCATCGAGCGGGCCCGCAGCCTGGTGCCCCCCGATTGCTCCGCCGAGTTCGTCGTCGCCAGGGCGAGCTCGACGTCGGCGGGCCTGATCGCGATCGCGAACGAACACGGCGCACGCATGCTGGTGCTCGGCTCGTCCACGGCGGGGGTGCTCGGGCGGGTCGCGTTCGGCAGCGTCGCGGACCGGCTGCTGCACAGCTCGCCCCTGCCGGTCGTGCTCGGCCCCCGTGGGTTCCGCTGCCGGCCCGACAGCAGCGTGCGCCGGGTGACGGCAGCCTTCGGTGCGACCGAGGACTCCCACGAGCTCGTCATCGCCGTCGCGGAGGTCGCCGCGCGGGCGGGTGCCACGCTGCGCGTCGCGTCCTTCGCCGTGCGCCCGCGCACGCCGCTGACGGCAGGGATCGGTTCCCGTGCCGAGGACGGCGTGGCGCACAAGTGGGCGGCGGACGCCGAGCACGCTCAGCGTGCCGTCCTGGAGTACGTCCAACGCCTGCCCCACCGGCCGTCCTCGATCGAGTCGGTGGTCGGGTACGGCACCGACTGGGCGGGGGCGATCGAGGACATCGGGTGGGCGGACGGTGACCTGTTGGCCGTCGGGTCCAGCACCGCGGGACCGCTCGAACGCGTGTTCATCGGCTCTCGCTCATCGCGGATCGTCCGGCACTCGCCCGTGCCGGTGATGGTGGTGCCGCGCGGTGCGGCGCAGGCGCTAGCCGGGCAGGAGTAGCCCGCGGCCTACTTGTAGACGAGAATCCGATCGCAGGTGCTCGTTCCACCGGTGTTGTTCGGCCCCCGCACAGCGCTATTGCTGTTCAAGACGTACCAGTCGTTGCCGCCGGCCTTCGTGACGACGATCATCTGGGTTGCCATGTCCTCGCCCGCCGGCTTCACGACCTCGTCGTGCAGGAGCTTGAAGAAATTCTCGTTGAAGCTCGTGGCGCGGAATCCTCGGAGGGCGTACGTCCCTCCGCCGAAAGCGACATCCAGGATCGTCGATCTCCACTGCTGTACGCCGCTCGTTATGGGCTTCAGCTGGTTGACCACGTTCTGCGGGATGCCGGCCATGTGAATATGCAGCTGGTCCTGTTTGCGAACAGGTTTAGGTGGATTTCCAGTCGTGTGTGCCGCGTTCACTCCCAGTGCGAGCTGGCCGGCAGGGAAGCTCACCGCTCCCGGGCCGGCTCCTGGCTGCGCGTAGTTCCAGGCGTCCTCCCAGTATTGTCTCCCGAGGTCGCTGAGGAGCAGTGGGCATTCTATTCCCTTGATGCGGGTGGTGGGAACCAGGAGGAAGTCATGCGTGGTCGAGCCGCCGCCGTGCAGCACGACATCACGCTTACCTCCGATCAGGCAATACTGCGGTGGCGTGGGTTTTTTGGGATTTTTATACGCATCCCCACATGCTTTGGCACGGTCCCAGAGGACGAACCTGCCTTTGGAGTCCGTGTCGGAGCCACACAGGTTGGGTTGAAGGGCTGTGGGCACCGCCGCACCGGCCGGCGTGCCGAAGCCGCCGAGAGCTATGGCAAGCCCGGCCGTGCCGGACAGTTTGAGGAATTGGCGTCGGCGCACGTCCTCGACGTTCTCGTCCACATGTCCTCCGATATGTCAGAGATCCACCGGCGATGGTCGACTCATCGGCCGCACGGCATCGCTGACTCGATCAATTGCCCTGAACCACCCGCCCCGACACGGGTTGTCGGCCGTCCCCTCACGGTACGTATATCAAAACCCGACCGCCGGCCGCATTGTTGATAACGGAGAGTAGCACGTGCCGAATGGTCGTCAAGCATCTGTGCTTTGCGGCGGCGACAGGGCGTTAATGAGATCGGCGTGATCTGCGCGCGAATGGGGCGAGCGTCGACCGGCGGTTATGGCTGCTGTTCTCGCACGACGCCGGCGATGACCGAGGTGACGACCTTGTCGACGGCGCCGGCTTCCGGCGGTGTGCCTTTCCGGTCGGCGAAGAGCAGGTGCCCGGCCCCGATCAGTGTGGGCGCGAGCGTGTCGACGTCGGCGGCCGCCGCGATACGGCCCAGTTCGCGCTCGGCTGCGAGATAGGAGGCGATCATGGCCGTGGCTTCGGTGAGCAGCGGGATGCCGGTCGGCGTGGTCCGGCGGAGCCGGGCGCGCAGATCGTCCCGGGAGATGATGAGCCCGACGATCGCCACGGCGACCGACCCGAACAGGTCGGTCAGGGCGCGGGCGACGTTGTCGGCGACGGTGCCTGTTCCGGCCGACGCCTGCAGGGCTGCGGCCTGACCGTCGATCCGGGCCATGCGGTTCAGCACGAGTTCGGCGAGGAACGCGTCGAAGTCGGCGAAGTGCCGATGCAGCACTCCCTTGGCGCAGCCGGCCTCCGTGGTGACTGCCCGGCTGGTCAGCGCGTTCGGCCCGTCCCGGAGCAACACGCGCTCGGCGGCGTCGAACAGCTGATCACGCGCGTCGTGGATGGCCACACCTGTCGGCACCGTGCGTCCTTCGTTCCCTCGTCGAGCCCGCCCCGTCGATGAGTGGGCATGTGCCCACTAGAGTGGGCACATGCCCACTCTACCTTCGGCGGGAACGCCCTCGTCCGGCGACGCGCCTCACCACCACCGACAGATGGCGGAGTCCTTCGGCGCGGACGCCGAGCGCTACGACCGGGCCAGGCCGCGCTACCCGCAAGCCATGGTCGACCGCATCGTCGCCACCAGTCCCGGCCGTGACGTTCTCGACGTCGGGTGTGGCACCGGCATCGCGGCCCGGCAGTTCCAAGCGGCCGGCTGCACGGTGCTGGGGGTCGACGTCGATGCGCGGATGGCCGAGTTCGCGCGTCGGCGGGGCCTCGACGTCGAGGTGGCGGCGTTCGAAGCCTGGGACCCGGCAGGCCGCGAGTTCGATGCGGTCGTCTCCGGGCAGACCTGGCACTGGGTGGACCCGGCTGCGGGAGCGGCCAAGGCGGCGCAGGCGCTGCGGCCCGGTGGCCGCCTGGCCGTGTTCTGGAACGCTGCCGAACCACCGCCCGAACTGGCGGAATCGTTCGTCGAGATTTATCTCCCAGTGTTGCCCGACTCGCCTGCCGCCCGCCGGCCGACGATGTCGGCCGTCGACGGGTACTCGGTGATGGGCGACATGGCGGCGGACGGTATCCGGGGGACGAGCGCGTTCGGCGAGCCCGAGCAGTGGCGATTCGACTGGGAGCAGACCTACACCCGGGACGAGTGGCTGGACCACGTGCCCACCACCGGCCTGCACACACGGCTCCCACCCGCCCAGCTCCAGGAGGTGCTGACGGGCACCGGCGCCGCCGTCGACGCATTCGGGGGCAGCTTCACGATGCGGTACACGGCGCTCGTGGTCACGGCGTTGCGAGTCGGCGCCTCCTGATCCTTTGCGACGGCTGCCGTCGATCTCGACTCTTGCGGGTTCGTACACACTGTGCGGACCTTCCCGAGAGGAGCCACTGCATGTCGTTCACCGAGGAAGAGATCGCCTACCTACGGTCGCAACCGCTCGCTCGGGTTTCCACGCTTTCCGCCGACGGGCAGCCCGACGTCGTCCCCCTCGCTTTCGAGTTCGACGGGGAGTTCTTCTGGGTGGGCGGATCCGGAGCGTCGGTCGAACGGACCCGGAAGTTCCGCAACGTCCGCGCGGGGAACCGGAAAGTCGCGCTGGTGGTCGACGACATGGTGTCCTTCGAACCGTTCATCGCGCGTGGGATACGGATCTACGGGCGAGCCGATCCCCCGGTGGAGCGGACCGGAATGGTCGGGCCGGGCCTCTACATCCGGATCAGTCCCACCGACTCGTGGAGCTGGAACATGGCGGGCGAGCCCGTCGGCGACACCTGGTACGAGGCGCGACACGCCGTCCATCGAGCATGACCCACTCTGGATGCATCACCGCTCCGGGGCGCCGGCCCGGCCGGCGCCCCGGGGCGGCGTGACACCTGTCAGCGGTCCAGCCAGGTCGTGGCGTAGAAGTGGGTGCGGTTCAGGTACCGCACCACGCCCTTGACCTCGGGCTTGGCGATGGTGGACAGGTAGCCCCGGCTGTACCAGGCGTCCACGAGGTCCTGGTTGGACAGGAGCTGTACCTGCTGATAGAGCCGAGTGCGCTCGGCCTCGTCGGTGGTCGTCGCCGCCTGGTCGAGCAGCGCGTCCATCTGCGGATTGGAGTAGCCGCCGTAGTTGGCGTTGCCGCCGGTGCGGAAGATGTTCGACGCGCTCGGGTACGGCGTGTCGACCGGGCCGCCGACGAAGCTGGCTAGGTCGAAGTCGCGGCTCTGCACGACAGTGCCGGCGAACTGCGCGAGGTCATAGAACTCCGGCTGCACGGTGATGCCGATCACGGCCATCTGGGCCTGCAGGAACTCCGCGAAGGCCACTCTGTTCGGTGCGTTCGACGTCTTCAGCGACACGGTCGTGTTGCCGCCCTCGGCCTTGTACTCCTCGACCAGCTGTTTCGCCCGCTCGATGTCGGTCGCCGGCCACGCCGCCGCGGCCTCCGGCGTCTGGTACTCGCTGTCCGACCCGAAGTACCCGTCGGCGCGGGTCATCCGGTTGCGGAACTGAGTGGCCGCAAGTGCGTCCAGGTCGATTCCGCGCACGACGGCCTCGCGCATCCGGTGGTCGTCGAACGGGGGTCGCGTGTGGTTGAAGTAGACCCACTCGGCGCCATGACCCGGCCCGTAGTAGACGGTCAGGTTCGGGTTGTCCAAGCCGCGCACCAACTCGGTGTGGTAGCCGCCGAAGATCAGGTCGACGTCGCCGTTCTCGATCGAGGCGTAGCGGGTCTCCGTGTCGGGCAACGGCCGGAACTCCAACGCGTCCAGGTACGGCATGCCCGCCTGCCAGTAGTTCGGATTGCGGTTCAGGACCATCCTCGAGTCCCGTGTCCACTCGCTGAGCACGAACGGGCCTGCTCCGACGGGGTGGCTGCCGATGTCGTCACCGTACTGCTGGAGCGCCGCCGGTGAGATGATCGCGCCGAGGCCGCCGTTGAAGCCCAGGGCGAATGCCGTGGGGAACTGACCGAACGGGCGCTTCAACGTGAACTCGGCGGTCAACGGGTCCACCGCCCGCATCGACGCGATCGGCTCGGTGTAGAGGTGACCGGGCGAGGAGACCTTGTCGACGTGCCGCTGCACGTTGACGATCACCGCGTTCGCGTCCAGCGGGGTGCCGTCGGAGAACATCACGCCGGGCCGCAGGGCGAGCCGCCAGGTCACCCCGTTGTCGGGTGACTCCATCGACTCGGCCATGTACGGCTCCGGCGTGCCGTCGGGCGTGAGCTTGAGCAGCGAGTCGTAGACAGCCATCGCCGCCTGGTTGGCGTTCTGCACTGTCGTGTCGAAGCTGACCACCTCGCGGTCGGTTCCCATCACGAGTGTCCCGCCGCGTTTGGGCTCGCCCTCGGTGGCGGGATTCCCTCCGTACGGATTCGTGGCCACGATGCGATCGCCCTGCTCGCTCGGGGCGACGCCGATGGCGCCGCACGCCGCGAGCAGGGCGAGACAGGCGACCGCAGCGGTCGCCGTGACCGAGGTGCGAATTCTCGTACCCATGTCAGCACAGCTCCTTTGCTGTGAGTGGGCGACCGGATCGGCCGCATCCGAAACGCGCCTATCTCGACGAATTCATCCGTCGAGCCGGAATGGTGGGGTGGAATGTGTCCCGATTCAGGTGCCGCAGCCCGCCCTTGATCTCCGGTCCGGCGATCGTCGGGAGCGAGTCGGGGACGGCGAATGCGGCCCGGGTGAAATTTCCGGACGGTCAGATCGACGCCGACGGTCTACCGGTCATCGCCGGGGTCGGGATCCCGCCGCATGCGGGCGTCTCGTCGGCCGCCAGGTGGGCGCAGAAGAGGTGGATCGCCGCCGGCGGCCCACCGCGCCGTATGGTGCGACGACATCGCCCTGAGGGCGATCCTCGCCGAAGCCATGGTTCGTGACGTGTGCGAGCAACAGAACCATCGTCGTCCACCTCGTTGTGTCGAACGCGGCATGCAGTTGGTTGGGGGAAGGCCCCGACGCGGCCGCCCCGGCGTCAGCCGGCGGTCACGATCCAGCTATCGGTGCGCGGGGCGCCGAACTCCGTCTCCTACACCGTCACGTCGTCGTCGGTGCCGAGATAGGGCCGCCTCGATCACGTCCGGCCCGGCCCACCTGCGGCCTACCCGCTCGCCTCCGAGTGTGAGCGGTATCGCAACCCACTGTGATTCGATCGGAGCATAACTCCGTCGGCTGATATTGGCAACGAAGTTGTCAACAATCGGCGGCTGTGCGGGCGAAAGGTGATCGGTCAATCACTGCATTGCGACCGAACCACGGAGAACCTCGACCGGTGATCGGTTCCCGGAGGTGCTGCCGGAACGGACCGAGATGCGGCGGCCGGCCGGTGATGATCACCGCGGGCCTCCCCGACGGGGCGGACATTGGCCGCTGGTCGGCGGTCAGACCGCCCCCGCCGGAGAGCAGGACCGTCCGTGAAACCGGCGTTCTACCGCATCGTGGTCGACAGCTCCGATCGTCTGCTGCCGGTCTGACGGCCCGGCGTCACTTCAGGTGCCGGGCGAAGAACCGGTTCCCGTCGTCCCCCTCGAACTGCGGGACGCCGGTGTGCCCGCCCATGTTGGCGTGCAGCGTCTTCTCCGTGGCGCCGAAAGCGTCGAACAGGTCCAGGGCCATCTGCCGGTCGTTTCCTTCGTCGTCCCACTGCAGCAGCACCTGCAGCGGAATGGTGACGTGGCGGGCGTCCTCGAACAGGACGCGGGGTACGAAACTCCCGGCGAACAGAAGGGCGGCCGAGACACGCGGCTCGACCACCGCCAGCCGGATGCCGATGGCGATCACCCCTCCCGCGTACCCGACCGGGCCGCTGATCTCGGGCAGCCGAAGGAGTGCGTCGAGGGCGTCCCGCCATTCCGGGACCGCCTTCTCGACCAGCGGCAGGACGAGCCGGTCGACGATCCCGTCGTCGACCGGCTCGCCGGCCTCCAGCGCCCGGCGCAGTTCGGCGCGGGCCTCCTTCGCAGCGGCGGAACCGGGCCGGTCACCGCTCCAGGGGAGCTCGATGGTGGCCGCGGCGAAGCCCTCCGCCGCGGAGTGCTGGGCCCGGGCAACCAGTCGGGGGTACATCTGGCGCAGTCCGCCGGGATGGCCCATCAGGATCAGCGGGGCCGGTGCGGATGCGGATCCGGGCGTCCACAGGATGCCGGGGATCTCGCCGAGGGTGAACCCGCGCTCGAGGACACCGTCGTCGAGGCGCTGTTCGGAAGTGAATCGCATGGTCGTGCCTTTCGGGAGTGCTCGTGAACGGCGCTCCCGGACGACCTATCGCCCGACCGTGACCCCGGACGGAAGCACCCATGTCGATACGTTCACGGGTACCACCTCCTCGATTTCTCGCACGGCCGCCCGAAAAGTAGCGGTGGTCGCCGTGGTCCGCCAACGGGTTTCGCGCAGGGCTCCGTGCCCGGAGGTCACTTCGGTCAGCGGCTGGCACCGGGACACTGCTCCCGCCCCTCCGGGCGCAGCTTCACACGACACGTCGAACTGCCGTTGCAGTACGACTCAGGGCGTGTGGTCGGCGAGGAACGCCTCGATGGCAGAGCGCGCCGCGGCGTGGTGCTCGGGTTCCTTCCACTGCTCGACGAGCTGCGTGTTCGGTGCGTGCGCTGCGAGGAACCGTGACGCACTGGCCGGGTGCGGCTCGTCGTTCCCCAGGAACGCCAGCATCGGTGTGGTGAGCCGGGGTACGACGTCGTCGGCGACGCTGTAGAGGGTGTTCGGCCCGTCGTAGAGGTTCGAGCGGAAGCCCTTCCAGTCATTGGCGTCGGCCTCGGGATGCTGATCGGAGAGGCGGGCGGCCCAGGCGTCGAACGTCCCGTGGAAGAGCTCCCGGTTGCCGTCGAGGCCGATCGTCTGCAGGACGACCGCGGCGCCGATGCGGTCCGGGACGGACTCGGCGAGCTGCACGATGAACGGGCCGCCGATGCACATGCCCAGGAGGTGGCACTTCTCGATGCCGAGTGCGTCGAGGAGCGCGAGGTGGTCCTCCATATAGGAGTGCCATCCGTCGGACGCGCGGACCGGAGCGGTGGATCCGCCGGCGTTGCGCTGATCCATCGCGATCACGCGGTAGTGCGGGGAGAGGTGCTCGATGGGGTTCCAGGGGGTGTGCTCCCAGAACCCGACGGACGACTGCTGGCCACCGGGTGCGAACAGCAGCACCGGGAATCCGGCGCCGTACTCGTCGTAGCGGATCTTGACGTCACCGTGCTCGAGAACGGGCATGCTCGAATCCCATCACGTCGGGGGCTGGTGCGGAGCTGTCGTCGCCGTGACCGTCGGTGCCGGCGCGCAGCCCGGCGACGATGCCGCGGTAGCCGTTCTGTAGCACTGCCACGTCAGAGGCGATGGCGATGATCCTGATGCCGGCCTCGATCCAGGGGCGGGCCTGCTCGACCGTGTCGAACAGCATCGCGACGTCCTTGCCGTGGCGGCGCGCCGCGTCGAGGAGCAGCGACCGGTGCTCGTTCAGCACGCGTGCCTCGTCGGGTGTGCCGCGCACGCCCAGCTCCTGTGCGAGGTCGGCAGGCCCGAGGGTCACCGCGTCGATCCCGGGGGTCGCCACGATCTCGTCGAGGTGCCGGAACGCCTCGCGCGACTCGAGCATCACGGTGATGTGCACCTGTGCGTTCAGCTCGTCGAGCCCGGCCTCCGCGCGGTAGTCGTTGTGCGGGCCGTTGACCGCCATCCCGCGTAGCCCGAGCGGCGCGTAGTAGGCGGCCTCAACAACCGAACGCGCGATCTCCGGGGTGTCGACCTGTGGGACGTGCAGGCCCACGACACCGACGTCGAGCAGCCGGGTGACCCACTCGCGATCGGCCGCAGGCGGGCGCACGACCAGCGGGAAGCCGAGCGCGCGTGCCAGCACCGCCATGTCCGCGATCGTCTCGATGGACGGGGAAGAGTGCTCCATGTCCACCCGCGCGAAGTCCAGGCCGGTGCTCTTGAGCAGGGTCAGCACGGCGGGGTTGCGGACCAGGTTGATCCACGTGCCGATCTGCGCCCGGCCGGAGTCGCCGATCCCCTTGAGCGGGTTTCCCCTGGTCAACTCGACTCCTTCGCATTCGGCGGGCCGGCCTTCACCAGTTTCTGCAGTGCCCGGAGCGGCTGCGGGCGGGGCCGGTCGGAACCGAAGACGTTCGGCCAGCCGGTGTGGGACACCTCGCCCACGTAGATGTCGCCGTGGGAGTCGACGCAGAGCCCGTGCGGTGAGACGAACTGACCTGCGCCCGTACCGGGGGTGGGCTCCCGGCCGAGCCGCGCACGCAGTTCCCCGCCGGGGGTGAAGATGCTGACCCGTGGGCCGAGATTGGGCGCACCGCGCTGGAAGTCGAGCGGGGTGCCGATCTCGCCGACGTAGCAGAGCGGGTCGGGGCCGCCGGTCAGGTGGAAGGCGCTCGGGCGGTGGACCGCATGCCACTGCGTCTCGAACCGGCCGTCGCCGTCGAAGATCTGGATGCGGTGGTTCTCGCGGTCGGCGACGTAGACCCAGCCGTCGGCGTCGCAGGCGATGTTGTGCGGGAGGCTGAACTCGCCCTCGCCGACGCCGGACGCGCCCCACGAGAAGAGATGTGTCCCGTCGGGCGCGTACTTGTGGATCCGCGCGTTGCCATAGCCGTCGGAGACGTAGATGTCGCCGTCCGGCGAGAGGGCCGTGTGCGTGCAGCGGTGGAACGGCTCGCCGCTCATGAACGGCGCCGGACGCCCCGCGACCCCGATCTCGAGCAGGACCTGCCCCTCGGGCGTGCACGTGCGGACGGTGTGGTCGCCCTCGTCGGTCAGGTAGAGGTTGCCGTCGGGACCCCGATGGATGCCGTGGGCCCGGGTGAAGATCTCCTCGCCCCACGAGCCGAGGAAACGGCCGTGGCGGTCGAGCACGATCACCGGGTGCGCGCCGCGGTTGAAGACGAACACGCGGTCCTGGTCGTCGACCGCGACCCCGGCGACGTCGATCAGCTCCCAGCCATCGGGCAGATCGCCCCACTGCCCGTCGTGTGCGCAGTACGTGTACTCGCCCGAGCCGAGCACGACGCTCACGCACGACCTCCTCGCCGCGTGCCCGACGCTGGCGGCGGGCCGACAGGAATCGTGCCACGCGTGATCTCTCGGCGTCCATGCGTCGGTGGGCTAAGGTTCATCGAATTGCCTGTCTATTCACAATATGAATTCCCGCTCGCGAGCTCGGTGCCCTCGCAGGGCCGGCCGGGCAGTGGCGGGAAGCCGGATCCGGGAGTGTGGCTGTGGAACTGGGATTGGCCGGCAAGGTCGCTGTCATCACCGGCGGCACGGCGGGTATCGGGCTCGCGACCGCGAGGTTGTTGCTCGCGGAGGGCAGCAGCGTCGTGGTGTGTGGCCGCGACAAGGAGCGTCTCGCCGATGCGGTGGCATCGCTCGACAACGAGCGGTGCCTGGGCGTCCCGTGCGACGCCACGGATCCGGACGAGCTCGTGCGGCTGCACGGTGCCGCGGTCGATCGGTTCGGCGGGATCGACATCCTGGTGAACAACGCGGGGACCTCGGCGAGGGGGCACGCGGCCGAGGTCGACGACGCGGCGTGGCAGGACGACCTGGACCTGAAGCTGATGGCCCACATTCGGATGGCGCGCCTGGTGGTGCCGACGATGCGGGCACGGGGCGGGGGCGCGGTGGTGAGCGTTCTGGCGATCGCCGGACGGCAACCGTCAGCCGGGTCGTCCCCGACGTCGGTGTCGCGGGCGGCCGGGCTCGCCTACGCGAAGGCGTTGTCCCGCGATGTCGCGTCGGATCGGATCCGGGTGAACGTGGTCTGCATCGGCGTGGTGGAGAGCCTCCAGAACGATCGCCGGTGGCGTGCGGCCGACGACGGGCGCACGCGGGAGGAGTTCTACGCGGACCTCGCCCGCGACTTCCGGGTGCCGTTGGGACGCACCGGTCAGGCGGAGGAGGCGGCTGCGGCGATCGCGTTCCTCGCGTCGGACGCGGCCGGGTACATCACCGGTTCGGCGCTGAATGTGGACGGCGGGGCGTCGCACGTCATGTGACGTGCGGACGGGTCAGCCCCAGGGCGAGTCGTACTTCTTCGCCAGCCGGTCCGCGGCCTCCGGGGGCAACAGCTGGAACGGGCGGGAGCCGAGCTGCAGGAGCAAGGAGCATGTGTGCTCCAGCTCGACGACCGCTTCCAGTGCCTCCTGCACGGTGCGCCCGGCCGTGATCGCGCCGTGGTTCTGCAGCAGCGCTGCCCGGAAACGTGAACGGGATGCCTGGATGGCATCGGCCTGCGCCGGATCGCCGGGATCGGCGTAGGGGATCAGGGGCGTCTGGCCGACGCGCATGACGAAATACGGTGTGAGCGGCGGGATCGCGCTGCGTTCCGACCACGGGTCGAGACACGAACACGCAGAGGCGCCGATGGAGTGCACGTGTACGACGGCTCGCAACGTCTCGTCGCGACGGTAGAAGGCGCGGTGGAACGGATATTCCTTCGACGGCGCGGGTCCTGAAAGCAGCGTCGCGTCGAAATCGAGTACCGAGAGCCGATCGGGGTCGAGCGACCCGAGATCAGAGCCTGTCGGCGAGATGATGATGCGGTCGGCGTGCCGGACACTGAGGTTGCCTGACGAGCCTGGGCTCATGCCGGCCGCCGCGAGCTGCGCCGCGGCGGCCACGAGTTCCTTTCTGAGCATCGATTCCGTCTCCACGGATGTCCGAGAACCGTTGTCGCTCATGTGCCCGTGCCCCGTTCCAGTTCGCGCCATGCCGCGGTGAACATGTCGACCTCGCCGAAATTGCCCGACTTCAACGCGACGTTCAGCAGGGTGCCCGTCGCCGTCGTGGCTTCGCTCCATGCGACTCCGGGGGCGATCGCGGGGCCGATCCGCAGCTGGGCCACACCGAGTTCGGCCATGACCCGTCCCGAGCTCTCGCCACCGGCCACGATCAGCTGTGCCGCGCCGAGCGTCACGAGACGCTCGGCGACGGCACCGAAGGTCCGTTCCACGAGATCGGCCGCGTCGGGCGTGTCGTGGTCGATGTCGTCGAGGGAATCCGCTGAGTAGACGAGCGGGATGGCCGTGGGGTCGTCGGCCCAGCGAGCCGCGGCCCAGCGAGCGATCTCCTCGACGGCGTCCTCGAGACCCTGTGAGAGCCGGTCCACGTCGAGTTTCCACCACGGCAGCCGTGTGCGAGCGAAGGCGACCTGTTCGCGGGTGCGCTGGGAGGCGCTGCCCGAGAGCACCGCGCGACGGCCCTCGACCCCGCGAATCCGCCTGGCGTCGGACGTTGCGCGCTGGGGCATTCCCAATGCGAGGCCTGACCCTCCGGTCACCACCCGTAGTGCTCCCGCGGCCGCCATGATCGTCTCGAGATCCTCGTTCTCGATCGCGTCGACCACCAGGGACACCGGCCCGTCGCCGCGCTCCGCCTCCAGGCTCCGGGCGAGCTCGGCACGACCCGCGCGCACGGTCGGCAGCGTCACGAGGTCCACGTGTCCCTTGGTCTGCGGAGTGAGCAGGCGCGGCACCGACGAGTCGAGCATCGGGGTCAGTGGATGGTTGCGCATCGGGCTCTCGTCCAGCGGATCGTCGCCGACGAACAGATGTCCGCGGTACACGGTGCGCGCGGCGTCGGGGAAGCTCGGCACCACGATCGTGCGGGTCTCGCCGGTGCGCGCGAGCACGGCATCGATGATCGGCCCGATGTTTCCCTCGGGCGTCGAGTCGAAGGTGGAGCAGTACTTCAGATAGATCCGCTCCGAGCCCACGGACTCCAGGTAGTCGAGCGCGGCCAGGCTCTGCGCCACGGCGACGTCGATCGGTGCGGTGCGCGACTTGAGCGCGACCACGATCGCGTCGATGTCGTCGACCTCCGTGGGCAGCCGCCCTGGCCCGAGTGGCGCGCCCGAGTCGGAGAACGGCTGCAGCAGCACGACCGTGCGCAGGCCACGGGACACCAGGTTGGTGGCGAGATCGGTCGCTCCCGTCACGTCGTCGGCTATGCAGCCCCACTGCGGCACGTCCACCCCTCTCGACGCAGACGCTGTCCGAATCATGTGAATTGCCGTGATCGCGTCTGTGAAGAAACGTTATCAGAGTTGACGCTCTTGTGAATACGGAGCTAACGTCCCAGGTGACGACGCGATGACGTCGCCCCGTGACGCCCCGAAGGAGTGGACCGAATGTCGAGCGACCCCGTAGCCAGTGAGTCCGGCGCCGACATCCGAACGGTGGCAGTCGTCGGATCGGGATACATGGGCGGCGGAATCGCTCAGGTGCTCGCCTTGTCCGGCCGGGACGTCGTCCTGAGCGACGTCGATGCGGCCAAGGCGGAGGCCGCACGTGTCCGGCTCCTCGACGAGGCCCGGCGCTTCGTGAAGACGGATCTGTTCGACCCCGGCTCGGTGGAGATCCTCGAACAGCGGCTGCGTGCCGCCGACAGCATCGAGTCCGCCGTGGCAGACGTCGACTACGTCACGGAGGCCGTCTTCGAAGACCGACAGGTCAAGGCCGACGCGCTGCGGCGGATCTCCCGGGCCGCCCGCGCCGACACCGTGATCGGCACGAACACGTCGGCCATCCCGATCGGTGAGCTCGCCGAGTCCGTCGAGCGTCCCGAACGCTTCCTCGGCGTGCACTGGATGAACCCGGCGCCGTTCGTGCCGGCCATCGAGCTCATCGCGACCCCGCGGACATCCGAGGACGCGATCGCCCGTGTCGAGGCGATGGTCACCGAGGCAGGCAAAGTTCCGGCCCGGATCGCCGACAGCCCCGGCTTCGTCGCGAACCGGCTCCAGTTCGCGCTGTACAAGGAAGCCGTGCGGATGGTGGACGAGGGGTTGGCCACCCCGTCACAGATCGACACCGTCGTGAGCAACGCCTTCGGGTTCCGGCTCGCGCTCTTCGGTCCCTTCGCGATCGGGGACATGGCCGGGCTCGATGTCTACGCCGCCTCCTACGAGAGCCTGGCCGCCGAGTACGGCGACCGGCTGGCTGCGCCGGAGCGGCTGCGCAAGACGGTCGAGGAGGGCAACTTCGGGATCAAGAGCGGCCGCGGGTTCCTCGACATCCCCAGCAAGGACGTTCCGGCGCTGCTCGCCTACCGGGACGCCGCCTATCGGCGGCTCAGTGTCCTGCGCCGGGAGCTCGGCGCCGCCCCCGGCCTCGATGCCGCCGCCCAGGCGGAGAAAGAATCCGGGCAGTGATCGAGAAGGACACGAATCTCATTCCCGACCAGCGCCGCGAGAAGCTCATGCGGTTGCTGCGCAGGGACACCGTCCTCAGCGTCGCTCAGCTCACCGAGCTGCTCGGCGTCTCCCACATGACCGTGCGCCGCGACATCGTCGTGCTCGAGCGGGAGGGTCGGGCCTACTCGGTGCCCGGCGGCGTGCGCCACGCGAGCTCCATGCGCGAGGAGCCGACGTTCGCCACGAAAGCGGGCACCGAGCGCCTCGAGAAGGTCGCCATCGCGCAGCGGGCGGAAAGCCTGTTGCACGACGACATGACGATCTACCTCGACGCGGGCACGACCACCGGCGCGCTGACCCCGGCCATCCGCGAACGCCGCGGAATCACGGTGATCACGAACGACTGCGTCATCGTGGACGACCTGACCGGATCCACGAACGTGGACGTGATCCACGTCGGCGGACGCCTCGACCACACCAATCGATCCACGGTCGGGCGGCTGGCGGCCCAGACGCTCCGGCAACTGAACAGCGACCTCGCGTTCATCAGCACCAGCTCCTGGGATCTGAGCCGAGGGGTCACCACGCCTGCCGAAGCCAAGGTCGAGGTCAAGCTCGCGGCCCTGGACGGTGCCTCCGAGTCGGTGCTCCTGGCGACGAGCACGAAGTTCGGGACCTTCGGCATGTACGACGTCGTGCCGCTACGCCGTTTCGATCGCATCATCACCGACGACAGGCTGCAGGCAGCGGCCGCCGACGGAATCCGCGATCTCGGTGTCGAACTCGACCTCGCGCACGCCGCCACCACCGACGATGCGCCCGGAATCGCGGTCGCACAGGCTGGTGAATCCCTCCGTCTCTGACGGTCACGCGATAGAACTGGTGGTTCTCACAAGTGCACATGGGCACTCGAAGTGGAGTCCGTACCCAGGCTTCCGGTATCCGCGTTTCCGGCCTTCGCTGGTGGATGTTCGGGTTCTTCGTCCTCGTCATGATCATCAACTACATCGACCGTGCGTCGTTGTCGATCGCCATGCCGTTGATCAGCAAGGACCTGCATCTCGACGCGGCGATCACGGGGGTCATCCTCAGTTCGTTCGGCTGGACCTACGCCGTGATGCAGCTACCCGGCGGCTGGCTGGTGGACAAGCTGAAGCCGCGCAAGGTCGTGACCGGGAGCCTGCTCGGTTGGGGCGTCATCGAGGGACTGACCGGACTCGCGAACGGTGTGGCCTCGCTGATCGGCATGCGGATGCTCCTCGGCGTCTTCGAAGGCCCGGTGCAGAACGGCGCCAACGCGTCGCTGACGCGCTGGCTGCGTAAGAGCGAGCACGCCCGCGGGAGCACGCTCGTCGACGGCGGCGGCCCGCTGGGCACGGCGTTCGGCGGGCTGCTGGTCACGGGTCTGATCGTCTGGCTGGGCACGTGGCGGCTGGCGTTCGCCGGCGTCGGCCTGATCACGGTGCTGATCGGCGTAGCCGCCTGGTTCTTCATGCGGGACAACCCGGCCACCCATCCCATGATCACGCGTGAGGAGGCGGACTATCTCGCGAAGGGCGAGGCCGAGGAAGGTCGAGAGCCCGAAGCGCGGGGGTCGGCCCTGCGGTACTTCCGGTTCCGTAGTGCCTGGCTGCTGCTCATCGCGTTCTTCGGCTACGACGCGGTGGTCTACGGCCTGCTGACGTGGGCACCGTCCTACGTGAGCGAGGTGCAGCACGTCTCGTTCGGCATCACCGGGCTCTGGACGTTCGTCATCTTCGGCGCGGGCTTCGTCGGCGAACTGATCGCGGGCCAGGTGGCGGACCGGTGGATCCGCTCGGGCGCGTCCCCCAACCTCGTGCTCCGCACCCTGCTCGGTCTCGCCGGCCTCGGGGTCGCCGTCGCGATCATCCTCGTCAACACGGTGTCGACACCCGCGGCGGCGATCCTTCTGATCAGCCTGGCGAACTTCTTCCTTCGCTGGGGCGGGCTGTACTGGTCCGTTCCCGCACGGCTCGCGTCGTCGCAGCACGTCGGCCGGCTCTCCGGGGCCATGAACTTCTCGGGCAACGTGGCCGGGATCCTCGCCCCGATCCTGGTCGGCGTGATCGTCCAGGTGTCCGGCAGCTTCGTCGGGGTCTTCATCATGTTCGCCATCGCAGGCTTGCTGATGGCGGTCCCGTCGGTGGCCATCGACTACTCGCGCAAGCTCTGAGATCGGCCGCGCGCGATTCGGTCCCCGTGACCGTCAATGCGGTGGATCGGCGGCGACCTCGTCGGCGGTGAGCCCACGGTCGATGCCGTGTGGGGTGACCTGCTGACCGGGTTCGAGCTCGAGCACTGTGCCGTCGAGGAGAACGGTGATCTTGTCCGGCTCGAACGAGACCAGGTCACGCACCCGTGCGACCTCGGACCACGCGTCGCGGTACGACCACGCGGCACGCTTGGCGTCGCCGATGTCGTAGTAGTCGGCCAGTCCCTTGTACGGGCAGAAGGTCTGGCCCTCGACGGGGGTCAAGGCCGTCTCGTCGATGTCGGCCCGCGGGACGTACCAGCGTGGGGCGAACCCGGACTCGTAGAGGACCACGGGTTCCGTCGTGTCGGCGATCGGGCGGTCACCCAGGCACACGACCAGATGGCGTGACGTGCGGCGGATGTCGATGCGGTGGTAGGCGTCCGCGGCGTGACCGAGGATGCGCTCGTCCTCCTCGTAGAAGGCGTCCATCGCCCGCCAGGCGAATGCGACTCGCCCCTCGAACTCGCGCGCGTGTTCCGGCAGGCCGATGTGCTGCCACGCCCCACGCTGCGCCGTCTTTCCGGCGGTGTGCACCGCGAACCAGGACGTCGGCCCGAGATCGCGATGGTCGGTGACGGTTTCCAGTCGTTTCAGCACCTCGGGCGCGATGTCGCCGAGCGGGAAGTAGGCGACGGGGTAGCGGCCGGGTTCGTGCAGCAGTACGACGTCCTCGCTGTCGGCGATCCACTCACCTCCGAGCCGCACCCGCATCCGCCGCCGCAACGGCTCGGCGAACAGCAGTCGGTCGGGGAGTGGGTCGGGGACGAGGAAGCGCCCGACCCTTCCCGGCGAGAGCGGTCCTTGCTGCCACGACAGGCCCATTGAGAAGGTCCTCCGATCGGTTCCGGATCAGGTGAGCACCTCGCCGCCGTCGACGGCGAGCGTCACACCGGTGAGGAAGGTGTTGGTGAGTGCGAACAGCACGGCGGAGGCGATGTCGTCGGCCGTGCCGATGCGTCGTGCCGGATTGCGGACGCTCATGTCCGCGAACATCTCGGTCTTGCGCTGCTCGCCGTGTGCGTCCCATGCGCCGGTGTCGACCACGCCGGGAGAGATCGCGTTGACCCTGATGGGCGCCAGTTCGAGCGCGAGCGAGCGGGTCAGCGTGTCGGCGGCGCCGTTGGTGATCGCGACGGCGAGGGTGCCGACGGCGATCTTGAAGGCCGCCACCCCTGAGAACAGCACGAACGAGCCGCCGTCGTTGATCCGCGGTGCAAGGTGCTTGGCCAGCATGAGCGGACCGATGACCTTGGTGTCGAAGGACGCCCGGACCGCCTCCCGGTCGAGCTCCGCGAGGCGGCCGCGGGCGCGGGCCGATGCGGTGGACACGACGTGGTCGAGAGTCCCCAGCCGTTCTCCGAGCGAGATGATCGAGCGCTCGTCCGTGAGATCGACGGTGTCGACGGTGATGCCGGGCTCGTCGGCGTAGGCGGCGGCGAGGGCATCGGGGCGCCGTCCGGCCGCCACGACACGAGCGCCGGCGTCACGCGCGGTGAGTGCGACAGCGCGAGCAAGGCCGCCGCCGCGTCCCACGACCAGAACGGTTTGGTCCTTCAGCGGTTCGGACATGATGCTGTGGGTCCTTTCGAGGGGCGCCTGAGCTGTCAGGACGTGATCGCGGCCGCGGTGCGGCCGAGGAACCCGCGGATGTACCTGCTCGCCGTGTCGAAGGCGCTCTCGAGCAGGAAGTGGCCGCCCTCGATGAGACGGATCTCGGCATCGGGGAGATCCTTGGCGAAGGCCTTCGCCCCGTCCGGTCCGAAGATCTCGTCGCCGTCGCCCCAGATCGCGAGCAGCGGAACCTGGCTCGTGCGGAAGTACTCCTGCACGGCGGGGTAGAGGGGCGGGTTCGTCGCGTAGTCCCGGAACAGGGCCAGCTGGATCTGGTCGTTCCCGGGTCGGGCGACGCCGGCGTGGTCGATCAGCCAGGTATCCGGGTCGACGAGGTCGGGCTCCGGCACGCCGGTGAGGTACTGCCAGCGGATGGCGTCGACGGAGAGTGCGCCACGAACGGCAGGCTCGGTGGCCGGGCCGGGATCCTCGGCGTAGGCCCACACCGCCGCCCAGAAGTCCGGGACGAAGCCCTCGTCGTAGGCGTTGCCGTTCTGGCTGATGATCGCCGTGACGGCAGTGGGCCGGCGCAGTGCGAGCCGCCAGCCGATAGGCGCGCCGTAGTCCTGCACGTACATCGCAAACTGATCGATCCCGAGCTGGTCGAGCAGGCCCTGCGTGACGTCGGTCAGCGCGTCGAAGGTGTAGGTGAACTCGTCGGTTCCGGGCGTTGCCGAGTGTCCGAAGCCGAGGTGGTCGGGCGCGACGACGTGGTAACGGTCGGCGAGCGCGGGGACCAGGCGGCGGAACATGCGCGAGCTGGTGGGAAATCCGTGCAGGAGCAGGACCACGGGCGCGCCGGCGGGACCGGCCTCGCGGTAGAAGACCCGGTGCCCGTTCACGGTGGCGGTGCGGTGGTGCACGTCAGACATGACTAACTACCCATCATCGTTTGAATGGTTAGGCGGACGCCATCAGACATGCCCGTCCCTAACTTGTCAAGAGCCTTTGTGTGGTTATGATCATCGCGTGCTTCATCCGATGAACCCGGGCGACGAGCAGCTACTGCTCGACCTCCTGAACAGCACGCCGGTGGTTGAGCGCGAAAGCCGAGACCTGCTTGCCGCCGACGACGAGGCGCAACACTGGGCTCTCGCCAGGGGTGGCAGCGGTTCGCGGGCGGAGATCGGCCACCTGCGCCGGGTTCGCGACCGGCTGCAGGCTGTGGTGAGGGGTCGGGAGCCGGTGGCGGTGCTCGCGCCGTCGCTTCGCGGCGTCCGGCTTCGCCCCGACCTGACGGGCGACGGGGTGAGCTGGCGGCTCGACGTGGACGACGATCGACGCCTCGCCACGCGTGCGCTGCTCACCTGGGGTCACCTGCAGGAACGGATGTCCGGTCGCCTCCGGCCGTGCGCCAACCCCGAATGCCGGCTGTTCCTTCTCGACCGCAGTCACGGCAACTCCGCTCGCTGGTGCTCGATGAAGGTCTGCGGCAATCGCCTGAAGGTTCGTCGTCACTACCGGCGGAGCCAGGCGGCCGGCTGACCAGGCCGCGCGCCGTCAGGCACCGATCTCGCACTTGTGATCGGTGACCACCGAGCAAGGAAGGCCGCGGCGGCGTAGATCGGCGACGAACCGCTGCGCCAGCGAGTCAGCGGGATTGCCGATCTGCACGGTCACGTCGCGGCGCACCTCGGGATCCAGGTGGCGGACGATTCGTGCCGTCTGGCTCATCAGGGCGGAGATCGGCACGATCGCCACCCCCACCCCTGAAGCGGCGAGTTGGGCCGCAGTCCGGGGGCTTCGGGTGCGCAGCACCGGCATCGTGCTCAGCTGATGCTGCGCCGCGAACTCGTCCAACCAGCTCGACAGTCCGTTGGCCGGGTCGTAATGGACGAACGGCTCGTCGGCGAGTTCGATCACCGACACGGACGACTTCGCGGCGAACCGGTGGCCGCAGGCAGCCACCACGACCATCGGCTCCTGGCCGAGCAGCTCGATGCGAGCCGCTGTGGTCGTGGGTCGTGGCCCGACACCGATGTCCGACTCGCCGGCAGCGATGTGCTCGGTCATCCGGTCTGCGCTCGTGAACTCGGCGAGGTCGAGGCGCACCTCGGGTCTTCGCCGGCTCCAGTCCTTGAGGACGGGCGCCAGTAGCCAGACCGTCATCGTCTCGCTGCACGCGATGCGGAGTCTGCCGGCGCGGCCCCCGCCGACCTGCCGGCCCGTCTCGATCGCGCGAGCGGCGGCTTGCAGTGCGGTGCGGGCCTCGTTGGCCGCGGCCCGGCCTGCCGCCGTGGGGCGGACGCCGCGGGGCAGTCTCTCGACCACCTGGGTTCCCAGTTCGCGCTCCAGGCCGGCGATCTGATGCGAGACCGCCGACTGCGACATGTGCAGCATGGCCGCGGCCTCGGTGACCGATTCCGAGTCGATCAATGCCACGAGGCATTGGAGCGCGCGCAGCGTCGTCATGAGATCGACCTGAGGTGCGGGGCGGTTCCTTGAACACGTCCGTCCTGCGATGCACGGTGGTGCCAGATTCCGGCGAGGAGGCGCACCAGCCGCAACGCCGGCGCCCTGAGGCGGGCGGTTGCCCCTCGTCCGCCTCGAAACGAGCTGAGCGGTGTGGCAGGCAGGTAGGTGGCCGGAAGCGGGCCGAAGCCCGGCGTGACGGTGAGCGCCTGTCCACGTACCTGCGCGGCGGTGACGATGGGTCCGAGTGCTGGACTCGGGGCGGTCGAAGCGGACTCTCCGACCTGCTCCGGCCCGCGATCGGGTGTCGTTCCGGCTGGGCGCTGTGGCATCGCGGTCTTCCTTCCCGTGGTCACGCCCGGCGGTCCAGCTAACCACTCAAGCTACGTATGGCGGTTAGCAAAGCCTAGGATCGGCGGATGTAACCTGTCAAGCATCGTTGGATGGTTAGCGTGGAAGGGGTTGTGAGGCCGGCTACGGGATGTGGCCGGATGCCTCCGTGGGCACGGGTCTGCCAGGCGGTGAAGGTGGGCCTGGTCGGTGCGATGAGGGCGGCGGTTCGGCGATTTGCCCGGAATTGCTGATATACATGCGACTCTTTCTATTCCGAGCGGCGCGGTTCGAATTACGATTACCACAGTGCGGCGTGGGCGAACGTGCGACTTGTCGAAGGGTGCCTGCGATATTTCGAATGGCTCTCGACGGGCGCTGACCCCGTTCGCATGTGGGATTTCGATGGCGATCGGCGAACCTACTCATGCGTTAGGCTGGCCCGGTCCGCTGCCGCCGGCCCCTGGAGGAAGATCATGCGTGCCATCGTTCTCGAGAAGTTCGGTGGTCTCGACAGTCTTGTCTACAAGGACATCCCTGAGCCCGAGCCCAGGGCAGGCGAAGTCGTCATCGACATCAAGGCCTTCGGTTTGAATCATGCCGAAATACACATGCGGCGGGGCGAGTGGGCCGAGGCTGCGGAGGTGAGCGGCATCGAATGTGTCGGCACCGTGAAGTCGTGTCCAGGCGGTGAGTTTCCCGTCGGCGCCAAGGTTGCCGCTCTCATGGGCGGTCTCGGACGTACCCGCAACGGAAGCTATGCCGAGTTCACCCGTGCACCGGTCTCCAATGTCGCGCTGATCGACGCCGAGCTGTCGTGGGCCGAGCTGGCAGCCATTCCCGAGACGTATGCCACCGCCTGGACCTGCCTGTTCCGCAATCTGGAGATCCAGTCCGGCCAGTTGCTGGTCATCCGCGGCGGGACGTCCTCCTTCGGGCAGGCGGCGATCAAGATGGCTGTCAATGCAGGGTCGCGTGTCGTCGCGACGACGCGCAACCGGAATCGATTCGCCATGCTGGAGGCGTTGGGTGTCGAGCGGTGCGAGGTGGAGGCGCTCGACCTCTCCGAGCGGATCGCCGAGGCCAAGCAGATCGACGCGGTGCTCGACCTCGTCGGCAACAGCGTGATCATCGATTCGCTCGCCATGCTGCGCCGAGGCGGGCGGGCCTGCCTGGCCGGGTGGCTCGGCGGCCTCGACCCCATCGCCGACTTCAACCCGCTCCTGCAGATGGCCAGCGGGGTCTACCTGACCTTCTTCGGCAGCTTCGTCTTCGGGACGCCCGGCTTTCCGCTGTGGGACGTCCCTCTGCAGGACATCGCGCGGGATGTGGCGTCCGGGAAGCTCGACGCCAGGCCCGCCCGCATATTCGGGTTCGAGGAGATCCGCGAGGCACATCGCGTGATGGAGGCCAACGAAGCCGGCGGAAAGATGGTGGTTGTCCGGGGCTGACGTCCGGTGCAGGATAACCGTTGCGCCGAGGCTGTCCAGACCATCGAACGCAGGTGGAGAAAAAGGACGGAATGAGCAATACGCAGGAGAAGAAGGTTGCGGTCATCACCGGCGCTTCGCAGGGCATCGGCGCAGGCCTGGTCGCCGCGTATCGCAAGATCGGCTTCGCCGTGGTCGCCGTGTCACGCAGCATCGGCCCGTGCGACGACGCCGACGTTCTCACGGTGCAGGCCGACGTCGCCGACCCCGGCGCGGATCGCGTCATCACCGCAGGCATAGAGCGCTTCGGCCGTGTCGACACCCTGGTCAACAACGCCGGGATCTTCGTCCCCAAGCCTTTCACCGACTACACGGAAGACGATTTTCAGTCCGTCGTCGGCGTGAACCTGGCGGGCTTGTTCCGCATCACCAAGGCCGCGATCCCGCACATGCTCGGCCTGGGCGGCGGCCATGTCGTCAACATCACCACCAGTTTGGTCGATCACGCCAACTCCGATATCCCCTCGGTGCTGGCATCGCTGACCAAGGGTGGTGTGCAGTCCGCCACCAAGTCGTTGGCCATCGAGTACGCCACCCGCGGCATCCGCGTCAACGCCGTCTCTCCGGGCATCATCAAGACGCCCATGCACCCCGAGGCACACCACGAGATGCTGGCGGGCCACCACCCCGTCGGTCGGATGGGCGAGGTGAGCGACATCGTCGACGCGGTGATCTTCCTGGAGAACGCCCCGTTCGTAACCGGCGAGATCCTCCACGTAGACGGCGGCCAGAGCGCGGGTCACTGAGTGACGGCACACATCCCGTGGCCCCGGTGCACACGGCCGGACATGTGTGCGGCGGCCCCCTCGTGTGTGCGGTGACCTAGCTGCGAGTGCGGGAGAATGGCAGGCCGTTCACGACGATTCCGACCGCGAGGAGAACACCGTGGAGCTCTTTCCCGATCTTCCGTTCGCCTCCTGGGTGGACACCCGCGCGACATTGCACCGCTACGCCCAGATCGTCGGCAAGGTCAGATTGGCGGCCAGCCCCCGCCGCAACCACTGGTGGAGCGTTCCGTTCCATGTCACCGGCCGTGGTATCACGACTCGCCCGATGACCGACGGGTCGACGATCTTCACCATCGACTTCGACTTCCTCGACCACCGGTTGGACATCACCGCGCTGAGCGGCCGGCGGTACTCGTTCCCCCTTTCCGGGCAGTCGGTCGCAGATTTCTACGATCAGGTGCGCAGGGGGTTGTCCGCTGTCGGGGCCGACGTCACGATCGCGCTGCCGTGGCCGTTCGACCTGTCCGACTCCGGCAGGCCGTTCGCCGAGGACACCGAACACGCGACCTACGACGCCGCTGCGGTGAGCCGCTACTGGCGTGTTCTCAGCCAGGTGAACCTGCTGCTGGAGGAGTTCGCGGCCGGCTATTCGGGCAAGACCAGCCCTGTTCACCACTTCTGGCACACATTCGACATCGCCGTCACGCGGTTCGGCGATGCATTCGTCGATCAACCTCCGTCCACGGATCCGGTCACCCGCGAGGCCTACTCCCGGGACGTGACCAGCTTCGGCTTCTGGTTCGGCGAGGACGCCTTCCCCGAGGCCGCGTTCTACTCCTACACGTCCCCTGAGCCTGCCGGGCTGGCGGACGAGCCGCTGCACCCCTCGACGGCCGCGTGGATCGAGCGGGGCAGCAGCCACCTCGCGGTTCTGCGCTACGACGACGCTCGCGCGGCGCCGGATCCCCGGGCAGTGGTGCTCGAGTTCTACGACAGCGCCTACCGGGCCGGCGCGACGCGGGCCGGGTGGGACATCGACAAATGGACGTCCCCTGGTGGGGTCACTGACCCCGTCATCACGGCTGAACAACACAGCGTGCGACAGGCGTGATGCACCACTGGCCATAGGCACGCATAAACGGTTAGCTCGCTTCGGATGCGCCCGGCTACCGTGCCGTTGTGATCTACGAGCACCCGCTGGCATATCTGCTCGGCCTCGAGGGTGTCGCGTTGCTGCGTGCGTTCACCGGGGAGTTCGACCGGCAGTTCGTCGAGGCGCGGCTGGCCGAGATACGCGAGTTGCTCGACGACGAGTCGTTGAACGGGCACGGCGTTCTGGTCGACCGCGTCGACACGGTCGACGGATATCGCGTGTGGTCGACGACCTATGACGAGCCGCGCAACGGGCTGTTCGATTTCGAGGAGCCTCTCGTACACGAGATCCTCGACGGGCGGCCGGCGGGCGTCGCCGTCGACGCCGCCTGCGGCACCGGCAGATATGCGGAGTACCTGGCGGCACGCGGTCATCAGGTCATCGGTGTGGACAGCTCACCCGACATGCTCGCCCGAGCGCGTACTCGCGTACCGCAGGCCGATTTCCGCTCGGGCGATCTCCAGGATCTGCCGCTCTCCGACGATTCGGCCGACATCATCGTTTGCGGCCTCGCGTTGAATCACGTTCCGGCGCTCGAACCCGTGATGACGGAGTTCGCACGGGTCCTGCGTCCCGGCGGGCATCTGGTGATCTCGGACGGCCACCAGGAATCGGTGGCTCTGGGCTCGATCCCCTCCGTCGTCGGGCCGGGCGGCCGTCCCGCACGCGTGTCGACCTACCGCCATCTCGTCGGTGACTATCTGCGTGCGGCCCTGCCGGTCGGTCTGCAGGTGCGACGCTGCGAGGAGCCCCGACTGCCGGCAAGCCCTCCACGATCTGCCACGAGCGACGGGGTGGGACCGTGGGAGCGCTGGCCCTGGAGCCTCGCCGCGCTGGTGCCCGACGCGGCGCACGCCGTCAACGCCGGACGGCCTGTGACGATCGTCTGGCATTTCCAACTGGCTGGGTAGCACCGCGGTCAGGCCGCTGCGGTCCATCCGTCGAGACGGGCCGCGGCAGCGGGGAACAGCGCCGCGGCGTTGCGGCCGACGGCCTCGCGCTGCTGCCGGGTGAGGCCGTCGAACTCCAGCAGCGCCTGCTTGTTGGCCTCGATGGTCTCCTCGGTGCTGCACGGCACCCCGGAGTCGGAGCCGTACACGATGTGGTCCGGCGTGGTCATGACGAGCGCCGGAGCGAGGGAGGAAGCGAACCCGGTGGCTGCGGTGTCGAGATACAGCCGCCGCAGCTGGGTACGCATCTCCTCGGCCGTCAGCGCGTTCGGGTTGGGCACCCACGGCTCGGCGCCCAGCAGCCCGAGCCGCCCCGTCATCGCGGGCAGCGTGCCGCCGCCACCGCAGTGCGCGACGATCAGCCTCATGTCGGGGTACTTCCGGAAGAGACCGGCGTAGACCATGTCCACGATCGTCCGCGTCGTCTCGAAGCCCACCTCGATCAACGGAGCCGGACGGCCCTGGGTCCCTGCCGCGTAGGCGTCCGGGTGCGCGAAGACCGTGGCGCCGCGGCGATCGAGCTCCGCCCACATCGGATCGAGGCTCGGGTCGCCGAGGTACACGCCGTTGCGCCGGCAGGTCACCGCGAACCCGTCCGCGTGCAGCTCGTCGGCGCGGTCGAGCTCGGCCATCGTCGCCGCCGGGTCGTCGGTGGGCAGCGCTGCGAGCAACCCGAACCGCTGTGGATATCGCTGCACCAGTTCGGCGCCGTAGTCGTTCGACGCACGCAACGCCTCCGTTCCGGCGGGCTGGTTGCTCAGCAGCTGCATCCCGATGCCGGTGCGGTCCATGTGGTCGAGGGTCTTCTCGACGGTCCAGTGGTACGGCTCCGGCACCATGAAGCACGCCTCTCGCATCGCCTGCCGGCTTGCCTCCCGTTGTTGCGCGGTGCTCGGCGGGCTGTAGTGGGCGTGCACGTCGATCCAGCTCCCAGTCATGGCTCCAGCCTGCCCCACCGAGACGCGGCCACCGGAGAACCGCGCGGCCGAGGTTGCGACGTCTGACGCGCGTTGCCGGGGATCGAGGTCGGTTCATCCGGATCGTGCCGCGCTGGCAGTGGCAGCTGGCACACCGGGTTCCGGCCAGCCGGTAATGGAAGATGGCCGGAGGCCATCACGACATCCGCTCGGTCGGGCGGCACCCTTACCCGCACGGCTTGCGCCACTTCGGAAGCACCTGTGGCGCGGCGGCCGATGTGATGACAGCAAGCCAATCGCTCGAACGACTCCTGTTGGTGCCGCTCGGGACCACCGCGATGGCACCACGATCGTGTCCGGTCTGCAGGTGGTCGTGCCTGACTTGTCGACGCTGACCTGAGGCGGTGGGTGGTGGACGTGTTGCTTGGCCGACGCCGTGAGCGTGAAGCGCTCGATCGACTGCTCGCCGCCGTACGGGCGGGTAAGAGCCAGGTCCTCGTCCTGCGCGGCGATCCGGGCGTCGGCAAGTCGGCACTGCTGGACTACGTGGCCGGGCAGGCGCCGGGGTTCCGCGTGGCCAGGACCGCGGGTGTCCCCGCCGAGATGGAGTTGGAGTTCTCCGGGCTCCATCAGCTGTGCGCCCCGATGGTGGACCGGCTCGAACGCCTGCCCGATCCCCAGCGCGACGCGTTGCGCACGGCGTTCGGGTTGCAGAAGGGGGAGGCGCCGAGTCGCTTCCTGGTCGGCCTGGCCGTACTCGGCCTGTTGGCCACGGTGGCCGACGAACAGCCGCTCGTCTGGGTGGTGGATGACGCGCAGTGGCTCGACAAGGCATCGGCGCAGACGTTGACGTTCGTCGCTCGGCGGTTGGGGGCCGAGTCGGTCGGGTTGGTCTTCGCGTCGCGCAAACACGAGAAGGACGAGGCGACGGGGCTGCCGGAGCTGGTGGTCACGGGCTTGGCGCACGACGATGCGCGAGCACTACTGGGCCAGGTGTTGCTCGGACCGGCGGACGAGCGAGTGGTCGACCGGATCGTCGCCGAAACCCGGGGCAACCCTCGGGCGCTTCTGGAGCTGCGGGAGGAACTGACACCCGCCGAGTTGACCGGCGGGTTCGGCCTGCCAGGCAGGACGACGGTCCCGAGGCAGGCCGGGGAGAGCCTCCAGCGGCAACTCGAGTCCTTACCGGGCGACACGCGGCGGCTGCTGCTGATCGCCGCGGCGGAACCGCTCGGTGACCCGGTGCTGGTGTGGCGGGCGGCTCATCGGCACGGAATCGGGATCGGGGCGGCCGCACCCGCGGCCGGGCTGGTCGAGATCGGCGCCCAGGTGCGGTTCCGGAATCCGACGATGCGCTCCACGATTCTGCGTGCAGCCTCCGTGGAGGAACAACGGAGCGCGCACCGGGCGTTGGCCGAGGCCATCGATCCCGAGGCGGATCCCCATCACCGCGCGTGGCATCGCGCCCAGGCGGCGCAGGGGTTCGACGAGAGCATTGCGGCGGAGCTCGAGCGCTCTGTGGAGCGCGCCCAGAAGCGCGGCGGACCGTCAGCAGCCGCCGTATTCCTGGAACAGGCCGCCCACCTGACCGTCGATCCGGCACGACGGGCCGAGCGCGTGCTGGCTGCAGCGCACGCCATGCACGAGGCCGGCTCACCCGACGCGGCGATGGAACTGCTGTCGACCGCGGCGGCAGGCCCGCTGGACCCGCTGCAGCATGCCCGCGTGGACCAGCTGTGCGCAGAGCTCGCCTTTGCGATGAATCGCGGTTCCGATGCAGCCCCGCTTCTTCTCAAGGCCGCCAAGCAACTCGAGCCGCTCGACCTGCGGCTGGCCCGTGAGACCTATCTGGACGCGCTCGCCGCGGCCATGCACGCCGGTCACCTGGCGTGCGGCGCCGATGTCCGGGAGGTGGCCGAAGCGGCGCGGGCGGTGCCCGCCGCACCGCAGCCCCCGCGCGCGACCGATCTCCTCCTCGACGGCCTGGCGGCGCGGTTCACCGACGGTTACACCGTGGGGACACCGCTGCTACGGCGGGCGTTGAGCGCCTTCCTCGGCCCCACCCTGTCCGACGAGGACGGTTTCCGCTGGCTCTGGCATGCCCATCTCGCCGCCGGAGACCTGGGCGACGACGCGGCCTGGGACCTGCTCGCCACCCGCCACGTCCAGTTCGCTCGCGACGCCGGCGCGCTCGGCAGGCTGCCCACGGCCCTGAACGAACGCATCAACGCGCACGTCCTCCTGGGTGATCTGACCGCGGCGGAATCGCTGCTGGAGGAGCTCCACGCGGCCACCGCGGCGACAGGGGAGCCGTCGTGGCCGCACAGCGCAGTGATGCTCGCTGCCTGGCGCGGCTGCGAGGACCACCTCGTCAAGCTGATCGCGGCGAGCGGCGCCGAGGTCCGGCGCCGGGGCGAGGGGATCGGGCTGACGATCGTCGGGTGGGCGCAGGCCGTGCTGTACAACGGCCTCGGTCGATACGAGGACGCGCTGGCGCCGGCCACCCAGATCTGCGACGCGCTCCCGCAGGAGATGAGCATGCTCGCCCGCGGAACGCTGGCCGAACTCATCGAGGCGGCCACCCACAGCGGCGAGACAGGACTCGCCGCCACGGCCTTCGAGCGGCTCTCCCTGCTGGCCCGCGCGAACGACACCGACTGGGCGCGGGGCCTCGAGGCCCGCTCACGCGCCTTGCTGAGCGACGGCCAAGCCGCCGAGGACGCGTACCGCGAAGCGATCGATCGCCTCGGCCGCACCCGCCTGCGTGGGGAGCTCGCGCGCGCCCATCTGTTGTACGGCGAGTGGCTGCGCCGTGAGCGTCGCCGCCTCGACGCGCGCGAGCAGCTCCGTACCGCCCACGAGATGTTCGGCGCGATGAGGATGGACGCGTTCGCCCAGCGGACGGCCGGCGAGTTGCTGGCCACCGGCGAGACCGCCCGCAGACGCTGCACCGAGCCCACCAAGGAACTCACCGCGCGGGAGGCCCAGATCGTTCGCCTGGTTCGCGAAGGCCTCACGAACCCTGAGATCGGGATTCGGCTGTTCATCAGCCCGCGGACCGTCGAATGGCATCTGAGCAGGCTCTTCAGCAAGCTCGACATCACCTCACGCAACCAGATCTGAACACGGCCCGGCGCGTGGCGAGGGGTTGACGCGCAGCCATCGTTGCCACTGAGCGTGAACTCGTGATGTCGGGGTAGCTGACGCGGATCGCGGCCTCGTCCTGCCACCCGCTTGCTATATGGAGCATCCTCCGTTTATCGTGCGGCGGCTACCGGAGGTGACTCCGGTAGCCGCGGACGGTAGCAGGTGGCTGTCGGCCGTTCCGTTGCGCTGTCGCGTCCGCAGGAGGGTCGTCCACGTCATGCAGTACCGCACGCTGGGAAGCACCGGAGTCCATGTCAGCTCGCTGTGCTTGGGCGCGATGATGTTCGGAAAGTGGGGGAACCCCGACCATCACGATTCGATCACCGTCATCCGCACCGCGCTCGACGCGGGCGTCAACATCATCGACACGGCCGACGTGTATTCGGGCGGTGAGTCCGAGGTCATCGTGGGGAAGGCGATCGCCGGACGGCGCGACGAGGTCATCCTGGCGACCAAGGTGTCGAGCCCGATGGGCCCCGGCCTCAACGAACGCGGAGCCTCGCGGCGCTGGATCGTCCGGGCATGCGAGGAGAGTCTGCGCCGCCTGGACACCGATCACATCGACCTCTACCAGGTGCACCGACCCGATTCCGCCACCGACCTCGACGAGACCCTGGGTGCGCTGTCCGACCTCGTCCGCACAGGCAAGATTCGCTACGCGGGCTCATCGACATTCTCCCCCTCGACGATCGTGCGGGCGCAATGGACCGCCGAGCGACGGCAACGTGAGCGTTTCGTCTGCGAACAGCCTCCGTACTCCCTGCTGACCCGGGGCGTCGAAGCCGACGTGCTGCCCACCTGCGAGACATACGGCATGGGCGTACTTGCCTGGAGCCCGCTGGCCGGGGGCTGGCTGTCCGGACGCTGGCGTCGGGACGCGGCCGACCCGTCCAGCCACCGCACGCGGACGATGCCCTTCCGCACCACGTCCGCTCACTACGACTTGGACGTCCCGGGCAACCAGGCCAAGCTCGACGCCGCCACTGAACTGGCCGGCATCGCCGACGAAGCCGGCCTGACACTGATTCAGTTGGCGCTGGCGTTCGTCACCACCCACCCCGCAGTCTCTGCGGCGATCATCGGCCCCCGCACCGCCGAGCACCTGCACGGCCAGTTGAGTGCTGCGGACATCGTTCTGGAAGCCGCCCTGCTCGACCGCATCGACCACGTCGTGGCACCCGGCGTCGACCTCAATCCCGACGACGCGGGCTACGGCGCCGCCGTCCTTGCCGATCCGAAGCGTCGACGTCGTGCTGTCTGCTAGGACAGGAGCGGCCCGGTCGGACCCACCTCCGCAGGGCGATGTTGCTGAACGCGCACTCAGATGATGAGTTCCCCGGATGCGGTCAGCGATTCGGTTCGGTGCGCGGAGGACGCCTGTCGAGATCGGAGGTGGCGAGCGCGGCACCTACCTGGTTGGCGAGTGCGATCGCGACGCGGAGTTGCTCCAGCGTCGGCCGGACGATCCGGGTAGCGGCGGTGAGCAGGAATCTGCCATGGACGACGCCACCGCTCTGCACCACGAGCGCGATCTCGGAGTCGGTCGGCAGCCCGAGACGACCGACGTCGAAAGGGCGGCCGTTGTACGTCATGGTCCCGTCGTTGTTGAGGGTCGCGAGGATGGCGTCGCTGCCGGGATCGAAGCGGCAACGGTCGATGCCGAGGACGCCGACGATCTGTTCGCACACGTGGTCGAGCAAGGAGTCCGTGGACGAGCGGCCGGCGCCGACTGCCGCGGAGGTGCTCAGCACGCCGTCGAGGTAGCCCTGCTCGCTGCTCGCACGCGCCTGCTGGCGCCGTCCCCAGAGGGCTATCTCGGTCACGGCGCCGCCCACGAGCATGAGCAGCACCGCCGTCTCGATGTCCGCGCGATCGATGATGCTGAAGTGGTTGTACGGCTCGGTGAAGAAGAAGTCGAACCAGGCCGCGCTCGACAACGCGGCGACGAGGCCCGCCGCGCGGATGCCGGTGGCGGCACCCGCGACGATGAGCAGTACCAGCACGAGCGCGATATTGGTGTTCGCGAAGTTGTCCCGGAGCGGGCTCAGCGCCGCGCAGGCAACCAGGGGTGCCACGGCAGCAGCGCCGACAACGAGCGGCCGATGAGCTTGCAGGATCGGTTCCACCTGCACAGCCCCATCAAACCCCATGTCCCGGGCATCGACCATTCGGATCTCGTCAAGGCCGATGTCGAGCACGCGATGGCACTCCGATGGGAGAATTGTCCGGTGGTCCCGGTCCGACCCACCGCCGGGTACCTGCCTCACCGTTGGGAGCCGCGTCATGCCGGTGGTCGACAACGCCATCTACATCGACGGCCGCCGAGAGGTGCAGCCGGGCTCGATGGACCGCACCTTCTCGGAGTTGCGAGCCTGCCCGGGCGACGGCCACAGCTTCTGCTGGATCGGGCTGCTGCACCCGGATCCCGACGAGATCCACGCGGTGGCGCAGGAGTTCAACCTGCACAGACTGGCCGTCGAAGACACGATCACGGCGCACCAGAGACCGAAGCTGGAACGCTACGACGACATCCTGTTCGTCGTACTGCGCCCGGTCCGCTACGTCGACTCCGCCGAGGCGATCGAGATCGGTGAGCTGCATCTGTTCCTCGGGCCGGATTTCGTGATCACCGTCCGGCATGCCGAAGAACCCGACCTGCGCCCGGTGCGCCACCGTCTCGAACAGGACCCCAACTTGCTCCGGAGCGGGCCTTTCGCGGTTCTCTACGCGGTGTTCGACAAGGTCGTCGACGATTACGGTCCGGTGCTCGATGGCCTGCAAACGGATATCGACGAGATCGAGGTGCAGGTATTCGACGGCGATCCCACCGCATCGAGACGGATCTATCACCTGACCCGCGAGGTGATCACGTTCCAGCGCGCCGTCGAGCCGTTACCTGCACTCTGCTCCGAGTTACGCGAGCATCTGAAGGCCCAGGCCGGGGAGTCCGACCTGGAGCTGCGCCGGGCGCTGCGCGATGTGGCCGACCACAGCACCCGCGCGGTCGAACGCGCACAGAGCTTCCGCGAACTGCTCGTCGACGTCATGGCGGTCAACGCAGCTCTGGTAGCCCAGCGGCAGAGCGCCGAGCTCACCGCGCTGACCGAGGCCAGCTACGGTCAGAGCGGGCAGGTCAAACGGATCTCCTCGTGGGCGGCCATCCTGTTCGCACCCAGCCTGATCGCCACGATCTACGGCATGAACTTCACCCACATGCCCCAGCTGCACTGGACGCTCGGCTACCCGCTGGCCCTGCTCGTGATGCTGCTGCTCGCGTTCGGGCTCTACGTGCTGTTCAAGAAGAGCGGCTGGATCTGACCCGTATCGACGGCCGGCGTCCTGTCGTGGTGGTGACGAACCGGTCGTGCGGCGCCCGTCCGCTTCGAGGGTCAGCGTGCGGGGCACCGTCACGATGCCGTGCCGCAGGTGATCGCGCCAGATCGGTGCCCGGTGACCGGGTGGTAGCCGTCGACGACGGTGAGGGCGTCGATCGGGTCGCCCGTGGACCGGGCGCGTGTGGGGCCGATGCGCTCTCCGGGGCGGACGGACGTGTCGAGTACCCACGTCATGACATCGCCGTTGCCGTCGCCGGTCACGAGCGTGCGTGCGTTGCCGGGATACCAGGCCATCGCCGTGATCAGGCCGCGGTGGCCGTCGCCGAGCACGGCTTCGCGGCCGGTGGGTCCGTGCCCGGAGAAGTCCCAGAACGCGACGGCGTCGCCGCCGTCGCACGCCATCCAGCGGCCGCTGGACTCGAATGCGAGCCGGGAGACGGTCGTGGGGAAGCCGCTCATCCGGAAGTCGTCGCCGCCCGGGACCTTCCAGCCGTGCAGTGTGGCGTCCTGGCTGCCGCCCACGACCCAGCGTCCGTTGGGGGCGACGGCGATCCCGGCGATCGATCCCGGTGCGAGGAGATGCTCGATCAGCCGGTCGGAGTCGGGTTCGAAGATGGTGACGCCTCGGTAGGCGGCCGCGGTGATGCGGCGGCCGTCGCGTCGGAGAAACGCCAGACCGGCCACAGTGGACGTCAATGGGGTCGAGGTCCAGCGGGGTGCGCCGTCGCGGTCGAGGACGCGCACCTGCTTGCCGTCGCCCACGGCGAGCAGGTCGGAACGGGCGGACCAGGCCAGGGCCGAGCTCCACTGAGTGGGGTGCTCGGCGAGGAGACGGCCGTCGGCGAGGTCCCAGACCGCGACCCGCTCGCCGCCGCCTGCGGCGAGACGTGTGCCGTCCGGGCTGGCGGCCAGGCCGAGCAGGAAGTCGTCGAGATGCAGCCGGAGCAGGACGCTGCTCGAGAGGTCGACGACGACGATCGTGCCTTCCGAGCCTCCGGCCGCGAGCCCGCCGGGCAAGGGCACGCAGTGGATCACCGGCTCGCCCAGATCGACGGTCCAGCGTGTGTCCGCGGTCGCGGTCGTCATCCGGCCACCCCGACCGATGCGGCGGTCAGGCAGGAGCGGAACCCGGCGGTCAGCTCCTCGCGGTCGAGGTTGCGGCCGATGAACACGATCCGGTTGCGCCGGGACTCCCCGTCGCGCCACGGCTCGCCGAGCTCGCCGTCATGGAGCATGTGTACGCCCTGGAAGACGTAGCGGCGGTCGGTGTCGGCGAGGCAGAGCACGCCCTTGCTCCGGTAGAGGTCCTGTCCGCGAGTGGCCAGCAGCGCGCCCAGCCAGGTGTTGAGTGCGCCCGGGTCGATGGTGCCGTCGGCCTCGATCCCGACGCTCGTCACCGACTCGTCGTGCTGGTGCTCGGAGTCGGGGTCGAGGAACTCCGGCTCGCCGGCCAGGATCGCGTCGAGGTCGAACGCGTGAACGTCGAGGACGTCGGCGAGGTCGACGTCGCCGCGCACGGCGGGTAGCACCATGACCGGCGCGTTGATCGCGCGGATCCGGCGGGTCACCTCGGCGGCCTGCGCGGCCTCGACGAGATCGATCTTGTTGAGCACGATCCGGTCGGCGAACGCGATCTGCTCGACGGCCTCGTTCTCCACCCCGTCGGGTTTGACCTCGTCCAGGTGACCGAGGACGTGCTTGGCGTCGACGACTGTGACGATCGCGTCGAGGCGCAGTTCGGCGCGCAGGGCGTCGTCCATGAAGAAGGTCTGCGCGACCGGCGCGGGGTCGGCCAGCCCGGTGGTCTCGATGAGGATCGCGTCGAACCGGTCCTTGCGCCGCAGCAGGGCACCGAGAATGCGGATGAGGTCGCCGCGCACGGTGCAGCAGATGCAGCCGTTGTTCATCTCGAACACCTCCTCCTCGGCGTCGAGTACCAGCGCGTCGTCCACCCCCACCTCGCCGAACTCGTTCTCGATCACGGCGATGCGGCGGCCGTGCTGTTCCGTGAGGATCCGGTTGAGCAGCGTGGTCTTGCCCGAGCCGAGGAAGCCGGTCAGGACGGTCACGGGGATGCGCTGATCAGTCATGGGTGAATCCCTGCGGGTTGTGGGTGAGCAGGTCGGTGACGACCCCGTCGTCGATCTGGACCAGCGGGCGGTGGATCGTCCAGCGCCGCCGGGGTGGCGCGAGCACGGCGATCACGGTCTCCACCGGTGGGCAGCCGGGCTCGCGACAGGCGAGTGGAAACACGGTGACCGGCGCATCCGCCGGTAGCTGCAGCAGGACGCGCACCAGATCGGCGATCTCTGTGGCGCGGCGCCCGCGGCCCGGGTCACGAGGCGCGCCGCCGAGGTTGAGAGGCAGCGAGGGGAAGGTCACGCCACGAGTCAACCGTTACTGAATATGATTTTCAAATAGGGAGGCGCGCATGTATCCGCAGCGCGCTAGCCGGGGGTCTGGCTGACCTGGTCGAGGGTGACGAGCTCCGTGAGCGCGATCGTCAACGCGCGGCCTGGCTCTCCGCGACGGCGGCGAGTTGCTTGGTGACCGAGCCCCAGCCTTCGAGGAAGCCGAGTTCTTCGTGGCGAGTGCGGGCGGCGGGATCGCCGTGCCGGACGAGGACCCGGTAGTCCGTGCCGTCCGGGTGATCGGTCAGCGTGATCTCGGCCGTCATGGGGACCGGCGCGGGATTCGTGGGACGCCAGGTGCTGTCGATCGCGTTCGTGAACACGATCCGCTCGAGTTCGTCGACGACGAGGAAGCTCGCGTCGATGTGGGGGACGAACTCCGCCCCGTCGTCGCTCAGTCGCGTCACGAACCCGCCGCCGGGCCGGACATCCAGGTGGTCGACGCGGCACAGGGTCGGAGCCGGGACCCACCACTTCTCGAGCCGGGACGGATCGGTCCACGCGCTCCACACAACGGCGCGTGGGGCGCGGATGATCCGCTCCATGGTCAGGTCGAGTTCTGGGTTCATTGCTGCTCCTGGTCGGGGTCGGTGACGAGCCGTTCGAGTCGGTCGGTGCGCTCTTCCCAGATCCGGTGCTGCTCCGCGAGCCAGTCGTCGACGAGAGCGAGACGGTCGCGGTTGAGCACGCAGGTGCGCACGCGGCCGAGCTTGACCGTGCTGATCAGGCCGTTCGCCTCGAGCGTCCGCACATGCTTCATGAAGGAGGGGAGGGTCATCGGGAACTCGCGCGCGAGATCGCTCACGCTCGTCGGGCCGCGGCCGAGGCGGCGGATGACGCCGCGCCGGGTCGGGTCGGCGAGGGCGACGAAGACGCCGTCGACCTCCGCCGAATACTGTGCCACGCGGCTAAGTGTGGCCCGGCCAAACACTTAGCGCAAGGGCACAGTATTGGGTCGTCCCGACGGTCGTCCGGCGCCGGCACGGTGCGTCACGCGCACGGCCTCGTCGTCATACAGACGTGTCGGCGGACGCGTGCTTGGCCACCACCTTGCCGTCGACGAGCGTGAACTCGAGTCCCTCGACCGGGCCGGAGAGTGCCGCCTTGACATGCCGGCTCACCTCGTCCGACAGCACCTCGGTCTGTCCGTTCTCGGCCGCGACCAGCACGGCATGGGCCAGTTCGCGAGGATCGTTCTTCACGACGTCGAGGTTCGCGGTCATGTCCGTCTCGGTGTAGCCGAGGTGGACGCCGACGACCTGGGTCCCTTGTGGGGCCAGGTCGATGCGCAAGGAGTTGGTCGCTGACCACAACGCGGCCTTGGTCACGCCGTAGGGGCCCGCTCCGGCGATCCAGGACATCGCGGAGTGGATGTTGATCAATATTCCGCCACCGTTGGCGGCGAGGGTGGGCGCGAGAGCCTGGGTGACCCGCAGTACGCCGAAGAGGTTGGTCTCGAACAGATCCTTGAGCTCGTCCACCTCGGTGCTGATGAGTCGCTTCCGCAGTGTCGCGCCGGCGTTGTTGACGAGGATGGACACATCGCGGACCTGGTCGGCGAGTGCGGCCACCGAGGACGGGTCGGTCACCTCGAGGGCGAGCGGTACCACCCGTGGGTCGGCGCTGGGCGCTGGCCTGCGCGCCGTCGCGTACACCGTGGCGGCGCCCAGATCGATCGCAGCCTCGACGAATGATTTGCCGAGGCCACGTTGCCCGCCGGTGACGAGGACGGTCGATCCGCTGATGGATGTCATCACTTGTCCTTCGTGGTTCCGTGAGGAAGAGATCTCAGTTCTTGTTGGTGCGGCCGCCGTCGATGGGCAACGTGGTGCCGGTGACGTAGCGGCCCTCGTCGGACACGAGGTAGAGCACCGCATTGCTGACGTCGCGCGAGTCGAGGACGTCGATCGGCATCGGAGTGGTGAATCCCGCCGATATCTGCGGGTTCGCTTCGAGAAAGGCCGTCATCGACGCGGCGGTGAGCATGGGGGTCTTGACCGCTGAGGGGTGCACGGAGTTCACCCGGATCGAATGTGGAGCGAGGATGTTCGCGTAGGAGCGCATGAGGCCCACCACGCCGTGTTTGGACGCGACGTACCCCAGCGCGGCGCGCGACGGCCCGAGTACACCGCGCAGCCCCGCGGTCGAACTGGTCAGGACTATCGACCCACCCGCCCCACGGTCGATCATCGACGGCACCACGATCTCCATCGTGTTGAAGACACCGGTGAGGTTGATGTCGATCGTGTCCTGCCAGGCGTCGTAGGCCTCGTCCACCGCGAACAACGCCACGCCGGCGTTCGCGATCACGATGTCGACGGGGCCGATCTCGCCGACCCCGGCCTCGAACGCCTTCCGCAGCGCACAGTCATCCCGAACGTCCGCTTCGAAGGCGGCGACGCGCCGGCCGAGGGCCCTGATCTCGCGTGCCGTGTCCGCCAGGTCCAGCGGGGAAGCCAGGTTGTACCGCGCGGAGGTGAGCGGCCTGCACATGTCGAGGGCGATGATGTCCGCACCTTCCTCGGCCAGCCGCAGCGCGTGACTGCGGCCTTGGCCACGCGCAGCACCGGTGATGAAGGCGACCTTGCCGTCTACTCTTCCCACGCTCTGCTCCGTTCTGTGGCATGTGGATCCCGACCGGGGCAGCCATCTCGACGGCCGGTTGGTCGCGAGGTCCGGCGACGGGGCCACCGCCGTTCGGTCACCTCGTCGGGCCGGCATCTCAACCGTGCGATGGCGACGCTCCGGGCGCCTCCGTGGGAACCCCGGGTCGGATCCCTAGTGAGGGCACCTGGCGGCCGGGGGAGGGCCCAGCACTACGGCATCAGCGCCGGAGCTGCCTGCGTGAGGTGATGTTGAGCTTGCCGAAGATCTTGCGCAGGTGGTATTCGACGGTGCGCGGGCTGATGAACAGCCGGGTCGCGATCTCCGGGTTCGTGAGGCCCTCGCGAACCAGACGTGCGACCTGCGCCTCCTGCACGGTCAGTTGGCTTCCGGTCTCCACGGTGTGCTTGCGGACGGTCTCGCCGGCAGCCGACAACTCACGCTCGGCACGCCGGGCGAACGCGTCCATCCCCATCGCCGTGAACATCTCGTAGGCCGTGCGGAGTTGCTCGCGCGCATCCAGGCGCCGCGCCTCGCGGCGCAGCCATTCGCCGAAAAGCAGATGGGCGCGGGCGAGCTCGCCGCGGATGCGGGTGCGCCCGAGGCGGTCGATCGCCTCTCGATAGTCGCTCTCGGCGGCCGGGCCCTCGGCCACCAGCGCGCGGCAGCGGGCCTCGATGCCCATCGCCCAGTCGGTGCCGGCGGCGCGGGTCGTCGGCGTGAGTCGCTGGAGGGCGTCGGCAGCATGGTCGGGCGTCCCACCCCGGGCGGCGGCCTCGATGAGCTCGACCAGCACCCAGATGGGTGCCCCCAGCTCCTCCGGGCGGTCCCCGGCGGCCCGCAGGGCAACGGTCAGCGCGTCCTTGTACCGGCCGAGGCTGTTGTCGAGCAGCGCCAGCGCCCACCACGTGATGGGCAGCGCGACCCCTTCGCCGCGGGACCTCGCATCGTCGAGCGTGGAGCCGACCATCTCGGCGACCTCGGCGTCCCGGCCCCGCCAGGCGGCGAGCATCAAGGCGCCATAAGGCGCGAGTGGGCCGGTGGCCTCGATGACTGTCTCCACCTCCTCCACCAGCGCCGCAGCCGTGGCCAGTTCGCCTGCGACCACGTGCACGGCGACGCGGGCTGTCAGGGCGACGGACAGGGCGCTGAGCGCTCCGGTCTCCCGGACGAGCCGCAGGAAGCGGATGACGAGGACCTCCCAGGTCTCGTCGTCCCACACGTCGCGGGCGGTGCGGATGGAGGGCCAGAGCCAGCGCAGCCCCTCCTCCTCGGAGAGGTCCGGGCTGCGGAAGGCGACCAGTGCCCGCTGCATCATGGGCATCCCAGCGGCGTAACCGTCCGTGAACCGCACCGCCCACCCTTCGAGGAGCAGATCGGGCGCGCGCGGGGGCTGCATCCCGGCGGGCGCGACCCGTGCTGCCTCGGCGGTCTCCCGCACACCGCAGCTCCCGGCGAGCGGACCGGCGAAGATCGCTGCGTTGAGCGCGTCCAGGTAGGTCTCCCGGGCCAGCTGCACATCGAGCGGTTCGAGTTCCCGTGCGGCCCGCAGCAGCAGCGGTGGCGCGTCACGGCCGCGGTTGACGGTGAATGCGATCTGCGCGCGCAGGAGATCGACGCGGGCGCGCCGCAGAGGGTCGAGCGGCCCCGCTTCGGCAACGGCCAGCAGCTCCAGGGCCGTGTCGGGTGCGCCTGCCTGGTGTTTGGCCTGTGCCGCGGCCAGTGCCCGCTCGGCTCGGCGGGCCGGGTGGGGGGTCAGGTGTGCGGCACGTTCGAGGAACGCGGCGGCGGCGGCAAGCCCGCCGCGGGCTTGTGCCCTCCCCGCGGAGCGCTCGAGGTCTGCAGCGACGTCCTCGTCCGGCTTCGCGGCCGCCTGGGCACGGTGCCAGGCCCGGCGGTCGGGATCGACGTCGGGGTCGATCGATTCCGCGAGCGCACGGTGCGCGTTCTGCCACTCCTCCACGGAGGCGGCCCGGTGAATCGCCGAGCGCAGCAGCGGGTGGCGAAACCGCACCTGAAAGCCGATCGAGAGCAGTCCGCCCGCTGCCCCGTTCGCCTCGTGGCCGACCCCGAGCCGCCCGGCCGCCCGCCAGACCAGCACGGGGTCGCCGAGCGGCTCCGCCGCGGCGATCACGAGCAGGCGCCGCGTGTCCGCCGGCAACGGGGCCAGTTGCCGGTGGAAGCTCTCCTCGATCCGCTTCGGGAGCGCCGTCGTCGTCGGCAGTCCGAAGCCGCCGGTCAGTTCGGCGGGCGTCAATCCGCGAGGTAGCTCCAGGAGCGCGAGTGGATTGCCGCCGGTCTCGCCGACGATCCGGGCGAGTACCCGCTCGTCCACCGGACCGGGCAATACCGAGCCCAGCAGCGCTCGGGCGTCCTGGTCGGGCAGACCGCCCACCACCAGCTCGTGCAGGCCGGTCGACTCCTGCTCGCCGCGCTGAGGGCGCGAGGCGAAGACCATCGCCACGGACTCGGCGCCCAGCCGCCGTGCGGCGAACATCAAGGCCTGTGCGGAGGCACGGTCGAGCCACTGGACGTCATCGACCACGCAGACCAGCGGCTTCTCCCGTGCCACCTCGGCAAGCAGCCCGAGCACGGCAAGACCGACCAACAGGCGCTCCGGTGGGCGTCCGTTGCTCAGCCCGAACGTTGTGGCCAGCGCGTCACGCTGCGGACCTGGGAGCTTCTCCCGCCGATCCAGCATCGGGAAGCACAGCTGGTGCAACCCGGCGAACGGCAGCTCCATCTCCGACTGGACGCCCGCGGTCCGTTCCACGCGGCAGTGCGACGAGCGTTCGACCAGGTAGTCGAGGAGGGCCGTCTTGCCCACACCGGGCTCGCCGCGCACCAGCAGCGCCCGGCTCTCGCCCGACCGAACAGCCTCGAGCAGGCGGTCGAGCTCGTCACACTCACTGCGCCGATCCCGCAACACCTGGCAACACCGCCACCGGCGCGGATCCGCGCCGCGCCACGCAAGGAGTATCAGTGCGCACCGATGCGGGCGCATGTGAGGGCGTCGGCCGGTGCTCACCGCGGCGGCGTACTACGGTCGTCGGATGGATCTCGACAAAGCGCGAGAGATCATCCGTGAACAACACCGGGCGGTGCTCGCCACGATCCGCGAGGACGGCACTCCGCAGATGTCACCGGTCCTGGTCGGCGTGGACGACGACGGCCGCGTGCTCGTCAGCACCCGGGAGACCGCAGTCAAGGTGCGCAACGTGCGCAGGGACCATCGGCTGTGGCTGTGCGTGCTGCCCGATGGGTTCTTCGGGAGCTGGATCCAGGTGGAGGGCAGCGCCGAGATCGTGTCTCTGCCGGATGCGATGGACGGCCTGGTGGACTACTACCGGCGGATCATGGGCGAGCACGAGAACTGGGACGAATACCGCGCGGCGATGCAGCGTGAGCGGCGGGTGTTGCTGCGCGTGACGCTGACCCGCGCGGGCCCCGACCGCTCCGGCTGACCGAACGGCGGACAAGGCCGCGTCCATACGCCGACCTTCTCCCGCACACGTGCCGTCCCCGGTATGCCCGCTGGGGATGTGGCTCGGGATCCACACGGATGCGATCGCACTGATGCCGGACGACAGTCGCCGTGTCAGACCTGAAGCTGGTGAAGGCAGGGCATGGGCATCTTCAGCGTGCAGCTGGCTGCGCGGCAGTACGAGGTGGACTTCAACGGGCACGTGAACAACGCGGCCTACTACGACTGGGCCGACCACGTCAGGCTGGAGTTCCTGCGTCGCGCGGGAGTCGTGCCCGAGACGTTCATGGAGAACAAGGTGGGCCCGGTCATCCTCGAAGCTCAGGCGCGCTACCTGCGCGAGCTACGCATCGGAGAACCTGTGACCGTCACCTGCGAGCCCACATACGGCTCCGGACGAACCTTCACCTTCCTGCATCGCTTCATCCGTGCCGACGGGGTGCTGGCCACGGAGCTGGTCAAGATCATGGGAGTGCTCGATCACAGCACCCGGCGCCTCGTCGCGGAACCTCATCGAGTCCTTCGCGAGCTCGCAGCCCGGCCCGACCTCCTGGAACCGGCCGGCATCACAGCACGTGAGCAGCACGAGTAGGCCGGATACTCCTGAGGTGGCGCGAGGAGGCCGAGCGCCGGTGGCCCTGCGGGATCGGCGCAGCGAGTGTGAGGCGCTCGACCGTCTGCTGAAGGCCGTCCGGTCGGGCGAGAGCCGGGCGCTGGTGGTGCGCGGCGAGCCCGGTGTGGGCAAGACGGCCCTGCTGGAGCACCTGGTCGAGCGGGCCTCGGGCTGCCGTGTGGCGCGCGCTTCGGGTGTCCAGTCGGAGATGGAATTGCCGTTCGCCGGGCTGCACCAGCTCTGCGCGCCGATGCTGGATGAGCTGGCCCATCTGCCTGGTCCGCAGCGCGAGGCGCTGACCATCACGTTCGGGCTGAGCAACGGCGACCCGCCGGGCCGCTTGCTGGTCGGCCTCGCTGTGCTCGGCCTCCTTGCGGAGGTGGCGCGGGAGCAGCCGCTCGTCTGTGTGGTGGATGACGTCCAGTGGCTGGACCGTGCCTCCGCGCAGGCTCTGATGTTCGCCGCACGGCGGCTGGGCGCTGAGTCCGTGGCGATGGTCTTCGCGTCGCGCGAGCCCGGCGAGGAGCAGGAATCGGACGAGGAGGAGTCCACGGGTCTGCAGGAGCTGGTGGTGGGCGGCTTGCCCGACGAGGACGCACGAGCGTTGCTGGGCTCGGCGCTGCCCGGTCCGGTGGACGCGCGGGTGCTCGACCGGATCGTCGGCGAGGCCCGCGGTAATCCGCTGGCCCTGCTGGAGCTTCCGCGCGGGCTGACGCCCGCCGAGCTGACCGGCGGGTTCGGGTTGCCCACGACGATGCCACTGCCGAAGCGGATCGAGGAGAGCTTCCGTCGCCAGCTCGCGCCGCTGCCGGCGGACTCCCGCGAGCTGCTGGTGATCGCCGCGGCGGAGCCGCTCGGCGACCCCGTCCTGATCTGGCGGGCCGCGCAGTGGCTGGGGATCGGGCATGAGGCAGCGGCGCCTGCGACCACCGCCGGGTTGATCGAGATCGGCGCTCAGGTGCGGTTTCGCCACCCGCTGCTGCGCTCGGCGGTTCACCGGGCCGCCACCGTGGAGGAGTGGCGGTACGCGCACCGTGCGCTCGCGGAGTCGATCGATCCCGACACGGATCCCGATCGCCGTGCCTGGCACCGCGCCCAGGCGGCCGCGGGCCCGGATGAAGACGTCGCGGCGGAGCTGGAGCGTTCGGCAGGGCGGGCGCAGTCCCGCGGGGGGCGCGTTGCGGCCGCTGCGTTCCTGGAACGGGCCACTCATCTGACTCTCCATCCGCAGCGTCGGGCCGAGCGGGCGCTGGCCGCGGCGCAGGCCAAGCACCAGGCCGGCGCACCCGACACAGCGCTGGAACTGCTGTCGGCTGCGTCGGCGGGGCCACTGGATCCGTTGCAACGTGTCCGGTCGGAGTTGTTGCGGGCGCAGATCGCGTTCACCGTCAGCCGTGGCCGTGATGCACCGTCGCTGCTGCTGCGGGCCGCCGAACAGCTCGAACCGCTCGACGTGCAGCTGGCTCGGGAGACCTACCTGGATGCACTGGACGCAGCGATCTTCGCCGGCCCGTTGGCGGGCAGCAGCGGACTGCAGGAGACCGCAGCCGCCGCACGTTCCGCGCCCCCGTCGCAGTCGCCTTCACGTGCGCCCGATCTCCTCCTCGACGGTCTGGCCGTGGGGTACACGGACGGGTTCGCGGCGGGCATACCGACGTTGAAGCGCGCGCTGGTCGCGTTCCGCTGCCCGGACGTCTCCGAGGAGGAGGGGCTGCGCTGGCTGTGGCTCACCTGCCGCGTCGCCCGCGCTCTGTGGGACGAGGAGGCGTGGGAGGCGATCGTCACCCGCTTCCTGGAGCTCGCGCGGGAGACCGGAGCGCTCTCCGTGCTTCCGCTCGCCCTCAGCGCCCGCACGCTCGCGCACGTGTTCGCCGGTGAGCTGGATGCTGCCGAGGCGCTGGGAGACGAGCTGCACGGCGTCACGGAGGCGACCGGGAGCCCCTTCGTGCCCTACGGCGCCCTGATGCTTGCCGCCTGGCGGGGCCGCGAGGACGAGGCCACCGACCTGATCGAGACCGTTCTCGACGAAGCGGTGTCCCGGGGCGAGGGACTCGGGCTGACCGTCACCGGGTTGGCGGCGGCAGTGCTCAACAACGGTTTCGGGCGCTACGAGGAAGCGATGGCCGCGGCCGAGCGAGCCGGTGAGCACCCGGAGGAGCTGAACGCATCGACCGCCTGGGCGCTGGTCGAGCTCGTCGAGGCCGCCACTCGCATCGGGATGCCCGAGCGTGCCGACGGCGCCCTGCAGCAGATCGCGAAGTCGACCCGCGCGAGCGCAACAGACTGGGGGTTGGGTATCGAGGCTCGCTGCCGGGCGCTGACGAGCGACGGTTATGCGGCGGAACGTGCCTACCGAGAGGCGATCGAACGGCTCGGACGCACCCGGATTCGGGGGGAGCTCGCCCGGGCCCATCTGCTGTATGGGGAGTGGTTGCGTCGCGAGGGCCGGCGGTTGGATGCGCGTGAGCAACTGCGCACCGCCTACGAGATGTTCACGGCGACGGGGATGGAAGCGTTCGCCCGGCGTGCGGAGCGCGAACTGGGGGCCACCGGTGAGACCGTGCGCAGACGTCCGGTGGAGATCGGCGGTGAGTTGACCGCGCAGGAGGCGCAGGTCGCGCGTCTGGTTCGGGAGGGTCTCACCAATCCCGAGATCGGAGCCCGGTTGTTCATCAGTCCGCGCACCGTCGAATATCACCTGCACAAGATCTTCGGCAAACTCAACATCACCTCACGCAGGCAGCTCCGCCGCTGATCCCAGCCGGAGTCCATGTCCTCAGTCACGGAAAGTGACGCCGGACGTGGAGGGATCAACTGCATGTCGTATTGCAGCGGGCACACGCAGACGGCCATCCTGGGCGCGCTCAACAGCCGCCGCAATTGGTCGGGCAATCGTTTCCCGAAGGAGGCGCTATGGACCCGGTTTCCTGCGTGAATCCAATCTACCAAGGGTACCTGTACAACAACCGCTGGGCGATCACCGATTTCTGGACCCGGGCCAACACTCTCGACGCGGCCATCCACTTCGTCAACGCCGCGTACAGCAAATGGCCCGCCCAGGCCCAACCATGGGTCGACGGCATGAATGCGCGGCTGGCGAACGCAGCCCAGACCGAGGACCAGTTCTTCCAGCCGATGCTGGACAACGTCGGCGTCTGGGACGACGACTTCGCCTGGTGCGGCCTCGCTTCGCTCAGCGCGTACGACTTCCTGCTCGCGAACAACCTGCCCGGCACGGGCGGCTACCTGCGCGCCCCCGTCTACCTCAACATCGCGCAGACGTGCTGGCTACGCATGGTCGGCACGGGCTACGACCTGGCGACGGAGGTGATGCCGGTACCGCACGGTTGCCGCAACAGCAGTGCCTCGGCCGGCAGTAACCCCATGGGCATCAAGAACACGGTCACCAACGCGGGGTTCTTCCTGCTGTCCCTGCGCCTCTACAACACGCTGAAGACCGTCACGCCCCAGAAGACGGCCGCCGCCCAGGGCTACCTCAAGATGGCCTACGCCCAATACGAGTGGTTCAGCCGGTGGTTCACGGAGCCGAACCTCTCCAAGTACCAGTACCTGAAGCTCGTCACGTTCAACAAAGGCGTGATGGGTGGTCTGGTCAACGAACGACCACTGCCCGACGGGATCTACAACTCGCTCGACAACCCGCCGTACGAACCGGGCTGCACCTGGTCCGGCGACCAGGGCCTGATCCTCGCGGCCCTGGCGGGCATGCTCGAGATCGCCGACGAGTTGGCCCTCTACGTCCAGGCCCACGTCGATCCCACCTTCGACAAGACCGCGTTCACGACCGACGTCACCACCTGGATCGGTCAGATCGCGGGGGGCGTGCAGCAGTTGCTCGTCGGCACCGACGGCATCGTGCGTGAAGCGCCGTTCAAGGCGCTCATGTCGAACGACCCGATGACGGGCTTCGTGTTCTCGAAGGACTACGTCAGCGGGCGGGGCGTTCTGCTGCGCTGCCTGGCCCTGCCCGAGGTCAAGACCGCGCTGTCCGCGGCGGGTGTCAGCTTCGACGACACCCTCAACAAGACGGCGAACGCGGTGTGTGCCTCCCTCCAGTCGGGTCCCGCCAACCAGGTGAACGTGACCTTCGGCGTCCAGGACGCGGATTTCCAAGCCGCTTTCAAGAGTTACTGGCAATTTGGGGACGGGCCCATCGGCTGGACGTTCGACGCCAGCCAGAGCGGCCTCGTCGGCACGATCGTGCAGGCGGTCGGCCTGGACGCCATCGGGGCGGCGATCCCGCTCCAATGACCGCCGGTCCGGCTCGAACGCCTCATTGAATTACTGCTTCTCGCGGACAATCTTCCCGCCTTCGAATTCCCTGGTGGTCACCACGTAGAACAGTTGCGATATTTCCTTCCGTGAACGCATCAACGTCCCATTGCCCGACTCATCGGTTGCACGGCTGGACGTTCGACGTCAACCAGGGCGCCCTCGTCGACACGATGATGCAGGCGGTCGGCCGGGACGCCGTCGGGGCGGCGATCCCGTTTCATCGACCGCTACTTCGGCCTGCACCCGGGCCCAGAAGATCCTGCTCGGCACCGGCTGAACGCGCTACCCTGCCGCCTCGGGGGGACGGCATGACAAACGGGGCAACGCGTCCACTTCGGGCCGAGCTGGCCGAGCGGGTCGCGGTGCAGGGCAGGATGGCGAGTGCGCTCGTCGAGCTCGAGCGCCATCCCGGCCATGCCTTCCTCACCAGCGGCAGGCTCACGGGGGAGACCGCGCGGCTCTGGGCAGGCATCGAAGGTGAGCTCGCCGGGCTGTGGCGCGACTTCGATGACCACCGCAGGATCGTCGACGCCGCCACAGCCGCCGCCGACGGCGGTGATCTCGGCACGCTGAGGCGGCTGCTGCACGATCCGTCGATCGAGGTGTCCCGCACCGCACTCCCGCTCCACGAGCGGGGACTCACCGGCGTCCCCGAGCGTGTCGAGCACATCGACCTCGACACCCTCCAGCGCCGGATGGAGGCGGCGTTCGATCGCGTCAGCGCGTTCGTGACGCGCGCCGACGCCGCATATCGCGACGCTCTCGCCCGCGTCGCCTCGCCCGCCGAACAGCTCCGCGACGCCTGCCGCATCGCGGACGACCTCGGCACCGAGCAGCACGCGATCGCGGAGCTGACCCGCAGACTGGACGTCGTCGAGCGGACCGCGACCACGGATCCGCTCGGCTCGACGGTCGACACCGGCCCGCTCGCCCACGACGTCGGGGCAGTCGTCGAGCGGCTTCGCGTCGCGGCCGCCGTCCGGGACGGTTGGCCCGAACGCACCGCCCGGCTCGACGCCGCGCTCGGTGAGCTCGACGCGCTGCGCGGCCGGATGGTCGCCGACCGCGCCAGAGCCGCCGAGATCGTCGTCGTCACGCTGCCGCCCGCCCCGGCCGACCGCAGGCCCGCGCTGCGCGCCCGTCAGGCCGCCGTGCTCGTGATCGATGGTTGGCCGTCGAGGGCCGCGGCGCTCGACGGCCTCCTCGTCGCCGTCGCGACGGAGGCCGACACGCTGCGGGCCGCCCGGGAGCTGGCGAGCGGGTTGATCGAGCGCCGTGGCGAGCTGCGCGGGCGCTACGAGGCGTACCGCGCCAAGGCACACCGCCTCGGCCGTTCCGAGCAGCCCGAGATCCTCCGGCTCGAGGAGGAGTTGCGAGCCGTGCTGTGGGCGCGGCCGTGTGACCTGGCGGCCGCTACCCGCGCGCTCGCCGAGTACCAGCGCCTGCTGCAGGCCGAGGGGAGGACCGCATGATCGAGCTCGCGGGCGGACCGGCGTCACGGTGCCTGTGCACAGCACCGGCCGAGCGCAGCGGGGACGAGCGATGAGTGCCTGTGCCCGGCCGGGTTGTGACGGCACCATCGACGACGGCTACTGCGACGCGTGCGGTTTGGCTCCGGCCGCGCCGCCATCGGTCGAGGCTTCGGCGAGCGCGGCGGTCGCGCCTCCGGGGTCGTGCGGTCGTCCGGGCTGTGACGGCACGATCGACGAGGGCTACTGCGACACGTGCGGCCTGGCGCCGGCAGCGGCCGGGACCGACACCGATGCCGGCCCCAGCACGGCGGCTGCGGCGCCGACCTGGTCCACCAGCAGCTCATCCGGCGGATCCGGCAGCCCCGCCAGCAGGCCCACCCGCCGCGGCAGCGGGCGCAGCGGCACCGCCGCCACCCGCAGCCGACTGGGGGCCGGGATGGTCGACGTCCCACCGGTGCCGCGTCTCGACCCGGTGAGCGCGCTGATGACCGACCCGCAGGTCGCGGAGTCGGAGCGGTTCTGCAGCCGCTGCGGCAGCCCGGTCGGGCGCAGCCGCGACGGGCAGCCAGGACGTGTGGAGGGCTTCTGCCCGAAGGACGGAACCCGCTTCTCCTTCGTGCCGAAGCTCACCACGGGCACCCTCGTCGGCGGACAGTACGACGTGCTCGGCTGCCTCGCGCACGGCGGCCTCGGCTGGATCTACCTGGCGCTCGACCGGGCGGTGAACGACCGGCCGGTGGTGCTCAAGGGCCTGCTCGACGCCGGTGACGCCGACGCGATGGCCGCTGCCGTGGCCGAGCGGCGCTTCCTCGCGGAGGTCGACCACCCCACCATTGTCAAGATCTACAACTTCGTCCGGCATCCGGATGACGACGGCACACCGGTCGAGTACATCGTCATGGACTACGTCGGCGGCTCGTCGCTCAAGCAGCTGATGGAGAAGCGCAGGCGCGCCGACGGCGGCCTCGACCCGATGCCCGTCGGCCAGGCCGTCGCCTATGCGTTGGAGGTGCTGCCGGCGCTGGGCTACCTGCACGCCCGCGGCCTCGTCTACTGCGACTTCAAGCCCGAGAACGTGATCCAGTACGACCGGCAGCTCACGCTCATCGACCTGGGTGCCGTGATCGGCGTCGACGACCGGACCAGCGCTGTCTTCGGCACGATCGGCTACCAGGCGCCCGAGATCGCGGCGTTCGGTCCGTCGCCGGCGTCCGATGTGCACACGGTCGGGCGCACGCTCGCCGTGCTGGCGCTCGGAATGCCGCCCGCGCGCCGCGGAGTGCCCACCCCGCTGCCCGATCCGGACGCGCATCCGGTGCTCACGCGGCATCCGTCCTTCGACCGGCTCCTGCGCCGGGCGACCGACCCGGATCCATATCGCCGCTTCGACTCCTGCGACGAGATGGCCGAGCAGCTCACGGGGGTGCTGCGCGAGGTTCTGGCCACTGAGGACGGACGGCCGCGACCTGCGGCGTCCACCTTGTTCGGCCCGCCGCGCGGCACGTTCGCGCCCGGGCTGTTGATCGACGAGCACGGTGTCGGGCGCCCCGATCCCGCGGCGGTCGCGGCCCTGCTCCCCGTCCCGCTGGTGGACCCTGCGGATCCCGCAGCAGGGGTGCTCGCCGCCACCGCCACGGTCGACCGCGCGGAGATCGCCCGCATCGCCGAGGCGAGCGCGCAGACCGGTGGGCCGGGGGAGCCGAGCCCCGAACTGCGGCTGCGACTGATCCGGGCGGACATCGACGCCGGCGACACCGCGGCCGCACGGACCGCGATCGACGCGCTGCGCCGGGACGAGGCGGGCGACTGGCGGCTCGACTGGTTCACCGGGATCGCGGCGCTGGTCGACGGCGACGTCCCGGCGGCGGTCACCGCCTTCGACGCCGTCTACTCGACGCTGCCGGGCGAGCAGGCCCCGAAGCTCGCGCTCGCTGCCGCGTCCGAGCGGGCCGGTGCGGACGCGCACGCGGAGCAACTCGCCTCGCTGCTGGCCGCGACCGACCCGGCACTGGCCGACGCAGCGTTCGTCCGGGCGCGCTGCCGCCTCCGGGCGGGGGACCGGGCCGGGGCGATCACCGCTCTCGACGCCGTCCCCATGACGTCGAGCATGCACGTCCCGGCCCAGCTCGCGGTGGTCGAGGCGACGGTCGCGGAAGGCACGTCTGCCCCGGCGAGCGAGCTGCGGGCCGTCGCTGCGCGGGTCGAGTCGTTGCCGCTGGACCGCGCCACCGACCAGGGAGTCCGTGCCGCCCTGCTGACCGCCGCGATCGCGACACGAAGCACGGGGGACGGCCCGCTGCTCGGGGTGCCCTGGCGCGAGCACGACCTGCGGTTGGCTCTGGAGCGATGCTTGCGGGCGTCGGCGCGGCTCGTCACGGACCACGCCCAGCGGGTGGAGCTCATCGACCGCGCGAACGCCGAACGGCCCCGGACATGGGTGTGAACGCCTGCCCACGCTGCGCGGCGGACGTCGGCGTCGACGACCGGTTCTGCGAGAGATGCGGCCTGGACCTCACGCTGCGCCGCGCCGGCACGGTCGATGCCCGCCCACCCGGCGCCTGCGCCGCTTGCGGCGCCGCACCGGATGAGACCGACTACTGCGGCGTCTGCGGCAGGCGGGTCCCGGACGGCACCGACCACGTCGCCGCCGACCTCGGCCGGTTGGCCGGCGTGAGCGATCGCGGCTATGTCCACGCCCGCAACGAGGACGCGATGGCGTTCGGACTCCGCCGCGACACCGGCGTGGTCGCCGCGGTGGTCTGCGACGGCGTCTCCAGCACGAGGCGGCCGCAGGACGCCTCCCGGGCCGCCGCCGAAGCGGCCCTCTCCGTGCTGCTGAACGCCGAGCCCGCCCCTGTGCCGGTGCCGGTGGGCGCCGGACCGGAGGAACCGCGTACCGGGCGGACGGTGCGGGTGCGCCCGGCCGCGGCTCGTACCTACCAGCCGCCGGAGTCGGCCCCAGGCGTTGCGGAGGAGGAACGGCTGCTGCGGCGTGCCGTCGGTGCCGCGGCCGAGGCCGTTGCGGGGCTGGCCGCCGTGCGGGAGCCCGACGCCCCGTCGTGCACCCTCGTCGCCGCGCTGGTCGGGTCGTCGGGCCGGGTCACGGTCGCGTGGGTGGGCGACAGCCGCGTCTATCACCTCGACGGCCCGGCCTCGCGGCTGCTCACCGCCGATCACTCGTGGGCCCATCAGCAGGTCGCCGCCGGAGTGCTCGACCCCGCGGCGGCGATGGCCGATCCGCGCGCCCACGCGATCACCCGGTGGCTCGGCGCGGACGGGGTGCCGCACCCCGATGTCACCACCGTGGACGCCGAGGGTGGGCTTCTGCTCCTGTGCACCGACGGTCTGTGGAACTACCTGCCCGACCCCGGCGACCTCGCCCGTATCGCGGCCACCGCGGACACCCCGCACGGGATCGCCGCCCTGCTCACGCGGTATGCGCTGGACTCGGGCGGCCGGGACAACATCACGGTCGTCGCGATCCCCCTACCCGAGAGGAGTCCGGCATGACCTTCGCCGTCGACGTCGACCAGAACCCGTACCTCGCGGCGGGCGAGACCCGCGTCGACGCGATCGTCACGGTGACGGCCTCCGGCGACCTCACCGCGCCCGCCCCACCGTCGGATGTCCTCGAGGTCATCGTGATCGACTGCTCGGGGTCGATGCAGGGCGACCGGATCCGCGCTGCGCGGCAGGCCACCGCCGCGGCGATCGCCGAACTGCGCGACGGGGTCGCCTTCGCCGTGATCGCCGGGACGCACGTCGCCAGCCAGGTGTATCCACCCAGCGGCGGCACGGCCGTCGCGGGCGAGGCCACCCGCGCCGAGGCGACGACCGTCGTGCGGTTCCTGCAGGCGGGCGGCGGCACAGGTATCGGTTCCTGGCTCGCTGCGGCAGGCGCGATCGCCGCGGCCCATCCCGGCTCGATCAAGCACGCGATCCTGCTGACCGATGGGAAGAACGGCGAGGCCCCCGACTGGTTCGCCGAGCAGCTCAGGTCGGTGACCGGGCTGATCGCGTGCGACTGCCGCGGCGTCGGCACCGACTGGCAGGTCGACGAACTGCGCGCGATCGCCTCGGCGCTGCTCGGCACCGTCGACATCGTCGCCGACCCCGCCGACCTCGCCACCGACTTCCGGTCGCTGATGGGTGCGGCGATGGGCAAGGGTGTCGCCGACGTCGCCCTGCGGCTCTGGACACCGCGCGGGGCGACGATCCGGTTCGTCAAGCAGGTCTCGCCCGCGGTCGAGGAGCTCACGGACCGCCGCGCCGAGGCGGGCCCGCTGCGCGGCGACTACCCGCTCGGCTCGTGGGGCGCGGAGAGCCGCGAGTACCACGTGTGCGTCGAGGTCGCGCCCGGCGCGGTCGGCGACGAGATGCTCGCGGGCCGGGTGACCCTGGTCCGGTCGGGCTCGGACGAGGCGCTGGGCGACCAGGGCAGGATGCGGGCGGTCTGGACCGAGGACGTCGCGCTCTCGACGAGGATCAGCCCGGGGGTGGCCCACTACACCGGACAGGCCGAGCTCGCCCAGGCGATCCAGGAAGGCCTCGCCGCGCGCAAGGCGGGCGACGAACCGACTGCCACCGCGCGCCTGGGCCGGGCCGTCGCGCTGGCCGATGTGTCCGGCAACGACGGCACGGCGAGGCTGCTGGAGAAGGTCGTCGAGGTCGTCGATGCGCCTTCGGGCACGGTCCGGCTGCGGAAGGACGTGTCCGCCGCCGACGAGATGACGCTCGACACCCGGTCGGTGAAGACCGTGCGGGTGCGTGGGGGTGAGGGCTGATGGCCGCCTGCCCGGCCGGGCACGAGTCCTCGACCACGGACTACTGCGACACGTGCGGGGCTCGCATGACCGCGCCCACGGCGTCACCGCCCGCGCCGCCACCCGAGCCGCCTGCGCACTGTGCGCGGTGCGGCGAGCCGCGGGGTGGGCGGTTCTGTGAGGCGTGCGGGCACGACGCGGACCTGCCGGTGCCGGACACCGCTCCTGCTGCGCAGCCCGCACCGGCTGCCGGTTGGACGGCGGTCGTCCGCGCGGACCGGGCGTGGTTCGAGGAGGTGCGCCGCCGCGACGGGCCGGATGCCGCCACGCTCGAGTTCCCGCCGTACGCCCCGGAGCGCCGGTTCACGCTCAGCGGCCCGCAGATGGCGATCGGGCGTCGCAGCCGTTCCCGCGGGATCGACCCGGAGATCGACCTGTCCGGCCCGCCGCTCGACCCCGGCGTCTCCACGCTGCACGCGCTGCTGCTGCCCGGCGCAGACGGCGGCTGGACGATCGTCGACCTGCAGTCCACCAACGGGACGACGGTCGGCGACGGCACCGACCTCATCCCGCCCAACACCCCTGTGCCGCTGCCGGACGGCACCGTGGTCAAGATCGGCGCCTGGACGACGCTCAGCGTCCACGCCCCCTGATCCGCGAGTCGCGCCAGTCGGGTCAGTCGCGGTAGACGGCGGGCGCGACCGGCGGGACCGTGTCGAGGTGGCCCGTGAACCACTTCTGGTTGCTCGCGGCGAGGCTGCCGTCGGCGCGGGCCTGCTCCAGCACGCCGTTCACGAACCGGACGAGGTCGGGCTGGCCCAGCTGCATCCCCACGGCGTAGCGGGAGTTGTCGAGGGCGCGGCCGACGATCTCGGTCTGCGGGTCCTGCGCCGCCAGCCCGGCCAGGATGACGTCGTCGCTGGAGACGGCCTCGACCCTGCCGTGCTGCAGGTCGAGCACGCAGTCGGGGATCCCGGCACGGGTGGAGACCTGCAAGCCGAGCGGCAGTGCACGGAGAACGTCCTCGGTGGTGGAGCCCTCCGACGTGCAGACCCGCTGTCCGGCGAGGTCCTCCACCTCGTGCACTCCACTGTCGACCGGCACCAGCATCCGCTGGGAGACGGTCATGTACGCGCTGGAGAACTCGACGCTCTTCTGCCGGTCGCACGTGACCGTGAAGCTGTTGACGACCATGTCGACGCGCCCGTCCCGGACGGCGCTCGCCCGGTCGGCGATGTCGAGGACGACGAACTGCACCGCGTTCTGATCGCCGAGGATCGCGGCGGCGATCCGGTGGACGATGTCGATGTCGGAGCCCTCGATCTGCCCGGTGATCGGATTGCGGTAGCCCACGCGGTACTTGCCCTGGTCGACACCCGCGATCAGCCGGCCCCGCGCCGCGATCGCGGCCATGGTCGAGCCGGGGGGCATCGCGCCGGGCGCGGGCAGCGGACCGGTGGGGCGCAGGCTCTCCCGCACCTCGCTGCAGGCAGGCGGGGTCGGCGCTGCCACGGGTGCTTGGGTCGCCGCAGCGGGAAAGGCGGCGGGGGTACCGCCGTCGGGCAGCAGCAGGCTGCCGAGCGCCAGCACTCCGGCGACCGCGAGGGCGATCAGCGGCAGTCTGCTCGACGGGCGTGAGCGCGTCTCGTGTCCGGTCACCGGTATTCCCCCAGCCTGCGCCCGATCCCGAGGACGATCCCCACGGCCGCGAGCACCCCCAGCACGACCGATACCACCGGCAGGGCGCCGACAGCGGCCCGTGCGACTGCGGCGTCGTCGGCGAACGCGGCGCGTTGCGCGGCCGTCGCCGAGCCGAGCGCCGCGTCGAGCGCCTGGAACGTGGCCCCGGAGCCCTGCGGGTCGGTGCCGGTCGCAGAGGCGACCGCCTCCGGGAAGCGGCCGCCGTCGTCGAGCGCACGGAGGGCCACGTGCGCGTCGCGCCACCGCTCGGCCGCGGCCCGGACCGTCGACAGGTCGGCGTCGGGATCGGCCGCCGCCGCGGTGTCGAGAAGCGCGCCGGGCGCGAGAATGCGGTCGATCTGCACGGTGAAGCCCTGGTCGGAGGCCCCTGCTCCGCCGCGCGCGACGAGCACGAGGCTCTCGTTGCTCCGGGCCTGCAGCGCGGCGGCGTGGGCGTCGTCGAGGGCGCGCGCCGCGTCGCCGTGCCGATCGGCCCCGCGCAGTGCCCCGCCCGCGACGGCGGTCGCGACCACCCACCACCCGACGAGGACGACGAGCGCGGCCACGGCGCCGACCAGGCCCGGGTTGATCACGCGGTTGGTGCGGCGGCGCTCCCGGATCGAGGCGTGCACGAGGCCGACGAGCGCAGCGATCCCGAGCACGACCACGGCGAACGGAAGGGTGCCGCCGCGGGCGAGAGTGGCGTCGAGGGCCGTGTTCTCCGCGGTGCGCAGCGTCGCGGCGGCCGGCAGGATCGTCTCCCGCATCAGGTTCGATGCAGCGCCGAGGTAGGACTGGCCGAGGGGCAGACCGAGGCGGTTGTAGGTGCGCGCGGACTCGACGAACGCGGTGTAGACGGGCAGGTTCGACGTGATCGTCACAACGTCGTCGGCGGCGGGATCGTCGTCGGCGAGGCCGGCTGCTGCCCGCACGAGGCGCTCGGATGCTGCGCTGACGTCGCTGTCGTATCGGTCGCGGACGGCTGCAGGCTCGGTGCCGCCGGAGACGTAGCCGCTGGTGGCCATGGCGTCGGCGTCCGCCAGTGCGCGGTAGATCTCGGCGGCGTCGGCGGAGAGCGTGGCCAGGCGGGCGCCCTCGCTCCCGACGGCGTCAGCGCGTGACAGGCCGTTCGCCAGCCCGACGACCCCGGCCAGCAACGCACCGACCAGCAGGACGGCCCCGACCCGGCGTAGCCGCTGCGGCGTGGCCCCGCCCGCGACGAGCTCGCGCACTCGCGCAACGGACACCGGCGCGTTCTTCGTGAGCACGCTCATTGATCCCCCCGGGCGCACTGTATCGAGACACAGCCCCGAGGTCTCCCGGAGAAGTGATCACAAGTCGCGCCGGCAACCTCGTTCCGGCGGACGTTGCTTCGCCAGCAGCCACCGGAGCGAGCGATCATCGGCTGCGTCGTACTCCTGGGGGAGAAGATAGATCGTGGCCCGCCCGTCGGTGACCCGGACGATGTCGCCCCGGGCACCAGGTGCCGCCCGCTGACCCAGCGGGTTCTGCAGCAGCCGCGTCGCCACCAGGGGTGGCGCTACCGTCTCCGCGGGCTCAGCCACTGGTGCCCCCGGGGCCGTTCGTGCCGCCTGCCCCGGCCTGCATCGCGTGCGGTGTCCCGCTGCGCGGTTCCGGGTTCGTGGCGCCCTGACCGGCCAACGCGCTACCGACACCAATGGCTGCGGCGACCGGCCACTCGATGATCCCGGCGATCGCGGTTGCCGCGAGTCCGCCGAAGAACAACAGTGACCTGCCCGACGGCAGCATCGACTGTGCCGTGTGCACGACCCAGCCGAGCTCCGCCCGGCTCGGCAGTTGCAGGTCCGGCACAAGGAACTGGGCTGGTCACGAAGGGGAGGTTGACCGTCGCCGAGCGCCGTCCCGCGAAGCGGCCTTCGGCCGGGTGCACTCCGGCGGCCCGCTCAGTGGTCACCGTATCGGCGTGCACGGCCGACTCCTGCGGCTTCCGGGCTTCGCCCGTGCGTATTGTCGTGCTCCTCGCCCTGCCCGCCACGGTTCACCTCGCTCCGCCCGGATCTCGACCGGCGACCAGCGTGTCGCGCGTGTGAGGAGAACTCAAACCCCGGACGGCCTGAGGGTGGCTAATGCGGCCACGGTGCGGAGGCCGGGCGACCGCGCAGCGGCAGCGCCGTTACGACCCCTGGTCGAGACGCGGGACACGCATGTGTCTCTGTTCTTCGGTTTCGTAACTGTTGAACGGCTCGGAGACTGCCGCCGAACGCGGCCGAGTGGGGTCACCTGCCCCCGGGAGGGATCGGGCCGTCGAACGCGGTGCGCCGGGCAAGAGTTTTGCCGGGGTGCGGGGAAGAAGATCGCGAAGGGCATACGGCTGTTCGAGCGGTTGTCGCCGCCGTTGTCGGGCCGGTGACAACCGGGCCACTCGTTGGGCGAGCGCGCAAAGATTCCCATCGCCAAGGCCGATTCGGAGTACACCGTGGGGTGCGCGAGCCGCGGAACGTAGAGGGTGTGCCGGGAGCGGCGCGTGGCGACGCTATCCAGACGAGTTGAACCTGGGGTGGCCGTAGATCGACTAGTTGCTGTTCCGGTCAGAGACCCAGCGCTTCGGGAACTCGCGGACCTACCCTCTGATGTCTATCGGCACAACCGGCCCGAGTAGGCAGGGCCAGGAGTGCAACCGCGACCTGGAGCCGTTGATTCGTGTGGTGCATCGCTACTGGCGAATGCGCCGACCGTACACGCCGTCAGCCGACGATGACGAGCGCACGCTCGCGGACGCGATCTCGACGTGTAAACCGGAATACCGGCATACGAGAAGACGGCCCGCGACCGTGGTGAACGTGATGCCGAGCGACGGGTGTTCGGTGATCGGCGCGGCAGCGCGATCTCGTGGGCCCATGATGACCTGCGGGGGAGCGCTGTCGAGCCCGTTACCTGGGGGCCGAGGCGCATGCTCAGCGGAATCCTGGCGTACGCAGCGCCTCGGGCCCCCACGGCGGTAGAACGGTGGGGGCCGGCCCCCGTCAGTTCTTCTGGTGGTAGGCCTCGAGCACGTTGGACGGGATGCGGCCACGCTCGGAGATCTTCATTCCGCGCTGCTGCGCCCATTCGCGAATGGCCTGGTTCTGCTCGCGGTCGACGCTCGGGCGGACCGTTGCGGTGGTGCCGGCCGAACGGCGGCGGACGCCCGTGCGGCGAGCAGCGGAAACGAAGGGAGCGAGGGCCTCCCGCAGCTTGGCGCTATTGGCCGCCGAGAGGTCGATCTCGTAGGCCTTGCCGTCCACCGCGAACTCGACCTGCTCGTCGGCCTCGTTGCCGTCCAAGTCGTCGACCAGGGTGACTGTCGTCTGCTTCGCCACGTGGCTTGCCTTTCACGGGTTGCTACGGATGAACCGTATCGGGGGACGCGATCAAGATAATTGTTTCGGTGCAGTATGGCAAGTCGATCCGTCGGGGAGTCGCGGGTCACCGGAAGCTCCATCATTGGCGGCGCCGGGCGCGGAACCGCAGGATTCCCGGTGCCGAGCCGAATGTGGGGATAACCCCGGCCGGCCGGAGCATCCGCGAATCGCTTTGGGTACCCCCGACGGGGTTCCCGGGCAGGATCGCGCCGTCCGGGCCGATCGGCGGCCCGCCCTGGCGAATTTCACGTGCGCGGTCCGGCCGCATGGTGTCCGTGATCTCAGCAGATGGGAATATCTGGCCGAATCCTGGGACGTCGTGATGGTGTACAGCGGTGACTCGACAAGCAGTGGACGTGGTCGTTGTCGGTGGCGGTTCAGCTGGTCTGCAGGCCGCTCTCATGCTCGGACGGGCACGTCGAACCGTGACCGTTGTCGACGGAGGGAGGCCGCGCAATGCTGCTGCGAGCGCTGTGCACAACCTTCTCGGACACGAGGGCATCGCCCCGGATGCGCTGCTCGCACGAGGGCGGGCGGATGCCCTCCGCTACGGCGTCGAGATCGTGCCGGGTTCCGTGGTCGATGTGCGACGGCATGATCCGCACTGGCTGGTTCGCACCGAGGACGGCGCGCGGTGGCATGCCCGGGCGCTCCTGCTCGCCACCGGAATCGTGGAGGACCTTCCGGCAATCGACGGGCTGGCGAGCCGGTGGGGTCGTGACGTCGTCGCCTGCCCCTACTGCCACGGCTGGGAGGCGCGGGACAAGGCCGTCGCCGTGGTGGGGTCGGGGCCCCGGGCGTGGCAGCACCTGCTCCTGCTGCTGCGCTTCACGCCGGACCTGGCCCTGATCAGCAACGGCCCCGCCGGGCTGGACGAGGCCAGGCTCGAGTATCTGCGGCGTGCCGGCGTCGTGATCCGCGAGAATCCCGTCGCCCGTGTGGAGGTCGACGGAGACCGGCTCACCGCCGTTCGACTCGTCACCGGCGAGACGCTCCCTCGGGAGGCGCTGTTCGTGGTGACTGCCCGGCGTCAACCCTCGGATCTCGCCGCGCGGCTCGGTTGCCCGGTCCTCTCCGAAGGCCCGATGGCAGGTGCCATCGACGCCGACGCGACCGGGCGTACCAGCGTGCCGAACGTCTGGGCGGCCGGCAGCAGTGTCAATCCGGGCCTGACCGTCATCGGCGCCGCCGGTCATGCCAGCGCCGTGGCGATCGCGATCAACAACGCTCTGATCGACGAGGACGTGGCGCGGGAGATCGCGGGGTGGAACGCCGGCCAGGACGTCGTCGGCCGGCCGATGGGCTGACCGGCCGGCAATCGGGGCGCCGGCAATGGTGGGCTCGGATATCTGGTTGTCAGACAACCAGATGTCTCTTAGGTTGGGTCCATGGCAGGTTCACCGTCACTTCGCCCGAGCACGTCATTGCGCACGCCGCGTGGCCCGCGACCGGCCACCGCGCCCTGGTGGAACCGGCAGCGGGGCAGTGCGATGCCGTCGCACCGCTACCGGCCCGCCCACGACAGGGTCGACGTCCCCCTCATCGACAGGACGTGGCCCGAGCGGCGCATCACGGAGGCGCCGCTGTGGGTCCCCGTCGACCTTCGCGACGGCAACCAGGCTCTCGTCGAGCCCATGGATCTGGGGCGCAAGCGGCAGTTCTTCGAACTGCTGGTCGGGATGGGCTTCACCGAGATCGAGGTCGGTTACCCGTCAGCGAGCCAGGTGGAGTTCGACTTCGTCCGCGAGCTCGCGGACGAGCGACTCGTCCCCGAGGACGTCACGGCCGTCGTGTTCACCCCTGCTCGGGCGGAGCTGATCGACCGCACGATCGAGTCGATATCCGGCCTGCGCCGGGTGGTCGTGCACCTCTACACCGCCACGGCGCCGCTGTGGCGCAACACGGTGATCGGCGAGGGCCGGGTAGGGCTGGCGCGGCGCATCCGCGACGCGGCCGAGCGGATCGCACGCGCCGTGGACGGCTGGGACGCAGAGGTGCGTTTCGAGTTCTCCCCGGAGGTCTTCAACCTGACGGAGCCGGATTTCGCGCTCGAGGTGTGCAACATGGTGACGCAGGTGTGGGACGCGGATCGGGATCGCCCCGTGATCCACAACCTGCCCGCGACGGTGGAGATCTCCACGCCGAACGTCTACGCCGACCAGATCGAGTTCATGCACCGCAACCTGGACCGGCGGGAGGCGGTGATCCTCTCGGTGCACCCGCACAACGACAGAGGCACCGGAGTGGCGTGCGCAGAGCTGGCTCTGATGGCGGGTGCACAGCGCGTCGAGGGCTGCTTGTTCGGCAACGGTGAGCGCACCGGGAACGTGGACCTGGTGACGCTGGCACTGAACCTGCACACCCAGGGCGTCGATCCGCAGATCGACTTCTCCGACATCGACGAGATCAGGCGAGTGGTCGAACAGTGCAACCGGATCTCCGTCCATGAACGCCATCCCTACGGGGGCGATCTCGTGCACACCGCGTTCTCGGGCACACACCAGGATGCGATCAAGAAGGGGTTCGCCCGGCATGCGGCTCTCGCCGCGGAGCGCGGGATCGCCGAGGACGAGCTTGCGTGGGACGTGCCCTACCTGCCGATCGACCCCGCGGAGCTGGGACGCACGTACGAGGCGGTGATCAGGGTCAACAGCCAGTCCGGAAAGGGCGGCATCGCCTACCTGCTGCAGTCCCACGCCGGCCTCGTGCTGCCCCGCCGCCTCCAGATCGACTTCGCCGCGGTCGTGCAACGCCTCACGGACCGCACCGGCGCGGAGATCGGCCCGGAGGAGCTGTGGAGCGTGTTCCAGCAGGAGTACGTGGAGCCCGGCACGACGTCCGGGCCGGGTGCCGTCGACCTCCACGACTGGGGAACATGGCAGTTGCGGACAGGTCAGCACCTGTTCGCCGCCCAGGTGAGCACCGGAGGTCCGGTGCGCGCGGTCGAGGGGACCTCCGCGGGCCCGCTCGCGGGCTTGGCCGAGGGCCTTGCAACAGTGGGCATCGACGTCGACGTCCTCGACTTCCAGGAGCAGACCACGTCACCCGGGCGGGAGAGCGTCGCGGCCGCATACGCGTTGTGCCGTGTGAACGGGGTCGATGCCTGGGGCGTCGGGCTGGACGCGTCGGTGCTCACTGCGTCGGTGCACGCCGTGATCGCCGCCGTGAACCGCGCCGCGCCCGAAAAGCTCGATGCCGAACGATAGGTTCACGCCGGGGGCGAGCTACGAATGGTGACGGAGGCGATGGTGGCGGTTCAGCCGGTGCGGCGCCGATCTCTCGTCGAGCAGGCGACCAGCGAGCTGAGCCGTCTCATCGCCTCCGGCGAATGGCCGGTGGGTAGCAGAGTGCCGGGCGAAGTGATGTTGAGCAGGCAGCTCGGCGTGAGCAGGCCGACGGCGCGTGAGGCGATGCGCGCTCTGATCACGACGGGCCAGCTCGAGACCAGGCACGGGCTGGGCACGATCGTGGTCTCGGCAACCCCGCTCCCCGCGCTGGAACAGCGTTTGCGGCGGGCTGCGATCGCCGAGGTCTACGAGGTGCGGGCCGCACTCGAAGTCGAGGCGGCCGAGCTTGCGGCACAGCGCCGCACCCCCGAGGACGTCGATCGGATGCGCCATGCGCTCGCGGAGCGGGACGCCGCGACGTCCGCGGCCGAGCTTGTCGAAGCCGACCTCAAGTTTCACACCGCGGTCGTGGCCGCCGCCCACAACAACGTGCTCGTCGAGGTGTTCGGGTCGTTCCTCGGAGCGTTGCGCAATGCGGCGGAGGACATCGTCGCGGACAGCACCCTGCGAACCCCCGACGAGGTCGCCGCAGTGGAAGCCGCCCACCATGCACTCGTCGACGCGATCGCCGACGGCGACGCCGATGCAGCCGTCGTGGCGACCCGGAGGAACGTGCACGCCACTCTGGTACGTCTGCGCGGCGAGATGCAGTCAGTCGGTCAGCGCGATCCGTCCGAACTCGACAACCACGCGTCGAGCCGGCGGTCGTAGTCCGGAGCGACGCGCAGGCTCCGCCCGGTCGCCCGGCTGACCCATCCCAGATCGAGCATCCTGCGAGTGAGCGCGGCGGGAAGCGCGCCGGCCAGGTGCGGGCGCCGTTGGGTCCAGTCCAGGCAGGTCCGGGCGAAGACCCGCCGCGTCCTGTCCAGCTCCGGCAGCTCGACCCCCATATCCGCCATGAGGCGACGTCCGGCCGCGGTCAGCTCGTGATCACGGTCGTCGAGCATCCGGAGGGCGTCGACGGCGAGCAAGCGGTCGCGCAGCTCGACTCCGCGCCGCCCGGCGAGGTGGTCGTAGCAGGTGCGCGCCTCGGCGAGCGTCCGGGCGGCTCGATCGCTTCGCAGCGAGCGAACCGGTGTGGCCGGCGCGAGCTGCGCAACTGCTTCCACGGCGGCGGCCACCTGTGGTCCCGCCAGCTCGTGATAGCGGTGCCGGCCCTGCGAGCGCACCACGACCAGGCCACCCTCGACCAGCCGTCGCAGATGCGCGGTCGCGGTGGCTGGATGCACGCCGGCACGACGGGCGAGATCGCCGGCGGGTAGCGAGCGGCCCTCGGCCAGCGCGGCGAGCATCACGATCCGCGTCGGGTCGCCGATCAGCGACGCCACCGGCGCCAGATCCCGATCGAGAACGCGCCCCGCCGTCGGTTCGCTCGTCATGCCATCACAGTGCCACAGCCACGATTGGGTCCGGAGCAAAACGTTGCGCGCCTAGCGTCGAACTCGTCAGCTGATCAACGACAGGAAGAGGGTGGCGACCATGGCCGAGCCGACGACGGCCGAGGGGCGAATCGAGCACATCTTCACCGCCTGGGACGAGGCGCTCGGAGCCAAGGATCTGGACGCCGCGATGGCGCTTTACCAGCCCGACGCGACCTTGGAGAGCCCACTGGTCTGCTACCTGCTGGGCACCGACGAGGGCATCGTGCGCGGCCGAGAGAACCTGCGGCGGTTCGTGGAGAAGGTGTTCTCCCACCAGCCCGAGAAGCGCCGCCGGTTCCGTGGCGGATTGCTGACCGACGGCTCCCGGCTCACCTGGGAGTACCCGCGGGAGTCTCCGGATGGAGACCAGATGGACATCGTCGAGATGATGGAGATCCGCGACGGTCTCATCGCCCACCACCGCGTCTACTGGGGCTGGCTCAGTGTCGGCACGCTCACCAATGGAGACCACCCCAGATGAGAATCACGTGTCCATCCGCTGAAGGCGCCGCGCATCTCGCCTGCCCGCGGCGACCACTGCCGCGGCACCGGCCACGACGAGCGCCACCAGTAGGCCTGCGACCACCATCGTGAGTCCGTCGGGGCGCAGCAGCGGCTGGCCGCGCAACGCCTGCCACAACGTGAGGCAGGTGAACCCCGCGTACCCGGCGGAGGCCACGACGACGAGTCGGGTGCGGACGGTCTCTGCGCGGAGCAGGACGGCCCGCCCGGCCACCAGCGACAGCAGCATGGCGAGCAGTGGCAGCGCCTGCAGCGCGTGGATGCCGACGAAGTGCGCGATCCGTAGGTCGCCCCCGGTGGTGCTCCATCCGGTGACCGGCATGATCGGTCCACTGTGGGCGACGCCCACGCTGTGCCCTCCGATGATCCCGGCGAAACCGCCGTCGCGCAGCGAGTCCTGCTGTGCGGCGGTCGGCCGGGTCATCAGGAAGGCCATGCCCATTCCGAACAGAGAGATGACGGTGCCGGCGCGGACGGCCCAGGTGAGCGGGCGGCCGCCGATCTGCCTACGAACCAGGAAGACAGCGACCACGAGGTTGGCGAGCCAGAGCACGATGATCGACGTGGCCATGGTTCCCCACAAGGCGGCGTCGAGTGCGGTGGCAACGTTGAAGTGGCTCTGCCGGCCGCGCACCACCTGGCCGACGATGATCACGTACTCGATCGCCAGAGCCGCTGCGATGATCGCCGCACTCCACCGCACGAGCCGGCGCCGGGGCAGGTAGGCCACCAGCCACGACCAGGTCAGGGCGTAGATCACGATCGACACCGCGAACTTGAACGGCTTGTACCAGATCGGCGCACCGACCAGGACGCGACCGTCGAACGCGATCCCGGCGAGCGAGATCACGACGAACGGCGTGGTCGCGGCCGCGACGAGCAGCAGCGGCCGGTGCCACTCCCGGACGTCCGGCCACGGAGTCGTGTCGTGCATCCCTGCCATCTCCCTGTCGTCGCCGGAGGGGCCGTCGCGCAGTTGCGACGCAGCGCCTGCCGGGAGCATCGACGGGTCCGGAGGTTCGGTGATCGGGGCGCGCGCGGCTCGTCCGATTCGCTGGGATTCCTGTCCGTACTGATCGGATAGGCCGATTCGGAGGGATCAGCCGTACAGCGCGATCACCGATCGCCCGTACGGTGTTGCCATGGTGGGGCGGCTGATCGTCGTCGTCGGATTCGACGGCATCGAGCTCGTCGACGTCGCGTGTGTGACGACCGGGTTCGACTATGCCAACCGGATGGGTGCCGACCCGGCGTACCAGGTCGTGTTCGCGACGCCGCTGGGCCGGCCGGTGCGGTGCGACTCCGGGCTCGAGCTGAGCGGGCAGGGCCGGATCGACGCGATGGGCGGCCCGATCGACACCTTGGTGGTCTCGGGTGGACAAGGACACGAGGCCGCCGCCACCAACCCCCGGTTCGTGGGCCAGGTGCTGCGGCTCGCCGGGCTGTCACGGCGGGTCGCCTCGGTGTGCACAGGGGCGACCGTGCTGGCCGCCACCGGGTTGCTCGACAACCGCCGGGCCACAACGCACTGGCACGAGGCCGGACGGCTCGCCGCGCGCTATCCCCAGGTGCACGTCGACCCGGCGCCGATCTTCGTCCGGGACGGCGCGGTCGCGACGTCCGGCGGGGTCACGGCAGCTCTGGATCTCACGCTGTCCTTCATCGAGGAGGACCACGGGGCCGAGATCGCCCGCCGCGTCGCCGTCGGCATGGTCACCTACCTGAAGCGTCCCGGGAGTCAGGCGCAGGTGAGCCTGTTCACCACGACCCTGCGCTCCGACCAGGTTCTCGTGCAGCGGGTCATCGACCATGTGATCAGTCACCTCGACGGCGATCTCGGCGTCGCCCGCCTGGCCGCGTTCGCCGGGGTGAGTGAGCGGCATCTGAGCCGCCTGTTCGTCGAACACGTCGGCCGGACCCCCTCACGGCTGGTCCGCGATGCGCGCCTGGAGGCGGCCTCCCAGTTGCTCACCGGAACCCGCGAGCCGGTCGCGGTTATCGCCCGCCGGTGCGGGTTCGCCTCCGCTGAATCCTTGCGGCAGGCGTTCGTGGCGTGGGCGGGAGTCTCGCCGTCGCAGTTCCGATCCAGCCGGGCCGGGCTCGGGGGGATCGTCGGCGATATGGATCGGTGAACTCCGGAACAGGCGAGATCGGCCGGTAACGCCGGCCACTCAGTTCGATCCATGGCGGTTGTATCCGGGGACCGGGCCGCGAATACTGCGAAAACGGTGGCTGCCGTATCCGAGATCAGTGGGAGGCGCCGACATGATCCGCATTATCGGGCAATACCCGATTTGTTGTCGTAGGCCGCCGGATGTTGCGGCTGTTCTCCTGGCATGCACAAGCCGACGGATCCGGTTGTCTCGTCGTGCTTGACCGGCGCAGCGAGCGTCGGGTGCTCCACGAGCTGCTCGACGCGGTGAGGTCGGGCGAGAGCCGGGCACTGGTGGTGCACGGTCAGCTCGGTGTGGGCAAGACGGTGCTGCTGGACCATCTGGTCGATCAGGCGTGGGGTTGTCGGGTAGAACGCGTCTCGGGTGTCCAGGCGGAGATGGAGCTGGCCTTCGCCGGGTTGCGCCAGCTGTGCGAGTCGATGCTGAGCGGGGTGGAGCGGCTGCCCGGTCCGCACCAGGAGGCGCTGTCCACGGCTTTCGGGCTGTGCGGCGGGCAGCCGCCGGACCGGTTCCGCGTGGGTCTGGCGGTGCTGGATCTGTTCGCCGAGGTGGCCAGGGAGCGGCCGCTGGTGTGCGTCGTCGATGACGTGCAGTGGCTGGACACGGCATCGGTTCAGGCACTGACCTTCGTGGCGCGTCGGCTGGGAGTGGAGTCGGTCGCGGTGGTCGTGGCGGTTCGCGAGTCCGCGGACGTGCCGGAGTTCGCTGGTCTGCCCGAGCTGGCGGTCACGGGTCTGCCCGACGAGGAGGCGCGGGCGCTGTTGAGCTCGGCACTCGTCTGGCCGGTGGACGAGCAGGTACGGGATCGGATCGTGGCCGAGACGCGGGGGAACCCGCTGGCCCTCGTGGAGCTGTCGCGGGGACTTGCACAGGGCGAGCTGGCCGGCGGGTTCGGGCCGGTGAGCACGGCGGCCCTGCCGTCCCGGATCGAGGCGGGCTTCCGACGGCAGCTCAGGCAGCTGGGGGCGGATACGCAGCGGTACTTGCTGGTTGCGTCCGCGGAGCCGCCGGGTGAGCCGCTACTGGTGTGGCGCGCTGCCCAGCGACTGCAGATCGGCATGGCGGCCAAGGCGGCGGCGATCAGAGCGGGCCTGGTCGAGATCAGGGAGCAGGTGCTGTTTCGTCATCCGCTGGAGCGTTGGGCGGTCTACCAGGCCGCGTCCGCGGAGGATCGGCGCAACGCTCACCGTGTCCTCGCGGAGGTCACCGATGCTGAGGCTGATCCGGACCGGCGGGCCTGGCATGCCGCGCAGGCCGCAGCGGAACCGGACGAAGATGTCGCGGCGGACCTCGAGCGCTCGGTAGGGCGAGCGCGGGAGCGCGGCGGACTGGCCGCGGCGGCGGCGTTCCTGGAACGTGCGGCGGAGCTGACGTCCGAGCCGGCGCGCCGGGCCGGGCGGGCACTCGCTGCGGCGCAGGCCAAACAGCAGGCCGGTCTGCCCAGCGCAGCCCTCGGCTTGGTGTCGGTGGCGGAGGCCGGCCCGCTGACGCCGCTGCAGCTGGCACAGGCCGACCTGCTGCACGCCCGGATCGCCTTCACCGTGCGCTGCAGCGACGCTCCTCCCTTGTTTCTCGAGGCGGCCGGCGAGCTCCGGTCGTCGGACGTGCGGCTGTCGCGCGAGACCTGTCTCGAGGCGCTGTCCACGGCGATGGTCGCCGATCCAACCGGCGGCGGCACGAGCCTGCAGGACGTGACCGAGGCCGCACGGTCCGCTCCTCCCGCGGAAACGCCCCCACGGCCCGTCGATCTCCTTCTCGACGGTCTGGTGGCACGGTTCACCGACGGCTACGCGGCCGGGATGCCGCTGATCCGCGACGCGCTCCGCGCCCTTCGCGAGCACATCTGCGCGCAGGACGCGCTCCGCTGGCACTGGCTCGCGTGCCCCTCGGCATCGCTGGCGTGGGACTTCGAGATCTGGGACGTGTTCACCGCTGATTTCGTCCAGCTCGCCCGGGAGGCCGGCGCGCTCGCCGTACTCACCGAGGCCATGAGCTCCCGCATTCTGGTGCACACCCTCGCGGGCGAACTGGAGGCGGCAGCCTCGCTGTGCAGCGAGCTGGAGTCGGTCACGGAGGCGACGGCAGGCCCGCCCGTTCCCTACGCCGCGTCGCTGGTTGCCGCGTGGCGCGGCCGCGAAGAGGAGGCCCGCCGCCTGACCGAGATCGCCACCGCGGAAGGGCGGCGCCGCGGCTACGCACTCGGGTTGACCATCACCGGCTGGGCGAAGGCGTTGCTGAGCAACAGCCTCGGCCAGTACGACGACGCGCTGGCCGCGGCCAGGGAGATCGGCGAGCAACATCCCGAGGAACTGGGCATGCCCACCTGGGCCGCCGAGGTCGAGCTGATCGAGGCGGCCACTCGCAGCGGGAAGCCGGAACAGGCCATCGCGTCCCTCGAACGCATCACCGAGACGACCGGCGCCTGCGGCACCGACTGGGGGCTGGGCATGGCTGCCCGCTCACGGGCGTTGATGATCGATGGCCCCGCGGCCGAGGATGCCTACTGCGAGGCGATCGACCGTCTCGCCCGTGCCGGTGTCCGGAGCGAGCTTGCCCGCGCACACCTGGTCTACGGCGAATGGTTACGCCGCGAACAACGTCGCACGGACGCGCGCCGGCACCTGCGCACGGCGTACGAGATGTTCGCGGCGATGGGCGCCGAGGCGTTCGCCCGGCGCGCCGCGCGCGAGCTGGAGGCGAGCGGCGAGCCCGCCCCACGACAGGCAGCCGAGACCACCAGCGAGCTCACCGCCCAGGAGATGCAAGTCGTACGCCTCGTGCGGGAGGGCCTCACGAACTCCGAGATCGCCGCCCGGCTCTTCCTCAGCCCTCGCACCATCGAGTGGCACATGACCAACATCTTCGGAAAGCTCCAGATCACCTCACGCAGGCAGCTCCGCCGCTCTTCCTCCGGTGGCGTCGACCCCATGGCGCACCGTCGATCATCTCGCTGAAAGTAGCGGGCCCGATCAGTTGCTGCGGATCGCCTCGATTGCACGTGAATGCGATTCCGGCAACCTCGATCTCACTCTGCCGGAGTCGTCCACGGATGCTGGATACTGCGGCGGACAGCGGGTTTCGGACATTGCGGCAAAGGAGACGGTTTGTGAAATTCGGAGTATTCGACCATCTCGACCGTGCGGGTGGGCCCGATACCGATATCGGGCAGCAGTATGCCGACCGGCTCGCGCTGACCGAGATTTACGATCGGGCCGGGTTGTACGCCTACCATGTGGCCGAGCACCACGGCACGCCACTCGGCATGGCGCCGTCGCCGGGCTTGTTCCTCGCCGCGGTTGCCCAGCGGACCACCCGTCTGCGGTTCGGCCCGCTGGTCTCCATCCTGGGCCTTCAGCATCCCCTGCGGATTCTCGAGGAGATGTGCATGCTGGATCAGCTCAGCGGTGGCCGCCTGGAGCTCGGCATCGGGCGCGGCGCCTCTCCGCTCGAGCTCGGCTTCTTCGACGTCACCCCGGACGACGCTGCCGAGATCTACCGGGAAACGGTCGAGATCCTGCTCGCCGGCGCCGATTCCGGGCGGATCAGCGCCGACGGTCCGCGGTTCGTGCTCCGCGGCGTGCCACTGCATCTGACGCCGGTCCAGCGTCCCCACCCGCCGCTCTGGTATGGCGCTTCCCGGCCGGAGTCGGCACGGTGGGCCGCGGAACGCGACGTCAACATCGTCGTCGGGGGTGCCACGCCCTCCGACATCCGACGGCTCACCGACGCCTACCGCGCAGCATGGTCCCGAGCAGGGAAGACGTCCGCGCTTCCGCTGCTCGGGATGAGCCGGCACGTGGTCATCGCCGACACGGACGCCGAGGCACGTGACGCCGCCCGCCCGGCGTACGAGCTGTGGTACGACCACCTCACGCTGTTGTGGCGGGAGAACGACGTCCCTTTCCCGCTGCCCTTCGCGCCGTCTTTCGAGGCCGCCGTCTCCACGGGAATGTGCCTGGTCGGTTCCGCGGCGACGGTCCGCGAAGCCGCGCTCAGGGAGACCGCGGAGGCCGGGGTGAACTACGTGCTCTGCCGCCTCGCCTTCGGTGACCTGCCGCTGGAGGTGTCGAAGCGATCGGTTGCGCTGCTGGCCGACGAGGTGATGCCGGCGTTCCCGGAACTGAATGAGGGCGCGGCCTGATACCCGGTGAGGGTGGTGGCGCCCGGTGCCGATCGCGATCCGGTCAGCGGTGCGTGGCCCAGCTGTCGGGTCGGGAACCGTCGATGTCGGTGAAGCCGTATTCGCGGGCGAGATCCGCGGACGTGACGGAATGCTGGTTCCAGCGTGCCCGGTCGGGGTCGGCGGCGAGCGCTGCGACTGCGCGTCCGACGTATCGGGGCGACTCCGAGGAGTCGAACCCGTCGGGCGCCGACGGGTAGCCCTCGACGAGACCGGGCTCCAGGGCATCGCGCCAGTTGTCTTCGGTGACGCCGAAGTTGTCGAGCATCATCTCCGACCGCAGCCAGCCCGGGGTGATGGCGACGGCGGCCGCGCCGTGGTCTGCGAGCTCGTGACCCTGGGAGAAGGCCAGCCGGTTCACCGCCACCTTCGCCAGGTCGTAGAACGCCGAGATCCGGTACCGGTCGGCGTTGAAGGCGGTGGTGCCGTCGGTGACCTCGACGAGCAGCCCGCCAGGGCGCTCGATCAGGAGCGGCAGCAGGTGATGCGATGTGATCAGGTGGGTGTCGATGGCCAGCCGCAGGATGCGCAGACCGCGGTCCAGGTCGTGTTGCCAGATGGGGGTGTTCCATTCCTGGGGCCGGCCTTTGAGCACCTCCGCTCCCCAGATGTCGTTCACGAGCACGTCGATGTGGCCGTGGTCGTCGCGGACGCGATCGGCGAGGCGTCGCACCTGGTCGGACTCGAGGTGATCGACCTGCATCGCGATCCCGACCCCGCCGAGTCGGGTGACCAGTTCGGCGGTCTCCTCGATGGTCTCGGCGCGGTCGTAGTCGGACCGGATCGTCCCGACGCCGGTCGCGCTGCTGCGTCCGGTGCAGACGACCGTGGCGCCTGCCTCGCCCAGTGCCGCGGCGATTCCGCGCCCTGCACCGCGGGTCGCCCCGGCGACCACGGCGACCCGATCACGAAGCGCCTCACGATCCGGCGTCCACGCCACGGGCGAAGGGTGTCAGAAAGCCGGGATCACAGCGAGCCTCTGTGCGTTCCATGATCTGATGAGCAGGCTCGTCACAGGTAGGCGACGAGCAATGCTTGAAACCTGTGGATCACGAGGGTGGGTCGTACCCTCCCGGTGATCTTGAGGCTCTCAAGCAAGGCCGGCGCGCCAACGCCGGTCGGGAAGGTACGACCCGTGCTCACCGTAGTTCCTGGAGCTGCCGACGCCGATGACGACCGCCGGTGCGGTGGTGCGTCGTTGATCGACGAGCTCGTCCGCGAAGGCGCCCGCAGGATGCTGGCCGAAGCACTGCAGGCCGAGGTCGACGACTACATCGCCCGCCACATCGGCGAGCGCGATTCCAGCGGGCGCCGGCTGGTGGTGCGCAACGGCTCCCACCAGGCTCGCGAGGTCCTGACCAGCGCCGGGGCGGTGGAGGTGATCGCGCCTAGAGTCAACGATCGGCGCGTCGATCCCGAGACGGGCGAGCGGGCCCGGTTCTCCTCGGCGATCGTGCCGGCTTGGTGCCGCAAGACCCCGAAGGTCACCGAGGTGCTGCCGCTGCTCTACCTGCACGGCCTGTCCAGCGGAGACTTCGTGCCCGCCCTGGGGCAGTTCCTCGGCTCCTCGGCCGGCCTGTCGGCGCCGGTGATCACGAAGTTGACCGAGACATGGAAGGCCGAGCAGCGCGCGTTCGCCACCCGGGATCTGTCGGGTGTGGACTACGTCTATCTGTGGGTTGACGGGATCCACGTCAACATCCGCCTCGAGGAGCACAAGCTGTGCTTGCTCGTGATGATCGGCGTTCGCGCGGACGGGCGGAAGGAGCTCGTCGCGCTGACCGACGGCTACCGGGAATCTATGGAGTCCTGGGCGGATCTGCTGCGCGACTGCGCACGGCGCGGTATGCACGCCCCGGTCCTCGCGATGGGCGACGGCGCGCTCGGGTTCTGGGGCGCGCTGCGCGAGGTGTTCCCGACCACGCGGGAGCAGCGCTGCTGGTTCCACAAGATCGGCAACGTTCTGGGTGCGCTGCCCAAGAGCGCGCATCCCGGGGCGAAGAAGGCCCTCGCCGAGATTTGGAACGCCGAGGACAAGCAGCACGCCCTCGACGCCGTCACGTCGTTCAAGGCCGTCTACGGCGCGAAGTTCGGCAAGGCGGTCGCGAAGATCACTGATGACCTCGAGGTGCTGTTGGCGTTCTACGACTACCCGGCCGAGCACTGGATCCACCTGCGAACCACGAACCCCATCGAGTCGACCTTCGCGACCGTGCGGCACCGCACGAAGATCACTCGCGGTCCCGGCTCACGCGCGGCCGGGCTCGCGATGGCGTTCAAGCTCATCGAGGCCGCCCAGGACCGCTGGCGAGCGGTCAACGCCCCGCACCTCGTCGCGCTCGTCCGCGCCGGCGCGGTGTTCGTCAACGGCAAGCTCGTCGAACGACCCGACGAAACCCATCAACCCGAAGCAGCCTAAAAGATCTTCATCCACAGGTCTTGACGATTGCTCTAGGCGACCAGCGGCACGCCGCCATCAGCAATGCTGATGTCTCGGTAGAAGCAATGGGAGTTTCAGGTCCTCTGCGACGTCCGGTTACCGTTGCCGAACTCCGCCTTATTGCTTCTCGGAGGAGGGACGATGGTGTCCCAGCGGGATGCTGAGATATCGAAACGCGCTGGTCAGGGTCGTTGCCGCGATGAGTCCGGCCACTCGGCGGCGTCGTGGGTGTCTTGCAGTGCTTCCGAGCCGGATCCGCACTCCACATCGTGATGACCGACCAGCAGGGTCGGCCACCGACCGGATCGGGGACGAGGTGCTCTCGCCGGCGTTCGAGATGCCGGCGGTCGCTCCGCCCCGCGTGACTGCGTACCAGAACTCAACGAGGAGTTGCGCATGGTGCAGGTGTCGGGCCGTTGTTTACGAGCCCTCGGTGCGTTGGTCATGGCGATCAGCCTCGTGGTGCTCGCAGGCTGCGGGAGTGCAGGTCCGCCTGCGCCCGGGGCAGGGGGCGGATCCGCGATCGAGGCGGTCAATCCGTTCGGGGGCGATCCCGCGACCGAAGGGACGCCGAAGGCGGGTGGAAGCCTGCGGGTCGGGATGGACCGGGACATCGCGAGCTTCGACCCGACGGTGCAGAACGCGAACCCGGCTGCGTTCGCCGTCTACGACTCGCTGATGAAGCTGACGTCCGACGGCGGCGCCGAGCCCTATCTCGCGCAGTCGATGGACACGTCCGACGGCGGGCTCACCTGGCGCATGACCCTCCGTCCCGGCGTGATGTTCTCCGACGGGACGCCGCTGGACGCGAACGCCGTGATCCTCAACGTGCAGCGGCACATCGACAAGCCCACCTCTCCCGCCCGGCTCACCGCGCAGCGCATCGCCTCGATGCGCGCGGTCGATCCGATGACCGTCGAGTTCACACTGGACTCGCCACTGGGCTCGTTCCCCGTCGTGTTCGCGCAGCCGACCTTCACCGGCACCCTCGGGATGATCATCTCCCCGGCCGCGCTGCAGCAGTACGGCGACGACATCGGCCGCCACCCCGTCGGCGCCGGGCCGTTCACGCTCGCGGAGTGGGTGCCCGGCTCGCACGTCAAACTCGAACGCAACGGCAGCTACTGGCAGCAGGGCAAGCCGTATCTCGACGAGCTCGAGTTCCGTCCGCTGTCGGACACGGAGAGCCGGTACGCCTCCGTCCAGAACGGCGACGTCGACGTGATCCTCGCGGCCTACAACACCGAACTGGTGCGGGCGCTGCAGGAGCCGAACCTCAACGTGTACTACGGGCCGGGCGACAGCGGTGAGCTGCTGTACTTCAACTTCAACCGAGCCCCCTTCACCGACCGCCGCATGCGCGAGGCGGTGGTCCGAGCTCTCGACCTGCGCGGGCTCAGCGCGAGCCTCTACAACAACCAGTTGGTCACGGCACAGAGCCTCTTCGGCCCCGAAAGCCCGTACCACACCGACGCCGCCACACAGGCCTGGCCTTCCTTCGACCTGGAACGGGCCAAGCAGCTCGTCGACGAGTACCGGGCCGAGGGCGGCAGCACCTCGATCACGCTGAAGTCGACGACCGCCCGCGGGCAGTTCGGGGAGTTCGTCCAGGCACAGCTCGCCGCGGTGGGGATCACCGTGGACGTGCAGCTCTACGACCTGGCGCAGTACTCCGCCCAGGTCGTGCAGAGCGGTGACTTCGACCTGACCACGACGGTGAGCTCGTTCGACTCGCCCTATCCGGCGACCGAGCGGCTGTTCGGCAGCGGAGGCAGCGCGAACTACGGGAAGTACTCCAACCCGCAGGTGGACGCCCTGCTCGCCGAGGCCGCCAGCACGGCTGACGAGGGCGCGCGGACGAAGGCGTACCAGCAGTTGGAGCTGCTGGTGAACCAGGAGCTCGCGGTCTGCTGGCTCAGCAGGGCGTACCTCGCCACCGTGACGCGCACCGACGTGAAGGGCGTGGACCGCTACCTCTCGCGCGACATGTTCTACGCGTCGCTGTGGCTGGACCGTAGCGGCTGACCCACACGGCCGGAGCTACATGAAGTAGCGGAGGTACACATAGACCCAGGCCATCGTCGTGCTGAGGGCGGTGACGACAATTCCGTACCTGGTGAACTGCCAGAACGAGATGCGGTGGCCGGTGCGGGCGGCGATTCCGATGGCGACCACGTTGGCGCTGGCGGCAACGGCAGTGCCGTTGCCGCCGAAGTCGGCGCCGAGCGCGAACGCCCACCAGAGCGCCTGACCGGTGGCCGGGTCGGGAACCTGTGCGACGAGGCTCTCGACCACGGGGGCCATGGTGGCGACGTAGGGGATGTTGTCGAAGAAGGCGCCGAGGACGGCGGAGCCGAAGATGAGTGCCGTGGCTGCGCCGAACCAGTTGTCGCCCACCATCGTGACGGTCCACGTGCCGACGGTGGCGATGACCCCGGTGTGGACCAGCCCGGCCACCATGACGAACAACCCCATGAAGAACACGAGCGTGGGCCACTCGACCTCGCGCAGGGTGTCGGAGACGTCGGCGCCCGAGACGAGGAGCATCACCCCGGCTCCCACCAGGGCGATGATCGACGGTTCGAGGTGCAGCACGGAGTGCAGCCCGAAGCCCGCGATCACGAGAGCGAGCACGACGAGGCAGCGCACCAACAGGCGGGGATCGGTGATGGCGCGTCGTTCGTTGAGCGTCATCACCTCGGCGACGCGGTCCGGGTTGTACTGGAACGACCGCCGGAACAGCACCCGCGTGAAGAGCACGAACACGACGAAGATCACGACGACGATCGGCGCCATGTGGACGAGGAAGTCGTTGAATGACAGCCCGGCGCGGCTTCCGATGATGATGTTGGGCGGATCGCCGATGAGGGTGGCGGCGCCGCCGATGTTGGAGGCGAGCACCTCGGCGATGAGGTAGGGCTGCGCCGGGATGCGCAGGCGGTTGCACACCACGACGGTGACCGGGGCGACGAGCATGATCGTGGTGACGTTGTCCAGGAAGGGCGAGGCGATGGCCGTGATGGCCATCAGCATCACCATGAGCCGGTACGGGCGCCCCTGCGACCGCTTGGCAGCCCAGATCGCGAGGAAGTCGAACACCCCGGTCTGCTTGATGATGCCGACGATCACCATCATCCCGAACAGCAGGAAGATGACGTTCCAGTCGATGCCCTCGTGCTCGGAGAAGAACACCTCCGACCCGGGCGTGAGCCCGAGCACCGCCATCACCCCGGCGGCGATCAGCACGGTCTTGACCTTGTCCGCCTTCTCCGTGGCGATGTAGAAGAACGCGACGACGAAGATGCCCAGGGCGAGGACCGCGCTCATCGCGGGCACCCCGAATGCCGGCCCGTCCGCGGGTCGGCGGGCGGTGGGTTCGGATTCCCGCTGGTCAGCCGCCGGGTTCGGCGGCGGCCAGGGTGCGGAGCAGCCGGTCCAGTGTGATGGCCCCGATGAGAACGCCGGCTCGGTCGACGACCGCGACGAGCGGGCTGCGGACGCGTGCCATGAGCGCGGCGACCTCCAGCAGCGTCGCCTCCGGCGGCACGGTCGCCGGGCGGGCCGGTGGGCGCGGGAGACAGTCGCCGACGGTCAGGTCGCCGAGCTCCTGCCAGAACGCGTCCGCGTGGGGCTCGTCGATGGTCCGGACCAGCGCCGGGTCCTCCTGGTGCGTTCTGGGGACCGAGAGCCGCAGGACCTGCGTCCCGGGGAGCACCGTGCGCGGTCTCGACCGCTCGTCGACGATGATCAGGCCGGGGAGGCGGGCCTGCGCCATCAGCCGTACCGCGGCGGACACCAGGTCCGCGCTGGTCACGGTGGGCAGCTGCTCGACGATGTCGCCTGCCTTCATGGCGCCGCCCCCTTGCGCTCGGCCCGTCCGCGGCGGGCGATCGCCCGACCCTACGGGTCCTGTGCCCACCCCGAGCGTTGTCACATGCCACCTCCTTGCCTCGGTTGCCCGCGTGCGTGCCGGGCGCGCGTTCGTCGGCCCCCCGGGCCGGTGAGGTCGGCCAACCGGCGTTCGACCTCGGCGAGACGATCGGACATCGGACCGCTCTGCAGGACCTCCGCGAGCTCATCGGCCTCATCGGGCTCGATGACGATGTGCAGCCGTCCGCCGCGGGTGTGCACGTGGTGCACGGTCCCGCCGCCCGGCACCGTGGAACGGGTGATGTCCACCGTGGAAGGCTCGCCTCTCCCGGACGTGATGTGAACGAGTGGCGGCAGCGGGGCGGGCCGAGCGTCCTCCGCATGTCGGAACAGACGTCGGCACACTCGCGCCCATCTCCGTACCTCCCGTCCCGCTGCCGCCACCCGAGTCTCGGCAGGGCCGGGCCGACGCACCATCGGGTCCAGCACTCACCTGGAGCCGGGCACGGCATGTAGATCCGGTGACCGCGCCTCATCCCGGTGCGTAGCTGCTGGTGTCCGCCCCGGATGGACGGGAGCACCGTCGGGCGGAGACCCTGCTGCCATGAGCGAGCGCACTGCACGCCTAGCCGCAGGTTCCGGCACGCGCGCGCCGGCCCACGCGCTGTTCCGCCGGCTCGCCCTGATCAACGGCACGGTCTTCACCGTCGGCACGCTCGTGCTGGCGGTCTCTCCGGCCACCGTGTCCTCGCCGGTGCTGCTCACCGAGCTGCCGGTGCTGATCGTCGGCCTGGCGCTGATCCTTGCGGCCAACACCCTGCTGGTGCGCCGGAGCCTCGCGCCGCTGGGCGCCCTGACCGCGCTCATGCAGCGGGTGGATCTGCTGCGCTCCCGCGACCGGCTCGCGGAGCGTGGGAACGGCGACCTCACGCACCTGATCGCGACGTTCAACGCGATGCTCGACCGGCTCGAGACCGAGCGCGATACGAGCAGCGCGGATGCGCTCGCTGCGCAGGAAGGCGAACGGCGGCGCATCGCGCGTGAGCTGCACGACGAGATCGGACAGAGCCTCACCGCGGCGCTCCTGAGCCTGAAGCGCGCGGTCGACCGCGCCCCGGCGGATCTCGCCGAGGAGCTTCATGCGGTGCAGGAGACCGTCCGGTCCAGTCTCGACGAGGTCAGGCAGGTTGCGAGGCGGCTGCGGCCCGACGTGCTGGAGGACCTGGGTCTGGCCAGCGCGCTCAGCGCGCTCGTCACCGAGTTCACGCAGGTCAGCGGCATACCCGTGAAGCGGGTGGCGGACGTGGAGCTGCCTGTGCTGAGCAGCGACGTCGAGCTCGTCCTCTTCCGGATCACGCAGGAGAGCCTCACGAACGTCGCCCGCCACGCCCATGCGACCCACGTGGAGCTTGCCGTGCACGCCACCCCGGAGGCGGTCACCCTTCGCGTCACCGACGACGGGCGCGGCGGCGTGCTCCACGAGGGCGCCGGAATCCGCGGGATGCGCGAGCGTGCCCTGCTCATCGGCGCCGACCTGACCATCACCACACCGAACGGCGGCGGCACCGACGTGCGACTCGTCGTGCCGACGGTCACCCAGCAGAGGCGGAACCCGTGAACTCCTCGAAGACCCGGATCCTGCTCGCCGACGATCATGCGCTGGTCCGGCGGGGGTTGCGGCTGATCCTCGACGCCGAACCCGACCTCATGGTCGTGGCGGAGGCGTCCGACGGTGCGGAGGCCGTGCAGATCGTCGCCGCCTCGGCCGGTGCCGCCTCGGCTGATGGCCCGGACCTCGCGATCCTCGACATCGCCATGCCGCGGATGACCGGCATCCAGGCCGCCAGGGAGATCTCACGCCGGGCCCCGGGCATCCGGATCCTGATGCTGTCGATGTACGACAACGAGCAGTACTTCTTCGAATCCCTCAAGGCGGGCGCATCCGGCTACGTGCTCAAGTCGGTGGCCGATCGCGACCTGCTCGAGGCCTGCCGCGCAGCGATGCGCGGCGAGCCCTTCCTCTACCCCGGCGCGATCACCGCGCTCATCCGCGACTACCTGCAGCGCAGCAGGCAGGGCGACCGCCTCCCCGACACCATCCTCACCCCGCGCGAGGAGGAGATCGTCAAGCTCATCGCGGAAGGGCACTCGTCCAAGGAGATCGCCGAGACGCTCGTGATCAGCAGCAAGACCGTCGACCGGCACCGTGCCAACATCCTGCAGAAACTCGGTATGCGCGATCGGCTCGACCTCACCCGTTACGCCATCCGCGCAGGTCTCGTCGAACCGTGACCCGGTCCCGCTGCATGCCACAGGACGCGGAGATGGGTGTCGGACCCGATGGCCACCCGCATCCCGCCGCGCCAGGCTGACGGGAGCACTCCTGCCCGGGAGGACGTGACCACGAAGGGCTGCACATGGACACCCACGCGCTGGTCGCCGCGCTCGGTCCGGATGCGTCCGCGGCCGTGCACGGGTACCGGCTGGAGGTCATGTTGGAGGCGGGGCGGCGCGATCTGCGTCTGGTCGACGATCTGGTGGCAGACCTCGGACGGCTGTTGGCCGAGCGCGGTAGGCCCGACCCGCTCGAGATCCGCCTGACGTTCCTGCATTGCCCGGGCCGGCCGGACCTCGCCGGCCGGACACTGCGCTGGTGCCCGTCGCACGGGTGGTCCTCGTCCCACCGCGTTGCGAGCGCCGCCCTGAGCCACTTCGCCGACTCCCGGGCATCCGCGTTGGACCTCGTGCCCACCTCCGCCGAGGTCCTGGACTGGGCCACGAGTGGCTTCGACGGGTCGTCCGTTCCGCCGACGGGTGTCGATCTCGACGACGACCCGCGGGCGGTCCGGCGCCTGCTGACCCACGCCCACCCGCTCAGTTCCCGCTCTCGGGCCGGGCGACGAGCGGACAGCGGTATCGCGACCGAGGAGGGCTGACGGATGGATCCGTGGATCCTCTGGCTCACCGGCGCCGTGGTGCTGGGTGTCGCCGAGGCCTTCACCCTGACCGCGGTCTCCGGGCTGCTCGCCGGCGCATCGCTCGTCACGGCGGTGGTGGCGGCCGCCGGGCTGCCGGCGCCTCTACAGGTGATCGTCTTCGCGGTGGCCGCCACGGCCGGGATCGTCGTCCTCCGCCGGGCGACCGCCCGGCACGGTCCCCGCGTCGACGAGGTCCGCTTCGGGGTGGACGCGCTCCCCGGTCGCACCGGCTACGTCGTGGACGACGTGACCGGGCGGGCCGGAACCGTCCGCATCGGCGGCGAGGACTGGACGGCCCGCGCCCTCGACGAGACCGGCACGATCCCCGCCGGGCGGGCCGTGGACGTCATCCGGATCGACGGCGCGACAGCGGTCGTGCACGCGCGGGAGTGATCATGGGCCTTCCGCCGCTGCTCGCCGCCGGGCTGCTCGTCGCCCTTCTCGTGGTCGTGACCGTCGTGCGGGCGGTGCGCATCGTGCCGCAGGCGCGTGCCCGTAACGTCGAGCGGTTGGGGCGTTACCACCGGACGCTGCAGCCCGGCCTGAGCATCGTCATCCCCTACGTCGACCGGGTGCACCCGCCCATGGACCTGCGCGAGCAGGTCGTGTCGTTCGCCCCGCAACCGGTGATCACCGAGGACAACCTCGTGGTGGAGATCGACACCGTGCTCTACTTCCAGGTGACCGACCCCCGGTCGGCCGCCTACGAGATCGCCGATCATCTGCGGGCCGTGGAGCACCTCACCGTCACCACCCTGCGCAACGTCGTGGGGTCGATGGATCTGGAGCGCGCGCTCACCTCCCGCGACAGCATCAACTCCCAGCTGCGCACCGTGCTCGACGACGCCACCGGGAAGTGGGGCCTGCGGGTCAACCGGGTCGAGATCAAGGCGATCGACCCCCCGGTCAGCATCACGGACGCGATGGAGAAGCAGATGCGCGCCGAGCGGAACAAACGCGCGACGATCCTGACCGCCGAAGGCGACAAGCAGGGAGCCATCCTCCGCGCGGAGGGCGAACGCGCGGCGGCGATCCTCAAGGCGGAGGGTCGTGCCCGCGAGATCGACGAGGTGTTCCAGGCCGTGCACCGCAACAACCCCGACCCGAACCTGCTCGCCTACCAGTACCTACAGGTGCTTCCCCAGCTCGCCCAGGGGCCGGGCTCCACGTTCTGGATGGTCCCCACCGAGGTCACCGCCGCCTTGACGGCCGTCTCGCGGGCGTTCGCCGACGGCGCGGGGGAGGCCACCGGGGCCGCCGGGCGCGCAGCGGCCCGCGACGGTTCCGCGGTCGCGCGTCCCAGTGGGAGAAGCGCGCGGCAGTAGGCCGGGGCGTCGGGCCGGGTAGGGTTTCGGTTTCGCCTGGGCTGGGGGCAGATGTCGGGAGGTGGGCGCGTGGGGCAGCAGGCTGCGCTCGTCCGTCGCCTCCTCGGTTCGCTGCTGGCGCTGCTCGCAGCGCTCGTCCTCACGGCCGCGGCCCTGCCCACCGCGCACTCGGAAGGGCCGTCCGCGCCGGCGCCGTCCGCGCCCGCCGCACTCGGCTGGGGTGTCGAACAGACGCCGCCCGGCGACGCCACGGTGCGTATCGGTCGCGTCCCGATCGCCTGCACAGCGATCGGCAGTCACCCGGCGGTCGAACCCGTTTCGCCGGTGCCCGTCGCGCCGGCGGCGTGTTCCCACGCTCCCGTGCGCGGCACGATCTCCCAGCGGACGGGCGAGTCCACCGCGATACCGGGGCGGGCGCCGCCCGCCGGGGATCAGCCGACGTTCTGATCCCCTGGCCCCGCGCGTATGCGCGGTGGCCCTGTTCCGAGGACCCGTGTGCCCCGATCCGTAGTGGTGCGCGCCCTGGTGGCGCTCGCCGTGCTCGTCCCGTCCATCTGGTCGGCCGTGACCCTCCGCCCGACCCTCGGCCTCGATCTGCGCGGCGGCACGCAGATCGTGCTGGAGACCCGCGACGCGCCCGGAACCGTGGCCGACGCCGCGGCCACCGACCGTGTTCTCGCTGTGCTCCGCGATCGCGTCGACGGCCTCGGCGTCGCCGAACCCGCACTGTCGCGCTCGGGGGAGCGGCGCATCGTCGTCGAGCTGCCCGGGGTGCAGGACCCTGCGGAGGCGGCCGACGTCCTGGGCCGCACCGCGCAGCTGACGATCCATCCCGTGCTCGGCGCGGCGAGTCCCGGCACCGCCCGGGTCCTGCCGGACGAGGACGGCACGGCGCTGGCCCTCGGCCCGCCCGCCCTGGCAGGTGAGGACGTCTCCGGGGCCCGCGCCTCCACCGGAACGCCCGGTGTCATCGGATCGGTGGTGGACGTCGCGTTCGCCGGGGAGGGACGGCAGCGCTGGCAGCAGCTCACCGCGCAGGCGGCCTGCGCTCCGTCGGGTGATCCGGCCCGTCGTATCGCGATCGTGCTCGACGATCGCGTGATCTCCTCCCCGCAGCTCGATCCGTCGATCGCCTGTGGAGCCGGGATCCCCGGCGGCTCGACGACGATCACGGGGTCGTTCAGCCGGGAACAGGCCGGCGATCTCGCCGTGCTCATCTCCGGGGGAGCGCTGCCGGTACCGGTCGAGATCATCGAACAGCGGACGGTGGGTCCGACGCTCGGTGCGGCCGCGATCGAGGCCAGCGCGGTGGCCGCGGCGATCGGGGTGGCGCTGACCGGCGTGTTCCTGCTGACGGTCTATCGGCTCGTGGGACTGGCCGCCGTGCTCGCGCTGGCCGCATACGTGGTGATCAGCTACGCGGGTCTCACCGCGCTGGGGGCGACCCTGACGTTGCCGGGGCTCGCGGGCTTCGTGCTCGCGATCGGGATGGCCGTCGACGCGAACGTGCTGGTGGCGGAACGGGCCCGTGAGGAGTACCAGCGCGTGCGGCGGCTGGACCGGGCTGCCGAGATCGGCTATCGCAGCGCGTTGCCCGCCGTGGCCGACTCGGCCGTCACGACGCTGCTCGCCGCAGGCCTGCTCTTCGGCCTCGCATCCGGGCCGGTGCGCGGGTTCGGGGTGACCCTGACGCTCGGCGTGCTCGTCTCGCTGTTCTCCGCGCTCGTGTTGTCCCGGATGCTGACGATCTGGCTCGTGCGCCGGCGGTGGATACGGCAGCGGCCCGCGTGGTCGGGGCTCGCCTCGCTCGGGCCCGTGCGCACCTGGCTCGGTCGCCGTGATCCCGACCTGCTGCGCCGGCACCGGCGGTTGCTGGTCTGCTCGGCGATCGTCGTCCTGCTCGCGATCGCCGGGGTCGTGGCCCGCGGACTGGAGTTCGGCGTCGAGTTCACCGGGGGCCGTGCGGTCGAGTTCTCGACGGCCCGGCCGATGGAACCCGAGGCTGCACGCGAGGCGGTCGCCGACGCCGGGTTCCCCACCCTCGCCGTGCAGGCCACCGGGACGGGCGGGCTGTCCGTCCGCAGCGGCGATCTGACGGACGAGGACGTCGCTGCCGTGCGCGTAGCGCTGGCGGATGCGGCGGGTGGCGCCGAGTTGCTACGCGACGAGCGGATCGGCCCGAGCCTCGGCGAGGAACTACGCAGAGGTGCCCTCATCGCGCTCGGGGTGGCGCTCGCCGCGCAGCTGATCTACCTGGCCGTCCGCTTCCGCTGGGTCTTCAGCGTGGGTGCGGTCGTCGCGCTGATGGCCAACGTGACCGTGGTCGTCGGGGTGTTCGCCTGGTGGGGCAGGCCGGTGGACGGGGTGTTCCTCGCGGCGCTGCTCACCGTGATCGGCTACACCGTGAACGACTCGGTGGTCGTGTTCGACCGCATCCGCGAGGGCTGGACGACCGAACACGGCCCGGCCCTGCGCAGGCTCGTCGGGGCGGCGGTGCTGGCGACGCTTCCCCGCACCGTCAACACCGGTGTGTCCACGCTGGTGATCCTCGCGGCGCTGCTCGTGCTCGGCGGCGACACGCTCGTCGACTTCGCCCTTGCGCTGCTCGTGGGCATCGTCGTCGGCACGGCGTCGACGATCAGCGTGGCGGCTCCCCTCGCGATCGAGTTGCAGCGCGGGAGACGACCGCCGGCACCTCGGCGGCCGGTCGCCCGGCGCCGCAGCACGGGAGCCGTGCTGTGACGGGGCCTGGGCCATCGGGCCCACGTGCACAGGCGCCGGCGGGCGCGGCCTATCGGCCCGAGCTGCAGGGACTGCGCGCGCTGGCCGTCAGCCTCGTCGTGGTCTACCACGTGTGGATCGACAGGGTGTCCGGCGGCGTCGACGTGTTCTTCCTGCTCACGGGGTTCCTGCTCACCGGAGGGCTGGTGCGGGCCGCGGAACGGGGCGCGCTCGACGTCAGGCTGCAGTGGAGCCGGACGCTGCGCCGACTGATCCCGGCCGCGGCGGTCGTGCTCGTGGCGACGGCAGTGCTGAGCATCGCTGTGCTGCCCCAAGGGCGCTGGGCGCAGACGATCCGGGAGATCGCCGCTGCGGCGCTGTTCGTGGAGAACTGGCAGTTGGCCGCCGACTCGGTCGACTATGCCGCCCGCACCAACATGACCAGCGTGGTGCAGCACTTCTGGTCGCTGTCCATCCAGGGCCAGGTCTTCCTCCTGTGGCCGCTCCTGGTCGCGGTCGTCGCGGTCAGCTGCGTCGGCTCCCCGGCCCGGCTGCGTCCCCGGATGACCGCGGTTCTGGCGAGCCTGTTCGTCGCCTCCCTCGCGTACTCGGTGGAGCTGACGATCACGAACCAGCCGCTCGCGTACTTCCACACCCTCACCCGGCTCTGGGAGTTCGCTCTCGGCGGGCTGCTCGCCCTCACCATCGACCGGATCGCGCTCTCGCCGCGCGCGCGGATCGCAGCCGGGTGGCTCGGTGTCGTCGGCCTCGTGGCGTGTGGCGTGGCCATCCCCGTCGCGGACGTGTTCCCCGGCGTCGCTGCGCTGTGGCCCACCGGTTGCGCGGCGCTCGTGCTCGTCGCCGGCCGGACCGGTTCACGCGCAGGCGCCGACCGGCTCCTTGCCGGCGGTGCCGCCCGCTACCTCGGCGACATCAGCTACGCCCTCTACCTCTGGCACTGGGTGCTGCTCGTCGGGTACCTGGCAGTCACCGGTGAGCAGACGGTCGGGCCGGTCGGCGGTGCCGCCGTGATCCTGACCTCGCTCGGGCTCGCCGTCCTCACCCATCACCTCGTCGAACGACCGGTGCTGCGCCGACCGGCCGATGTGCGAACCGGCTACCGGATCGCCGCGGCCGGCACCGCGGCGGTGCTCCTCGTGGCAGTCACCTGGCAGGTCGTCGGGGTCCGGCCGCCGGAGCCCGACGCGATGCCGGGCGACGCCGCCCACCCCGGCGCGACGGCCCTCCGCACCGGAGCCGTGGAACCGGCGCCTCTGCTCCCACCGCCTGTCTCGATCTACGACGACTGGGTGCGTATCGAGCACTGGGACTGCAGGTCCATGGCCGACTTCCCCATGAACACGTGCACCCTGCCGGCGACCGAGCCGCCCGCTCGGCGGGTGGTCCTCGTCGGCGACTCCCACGTCCAACAGCTCTCCGGCGCGGTCGTGCCGATCGCCCAGCAGAGCAACTGGCAGCTGACCGCGATCATCCGCGGAGCCTGCCCGTTCTCCACCGCCTCCGAGGTGGTTCCCGACGAAGCCGACTGCCTGGCCTGGAACGCCGCTGCGATGGACGAGATCCTCGCCATGCACCCCGACACCGTCATCACCCTCGCCAGCCGCGACGCGCGCGCCGGGCTGACCGAGCAGACGCCGCCCGGGTTCGTGGACCAGTGGCGCAGGCTCGACGCTGCCGGGATCGCCGTGGTGGCGCTGCGCGACACGCCCCGGTTCGCCCACTCCGTTCCGGACTGCGTGCAGACCCGGCCCGACGACCTCGACTCCTGCGGGATCGCCCGCGCCGACGTCTACACCCCGGCTCCACCGTGGACCCTGCTGCCGGACGTCCCGTCCAACGTCACGTTCGTCGACATCGCCGACGCCGTCTGCGACCCCGAACGCTGCCCGGCCGTGATCGGGAACGTCCTGGTCTACATGGACGACAACCACCTCAGCGCGACCTACAGCACCACGATGGCAGGCCTGCTCGCCGACCCGCTCCACGCAGCCGTCGAGCGATGACGATCAGCGACTGCCCGACCAGGCCGCCCACAGCTGTGCGTAACGCCCACCTGCGGCGACCAGCTCGTCGTGCGTGCCGCGTTCGACGACCCGCCCGGAGTCGAGCACGACGACGGTGTCGGCCGTGGCCGCCTGGGTGAGCCGGTGGGCCACCAGCAGCCCGGTCCGCCCGGCCGTCGCACGTTGTGCCGCGACCTCCAGCACCCGGGCGCCCGCGCTGCCGGCCTCGGCCGTGGCCTCGTCGAGAATCGCGACGGGCCGGTCGGCGAGCACCAGGCGCGCGAGCGCCAGTTGCTGAGCCTGCACGACCGTCAGGGTGTGGCCGCCTGCACCGACCACCGTGTCGAGACCGTCGGGCAGTGCCTTCGCCCACCCGAGCGCGTCGACGGCGGCGAGTGCGTCGAGCAGTTCGTCGGTGGTCGCATCGGGCTTCGCCAGCTTCAGGTCATCGGCGAGCGGGCCGGCGAAGACGTGCACCTCCTGGGTGATCAGGGCGACCGTCTGCCGGACGACGGCGGGCCCCTGCTCGCGCAGCGCCGCCCCGCCGATCCGGACGACACCGCGGGTGGGGGAGTGCACCCCGGCCACCAGCTTGGCCAGCGTGGTCTTGCCCGCGCCGCTCGCACCCACCAGGGCCACCCTCCGCCCGGGCGCGATGTCGAGGTCGACGCCGTCGAGCACGTCGTGGCCGTCGACATAGGCGTGGCCGAGCGCGGTGGTGTGCACGCGCGCATCGGCCGGGTGGACGGGTCGGGCGGGCTGCTGTTCGCCGGGCAGGTCGGCGACCCCGACGATCCGGGCCAGGCTCGCCGCAGCCGACTGCACGGTGTCGAGCAGGAACAGGACCTGGTTGACGGGGCCGAACAGGTTGATGAAGTAGAGCGCTGCTGCGCTCGCCGTGCCGATGGACACGACGTTGCCGCGGACGAGCAGGAACCCGGTGGTCAGCACCGCGGCCACGCCGATGAACTCGGCCAGGTTGAGCCGGCCGAAGAACCCGGTCTGCAGACGGACGACCCGCAGCGCGATCTGCACCACGTCCTCCGAACGCGAGCGCACCCGCTCGGCGTGCTCACCGCGCAGCCCGAAGGCGCGGACGGTGGCGGCCCCGCTGACCGTGTCGAGAAGCTGCTGCTGTTGTGCTCCGCCGGCCACCCGCTCCTGCGCGTAGAGCGATGTGGAGCGGCGCAGGTACCAGCGCGCGGTCAGGACCTGGACCGGCACGGCGCACAGCGCCGCCACCATGAAGCGCCAGTCCAGAACCGCCAGCCCGACCAGCGTGAGGGCGATGATCAGCGCTGACCTGGCGAACTCCGGAACGGCCTCCCGCACGGCCTCTCCGACCTGCGCGACGTCAGACGTGACACGGGACGTCAGGTCGCCCGAGCCGGCCGCCTCGATCCGTTCCAGCGGCAGCCCGATCGCGCGTTCCACGAACCGCTCGCGCAGCTGTGCCAGCATGCTCTCGCCGACCCGCGCGACCAGGGCGATGCCCAGTACGGCCAGCAACCCTTGGGCCACCGCGACGACGACGAGCAGAAGCACCGGACCGTAGAGCGTGTCCGGTGGGTTGCGGGCGGCGACCAGGTCGACGATGCGGCCCAGCAGCGGCGCGGCGACCAGGCTCACCGCCGCGCCGGCGACCAGTGCCGCTACCGCGGCCGCTGCGACGGCCCGCCGGGGCCGCAGCAGCTCGCCGAGACTGGCGCGAATCCGGCTGGTGGTGGCGGTGGGCAGGAGGTCTCGCACCGTGGGGCCGGCCGGTGCACTCATGCCAGCACCAGCGCGCGGTAGTCGTCGCGGGCGAGCAGTTCGGTGTGGGTACCGGCGCCGGTGACCACCCCGTCGTCGAGCACCACGACCCGGTCGGTCACGGCGAGCAGCGCCGGGCTGGTGGTGAGGACGACTGTCGTACGACCGCGGCGCACCTCGCGCAGACCGGAAGCGATCCGGGCTTCGGTGACCGGGTCCACCGCCGTGGTGGGGTCGTGCAGCACGAGCACCGGGGCGTCCGCCGCCAGTGCTCTCGCGAGCGCAAGGCGCTGGCGCTGTCCGCCCGACAGCGAGCGGCCCTGTTCGGAGACGGGGGTGTCGATGCCCGCCGGTAGCGCGTCTGCCACCTGGTCCGCCTGTGCCGCCGCCATCGCCGGGGCGAGGTCCCGGTCGGCCCGCCCATCGGCCCGCACGTTCTCTGCCACGGTGCCGGCGAAGAGTTGGGCGTCGTGCATGGCCACGAGGACCGTCGCCCTGGCGGTGTCGGGCGGGTAGTCGGCCAGTGGCACGCCGTCGAGCTCGACGTCGCCCTTCGCGTCGACCTCGCGTCCGAGACAGGCGAGCAGGTCGACCGCGGCGGCCGGATCCGACGCCACGACGCCCACCAGCTCACCCGGTGAGACGTCGAACTCGACGCCGTTCAGGCTGCCGTGGTGAAGATCACGCACCGCCAGCGCCCCGGGGACATGCGCGGGCAGGGCCCGCGATCCGTCGCGCACGGCGGGCGCCGCGGCGAGCACCTCCGCGATGCGGGTGGCGGACGCACGGGCCTGCGCGAACTTCCCGTTGACCCAGCCGAAGATCTGCAGCGGTTCCACGAGGAACTGCGCCAGCCCCACGGCCGCGACGAGCCCGCCGATGCTGATCTCGCCTGCTGTGGCCAACCGGCCTCCGACCAGCGCGATGAGCGCGAGGAACAGCCCGTTCGCGGCCAGCACCGCGCCCTCGTACCAGGCCTGCGCACTGGTGGCCCGCAGCGTGGCGGTGAGCGCGTCGCGGCTCGTGCCGGTGTAGCGGCGTACCGCCGCCGGCTCGGCGCCGATGCCCTTCAACACCCGCACGCCGGTGACGAGGTCGGCGGCCACGCCCGACGCGTGCGCGGCGCGTTCCTGCTCCGGTCCGCTGCGTCGCTCGAGCGGTCGCCCGAGCAGTCTCACCAGCACGAGCAGCAGCGGCGTGCCGAGAAGGACGAGCAGCCCGAGTGGCACCGAGATCCGCAGCAGCGAGACCGTGGCCACCACCAGCGCCGCCGCGCTCGCGATCCCCAGCGGAAGCACGAAGTTGACCATGCCGACGCGCTTGGTGTCGGACGTGGCGATCGCCGCGAGAGCGCCGGGAAGCCTGCCCACCTCGGCGCCGCCGCGCGGGTCGAGCACGCGGGCGGTGACCATCAGCCGCAGGCGTTGATCAGCGCGGACATCCCCCAGCCAGGCCTGGCGCGCCCCCCACCGGTAGCTGAACGACAGCATCGCGAAGTCGAGCCCCAGCACCAGCAGCCAGAAGGCGAGTGCCGCAGGGTCACCGGTGGTGATCGCCTCGTCGATGATCACGCCGACGAGCACCGGGACCAGGGCCTCGCCTGCCTGGTGGCCGCAGAGGAACAGCGCTGCGGCACTGACGTGTCGCCGGAACGCGCCGACGGAGCCGGTCAGCACAGCACGGCTGCCGGAGCGAGATCGAGGCATCGGATCCTTCTTCTCGACTTTGTAAGGTTTGCCTAGCCATACTCACCGTGCTCGCCGCGGGGCTACGAGTCGGGGCGGGTGCCGAGGGGGCCGAAGGGGGAGCCGGGGAAGATCGCGGACATCACCCCTTGAACTTAGGCTAGCCTCACGCAACAGTACAAATGGGTCACTTTGGTACCGCCGAAGAGAGGACGACGATGCCGCAAGAGGTACCGCCCCCGAGTCCAGTCCACGATCTCGTCGGGGTCGGGTTCGGGCCGTCGAACCTCGGGTTGGCGATCGCGCTCGACGAGCAGGGATCCGGGCTGACGACCAGGTTCGTCGAGCGCCAGGAGGGTTTCGGCTGGCATCGCGGGATGTTGCTCGAGGACGCGACGATGCAGATCTCGTTCCTCAAGGATCTGGTCACGCTGCGCAATCCGGTGAGCGGCTTCAGCTTCCTGTCCTACCTGCAGGATCGTGGCCGGCTCGTCGATTTCATCAACTACGGCAGCTCGTTCCCGACTCGCCTGGAGTTCCACGACTACCTGGAATGGGCGGCGGCCTCGTTCGCCGACAGCGTCGACTACGGCACATCGGTCGAGCGCATCGAGCTGGTGGTCGACAACCCGGATCTGCTCGACGTCCACACCTCGCGCGGCACCGTGCTGCGCACCCGCAACGTCGTGCTCGCCACCGGGCTCGTGCCGCACCTACCGACGGGGGTGCAGCGGGGCGACCGCGTGTGGCACAGCAGCGAGCTGCTCACCCGGATCGGCTCGCTCGCGCACCCGCACCGGGTGGTCGTCGTCGGGGCGGGGCAGAGCGCGGCCGAGGCCGTGGATCACCTGCACCGATCGTTCCCCGACGCCGAGGTCTGCGCGGTCTTCAGCCGCTACGGCTACAGCCCGGCCGACGACAGCTCCTTCGCCAACCGTGTGTTCGACCCGGATGCCGTCGACGCATTCTTCGGCGCGCCCGCCGAGGTCAAGGACCTCATCATGGGCTACCACGGCAACACCAACTACTCCGTGGTGGACCCCGAGCTCATCGAGGCGCTCTACCGGCGCCACTACCACGAGAAGGTCAGCGGCCGGGAGCGCTTGCGGTTCCTCAACGTGAGCAGGGTCGCCGACGCCATCCAGGTCGGCGGGGAGGTCGACGGACGCGTCGAGCTGGCGGTCGAGTCGATGCTCGACGGCAGCCGCGAGGTGCTGACTGCCGACCTGGTCGTCTACGCCACCGGCTACCGGCCGTCGGATCCCTGCGCGTTGCTCGGGGAGGTGGCCGAACACTGCCGGCGCGATGCGGTCGGCGGGTTGGAGATCGGCCGCGACTACCGGGTGTCGACCGGGCCGGAGATCACCGCGGGCGTCTACGTGCAGGGGCCCACCGAACACACGCACGGACTCTCGTCGACGCTGCTGTCGAACGTCTCCGTACGCGCCGGTGAGATCGCCGCGTCGATCGCCGCCCGTGTGACGTCCCCTCCGCCGCGGCTGGCCGACTCCAGCCGGCGCGCCTGAGCGCCGCGCCGCTCGTCACCCCCGACCGAGAGGAGACACGCATGTCCACCAACCCCTTCGACGACGAGGACGGCACCTTCTACGCACTCGTCAACGACGAGGGCCAGTACTCACTGTGGCCCACGTTCGTGCCGGTTCCGGCAGGCTGGACCGTGACACACGGGCCGGGTGCCCGGCGGGCGTGCCTCGACCACATCGAGGAGCACTGGACCGACATGCGGCCGCGCAGCCTGGCGATGGCGATGGACGAACCCGCCGACGCCGGCCGTTCCGACTGAGCTCCGGCTCCTCCCGCACACCTCCTCACAACTCACTCGCGACTCCCGGGGTACACGCATGCCTGGATCACGCCCGCACGCCCAGACCTGGCCCGCTCTGTTCGCCGAGCAGGTGCGCCGCGCGCCTCAGGCCGTCGCGCTCGTGCTGGAGGACGAGGAGCTCACCTACGGAGAGCTGGACGCCAGGGCGAACCGGCTGGCGCACCTGCTCACCGCGCACGGCGCCGGCCCGGAACAGGTGGTGGCGCTGGCGATACCGAGATCGATCGACATGATCGTCGCGCAGGTCGCGGTGCTGAAGTCCGGCGCCGCGTACCTGCCCGTCGACGCCGACCACCCGGCCGACCGCATCACGTACATGCTGACCGACGCCGCACCCGCGGTGCTGGTCACGACGGCCGAGGTGGCGGCGGACCTGCCGGCGGCGACCCCGCAGATCGTGCTTGACGCGCCGGAGGTGGTGGTGGCGCTGGCCGCCGCGCCCGAGCACGACCCGCGCCCCGCACTGGCGGTCCACAACGCCGCGTACGTCATCTACACGTCCGGCTCGACGGGCCGTCCCAAGGGCGTGGTGCTGTCCCACACCGGCGTGGCCAAGCTCCTGGCGACGCAGGTGGAGCGGTTCGGCATCGGTCCGCACAGCCGGGTGCTGCAGTTCGCGTCGCCGAGCTTCGACGTCGCGTTCTGGGATCTGTGCCTGGGACTGCTCTCGGGCGGACGGCTGGTCGTCGTGCCCACAGAGCGCCGCGTGCCGGGCGCGGAGCTCACCGAGTACGCGCACCGCCACGGCATCACGTTCATGATCCTTCCGCCCACCCTGCTCGCGGCGATGCCCGCCGGCCTGACGCTGCCACCTGCCACGCTGCTGGCCGGCACGGAGCGGGTGGCCCCCGAGCTGGTGGCGCGGTGGGGGCGCGGCCGACGCATGTTCAACGCGTACGGCCCGACCGAGGCCACGGTCAACTCCACGCTCGGCGAGGCCCACCCCGACCGGTTGCGCGGTACGTCGGTGCCGATCGGCGTGGCCGACCCGATGACCACCGCGCACGTCCTCGACGAGAGGTTGCGCCCGGTGGCAGACGGGCAGGAGGGCGAGCTCTACCTGGGCGGGCCCGGCCTGGCACGGGGCTACCTCGGACGGCCCGGCCTGACTGCGGAACGGTTCGTCGCCGATCCCTGGACGGCGGGGGAGCGCCTCTACCGCACCGGTGACGTCGTTCGCCGCGACGACCAGGGCGATCTGCACTTCCTGGGCCGAGTCGACGACCAGGTCAAGATCCGTGGCCACCGCATCGAGCCAGGGGAGATCGAGTCGGTCGTCCGGGCGCACGAGTCCGTGGCCCAGGCGTCGGTGCAGGTCCGGGAGGACCAGCGGGGGGAGCGGCGGCTCGTCGCCTACGTCGTGCCGCGGCTCGACGGGCCGCGCCAGGCCAGGGTGGACGACTGGAAGGAGGTCCACGAGCTGCTCTACAGCGCGGACCGGGAGGACTTTGCGGGCTGGAACTCCACCTACGACGGCGCCCCGATCCCGCGCGAGGACATGCGGGCCTGGCGCACCGCCACCGTGGCGCGCATCCGGGAGCTGGCGCCGCGGCGGGTGCTGGAGATCGGCGTCGGCAGCGGCTTGATCCTCTCGGAAGTGGCTCCCACCTGCGAGTACTACGTCGGAACGGATCTGTCGGAGGAGGCGATCGACGCACTGGGTCGCCGCGTCGCTGCGGATCCGGAGCTGGCCGGGCGGGTGGAGCTGGCCGCCCGACCGGCGGACGACCTCGACGGTCTCCCCGGCGGGCCCTTCGACACCATCGTGATCAACTCGGTGGTGCAGTACTTCCCCGGCGCCGGCTACCTCGCGGGCGTGCTGCGCCGCGCCGTCGAGCTGCTGGCCCCCGGTGGTGCCGTGTTCGTCGGCGACGTCCGGCACGCGGGCCTGCTGCGGACCTTCCGCGCCGGAGTGGAGCAGGCCCGCAGCGGGAGGGTCGACCGTCTCGCTCTCGATGGCGCCGTCGCGTGGGAGGGAGAGCTGCTCTGTGAGCCCGACTTCTTCGCAGGCCTGCAGGCGGAGATCCCCCGGATCGCGGCTGTCGACCTGTGGCTGAAGCGCGCCACCGCGCACGACGAGCTGAGCCGCTACCGCTACGACGTCGTGCTGCGTGCGGACGAGCCGGCGGTCGGCTCGGCGCCGGACGAACGGGCGTGGCAGAGCCTCCCCGCGCTCGAGGCGTACCTGGAGAACGACGCTCCCGCCGCACTGCGGCTCACGGGAGTGCCCAACGCCCGGCTGCGCCCCGACCTGGCCGTGCTGGCCACAGTGGACGGTGGGCCCGAGCCGGAAGCCGGCGTCGACCCCGAGGACGTGCATGCGCTCGGCGAGCGCCTCGGCTACCGGGTGGCCACCACCTGGACGGCCGGGGCGAGCGACGGCCGCTTCGACGCGCTGCTGTACCGGCCGGGCGTGTCGGCGGGGCCGGTCTACCGGCCCGGTGCCACCGCCGCACCGCCGGCGAACGTGCCCGCCCCGTTCCGTGACATCGCCACGCTGCGCCGGGACCTGCGGGCGCACCTCGCTGCCCGGCTGCCCGAGTACATGGTGCCCGCCGTCGTGGCGCTGCCCGCGCTTCCGGTGCTCACGAGCGGCAAGATCGACCGCTCCGCGCTGCCGGTGCCCGACCTGGCCGCGCAGGTCACCGGGCACAAGCCACGCACGGCCCGGGAGGAGCTGCTGACCGCGCTGTTCGCCGAGGTGCTCGACGTGCCGGGCATCGGCGTGGACGACGACTTCTTCGCGTTCGGCGGCGACAGCATCATCTCGATCCAGCTCGTCGGGCGGGCTCGTGCCGCGGGCCTGACCGTGACACCGCGACAGGTGTTCACCCACCGCACCGTGGCCGAGCTGGCCCCGGTCGTCGAGGTGCGCGACGACGCCGGGCCCGACGGCGCCGCGCCGGCGGCCGGTCCGCTCGTGGCGCTCCCCGCCACCCACCCACTGGCCGACGCCGCCGAGGTCTGGCCGGTCTCGCCGTTGCAGGAGGGCTTCTTCTTCCATGCCTCCCTCGACGGCGACGGCCCGGACGTCTACCTGATCCAGGAGGTCCTGCACCTCGCCACCGCGGGGCGGACGCCGATCGATGCGAGCGCGCTGCGGGCCGCCGCGCAGGATCTGCTGCACGCGCACCCGCAGCTGCGCGCCGGGTTCAGCCAGCTCGCCGACGGGCGGGTCGTTCAGGCGGTGGCCGCGCGGGTGACGCTGCCCTGGCAGGAAGTGGATCTGTCCGGGCTGCCCGCCTCCCGCCAGGCCGAGCGCCTCGACGAGCTGCTGGCCGCCGACCGCTCCCGCCGCTTCGACCTCGCGCGGCCACCGCTGCTGCGGATGACGTTGGTGCACCTCGGCGGCGGCGCGGCGCGGCTCGTGGTGACGTTCCAGCACATCGTTGTCGACGGCTGGTCGGTGGTGGTGCTGATCCGCGATCTGCTGGAGCGCTACGGCCGCCGGGTGTCGGGCACCGAGGACGCCCAGTCGGACGGCGCGCTGTCGGACCGGGCCGCATTGGACAGGCACCGGGACTGGTTCCGGTGGCTCGCCGGCCGCGATGACGCTGTCGCGCGGGCAGCCTGGCAGGCGGAGCTGGCAGGGCTCGACGGTCCGACACACCTGGTGCCCGCGATCGCGCGGGCCGGTGCTCCTGCCGGCGGGCCACACGCCCAGCTCGGCACCGTGCTGGACGAGGAGGTCACCACCGCACTCGTCGAGGGTGGGCGAGCACACGGGATCACGCTCGGCACCGTGGTGCACGGGGCGTGGGGGCTGCTGCTCGGCCAGCTCACCGGTCAGCGTGACGTGCTGTTCGGCAGCACCGTGTCCGGCCGCGACGCCGCCGTCGACGGGATCGAGTCGGCCGTCGGCCTGTTCATCAACACCCTGCCCGTGCGCCTGCGCTGGTTGCCGGGTGACCGGCTGTCCGACGTCCTGCGCCGGCTGCAGGACGCACAGACCGGGCTGCTCGACCATCAGCAGATCGGGCTCGGCGAGCTGCAGCGAGCCGCAGGCCTACCCGATCTGTTCGACACCCTCGTCGTGGTCGAGAACTACCCGCGCACGCAGGCACCGGCGGCCGGACTGCATGTCGAGGGCGTCGACGTGCTCGACGCCGTGCACTTCCCGGTCGCTCTGATCGTCGACGCCGAAGAGCGACTGCGTCTCACGCTGAAGTACGACGCAGGCCGCGTGCCGGCCGCGGTCGCGGAGCTCGTCTCCGGCCAGCTGCGCCGGGTGCTCACGGCGATGGCGGCGGACCTCGGTTCGAGCGTGGCCTCGCTCCCGCTCGGCGCGGCACCGGAACCGGTCGACACGAGCCATGCCCTGCCGTCCGCCACGCTGTTCGACCTGATCGAGGCCCAGGCGGCCCGCACTCCGGACGCGACCGCCGTGGTCGACGAGCGCACCGAGCTGACCTACGCGCAGCTGTGCGAACGGGCCCGCGGTCTCGCGGGCAGGCTGGCTGCGCGCGGTGCGGGGCCCGACCGCGTGGTCGCAGTGGCGGTGCCTCGCTCGGCCGAGCTCATGGTGGCCCTGCTCGGCGTGCTGGGGTCGGGCGCCGCCTACCTGCCGGTCGATCTGGATCATCCCGCCGACCGCATCGCGGCGACGCTCGACGATGCGGGCGTCGACACGGTGGTCACCCTCGACGGTGCTCCGCTGGCAGGAGTCGCCGCAGTGGCCGTCGACGGTGCCGGGCCGGTGGCCCCCGTCCGGCGCGCCACCCCTGACCAGGCCGCGTACCTGATCTACACCTCCGGCTCCACCGGGCGGCCCAAGGGCGTCCTCGTCACCCACCGCGCGATCGTGAACCGCTTGGCGTGGATGCAGCACGAGTACGGCCTCGACGCCGACGACCGGGTGCTGCAGAAGACCCCGGCCACGTTCGACGTGTCGGTGTGGGAGTTCTTCTGGGCGTTGTGCGAGGGCGCCGCCGTGGTGCTCGCCCGCCCGGACGGACACCGCGACCCGGCCTACCTCGCCGGGCTCGTCCATGACGCGCGGATCACCACGATGCACTTCGTGCCCTCGATGCTGACGGCATTCCTCGCCGCCGACCTGGGCAGCGACCCCGGTCCGGGCTGGTCGGCGAGCCTGCGGCGGGTGTTCAGCAGCGGCGAGGCCCTGCCCGGCGACGCCGCACGGCGCTGGCACACGCTCACCGGCACCCCATTGCACAACCTCTACGGCCCGACCGAAGCGGCCGTCGACGTCACCTTCCACCCGTGTGCCGACGAGGACGGTGTGTCCGTCCCCATCGGAGCACCGGTGTGGAACACCCGGCTGCACGTGCTGGACGGCTGCCTGCGCCCGGTGCCCGACGGCGTGACCGGCGAGCTGTACCTGGCAGGCGTCCAGCTGGCGCGCGGCTACCACGCGCGGCCGGGGCTGACCGCGGACCGGTTCGTCGCCGACCCGTGGCAGGTCGGCGGCCGGATGTATCGCACCGGCGACCTGGTGCGCAGGCTGCCCGACGGGGAGCTGGAGTACCTCGGGCGTTCCGACTTCCAGGTCAAGATCCGCGGCAACCGGATCGAGCCGGGTGAGATCGAGGCCGCACTCGTCGCGCATCCGGACGTGGCCCGAGCTGCGGTGCTCGCCCGCCGGGACAGCGCGGCGGCCGTGCTCGTCGCCTATGTGGTGCCGGCCGCGGGAAGCCGGCCGGACCCTGACGCTCTGCGCGCCCACCTGGCGGCCGCGCTGCCCGAGCCGATGGTGCCCTCCGCGTTCGTGCTGCTCGACGATCTGCCGGTCACCCCGAGCGGCAAGCTCGACCGGGCAGCGCTCCCAGCCCCGGCCGCACCGCGGTCCGGCGCCCCGTCGCGGGAGCCGGCCACCACGGCGGAGCGCGTGCTGTGTGCCGTATTCGCCGACGTGCTCGGGCTGGACCAGGCCGGTGTCGACGACGACTTCTTCCGCTTCGGCGGCGACAGCATCTCCTCGATCAGCGTGTCCAGCCGCGCCCGGCGGGCCGGGCTGGCCGTCGGGCCGCGCGACGTGTTCACCGGCCGTACGCCTGCGGGCATCGCCGCTCTGCTCGGCGACGAGGAACCGGCGACGGCCGCCCCCGGTGAGCTCGCGGGCCTGTCGGACACCGAGCTCGCGCAGGTCGCCCGGATCAGCCCGGTGCCGGTGGCCGAGGTCTGGCCACTGTCACCACTGCAGGACGGCCTGTTCTTCCACGCCGGGTTCGACTCCGGCGCGGGGGACGCCTACACCGTGCAGGAGGCCGTCGATCTCGACCACCGGGTGGACATCGACCGCCTGCGTGAGGCCTGCGCCGCGGTGCTCGCCGCCCACGCGAGCATCCGCGCCGGGTTCACCAGCGACGGGCTCCCCGGCCCTGTGCAGTTCATCGCGGAGCGACTCGACCCTCCGGTCACCGAGATCGACCTGTCCGCACTGCCCCCCGCCGAGCGCTCCGCCCGCCTGGAGGAGGTCATGGCGGCCGACCGTGCGCGCCGCTTCGACCTGGCGAGCCCGCCACTGTTCCGGCTGCTCGTGGTGCGCCTCGGTGACGTCGACCGGCTCGTCGTCAACCGGCACCTCCTGCTCTGGGACGGCTGGTCCGCGTGGCTGTTCCTGACCGCGCTGCTCACCCACTACGCCGGTGAGTCCGAAGCCCTGCCCGCCCCGGGTTCGTATGCCGACTACCTCGCCTGGCTCGCCGGGCAGGACCCCGCCCGCGGTGCCGCGGCGTGGCGTGCCGCGCTTGCGGACCTGGCCGAACCCACCCTCGTCGACCCCGCCGCAGCGACCACCACCAGGCCGCCCCGGGTGGTGGACACCGTGCTGCCCGCCGACACCGGCGACCGGCTGCGTGCCCTCGCGCACCGGCACGGCCTCACGGCCAACACCGTGTTCTCCACGGCGTGGGGGCTCGCGCTCGCCGCCGCCGTGGGCCGCACCGACGTCGTGTTCGGCACGGCCGTCGCCGGCCGCCCGGCGCAGGTCCCCGGCATCGAGGACACCATCGGTCTGTTCCTCAACACCGTCCCCGCACGCATGTCGTTCCGTCCCGAGGAGCCGGTGCTCGACCTGCTCCGCCGTGTGCAGGACGAGCGCCTGGCGCTCTCGGAGCACGAGAGCATGGGACTCGGGATCATCCAGCGTGAGTCCGGGCACCGCAGGCTGTTCGACACGCTGTTCGTGATGCGCGGGGCCGATGACGCGCAGCGCGCAGCCCTGCGCCGCTTCGGCGTGACCGGTCTGTCCAATGTGGACGCCACGCACTACCCGCTGAACCTGGTGGTCACGCCGGGGGAGCGGTTCGAGGTGATGGTCTCCCACCGTCCGGACGTCGTCGAGCCGGCCACCGCCGACGCCCACCTCGCACGGTTCACCCGGATCCTCGAACAGCTGCTCGACGACCCGTCCGCGCCCGTCGCGCGGGTCGACGCACTGCTGCCCACCGAACGGGCGGACCGCACGCCCCTGCCCGAGCTGCCGACCACCGAGACCGTCGCCGACCTGCTTGCGGCGCAGGCCGCCCGCACACCCGACGCCATCGCCCTCGTGGCGGGCCGGGAGCGGCTGACCTACGCCGAGCTCGACGCCGCGATCGACCGCACCGCGCGGCTGCTGCTCGCCCGCGGGGCCGGCCCGGAGCGGCTCGTCGCGCTCGCGCTGCCCCGCTCCACCGAGATGGTGGTGGCGCTCTTCGCGGTGCTCCGCACGGGGGCCGCCTACCTGCCGCTGGAGCTCGATCACCCCACCGAACGCCTCGTCGACATCCTGCTCGACGCCGACCCGATCTGCATGCTCACCACCTCGCGCACGGCCGCGGCGCTGGCGGCGGCGGAGGTCCCCGCGGTGGTCCTCGACGACCCCGCGGTGCTGGCGGAGCGTGCCGCGCTGCCCGCCGGGCCGCTTCGCGACGACGAGCTGGGCGCGTTCGCGCGCTCGCGGGAAGGACGTCTGGAGCATCCCGCCTACGTGATCTTCACGTCCGGCTCGACGGGGCGGCCGAAGGGCGTCGTCACGCCCTACCGCGGCCTGACCAACATGCAGCTCAACCACCGCGCCGAGATCTTCGATCCTGCGGTCGCACTGGCCGGCGGGCGGCGGCTGCGCATCGCCCACACCGTGTCGTTCGCCTTCGACATGTCGTGGGAGGAGCTGCTGTGGCTCGTCGAGGGCCACGAGGTGCACGTGTGCGACGAGGAGCTGCGCCGTGACGCCGCCGCCCTGGTCGCCTACTGCGACGCCCACGCCGTCGACGTCGTGAACGTGACGCCCACCTACGCCCACCACCTGTTCGACGCCGGCCTGCTCGACGACGCCGACGACCGGGTAGGCGCGCACCGGCCGCCGCTCGTGCTGCTCGGCGGCGAGGCCGTCTCCGACGCGGTGTGGAACCGGCTGCGCGACACGAGCGACACCACCGGCTACAACCTCTACGGCCCCACCGAGTACACGATCAACACCCTGGGTGGCGGCACCGACGACAGCGCCTCCCCTACGGTCGGGCGGCCGATCCGGGCCACCCGTGCCCACGTCCTCGACGCCTGGCTGCGGCCGGTGCCCGACGGCGTGCCCGGCGAGCTCTACATCGCCGGCATCGGGCTCGCCCGCGGTTACCTGAACCGCACGGCGCTCACCGCGGAACGATTCGTGGCCGACCCCTGGAGCCCCGGCGAGCGCATGTACCGCACAGGCGACCTGGTGCGCCGCCGTCCCGACGGGATCATCGATTTCCTCGGCCGCACCGACGACCAGGTCAAGATCCGCGGCTACCGGGTGGAGCTGGGCGAGGTCGCGGCCGCGCTCGACGAGCACCCGGGAGTGGCCCGCTCGGCCGTGGTCGCGGTTGCTGATGCCGCTGCGGGCTCCGGGACGAAGAAGCTGGTGGGCTACGTCGTGCCCGCGCCGCTGGACGACACGGTGCGCGCGGCGGTCGAGGCCGAGCAGGTCGCCGAGTGGGAAGAGGTCTACTCCGACGAGTACACCGAGATCCCCACCGTGGTCGGCGACGACGACTACGGGGACAGGGAGTTCGCCGGCTGGGACTCGAGCTACGACGGTGAACCGATCCCGGTCGCGGAGATGCGGGAGTGGCGCGAGGCGACCGTCGAGCGGATTCGCGAACTGGCACCGCGGCGTGTCCTGGAGATCGGTGTCGGCACCGGTCTGCTGATGGGCAGGCTCGCGCCGGACTGCGAGGCCTACTGGGCCACCGACCTGGCGCCGCCGGTGATCGCGAAGCTGCGCGCGGACGTCGCAGCCGATCCCGATCGGTTCGCAGGCGTCGAGCTGATGGCCCGACCGGCGCACGACCTGAGCGGCCTGCCGGCCGGGTTCTTCGACACCGTCGTGATCAACTCGGTCGTCCAGTACTTCCCCAGTGCCGGCTACCTGGCCCGCGTGGTCCGAGGTGCGCTGGATTTGGTGGTGCCCGGCGGGGCGGTGTTCGTCGGCGACGTGCGCCACCTCGGCCTGCTACCGACGTTGCGGACGGCCATCGAGCTGCGCCGCGACGGATCCGAGGATGCCGTCACGGTGACGCGCACCGTCGAGCGCACGGTCGCGATGGAGAAGGAGCTTCTGCTCGCGCCGGAGTTCTTCGACGACCTCGCGGCGCAGGTGCCGGGCACGGCGGTCTCGATCCGCACCCGGCGGGGCCGCGCGCACAACGAGCTGACCCGCCACCGCTACGACGCGGTGCTGCACCGCGAGCCGACCGACGCCCGGCCGGTGGCCGACGCGCCGACACTGCTGTGGGGGCTGCAGATCGGCGATCTCGACGGCCTGGCCGACCACCTGCGCAGCCACCGGCCCGAGCTGCTGCGCGTCGCCAGGATTCCCGACGTGCGCGTGGCCGGAGAGCGCGCCGCCCTGCGTGCGCTGGCCGACGGAGAGCCCGTGGCCCGGGCCCGGACGAGGCTGGTCAGCACCGTGCCGGAGGCCGTCGAGCAGGAGGACGTGCAGGCGCTGGCCGCGGAGCTGGGCTACCGGGTGGCGGTCACGTGGTCGGGTGTCGGCGCCGTGGACGCCGTGTTCTTCCGTGGGCCGGGAACACCGGTCGGGACGTACGTGGCAGGCGAGACCGACACGCCTCTCGCCAACGACCCGGCCTCGGCCCGTCGAGCAGGCGCCTTGGTGGCCGACGTGCGTGCCGTGCTGAAGCAGCGGCTGCCCGACTACATGGTGCCCTCGGCGCTCGTCCCGGTGGCCGATCTTCCGCTAACCGCCAACGGCAAGCTCGACGTCGCCGCGCTGCCCGACCCGGAGCCGACGGTCCGGCGCTCCGCGAGCAGACCGCCGGAGAACGAGACGGAGGCGACCCTCTGCACGTTGTTCGGCGAGGTGCTCGGGCTGCCGGGCGTCGGCGTGGAGGACGACTTCTTCGACCTGGGCGGGCACTCGCTGCTCGCCACCCGCCTGATCAGCCGCGCCCGCACCGCGCTCGGGGCGGAGCTGGCGATCCGGGACCTGTTCGAGGCGCGCACGCCCGCACTCCTGGCCCTGCGTGCCGTCGTGTCGGCGCCCGCACGGCCGCCGCTGCAGGCAGGTGCGCGGCCCGCGCTCGTCCCGCTGAGTCCAGCACAGGTCAGGCTGTGGCTGCTCGACCGCCTCGAGGCGGGCCGCAACACGGCCTACAACTATCCGCTGGTCGTGCGGCTCACCGGCGACCTCGACATCACGGCTCTGCAGGCCGCCGTGATCGACGTCGTGACCCGCCACGAGTCGCTGCGCACCGTCGTCGAGGACCGTGACGGCACGCCGTACCAGCGGATCCTCGACGACCCGAAGCCCGAGGTCGCGGTCGTGGCCGCCACGGAGGCGCAGCTCCCGGAGCTGGTCGCCGACCTCGCCGGGCGCCCCTTCGACCTCGGTACGGACCTGCCGCTGCGCGTGACGGTCGTCGAGCTTCCGTCGTCCGAGCACACGGCGTCCGAGCACGTGCTGGTCCTCGTGCTGCACCACATCGCCACCGACGAATGGTCCGACCGCCCACTGCTGGCCGACCTCGACACCGCCTATGCGGCGCGCGTGGCGGGCTCGCCGCCCGGCTGGCTGCCGCTCCCCGTGCAGTACGCCGACCACACCGTGTGGCAGCAGCTCCTCCTCGGCGATCCCGATGACGAGACGAGCACCGCGGCCGCCCAGCTCGCGTTCTGGGCGCGGGCCCTGCACGGGGTGCCCGACGAGATCGCGCTCCCGCTACCCCGCCCGCGGCCCCGCATGCGGGACGGTTTCGGGGCGCAGGTGCGTGCCGAGCTGCCTGCCGGCACCGCCGACGCGCTTCGCTCGCTGTGCACGCGCACCGGTACCAGCATGTCGATGCTCACCCACGCAGCGACGGCCGCCTGGCTGCACCGGCTCGGCGGCGGTGACGACATCCCGCTCGGGGTGCCCGTCGCCGGACGCGCCGACGCTGCTCTCGACGACCTCGTCGGCTTCTTCGTCAACACGGTGGTGCTGCGCAGCGACCTCGCGGGCGACCCCACCTTCACCGAGTTGCTGGCGCGCACCCGGGAGACCGACCTCGCGGCGTTCGACCACCAGGACGTCCCGTTCGACCTCGTAGTGGAGGCGCTGAACCCGCCGCGCGAAGCCGGTCGCAACCCGCTCTTCCAGGTGATGAGCGGCTACCACCGGCTGGCCGACCACGGCGGCACCCGGCTCGGGCTGCCCGCCCGGTGGTTCGCGCTGGCCACCACCCACGCGAAGTTCGATCTGCACGTCACGGTCGTCGACCACCCGGACGGCGCGGTCACCGTGTTGCTCGACCACGCGCTCGACCGCATCGACGCCACCGGCGCCGAGCTGTTGCTCGCCCGGCTCGTCGGCCTGCTGGAGCAGGTGGCGGCCGACCCGGACCGCCCGATCGGCGCCGTCGAGATGCTCACGCCCGTCGAACGGGCCGCTGTGCTCGATCCCGGCACCGCTCATCCGGTGCCCGACCGCACACTGCCCGAGCTGTTCGTCGAGCAGGTGGACCGCACACCGGACGCCGTCGCCGTGCTGGCCGAGGGCACAGCGCTGACCTACGCCGAGCTGGACGCCCTGGTCGGCCGCTGGGCCCGGCTGCTGCGCGATCGCGGGGTCGGACCTGGCTCGGTGGTCGGTGTGGCGTTGCCGCGGTCCGCCGAGCTGGTCGTCGCGCTGCACGCCGTGCATCAGGCAGGCGCCGCGTACCTGCCGCTCGACACCACCTACCCGCCCGAGCGCCTGCGGTTCATGCTCGACGACGCCCGGCCGACGGTGGTCCTCGCCGCCTCCGACCTGCCCGGCGCGCTGCGGATCGACACCGCGGCCTTCGCCGCCGAGCTCGAGAGCCACGCGCCCGGACGCCTGCACACGCACGAGCGCCCATCCGGCCACGGGGCCGGGAGCCCGGCGTACGTCATCTACACGTCGGGCTCGACCGGGCGGCCCAAGGGCGTGGTCGTGCCGCAGTCGGGGATCGTCAACAGGCTGGCCTGGATGCAGGACACCTACGGCATCGGTGCCGACGACCGGGTGCTGCAGAAGACCCCGTCGAGCTTCGACGTCTCGGTGTGGGAGTTCTTCTGGCCCCTGCTCGCCGGGGCGACGCTGGTGCTCGCCCGTCCCGACGGCCATCGGGATCCGGCCTACCTGACGGAGACCATCCGCCGCGAGCGGATGACCACCGTCCACTTCGTCCCGTCGATGCTCGCGGAGTTCCTCGCTGACCCTGCCGCGGGCGACTGCACCGGGCTGCGCCGCGTGATCTGCAGCGGAGAGGCGCTGCCCGCCGAGCTGGCGACCCGGTTCCACACCCTTCTGCCGGGAGTCCGGCTGGACAACCTCTACGGGCCCACCGAGGCGTCGGTGGACGTCACCTGGCACCGGAGCGACGGGGCCGCCCCCGGCGCGACCGTCCCCATCGGAGCACCGGTGTGGAACACGCGCACGCTGGTGCTCGACGCGCGGCTTTCGCCCGTGCCGGACGGCGTCGTGGGAGAGCTCTATCTCGCGGGAAGCCAGCTCGCCCACGGCTACCTCGGACGCCCGGGGCTCACCGCCGAACGGTTCGTCGCGGATCCCTGGTCGCCGGGTGAGCGTCTGTACCGCACCGGTGACCTGGCCCGCTGGGTCGGGCCGGTGCTGGAGTACCGGGGCCGGGCCGACGACCAGGTGAAGCTGCGCGGGTTCCGCGTCGAACTCGGCGAGATCGAGGCCGGGTTGCTCGCCGACGACTCGGTGGCCCAGGCCGCGGTGGTGCTGCGCGAAGACCGGCCCGGCGATCAGCGCCTCGTCGGCTACGTGGTGCCGTCCCACGGCGCCATGACGGACCCGGAGCAGCTGCGGCAGCTCCTCGCAGCCCGGTTGCCCGAACACATGGTGCCGGGAGCGATCCTCGAACTGGACGCGCTACCGCTGAGCCCGAGCGGCAAGCTCGACCGCCCCGCGCTGCCCGCGCCTCCGACGGCCCGGCCGTCGGCGGGCGGGGAACCGCGCACCCCGACCGAGCGGGTCCTGGCGGCGATCGTCGCCGACGTGCTCGGTGTGGAGCGGGTCGGTGTCCACGACAGCTTCTTCGGCCTGGGCGGCCACTCGTTGCTCGCGATGCGCCTGATCGCGCGTGCGCGCACGGAGCTGGGCGCGGCGCTCCCGTTGCGTGCGGTGTTCGACCACCCGACGGTCGAGGGCCTGGCAGCGGTGATCGACAGCGAGACGGGCGCCGAATCCCCACGGCCCCGGCTCATCCGTGCGCCCCGGACCGCGCCGCTCCCGCTGTCGTTCGCCCAGCAGCGGATGTGGGCGTTGTTCCAGGTCGAGGGCCCGGGTCCGACCTACAACATCCCCACGGCATGGCGGCTGACCGGCGGGCTCGACGTCGCAGCCCTGCGAGAGGCGCTCGTCGACCTCGTCACCCGGCACGAGGTGCTCCGCACCGTGATCGCCGAGCACGACGGCGTGCCGACCCAGGTCGTACTCGAGCCGGATCCGGTGCCGCTGGTGGTCGAACCCGTCGACGAGGACGACCTCCCTGCCCGGCTGGCTGCTGCCGCCGAGCACGCGTTCGCCCTCGACGCCGAGATCCCGCTGCGCGCCACGCTGTACCGGCTGCACGAGAACGAGCACGTCCTGCTGCTGGTGGTGAACCACATCGCCGCCGACGAGTGGTCGGCGCGGCCGCTGATCCAGGACCTGCGCTCCGCGTATGCGTCCCGGCTTGCCGGGCACGCCCCGGAGCAGGCGGTGCTCCCCGTCCAGTACGCCGACTTCGCCAGCTGGCAACGCACGTTGCTCGGCGACCGCACCGACCCGGCAAGCCTCGCCGCTCGCCAGCTCACGTACTGGCGTGCGGCGCTGGGCGACCTTCCCGACGAGCTCGTCCTCCCCGCCGACCGTGCCCGGCCGGCCGAGAGCGACCACCGCGGCGGTCTGGTGACCTTCACCCTCGACGCCGGTATCGAGGCAGGTCTTCGAGAGCTGGCCCGCTCCGCTGACGTCAGCATGTTCATGCTGGTGCAGGCGGCCGTCGCCGCGTTGCTGACGCGGTTGGGTGCGGGCACCGACATCCCGTTGGGCAGCCCCATCGCCGGCCGTTCCGAGGACGAGCTCGACGACCTCGTCGGGTTCTTCCTCAACACCCTCGTGCTCCGCACCGACACCTCCGGCAACCCCACGTTCCGCGCGTTGCTCGCCAGGGTCCGCGAGACCGATCTCGCCGCCTTCTCCCACCAGGACGTGCCGTTCGAGCAGGTGGTGGAGCATCTCAACCCCCCACGCTCGCTGGCACGGCACCCGCTGTTCCAGGTGATGGTCGTGTACCTGCCTGCCGCGGGCGCCGCATCGAGCCTCGGGCTCACCGGGCTGAGCGACCGCCCCGAGATCGTGGAGCAGCGCACGGCGAAGTTCGACCTCTCGTTCGACGTCGTGGAGGAGACCGACGGCCTGAGCGGCGCGGTCGAGTACCGGGCCGACATGTTCGACCGCGCCACGGCCGAGGCGCTCGCGCAGCGGCTGCAGCGGATGTTGGCCGCGGTCGTGGCGGCTCCGGACCGGCCCATCCACGACATCGACATCATCGACGCGGAGGAGCGCGACCGGCTCCTGCACGAGTGGGCCACCGGATCCCCTGTGGACGCGCCGTCGATCGTGCAGGTGTTCGCCGAGACGGTGGCGGCAGGCCGTGGCGCCACGGCGCTGGTCACCAGCGAGCGGAGCTGGAGCTTCGCCGAGCTCGACGCGTTCAGCGCCCGGCTCGCGCGAGTGCTGCGCGGCCACGGCGCCGGGCCTGAGCAGATCGTGGCGCTCGCGCTGCCCCGCGCGTGGATGGTGCCCGCTGCTCTGGGCGTGCTCCGCTCGGGCGCGGCGTACCTGCCGCTCGACGAGACCGCCCCACCCGAGCGCACCGCGCTGGTGCTGAGCGACGCCGCGCCCACGCTGGTGCTGACCACGAGCGACGCCGAGGGTGTGCCCGACCTGCAGCGCGTGCACGTCGACGACCTGCCCGACCCCGCGCTTGTCGATCTGCCCACACCGCATCCCGCGCAGGCCGCGTACGTGATCCACACCTCCGGCTCCACCGGCCGCCCCAAGGGCGTCACCGGCACCCACGGCGCCCTGGCCGCGCTGCTCGACGGGCACCGCGCGACGCTGATGGACCGAAGCGGCGGGCGGCTTCGGGTGCTGCACGCGGCCTCGTTCACCTTCGACGCGTCCTGGGACCCGATGCTGTGGCTCCTGGCCGGGCACGAGCTGCACGTCGTCGACGACCACACCGAGCCGGTGGCGTTCGTGCAGCGGGTGAGCGAGCAGCGGATCGACGTCCTCGACCTGACCCCGACCTACCTGCGCGAGCTGTTCGCCCACGGGCTCCTGACTGCCGGCGCGCACCGGCCCTCCGTGGTCGTCGTCGGCGGCGAGGCGATCGACGACGTGCTGTGGCAGCGGTTGTGCGCCACCGGCGTCACCGCGCACGACCTCTACGGGCCCACCGAGACCACAGTGGACGCGTACGGCTGGCACGGCGACGTCGACGGCAGCCGCCGGCCGTACCGGCTGGCCGGTGTGCGCACGCTGGTCCTCGACGATGCGCTAGCCCCCGTGCCGCCCGGTGTCGTCGGCGAGCTGTACGTGGCCGGCACCGGAGTGTCGCGCGGTTACCACCGCCGTCCCGGCCTCACCGCGGAGCGGTTCGTCGCCGATCCCTGGACACCGGGGGAGCGGATGTACCGCACCGGCGACCGGGCCACGTGGACCCGCGACGGAGTGCTGCGCATCCTCGGCCGGGCCGACGACCAGGTGAAGCTGCGCGGCTTCCGCATCGAGCTCGGCGAGGTCGAGACGGTGCTGGCCGGGCACCCGGGCGTGGCGTCCGCAGCCGCGGTGGTTCGCGAGGACGTCCCCGGCGTGCGACGGCTCGTCGGCTACGTCGTAGCCGCCGGTACCGGCCCGGTCGACCCGGAGCAGGTGCGCCGCCACGCCGCCCGCCTGCTGCCCGCCCACATGGTGCCGGTCGCCGTCGTCGTGCTGGACGCGCTGCCGCGCACCACCGCCGGCAAGCTCGCCCGCGCCGCGCTCCCGGCGCCGGACCTGGCCGCGGCCGTCTCCGCGGGCCGTCCGCGCACCCCCCGCGAGGAGGTGCTCTGCGCCGTGCTGGCCGACGTGCTCGGTCTGGAACGGGTCGGGGTGGACGACGACTTCTTCGCGCTCGGCGGCGACAGCATCGTCGGCATGCAGCTCGTCGGACGCGCCCGCGCCGCCGGGCTGGTGATCACCGCCCGCGACGTGTTCCGGCACCGCAGCGCGGCGGGGCTGGCCGCTGTGGCCGGGGTGCGGCCGGATGTCGTGCCTGCCGACGGCTCGTCCGGTCTCACCCTCGTCGAGCTGACCGCCGACGAGGCCGCCGAGGTGTCCGCCGTGGCGCCCGACCTGGTCGACGTGCTCCCGCTCGCCCCGCTGCAGGCAGGGTTGCTGTTCCACGCCGCCATGGAGCTGGGCACGAGCACGGACGTCTACACCGTCCAGTTCTCCCTCGACATCGACGGGCCGATCGACACCGATCGCCTGCGCCGCTGCATCGACGCGTTGCTGGTGCGGCACCCGCAGCTGCGGGCGTCCTTCAGGTATCTGCGCTCCGGTCGTCCCGTCGCGCTCGTCGGCCGCGCGGGCCCCGCGCCGTGGCGTGAGGTGGACCTGCGGGATCGGCCCGACCTCGAGGCGGCCTGGGAGCAGGAGTGCGCGCACGAACGCCGCCGCTTCGACCCGGCCGAAGCGCCGCTGCTGCGCGCGGTGCTGGTGCGCGCCGGCGACCAGCAGCACCGGTTGCTGATCTCGCACCATCACCTGCTGCTCGACGGCTGGTCGACCGCACCGCTGCTCGCCGACCTCGCCGCTCTCTACGACCACGACGGGAACCCCGCCGCGGTACCGGCTCCGGCGTCCTACCGCGACTACCTCGGTTGGCTCGCCGCACGCGACCGCGGTACCGCGCAGAGGGCCTGGGCAGCGCAGCTGGCCGGGATCACGGAGCCGACGAGGCTCGCGCCGGCCGCCCCGGCCCGCGACCCGATGACCCCACGCCGGCACACCGTGCACACGACGAGGGAGCTCACCGCGCGTCTCGTGGAGCTGGCTCGCGCCCGCGGTCTCACGCTGAACACCCTGGTGCAGGGCGCGTGGGCGGTGTTGCTCGGTCGCCTCACGGGGCGCGACGACGTGGTGTTCGGTGCAACCGTGGCCGGGCGCCCGCCCGAGCTCGACGGGGTCGAGACCATGGTCGGGCTGTTCATCAACACGGTTCCGGTGCGCACCCGCATCCGTCCGGCGGAAGCGTTCGGCGCTCTGCTCGCCCGCATCCAGGACGAGGGAACAGCGCTGCTGGAGCACCAGCACCTGGGCCTGACCGAGATCGCCCGGCAGGCCGGGATCGGCGAGCTGTTCGACACGCTCGTGGTGTTCGAGAGCTACCCCGGCGGCGACCCCGAGCTGGGCGCATCCGACGGTGTGCGCGTGCGTGAGCGCGACAGCGTCGACGCCACCCACTACCCGCTGACGTGGGAGGTGGAGGCACTCGGCGAGAGCATCGTGGCCGAGCAGATCCGGCTCACCGCTGAGTACCGCCCCGACCTGTTCGACGACGTGACGGCCGCGCGGCTGGGCAGCGGCATGCTCGCGCTGCTCACGGCTCTGGCCGACGATCCCGACCGCCCTGTCGGCAGCGTCGGCGTCCTCGACGAGGCCGAGCAGCACCGGGTGCTCGTGACCTGGAACGACACCGCACGGGACGTGGAGCCGGCCACCGTCGCCTCGCTGTTCGCGGCGCAGGCCGCCGCGACTCCCGACGCACCCGCGCTCGCCTCGACCGGCATCGCATGGTCGTTCGCGCAACTGGCCGATCGCGTGAACCGCCTCGCTCGGCTGCTCGTCGCGCACGGCGCCGGCCCCGAACAGCTCGTGGCCGTCGCGTTGCCCCGCACCGCGGAGGCGATCGCCGCGATCCTCGCGGTGCACACCGCGGGCGCGGCCTACGTGCCGCTCGACCCGGCGTACCCGGTGCAACGCCTGCGCGATGTCCTCGCCGATGCCGCGCCGCTGCTGGTCCTGACGGACTCCGGGGTCGGTCTGCCCGAGGACGGGCCGCCCCGGTTGAACCTGGACGTCCTCGACCTCGGCGGCTGGTCGGGTGACCCCCTCTCCGACTCCGACCGGACCGGGCCGCTGCTCCCGGAGCACCCCGCGTACGTGATCCACACCTCGGGCTCGACGGGGCGCCCGAAGGGCGTGGTCGTGCCGCACCGCGGGCTGGTCAACCTGTTCGCGAGCCACCGCGCCCAGGTGCACCTCCCGGCGCGGGAGCGCACCGCACGCCGCCACCTGCGGGTGGCGCACGCCTGGTCGTTCGCGTTCGACGCCTCGTGGCAGCCGCAGCTGTGGCTGCTGGACGGCCACTGCGTGCACGTCGTGACCGAGGAGGTCCGGGCCGATCCCCACCACTTCGTGGATCTGCTGCGCGAGGTCGACTTCGTCGAGCTCAGCCCGTCGCATCTCGCGCAGCTCGCCGACCTGGGACTGTTCGACGGGGAACGCTGCCCGCTCGCCGTCGTCGGGTTCGGCGGCGAGGCCGTCGGCGAGACGCTGTGGGAACGGCTGCGAGGCCTGGACGGCACCGCGGCGTTCAACTTCTACGGACCCACCGAGTCCACGGTGGACGCGCTGGTGGCGAGCGTCGCGGATGCCGAGCGGCCGGTGATCGGGCGCCCGGTGGCGAACACCCGCGCCTACGTCCTCGACGCCGGGCTGTGCCCGGTGCCACCGGGGGTCGCGGGGGAGCTCTACCTCGCCGGCGCCGGGCTCGCCCGTGGCTACCTCGGCCGCCCGGACGCCACGGCCGAGCGGTTCGTCGCCGACCCGTGGTACCCGGGTGAGCGCATGTACCGCACCGGGGACCTCGCCCGCTTCGACGAGGCGGGAATCCTCGCCTACGGCGGGCGTGCCGACGACCAGGTCAAGATCCGGGGCCACCGGGTGGAGCCCGGCGAGGTCGAGGCCGCGCTGGAACGCCACCCCGGCGTCGGACGCGCGGTCGTCACGGTGCCGGCGGGCAGCCGCGGCACGCTCGTCGCGCACGTCGAGGCAGCCGCGGAGGCCGCTATGTCGCTCGAACCAGCGGAGCTGCGTGCGCACGTGGCCTCGTCCCTGCCGGAGCACATGGTGCCGGCCGCGGTCGTGGTGCTCGACCGGTTGCCGCTGCTCGCCAACGGCAAGCTCGACCGCGCCGCGCTGCGCGCGCCCGACCTGGCCGCGCAGGTGTCGGACCGGGAACCACGCACCGCTCAGGAGGTGGCGCTGTGCCGGGCCGTCGCCGAGGTGCTGGAGCTGCCACGGATCGGTGTCGACGACGACTTCTTCGCCTTCGGGGGCGACAGCATTCTCGCGATGGCACTGGTCGGGCGGGCGCGTGCCGCGGGGCTGCGAGTCACGCCGCGGCAGGTGTTCACGCACCGCACCGCCGCCGCGCTGGCGGAGGTCGCGACGGCCCTCGAAGAGCTCCCGTCGCCGGTGACGGACGACGGCTCGGGAACGGTCCCGCTCACCCCGGTCATGCACGACCTGCGTGAGCTCGGCGGCCCCTTCGCCCGCTACCACCAGGTGGCGCTGCTCAGCACCCCCGCCGAGCTCGACATGGAAGCGCTCGTCGCGATGATCCGGGCGCTGGCCGGGCACCACGACCTGCTGCGTGCCCGCCTCGTGCGCTCCGCAGGCGGGACCCACTGGTCGTTGCACGTCCCGGCGCCTGCCGATGTGGACGCCGCGCAATGGGTGCGCCGCGTCGACGTCGCAGGCCTCGACCTCGACGCCCGCGCTGCGGTGATCACGGCCGAGACGGAGCGAGCCAGGGACCGGCTCGACCCGGACGGCGGGGTGATGGCGCAGGTCGTCTGGTTCGACGCGGGACGTGCCGCTCCAGGCCGGCTGCTGCTGTGCCTGCACCACCTCGTGGTCGACGGTGTCTCGTGGCGGATCCTTCCGCTCGACCTGGCAGCGGCCTGGAGCGGGCTGCGCGCGGGCCGCCCCGCCACCCTGCCGGACGCGGGCACCTCGTTCCGGCGCTGGGCCACCGCGCTCACCGCATCAGCGGCCGGGCGGGCCGCCGAGCTGCCGCTCTGGACGTCGATGCTGCGAGACAGCTCGCCGCTGCCGTTGCACCGGCCGCTCGACCGCACCGTCGACACGGTCGGGACCCAGCGGGACCTGCGGGTGGTGCTCCCCAGGGAGGTGACCGAGCCCCTGCTCGGGCCGGCTCCCGCGGCGTACGGCGCCGGCATCGACGACGTCCTGCTCGCCGCACTCGCGCTGGCCGTCGGTGACTGGCGACGCCGCCATGGCGGCGCCGCGGGCAACGGGGTCCTCGTCGACGTCGAGGGCCACGGCCGCGCGGAGGAGCTCCTCGACGGGGCGGAGCTGTCCCGGACGGTCGGCTGGTTCACCAGCGTCCACCCGCTGCGCCCCGACACCGGCGACGTCGATCTCGGCACCGCCGCCGGCGACCCGTCGGCCGCGGCGCGCGCCGTGGATCGCGTCCGTGAGCATCGAGCCACGGTGCCCGACGGCGGTATCGGATACGGGCTGCTGCGCCACCTCGACTCGTCCACCGCGCCGGTGCTCGCGGGACTGCCGGCACCGCAGATCGAGTTCAACTACCTCGGCCGCTTCGGCTACACCCGATCCGGGTTCGAGGAGGAGTGGGCGGCCGTCTCGGGCGAGGAGGAGGCGGCGGAGGTGTCGATGGACGACGGCATGCCGCTCGGGCACGCCCTGAGCGTCACCGCGATGGCGCAGGACCTGCCCGGCGGCCCGCAGCTCGTCGTGCACTGGTCGTGGCCTGCCGGGGTTCTCGACCAGGAGGCCGTCGAGGATCTGGCACGCACCTGGTCCGGAGCGCTCACTGCCCTGGTGCGCGCAGCGGACTGATCGGCACCTGAACGAGGAGAGCCCGACCCGGCGTCCGGGTCGGGCTCTCTCTCGGGTTATGGACGGCGGGTCAGCCGGCAGCGGTGAGCAGCGGCTCCGTGGGAACGGCGGTGGCCGGGTTCTTGTCCGCGGCTGCGGCGAGCGCGGGCACGAAGTTGTCCAGGGTGTAGGGGAGGCTGAGCGGGCTGTCGTAGGCGAGCGCGGCGGCCCAGACGCCGTTGAGCTCGTTGAGGAAGACCGCCCGCCCCTCCTTCACGTTGGCGAGGTCGCCGTAGAGCGGTTCGGCCGCGACAGCCTCCGCCGGGTCGGCCGTGCTCCCGACGATCACCGCGACGTCGGTGTCGAACATCCGGTAGTTCTCCTTGCTGATCCCGACGAAGTACGCCTCCTCGGGTGTGGCGAGGCCGTCGATCGCCACCGGGATCGTGAACCCGAGCGACGTCATGAACCGGCCGCGCTGATCCGTGGAGGTGTATGCACCCGGCTCGCCGCCGAGACCGCCGTAGATGACGCTCTGGCCGGAGAACTCCGGGTGCGCGGCCTTGGCCGCCGCGATCTTGCCGCCCAGGTCCGTCGCCAGCGCGGCGGCCTTGGCCGACTGCCCCAGCGCGGCACCGGTCTGGGTGAGCTGTTGCTCCCAGGACAGCGCGTAGTCCTCGGTGCCGGCGGGCGCGGTGACGGTCGGCGCGATCTTCGACAGCTTGTCGTACACCGACGGGTCGGAGGCGGCGTAGATGGACAGGATCAGGTCCGGCTGCAACGCGGCGACCGCCTCGATGTTCACCGAGTCGATCGAGGCGACGACCTTCGGTGCCGAGGTGCCCACCGCCTGCTTCGCCCACGGCCCGATTCCGCCGGCGACCTCGGGGTACCACTCGGCGACCCCGACGGGCTGGACCCCGAGCGCAAGGACGAAGTCCTGGTCGCGCAGGCCGACGGTGACGACCCTCTGCGGCGCGGCGGGGATCACCGCTGTGCCCATCTTGCCGGTCACGGTGACGGGAAACGTGTCGGTGGCGGACCCGCCGGGTGCGGCAGGCGCGCCCGGTGCGGCTGGTTGAGCCGGGGCGCCTCCGCAGGCGGCTGTCAGCGCAACCAGCGCCAGCACGGCCGCAGCGGCTCGCAGGACTCTCGGGTTCACGGTGCTGTCCCTCTCACGGCGATTCCTCCGGTTCTGGCGTGATCAGGAGGACCTTAGCGGAGGTTAGGCTAGCCTCATATATCACCCTGGAAACGATCGCGGAGGCACTGCACGCAATGACAAGTTCCGGTGCACGTGGTGGCCAGCTTGGGGTCGCACGTCGTGCTTGGCTGGGCCGTCCGCGGCATCAGCGCGGGTGCAGGGGCCATGACGTCTATCCGGCGGCTGGTAATGGACTCGGCACTGTGAGAGCCCTTTTGTCCTGAATTTCCATGTATCACAGATTCGTCCGGCAAAGCTGCTGGGCGAATTACGTAGGGTGAAGTGGGTCGATGAACACACATCGGAGTGTGCGGACGAGGCCTCGCCGGAGCCTGGCGGCCCTGGGCCTCCTGCTCGCGCTGGCGCTGGTCGCCACGGCGTGCGGGTCCGATCTCGGTACCCAGGTGACCAGCGCGGCCGGGCTCGACACGTCGAAGCCGTTCGGCGGGGACCCGGCCACGGAGGGCACGCCACAGCGGGGCGGCACGCTGATCGTCGGGATGTACACCGAGGCAAGGTCCTTCGACCCGACGATCGGGTCCAACCTCATGGCGTCGGCGATCTACGACTCGCTCCTCAAGATGGACAGCAAGGGTGTGCCACAGCCACTGCTGGCCGAGTCGATGACCACGCCGGACGAGGGCACCACCTGGGTGCTGAAGCTCCGTCCTGGCGTGACCTTTCAGGACGGCACACCGCTCGACGCCGATGCGGTGATCTTCAACGTCGCGAGGCAGCGGGACATCCCGACCGCCCTCGGGCACCTCTACACCGAACCCATCGACACGATGACCGCCACCGACAACCTGACGGTCACGTTCACGCTGAAGCGCCCGACCGGCTCGTTCCCCGTCTCGTTCGCGCTGCCGTTCTCCTCGGGCAACCTCGGCACGATCGCATCGCCCGCCGCCGTGCAGAAGTGGGGCGACGACTACGGACGCCATCCCGTCGGCGCCGGTCCCTTCTCCTTCGTGGATTGGATCCCGAACAACAAGATCACGGTGAAGCGGTTCGACAACTACTGGGACAAGGGCAAGCCCTACCTCGACGGGATCGAGTTCCGGCCGCTGCCCGACACCGACAGCCGTTACGTGTCGGTGGTCAACGGGGACATCGACCTCGACATCGGTGGCTTCTTCAGCGAGGTCTCGCGGTCGTCGGCGAACAAGGATCTCGTGACGTACTACGGCGCAGGCGGCGACGGTCAGTTCCTCTACTTCAACCTGACCAAGGCGCCGCTCGACGACCGCCGCGTCCGGGAGGCCCTCATCCGGGCGATCGACCCGAAGGCGCTCAATGCCACCCAGTACGACAACGCAGGCCAGCTCGCGTCGACGGCATTCGCCGAGGGCGACCAGTACTACAGCCAGAAGGCGGCCGACAGCTACCCGAAGTTCGACGTCGAGAAGGCCAAGCAGTTGATTTCCGACTACAAGGCCACCGGTGGGAACCCGGACTTCACCTTCAACACCGGCAACTCGCCGGACGACCATCAGATGGCCCAGTTCCTGCAGGCGCAGTGGGCCGCGATCGGGGTGAACGTCACCCTGCAGTTCGACGACATCTCGACGTTCATCGGGCCGGTGGTCCAGGGCACCCAGTTCGGCACCGCGACCTGGATCAGCGGGCCTTACGAGAACCCGTTCCCGTTCATGTTCAACCAGTTCTACACCGGCGGCATCAACAACTACGGCAAGTACTCCAACCCGCAGGTCGACGCCGCGCTCGACGAGGCCAAGAGCTCGACCGATCCGGCGGTGCAGGTCGCGGCCTACCAGAAGGCGCAGGAGCTCATCAACACCGACCTGCCGGTGTTGTGGCTCTCCCGTGCGGCGAAGGCCGCGATCGCACAGCCGGACGTGAAGGGTGTCTCCCGCTATCTGTCCAGCGAGCTCTTCTGGGCGGGCACCTGGAAGTCCTCGACACCCTGATGCCCTCGTAGCTCCACCCGATCAGCAGCAGCCGGCCGGTCCTCGGTCTTCCGGGGGCCGGCCGGTGGTGGTGCCGGCCGCGGCGACCTCGGCCAGCCGCTCCTGTGACAGCTCGGCATCGCCGTAGGCGTCGTGCCAGTTCCACCACTCGTACGGCGGTGTCTGGGGGTAGCCCTCGGGTGAGTCCTCCCACTCCTCCTGGCGTCCGAGCGCGGTGATGTCGAGATAACTCCAGGTTCCGCCCATGGCCTCGTCGCCACGATTGTTGATGAAGTAGGTGCGGAACACGCTGTCGCCATCGCGGATGAACGCGTTGGTGCCGTGCCATTCGTCCACGCCGAAGTCGGCGTCGAACTCGTCGGTCATCGTGTACCAGGGCATCGACCAGCCCATCCGCGCCTTCACGCGCGCGATGTCCGGCTGTGGCGCGCGCGAGACGAAGGCGAGCGTGGTGTCACGGGCGTTCAGGTGGGCGACGTGAGCGACCTGATCGGCCACGAGGGAACAGCCGTCGCACGCATGGTCGGGCCAGCCGTGCACGCCGGGCTCGAAGAATGCGCGGTAGATGATCAGCTGGCGGCGGCCCTCGAACAGATCGAGCAGGCTCGCCCTGCCCGAGGGTCCGACGAACTCGTAGTTCTTCTCCACCGCCAGCCACGGCATCCGCCGGCGCTCCGCGGCCAGTGCGTCGCGGACGCGGGTGACCTCCTTCTCCTTCACCAGCAACTGCTGGCGCGCTGCCTCCCACTCCTGCGGCGTGACGATCGGGGGCGTCTTCATCGCGAGTCCACCTTTCGGATCAGGGCCGCGCTCGTGCGCTGACCGGTATTACCGTTTTGTACCGCCGTGAATGCATGGTCACTCACGATTCACCTCGGTTTTCGTGGAGCGGGTCCGTGGCGGGCCCGGACGCGGACCGGTCGAGGTGGTTCTTCAACGCGTCGAGCGGGCCGTCCCAGTCGCGGGCCAGCGCGGCCAGGAACTGCTGTGCCACCTGCATCGGCGCGGAGCGCAGCCGGTAGCGCACCCGGCGCCGCTCGCCCGGTTCGGCCGTCACCAGGCCGACCTCGGTGAGCAGGGCCAGGTGTTTGGCGATCGCCTGCCGTGTGATCGGCAGCCGATCGGCCAGGTCCGTGGCCGTGGCCGGGCCCCCCGACGCCAGCGCGGCCAGGATGGCGCGCCGGCTCGGGTCGGCCAGGGCGATGAAGACCTGCTCGGCGATCGCCTCGATCTCAGGCGGCATCGAGGTAGTCGACCAGTTCGCCCAGCTCGCTCGCCCAGCCCTTGGTGTTGCCGTCGAAGGCAGTGCGGAAGGTGTCTTCCGGCAGCTGGGCGAAGCCGGACTCGACCACGGTCAGCCGGGTGCCTGTACCGGCCGGTTCGAGCGTGAACTCGACGTACGTGCGGCGCGGATCCTCATCGGGCAGGCCGAAGATATGCCAGGTGAAGCCGAACACCGTCGGCTCCTCGACACGTTCGACCCGCATGTCGGCGGCGTGACCGTCGGTCCATGTCATTCGGGCCGATCCACCCGGGCGCAGGTCGATCGTCGCCTCGTTGCCGAACCAGGTACCGAGCCCCTCGGCCGTGGTGAGCGCAGCCCACACCTTGGCCGGTGGGTGCGCGACCTCCACGGTCCGCTCGATGCGATCGGGAAAACCCATGGCAACCTCCAGTGAGTAGCAACTGAACGGTTGCGACGTTATAGCAACTCACGGGTTGCGTCAACCGATGCAGGGGGTTGGGTCAGGGCTCGGCCTGCGACCGGACGTCGGCACGGACGAACGGGCGGATGTCCGAGAACCGGCCCTCGCGGACCTTGTGCACCCACTCGGCGTCGGCGATCTGCCCGCGTCCGACGGACATGAGGTCGAACTCGCCCGCCGTGAAGCGGCGCAGCAGTTCGGCGAGCCCCGCCCGCCCGGTGGAGTTCGCCTCCTTCTGCGTGCGCAGGCTCTCCATGACGTCGAGGTCGTAGCCCACGCTGCCGACCCCGACCACCACCGCATCGGTGAGCTTCTTCGTCCAGCCCGCGATGCCGAGCTCGGAGCCGGGCCATTCGGGGATCCAGAACCGGCGGGCCGAGGCGTGGAACATGTCCACGCCCGCGTCGCGCAGGATCCCGAGCATCAGCTCCAGCTCACCGGGCGTCTCGGCGATGCGCGCGCCGTAGTCGATCTCCTTCCATTGCGAGAACCGCAGTGAGATCGGGAAGCCGGGGCCGACGGCGTCACGGATCGCCGCGACGATCTCGGCCGGGAACCGCACGCGGTCGCGGATGTCCGGTCCGCCGTACCCGTCGGTGCGCCGGTTGGTGCCGGCCCAGAGGAACTGGTCGAGCAGGTAGCCGTGGCAGGCGTGCACCTCGACGCCGGACGCGCCGATCTCCTTCGTGATGCGGGCGCCGCGCACGAACGCGTCCTTGATCTCCTCCAGTTCCCGGCCCGTCGCGGCGCGCCCCCTCGGCACGTCCGGGTGCTCCAGCCCGGACGGACTGAGCGTCGGGTACGCGGAGAGGGGCCCGTCCCCGCCCTCCGAGCGGCACGCACCCTCGTGGAAGAGCTGGACGAACATGTGCCCGCCCGCCGAGCGGACCCGCCGCACGCCGTCGGCCCAGGCGTCGCGGGTGGCCTCGGATATCCACCCGTAGTGCGGCACCTGTGTGGCCGTCGGGTGGTCGACGGCGCAGGCCTCGGTGATCACGAGCGCGCTGCCGCCGAGGACCCGGCGCCGGTAGTACTCGATGAGCTGGGGCATCGGCTCGCCGTTCGCGCACCACTTGCGTTGCATCGCGGGCAGGACGAAACGGTTGGCGAGCGTCATTCCGCGGACCGTGACCGGCGTGAACATGGGGGAGAAGTCGAGGTCCCCGTGGTCGTCACCGAACGGGACGGCGCTGGTGTCGCAGCTCGCCGTGCTCACGGGCGCCCCGCCGCGACCTCGGCGATCCGGGCCCGGCCGGCGACCTCGTAGTTCTCGTCGGAGATGTAGACGTGCTGCATCGCGGCGGTCAGGTTGCGCAGGTGGCGCTGCATCGGGTTCTTCAGCGAGAGGGCGCGCCCGCCGCCGTATCGGAAGATCCGCGAGACCACATCCAGGCACTCCTCGACGATCAGCGTGTGCTGGGCGCGCAGCCGCGTGACCAGCACGTCCGAGGCGTCCGCGCCGGTGCGCGCGATCTCCCAGCCCTGTGCCACGGCGTCGCGGTAGAGCAGCTGCATCGCGCGGACCCGGCTCTCCGCCACGCTGATGTCCTTCTGGAACGCGAGGCGATCGGCGAGAACCGACCCGCGGGGCCCGCGCGCGGTGGCCGCGGCCATCTCGTACATGTCGTCGACCGCGCGGCGGGCGATGCCGACGGCGACAGGGCTCAGCTCGTTGGCGAGGAAGAGCAGCTGCGGTTGCCGGAAGAGCAACCCGCCCCGCTTCGGCGCAGCTCCGAACCAGCGGCAGATGCGCGCCGCCGGGACGTGGACGTCGGTGAGCGAGAAGTCGTGGCTCCCCGTGCCCTGCAGGCCGGCGACGTGCCAGGTGTCGTGCACCGTGGCCTCGCTCTTGGGCACCACGGCGAGCACGAGCTCGTCGGTGCCGTCGATGCGGCAGCCACCGACCAGCCACGACGAGTGGAGGATGCCGCTGGAGAAGCTCCAGCGGCCCGACACGCGGAAGCCGTCGCCGTCCGCTGTCGCCGACCCGCGCGGCGTGAACTGGCCCGCCATGATCGGCAGCGGGCCGTCGGTGAAGATCTCGGCGATCCCCTCGTCGGCCAGCCAGGCCGCGATGCAGCCGGTGGTACCGTTCCCGATCATCGCCGCCCAGCCCGCCGAGGCGTCGTAGTAGGCGATCTCCTCCAGGACGTCGCAGAACGAGATCGGGTCGATCTCGCTCCCCCCGAGCTCGGTCGGGGTCTTGAGCCAGAACAGGCCGAGGTCGCGCATCATCGCGACGATGTCCGCAGGGAGCGTGCGCTCCTCCTCGGCGCGCAGGGCCGCTCCCTCGAAGGCCGGACGCTGCAGGCGGACGGCGGCCAGCAGCGCGGTGATCCGGCCGTCCGCTTCCGTGGCGGGCACAAGTGTGTGGGTCATCGTCGAACTCCCGTGTCGGCGCCCGCCCGGGCCGACCGCGGTCACCGGTCGAGCCACAGCGTGGCGAAGTACATGTCGCGGAACAGGTAGCGGACGACGCCCTTCACGTCGTTGCGGGTGATCGTCGAGACGAATCCGCGGCTGAGCCAGCAGAACACCAGGTCCTCGTTGACGATCTTCTCGACCTCGCGGTAGTCGGCCTGCCGCTGCGTCTCGTCGACGGTGCCGGCGGCCTGGTCGAGCAGGTCGTCGACCTGCGGGTTGTTGTACTTGCCGTAGTTCTGGTTGCCGGTGGAGCTCAGCAGCCGCACCGCGCCCGGGTACGGGTTGTCGAACGACCCGACCGTGGTCGACAGATCGAAGTCCCCGCTCTGCACCACCTGCGAGGCGTACTGCGCCAGGTCGTAGACCTCGACCTTCACGGTGATCCCGACCGCGGCCATCTGTGCCTGGATGAACGCGGCGAAGTCGAGCCAGGTGTTGACCGTCTTCAGGACGAAGTCGGGGTTGCCCCCGGACGCCCGGTACTCGTCGACGAGCTGTTTCGCCCGCGCGGGGTCGTGCGTCGGCCACAGTGTCGACGCCGCGTCGTCGTGGTAGGGGCTTGCGGCGGTGAACAGGCTGTCGGCCGGGACGATCTGGTTGCCGTAGTGGACAGCGGAAAGCGCTTTGAGATCGATCGCGCGGACCACGGCCTCGCGCATGCGCCTGTCGTCGAACGGCGGGCGGTTGAAGTTGAAGTACAGGAGCTCGCCGCCGTTCTGCTCGCCGTAGTAGACGGTCAGGTTCTCGTCCTGTACGGCGCGCACGAGCTCCTCGTTGAATGCGCCGTAGATGATGTCGACGTCGCCGTTCTGGATGGAGGCGTAGCGGCTCTCCGTGTCCGACAGCGGACGGAACTCGAGCTTGTCGAGATACGGCAGGCCCTTCTGCCAGTAGTTCGGGTTGCGCTCGAGCACGATGCGCGAGTCGCGGATCCACTCGACGAACATGAACGGTCCGGCACCGACGGGATGGGAGCCGATGTCCGCCCCGTACTTCTGCAGCGCGGCGGGGGAGATGATCACACCGAGGGACCCGGTGCTGATGGGCTGGGCGAACATCAGCGGGAACACCCCGAAGGGTTCTGTGAGCGCGATCTCCAGGGTGAGCGGGTCGACGACACGCATCGCCGCGATGCGGACGGCCAGGGCATGCGCGGGCGAGGTGACCTTGTCGATGTGGCGTTGGATGTTGATGCGCACTGCCTCGGCGTCGAGCGGGGTGCCGTCGGTGAACATGACGCCCTCGCGCAGCCCGAGCCTCCACGTGAGGCCGCCGTCCGGGGTGTCCATGGACTTGGCCATGTACGGCTCGGCGACGCCTTGCGGGTTGACCTTCAGCAGAGTGTCGTAGACGGCGAACGCGGCGGAGTTGGTGTTCTGGACCGTCGTGTCGAAGCTGACCGCCTCGCGGTCCATGCCGATGCGTGCGGTGCCACCCCTCTTCGGGGTGCCCTCGGTGGCGGGGTCACCGCCGTAGGGCTTGGTGGACGTGATGGTGGGGCGGGCGGTCTCGTCGGCCTGCGGCGCGCCGCACGCAGTGAGCACGAGCGCGGCCACGGCCAGCAGGGCACCACACCACCGGAGAGCCGATGGCCACCGCAACATCGCAACTCCTCGTCGAGGTCCAGCACACGGCCGTCCGGTCATCGGACATGCGTCCGTCGCCTCGGAACACGCAATGTGAGACAGGTCAGCGTCGAAGCGTCTCGGACGGAGACTCCCCGAATCGGCGTCGGTAAGCGGCAGCGAAGCGTCCCGCGTGAGTGAATCCATTGCGCAGTGCGACGCCGGTGACGGTCGTCCGCCCGTTCGGCGCCGCATCGAGCAGTTCGTCATGCGTGCGCTCGAGCCGGTGGCGTCGGACATACGCCATCGGTGAGGCCCCGAGCTGTTGCTGGAATGCCGTGTACAGCGAGCGTTCGCTCACTCCCGCGACATCGGCCAGGTCGGCCACCGTCAGCGGCGTTTCCCACGCGGAGTGGACCAGGTCGAGAACCCGTTCGACCACCCGCGACGACGGCGGCGGCGACGGGCTCAGCATCGCGTCCATGTAGTTGTGCTGCTGTCCGAACAGCAGCGACGACAGGATGCTGTGTTCGAGTTCGGCGGCCACGAGCGGCGGCGGCACATCGGGTGCGTACCTCGCGAGCACCCGGCGGGCGGTTGCGACGGCGCCGGCGATACCCCGCCCGTCTCCGTCGAGGTCCACGGAGGACTCGAAGCGCAACGGCTCGTCCAGCGCGCGCTGCAGGATCCGCTCGAGGTATCGCTCCACTCGCGCCTTCGGCACCGCGACCATCAGGGCGCGGACCCCGGCGGGCCTGCGCATCCGCACTCCGTGTTCGTAGGTGAGGATCGCGGCGCGGGAGCCGCCTACCCGGGTGCTGCGGCCGTCGCTGTGGGTGAAGACCGACTCGCCGCCGGAGTGGAAGCTGATGGTCACCCATGGGATCGGCGGAACACAGACGATCTCGATCGGCGGGCCGTAGCTCGTGGCCATCAGGCTGAAGCCGTCCAGGGCCGAATACGCCACGCGGGCGCGAAAGGGTGCCTGCCCGGCGAGCACGGTCATCTGATGATCGCATCGAAGAAGTTCTTCGGTACGAATTTCAACCTCGCCCGGGTTCGAGGAGCAGAAACCCTGGGCAGTGCCGATCTGATAGTCGGTTTCGTCGGGGAATTGCGCCGTTGTCATCATCGACTCCGGAACTGGTCCGCTATGGAACCGCCTGGCGGACGATTGTCCGCTTATTCCCAGCATGGCTTGCGGGTGGGGGGAAGTCAAGGGGTCGTCAGGCGTGCTCGGTGCAGGAACTGGCTACAACTCGCGCGGGAATGGGATCGCCGACGACCACGCGGCCTCCATAGCCTGCGAAGTGCCGGGAACCGACGACCAGCACAGCGGGAGCCTCCGCCGTGGCGGCGTGGGCACACAGTTCATCCCCACCGGGAGGATGCATGTCCAGAGCCCTCCAGCCCGCCGCGGTCGCGGCCCAACGCGTGACGATGGGCAGCGGCTCGATCAGTCTCTTCCGCGCAGGCGAGGGCCGGCCGACTCTGTTCCTGCACGCCGCGGGCGGCGCAGGGGAGTGGGCGCCCTTCCACCAACACCTCAGTGAGCGCGCGGACGTCCTCGCTCCGGATCATCCCGGGTTCGGCGCGTCGGATGATCTCGCCGAGCTCACGACGGTCGACGACCTCGTCTACCACTACCTCGATCTGCTCGATCTCCTCGGCCTCGACCAGGTTGATCTGGTCGGAGCGTCCTTCGGAGGGTGGCTCGCTGCAGAGCTCGCCGTGCATTCGCCCGAGCGCGTCCGCCGGCTCGTGCTCCTGGGCCCAGTTGGTCTGCGCGTTCCGCAAGCACCGGTCGCCGATCTGTTCATCATGACGCCCGACCAACTCGTGCCGGCGCTCTTCCATGATCCGGTGCTCGTCGCCGGCGCCCTTGCGGCCGAGCCGACGGTCGAGCAGGTCATGCAGAGCTACCGCGACCTCGGCGCACTCGCCCGGTTCGGGTGGAGGCCGTTTCTCAACAATCCGAAGCTGGAACGCCGTCTGAGGCGAGTGAGCGCACCGACCCGGATCATCGCCGCCGCGGAGGACCGGATCGTTCCGCGCCTGCACTGTGAGCGCTACGCGGCTGCGATCCCCGACGCCGAGCTGGTGGTGATCCCCGACTGTGGGCACGCGCTCCACGGTGAACGGCCGGCAGAGCTCGCCGCAGCCGTGGCCACCTTCATTGCTGACTGAATATTCTATTTCGAGGATTGTGACATGAAATTCAACTTCTTCCACCTCATGCCCTATCCCTACCTACCGGACGACTTCGACGATGTCGAGAAGTACCCGTCGCCGTCACTGACGTTCTCCAACGGGCACTTCGATCCGGCGAAGGGCGTGGAGCTCTACCACCGCTATCTCGACGAGCTGGAGTACGCCGACCAACTCGGCTACGACGGTGTCGTGGTGAACGAACACCACCAGTCCGCCTACGGGATGATGCCCTCCCCGAACATCATGGCAGCGGCCCTTTCGCGCAGGACCAGCCGATCGAGGATCTTGGTGCTCGGCAACGCGCTCCCGATTCGGGGAAACCCGCTGCGGGTGGCCGAGGAGATCGCGATGCTCGACCACCTCACCAACGGCCGATTGGTGTCCGGGTTCGTTCGCGGTATCGGGTGGGAGCACTTCGCGCACAGCGTCAGCCCGGCCGAGTCCCGGTCCCGGTTCAACGAGGCGCACGACCTGATCAAGAAGGCGTGGACCACGGAGGGCCCCTTCGAGTGGATCGGCGAGCACTACGAGTACCGCTATGTGAACGTGTGGCCGCGGCCCCTGCAGTCTCCGCACCCGCCGATCGCGGTTCCGGGTGCGGGTAGCCCGGAGACGATGCGCTGGGTCGCCGAGAACCGGTACATGTACGTCTCCGTCTACGCCCCGATCAGCGTGGTCAAGACGTGGTTCGACGGCTACCGCAAGGCTGCTGCCGATCTCGGCTACGAGCCAGACCCCGAGAACGTCGCCTTGGCCATCCCGGTGTTCGTGGGAGAGAACGATGCCTCCGCGCATCGTGAGGCGAAGCAGCACGTCGAATGGCTGTTCAAGCGCGGACTCCGGCAGAGCAGCCCGTTGGTCTTCCCGCCCGGGTACATGTCGCCGCAGGCCCTTCGCGGCCTGCTGAGGTCGCGCACGGGCTCCTACGGCGACACGAGCTTCGAGGAACTCGTGGAGCAGGGGCTGGTCATCGTGGGCGGACCCGAGTCCGTCCGCAACCGCATCGAGGAGTTCCGTGAGGAACTCGGATTCGGCCAGATGATGGTCCTGCTGGCCATCGGCGACATGTCTGCCGAGCTCACCCGGCGGAACACCGAGATCTTCGCCAGTGAGGTGATTCCCCACTTCCGCAAGGCGCCGGCCCCGGCCCTCGTCGAGACACCGGCCACCTGACCGGCCCGACGATGCTCGGCGATCGGCGGGTCAGCTGATCACCCCCGGTTCGAGCTCCGACGATGATCGACGATCGGGACTCGCGGGTACTGGCGGCAAGATCGGCGTGAGATGTGCTCGTTCGCCCCGGGGAGGGCGCGTAGCCGGATCTCGCGGCGATCTTCGTCACCTGTGCTCGGGATTCGGGCGACTCGCCGCGGCCCGGACGGCCCATCCGCTGGACCATCGCTGCGCCCCGCCGCACGGAGCCACGGAGCCTGACCAGGCTTGCGGTGGCCCCGGCGTCCGATCGTCCCGGCTCATGATCCCACTCAGTTGATCATCTCGGTGACGAGATTGTTAACAATCTGGTTGCCACTCCGGGCGTCGAGAGTTATGGTGCTGATCACACATTCGGGTGGCCTGGGCGGCGCACGAATGGGTCTCGCGGCGAGAGGGGTCGACCGCGAGGGTCCCGGGTGCGTATTGCCTCGTAGGCATGGGGCGGGACCGAAACACGACGATGTCGGGGTGACTGATTGGTGATGCCGGGGGATGAGCAACGACCGGGGCCGGTGCGTTGCTGCTGTATCGACATTTCCCCCGACGGCTGCGACGAGCTCCATCGAGACCGGGTCGCAACCTCGTTGCTGCGGTTCGATCGAGCAGCCTGAGAAGCCGGAAAGAGGAGGACAATGCTGTCAACCGAGGACAATGAGCTGTTGACCAGGGTGGGGCCCGGAACCCCGATGGGCGATCTGCTGCGCCGCTACTGGACGCCGGCGCTCCTCGTCAGCGAGGCGCCCACACCCGACGGTGACCCGGTACGGGTCCGGCTGTTGGGTGAGAACCTCGTGGCGTTCCGCGACACCAACGGCCGGGTCGGCCTGGTGGGGGAGAACTGCCCGCACCGTGGCGCGTCGCTCTACTTCGGACGCAACGAGGAGTGCGGGCTGCGCTGCCCGTACCACGGCTGGAAGTTCGACGCCGACGGCGCGTGCGTCGACATGCCCAGCGAGCCACCGAACAGCGTCTTCAAGGACAAGGTGACGCTGAAGTCCTATCCGACACACGAGTCGGGTGGGATCGTGTGGACCTACATGGGCCCACCGGACAAGATCACCCCGTTCCGGGATTTCGGCACCGAGAGCCTCGCGCCGGAGCACGTCGCCGCCTCGAAGATGCACACCACGTGCAACTGGGTGCAGGCGATGGAGGGCAACATCGACACCTCGCACGTCTCCTGGCTGCACCAGTTCAACGGCGTCGACCAGATCCCCGACGACGGCAGCGACAAGCCCGGTTACCCGTCCAATGCGATGTCCTGGAAGTTCTGGCGCCACGACCGGGCGCCGCGCCTGGAGGTCGAGGACACCTGGTACGGCTTCAAGTACGCCGGCATCCGCACCACCCCCAATGGGTTCACCCACGTCCGGATGACCGCGTTCTGCTACCCCTACCACACCGCTGTCGCGACCGTTCCGTTCGGTGTCCGCCTCGGGATGTTCGTGCCGATCGACGACGAGAACTGCTGGCGTTACAGCTTCACCACCCGCGTGATCGACAACTCTCGCGGCGTGGGCGGGGCGAACCTGTTCGCGGTGGCCCCGTTCAAGCTGGCCCGCGCGGAGGTCAGCGGCAACGGCATCGTGCCGCGTGAGTACACCGCCGAGAACGACTACGGCATCGACCGCGACGAGCAGCGCAACCTCACGTACTCCGGCGTCGCCGAGTTCGCCAGCCAGGACCTGATGGTCACCGAGTCGATGGGCGCGATCTACGACCGCACCCAGGAGCGCCTGGGCACCTCCGACAAGGCGATCATCCGGATGCGCCGGCTGCTGATCGCCGCAGCGAAGGGACTGCAGGAGGGCGGCGAAGCGCCGGCCACCTCCGACGAGCACGACTACCGGGAGGTCCGTTCGGCGGAGAAGATCCTCGAGCCGGGCGAGGACTGGCGGATTCTCGGTTCCAACGACGACCCTCTGGTGAAGGAGATGGACACCGACTGGGCGGCCGACCGCCATCCTGTCGCGGGCTCCTGATCGCATTCGTCACGTCGGGACCAGAGCGGGTCCCGGCAGCAGTCTGCAATGCACGGACGCGCTGCGTCCACCGATGATCACTCGGCCGGGCAGGACCTGCGCACACCCGATTTCCGGGCTGTGTGCAGGTCCGTGCCGCGGTCCCGGGCGGCTGTCGCCGTGTCTGCTTGCGTCCGAACTCTCGGAACGGACGGCACGGCGACCGGTCGCTCGAACTCAATGGGGAGTTGAGTACGATGCGGTTGCAGAATTTCACCTCGAGAATTGTCGCTGTTCTCGCGACGGTCGTGTGCGGCGCATTGATGGTTTCTTGTGGCGCGGCGGAAAGTGCGCCGCCGACCACAGGTTCCACGGTCCGGACGATCAACCCCTACGGTGGCGATCCGGCCACGGAAGGCACCCCGAAGAGGGGTGGCACATTACTTCTGGGAATGGACCGGGAGATCGTCAGTTTCGATCCGACCGTCCAGAACGCGAACCAGGCGGCGTCCGCCATCTACGACTATCTCCTCAAGCTCGGCCCGGAAGGCACGATCGAGCCTTACCTCGCCAAGTCGATGGAGTCGCCCGACAACGGGCTCACCTGGAAGATGACGCTCACCCCCGGCGTCACCTTCTCCGACGGCACCCCGTTCGACGCGAACGCGGTGATCATCAACACGCAGCGCCACATCGACAAGGTGTCCTCGCCCGGCCATCAGCTCACTGAGCGGATCAAGTCCATGCGGGCCGTCGACGCCACGACGGTGGAGTTCGACCTCACCGAGCCGACGGGCGATTTCGCCAGCGGGTTCGCGCAGCCGTTCGGTACCGGCAGCCTCGCCTTCGTGGTCTCTCCCGCAGCGCTCGAGAAGTACGGGGACCAGATCGGCAACAACCCGGTGGGGGCCGGCCCCTTCACGTTCGTCAGCTGGGTGCGTGACAGCAGGCTGGTGATGGCGCGCAACCCGAACTACTGGCAGCAGGGCTTGCCGTATCTCGACGGGATGGAGTTCCGTCCGCTGCCGGACACCGAGTCGCGGTGGGCGTCGATCGTCAACGGTGACGTCGACCTGATCTTCGGTGGCTACATCACCGAGCTCTCGCGCGGAATGGCCGACCCGAATCTCACGACGTACTACGGCTCGGCCAACGGGGCCGAGTGGGTGTACTTCAACTTCGCCAGGGCTCCGTTCGACGACCGCCGGATGCGCGAGGCGATCGTTCGGGCGATCAACGTGAACGCGCTGAGCGTGAGCCAGTACGACAACCAGTTGCAGCCGGCGAAGAGCGTTTTCGGCGAGAGCAGCGAGTACCACACCCAAGCTGCCTCGGACGCGTGGCCCGCGTTCGACCTGGAGAAGGCGAAGGCGCTCGTCGAGGAGTACCGCGCGTCGGGCGGCAACCCCAACTTCACGTTCAAGACGTCGAACGCTCCCAACCGGGTCGCGTTCGGTGAGTTCATCCAGGCCCAGATGGCGGCGATCGGCATCACCGTCGACCTGAAGTTCTACGACCTGGCCCAGTTCTCCTCGGCGGTCGTCCAGAGCAACGACTTCCAGCTGACCAGCTGGGTGGGCGGGCCCTGGGAGTCGCCGTATCCGTCGACGATGCGACTGTTCAGTTCCGACGGACCCGGCAACTACGGCCGGTACTCCAACCCGGAGATGGACAAGCTGCTGAACCAGGCGCTGAGCACCAGTGACAAAGCAGAGCGAACGCGGCTCTACCAACAGATCGAACTGCTGGCCAACCAGGACCTGATCGTGGGTTGGTACAGCCGTGGATACCTGTCGACGATCGCGAAACCGGACGTCAAGGGTGTCGTCCGATACGTCTCGCGCGACATGTTCTACGCAACGACGTGGCTGGATCGCTGAGCGAACCGGCCTGAACTGCAGAACCCCGCCCCCCACCGGCGCCGGCCACGACAACGTTCGAGGCCGGCGCCGGCGAGGAACGATCCGCCGCGAGAAATACCGGTGAGAGCGGGCGTCGATCCGGAGGAGCACTCAGTGATTCGAATTCCACGGCGGTATCGGCGCGCGCTGGTCACGTTCGTGACGGTCATCGGCCTGGCTGCGCTGGTGGCCTCCTGCGGCGCGGTGCAGGCCCAGGGCAACGCTTCCGGTGTCCAGACGCTCAGAGCGGTGAGCCCCTACGGCGGTGACCGTGCGGCCGAGGGCGAACCGCAGCGCGGCGGGACGCTGCGGGTCGGGATGGACCGCGATGCGGTCAGCTTCGACCCCGTGGTCCCGAACGCCAACCAGGCCGCGTCCGTGGTCTACGACTCGTTGCTGAGACTGACGCCGGACGGCAGGACCGAGCCCTTCGTGGCGAAGTCCATGGAGAGCCCCGACAACGGCCTCACCTGGCTGATGGGACTGCGTCCCGGCGTGAAGTTCCAGGACGGCACCGATCTCGATGCCAACGCTGTGGTGCTCAACGTGCAGCGGCACATCGACACCGTTGCGTCGCCCGCGCACCGGTTCGCCGAGCGGATCAGTTCGATGCGGGTGGTCGACCCGCTGACCGTGGAATTCGTGCTCGGTCAGCCGATGGGCGAGTTCCCGACCGTATTCGCGCTGAGCTACTCGGCCGGAACGCTCGGGATGATCGTGTCGCCCGCTGCCCTGCAGAAGTACGGCGACGCCATCGGTACCCATCCCGTCGGCGTCGGGCCCTTCACGCTCGTCGAGTGGGTCAGGGACTCCCGCATCACGTTCACCCGCAACCAGAACTACTGGCAGGACGGGCTGCCGTATCTCGACGGCATCGAGTTCCGGCCGCTCCCCGACACGGAGACCAGGTTCGCGTCGATGAAGAACGGCGATGTCGACTTCATCTACGGCGGCTACTACCAGGAGCTGAGCCGCGCACTCGGGGATCCGAACCTCAAGGTCTACTACGGGCCGGGTTCCGGCGGGGAGCGCCTCCAGTTCAACCACGTCAGAGCGCCGTTCGACGATCGCCGGATGCGTGAGGCCATCATCCGGGCCATCGATCTGAAGGCGCTCTCGGCCAGCCAGTACGGCAATCAGATGATCCCTGCGGATAGTCTTTTCGATGCCAGCAGCCAATACCACACGCAGGCGGCCTCGGATGCCTGGCCGGCGTACGACCTGGAGAAGGCCAAGCAGCTCGTCGAGGCCTACCGGGCCGACGGGGGGAATCCCGACTTCACGTTCAAGACCTCCAACAGCCGCACCTCGTTCGCCGAGTTCGTCCAGGCGCAGATGGCGGCGATAGGCGTGAAGGTGGACATCCAGCTCTACGATCTCGCGCAGTTCTCCTCGGCCGTCATGCAGAGCGGCGACTTCCAGCTCACGACGTACCTCGGCTCGATCGACACGCCCTACCCGGCAGTCGCCAACCTGCTGCGCAGCGGCGGCAGCGGCAACTACGGTAAGTACTCGAACCCCGAGGTGGACCAGCTACTCGACGACGCGATGCTCACGACCGACGAGGCGCAGCGCACGAAGGACTACCAGCAGGTGGAGCTGTTGTCCGCCCGCGACCTCGCCGTCGGGTGGTACAGCCGGAACTACTCGTCCAACATCACCCGAGCGGCGGTCAACGGCGTCTACCGCTATATGACAGCGGGCACCTGGTTCGAGGCCGTATGGATCAAGCAGTAGACCGACCATTGTTCACATTCCGCTCGCGGCTTTTGCGCCGTCGCGGTGGTATCGGGAGTGCTACCTTGAGCAGATGGACACGGGAAGCCGATCATTGACTCCTGTCCGATCGGCCCGGGTCAACCACAGAAATCGCGCATTCCTCGCATCCGGCCCGGCCTGCCAGCGACAGTAAACGATTCGACACAATCGGGGATCGCGCAGTGACAAAAGCTGACAGCCGAGCGGCGTTGGACGGTGCCGCCATCCGTGCGAAAGCCGGCGAGATCGGGCCACTGCTGCGGGAGTCCGCGTCCGAGGTGGAAGCCGCCCGCCGGCTGACCGCACCGGTCGTCGACGCGCTTCGGTCCACCGGGGTGTTCCGGATGTCGATGCCTGAGGCGTGGGGTGGGCCCGAGCTGGACATCTGCACCCAGATCGAGATCATCGAGACGCTGTCGCGAGCGGATGCGTCGGTCGGCTGGTGCGCGATGATCGGCTCCGACAGCGGCTACTACAGCAGCTTTATCGACGATGCCACCGCCCGGTCGCTGTACCCCGACCTCGATTCGGTCACGGCAGGCTGGGTCGTTCCGGCAGGCACTCTCGAGGTGTGCGACGGCGGCTACCGGTTGTCGGGCCGATGGTCGTTCGGCAGCGGCTCGACGCATGCTGACGTCATCCTGGGCGGTGCTCGCGTCACCGAGAAGGGGTCACCTCGAACCTCGGCCGACGGCGTGCCGGAACAGCGGATAGCGATGCTGCCGGCGGCACAATGGCAGGTGCTGGACACCTGGAACCCGGGCGGCCTGGCCGGAAGCGGCAGCCACGACTACACGATCACCGACGCGTTCGTGCCCGCCGAGAACACCTGGGTATACGGCCAGAACCATCGGTCCGGCACCCTCTACGCCTGGCGCGGGATGTTCGTGGTCAACTTCGTGGGCGTGCCGCTCGGTGTCGCCCTCGAAGCGTGCGACGTGGCCACCGGCATCCTCGCGGGCAAGGTGTCGATGCCCGAGATGATCCCGGCCAGGGACGAACCCCGCGTCCGAGCCGGGATCGCCCGGGCCCGAGCCATGGTCGGCGCGGCTCGCAGCTACGCGTACGACACTGCCGACACCTTGTGGGCCACGCTCGAAGCAGGCGACGAACCGTCCTTCGAGCTGAGAGCTCAGCTCGCCGGCTGCTTCGTGCACACGGTGACGACATGCCGTACTGCGGTGCAGCTGCTGGTGGACACGGTCGGCACCGCGGCCATTCAGAAAAGTTGCCCGTTGGAGCGCCAGCTGCGGGATCTGAACACCTTGGTCCAGCACATTCTGGGTCAGACGCGAGTGTGGGAATGGGCGGGCGGGCTGTACTTCGGTTCAGAGCCACCCCTGCCCGCCCTCTGAGGTCCTGCCTGCGCCTTACGTCGGCTCGCGGTCCAGCTCGCCTGTCACGTCGAGCGGGATCACCGGCACCGGCCCGGCGAGGTCGGCGGCGGGACCGGGGAAATAGGCGAAGTTCTTCGCCCGCGCGCCGCCGTCGACCACGAGGTCGCAGCCGGTGATGAGCCGCGCGTAATCCGAGGACAGCCACGCCACACAATGGCCGATGTCCGTGGGAGTGCCGGTGCTGCCCATCGGAGCCATCGGCGGCCGCTCGCCTGTCCACCGTGAGGGCCTGCGCCACTCCTCGTCGCCCGTGGCTCCGCCGATGCCGGTCCGGGGCCGGTCGAGGACCCCGCCTGCGCCGCGCTCGGCGATCAGAGTGGGGTTGTCCGGGGTGGGGGCGGTGGGCGTGTAGCTGTTCACGCGGATCCCGTACGGCGCGAGGTCCATCGCCGCGGCCCGGACGAAGTTGTTCACCCCGCCCTTGTGGAAGGCGTAGGCGATGACCCCGGCCGACCCGGACCAGCCGTTCGACGAGGAGATCGCGACGATCGAGCCGCGGATGCCGCGCTCGGCCATGTGCCGCCCGACGTACTTGGTGTTGAGGAAGTTTCCCATCGCCGCCACCTGCACGGCGCGGGAGAAGAACTCCGCACTCTCGTCGAGCACGCCCTTGCCACCGAGCAGCGCGGCGTTGTTGACCAGGATGTCGATCTGTCCGAGCTCGTCGATCACCCGCTGCACGTAACCGATCACCTGTTGCTCGTCGGTGACGTCGCCCGGCACCGCGATCGCCCGGCCGCCGTTGCGCTCGATCCGGTCCACACAGGCCTTGGCTGCGGCGGGATCGATGTCGTTGCAGGCCACCGTCGCGCCGTAGCGCGCGAGGGCCAACGCGATTCCGCTGCCGATGTTGGGGCCTGCTCCGGTGACGAGGGCGACCTTGCCCTCCAGCGAGATCTCCACGTGTGCTCCCGTCTCGTGCGGTGTCCGACGTCAGTAGGGGAAGGTGGGCGCGCTCAGCACCCACGATCAGAAGGGCGCCACCGGCCGGCGCCCCGCGCGGAGCCTGCGGCTGCGCCCCGCGCTCGGGGCACCGAGGGCACGGGAGACTCCGCGGGCCGCGGCCACCACCGCCGGCACGAGGCGGCGTGCGTCGGCGCTGCTCCCGGCGAGCACGACGGTGAGGGACGCGGTGACGGTGTCGGTCTCGTCCCTGACCGGCGCGGCGACGGACACCGCCGAGAGCGACATGTGGCCCTCGGAGATCGCGTGCCCGCACCGGCGGATGCGGTCCAGCTCCGCGCGCAGCGCCGTCGGATCGACCAGCGTCCGCGAGGTGTAGCGCCGCAGCGGGCCTGCGAACACCCGCTCCTGCAGTTCCGGCTCCGCGTACGCGAGCAGCACCAGACCGGCGCTGGACGCGTGCAGCGAGCGGCGCCTGCCGAGGAAGGACAGCACCGGTATCGCCCGCGGCGCGGAAAGCCGCTCGACGAACACCATCTCGTTCCCGTCGCGCACGGCGAGCAGGACGTTCTCCCGCGTCGCCAGGAAGAGGTCCTCGAGGAAGGGGAACGCGGTCTCACGCATGCCGAGCGCCCGCGGGGCGAGCGCGGCGGTCTCCCACAGCCGCAGGCCCACGTGGTAGCGGCCCGTCGCCGTGCGTTCCAGCACGCCCGCCGCCGTCAGTTCGCCGATCATGCGGTGGGTGGTGGTGAGCGGCAGCCCGGAACGTTTGCTCAGCTCGGTGAGGGTCAGCTCGTCGTGCTGCGGGTCGAACGACTCCAGCAGAAGCAGCAGCCTCCGCAATGGCGAGTCGCGCAGAGCGTCCCGCGGTGCGTCCTTTGCGTCACGGCCCGGGCCGGCGCCTCCCGGGCCGCGGCCTGTCACGGTCGCGCTCCGGGCTCGTCGCCGGGGTAGACCAGCGCGATCGCCTCCTCCGACACGCCGAGGGCGCCGTGCAGGATGCTGCGCATGATCGGCTTGGGCACGAGGCAGTCGGCGCACGCCTCGGGCCCGGCGGTGATCCGCACCTGCACGCCGGCGTCGTCCCGGTGCATCTCCATGGCGTAGTCGTCGGCGGCGAGGGTGGCGCGTAGTCCGGCGAGGGCGGTTTCGTCGTTCGTCACGAGGTCGGTCCTTCCGTGCGGACCCGGTCGATCGGATGTGCCGTGCGTGACCAGCCCCCGAACCCGAAGGGCCGCACGACCATCGACATCGCGGCGTTGCGTGCCCCGGCCACGACGACGAGCAGTTGTTCGGGCGCGGCGAGCATGTGCAGTCCGTGCGCGTCGATGCCCGGGCCCTCCATGCCGCCGAGGCCCTTGCCCGCACGCTCCAGGTCGGCATGGCTGCGCACCGCGTGGTCGTACATCCACTGCTGCACCTCGGCTTTGGTGTAGCCGGCGCCGGCGAGCAACTGGGCATGCTCCACCCCGAGGACGAGACCCGCCGAGGAGTGCCGCCCGATCGCCGCGCCGGTGCGCGAGACCGTGTCGCACAGATCCCACAGCACCTCCTCGGCGACCGTGGTGTGCCGGTTGTCCACGAACTCGCAGGTGCGCAGGAGCAGCGCCGTCACCGCGTCCGTGCCTGCCGTGAGCCCCAGCTCCACCGCGAGCGGGTCCCAGGGGCTCTCCTCCTCGTTCTCCCCGATGCACAGCGACCACCGCCCGGGCACGCCCTGCGTGGCCTGCTCCAGCTCCTGCGGGCGCACCCCAAGGACGTTGCGCACGATGAGGCCGACAGCCCTGGCGATCGTGGCGTTGGCCCGGAACCCGGGACCGAGCACCCCACCGGCGCAGTTGATCCCGAGCTCGCCCCTGACCGGGCCGTTGACGATGATCAGCGGCGCCGGCCCGCTCGTGCTCTGCCACGCGCCTCCGGTGACGACCCGCTCGCCCATCAGCGCGTCCCATGCCGCGAGGACGACCGGGAAGTGCTCCGGTAGGCAGCCGGCCATAGCGGCGTTCACCGCCGCCTGCTCCACCGTGCACGCGCGGTCGAGGTTCGGCATCGCGGCGACGATGTCGGTGCGGGCCCGGGGCGTGGCGGCCAGGAACTCCTCCACCATCTCCGCCGTCACGGGTACGACCGGCAGTCCGTCGGTCCAGCCCTGCTCGTAGGCGTGCTCGACGACGCGGCGGGCGTAGTCCAGCCGTTCGGTGTCCTGCTGCAGCGCCGAGTCGAGAGTCACGCCGCCGCCGCGCCGTCCGTCGTCAGCGTCCCGACGATCTCCGGCAGGGCGAGCCGTGCCCGCTCGCGGATCCCGTCGGCGTCGAGCGGGGCCACCGGGTGCGCGGTGGTGATGTAGTCGTAGCCCGGGCTGCCCTGCAGCCGGGCCATCGCGTCGGCGCTCACGGTGAACGCGTCGCTGCAGATCACGACGGCCGGCACCCCGGCGGCTTCGAGCGCCAGCCCGTCGGCGACGGCGGAGGCGCTGCACGAGCCACAGTCACCGACCCCGACGACGACCACGTCGCACGCCGCGACGAGCTCGGCGAGTGTGTCGGCGGGCACCGGGTCGGTGATGCTGAGCTTGCGGCGGCGCACCACGTCCTTCGCGCCGTGCTCGGCGGCGAGCAGGTCGGCGACCGCGTCCAGGAACTGCTCGGCGTTGCGCTTGGTGTTGGCCAGCAGGCCCACGGTGCGTCCGTGCAAGTCGGCGGGACGGGGCGCGAGCGCGGTGGCGCCGCCGGACAGGGTCGCACCTGCCGTGGGGTCGATGAGGGCTTCGAACAACGTGGGTCCCTCCCGTCGCCGCGGCGCACATGGGGCTGCCGCACGGTGTGAGTGGCGGGTGCCGGATCCGCGATCAGCGTCCGGCTTCCGAGTACCGGCGGCGGGGCCCTGCACCGTCGGTCCGGATTGACGGTAATTGCGGGCGGCCCGCCTCTGCTATGCGACTTCCGTGCCGTGGAAGCGCGGGGCTGCCTTCGCACATGCCGTCCGACCTGCGGAGAGGCCGGTGATGGGCCGCCGCGTAGGACATGCGCCGTGGGGCCTGACGCCCGGCAACTCGGCAGGCTGCGGGGAAGGGATGGGGCACGACGGCGAGGGCAGCGGGCTCCACCAAGACTCCTCCGGCTGAATCGGAGTCTTCGCCGCCCGGCCAACCCCGGTGCCGCCGCGTCCTGCGCCACATCGGTCCCTGGTACCAGCTCGTCGGGCGTCGCGCGCCCCGGCTTGGGTGCGACAGAGAGCGGTCCAGGCGGCTCGTTCGAGTACCGCGACAAGGACCACGCAACCTGCGCTCATCCCTGACGGCCAGCCGCAGCCGGCGTCTTCCCGAGGATCGCTTGACAGCGCGGATGTCCACGGTGGAACATCAAATCCCGTCTTACGTCATACGTACTACCGTCTGATGACTGCTCTTCGGCCCGGCCGCGGCGCTATGCGCTATGGCCGATATCGGCGTGCCCGCAAAAGGAGTACGCCTTTCGCGTTCTGATCTCTGAGGGTTGGAGGATTCGTCAAATGCCGATACACAACGGGGTGGATCGACGAACGTTTCTGCGGGCCGGTCTGACGGGCGCCGCAATGCTGGGGGCGGCTGGGCTCCTGTCGGCATGTGGCGGTGGGTCGGCACCTGGAGGGGCTTCCCAGGGCAGGGCAGTCACGCCGACGTACGTTCCGTATGCGAACAAGCCGCCGGCCGACCTGCCGGGCAACGACTTCGGCCTGGCCGACACCTACCTGAAGTATCCGAGTAACCCCAGGAAGCTCACTGACGGCGTGCCCGGCGACGGCAGTGACGTAACCGCGATGGTTCTCACCTATGACCCGATCGTGCCCGGCGTCGAGAACAATCGTTACTGGCAGGAGGTGAACCAGCGGCTCGGCGTGAACCTGAAGATGCAGCAGGTTCCGGCCGGGGACTACGGTTCGAAGCTCCCCACCGTGCTGGCCGGCAACGACATTCCCGACTTCGTCCAGTTCCAGACCTACCCGCCGTCCTTCCCGGACCTTCTGAAGGCGAAGTTCCAGGATCTGGCGCCGTTCCTGGCCGGTGACAAGGTCAAGGACTATCCCTTCCTTGCGAATATTCCAGGGTACTTCTGGGATACCTCGGTCATGTACAACGGTGGGATATACGGGATTCCAATTGCCGCGTACAAGATGGTGAACTACCTTTTCACGCGCGACGACATCATCGAGGGCAAGGGTCTCAGCACGACGTTCGGGACGTTCGATGAGTTCCTGGATCTCGTCAAGGCGGTCAACGACCCGAGGAACAGTCAGTGGGCCCTCACGCACGTGGTGGAGCCGACTGCCAAAGCGCCGGCCGGAACCTTCGCCTACGTGCTCCAGTGCATGGGCGTCGGAAACGTGTGGTCGGAGAACAACGGAACGTTCACGAGCTACCACGTGGATGAACGGACCAAGGAAGCGATCAGTGTATGTGCCGGCCTGGTCAAGGACGGCTACGTGCACCCCGAGGCGTTCAGCGGTGCCACGGTCGACTTCGTGACGAACATGGCGATCGGGCGTGCGGTGATGGGGATCCCCGGGGGCCTCACGTCGCTGCCGCGCTTCTTCAACCTGAGCATCAGCGACAAGATGAGGATCGGTGGCGCCAAGCCGGTGCCGTACGCCGCGGGCACGGACGCCCGCGCCTGGCAGCGGACACCTGCATTCAGTATTACAGCCATCAAGCAGGGCGAACCGGAGCGCATCAGGACCCTGCTCGAGATTGCCAACTATCTGGCCACGCCGTTCGGCTCGGAAGAGTACAGCTTCATCAATTTCGGTTCGCGGGGCACACACTGGAACCCCGACGGCGCGGGCGGCGATCCGGTGATCACACCGCTCGGCAAGGCCGAGCTCACCGGGTTCGGGCTTCCTTACATCGCGTGTCCGCCGCGGGTGTTGTACACGCCCGGAATCGCCGATTCGGTCAGGAAGCAGTACGAGATCGAGAAGTCGATGATGGAGACCTCGGTGGCCAACGCCAGCCTCGGCCTCTACTCGGAGACCGAGGGCCGGAAGTGGGCCACCCTCGAGCGGGCGATGGGTGATGCCCAGGCGGAGATCATGAAGGGCAATCAGCCTCTGTCGACCTGGGACGACGCGGTCCGGACGTGGAAGGCGCAGGGCGGCGACCGGATCGCACAGGAGTACCAAGAGGTTCTCGCGGCTTCGAAGTAGGCGAGTGTGGAGAATGCTTCCTATCACGAAAGGAAAGGCCGTGGTTCTAGTGGGATGTCTGCCGGACGGGGTCGCCGAATGAGTGGTGCGGTCGGTCCGCGCGAGATCGCGGTTGTCGGCGTCGGCCAGACGAACCACCGGGAGCTGTTCCAGGAGAAAGGTGTACAGCGGGACGCTCACGCTCTCGGCGCTGAGGCGCTACGGCTCGCTCTCGATGACGCCGGAATGGCGAAGGAGGAGCTCGACGGTCTCTTGGTCTCTCGCGTCGGCTACAACCGGATGGCCGACGTGCTCGGGATCCATCGTCCCCGTTTCGTTCAAGAGCTCGAGGGCTCCGGCCGGATGAGCGGTGTCGCCCTCCAGAACGCAGTGGCGCTGATCTCGAGTGGGGCGGCCGAGGTCGTGGCGTGCGTGTACGGGAACAACGGGCGCTCCGCGCAGATGAAGTACGGCGGTGAGGGAGCTGGAGAGGGCGCCGGCCCCACGGCCGGCTATGACGCGATGTATGGCATGACGTCGCCGGGCGCGTACGTCTCCATGATGTACCAGCGGTACCGCCACTTGTACGGGGTGCCCGAGGATGCCCTCGCCCCGCTGGCCATCAACAACCGGCGCAATGCCACGCGCAATCCGCTGGCCGTCTTTCAGGAAGAGATCACGCATGACCAGTACATGGGTTCGCGGTTCATCGCCGAGCCGATGCGGTTGTTCGACTACTGCATCATCAATGACGGTGGCGTCGCATTCATCGTGACCACGATGGAACGCGCCAGGACGCTGGCCAAGCCGCCGGTGCGGGTAGCTGCGACGGCCGGGATGGCGGAGCTGACGAACTTCTACACGAGCGCAGACTTCTTCTTCGACGCCTGCCGGCACGTCGCACTGCAGGTCCACGATCAGTCCGGTCTGCGTCCAGAGGAGATGAAAGCGCTGGAGGTATACGACAACTTCCTTCCCACGATTCTGTTCACCCTGGAGGGGTTCGGGCATGCCGATCGGGGGACGGCGTGGGAATGGGTGCGTGAGAACAGTATCGGGTTCGACGGGGACCGGCCGATGAACACGTCAGGCGGACATACGGCCGAGAGTTACATGCAGGGCTGGGCGCTGCATGTCGAGGCGGTCAAACAGGTCCGAGGCGAAGCGGGCGAACGGCAGGTTTCGGGTTGCGATGCTGTGCAGTACATGTGCGCGTCGCCCATCGTCACCTCGCATGTGTTCACCGCGGCCTGAGGGAGGAACAGCTGTGGACATCGATGCGTTCGAGCGAATCCTGCCTGCGGAGACGCCTGCCAATCGCCCCTATTGGGAGGGCCTGCGGGCAGGGGAGTTGCGTGTGCAGTTCTGCGACGACGACGGCACGGCCTGGTTTCCGGAGTCGCCTGTTTGCCCCCATTGCCTGTCGCCGAAGTTCACATGGAAGGCGGCCAGTGGCCGAGGCACGTTGTGGTCCTGGATCCGGATGCACCAGAACTACTTCGCGGCGTTCGAGGACGAACGGCCGTACGTGATCGCCTTCATCAAACTGGAGGAGGGGCCGTTCTTCATCGGCACGATCACCGACCCGATCGAGCGCCTCACCATCGACGCTGACGTCGAGGCCGACTTCGACCAGGTGGGCAGCCGCACCGTGGCGAAGTTCAGACTGGCGAAGTGACGACGTGACCGACTCGAATCGTCATCAGCAAGTCGCTGTGGATGCACCGTTGGTGCTGCTTGAGTTCCCGAGCGATGGCGTCGCCCGCATCACACTCAACCGTCCCGAGAAGCGGAATGCCATGAGCCGCCGGGCGCGCAGGGAACTGATCGCGGCCCTGGATCGGTGTCGCGGCGCGGCACGCGCGATCGTGTTGACGGGAGCCGGGCCGGCGTTCTGCGCCGGGGTCGATCTGAAGGAGGTCGATGCGGCCGGACCGGCGCAGAATGCGCTGGACGGGGACGACCCGTGGATCGCGGTGCAGGAGGCTATCCGCCGGCATCCGGCCATCGTGATCACCGCGGTGAACGGGTTCGCCCTCGGCGGCGGCGTGACGTTGATCAACAGCTCTGATTTGGCGCTGGCCTCGGCCGAAGCCGAGATCGGGATGCCGGAGATCGGGTTCGGTCTGTACCCAGGTCTCGCCGGTCCCTCGACACAACTGCGGCTCAGCCCTAAGCGGGCGGCGTGGATGGTGCTCACCGGCAGGCGGATAAGCGGGCGAACTGCGCAGGAATGGGGTTTGGTGAACCTCGCCGTAGGGCCGGCCGAACTGCAGGACGAAGCGCTGGCGCTGGCCGTCGACATCGCACAGCGCGATCCGGTCACGCTCGAATGGTGCAAGAAGGCGCTGTGGGAAGTGCCGATGCACATCACTGACTGGACCGCCGCGCTCGAGTACGGGGAGAGCGTCGGAACCCAGATCCGCTCCCGCACCGGCGCTGTGGGAGACGGGCTGAGTGCTTTCGCTCAAGGCCGGCGTAACCCGGGGCAAGGCGCCAACGGTGGCAGACATGGGTGAGTCGGGCGAGGTGCTGAGGGTGGTCGAGCTGGCCCAGGGCGTGGCGGGGCCCGTGGCAGGCCGGCTCTTCGCCGGCCTCGGCCACGAGGTCGTGAAGTGCGAACCACCCACGGGGGACTACCTGCGAGGCACGCGCGACACGTCCGGTCCCAGCACGGACGTCATGGCGTTCGGGTTCGCCGCCCTCAATGCGGGGAAGCGGAGCGTCGCGATCGACCTCGACTCGGTAGAGGGTCGGCACAGCGCGACGGAGCTGATCGCGACCGCCGACGTGGTCATCAGCGATCTCTGCGCCGACCAGGCGGACGCTCTGTTCTTGAGGGGCGAGGCCAGGCGGGAGCACTGGCCGGAGCTGGTGACCGTGTCGGTGACGGGATTCGGGCTCGACAACGCCTGGTCGGTCCACCGCCCTGACAGCATGCTCGCCGAGTCGTTCGGCGGCCTGGCCGTCATGATCGGCGAGCCGAACCGGCGTCCGCTGAGCCTCGGTGGAGAGCAGGCGGCGCACGCGGCTGGGTTCGTCGGGTTCTTCGGCGCGATGCTCGCGCTCCAACGCGTGCGGCAGGGCAAAGGCGGCGACGTCGCCGACGTCGCCCTTTCGGACGTCGTGGCCTACATCGACTGGAAGAGCGACGTCGCGCATGCGGTCACGGGTGTTACCCCGCGCCGGGGCGGCGTCCGGCGCGGCCGGTGGAGGATGGTCCCGGCGCTCGACGGCTGGGCGGGCGTCATCTATCAGCCAGACCAGTGGGACTCCATGATCCAACTGATCGGCGACCAGCGACTGGCCGATCCCTGTTTCGCCGACGAGCCCTCCCGCGACGAGTCGGTCGAGGAGTGGTGGCCGGTGATCGAGGAGTGGGCAGCCGTCCGGACGCGCGACCAGATCTACAAAGAGGCACAGGGACTCGGTCTGGCGTTCGGCATCAGCACGGACATGGCCGACCTCACCGCGTCGGCGCACTACCGCTCCCGTGGCTTCATCCCGGAACCGCAGCCCGGTGTCCTACCTCCGACGTTGGGGAAGTTCTTCACGGCCGCAGAGCTGCCGTGGACGACTGGGGACGTCCCGGCGCTGGGCCAGCACACGGCCGAGCTGCTCGGTAGTCGGATGCCGCCTCGTACGCAGGCTGCTCACCGACCAGCGACGAACGCCGCCGACCCGACCGCCGGACCGCTGGCCGGCATGGTCGTCCTGGACCTCGGCACGATCACGGCCGGCGCCGCCACCGGACGGCTGCTGGCCGACTACGGCGCCACCGTCATAAAGATCGAGTCAATGGAACGCCCTGACCCGTTTCGCAAGTGGGTTATCGCAGGCACACCTGCCGAGAAGCTGCCGCGGGACGGCGACACCGTCTCGCCGGTGTTCGAGTCGAACAACGCCGGGAAGTTCGGCGTGACGCTGGACCTGAAGTCGGATGAGGGGCAGGAGGAGTTCCGCCGGCTCGTCGCCGGGGCCGACGTCGTCATCGAGAACTTCCGCGTCGGAGTGACGAAGCGCCTCGGCGTGGACTACGCGTCCCTGCGGAGGATCAACCCGGCCCTGATTTATCTGTCGCTGTCCAGCCAGGGGCAGGATGGCCCCGAGGCGCAGTCGCGCTCCTACGGATCGACGCTGGACATGCTTTCCGGGCTCGCGTCGCTCACCGGGTACGAGGACGGGCCACCCACATGGTCCTCGGTGGACGTGAACTACCCGGACCAACTCGTGTCGCTCTTCGGTGCCGCCCTCGTGGCCTACTGCTGGAACCGCCGCGTGTCCACCTACGTGGACGTCGCGCAGCGGGAGACCGTTTCCTGGACCTTGGCCGACCAGATCGAGGCGTTCCTGGCGACGGGCCGGATCGCCGGACCCACCGGCAACCGCCGCCCGGGTGCCGCTCCGCACGACGTCTACCCGTGCTCGGGCGTCGACCGGTGGGTGGCCATCGCCTGCTTCACCGACGAGCAGCGTGCGGCCCTCGCGGCCGTCGTCGGGCTGGAGCGGATCGGTTCCGACTGGAAGGGCTACGGTGATGATGCCGGCCGCATCGACCAGGCCATCGAAGCGTGGACGAGCGTGCGGTCGCGCGAGGAATGCGTGCGCATCTTGGGCGCGCTAGCTGTCCCGTGCGTCCCGGTGCTGAACGCCGAAGATCGCGCGCGGGACACGCATTTCATCCGACATCGGGTATTCCTCGACGGTCCGGTGCGCCGTAAGGGATTTCCGCTCGTCTTCGAAGGCCACCTGCCACCTCCCCCGGGACCGGCGCCGCAGGTGGGGGAGCACACGGATCTGGTCCTCGGCGAGGGAAGCCCGATCCGGCGCTCGTGACTTCCGCCGGCACTTGCCGGCCGCCGGTCGCCACGAGGTCCCGGCGCTGCAGGAATTGGGTGAGGCGCTCGACAAAGGAGTTGGCGTGACAGCTGCAGGTCATCCGACGATAAGGTCGTCGAGGTTCACCGAGAGGATCGTCCAGCGGATCCGCCGAGATCGGATCCTGCTCGTGCTGGCCGTTCCCGGAATTCTGATCATCCTGTTGTTTCGTTACGTTCCGCTGCTCGGGAACGTGATCGCGTTTCAGGATTTCCAGCCCTTCCTTGGCATCTCCGAAAGTTCATGGGTGGGGTTCGACAACTTCCGTATCCTCGCCGACCCTCTCTTCCTGAACGCCCTCACGAACACGCTGATCATCACCCTGATCCAGGTCGTGCTTGTGTTCCCAGCGCCGATCATCGTCGCGCTGCTGCTCAACAGCATGCTGGCCGAGCGGTGGAAGCGGCTGGTCCAGTCGATCCTCTACATGCCGCACTTCCTTTCCTGGGTGATGGTCGTGGCCATCACCCAGCAGTTGCTCGGCGGAACCGGAATCATCAACAACGCGTTGCGGGGCGCGAACCTCGCAACAGTGAACATCATCGGGAACGAAGACTGGTTCTTTGCCCTCATCACTTCGCAGGTGATCTGGAAGGACACCGGGTGGGCCACCATCCTCTTTCTCGCTGCGCTGTCCCGGATTGACGTCGGACTGTATGAGGCAGCGAGTGTGGATGGCGCGAGCCGGTGGCGGCAATTGTGGCATATTACCTTGCCGGGACTCCGTTCCATCATCATCCTGCTCCTCATCCTTCGATTGGGTGAAGCGTTGAACGTCGGGTTCGAACAGATCCTGTTGCAGCAACCTGCGGTAGGAATCCGAGCCAGCGAAGTGCTCGACACCTATGTCTACAACAATGGTATTATTGGTGGCAACTGGGGTGCTGCGGCCGCTGTCGGGCTTTTGAAAGGAATCGTCGGCGTCGTTCTCGTACTCGGCGCCAACAAGGTCGCTCATATGTTCGGTGAACCCGGTCTCTACGATTCCAGGAGCAGTCGATGACCGTGACCATCGCTCGGCCGAGCACCACGACAACCCCTCCGTCACGCCGGAGGCGGCGGCCGGTACTGGTGGGTGGGATGCCGCCGCCGTCCATGCTCGCGAGGGTGCTGAAGGGGATCGTGCTGACGATCCTGTGCGCCTTCGTCGTGATCCCGTTTGTCAGCGTCGTCTCGACGAGCCTCGCGGACCAGGCACAGGTGAGTCAGGCCGGGGGGTTCGTGCTGTTCCCGGACAACCCGAGCCTGCGGGCGTACGAGTCCCTCTTCGAGGGCGGCGTCGTGACCAGAGCGTTCCTCGTGAGCTTGGCGATCACGGTGGTTGGTACGCTCATCAGCCTGGCGTGCACGGCGACACTGGCGTACGCGCTCAGCAGACCGGAGAGCTTCGGGCACCGGCCGCTCCTGCTGACAGTGCTCGCCACCCTGCTCTTCGCCCCAGGAATCATCCCCAACTATCTGGTGATCCAGCAGGTCGGGCTGCTTGACTCGTACTGGTCCCTGATCCTTCCAGTGGCGGTGAACGGGTTCAACGTGATCGTCATGCGCGCGTTCTTCATGGGGCTGCCGAGGGAACTCATGGAGGCGGCCCGTATCGATGGCGCTGGGGAGATCGCCACCCTGCGGCTGATTGTGATGCCGCTCTCCAAGGCGGTCTTCGCTGTCATCGGCCTCTTCTACGCAGTCAGCTACTGGAACGCGTTCTTCAATGCGCTGTTGTACCTGAATGATGCAACGATGTGGCCGCTGCAACTGGTGGTGCGTTCGTACGTCATCCAGAACGCCACGCTGAGCGACCCACTGGCCACCACCGCGCCGCCGCCTACCGAGTCGATTCAGATGGCGATCCTGGTGCTCTCCATCGTCCCGATCCTGCTCGTCTACCCGTTCCTTCAGAGACACTTCGCGAAGGGCGTGTTGACGGGCGCCGTCAAGAGCTGACTGTCCACGGAAGGACGGCAAGTTGCGTATAGGCATCGATGTCCCCCCGAACGACGCGAACGGGAATCTCCTCGACGCGAAGGAGCTGATGACCCGGGCGAAGATGATCGAGGACGCCGGGCTGGACGGAATCTGGCACGGTGATGCGTCCTACTACCGAGGCCAGTACACCGAGGTGGATCCGTTTCAGTGGTCGGTCCTGTGCGCGGCGGCGACCGAAAGCATCGAGGTTGGGCTGACAGTGCTGCAGGTGCCGCTGCGCGAGCCCGTCGATCTCGCCCAGCGCCTGCTCACGACCCACGCTCTGACGAATGGGCGGTTCACCGCGGGCGTTGGGGCCGGCTCAACCTTCCGCGGCGCATTCCAGGCAGTGCACGTGCCCTACGACGACCGGTTCAGGATCTTCCACTCACACATGGACAAGATCCGCCAACTACTCGACGGCGAGGAAGTCGACGACGCTGTCCTGCCGCCCTTCCCCGGTGCGCGGGGCGGCCCCCGTTTCGTGCTCGGCGCGTGGAGCAGTCCGGTCTCCCTCAGCCGGGCGGCGCGCGACTACGACGGCTGGATGAGCTCCTCGGGGCTCACCAACATCAAGATCATGGGGGAAGGCATCCGGCGCTACCGGGACCTGGGTGGCCGGCGCGCGATGACGACCACGTGCCGCGTCGACCTGCGCGCCCCGAACCGCAAGCTGGACGAGGACAGTCCGTTCACCCTGATCTGCGGTCCGGACGAGGCCGCGGAGCGGCTCAACCGCCTCGTCGAATTGGGCTTCGACGACGTCTGCCTCCGATTTGTCGATGAACGGGAGACGGGCAGCCGGCGGACAGCGCAGTTCACCGCGGACGATCTGGCCACGATTCGCTCGCTGCTGCCGAAGGACCCGCGCAGCGCGGTCGCGGCCTAGCGGCTCGGAGCGAATGCGCAGTTCGTTCTCCGGCTGCCTTCTGCGCTGACGGTAGGATCTGGACGGTCATATAGACCCTCGGAGGGGAGTGGCGTGTCCGCGTCGGACCTTGGTATGCGGATCGAGCGCCCGGAGCAGTTGCTCCGGGACCGAGTCGTCGACGTCGTGCGCGAAGCGATCTTGCGCGGCAGCCTCGCTCCTGGACGGCGGCTCACCGAGCGCGAGCTTGGCGAGCTCACAGGCGTGAGCCGCACATCGCTTCGTGAGGCACTGCGTCACCTGCAGGCTGAAGGGCTTGTGGAGAGCTCGGCGAGCCGCGGTCTGAGGGTCGCGGTACTCACCCCCGAGGTGGTCGGCCACCTCTACGACGTCCGTGCCGCGCTGGAGCCGGCCGCCGTGGAGCTCTTCGTTCGGAGCGCCACCGCCGAGCAGGTCGCTGCGCTGACCGCAACCCGCCAGCTCGAAGCGCCGGAGCCGGAGGAGGAGCTTCAGGCCACCCGCGAATTTTATCGAATCCTGCTGGAGGGCACAGCCAACCCGATCCTGCAGCAAATAGCGGGGTCGATCGACGCCCGGATCCACGCGCTGCGGCGGGTTTCGCTGCGAGCACCTGGCCGGCAGTTGAAAAGTCGCCGCGAGATCGACGACATCCTTGCCGCGATCAAGAGCGGCGACGCGGGCCAAGCCGTCGAGTTGGCCCGCCTGCACGTTCTCGCGGCGAAGGAGGCCGCGCTCGTGGCGGTGAGGAGTCTGGAGAGGACCGAGGCGTCCTGAGGCCGGCTGTACCCGTCCATCCGGCAGTGGCACATCGGCTGGAACCCATCTCAGATCTCGTTCGCGCCACCGCGCTCTTGTCGTTCGGCGCGTCTGCCAGCAGTACGGTTTCTCCCCCAGGACGCCCGGAAAGCCTGCTCCGAAGCGATAGGTGGTCACCGTGGTCGGCATCGTGCTCCTCGCTCTGCTCGCCGCCGCGGTGATCGTCGGACTGATGGCCGGCGGGGGAGACGCTGCGGACCGCTTCGATACCTGGACGGCACGGACTGCCCTCGGACTGGCGCTCCTCGGTGAGGTGGGGGTGGCCGTCCTCGTGACGAGCCTCGGTCCGGACGACCTCCCGGTGCTGCTGGCGTTCGCGGCGGTACCGCTGGTGCTCACCGCCGTGCCGTTCGCACTGCGCGCGCTGACGCTCGTGTCGCGGCTGGTCACGGCGGTGTGCGCCCTGCTTCTCGCCGTGTATGTCGGCATCACGGGGCTATCGATCGGGCTGTTCTTCGCACCGGCCGCCCTCGCGCTCGTCCAGCTCGCCGCCTTGCGGGCACGGCGGCAGCCTGACCGAACTGTCGCCTGAGGAGAAGCAGACCTTCTAGCGCTCCGGATTCGATGTCCGGCGGCGAGGGTCGGCCGCCTGGAGTGCGGGAACGAGAGGCGCGAGCGCCTCCCGGAGGATGTCTGCAAGCGATCCCTGGGGAACGACGAGGAGCTGCGCGCTGCCCCGTTCCTGCATCTCCCGCGGTGGACGCAGCCAGCGCTCGGCTGCCACCCGGGCGGCAGCCGACACCGCCGCCCCGAGCACCGCCGGTGCCAGGTCGTCGTCGCCGCTGGTCCGCGCTGCGATCGCCGATGTGAGTGGCTGCTCGATCCCGGCGACCAGGGCGAGGAACTCCGCACGTACCCGCGGTGCGGATGTGATCAGAGCGAGCATGTCCTCGCCGGGTTCGCCGTCGGCGACGTACTGCTCGACCACGGCCTCGACGACGGCTTCGGCCAGGGGTTCGTCGGCAGGCCGGGCCCGCAGGGCCGCACCGATCCGCAAGGCCCGCTCTGCCTCGATCGCGGCGACGATCGCCTGCTCTCTGCTCGAGAAGTAGTTGTTGTACGTGCGCGGTGACACGCCCGCGGCCTCGGCGATGTCCTCGACCCGCACGTTCTCCGGGCCGCGCTCCAGCGCGAGGCGCAACGCCGCCGCGCTGAGCGCCTCGCGGGTGGCGACCTTCTTGCGCTCGCGCAGCCCGCCGCTCTCCTTCGGGTTCATGCCGGGAGCATAGCCCGGCCATGCGTGCACGCAATTTTGCGTGCGCGCATGATTGTGTACTCTCCTGCTGGCACTCCGGACACGAGAGTGCCAGTCCGGTGAGAGGCGCCGGTGGGACCGAGGTCCAGCCGTCGCGGGCTCCGGTGCCGATCACCCACCATCCTGAGAGGACAGTCGCCATGGCGAAGATGATCGCTTTCGACGAGGAGGCGCGCCGCGGGCTCGAGCGCGGCATGAACACCCTCGCCGACGCTGTCAAGGTGACGCTGGGCCCGCGTGGTCGCAACGTCGTCCTGGAGAAGAAGTGGGGCGCGCCCACCATCACCAACGATGGTGTGTCGATCGCCAAGGAGATCGAGCTCGAGGACCCGTGGGAGAAGATCGGGGCCGAGCTGGTCAAGGAAGTTGCCAAGAAGACCGACGACATCGCGGGTGATGGCACCACCACCGCGACGGTCCTGGCGCAGGCGCTGGTCCGTGAGGGTCTGCGCAACGTGGCTGCGGGTGCGAACCCGATGGCGCTCAAGCGGGGCATCGAGAAGGCCGTGGAGGCCGTTTCGCAGCAGCTGCTGAAGACCGCCAAGGAGGTCGAGACCAAGGAGCAGATCGCTGCTACCGCCTCGATCTCGGCGGCTGACTCCACGATCGGTGAGCTGATCGCCGAGGCGATGGACAAGGTCGGCAAGGAAGGCGTGATCACGGTCGAGGAGTCCCAGACCTTCGGTCTGGAGCTCGAGCTCACCGAGGGCATGCGCTTCGACAAGGGCTACCTCGCCCCGCATTTCATCACCGATCCCGAGCGGATGGAGGCGGTCCTCGACGAGCCGTACCTGCTGTTCGCGGCATCGAAGATCTCGTCGGTGAAGGATCTGCTGCCCGTACTGGAGCAGGTGATGCAGACGGGCAAGCCGCTCGTCGTGATCGCGGAGGACGTCGACGGCGAAGCGTTGCCGACTCTGCTGGTGAACAAGCTGAAGGGGACGTTCCGCTCGGTGGCGGTGAAGGCCCCGGGCTTCGGTGACCGTCGCGAGGCGATGCTGGCCGACATGGCCATCCTCACCGGTGGCGAGGTCATCTCGGAGAAGGTCGGTCTCAAGCTGGAGAACGCCGACCTGTCGCTGCTGGGCCGTGCCCGCAAGGTCGTGGTCACCAAGGACGAGACCACCATCGTCGACGGTGCCGGCGACGCCGACCAGATCGCGGGCCGGGTCAACCAGATCCGCGCCGAGATCGAGCGCACCGACTCCGACTACGACCGCGAGAAGCTCCAGGAGCGCCTGGCCAAGCTCGCCGGTGGTGTCGCGGTGATCAAGGCCGGTGCGGCCACCGAGGTCGAGCTCAAGGAGCGCAAGCACCGCATCGAGGACGCCGTTCGCAACGCGAAGGCGGCCGTCGAGGAGGGCATCGTCGCCGGCGGCGGCGTGGCGCTCATCCAGGCCGGTGCCGGCCTGTTCGAGGGCCCCGGTGATTTCTTCGGCGTCCTGGACGGTGACGAGGCCACCGGCGCCAACATCGTCAAGGTTGCGCTGGAGGCCCCGCTCAAGCAGATCGCGGTCAACGCCGGCCTCGAGGGTGGTGTCGTCGCGGAGAAGGTGCGCGGCCGGGGCCCGGGCGAGGGCCTGGACGCGGCCACCGGTGAGTACAAGGACCTGATCAAGGCCGGCATCATCGACCCGGCCAAGGTCACCCGCTCGGCGCTGCAGAACGCGGCCTCGATCGCGGCCCTGTTCCTCACCACCGAGGCCGTCATCGCCGACAAGCCGGAGAAGAACCCGGCCCCGGTCGGCGGCGACCCGACGGGCGGCATGGACTTCTGAGCCACGGGGCGCCGGGCCACTCCGCCCGTCCCGGCCCGGCGTCCCCTGCTCGCTCAGGTCTCGGGGGCCCCGATTGCCCGCAGGTGTTGGATGGTGGCCATCTTGCCGCGCTCGATGTGGTCGAGCATCGCGGTGGCAGCCTCGTCGGCCCGCCGGGAGAGCAGCGCGTCGGTGACGGCCGCGTGGTCGTCGACGGAGCGGTGGCGGCGATGGATGAACCAGATCGCCTGGTACGGGACGCCCGTCCAGAGCCGGTCGATGAACTCGTCGAGGAACGCCGAGTGTGCCGCCTCGTAGACGGTGCGGTGCCACAGCGCGTTGAGATCGACGATCACGCCCTGCTCGCCGTCCTCCTTCTCGGCGGCGGCGCGGAACTCCTCGTGCAGGCCGCGGATCTCCTCGAGCTCGCCTGCCGTCGCGCGTTCGCTCGCCAGCCGGGTGGCGAGCGGCTCCAGAGTCTCGCGCAGCAGGTAGATCTCCTCGGCCCGCGGGATGGAGTACCGGGTGACCACGTGGCCGTGGTGCGGCCGGTACTCGACGAGCCCGTGCGCCTGGAGCATGCGCAGCGCCTCGCGGATCGGCGTCAGGCTCATCTGCATCTCGTCCGAGAGACTCTGCAGAGTCAGTTTCGCGCCTCCCGCGAGCCGGCCGCGCTCGATCTGCCGCCGGATCACGGTGAAGGCCTCCTCGGCCTTCGTCACCGACACGCGATCCCGCTTCCCCGGCATCGAGCGCCTCCCGTCGGTGGATGGTCAGGAGGACGGTACTGAGATGGGTGTGGGGGCGTCCTTCCCCGTGAGCACCGCGACGACGTTGTCCACGGCCAGTTCGGCCATGCGGGTGCGCGTCTCGACGGTGGCCGACCCGAGGTGCGGAGCCAGCACCACATTGTCGAGGCGGCGCAGCTCGTCGTGCACCTCGGGCTCGTTCTCGTAGACGTCCAAACCGGCGCCCGCGATGGTGCCGTCGGCGAGCGCCGCGGCCAGCGCCGCTTCGTCCACGATCGGGCCACGTGCGGTGTTGACCAGGTACGCGTCGCGCTTCATGGCGCGCAGGGCGTCGGCGTCGATGAGGTGGCGGGTCTCCGGCGTGAGGGGGCAGTGCACGGAGACCACGTCGGACGTCGCCAGCAGTTCGTCCAGCGGAAGCGGGTGCGAGCCGTCGACATCGACGGGTCGGCGGGAGTGGTGGACGACGTCCATGCCGAAGGCGGCGGCCCGCCGTGCCACGGCCCGGCCGATGCTCCCCATCCCGATGATCCCCAGCTGCTTGCCCTGCAGCCCCGACCCGAGCATGAAGGCGATGTCCCACGACCACGGCGTGCCGGACCGGACGAGGCGGTCGCCCTCGGCCACCCGCCGTGTGACGGTCAGCAGCAGGGTCATCGTGAGATCGGCGGTGGCGTCGACCAGCACTCCGGGGGTGTTGGAGGCGAGCACGCCGCGGCGGGTGATGGCGGGAACGTCGAGGTTGTCGTAGCCGACGGCGGTGTTCGCGACGATCTTCAGGTCCGGGCCCGCGGCGGCGATGACGTCGTCGTCGATCCGATCGGTGAGCATGCTGATGATCGCGCTCGCCCCGCGGACGGCCGCGTGCAACTCGTCGACGGTCAGCGGCCGGTCGTGCGGTGACACCCACACGGAACCGACAGAGTGCAACGGTTCGAGGGCCGCTGGCGGAAGTGCGCGGGTAACCACGATCCGCGGGGTCTCGGGGCTCATATGGTGGGCGTCCTCGGGCTCTGGTCGATGCTCGGGCCTGCGGCTTCTTCGGCGAGCAGGGCGCGGGCGCGGTGGGCGATCGGGTAGTCGATGAACGTACCGTCGTCGAGGCGGATCGAGGAGACGCCGGCCGCCTCGGCCTCGTGGAACGCCTCGTCCACCCGGCGGGCCCACTGAAGCTCCTCGGCGCTCGGCGCGAACGCCGCGGCGACGACCGGGATCTGCCGGGGGTGGATCACCTGCTTGCCCCCGAACCCCAGCCGCCGCGCACGAGCCGCGGACCGGGCGAGCCCGTCGGTGTCGTCGAGGTCGAGGTGGGGTCCGTCGATCGGTTTGGGCCGTCCGGCGGCCGCGGCGCCGAGCACCACCTGCGATCGCGCGACGAACAGTTCCTCGCCGTCGGCGGTGGGCGTGACCCCGAGCTCGCGGGACAGGTCCGCCGGGCCGAAGGCGAGCGTGTGGACCCGCGGGTCGGCCGCGGCGATGTAGCGCGCCTCGGCGATTCCCGCCGCGGTCTCGACGAGCGGAACGATCCTGGTCCGGCCCGGCTCCACGCCCACACGGGCCTCGGCCTTCCCGAGGAGTGCGGCGGCGGTGCGGACCGCGGCCGGGCTGGAGCTCATCGGGACGATCACGAGGTCGACGCGGCTGAGCACGGGTTCGAGCGCCTCGACGTCGGCTTCGGCGAGGCCCGTGTCGACGGCGTTGATCCGCACGGCGATCGCCGGCCCGTCCGGCGGCAGGGTCGGCAGCGTCGCCGCTACGGCCTGCCGGGCCGCCTCCTTCCGCGAGCGCGCGACGGCGTCCTCGAGGTCGATCGCGATCCCGTCGGCGCCCGCGGCGGCGGCCTTGGGGATGCGGTCCGGCCGGTCCCCCGGCACGAAGAGCAGCGTGCGCAACCGCAGCGGCTGCGCGCTCGGCACGGTCATCGGATCAACACCCTTCCCACTGGACGGCAGCGGGTCGACCCACGTGGGCTCGACCCCGCGTGGAGTGCTCCCCGTCGACGAACGTCATCACACCCGTCACCGGCTCGACGATCCACTCACCGATCATCGAGGTGTCCACGCCGTCGGCGAGCGCTCGCTGCGTTCACCGGGCGAGCGGGTGCCGGTCGGTCCGATGACGCCATCGGCCATGAGTTGTGCGAGCTCCGCGGGCCGGCACCCGAGCCGGTCGCGCAGGATCTCGTCGTTGTGTTCGCCGAGCAGCGGCCCGGCGTTGCGGATGCGTCCGGGGGTGCGGGTCAGGTTCGCGATCAGCCCTTGCATCCGCAGCGGCCCGAGGCCGGGGTGCTCGACCGTCGTGACGCTGCGCGCGGTGAAGTGCGGGTCGGCGGCGATGTCGGCGATCGAGTAGATCGGGCCGACAGTGGCGCCGACGGCGTCGAAGGTGGCAAGGACCTCAGCGCTGTCGCGTTCTGCGACCCAGCTCGCGATGGCGTCGTCGATCTCGTCCCGATGCGCGATACACCCGGTGATGTCGCCGAACCACGAGGCGTCGGCGAGGTCGTCTCGACCGACGGCACGCAGGATCCGCCTGCCCGTTGCGGTCGTCGCGCCGGAGAGCGCAACCCATCGCCCGTCGCGGGTCCGGTAGCACTCGCGCGGCACGTTGAAGCCGGTGCGGCTGCCCTGGCGCGTCGGCACCGTGCCGAGCTGGTCGTAGGCGGAGGTCTGCGCGCCGAGGATCCAGAAGAGCGGCTCGTAGATCGACAGGTCGACGACCTGTCCCTCGCCGGTCCGTTCAGCGTGGCGCAGCGCGATCATCGTGGCGAACGCGCCTGCGAGGGCAGCCACGCCGTCGGCCAGCGGCCACTGGGGGAGCACGGGAGGGCCGTCCGCCGGGCCGTTGGTGTGGGCGAAGCCGGAGATCGCCTCGGCCAGCGTGCCGAAGCCCGGGCGAGAGCGGTACGGCCCGGTCTGGCCGAACCCCGAGACCCGCACGACGACGAGCCGCGGGTTGATGCGCAGCAGGTCCTCGGGGTCGAGGCCCCAGCGTTCGAGCGTGCCCGGCCGGAAGTTCTCGACGAACACGTCGGCCTCCGCCAGCAGTTGGCGCAGCATCGCGGCACCGCGGGGGTCGGACAGCGCGAGCGTGATCGCGCGCTTGTTGCGCCCGACGAGTGCCCACCACAGCGACTCGCCGTCCTTGCGCCACTCCCAGGAGCGCAGGCCGTCGCCGTGGGGATGCTCGACCTTGACCACGTCGGCGCCGAAATCGCCCAGGAGCGTCGCGATCATCGGACCGGCGTAGATCGTCGCGGCGTCGACGACCCGTACGCCGGAGAGCGGGAGCTCGGCAGCGGCGTCAGTCGTGTCAAACATTTGATAAAAGCTATGCCGGCCCCTCGTTCCCTGACAACCCCCGCCGTGCGAGCACCCGGATGCGTCACCTTGCGTCCGGGCGGGCCGGCTCGCCGCCGAGCGGGCTCCAGCGAGTACCGGCGCCGTGATTCACGCTGATCATGAGTGCGGCGTTACCATTCCTTTCGCTGTTCTCATTTGTGGACCGTGCTCGGAGCCTGGGCACACGGTGTTGTCCTCCCGCCCCCGTTCTGGGCACTGACGGGGGAACCCTGGAAAGATCTTCCAACGCACCGGCCAGGTTCACCAGGAGCTGGTTATGCCAGAAACGTCGCACGATGTCGTCGCACTTGCCCACAGCGCTGACGCGCGGATCGTGGACCTTCGGTTCTGCGACCTTCCCGGGCTGATGCAGCACTTCTCCATCCCTGTGGAGGAACTCACCGAAGAAGGAATCGAGTCGGGCTACGGCTTCGACGGCTCCTCGATCCGCGGGTTCCAGGCGATCCACGAGTCCGACATGCTGCTGATGCCGGATCCGTCGACGGCCGTGATGGATCCGTTCCGTGATGTACCCACCCTCCAGATTCACTGCTTCGTCGTCGACCCCATCACACGGGAGAGCTACTCCCGCGATCCCCGCCACATCGCCAGGAAGGCGGAGGCCCACCTGAGGGAAACCGGTATCGCCGAGGTGTCCTACTGGGGCCCCGAACTCGAGTTCTACATTTTCGACGGAGCGCGCTTCGACCAGAACCAGCACGAGGGCTACTACCACATCGAGTCGATCGAAGGGGTGTGGGCATCCGGAGATCCAGGGAGCCGCGGCTATCGTCCCCGGTACAAGGAGGGGTACTTCCCGGTTCCTCCCATGGACCAGCACCAGGACCTGCGGAGCGAGATGGCCCTGACCCTCATGGCGCTCGGTATCCCCATCGAGGTGCAGCACCACGAGGTGGGCACCGCAGGCCAGGCCGAGATGGATATGCGCTTCGCATCCCTGCTGGCCATGGCGGACAACGTCATGAACTACAAGTACGTGGTCAAGAGTGTCGCCTGGCGGGCGGGTAAGACGGCCACCTTCATGCCCAAGCCGCTCTTCGCCGACAACGGCTCGGGCATGCACGTCCACCAGTCGCTGTGGAGCAACGGGGAGAACCTCTTCTACGACGAGGCCGGGTACGCGGGGCTGAGCGACCTCGCCCGGTACTACATCGGCGGGCTCCTCGAGCACTCTCCCGCGCTGCTGGCGTTCTGTGCGCCGACCACCAACTCCTACCGCCGTCTCGTTCCCGGCTACGAGGCGCCGATCAACCTCGTCTACTCGCAGCGCAATCGCTCGGCCTGTGTGCGCATCCCGATGTACGTGCAGAGCGCCAAAGCCAAGCGCCTCGAGTTCCGCCCTCCAGACCCCACCGCGAACCCCTACCTCGCCTTCTCGGCGATGTTGCAGGCGGGCCTCGACGGGATCCGGAACAAGACCGAGCCACCTGAGCCGATCGACCGCGACCTCTACGAACTCGAGCCCGAGGAGGCAGGAGCGGTGAAACACGTGCCGGCCTCGCTGGAGGCGGTGCTGGAGGCGCTCGAGGCGGATCGCGACTTCCTCACCGAGGGAGACGTCTTCACCGACGACCTGGTCGACACCTGGCTGGACTACAAGCGGACCAAGGAGGTGGACCAGATCCGGCTGCGGCCCCACCCCTGGGAGTTCATGCTCTACTACGACCTCTGATCGACATCACGCGGCTTCGCGGGGTAGCCGCTCTCCTCCGGATCGTGACGTGGAACAGCAGCTATCCGGACGCGGGCGACGGACAGATGGCGCGCGACCTCGCCGGTGATTCGTTCGGCGTCGTCCGACCAACGTTTCATTCGCTCGTGCTCGGACGACGACCGGTAGTTGCACATCAGTTCGTCGAGCGCAGCGAAGAGATCGGCAATGGCGACATATCGCGATGTCGAGTGGCGTGGCGCGTCGTGCTCCGCCATCTGTTCGTGATACACCCGCCCGGCGCTTCGTGGAAGCCCCCGAGGCGACGGATTCGTACTCAGTGCCGACCGACGGACACCGGCAGGCGGCGGGCTCCCCACTGCCCCGCCGGTCCGTCGTAGCGGCCGGGGATCGCGGCACCACAGCCGGTGCAGCGACCATCGCCGGTGATCTCGTAGCGGCCGATGACGTACCAGTCGCGCTCGACGACGACCGTGCCGCACGCCGGGCAGATGGTCTGGCCCCCCTCGGGGTCGTGGACGTTGCCCGTGTAGACGAAGCGCAGCCCGTGCCCCAGGGCGATGCGACGGGCCCGGGTCAGTGTCGCCGGAGGGGTGGGTGGGACGTCGCGCATCTTGAAGTCCGGGTGGAACGCGGTGAAGTGCAGTGGTACGTCCGTGCCGAGGTTGTCGGCGATCCAGGCGCACTCCGCGTCGATCTCGCCGTCGGAGTCGTTGTGCCCGGGGATCAGCAGGGTGGTGATCTCGAACCAGACGTCGGTGTCGTGGCGCAGGTACAGCAGTGTGTCCAGCACCGGCTGCAGGTGCGCGGCCGAGATGCGGTGGTAGAAGTCGTCGGTGAACGCCTTGAGGTCGACGTTGGCGGCGTCGAGGTGGGCGAACAGCGCCCGCCGGGGTTCGCCGGTGATGTAGCCGGCGGTCACGGCGATCGCCTTGATCCCTCTGGCGCGGCAGGCGTCCGCGACGTCCACCGCGTATTCGAGGAAGATCACCGGGTCGTTGTAGGTCATCGCCACGCTGCGGCACGCGAGCCGCTCGGCGGCCTCGGCGATGTCGTCCGGGCCGGCGGCGTCGGTCAGCCGGTCGATCTCGCGGGACTTCGAGATGTCCCAGTTCTGGCAGAACCGGCAGGAGAGGTTGCAGCCCGCAGTGCCGAAGGACAGCACCGGGGTGCCGGGCAGGAAGTGGTTCAACGGCTTCTTCTCGACCGGGTCGACGCAGAACCCGCTGGACCGGCCGTACGAGGTGAGCACCACCTGGTCGGAGACCCGGCCCCGGACGAAGCACAGCCCCCGCTGGCCTTCGCGCAGCCGACATGCGCGGGGGCACACGTCGCATTGCAGCCGGCCGTCGTCGAGCCGGTGCCAGAAGCGGCCGGCGACGGTGTGCCGGTCGTCAAGGCTGATCTCGGAGGTCATGCCGGTCAGCCGACCTCCTCCTTCAGCAGGTCGGCGATGCACGCGTCGATCTGCTCACGGTCGGCGGTCGTCATGCAGAACATCGCGAAGTGGGCCCACAGACTGTCGACGACCCGGAACTCGCTGTTCGGGATGAGCCGCTGCTCGGCCTCGCAGTCGGCCGGCGGGAAGAACATGTCGCGAGAGAACGGCACGACGTAGGTCTTCGCCGTGATCCGCCCGAGCGCGGCGGCGAGATCCCCGCCGGTGTGGCGGCTGACGTCACCGTGGCGCCACTTCCAGCCCATCCAGATCAGGTTGTTCGGATCCATCGGGGCGAAGTAGGCCTCCCAGAACCGCTTGAGGAAGTCCTCGAGCGACGTGAACCCGACGCTGCGCCAGGCTTCCGAGTTGTAGAACTCCGGGCACAGCCCCATCACCGACCAGATCTGAGCGTGCCGACGGAGCCCGACGTGCACGTCGCTCTGATCGGCGTAGAAGCCGTTGTTCCACGCGGGATCGGACTTCAGCGCATCTTCGTGCGAGCAGACGAAGAGGTAGTCGTGGGGAGTGGTCTTCGCTGTGCCTGCGAACGGCAGCGCTCTCTTCACCATGTCCGGGAACCGGACGGCCCACTCGTAGGTCTGCTCGGCACCCATCGACCAGCCGAGCACCAGCTCCAGACGCTCGATTCCGAACTGCTCGGTCAGGAGTCGATGCTGGGCACGTACGTCGTCGCCGATGGTGACGTTCGGGAAGGCGCCGCCGTTGAACGGCGGTGGGGTGTTGCTGGGCGACGACGAGAACCCGTTCGCGAACTGGCCCGGCAGGACGATGAAGTACTTGCCCGGGTCGAGCGGCCGATCCCGGCCGATGACGATCTCCATCGCCTTGGGCGTGCCCGACCACATGTGGGGGAACAGGACGACGTTGTCCTTGGCCTCGTTCAGCTCGCCGTGGGTCTTGTAGGCGAGCCTGGCGCCGGGGAGGGTGATTCCGCTCTCCAGCTCGTAGTCGCCCAGCTCGAAGTACTGGTGCGGGCCGTGAGTCTCCTCGGAGTAGTAGCTACCCATCTCGAATCCTCTCCTCCGGTCGCGGTAGTGGTGTCGGCGTCTCCGCGCGCTGTGAGGGTGAGACGCACGACGCGCCGGTTCCGGCGGGGCTGACGGCCGCTGTGAGCGCGCCGCGGCGACTCAGGTCGTCCCATCGTGCTCGCGTGGAGGCGAGGGTCAATCGGCCATGTGGCCGTGGGGCAGCCGCACGCAGCCCGGTGACCTGCACGATCGCGTCAGTAGGGTGGACCGGTGGGCTTTCCCGGGCCGGAGGGCACCGTCCTGATCGGGGACGGTGGCCTGGCGACCGCACTCGAAGCGCGCGGCCACGATCTGTCGAGCGCGTTGTGGTCGGCGCGGCTGCTGGTCGACTCCCCGGAGGAGATCACCGCGGTTCACCGTGCGTTCTTCCGTGCCGGTGCCGACATCGCCACCACGGCGACCTATCAGGCGTCCTTCGACGGCTTCGCCGAGTACGGCCTCGACAGGACCGCAGCTGCGCGCATGCTGCGGCGCGGTGTGGAACTGGCTCAGGCGGCCCGCGCGGAGTTGGCGGCCGACGGGCGCCGCCGGTGGGTCGCGGCTTCGGCCGGCCCGTACGGTGCGGCCCTTGCGGACGGATCCGAGTACCGCGGTCGCTACGGACTGAGTGCGGCCGAGCTGCGGGCGTGGCACCGGCCCCGCCTGGAGGTGCTCGCCGAGGCCGGCCCGGACGTGCTGGCCCTGGAGACCGTGCCGGACGTCGACGAGGCCGAGGCGCTGGTGGCCGCCGTCGCCGGGCTCGGTGTCCCGGCGTGGCTGACATACAGCATCGACGGCGACCGGACGCGTGCCGGGCAGCCGCTGGCCGAGGCATTCGCGGTTCTCGTCGGCGTGCCGGAGATCGTGGCGGTCGGCGTCAACTGTTGTGCGCCGAGCGACGTGCCGGCGGCGATCGCGATCGCCCGCGAGGTCACCGGGAAGCCCGTGATCGTCTACCCGAACAGCGGCGAGGGCTGGGACGTCCGGCGTGGGGAATGGACGGGGCAGGCGCGATTCTCCGGGCAGGACGCCCGGCAGTGGATCGCGCAGGGGGCTCGTGTCGTCGGCGGGTGCTGCCGCGTGGGGCCCGCCGACATCGCCGCGCTCGTCGACGCTCGAGACTGACCACCGCGGCCGGGCGCGTGGCCGCGAGCCGTTCACTGCCCGGTGAGGCGAAGTCAGGATCAGCCTCGAGATTCAGACGATAACGATTCGGCTGATATGTGCGATTTGGTTCCGGTGTCGCCGAAAGGCGATGCGTCGGGGTGGAAAATCGAGTGCTGTTGGACTCGAACAAAGATTGAATGCCGCGGGGTATAGAACTAGAGTGGGCGACATGAGAGAGCGACGCTGTTGTCGTGGTGCCTGTCATGTGGGTCGGTGGCTGAAATCCGCAGCCGCATGATCGTCGAACTCCTCGTTCTCGGGTTCTTTCTCAGCTTGGACAATTTTCGGGTCGCGATCGCGCTCGGCACGGTTCCGTTCAGTGTTCGCCGATCCCTGCAGGTGGCCCTGGTGTTCGGGCTGTGGGACGGCGTGATGCCACTTGCGGGTCTGATGCTCGGCAACTACGTCGGCCAGACCACCGGCACCGTCGCCGAATATGTGGGGTCGGCCGCGCTGGGTGCCTATGGCTTGTACCTGCTCATCGGGGCGTTGCGAAAGCCGGAACCCGAGGAGATCGACCATCCGTGGGCACTGTTCGGCATTCCGCTGTCACTGAGCCTGGACAATCTTCTCGCCGGCGCAGGCTTGGGATTGCTCGGATTCGCTCCCTGGATCTCGGCAACGGTATTCGGGCTCACCACGGCGGTGATGTCGTTGGTCGGGCTGCACGTCGGGCGAGTAGCCGCTCGTCTCATCCGCATCCGCTCCGATCTGCTGAGCGGTGTGGCGCTCATCGTCGCAGCCGTTGTGCTCCCGATAGCGTTCGGGAACTAGCGGTCGGGCCGGCCCTGTTCAGATGCCCAACGCACGGCGCACGACCGGTACGTTTCGCCGGGAAACCGGCACCATGTCGTTCGTCGTGCCCTCCATGACCAGGTACATCTCACCTTTGTACGCGCGCTCGATCTCCCGGACGCGCCTGAGGTTGACCACGTAGCGACGGTGCACCCGCAGGAAGCCTGCATCGGCCAGTTCGCCGTCGAGCTTGTCCAGACCCTGCGAGGCCGCGCGGAGCCGCCCCTGGTCGGTGGACAGCCAGACGTCGTTGCCGTCCGACTCGGCGAAATGGACCTCCCGCAGGCGCAACAGCACCATCCTGTCGTCGCGCAGCGCGATCAACCGGCGTGGTTGCCCCGGGGAACCCTTCCGCCCCTCCATCGGAGGCAGCTGCGCCCCGTCCGAGCTGCCGAACGAGATCAGATGCCCGGCCAGACGACCGGCCAGGAACACGGGCCGGACGCTGATCGGTGTGGGTTCGTCGGTGAGGTGGGTGAAGATCTGTGTCGAGCCGACCCAGTCCGGATCCAGCGCAGCGTGCTTACTGGCATACCGGGCAACTCCGATCAGATCAGGTAGTGCGGAGTTCCAGCGCACGGCGGGATCGACCGCCGGGGTGTGGGCGGGAACGCTCATGTGCACGCTGGCCTGGTCGTCGGCGATCACGACCTTGCCGACGGTGTCCACCGCAGCCAGCGCTGCGCCGGAGGCTTCCCTGGCCTTGGAGAAGGCGGCGGCCAACTCGGTGCCCGTGTCACGGGCGCGCCTCCTCAACATGCTCTGTGTCCTGGTGACCGCCTGCGTGAGCCATCCGCCGGTTGCCTCGGGCAGGTGTGTGCGCCAGTTCGAGATGTTCAGCACCGCGATCGGTTCGCCGGTCACCACGTCACGCACCGCGATGCCCGCGCACACCCAGCTGTGGAACGCCTGGCACCAGTGCTCCGCGCCTCTGATCAGCACCGGGCCGCGCACCTCGAGGGCCGTGCCCATGCCGTTCGTGCCGACGGCACCCTCCGACCAGCAGGACCACGGCGCGAGGTTGGATTCGTGGGCCTTGGCGAGCGTGGTCTGGTCGCCCCAGGCCGCCAGGACCCGGCCAGTGGCGTCCGCGACGGTGACGATGCCGCTGAGGTTGTTCACCTCCGGTGCCAATGACGCCGCCATGCCTCCCAATTCGGTGAACACCACGTCGTGCTCGACCGTATGGTCGCTTCGTTCGACAGCAGCCGGTGCTGCGGTGAGGTGTGGGTCCACCCGGTATCGCTCCCGGCACCGGTGCCAGGAGATCGCCACCTCCGGGCGAACGCCCCGGACATGATCCTCGCCCTGCACGAACCGTTCCCATGCCGCGAGCACCGTGCCCCGGCCCGGGTTGCCGAGCGTGGCTTCGTGCGGGTGTACGTCCTTCACCGTGGAGAACCACCTTTGGTCCATCCCCACGCGGGACGGCATGCGCTCGGTCCGCCCTGGCGGCCGCTCCTCACAGCCGAGCAGGCAGCGGACTGGACACCGCGTCGCGCGTCTTGCTGCTCCGTCACGCCGCCACGGCCAGCACCACTGACGGCTTCCACTCACAATACGGATCTTCATTTGAGTCGATCAATGCTTCAGATATGACGAAACTGTGATGTCTCGCGGGTTCGCGGAGCCGATTTGCCGGAATTCGCAGTCGCACATGATCGTGAATTCCCTTTCGCGCCGCGCGTCACGATGGCTCCACCCCTGGTAGGCCCGCTGTCGTGCGCTCCGCACGCGCCTGCGTGCCCGGGCTATGCGCAGCGCACAGCCCACCGGCGGCGCCGCCACCTAGCTTCACGGGCGTCGGCCGTCGGAGGGAGATCTCATGGCTCGGTACCGCGTGGCGATGGACATCGGGGGCACGTTCACCGACGTCGTCACCTATGACGACGAGGCCGGGGCCTTCACCGCGAGCAAGGCCTCGACCACCCCGGAGGACCTGAGCGAGGGCGTGGTCTCCGGGCTGGCCGCGGTGGTCGACGCACCCGCTGACATCAGCTTCCTGGTGCACGGCACGACGCAGGGCCTCAACGCGTTCCTCGAACGCCGCGGAGTGCCGGTGCTCCTGCTGGCCACGGCGGGCGCCGAGGACAGCTACCACATCGCGCGCGGTCCCCGGACCCGCCTGTACGACCTGCACTACCGCAAGCCCGAGCCGCTCGTGCCGCGCCGGGACACCGTGGGCATCGGGGGGCGCCTCGCCGTCGACGGCACGGAACTGGAGCCGCTCGACGAGCAGGCCGTGCGGGACGCCGCGGTCGCGGCCAGGGAGCGGGGGCTCGGGGCGATCGCGATCGCCTTCTTGTTCAGCTACCAGAACCCCGCCCACGAGCTGCGAGCCCGCGAGATCGTGCTGGAGGAACTGGGCGAGGACTTCACCGTCTCGCTCTCGCACGAGGCGGCCAAGGAGTGGCGTGAGTACGAGCGGACGTCCTCGGCGGTCGTCGAGAGCTACACGGGCCCGATCGTCCGGCGCTACCTGAGCAATCTCGAGTCCCGGCTGCGGGAGCGCGGGCTCGGGGTTCCGCTGCACGTGATGCAGTCGTCCGGCGGGATCCTGACCGCCGACTCCGCCCGCCACCGGCCGCTGCAGACGCTGCTGTCCGGCCCCGTCGGCGGCGCGATCGCGTGCGCCGAACTCTCGCGAGCGGCTGCGCGGCCCAACCTGATCGGCATCGACATGGGCGGCACGTCCTTCGACGTCTCCCTGATCGTCGACGGCGAGCCGGACGTGTCGGCCGAGGCGCACCTCGAGGGCCTGCCGATGCTGATGAGCGTCGTGAACATCCACACCGTCGGCGCGGGTGGCGGCTCGGTGGCCTGGGTGGAGGCGGGTGGGCTGCGCGTCGGACCGCGCTCGGCGGGTGCCCGGCCCGGACCGGCCTGCTACGGGCGTGGCGGCACCGAACCCACCGTCACCGACGCCAACCTCGTGCTCGGGCGCATCGATCCCGACGGGTTCGCCGGCGGCTCGATGTCGCTCGACGTGGACCTGGCGGTGGCCGCCGTCGAGGGCCTGGGCGCGCAGTTCGGGCTGGACGCGGTGGCGATGGCCGAGGGCGTCTGCGACGTCGCCAACTCGAAGATGGCGCAGGCCATCCGGACGATCACGGTCTCGCGGGGTGTGGAGCCCCGCGACTCCAGCCTCGTCGCCTTCGGTGGGGCCGGCCCGATGCACGCGGTCTTCCTTGCGAGAGAGCTCGGTATCGCCGAGACGATCGTGCCGCGCTTTCCCGGCGCCTTCTCCGCGTGGGGGATGCTGCAGACCAGGATCCGCAAGGACCTGACCCAGCCGTACTTCTCCCTCGACGCCGATCTCGACGGCGCAGGCATGGCAGCCGTGCTCGCCGGCATCGAGCGGGACGCGCTCGCCACCCTCGGCGAGGAGGGTGTGCCGGAGCAGGACCGCGCGGTGTCCCACGCGGTCGACATCCGCTACGAGGCACAGGAGTACACGCTCACCGTGCCGCTCACCGACGCCGCGGAGCCGGCGGGGGCGGACTTCCTCGACGTGGTCGCACGCCGGTTCGCCGACATGCACAAGAGCCGGTACGGCCACGCGAACCTCGGTGCGCCGATCGAGTTCGTCACGCTGCGCACCACGGCGTTCGGGGACCTGGGCCGCCCCGAACCGCAGAAGTGGCCGCTCGCGCAGTCGCCGGAGTTCCCGCACGAGGTGCGACAGGTGATCTTCGACGGCGAAGCCCGTGACACGGTGGTGGTGCGCCGCGACGACCTTCTCACCGGTCACGGCCTCACCGGACCGGCGGTCGTCGTGGAGGACACGGCCACCACGGTCGTCCCGCCGGGATACGAGCTGACCGTCGACGAGCTCGGTTCGATGATCATCCGAGTGGAGGGCAAGGCATGACCAGCACGACCATCGGGGTGGACCCGGTCACCGTCGAGATCATCCGTAACGCGCTGAACTCCGCCGCGGAGGACATGAACGCCACCCTCATCCGCTCCGCCTACACCCCGATCATCTACGAGTGCGGCGACTGCGTGGTGGCGCTGCTGGACGCCGACCACCAGGTGCTCGGTCAGTCCGCAGGGCTGCCGATCTTCCTCGGCAACCTGGAGACCTGCACCAAGGCCACCGAGGAGACCTTCGGCCGGGACGTCTGGCAGCCCGGCGACGTGTGGATCCTCAACGACAGCTACCTCGGCGGCACCCACCTCAACGACGTCACGATCTTCGGCCCGGTGTTCGTCGGCACGGAGTTGGTGGGCTTCACCGCGTCGCGCGCCCACTGGGTGGACGTCGGCTCGAAGGACCCCGGCGGCTCGATGGACTCGGTGACGATCTTCCAGGAGGGGCTGCGGCTGGGTCCGCAGAAGCTCGTCTCCGGCGGAGCCGACGAGCGTGCGCTCATGGACACCATCGCCCGCAACGTGCGCTTCCCGTACCCGACCACCGGGGACATGCACGCGATGATCGCCTGCATCACGATGGGGGAGAAGCGCCTCCAGGAGATCGTGCAGCGCTTCGGGCTCGACACGCTCACGCAAGCGCGCGACGAGATCTTCCGGCAGACCGAGGCGCTGGAGCGTGCGACGATCGCCGCGATCCCCGACGGCGTCTACACCGCCGAGGGCGTGCTGGACAACGACGGCATCGTGCTCGACGCCCCGGTGCCGATCCGGCTGCGGATCACCGTGGCGGGCGACACCATCGACTTCGACGTCCGGGAGTCCGCCGACCAGACCACCGGGCCGGTGAACTGCGGCGTCGCCCAGGCCGTGTCGGCGCTGCGGGTCGGCTACAAGCTCCTCGTGAGCCCCGACCTGCCCGGCAACGGCGGCTCGTTCCGCACGATGACCACCCAGGTCCGGGAGGGCTCCGTCCTCGGCGCGCAGGCGCCCGCGGCGTGCCAGTGGTACTTCTCCCACCTCGGCCTGCTCATCGACATGGTCGCCAGGGCGCTGGCGCCCGCCGTGCCCGAGCGGGTGGCCGGAGCGAGCCACGGCGACTCGATGATCGTGCTGACCTCGGGACTCGACCCCCGCGTGGGCCGCGAGTTCGTCAACCTCGAGGCCACCGTCGGCGGCTGGGGCGCCTGGCAGGGCTCGGACGGGGAGAGCGCGCTGATCAACAACGTCAACGGCTCGCTGAAGGACATCCCGATCGAGGTGCTGGAGACGCGCTACCCGTTGCGCATCCGCGAGTACCGCATCCGCGCCGACTCCGGTGGGGCGGGCCGGTGGCGCGGTGGCAACGGCGTCATCCGCGAGTACGAGGCGCTGTGCGACTGCTCGATCTCGCTGTGGTTCGAGCGGTCGCGGCAGCCGGCGTGGGGCCTGTTCGGCGGCGAGGACGCCACCGGCCCGGAGGTGGTGATCAACCCCGGGCGCCCCGACGAGCGACGGATGCTCAAGGTCAACGGCGCCGCCCTGAAGAAGGGCGACGTGGTGCGGTGCGCCACCGGTGGCGGTGGCGGCTTCGGCGACCCGGTAGAACGCGCCGAGGCCGACGTCCGCGCGGACGTACTGGACCGCCACATCACGGAATCAACAGCGCTCCAACGCTACGGGGTGGGCCCGCACACGACCTGACCTCGCACTATGGACACGTAACGCTGTCAAGCGACTCGTTCGAACAGCGTTACGTGTCCATGACCCGCACTCGCCCGCCCATGGCGCTGGAACAGGCCACGACTTATAGTGGCTGTGGTCTATATTCCGGCCGGTGGGATGGGACGTCCGTGTGCTGGAGGAGGTGGAGTCGTGGTTGCTAGCGCTGGACGACGACTCGTACGACCAGGTCGCTGCGGCGATCGACAAACTCGCCCACAACGAACCAACGCTCGGCAGGCCGCTGGTCGACCGGATCACGGGGTCCGCGACGCACAATCTCAAGGAGCTGCGGCCAGGTTCGTCCGGGTGCAGCGAGGTGCGCATCCTGTTCGTGTTCGATCCGCTGCGCCGGGCGGTGCTGCTGGTGGCCGGGGACAAGGCACGAGCCTGGCGATCGTGGTACGCCTCGGCGATTCCGCTCGCGGAGCGCCGGTATGACGAGTGGCGGCGAAGCGAAGGATGCGAGTGAGCCAGGGGAGGTGAGGTCGATGGCGAGGAGTTGGCACGAGATTCGCGCGGAGCGCCCACCGCGTGAGGATCGGGTGACCGAGCACCGGGCGCACATGGACGCGGAGGTCCGTGCCTACCGGCTGCGCGAGATCCGTGAACGTCAGGGCGTGACCCAGGTGGATCTGGCCGCGCGGATGCATGTCACGCAGCCCTCGATCTCCGCATTGGAACGCGGCGAGATCGAGCGCGCGGGCATCGCCACCATCCGTGCCTACGTCGAGGCGCTGGGAGGCCACCTCGACGTGGTGGCCGACTTCGGAGACCAGAAGATCGTCCTGGCCTGAGCATCCACTGTGGACACATGACGCTGTTTGGCGCCCGTTCGAACAGCGTTACGTGTCCATAGTGCGGGCGGGCGTCGTCCAGAGGGTCGCCAGGGCGTAGCAGAGCACGTGCATCGCCAGGCGTCGGTCCGGGTCGTCCACCACCAGGCCCAGCTCCCGGGCTCGGGCCACTCGCGCGAGGACTGTGTTGCGGTGCACTCCCAGCCTCGTGGAAGCCTGGCTGAGTGAGCCGCCGCAGTCCAGCACCGTGAGCACGGTGTCGACCAGCGAGACGCGGTCGCGGGCGGCCATGAGGTCGGGGAGGGAGAGTTCGGCCACCCCGGCGATCTGGCCGCGCGGCAGCCAGGCCAGTGTGGCGCGGGCTCCCACCTCGTCGAACCATTGCACCGTCCCTGGTCCGCCGTCGCGGGCGACGTGGGCGGCCAGCCGGGCTTCCTCGACCGAGTGCATCAGGCCGGGGATGCCGGCGTGCGCGCCGCCGATGCCGAGCACCAGGCCGTGGCGGCGGGCCACTCGCCCGACCGCGCCGATCACCTTCCGCATCGCCGCTGCGTCGTCGGTGTCGGTGTCGTCGACGTGATCCCCGTCGGGGTCGTCGCCGGTCGGGGCCTCGGCCGAGATGTTCTGCCACGAGACCCAGCCGTCGGCGTCGGCGATGATCGGCCAGTCCGGCCGCTCGCGCTGCCACGCCGAGCGCACCAGCTCCGTCAGCTCCGGGGCGGGTTCGGTGTCGGCGCCGTGTGCCGCGCCGATCCACACCGCGCGGTTGGTGCCTGTGACGCGCCAGCCGAGGTCGCTCGCCCAGGACGGCGCCGCGACATCGGGCGATTCCACGCGGGAACGCGGAAGTGCATCGCTGTCCGGGTCGCCTGCGAGCCTGCGGAGCAGCTGGAACGCGGCTCGCTCCTGGACGGCCTGCGTGGACGTCTGCAAGCGGGCTTGCGCCCACGCCGCCAGCAGGGGCAGCCGGGCGAGACCCAGCAACGACTCGACGTGACCCGCGGCCGCCCGGGTGGCACCCGGCACGCTCGCCACCAGCTCGGCCCACGGGCGCCCGCCCGCTCCGTTGACCTCTATCCGCACCTGCCGGTGGTCGGGTCGCTCCTGCAGCGCGGCGGCGCGCCCCGCGGCGACGGAACTGCCGACGATCAGAGCGACGGGTGCGGGTGCCAGCTCGGCGTTCAGCACGCCGAGTACGCCGCGGATGCTCGTCTGGTCGGCGAGTCGCTCGGCGCACAGCGCCACGCGGAGGGCCCGCGCCGCCTCCGGTGCGCTCACCTGCCCGGCGAGCGCGAGCGATGTGTCGACCGGGTCAGCGTCGATCACCAGGAGCGCGATGCCCAGCCGCTGCGCGAGTATCACGCTGGAGGCGCTCATCGCCGGGCGCGGCACGACCACTGCGGCGGCGTTGCGCTCCCACGTGGCGTGCAGCCCGGCCGCGAGTGACCAGCCACCGGTCGCCGCCTCCGCGTGCAGCACGACCAGCGCGTGCGGCCCCGTCCGGCCCAGTCGCTCGAAGGTCTCGGCGAGCACGACCTGGTGCACGAGCCGTCCCGGATCGGGGACGTGTACGGCGTCAGCGCTCGCCAGCGGTTCGACCCGCAGGAGCTCTGCCAGCTCCAGCGGGGCGGTGGCGGATCGCCGCGGTGGGGGGTGACGCACGGTCCCGGTCACCGGCGCCTCGGATGGTCCAGTGGGATTCCGTGCGAGCCGGGGCCGACCATGGCGAGGCCGTCGGCGGAGTACCAGACCGCGTCGGCAGGCATCACCAGCACGTCGACGAGTGCGCCCGGTTCCAGGCTGTCGAGGGTGGCGAGCTCGCCGCGCAGGACGTCGATCAGGCAGATCAGGTCCGGCGCCGCTGCGGCCAGCGCGCCGTCGGCGAAGACGGCGACGATCTCGCTGCGCAGCTCCAGGCGCAGCAACCTGCCGTGGCCGCCGACCTCGTCGATCACGACGCTCGACGGGTGCGCGGGGATCGTCACGTCGCTGGGGCGGCTGAGGTGCTCCAGCTCGACGATCCGGCCGCGGCCGATGCGACGGCAACCCGCCACGGCGGCGAGCCTGCCGATCAGCACCTCGGTGTCGCCGGACTCGAGAAGCAGCCTGCCCACGTTGATGAGTCGCGACACCGTGCCCGGCAGCGCGGCTGTGCGCAGCTGTCCGGCTGTGCAGGGGTAGGCGGCGAGAGCGGCCCAGCCGCCGAGGCTGTCGATGCCCCCGCGCAGCAGCGTGTCGGCGCGGGCCGCGGCGTGCACACTCAGCGCGATCGACTCCCCGGTGGCGCCGCGGGCGACGAGCGGGCCGATCGGGAGCCCGGCGAGGTGCATCGACGTGTGGTGGATCAGCGCGAAGGTGCGGCCCATCCCGTCGGCGTCCAGCAAGGGCACCTCCAGCTGCGCGGCGGCGACCAGCGGGACCAGCGCGCTGACGGTGGCCGCGGCAAGGGGGTAAACCACACCGGCCCGCCGGCGCGTGAGGTGCTCGACCTCCCGCACCGCGAGGGCGAACTCGTCGCCCGCCGGGGGCAGGTCGGCCAGCGCGGCGCCGGAGCCGATGGCGCACAACGCGACGGCGCGCGTCTGCGGGGCCACGGCGTCCGGCCGGACGAGGACGACAGGCCCGTTGCGGCGCAGCAGCTCGGTGGTCCACGACACCATCGAGATCCATCCCGCGTCACCGACGGCGGGGGAGTAGAACTTGGCGCCTTCGACGAGCGCGGGCACGTCGTCGGCCGTCACCGAGCTCGCGGCCCCCACATACCTGCTGGTCATCCCGTCACCGGGGACAGCTCAGCCGATCGGCCCGGGCTCTGCGTCCCGTCCGGTGCACCCGCGACACGCACGCGGATCCGCACCGTGCCCGACGGGCTGTAGGGCACGGCGACCGTCGACACCTCGACGATGTCGGACGTGCCGGGCGCTGCGCCGTTGGCGGTGGCGATGGCCGTGGCACGGGCCTCGGCGTCGCGCCGGACGCCGTCGAGCCGCGCGGTGGACTCGATGAACGCGATCTCGTCGAGCCACGCCGTCGGACGGCTCACGGCGGCGCCGATGCAGGCCAGCTCGTCGGGGTCGCCGTCGGCCACGACGAGCGGAACGTCGCCCGCCGGTCCCGCCCCCGGATCCGGCCCGGCGCGCGCGAGCGTCGCGGTCGGGACGACGAGGGCGGTGTCGAGCTCGCGGAGGACCTGTGGCCGCACTGCGACCAGGCCGCGCCGGACGTCGCCGACGACGGGATGCGGCGTGCGGCGGAGCAGGACCCGGCAGTCCCCGCCTGCCACCTCGGCCGCACCGCGCAGTTGGAGCGCGTCGGTGGCGCCGAGGCCGAGTACGGGCAGCACCCGCAGGCGGGATGCGCTGTTCCATCCGCCGTCGCCGCGCGCGATGTGCAGTGGCACGCCGGGCATCGCGCGCTGTGCGGCCCGCTCGCAGCAGTCCAGGACGTCCTGCGCCGCCGCCGCGAGCGCCGCGTTCAGCACGACCGTGGCCTCGCGTGCCGCCAGACCCTGCCCGCCGAACTCGTGTGCAGCGGAGATCCGCGCGTCCGGTACCGCGGCCTGCACGGCGTCGGCGACCTCGCGCTCGTGGCGCGGCTGGGTGCCAGCCCCCGCGGCGACCACTGCCACACAGCGGGTCGGGTACGCCGCGATCTCCCGGCAGACCGCACCCAACGCCTCGCGGTCGAGGGGGCGCAGCTCGTGGCCGAACAGGTCGTGGCCGCCGGGAACGGTGAACCGCTGGGTGATGAGCCGTTCGATGACGTCGTCCGGGTGCCGGCCGAGAGCGGGGTCGGACGCGGCTCGGGGTACGACGCGGATCATCGCCACGGCCGACAGCTCCGCAGGCTGCCGCAGGATCCGCTCGAGCAGCAGCCGGCCGATGTCGACGACGACGCCCGCCACGGGGAGCCGCAACTCGGAGGCGATGCGGGCGAACAGCTCGGCGGGGTCGGGACCGGCCACCGAGTGGGACGTGATCACGCTGCGGTTCTGGATCACGACAGCGTGCGAGCGTGCCGGGCCGAGGCTCACGCCGACCAGTGCGGGTGGAGCAGCCCGGCCAGGCATCTCTGAACACTACCTCCGGCTATCGACCACGTTTGCGCAGGTAGCGGTCCACGGCAACGGCCACGAGGATCAGGCAGCCCTGCACGACCTGCTGGTAGATGGTGTCCCAGCCGAGCAGGTTGAACCCGTTGCCGATCAGCGTGAGCAGCAGCGCCCCGACCACACCGCGCCAGATCGCGCCCTCGCCGCCGAGGATGCTCGTGCCGCCGATGACGGCCGCCGCGATCGCCGTGAGCTCCATGCCGGTGGCCATGCTCGACTGGGCGGAGCCCGCCCGGGAGGCGAGGATCAAGCCCGCGAGCGCCGAGCAGATGCCGCTGACGACGTAGACCGCGACGTGGATCTGTCCGACGCGGATGCCGGACAGCCGCGCGGCCTCCACGTTGCCGCCCACGGCGTACACCCGGCGCCCGAACGTCGTGGCGGCGATCAGGACTCCGATGCCGGCCACGACCACGACGAAGACGATCGTGGCGGACGTCAGGCCGAACACCGACGGCAAGGTGAGCATGCCGAAGTCCTCGGCCTGCTCCGGCAGGGGGTAGATGATCGAACCGGCGGTCACGACGACCGCCAGCCCGCGGTAGATGATGCTGGTGGCGAGCGTCGCGATGAACGAGTTGACGCCGCTGCGCACGACGATCGTGCCGGTGATCAGGCCGAGCAGGGCGCCCGCCACCACGGCTGCGGCGAAGCCGCCCAGCACGCCCACGGTGCGCACCAGTTGCACACCGACGATCGCCGAGAGCGCCAGCGTGGCGCTCGCGGTGAGGTCGAAGACGCCGCTGATGATGCACACGGTGGCGCCTGTGGCGAGCAGCCCGACCACGGCGCACTGGTCGAGCAGGTTCACGAGGTTCCCGGTGCTCAGGAACGTGTCGGTGGAGAGCGACAGCGCGATGACGATCGCGACGAGCGCGACGACGATCCCGTAGTCGCGCACCCGCGCTCCGCGCGAGATCGTCGGCGCCGGGGTGCGTCGATGCGCGGTGGGGGTGTCGAGGGCCATGGCATTCCTCCTTTCTGTCGGGTGCGTGCGGAGTGGTTCAGGCGTGTCCGAACGCGGCCGCCATGACGTCCTCCCGTGGAGCGCCCCGCGGGAACTCGCCGACCACGCGCCCCTGCCGCAGCACCAGCACCCGGTGGGAGAGCCCGAGCACCTCCTCGATCTCGGAGGACACGACCACGACCGCCATCCCGTTCCTGGCCAGCTCGACGACCAGGCGGTGGATCTGGGTCTTGGCGGCGACGTCGACGCCGCGGGTGGGCTCGTCGATCAAGAGCACGCGGGGCTCACGGAGCAGCCACTTGGCGAACAGGGCCTTCTGCTGGTTGCCGCCGGAGAGCGTCTCGACCGCGGCAGCGGGCTGCGCGGCGCGGATGTCGACCGTGCGGGACACATCGTCGACGGACGTCCGCTCCGCAGCGGGCCGTACGAACGGCCCGTACCGGCGCCCGGCGAGCGAGGCCAGCGCGACGTTCTCGCGCACCGAGCGCACCATGACCAGCCCCTCCTCCTTGCGCGACTCCGGGACCAGCGCGATGCCCGCGGCCATCGCCTTGCGCGGGGTGAGCCGCGTGAGCGTCTCGCCGTCGAGCTCCACGACACCGTCGGCCGCCCGGTCGGCGCCGAAGAGGAGCCGCAGCGTCTCGCTGCGGCCACTGCCCACGAGCCCCGCGATGCCGACGATCTCCCCGGCCCGCACGCTGAGGTCGACGCCGTCGACGAGTCCCCGCCGCAGCCCGCGAGCGGCCAGCCGGACGGGCGCGTCCGGTGGGACCGGGGCCGGCTCGGCGTGGAGCACGTCGATCTCGCGCCCGACCATGTGGCGGACCAGCGTGGCGGGGGTGAGCTGCGCGGCGTCGTCGGTGATCACGAGTGCCCCGTCGCGCAGCACCGTGACCCGGTCGGCCACGGTGAGCACCTCGTCGAGGAAGTGGGACACGAGGATCACCGTGGTGCCGCCCGCGGCGAGCCTGCGGATCAGCCCGAGGAGGTTCTCCTTCTCGTGCTCGGTCAGGACGGCCGTCGGCTCGTCCATGGCCAGCACCGTGGCGCCGCGGGCGAGCGCGCGCAGGATCTCGACCTGCTGGCGCGTCCCCATCGGGAGCCGGTCGACACGGGCCTGCGGGTCGACCGCGAAGCCGGTGACGTCGATCAGCTCGTCGAACCGGGCGCGGTCCGCGCGGCGCCGCGCGAGGCCGAGCCGGTTCGACCAGCGCCCGAGGAACACGTTCTCGAGCACGGTCATCGCCGGTACCAGGGCGCCTTCCTGCGAGATGAGGCTGACGCCGTGGCGGATCGCGTCGCGCGGCCCGCTGATCGCGGCCTGCTCGCCGTCGAAGCTGAGCGTGCCGTGGTCTGCACGTACGGCGCCGCCGAGGATCTTGAGCAGCGTGCTCTTTCCCGCGCCGTTCTCGCCGACGAGGCTGTGGACCTCGCCTCGGCCGATGTCCAGGTCGACGTCCCGCAGGACCGACACCCCGCTGTAGTTCTTGCCGATCCCCCGCAGGGAGATGTTCGGGGCCGTGCCGGTGGACGCTGCGGTCGTGGATCCCGCGGTGGTGAGCGAGGCCATGGCTCCTCGTCAGTCCGAGTAGTCGGCCGTCTGCCCCTGCAGCGTCGCCTTCGTGCCCAGCGCCGCGTACGGGGTCAGGGACCGTGCGTCGGTTGCGGTCGGAACCTGCTGGCCCCTGGCCTTCGCGAGACCCAGCTCCGCGGCCTTGGCGCCCTCGGCCTTCTCCGGGATGACGTAGACGCCGTACCAGGCGCCCGAGTCCACCCCGTCGAACGCCTGCGTCGAGCCGCCGTTGCCGACGAACTTGATGTCCTTGCCGGCGGCGAGCGGTGCCGCGCCCTCGATCGCCTGCGACGACCCGATGACCACGTCGACATCGGGCTGGGCCTGCAGCACGTTCTGGAATGCCGCCCGGCCGGAGTCGGGGGTGTAGCCGCCGACCACGTTGGCCACCACCTGCGCGCCGCCCTTCTCCAGCGCCGCCACCGCCGCGTTGGTGCGGGCGGTGTCGAGCGGGTAGTTGGCGAAGCCCTGCAGGTAGGCCACCTTGCACGGCGTCGCGGCCGCCTCCTTGCACGCGCCGAGGCCGAGCGTCGCCAGGCCCTCGCCGTTGATCGTCGGGGCGTCCACGATGCTGACGGTGCCCGGGATCTGCGCCTCGGTGGTGTCGTAGCGCCCGCCGACGGGGGTGAACTCGATGACCACCGTGATGCCGGCCGCCACGGCCTGCTTCACCGCCGAGACGATCGCGGTGCCGTCGTTGGCCTGCACGATGACCACGTCGTAGCGCTTGGACGTGACGGCGTCCTGCAGCTGGTTGACCTGCGTCGGCCCGTCGAAGTTCGAGTCCAGGAAGGTGGCCGTGGCGTTGTTGGCCGCCGCGTACTCCTGGATACCGGCCCAGGTCGCCTGCGCGAAGGAGTTGGCCTTCGCGAAGCCGAAGAAGCCGATGCTGAGCTGCTTGTCCGCCGCTGCGGGTGGTGCCGCGGTGGTGGTGTCGGTGCTGGGCCTGCTGCACGAGAGGACCGACACGGACAGGGCGAGTGCGGCGCCGGCGAGCGCCAAGTGCCTGAGCGGGCGTCTCATCACTGCTCCTCGGGGGTGAGCGGGACGGGTTCGTACAGCCGGGCCACGACGGGAGAGCCGGGCGGGGCCTCGAGCAGCTCGGCGAGCTCGGCGCTGACGGCGGCGCGCCACGGGTCGGCGACCCAGCGGGCGTAGGCGTCGGCGTCGTCCCACTCGGCGACCACGAGGTGGGAGGCCGGACTGTCGTCGACCGAGCGCAGCAGCGCCGAGCTGCGGCACCCGGGGAAGCGCAGGGAGCGTTCGATGATCCTGCGGTCGCGGTAGAGCTCCTCGACGGCGCGGGCGGCGCCGGGTCGGGCCTGCAGAGCCAGGACACTGCGGATCATCCGTGGCCACCTCCACCGTTGGGTGTGATCGGGTGGAGGAATGCTGACGGTCATGGGGAGCGCGCCACTGTGCTGCGCGCACAGGGCCGGGCGCCGCGCCTGTGCACCGTCACACAGTCGTTCCTCGCCGGAAACTCCGATACTCCGCCTGCCCCGGATCCGGCGAGAGAGGCGAATCGACCATGAACGGAACCAGCCGCCTGGCGATCGACGTCGGCGGCACGTTCACCGACGTCGTGGAGCTGCGGGCCGGCAGGCTGCGGTTCGACAAGGTGCCGACGACCCCGCAGGCCCCGACGGAGGGCGTGCTGAACGCCGTCGACGTGGCGGAGGCGGGCGCGGCAGGCGTCACGATGTTCACCCACGGCACGACGCTGGGCCTGAACGCGCTGCTCACGCGCAGCGGCGCCCGCACCGCCGTGATCGGGACGGCGGGATTCCGGGACGTCTACCTGCTCGGGCGCACCGACCGTCGCACGAACTACGACATCACCTACCGCAAGCCCGCGCCGCTGCTGGAGCGCTACGACACGTTCGAGGTGGTGGAGCGCAGCCTCTACGACGGCTCGGTGCACGTCCCGCTCGACCTCGACGACGCCCGCCGGGTGGCGGCGACGATCGCCGAGCGCGGCTACGAGGCCGTGGCAGTCGCGTTCCTGCACGCCTACGCCAACCCGGCACACGAGTTGGCGATGCGCGACGTGCTGGCCGAGGTCACTCCGCGCGTTGCGGTGTCGCTGTCGCACGAGCTGTCGCGGGAGTACCGGGAGTACGAGCGGACGAGCACCGCGGTGCTCGACGCCTACGTGAAGCCGGTGGTCCGCAGCTACCTGCACGAGTTGGAGGGCAGCCTCACCCGTGACGGGTTCCGCGGCCGCTTCCTCATGACCCGTTCGGGCGGCGGCGCGATGACCGTCGGGCGGGCCCGGGAGCAGCCCGTGAGCCTGATCCTCTCCGGCCCGGCCGGCGGCGTGATCGGCGCGGCCGCGCTCGCCCGGATGCTGGGCGAGCCGAACCTGATCACGATCGACATGGGCGGCACCAGCCTGGATGCCTCCCTGGTCCTCGACGGCGAGCCGGTGCTGCACCAGGGCGCCGAGTTCGAGGAGCTGCCGATCAACACGCCCTCGCTCTACATCCACACGATCGGCGCGGGCGGCGGCTCGCTCGCCCGGCTCGACGAGGCCGGTGCGCTCCAGGTAGGGCCGCAGAGCGCGGGTGCGGTGCCCGGCCCCGCCGCCTACGGGCGCGGCGGCACCGAACCGACCTTCACCGACGCCGCGCTGGCGATCGGCTATCTCGGCACGGAGACGCCGCTGGGCGGCCGGCTGGTGCTCGACGCCGAGCGCGCCGATCAAGCGCTCGCCCCGATCGCGGCACGGCTGGGCATGACCGTGCCTGCGCTCGCCGGTGGGATCGTGCGGATCTCCACCACCAAGATCATGGGCGCCGTCCGGGCCATCACGGTGGAGGTGGGGCGCGACCCGAAGGACTTCGCGCTGCTCGCGTTCGGTGGGGGCGGCGGGCTGGTCGCGGTGGACGTGGCTGCCGAGCTGGGCGTGCCGACGGTCATCGTTCCGCCGGGGCAGGGTGCGTTCTCGGCGTTCGGGATGCTCATGGCCGACGTGCAGCACGACCTCGCCCGCACGCTCGTCGCGCCGCTCGCGGGCCTCGACCCGGCCCAGGTGGAGGCCGTCTACGCGGAGATGGCCGAGGAGGCGGACAAGGCGCTCGACGCCGAGGGCTTCGCGGCGCCGGACCGCCGGATCGCCCGCAGCCTGGACGTTCGGTACGCGGGCCAGGAGCACTCGGTGACGGTTCCGTGCCCGGCCCCGGACGCCGCGTTCGGCGCGACCGTGGAGGAGGTGTTCGCCCGGCTGCACGAGCGGCAGTACGGCCACACGATGACCGACCCGGTCGAGGTCACCATGCTGCGGCTGCGCGCGACCGGCGCGGTCGAGAAGCCGGAGCTGCCGCTGCTGCCGCGCCGGGAATCGGGCGGGCCGGAGCCCGACGGGAGCCGCCCGGTGTACCGGTCGGCGCAGGAGCCTGCCGTGCCGTACTCGCTGTACACGCGGGAGGCGCTGCTCGCCGGCGACGAGATCGCCGGGCCCGCGGTGATCGCGGAGCACACCGCGACAACCGTGATCCACACCGGCGACCACCTGCGCGTCGGCGCGCACGGCGAGCTCGTCGTCACCGTACGGGGAGGAACCGCCCGATGACCGGCACCGACTCGATCACCGTGGAGATCATCCGCCACGGCCTGCTGGCGGCTGCCGAGGAGATGGCCCGCAACCTGTGCCGCACGGCCTACAACACGGTCGTCTACGAGATCCACGACTACGGCATCGGCCTGCACGACGTCAGCGGCGACGTCGTGGCCGACGCCCCCGGCATCGCGATCTTCACTCGCGGCAACGACCACGGCATCAAGAAGGCCGTGGAGTTCCTCGGCGCCGACGCGATGGCCCCCGGCGACATGTTCGTGCTGAACTACCCGTACTGGTCCTCGGCGCACACCCTCGACCCGCTGGTGTTCGCCCCGATCCACGTCGACGGTGCGCTGGCAGGCTTCGCGTCCTGCCGCATCCACGTGCTCGACCTCAAGCAGAAGGATCCGGGCTACGTCCTCGACTCCACGGACATGCACCAGGAGGGCCTGTTCTTCCCCGCCACCCGGCTCTACGTCGCCGGGGTGCGCAACGACGAGGTCTTCAACATCATCCGGTTCAACAGCCGGATGCCCGAGCGCACGATCGGCGACCTGCAGGCGCAGGTGTCGGCCTGTCATACCGGGGTGCGCCGCGTGCAGGAGATCGCCGCGAAGTACGGCGCGGAGACGCTGGCCGGGGCGATGGCCGCGATCAACGACCACGGCGAGCGCCTCGCCCGGCTCGCACTGGCGAAGCTTCCGAAGGGCACCTGGAGTGCGCACGACTTCGTGGACTCCGACGGCGTCGACGTCGACCGGATGGTCCGGCTGCAGGTGGCCGTGACCGTCACGGACGAGGAGATGTTGATCGACTGGACGGGCAGCGACAGCGGTGTGCGCGGCCCGATCAACCTCCCGCTGGGCCAGACCGAGGCGCTATGCAGCCTCGTGTTCAAGGCGCTGACCACGCCCGACACCCCGGTGGTGGCGGGGAACTTCCGCCCGCTGCGCGTGGTCACCCAGCCGGGCTCGGTGATGCACGCCGTGCCGCCGATGCCGACATTCACGCTGTGGACCGGGCTGCTCGCCGGCGAGGTCGTGCTCAAGGCGCTCGCCGACGGCATGCCGGAGCGCGTGCCTGCCTGCTCGGGCGGGGATGTCTGCTCGATGATGGGGCTCGGCGTCGACCCCCGTACGGGCCAGGCGTGGCTGGAGGCCACGAACGAGGCCGTGGGCATGGGCGGCCACGCGGGTGGCGACGGCGCGGACGGCGTGATGCACCTGTCGGAGCCCGGGTGCCGCAACAACCCCGTCGAGGTGCTGGAGACGAAGGCGCCGATGTTCATCGAGTCCTACGGCTACCGGCCCGACACCGGCGGCGCCGGCCGCCACCGTGGCGGGGTCGGCGTGAGCCGCGCCTACCGCTTCGCCGCACCCTCCACGGGAATCTGCCTGGTCTACAAGACCCGGACGAAGCCGTGGCCGATCGGCGGGGGCAGCGCGGGAGAGAACAACAGGATCGTGCTCAACCCCGGCACCGATCTCGAGGTGGTGCAGGGCGGCAGCTACAACAGGCTCGACGCAGGGGAGGTGCTGGTGAACGACACCGGTGGCGGAGGCGGTTTCGGCGATCCGTTCACGCGGGAGCCCGAGAGCGTGGCCCGCGACGTGCGCAACGGCTTCGTGTCGGTGCAGGCGGCAGCCCGCGACTACGGCGTGGTGATCGATGCCGACACGTTCACGGTGGACGCAGCGGCCACGGCGCGGCGGCGGGAGCGTGCCGCATGAGCGAGCTTGCGAGCGAATCGTCGACACAGCGCCTTCGCGCAGCGCTGACCGAGCGCAGCGAGGGAGTGCGGTGAGCGAGCTTGCGAGCGAATCATGGACACAGCGCCTTCGCGCAGCGCTGACCGAGCGCAGCGAGGGAGTGCGATGAGCGAGCGTGCGAGCGAATCGTCGATACAGCAGGGATCGCTCTCGATCGTGAACGCGCGTGTCTTCGACGGCGTCTCCGACGAGCTGATCGACGGACCCGTGCATGTCGTCGACGGGCGGATCACGGAGGTGGGACCGGGCGCGAGCGCCACGGCGGACCGTGTGATCGACGCGCGCGGCGGCACGGTGCTGCCCGGCCTGATCGACGCGCACTTCCACGCGTACGGGATCGGGCTCGACCTGCTCGGCATCGAGTCGCGCTCGCTGAGCTACGTTGCGCTGGCGGGCGCACGGCGCCTGGCGAGGGCGCTGGCCCGCGGGTTCACGACCGTGCGGGACGTGGCGGGTGGCGACGCGGGTCTCGCGGCAGCGATCGACGAGGGGCTGCTCCCGTCGCCGCGCTACCTCTACACCGGGCCGGCGCTGAGCCAGACCGGCGGGCACGGCGATGCCCGCAGCGCCGACAGCGACATGTGCGGTTGCCACGCCCACATGAACGAGGTGGTCGACGGCGTGGACGCGCTCCGGCACGCGGTGCGCGACCGCTTCCGCCGCGGCGCACATGCCATCAAGATCATGGCCTCGGGAGGCGTCGTCTCGCTGACGGACCCGATCCGCATCCCTCAGTACTCCGCGGAGGAGATCAGCGCCGTCACCGAGGAGGCCGCCCGCCGCGGCAGCTACGTCGCCGCGCACGCGTACTCGCCGGAGGCGATCCGGCACGCGGTCGACAACGGCGTCCGCTCGGTCGAGCACGGCAACCTGCTCGACGCCGAGACCGCCGCCTCGATGGCCGCGCACGGGGCCTACCTGGTGCCCACGCTCATCACCTACGACGCGATGAACCGGCGCGGTGCGGAGGTGGGGCTGTCGGCAGTGGGGCAGGCGAAGAACCAGGAGGTGCTCGACTCCGGCCGCGCCGCCGTGGAGCTGGCCCGCGCCGCGGGCGTGCGGATCGGGTTCGGCACCGACCTGATGGGCGTGCTGGAGGACGAGCAGCTCGGCGGGCTCCGCATCCAGACCGAGGTGGAAGGGGTGGCGCGCGCTCTGCAGGCGGCCACCTCGGTGAATGCCGACCTGCTCGGGCGCCCCGATCTCGGCCGGGTCCAGGGCGGTTGCGTCGCCGACCTCCTCGTCGTGGACGGCGACCCGTTCGCCGACCCGTCGCTGCTGTGGGCTCCTGCCCGGCCGCCGTCGGTGATCACGGCCGGGGTGGTGGTCGGGGGCCCGGCGCATGAGTCCTGAATCGCTGCGTAGGACCTGATCACAGCGCGGACGAACATCCACATAGGGTCGCCGCGTGACGTTCCCAGAGGCCGTGCTCCAGTTCGCCCTCGTCGCGGGGCTCCTCACGATCATTCCGGGGCTGGACACGGCTCTCGTGCTGCGCAGCACGCTGGCGCGTTCCCGCGCATACGGGCTGGCCACCACCGCGGGAATCCAGGTCGGCACCCTGATCTGGGGCGTGGCGGCAGCGACGGGCGCTGCGGCGCTGCTCGCCGCGAGCCAGTCCGCCTACCGTGTCCTGACCATCCTCGGGGCCGCCTACATGGTCTGGATGGGCGCCTCGATGCTCTGGAAGACCTTCCGCCGCCAGGACGGCGCACCCGGTGTGGCCCCCGACGTCCCGTCGAGCCCGAAGCTGCACCGCGGGTTGACGCTGGGCCTGGCGACGAACCTGATGAACCCCAAGGTCGGGGTCTTCTACATCGCGATGATCCCCCAGTTCGTGCCCGACGGCGTCTCTCCACTGTGGATGGGACTGCTGTTGGCGGCTGTGCACTGCGCGATGGGCACCGCGTGGTCGTGCAGCCTCGTCCTGGGATCCGGGTTCTTCAAGGACCGACTGGCCGGGTCCGCCGCGGTGCGCTGGACAGACCGCATCACCGGAGGCGTCCTGATCGCCTTCGGCGCTCGCCTCGCCCTCACCCCACGGGCTTGACCACGGTGGGCTCGCTGCGTGGCACGGCGCACCCGGCGACGGTGGGCGGTCCGGCGTCGGCGGGGTACTCCAGGAGCAGCACCGAGGTGACGGGCCCGCCGAGGCTGCGGTAGATGTGCGGGCGGCCGGCGGGGAAGCACACGTAGTCGCCCTGACCGAGTTCGAAGGGGTTGTCCGGCGGGCCGACGAGCAGGTTGCCCCCGGTCACGATCACGTGCTCGCGACCGTGGTGGCCTGCCGACTGCTGGGTCTCCCCGGGCCGGACACGCTGGTCGTAGACCTCCACCACCTCGGCCGTGATGTCGAGCCTGCGCAGCATCCGCAGGTCCACAGCGTTGCTGCTGAGCACCTCCAGGTCCGCCGAGCGCACGAGCACCACGTCGGGGTCGGTGCGCTGGGAGAGCAGCGACGACACCGGAACCTGCAGCGCGCTCGACAGGCTGAACACCGTCTCGATCGTCGGGTTGCCCGCCCCCGACTCGAGCTGGGAGAGCGTGCCCTTCGCGATGTCGGACCGTCGTGCCAGCTCCGAGAGCGAGAGCCCCGACTCCTCCCGCAGCAACCGCAGGTTGGCCGCAAGCACCTCACCGGCTCGTTCCCGGGCCATGCGACCTCCTTCGTCGGGAGGAAACGCTACCCAGCCCGGGGTCCTTCTCCTGGCCGGCCCCTTCCCGGTGCCTGCGCCGCTCATCCGGTGAGCGGTCCGCCGCGGTCCCGGATCCGGTCCAGCAGCCTCTCCAGCACGGCCGGGTCGCGGCGCAGCCCGTCGTGCTCGTACTCGTTGGTCACCCACGCTTCGCAGTTGCCGACGTGCTCGGCCGTGCGCAGCGACAGCCCGGCGTCGACGTACAGGTCGTCGTGGTAGACCACCGCAGCGACCGGCACGTCGTTCGCGGCCAGCCGATCGAGGTCGTACAGGTCGCTCCAGCCGGGCGTGGTCGCGAGAGCGTGCGCCACGGCCTCGAACGGGCGCAGCGCCCTGATCTCGGAGAACATCCAGGGGAACATCATCTCGCCGGTGAAGGTCAGCGGCCGGGCCGTCTCGGCGAACTCCGGGTGGCGCTCACGCTCCGCGGCCGCCGCCCATCCCGTGGCGGGTCCGCCGGCGCCGTGGCCGTAGATGCTCTCCTGCATCACGACGAAGAGCGGGTTGTCAGCGAACGCGGTGCGCTCGGCGACCTGCCGGCAGAACGTCTCGGAGAGCCGGTCGGCGCGCCGCTCGTCGGCCCACGCCTCGTCGAAGAGCCAGTGGAGCTCGTCCACGCCCGGGGCCATGCCGAGGTCGCCGCCGAGTGCCTGCAGCCGGTGCACCGTCAGCCGGTCCCCGTCGGGGAGCCGCACGTCGGACGCGGCCACGTGGTCGGCGACCGCCGCGACGAGGTCGGCGTCGGCCGGGTACCGGTCGTAGAAGCGGCGCACCCGAGCAGCCACTCGCGGGTAGGTGCGGCGGTAGACCTCGGCCGCGGACGGCTCCAGCGACGCCAGCCCACCCGTGACGTAGCAGGCGGCGAGGCCCTGCGGGGCCTGCGAGAGGTAGGTGAGGGTGATGAACCCGCCGTAGCTCTGGCCGAGCGTCTCCCAGCGCCGTCCCCCGTAGACCGTGGTCCGCAGGTGCTCGGCGTCGGCGACGATGCTGTCGGCGCGGAAGCAGCGCAGGTACGCGGCAGCGGCGGCAGGGTCGGTGAAGCGGGAGATGTCCGCACCGTCGACCCGGCTGGAGCGCCCGGTTCCCCGCTGGTCGAGCAGCACCACACGGTGGGTCCGCAGTGCCACGGGCAGCCACCCGTCGCGCTGCGGGCGAGGGCCCTTGCCGCCCGGGCCGCCCTGTAGGAACAGCAGCAGCGGCAGGTCCTCGTTCGCTTTCGCAGGGTCCACGACCTCGCGGGCGAAGACCTGCAGGGTCTCGCCATCCGGGCGTGCCCAGTCCACGGGCACGTCCACTCGGTGGTCGGTTACCCGCAAGCCGGGGCTCGTGGTGACGTTGACGACGGCCATCCCGTCCTCCTTCTCGTCAGATCATCTCCGCGACACGTCGGGGCCGGGTGGCGCCGCCTGCACCACCCGGCCCCGACGGCGTCACCCGGCGAGCGACGCGGTCTTGAAGCGCGGGATGCCGTCCGGGTAGTAGACGACGCCCTGCAGGTTCTTCGACGTCCCCAGGAACCAGGCGTCGTGGTACAGGTAGATCACCGACCGCAGCTCGTGGACCCGCCGGATCGCCTGGCCGTAGAGATCGGCGCGCTCGGCCTGGTCGGTGGCAGCGGCGGCCCGCTTGGCCAGGTCGTCGACCTGCGGGTCGGAGAGGCCGCTGAAGTTGTTGGAGCCACCGGTGGTCACCAGGTCGTTGATGTTGCCGTCCGGGTCGATCCGGCCGGACCAGCCGATGAGGAACGCGTCGAACTGCCCGGCCCGCGCCGCCGCCAGCGACGAGACGAACTCCTGCTGGTTGATCCGCACGTCGAACCCGACGTCCTTCGCCATCCCGGCGATCACCTCGGCGGTGCGCGGGCCCTCGTTGCCTGCGGGCACCATCAGGTTGACCGGGATCGGCGTCGGCACCCCCGACTGCGCGACGAGCTGGCGCGCCCGCTCCGGGTCGTAGGGCGTGCACTGCGGGTCCGAGGGCCGGAACTGGCTCTGCAGCGGCAGCGGGAGGCAGTCGACGGCGTTCGAGTCGGCGAAGACGACCTTGTTGATCGCGTTGCGGTCGAGGCTCAGCTCGAAGGCCTCGCGCAGCAGCGCCGACTGGCCCAGCGGGGTGCTGGCCTGGCCGGTCGGCGTCGCGGTGCCGGTGGTGTTGCCGACGTTGATGCTGACGGCCTGGTAGGCGATCGTGTCGACGTCTTGGATCGTCACGTCGGGGCTGTTCTTGAGGGCGATGGCGTCGGTCGCGGTGATGCGCTCGGCCGCTTGGACGTCACCGGACTCCAGGTTCGCCCGCCGCACGTTCGGGTCGGTGATGATGCGGTAGGTGACGCCGTCGAGCTTCACCTTGTCGGCGTCGTAGTAGTCCGTGGACTTCGTGAAGACGATCTCGCTGCCGGACGTCCGGGACTGGAACTTGAAGGGCCCGACGCAGACCGGTGCGGTGCCGAAGTTGTCGCCCAGCTGCTGCAGTGCGGTCGGCGACATGATCAGCCCGGCACGGTCGGCGAGCTGCGCGCCGAGCGGGGTGAACGGGTACTTGAGGGTCAGCCGGACGGTGTTCGGGTCGACCACCGTCACGTCCTGCACCGAGGCCAGCTCCTTGGTGCGCGCCGAGCCCTTGAGCGTGCGGTGCCGGTCCAGCGAGGTCTTGACGGCCTCGGCGTTGAACGGGGTGCCGTCGTTGAACTTCACGCCCTGGCGCAGCGGGATGGTGACGGTCAGGCCGTCGGGGGAGACCTGGGGAACGTCGGCGGCCAGCTGGGGAACCAGGCTCAGGGTCTCGTTCGTGTCGTAGAGCTTCTCGCAGAACGACGTGAACACCACGCGCGCCGGGAAGGTGTTGGCGAGCGTCGGGTCCAGCACGTCCGGTTCGGCGGACAGCGCCATCACCAGCGTGCCGCCCGAGGCGGCCGCGCCGCCGGATGCGCTGGCGCCGCTGCTCGCACCGGGTGTGGTGCAGGCGGCGAGGACGAGGGGTAAGGCGAGCGCCACGATCCAACGTCGTGCTCTCACGAGGACCTCCGGGGGGAAGGAAAGGGGATTGCGGGCAGGAAGGGATGCGCCGCGGTCAACGGGGAGCCCGCGGCGTGGGGCTGGGCCGGCAGGCGGCGGGTCAGCCACCGGGGGTGGGTGAGGTGCTCACCGCCCGACCGCGTAGCCCTGGGAGCCGCGCGGGTTGGCGGCCGCCCGTAGCCACTCGCCGTCGCGGGCCACGGCGGATAGCCGCCCCAGCGACCAGCCGTCGACCTCCTGCACGTCGTGGCCGCGGGCGCGCAGATCGGCCAGCACGTCCGGTGCGTGCCGGTCCTCGATGACGAGCGAGCCCGGCACCGCCTCCCTCGGGTAGAAGGAGCTGCGGACGTGATCGGTGTGGAACATGGGGAAGTCGATGGCCTGCTGCAGGCCCATCCCGCCGTGCACGATGGCCAGGAACAGCTGGATCGACCACTGGTCCTGGTAGTCGCCGCCCGGGGTACCGAAGGCGAGCCACGGCTTGCCCTCGCGCAGTGCGAACGACGGGGTGAGGGTGGTACGCGGGCGAGCGCCGGGCCGGATCGTGGCCGGCAGGCCGTCCTCGGCCCAGAACATCTGGCCGCGCGTGGACAGGCAGAACCCCAGGGCGGGGATCGTCGGCGAGCTCTGGAACCAGCCGCCGCTCGGCGTCGCCGAGATCATCATCCCGTTCCGGTCGACGACGTCGATGTGGCAGGTGTCGCCGCGCACCTCGCCGTCCGGGGTGAGGGTCGGTTCCCCGACGCCCGCCGCGACCGCCGCGGCGACACCGGTCGCGTGGGCGCCGGGCAACCGGGGTGTCCGTCCCCCGGGGGAGCCCGGCCGCAGCTCGTACGACGCGTCGGCGCCGACGAGCTTCGCGCGGGTTGCGGCGTAGGCGGGGTCGAGCAGGTCGGCGAGCGGCACGTCGACGTGGTTCGGGTCGCCGTACCAGGCCTCGCGGTCGGCCATGGCGAGCTTCGCGGTCTCGACGATCGTGTGGACCCAGTCGGCCGAGCCGGGTTCGGCGGCGGCCAGATCCAGCTCGTCGAGCAGCGTGAGCTGCTGCAGGAGCGCCGGGCCCTGCCCCCACGGGCCCGTCTTGCACACCGTGTAGCCGTGGTAGTCGAGCGTCACCGGCTTCTCGAACGTCGGCTCCCAGCGCGCGAGGTCGTCGGCGGTGAGCAGCCCGGAGTGCGCGCGCCCCGACGTGTCGACGACCTCGGTGTTCGCGCAGAACTCGCCGACGGCCTCGGCGACGAACCCGCGGTACCAGGCGTCGCGGGCCGCGGCGATCTGCCGCTCGCGGCCCCCGCCGGCAGCCTCGCCCTCCTCGATCAGTCGCTTGTAGGTGCGGGCCAGCACGGGGTTGGCGAAGCGGGCCTCCGGTGCGGGCACGGCTCCGCCCGGCAGCCAGGTGGCGGCCGACGTGGGCCAGCGGCTGGTGAACATCTCGGCGACCGTGCCGAGCGCGTGCGACACCCGCTCCAGCATCGGGTGGCCGTGCTCGGCGTAGTGCACGGCGGGTTCCAGCACGTCCCGCAGCGGCCAGGTGCCCCAGCGCTCCAGCATCAGCAGCCACGCGCCGAACGAGCCCGGGACCACGGCGGGGAGCAGCCCCGTGCCGGGCACGAGGTCGAGCCCGAGGTCGGCGAACACGCCCACGTTCGCCGCCTGCGGCGCGACCCCCTGGCCGCACAGGACCGTCACGTCCTCGGTGCTCGGGTCCCAGACCAGCGCGGGCACCTCGCCGCCCGGCCCGTTCAGGTGCGGCTCGACGACCTGCAGGACGAACCCGGCCGCCACAGCGGCGTCGGCGGCGTTCCCACCGCGTTCGAGCACCGACATCCCGGCCGACGACGCCAGCCAGTGGGTGCTCGCGACCATGCCGATGTCGCCGGTGATTTCGGGACGGGTGGTGAACACGGGACTCCTCTTGTCGGGCTTCCGGTCGTTCGTTGCGGTCATGGCGCGGCCACCCGCGGCCGTCCGGACTCCGCGGTCACGAGGTGGCATGCCACCGGGTGGTCCGGTGCCGTGACGGCAGTGAGCGGCGGGTTGTCGGTGGCGCAGCGGTCGATCGCGACGGGGCAGCGGGTGTGGAACCGGCAGCCGGACGGGGGATCGGACGGGCTGGGGAGGTCGCCGCTGAGGACGATCCGCTCCCGGCGCCGCACGTCGGCCGGGTCGGGCGCGGGCGCCGCGGACAGCAGCGCCTGGGTGTACGGGTGCTGGGGATCGGCGAACAGCGTCTCCCGGCTTGCCGTCTCCACGATCCGGCCGAGGTACATCACGGCGATCCGGTCGCTGATGAACTCGACGACCGACAGGTCGTGGGTGATGAACAGACACGAGAAGCCGAGGTCGTGCTGCAGGTCCAGGAACAGGTTGAGGATCGAGGCCTGCACCGAGACGTCGAGTGCGGACACCGGCTCGTCGGCCACCAGCAGCCGCGGGCCGAGCACCAGCGCTCTGGCCAGCGCCACTCGCTGGCGCTGGCCGCCCGACAGCTCGTGCGGGTAGCGGGTGCGCATCTGCTCGCGCAGGCCCACCCGCTCCAGCATCTCGCCCACCCGCCGCGTCCGGTCGCGGCGCTCGCCCTCGCCGTGCTGCCGCAGCGGCTCGCCGACGATCTGGCCGACGGTCATGCGCGGGTTGAGCGAGGAGTAGGGGTCCTGGAAGACGACGTGCACGTCACGCCGTACCGGCCGCATCTCCCGGCGGCTGATCCGTGAGACGTCGCGGCCCAGCAGTTCGACGGTGCCCGACGTCGGCGTCTCCAGGCGCGCGATGCAGCGACCCACCGTCGACTTGCCGCTGCCCGACTCGCCCACCAGGCCGAGCACCTCGCCGGGCGCGATCGTGAGATCGACGCCGTCGACGGCACGCACGGTGTGCCGGCCGCCGCGCAGCCGCGACCCGCCGGCGAAGTGCTTGTGCAGGTCGCGCACGACCAGCACGGGGTTCTCGCCGGTCACTGGATACCTCCCGGGCCGGGGTGGTGGCAGGCCGCCAGGTGCCCGGCCTGTTTCGGCTCCAGCAGCGGCCGGGCGCCGCGGCAGGCGTCGGTGGCGCGTGGGCAGCGGGGGTGGAACTGGCATTCGTCGGGGTCCGACGTGGGCGCGGGCACCAGCCCGGGGATCTCCGTGAGCCGCCGCCTGCCGTCCACCAGCCGGGCCCGGCCGGGCAGGGCGCCCAGCAGGCCGACGGTGTAGGGGTGCTGCGGACGTGCGAACACCTCGGCGACCGGCGCCTGCTCAACTCGCCTGCCCGCGTACATCACCACCACGCGGTCGGCGACGTCGGCGACCACCCCGAGGTCGTGGGTGATGAGCACGACCGCGGTGCCCAGCTCGTCGCGCAACTTGCGGATCACGTCGAGCACGCCGGCCTGCACGGTGACGTCGAGTGCGGTGGTCGGCTCGTCCGCGATGAGCACCTTGGGGTTGCACGCCACCGCGATCGCGATCATCACGCGCTGGCGCATCCCGCCGGAGAGCTGGTGGGGGAAGGCGTCGGCACGGCGGCGGGCGTCCGGCATTCCGACCAGTGCGAGCAGCTCGACGGTGCGCTCGCGCACCTGACGCCTGCTGAGCCGCTCGTGCTGCTGCAGCACCTCGCCGATCTGGCGGCCGATGGTGTACGCGGGGTTGAGCGAGGTCATCGGCTCCTGGAAGACCACCGAGACGTCCTTGCCGCGCAGTTCCTGCATCCGCTGCTCCGGCAGCGACGTGAGCTCGACGCCGTCGAGCGTGACGGTGCCCTCCACCGTGACGTCACCGTCGGGCAGCAGCCGGGGCACCGCCATCGCGGTGACGGACTTCCCGCAGCCGGACTCGCCGACGAGGGCCAGGATCTCGCCCCGCTCCAGGGTGAACGACACGTCCTTGACGGCGATCACAGGGCCGTCGTCGGTGGCGAACGTGACGCGCAGGTCCCGCACGTCGAGCAGCGGTCCGGCTGCTGCGGCGGTGGTCACCGGGCGCTCCGCGGGTCGAGGACGTCACGCAGTCCGTCGCCGAGGAGGTTGAACCCGAGCGTGGCCATCGCGATGGCGAGGCCGGGGAACAGCGCGAGCTGCGGCGCCTGCGACAGGTACTGCTGGGCGTCGGTGAGCATCGTTCCCCACGACGGGGTCGGGGGTTGCACACCGAGGCCGAGGAAGCTCAGCGTGGCCTCGCCGATGATCGCGCCCGGGATCGCGACGGTCGCCTGCACGATCAGCACGTTCATGGTGTTCGGCAGGATGTAGCGGGCGAGGATCGTGCTGTCGCGGGCGCCGTCGGCGATCGCTCCGGCCACGAAGTCCTGGTCGCGCAGCATCAGCGCCTCACCGCGGGCGATCCGCACCACCGCGGGGATCTGGGCCACCGCCAGCGCGATCACCACGTTGCGCAGCGACGCCCCGAGGATGGCGGCGAGCCCCACCGCGAACACGAGGAACGGGAAGGCGAGCAACACGTCGTTGATCCGCATGATCACCGGGTCGAGCCATCCCCGGTAGAAGCCGGCGAGGAACCCGATCGGCACACCGATGAGCAGGGCGAGCGCAGTGGACAGCACCCCGGCGAGCAGCGAGACCTGTGCTCCGTGCGCGATGCGGGAGAGCACATCGCGGCCGAGATCGTCGGTGCCCAGCAGGTGCGCCGCGGACGGCCCGGCGAGCGTCGTCGAGAAGTCCTGCTCCTCCGGATCGCCGGTGAGCAGGGGCCCGAGCACGGCGAGCAGCACGAACGCGGTGACCAGCACCAGGCCCAGCATCGCGAGCTTGCGGCGCAGGAACCGGCGGCGGATGCGTTGCCAACGCGAGGCCGTGGCCGCCGGGGGCGGTGCCACGGTGTCGGCGGCCTCCTCGAGGAGGAGTGGTCCGCTGGGGTCGGTCATGTCGACGCTCCGGTGAGACGCAGGCGCGGGTTCAGGTAGGCGTAGGTCAGGTCCACCAGGAGGTTGATCAGCACGTACCCGGCGACCGTCACGAGCACGGCACCCTGGATCACCGGGTAGTTGCGGGCCAGCACGGCATCGACGATCAACTTGCCGAACCCGGGGATGACGAAGATCGTCTCGGTCACGACGGCGCCGCTGATCAGCGCACCCAGTTGCAGGCCGAGCACGGTGACCACGGTGGTGAGGCTGTTGCGCAGGGCGTGGCGGACCTCGCGTGGCCGGGACACTCCCTTCGAACGCGCCGTGCGCACGTAGTCGGCGGAGAGCTGGCCCAGCAACGCCGATCTCGTCTGGCGCATCAACACCGCCGACAACCCCGTGCCCAGCACGACTGCGGGGAGCACCATCCGGCGCACGTTCTCCAGCGGGTCCTCGGCGATTCCCACGAACCCGGACGCCGGGAGCCAGCGCAGCGTCACCGAGAAGACCAGGATCGCGAGCAGCCCGAGCCAGAAGTGCGGGACCGAGAGGCCGAACAGACCCAGCCCCGTGGCGGCGTAGTCGGCAGGGCCGCCGCGGCGGACCGCGGACGCGATCCCGGCAGGCACGCCGATCGCGAGCCCGACGATCACCGCGAGCACCGTCAGCTCGATCGTGACGGGCAGGCGCTCGACGATGATCTGGGCCACCGGGATGCGGTCGCGCGTGGAGAGCCCGAAATTGCCCTGCACGGCCTGGCTGACGTAGTTCCAGTACTGCACGGGCAGGGGGTCGTCGAGCCCGAACTGCTCGCGGATCGCCGCCAGCGTGGCCTCGTCGGTGCTCTCCCCGGCGAGCACGAGCGCCGGGTCACCGGGCAGCGCACGCACTCCCAGGAACACGACGATGCTCGCGATGAACAGCGTGAGCAGGGCAGCGAGTACGCGCCGCACGATGAAGACGCCCATCCGTCAGCCCGTCGTACCGGAGGGTGCGAAGTGCGGGTGCGGAGCCCCGGGACGCACCGGCCTGCTCGCGCCTGCCCGTCTCACGTCCGGCTGTGATGGCATGTCTGACCTCGCCGTCGTTCGGTAAAGTGAACGGGAGGCTAGGGATCTTGATACGGAGAGTCAACACCTTGTGCCGATAGTGGCTCACGACCGGACGTACAGCCCGGTCGGCCCTCACCTACCGCTCCCAGCGTTCGATGTAACGAACAGATGACGGCGACTTCGACCTCTCGGGGACGCCGGTACTGCCTGCGTACTGCCCGACCTGCGGGCTTCCGGGTGTGAGGCCCTCCGAGGCGGCGACGGGCGTTGTGACGATCCGGTTTCTCCCCGCGGGCGACCGTTGCCGGACCGTCCGACGAAAGTGCAATATCACATGCCACATTCGTGAAGATCGAATCGGGGAAGCATGTACGTCCTGATCGGCGTGGGACTCGTGGTCGTCGGGTTCGCACTCCGGATCAACCCGCTGCTGGTGGTCACGGTCGCCGGCATCGCCACCGCTGCGATCGCCCGGATCGGGCCGGTCGAGATCCTCAACGCCTTCGGTACCGGCTTCGCAGGCAGTCGATCGGTCACGACGTTCGTGATCGTGCTGCCGGTGATCGGACTGATCGAGCGCTACGGGCTCCAGGAGCAGGCGAAGCGGCTGATCTCCCGCCTCAAGTCCATGACGACCGGGCGGATCCTGGCCGGCTACATGGTCATCCGGCAGGTCACCGCGGCAGTCGGGCTCAACAGCATCGGCGGCCCCGCGCAGACGGTGCGGCCGCTGATCTACCCGATGGCGGAAGGGGCGGCGGTGGAGCGGTACGGCCCGCTGTCGCTGCGGATGAGGGACAAGATCAAGGGCTACGCGTCGTCGGCCGACACCGTCGGCGTGTTCTTCGGCGAGGACATCTTCGTTGCGATCGGCTCGATCCTGCTGATCACGAGCTTCGTCGACACCACCTACGGCCTCGCCCTCGAACCCATCGACCTCGCGCTCTGGGCGATCCCGACCGGCGTCGCCGCATTGCTGATCCACGCCCCGCAACTGCTGTGGCTGGACCGCAGCTCACGCGCATGGCCGCTGCGCCGGCTCAGGAGAAGGAGACGGCCAGTGCTGACAGCTGAATGGCTCTACTGGCTCATCGGCGCGTTCTTCGTGGCGATCGCCGTCCACATCCTGCGCGACACCGAGCACCCGCGGCGCCTCGGCAGCGCCGCGTTCTGGGGGCTTCTGGGCATCAGCTTCTTCTACGGGACGTTCGTGCAGAGCGGCCAGGCGCCCGCGTGGCTGCTGGGCATCGTGGTGCTCGTGATGGTGGTGCTCGCCGGATTCGGCCGTGTCGGGCGGGGTAAGGGTCGGACCACCACCCCCGAGGAGCGCACGAGCCTCGCCGAGCGCTTCGGCAACAAGCTCTTCGTGCCCGCGCTGGTCGTGCCGATCGTGGCGGTGCTGATCGCTCTCGTCGGCCCGCTGATCAGCATCGGGGGCGAGCCGCTGCTCGCCGAGGGCAGCGCCACGCTGACCGGCCTGGGCATCAGCGCGATCGTGGCGCTGGTGGTGGCGATGCGGCTCCTGCGGCCGCCGTCGCCCGCCGCGCCGCCGTCGCTCGGCGTTCCGCTGCGCGAGAGCAGCCGCCTGCTGGAGGCGATCGGCTGGGCGGCGTTGCTTCCGCAGATGCTCTCGACACTCGGGAGCCTCTTCACACAGGCGGGCGTCGGCAAGGCGGTCGGCACGATCGCGGGCTGGGTGCTTCCCGAGGGTTCACTCCTCGCCGCGGTCGCCGTCTACGCGATCGGTATGGCCGCATTCACGATCATCATGGGCAACGCTTTCGCAGCGTTCCCGATCATGACGGCGGCTGTCGGCTGGCCGGTGCTCGTGCAGACGTTCGGTGGCGCGCCGGCGCCGATTTTCGCTATCGGGATGCTCTCGGGTTTCTGCGGCACGCTGGCCACGCCGATGGCTGCGAACTTCAACCTCGTGCCAGCCGCCCTGCTGGAGATGAAGGACAAGTACGGCCCGATCAAGGCACAACTGCCGACGGCAGGCCTCGTGCTGCTGGTGAACATCGGAGTGATGTATGTCGTCGCATTCTGAGTTGTTGCTGCCCACCGGGACGCCGACGGACCGACGGAGCTGGGCGGACGGTTTCGCCGCCGTAGTCGTCGCGAACCTGTCGCGCCATTACCCGTACGCCACGCAGCACGAGACCCAGGGATCGGACGACCGCGCGCTGCCGATCGAGCTGCACCCGGCGTTCGCCACGTCCTACGACTGGCACTCGTGCGTGCACATGCACTGGCTGGCGGCGCGGCTGCTGGCCTTCGGCGTCGACGAGGCCGTGGGCGTCCGGCTGGAGGCGCTCCTCGCGGAGAACCTCACCGCCGCCAACCTGGAGGTCGAGGCCGCCTACCTCGCTGCGCACCCGCACTTCGAACGACCGTACGGCTGGGCGTGGGCCCTTCGGCTGGCCGCGGAGGTGGCCACCTCAGCGGTCCCCGCGATCCGGGCGCTGGCGACGGCGACCACCGCGTTCGCCGGGACGGTGGCGGAGCTCGTCACGGCGTGGACGGTGAGCGTGCCCGAGCCGGTGCGCCACGGCGTGCACTCGAACTCCGCCTTCGCGCTCACGCTGATCGTCGAGTCTGCGCGGACACTGGAGCTCGCTGATCTCGAGGCCGCCTGTGCCGGCGCCGCGCGCCGCTGGTTCGCGGGCGACCGGGGCTGGCCCGCCGACTGGGAGCGCAGCGGGCAGGACTTCCTCTCACCCGGCCTCGCCGAGGCGGACCTCATGCGACTCGTGCTGCCCGCCGAGGAGTACGTCCCGTGGTGCGTCGGGTTCCTCGGCGGTACCGCGTCGGAGAGCCCGATCTTCCGCCCGGTCACCGTGCTCGACGCGCACGACGGACATCAGACTCACCTCTACGGCCTCGACCTCTTCCGCGCGGGCGCGGCCACACGCGTCGCCGGTGCTCTCCCCGACGACGGTGACGCGGGTGAACTGGCGCGGAGACTGCGGGCGTGTGTCCCGCCGTTGCTCGGCGCGGGGCTCGCGGCGAGCGTCTCGGACGAGTACTACTCGACGCACTGGCTCGCGACGTTCGCGTGGGTCGCGATGGAGTCCATCGAGGGGAGTGTGCAGGCGAGCTGAGCTGCGTCGCCCCGGTCGGGAAAATGTCCCGGAAATCCCGTGCAATGTGACATAGTACTGGGGTGCCTGTGGTGACTGTGGACGTGCTGGTGATCGGAGCAGGCATGGTCGGCTCCGCGTGCGCGTACCACTGCGCCGAGGCCGGGCTGCGGGTCGCGGTCGTCGACCGCGGACCTGTCGCCGGAGGCACCACCAGCGGGGGAGAGGGCAACATCCTCGTCTCCGACAAGGAGCCGGGCGCCGAGCTCGAGATGGCCCTGCTGTCCGTGCAGCTGTGGGCAGCGCTCGGCGAGCGCATCGGAGCCGATCGCCTCGAGCTGGAGCCCAAGGGCGGGGTGGTCGTGGCGCAGACCGCCGAGGCTGCCGCGGGCCTCGCCGGGCTGGTGGCAGCCCAGCGCGCAGACGGCGTCGAGGTCACCGACGTGAGCCCGGCCGAGCTTGCGGAGCTGGAGCCGAACCTCACGCGAGAGGTGAGCGCCGGCGCGTACTACCCGCAGGACATGCAGGTGCAGCCGATGCTGGCGGCCGCGGAGCTGTTGCGGCAGGCGCGCCTCCGCGGCGCCACCGTGCGCACCGGCTGCGAGGTCCTCGGCCTCCGGACGGGCCCGGACGGCGCGGTGATCGGTGCGACCACCAGCGCGGGGGAGATCTCCGCGCGATACACGATCAACGCCGCCGGCACCTGGGGCGGTGAGGTGGCGGCGATGGCAGGGGTGAACGTCCCGGTGCTGCCGCGCAAGGGGTTCATCCTCGTGACCGAGCCGCTGCCGCCTGCCGTGGTGCGCCACAAGGTCTACTCCGCCGACTACGTCGCCAACGTGGCGAGCGGCGACGCGGGTCTCGAGACGTCGGTGGTCGTCGAGGGCACGCGGGCGGGCACTGTGCTCATCGGAGCGAGCAGGGAACGCGTGGGCTTCGACCGCACGGTCTCGGTCGCGGTGCTGCAGCGGCTCGCCGCACAGGCGATCGGCCTGTTCCCGTTCCTCTCCGACGTGACGCTGCTGCGCAGCTACCTCGGGTTCCGTCCGTACTGCCCGGACCATCTGCCGGTGATCGGCGAGGATCCGCGCGCACCCGGCCTCGTGCACGCCTGCGGCCACGAGGGGGCGGGGATCGGTCTGTCCGCCGCCACGGGCCACCTCATCGCACAAGCCCTCACCGGCGAGAAGCCCGACCTGGACCTCGCCCCGTTCCGGCCGGACCGTTTCACCGTGGAGGTGGCATGACGCCGGAGATCCGCTTCGTCTTCGATGACGCCGAGCTCACCGCCGCACCGGGGCAGAGCATCGCGGCGGCGCTGATCGCCGCGGGACGGCGGTCGTGGCGCACCACCCGCGTCGGCGGCGAGCCGCGCGGTGCGTTCTGCGGCATCGGGGTGTGCTTCGACTGCCTCGTGATGGTGAACGGCAGGCCGAACCAGCGGGCGTGCCTGACCGAGGTGCAGCCGGGAGACCGGGTCGAGCTTCAGGAGGGGACGGGCCGTGAGCACCTCGCCCGGTGAGAGCTACGACGTCGCCGTGCTCGGCGCCGGGCCTGCCGGGCTCGCCGCCACGGTCGCCTCGCGGGCGTCCGGAGCGCGAACGGCGCTGGTGGACGCAGGAGAGCGGGTGGGCGGGCAGTTCTGGCGCCACCGCGACGGCGACGACGGCACCGGCCACCACCAGTGGCCGCAGCTGAGGCGGCTGCGCGCCGCAGTTGCCGGACCCGACCTGCTCGGTGGCCACGCGGTCTGGCACGCCGAACGCACCGACCGCGGTTTCACCCTGCACACCACGACCACTGTGGACGGTCGATCGGTCTCCCGCCGGATCCGCTGCCGAGCGCTCGTCGTCGCCACGGGCGCCTACGACCGCCAGCTCCCGTTCCCCGGCTGGACGCTGCCCGGCGTCTACACGGCGGGCGGGGCGCAGGCCCTGCTCAAGGGCCACGGCGTGGCGGTGGGCCGACGGGTCGTCGTCGCCGGCACCGGGCCGTTCCTGCTGCCTGTCGCGGCCGGTCTCGCGGAGGCGGGCACCGAGGTCGTCGGCGTCTTCGAGGCGGGCGCGCCCACCGGCTTCGCCCGCCACCCGGCCGCGGTGCTCGCCAACGCCGGCAAGCTCGCGGAGGGCGCCGGGTACGCGCGCACGCTGCTGCGTCACCGCGTGCCGTACCGGACCCGCACGGCGGTGATCGCCGCACACGGCGGCGGCGACGGCGTGCACGCGGTGACGGTCGCCCGTCTCGACGCCGGGTGGAACGTCCGGCCGGGCACCGAGCGGGTGCTGGAGTGCGACGCGGTGGCCGTCGGCTACGGCTTCACCCCGCAACTGGAGATCCCGTTGCAGCTGGGCTGCGCCACGCGACTCGACGCCGACGGCAGCCTGGTGGCCGTCGCCGACGACCGGCAGCAGGCGTCCGAGCCCGACGTGTTCCTCGCAGGCGAGGTGTGCGGGGTGGGCGGGGCGGCGCTGTCGCTCGTGGAAGGGCAGCTGGCCGGGCTGCACGCAGCGCACGGCCACCTCGATCCCGGCGTGCTCGCCCGGCTGCGGCGCCGCCGCGACCGGCTCCGCGCCTTCGCCGCCGCGATGCACGACGCGCACCCGGTGCCCACCGGCTGGGCGGACTGGCTCACCGGGGACCCCACGGTGTGCCGCTGCGAGGAGGTGCCGGCGTCGGCGATCCGCGCGGCCGTCACCGAGCTCGGCGCCACCGAGGCGCGCACCGTGAAACTGCTGGCCCGCCCCGGGATGGGGCTCTGCCAAGGACGGGTCTGCGGGTATGCCACCGCGGGCCTGGTGGCGCGGGAGTGCGGCCGCGCCGTCACCGCGCAGGATCTCCTCGGCACCGCCTCCCGCCCGATCGCGCAACCGGTGACGCTCGGCAGCGTCGCCGCAGGTTTGGACCCGACCGACGACCTTCCGGAGGACCGATGACCGCACCCACTCGACCGTGGCACGGAGTCCTGGTGGCCACCGCTCTGCCGCTGCGGCCGTCCGAGTCCGGGGTGCTCGCCCCCGACTTCGACACCTTCGCCGAGCACGTGGCCTGGCTGGCGGAGCAGGGCTGCCAGGGTGTCACCCCGAACGGCTCGCTGGGCGAGTACCAGACCCTGACGCCCGAGGAGCGCGCGCGGGTGGTGACCACCGCGGTCGCGGCCGCGCCGGAGGGCTTCACCGTGATGCCCGGTGTCGCCGCCTACGGGGCGGGAGAGGCGCGGCGGTGGGCGGAGCAGGCCGCCGAGGCCGGTTGTGCCGCGGTGATGTTGTTGCCGCCCAACGCCTACCGCGGCGACGAGCGTGCGGTCGTCGAGCACTACCGCGAGGTGGCGAAGGCGGGCCTGCCGATCGTCGCCTACAACAACCCCATCGACACCAAGATCGACCTCGTGCCCGAGCTGCTTGCCGAACTGCACGGCGAGGGGCTCATCGTCGGGGTCAAGGAGTTCACCGGCGACGTGCGCCGGATCTACCGCATCGCCGAGCTCGCGCCCGGGCTCGACGTCCTGTGTGGCGCCGACGACGTGGCGCTGGAGCTTGCGATCGCGGGCTCGCCGGGCTGGATCGCCGGCTACCCGAACGCTCTGCCGCGCTCCACGGTGCGCTTCTGGGAGGCCGCGACGGCGAAGGATCTCGACGTCGCGCTGCCGCTCTACCGATCGCTGCATCCGCTGCTGCGGTGGGACTCGCGCACCGAGTTCGTGCAGGCCATCAAGCTGAGCATGGACGTCGTGGGCCGCTACGGTGGCCCGTGCCGGCCGCCCCGCGTGCCGCTCACCCCGGAGCAGGAGCAGACCGTGCGCCAGGCCACCGAGAAGGCCGTCGCCGAGGGACTGACCTGACGATGCGCGCGAAACGCGTCTTCCACGCCGTCGACTCCCACACCGAGGGGATGCCGACGCGCGTGATCACGGGTGGCATGGGGATGGTTCCCGGCGCCACGATGTTCGCCCGCCGCCAGTACTTCATGGAGCACCTCGACCACGTGCGCAAGCTGCTGATGAACGAGCCGCGCGGGCACTCCGCGATGAGCGGGGCGATCCTGCAGCCGCCCACGCGGCCCGACGCCGACTGGGGCGTGCTGTTCATCGAGGTCTCCGGCTGCCTGCCGATGTGTGGACACGGCACCATCGGCGTGGCGACGGTGCTGGTCGAGACCGGGATGGTGGAGGTCACCGAGCCGGTCACCACGATCCGGCTCGACACGCCCGCCGGGCTCGTGGTCGCGGACGTGGCCGTCGAGGACGGCGTCGCACGGGCCGTCACGTTGCGGAACGTGCCGTCGTTCGTGCTCGGCCTGGACCGCACGGTGGTGGTCGAGGGCTACGGCGAGGTGCGCTACGACATGGCCTTCGGCGGCAACTTCTACGCGATCCTCGACCTCGACCAGGTCGGCATCCCGTTCGACCGGGCGGAGAAGCAGCGACTGCTCGACTTCGGGCTCGCGATGATGGACGCGGTCAACGCGAAGGACCGCCCGGTGCACCCGGAGAACCCCGAGGTCGCGGGCTGCCACCACGTCTACCTCGCCGCACCGGGTTCCACGGCGCGGCACTCGCGGCACGCGATGGCGATCCACCCGGGCTGGTTCGACCGCTCGCCGTGCGGCACGGGCACCAGCGCTCGCATGGCGCAGTTGCACGCCCGCGGCGAGCTGCCCATGGACACCGACTTCGACAACGAGTCGTTCATCGGCACCCACTTCATCGGGCGGCTCGTGGAGGAGACGACGGTCGGAGCCCTGCCCGCGGTCGTCCCGACGATCACCGGACGGGCCTGGATCACCGGTACAGCGCAGTACTTCCTCGACCCCACCGACCCGTTCCCGGAGGGTTTCGAGCTGTGACGGTGCCCGCGGCGCTGGATGCAGCGGCGGTCGAACGGGCCCTCCCGATGCCCGTCGCGATCGCCGCGATCCGCGAGGCACTGCGCGGCGGGCTCGACCCGGCGGCGGGGCCTGCGCGCTCCGTGGTGCCGGTGCCGCACGGACAGCTGCTTCTGATGCCCGCGTACTGGGGCGGGTACGCGGGCGTCAAGCTGGCCACCGTGGCCCCCGGCAACCCCGAGCGCGGCCTGCCGCGCATCCAGGGCGCCTATCTGCTGCTCGACGGCGAGACGCTCACGCCGCTCGCGTTGGTCGACTCGGTGTCGCTCACCGCGATCCGCACCGCGGCGGTGTCGGCCGTCGCCGTCGACCTGCTCGCCGAGCCGGACGCGCGGCGGCTCCTCGTGTTCGGCTCGGGGCCGCAGGCGCACAGCCACCTCGCCGCGGTGCGCGCGGTCCGGCCGGTCGACGAGGTCGTCGTCGTGGGCCGCGACGAGGGCCGGGCCCGTGCGTTCGCCGAAGCCGCGGCGGGGGAGGGAGTCACGGCCCGCGTGGGCACGGCCGCGGACGTGGCGAGCGCCGACCTGGTCGTGTGCGCCACCACCGCGCGCACGCCGCTGTTCGACGGCGCACTGCTGCGCTCGCGCGCCACCGTGGTGGCCGTGGGCTCGCACGAGCCGGACGCCGCCGAGGTCGACGCGACCACCGTGTGCGCCTCCACCGTCGTGGTGGAGGACCGGTCGACGGCGCTGCGGGAGGCGGGCGACGTGATCGGGCCGGTGCAGGCAGGCCTGCTCGACCCCGACACACTCGTCGGCCTGGCGGAGGTCGTCCGGGGCGCGGTGCCTGTTCCGCCGTCCCGGCCGCGGCTGTTCAAGAGCGTCGGGATGGCATGGCAGGACCTGGTGCTCGCCGCTGCGGTGTTCGCCGGGTCCCGGCTGGGGGAGGAGATCCACGGTGTATGACCTCGTGCTCAAGGGCGGGACGGTCGTGGACGGCACGGGGGCTCGTGCCCGGTCGGCCGACGTCGGCATCCGCGACGGCCGGATCGCCGAGATCGGCCGGATCGGCCGGGGCGAGGCGCGCCGCTACGCCGACGTGGCCGGAGCCGTGGTCTGCCCCGGCTTCATCGACCTGCACTCGCACGCCGACTACACCGTCTTCGCAGCGCCGGAGGCCGTCACCCAGTCCGCGCAGGGCGTCACCACGCTGGTCACCGGCAACTGCGGGTTCTCCCCGTTCCCCGTCGTGCCCGAGCACGCCGAGGAGCTGCGTTCCCACGGCGACTTCCTCGACGACGGCCTGACGTGGGAGTGGTCGACCGCGGGGGAGTACGCAGAGGCCGTCGATCGGCTCCCGCTCGGCGTCAACATCGCCCCGCAGGTGGGCCACTCGGCGCTGCGCATCGCAGTGCTCGGCCTCGACGACCGGCAGCCGGACGCCGCGGAGCTCGCGCGGATGCGTGAGCTCGCGCGGGCGGCTCTCGCCGACGGTGTCGCCGGCCTGTCCAGCGGGCTGATCTACGCCCCCGCGTCGTACGCGGCGCCGGAGGAACTCGCGGCCGTCGCGGCCGAGGCCGCTCGGTTCGGGCGGGTCTACTCCACGCACATCCGTGACGAGGGCGACTACCTCGACAGCGCGATCGACGAGGCGATCGAGGTCGGCAGGAGCACGGGTGTGCGGGTCGAGATCTCCCATCTGAAGGCGGTGGGGCCTGCCAACTGGGGGCGGGTCGCGGCCGCGATGGAGCAGATCGCCGCGGCTCGCGGCGATGGCGTGGACATCCGCGCCGACCAGTACCCGTATGCGGCGGGAAGCACGACGCTCACCACGCGGCTGCCGGCCTGGAGCATGGAGGGCGGCGTGCCGGAGCTTCTGCGCAGGCTGTCCGACCCGGCGGTGTGCGACCGGATCGTGGCGGAGCTGGAGGCCGACGACATGTGGTCGTTCCTGGCCCCGCGCATCGTCGTCGCCGACACCCCGGAGGGGCCGTTCCACCGGTTCGTGGGCCAGGACCTCGCCACGATCGCCGCGGCGATCGGGGAGACGCCCGCCCGCGCGATGCTGGAGGTGTTGCGCGGCCAGCGGGGCACCGTGTCGATCATCATGCACGGGATGGCGGAGGACGACGTCCGCACGGCGCTCGCCGACCCTGCGGTGGCCGTCGCGAGTGACGGGTGGGTACTGAGCTGTCCCGGCGACGGAATGCCGCACCCCCGAAGCTTCGGCACGTTCGTCCGGGTGCTGGGCCACTACACCCGCGACGAGGGCCTGCTGGACCTGCCGACGGCGGTCGCGAAGATGACCTCGCTCCCCGCTTCGCGGCTGGGCTGGACGGACCGCGGTGTGCTGCGTCCCGGTGCCGTCGCCGACATCGCCTGTTTCGACCCTGACCGGGTCGGCGACCCGGCGACGTTCTCCGAGCCGTGGCAGCTGGCGGAAGGTGTGATCCACACGCTCCTGCGGGGGCAGCCCGTCTGGGAGGACGGCGCGTTCACAGGCGCCGCCGCCGGACAGGTCGTGCGCACAGTGAGTGAGAAGGGACGGATTCGTCAACACCATGACCCGAGCTGAAGATCTGATCGCAGGCCTGGAGGATCGACTACCGGACCTGGAGGCGCTCTATCGCGACCTGCACGAGCACCCCGAGCTGTCGTTCCAGGAGAAGCGCACTGCGACGGTGATGGCGGGCAGGCTCGCCGCCGCCGGGTTCGAGGTGACGACCGGGGTGGGTGGCACCGGCGTCGTCGGCGTGCTGCGCAACGGGCAGGGGCCCACCGTGCTGCTGCGGGCCGACATGGATGCGCTGCCGGTCCAGGAGATCGAGAAGGTTCCCTACCGCAGCCGCGCCACCGGCATCGACCAGGACGGGCTCGCCGCTCCGGTCATGCACGCGTGCGGGCACGACACCCACATGACCGCGCTGGTCGGCGCGATCGAGCAGCTCGCCGCGCGCCGCGGGGACTGGTCGGGCACGGTGCTCGCCGTCCTCCAGCCTGCCGAGGAGGTCGGGGGCGGTGCCCGCGCCATGCTCGACGACGGGTTCCTGGAGCGCTTCCCGCGCTTCGACGTCGCGCTGGGACAGCACATCACCTCGGCGCCCAGCACCCACCTCTACGCCTGCCCCGGTGTGTTCATGGCCGCGGCCGACAGCCTGCGGATCACCGTCCACGGGCGCGGCGGGCACGGATCGGCCCCGCACACCACGATCGACCCCGTCGTCATCGCCGCGTCCATCGTGATGCGGCTGCAGACGATCGTCGCGCGGGAGGTGGCGCCGAACGACGTGGCCGTGGTGACGGTCGCCGCCATCCACGCAGGCCGCAAGGAGAACGTCATCGCCGCGGAGGCGGAGCTCAAGGTCAACGTGCGCACCTTCGATCCGGACGTCCGGTCACACGTGCTGGCCGCGATCACGCGCATCGTGCAGGCTGAGGCCGTGGCGGCCGGAGCGCCCCGGGCACCCGAGATCGCCCCGATCAACGGCTTCCCCGTGCTCACCAACGACGTCGAGGCGACGCGGAAGGTGATGGCGGCGTTCAGCGAGGCGTTCGGGGCGGACCACGTGCACGAGACGACCCCCAAGACGGGCAGCGAGGACTTCGGGTGCTTCGCCGAGGCGGCCGGGGTGCCGTCGGTCTTCTGGAACTTCGGCGGGTTCGACCCGGCGTTCTTCCCCGACGGCCCGGAGCGGCCGCAGGTAGCGGTGACCGCCGGGAGCGTTCCCGGGGGCCACTCGCCGGAGTTCGTCCCGACCGGCCTCGAGTCGACCCTGCGACGTGCTGTCGAGGCGATGCTGACGGCGGCCGCGATCTGGCTGGGACCAGGCGCGCCCGCGGCATGAGCCCGAGCGGGCGGCCCGGCATGTCGACGTGGGTGCCGGGCCGTCGCCGCGCTCAGCGCTGGGGCCGGCGGCTACAGCCACCGGGTTTTCGAGCCCATGATGATGCAGTCGGCGTCGGCTCCCCGACCGGGAACGGTGGCGGAGTGTCGAATACTGGTGTGATTCTCGTTCTGGACGGCCCCGAGCGATTCTTGATGAGGTAGATCTCTGCGTTCGGTTCGACGTGGCTTGCTCTCATCTCGCAGAGGACGTGCTATGCGGGCTCGTGGAGCACCCGCACGGGCTGCGCACCATTGACCCGCACGGGTGGTCCATCGGCCCACGCCTTCGACGGGGTGGGCTGCCGCTTTCCGGTCAGGCCCGCTGGAACTGCCGACTGTTCATGCGGATCTGTGCAGAGTCGGTCTGCGCCTGCTGGGCCATGTTGTGCGCCTGCTGGGCCTGGTCCTCGGCCTGCTGAGCCTGCTGGTTGGCCTGGTCGGCCCGCTCCTGCGCCTGCTGAGCGCGCTGGTTGGCCTGCTGCGCCTCGTTCTGGGCCTGCTGCATCTGGTTCTGTGCCTGTTGCACCTGGGCATGCGCCTGCTGAGCGCGCTGGTTGGCCTGCTGGGCCTCGCTCTGCGCCTGCTGCGCCTGGTTCTGTGCCTGCTGCAGCAGGTTCTGGGTCTGCTGAGCCTGACCCTGCGCCTGCTGGGCCTGGCTCTGCGCCTGCCGCGCCTGGTTCTGGGCCTGCTGAGCCGCGCTCCGGGCGTGCTGCGCGAGCTGTCGCGAAGCCTGTGCATCCTGCTGTGCCATGCGAGCCTGGTCCTCGACCCGCTGCAGGTCCCGCTGCATCTCGCTCACGGCCAGGTGAGCGAAGGTGTTCTCGTCCTCGTAGCGCTGGCGCGCGGAAACCTCCTGACTGCGTTCCGCAGCGGCCTGCCCTGACCTGGACTGTGAAGACGTCACGCCGACTCCCTCATTCATCGTTTGTTGACAGAGGAAAACAATGAACGGATGCGCCGTGTGGCCACTGAGGTGATTATGGGCATTCCGCTGATTCGGCTCTGCAGAAAGTCCTCCGCGGCCGGTCTGTGCATCCGCAAAAAACCCTTCACCCAGCATGCGCGGCGGGTCAACCGACGCCACTCGTGTGAGTTTCGGGATACGCGCCTCCGGCCGCACCACCGCCGCGACCGCGACGGGGCGGGCACTGCGAGACGCGGCAAGATCACCGCGAGATTCGGTTATGCGCCCTTGCGGGGGCGGAAACCCGGATCCGGCGACGATCATGGCGTCGTCCCGGCCGCACCGGTTGTACTATGTCACATGCCACACAGCCTGGGGTTGACTGTGTGTAATCAGGGGCATCCTCGAAGTCCTGCTTTCCGGGAGCGTGGACTCGGCATGGGAGGATCCGCTGGTCGCTGTGACCAGCGGTGGAACGAGCAGGGGAGACGTATGACGGCCGCGGAGGGTCACCCCTCGTTGACTCTGCCTTCGTTCGGCGTGCGCCGGAACCTGCGTGACGAGATCATCGAGACGTTACGCGCGGCGGTGATCTCTGGCGAGCTGCGGCCGGGAGTCGTGTACTCCGCGCCGAGCCTGGCTGCGCAGTTCGGCGTCTCGGCCACCCCGGTGCGGGAGGCGATGCTCGACCTGGTCAAGGAAGGGCTGATCGACGCCCTCCGGAACAAGGGGTTCCGGGTCACCGAGCTGTCCGACAAGGACCTCGACGACCTGAGTGAGCTGCGCGCCCTGATCGAGGTGCCCACGGTGCGGAGGATCGCCGAGGCCGGCGTGGACCAGTCGGTGATCGACCGGCTCCGGCCGCTGGCCGCCGGTATCGAAGAGGCCGCCGAGAGGCGCGATTTCATCGCTCACGTCGCCATCGACATGGAGTTCCACCTCGAACTCCTCGCCCTGGCGGGCAACCCGCATCTTGTTGAGACGGTGCGCTCGCTGCGTTCGCGATCACGCATCTACGGGCTGCGCAGCCTCGCCGAGCGTGACGAGCTGGTGCCCTCCGCGCACGAGCACGCCGAGCTGATCGATCTCATCGAGGCAGGGGACGCGGCGGGAGCCGAACGCTTGATGCACCGCCACATCCGTCACGTGCGGGGGATCTGGGCCGAGCCGCAGCCGGACCGCGACGACGCTTGAGCTGTTCCGGTGCGGGCCGCGGCTGGCGCCGATAGCGCGTCGACCGCGGACCCGCAGGCTCGTGGGACGGGGGAAGAGCCGGTCAGAGAGCCGTCGGGACCGCAGGCCCTGTCGTGGTCAGTTCGTTCCGCTGCACCACGCCGTCCTTGACGACCAGTGCGACGCGGCCGGTCGCGGTGATGTCGGCGATCGGGTCGCCGTCCACCAGGCTCAGGTCGGCGAGCTTGCCGGCCGTCAGCGTGCCGAGATCGTGCGCGAGGCCCAGGTTCTCCGCGGCGGCGCTGGTGGCGGCGACCAGGACCTGCATCGGCGGCAGCCCGTGCTCGACCATCAGGGCGAGCTCGCGGGCGAGGTCGCCGTGGGCGTTGAACGGGGTGCCGGCATCGGTGCCTGCGGCGATCCGCATGCCGGAGGCCACCGCGGCGGCGAAGCTCTTGCGCTGTTGCTCCGCCTCGGACTCGGCCTTGTCGACCACCCATGCGGGGATGCCCTTGGCCTGGCCGTTGCGGATGATCCCGTCGACGGCGAGCATCGTCGGGACGAGGAACGTGCCTTGGTCGATGGCCAGTTCGAGCAGCTCGTCGTCGAGGTAGAAGCCGTGCTCGATCGAGTCGATGCCGGCGAGCAGGGCGTTGTGGATGCCGGCCCGGCCGATGGCGTGTGTGGTCACCCGCCTGCCGGAGTTGTGCGCCACCTGCGCGGCGGCCGCGAGCTCCTCGGGCAGCAGGGCGGTCTGGGTCGGTGTGACGCCGGGGGTGAGCACGCCCCCGGTGGCCATGATCTTGATGACCGCGGCGCCGGCCTTGATCTCCTGACGGGTCGCCTTACGCACCTCGTCGGGGCCGTCGGCCTCCCGGCCGATGAAATGTCCGTGGCCCCCGGTCATCGTGATGACCCGGCCTGCCGCCTGCACCCGCGGCCCGGGGACCACTCCGCGTTCGATCTCCTTGGCCAGCTCCACGACGACGCCGTCGGCGGCCCCGCAGTCGCGCACGGTGGTCACCCCCGACCGCAGGGTGGCCCAGGCGCTGCGGGCGGCCCGGAGAGTGGCCTTGGGAATGCTGTCTCCGGCGGCCTGGGCGAACGTGTCCGGTGCCCCGTCGGCCGTCAGGTGCACGTGACAGTTGATGAGGCCGGGCAGCAGCGTGCGGCCCTCGCCCTCCACCACGGTCTCCGGGGAGGTGACGGGCGCCTGATCGGCCGGACCTATCCAGGCGATGCGGCGGCCCTCCACCACCAGCGCCTGGTCGGGGACCGGTGACGCACCGGTGCCGTCGATGATCGTGACGTCGCGGATCAGGAAGCTCGGAGTGCTCATGAGGCCTCTCGGGAGTGGGAAGGGAGGTGGCGACCGCCGGTGCTCATGCCGCAGGCCGGTCCACGACCTGCATTCGGGGGTCCAGCGCGTCCCGCAGGCCGTCGCCGAGCAGGTTGAAGGCGAGAATGGCCAGGAAGATCGCGATGCCCGGGAAGGCTGTCAGGTGCGGAGCGCTGAAGATGAACTGCCGCCCTTCGCCGAGCATCGTCCCCCATTCCGCGGTCGGTGACTGCACGCCGAGGCCGAGGAATCCGAGCCCGGCTGCAAGCAGGATGCTCACCCCGATGCTCAGCGTCGCATGCACCAGCACGGGCGTCAGTGAGTTGCGAAACACGTGCAGGGTGATGATCCGCAGGTTTCCGGCGCCCAGCGCCCGCGCCGCCTCGACATAGGGCTCCTCGCGCAGGCTGAGCACCGAGGAGCGCACGAGTCTGGCGATCACCGGGATGACGCTGACGCCCACCGCGATGATCACGTTCTGCAGGCTCACCCCGAGCAGCGCGACGAGGGTGAGCGCCAACAGGATGCTGGTGAAGGCGAACAGCATGTCGGCGAAACGGGAGACGACCAGGTCGGCCCAACCGCCGAAGTACCCGGCCACGATCCCCAGCGGCACGCCGATGAGCAGGCCGATCGCCACCGCCAGCACGCCGATGAGCAACGAGATCCGGGTGCCGTACATGAGCCGGGTGGCGATGTCGCGCCCCAGCTGGTCGGTGCCGAGCCAGTGCGATCCCGAGGGTCCCTGGATCGCGACGGACAGGTCCTGCGCGTTCGGGTCGTAGGGCGAGATCAGCGGCGCGACGGCGGCCAGCAGGATGAACGTCAGGATGATCCCCAGCCCGATCAGCGCCGGGGGGTGGTGGCGGAAGCGCCGCCAGGCTCTCATCGGGTTCCCTCCACCATCTCAGTACCTGATCCGCGGGTCGACGACGACGTAGAGGACGTCGACGATCACGTTCAGGAGGATGAACAGCGTGGCGTAGACGAGGACGAGGCCCTGCACGACGGCGAAGTCACGGGCGGCGATCGAGTCGACCATCAACCGCCCGATACCGGGCCAGCCGAAGACCGTCTCGGTCAGGACGGCCCCGCCCAGCAACGCTCCGAACTGCAGGCTGATGACCGTCAGAACCGGGATGAACGCGTTGCGCAACCCGTGGCGGATGATCACGGTGCTCGGTGGTGCGCCCTTGGCCTGCGCCGTCCGGATGAAGTCCTGTCCGAGCACCTCGAGCATGCTGGCGCGCGTCATGCGGGAGACCAGCGCGGTGGAGAACGCCGCGAGGGTGCCCGCCGGCAGCACGATGCTGAGCGGCCCCTCGCTACCGGCGGCGGGCAGCCACCCCAGCGTCACGGCGAACACCAGGATCAGCAGCAGGCCCAGCCAGTACACCGGCATGGACACGCCCGCCATCGCCACGCCGGAGATCACGTGGTCGAGGACGGAGTTGCGCCGCACGGCAGCGATGACGCCCGCGGTCACCCCGATGAGCGAGCCGACGAGGGTGGCCACCGCGGCCAGGGTGAGCGTGGCCGGCAACCGGGCGACGATCTCCGTGACGACCGGCCGGGACGTGCGGGCCGACTCGCCCAGGTCGCCCTGGAGCACGCCGGAGATGAACGACCAGTACTGCGACAGCAGCGGCTGGTCCAACCCCAGCTGGGCGCGGAGCCGGTCGACCTGTTCCGCGCTGGCGTCCAGACCGGCCAGGACCCGTGCCGGGTCGCCGGGCAGCACCCGCAGCATCAGGAAGATCAGCACCGACACCCCGAACAGGGTGATCAGCGACAGCAGCAGCGTGCGCACGATGTGTGCTGCGGTGCCTTTCATCGCGACAGGCCCTTCATGCCCGGCTTCCCCTTCTGCATGTCCGCGGCCGCTCCCGCCCCCGTGCCGGAGGCGGGAGCGGCCGCATGGTCTGGCTCAGCTCGCCGGCCGTGCGTGGATGGCGTCGAACTTCTCGGTCGGCGTCGTCGTGATGCCGGTGACGTCGGTGGAGTGGACGACCGGGAAGGACTGGGTCCACAGGAAGATCCAGGGCGCCTGGTCCCAGATGATCTTCGACGCGTCGCAGTACAGCTGCTTGCGGACCTCCTGGTTGATTTCGGTGTCGGCCTGCGCCAGCAGCTCCTCGACCTTCGGGTCGGTGTAGAACGCCGTGCCCAGACCGGCCGGCGGGTGCGTGGCCTTGCGGAACATCTGCATCTGCATGTCGGCGTCCAGGTAGGCCGGCGCCCAGCCCAGCAGGTGCATGTCCACCGTGTTCGGCGACGGCGCCGCGTTCACCCGCGCGAGGAACGACGGGAAGTCGCTCGTCGAGACGTTCACGGTCAGGCCGGCCTCACGCAGGTAGCCGGCGACGGCCTCGGAGGCCTGCTGGTCCTGCACGTAACGGCCGCTGGGGGTGAGCAGGTCGAACGTCGCCCCCGCAACGCCGGCCTGGGCGAGCATCTGCCGGGCGCGGTCCGGGTCGTAGGGGTAGGTCCCGGTGCTGCAGTAACCGAACAGGCTCGACGCCATCGGCGCGTCCATCGGCTGGGCGGCCCCGAACAGGACGCTCTTGATGATCGCGTCCTTGTCGACCGCGTAGTTCAGCGCCTGGCGCACCATCGGGTTGGACAGCCGCGCATCGTTGTTGTCGAGCGCGATGTAGATCGAGCGGTCGCTCTCGCCGAGGATCACCTTCACCGCGGAGTTGTTCTGCAGCGCCTCGATGTCCGAGACCGGCGGCAGGATGATCATGTCGACCTGGCCGGCGAGCAGCAGGCTCTCGCGGGTGGCGGCTTCCGGAACCACCCGGAACTCGACGGTGTCGTAGTACGGCTTCTCACCCCAGTAGTCGGCGAACTTCGTGACCTTGACGCTCTGACCGGCGACGTAGTCGGTGAACGTGTAGGGCCCGGTGCCGACGGGGTGCTGGTAGTTGTCGTTGGTGTTGCCGTCGGCCGTCACCGAGGCCGGCGAGATCATTCCTGCCGTCGTCACCGACAGGGCGCTCAGGAAGCCCGGGGACGGCCGGTTCAGCACGATCTGGACGGAGCTCTCGTCCTTGGCCGTGACGGACTTGATCACCTCGAAGGGTGCGCCCAGCGGGACGGTCAGGTTCGGGTCGGTGATGCGCTTGAGGTTGAACACCACCGCTTCCGCATTGAACGGCGTGCCGTCGTGGAACTTCACGCCCTTACGGAGGGTGAGGTCGATCGTCAACCCGTCGGGGGACGTCTGGATGGTGTCGGCGAGGAGGCCGACGACCTTGCCGTCCTCGATCTTCACCAGCGTCTCGACCGAGTAGTCGACGATGTTCTGCACGGTCGTCGTGGTCTGACCGGCGGGGTCGAAGGTGTCCGGGTCGACGCCGATGGCGATCGAGAAGGACGAGCTCCCGCCGTCTCCCGACGACGCGGCCGGGTCCTCGGAGAAGCTGCAGGCGCCCAGGAGGAGGCCGGCCGCCACGACTGCTGCGAAGGCTCTTATCCGGACGGTGCGTCCTCGTGCTGTTGTGCTCATGGGCTCCTGCTTTGACGTGGTGCGATGTGGACGTTCCAGGCTGTGGCTGTGCTAGGCGACCACCGGGCGGACCTCGGCGAAGTGGCAGGCGCTGGGATGGCCGTGGCCGAAGCGGTCGACGAGCTGGGGCTCCTCCTCGGCGCAGATCTGCTGGGCCTTGGGGCAGCGGGTCCGGAAGTTGCAGCCGGACGGCGGGTTCGCCGGGCTCGGTGCGTCGCCGGTGAGGATGATCCGCTCGCGGGATCCCCGCTTGCGTGGATCGGGGATGGGCACTGCCGACAGCAGCGCCTGCGTGTAGGGGTGCGCGGATCGGTTGTAGATGTCGTTCCGGGTGCCGATCTCGACGATCTTGCCGAGGTACATGACGGCCACGCGGTCCGAGATGTGCCGGACGACCGACAGGTCGTGGGCGATGAACACGAAGGCCAGGCCCAGCCGTGACTGCACCTCGCCGAGCAGGTTCACCACCTGGGCCTGGATCGACACGTCCAGCGCCGACACCGGCTCGTCGAGGACGAGGACCTGGGGGTCCAGGGCCAGGGCCCGCGCGATGCCGATGCGCTGCCGCTGGCCGCCGGAGAACTCGTGCGGGTAACGGTCGGCCTGCTCCGGTGTCAGCCCGACGGACTCCAGGAGCGTGTCCACCCGCGCACGCAGATCACTGCCGGAGGCCAGGCCGTGGATCCGGTAGGGCTCGCCGACGATGGCCCGCACGGTCATCCGCGGGTTGAGCGAACGGTAGGGGTCCTGGAAGACGAACTGCACCTCCCGGCGGACGGCCTTCATCTTCGCGCCGCCGAGGTTCGTGATGTCGTTGCCCTTGAAGAAGACCCGGCCTGACGTGGGCTCGAGGAGCTTGACCAGGGTGCGGCCGGTGGTGGTCTTGCCGCACCCCGATTCCCCGACGAGCCCGAGGGTCTCGCCGGCGTCGAGGCTGAAGCTGACGCCGTCCACGGCGTAGACCGTGCCGATCTGGCGGCGGGTCACCCCGCCCCGGATCGGGAAGTGCGTCCTGAGGTCCTCGACCCGTAGGATCTCCGCGCCGTGCGCCGTGCGTTCGTGCAGGTCATGGGGTGGGTTGCCGGATGCGTTCATGACGTCGCCGTTCCGAGTTGGGCGCCCATCTCGTCGGACACCACGGCCATCTCTGCGGGGACCTCGTCGGAGAAGTGGCACGCGGCCTGCTGCCCGTCGCCGACATCGCGGAGCAGCGGCACCTCGGTGCGGCAGATCTCCCGCCCCTTGGAGACCCGGCACCGCGGGTGGAAGGCGCAGCCCGTGGGCAGGTCGATCAGGCTGGGCGGCGAACCGGGGATCGGTTCGAGCTGCTCGACGTCGACGTCCAGGCGGGGAAGGCTGCTCATCAGGCCGAGGGTGTAGGGGTGCCGGCACGCGGCGAAGATCGAGAACACGTCGGCGACCTCCACCACCTTGCCGCCGTACATGACCACGACGCGGTCGGCGTTCTCGGCGATCAGCCCGAGGTCGTGGGTGATCATGATGGTGGCGGCGTTGGTCCGCTCCTGCGCGGTCCGGAGCACGTCGAGCACCTGAGCCTGGATCGTCACGTCCAGCGCGGTGGTGGGCTCGTCGGCGATGAGCACCTTGGGGTCGTTGGCGATGGCCATCGCGATCATCACGCGCTGGCGCATGCCTCCCGAGTGCTCGTGCGGGTACTGGTCGTACCTGCTCTCGGGGTCGGGGACGCCGACCATCGCGAGCAGTTCGATCGTCCGGGTGCGCGCCTCGTCCCGTCCGATGCCGCGGTTGTGCAACCGGATGGTCTCCGCGATCTGGTCGCCGACCGTGAGCACCGGGTTCAGGCTCGTCATCGGGTCCTGGAAGATCATCCCGATCGCCCGGCCGCGCAGCTGCCGGAGGGCCTTCTCCGACATCTTCAGGAGGTCCTGGCCCTCGAAGAGGATCTCGCCGGCGACGATCCGGCCCGGAGGCTTCTGGATCAGGCCGAGGATCGACATGGCCGTCACGCTCTTGCCCGACCCCGACTCACCGACGACACCCAGCGTCTCGCCGGGATGGAGATCCCAGCTGACGTCGTTGACGGCCTTGACCACCCCTGCTGGCGTGACGAATTCCGTCGTCAAACCGCGGATCGATAGGACGGGATCGCTCACCAACGGGCCCTTCGTGACGGATCAGTTGGTGAAAAGTAGGGCAGATCGACATCGACTGGGTGACAGTCGTATAACGGCCGTGGATCATCGCCGTGTTACGCGTGTGATCGCGGATCGCTCTCCGCCGCCGCGCCGGACCCGTGCGCTGTCCGGTCCATACCTACTCGTCCGGGTTCACCGGGTCCTGCCACACGTCCATCCGCACCATGCCGACGGCGCGCCCTTCGTCGTCGAGCAGGTGGCCCATGCGCTTCACCGCGCGCAGCACGACCAGCCGGTCGAGCACCTCGACGTCGGGCACCTTCTGCAGGAAGTCCTGCTCGAACCGGTGGACCTCCTCCAGGGAGGAGAGCCACGCGACCACGAGCAGGCTCGGCGTGCTGGCGAGGGTGGCGCACAACCGCACCTCCCGCAGCCGCGCGAGCGTGGTGGCGACGTCGTGCAGGCGGCCGGCAGGCGCGTCTGCCGACAGCACCACCGACACCGGCCAGCCGGCGAGCGGCGCCGCCACCTCGGTGCGCAGCAGGATCGCACCGGAGCTGATCAGGCGGTCCACCCGGCGGCGCGCGGTCGGCTGGCTGATGCCCGTGACCTGCGCCAACGTGGCATAGGACGCGCGGGCGTCCACTCCGAGCGCGGACATGAGCTCGCGGTCGACGGCGTCGAGGGTGGCGGCGCGGGTCGGCGGAAGTGGTGCACCGCCTGCGGCCGCGGGGAGCACCCCGAGGCGCCACAAGCTGCCTTCGGCGTAGAGCCGGGTGGCGATCCGGGCGCGCGTGCCGGTGACGCCTGGCACCCGGTCCAGGCGTTCGAGCAGGTATCGCCCGAGCGTCGGCAGGTCGACCGCGGCGACGGTCATCAGCAGATCCCGGCCGCCTGCGGTGATGTCGACCGAGAGGGCGTGCGCATCGCCTGCGAGTTCCTGCGCCACCCGCGTCTTGGCGCTGGGCAGGCAGGTGACATCGACGTAGGCGAGGCACTGGGCGTGAAAGGACCCAGGTCCGGGTGTGCCGGTGGCCCAGGCGGCGCCCGTGGAGCGCAACCGCTCCCACCGGCGTGATGCGGTCACGGGGTTCGTGCCCACGATCTCGGCGACCGTCGTCCAGGGAGCCCGTGGATCGCGTTGCAGCGCCTCCACCAGAGTAAGGTCGTCCTTGTCGAGCGCAACCGATCCCTGCATCTCAGCGACCCTTCGTGACGGATATATGCAGATTCTGTCGCATGTTGGAGGAATCGGCCGACTTCTCTTAACGTTCGGCGGGTCGACATCAAGGGGGGCACATGGCTGGGTCAGCGGCACTGCGCGACGACGCGCACGCGATGCAGGGCGAGCTGGCGCAGCTGCGCCACCGGTTGCACCGTCGTCCCGAGGTGGGGCTGCAACTACCCCGGACGCAGGAAACCGTCCTCGAGGCGCTGGAGGGACTCCCGCTGGAGATCAGCACGGGCGAGGCGCTGACGTCGGTGACGGCGGTCCTGCGTGGCGGTCGTCCGGGCCCGGCGGTTCTCCTGCGCGGCGACATGGACGCGCTGCCGGTGCAGGAGGAGACGGGATTCGACTTCACCAGCGAGGTCGACGGGGTGATGCACGCCTGCGGTCACGACCTGCACACCGCGATGCTCGCCGGTGCGGCCCGGTTGCTGAGCGCCCACCGCGACCAGCTCGCCGGGGACGTGGTCTTCATGTTCCAGCCGGGCGAGGAGGGCTGCGACGGCGCCGGGAAGATGCTGGCCGAGGGTGTGCTCGACGCCGCTGGCACGCGGGTGTCGTCGGCCTACGGCATGCACGTGATGTCCTCGGCGATCCCCCCGGCGCAGTTCATCACCCGGCCGGGCCCGCTGATGGCCGCAGCCGACGAGCTGCGTGTGGTGGTGCGCGGTGCCGGCGGTCACGGTTCGGCGCCGCACCTGGCGCGTGACCCGATCTCGGTGGCCGCTCAGCTCGTGGGCGACCTGCAGACCCTGATCACCCGGCGGTTCAACGCCTTCGACCCCGTGGTGCTCACGGTGGGCTCGTTCCACGCCGGAACGATGCGCAACATCATCCCGGACGAGGCGCGGTTCCAGGCGACGGTCCGGTCGTTCTCGGCGGCGGCGCGGGAGCAGATGCGTGTCGAGTCGGTGCGGTTGTGCGAGTCGGTGGCCGCCGCGTACGGCATGGAGGTGGACGCGCAGTACCTCGAGGAGTACCCGGTGACCGTCAACGACGCCGACCACGCCGCGTTCGCGGCCGGGGTCGCCGCCGACGTGTTCGGTGACGAGAGGTACGCCCCGATGGTGCACCCGCAGACCGGTGCCGAGGACTTCTCCCGTGTGCTGGCCGCGGTGCCCGGCTGCTACCTGTTCCTGGGGGCGGCAATGGGCGAGGACTGGCAGACGGCCCCCAACAACCACAGTCCGCGCGCCCGGTTCACCGACTCCGTGCTCTCCGACGGCGTGCTGCTGCACGCCGAGTTGGCGGTGCGCGCGCTCGAGCGGGACTCCGCGGGGGAGGCTGTCGGCGCCGCAGTGGCCGGCTGAACCGGACGCGATCCGCAAAGGCAGAGCCCGGCCGCCGACGCGATGCGCCGGCGTGGCCGGACCCGGCTACGACGTCTCTGGGCGGAGCTGCGCGTCGAGATCGGCCAGCACCCGATACGACGGCAGCACCGCCCGCACGCTCGACTCCGGTTCGCGGCCCTGGCGGATCGCCGCGACGAACTCGCGATCCTGGCCCTCGATGCCGTTCTGCGGCGCAGGCACCGCGGAGAGATCGACCGGCTCCTCGTGGCCCGTGAACAGGTCGTCATAGCGCGCGAGGTACGTGCCCGTGTCGCCGATGTAGCGGAAGACGCTGCCGAGCGGGCCGTCGTTGTTGAAACTGAGCGACAGGGTGCACAGCGTTCCTCCGCTGGTGCGTAGCTGCACCGACATGTCCATAGCGATGCCGAGCTCCGGGTGGGTCGGGCCCGTCAGGATGTTCGCCGCCACCACCTCCTCTCCGGTCTGGTACCGGAGAAGGTCCACCGTGTGTGCGGCGTGGTGCCACAGCAGGTGGTCGGTCCAGCTCCGCGGCTCGCCGAGTGCGTTGATGTTCGTGCGGCGCAGGAAGTAGGTCTGCACGTCGAGCTGCTGCAGACTCAGCTCGCCGCGCCGGATCCGGTCGTGCACCCAGCGGTGCGAAGGGTTGAACCGGCGGGTGTGGCCGGCCATGCACACCAGCCCGGTCTGCTCGGCGACCTGGGCGACGAGTTCGGCATCGGCCCAGGAGTCGGCGAGCGGGATCTCGACCTCCACGTGCTTGCCCGCCCGCAGCGCGGCGAGGGCCTGCTCCGCGTGCAGCGGGGTGGGAGTGGCGAGAATGACCGCGTCGATGTCATCGCGCGCCAGCACCCGGTGCAGGTCGCTGTCGGCATGCGCCACGCCATGACGGTCGGCGAGCTTCTCGGCCTGTTCGAGCGGAAGGCTCACCACGGTGTCGACCACCGCATCCTCGATCGCCGAGAGCGCGTCGAGATGCTTGGCCCCGAACGCTCCGGCGCCGACGAGCGCGATCCGTAGCGGCGCCGTCATGCCGAGGCGTCCAGCACCATGTGGCCGACCGCGGTGTTCGACGCCGGGACGTGGTAGTGGCGGTGGAGCTCCGTCACGTCGGGTCCCAGTGCCCCGCGCATGATCAGCCACATCACCATCTCGATGCCCTCCGTCCCGACTTCGCGCAGGTACTCGAGGTGTGGAATGCGCCGCAGCGCTTCGGGATCGGTGACGAGCCGATCCATGAAGGCGTGGTCGAACGGCGTGTTGATCAGCCCGGCGCGCGGGCCCTGAAGTTGGTGGCTCATGCCACCCGTTCCCCAGATCTGCACGTCCAGATTCTCGTCGAAGCTCTCCACCGCACGCCGGATGGCCTCGCCGAGCAACCAGCACCGGTTTCCTGTGGGCGGCGGGTACTGCACGACGTTGACGAGCACCGGAACAACCTTCACGGGCCACGCCTCGGGCTGTCCGAACATGAGCGACAGTGGCACGGTCAGCCCGTGGTCGACGTCGTGCTCGTTGAGGACGGTCATGTCGAACTCGTCGAGGATCAGCGACTCGGCCAGGTGCCACGCCAGTTCGGGGTGTCCCTGCACCGTGGGGACCGGACGGGCACCGAACCCTTCGTCGGCAGGACGGAACGAGTCGCCGCAGCCGATGGCGAACGTCGGGATCATTCGCAGGTCGAACGCCGTGGCATGGTCGTTGTAGACGAGGATCACGACATCCGGTGGCTCCCGGCTGATCCATTCACGGGTCCAGGCGAATCCGTCGAAGAGCGGCTTCCAGTAGTCCGTGCCCTCCTGGTCGTGATCGATCGCGGCACCGATCGCCGGCACGTGGCTGGCTGCTACCCCTGCGGTGATTCGGGCCATCAGCGGCCTTCCCTGATCGATCGCTGCCCCTCGGGTGACCGGCCCCCGGCAGCCATCATGGCGGTGTACTCCGCCACGCTCACCCCGGACATCGCACTGGCCGCCTCGGACATGCTGGTGCCATCCGTGGCGATGATCTTGGCGAGAAAATAGATGTTGCCGCCCTCGGCCAGCGCGGCGTTCCAGTTCCGGTCGAGCACGGCCCGCTTCTGCGCCTCGGTCATGGGCCACTCGTCGAGGTAGCTGCGCTCGTCGGCAAGGAATCGTGCGCGGTTCTCGGCGTGGCGCAGGCTCATGCAGAACTGGTTGAGATGGTAGCCCTTGCGCGTCTGCCGTCCGGTGAAGACGGTGGTGCCGGGAATGTCGTGAAGGTGTGCCTCAGTGCTCATGGGTTCGCTACCCATCCTGCCGGCCGTCCGCCATCGGATGGATACCCGAGTGTGAATTGTGGGCCCTCGAGATAATCATGGGTGCAACCCTAGTGATCGACTCGGGTCATGCCGATCTGGTTCGTGCATGGACTCATTGAGGTTCGCTATCGACATCACGGCCGGCGCAGACGGAGGAGCATCGAGATTCGCCACCGGAAACCATTCCCGGGGTGGTCGCAGCGGTTCGGTCCCGAGTCGGGCCATTGTCGGCCGGGCCGGTGTGTCCAGGTCTTCTTCGGCCCTGAACGGCCACGATGGGTGGTTCTGGAGGCGAAGAGCTATTCGATGTCATTCTCCCATTACATCCGTTCATCCGATCCCGCGAAACCCGGCGTCGCGGCCATTCCCCGACATCGAGGCATGGTTCGGCAGGCGCCTTCCAGGTAGCCGGTATCCGGACTCTCCCCCAGCGGTAGCGGCGGAGGGTGGCTGGCGGGGATGTCCGCTTAGTACGTGATGCACATCCTGGAAGCGTCAGCGCCGAGCTACCGGCGGCCGAGCTGTCAGCGCGAAACCGTGCCGCAAGGAGAAACGATTAATGAATGTGACGCTCGCGACGACCGCATTTGCGCCGGTCGTCCTCGGATTCTTCGGACTGGGCACCGGCTATCTCATTTACGGGCCCCAGGAGCTGTTCGGCTTCCCGCGCCGTGATGCCTCGGTGGACCGGGCCTCCGGGGTCTGGGGCATCTGGCTTCCCGGCTTCTGCCAGTTCGTCACCGGGGTGTACCTGTTCGTGGCGTTGACCTGGCTGGAAACCTTGAAGGATCCGGTGCTGTACACCGCCGCGCTTGCGTTCTCCGCCTACGGCATCCACTGGTTCGCGCTGGGTTGGAACAGGTATCAGGGCAACGACGTCCGTCCGACCGGCCTGATGTCCATTGCCTTCACGATCATCTCGGTACTGGGCCTGGTGGTCTTCTTCGCCGCCGGAGCCTGGCCCGTCGGGATCCTGTTCGCCGGCCTCACCGGTGTCTACGTCAGTGAGTTCTTCGCCAGCTTCCGCATCGGGGCCAGGACGGGTCCGCCGTCTTCGCTGAGCGGGGCGCAGGCGAGTGGTGGGGTTCTGAGTGGGTCCCTGGGCGCCAGCCGAGCACCCGAGGCCTCAGTGGTCAACCCGGGGGAGCGCGCGCTCGGGTTCTTCCATCTGGTCACCGGCCTCTGGCTGATGTACCTGACCTTTGCGACCACCCTCGACATCTCGCTGCACTCCATGTTGCCGGGCGGCTGACCGATCTTGCTGTGGCTCCCGGGGACGGTCCGCGCCGACGAGGTCGCGGACTACTCCCCGTAGACGCTCAGTTCGACGAGGTTCTGGTCCGGGTCCCGCACGTAGACGCTCCGGATCGTCCCGGTGGCGCCCGTGCGGTCGACCGGGCCCAACTCGATCGCCACGCCACCCCGCTTCAGGTCCTCCATCACGTCGTCGAGTGCTCCGTCCACGATCAGGCAGAAGTCCTGGCTCCCGGGGACGGGGCTCGCGGCGTGCGGGGAGAAGGGGTGGCCCGCTTCGTGGAGATTGATCTTGTTGCGGCCGAAGGTCAGGGCCTTGCGACCCTCCCCGAACGTCACGAGGTCCATGCCGAGGACCTCGGTGTAGAACGTGATCGTCTTGCCGAGGTCGGCAACGGTCAGGACGGTGTGGTCGAGCCGGTCGATCCGCATGACGAACTCCCAGTGGTGCCTGTCGCGATGAGGACGGCGGTCTGTGGAGCGGGGCCGTTTCCGGTGTACCGACCGCCGTTCGCTGCCATCACATCACGGTAGTGCAGGGCCTCGTGGGTCGTCCGTGAATGCGAATTCGTGAATTCCGAAAAGGCCCGCACTGGGCGCTTTTCGCAGCTCGTCAGGCTCCGCCCATCAGGTGGTACAGCAGGATGAGCTGAGCCAGCCGCAGCGGTTCGTTGTGCTCGCCGTCGGCCAGCGTGCCCAGCCCGTCCGGCAGTGGGTCGTCGACCGGGAGGCGCTCCCAGATCGCGTTGGCCACCGTGGTGCTCTGCTCGGTGGGGGCGTAGCCGTGGATGTGCAATGCGTCGACCGGGCTGCCGTCGACGTCCCGCATCAACTTGACGTGCATGGCCTTGCTCGGCGTCTCCGCGAGGATCTCGGCGAGCGGTGGGTGCGGAATGGTCGGCCGGAGCAGGATCGTGGCCGACAGCGGGGTGTCCGGGGGGTCGTCACGGCCCTCGATCGGGCTGAAGACGATCACGATGTCGGCGTTGCTGCGCTGCGAGCGGATGAAGCGCTCGGACTCGGGCTCGCGCCGCTGCATCTCGGCGCGGACCTTCTCCTCCGTGTAGCCCCGTTTGGTGGTGTCCCGCGTGATCTTCCACCGGGTGCGGATGTCCTCGGGTGGGGCGAGGAAGACCGTGACGTCGAAGCATGCCCTGGCCAGCTTGGTGTACAGCGGCAGCAGACCCTCGACGATCACGAACTCCCTCGGTTCGAGCAGTACGGGCCGGGTGAGAGTGCCGTCGCTGTGGTCGTACACCGGTTTGAGCACCGGTTTGCCGGTGGCCAGCAGCTGGAGGTGCTGCTCCATGATCTCGACGTAGTTGCAGTCCGGGTGCAGTGGCGTGAACGGCAGCGACGCTCGTTCCGCCCGGTCGTACCGGTGGTAGTCGTCCACACAGAGGGAGGTGCTGCGCTCTGCCCCGAGCGCCTTCACGAGGCCGCCGGTCAGGGTGGTCTTGCCCGCGGCGCTGTCGCCGGCGATCCCCAGCATGATGGGCCGCACCGGCGGTGGTCCTGTCTCTGCGCGCTGCATCTGCATCAACTTGTGCGACATGGCTCTTCTCCCGTCCCGCACCTGGTCATCGCCAGGCCTCCTCGGCGCGCTCGCGCAGCTCCGTGACGGCCGCCGCGAGGCCGTCTGGGTGGCGGTAGAGCGCACTGCCTGCGCAGAACACGTCGGCACCGGCACGTGCGGCGCCACCGATCGTTGCCGGACCGATCCCGCCGTCGACCTCCAGCTCGATCCGTTGACCGGACCGTCCGATGAGCCGGCGCGCGGCTGCGATCTTCGGTTCCATGCTCGCCAGGTACGGCTGGCCGCCGAACCCGGGGTTCACCGTCATCACCAGCAGCAGGTCGACGATGTCGAGCACGTGCTCGACCGCCGTCAGCGGGGTGGCCGGGTTGACCGCCACCCCGGAGCGCGCGCCGAGGTCGCGGATCGCGCCCAGGGTGCGGTGGAGGTGGACGCACGCCTCGGCGTGCACGATGACCAGCTCGCAGCCTGCCTCGACCATCTCCCCGACGAGCGCGTCCGGCTCGACGACCATGAGGTGCGCCTCGAACGGCAGCGCGGTGTGGGGTCGCACGGCGGCCACCACGTCCGGACCGAACGTCAGGTTCGGCACGAACCGGCCGTCCATGACGTCCCACTGGATGCGGTCGGCGCCGGACTTCTCCAGCGCCCGGCACTCGTCGCCCAGGGCGGCGAAGTCCGCCGGGAGAACCGAGGGCGCGATCTGGGCGCGTCGTCTGTCCATCCGCGGACGGTACGAACCCGTCAGGCGGTGCCGCTTCCCCCGCAGGTGGGGCTCATGGGGTGGCAGCGGCTTCCTCGCCTTTCTCGACGACCCCCCGGTATCTACTGTTCTCGGGCATGGAATCCGGCACAGCGCGGCCCTTGCGCCTGGTGATCGTCGACGATCACCAGATCGTGCTGGACGGGCTCAAAGCGATGCTGCTGCCCTACGCCGACCAGGTCGAGATAGTCGGCGAGGCCAGTAGACCGGATGAGGCGATCCGGATCGTCGCGGAGCAACAGCCGGACGCCGTGCTGCTCGACGTGCGGCTGCAGAACTCCAGCGGACTCGACCTGTGCGCGGACCTCCTGGAGCAGGACCCGGGCTGCAAGATCGTGTTCCTGACCGTCTACGACAACGAGCAGTACCTCTACCAGGCGCTCCGCCTGGGCGCGGCGGCCTACCTGCTCAAACGGATCGAAGGCAGTGAGCTGGTCGCGTACCTCACACGGGTGCACGAGGGCGAGACGCTGGTCGACCCGGCGCTGGCCAGCCGGGTCGCGCTGTCCGCGGCGCGGGTGCAGAGCGGGGAGTTCTGGCCGGGTGCGCAGCTCGGGCTCAGCCAGCGCGAGAGCGAGGTGCTGGCCCTCATGGTGGCGGGGCTGTCCAACCGGGCCATCGCCACCAAGCTCTTCGTCAGCGAGGAGACGGTCAAGACGCACTCGCGGGGGATCTACCGCAAGCTCGAGGTGAGCGACCGGGCGGGCGCTGTCGCTGCTGCCCTGCGCGAAGGGGTCTTCCAATGACCGAGGGACGCCTCGGCCTGGCGGACGCCGAGCACGAGGTCGGCCTGCTGATGCGCATCATCGAGACCATCTCGGCAGGTCTCGACCTCGACGCCGTCGCCCAGCGGGTGGCCGTGGTGATCACCGAGATGACCGCAACCGACGTCTGCTTCGTCCACCTCATCGACGACTCCGGCCGTCATCTGGAGCTTCGGGGGGCCACTCCGCCGTTCGAGCGGGTGGTCCGGCGGATCGAGCTGTCGGTGGGCGAGGGCGTGGCCGGATGGGTGGCCGCGCACCGCGAGCCCGTGGTGATCGTGCAGGACAAGTTCGCCGACCCCCGGTACAAGTACATCCCCGAGCTGCGCGGAGAGGACTTCACGTCGCTGGTCTCGGTCCCGATCATCACCCGGCTGGGTGCCCTGGTGGGCGTCCTGAACGTCCACACACGCCTCCGCCGCGAGTTCACCGGGGCCGACGTGCAGCTGCTGCGGTCGATTGCCGGGCTGATCGCCGGCGCGATGGACAACGCCCGGTTGCACCGCAGGCTCGCCGAGCGGGAGGAGGCGCTCGAGCGCTTCACCGAGCGGATGGTGCGGATGCAGGAGCTGGACCGGCGGCGGCTCGCGGGGGAGATCCACGACGGCATCGGCCAGCGCATCGTGAGCCTGTCGTTCTACCTGTCCGCTGCAGCGGACCTGGTGGGCACGAACGCCACGCTGGCAGGCGAGCAGATCGACAAGGCGCAGCAGCTCGCGGCGGCCGCGCTGGACGAGGTCAGTGCGGCGATGACGGGCCTGCGGCCCTCCGTGCTGGACGACCTGGGGCTGGCGGCGAGTCTGGAGAGCCTCGCGCACGCCTCCCCTGAGCTGGACGTGGACGTCCAGGTCTGCGCCGAAGCGCTGCCCGAGCACCTGGAGACGGCGCTCTACCGGATCGCCCAGGAGTCCCTGCAGAACGTCGTGAAGCACGCGTCGGCGCAGAACGTGGAGATCCGGTTGAAGGTCTCCTCGGGCACCGTCCTGCTCGAGGTCAGCGACGACGGCGTGGGTTTCGATCCGGCGTCGGTGCCGGAGTCCGAGAGCCCCGGGTCGGGTGGGTACGGATTGTCCGGGATGTTGCAGCGTGCCGAGCTGCTCGGCGGCCGGCTGGAGGTGGACAGCGCCCCTGGCCGGGGCAGCACGCTGCGGGTGCGGGTGCCGCTCAGGCTGAGGCGGTGACCTCGAGCCGATCCTCCAGCTCGGGGGAGTAACGGCCCATGGCGGCAGCCCCGTTGCACCGGGCCCGGTGCGCGAGGATCCGCTGGGCGGCAGGCGCCTCGTCCTCCCGGCCTGCCCAGGCCGACAGCGCAGGGGAGAGCAGCGCACGTCCGTAGGAGAAGGTGAGCCGCCACGGCTGGGGGTCTGCCCGGTTGAGGGCGTCGAGATGGACGGTGGCGGCCTCGTCGCCCTGGCCGCCGGACAGGAACGCGATGCCCGGCACGGCCGCCGGGACGTGCCGGCGGAGGCAGCGCAGGGTGGCCGTGACCACCGCGGCCACATCCCGCTGGTCCGGGTGATCCGTGCCGGGCAGCACCATGTTCGGCTTCAGCACGATGCCCTCCAGCAGCACGCCTTGGCCGGCGAGCTCGGCGAACACATGGTCCAGTGCGTCCCCGGTGGCCTGTTCGCTGCGCTCCAGCGAGTGGTCGCCGTCCATCAGCACCTCGGGCTCGACGATGGGCACGACCCCGGCTTCCTGGCACAGCGCGGCGTAGCGGGCGAGCGCATGTGCGTTCGCCCGGAGGCACCTCGTCGTGGGTCGCTGCTCGCCGATCCGGATGACCGCCCGCCACTTCGCGAACCGTGCGCCGAGCTCGACGTACTCCGCGAGCCTCTCGCGCAGGCCGTCGAGCCCTTCGGTGACCGTCTCGTCGGTGGTCATGGCCAGCGGCTTCGCGCCCGTGTCGACCTTGATGCCGGGCAGCATCCCGGCATCCTCGGCGGTCCTCGGGATCGGCGTTCCGTCGGACGTCTTCTGGCGGAACGTCTCGTCGAAGAGGATCACCCCGCTGATGCTCTCGCCCAGGCCGGGGGTGGTCACCACGATCTCGCGGAACTGCCGGCGCGACTCGGCGGTGGCGGCCACCCCGACTGCGGTCAGCCGCTTGTCCATCGTGCCGGTGCTCTCGTCGGCGGCAAGGATGCCCTTGCCCTCGGCCACCAGCGCCCGCGCGGTCGTGACGAGCTCGGTCATGGCGTCCTCCTTCGCCGGGTGCGGAAGGCGGGCACGCCGACTCGCCGCCCGGAGTCCCCGGACGGTAGGCGGGTGCAGCGGGACGTCCTTCCCTCCGGCGAGGGGTTTCCGGTGGGAGACGCACTCACCCCGGCGCGCCGGTGCTCGTACCCTCCGAAGTGTGATTGCTCCCGTCGTCTCAGATGCTCCAGCCGGCGCCGTGCTCGCCGACGTGCGCTCCTACCTGGACGGGCGTGTCGGCCGCGACGCCTACGACGCCGGCCACCTGCCCGGAGCCGTGTTCGTCGACCTCGACGAGGTGCTCGCCGACCACACCGACCCGAGCGTCGCGGGCCGCCACCCGCTTCCCGCGCCGGAGGCGTTCGCCCGTGACATGTCCGCCCTCGGGATCGGTGACGACGACGTCGTGGTCGCCTACGACGACGCAGGCGGCGTCATGGCGGCGCGACTGGTGTGGATGCTTCGGGCGACCGGTCACGAGGCCGCGCTGCTCGACGGCGGGATCCAGGCCTACGACGGCCCGCTCGAGACGGATCCGCCGCTGCGCGCGCCCGCGACCTTCGCCGCCAGGCCGTGGCCGCAGGACAAGCTGGCCTCGATCGATGAGGCTGCGCGGACCGGTGCCAACGTCGTGATCGACGCCCGTCAGCGCGAGCGTTTCGAGGGCGCCCCGGACAACCTGGACCCGCGCTTCGGCCACATCCCTGGCGCACGCAGCGTCCCGTGCCGGGAGAATCTCGCGCCGGACGGTCGCTTCCTGCCGCAGGACGAGCTCAGGGCCACGTTCGCCGAGGCGGGCATCACGGGGGAGCAGCCCGTGATCTCCTACTGCGGATCGGGCGTCACGGCGTGCCACAACCTGATCGCACTCGAGCACGCCGGTCTCGGCGGTGGCCGCCTCTTCCCCGGCTCGTGGTCGCAGTGGAGCCGCGACCCGAACCGTCCGATCGAGACGAGCTAGCGGTCCCCGACCGCCTCGGCGGGCGTTCGGGAGCGGCGGCGAGCTCCTGGGGGGCGTTCGAACTCGCCGTTGGCGAGCAGCTGGTCGACGAGCAGGCGCGCGGTGGCAGGCGGCCCGCTCCGGTGGGCCAGCAGGTACCAGTCGCGTTTCAGGGGGGCGCCCGGCGCGGCGAGCTCGACCAGTCGACCCTCGGCCAGGTCGCGGGCCACCGCGTCGCGGGAGATCAGGGTGACGCCGAGCCCGACGGCCACCGACTCGCAGACCGCGGCATTGGACGACAGCGTGAGTTGCGCGGGCGTGAGGTCGAGACCGGCCAGGTAGGAATCGGTGGTGGCCCGGGTGCCCGACCCGGGCTCGCGCAGCACCCACGTTTGCGCGGCGAGCCAGCTCAGCAGCTCGTCGCCGCTGTGCTGCGGTGAGCCGGGCGGACCGACCACGATGAGCTCGTTTGGCCGCACCGCGAGTGCCACGTGGTTGCGGGTGCGGACCGGGCGGCCGCCGAGCACGAGGTCGACCTCGTGGTCGTCGAGCAGAGCGAGCACCTGCGCCCGATTGCCCACTTCGACGTGGATTCGTGCCTCGGGGTGGGCCTCCCGGAAGCGGACCAGAATCCTCGGCAGCAGGTGGTCGCCGACGGTGGTCACCGCCGCGATGCGCAGCTCACCCCGCGCGGGTTCGCCCTCGGAGCCTGCAGCGACCCGCGCCTCGTCGAGCAACCCGAGTACGCGGCGCAGGTAACCGGCGTAGATGGCGCCTGCCGGGGTGAGCCGCAGGCCTCGGCCACTCGGCTCGACGAGCTGGAGTTCGAGTGAGCGTTGCAGTGCCGCGATCGACGCCGAGACCGCGGACTGTGTGACCACCAGCCGCGCCGCGGCCGCACTGACCGACCCGGTCTCCGCGACCGCAAGGAACGTGCGCAGCTGCGCCAGTGTCATCGCAGGCTCACCCCACTCATAAGTCAATCCTTGACGATGTCGAGGCGATTCTCAATAGACAGTTCGATAGTCCGAGGCCACGGTGGGGAACTCCAGCCGTAGACGAACACACACACCGAGGTGGTGGAGATGGCCGAACGCTGGGGCGCGGGCGTGATCCCGTACGCCGAGATGGGTTACTGGCAGCCGGACTACGAGCCGAAGGACAGCGACGTGCTGTGCGCCTTCCGGATCACGCCGCAGGAGGGCGTGCCGCCGGAGGAAGCCGGGGCGGCAGTGGCGGGGGAGTCGAGCACCGCGACCTGGACGGTGGTGTGGACCGACCGGCTCACGGCGTACGACCACTACCAGGCGAAGTGCTACCGGGTGGACGAGGTACCCGGGACGCCCGGGCAGTACATCGCCCACATCGCCTACGACCTCGACCTGTTCGAGGAGGGGTCGATCGCGAACCTCACCTCGTCGATCATCGGCAACGTCTTCGGCTTCAAGGCGCTGCGGGCGCTGCGCCTGGAGGACATGCGGATCCCGCCGCACTACGTGAAGACGTTCCAGGGGCCGGCACACGGGATCGTGATGGAGCGGGAGTACCTGGGCAAGTACGGGCGGCCGCTGCTCGGCGCCACCACCAAGCCGAAGCTGGGCCTGTCCGCGCGGAACTACGGGCGGGTCGTCTACGAGGCGCTGCGCGGCGGGCTGGACTTCACCAAGGACGACGAGAACATCAACAGCCAGCCCTTCATGCGCTGGCGGGACCGCTACCTGTTCTGCATGGAGGCGGTGAACCGCGCGCAGAGCACCACCGGCGAGATCAAGGGGCACTACCTCAACGTCACCGCCGCGACGATGGAGGACATGTACGAGCGTGCCGACTTCGCCAAGGAGCTCGGCAGCGTGATCGTCATGATCGACCTGACCGTCGGGTACACGGCGATCCAGTCGATGGCCCGCTGGGCGCGGGCCAACGGCGTGATCCTGCACCTGCACCGCGCCGGGCACGGCACCTACACCCGGCAGAAGACGCACGGGGTCAGCTTCCGCGTGATCGCCAAGTGGATGCGGCTGGCCGGGGTCGACCACATCCACGCCGGCACGGTGGTCGGCAAGCTCGAGGGCGACCCCAACGCGACCGCCGGCTTCTACGACGTCCTCCGCAAGGACCACGTGAGCGCCGACCCGGTCAAGGGCCTCTACTTCGACCAGGACTGGGCCTCGCTCGCCACCGTGATGCCGGTGGCCTCCGGCGGGATCCACGCCGGTCAGATGCACCAGCTGCTGCACTACCTGGGCGAGGACGTCGTGCTGCAGTTCGGCGGCGGCACGATCGGGCACCCGATGGGCATCGCCGCGGGCGCCACCGCGAACCGGGTGGCCGTCGAGGCGATGATCAAGGCGCGCAACGAGGGCCGCGACTACTACGCCGAGGGCGAGGACATCCTCAAGGCCGCCGCGAAGCACAGCCGCGAGCTCGACGTGGCGCTCTCCACCTGGGGCGACATCACGTTCAACTACGAGTCCACGGACACCCCGGACGTCGTGGCGACGCCGACACACGCCTAGGAGCACCGATGCACATCACGCAGGGAACCTTCTCCTACCTACCCGATCTCACCGACGAGGAGATCACCGCGCAGATCGACTACGCACTGGGCAATTCGTGGCCGCTGTCGGTGGAGTTCACCGACGACCCGCACCCCCGCAACACGTACTGGGAGATGTGGGGGATGCCGATGTTCGACCTGGCGGACGCGGCCGGCGTGTTGATGGAGGTCAACGCGTGCCGGGAGGCGTACCCGAACTGCTACATCCGGCTCAACGCCTACGACGCGCGGCTGGGGCGGCAGACGATCGTGCTGTCGTTCCTGGTCCATCGGCCGGCCGAGGAACCAGGGTTCCGCCTGGATCGCCAGGAGAGCCACGACCGGGTCATCCGCTACACCACCCATGCGTACGCCACCGAGCGTCCGGCGGGTGAGCGGTACCAGCCCGCCGACCGGCGATGACGGCATCGGACGGCGGCCGGCCGAGCTTCGGGATGCCGCGGCCCGGGGTGACGTCGCCGGATCCCGACGACTCCGGCGACGGCGATCGTCGTAACGGCGAGGCCGGGGACGACCGTCGCGTCGAGGTTCCCGGTGGTGGGTCCGCTGAGGAGTCGCTGCCGGAGGACGCGACGGTCGACCTCGAAGCCGAGCGTGCGGCGTCGGGTATCGACGAGATCCTGGCAGGCCTGGACGAGGAGCTCGTCGGGCTCGCCCAGGTGAAGACGAGGATCCGGGAGATCGCCGCGCTGCTGCTGGTGGACCGCGTTCGGGACCGCTTCGACCTCGCCACCGAGCGGCCCAACCTGCACATGAGCTTCACCGGCGGCCCCGGCACCGGGAAGACAACGGTGGCACTGCGGATGGCCGGGCTGTTGCAGCGGCTCGGCTATCTCCGCAAGGGCCATCTCGTGGCCGTGACACGCGACGACCTGGTCGGGCAGTACGTCGGGCACACCGCGCCGAAGACCAAGGAGGTCATCAAGCGCGCGATGGGCGGTGTCCTGTTCATCGACGAGGCCTACTACCTCTACCGGGCGGAGAACGAGCGTGACTACGGCCAGGAGTCCATCGAGATCCTGCTGCAGGTGATGGAGAACCAGCGCGACGACATCGTGGTGATCCTCGCCGGCTACCAGGACCGGATGGAGGAGTTCTTCGCGTCCAACCCCGGGATGAGCTCACGCATCGCCCACCACCTGCATTTCCCGGACTACGAGCTCGACGAGCTCCTCGCCATCGCGCAGATGATGCTGCGCAGACAGCGCTACCGCCTGTCCGCCGACGCCGAGCAGACGCTGGACGACTATCTGCGCCGCCGGATGCGTCAGCCACGGTTCGCGAACGCGCGCAGCGTGCGCAACGCGCTCGAGCGCGCCCGCCTGCGCCACGCCAATCGCCTGGTGGACGAACCCGGTCGGGAGTGGGCCAAGGACGACCTGATGCGGCTCGAACCCGCCGACTTCCTGGCCAGCCGGGTGTTCTCGGCCGACGTGGACGGCGGCGGCGAGCGGCCCGGGGCTCCGAAGGCCGATGAGCGGCCCGCCCACAGTGATCATTGAGGTGCGTGTCAGCGCATAGATCGGCACGCGCGGGGCGCCCAAGGACAGCGACGTGCTCTGCGTATTTCCGCATCACGTCGCAGGAGGACGTGCCGGCGGAGGAAGCCGGGTCGGCATGCCCAGCCGCGGAGCCAGGCCGGGCCGGGAGGCGGCGGTCACAGCGTGACCTCGCAGCTGGTCTCCACCGCGGCGGCTGGCATCGACGCCGGGGAATCAGGGTCGATCGTCGCTTGCGAACGACGGCACACGGCGGTCGGCGAGCGGGTCTGGGCCAGGCCGCACGCCTCGTGCGAGCGCGCACAGCCTGCCGAGGTAGTGAATCCATCCGCCGTGGTGCGCGGCGGCGGCGTCGTCGTCCAGGCCGCGGTGTACGAGCTTCAGCAGCGTGGACGCGGGGCCGTCCGTGACGAGGTCGATCTCGACGGTCGTCGATCCGGGCGGGATCCCGACCTCGGTCCGCTCCCAACCGTAGGTGAAGACGACGCGGCGATCCGGGACCAGCTCCAGGTAGCGACCGGAGCACGTGTCCCCGTTCGCGTGGGTCCACCGGACGGCCCCGCCCACCACGGGGTCCAGGATGGCGTCGACCGCCATCCACTGCGCGAACAGGTGAGGTACAACGAGCATCCGGTAGATCTCGGCGGCCGGGGCGTGGATCACGAGTTCCTGCACCACAAGCTTCACGGCGGCCCGGGCCGTCCTGGCGCCCGGCGGGCCTCGGCGACGCTTTTCAGCCGGGCGAGCGGTTCCGCCCAGAACGCGTCGAGGAAGGCGGCGACCTCAGCGACCCGACCGAGGTCGGCTCGGTAGAGCCGCCGGTTCCCGTCGGTGCGCACCGTGATCAAGCCCGTGTCGCGCAGCAGCTTGAGGTGCTGGCTCGCCGCCGACTTGGACAATCCCGCTGCCTCGGCGAGCTCGGTGGCGGGCCGCTCGGTGTCCCACACCAGTCGCAGCATCTCCCGCCGACCGGGATGGGCCAGGGCGCGGATCTGCTCCTCGCGGGCTGGTTCGCTCATGGGCGCCGGCCCATCGCGCCCAGTAGCCGGTCCTGGGCAGGTGCGTCCGGGGGAACCGGCACGGCGGGTCCGACGAGGCCCGCGGCCCGGCCGTGCGCGGGCATGTCCGGAAGGAACATCATCACGCACGCCTGGACGAGCGCCGGATCGAGCGTGCTGTCCTGGCCGGTGGCCACCGCGAGGTCCCAGGTGTGGACCAGTGTGTCCATGAACGTGCCGGCCACAGCTTCCGCCACCGTCCACTCGAACCCGAGCGGCGAGACGCATGTCCGCGCGAGGACTGCGGGGTAGGTGAGGGCCGCGAGCACCTCGTCGACGCGCTTTCGGTAATCGTCCGCCGTCACACCCTGTACCGGCGCCGGCGCGCCGCCCTGCGAAGCCGCGAGCAAGTAGGCCGGCCCGCCGGCCATGTGGTCCATCAGCTGTTGCACCGACCACTCCTCGCAGGGCGTTGGCGCGGACAGCTTCGTCGCACCGACGCCGGCCATCACGGTTCCACTCCGCTGCGCAGCTGCCTGGAACAAGCCGACAGGATCGTGCATCTCGCCCTCCCGTTGTTCAAGAGTCGCTAAATTTAGCGATTGCTGAACTACTTGGGAAGGCCTCGTGTCCGGCACGGCGGGATCGAGGCACCCCGTCAGTACGCGTCGTCATGTCGCCGCCCGCAGTGATCATTGAGGCGTCCCGCCCAGGTCGATCAGTTGCCCGCCCGGGTCGGCCAGGCCGTGCGAGAGGGTGTCGACCGATCGGGTGAGCAGCCACAACGTGTGAACGGACGGGTGAGTCGCGGCGTCGGGTCCTGGTCGAATGGGTGAACGACGTCCTCTCCGTGTGTCGCTCTGCCGGGTGCTGTCTCGGTGCTCTTGAGCGATTAGCGTGCCTGCGCTGGCTACGACTGGTAGTCGCTCTTGAGCAAGGGGTGACCACGTGGACGCTGACGAGCCGCGGCAATCGAGCCGGACGGAGGCGTGATGGCCGGATGAGCGAACGCGCGACGATCTACATCGGCGGACCCCTCAACGGAATGGTCGCGGAGCTGGTCAACGGCCACTGGCACCCCTACCGCGACGACAACGGGCAGGACCTCGACAACGGGTACGAGAACCTCATGATGACCCGGAAACCCGCGCCGGAACGCCGGAACTACTACCTGGCGGGACTGCCCGGCGGGGACTGGGGTTACGTGCACCTCTCGCTCTGGGACGACTACTGCGGCGCGCGGCCATGGCTGGACGCGTATGACGCCGCGCTCGTCGCGTTCCATTAGCCGTGGACCGCCGGTCCCCGTGGCACGGTGTCGCCATGAGCAGCCTGTTCGGCCCGGCCACCGAGGATGACCGCCGGCGCTGCGACACCTAAGGCCGGTTCGAGCGCCAGGCCGCCCGGCGTGTCGGCACAACGGTGGAGCGGCCCCTACCGCTGACCGATCGGCCTCGCCGCGTCGGCGGGCGAGGGGTCAGCGTGCCGAGAGCGCGTCGACCGTCGGCTCTGCCGAGGAACTCACGGCGCTGCGTCGGGTGCTGGCGAACCGCTGCCGGTACTCGCTGGGCGTGATGCCGAGGTGGCGGCCGAACACCCTCCGCAGCGACTCGTCGCTGCCCAGGCCGCTGAGCTCCGCGGCCGCGGTGACGCTGTGACCTTCCAGGAGGAGCCGCTGCGCCGCCTCCAGCCGGGTGCGTTCCACCCACCGAGCCGGCGTGGTGCCCACCTCCTCCTGGAAGAGGCGCGCCAGATGACGGGTGCTCGTCGGAATCGCTGCGGCCATCGTCGTGAGGGAGTGGTCCGCACCCGGCTCGGCGACGACGGCCGCCAGCAGCTCGCGGATCTTCGCGTTCAGCGGCACGGGCGTGCGGGCAGCCACCGAGAACTGCGACTGACCGCCCGGGCGTTGCAGGAACACCACGAGCTCCTGGGCGACCTTCCGCGCGACCTCCGCACCCTCGTCCTGCTCCACGAGCGCCAGCGCGAGGTCGATTCCCGCGCTCACGCCCGCTGACGTGACCACGTGCCCGTCCATGACGAAGATCGCGTCGCGCTGTACGTGCACCTGTGGGTAGCGGCGCGCGAGCCGGTCGGCGTGGCGCCAGTGCGTCGTGGCCTGCCGGCCGTCCAGCGCGCCGAGCGCGGCCAGCACGAACGCCCCCGTGCAGACCGAGGCCACCCGCCCCGCCGCCGCGGAGACGACCCGTGCCGCGGTGAGCAGCTCCTCCTCGATGGCCTGCACCGGCAGCCGGTCGCCCCCCGCGATGATCGCGGTGTCCAGGTGGCCCACCTCGTGCGCAGCCACCGTGGGGCCCAGCCGGAGACCTGCCGAGGTCAGCACGTCCCCGCCGCGGGGCGAGACCAGGACGACCTCGTACGACGCACCGAACCGCTGGGCCGTGCCCAGCACCTCGGCAGGCCCGCTGACGTCGAGCATGGTGAGGCCGTCGAACACCAGGATCCCGACCCGATGTGCGCGTGCCATGGCCAGCTCCCGCTCGTGTCCGGATGTGTGGTGTGCCCGTCCTTCATGACATGGTGCCGGACCTCGACCTCAGCTGATGCTAGGTCCATGACGGAGACGATTTCGGACGTCGAGATTCCTGACACGCGACTGGTCGCCGAGGCCACCGAGCTGGTGCGCGAGGCGGCGACCCCACTGGTCTACCACCACTCCCGGCGGGTCTACCTGTTCGGCAGCCTGCGGGGCCGTGCGCAGGGCCTGCGCTTCGACCCGGAGCTGCTGTACGTGGGCGCGATGTTCCATGACCTCGGGCTGACAGCGAAGTACCGGCGCATGGACCAGCGCTTCGAGATCGACGGTGCCGACGAGGCCCGCCGCTTCCTGCTCGCGCACGGAATCGCCACCAAGCCTGCCGAGACCGTCTGGACGGCCATCGCGCTGCACACCACGCCGGAGATCCCGCTGCACATGGCACCGGAGGTCGCCCTCGTCACCCGGGGCGTCGAGCTGGACGTGCTCGGCATCGGCTACGACGCGATCACCGACGAGCAGCGCGCGCAGATCGTGGCTGCGCACCCGCGTCCCGACTTCAAGAACCAGATCCTCGCGGCCTTCACCGACGGCATCAAGGACCGGCCCGAGACCACGTTCGGCAACGTCAAGGCGGACGTGCTCGAACACTTCGTACCCGGCTTCCGCCGCGGTGACTTCGTCGAGGTGATTCTGGGCTCCGACTGGCCCGAGTGACGTCCGCTCCCGATCGTCATGGTCGACGACAGATGGCCCGGTCCCGCCCCGCAGTGGGTGAGGCCGGGCCATCCGTGATTGCTGATCGGACCAACTGACAAGCGCCGTTCGGCCCTGGCGAGCTCCGCTAGATGTAAACTGAACGGGCAGTATCGTATTGGGGGAAGGTGGCCGATGGCCGTCAGTCGTGGCGAGCAGGAGCAGCCCCGACCGCGTCCGGGCCGTCCACGCAGCGAGCAGACCCGCAAGGCCGTTCTGCGTGCGACGAGCGAGCTGATGCACGAGGTCGGACTGCGAGTGATGACCACCGAGGAGATCGCCGGCCGGTGCGGGGCGAGCAAGGCGACGATCTACAAGTGGTGGCCGAACAAGTACGCGGTTGCCATCGAGGCCCTGTTGTCGGAGATGTTCGTCGAGTCCGACGACCCTGACACCGGTTCCGTGCGTGAGGATTTCCGCCACGTACTGCGCGGCATGATGCGCTTCTACAACGGCCCCAGTGGGCGGGTCTACGCTCAGATCGTCGGGGAGGCGCAGTTCGATCCCCAGATTGCCGCAGAACTGAGCGATCGACTCATCGGCCCCCGGCGGCAACTGGGTCGCGCGATCTTGGATCGCGGCATCGCACGCGGCGAGCTCCGTGCCGACATCGATCCCGAGGCTGCGATCGATTTGATATTCGGGGCGGCGATCTACCGGCTGGTCGCGGCCCATGCGCCCCTGGACGACGATGCCGCCGACGCGATCGTCGACCTGGCGGTCCGTGGTCTGGCCTGCTGAGACCGACCTCACCACCCGGACGGCGGCCGCCTCCGGAAGCCCGCGCTAGCCTGAATCGGAAACTAGACGTTCAGTTTCTAGGAGGCCAGTGCATGTAGAGCGTCACCCCGAACTGACGCCACGGTGAAGCCAGGGAAGTCGCCGCCCCGAACGCAGTTTGCGAGGGCCTGGTGTTCACCGTAGCCGGTCATCTGCTCGGCGGAGTGAGTGAGCAGTTCGTGCTCCGCGGTTTCGATACCGGAAGAACATCAACAAACAGATAAGCACGGGCCGAGAAGGGTCGTCCGTAACGGTCGACCCTGATCCGCGGTCCCCCCGCCGGCAAGCGGAATGGCCCCGATCCTCCGTCTCCCCTGTCTCCCCTGATTGATCGCGATCGAGCGAAACATAAATTGATCGATTCGAATCGGCGTGACCGTCCGGTCTGTCGCACCTCCCCTGGGGCTGCACGCCTCCTCGCCACCTTGCAGCAGAGAGAAGATACGAATGAAGACCACCACTTTGGGCAGAAGCGGGCTACGGGTTTCCCGCATCGCGTTCGGCGCGTGGCAGTTGGGCGGGGACTGGGGCCGTTTCGACGAAGCCGTGGCCGTCACGGCGATCCGCCGGGCCCGCGACCTGGGCGTCAACTTCTTCGACACGGCGCAGGCCTACGGCTTCGGCGCGTCCGAGCGGCTGCTCGGCACGGCGCTGCGCAGCGAGCTGGCCAACAACCGGGACCAACTCGTGATCGCCACCAAGGGTGGGCTGCGGATGACCGACGCGGGTCTGGTCCGCGACGCGAGCCGGCAGGGGCTGCGTGACGGTGTGGACGCCAGCCTGACCGCGTTGGGCGTGGATCACATCGACCTCTACCAGGTGCACTGGCCCGACCCGAAGGTTCCCGCTGCAGAGACGGCCGGCGCGCTGCGAGAGCTGGTCGCGTTGGGCAAGATCGGCCACGTCGGCGTGTCCAACTACTCCGCGGTGCAGATGGCCGAGTTCGCTGCGACGCTGCCGGTGGAAACGGTGCAGCCGCCGTATCACCTGTTCCGCCGGCGCGAGGTCGAACACGATGTGCTGCCCTACGCCCGTGCGCACGACGTCGGCGTGCTCGTCTACGGACCGCTGGCTCACGGGTTGCTGACCGGGACGATGACCGAGGACACCACGTTCGGCAGTGACGACTGGCGCGCCACCAGTCCGATGTTCAGCGGCGACGGATTTCAGAACAACCTGGCCGCGGTGCGCGCCCTGAAGAAGTTCGCCGAGGAGCGGGGTGCCACAGTGAGCCAGCTGGCCATCGCCTGGACGTTGGCCAACCCGGCTGTGCACGTGGCCATCGTCGGTGCACGGCACGCCGACCACGTTCAGGACAGCCTGGCCGCGGCGGATCTCTCGCTGAGCCGCAGCGACCTCGTCGCGATCGACCGCATCATGGCGGCCGCCGCTCCGGTCACCGGACCGTCTCCTGAGAACGTGTGAAGAGGTTGCTCGGGGGTGTACACAGGGATTTCCGGCCCGTCGCCGACAAGAGTGACCACGAAAGTCGGAGGTCTCAGGCGCAGCTCAGGCTGGGCGAGGATGCTGAACGGGTGGAGGGGTGCCCATGAGTGCCATCGGAGCTCTGCTCGGTTTCGTCCTACTACTGTTCCTGATCGTCATGGTCGTGCGCGCCGTACTGGACTGGACGGGCGTGCTCGGCGCGGCGCGCGACGGCTGGGCGGCACGCGCTCGCTCGGTGTCCCACACGCTCACCGAGCCGGTACTCGCGCCGGTGCGTCGCGTGTTGAAACCCGTGCGGGTCGGCTCGGTACAGATCGACCTCGCGTTCACGGTCGTGTTCATCGCGGCGCTGGTGCTGCGTTCGCTGGCGCTGTCGCTCTGAGCGGGGCACACCCGGCCGGTCGGCGTCGTGCCACGATCGACGGGCCTGCTGAGGTCGCCGAAGCTGTCGGTGCCGGCTGCTAGCGTCCGCCTCTCATCCCAGGAGAGAGGCATGTCCCGATGGACGACGAGAAAAAGGCTCTCCTGGCGTTCCTGGAGTGGCAGCGTGCCAGCGTTCTGGCGATCCTCGACGGGCTCGACACCGAAGCCCTGACCACGTCGGTCGTGCCGTCGGGCTGGACTCCGCTCGGACTCGTGGAGCATCTCGGCCATGCCGAGCGGCATTGGTTCCAGGAGATCGCCACCGGTTCCGCCGATCCGCTGCCCTGGCCCGACGACGACACGCCCCTGGTCACCGTGCGGCCGCCGTCAGTGGTCCTCGAGTTCTACCGCGACCAGTGCGAGCGCTCCGACGCGATCCTCACGGCCCTGCCGCTTTCGTCGCCCCCGCGTGCCTGCCATCCCGGCGCCTTGGGAGAGCAGATCACCGACCTGCGCGGGATCGTCCTTCACATGATCGAAGAGACCGCCCGCCACGCCGGCCACCTCGACATCGTTCGCGAGCTCTTGGACGGGAAAACCGGCCTCGGCCCGCGCTGAGGCCTCGACCGAGGCGCCTGCCGGTGGTCGGAGGACTCGTCCTCGCGACCACCGCGGCAGGCATCATCTGGTAGGGCTCGGCTGGTCAGCCGTATCGGCGCAGCTCGTGGAAGAAGTCGTCGATGACGTTCAGATCACCGGAGCGGCTCACCTGGTCGTACACGTACTTGCCGACCGCGAGGTCGAGCACGCCGAGGCCGAAGGGCGAGAACACCACCGGACGGTCCGTCGGCAGGCTCACCCGCCCGGCCATCACGTCGTCCAGGGTTCCCTGCAGGAAGTCCCGGTTACCGGTGAGCTGCTCGGCCAGGTGCGGCGAGGTGTCTGCCTTGAGGCAGTGCTCGACGTCGTCGACGATGTTGGTCGAGGCCAGCACGATCTCCGGCGCGAGGTCGCGGAGCGAGACGTGCAGCACCAGCGGGTTGTGGTCGAACCACGACGTGTCGGTGACGTGCGGCTTCCCGGCGATGGTCGCGAAGACCACCAGGTCGCTGGAGCGGATCAGATCCTCGGCCGTGTCGTGCAGGGTGATCCGGCCGGTGGTGCCCGACTGCTCCAGGTAACCGCGGAATCCGGCCGCGCTGTCGGCGGACAGGTCGAAGACGCCGACCTCGTCGAACGACCAGCCGGTGCCGGCCAGGAACGTGTGGATGTAGCGGGCGATCAGGCCCACGCCGAAGAATCCGACGCGGGTGGGGCGCTCCCGGCCGCGGCTGAGCCAGTCGGCTGCCAGTGCCGCCGACGCAGCCGTCCTGGTGGCGCTGATGATCGAGCTCTCCAGGCAGGCGAACGGGTAGCCGGTGTCGTGGTCGTTGAGGATCAGCACCGCCGACGCTCGCGGGATGCCCGCGGCCACGTTGTCCGGGAAGCTCGAGATCCACTTGATGCCGTCCACCCGTGACTGCCCGCCGATGGAGGCGGGCAGCGCGATGATGCGCGAGGACGGGCGGTCGGGGAAGCGCAGGAAGTAGGACGGTGGGTTCACCGAGTCGCCGGCGCCGTGCAGCCGGTAGGTGGCCTCCACCACCTCCATGACCTGCTTCTCATGGCCCTGCAGGGCCTGCTGGACCTGTGCGCCGGGGATCACCGCGAACGGTGGCACGGTGGTGGTCATCAGTTCGTCACCTCGGTGTCTGGGGGGTGTCGGTCATGCGGACCGGGGCGGCCATCGCGACGAGCACCTCGCGTGGTCCGCTGAAGGCCTCGCGGCTGTGCGCGCTGCGGATGTTGTCGACGAGCATCAGGTCGCCCGCCTGCCATGGCTCACGTGCGGTGTTGGCGTCGTAGACCCCGTTCAGCAGCTGCACGATGTCGTCGCCGATCGGGTCGCCGTTGCCGAAGCGGGTGTTGAACGGCAGCCCGTCCTCGCCGTAGACGTCCACGAGGAACTCGCGCACCTCGGGATCGAGGGTCCACTCGTTGAGGAACGCGATCTGGTTGAACCAGCAGCGCCGGCCGGTGATCGGGTGCTGGACCACTGCCTTGCGTCGCTGCCAGGTGCGCAGGCCGCCTTCGGGCTGCCACTCGAACTCGATCGCGTTGGCCCGGCAGTAGTTCTCGACGGCGGCACGGTTGTCGGTGCCGAACGCGTCGGCGTAGGACGCCCCGATGTCGTCGTTGTAGTTGCGGGCGAGCAGCCAGCCCTCCCGCTCGAACCGGGCGGCCAGCTCGGCCGGCAGCGCATCGAGCACTGTCGGCGAGTCGGCCACTCCGGTCGCGCCACCCTCCGTCGGTGCGGTCAGGCAGGCGAACAGCATGAGGCTGGGAACGTCGAGCGTGTAGCTCAGCTCGTTGTGCATGCACATGGGCTGGTTCGACGGCCACTTGGCCGAGGAGTACACACCTTCGGAGTAGACCTGCCGGGCCGCGAACGCCTCGCGCTCGGCCATCAGCCCACGGCCGATCCGCTGGAACACCGAACCCACCGTGTTCGCGTCGCTCAGCCCGAGACCCCGGACCAGGACCGAACCGTGCTCGGCGACGATCCCGTACAGCGCCTGCCGGTTCGCGTCTGCCCAGCCCGGGGCGTCACCGGTGGGTGGGACCTGCAGCATCGGAGGTGCGCCAGGCCGCAGACTGACGTCGAGCGGCGACGGCGAAAAAGAGGACGACATCACGATCTCCTTTCTCAGTTCGCTCGTGAAGAGGCCATCGGTTCGACCCCGCCAGTCTGCGTGTCTTCTGCCTCCGACGGGGACTGAAGCAGCCCGACGGGTGGCTGAGACTTGACGTCGACCAGTTCGGCCAGGTCAGCGAGGACGGGGCAGCGGATGACGTCCTTGAGCGACACGATGCGCCCCAGCGCGATCGCCAGCTTGACCGCGGAGAGCGAGTTGCCGCCCCGGTCGAAGAAGTGGTCGGCGCGGCCGATCTGGTCCGCCGGGACACCGAGGACCTTCGCCCACGCGGCCGCCAGCCGCTCCTCGGTCGGGGTACGGGGTGCCTCGTAGCCCTGCTCGACGGTCTCCAGCTCGCCGGCGAGCGCGGTCAGCGACTTCTTGTCGATCTTGCTGTTGGCGGTCAGCGGGAGGTTCTCCTGCCAGTGGAACGCGGCGGGCACCATGTAGTGCGGCAGCGAGGCGCCGAGCCGCTCGCGCAGCAGGTCGACCTCGAGCGGCTGCGTGCCGGCATAGAAGGCCACCAGCTGCTTGCTCTGGTCGGGCCGCTCCGCGACCACCACCGCGCCGTCACGGACGCCGGGGACTCGCAGCAGGGTGTTCTCGATCTCGCCGATCTCGATCCGGAAGCCCGAGATCTTGACCTGGGAGTCCTTGCGGCCGAGGAAGTCCAGCTTCCCGCCCGGCAGCCACCGCCCGTAGTCACCACCGAGGTAGAGGCGCTCGCCCGGCCGGTGCGGGTCCGCCATGTAGGCGGCCCGGGTGCGGTCGGGGTCATTGACGTAGCCGCGCCCGACGCACACGCCGGCGAACGCGATCAGCCCGGGGGCGCCCAGCGGCACCGGAGAAAGCTGCTCGTCCAGCACGTAGACGTTCATGTTGGGCGACGCGGGACCCAGCGGGACGCGGTCCCCGTCGGGTGCGCGGTCCATGACCTCGTGGTTGGTGTCGTCGGAGGTCTCGGTGAGCCCGTAGGCGTTGACCAGCTTGATCCCGGGCTCGGCGGCGAACCAGCGCTCGGTCAGCTCCTTCTTCAGCGCCTCACCGGTGGCGGACACGCAGTGCAGCTCGGTCAGCTCGCGGGGGTGCTGTTCCAGGTAGGTCAGCACGACCTCGAGGTAGGAGGGCACGACCTGCAGCACGGCGATGCGCTGGTCGATGACCTTGTCGACGAACCGTTGGACGTCGAGGATGACGTCCTGCTCGATGATCACGGTGCGGCCGCCGACCATCAGTGCGGAGATCAGCTGCCACAGTGAGATGTCGAAGCACTGCGGTGCGATCTGGCCGACGACCTGTCCTTCGCCGATCTCGCAGGCGTCGATCTTGGCGTAGAGGTGGTTGAGCATTCCGGCCTGCTCGCACATCGCGCCCTTGGGCTGCCCTGTGGAGCCGGAGGTGAAGTAGATGTAGGCGAGCTGGTCCGGCGTGACGGTGATGCCGAGGTCGGCCTGGGCGTGGTCCTCGGCGTAGGCGGTGTCGACGAAGACTGTCTGCACGCCGGGCAGTGCCTCGAGGGCTTTGTCCAGGGTGGTGGTGCTGCCCGGCTCGGTCAGCACGAGCCGGCACTCGGCGCGTGAGATGGTGGTCGCGATCCGATCGGCCGGGAAGTGCGGCTCGATCGGCAGGTAGGCGCCACCGGCCTTGAACACCGCCAGCACCGAGGCCATCCAGTCCAGGTTGCGCTCGGTCACCACGGCCACGACGTCCTCGCGGCGCAGCCCCCGCGCCAGCAACGCCCGCCCCAGCTGGTTGGCCCGGGCGTTGAGCTCGCGGTAGGTCCACTCCCGCTCACCGTGCACGGCCGCGACCGCGTCCGGGTGGGCCTGCACCCGCTGCTCGAACAGCTCGTGGAACCGGAACGGCGGCAGCTCACGCCGCGCCCCGACCAGGTCCTCGAGCTGGTAGCGCGCCTCTTCGGCCGACAGCAAGCTCTGCCGCCCGTGCTCGGCATCCGGGTCGGCGGCGATCAAGCTCAGCGCGGTGAGGTGGTAGCCCGCCACCCTGGCCGCGTAGTCCGCGTCGAGCACGTCGGTGCGGTACCGCAGCCGCAGCGCCCATCGGCCGGCCCGCCGCGCGACCCCCACCCACAGCACCGTGTCCGCGGCGAGATCGCCGCCGGCGCCGGCCGGGTCGAACACGGTCTCGAAGGGAGCGCCGGACAGGCCCAGCTCCTTCCTGAGGTCGTCGACGGGGAAGCCGCGGTGCGCCAGCAGCCCCGACTCGGTGTGGCGCGCCTCACGCACCAACGCCAGCCACGACGCGTGCTCCGTCGTCAGCCGGCACGGCACAGGTCGTCCGGTCGCCGTCGCGACGTAGCCGGTGACGACCTCCCGCTCGCCCGACAGTGTGGCCAGCACCTTGGCGTGTGCGGCCAGGAGTAGTGAGCTGATCGGCGTCGCCAGGTCCTCGGCCGCACGGCGCAGCTCTTCCACGAGGTCGTCCGCGATCGGTGCCTCGTGCTCGGCGATAGTGGCGGCCGTATCCGCAGGCCACCGGGGGATCGCGGTGAACCCACCTGCGACGATCACACCACGCCAGAACTCCCGGTCGCTCTCAGTCAGCTTTCCCATGGTCTTCCCTCCGTCTCACGGTGCATGAACGTGTGCCGTCCACGGGCGGTTCAGTTGGGGTTGCTTTCCGGCAGGACCGGCATTTCGCCCCGCAGCTCCCTGGCCGGATTGGCACCCCAGAGCGTTCGCGGAGGGACCTCTTCGCCCTTCATGAGGAAGGAGTCGGCCGCGATCTCCGCGCCGTCACCGATCGTCACTCCGTAGTGGACGAAGGAGCCGACCCCGAGTGTGACGCCGGAACCGATCTTGGTGAGGTCGGACTTGAATGCGCCGTCCTCCTGCGAGTGGCACTGAACGATGCTTCCGGCATTGAGCGTGCAGTGGTCCCCGATGCTGACGAAGGTCTTCTCCACGAATGCGCAGCCGTCGTCGAAGACCCGGCGGCCGATTCGGACGCCCAGCAGTCGCCAGATCATGCTCTTGAACGGGGTGCCGTTGAAGATCTGCAGATACGCCGTGGCCGGCACCTTCCAGAACCGTTCGTGCCGCCAGAAGCTCCGGTCGTAGATCGAGCAACCGTCGGGCCGCAGGGCCTGGAGCCGCCTGACGCCACGTTCGACCAGCACGAAGAAGGCGACGCCGGTCAGCAGTACGAGAAGGTTGGCGATTGCGACGATCGACGGTCCGAAGACGTGGTAGAGCTCTGCGGCGACCGCGCCGACCGTGACGATCGCGAAGACGTAGAACCAGCGCACCAGCAGGTACAACCCCATCGTGACGGTGTTGTGCCAGTTCTTGGCGGTAAGCCGGCTGCGCAGCTCGCCTGCGTTCTCCAGATCGAATCCGATATCGCGCTGGACCGAACGCGGGATCTCGAAGCTCGGGGAACCCAGGAGTCCGACTCCCTCTCGGATCTCTCCGTCGATCGGGACCATGACCTTCGTCGCGAGGAGGCAGTTGTCGCCTGTCCTGCCCTGCGCCGGATAGGCGATGTTGTTCCCGAGGAAGTTCTGCGCGCCGATCGACGCGCGGGACACGCGGAAGGATGTGCTCGAGAAGTCGGCATTGAGGATCGACAGTCCGTCGGCGATCACCGTTCCGGTGCCGACGGAGCTCAGGAACGGGCTCTCGTGCTTCACCCGCTGGCCGAAGTTCGACCCGGTCTGCTCGACGCGGGAAAGGTCGTATCCCATGACGCGCAGGTAGTTGACGATGGCGGAGCTGTCACCGAACAGATACGGGAAGAACTTCAGGTTGGTCAGCGCCGTGATCGTCTTGTGGGCCCAGTAGTGGAAGCCGTACAAGCGGTAGACCTTGTCCGGCGTGATGGCGAGGTTGAGCAGGCGCGGGGCGACGACCAGCAGTAGGAGGCCGACGATCAGAAGGCCGACGAAGAGCACGACGGACGCGGCCGCGGCGTCGCGGTAGAACGTCCACGTCGTGAAGGCCATCGGACCCGGGTCCAGCACGGTGCCGAGCTGCGGGACGTTCATGAACAGCACGACCGCACCGCCGATCAGCAGCGGCAGGCCCACCAGCAACAAGCTCAGCAGCTGCAGGGCGGTGTAGCCGACCTTGCGCAGGCCGTTGCTGTCGGCCGTCTCGACCCGCCGGTAGTTCACCTCGGTCCGCTGCGCACGGGATCCGTGCCAGCGCTCGCCTGCGGGCACGGACTGCCCGGTGTGCAAGGAGGAGGAGTGGCCGAGCTGGGATCCGTCGCCCATCGAGGCACCGATGTCGATCACCGTCTGCTCGCCGACGAACACGTCCTTGCCGAGGGTGACGGCGCCCGTCTGGATCACGCCGGAGTGCGCGCGGTAGCCCGAGAAGAACGAGTCCTTACGGATGACGGTGCCGTCGCCGATCGTGAGCAGGTCGGTGCACACGGGCAGGTTCCTGGAGAAGATCGCGACGCCTCGACCGACCTTCGCGCCCAGCGCGCGCAGGTAGAGCAGGTAGATCGGCGAGCCGGCGAACATCGCGAGCGGGCTCGTCTTGATCAGCAGCTTGACGGTCCAGAAGCGGACGTAGGACAGGCTCCAGACGCGGATCTGCTGGGGCTTCCACCGTCCGATCAGCACCCACTTCGCGAGGATCGGCAGAAGGGAGAGACCGAGGAAGGTGGCCGCACCGAACAGGACCGACCGCTGGTAGATCTCGGCCAGACCGACGCCGGCGGAGACCCAGTCGATGCCACGATCGGTGCCCACCGCGGTGAGGAAGGAGTACCCGAGGAAGACGAGGAGCTGCAGCAGCCCGCAGAGGAAGTACTGGAACCTGCCGACCGGAGCCACCACGTCGGGCAGCGCCTCGACCACCTCTTCGGGAGCCGGGGACTCGGCAGGCACAGGTGCGAGCGCCTCAGCGGCCGGCGCCGGTGCGAGTGCGGTGGCGAGGCTGGTGATGGTGGGGTGCTGGTAGATGTCTTGCATCGCGACGGTGGGGAGGTCGGCGCGTTTGCGGGCTCGTGCGCAGAAGCGGGCCATGACCATGGAGTCGGCGCCGAGGTCGTCGAAGAAGTTGGCGTCGGTGGGCACGTGCTCGACGCCCAGGACCTCGGCCAGCGCCTCGGCGAGGAGTCCGGCGGCAGGGTTGGTGGCGGGTGCGGCCGGTGCTGGTGCGAGTGCGGTGGCGAGGTCGGTGATGGTGGGGTGCTGGTAGATGTCTTGCATCGCGACGGTGGGGAGGTCGGCGCGTTTGCGGGCTCGTGCGCAGAAGCGGGCCATGACCATGGAGTCGGCGCCGAGGTCGTCGAAGAAGTTGGCGTCGGTGGGCACGTGCTCGACGCCCAGGACCTCGGCCAGCGCCTCCGCGAGGAGCTTCTCCGCGCCGGTCGGCTCGACGACGGTGCTCGGGGGCGAGGGGGCCACGGCCGGCTCGGAGATGGCGGGCACGGCCTGGGCGAGCCCGGGCACCTGCAGCAACAGCTCGAGCTCGGCCAGCTCGCTGCGGTAGCCACGCATCGCGCCCTGCTGGTCGACCCGGCCGTGGTACTCGATCTCCCCGTCGACGTTGACCCGGCCCAGGTCGCCGGTCCGGTAGATCCGGCCCGACGGGTTCGCCGGCAGTCCCAGGAAGTCCGGGATGAACGCCGCGTCGGTGAGGTCGTCGCGGTTCAGGTACCCGCAGGAGAGCCCGATCCCGGCGATTCCGATCTCACCGATCTCGCCGTGCGGAAGTGCGTGGTGGGGGTCCTCGACGTCCAGGATGACCGTGCTGTAGGTGGGCAGCGGGATCCCGATGGTCGCCGGCTTGCCGGGGTGCAGCTCGGTCCAGGTGGCCGTCACCGTCGCCTCGGCCGGACCGTAGACGCTGAGCAGCCGCCGACCGGCACGGTGCCAGCGCGCGATCAGCTCCTGCGGGCAGGGCTCGCCTGCCACCAGCAGGAACCGGAGGTCGGGCAGCTCGTCCTCGATGGTGGCCAGCAGCGTCGGAACGGTCGACATCGCCGTGACGCGGCGCTCGCTGAGGAATGCGTGCAGGTCCCGGCCCAGAAGGCTCGCGCCGGACGGCCGGGGCACCAACGTGGCGCCGCAGGCCCACGACACCCAGATCTCCTCGACCGACAGGTCGAACGCGATCGTCAGCCCCTGGTAGACCCGGTCGCGGGCCTGGATGCCGTACACCTCGGCGGCGACCTTGACGAAGTTGCAGATGCTGGGGTGGTCGACCGCGACGCCGCGCAGGCGGCCGTTGGCGCCGGCCGTATAGATGATGTAGGCGAGCTGGTCGTCCAGGATCCCGCGCTCGGCGTCGATGAGCCTGCGCGAGTTCTGCTCGTCGATCAGCCGCTCGGCCAGGTCGAGGCTCACGAACTCGGTGCCGCGCCCGGTCAGCAGCTCGGGCTGGTCGATGCGGTCGGCCACGTCGGACGCCGTCAGAACCGTGCGGACGTGGGCGTCCTCGACGATGTAGGCCATCCGGTCGGTCGGGAAGCTGGTGTCCAGCGGGACGTACGCGGCGCCGATCTTCAGTACGGCGAGCATCGCGATGTAGGAGTCGGCCGGACGGTCGAACAGCAGGCCGATGCGGTCTCCGGCGCCGGCGCCGTGCAGGCGCAGGTAGCGGGCCACCTGGTTCGCCCGCGCGTCCAGCTCGTCGTAGGTGAGCGACAGCTCGTCGGAGTCGACCGCGAGCTGGCCTGCCCGGCCGTAGGTCCGGACCCAGTCGCAGCGCGCCTCGAACAGGTGGTCCAGGCGCTCGTCCTGGCGGACGCGCCAGCCCTGCGCCTCGTGCTTGTCCACGAGCACGAGCTCGGACATCGGCACGAGCTCCCGGCCGGTCATAGGGTCGACCGAGCGTGAGCCCTGCAGATCGCTCATGACCTGCGAGCGGGGGGCCTGCCTCAGGGTGCTCACGCGAACTCCTCAGTCATCGAGGTGTGGTGCCGGCTGTCTGGTCACGAACCAGCTTCGGCTCCGGCAGCCGTCCGCACGATCGAGCAGGCCCGCCACCTGCCGGTGAGAACCCCCGAACACGGGTAGGGACAGCCCCAGGTCACCGCGTCACGAGCCCCGCGAGCAGCTCCCGGTGGGTCGCGGTCAGCGAGCGGGGGCGCGCCGCTCGGACAGCGCGTAGTAGAGGCTCGCGACTTCCTCGATCGGCAGCCGCTCCCGCTGCCCTTCGGCCAATGCCGCCACCTCGACGACGTCGAGCAGCCCGTGGCCGTGCAGGAGAGCGGCCGACCGCTCCGCCAGACCGCTCGGCACCCCTTGCTCGGTCAGGGTCGCAGCCCGCTCGGCGGCCGACTCCGCCTCCCGCCCGCGCAGGAGGGACGGCAGTCGCTGCATCAGCCGGTCGACCAGCGGCGCGAAGCGGTCGGTCTCGGCGCGGACCTGGAGCGGGGTCGGACGGTTGGTGAGCAACCAGCGCGCCGTGCTGTCCAGCAGCCGGCGTGACTCGAGGACGATCTCGTCGGTCAACGCGGCCGTGATCGGGAGTGCGGCGATCTCGGCCCAGAGGCCGGTGAGGCCGAACACCGCGGTGGCCACCTCGTACGCGCGCACCGCGTCCGTCGGCGTTGCCGAGGTGTCCTCGGCCAGCCGGAATGCGTAGGTGATCCCGCCGCCGTCGACCATCTCGTTGACCAGCGCCGTGGTCACGATCTCGCGACGCAGCGGGTGTGTGGTCACGGCCTCGGGGAAGCGCTCGACCAGCACCGAGGGGAACAGGCCCGCGGCCCGGTGCGCGAACTCGGGCAGGTCGGGCAGGTCGCTGCGCAGGATCTCGGCCTTGAGGTCGAGCTTCGCGTGGGCGAGCAGGACGGCCAGCTCGGGTGAGCTGAGCCCCTCGCCGGCCCGCTCCCGCTCGGCGATCTCGTCGGGACCGGGCAGCACCTCGAGCGCGCGGTCCAGCCCGCGCCGCCGCACCAGGGCGTCGATCATCCGCGCGTGCACCGGAAGCATCGTGGAGGCGTACGCGCGTGCGATGCCGAGCTCCGCGTTCTGTGCCCGGTTGCCGGCGAGCACGAGCCCGGCGACGTCGTCGGTCATCTCCACGAGCAGCGCGTCACGGCCTGCGCGGTCGAGCTCGCCGGCCGCCACCAGCCGGTCGAGCATGATCTTGATGTTGACCTCGTGGTCGGAGCAGTCGACGCCTGCCGAGTTGTCGATGGCGTCGGTGTTGATCTTCCCGCCGCTGCGGGCGAACTCGATCCGCCCGCGCTGGGTCGCCCCCAGGTTGCCGCCCTCGCCGACCACCTTCGCCCGCAACCGGGCGCCGTCGACGCGGATCGCGTCGTTGGCCTTGTCCCCGACGTCCGCGTGGGTCTCGGCACTCGACTTGACGTACGTACCGATGCCGCCGTTCCACAACAGGTCGACCGGGGCCAGCAGGATCGCGCGGATCAGCTCAGGCGGACTCATCGCGGTCACCGCGCCGGGGAGGAGGAGCGCCGCCCGTATCTCCGGCCCGACGGGCACCGCTTTCGCGGTGCGCAGCCACACACCGCCGCCCGGGCTGATCGCGCTCCGGTCGTAGTCGTCCCACGACGAGCGCGGCAGGTCGAACAACCGGCGACGCTCGGCGTGGCTGCGCACCGGATCGGGGTCCGGGTCGACGAACACGTGCCGGTGGTCGAACGCCGCCACCAATCGGATGTGCTCCGACAGGAGCATCCCGTTGCCGAACACGTCGCCGGACATGTCCCCGATCCCGACCGCTGTGAAGTCCTGGGTCTGCGTGTCCACCCCGAGCTCCCGGAAATGGCGCCGCACGCTTTCCCAGGCACCGCGGGCGGTGATCCCCATGGCCTTGTGGTCGTATCCGACCGACCCACCGGAGGCGAACGCGTCCCCCAGCCAGAACCCGTATCGGGCGGCGACGTCGTTGGCGACATCGGAGAAGCGGGCCGTGCCCTTGTCGGCCGCGACGACCAGGTAGGGGTCGTCGCCGTCGTGGCGCACCACGGCAGGCGGAGGTGTCGTGGTCACGGTGCCGTCCGCGGAGCTCGCCACGTTGTCCGTGACGTCGAGCAGCCCCGAGACGAAGGTGCGGTAGCACGCCTCGACCTCGTCCGGTCCCGGCGCCGCCGCCGCGACCACGAACCCGCCTTTCGCCCCCACAGGCACGATCACCGCGTTCTTCACCGCCTGTGCCTTGACGAGCCCCAGTACCTCCGTGCGGTAGTCCTGCGGGCGGTCCGACCAGCGCAAACCGCCGCGTGCGACGGGACCGAACCGCAGATGGACGCCTTCCAGCCGCGGTGAGTAGACGAAGATCTCGAACCGCGGCCGTGGCGCGGGCATGTCGGGCACCGCCGCGGGGTCGATCTTGAACGAGAAGTGGGACTGCGCGGTGAACCAGTTGGTCCGCACCGTCGCGGTGATCAGCGCGAGGTGTCCGCGCAGGATCCGATCGGCGTCGAGGCCGGTGACGTCCTCGATCAGAGTGGCGACCTCGGCCAGGGCCGCCGCGGTGCGCTCCGCCCGTTCATCGGGCCGGGGGAGCGGGTCGAAACGGGCGTGGAAGAGCCCGACCAGCGCCCGTGCCGCGGCGGGATGGGCGAGGAGGATGTCGGCGATGTACGGGGGGTCGAACGGTCCTCCGAGCTGCGCTGCGTAGCGCGCGTACGCCCGCAGCACCGCCACGTCGCGCCAGTCGAGCCCGGCGTGCAGGACCAGTGCGTTGAACCGGTCGGCCACGGCGTCGCCGTCCCACACCGCCCGGAAGGCCGCACAGAACCGCTCCTGTGTCTCCCGCCGACGGCGCCCGACCATGCCGCGTGCGGTGGCGGCGTCGACCCCGAGTCCGAAGTCGTAGATCCAGCACCGGCGCCCGTCCGGGCGGATGATCTCGTAGGGCCGCTCGTCGAGCACCTCGACGCCGAGGCTCTGGAGTGCCGGTAGCACCGCGGACAGCGAGATCCCCGTGCCGCGCAGGAACAGGCGGAAATGCAGCTCGTCACCGCCGCCGCCGAGCTCGCTCGACAGTTCCAGGTGGGGCTCGTCGCCCAGCTCCCGGATGCGCCGGAGGTCGGCGAGCGCCCGGACGGGGTCGACGTCGTCCCGGTACCCCTGCGGGACGCCGGCCAGCTCGTCGGCGATCTCGTCGTCGTCGGCACCCGCAGCGTCGAGGACCCAGTCGTCCCAGGTCAGGATGGCCGCCGCGAGCTGCGCCTGCAGCCGGTCCCGGTCCGGCGCCAGAGCAGAGGGCTCGACCTGGACGGTGAAGTGGACCAGCGCGGGCCCCGACTCACCGAGCTCCACGCTGTGGTCGATGCGCCACCCGCCCAGCTCGCGCAGCAGCACCGTCTGCATGGCCGAGCGGGCCTGGGGCGAGTACCGGTCGTGCGGCAGGTAGACCAGGCAGGAGATGAACCGCCCGTAGGGCTCCCGGCGGAGGAACAGGCGCAGCCGCCGGGGCTGGGTGAGGCCCAGCACGCCGACCGCCGTCTCGTGCACGTCCTCCGCGGTGGCCCAGAACAGCTCGTCGCGCGGATGCCGGGAGATCACGTCGAGCATCCGTTGCCCGGACCAGGACTCCAGCGGGACACCCGCGAGCCGCACCGCCGCGCGCACCCGCCGCTCGACGACCGGGGTGTCCAGCACGTTCTCGTGAAGGGCAGCCGCCGTGAACAGCCCGAGGAACCGGTGTTCGCCGACGACGTCACCGCCGGCGTCGACGATCGCGATATCGAGGTGGTGGGGATGCTCCGGGCGCAGCACGCGGCTCGGTGCGTCGGACCGGGTGAGGACCACCGGCGGAGCAGTGCCCGGCAGCCAGGGATCGCGGGCGACGCCGTCGTGGACGTCGTCGCGGCGCAGGACACCCAGGCCGGACCCCGGCACCGCGCGGAACCGGGGCGGGTCGACGGCACGGTCGACCTCGTGGCGCCGGTACCCGAGGAAGAGGAAGCGACCGTCGTGGAGCCATGCCAGCAGGTCGGCGACGTCCTGCCGCTCGTCGCCGGGCGACCCGGGGCGTCCGACCAGCTCGGCTGCCACCTGCCGCACTGTCGCGGCGATTCGCTCGCGGTCCTGCGCCACCTCGCGAAGTACGCCGAGCACGTCGTGCAGTTCGGCACCGAGGTCCTCGTTCTCCTCGGTCGAGATCGGGTCCAGCTCGAGCCGCATCCACTCCTCGACGAGGGTTCCCGCGGGCGGCTCCTCCCACGCGACGGCGGGCAGCACCTCCGCGAGCTCGCCCCGGCTCGTGCGGCGCACCACGACCATCGCGTGGATGACCCGGCGGACCCGCAAGCCGACCCGGCCCACCCCTGCCAGCACGGACTGGACGAGGAAGGGCACGTCGTCGCTGATCACGTCGACGACCGCGGTACCTGCGGGAACCGCGCCGCGGATGTCGACGATCGGATCGCCGGGCTCCCGGTGCCTGGCCAGCCGCAGATGGGTGCGGGCGGCCTCGGCGAGGGCGGCGGTGGCGCCGGCCGGATCGTCGGATCCGAGAGCAGCGGCAGGGGTGTGGCGTGCGTAGAGGCGGCGCAGTTCGGCGGATTGCGGATCCGCCGCGTCGATGGACGCGGCGGTCTCCTGCCTCGTACGACTCACCGCACGTACCCGCTGCGCTCGGCCGGCCCAGCGGTAGACGTCACAGCGCGCTCGCTCACCGCTCCTCCCCGTGGACTCGTGTGCACATCGGGGAACGGTCACATTAGCCGGGCTTCACCGACCCCGCCCGGAGAGCGCAGAAGGAGAACCGTGACGAGATGATCAGCCGAACGTCGACTCCTTGCCCTCGGCAGGGCGGCTCGTGCCGGAGTTGCGCTTCTCGGCCCATTCGGCCTCGTGCTTGGCGAACATCGCCTTCGCCGCGGTGGTGCGCTTCTCGGTCAGCTCGCCCTGGTGCACCGTGACCCATCGGTAGGAATCCTGGCGCGGCTTGTTGTAGCCCTCGAAGTGCGGGATCACGTACCGCGCGTACAGCTCGTAGGAGTGCTTCGTGTCGGCCCAGTCGGCCCAGTCGTGCGCGTTGAGCAGAATGGCGCCGATCTCGGGCGTCTTCTGGTAGAGCCGCTCGATGCGGGCGATTGCGTCGTCGGGTGTGCCGATCACTCCGATGCCCTGCTCGACATACCATTCCACCGTGTCGGCGCCGTCCGGGATGGATATGCGCGGCATGTTGTTGTTGAGGTAGTCGATCTGCTCCTGCAGGCCGTACCGGGCCTGCTCCATGGCCTTCTCCCGCGTCTCGGCCAGGTGCATGCCGACCACGAGGCGCAGCCTGCTCGGGTCCATGGTGCGGCCGTGCTCGGCTGCCACCTCGTTGGCGATCCGCCAGTTCACGTCGAGGGCGTTGAAGCCCGCGTTCTCGCCTGCGGCGACGCAGAGCATGCCCAGGTCGTACTTGCCGGCCAGCCGTCCACCGGACGGCGTGACGGCACTGGCGACGCACACCTCGGGGTAGGGGTTCGAATACGGCGGCAGGTGCAAGGAGGCCTCGACGAGCGTGTACCAGTCGGTGGACTCCGTGACCACCTCGCCCTGGAACAAGCGCAGGATCACGTCGAGGCCCTCGGCCATCCTGTCGCGCTGGACGGACGGGTCGATTCCCAGCATGAGCGCGTCGGAGGCCAGCAGCCCGGGGCCGACACCGAACATGACGCGACCGCGCGTCATGTGGTCGAGTTGCACGATGCGGTCGGCGACCATCAGCGGGTTGTGATACGGAAGCGACACCACGCCTGTGCCGAGCCGGATGTTCTTGGTGCGCTCGGCCGCCGCCGCGATGAACAGTTCCGGCGACGAGATCGTCTCCATGCCGGCCGAGTGGTGCTCGCCGATCCACGCCTCGTGGAATCCGAGGTTGTCCAGCAGTTCGATCAGCTGCATGTCCTGCTGGAAGAGCAGTGTGGGGTTCTCGTCCATCTTGTGGAACGGGGCCATGAAGATTCCGTGACGCAACCTGACTGTCATTACCCCTCATTCTCGTCGCGCTTCGAGAAACGAACACCCGGCCGCACCGGTGCCGGCCGCCGGGCCGACCCGAGGAGCCTGCGCCGCACGACGCGTTGACACCGGTACGAACCGACGTGATCCTTCCTGAACGATCGTTTACTTCGAGAGGCTACGCGTGATCGAACCGGTATGGGCAGAGATGGGGGACGGATGACACGGCTCGGACTCACCATCCCGCTCGACGGCGTGCCGCTGGCCGAGCAGGCCGCACTGCTGAACGACGTGGCCGACGCCGGCTACACGGACCTGTGGACGGGCGAGGCCACGGGCGCCGACGCGTTCACGCCGCTGGTCGCCGCCGCCGTCTCGCACCCCCGGTTCCGCCTCGGCACGGCGATCGTCTCCGCCTACACCCGCAGTCCCGGGCTGATCGCGATGTCGGCCGCCGCCCTGGCGGAGGTCGCCACGAGCGAGGTGCTGGTGGGGATCGGCACGAGCTCGGACGTGATCGTCGAGCGCTGGCACGGGCTCGAGTTCCACCGGCCCTACCAGCGGGTGCGGGACGTCACCACGTTCGTGCGGCGGGCCCTGTCCGGTGAGCGGGTGGACATGGAGTCGGAGAGCTTCACCATCACGGGATTCCGCCTGGCCCGCGTGCCGGCCCGGCCACCCAAGCTGCTGATCGGGGCGCTGCGGCCGGGGATGCTCCGGCTGGCGGGCGCGATCTCCGACGGGGTGATCCTCAACTGGCTCTCGCCCGACGACATGCACACGGTGCTGCCCCACGTGCTGAAGGGCAACGCCGACGCGGAGATCGTCGCCCGGCTGTTCGTGGTCCCGGGCGAGGACGTGCAGGCGGTGCGGGCAACGGCGAAACGCATGGTCACGGCGTACCTGAACGTCCCCGTGTACGCGGAGTTCCACCGCTGGCTCGGCCGGGCGGACCAGCTCGAACCGATGTGGCAGGCGTGGAGCCGGGGTGACCGCGCGGCCGCGGTGGAGGCGGTGCCGGACGCGCTGGTCGACGAGCTGTTCCTCCACGGCAGCCCCGCAGACATCCGGGCCGGGGTGAAGCGGTACGTCGACGCCGGCGTGACCACTCCCGTGCTGATGTACGTCATGCCGCCGGGAGACGATGTGACCCGGCACCTCGCGGCCGTCGGTGGGGCCGTCACGGCTCCTTGACAGCACTGGGTGGCCGTGATGCGATCGGCTCGACTTAACGATCGATCAGTTCCGGCGAACCGGTCCGAGCAGGACTCCGTGCCTGCCGGCCTCCCAGCGAGCAGCGGGCCACCGGCCTGCGCAGCCCGATCAGCCATTCATCGTCGAGTGGAGCGACAAGGAGGAGCGCATGCCGGCCCACGACGTCGAGGTCGTGTCCGCCGCTCGCCGGATGTCCTACGGGGAGCAGCTCGCCCGGTGCGCCCGGAAGTTCCCGGACCGCGTGGCGTTCCAGCACGGGGCGCGCGCGGTCACGTTCCCCGAGCTGGACGAGCGAGTCACCCGGCTCGCCAACGCGCTGCGCGAGCGCGGCGTCGAGCGGGGGAGCCGGATCGCGATCCTGATGCACAACCGGATCGAGGTCGTGGAGGGTTACCTGGCCGCCTGCCGGCTCGGCGCGATGGCCGTGCCGCTGAACTTCCGCCTGGTGCCCGACGAGATCGCCTACATCCTCGGCGACTGCGGCGCGGCCGCGATGCTGGTGGACGAGCAGCTCGCCGGCGTGGCGGCGAAGGCCATGACCGGCATGGACGAGCTGCGCACGGTGCTGGCGACGGGTGGGCGAGAGGCCGACGCCGGGCCTCACGCGGAGTCCTACGAAGACGCTCTGGCGTCCGCGTCGACCACGCCACCCGGCATCGACGTGGCCGAGAACGAGCCCGCGTTCATCATGTACACCTCGGGCACCACCGGCAGGCCCAAGGGCGCGGTCCTCAGCCATCTGAACCTGGTGATGGCGGCGTTCACGGGTCTTGCGGTCTCCGGTGGGTTGCGCTCCGGCGTGGACGTGTCGCTGCTCGGCGTGCCGATGTTCCACATCGCCGGGCTGAGCACGTCCATCCGCGGCCTCATCGACGGCGGGCGCGTGGTGATCCACAGCGCGGCGAACTTCGACCCGGTGAGCGTCGTCGACGTGCTGGAACGCGAGCAGATCACCAACTGCTTCTTCGTGCCCAGCCAGTGGCAGGCCATCTGTGCGGTGCCCGGGGTGAAGGACCGGCGGCTGGCGCTGCGCAACCTCGTCTGGGGTGCCTCGCCCGCGCCCCCGTCGGTGCTGCAGGCGCTGCAGGACACCTTTCCGGACGCACCGGCCTACTGCGCCTTCGGGCAGACCGAGATGAGCCCCACCACAACACTGCTCCGCAGCGAGGACGCGGTGCGGAAGATGGGCTCGGTGGGCACCCCGCTGCCGAGCATCGAGGTTCGCATCGTGGACGAGGAGATGCGTGACGTCCCCGTCGGCGAGGTCGGCGAAGTGGTCTACCGGGGCCCGACGATGATGCTCGGCTACTGGAACAAGCCGGAGGAGACCGCGGCCGCGTTCGCCGGTGGGTGGTTCCACTCCGGTGACCTGTGCCGGATGGACGACGAGGGCTACATCTACGTCGTCGACCGCAAGAAGGACATGATCATCTCCGGCGGGGAGAACATCTACTGCGCCGAGGTCGAGGACGCGATCGACTCCCACCCGAAGGTCGCCGAGGTGGCGGTGGTCGGCATCCCGCACCCGAAGTGGGTGCAGACACCGTGCGCGGTCGTCGTGCCCGTGGACCCGGCCGACCCACCGGGCGAGCAGGAGATCATCGAGCACTGCCGCACCCGGCTCGCCTCGTACAAGAAGCCGACCTCCGTCGTGATCACGGATGCGCTACCCCGCAACGCCAGCGGCAAGGTTCAGAAGTTCCGCCTGCGCGAGCAGCTCGCCGGCACGGGGCCGACGCCAACGCGCGCTGAGGTCGCCGATCACTGAGACGAGGGGAGCTGCGCGGTGCAGGAGGATGCGGCGGACCTGATCGAGGCCTACCGGGTGAACGGGGCCCTCGGCTTCTGGGAGATCGCCGACGCCGATCCCGACCGGATCGCGGTCATCGACGTCGACGGGTCGGAGACCACGTTCGGACAGCTGCGGGACCTGGCCAACCGCATCTCGCACGGACTGCGAGCACACGGGCTCGTCGACGGCGACACCGTGGCCGTCGCGCTGCCCAACCACCGGGTTTTCCTTGCGCTGCAACTCGCCACGGGGCAGCTCGGCCTCTACCTGACGGCGCTCAACTGGCACCTGACCGCACCCGAGCTCGCCTACATCCTGATCGACAGCGAGGCCAAGCTGTTCCTCGCCGGTCCGCGGCTGGGCGACGCCGCGGTGGCCGCGGCCGACGAGGCCGGTCTTCCGGCGCAGCGCCGGTTCGGGATGCCCGCGTTCCCCGGCTTCCGCAGCCTCGACGACCTCGTCGACGGGATGCCGGCCACCGCACCGGAGAGGCGGCGGCAGGGGTCGGTGATGCTCTACACGTCCGGGACGACCGGTCGACCCAAGGGAGTGCGCAAACCGCTCTCCGACCTGACTCCCGAACAGAGCCACGCGGCGCGGGTGCCCGTGATTCCGCGGATGCTCGGCCGCACCGCGGGTTCCGGAGTGCACCTGGTGGTGGCGCCGCTCTACCACGCGGCGCCGAACGCCTACGGGAGCCTGGCCCTGCAGATCGGGCACACCGTGGTGCTGATGGACAAGTGGACCCCGCAGCTGTTCCTGGAGATCGTGGAACGGCATCGGGTGACCGCGACGCACATGGTGCCGATCATGTTCCACCGGCTGCTGCAGTTGCACGCAGACGAGCGGGCCGCCCATGACGTCTCGTCCCTGACGCGGGTGGTGCACGCCGGAGCGCCGTGCCCGGTGGCCGTCAAGCAACGGATGATCGACTGGCTGGGTCCGGTGCTGCACGAGTACTACGCGGCCACCGAGGGCGGCGGCACCTACGTCGGCCCGCAGGACTGGCTGCAACATCCGGGCACGGTCGGGCGCGCCTGGGCAGGCAGCGAGGTGGTGATCCTCGACGACGACGGCAACGCACTGCCCGCAGGCGAGATCGGGAACATCTACTTCCGCAGCGGCGACCGGTTCGAGTACTTCAAGGCACCGGAGAAGACGGCTGCCGCCCGCCGCGGTGACATGTTCACGGTCGGCGACCTGGGCCACCTCGACGACGAGGGCCGGCTCTACCTGAGCGACCGGCGGTCGGACCTGATCATCTCGGGCGGGGTGAACATCTATCCCGCCGAGATCGAGTCGGTGCTGCTCACCCACCCCGCGGTGGCGGACGCCGCCGTGATCGGGATGCCGGACGAGGAGTGGGGACAGCGCCCGGTGGCGATGATCGAGCCGCGCTCAGGCGGTGACCTCACAGGGGAGTCCGCGGACAGGCTGGCTGCCGAGCTGATCGAGCACTGCCGGGGCCGGCTCGCCGGCTTCAAGTGCCCCACCTCCGTCGAGTTCCGGGAGCTTCCACGGACCTCCACCGGCAAGCTCAGCCGGATCAGGCTCCGTGACGACGTGCTCCATACCGGTCGATGAGCGACAAACCCTGAGCCGACGTACGAAGGAGGACGGCATGGCTGAGCACGACCTGGTGGTCCGGGCGGGCACCGTCGTGGACGGGACGGGGAGCCCACCGCGTACCGCGGACGTCGCCGTACGGGACGGCCGGATCACCGAGGTCGGCAGGGTGAGCGGGCGCGGGCGCCGGGAGATCACCGCCGACGGTGCGGTGGTGGCGCCGGGGTTCGTCGACATCCACACGCACTACGACGGGCAGGCGACATGGGAGTCGCGACTGCAGCCGTCGTCGTGGCACGGGGTCACCACCGTCGTCATGGGCAACTGCGGGGTCGGTTTCGCACCCGTCGAACCGGTGCACCACGACCGCTTGATCGAGCTGATGGAAGGCGTGGAGGATATCCCCGGCATCGCCCTGCACGAGGGCCTTCGCTGGGACTGGCGGACGTTCCCCGAGTACCTCGACGCGCTCGACGCGCTGCCCCACGACGTCGACATGGCCGCCCAGGTGCCGCACGCCGCGCTCCGGGTGCAGGCGATGGGGGAGCGGGCCGCCGCGCACGAGGAGGCCACGCCGGAGGAGATCGCGCTGATGGCGCGGCTGGCGCGGGAGGGCGTGGAGGCAGGCGCGCTCGGCTTCTCGACGTCGCGCACGCTCAACCACAAGAGCATCAGCGGTGAGCTCACGCCGTCCTACGCCGTGGGCGCCGACGAGCTGGTCGCGATCGCCACGGCGGTCGGGGAGACCGGCCGCGGGGTGTTCCAGCTGGTCAGCGACTTCCCGGATCCCGAAGCGGAGTTCGCGCTGATCCGGGCGATGGTGGCGCGGTCGGGGCGGCCGCTCTCCGCGTCGCTCGTGCAGTCGCCGGTCGCGCCTGCGATGCACCGTGAGGTGCTGCGCCTGATCGACGCCGCGCAGGCCGACGGGCTAGCGATCCTGGCGCAGGTCGCGGCCCGTCCGGTCGGGATGCTGCTTGGCCTGCACAACACGCTCAACCCGTTCATGACCAACCCGGTCTGGCGGCAGCTGGCCGACCTGTCTCCGGAGGAGCAGGCCGCGCGGATGGCGCAGCCGCGGGTGCGATCGGAGATCGTCGCCGCGCAGACGGGGGAAAAGGACCGCAGCCGTCTCGGCGGCACCCTGATCCACAGGTACGAGCTGATGTACGAGCTGACCGACCCGCCGAACTACGAACCGTCCGCGTCGGACTCCATCGCTGCCCGGGCGGAGCGGGCTGGTGTGTCACCCGTCGAGATCGCCTACGACGTGGTGGCGGGCGGCGGGATGCTCTACCTGACCAGCCTCAACTACGCCGACGGCAACCTCGATGCCGCGCACGAGATGCTCACCCACCAGCACACCGTGCCCGGACTCTCCGACGGTGGGGCGCACGTCGGCACGATCTGCGACGGCAGCTTCCCGACCACGCTGCTGCAGCACTGGACCCGTGACCGCGACGGCGCGCGCCTCGACGTGCCGTTCGTTGTGCAGCGCCAGGCGCGCGACACGGCCCGGGCGGTGGGGCTGCTCGACCGCGGGGTTCTCGCACCCGGGTACCGGGCCGACCTCAACGTGATCGACATGGACGCGCTGCGGCTGCACCGGCCCGAGGTGCGCTACGACCTGCCCGCGGGTGGGCGGCGGCTCCTCCAGCGCGCCGACGGTTACCGGCACACCGTCGTCGCCGGGCTGGAGACCTACCGGGACGGCGAGCCGACCGACGCGCTGCCGGGCAGGCTCGTGCGCGGGCCCGCGCCCGCGCCGCGAGGATGACGACCGATACCGACCGGATCCACCGACCGACAGGAGATGTGTTGTCCGAGGTGCTCATGAGCACGCCCGCCGACGGCGTACTCGTCGTGACCATCGACCGTCCGCAGGCGCGCAACGCCGTCAATGCGGCCGTTGCGCAGGGGATCGCCGAGGCGATGGACCGACTCGACGCCGACGACGACCTCCGTGTCGGGGTGCTCACCGGCGCGGGCGGCACGTTCTGCGCAGGCATGGACCTCAAGGCCTTCGTGCGCGGCGAGCGGCCGATCGTGGCCGGCCGGGGGTTCGCCGGGGTGACCGTGCGGCCGCCGGCCAAGCCGCTGATCGCCGCCGTCGAGGGCTACGCGCTCGCCGGGGGCTTCGAGATCGTGCTGGCCTGCGACCTCGTGGTGGCCGCGGAGGGCGCAGTGTTCGGCATTCCCGAGGTCAAGCGCGGCCTCGTCGCCGCGGCCGGTGGGCTGCTGCGGCTGCCGAAGCGCATCCCGTACCACCAGGCGATGGAGCTGGCGCTGCTGGGAAGTCACATTCCCGCCGCGCGTGCGCGCGAACTGGGCCTGGTCAACCGCCTCGTGCCGAACGGCACAGCCCTCGACGCCGCGCTGGCGCTCGGCGCGGAGATCAGCGCGAACGGTCCGCTCGCCGTGGCGGCCAGCAAGAAGATCGTGGCGTCGGCCGCTTCCTGGTCGGACGACGAGGCGTGGGAGCGGCAGGCCGAGATCGCCGGCCCGGTCTCGACCTCGAAGGACGCGATCGAGGGCGCAACGGCGTTCGCCGAGAAGCGCCCGCCGGTGTGGAGCGGCACGTGAGCACCACCGTCCGGCTCACGCGCCGCCAGCCGTGATCACGCTCCGGGGCTGATCCCCCGGGTCAGCACGAAGCCTTCGTACCCTGCGGCGGACACGCCGTCGCAGATCTCCCGGTACCGGCCCACCCCGCCGACGTAGGGCATGACGACCCGTGGCTTGCCGGGGATGTTGGCGCCGACGTACCAGGAGTTGGCGTGGTTCATCAGGGTCTGGTCCGCCGCCTCGGTGACGTGGGCGACCCACCGCTGTTGGGCGTCGGGGGAGGCCTCGATCACCTGACTGTCGATGCGGGCGAGGCAGTCGCTGATCCAGTCGACGTGTTGTTCGATCGAGACGATCATGTTGCTGAGTACGGAGGGGCTGCCGGGGCCGGTGATGGTGAACATGTTCGGGAAGCCGGCGACCTGCAGTCCGAGGTAGGTCGTGGGGCCGTCGGCCCAGGCGTCGGCCAGCCGCAGTCCGTTCGTTCCGCGGATGTCGATGGCGAGGAGGGCTCCGGTCATGGCGTCGAAGCCGGTGGCGAGTACGAGGTCGTCGACCTCGACGAGCCGGTCCGTCGTCCGGATGCCCTCGGCGGTGATCGTGGTGATCGGGGTCGTGCGGAGGTCGATGAGGCGGACGTGGTCGAGGTTGTAGGTCTCGAAGTAGCCGGTGTCCAGGCAGGGTCGTTTGGTGCCGAACGGGTGGTCCGACGGGGCCAGCGCCTGCGCGGTCTCCGGGTCGCGCACGATGCTGCGGATCTTGTCGGCGAGGAAGTCGGTGACCGTGCGGTTGGCGTCGAGGTTCAGCGAGATGTCGTTGTAGGCGCGGCGCAGCGCTCCCAGGCCTCCGATGTTCCAGGCCTGCTCGTACACCTCGCGGCGCTCCTCGGCGGTCGCGTCCATGGCCGAGGCTTCGCCCTGCACACCCAGGAGGCCGGCTGGTGATTCGCGGGCGAGCCGGCGGTGGGTGGGGTAGTTCGCCTTGTGCTCCTGCTGCGCTTGCGGGGAGTGCGGTGCGTTGCGCGCCGGGAGGATGTAGTTGGCCGTGCGTTGGAAGACGGTCAGCTCGGCGGCCTGCTGCGCGATCACCGGGATCGACTGCACGCCGGACGAACCTGTGCCGATCACCGCCACCCGCCGGCCGGTGAAGTCGACGCCGTCGTGCGGCCAGCGGGCTGTCGACCAGACATCTCCGCGGAAGCCCTCCATCCCGGGGATGTCGATCTCCTTCGGCTGCGACAGACAGCCGGTGGCGAAGATGACGTAGCGGGCCGAGACGGTCTCGGGCCGGTCCGTCGTGACCGCCCAGCGCGCGCCGTCCCACACCGCCGACATCACGCGCGTGTCCAGCTCGACGTCCCGGTCGAGATCGAACCGCTTCGCGACGTGCTCGATGTATTCGAGGATCTCCGCCTGCGCGGGATAACGCTCGGTCCATTCCCATTCCTGCTCGAGCTCCTCGGAGAACGAGTAGGAGTACTCCAGACTCTCCACGTCGCAACGGGCGCCGGGGTAGCGGTTCCAGAACCACGTGCCGCCGATGCCGCTTCCGGCTTCGAAGACCCGATAGCTCAGTCCCAGGTCACGCAGGCGATGGAGCTGATAGAGACCGGCGACTCCGGCCCCGACCACGACCACATCAGGAGAGCTGGGTCGACTCATCGACACTCCTTCCACTGTGACGGCTGCGGTGGCATCTCGACGGCGGGCCTCGCCATGACGGGCTCAGGCATCCGACACGGCCGTATGCGCGGTCCGTAGCCGGAACTTCTGCACCTTCCCGGACGCCGTGCGTGGCAGTTCGTCGAGGACCACCAGCGAGGTGGGCTTCTTGTACGACGCCAGCCGCGTGCGGCAGTGCTCGACGATCTCCTCCAGCGTGGGAGGGTCGGCCGGGTCGACGGGAACGACGACCGCACGGGGTGTCTCGACCCACGTCTTGTGCGGGACGCCCACCACGGCGACCTCGGCGACCTTCGGGTGCGCGTCGATCGCGGCCTCGACCTCGGCGCAGTAGATGTTCTCCCCACCCGAGACGATCATGTCCTTCGCGCGGTCGACGACCGTGATGAACCCGTCGTCGTCCATCCGGCACAGGTCGCCCGAGTGGAACCACCCGCCGGCGAACGCCTCCGCGGTGGCCTCCGGATTGCGCCAGTACTCGCGCATCACCGTGGGGCCCCGGTAGACGATCTCGCCGATCTCGCCGACCGGGACGTCGTTCATCTCCGTGTCCACGATGCGTGCCTCGACGTTGATGATCGGCGTACCGACCGAGCCCATCTTGCGGATCGCGTCCTCCCCGCGGAGCACGCAGGTCACGGAGCTCATCTCGGTCTGGCCGAACATGTTGAAGTTGGGCACCCCGGGGAACGAGGCGGCCATGGCCTGCAGCACCGACGGCGGTGCCACGGACGCACCCCACGAGATGCGCCGCAGCGCGAGGTCACGCTGTTTCAGGCCGGGCAGCTCGCAGATCGCCTTCCACTGGGTCGGCACGAAGTAGCAGCCGGTGACCCGCTCGCGCTCGATGAGGTCGACGACCTCGCGGGCGTCGAAGCTGCCCGAGCGCGTGATGATCGACCGCCCGCCCACGAGGAGGTGGAACAGGATTCCGTTGAGCCCGCCGATGTGGAACAGCGGGAGCCCCGAGAGCCATACCTCGTCGGGGTCGCGGATGCCTTGCGTCATGGCGCAGTTGACGCTGTTGGTCACCAGGTTGTGGTGGGTGAGCACGGCGCCCTTCGGGCGGCCCGTGGTGCCGGAGGTGTACATCAGGAAGGCCGCGTCGGACTCCGGCACGTCGATCACCAGGGGTTCCGCGCTCGCGCCTGCGATCAGCTGCTCGTACGGCTCGGCATCCAGGCCGGGTGTCGTCTCGGCGTCTCCGGTGGCGACGACGGTGCGGAGGCCGGGCACCCTCGGGCGTACGGCCGCCGCGGTGGCGGCGAGCTCGTGGTCGACGAGCAGCGCAGCGACCTCGGCGTCGCCGAGGATGTAGGCGACCTCGTCGGCGACCAGCCGGAAGTTCACCGGCACCGCGATCGCCCCGAGGCGGCACGCGGCGAAGTAGGCCTCGACGAGCTCGAGGCGGTTCTGCATGAACACCGCCACCCGGTCGCCGCGGCCGACACCGCGGGCCGCGAGTGCCCTGGCCAGGCGGGTCACGCGCTCGTCCAGCTCGGCGTACGTGCGGTGCTGCTCCTCGAACTGGAACGCGACCCGGCCGGGATACAGGCGCGCGGTGCGTGCGAGCTGCTCGCCGTGGGACATCCGCCGGGCCGCGGCGATGACCGCGCCGTCCTGCGCCGCGGTCATCGTCCGTCCTCGAAGTTCGGGGCGCGCTTCTCGAACCGGGCGGTGACGGCCTCCACCTGGTTGGGGCTGCCGATCAGGGCACCGATCTCCTTCTGCTCCGCGGCGAACCCGGCCTCCAGGTCCACCCGTCCGGCCAGGTCGAGCAGCCGCTTCGATGCGCGGACGGCGTGCGGGCTGCGTGCGGCGATCTCGGCAGCCAGGGCGAGGGCGGCAGTGCGCGGATCGGGGTCGGTGCGCGTGCACAACCCGAGCGCGGCGGCCTCCTCCCCGCTGACCACGCGGCCGGTGTACGTCAGCTCCTTGGCGACGTCGCGGCCGACGAGCTCGGGCAGCAGCTGGCTGCCTGTCATGTCGGGGACGAGCCCCCAGTTGATCTCCATCACCGACAGCCGCGCGTCGGGCGCCACGATGCGGATGTCGGCGCCGAGGGTGATCTGCAGGCCGCCGCCCAGCGCGTTCCCGTGCACGGCGGCGATCACCGGGACCGGCAGCTCCGCCCACACGTACGCCGCCCGCTGGCCTGTCGCCTTGGCCGGCCCGTCCGACGGCGGGAGCTGGGCGGAGGCCGAGAGCCGCTCTCCCGCCGTCATCGCACGGAACGAGGTGAAATCGAGGCCGGCGCAGAAGTCGGGTCCCTCGCCGGAGAGCACGACAACCCGCACCCCGGCGTCGGACCTGAGCCGCTCACCCGCCTCGACGAGCGCCGCGAACATCGCGGGATCGAGCGCGTTGCGTTTCTCCGGACGGTTCAGGCGTACGTCGGCGATCCCGTCCGTCACGCTGACGGACACCCGCTGCTCCTCGTCGGGCATGCAGTTCCTCCCTGATCTCAACGTCCGGTGAATCGAGCGGGACGCCGCTCCAGGAAGGCGGCGACGCCCTCTGCATGATCGGCCGACGCGAAGCACTCGGCCAGGGCCGTGCGCGTGGCGTGGACGTGCGCCCGCAGCGGAGCGCCCGCGCCGTCCAACATCAGTTTCTTCGTCCTGACCAGCGCGAACGGAGACGCGGCAGCGATCGCCTCTGCCAGGTCGAGCGCCGCCAGCGGCACAGCCTCGGGCTCGACGACCGCCGTGGCGAACCCGAGCGCGAGCGCCTCGTCGGCCCCGAGGTCCGCACCCGTGTACAGCAGCCGCATCGCGTGGGTCATGCCGATCTGGCGGGGGAGCAGCCATGTGCCCGCGCCGGTGTCGGAGACCAGGCCGCGATGTACGAAGTTCCAGCGGAACCGCGCCCGGGTGGAGATCACGCGCAGGTCGGCCTGGGTGGCGAACTCCGCCCCCATGCCCACGGCCATGCCGTCGACGGCGGCGACGACCGGCTTCGGACAGGCCATGAGCAGGGGGTCGCCGGGGTCGTCCCCGTGGCGGCTGCCCCGGTCCGCCGGGGAGCGCGAGGCGAGGTCGGCGAGGTCGATCCCGGCGCAGAAGCTGCCGGGCACGCCGGTGACCAGCAGCACCGCCACGTCCGGATCGGCGCCCGCCCGGGACACCCCCGCGGAGAACTCGTCGAGCATCGCGTAGGTCATGGCGCCGCGCTTCTCGGGCCGGTCGATGGTCAGCGTGGCTACTCCGTCGGCGACCTCGTAGCGGATCTCGCGCACGTGCCGTCTCCCTCTTCCCCCGACGCTGGCGGCGGTGCCATGCTAGCTGAACGATCGTTAAGGAGGGCCTGTGGATTTCGAACTGCCCGTCGAGCTGACCCAGCGCCTCGCCGACCTCGATGACTTCATCGAGCGGGAGATCGTGCCGCTGCAGGCGCAGGACGACAACGAGCGATTCTTCGACCACCGCCGTGAGTACTCCCGCACCGACTTCGAGAACGGGGGCGTGCCGCGGCGCGAGTGGGAGGAGTTGCTCGGCGAGATGTTCCGCCGGGCCGACGCCGCCGGATGGCTGCGCTTCGGGCTGCCGAAGGAGGTGGGCGGCTCCGACGGGACCAACCTCGACATGGCGGTGATCCGCGAGCACCTGGCGCACAAGGGCCTCGGGCTGCACAACGACCTGCAGAACGAGTCGTCCGTGGTCGGCAACTTCCCCTTCGTCCACATGATGCTCGAGTACGGCACGCGTGAGCAGAAGGAGGAGTTCCTCGAGCCGATGCTCGCGCGCACGAAGCGCATCGGGTTCGGGCTCACCGAACCCGAGCACGGCAGCGACGCGACGTGGATGGAGACCACGGCGGTGCGCGACGGGGACGACTGGATCCTCAACGGCGGCAAGCGGTTCAACTCAGGAATGCACTCGGCCACCCATGACGTGATCTTCGCGCGGACGTCGGGCAAGCCCGGTGACGCGCGGGGGATCACCGCGTTCTTCACGCCCGTCGACGCTCCCGGCTTCTCCGTCGACTTCCACTGGTGGACCTTCAACATGCCCACCGACCACGCCGAGGTCACCATCCGGGACGTGCGGGTGCCGAACTCCGCGATCTTCGGCGAGGAGGGCCAGGGGCTCGCGGTGGCGCAGACCTTCGTGCACGAGAACCGGATCCGGCAGGCGGCATCGGGCGTCGGCGCCGGGCAGTACTGCGTCGACCGCAGCGTCGAGTACGCGCGCAAGCGCATCACGTTCGGGCAGCCGCTCGCGACCCGGCAGGCGATTCAGTGGCCGCTCGTGGAGTTGCAGACCGAGGCCGAGATGCTCCGCGGCCTCGTGCGCAAGACCGCGTGGGAGCTCGACCGGGTGCCGCACATGCAGATCAGCGACAAGGTCTCGATGTGCAACTACCGGGCGAACCGGTTCGTGTGCGACGCCGCCGACCGCGCGATGCAGGTGCACGGCGGGCTCGGCTACACGCGGCACACGCCCTTCGAACACATCTATCGCCACCACCGCCGGTACCGGATCACCGAGGGCGCGGAGGAGGTCCAGATGCGCAAGGTCGCGGGTTATCTGTTCGGCTTCGCAGGACCACGGAAGGGACAGGGCTGAGAACGGTGGAGGACTTTCGTGAGATCGGACGCCGGCTGTCGAACTGGGGCCGCTGGGACGTCGACGGGCGCCGTGACGAGCGGGGCACGACGAACCTGCTGACGCCGGAGCGGATCGCCGCCGCCACCGGCCTGGTGCGTGACGGCAAGGTGTTCGACCTCGGCATCCCGTTCGGGCCGGGCGGCCCGCAGCCCGGCGGCGGGCGCATCAACCCGGTACTGCTGTTCTCCGAGACCGGCGCCGACCAGAACTACCCGGGCGCCTTCCACTACGCCGACGACTACGTCTTCATGCCGCTGCAGAGCGCGTCGCAGTGGGACGGGCTCGCACACGTCTTCTACGACGACCTGCTCTACAACGGGTTTCCCGCATCCGACGTCTCGCCGCACGGCGCGAAGCACCTGTCCATCGAGAACCAGGCCAAGGGCCTCGTGGGGCGCGGGGTGCTGGTGGATGTCGCGCGCAGGCGCGGCGTCGAGTGGCTCGAGGCGGGTGAGGTGATAACGCCCGAAGAGCTCGACGCGACGCTGGCCGCGCAGGGCACCGAACTGCGTGGTGGCGACATCGTTGCGGTGCGCACGGGGTGGCGGCGGAAGTTCCTCTCCGACGGCGACGCCGCGTCGTTCATGGCGGGGGAGCCCGGGCTCGGCCTGGCGTGCTGCGAGTGGCTGCACGGCCACGACGTCGCCGCGGTGTGCTCGGACAACTGGGCGATCGAGGTGCTCCCCGGTGAGGTCGAGGGAGAGATGCTTCCCGTGCACATGGTGCTGATCCGGGACATGGGAATGACGCTCGGCGAGATCCTCGACTTCGAGGAGCTCTCCGAGGACTGCGCGGCCGACGGGCGCTACGAGTTCCTCCTGACGGCGCCGCCCATCAAGTTCCGGCGCGCGGTCGGCTCACCCATCAACCCGCTGGCGATCAAGTAAGGGGACCTACGTGCGGGTAACCTGGTCGACCCGCCCCACCGGGGCGGTGCAGAGGAGGTGGCCGCGTGGCGAGCCCAGCTCTGCCGGAGCGACCCGGCGCGCGCGGGGCCGCGCCCACGCCGGCACGCCCGGTGGGCGAGGCGGGGATCCTGGACGCAGCTCTCGCGGTGATGGCGGAGCACGGCTACCACGGCACGTCGGTGCGGGACATCGCCGAGCGCGCCGGGGTGAGCCCGGCGGCGCTCTACCACCACTTCACGTCGAAGCAGCAGGTGCTCGCCACGATCATGGAGCGCGGGATCAAGGCGCTGCTGGAGCGCACCCATGCGGCGCTGGCGGACGCGGGCGACGAGCCCGCGGCCAGACTGCGGGCGCTCGTCGACGTGCAGGTGCTGTTCCACCTCCAGGACCAGCGTGGCACGTTGCTCGGCACGAGCGAGCTGCGAGCGCTGGAGGAGCCGGTGCGCAGCCGGCACATCGCCAAGCGCCAGCAGCAGCAGCGCCTGTTCGACGGGGTGGTCACCGAGGGCGTGGAACGCGGTGTGTTCACGACGCCGATCCCGCTGGAGGCCGCCCGGGCGATCGTCGTGATGTGCACCGGTGTGGCGAGCTGGTTCTCCCCGAGAGGCCGGATGAGCCGCGCCGAGGTGGTGCGCCGCTACCAGCGGCTCGCGCTCGACATGGTGGGAGCGCACGAGTCCTGACGCCCGGGTCGGGGTGGCCGCGATGACGGCCGCCGCGATCCTCGACGGGCGTCCCGTCGACGCGTGCGACCCGGACGTGCTCGCCTGCCTGCTCGCGCGCCGGCTCACCGCGGTGCTGGGTGCCGACGTCGCGGTCGAGCAGCTCACCCGCCTCACCGGCGGAGCGAGCCGGGAGACGTGGTCGTTCACCGCACGCACCGGCCACGCGCGCCGCAGGCTCGTGCTGCGTCGTGACCCGCCCGGTGCCGGACGATTCCTGGGCGGGCATCCGGACGGGATGGCATGGGAGGCCGCCGCCATCGCCGCCGCGCAGACCGCGGCCGTGCCCGTGCCGCTGCTCGTCGACTCCGGCACCGACCCGGCCGTGTTCGGCTCGCCCTACTTGGTCACCGAGTACGTCGACGGCGAGACGATCGCGCGCAGGCTGCTGCGCGAACCGCAGTACGCGAGCGCGCGGAAGTCGATGGCCGCCGAGCTCGGCCGGACCCTCGCCCGGATCCACAGCGTGCCCCTCGATGCCGTGCCGGACCTGGAGTCCCACGACCCTCTGGAGCACCTGCTGGCGAGCTACGACGCGGTGGGCGAGCCGCTGCCGACCATCGAGATCGCGTTGCGGTGGCTCGACCGGCACCGGCCGGAGCCGGTGGCGGAGACCGTGGTGCACGGCGACTTCCGCACCGGAAACCTGATCATCGGCCCCGACGGGCTGCGCGCCGTGCTCGACTGGGAGTTGGTGCATCGCGGTGACCCACGCGAGGACCTCGGCTGGCTGTGCGTGAAGTGCTGGCGGTTCGGATCGGAGCTGCCGGTGGGTGGGTTCGGCACCGTCGACCAACTGCTCGACGGCTACGCGGAGGTCGCGGGCACGCGGCCCGACCCGCAGGCCGTGCTGTGGTGGCAGATCTACGGCACCGCACGCTGGGCCGTGGGCTGCCGGGCGATGGCCGAGCGGCACCTGTCCGGCCGGACGCCCTCGGTGGAGATGGCAGCCATCGGCAGGCGGGTCTGCGAGCAGGAGCACGACCTGCTGCTCGCCCTCGGGCTGCCTGCCGAACCCGCGGAGTACGGGCCGCCTGCCGTCGAGTCCGATCTGCACGGCAGCCCCACCTCCGCCGACCTGGTCGGCGCCGTCGTGCACTTCCTGCGTGAGGAGCTGATGCCGGGCACCGAGGGCCGGCTGAACTTCCTGGCGCGCGTGGCCGCCAACGTGCTCGACGGTGTCGGCCGTGAGCTGCGGCTCGGGCCGGAGCAGGAGCGCCGTCACGCCGAGCGGCTCGCCCGGTTCGGGGTCACCGACCAGGCGGGCTGGCCGCGGCCATCCGTTCCGGCGAGATCGACGCGGACGATCCGGCGCTGCTCGCCGCCGTCCGGGCTGCGGTGACCGACCGGCTCGCCGTGGCGAACCCGCGTTACCTGTCCCACCCGGGCTGATCGGGAGGGACGGCCGAAACACCGACCGAACAAGCGGAGTGGATCGATGAGGATCTCCGACGTGCTGGCGTTCTCCGCGGAGCGCGCCCCTGAGGTGACCGCGCTGACGTTCGAGAACCGTTCGTGGAGCTACCGGGAGCTCTACGCGGACGTGTGCCGCTTCGCGCACGGCCTCGGCGAGCTCGCCGGCCCCGGCGACAGGGTGGCGGTGCTGACGGAGAACAACCCGGAGTACGTCCTGGCCTACTACGGAGTGCCGCTCGCCGGGATGGCCCTCGTCTTCGTGAACTACCGGCTCTCGCCGCGGGAGGTCGTCGACGTCCTGTTGGACTCGCGCCCGGCCGTGCTCATCACCGAGGAGAAGTTCCTGCGGACGGCGCGGGCGGCGGCCGAGGCCGTCGAGTCGGTCACCACGATCGTCAGCGTCGACTCCGCGGCGCCGGGGACGGTGTCCCTCGCGTCCCTCATGGACGGACGGCCGGTGAGCGAGCCCGCGGCCCCGGACCAGGACGCCCCGGCCTGGCTGCTCTACACCTCCGGCACGACGGGACGGGCGAAGGGCGCGGTGCTCACCCATCGCAACGTCACGGCCGCCGTGACGAACGCGGGCGTGAGCTGGGAGACCGGCGACGAGTGGCCCGCGGTGTCGCTGTGTCCGTGGCCGCTGTGCCACATCGCAGGCTACGCGGTGGTCGTCTCGCACCTGCACGCCGACACCGTGGTGCTGCTGCGCCGCTACGACCCGGACGGCTTCCTCGCCGCCGTGCAGCAGCACCGGGTCACCGCCACCACGGTGGCGCCGACGATGCTGGCGATGCTCCTGCGCCATCCCTCGCTCGCCCGCTACGACACGTCGTCGATCACGCGGATCGGGTACGGGTCGGCCCCGATGCCGGTGGCGACGCTGAGGGAGGCGATGACGCACTTTCCGAACGCGATGTTCCAGACCGGCTTCGGGATGACCGAGCTGGCGGGCAACGTGCTCGTGCACAGCGCCGAGGACCACGTCGCCGCCGTCGAGGGCCGCACCGACCTGCTGGCCTCGGTCGGCAGGCCGATGGCGCTGTCCGCGGTGCGCGTGGTCGACGACACCGGCGCCGAGTGCGCCCCCGGCGTCGTCGGCGAGCTGGTGATCCGGGGCGAGCAGGTGTGCTCGGGATACTGGGACCGGCCCGACGCCACCGGCGACGCGTTCCGTGACGGCTGGTTCCACAGCGGCGACCTCGCCCGCAGGGACGCCGACGGCTACTTCTACATCGTCGACCGGTTGAAGGACATGATCCTCACGGGCGGGGAGAACGTGTACTCCCGCGAGGTCGAGGAGGTGCTGCACCACCACCCGGGGGTCGCCGCCGCGGCCGTGGTCGGGGCACCGGACGAGATGTGGGGCGAGCGGGTGGTCGCCGTGATCGAGCCCGTCGCCGGCCAGGAGCCGACCGAGGCGGAGATCCGCGCGTTCTGCCGGCCGCGGCTCGCCGGCTACAAGTGCCCGCGGCAGGTGATGTTCGTGCCCGAGCTGCCGCGCAACACCGTGGGCAAGGTGCTCAAGCGGGAGCTGCGGGAGCTGGTCCGCGACGACATTGACAACGCACTGGCCCCTTCGTAGCGTCTTAACGAACGTTCAGCCAGTAAATCGTTTCCTCCGACGAAGGGCTGGAACATGGTCAGCGTTGATCCCCGAGCCGCTGAGCTGCGCGTGGTCGCCTCCGGGTTGCAATTCCCCGAGGGCCCCATCGCGTTGCGGGACGGGAGCGTCCTGCTCGTCGAGATCAAGAGGGGCACCCTCTCGCGGGTCGCCCCGGACGGCAAGGTCACCGTCGTGGCGGAGCTCGGCGGCGGCCCCAACGGCGCGGCGATCGGCCCCGACGGTGCCGCGTACGTCTGCAACAACGGCGGCTTCGAGTGGCACGACCGGGGCGGGATCACCGCGCCCGGGCACCAGCCCGCCGGCTACATCGGTGGGCGCATCCAGCGTGTGGTCCTCGACGGACCGGACGCCGGCACCGTCACCGACCTGTACACCGAGTGCGACGGCCGGCCGCTTCGTGGCCCCAACGACATCGTGTTCGACGCCCAGGGCGGGTTCTGGTTCACCGACCTCGGCAAGAGCCGCGCCCGTGACAACGACACCGGTTCGCTCTACTACGCCCTGCCCGACGGCTCGTCGATCACGGAGGTGGTGCACCCTCTGACGCAGCCGAACGGCGTGGGCCTCTCGCCCGACGGCTCCCGGGTCTACGTGGCCGAGACCGGGCCAGGCCGGGTCTGGTGCTGGGACGTCGCAGGGCCTGCCGAGGTGCGGCCCGCGAACGGGGGCATCGGCCCCGGCGGTGCCACCCTGCTGCACGGCTTCGCCGGATATCAGCTGCTCGACTCGCTCGCCGTCGACGGCGACGGCAACGTGTGTGTCGCCACCCTGATCACCGGGGCGGTCAGCGTGATCGCCCCGGACGGCACGCTCGTGCGGCAGGTGCCGGTGCCCGACCCCGACCCGTTCGTCACCAACATCTGCTTCGCGGGAGCCGGCTCGCGCACCGCGTACGTCACCTCCTCCGGGCGCGGGCTCCTCTACGCCACCCAGTGGCACACCACAGGTATCGACCTCGCATTCTCGGCATGACCACCGCCAGTAGCGCTGTTGCTCGACGGGCCGAGCTGGTGGCCCGGTTCACCGCCGAGGGGGCGGAGTTCGAGATCGTGGAGAAGACCGTCTGGGGAATTCCCATGCGGGTGTTCTCCGGTGGTCCGCAGACGCTGCGCGAGCTCGTGCTCGCGAGCGCGGCGTTCGGTGATCGCGACTATCTCGTCTACGGCTCGCAGCGGTGGACCTTCGCGGAGCACCTACGGCAGGCCACCGGGCTCGCGCGGTGCCTGATCGAGGAGTACGGCCTGCGCCGGGGCGACCGGGTCGCGGTGACCATGCGCAACTATCCGGAGTGGTCGGCGATCTTCTACGCCGCTCACCTGGCCGGTCTCGTGCTGGTCCCGCTCAACGCCTGGTGGACGGCGCCGGAACTGCGGTACGCGCTCGTCGACTCGGGCGCGCGGTTCGTCGTGGCCGACGCCGAGCGCACCGCGCTGATCGCGCCTCAGCTGACCGACCTCGGGGGCATCCCCCTGGTGGAGGTGCGCGGCGAGGCCAGGACGGCGCCGGGGGTGCGCCGGTGGTCCGAGCTGCTCGACTCGCTCGATCTGAACGCGAGCGCCCCGGACGTCGAGGTGGCGCCCGACGACGACGCGACGATCCTCTACACCTCGGGCACCACCGGACGGCCCAAGGGCGCGATCGGCAGCCACCGCAACCACTGCACGAACATCCGCAACATCCAGCTCGGCGCCTACGTCGCCGCCGCGATCGCGGGCGGCGGCGAACCGGCCCCACGCCGCCCGGACGCGCCGCAGCAGGGCGCGCTGTGTGCCTTCCCGCTGTTCCACATCGCGGGGATCACCCGGATCTGCTACTCGGTGCTGACCGGCGAGAAGCTCGCCACGCAGTACAAGTGGGATCGGGCCGAGGCCCTCGATCTCGTGCAGCGCGAGAAGCTCACCAACGTGTCCGGGGTGCCGACCGTCATGCGGGAGTTCGCCGAGGACGCCGCGGCCGACCCCGGCCGGGTCCCGACGCTGACCGGGATCAGCATGGGCGGCACGCCGGTGCCGCCGGACCTGATCGGGAGTATCGACACGGGCTTCTCCTCGCTGGTGGGCTCGGCCAACGGGTACGGCCTGACCGAGACGACGTCCGCGGTCGTGTCCAACAGCGGGGCCGACTACGTGGCCCGTCCCGACAGCGTCGGGCGGTGCATGCCCGGGGCGGATGTGCGGGTGGTCGACCCGGTCGACGGGCAGGACCTGCCCGAGGGCGAGGTCGGGGAGCTGTGGTTCCGCGGGCCGAACGTCGTGCGCGGCTACTGGAACAACCCGGAAGCCACCGCGGCGGCATTTACCGACGGCTGGTTCCACACCGGTGACCTGGGCCGGATCCAAGACGGTTGGATCTACGTTGTCGACCGCATGAAGGACGTGGTGATCCGCGGAGGGGAGAACATCTACTGCGCGGAGGTCGAAGCCGCGCTGTTCGAGCACCCCGCGGTGGCCGATGTGGCGATCGTCGGGGTGCCCCACGCGTCCCTGGGCGAGGAGGCGGTCGCCGTGGTGCACCTGCGCCCGGGTGGCCGGCCCGGGCCGGCGACGGCGGCGGACCTGCGTGCGCACGTCGGAGAGCGGCTCGCGTCGTTCAAGGTGCCGGCGCACGTCCTGTTCCGCGACGAGCCGCTGCCACGCACGTCCAGCGGGAAGGTGCTCAAGCGTGACCTGCGCGGCCCCGTGGCCGCGGAGCTGGCGGGCAGGTAAGTCCACCTGCCACGCACGACTGCCGCGAGGCGGCACCGTCCACTGTCGCATGAGGAGCTGACCATGGAGATCGCGGACACGACCACCCTGCTGACCGGTGGGGCCTCCGGCCTCGGCCAGGCCACCGCCCGGCGGCTCGTCGAGGGTGGCGGCCGGGTGGTGATCGCGGACCTGCCGACGTCGTCGGGCGCGGAGCTGGCCAAGGAGCTCGGCGCCGCCGCCACGTTCGTCGCCGCGGACGTCACCGAGCCCGAGCAGATCGAGGCTGCGCTCGACGCCGTCGCGGAGGTGGGGGAGCTGCGCGCCGTGGTGCACACGGCGGGCAGCGGCCGTGCCCAGCGGATCGTCGACCGGGACGGCAACCCGGCGAACGTCGACTGGTTCCGCCAGATCGTGGAGCTCAACCTGATCGGCTCGTTCAACGTGCTCCGGCTCGCCGCGGCCCGGATGGCCCGGCTCGAGCCGGTCGGTGAGGAGCGTGGCGTGGTCGTCATGACGGCGTCGATCGCCGCGTTCGACGGCCAGATCGGTCAGGCGTCCTACTCGGCGTCGAAGGCAGGGGTGGTGGGCATGACGCTGGTGGCGGCCCGTGACCTCGCCAGCCGCGGGATCCGCGTGTGCACGATCGCGCCCGGCCTGTTCGACACGCCGTTGCTCGGCCGGATGGACGACGAGAAGAAGGCGGCGCTGGGCGCGCAGGTGCCCCACCCGCACCGGCTCGGACAGCCCGACGAGTACGGCCGCCTCGCCGTGCAGATCATCGAGAACCCCATGCTCAACGGCGAGACGATCCGGCTCGACGGCGCGCTGCGCATGGCACCGCGCTGAGCGGAGGCCGTTGAAGGGACCGGCCCGTTCGAGGGGTGAACGGGCCGGTCCAGGTCTCCGGTCAGACGCGCTCGATGATCGTGGCGTTGGCCTGGCCGCCGCCCTCGCACATGGTCTGCAGGCCATAGCGTCCGCCGGTGCGCTGCAGCTCGTGTACCAGCTTCGTGGCGAGGATCGCGCCGGTGGCCCCGAGCGGGTGGCCGAGCGCGATCGCGCCGCCGTTGACGTTGGTCTTCTCCAGCGAGGCGCCGGTCTCGTGCGCCCAGGCCAGCACGACGGGGGCGAACGCCTCGTTGACCTCGAACAGGTCGATGTCGTCGATGCCGAGGCGCGACCGGTTCAACGCGGCCTGAGTGGCGGGGATGGGGCCGGTGAGCATGTAGACCGGGTCGTCGCCGACGACCGTGAGGGTGTGCACCCGGGCCAGCGGGGTGAGGTTGTGCGTGCGCAGCGCCTCCTCGGAGGCGATCAGCAGCGCAGCCGCGCCCACCGACATCTGGCTCGCGACGGCTGCGGTGATCTCCCAGCCTTCGCGCAGGACCTTGAGCTTCGCCATCTGCTCCAGCGACGTGTCGCGGCGCGCGCCCTCGTCGGTGTCGGCACCGGCGACCGGGGTGATCTGCCCGGCGAAGCGGCCCTCGTCGATCGCCCGGATCGCCCGCCGGTGGCTCTCGAGGGCGAATCGCTCCAGGTCGGCGCGGCCGTAGCCCCACTTCTCGCACATCAGTTGTGCGCCGCGGAACTGCGAGATCTCCTGGTCTCCGTACCGCTCGACCCACCCGCCGCCCTTCGTCGAGACCCCGAGCTCCTTGACGACGGCGGCGTTGGCTCCCATCGGCACCATCGCCATGTTCTCGACGCCTGCCGCGATGACGAGATCCTGCGTGCCGGACATCACGCCCTGCGCGGCGAAGTGCAGCGCCTGCTGGGACGAGCCGCACTGCCGGTCGATCGTCACCCCGGGCACGCTCTGCGGAAGGCCCGCGGAGAGCCACGCGGTGCGGGCGATGTCGCCTGCCTGCGGGCCGAGCTGCACCACGCAACCCATGATCACGTCCTCGACCGCGGATGGGTCGATCCCGGTGCGGTCGACGAGCTCACGCAGGACGTGCGCTCCGAGGTCGGCGGGATGGACGCCGGCGAGCGCCCCCTTGCGCGTGCCGACGAGCGTGCGGACGGCTCCGACGATGTAGGCCTCAGCCACCGGATCTCCCCTTCGTCGCGGATTCGACGGTAACTTAACGATCGTACAGTCAGATCACGCAGGACCGGGAGGGTCTGATGCAGCTGAGCTCGGCAGTGGGCTACGCGGGAGACGTCCGCGAGACCGCGGAACAGGTGCGCTCCTGGGAGCGGGCCGGTCTCGATGCCGTCTGGGTGGCCGAGGCCTACGGCTACGACGCGCCGACGGTGATGGGATATCTCGCCGGGCGTACCGAGCGGGTGCGGATCGGCTCATCGATCCTGCCGTTCTACTCCCGGACACCGGCGCTGCTCGCCCAGACCGCGGCGGGCCTCGATCACGTCTCCGGAGGTCGCGCGATCCTCGGCATCGGCTCGTCCGGTCCGCAGGTGGTGGAGGGCTGGCACGGCGTTCCCTTCGACAAGCCCATCGCCCGCACCCGCGAGGTGATCGAGATCTGCCGGCGGGTGTGGCGGCGCGAGCGGCTGGTGAACGACGGGCTCTACCCGATCCCATTGCCGGACGGGCAGGGCACCGGTCTCGGCAAACCGCTCAAGCTCATCACCCACCCCGTCCGGTCGAGCATCCCGATCTACGTCGCCGCGCTCGGCGCCAAGAACGTCGCTCTCACCGCCGAGATCGCGGACGGCTGGATCCCCGCGATGTTCGTCCCCGACCAGGCGGGCGAGATCTGGGGCGACGCGCGGGCCGCGGGCGCGGCGAAGCGCCCGGCCGAACTGGGACCGCTGCAGGTCGTGGCGGGCGGCCCGCTCGCGATCGGCGACGACGTGGAGCACCTGCGCGATCTGGCGCGCGGCTACTACGCCCTCTACATCGGCGGCATGGGCGCGCGCGAGCGGAACTTCTACTTCAACACTGCTTGCCGCTACGGCTACACCGACGCCGCTCTCCGCATCCAGGAGCACTACCTCGCCGGCCGCAAGGACGAGGCCGCCGCCGCGGTGCCCGCCGACCTGCTCGAGCGGACGTCGCTGATCGGGCCCGCGAGCTACGTGAAGGAGCGCGTGGAGGCCTACCGCGCGGCCGGGGTGACGATGCTCAACGTCCGGCCCGTCGGGCCCGACCCGCTCGCCGACCTGGAGCAGCTGCGCGGCTGGTTGTGAGCTCAGCCGCGGTGGTCGGCGATCCGCAGCGCGATCTCCGTGTAGCGCTCCACGAGGTCGGGCAGGCCGATCTCGCCCGCGGGCTCGTACCACTGCGCGATCGCGTTGCAGGCCGCCACGATGGACCGTCGTGCGTCCTCGGGGTGCGCGCATCGGAACGTGCCGCGCGCCGCGCCGTCGTTGATGATGTCGGCCCACAGCTGGGTGGCGGAGCGGCGCAGCCCGGCGAGGCGCTCCCGGTTGTCGGGCTCCAGGTTGCGCCACTCCTGTGCGCCGATGTTGCTCTCGATGCGGCGCTGCACCCGGTACTCCACAGTGGCCCGGACGAGCGCGCGCAAGCGGTCGGCCGGGTCGTCGCCCACCTCGCGCAGTGCCTCGTCGCACCGGTGGAAGTAGTCGTAGGTGCTCTCCTCGATCAGCGCCGCGAGGAGGTGCTGCTTGCTGGGATGCCAGTAGTACATGGCGGAGAGGCTGAGCCCGGCACGCTTGGCGATGTCACGGATCGAGGTGCCGTGGTAGCCGCGTTCGGCGAAGATCTCGCGGGCGGCGCCGGTGATGGCGTCGCGGCCGCCACCGCGGGGGATGACCGGGCCCGCGCGGGTGTCGACGGCGCCGGGTGGCAGGTCGGAAGCGGTGCTCACGGGCGTCAGCATATGGGCGGGACGTGCGCTGGGCGCCTTCCTGGCCCGTTGTCAACTTAACGAGTGATCGGTAGGTTCAGGATCTCTGCCTCTCGACGTCGTGGAGGGATGCGCGCATGACCGTGGTCGACGCGACCCAGAGCTACCGCAGCAGCGTGCGTGCCTGGCTCAGGGACCACGCCCCCGGTTCGGCCGCCGGACTCCCGCCCGACGAGCAGCTGCGCCGGGCCCGGGAGTTCCAGGCCGCGCTCTACGGCGCCGGGTACGCCGGCATCACCTGGCCGACGGAGGCCGGCGGGCAGGGGCTGGGTACCGCGGAGCAGCAGATCTTCAGCGAGGAGGCCGCCGAGTTCGATCTGCCGACGTACCCGTTCATCATCGGCATGGGTATGTGCGGCCCCACCCTCGTCGACCTCGGGACGCCGGAGCAGAAGCAGCGGTACCTGCCCAAGCTGCTGATCGGCGAGGAGATCTGGTGCCAGCTGTTCTCCGAGCCCGGCGCGGGGTCGGACGTCGCGAGCCTGCAGACGCGCGCGGTGCGGGACGTGGACGGCTGGGTGGTCAACGGGCAGAAGGTGTGGACGACGAACGCGCAGTGGGCCGATTTCGGTGCGCTGCTCGCCCGCACCGATCCCGAGCGGCCGAAGCACGCGGGCCTGACGATGTTCATCGTCGACATGCACGCGCCGGGCGTCACCGTGCGGCCCCTGAAGGACATGTCCGGGCGTGCGCCGTTCAACGAGGTCTACTTCGACGACGTCCGGATCCCCGGCGACGCGGTGATCGGCGAGGTCAACCGGGGCTGGCAGGCCGCGGTGACGATGCTCGGCCACGAGCGGGTCTCGATCGGGGCCACCCGCAGACCGCGGAGCAACCCGCTGGAGTTCGCCTCGCTCGTCGAGCTCGCCCGGCACGAGGGCGTCGCCGGCGATCCTGCGCAGCGCGAGCGGCTCGCGGAGCTGTACGCGCACGAGCGTGCGTTGGAGCTGTTCAACGCGCGGATGCGGCAGGAGGCCGCGGCCGGCAACCCGCCGGGCGCCCGTGGCTCGGTCGCCAAGCTGGCGGGCGCGTTGCTGCTGCGCCGCGCGATCGAGACCGCGAGCGAGCTCGCCGGCGCCGACGCAATTGCCTGGGATCCCGACGACCCGCGCGCGGCCGAGCTGGCGCTGGGGATCAACTCCGCGCCGGCGTCGAGCATCGCGGGCGGCACCAACGAGGTGCAGCGCAACATCATCGGTGAGCGGATCCTCGGCCTGCCGAAGGAGCCGCAGGTCGATCGGGACGTCCCCTTCGCGGAACTCAAGGTCGGCACGCAACGACAGGGCGGTGTGCGGTGAAGCTCGTCCTCGAACCGGAGCAGCAGGAGCTGCGCTCCACCGTCCGCAGGTTCCTCGCCGACCGGTCGCCGTCGGCGAAGGTGCGTGAGGCGATGGTGTCGGACCGCGGCTACGACGCGGACCTGTGGAACCGGATGGCCGGGCTGGGAGTGCTCGGGCTGGTCGTTCCCGACGAGCTCGGCGGCGCAGGGGCAGGGCACGTCGAGCGGTCCGTGGTGCTGGAGGAACTGGGACGGGCGCTGACGCCGTCGCCGTTCCTCGCCTCGGCGGTGCTCGCCACCGACGCCCTGCTCGCGCTCGATGACGACGCCGCCCGCACCGAGCTGCTGCCGCTCCTCGCTGCGGGCGAGCTCGTGGCCACGGTCGCGGTTGCCGAAGGCGGAGCCGGTTGGGATCGCGAGGGCGGCGCCACCACCGCTACCGAGCGCGGCGGTCGCTGGGAGATCGACGGCACCAAGGCGCCCGTCCTCGCCGGCGACACCGCCGACCTGGTGCTCGTCTACGCACGCACGCCGGGCGGCCCGGGCTGGTTCGCCGTCGAGGGCGATGCCGGAGGCCTCACCCGCACGGCCCTGACCGGCCTCGACCCGACCAGGCGGCTCGCCCGGCTCACGTTCGTCGCCACCCCGGCACGCCCGCTGGCCTGCGCCGACCCGGCGGCGGCGCTCGATCTCGTGGCCGACCTCGCCGCCGTCGCACTGGCCGCCGAGCAGGTCGGCGGAATGCGGCGGGCGATGGAGCTGACCGTCGACTACGCGAAGGTGCGGGTGCAGTTCGGCAGGCTCATCGGCTCCTACCAGGCGGTGAAGCACGGCTGCGCCGACATGTACAGCGCGTGGGAGCACGCCGTGTCGGTGGTGCGGTATGCGACGTGGGTGGCCGACCACGACCGCCCCGAGCTGCCGCTGGCTGCCGCGCTCGCCCAGACCTACGTCGGTCCGGCCTACTTCGCGACGGCGACCGGGATGGTGCAGTACCACGGCGGGGTCGGCTACACCTGGGAGCACGACGCCCACCTCTACTACAAGCGGGCCAAGAGCTCCGAGCTGCTGTTCGGGGGCCCGGCGCTGCACCGCACCCGGCTCGCCGACCGGCTCGGCGTGTGAGGGAGGAGATCGAATGAGCGACGAGGTCCTGCTCACCAGCCGCGACGGCAGCGTGCTGACCCTCACGCTGAACAGGCCGGAACGCAAGAACGCGATCAACGCCGACCTGTGGACCGCTCTGCGCGAGAACCTCACCGCCGCAGGCAACGACCCCGGCGTGCGCGCGATCGTGATCACCGGAGCGGGCGGGGACTTCTGCTCCGGGGCGGACCTCTCCGGCGGGGTCAGCGCCGGGCACCCGCTGGACCGGATGCGCGGGATCAACGAGGTGGCCCTGCTGCTGCACGAGCTGCCCATCCCGTCGGTCGCGAAGGTCGACGGGGTCGCGGTCGGCGCCGGCTGGAACCTCGCGCTGGGCTGCGACCTCGTGGTCGCCACCCCTCGCGCGCGGTTCTCGCAGATCTTCGCCCGGCGCGGGCTCTCCCTGGACTTCGGCGGCTCCTGGCTCCTGCCGAAGCTGGTCGGGTTGCAGCAGGCGAAGCGGCTCGCGCTGCTCGCCGAGATGATCGACGCCGCGGAGGCGCAGCGGCTGGGACTGGTGACCTGGGTGGTCGAGCCGGAGGAGATCGACGCCTTCGTCACCGATCTCGGCGAGCGGCTGGCCGCCGCTCCGCCGGTGGCGATCGCCCAGTCCAAGGCGCTGCTCAACGAGGGCGCCGACCGCACGATGCGCGACGCGCTCTCCAGCGAGGCGCGCACCCAGACGATCAACTTCGCCACCGCGGACGCGCCCGCGGCCTTCGAGGCCTTCAAGGCGAAGACGGACCCGGTGTTCACCGGGGAGTGGGCGGTCCGATGACGGAGTACAGCGAGATCCTGCTCGACGTGGCCGACGGCGTCGCCACGATCACCCTGAACCGGCCGGACCGGCTCAACGCGTTCACCACCACGATGCTCCGCGAGCTCGTGGCGGCGTTCGACGCCACCGACACCGACGACGAGGTCCGGGTCGTCATCATCACGGGCGCGGGCCGCGGCTTCTGCGCCGGTGCCGACCTGGGGCGCGGGGGGAGCACCTTCGACGCCACCGACGAGGCCAGGGCTGCCGAGCGGGCCGACTTCGAGACGGTCGACGGCGTGCCGCGCGACGGCGGTGGGATCGTGTCGCTGCGCATCGCGGCGTCGCGCAAGCCGGTGATCGTGGCGGTCAACGGCCCGGCCGTCGGCGTGGGCGCCACGATGATCCTTCCGGCCGACATCCGGCTGGCAGCGGAGTCGGCGAGGTTCGGGTTCGTGTTCGCCCGCCGCGGCCTGGTGCCGGAGGCCGCGTCGAGCTGGTTCCTGCCGCGGGTGGTCGGGATCTCGAAGGCGATGGAGTGGGTGGCCACCGGCCGGGTGTTCCCGGCGGCCGAGGCGCTGGCCGGGGGACTGGTCTCCCAGGTGGTGCCGGACGCCGAGCTGTTGGCGACCGCCCGCTCGATCGCCGCGGAGATCGCGGAGAACACCTCCGCGGTGTCGGTGGCGCTGTCGCGGCAGATGCTGTGGTCGATGCTCGGCGCGTCGACGCCGTGGGAGGCGCACCGTGTCGACTCGGCGGCGATCTTCCGGCTCGGCCAGGCCCCGGACGCCGTGGAGGGCGTCACGTCGTTCCTGGAGAAGCGCCCGCCGAAGTTCCCGGGCCGGGTCGGCGACTACCTCGACGTCGTGCCGGCGTGGCCGGCCCGTCCGGCGGACATGCCGTGACCGCGCCGCTGTTCGATCTGACCGGGCACGTCGCGCTGGTCACCGGAGGCAACTCGGGGATCGGGCTCGGCATGGCGCACGGGCTCGCCCAGACCGGCGCCGACGTCTGCATCTGGGGCACGAACGCCGAACGCAACGAGGCCGCTGTGCAGGAGTTGGAGAAGCACGGCACGCGGGTGCGGGCGATCCGGTGCGACGTCGGTGACGAGACGGACGTGCAGTCAGGCTTCACCGAGACGATCGAGCACTTCGGCCGCGTCGACTCGTGCTTCGCCAACGCGGGCGTGGGCGGTTCGGGCACGAGGTTCGTCGAGACGAGCCTGGCGGACTTCCGCGCGGTCACCCGCGTCAATCTCGACGGTGCGTTCCTCACGCTGCGGGCAGCGGCCGCGCACATGGTCGAGCGCGGCGGCGGGGGAGTGCTCGTCGGTACCTCGAGCGTGTCGGCGATCCACGGGGCGCCCCGCGGCCAGGCCTACGCCGCGAGCAAGTCGGGCCTCACCGCGATGATCAAGGCATGCGCTGTCGAGCTCGCGCGGTACGGCATCAACGCGCACTCGATCGTCGCGGGCTGGACCGAGACCCCGCTGGCCTCGCCGAAGCTGCACGACGAGACGTTCGAGCGCAACGTGATGAAGCGGATGCCGCACCGGCGCTGGGGCGAGCCGCGGGACTTCGCCCGGCTGGCCGTCTACCTCGCGTCGGGCACCGGTGGTTTCCACACCGGTGACTCCATAGTCGTCGACGGGGGCTACTCGATCTTCTGATCGAGGGGCACATCGGGGATGCACTCCAGGAGCCGATGCAGCTGCAGCGCCACCTGCATCTCCAGAGCGCCCCTCGGCGACCGCCAGGCGGAGCCGCCGAGCACGTGGTCGACGCGGTCCAGCCGCTGGTAGGCGGTGTTGACGTGCACCCCGAGACGCCGGGCGGCCGCGGGTGGGTTCTGGCCGCACGCGAAGTACTGCCGGACCGTCTCGACGAGCTGCGCGTGGTGTTCGTGGTCGTAGTGCCGGAGTGGTCCCAGGGTGCGTGCCAGCAGCTCCTGCACCTGCGCGGGCTCGGGATCCTCCAGCACCGTGCCGAGCACTCCGAGCTCCGCGATGTCCGCGGCGCCGCCCTCGCGCCCCAGCGCGAGCAGCAGAAGCTGGCAGCGCGCGGCGTCGCGGTGCAGGCTGCGGACAGCGGGAGCGGAGTCGGCCGGACCCGCTCCACCGGCGGTCACCGTGCATCCGGTGGCCCGGCCGAGCTCGGCCGCCGCCTCGCGTGCCGCGGCGCCGGGGGTCATGTCCGGTAGGAGTAGCACCGTGTGGCCGCCGTGCTCTCCGGCGATCCCGCCGCGTGCTGCCGCGAACTCGGCGGCCGCGGTGGCCATGGCCCGTCGCTGGACGCCGGGGGCGGCGGCCACCACGACGGCGTGCGGGCGGGTGAAGTCGATCCCGCCCAGCCGGTCGGCCCTCCGCCGGAACGCCGTCCAGTCCGGGGCCCGCTCGGCGAGGAGGTCCTCGACCAGCTCGGCCCGCAGCTCCTGCGTGACGAGAGCGGTCTGGCGCTCCATCAGGAGCAGCAGCGCGGCGGTCTGGGAGGCACGTTCGAGCGTGCGTGTATCGGCCTCGGCGAGTGGCCCGCAACGGCCGAACACCAGCCGGCCGAACGTCTCGGTTCCGGCGCGGACCGGGACGTCCCGGATCTCCATGGGTGGCTCGACGCGTCCGGCGAGCACGTCCTCCGAGCGTGGCGCGCCGGGAACGCTCGCCGTCGCGAGCACGGCGCCCGAGCTCGACACGACGGCGACCGCGCCGTCGAGGATGCGGGCCAGGGTGCGGGTGAACTCCGGCATGCCGACGCGGGTGAGCGCCATCGGCATCAGCTGCTCGTGTACTCGTCCGGCGCGTTCCAATGCCTGCCGCTGCGATCGCAGCTGCGCGTTCGCAGCGCGCAGCTCCGCTGATGCGGCCTCCACCCGCTCGAACAGGCGGGCGTTCTCGATCACGATGGACGCGTGGGCGGCGAGCGAGGTGAGCATCGAGATCTCGGCCAGGTCGAAGGTGCGCTCATGGCGGTTGGCGGCGAACAGCGCCCCGACGACCGTTGTGCCGAGCTTGATGGGAACGCCCGCGATGGCGACGATGTCGTCCTCCGCGACCGCCGCCGCGACGAGCGGGTCGCGCCGGATCCTCGGGTCGGTCCGGTAGTTCGCGGTGGCGAGGGGCTGGCCGGACTGGATGACGTAGCCGCCGACACCGAAGCCCGGGCCCTGGCGCACCGACTCGATCGGGCGGGTCCGGGTGCCGGACGTGACACGCATGTAGGCGTCGCCGGTGGTCTGGTCGATCAGCGCGATGTAGGTGGAGTCGCAGGCCAGCAGCGTGCGGGAGCGCTCGACGATCGTGGTGAGCACGGTGTCGCTGCCGCGCAGTGAGGTGAGGTCGCGGGCGGTCTCGTAGAGGACCTGCGCCTCCCGTTCCTGACGGGCCCGCCGGTCGAGCAGGGTGCGGATCCGCCGGGCGTCGGTGACCGCCCGCGCGAGCAGGTCACCGTCGGGCCCGTCCGGGGTCGCGTCGCGAACCAGCGCCTCGAGCTCCTCGATCGGCGCTTCCTCGGAGAGGAACTGCATGACGCGGGACAGCACGCCGGTGACGGTGGAGCTCCCGGCGGGTGCGTCGGCGGTGAGGGACATCGGTGACCTCCTGTCGCACGGGCGCGGCCGGACCGCGGACTCAGGTGATCGTCATCCCGCCGTCCACGGCCAGCGTCTGCCCGGTGACGTAGCCACCGGCGTCGCTCGCGAGGAACACAACGGCAGCGGCGAGCTCGGCCGGGTCGCCCATGCGCCCCATCGGCACCCGCTGGATCTGCTGCTCGAGGTAGCCGGGCCTGTACTGCTCGGTCATCTCCGAGTCGAAGAAGCCCGGGGCCAGGGCGTTCACCCGGATCCCGCGGCGCCCGCTCCACTGCTGGGCGAGATCGCGCGTGAGGCCGATCAGCCCCGCCTTGCTCGCCGAGTACGCGGCCTGGGGCAGGCCGGCTGTGGTGAGCCCGAGGACGCTCGAGATGTTGATGATGCTGCTGCCCGGGGCCATGACGCGCCCGCAGGCCTGGGCCATCCAGTAGCAACCGTTGAGGTTGACGTCGAGGACCTGCTCGAACTCCTCGGGGGTCTCCCGTACCGCCGGCACGGCGGTGCCGATGCCGGCGTTGTTGACCAGGACGTCGACCCGTCCGAACTCGGCCATCGCCGCGTCGACGAGCGCCTGGCAGTCGCTCGGGCTCGACACATCCGTCGGCACGGTGATCGCGCGCCGTCCGGCGGCCTCGACGAGCTTGCGGGTGATGTCCAGCCGGTCCGCGCGGCGCGCGCCCAGGACGAGATCGGCGCCCGCCTCGGCGAGGCCCTGCGCGAACGCGACGCCGAGGCCGGAGGACGCCCCGGTGACGATCGCGACGCGCCCCGCAAGCGAGAACCGGTTCAACATCGCTGTCATTTCTGGCCCTCCCGGGGCAAATGATCGTTCGTTAGTCGACACTAAGTACGGGCCGTGCGGTGGTCAATCCGCCAGGTGATCCAGCGGGAGGGGGCTAGCCACCGGCCGCCGGCAAGAGCTCCTCGACGGGAATCTGCTCGAGGATGCGCTGCAGCTGCAGGCCGAGCTGCATGCTCAGCGCGCCGTCCGGCTCGCGCCAGCCGCGGTGTCCGAGCACGTTGTCGATGCGCTCCAGCCGCTGGTAGATCGTGTTGGGATGCACCTGCATCGCCTTCGCGGTGGCGCGCGGGTTCCCTCCGGCGGCGAAGTAGGCGTCGATGGTCTCCAGGAGGAGCGTGTTGTGCTCCTCGTCGTAGCGCTGCAGTGGTGCGACGGTCTGCGCGAGGAGCGCACGCACCTGCTTCTGCGAGGTCGACTCGAGCACCAGTCCCAGCACCCCGACCTCCGCCAGCCCGGCTCCCTCGCCCTCCCGTCCCAGCGCGAGCAGCAGGCGCAGGCACCGCTCGGCTTCACGATGCATCCGGCGGACCTCCTGCGCGGACCGCGCCGGACCGGCGACGCCTGCGGTCACCACCCCGCCCGCCGACCGGCCGAGCGTCGCCGGCACCGTGCGCGCCGCCTCGCCGGGGTCGATGTGCGGGAGCAGGAGCACCACCTGGGCCGCGTGTTCGGTGGCCAGGCCGCCGTGGCGGGAGGCGAGGTCCGCCGCCGCACGCAGGAGGTGCCGCCGCGGCACGCCGGTGGCCGACAGCACGAGCACGGTGTGCGCGGCGCGGAGGTCGACGGCGCCCGCGCGGCGCGCACGCCGCTCGAACGCGGTCCAGTCCGGCTCCCGCTCGGCCAGCAGGTCGTCGATCAGCTCGCCACGGACCTGCTGCTCCGCCGTCGACACCTGCCGGTCCATCAACATCAGCAGCGCCGCGGTCTGCGCAGCGCGCTCGAGCGTGCGGACGTCCGGGTCGAGCAGCTGTGTGGTCGCGACGAGCACGAGGTGCCCGAAGCGTTCTTCGCCTGCCTGCACCGGCACCGTCCAGGTGCGGGACGTACCCGTTACCCGTGCAGCGGCGACCGCCCCGCGGGCGGGCGCCGGCAGGGTATCGGGCAGCGTCCCGCGTCCGCCGGTCACGAGCACGGAACCGTCGACCCCCACCGCGGCGACCGTGCCGTCGAGCATCGCTGCGACGGCATCGACGAGCTCGCCGAGATCCGCCCGGCGCAGCACCAGCGGGATCAGCTGTTCGTGGGCGATGCTCGCCCGTTCCAGGCCCTCGCCCTGCCGGGAGAGCTCCGCGTTGGTCTCCCTGAGCCGCCCCGCTGCCACCTCGGCGTGCGCGAACAGCCGGGCGTTCTCGATCACGATCGAGGCGTGGTCGGCCAGCGAGCTGAGCAGCTCGATCTCGGTGCGGTCGTAGGACCGCTCGTACCGGTTGGCCACGAACAGCGCACCGATCACGGCGTCGCCGATTCGCAACGGCACGCCCGCGATGCTGACGATCCCGTCCTCGACCACGGCGTCCGTGACGGACGGGTAGCGGTTCAGCCGTGCGTCGTTCACGTAGTCCGACGTCGCGAAGGGCTCGCCGGTCGCGATGATCCGGCCCCCGATGCCGCGCCCGACCGGCTGCCGGATCGACTCGATGGCCCGGGTGACGGTGCCGAGGGTGATGCGCATGTAGACGTCGCCGCGAACGGGATCGAGCAGGGCGAGGTACGTGGCGTCGGTGCCGAGCAGCTGGCGGGCGCGGTGCACGATCGCGTCGAGCACCTCGTCCACGTCACGCAGCGACGCCAGGTCCCGGGCGGTCTCGATCAGCGCGTGGGTCTCCTTCTCCCGCCGCTTGCGGTGTGCGAGGAGGTCGCGGATGCGACCCGAGCGGGCGATCGCGATGAGCATCTCGTCGCGCTCGGGGCCCGGGGCGCTCGCCTCCACGATCTCGGCGAGCTGGTCGAACGCCTCGCCCGGTGCCTCCGTGGCCAGCAGGTGCAGCAGCCGGGCGATCGTCTGGTCCGCTGCCGGGATCCCCATTCCGCCCAGGATCATCGAGCTCACGTCTCCCGTCCGGTACGCCGTTGTCCGGCAGGTCATCACTCATTGATCGTCGAAACGCTAGGCGACGCGGTGGCGCCTGCGGGAGTGTCACTTTCCGCCGCGCGGGACGGTGCTGATGCACCGCACCGTCCCGCGGGCCGTCACGCCGGAAGCCCGGCCGCGCTGCCGAACTTCGCCGCGACGCGTTCCTGGCTGACCTTCGGCGTCCAGCGGTCCTCCTCGTCGGCCCACACGTCGCGGAGCTTCGGGATCACCGCCGACCCGAAGAGGTGGTTGTTCTGCGCGGCCACCTCCTCGGGCAGGTCACCGACGTGCATGCAGGTGATGAGCTGGCCGATCCGGAGATCCGTCGCGAGTGCGCGGACGCGCTGCTCCACTCGCTCCGGGGTGCCGGCGATGATGTAGCCGAGCTCGTCGTACTCCCAGAACGAGAGCTCGCCGCGCTGGGCCTTCATCCGCTCCTCGGCCGACTGCGTCTTGGCCCGGGTGAGGTTCGCCTGGATGGACGGCAGCGTGTTGTAGCCGGGCGGTGTGGCGAACTCGAGACCGATCGGGTTCTGCCGGTAGAAGTACTTCACCGCGTCGGAGTACTGCCGCTCGGCCTCCGCGTCCGAGTCGGCGCAGCAGATGATCTGCGTGAACGCCATGCGGTTCGGGTTCATGTTGGCGCCCTGGCTCTCGGTGTAGTCCCAGAACCCGCCGACGATCGGCGCCGCGCTCTGCCTGCCGGAGAACGACAGGTAGCCGTAGCAGTAGTCGAGGTCGTTGACCACGTCCCAGGTCTCCGGGCTCCCGCTGCCGGGGATCCAGACCGGGATCTCCTGCTGCACCGGCCGCGGCCACGGGTTGACGTAGCGCAGCTGCGTGTACTTGCCGTTGAACGCGAACGGCTCCTGCGCCTTCCACGACCTCGTGATCAGCTCGCGCGCCTCGTGGAACCGGTCACGCAGCTCGATCGGGGGCACGCCGTAGGAGAACGCCGTGTCCATGGGGGTGCCGAACACGATCCCGGCGATGACCCGCCCGCCCGACAGGCAGTCGAGCATCGCGATCTCCTCGGCCACGCGGATCGGCGGGTTGTAGAGAGCCAGCGAGTTGCCGCACAACGCGATCGCGGAGTTCTCGGTGGTGGCCGCCAGCACGGAGGCGATCAGGTTCGGCGACGGCGTCATCGCCAGTGACGTCTGGTGGTGCTCGTTGAGCAGCAGGGAGTCCCAGCCCAGGCCGTCCGCCTGCTGCATCAGCCGGATGTACATGTGGTAGTCCTCGCCGACCTGGACCGGGTCGGCCACAGCCGCCGGCGGTGTGACCCAGGAGCTGTGGACGGTGTCGCCGTAGTCCGAGGGCAGCTTGGTGTAGTACTGCTGGGCGAACCAGTGGAACTTCACGGGATTCCTCTCCGCGGGGGTGTCGTGCCGCTCAGGCGACAGTGCCGACGAGGTGTGTGGCCGGGGTGCCGCCGAGGTTGACGACGTCGGCGCCGAGCTCCTTGCCCTCGGGCGTGCCGAGGGCGGCCTGCATGGCTGCCGCGTCGGCGAAGTAGAGCTCGGCCATCAGGTGGTAGCGGGGCGCCGAGCCGTCCGCGCCGGGGGAGAACCGGGTGACCTCGACGCGTTGGATGCCTGGCACCGCTTTGGCGAGGGGGATGTGCGTGCCCATGTAGTGGGCGTCGAACGCCTCGACGTCGGCGGGAGTGTCGTACAGCACGGTCAGCTTCATCATGATCTCCTCCGTCAGCGTCCGGCGGCCATGCCGCCGCCGTCAACGCGGTAGACCTCGCCGTTGACGAACGCCGACTCGTCCGAGGCGAGGAACAGCACCATGTTGGCGATGTCGCTCGGCTCGCCGACCCGCGGCGACGCGACCCCGGCGAGCGCCTGCTGCGGAAGGTCCGGGACGGCGTCGAGCAGTTGCTGCGTCCGGATCACCCCCGGTGCGATGGCGTTGCATCGCACGCCCTGCTTGCCGTGCTGTGCGGCGACGTAGCGGGTCAGTCCGATCACGGCGGCCTTGGTGCTGCCGTAGGCGGTGAGCGCCGAGCTGCCCTTCAAACCGCCGATGGACGCCATGTTGACGATCGAGCCGCCCCCGTTCTCCACCATGTGCGGCAGCGCGTACTTGCACATCAGGAAGATGCTGCGGACGTTGGTGGCGAAGGCCCGGTCCCACATCTCGATCGAGGTGTCGATCACCGAGCCGTCGGTGAACCACGCGTCCGGACCCACCAGCGCGGCGTTGTTGTGGATCACGTCGACGCGGCCGTGCTGGGCGATCACCGCGGCAACCAGGTCCTGTATGGACTGCTGGTCGGTGGCGTCGAAGTGGATCGCCGTGGCACCGCCGCCGATACCCTCGGCGACCTTCTTGGCCCCGTCGAGGTTGATGTCGGCGATCACCACCTGCGCGCCCTCACGGGCCAGCGTGATCGCCGTCTGGCGCCCGATACCGGCCGCGCCGCCGGTGACCAGTGCGATCTTGCCCTCGACCCTGCCCATCACGCCTCCAGGAACGTCGTCACGGCGGACACGAACGCGTCCTCCTGCTCGATCATCGGGTAGTGGCCCGCCGCCTCGATCGGCGCGAGCTTCGCGTCGGGGATCAGCCGCACGAACTCCTCGGCGTAGGACAGCGGCAGCAGACCGTCGGACGTGCCGTGCACGACGAGCGTCGGCGCGTCGATCAGCGGCAGCCGCCTGCGCAGCCCGCGGTCGGCGATCGGCCACATGAACTTGGTCGCCGAGCCGAGGTTCTGCGCGGCGAACAGGATCGCCGCGTGCGGGTTGTCGGGGTCGGGCACGAAGTTCGTCGGCTCGGACTTCGGCGGCTCGCCGTGCCACTTCGCCTTCTTCACCTCGTCGGCCGGGCCGAACGGGTCGAGCGTGGGCTGGTCGTCCAGCCACAGGCCGTAAGCGTTGACCAGGACGAGCTTGCGCACGATCTGCGGGGCGACGGCGGCGAGCTCAGCGGCGAACATGCCGCCGAGGGAGTGGCCCACGACGTCGATGCGTTCGATGCCCCACGACTCGACGAGCTCGCGGTGGTACAGCGTCACGTCGAGCACGTCGGTGAACGACTCGAACCCGGTCGACCGGCCGTAGCCGGGCTGCTCGGGGGCGAGGACGCGACGGCTCTGTGCCAGGCGCTCGAGGAATCCGGCGCCGCCGGGGTGACGCTCGTAGCCGTGCAGGTAGAGCAGCGGATCGCCGCTGCCCGACTCCCACAGCTCGACGTCGAACCGGCCGACGTGAGGGATCTCCAGGGTGGTCACGTGCCTCCTCCTAGCGGGTCGTAACGGGGACGGCCGCGGCGTTGGCGGCGACGCGTGCCTTGCTCACGGACGGGGTCCAGGGGTCCTCGTGATCGGCCCACAGATCGCGCAGGTGCGGTGCCACCTGCAGGCCGAAGAGCTCGTTGTTCATCGCCGCGGTCTCCTCCGGGAGGTCACCTATGTGCATGCAGGTGATCAGCTGCCCGACCCGCAGCTCGACGGCCAGCTCACGCAGGCGCTGCCGCACCCGCTCCGGGGTGCCGGCGATGATGAAGCCGAGGTCGTCGTACTCCCAGAAGGACAGCTCGCCGCGGGTGGCGCGCAGCCGGTCCTCGGTGCTGACGCCGCGGGCCCGCTCGAGCATCTCGCGCTGCGAGGCGATCGAGGTGTAGCCGGGCGGGGCGGCGAAGTGCAGCGGGGCGCGCTGGCGGGTGAAGAAGTAGCGCACGGCGTCGCCGTACTGCCGCTCCGCCTCCGCCTCGGTGTCGGCCACGCAGATGATCTGGGTGAACGCCATCCGGTTGGGGTTGACGTCCAGCCCGCGCTGCTCGACGCGGTCCCAGAACCCCCGGACGATCGGACGGGCGTTGGCCAGCCCGAAGAAGGACAGGTAGCCGTAGCAGTAGTCCTCGTCGAGCACGAGGTCCCAGGTCTCGATGCTGCCGGTGCCGGGCACCCAGATCGGCGGCGGCGTCTGCACCGGTCGCGGGAGTACGTTGACGTAGCGCAGCTTCGTGTACGTGCCGTTGAACGTGAACGGCTCGGGCTCGGTCCACGCGCGGGTGATCAGCTCCCGCGCCTCGTGGAAGCGCGCCCGCAGCTCCGCGGGCGGCACGCCGTAGGCGAACGCGGTGTCCATCGGGGTGCCGAAGACGAACCCCGCGATGAGCCGGCCCTCGGACAGGCAGTCGAGGTAGGCCATCTCCTCAGCGACCCGGATCGGCGGGTTGTAGAGCGCGAGCGAGTTGCCGATGACCAGCAGCGCGGCGTTCTCCGTGCTGGAGGCCAGGCTTGCGGCCAGCAGGTTCGGCGACGGTGTCATCGCGAACGTGGTCTGGTGGTGCTCGTTGACCGCCAGGCCGTCCCAGCCGAGGCGGTCGGCCTGCTGCATGAGCCGGATGAACATCCGGTAGTGGGCGCCGACGTGCAGGGAGTCGACGAGCGACGCCGGGACGTCGACGCTGCCGCTCGGATGTTTCTGCGGGTATGTCTCCGGGAGACCGTCGTAGGTCGCCTCGGCGAACCAGTGGTATTTCACCTCGGCCCCTCAGAAGTCCGGGCCGAGCCCGCCGATGGGCGGCATCCCGGAGTGGGCCCACAGCCCGCCGTCGGCCACCACGTGCGTCCCGGTGACGAACGCGGCCTCGTCGGAGGCCAGGAACAGCACCACGTTCGCGATCTCCTCGGCCCGCCCGTAGCGGCCCATCGGGATGGCGTCGCGGATGTCCTCCCAGATCTGCGGGGCGGCGTCGTGCAGGCGGTCGATCGGCGGGGTGCCGATCGGGCCGGGGCACACGGCGTTGCAGCGGATGCCCTTGCGGGCGTACTCGATCCCGGTGACCCGCGACAGGTTCACCACGCCGGCCTTGAGCACGTTGTAGGCGCCGAGCCCGTAGTCGCCTGCCAGGCCCGAGACCGACGCCGTGTTGACGATCGCGCCGCGGCCCTGGGCCAGCATCGGCACGAGCGCGCACTTGATCGCGTACCAGTACGCGGTGAGCCCGACGTCGAGCGAGCGGCGGAAGCCGTCGAGGGTGAGATCGCCGATGCGGCCTGACTCGAAGGCGACGTGGTTGTTGTGCAGCACGTCCAGGGTGCCGTGGGTGTCGGTCGCGAAGGTGACAACGCGCTCGATCTCGGCGGGGTCGGATGCGTCGGCGTGCAGGAAGTCGACCACTCCGCCGTTCTCGCGGATCTCCCGCGCGACCGCGTCCCCCGACTTCTCGTTGATGTCGGCGATCACGACACGGGCGCCCTCGCGGGTGAAGGCGCGTGCGGTGGCCGCGCCGATCCCGGAGCCGCCCCCGGTGATCACGGCGACCTTGCCGTCGAGACGCATGTCTCGTCCTTTCTGCTGGAAGAGGTGGGTGCGGCGGAGCGTGCGCTGCTCCCGAGTCTGGTGAGCGGGGGCGGGGTGGACAACGGAACGCTGTCCACCCCTGCCCGTCATGCTGTGTGCAGTGCTCCATGCGTCACGGCGGCTACCCGGTGACCCCGACGCCGCGGAACGTGGGCGCGTAGGCGGGCTGGTAGCCCTCCGGGAAGACGGCCGTGTCGGTCCACGCGCTGGGTGGGAAGTGCGCGTGCAGCGGGAAGCTCTTGAGGATCTTCTTCTCCTCTTCGATCATCCGGTGCATCGCAGGCAGCCGGGCCTGTCTGTCCGATCCGGACAGTGCATCCATCCATGCCTGCTGGAACTCCGGCGTGGAGGTGTTCCACGGGTTCGCGTACTGGCCCGGCAGGCTCGCCTGGTAGACGGTCGTCGGGTCCTGGAACGGCGCGCCCATGCCCGGGAAGGCGTTGCCCTCCTGGCGGCCGTAGAAGGTGTTGGCGGTGGTGGGCGACTCGACGACCCGTGTGGAGGCGCGCAGGCCGACCTCGGCCAGCATCGGGACCAGTGCCTCCGCCACGGCGCGGTGGTCGTCGAGGCTGGGCACCAGCATCTCGAAGTCGACACCGTTCGGATATCCGGCCTCGGCCAGCAGCCGCCGCGCCGCGGCAGGGTCGTAGTTGTTGTCCGGGCCGTCGGGCGACACGGCAGGGTCATAGGCCCAGTAGTTCGGCGGCATGTACTGCGCCACGGGTTCGCCGATCCCGAAGAAGACGCCGTCCACGATCGCGCGGCGGTCGATGGCGTGCTGCATGGCCTGGCGGACCCGGAGGTCGTCGAAGGGCGGCTTCCCGGTGTTCATGTACATCGACATGATCGAGAGGCTCTTCGACGGCGCGGTGTTGAGCCCGGCTGCGGCGGCCTGCTCGGCCTGCGACGGGTCGAGATAGGTGAGCTCGGCCTGCCCGGTCTGCAGCATGTTCATCCGTGTCGTGGCGGACGTCTGCACGTAGATCTCGTAGTGCGCGGCCTTCGCCGCCTCCGGGTCCCAGTAGTCGGGGTTGCGGTCGTAGCGCGTGATCTGCCCGGGGACGTACTCCACGAGCTTCGCCATGCCCGAGCCGACCGGGTTCTGGTCGAGGTCGGGTTTGGTGAAGGCCGCCGGGCTGATCATCGTGCCCGTGGTGCCGCTGAACAGGGCCGGGAGGTTCCCGCCCGGACCGCTGAGGTTGACGCGCGCGGTGAACTGGTCGACGACGTCGACGCCCGCCACGCGGGCCAGCGCGCCCTTCTGGGTGCTGCCGTCGAGGGTCATGGCCCGCTCGATGTTGGCCTTGACGGCCGCGGCGTCGAACTTCGTGCCGTCGATGAAGGTGACGTCGTCGCGCAGGTGCAGCACGAGCGCCGTCTCGTTGTCGACGAACTCCCAGGAGGTGGCGAGCTGGGGGCCCAGGTCGCCGTTCTCCTGCTCCATGATCAGCTGGTCGTAGACCAGCCGGAAGAAGATCATGTCCCACGGGTTCGCGGACTTGTGCGGGTCGAACGTCGAGGGGTTCTGCACAAACACGTAGCGGAACGTGCCGTTCGGGTCGATCTCGCCGCTGCCGGCGGATCTCTGGCCGGAGCCGCCGCCGCAGCCCGCGAGGGCCAGGGCGACCACCGCGAGCAGGCTGATGAGCCAGCGGGCGCGTGCGGTGTGCAACGTCGGTGGTGTACCGCGCACGTCGAACCTCCTAGTGGGTGGGTGGGCCGCAGGCCGGGTGGGCGCCGTGAGACGCCGGGTTCACGGGGCGACCTCCGGCGTCCGCACGTGTGACGGGCCGCTGGGCGGCGCTGCCGCCACCGCTTGGTGGACGCGGACCTCCCGCGACAGCAGCACGGGCACGATCGCGACGGCGAACAGGACGGCGCCGACGATCCAGATGGTGTCGAGCTGGGCCCTGCCGGTGGCGGAGGTGTCCACCCAGTTGCCGCTGAGGTCGGTGATGAACCAGCCCACCGCGACCTGCAACGCCGCCGCCGCGCCGTTGAGGGTGCCCGTGACCTCCGGCCGGGCGATGCCCGCCCAGTAGCTGTTCACCGTGCCCCAGAACATCGGGTCGCACAGGAACGCGAACGCTCCGATGAACAGGCCCCAGACCACCCAGCTCGAGTCGTGCAGTACGACGCCGAGGATGAACCCGATCGCGCCGCAGGCCGGTCCGAGAGCGAGCCACGGGCGGGTCCTGCCGCCGAAGAAGCGGGCCACGAGGGTGCCGTTGATCAGTCCGAACAGCACCGGGATGAGCGCGATGAACGGGCTGACCCACGCGATGGTGTCGGGGTTGACGCCCTCGAGGGTGATCAACCCGTAGGGCAGCCACGGACCGGACAGCCACGTCGGCGTGGTGGCCAGACCGGTCGCGATGACCATCGTGAGCACGCTGCGGTTCTTCAGCGCCGCCGCCAGCTCGCGGAACGTCAGCTTCTCGCGGACCTCCGCTCCGTGGTGCTCGGCGCGGATCTGCAGCACCTCGTCCGGGCTGATGCCGCGCATCTTCTCCGGCTTGTTGGCGGTGAAGACGAACAGCAGGACCAGCGCGGGCACACCGAGAGCGGCGACGATGAGGAACGCGTCCCGCCAGGAGAGGTGGTTGGCCAGGGGAAGGGCGATCGCCGGCGCGATCACACCGGCGATCAGGGTGGAGCTCATCCATGTCGACGTCGCCCTGGCCCCGAGCGCACCGGGGAACCACACCGACAGCAGACGCTGCGAGGGCGCCCACAGGAAGCCGAAGAAGATGCCGAAGACGAAGTTGCGCCACCACATCTCGCCGTAGGTGTGGACGAACGCCATCGTCGCCGAGAGCACGGTGACACCGATGACGCAGATGATGAGCATCTGCTTGGCACCGATGCGGTCGGCCAGGACACCTGCGAGCAGCAGGAGGGGGAAGTAGCCGAGCAGGTAGCTCGCCGTGACGCTGGAGATCTGCACGGGGGTGAGGTGCAGGTCGGCCGACCAGAACGGGTTCAGCAGGCTGAACTTCGCGCTGTCGAGCCAGACGACGAAGTTGACGAAGAGAATGGTGACGAGCATCAGCCCGCGTCTGCCCGAGAGCAGGCGTAGTGCTGGAGCGGGAGCAGTGATTCCCATGGCCGTCCTCCGGTCGGAGCGGGATCGGCCGCGGATCGCGGCCGAGTGTCAGGCGCTCGAGCGGGGCGGGTGCTTGTGGGCCACCCGCCGGCAGGGCGCGGCGTCAGGTCGTCGAAGGCCCGGCGTGCCCGGGCGATCAGGAACGTGGGGGGTGGTACCGGGTCAGCCGGCGGTGACGCCCACTCCCCGGAACACCGGTGCGTAGGCCGGGTGGTGGCCCTCGGGGAACGGCGGCTGCGCGGCGAAGATGCCGGCCTCAGCCGGTGAACTGGCCGCCGGCCGGGTGCAGGAGCTGCCCGGTCATGAACGACGACTCGGCCGAGGCGAGGAACAGGCAGGTGGCCGCGATCTCCTCTGGCCTGCCGAGCCGGTTCATCGGCGTGATGCTCATGGCCATCTCGTAAGCGGGCCGGTTGTCCTCGATCCCGGCGATCATCGGCGTGGCGGTGTAGCCGGGCCCGACGGCGTTGACGCGCACCCCGGTGGCGGCCAGTTCGAGGCCCATGACCTTGGTGAGCATCCAGACGCCCGCCTTGGACACGCAGTACGGCGCCGCGCCCGCGAGCGGGATACGCGCGGCGCTGGAGGCGATGTTGACGATCGATCCCCCGGTGCCCTGCTCGAGCATCTGCCGTGCCAGGGCCCGATCCGTCTGCATCACCCCGACGACGTTGACGTCGAGCACGCGCTGGAAGGTCTCGGTCGCGATGTTCACCACGTGCGTCGCCCGCTCGCCCGCCGCGCGGGTCTGCACGTTGCTCGGGCCGGCGGCGGTGGCGATCCCGGCGGATGCGACGCCCACGTCGACCTTGCCGAACTCGGAGACCGCCGCCGCGACGAGCGCATCGCAGTCATCCGAGCTCGTGGTGTCGGTCCGGAGCTGGATACCGCGCCTGCCCGCTTTCTCCACCAGCCGCAGCGTCTCGTCGGCCGATGCCAGGTCGCCGATGACGATGTCGGCGCCCTCCTCGGCGAAGCGGACGGCGGTGGCCTGGCCGATGCCGCTCGCCCCGCCGGTGATGACGGCGACCTTGCCCTCGAGCGCGTTGCCCATGGGTGTCTCCCTTTCGGTATGTGCGGATGAACGTGGGGGCGGCTCAGTCGGGGACGACGACGACCTTCACCGAGCCGTCCACGGCGTGCTGGGTGGCGAACGCCTCGGCGACACGGGAGAGCGGCACGCGGTGTGACACCAGTGGTGCGACCTGGACGTGGCCCTCGGAGAGGAGCCGGAACGCCTCGGTGGAGTCGACCGGCGTGTAGGCGAAGCTGCCGAGCAGCCGCAGTTCCTTCTGCACGACGGTGTTGACGTCGACCGGCGGTGTGGTGCTGGTCAGCCCCGCCACCGCGACCGTGCCGCCGGCGCGCGTGACGGCCGTGGCGAGCGCGAGAACCGGCAAGGCCCCGGAGCACTCGAAGAACGTCTGCACGTTGCCGCTGCCGGGCTGGTACGGCGAGTTCGACGTGCCCCAGCGGTCGAGGATGTGCTCGTGTGCGTCCGCGGAGCGGGAGTCGAACACGGCCGCGCCGGTGGCGGCGGCGACCTCCAGCCGGGCAGGGGAGACGTCGATCCCGAGCACGTCGCGGGCGCCCGCTGCCTGCAGTACGCGCAGCACGCACTGGCCGATCGAGCCGAGCCCGGCCACGACGATCGGTGCGTCGAGGTCGGGCGCGGCCGACCGGACCGCGCGCACGGCCACTGACAGCGGTTCGAGGAACGCTCCCTCCTCGAAGGACATCCCCTCCGGCATGCGGAACAGCCGGCCGTCCATCTCGGCGTGCGGGACGAGTACCTGGTCGCCGAGCCCGCCGCGGGCGCTGCGGTGCGGGTCGGCGCAGAGGTTGGTGCGGCCTGCGGCGCACTGCGCGCACGTGCCGCAGGGGCCCATCGGGTTGACCGCGACCCGGTGCCCGACGGCCAGGTCACGGATGCCGGCACCGGCGGCGATGACGGTGCCGGCGAACTCGTGTCCCATCGCGGAGCCCTCGGCGATCCAGGCGCCCTCGGCGAAGGCGTGCACGTCGGAGCCGCAGATGCCGCACGCGCCGATGTCGAGCACGACGTCGAGTGGGCCTGGTACCGGCGCCTGCTCCTCGATCAGGCCGATCGAGCCGATGCCCTGCCACCGCGCGGACCTCATGCCGGCACCTGAGCCTGACGGGCCGACCGCATCGTGCGCACCGACGCACCGCCCAGGCGGGGACCTTCGGTGTGCAGGTGGCAGGCGACCTCGCCGGAGCCGAGGGCGGGGGACAGCAGTGGGTCCACGGTGCGACAGACCTCCATGACGTAGGGGCAGCGGGTGTGGAACCGGCAGCCCGGTGGGACGTTCGACGGGTCGGGTGGGTCACCGGCCAGCACGATGCGTTCGCGGGCGCGCTGGACCTTCGGCGACGGCACCGGCACCGCGGAGAGCAGCGCCTGCGTGTAGGGGTGAGCGGGCGCGTCGAACACCCGGGCCGCGTCGCCGTGCTCGACGATCCGGCCGAGGTACATCACGGCGACGCGGTCGGAGATGTGGCGCACCACCGACAGGTCGTGTGCGATGAACAGGTAGGTCAGCCCGATCTCGGCGGACAGCTCCTCGAGCAGCCCGATCACCTGGTTCTGCGTGGACACGTCCAGCGCGCTGACGGCCTCGTCCAGCACGAGGATTCGCGGGTCGGCCGCGATGGCGCGGGCGATGGTGAGCCGCTGGCGCTGGCCACCGGAGAACTCGTGCGGGTAGCGGAGCATGTAGTCGGGCGAGAGCCCGACGCGGCGCAGCAGCTCGGCCACCCGCTCGGTCCGCTCGGCCCGGCCCAGCCGCAGGTGCACGTCGATCGGTTCGCCGATCGACTCCCGCACGAGCATCGAGGGGTCGAGCGAGGAGTAGGGGTCCTGGAACACCATCTGGATGTCGCGGCGCGCGGTCCTCAGCTCTTTCGCCGGCAGCCCGACGAGCTCGCGGCCCGCCAACCGCACCGAGCCTGCCGACGGCTCGACCAGGCGCAGCAGCCCGCGTGCCGTGGTCGACTTGCCGCAGCCGGACTCACCGACCAGGCCGAGCGTCTCGCCGTCGTGCAGCTGGAAGCTCACCCCGTCGACCGCCCGGACCGAGACCCGCTCACGGAACAGCTTCTTGCGCGGGGAGAACGTGACCTGGAGGTCCTGGACGTCGAGGAGGGGAGCCGGATCCGCACTCACGTCGTGCCTCGCAGGGTGAGCTCGGGGTGCCGCAGGCACCGGGTGGCGTGCGTCGGGACGGGTAGCTCGAGTGGCGGCGGAGCGCCCGTCCGGCAGCGGTCCTGCGCGTAGGCGCAGCGCGGGTGGAAGCGGCAGCCCTCGGGCATGGCGCCGACGCGCGGAGGCTGGCCCGGGATGCTGGACAGCGCCGCGAACGGGTCGTCCATCCGCGGCATCGCGGCGAGCAGCCCCTCCGCGTACGGGTGTGTGGGGTGCTCGAAGATGTCGTCGAGCGGCGCGGACTCCACGATCTGCCCGGCGTACATCACGAGCACCCGGTCGCAGACGTCGGCGACGACACCCAGGTCGTGGGTGATGAAGATGACCGACATCCCGTGCTCGCGCTGCAGCTCCTTCAGCAGCTCGAGGATCTGTGCCTGCACGGTGACGTCGAGCGCGGTCGTCGGTTCGTCGGCGATGATCACGTCCGGGCTGCACGCCAGCGCGATGGCGATCATGACGCGCTGGCGCATGCCGCCGGAGAACTCGAAGGGGTACTGCCCGAACCGGCGCGCCGGGTTGGGCACCCCGACACGTTCGAGCAGAGCGATCGCGCGGGACTTCGACTCCTTGCGCGACAGCCCCTCGTGCCGGCGCAGGACCTCGGCGATCTGGTCGCCGACGGTGAACGCCGGGTTGAGGCTCGTCATCGGCTCCTGGAAGATCATCGCGATGTTCGGGCCCCGGACGTCGTCCATCTCGCGCGAGGTGAGCGCGGTCAGGTCGTGGTCGAGCACGCGCAGCGTCGTGGCGCGCACCCTGGTCTGCCGCGGGGGCATCAGACCGGCGACGGCCAGGCACGTCACGCTCTTGCCCGAGCCCGACTCGCCGACGATGCCGAGCGTCTCCCCGCGGGCCACGCCGAACGTCACGCCGTCGACGACCGTGGCCCAGCCGTGCTCCGTGAGCACCTCGACGACCAGGTCCTCGACCTCCAGGGTGTTCTCCTGCTCGCGCAGCAGGGTCTGGCCCACGGGTACTTGTTCTGCAGCGCCGGTCATGACTCGGTGCGCTCCTCCCGGCCCAGCGCGTCGCGCAGGCCGTCGCCGAGGGTGACGAAGGTGAAGACGGTCAGCGCGATGAGCACACCGGGAAAGATCCCCAGCCACGGCGAGCGTCCGAAGTAGAGGAAGCCTTCGCGGATCATCGAGCCCCAGCTGGCGTCGGGCGGCTGGACGCCGAGGCCGAGGAAGGACAGGCCCGCCTCGGAGAGCATCGCGTAGCCCGCGGTCACGGCGATCGCGACCGTGAGCGGGGAGAGCGTGTTGGGCAGGATGTGCCGCAGGATGATCATGTGGGTGGGCGTGCCGATGCTGCGGGAGGCCTCGACGAACGTCTCCTCCTTGAGGCCGATCACCACGCCGCGCACGAGGCGCAGGAACCGCGGCGCCATGAGGATCCCGACCGCGAACATCGCGTTGCGCAGGCTGGGACCGAGCACCGCGACCAGCGCGATCGCCAGCAGCAGTGGGGGGAAGCTCATCGCGGCGTCGTTCAGCCGCATCACGAGACCGTCGAATCGGCCGCCCAGATAGCCGGCGAGGAAGCCGAGCGGAACGCCCACCACCATCGCGACGACGAGCGCCAGTCCGATCGCCAGCAGCGACACCCTCGTGCCGACGATGAGCCTGCTGAGGATGTCGCGCCCGAGCTGGTCGGTGCCCAGGAGATGGCCGGGGGAGAACGGGTCGAGCAGCACCGCACGCAGGTTCTGCGCGTTGGGGTCGGCCGGGGTGATGTACGGGCCGATGAAGGCCACGAGCAGGAGGAACGCCAGGACGCACAGCGCGATGACGGCGCCGCGGTTCTTGCCGACCCTGCGCCGGAAGTCGGCCCAGGCGCCGCCTCCGTGCACAGCGGCGGTCGGCGTCCCCGCCGGCATCGCGGACGCGGCGGGTGCTGCGGGGGCGACGGTCACCTCGGGGACGGAGGGGACTGCGGGGGATGGCTCGCGCTGGGTCATCGGGGCCGCACCTTCGGGTTCAGGTAGCCGTACGTGAGGTCGACGAGGAGGTTGGAGACCATGGCGACCAGCACGGCGACCAGCACGATCCCCTGGATCACCGGGATGTCCCTCGTCGTGACCGCGTTGATCGCCACCTGGCCGAGGCCGGGCACCCCGAAGATCTGCTCGACGAGCACAGCGCCGCCGAGCATCGCGGTGATCTGCAGGCCGAGCACGGTGACGAGGGGGACGCCGGCGTTCTTCATGACGTGTTTGCCGATCACCATCCTGGCGCGCAGGCCCTTCGCACGAGCGGTGCGCACGTAGTCCTGCTGCAGCACGCCGATGATCGAGCCCCGCAGCTGACGGGCGCTCTCGGCGGCGGCCGCGATCCCGAGGGTCAGCGCGGGCAGCAGGATGTGCGACAGCCACGCGGCGGGGTCCTCGGAGATCGGTACGTACCCGGTGGCCGGCAGCCAGCCGAGCGTGAGGCTGAAGACCAGCACGAACATCAGGCCGAGCCAGAACGACGGCAGGGCGATGCCCAGCGACGAGCCGACCGTTGCGACGCGGTCGAGCCAGGTCCCACGGTGCAGGGCCGAGAGGATCGCGGTCGGCACGGCGATGATGAGCGAGATCAGCAGCGCCGTCGACGCCAACGCGATCGTGACCGGCAGCCCGTCGCCGATCGACGTCGCGACCGGACGGCTGGTGAACAGCGATGTGCCGAGGTCGCCGGACATCGCGCCGGTGACCCAGTCCCAGTACTGCACCACCATCGGGCGGTCGAGGCCGAGCCGTGTCCGCACGGCGGCGACCTGCGCGACAGTGGCGTCGGGGCCGGCGATCGTCACTGCGGGGTCGCCCGGGATCAGCAGGACGAGCCCGAAGACGACGAATGTCACGAGGACCAGTACCGGCAGTGTCGTCAGTACGCGCAGGAGGAAGAACTTGAGCACGGGCGTACCTCCTCGATGAAGTCGTCGTGCGTTCTTTCGGTGGGAACACTGCGCATCCGGCGGTTGGCCGGTAACGGTTCTCCAGATCGTTCACCGGACGTTCCGGTGGTACGGACGCTGTGGTGACGGACACAGACGCTAAAGGCTCGGAAGCCGGGAAAGCAACGATCTCACGCAGGCTCTTCAGATAACGATCTGATAACGAACGGCTTTCACGGGCATGTGTGAGGCTGTCCATCGCGCATCGCGGACAAGTGTGCCGATCTCCATTGTCCGGATTTCGGGGCGAGGCTCATCATGGCCCCGGGTCGGAGCCGGCGCGAGGCCGAGGATGGTGTGTCAGTGAAGTTCCATTGGTTTGCGGAGGTCACGTACGACGGCCTTCCCGCTGCCTTCCCGGCACCTGGCGCCGGAACGTGGGTGGACGCTCCCGTCGATCTCGCCGACCCCCGGCGGGTGGGGGAGAACTACCGGATGTTCATCCGGCTGATGCAGCAGGCCGACCGTGACGGGTTCGACGGGCTGGCCGTCAACGAGCACCACCAGACGCCCTTCGCCATGACTCCGTCACCGAACCTGCTGGCAGCGAGCGTGGCGAGCTCCACGGAGAACGCGGCGATCCTCGTGATCGGCGACTCGCTGGCGCTGTACAACCCCCCGATCCGAGTGGCGGAGGAGCTCGCCTACCTGGACTGCCTCTCCGACGGCCGGGTGATCGCGGGCTTCGTCTTCGGCACCCCGATGGACTCGGCCTTCGCATACGCCCGGGCCCCCGTGGAGCTGCGCGAGCGCTTCCACGAGGCACGCGAGTTGGTGCTGCGGGCATGGCGGGAGCGCGAGCCGTTCGCGTTCAACGGGAAGTTCACGCAGCTGCGCTACGTCAACCTGTGGCCGCGCCCGGTGCAGGAGCGACCCGCGGTGTGGGTGCCGGGATCGAACAGCGTCGAAACCTGGGAGCTGGTGACCCGGGAAAACTACTGTTACGGTCACCTCTCTTTCTCCGGGCTGCGTGCCGCAAAACCACTTGTCGACGGTTACTGGGATTATGTGGCGGCGCACGACGGCGACCTGAATCCGCACCGCATGGCGTTCACGCAACTGATCTGCGTGGCCGATTCCGATGCGGAGGCCGAGCGCCGCTACTACGAGGCCGTCAGGTACTTCCAGCGGGTGCGCGATCCCGGACCGCGGTTCGCCACTCCGCCCGGATACACCTCCGCGGCGTCCCTGGCCGGTCTCCTCGCCAGGACGGCCACGCCCGAGGCGGTCGAGGACCGGCGCCGGGCGACCCGCGGTGAGATGAGCTTCTGGGAGTACGACGAGAAGGGTTACATCATCGCCGGCACCCCGGACCGGGTCGCGCAGCGCGTCCGGGAGCTCGCCACCGAACTGCGGGTGGGGCAGCTGATCGCCTCGCTGCACATGGGCGACCTGGACGAGGAGACGGCGGCCGAGAACACACACCTGTTCGGCACCAAGGTGATCCCGCAGCTGCGTGATCTGTGGGCCGACGAGCCGGACCACTGGACGCCCGAGGTGAGCAGGCAGCGCGTCGGTGCGAGAGCGAGCGCGTCGACGCTCGTGGGAGGGAGCTGAGCATCATGCCGAGCACCACCGTCAACGGTGTGTCCCTGTACTACGAGGTCGAGGGCGACGGGCCGCCGTTGCTGCTCATCGCAGGCCTCGGATCGAGCTCCCTCGCGTGGGCCGCTGCCGTCCCGCGGCTCCGCGAGGGCTACACCGTGATCACGGTGGACAACCGGGGGACCGGCCGCAGCGAGGTACCGCCCGGTCCGTACGCCGTCGACGACCTGGCCGACGACACCGCCGCGCTCGTGGACCACCTCGGTCGCGGGCCGGTGGCGGCCGTCGGCTGGTCGCTCGGCGGGTCCGTGCTCCAGTCGATGCTGATCCGGCACGCGCGGGTGCTTTCCAAGGCCGTGCTGCTCAACGCGTTCCCGTCCTACACCGCGATCCAGGACGGCTGGCTCGACGCCGGACTCGCGCTGCGCCGGGCAGGCGTCGACCCCGTGGCGATCGGGATGCACTCGATGCCGTGGGCGTTCACGCCGCGGCTGCTGTCCGACCACACCGTGGCCGCCGCCCAGGCCGAGCTCGCGCGCAAGGACCCCTATCCGACGACGCTCGCGGGCTTCGAGGCCCAGGCCGCCGGGCTGCGCCGCTACGACTCCCGGCCGGACCTGCCCTCGGCGCAGACCCCGACCCTCGTGCTGGCGGGCGCGGAGGACGTGCTGACGCCGGTGTCACAGTCGGTGGAGATCGCCGAGCTGATGCCGAACGCCACGCTGCAGGTGTTGCCCCGCGGCGGCCACGGGATGCTGCTCGAGTACCTCGACGACACGCTCGCCGCGATCACGGCGTATGTCGGAAACGGTGCTCCATGACCCGACCTCTGCACGTCGTCGGGCTCGGCGGCACGGTGCGGACCGGATCGTCGAGCGAGCAGGCGCTGCGGATCGCCGTGGCGCGGGCCGCGGCGCAGGGCGCGAGCACCCGCGTGTTCGGCGGGAGCGAGCTGGCCGCGCTCCCGATGTACGCCCCCGAGACGGGTGACGGGGGGCCGGTCGCCCGCGACCTCGTGGCGCACCTGCGGCGGGCCGACGGGGTCATCGTCGCCTCGCCGGGCTACCACGGCTCGATATCGGGACTGGTGAAGAACGCCCTCGACTACACCGAGGAGATGCGGGACGACGCCCTGCCCTACCTGGCCGACCGCTCGGTGGGCCTCGTCGTCACGGCGTACGGCTGGCAGGCGTCGGTGACGACGCTGAGCGCGCTGCGGGCCATCGTGCATGCGCTGCGGGGCTGGGTCACTCCCTACGGTGCGGCGGTCAACTCCCTGCAGACCAGGTTCGCCGATGGTGTGTGCGCCGAGCCTCGGGTGGTGGAGCAGCTGCACACCGTCGCCGACGAGGTGGTGCGGTTCGCCGAGCTCGTCTCCGCCCGCCGTCACGGCGTGCTCTCCGGGCCACAGCCTGCGGAGGGCGCGTGACACCCCCGACCGGCGTCGAGGCCGCAACCCGCAGCCTCGCCGCCGGGCGCCCGGTGCTGCTGATCGACGACGTGGCGGGTTCCGCGGCCGGTGGGTCGGGGGCACTCGTCGTCGCGGCGGAGCACACCGACACCACGCTCATGTCGCTGCTCGTGCGGGAGAGCACGGGCATCGTCTGCGTCGCCATGACAGGAGCGCGCCTGGACGAGCTCCGGATCCCGCCGATCGCAACGGCCGGAAGCTCGCGGCCCGACGGCGCGGCGTTCGCCGTGTCGGTCGATCTCCGCTGCGGGGTCAGCACGGGGATCTCCGCGCGCGACCGGGCCGCGACGGTGCGTGCGCTCGCCGACCCGGCGACGGCTGCCGGTGACCTCGCGCGGCCGGGCCACGTCCTTCCGCTCCGGGCACGCGACGGCGGTGTCCTCGAGCGGCCGCGCCCGGCCGAGGCCGCGGTCGACCTGTGCCTGGCGGCCGGGCTCGCCCCCGCCGCGGCGCTCGCGACCGCCGTCGACGCGGACGGTGGTGTCGCCGGATGCGGGAACCTCGGCGCGCTCGCGGAGCAGCACGGGCTGGCCGTCGTGCGCGTGTCCGACGTCGTCGCCTGGCGTGCGGAGCGGCGGCCGGTCCACCGCGGGCCGTCGACGACGCTCCCGACCGTGCACGGGCTGTTCACGGCAGTCGGATACGGCGATGCCGACGGCGGTGAGCACCTGGCACTCGTCCGTGGCGAGCCGGCCGGCCCCGGCCCGGTGCTCGTGCGGGTGCACCGCGAATGCCTCACCGGGGACGTGATGGGTTCGCTGCGGTGCGGCTGCGCATCCGATCTCGCAGCAGCGCTCGCGGCGATCGACCGCGCGGAGCGGGGCGTGCTCGTCTACCTGCGCAGGCGAGCGCTGTCCGGAGTCGGGCGCGTGCAGGCGGTGCGCGGATGCGGGACGGGCGATCGGTACGCGGCCGCTCTCGCGGCGAAGATCCTTCTCGACATCGGGGTGCAGAGCGCGCTCGTGCTCGCCGACGACCCCGCGGAGTCGGCGGACCTCGTTGCCCACGGGGTGATCGTCGCCGGTCACCGGCCGGTGCGGTCCCCGCTCGCGACCCCGGCCGAGGTCGGGTGAGGAGCACTCGGCGCGGGGACTCTCCCGTCGTGGTCCACTCGTCTTGTCACTGCTGCACGACTGGAGGTCATGCATGACGCCGGAGTCCCTTCCGCTCATGGAGGCGCTGCACTCGACGCCGTCACGCCGGTATCTCGCTCCGGACCCGATCCCGGACGACGTCCTGTGGTCGGTGCTCAATGCCGCCATCCGCGGCCCGTCGGGTGGCAACCAGCAGGGCTGGGGATGGGTCGTCGTGACGGACCCGGAGGTGAAGGAGCGGGTCGCGGCCTGGTACCGGGAGAACTGGGACGCCGCGTACGGCAGCAGGCGCGAGGACATCCTCAACGCCCCGCCCGGATCGCGGGGGCTCTCCAAGCGCGGGTTCCTCGGCGCCGAGCACCTCGCCCACCACATCGCGGAGGCCCCGGTCTGGGTGTTCCCGGTGCTGCGCGGGGCGGCGGACGTCACGAACCCGCGCATCGGGTCGTCGATCTACGGGGCGGTGCAGCAGCTGTGCCTCGCCGCCAGGGCCCACGGCCTCGGCACGTCGCTGACCACGCTCTACGGCGGCCACGAGGAGGAGCTGCGGGAGATGCTCGGCCTGCCCGAGGACGCCCTGACGATGGCGCTGGTGCCGATGGGGTACCCGACACAAGGTCGCTGGGCGGAGCCGAAGCGGCTCCCCGTCGAGGACGTCGTGCACTGGGAACGCTGGGGCGCCAAGCGCCCGCGCGAGGAGGCCGGGTGATGGGAACCGATCTCGAGGCGCTCTCCTTCGAGCCCTTGACGCCGGTGTCCTACCTGGACCGTGCGGCCGCCGCGCACGGTGACCGCATCGCCGTGGTCGACGGCGGGCAGCGCTGGACGTACGCGGAGCTGCACGATCGGTGCCGGCGCCTGGCAGGTGCGCTGGCGCCGCTCGCCGGTGGCCGGCCGGTCGCCGTGCTGGCGCCGAACACCCACGTGTTGCTGGAGGCCAACTTCGGCGTGCCGTGGGCGGGGGTGCCACTGGTGGCCGTGAACACCCGGCTGTCCGCGGGCGAGGTGGCCTACATCCTGGAGCACTCGCAGGCCGCGGTGCTCGTCCACGACCCGGCGTTCGACGCGCTGGTCATCGACGTGCTGAGCCGGATGGCGGTGCCGCCGCAGGTGGTGCGCGCCGGTGAGCAGTACGAGGAGCTCCTGGCCGCCGCTGCTCCACTGGCGCTGACCCCGTCCGAGGAGCGGGCGCTGCTGTCGATCAACTACACGTCCGGCACGACGGGGCGGCCGAAGGGGGTGATGTACCACCACCGCGGGGCGTACCTGCAGGCGTTGGCGATGGTGGCGCACACCGGCCTCTCGCCGTCGGCGGTGCACCTGTGGACGTTGCCGATGTTCCACTGCAACGGCTGGTGCTTCCCGTGGGCGGTCACGGCGGCGGGTGCCACGCACGTCTGCCTGCCCAAGGTGGAGCCGGCGCAGGTGTGGCGGCTGATCCGGGAGGAGGGGGTGACGCACCTCAACGGCGCCCCCACGGTGCTCTCGATGATCGCCTACGCACCGGAGGCCGCCCCGCTGTCCGGGCCACCCGTGCGGGTGGCGACCGGCGGGGCGCCGCCGAGCCCGGCGATCCTGCGGCGGATGGGGGACCTGGGGTTCGACGTGACGCACCTCTATGGACTGACGGAGACGTTCGGGCCGGTGATGATCTGCGACTGGCGACCGGAGTGGAACGCCCTCGACGCCCACGAGCAGGCCCGGCTGAAGGCACGCCAGGGTGTGGGGAACATGATCTCGTGCCGCGCTCGGGTGGTGGCCGCGGACGGCACGGACGTCCCGGCGGACGGGACGACGATCGGGGAGATCGCGTTGCGCGGCAACAACGTGATGCTCGGTTATCTGAACGACCCGGAGGCGACGGCCGCGGCCGTGCCGGACGGGTGGTTCCGCACCGGTGACCTCGGTGTGCTGCATGCGGACGGGTACGTGGAGCTGCGGGACCGGAGCAAGGACGTGATCATCTCGGGCGGGGAGAACATCGCCTCGGTGGAGGTGGAGCAGGCCATCTTCGAGCATCCCGCGGTGCTGGAGGTGGCGGTGGTCGCCGCGCCGGACGAGAAGTGGGGCGAGGTCCCGGTCGCCTACGTCACCGTGCACGAGGGCGCGTCGGTGACCGAGGCGGAGATCATCGATCACGTGAAGGGTCGTCTGGCCCGGTTCAAGGCGCCGAAGCGCGTGGTCTTCGGCGAACTGCCGAAGACCTCCACCGGCAAGATCCAGAAGTACGTGCTGCGGGAGACGGCCCGCGCGACGCCTGCCTAGACCCCCGGCAGCCGCGACATGGACACGTGTCGCTGTTCGACACGCTCCGCGTTCCGCGAGATGTGTCCATGTCGCGGGTCGGCCCCGCTACGTGACGAGGTCAGGGCACGTCCTCGTCGAACGGGAACTGGGCGGCCAGATCGTCCGTGGCGAGTGACCGCGGGACGCACCGGAGCGCGGTGTTGCGCACCCGTGCCTGGCCACCGGTGAGCCGCAGCATCCGGTTCATCCGGCGTGCCGCCCACTGCTGCTGGGAGGTGCGGGGCAGCCGGCGGGCGGAGTAGATCTGCAGCGCGGCGGGCACATAGGCCGGATCCGCGTCGACGAGGACCTTTCCGAGCGCCACGGCGTCCTCGAACGCCAGGCAGGCGCCCTGCCCGAGGTCGGGAGTCATCGCGTGCGCCGCGTCGCCCAGCAGCGCCACCCGCCCGACCACGAGCGTGGGCAGCGGCCGGACGAGCTGGGCCGTCTCGACCACGTGGACGCCGGTGGGAGGGGTGGCTTCGATCAGAGCGGCGACCGACGGGTGCCAGTCGGCGCGCCGATCGAGCAGCCAGCGATGGCGCTGCTCGGGACCGGCCGCCGCGCTGTCCGCGCTCGCCCGCCACAGCGAGTACCAGTAGACGCCCTCGACCATGGGCAGGCAGCCGAAGCGGTCGCCGGTGCGATCGTCCAGCAGCTCGCCGACGACCAGCGCCGCGGCCACGGGAGCGACAGGGGCGATCGCCCGCGCCGCCTTCTCCCCGGAGCCGGCGAGGCCGGGATGGGTGGGAAACAGTGCCCGGCGGAGCCGGCTGCCGGCACCGTCGGCGATCACGACGGCGTCCGCCTGCACGTCCGGGACCCCGTCCAATTCGACGTGAACGTCCGTTTCCCGCACTCCGGTGACTTCCGAACCGGTCCGGATGGAGCCCGCAGGGAGTGCGCCGGCCAGCAGACCGTGCAGCCATGGTCGGCGCACGGCCACGAACGGTGAGCCGGTCGGGCGGACCACGGCCGCCGGCTCGGGAGCGAGCAGGGTGTGTCCATGACGGTCGCGCAGGGCGAAGCCGCCACCCTCGTGCAAGTCGGGATTTGCCCGCGGACGCGCGCCGACGCCGAGCGAGTCCAGGGCCAGCAACCCGTTGGGCAGGATCGCGACCCCGGCGCCCGCCTCGCGCAGTTCGGGTGCCCGTTCGAGGACCGTGACCTCGTGTCCTGCCCGGTGTACGGCCACCGCCGCGGCCAGTCCACCCAGTCCTGCCCCGACAACCGCGATGTGCATCGGCAGCCCTCTGTTCGTCGAACGACGTTACCGGTGATCACCTCTCGCAGTCTCGCCACTCGTTCCTTCGTCGGGTCGAATGGACCTTCTGTCGGCCTCCCTGTGAATTCTTCTGCAGGAGCTGCACCGGGAGTCGACGCTATGGCCATAGAAGCGTCCGGAGTTGTCCGTGACTGCATGCTTCTTGTCTCCCCGTGCAGTCCGGCGTACTCGACGGCCCACCGTGCGGGCGCCGGTCGGTCAGTAGCGTTGAGGTCGTGGACCAAGAGCGGCGGTGGAGCATGTCCGAGATTCCACTGCGAGACCGTTTCGGGGCATGGTGCGAGCTTCTGTCCGCTACACATCTGGCTTTCGCCGTCGACATGGTCAGCGGCCCGAATCAGGAATTTGCCGCGGATGTGCAGGAGAACCGGCTGGGCGCTATGTCGCTGCTGCGCACGTCGGTGTTCCCGCACCGCGGGCGGCGCACCCGCCGGCAGGTGACGGCCAACACGCGTGATGTGATCGGGCTGCACTTCATCGAATCCGGGCGCCAGGCCGTCGAGTTGGACGATGAACGGGTGATACTCGCGCCGGGTGACGCGATGATCTGGGACGGCGCAGCCACCGGCGACTACGAGATCCTGGAGCCGCTGACCAAGACCACCCTGATCGTGCCGCGCTCGCTCGCCGCTACCGCACTGCCGAGCTACCGCCGGTCGTTCGTTCAGACGCTGCCTCGCGACCATGCGCCTACCCGGTCGCTCATACAGGTGCTGTCGGTACTGAACGATCAGTTGCCCACGATGGCCGACGGGGCCCGCGAGGCGTCGGCGTTGCTCGTCACCGAGCTTCTCCGACCGCTCAACCGGCTACAGGGCGGCGACGGCCCGGAACGCGCCCGCTGGCCCGCCCTGCAACTACGGGAGCGAGTTCTCGACTACATCGACGCCAACCTCGACGACACGAAGTTGTGCCCGAACATGATCGCCACCGCACACGGGGTGTCGGTACGCACTCTCTACTCGTCGGTCGACGGGCTGGGCATGAGCCTCGGCAGCTACATCCGGCACCGACGGCTTGCCCGCAGCCACGACGACCTGCTCTTCGGGTCCGAGCCGGTGGCCGTGGTGGCGCGACGCTGGGGTTTTGCGAGCCCGGCGTATTTCAGCCGGGTCTTTCGGGACCGGTACGGCATACCGCCGGGGCGGCTACGCCGGCAGCGCGGCTAGGACGTTGGTCAGTCGAGCCTCGCTCTGCGGGGGTCCACGTTGCGCGCTCCGAGGATCAGCAGACCCGAGACGAGGATCGGCAGGCATCCCCAGAGCAACGCGGCTGTCGTCCAGCCTGCGCCCCTGCTCAACGAGTAGGTGACGAGCAGCCCGCCGATGATGGCGCCGATCTGACCTGCGGCGTTGATGATCGAGCCGCCGGTCGCCCGGGTGTGGACCGGGAAACTCTCGCCGTTGAAGAAGAGCAATGCCGAGTACGGCCCGATCAGGAAGAACAGGCCGGCGCTGTAGAGGCCGATGATCAGGCCGAAGTTCCCGGACGGCCCCAGGAGCATGGCCCCGAAGGACAGCGCCGAGAAGACCCAGCCGATCGCGATCGCGTTGCGCCGTCCGATGCGGTCGCCGAGCCAGCCGTGGAACAGATAGCCGGCGAAGGCGGTGGCATTGGAGACGATCAGGATCGCGAGTGCGTTGGTGAAGGCGATGTTCTTGCCGTCCGGGGCCGTCAGCAGCGAGGTGCCCAGGATGGCGAACACGAGGACACCGAGCCAGTTCAGCAGGAACGCCGTGCCGATCACGACGGTCGACCGCAGCGACTCGCCCTTGAACGCGGAGGCCAGTGGCGCCGAGCGGTCGGTCAGGTCGACGCCCGCGCGCCCGGCGACTTGGTGCGCGTCGTCGGTACGCCCCTGCTTGAGCAGCGTCTCCGCGCGGTGGCGGGCGGCGAACTGCGGGCTCTCCTTGAGGTAGCGGGCGGCCCACAGCATGAACACCGCAGGGAACACGGCGACGATGAAGCAGAGCGACCAGCCACCGAGCGGGAACAGCAGGTAGATCGACACCGCCGCCAGGACCGAACCCACCGGCCACCCGGACTGCACGAGCGAGTAGATGAGCCCACGCCGCCGGACCATGGCGGGGTCGTCGCGGTACACGTTCGCGAACAGTTCGTTGAGGTAGGTCGCGTTGATGGCCTGTTCCGCGTAGCCGAGACCGGCGAGGGACCGGACGACGATCAGGAGCACCACCCCGACCCCGCCGACGACGCCGATGACCCATCCGGCCAGTGCGGTCAGGGCCGACGCGACGGCGGCGCCGACGACAGCGATGACGATGCCGCGGCGGCGTCCGACCCGGTCCACGAGTGGGCCGGCGGCGAAGGCGACGAGTGCGGTTCCGGCCGTCACCCAGGTGTTGATGCCGGTCGACTCCGCCGAGGTCCAGCCCAGGTCAGCGGCGAGTTTGGGCAGCAGATTGCCGAAGAGCACGAAATCGTAGACGGCGAAGGTCCACGCAAAGAAGCAGATCCACGTCGCGATCCTGACGTCGCGAACCGTGAGGCGTGGTACCTCGGCCAGTGTCCGATCGGAAAGATCCATGCCGTTGCTTCCGTTCCTGAGAGCGTGGCTACCGAGTAGTGCTCCCGGACGGGAAAGATCAATGGACCCGGTGGGACGAACGACCGGTAGAAGCCGGCCTGCGGCAGATCGGCACGCTGCGCGGATGTCGAATGAACACACCACATTCAGCATTCAGATGGGCTCTTTTTATAGCCATCCCTTCATGGGGTGGTCAAGCGGAGGCCAAAGTCGACGACGGGGCGGGCCGGCCGCGATGTGCCGCGCGCCGAAACGCCCGCGGCCTCGACGATGGCGAGGTCGCGGGCGTGGCGGGGATTCGAACGGTCAGGAGACGGAACGCCAGAAGCCGCAGCGGTGCTCGCGGTCCATGTCCACGCCGCCCACACCCTCGGGTCCGGCCGCGAGTGACTGCACGTGACCGCCCTCGTCGTAGTGCGGCCACTCCGGAAGACCGTTGCCGTTCGGGTCACCGGTGCGGGCGAACTGCGTCCAGTAGCCGATCATCCGGTCGGACAGCAGTTGCTGCTCCGGTGAGAGCTCGGCGCGCGCGTAGGCGCCGGAGAACAGGTACTGCAGCTCGCCGGCATGGAAGGCGCCGGTGGGGTAGGCCGGAAGGTCCGGCCCGGCGAACCACGGGGCCGTCCGGTCGCTGAACTCGTACGCGAAGGTCGGGTTCTCCCGGGACAGCTGCCGGTTGACGTCGGTGGCCGGGCATCCCCATCCCCAGTCGGTCAGCACGCTCGCCGTCGCCCAGCTCGTCGAGCCCGCGAAGTCGGAGAGCGGGTACTCGCGCGCCACGCGGTCGGCAGTGGCAGCGTCGACGCCGAGGTACTGCCCGAGCACCGCCGGATAGTCCGCCGGAGCCACCGGCCCCATCATCGTGTCGATGCCCGCCTGGAACGTCACGTGCTCGTCGCGCGTGATGCCGTGCATCACCGGAACCTCTGCCGTCTCTCCCGCTGCCAGCTGCCGGGCGGGGTCCTCGGGGATCACACCGCCGCCGTAGCTGGGCCCGAAACCGTGCTGACCACCGTCGGCCGCCAGCAGTTCCTCGGTCGTCTTCGACCGCAGGCACTCGGCGGCGGTCGCCGGATCCGCGCACCCCGCCGCGGTGGCCAGCTCGGTGCCCTGTGCCTCGGCCTGAGCCCGCGGCTTCGCCCGCCACGTGTCCGGGAACTGCCAGCGCAGCGTGCACGGTCCACTCTGGATGATCACCCGCTCGAACAGCCCGGCCGACCCCGGAGCGCTCAGGTGCGCACAGCCACTCATGCCGCCCGCGGACTCGCCGAAGATCGTGACGTTGTTCGGGTCGCCGCCGAACGCGGCCGCGTTGTCGCGCACCCATTGCAGCACCGCCTGCTGGTCCTCGATCCCGAGGTTGCCCGACAGGTGCTCCGCAGGCCCGGAGTCCAGCGCCGGGTGGGCCATGAAGCCGAACACGCCGAGGCGGTAGTTGAACGTCACCACCACGACGTCACCCTGCGCGGCCAGCCGCTCCGCCCCGTAGATCCCACCGGAGCCCCACGTGAACCCGCCACCGTGGATCCAGACCATCACCGGTTTCGGCTTCACGTCGGCGGTGGCGTCGCGGGGCGTCGTCACGTTGAGGTAGAGGCAGTCCTCCTGGGTGCTCGGCACGTCACCGATGAAGTCGCCCGCCTGCGCGCACGGGCTCGCCGGGGCGGTCGCCTCCCGGACCCCCGGCCACGGCTCCGGCCGCTGCGGAGATCCCCAGCGGCGCTCGCCCACCGGCGCTGCCGCATACGGGATGCCCTGGAACGAGCGGTAGGAGTCGGTCACCGTGCCACGCACGACGCCGTCCTCCGTCCGCACCAGCGAGGAGTCCTCGGGCTCGATCTCCACTGTCGCTACGACCGGCTCTGGCTCACCGGAGGCGGCGGCCGCCGGCGTCGTGGCCACGAATGCGACGCTCGCCGCGACCGCCGCCCCGGCTGCCACCGCCACCAGCGACCTGGCTGTCCGAGACCGCGTCGACCGAGTCCTGCTGCTCATGTCCCTGCTCTCCTTCGTACCGACCGAATCCGGCGCATTCGAACGATCGCGTCCTGCGGCGGCGAACGGCATGCAGAGCCCCTCCGGAAACGAGGTCGGGTGCGCCCCACCTCGACCCGGCGCACCTGCTGCAGGCTGCAGGGACAGCCGCCGGCAGCACTTCCTTCGGTGTAACAGCTGCTACATTCCTGGACGTGACGACGGCGGAGTGCCAGTGGCTGGTGTTGTCGGTTCGCGTGCCTGCGCAGCCGTCACGGCACCGCGTCGCCATCTGGCGCGAGCTGCGGCGGGTGGGTGCTCTGTCGATCGGCCAGGGGTGCTGGGCCCTGCCGGACGTCCAGACGATGAACGCGGCTGTCGATCGGGTGCGGGACATGGCGGAGCGAGGCGACGGGGAGGCGGTCGCCGTCCTGGGGGCGGGTCGCACGGAGCAGGACCGGGCCCGTCTGGTGGCGTTGTTCACCGCTGATCGGACAGCCGAGTGGGTGGAGTTCCTGGCCGACTGCACGAAGTTCGACGCCGAGATCGACAAGGAGATCCGCACCCGCAAGTTCACCTTGGCCGAGCTGGAGGAAGAGGAACAAAGCCTCGAGCGGCTCCGCCGTTGGCACCGCGACATCCGCACGCGGGACGTCTTCGGCGCGCCGAACAGCTCCGAGGCCGACCAGCAGCTCAAGCACTGCGCGGAGCGGCTGGAGGAGTACACCGAGCAGGTCTTCGCCGCCCTCCACCAGATCTGATCCGCGAGATCGCCGCATTCGGCCGGACGAGGAGACCAGGAACCCGATGAACGACGTACCTGCATCCGACCCGCAACGGGCGGCACCGGGCGTCGCGCCGACCGCCGAAGTGACCGCGTTCCGCGTGCTGGCACCGCTGTACAGCGCGGGTTTCGTCACCGCGTTCGGGGCGCATGCGGTCGCCGCGAGCCTCGGCACGCAGTTCGGGACGGCGCAGGTGTCGTTGTTCGCGCTCGGCGTCGCCCTCGCCGTCTACGACATCGCAGAGGTGTTGCTGAAGCCCGTGTTCGGGTCGCTGGCGGACCGGTGGGGACCACGCCCGGTTCTGCTCGGCGGCCTCGCGGTGTTCGCGCTGGTCTCCGGCGCGTTCACCGTGGTCGACCTGGTGAGCCCGGCTTCCGGTTCGATCGTGGCGCTGGCCCTGGTGCGTCTCGGCCAGGGGGCGGCCGCGTCGGCCTTCTCCCCGGCGGCCGGAGCGATGGTCGGAAGGCTGGTCGGCCCGACGAGACGGGGCCGGGTCTTCGGGTCCTACGGCGCATGGAAAGGCCTCGGGTACACCGCCGGGCCGTTGCTGGGCGGCGTGATCATCACCTTCGGCGGGCTGGCGGCGCTGTTCGCCACTCTCGGCGCGGTGGCGGCCGCCGTGGCGATCTGGATCGCCGTCACGGTTCCGGTGGTCGACCCGTTGCCGCGGCGCCGGCAGACACTGGCCGACCTCGGACGCAGACTGCTCGAGCCAGGTTTCCTGCGGCCGACGTCGGCACTCGCGGCGACGACAGCCGCCTTGTCCGTCGGCGTGGGCTTCTTCCCGGTGATCGGGGTGCGCAGCGGGCTGTCCCCGGTCGCCACCGGTGCGGTCGTGGCCTGCCTGGCGCTGGCCTCCACGCTGGTTCAGCCGCGGGCAGGCCGGGCGCACGACCGCGGCCGGCTGAGCTCGCGGCAGGCGATGGCTGCGGGGTTCGCGCTGACCGTGGCCGGGTTCGTCATCGCCGCGACGGTGCCCGGCCTCGGCGGTCTGATCCTGGCTGCGGTCGCGGTCGGGCTGGGCGTCGGGACGATCACACCGGTCGCCTTCGCCGACCTCGCCGCCGGGTCACGTCCCGAGCGGCTGGGCCAGACGATGGGGTCGGCCGAGGTCGGACGCGAGCTGGGAGACGGAGGCGGCCCGCTGCTCGTCGGGGCTCTCGCGTCTGTCGCCACGGTCGCCGGAGGGCTGGGCGGGTTCGCCGTCGTCCTCGCCGCGATCGGGGTGGCCGCAACCGGCCGCGGTGGACGCCGGCGGATCCGCTCGTAGCCGGCGTTCATGGCAGCCACGGTGCGCCTACGCGTCGCCTCCGGGAGCCGCCGGACGTCGGCGGGGTCGGGGGCGGTCCCGCTCCGCCTGGGCATCCGGCCTGGGACGGCGCTGTGTGCGCGGACGGCGTTCCCCGCGGCTCTCCGGGCGCTTGCGCGGTCCGCCGTTCTCGTCCGCGGCCTCGGGCCGAGCGTCCTCCGCGTCGGCCGTCTGCTTCTTCGCCGGCGCCGTGCGGCGTCGGCCGGCGAGCCGCTGCAGCGCCTCGAGCAGTTGCAACGCCAGGCGCTGCAGGAGCTGCAGCAGAGCCATGGCGCGAGCGACCACGAGACTGAACGCGGCGCCCATCCGCGCTCGCACCGCCGTGCCGGTCGCGCGGGGCTTCTTCTGCTGCCTGGGCTTGCCTGTCAGCGCCTCGCGCAGCCCAGTGCCGCCGCTCTCTGCGAAGTCGTCGAGCCGGGTCGCGACCCTGTCGACCCGCGCGATGGCCATGTCGACCACGGTGCCGAGCACCCTGGTGCCGGCGTCGCTCATCGCCTTGCGCGCAACCTCACCCGCGACACGACTTCCGGCCCCTCCGGCGGCCTTTCGCGCACCGCCGGTGGCGCGTGTCGCCGTGCGCGTCACGGTATCGGTCATCCTGGTCACGTCCCTTCTCGGTCTGCCCGCGAGGGGCAGGTACTTGCGCGTGCATCGGTCGTACGAACCCGTGCCCGGGCACCGAGGCAGTGGATGAGACGGTGAGCAGGCGCGGGCTGTATGGCCATGCCATTCCCGTTCTGGCGGTCCGGCAAGCGTCCTCGCCACGCCTCGCGGCCACGTCGCCCTCGTCACGCGCAACCGAGCCGGGTGACGTGAGCCCGGGCACTGCACGGTCTAGATTCTCGACCATGTCCGTGGACGAGGGTTCAGGCTCGTCGAGGCACACGCCGCTGCTGGTGCTCGGCAAGATCACCGAGATCCTCGACGCGTTCTCCCTCGCCCGCCCGGCACTGACGTTCAGTGAGATCCAGCAGGCCACCGGCCTGCCGACCTCGACCGTCCAGCGGCTGGTGACGAACATGGTGGCGCAGGGGCTGCTGGACCGCGTCGGCGACCAGATCCGGATCGGCGTGCGCATGGCGTACTGGGCGGCTCCCGCGGTCAAGGGCGTCGACGTGCTGACGATCGTCAACCCGGTGGTGCGCGAGATGCGCGACGCCACGGGGGAGACGAGCTGCTTCTTCCGTGAGGAGCAGGGGTTCCGGGTCTGCGTGGCGGTCGCCGACACCCGGCACGTCCTGCGGCGCGACATGTACGTCGGCAAGATCCTCCCGCTGCACGCCGGGTCGGCGGGCCGGGTGTTGCTTGCGTGGAACCCCGAGCTCGCCGAGGACGTGCTGGCGCGGCCCCTGGAGCCGATCACCGACACGACGGTCACGAGCCCGGAACTCTTGCGGGAGCTGATCCGGCAGACGCGCAGCGACGGGTTCGCCATCACCACGGCCGAGCGGGAGGACGGCTCGTCCGGGTTGTCGGCCCCGGTGTTCAACTCCGCCGCGGAGCTCGTCGGAGCCGTGTCGATCAGCGGACCCACGATCCGGATGCCGCTGGCGAAGTGCGAGGAGTGGGTGGACCTGCTGGTCGGGAGCGCCGAGAAGCTCACCAGGACCCTCGGCGGGCGCTACCCGAACTAATGCCGCGGCCCGGCCACCCACTCGAACGCCGACGCCGTCGACCGCACGCCCTGCGCGGTCTTCGACCGGTTCGGCTCGCCGAGATCGGCGAGCAGGTCCTCGGAGAGCTCGACCATCCGGGCCAGGCCGCTCGGCGTGAGCCAGGAGGGCCGGGTCGCGAAGACGATGTCCTCCGACGAGGTGTTCCCGCTGGCGCCCGGTGCGAACGGGCAGCCACCGAGCCCGCCGAGCGACCCGTCGACCACCGAAGCGCCCGCGGCGATCGCGGCCAGGGTGTTGGCCACGCCCAGTCCCCAGGTGTCGTGCCCGTGGTAGACGATCCGGCGGGCAGGCGTCTCCTCCCGCACCCGCGAGACGAGGCTCGTGACCTGGGCGGGAACCGCCTGGCCGAGCGTGTCGCAGAGCACGATGTCCTCGGCGCCCTCCGCTCGGGCGTCCTGCGCGATGCCGAGCACCCGCTCCTCCGGCACCGGCCCGTCGAACGGGCAGGTGAAGGACGTCGCGATGCAGAGCTGGATCCGGCCGCCTGCCGCCCGAGCCGTCTCGACGGCTGCGGGCATGGCTTCCAGGCTCGCCTCGGTGCTGCGGCCGATGTTGGCCTGGTTGTGCGCGTCGGAGGCCGAGAAGCAGTACTGGACGTTGAGCGCGCCCGCGGCAACGGCCCGTTCCACGTGCCGGGGCGTGGCGACCCAGATCCAGCACTTGGCGAGCTCGTCGGCGCTCAGGGCTTCGACCACCTCGAGGGTGTTGGCCATCGGCGGGACCAGATCCGGCCGGGCCATCGAGCCGATCTCGAGGCTGGGGACGCCGAGCCGCAGCAGCTCCCGGACGATCTCCACCTTGCGCTCGGTGGACAGCAGCTTTCCGGTGAGCTGCAGCCCGTCGCGCAGGGTGACGTCCCGCAGGATGACCTCCTCCGACGTCGTGTCGGTCATGACTGCTCCTCTCCCGCGGTGATCGCCGCGATCTCCTCGTCGGTCATTCCGAGTACACCGGCGAGCACCTCGGATGTGTGCTCGCCGAGCTCCGGTCCGAGCGTCCGGACCGGTAGCGAGACGTCGCCGATCACGGGGACGACCCCCGGGAAGCCGACCTCGCGCGGTTCGTCCCCGCCGGTGTCCACCGGGAGGTACTGGATCATGTTGCGGGCGCGGTACTGCTCGTCGTCGCAGATGTCGGCCGCGGTGTAGCTCGGCCCGGCGGGCACCCCGGCCCTGTCGAGCTGCTCGAGCACCTCGGCTCGCGGCCGCGTTGCCGTCCAGTCGCCGATTGCGGCATCCAGCTCGTCGCGGCGGGCCCAGCGGCCGGCGTTGCTGCTCAACGACGGGTCGTCGGCCAGGTCCGGCCGACCGATCGTCGCCATCAGGCGCTGGAAGATGGCGTCGCCGTTGCCGGCGATGATGGCGCTGGAGCCGTCGCCGCACAGGTAGGCGTTGGACGGGGCGATGCCCTCCATCCGGCCACCGACCCGGTTCCGGTTCACGCCGTAGGCCAGGTGGTCGGGCACCAGCGACTCCATCATCGACAGCACCGCCTCGTTGAGCGCCACGTCGATCACGCGTTCGGTCAGGGGCGCCCGGCCGGGCGCGCGCCCTGACCGGCCTGCCTCGCGCCGGTACAGCGCCATCATCGCGCCGAACGCCGCGTAGAGACCGGCGATCGAGTCGCCGATCGAGACCCCGACCCGCACCGGCGGGCGATCCGGTTCCCCCACGAGCTCGCGCAATCCGCCCATGGCCTCGGCGACGGCGGCGAAGCCGGGGCGCTCGGCGAGCGGGCCGGTCTGGCCGAACGCCGAGATACGCGAGATGACGAGGTCGGGGTTCGCGGCGTTCAGCTCGTCGGGCCCGAGCCCCCATTTCTCCAGCGTGCCCGGACGGAAGTTCTCCAGCAGGACGTCGCAGTGGCGCACCAGGTCGAGAACGGTGTCCCGGCCGGTCGTCGTCCTCAGATCGAGCACGACCGACTTCTTGTTGCGGTTGAGCGTCCGGTACAGCATCGACGTCGACCCCGCGTACAAGCGCCAATTGCGCACTTCGTCGCCTGTGCCCGGCCGCTCGATCTTGATCACCTCGGCACCGAAGTCGGCCAGCAGCCTGCCGGCGGTCGGCGCCGCGATGTAGTTGCCCAGTTCGAGCACGCGGACCCCGCCCAGGGGCCGGATCGGGCCGTCGTTCACGAGTACTCCTAGACGATGAGTGCCAGCGGTTGGATCAGCAGGATGGCGACGACGGAGGCGACCGACACCCCGACTGAGCACGTCTTCAATGTTCCTCGCGTCGATTGCCCCATGAGGGACTGCAGTAGCCAGAACGTGTTGCTCGTGACATGCACGGCGAACAGCGAGCCCGCGCCGGCGGCGAGTGCGATCAGCACCGGGTCGAGCCCGATGGCGGGCGCCACCGGCGCGAGGATGCCGGCCGCCGTGATGGCCGAGATGCTCACCGACCCGACGGCGATGTGGAGGGCGGCCGCGATCACCCACACCACTAGCAGCGGAGCCGCCGTGCTCGCCGTGAAGTACTTCCCGAGGATGTCGCCCAGCCCGGCAGCCGAGATGGTGGCGGCCAGGGAGCCGCCCACGCCGGTGAGGATCAGGATCTGTCCGCTCTCGCGGAATCCCGTGGCGATCGACCGCTCCACCCGGTTACGACCCACCGTGTAGCGGGTGACGAGGCTCGTGCCGATCAGCCCGGCGAGGAGCGCGATGACCGGGTCGGCGACGAACGTGACGACCGGGTTCTCGATGCCTGCGACGTCGAGCACGGCACCGCCTCCGATCAGCACGAGCGCCCCGATCAGTGGCATGAACAGCACGATCAGCGAGATGTGACGTCGTTGCTGCACCTCGGGCAGTTCCAGCGCGGTCTGCGTGGCGCCGACGGCCGGCTGCACGGCTTCCGCCGGCTGCGCCGGCTCCTGGGTCCGCTCCCCGGCCTGAGCGCCGGTGGCCTCGTCTACGAACATGCCCGGCTGCTCGTCCTTCGCCGCGTCCCACCAGCCGTGCCGGAACACGAAGGACATGATGGCCACGGACAGAGCGACGGTGGGGATGATCAGGATCAGCCCGAAGATCAGCATCTTGCCCAGCGGCACGCCGAGCAGCCCGGCCAGCGCGACGGTCCCGACACCGGGGACCATCAGCACGATCCCGCACTCGAGGCCGATCGCGAGTGCCGTCGCCATCCGTGCCGTGCCCATGCTGCCGATCCGCGGCGCGAGGTTGCGCGCCAGCGGCGCCGAGATCACGAGCAGGACGTCGAGGAAGATCGACTGCAGGGCCGTGGCGAGGGTGAGGGACAGCGCATACGGCATGCGTTTGGGGCCGAACGTCTTCAGCAGCGTGCTGACCAGCCGCTGGATCGCTCCGGCCTCCTGCAGCATGGAGCCTGTCAGCACACCGAAGGCGATCAGGAGTCCGACCTCGGCCATGATCTCGCCGAACCCGGTGGTGATCGCCTTGACGGTGCCTTCGGCGCCCATTCCCGTGCTCAGCCCGAGGTAGGCGGCCCCGATGATCAACGAGATCACCGGGTTGAGCCGGAACCGGACGATGAGCAGGACAGCTGCTAGTACGGCGACGGCCGTGTTGATGATGATCGCGGTGTCGGACAAGGGTGGTATCCCATCCGGGTGTCGCTCGCCATCGAGCGAGTGCGGGGAGTCGGTCGTCAGGTTCGCCATATGAACACACATCCACGATGTGGGCAACACGCGGGGTACGTATCAACGACGCACCGCTGTGGCGAGTGCCGCGCCGGCCAGACTCGGCGTATCGGACGATCCGGTCGGGATCGGGTCGTTCGTGAGTGAGTAAATCGGGCACCGCTGGATGGGCTGCTCTGATGATCGGCTGATTTCACCTGGATCGGGTGAGGCCCGGCGGTGTCGTGCGGAGAAGCCTGTGTGGACGAAAGGCCGCCGCTGCCCGTGTGCGGCCAGCCGTGCGGAGCCGGTCACGGGCAACGGCCGTGTGACCATCGGAGCGTTGCGATGGCCGACGTGATCCACTCCGCGGTCCCTGCCATCTCGGCGTCCACGGGTCAACGGACACGTTCATTTCTCTTCAGCGAATCGGAGATTACGGAGAGATCCAATGCCCAAGGTCGTGTTCCCGCTGGACAACAGCAAGAGCTTCACCGATCAACAGATCGTCGGTCACAACCGATGGCACCCCGACATCCCCGCGCATGTACGGGTCAAGCCCGGGGACACGTTCAGGGTGGATTGCCGGGAGTGGTTCGACGGCGCGATCCACAACGACGACTCCGCCGACGACGTGTTGAACGCGCCGTTGCCGGGCGTGCACGTGCTGTCCGGACCGATCGAGGTCGAGGGTGCGGAGCCCGGAGACCTGCTGGTGGTGGACATCCTCGACGTCGGGCCGGTGCCGCAGGAGGACTCCGGGCCGCTCGCCGGGCAGGGCTGGGGCTACACCGGAATCTTCGCCACGCAGAACGGGGGCGGGTTCCTGACCGAGCAGTTCCCTGACGCCTACAAGGTGATCTGGGACTTCCGCGGTGGCGTGGCGACCTCCCGGCACATCCCTGGTGTCTCGTTCGTCGGCATCGTCCACCCCGGGCTGATGGGTACCGCACCCTCGGCGAACCTGCTCGCCAAGTGGAACGCACGTGAGCAGGAGCTCATCGACACCAACCCGACCAGGGTGCCACCGCTCGCGCTGCCGCCCCTGCCCGACTCGGCCATCCTCGGGACGCTGGAGGGTGACGAGTTCAACCGGGTCGCCCGCGAGGCCGCCCGCACTGCGCCACCGCGGGAGAACGGTGGCAACCAGGACATCAAGAACTTCACCAAGGGAACCCGGGTCTTCTACCCGGTCTTCGTCAACGGTGCAAAGTTGTCGATGGGCGATCTGCATTTCTCCCAGGGTGACGGTGAGATCACTTTCTGTGGAGCTATCGAGATGGGTGGCTTCATGGATCTCGGGGTCGACGTGATCAAGGGTGGGATGCAGACCTACGGTGTCTCCGAGAACGCGATCTTCATGCCCGGCACCACGGATCCGCAGTTCAGCGAATGGCTGGCCTTCTCGGGTACCTCGGTGACGCTGGAGGGCAAGCAGCACTACCTGGACGCGCAACTGTCCTACCAGCGGGCCTGTCTGCATGCGATCGACTATCTGGTCAAGTTCGGCTACACGCCGGAGCAGGCTTACATGATTCTGGGCGCGTCGCCGATCGAGGGCCGGCTCTCCGGAGTCGTCGACATCCCGAACTCGTGCTCGACGGTCTACATCCCGACCGCGATCTTCGACTTCGACGTCAGCCCGGGCAAGGGCGGGCCGCACCAGGTCGACCCCGGCCAGGGCGTGCCCAAGGCCAGCTTCTGATCTGACACACGGACAACCTTCTGTCCCGGCTCCGGCTTCGGCCGGGGCCGGGACAGGCTCGTCATGCCGCCCGGGCTGCACGTCGCCGGTCGCTCAGGCCTCGCCGAGGAAGGAGCGCACGGCGTCGGCGACGGTGTCCGGAACGGCGACGTGTGCGAAATGCCCCTGACCGGGGATCTCGACCACGGTGGTTGTGGGCAGTTTCTCGGTCAGGAAGCGCGTCGCGTCCACGATCTCGGACGCGGTTGCCGTGCCGATCAGCAGCAGGGGTGGGCTGCGTGATCGTGGTGAACCGATCGAGGTCGTCGACCGCGCCGTCGCTGACGTGCGGCTCGCGTGGCAACGGCGGGACGGTCTCGACCATCCCGGCTCACTTCGGCGTCCGGCGCAGGTCTGCGACGTCGGCCTCCGCCGTGCCCCCCGGCGCGTCAGCATCATCGACAGGGCCCCGTCGTGGTCGCCGGCCGCGACCGCTGCGGTGACGGACGACGTGGCGGCGATCTGACCGGGGTCTGCGCCGCTCACCGGCAGTGGAGGCTCGTACGGAGTCAGCGCGGATCTGTCCGCTCCGGCCGCCGCGCTCGCCGCGGCGACGATCGCGCCGTAGGAATGACCGAACAGCCTCGCCCCTGGTCCGGCGACGGACGGCACGGCGTCGAGGTCGGCCACCTCGGTCGAGAGGTCGTGGTCCTGCGCATCGCCGCTGAGTCCTCTGCCGCGCCGGTCGACGAGTTCCACTGCTGCTGTCACGGAGGCTGATCAACCTGATCGGCGTGTGACCCTGGAATACCGTAACCTTCCCTATCGATCGATGTAATCAGGAAGATTAAGGCATGATACAGTAGTTTTCGTGACGGAGGAGTTGTTCACGGCAGACGAAGTCGCCGACCGGCTGGGTCTGCACGTGCGTACGGTGCGCAACTACATCCGCGAAGGGCGGCTCACGGCCGTGCGGATCGGCAAGCAGTACCGCATCGCGCGGGCAGACCTCGAGGCGTTCACCGGGCGGCCTGCCGAGCCCGCCGTCCGCGACACGGTCGTCCGTCGTCGCCATGTCGGGGTGTCGAGCATCGTGGAGATCGATGCGATCAGCCCCGAGACGGTCAGCCGCCTGAGCACCGTGCTGACCACTGCGACAGCCCATCGCCGCGAGGGCGACGGGCAGTTGCGCCTGAACATCGTCTACGACGAAGAGCGCGCCCACCTGAAGATCGTCGTGCTCGGCAGCTTGTCCACGAGCACGGACATCTTCGGGCTGATCAGCGCCGTGATCGAGGAGCCGGAAACATGAGCGAGATCTACCGGTCGGAAGCCGGGGCCCGCCTGCTGCGCGAGCGCTATCTGAAGGCGCTGGAGCGCTGGCCGGTCGAGAACGAACGGTTCCACGTGCCCACGCGCGAGGGCGAGACCTTCGTCATCGCATCCGGCCCGGCCACCGCACCTGCGCTGGTGTTGCTGCACGGCTCCGGAGGCAACTCGGCGCAATGGATCGGCAGCATCCCGGAACTCGCAACGCATTTCCGGGTGTACGCCGTCGACATGATCGGCGAGCACGGCCTCAGCGCGGCGTCCCGGCCGCCCATGGCGTCCGACAGGTATGCGGTGTGGCTGGATGCGGTACTGGACTTCCTCGGGCTGGAGCAGGTCCGGATCATGGGGATCTCGCTCGGCGGCTGGCTCGCGCTGGACTACGCCACGCGCCGGCCCGGCAGGGTGGAACGCCTGGCGTTGTCGTGCCCGACGGGTATCGGCAGGCAGAAGAAGGGATTCTTGGTCAAGGCCCTTCTGCTGAACTCTCTCGGCCGGTGGGGCCGGCGCAAGACGGTGACAGGGATGCTCGGCGCAGGGTTGTCGACCATGGAGCCCGAGGTCGCCGCGATGATCGTCGAGGAGGTGATGCTCGTTGCGGAGAACTACCGCTACCGCATGGACGAGCTTCCCGTGTTCGACGACGACGCGTTACGACGGCTGACCATGCCCGTGCACGTACTGGTCGGGGAACTGGACGTCATGGTGGATTCCGCGGAGACCAAGCGGCGGCTTGACGGGGCGGTACCGCACGCGACGGTGCGGCTGCTCCCCGGCGTCGGCCATTTCATTCCCGCGCAGCCGGCTGTGGAACTGGGGTTCCTGGCGAGCGTCATTCAGGGGGAGCAACACGCGTGAGTCCTGACGGGCCGGAGGAAGGCGCCCTCAGCGTGAGCCGCATGGAAACCCGATCCTGACCCGGACCGTCATAGTCGCGGTGCACCGGCACGCCGTCGATCTCATAGCCGCTCGGTTCGAGTACGAACCCCATCGCGCGGTGGAACGAGATCGAGCCGGAGTTGGCCGGTGAGGTGACGGCCCGGATGTGGTGGCGTCCCGCGGCGAGTGCTCGTTCGAAGAACGTGGTGTAAAGGCGGTGGGCGACACCGGCGCGCCGTAGGTTCGGGTTCACGCCGACGAAGTGGATGTAGGCCTCCTCCGGGTCACTGGCCGGGTGCAGCCCGATGAGGAAGCCTGCGAGCGCCTCTCCTCGCTCCACGACGAAGCTGGTGTCGCGGAAGAACTCCACGAACAGCCGGGGCAGCAGCAAGGACAGCTGCTCTGCCTCCTGCGGAGTGCGCGAGTCGCCCCACCAGGTCTGGATCGCGCGAACCAAGGCCGCATGGTCGTGGGTACGCACCTGACGCAGGGCGGTGTCGATCACCTCGCCGGTCGGCGTCTGCAACCTCGGGCTGGATGCTTGCTCGGAGAAGGTCATGACCGCTCGGTCTCCTGTCGAGGTCGCTGGAGTCGATCTTCGCGCCGCCGCCCGCGGTGCTCGATGGTGTCACCGTCGGCGAGGACGGCTGCGCCGGCTGTGGCGAAGAGTGCGGCGGCGCCACCGATCATGAGCGCGGCCCCGGCCGCGATGCCGCGCCGCCGTCGTCCGAGCAGGATCGAGGCGACGTCGGCCGCGTCGGCGATCATCCCGAGCCGGAGGCCGGCCCGGGCGGTACGTGGGTCCGAGCTCAGGGTGGCCAGCGCGATGGCGAGCTCACGGGCCCCGAACGCGCGCGCGAGGAACCCCGCGACCGGCGGCTCGCCGTGCGATCCGAGGCAGCGGTAGACAAGCCGAGGGCGAGCCAGGGTGGTCACGCCGACGCAACCGCGAATGACGCCGAGCCACACGGGCAGCGGTCGCCGGAGTTCTGTCCAGCCGAAGGGCGTGATCGAGCGGGCCGGCTCGTCGACGCCGTTGATCGCGTGCCGCCGGCCGAGTAGCGCCCGGCGGGCGGCGAACGGGGCCACACCCGAGCGCCACCATGCGGCCCAGGCCGCCGGCCGTGTGAGCAGTGCCGTGACGAGTGGGGTGGGGTCGAAGAAGGAGTCCCGTCGGGTGACGGTGCCGTCGGGGGTGACGGTGAGTCGGTCAATCGCTCGGAACTCCAGGGGTCGGCCACCGGCGGTCGCCACGCAGTGGATATCGACGTAGATCGTCTCGTCGTCGGCGGCCCACCCGACGATCTCGCCGCGCAGGTCGGGCAGGAACGCCTGGAGCCGGGCGAACTCCTGGTGCCAGTGTGTGCGGCCGACGCCGTCGTCCATGAGCGGCTGGTGCAGGTCCACGTCGTCGGCCAGGAGGTCGTCCCACGCGTGGGGGTCCGGTTGCCGCCAACCTGCGGCGAATCGGCCGACCACCTGCTGATGAACCGCTGACGGGACGGTGGCACTGGTATCCGCGATACTCACAGTATCTAAGGTACTGTCGGTTTCATGCCGGATGTCAAGTCCCAGCGCCTGGAGTACGTCCAGCAGACCAAGGAGTCGATCCTGGCCGCGGCCGAAGCGCTCTTCGTGAGCGAAGGGTTCCGCGCGACGTCGATCGATGCCGTGGGCGCAGCGGCACGGTTCACCAAGGGCGCGGTCTATCGGCACTTCGCCGACAAGGAGGCGCTGTTCCGTGCGGTCTTCGAGCGCGTCGAGACCGACGCCGTCCAACAGGTGATGGCCAGGGCCGAGGCCTGCGCGTCACCGAGCGACGCGGCCCGCGCCGCCCTGGAACGGTTCCTCGAACTCGCCACCGAGACGCGGTTCCGCCGGATCGTCCTCGAGGAGGGGCCGGTCGCGCTGGGGTGGCGCCGCTGGCGCGAGCTCGACCACCAGTACACCGCGCGGTTGCTCGAACGCCTGCTCGACGGCCTCGTCGACGCGGGCGAGATCGCGCCTACGTCGGTGAGCCTGCTCGCGCGGCTCTGTTGCGCGCTGGCCGGTGAGGCCGCAATCCAGGTCGCCGAGGCCGACGACCCCGACCAGGCCCGCGCCGACGCACTCGCAACCATCGGCGCCATGCTCGCCGGCTTGCGTGGCGACTGAGCCGTCGGCCTGGACCTTGGTGCGCTGTCTCCGCGGTGGGACCGGGTGCAGCCGCGTGCTCAGCGGGCGAGCTGCTTACGTGAGGTGATGTCGAGCTTGGAGAAGATCCGCCCGAGGTGCCACTCGACGGTGCGCGGGCTGATGAACAGCCGGGCACCGATCTCGGGGTTGGAGAGTCCCTCACGCACCAGCCCCGCGATCTGGGCCTCCTGCGGCGTGAGCGCTGTGCTCGTCTCGACCGTCCGCTTGCGCGGTGACTCACCGGTGGCCCGCAGTTCGGCGGCGGTGCGCTGGGCGAAGGCCGCGGCGCCGATCGTGGTGAACGTTTCGTGGGCGGCGCGTAGGTGCTCGCGTGCGCCCCGCCGTCGGCCTTCCCGGCGTAGCCATTCGCCGTAGAGGAGGTGGGCGCGGGCGAGTTCGCCGCGGACGCGGGTGCGGTCCAGCCGGTCGATCGCCTCGCAGTAGGCGCTCTCGGCGTCCTCACCGCGGCTCAGCAGCGCGCGGGAGCGGGCCTGGATGCCCAGCGCCCAGCCGGTGCCGCTCGCGCGCGTGACGTCGGCGAGCTGACGGAAAGCGTGGGTGGCGCGTTCCGGCATCCCGCAGCGGGTGGCGGCTTCGACGAGTTCGGCCAACGCGGCCCACGGGGCGACGCCCAGCACCGGCGGCTGATCGGCGGCCTGCTGGGCCGCGGCCAGTGCGTCCTCGTACCGGCAGAGGCTGTTGTCGAGGAGTGCTGCCGCCCATTGGGCTTTGACCAGCCCGTCGCCCTCGCCGCGGCGAAGTACCTCCGCGGTGGTGGCCTCGATCAGTCCACGTGCTTCGGGTTCGCGGCCCTGCCATGCGGCGAGCAGCAGGATGGCGATGGGTGGTGGGGGATGCCCGGTCGCGTCGGTGACCGAGCTCAGCTCCTCACGCAACGAGGTGGCCTCGCTCAGCTGGCCGAGGAAGACGTGCACGCCGATGCGTTGGCTGAGGGCGAGGGGAAGCATGGTCAGGGCGCCTGCTTGGCGTGCGGTGCGGACGAAGCGGGTGGCGAGCAGTTCCCAGGTGTCGTAGTCCCAGAGGTGGGCGGCGGTGATGCAGGCGTGCCAGAGCCAGCGCAGCCCCTCCTGTGGGGAGAGATCGTTCTCGCGGAACGCGCGGAGCGCCCGCTTCAGCGTCGGGGCGGCTGGGGCGTAGCCGTCGTTGAACCGCAGCGCGAGGCCTTGCAGGAGCAGGTCGGGTGGGCGTGGGGTTTGTGACGTGGTGGAGGCGGCACGGGCGGCGTGGGCGGCTTCCTGCACGCTGACGCCGCCGGCGAGCGCGCCGGCGAACATTGCTGCGAGCAGGGCGTCCAGGTACGTCTCGCCGGCGAGTTCGACGTCGAGTTGCTCGAGTTGCTTGGCGGCCTGCAGCAGCAGGGGTGGGGCTTCTCTGCCGCGGTTGAGGGTGAAGGCGATCTGGGCGCGTTGCAGGTCCACCCGGGCGCGCTGGAGTTTGGTCAGGGGGCATGCCTCGGCCAGGGAGAGCAGTTTGAGTGCCGCGTCGGGGGCGCCTGCCAGGTGTGTGGCCTGCGCTGCGGCGAGAGCACGTTGCACCCGGCGGTCCGGGTCGGCGGTCAGCTCGGCGGCCCGTTCGAGGTACGCGGCGGCTGCGGCGAGTCCACCGCGTGCCTGCGCGCGCCCGGCCGAGTGCTCCAGGTCGGCGGCTACCTTCTCGTCCGGTCCCGCTGTGGCCTGCGCGGCATGCCAGGCACGACGATCGAAATCGGCCTCCGGATCGGTGACGTCTGCCAGTGCACGGTGTGCGATCCGCCGTTCCTCGGGCGACGCGGCTCGGTAGATCGCCGAGCGGACCAAGGGGTGGCGAAACCGCACCCGGGGTCCGATCTCGAGCAACCCGGCCCAGGCCGCCGGTGCTGCGGACTCGGCGCCGATGCCCAGGTGTGTTGCGGCGCGCCACAGCAGCACGGGGTCGCCCAGCGGTTCGGCCGCGGCGACCAGCGCCAGCCGCTGCGTCTCGGCCGGGAGAGCCGCGAGCCGTCGCCGGTAGTTCTCCTCGATCTGCCCGGCGAGCGTGCCGGTGCCACTCACGACGACACCGCCTGCCAGCTCTGCCGGTGTCAACCCACGCGGCAGCTCCAGCAACGCCAGCGGATTACCCCTGGTCTCGGCCACGATCCGGTCACGCACACGCTCGTCCAGCGGCCCGCGCAACGTCGAGCACAACAGCTCCCGCGCATCGGCATCGGGCAACCCCGCGACCACCAGCTGCGCCAGGCCTGCCAGCTCCGCCGCCTCGCCGTCACGCGCCGCGAAGACAACCCCCACGGACTCCGCCATCAGGCGGCGGGCGGCGAACGCCAGCGCCTGCGCCGAGGCGTGGTCGAGCCACTGGGCGTCATCCACCACACAGATCAGCGGCTGTCCATCGGCAGCCTCGGCCAGCAGGCCCAGCACGGCCAGACCCACCAGGAATCGATCCGGCGGATCTCCGCCGCTGAGCCCGAAAACCGTGGACAGCGCATCACGCTGTGGCAACGGGAGCCGGTCGAGCCGGTCGAGCATCGGGATGCACAGCTGGTGAAGGCCGGCGAACGCCAGCTCCATCTCCGACTGGATCCCCGTGGCGTGGGCCATTCGGCAGTCAGATGTCCGCCTGGTCAGATACTCCAGGAGCGCCGTTTTGCCCACACCCGGTTCACCCCGCAGCACGAGTGCCCGGCCCTCGCCGGCCCGAACAGCATCGACGAGCTGATCGAGCGCCTCACGTTCGCTGCGCCGGTCTCGCAACACCGGGGCTACACCGTCACCGGGGCCTGCCTTCGCCGCACCATCGGGGGAGTATCCGTGAGCGACGATCCGGACGCCATCCCCCGAGTTCGGCGGCGTGCCGGCACGCACAGCAGAGCGCGCCGACGGAGCGTGAGTTCGCGCATCCCGGGCGCCGCCATTCACGGGTGTCTGCCCGGGAGTCGCCCGGGGTCGAGGTGAGCCGGAACGCGCGACAGTGCGTCAAAGGGCCGAATCCGCCAGAGGGACCGCGGCCCAGGCGCCGGACGCATCGTCGCCGTCCACAGTCGGGAGCTCACCATGTCGTCGAAGTCCAGCGAGCCGGGCCGGCATCGTGCGCTTCTCACCGCCGTCGATGCCAGTGGCGGTGCGGCGCCGGCACCCGACGGGCGGGTGGCATACGCCAGGTGGTCCCGCACCGCTGCCGAGGCGGTCGACGAGGGCCGGTCGCTCCGGCCGACGGTCGCGCCGGAGAACGGGCGCGCCGCCGGCTCGTCGACGGTGCGCGAGCACAGCACCGCGTTCGTCGGACGTGCCGCGGAGCTCGCCGCATTGCGCTGCATGCTCGACTCTGCGCTGGCCGGTGAGGGCTCGGCGCTGGTCATCCGCGGTGAGCCGGGAATCGGCAAGTCCGAGCTCCTGCGGACGTTGCGGGTCGAGGCGGAGCTCCGCGGCGTGTCGGCGCTGGTCTCGAGTGGCGTGGAGGCGGAGGACCGGTTCCCGTACGCCGCGCTGCACCAGCTTCTGTATCCCCTCGCGGGGCTGCTGAAGCGGCTGAGCCCGGCCCAGCGTCGCGCGCTGCTCGGTGCCTTCCGGGCCGAGGAGATGCAGGAGGACAAGTTCACGGTTGCGCTCGCCACGTTCGAACTGCTTGCGGAGGCGGCCGCCGCACGACCCGTTCTGCTTCTCGTCGACGATGCTCAGTGGCTGGACGAGTTGAGTGCGGAGGTCCTCGGCTTCGTCGCGCGCAGGCTCGGCGGCCACCGGATCTTCGCGGCGGTCGCGGCCCGGTCCGGCCACGGGAAACCGCTGGGGCGTAGCGGCCTACCCGAGCGCGCGCTGTCCCGGCTCTCGCCGGACGAGGCAGAGCGGCTCCTGACCGCGCAGGCGCCCGACCTCGACGCCGGCGCGCGGACGGACATCCTCACCCAAGCCGCAGGACACCCGTTGGCGCTCGTCGAGCTTCCCAGGACGAACCCGAGCGCACGAACGCTGCTGCCCGGCAACTGGAGCGTTGTCCCGCTCACCGAAAGCCTCGAACGGACCTTCGCGGGGCGCCTCCGAGAACTTCCCGCGGACGCGCGCGCCTTCCTGCTCGCCTTCGCAGCCGACACCGCGTGCGGCCTCCGGGTCGTCATGGACGCGGCGTCGATGATCTCACCGGAGCCGGTGACCGCCGACGCCGTCCAACAGGCCGTCGACGCCGGCATCGTCGAGTACGCCGATGCCGGTCTTCGCTTCTCGCATCCGCTGATGCGGTCGGCGATCTACTCGACCGCAGGCCTCCACGACCGGCTCGCCACCCATCGGGCACTCGCCACGGCGATGCGCCGGCGTCCCCGACAGGCGATCTGGCACCGTGCCGCCGCCGCGCTCGGCCCGGACGATCAGCTCGCGGAGGAGCTGGAGCAGTTGGCCTGCGCGGCGAGTGGGCGGCAGGCGGCGACGGTCGCGCTGACCGCCCTGCAGCGTGCGGCCGCACTCGCGTCGGATACGGAACGCCGAAGCGCCCTGCTCGTGCGCGCCGCCGAACTGGCCGCCGAGGTCGGTGCCCACAGCGAGGCCCGGGCGCTGCTCGACGAGGCAGACCCGGGTGAGCTGAGCACGGTCGGGCGCGCGCGACTACTGAACGTCGCCGAGGTCGTGGCGTTCGATCCGCACGACGGTGACCGGTGGATCGCACAGCTGACACGGGCCGCGGGCACGGCGAGCGGGGCGGGTGAGCACGAACTGGCGGGCAGCCTGTTGTGGCGCGCTGCCACGCGATGCTTCTTCCAGGGCGCGTCGCCGTCGGCGCGATCCGAGATCGTCGCGCAGGCCGAGGCGCTCGACTCCGTCGAGCAGAACCCCCTGGCGTTCGCCGTTCTCGCCTACGCCTCGCCCGAGCGCTGTGGACGGGACGTCCTCGATCGTCTCCAGAGGCTGAACGGCCGGGAACTCGACGTCGACGACCTGCGGTTCCTGGGCAGCGCGCACCTCGTCCTCGGTGACTTCCCCCGATGCGTCGACCAGCTCACGCGGGCAGCCGACGTGTGCCGGATCCAGGAGCGGACCGGAATGCTCGCCAGGATGCTCGGTGCGAACGCATACGTGCGGATATGGCTCGGAGACCTGGACCGCGCCCACGCCGAGTCCGAGGAGGCCCACGGCATCGCCCGGAAGAACGGCGAGCACTTCACCGCAGCCGCCACCCGTACCAACATCGCGCTGGTCAGTGCGCTGCGAGGAGACCAGCACACCGCACAGCGACAGCTCGACAACATCGCATCCAGCCGGCTGGTGCCGGGGATGCGCTACATCCTCGCCGGAGCCCGGCACGCCCGTGGCCTGCTCGCACTGCTCGACGGGCGTCCCACCGAGGCGTTCGAACACCTGGCAGCCACGTTCGACGTCGACCAGAATTGCTACCACCCGGTCATCCGCTGGTGGCTCGCGCCGGATCTGGCCGATGCCGCCGTCGCCTCCGGCAACACAGCGCGCGCCCGGGAGCTACTCGCGGACCTGCCGGCGCTGGCCCACCGGCTGCCCACGCCGATGCTGCTCCTCGCGACGAGCTACACCGCGGCCGTCCTGGCCGCGGAATCGGAGGAGGACGACCGGTACCAGGAGGCTCTCGACGGGGAAGTCGGTGGCTGGTCCCTGTACCGCGCCCGCCTGCACCTGCACCACGGCAAGCGCCTGCGGCGCCGTCGGCGACCGTTGGACGCCAAGGAGCCGTTGCGGCGGGCACGCAACGTCTTCGACGAGCTCGGGCTCAGGCCGTGGGCCGACGAGGCTCGCGCGGAGCTGCGAGCGACGGGGGAGGCCACCTCCCGGCGAACAGTGGAGATCGGTGGGCAGCTCTCCGCCCAGGAACTTCAGATCGCCACGCTCGCCGCGGACGGCCTCACGAACCGGCAGATCGCCGAGCGCCTCTATCTGTCGCACCGAACGGTGGGGTCCCACCTGTATCGCATTTATCCACGTCTCGGCATCGCGAACCGAGCGCAACTGCGCAATGCCCTCGACCGCGCCGGATGTGCGGGCGCGGAGGAGTCCGCATAGCAACGGATTCGTCGAAATGAAACTCGCGTGAGAACGAACGGATTGATTCAGGTTCCTGTCGACGTTCATCGTCGGTCGTCGCCTTGTTCCAAGGCGGCGGTACGGTTGACGAAAACGCGTACCGCATCGTGCGGCGGTCAGTGGATGAACGGACAGGTAGGAGTGCGGGCGAATGCCGCTTTTCGGGCGGGACGTGGAGACGAGCTGCCTGGCCGAGCTGATCGACGGAGTGGGGACGCGAGGCGGCGCTCTGATCGTGCGGGGGGAAGCCGGCATCGGGAAGTCGGCTCTGCTCAGCGAGGCGGCCCGGCGCGTCGCCGGTTCGGGCATACGCATGCTCTCCACCACAGGGGTGGAGTGCGAACAGCATCTGCCCTACGGCGGGTTGCACCAACTCCTGCGCCCGATCCGAGCCGGTATCAACACCCTCCCCGGCCCGCAGAGCGATGCACTCCGTGCCGCGCTGGGGCTCGCGGATGAGGCAGTGCCGGACGTCTACCTCGTCGGGCTCGCCGTACTGAACCTGCTGGCCGACGCGGCTGCCGACACCCCGCTCGTGCTCATCGCCGAGGACGCCCACTGGCTGGACCGCTCCAGCGCCGACGTACTCGCCTTCGTGGCGCGCCGTCTCGAAGCCGAGCCCATCGTATTGATCGCGACCATGCGTGACGGCGCCGCGTCGCGCCTGGATGACGCAGGCCTGCCGTCGATGCGGGTCGAGCGGCTACCGGAGGACACCGCGGCCGCGCTTCTCGACGCGGCCGCGCCCGGCCTTGCGCCGGCGGTACGGTCGCGGTTGCTGAAGGAGGCGGCCGGCAATCCGCTGGCGCTGACCGAGCTGCCCGCCACCGTGCAGTGCCTGGGTGGTGCCGATGCGATGCTGCCGGCCGTCCTGCCGCTGACCGCACGCCTCGAACGGGCATTCACCGCCCGGGTGGCGGGACTACCCGGCGACACCCGCGCGAGCTTGCTGATCGCCGCGCTCAACGACAGCGGATCCCTCGCCGAGACGCTGGATGCCACGGCGTCGACACTCGGAACCGCCGTCGGCGTTGCGGTGCTGACCCCCGCTGTCGAAGCCCGGTTGATCGAGCTCGGTCCGAGCACGCTGACCTTCCGGCACCCGCTGATGCGCTCCGCGATCCCGCAGGCCGCCGACGCGGGCGAGCGGCATGCGGCCCATCGGGCGTTGGCCGAGACCTTGTGCGGGCAACCGGACCGGCGGGCCTGGCACCGGGCGGCCGCCACCGCGGGTACGGACGAGGGTGTCGCCTTCGAGCTGGAGCAGGCCGCTGACCGGGCACAACGCCGGGGTGGGGTGGCCGCCGCCATCGCGGCCCTGGAGCGCTCGGCGGGGCTGAGTGACGCACCCACCCGCCGTGCCGAACGGCTCCTGCGAGCAGCCGACCTCGCGGTCGAGTCCGGCCGCAAGGACGTCGTCGAGCACCTGTTGGCTCAGGTCTCCACGTTGGAACTCACAGCGCAGCAACGCGCCCGGGCCACCTGGCTGCGCAGCGGTTTCGACGACGGGATGCGCGATGGCTTCGCCAGGCCGCTGGAACTCGCGAGCCTCGCCGAGGCGGTCGCCACCGACGGGGATGTCGATCTGGCCACCCGCATTCTCTGGGGCGCAGGGATGCAGTGTTTCTGGACGGAGCCGGGATCGGCGGCGCGTGAGCACATCGTGGCGGTGGCGGACCGGCTGCCCATCGACGACGCCGATCCCCGCATGGTGGCGATCTCGGCCTACGTCGCCCCGATCGAGCGTGGCGGAACGGTCGTGACAGCCCTGCGCGAACTGGCGGGCCGCTCCGGCGGGGATCCTCAGGTGCAGCGCTTTCTCGGCAGCGCCGCGTTGCAGGTCGGGGCGTTCGACCTGTCGGCACGGTTCTCCGCCGGCGCGCTGTCCGGCTTGCGTGCGCAGGGCAGGCTCGGGTTGCTGACCAGGGCGCTGGCCGTTCAGGCGTGGAGTTCGGTGCGCCTGGGCGACCTCGCGGTGGCGTTGCCGGCGGCGGAGGAGGCCGGCAGGCTCGCCCAGGAGACCGATCAGCCGTTCATGTACGGGCTGGCCAGGGCCGTCGAAGCCGAGATCGCGGCGCTGCGTGGCACCTACGATTCGGCCACGGTGCTGGCCGCGGAGGCCGAGCGGGTGGGCCTGGCCGCAGGGGCCCGTCCGGTGCTGGCCACGGTGCAGGTGGCGCGCGGCCTGACCGCATTCGGCGAAGGCCGCTACGCCGACGCCTTCGCGGACCTGCGGCGGATGCACGACCCCGCCGACCCGGCCTACCAGCTCGCCCTGCACTGCTACGCCATCGCGGAACTGGCGGAGGCGGCCATCCGCACGGGCGAGGCCGACGCGATGCGCGAGATCCTGCGTGAGCTGGAGACGTTCGCGCCGACGACGTCGTCACCGGCGCTGCACATCGGCCTGCGCTACGTGCGGGCCGTTCTTGCGCAGGGTGACGAGGCCGAGGATCTGTTCAAGGCTGCGCTCGGAGCCGACCTCACCGGATGGCCGCTCGAGCGCGGGCGCGTCCTGCTCGCCTTCGGAGAGTGGCTGCGGCGTCAGCGGCGCGCGGCCGAGTCCCGTGTGCACCTGCGGGCAGCCCGCGAGACGTTCGACGCCGTCGGGGTGATCCCGTGGAGCGAGCGGGCACGCGCGGAGCTCCGCGCTTCGGGCGAGGCGAGCCCGAACCGCAGTCCGAACGCCCACGACCAGCTCACCGCGCACGAGCTGAGCATCGCCCAGCTGGCCGCCGACGGGCTGACCAACCGGGAGATCGGCCAGCGGCTCTATCTGTCTCACCGGACGGTGAGCACGCATTTGCACCGAATCTTCCCCAAGCTCGGTGTCAGTTCTCGTGCCGAGCTCGGGGCTGCGCTCCGGCCGTCCGCCGAAGCGCCCGGCACGTCGACGGCGGCGAGTTGACGTACACCGACAGCGTCATCCGACGGTAGCGAATTCGGCTGACCTGTACCTATGGTCACTTGTGTGTCACACACCGAATTCAGACTGTTTCCGTGGCGATGACGTCCGGGGCGGGAGCGGTAGTTGCGGATCGGGGTTCGGGGTGCTGAGCAGGAGAGCGTTTTCGCGGGCTGTGGCCGCAGCTGTGACGTCCGCGTCGATTGCGTCGGTCACCGGTTGTGCGGAGGCTCAACCGACGCCGCCGAATCCGCCGACGCATACGTCGTTCAGTTCGGTGAAGCAGGTGGAAGCCGGAGTCCTGAACATCGGATACGCAGAAGCCGGGCCTGCCGACGGTCCTGCGGTCATTCTCCTGCACGGCTGGCCCTACGACATCTACAGCTACGTGGACGTCGCCCCGGTACTGGCGTCGGCAGGCTACCGTGTGATCGTCCCCTACCTGCGCGGCTACGGATCGACGTCCTTCCTGTCGCCGGTGACGTTCCGCAACGGGCAGCAGACGGCCGTGGCCACCGACATCATCGCGCTCATGGACGCCCTCGATATCGACAAGGCGATCCTCGGCGGTTTCGACTGGGGATCCCGGACAGCCTGTGTGATGGCGGCGCTGTGGCCCGAGCGCTGCAGGGCACTCGTGTCCGTGAGCGGCTATCTGATCACCAGTCTCAAGGCGAACCTGGAGCCGCTGCCGCCGGCAGCGGAGCTGGGATGGTGGTACCAGTACTACTTCGCCACGGATCGCGGCGTGCGTGGCTACAGCAGGAACAGGCACGACTTCAACAAGCTGATCTGGAAGACCGCTTCGCCCACGTGGAACTTCGATGACGCCACGTTCGAGCGCACCGCGGCATCCTTCAGCAATCCGGATCACGTCGGCATCGTCATCCACAACTACCGCTGGCGGCTGAGCCTGGCCAAGGGCGACCCGCAATTCGACGCGCTCGAGCAGAAACTCGCCGGAGCTCCGGTCATCGCGGTGCCGACGATCACGATCGCGAGTGATTTCGACGGAGCCGCCGCCGACGGGGCCGCGTACCGCAAACAGTTCTCCGGCAAGTACTCGCACCGGGTGCTGAAGGGCATCGGGCACAACGTGCCTCAGGAGGCGCCGCAGGAGTTCGCCCAGGCCGTCATCGACGTCGATCGTTCCTGATCGGGGGCGCAGGGTCATTCCTGGATCAGGCTCGCCGCTCGCTCGGCTATGGCCACGACGGTGGCGAGGGTGTTGGCGGAGGGGATCGAGGGCATCACAGAGGCATCCGCGACACGCAGGCCGCTGATTCCCCGAACGCGCAGGTCGGTGTCGACGACGGACATCTCGTCGCTGCCGATACGGCAGGTGCCCACGGGGTGGTAGTAGGACTGTGTAGCGGCCCGCAGGTACTCGCGCGAGGTGGATCCATCGACGCCCGGGCCCGGCGCCACCTCGGCGTCGCGCCAGCTGCACAGCGAGCTCTGGTTTCCGATCTCCCTGGCGAGCCGGAGTCCGGTGACCATCATCTCGAGGTCATGACTGTCGCCGAGGTAGTTCGGATCCAGCAGCGGCGCCGCGTCGGGCCGTGCACGTGCCAGCCGCACCGACCCGCGGCTGCGGGGTGCCATCGCGGAGAACGCGATCATGTACTGGTCGTCGACACCGGGCTGCGGTGTCACGAAGAAGGCCTGCAGGTCAGGAGCGTCCACGTCGGCGGCGCTGCGCATCAGCCCGAGCACTTCGATGTGGTTGTTGACTCCCGTCGGGACTGACCGGGCGGCGCTGTAGATCACCCCGGAAACCGGGTGGTCGTGCAGGTTCTCGCCGACGCCCGGGAGATCCACGACGACGTCGACCCCGACCTGTTGCAGGTGTGCCTGCGGCCCGATGCCGGACAGGAGCAGCAGATGGGCCGTCCCGATGGTTCCTGCGGTGAGCACCACCTCGCCCGAGCAGTCGGCCGAGATCAGCCCGCCGCCTGCGGTGTAGTCGACTCCCACGCACGTCCCGTTCTCGACGCGGATCCGATGCACCAGTGCGTCGGTGACGACGTCGAGATTGGGCCGCTCGGCGACCGGCCGGAGATAGGCATCCGCCACGCTCTGCCGGGCACCCCCGACGATGTTCAGGTCGGTCCAGCCGAATCCTTGTTCCAGTCCGCCACTGATGTCGGTGGCCTTCAGGTGTCCGGCCTCCAGGGCGGCCTCCAGCCCGGCAGCGGCGAGCGGGTGGGGCTGTGCCGCCGGCGCGACGACCAGCGGTCCGTCCACCCCCCGAACGTCCGCCGCACGACCTGTGGCGCTCTCGCTGCGACGGAAGAACGGCAGCAGGTCGTCGAATCCCCACCCCGGCGCCCCAGCGGCCGTCCAGGCGTCATAGCTCGAACGGTGCCCCCGTGCGAAAACCATCCCGTTGATGGTCGACGAACCACCCACCGCCCGCCCACGCGGGACCTGAACGACCGTGCCGGTGCCCGGTTGCTCGACGGTGACGCTCTTCCAGTCGGCCGAGCCCCCCAGCAGCGTGATCCACGCAGGCGGCGTGGCCATCTCGGGCAACGGGTGACGGGCGCCGGCTTCCACGAGGAGCACGCGCGAATCCGGGTTCGACGAGAGGCGCGTGGCAACCACACATCCAGCTGTGCCGCCTCCCACAACGACGTAGTCATAACTAAACATGAATGCGCACCCGCCCCCACAGCTCGCATCTGATGCCTCGCGTCGTCGGCTGCGCGGGCACCGGTGCACCGTAGATGCAGATGGGCTCGCGCCCGCAACTGCCGGGTTCCGCTGTCGGTGTACGTCACTTCGTGGGGTGCCCTTACGCCGACAGCGTCATTCGACGGGCGCAGCACCGGGCAATGCTGCCTACGGTCGGAAAGGTCTGTTCCCCGGACCAACCCGACAAAGAGGGAATTCGCCGTGACCGAGACCACGTACACCGCTGTCGTCACCGCCGCCGGAGAGGGCCGCAACGGAGGCCGCGCGCTGTCCGATGACGGTCTCCTCGACGTCACTCTCGCCATTCCGAAGGCGATGGGCGGAGTCGGCGGAGCCACCAATCCGGAGCAGCTTCTCGCCGCGGGTTGGGCGTCGTGTTTCCTCGGGGCGGTCAAACGCGTCGCCGCACAGAAGAAGGTGCCGGTGAAGAACCTGGCGGTGATCGCGGATGTCACCCTGCACCACGACAGGCAACTGGACGAGTTCCTGCTCAGCGCGGCGCTGCACATCGAGCTCAGCGGCGTCGACCAGCAGACCGCGGATGAGCTCGGCGCGGGCGCCCACCAGATCTGCCCCTACTCGAAGGCCACCCGTGACAACGTTCCGGTCACCATCGACGCGACCGTCGTCTGAGCCGCTTGCCCTGCCGGACCTCAGCCGTGATCCGGTGTCGTGTCCGCGTGCCAGAGGTCCGGGCCGCCGAGTCCGTGCTCGTCGTTCCAGGCGACGGCGTCGATCGCCGAGGCCGTCTGCCCTGTCCCGCCGCGCTGTGCTGCGAGGTGCAACGCGGCCGGGACGATGTGCTCGGGGCGCAGGTAGGGCGGGTTCACGAACCCGGTGGCGGCGCGCGCGGCGGCCATCTCGGCCGAACCCGTCGTCATCGTCGGACCGGGGATCAGGACGTTCGCTGCAATGTCATGGCCGCGCAACTCCTCGGCGAGGGAGAGGATCATGCTGGCGAGCGCGGACTTGGACGCCTCGTAGGGCTGGTTCAGCCCCGCCGAACGGGAGGCCTGCCACACACCGGGCGTCACCGACTGTGTCATCGCGCCGATCGTGCCGATGGCGATGATGCTCCCGCCGCCCGCCCCGATCAGCAGCGGAACGAACCGGCGGATGACGGTGAGGGTTCCGAGGACGTTGACCTCGAACATCGCCCGCCAGTCGGCGTCGCTCGCGTCGAGCACCGTGGACAGCCCGGTGGGCTCGAACAGGCTCCGCTGACGCAGCGCGGCATTGCTGACGACCACGTCGACGCGGCCGAACCGGTCGAGCGCGGCGTCCCGGGCCGCCGCAATGCTGGTGCTGTCGGTGACGTCGGCGGCGACGGTCAGGAGCCGGCGAGGGTCGGGCTCGTCGAACGGCTCCACGCCTCCCGGGTCACGATCCACGGCGATGACGGCGGCGCCCTCGTGCAGGAACCCGTTCGTCAGGGCTCGCCCGATGCCCCGGGCAGCCCCGGTGACGAGCACGATCGAGTCGGACAGCTCTGTCACAACGCATCTCCTTCACCGCGGTCCTTCGCGACGACATCGGATCAGGACGGCGGTGCCCCCGTCACCCCCTTCCGGTCAGCTCCGGCTGACGCGAACGAGGCGGGCGCAGGTCAGGTGTTGTTCTCGGCGTGCCGCCCGACGAGCAGTGGGCACGGGGTGTTGTGGAGCAGGTGCTTCATCGTGCTCCCCAGCAGGGCTTCTCGTAGCGCGCTGTGCCCGTGGCGGCCGACCACGAGCGTGGCGGCGTCGACATCCCGCGCCACCTGGACGAGCGTCTCGCCCACGGTCAGTTCGTCGGCGACGGCCATGGCCTCGGCCGGCATCCCGAGCGAGGTGGCGATCCCCGCGCCCTTCCGGGCAAGCTCGAGGGCGTTGCTGTAGACGGCCTCGTCCAGTTTCGCGGCCGACCGCAGGTCGAACTGTGCGGGCGGAAGGTCGAGCCCGGTGCTCGGGATCGTGGCGTAGTCGTAGGCGACACCCGCCTCCCACACCACCACGACGAGACCGGGCCGCGGTGCCAGGAGCTCCGCAGCCTCCTGCAGGGCACGCAGGGCGGCAGGGGAGCCGTCGAAGGCGATCACGACCGGACGAGAAGGCATGGAGCGGAGTTCCCCGCAGTGGCCGCCGCAACCGGGTTCGGGCAGTTCAGCCCACGATCGTGGCGCCGAATCGACAACGGTGAATCGGCCACCTCGACCAGGTCGGCGCACGGGTTGCTCGCCGGCTGCCGGACCCTGACGGTCTGGGGTCGCGGGCTCGCCACGTACCAGCCCATGGACGCAAGGATCAGCCGGGTTCGAACTGCCTGAACCGGCGCAGGCAGCACGGCGCGTGGGCGGCCGGACCCGTTGATCACCGGTTCGGGCGCCGGAGCTGTGTATGACGTGGTCGAGGGTCCCGGTTTGGCGATCATGACGGTACGGCGTGCCGGCCGGTGCCGGACATGGCGAGGGCGCCGGGGAGCTGTCGACCCCCGGCGCCCCTGCGTGATTCTCGAGGTGAAGGCGTCCCTCATCCACTGCGATCCGAGCCTGAGCGTGACCTGCCACCGGCGGCCGGCGACAGGTCAGGCGGCCGAGTAGAGCGTGGCGTGGTCGTCGGACTCGAGTGCGTCGCTGCCGTAGAGCTCGTGGACCCAGTTGGTTTGGTAGACGGTGTCGAGGTAGCGCTCACCCATGTCGGGGGCGAGTGTCACGGCGGTCATGTCGGGCGTGCCGTGCTGCTCGAGCCAGCGGACCGCTCCGGTGACCTGGGTGCCGGTGGAGCCGCCGAACAGGAACCCGCGCTTGGCCAGTCGGTGGCAGGTGCGGACGGTGTCGGCTTCGTCGACCATGACCACCTCGTCGACGTAGGACTCGTCCAGCAGCGGCGGCCGCACGCCCATGCCCAGGCCCGGGATCATCCGGCGCCCGCTCGGGCCGCCGAAGGACACCGACCCGACACTGTCGACCGCGACGATCCGCACCGGGCGGTGCCACTCCTTGAAGAAACGAGCGCAGCCCATGAGGGTGCCGGTGGTGCCCGCACCGACGAACAACACGTCCAGCTCCGGGAACTGGCGGGCGATCGCCGGAGCCGTCCGGCGGTAGTGCGCGCCCCAGTTGGCCGGGTTGGTGTACTGGTTGAACCACACGTAGCGCTCGTCGGAGGCGCACAGCGCACGGACGTAGTCGATCCGGGCCCCGAGGTAGCCGGTGGTCGGGTGGGGCTCGGTGATGATGTGCACCTGGCTGCCCAGCGCCTCCATCAAACGGCGGGTGGCGAGGTTGCAACGGGAGTCGGTCACGCAGATGAACCGGTAGCCCTTGCTGGCCGCGAGCATGCTCAACGCCACACCGAGGTTGCCCGACGAGGACTCGATCAGAATCGACCCAGGGCGCAGTACCCCGTCCCGCTCCGCCGCCTCGACCATCTCGGTGGCCGCCTTCACCTTCACCGAACCGGCGAAGTTAAATCCCTCACACTTCAGGAAGAGCTGCTGACCGAAGATGGACTTCACGTCGACATAGAGCTCGTCTTCGTTGAACTGGTGAGGAGCGGAAATGACTGGCATCTGGGTCCCCCTCGTCAATGCTGGCGGCCACTCGGCGCCTGCAGGTTTCAACGACTATCCCGCGCAACCGGTTCAACCCGCCGGGGATTCCCTCCGGGTTTTCGTGGCCGAAGCCGCGGGATGTGTGGCGAAGACGACAGTGAAAGTGGGAACTGCGCCGTGTCCACCACACCCGTTGTGACTGGTGAGGGACTGTGAGACGAGAACTTGCCAGATGTTCTGGTTGTATCAATGGGTCGGTTTCCGGTGCCGATCATCGCCGACGTACCGATCTGACCCGATGGTTGAATCGGTTCGGTCCACAACGCCCGTCGAACTGTTTACCCGACCGGGGACAGGCTTTTGCGAGTCAGGCCCATGGGAAGCCTCACACCGGGCTTCCCATGGGCCTTCGGTTGCCTCCTCAGATGGAGACGGTCACGCCGTAGTCGGTCAGGAAGGACTCGAGCGTCAAGATCTGCTCCAACGCGAACCTGACGCCGCCGAACACCGCGTCGGCCGGAGGCGCGTCGAGCGCCGACTCGGCTGCATGGGCGTCCAGCAGCGGCGCCACTGCCGAGTCGCGGTTCTTCACCAGCGCGGCGAACCCGTCGTGCAGCATCTGGTCGTAGTCGGGGTCCTGCGTGGATGGGTAGGGGCTCTTGACCCGTTGTACGACCGACGGGGGCAGCACGTCCGCGGTGGCGGCCCGCAGCAGGCTCTTCTCGCGACCGTCGAAGGTCTTGTGTGCCCAGGGTGTGCCGAAGACGTACTCGACGAGGCGGTGGTCGCAGAAGGGCACCCGTACTTCGAGCCCGACGGCCATGCTCATCCGGTCCTTGCGGTCGAGCAGGTTGGGCAGGAAGCGGGTCAGGAACAGGTGGCAGATCTCGCGCATGCGCCGCTCATGCGGGTCGTCCGCGGCCGGGCCGGTCAGCTCGGGCACCTCGGCCAGTGCGGTGCGGTACAGGTCGTCGAGATAGCCGGCGAGGTCGAGCTTGCCGACCAGTCCCGGGTCGAGCAGCCGCTGGGTCGTCTCCGTGCGCACTGCGACGCCGCCGAGCCAGGGGAAGGTGTCGGCCTTGACGTAGGCGGGGTCGTGGAACATCGGGTAGCCGCCGAAGACCTCATCGGCAGATTCCCCCGACAGCGCCACCGTCGAACGCTCTCGGATCGCCCGGGACAGCAGATACAGCGAGCTGTCGATGTCGCCCATGGTGATCGGAACATCACGCGCGTGGCGCACCGCCGCCCGCACGTCCGGGTCGGCGAGCTCGCTGGTGGACAGCGTGATGTCGGTGTGGTCGGTACCGACGAACTTCGCCACCTCCTGCACGTACGGGGCATCCGGAGTGCCACGCGTCGCGCCGGGCGTGAAATTGTCGGTGTAGCCCACGAAATCCACCGCGAACGAGCGGATGCGCTCCGGACTGAAGCGCGCGGCCAGCGCCGTCAGGGCCGAAGAGTCCAGCCCGCCCGACAGCAACGTGCACAGCGGCACGTCGGAGATCAGTTGCCGCTGGATGGTGTCGTCGAGCAGTTCGCGTACGTGTTGCACGGTGGTGGGCACGTCGTCGGTGTGTCCGGTGTCGGCGAGTTGCCAGTAGCGCAGTTGCTGGATGCCGTTGCGGTTCACGCGTACGACATAGCCGGGTGGTACTTCGCGCATTCCGCGGAACACGGCGTTGTGTGGGTCGGCGACGAACCCGAGTGTGCGTCGGAGCCCGTCGAGGTCTATCACGCGTTCGGTGGTGGTGTTGGTCAGGATCGCTTTGGGTTCGGAGCCGAACAGCACGCCGTGTTCGGTGGGGTAGTAGTAGAGCGGTTTGATGCCCAGCCGGTCGCGTACCAGGGTCAGCTCGCGCGTCGTGGTGTCCCAGAGTGCGTAGGCGAACATCCCGTTCAGTTCCCGTACCGCATGGCGCGGGTCGCGTCGGCCCCACGTGTGGTGGGCTTGCAGCAGTACTTCGGTGTCGCTGCTGGTTTCGAAGTGCCGGCCGGTGGCGGCGAGGCGTTCGCGCAGTTCGCGGTAGTTGTAGGTCTCTCCGCTGTAGACCAGTGCCAGCGCGGTGTGGCTGTCCTGGGTCAGGGTCATCGGCTGTCGGCCGCCCTCGATGTCGATGACCGCCAGCCGGCGATGCCCCAACCCGACCGGCCCGTCGACCCACATGCCCTCGTCGTCCGGGCCTCGGCAGGCCATGGTCGCGGTCATTCCGGCCAGCTCTCGACGAGCGTCCGGCTCGCCCAGATCACGGTCGTAGGACCCATCCACATATGCCGCACATACGCAGTCGCTCCAAACATAGTAGTGATAAGCAGACGCCGATCAGTAGAGGCCAGTGATGTTCGGAGTCAGGAGCCGGGAACGAAGTTGGGCCCGCTGGTCTCGAAGAAGGAGCGATTCTCGGCGACGAATTGCTCGACCGACAGCGGGGGACACCCGCCGATCTTCTCGACGACGTCGTTCGTGCCTGCGAACACGCCGTTCTGGTAGTCGACGGCGACGTTGCTCAGGTGCTGGACGAGGTGCTCGTCCAGCCCCCGTTCGAGCATCGCCCTGGCGAATTCCTCGACGCTGATCGGCTCGTAGTGCACCGGGTAGCCGAGCACACCGGACATGGTCTTGGCGATGTCGTGGTGGTTCTGCTCGACCGGGCCGTGCAGGGTGTAGACCGCGTGGTTGTGCGGTTCGGGGTCGAGCAGCAGCGCGGCGATCACGCGGGATTGGTCGGCCGCGGCGATCGGGGCGTGGCGGCCCTCGCCGAACGGGAGCCGCAGATAACCCTCGCCATCCCGCCTCTCCCACCACAACTTCAACCATTCGGCGAAGAAGGTCGGCCGGATGTGTGTGGTGAGCAGGTTGGTCCGGTCGAGCAGACGCTCGCACAGCCAGTGTTGCCGGGCGGCGTTGCTGCCCGCCTCGCGGCGGGCGGAGATCTGCGACATGTTGACCACCGACCGAACCCCGGCCTCGGTCGCCGCCTGGGCGAAGATGACGGTCGACTCCACCAGGCCCGGCAGGATCGGGTGGCAGAAGTAAGCGCCGGTGACCCCCTGCAGCGCAGTGGTCATGCCGTCGAGGTCGTGCAGGTCGGCCTCGACGATCTCGGCGCCGGCCTCGGCCAGCGCGCGGGAGCGTTCGTCCTCCCGATGCACCATCGCCCGGGCGCGGTGACCTCGCTGGAGCAGCAGTTTGATCGCGCCGCCTCCGGTCCTGCCGGTCGCACCGGTGACCAGGAACAGCCTGTCATCGTCGGTCATCTGAACACCTTTCATAGAGCTACCGGTAGAGATCGACGGGCGAGCAGCGCCTCGTCGGGGTCGCCTGGCGGGCCCCCGCGGTGCTCGTCATCGGGCTGACGCGCCTGAACGTCCGGTCAGTCGGCCGGTCCGGTGCCGCGGATGCCGCGGACGAAGTCCGCGACCGCGGTACCGATCAGATCCGGACTGTCCTCCTGGACGAAGTGCACGCCGGGAACCGTCACTTCGGTCTGGTTGGCCCAGGTTCGGCAGAATTCGCGCTGGCTGCGGATCAGGATCGCGCCAGGTTCTGCGTTGATGAACAGTTTGGGCATCGTGGATGTGGCCAGCCACCGGCCGTAGTCCTCGACGATGCGCACGACCTCTGCGGGTTCGCCCTCGATCGGGAGTTGGCGCGGCCAACTCAGCGTGGGCCGGCGGCTCTCGCCCGGGGTGAGGTAGGGCGCGCGGTAGACCGCCATCTCCTCCTCGCTCAGGTCCCGGAGAACCGCCGTCGGCAACACTTCCTCGACGAACAGGTTGTCGGCGAGCACCATCGATTCGCCGGCCGGGGAGCGGAAACCCTGGAAAGTCTGCCGCGGGCCGTCCCGCCATTCATCCCATTTCATGGGGGCCACGATGGCTTCCATATAGGCGATCCCGGCCACCCGGTCCTGATGCTGAAACGCCCAGTCGAAGCCGAGCGCCGAACCCCAGTCGTGCAGGACGAACACGGAATTCTCGCCGACGCCGATACGGTCCCACAGCGCGAACAGGTATTCCCGCTGCTCCTGATAGGAGTAGCGATCCGAACCGGAGGGCTCCAGCTTGCCTGAGTCGCCCATCCCGACGAGATCGCAGGCGATCAGCCGCCCCAGCCCCTTGAGGTGCGGCATCACGTTCCGCCACAGGTAGGCCGAGGTCGGATTGCCGTGCTGAAAGACGATCGGATCGCCCTCGCCCTCGTCGAGGTAGGCCATTCGCACGCCGTTGATCTCGGCGAACTTCTTCTCGGCGTAGGGACGGGTGTTCATCATTGCTCTCCTCGAGGCGGCTGCGGTCCGGGGGAGAAGTCGACGGTGATGTCGGTGAAGTCGAGGATGATGACCGGCTCGGGTCCGGTGCGGCCGTCCTGGACGGGCAGTACGTAACGGTGTGTCGGGAACACCAGGCCGGACACGGTCCGGTGCGCTTCGGTGCGGTGGACGGCCTGTCGGCTGCCCATCACGTAGGGCGCGTAGTCGAGCCTGCGCAGCAGTCCCGATTCGTCGTAATAGAAGACCTGCTCGGTGCTGTGGGTGGGGATGTGCGGGGGAAAGGTCACCCGGAGCCGCCGCCACCGCTCACCGTCCGCCTGCCACGGCTCCAGTTCCTCGGTCCGGACACCGGGCACCGTCAGGAGGTACGGCGTGGTGAGGTAGTTCCACATGCCGTAACCGCCGAAGTACAAGGCGTGCAGCGAATCCCAACGGGTGTCGTCACCCCGGATGGGGAAGGACTCCCGCGGCGCGTGGCGCTCCTGCAGAACGGCGCCGCCCTCGTCCTCGATGGCCACACGGTCGGGCGTGTAGACCCCGCGCATTCCGGGGCCGGTGAAACCGGTGAACACCGTGCGTTGCTCATGCATCTCGACCGCGACGTCCACTCCGGCGAATGTCTTCTCCTGGCCGAGCGCCTTCCAGGTCGGGCCTACCATGTGGAGCCGTGCACGGACCGTCGTTGCCCTGCTCCAGTGCTCGCGTCCGCCGTGCGCTTCAAGCACCAGATCCAGCAGTCCGGTTCCCTGGGCGTTGCTCACGAAGCCGGCTCCTCCGCGCCGATGACGTTTCCCCGAATGAGCCACGTCGGGCGTCCGGCACAGGCGATTGCTTCAGTGAAGAATGCGGTCTTCTCGGCCACGCGTCTGATGATGAAGGCAACGAGAAGCTGGTACATCGGACAGTCTCCTCAGGTTTGATGTGATGCCGGTGGTACCTCGCAGACAAGATCTGGTTGCGGCGACGCTGGGCCGCACCAGGTCGGTTCAATCAGTGAACTAGACCGAGCCTAGCACGCCCTAGTTCGGTGAGCGAACCGGCGAGCCGAATGGGGCGAATGTCCCGTCCAGGCAACTACGCGGACCCGCGCTACCAAAGTCACTGCCGTCTCTCCCGTAGGGGTGGACACTGCGCCCGGCGTGGACAACCGCGCCACGCGAAGAATGTGGGGAGCTCTGAGGAAAGTCATATGTCGACGAACCTGACGCGCACCCGGCGCTACGTCCTCGCCGCCCGGCCCGCCACGACGACCGGGCCGGCCGACGACGGGGTGTTGCGCTACGAGGACGACGCGCCGGTGCCTCCGATCGAGGACGGCCAGGTGCAGGTGAAGGTCGAGTGGCTGTCGCTGGACGTCGCGACCCGCGGCTGGATGAACGACGTGCGCAACTATCTGCCGCCGTCGCCGCTGGGTGAGGCGATGCGCGCACTCGGCTCCGGCATCGTCACCGAGTCGCGGCACGAGGACTTCGCCGATGGCGACCGGGTGTCCGGGCTGGTGGGCTGGCAGGAGGACGCGGTGGTCCACGGCTCCACCCTGAGCAAGGTGCCGGACGGCGTGCCGCTGCAAGCCGCACTGCACGTCCTGGGCATCTCCGGTCAGACCGCATGGCTCGGCCTGCACGACATCGGACAGCCCACGCCGGACGAGACGGTGGTCGTCACCGCTGCGGCCGGCGCGGTCGGCTCCGTCGCGGTACAGCTCGCGGCGGCCGCCGGTGCCCGCGTGGTCGGCGTCGCCGGCACGCCGCAGAAGTGTGCGTTCGTGCGTGAGCTGGGTGCGGTCGAGTGTGTGAACTACAGGGAGCAGGACGTCGCTGCGGCCATCGCGGAGCTGGCTTCTGATGGCGTCGACGTCGTGTTCGACAACGTCGGCGGGTCGATCCTGGATGCGTTGCTCCCCATGCTGGCGGTGAACGCCCGGGTCGTCCTGTGCGGTGCGGTGTCCCGGTACGACAAGGGCCGCGGCCCGGTCCCGCTGCACAACTGGTTCCACCTGCTGCCCAACAGGGTGCGGATGGAGGGCTTCATCTACCTGGACCACAAGGACCGGTTCGACGAGATCGAGGCCGACCTCCTGTCCAAGGTTCGGCGGGGTGAACTGCGCTGCCAGGAACACATCCTCGACGGGCTGAAGGCCGCGCCGGAGGGGATCCAGGTGCTGCTGAACGGCAGCAACAACGGAAAGGTGCTGATCAAGCTGGGCAGTGACTGATCACCGCTGATCCGGGCCGCCGGCGATGGCTTCGAGCACATCGGGCCTGACGATCAGCAGGCCGCCCTTCGGCAACCGGCGCAGAGCGCGCCGCGCTCGCGCAGCATGCGGAGAGACCGTGCGACCACCTCTCGCACCGATCCGACGGACTGCGCGAGCTCATGCTGGTCGGCCAGCACGACCAGCCCCTCCGGCTGCCGGACGGCCAACTCCGGCAGGTGTCGGCTCACGCGTTGGTCGATCGTGCCGAACACGTTGGCGCCCAACGTGTCGATGGCCTCGTAACACACCCTGGCCATCTGTCTGGCCAGCGACCATGCGACTCTCGCGTCGGTCCGTCCGAAGCGACGGAGAGTCTCCGGGTTGAGGAACGTGATCTCACAGTCGGTGATGGCATAGCCCAGCCACGGGCATCCGTTGGCGATCACCGATGGCAGCCCGAGCACCTGGCCGGCGCCCGCGTACCGCACCGTGGCCGTCCGCCCGTCCGGCCCACTGAGCACCACGCGGGTGAGACGGGAGTGGATCAAGCCGAGAGTCGGGCGCTCGGTCTCGCCGATGAGGCTCCCCGCCGGGATCGTGACAACGGAGGCTTCCGTGAGCATCGCCGACCGGACGTCGTCCGGCAGCTCGGCAAGATGGCTGTGCCGCCATGCCTCCAGCGACCCGCTCTGGATTCGGCGGTTGTGCACCGCAACCATCCCGGTACCTCCTGGCTGGCCCCTCGCCGTCGAACGCGTCGTGTCAGGAACGCGGACTGGTACACGGCACCCCCCGTGGAACGTGGTGCCGATGACCGAGCCCGGCCGCTCACGGAGCGCCGCCAGCAGGCTCGATCGGTCCCCGGACCCGACGGTAGCACGTGATAGTTCAGTGAGTGAACTGGCGAGGTAGGATTGGGACATGGCACTACCCAGCACCTATGCGGACCGCAACTGTTCGCTGGCACGAGCGTTGGAGATCGTGGGAGAGCGGTGGACGCTCCTCATCGTTCGTGACGCGTTCTACGGGGTGCGCCGGTTCGGCGACTTCGCCACCCAGCTCGGGATCCCCCGCGCAGTCCTGACCAGCCGACTCAAGGCCTTGGTGCAGGAGGGCGTGTTCAGTCGCGATGACGCCGGGGCCGGTGGTGTCGAGTACCGGCTGACCGACAAGGGCATCGCCCTGTGGCCGGTCGTGCGCTCCCTGATGAGCTGGGGCGACGCGTTCTACTCCCCGGCCGGTGTGAAGCGTGCCCTGCGTCACGACCAGGACGGCGGCCTGCTCGACGACGAGGGACGCTGTCAGCAGTGCGGCTCGGTCATCCCGGTTTCGGAGACCCGGATCGAACCAGGCCCCGGTTTCGAGCCGAGCGGCTCTGATCCTGATCGCGTGTCCGCCATGTTCAACTCTCCGCGGCGGCTTCTCGAACCGCTCACGATCCCGCGCGGCTGACGGCTCTTCCGGCGGCAGGAGGGGAAGCGCCTTCTGCGTGTCCGGCAAACCAGAATGATCGGCCCGTGCTCCACGGAATTTTCCCGTGGTGCAAAGAGCGCTGTCGATTTTTCGGCATCACCGTCGGCATCGTGTCATGCACATCACCCGCCTGACTATTCGTAGGCCCGGTCCGGTCGCATAGGGTCTCGCTATGTCTTTGAAAGTCAGCAGGATGTAGCCCTGGCCGGCACTGTGGTGACCGATGCTCGAATCGGCAGAACGCACCAAGCCCGGGCCGTTCCTGCCGCGCACGATCGAGATGGGGACCTACCTGGGTATCCGCCGGAAGAGTCGTCTGGTGGCGATGGCCGGTGAACACCTGCGCCCTCCAGTACCTGGGATTCCGGCTTCGCCTTCGCGCCGGAACTGTCGTCCTGACCCGCACGCCCGTCATACGTTGGGGAGAATCATCATGTCGTCCGTGCTCATCACCGGCGCGTCCAAGGGAATCGGCCGAGCCATCGCCGTCGAACTGGCGAACCGCGGCCATCGAGTGATCGCCACCGCCCGCCGGCCGGAGGCCCTGGCCGACCTCACCGTTGACCAGCGCCTACGCCTCGACGTCACCGATCAGGGCAGCGTCGATCAGGCCATTGCGGACGCCGGCGAGATCGACGTGCTCGTCAGCAATGCAGGCGCGACGCTCCGCGCGCCGCTGGAGAGTGTGCCGCTCGCGGAGGTCGAACGGCTCTTCGAACTCAACACCCTGGGCGCGCTGCGAGTCGCGCAGGGCGTTCTGCCGGCGATGCGGAAACGGGGATCGGGGCGCCTGGTCTTCGTCTCCAGCATCCAAGGGCGACTGATGTTGCCGATCATCGGCTCTTACGGCGCCAGCAAGTGGGCGCTCGAGGCGATCGCCGAGGGCCTGGCCATCGAGACGGGTCATTTCGGCATCAAGGTGAGCATCGTGCAACCCGGCGCCGTGTCCACGAACGGCGCCGAGCAGGCAAAGGCGCTCTTCGCGGACGACGATCCCTACCTTCCGCTGTATCACCAACTCGGCGCCCTGCGCGGTGCGGTCATCACCGTCGACGAGGTGGCCGCTGTCGTCGCCGACACGATCGAGCACGCGCAGCCTCCACTGCGTGTGCCCGCCGGCGCCCCCGCCGAACGAGCGCTGAAGGCCCGCAAGGAGGCGCCCGAGAGCGAACCGTTCATGCTGGCCCAGCTCGACTGGTAGCCACCTTCGTACGGAAACGACTACATTCTTGCTGTTTCGGGAAAATCTCCCTGCGTCATCCCACGATTCGCGACAACTTTTCGCTGCCCGCACGCGGAGCGGCATTATTGTGGCGGCGGCTGCGGAACGCGCGACGAGAAGTGTCGGGCCGGGCCTGTGCGATGACAGGAGCTAACTCATGAAACGCGTTCTGGCCACGCTCGCAGCCACTGCGGTCGTGGCATTGACCCTGTCGGCCTGCGGTGGCGGAGCAGACCCACTGGGCAATGGAGCGGGCGGCGGGTCCGGGGCACCGGGCGACACGATCCGGATCGGGTCGGCGAATTTCACCGAGAGCACGCTGGTGGCGGAGATCTACGCGCAGGCCTTGGAGGCGAAGGGGGTGAAGGTCGAGCGGCATCTGAACCTGGGCAGTCGGGAGACCTACATCCCGGCGTTGGAGGACGGGTCGATCGATCTGATTCCGGAGTACAGCGGCAATCTGTTGCAGTATCTGGACCGTTCTGCGCCGCAGACGGCGCCAGGGGATGTGTACGCGGCGTTGCAGAAAGCGGTGCCTGCGCCGTTGACGGTGCTCGACGAGTCGGAGGCACAGGACAAGGACTCGGTGGTGGTGAGCCGAAATCTGGCGCAGCGCTTGCATGTGACGTCGATCGCGGACCTGGCGCCGCACTGTGGTGAGCTGGCGTTCGGTGGTTCGTCCGAGTTTCAGACGCGCTCGGACGGTATTCCCGGGCTGCAGAAGAACTACGGGTGCTCGTTCCATGCGTATATGGCGTTGGACGCCGGTGGGCCGTTGACGTTGTCGGCGTTGACCGGGGGCACGGTGCAGGCCGCCGACGTGTTCACGACGGATCCGTCGGTGGCGGCCGATGGCCTGGTGGCCTTGGACGACCCGAAGAACAACTTCGCTGCACAGAACGTGGTGCCGTTGATCAACTCCTCGAAGGTGACGGACGCGGTGAAGCAGGAGCTCAACGCGGTGTCGGCGAAGTTGACCACGCAGTCGCTGATCGACCTGAACCGTCGGTTGGCCGCCCCGGACAAGCCGGATCCCGCTGTGGTGGCCAAGGGCTGGCTGGAGCAGAGCGGGCTCGGCTGACGGTCACGCCGGAGCGTTGCCCCGCCTGCCGAACACGACCCAACGCATGGCGCAGTACATGAAGATCCCCTCGCAGACCCCCGCCGCGATGCGCGCGAGGTGGTACTCCACCCCCACGGCCGCGAGCCCCGCGCCGACGCCGAGCAGGATCACGCCGAAGTTGATCGCGACCACGAGCACGTAGAGCAGGACCTGGCGACCGGCCGGGGCGTGGGACCGGAAGTTCAGCGTGCGGTTGAGCACGAAGCCGAGACCGAATGCTGCCGCGTACCCGAGGGCTATCGACACCTCGATCGGCCAGCCGAGCCACCCGTGCATCGCGGTCAGGAGCAGGAGGTCCACGCCGAAGGTGAACCCGTTGATCAGGGCGAATCCGATGAAGGTGGGGTCGACCACCCGCGACAGGCCGAAGGGAAGAACGGCCGCGACGGTGGCGCACATCCGCGCGAACCGGAGCGCGATCCCGGAGTCGCCGGTTTCGGCCCCACCGTCACCGGCCGAGACGCCGGGCTGCGCTGGTGCGCCCGGAGCAGGCGCCTCTGTGCGTGCCCGGGGTGCGCCCCGGCGACGGCGTCTCCGGCGGTGGGTGGTCGTCATGCAGCCCTTGGTAGTGGGCGATCCCTGTGTGCAGCGGAAATGCGGTGTGGACCACGGGTGAACTTCTCGGAATACACGACGGGGGATCTACTCGGTGAAGTCGGCGGTGCGGGTCTCCGCCATGAACAACAGGCAGATCAGGCACAGGACGGCGATCCCGATCAGATACCAGGACACCCCCGTCGTCGCGTGGGTGCGGGCGAGCACGTCGGTGGCGATCAGCGGGCTGATGCCGCCACCGATGATTCCGGCGGCGCTGTAGGCGAAGGAGGAGCCGGAGTAGCGGTAGCGCACGCGGAACAGCTCCGGGAAGTAGGCACCCATCGGGCCGTACAGCAGCGCGAAGCACACCAGCCCGACCGTCATCGCGATCCCGATCAGTATCGGCTGGCGAGTCTGGATCAACCAGAAGAGCGGGAAGGCCCAGACCCCGGAGAGCACCGCCGCGGTGATGCACAGTTTGCGCCGGCCCACGCGATCGGAGACCGCGGCGAACCACAGCGTCGCTGCTCCCATCAACAGTGACGCCACGATTGCCTCGGTCAACATCGTGGTCTTGTCGACGTGCAGCTGGGTGGTGGCGTAGGTCAGACAGAAGGTGGTGATCGTGTAGAACATCGTGAACGCCAGGATGAACGACAGCGTGGCGAGGATGAGCACCACCGGTTGGCGCCGCAGCAGCTCGAGGAACGGCACCCGGGCTTGCTGGTGGGCCTGCGCCACCGCCGCGCGGAACACCGGGGTCTCCGCGATCCGCATGCGGATGTAGAAGCCCACCACCAGCAGCACAGCCGAGGCCCAGAACGGAATACGCCAGCCCCAGGACGTGAACGACTCAGGGCTCATGCTCGCGCTCAGCACGAGGTACAGGAAGTTGCCCAGCGCGAATCCGATGGCCGGGCCGAGCTGGGGGTATGCCGAGTAGAGCCCGCGCTTGCCGGCGGGGGCGTACTCGGTGGCCAGCAGCACGGCCCCGCCCCACTCTCCGCCCAGTCCGATGCCCTGCAGGAATCGCAGAACCGCGAGCAGGATCGGGGCGGCCACCCCGATCGCGGCGAACGAGGGCACGCAGCCGATCAGCACCGTGGAGATGCCCATGACCAGCAGTGAGGTGATCAGCATCCGTTTGCGGCCGAGCCGGTCGCCGAAGTGGCCGAACAGGATCGCGCCCAGTGGGCGGGCGATGAAGCCCACCGCGAACGTTGCCAGCGCAGCGAGGGTGCCGGCAGTCGCGGAGAACGAGGGGAAGAAGAGGGTGCCGAACACGAGTGCGGCGGCGGTGCCGTAGATGTAGAAATCGTAGAACTCGATCGCGGTGCCGATGAAGCTGGCGATGGCGATTCTGCTTTGTGATGGGGCGTCGACGGTGGCGCTGGTCATCAACACACTCCTCCGAGATGGCCGGGCCGCCGGAACGGTCGCTTCTGGTGCACGATTTCGCCGCCTTGACGTGTTGTGGGTTTTTTCGGTGAGGACCGAATCGGTCCCGCGCCGGCACTTGCTGACGCCGACGAATGCTACCGGCGGGCACGCCGCTGAAGACTTCCGGCCATGATGACGGAGCCGGCGGATCGGCGCCGCACATTGTGGTCGTATGCGCATGTGGCGTGCGCCCCGGAGGCTCCTGAAAACGTCACAGATCACGCAAAACGCCGTTTCGTGGCCCTGAATCGCGCGGGGTCCTACGATATGAGATGGAACGGGCCGAGGCGTCGAATCAGCGCATTGCAGCCAGGGCCGCGGCCAGCGAAGCTTCGATGACGTGGGCCGACACGACGGCGACTTCCTCCGGGGTACGACCGAAGTCGCCTGCCAGGGACTGCGTGCTGAATCCCGACAGGTGCACCGCGACGGCGTCGACGAGCCACGGAGGCGGCTCGCCGCGGCCGCCGCGGGCCTGCCAGACGCGGGACGTCACGTTCGTCGCGAAACGCCTGCGGCTGGCTCGCCGCTCCGCGGCCGCCTCGGCCAGCTCGGCCGACAGGTCGTCGGGAGTGAGCACGGCCAGCTCCCAGTAGATGCGGCCGTTGCGGGCGTTCAGGCGATGGGTGACGGTCAGCAGGTCGAGCAGCCAGGCTCGCAGGTCGTCGTCCTCGGGGGGAGGTGGGATCTGCAGCGCGTAGCGGCGCACGCCGTCCCTGATGGCGGCCACGAGGAGCCCGTCGCGGGTGGCGAAGTGGCGGAAGACCGTGCGCCTGTTGACGCCGGCCGCTGCGGCGACGTCGTCGACGGTGGTGGCGAGGCCGCGTTCGGCGAGCACAGTGCGAGCGGCCCGCAGGATCCGGGAGCGGGCGACGTCGCGTTGTTCGTCGGCGAGCGAGGTGGCGCTGCCGGCGTCGTGGGTCACGCCGGGATGGTACCGGGCCGGCCTTGAAGGCTGTCACTGATGAGTGACATCCTGGCACTAGTGAGGGGCGCCTGTCTCTCCGCACGTCACTTCCGGAGGGTGCATGAGCGTCACCGGGCCGCTGACCAGGCCGGACGGCACTGTCATCGACAAGACGGCGCTGCGCAGGAAGTACCTCGAGGAGCGTGACAAGCGGCTACGGCCCGACGGCAACGACCAGTACCAGCGCCTCACCGGGCGGTTCGCGCACTACCTGGAGGACCCGTACACCCCGCGGACCGAACGCGAACCGAAGACCGACGACTGCACGGTCGTGTTCATCGGCGGTGGGTTCGGCGGCCTGGTCACCGGCGCGCGGCTCAAGGAAGCCGGGATCGACGACGTGCGGATCATCGAGAAGGGCGGCGACTTCGGCGGCACGTGGTACTGGAACCGGTATCCGGGTGCGCAGTGCGACACGGCGTCGATGGTCTACATGCCGTTGCTCGAAGAGACCGGTCACATGCCGACTGAGAAGTACGCGCACGCGCCGGAGATCCTCGAGCACTGCCAGCGCATCGGAAAGCACTTCGGGCTGTACGAGGACGCGCTGTTCCACACCGAGGTGACCGGACTGCAGTGGGATCCGCAGCGCTCCCGCTGGGTCGTCAGCACCAACCGCGGCGATCACTTCACGGCCCGTTTCGTGGCCATGGGAATCGGGCCGCTGCACGTCCCGAAGCTGCCGGGCATCCCAGGTATCGACGCGTTCGCGGGGCACTCGTTCCACACCAGCCGCTGGGACTACGACTACACCGGCGGGGACCCCTCCGGCGCGCCGATGGACAGGCTGGCCGACAAGCGGGTGGCGATCATCGGCACCGGTGCCACGGCCGTGCAGTGCGTGCCGCATCTGGCCGGGTCGTGCCGTGAGCTGTTCGTGTTCCAGCGCACCCCGTCGTCGGTCGACGTCCGCGGCAACCATCCGATCGACCCCGAGTGGTTCGCCGGGATCGCCACGCCGGGCTGGCAGCGACGCTGGCTGGAGAACTTCACGGCCAACCAGACCGGCGGCGTGGCTACCGAGGACCTGGTGATGGACGGCTGGACCGAGATCGCCAGGCGGGTGCGGGCGAAAGTCATGACGCTCCCGGCCGGGGAACGCACCCCGATGACGATGCTGGCCGCCTTCGAGGACTCCGACCACGAGAAGATGGAGGAGATCCGGGCCCGCGTCGACGGGATCGTCGAGGACCGGGCCACAGCCGGGCATCTCAAGGCCTGGTACCGCCAGCTGTGCAAACGGCCCTGCTTCCACGACGAGTACCTGCAGGCCTACAACGTGCCCGGCACGCATCTGGTCGACACCGACGGCAAGGGCGTCGAGCGGATCACCGAGCACGGGGTGGTGGTCGCGGGCACCGAGTACCAGGTCGACTGCATCATCTACGCCTCCGGCTTCGAGGTCGGCACCGCCTACACGCGGCGGGCGGGCTACGACCTGATCGGACGCGACGGCGTCACGCTGTCCGAGCACTGGGCCGACGGGATGCGCTCGCTGCACGGCATCCACGTCCGCGGCTTCCCGAACGCGTTCTTCGTGCAGCCGACGCAGGGCGCGAACCTGCTCTCCAACGTCCCACACAACCTCACGGAGTCGGCCCGGACGATCGCGACCACCATCAAGCACACCCTGGACAGCGGCGCCGACGAGATCGAGGTCAGCCAGGAGGCCGAGGACCGGTGGATCGCGCTCCTGCTGACCGGGCCGGGGCGGATGCGGCGGTCCCCTGACTGCACTCCGGGCTACTACAACAATGAGGGGCAGGATCCGGGACGGCGGGCGCTGCTGAACGTCGGCTATCCGGCAGGGCCCAGCGCCTACTTCCGGTACCTCGACGAGTGGCGCACCAGCGGCACGTTCGAGGGTCTCGAGTTACGGTCGGCCCCGCCCGCTACGGCCTGATCGAGCCGGTTGCGATCGGCTCCGAGTGGATCGACGATGCCGCCACCGGTTCTGTCGGTACCCCTGTGCAGAATGCACCGCAGTTGAGGCAAGGGGAGTTACGGACGATGGTCGCAGCGAATCCGCTGTCGGAGCAGGACCTGGCGGAAGCGCGTCAGGAGTTGGCGGCCGGGAGGCCGCTCACGGTGTGGTTCACCCCGGCCGCGGTCGGTGTGCCGGCCAACGGCTCGGCCAAGGTGATCTCGATCGACGAGGTCGCCGAGGGCGACTTCATCCAGGTCAAACCCGCGGGCTCGCGCGACACGATGTTCTGCTCGCCGAGCGAGCTCACGAGAACACGACCGGCGCGCAAGAAGGTCCAACGGCCTGCCGAGCGGGCTCCCGAGCCGATCGTGCCGTCGGAAGAGGCGCCTCAGGCTGCATCGACGCCGGAGAAGCCGCGGTCCGAGCCCGAACCGGAGTGGACGCCTGCGCCGTCCCCGCCCGCGCCCCAGAAGGCGCCGCCACCCCCGCCGGCGCCGGTCAAGGCGCCCGATCGCCCGCGTTCCACGGGCAGCCGTTCGGCCGGGCGTCCCGCAGAGGTCACGGTCACCCTCAACGCCACAGCGGAGGGGGAGTGGACCGTCGAGGTCATGATCGGCAAGAAGCGCACCGTACGGCCCACCCCGGTACAGCCTGGTGACGTGGCCAAGGCCGCCAGGGCGTTGCCCTCCGTGGTGGCCGAGGCGATCGATGCGTCGCTGGAGGCAGCGCGCCAGCGGCAGCTCGAACGGGTGGAGCGCCTGAGTGCCGAACTCGAGGCTGCTCAGCGGGCGCTGCACGAGCTGATCAGCTAGTCGAGGGCAAGCCGGCACCTCCGGGAGCCCAGGCGCTGTCGCACGGCGATCTCACGCGTGCGTCATTCGTGATGTTCGTCCGTTCGGCTCACGCTCACGTTTTCGATACCTTCTTGCGGGGGATCGGGAGCCGGTCGCAAATTCCCTCTATTGTGGCGCGCCCGTCCATCGCTAAGCTTCGGCTGTATGCGCGGGGCCGCGGGAGGGATGGAAGTTGATGAGTGTGCCGTGCGCCGTACGGGCGGTTTGATCGAGGGCTGAGCGGTCCGCGCGCACCGTGACCCGACGGGGCGGTCGTCGACCCCACGTCGATGTTGACGAGCCTCAGTTCTCTCTACCTGCGTGGTCCTCTTCGGTCAGGTTTCCGTATCTCGATATGATCACGGATGATCATATCGGACGTCGCGCAATGTGCCGAAACCATGCATCCGAGTCGCTGTAGCATGACCCGCGCGCCGTGCCAATAATCAACAAATCGGGCGACGATCATATGTCGGCCGCACGCGGATCGCTCCGGAGCCGCGACCTCAGCCGTGCCGCCCGTCCACCGATCTCGACGAACGCTGATCGTGTGACCCCACGGTCAGGATGAGGAGGGACTGTGAACAGTGAGTCAGCAACGCGTCTCCAAGGGGCCTCGTCCTCCGGGCTGAGCGGTGGCGCATCCACCGCGGTCGGATCGAGCGAGCAAGAGATGCCCCAGATCGCGGCCATCACCTTGAGGATCAACGGCCGTGCGCAGCGTCTGGAGGTGGACACGCGGACGTCGTTGCTGGATGCGCTGCGCGAGCATCTGCAGCTGAGCGGCACCAAGAAGGGGTGCGACCACGGGCAGTGCGGCGCGTGCACCGTGCTGGTGAACGGCCGGCGCATCAACTCGTGCCTGACGCTCGCCGTGATGCACGAGGACGACGAGGTCACGACGATCGAAGGCCTGGGGGAGCCCGGTGACCTGCACCCGATGCAGGCGGCCTTCGTCGAATGCGACGGTTTCCAATGCGGCTACTGCACGCCGGGCCAGATCTGTTCGGCGGTGGGGATGCTCGCCGAGGTCGAGGACGGCTGGCCGAGCCATGTCACCGCGGACGTATCGGCGACCGAGATCGCGGCCACCGGTGAGGAGATCCGCGAGCGGATGAGCGGCAACATCTGCCGATGCGCCGCGTATCCGAACATCGTCGCGGCCATTCGCCTCGTTGCGGAAGGAGACCGGCGATGAGGTCCTTCACCTATGAACGAGTGGTGGACGCGCAGGCAGCGGTTGCCGCGGCGGCCCGGCCCGGGGCGAAGTTCATCAGCGGTGGCACGAATCTGCTGGATCTGATGAAGCTAGAGATCGAACGGCCGCGGCATCTGGTGGATATCAGCCGGTTGCCGTTGCGGGAGATCGAGGAGTTGCCGGATGGGGGGTTGCGGATCGGTGCGCAGGCGGCCAACTCCGACACTGCCGGTGATGAGCGGGTGCGCACCCGGTATCCGGTGTTGACCCAGGCGCTGGTGGCGGGTGCGTCGGGTCAGTTGCGGAACAAGGCCTCGGTCGGGGGCAACCTGTTGCAGCGCACGCGGTGTGCGTACTTCTACGACACGGCCGCGCCGTGCAACAAGCGGGATCCGGGGTCGGGGTGCTCCGCGATCGGTGGTGTGAATCGGATCCACGCGATTCTGGGCGCGAGTGACGCGTGTATCGCTACCCATCCCTCGGACATGGCGGTAGCGATGGCCGTGCTCGATGCGGAGGTCGAACTGCTCGATGCGGATGGTGCGGAGCGCCGGGTGCCGATCGGGGAGTTTCATCGGTTGCCGGGTGACACACCGCATGTCGAGACGGTGGTGCGGCCCGGAGAGATGATCACGGCGGTGGTTCTGCCGCCTGCTCCCGCGGGTCGGCAGTTCTATCGCAAGGTCCGGGATCGCGCGTCGTACGAGTTCGCGTTGGTCTCGGTGGCGGCGATCGTCGCCACGGATCAGGGGACGATCAGCGGGGCGCGGGTGGCGTTCGGCGGTGTGGCGCACAAGCCCTGGCGGTCGGCCGAAGCGGAGGCGGTGCTGGTCGGGCGTCCGGCCACGATGGCGACCTATCGCGAGGCGGCGGAGGCGGCGATGCGGGGGGCCGTGGGGCGGGGGCACAACGACTTCAAGATCGAGCTGGCCCAGCGGACGCTGTGCCGCACCTTGGCGCAGCTCGCCGAGGGGAGCTGAGACGGCGATGACGATGATCGGGCAGGCACTCAACCGCGTCGACGGCCCGTTGAAGGTCTCCGGCAAGGCCACCTACGCCTACGAGCACTGGGTCGACGGCATCCAGCCCCTCTACGGCTTCGTCGTCGGTGCGACGGTGGGCACCGGACGCATCACGCGCGTCGACACTGCTCGCGCCGAGGCCGCGCCCGGCGTGCACACGGTGATGACCCACCACAACACGCAGGAGCAAGGCACCCCCGACCTGTCCATACCTTTCGAATACTGGCGCGCGTTCCCGGCGCTGAGCGGCCCCGATATCCATCATTACGGGGAGCCGGTGGCGTTTGTCGTCGCCGCGACGTTCGAGCAGGCACGGGCGGCGGCACAGCTGGTGGATGTCGAGTACGCAGGTGGGCCGGGTTCCTACGACTTCGCCGCGGCGCAAGATCAGGCGTACACCCCGGAATCGCTGATTCTCGGGATCCCGGCCGATACCGCGGTGGGCGACTTCGATGCCGGGTTCGCCGCCGCCGAGGTCACGATCGACCAGCGCTACACCACGCCGTGTGTCCTCTCGCAGCCGTTGGAGCCGCAGGCGTGCCTGGTGGTGCCGCGAGGCGAGGACCTGGTCGTCTACGCCAGCGCGCAGATCGTTGATGCGGCACGCTCCTCGGTCGCCAACACCCTGCTGATGGATCCGAAACACATCCACATCGTCTCCCCGTACATCGGTGGGGGATTCGGGTCCAAGCTGAGAATCCATTACGAGACGATCCTGGCGGCATTGGCCGCTCGCGCGCTGGGCCGTCCGGTCAAGGTGGCGGTGACCAGGCAGCAGGTCTTCCACCTCACCGCGGTGCGTCCCATGGCGAACCAGCGGATGCGCCTCGGCGCGGGACGCGACGGGCGGCTGGTCGCGATCGCCCACAACGTCACGATGCACACGAGCCGCCACTCGGAGTACGTCGAGCCGACGGCAACCACCACCCGTAGCCTCTACGCCGCTCCGAACCGGTCGACGAGCCACCGCATGGTGCCGCTGGATCTGGTGCGCGGCGAGGACGTCCGCGCACCCGGGGAGGCGCCGGGCATGCTCGCCGTGGAGTCGGCGATGGACGAGCTGGCCCACGAGCTCGGGATGGATCCGGTGGAGCTGCGGATCCTCAACGAGCCGAAGGTCGATCCCGAGCGCGGTGTGCCCTACAGCGAGCGGAAGCTGGTGGAGTGCCTGCGTGAAGGCGCTCGCCGGTTCGGCTGGGAGCGCCGCAACGCCGAGCCCGCGAGCATGCGCGACGGCCGATGGCTGGTCGGCTACGGCATGGCCTCGGCCATCCGCGTCCATCTGCAGGCAGAGACGAAGGTGCTGGTGCGGCTGGGGCCCGATGGTGCCGCCGTCGTCCGGACGGACATGACGGACATCGGTACGGGGACATACACGATCCTCACCCAGGTGGCGGCCGACGGACTCGGACTGCCTCCCGATCGCGTGCGGGTCGAACTCGGGCGCTCCGAGTTCCCCCTGAGCGCGGGATCGGGTGGGTCCTGGGGTGCCGCGAACACCAGCACTGCGGTCCATCGCGCGTGCGCGGCCCTGCGCGAGAAGGTGCTGGCCACGGCGTGTGGCGACGCACGGTCCGCGCTGCACGGCCGGGACGCAGCGGACGCGGTGTTCGCGGACGGGAGCGTCAGCATCGGCGGCGCCTCCGAGTCGCTGAGCGACATCGTCGCGCGCGACCACCCCGAGGGCGTGGAGGCGGAGGGCGAGATCCTCGGCATGTCCGACGAGCCCAACTACCGGGACTACGCGATCCACACCTACGGAGCCCATTTCGTCGAACTGGGCGTCGATGCCGACACCGCCGAAATTCGTCTCCGGCGGATGTTGGGGGTGTTCTCGGCCGGTCGTGCGCTCAACGCGAAGACAGCGCGTTCACAGCTGATGGGCGGGATGATCTGGGGGGTGAGCGCGGCGCTGGACGAGGAACTCATCATCGACCAGGACACCGGCGGGTTCGTCAGCCGTGACCTCGCGCAGTACCTGTTGCCCGTCCACGCCGACATTCCCGATCTCGACGCCGTCCTGCTGGAGGGCTTCGACGACAAGGCCAACGTCCTCGGGGCGAAGGGCATCGGAGAGCTGGGTATCTGCGGGGCCGGCGCCGCGATGGCCAATGCCGTGTTCAACGCCACCGGCGTCCGGGTGCGCGACTTCCCGATCACGCTCGAGAAGGTGCTGCCCGGGCTTCCCCCCATGGACGACTGACCAGGCAGGCTGATCGCCACGGTCCGATGAGGCCTCGTGCCTCGTCGGACCGTGGCGTCGTCGCGCGCCCGGCAGCGGGAGCGTCTGCGCGCCAGGATCGTTAACAATTTCGTTGACCACACTTCGGACAACATGGTTAGCTCGGGTCAACCGTTCATGGGCGACTGAGGGCCACGAGGGCCGGCAGGAGGCGCGGGGGATGAGCTGCACGAGCGCCTGCCGGACCACGAACGCCCCGTGATCGCCGGCGTCGAGGACCAACTCCGCCGAGACGGGGACCGGACGACCTTGTCGTAGCCCACACCGAAAGGGGATGACGATGCTGTCAACCGAGGACAACGAGCTACTGACCCGGGTCGGGCCGGGCACTCCCATGGGTGAGCTGTTGCGCCGTTACTGGACGCCGGCTCTGCTGATCAGCGAGGTTCCCGCGCCGGACAGTGATCCTGTTCGCGTGCGGTTGCTCGGTGAGGACCTCGTGGCGTTCCGCGACACGAACGGTCGGGTCGGCCTGGTGCAGGAGAACTGCCCGCACCGCGGTGCGTCCCTCTACTTCGGACGCAACGAGGAGTGCGGGCTGCGTTGCCCGTACCACGGCTGGAAGTTCGACGCCGACGGCGCGTGCACGGACATGCCGAGCGAGCCGCCCACGAGCGTGTTCAAGGACAAGGTCCGGATCACGGCCTACCCGACGCACGAGTCGGGCGGGATCGTGTGGACCTACATGGGCCCGGCCGACACGATGACGCCGTTCCGCGACTTCGGCAGCGACAGCCTCGAGCCCGAGCACGTGCAGGCCACGAAGATGCACTCGACGTGCAACTGGGTGCAGGCGATGGAGGGCAACCTCGACACCTCCCACATCTCCTGGCTGCACCAGTTCAACGGCGTCGACGACATCCCCGACGACGGCAGCGACAAGCCCGGCTACCCCTCCAACCCGATGTCGTGGAAGTTCTGGCGCCACGACCGCGCGCCGCGCCTGGAGGTCGAGGACACGTGGTACGGGTTCAAGTACGTCGGAATCCGGGAGACGCCCAACGGGCACACGCACGTGCGGATGAGCGCGTTCTGCTACCCGTACCACACGGTGATCGCCACCGTGCCGCTCGGCGTCCGCCACGGCATCTTCGTGCCGGTCGACGACCACAACACCCACCGCTACCTCCTCAACACCCGCCCGCTCGACAACTCCCGTGGCGTGGGTGGGGCGCCGCTGTTCTCGGTGGCGCCGTTCAAGCTCGCCCGGGCCGAGGTCGGCGGCAACGGTGTGATCCATCGCGAGTACACGGCCGAGAACGACTACGGCATCGACCGTGAGGAACAGCGCAACCTCACGTTCTCCGGTGTGGCGGAGTTCGTGAGCCAGGACCTGATGGTCACCGAGTCGATGGGCCCGATCTACGACCGCAGCCAGGAGCGGCTGGGCACCTCGGACAAGGCGATCATCCGGATGCGCCGGCTGCTGATGGCCGCGGCCAAGAGCGTGGCCGACGGTGGTGAAGCGCCCGCGACGTCGGCGGAGCACAACTACTTCGAGGTCCGATCGGCGGAGAAGATTCTCGAGGACGGCGAGGACTGGCGCGTACTCGGCACCGATGCCGACCCGCTGGTGCGGGAGATGGACGTCCACGGGGTCCGCGACCGCACTCCCATCGCAGGCTCCTGACCGTCCGCGGCTGACGTCCCCGGCGTCGGCCCGTCCCCGCCCGGTAGGCCTCGTCCGGGTGCGCACGTCGTCCTACCCGCAGCGTGGCGGGGTCGCTCGACAGCCCGCTGCCTCCACACGATCAGGAGGAGCGCAGTGATACCGATTCCTCGGCGGCGGGCTCTCGTCGTCCTCGCGGCGGGCGGGTTGGCCGTGCTGACGGCCTCGTGCGGCGCGGCGCAGGGGCCGGCCGCCGCCGGACGTCCGCCACTGGCGGCGGTGAATCCCTACGGAGGAGACCTCGCGGCCGAAGGCGAACCGCACCGAGGCGGAACGCTTCTTCTGGGGATGACCAGCGAGATCACCAGCTTCGATCCGACCGTCTACAACGGCAACGTGGCGGCGACTGCTGTGTACGACTCGCTGATGCGGATGACGCCCGGTGGCGGAGTGGAGCCCTACCTGGCGGAGTCGATGGACAGCCGCGACGGCGGCACGACGTGGCGCATGGGGCTGCGGTCCGGGGTGAGGTTCCACGACGGCACGGTCTTCGACGCGAACGCGGTGGTGGTCAACGTCCAACGGCACATCGACACCGCATCGTCGCCTGCCCACGCGGGCGCGAGCATGATCACGTCGATGCGCGCGGTGGACCCACTCACCGTGGAGTTCGTGCTCGCGCAACCGATGGGTGAGTTCGCCACCCTCTTCGCGCTGCCGTTCACGGACGGCACGCTGGGGATGGTGGTCTCGCCGGCAGCGCTCGCGAAGTACGGCGCGGACATCGGCCGCAATCCGGTGGGCGCGGGGCCGTTCAGGTTCGTCGAGTGGGTTCCCGACTCGAAGAGCGTGTTCGCCCGCAACGACGACTACTGGCAGCAGGGGATGCCCCATCTCGACGGCCTGGAGTTCCGGCCGCTGCCGGACACGGAGTCGCGGTACGCGTCGATCGCCAACGGCGACGTGGACGTCATCTTCGCCGGCTACAACCAGGAACTGGTCCGCGGTCTCGCGGATCCGAACCTGGAGGTCTACTTCGGGCCTGGCGACGGCGGGGAGTTCCTGCGATACAACTTCGCGCAGCCCCCGTTCGACGACCACCGCATGCGTGAAGCGATCATCCGCTCGATCAATCTCGATGCCCTCGGAGCGAGTCAGTACAACGGGCGGCTCATTCAGGCGAAAAGCTTGTTCGGCGACAGCAGCCCCTACCACACGCAGGCGGCCACGGACGCGTGGCCACAGTACGATCCGGAGCGGGCCAAGCAACTCATCGAGGACTACCGGTCCTCGGGTGGGAACCCCGAGTTCACCTTCACCACCACCAACAGCCGGGTCGCGTTCGCCGAGTTCGTCCAGGCGCAGATGGCGGCGGTCGGGATCACGATCGAGACCCAGTTCTACGACATCGCGCAGTTCACGTCCGCCATTGCGCAGAGCGGCAATTTCCAGCTCACGACGTGGGTCGGCGAGGTCAACTCGACATATCCCGGTGTTTCCAGGCTGCTGAGCACCGGGGGCAGCGGGAACCACGGCAGATACTCGAACCCCGAGGTCGATCGGCTGCTCGACCAGGCCGTGGTCACCACGGAGGATGCCGAGCGGACCAAGCTGTATCAGCAGGTCGAGTTGCTGTCCGGCCGGGACCTCGCGGTCGCATGGTTCAGCCGCAGCTACCGATCCACCATCACCCGTCGCGAGGTCAACGGCATGGACCGGTACCAGGCCGGAACCATGTGGTACGCCACCACCTGGCTCGATCGGTGACCGATCAGTCCGGCCTCCCCTCGATAGTGCACGATCACAACCAGGAAAGGAAAAGATTCATGGCAACGGAGTCGGGCATCGCGCTCACCGGTGAGATCGCCGAACGCATCAACAGTGCCCTGGAGAACCGCAAGCCGCTCACGGTCAGCTATGTGGGGCTCGACAATCGCCCGCACATGTCCCTGCGCGGGTCCGTTCACGTGTACGCGGTTGATCAGCTCGCGATCTGGGTGCGGCACAGCCAGGGAGGGATCGTGGATGCGATCGGCTCCAATCCCGCGATCGGGCTGCTCTACCGCGATGCGGACTCCCGTACGACCTATGTCGTCAGTGGACGTGCCCGTGTCGCCGGCGACGAGAGCATCCGGCGCGCTGTTTTCGATGCCAGCCCGAAGGTGGAGCAGGACCACGATCCCGAGCGCCTCGGGGTCGCCGTCCTGATCGATGTCGACGAGGTCAAGGGCGGCACCGTCGGCGGCGCGCAGGTCTCGATGACGCGATGACCCGCACTGGTTGAGATTGCTGCTCGCACCCGGCACGCCGGGTGTCGTATCCGGATGATTCGGCCGCCGCGGATCGACTACGCCGCGGCGGCCGCTGCCGGTGGTGCCCCCGAGAATATGATCAGCGTTTCGCCCGTAATGCTGGTGGCTGAGCGTTTGGTGCAATTCTGATTCATATATGTTACGGCCGGGTTTCTGTGAACGCCGCCCAGGTCTGTGGTTCACTGGACGCGGTCCGGATCGGCTGCGGCCGGTTTCTGGTGCCGCGCTACGGGGGTGTTTTCGGGTGGTTCGAGCCATGAACGATTCCGTATTGGAATGCGATAATCTCAACGATCCGCGCGAACGGGCCGAACTTCGCTCGGCGGCCCGGGAATTGGTGCCGCTACTCCGTTCCCATGCGGCGGAAACCGAACGACTGCGCGACCTGGCTCCTGCGGTCGACGCGGCCCTTCGTGCGGGTGGTTTCTACACGCTCACGGCGCCCCGGAAGTTCGGTGGCCGCGAAGCCGGCGTGCGCACCATCATCGAGGTGTACTCGGAACTCGGCCGTGGCTGCGGCTCGAGCGCTTGGGTGGGGAAGATCCACTGCGGTGCCGCGCACATGGCGTCGCTGTTCTGCGACGAGGCCAGGCAAGACGTCTGGGGGGAGGACGGCAGTGCTGTCGTGAGCGCGAGCCTCAACGGGTCCGCGTCCAACACGGCACACGCCGCTCCGGGTGGCTTCACGATCAGTGGCGAATGGCGTTACGCCTCCGGTGTCCACCAGGCGCAGTGGCTGGTGTGCAAGTTGGCCGTCGAGCAGGAGGGCTCCGGCGAGCAGGATCTCCGACTCGCCCTGATCCCGGCGTCCGAGGTCTCGATCGTGCGCACTTGGGACATGGCGGGCATGGAAGGCACGGGCAGCGACAGCTTCACGGTTCGAGATCTCTTCGTCCCGGCCCACCGCACCCTTCCGCTGGCGGCGTTGGATGATTCGCCGCGTTCCCAGGACGACGTGGAGAGCGTCTACCGCGCGTCCGTGCCGTCGATGCTCGGGCTGTCGGTCGCAGGTCCGGTCATCGGGATGGCTCGTGGCGCGCTGGAGCACGTCATGTCGATGCTGGAACAAGGCAGGCCGGTGACCGGCACGACCTACACCAACGCCATCGACTTCCCGAGCGTCCAGCTGGCCGTTGCGGACGTCGCTTCGCTGATCGACACGGCCGAGCTGCACGCCTATCGGGCCGCCGACGACGTCGAGGCCGCGTCGCTTCGCGGTGAGCGCCTGGACGTGGCCGCTCGTGCCCGGATCAGGATGGATACGGGTGTCGTCATGCTCCGATGCCGCGAGGCGGTCGAACGGCTTCTCGATCTGGGCGGGACATCGGCCTTCGCACGCACCAACGCTCTCCAGCGGTACTGGCGCGACCTCGCCACCGCCACGAGGCACGCGTTGGTGTCGCCGTCCCTGAACAGGGAGATCTACGGGCGGGCGCTCCTCGGCATCACGGAACAGCACGTCCCGGTCGTCTAGCCACATCAGATTGACATCATCGATGTCAATCTGACACCGTCGGTTCCATGTCGGCCGACGCTCGCCAGCTCTACGCGGTGCTTCGCTACGTCCGGCCGTTGCACCTGCTGTCGGCCAGGGCCGTCACTGCTGCGCTCGCCGACGAGCAGATCACCATGGGCGTCCGCGCACTGCTGGAGACCATCGACGCCGGGGGCGCCGCCCCGGTTCCGGCGATCGGTCGCACACTGTCGATGCCGCGGCAGGTGATCCAGCGTCTCGTCGACCAGGCGCTGGTGCTGGGCCTCGTGGCCACCGAGCCGAACCCGGCGCACAAGCGGTCGCCGCTCGTCAGCCTCACCGAAGCCGGGCGAGCGGCGTTCGACCGCATTCACGAGGCGGAGCTGCGCAACCTCGCCTCGATCGCGTCCGGGCTCGACCCGGACGACATCGTCGCGGCCATTCGCGTGCTCGACGCGCTCGCCACCGGTGTCACCCGGTTGACCAGCGACATCCCCCCGATCAGCGAGGAGTTGTCATGACCGGCACGATCCTGACCGGCACGGTTCCCGTCGAGGGTGGCCACATCGCGTACGAGCTGACCGGGGAGGGCTCCCCGCTGGTGTTCCTCCACGGCGGCGCGATGGACATGCGCATGTGGGAGCCGCAGCTCGCGCTCGCTGCCGATCACACGGTCGTCCGGCTCGACGCGCGCGGGCACGGTTCGTCGTCGACGCCGACTGTGCCGTTCCGGCAGTGCGACGATGTCGCGGCCGCGCTGCACGGGCTCGGGATCGGGTCAGCCGTGCTCGTCGGGCTCTCGATGGGCGCCGCCACGGCGTTGGACACCGCGCTGGAGCACCCTGCGCTCGTCACGGCGGTCGTCTCGTGCGGCGCCGGCGCGAGCAGCATGGCGCCCCTCGACGAGCGGATGTTCAGCGACCCGTGGAGCCGCGGGCGCCTCGCCGCACTCGCCGCGGCGCAGGCCGCCTTCGACGCGCGGGCCTGGACCGAGGCGTTCCTCGAGCTCGGGCTCGTCGGCCCGTACCGGGAGTTCTCCGACGTCGCCCCCGCGGTCGTCGCGCTGTGCCGGGAGATGATCAGCGACACGCTGACGACGCACGTCCTGCACGGCGGGCCGCCGCCGACCCCGTCGCCGACCCCCGTCGCCGACGCCGCCCGGCGGGCCGCAAAGATCGCGGTGCCGGTGCTCGGAGTGGTCGGTGCGATCGACTCTCCCGACCACGTCCGCATGGTCCGCGAGCTCGTCGACATCGTGCCGACGGGGCGGCTCGCCGTCATCGAGAACTCCGGGCACATGCCCAACCTCGACCAGCCCGACCTGTTCAACGACACCCTGCGCAGGTTCCTCACCGCCGTCGCGTAGCTCAGTCTCCCGGCTTCACGAGACCGTGCTCGTAGGCGTAGATCACCGCCTGCACCCGATCGCGCAGGCCCAGCTTCATGAGCACCCGGGCGACGTGCGTCTTGACCGTTGCGTCGCCGACCACGAGCTCGACGGCGATCTCGGCGTTGGACCGGCCGCGGGCGAGCATGCGCAGCACCTCCTGCTCGCGCGTGGTGAGCCGGTCCAGCTCGGCGGGCCGGCCACCGTGGTCGCGCGCGGGGAGCGTCGCGAAGGCGGTGATGACGCGGCGGGTGACGAGAGGGTCCAGCAGGGCGCCGCCGTCGGCGGCAATCCGGATGGCGTCGACCAGACGCTCGGGCGGGGCGACCTTGAGCAGGAAAGGCGCCGAGCCGCAGCGCGGCATGCACGTTCTCGTCGTGGTCGAACGTGGTGAGAACGACGACGCGGACCGCGGGATGCGCATCGAGGATTCGCTCGGTCGCCGCGAGACCGTCGAGCCCCGGCATGCGAACGTCCATCAGGACGACGTCGGGTCGCAGCCCGTCGGTCGCCGCTACCGCGGCGGCGCCGTCGGCAGCCTCCCCGACGACCGTGATGTCCGGTTCGGTTTCCAGGATCAGGCGCAGTCCGGCGCGGACCATCGCCTCGTCGTCGGCGAGCAGGACGCGGATCATGCGCGGGGTACCGGCAGCCGCGCGCACACCGACCAGCCGCCGTCCGGACCGGCGCCGGTCACCAGTTCACCGTCGTACATGCTCACCCGTTCCTGCATCCCGGTCAGCCCGTGGCCGGGTTGCCCGCCCGGTCCGCCGGGGCCGTCGTCGGCGACGGACACCGTCAACTCGGTGTCCTCGTAACGCACCACGACGCTGGCCCGGGCCGGTCCGGCGTGCTTGAGCACGTTGGTGAGTGCCTCCTGCACGATGCGGTAGGCCGCGAGGTCGAGCCCGCCCGGCAGCGTCCGCGGCTCGCCCTCGACGCGCAGGTCGACCAGGAGCCCGGCGGCGCGGACGCGTTCCGCCAGCTGCTCGACCTGTCCCAACCGGGGTGGCGGCGTGAGCCCGTGCTCCGGCGACCCCTCCGACTGGTCCGGCTCGGAGGCGAGTGCTCGCAACACACCGACCACACGGTGCAGCTCGGCGACCGCCTCCCGGCCGAGGTCTTCCACCGTGCGCAGCACGTCGGTCTCACGGTCGTGGCCCCCGCCGACGGTCAGGCTTCTCCGCACACCTCCCACCTGCAGCGTCATCACGCTGACGATGTGGGCGACCGCGTCGTGGAGCTCGCGCGCGATCCGGCTCCGCTCGACGCGAACGGCCTCGTCGGCACGCGCCTCGCGTTCCAGCGCGAGCTGAGCGGCGACCGCTGCGAGCTCGGCGCTGCGCTCCTGCTCGCGGCGCACGAGGCGGCCGATCCCCCAGGCGGTGCCGATGCCCAGCAGCAATGCGATCACGTCCCACGGCCGGTCGCCCAGCACGCTCAGGGCACCGAACGCGACGAACGTGCCGGTCGCGGCTGCGATCCCAGCGCCGTACGAACACCGCTGCGCCACGCTGCTCAGTGCGACCAGGAGTCCGAGCCCCATGGAGGCGGTGAGCATGGTCCCGGTGGACGGCACCTCCGACGTGGCGAAGACCAGTACGGCCAGTCCGAATCCCGGCAGTGGTGCGCGGGTGCGCAGCAGCATCGCGGCGGCACCGATGAGCACCAAGGCGACGGCGGGCACGACCTGCGTTTCGTCCTGTGCTCCCACGACGAGCTCGGTGATCCCGCCGACGGCCAGCGCGGCGGCGAAGGCCGAGTCGACCATCGTCGGGGAGCGCATGCGCGGTGACGCTAGCGGAGCCTGCGTCCGCCGACGTCCGCCCCACGGGCGATCTCGTCGCGGAGATCTCTCCACCGCGCGGAGGACCGTCGGATCCGGACCGGGAAGGACGACGAACGGCAGGGGAGCCCGGCACTCTCGTCGCCGCCCGCCGGCACGCGGCGGTCGCGAACGAGAAGGAGCAACAGATGGGCAGCGCGACGATCCGGGCCTGCGGCGCGGCGGTCGCTCTCGGCGGGGTGATCTGGGGGACGGCGGGCCTCATCGCACCGACAACCGACGGAGTGGTGCGACCGGTCGAGGTGTGGGCCAGTGGGGCGTTCCTGCTCGGTGTGATCGCGCTGGTGAGCGTGGTGAGAGCTACCCGTGCCACGGGTGACGGGAGGTGGGCGGGCGGCCTCCTCGCGGCCGAGCTCGTCATGCTCGCGCTCGCAGCGCTCTCGACGGTGATCACACCGACGTCGCCGGACTACGAACTCGCCGGTGCGCTGCTGGTGCTCGACACGGCATGGCCGTTGAGCATGCTCGGACTTGTCGCGATCGCAGGCGCGGTCGTCGCTCGCCGCAGGTGGCCGGCCCGGACGCGTTGGCTGATGCTCGCCACGAGCCTGTGGTTGCCGGTCGGTTTCGTCGCGCCCGACGCGGTGACCTCGGTCTATCTCATCGTCGTGCCGCTGCTGCTCGGTGCCGCGATCATCGGTGAGGTTGCTCCGCGTCACGGCCGCACGCCCGGCAGCGGTCACGACGAGCAGCACCGAGCGGAGGGCTCGCGCGGGTCAGGTCTGGAGAAGCCGTTGCTCTGACCGCGATCACGACGTCGATCGGCCCGGCCGTGGAGGTCCGCTGAGACGGATGATCTGGATCTGCGGCAAGCGGCTGGGCGATGCCTCGACGAACCGCCATGTCGCCGTGGCGGCCTCCAGGAACTCGTCGGTCAGCGGACGCTGCGGGTCGGTGATCCAGGCTTCGCCCTCGTCGTCGACCAGCCGGGGGAGCAGGGTGAGCAGCTCGTCGACGTTGCGCTGCCCGTAGAGCACGTCGGAAGCCAGCACGAGCCGCCACGGCCCCCGGTCGATGAGTGGGGCCGGGTCGGCCCACGAGCACACGGCCGTCTCCACGGACACCCCGTTGCTCTCGGCGTTGACGGCGGCGAACGTGACGGCATCGGCCGAGCGATCGGTCGCCAGCACGCGGGCCCCGGCCAGCGCGGCGGCGATGGACGGAAGACCCAGACCGCATCCCAGCTCGAGCACCGGCACACCGCGCCAGTCCTGTGCGGACACGGCGTACGCGAGTTCGACGCCGCTCGGCCACAGCTCAGCCCAGTACGGCGGGTAGGCCTCGTCGGCGGCAATGTCCTCTTCGTACAGCAGCGCCGCGGGATCACGCGGGTGCACGAACTCGATCCGCCCGCGTCGCAGCGTGATCGACCCGGCCACGAGGTCCAGCCGGGGGTCGCCTGTGCTCGGCGGTGAACGGTCCGTCATCCGAGCCAGTCTGCACTGGTCATGGGTGGTATGGCGATTTCGGGGTTTGCGTGAGCGTCAGGGCTTTCGGCCGACGGCGCCGACGATGCAGTACTGAACAGGAGCCATCGGCTTCACGTGCGGACCGTCGGGCCACCAGTCCGTACACCGCACCAAACCGGGTTCGACCAGTTCGAGCCCGTGCAACATGCTCTCGATCTGAGCTTTCGTGCGGAAGGCTCCACTGCCCATCGGGCTGTGGATGAAAATCTCTTCCATCTTTCGCGCGAGGCCGCTGTATTCGGACGTCTCGGGGTCGAAGAAGTGGCTGAGTGCGACATACGATCCGGACGGCAGGGCCTCGATGTACTCCTGCATGATCTCGCCGTACCGCTCGCCCGTGTAGTGGTGCATCGTGCCGCACTGGTGGAGCGCAATGGGCTGCGAGAAGTCGAGATGCTTGCGCACCACCTCGTTCTCGAGCACGTCTCTCGGCTCGAAGATGTCGGCAGCGATGAGGTGTGTCTGGTCGTTCTCCTCGAGCAGGGCTCGGCCGTGAGCCAGCACCACCGGGTCGTTGTCGACGTAGACGACACGCGAATCGGGGGCCAGCCGCTGCGCGACCTGGTGGGTGTTCTCCGCGGTGGGCAGGCCGGAGCCGCAGTCCAGATACTGGGTGATGCCGGTCTGGCTCGCGATGAAGCGGGTGGCGCGGATGAGGAACTCGCGGTTGTCCCACCCCAGCAGAGTGGCCTCCGGCGCAACCTGCTGGATCCGGCGCAGGACCTCACGGTCGATCTCGTAGTTGTCCTTGCCGTTGAGGAAAGCGTCGTAGACCCGGGCGACACTCGCCTTCGACACGTCGATATAAGGCGGAACGACTTCGTGGGAAGCGGGAGCCTCAGCACCAGGCATACGTGCCTCACTACGTGGTTGGTCGTGGCCCGCAATCTCGCTCGGGCGGTGCGAGTGTAGGGCAAGGGGTCACCCAGATGAACCTCAGCCGAAACTTCTGCCACTGGCATCGTCGCGTGTACGGTTCACCGGCGGGTAGGGCACGGCCCTCCGTCCGCCGCGAGAGAGGTGGAGAGTTCCGACGGCTCGAACGGGAGGAGCGGATGGTCGAACGCGGCCAATCCGAGACCGGCGCGAGCGGCGAACCCACTCGCGGATCCACCGCCCGGCGCATCGTGCTCGGAGCCCAGCTTCGGCGCCTCCGGGAGGCTGCGGGACTCTCCCGGTCCGAGGCCGGCTACGTCATCCGCGCGTCCGACTCGAAGCTCTCCCGCCTCGAGCTCGGGAGGGTCGCGTTCAAGGAACGCGACGTGTCCGACCTGCTGATCACCTACGGCGTCGAGGACGCCGCGGAGCGCGAGGCCTTCCTCGAGATGGTCCGGCAGGCCAACCAGCCCGGCTGGTGGCGCCGGTACAACGACGTGATGCCCGGCTGGTTCCACGACTTCGTGGGCCTGGAGGAGTCGGCCGAGCGCATCCAGGCCTACGAGCTGCAGTTCGTCCCGGGTCTGCTGCAGACCGAGGAGTACGCACGGTCGATCATGACCCGCGGGCGGCCCGAGCACGCACCCGCCGACACCGAGCGCCGCATCGCGCTACGGATGCAGAGGCAGAAGATCCTCACGGGCGTGCACCCCACGAAGCTGTGGGTGGTGATCGACGAGTCCGTGCTGCACCGCCCGATCGGTGGCCGGCGCGTGCTCCGGGAACAGCTCAACCATCTGCTCGAAGCGTCGCGCCAGCCCAACATCACGGTGCAGGTCGTGCCGAACGCCCTCAGCGGCTACGCGGCGGAGGGCCCGTTCATGATCCTGCGCTTCGCGGAGCCCGAACTCCCTGACGTCGTCTACATCGAGCACCTCAGCGGTGCGCTGTATCTCGACAGTCAGGAGGAGATCGAGACGTACAGCCGGTCGATCGACCGCCTGTCCGTGGACGCCGAGACGCCCGACCGGTCGCGTCAGTTGCTCAGCAAGGTGATCTCGGAGATCTGAGCCGGACGTATGACACGTCCGGCGCCGGTTCGTCCCCCTCACGTGATGGCGCTGCCGGGACCGGCGGGCACGGCGAACTCACCGTGCTGTGCGCCGGTCAGGAACGCCGACCATTCGGCGGCGGTGAAGACGAGCGCGGGCCCCGAGGGATGGCGGGAATGGCGCACGGCCACGTCGCCGGAGTCCAGCGTCGCAACCTCCACGCAGGCGTTCTGGCCGCTGAAGCTGCTCTTTCGCCATGTGGCGGCACGAAGTCGTTCTGCGGACCAGCCGCTGAGATCCTCGTTCGGCATTGATCATCTCCGCTCGTGCAGAGTCAGTAGGCCGGGGAGAACGTAGCATCGTGCATATGCACGTGCATATGCACGGTGGACGCCGTACGTGCGCCCGCACGTGACAGTTGTATAGGGCGCTGGACGGCCTTGAGATGAATGTTCAACTACTGGATTCATGCAGCTCAGAGCTGGAGTTTGGGCGCCTTGACATCCCGCGACTCGGCGCTCGGATCACCCGGCGGATTGGTTCTTGTTCCTTCTTGATCGTGCACATGCAGCTGCATCTTGCATATGCATCCCGTGAGCGGCACACTGCCAACGGTGTAAGTCACTGTGGTGATCCGTGCGCATACCCTCCGTGACAACTGGGAACGCGCTGCTGCACCACACGATGGAGACGAAACGACGAGGGCTGACACGGAGTGAATGCCCGCGGCTGCCGCTGCACGATTCGTGGCGCCGGGCGGGCCTCGCGCACGAGCCGACAGGGGGCGTCCACGTGGCGGAGCAGTCGAGGTCCGACCAGATTCAGAGCATCGCCGAGATACTCGCGGCCACGTATTCTGCCGGCGCTCTGCGCCGGATCCTGGTCGAGCACAGCGCCGACTCCACCGGCCACTGCCGCGGCTGCCGGTATCCGACCACTGCAGCGCCCGTATGGCCGTGCCGGCTCTGGGAGATCGGCAAGGAGACCGAACGGATCATGAGCGCGGGCCGACTCGCGTAGAGCGGCCGTTCGGCCGTCCCGTCGCGGGCATCCCACCCGCCGGCAGCTCTCCTCTGTGCGCTTCAGCCGTACCGGCCCGGTCACGTCGTGCGAGCCTTTCGCACACCGATCTCACGCCCTAGGAGCAACGGACCGCCGGTCCGCTCACGGGAGGGATCACGATGTTCCTGGGCGCCTACCATTTCGACGGGCACGCAGACGATCTGCTGCCCGCGTACCACCGACTGCTCGAGGGTTTGCCGCCGGGCGCGGTGCAGCTACAGCTCTGCGTCGGCACCGCGCGTGGGTTGACCCTTTTCGACACCTGCCCGTCCCGCGCGGAGTTCGAGGCGTTCAGCGGGGGAGATGCCCTCCGCGCGGCACTCGCGGCGGCCGGACTGCCGCAGCCGCGGGTGGAGCAGGTCGGGGACGTGCAGCACTCCGTTGTGGGGGCCATGCGATGACCGTCGAGACGATGGGCCCGGCGGCGGAGATCGCGATGCTGGACGCGACGGGCCAGGCCGAACTGGTGCGCCGGGGTGAGGTGACACCGCTGGAGCTGGTGGACTGGGCGATCGAGCGGATCGAGCGGTTGAACCCGCTGATCAACGCGGTGGTCACCCCGACGTACGAACGTGCGCGGGCCAGGGCGCGGGCCGTGCCGGAGGGCCCCTTCACCGGAGTCCCCTTCCTGTTGAAGGATCTGATCGCCGAGGAGGAGGGCGTTCCGCTGAGCTCCGGCTCGGCGTTCCTGCGCGGCTACGTGTCCGGGCACACCTCCGAGCTGGTCAAGAGGCTGCAGGCGGCGGGGCTCGTGATGCTGGGCAAGACGAGCACCCCTGAGTTCGGAATGGTGCCGACCTGCGAGCCGGCTCGTTTCGGGGTGACGCGCAACCCGTGGAACCCCGACCGCTCGACGAGCGGGTCGTCGGGCGGATCGGCTGCCGCGGTGGCATCGGGGATGGTGCCGATGGCGCACGGCAATGATCTGTCCGGATCGCTGCGCTTCCCGGCTTCCGCCTGCGGCCTGTTCGGGTTAAAGCCGACACGTGCGCGGGTGCCGCTGGGACCGCAGTACGGCGACATGGTCAATGGGTGGATCGCCGAGCACGCGATGACGGTCTCGGTGCGGGACAGCGCCGCACTGCTCGACGCCACCGCAGGCGCGGAGCCCGGCGACCCCTACCCCGCCCCGGCCCAGGCAGGGCCGTTCGCCGCCGAGGTCGGTGCCGACCCACGGAGGCTGCGCATCGCGTACACGCCGCGGACGGCAGGTGGCGAGCTCGGCCACCCCGACTGCGTCGCGGCGCTCATGGACGCGGTGACGCTGTGCGCCGAGCTGGGCCACGAGGTCGTCGAAGCGGACATGCCCGGTCTCGAGCAGGCCGGTGACGCGATCGGCACCGTCTTCAACGCGACTCTGGCGTGGCTGATCGGAACGTGGATCCGCCGTCTCGGCCGGGAGCCCGGGCCGCATGAGCTGGAGCCGATCACCCGCGTCTCGTGGGAGGCAGCTCGCGGTACCACCGGTGGGGAGTACCTGCTGGCCGTGGAGCGCCTGCAGGTCTTCGCCCGTGGCGTGGCGCGCTTCCTCAGCGGGGTCGACATGTGGCTCACCCCGACGATGTCGGAGCCGCCGGCGCCGCTCGGGCAGATCATGTCCACACCGGACGATCCGCTGCGCGCGTACCGCCGTGGCGGACGCACGGTCGAGTACCCCGCGGTGGTCGCCAACATCACCGGCAACCCGGCGATGTCGGTGCCGTTGTGGCACAACGCCGACGGACTGCCGATCGGCGTGCACTTCCTCGGTAGGTTCGGTGCCGAGGCCACCCTGTTCCGGCTGGCCGGACAGCTCGAGCGGGCGAGGCCATGGGCCGGTCGCACGCCCGCGGTGCACGCTTCGCGGCACTGAACACGATCAGGGAGGAGGCGGCGCGCGCGGTGACCTCGTATCCGCTGGTGGGCCGGTCGGAGGCGGTTGCCGAGATCGAGGCGGTGCTGGCGGCGGGCCGAGCGGGGCGCGGCACGCTGGTGCTGGTCACGGGGGAGGCCGGAGTCGGCAAGTCGCGGCTGGCGCAGGAGGCCGTGGCGCGGGCCGCCGGTTACCGCACCGCATGGCACGGGTGCGAGCCGGCCGCCGCGGCGTTCCGGCCGTGGGCGCGGCTGCTGCGCACGGTCGTGCCCGACAGCGCCGACATGTTCCCGGACGGCGGCCCGGCGACCGAGGGCATGCGGGAGCGGATGTTCGACGACGTCGTCGATCTGCTGGCGACATCGGCCGCCGACACGCCGCTGCTCTTGGTGTTCGACGACGTGCACGACGCCGACGCCTCGTCCTTGGAACTGCTCGGTCATGTGGCCCGGCAGCTGCGCGCGACCCATGTGGTCATCCTCGCGACGTCCCGCGACGGGGAGGCGGCCTGGCAGGGGCGGGGCCGGATCCGTGGCGAGCTGGTCCGAGCGGGCCGGTCGCTGCCGTTGGCGACGTTGTCCACCGGCGATGTTGCGCAGCTCATGGCCGCGTCGGGGTCGTCGCCCCAGCCCGACACGTTGCGTGTGGTCGCCCAGCGCACCGGCGGTAGCCCGCTGCTGGTCACCGAGCTGGTGACGTTCCTGCGCAGCCGGGGCGGGCTGGGCGACCCGGTCACCGCGCTGGCCGTGCCGGAGTCGGTGCGGGCACTGGTGGCGGGGCGGCTCGCGCGCCTCCCCGTTCCCAGCGCGGAGGCCGTTGCAGCGGCCGCGGCAGTCGGCCGGGACGTCGACATCGCAACCCTCTCCGCGCTGACCAGGACCGGGCCCGACGAGCTGGACCGGCTCCTCGACCCCGCGCGAGCCGAGGCGTTGATCGTCGACGCGGGGCCGGGCCGGGTGGCGTTCGGGCACGACCTCCTGCGGGACGCCGTCCACCGCGCCCTTCCGGTGGGCGAGCGACAGGCGCTGCACGGCCGGATCGCCACAGAGCTCGCGCGCTCGGAGGCGGACCCGGCGGTGATCGCCCATCATCTCCTGCAGGCCGGCCCGGAGCACCGGGTTCAGGCGGCGGGCTCGGCCGCGCAGGCCGGTGAGCGCGCCGCGGCGGTCGCCGCCTATGAGGACGCCGCCCAGTGGTACGCGCGGGCGGCCGCCGCGCTCGAGGGCGGAACCGACGGCGCTCCGCCTGCGCGCCGGGCCGACATGTTGGTCGCTCAGGGGGAGGCGCTGGTGGCGGCGGGCGACCCGGCGACGGCACGGGGGGCGTTCAGGGAGGCGGCCGGGCTGGGCCGGCGGCTCGGGTCGGCGACGCTGGTGGCCAGGGCGGCGCTCGGACTCGCCGGTGGGGTCGGGTTCGAGGTCGCGCTGCTCGACGGTGAGCAGGTCGACCTGCTCACCGAGGCCCGCGCCGCGCTCGCCGAGCAGGAGACGGTGCTCCGGTCGTTGACGGCGGCCCGGCTGTCGGTGGCACTCACCCTGCTGGCGAGCGAGGAGCGCCGCGCCGAGCTGAGCGAGGAGGCCGTCACGCTCGCCCGCGCGTCCGGCGACGACGACGCGCTCGGCCAGGCACTCGCCGCTCGCTGTGACGTGCTGGCCGGGCCCGAGCACAGCCGGTCGCGGGCGGAATGGGCGAGTGAGATCGTCGCGACGGCGGCCCGCAGGCGCTCACCCGCGCTGGAGCTGCTGGGCCGGAGGTTCCGCCTGGTGGCGCTGCTCGAGGTCGGGGACGTCGTCGGCGCCCATGCCGAGGCGCAGGCGTACGCGGTCACGGCCGCGGGCCTGCGGCAGCCGGCCTACGCCTGGTACGTCCCGATGTGGCAGGGCATGCGCGCGTTGTCCGAGGGACGGATCGCCGACTGCGAGGCGCATCTCGCCGACGCCGAGCGGCTCGGCCGTGGCGCGGGCAGTGACAATGCACAGGCGCTCGTCCTGACCTCGCGCTGGTGTCTTCTCACCGAGCTGGACGACCAGCCGGGCATCACCGAGCTGTTCGCCGCGGTGGACCTCAGCGGCTTCGCCGGCGTGTGGCCCTTCGTGACCATGGCGCACGTCGCCGCTCACCAGGGCCGGGCCGGTGAGGCGGCAGCCCGGCTGGACGCGGTCACGCCCCAGCTCACCGCCGCGCCGCGCGATTCCGAGTGGCTGCCGATGATGGCCCAGCTGGCCGAGACCGTCGGGACGATCGGTCGTCATCCGGTGGCCCGCTGGGCGTACGACCAGCTGCTTCCGTTGGCCGGGCTGTTCGTCGTCGAGGGCATCGGTGCCGCCCTCCGCGGGCCGGTGCATCGACATCTCGGCATCCTCGCCGCCGCCGGCGGCGAGACGGCCACCGCGGCAGGCCATTTCGACCGTGCGCTGGAGCAGGCCTGGGGGATCGGTGCCACCCTGCTGGTCGCCCGCACTCTTCGCGACGCCGGCTTGGCGCTCTCGGATCCCGCCCGGCTGGCCGAGGCACGGGATCTCTACCGCGCGCTGGGCGTCACGAGACGTGCCGACGAGCTGGGATCTGCCACGGAGGGCGGCGGGGCGGACGGGCTCGGCGCGTCGGACAACCTGTTCCGGCGCGAGGGCGAGTTCTGGACACTGCGGTACCAGCGCCGGGAGGTCCGGCTGCGCGACAGCAAGGGCCTGCGGGACCTGGCCGTGCTGCTCGCGGCTCCGGGCCGGGAGTTCCCCGCCATCGAGCTCGCCGCTGCGCCGTCGGCCACCGCGGCGGCAGTGGTACCGGTCGGCGAGCTGCACGAGCCGGGCGACCTGGGGGAGGTCGTCGACGCCACCGCCCGGGCGGCCTATCGGCGGCGGCTTCTGGAGCTCGACCAGGAGGAGACGGAAGCAGACGCCCGCGGCGACCAGGAGCGTTCTGTCGCGCTCTCCGCGGAACGCGAGGCGCTGGTGGCCCAGCTGTCGGCGGCCTACGGCCTCGGGGGCAGGGTCCGCCGGGCCGGGCAGCCGGCCGAACGTGCGCGTACCGCGGTCACCGCACGGATTCGCGACGTGATGCGCCGGATCGAATCCGTGCATCCCGAGCTGGGCGCGCATCTGCGGCACTCGGTGAGCACCGGCACGTTGTGCAGCTACCGGCCCGAGTCGCCGACGACGTGGCGTTCGTAGTTCCCACACATCGTGTCCTTCGATCTCACGCCTCATGAGTGAGCCAGACCGGCTCGCCGAGAGGAGATCGAGATGCCACGCACGTCGAAGACCGAGGCCCCGCTGACCGTCGATGAACCCATGATCGAGGCTCGTTACGTGGAGCTGGGCGGTTACACGGTTGCGTTCGAGACCCACAAGATGGAGTTCGACCCGGCGCCGCTCTTCCGCGGCCTCCCCGATGATCGTTGCCAGTGCCCGCATTTCGGTGTCGTGGTCAGCGGCAAGGTCATCTACCGGTATGCCGACCGCGAGGAGACCTACGTCGCGGGAGACGCCTACTACAGTGCGCCCGGGCACCTGCCGCTGATGTTCCCCGACACGGAGCTGATCGAGTTCAGCCCGACGGATGCGCTCGATACCACGATGGCCGTGGTCAGCGCGAACATCGCAGCGGCGAAGGCAGGGTGACCACCGAGCGTCCGGTCGGCGGGGCCTGCGAGGACGGCGGGCTGCGCGAGTTCGGTTACCGGCAGGAGTTGCGGCGCAGTCTCACGTTGCGTGACCTGCTGGTTTATGGGCTGGTGTTCATGGTGCCGATCGCGCCGTTCGCGATCTTCGGTGTGGTGTTCAACGCGTCGATGGGGATGGTGCCGCTGACGTATGTGATCGGGTTCGTGGCGATGATCTTCACGGCGTTGAGTTATCGGGAGATGTCGCGGGCGTTCCCGATCTCGGGTTCGGTGTATGCCTATGCCGGGCGTGGGTTGCACCCGGCGGCCGGGTTTTTGGCGGGGTGGGCGATCCTGCTGGACTACCTGCTGGTGCCGACCCTGCTTTATGTCACCGGGGCGGCTGCGTTGGGTTCGGTGTTGTCGGGGGTGCCGGCGGCGGTGTGGGTGATCCTGTTCGTGGTCGTCAACACGGTGGTGAACCTGCGTGGGATCGAGACCACGGCGCGGACGAACAAGATCTTCCTGGTCGGCGAGCTGCTGGTGCTGGCGTTGTTCGTGGTGCTGGCGGTGGTGGCGATCTCCCGCGGGGTCAACGGGGCGAGCTGGACGTTCACACCGTTCTTCAACCCGGAGGTGTTCCAGCCCAGCCTGATCTTCGCCGCGTTGTCGGTGGCGGTGCTGTCGTTCCTGGGCTTCGACGCGATCAGCACGATGGCCGAGGAGACCAAGGGCGGGGCCCGGGTGGCGGGGCGGGCGACGGTGATCGCGCTGGCGATGGTGGCCGCGTTGTTCATCGTGCAGACCTACCTGGCGGCGCTGCTGCTGCCGGGCCAGACGGAGTTCGCCGGGGAGACGGCCACCAACGAGGCGTTCTACACCGTGGCCGACCTGGTGGGCGGAGCCTGGTTCAAGGTGGTGGTCGCCATCGCCGTCGCGCTGGGATCGGCCATCGCGAACGCCCTGGTGGCCCAGGCCGCGACGTCGCGGTTGCTGTTCTCGATGGCCCGTGACCGGCAGTTGCCGCGGTTCCTCGCCCACGTCCACCCGACCCGCCGCGTGCCGGAGCGGGCGGTGCTACTGGTCTCGGTGGTGAGCCTGGTGCTCGGGCTGTTCTTCGTGGGGCAGATCGGGTTGTTGTCGTCGCTGGTGAACTTCGGTGCGCTGTTCTCGTTCCTGCTACTGCACGTCTCGGTCGCCGCGTGGTACCTGATCAAGCAGCGGCAGCGGACCTACGGGTTGCACCTGATCGTGCCGCTGCTCGGGTTCGTGATCATCGGTTATGTGCTGGTCAACGCCGACGCCAACGCCAAGATCGGCGGGCTGGTGTGGCTCGCGGTCGGGGTGGTGGTGCTGGTCGTGCTGCGCATGACGGGACGCACGACCGAACTGAAGGTGGGTTGAGCCGATGGCGGACCTGGCCCGGAGCGATACGACCGCCGGGCCAGGTGACCGCCTGACTCCTCGAACTACGCGGTCGGCTCGTGGAGGCGTACGCGCAGGAGATGGCGTTCAGGGTCGGTGAAGGCCGTGCGTCCGTGCAACGCGATGTGGTTGTTGATGATCAGGATCCCGTCGGTGGGGATGACCAGCCGGATCTCGTCGGGGCCGTTGTCGAGCTTGTCGAGCACGGCGTCCAGAGCCTGCTGCACCTCGGGGGTCTGGAACTCCGGGTGCGCCGCGATGCCCCTGCGGATCCCGTTCTTCCGCCAGCGCCACATCGGCGTCTCGGCGAGAACGGGTGCGTAGAGGTAGCCGTCATCGGCGACGTTCCCGTACTGCTTGAATACTTCGGGAATCCGCCTCGGCAAGCTCGTCTCGGTGAGCACGTGAACCGCTGCCCGGCCCTCCGGGGTCTCCTCGAGCTGCTTCTTGACGACCCGGCCGTCGCGCAGGAGAGACAGCCCGCCGCCGCACTCGGCAGCGTGCACGGCGTAGAGGAAGAAGAATCGCTCGGGGATGGGAATCGACCCATTGTCGGTGTGATAACCAGCTTTGAGGTCGTTCTCCGAGAAGCTCGTGTGCCCCGACTTTTCGTCGCCACGGTTGCGGACGTCCCAGATCACATGGCTGAACGGGATGTTCGCGGTGGGGTCGCCGAGCAGCACGGCGAGTGCGAAGGCGCCCTTGCGCTTGCCGTCGAGGTCCGCCTCGCCCAGGCCGAGCTCCGGGATCAACACCCCGGCGGCCAGGTCGTGGTCGAATGCGCTGCGTATGCGGGCGGTGATGGCGGCCAGTCGCGGCGCGACCTCTCGAAGACGTGCTCGCAGGGCGGCAGGATCACGTGGTGGAGCCAAGTCCTCACCGTCGACGTCGTCACCGTAGTGATCGACCAGCGCCGCAACGATTCCGTCCTTTTCCGTGGCCCACCAGGATCGCTCGCCGGCTAGATCCAGCTCGACGATGCTTGTGGTCGACATGGCCGTCGACATGAAGATACCTCCCATATAATCGTGCCCGGCACACGATGCACCCCGCCGGATCACCCGAATCCGAGCGTAATCGCGCCCAGGTGATACTGCAACGATCGACAATGAATATCTCGGTTTACTCGCCGAGTTTTTTCGGCTTGATCGATAATTCGCGCCGCGATCATGTGCGGCTACGATTTCCGAGTCGACCGAGAGTATTCGAGCTATCCGGCGAGCTGCTGGACGACGCCGTCGTGGATGTCGACGGTGCGGATGGCGGGGCGGATGAGCGCGGGGCGGTGGGTCGTCATGACGACGGTGCGGCCCTGGACAAGGCGGGTGAGGGCCCGGACGACAAGTCGTTCGGCGTGGGAGTCGAAGCCTGCGGCGAGTTGGTCGAGGAGCGGGACGCCGCCGCGTCGACGCCGGCCGCCGGTCAGCTCGATCCCACCGTCGCAGAGTCGGGTGTCGAGGGCGACGCGCTCGCCGGTTCGGATGGTGAGGTCGAGGTGGTCCGGACGAGGGTGGCCGCGGCTAGGCCTCCGACCTGTCGCTGCAGGCCGCCACGGTGCCGGTCATGCGCGGACCAGCCGGTTGTGGTCCGCGCGTGCGGCTTGGCTGAGGTCGTGGTTGCTGAGGCCGGGGTGGATGCCGTGGTGTGCCATGGCGGTGAGGAGGTGGGGGGCGAGGTCGGGGTCGGCGTGGGTCATGGCGGTGAGGAGTCGGGAGAAGTGGCGGCGCTTGCGCAGGGTGTCGTCGGTGAGCCCGCCGGTGGTGTCGGTTCCGGTGTGGTCGAGCCCGCGTAGGAGCAGGGTGTCGAAGCGGGCGGGGTCGGTGCCGGTGGTGATGAGGTGGTGGCGGGCGCTCCAGCATGCTGAGGCCCAGACGGTGCCATCGGCGTGGGGGTCCTGGCCGGCGCCGCCGTGGAAGTGGGCCATGGTCCAGCGCGGATCCAGCCGGCGGCGGCGTTGGTCGTTGGTCGGGATGTCGCCGCGGTGCCAGCCGTAGATGTCGGGGGTGTTGAGCAGGATCGCGGTCAGCACGTCCGCGGTGCCCTCGTCCAGGGCGGTCTTCTTGTTGGTCTGTGCCCATGGGGGGCGCAGCCGGTTGAGCCGGAAGTCCGCGGTGTGGCGGCACACGTGGTGCCCGACCTCGTGATAGATGATCGCCGTGTTGTGCGCGGGGGCATGAAAATAGCGGCCCCCACCACCCCCGGCATCGGTTGTGGTCCGGCCGGTCTGCGGTATCGCGACGAACCCGGCGCCGCCGCCCAGGTGGATCTCCCCGGTCGGGGTCAGCGCGTCCGGGTCGGCCTGCGCGCCGCCGCCGGGCAGCCGGTAGTGGCCCCCGCCCCAGCGGCGCGGGTGCTCGTGCAGCCCGATCCGCACCACCAGCGGCGGTAACCGCCGCCCCAGCACCCGCCCCCACCAGCGCAACGCCCGCTGCACGTGAAACCCGGTGTGCACCACCCCGAACGCCCGCGCCGACCGCGCCGCCCCGGCCCCGGCCAGCGGGCCTCCACCCCCGGCCGGGTCACACACCAACGACCCACCCGTGAACAACTCACCCCCGCGTTCATCCAGCACGGTGACCTCGGGCAACACCAACCCCGCCGCCCGCACCGCCACCACCTCGAGCCCGACCTCCCGATACACCCCAGGCCCACCACGCCCATCAGGCAGATACACCCCCGCCGCCACCTCGCCCGGCATCCCGGCTGTCAGCGGCTCGGTGGTCAGCGGCTCGGTGGTCAGCGGCTCGGTGGTCAGCGGCTCGGTGGTCAGCGGCTCGGTGGTCAGCGGCTCGGTCGGGTCGTTCACCCCCGTGATCTGCGCGCCCGTGGTCCCCCCGATGTGTCCTGCCCTCTTCCCTGCCCTGTTCCCTGCCGTGTTTCCCCCGGTGTGTCCTGCGGTGTGTCCTGCGGTGTGTTGTGCGGTGTGTGGTGCGGTGTCCCCCCGCTGGTTCATGCCGGGACCGCCGCCGCGTGCTCACCCAGCAGGTCCAACGCCCCACCAGCGATCAACTCCGCCGGGGACAACACCGCCAACCCGGTCGCCGCCGCCGCCTCCCGCGCCGCCAACGGACTCGCGGTCACCAACCCCGACACCACCCGCACCGGGACCCCCACCTCACCCATGATCTGCGCCCCGGCCACCGCGGACAGCCCATCAGCCACCGCCAACACCGCACCATCAGCGAACCCGGCCAACCGCTCGGCCAACCCCCGCGTCTCGGCCTGCAACAACCCATCCGCGATCTCCAACACCACCACCGAGGCCCCCCGCGCCACCAGCGTGTCCCGGATCCCGACCATCGTCTGCGCCAACCGCGTCAACGGATACCCGAACGTCGAAGCCATCCCGAAATCCAGGAAATCCACGATCTCCCCCGCCCCGGCATCCTCATACATCCACCGGTCCTTCCCACTGCCCGAACCGGTCACCTTCCCCGCCCCCACACGCAACCCCGCCCGCGCCCAACCCCGGATCAACGCCGCCGCCGTGGTCGTCTTCCCCGCATTCATCGACGACCCCACCACCACGAACGTCCCCAACTCCGGAGCAGGCGCAGGAGCAGGGGCCGGGACCGGCAGCGCGAAGTCATCCAACGACAACCCCACCCCCGACACCCCCACCAACGACCCCACCACCTCCAACTGCGTGGGCTCACTCCGCCGCACATGCGCCGAGGCCACCACCCCGACCACCCCACCCGCAGTCAACAGATGCGCCACCGACCCCGACGGCAGATACCCCTCATAAAAGTCAGTCGCATACCGATTACCCAACGCCCCCACCACCACATCACCGGGATACAACCGCACCCGACGACCATGCACATTCTCCAAATGATCATGAGCCCCCACACTCACCACCCGAGCAACCACCAGATCACCCAACCGCGGCTCACGATCAACACCCCCCAACCACACCGCCCCCCGATCCGTGACCCCCCGCGTCACATAACTCCACTTCGCATCCGCAAACTGCTGCATCACTCCGCCCTCCCCGAGGCGCTGAACAAGATTTTCGGGCTCACGGCCCACCTCTGCTCATGAGGTGGCCTCGGGTCCGAACCCCCCACAGAAGTCCGACTGAAGTTCGTGGTGGTCATACCTCTGCCTGAACGCGTACTTCTCGGCAGGTCCCCTCGCATCGGCAGCAGACGGATGGCTGAACTGCGCCGGTGCGAATCCCTGCCGGTGCTGCCGTAGTACAACGTTCAACCCGAAGCTGTCCAACGCGATCTCTTCCGCATCCATTCCCGGTTGGCATATTTAACTGCGCGGGTGGCCATCCGGCGGCTCCTGGACCGACCACAGCGCATGTGGATCGTGCGCCGTCCGGACCGATGTGGACGACTCCGCTGAGGATTCGATCAGCCGTGGAGAAACGCCGGGCGAATGCCCTCGCGTCCGTCTCATGGAACTGTCCTCACACCATGTCACGGGAGGCCGGTCAGCGCGACCCGGCCGGGTTGCGGCCGGTGGTATGGGCTCTACCTGCGATGTTGTGCGCACGTGCCGTGTCGGCGACGACGAGATCGATCCCCCGGTGCTCAAGCTCGCCGCGAGCTCTCTACGTTCTTGCACTGTGCGCCGGGCGAGCACGCGCCCTGATTCGCAAGGATCTGAGGGGTCGGGTCGTGATCGGTCGAAACCCACGTCGCTCCTCTTCGTCAACAAATAGCGATCTCACCGACGGCCTACCCGACGATCGGCTTCACGGGATGTTGGCGGCCGCACTGTCAGTGACGATGACGGTTGTCCGGGTAGTTGCGTTTCGAGTCACGTGACCGAGAGCAGGGTACTCGTCCCACCCTCAAGAGGCAGCAAACCTCGCGTATCGCACAGGCAATTTCTCGAGCTGTGCACGCGGAGTGGAAAGATCCTCGATTCGCTCGCCGGTGATTCTGATCGATCGCGCGGAAAGGTCGGTTCCGCGCAATTGACCGGATACCTGCGACTCCATTCGGCGCTGCCGGCGCTGGCAGAAGGCGTGCCCGTCGCTCCGCTGTCGGCACCACTGCGCCGGAGTTTGGATCACCAGCACGAACACGTCCGTATCGATGAGCGGAGATCGAGTGGGAGGTCCGCGGAATCCAGCTTTCCTCGATGAAATGCGTAGATCTCCGTGGATCGAGCGCCCCCTGCGCGCGTTGCCGGGTGTGTACGGCACCGTAGTCGCCGCACACCGGGGGTTCTGCAGTGCGAGCGGGTCGGCCGTGACGGTCCGGTTCCGAAACCTGCCCGGGTCCCGGCGGGACCAGCGACGGCACGGCCGTGGACCTGCTCCACTCGCACGAGGCCGGGGCCGACCTGTGCTGCTCCGTATCCCAGGTCGAGTTCGTCTCTACGACGGGGCCGACGCGACGGAAGGGCGCACCGCTCGTCCACTCGAGCGATGCGCCCTGTCGTCAACACGATCGCGCCTCGCGGAGCCGTCCGCCGGATCGTCACCCGGACGCAGAGAGTGACGTCTCGTCCCGTGTCTCGGTCCGGCCGTTATGCGGCCGGCCTCTTACCCCGGTACGGCGGTGGGGGCGTCGTCATCCCCAGACTTCGTCGGCCGTCTCGACGAGCAGTGCGAGCTTTGCGCGTTGGTCGTCGCGGGTCAGGTCGTTTCCGTCGACGGTCGAGGAGAACCCGCACTGCGGGGAGATGCACAGTTGCTCGATCGGTACGTACTTCGCGGCCTGATCGATCCGGCGTTTGAGGTCGTCCTTGCTCTCGAGTCGTCCGTGCTTGGTGGTGACCAGGCCGAGCACCACCACCTTTCCGGGGGGCAGGAACCGCAGCGGCTCGAACCCGCCCGAGCGGGCGTCGTCGAACTCGAGGAAGAAGCCGTCGACCTCGAGTTCGGTGAACAGCGCCTCGGCGACGTAGTCGTAGCCGCCTTCTGCGGCCCAGGACGAGCGGTAGTTGCCCCGGCAGAGGTGGACGGTGACGGTCAGTTCGTCGGGACGGTCGCGCAGGGCGGCGTTGATCTGGCGGATGTTGACCAGGTGCTGGGTCTGCGGGTCTCCGCCCTCCTCGGCGAGCAGCGCCCGCTGCTTGGGGTCGTTCAGGTAGGCGAGGCTGGTGTCGTCCAGTTGCAGGTAGCGGCAGCCGAGCTCGAACAGGCCGCGCACCTGCTGGGCGTACGCCGCGGACAGGTCGTCCCAGAACTGGTCGATGTCGGGGTAGATGGCTTCGTCGATGGCGGCGCGCCCGCCTCGGTAGTGGACCATGCTCGGGGACGGGATCGTCTGCTTGGGCACGGCGGTGGTGGTCATCGCACGCAGCGCGGTGAAGTCGTCGCCGAAGATCGTGTGCCGCAGGTGCAGCCGTTCGGCCACCCGCAGCGCGGCCGGGGTCCACTCCAGCACGCCCTCGGCGTTCTCGAAGCGCACCGGACGGATGCCGTCGGTGGTCGTCATGCCGCCGAGCTGGTGGATGAAGTCCATGTGCCACAACGTCCGGCGGAACTCGCCGTCGGTGGCGGCGTGGAGCCCGAGCTCCTCCTGCATCCGCACCGCGCCGAGGATGGCGGCATCCTCGACGACGCGTAGCTCGGCCGCGGTGATCCGGCCCTCGGCGCGGTCGGCCCGTGCGCGCAGGAGCTCCGGCGGGCGCAGCAGGCTTCCGACGTGGTCGGCTCGGAAGGGCGGAGAAGTACGGGGCGTCACGCCGTCACCCTAGAAAACTCCCGAGATGTGCGACTCGCGCCTTTGACGCCAGTTGCCCGGCCGCGTGTCCCGCGCCGGGTACGTCGAATGTCCCGGTGCACGGAGCCCCCGCCCGGCCCCGGACGGGCGAATTCCTGCCTGATGCACGGTCGGTGGTCGTCCGGCTACGCTTGTCCGGGTCGGGTCGTCAGCCGTCAGGGCTCGCTGGACGGGGTAGAGCGAGGGACCACAGTGGACGAACGGCGCGCTGTCTCCAACTCCCTCGGTCCGATCGCCGACTCCTACGACGAGCTGCAGTCCATACCCGAACTTCTCGCCGTGGCACGCAGCACGCAGGGGATCGCCCCCGGATCGGCCTGGCAAGCCGTGCGCGCGCTGTTCCAGGGCATCGAGATAGCCCTGGTCGCGCTGGAGCAGGTGACCGCCGTGCTGAGGCGGTCCTGCACGGAGGACGACCCGCCCGGCGTCGCGCGAGCGACGGAGTGGCTGGACGCGTTCGGCAGGACGTGGGTGGACCTCGCGTGGCGGATGCGCGACGTCGCGGACGATCTCCAGTCCGGTGGCGACGGGCACCGCATCGACGTCTCCATCTCGCCGAACTGGAAGCGGCTGCACGAGGCGGAGGCGGGCCTGAACGAGCTCCTGCTCCCGTTGGTCGAACGCATCGACCTCGATCCGCAGCTGCGCGAACGGCTCACTCTCGACCTGCTCAACTACCTGATGCTCCAGCGCATCGGCCTGGAGTACGCCGTGGTGGAGGGAGCTCCCGCCCCCTACGGCGAGTTCCTCCGGCCCGACGCGATCCGCGCGGTCGTGCTCGAGCGCAGGCTCGAGCACGACAGTGAAACGGTCTTCCTGCAGTTCCGTACGGCCCACCAGATCCCCGAGATCCTGATCGAGGCGGTGAACGACCACCTGGAGGTGGCGGTCGGCCGCCTCCAGGCGAAGGACTGCATGGCGTCGCTACCGATCCTCCGGCGCGCCGACCGGCTGCTCGATGCCGTTGTCGTCGCCGCGGGCCTGCTGGCCGACAACCTCCGGTGCAGCGAATACCACGAGATTCGGGAGAACCTGGGCCTGACCAGTGGCAGCCATTCGGTCGGCCTGCACTACCACCTGATGCGCGACCTGTACCCCCAGCTTCGGGAGACCGTTGCCGGGATGCACGACGCGCACGACCCGGGCACGGGACTCGTGCGAAGCCAGGTGCGGTCGATCGGTCTTCACCTCGACCGCTGGCGCCTCGCCCACCTGAACCTGCCCAGGAACAACCTCGGCGGAGCGGGTACCGGCACCCGCAGCCTCACCGGGGCGCGCGACGCCCTGCTGGTCGTCGGCCGGATGCGGGACCGCCAGCAGGACGCGGCTACCGAGGGGGCTGCGCCCATCGGATTCCGGGCGACCGACTGGGACACCGGCGCGCTGGCCCTCGGGCCGCTCGAGCGCCGCCTCCTCGCCAGGGTCGCGGAGCGCACCCAGGAGCGCTTCCGGGACGTGCAGGAAAGACGTGGTTACTTCGCTGCTGGTTCCGCGTTTCAGCCGCCGGCTGAGCGGATTGTTCGGCCGGAGGGGAGCACACGGACTTGAGCGGCGCTTCTGTTGGCGACTGGTTGCGTGAGACTCGGCAGCGGATAACGGCAAAAGACATCTTCCTGGTGGTCGCCGGTGCGGCGATCGGGTTCGGCCTGGACACGTTGATCGACAACGACCCGTCCCTCGGCGCCTTGATGCTCGCCGCCGCCGGCCTGGCCGTGGTGAGCGGCATCTCGGTGGCCCGTCTGCGGTCCGAGGCCGCCACCGCGTTGCACGATGCCCAGGAGGCGGCGGCTCAACAGCTCGCTGAGGTGAAGAGCGAGATCGACGATCACCATGCGCAGCTGCGTGAGGAGCTCGAGGCGCACCTGGACTACGTCCACGCGGCGGTGTTCTTCGTGGAGGAAGCGCGTCGCAACGGGCGCGGACGGCGAGGGCAGCTGGGCTACGACACCGCGACCGCGGCCGTCAGACAGGCGCGGAACAGCATCTTCGTCATCGGCGACTACTCGCCGCCCCCGGACGAGGGCCCGGGATTCACCCGCCAACCGCCTGCGAAGCGCTCCGAGTACCTGTCAGCGATCGAGACGATCCTCACGGACCGGCTGAACGCCCATGACGCCTCGCTGCCGCGTCTCGTCTACCGCCGGTACGTGCAGCGGCCACTGGACATCTACAACGGCGTGAAGAGCCGGGAGACGGCCAGCCAGCAGCACGGCATCATCCTCACCCGCGACGACATGGCGGGCGACGAGCAGATCTTCGAGCATTGCCAGCGCATCCTCGACATCAAGGCGTCGGCCGACCGCATCCGCGGGGCGAAGGTCGACATCGACCTTCGCCTCATACCGTTCCTGCCCAACTGTCCGAGCCTGCTCCTCGTCGACAGGCGCGAGATGCAGTTCACGATCCCCACCCGCATCGACCAGCCCGGCGACCATTACGGCGCCGCGCTCGGCCTGCACGGCGTGCTCGTCATGCACGACCACGCCCGAGGTGCCAAGGTCTGCGGCCACTTCGAGGACCTCTTCATGCGGCTGAAGGACTTCTCCGTCTTCATCAAGGGGGTCTCCGCGGAGGACTCCATGGTCGTGACCGCACCCCAGAGCGCGGGCTAGACGCTGCGCGCCGGCGCTTCGTACTCCCAGCGTTCTCCCGGCGGCAGGCAGACGACCTCGAGCCTCGACGATGCCGTGGCCGCGAGGGCCTTGGCGTCCTCACCCGACCCGTGGCGGCGGAAGATCAGCGAGAGCGGGTCGTCGGCGTGGGCGTCGTGGACGGGAACGAGCACCCGCGCACCCAACGCGTTCGCGCCGGCCACCGCCTCCCTCGGTCCCATCACGAGCGGTGGCCCGAGAACCGGCCGCAGTCCGTTGACCGGCAGCAGCGCCACGGATACCGCCGGAGCCCCTGTGCGGTAGCGCTCCAGCAGCCCCACGTCCGCGATCTCGCCGCCGAAGAAGACGCGAGTGGGCCCACTGCTGAGCACGTAGGCGTTGTTGCGCCACACCAGGGTTCGCCCGGCGGGAACGGCCTCGATCGACAGCGTCGGTGCGAGCTCACGCTTCTCGTCCCAGCGCAGCTGCTCCACGTTCCGATACCCCAGGGCGCGAGCCTGGCGCTCCATCAGCCGTGCGCTGACGTACACGGGCGTGGAGTCCTTGTGGCGGTACTCCTTCAGCGCTCGCAGGTCCCAGTGGTTCGCCGCGAAGCTGGTGGCGACGATGGCCGTCAACGGCGGAAGGTCGGCGACGGGCAGGCCGAGTGGCTCGCCGCGGCGCAGGTACCAGCGTTCGGTGAACCAGGGGTCGGTGAGGACGGTGTGCCCGTTCAGTTCGAGCAGGACGCACGCGTTGGCGACCCGTGTGACGGTGAGATCCATGCGTTGACGGTGCCGGTTCATGTGCACATGAAGTCAAGTGCTCGGCAACCGGAACCGCGGCACGGCCTCGTCGACCCGTCAGGTGCCCCACAGTTCGCGGCTGGCGATGTCCGCGCCCGCCCGCAGTGCCTGGAGCTTCGCCCAGGCCACGGTGGGAGCCACCAGCGTCCATCCGGCGAAGGTCCCGAATCCGCAGTCAGTGCTCGCGATCACCCTGGTCCGGTCGCCGACCGCGTCCACAGCACGCAGGATCCGCTCCGCGACGACCTGCGGATGCTCCACGAAGTTGGTCTTCACGTCGACGACGCCGGGGATGAGCACCATCGAGTCCGGAAGCGGGTGCCGCTTGAACGCCTCGTACTCGTGGTAGTGGCGCGGATTGGCGAGCTCGAGCGACAACGCTCCGACGCGCGCCTCGTACAGCAGCGGCAGGATGTCGGCGAGTGCGACGTCGTTGTCGTGCGGGCCGTCCCAGTTGCCCCAGCAGACGTGCAGGCGCAGGTGTTCCGGAGGGATGTTCTGGACGGCCTCGTTGATGGCGTCGATGTGGAGCTCGACGACCTCCAGGAAGCGCGACAGCGGATCGTCCTGGAACAACCCGACGCGTTCCATGGCGAGGTCGGGGCAGTCCAGCTGGAGCAGGAAGCCCTGGCCGTGGATGAACTCGTACTCCTTGCGCAGCTCACGGGCCACCGCCCGCACGTAGTTCTCGTGTGAGTCGTAGTAGCCGTTGAGCATGGTGGTGGTGACGATGCCGGGGGAGGCCGCCGTCATGAAGCGGTCGCGGTACTGCCCGTGGCGCGCATCGCTGGCCCGGTGGAAGAGATCGCACTCCTGCTCGGCCTCGCCGAGACCGGTGTACTGCACCTCCGCGACGGCCTGCGGGGCGTCGAACACCTTCGACGTGACCCAGCCGCGCTTCTGCCACAGCTCGCCGTAGTCGGGGTAGCGCACGAAGTCGGCGAACGCCGGGCGGGAACTCGCGCCGCCGAACCCCGACATGCGCAGTGCGACGTAGGTCTGGAAGCCGACGCGGGGCTGCTCGCCGTCGTTGATGACGTCGACACCCGCGTCGATCTGCTCACCGACGACGTGGTCGACGCCTTGGTGCGCGACGCGACCGAACTCGTCGTCGGGCACGGTCTCGCCGCGTTCTTTGCGGATCAGGATGTCCTCGAGCTCCGCGCTCCGGGGGAGGCTCCCCGTGTGGGTCGTCAGGATGCGATCTTCGCTGAGTTGCATCGTTGCTCCCTTCAGCTCTGCTGCCGACAGTGCGTGTGGCGGCAGGGCAGGGTCAATCGGCCGAGTGGGGCCGGCGTGCTGCCCGGCACGTCAGAGCCTGCCGCCCGTCTGAGCCAGGATCTGGCGCACGCGCTGCTTGGCGAGGCGGGTGTAGTGGTAGACGGCCGCACTTGCCGCGTCGGGATCGCCCTGCTCGATCCCCTCGGTGATCCGACGCTGGACGTCGATGAACTTCTGCGAGGTCACAGGGGTGACGCCGAAGCTGCGGGTCATGACGGTCTTGATGCTCAACCGCCCGAACGCCGCGGTGAGTGCGCCGTTGTGGGCCAGCGACACGACGCCCTCGTGGAAGGCGTAGTTCGCGTCGAGGTAGCGGTCGAAGTCGACGAAACGATCGCCGACGAGCAGCGCGGCCATGGTCTCGAAGCGGGCGCGCAGATCGGCCAGCTCGTCCTGGGGGACGCGGCCGACGACCATGTCGATGACGCCGAGCTCGATGGCGCACCGCGCGTCGAAGGTCTCGTCGGAGGTCCGGGTGTCGAACGGGACGATGACGTAGCCGCGGTCCGGGTCGCGCCGGATGAGCCCGTCGGCGGTGAGACGCGTGAGCGCGTAGAACGCGGCAGGCTTCTCCACCCGCAGGCGGTAGGCCAGGTCGTCGAGCTGGAGGACGGCGTCGGCGGCGTACATCCGTTCGAGCAGCTGCTGGCGTGCACGCTGGTAGACCTCGTCGTCACGGGCGAACTCGAACCGGCCGAAGCCGCCGCGGAAGTACGTGAGCGGGCTGCCCTCCTCCGCCTTCGCCTCCACCACCCGGCCGAGGAAGACGGTGTGCGTGCCGCCGGTGACCTCCTCGACGACCTCGCACTCGATGTGGGCGAGCGCGTCGGCGAGCACCGGCACACCGAGGGTGCCCTCCACGACGGCCACGCCGGTGAACTTGTCGTCGCTGCGGACGGCGAACTGCTGGGCCAGGTACTCGTGGCCCTCGCCCAGGACGTTCACCGCGAAGGCACCGGCCTGCGAGACCGCGCACGACGTCGGGGAGCTCCTGTTGAGGCAGGCCACCATCATCGGCGGGTCGAGCGACAGTGACGTCACCGAGCTGGCGGTCATGCCGAACGCGCTCTCGGGCGTCCTGGTCGTCACCACCGTCACGCCGCTCGGTAGATGCCCCACGACATGGCGGAACGTGTCGGCGTCGAACGCCGGGGGACCTGCGGTCGTCGGAGCCATCACCGGAACCGTCCTTTCCGGAAGGCGCATCGGCCGCGTGCCAGTACACCGACATGCCAGGACGATGGGGATGTCGGAAGGCGTCAGATGAGCACGCGTCGGGTGCCAGGTGCCGTGACCGCGCCGCCAGGGCTCACGGAGCACGTCATCGGCCGTCGGCCAACTTCACGGTGGCCGCCACTGCGTTCGGACGCTCCCCGGCCTTGGCTCGACGTGACCGCGGACCCGCTGCCGAAGGAGAGCGCCGTGAGACTGGGCTACTTCGCCATGCCCATGCATCCGAAAGGACGGGAGTGGGCGGAGACGCTGCGGGAGGACCGGGAGGCGGTCGTGCTGGCCGACCGGCTGGGCTTCCACGACGCGTTCATCGGTGAGCATCTCACCGACCGCCACGAGAACATCACCAACAGCCTGATCTTCCTCGCCACGCTCGTGCCGGAGACCGACCGGATCAAGCTCGCCACCGGCACGACGAACCTCTCGCACCAGCACCCGGCCCTCGTGGCCGTGCACTCCGCGATGTTCGACCACCTGTCGGGCGGGCGTCTCATTCTCGGCGTCAGCCCCGGCGCCCTGCCCTCGGACGCCGAGGTGCTCGGCATCCTCGGGGAGGACCGCAACCAGCTGTTCGGCGAGGCCATCGACATCATCCTGCGGATGTGGGAGCTCGACGCGCCCTACGACATCGACCTGCCCGGCAACCGGTTCACCGTCACGACGGCCACCACGTACAACGACGAGCTCGGCGTCGGGATCGTCGGGCGGCCGCTGCAGCAGCCGCGCCCGGAGATCGTGGGGACGGTCGTGGCGCCGTTCTCGAAGGGCGTCGTCGCGATGGGGGCGCGCGATTTCCACCCGCTGTCGGCCAACTTCCTGCTGCCGCAGTGGGTGGCCACGCACTGGCCGAACTACGTGCAGGGCAAGGAGTCGGCCGGCGCGCCCGTGGCGAGCGACGACTGGCGCATCGCCCGCACGGTCTTCGTGGCCGAGGACGCTGCGGTGGCCGAGCGGTACGGGCGCGCCGACGCCAACAGCCCGTACCGCTTCTACTACGCGAAGATGCTCGCCAAGATGCGTGCGCTGGGTCGGCTCGCGCTGTTCAAGCACGACAAGGACGAGCCTGACGACGCGGTCACCCTCGACCGCGTGCTCGACGACCTCGTGATCGCGGGGACGCCCGACTCCGTGGCGGAGCAGGTGCTCGCCTTCCGGGAGCAGACCGGCGACTTCGGCGAGCTCGTCTACGCCGGCCTCGACTGGGTGGATCCTGATCTGGCGAAGCAGTCGATGGAGCTGATGGCGACGAAGGTGATGCCGCAGGTGAACGCCGCCATCAGGTCGAGCGGGGCGGGAGCCTGACGGTGCCGCAGGAGCCGGTCGGTGTCGTCGGCATGGGGGTCATGGGGTCGGCGATGAGCACGCATCTCCTGGGAGCCGGCTTCCCGGTTCTCGGCTTCGACATCGACCCTCGGCGGCGCGCCGAGCACGAGGCGCGCGGCGGCACGGTGTGCGACAGCGCGGCCGGCGTGGCCCACGGCGCCGACGTCGTCGTCACCTCGTTGCCGAGTGCCGGGGCGCTCATGGATGTGCTGGACGGCGAGGGCGGCCTGCGGGCCCGCGGCCGGGCGGGACTCGTCGTCGTGGAGACGAGCACGCTCTCGGCCCAGGCAAAGCGGGACGGGCACGGCCGCGCGCAGGAGTGGGGCGCGACGCTCCTCGACTGCCCGATGAGCGGCACGGGCCAGCAGGCGCGCGACGGTGACCTGGTCGCCTACCTCAGCGGCGACGAGGCGGCGAAGAAGCGGGCCATGCCGGTCCTCCAGGCCTTCACCAGGGCGCAGTACGACGTCGGCGCCTTCGGGCAGGGCACCACCATGAAGCTCGTCGCGAACCTGCTCGTCGCGGTGCACAACGCGGCCGCCGCGGAGGCGCTGCTGCTCGCCGAGCGCGCGGGCCTGGATCTGAACCTGGTGCTCACCGCGGTCGGCGACGGGGCCGGCGGATCGCGGATGCTCGCGGTGCGCGGTCCGTTGATGATGGCCGGGCAGTACGCCGAGGCCACCGCGACCGTCGCGACGATGCAGAAGGACAACGCGCTCATCGCAGAGCTCGCCGCGAGCGTGGCGAGCCCGACCCCGCTGTTCTCCGTGGCGGCCATGCTCTACCAGGCCGCGGTCGCGCAGGACCGCGTACACGAGGACACGGCGTGCGTCTTCGGTGTGCTGCAGCGGTTGGCCGGAGGATGAGGACGAGGCCGGTGCTATCGCTCGTCGCCGAGCAGCCGCAGCAGGCGCAGGGCGACCTGCAGTTCGGTGCGGCGCTCGTGCAGCGGATGGCCGAGGTGCTCCTCGGCGCGGTGCAGCCGGTTGCGGACCGTGTGCTCGTGCAGTTGCAGCCGCTCCGCAGCGGCGACGTGGGTGCCGAGGCGGAACGAGACGTCGAGCGTCTCGCGCAGCCGGGCCGCCTCCGCCGTGTCGTCGGCGAGAGCGCCCAGCTCCGTCCGCACGAAGCCGCGAGCGCGTTCGGGCTCGCGAAGCAGCAGGATCTCGAGCGCCACGTCGCCGTGCTCCAGCACCGGTGGCGCCTGGGTGCGGCCCCATGCCGCACGCACCTTCTCGACGTCCTGTGCCTGCTCCAGCGCTCGGCGGAATCCGGCCAGGCCGCGCAGCGGGTCGCTGAGCGAGGCTTCCACGCCCGCGGTCTCGAGCACCTCGCGCAGCTGTCCGATGGTGCGCCGGGGCCAGGTTCGCGGGCGCCCGAGCCACACCGCCGTGCAGCGCAGGTCGAGGGGGTGGAGCAGGCTGTGCCGGACACCGGTGGCGGCCCGCAGGCCGACCAGGAGCTGGGTCGCCGTGCCCTCGGCGACGGCGGGCAGTACGACGGCGACGTGGTGGGCGGTGAGGTCGTAGTCGAGCGTGAGCAGGTCCGACGGGGGCAGCGAGGTGAGCTCGGTGCGCAGGATCTCGCGCACCAGCCCGTGCCGGACGTGGGCGCGCGACCGGTTGAGGGCGTCGTCGACCCGCGCGTACTGCTCGGCCACCTGCGACGCCACGTGGTCCTGGTAGGCGAAGATCATGGTCGTGAGCCGCGCGAGCGCCGCCGTGGCCTCCTCGCGCGGCACGTCCTTCGCCTCGGCGACGTCCCGCAGTTGCTGCGCCCACGCCTGCCACATGGTCACGAAACCGACGCGGTAGGAACGCTGCAGCGCCGTCTGCGGGATGCGCAGGCGGGCTTGGACACGCGCGAACTCCAGCGGTTGCTCGAGGCGCACCTGGGACAGCGCCAGCCGCCCGCACAGCACCTGCTGCAGGACGTGCAGGTTCTCCCGCACGCTCGAACGCAGGTGCTCGGCGAAGTCCGCGTCCCCTGCCAGGCGCGGGAAGGCGACGGTGATGTCCCGGACGACCACCCGCTCGGCGAGCTCCTGCAGGTCGACGCAGGCGGCCATCTCCCGCACCCAGTCGGGCAACGGCTCGCTGTCCTGATCCCCCCGGAAGGGGTCGACGTCACCGAAGATGTGGCCACCTCCTCGTCATGCCGGCCTCTCGCTGCACACACGTGGAGGTCGTAGCCATGATTGCGCCGGGCACGCGGGACCGCTCGTGAAGACGCGTCCGAAGGTCGCCGTGATGGGTGGCTCGCTGGTCGGGCTGACCGCCGCGCTGGTGCTGCGCGACATCGGCTGTGACGTCGACGTGTACGAGCGCTCGGACGTCCCGCTCGAGGGCCGCGGCGTGGGCCTCGTGCTGCACCCGATGACCGCGCGCTACCTCCTGGAGCACGCGCTGCTCGACCTGGCCACAGTGAGCACGTCCGCCCGGTTCCACCGCTACCTGAACGCGGACGGCGCCGTGCTCGCGGAGCTGGAGCGGCGACACCGGTTCACCGGCTACAACACGTTGTACGGGGCTCTGCTGGGTGCTTTCGGCCGCGCGCGCTACCACCTCGGTCACGAGGTCGTGGGTATCGCGCAGCGCGACGGCCGGGTCGAGCTCGCACTCGCAGGCGGCCGCTCCGCCGGCGCGGACCTGCTGGTGGCGGCCGACGGGGTCTCGTCGTTCGCCCGCCGCATCCTGCTGCCGGATGTCGAGCAGAGCTACGGCGGCTACGTCGGGTGGCGCGGGGTGGTGGACGAGCAGGCGTTGTCGGCGGAGACGGTGGCTGCGCTGGACGACGCCCTGAGCTACTTCGCGCCCGGGGGGACGCACGCGCTCACCTACCCGATCCCGCACTACGACGGCGCGGTCGAGCGGGGGAAGCGGCTGATGAACCTGGTCTGGTACCGCAACGTGCCGGACGGGAAGCCGTTGGCCGATCTGCTCACCGACCGCACGGGCCGCCGCCGCGAGGTGTCGATGCCTCCCGGCGCGGTCCGTGAGGAGTACGTGGACGAGCTGCGCGCTGCCGCAGGCGGTCTGCCTCCGGCGTTCACGGAGGTGGTGGACCGGATCCCGGCGCCGTTCCTGCAGGTGATGATCGACGTCGAGGTGCCACGGATGGCGTTCGGGCGGGTCTGCCTGGTGGGGGACGCGGCGTTCACGGTGCGTCCGCACGCCGCTGCGGCCACGGCGAAGGGTGCCGACGACGTGTGGGCCCTGGCCGAGGCGCTGGTCGCGTCTGACGGCGACGTCGATGCGGCGCTGCGGGCGTGGGAGCCGGGCCGGCTGGAGCTGGGTCGTGCGCTGCTGCACCGCAACCGCGACCTGGGGGAGGGTGCGCAGTTCCGTGGTGACTGGGTGCCCGGTGACCCGGCCCTCGCCTTCGGGCTGCGCGAACCGGGGGATTCCGCCGACATGCGCGTCAGCTGACCCCCGGCCGCCCGAACTCATTTGATCGCCAGCGGGTTCAGCGGTGAGCCCGCCGCTCCGGTGATGGGCAGTGGCGCCGCGGACAACAGGAACTCGTAGGTGCCGTCCTGCGCGCAGTCCTCGCCGATCGCCTGCAGGTCCCAGATCTCGCCGAACGGGATGCCCATGTTCACCAGGGCCACGACGTGCAGCGGCTGGAACAGGTCGACCTCGTTCGGGCGCACCTCGCATCCCCAGGTGTCCGTGGCGATGGCCGCGATGTCGTGGGCGTGCAGCCAGGGTGCGGTGTGCAGCGACAGGCCGGGGGCGGGGCCGCCGTTGTAGTCGCCCCAGTTGCCGCGGCGCGTCTCGGTCATCCCCGTGCGGACGATGATCGCGTCGCCGGTGTGGATCTCGACGCCCTGCGCGGACGCCGTGGCGTCGAGGTCGTCGGCGGAGATGGGGTAGCCCGGCTCCAGGCAGTCGACGCCGTGGTGGCGTGCCACGTCGAGCAGCACCCCACGCATCACGAAGCTCTCGCGCAGGACCTCGACGCCGCACCGGGTGGAGCCGCCCGCCGTGACGTGGCCTGCGTCGAAGCCGTTGTACATCCGGCCCTTCCAGAAGATGTGCGCGAGGCTGTCCCACTGGGTGCCGGCCTGGTTCGGCGTGACGAGCACGTCGTCGGAGAACCCGAAGCCCTTCGACGGGCCGAACCCACCGGGCAGGACGGCCTGTTTGCCGGCGAGGTAGTCGGTGCCCGTCGCGGTCATCATGTTGAGCGGGTTGGCGCGGAACCCGCCGGACTGCGGCCCCTTCAGATCGAGCGGCAGCCCCATCGAGATGGCCTTGCCGGTACGCACGAGTGCCGCCGCCGCCCGGATCTGCTCGGGGCCGACGTGGTTCAACGCCCCGAGCTCGTCGTCCTCGCCCCACCGGCCCCAGTTGGAGTACTTCTCGATGTAGTCGCGGATGGTGTCGTCGCCGCGGAAGGCGACCTCCTCGGTGGGCGAACCGGCCATGCGTCCCTCCTGGCTGCGGTGATCGGATGTCGTGCCGGGGTCACATCTCGCGAACCACGGGCAGCACCTCGCGAGCGAACAGCTCCAGCGAGGACATGATCTTGTGATGCGGCAGCTCGCCCATGTGCATGAAGAGCATGACGCGGTCGATGCCCAGCTCGCGGATCGCCGCCAGCCCGGCGATCACCGTGTCGGGACTCCCGAACAGCGCGCTCGAGCGCAGGTCGGCGTCGAGGTCGAACGGGCTGCGGCCGCTCTCACCGCCCGCGTCCGTCGCCCGCCGGAGCTTGTCGGCGTAACCGAGGAAGGCTTTGTACGGGCCCTCGGCATCGGCCCAGGCCTGCTCGTCGGTCGGTGCGACGTAGGCGGCCCTGGCGAGGTGGACGCGTGCGCGTTCGGGACCGTGACCCGCGCCGGCGAGCGCGTCGACGTAGCGCTTCATCTGGCCCGCGGTGACGGTCAGCGACGTGCCCTGTGGCAGGAGCACGCCCCAGTCCTGCGCGGCACACGCGGCGAGGCCGTCGGGGCTGTCGGTGGCGACCCACAACGGTGGGTGCGGCTGCTGGTACGGGCGAGGCTGGGGTGCGGCGTCGGTGAACGAGAAGTACCGGCCGGAGTGCGACACCGGCCCGTCCGCCGCCCACACCGTCCGGATCACGTCGAGGGCCTCGTCGAAGCGGGCGTGCTTCTCGGCGATGTCGACGCCGAACCCGCGGAACTCGCCCGGCTGGTACCCGCGCCCGATCCCGAGGTCGAGACGGCCCTGGCTGAGCTGGTCGACGGTCGCCGCCGCCTCCGCGAAGCGCAGCGGGTGGTGCAGGGGGAGCACGGAGACCGCTGTGCCGAGCCGCACGGTGGTCGTCCGTGCTGCGAGATGGGCGAGCACCATCAGGCTGTCGGAGACGATGCCGTGCCGGCTGAAGTGGTGTTCGGTCAGCCAGACGGAGTCGAAGCCGAGTGCGTCGGCGTGGCAGGCCTGCGTCAGCGCCTGCGCGTACCGGTCCGACTGGTCGCTGCCCTCCGGCCACTGGACGGAGTGGAACAGCCCGATCTGCATCCGCGCCCCAGTTCTCCTCGGCCGTACTGCGGTGGACGTGCCGTGGTGCGCGCCGATGACAGCACGATCAGCCCCGGGTGCAGCTTGTGCGAGCCGACAAGTTCCGCCACCCGGGTTTGTCTGCGCCACGGACCTGGTGCCGCGTGATCTTTCGTATGGTCGCCGGACCTGTCGACGGCGAGAGGTGGACCACATGCGGGCCAAGGCGGTCGTCCTGGCGTGCGCGGCGCTGTTGATCACATCATGCGGGGGCACGGTGGCAGGCGGCGCCGGCGGCGAAGGTGCCGGGTCCACGGAGCCGGTGAAGGTCGGGCTCATCACCGGCATCACCGGTGCGTACGTGCAGCTGGGCGAGGAGCAGAAGAACGGCGCCGAACTGGCCGTCGAGCAGATGGGCGGCAAGGCGGGGGAGCGGCCCATCGAGCTCATCGTCCGTGACGACCAGCTCAAACCCGATATCGCACTGCGCGAGGCGCAGGCCCTGGTCCAGGAGGAACGGGTCGACTTCCTGGTCGGCTGCGTCTCCGCCGCCACGACTCTTGCCATCAACCAGGTGGCCAAGCAGGCCGGCGTGCCCTATCTGGGCGCCTGCCAGACCGAGCAGCTCAACCGGCCGCCGAACTTCGACCCCGCCGTCACCTACCACCTGGCGCCGACGCCGTCGCAGGTGATCAAGGCGGCGTCCCCCTACATCTGCGGCGACCTGGGCAAACGGGTCTTCATGCTCCTGCCGGACTACGCCTACGGCCACGAGCAGGAGGCCGCCTACACGTCGGCGATCCCCGAACAAGCGGGATGCGGCGTCGCCGGCACGGCGTACTTCCCGCTGGGCACCACGGACTTCAACCCCTACATCCCGACGATCGAGGGTTCCGGCGCTGACGTGCTGGTCTTCGGCGGCGTGGGCCGAGACCAGGTGAGCTTCCTGCGCCAGGCCGCACAGTTCGGCCTGACCGACCGCCTCAGGACCTTCCTCACGCTCGAGGACCTGACCTTCGACGAGGAACTGGGCCACGACCTGATCGACGGCACCTACGCGATGGCCGCGTTCTACTGGAACGTCCCCGACGAGGGCGTCCAGAAGTACGTCCAGGCCTACCGCGCGAAGTACGACCGGCCCCCGGGCGGCTACGGCGTGTACACCTACAACGCGCTGAACCTGATCGGCGAGCAGGTGGCGGCGGGGAAGGGCGCGCCGGAGGGGTTCCGGCAGGCGCTCGAGGGCAAGGAGGTCACCCTCGGACAGGGCCCGATGACGATCCGTGGGTGCGACCACCAGGCGCTCGCGCCGGTGTACCTGCTCGAAGGCCTCAGCACCGACGAGGCGGCGAGCCGCGGCGGCGACGCCCGGTTCGGGCTCCGTGCGGTGGTCAGGACGGTGCCGGGCACCGAGGAGTTCGCACCGACCTGCCAGGAGGTCGCCACCGAGTTCCGGAGGGCGTCCTGACCGCGGCGCCGACCGTCACCGACGACGTCGACCACGGGGAGACCCGCACATGGACCAGCTGATCTCTCAGCTCATCCTCGGGCTGGTCAGCGGAGCCCTGCTCGTGCTGCTCGCGTTGGGGCTCAATCTCATCTTCGGACTGCTCGAGTTCATCAACTTCTCGCACGGCGCCCTCTACATGGTCGGTGCCTACATCACGTCCTACGTCGCGGTGGCGACCGGCAGCATCTGGCCCGCCCTGCTGATCGTGCCGATCGTCATGGGCCTGCTCGGCGTGGTGCTCGAACGGGGGCTCATCCGCCCCATGTACGGGCGCGACCAGGTGGACGCGCTCCTGCTGACCTTCGGCCTCACCTACGTGATCATCGAGGGGGTGCGGGTGATCGCAGGCTCGGGCGGCCGCCGCGTGCCCCCACCGGCGATCTTCGACTTCCAGGTGGACGTCGGGGTGGGCCGTCCGGTTCCCGCGTACCTGCTGTTCGTGGTGGTCGCCGTGGGACTCGTGGTGGCCGGGCTGTGGCTGTTCCTGCAGCGCACGAACGTCGGGCTCATCGTGCGCGCCGGCATCCGCGACCACGTGATGATCCGCGCGCTCGGGGTGCGGTTCGACCGCTACCGCACGCTGGTCTTCGCGCTCGGCGTCGCGGTCGCCGGCGTCGCCGGAGTGCTCACCGGACCCATCACCGGCGTCTATCCGGAGATGGGCGCCGACATCCTGATCCTCGCGTTCGTCGTCGTGGTGGTCGGGGGCATGGGCAGCTTCTGGGGAGCCGTCGTGGCGGGGCTGCTGATCGGCGTGCTCGTCTCGCTGACCACGCTCTACGCCAGCATCTACGCAGGCATCGTGCCGTTCGTGCTCATGATCCTCGTGATGACGTTCCGTCCGCGCGGCCTGCTGGGGACGACATGACCGACGTGAGCGCGCGCAGCAGCACCGGTGGCGGCCCCGCCGAGCAGGCGGTCACACCGCCCGCGGCCCGGCCGGTGCCGGCGCACGGTCGGTGGAGCTGGGGGCAGCTGGGGCTCCTCGTCGTGCTGGCCGCGATCGTGATGTTCACCGTGCCGAACCCGAGCCTCGCCATCGGGATGCTGATCTACGGGCTCTGGGCAGCCGGGCTCAACCTGCTCGTCGGCTACGGCGGACTCGTCTCCTTCGGCCACGCGCTGCCCTTCGCCTGGGGTGGTTACGCCGCCGGGCTGGTGCTGCTGAACGTCACCACCAGCGCCTGGGTCGCCCTGCTCGTGGCGACGGTCGCGATGGCGCTGCTGTCGGTGTTCGTCGGGGCGATATGCCTGCGACGCACCGAGGTCTACTTCTCCATGCTGACGCTGGCGTTCGCCCAGCTCGGCTTCTTCATCGCACTGCAGTGGAGGAGCGTGACGGGCGGCGACGACGGGCTCGGGGGCATCCCGGTCGCCACGGCGTGGCTGCCCGGCACGACGTTGCGGCTCAGTGCGCTCGCCGATCCGCTGACGTTCTTCCTCTTCACCGCGGCCGTCGTCATCGCGGTGTTCGCCTGCCTCATCCTCTACACCGAGTCGCCGATGGGACGTGTGCTGCAGGCGATCCGGGAGAGCGAGGAGCGGGCGCGCGGCTGCGGCTACAACACCCGCCTGGTCCAGCTCGTCACGTTCGTCGTCGCGGGCGCGGTCGCGGGCCTGGCCGGTGGTCTGTTCGCGATGCTGAACAACTTCGTGGGCCTGCAGCCGTACTGGCTCCTGTCCGGCATCGTCCTGATCATGGCGATCCTCGGCGGGCGCGGGTCGCTGTTCGGACCGTTCCTCGGTGCGGTCGTCTACCTGCTGCTGGAGAGCACGCTGAGCCGTGAGTTCGCGTCCTGGCAGCTGTTCGTCGGCGCGATCTTCGTGGTGTGCGTGCTCGCGTTCCCGCAGGGCCTGTGGGGGCTGGTCATGTCGGTTGCGGCGTACCTGCGGGCGCGCATCCGGAGGTCGTCATGAGTGAACCCGCGCGCGACCTCATCCTGCGGGCCGTCGGGCTCGACCGGTCGTTCGGCGGGATCCACGCCATCGACGACGTCACGCTCGAGGTTCCGCGCGGCAGCCTGCACGCGGTGATCGGGCCGAACGGCTCCGGCAAGACCACGCTGTTCAACCTCATCACCGGGCACACCCGCCCGCACGCGGGCCGCGTCGAGTTCGACGGGCACGACATCACCGGGATGTCCTACTCGAAGGTGGCGCGCCGTGGCCTGGCGAAGTCCTACCAGATCACCACGGTCTTCCCGCTGCTGACCGTGTTCGAGAACGTGCGGATCGCCGCGCAGGCCGCCGCCCACTCCTACGTGTTCTGGCGCCCGGCCGACGGCATCAAGGCGGTCGTGCGCCACACCGAGGAGGTGCTCGAACGCACCGGGCTGGCCGACGAGCGCCACACGATCGCCAGCAACCTGTCGCACGGCGACCAGCGCAGGCTCGACCTCGCTATCGCACTGGCGACGTCGCCCCGGCTGCTGCTGCTCGACGAACCGACCGCCGGGATGAGCCCCGCGGACACCGCCGCCACGATCGAGCTCGTCCGCGAGCTGAACCGGGATCTCACCGTTCTCATGATCGAGCACAAGATGGACGTCATCCTGAGCATTGCCGACACGATCACCGTGCTGCACCAGGGCTCGACGCTGTTCGAGGGCACACCGGACGAGGTCAAGTCGCATCCGGAGGTTCAAGAGGTCTACCTGACGGGGAGCCTGTGACCGCCGCGGCGCCCGGGCGCGCTCCTGTCGACGCACCGCTGCTGGCGGTCGGCGGGGTGCAGGGCTACTACGGTCTCGCGCACGTCCTGCAGGGCGTGTCGCTCACGGTGCAGCCCGGCGAGCTCGTCGCCCTGCTCGGGCGTAACGGAGCCGGGAAGACCACGACGGTCAAGGCCGTGATGGGGATGGTGTCGGTGCGCGGCGGGCACATCTGCGCCGCAGGCCACGACGTCGTCGGCCTGGCGACCGAGCGGGTGGCCCAGTTCGGCATCGGATACGTGCCGGAGGACCGGCGCATGTTCCCCGGCCTCACCGTCCGCGAGAACTTCCGGCTGGCCGCGCTCGGCGCCCGCGTACCCAAGGGCGAGCACGCGGCAGCCCAGGGCCGGGTACTCGAGGTGTTCCCGCAGCTGGAACCCCACCTCGACCGGGACGCCTCCCGCTTGTCGGGCGGCCAGCAGCAGATGGTGGCCGTCGGGCGCGCCCTCATCTGCGGCACGCGCCTGCTGCTCGTCGACGAGATCACGCAGGGCCTTGCCCCGATCATCGCCACCGAGATGGCCCGCACCCTGCGCCGTGTCGCCGACGAGGGGCTCGGGGTGCTGCTGGTGGAGCAGAACAGCCAGATGGCGCTCGAACTGGCCGACCGCGTGTACGTGCTCGACCAAGGTGTCATCGTCGCCTCGGGCGAGGCCGCGGCGATGCGAGCCGACCCGACATGGATGCAGCAGTATCTACAGCTCTAGCCCCTCCCCGGCACGGCTGCCCGTACTGATCCGCTGATCTCGAGCAGCGTTCGGCGGGCCGCTCGCCCATCGCCCCGGCCCGCGAGCCTCAGTCGCCGAGGATGTTCTCGATCATCAGGGCCAGCTGCACGTGCAGCAGAGTCTGTGGGTCGTCGAGCTCGATGCCGAGCAGCCGCTCGATCCGCCGTAGCCGGTAGCTGACGGTGTTGGGGTGCACGTGCAGCGCGCCGGCCGTGAGGGCGGCGTTGCAGCGGTGGGTGGTGTAGGTGCGCAGGGTCAGGCCCAGCTTCGACTGGTGCTGCTCGTCGTAGGCGTGCACGGTGCCGAGTACGGCCTGGGCGAAGGACCGCAGCTCGCGCGGGCGTTTCACCTGCAGCAGCAGGCGGTAGGCGCCGATCTCGTCGAGTGTCACGACGCGGTCGCGACGGTCCGACTGCTGCACCAGGTCGAGCACGCTGGAGGTGAGCCGGTAGGCGTCGCCGTACTCCTGCACGTCGACGCACGTGGGGCCGACGCCGATGGTGGCCGTCCAGCCACCGGCGTAGGCGAGGATCTCCCGCCGGAGGTGGTGGGCGAACTCGGCCGCCGAGCGTGACTGCCCGTTCTCCCGCCACAGCACCACCACGTGGTCGCTGCGGGTGGCGGTGAGCGTCGCGCCCTTCCAGGTGGCGCCGGTGCGCTGGACGAGCGAGAGCAGCGAGCGCTGCGCGTAGGCCTCCCGGTCCTCGTGCACGGCGGTCGGCTCGTCCTGCGGCGCGTCACGGCGGATGACCAGCACCGTGTGGGGTTCGGTGAGGTCGGCGCCGAGTTGGCGGGCCCGGGCGTGCAGCGCCTGGCTCGACTGCCCCTCCGCGTCGAGCAGGTCGTCGAAGAAGTCGCGGGAGAGGCGCCACTCCACCTCCTGCGCCGTGCGCTCCTTCAGCAGCGCGAACGCGACCACGGCGGCGGCGCGGACCAGGGCCTGCCGGTGCGGCGGCCCCAGCGGCGCGCGCGGGCACAGCGCCCACAGGTGGCCGGCGACGTCCTCGTCGAGGACGACGGGCACGACGAGACCCGGCGAGCCGTCCACCGGGCCGAGCTCGGCAGGCAGGGCCGCGATGCCGAGATCGGGATCGTCGGCGAGGTGCGACCTCGCCTGCTCGTGCAGCGCCGCGCAGCGACCGTCGCGGGTGGCGGGCCGTCCGTCGACGGAGGCCGCCGTGATCAGTCGTCCCGCAGCGTCGTCGACGAGCACCGTGCAGCGGAGTCTGGTGGCGAGGGACTCGGCGATGGCGCCCACGCCGCCGCCCTTGAGCACCACGCGCAGCAGCTCGCCGTGGTTGGCCTCGGCGTGCTGGGCCGCCTCGAGCTCCGCCCGCAGTGCCGCCGAGCCGTGCCGGAGCACGCGAGCATGTTCCTGCGCCTCGGCGAGCTTGCGGATGGTCTCGATGGCGAGGCCGGCCTGGTTGGCCATGCTCTCCATGAGGATGATCTCGCGTGCGCTGAACTCGTGCCGGTCCGCGGTGTAGCAGTTCAGCACACCGAAGGGGACCTGGCCGACCACGAGCGGCACCGACAGCAGGGAGTAGTAGCCCTGCTGGGCGGCCACCGTCTCCCAGGCACGGGACGCGGCGTCGGCGGAGATGTCGTAGACCGTGGTGGGCCGCTGCGAGCGGAACGCACGGCTCGACGGGCCCTCACCCGTGTCGCCGGGACCCACCGGGATGGGGGTCTGGGCGTTGATCGCGGCGACGTACTCCGGCGAGAGCCCGTAGGACGCCCTGATCACCAGCGATCCGCGCTCCTGGTCCTCCACGAAGACGGCGCAGAACTCGTAGCCGGTGAGCCGGGCCGTGGCGCCGGCGATGAGCTCGAGCAGCTCCTCCAGCGGAACGATCCGGTTGGCCGCGCGCGTGATCTCCGCGATCGCGTCGAGCCACGAGCAGAGCTCGGCCGACAGGGGCTCGTCCGCGAAGAGGACGGTCGGATTCGGCGACTGGGCGTGCACCATTACACGACCCCCCTCCCACGGCGGTGTGTGGGTTCGGTCGTTCGGCACACTAGCTCCTACCTGGACGATCGCGCTCGAACTCGGTGCCGTTCACCCGACTGCCAGCTCGCTCGGCAGCAGCCCGCATCGGCTCTCCCCCTCGTGCCGGGAGGGCCAAGTCTCGGACGTTCGTGCTGGTCGCCGCGTTGTTCTGGCCCACAACGGGGGCACTCACACACTGTGTCTCACTCACGTGTCAGGGGCGGCCACTGTCCGTAGCGTCCAGCACGGGAAACGTGACAGGCCCCAGGCGCGACGATCGAGAGCGGAGCCCGGCGACGATGGTGAATGTGATCCTGCAGCTCTACCCCCAGATCCCGGGCACCCGCGAGGAGCGCATCGAGAAGCGTCCGCTCGGCCGCGACGCGGAGCGCTACCAGGCGCTCGTCCGCGAGCTGCCGAAGATCGTCACCGCTGCCGACGACCTGGGCCTGTGGGGGATCTCGTCGATCGAGCACCACTTCCACAGCGAGGGCTACGAGGTGGGCCCCAACCCTGGGCTGCTCAACGCGCACTGGGCCGCGATCACCACGCGCATCCGGGTCGGGCAGCTGGGCTACACGATGAGCGCGCAGAACCCGTTCCGGGTCGCCGAGGACGTCGCGGTGCTCGACCACCTCGCCGGGGGCCGCTCCTTCTGCGGGTTCGCGCGCGGGTACCAGGCCCGTTGGACCAACATCCTCGGCCAGCACCTCGGCGCGAGGGCGACGCTGTCGCCGCAGGGGACGCCCGAGCAGATGGCCCAGCTCGACGCGGCGACGCAGGCGACGCGGATCTCCGACGACCAGATCAACCGCGAGATCTTCGAGGAGAACGTCGAGCTCGTCCAGCAGGCGTGGACCCAGGACAGCGTGGACTCGAAGGGCCGGTGGCAGGTGCCCTACCCCTACGAGGACGGCGTCGACTGGACGATGAGCGCGACCCGCGAGATGGGGGCGATCGGCGAGATGGACGCCGAAGGCCGGATCCGCCGGGTCAGCGTCGTGCCCAAGCCGCTCACGCAACCGCATCCGCCGGTCTTCGTCTCCAGCAACGCCAGCAAGGAGACCGTGGAGTACTGCGGCCCGCGCGGGTTCATCCCGACGTACTTCTCGAAGATCGAACGAGCCGCCGAGTTCGGCGGCGCCTATGTCGACGCCGCGGCCGCAGGCGGCCGCATCTACGCCCTCGGGCAGAACCAGGCGCTGGTGCGCTGGGGCCAGATCGCCGACACCGCTGATGAGGCGCGGCGGATGGTCGCCGAGTACGACGTGGACATCTTCCGCGACCTCTACGCCGGCACCACCCCGATGAGGTTCGACCCCGCCGACCCCGTGGGCTCGGTGCTGAACTCGGGCCTGTGGGTCGTCGGCACACCCGAGCAGGTGCGTGAGGACTACGTGCGGCTCTGGCAGCAGTTGCCTGCCGAGTACGTGGTGCTGATCTACCACTTCGCGCAGCAGCCTGCCGACAGCGTGATCCGGCAGTTGGAGCTGTTCATGCAGCACGTGAAGCCCGCACTCGACGAGTTGACCGACTACGCGACCTGAGCGGAGGGCGGGACCGACGTGGACGGCAGCGGTCGCTTCCCGGGTACCAGCACGGTGTTCAGCTCGATCGACCAAGCCCTCCAGGAGATCGCCGACGGGGGCATGGTGGTGGTCCTCCCCGACGGGGACCGCGAGAACGAGGGCGATCTCGTGATGGCGGCCGGCCACGTCACGGCTGCCGACGTCGCCTTCTTCGTGCGTCACACCTCCGGCGTGGTGTGTGTCGCGCTCCCGCCTGAGCGCTGCGATGCGCTCGACCTGCCGCTGATGATCCCGGATCACCACGACGGACAGCCGCGGAGGGCCTTCACCCACACCGTCGACCTCGCCCGCGGATCCACCACGGGCGTCTCCGCGGCCGGCCGGGCAGCGACGATCAGTGCCCTCGCCGACCGGACGATGACCGGTGCCGCCTTCGCCCGCCCCGGTCACGTCTTCCCGCTGCGTGCTCGGGCACGAGGGGTGCTCGAGCACGCAGCACGCTCCGAGGCGGCGCTGGACCTGGCGCGTATGGCAGGTCTCGGCGCCGCCGGCGTGCTGAGCGAGATCGTCGACGACGACGGCGCGCTGGCCCGCAGGCCCCACCTGGTGCGTTTCGCGGCGGAGCACGGCCTGCCGATGATCACGATCGCCGATCTCGTCGAGTACCGGCGCCGGTCCGATGTGGTCGTCGAGCGCGCCGAGAAGCCTCCGGGGCAGGAGAGCGTCGCGCACCTCTTCGCTCTGCGCGCCACCGAGCGCAGGGCGGGGCACCTGGTCGGTGGCGGCGACGGCGTCCCGGCCCGCACCGAGCGGCGCCCCTCGGAGGCAACCGGCTGACCTAGCGCGGCCGTGAGATCACGAACGTGGCGGACCGACCGTCGAGCGCTTCACCAGCGTGGCCGGAAAGACCTGCTCGCGACCGGGGCCGATCTGCGCGTGCTGGTCGATGCGCTCGGCGAGCATGCGGGCCGCCACGGTGGCCATCTCCTCGAACGGCTGGCTCACGGTGGTGAGCCGGAAGACCTCCCACGAGGCCATGGGCACGTCGTCGAAGCCGAGGATCGACACGTCCTGTGGCACCCGGACGTCGAGAGAGCGGGCGGCGTCGATCGCGCCGAACGCCACGATGTCGTTGCCGCAGAGGATCGCGGTCGGCGGATCGGCGAGGCGGAGCAGGTCGCGGGTGTGCTGGTATCCGCTCTGGTGGGAGTAGCTCCCCTCGCGGACGAGCGCCGCATCGAGCGCGACGCCCTCGGCGTGGAGGGCCTCCTGCAGTCCTGCCATGCGGTCCCGGCTGGTCGAGGTGTTGGACGGGCCGCGCACCACGCCGATGCGCCGGTGCCCGAGTTCGAGCAGGTGCCGTGCGCCTGCGACAGCCCCTCCGCGGTTGTCGCTGATCACCCTGTCGACGTCGAGCCCGTCGATGTAGCGGTTCAGCAGGACGAGCGGGAGGTCCCGCATGCGCAGCGTGTCGGCCAGCGGTGAACGGAGGGTGGCCGTGGTGACCAGGACCCCGTCGATCGACCGGTCGAGCAGGCGGTTGAGTGCGTCCTGTCCGCTGGGGATGTCGGTGCGCTCGGCGAACAGCACGACGCGGTAGCCCATGAGCTGCAGCTCGTCGTGGATCGGAGACAGCAGCGACGGGAAGAAGGGGTTCGTCAGATCCGAGACCACCACGCCGACCGTGCGGCCGGACCGGGAGGCGAGGCTGCTCGCCAGCGAGTTGGGGACGTAGCCCAGGCGCCGTGCGGCGTCCTCGACCCGCTGCCTGGTCTGCTCCCGGACGCGCGGGTCGGCCCGCAGCGCGCGGGAGACGGTCGACTGCGAGACCCCCGCCTCACGGGCGACCGTCCAGCTCGTGATCACCTCGTCGGCGGGAGGCGTGTGCGGTGACGCGGCCCGGGCTGTCGCGTCCGGGCCGGTGGATCCCTCGGCAGCGTGGAGCGCCGCGGAGTCAGCGGCCGTCACGTCGTGCTGTCGCCTCCTCAGGACGGGCGGGCGTCGAGGTCGTCGTGATCATCACGGACAGGACGCCCGTCGCCTGAGTCAACCACCAGCAGCCTGGTCACATCGAGCGGGCGGGCGCCGTCACGGTGGCAGTCATCCTTTCGAGTCGGGCGAGTACCTCGGCCTGGAGCATCGCCACCGCCGGATCGGACTGCCGCCGCGGCCGGGGCAGGTCGATCGGGATGTCCTCGAAGATCCGCCCGCCCGGTTGCAGGACGATGATGCGGTCCGACAGCTCCACGGCCTCCACCACGTCGTGGGTCACGAACACGACCGTCTTGCGGGACTGCGCCCAGATCTCCTGCAGCTGGGCCCGCAGGCCGCGCGCTGTGATCGCGTCGAGGTGGCTGAACGGCTCGTCCATGATGAGCAGGTCGGGCTCCACCGCGAACGCCCTGGCGATACCCACGCGCTGCTGCATCCCGCCCGACAGCTGACCAGGGAAGTAGTCGCCGTACGCCGCGAGACCGACCATGTCGAGGTAGCGCGCGACCCGCGCAGTGGTCGCCTCGTCCGCGGCGTCCTGGACGTACATCATGTTCCGGTGGACGCTGCGCCACGGGAGCAGCCGAGGGTCCTGGAAGACGTAGCCCATCCGGGCCGGGCCACCGCCGTCCCTCGTCACCGAGACGTCGCCGGACGTGTGGTCCTCGACCCCCGAGATGATGTTGAGCAAGGTGCTCTTCCCACATCCGGACGGCCCGACGATCGAGACGAACACCTGTCCGCTGACGTCGAAGGAGATGTTGTCCAGCACGCGGTTGCTGCGTGCGGTGCCCGCGCCGAAGGTCTTGCAGAGGTCCTTCACGGTCAGGACGGCCATGTCGTTGCCCTTCGTGGGAGTCAGGACGTCGCGTCGCGCCACCGGAAGGCGCGCCGCGCCGCCCGGTCGAAGACGAGGCGGTCGAGGACGATGATCACGCCGACGAACAGCACCACCCACGCGGCGAACCCGGCGAACTGGTTGGCGTCGTACCAGTACCGAGCGCGGTATCCGGCGCCGCCGGATCCGCCGAACCATTCGGCGAGGAGCACACCGTTCCATCCCATGATCACGGCGAACTGCACACCTGCCATGACGTAACCCGCCACCGCGGGCAGCACGAGGTCGCGCACCCGGCGCCCGAGCGGAACCCCGTAGGACGAGGACATGTCGCGCAGGTCCCGTGACACGCCCTGCACGCCCTGGGCCACGTTGATGATCACGAACGGCACGGCGGTGAGAAATGTGGTCGCGATCGGGGACAGGTGCCCGAACCCGAACCACATCACGGTGAGGAAGGCCCAGATCATCGCGGGGATCGACAGCCCGACCATGACGGGGCTCTCCAGGAATGCCCGCGAGAGCTGCGACAGTCCCATGAGGACCCCGACGACGATGCCGACGACGGTGGCCAGCGCCACGCCTGCGCCGAAGCGGTACATCGTGTCGGCGAAGTTGCCGAACACCTCGCCGCGGCTGAACTCCTCCACGAGGGAGGCGACGACCTCCACTGGCGTCGGCACGCGATCGAAGAGGGCCGCGAGGAGGAGCCAGAACAGCATCGCGGTCACGTAGAACGTGACCCGGGCGGCGACGCCCGAGGTGAGGGTGCGCCACCAGCGCGTCGCGGAACTCTCCTTCTCCGCTGCCGGCGGGTGCTCGCCCACGATCATCGTCCGACCCTCTCGGTGGGACGCCAGGCGAGCATCCGGTTCTCCAGCCTGCGCAGGACCAGCCGCTCGATGATGAGCATGAAGGCGATGAACAGCAGCATCCAGGCGAGCACCCCGCGGATGGAGAAGAGCTGGTACTGGGTGCGGATCTGGAACCCGACCCCGCTGCTGCCGCCGAACACCTCGGTGAGCGCCTCCACCTTCCACGCGACGGCGAAGGACATCCGCACGGCCGCGAAGACGAACGGGACGATCGTCGGGACGAACACCTCGCGGCGGATCTGCCGCTGCGAGCGGCCGAAGGCCTTGCTCATCGTCACGAGCGACCGGTCGACCCCCCGGATGCCCTCCGCCACGTTGATCGCGACGTAGGGCGCCGAGACCAGTGCGACCGCGAGGATCGGGCCCATGTCCGAGAGGCCGAAGATGATGAGCGACATGACCGCGTAGACGAGCGCGGGAATCGTGCCCGCCACCGTCACGCCGTCGTGGAAGAAGCCGCGCCAGTAGGTGTAGCGGCCCATCAGATAGCCGACGGGCGCCCCGACCACCGCGGCCACCCCGAAGCCCGCGAACGTCTTTCCCACGCTGGCGAGGAAGTCCTCGAGGAAGTCGCCGCTCTCGACGATCTCCCACATCTCGTCGCCGACCCTCGCGGGCGAGGGCAGGACGGTGGGGGAGAGGAGGTAGGAGGCGAGCTGCCAGATCGCCAGCATGGCCACCCAGCCGGCCGCCAGCAGGGCGAGCCTGCGCCACCTGCGCCGCGAGGCCGACCGCCGCTCGCGGACCTCGCCCTCCTGCCACGAGGGCGTGGGTGGGCCCGGGGGCAGGTCGAGCACCGGGTTCGACATGTGCCAACTCCGTCCGCGGGTCGCCGGCTCAGGTGCTCGGGGTCAGGACCGTGAAGTTCGGCGCCGCGACGTCCTCGTCCATGAAGCCGGTCTCCTTCATGAGGTCGAACAGCTCGGTCTCCTCGGTGACCCACTGCTGGTCGAGGAAGGCCGTCGGGGCGAACCAGTCGTAGCGGTTCGCGAGCCAGTCCTTGAGGAACGCCGACTCCTCCGGGCTGCGCACGGCGAAGTCCTCCGGGTAGGCGTCGATGATGGCGTCGCGGTTCGCCTCCCATTCCTTGATGCCGCGGTCCCACAGCGCGATGAGGAAGTTGGCCTCTTCGGGGTTGCGCTCCACCCAGGCCTTGCGCGCGACGAACACGTTCGTCTGCGGGTGCGAGTCCGCCTGCTTGTTGCTGCCGAAGTGCTCCGCGTACAGCTGCGCGGCGGCCTTGCTGTCGTAGAGCGGCCGGAGGGCGCCGCCCGCGAGGTCGGGGATGGCGAAGTCGGGCAGGCACAGGCAGGCGTCGGCGTCGCCCCGCGCGACCAGGCTCGACATGTTCTGGACGTCGGTGACGACCACTTCGTAGTCGCCGCCTCCGGCGCGCAGGTCGAGGTCGCAGAACTTCTTCGCGTACATGCCCCAGATCAGGGTGATCGAGACCGACGTGTATGTCGCGATCTTCTTGCCCTTGAGGTCACACAGGTTCTGCTCCGGGCTGCCTGCCGCGACGGCGAGGATGCTGCGGTCGCCGTTGTACATGCCGAAGACGGTGGCCGGCTCGCCGGTCGCCTCCTCCAGGTCGGGCACCTCGTACGTGGCCGCCGAGATCACGTCGGCGTGGCCACCTGCGTAGACGCCGAACTCGTCCCACGAGGAGGAGGCCAGCACCTGGATGCCGGCCGCCTGCTCCATCTCCTGCTTGATGCCCTGGTCCTCGAGCCACTTCCACACCGGGTCCGGCGCCATCACCAGCTGCACGGTCCCGTTCGCGTCCTGTGCCGTGGTGCCGGCGGCGCCCGGCCCTCCGCCACACGCGACGACGACCGCGCCGGCCACCGCGGCCGCCGCGATTCGCAACGCTCGGGCCGCCCGTGGCTTTCCTGCTCGTTCGCCCATGTCCTCGCCCTCTCCTGGGATGCGACGTTGCGTCCTGCGTGGGTGATGGGTGTGGTTGCCGCCGGACTCGGCGGTGGGCGGGGCTGTCTCGCTGGGTTGCCCCGAGAGTCGGGTGTGACCTGGGTCGCACCGGCGTCATGACTGTGCCTGCCGTCCTATGCACAAGTCAAGCATTGGTCAACGTATACCTGCAGGTGATGGGGCAGGCTTGACATGAATGCGTATGCATCACACGATGCGGTGCCGGACTCGAACGAACATCAGGAAGCTCGCACCGGCCGCGGCAGGGCATATGGCCTTCGCTCGAGCCCACTACGTGCGTGCGGGTCGGCACGACACTGAAGCGGACCGACTTTCGATCCACCGACCGAGAGGACACGCGTATGACCGGCTCCCACGGCCGCACGGTGGACATCCACGCCCACGTCGTCACTCCTGCATGCCAGGAGCTGGTCGCGGGTCTGATGTCGCCCGAGTACGAGCCGTTCTCCTACTGGGCGGGTGCGGAGACCAACGAGTACCAGGGCCGGCACATGGCGGAGATCGTGCCCAAGCTGACCGACCCGGCCGTCCGCATCGCCGACATGGACGCCATGGGCATCGACATTCAGGCGATCTCCGTGGCGCCGCCGCAGTACTACTACTGGACCGACGTGGAGCTGGGCCGCCGGCTCGCGCGGATGCAGAACGAGAACCTCGCGTCGATCGTCCACGACAACCCCGACCGCTTCGTCGGGCTGGCCACCGTTCCGCTACAGGACGTGTCGTCGGCGATCGCGGAACTGGAGTACTGCATCCGGGAGCTCGACTTCCGCGGCGTCGAGATCAACACCAACGTCTTCGGGCTCGATCTCGACGACCCGCGCTACCGGCCGTTCTTCGCGAAGGTGGAGGAGCTCGACGTCGTCGTGATGTTGCACCCCAACGGGTTCACCCACGGCGAGCGGCTGCAGAAGTACTACATGACGAACGTGGTCGGCAACCCGCTGGACACCACCGTCGCGATCACTCGGATGATCCACGGCGGAGTGCTGGAGGAGTACCCGGCGCTGAAGCTCTGCCTCGTGCACGGAGGTGGCTTCCTGCCGTTCTACTCGTCCCGGATGGACCACTCCTACGAGCTGCGCCCCGAGGGTCGCCACCACATCACGCGGCCACCGAGCACCTACCTCAAGCAGGTCTACGTCGACTGCCTGGTCTTCGACTCCGTGCACCTGGAGTTCCTCGTCCAGCAGATGGGCGCCGACCACGTCGTCGTCGGCACGGACTACCCCTTCGACATGGGCCACTACGACCCGCTCGGCCAGATCGACGGCGTCCGCGGGCTGAGCGACGAGGACAAGGAGCTCATCCGCAGCGCCACGGCGTCCCGCCTGCTCAAGATCAAGGGCTGACCGTGGTCGGCGCCGCGATCGTCGGCCTCGGGTGGTGGGGGCAGAACATCGCTCGTGAGCTCGCCTCGAGCGAGCGCATCCGGCCGGTGCTCGGGGTGGATCCCGAGCCGGCGGGCAGGGAGCGGGCGCAGGCGCTCGGCCTCGACGCCACGGCGAAGCTCGGGGACGCCCTCGACGATCCGCGGGTCGATGCCGTCGTCCTGTGCTCGCCGCACCGGTTCCACTCGGCGCAGATCATCGCGGCGGCGCAGGCCGGCAAGCACGTCTTCTGCGAGAAGCCGTTCTGCACCACCTCGGCCGAGGCGGACGCGGCCATCGCGGCCGTCGAGGCTGCGGGAGTGCGGCTCGGCATCGGGCACGAACGGCGATTCGAGCCACCGGTGATCGAGCTGCAGACCCGGTGCCGCACGGGTGAGCTCGGCGTGCCGCTGGTGTTCGAGGGCAACTTCAGCCAGGACAAGTTCCTCGCCTTGCCACCGGACAACTGGCGGCTGTCGGCGACCGAGGCCCCCGTGGGCCCGCTGTCCGCCACCGGGATCCACCTCGTGGACCTGGCGATCAGCATTCTCGGTGAGCCGACCGAGGTGTGGGCACGGCTGTCCACGCGCGCCACCTCGTTCGAGAACGGCGACACGCTGTCGATCACCCTCGGCTTCCCGGGTGGGGCCACCGCCACGATCACGGCGATCCTCACCACCCCGTTCGTCGGCCGTGTCTGTGTTCTCGGGTCCGACGGGTGGATGGAGATCCGGGACCGGAGCCATCCCGAGAGCCAGGCCGGGTGGGACGTCACGACGATGCACCGCCGCGCCGGGCGGGAGGAGCGCTTCGTCCCGCCCGGCGCTGCGGTGCGCGACAACCTCGAGCGCTTCGCCGACGCGGTGGCGGGCGTCGGTGACTACCCCGTCACCACCGCCGAGATCCGGGCCAACGTCCGGGCGTTCGAGGCCATCAGCCGGTCTGCTCGGAGCGGGGCCGTGGAGAGGGTGGGCCCCGCAGCGTCGCTTCCGCGGTGACGAGGCCAGGACCACGGCCGCGCACACCCGATGGCCCCGCCGCACACGTCCTGACATGTGCACGGTGGCCACGAGGTGTGCGCGGCCGGGGAATGTCTCAACCGCCGTGGTGCGCGGCCCGGTGCGCGGCCAGCGCGTCGACGCCGAAGTCGGCCTCCGGATCGCGCCAGACCGAGTGTGCGTGGTTGGCCTGGCGCTGGGTGTTGTCGTACTCGGCGAGGAGGCCGGGGCCCTGCAGCCGGTAGTAGTGCGGCTTGCCTGCTTCCGTCGCGCCCGCCCAGGCCAGGTGCACGGCGCCGAGCGCCGCGTCGTCGAGCGGGGGAGGAGCGAGACCCTCGGGCACACGGTCGACGTAGGTGGCGAGCAGGTGGCGCAGCAGCTCACGCTGGCCGGCGTCGAACTCGGCGGCGGGCAGTCCCTTGGGCGTCGTGGTCAGGGCGAGCGTGGTGTGGTCGGAGGCGTCGAGGCCCGAGGCGTTCTCGGCGCGCGAGTTCATCTCCGCCACGCGGTCGGCCAGCTGGTTCTCCAAGCGGCTGCGCCAGATGTCGGTCAGGGGCAGCATCTCGTCGCCGTGGGTGATCCGGGCGCGGTTGCCTCCGATGATGTCGGACGGAGCCCGGGGGAGGAGCACCGCACGAGCCGCTTGCGCGGGGGAGAGCGACCGGACCAGCTCCCGTGCGAGGTCCTCGACGGCGCCGAGCGGTCGCAGTGAGGTGCCGCCCAGCAGCGGCGACGTCGCTGGGTCGGTGCCCAGGAAGCACGGCGTGGTCGAGCGCACGACCCCGTCGACGACGAGGTTGTTCAGCGACACATGGTGCCCGCCGAACCGCCACCCCCACGGCGCCTGCCCGCCCGGCTCCCCGAACACCCGCAGGTAGTACATCCCCGGGTCGCGGCCGCGTTCGCGCCCCCAGTCGACCCCCCAGCCCTCCTCGAGGTCCAGCACGTTCTCCAGGCCGAGAACCGTGGCCACGGTGACGTAGCCCGGAGTCGAGAGACCGCTCGCGACCAGCTGCATCGCGAGCCTCTGCTGGTGCGGGCGCATCGCGCCGATCGGTAGCCCGCCGTGGTCCGTGGGTGTGTAGTACCAGCGCAGCCGCTCCGCCTCGGTCTCCGCGTCGGAGCCGGGGGCGGCCCAGCTGGCACTGGCTTTCTGCTCGGCGTCCAGCGCCTCGAGCCAGGTGGTGGCGGCGGTAGCCATCCGGTCGGCGACGTCACGCGCCGCCGCCGTCCGGTCGGTTCCGCCGTGGACCGGGGACGTGCCGGTGGTCATGTCCAGCACAGTACGACCGGTGGGCCCGCGCAGGGAGCACCCCAGCGGGTCTTGCCCACCACACCTCGGCTGGCGACAGTGCACATGTGGTTGCGGCGGATGCCCGCCTCGCTGCTGTCGTGGATGGTCGCCGTCAGCGAGGTCGCGCATGCCGCCAACGCCGCTCAGTGCCTTGTGTGGGCACCCAGCGTTCTTCCGCGGTTACTGGGGTGACACACATGGCCGCTCGTGGGTGGTCGGGCGCAGGATCGGCGCAGTGCCGTGACCGCGCTCACAGCCGGCCGTGCGCCACCTGTCCGCACCGCGTCGAGGAGGCCGCTGTGTTCCGGAGGACGTCGTGAAGCCCCCACCGTTCCGCTACGCCGCGCCGACCACCGTGGAGGAGGCGGTGGCGCTGCTCGTCGAGCACGCCGACGCCGAGCCGCGGGTGCTCGCCGGCGGGCAGAGCCTCGTCCCGCTGATGAACTTCCGGCTCGCCCAGCCAGGGCACCTGATCGACCTGCGGCGGGTCCCCGAGCTGGACGGGATCCGGCTCGACGGTGACACCCTCGTGATCGGCGCGATGACCAGGCAGTCGGCGGTCGAGGACTCACCCGAGGTCGCGCTGGCCGCACCGCTGCTGGCCGAGGCCGTGGGGTTCGTGGCCCACCGGCCGATCCGCAACAGCGGCACGGTCGGGGGCAGCCTCGCCCACGCCGATCCGGCCGCCGAGCTGCCGGCCGTGGCGCTCGCACTGGACGCCGACCTCGTCGCCGCCGGTCCGGGCGGCCTTCGTGTCATCCCCGCCGCCGAGTTCTTCCGCGGTCCCTTCAGCACGGTGCTCGCGCCCGACGAGATCCTCGTCGCGGTGCGGCTGCCCCACCGGCGCGGTGGACACGCGTTCGTCGAGTTCGCCCGCACGCACGGCAGCTTCGCCGTCGTGGCGGTGGCCGCGCTGATCGAGATGGACGACGATCACGTCTCCCGCGCCTCGATCGCGCTCACCGGTGTCGCGCCGGTCCCGATCCGGGCCACGGCCGCGGAGCGCGTTCTCGAGGGCGCGGTCCCGGACGCCGCCGCTGCGGCCGATGCGGCGGTCGAGGGCCTCACCCCGGCGGGCGACGTGCACGCCGGATCCAGCAGCCGGATCGAGCTGGCCAGGGTCCACGTCCGCAGAGCAGTCGAACAGGCGCTCGCCCGCGCCCAGGACAGGAGGTGAGCCGGGGATGACCGAGAAGCACGCCATCACCGTGACCGTCAACGGTCGCGCGCACACGGCCGACGTCGAGCCGCGCACGCTGCTCGTCGACTTCCTGCGCGACGGGCTGGGGCTCAAGGGCACCCACATCGGATGCGAGCACGGCGTCTGCGGCACCTGCACGGTCCTGCTGGACGACCGCAGCGTCCGGTCCTGCATCACGTTCGCCGTGCAGGCCGACGGCGCGCAGGTACGCACGGTCGAAGGGCTGGCCACCGGGCCGGACATGCACCCATTGCAGGACGAGTTCTGGAACAAGCAGGGCCTGCAGTGCGGCTACTGCACGCCGGGAATGCTCATGCGGGCGTGCGAGATCCTGGAGCAGAATCCCGATCCGACGGCCGAGCAGGTGCGCGAGGGGATCGCGAGCAACCTGTGCCGCTGCACCGGCTACCAGTTCATCACCGAGGCCGTCATGGCCGCGGCCGGGCGTATGCGCGGCGAACGGTCCTGGGATCCGACCCGGCCGACCGCCGCGACGAGCGTGAGCGAGGAGACGCCGTGACCACCGTCGACCGCTCGTCCGCCGCCCCACCCGTGCGCACCCATGCCGAGACCCGCACGTGGGTCGGCAAGTCGATCCGCCGCGTCGAGGACCCGAAGTTCCTGCGCGGGCGCGGCGGCTACATCGCCGACCTCGTCACGCCCGGGATGCTGCACGCCGCCGTGCTGCGCAGCCCGCACCCGCACGCCCGCATCGTCTCGATCGACACGTCGGCCGCGGCCGCGCTCGACGGGGTGCACACCGTGATCACCGGCGCGCAGGCCGCTGAGCTCACCGACCCACTGCCCGACTTCGGGCCCGACCCCGCCAAGCACGTCTGGCGTTGCCTCGCCGTGGACAAGGTGCGTTACGTCGGTGAGGGCGTGGCCGTCGCGGTCGCCGACAGCCGGTACCTGGCCGAGGACGCGCTCGCGTTGATCGACGTCGAGTACGAGCCGCTGCCCGCCGTGGTCGACCTGGAGGCCGCACTGCTCGACGGTGCTCCACTGGTGCACGAGTCGCTGGGTACGAACTGCGCCTACGAGCGCACTTTCGACTTCGGAGACGTCGAGCGCGACTTCGCCGAGGCCGACGTGATCGTCAGGGATCGGCTCCGCTGGCACCGCTCGGGCGGCCAGCCCTTGGAGACCGTCGGGGCGATCGCCGACTTCGACCACTCCACCGGTGAGCTCACCGTGCACACCAACTCGCTGAGCTTCACCAGCTACCTGTTCATGGCGGCGGCCACCCTGAAGATCCCCGCCAACAAGCTCGACGTCCGGCAGGTGCCCGCGGGCGGCAGCTTCGGCTCCAAGCTGTTCGTCACGAAGCCGCTGGTCATCGCGGGGATGTGCTCCCGAGCGGTCGGGCAGCCCGTGGTCTTCCTCGAAGACCGCGTGGACAACATGTCCAACTGCGACCACCACGGCTCCGACCGTGTGTACGAGGTTGAGCTCGCGCTGATGCGTAACGGGACGATGCGCGGCATCAGGATCGACACGATCGACGACTACGGCGCCTACATCCAGTTCGGTGTGGGGCACCACGGCAACGCTCTCGCGCAGGTCGTCGGCCCGTACACGATCGGCAGCGTGCGATACCGCGTGCGCGCGGCGCTGACCAACAAGAACCAGCAGGGCGCCTACCGGGGCTTCGGCTCCGAGGTCAACAACTGGATGCTCGAACAGATGGTGGACAAGGCCGCGCGCGAGCTCGGCATCGACCCCGTGGAGATCCGCAGGCGCAACTTCATCCGCGAGTTCCCGCACTTCATCCCCACCGGCAACGTGTACGACTCCGGTGACTACGACGCGGTGCTCGCCAAGGCGCTGGAGCTGTCCGGGTACGACCACTGGCGTGCCGAGCAGGCGAAGGCCCGCGAGCAGGGTCGCCACATCGGGATCGGGCTGATCACCGCCCAGGAGCGCAGCGTCTTCTCGGCCACCGAGTTCTGGTTCTGGTTCGACGAGCCGGGCGCGCCCGTCACGAGCATGCCCGAGAGCGTCACGCTCAAGGTCGACGCCACCGGTGGCATCACGGCCACGCTCTACTCGTGCGCGTTCTGGGGCAACAGCCCGGAGACCATGGTCGCGCAGCTCGTCGCCGAGGAGTTCGACTGCGACCCGCACGACGTCGCGGTCGTCTACCAGGGCAGCAAGAACGGTCTGCCGGCCACCGGCCCCGGCGGCTCCCGCACCACCGTCATGCTGGCCGGGGCCGTGGAGGGTGCCACGGCGAAGATCAAGGCCAAGGCGTTGCGGGCGGCCGCGCACCTGCTGGAGGCCAACCCCGACGACATGGAGTGGGTCGACGGCGGGTTCCAGGTCAAGGGCGTGCCCGAGCAGCGCAAGAGCCTGGCCGAGATCGCGGTGATGCTTCACCTGTTCAAGCACAGCTTCCCCGACGACATGGAGTCGGGCCTGGAGGACAGCAAGGTCTACGACCACCCCTACACCACGATGCCGTCGGCCGACCGGAAGGACCTGGGCGTCTTCTACCCGTTCGTCGGGCATGCCTGCCACGTGCCGGTGGTGGAGGTCGACGTGGAGACGGGAGCCGTCCGCATCCTCTCCTACGTCGCCGTGCACGACTGCGGCACGCTGGTCAACCCGCGGTCGCTGGCCGGCCACATCGTCGGCGGCACGGCACAGGGCATCGGCACGGCGTTCTACGAGGAGTTCGTCTACGACGAGGACGGGCAGCTGCTCTCATCGAGCTACCTCGACTACCTCATCCCGTCCGCGATGGAGGTTCCCGAGCTGACGATCGGCCACGTCGAGACGCCGTCGCCGTACACGCCGCACGGCATCAAGGGCGGCGGCGAAGGCGGCCGGATGATGGCGCCCGCCGCGCTCAACGCCGCGGTGAACGACGCGCTGGCCCCGCTCGGCGTCCGCCTCACGGAGCTGCCGATGACCCCGGAGCGCATTCTCTCTGCCCTTCGGGCCGCTCGATGATGCATGGTTGATGACGATCGGCCGAAGGCCGGAGGAAGCGGGGGAGCGTGAGCAGTCGCGTCGCGGTCGTCACGGGGGCGAACCGAGGGATCGGACGGGCGATCGCGGTGGCACTCGCCGCCGACGGGTTCGACGTGGCCGTCACGGCCCGCGACCCGGCGACGCTCGCCGACACCGTCGCCGAGGTCGAGAAGGCGGGTGGCACGGCGGTGGCGCTGGCCTGCGATGTGCGGGACGAGGCGTCGGTGGCGGCGATGGCGGACGCGTCCGCCGCGATCGGCCCCGTGCACACCGTCGTCGCCAACGCGGGAGTCGCGGGCCCCACGGCGCCGCTGCACGAGATCACGCTCGACGAGTGGCGCGACTGCGTGGCCACCGACCTCGACGGGGTGTTCCTCACCTTCCGGGCGTTCATCCCGTCGATGATCAGCGCCCGGGCGGGCAGCCTGATCGCGATCTCGTCGATGACGGGGAAGCGACCGCTGACGGGCCGCACGCCCTATGCCGCGTCGAAGATGGGCGTGATCGGGCTGGTGCGCACGCTCTCCCTGGAGCTCGGTCCGTACGGCATCCGGGCCAACTCGGTCTGTCCCGGAGCGGTTGCGGGGCCGCGCATCGAGGACGTCATCCGCAAGCAGGCCGCCGCGCGCGGGATCAGCGAGGACGAGGCGCTGGCCGTGTTCACCGGGTCGTCCCCGCTGGGCCGGCTGGTGGAGGCCGACGAGGTGGCGCGGACGTGCGCGTTCCTCGCCTCCGACGCCTCCGCGGCCATCACCGGCGAGGACGTGAACGTCAGCGCCGGCGTCGTCATGTACTAGTCCGCCCACCGAGGTTGGGGAGTGGAATGAACATCATCGACCTGTCGCAGGACATCTACGAGGGGATGAAGGTCTACCCGGGCCACCTCAAGACCGTGCAGTTCGAGCACGCCACGCACGAGGAGACGGCCCCGCGGTTCGACAGCGGCTTCTCGTTCCAGACCACCGGGTTCATGCTCAACGACAACGGACCCACGCACGTCGACTCGTTCTCGCACCTGGACCCCGATCCGTCGGCGGAGACGATCGAGAAGATGCCGCTCGAGCTGTTCTACGGAACCGCCGTGTGCCTGGATGTCAGCGAGTTCAAGCCCCAGACCGACATCACGGCGGAAGACCTCGACAGGGTGGAGGCCGAGTCGCCGGTGGAGGTCCGCCGAGGCGACATCGTGCTGTTCCACACCGCCACCTGGAACCGGTACGCGGGCGACAAGCGCTACCTCACCGAGTTCGCCGGGCTCGGCGAGTCGGCCAGTGAGTGGATCGTGCGGCGCGGGGTGAAGACGTTCGGCGTGGACAGCCCCACCCCGGACAACCCGGTGAGCACGAGCTACCCCTGCCACATGATGTGCCGCCGGGAGCACATCACCCACTACGAGAACCTGGCGAACCTGGATCAGGTGGTGAACACGCGGTTCACGTTCGTCGGGTTCCCGCTCAAGCTCCAGGGTGCCCACGGCGGCCCGACCCGGGCGGTCGCGCTGGTCGACTGAGCCGCGTCAGCCGCCCTGCGGGTTCTCACCGGCGGGGCGGCTCACGTACTTGATGAACCTCGCCGGGTTGCCGGCCACCACGCTGTAGGGCTCGACGTCCTTGCGCACGATCGACCCTCCGCCGACGACGGCATGCGCACCGATCGTCACCGGTCCGGCGACGAGCACGTTGGTCGCGAGCCACACGCCTTCGCAGATGTCGATGTCGTAACCGCTGCGGGGAATGGCCCGTTGTCGTTCGAGGCCGAACTTCTCGACGTCGTGCACGCCGGCGAGCACGCACACGTTGTGGCCGAAGAACACGTACGGACCGACGGTGATGTGGCCGCCGCCGGTGTTGAAGATCGCGTTGTTGACGACCGCGGTGGGGTCGATGTGCAGCCGGGCCGGATCGCTGTGGACGCGATAGCGGTAGAGGGCCTCGAGCCCCTCCACCTCGATGCGCTCGTCCAGCAGCCGATCAACGGTCGGCTTGAGCAACCGGTCCAGCAGCCTCATCGCGAACTCCGCTCGTGAATCCCGCCGTTCTCGACGGATGCCCGGGAATCGCGGCGGCAAACCGAGCGCGATGGGCGTCCGTACGAACGGCACTGCGGCACGGACCTATCGGTCGAATGGCCCGCTCGTACCCCCGGGAATCAGAATCGGCTGCGGTTCAGTCGCTCCCGTTGGGGCACGACCGTGTACTTCGGGTCCTTGGCCGACTCGACGCCCGCCTCGAACACCCCGAAGCGCTGGAAGACGCTGCCCGCGGCCAGGGCGAGCCCCGAGGCCATGGCCACCGTCCGGCTGCGGCGTCCGCCGAGAAGGGTGCCGATGAGGCCTGCGGCGGTGAACAGCTCGGAGCGGCGGCGCCACTGGTGGGCCCGGCCCGTCGTGTAGGCCTCGCTGGCCACACCGAGCTGGGTGTCCACGAGCCGTGACGCCGCGAGCTCCGCTGCCGCTCCGCAGACCGCGAACCAGCGAGCGGGCTCTGCCTCGTCCACCCGTGTCACCACCATGGCGAGGCCGCCGGAACTGGCCGCCGCGGATCCGGTGAACACGAACGGGAGGATCAGGCGCGCCTCGTTCCACGCCGGCACGGCCGTGTGCGAGAGCAGCACCGCGGTGTAGGACGCGAGTGCGGGCGCGACCAGCGCTGCGGACATGCCGGCCGGGCGGGCAAGGCCGTGCACCAGCCGGCCGAGCAGGCTCCGACGCCAGCGACCCGGCATCAGCTCGTCGATCGCGGCCAGACCCGAGCCGGGGCCGAAGGCGGTGATGATCCACGTGCCGATGCTCATCGGGGAGGTGGGCTTCGCGACGCGGAGCATGTGGTGGAAGCGTTCGGGACGGCCGAGGTCGCCGACCAGGAAGACGGTGCTGGCGGCGAGCGCGGCGGCGGAGCCGAGCCGTCCCGCACGCCGGAGGCTGGGCCTGCCCGTCACGTCCGCCCCTGCCGCGAGCACCGCGGACCCCGCTGCGAGCCCGCCGGTGAACAGGTAGGCAGGAACCTTCCACTCCCACACCGGTGCCTTGAGCACCGGGCGGCCGTAGTAGGAGCGGAACTCCGCCCTCGGGACCATCGGCTGCTCACGCGTGCCGCCGTGACCAGGGCTGCGTGTGGTGGCAGCGCGCGGGGCGGAGCGGTGCTCGGTCATCGACGACTCCTGACGAACGCCGCGACGCCCGCGGCGAGGAAGGCGGCAGCGGCGGCGCCGGCGCTCCGCCACATCGCGACGGCATCGCGTGTGGGGACGTGCGGGTCGGGGGGAAGTCCGTAGACCTCGGCCTCGTCGAGCAGCAGGAAGATCGCGCCCGTGCCCCCGACACCGTCCTCGGGATCGGCGCCGTAGAGGTGGGCCTCGGGCACGCCGCGCTCGTGCAGCTGCTCGACCCGGCTCGCCGCACGTTCGCGCAGCTCGTCGAGCTCGCCGAACTGGATCGAGTCGGTCGGGCAGGCCTTGGCACACGCCGGTTCGAGGCCGTCGTGGAGGCGGTCGTAGCAGAGCGTGCACTTGTTGGCCGTGCCGAGGGTGATGCTCCGGTCGATCACGCCGTAGGGACAGCCGGAGACGCAGTAGCCGCAGCCGTTGCAGATGTCCTGCTGGACGACGACGGTGCCGAACTCGGTTCGGAAGAGGGCTCCGGTGGGGCAGACGTCCAGGCAGCCGGCGTGCGTGCAGTGCTTGCACACGTCCGACGACATCAGCCAGCGGAAATCGGTGCGGCTCTCCGCGCCCGTGCCGTCGCCCGGCCGCTGGAACGTCGGCATGCCGAGGTCCGCGGGCGCGGTGGCGACGTCCAGCGGTGACGTGCCGAGCTCGGCGCCACCCCGCTCGGCCGCGCGCAGTCTGCTCGCGACGATCTCGGCCGGCCCGTCGCCTGCGGATCTCCCGGTCGGCAGCCCGGCCAGTCCGGCGCTCTGGGTGCCCAGCGCTACGGGCTGCTCGACGAACGACACGTGCCGCCAGGTGCTGGCGCCGAGCGAGCCGGTGTTGTCCATCGACATGCCGAGCAGGTCGAACCCGTCGTCGGGGACGTCGTTCCATTCCTTGCAGGCCACCTCGCAGGCTTTGCAGCCGATGCAGACCGACGTGTCGGTGAAGAAACCGACCCGCGGTGGATGGTCGACATGGCCCGCGTCGCCTGCGACGTCGTCCAAGGGGCCGTGGAGGCTGTTGTCGCGCTTCACGATGGCTCCTCCTCGGCCCGCGCGGTGACGAGTCGTGCACCGGTGTCGGCCGTGATGCCGGCGCGGTCGCGATAGGCGGCGACGTAGCCGAGCAGGTCGGCCCCACGGGGCCTGCGGCCGGGCTGGATGTCGCACGTGGCGACCTTGCTCTCCTGGATGAAGACGTTCGGGTCGAGGACCACCCCGAGCAGGTCGTTGAAGCCGTCCCCGGTGACGAGCCCGCTCGCGCCCCAGTGGAACGGCAGCCAGATCTGGTGCAGGGTCCGGCCCTGGACGCGCAGCGGCGCCAGCCGGTCGGTCACCATCACCCGGGCCTCCACCGCGGTGCGACTGGTGATCACGTGCGCCCAGCCGAGGTGGGTGAGCCCGCGCTCGGCGGCGAGCTCGGGCGAGACCTCGATGGTCAACGCGGGTTGCAGCTCCGCGAGGTAGGACAGCGTGCGGCTCATCCCACCGGCCGTGTGGTGCTCGGTGAGCCGGGACGCGGTGAGCACGTAGGGGAAGACGTCGGAGTGGGACTCCGGTGGCGAGGGATTGGACGGGTTGTCCTTGCGCCCGTACACCAGGCGCGCTGGGTTGGCCTGCTGGGTGTAGAGCAGGTTGCGCACGGGCGACTCGTGCGGCTCGTAGTGCGTCGGGAACGGGCCGTCGAGCATCCCTCGCGGCGCGAACAGCCAGCCCTTCCCGTCGGCCTGCATGATGAACGGGTCGTCGCCACGTAATGCCTCCACGCCCCAGGCACCTGCCGGGGGCCGGTAGCTCGGCGGTTTGTTCCGTTCGAAGTCCGGCACGTCGACGCCGGTCCACTCGCCGCGCTCCGGGTCCCACCAGACGAGGGCCTTGCGCTCGCTCCAGGGACGGCCCTGAGGGTCCGCCGAGGCGCGGTTGTAGAGAATCCGCCGGTTGTACGGCCAGACCCAGCCCCACTCGAGGGCGGTGTGGTCCTGCTCGAACCGTGGCTTGCGGTCCCTCGCGTGGTTGACCCCATCGGCGTAGACGCCGCTGTAGATCCAGCAACCGCTCGACGTGCTGCCGTCTGCCTTGAGGTCGAGGTAGCCGTCCACCAGCTGCCCGGTGGTCAGGTCGTACCCGTGGATGTGCTTGAGGACGTCGTCGGCGGAGGGCTCGTCCCCGTCCTCCTCGAGCTCGTAGTCCCATGCGAGGTCGAGCAGCGGCCGGTCGCGCTCGTCGGTGGACCCGGCCAGCCGATCCCGCAGCAGCCGGCCGAGGTGGTAGTAGAACCACAGGTCGGAGCGCTGGTCGCCGCTGGGCTCCACAGCCTTGTCGCGCCACTGCAGCATCCGCTGGGTCTGGGTGAACGAACCCGACTTCTCGACGTGGGACGCCGCGGGGAAGAAGAACACCTCGGTGCGGCACTTCTCCGGGACGATCTCGCCGGTCTCGAGCTCCGGGGAGTCCTTCCAGAACGTGGCGCTCTCGATCATTGCGAGGTCGCGGACCACCACCCAGTCGAGGTTGGCCATCCCGAGCCGCTGCAGCCGTCCGTGTGCCGAGCCGACGGCGGGGTTCTGGCCGATCAGGAAGTACCCGAAGACCTTGCCGTCGATCATGTCCATCGCGGTGCGGTAGGTGCCGTGGTCGCCGGTGATCTTCGGTAGGTAGTCGTAGCAGAAGTCGTTCTCGGGTGTGGCCCGGTCGCCCCAGTACTCCTTGAGCAGCGAGACCATGTAGGCGTTGGCGTTGCACCAGAAGCCCTTCTGGCCCTCCCCTCCGCAGATGCTGTCGAGGTAGTGCTGCAGGTCGGGGTGGGCGCCCGCGGACGGCATCGCAAGGTAGCCGGGCAGCAAGTTGAAGAGCGTCGGGATGTCTGTGGAGCCCTGGATGCTCGCGTGCCCGCGCAGCGCGAGGACGCCACCGCCGGGACGGCCGATGTTGCCGAGCAGCAGCTGGACGATCGAACCGGCACGGATGAACTGCGCGCCGACGGTGTGCTGGGTCCAACCGAGGCTGTAGACCAACGCGGTCGTGCGGTCGCGGCCCGAGTTGGCGGTCCAGGCCTTGCACACCTCGAGGAACTGTTCCTTGGGAGTGCCGCAGATCTCCTCGACCACCTCGGGGGTGTAGCGGGAGAAGTGCCGCTTGAGCACCTGGTAGACGCACCGTGGGTGCTGCAGCGTGGGGTCGGACGTGACCTCGCCCGCCACTCCGCGCAGCGTGGGCCCACCGGCTCCGTGCACGTCACCCCGGGAGTGGTGGGGGATCTCCGGGGCCGCCGAGGGGTCGATCATCGCCCCTTCGTAGTGCCAGCTCGCCGGGTCGTACGTGCCCGTCTGCGGGTCGTAGCCGCTGAACAGGCCGTCGAGGTCCTCGGTGTCCCGGAAGTCCGGGCGGATCACGTGGGGCGCGTTCGTGTACGCGGTGACGTACTCACGGAAGTCGAGCTCGTTGGTCAGGATGTAGTTGATCACCCCGCCGAGGAACGCGTTGTCGCTCCCGGCACGCAGGGGCACGTGCGTGTCGGCCACGGCGCTCGTGCGGGTGAAGCGGGGATCGATGTGGAAGACCCGCGCCCCCCGTTCCTTGGCCTCCATCACCCACTGGAAACCCACCGGGTGCGCCTCGGCCATGTTCGAGCCCATGATCACGATGCAGTCGGAGTTGATGAGGTCCTGCTGGTAGGTGGTGGCGCCGCCGCGCCCGAACGAGGCTCCCAGACCGGAAACCGTGGCGGAGTGTCAAATACGGGCCTGGTTCTCGACTTGGATCGCGCCCAGGGCCGTGTAGAGCTTCTTGATGATGTAGTTCTCTTCGTTGTCGAGCGTGGCTCCGCCCAGGTGGGCGATGCCCATCGTGCGACGGAGCCGGTGGCCCTTGTCGTCGTGCTCCTCCCAGCCCTTGGCCCGGGCGTCCAGCACCCGGTCCACGACCATGTCCATGGCCGTGTCGAGGTCCAGGTGCGTCCATTCGGTGGCGTAGGGGGCGCGGTAGAGCACCTTCTGCTCCCGCTGCGGGCCGGTGACGAGCTGCTTGCTCGCCGATCCCTTGGGGCACAGCCGGCCGCGCGAGATCGGGCTGTCGGGGTTGCCCTCGATCTGGATCACTTTCTCGTCGGCGACGAAAACGTCTTGAGCACAACCAACAGCACAATACGGACAAATGGACTTGGTAACGCGATCGGCGGTTGCGGTGCGTGGTTGCATCGCCTCTGATCTCGCCGACTCCGCCGCCGCGCCCCGGCCCAGTGGGTCGGCACCCGAGAGCTGCCGGTATACCGGCCAGGATTCGAGCAGACGACGCACGTTCATGTGCTTCTCCATCCGGTGGAGATGAATCAAGAGGCGATCACGGCGCGCCAGTGCAACCGTTCTCCAGCACACCACGCGCTGGTACGAGATACAACCCTGGCGAACATGGGTTGCCTGATCACCGGGGTGTGCATCCCAATACTGTGATCTCGCGCTCCACCGTGGACATCGAGTTCTGTCGGTGCGCTATACGCGATCGCGGTAACGTTTCCGAGCAATGAATTCCTCGTGCTGGATCGACCGGCGCGCGGCTCAGAAGACGGCGACGGGATTGACCGCGCTCGACGTCACGCCGATCATTCGCCACGGCACCAGTGACAGCAGGAACTCCCAGCGGTTCTTCTCCTGGCAGGTCCGGGCGAGCTCGTCGAGCGCCGCGTTGTCGACGAGCCAGAGTCCCAGCGCCACCAGTCCCACGACGTGAATGGGCATCCGGAGGTCGAAGTCGGCGGACTCGGCCGGCACGACCTCCTGCTGACCGTCGGTGCTGAGCAGTGCGACGTCCCGCTCCCGCAGGAAGGGCAGGGTGGCGGCGCTCAGTCCGGCCGCGTGGTCGTCGGGGTGTCGCCCCTCGGCTGCGGTGCGGGCGAAGTTGCCCGTGCGCACGAACAGGGCATCCCCTGCGCGGACCGTCACGCCCTGGCGCTTCTCGGCGGCTGTGATCTCGTCCGGCGTGATGGCGTGGCCGGGCTCCAGCCAGGGCGTGCCGTGGACGGCGGGGATGTCGAGCAGGACGCCCCGGGTGATGATGCCCTGGGCTGCCTGGTGGACCGACAGCTTGGTGGCGCCGCCGACCGTACGCACGTCCGACGCGTCGAAGCCGTTGTAGTTCTTTCCGTCCCACGAGAAGTGGGCGAGGCCGTCGAGGTGCGTGGGTGAACCGTGGGCGATCAGGCCCACGTACTCACGCACCGCGTCGAACCGCCCCGCCTGGCCGAACAGGGCTTCGACCTCGTTCAGTTCCATGAACCGCTGGATCTGTGTGCCGTGTCCGAGTGGGTCCGGGTTCTGCGGATCCATGTCGAACGACAGCGACACGGCGGTGCCGTCGCGCACCGTGCCTGCTGCGGCGCGTCGAACGTCGTCGGTGATCAGGTTCAGCGTCCCCAGACGGTCGTCGTCGCCCCATCTGCCCCAGTTCGACAGCGTCTGGAGGTATCCGATCACGTCTGCGTCCTGCGGTTTCGCTGACATCTCCACTCCTCGGATCGTCGGTCCCTCCGGGTCTCGCTCGAAGGCGCTTATACGTATAAGTGAATCCAGACTTGCACCCGGGACCGCGGCGGGGCAAGGACGTGTGCAGCGGGTCATAGAGGGTCCCGCCGCGGCCGCAGTGCCGGAGGGCGCGTCGGGCCCGGTCCGGGGGGATCGAGGTCTTCTACGCTTGTGACATGGTCGAACGCCGGGAGCGGGCTCGCCGCACCACGATGAACGACGTCGCGCGCGTGGCCGGCGTGTCGTCCGCCTCGGTGTCCTACGCCCTGACCGGGGCGCCAGGAGTGAGCGACGAGCTGCGCGAGCGGATCCGGGCGATCGCGAACGAGCTGGGTTACCGGCCGAGCCTCGTGGCCCAGGGCCTGAAGACAGGCCGCGCCCGCAGCATCGGCCTGCTGCTCGCGGACATCAGCAACCCCTTCTACACGGAGATCGCGGCCTCCGCGGTGGCCGCTGCGGGGGACGAGGGCTACGAGGTGCTGATCTCGCACGTCGGGCTCGGGCAGGACACCGACGGGGACGATGACGGCGAGCGCGAAGCTGCCCGGCTGGCCGCGGTGGCGCGTGCGCACATCGACCGGTACACCAGCGGCTTGATGCTCACCTCGCTGCTGGCGAGCGACCGGCCGCTGCTGGAGGAGCTGCGCCGCACGCACGTTCCGGTGGTGCAGCTCTACCGCAGGGTGCCCGGTGAGCCGTCGGACTGGGTGGGCATCGACGACCACGCCGCCGCGGGGGACGTCATGAACCACCTGATCGCGACCGGGCGCCGCCACATCGTGGTACTCGGCGGGCAGCGCTCGTCCTATGCGTCGACGGCTCGCGCCGCCGGCTTCGTCGACGCGCTGCGCGCTGCGGGCCTGCAACCCGCGAACCTCGATCAGGGGCTCTGGGGTGGTATCAGCCGTCGCTCGGGCTACGAGCGGGCGCACGAGCTGTTCGCCGGCGACACCCGGGTCGATGCCGTGGCGTGCGGCAACGATCTGATCGCGCTCGGCGTGCTCGACGCCTGCCGCGATGCCGGCCGCGCGGTGCCCGAGGACGTCGCCGTCACCGGTATCGACGACATGAGCTTCGCCAGCGTGGGGCCACTGCAGCTGACCACGGTGAGTGTGCCGCGGGAGCAGATGGGGCGACGTGGCGTGCAGCTGCTGCTCCGGCGGATCGACGGCGACTCCGGGCCGCCGGTCGAGGAGGTGCTCCCGCACCGGCTTCGGGTGCGCGACACCGCATGAGGGACGTCGTCTCGGGAATGGCGATCGGCCCTGGCTCGGACAATTAGCTGTAGAGCCCCTGCCCCAAGGAGAAGCCATGGCTGCCACGGTTGCCGATCAGATGATCGAGATCCTCGTCCAGGCGGGAGTACACCGCATCTACGGGCTGGTGGGGGACAGCCTGAACCCGGTGGCGGACGCGGTCCGGCGTCATCCGGACATGGAGTGGGTGCACGTGCACAACGAGGAGGCCGCGGCGCTCGCCGCAGCCTCCGAGGCCCAGCTCACGGGGAAGCTGGCGGTCTGCGCGGGCAGCTGCGGTCCGGGCAACACCCATCTGGTGCAGGGCCTGTACGACGCGTCGCGCAGCGGCGCCCCGGTGCTGGCGATCGCCTCGCACATCCCGTCCACGGAGATCGGCACGAACTACTTCCAGGAGACCCATCCGCAGCAGTTGTTCGTCGAGTGCAGCGTGTACTGCGAGCTGATCTCGCGCCCCGAGCAGCTGCCGCGCCTGCAACGCATCGCGATGCAGACGGCGCTGGCCCGCCGGGGTGTCGGCGTTCTGGTGCTGCCCGGTGACCTCGGCGGCGAGCCGGCGCCGCACCCGACCGGGCACAGCGACCTCGTCACGCCGCGGGCCGTGGCACAGCCGGATCCCGAGCAGGTGCGGGCGTTGGCCGAGAAGATCAACGCCGCCGACGCCGTCACGCTCTTCGTCGGCGCCGGGGTCCGGGACGCTCGTGCGGAGGTGCTCGAACTGGCCTCGCGGGTCCACTCGCCGATCGGGCACTCGCTGGGCGGCAAGGAGTGGATCCAGTACGACAACCCCTACGACGTGGGGATGAGCGGGCTGCTCGGCTACGGCGCCTGCTACGAGGCCACCCACGAGTCCGACCTGCTGATCCTGCTCGGCACGGACTTTCCCTACGACACCTTCCTGCCTCAGGCGCACACCGTGCAGGTCGACCGGGAGGCCGCTCACCTGGGTCGCCGCACGCGCCTCGATCTCGGAGTGCACGGCGACGTGGCGGCCACGCTGCGCGCGGTGCTGCCGTTGGTCACGCAGAAGACCGACCGGCGGTTCCTGGACCGGATGCTCCGCCGTCATGCCGAGCAGCTGGAGAAGGTCGTCGCGGCCTACACCACCAAGGTCGAGCGGATGCGCCCGATCCATCCGGAGTACGTCGCAGCGTTGCTGGACGAGGCGATGGACGACGACGCGATCGTCACCGTCGATACCGGCATGTGCAACGTCTGGGCCGCCCGCTACATCACCCCGACGGGGCGGCGGCGGATCATCGGCTCGTTCCGCCACGGCACGATGGCCAACGCGCTCCCGCACGCCATCGGCGCCGCGTACGCCGAGCCCGGGCGCCAAGTGGTGTCGATGTCGGGCGACGGCGGGCTGACCATGCTGCTGGGTGAGCTGCTCACCGTGGCCGAGCACGACCTCCCGATCACGATCGTGGTCTTCAACAACGGATCGCTGGGCATGATCCGCCTGGAGATGATGGTGGCCGGCTACCCGTTCTTCGAGACCGACCACGGGGTGGCCGACCTGGCCGGCGTGGCGCGCGCCTGCGGTGTGCCGGCCGGCGCCGTCGACGATCCCGCCGAGCTGCCCAAGGCGCTGCGGAACGCTCTCCACACGCCTGGGCCCTACCTGCTCGACGTGCGTACCGACCCCAACGCCCTGTCCATCCCACCTCACATCACCGCGGGTCAGGTCCGCGGGTTCGCACTGGCCGCCACCCGCACCGTCCTCGACGGCGGCGTCGGCAAGATGGTCGAGCTCGCCCGCAGCAACCTGCGCTCCATCCCGCGCCCCTGACCGGGGTCCGTGCTCACATCTCGATCATGCTGAGCGCGGAAGCCAGTTCGGTGAGCGAGCCGACGGTGACGCCGGGCGGATCGCCGATCGTGTCGAACGGGCCGCCCGCGCGGTTGATCCACGCCGTCCGCATGCCCGCGGTTGCAGCCCCGACGACGTCGAAGGGGTTGCAGGAGACGATCCGGGTCTCGCCGATCGGACGATCGATCGTGTCTGCCGCGCAGCGGTAGACCGCGGGGTGGGGTTTGAAAGCGCGGACGGCGTCGACGCTGATGACCGAGGGGAAGTACCGCTGCAGTCCGCTGTTCTCCAGGCACTCTCGCAGCATGGCCGGGTCGCCGTTCGACAACAGGACGGTCGGGTAGCCCGCCTCCGACAGCATCTCCAGGCCGGGCACGACGTCGGCGAACGGCTGTAGTGCGGAGTAGTGGGCCATCACCGCCGAGCGGGCGCCCGGCGGAAGTGTGCAGCCGCACTCGGCGAGCGCGAACTCGAGCGCGCGTTCGGTGATCCAGGCGAAGTGCTCGTAGCGTCCCATCACCGTCAGCCGGAACGAGTACTCGATCTGCTTGCGCCGCCATTCGACGGCAACGCGCTGCGCATCGCCGCGGGGGAGCGTCCGTGCCAACTCGTCGGAAACCGACAGGGGATCGACCAGGGTCCCGTACAGGTCGAACACCAGCGTCTCCCGCCGTGCGTCCCCGGCCGGCGGGCCTGGCTGCCGCGGCCGTACCGCAGGGATGCGGTAGATCTCGCCCGTGGTGACGAGCGCGTCGGCACTCCACTCACCACCTGCGCCTTCGACCAGCCACTGCAAGATGGCCCAGAGATCGGCGTCAGCGGCCGACTCGTCCAGGGGCGCCAGCCCGGCGACGAGGGCGTTGATCTCCACGCCTGCCGGGAACCGCTGTCCCGAGCGAGCGACGAACACGAGCTCGTAGGTCCTGCCCTCGACGTTCAGCAGGCCAGGCTCTCCCGGTTCCGGGGCGTCGAGGCCGAAGGCCGTGGCGAGGAACGAGCGGAACTCCGGATAGTGGCCGAGCGACGGTTCGACGAGCAGGGGCACGGATCGATGGCCGATCGGGCGCTCGGCGGCGGCCATGATGATCGGGACTCGGGTCACCTCGCGCCTCCGGGGATGGCGCGGCCGGTGAAGTCGGCCAGCAACCTGCCGATCTCGGTGCCGGAGTCCTCCTGGAGGAAGTGCCGCCCTGTGACCAGGTGTGTTCCTTCGGCGTGCGGCCAGACGTCGTGCCAGTTGGCGGCGAAGACGTCCGGGGCGAAGACGTCGTCCTCCCGGCCCCAGATCACGGTGGCCGGCAACCGCAGGGCGCGTACACCGGCTTCCAGCCAGGCGAACCGGTCGGTGGTGATGTCGGTCGAGCGGTCGAGGGGGATGGACCGCGGCCAGGTCCAGGTGAGGATTCGATCGTCGGGATCCCGGAGGACGCCGGTGTAACCGGCCATGGACTGCGCGGCGAAGCGCCGACGGTCGACGACCGACAGATACATCCCTCGGCCGGGCATCGCTGCGTGGGTGCCGAGCAGGTAGGGCCCGACCAGCGGGGCGTGCATGAGCCGCCACGGAAGGACGCTCCGGTGGAACGAGGAGGCAGGCGAGATCCAGGCCCACGTCGACATCACTGCGACGGCGGCTGCCCGGTCCGGCCGGGTCAGCAGGGCTCCGAGGCCGGTCGGTCCGCCCCAGTCGTGGCAGACGAAAGTCACGTTCTGCAGGTCGAGGACATCGAGAAGGGCGACGAGGTTGGCGGTGTGGTTGTCGAGGGTGTGCACACCGTGGGCTCGTGGCTTCTCGGACAGTCCGAACCCGATCTGATCGGGTACGACCACTCGGTGACCGGCGGTGAGCAACGGCCTGATGACGTCACGCCACAGGAATCCCCACGTGGGGTTGCCGTGCAGCAACAGCACCGGGGGCGCGTCCGCGGGGCCTTCGTCGATGTAGTGCATTCGCCACCCGTTCACCGACACGAACTGCGATCGGTACGGATAGCGCGTGCTGATGCCCGGTGGCAGGTCCGCGATCGTCCGGTACACGATCAGCCGAGGTAGGGGCCGGTAGGGCTGAGGTTCTCGATCGTGCTCGTCATGCGGTTGCCACCTCGTGAGATTCTGGAATGATCAGCCCACTCTTAGTCGCGCTGCTTCGCCGTTGTCAACGGCCGTCCGCGGGAGCCAGGCGACCACGGCGATCCCGAGAACGACGACGATCGCAGCGGCGGTGCGCAGACCCGTGCTCATGGCCGTGGTGAACGCGGCGGCGACGTCGTGCAGCACGGCGGCGTCGGTGGTGCGCTGATGGGCCGCGGCGACAGTGGACGGGGCGTCCGGCGTACGGAGTGCGGGCGGCAGCAGCGCGGTGAAGCGGGCGTTGAGCACGCTGCCGACGACGGCGACGCCGAGGGCACTTCCGAGCTCGCGGGCCACGCTCTGCAGGCCCGACCCGGTGCCGGCGCGATCCGGCGGGAGCGCGGCCATGATCCCGCCCGACAGCGGTGGGGTCGCGGTGCCGCAGCCGCCGGCGATGAGCACGATGCACACGGCGTACCACGGGTAGGGCGTGCCCGGGCCGACGAACGACGCGCCGATGAGCCCGGCGACGAGCGTGGTCAGGCCGAGCCCCACCGTCGCCGGGGATCCGAGCCGGCGGAACACGGGCAGGGTGGCGCGCGGGGCGATCCAGAGCGCGGCGGCCATGGGCAGCAGGCGTAGGCCGGCGTCGAGCACCGAGTAGCCCTTGGCGTACTGCAGGTACTGGCCGTTGACGTACATCAGCCCGAACATGCCGACGAACACCACCGCCATCCCGAGCGTGCCGGCACGCACGGCGGGGATCGCGAACAGGCGCGGGTCCAGGAGCGGATGCTCGGCACGTCGTTCGCGAACGGTCCAGATGCCGAGGAGCAGCGCGGCGGCGCCGAGCCCGGCGAGCACCTCGGCCGACGCCACGCCGGAGGCCGCCACGGATGCGAGCCCGTACAGCAGCGCGACGCAGCCGCCCGTGAACAGCAGGCTGCTGCGGACCGAGATCCTCCGGCGGTGGTGCGGTTGGCGTGGGGCGACACGGGCGGCCGCGGCGAGCGCGACGAGGGCCAGCGGGACGACGGCGGCGAACAGCGCGCGCCAGGACCCGTACTGCACGGCCGCCCCGCCGCCCACGTTGCCCAGCACGGCGGCCACCCCGGTCATCGAGGCCCACACGGCGATCTGCCGCGTCCGCTGCCCGGCGTCCACGGAGCCGACCAGCAGCGCCAGCGTGGTCGGAAGAGTGGCCGCCGCGCCGATCCCGGCGATCACGCGGCCGCAGATGAGCACGGCGACGGTGGGAGCGACCGCGCAGACGGCGGTGCCTCCCGCGAAGATCGCCATCCCGCACAGCAAGGTGCCCTTCCGTCCGAAGCGGTCGGCGGCGGCACCGGCCGGGACGAGGAGACAGGCGAAGACGACGACATAGCCGTCGACGACCCACAGCAGTTCGGTGGCGCCCGGGCGCAGCTCGCTCGCGGCCAGCGACGGGATGGCGAGATTGATCGCCGACACCATGCCGACCACCAATGCCACGCACATGCACATCGCTGCGCTGAGAGGCCAGGTGCGACGAGTGGCGAGGCCGGCATCGGGCACGGCGATACCCACAGATGAACCTCCTCGGTGTGCCCACGCCCGTGCCGGGGCGGCCCGGCCGACCGGCCGGTTCGGGATGCCCGGGAAGCGATAGCTCTGAGTGCCGACTCTAGGCGCTCGAATGTTTCGGCGAAGTTACGCCACCCTCTCTACCAGCGGAAACCCGTGAGCTGCGGCGATTGCCCGCCCAGCGCGAGATCCGCCACCCCGGGCTTCAGTCCGGGGCCGAGCGGTGCAGCGTCGCCTGGAGCATGAGCCGGTCGGCACGGATGTGCACGGACTCGGCATCGACGGGCCTGCCGTCGGCGAGGCGGGTGAGCCGCTCGATCGCGAACACCGCGGCGCCGGGATCGATCTGCAGGAGCCCCGCCGTGTCGGGGCCGGCGTTCACCGCGTGCACCGACACCTCCGCCTGCCCGAGCTGACGTCCGGTGGTCTCCTCGATCAGCGCGAACAGGTCACGGCCCGCGAGGTCGTGACCGAGCAGGTTCGTGCCGATGTCGGGGGCCAGATAGGTCGTGTCCAGCGAGAGCGGCAGCCCGCCGAGCCTGCGCAGCCGCTCGATGTACACCACGTCGGTGCCGGGCTCCAGCTCGAGCCGCTCGGCCACGGCAGCGGGCGGGTTCGAGATGGTGCGGGCGGCGCGGACCTCGTTGGTCACCGGCCCGTACCCGGTGAGGGCCTCCGCGAGACCGGCGAGGCGGTCGAGGCCGTGGCCGTACTTCGGCATCACCACGATCGTTCCGACGCCCTGGCGGCGCGTGATCAGCCCCTCGGATCGCAGCAGCCCCAGCGCCTCGCGGATGACGTTGCGGGACGCCGCGAGCTCCATGCCGAGTGTGCGTTCGTCGGGAAGGAGCCCGTGGCCGAACCGTCCGCCGGTGATCTGCTGGCGAAGCACGTCGGCGACGCGGCGCGCATGCTCCGCGCGCGAGCGCGCTGCGACCCCACCGGCCCCGCCTGCCGTCGTCACCTGCTCATTCTGGCGGCGCGCCGTCCGGGCAGCAGGTCGTCGAGCGCGCCGAGCACCTCGCGGCTGCGCGCATCCGCCGCGTCCACCACACCGAGGAAGGCGAAGTAGCCGTGGATCAACCCCGGACCGGGCAGGTGCCGCACGGTGACGCCGGCGGCACGCAGGCGCTCGGCGTAGGCATCGCCCTCGTCGCGCAGCGGGTCGAACTCGGCCGTGGCGACGACGGCAGGCGGCAGCCCGGTCAGGTCGGCGTGCGCGAGGTCGATCTCGGGTGCCGCGCGCGTGCCGGGCTCGGGGACGTACTGGTCGTAGAACCACTCCATGTCGGCGCGGGTGAGGAAGTACCCGTTGCCGTTGTCGTGGGTGGAGGGCAGATCCATCGCCGGGTCGGTGGCGGGGTAGACGAGCAGCTGCGCTGCCAGCGCCGGGCCGGCCCCGTCGCGTGCCCGCAGCGCGGCGCCCGCGGCGATGCCGGCCCCCGCGCTGTCGCCTGCGACGACGTGCGGGCGGCCGGGAAAGGCGCCCGCTACCCACTCCACCGCCGCCATCGCGTCGTCGAGCGGGGCCGGATGCGGATGCTCCGGCGCCAACCGGTAGTCGACCGAGACGACGACTGCCCCGAGCGCGTTGGCCACCCGCCGGCAGACCGGGTCGTGGGTGTCGAGGTCGCCGACCACCCACCCGCCGCCGTGCAGGTAGGTGACGACTCGCCCGCGATCGTCGAGCGGCGTGTAGATCCGCACCGGAACGGGACAGGCCGGGCCGTCGACGGTGCGGTCCGTGACCTCGGCCACCGGCTCCGGTGCGTAGCCCTCGCCCCGGCGGGCCATCGCGAGAGAGCGGTAGTGGTCCCGGGTCTCCTCGGCCGTCCCGCGGACCAGCGGCAACGCCCGGGCACTGGTCAGACGGTCGATCACGTCGCGGAACTGTGGATCGAGCGCCACGTCGTCCCCCATCGCGTGCGTTACCGGGCTTCGACGATCAGAGTAGGCAGCAGGAGGGACCATGACTATTGCTCAGGAGAGCACGGAAACCACCGACGTGCTCGTAGTGGGGGCGGGCTTCGCCGGCCTCTACATGCTCCACCGCCTGCGTGGCCTCGGGTTCTCGGCGACCGTGCTGGAGGCGGGCGACGGGGTCGGCGGCACCTGGTACTGGAATCGCTACCCGGGTGCGCGGTGTGACTCGGAGAGCTACTACTACTCCTATTCGTTCGACGAGGCGCTGCAGCAAGAATGGGAGTGGACCGAGCGGTATGCCGAGCAGTCGGAGATCCTGAGATATCTGGACCATGTCGCCGATCGGTTCGACCTGCGGCGTTCCATCAGGTTGGGCAGGCGTGTCGTGGAGGCGGTGTTCGACGAGGACGCCGGTACGTGGACGGTGTCGACCGACGCCGGCGAGCGCTTCGCGGCGCGGTTCCTCGTGACGGCGGTGGGGTGTCTGTCCTCGGCGAACATTCCTCGAATACCGGCGTTGGAGACGTTCGGGGGCAGGTGGTTTCACACCGGCCGGTGGCCGCACGAGGGTGTCGACTTCAGCGGCTTGCGTGTGGGTGTGGTGGGCACGGGTTCGACGGGTATCCAGGCGATTCCTGTGATCGCGGAGCAGGCGGCGCATCTGACGGTGTTCCAGCGCACCGCGAACTACAGCATCCCTGCGCGTAACGGGCCGATGGATGCGGCGTTCCAGCGGGAGGTCAGGCAGAACTACGCCGAGATCCGCGACACCCAGCGCGCGACGATCAACGGGCATCCGTTCCATGTGAGTGACCGGCCGGCGTTCTCGGTCTCGGCGCAGGAGCGCACCGCGATCTACGAACGGCTGTGGGGTCGTGGCGGGCTGCGGTTCCGGGCCGCGTTCGCCGACCTGCTGACCGACAAGGACGCCAACGACACGGCGGCGGAGTTCATTCGCACCAAGATCCGTGAGACGGTGCGTGATCCGGCCACCGCGGAGAAGCTGATGCCGCGGGATCATCCCTTCGCCACCAAGCGCCCGCCGATCGACACCCGCTACTTCGAGACCTACAACCGCGACAACGTCACGCTCGTCGACGTGCGGGAGTCGCCGATCGTCGAGGCCACACCGGCCGGGCTGCGTACGTCGGCGGGGGAGTACCCGCTGGACTGTCTCGTGTTCGCCACCGGCTTCGATGCGCTGACCGGCCCCTTGCTGAACATCGACATCCGCGGAGGCGGCGGGCGGGCGCTGCGCGATGTCTGGGCGCAGGGGCCGCGCACCTACCTCGGGTTGCAGGTTCCTGGTTTCCCGAACCTGTTCACGATCACCGGCCCGGGCAGCCCGTCGGTGCTGACGAACATGCCGACCGCGATCGAGCAGCATGTCGACTGGATCGCTGCGTGTCTGCGTCACCTGCGCTCGAGCGGGTCGGCGCGGATCGAGACCACCGACGATGCCGCGGACGCCTGGGGCGTGCAGGTCAACGAGGCGGCGCACCGCACGCTGCTGCCGATGGCGGAGAGCTCCTGGTACCTGGGCGCCAACGTTCCCGGGAAGCCGCGGGTGTTCATGCCCTACGCCGGTGGGCTCGCCGCCTACGCCCGCCACTGTGAGGAGGTGGCCGCGGCGGGCTACGACGGTTTCCGGCTCACCCCGGTGCGCTGACCACGGGCGTCCCGGAGCGGGGTCGCTGTTCATACCCTGCCCCGGTATGCAACGATTCGGCCGACGACGATGCCGGCGGGAGGTGGTCGGGTGCGGTCCGCTGCAGGCGAGGCCACCCGCCCGGACATCCGACTTGTTCCGCCGGTCGCGTGGTCGGAGGTCGGGGCCGACGCGGGATACCGACGTGCCCGGCTCGTGACGCTCACGGCCCTGGCCATCATGTTCGTCTCGAGCGCTGCGATGCCGGCGATCGGGCTCGGAGTGGAGCAGCGGCTCCCGTGGCGGATCCTCGGTGCGGCGGGAATCGCCGTGTTCACCGCAGGCCTGGGGTGGGCCCTCTGGAGTGAGTTCCGGCCAGGACGCTCCGACCGCACCCGTCGCCGGGCGTCCATCGCGTTCGTCGCCGCGTCCGTGGCGTCCGTTCCGCTGGTCGGGCCGCTGGGAGCGGAGTCGGGCGCGTGGGCGAGCTGGGCCTGGCTGGGTGCCGCCGTCGTCGGCGCGATTCCCCTCCTGGCACACGGGATGCCGGCGGCGGTCGTCGTGGTCGTGCTGTCCGTCGCGGTGTCGGCAGGCGTCGCCTGGGCCAACGGCGGCGGCGTGGTCGAGTACGTCGTCATCACGGCCGGCATCGGTACGAGCCTCGCGCTGATCAACGGTCTCCAGATCGGGCTGTGGCGGCTGGTCGTCCAGGCCCGCGACGCGCGAGACGCCCTGGCGCGGCTGGCAGCCGCCGAGGAGCGGCTGCGGTTCGCCCGCGATGTGCACGACCTGCTCGGCCACGACCTGTCGGTGATCGCGCTCAAGGCCGAGCTGGCCAAGCGGCTGGCGCCGGTCGACCCGGAACGGACCGGTGAGCAGGCCGCGGAGATCCAGCGGCTTGCGGCCTCGGCTCTCGCGCAGGTCAGGCAGGCGGTGCACGGGTACCGGGCGGTCGATCTGCGTGACCAGCTCTCGGCGGTCGAGCACGTGCTCCGCTCGGCAGGCGTCCACTGCGTGGTGCGCCTTCCCGGCTCCGATCTGCCCGGCGAGGCGTCGCACCTCGTGCCGGTCCTCCGCGAGGCGACCACGAACATGCTGCGGCACAGCCGCGCTCAGCACTGCACGATCGACGTGGATGTGACGCCCGGAGAGGTACGGATGGTCGTGACCAACGACGGGGTCGCCGAGCGCGCGCCCGACCGCTACAGCCACGGCCTGCGCGGGCTCTCCGACCGACTCGCCGAGGTCGGCGGCACGGTGAGCGCGGATGCCCGGCCCGGCACGTTCACACTCACCGCGACCGTTCCGGTGCCGGCATGATCCGTGTCCTCCTCGCCGACGACGAGGAGCTCATCCGGGGAGCGGTGGCGGCGCTGCTGGAGCTCGAGCCCGACATCGAGGTGGTGGCCCAGGCCGGCGACGGCCGGGGTGCCGTCGAGAAGGTGCTGGCCCACCGGCCCGACGTCGCTGTCGTCGACCTCCAGATGCCTGGACTGTCGGGCCTGGAGGTCGCCGCCGAGGTGGCCGTGGCGCTCGAGTCGTGCGCCGTGGTGATCCTGACCGGCCACGGTCGCCCGCCCCTGCTGCGGCGGGCACTGCTGAGCGGAGCGCGCGGGTTCGTGCCGAAGGGGTCGCCCGCCGCCGTCCTTGCGGAGGTGATCCGCCGCGTTCACGAAGGCGGGCGGTACGTCGATCCCGCCCTGGCGGCCGAGGCGTTGATGGCACCGGAGTGTCCGCTCACGCCCCGCGAGCTCGACGTGCTGCGCCTGGCCGACGGCGGTGTCCCGGTCGCCACCATCGCCCGGCAGGCGCACCTGTCGCCCGGGACGGCCCGCAACTACCTGGCTGCGGCCGTCGCGAAGCTGGGCTCAGGCAGCCGCGCCGAGGCGATCGCGAAGGCGCGCGAGCACGGCTGGCTCTGACGCGCGCCGCGTGCATGCCCGGACCATGCGCAGCGCATGGGCGGACGATGACATCGCGCATCTGTGGCGTGCGCAGCGTCGCCGAGAACCTGGGTTCATGACCACTACTCCCCGCCCCGCCCGGCCCTGGACGACAGGCCGCGGCGCCCTGGCCGCAGTCGCGAAGCGCTGGCCAACGATCCTCGGAGTCGGCCTCGGGGTCGACATCTTCATCGGCGCGGTCACGCAGGACACGGCGCGGTCCTACGCCGAGGCGTTGCTGATCCTGCCGCTGGGCTACGTGATCGTGGCGGCCCTGGGCCGTCGCCGCGCGACCTGGCCGGTGCTCGCGGTGCTCAGCGCGTTGGTGGTCGCGCTGCGCCTGCAGAACTGGGTCGAGCCGTTCGTCGTCCTCCTCGCCGTCGCCCTTGCCGTGGTGATCTGGGGCAGCGGCCACGGGCGCCACCGCGAGCGGGACTTCCGGTTGCAGCTCGTCGGCATGGCCGCGTTCGGAGCGCTCGCCCTCGCCGGGCTGGCGGTCGATCCCGATCTCGCGCGGTATCTGGTGGCCGCGGGATGGCTCGCCCACGGCGTGTGGGACTGGGTGCACCTGGCGAAGGACCGGGTCGTCTCCCGGTCCTTCGCGGAGTGGTGCGGTGCGCTCGACGTGATGGTCGGGGCGGGCCTGATCATCGTGCCGCTGCTCTGATCACCGGACGCCCTCTCACCTCAGTCCGATCCTCCGCCAGATCACCGCCATGCTGGTCAGGCTGATCACGGCCGTGAGGATCACCCAGAAGCTCGGGGAGAGATCGTTGCCGGTGGCGCTGATCAGCCACGCGGCGATCAGCGGCGTGAACCCGCCGAACACGGCCACGCCGATGTTGTAACCGACCGCCATACCCGTGGCCCGCGTTTCCGGCGGGAACAGGTTCGCCATCACCGCGCCTATGGGCCCGAAGTACGTGCCCTTGAGCACCCCGAGGACGGCCATCATGACGAGCATGATCCCGAGGCCGGGGAAGGCGACCAGCAGCGCGAAGAGCGGGTAGATCAGCACCAGGATGAGGCCGGCCGCCGGGATCATGAGCCTGATCTGCCCGAGCCGGTCCGACCAGTGACCCGCGAGCGGGGTGGCGACCAGCAGGGCGATCCCGCTCACGAGGGTGGCGGCGAAGCCCGTCGAGGCGGGCAGATCCAGTGTCCTGATCGCATAGGTCGGCATGTAGCTGATCAGGTAGTTGAGGCAGGTCGTCACGGCGAGAACGCCGATCGTGAGCAGTACGCGGCCCTTCTGTTCGCGCAGTACCTTGCCGCCCGGTGACCCGCTGTCACGGTCGGCGGTGGCGTCGACGAACTCCGGAGCCTCGGGAACGTGCCGCCGGATGTAGTAGCCGACGGGCCCGACCAGGAGGCCCACGGCGAACGGGATGCGGAATCCCCACGACAGCAGTTGCTCGTCGGACAGCGTGGAGGTCAGGTACGTGCCCAGGGCCGCGGCGAGCAGGGTGGAGATCGACTGGCTGGTGAACTGCCAGCTCGCCGCGTAGCCCCGGCGGTGCGGAAGATGCTCGACCATGAGGGCCGTGGCACTGCCGAACTCGCCGCCGGCGGAGAAGCCCTGGATGAGCCGCGCGACCAGGATCCCGATCGGAGCGATGATGCCGATGGTCTCGTACGACGGCATCACGGTGATCAGCAACGTGCCGACCACCATCAGCCCGATCGAGAGCGACAACGCGGGCTTGCGGCCCACACGGTCGGCGTACGAGCCCAGGACGATGGCGCCGACCGGGCGGATCAGGAAGGACGCCGCGAACGTTCCGAGCGCCAGGAGCAGCGAGCTCGCCGGGTCGGCTGTCGGGAAGAAGACCTGGGCGACGTAGCTCGCGAAGAAGCTGTAGACGGCGATGTCGTACCACTCGAGCGCGTTGCCCACGCAGGCGGCGGCGATGATCTGGTACGGCCTCAGCTGCTTCGCTGCGGCGGAGGTGGCCATCTCGCTACTCCGCTGCCGTGGTGGCGCCGGGCCGGGTGCTGCCCAGCTCGCCCAGATCCCAGAAGAGTCCGCACATCATCTGCATGCCCTCGCGGGCCACGGATGCGAGCAGGTGCTCGTCGGGCCCGTGCTGGGCGCAGGCGGGATAGGAGTGCGGCACCCAGACCGTGGGCATGCCGATGACGTCGGCGAAGACGTCGTTCGGCAGCGAACCGCCCAGGTTGGGCAGTATGACGGGCACCTTCTGGGTGCTCTGCTCGATCGAGGCGACGGCCCACCGCACCCACGGGTCGTCGGGGCTGAGGCGGGTGGCCGCCATGGTGCTGTCGACCCGGACCTGGACCATCGGGTAGCCCTGCGCGTCGAGGTGCTCGCGCACGATCCGCTCCAGCTCCTGCCACGGGGTGCCCACGACGAACCGCAGCTGGCAGTGGGCCCGTGCCGTCGCCGGGATCGCGTTGACGGGCGCGTCCGGCGTTCCGGAGACGAACGCCAGCACCTCGAGGGAGTTGGCGCCCATCACGCGTTCGGCCGGTGTCAGTCCAGGTTCGCCCCAGCTGTCGTCGATGTCCGGATCGGTCGGGCCGCCGCCGGGCGACACGTCCGCCAGCGCCGCGCGCACGGCATCGGGGATCTCCGGTGCACGCAGTTCGGGGACGGCGATGACGCCACGGCCGTCGACCATGCTCGCCAGTGCGTTGGCCAGCACCGTGGCGGGGTTGCGCAGCAGGCCACCCCAGTTGCCGGAGTGGTAGGTGCCCTCGCGCAGATCCAGGCTGAGCGTGAACGCGACCTGGCCCCGGGAACCGAGGAACACCGTGGGCCGCTCGGCCGCCAGCCGGGGACCGTCGGAGGCCAGCAGCAGATCGGCGGCGAGGTCGTCGGCCCGCTGCTCACACATCTCACGAAGGCCGGGGGAGCCCGACTCCTCGCCTGTCTCGATCAGCACTTTGAGGTTGAATCCCAGCCGGCCGCCCCTGGCCGCCATGACGTGTTCGAGTGCGGCGATGTTGATGGTGTGCTGGCCTTTGTTGTCAGCCGTTCCCCGCCCGTACCAGCGATCGCCTTCGATGACGATCTCCCACGGTGAGAGCCCGCTGCGCCAGCGCTCCGGCTGGCCGAGCACGACGTCCCCGTGGCCGTAGACCAGCACGGTAGGCAGCGAGTCGTCCTCGTGTCGGTGGGCGATCAGGAACGGACCACCTCCGGGCACCGGGTTCTCGACGATCGAGCAGACGGCTCCGAGCCGTTCGAGAGCGGCCGACATCTCCCCGGAGAGATAGCTCTGCAGTACCGGAAGTGAGTTGTGGTCCTGGCTTTCGGTGGGTAACGCCACCCGTCTTCTCAGATCGTCGAGGAAAGCGCCGGAATCGACATATCTCGCCGACTTTCGGACAACGTCGCCACGGGTCATTCGCTGATTCCCTTCCGGCAAGAAGGCCGCACACGTGATCGAATGGTGCGTTTCGGCGAAGAGTAGGCAGCGGGCGGCCCGATGACCATCTCCGTCTGGGCAAGGCGCCGTTGCCCGCACGGCAAACCGAGTGGTGACGGGTCAGGGGGCCTGTACGCGTTGCACCAGGTGCGTCACGAAGTCGCCTGCCGCGGGCGGCAGCGACCGGCCGGCCATCGACTGGATCTGCAGGTATCGACGGTGCATCCCCTGGTCGGACAGCGGGATCGCCACGAGCCCGTCGGTCGCGAGGCGTCTGCGCACCGGCAGATAGCCGGTGAGGGTCACGGCGTCGGCGAACTTCGTGAACGTGTAGAGGGCACCGCAGTAGTCGGTCTCGAAGACCGGCTCGAAGCTCAGCTGTTCGGCGCTGCAACAGACGTCGAACAGCTGCCGCACCGTGGTGCCCTCGTCCACGATCGCCAGCGCGTAGGGCAGCAGTTCGGCGAGCGACACCGAGGACCGCTGGGCGAGCGGATGCCGGGCGTTGACCACCGCGTGCACGTACTCGCGCTGGGAGTACTCGACGGAGATGCCCTTGATCGGCGCAAGGCTGAACGTGACCGCGATGTCCGCCTTGCCGTCGCGTACGTGCTCGCTGGCCGCGGTCGAGGACGTGACGTGCAGGCTGAAGTCGACCTCGGGGTGGTCGCGCCGGAAGGAGGCGATCGCCTCGGGCAGGAGGTCCCAGGCGAAGCCCTCCGCCGCGACGAGCCGGACCTGGGAGCGGCGGCCACCGGGAAGCCGCCGGATCTCGCCGACCACCTGCTCGATGTCCATCATGTTGCGCTGCACGAAACCCGCGAGCCGGATGCCGGCCTCGCTCGGCACCATGCCGCGGGGATGACGCTCGAAGAGCGGCACCCCGATCTCGTGCTCGAGCCGCGCGATCTGCCGGCTGATGGCCGAGCCCGCCACGTGGAGCTGCTCGGACGCCTCGGTGATCGAGCCCGCCTGTGCCACCGCGAGGAAGTAGCGCAGGCCGGATTCGATCAGACCGGCGAACGGCGCTGGGCCGGCCCCGAGGCGCCGTGTTCCCCCCACGGCGGGGGCGTGCTCGGGCTCGACGCCGGATGTGCTCACACCACCACCCGCAACGCTCGTCCCGTAAGCCGCCAGCGCACCGATCCTAGGCTGATCTACGACGTTCGGGCTCGTTCGACGCCGCTCGGCACCGTGGGGAGCCGACGGTCGGGTGCGGCGGCGACACCCGGTTGTGACCCGTCAGTGGCCGGGAGTCCAGTGCGGCCGCCGGCAACGGCCCATGACCGGGATGGGTCGCCGTTCCGCGGAGGAGGCGACGATCGAGCAGGTCGCCCCGGCCATCGCGGGAACGGGGGGAAACACCGAGGTGGAGCACGTATTCGTGCACCTCGCGGAGATCTCCCCGGGCTGGAACTGTCCCGTGAAAAGTGATCCGCGCGGCGACGGTGCAGGGCCACCACCGATTCCGGAACCGATAGATCACCTCCGCGAAAGGCGCCCCGATCGGCGCATCGCCGGCCCGCGGGTCCCGCGAAAGACGCGCACAATTGCTGGGGGAGGAGACCGGAGGAGCTGACCCCTTGGACCCGTTTTACCTGATAGTGATCGTGAGCGGCCTGCTCGCGTCGGGGAACACAGGCCTCTCGGTTGCGTGGCTCGTGATCGTCGCCATCGCCTGGCCGGCACTGGCCCACCGCAACCGACTCGCCGTGTGAGCGAGCAGCGACCGTGGCGGCTCGTCGTCGGTTGACCGCTCCCGTTACCTCACTCAGCGGCCGACCCTCGGGTCGGCGGGTGGGTCGGCCAGCAGGGCCTGCACACGCGGCCGGTACTCCTGGTAGATCGCGCGGTACCGCTCGACAGCCGCTGGCCGGTCGCCGCGTTCGAGCAGGTCGAGGACGTCGCGGTAGCCGTTTATCCAGACCTGCCACAGGTCGCTCTCGGCGTTGAGCGCGAGCAGGCGGCGCGTGCGGGCGACCACCAGGTCGACGTGCGTCTGCAACTCCCGGTTGCCGCCCGCCATGATCATGATGGTGCTGAAGTCCGCACCCGCGGCCGCGGCAGCCGTCACGTCGCCCCGCTCCAGCCCGGCCACGAACTCGTCGAGCCGCTCCCGCATCCGCGCCAGATGGCTCTCGGTGAGGTTGTCCACCCCCCACTCGACGCCGGCAGTGGCGAGCACGCCCATCACGTCGATGAGCTCGAGCGCGTTCTTCTGCGTGACGTGGGTGACGCGCCGGGTGCGGTTCGGTGCGATGTCGATGAGTCCCTCGGCCGCGAGCTGGGCGATGGCCTCGCGGACCGGGGTGATGCTCACCCCGAGCCGTGCGGCGACCTCGGCGTCCTTGATCACCGTGCCGGGCGGGAGTGCGCCGGTGACGATTTCGTGCCGCAGGTGGTGGACGATCGCCTCGCGGCGGGTCAACGGGACGGCGAACGACATCGCGCGGTCCTCCTAATGCCGAGGTCACGATGCTGGTCGTCCACAGCGACCGACCCGCGGCACGTCGTCGGGCCGCACGCCGGTCGCTGGGATGAACCGGGGAGTGGATCAGGCCGGGCTCATCGCCCCCTGGAGAGTGAAGCCCTCGTATCCCTTCGCCGCCACCTCGTCGCACAGTTGCCGGTAGACGCCCACTCCGCCGATGTAGGCCATGAAGACCCGCGGCTTGCCGGGCACGTTCGAGCCCATGTACCAGGAGTCGGCGGTGGGGTAGAGGGTGGCGTTGCCCGCCTCCTCGACGTGCGCCACCCAGCCGTCCTCGGCCTCACCGGTGGCCTCGATCGCTCCGATACCCCGCTCGCGCATGTAGGCGGCGCAGTCGGTGATCCAGTCGACGTGCTGCTCGATCGACACGATCATGTTGGACAGCACCGACGGGCTCGACGGTCCGGTGATCGTGAACAGGTTCGGGAAGCCCGCGACGGCGACCCCGAGGTAGGACCGCGGACCCTCGGCCCACTTCTCCCGCAGGGCGATCCCGCCTCTGCCGCGGATGTCGATCGCGGTGAGGGCGCCGGTCATCGCGTCGAAGCCGGTGGCGAAGATGATCGCGTCGAACTCGTACTCCTGCTCGGAGGTGCGCAGACCGTTCTCGGTGAGCTCGACGAGCGGGGTCTTGCGCAGGTCGACCAGGTGGACGTCGGGCTTGTTGAACGTCTCGTAGTAGTTCGTGTCGAGGCAGGGACGCTTGGTGCCGAACGGGTAGCTGCGCGGCGACAGCGTCTCGGCGACCTCGGGGTCGTTCACCCGCTCCCGGATCTTGCGGCGGATGAACTCGGCCGCGGTGTCGTTCGCCTCCCGGTTGGTGAGGGTGTCGGTGTAACCGGCGAGGATCGAGACGAGGGTGCCCTTCTTCCAGCCGGACTCGTACTTGGCGAAGCGCTCCTCCTCCGACACCTCCAGCGCCGACTGGGTGGGCATCTCGACCGGCACGCCGAACCCGGAGGTGCGCTGGGCCTCGCGCCATGCCCGGTAGCCGGTCTTCATCGAGTCGATCTCGGACTGCTCGAGCGGCCGGTTGAGCGCGGCGATGGAGTAGGCGGGGGTGCGCTGGAAGACGGTGAGGTCGGCGGTCTGCTCCGCGATGACCGGGATGGACTGGACGGCGGACGAGCCGGTGCCGATGATCCCGACGCGCATGCCGGTGAAGTCGACGCCCTCGTGCGGCCAGTGTCCGGTGTGGTACGTCGGGCCCTGGAACCTGTCGAGCCCGGGCACCTCGGGCAGCTTCGACCGCGACAGGCACCCGGTCGCCATGATGAGGAACTGGGCGTCGACGATCTCACCCGTGTCGGTGTCCACCCTCCACCGCTGCGTCGACTCGTCGTAGACCGCCGACACCACCCGCGTGCTGAAGGTGATGTCCTTGCGTAGGTCGAAGCGATCGGCGACGTGGTTGACGTAGCGAAGGATCTCCGGCTGCGTCGGGTAACGCTCGGTCCAGTTCCACTCCTGCTCCAGCTCCGGGGAGAACGAGTAGGAGTAGGACAGGCTCTCGACGTCGCAGCGGGCGCCGGGGTAGCGGTTCCAGTACCAGGTGCCGCCGACGCCGTCGCCGGTTTCGAACACGCGGGTGCTCATGCCACGCTCTCGCAGCTTGTAGAGCTGGTAGAGCCCGGCGATGCCCGCGCCGACGACCACGGCGTCGACCTTCCGAGACTCGGTCATCTACTTCCTCCCGATCGCGGCCTCCGTTGGCCGCAGTTCGTTGCGCCGTTGCGAGGTCTCCGGGGAGCGGTCGCATGGTCGGGGACGCCACGCCGGGGCGGCTGTGCGCCCGGGCTGCCTACAGCGTTGAGAAGCCGGCTGCTAACGAGCCTGGTTGTCGGCGAGGGATGTGGTCGTGGCGAGGTGGTGGTCGACCTGCTCGCCGACGTACTCCAGCGCGGCGGCGGCTCCAGGCAGGACGAGCAGGGTGAAGAAGCCGTGCATCTGACCGGGGAAGCGGCGGTGCACGACGGGAACCCCGGCCGCGCGCAACTTCTCCGCGTACGCCTCGCCCTCGTCACGGAGCACGTCGTGCTCCGCGGTGAGCACGACGGCAGGCGGGAGCCCGGAGACGTCGGCGGCCTGCAGCGGGGAGGCGTCCGGGTGCTTCCGGGCGGCGAGGTCGGGGGCGTAGTGGTCCCAGAACCAGATCATCGAGTCCCGGCTGAGCATGAGCTGGTTCTCGGGGTCGACGTAGCTGGCGTTGTCGAGGTCGGCATCGGTGACCGGGTAGACGAGGACCTGGAGCGAGATCTCCGGTCCGCCCTCCTCGGCCGCCCGCCGGGCGACGATCGTCGCGAGATTTCCGCCCGCGCTGTCACCGGCGACGATCAACGGGAGCGTCATGCCGTGTTCGCCGAGATGCGCGGCGGTCCACTGCAACGCCGCCCAGGCGTCCTCGGCGGCAGTGGGGTAGCGGTACTCGGGCGCGAGCCGGTAGTCGACGAGCACCACGGCGGCGCCCGTGCGCTCCACCATCCGCCGGGCGAGGGTGTCGAACTCGTCGATGGCGCCGATCACCCACCCGCCGCCGTGGTAGTAGACGATCGTCGCTCGAGGGTTCTCCGGGGCGAGGATCCGCACCCCGATCTGCCCGCCCTCGACGGGCACCGTGTCGTCGGCGACGCGGGCGACGTCCGGGCCCGGTCCGTACATCTCGAGGAGTGCGGCGCCGAGCCCGCGAGCCTCCATGGGCGTCATCTCGTGGAGCGGCTTCATCCCGCTCTCAGCCATCTGGGACAGGAACGCCGCGGTCGCTTCGTCGAGAGCCATGGCCGCCTCGTCGTTGAGTCGGGGAAGATGATCTGCATCACAGGCTAAGCAGGACGGCAGGTGGCAGGGAGCGCCGAACGGGTGAGAAATGCATCCTGCATCGCGCTCGTTCGGGCCGGCCGGAGTTGGAGTCTCAGCGAAGCCTCGGGAGCAGCGCGGCGGCCTCGCTCAGCGTGGCGGCCACGAACGTGGGAGTCGGACCGTCGGGGTCGATCGTGTGGCCCGGCCGGCGCAAGCGGATCGTGCTGATGCCGGCGCCGAGGGCACCGCGAACGTCGCGTGCCGACGTCGCGACGTGGACGTATCCGGGTCCGGCTCGTCGGGATGCCTCGTGGTAGATCGCGGGGGAGGGCTTGTAGCTGCGCAGCTTCTCGGAGGTGAACACGGTGCCCGCATCGATGAGCGGGGCCACCCGGGTGCGGGCGAATACGTCGTCGTCCACGTTGGACAAGACGCCGACTCGGCTCTGACCGGCCAGGATCCGCAACCCGTCGGAGACATCCGGCCACAGTGGCCAGTCGGCGACGCCGGACAGGAGCGCCTCGGTGTCCTGCGAGGGATCACCTGCGAGACACAGGTCGCGGTAGGTGACGGCGAGCGCCTGCCGGGACAACTCACGGAACGGGGTCCACGACACGCACTGCCGTTGCAGCTCCTTGTTGGTGGAGTCCCATGCGGCGTAGACCGTTTCACCGGCAACACTCCAGGCCCGCTTCCGCGCAAGCTCTGACAGGAAGGCGCTGCCACCGGTGCGCGAGTCGATCAGCGCGCTGAAGAGATCGAGTGTCACCAGAGGGAGCGTCGACGCGTCGGGTGCACCCATGGTCACGTGGCGGCTGCCGTCCCGCGGCTCCTGGTCACGGCCCGGCGCGCGCCGTCGAGCACGGTCGCGGCGCGGCTGGGGCGGGTGAGCTGCTCGGCGACGAGGTGGCCGGAGCCTCCGCCGAGCCCGGGGCCGGGGTGGGTCGAGGCCCCGATGTGCCAGAGGCCCGGCACAACCGTCTTGTGGCGGGCGGTGGCGGGGCCGGGTCGCCACATCAGGTTCTGGTCCAGCTCGGTGGCACCGCCGTAGGGGTCGCCGTCGATCGCGTTGGCGTTGCGGGCCTCCAGATCCGCCGGGCCGACCAGATGGCGGCCGAGGATGCGTGACCCGAGTCCGGGTGCATGGCGCTCGATACGGGCGATGACCCGGTCGGCGAATGCCTCGACGACGGCCGAACTCCAGCCCTCGCTGGTGTCGATCTCGCCGGCGGCGTCGCCGACCAGCCGGCGTGGCAGCTCCTGCAGCTGAAGCCACAGCGTCGCTGCGCCCTCCGGGGCCCGGCTCGGGTCCAGCACGTGCTGCTGGCCCACGACCACGGTGGGGCGGCGTGGCAGCAGGCCCGCTTCGGCCTCGGCGCAGGCGATCGCGATGCCGGCCGACCCGTCGGACAGGTGGAGCAGCGGAACCGTGGCGAGACGCTCGTCGTTCCACGGCACGGGGCCCGACAGCGCCAGGTGAAGCTGCGCCGCGGCACGCCCCGCGCGGTACCCGACGGCGTCGCGGCGGGCCGCGGCCGGCACGGTGCCGGTCGGCAACAGGTCGAGGTAGAGCGCGGACGGGGTGACCGAGGCCAGCACCGCGCGGGTGGCGCGCAGGCGCACCTCGCCCTCGGCGGTGGCGGCGCGTACCCCGGTGGCGCGCCCGCCGGTGACGTCGATCGCGTGGACGCGTGTGCCGGTCCGCAAGGTGACGCCCAGTTCCTCGAGCAGCGCACGGAAGGCGGCGACGAATCGTCCGGCACCGCCGACGACCACCGGCAATCCCGCTCCGTGCATGCTGGCCGCCAACACCGGCATCATCAGCCCGCCGCTGGCGTTGTCGGGGGCCAGGCCCGCGTGCAGCAGCCAGGGCGCCCACAGGTGATCGACCTCGTGGCCGCGGAACTCGCGGCGGCACCAGGCTCGCCCGCTGGTGGCGACGTCGCGGGCGTAGGCCTCGAGCTCCGTGGCGCCGCCGGGACGGCCGAGACCCAGGGTGTGGCGCACCAGCGCTGTGCCGCGCAGCTCGCTGCCCAGCAATCCGCCGATCGCCCCGACGTGGGCACCGAAGCGGTTCAGCGCGGCGAGGTACGCAGCGCCGTCGGCCTGATCGGCGAACTGGGCGGCGGTGGCGGCGGGGTCACGCCAGGCCATGGTGACCGAGCCGTCGTCGGCGACCGAAGCGGTGAGCGCGTCGTCGGTGTTGGCGTAGGCGAGGCCGTGGCGGTGCAGGTCGGGGCCGAGCTTCGCGTAGGCCGGGCCGGTGACGAACAGGGGATGCCACGACGACCAGATGTCGTGCACGTAGCCGGGCCGGATCAGCTCGGCGGACCCGATGAACCCACCGATCTCGTCGGCACTGTCGAGCAGCGCCACCGACCAGCCCTCCCGCGCGAGCAGCGCGGCCGCGGTCATCCCGTTGATACCGGCGCCGACGACGATCGCGTCGAACTCGTCGGGGGCGGTCATGCCGTGACCGCATGGCCGGCGGGCAGGGCGGGACCAGAGGCCGGGGAGGCGTGGAGAGGGCAGAGCACGGGCACGATGTCTTCCTCGCTGTGCGATGCGGGACGGATCCACGACGTCGATGGGGCGTGGCTCTTCCCTCCGGAGCCTAGTGGCGGCCGCGGCCCGGGGCCGGGTGTCCGTGGTACCGGTTGTCCGGACGACTCGTCGCGTTCGATCCGTGGATCGCACGGACGTGGACGGATTTTCTCTCCGCTTCCCGCGCCCCCGGGGAGGGGTAGTCATATCGTCAAGAGCAGCGTCTTTTTGCGCTCGCTGGTGCAAGGCTCGACGCATGCCGCACAACTTCCGGACCCACGGGGAGGAGCGTCACGGCCCCGTCGGACGCTGGGACATCGAGGAGTTCACCAAGGTCGCCGAGGTCACAACCGAGCAACTGGCCGCATACGTCGATGACAGCCAGCGGGGCCTCGGTCCCGTTCTCCGGCGCCGGGCGCCGAAGGAGCTCGAGACGAGGCTGGATCTTCGGCGGTACATCAGCGAGGGCGGCATGACCGCGGACAGCTACCGGGACTTCCTCCGCACCTATCTCGCCGAGGGCACCCGGCTGCATCATCCGGCCTATCTGGCCCATCAGGACGCATCGCCCGATTTTCCCGCCGCTCTCGCCGACTTCATCCATGGAGCCACCAACAATCCGACGGCGATCTACGAGATGGGAGCGGCGGGTTCCACCGTCGAGTTCGCGGTGCTCGAATGGATGCTGGAAAAGGTCGGTTTCGGTGCCGACAGCGGCGGCGTGCTCACCCATGGGGGCTCGCTCGCCAATCTCACGGCGCTGCTGGCCGCACGGGCTGCCGCAGCGCCCGACGCATGGGCCGACGGCAACCCGGCCGATCTCGCGCTGCTCGCGCCGCCCTCGGCCCACTACTCGCTGACCCGCGCCACCGGCATCCTCGGTCTCGGGACGAGGTGTGTCGTCCCGCTCGCGGTGGACGATCTCGGCCGGATCGACGTGGTCCGGCTCCCCGAGTCCCTCCAGCACGGTCGGCGCCCGATCGCGCTCGTCGCCAATGCGTGCGCCACCGGCACGGGTCTCTACGACGACCTGCGCGGCGTCGGCGAGTTCTGTCGCGATCACGGGATCTGGTTCCATGTCGATGGCGCTCACGGCGCGTCGGCACTCCTGTCGGAGGAGCACCGGCGGCTGCTCGACGGGATCGAGCTCGCCGACTCGGTCATCTGGGATGCGCACAAGATGTTGCGGACGTCGAGCCTCGCGGCGGCCGTCCTCACGCGACGCCGTGCTGATCTCGATGCGGCCTTCCAGCAGGAGGGCTCGTACCTGTTCTACGGCGACCAGCGTTTCGACCTCATCGGAAGGACCGTCGAGGGCACCAAGGCCGAGCAGGGGTTGAAGCTCTTCCTCAATCTCGCCTGGCGTGGCGAGCGCGGGCTGGGTGACTACGTGGCGCGGCAGTACGCCACCGCGCACCGCTTCTGGGAGTTGGCCTCGCAGCGTCCCGGCTTCGAGTGTCCGTACGAGCCGGAGAGCAACATCGTCTGCTTCCGGTACGGCACCGCGGACCAGGCCGTGATCCGTGAGCGCATGATGGACGAGGGGAGCTTCCACCTGTCCTCCACGGACCTCGGTGGGAGTCGCTACCTCCGGATCACCGTGATCGCCCCGGCCACCGACGAGCGAACGCTGGCATCGCTCCTCGATCACATCGCAGAGATCGGTTGATCGCCGCGATGTGATCGACGCATGTATTCGGCGACAGAGACCTACCCATTCATGGAATGGCGGCGTCCGTCCTTATGCCGGAGTGGCCTGCGCGACCGTCTCGGCCAGCAGGTCCAGGCGCTCGAACGTCGACTGCTCGGGTGAGGCGGGCACGTGGAACACCACGCGCTCGACGCCGAGCTCGCGGTAGCCCTCGATGAGCTCGGGCCGAACCGGCGCGATGTGCCCCACCGTGACCGGGACGTGGGCGCCGACCGTCTCGCGCAGCTGAGTGATCTGCGGCGCGAGCTGCTCGGGCGACGAGGTGTTGGGGAACCAGCCGGCGTCGAGCTGCGCGATGCGCGGGAAGGCTGCTGTTCCGCCGCCGACGTAGATCGGCGGATGGGGGCGCTGCACGGGCTTGGGCCAGGAGTAGATCGGGTCGAAGTCGACGAACTCGCCGTGGTACTCGGCCTGTTCGTTGGTCCAGATCTGACGCATGGCTTCGAGCCGTTCGTTGGCGAGTCGGCCGCGGGTGGCGGGGTCGGTGCCGTGGTTCTCCATCTCCTCGCGGTTCCAGCCCACGCCGACACCGAAGATGACGCGGCCGTCGGAGACCAGGTCGAGGGAGGCGACCTCCTTCGCGGTGCTGATGGGGTCGCGTTGGGTCACGAGGGCCACGCCGGTGCCGAGCCGGAGCGTGGTGGTGGCCATGGCGGCGGCGGTCAGCGAGACGAACACGTCGAGGGCTCGGTAGTACTGGTTCGGAAGGTCGCCTCCTCCGGGGTAGGGGGTGCGGCGCGAGACGGGGATGTGGCTGTGCTCAGCGAGGAACAGGGCGTCGAACCCCCGCTCCTCGACCGCCTTACCGAGGGGGCCTGGCCTGAGGCCCTCGTCGGTGACGAACGCATTGATCCCGAACTGCATAGTGGTCCTTCTTGTCGGATGTGGTCAGGCGTCGACGGCCCGGCCGGGGCGAGCGCGGCGGTGTGCTGCTGGTCGGCCTCGAGCCGAGCGTAGGCCGCAGGGGTTCGGAGGGTGCGTCGGTGGCCTCGGCATCCCGGGATCTCGCCCGAGCCAGGAATGGATGCCCCATTCACGCAATTGGGGGCCCGGGCGGCGGTGTGCGATCTCTGCGCCGAGTGTGGGGCGACGAGATCGAACCGGACTCTGGCCTCCACACCGGGCCTTAGCTTAGGCTGCGCTAACTCAGTGAGCGGATAGCGGGGGTGGGATGGCAGGCCAGCAGCTCGAGACCATCGAGATGGAAGCCGTCGACGTACGGCGCATGTCGTCGAGCCTGATCAGGGTGGTGTTCGAGGGGCCGGGGCTCGTGGACTTCGCGGTGTCGGGGGTGCCCGACGAGGCGTGCCTCCTGCATCTGCCGCTTCCCGGCGGAGGGGTCGACGACCACGGCCGGTGGTACACGATTCGCGCCTTCGATCCGGCATCGGTGCGGCTGACGTTCGACGTGGTCACGCACGAGGGCGGGATCGGAGCGAGCTGGGCCCGACGCGCCCGGCCGGGCGACACGGTGAGCATGTCCGTCCGCAACAGCTGGTTCCGCCGTCCCGCCGACGCCGTGTGGCAGGTGCTGCTGGGCGATGTGGCGGCGTTGCCTGCGCTCTCCCGCATCGCCGAGACGGCACCGCTCGGTGTGCGCACGGTCGCGGCGATCGAGATCCCCGATCCCGGGGACGAGATCCCACTACCCGGGGCCATGACCACGTGGGTGCACAACACCGATCTCGCGTCGAACAGCATCCTCGAGGAGATGGCGCGCGGGATCGGGCTGCCGGACGGCCCCGGCTACATCTACGTCGCAGGGGAGGCGGCCGCGACGAGGGCGGTGCGGAAGTACCTGCGGCACGAACGCGGGATGCCCGTGGGCAGCTACGGCGTGATCGGTTACTGGCGCCGCGACGCGGAGCGGTGGAGGCAGCAGTACGAGAAGTCGGAGCCGGTGTTCGAGCGCATCTGGGAACAGGCCGAGGCGGCTGGCGGCGACGAGGAGGAGGTACTCGACATCTACGAGGCGAAGCTCGCGGAAGTGGGCCTGCTGTGATCGCACCGTCCGTGCCCCAGAAGTGCCACGTGATCCACCGGGGGCCGCTCGGCGTCCCCGTCGCACGGCGCGGTCGTCGCCGGCGGACCTCCTGCTCGGCGCGGGAGTGGTCGGCGCGGGCATGGCGCTCGCCGCGTGCGGCGCCGAGCGGGACGTGAATCCGGCGGGTGGGCGACCTCCGCGACCTGACGAGACTCAGTCCTGCGACTTGATGCGCTTCATGGTCTGGTGCGACACGACCCGGGACACGGCCGGCAGGCCGAGCAGCTTCATGTGGTGGGTCTCGTACTCGGTCTGATCCGCCACCATCACCCGCAGGAAGTAGTCGGGCGTGCCGAAGACGCGGCGCAGCTCGACCACCTCGTCGAACGTGGCGACGGTGTCCTCGAAGTCGCGCAGCGTCTCGCGATCGGTGACCCGGATCTCGACCGAGACCGTCACCTCGAAGCCCCGCCCGACGGCTGCAGGATCGACCACCGCGCGGTAGCCGGTGATGATCCCGTCCTCCTCGAGTCGCTTGACCCGTCGCAGGCACGGCGGCGGGGTCAGGCCCACGCGCCTGGCCAGCTCGACGTTGCTCAGCCGCCCGTCCTTCTGGAGGTGAAACAATATGTCTCGATCGATGGCGTCGAGATGGCGGTTGTTGCGCATCTGGCAAGGATATCGGTACAACAGGAAACCAAATGTCCCGATGAACGACATAAAATTACCTAGTGCGCGAGGCGGAGAGCGATGACGCTGTTCATGCCCCTGACGAGGCCTCTGGAACGGCCCCTCGGCCGGCCGTACTGCTCGCGCTGAAGGACTCACTCGCGGTGGCCGTCGCGGCTGCCGCGATGGGGTTGGCATTCGGCGTGCTGGTGTCGCAGTCGGGCCTGCCCTGGTGGTGGTCGACGATCTTCTCCGCGGTGATCTTCGCCGGGTCGCTCGAGTTCCTGCTCCTCGGCCTGGTCATGACGCTCGCCCCGCTCGGGCAGATCGCCGCCACCGCCTTCGTGGTGAACGTCCGGCACGTGTTCTACGCGCTGACGTTCCCGTTGCACCGGGTGCACGGCGTGGCGGGGAAGGCCTACAGCACCTTCGCGCTCACGGACGAGGCGTTCGCCCTGACGGCGAGGCCGGAGGCCCGGAACTGGAGCCGGGCGCGCATCGTGTGGGTACAGGCGTTCGTCCAGATCTTCTGGGTGGGCAGCGTGACCGTCGGCGCGCTCGGCGGCGCCCTGATCCCGCCCGGTCTGGTGGGGTTGGACTTCGCGGTGACCGCCCTGTTCGTGGTGCTGGGCATCGACGCGTTCCGCGCCCGCCGCGACGTCCCGGCCGCGATCGTCGCCGTCGCGTGCGCCCTGATCGGGCATCTGCTGTTCGGTGGGCAGATGGTCCTTGCCGCGATGGGCATGTTCACCGCGTTCCTCGTCGCCAGGTACGTGATCGCCGGGAAGGTCGGCCGCCGTGCCTGAGACCGGCTATCTGATCGCGGCCGTTCTCGTGTGCGCGGCGATCACGTGGACGCTGCGCGCGGTGCCCTTCGCCCTTCTCGCGCCGCTGCGCGAGAGCAAGATCGTCCCGTACCTCGGTGCCACCATGCCGGTGGGTGTGATGGTGATCCTCGTCGGCCACACGCTCCGCGACGTACCGTTGTCGGCGTACCCGTTCGGCCTGCCGGTCTGCCTCGCCCTGATCGCCACCGTGGCTCTGCACCTCATGCTCCGGAACGTGATCATCAGCATCGCCGGTGGAACTGTCGTCAACGTGATCCTGGTGAGCACGGTGTTCACGGGCTGATCGCGTCCGATGGCGCTCAGCCACCAGGGCGTGCCCGCCACGGTGGGTGGGTTGCCCGCGCGAAGTTGTGAGCGCTAACATCTCCCCCCGCGTGATCCTTCACGGCTCCGCCTGCTCCCCGGACGAGGGTGTCCCATTGGCATCGATCCACCCCGCACAGCGCGCTCACCGCGGGTGTGGGCCGTGGACGCCCGGGCACGGCCGGCATGGCGGAGTACAGCGTTTCCGGCCACGCCCACGGCCTGATCGACCGCAAGTGGACCACCATCTGCTGCGCGCTCCCGTTCCGCTGGGCACGGCAGTTCCCCTCCGGCGGCGGCTATCCAGGTCGCACCGCGGCTCGCGCCGCCCTGCGTCCGGCGGCCGTCCGCCGACGTGATCCGGGCCGGCACCGCGCACGCCCGATCCCAGGATTTCCCCGGCGTGCGCCCGGTTCCGGTTCACGGATGATCCATCTAGTCACGGGAGAGAAAATGAAGCTGGCACGGCTGGCCACGGCGGCCGCAGGCATCGTGCTTGCCACGGCGCTCGCGGCCTGTGGATCGAGCGAGAAGACGATCGATCAGCAGAGCGGTGGGGCCACCTCCGCCGCCGGAGGCCTGGTGGGCGTCACCATGCCGACGAAGGCGTCCGAGCGCTGGATCCACGACGGTGACAACATCAAGAGCTCGCTGGAGAAGCTCGGGTACACCGTCGACCTGCAGTACGCGGAGAACGACATCCCGACGCAGGTCAACCAGATCGAGAACCAGATCAGCAAGGGCGCCAAGCTGCTGGTGATCGCCTCGATCGACGGCACGGCCCTCACGACCCAGCTCCAGGAGGCCGCCGACAGCAAGATCCCGGTGATCTCCTACGACCGCCTGATCCGCAACAGCCCGAACGTCGACTACTACGCCACGTTCGACAACTTCACCGTCGGGGTGCAGCAGGCGACGTCGCTGCTCACCGGCCTCGGGCTCAAGAACGCTGACGGCACCGACGGCACGGCCACCGGCCCGTTCAACATCGAGCTGTTCGGCGGCTCGCCCGACGACAACAACGCCACCTTCTTCTTCAACGGCGCGATGTCGGTGCTGAAGCCCTACATCGACAAGGGCACGCTGGTCGTGAAGAGCGGGCAGACCGACTTCAACACGGTCGCGATCCTGCGGTGGGACCCGGCCACGGCGCAGCGGCGCATGGAGGACCTGCTCACCTCGACCTACAGCGGCGGCGCCACCGTCCAGGGCGTGCTCTCGCCCTACGACGGCCTGTCCATCGGCATCCTCTCGGCCCTCAAGAGCAACGGCTACGGCACCCAGGATCACCCGTACCCCGTGGTGACCGGCCAGGACGCCGAGGTCGCATCGGTGAAGTCGATCATCGCCGGGGAGCAGTACTCCACGGTCTACAAGGACACCCGGCAGCTCGCCGACGTGACCGTGAAGATGGCCGACACCGTGATCAAGGGCGGTAAGCCCGAGGTCAACAACACCACCGACTACGACAACGGCAACAAGGTCGTGCCCTCGGAACTGCTGCAGCCGGTGGTGGTCGACAAGGACAACTACCAGAAGGTGCTGATCGACTCCGGTTACTACACCGCCGACCAGCTGAGGTAGGGGTCATGGTCGACGAGATCCTGCGGATGCGGGGGATCACCAAGAGGTTCCCCGGCGTGACCGCGCTGGAGGACGTCAACCTGTCGGTGCGCCGCGGGGAGATCCACGCCATCTGCGGGGAGAACGGCGCCGGGAAGTCGACGCTGATGAAGGTGCTCTCCGGGGTGTACCCGCACGGCGACTACGAGGGCGAGATCCACTTCGACGGCGAGCTGTGCACGTTCTCGAGCATCCGCGACAGCGAGCAGCGCGGGATCGTGATCATCCATCAGGAGCTGGCGCTGTGCCCGCAGCTCTCCATCGCCGAGAACGTCTTCCTGGGCAACGAGCAGGCGACCCGTGGCCTGATCGACTGGAACCGCACCAACCACCAGGCGGCGGCCCTGCTGGCCCGGGTGGGTCTCGCGGAGAACCCGGTGACCCCGGTGCTGGACCTCGGCGTGGGCAAGCAGCAGCTCGTGGAGATCGCCAAGGCGTTGTCCAAGGAGGTGCGGCTGCTCATCCTCGACGAGCCGACCGCGGCCCTCAACGACGACGACTCGGAGCACCTGCTCGACCTGCTCCGCGGGCTGCGGGACGAGGGCATCACCTCGGTGATCATCTCCCACAAGCTCAACGAGATCGCCGCCGTCGCCGACTCGATCACGATCATCCGGGACGGGCGGTCGATCGAGACGCTGGACATGAAGGCCGACGAGGTGACCGAGGACCGGATCATCTCGCTGATGGTCGGCCGGGCCCTCGAGAACCGCTTCCCGCCCCACGAGCCGAACGTCGGGGAGGAGGTGCTGCGGATCGAGGACTGGACGGTGCACAGCTCGAGCCAGCCCGATCGGGTCGTGGTCTCGGGCGCGAACCTGGCCCTGCGCCGCGGCGAGATCGTGGGGCTCGCGGGCCTGATGGGCGCAGGCCGTACCGAGCTGGCGATGAGCGTGTTCGGCCGGTCCTACGGAACCAACATCTCCGGGCGCCTCATCAAGGACGGCCGGGAGATCCAGGTGCGCACGGTGCAGGACGCGATCCGTCATCGCATCGCCTACGTCACCGAGGACCGCAAGCGCTACGGCCTCAACCTCATCGAGGACATCAAGCGCAACGTCTCCGCAGCCCGGCTGGGCAAGCTCGCCCGCCGCGGCTGGGTGGACGACAACGAGGAGTACCGCGTGGCCGAGGGGTTCCGGCGCAGCCTGAACATCAAGGCCCGCAACGTCCAGAGCGTGACCGGGAAGCTCAGCGGCGGCAACCAGCAGAAGGTCGTGCTGGCGAAGTGGATCTTCACCGACCCGGACGTGCTGATCCTCGACGAGCCGACCCGGGGCATCGACGTCGGGGCCAAGTACGAGATCTACACGATCATCAACGGTCTCGCCGCCGAGGGCAAAGCGGTGCTGGTCATCTCCTCGGAGCTGCCCGAGCTGCTCGGCCTGTGCGACCGGATCTACACGCTCTCGAGCGGGCGGATCACCGGTGAGGTGAGCCGGGAGGACGCGACCCAGGAACGGCTCATGCAGTACATGACCACGGAACAGGAGTAGGCGAACCCATGTCCAGCACCACCTCCGCAGACATCGGGGCCGCCGCTCCGGGCGGGACGGGCCTGCCCCCGGCCCCGCCGTCGTCACCCGCATTGCGCCGGTTCTCGATCAACCCCCGGCAGAGCGGCATCTACGTCGCGTTCGTGCTGATCGTCGTGCTGTTCTCGGTGCTCACCGACGGCGCGCTGCTGACGCCGCAGAACATCTCGAACATCATCGTCCAGAACTCCTACATCCTGGTCCTCGCGATCGGGATGATCTTGATCATCATCGCGGGGCACATCGATCTCTCGGCCGGCTCGGTCGTGGCGGTCACGGGAGCGCTGTCCGCGGTGCTGATGGTCAACCTCGAGGTGCCGTGGCCGCTGGCGGTGCTCATCACGCTCGTGGCGGGCGCCCTTGTCGGGGCCTGGCAGGGATTCTGGGTCGCGTACTTCGGGATCCCGGCGTTCATCGTGACGCTCGCGGGGATGCTGCTCTTCCGGGCGCTCACCCTCACCGTGCTCGGCAACCAGGGGATCGGGCCGTTCCCGGACCCGATCCGCACGCTGTCCAACGGCTTCACCGAGGGCTACCTGGGCAACATCGGGCTCGGTCCGCTGGGCGGTGCCGACCTGCTGAGCCTGCTGGTGGGTCTCGCGGTGGTGGCCGGTTACGCCTTCACGCAGTGGCGGCAGCGGGCGGGGAGGCTCGGGTACGGGCAGATCGTCGACCCGATGCCCATCTTCGTGCTCAAGATCGTCGTAGCGGCCGTCGTCGTGATGGCCGTGGTGGTGCAGCTGGCGCGGTTCCGGAACCTGCCGTGGGTGCTGGTGCTGCTCGCGGTGCTCGTGCTCGGGTACACGCTGCTGACCACCCGGTCCGTCTTCGGCAGGCACATCTACGCCATCGGCGGAAACCTCTCGGCGGCCACCCTGTCCGGTGTGAAGGTCAAGTCGGTCACCTTCTGGATCTTCGTGAACATGGGGGTGCTGGCGGCGCTGGCGGGCGTCATCTTCGCCGGCCGGCTCAACCAGGCCGGTCCGACGGCGGGCACCAACTTCGAGCTCGACGCCATCGCCGCCGCGTTCATCGGCGGTGCGGCGGTGCAGGGCGGTGTCGGCAAGGTGGTCGGGGCGATCACGGGTGGCCTGATCATGGCCGTGATCAACAACGGCATGTCGCTCATCGGCGCTCCGAGCGAGCGCGTGATGCTGGTGAAGGGCCTCGTGCTGCTCGCTGCGGTCGCCTACGACATCTGGACGAAGCGCAGGGCAGCGTCGGCCACACGGTGAACACCGCGCGTCGAACACGGTAGGGCTGCCGATGGGCGGTTCCCCACTCGGGGAGCCGCCCATCGCGCTGTCGGGAGATCCGTGGTCACGCGGTGCGCCGCCGCCCGGCGAGCCGGAGGCTGTTGGTGACGACGAGGACGGAGCTTGCCGCCATGGCGGCCCCCGCGAGCATGGGATGCAACATCCCCGCGGCCGCGATGGGCAGGGCGAGGATGTTGTAGCCGAAAGCCCAGGCCAGGTTGGCCTTGATCACCGTGAGGGTGCGGCGGGAGATCCGGATGGCGTCGACGGCCGCCGTGAGGTCGGCGCGAACGAGCGTGATGTCGGCGGCGGACATCGCGATGTCGGTGCCGGTGCCCATGGCGATGCCGAGGTCGGCCTGAGCCAGCGCGGCGGCGTCGTTGATGCCGTCGCCCACCATCGCGACGACCCGGCCCTGCGACTGCAACCGCGCGACGAGTTCGACCTTGTCGGTCGGCAGCGCGTCGGCCACGACGGTGGTGATCCCGACCGCGTCGGCGACCGCGCGTGCGGCGCCCTCTCCGTCGCCGGTGAGGAGCACGGGTTCGAGCCCGAGCCGACGCAGCTCGGCGATCGCCTCGGCGCTGGTCGGTCTGATCGTGTCGGACAGGACGAGCACAGCACGGGCGCGACCGGCCCAGGCCAGGGCCACGGTCGTTCGTCCCGACGCCGCGGCGTCCGTGAGCAGCCCCTCCAAGGCGTCGGGAAGCGCGATGCCGCGCTCCCGCAGCAGGCGGGGCCGCCCTAGCAGCGCCTCGCTGCCGCCGATGTCGCCCTGCATGCCGAGCCCGTCCAGCGAGACGACCTCGCGCACCTCGGCGGTGGCGTCCACCCCCTGCTCGGCGGCGTAGCGGGCGACCGCCTGGGCCACCGGGTGCGTCGACGTGCCGGCCAGTGCGCCGGCCACGGCGAGCACGTCGTCGCGATCCTCGCCGTCGACGGGCACGACGGCAGTCACGTTCATCTCGCCGGTCGTGACCGTGCCGGTCTTGTCGAGCACGATGGTGTCGACCCGGCGGGTGGACTCGAGCACCGCCGGCCCTGTGACGAGCACGCCGAGCTGTGCGGCGCGGCCGGTGCCGACCAGAAGTGCGGTGGGTGTGGCGAGCCCGAGGGCACACGGGCAGGCGACGATCAGAACCGCCGTGGCGGCGGCGAATGCCGTGCCCGCTCCGGCTGTGGAGCCGGCCCAGAAGCCCCAGGTGGCGGCGGCGAGCATGAACACGACCGGCACGAACTCGCCGCAGACGCGGTCGGCGAGCCGCTGCACGGCGGCCTTCCCGGTCTGCGCGCGCTCGACGAGGGCGGCGGTGCGCGCGAGCTGGGTGTCGGCCCCGACACGGGTGGCCCGCACGACGAGGCGTCCGCCGAGCACGACGCACCCGCCGATCACGTCATCGCCCGCTGTGACGTCGACGGGCGCCGGTTCCCCGGTGATCGCCGCGGTGTCGACCGCGCAGGAACCCTCGACCACCACGCCGTCGGTGGCGACCTTCTCACCTGGTCGCACCACGAAGGTGTCGCCGACGGCCAGCCGCTCGGCCGGCACGAGGTGTTCCCGCCCGTCGACCAGCAGCCGGGCGTCCGTCGCGGCGAGCGCGAGCAGGCCGCGGAGCGCGGCTCCAGAGCGCCGGCGGGCCCGCGCCTCCAGGTAACGCCCGGCGAGCACGAACGTCGTGACCCCTGCGGCGACCTCCAGGTAGATCTGTCCTGGCGCGCGGCTCGGGGAGAGCGTCAGGTCGAAAGAGTGCGTGAGGCCCGGCCTGCCTGCCGTGCCGAAGACCATGGCGTAGACCGACCAGAGGAACGCTGCGAGCGTCCCGACCGAGACCAGGGTGTCCATGGTCGCGGTCGCGTGTCGCAGGTTCGTGAGCGCCGCGCGATGGAACGGCAGCGCGCCCCACAGCACGACAGGTGCGGTGAGGCCGAGTGCGGTCCACTGCCAGTACGGGAACTGGATGGCGGGAACCATCGACAGCACGATCACCGGCACGGCGAGCGCTGCGCACGCGACGAGCTGCAGCCGCCGTCCGTCGAGCTCGAGGTCCTGGGCCAGCTCGGCCTCGTCGTCGCGGGTGGCCGGTTCCGGCTGCCGGGCCGTGTAGCCGGCGCGTTCGATCGCGGCCATGAGATCGTCGACGTTCACGGTGCCGCCGTGCGTGACTGCCGCGCGGCCCGTCGCGTAGTTGACGCTCGCCTGCACGTCGCCGAGCTTGCGCAGCGTCCGCTCGACGCGCGCCGCGCACGCTCCGCACGTCATGCCTTCGACGATCAGCTCGGTGTCCGCAGTCGGTGCGGACAGGACCGCGGTCACGGGTGGCCGTGCGCGGAGTCGGGGGCGGGCGGGGGCGGCGGATCGAGGATGCGGCCTGCCTGCCAACCACCCGCCACGGTGAGAGCGAGCACCACGAGGAAGGCGGCGACGCGCCCGGCATTGGTCATGGTGAGGGGCGGATCCTGGACGGAGGGAGGTGCGGCCACGGCGGAAATCTAGGGAGGTGGGGGGTGTCGGGGTTGCCAAGCTGAGTCCGGTCGGCGGTGTGCGCCCTTTGGGCCGCGATGAGTGGTTTGGCGCTGGTCTGTTCGGCCTAGAGTACTGCTCCGTCTGCTCAGGATGATCTTCAGGTTCGTCGCGCTTCGTCCGGCCTCGTCATCTCGGCGCACCAGGGGGACCTGCAGACGTGCGCGATTGACCGGTCGGGACGGCGGGTTGGGGGAACGCTGCGCCGGCCGGTCGCACAGCACGCCGAGCGCGTCGAGCCCCGCCTGGCCCCACCGGGCACCTGATCGGCCCGGCGGCGCCCAGCGTGTTACGCCCGCAACCGCCTACTCGGCTTTCACCTGCTCCGACTGCATCGCTTCCACCGCTGCGTGGAGGCTGGCCTTCCACGTCCCGGCGGCGTTGTAGTAGCCCACGAGCGGCAGGTGCACGTACACCCAGTCGCCGAGGACGTCGCTCTGTCCGGCGATGAACGCCAGGTAGTAGTGCTGCCGCTCGCTGGCCGGCTGCTTGTACCTGATCTTCTCGCCGATCTCGCGGGAGAGGGGGTCGCCGGAGTCGTCGCGGTACTGGTCCCATTGTTCGCCGATGCGTTCGGCGACCTGTCCATTGAGGGGGCCGCCGACGAAGATCACGGGTCTGGTCACGGCGAGGAATGCTCGCATGCCACCCACACGGCTGTCCCGCTGGTCGCACCACACCGTGGTCAGCGGACAGCGGCCAGTAGGGACTCGGCGAGAACTTCTTACGTACTGAGAAGTTCATCCTGTTCCCGGCTGGGCGTTCCGCTGTGCCAGGGCAACACGCGGCCGAAGCGGACGAGCTCTCCGTAGTGGGTCGGGTCGACGTGGTCCGCGAGCACCAGGTCGAGCACGGCCTGTGCGGCCTGTGCCGGGGTGAGTGCCCGGCTGAAGTCGTCGAACCACGGCCGCGAGGTCGGTGTGTCCACGAGTCCGGGGCAGACCGCCGCGACCAGGGTGTCTGCGGGCAGATCGGTCTCCCGGCGCTGCGCCGCGACCGCTCGGACCGCGGCAACCTGAGCCACCTTGGACGGCACATTGATCCACCGCGGCCAGCCCGTCTCCTCGGCTGTTCCGTCGTGGACGGCGGCACGCCAGGACTCGACGGCGCGTTCGACCTCGTCGAGCGAGGCCCCGTCGAACATGGGATGGAGCTTCGGGTCGAGACGACCGAGCGTTCCCAGTGAGCTGGCCACGACGATCAGCCGTCCGCCGGGGCGCAGTACCGGGCCGAACGAGCGCAGCATCGCGTGCGTGCCTCCGTTCGCGACGTCGATGAACTCGTCGGCCTGCTCGGACTGGGGCCGATCCGGGGTGATCCGGGCGATCGCGTTGGACAGGACGATGTCCACCCCACCGTGGCGCTCCTCGAGCTCGGTGGCCAGGCGCGCCACGGCGTCCGCGTCGGTGACGTCGAGCAGGCGGCCTTCCACCCGGCTCCTCGTGCCGGGCATGGCTGCGACGATCGCGGTGGCGTCCGCGACCCGTTGCGCGTTGCGTCCGGTGAGCAGCACCAGATCGCCGGGATCCAGTCGGGCGGCCAGCCCCTCGACGAGCGCGAAGCCGATGCCTTGGTTCGCCCCGGTGACCAGCGCAATTCGCGTATCTACCACGCGGCCAGGCTAGAAAGGTGAGAATCATGCGACCAGCGCGAGTTACGCAGACCTGGTATGCGTAAAGCTCATGGACCTCGGCGACGTCTCGCTGGTCGCGCTGCGAGTCTTCCGCGAGGTGGCCGAGCGCCGGACGCTCACCGCAGCCGCGGAGGCGCTCGGCTTCACCCAGTCCGGGGTCTCCCGGCAGATCGCCTCGCTCGAGCGCGCGGCGGGGACCCGCCTGCTGGAGCGGCGCCACGACGGAGTGCGGCTGACCGCAGCCGGGCACCTCGTGCTGCGCCGGGCCGTCACAGTGCTCGACGAGATCGACGCCGCCGCGCGAGATCTCGCAGGCATGCCGGCCGAGGCGGGAACGGTCCGGCTCGGCTGGTACAGCAGTGCCGGCGCTCTCCTGGTGCCGCGCGCCCTCGCCGCGCTGCGCCGGACCCACCCCGCCATCACCGTCATCACGCAGGAGGGCGGCACGCCTGCACTGGTCCGCGCCCTGCGCGCCGGCAGCATCGATCTCGCGGTGGTGGCGTCCCTGCCGCCGTTCCGGCCGCCCGACGCCGAGTCGCCACACCTGGAGTTCGAGGTGCTCGCCGAACGCAGCCTCCGCCTCGCGGTGCCTGCCACCCACCCGCTGGCCGGGGCGGACTCCGTGGACGTCGCCGATCTGCGTGGTCAGCGCTGGATCGCGAGCCCGTCCACCCGAGAGCAGGAGCGGCTGGGTGTCTGGCCCGGGCTCGACGAACGGCCGGAGATCGCGCACACCGCCACCGACTGGCTGGCCAAGCTGAGCCTCGTCGCGGCCGGATGTGGGCTGACCACTCTTCCCGCGTCTCTCGTACCCGCGGTGCCGCCCGGAGTGCGGGTCCTCGCGGTGCGCGGCGGCCCGCACGAGCAGCGGCGCATCCTCCTGGCGCGACTCCCGCAGCCGCTCGCCGAACCCGCCGCCCGCCTCGCGGACGCCCTACGCGCCGCGGTGCACGACGGCGGCGCGCCTGCCGGGACCCCATGATCGGAGCCCCTGCCGCTCAGGCAGGGGCGGAGAGCTGTTCCGCCTGGGCGGTGGCGATCTCGACGAACTCGTGGATGAGGGGGTCGGTGCGGGCGTCGTCCCAGGCCAGGCAGACGCGGTTGGGTCCGATGTCGTCGATGGCGACCCAGGTGACGTCCGGTCGGGTGTAGAAGGTGGCGGTGGAGAGCGGGAGGACCACCAGCCCGTGCCCCGCCGCGACGTGTTCGAGCTTCTCCTCCACCGTGCGGATGGGTCGGGGCGGTTCTCCTGTGCCGCTCCGCAGCTCCACGGCGATGTCGCGCCATTCGGGCACGGCGTCGGGGTTCTGCAGGAGGTGCTCGTCGGCGAGGTCGCTGATGCTGATGCCGTCCTTCGCCGCGAGGGGGTGATCGAGGGGGAGCGCGGCCACGCGAGGTTCGGCGAGCAGCGGGCGGATCTGTAGGCCCTGCTGGTCGACGGGCAGGCGGACGTAGCTGACGTCGACACGCCCGTCGAGCACGACCTCGGTCTGGTCGTCCCAGCCGGTGCGCAGGACGTCGACGGTGAGGTCCGGGTGGCGCGCGGCCAGTACGCGCGTGGCGGGGGTGACGATGAGTCCGGGCATGAACCCGACGGTGAAGTGGTCGGGGCCGCGTGCGGCACGCTGGACCCGTCGTTGGAGGGCATCGGCGCCGGCGAGCAGGGGCCGGGCGTCGGCGAGAAGCTGTTCGCCGGCGCGGGTGAGTGCGGTGGCGCGTTTGGTGCGGTCGAACAGCTGGCTCTTCAACTCGTGTTCCAGCGCGCGGATCTGGCGGGAGAGCACGGGCTGGGCGATGTGCAGCGCCGCCGCGGCGCGGCCGAAGTGCAGGTGCTCGGCGACCGCGACGAAGTAGCGCAGCTTGCGCAGGTCCACATCCATGCTCGCGCCTCCCGTCCGCGACGAGGCCGGATGCCCCCAGGGTATTGCAGGCGCGGTAAGGAGTCTTGGACGTCGCGGCGCCCACGGGCACATCGTGAAGGGGTCTGACCAGCACGCCACCAGGAGGTTCCTCATGGATCTGCACGGGCAGCGCGTCGTGGTTCTGGGCGGGACGTCGGGCGTCGGGCTCGCGGTCGCGGCCGGTGCCGGGTCCGCCGGAGCCGAGGTCGTCGTCGTCTCCAGCCGCCGCTCCGGCGTCGACAAGGCGCTCTCGGTGCTTCCCGGCGGGGCCGTGGGCCGGGTCGCGGACCTGAGTGACCCGGCCACCGTCCGTGCCGTGCTCGAGGAGGTCGGTGAGCTCGATCATCTCGTCTACACCGCAGGCGAGCCGCTGGCCCTGATGCCGGTGATCGGGCTCGACGTGGAGCAGGCGCGCCGGTTCTTCGGACTGCGCTTCTTCGGCGCTCTCGCCGCGGTCTCGGCCGCGGCACCGCTGGTGCGCCCGGGCGGTTCGATCACGTTGACCACGGGCACGGCCAAAGACCGTCCAGGCGCGGGCTGGGCCGTGCCGGCGAGCATCTGCGGTGCGGTGGAGGCGCTGGCCAAGGCACTGGCGGTGGAGCTCGCGCCTGTCCGGGTGAACGCCGTGAGCCCGGGCGTCCTTCGCTCCCCACTGTGGGCGGGGATGGGCGAGGCTGAACGCGAGCAGATGTACCGGGACATCGCGGAGGCGATTCCGGTGGGCCGCATCGGTGAGGTCGGTGACGCCGCGCAGGCGTACCTGTACTGCATGACGCAGACCTTCACCACCGGCACGGTTCTGACCGTCGACGGCGGGACCGTTCTCGTCTGACATTGGGTTAGTCTGCTGATGAGACTCAGCTGGTGAGCCTCACTATCGTGAGGAGGCAAAATGCCGATTCTCGTGACCGGGGCCGGCGGCGGTGTAGGCAGCATCGGCGGCCGGGTGGTCGAACGGCTGCAGGAGCGCGGACTTCCGGTGCGCGCTCTCGTCCACCGCGAGGACGAACGCGCCGACGCGCTTCGCGCACGCGGGGTCGAGGTCGTCGTCGCGGACCTCACGCGCGCCCCCGACGTCGTGCGGGCACTCGACGGATGCCGCCGCGTGTACTTCGGGATGTCGGTGTCGCCGGAGTACCTGGAGGCGACCGCCACCGTGGCAAGCGCCGGACGGGCAGCCGGGAACCTCGAGATCGTCGTCAGCATGTCCCAGATGACCGTCTCGCAGATGGATCTGACCAGCACCGAGGAGTCGCGCCACCAGCGGTTGCACTGGCTCGCCGAGCAGGTGCTCGACTGGTCCGGTCTTCCGGTCACGCACGTGCGCCCCACGATCTTCATGGAGAACCCGCTCATGATGATCTTCGCGTACGGGTCCATCGCGAGGACGGGAAAGATCAGGCTGCCGTTCGGCGCGGGCCGCACGTCACCGGTGAGCGCTCAGGACGTGGCCGATGTCGTCACGACGATCCTCGCGGAGCCTGCCGGACACATCGGCCGGACCTACGAGCTCACCGGTCCCGTGTCGCGGGATCTGGCAGCCATGGCCGAGGAGTTCTCTGCGGCGCTCGGTCGGCCCGTCGTGTACGAGGACGTGCCGTTCGATGAGTTCACCGAGGAACTCGCAGCCGCCAAGCTCCCCGACCACGTTCTCGACCACATCCGCACGATGGCCCGGCTGCACCGGTCCAACCGCTACGACCGCGCCACGCACGACGTCGAGAAGATCCTCGGACGCCCCGCGTCTGGCGTCGCGGACTACGTCGCGATGAACCCGGAGCTCTTCCGGCGCTAATCGCGTTGACCGCCCCCGCGGAGCCGGGTGAAGATCACGGCCGGAGCAGGGCACCGGACGTACCTGCCGGCGCGAGGGCGAGGTCGATGGCCGACGCGATCTTCGAGCACCCGCGCCTGGTGGCGGTCTACGACGCGCTCGACCCCGACCGCAGCGACCTCGACGTGTACGCGGCGATCGTGCACGAGTTCGGCGCACGCAGCGTGCTCGACGTCGGCTGTGGCACCGGCACGTTCGCGCTGCTCCTTGCCTCCCGCGGGGTGCAGGTGACGGGTCTCGACCCCGCGGCGGGCTCACACGCGTACGCCCGCGGGCGAGACGGTGCGGACCGTGTCACCTGGATCCACGGGGACGCCGCAGCCCTTCCCGGGATGGCGGTCGATCTCGCCACGATGACCGGGAACGTCGCCCAGGCGATCATCGATCCGCTCGGCTGGGACGCCACTCTCCGCGGCGTGCACCACGCGCTTCGGCCCGGCGGACGTCTCGTCGTCGAGAGCCGAGACCCGGCTCGACGCCAGTGGCGCACGTGGAACCGCACGGACACCTACCGGGTCGCCGAGATCGCCGGCGTCGGCCGGGTCGAATGCTGGACCGAACTGACGGAGGTGGCCCTGCCGCTGGTCAGCTTCCGCGGCACGTGGGTCTTCGGCTCCGACGGCGCCGTGCTGACCTCGGACTCCACCTTGCGCTTCCGCGAGCGCGCCGAGATCGAATCCGACCTGATCCGGCACGGCTACGTCGTGGACGAGGTCCGGGACGCGCCCGACCGGCCCTGTCGCGAGTTCGTGTTCGTCGCTCGCCGCGCGAGTGCTCCACCCGGGTAAATCGGAGCCCTGCGGTCGCGGTTCGTTCCCGAACCTCCGGGACGCGAATTCGTCCGATTCGCTCCACCGGTCCGGAAGCGCGCCGCGCGTAATGGTCCGGTAAATCCTCCGCGGTTGCGGCGAATGGTGGACCCGGCAAGCCCGTCTGCATCAGCAAACCGTGCTCGACCAGGCGCTCGACCCGGTGGGCGGGGTGTGGTCCACCTCACTTCCGATCGCAATTCGGCGATGGTCGGCAGCAATACGGAAAATGCGCAGCCGGGAGAGCTCGTTTACCTTCTCGGGCATGGCTACTCCCACCCGGACCGGCCCGCCGGCCACCACGGTGCGCGCCTCGTTCCGTGTGAACGAGCAACACGTCGAGGTCGAGATCGACACCCGTGAGTCCCTGCTGGACGTTCTGCGCGAACGGCTGGAGCTGACCGGCACCAAGAAGGGATGCGATCACGGCCAGTGCGGCGCGTGCACCGTGCATCTCGACGGCCGGCGGGTGGTGTCCTGCCTGACCCCCGCGGTGCAGGTCAACGGATGCTCCGTCACGACGATCGAGGGCGTGGCCGGGCCGGACGGCGAGCTGCACCCGTTGCAACAGGCCTTCGTCGACCACGACGCGCTGCAGTGCGGCTACTGCACCCCCGGGCAGGTGATGTCCGGGCTGGCATGCATCGCCGAAGGGCACGCACGGGACGACGCGTCGGTCCGCGAGTACATGAGCGGCAACCTCTGCCGCTGCGGCGCCTACACCTCGATCGTCGCCGCGGTCCGCTCCGTCGCCGACGACGTGGAGGGCTGACGTGCGGCCGTTCACGTACGACGCGCCGGACACCGTCGCCGACGCGCTCGATGCTCTCGCCGCCGCCGGGCCGGGTGCCAAGTTCCTCGCCGGCGGCACCACCCTCTATGACCTGATGAAGCTGGGAGTGGAAGCACCGCCGGCTGTGGTCGACGTTCACCGTCTCCCCGAACTGTCGCAGATCGACAGCACCGGCACGGATGAGCTCGTCTTCGGTGCCGGGGCTCGGATGGCCGACGTGGCAGAGGACCCGGTCGTCACGCGGGACTACCCGGCCCTGGCGGAGTCGCTGGCCAAGGCGGCGTCGCAGCAGCTGCGTGAGATGGCCACGGTCGGCGGCAACCTCCTGCAGCGCACGCGGTGCACCTACTTCCGCCACGGCGAGCCGTTCGCGTGCAACAAGCGCGAGCCGGGCAGCGGCTGCGCGGCGATCGGCGGGCTCGACCGTGCCCATGCGGTGCTGGGCACGAGCGACGCGTGCATCGCGACCTTCCCCGGTGACTGGCCGGTGGCATTGCTGGCGTTCGACGCGCAGGTCGACGTGCTCGGGCCCGATGGAGCCCGGACGGTCGCGCTGGCCGACCTGTACCGGGAGCCGGGGCAACGCCCGGACCTGGAGACCACCCTGCGACCGCAGGAGCTGCTCCTGCGGATCCGGGTGCCCGCCACCCCGACCGGGCGCGGCTCGACCTATCACAAGATCCGCGATCGGGAGTCCTACGCGTTCGCGCTGGCGTCCGCCGCGGCGGCGGTGGCGCTGCACGCCGACGGAACGGTGGCGGACGTTCGGATCGGGCTGGGCGGTGTGGCCACGAGGCCGTGGCGCGCAGCCGAAGCCGAGCAGGCGCTCCTCGGGCAACCCCTCACCGCCGAGACCGCCCGGCAGGCGGGCGAAGCGGCATTCGCAGCGGCCAGGCCGGGCCGGGAGAACGGCTTCAAGATCGAACTCGGGATCCGGACCGTCGCCGACGCGCTGCGGATCGCCGGAGAGCGGGCGACACGATGACCACCACGACGACCGGCGCCGCTGTTCCCACCGAGCGGGTGGACGCCCACGCCAAGGTGACGGGTGCGCTGCGCTACGGCGCGGACCGCAACCCGCCCGGGGTGCTGTATGCCGCGTTCGCCATCGCGCGGGTGCCGAAGGGCCGGATCGCACGCCTGGACGTCGCGAACGCCGAGGCCGTGCCGGGAGTGCGCCTCGTGCTCACGCACGAGAGCGACCCCGGCGTGAAGTCCGGTGGCTTCATCATGGGCGGTGGGTACGGGTTCCAGAGCCGGCAGCCGCTGACCGACGATCGGATCGCCTACTGGGGCCAGCCGATCGCCCTCGTGGTGGCCGACACCCTCGTCGCGGCGAACGAGGCGGCCGCGCTGGTCGAGGCGGTGTACGAGACCGAGGACAGCAGCCTCGACCTCGACGCCCCGGGCGCCGAGACGCTGGTGCAGGCCGAGGCGATCCCGCTGCCCTTCCTCGCCGACGTGGTGATCGGCAACGCTGACACGGTGCTCGGAGAGTGCGCCGTGCAGGTCGACTCCGTGTTCGACCTGCCTGTGCAGCACCAGAACCCGATGGAGCTGATCCACACCGTCGTCGAGTGGCGGGGCGACACACTCGTGGTGCACGAGGGCACCCAGAACAGCGGCGCCGTTCGGAACGGGCTGGCCACACAGCTGGGCATCGACCCCGCGCAGGTGGAGGTGATCTCGCCGTCCGCCGGGGGAGCGTTCGGGCAGAAGAACTCGCTGCAGCCGCACACCTGCCTCGCCGCGGTCGCCGCCCGCAGACTCGACCGCCCGGTGAAGCTGGTGCTGACCAGGGAGCAGTGCTTCCACGCAGCGAGCTTCCGCCCGTTGAGCAGGCACCGCGTGCGACTCGGAGCCGACGCGGCAGGCGTGCTGCGCGCAGCCGTGTACGAGATCGACCAGCAGACCTCGCGTCACGACCTCTTCCCGGCCACCTACACGGATATCGCATCCCGGCTCTACGGCATCCCCCACTTCCGGGGCCGGCAGCGGCTCGTGCGCACCGACGTACAGACGCCGGGGTACATGCGCGCCCCGCACGAGCACCCGGCCGCGTTCGCGATCGAGTCCGCTGTGGACGAGGTCGCCTACGCTGCAGGTATCGATCCCGTCGCGCTGCGGCTGGCCAACGACACCGCCACCGACCCGGTCACCGGCCACCCGTTCTCGTCCCGCTATCTCGCCGAGTGCCTGCGCCGTGGCGCCGACCGCTTCGGCTGGTCCCGACGGAGCCCGGAGCCCGGATCGATGCGCGCGGCCGACGGCACCGAGATCGGGTGGGGAGTCGCCGGTGGCGCCTATCCCGCCCACACGGTCGCCGCCGTCGCGAGGGCTCGCGTCGAGGCGGACGGCACGGTGCGCGTCGAGGCGGGTGGCCACGAGATGGGCCAGGGCATCCGGACGGCGATCGTGCGCACCGTCGCGGCCGACCTCGGGATCCCGACCGACACCATCACCGTCGTCGTCGGCGACACCCGCTCGGTGCCGCAGCACCTCACTGCCGGATCGTGGGGTACCGCCAGCGCGTTGCCGGTGGTCGTGGACGCCCTCGCCGAGCTACGGCGCGAGCTGGGCGTGCCGGCGCAGGGGCCCGTCGATCTCGCCGCAGCGGTGGCAGCGCTCGGCGGCGCACCGGTCGAGGTGGAGACCACCCGCACCGCGCCGGGACAGCCACCCGAGAGCCTCGACCAGTTGCGCCGTGGTCTTGTGGCGCTCGCCGGGCCCGAGTACCCGCAGTTCAGCTCCTACAGCTGGATCGCTCACTTCGTGGAGGTCAGGATCGAGGCCACCACGCGGCGGGTGCGCGTGTCGCGCGTGGTCAGCGTTGCCGACTGCGGTCGCGTCGTCAGCCCGCGCACCGCCGAGAGCCAGGTGCGCGGGGGTGTGGTCTGGGGCATCGGCGCGACGCTGCGTGAGGCCACCGAGGTCGACCCGCGCTACGGCGGCTTCCTCAACACCTCGCTCGAGGAGTACCCCGTGCCCGTGAACGCCGACCTACTGGCCGACATCCACGTGGAGTTCATCGACGAGCCGGATCCGCTGCTCAACGGGCCTGGCGTGAAGGGCCTCGGCGAGGTCTCGATGGTGGGTGTGGCGCCCGCCGTGGCGAACGCGGTGTTCCACGCGACGGGACGCCGGATACGGCGCCTGCCCATCCGCCTGGAGGACCTGCTGTAAGAGCGAGCTCCCTCAGCCCGCCGCGGTTGCGGGGCGCCGCAGGGTGAGCAACTGCTCGTAGAACCCGCCGTACCCACGATCCGGATCCACGAGGTGCACCTCGAGGATCCAGTGACACACCCGGCCGACACGGTCGGTCCTGCGCATCGGCCCGGTGCTGCCCGGGGCGATGTAGCTGTCGATCCGTTCTCCGTCGATCGTCTCGTGGGGGAACTCGCCGACGAGGTGGCCGCTGTGCACGCCCCCGAAGCGCCACCCGGCTTCCTCGGACGCCCCGACGACGTACTGGTAGAGCTCCGCACCGCTGATCTCGTCGTGCGTCTCGAAGAAGGAGCGACCGGCGTCGAATATCCGCGGCAGGTCGGCCTGCAGCTGTAGCTTCCGCGGGTCGTCGCCGAGCACGAACGTCCGCCCGAAGTCGGCCTCCCACTCCGCGAAGATGGGCCCGAAGTCGAGGAAGACGATGTCGTCCGCGGCGAGGGCGCGGTCCGGTGGGTTCTCCCGATAGGGCTGCAGGGTGTTCGGGCCGGAACGCACGATCCGCTTGTGCCAGTGGCGGCTCACCCCGAACAGGTCCGCGGCCAGATCCCGCACGTCGTCGCTCACCTGGGCCTCGCGGCGGCCGGGGGCGATGATGCCCCGCCGCGCGACCTCGGCGAACAGCGACTCCGCCTTCTCCTCGGCCTCGACCAGCTGCCGGGCTCGCTCTGCTTCGTCCGCGCTGCGATCCGCTGTGGGTGCCATCTGCTTTCCGTTACTCCGTTTCTGCGGAATATTCCCCGAAAGCTTTCCGCGTCCACGGAGAAGCCTGACGAGTTGTGGGATCCGGCGCAACCGCCGGTGGGGATCACCGGATTCGGTGAATGCGCTCGCTGGGGCATCACCCCCACACCGCAGGATTCAGGCCCGTGCCCGCAGCCAGGTGCGGAACGCGTCGAGCCCCGGCTCGGGATCACTCCGGCCGACGCCGACCCGGAAATGGTCGGGCGGGGTCGCGGTGAGCTGTGAGCGGTAGATGCTCGCCGGGAGGAGAAGAACACCAGCTTCGTTCACGAGGTCGGCGCAGAACTTCTCGACCCCGTCGGCACCCTTGTAACGCAGGTACGTGACGCACCCGCCGTCCGGTGCGTGCCAGTCGAACAGCGAGTCGAACTCGGTGAAGAAGCTCTCGAAGACCGGAAGGTTGGCGGCGATGATCGCGCGGTTGCGCTCCAGGATCGTCTCCCGCGCCTTCACGGCGATGCGGGCGAGGATCTCGGAGGGCGCCGAGTTGCAGATAGTGGTGTAGTGCTTGGCGCGCTCCAGGCGGGAGAGCAGCTCCCGGTCCCGGCAGACGATCCACCCGACGCGCAATCCGGGCAGCCCGAGCGACTTCGACGTGACGTTCAGCGAGAGCGCCCGCTCCGAGAGGTCGGTCGCGTTGGGGAGGGTGCGGCGCTGGTCGAGCTCGAGGCCGCGATACACCTCGTCGCTGAACAGATGGATTCCGCGCTCGTCGCACAGCTGCGCGAGCCGGGCGAACTCCGCTGCGTCCATGACCTTGCCGGTCGGGTTGTGCGGAAAGTTGACCGAGACCACCCGCGTGCCGGGTCGTAGCGCGGCCTTGACCTCGTCGACGTCGAGGTTCCAGTCGTTCTCCGGTCTGAGGGCGACACCCGTGACGGAACACAAGGCCAGCGGCACCGTCTCCGCCGCCTGGTAGTTGGGTGTGATGACGACGGCGTGGTCGTCGGGGCCGAGCAGCACCTGCATCGCGAGGTAGAGGCCTTCCTCGGCGCCGGCGAAGCAGAGGACGTCGTCGGATTCGGCCGCCGAGTACATGTCGGCGATGGCCTGCCGGAGCGCAGGGTCGCCGAATGTCTCGGTGTACCCGAGCGACAGCGTCTCCCACGCCGCGCGGTCGTGGTCATCCGCCAGCGCGAGCAGCTCGGTCATCGTCATCGTCTGCGCGTCGGACGCGGTGAGGTGGTACCGGGCCGTGAACTCCCAGCGCGAGAAGTAGGTCTCGAGTTGGAAGTCGGGCAAGGGGGTCACGACATCGGGCCCTTCGGATCGAGCTGTGGGCATGATCTGCGCCGGACTTGGTCGTCTCGACGCCTCATCAGCTGTGATGAGCGCCCATCCTTCCCCTCCGGGCTGCGGCCGAGGACGACGACCCGCTCGTGACAACCGGCGGACGGCGGCCATCTGCTGGATACGGGCGTGAAGGGTGTGAAAAAGAAGACCCGAAGTGACACCCGTTTTGTCCGGTTCGCGATAACTTCGTGCGCGTGGCTTGTTCGGAGCGTGGAAACCCTGTAACGGACCGTGGTCAGCGGTCGAGTGCACCGCCGTGGACCAGGAGCGCAGTGCCCGTGATCTCGTCAGCCTCGTCTCCGGTCCGATCTCGCCCATCCGGCTCCTCGTGAGCGTGGGACGGGGCGACGCGGCACTCGACTGGGGCGCGGACTGATGTGCCGCGAGTACTGCGGCGAACTGCGGCGTCTGGAGCCCGCGTCCCGCCCGGTGATCGACGTCCTCCAACGCCGGGGCATTCTGCATCCGATCACCGCGGAGTCCGGCCAGTCCCTGGCCGAGCTGCTGATGAAGTGCCTGACCGAGCCCCGCGCCCGGGGGATGGACCGGCGCCATGTCTATTGGGGCCTGCTCGAGCGGATCCACCGCCCGGCGAGCAACACGCAGATCGTGAACGTCGAGTTCACGGGCGGACAGCTCGACACGACGACGTGCGTCTCTGCCGCTCATGTCCTGCCTCTGATCTCCGAGACGCCGGGCGAGTACGCGCGCATCGTGGAAGGGCTCACCTCGCCGGTGATGGGGTTCTGGATCGTGCGGCCGCTTCGCCGCGAGGTGATCAAGCAACGGATGCTGTGGTTGGAGGGGACCTTCAACGCACTCCTGATCTCCGAGAACGAGCTGGGGATCTGGGTCAAGCCCGACGCGGGCGCCCCTGCGCGTGCGCTCCGCGAGCACGGCGGGCGGCTGTTCCGCGAGTACGACTTCGGAGCGAGGGCCGGGAAGAACAGCCGGCTGCTCGTCGACGTGATGGTGCAGTCGGCCCTGACGAACTACGCGATGCGCGGCAGGTACGACAGCGCCGCGGACAACGATCGGATGACCGGTGCACGAGGCGTGCCGCGCCCGGGCTGGGGCTCGGGCGCGGGTTCGACCGACGAGTACCGGTCCTTGATCCGGGAGGTCGTGCACGGGCAGGCGCCGCGGCTCCCGACCCGGGGCAGCCCCGTGCTCGGCGAGATGACCGAGGAACAGGCGTTGCACGCGCTGGAGGACAGGTGGACGGGCGGCCACCACCTCGAGCGACCGTTCGCGATCGACATCGACGCCTGACGTCGACCCATCACGGTTCACCGCGTGCTCAGAACGGTGGTGGTTCATCGTCGGTTGCCGTGGTGGGGCGGGGTTCGGTGAGTGGTGGTGGGTCGACCCGGTAGGTGTGGCCGCTGGGTGTGGTCCAGACGATCGACCCGTCGACGTACTGCGTGACGCTCCACCCGGGATAGCCCTTCAACCGGTGGTGCGGGCGGCACTTCGGCCCGAGGTTCGCGGCCGAGGTGGGGCCTTCGCCGTTGGCCGGGTCGTAGGGCTGGTTGTGGTCGAGGTCGCACAGGTGTGCGGGTACGCGGCAGCCGGGGTGTTGGCAGTGCTGGTGGCGGGCGATGAGGTGTTCGGTCAGGTGTGGTGGTGGTCGGTAGCGGGTGGTGCCGTAGTCGAGCAGGGCGCCACTGAGGGGGTCGGTGACCAGTCGGCGCCAGACGCTGTCGGGATCGGCGGCGAGTTCTCGGGCGTGTTCGGCGGGGATGGGGCCATAGCCGGCGAGTTCGCCGGGTTCGTTGCTGGTTCCACGCAGGGTGTCGAGCGGGACGGTGACCCGGATCTGCACCGACACCTTGTTGGTCACCGCGGGCACCCCGCCGTCGGGTGCGACTCCGGGTAGTCGCTCCGATCCCGGTATCGGCGAGCCCGACTCGGTGATCGGGAGGCTGTCATCCAGGGAGCTGGCCGGGGTTGTGGCGGTGTCGGTTGGGGTGTGGGCGGCGGCTGTCTGGGTGTCAGCTGCCCCGACGCCACTCCGCTTGGTTTCGGTGGGCCCGAGGGCAGATGTGGGAGTGGTCGACGCGGCGCTCGTCGCGGTGGCGGGCTGTGGAACAGCGCCGGCGGTGGTCGTGGTTGCGGCTGCTGTCGTGGTCTCGGGTGTGGCTGCGCGGGTCCTGGCGGCGGTCGAGGTGGCATGGCGGGAGTGGGCTGTGCCCGGAATGGAGCCGCTCGCGACGGTCGCGGCAGGGATCGGGGTCGTTGCCGGGGTTGCGTCGGAGTCCGTCCCGCTCTGCGAGCCCGGTCGCGGGGTGGCGGTGCTCTTCTCGGCGGTCCGTTGGCTGGCGTTGCTGCAGAACCCGGTCTCGCGCAGCACCAGATCGACCAGGGCGTCGGCGCGTCGGGCGGCCATCGGTCGTTCATCGGTGCTGCCGCAGCCGCGGGCGTGTTGATCCAGTACCGCGAAGGTGCCCACCGCCTCGGCCGCGGGCAGGGTCGCGGAGAGGGTGGCCATGCCGCCGCGTTCCGGGTAGAGCACCACCCCACGCTCGCGGCGCTTGCGTTCCCGCCGTCGCAGCGCAGCCTCGGAGTCGACGCGCAGGACGGCGCGTCGGACCGCGGCGCGCAGTTGGCCGTTGGTCTGCTCCGGCGCCCGCGGCAACACCTTTTGTTCGACCGCTGCCGCCGCGGCGGGTTCGAGGTCGGCACAGCCGTCGGTGATGATCCGCGCCTTGGTCAGCGTGATCGCCCCGGCGTGCAGCGCGGCGAACGTGGCCGGGAACTCCTCCACCAGTTGGCGGGCCTCACCCACTCGCCACGCCGCCCCACCCGGGGAGAGCCGCAGCATCAAGGCGACCTCGGCCTGCGCGGACTCCACCGCCTGCACCGCGTTCAGCCCCAGCGGAGGAGCGGTTTCGGCGGTGGCGACGAACTGGGCGATCTCCTCGTACTGGCGTGCTTGGGCCCAGGCGATGATCTTCTCCCAGCCCCCGATCCGTTCCAGCAGTTCGAACCGGTCGGAGGTCGGCTCGGCCTGGGCCAGGAGCATGGTCATGATCCCGTCGGGGGTGTACCCGGACCAGGACAGCGGTGTGGTCTGCGGGTCGGGCGCAGTCTCCACACCATGTTCGAACATATGTTCGAGTCTAACCTCGGTCACCGACAAATCCGGCTGCTGTGCCGCCCGTGACTGCCGTGCGTCAGATCCACGTTCGCGCGGCGTCGCTCACTTCGCCGTGAGTTGCCGGAGGAACCACTGCGTCAGGATCTCGTCGACCGCCTTGGCCGTGGGCAGCTGCGGGGCCGGTTCCAGGCCGGGCTCGTCGGCCAGCGGGTGCGCCAGGCCCGGCACGGTCCTCAGCTCGACCTCGTCCGGGCGCGTGTACCGCCCTTGTAGCGCGTCGACCAGGGCAGCCGCGTCCGTCCGCAGAGCGGGGTGATCCAGCTCGCCGCTGACGAGCAGCAGCGGAGTGTCCACTGCGATGTCTCCGGCGTGGGCGACGAAGTCCAGTTCGTCTGCGGTCGTGCGGGATTCGGCGGTCCACGGATACTCCTGCTCGGAACCGGCCATGTCGCGGTGGACGAGCCCGATGACGGACCGAACCCGCACAGCCGGATTGACCAGCGCGACCGCCTTGATCGGGGCTCGGTGGGTGGCCAGCACCTCCAGCGCCACGGCACCGCCGAGCGAACCGCCCAGGATGCCGATCGGCTCGTCGTCGACGGGAAGCTGATCGCGCAGCGCGACCAGCGCGGCCGGGAACTCGTCGGCGGCTTGGCGGACGAACGGGGCCAGGAAAGCCATCAAGGCGTCTTTGCGGGCGAGTTCGAGGATGGCGTCGACACGGCCGTCGACCATCCGTGCGCCACACATCGGCATGCCGAGGTGCACCCGCCAGGCGGGCACCCCGGTCATCGGCAACGCGGCCGCGAAGGCCGCGTCCGTGCGGGGCGCGTCCAGCATGTGCCAGGTCACGATCAACGGCGCGGGTCTGTCGGTGGCGCCGGTCGGTGGGAGCGCCGTGAACGGTACGCCCGCCGCGGTACCGGTGATCGTTTCCATGTGTCCTCCAGCGGTTTCGTGGCCTGCCAGGCGACCGTAGAGACCTCGACGGGCCGCGGATCTCGTTTCCGCCACCGGCGAAACGAACCGCACAGGTCATCCCTGGCACCTCGCAGCGCCCCGGCGTGCTGCGAGGGTGCGCGACGGGCTGCGACGTCGCTGGTGTCCGCGCCGACGGGCGAGACGCTGGAAGAGGTCAGCGCACGAACGACGGGCGCTTGGGATCGAAGGTCCACCCGTCCACGAGCTGCCGCATCGCCACAGCGTCGTCCCGGGCACCGAGTCCGTGTTCCCTGTGCAGATCGTGCGCCCTCGTCAGTGCCGCGCGGTCGAGCGTGACGCCGAGGCCGGGTCCGGCGGGCACTTCCAGGTGCGAGTCGATGATCTTCGGCGGGTCGGTGAGCAGGTGTTCGCCGTCCTGCCAGATCCAGTGGGTGTCGAGGGCGGTGATCGCGCCGGGCGCGGCGGCGCCGACATGGGCGAGCATCGCGAGCGAGATGTCGAAGTGGTTGTTGGAGTGCGAGCCCCACGTGAGACCCCAGCCTGCGCAGAGCTGGGCGACGCGCACGGATCCGGCCATCGTCCAGAAGTGCGGGTCGGCGAGGGGGATGTCGACCGCGTCCGCCTTCACGGCGTGGTGGAGCTCCCGCCAGCTCGTGGCGATCATGTTCGTGGCGGTCGGCAGCCCGGTCGCACGCCGGAACTCGGCCATCGTCTCCCGGCCGGAGAACGCTCCCTCGCGGCCGCACGGATCTTCCGCGTACGCGAGCACGTCCCTGAGCCGGCGGCCGAGCCGGATCGCGTCGTCGAGCAGCCATGCGCCGTTGGGGTCGAGGGTGATCCGCGCATCGGGGAAGCACTCCTTCAGCGCCGATACCGCGTCCGCTTCGGCGTCGCCGGTGAACACCCCGCCCTTCAGCTTGAAGTCGCGGAAGCCGTAGCGGTCGCGCGCCGCCTCGGCGAGGCGCACCACGCCGTCCGGGTCGAGCGCGGGATCTCGGCGGACACGGGACCAGGTGTCGCCGCCCTCGTCGCCCGCGACGTAGGGCAGATCGGTGGCCGTGCGATCGCCGACGTAGAAGAGGTATCCGAGCACCGGCACCCGGTCGCGGACCCGCCCGTCGCCGAGCAGTTCGGCCACGGGCACCCCGTACTGCTGGCCTGCCAGGTCGAGCAGCGCCGATTCGAGGGCGGTGACGGCGTGCACGGTGGTGCGCAGGTCGAAGGTCTGCTCGCCGCGCCCGGCTGCGTCGCGGTGGCCGTACCGCTCGGTCACCCGGCGCAGCAGCGAGCGGTACTCGCCGATCGGCTCGCCGATCAGGTCCGCCCCGGCCTGCTCGATGGTGCGCTGGATCGCGGAGCCACCCGGCGTCTCGCCGAGGCCCGTGCGGCCGGTGCTGTCGGTGAGGATCACGACGTTCCGGGTGAAGAACGGGCCGTGAGCGCCGCTGAGGTTCAGCAGCATGCTGTCGTGGCCGGCCACCGGCACGACCTCAACCGCGTCGAGCGTCGGCCTGCCGCCGGTCATGCCTGCGACGCAATGCGCCGGACGAGCTCGGTGAGCGCGGACCTCTCGTCGGCTGTGAGGTCGGTGAGGGGCGGTCGCACGGGCCCACCGGACCGACCGACGGCGGTGAGCCCTGCCTTGATGATCGACACCGCGTAGCCCTTCCGGCGGTCGCGGATGTCGAGATAGGGCAGCACGAAGTCGTTGAGCCTCCGATAGACCGCGGCGCGGTCGCCCGCTCGTACATCGGCGAAGAAGTCGAGCGCGAACCGCGGCACGAAGTTGAAGATCGCCGACGAGTAGGTGGTGACGCCGAGCTGGAGGTAGGGCAAGGCGAACGTCTCGGCCGTCGGGAGGCCGCCGATGTAGGTGAACCTGTCGCCGAAGCGCGCATAGATCCGGGTCATCAGCTCGATGTCCCCGACGCCGTCCTTGAACCCGACGAGGTTCGGGCAGGCATCGGCCAGTTCGGCGAGGGCATCGACGCCGATACGGGCGTTCGCACGGTTGTAGAAGACGACTCCGAGGTCGGTGGCCGCACAGACGGCCTTGACGTGGGCGACGATGCCGTCCTGGGGTGCCTCGGTCAGGTAGGGCGGGAAGAGCAGCACGCCGGAGGCCCCGGCGGCCTTGGCCGCCCTTGCCTGCTCGACGGCGAGCACGGTGCCGTGGCCCGCGGGCGCGAGCACCGGCACGGCGCCGCCGACCTCGGAGACGGCCGCACGTACGACCCGGTCGACCTCGGTGGGGGAGAGGGAGAAGAACTCGCCCGTGCCCCCGGCAGCGAAGAGGCCGGCCACGTCGTACCCCGCGAGCCAGCCGAGGTGCTTGCGATACGCGGGCTCGTCGAACTCGAGATCGGTGGTGAAGTGCGTGACGGGGAACGACAGGAGCCCGGCACCGAGTGCTGCGGCCAGTGCGGAAGGGGCTGGTGCGGGCACGTGTGCCTACCTCCGGGAAGTCACGACGTCGTGGGCTGAACGGCCGGTCACGTCACTGTAGGTCGGGTGCCGATGGCCGTCTAAGTGCTTCTCGGCATCGAATGATGCGCGCGCAGCATCGGCAACGCGGCGCGCTCAATGGCATCATCGCGATGATCGTGTTGCTTGTGGTGCTCCTCCCGCTCGCCAAGATCCTCATCGAGTGTGGAGGACATGCCGCCCGGCGGCGGCCGGGCGACGAGGAGGGCGGATGAACGGGCGGTTCTTGTCCCAGGCCGAGCGGGTAGGCGCGACCGCACGGATCAGCCGGGTCGACGTCACGCCTGTCGCGTTCGCCGACCCGCCGCTGCTCAACGCGGTCGGGGTGCACGAGCCGTTCGCGTTGCGGGCGATCGTGCGTGTGCACACCGACGACGGACTGGTCGGCCTCGGTGAGACCTACGCCGACGACGCCCACCTCGAACGCCTGAACGCCGTGGCGGCCGCTCTGCCCGGCGTCGACGCGTTCGAGACCAGCCGCCTGCTGTGGCTCGTGCGCGACGTGCTCGGCCGGTCCGGTTCCGCGGGCGGCGACGGTGTGGCCGCCATGATCAACGGCGCGAGCACCGTCGACCGGGTGTTCTCGCCGTTCGAGGTCGCCTGCCTCGACCTGGCGGGCAGGATGACCGGACGCCCTGTCGTCGATCTGCTGGGCGGCCGCGTGCGCGACGTGGTGCCCTACAGCGCCTACCTCTTCTACAAGTGGGCAGAGCATCCGGGCGCCGACGCCGACGAGTGGGGCGAGGCACTCACACCGGAGCAGCTCGTCGAGCAGGCCCGCCACATGATCGACAGGTGGGGCTTCACCGCGATCAAGCTCAAGGGCGGGGTGCTGCCGCCGGACGAGGAGATCGAGACGATTCACGGGCTGGCCGCGGAGTTCCCGGGCGTGCCTCTGCGTCTGGATCCCAACGCCGCGTGGACGGTCGAGACCGGTATCAGGGTCGCGAAGGCGCTCGAGGGACTCGTCGAGTACCTGGAGGACCCGTCGCCGGGGATCAGGGGGATGGCCCGCGTGGCGGCGGAGGCGCCGATGCCGCTCGCCACGAACATGGCGGTCGTGGCGTTCGATCAGCTGCCACCGGCGATCGCGGCTGATGCGGTGCAGGTCGTGCTCAGTGACCACCACTTCTGGGGCGGGATGCGGCGCTCACAGCTGCTCGCCGGCACCTGCGAGACGTTCGGCCTCGGGCTGTCGATGCACTCGAACTCCCACCTCGGCATCTCGCTCGCGGCGATGACGCACCTCGCCGCCGCCACCCCGAACCTCACCTACGCCTGCGACACCCACTGGCCATGGAAGACGGAGGACGTGGTGCGGCCCGGTGCACTGACGTTCGCCGACGGCGCGGTCGCCGTGCCGGACGGGCCAGGGCTGGGCGTCGAGCTCGACGAGGACGCGCTCGGCACGCTGCACGAGCAGTACCTCGCGTCCGGTCTGCACTCCCGCGACGACACCGGCTACATGCGCCGGTTCCGGCCCGACTTCGAACGCAGGCTCGGCTCCTGGTAGCTCGTGCGTCGGCCGGCCGCCCGCCGGGGCCGGCTCACGCCGTTCGCCCGTCCTACTCGGCGATCGTGACGTCGCCGACGGTCCACCCCGGCACCTTGTCGCTGAGCGTGAGGCCGATACCCGGCCGGTTCGGCACGACCATGCGGCCGTCGACGATCTCGATGCGCTCCTCGAACAGCGGCTCCAGCCACTCGAAGTGCTCGACCCACGGTTCGGTGGGGTAGGTGGCCGCCAGATGCACGTGGAGCTCCATCGCGAAATGTGGGGCGAGCGCCAGGCCCGCCTCGTCCGCGAGCACCAGGAGTCTCATGAACTGCGTGATTCCGCCGATGCGCGGTGCGTCGGGCTGGATCGTGTCGACGGCTCCGGCGGTGATCAACTCGACGTGCTCGCGCACGCTGGTGAGCATCTCGCCGGAGGCGACGGGGGTGTCGAGCGCCGCGGCGAGCCCGGCGTGGCCGGTGACGTCGTAGGCGTCGAGGGGCTCCTCGATCCACACCAGGTCGAACTCCTCGAGCGTGCGCCCGACGCGCAGTGCGGTGGCGCGGTCCCATTGCTGGTTCGCGTCCACCATGAGCGGCACCCCGGCGCCCACGTGCTCCCGTACGGCGGCGACGCGGGCGAGGTCGATCGCCGGATCGGGCTGGCCGACCTTGAGCTTGATGCCGCCGATCCCGCGGGCGAGCGAAGCGCTCGTGTTCTCGAGCACGCCCTCGATCGGCGTGTGGAGGAAGCCGCCCGACGTGTTGTAGCAGCGGACGCTCTCGCGTTGCGAGCCGAGCAACTTCGCCAGCGAGAGACCGGCCCGCTTGGCCTTCACGTCGTACAGGGCGTTGTCGATCGCGGCGATCGCCTGCGTGGACGCGCCGCTGCGACCGACGGAGGCGCCCGCCCAGACGAGCTTGGTCCAGAGGCGGGCGATGTCGTTCGGGTCCTCGCCGATCAGCACCGGCGCGACCTCGCGGGCATGCGCGAACTGAGCCGGCCCGCCTGCGCGCTTGGAGTAGCTGAAGCCGAGACCCGTGATGCCGTCGGTGGTGGTGACCTCGGCGAACAGCATCGCGACCTCGGTCATGGGCCGCTGGCGCCCGGTGAGGACCTTCGCGTCGCTGATCGGCGTCGGCAGCGGTAGCCGCACGGTGCGCAGGCGCAGGCTGTGGATGCGATCGGCAGTGCCCGACGCGGACGCTTGATCGGCCGGGCTGCGGTGCTGCTCGGCGGAGATGACGTCGTCGTCGATGCTCATGTCAGGCCCTTCAGAATCTGTCCGATGACTCCGCGGAGATCGAATTGTGCCTGCCGCCGGGCGTCGTCCGGTGCAACCATGTAATCGTGACGTCGCTTTACGACCACGCCGGCGGGTATGCCGCGTTGCACCGGTTCGTCGACATCTTCTACAGCAGCGTGCTGGCCGATCCCGTGCTCCAGCCCTTGTTCGGCGAAGGGCGTCCCGAGCACGTCGACCACCTCACCGCGTTCGACGCCGAGTCCTTCGGCGGCCCCAAGGAGTTCAGCCTGACGATGGGCGGGTTCGCACACTTGATCGAGGTGCACCGCGGCCTGAAGATCGCTGAGCCGCAGCGCGAGCGGTTCGTCGAGCTCTACCTGCGCGCGGCCGATCTCGCCGGGCTCCCCGATGACGCCCCCTTCCGGGAGGCGCTGCGGTCCCACGTCGAGTTCGGCTCCCGCGTCGCCATGCAGAACTCCCATGCCGAGACCGACGAGCAGTTGCATCCGTTGCGCGAGGTGCCCATGTGGCGCTGGCCTGAGGGGTAGGGCGCGAGAGCGCCACGCCTGGCGTGTACCGAGCACCGCGTGACCGTCACGCCGATCGGGACGAGCCCCATCCCTGGTAGAAGCCGTGCAGGTGGGCTTCGACGCGCCGCGCCGCGAGACCGTCGAGGCCGTGGGTGATCGCCACGGTCACCCCCTGGTGCTCACGGCTGAGCCGTCTCGCGGTCTCCGGCCAGTTCTCGACGGCCGCGAAGCGGGACGCCATCTGATCGGCCATGGCGTCGCGCAGTCCGAGCATGAGCTGAGCGCACAAGTGGCTTCCCGATGCGCGGGCGATCACGAGATGGAACGCCGTGTCGAGATCCTGGAACCGGTCCGGCGGGATGCTCGGGTGCGCCATCTCCGTGGCGAGCCGGCGCAGCTCGGCCTTGTCGTCGTCCGCGGCGCTGACGGCAGCGCGCGCGGATGCCGTGCGTTCGAGCCGTGTGCGGACGGCGAGGAGTTCGTCGGCCGGGATCTGTGCGCACCGGAGCGAGAGCCGGAGCAGCCGTCCGATCCCGTTCTCCGGTCCGGACGTGCTTGCGAGCGCGCCCCCGGCGTCGACGACGCCGAACAGTTCGAGAACCGCGAGGGCATCCCGGGCGTTGCGGCGACTCACGCGCAGGTCGGCGACGAGCTCGTCCTCGGTGGGGGCCGTTGCGCCCACCCGCGGTCCGACCTGCAGGAGCTGCGTCTCGACCTCGGACACGACCTGCGACAGTGGCGCGATCCTCCGCACCTCCGCGTGCTCATTCCGCAGCATCGCGTCCCCTCCCTCGGCATGGCCGGACGCTGCCATCGAGTGGACTGAACGCTAGCAACGCTGTGGTCTGACCACAACTGTCGTCGCACCGTTGCGAGAAGGTGAACGGCCACTTATGGTCTAACCACATCGCGGTCAGGCCGAGTAAGGAGACGCCGTGAACTCCGACGACGGAGAACAGCCCATCCGCGTAATGTTGGCCAAGATCGGCCTCGACGGGCATGACCGTGGGGTGAAAGTGGTGGCCCGCACGCTGCGCGATGCCGGTATGGAGGTCATCTACACAGGCCTGCACCGGAGTCCGGAGGAGGTGCTCGAAGCAGCCGTGCAGGAGGACGTGGACGTCCTCGGCGTGAGCCTCCTGTCCGGGGCCCACATGCCGATCTTCACGAAGATCTTCGCGCTCCTGGCCGAGATGCCCGACCGGCCGACGTTCTCGATCGTCGCCGGTGGCGTGATGCCGGACGAGGACGAAGCGGCGCTGCGCGAGATGGGCGTGGCCGAGGTCCTGGGGCAGGACACCACCCCCGACACCATCGTGACGACGATCCGGCGCCTCGCGCGCGACCGGGCTGTCGGCAGCGTGACGGGGAGGGACGCGTGATGGAGCAGTGGTCCTGGCCGCCGCGCTACGACGAGACCTACCGTCCGCCCGCGGGTCAGGAGCACTGGTTCCCCCGCCGGGAGACGATGCCGGCGCACGAGCGCGACGAGGCGATCCTGGCCCGGATCCGTGAGGTGATGAGCTACGCCTGGGACAACTCGCCGTTCTACCGGCGCAAGTGGGACGAGGCGGGAATCCACCCGTCGTCGATCGCCTCGCTGGAGGACTTCGAGAAGGTCCCGGTGGTACTCAAGGTCGAGCTTCGCGCCGACCAGGCGGCGCACGAGCCGTTCGGCAGCTACCTGTGCGTCGACCCGGCCGAGGTCAAGCACGTCAACGGCACGTCGGGCACGACGGGACGGCCCACGGCGTTCGGGATCAGCGAGCGCGACTGGCGCAGCGTGGCCAACGCCCATGCCCGGGTGATGTGGGCGATGGGGATCCGGCCGGAGGACACCGTGATCGTCGGGTCGCCACTGAGCCTGTACTGGGGCTCGTGGGGGGCCTACATCGGCGCGGAGCGACTCGGCGCGCGCGTGTTCCCGTTCGGGGCGGGCCAGACGGGCCAGACCGCGCGGACCGTCCAGTGGATGCGCCAGATGGGCGCGACCGTCTTCTACGGCACGCCGTCCTATGCCCTGCACCTGGCGGAGACGGCACGGCAGGAGGGCATCGACCCGGCCGGGCTGGGCCTGCGGAAGCTGTTCTTCTCCGGTGAACCCGGAGCGAGTGTGCCGTCGATCCGCTCGCGCATCGCCGAGGCCTTCGCCGCCGACGTCCACGACTCGGGCAGCATGGCCGAGGTCAGCCCGTGGATGCACCTCGGCTCCGGCTCCACCGAGCCGGGCGTGCTGTGCTGGCAGGACCTCGTCTACACCGAGGTGTGCGACCCGGTGTCGATGCGGCGGGTGCCCTACGGCAGCGAGGGCACGCCCGTCTACACGACCCTCGAACGCACCAGCCAGCCGATGATCCGGCTGCTGTCGAACGACCTGACGCGCTGGGAAGCCCCGTCGCCCGACCGCGGCCGGACCTATCCGTACCTGCCCCGCGGCATCTACGGGCGCATTGACGACATGTTCATCATCCGCGGGGAGAACATCTACCCCAGCGCGATCGACGACGTGGTCATGGCCGATCCCGGTTACGGCGGGGAGCACCGGATCGTCATCAGCCGGGGGACGGCGATGGACGTGCTGGCCGTGCAGGTGGAGCACCATCCGGGGCTCGCCGCGGACGCCTGTCAGGAGTGGGCCGACCGGCTCTCCGGCCGGCTCCGGCACGTGCTCGGCGTCGGGGCGAACGTCGTCCCGGTGCAGCACAACACCCTGCCGCGCACCGACTTCAAGGCCCGGCGCGTGATCGACGATCGGGACCTGCTCGGGGAGATCCTGCGAACAGGTGCCGGCGGCACCGCATGATGACCAACGGGCGCAGCCTCGTCGCCCGGATCCTGGACGGTGATCCGGCCGCCGTCGCCCGGGCCCTGACCCTCGTCGAGCGGCGCTCGGCCGGGGTGAACGAGATGCTGGCCGAACTCCATGCCGTCGCCCGCGGCGCTCACGTGCTCGGCGTCACGGGCCCGCCGGGCAGCGGTAAGTCGACGCTCGTCAGCGCTCTGACCGCTGAGTACCGCAGACGTGACCGCACCGTGGGGATCATCGCGATCGACCCGTCGAGCGTGTTCACCGGCGGCGCCATCCTCGGCGACCGGATCCGGATGTCGGAGCTGTCCGGCGACCGGGGCGTGTTCATCCGGTCGATCGCCACTCGTGGCGCCCTGGGTGGACTCTCACGCGCTGCCCTGGACGGGATCACCGTGCTCGCCGCCGCGGGGAAGGACGTGATCATCCTCGAGACGGTCGGCGTGGGCCAGGCCGAGGTCGACGTGATCAGCGCGGCCCAGTCGGTGGCCGTGGTCAGCGTGCCCGGGATGGGCGACGACGTGCAGGCCATCAAGGCCGGCCTGCTGGAGATCGCCGACGTGCACGTCGTCAACAAGTCCGACCGCGAGGGCGCGCACAAGGTCGTCGCGGAACTGCGCGAGATGCTGCGGCTCTCCCATCGCGAGGCCGGCCAGTGGAACGTGCCGATCGTGCAGACGGTCGCCGCGACGGCGGCGGGGGTGCCCGACCTGGCCGACCGGTTCGACGAGCACCGGGCGTGGATGGAACGCAGCGGAGAAGGGCTGGCGCGGGAGCGGCGCAACGCTGCCACACGCATCCGCTGGATGGCCGAGGAGCTGGTACTCGAACGGCTCCGGCCCGGCCTACCCGACTTCGACAACGCCGTGGACGCGGTCACCGAACGTCGGTGCGACCCCGTGAGCGCAGCGCGGCGGCTGGTCGGCAGGCCCTGATCTCAGGCGGCGAGACATCAGTGAGGAGCACCATGAGCGACAGCCGATCCGACCCCACCCGCAGGCTGGCGGGCGACGAGCTGATCAAGGCCGTCAACGACGACCTGGCGGACTGGGAGGGCGACGAGCTCGCCGCGTTCGTGGCGCGCGCCCCGGAGTCCCGCACGGACTACCGCAGCGGGAGCGGGCTGCCGGTCAGGCGCGTCTACACCCCCGCCGACCTCCCCGACAGCTGGGACGAGATCGGGCTGCCCGGGCGCTACCCCTACACCCGCGGGCCCTACCCGACGATGTACCGCGGCCGGAACTGGACGATGCGCCAGATCGCCGGGTTCGGGCAGGCGGAGGAGACCAACGCGCGGTTCCGGTACCTGATCGAGCAGGGGCAGACGGGGCTGTCGGTCGACTTCGACATGCCGACGCTGATGGGCCTGGACAGCGACGACCCGATGAGCCTCGGCGAGGTGGGGCGCGAGGGCGTGGCGATCGACGTGCTGCCGGACATGGAGGCGCTGTTCGACGGGATCGACCTGGAGAAGATCAGCGTCTCCATGACGATCAACCCGTCGGCCTGGATCCTGCTGGCGATGTACGTGGCCGTCGCGGAGGACCGCGGCTGCGATCTGAACAAGCTCTCCGGGACGATCCAGAACGACATCCTCAAGGAGTACATCGCGCAGAAGGAGTGGGTCTTCCCGATCCGCCCCAGCATGCGGATCGTGCGCGACACCGTCGTCTACTGCTCGGAGCACATGGCCCGGTACAACCCGGTCAACATCAGCGGCTACCACATCAGCGAGGCCGGGGCCAACGCGCTGCAGGAGATCGCCTTCACCATGGCCGTCACGCGGGCCTATGTGGAGGACGTCGTCGCCGCAGGCGTGGACGTCGACAAGTTCGCCTCGCGCCTGTCGTTCTTCTTCGTGAGCCAGGCCGACCTCTTCGAGGAGGTCGCGAAGTTCCGGGCGGTGCGCCGCTACTACGCGAAGATGATGCGCGAGCGCTTCGGTGCGACGAACCCGCAGTCGATGCGGCTGCGGTTCCACGCGCAGACCGCCGCGGCGACGCTGACGAAGCCCCAGCCGCTCAACAACATCGTCCGCACCGCACTGCAGGCGCTGTCGGCCGTGCTCGGCGGCGCCCAGTCGCTGCACACCAACGGGCTGGACGAGGCCTACACGATCCCGAGCGAGCTGGCGATGAAGGTGGCGCTGCGCACGCAGCAGATCCTCGCCGACGAGACCGGTGTGACGTCGGTGATCGACCCGCTGGGTGGCTCGTACTACGTCGAGAACCTCACCAGCGAGCTCGAACGGGGCATCGACGACTACATGGCGCGGATCGACGAGATGGGCGGTGTCGTCGCGGCGATCGAGCAGGGCTTCTTCCAGCGCGAGATCTCCGACACCGCCTACGACTTCGCCCGCCGCAAGGCCAGTGGTGACCGGCCGGTGATCGGCGTGAACAAGTACGTCGACGCCGAGAACGACCAGAAGGTCGAGGTCCACAAGCTCGACCCGGAGTCGGAGGCCCGCCAGATCAGCCGCCTGAAGCAGGTGCGCGAGAACCGCGACCCGCAGCGGGCCGAGGCGGCGCTCGAGCGTCTCCTCACTCTCGCGCGCGACGACAGCGCGAACCTCATGCCCGCGACGATCGAGGCCGTACGCGCGCACCTGTCGATGGGTGAGATCACGGGCGCGCTGCGCGGTGTCTTCGGCTCCTACACCGAGACGCCGGTGTTCTGACCTTTCCCACCTCGGCCGCGCCGACGGCCGACACAGCACTCCACCGATGATGTCGGAGGTAGTCGTGTACCAGCAGGTCATCGCCCCGCTCGGAGGGAGCCTCGGGTGGTCGGCCCTCGCCGCCGCGATCCCGTTGCTCGTGCTCTTCCTGCTCCTCGGGGTCTTCCGGGTACGGGCCTGGTTGGCGTCGCTGATCGGGCTACTGGTCGCGTTCGTGATCGCGGTGCTGGTCGACGGCATGCCCGTCCCGGCTGCGGCGGACGCTGCCGCGGAAGGTGCGGCGTACGGGCTGTATCCGATCCTGTGGATCGTGATCAACGCGATCTGGATCTACCACCTGACGGTGGAGTCCGGTCACTTCGACGTGCTGCGCCGCGCCTTCGCGCGGATCAGCGCGGACAAGCGCGTGCAGGGCGTCATCATCGCGTTCTCCTTCGGTGCGCTGCTCGAAGCGCTCGCCGGGTTCGGCGCACCCGTCGCGATCTGCGCCGTGATGTTGGTGGCGATCGGGATGAAGCCGCTCAAGGCGGGTGCGGTGGCGCTGATCGCCGACACCGCACCGGTCGCGTTCGGGGCCGTCGGGCTGCCGATCACCACGCTCGCGCAGGTCTCCGGCCTGCCGCTCGACGACCTCGCCGGGATGACCGGCCGCCAGGTGCCGATACTCGCGGTGTTCGTCCCGCTCGTCATGCTGGTGGTGCTCGACGGCAGGCGAGGCCTGCGGGAGGCCTGGCCTGCGGGGCTCGTCGCGGGGGTGACGTTCGCCGTGGCGCAGTTCCTGGTGGCGAGCTACGGGCCTGTGCAGCTCGTCGACATCGTGGCGTCGCTGGTCTCAGCGGCTTCCGTGCTGCTCCTGCTGCAGGTGTGGCAGCCGGCAGGCATCCCGGACGACGGCCCGGACGGCGGCCGCATGCCGGCGGGCGCCAGGCTCGTACCGGAGGGACCGGGCGCGGCGTCGCGGCCCGCGGTACCCGGGGTCACCGGCGGCGACAGCGGCGGGCAGGTTCTTCTCGCCTTCGTGCCGTACCTGATCGTCATCGTGCTGTTCGCGCTCTCGGTGGTCCCCGTGCTGAAGGCGGTGCTCTCCGCGCCGACCGTGACGTTCGGGTGGCCGGGACTGGACGTTCGCACGCCCAGCGGGGCGCCGGTCTCGTTGACGATGTTCAAGTTCGACTGGCTGATCGCCTCCGGCACCGTGTTGCTCATCGCAGGGCTCCTCACGGGGGCGGCTCTGCGGATCTCGCCGCTCCGTCTCGTCCGGGCGTACGGCCACACGCTGTACCAGCTGCGCGGCGCCGGGGTGACCGTGATGGCCGTCCTCGGGCTGGCCTACGTCATGAACCTCTCCGGCCAGACGGCGACGCTGGGCCTGTTCCTGGCCGGAGCGGGCAGCCTCTACGCGCTCTTCGCGCCGCTGCTGGGCTGGTTCGGCACAGCCGTCACCGGCTCGGACACCTCGTCGAACTCGCTCTTCGGTGCCCTGCAGGCCAGCGTCGGGCACAGCACCGGAATCTCGCCGATCCTGCTGGCCGCGGGCAACACCTCCGGTGGTGTGCTCGGCAAGATGATCAGCCCGCAGAGTCTCGCGATCGGCGCGGCCGCGGTCGGGCTCGCCGGGCGCGAGGGCGAGCTCTTGCGCCGGGTGCTCGTTCCCACGGCGCTCTTCGTGGCGGCGATGTGCCTACTCGTCTATCTCCAGTCGACGCCCGTCCTGTCGTGGATGGTCGTGCGATGAAGGGAGAGCGGGGCATGTCTGCGCCGGGCACGCACTCGGCCGCGGCGATGAGTGAGGGCGCGGCGGGGGAGGTCGAGGAGGCGAACGCCACGGTCGGCGCGGCGTTGTGCAGCGGCACGGTGCCCGATCGGTTCGTCCTGCTGTTGCGCGACGTGCAGAACGACCTGCTGGCTCTCGCGGCCGATCTGTCCGCCGTCGGATCGGACGGCTCTGGTCGCGCCATCGACGCTGCGGCCGTGCAGCGGGTGCTCGCCGCCGTCGACGAGCACCGCAGCGAACCCGTGCCGACCGATTTCGCCGTGCTCGGGGGCAGCACCAGCGCCGTCGGGCTCCTGCGGCTCGCGCGGATGACGGTGCGCCGGGCCGCCCGTAGCGTCCGCCGGCTCGAGCACGGCGGGGCGGCGCCGAGCCTCAGCTGTGCCGGCGCCTACCTCGACGCTCTCGCCGAGCTGTTGCTCGTTCTGGCCTTCGAGAGCGAGCTGCTCGAGCGGCAGCAGCTCCCGGTGGGGTGGTGCGGCGACGGATCCGGCCTCATGGACCTCACCCCAATCGTGCCGCGGCGCGAGACTCATGCCTGGTTGTCCAGGCGTGGTTAGACCACACTGAGGTCCTGATGTACGCTGCCGAAGTCGTCGACGGTGCCAGGAATGCCGGATCGCGCCACAGCCGTCGGGTCGCGGGCTGCCGAGTCCTGTTCCGTCACAGCTCCGCAACGGGTCCCGTGCCCCAGAAGGCGAGCCCACCGTGCTCATCCAGCCCAGCAGCCCCTCCGATCCTGCGGTGGAGCGATCGTCGTGACCGCCGAGACGGGGTGGGAGCGGGTGCGGCGCCTTCGTAACCACGAGCAGGTGCTCGCGCAGATCCAGGACAAGATCCTGGACGGTGAGCTGCGCATCGGGGCGAAGCTCCCCAGTGAGCGCGAGCTCGTCGAGATCCTCGGTGTGAGCCGCACCAGCGTCCGTGAAGCGTTGCGGGCGCTCGAGGCCATGGGCGTGATCGATGCGCAGGCGGGTTCCGGACGCGACTCGGGGTCGGTCGTCTCCGGCCGTTCGTCCGAGGCTCTCGGCAACCTTCTGCGACTGCACGTCGCGCTGGCCGAGATCAGCCTCGGCGAGCTCATCGAGATCCGTGTGCAGCTGGAAGGGCCTGCTGCCGCAGGCGCCGCACAGCACAGCACTGCCGACGACATCGCGCGGCTCCGCGAGCTCAACGACGGGATGCGGGCGCGCAGCCTCCCGTCCGACCAGTTCAACGAGCTGGACGCCGAGTTCCACGTGAGCATCGCCAAGACCTCCGGCAACGCTCTCGCCGCCACCTTGATGCAGGCGCTGCGCGCCGCGGTGAAGTCGGAGATGGTCGCGGCGTTCACCCTGCTCGACGACTGGCGGGCCGTGGCCGACCAACTGGTGGACGAACACGAGGGGATCATCGCGGCGATCGAGGCGCGCGACCGCGTCCGCGCCTCCCGGCTCGTCGAGGAACACATCAGGCGCTTCTACGAGGAGCACGTCGCGCGGGGTGATCGGGCGGCCGCTCCGGGAACGGGAGCCGGTTGAGCCCGTCGGCGCCTTCCGGCGGATCCGACGGATTCGTCGATGTCGTTGACGCCGGCGACGACCCCGGGCACGTCCGGGTCCGCCGCCACGGCCGGGTCGGCAGACTGACCCTCGATCGCCCCGAGGCGATCAACGCGCTGTCCCTGCGCATGATGGCCACCCTCGACACGGTGTTGCGCAGCTGGGAAGCCGACCCGCAGATCGACATCGTGGTGCTCGACGGCACCGGCCGCCGCGGGTTCTGCGCGGGCGGGGACATTCGGGTCATCTACGAGGACGCACAGAACCGGCGCGGGGTGTCCGAACGGCTGTGGCGTACCGAGTACCTGCTCGACGCCCTCATCGCCGACTACCGCAAACCGGTCGTGACCGTCCTCGACGTGATCACCATGGGCGGCGGGATCGGAATCGGCTGCCACATCCGGCACCGGATCGTCACCGAGCGGTCCGTGCTCGCGCTGCCCGAGGTCGCGCTCGGCCTCGCCCCGGACGTCGGGGGGCTGCTCCTGCTCGCGCGCGCCCCCGGGAGGCTCGGCGCGCACCTCGCGCTGACGGCGGCCCGCATGGGCGGGGTGGACGCCGTGCGCGCAGGGTTCGCCGACGCCGTCGTGCCGTCGGAGCGGCTGGGGCAACTCGTGCCCCTGCTGCAACGGATGGATCCGGCCGATGCGATCGCGACGCTGGCCGTCGCACCGTCGGCGCTGGGGGAGGGTGAGCTCGAGGCGCACCGCTCCTGGATCGACACCTGCTACGACGCCGATGTGGTGCCCGCCGTGGTCGAGCGGCTCGCCGCCCACCGCGAGCCGGCCGCGCGCGCCGCGGCCGAGGCGATCACGCGGATGTCACCGCTCGCGCTGTGCGTCACCTGGTGCGGGCTCGACGAAGCCCGCAAGGCTGACGCGCTCGGACCGACCCTCGTCCAGGATCTCCGGGTCAGCTACCGCTTCCTGGACGGCCCCGACCTCGTCGAGGGGATCCGCGCCGCGGTGATCGACAAGAGCCGATCCCCGGTCTGGTCCCCGGGGCGGCTGATCGACGTGACACAGGCGATGGTCGACAGGCACTTCGCACCGCTCGGCGCAGCCGATCTCGATCTGAGCCCGGTGCTGGGCCGGAGCGCCGGGAGGCCCTGACCAGCACGATGTGCGAGGTCAGCGCTTCCCGGACGCTCGGACGCCACCACCGTTGCGTGCGCCGGACGCCTCCGCCCGATCCCAGGTCAGCACCGCGGTGTGCGGCCTGCCGTCGATCACTATCGGCGTGATCGTGGTCAGCTCCAGCCTCGGGCCGTCGAGCGTCACCTTGCGGCGGAGGGATTCCCCGACCCAGTTGGGCAGGAGACTCACGTCGATCTCGTGGACGACGACCGAGTTGTCGACGACGCGATACGAGCCCGAGTAGGCCAGGTACCCGCCCGCGGCCTCGGCACGCTCCGCGGCCGTCCCCTCGCCGGGGCCGGCGACCTGGTAGGGAACCCGGCCGGGTCGCATGATCTGTACCGACACGTGACCGTCCGGGGTGTACATGACGTACCCCGAGGCGTCGTCGCCCATGGGATGGACCGTCTGCTCGTCGTTGTCGCTGCGCGCTTCGTAGGACACCAGTTCCCATGCGCCGACGAGCTGTTCCTGCAGCGGCCGTGCGGATGCGATGTCGTTCTCCGGCACCGGGTGCTCCGTTTCGTGCGGCGGTTTCCCTCCACTCTATGCCGCCACAACGCTTCGCAAGCGTCCGGAAATGGGGTGCGGGACGCTCAGCCGGGCAGAATGTTCTGGTTCCGGTGGAAGATGTTCTGCGGGTCGTATTCGGCCTTGATCCGCGCCAGTCGGGGGTATTTCTCACCATAGGAGGCCCGTACGCGGTCGTCCTCGAACTCGGACATCGCGTTGATGTAGCTGCCGATCCCGATGGCGTGGGGCTGCAGAGCCTTCCAGCAGGACCGCACCCAGTCGCGGTCGGTGGCCATCTGCTCGTGATCGAGCGACACGCTGGTGATGAACACGCCGAACTGGGGTGTGCGCGTACCGCCGAACGCGGTGTCGCCGTCAGGAACGTCGCTGTAGGCGCCGTCCAGCCGGGCCATCAGGAACATGGACAGTGGTGAGGTCCGCAGCGGTGCCTGCTCGACGAGGACCTCGATGACCTCGTCGGACAGCTCGGTGAAGTTCGCGCTCTTCTCGTAGCAGTAGTGGCCCCAGGCCGTCCTTTCGTCGGAGAGCTTCTGCAGCTCGACGAAGGGCATCGGACCGACCGAGTCGAACAGCGGCGGCAACTGCTCCCGGATCCGGGCGACCACCTGGTCGTGCGCCTCGGCGCCCTGCTCCTCCGGGCTGACGTCGGCCAGCAGGATGGCGTAACCACGCTGGTCGTGGAACTGCTCGGGGACGAACGGAGCCACCGGGGCGTTCGTGGCTGCCATCAGCAGCGTGAACTGCCGGGGCAGGTCGGCCAGCACCTCACGGCCGAGCCGGAACATCTCGGCGGCCTGCTCCTGGCCGTAGAACAGCATGGCGAACCGGATGTTCGGGCCGACCTCGTGGAGGCGGAACTCGAACTGCGTGACCACCCCGAAGTTGCCGCCACCGCCGCGGACGGCCCAGAACAGCTCGGGATTCTCGTCGGCGGCGGCCCGCACCACCTGTCCGGCTGCGGTGACCAGCCGCACCGACTCCAGGTTGTCGATGCTCAGCCCGACTTTCCTGGTGAGCCACCCCAGGCCGCCGCCGAGCGTCAGCCCGGCCACCCCGGTGTGGCTGATCATTCCGGCGGGTGCGGCGAGGCCGTGTTTCTGGGCGGCAGCGTCCATGTCGCTGAGCAGCGCACCACCACCGACCGTGACGCGCCGGGCAGCCGGGTCGACCTCCACGCTGTTCATCAGGCTGAGGTCGATGACCAGTCCGTCGTCGACGGTGGACAACCCGGCGATGCTGTGGCCGCCGCCGCGCACCGCGATCTCCAGGCCGGCGTCCCGGGCGAAGCCGATCGCCGCCACCACGTCGGCGTCCGACTCACACCGGACGATCATCGCTGGGTGGCCGTCCGTGTCGGCGTTCCACACCCGCCTGACGTCGTCGTACTCGGACGACTCCGGGGTGACGAGCTGTCCGGTCAGCGCCGCACGGAGGGCGTCGGCGCCGGCGGCGAGTGTGCTGGCCATGTAAGAACTACCTCCAGTAGCCATGGACGACGGATTGCGCGTGCACCCACTCGGTCGGATCGAAGAGATTGCCGGAGCCGGTCGAAGAGCCGGATCCGCTGCCTCATTGCAGGGGCGCATTACCGGCTCATGGGTGCTCGTTTGGTGGCGCGCTATTCTCCGGTGGGCGACGCCGGTTCCGACGATGCCGGAGGTGGCGGGGGGCGTCAAGGTCAATCACTGCGAGCATCGAATGCGCGATCGGTCGTAATTCGACGAATTGCGTCGGTGCTTCGCCGTGGACGGACGTGGCCGTAGCCGATTTCTCGGTCAGTTCTCGTCGCGGGCGGCCGCCGAGTGGTGATCGGCGGGCGGGCGCCGGGGAATGACCAGCCCGACGGTGACGGCGGTGGCGGCCAGGATGGTCGCCGCGGTCACGAGCGCGGCATCGAACCCGGCGACGGTGGCCGGGACGAGGCGATCGGAGGACGCGAAGTCCGGGGAGCGCTGTAGTCCGCGCATCGTGACCACGGCGGCCACCGTGTTGAGCAGGGCAGTTCCGACGGATCCGCCGAGTTGCTGCACGGCGTTGACGGCGGCGGCCGCCGCTGCGGTGTCGTCGGGCCGGAGACCGTGGGTACACGCGTTGACCGCGGCGGTGAGGGCGCAGCCCAGGCCGAGGCCGATGAGGGCTTCGGCCGGCAGGAACCGGATCAGGTAGAGAGCCGGATCGGTGGGGTCGAGTCCGATCAGCAGCCCCGTGCCTGCCGCCATGACCAAGAGGCCCGCCGGGATGAGAACGCGGGTGGGGAGGCGGGGGCCGAGACCGCCCGCGATCACGGTCGAGCCGATCGCGATGGTGAGGGCGAGAGGCAGGAACGCCAGACCGGCCTGGAGGGGCCGGTACCCCAGGATCTCCTGGAACCAGTACGTCAGCACGAGGAAGAACCCGAACATCGCCAGCTGGGGCAGCCCGATCGCGAGGAAGGCGCCGCCGCGCGTCCGGTCGAGAACGACGTGGGGTGGCAGCAGGGGCGCGCCGACCCTGAGTTGAGCGACGCCGAACGCGACCAGGCCGATCACCCCCAGCACCAGAGATCCCTGCACCAGCGGATCGGTCCATCCGCGTGTGGCGACTTCCGTGAGCCCGAACACCGCAGCACTCATCCCGATGGCGCTGGTCGCCGTGCCGAGTAGGTCGAGCCGGACCGCGCGTCCTGCCGACCAGGGGACGACCAGCCACGCGCCGGCGACAGCGGCCGCGACGATCGGGACGTTGATCCAGAGGCACGAACGCCAGCCCAGGGCTTCGGTGAGCAGTCCGCCGAGCAGCAGGCCTACCGCGGCCCCCGCTCCGGTCAGGGCGCCGAACACGCCGAACGCGAGGCTTCGCTCACGGGGTTCGACGAACACCGTCGAGATGATCGCGAGGCCTGCCGGGGCCAGGAGGGCGGCGGACACTCCCTGCCCGGCCCGGCCGGCGAAGAGAAGCGCCGCGGTGGGCGCCGAGCCGGCGACCATCGACGCGATGGCGAAACCGGCGAGACCCGCGACGAAGGCGCGTCGCTGCCCCAGGCGGGCGACGAGCCCTCCCCCGAGGAGGAGCAGGCCGCCGAAGGGGAGGGCATACGCGGTGACGACCCAGCTGCGGGATGCATCGGTCATCGCCAGGTCCTGCTGGGCGGACGGGAGCGCGATGGTCACGACCGTCGAGTCGAGCACCACGACCAGCTGGGCCAGGCCGGCCGTGACCAGCACCCACCATCGACCGGACGGCTGCGTCATCTCCACTCCTCGAACGTTGGACTAGTTCTCGAACGTTGGTCTAGAGACGGTGCACCGTACTAGGGTGTGGGGCGTGGGCGCGACCGATTCCCGTTCACCTGCCGGCGGACGAGGTGGGCGGACCAGCGGGACCGCCGGTGCGGTGTGGCTGCGCGAGCCCCGTCGCTACCGCAACTCGCCTCCGCTGACCCGGGACCGGATCGTCGCGGGTGCGGTCGAACTGCTCGACGGGGAGGGCGCCGACCGGCTGACGATGCGCAGGCTCGCCGAGCATCTCGGCGTGGGTGCGACCACCGTCTACTGGCACGTCACGACCAAGGAGGACGTGCTCGACCTCGCTCTGGACCACATCTTCGGCGAGGTGGCGCTGCCGCAGGTGAGCGAGGACTGGCGGGCCGACGCGCGGGGGCTGATCCACGGCTGGCGGGCCGCCATGTTGCGTCACCCGTGGGCGCCCGGCCTGCTGGGCAGGCCGATGCTCGGACCGAACGTGCTCGCCAGAACCGAGTACCTCCAGTCCACGCTCGCGCGGGCCGGGTTCACGGGCGTCGGGCTCGCGGCTGCCACCCACGGCCTCGCCAACTACGTGATCGGATCCGCGCTCACCGAGACCACATGGCGGCGCACCGACGATCCCGACGCCCGCCGCGGAGCGCGCAGGCACATCGAGGACAGCCCGGCGACCTACCCGACGCTGGTCGCCTCCGGCCACCTCGGTGACCAAGCGTGGAGCGACGACGAGCTGTTCGCCCGCGGGCTGGACATCATGCTCGCCGGTCTGGACCAGGCGCCCCGGTAGGTCTGCTCGTCCACCACAGGTGCCCCTGTCCGGGGCTTGCGACCGCGGTCGCGGGTGACCACCCTGCGGCCCACCCCGGGCGGGATGGTTGTATTGCGGCCTCGGCGAGGGATGGGCGATCCGTCCCCGACCCGGCTGGGTTCTCTACGTCTGGTAGAGCTAAGCTGCGATCACCCGATATGTCCGATCGCCGGGCAGTGCAGCGGAGGTCCAGTGCAGGAGGCAATGCCAGTGCAGACACCAGCCCTCGCGCAGGAGGTCGCACCTTGACCGCGGTCGCACCGAAGCCGATCGCAGCACACCCGTACCCGGCGAGGCGCACCCCCAAGGGTTCCGTGCTGCTCAAGATGCTGCGGACCACGGACCCCAAGGACATCGCCATCCTCTACCTGGTGACGTCGTTCGGGTTCTTCCTGGCAGGCGGCGCGATGGCGCTGCTGATCCGGGGTGAGCTGGCCGTACCGGGGCTGCAGTTCCTGTCGAACGAGCAGTACAACCAGCTGTTCACCATGCACGGCACGATCATGTTGCTGCTGTACGCGACGCCGATCCTGTTCGGCTTCGCCAACTACATCGTGCCGCTGCAGATCGGGGCGCCCGACGTCGCGTTCCCGCGGCTCAACGCGTTCTCGTACTGGCTCTTCCTGTTCGGCGGGCTCACCGTCATCAGCGGTTTCCTGACGCCGGGTGGGGCCGCCGACTTCGGCTGGTTCGCCTACACCCCGCTGTCCGACGTGACGTTCTCACCGGGCGCGGGTGCTGATCTGTGGATCGTGGGTCTGGCCGTGTCCGGTCTGGGCACGATCCTCGGCGGCGTCAACTTCGTCACGACGATCGTGTGCATGCGCGCGCCCGGCATGACGATGTTCCGGATGCCGATCTTCACCTGGAACATCCTGGTGACGGCCATCCTGATCATCATCGCGTTCCCGCTGCTCACCGCCGCGCTGTTCGGCCTGCTGGTCGACCGCCACCTCGGCGGCCACGTGTTCGACCCCGACAACGGCGGCGTCATCCTGTGGCAGCACCTGTTCTGGTTCTTCGGCCATCCCGAGGTCTACATCGTTGCGCTGCCGTTCTTCGGCATCGTGTCCGAGGTCTTCCCGGTGTTCGCGCGCAAGCCGATCTTCGGCTACAAGGGCCTCATCTACGCCACGCTCGGCATCGCCGCGCTGTCGGTGGCGGTCTGGGCGCACCACATGTACGCCACCGGGGCCGTGATGCTGGCCTTCTTCTCCTTCACCACGTTCCTGATCGCGGTTCCCACGGGCGTCAAGTTCGTGAACTGGATCGGCACGCTGTGGAAGGGCCACATCACGTTCGAGCCGCCCATGCTGTTCGCGCTGGGCTTCCTCGCGACGTTCCTGTTCGGCGGTCTGACGGGCATCCTGCTGGCGTCCCCGCCCCTGGACTTCCACGTCTCGGACACCTACTTCGTGGTGGCGCACTTCCACTACGTGCTGTTCGGCACGATCGTGTTCGCCACCTACGCCGGCATCTACTTCTGGTTCCCGAAGATGACCGGCCGGATGATGGACGAGACCTGGGGCAAGGTCCATTTCTGGCTCACGTTCATCGGATTCCACCTGACGTTCCTCGTGCAGCACTGGCTGGGTAACGAGGGCATGCCGCGCCGGTACGCCGACTACCTCCCGACCGACGGCTTCACGATCCTGAACTCGATCTCGTCGATCGGTGCGTTCGTGCTGGGTGCCTCCACGCTTCCGTTCATCTGGAACGTCTTCCGCAGCTACCGCTACGGCCGTGTGGTGACCGTGGACGACCCGTGGGGCTTCGGCAACTCGCTGGAGTGGGCCACGAGCTGCCCGCCGCCGCGGCACAACTTCACGGAGCTGCCGCGGATCCGTTCGGAGCGTCCGGCGTTCGAGCTGCACTACCCGCACCTCGTCGAACGCTTCCGCAACGAGGCACACGTCGGGCACCGCCCGTCGCCGTACGAGGTGGCGGCGCAGGGCACGGCGGGGGAGACGCAGCCCGACGCGGATCCACGCTCCCGCTAGGACATCGGGCCCACTGAGCCACGGTGCCGACGCTGCCTGCGTCGGCACCGTGGCTCAGTCCGTTCGGGCGCCCAGTCGTCAGGTGCCGAGTCGCACGAACCAGGAAGCGATCGACCGGCGATACCCCGCGGGCATGCGCAACCGCGCCGTCTCGTCGAGGCCGAACAGCCCGAGCTCCCGGTGTTCACCGGAGAGCACAGGTTCTGCGTCGGTGTCGAGCCGGCAGCCGTAGGTCACGATGAAGACGTGCCGTGGGGCAGTGCCGATGTAGTACATCCAGCTGTCGAGGATCGGTCCGATGCTGACCGTCCAGCCGGTCTCCTCGCGGATCTCGCGTGCCACACATTCCTCGGGCGTCTCGCCGATCTCGATCCGGCCGCCCGGCAGCTCCCACTCGTCACGTTCGTTCCTCAGGAGCAGCACCTGGTTCGCCCGCACCACCACACCTTTCACGGACACGGGAAACGCCGTGGGTGTCATGAGGGCCGGGCGAGCCCGAGGTGATCGCGCAGCGTCACGCCCTCGTACTCGGTGCGGAAGAGGCCCCGGCGCTGCAGGATCGGCACCACCATCCGCACGACGTCCTCGAACGCTCCGGGGAGGTGGGTGGCCGCGATGACGAACCCGTCGCACGCCCCGCCCAGGAACCACTCCTCCATCTGGTCGGCGACCTGCTCGGCGGTGCCGACGAAACGCGGGCCCTGGAGCAGGGTGGCGCGATGCGCGGCCAGATCGCGCACCGTGACGTCGGGACGGCCCAGGTGCCGGCGCACGCCGTCGGCCAGGCCGCGGATCCCCGAGGCGGCGTTGATCATCTCCTCGGTGACGACGTCGTCCAGATCGTGCTGGGAGAAGTCGTAGTTCAGCACCTCGGAGAGCAGCGTCAGCGATGCCATCGGATGGACGTAGCTCTCGAGGAACAGCCGTTCCTTCTCCGCGGCGATCGCTTCGGTCTCGCCGATCACGGTGTAGGCCATGGGGAGGAACTTCACGTCGTCGGGCGAGCGGCCCGCCGCGGCGATGCGGTCGCGCTGGTCGCGGTAGTGCTGCTGGGCGACCGCGAGGCCGGGGTCGCCGGTGAAGATCAGGTCCGCCCACTGCGCGGCGAACTCCCGGCCGCGACCGGACTGGCCGGCCTGCAGGATCGCGGGCCTGCCCTGTGGCGTGCGCGGCACGGTGAGTGGCCCGCGGGCGCTGAACCACTTCCCGCGGTGGTTGATCTCGTGAACCTTGTCGGGATCGGCGAAGATCCCCGTCTCACGGTCCATGACCAGGGCGTCGTCATCCCAGGACTCCCAGAGGGCGACCACGGTCTCGATGAACTCCTGGGCGCGGTCGTAGCGCTCGTCGTGGCCGAGGTGCTGCTCCAGCCCGAAGTTCTGTGCCTCGGAGTCGTTGACCGACGTGACGACGTTCCAGGCGGCCCGGCCGCGGGAGAGGTGGTCGAGGGTGGCGAACGTGCGGGCCACGTGGAACGGGTCGTAGTAGGTGGTGGAGTAGGTGGCCCCGATCCCGATCCGATCGGTGGCACCGATGATCCCGCCGAGGATCGCCGTCAGGTCGAGCTTGATCGGCCGCGCACCGTAGCGGACCGCCTCGGCGACCGAGTCGCCGTAGACGCCGGGCATGGCGAGCCGGTCGTCGAAGAACACGAGATCGAACTTCCCCTCCTCGAGGGTGCGCGCGATCTTCCGGTAGTACCCGAGGTCCAGGAAGGACAGGTCCGCGGACGGGTACCGCCAGGACCCGGAGTAGACGGTCACGTTGCCGGCCTGCATGAAGCCGACGAGGGTCATCCGGCGTTGCCGAGGTGCTGACGACATGTGCGCCCCTTCCTGGTCAGAGCCCGAGCAGTTCGGCGCGGCGGGTGATGTTGTCGGCCAGGCGCAGATGGGCGGCGTCGACGAGCATCCCGTCGAGCCCGGTGGCGCCGCGGCCGGTCGCCTCCGCCTCGCGGTAGGCCGCCACGACCTTCCGGGCATGTGCGATCTCGTCATGCGTGGGTGCGAAGGCCTCGTTCGCCGGCCCGACCTGGCTGGGGTGGATGGCCCACTTGCCGACGTATCCCATCGCCGCGGCACGGTCGCAGGCGGTGCGATAGGCCTCGGGATCGCGGTAGGCGGGAAACGGCGCGTCGATCGCGTCGATACCCGCTGCCCGGGCGGCCACGACGATCCGCGCCCTGGCGTAGTGCCACATGTCGCCGGGATAGTCGACGACCGGATCGAAGTTGGTGTCGACGCGTGCGCCCTGCGACGCCGAGAAGTCGCCGGCACCGAAGATCACGGCCTCCAGCCGGTCACTGGCCGTCGTGATCTCCGCGACGTTCTGCAGGCCCTCGGTCTCCTCGATGAGCGCCTCGAGCGCGATGCGCTTCTGCAGGCCCAGCACCTCCTCGAGCTGGGTGAGCAGCACGTCGACCCACCACACGTCCCGGGCGCTGCGGACCTTCGGCACGATGATCACGTCGAGGGCCTCGCGCGCCTGTGTGACGACCTCGATCACGTCGCCGTGCGCCCAGCGGGTGTCGACGCCGTTCATGCGGATCGCGCGTACGGTGCGGCCCCAGTCGAGATCCCGCAGAGCAGCAGCTGCCTTCCCCCGCGCGGCTTCCCGCTGGGCCGGGGCAACGGCGTCCTCCAGGTCGAGGAACACCAGATCGGCTCCGGAGGCGGCGGCCTTCGCGAACATCCACTCGTTGCTCGCGGGCGTGGCGAGCTCGGAGCGGCGGGCCCGGACGGTCATCTCTCGCACCTCTTCCTCGGCACTGGCGTTGTCGCGGGCACGGCGTCAGATGACACCGTCGGCCTGCATCCGGCGGTAGCGGTCGGCGTCGAGGCCGAGGAGGTTCAGGTAGATCTCGTCGTTGTGCTCGCCCAGCGCGGGACCCAGATGCTCGACCCGGCCCGGTGTTTCGGAGAACCGGGGGACCGGGCCCTGGATGCGCATCGAGCCCAGCTCGGGATCGGGATGTGCGGCGTAGACACCGCGGGCCTGCATCTGGGGGTCGGCGAGGAGCTGCTCGGCGTCGTAGATCGGGGCGGCGGCGACCTGCTCCTCGTCGAACACGTCCATCACGGTGTCGAGGGTGCGCTCGCCGATCCACTCGGCCATCACGCGGTCGATCTCGGCGGCGTTGGCCAGCCGCTGCTGCGCCTCGGCGAATCGAGGGTCCTCGGTCAGGTCGGCGCGGCCGACCGCCCGCAGGGCCCGCATCGCGATGGTGGGCGCGCTGCCCGACATCGCCAGCCAGTACCCGTCCTTGGTGCGGTAGGCGTTGCGCGGCGCGCTGATGTCCCAGCGGTTGCCCGTGCGCCCGGCCACGGTGCCGAGCTGGTCGTAGGTCAGCACGGGCTGCTCGATGAGCCGGGCGAGGGGCTCGATCAGGTTGATGTCGATGTGCTGACCTCCACCGCCGTGCACGTCACGGTGGTACAGCGCCATCATCACCGCGTAGGTGGCCGTCAGCGCGGCGACGCCGTCGCCGAGCATGAACGAGGGCAGCGTGGGCGGGCCGTCGGGATGCCCGGTGATGTGGGCGAACCCGCTCATCGCCTCCCCGAGCGTGCCGAACCCGGGGCGGTCGCTCTTGGGACCGCCCGCCCCGAACCCGGACACGTGCAGCATGACCAGGCCCGGGTTGTCGGCCTGCAGTCGGGGATAGTCGAGCTCCCACCGGTTCAGCGTGGACGGCCGCAGGTTCACGATCAGGACGTCGCTGTGGCTCACCAGCTCACGCAGCAGGTCCCGTCCCGCTTCCTGGCGCAGGTCGAGTGTGGCCGACTTCTTGTTGCGTCCCAGGCTCTTCCACATCAGCCCGACGCCGTCCTTCTGCGCGCCCCATTGCCGCAGCGGGTCGCCGCCGCGGGGCTGCTCGATCTTGATCACCTCGGCGCCGAACTCGGCGAGCCAGGTGGCGACCAGCGGTCCGGCGGCGAGGGTAGCGGCGTCGACCACCCGGATCCCGGATAGCGCGCTCTCGGTGGTCATCGATTCCTCCTCATGATCCGGCTCCGGCCGCGCTCGACCGCGCGTCTCCCATCCCCGCCACCGGTCGACCCGCCACCGCCGCCGTGGGCGCGCTGCGCATGCCGAACGCCCAGGCGAGCGCGCCGACGAGCGCGAGCCCGGCCGCCACCACGAGCGGGACGACGAAGGAGCCCGTCGCGTAGACGAGCGCCCCGGTGACGATCGGGCCGAGGATGCCCCCGACGTTGCCCAGCCCGTTGACGAACCCCGTGGCCGAACCGGACAGGTTCAGGCTCCGCATGACGTCCGTGGTGGCGGCCCAGACCGCGCCGTTGGAGAAGATGATGCCGGAGGTGGAGACGGACAAGCAGAGCACCGCGACGGCCGCCGACGCGGAGAACGCGGTGCCCAGGATCGCCAGTGCCGCCAGCATCCCTGTGACCAGCACGATCTTGCGTGCGTCCAGTGCGGACACACCCCGGCGTACGGCGGCGTCGGAGATCCGGCCGCCGAGCAGCCCGACGACGAACGCGCAGATCCACGGGATCGAGGTGGTGAAGCCCGAGCTCAGCACCGTCATGCCCCGGTCCTGCACCAGGTAGCTGGGCAGCCAGGTGATGAACGTGTAGAGGATGTAGAGCAGGCAGAAGTACCCGCTCGTGATCGCCCAGATGTCGCGGTGCCTGATGATCGCGCTCCACGGGGCCCGGCCCTCCTGCTGTGGGGGCTCCTGATCGGCGAGGATGAGCTCGCGCTCGCGCCCGGTCAGCCTGCTGTCCTCGAGGGGATGGCGGTACCAGGAGTACCAGATCACCGCGGCCAGCAGCGACAGCGTGCCGGACGCGATGAAGCAGCTCTGCCAGCCGTACGTGCTGACCAGGAAGGCGAGCCCGGGCGGTCCGACCGCGGTGCCGAGCGCGACGCCGGAGATGAACATGCTGCTCCCCGTGCCGCGCTCCGACTTCGGCAGCCAGTCGGCGAGCGTCCTGATGGCGGCGGGAGCGAACGGCGCCTCGCCGACGCCGAGGAGCAGGCGAGGGCCGAACATCGCCGCCACGGACCCGGCCAGCGTGGTGAGGAAGCTCGACACCGCCCAGATCAGGAGTGCCGCGGAGTAGAGGATCCGCGTGCGCACGCGGTCGACGAGCATGCCCGCCGGCAGGTTGAGCAGGGTGTAGGTCCAGGTGAAGCTCGACAGCAGCAGACCCATGACCGCGGCGTTGGTGTGGAACTCCTCGGTGAGCACGGGAGCCGCGATCGAGAGGTTGACCCGGTCGATGTACGCGATCGCGGTGATCGCGAGAACGAAGGCCGCGACGAGCCAGCGCCTGCGGGTTCTGAACATGAGCTGATCCTCCTGGCACGTCCGTGTGCAGCGGGGCGAATCGCGGCTGATGCGGGTGTGGGCGGTTCAGGTCGTGTGCTGTCCGGCCGTCGGGCCGGTGAGGGGGTTCGGGGGAATGCGAGGGCACTGCGGTATGCGCAGCCCGACGGACGGCGCCAGGAACTGCGCGACACGGTCCGCCTTCGACGTCATTGTGGGAAATCCTGCACCGGGAAATGTGAAATACTGTACTTTACTTTCTCCAGTACATCATCCGGCAGGCCCGGCGTCAATGTCGAAGAATTGTCTGAATCACCATTCTTCGGTGCGCTCTGTTCATCGGCTGCCGGAATGCCCGAAACAGCCGGAGACGTCGCGGGGGCGGTGGCCGCCCCCGTGGCCCCCGCCCCCGCTCGTCCGACCGAGCGTGCCTCCCGGTCACGCCCGTCCGTGCGACGCGCGGCTGCGCCTCGCCACCGAGTCCAGGGCCACCGCCAGTGCGAGCACCAGCCCCGTCACCATGAACCGGAACGAACTGTCGAGGTTCAGCAGCGTCAGGCCGCTGGAGATCGACTGGATCACCAGGATCCCGAGGAGTGCCGCGAACGCGTTGCCGCGCCCGCCGAAGAGGCTCGTGCCGCCGATCACCGCGGCCGCGATGGCGTTGAGGTTGACATCGCCGCCGCCGCTGCTCTGGTTCGCTGCCGCCAGCCGCGCCGCCGCGAGCACGCCGCCGAGCGCGGCGAGCCCCGAGCAGAGCACGAACACCGACATGTAGACCCGGTTCACGTTGATGCCGGCGCGCCGGGCCGCTTCCACGTTGCCGCCCACCGCGTACACCGACCGTCCCCACCCGGTGCGCTTGAGCAGGTAGTGCATCACCACGACGAGCGCCACGAACAGCACGAACATCCAGCCGACCCCGCGACCCCGGTTGAGGTACCAGACCGCCGCCCCGAGCCCGACGAGCACGGCGGCGCTCTCGGCCGCGATGAGCTGCGTGGAGCGCGCCGACAGCCCGGCCCGTCGGCGTTCCCGCGCCAGGAGGAACCGGCTGGCGAACAGTCCTGCCGCCGCGGCCAGCACGAGAACGTAGGACAGCACCTCCGGCACGAAGGCGAGCTGCGCGAAGAACACCAACCCGGAGGTGAAGGGCAGGTTGATCGCACCTGCCGCGCCGAGCAGCCAGAGCTGCGCGCCGAGGAAGCCGAGCAGCCCGGCCAGCGTCGCGACGAAGCTCGGTACCCCGAAGCGCGTGAACATCTGCGAGTAGAGGAACCCGATCGCGCATCCCGCCGCGACCGCGGCGAAGAGCGCGACCCACACGGGCAGGTGCCGGCTCACGTACGTCACGGCGAGGATCGCCGCGGCCAGGCCGCTGACCGAGCCGACCGACAGGTCGATCTGCCCGACGAGGAGGACCGCCACGATGCCGAGGGCGATCACGCCGACCGCGACGCTCTCCATCGCGAGGTTCACGAGGTTGGCCGGCGACAGGAAGATCGGGTTGAGCACCTGGAAGACCGTCCAGATCACGACGAGCCCGGCCACGACGGGCACCACGCCGAGGTCGCCGGACCGGATCCGCTCCAATGCCCCGGCGACGGCGCCACGCACCCCGACGGACCGGCGCAGCCGTTCGTCCTGCCGGTCGAGCGCCTCTTCCGAGGCCGGCGGCGCGGCCTGGGGACCACTGTGGATGTCGGTCACGGCATGCCTCCCGCCTGCGCGGCGGCCCGACGGGTCACGGCGTTGTCCGTGGCCCCGGTGATCGCGGCGATGATCTCCTCGGATGTCACGGAGGCGACGTCGAAGACGCCGTTGTTGCGTCCCAGCCGCAGCACGGCCACGGAGTCGGCCACCGCGCGGACGTCCTCCATGTTGTGGCTGATCATGATCACGCCGAGGCCGCGCTCGCGCAGCCGCTCGATGAGGTTGAGCACCTCGGCGGTCTGCGCGACGCCGAGCGCCGCCGTCGGCTCGTCGAGAATGATGATCTTCGGGTCGCCGAGCAGCGACCGGGCGATCGCCACGGTCTGGCGCTGGCCGCCCGAGAGCGACGCCACCGGCACGCGAACGGTGGGGATCTTCGCCGAGAGCTGGCGCAGGAGCTCCCAGGACCGCGTCTCCATCGTGACCTCGTCGAGGCGTCGACGGCGGAGCTCGCGGCCGAGGAACAGGTTCTCGACGACGTTGAGGTTCTCGCACAGGGCGAGGTCCTGGAACACGGTGGCGATCCCGAGCGCATGGGCCGCCGCCGGGTCGGTGATCCTCACCGGCTCGCCGCCGAACGTGATCGTTCCGGAGTCGGGTGGGTGGACGCCGGCGAGCACCTTCACCAGCGTGGACTTGCCGGCACCGTTGTCGCCCACGACAGCCACCACCTGGCCCGGTGCGACGTCCAGGTCCACATCGGTCAGCGCGGCGACCGCACCGAAGTTCTTGCTGATGCCGCGCAGCGCCAGCGCCGGACCACCGGCCGTCATGCGAGCCCGGCCTGGCTGCAGGCGGTGGCGTACTCGGGGGTGCACAGGTCCGAGGCCTTGATCTCCCCGGAGTCGATCAACACCTCCTTGAGGTTCTCCTTGGTCACCACGGTCGGCGTGAACAGCTCGCTGGGGGTGTTGAACAGGGTGGTCTTGCCGGCCGGGCGCTCACCGTTGACGAACTGGAGCGCCGTGACAGCGGCGGACTCGGCCACGATCTTGATGGGCTTCGAGATGGTGTTGTACTGGTCGCCCGCGATGATCCGCTGCGCGGCGGCGAGCTCGGCGTCGTTGCCCGTCACCGGCGGCACCGAGGCGCCCGCGGCCTTGAACGCGGCGATGGCGCCGCCACCGGTGCCGTCGTTGGCCGCGACGACGCCCACGATCTGCGGGCCGAACTTCGTGATCTGGCCGCTCACCCAGTCCTGCGCCTTGGACGGTTCCCAGTCGGGGGTGTCGAACTCGGCGAGCAGCGGCAGGCCACTGGGGTCGATCGAGGAGTGGATGCCCTTCTTGATCAGGCCCGCTGCCGCGTCGGTCGGCGAGCCGTTGACCTGAAGCAGCCCGCCCTGCACACCGTCGGCCTTGAGCTTGTCCACCAGCGACTTCGCGATCATGGCGCCGATCGCCTCGTTGTCGAACGAGATGTAGTAGTCGGCAGGCACGTCCGGGATCGGGCGGTCGTAGGCGATCACCGGCACACCCTGGGCTCGCGCGGTGGTGACGATGCTCGCTGCCGCCGTCGAGTCCACGGGGTCGAGCACGATCGCCTTGACACCCTGCGCAAGCGCCGAGTTCGCCTGCTGCTGTTGCTGGGCTGCGTCGCTGTTCGCGTTGGCGTAGACGACCTCGCAGCCCGCACACAGCTGCTTGACCTTGGCCTCGAACAACGGCCGGTCGGCCAGTTCGTAGCGCGTGGAGGCGATGTCGGGCATGAGGAACGCGACCTTCGCGTTCTGCGTCTCGCCGCCGCCCGCCGCGGGCGTGCCGCCGCCCTCGTCGACGTCCGCGCACGCGGTGAGACCTGCGGTCACCACGGCCGCTAGGGCGACGGCGAGGGCCTTGCCCAGATGACGACTACGGCGAGCACCACTGCTCATGACCACTCCTCTGCACGGAAACACCACAGGACGGGGAACATCACAGGACGGGGAACATCACGGGACGGGGACGTTGAGGGAGAGCAGCGCAGCGGGGGCCGCGCGGTCGGCGGGCACGGCCACCTCGGTGACGGCACCGTTCTCCAGCCGGGGGAAGACGTGCCGGTAGCGGGCCACAGGCAGGCCGATCAGCGTGCACAGCCCGAGCCGCAGCAGCGTGTTGTGCGCGACCACCAGCACGGTGGATCTGCGCGCGGCGAGAGCACGCAGCGTCTCGGCGGCCCGCTGGGCGGCCGCGGCGGGATGCTCGGCTCCTGGGAAGGGGTGGGCGGCCGGATCGGCGCGGAACCGGGCGGCGACATCCGGATCGAGCTCGTCGAGCGTGTGCCCCTCGGCGACGCCGAAGCCCACCTCGCGAAGGTCGTCGATGATCTCCAGCTCGGTCTCGCAGGCCAGTGCACTCGGGCGGGCCGTCTCGACGGCTCGGCGCAGCGGTGAGGCGACCACGGCGTCGACGCCGCGCTTGCGGGCCCAGGAGGCGAGCCGCTCGGCCTGCAGCACACCCGCGGGGGTGAGGTCGATGTCGCTGTGTCCGCCTGCGTAGCGGTTCTCGGCGTGCCAGACGGTCTGCCCGTGCCGGGCGAGCAGCAGGGTCATCGGACCCGCACGAGGACGTCGGGGTTCGCGCAGTGCAGCGGTGGTCGGCCACGCAGCCATCGGCCGGCCTCGGCCGCCACCATCCGGCTCGCCCGCTCCGCGACCGCGCGGCTGGCCCCGGCGAGGTGCGGGGTCATCACGACGTGCGGGGCCTGGCGCAGCGGATGGTCGGGGGGCAGCGGCTCGACGTCGAACACATCGAGGCCCGCCGCGAACAGGTGCCCGTCGGTCAGCGCCGTGGCGAGCGCGGTGTGGTCAACCAGCGCTCCTCGCGCGCAGTTGACCAGCACGGATCCCGCAGGCATCGCGGCGATGCGCGCGGCGTTCATCAGGCCACGGGTCTCGTCCGTGACGCGCGCGTGCAGCGAGACGACCTGCGACGTCGCGACCAGCTCGGCCAGCTCGACGAGCCGCACCCCGGCCGGCAGGGTGGCCGGATCGGCGTAGGGGTCGGCCACCAGCACGTCGGCACCGAACGCCAACAGGATCCTCGCCACCCGCGAGCCCACCGCCCCGGCTCCGATGAGCCCGACCGTTGCCCCTTCCAGTTCGAGCCCGGTCTCCTCGTAGGCGTAGAGCGAGCTCTCCCAACGCCCCTCGACGACGCCGAGGTGGCTCTGCGGGATGCGGCGCATCGCGGCGAGCACCAGGCCGACGGCGTACTCCGCGGTGGAGGTGGCGTTGCGTCCCGGCGCGAACGTCACCGCGACGCCGTGCTCGGTGGCCGCCTCCAGGTTCGCGTTGACCGGCCCCCCGCGGGACACGGCGAACAGCTCCAGATCGGGGCAGGCCGCGAGGATCCGGCGGGTGAGCGGCGCCATCTGCGTCAGGCACACGCGGACGCCCTGCAGAGCCGTGATCAGCTCGTCCTCGGAGCCGGAGGCCTCGTCCACCTCCGCGACGGGGCCGAAGGGCACGTGTGGCCACGGGAGCTCGAGCTCGCGGACGTCGAACGCTCCTTCGGTGGCCAGGTCCGTCGCCAGCAACCGGTTCAGCACGAACCGGTCGCCGGCGACGAGGGCGCGAGCCCGGGTGGTCATGCGTCGTTCCTCTCGGTGCGTGCCCGCGCGTGGCCGGCGAGCCCTGGGTCGAGCCACCCCCGCTGTTCCAGCGCGTCGACGAACGCGCGGTGCGCGGGAGCGAGGGCGGCGGTACGGGTGAGATCGGGTTCGAGCGTGCGATGCAGGCGCACGATCCGTTTCGCGGCGCCCGCGATGTCCCTGTCGTGGGCGCCGGCGGCGAGCACCGCCATGCCGAGCGCGGCCTCCGCGTCGGCCGGTACCCGGACGGGCACGCCGAGCAGGTCGCAGCGCAGCTGGTTCCACCAGGGGTTGCGGGCGCCGCCGCCGGTGGTGCTCACAGGGCCGGATACGTCGGCACCGGCGTGATGGAGGAGGTCGAAGCAGAGCCGCTCGACGTGCGCCACGCCGTGGCAGACGGCGGCGAACCGGGTGGCCGGGTCCGGGATGTCGAGGCCGAACCCCCGCGCGTCCGGCGCCACGAACGGGAACCGCTCGCCCGTGCCCGCCAGCGGATAACACAGTGGAACGTCGTGGACCCGGGCGGCGGCCGCCGTCAGCCGGTCGAGATCCGTGTCCGGGAACAGCTCGCTGATCACGCCCGCGCCCGTGCTGGACGCACCGCCGGGAAGCCAGAGATCCCCGTGCGGGGCCCGGTGGGAGTAGACGGCGCCGGTCGGGTCGTGCAGAAGCGTTCTGCTCACCCCCTTGAGCGCGAGGGTGGTGCCGAGCACCGCATTCCACTCGCCGGGCTCCAGCGCGCCCGCACCGAGCTGGGCGGCACATCCGTCCGTCATTCCCGCGACCACCGGGGTGCCGGGCGGGAGTCCGGTCCGCTCGGCGGCCGCGGTACCGACGGTCCCGAGCAACGAGCCCGCCCGCTGCACGGGCGGCAGCACGGCGGGGTCGAGGTGCAGCCGGGCGAGCACGTCGAGGGGCCAGCACTCGTCGAGCAGGTCGTACCCGGTCTTGAGCGCGTGGCTCGAGTCGGCGGCCACAGGACGGCCGACCAGCCGGGTGGTGATCACGTCGGGCTGGTGGGCCAGGCGGGCGCCGTCACGCAGCAGGCCGTGGTCCCGCCACCACAGCAGCTTCGGCAGCGCCCAGGCGGGCTGCATCCGGTAGGCCAGGCGGCCCCAGAGGTCCGAACCGGCGTCCTGGGCCTCGTCGGCCAGGTCGCCTGCGCGGATGTCGTCGTACATGAGGCCGGGCGTGCGGGGGGTGCCGTCGGGTCCGGTGAGCAGCACGGTCCCGGACGTGGCGCAGACGGCCAGTCCGCCGATCGCGCGCGTGTCCGCCGTGGCGGCGATCGCGGCCGTTACCTCGGCCAGCGCGGCGGATGTGGCGGACCACCACTGTTCAGGATCCTGCTCGTGGCGTGGACCGGCACGGTGGCTGGTGAGCGGCCGCGACGCGGCGGCCAGCGGGGTGCCGTCGTCGGCGACGGCGAGCGCCCGGACGCTCTGCGTGCCGAGGTCCACGCCGATCCAGGCGAGATCCTCAGACATGCAGCGCACCCGGGCGGGCCGCGCGCCAGTGCGCCCATCGCTGTGCGGCGAGGGCCCGGGTGGCGAGGAACTCGGCGTGCTCGGCGTCGTGCAGATCCTGGACGGTCTTGTCCGGAACGAACCGATGCCGCTCGCGCACCAGCGCCGCCGCGGCCGCGGACACGTCCGCATGGTCGCCGAGCGCGGCGAGCGCCGTGAGCAGCGCGCCTTTCGCACCGGTCTCGGTGTCCTCGGTGCACACGGCTTCGACGCCGGTGATGTCGGCGATGAGCTGGCACCACAGTGGACTCGCTGTGCCGCCGCCGCAGAGTCGCAGGTCGGTGGGCGCAGCGGATTCGGTAGGCCCTGCGCTGCCGCTGCGGACGGCGGTGAGGCAGTCCCGGATCACGTGGGCGAGGCCTTCCAGCACCGCCCGTGCGACGTGCTCCCGGCCGTGCGCGAACGTCGCACCGGTGAGCAGGCCGCTCGCCGCGGCGTCGAGGAACGGGGCGCGCTCGCCCGCGGGGGAGAGGTAGGGCAGCATGCGCAGCCCGTCGGCACCCGGGGGTGCCTGCGCGGCGAGGTCGGACAGCGCTGCGGGGCCAGGCAGGCCGAGCAGCGCGACGGCCCAGTCGATCACGCCGGTGCCGGCGAGCGTCGGAAAGACACGTAGCAGCCGCTGCGGACGGCCGAGTGCGAGCGTGAGGCCGCTCGGCTCGACTGCGGTGTCGGCCCGTTCGATCACCGACTCGGTGCAGAGCGTCGTGCCGAGCACGCTCGTGGCCTGGCCGGGATCGGTGGCTCCGCTGCCCACCGCGGTGGCGACGACGTCGAAGGGTGCGATCACGACAGGCGTGCCCGCGGGGATCCCGAGCTGAGCGGCGGCGTCGGCGCTGAGCGGGTGCACGCGGTCGGAGTCGGGGATGAGCGGAGGGAGCAGATCGCGCCGGTGCTCCAACCCGTAGAGCGCGACGAGCGCGTCGGAGTAGGTGCCGCGCCCGATGTCGAGCCACGGCGCTGACGCCTCGGACGTGTCGATCCCGAGCACGCCGGTCAGCCGCAGGAGGAGCCAGCTGCCGCAGGTCAGCACGGCCGCTGCCCGGTCCAGGACGTCCGGCTCCTCGACGTCGAGGACGCGGAGCACGGCATTGGGGAGCCCCGCGTTGGTCAGCGAGGCGTTGGTGTGGAAGGCCTCGTCGAGCACGCCCTCGTTGCGCCAGCCTGCGACGATGTCGGCTGCGCGGCCGTCGTTCCAGAGTACGGCGGGCCGGACAGGGCTCCCCGCCGCGTCCACCAGCCACGCGCCGTCGCCCTGGGCGGTGAGGGCGATCAGCCGGACAGGGCGCGCCACTTGCTGCACGGCTTCGCGCACCGTGGCGACCACGGCGTCCCATACCTCGCCCATGTCCTGTTCGGAGCGTTCGCGCGTGGGATGAGCCACGGCCGTGCCGCGGCGGGTGACGGCGAGCTCGCGGCCGTCGGCATCGAAGACGACCGCCTTGATCACGGTGGTGCCGGCGTCCACGCAGACCGCCACGGCGTCCGAGGTCATCGATGGTTCCTCCGTTCCCCCGCTCGGGTGCGGGGCAACGATCAGTAGACCGGCGATGGCCTCAACTTCGCAATATTTAACATCCGATGATCGAGTGCCGTCGATAATATGCAGCTCAGAGGGGTATCGAGACCTTGATCAGGGCCCGAACTTCACATCCGATCCCATCTAAGGGAGCGCGACGATGTCGATCCGTGCCCCGCGGGCGCGCAGGCCCGACACCACGGCGGGGGACGTCGCGCTGTCGACGAGCACGCGGTCGAGCGTGGAGAGCTCGACGAGCCGGTGCAGGGCACGCTTCGTGAACTTCGTGTGGTCGACGAGCGCAACGGTGCGGGCCGCGCTCGCGATGAGTGCCCGGCGGGTGATCACGGTGTCCTGTGACTGGATGTAGCAGACGCCGTCGGTGACCGCGGTGGTGGACATGACGAGGAGGTCGGTGCGCAGGTCGGCGGCCGCCTCGGCCGTGGCCTGGCCCAGGAACGAGTCGTACGCCGGGTCGTAGCGACCGCCCAGCCCGATGATCTCGACACCTGCCCGGCCCGCGAGCGCACGGACGACGGGCAGGAAGTGGGTGACCACCGTGAGCGGTGCCTTCTCCGGCAGGAGCCGGGCCAGTGCTAGTGCGGTGGTGCTGTCGTCGAGCGCCACGACCTGCCCCGCGTAGACCTCATCGGCGAGGGCCGCGACGGCCAGTGCCTGCTTCTCGACCTGTTCGGCCTGCATGCGGTGCGGCAGGTCGCCGTGGAAGGTGGCGGTGGGTGCGCTCGTGGCGCCGCCGCGCACCTTGCGCAGGAAACCGCGCTCCTCGAGCTCGTCGAGATCGCGGTGAACGGTCATGATGCTCACGCCGAACTCGCCCGCGAGCACGTCCACGCGTACGAAGCCCGACTCGGCCACCCGCCGCCGTACCGCCTCACGCCGCATCTCGGGACTCGTGCGGGCACCGGCGGCCAGGTACGGGTCGGGCATCGCGTCGGACACCCGCCCAGCCTTCCATCGCGGGGTGGGACGCCGGCACGGTGCTACGCGATCACGGCGTGCAGTGCGTCGGGCACCGTCAACCGGGCCGGCGTCTCGCCTCGCCCGATTTCGAGAGCGCAATGCGTCCGTGATGGACGATTCATCCCGGTTTCTCGGCTGGAATGGTACCGATTGACTCTCGGCGAATTCGGGGCATCCCGTGCGGTCGCATCCCGGCGTCCTGAGATGCTGACAGAAAGTCACCAGCTCAGCGTGGATCGGTGTCAGGCTTATCGGTGGAGGCTCGATTGTCCGGATCCATCCCGCCCGCACCCTTTTTTCTCACCACCGATGTCGATGAGCGTCATCGGCTGTACCGGGCGCTCAGCAGGTCCGGCCCGGTGCACCGGGTCGTGCTGCCCCACGGTGAATGGGCCTGGCTCGTCGTCCGCTACGAGCAGGCGCGCGCCGCGCTCACCGATCCGCGGCTTGCCAAGGCCGGACCGCCCTTCGCCGCCGAGCTGGATCCGGCCCTGCGCTCCGCCATCAACAGCAACATGCTCAACGTCGATCTGCCCGAGCACGGCCGGCTGCGGCGGCTCGTGGCCGCCGCGTTCACCCGGCGGCGGGTGGAACGGCTCGCTCCGCGCATCCGGCAGCTGACCGACGAACTGCTGGATCCGCTCGTGGCGCGGGCGGCCGATTCCTCGTTCGATCTCGTCGCGGAGTTCGCCTATCCACTGCCGGTCGCGGTGATCTGTGAGTTGCTCGGCGTGCCGGAGAGCGGCAGGGAGAAATTCCGTGAGTGGTCGTTCGCCGACGTCAACGCGTCCGTGATCGGGGTCGAGGCGTACGCCGAGGCGGCCACGGCGTTCGTCGAGTACCTGCGCGACCTGATCGCGCTCAAGCGCCGGGAGCCCGCAGACGATCTGACATCGGCCCTGGTCGGGGCCCGTGACGGCAGCGACCAGCTGACCGAGGACGAGCTCACCTCGATGATCTACCTGCTGCTGGTGGCCGGGCACGAGACCACGGTCAACCTCATCGCCAACGGCGTGTACACGCTGCTGCGCAGGCCGGGGGCGTGGGCGTTGCTGGGCGCGGAACCGGAACGTGTGCCCAGCGCGGTAGAAGAGCTGCTGCGCATCGACGGGCCGGTGCAGACCAGCACGCTGCGGACCGCCGTGGAGACCTTCGAGTTCGCCGGTGTCACGATCAAGGAGGGCGATACCGTGCTGGTGGGATTGCTGGCGGCCAACCGCGACACCACCACCCGGCCCGACGCGGAGGATCTCGACCTGACCCGCTCTCCCAACCAGCACGTCGCGTTCGGTCACGGCATCCATCTCTGCCTCGGGGCGCCGCTGGCGCGGTTGGAGGCGCAGACGGCATTCACCGGCCTGCTCACCCGGTTCCCGCGCCTGCGGCCGGCCGTGCCACCGCGCGAGATCGTGGCCGAGCCGGGCCTGCTGATGAACGCGTTGCACGCGCTTCCGGTCACGGCCCGGCCGGCGTGATCACAATGATTTCCGGGGCGGGTCCGAAATCACTGACGTCGACCGATGTACAGCGAAGCGGAATTCGCTGAATCGGCAGAAGCTCGGTCCCGAACGGGAGTCACATCGATGCGCTGTGTCGGCCCCGCCTCCGTTCCGTCTCCGCGAGCCGGTCCCGCAGGCGCGTGAGCGTGGCGAGCGCCTGTGTTCGGTCGCCGTCGCCGACGTGGTCGTGCGCCTGCCAGAGGAGCTCGAGCCACTCGGAGGCATCCGTGTCGCCCGCCTGGGCCGCCATGTCGGCGAGGGTCCAGAGCGCGTCGATCTCCGACTCCCGGTAGGCCAGCTGATCGGGCCGCGGCGAGACCTCGACCTGGTGGATGACCAGGGCGACCGTGTCGACGTCCAGCGTCTCCACGTCCACGATGTGCCACGGGTCGGCCCCGTTCGTCTCCCCGTTGGTCATCGATCGGACGCTCATCCGCTCGATGCCGGCGTCACGCGCCCGGGCGTCAGCTCGGACATGTGCTCCGCGAGCACGTCCTCGAACTCGGCGTGCTGCGACACCACGTCGTAGCCCCGGGTACGGAACGCCCACGCCTGCTTGGCGAGGGCAGGCTCCACCCCGTCGGCGAGGTCCCTGGCCATCTTGATCAGGCGGCGGCGCATCGCGATGATCGCGATGTCGCTCGTCCCGAGGTGTTCCTTGCTGCGGTCGAGCACCGGTTCCATCGTCTCGGTCATCGCCCGGTCCTCCTCGGGCGGCGTCCCGAGGATTCCGCTGAACCGCTTGGTCCGCTGCACGTGCCTGTCGATCTTGAAGTCGTTGTCGCGGTTGAGCGGGGACCGGCGCGTGTCGATCACGTACCCGTCGGCGAGCTCCCACGGATGCAGCGGCTGTCCGTTGTTCCGCCCGTTCGCGATGGCCTCCTCTGCCGAGAGCGCACGGTGCGGGTGCCAGACGAAGGAGAACGACATCGAGTTGTGGTCGTCGATCGGGACGACGATGCGCCCGGGGCGCTCGGCCGACCCCGGTGTCTCCGACGTGGACGGCACGAGCCAGTGTGAGAACCGCCAGTAGTAGTCGTCCTCACCACCGACTCGCCGGCCGCCGTAGACGAAGCCGTAGTCGGTGCTCTTCACCGTCAGGGACGGCGACCGGTCCTTGGTGACGTACTCGGTGAAGTTCTCGACGAACCGCGCCCACTTGAGCGTGGTGCCCGGATTGAGCGTGCGGTGCAGGAAGGACACGTGCGCCGTGTCGATGTCGCCCTCGAGGGTCTGCAACCAGTTGCACTCGACGAGGCTCGCGCTGATCACGCGTTGGTTCGCCGGAACCTCGGCCCACTCGTACTCCGGGAACTCCGGCTGCTTGTCCGGGGGGCCCATGTAGGCCCACACGAGCCCGCCGCGCTCCTGCGTGGGATATCCCGGGGCGCGCACCTTGTCCTTGAAGTTCGACCGGGCCGGTTCCGACGGGATGTGCAGGCAGCGGCCCGTCACGTCGAACTTCCAGCCGTGGTAGATGCACCGCAGGCCGCCCTCCTCGTTGCGGGCGTAGAACAGGTTGGCCCGCCGGTGGGGGCAGTAGGCCGACAGGACGCCGACCTTCCCGTCGGTGTCGCGGAACGCGACCAGATCTTCACCGAGGATCCGGAGCCGGACCGGAGCGCCGTCGGGATCCTCCATGTCCTCGCTCGCCACGACCGGGAGCCAGAAGCGCCGGAACAGCTCGCCCATCGGGGTCCCCGGCCCGACCTCCGTGATCAGCTTGTTGTCCTCAGGCCGAAGCATGTGCGCGTCCTCCCGTGCAGGTGGCCGGTGTCATCGGGACCGCCCGAAGACGGTCTGGAACTGTTCGAGGTACTTCTGCTGACGCTCCAGCTCGGTGTAGTCGACCGGGCGGGGCGGGGTGACGGCGTCGAGCTCGTCGAGTGGGGGGAAGCCGGGCGGGCCGGGCACGCCGTCGCGTACCGGGTATTCGTTGCCCTCCTGGGAGAGGCAGGTCTGCCCCTCCTCGCTGAGCAGCCAGCTCTCCAGCAACCGGGCCGCGTTGGGGTGCGGGGCGTTCGTGATGACGCCGATGAAATGGCCGGTGACCGGCGATGCGCCCGCCACGGGGAACACCCACTTCAGGCTGGAGCCCTCTGCGAGAGGCGGTCCCGTCATCTGGTCCAGGCCGCCCATCATCACCGCGTACTCGCCGCTGCGGAGCGCCTCGATGGCGGGCTGAACGCCCTGGATCAGCGCGGGCTCGTTGGCGGCGTAGCGCTCCAGCCACGCGTCGTCGGTGGCGCCGCCGGTCTGCAGGAGCTCCTGCAGGATGCTGAGTCCGGCCCCGGGGCCGGTCGGGTCCGGCATCACGATCTTGCCCTTGAGCCGGGGGTCGGCCAGGTCGGTCCAGCTCTTCGGAGCTTCCTCCGGGGAGAGCTGGGCCGTGTTGTAGGCGATCCCGGCCACGCGCTTGGAGTCGACGACGAACCCATGGTCCGGGCCCCACGCCTCCTCCGGGATGCCGTCGACGTCCGCGGGTGTGAACGGCGTCAGGATCCCGCTCTTGGTGAGGGCGAGCATCGTCGTGGAGCCGGTGCGGAGAACGTCGCCGACGTTCTGACCGCTCACGTGCTCCTGCTCGAGCCGGGCCTGGGTCTCCCCGACCATGTACTGCGACTCCACGGTGATGCCCGGGAAGCGCTCCGAGAACCGGTCGTAGCAGGCGTTGCCCTTGATCCCGTAGACGACGACCTTGTCCTCACCCGCTGCCTGCGCCGCGGCGTACAACTCCTGGACCGGCGCTCCGACCGCCGATTGCCCGCCGCCCCCTCCCGTGTCTCCTCCTGATCCGCACGCCGCGAGCAGGAGGCCGACGGCCCCCGCCACGGCTGCCGAGAACCAGCGGGATCGTCGTCGTCCCAGCTTCGTCGCTGCCGACTTCATCGCCGTCTCCTCCGTCGCGCCTTCTCTTCGCCACGAGCTCCGCTCAGGCGCCGATCTCCACGAGCTCCTCTGGCCGGATGCTGAGGTCCACCTGGTCACCGCTGACCGGGACCGTGCCCTGGGTGGCGGCCCGGACGTCCGCGTCGCGGATCCGTGCAAGCAGCCCGACCTCGCCCGCCTGCACCTGGATCTCGAGGTCCTCTCCGAGGTAGGTCACCGTCGTGACCTGGGCGCGGAACGACTGTCCGGGCTCAGGTGCCGCCGGCGCGAGGCGGAACGCACCGGCCCGCGCCGCGAGCTCCACGATGCTGCCGGGCGGGCGCACGCTGGTGGTCGCGCACCGGACGAGGGGGCCGTCGCCGCCGAGCCGAACCAGCGCGCCGTCCCGGTCCGAGGCGACCACCTCTGCCTTCAGGAGGTTGTCGAACCCGATGAAGTCGGCCACGAACCGGTTGGCCGGGCAGGTGTAGATCTCCCGCGGAGTGCCGATCTGCTGGACGACACCGGCCTGCATCACCGCGATGCGGTCGGAGAGCGCCATGGCCTCGGTGCGGTCGTGCGTGACGTAGATCGACGTCGAGCCGAGCGCGTCGTGCAGCCTCCGCACCTCACGGCGCATCTGGGACCTCAGCAGGCTGTCCAGGTTGGACAGCGGCTCGTCGTAGAGCACCACCTGGGGGCGGTTGACCAGCGCACGTGCGAGCGCGACGCGCTGTTGCTGCCCGCCGCTGAGCTTGCTCGGCAGCCGCTCGCCGTACTCGGCGAGCCCGACCACGTCGAGCATCTCGGCGACCCGAGCCGCCACCGCGGTGCCGTCCAGGCGCGCCCGCCGCAAGGGATAGGCGACGTTGCCGAAAGTGGTCATGTGGGGCCACAGGGCATAGCTCTGGAAGACCATTCCCATGTTCCGTTTCTCCGGCGGCACGAACACACCGCGGGACACCATGGGCTCGCCGTCGAAGTGGATCTCCCCGCTCGTCGGCCGCTCGAGGCCCGCCACGCAGCGCAGGGTCGTGGTCTTCCCGCAGCCGCTCGGCCCCAGGAGGCTGAGGAACTCGCCGTCCTGGACGGTGAGGTCGAGGTCGTCGACGGCGGCAGCGCCGCTGTCGAACCGCTTGGTGAGTCCGGCGATGTCGATCTGCGCCACAGCTAGTCTCCTTCGGCCGCCGTGCGGATGGGCACCGCAGGCGACGGCTCCCGGGCCGGCGCAGCGGTCGGAACGGACCCGGCGAGCGGGGACGGTTCGGCTGTCGGGGCAGCGCGCGTCGCCGGTGCCGGCCGCGCGCGGAGCACGCGGGTGCCGACCGCGCGCACCGCGAGCGCGAGGACCAGCACCGCCGCCATCGCCGCCAGCATGAGCGTGAAGACGGCGGCCGCTTCGGACGAGCGGCCGGACTCGGTCATCTCCAGCAGCACGACCGGGACCGTCTGGCTGCCCGGTCCGGAGAGGAGCACCGGAACCGCCAGCTCGCCGGCCATCACCACACCACAGATCAGCCACCCCGCCAGCAGGCTCGGCAGGATCAGGCGCAGGACCACCCCGATCACGGCGCGCAGCCGGCCTGCGCCGTGCACGCGCGCGGCTTCTTCGAGCTGCCTGTGCACCTGCGCGATCGCCGCGTTGGCCAGCCGTACGGCCACCGGCGTGGCCACGACGATGAGGCCGAGCATGACCAGCCAGATCGAGGCGAAGAGCGTGCGCAGCCCGGGGACCGAGAGATACGCCCAGAGCATCCCGAGGCCGAGCACGACACCCGGGACGGCCCATGGCAGCCACGTCGCGCCCTCCAGCACCCACCGCAGCTTCGACGTGCCGCGCTGGACGATGTAGGCGATGAGCGTGGCCAGCGCGACCGCGAGGAACCCGCCGACGACCACGACGAACGCCGTGTTCCGCAGCGCGGAGATGACCCCGGGCTCGCCGAGGACCGTGCGGTAGTGATCGAGGGTGAGCCCGGAGGACAGCACACCGAACACGGACTGGACGGAGCCGAGCACCAGCTGCACCAGCGGGAAGGCCAGGGCCAGGAGCGCGAAGGCGACGACGGCCGCGGTGCAGAGGTACTTGCGAGGCCCGAGGTCGAGGAGCTCGATGCGCTGGCCCTTGCCGCCGAGCGTGGTGAAGTCCCGCCTGCCGAGGAAGCGCCACATCAGGACGACCAGGACGACCATGATGGCCATGACCAGCACGGACAGGGCGCTCGCCTGGGCGTACGCGGGAGGGAAGTGGTTGCGCAGGTAGTCGTAGATCTGGGTCGAGAAGACCTCGATACCGGCCGGCGCTCCCAGCAGGAGCGGCACGTCGAACGACTCCAGCCCACGCACGAACCCCATGAGCGCGAGCGCGAGGAGCACCGGCGCGAGCACCGGCAGCTCGATGCGGAAGAACGTCGCCGTCCTGCTCACGCCCGCCATCAGGGAGGCCTCCCGGAGCGCCGGGTCCAGCGTGCGGAAGACGCCGAGCATGAGCATGTAGTTGATCGCCGTGATCTTGAGGACGGCGACGGCCACGATTCCGGGCCAGGACCGCACGTCGAGCGGGCCCTCCTCGACGGGCACGACCAGCCTCAGGATCTGGTTGAGCAGGCCGGTGCTCGAGTTGCCGAGCATGGCCCAGCTGATCCCGAAGAACAGGAACGGCAGCGTGATCAGCGTGATCATCATCGGCGTCACGAACCGGCGTCCCGGCGTGTTCGTCTGAGTGACCACCCAGGCGAAGAAGACGGCGAGGACCAGCGAGATCACCATCACCGAGAACGAGTAGGCCGTCGAGTTCCAGAGCAGCTCGTACGTGGCGGGTTCGGTGTAGGCGTCGACGAAGCCCTGAAACGACCACTCGCCGGGGAAACCGGGGGAGGAGGTCCGGAATGCGCCGACCACGACCATGACGGCCGGGTAGACGAAGAGAACGAGGATCACGAGACCCAGTGCGGCCGCCCCGAGGAAGGCCAGCGGCCGCGCACCGCGGCGGCGCAGCGACGCAGGCAACGCGGACTTGCGGGCACGGCTCGGCGGTCTGGTGGTCACTGGTGTTCCACCCGGCATGCGGTTCCTCCACATCGAGGCGCGGCGCGGATCGTGCGGATCCGGCGTTGCGGGATGAAGGAAACGTATGCGCAGGCGGAACAGTCCAGGGTGGATCGGACCCTGTTTTCCGCTGGCGCGAATAAGTCGGGTTTCGGGCCCTCTCAGCCGGCGTACGCGTCCCGACGGGCGGAGGGCGTCACAGCGAACCCGCGTCGGCCAGCAGGTCCTCGCCGATCCGGGAGACGGCTTCCTGGAGCGGGTCGAGCAGCGCGCGGGTGGGCACGGCGCCGATACGTGCGGTGGGAGCGGACACGGCGACCGCCGCGAGGGCCGTACCGTCGGGGCGCCGGACCGGCATGGCGACGGCGGTGATTCCGTCCTCGGACTCGCCGACGTTGGTGGCGTAGCCCAGCTCGCGCACCATCTCCAGTTCGTCGCTGAGCTCGTTGAGTGTGGCGATGCTCCGCCGGGTCATCGGCAGCAGCCGGTGGCCGGCGAACAGGGCCCGCAGCTTCCGTGGAGGCAGCTCGGCCAGCAGGGCCTTTCCTCCCGAGACGGTGTGACACGGCAGGACCGTGCCCACCCGAACGATGGTGCGGAGTGGACGCGCCCCGCGGACGCCGCTGATGAATCGGCAGAACAGTCCGTCGAGCACGATCAAGGTGATCGTTTCCTCGACGGATTCCGAGAGCCGTCTGAGGTGCGGGCGCAACCGGAAGGAAAGATCGTCTGCGGGCTGGGCCGCGGTGGTGAGGGCCCAGAAGGCCGGACCGGTCCGATAGGTCCGCGTGTTCACGTCCGCCGTGACGAACCCGCGGTGGGCGAGCGTCGACAGCAGTCGGTGGGCGGTGGACGGGGCGACGCCGAGCTCGCGGCTGACGTCGGTGACCCGGAGCTGCCGCTGTTCCGGCAGCAGCGCGAGCAGGCGCAGGGCCCGGTCCACCGACTCGAGCGCGTACGGCGGCAGCGCGGCGGATTCGGGTGCGGCGAGTTGCTCGTGCGTGGCGCGAGACGCCGTTCGCGAGCGGGGTGGGTGATCGAAGGGATCGTGAGCCGTAGTTGCCCGAGGCGGTTCCGTCGCGGTCATCGCTCCTCCTTGAGCAGCACCACACGGGAGGACTCCCGGATCAAGCTACGGACGGTTTCCTTTCAGCGGCAAGACGCCTTGGTCGGTTTCCGCATGGAAGAAAAAAGTCGCGCCGGGCGGTGAGTTCGGTGCGGAGGAATCATGGGCCTGACTGCTCGATCAGCCGGTGGACGTCTTCCACCGCAGCGAGCAGCTCGTCGGCGAAACGGCGTTCGGCCGCGGAGTCGGTCATGCGGGTCGACGGAACGGCGATGTTGAGGGCGGCGATCGGCGTGCCTATCCGGTCCCGCAGGCATGCGCCGACCGCGCTGATGCCGATCTCCGCCTGCTCGCGGTTGATCGCGTACCCGCGTCGCCTGATCTCCTCGAGCTCGGCCCCGAGCTCGTCGAACGTACGCAGCGAATGCGGGGTCGGAGTCGGCAGGACCAGCTCGGGCACGTGGTGGGCGAGCTGCTCCGTCGGCAGCGCAGCGAGGATCGACTTGCCACCCGCGGTGCACGTGGCGGGGAGCAGAACACCGGTGCGGCTGCCGACCCGGACGGTGCGGCGGCCTTCCACGCAGTCGATGAACCGCACGCAGCCCCGCTCGAGCACGAGCAGGCTCGCCGTCTCGTGCGTGGCCTCCCTGAGGGCTTCGAGCGCAGGACGTGCCACGGTGCGTAGGTCGATGCGACCGATCACCGCGAAGCCGAGCTCGGCGAGCACCGGGCCGGGCCGATACGGGGTGTTGGGCCGGTCCTGGACGACGAACCCGTGCTGCATCAGCGAGGACAACAGCCGGTGGGCCGTCGAGCGGGCGACGCCGAGCGAGTCCGCCGCGTCGGACAGCCGGACCGGCCCGCGTTCGGCGACGAGTTTGAGCAGGTGGAGGGCGTTGTCCACCGAGGACAGTCGATTGATCGGGTTCGGCATGACGGGCCTCGACCTCCGGGGCGGTGGGTGGTCACATCCGCTCGTCCGGCCGCTGCATGTGGTGATAGCCGTGGCGCACCCTGGCCTGGGCCAACGTCGACTTGCCGGCGAGGACGTCGGCCAGGATCGCCTCCTCGCCCGCCGCGATGAGCGTGGCTGTCCCCAGCACCGTGTCCTCCACATCGGAGGGAACGACGACGACCCCGTCCGGGTCACCGAGCACGAGGTCGCCCGCCTTCACCTGGACGCCCCCGATCGACACCGGGCCGCCCACGTCGGACACCTCGACACGGTCCTTGCCCGTGCGCATGAACCGGCCGCGGCTGTGGATGGGGTAGCCGAGCTGAAGCGCCCGCGCCACGTCGCGGCAGACCCCGTCGATCACAGTGCCCGCGACACCCCGGTCGGCCGCGATCGTGGTGAGGATGTCGCCCCAGACCGTGCAGTCCGTACGCCCGGCGTTGTCCAGCACGACGACATCTCCCGGGGACACGTCGTCGAGGTAGTCGCCGACCGTGCCTGGCGAGGCCCCTGCCGTCACGTATCGAACGGTGAACGCACGGCCCCAGAACCGGGCCGACGAGTCGGAGAGCGGGCGCAGCCCGTAGGCGCTACCGGGCAGACCGAGGCGGTCGAGTGCGTCCGAGACCGTGGCGGTGGAGAACCCGGCCAGGGGATGAGTGGGTGGGGTGGTCATCGCTCACTTTCCTCGGACGCGATCGACGGGAACCGCGAGTCGTGCATGACGTCGGTGACCGGGCGCCCGGCGCGGACCGCGGCCACCATCGCCGCCTCACGCTCGACGATCCGCTCCGCGAGTCCGATCACGTCCCCGGTGCGGTCATGGGGGACGAACACCACGCCGTTGCGGTCGGCCAGAACGAGGTCACCGGGGCTGACGCGGATGCCGGCCACGTCGATGGGCTCGTCCATCGCGAGTTGGACGATGCGGCCGCGCGCGCTCACCGGTACGACAGCGCGGCCGAACACCGGGAATGCGAGCTCCTCGCTCTCCGCGATGTCGCGGCACGCCCCGTCGATCACCACTCCGCGCAGGCCCCGTCCCTGAGCCGCGACGGCCAGGATGCCGCCCCAGCAGGAGACGTCCGTGCGCCCGGCGTTCGCGATCACGAGCACGTCGTCGGCGTGGGCCGCCTCGATCGCCGCGGTGGCGATGTGGTCGGCGGGTCCCTCCGACGGGCGGGGTCCGGCGCGCACGGTCCGGACGAACCCTGCGACGACACCCGGAACCGGCCACAGCGGCCGCAGGCCGGTGGTGGCTCCGGCGAGCCCCAGCGTGTCCAGCGCGTCCGAGACCGCGCAGCTGTCCAGGGCCCGCAGCCGGTCCAGGAGGTTCAGGAGGTCCACCTTCGGTTCTGTCCGGTCACTCACGTCGCCTCCTCGCTGAGGCTCGTCGGCCACGTTCGCAGAGCTACTGTGTCTGACGGTTCGCTCGCAGGCTCGCTCACGTCGCCTCCTCGCTGAGGCTCGTCGGCCACGTTCGCAGAGCTGCTGTGTCTGACGGTTCGCTCGCAGGCTCGCTCACGCCGCAGCCGCCGCGACGGGGGTCCAGGTGACGAAACCCATCGCGCATCCCGTTCCCGCCTCGGTCCGGTAGCAGGGCTGGTAATCCACGACCTCGGGACGCAGACCGGTGCCCGACATCGCGCCGGCCACGACGATCCAGTTCCGCAGCTCGGACGTCCCCGAGCGCAGCAGTGCGTCCGGAAGCTGCGTCATGTACTCGGAGTCGTCTTCGACCAGGGCGTCGAGGAAGGCCCGGTCGAGCTCCTCGTCCACGACCATGTGGCTCAGCCCACCGGAGGCGACGACTCCCACTCGATCCGCGCCGGCGAAGGCCGCGATGCCTGCGCCGAGCGCGCGCCCGAAGGCGTAGCACCGCGCTGCGGTCGGCGGGTTGGGCTCCCAGAAGGTGTTGACGAAGACGGGGACGAACGGGATCTCCCCGCTGCCGTCGAGCACCTGCTGGTAGACGAAGCCCCAGCCGTGGGGGATCCCGTGGTCGCCGTAGCGTCCGGCCGGGAGCGCGCTTGAGGCGGCCGGGTCGAATCCCGCCTGTCCCACGTGCTTCACGAGGTGCAGAGCGAGCTCCGGATGGCACGTGCGCGTGATCGGGGCGTCCGGGACGTTCGCCACCTCGGCGATCGCCAGCCCCGGCGGCATCGCGTCGAGGTGCTCCTGCGTGAACGGCACGTGCTCGACGGTATCGCCGTGATAGATCGCGAACGCGGGGAGCAGTTCGTCGCCGAAGGTCTCCTTGTGGTCGCTGCTCACCACCACGAGCGCGTCGAGCCCCGCGCCGCGCACCACGTCGCCGAGGGTGCGGATCGCCCGACGGCACGAGGCGTGCCGGTTCTGCCAGACGTCGGGCAGGCACTCGTCGGCGAACGTGCCGACGCCACGCAGCCGGTCGAGCTCGGCGAACGTGTGTTCCTGCCCCTTGTAGACCAGCGCCGGGTTGCGCCGGTCCGCCTTGCCGCGCTCTCCCCAGCTCGCGGGCGGGGTGTTCAGCAGGGGACCGTGCGAGGTCCCGATGCCGGCCACGATCTCGGCCATGTTCCCTTCGCCTCTCAGAGCCGGAACAGCTCGCGTGCGTTCGTCTCCATGAGCTGCTTGCGCTCGCCCGCGGTCAGCCAGTCGATGTCCGCGATCAGGTGGTGGATGTCGTCGATCCAACGGCCTGTCTCGGGATCACGGACCGAGCCGGTGCCGGGCTTCTCCGTGCCGAACAGGCAACGGTCGACCCCGACTGCGCGCAGCAGCAGCTCGATGGAGTCCTGCGTGTAGAGACAGGTGTCGTAGTACAGCCTGCGCAGCCGGTCCTCGAACCGGCCGCCCCCGCGGATGGCCCCGGGCTGGAACCGGCCGCGCTGGTAGGGGATCGCGCCGCCGCCGTGGGAGACGATGATCTTCAGGTCGGGGAAGTCGGTGAGGACGCTGGAGTTCAGCAGCCCGACGACGGCGAGCGTCTCCTCCTGGATGAAATGCAACGAGTACGTCTCGCGAGCGGGCGCGCGGCAGCCTGCCGAGTGGATCAACGCCGGGACGTCGAGCTCACACAGCGCCTCCCACACCGGGTACCAGAACCTGTCGCCGAGGTTCGGCGGCTGCTGAGTGCCCTCGTAGGGGTCCGGGTTGAACGTCGCACCGACGAATCCGAGCTCCTGGACACAGCGGCGCAGCTCGCCGACCCAGTCCGCCGGGGAGCGCTCCATGCTCTGTGGCAGCCCGGCGATTCCGCGGAACCGGCCCGGTACGAGCGCGCAGACACGGGCGATGACGTCGTTGGTCTCCGCGGTGAACCACTCGACGAGTTTGGCGGGAGACTCGCTGTGCATCATCTGGTACGGCCGTGGCGAGATCAGCTGCAGGTCGACGCCGGCCTCGTCGAGGTGGGCGAGGTGGGACTGGTTGCCGAAACTCGGGTTGGGCGCTTCGAGAGCGACGCGCAGCTGGTCGTCGGAGATGCCGGCGCCGCCGCGCCCGTGCGCACCACGGTGGGAGAGCAGACCGGCCTTGTAGGCGTAGAGCTCGCTGGGTGCGCTGACGTGGCCGTGCACGTCGATGATCATGGGTGTCCCTTCGCCGAGCTGCCCGCCGTAGACGAGCGGACACTAAATGCCCTGTCGCATCCTGCGGAGCAATCCCGACGACTGTTCTTCTCTGCCGAAAATGCTTCCCCGACCCGGTCCCGGGCGATCACAGTCGTCGGGGTGCGGGGGAGTGGCCTTCGCGCGGACCTCACAGGAGCGGCCGTGCAACTGGCGGATCTTGTCGCCCTCGACCAGGACGGGCTGCGCTGCCCCGCTGAGGCGTACGAGCGGATGCGGGAGCGCGGGGTGCACTACGCCCCCGAGGTGGACGCCTACGTGGTCAGCCGGCACGCCGACGTCGTCGCGGTGCTGCGCGACGGGGAACGGTTCTCGTCGGCCAACACCGTCGGCAACCCGCCCGTGCGCCCGGAGGACGACGGCACGGGCCTGCGGCCGCTCCTGCTGCTGTCCGACGATCCCCTGCACGCCCGGCGGCGGTCGATCGTCAACCGCGTTTTCACCCCCGCTCGGGTGGCGGCGTGGGAGCCGCAGATCAGCGAGGTCTGTGCCCGGCTCGTGGACGGCTTGCGGGGGCGCACCGACATCGATCTCGTCCGGGACCTGGCGGCCCTGTTGCCGATCCGGGTGATCAGCCTCGTGCTCGGCGTGCCGCAACGCGACGTCGACCGGTTCCGTGCGTGGTCGGAGGAGATCACGAGCTCACTGGGCGGTCATTCCGGAGACGCCGCCCGCCGCGAGCGAGTGCAGAACGAGTTCACCGAGTACATCGGCACTCTGCTGGACGAGCGCGACGGCACGCCTGGTGAGGACGTCCTGTCGCTCATCGGCGAGGCCGAGCGCCAGGGGGAGCTCTCGCGGCGCGAGTGCGTGAGGTTCGTGATCGAACTCCTGATCGCCGGCAACATCACCACCACCCACCACCTCGCCAGCAACATGGCCCTTCTCGGTCGCACGCCGGGCCTTTTCGAGCAGCTGCGCCGCGAGCCGCAGCTGATCGGACGGTTCATCGAGGAGTCCCTGCGGCTCGAAGCGCCGATCCAGTGCTTCTACCGGCTGGTCACGGTCGACAGTCTCGTCGGAGGCGTGGACGTGCCGGCCGGGTCACGCCTGCTGGTGTTCTACGGCTCCGCCAATCGCGACCCGCAGGTGTGGGAGCAATGCCCGCACCTCGTGCTGGACCGGCGGAACGGCTCCGCGCACCTCGCCTTCGGCAAGGGCGCGCATGCGTGCATCGGGGCGTCACTGGCGCGCCTGGAGAGCCGCGTCGTCCTGGAGGCCCTGCTCGAGCGGATCGAGTCCGTCGAATTGCTGCTTCCCCACGAGCAGCAGCCCTACCTGCCGAGCTTCGTCAACCACGGCCCGATCTCCCTGCCTGCGCGGCTGGTGTTTCTGGGCACGACGGTGGGTTCACCGCGCGTGCCTTGAAGAACGTGTAGTGGAAGGACCCGTCGGGCTCTGCTGTGCGTCGCAGGTCGGCGATGCCCCGGTCCCACGCGGGCGCGGCCAGGAGGCCGGTGATCAGGGCGGCATCGCGCACCGACTCCATCATCGCCGTGAAGGTGTTGCGGATGAAGCCTTCGACGAGGGCCGGGCGGGTGTGGTCGGCGTAGACCGTGCGCGGGCGGGTCACGGCGTCGACGAAGCCGGCGTCCTCCAGCAGGGGCTGGAGCTGCCGGCCGAGTAGCGCGTTCCCGCCCGCCTCGGCCTGTAGCTGGACCTGGCAGTCGATCACCGCACGTGCGAAGAGGCTGTCGGGGTGGAAGAACGCCGACCCGTGGTCGCCCTCGATCACGGTGATGGTTCCTCCTGGCCGAAGGACACGTCGGAGATCGGCCAGTGCGCGCCGCGGATCGGACAGGTGCTCGAGCACGAAACAGAGGAAGAGGTGATCGAACGCCGCGTCGGCGAACGGTAGGTCGAACAGGTCGGCCCGGTGCCACTCCACGGTCGCCCCCGGGGCGCGTGCCGCGACCCGGGCCCGGGCCTGCGCGAGCGAGTCCTCCGAGATGTCGACGGCGACGAGATGAGCGTCCGGGCTCGACCTCACCAGGTGCACGGTCTGTGCGCCGACCCCGCACCCGACCTCGAGCACGCGGCTGCCGGGCGGGAAGAACGTGTCGGAGTGCAGCAGCTCGGCAAGCGTGTCGGCCTGGTCGCTCAACCGGCGGGCCTCATGCGTCGAGTACCCGTGCACATATCCGGTGGTCGGCGTGGTTGTGTCCATGTCCGTCACCCTGATGCCAGTATGGCCCTGTGGGCAGGGCCAAACGCGAGCCGGACAACCGGACCATAAGTCGGGGATCAGACTTCCTCCAGCTCGACGTCGACGGCGCCCCGGCCGGGGGTCTGGCCGACTGGCTGGCCGTCCAGCTGAGGGAAGCCATCGCCGACGGGCGGGTGCCGCTGGGAAGCAGGTTGCCGGCCACGCGGGTGCTCGCGAGCGAGCTTCACGTCTCGCGCGGGGTGGTCACCGAGGCCTACCAGCGCCTCACCGAGGACGGGCACGTCGCCGGGCGTGGTCGCGCAGGCACCGTCGTCGTCGCGGCGCCCGTGGCGTGCCCGACCGACGCCCTGTCGGAGGAGCCCGCCGCCCCGCCTGCCGCGCTGTTCGCTGCACCGCCCGGCGTGGACATCTTCGATGCGCTGCGCGCCGTCCCTGCCCGGATCGACCTGACACCCGGCGTCCCCGACCTGGCGGCCTTTCCCCGGTCGGCCTGGGTGCGTGCGGAACGATCCGTGCTCGCCGAGCTGTCGGCGGCGAACTTCGGATACGGCGATCCGCGGGGGAGCGCGGTGCTGCGTCTCGCCGTGGCCCGCTGGCTCGCGCGCAACCGCGGGATCCGGGTCGATCCCGTCGAGGTGGTCGTGGTCGCCGGGGTCACCCAGGCGCTCGGCCTGATCGCGCAGGTGCTGCGCCGGCGCGGCATCACGGAGATCGCCGTGGAGGATCCCGGGTCCCTCGGGGTCCGCCAGCACCTGCAGAGCTGGAACGTCGACACCCCGCCGATCGAGGTCGACAGCGGCGGACTGCGCGTCGACGTCCTCCGCGACGGCGGCGCCCCTGCGGTTCTGCTCACTCCCGCACACCAGTTCCCCACCGGCGTGGTCCTCGACGGTGGGCGCCGCGGTGAGCTGATGCGGTGGGCGGGTGAGGGCGGGTTGGTCGTCGAGGACGACTACGACGCCGAGCACCGCTACGACCGCCCGCCGGTCGCTGCGCTGCGCTCGATGCTCGGGCAGGTCTTCTACACCGGGAGCGTCTCGAAACTGCTCGCTCCGGCGCTGCGCGTCGGCTGGCTGCTCGCGCCGTCCGAGTACAGGGACGACCTCGTCGCGGCCAAGCGCAACGCCGATCTCGGCAACGCCGTGCTACCGCAAATGGTGCTGGCCCGGCTGATGGAATCGGGGGAGCTGGAGCGCCACCTGCGCCTGCTCCGCGGACGCCACCGTCGCCGCCGCGATGCGATGATCCGCGCGATCAAGACGCAGCTCCCGGGGGCCACCGTGCACGGCGCCGCGGCGGGCCTGCATCTGACCGTCACCTTCGAGGACGACGTCCCCGACATGGAGCTCGCCTCGGGGGCGCTCGCGCAGGGCGTCAAGGTGCAGCCGCTGTCGTGGCATCGCCAGCGCCCGGGGGCGCCCGGGCTCGTCATGGGCTATGCCGCGCGCCCGGTCTCGGAGATCGAGGAGGCAGTCGCCACGCTCGGTGCGGTTTTGCGGCGTCTGGCCTGAATGAACCGGTGGATTCGTGGTAGCGATACTGCGACCACCTTGCAGCGCACGAGCTGTTCCGCGCCGGGCTCATCGCCGTGGCCGAGCCGGGATCTGTCGGGCAGCGCGTCGCAGCCCGCCTCACCGACACCGGACGGTCGGTGCTCTCGGCCGCGTGACGGCTCGCTGATCTCCGCGGCGACTCCGAGCACGGATACTGTCGCCCCGGGTTCGAGACCAGCGCTGTTCGACGGCCCCGCAGTCCCAGACGTTCGCAGGTGGCCGGAAGGAACAGGAATTTCGTGATCTCGGCAGTGGTGATGACGGCCCCGGATGCCCCGCTCGAAGTGCGCGCCTTCGAACGCCCCGAGCTCGAGCCGGGCGGGGTCCTGGTGCGAACCCTCGGCAGCGAGGTGTGCGGAACCGATGCGCACCTCTGGAAGGGGCAGCTCGCGGGCGTGCCGTACCCGATCATCCCGGGGCACGTCAGCGTCGGCCAGGTCGCCGAGCTCGGCCCCGCCGGCCCGACAGCGGACGTCGCGAGGGACGTGTCGGGAGCGCCGCTTCAGGTGGGGCAGATCGTCACGTTCCTCGACGTGTACGGGACGTGCGGGCGCTGCTGGTACTGCACCGTCGGGCACGCCACCACCCGCTGCCCGTCCCGCAAGGTCTACGGAGTCACCCTCTCGGCCGACGACGGGCTCCTCGGGGGCTGGTCGGAGTACATCTACCTGCGGCCCGGCGTGCACGTCGTCCCGCTGCCCGCCGAGCTGGACTGGCGCGCGTTCCTGGCCGGTGGATGCGGGATGCCGACCGCGCTCCACGCCGTGACGCTGGGCGAGATCGCCTTCGGTGACACCGTCGTCGTCCAGGGCGCCGGGCCTGTCGGCCTGTGCGCTGCCGTTCTCGCGCAGCTGCGGGGGGCGGGGTCCGTGATCGTCGTCGGAGGTCCCGAGGTCCGGCTCGACGCGGCAACACGGTTCGGCGCCGACGCCGTCATCGACATCGGCTCGACCACCCCGGAGGAGCGGCTCGCTGCCGTCCGCGATGCGACGCAGGGGCGGGGAGCGGACGTCACCATCGAGGCCACGGGGGTGCCGGGAGCGGTTCCCGAAGGAATGCGGCTCACCCGTGATGCGGGGCGCTACGTCGTCGTCGGGCAGTACACCGACGCGGGAGACGCCACGTTCAATCCCCATCTGGATCTCAACCAGAAGCATCTGGAGATCCGCGGGTGCTGGGGAAGCGATGTCGGCCATGTGTACCGATCCGTGCAGGTGATGGCCCGCTACGGGCGGCAGTTCCCGTGGACCGAGCTGATCAGCAGGGAGTACGGTCTCGACAGCGCCCAGGCCGCGCTCGAGGACGTCGCCGCCCAGCGCGTGGTGAAGGCGCTCATCGTGCCGGCGAGATAGCGCCCGAGGGCCATTGCGCGGCGTGAGCCGAAATGATCTGCTGGGTTCGGCTATCGGCGTCCGTTCCCCGGCATATCGGAGCGATGCGGGATATTGGGTGGAACGCCCGAATTCGGCCGCCGACGGCAGTCCGGATCGACGAGTTCGAAGGGGGGCGGGTAAGGCATGAGCATCGGACAGGCACTGCCGGCGCAGACGCGGCAGGAGGCGGTGGAGCGATCCAGCCTGGCGCAGATCGGTGCCGTGGACATCGACGACGTGCTCGACTACGTGCACGCCGACCTGAAGCGGCTGCCGGACCACATGGAGCTCTACCGGCGGTACCTGCGTCAGCGCTGGGACGTCTACGAGCTGGACTTCACGCAGGACGTGGTCGACTGGCGCACGCGCATGAGCCAGGAGGAGCGCGACGCGTTCGTCGCGATCTCCTCGGGATTCCACCACGGCGAGCGTCAGGTCGAGGTGGAACTGCCGGTGTTCATGCTCGGCGGCAGTGAAGAGTCCAAGATCTACATGTCGAGCCAGATCGAGGACGAGGCTCGGCACACGGTGTTCTTCGACCGGTTCTACCGGGAGGTCGTCGCGCTCCCGGGCAGCACGGTGCAGGAGGTGCTGGACGCCTCCTACCCCTACGTGTCGGAGACGTTCGTGGGGCCGTTCGGGCTGCTCGCGTACCAGGCCGACGAGCTGCGGCGCGATCCGGAGGACCTCGCGGCACGTACCCGGTACGGCACCACGTATTTCCTGTGGATCGAGGGCGTGCTCGCGCTCTCGGTCATGAAGATCACCCTCACCTACTGCCGCACCCGCAAGTTCCTGCCCGCCTACTATGCGGGGTTCACCGCCACCTGTCGGGACGAGGCGCGCCATGTGCAGGGCGGGATGCGGTTCCTGCGTGACGCGGTGCAGTCCGATCCCGCGCAGCTGCGTGAGATCCACGAGACGCTTCGCACGATCTTGTCCATGAACGGGGCCGTGAGCAGGCGACTCGCGCTGGAGGCCCTGGGGTGGACACCGGAGGAGGTGCGCAGGCTGATGATCCGGCAGCTGTCGATGAAGCTCTCCGACGTCGGCATCGACCTCCCGCCCGACATCCAGCAGATGATCCAGCGCATCGAGCCCGAACTGGCCGGAGGCTGACGGTGACCACGACCGTGACGCAGGCGCCCGACATGTTCGGCCCGGAGTGGGCGCAGGCAGTGCGCGAGGCCGTCGACGCCGAACCGAGCGAGGAGCTACGGGCGAGCAAGCTGCCCACCTACTGGGAGTGGATCGAGCAGGTCCGCGCCGGATACGACGCCACGTGGGTGCTGTCGGACGCCGAGTTGCCCGCCGCGCTGGGCGGCGGTCCGGCGCATCTGCTGTTGGAGTGGCAGCAGGGGCGCTGTGTGCGCGCTGCGGTGGTGGATGCGGCCGAGGTGGAAGGGGCGGACTACGTCCTGGCCGCTCCGCACGAGGTGTGGCGGGAGCTGGTCGGTGGCGCCAACGCCGGGCAGCTCGTGATGTACCGGCGGATCCGGCTCGAACGCGGCAACGTCCTGCGCTTCTTCCGCGGCATCTACTTCGTGGTCGAGGCACTCGACGCCCTCGGCCGCGTGCCGGCACGGGTGGACTAGCAGCCCACCGGCGTCACCGGCCGTCGCGCAACGGGATCACGTGTCCGTTGGCGGTGTCGCCCGGGTCATCGGCGTCGCCTCGGTCCTGCCGGTTCTCCACCCTGCCGTCCCATTCGGCGGGAGCGGCGCCAGGAACCCCGACGCGGGCCAGGGCCCGGCGCACCGTGTGATCCACGATGTCCTCCACCGAGGTCGGACGGGCGTAGAACGCCGGGGCCGGGGGCATCAGGATCGCGCCCGCTTCGGCGGCCGCGGTCATGGTGCGGAGATGGCCGAGGTGCAGCGGTGTCTCACGCACCATGAGCAGGAGTGGGCGACCCTCCTTGAGGCAGACGTCCGCCGCGCGAGAGATCAGGTCGTTCGCGTAACAGTGGGCGACCGCCGACAGCGTCTTGATCGAGCACGGCGCAACGAGCATCGCGTGCACGGGGAACGAGCCGGAGGCGATCGTCGCCCCGACGGCGGAGGGTTTGTGCACGACGTCGGCCAGCTCCTCGACCGCGCGCACGTCGAGGCCGCACTCGTGGCGGATCGTCAGTGCTGCCGCCCGTGAGATCACCAGGTGCGTCTCGACGGCGGGGTTGTCGCGGAGGATTTCGAGCATCCGCACGCCGTAGGGCGCTCCGCTGGCCCCGGTCATCCCGACGATGATCCTCATGCCCCGACCTCGTCGGCGCCCACTGCCGCGGCGCCGGCTCCCTCGATGTAGCGGAGGGCGGCGGCGGAGTCGATCACGTCTCCGTACTTCTGGTCCAGGTCGAACAGACTCATCCAGTGGCTGGCCTCGATCCGGTCGAAGCAGCAGTCCTCGATGACGCCGACCTGGTAGCCGAGCACGCAGGCATCGATCGCGGTGGCACGGACACACCCGCTGGTCGCCTCGCCGCAGAGCAGGACCGTGTCGATCCGGGCGGCGGTGAGCAGCGCGTCGAGCGGGCTACTCGTGAACCCGCTCGGCGTGCACTTCTCCAGAACGACGTCGCCGTCGGCGGGTGTGAGCTCGTCGACGATGCGCATGTCCCGGGCCGTTCGGACGGGGTCTCTCGGCCGGTCGCGGCGCTTGCGGTTCCACGGGTTCGGGTTCGCGACGAGGCCGGTGAGGTAGAAGACGGGGACACGCCGGTCGCGGGCGGCGGCGAGGACCGGCACGATGCGGTCGACGGCGGCCCAGCCCGCGGGACCACACGCGGACGGCCAGGCGTCGACCGCTTCCAGAAGTGGTCTGCGGGAGTCGCCGAGCGCGGCGCGGTAAGCGTCGACGACGATTATCGCAGGAGTCGTGCCCAGCCCGAACGGTTCGCGTTTGGCCCACGATGTCCGGGCGAGCAACTGCGTGTCCTGTTCGGTGAGGAAGCGGTTCCAGCCCCTCGTCGCGCGGTCCACCTCGGCTCCTCTCGAGTCGCTGGGGATATCTCGTCACCCTACAGTCGCGTCGACACTTGTGGGTCCCATGCGGCGTCTGGACGGCCATCTCGGGTCTGGACGGGTTGAAATCCGAGTGATTCACTTCAAGTGTCGACACTTTGACTTATGTCTCGTGGAAGACCAGCTCGATCAAGGAGGACGAGCACATGGCATCAGCCGTGACGAAACTTCGCATTCGGGATATTCAGATCGGCCACAGCTCGGGCCGAAAGGGCACCTTTGCACTCGCCGTCGACGGGCTGACCTTCGACGTCGCGGCGAACGAGTTCATCGCCGTCGTCGGCCCGAGCGGCTGCGGCAAGACGACCTTCCTCACCGCGGTCGCCGGACTGACCCCCGTCACATCCGGCGAGCTCAGCCTCGACGGGCAGCAGATCGTCGGCCCCGGCACGGAGAGATCGCTGGTCTTCCAGCAGGCCTCCTTGTTTCCGTGGCACACCGTCGTCGAGAACATCCAGTTCGGCCTCAAGGCCCATGGCCGCCTCGATGCGGACGGGCGGCGGCGGACGCTGGAGCTGCTCGAACTCGTCGGGCTCGAGGGAAAGGGTGAGAAGTACCCACGCGAGCTGTCGGGCGGGATGAGCCAGCGGGTCAACCTGGCCCGCGCGCTGGCCACCGATCCCGAGCTGATTCTGCTCGACGAACCGTTCTCGGCCCTCGACGCCCAGACCAGGGAGGTCATGCAGGAGGAGCTGACGCGCATCTGGCAGGCCGACGGGATCCAGGCGGGCAAGACGGCCATGTTCATCACGCACGACGTTCCGGAGGCGGTGTTCCTCGCGGACCGGGTCATCGTGCTCTCGACAGGACCGGCGCACCTCGTCGCGGACATCCGTGTCGGGCTCCCACGACCGCGGCTTCCCGCGGTGAAGCGGTCGCCCGAGTTCCTGGCACTCGTCGACGAGATCACCGGTCTCGTCATGAATCAGTCCCAGCCCGTACGGAGGATGACGTCCGATGACGACGCACGTCTCGCCGGCTAGGTCCGCGGCATCCCCGGTGGAGCCCCGGCGTCCGCGGCGCGAGCGTCGGCTGAAGTCGGGGACGCTGGGCCTCATCGGGCTCGTCGTGGTGCTGGGCGCCTGGCAGCTCTGCGCGTGGACCGGCGTGGTGGACGACAGGTTCACCAGCTCACCCGTCGGCGCCATCGGTGGGCTCGTCGAGATGATCCGGACCGGGGACCTGTGGCTCCCGCTGCTGTCCACCGTGTCGAGCGTGGTCTACGGAATGATCATCACGATCGTGGTCGGCATTCCCCTCGGCCTGATCATCGGGCGCAGCCGGATTCTCTTCGACCTCACCGAGCCCGTCGTCAGCATCATGTACGCGGTGCCGTTCGTGGTCTTCCTCCCGATCGTGATCTTCTGGTTCGGCATCGGTGCCGAGGCGCGGCTGGTGATCGTCGTGTGGAGCGCGGCATTCCCGCTCCTGATCAACGTGATCGCCGGGGCACGCAACATCGACAGCAACTACCTGCACGTTGCACGGGTGTTCTGCGCCTCGCGGCTGCTCACGCTGCGCGCCATCGCCTTCCCCGCCACGTTGCCGTTCATCCTGGCCGGCGTGCGGCAGGCCGTGGGCCGCGCTCTCGTCGGGGCGATCGTGGCAGAGCTGTTCATGGGCAACTCGGGCCTCGGTTACGTCGTGCAGACGCAGACCTCCAACGTCGAGATGGACAACGCCATGGCCGCGATCGTCGTGATCGCGGTGCTCGCCGTGCTGCTCACGCGGAGCGTCGCCTGGCTCGAACGCCGCCTCACCTTCTGGTCCAGCTCGGTCTGACCCGTGCCAACCCCGGCGCGCAGTGCTGCGCCCCGCACGAAGGGCATCGTCATCCGTCCACGACTTCTCCTCACCGCCGTCGCTGTCGTCGTCGCGGCCGCGTCGACCGCCTGTGGCACCGCGGGCGCCGCCGCCCCCTCGTCGGACATGTCGATGACGATCGGTTACACCGCCGTCGGCGCCGCCTACGACGACCTCTACGTCTGCGAGGACAAGGGGGTGTTCACGAAGAACGGCCTCGACGTCACGCTGACGCTGCTCAACAGCAGCTCGCAGCTCTTTCCGGCCATCGCCAGCAACAGTGTGCAGATCGGCGCAGGTGAGGCCCGCACGACCGCGGCGGGCGCGCTCGCCGGCTTCGGCCTGAGCTACATCGCCCTGCCGATACCCCGCTACTACCTCGAGATGTGGGGCCCGCCGAGCATCACCTCACCCGACCAGCTCAAGGGCAAGCGCATCGGGCTGAGCTCTCCCGGCTCGCTCGGCGACGCGTCGGTGGACGCTCTGCTGCGCGACAAGGGCTGGACGGAGAACGACGTGCAGAAGACGTTCCTCAAGAGCACCTCGGCCGAGGTGACAGCGCTCCAGACGGGGGCCGTCGACGTGATCGTGACCCAGCCGCCGACCGGGACGAAGACCCGCGCGCAGGGCTTCCACAAGGTCATGGACTTCACGCAGTACCCGTCGGCGGCGAACGCCTACGTGACGACGACCGACTTCCTGAAGTCGCATCCCGCGGCCGTGGCGGCGTTCGTCAAGTCGGAGGTGGAGTGCCTGGCCATCCTGCACACCGACAAGGCGGCCGCCATCGCGAGCATCCGCAAGCACAGCGGCTCCACGGACCCGAGCCTGGCCGAGTACGCGTACGACTTCTTCGACCCGTTGTGGGCGAAGGTGCCCACCGTGGATCCCGCGCTGGCGAAAGCGGCCTTCGACGACGCGGCGGCGCAGCGACACGACCCACCACCGGCCGACATCTCGTCCTACCTGGACAACACGATGGTCGACGACCTGCAGCGAAGCGGATTCATCGACTCGCTCTACAAGAAGCCTTAGCAAGGAGTCACGAGCATCATGGGAACCTCGCTGGATCAGGTCGACGACCTGCGAAGCTGGCTGGAACTGGTGAACGAGCTCGGCGAGCTGAAGGTCGTCGAGGGCGCACACTGGGATCTGGAGATCGGTGCGGCGTCGGACGTGAACTATCGGCGCACGTCACCGTCCGCATTGCTGTTCGACCGTGTCGTGGGCTACTCGCAGGGTGCACGCGTGCTCTCCGGCAGCATGTCGAACGCCCGGAGGCTCGGCCTCACGCTGCGCCTGGGCACCGACCTCGACGACCGGGCACTGGTGCAGGCGCTGCGGAGCAAGCCCAACCAGTGGATCGAGAACGCTCCGCGCCACCGGGCGCGTGTGGTCGACTCGGGGCCCGTCCTGGAGAACGTCGACCATGCAGATGCCGTCGACCTGCTGAAGTTCCCCGTACCGCGCTGGCACGAGGGCGACGGCGGCCGCTACATCGGCACCGGGTGCGCGGTCTTCACCACCGATCCGAACACCGGTGAGGTCAACGCCGGGGCGTACCGGATGCAGGTGCAGGACGACGGCCGCGCGGTGAGCGTGAACATCGAGGCCGGCAAGCACGGCGCGATGCACGTCCGGGAGTGGTTCGCGAAGGAGGGACGCGCCCCGGTCACGGCCTCGCTCGGACAGGATCCACTGCTGCTCATCGTCGCCGGCACCGAGGTGCCCCGCGATCTCTCCGAACTGGACTACGCCGGTGCGGTGCTCGGCAGGCCGGTCGACATCATCCGCGGCGAGGTGACGGGCTTGCCGATCCCGGCCACGGCCGAGGTCGCCGTCGAGGGCTGGCTGTACCCGGACCGCAAGGCCGACGAGGGCCCCTTCGGCGAGTGGACCGGCTACTACAGCGGCGGCTCCGAGCAGATCCTGACGATGGACGTCGAGCGCGTCTATTACCGCAACGACCCGATCCTGCTGGGCGCGCCTCCCGGGAAGCCGCCGCACGACTACTCCTACATGCGCAGCGTGATGAAGTCGGCGATGATCCACGACGCCCTCGTCTCCACGGGTCTGGCCGGGCTGGAGGGCGTGTGGGCCCACGAGGTCGGCGGCGGGCGCCAACTGCTCGCCGTCTCGGTGCACCAGCGCTACGCCGGGCACGCCCGGCAGGCGGGGCACCTCACCGCCCAGCTGCCCGCCGCCGCGTACATGAACAAGCTGGTGATCGTGGTCGACGGCGACGTCGACCCGCGCAGCCTCAACGACGTCATGTGGGCGGTGTGCACGCGCACCGAGCCCGGGCGTGACATCGACGTCCAGCGCTATACCTGGGGCAGCCGGGTCGACCCGCTGCGCGAGCCGGGCGCACCGCCCTACAACACGAGGGCGGTCATCGACGCCTGCCGGCCGTTCGAGAGGCTCGCGGGATTCCCGCGGGTGGCGGAGACCAGCCGGGAGCTGCGCGACCAGGTTCTGGCGAAGTGGCCGGACGTGCTCGGCTGACGCGGGAGCGGGTCCGGGAACAGGGAATGTGGAGGTGGCGATGAGCACGGCCGAGACGACGATGTCGGGTCCGGTGCACAGCCTGGGGCGGCGGGAGCTGCTCCGGGTGCTGAACCGAGCCGGTGGCACGAGCATCGTCGACGAGATCATCGTGAAGGTCGGAACGGACATCATCGAGGGCAGGCTGCTGCCCGGTGACGACCTGAACTCGGTGGAGCTCGCCCGCACGTTCGGCAGCAGCCGCACACCCGTGCGGGAGGCCCTGCTCACGCTGGAACGCGAAGGGTTCGTCGAGATCTCCGCCCACCGCAGGCCGCGCGTCGCGCCCCTGCGGATCGAGGAGGTGCGGGAGCTCTACCGCGTGCGCGCGCACCTGTACGCGCTGGTCAGCCGCGAGGTGGTGCAGGTCGCGGGCGACGCCGACATCGCGCGGCTGCGGGTGCTGCAGGAACAGCTGGAACAAGCGGTGGAGGACGACGACGTCGACCGCTACTTCTGGATCAACGTCCACTTCCGCAACACCGAAGCGGAGATCGCCGGCAACCGAACGCTGTGCCGGGTGCTCGACAGCCTCGGGCTGCGGATGCTGCAGCTGCGTCACGTCAGCCTGTCGCTCCCGGGCCGCATCCAGCGTTCGGTGGAAGACCACGACCGTCTCGTGCGCGCCTACGAGGACCGTGACGCCGACCTCGCCGCGGCCTTGACGTCCGGGCTGGTCATGCGCGGGCTCGGCGCGATCGAACGGTCCGGATGGACGGGGCTCGGATCAGCGGATGGACGCTGAACGTCGGCGGCGCCGCTGAGCGCCGGGAAGGAAGGCCGTGCTCGACACCAGGAGGCTGCGGATCTTCTGCACGGTGGCGGAGGAGGGATCGTTCACGGCTGCGGCCGCGCGGCTGCACCTCACGCAGTCGGCGATCTCCCAGCAGATGGCGATCCTCGAGCGGGAGGTCGGCACGGCGCTCGTCGAGCGGTGCCCGCGCGGGATCCGGCTGACGGCCGCGGGACGGTTGCTCGCCGACCGCGCCCGACTGCTGCTGAGCGAGCTGGCCTGCCTCGAACACGACCTGCACCGCCTCGGTGAGCGCCCCGCGTCGGTGCACCTCGGCGTCTTCTCCACCGCGGGTGCGTACCTGATCCCGCTCGTGGTGCAGGAGTACCGCCAGCGCCACACCGAGACACGTCTCGTCCTGCACCCGTGCCAGCCCGACGAGCTCGCGGCACAGCTCGCCGACGGTGCCGTCACCGTCGGCCTGACGTGGGACTACGACTTCGCCCCCCGACCGCTGGACATGATGGAGCGCCACCACCTGCTCGACGACCCGATGTGTGTGCTGCTCCCGGCAGGCCATCCGCTCGCCGACCACACCGAGCCGCTGCGGCTGCGCGACCTGGGCGCGGAGGCGTGGGTGGCGCGCCCGCACCGTGCCCCGTACACCGATGCGTTCGAGGTGATGTGCCGCATCGCCGGATTCGAGCCCGACATCGTCTTCCGCACGGAGGACTACCCGTCGCTGCAAGGTCTTGTGGCCGCAGGCGTGGGGCTCGCGGTCGCCCCGCGGCTGTCGCTGGTGGCGCAGCGCCCGGACGTGGTTGCCGTGCCCTTCGACGAGCCGGCGTTCAGCCGCCGGATCCACGCCGCCACGTTGCCGGAGACCCGCCGCGACCCGCTGGTCGGACAACTGCTCGACGTGCTGCGGGAGGTGTCGGCCGCCTCCGTCGAACTGGCCGCGGGCGCGGAAGGCCTCTGACTCCGCAGCCCTTCGCCCGGGCGTCACGTATCAGGCGGCTCCGCCGGTGCTCCTGCCAGCAGCGTCGGAAGGAGTCCCATGAACGTGTTCGTGATTCTGCTGATCGCGGTGGGCCTCGCCGCGGTGTACGGGCTCCTGTGGGTGCTGGAGGACCGGGCCGCATGGTCAGCTCACGAAAGCCTCGTGAAGCGCGCGCGGTGGGGGGTGATCGCCCTGGCGGTCCTCGTCGTGCCCATCGCCGCGGTCGAGGTCGTGACGGCCGCGTGGTAGCACGCCGGTCCTGGTGACCAGTCCTTTCCGATCTACCCTTGACGGCGCCTGTTTCCGCGACGGGCGTATGGCGTAGTTCATTAGCCAGGCTAATCTCCGGCATTAGATCTTCGCGCTGGTCGGCATGCGTGGGCGGCCATACGGTCGGGTCGTGGAGAGCATCGGTCACAGCGTCGTCGACGCACACGCGCACACCGTGCCCCTCGCCCTGCTGGAGGAGGTCGCCCGACGATCGGATCTCGACGGCGTCAGCGCTCGCAAGCTCGAGCGGGGATGGGCCATCGAGTTTCCCGGCGCGGGTCCGACCGTCGTCGCCCCGTTCCTGTCCAAGAGCGAGCTCCGCGAGGAGTACCGCACGCGGACCGGCATCGACGGGCAGCTCCTCTCACCGTGGGACGGCGTGCTGCCCGCCCCCGGTATGTCGGCTGCCGACGCGCGCAGCTGGGCTCACAGGGTCAACGAAGCGGTCCTCGCCGAGGCGGGCGGAGCCGGGCCCGGAACCCTCGCCGTCGTGGCGCTCGACGATCCGGAGCAGGCGGCGAAGGACCTGGAGTCCGCTGTCGTGCACGACGGGATGGCAGGCCTCGTCTTCAGCACGAATCCGGTTCATTGCCACGACCTCGCCGACCGGCGACTCGATCCGCTGTGGGCCGCTGTCGAGGGACTCGGCGTCCCGGTGCTGGTGCACCCGCCGAGCATCGGTCCGGCTGCCCAGGGGCTGCCCGACAGCGCCGAGTTCGCCAACGCCTACTGCCGGCTCGTCGACACCACGTTCGGCTTCGCGCGCCTGATCCTGTCCGGGGCGTTGGACCGGTTCCCCGGGCTGCGGCTGATCACGGTGCACGGCGGTGGCTTCCTGCCCTACCAGGGCGGGCGGCTGGACGGGGCACATCGCAGCGAGCGGCTCTCGTCCTACCCGATCGATCGGGACCGGCCGTCGGACTACCTCTGCGACCTCTACTTCGACACCGTGACCATGACACCGGATGCGATTCGGTACCTCGTCGACACCGTGGGCTCCGAGCAGGTGTTGCTGGGCACCGACTTCCCGTTCCCGCTGGGCGACCCGCAACCCGTCGAAAGGGTGCGGGAGGCGGGCCTCGCAGCGGACGTGACGACCGCGGTGCTCGGCGGCAACCTGGACCGGCTGCTCACCAGGAATGCTCGTGCCTGATCAGCTGCTACCCCCCGCCGCCGCGTTCGGCATGAACCCGGACTCCGTGGACGGGCCCGTCGGCCCGATCGCCTACCGCCGGACGGGACGTGGGCATCCGCTGGTGCTGCTGCACTCGCTGGCCCTGGACGGCCGCATGTGGGGTCCGTACGCCGCGCGGCTCGCTCCGCACTTCGACGTCATCGCGCCGGACGCCCGCGGGCACGGCGGGAGCGGCTGGGACGGCGGGCCGTTCGACACGGCCGATCTCGCGGCCGACCTAGCCGCCCTCCTCGACGGGCTCGGGCTGCCGAGCGCCCACGTGCTCGGCATGTCGATGGGTGGCAGCGTCGCGATCGAGTTCGCCGGAACGCACCAGGCACGCGTGGACCGGCTGGTGCTCGCCGACACCACCGCGTGGTACGGCGAGACGGCGCGGGGCGCCTGGACCGAGCGCGCCGAGCGGGCGGTCGCGCTGCCCCGCAGGCGGCAGGTGCCGTTCCAGGTCGACCGCTGGTTCACCGAGCGGTTCCGGCGCACCAGGCATGACGAGGTGCGCCGCATAGCCGGGATCTTCGTCGAGACCGACTCCGGCGCGCACGCGGAGGCGTCGCTCGCGCTGGGCCGGCTCGACGCGCGCCACCTGCTGGCGGGCATCACCGCACCGACGTTGTCCGTGACGGGCGAGGAGGACTACGCCACGCCCGTGCCGATGGGCCGGGAGATTGCCGAGGGCGTCGCCGATGGGCGTCACCGCACTCTGAGCGGGCTCCGTCACCTGTCGCTCGTGGAGCGCCCTGATCTGGCCGGGCTCGTGCGAGCCCACCTCGACGGCGCTGAACCGGCCGAACCCGACTCGGTGGGCACCTGCTGTCTCGCCGGGGCGGCCGGACATGCGGCGGTGGTCGCATGAAGCCGGGCCGCTTCGCCTACCACGCGCCACGGTCGACGGCCGACGTGCTCGACCTGCTCGCCGACCACGGAGGCGAGGCCAAGGTGCTCGCGGGCGGGCAGAGCCTGATGCCGCTGCTCAACTTCCGGATGGCGGCCCCCGAGCACCTCGTGGACATCAACCGCCTGCCCGGACTCGACCAGCCCGTCCGGACGGACACGGGATGGCACATCCCCGCACTCGTGCGGCAGCGCGTGGTGGAGCGGTCGGCAGAGCTCGCCGCCGACCTTCCGCTTCTGTGCACGGCGCTCACGCAGGTCGCCCACCCACAGATCCGCAACCGCGGCACCGTCTGCGGCAGCCTCGCCCACGCCGACCCGGCGGCCGAGTTGCCTGCGGTCATGACGGCGCTCGGGGCGCACCTGCACATCGCCTCCCGGCGCGGGGAACGGATGGTGCCGGCCGACGACTTCTTCGTCTTCCACCTCACGACCGCTCTGGAGGAGGACGAGATGCTCATGGGCGTCTCGATCGACGACCTGGCGCCCGGCACCGCGACCGCCTTCCGGGAGTTCGCCGCGCGGCACGGCGACTTCGCCCTCGCCGGCGTGGCGGGCGTCGCGGCCCGCGACGACGACGGGACCGTGACGGCCTGCCGGCTCGTCGCCGCGGGGATCGGCGCGACCCCCCAGCGGCTCACCGCTGCCGAGCAGGTCGTGATCGGCAGCCGGCTCGAACCCCGCGCGCTCGCGTCCGCCGAGCGGGCCGTGCGCCAGGAGGTCGAGCCCACCGGGGACGTCCACGCCCCAGCGGAGTACCGACGCGATCTGGTCGCGGCCCTCGCACGCCAGGTGCTCAGCGACATCTCTCATGGCGAGCAGAACCGGGAAGGACGAAGCCATGCCGCCTGACCTGTCCGATCAGGACGACGTGGTCCGGGTCGTCACGACCGTCAACGGCGTTCGCCACGACGAGATCGTCGACAGCCGCCTCAGCCTGGCCGACTTCCTCCGCAACCGCCTGCGCTTGACCGGCACCCACCTCGGCTGCGAGCACGGTGTCTGCGGCGCCTGCACCGTGCTCGTCGACGGCGCGGCGGTGCGGTCCTGCCTTCTGCTCGCCGCCCAGGCGGACGGCGTCGAGATCGAGACCGTCGAGAGCCTGGCGGGCGAGGACGGCGACCTGGGGGATCTGCAGGCGGCGTTCCGCAAGCACCACGCCGTCCAGTGCGGGTTCTGCACGAGCGGATTCCTGATGAGCACCACGGCCGCCCTGCGCGAAGGGCCGGTCGCGTCCGCCGCGGAGGCCCGTGAGGTGCTCGCGGGCAACATCTGCCGCTGCACCGGCTACGCCGGGATGGTTGCGGCGCTGCTCGAGGTCTCGGAGGGGAAGGGTCGCGATGACCAGCGTGTTGACCACAGCCACGCCTGACCGCGCCGCGCGGGTGGCGAACCCGCAGATCGGCGCGCCGCTGCGGCGCCGCGAGGACCACCGGCTCCTCACCGGCGCCGCGCGCTACCTCGACGACCTCGACCTGCCCGGCTGCTACGAGGCGGCGTTCCTGCGCAGCCCGCACGCCTCCGCCCGCATCGTCGCGATCGACACCAGCGCCGCCGCTGCCCTGCCCGGTGTCTTCGGAGTGTGGACAGGCGCCGATCTGCGGGTGCTCGCGAAGGGGATCCCGCCGAAGGTCACCCACCCGCAGCTGCGGGACATCCCCCGCCTGCCGCTCCCGCCCGAGTCGGTGCACTTCGTCGGGGAGCCGGTGGCGGTGGTCGTCGCCGTCTCCCGGCACGTCGCCGAGGACGCGCTCGAGCTGATCGACGCCGAGTACGACGTGCTGCCGGCGGTCTCGTCCACCGGGGCGGCGCTGGCCGACGGCGCTCCGCTCGTCCACGAGGAGATGGACAGCAACGTCGCGGTGCACGTCATCCAGACGGCGGGCGACCCGGACGCTGCACTGGCCGCCGCCCCGCATCGGCTGCGCGAACGGTTCACGGTGGCGCGCGGAGGCGGGCACTCGATGGAGACCCGCGGGGTCGTCGGGTCCTTCGACGCCGCCACCGGGCAGCTGACCGTCTGGGACACCACGCAGTCCCCGCACTACGTGCGCAACCAGCTCGCCTACCTCTACGAGGTACCCGAGGACGAGATTCGCGTGGTCGCGCCTCCCGACGTCGGCGGCGGGTTCGGGCCGAAGGCCCAGTTCTACGGCGAGGAGGCGGTGATCCCCTACCTCGCGAAGATCCTGCGGCACCCGGTCAAGTGGATCGAGGACCGCCAGGAGAACTTCGTCGCCACGATGATGGAGCGCACCCAGGTGCACGACGTCGAGATCGGGTTCGACGACGAGGGCCACATCCTGGCCGTCCGCAACGTCTTCCAGCACGACCAGGGGGCGTACTGCGCGGGCCTGCAGGTGCCCATGATCACGCTGAGCACCCTGCCCGGCCAGTACCGCATCCCGAACATCCACTCCGAGCTGATCGCCTGCTACACGAACATGGTGCCGACCAGCTCCGTGCGCGGCGCGGGCCGTCCGCAGGCCGTGGTCGCCATGGAGCGGATGGTGGACCGCGCGGCAGAGCACCTGGGCATGGACCCCGCCGAGTTCCGGCGCCGCAACCTCGTGCCTGCCGACGAGTTCCCCTACCGGGTCGGGCTCACCTTCCGCGACGGCAGCCCGCTCACCTACGACAGCGGCGACTATCCGCAACTGCTCGAAGCGGTGCTCGCCCGCTTGGACTACGACGGCGAGCGCGAGCGGCAGCGCGAGCTGCAGGCACAGGGACGCCTGATCGGGATCGGCCTCGCCGCCTACGTGGAGGGCTGCGGCCTCGGCCCGTACGAGGGGTCGCGCTTCCGGCTCGCCAACGACGGCACGATCATCGTGACGCTCGCCGCCGCGCCGCAGGGCCAGGGGTACGAGACGGTCTACGCACAGATCGCCGCCGACGCCCTCGGCATGGACATGGACCTGATCCGGGTCACCACCGGCGACACCAGCCGGATCCCGTTCGGCCAAGGCACGTTCGCCTCCCGCAACACCGCCACCGCCGGCCCGGCCACGCTGCAGGCCGGGCGCGAGATGCGCGAGAAGCTCTTCCTGGTGGCCGAGGCGATGCTCAAGACCAGTTCGGAGGGGCTGGTCCTCGTCGGCGACCGGATCTGCGTGGCGGACGAGCAGGAACGTGGCGTGTCGTTGCGGGAGATCGCCCAGGCCGCGAACGTCGGCAAGCACGGGATCACGCTGGCTCCGGGGATCCTGCCGGGACTGGAGACCACCTCCTACTTCGCTCCCGAGCGAGCTGCGTACGCCAGCGGAACCCACGCCGTGGTCGTCGAGGTCGACCCGGAGACCGGGGGGATCGAGATCCTCAAGTACGTGATCGGCCACGACTGCGGCACGGTCATCAACCCGTTGCTGGTGGACGGACAGGTGCTGGGCGGTTTCGCCCACGGCATCGGCAACGCCCTCTACGAGGAACCCTTCTATGACGAGGCGGGACAGCCGCAGAGCACCAGCTACCTGGACTACGCCCTTCCGTCCGCCGTCGAGGTGCCCCCGGTCGAACTGGTGCACCTGCACACCCCGAGCCCCCTGAACCCGCTGGGTGCCAAGGGCGCGGGTGAGGGCGGCACCATCCCGGTGCCCGCCGCGATCGCCAACGCCGTGGAGGACGCCCTGCGCCCGTTCGGGGCCCGGATCACCGAGCTGCCGCTGAGCCCGGCGAAGGTCGTCGGAGCGATGACCGCAGCACCTGGAGTCTGACGCCGGCTGCAGGCCTCCGCCGTCGTCGAGGCCCACCGGTCAGCCTGGCATACAGGTCTTCCCGGTGTTAGCAGTGAAACTGGTGCTGTTGCGGCTGTCTTTTCTGCCGACCGTTGTCCGGTTACTCTCGATGCGTGGCCCGCAGTCACGTTTCTGCAGAGCCGTCGCCTCGATGAACGACGTGGTCAGGCGGCGCGATCACCCTGATGTACGAGGAATGGTGCACGGTCGGCCCGTTCGTGCGGCACCGCTTCCGCGTTCGACGGCCGGGTCGGCGACCGAAATTCTGGCGCTGCAGCGCAGCGCGGGAAACGCTGCTGTCGTGCAGCTCCTCCGTCGCCTTTCGGCTGACCGAACCAGTGGCGAACTCCCGGCGAGCAATTCGCCGGAGAACGGGCTGACGGTGCAGCGGGTTGTCGACACTGCGCCCGATGCGACGGAAGCGGAGTGTACGACAGCGATCGCGGCCGGCGACTGGGATCACGTCGTCCAGCTGATTTCCGGGCTGCCATCGTCGCCCACCCCGGAGCAGATCCGTGACTCGTCGGATCGGCGACTCGAGGAATGGCAGACCAGCAAGCTGGCGTCACTCGAACCTGATCAGCTGCGCTACCTCGACGACGCGGTGCGGCGTTCGGGCCTCTCGGGCTCCCGCCTTCGCACCGCGATCGGAGCGCAGCTGAGCGCGGCCGGTGTAGGTGCCGAGCAGGCCGAACCTGGCGAGGGCTACGGCACGGTCAGGGTGTTGGTGTCGAAGGTTCAGCACGGTGATGCCCGCGCCCAGCGGCGGACGCCGTTCAAGTACGTGTTCGAGTTCGAGTTCCGGCCCGGGCCGGCCGCCTGCGCTGATGAGATCGGCTTCATTCAGACCGTACGGGTCGTCGACTCCGTCACCCGTGACAACGTCACTTCCCAGGGGACCGCGCGAATGACCCCGAATTACGTGGCGATCGACCGTACCGGTGGTATGAGCCAGGGCTGGTACGGCATGAAGAACGACGGGAAGAAGACCTACGACAACGTCGAGGTGTGGGTGCGTAAGAGCTCGATCTGGAAGCGTGGCAGCTCGCGTGCCTGGCTGCACGACGGCCCGAGCTCGGATCGCGGCAACCGCGACTACCAGTTCGAAGCGTCGGTGGTATGCCGCAAGGGCGCTGATGAAGGCAAGGTCTACGCGGTTGTTCTCTGGGGCTTCACCGTCGATGAGAATCTCACGGTCACTGTGACGCCGTTCCGAGTATTCAACAAGCCCAGCTCCGATTTCACCCAGGCGGTCGCTGCCTGGAATGCCCAGGCTGCAGGGCCTGTTTCGGCTCGTAGCGCACCCGATCAGAGCACTCTGCCGACAGTGAGCTGATCGGCAACGGTCTCAGCCGTTGTCGCGGCGCACGACGACCGCCTCCCACGGACGCAGCCGCACCGAGCGATGCAGCGTCGGCGGTGAGTCGGGATAGTTGCCGATGATCAACCGCGATCCCGGCCAACCGGCCACCGCCCCGTCCGGGACGACGACGGCGTCGGACGAGAAATTGGCGAGCACCAGCAGTCCGCGTTCCGCCTGGGTGCGCGTGAACGCGTAGATGGCCGGGTCGTCGGGCAGGAGCAGGGTGAAGGCGCCGTCCGTGACGAGCGGTTCCGTCCTGCGCAGGGCGATCAGCGCCCGGTAGTGCGCGAAGACGGAAGCGGGGTCATGGAGCTGCGCGGCAGCGTTGATGTGCACGAAGTTGGGGTTGGTCCGCAGCCACGGCGTGCCGGTGCTGAACCCGGCATTCTCGGTGTCGTCCCACTGCATCGGCGTGCGGCCGTTGTCCCGCGAGCGTGCGCGGAGCGCGTCGAGCACGACGTCCGCGGGCTCGCCGCGCCGCGTCACGGCCTCGGTGTAGTAGTTGCGTGACTGGATGTCCGCGAAGTCGTCGATCGAGCGGAAACGCGTGTTCGTCATCCCGATCTCCTCGCCCTGGAACACGTAGGGCGTGCCACGGTGCAGGTGAAGGACCGTTGCCAGGAGCTTCGCGGACTCCTCCCGATACGTCGTGTCGTCGCCCCACCGGGAGACCACTCGGGGTTGGTCGTGGTTGTTCCAGTACAGGCTGTTCCATCCGGTGTCGGACAACCCGTGCTGCCAGCGCTCGAACGTCCGCTTCAGCGCGACGAGGTCGAGCGGGCGGATATCCCACTTGTCCCGTCCCTGGTCGATCTCCACGTGGTCGAACTGGAAGATCATGTCGAGCTCCCCGCGGGACGGGTCGGTGAGCAGGCGCGCGTCGTCCACCGACGTTCCGGGGGTCTCGCCGACGGTCAGGAGCACGGCCTCCCGACCGGCGAACACCTCGCGGCGCATCTCCTGCAGGAAGTCGTGCAGCCGTGGGCCGTTGGTGTAGAGCGCCTCGGCGTCGCCGTACAGGGCGCCGTCGGTGAGGTGGGCGTCGGGGAGGCCGACCGGCTTCGAGATGAAGTTGATGACGTCCATGCGGAAGCCGTCGACTCCACGGTCGAGCCACCAGCGCATCATCCGGTGGATCTCCTGCCGGAGATCGGCGTTCTCCCAGTTCAGGTCCGGCTGCTTGCGGGAGAAGATGTGCAGGTAATACTCGCCGGATCGGTCGTCGAACTCCCATGCCGGCCCGGAGAAACGCGATCCCCAGTTGTTGGGCAACGGCCGCCACCAGTACCAGTCCCGCTTCGGGCTCTCGGGGTCACGCGACTCCACGAACCACGGGTGCTCGTCGGAGGTGTGGTTGACCACGAGATCCATCACGACCCGGATCCCGCGGGCGTGCGCCTCGCGGAGCAACTCGTCGAAGTCGTCGAGCGTGCCGAACATCGGGTCGATGTCGTAGTAGTCGCTGATGTCGTAGCCGTTGTCGTCCTGTGGGGACGGATAGACCGGGGATAGCCAGAGGGCGCCGACACCGAGAGCGACGAGGTGATCGAGCCGGGAGATGACTCCCCGAAGGTCGCCCACGCCGTCACCGTCGGAGTCGGCGAAGCTGCGGGGGTAGATCTGGTAGACCGTGGCCGTCCGCCACCACGTATCGGCGGTCACTCCAGGACGATTTCGTCGGTGGTCGCGCGGGACGTGTCGAGATCCATGCCGATGCCCGGGGTGTCGGTGGGACGCAGCGTCCCGGCGACCGGCACCACCGGATCGGCGAGGAAGAACTGGTGGATGCCGTTCCATTTGACGAGGTCTTCCTGGAACGGCGTGTGCATCGGCGACTGCGTGAGGGAGAAGTGCAGAGTCGCTGCCGCCGAGTGGCCATGGGGGATGACCACGAGATCGTGGGCCGTCGCGTAGGCCGCGATCTTCAACGTCTCGGACAGCCCGCCGCACCAGTAGATGTCCGGCTGGACGACGTCGAGCGCGCCGCTGTCGATGAACCGGCGGAAGCCCCAGCGCGTGTACTCGTGCTCGCCCCCGGCGATGGGGATGGTGCATCGGTCCCAGAGCCGCCGGTACCCGTCGACGCGGTCGGGCATGACCACTTCCTCGAGCCAGCGTGGACGGTAGGACGCGATGCGTGACGCCAGTGCGGTGACGTAGGAGACGTCCATCGACTGCCAGCAGTCGAACATGAGGTCGTAGTCGTCGCCCACCGCGTCCCGGACGGTTCGCACCAGGTCGACGTTCGCGTGCAACCCCTCGTAGCCGCTGGTGGGCCCGTAGCGGAAGAACCACTTCTGCGCCGGGTAGCCGAGGTCGCGGTATTCGAGTGCGCGCTTGCGGACGAGGTCGGGATCGCGCACCGAGAACCCGAGCATGGATGCGTACGCGGGAACGGCTTCGCGCGTGGGGCCGCCGATCAGGCGGTACACTGGCTGGCCGAGCCACCTGCCCCGCAGGTCCCACAGCGCGCAGTCGACGGCGCTGATCGCGAGCATCGAGATGCCTTGGCGCCCGTGGACCTGGCTGCGGTGCATCTGGTCCCAGAGCTTCTCGCCGGCGATCGGGTCACGTCCGATCAATAGAGGGCGCAGCTCGCGGGCGACCAGCCAGGCGACGGTTTCGGGGACGGGACCGGCGCGTCCGACCAGGCCGTCGTCCGTCTCGATCTCGAGGAAGTGGGCGGTGATCTCGAAACCGTCCGGGGTCTGCACGCCGCCTTCGTGGTCGTCCCGGGAGCGGTATTCGGGGTAGACGTCGATCGGGCGGACCAGGCGCTCCTCCCAGTAGTCGCCGTCGGTCGGAATCGTGCTCGTCAGGCGGCGCAGCCGGACCTGCGAGATGATCACGCTCGAACTCCGTTCTCCGCCGCCGGTACGGGGCGCTGCGTCGCCGGCTTCCAGACAGCGAGGGTGATCGCCAGCGCGATCACCGCCACCAGCGACATGGCGGCGAGCCAGAGCAGGCCGCCGTTGAAGTCACCTGTGCTCTCCCTGATGGCCCCGATGACCGCCGGGTTGACCACGCTCGACAGGTTGCCGAGCGCGTTGATGAGGGCGATCCCGCCCGCCGCGGCCGCTCCGGTGAGGACGGCGGTGGGCACGCCCCAGAACGTCGGCAGGACGCCGAAGACTCCGACGGACGCCACGCACAGCGCCACGAGCTTGATGATCGGCTCGTCGACGATCGCCGAGCAGACGAGGCCGACGAACGAGATGCCGAGTGCTACGTAGACGCTCCCCGCGCGCAGGCCCGGCCGGTCGGCGAGCCGCCCGAGCACGAGCATCCCGATCAGCCCGAACACGTACGGGATCGCCGCCACGAAGGTGGTCTCGGTGGTGCTCAGGCCGAACGGCTGGAGGATCTGCGGGAGGAACGTGCTGACGGCGCCGTTGAGGTTCGTGAGGCCGTAGTAGACCAGGGCGAACATGAGCACCTGCGGGCTGAGCAGCGTCCGCAGGACCGCGCGACCGTGCCCCGTGTGCCCGCCGGCCGCTTCACGTTCGGCCCGTTCGCCGGCCAGTGTGTCGGTGATCCACGTGCGTTCCTCGGCGGTGAGGAACTTCGCCTTGTCGGGGTTCGCCGGGAGGAGGAACGGGATCAGGACCCCGAGGACGACGGCCGGCAGGCCCTCGATGAGGTAGACCCACTGCCAACCGTGGAGGCCGAGCAGGCCTTCCATCTCGAGGATCAGGCCGGACAGTGGGGTCCCGATGATCAGCGCGACCGGGATGCCCGCGGTGAAGATCGCCATGATGCGGCCGCGGTAGGCCGCGGGGAACCAGAGCGTCAGGTAGAAGATCACGCCGGGGAAGAAGCCGGCTTCGGCCGCGCCGAGCAGAGCGCGGGCGACGTAGAGGCTCGGGACGTCCCAGACCAGGGAGTGGGCCGCAGCGAGGATGCCCCACGTCACCATGATCCGTGCGATCCACCAGCGGGCACCGAACCGCTGTAGCGCGAGGTTCGACGGGACCTCGAGCAGGACGTACGGAACGAAGAACACGCTGGCGGCCACGCCGAACGCGGCCGCGCTGATACCGAGGTCGGCGTTCATGGTCAACGCCGCGACCCCGAGGTTGGCGCGGTCGATGATCGCGATGAAGTAGCCGGCGATGCTGTTGATGTCACGGCGCGCACCGAGATGGGCGAGACCTTCTACTTCAGCCTCTGCGACGGCCTGCAGCAGACGCTCGCCACCCGGTCGCTCGATCTCGTGGTGCTGCCCGTCGGTGGTGCTGCCCGTCGGGGCGTCGGCCGACCGCGACCGGTTCCTCGTCAATGCGGTCGACCGGCATCTCGCCGACGCCTACATCGTCTCCAACACCGGTCTTGCCGGGGGAAAGCGACGCTCATCCGCCACGCGAGAAGGCCGGAGGCTGACGGTCGACCGGCGGCCGCGGTCAGGTCAGGCATCTGATCGTCGGCCACGGTCCGGGCTCGTCGTCCCCGTGCGGCGGGTGGGCGAGTGCGGTGCGGTAGGCGGACACCTGCTCCTCCGACAGGATTCCGGCCAGCCGCAGCACCACGCGGCCGGTGACCACCACGTGCTCGTCCACGAGTGGTTGGCCGCCTTCGTCGTACCCGAACTCGCCGGCGATCAGGACCTGCTCGGCGAGCTGTGCCCGGCGTGCCTCGGCCTGTGGCGGGCCGGCCAGTACTTCGATCACTCCGCCGTCCGTGACGCGCCGGGGATCCTGCGGCCCCGGCAGGCGGCGGTCGTGGAACGCCACCACCACGGCGCCCGGATCCGCGGGAGCCCCGGGCGAACCCGCGGCGCAGCGCCCCACGGAGTCCAGGGGAAGCCCGCCTGCCCGCAGCGCCTGCACGATGGTCCCGGCGAGGGCGGAGTTCTGGTCGGCCGCGGCCGAGCCGCAGCCGACCAGCAGCAGCGACATCGCGAGCGACACCGCCGCCAGCGCCCATCGCCGCACGGGAGCGACTACACGCTCACGAGGCCACCGAACGGGCTGGTCGTGTCGATGTTCCAGAGGCGGGTGAGCAGTTCGTCGGCGTCCCATCCGGTGCCGGAGAAGTCCACCGCGTCACGGAACTTCGCCTCCAGCTCGTCGCGCGTCAGTGGAGCGCGGTGGTCTCCCCGCGGCACGTCCGAGCGCTCGCTGAGCGTGCCCCGGCCGACGGTCTCCACCTCCACGACGGCGAACGAGTACTCCCACTCCGGCGCCCCCACCGGCGGCGTCGCCGACTCGGTCAGCTCCGCGCGCTCCACGAGTTCGCGCGCCTCGGGCCGGGTGACCGACTCGTCGGTGAACGTGCGCAGGCCGAGCGACCGGTCGAGCACCGCTGCCGCCGCGACGTACTCGCCGCTGAACTTGCCCTGCAACCCGGAGGCCGGGCGATGGTGGATCAGAGGGTCCATCCCACCGGGCTCCAGCGTGACGCGGATCCGGCGCACCTCGGCGGGGTCGAGCTGGTCCCGCTCCACCAATCGGAGTGTGGCGTCCGCGGTGCGCTGGGTGTTGTAGCAGGCGGGGTACTTCTTGACGTTGATCCCGTGGCGGCGCAGCGCCCACGGCTGCTCCAGCGCAGCCAGCACGCCGCCCAGCCGGGTGCGGTCGCCGTAGAGGTTGAAGTAGCCGAGCGGCGACTCCAGTTGCTGAGGGTCGGCGGTGAATCCGCCCGCGGCCAGTGACGCCGCGAGCACGGCGTCGCGAGCGGCGAGGCCCGCATGCAGCGGCTTGGTCATCGTGCCGAAGTTCTGCCGGCTCCCGCCCGCCATCGTGGCGGCGAGACCGAGCGCGGAGCGGGTCTGCTCGACGTCGCTGCCGAGCAGGCGCGACACCGCGGCGGCCCCGGCGACCACGCCGAGCGTCGCGGTGGAGTGCCAGCCCCGCCCGTAGTGCTCGCGCAAGGCGAAACCCTCGGCCAGCGCCGTCACGACGTCGAACCCGATGAGGTAGGCGTCGAGCAGATCGCGCCCGCCTGCCCCGGCCTGCTCGCCCGCAGCGAGGATCGCCGGCCACAGCACCACGCTGGGATGCCCGTAGATCTGCTCGGTGACGTCGTCGTAGTCCAGCGCGTGCGCCGCCGTGCCGTTGATCAGCGCCGCTGTGGGTGCGTCGGTCCGGGCCCCCGTCGGCAGCACGGTGGACGTGCCCGCGCCGGGCGCGGTACCCGGCGTCCGCTCCAGGATCTGCACGGCTTCCTCGCCGCGCGCGGCGATGCTGATCCCCACCGTGTCGACGAGGGTGCGCCGGGCGAGGTCGAGCACGTCGGGTGGTGCGGCGGAGACGTCCGCCTTGACGGCGTACTCGGCGATGCCGTGGGTCACCTCGGGAACGTTCTCGGTCATCGGCTGCCTCCCTGAGGCGTCGTGGTGATGAGCGTGGGCACGGTGGCGCGGGCGCCGGGCCGCATCAGGCGTCGTCCTTCCGGGGCGTGATGGAGTCCGTGCGGAACGGCGACGTGATCGGCTCCTTCCAGGGCGACATCGCCCCCTCGTAGCTCGGCGGGCCGAGCCGGAAGTGCTGCGCCTGCTCCAGCGTCTCGATGAACGGCAGGTCCATCGGGTACAGCGCGTCGGCTTTCGGGCGGCCGCCCGCCTTGGACACGTGGCCGTACAGCCGGTGGCCCAGGATCTCCTCGGCGAGTGCCACGGTCTCGATCAGCTTGTCGAGGTCGACGCCGGTTTCGAAGCCGAGGCCGTCCAGCAGGTGGACGAGGTCCTCGGTCGGGGTGAGAGCGGCGGCCCGGCCGTTGCCGCAGTAGGGGCAGCCGGCCATGCCGCCGATGCTCGCGTCCAGGACCACCGTGCACCGCTCGTGGACGGTCCGCAGTGCGGAGTACGCGCTGATCGGAGCCATGCCGCGGGTGTTGTGCAGGTGGAGGTGGAACGTGCTGACCGATGGCCAGCGCTCCTGGATCGCGTGCAGGTCCGCCTCGACGTGGTGGGGGAGGTTCCAGCCCATCGGGTCGCCGAGGAAGACCTTCGTGACCGCGATGCCGTGATCGGTCCACATCGCGTACTGCCGTTCCAGCAGTTCCATCCGCTGCTCGTGGCGGAACGGGCCCAGCCAGTTCGAGCCCCAGGCCGCGTTGACGCCCATCTCCGCCTCGGTCACGCCGTCGGCCGCCGCACGTTCGACGATCCCGGACCAGGTGTCGATCTCCTGCTGCTGCGAGCGGTTGGTGTTGCGCCGCGCGAAGACGTCGCACAGGTGCACCCGTGTGAACGGGCGCTCGTCCTCGAGCGAGAGCTTGTGCGGGATGTAGGCAGCCCGCCGCTCCACGCCCCGCGAGTTGAGCGCGAGGGCGGTGTAGGTGACGCCGGGCGCAGGAGTGAAGCCCTCGACGATCTCGTCGATCCCCGCCATCTGTGGCGTCCACTTCGGACTGACGAAGCTGCCGACGACGATCCGCCGCAAGCCGGTGGCCGACAGCGCGTCCAGGAGTCGGATCTTGTCCTTCACCGGCACACCGGCGTCCTCGATCTGCAGGCCCTCGCGCATGCCCTCCTCGACCAGGACGACGTCGGGGAAGCCGGGCGGTCCGGCGATCGTCCCCGGCAGTGGGGTGGGAAGCGTGCTTTCGGTGCTGGTCACTTCTCGACCTCCTTCCGGCGTCCGGCGAGCTCCGCGAGGACCTCGTCGGTGTGCTCGCCCAAGAGCGGCGGTGCCATGCGGAACTCGGGCCGGCCCTCCGGGCCGCGAACGGGCAGCGCGATCGACGTGTAGCCGGGGATCCGCGGGTGTGGCACCTGCTGGAACGCGCCGATCGCGGCCACCTGCTCGTGTGCGGCCACCTCGTCGAGCGTCTGGATCGGGGTGATCGGCACCCCGGCGTCACCGAGAACGCCCACCCAGTGGTCGGAGTCGTGCTTCGCGAGCGTCGCCGACAGCTCGGCGAAGAGCTCGTCGCGGTGGTCCACCCGGTCGGCGTTCTGGTCGAAGCGCGGATCGGACAGCAGGTCGGTGCGGTCGAGCGCCGTGCAGAGCCTGGTCCAGAGGTTCTGGTTGCCGGCCGCGATGATCACGTGGCCGGTGGCCGTCGGGAACGCCGCGTAGGGGTAGATGCCGACGGTGCCCGAGCCGAGGCGCTTCGGTACCTCTCCCGCCGCGAAGTAGCCGGTGAACTGGCCGGGCAGCCACATCAGCGCGGTGCTGAGCAGCGAGGTCTCCAGGTGCGTGCCGAGGCCCGTGCGGTCGCGGGTGCGCAGCGCGTCGAGCACGGCGATCGCCGTCCACATCCCCGTGCCCTGGTCGAGCACCGACACCGGGATCCGCGAGGGCGGCCTGCCGTCCTCGCCCGTCAGGCTCATCAAGCCGCTGAACGCCTGCATCAGCGGGTCGTACGCGGGGGAGGAGGCCAGCGGCCCGTCCGAGCCGTAGCCCGTCATGTCGCAGTAGATGAGGCGCGGGTTGATGGCGGCGACGTCGTCGTAGCCGAAGCCCAGCTTGGCGAGCGAACCCGGCCGCAGATTCTGTACGAACACATCGGCGCAGGCGAGCAGCTCACGGAAGTGCGCCGCCCCCTCCGGGTCCTTCAGATCCAGCTCGACGCTGCGCTTGTTGCGGTTCAGCGCCGAGAAATGGCAGCTCTCGCCCTCCCAGAACGGCGGCCCCCAGCTGCGTGTGTCGTCGCCGATTCCCGGGCGTTCGACCTTGATCACGTCGGCGCCGAGGTCGGCGAGGATGAGCGTGGCGAACGGTCCCGCCACGCTCATCGTGACGTCGACGACCCTGATCCCTTCGAGCGAGCCGAGCATCAGCCGAACTCCGCGATCTCGAGCACGGCCGGGTCGTGGCTGGGGATCACCTCGGCGCCGAGCCGGTCCATCTTCGCGAAGGACTCCATGTAGTCCAGGAGATTGGTGAACGACCCGGACGGGATGTGCGCGAGCCGGTCGTCGCCCTCCCAGTTCGCCCGGGTGTCGCAGGTGTCGCCGGCGAGCAGGTACCGCTCGCCCCCGCTGGTCACGAGCACGCCCTGCGAGCCGGGCGTGTGCCCGGGCAGCGCCACGACCTCGACTCCGGGCGCGATCTCGACGTCCCCCGTCACCGTCGAGAAGCGGTTGAGCATCGGCGCCCACGGCGGGCTGATCCGGTCGGTGTTCTCGAACGCGGTGCGCGTGGGGGCGGCCGGGTCGACGGCGTAGAGCAGCTCCGCCTTCTGCACGACGTACTTCGCGTTGGGGAACAGGTGGTTGTTGCCGCAGTGGTCCCAGTGCAGGTGCGTGTGGATGATGGTCCGCACGTCCTCGGGATCCACGCCGATTCCCCGCAGTGTCCGAAGTGGATCCTCGTCGGGCGAGCGGTGGAAGTCGTACCCGTGGTGCTCCCGCACGAACTCGGGCTCCGGTGTGCCGGAGTCCACGATGATCGGGTGGTCGCCGCCGGTGATCACGAACATCATCTGCGGGACGTCGTGGAACTCGCCCCAGCCGCGCTGGTACTGCAATGCGGCTGCGGGGAACCCCCGCAGCACCCCGGCCGGCAGGGCGTGGATCTTCAGTTTGACCGTCACGACTTGTCATCCCCTCCATCGGCGACGAGCACCGCGCCGTTGACGAACGTGGCCCGCTTCGAGGCGGCGAAGACGATGAGGTCGGCCAGCTCCTGCGGCGTGCCCCACTCGTGGCCGGGACGCGCGATGCCGCGGCCCCACTCCCGCCTGCGCTCGGCGGCGGCCGCTCGGTCGTTCTGCGCGTCGAGCCCATCGCCGAGGCCTTCGCCCCAGCGTGCGAAGCGCTCCTCGGTGTTGACGAACCCGGGCACCACGGCTACCACGCGGATGCCGTGCTCACCCAGCTCGGTGGCGAGGATCTTGCTCAGCCGGTTCTCCGCCGCCTTCGCCGGACCGGTGCACGACGAGCGGAACGGCGGCTGGGTCACCCGGATCGCCGTCTCGCCGGTCACGTTGACCACCACGCCGCCGCCCTGCTCGATCATCATCGGCGCGAACCGCTGCGTGAGCCGGAACTGGGCGAAGAAGTTGATCTCCATACCCTGCACCAGCTCCTCGTCGGTGACTTCGAGGAACGGCTTGTAGGTGCCGTTGCCGGCGTTGTTGACCAGCACGTCGATCCGGCCATGGGTCGTCGTCACGTGGGCGACGAGCCGGTCGAGGTCGGCGAGGTTCGTGACGTCGGTGCTGAGCGTGTCGACCGTCGCGCCCGTCGACTCGGCGATCGAGGCCGCCGCCTTGGCCAACTGCTCCTCACGGCGCGCCGCGATCACCACCCGGGCGCCCTCGGACGCGAAGTGCCGGGCGGTCTCGAGTCCGATGCCGCTGCTGCCCCCCGTGATGACGACGACTTTGTCCGTCAGGCCGAGATCCATGCTTGTCTTCCTCTCGAGGCTCAGTACGACTTCGGAAGGCCGAGAACCTGATGGCCGATGTAGGCGAGGATCAGGTTGTTGTTCACCGGCGCCACCATCGGCAGGCGGGCCTCGCGGAACTTGCGCTCGATCTCGAACTCCTCGGCGAGCCCGTAGCCGCCGAAGGTGTCCATGGCCGCGTTGGCCGCCGCCCAGTTCGCCTTGGAGGCGAGCAGCTTCGCCGCGTTCGCCTCGAACCCCGGCTGCTCCCCGGCGTCGAACTTCGCCGCCGCCTTCCATCGCACGAGGCTCGCGGCCTCGAGATCGGCGTAGGCCTGCGCGAGCGGGAACTGCACGCCCTGGTTCTGGCCGATGGGGCGGCCGAACACCACCCGCTCGCGGGCGTACTCCGTGGCGCGGTCGATGAACCAGAAACCGTCGCCGAGCACCTCGGAGGCGACCAGGATCCGCTCGGCGTTGAGTCCGGAGAGGATGTAGCGGAACCCCTTGCCCTCCTCGCCGATCCGGTTCTGCACCGGCACGCGCAGGTTCTCGATGCGGACCTCGTTGGTCTCGTGCGAGGTCATCGTCCGGATCGGCCGCACCGAGATGGCATCGCCTGCCTCGCGCAGGTCCACCAGCAGCACGGACAGGCCGTCGGTCTTCTTCTCGACGTCCTCGTAGCGGGTGGTCCGCGTGAGCAGGAGCATGTAGTCCGAGTGCTGGAAGCGCGAGGTCCAGATCTTCGCGCCGTTCACCACGTAGTGGTCGCCCTCGCGGGCGGCGAACGTCCGGATGCGGGTGGTGTCGGAGCCTGCGTCGGGCTCGGTGACGCCGAAGGCCTGCAGCCGCAGGGTGTTGGCCGCGATCTCGGGCAGCAGCCGCTGCTTCTGCTCGTCGCTGCCGTGCCGCAGCACCGTGCCCATCGTGTACATCTGCGCGTGCGCCGGCACCCCGGTGCCGCCGGAGCGGTTGATCGTCTCCAGGATGAGCGCCGCGTCCGCGACGGTTCCGCCGCCACCTCCGTACTCCTCGGGGATCAGCACGGAGAGCCACCCGGCCTTGCCGAGCGCGTCGACGAACTCGACGGGGTACTCGAGCTTCGCGTCGCGCTCCCGCCAGTACTCCGACGGGAAGCGCGAGCACAGCTCGGCGACGGCGTCCCGGATCGCCCGCTGGTCGTCGGTCAGTTCGAAGTCCACGTCCATCCTTCCGGCTCGGTGCCCAGGTGGTGTCGTCCCAGGTGGTGTCGTCCCAGTGGTGTCGTCACAGGTAGTCCTCCGCAAGTGCGAGACCGCGGATCTCCGCCACCGGCCCGCTGCGCCGCAGCGACCCCGTGCGCAGCACGTATCCCCGGTCGGCGAGCGCGAGCGCCGGGCGGGCCATCTGCTCGGACAGCAGGATCGCCGTGCCGCGGCGTTGGACGTCGCGGATGGCCGCGCTGGTGTCCCGGATCGCGATCGGGGACAGGCCCAGGAACGGCTCGTCGAGCAGCAGCAGGTCCGGTGCGGCGGCCAGAGCCCTGGCGAGCGCGACGATCTGTTGCTGGCCGCCGCTGAGCGTTCCGGCGGCCTGGTGCCGCCGCTCCCTGAGCAGGGGGAACGTGTCGAAGAGCCAGTCGAGCGTCGCCCGACGCGTGGCACGCGAGGTGCCGTAGCAGCCGCTGAACACGTTGTCCTCGACGCTGAGGCTCGCGAAGACCCGCCGGCCTTCGGGGGACAGTCGGATCCCGTTGCATGCCCGGTGGTTGGTCGAGGAGCGGGTGATGTCCCGGCCGCGGTAGATCACGGCGCCGGAGGCAGCCCTGACGGTGCCGATCACGGTGTGCAGCACGCTCGACTTGCCCGCGCCGTTGGCACCGATGAGTACGACCGTCTCGCCTTGCGCCACCGTGAGCGAGAGCCCCTGCACGGCGTGCACCCCGCCGTAGCGGACGTCGACGTTCTCCAGCTCCAGCAGCGCGGTCACCGGACGACCTCCGGCTCGTCTGTACCCAGGTAGGCGCTGATCACCGCGGGGTCGGCGAGCACGTCGTCCGGGACGCCCGCGGCGAGGGGCCGTCCGGTGTCCATCACGAGTACGCGATCGCAGATCCGGCGCACCAGGTCCATGTCGTGCTCCACCAGGAGCACCGCGCAGTTGCGCGCCACTGCCCACGCCACGATCTCGTCCACGCGGCGCCGCTCGGAGCTCTCCAGCCCGGCCGCGGGCTCGTCGAGCAGCAGGACGCGAGGTTCGATCGCCAGCGCCATCACCAGCCCGAGGGTCTTCTGCAGCCCGTACGGCAGGTCTCCCGCCCTGTCGTCGAGCCGCTCGGCGAGCCCCATCCGGGCCAGGAGGCGGTCGAGGTCGGCGGCGTCCATCCAGCGCGAGGAGTACGCCCGCGCGCGGGCCAGGTTCTCCCGCACCGTCACCGCCGCGAAGACCGAGACGTGCTGGTAGCTGCGCGCGATGCCCTGGCGGGCGAGCCTGCCCGACGACATCCCGGTGACGCGGTGGCCTGCGAGACGCACGGTGCCCGCGGTGGGGGTGAGCTGTCCGGCGAGCATGCTGACGAGCGTGGTCTTGCCGGCGCCGTTCGGGCCGATCACGCCCAGGACCTCGCCGGGCGCCACGCCGAGGCTGATCCCGGAGACCGCCGCGACCCCGCCGAAGCTCTTCGCGATCCCCTCGACGTCCAGCACCGGCGGCCGGTCCGGATGCGCGCCTGCAGGCGTCGGCTGCTCGGTGGTAACGGCCACAGGTTGATGCGTCGGTGTCGGACGCTCGTGCGCCGTCGCCGGGGTGAGCACGCGGGCGGCCGCGGCGACGAGCCCGGTGAGGCCATCGCGGGCGAAGAGCACCACGAGCACCATCACCCCGCCGAGCAGCAGCTGCGCGTACTGGGCCTCCTCGGCGAAGGTGTGCGTGAGCCAGGAGAGCACGGTTGCACCGACGATCGGGCCGAGGATCGACCCCGCCCCGCCGACCACCGCCCCGGCAACGTGGTTGACCGCGCTGAACGGGCTGAACGACTCGGGGTGGGCGTTGCCGATCTGGTTCACCAGCACCAGCCCGGCAAGCCCTGCCACTCCGGCGCCCGCGACGAAGGCCAGCGTCTTGTGCCACCACGGCAGCAGCCCGAAGCTGGCGGCGAGCGGCTCGTTCTCCTTGATGCCGGCGAAGTGCCTGCGCCACCGGATCGTCACGGCGGCGACGACGAGCACGCCGACGATGCCGATGATCACGGAGTAACGCAGCAGCGGTCCGCGTGCCCCGAACGTCTCGGTTCCGAGCTGTGCTGCCGGGAAGCCGGAGATACCGCTGTTGCCGCCGAGCCAGGCGGGGCTCATCTGGATGACCAGTACCGTCACCTGCGCGAGCACGAACGTCACCAGTGCGAAGTAGGTGCCGCGCAGCCGCAGCACCAGCGCCCCGATCGGCAGCGCGACCACGGCCGGGATCGCGAAGCAGAGCACCACCAGCGCGATCGCGTTGTCGGTCAGATGGGTCGCGGTCAGTGCGGCGCAGTAGCCGCCGATGGCCATGAACGACGGCGAGGCGAACGAGAGCAGGTCGACGCGCAGCAGGATCCACACGTGCAGGGTCGCCAGCACCGCGACGATCACGGTCGGCGTGAAGAACAGCAGGAACGGGTCGGCGGTGATCTTCGGCAGCGTGAACGCCAGTAGCAGCAGCGCGAGCGCCACGACCTCGGCGCCGGCGAGCCGGCCGAGCTGTCGCGGCCGCGTGGTCAGTTCGGCGCTAGACATGCTTCACCTCCCGGCCCAGCAGCCCGGTCGGCCGGACCACCAGGAGCACCAGAACGAGGCAGAAGAGCAGGAGCGGCGCGACCGTGCCTCCGATGTAGATCCCGGCGAAAGACTCGACCATCCCGATGAGCAACGAGGCGAGGACCGCCCCGGACAGGCTGCCGAGCCCACCGAGGATCACCGCGAGGAACGAGACCATGAGGACCTGGTCGCCGATCGAGGGTGCCAGCGAGAACAACGGCGTCACGAGGGCGCCGGTGAGCCCGGCGATCCCCGTGGCGATGCCGAACGCCAGCGGGAAGAGGATCTTCGGCCGCATCCCCTGGATGACCGCGATGTGACGGTCGTCGGCCATCGCGCGCAGCCCGCGCCCCGTCTGCGTGCGATAGAGGAACAGGTGGATGAGCATCACGGCAACGACGGCGACCCCGATCACGACCAGGCGGCCGTAGGGAACCGCCGCCCCGCCGATCCGCAGCGTGCCGTCCAGCGGGAAGTTGTAGGCCACGGCCTGGGGACCGAAGAGGATCAGCACCCCCGCGGTGATCATCAGGCCGAGCCCGAGGGTGAGCACGATCGTTGCCAGGTGGTCGTCGATGCGCTGCTCGATGACCGTGATCTCGAAGGCGTACCCGAGCAGGGCGGTGACGAGCGCTGCGACGATCAGTCCCACGACGAAGGGCATCCCCATCTCCGTGGAGACGTAGTAACCGATGTAGCCGCCGAGGGTGTAGAAGGCGCCGTGCGCGAAGTTGATCACGCGGAGGATCCCGAAGATCATCGAGAATCCGAGCGCCATGAGGGCGTACTGGGCGCCGAGCGTCAGCCCTCCGAACACGGCCTGCAGCACATCGCTCACGGCTGTGTCGCCTCCAGACGCACCAGGGGCTGCGGCTGACCGTCGCGGATGTAGCCCATGTAGAACGGGAACGACATCTCCTGGTCGACCCCGAACTCCTGCTGCCCCGTCCACACGCCACGTCCCAGGTCGGGGTCCTCGAGCGGATCCTGACGCAGGCGTGCGGCGACCGCCTGGGTGTCGGTCGTCGTGCCGGCGGCGGAGATCGCCCGCAGCAGTGCGCGTGCCGCCGGCAACCAGCCCAGCGTCAGCGAGGTGGCCGGGCGGCCGGCGATCTGCTCGTACTCGGCCGACAGTTGCTGCATCCTCGGGTCGCTGAGATCGACCATCGAGTAGTAGAAGAAGTTGCCGAGCACGTCGTTGCCGCCCGCGACCCGGGCGATCTCGGCCGTGCTCTCGCCGCCCAACCGGCAGAAGGTGCCCGTGTAGCCGGCCTGCCGCAGCTGCTTGACCATCGTGCCCGCGTCGGCCGCGGGCGTGGACGCCAGGTCGACGAGGTCGGGGTCGTGGCCGAGGATCCGCGAGACGATCGGTGCGAAGTCCTGCGTCCCGCGCTGGTAGCTCTCGCGGCTCACCGGGAGCCCGGCCTGCGTGAACCGGATCTCGTTCACGTCGGCGATGTCCGAGCCGCTCTGGTCGCTGGTGGCGACGATCGTGACCTTGCTGAAGCTGAAGTGCTTGCGCGCTTCGGCGATGATCGGGGCCGCCCACACCGAGGGCCCCGGGGCGACGTGGAACACCAGTGGGTACCGGGGCTGCAGTGCGTCGCGCCCGAACCCGTTCGCCACCAGCAGCATGTCGTTGCGCCCCGCGAGGGGCTTCATTCCGGTGACCTCGGTGGCCCCCATCGGTCCGATGACGAACCGGATGCCCTGGCCGATGAACTCACCCGCCCCGTTGGCGGCCCCGGCGCTCGTGTAGCCGGTGTCGTAGGGCGACACCCGGACGTGGCAGGTCCGCTCGCCGACCCGAAGACCGCCCTGCTGGTTCACCTCCGCCGCAGCTAGGTCGGCCGTGCCCTTCATGGACAGCCCGAAGTCGGCGGCCGGCCCGGCGAGCGGGCCCAATGTGCCGATCGTGAGCACACACGCGCCGTTCTCGTCGGTGGTTCCACTGGCCTCGACCTTGTCGGCACCGCAGCCGGCGAGAGCGAGCGCCATGCAACACGCCATCCACGCTGCCGCGGATCTGGGCACGCGCATGGATCGGCCTCCTTCGCATCACCTTTGATCGCGGGAGTCAGGACACGTGGTCCGACCGGGTCAGCGGCCCTGCCAGTTCGGCGGGCGCTTCTCCAGGAAGGCGCGGATGCCCTCTTCGCGGTCCTGGGAGAGGTAGGGGTTGGGACCGACCGAGAGCCGCAATGCGGAGTGCACCGGCAGTTCCCAGCCCTTGGTGACCATCTCCTTGTAGCGGCGCAGCGTGAGCGGCGCGTTGGCCACCACCGAGCGCACCAGCTTCTCGGCCGCATCACGCAGGTCGGCCGAGGGGACCACCCTGTTGTAGAGGCCCCACTTGAGCGCCTCCTCGGCGCTCAACGGTTCGCCGGTGTAGAGCATCTCCAGCGCGACCGCCCGCGGGATGAGCCGGGGGAGCAGCACCGTCGCGAAGTTGGCGCCCATGCCGCGCTTGGCTTCCGGCATGCCGATGACGGCGTGATCAGCGGCGATGCGCAGGTCACAGGCCAGCGCGAGCTCACAGCCGCCGGCCAGGACCGGACCGTTGATCACCGCGATCGTCGGCTTGTACGTCTCGGTGATCGTCTCGTACACGTTGCGCTCGGCGCCGGTCATCGGCACCGGGATCTGCTTGCCCTGCCGGGCGAGCTCGTCGAACTCCTTGAGATCGGCACCGGCGCAGAACGCCTTGTCGTCTGCTCCCGTGAGCACGACCGCCCAGATGTCGTCGTCGATGCTCGCCTCGCTGAACCGCCGCACGAGCTCGCTCGCCACACCGGTGCTCATCGCGTTACGTCGCTCGGGCCGGTCGATGGTCAGGTAGGCGACGTGCTCGTCGACCTCGTACACGACGTCGTTGTGCCGCTCGGTCACGCCCGCACCTCCCGGGCGATCAGCGGTGTGCTTCCTCCTGGTTCGTACGGAGTGGGATCCACGGTGCTCCCGTCCACCTCGGCTACGATGCCCGACGCGTTCGATATTTCGAACGTGTGTCGGCAGATCGACCAATTCGACGGTAGATCGTGCGGGCTGCAGAGGTCAACGGGCTGACGAGTGGGGGAGGGAATGTCCGAACTGCGCAGTCAGGAGTTCGACATCGGGCGACCAGCGACGATCTGCCGGACGTCGACGACGAGCGGGGGAAGCCGATCATGACCCGCACCGTCCCCGCGGTCGTCCGCGCCATGGACATCCTGGAGCTGTTCCTCGACGCCGACGCGGAGCTGAGCCCGCGCGACTTCGCCGCCCGGCTCGGGTTGCCCCGGACCACCGTCTTCGAACTGCTCAACACCCTCGTCTCGCGTGGCTACCTCACCCGCGCCGGCGAGGACTCCTCGCGCTACCGCCTCGGCGTGCGGGTCTTCCAGCTCGGCAGTGCCTACTCGGAGCGGCTCGACCTGGCCCGCGAGGGCCGGCGCGTGGCCGCGGAGGTCGCCGGCCGCTGCGACGAGACGGTGCACGTGGCCGTGCTCGACGGGAGTGACGTCGTCTACATCGCGAAGGTCGACAGCACGCGATCGGTCCGGATGGTCTCCGCCGTGGGTCGCCGGCTGCCCGCCCACTGCTCGGCGGTGGGCAAGATGCTGCTCGCGGGGCTGCCGTCGAGCGCGGTACGCGCGCGTCTGCCCCAGGACCGGCCGCTGCCGGCGCTGACACCCCGAACACTGACCTCGGTCCGCAAGCTCGAGCGCGAGCTGGAGAGGATCCGCGCCGAGGGGGTGGCCTTCGAGCACGGCGAGTCCAATGACGACGTCTCGTGCGTGTCCGCCCCGGTCTACGACCACGGCGGCAGCATGGTGGCCGCCATGAGCATCTCGGTGCCCTCCAGCCGCTGGGACCACAAGAGCGACATGGAATGGGCGCAGCTGGTCACCGAGGGCGCCGCGCAGCTCTCCGGCCAGCTCGGACACATCGGAAACGCAGCGCGGCTGCCGACCGGACGCTGACCCCCTCAGCGGGCTTCGAGCACCTCGATCGCCGACGCCGTGAGGCTCAGCCGGATGTGGTTGCGCATCAGCTCGGCCGCCCGCTCGCCGTCACCGCGGATCACGAGCTCCATCATCTGACGGTGTTCGTCGAGGTCGCGGGTGCGCGGTTCGTCGCCCGGTGGCAGCACGAGACCGATGCGCCGGTAGCGGTCCGACTTGTCCCACAGGTCGTCGAGCAGCCGGACCATGACGTCGTTGCGGGACGCCCGGTACAGCGCCTGATGGAACTCCCGGTGCGCGGTGAGCGCCTCCTCGCCCCACTGCCTGGTCACGGGCAACAGTCGTTCGGCGGCGGCCCGCATCGCGTCCATGTCGGCCTCGGTACGGCGGGCGGCCGCGAGCTCGACCGCCGAGGGGTCGAGCGACAGGCGCACCTCGAAGAGCTGCCGGGCCTCGGCGGCGTCCATGCGGGCGACGCGCGCGTCCCGGTGTGTGTCGAGGTCGATCAGGCCTTCGCTGCTGAGCCGGCGGATGGCCTCACGCAGCGGCGTGATGCTCATGTTCAGGGACTCGGCGAGTTCGTACTGTGCCAGTCGTGAGCCGGGGGCGAGGGCTCCGGAGAGGATGCGGTCGCGGATCTCGGCGTACGCGACCTCGCTCTTGCTCGAGAAGACGTTCGTGCTGGCCATCGGCCCACCACTTCTTGTCGTGACCAGGTCGCCCTTGCGTTCGGACTCATACGGAGCCTAGCGTCTGGAACATCTTATAAGTTACGAGGAGCGCCAATGAAGATCGTCTCCGTGCATGAGGGTGTCGTGCCGATCAGCTCGTCGATCCGCAACGCGTGGATCGACTTCAGCTCGATGGACTGCTCGATCGTCGCGGTCGTCAGTGACGTCGTCCGCGACGGTGAGCCCGTCGTGGGGTACGGGTTCACCTCGAACGGTCGCTACAGCGCGGGGGAGATCCTGCGCCGGCGCATGCTGCCGCGGCTGCTGCAGGCCTCCCCGGACGATCTCCTCGCCGACGACGGCACCTTCGTCGATCCCGCGAAGGCGTGGGACGTGATGATGCGGAACGAGAAGCCGGGCGGTCATGGTGAACGCTCGGTCGCGGTCGGCGCCGTCGACATGGCGCTGTTCGATCTCGCCGCGAAGATCGCCGGGCAGCCGCTCTATCGGTTCCTGTCCGAGCGCTACGGCGACGGCAGGCCCGACGAGTCGGTCTTCGTCTACGCCGCCGGCGGCTACTACGCGCCCGGCAAGGGCCTGCGCGAACTGCAGGACGAGATGAAGGGCTTCCTCGAACTCGGCTACCGCGTGGTCAAGATGAAGATCGGCGGCGCCGACCTGGCGGAGGACCTGCGGCGGATCGAGGCCGTCCTCGACGTCGTCGGCGGCGACGGATCCCGGCTGGCGGTGGACGTCAACGGCCGTTTCGACCTGGAGACCGCCCTGGAGTACGGCCGCGCGATCGAGCCCTACGGCCTGTTCTGGTACGAGGAGCCCGGCGACCCGCTCGACTACCACCTGCACGCCACCCTGGCCGAGCACTACCAGGGTCCGCTGGCCACCGGCGAGAACCTGTTCTCGCTGCCTGACGCCCGCAACCTCGTCCGGTACGCGGGGATGCGGCCGGACCGCGACACCATCCAGGTCGACCCGGCCCTGAGCTACGGGCTGGTCGAGTACCTGCGTATCCAGGACATGCTGCGGCAGCACGGCTGGGACTCCCGCCGGTGCATCCCGCACGGCGGCCACCAGTTCTCCCTGCACATCGCGGCCGCACTGAAGCTCGGTGGCAACGAGTCCTATCCCGGGGAGTTCAAGCCCGCAGGCGGCTTCGCCGACGGCGCCGTGGTGCGCGACGGATACATCGGCCTCACGGACCTGCCGGGGATCGGCCTCGAAGCGAAGGCCGCGTTCCACCCGGTGCTGCGCGAGCTGCACAGCTGACGCGCTTCTCTGCCTTCCCTGCTGAAACGCCACACACTGCTGTGCAAGGAGTTCGGTATGTCCCAGTCGAACGTCGCCGACCCTCCATCTCGGTCCCGCCCCGTCCGGCTGCTGCGTGAGCTGTGGTTCCAGGTGGTCCTGGGTGCGGTGCTCGGAATCGCCGTCGGCGTTCTCTTCCCCGGCTTCGGCGCCGCGATGAAACCCCTGAACGACTGGTTCATCGCGCTGGTCAAGATGATCGTCGTCCCGGTCGTCTTCTGCGTCGTCACCACGGGTATCGCCGCGATGGAGGATCTGCGCAAGGCCGGCCGGATCGGGATCAAGGCGATCGTCTACTTCATCGTCTTCTCGCTGGTGTCGATGGTGATCGGCCTCGTGGTGGCCAACGTGTTCCATCCCGGTTCGGGGATGAACATCGACCCGGCCACCCTCGACGCGGGCAACATCCCCGGCGTGAGCGGAGGCGGACACGCGAGCTTCACCGACTTCGTGTCGAGCCTGATCCCGGAGACGCTGTTCGGCGCGCTCACCGGCGACAACATCCTCTCGGCGCTGCTGGTGTCGATCCTGTTCGGAGTGGCCCTCAACGTCTCGGGCGAGCGGGCGAAAATCCTCACCCAGGGCATCGGGGCGCTGTCGGAGGTCGTCTTCAAGATCGTCTCGTGGGTGATGCGACTCGCGCCCATCGGCACGTTCGGAGCGCTGGCCACGGTGGTCAGCACGTACGGCGCGGCCAGCCTGCAACAGCTCGGCTACCTGGTCGTCCTGTTCACCGCGACGTGCGTCGTCTACATCGTCGTGGTGCTCGGGGCGATCATGCGGGCGTGCCGGCTGAGCCTGTTCGGCCTCATGCGCTTCCTGCGGGCCGAGCTGCTGGTCGCGCTGAGCACCTGCTCGAGCGAGGCGGTGCTCCCGCAGGTGGTGCAGAAGCTCGAAGCCCTCGGCGTCGGCCGTCCCGTAGTGGGCATCACGATTCCCGCCGGGTTCTCCTTCAACCTCGACGGTTCGGCGATCTACCTGACGATGGCCTCGCTCTTTCTCGCGCAGGCCGTCGGGATCGACCTGTCGTGGCAGCAGCAGCTGACGATGGTCGGGATCATGATGCTGACGAGCAAGGGAACCGCCGGGATCGCAGGTGGCGCATTCATCGTGCTGGCCAGCAGCGTCACCGCCATCGGGCACGTGCCGCTCGCGGCGCTCGCGCTGATCGTCGGTGTCGACCGTCTGCTCAACGAGGGCCGGGTCTTCATCAACGTTCTCGGCAACGCCGTCGCGGCGATCGTGGTGGGGAAGTGGGAGAAGGACTTCGACGTCACCCGGGCCCGAGCCGTTCTGCGGATGCGGCCGGAGGTGACCGGCGGCGACAGGTCGCCCGCGAGCTCCGTCGGAACGAGCACCTGACCGTGGGCCCCCGGCCTAGCCGTCGACGGTCGCGGTGAGGGGGCGGCGCTCCAGGATCTCGGGTGACTCGCCGAAGCCGTAACGCGCGTAGAGGCCCGCCGTCCCCGGGCGTGCCCACAGGATCGTGGCGTCGATGTCATCCAGGTCGGCGAGCGCGGCATCGAGCAGGGCCGCCGCGAGACCACGCCCCCGGTACTCGGGGCGGACGTAGAGGTTGCTGAGGTAGAGGTGGGTCTCGGCCTCGTCCACCGGGTTCGGCAGCTTCGCGATCCGCGAGGCGTAGATGTGGCCGACCACCTCACCGTCGTCCGTGGCCACCCACGCCCGCCAGCTGCCGTCCTCGAAGGAGGGACTCACCCGTTCGCAGAAGCGCTTCTCGAACGCCGTGCGATCTTCGTTCGGCTCGGTGCCGTCGGTGCGGAACTGCCAGCGCAGCTCGGCCAGCACGGGCAGGTCGGCGACGTCTGCCGGCCGAACCGTCACGTCGTTCATCACGGCCTTCACCGGGCCAGCATGCCGACCCGGATGCGATGCTCGCCGAGATCGTGACGGTCGCCATGCGGAACAGGGCTTGGCTGCTGTCCACTCCGAACTGAGGATGGGTCGACTGCACTGCCGCAGGGGGAGAGGAGCCCACATGTCGGAGGTTGACCCGAGCGACGACGTGCTGTCGCATGCGTCGCGGCTGCTCGAGATCGTGAACGCCAGCTGGATGACACAGGCCACCCGCGTGGCTGCCGAGCTCGGCCTGCCCGATCTCATCGCCGCGGGCAGGTGCACGGCCGACGATCTTGCTGCGGCCACGAACACCCACGCCCCGTCGCTGCATCGCTTGCTGCGCGCCCTCGTGACGCTCGACATCTGCCGTGAGAACGCGGACGGCACCTTCGAGCTGACGCCGATGGGCGAGCTGCTCCGCACCGACGCCGACGGCACGGTCCGTTCCTGGACCATCTACTGGGGCCGCGAGGTGTGGCCCGAGTGGGCCCACCTGCTCGAGAGCGTCACCACGGGCCGCAGCGCCCGCGAGCTCGTCAGCGGGAGCGCGCATTTCGACCCCCTGCGCGACGATCCGGCTCGCGCCGCGATCTTCAACTCCGCGATGGCCGAGAACACCCGCCTGGCCACGCGCAGCATCGTCACCGGCTACGACTTCAGCGCCACGTCGCGGATCGTGGACGTCGGCGGCGGGTACGGGGAGCTGCTCGCGGCCGTCCTGACGGCCAACCCCAGCGTCGAGGGGGTGCTGTTCGACCTCCCGCATGCGATCGAGAAGGCCGGCCCGTACCTGGAGAAATGCGGCGTCGCCGACCGCAGCACGCTCCTGTCGGGCAATTTCTTCGAGGAACTGCCCGCGGATGCCGACGCCTACATGCTCAAGCACGTCCTGCACGACTGGGACGACGAGCACAGCCACGACATCCTCACCACCTGCCGTCGTGCGATGACCGGCTCGTCGAAGCTGCTGGTGATCGAACGGCTCGTTCCGGAAGTGATGGAACCGAGCCCGGAGCACCGGCTGCTCGCCCGCGCCGACCTGCACATGCTTGTGGCACACGCGGCTCTGGAGCGCACCGAGTTGCAGTTCCGGGACCTGCTCGGGTCGGCGGGCTTCACGATCAGCAAAGTGATGCCGCTGGCCATGGGAAACAGCCTGATCGAAGCCGTCCCGGCCCAACAGTAGGCCCGCACCGCACACACCAGTTGGCCACCGCGCACATGTCCGAACGTGTGCACGGTGGCCACAAGGTGTGTGCCGTCTGGGTTCCCGTCGGTCCACGTCACGTTTATCAGGATCTTGACGGTCGTCGCGATCGCGTGCAACATGTGCCGCACACGACGAGGTGCTCCCCCGTAGGACCCACGGTGTCCGGCACCTCGCTCTTCTCCGTGGACAGAACGGGGTTTCGTCATGCCTTTTCGAAGGTCGTCCTGGCTCGTCCGGTCGCCCGTGATCCTGATCGCCGCTGCGCTCGCATTCGCTCTCAGCGCATGTGGGGGCGGGTCGGCGAACACCGGCAACTCGATCACGCTCGGCCTGCCGGTCGAGGCCACCACATTGGCGTCGGTGTATCTGGCCGACGACAAGAACATGTGGGCTCAGCACGGCCTGGACGTCAAGGTCGTGACGTTCAAGGGCGATGCCGAGTTGGCCAAGGCGGTGCTCTCCGGTGACGTCGACGTGGCCATCGGCTCGCTCACCGGCCCGCTCACGGCCGTGGAGGCAGGCCAGGACGCGAAGGTGTTCTACGGCGGTTTCGACATGCCGGCCTTCGCCTGGTTCGCCATTCCGGAGATTCACAGCGTCGCCGAAGGCAAGGGCCGCAACTGGGGCGTGACCACGCTCGGTTCCTCGACCGACCTGCTCACCCGGTATGCGGCGGCAAAGGCCGGACTGAACCCGGACACCGACATCAAGATCATCCAGGGCGGCGCGTCGGCGGCCCGGCTGGCGGCAATGCAGGCAGGACAACTGCAGGCGAACATCTTCACCGAGCCGCAGACCGTGTTCGCCGAGAAGGCCGGATACAACAAGATCCTCGACCTCAAGGACGTCGTCGACACCTACCCGATGCACGTTGCCTGGGGCAGTTCGTCCTTCGTGGACGGCAACCCGGACCGGGCCAAGCGGTTCGTCGATACCCTCAGCGCGGCGATGCAGATGACGAAGGATCAGCCCGACGTCGCTGCTCAGGCCATGGCCGGGGCGATGAAGATCTCCCTGGACGACGCGAAGGCCAGCATGAGCGAGTGGATCGACAAGCTCTATCCCGACGGACGCATGCCGTCGGCCGAGGCGATGGACGCGTTCTGGAACATGGGCCTGCAGGGCAAGCTCTTCGAATCCCGGATCCCGGACGAGAAATGGCTCGACCCCCGATTCCTGCCCGCGGCGAGCTGAGGGGGTCGCAATGGGACACATCACCTTCGAGAAACTGCAGATCTCGTACCCGGGCAAGGCTGGTTCGTTCGTCGCGGTCGACGGCTTCGACGCCGACATCGCCGAGGGCGAGTTCGTCACGATCGTCGGCCCGAGCGGGTGCGGCAAGTCGAGTGTGCTGATGGCCGCCGACGGTCTGATCCCGATCTCGGGCGGGCGGATCAGCATTCAGGGCACCGAGGTCACCAAGCCCGGCCCGGACCGGGCGATGGTTTTTCAGGACGCCTCGCTGATGCCGTGGCGCACGGTTCTGGACAACGTCGCATTCGGGCTCGAGCTCACCGGCGTCGGCAAGGCGGAACGGCTGCGCACCGCGCGGGAGTTCGTTCAACTGGTCGGGCTCGGCGGGCGCGAGGAAAGCCACCCGCACCAGCTGTCCGGCGGAATGCGGCAGCGGGTCGGGATCGCACGCGCACTGGCGATGGATCCCGCCGTGCTGCTGATGGACGAGCCCTTCGGCGCACTCGACGCGCAGACCCGCGAGCTGATGGCAGGCGAGTTGCTGCGGATCTGGGATCTCGACCGCAAGACGGTGCTGTTCGTGACGCACGGGATCGACGAGGCGATCTTCCTCGCGGACCGCGTGCTGGTCATGGGCGGCAGCCCGAGCCGGGTCACCGAGGTGATGGAGATCGACCTGCCACGGCCCCGCGACTCCGCGGTGCGGGCGAGCGCGGCGTTCGGCCAGTACCGCACGCATCTGGCGAGCCTGCTCTTTGGCGGAGCCGTGCAGGCCCCGGTGGCGCTGTGATCGCACGGATTCCGGTGCAGGCCAGGTGGATCACGGGCAGTGTCGTCGTGGTCCTGGCCGTCTGGCAGGCGGCCGGCATGCTCGCGGTGATCGACACGAGCTACACGAGCACGCCGCTGGCGATCGTCGAGGCCGGTGTGGACATGGCCGGCTCCGGTGAGCTGTGGAGCAACGCGCAGATCACCCTCATCGAGTTCATCGTCGGGTTCGTGCTGGCCGTCGTGGTCGGGGTGCCACTGGGCATGCTGATGGGCTGGCGGCTGCGGCTGCGCCAGACGCTGGAACCGGCGCTCGTGGCGCTCTACGTCACCCCGTCGCTCGCCCTGTTGCCGCTGATCGTGCTCGCGCTCGGCATCGGGCCGGTGTCCAAGATCGCCATGGTGTTCGTCGAGGCGGTGATCACCATCGTCGTCAACTCGATGGCGGGCATCCGCGAGACCGATCCGCGGCTGGTCCGGGCGGCGCGGTCGTTCTGTGCCGGCGACCTCGACGTGTTCGTCAAGGTGCTTTTCCCCAGCGCGCTCCCCACCATCGTGGCCGGCCTGCGCCTGGGCGCAGGACGCGGTGTCATCGCGGTGATCGTCGCCGAGCTCTACGGCGGTACGCAGGGCCTCGGTCTGCAGATCTCCACCTACGGACAGAGCTTCATCATCGCGCCGCTGCTGTTCCTCACGCTGCTCGTCGCCGTGTTCGGCTACGCGGTCACCACGGTGCTACGGGCCACCGAGCGCAGGGTCTCCTCCTGGAAGGCGGCGTGATGGCAGCCTCGGCCGAAGCGGCGACCAGACAGGCGACCGGACGCGGCGACCGGTTCGTGCCGGTGCTGCTCGGCGGCGGCTTCCTCGTCGCAGTCGCCGTCGTCTGGCAGCTTGTGGTGTCCCTCGGGCTCGTGAACTCGTTCCTCACCTCGTCGCCGCAGCTGATCGGGGAGTCGCTCGTCGAGCAGGCCACTTCGGGACTGCTCCTGAAGAGCATCGGCACCAGCGCGGTCGAACTGCTGGTCGGGTTCGTCGTCGCCGCCGTTGTCGGTGTGGTGCTCGGCCTCGTCATGGGCCGCTACCGCTATGTCGAGTACGCGATCGAGCCGTACGTCTGGCTGCTGTACTCGGCCCCCATCATCGCCCTGTTCCCCCTGCTCGTGCTGCTGCTCGGGCTCGGCAGCCCGACCGTCATCGCCATCACGTTCCTCATGTCCGTGGTGCCCGTGATCGTCAACTCGATGCAGGGCGTGCGCAACGTCGACCCGAAGCTCGTGCAGGCAGCCAGGTCGTTCGGCGCAGGGGAGACCGCCCTGCTGCGCAAGGTGATCCTCCCGGCGTCGATCCCGACGATCATGGCCGGCCTGCGACTCGGCGTCGGACGTGCGCTCGTGGGCGTGGTCGTCGGCGAGTTCTTCGCAGGCGACGGTGGGATCGGCTACAACATCAGCTCCTTCGCCGGCCATCTCGGCACCACCGACGTCCTCGCTTCCGTTCTCGTCGTGGTCGTCGCCGGTGTTGCCCTCAACCTGCTCGCCCGGCGGCTGGAAGGCCTCGCCGACTCGTGGCGTGCCGACCTCGACTGACCCAGGAGAAAGACGATGAAGCAGATCGCCGCCGATATCGGCGGGACGTTCACCGACCTGACGGGGGTGGACGGGGACGGCGTCTTCAGCACGGCGAAGACGCTGACCACTCCGCACGACCACGCCGTCGGTGTGCTGGACGGGCTCGACAAGCTCGGCGCGCACCTGCCGGACACCGAGCTGTTCCTGCACGGCTCCACCATCGCGATCAACACGGTGCTGCAGCGGGTCGGCGCCAACACCGCCCTGATCACCACCGAGGGGTTCCGGGACGTCTACGAGATCGGACGCGGTAACCGCTCGGACCCGTACAACCTGTTCTTCGGGAAGCCGACGCCGCTGGTCCGGCGGAGGCTGCGCCGCGAGGTCCGCGAGCGCGTGCTCGCCGACGGCAGCGTGCGCACCCCGCTGGACATCGCAGCGGCCACCGCGCTGATCGAGGAGCTGCGGGGCACCGGAGTCGAGTCGGTGGCGGTGTGCCTGCTGCACTCCTACGCCAACCCGGAGCACGAGCTCGCGCTCGGCCGCCTGTTCGCCGAGCTGTGGCCCGAGGCGTACGTGACGCTCTCGCACGAGATCATGCGCGAGTACCGCGAGTACGAACGCACCTCGACCACGGTGCTCAACGCGTACGTCGGTCCGGTCGTCTCGCGCTACCTCGACTCGCTCACCGACCGGCTCGCCCAGCGGGGCTTCCGTGGGCGGTTGCTCATCATGCAGTCCAACGGCGGGATCATGTCCGTCGAGACCGCCCGGCGCAGCCCGGTGCGGATGATGGAGTCCGGCCCGGTCGCAGGCGTGATCGGTGCGGCCGCGCTCGCAGATGCGCTGGGCAGGCCGCGGCTTATCCCCTTCGACATGGGCGGGACCACCGCGAAGACCAGCCTCGTCAAGGACGGCGAGGTCGACATCAGCCCCGGCTACTACATCGGCGGCTACGCCACCGGGCATCCGATGTCGCTGCCCGTGGTGAACATCGTCGAGGTGGGCTCCGGCGGCGGGAGCATCGCGTGGGTCGATGCGGCGGGCGCGCTGAAGGTCGGTCCCCGCAGCGCCGGCGCGTCGCCCGGCCCCGCCTGTTACGGACTGGGCGGTGACCGCCCGACGGTCACCGACGCCAACCTGATCCTGGGACGCCTCGGCGCGAGCCGGTTCCTCGGCGGTGAGATGCAGCTGGACCGCGCGGCGGCCGAGGCGGCGATCCGCGAGCACGTCGCCGAGCCGCTCGGGCTGGACGTCGTCGCCGCGGCCCGGGGCATCGTCACGATCGCGGACGCGCAGATGTCGCTCGCCGTGCGGGCCGTGTCGGTGGAGAAGGGCGAGGACCCTCGCGAGTTCGCGCTCGTGGCCACCGGAGGAGCGGGCCCGCTGCACGCCGTCTCGATCGCCCGGGAGCTCAGCATCGGCACGGTGGTCGTGCCCGTGCTGCCGGGCCAGTTCTCCGCGAAGGGCATGCTGTCCTCGCAGGTGCGCCACGACCTGACCAGGACGCAGCTGGCGGCCTTCGAGCCGGCCACGATCGAGCACTACGCGGTGACGCTCAAGTCGCTCGCCGCCGAGGCGGCCGCCCGGCTCCGGGCCGACGTCGGCGAGCCGGCCGAGACCCCGGCCGTGCACCACTTCCTGGAGCTGCGCTACCGGGGCCAGGAGTTCACGATCGCGGTGCCGGTTCCGGAAGACGGGCTGTCCACGGCGACGTACGCGGCCGTCCGCGCGGACTTCGACGCGATGCACGACCGGCTCTACGGCCACCAGGCCCCGGAGGAGGCCGTCGAGGCGATCGGCGTGCGTACGGTGATCTCCCTGCCGCTGGGGGGCAGCGCAGGCGAGATGCCCGCTGCGGCGCCTGCAGCCGGGCCTGCTGTTCCGGTCGACACTCGGCCGGTCGTGCTCCACGGTGGCGGTCCGGACCCGGTGCTCTGCCCGGTCTACGACCGCGAGGCCCTCGGCCCGGGTCACCGGATCACCGGCCCCGCAGTGGTGCAGGAGGCCACCTCGTCGGTGGTCTTCTACGAAGGCGACGTGCTCACCGTCGCTCCCGACCAGTCACTCGTCATCGCAGTAGGGAGCCCGGCATGACCGCGCCCACCACCGTGCCCACTACCACCCCGCCCACCGCGACCGCACCCGACCCGATCACCCTCGAGGTCGTTCGATGCGCGCTGGTCGCGTACTCCGACGAGATGGCCTCTGCCCTGCGTCGCACGGCGTACAACCCGATGATCTTCGAGGTCCAGGACTACTGCGTCGGCCTCGTGGACACGGCGGGCGAGCTCATCGCGCAGAACCTCGGCGGGCTGCCGATCTTCCTGGCCGACCTCGGTGTCTCGGTCGCCGACGGCATCGCGCGCTACGGGCTCGACGGGTTCGAGCCCGGCGACGCGATCGTGATGAACTACCCGTACGTCGCCGGCCAGCACCTCAACAACGTGGTGGTCTACACGCCGATCTTCGTCGACGGCAAGGTCGTGGCGTTCCCCGCCGTGCGGGCGCACTGGGTGGACATCGGCGGCTCCCGCATCGGCTTCGGCTCCACCGCCACCACCGACATCTACGCCGAGGGCCTGCAGCTTCGCTCGATCAAGGTGCTCAAGGCGGGCCGGTGGGACGACGACGTCATGCAGATCCTCAAGGACAACATCCGGATGCCGGAGTCCTCGCTGGGTGACCTGCGCGCGGCGATCGCAGCCTGCCGCCTGGGTGAGCGGCGCATCGCCGAGCTCGCGCAGCGCTACGGTCTCGACACCGTCATGGCCTGCATCGAGGAGATGCGCAACCAGTCCGAACGCCTCTCGCGTGACGCGGTCTCACGGATGGCCGACGGCGAGTACTTCGCCTCGTCGTGGATGGACAACGACGGGCAGAAGCTGGACCAGCCGATCACCCTCGACATCCGGGTGGTGGTGGCGGGCGAGGAGCTCACCATCGACTTCTCCGGAATCGCCGAGCAGGTGCAGGGCCCACTGAACTCCGGGAAGTCGGGCGGCGTCGCGGCCGCCCGCGTGGCGTTCAAGGCCCTGACCCTGCCGACGCACCCCGTGGACGAGGGGTCGTTCCGCAACCTCCACGTCATCCTGCCCGAGGGCAAGCTGCTCAACGCGAAGCCGCCGGCCGCGCTCGGCCAGTGGAGCATCTCGCTGCCGACCGTTGTGGACACGATCATCAAGGCGCTCGCCCCTGCCCTGCCGGATCAGGTGCCCGCCGGGCACAAGGGCGACATGTCGGGGTTCACCTTCTACGGCGTCGACGAGCGGAGCGGCTCGCGGTTCGTCTGCCTGAACATCAACGGCGGCGGCTGGGGCGGGCGACCCGTCGGCGACGGCCCGAGTGCCTGCGTCTCGGTGTGCCAGGGCGATGTCCGCAACATCCCGATCGAGATCCAGGAGTCGCGCTACCCGCTGGTGTTCACCAAGCAGGAGCTGCGGTCCGACAGCGGCGGTGCGGGGCAGCACCGGGGTGGCCTCGGGCTGGAGATCGAGGCGCTGCCGCAGCAGGTGGTGTTCACCAACATCGCCAACGAGCGCACCACCTGCCCGCCGTGGGGTCTGCACGGTGGGCAGCCCGGCGCGGTGAACGACACGGTCGTCGTCCAGCCCGGTGCCGAGCCCGTGCACGTCAAGAAGCACACGGGGCTGCGGCTGGAGCCCGGCTCGTCGATCAGCTTCCGCACAGCGGGCGGCGGTGGCTGGGGCATCCCGTTCGACCGTCCGGTCGCCGAGGTGCTCGAGGACGTCCTGGACGGGTTCGTCTCGCGCGACGCGGCACGGGAGCAGTACGGCGTGGTCGTCTCGGAGGCCGGCGAGGTCGATGTGGCCGCCACAGAGGCGTTGCGCAAGGCGGCCGATGTCGCTCGTCACTGAGCTGGCCGAGCGTGCGCACGCGATGGCCTGCGACCCGCTTCCCCAGCGGGTCCGTGAGGCCACCAGGGCGCACCTGGCCGACACGGTGGGGGCGGTGCTCGCCGGCCACACCACGTTGCACGAGCCGGCCCGGCGGCTTGCCGACGGCGTGGGTCTGCGGCCCGGGCCCCGCCGCACCGCCTTCATCACCGGGATCTATGCCAACGCATGGGAGGTGGCGGGGATCCACCGCGGCGCGGTGCTGGTCCCGGGCTGTGTGGTGCTGCCCGCCGCGCTGGCCGCCCTGGAGCTGCGGCCCGACGTGGCGTGGGAGGAGTTCCTGCGTGCCTACGCGGCGGGCTACGAGGTCGCGCTCGCCGCGGCACTCGCCATCGGCGGCGACCAGCTGATCGCCGAGGGCTGGTGGCCGACGGCGCTCGTCGCGCCGCTCGGTGGTGCCGCCGCCGTCTCCCTCCTGCTCGGTCACCCTCCGGAACACACCGCCGCTGCCATCGGGCTGGCGGCGCAGCAGGCCGGCGGGGTGGTCGCAGGGAGCACGGCCGCCGCCGACGGGCGCTACCTGCTCAGCGGCATGGCTGCCGACCGCGCTGTCGGTGCCGTCCTGGCGGTGGGGGCGGGGTGGCGTGGCCCGGTGGACGTCCTGGACGACATCAGGTCGCCGATGCGCAGGCAGAGTGCGCTGCGCAGCGGTTTCCTGCTGCCGGAGACGAGCATGAAGGTCCACGCCGGCGCCAAGCACATGCAGGCGGCGATCGACGCGGTATCCACCGTGGACGTCGCCGGCGGGGTGCTCGGCATCCGATGTGCACTCCCCGCGCAGCTGGTCCGTCCCGTGGACCGGCCCCCGCCGTTCCGTTCGTCCCTCAACGCTCTGGCCAGCGGGCAGTTCATGCTGGCCGTCTCGGTGCTGCGAGGGCGTTGCTCACCGTGGGAGTTCGGACCGGAACTGCTGGCGGACGCGGAGATCGTCGGCCTGGCCGAGCGCGTCACGGTGGTCCCGGCTGATGATCTCTCCGCGGCGTATCCGGCCAGCTGGGGCGCGCGGCTGGAGGTGAGCACCCCCTCCGGTACGGTCCGCGTCGAGCGCCGCGACGCCCGGGGCGACCCCGGCCATGAACTGAGCACGTCCGAGCTGGTGGCCAAGTTCGTCACCCTGGCCGGTCCCTCGCTCGGTGACGGGCCGGCGGGAGACCTGGTGGGCATCCTGCTCGGCGCAGAAGGCGTGGCGCCGCGGACGGCGCTCCTGGACGTGGTGCTGCCGTTGCTGCACCGCTCGCACGCGTTTCAGGAGGTCTGATGGCGGGAGAGGTCCGCGCGCCGACACCGCAGGCGGTCCTGATGACCATGCTCGGGCGCTACTGCCTCCCGGACAACCCGGCCATCTCGACCCAGGGCTACATCGAGGTGCTGGCGCGGATCGGGCTGGCCGAGCAGGCGAGCCGGCTCACCCTGTCCCGGATGACCGAGCGGGGCCTGCTGGAGCGGTTGCGCCGGGGACGGCTCGCGTTCTTCCGCGCCACCGAGGTGGGACTGACCGTGGTCCGCAACCAGGAGGCGCACACCTTCCACGAGCAGGGCGGCACTCCTGGTCCCGCCGGCGCCTGGACGATCCTGAGCTTCACGATCCCGGAGGCCCAGCGCAAGGAGCGGCACCTGCTGCGGCGCCGGCTCGCATGGGAGGGGTTCGGCCTGCTGCGGGACGGCGTATGGATCGCGCCCGGTGACCAGGACCTGACCGAGCTGCGCAAGGGGCTCGCGGAGATGGGCATCGACCAGCACATCGACGCCTTCACCGGCTACCCGAAGTTCGCCGACGTGCACGAGATGGTCTCCCGCGTCTGGGCGCTCGACGAGCTCGTGCAGCTCTACGAGCAGTTCCTGCGGGAGTGGGACGTGCCGGCCCCGGCCCCGGCCGCCACCGACGAGCTCGGCCGGGAACTGCTCCTGATCAGCACGTGGCGCCAGCTGCTCAGGGAGACGCCCAGGTTGCCTGCCGAGCACGTGCCTTCCGACTGGCCGGCGGGCCGGTGCCAGGAGCTGTTCCGCACGCTGCACGCCCGGTACGAACCCGCCGCCGCCGAACTGTTCACGGAGATCCTCGCGGCCCACCGAGGAGACGTCTGAGGAAAGGGAGCTCTCGTTGCGCACCGTCGACTCGCACTTCCACTGGTTCCCCCGGTCCCACTTCGAGCACATGGCCGCGCGTGCGGAGCACCCGCGCACCGAACGCGTCGGGGACGGCTACCGGTACTACTACAACGAGGGCCGCGGTTTCCTGCCGCTGCCCGCGATCTGGTTCGACCTCGACGCCGGGCTCGCCGCATCGGAGGCGGCGACGGGCCCGGAGACGGTTGTCGTCTGCACGACGGGAGTGCTGAGCGGGCTGCTCGACCAGCTGCCCGCGAAGGACGCGATCGACACGGCCTACGCCTACAACGAGGAGATCGCCAAGGCGCAACGCACCCACCGCGACCGGTTCTTCGGCACGGCGGCCGTGCCGTTGCAGGACACCGAGCTGGCTCTGTCCGTGCTCGACCACGCGGTGCGGGAGCTGGACCTGCGCGCGGTGAACCTCCCGCCGGTGACCGCGGGCAACCCGATCGACGTCGCCCGGCTCGAGCCGTTCTACGCGCGGGTGGCCGAGCTCGGCGTGCCGTTGATCATCCACCCGACAGACCTGGTTTTCGGCGAGATGCTGGCCGACTACGGGGACGCCCTCCAGCGCACGGTCGGCCGGCTGTTCGACTCCAGCGTGACCGTCCTGCGGCTGATCTTCGCGGGCGTCATGGAGAGGTACCCGGACCTGAAGATCATCCAGACGCACGGCGGTGGGTTCCTGCCGTACCAGGCAGGCCGCATCGACAAGAACGCCCGGCAGGAGTCCCTGCCGCTGGCGCCGAGCGACTACCTGAAGCGGATCTTCGTCGACACCGTCACGCCGCAGGCACTGACGGTGCGCACGGCACTGGAGTTCTACGGGCCGGACAAGGTGATCTACGGCACCGACCACCCGTGCTGGAGCCCGAAAGCGGCAGTCGGCGTCCTCGAGGAGGCGGGGCTGAGCGACGAGCAGCACGCCCGGATCCGATCCACGAACGTCGAGGCCGTTCTCAATCTGACCTGATCGCCTCCTGATCGCATCCCGCGGGAGGCGGCCGAATCCACGGCCGCCTCCCGCGAGTGGTTTCGGTGAGCGCGTGACCAACTGCGGAATCGCCGCCGGCTGTCACTTCGGCGAGAAGTCGCGGATTCGTCGACGTCGGCGGCGCGTCCGGAGAGCTGTTCGCGCCCGACCTGCCCTTGTCGACCTGCACCTGCTCGCGGCACATGCCGCTCGAGCGCACGACGTCGCAGGTCCAGGACTCACATGGGTCCGCGGGTAGGGCTACAGCCTGATCGAGGTCCCGTCGGCACACGTCGCCTTCTCACGGCGACGCATCGGCTGTCGTTCGATTCCGTCGAGCACCGTGAATGACCTTGTGCTGGATTTCTGCACCGCCGAGGACGATGCGCCGAAGAATCGACGGGTTGCCTAGTAAACGTGCGGGGCCGCGTCAAGGTTCAGGTGACAGACAACACCGGCTGGATCGTCGAGATCGGTGCAAAAGGCGTCGGTCGGCGGCCTAGACTTCCGGGAGGACGGCACGGGCGCCGTGCTCGTCAAGATCTCCGGCCGTCCGGCCGGATCAGATCCAAGTGGTCGAAGCTCAAGTCCTGACCGAGGCCGACGCGGGCCTGACGGAGGGCGAGGCGCTCACGCGCATCGGCGGTGCTGCCGACCTGGCAGGGAAGCCGGGCTCCCCGGGGCTTTACCGCTGTGCTCCAAGGCATCGGTGTGGCGCTGATGCCTGCTCCATTACCGTCCCCATCCTCGGGAAACTGATCAAGGACTGATGAAGATGCAGTTGATCTACCTCGGCAACCGGACCGAAGGTGTCGTCGGCAAGTGGGTCGGGCCGAACAAGGAAGGCCACCTCTACGAGGCTGTTCGCGCCGAGTACATGTCCCTGTCCAACCAGACGATCGTGAGCTTCGAGTTGCTGCCCGTCGCTGACGCGCGCTCGGCCGAGCGGGGCGAGCTCGCGGAGGCGCTCGTCCTCCAGGACGCGATCGCGTCCTAGGCGTTGCGTGGGCGTCAGAGGGGCGCCTTCGGGGGGACGCCATCGCCGGCCGCTCGCCGCAGTTCGGCGATGGCGATCTCCCACGGGCTCTGCGTCTGGTCGGGCGAGCGGCCGCTGTCCCAGACGCTGCTGTCCATGTACGGCGAGTCGAGCATGACCACCCGTACCCCCCAGTCGCTGAGCTCGCGGAGGTTCCTGCGGAACGCCGGATGCGCGAGATGCGCGGGGTTGCTGAACGGCACGGCAACGATCGGTACACCCCGGCCGATCGCCTCGACGAGCGTCGCCAGAGCAAGGGTGTCGCAGATCCCCGCGGCCCACTTGTTGACGGTGTTGACCGTGACCGGGCAGGCGACGACGGCATCGCTCGCGGGAACGGGCAACTCCTCGTCCGGGGTGCGGAACTCGGTTCTCACCGGATAACCGGTCTGCCGTTCCAGATGGGCAATGGAGGCCCATTTCGTGGCGCTCGGTGACAATGTGACGAATGGGTCCCACCGGTCGGCCTTGGCCAGCGACACGAGTTCGCTGATTCCTCGTGCGGGGGGCGAACCGCAGGCGACGATCTCCACACATCTCATCAACGTTTCGACCCCACCTCATTGCCGGATTCCGCTCCGGCAAGCATAGCTGCGGTCGACCCACACGAGTTCGTCACGGAACTGCGCGAATTCGTCTGCTATGGCGTGGAATCGCGGATTTCCGGGGTCGGGTCGTCGGTCGGTTCCCACACCAGGAGCTCGGCGAGGCTGCCGACCGTGATCGAGGGCATCCGCGCCCGGCACATGTCCGCCACCGGCATCGGACGGCCGATCTCGTGGCCGAGCCGCTCGACGGAGTCGAGATCCTTCGCCCACCAGGTGAGCCGCATCCGTTCGAGCTCGCGCAGCGTCCGGCTGTCGGTGGGCGCGTCGAACAGCGCCGCTCGGACCGCCGGAACGGACAGACCGTGGCTGCGCGCGAGGTCGAGGGCTTCCTCGATCGCGCAGATCTGGGCCCAGTGCACGAGGTTGTTGGCGCTCTTGGCGATCTGACCCGCTCCGAGCCCACCGAGGTGGTGAACCGACGCGCACCACGGGTCGAGAGCGGGCCGCACCCGCGCGAGGTCGGCGCTCTCCCCGCCGACGAGCAGGTTGACCCGTCCGTCCTCCGCCGCCCGCACCCCGCCGGTCAAGGCGGCGTCGAGCACTCCACCGTGTCCGGGTCGCTCCGCCGACGCCGCCGCGATCTCGCGGATCGTCGCGGGGTGCACCGAGCTGCAGATGACGAGTGTCGAGCCCGGTGCCCGGTCGAGCACGTCGAGACAGACGGCACGTACGTCGTGGTCGGTCGGTACGAGGACGAGCGTCACCGCACTCGTCGCGCCGACCCCGGCCGCGTCGGCCGCCACGTCGCAGCCGCGCTCGGCCGCCGCTTCGCTGCGCGTCGCATCCGTGTCGTGGACGGTCACGGCGAGCCCGGACCGGATGAGGTGGCCCGCGATCGGCAGGCCCATCGCCCCGAGTCCGATCACACCGACCGTGTTCTGCGCTGCCTCGCTGTCACCGCGGGCCATGGTGTTCCTCCACTCTCGGCACGGGCCGACCCGTCAGGCCGCCTCGACGGCGGCGAGCAGGTCGGCGGGTTCCAGCAGGTTCGGGTCGAGTGCGACCTCGGGTCGCTGCGCCAGCGCCGTGAGCACGATCTTGCGCACCCGGCGCCCGTCCCACCCGGCGCTGTGGGCGGCGAGCTTGCGGTGCAGCACGGTGTCCTCCGCGAGCGGGCGGGTGCCTGGCCAGATGCCGGCCAGCTCCGCCAGCGAACGCTGCAGGATGGCCGCGATGGTCGCCTCGTCCGGCAGGCCGAGGGTGAGCACCAGGTCGGATCGCGAGAGGAAGGCCTCGTCCACGGCCTCGGGGAAGTTGGTCGTCGCGACGAAGGCGATGCGCGGGTGGGATTCGGCGAGGAAGTCGATCCCGGCCAGCACGGCGTCCGTCGCGCGGTGCACGTCCACGGGGTTGCTGCCGAACGATGCCGTCGACCGGCGTACCGCGAAGCTCTCGACCTCGTCGATCAGCACCACCGTGTGCGGTCGGCGCGCGGCGAGTTCGGGCAGCGTGTCCGTCATCAGCCGCGTGATGTTGCGCTGGCTCTCGCCGAGCATCTCGCTCGGAAAGGCGTGGGGATCGATCTCCACGTAGGTCGTGGACCCGTGCGGGGCCAGTGCGCGGGCCGCCGACTGCGCCAGGCCTCTGGCCAGCGTGGTCTTCCCCGTACCCGGGGGACCGGCCAGGACGATCAGGCCGTGCGGGAGCCCCGGCAACGTGGCGAGTGCCCGGCCGTGGCGCAGCCGCAGCAGCGTCTGGTTCAGCAGCCGTTCCTTGGTGCCGGGCGGAACGAGGATGTGGTCCCACGGCCCGTCGTGATGGTCGGCAGGCAGGACGTGAATCGACAGGAGACCCGGGGGGAGATGCGCGGTGGTCACGGCCAGGTCGGCCGTTCGACGGCGGGCCAGTCGATGTCGTGGGGGTTGCCGGCTTGGGCGTCCCGGATGTGGTCCGGCGGTTCCTCGAACAGCACCTTCGGGTCCATCAGCACGCGCATGGTCTCGAGCAGGCTGTCGAACATGTGGATCCGGACGACCTTGGCGGTGCCGTCGGGGGAGTCGTTGAAGTGCTGATGCCACAGGAAGTGGTCGACGACGATGAGGTCGCCCTTGCGCCAGGGGTGGTTCTTCCCGCCCTCCGGCTCCTCTCCCATGTAGCTGTGGCCCTCGCCCTCGAGCACGTAGAGCCAGGCCTCGCCGGGGTGGCGGTGCATGGACTGGCCGCGGCCCGGTCCGATCTCGAACATGGCCATCGTGATCCCGGACGCCTCGTAGCCGATCGCCCGGTCCAGCAGGAACGTCGTGCGGGTGCCGCGCGGTGTCGGGAGCAGCTCCAGCTCGTCCCAGTTCGTGTGGAGCCGTCCGCTGCGCCGCTTGCGCTGTTCGCGGGCGAGCCGCCGCATCCGCCGTGAATAGGGGTCGGCACCGTCGATCTCGGAGGAGAAGGCCGGGCGGCCGGGAAGGTTCGCGAACGGCGTGTGCCCCTGGTCCTCCAGCACCGACATGCCCATCGTGGCGAGCATCGGCTCGCTCGAGAAGCTCAGGTACCGGGCGGTCTCCGCGCCGTCGTTCCCGGAGCGGTGCCAGGACCATGCGGGCAGGTGCAGCGAGTCACCCGGGCCCCAGTCGATCCGTTGCCCGTCGATCTCCGTCCAGCCCCGCCCGGCCACGACGAGGACCATCGCGTCCCACGAGTGGCGGTGGATCGTCGAGGTGACGCCCGGGTCGATCTCGTGCGCCAACGCGTCCATCGTGCGGGTCGGCCGGTCACCGTCCTCGCTGACGTACACGCCGACGCGGGTGCCGCGAGCGGTCTCCGCCATGTCGACGTCAGCGAGTGCGATCACGGTCTTCTGGTAGTTGCGCCACTCCTCGACGAAGGCGGCTCGACGCTTCTTCTGAATGTGGTAATGCGTCACCTCAGTGGTGGTACGCGAAGCAGAAGTCACTGTGTTCGAACCTTTCTCGGAGTCATCCCGCGGGGGTGACGAACGATGTGTTCACGATCTTCGCGACGTCGAGGCTCTTGACGGCGGGCACGGACGGCGCCAGCTCGGTCACCGACGTCTGCAGCTGCGCCACGGTGGGGGTCGGGACGTCGGGGAGGGCCTCCTGTGCGTAGTACTGCCAGGTCTCGTGCAGCGCCGCCGGGTCCGTCACGTTGAGATGCTTCGACAGCACGCTCGTCGAGTAGGCCTCGTCGGACTTCTCCCGCGTGATGGCCTGCTGCACGGCCGCGAGGAACCGCCGGATCTGGTCGCCGTGGCCGTTCACGTAGTCGGTCGTGGCCGCGATGCCCACGTTGGAGGCGGGGATCTTGTCCTTGGCCAGGTCGACCAGCGAGTGGTAACCCGCGGCCTCGATCTGGGTCGTCGCCGGCGGGTGTGACAGCGCCGCGTCGATCGTGCCGGCGACCAGCGCGTTGTTGACGTTCGTGACGGAGCCCAGGGGCGTCAGCTGCACGTCGGAGGGCGAGAGCCCGATCTGCTTCAGCGCCTCGAGCGTGGCGACGTACAGCGACCCGCTGGTGGACGTCACGCCGATGCGCTTGCCCTTCAGCTGCTGCGGGTCGGCGACCTTGGCGAAGAGCTCGTAGGGGAAGACCGGGGTGAGGGTCGCGAGGTAGTTCACCTCGCCGCCCGACGCGGCCCCGGAGACCATCTCGGACCCGCCGATCGACGCGAGCTGGGTCTGGCCCGAGACCAGGGCGGGGAAGCCGTCCGAACCGCTGAGGTTCGTGAGCGTGACCTTGAGGCCCTGGGCCGTGAACAGGCCCGACTCGTCCGCGATCCAGAGCGGGAGCTGGTCGGCGACGACCTGGCTGTAGCTCACCGTCATCGTGTTGGCGTCGGCGTCCGAGGACCCCGAACCGCCACAGGCCGTCATCGACAGGGCCACGGTGCCGGCGAGGAGGGCGCCGACGAAGTTCCTTCGCCGGGCGTGCGACGTCATCGTCGATCTCCTTGGTGGTGGGAGCGGTGGATTGCCTGTAGTGGTTGTCGTCAGCGATCGGGGCGCCATGCGGCGAAGTGCTGCTCGACGCGGCGTAGAAGGCCGGTCAGCACCACACCGGTGATGGCGAAGATGAACAGCCCGGCGAACACGACGGACGTCTGGAACTGCTGGCCCGCGTTGTTCATCAACATGCCGACGCCGTGCATGGCCCCGCTGAGCTCGGCGACGAAGACGCCGATCAGGGCCTGCCCGACCGCGAGCCGCAGCCCGCTGATGATGAACGGCACGGAACCGGGAAGCGCGATGGTCCGGAAGATCTGCAGGTCTCCCGCGCCGAAGCACCGGGCCACCCGCAGCACCGCGGGATCGAGGTTCTGCACGCCGCTGGCCGAGTTGATCAGGATGGGGAAGACCGCCATCAGGAAGACGATCGCGATCTTGGACGTGTCGCCGATGCCCAGCCAGATGATCAGCAGCGGCGTCAGCGCGATGCGCGGGGTCGCGTACAGGAACGTGACGAGCGGGTTCGCGACGTAGGAAAGCCTGCGGTACCAGCCGATCAGGAGCCCGAGCGGCAGTCCGATGACGGTCGCGATCACCAGGCCGTAGAGCAGCTCCTTGCCGCTGGTCAGCAGGTCGTCCCAGATCGTGGCGCTGCTGAACAGCTGCTCGAAGGCCCCCACGACGTCGAGCGGCCCCGGGAGCACGATCGCCGGTTTGACCCGCAGCGCGGCGACGAGCTGCCAGAGGCCGAGCACCACCACGACGGCGGCGGTCCCGTACAGGAGCTGCGGGCTCGGTCGCCGTGACGGGGCGCGCTTGCGGGCGGTGGGTACGCGCGGCGGCCTGGTGGAGGCGGCTGTGGCGATCGGTGGGGCCATCAGTGGACGTCTCCTTCGGACGCGGCGGCTTCCGGCTCGTCCTCGGCGCCACCGCCGTACAGCACGTCGGCGATCTCGTCGACGAGCGCGAGGAACTCCGGTGACCGGCGGAGCCGCTGGTGGCGGGGCCGCTCGAACGGGACCGCCACCTCGCGGACGATGTGGCCGGGCCGGGGGCTGAAGACGCAGACGCGGTCGGCGAGGAAGGCCGCCTCGGCGATGTCGTGCGTGACGAACAGCGCCGTGACGTCTTGTGCGGTGCAGACGCGCAGCAGTTCCGCTTGCATGACCTCGCGGGTCTGCGCGTCGATCGAGGCGAACGGCTCATCGAGCAGGAGCAGTTCCGGCTCGACGGCCAGGGCCCGCGCCAGGTTGACCCGCTGCTGCATACCGCCGGAGAGCTGCGCCGGGTACCGGTCGGCGAAGCCCGACAGCCCGACGAGGTCGAGCAGGCCGCGTGCCCGGTCCCGTGCCTGCGAGCGCTTCATCCTCCTCCCGAGCTCCAGGCCGTAGGTGACGTTGTCGAGAACGCTGCGCCAGGGCAACAGGCTGGCCTGCTGGAACACCATCGCGCGGTCCGGCCCCGGACCGGGGATGTCGGCGCCGTCCAGCTGCAGCGTGCCGCCGTTGATCGGGATGAAGCCGGCGATGGCGTTGAGGAACGTGGTCTTACCGCAGCCGGACGGCCCGACGATGCAGACGAAGTCGCTGCGCGACAGCTCGAGGCTCGCGTTGTCGACCGCGAGCGTGATGTCCGAGTCGGCCGTGCCCGGAGCGCGGTACTCGATACGGACGTTCGACGCCGTCAGGTGGGCCGGACGCGACGGGCCGGCTCCCGCCCGCCGTGGTCCGGAGGACACCCCTACCAACTGCGGTACCGCCAGGCCACGTCTGCGGGACATGAATCGGAGGCTACGGACTGACGTCATACCGATGCAATACTTCGCTCATGGCAGGTGCAGGTGCTCGCAGCCGGAACCGGCGGGACCTGCGGGGACACGACTCGCTGTGCCCGGGTGATCCGTCGCCGCACTCAGGCGGAGTCGCGTTCGGGCGGCCTGCGAGTGCCCTGGGCCAGCACCTCGGCGATGCCCGCCGCCGCCGAGGCGGGATCGAGATAGGTGCCGCCTCGCACGTGCGGCCGGTACTCGTGGTCCAACTCGTAGTGCAACGGCACTCCGGTGGGGATGTTCAGCGTCTCCACCTCGCGCGGGGTGAGGGCGTCGAGGTGCATGCACAGCGCCCGCAGGGAGTTGCCGTGTGCCACGACGAGGACGACGCGACCGGCGTGCAGATCGGCGGCGATCGCGTCCTGCCAGTAGGGCACGACCCTGCGGTACACGTCGGAGAGCGCCTCGGTTCGGGGCAGCTCGCGAGCCGGCACGCCGGCGTAGCGGCGGTCGTGCCGGGCACTCGACGGGTCGTCCTCGGGCAGCGGCGGTGGCGCGTGCTCGTACGAGCGGCGCCAGAGCGCGTAGCTCTCGTCCCCGAACTCGGCGCGCACCGCCGTGCGGCTGCGGCCCTGCAGGGCGCCGTAGTGCCGCTCGTTCAGGCGCCAGCTGCGCCTCGTCGGCAGCCGTGGGTGTCCGATCGTCGAGAGTGCGATGTCCGCGGTGTGGATCGCCCGTGTCAGCACCGAGGTGTGTACGACGTCGGGGAGGAGGGCCTGCTCCGTCATCAGCTCGCCGGCGCGCGCCGCTTCCCGCCGGCCGCGATCGCTGAGAGGTACGTCCAGCCAGCCGCTGAAGCTGTCCTCCGAGTTCGCCGCGCTCTGCCCGTGGCGCAACAGGAGCAGCGTGTGTGCGCCGCCGGGTCGCGGCCGTATCGCGCGCATCTATGCTCCCCTCGCCGGTCTGAGGTATGATGTTAGACCAATGCCGCAGCGTCGGCCCGATCTGATGAGGGGGGCGCCGTGCCCAAAGTTGTCTTCATCTCCGCCGACGGCACCGAGACCGGTGTCGACGCCAGGGTGGGCGACTCCGTGATGACGGCGGCGACCCAGAACGGCGTGACCGGCATCGTGGCGGAGTGCGGCGGCAACGCCAGTTGCGCGACATGTCACGTCTGGGTCCGCGAGGAGTTCGTCGAGCGGGTGGGGGAGCCGGGTGACGTCGAGGAGGACCTCCTCGACCTCGCGGTGACGGAACGGCGAGCGGGCAGCCGGCTGTCCTGTCAGATCGTGATGACCGAGGAGCTGGACGGCCTCGCCGTCGAGATCCCGCCGGACCAGCCGTGACCCGACCGTGAGCACGGTGTTCCCACAGGTGGACGAGAAGGGTCTAATGGTCTTATTGTTTTCGAGATTCGAGAGTGACCCGCCCGGCGCACGCCGGACGACACGGACCACCCCGCGATGCAGCAGGCGAAAGGAAGGCCAACGGTGCTCAAGCAGGAGATCAACGAGCTTCTGACGCAGACGGGGCCGGGAACTCCGATGGGCGACCTCTTCCGTCAGTATTGGATACCGGCTCTCCTGGCCGAGGAGCTTCCCGAGAACGACTGTCCGCAGGTCCGGGTGAAGCTCCTCTCGGAGCGCATGATCGCTTTCCGCGACAGCGAGGGCCGCTACGGGCTGATCGACGAGTTCTGCGCCCACCGCGGTGTATCGCTGTGGTTCGGCCGCAACGAGGAGGGCGGACTGCGGTGCGCCTACCACGGGTGGAAGTTCGACGTGACCGGCCAGGCCATCGAGGTGCCGTCCGAGTCGGAGAACGGCAACTTCTGCGCGCACGTCAAGCTCACGTCCTACCCGCTCGTGAAGATCGGTGACGTGCTCTGGACGCACATGGGTGACCCGGACAAGCGGCCTCCGTTGCCGGAGTTCGAGTTCGCCCAGGTGGCACCGGAGCAGACCTACATCTCGAAGCGCTGGCAGGAGTGCAACTGGCTGCAGGCCTTCGAGGGCGGCATCGACTCCAGCCACGTGTCCTGGCTGCACGCAGGGGGTCTGAAGAACGACCCGCTGTTCAAGGGCTCCAAGGGCAACGAGTACAACCTCGCGGACTTCAAGCCGTTCTTCGAGGTCGCCGAAGCCGACGGCGGACTGTTCGTGGGAGCGCGCCGCAACGCCGAGGCAGACAGCTACTACTGGCGCATCACCCCGTGGGTCATGCCCAGCTTCACGATGATCGCGCCGCGTGCCGACCACCCCGTCCACGGGCACTGGTGGATCCCGATCGACGACGAGAACTGCTGGGCCTACTCGTTCGACTACCACCCCACCCGCGCGCTCACGACCACCGAGGTCGAGAACATGAAGGCGGGCCACGGCGTGCACAGCGAGAACATCCCCGGCACCTACCGCCCGACGGCCAACAAGGACAACGACTACCTGATGGACCGCGACGCGCAGCGCCGGGGCGAGTACTTCTCGGGCATCAAGGGCATCGCCATTCAGGACTCCTCCCTGCAGGAGAGCATGGGGCCGATCGTCAACAGGTCCAAGGAGCGGCTCGTCTCCGCCGACGCCGGCATCATCAAGGCCCGGCAGAAGCTGCGGAAGGCCGCGCTCGCTCTGCGTGAGGAGGGTGTCGTGCCCCCCGGTGTCGACCCGCAGCACCACCGCGTGCGTTCGGCCGCCGTCGTCCTGCCGCGGGACGAGTCCTTCATCGAGTCGAGCCGCGACGCGCTCACGGCCGCTCCCGGCAAGCCGCACGCCACCGTCTGAGCGACCCGACGTCCTGGGAAGACAGTGATATGACGATGCGACCCGTGCTGCTGAGCAGCTGCGCCAAGGCGACCACCGCCGCCGAGGCGCGGTTCCGGATCGACGTGCCGATCGAGGGCCGCCGGGGCGCACGGGTGGTGGCCCTGGACGACGACGCCGCGACCATCGTCCGGCGTCTCGCCCTGCAGCAGTGGAACGGCGCCCGGTTCTTCACCCTCGTGGCCGGCGCCGGATCGGTCCGGAACGGTGTCGGCCACGACCCGGACGATATGCCCCTGCACCGCACGAACGGCACGGACACGCGGCTCGCCGACGAGCTCATGGCCGCGGACGTCGCGGTCATGCTCGCCACCGCGGACGGCGGCGCGGCGGCCGCCGCCTCGGCGATCGGGCGTGCCTGCGCCCGGCGCGGCATCATGACCGCCGGCCTGGTGCTCGGTGACCGCCACGAGGTCGGCGACGTCGTCGTCGCCCTCCGGCCGTACGCCCAGGTCCTGCTCGTGACCGCCGACGAGCAGGACGTGCACGAGGTGCTGACCGCGCTCAGGGCGTGAGCGACTCTTCCCCTGCCCGACCCCCGGACGACGGAGGCACGATGGACGAGAAGGTGACCCTGCCCGGGCTGCAGGCGATGAAGCGCGAGCGGCGCAAGATCGTCTGCGTGGTCGCGTGGGACTACCAGATGGCCCGCATCGTCGACCGCGTCGGCGTCGACATCGTCTCGGTCGGCGACACCGTCGGGATCAACCTGTGGGGCCAGCCCAACCCGCTCGAGATCACGATGGACCAGCTGTTGGTGGTCTGCCAGGCCGTCCGGCGCGGGGTGAAGCGCGCGCTGGTGTCCTGCGACTTCCCGTTCGGGCCGCTGCAGGAGGGCCCGGACAGCGCCGTGCGCGCGGCGATCCGGCTCGTGAAGGAAGGCGGTGTCGACCTCGTCAAGCTGGACGGCGCAGCCGATCACCTCGACGCGGTCGCCGCGGTCAACCGAGCCGGGATCCCGGTGTTCGCCCAGTTCGGGATCACCCCGCAGACGGCGCTGCGCTTCGGAATCACCTACAGCGCCACCCCCGGCAAGGGCAGTGAGGTGCCGGTCGAGATGACGGACGAGATGGTGGCCCAGGCGAAGAGCCTGGAGGCGGCGGGGGCCGCGCTGCTGAACTTCACCAACTCCGGCGCGGTCGTCGGCCCCGAGGTCGTCCGGGCCGTCTCGATACCGGTGCTCGGCGGGCACGGCGGTGGCCCGTGGCTCGACGGACGCATCCGGCTGGCCACCGCGGCGATCGGCTACGGTGCCTCGGGCGTGGACGATCCGCCCGACACCTACGCCAACGTGGCCCGGATCGCCCACGACGCGATCGCCGAGTACGCGGCGGACGTCCGGGCGGGGCAGCAGATCAGAGGCGGCATCCCCGTCACCTGAGAGGAAGGTTCGTGCCCAGCACCACGATCGACGGCATCACCACGCACTACGAGGTGAGCGGCACCGGGCCGCCGCTGCTGATGTTCTCCCCGGGCGGCTTCAACGCCACTCTCGGCAACTGGGCCTCCCACGGCATCTACCGGCGCACCAACATGCTCGCGCACCTCACCGAGCGGTACACGTGCATCACGTTCGACCGCCGGGAGTCGGGATCGTCGGGCGGGCGGATCGAGCGGGTCACCTGGGGCCACTACGTGCGGCAGGGCAAGGGGCTGCTCGACCACCTGGGCATCGCGCGGGCACACCTGATGGGCGGATGCGTGGGGTGCTCCATCGCCGCCCGCTTCGCCGTGACCCACCCCGGCACGGCGGCAAGCATGGTGCTGTACTCGCCGGCAGGTGGCGCCCAATACCGCCTCACGCAGCACTCGCGGTTCCAGCAGCATGCGGCGTTCGTCGCGGAGCACGGGCTGGAGCAGGTCGTCGACCGCGCGAAAAGCTCGACGGCGAGCTTCAGCGACGACCCCTGCGTCGGGCCATGGGCCACCGTCATCCGCACGGATCCCGAGTTCGCGGCCGGCTACGCCACGTTCGACCAGGCTCGCTACCAGTTCATCCTGAGTGGACTGGTGCGAACGATGTTCGACCGCGACACCGTGCCGGGCCCGGAGCCCGAGGACCTGATGCAGCTCGACGTGCCCACGCTGGTGGTGCCGGGACAGGACAGGTCGCACGCCACGTCGGCGGCGCGGTACCTGCACGAGTGCCTGGCCGGCTCCGAGTACTGGGACGTACCCGTGGCCGACCAGACGGAGGAGACGGCGCCTGCCCGCGTGCTCCGGTTCCTCGACGCCGTGCGGCTCCTCGACACCGTGGGGTCGCTCGGGGTCTGAGTGGCCCGCGGCTCAGGCGGTCAGGTCGTGGGTCCCCGCGGCGAAGAGGGACTCGACAGCGGGACGCCGGTCGAGGATCTTCTGCGCCACGGCGAGGTCGAGCAGCTTCTCGATGTTGCTCCGGTTCGGGGCGATGCCGTAGGGGAGCGGGTCGGCTCCCGTCACCGCCATCACCTGCTCGTGCAGGCGGTCGACGGGGCTCGGGTCGGTGATCGCACCCGTCCGCAGACGGTCGACGTAGAGATTCTTGGACTCCGCGAACGCCGTGAAGACGTCCCGTGCCAGGTGCGGGTGCTGCTCGAGGAGTTCGTCCTTGACCACCACGAGGTGGTTGATCGGGTAGTACCCGTTGCGGCGCAGCGCGGCCAGTCCGGCCTGCCGCGCGTCGGGGATCAGTGGGGCGACGTCCGCGAGGTCGCCGTCCACCCCGATTCCCGCGGCGATCTCGCCGGCACCCAGCATGGCGGCGAGGTCGCCACCTGCGGGCATCGGCACGACGTTGGCCGGTGGGCGGTACTCGGCGACGTGTTCGTCGCCGGAGAGCACCCAGGTCACCCTGTCCAGGTCGACGCCGTGCTCGTCGGCCAGCACGCCGCGTGCCCACACGCCGGTGGTCACCGTGTAGCCGCGGTTGACGCCGACCTGCCGTCCCTCGAGGTCCGTGGGCGTCCGGATGCCGACCGCGGTGTTGAAGCGGATGGCGCCGTGGTGGAAGGCCCGGACGAGGAAGACGGGCAGCGCCGTGAACCGCACGCCGTGCGCCTTCGCCACCAGGTAGGTCGTGAACGCCATCTCGGAGACGTCGAACTCGAGCGAGCGGACCATGCGGCGGAATGCGGAGACGAGGACCGGCACCTCCTCGAAGTCGAAGACCAGCCCGCGGGGCGCGACCGTGCCGTCCTTGAGCGCCGCGTTGTTGCCCTGGGTGCGCGTGACGGTTCTCAGCTGCAGTGCCGGCATCGGCTTCCTCTCGTGCTCGCTTGGTCACATTATGGTAAGACAGCAGACCATAAGACCGAACTAGTGGCGGCGTGACCGCCCGGGAGTGAGGATCGTGATGGCTGAGGACGTCCTGGCCGCCGTGCGGATGGCTCCCGGCAGGACCGAGATGCGCAGTTTCCCGATGCCGGATGTCCCCGACGACAGCGCCCTGCTGAAGGTCGAGGTGGCGGGCATCTGCGGGACCGACGTCAAGATGTACGCCAAGCCCCCGTTTCCCGACCCGGTGATCATGGGGCACGAGAACGTCGGGACGATCGCCTACGCGGGCCGCGACTTCACCCGGCGCCACGGCGTGGTCGACGGCGACCGCGTGTTCGTCGAGCACTACGTCGGCTGCTTCCACTGCGAGTGGTGCCACCGGGGCGAGTACCGGCACTGCGAGAACACCGACTGGCGCACCAACCCCGACGCCCGGCGGTACGGCTACACGTCCGCGGAGAATCCCTTCCACCTCTGGGGCGGCTTCTCCCAGTACCTGTACCTGCCGTGGAACGCGGTGCTGCACAAGGTCCCCGACGGGGTCTCGGCCGAGCTCGCCGGCATCGTCACCCCGCTGTCGAACGGGATCGAGTGGGCGCTGTTCGCCGCCGGGGTCGGCTACAACTCGACCGTGCTGATCCAGGGGCCGGGACAGCAGGGGCTCTCGCAGGTGGTCGCCTGCAAGCAGGCAGGCGCCTCGCAGATCATCGTGACCGGCACGACCCGCGACGCGGTCCGCATGCAGCTCGCCACCGATCTCGGGGCCGATCACACGATCGACGTCCGCCAGGAGGATCCCCTCACGCGGATCAAGGAGATCACCGACGGCAAGGGCGTCGACGTCGTGCTGGACTGCACCGCCGGGGCCGGAGTGGCGCCGGTGCTCCTGGGCGTGGACGCGCTCAAGCGCCGGGAGGGCACGATGGTGATCCAGGGCGAGCTCGCGGCCTTCCCGGACTTCCCGATGAAGAAGATGACCGAGAAGGCGATCACCATCAAGAGCGCCCGCGGGCACAGCTACCGGGCGTGTGAGCTGGCGCTGGAGCAGCTGGCGTCGGGGCGCTTCCCCTTGGAGCGGCTGACCACCCACACCTTCGGGCTCGACGACGTCGATCGGGCAATCCGGGCGGTCGGGGGTGAGGTGGACGACGGTGTCGTGCATGTCTCACTCCTTCCGTGGTCGGATAAGAAGATCCGCAACGAAGCGAGCAGGTGAGGAGTCAGATGTCGATCGTCGTCCGGAACCCTCCGCGCACCGACGGGGCCAGTGTCACAGCGCTGGCGCGGTTCGGTGTTGCCACGATTCATGAGGCGCAGGGTCGTACGGGGTTGTTGGAGCCGCGGCTGCGGCCGATCTATCCGGGGGCTCACGTCGCGGGAACGGCGGTGACGGTGAGCGTGCCGCCGGGTGACAACTGGATGTTGCACGTGGCGGTGGAGCAGTGCCAGGAGGGTGATGTCCTGGTGGTGGCGCCGACGTTGCGTTCGGATGCGGGGTATTTCGGCGAGTTGCTGGCCACGGCGGTGGCGGCGCGGGGCGTGCGGGGTCTGGTGATCGATGCCGGGTGCCGGGACATCGCGGAGCTGACGCAGATGCGGTTCCCGGTGTGGGCCAGCGCGATCTCGGCGATGGGCACGGTGAAGGAGACCCTCGGCAGCGTGAACGTCCCGCTGGTGTGTGCCGGGCAGTTGGTGAACCCCGGTGATGTGGTGGTGGCCGACGACGACGGTGTGGTCGTCGTGCCCCGCCGCGAGGTGGAGGTGGTGGTCGCGGCGTCGGTGGCGCGGGAGGAGAAGGAGGCCCAGTCCCGCCAGCGCTATCGCAACGGCGAGCTGAGCCTGGATGTCCAGGGGATGCGCGAGCCGCTGGCACGTAAGGGCCTGCGCTATGTCGATCATCCCGACAGCAACGGCGCGGTCGTAGCGCCCACCGGACAGGAGACGGCCCGATGATCATCGACTGTCACGGACACTTCACCACCGTCCCCACCGATCACACCGACTTCCGCAGCGCCCAGCTGGCCCGCCTGGCCGACCCCTCGCTACCCGAGCCCGCGCTGTCGGACCCCAGCGACGACGCCGTACGCGACGCCATCGAGAACAACCAACTCAAGCTGCTGCGCGAACGCGGCGGCGACATGATGATCTTCTCCCCACGCGCATCCGCCATGCAGCACCACGTCCCCGACCCCCACGTCGCCCGCCAATGGGCCCGGGTCAACAACGACCTCATCCACCGGGTCGTCGGGCTGTTCCCCCAGCACTTCATCGGAGTCTGCCAACTGCCCCAGACCCCCGGCGGATCCCTGGATGACTCCGTGACCGAGCTGCACCGGTGCGTGGAACAGCTCGGGTTCGTCGGGGCCAACCTCAGCCCCGACCCCTCCGGCGGGCACTGGACCTCACCGCCGATGACCGACCCCTACTGGTTCCCGATCTACGAAGCACTGGTCGAGCTCGACGTCCCGGCGATGATCCACGTCTCCGCCTCGTGCAACCCGGCCTTCCACGCGTTGGGCGCGCACTACATCAACGCCGACACCTCCGTGTTCATGCAGCTGATCGAAGGCGACCTGTTCACCCGGTTCCCCACCCTGCGATTCGTCATCCCCCACGGCGGCGGCGCGGTGCCCTACCACTGGGGCCGCTACCGCGGACTGGCCGACCGACTGGGCCGCCCCCCACTGCACGAACACGTGATGAAGAACGTCTTCTTCGACACCTGCGTCTACCACCTGCCCGGCGTGCGCCTGCTCCACGAGGTCATCGACACCGACAACATCCTGTTCGCCTCGGAAATGATCGGCGCCGTCCGCGGCATCGACCCCGAAACCGGCCACCACTGGGACGACACCAAACGCTACATCGACCAACTCGGCCTCACCGAGGACGACCGACGCAAGATCTTCGAACTCAACACCCGCCGCGTCTACCCACGACTCGACGCCCAACTCACCGCCGCGGGGCGTTAGACGGTATGGAGGCCTGGGCTGGGGCCTCACCACATGTGAGCGTGGGTTGCCGGGCAGGAGTGGGTCCTGGCCGGTAGAGCCACAAGATGTGGGAGGCCCCAGTGGAGCGGAATCGTACGAGTGTCGGGCTGGACGTGCACGCACGCTCGGTGCTGGCCTGCGGGCTGGACGCGGAGACCGGGCAGCTGTTCGAGCGCCGGTTGACCCCGGATCACGGCGAGATCGCCGGATGGCTGCGGTTGCTGCCGGGCCCGGTCGCTGTGGCCTATGAGGCCGGGCCGACCGGGTTCGGGCTGGCCCGGTTCTTGACCGGGCAAGGGATCCAGTGCTGGGTGGCGGCGCCCTCCAAGCTGCAGCGGCCGTCGGGGGATCGGGTCAAGACAGACAAGCGTGACGCCCGGCACCTCGCCCGGCTGCTGCACCTCGGGGAGATCGTTACGGTGACGGTGCCGAGCGTGGAGCGGGAGGCAGCACGCGATCTGATCCGGGCCCGCGACGATGTGCGCGGGGATCTGATGTCGGCGCGGCACCGGTTGTCGAAGCTGTTGCTGCGCCAAGGGATCGTCTACTACGGCGGCAAACCGTGGACCGGTGTGCACGAGCAGTGGCTGCGCGCCCAACGCCGCTCGCAGGTGTTCACCGCGCCTGGGTTGGGGCTGGCCTTTGACATCGCCTACGACACCTTGCTGGCCACGGTTGCACGTCGGGACCGGCTCGACGCCGCGATCACCGAGATGGCCGCCGACAGTGTGTTCACTCCGGTCGTGACCCGGCTCGGGTGCCTGCGTGGGGTCTCGACGTTGACCGCGTTCGGGCTCGCGGTAGAGATCGGGGACTGGCAGCGGTTGACCGGCCGCTCGATCGGGGCCTATCTCGGGCTGGTGCCCACCGAGTCCTCCTCCGGGGCGTCGCGGTCGCAGGGTTCGATCACCAAGACCGGCAACGCCCACGCCCGCCGGCTGCTGATCGAAGCGGCCTGGCACCACCGCCGCCGCTACCGGCCCGCAGCGGCGCTGCGGCGCCGACAGGATCGGGCCACCCCGGCCGCCCGCGACCGCGGCCAGCGCGCCAACCAGCGCCTGCACACCCGCTGGGCCCGCTTCGACGCCCGCCACAAGCAACCCGTGATAGCCAACACCGCAATCGCCCGTGAACTGGCCGGCTGGTGCTGGTCACTGGCCGTCCTGCACGACTAACCCGCGGACCTCACACACGTCCGGATAAGCCGAGCCGGTGACGGCAGCGCCTGCGAGCGAGACCCGCGACCCTCCTATGAGCACCCCCCTACCCACACCCATCGCTGGGGAGCGCGAGGGGGCGACGCTCGCTACTAGACCCGCGGTCCCCGCTCGAGCCGAACAGTCCGTCCTGCGGTGACCAACCCGCGAATATCAGACTGACGACGCGTCGATTACCGACACGCTCGTCACCAGCTTGACCCATCCGGGCCCCGGGGCGGTGTCCACAGCGGCGCGCCGTGGACACCGCCCCACCTTGCCCACTTGACAAAACCGGCCGACATATCAGGAGGGGTGCTGAGCAACTCCGCCCGTAGCGAGCGGTGATCCAGGTGCAGTGTCCTTGCGGGACGCCCGCGCCCGGGCGATCGCGAGGCGGAGGAGGGGCCGATACCGCTGTTGTATCGGGCCCGACGACAACGCCGCGAGGGCGCGCCTGGGCGCCGCGCAGTAGGGCCGAGTTGCTCAGCGCGCTCCTAGCTGTCGGTGGCCGAGCCCCCGTCCTTGTGAGCCGAGCGGTCGTTCCTGAGACGCTGGGCCGTGCGGGCGAGGTGCTCGGTCATCACCGCGACGGCTGCGGCCTCGTCCCTGCGCTGCACCGCGAGGACGAACTCGCGGTGCTCCGCCGTGCCGCGGATCCCGACGTGGGGGTCCTCCTCCTGTGCACGGATCAGCGACATCAGCATCGGTCCGTGGAACGACCGGGCGAGCATCTCGACGGCTGCGTTGTGGGTGGCGCGCGCAACCCGGACGTGGAACTCGGCCGAGAGCGCCGCGGGGTAGGTGTTCTCCGCCTTCAGGTGGGCCTCCGCGCGGTCGCAGATCTCCAGCAGGTCGGCGATGTCCGTCTCGTCGGCACGCTGGCACACGAGGGACACGATCCCGACCTCGAACACCTGCCGGGCTTCCGTGACGTCGCCGGGCTCGATCACGGAGAACGTGAGCAGGTCCGAGATGCCCTCTCCCACAAGTGCGCTCGTCGGTGCGGTGACGAACGCCCCGCCGCGGGCGCCCACGCGGATGGTGACGAGACCGTTGGCCTCGAGACCTCGCAGCGCCTCGCGCACCGTCACCCGGCTCACGCCGAACCGCTCGCCCAGCTCCCGCTCGGACGGTAGGCGATCGCCGGCCTTGAGCTGGCCGTCGCGGATCAGCAGGCGGATCTGGTCGACGATGAGCCTCGAGACCCGCCCCGCGTTCACGCGGTTGAACATGTCGCCGTACCGGTCGGGCGCCGACGTGTCAGGTGCGTCGGAGTGAGCGCTCATGGCCTGATGATAAGGCCACACTCACCTGGCACCGGTTGGCCCGGCTCCGATCCCTGGTCAATCGGGCGGGTCCGCGATCTTGTCACGGGCGCCGGGCGCCTGCCGATGTGGAGCGGCGTCACGCCGCCGTGGCGGAAAAGCCCGGTCACACGGCTGTGGGCAGCATGGGTGGATGTCGCCCGCGTGCCAGGATCGTGGCCCACGCGCGAGTGCAGGAGGTCGACCCCGTGGCGTTGCGGTATGCACTGCTGGCCTTGCTCGAGGCCACGCCGATGAGCGGTTACGAGTTGACCAGGCAGTTCGACGCCTCGGCCGCCTACGTGTGGCACGCCCACCATCCGCAGATCTACACGGAGCTGCGCCGGATGGAGGCCGACGGACTGGTCGAGGCCGAGGAGGCGCCGCGGGGAGCCGGCGCGACGAAGCGGCACTACTTCATCACCGACCTCGGGTGCGACGAGCTCCTGCGCTGGGTCTCCGAGGTGGCCGAGCCCGCCCGTGAGCGGGATGCCGCGTACCTCAAGGCCACCTACTTCGAGTTCGGCTCGTTCGACCTGGCGCGCCGCCACCTGCGCAGCCACCTCGAGCACTACGAGCGGATGGCGGTGCGGTGGCAGCTGCACGCCGACCAGCTCGAACGGCGCGACACGTTGTTGCTGCGACAGCGCCTCGCGCATGCGCCACGGCATGCGCAGGCCGCGATCGTCGCCTTCAAGGTGCACGTGTACCGGGGCCTGACCGAGCGGGCCCACACCGAGGTGCGGTGGGCCCGGCAGGGGCTGGAGCTGGTCGATCGGCTCGAGAGCGAGACCGGACTCCCGGCCGACGAGACCGTCAACCGCCCGACCCCGCCGAAACGGTCCACCACCTGATTCCGCCGCGAGCGACGGTGCTCCCCGGCACTGTTTTATGTACGTCTTTACGTATACGGTGACTCATGTCGGCGGCGGCAACGGGAGGGTCGACGATGACCGGAACGGCGACCGTGAACGTCGGCGAGGTGATCGAGAAGGCCCGGCTCAACCCGGTCCGGGTGCTCTGCGTCGCGCTCTGCGCGCTGGTCGCCCTGTTCGACGGTCTCGATCTGCAGATCATCGGGCTCGCCGCGCCCTCCATCGCCGCCACGATGCACATCCCGGTGGGAGCCCTGGGCGCGGTGTTCTCCGTCGCCCTCGCCGGGTTGGCCGTCGGCGGGCTCGTGATCGCGCCGTGGGCCGACCGCCTGGGCCGCAAGGCGGTGCTGGTGGCCGCGGTCGTGACCTTCGGCGTGTTCACGCTCGCCACCATCACCGCGAACACGGTGACGACACTGCTGGTCTACCGCTTCCTCACCGGCCTCGGACTGGGCGCCGCGGTGCCCTGCGCGATCAGTCTCGCCTCCGAGGTGGTTCCGGCCCGGCGGCGTGCCGCGGTCGCCGGGCTCCTCTTCGCCGGCTTCCCCCTCGGCGGCGTGCTCGCCGGGCTGCTGGGCAGTGCCCTGATCCCGGCCAGCGGCTGGCACAGTCTCTTCGTGGTGGGCGGCGTCGGCCCGCTGCTCACGGCCGTCGTGCTCGTGATTGCGCTCCCCGAGTCGCTGATCTTCCTGGTGTCCCGCCGGGCACCGCGTCGGCGCGTCGCGCGGTCGATGGCCCGGGTGGCGCCCGACGTCTCCATCGATCCCTCGCTGCTGGTGGCCGACGCGCGTGACCGCACCGCGGGCGCTCCGGTGGCCCGCCTCTTCGCCGCCGACCGCCGGCTCGGGACCGCGCTGTTGTGGACCGCGTCCTTCGTGGCGTTCGGCGTGCTCGTCGTCAACACGTCGTGGGCGCCCACCCTGCTCGCACCCCTCGGGCTGCCGGTCGCCCGCACGGCATTGGCACTCGCCCTGTTCAACGCAGGCAGTGTGGTCGCCACGGCAGCAGGCGGCTGGTTGATCACCCGCTACGGCGCGCGCCGCGTGCTGCCGGCCGCGTTCCTGCTCGCCGCCATCGGGCTCGTCGGGGTCGGTGTGCTCGCCCCGTCGGCGTCAGGGGTGGCCTCGGCGGAGGTGCTCGTCGGCCTCGGGCTCGGATGCGCGAGCTCGGGAGTGATCGCGCTCGCCGCCGTGGCCTACTCCACCGCGATCCGCTCGACCGGTGTCGGATGGGCGCTGGGCATCGGCCGGGTCGGCTCGTTCGCCGGCCCTCTCGTCGTCGGCGCGCTGGCCGCGGCCGCGTGGGCCGTGGTCGGCGTGTTCGCCGTGCTCGCGGCCGCATGCCTGGTGGGCGGCGGTGCGGCGGCCGCGCTCCGACCCGTCCGCGACGCCGGACCGTCCTCCCGTTCCCCTCTCCACGAAGGAGCCGCATGAGCCGCATCCCACTGACCCTCGCCTGCTGGGACTACGACCGCACGCAGGCGCTCGCCGACGGATCGGTCCGTCCGGACGGGCTGGACCTCACCTACCTGTGCCTGCCGGTGGAGGAGACCTTCTTCCGGATGCTGCGCCACCGCGAGTTCGAGGCGGCGGAGATGTCCCTGGGGTCCTACGTCACGAACCTGGCCGCTGATCCCGACGGCACGGCGTTCGTCGCGATCCCGGTGTTCCCCTCACGCGCGTTCCGGCACAACGGGATCTACATCCACAGCGGGAGCGGCATCGAGAAGCCGGCCGACCTCGTGGGCCGCACCGTCGGCGTGCCCGAGTACCAGCTCACGGCCGTGGTGTGGATCCGCGGCATCCTCGCCGACCACCACGACGTGCCGGTGTCCTCCGTGAAGTACCGGACCGGGGGGATGCACCAGCCGGGCCGGGTGGAGAAGCAGGCGCTGAACCTGCCGCCGGAGATCGACATCGCGCCGATCGCGCCGGACCGGACGCTCGCCGACATGCTGGTGACGGGCGAGATCGACGCCCTCTACGCCCCGCGCACACCGCGCCCGCTGCTGGAGGGGCGGCCCGAGGTCCGGCGCCTGTTCGCCGACCCGCGCGCCGTGGAGGAGCAGTACGCCGCCGAGACAGGGATCTTCCCGATCATGCACGTCGTGGTGGTGCGCCGGGACGTGTACGAGGCGCGGCCGTGGGTGGCGCAGTCGCTGTTCGCCGCGTTCGAGCAGGCCAAGGCGTTGACGGAGAGCCGGATGTCCGAGACCGCGGCCAACCGTTACATGCTCCCGTGGCAGTACGACGAGGTCGAGCGCACCCGGCGGGTCCTCGGCCCCGACTTCTGGCCGTACGGGCTCGAGCGCAACCGCGCCACCCTCGAGGTGTTCCTGCGCTACGCCCACGAGCAGGGCCTGACCGCACGCCGCCTCACGCCGGACGAGCTCTTCGTTTGCGAGACCCTCGAGAGCTACGTGATCTGATGGGGACGGCGACGATGGATCTGGAGGCGGTCCGCCACGACATCGCCGACGCGTGTCGCGTCATGGCCGCCCGCGGGCTCGCCGACGGCGTGCTGGGACACGTGAGCGTGCGCGTCGACGCCGAGCACCTCCTCGTGCGCTGCCGGGGCCCGCGCGAGCGGGGCCTGGCGTTCACCGAGCCCGCCGACGTCCGGCTGGTGAACCTCGACGGCGAGGGCGACCTCGACGGCGGCTACAGCGTCCCGAACGAGCTGCCGCTGCACACCGAGGTGCTGCGCAGCCGGCCCGAGGTGCGTTCGGTGGTGCACGCCCATCCCTTCGCCGTGGTGGCAGCCGACCTCGCAGGCCTGGCGATCCGGCCGATGCTCGGGGCCTACGACATCCCGGGCGCCCACCTGGCCGCGGGCGGCGTGCCCGTCCACCCGCGGGCCGTCCTGGTGCGCGATCGGCGCCTCGCGGCCGAGATGGTGGCGTCGATGGGCGACCGGCCCGTGGTCGTCCTGCGCGGGCACGGGCTGACCAGCACCGGGGACAACCCGGCACACGCGGTGCTGCGCGCGATCAGCGTCGACACCCTCGCCCGCATGGCGCTCGCCGTCGCGAACGCGGGCGGTACACCCGTCGACCTCCCCGACGCCGACCTCGCCGAGCTCCCCGATCTCGGCAGCGGGTTCACCGAGTCCACCGCGTGGCGCCACGAGCTCGCCCGCCTTACCGGCGCCGAATAGCCCGCGCGTCGCCCGGATTCCGGGCACGAGTCCGGCGATTGCTCCCGGAGGTCGTGCCCGGATCTCGCGGTGCTGAGCGGTCAGTGCTCGTCGCAGGCCCGCGAAACCGGTGATCTCGACCACGGCATATGGACCAGCAGCGCAGTGCAGGGTCTGATCCGGGACGTACCGGCATGCGAGGCACGTGCCTCGCGCATCATCATGTCGGGGACGGCCGGGATCGAACACGGCCGCCTGGAGCTGTGCTGGAGCCTGCGACCACCGGGGCTGGACCCCCGCTGCGACGGCGCGCGGGGAGGACGAGAGGGAAGAGCATGACCACTGCGACGAACCGTGTCGCCATCATCACCGGAGCAGCGCGTGGCATCGGGGCCGCGACGGCGCAGCGGCTCGCTGCCGACGGGATGGCCGTCGCTGTGCTGGACCTCGACGAGCCCGGGGCGAAGGCCGTGGCCGAGCAGATCGTCACCGCCGGTGGGCGGGCGCTCGGGGTGGCCGTCGACGTGTCCGACCCCGAGGCGGTGCAGGCGGCCGTCGACCGTGTCGCGGCCGAGCTCGGCGCGCCCACCGTGCTGGTGAACAACGCCGGCGTCACGCGCGACAACCTGCTGTTCAAGATGACCGAGGTCGACTGGGACACCGTGATGGGCGTGCACCTGCGCGGCGCGTTCCTCATGACCCGGGCCGTGCAGAAGCACATGGTCGAGGCGAAGTGGGGCCGGGTCGTCAGCCTGTCGAGCACGTCGGCGCTGGGCAACCGCGGCCAGCTGAACTACTCCACGGCCAAGGCCGGTCTACAGGGCTTCACCAAGACGCTCGCGATCGAGCTGGGCAAGTTCGGCGTCACCGCCAACGCCATCGCGCCGGGATTCATCGCCACCGAGATGACCCGCGCCACCGCGGATCGGCTGGGTGTGCCGTTCGAGGACTTCATCACCGCGTCCGCGAAGCAGATCCCGGTGGGGCGGGTCGGCCAGCCCGAGGACATCGCCCACCTGGTGTCGTTCCTCGTGAGCGAAGGCGCCGGGTTCATCTCCGGCCAGGTCGTGTACGCGGCCGGCGGTCCGAAGGCCTGAGGCCACCGCACCGGATCACCGGGGCCGGCCGGAGCGTCTGTGCTGCGGCCGGCCTCGACGTACCACCACCTCGTACCTGGCAGGTGCGGCGAGGAGTTCTCAGGCGGCTCGGTCCGGGATCACGTCCGCTCGTGCCCGGATCGCCGCCACGAGCCCGGCGGCATCGTCCGCGTGGAAGCGGAGCTCGGTGATCTCCGCCGTGCGACCCCCCGTCAGCGCGACGGTGACGGGCCGGTTCAGCGTGACCTCGACCGTGGTCTGGTTGGACACCACGACGTGCAGGGTGGCTCCATCGACCTGCACCGTGCGGCCGTCGCGGCTGCGGCGCACCCGCCGGGCACCCGCGACCGCGTCCCACGGGATGCGCACGTCGAGGCCTGCTCCGTAGCGCACGCGCAACCCCGACGACCCCGCCGTGTGCGGGTGGACGATCACCCCGGCGAGCATCCCGAGCACCAGCACCGCGCCCCAGACGCCGAGGATCAGCAACACCACGCGCAACCATTGCCACGGCCACGGCACCATCAGGTCCAGCGCCACGACCTCGATGACCGACAGGACGAGTATCACCACGATCGGCGCCAGCATCGGACCGTGGTAGGCGAAGGCCGCGTCGCCGGGCCCGGCGTCGGGGCGCCGCAGCACCCACCGGGCGAGGCTGCGCCACCCGGCGACCTCGAACTCCGCGGCGCGCCGCGCAAGGATCGGTAGGGGAGTCATCGCCCGCTCCAGATCCCGTACACGCGGCGGACGACCTCGGCCTGCGCCGGGGCGAGGTCGCGGAGGAAGGCGGCGGCGAACGGATGGGCGTCGAGGTCCAGGCCCGGGTCGATTCCGGCCACGAGCTCGGCGGGGACGGCCGCGGCGAAGTCCCGCGCGAGTTCGGTGACGTCCGGGTCGTCGACGGACCGCGTCGTCAGCTGGTCGAACCGGCGGTACAGCTCCGCCGTGCGCGCCACCACCTCGGGATCATGGAGGACCTCTCGATACTGCTCGGCGACGAGCGCAGCGGCCCCGCTGGTGTCGAGAAGCGCGAGGAACTCCCGGTCGCGCCGGGCGGCGTCGCTTCCGGGGAACGCCGTGGTCATCCGGTCGAGCAGCTCGGCGGTGGGCACCGACACCGCGTCGTCGGCGTCCAGCGGGCCATCGGCGGCCCGGCGCAGCAGCTCCGCCAGCCGCTCCCTGCGCCGCCGGATCTCCACCTCCTGACGGGCGAGGTCGGCGTCGATCTCGGCGAGGATCTCGCCCAGCTCCCGGCCCTCGTCGTCGGCGAGCACGTCGGCCGCCTCGTCCAGGCTCAGTCCCAGCTCGGTGAGGCGCCGCACCCGGGCGAGCCGCAGCACGTCACGCACGCCGTAGGTCCGGTACCCGTTGACCCGCCGTGGAGGCTCGGGCAACAGCCCGATGCGGTGGTAATGGCGGACGGCGCGGGTGGACACCCCGACCGCCTCCGCCAGCTCGCCGATGCGCATGCAGCAATCACAAACCCTGACGTTGCGACAAGGTCAAGCCCCGGGCCGGGGATCAGCGCGCGAGACGGAAGGTGGAGTACGTCACCGTCGCCCCGCGCAACGTCAGGTCGCGGGAGGCGATCACCTCGGTCCGGAGCCCGGCCGCCGTCGCGAGGCCGAGCACATGATCCTGGTCACCGGACGTGCCGAAGAACATCAGCACGCGACCGCCCGGCCGCAGGCGTGCATCGATGCCGGAGAAGAACCGGCCCACGGCGGCGTAGCCCTCGTCGGCCATCGCGCACTCGAGCATGTCCCGCGGGGCGAACCAGCGGAACGGTGGATCGATGACCATGAGGTCGAAGCTGCCCTCCACAGCCGAGTACACGTCGCTGACGCAGAACGTGGCGTGCACTCGGTTGCGGGTGGCGTTCGCCGTCGCCGCCTCGACAGCGGCGGGGTTGACGTCCACACCCACGACGTCCGCCGCGACGCCGGCCGCGAGGATCGCGTTGACCCCGGAACCGGTGCCCATGTCGAGCACGCGGTCGCCGGCGCGTACCTCGTCGAGCACGGCCCGGCCCAGCAGGTCGGACGTGGGGGTCGGGGCGAAGACGCCTGGCGGGACCACGAGGTCGAGCCCGAGGTAGGACAACCGCTGCTCCCCGGCGCTGCTCATCGCGCGGTAGGCGCGCTCGTGCCAGCGTCGGAGGTCCGCGATCCGGTCGTCGGACATAGCGGGCCGGTAGGTCACGGCCGCGACGTTAGGGCGGCCGCCGCCGGCGCCGCGACCGAATTCGCCCTACATGTGCATCCACCCGCCGTCGACGATCCAGCGCTGGCCCGTGCATGCCCGGCTGTCGTCGGCGGCGAGCCACAGCACCATGCGCGCGATGTCGTCGGGATGAAGGACGTGCGGCAGGGCCTGGGCCGCGGCACGGAAGGCGTCCGCCTCAGGGGTCAGCCAGGTCTCCCGCTGCCGTGGTGTCATCACCGAGCCGGGCAGCACGCAGTTGACGCGCACACCGTCGGCGCCGAACTCGCGGGCCAAGGACCTCGTGAGGCCTTCGATGGCGGCCTTGGCCGTCATGTAAGCGGTGAGGTCGAGCAAGTCGATGTGAGCGCTGATCGAGCCGATGTTGATGACCGATCCGCGCCCCGCGGCGCGCATGGCGGGGGCGACGGCCTGCGCGGCGAAGAACATGTGGTCGAGGTTCACCCGCATCCGCTCGTCCCAGTACGCAGGCTCGATCTCGGTGACTGCGTGGCGGGTGTCGTTGCCCGCGTTGTTGACGAGCACCTGCACGTCGCCCAGTTCGGCGGCGATCTCCCGGATCACTGCCCGGTAGGCGTCGAGGTCGCGGATGTCGCACTCGCGGAAGAGGGGCCGGGGGTGGCCTTGCGCGGTCACGTGCTCGACGAGCGCGTCCCCGGCCTGCGTCTGGATGTCGACGAATCCGACCCGCGCGCCCTGCGCCGCGAACTGGGCCACGTACTCCGCGCCCAGGCCGCTCGCACCTCCGCTGATGAGGACCACGGCGTCGCGCAGGCTCGGGTAGGTGGCGTAGCCGGTCATGCCGGAACCCGTCGATCGAGATGCACGAGATCCGACTCTAACCCCGTGATCACCTCTGGCCGCTCGGTCAACAGGACGCGACGCGATCAGCCGGCAGCGGGAGGAACTCCAGCCGAAGGCTGTCCGATCGTGGCAGGAGGATGGCCGGTCGGTGGCCCTGTGCCCAGTCGGCCGGGAGCAGGAGGAAGTACCGCGACCCGGCCTGGGGCACGAGCTTGAGACCCGGGTACCGGAACCCGGCGCCGTTCGGCGCCGGCTCCTCCGTCAGCCCTGCGGTGCTCAGGTTCAGGCTCGTCTCGCTGTAGACGGCCACGTCCCCGACACATGCCAGATCCGCGGCGAACGCCTGTGCCTTCCCGATGCCGACACCGACCGCGTAGGTCCCCACGGTCCAGAAAAGTCCGATGCTCACCAGGAGGAAGACGCAGCCCGCTCTCGCGACGGCCAGCGGGTCGGAGGTGCGCAGGCCCGGGCGGGCCGGGCCGAGGAGCCGCCACAGCCGAGCGGCGTATCCCAGGAGCAGCACGCCGACCGTGAGGCTGACGCCCCTTGCCTCTGCGAACGAGGCCGGGAACACGGGCAGGGCGAAGATCGCGTCGGCCGTGACGAGGGCGAGCAGCGCCGTGCCGAGCAGGCCCGCTGCCGGCAGCAGCCCCCAGAGCGCCACGCGCCGGGGCCGACCCGACCAGCGCTCGACAGGCAGCCGATGGATCGAGATGGCTACGAGGGTGGCAACCGCGAGGAGGGCCAGCGGAACCACCGCCGCGTCCGCGCTGTTGATCAGGTAGGCCTGCGCAGGCAGGTCGAGGGCCGTGAAGTTCAGGCCGAGGTGGCGGTAGTAGCCGACCGCGTAGAGCAGCCCGAAGTAGAACAGCAGCCCGGTCAGCAACGTCGTCGGAGCGACGATCGAGCCGACGAGCCGTAGCACCCGCGGCAATGTGTCGGCCGTGTCGAGTCCCCCGGGGGGAGAGGATTCGACGACCGGGTGAGGGGGCGCGGCGGGTGCGTCGACCGGTCCGGATTCGGGAGCCGAGCGCGCGGTTGCGGTCTGGTTCGTGCCCGCGGTCATCCGGCCGACTCGCTTGTCTCGCTCGTCTCGGTGGTCGCGGTCGTCTCGGTGGGTTCGTCGGTCGGGATCGGATCGGTTGTGGGCCCCACGGGATCGTTGGCCTCGCATCCGACGGTGACGGTGACCCGGGTGTCGGGAGGCACCTTCACACCGTCCCCGGTCGGCGGGGAGATCGCTTCCACGGCGCAGTAGTAGTAGAGCTGCGGCTCCATCTCGAAGTAGCCCGGTCCGGGTTCGGGATGGACCGGCGTGTCCCTTGCCCGTCGATCGAGTGGACGTCGTACGTGAGCGTCACGCAGGTTGGCTCGTAGCCTGCTTCCGTGCAGGCGTCCCTCGCTGCTGCCTCCCAGTTCTCTTGGTCGGCGAGGTTGCTCTCCGGCTGAGGGATGTCATGCCGCACTCCGGGCGGGGCACCGCCGGGCCGCCCCTGGCCGCTCCCCGGTCGCGGGACGACAGGTGCGCCTCCCGGCCGCGCCGGGCTTTCCGGGGGTGGCTCCGGCGGGGCGACGCCGGTCGTTTCTGCTGCGGCGACATCGGAGGCTCTCGGCAGCGGCGCCGCAGCCGGCTCGGCCGCGGCGCCGCAGGCCAGCGCCAGCGCACTGAGGAGCGTCACGACTGCCAGCCGTACGCGATTGCCCGGTGCTGACATCTCGACCCCCTGTCGGCGGGTGGATCAGGGGGAGGAGTGGCGTGCTGCCTGCGGTGATACAGCGCGGCGGTGTCACCGGGCATGGTGGTGACATGCGTGCATGGGTGGTGGAACAGCCCGGGCCGATCGAGACCGGTCCGCTGCGTCCCGTCGATCTGCCCGAGCCGGAGCCCGGGCCGGGAGAGGTACGGGTGCGGGTGCTGGCCTGCGGGGTGTGCCGCACGGATCTGCACCTCGCCGAGGGTGATCTCCCGCCGCGACGGCCTTCGACGGTGCCCGGCCACGAGGTCGTCGGAGTGGTCGACTCGCTCGGCGCAGGCGCGGATCGGTTCGCGGTCGGCGATCGCGTGGGGGTCGCCTGGCTGCGGGGCACCTGCGGCCGCTGCCGGTGGTGCCGCACCGGCCGGGAGAACCTCTGCCCGTTTGCGACGTTCACCGGCTGGGACGCCGACGGCGGCTACGCCGAGCACGCCGTGGTGCCCGAGGCGTTCGCCTACCGGGTGCCCAAGGGGATCGGGGACACGCAGGCGGCCCCATTGCTGTGCGCCGGGATCGTGGGGTATCGGGCGCTGAAGCGCGCTGAGCTGCCTCCGGGCGGGCGGCTGGGGATCTACGGCTTCGGGGCGTCCGCGCACATCGTCGCGCAGGTGGCGATCGCGCAGGGAGCCACGGTCCACGTGCTCACGCGATCGGCGCAGGCGCGGAAGCTCGCCCTCGACCTCGGGGCCGCCTCGGCCGGATCGTCCGACGACCCGCCGCCCGAGCCGCTCGACTCCGCCGTGCTCTTCGCGCCGGCAGGTGGGCTCGTGCCGGTGGCGATGCGGGCCCTCGACCAGGGCGGCACCCTCGCCGTGGCGGGGATCTACCTGTCCGATATCCCGCGTCTCGGCTACGCCGAGGAGCTGTTCCGGGAGAAGCAGCTGCGCAGTGTCACGGCCAACACGCGAGCAGACGGGGAGGAGTTCCTGCAGCTCGCGGTCGCGCTGGGGGTGCAGGCCACCGTCACGCCGCATCCCCTCGCCGAGGCCGACCGCGTGCTCGCCGACCTCGCGGCGGGCCGCGTGACCGGCGCGGCCGTCCTCGTCCCGTGAGAGCGGTGAGAGGCCTCAGCCGCTCGTTCTCCCGCCACGGGACGCGAGAAGCCGCTGTGGAACGCGGAGGTGACGAGACAGCCGGAAGGTGATCGGCGGGCTGCTCGTCACGAGCTCCTTGTACGCAACCGCTGCTCTTCCGGAGAGGTACCAGCGGCGCGGGCTGTCGTCGGGGCGGGTGAACTGGATGACCGCATCTCGCCGGCCGAGACTCACCGGCTGATGGATGTACCCGAACCGGAACGGGCGCAGAGTCTTCCCGTCGATCGTGCGTGCCACGTTGTCCGCCACGTGGGCGGCGGACGGGATCCCGCTCTGGCAGGTTCCGTGCACCACACCCCAGGGCATGGTCACGGCGGCGGAGTCGCCGACGGCGAAGACCTCCGGATGTGAGACGGAGCGGAGGAAGGCATCGACGATCACGCGACCCTGCCCGTCCACGTGGAGGCCCGCGTCCCGGGCCAGGGGCGGGGCGACGAACCCGCCCGTCCAGAGGCACGCGTCGAAGCGCACGAGCTCACCGCCCGCCAGCTCCACCGCGTCCGGGAGGATCTTCCGTACTTCGATGCCGCTGCGCACGCCGATACGCAGACGGTTCAGGGCCGCGTCGAGGTGGGCGCGGGCCCCCGGACCCATCGTCGCGCCGGCTTCTCCCCGACCGAGCAGCATCACCCGCAGGTGCGGGAACGACTCCGCGATCTCCGTGGCGGCCTCGACGCCGGTGAACCCGTTGCCGCACACCACGACGGCCCCGCCCCGGGGCAGATCGCGTAAGCGGGCGGCCAGGGCCGCGGCAGCGCTCGGCCCATCTAGTGTGTGCGCGTGCTCGGCGATCCCTGGCACGGCCGCACTGTTGGTTGCGCTGCCCGTCGCGCAGACGAGGTGGTCGAAGCCGATCTGCGTGACTCCCTCGGCGGTGTCGATGTCGATACGCCGGGCGGCGAGGTCGATGCCGCGTGCCCGGCCCTGGACGAAAGTGGCGCCCGCCCCGGCCAGGAGGTCGGGCAGCGCGATCTCGGCGAGTCGCTGGCCGGTGGCGAGCTGGTGCATCCGCAGCCGTTCGGTGAACAGCGGCGATGGGTTCACGAGCGTGACCGCTCCCCGCCGCACGCGACGCGCGAGGCGGATCGCCGTCAGCGTTCCGGTGTAGCCGGCCCCCAGCACCACGGTGTGAACACGTGCATCTCGCTCGGCCACCGGGCCACCTCCTCGCGGGTCACGCGGACCGTCCCGGACCGCCGCGTCCAGCGAAGCAACGGCGAGTGCGCGGCGTCCAACAGATCTCCGGCCGCTTGCACAACCATCGGTTGTCCGCGTAGACATCCGCCGGGCGGTGGCGGGGGGAGTAGAAGCGTGCGCGACGGCCAGGTGGATCTCGACCTTGCGCAGGTCCGCGCCTTCGTCGCGGCCGCTGATGCGCTGAACTTCAGCCGCGCGGCCGCCCATCTGCACCTCACCCAGCAGGCGCTGTCGAAGCGGGTGCAACGCCTCGAGCACGCGCTGGGCGGTCCGCTCTTCTCCCGGAGCGGCCGCAGTGTCGAGCTCACCGACGCCGGCAGACGATTCCTCCCCGAGGCGCGCCGGCTCCTCGTGTTCGCCGATTCCGCGGCCGCGACGGCACGCAACGGGAACGCGCGGCTGCGCGTCGACGTCTGGGGCCAGCTTCTCGCCCCGCTGCGCCTGGTCGGCCGCGTGCTCGACGCCGACGACGGTCTCGAGGTCGAGCCGAGCATGCGGCGTGGCCTCGCCGCAGCCACTGCCGCCCTTCTGCGCAGCGAGGTCGACGCCGCCTTCGGCAGGGTGCACGACCTCGGCACGCCATGGCCACGATCACTGCGGCATGCCCTGGTGCATCTGGACGCTCAGGGGGTTCTCCTGCGTGACGAGCATCCACTCGCCGGCACGAGCCTCCGGCCGGCCGATCTCGAGGGCACCACGTTGTGGGCGCCGACCACCCGGGACGCCCCGGAGTTCAGCGGCTACATCCGCCGGTTCGCCGAATCGTTCGGGGCCCGGGTCGACGCGACGGGCACGAACCTGGGGATCGACCAGGTGGTGAGGCAGCTCGGCGAGCGAGCGCACATGATGACGCTCGTACCGGCCGACATTCCCGTCCCGGCGGGGTCGGGGTGCCGCGTCGTCCGGCTGGTCGACCCGGTGCCTCGGTATCCCTGGTCGGTGGTGTGGCGACGCGACGACGCCGACCCGGTTCTCGCGCGCTTCCTCCGGTGTCTGCTCGCGATCGACCGCGCAAACCGGCGGTTCGATGCGAGGCGCGACTGGCTACCCGAGATCGACCGCACTCCGCGATCGTGACCCGAGCGCTCCTGATTACTCGGTGGCTGCGGCCCACCGATGAAACGCGCCCCGCATCAGCACAGATTGCCGATCCATGGTGTGCAGGTGTACGGGCGTGAACGAGCCGTTTGCGGGCCGAGACCTGCCTTAACGGCGCGCACCCGCATCTGCTCTGCTCATCGAACCGGCCGCGGGGATGCTGGGGGTGGGTGTGCTGGGTTCGGCGGTCCTGGACACCGTCATCGGATTGTCGTTCGTGTTCTTCCTGGTGGCGTTGCTGAGTTCGGCGGTCATCGAGTGGTGGGCGAATCTGCAACGGAAGCGTGCGAAGTTCCTGCTGCGCGGCGTCCAGGCGATGCTCGTCGAGGACAGAGGCCACCGCCCGCGGTACTGGTGGTCGCCGCTCGCGCTGTTCGAGGCGGCCCGGGCGGAGGATGCCCTCTACCAGTCGGTGCTCCGTCCGACGGTGGGGCAGGCGGCGGAGTCGGATCTGGTGCGGGTGATGGCCCATCCCTTGCTGCGGGCCCGGCGGCAGAGCGGTCCGGACGGCCGCTACACCCGGCTACCGTCCTACCTCCCGGCCTCCGATGTGGCCACCGCCCTCGTGGATGTCCTGCTGGGTGGAGTGACCGATGGCCGGATCGAGGAGCGGATCGCCGGGCTCGACTCGCCGGCGCTGGCCCGCTCGCTCGACGGGCTGTGGAAGCGCGCGCAGGGTGACCCTGAGCAGTTCCTGACCGCGATCGAACACTGGTACGAGTCGCAGATGGAGCGGGTGTCGGGCTGGTACAAGCGCTGGACGAAGCGCGGAATCGTCGTGGTCGGGGTGCTGATCGCGATCGCGTTCAACGTCGACTCGGTCCGGATCGCCGCCGCCCTCTACGGCGACGGGATCGTCCGCGAAGCCGTCGCACAGGTGGCGGCCAACCCGGCCGTATGCGGCACCCCGGCCCCACCGCCGACCGGCGGCGCGCCGGCCGCGAACCCCGGCGACGGGGAGGGGGAGGAGATCGCCGGGTCGGGAGCGGCCGACTGCGCGCGGGGCGTTCTGGAGCAGCTCGACACGGTCGGACTTCCCGTGGGCTGGCCTGCGGGCTGTCCGCTGGACCTTGCCGCGTGTGTCCGCGAGCCCGGAACGAGCACCGCGGCGGCACCCGGCGTGACCGACTGGCTCGCCACAGCCCTCGGACTCGCCTTCACCGCGGTTGCGGCCGCCTTCGGTGCCCCGTTCTGGTTCGACGTCCTGAACCGGCTCGGATCCCTGCGCAACAACGGCACCAAACCGAAGCCGGCCCGACGATGAGCGCGGGTTACGAGGGGCGTTCGCTGACCTCGTAGACGTCGGAAGGCGACCCGACGATGAGCGGGTCGGGCGTGCCGACGACGTCCGGGTCCTTCGTGGGGTAGTCCAGGTTGGACAGTACCCAGCTCAGTGCGGCGATCCGGCCGCGCTTCTTGTCGTTGCTCTTCACGACGGTCCACGGCGACACTGCGGTGTCGGTGCGGGCGAACATCCTCTCCTTCGCCCGCGTGTAGTCGTCCCAGCGCTCCAGAGCCGCCAGGTCGACCGGGCTGAGTTTCCACTGCCGCAGCGGGTCGATGACCCGAACCGTGAATCGCGTGCGCTGCTCGGCGCGGGAGACGGAGAACCAGAGCTTCACCAGATGAATGCCGGTGCCCACCAACGCTTCCTCGAGCGCGGGCGTCTGCTGCATGAACTCCTCGTACTCGTCGTCGGTGCAGAATCCCATGACGGGTTCGACAACGGCGCGGTTGTACCAGGAGCGGTCGAAGAGAATTATCTCCCCTGCCGAGGGCAGCTGGCTGAAATAGCGCTGGAAGTACCATTGCGACTGCTCGCGCGGCGACGGCTTCTCGAGGGCCACCACCCGGGCGCCACGCGGGTTGAGGTGCTCCATGAATCGCTTGATCGTGCCGCCTTTACCGGCGGCGTCGCGGCCTTCGAACAGCACCACGATCCGTTGCCCGGTGTCCTTGGCCCAGGATTGCATCTTCAGCAGCTCGATCTGGAGCGCGCGTTTGCGGATCTCGTACTCGTCGCGGGTCATCCGCTCGTCGTAGGGGTAGTCCTGCTGCCAGGTGGCGATCTCGCGCCCGTCCCGCGACATGAGAAGAACCTCGTCGTCGTCGAGCTCCTGGATCGTCAGATCGTCGAGGCCGTCGAGGAGGTCGACGGCCGCCAGCGCGTCCCGGAGCTCCCGGCGGGTCCGCTCGGAGTGACCCGCGGCCCGCGGCGTTTGGCGAAACGAGCTCACGATCTGGTCAACGGAAGTCAATCGAATCCCATCCTCGCTGCTTGAGCCGGCGACGCAGAGCCTGTGACGACCACGGCCGCGCTGTCAACAGCGGGCGCACCGCAGCCCAGGGTGGTTTCCCGTCGGGTCCGATGACCGACATAAAGGCGATCCGGCCGGACATACCGGCTGCCGACATGCGGAGTAGCACTATTTGTCCGAACGGCGCCACTGGTACTACGCCAGCCGGACAGTCCTACGTGTACTGATCGGACGCTTCCCGTCATCCATTGTTCAGCTTTCCGTCGTGGTATCTGCTCGCGCGGTCGTCATATTCTCACTCTTCGTGACCACGATCTCGTCATCGCCGGATCCGCGGGAACATCGGTTGGCGGAGGTCACGCGCGCTGTCCGGGCTGCGGCTGACGGGGCCTCCGACACCAGGGCGGCCGGGCGCGTGAGAGCGGCCCTCGACACCCTGCTGACGCACCTCGTGCGGGCCCACGACCGCTGCCAGGACGTCGTGGACCAGGACTGGGCCGACTATCGGGCGCGTCTCGACATCGGCCTCGACGACCTGCGGACCGAGATCGCCCGGACCACCGATCCCGGCGATGACGGGGCGGAGCTGGAGAAGGTGCTCTTCGTCCACTGCTCCCGGCTCGAACTCGACGGCTGGCGGCTCCATCTCGACGCCGTCGCTCACGGCGCCGGCGATGGTGCGCAGGACAGGCGCAACGTCCACGAGCTGGTCACCTACGCGGCTCGTGAGCTCGACACGTACTCCCGAGACGGCGGCGCCACCGCCGAGCGCGCGGAGGACATCGATCGGATCATCGAGAGCGTGCGCGCCGAGTCCGCGACGCCGTAGCGCCGCGGGATCACGACACCGCACGGCGCAGCCACAGCGCGAGCAGTTCGACGGCCATGACCGTGGCGAACACCATCAACGTGATCGTGGTGACGACGCCGAACTCCATCACTCGCGAGGCATTGAGCAGGTAGAAACCGATCCCGCCCGCGCCGACGATGCCCAGGAGGGTGGCCGAACGGATGTTGACGTCGAGCTGGTAGAGCAGGTGCGCCGCGATGGCGGGCGCCGCCTGGGGCAGCGTCACGGCGACGAACACCTGCGAACGGGACGCGCCCGATGCCCGCACGGCCTGCTGCACGTGCACGTCGGTCTCCTCCAGGGAGTCGGCCACGAGCTTGCCCAGCAACCCCGTTGCGCCGATTGCCAGCGCGAGCGCTCCTGCCACCGGCCCCAGGCCGGTGATCACGACGAAGACGATGGCCAGCACGAGCTCGGGCACGCCCCGCACCACGACGATGACCATCCGGAACACGGCGGCCGTCTCCGGAGTGGGACTCACGTTCCGCGCGGCGAACGCACCGACGGGCAGCGCCAGCACGGCGCCGAGGAGCGTCGCCGCGAGTGCGATCTGCACGGTGACCGCCAGCTCGGCGAGCAGGATGGGCAGGATCCCGCCCGTCGTCGGCGGCCAGAACAGGGCCAGCGTGTCGACCATGTCCGGGAGGCCCGTGACGATCCGCCACGGCGAGAGGTCCGCCCCGGCCACGGACGCGACGACGACGAGCACGGTGACCCCGCCGAAGAGCGCGCCCCGCACGCGGTGCGGTGTCCACGGCGGGGTCACCCGTCCGGCATCGGGCACGGCCCTGCCCGGTCCCGGCAGCGGGTGCGCGCGCAGGGTGTCGATGCGTCGCCCCACGGCGCGGGCGACACCGCCCCGCCGGTGGGCCTGTTCACCGTGCCCACCGAGCAGGGCTCGGCGGACGGCTCCGGACACGAGTTCCGCGGCCACGCACAGGGCGAGGACGACCAGCGCGAGCGCGACACCCCGCTGGTAGTCCAGCCGGCGCAGCGCGTTCGCGATCTCGAAGCCCAGGCCGCCGACCCCGACGAACCCGAGCAGCACGGAGATCCGCAGGTTGATGTCGAAACGATGCAGGGCCGTGGCCACGAACGCGGGAAGCACCTGCGGGAGAACGCCGGCCACCAGCTCCTGCACGGGGCGCGCTCCCGTCGCGCGGACGGCGGTGCGTGGGCCTTCGTCGATCTGCTCGATCGCATCGGCGTAGAGCTTCCCGACCATGCCCACCGAATGCAGGCCCATCGCGAGCACGCCGGCGAGCGTGCCGAGGCCGAAGAGGCGGAAGAACACGATCGCGAGCACGACGTCGGGCACCGCCCGGGCCACCACGATCACGGTGCGGCCGCCGTAGCGTGCGGCGAGCGCGGGCGTGGTGTTGCCCGCGGCCAGCACCGCGATCGGCACACTGACCAGCACCGACAGCAGGGTCGCGCAAACGACGATCGCGATCGTCTGCCCGGTCAGCGACAGGAGCTCGCCCAGCGGCGGGAAGTCCAGCGGCAGGGTTATGGAGAGGAAATCGGCCGCGTTGCCCACGCTGTCCACCAGCGTGGCGACATTCAGCCGGAGCTCGCCGACCGACCAGACCGCCGCACACAGCAGCACGAGGAGGACGAGGGCGGCCGCGGTGCCCGTCCGCGACGGCGGTGCGACCGTTGTGCCCGGATGGCGGGGACGCGGATCGGGCGGCGAGGTGCCGAGCGCGCTCACCGGCCGAATCGCTCCGCACCGGCGAGCACGGCAGGCAATGGCGCGTCCGCGTAGACGGCCATCGCCTCGGAGCGGCCGACGTCCTCGGCAGGCCGATCGAGCACCACCCGCCCCGACCGCAACCCGACGATCCGCTCGCCGAACGACAACGCCACCTCGACCTGATGGAGGCTGCAGAGCACGGTGAGGCCGTCCTCGCGGCTGACGTCGGCAATCAGCTGCATGACCTGTGCGGAGGACTCTGGATCGAGTGAGGCGACGGGCTCGTCGGCGAGCAGGATCCGGGGCCGCTGCAGCAGGGCCCGCGCCACCGCCACGCGTTGCTGCTGCCCGCCCGACAACGTGTCGGCGCGCTGGAACCGCTGGTCCGCGAGCCCGACACGGTCGAGTTGTTCGAGCGCGGCGCGGCGGATACGCCGTGGGTAGCTCAGCAGCCCGAGACGCGGTCCGTGCAGCCCACCCAGTGCGCCGGTGCAGACGTTCTCGAGGACGTTCGCGCTCCCCACGAGGTGGAACTGCTGGAACACGAAGCCGATGCGGGTGCGCAAGCGGCGCAGCTCCGCACCACGGGCGCGGCCGGCATCGCTGCCGAGCACCCGCACCGTCCCGGTCGACGGCTGGTGCAGACCGTTGATGTGCCGCAGCAGGGTCGACTTCCCTGAACCGGAGAGCCCGAGCAACACCACGATCTCCCCGGCGCGGACGCTGAGCGAGACACCGTCCAATGCGACGACGTCGGGCGCGAATCGCTTACCGACATCTGTCAGTTCGATCATGCTGTCGCCGTGCATGCGAATCCCCTCCTGCGGCACCGGGCTCAGCCCAGGCTCGTGCAGGACTCGGCCTTGGTGATGTCGCAGACGCGGCGCACGCCGTTGTAGAAGGCATCGTCGACGGTGACGTAGCCCCAGCCGCCTTCCTCGCCGACCTCGCACGTGTCCGCCGAGGCGCAGAATCCGTTGGCGGTCAGGTAGTCGACGTTGGCCTTCTGCGTGAAGGCGTCGGCGATCTTCTGCCGTAGTTGCGGGTCGACGTCACTGGCAACCGCCACGGGCGATCCGGCGATCGTCTCCGACTTCCACACCGTGCGCAGCCGGCCGGGCTTCAACTGCCCGGACTCGATGAGCTGGGTGTCGACGATCGAGTCGTAGGCGAAGCCCGCCGCACATTGCCCGCTCGCAACGGCGAGGGCCGACGCGTCGTGTCCGCCGGCGAAGACGGGAGTGACGCCCGTGGCCGGATTCACCCCCGCCTCGATCAGGCCTGCCGTCGGGTAGAGGTATCCGGACGTGGAGTTCGGGTCGACGAAACAGACCGTCTGTCCGGCGAATCCCGCGAGATCGGTGATGGGGGAGTCGTTCACCGTGATCGCGTAGGACTGGTAGCCCGGCTCGTCGCCCTTCTTGTCCACCAGGGCCGCCACCGGCGTGATACCCGCATCCTGGTTCTTGGCGAGCACGTAGGAGAACGGGCCGAACCCGGCGATGTCGATCTGACCCGCGCGCATGCCCTCGATGACCGCCGCGTAGTCCGTGGCGTTCTGGAACTGGACCTTCTGGCCGGTCTCCTTCTCGAGCAGGCTGATGACCGACTGATAGCTCTGTTGCAGCGATGTCGATTCCTCGGACGGCACGGCGGCGAACACCACGGTGCCCGATTCGCCCCCGGCTGCCCCTGAACTCTCGACCGCGCTCTGACCGCAGGCGCTCAGCACGAGTAGCGCAGCGCCTGCCGCTGCCGCGGCGGCGGTACGTCGGACCGTGAATCCCATCGTGGCTCCTCCACGTCCGCTGCGCGCTGGTGGCGCGCCGGAAGCGGACGGCAGCGAGGGTGGAGCGGTCGCATGCCCGGCCAGACACTGTGTGGTTACAGACGAACGAACGGATCAAGTCACTTCAACAGAGCAGTTCGGACAGATCGGACACGCCATCGGTGCGTCCGGCGCATCGACTGGGGGTCGTCCTCGACGAGGTCAGGCGTCCGCCGGAGCCGGCCGTCCCGCCGGGCGTCCGGCCAGCACCCGGGTGAGCGCGGCGGTTGCACCCCAGATCCCCGGCGCCGCGACGGCCGCGGGGGATGCACCGGGCGCATGGAGGGGTGTGCGCACGCGGAGCGCGCCCGGAAGCGAGCGGAAGACCAGCGGGGGTGGCAGTGCGAGCGCCTCCCCGTCGACGCCGACGTTGACGAGCTCGTCGCCGGAACGCACCACGAACTCCGGTGCCGTCCACTCCTTGTAGCCACGGAAGTCCGCGATGCGTCCTGTGGCCTCGGCCGCGATCAGGCCCGGGACGTCACGGGCGCGGTCGACCGTCATCGAGACGATTCCGAGGACGCCTGCGTCCAACCGCTCCCGGGTGCCGAAGCCGGACAGCCGGTCGAGCCGGTAGACGCCGTTGGAGACGAGAACGATGTCGGCCGAGCGGGTGTCCGCACCGTCGGGGCCGGTGAAGCGCAGGTCGAAGCGCTGTGCGTTCGGTCCGAGCAGCTCGGGGAGCAACTGCGCCGTGGTCGCGAGCTTGGCGTCACGGTAGGCGTCGGACTGCACGACGGTGGCGTAGACGCCGAGCGAGGCGTTGTTGACGAAGACGCGCTCGCCGAGCATGGCGAGGTCGACGCGCCACTCCACCGCCGTGTCGTAGGCGTCCAACGCGGCCACCACGTCGTCGCGGTCGAGCCCGAGGTCGAGCGCGAAGTGGTTGCGGGTGCCCGCGGGTACGCAGACGAACCCCACGTCGTGTTGTCGCGCCACGTCCGCGACCAGCGCCTGTGAGCCGTCACCGCCCGCCATGCCGATCACGTCCGCCCCGTCGGCCACCGCCTGCTCGGCCAGGGACCGGAGATCGTCGCCGTGGTGCAGGACGACCGGCCTGATGCCCCGGCGCATCGCCTCGTCCTCCAGGGCGAAGTGCTTGACCTTCCCGCCGCCCGACCACGGATTCATCAGGAGGACGCCGTGGCGGGAGGGCCCGACCGACCGGGCACCTTTCCGCACGGGCGCCAGGTCCCGGCCGAGTGCTGCCCGGGCGGAGACCGTCGACAGGACCACCAGACCGATCAGCACCGCGAGCTCCGCCACCGAGCCGATCAGCAGCACGACGATCCCCGCAAGCGCCAGGACCCCCGCGGCCGCTGCCGCGATCCGGCGCCCACGGCGGTTCACCAGCGCGGTCCATCCGGCGATCACCGCGATGACGACCAGGGCCAGCGCGAGCAGGACTCGCCCGGGGTTCTGCAGGACGTGCACGATCACGACCACGAGTGCGGCGAGGAGCGCGGCCAGCGCCAAAGCGGCTGCCGCTCGTCGTCGGAGGTCAGGGGGCGTGCGGCCCGCCTCGCCGAGCTTCATGGGTGCCGACCTCCTCGATCCGAATGCCACGGATGTCCGCCACGGGCTCCCGGTGCTATCGGACCCCACGGTGGCGCTCCGGTATCCCTCCGTCGTCACCCGGCCGGAATGAGTCGAGAGTCACCTCAGATAGGGGATGTCCCGCTTCATCCTCAGGGTGACCGTTGGCATGCAGCCGTCGTATGGAGCAGAGGGAGGCGGCAGGCGATGACGGAGATGGACGTGGGGCCCGAGTTCACGTGGGATGAGCAGGTGGCGGTGCGGAGCGTGCACTTCCATGATCCCGACGCCCCGGCGGCCACCATCGTCACGCCCTCCGTATTCGTCGCCGTCCATGACGGACAGGGCAGGTTCCTGCTCGTGCAACGCTGCGACAGTGGGGCATGGGAGTTTCCCGGGGGCCGCATGGACGTGGGGGAGACCGCCATGGCGGCTGCGGTGCGCGAGACCGCCGAGGAGGCGGGGGTGCGCGTGCGGATCACCGGGCTGGTGGGGCTGTTCAGCGATCCGGCATTCGTCATCCGGGCTGTTGACGGCGGCATTCGTCAGCCGTTCGTCGTGTGCTTCCACGGCGTGGCCGAGTGGGGGTCGCCTCGCCCGGACAAGATCGAGACCGTCGACGCGGGCTGGTTCGAACCGGAGCAGGTCGAGGAGATGACGCTGGAGCCCGGTGCTCGCCGCTGGATCCAGCACGCGATCGCCGGGTCGGGCGAGCCGCACCTCGAATGACAGCAGTCGAATGACCGCGAGCGGCCGTGTGGGTCACGCCTGCCGCACGCCGCCGCTCAACAGGCCGTGCTCGTGGGCGGCGAGCACCGCCAGACGCCTGCTGCTCACGCCGAGCTTCGTGTAGATCGACCGCACGTGGCTCTTCACGGTGTTGACCGATACGGCGAGATCGGTGGCGATCTCGTCGAGCGACAGCAACGACGGAAGGAGCCCGAGAACCGTGAGCTCGCGCTCGCTGAGCATGGGTTCACGCTTCCCGCGACCACCTGCACCCGCCGCCACCGCGCGCTCGGCGAACGCGTCCGATGCCCCGAAGCTGCCCCGCTGGTGCACGAGAAGCTCCCGGATGTTCGGCCCGGCGTACGCGAACGGCCGGAGCGCGTCGAGCGGCTCGGCCACGGCGAGCGCCCTGCGGAGGGCCGCGCGGGCGGCGGATCGCTTGCCCGCGGAGACGGCGAGCGACGCCTCCAGCAGCCACGCCTCCACCACGGTCTGCGGGAGCACCATGGTGGCTGCCCCTTCCAGCACCGGCATGAGGAGTGATCGCACGTGGTCGTGGCGGCATCCGGCCGTCTCGGCCCATGCCTGCATCATCAGGAGCTCGGCGGTGTCACCGGTGCGTTCGGCGAGCCAGCTCTGCACGGTGCGCGCCGCCGCGGAGTGTCCGAGCAGCAGGGCCGTGCGGAACTCGAGCATGGCGAGCGCGGCGACCAGCTCCGCCGGTGCCGGACGGCCGCCGAACTCCGAGCGGGCCTGCTGCAGCTCGGCCAGCCCACTGGCACGGCCACCGGCGTCGAACGCGGCGGCGCCGTGTATGGCCTTCAGGGCGAACCGCAGCCGAGGCGAGGACGCCGTGACATCCAGGGCCAGGCCCTCCGCGGCAGATCGCTCGGCGTCGGCGGTGTCCGTGCGCATCAGAGCGGTGTAGGCCAGCATCGCCGTGGAGACCGCGGCCCAGATGGAGTTCTCCCAGCCGTGTTCGGCCGCGGTGGCCGCGGCCTCGATGCTCACCGCCCGCATCGAGTGCATGTCGCCCGTGCCGCCCTCGACGATGCCCAGCAGGGCCAGGCTCTGCATCGTCACGTAGTCGAAACGATGGATGCGGCTCAGGTACAGCGCTCCCTCGAACTCCACGCGCGCATCGACGCGGTCGCCGCACTCGAGGTGGGAGATGCCGCGGCTGAGGCGGGCGAGCGCCTCCAGTTCGGGCTCGGCGGGTAGTTCGCCGGTGTAGCCGACGGCCGTATGCGACGAGCCCGGCTGTGCGGGATCGGCCACGCCCGCGGTGAGTTGCTCCGCCATGTCACGCAGCACCGCCAGGCCGGCCGGGCCGTCGGTGGGCCACACCTGCTGTGCGTGCCGCAGATCGCTGCGGGCGGCCGGGAGCTCTCCTGCTTCGAGCCGGATCATGGCCGAGGTCAGCGCGAGCCATGGGTCCGCCGCCACGGTCTGGGCGCTGACGCAGGTCAGCGCCTCTCGCAGCGGAGTGTGGTCGCCGGAGAGGAGGAGGGGAATCGCGAGCCGACGCAGCATGTCCGTCAATAGGTCGCTGTCGTGGCTCTGTGCGGCGTGATCGAGGGCCCGGACCGGTTCGGGCTCGGCCGCCCACCACCGTGCGGCCACGGCGTGCAGCGCCTCCGCCCGGTTCACGCCCTGCCTGCGGAGATCGGCGAGGAGGTAGGTGCGGAGGAGCTCCTGGATGGTGTAGGAGTCACGCCCCCTGCCGATCGGCGAGAGCAGGGACGTCTGGTGCTCGAGCCGGTCGAGCAGACAGCCCGCGTCCTCGCGGCCCGACAGAGCGGTGGCGAGCCTGGTGGGCACCGGCTGACTGATGCTGATCACCCGCAGGAACTCCTGCACGTCGTCCGGTAGCGCGCAGAGGATCTCACCGACGAGATAGTCGGCGACGGAGCGCTCGTCGCCGGAGAACTGCGCGAGGAACGCGTCACGATCCGCGGACTCGGCCACTCCGAGCGCGGCCAGGCGCAGCCCGGCCGCCCACCCACCGGTGCGTCGGTGCAACGTCTCGATCTGGGCCGGCGTGAGCTGCAGGCCCGAGTTCTCGAGCAGCGTGGCCGCCTCGGCGGGGGTGAACCGCATCTGCGACGCTCGCAGCTCCCAGAGTCGGCCCGCGAGCCGCAGCCGTGGCAGGGACAGCGGAGGATCGCGTCGGCTGGAGAGCACCAGCTGCAGGCCCGCGGTCCGGTTGCGGGTGAGGGCCCCGATGCTGTGCAGGGCATCGGGTTCGACCAGCTCGTGGGCGTCGTCGAGGATCAACCGGATCGGCCGGGGCAGGGCCCCGATGGCGTGGACCAGCTCGGCGAGGCACTCCGGCAGCTCGTCGTGGTGCCAGACCCACGAGTCGCGGAGCCGGTTCCCGCCGGGGATCGACGGGCATGCGGAGAGCGCCGCCACGATCGCCGCCCAGAGTCGCCCCGGGTCGTTGTCGTCGCGATCGAGAGACACCCATGCGGTGTCCACATCAGTGCTCGAGCGCGACCAGTCCGCCAGCAGCAGCGTCTTGCCGTAACCGGCGGGGGCGCAGACGAGGGAAACGTCGGCAGCGGCGCCGGCGTCAAGGGCCGAACGGAGCGCTGTGCGCACGACGAACTCGGACGGGAGTGGTGGAACCGCAATTTTTGCCTGCGGCACGAGCGGCACGGCGATCATCCCCTGAACTGATCGTCCGGCCCCGCTGTCGGTGCAATTTCGTGGTGCGGCCTTCGAATAGATCTTTCGGCGGTCCGGATCAGCAACTCGATCTATACGGCAGTAACCCCCGGCGAGCAGGTTATAGCGATCCGCGAGTGATGTCCATGCATCGGAAAATTGCGACTTTCGGCCTAGTAGTCGACGTGTGACTACGGAGCGTTCGCTGTGAACTCGCAGGTCGGAGGGGGCACGTTACGCCGCGGTGAGAGGTCTCCTGCGCATGTCCGCTCCGTCACCGTGGGAACACTTTCCGTGGCGGACGATTCGCTGTGTAGTTCCCTTTGTCGCCGTTTCGGGGCGGCCGGGACAGGTACGTCCGATGAGGGCTCACCTGACGTGGATGAGGCGTGGGAGGCGGTATTCGGTGATCCTGACTGTGCCCGGTCGTCCGATCTCGTGGCTCGGATCGACCGGCCCCAGGGAGAGGAGAGATATGAGTATCGGACCTGTTCAGTTGATCGTGCTGGGTTTCCCGCAACCGAACTTCCACGGCGAGATCATCGCCGAGTTGGAGCGCCTGCGGGAGACCGACACCGTTCGCGTGATCGACGCGCTCGCGGTGCACAAGGACGCCGACGGCGAGGTCGAGGTAGCCCATCTCAGCAACCTCACCGAGGACGAGGCGATCGAGCTCGGCAGTGTCGTCGGCGCCCTGATCGGGCTGGGGATCGACGGTGAGGAAGGTATGCAGGCCGGTGCCGAGGCCGGTGCCATGGCTGCGGCCGAGGGCGGCGCCGACGTGTTCTCCGAAGAGGACGCATGGGACGTGCTGGACGAGATCCCCAACGGCTCGGCGGCGGCGCTGCTGCTGCTCGAGCACACCTGGGCCATCCCGCTCCGGAACGCGGTGGCGGCCGCGGGCGGCTTCCGCATCGGCGACGGCTTCATCAGCCCACTCGACCTCGTCGCGGTCGGGCTGGTGTCCGCAGCCGAGGCAGCGGAGATGCACGCCATGGAGACCGCCGGCGTCGGCAGTTCCTGAGTGCCTCGCCCCGGGGCCGGCCCGACGGACATCGAGAGGAGGTGGACCATGTTCGGATCACGCAGGGTTGCGCGACGCACCGCGCGAAGGACTGCCCGGCGAGTGAGCAGGCGTCGCGGGTGAACGACGTGTCCGCCCGGCGCGGGGGCCGCCCGCGCCGGGCCGGTGGTCGTGACCGGCCCGAAGGAGCGCGCCGTGAGCGAGAACAGCACAGGTCGGAACGAGTCGGTCGATGTCTACGTCCGGGCGCGGGCGTACGAGTCGGTACGGGCTGTGCTCTCGGACGACCACAACTACGCCGAAGGGGTCGCGGCGGCCCGGCGCGTCGCCGCCGCCGTCGTCGCGGAAGCCGGTGCCGTCGTGTTGGCGGACGTCGTCGTGGGACTGTCGCTGGAACTTGCATCCGCCCTCGAGCGGATCGCCACCGATCAGGGCATGGCGGCCGTAGACCTGGCCGATGTGTGGTTCGTGGAGTGAGCGCCGCGTGAACGCCTCATCCGCGAGGGATGAGGCGTTCAGCGGGCCGGCGCCGCAGCATCGGTTCGCAACGTGCGCGTGGCCGGTCGGCGCGCCATTCCCGGGGAGGACCACGGTGTGCCTGTTCACGTGGTGTCGCGTGGGCGCGACCTGACCGTGCCGTCCGACTGGTGGCCGGGGCGGCGGGAGTTCGGGGCCGCGGTGTTCCGTGTGGTCCTGCTGCTCCTCGCCGGATGGGGCGCACTCGCACTCACCATCGCGCTGTTACCGGGGGTGTCCGCTCGGGCGGAATGGGACGTCCTCCTCGCCGCTGCGTTCCTCGGAGTGCTCGCGGCCACGCTGCGCCCGGTCTTCACGGCGGTGGCCGCGTGGCTCGGGTGGGCCGGGGTCTTCGTGGCCTGGCTCCTGACCCAGGCCGCGCTGATGTACCTGGTCCTCTCCGTCACGCCGGGCATGCGGGTCGACGGGTTCTGGGACGCCTTCTGGGCATCGTGGCTGTACGCGATCCTGGTCAGCATCGTGAGCTGGTTCGTCACCGCGGGCGACGACGGCGCTGTGGCGGCGCACCTGCTGCGCAGCACACGCAGGTCCACCCGCACAGCCCCGAGGACGGACGTCCCCGGCGTCGTCATGATCCAGATCGACGGGCTGTCCGCGCCGCTCGCACGCTGGGCCGTCCAGGCGGGCAACCTGCCGACGCTGAGCCGTTGGATCCGGTCGGGGGGCCACCTGCTCGCGGAGTGGCACGCCGAGCTTCCCGCGACCACGCCGGCGAGCCAGGCGGGACTCCTGCACGGTGCGAGCGCGCAGGTCCCGGCGTTCCGCTGGTGGGAGAAGAGGTCGGGGCGCTTGGTCGTCACCAACCACCCGCGGGACAGCGCGCTGCTCGAGTCACGGATGTCCGACGGCCGCGGGCTGCTCGCCGACGGCGGGGTGAGCCTCTCCAACATCTTCTCCGGCGACGCGGCCACCAGCATGCTGACGATGAGCACGGTCCAGGCGAACCGGGCACGCCGCGGGCCCGCCCGGTCGCTTTCGACGTACGTCATGGACCCCTTCGGGCTGACCCGTTCGCTGGTGCTGACCGGCGGCGAGATGGTGAAGGAGCTCTACCAGGGTCGCCGCCAGCGGGCGCACCGGATCGAGCCACGCGTCCACCGCGGCGGGACCTATGTGCTCTTGCGCGGCGTGACGAACGTGCTGCTGCGGGAGCTGAACACCTACCTCGTCGCGGAGCACCTCCGGCGTGGCGTGCCGGTGCTCTACTGCGACTTCGTCGACTACGACGAGATCGCGCACCACGCCGGTCCGACACGGCCGGAGTCGCTCGCCTCGCTCGAGGGGATCGACCGGGTGCTCGGCACCCTGGAGCGCATCGCCCTGGCCTCGCCCCGGCCGTACCGGTTCGTCGTGCTGTCCGACCACGGGCAGAGCCAAGGAGCCACGTTCCTGCAGCGCTACGGCGAGCGGCTGGAGGATGTCGTGCGACAACTGCTCAGCTCGGAGGCCGACGTGCTCACCGCGGCGGACGAGGAGACGAGCGAACAGCAAGGACGGGTCAACACACTGATCGACGAGCTGGGCGCGGAGGGTGGGATGGCGGCCGGTCTGCCCGGGCGCGTCCAGCGGCGTCGCCGCGCGCACGCGGTGACGCGAGCGCCTGCGGAGCCGCCGCCGGACGGTCCGCTCCCGGAGCTCGTCGTGGCCGCGTCCGGCAACCTCGGCCTCGTCTACTTCCCCAGGGTGCCGGGACGCCTGACGCTCGAGGACATCCAGGAGTCACATCCGCGGCTGCTCAGCGGGCTGGCGGCGCATCCCGGGATCGGGTTCGTCATGGTGCGCTCCCGCACCCACGGTCCGCTCGTGCTGGGCTCTGCCGGCATCCGCAGGCTCGACGACGACCACGTGGAGGGCGTGGACCCACTCGTGCCGTTCGGGCTCTACGCGGCGGATGACCTGCGCCGCCACGACGGGCTGCCGCACGTCGGGGACATCCTGGTGAACAGCCGGATCGACGCCTCCACCGCCGAGGTGGCCGCGTTCGAGGAGCTCGTCGGCTGTCACGGCGGGCTGGGCGGCTGGCAGTCCCGCGCGGTACTGATCCACCCGGCGGAGTGGCCGGTCGAATCGTCCCTCGTCGGGGCCGACGCCGTGCATCACCAGCTCGTGGTCTGGCTCGACCGGCTCGGACTGCGGGCTTCGCCCACCCGTCCGCCGCTGCGCTGGTCATCCCTGCCGGGTGATGCGGACATGCGGCAGTCGTTGCGAGGGTCTGAGCGGCGGAGCGGGTCTGCCGCGCGTCGTGATGGTGCCGAACCAGAGGAGGCGGGAGATGACTGACCGCAGGACCGACCCGTCCCTGCAGGATCTCGACGGCACGTTGCTGCTCGGCGCCGGTGTGGCGCTCGCCGTCGCGAGCATCGCCGGGCTGGCCGGTTTCGTGATGTGCGGCATCGCGGTGATCACCGCGAGCAGACGCTGGTATCAGCGCGTGGACCTGCCGCCCCACGAGATCGCGAACCTGAAGTGGCGACAGGCGAGGGCGGCGATGGGGGCAGGCGCGGGAGCGTGGAGCGACGCAGAGCGGTCCGGCTACTCCCCGCGGTCGCGCGGGAAGCGATGACGTGACGTTCGAGATCTAGGACCTTCGAGGCCGTCCCTGTTCGTGCGCGGTCTCAAGAGGCGAACGGTGGCTTGCTGCGGCTCGGCGCGCTGGAAACCCTCGCCGGCTTCCACGGGACTGGGTGTTCGCCCGATTCGCCTGACGGCGTCCCGACATCCGAGTCGCCTTGGGTGGATAGGCCGAGCGTCGGGGAACACCATGAGAATGCGTCTACGTGCGGTCTGCCGGATATGAACGGAAACGTTCGGCATCGGACGTGATGACTGGTGCGGGACGGTATCCGTGGCCCTGCGTTGCTGTGACGGCGCCCACAGAATCCTCTCTTCTTCCCCTGGACCTAAGATCATGATGGGCCCAGTAGGAGGGTGCGTACATTAATGGCGATGGAGCGCATACAACGCGACGCGGACAGAGCACTGCATCACAGTGGCACGACACGCCGGAGGTATGGGAGCGAGTCGGATCGCTTCCGCCGGATTCTGGCTCTGCAACGATCGGCGGGAAATGCCTCGGTCGTCGCCGCGGTGAGGGCGCTCGAAGGCACGATGGATGACGGCCCCGCCGTGTCGTCGTCGGAGCATGAGCCCCGGTCCGCGCCGCTGACGTCGATGTCGTCCACCCTCCTGTCGACCCACGCGAACTCCTGCACGATCCAGCGGGCCGCCACGGAGGATTCAGACTCAGATCTGAAGGCCATCTATGACGAGCTACTGGTGCGCTCCCCAACGTTTCGATCGCTCGATGCACAATTGACGGAGTCGCACGGGCAGATTCGGCTCATGGACTCCCTGAAACTTGCCGGGCGACAGCGTGGCACGGTCGCTTACGTCGGGAACCAGCATGCGATCCTGGCGCCCGCCGGTGGGGCGCATCCCAGTGCGTTGCGGAGCAACCTGATGTGGGAGATGCACAACGCCCTCAACCGAGGAGAGGCCGTGCGCACGGGCAGCGTGTTCGCCCCGCACCTGCCCCGCTCGATGGGCGGCCCGCCCATGCCTGCATTCGAGCAGGCGCGCGCGCAGAAGTATTACGTGGCCGCACGCGCGCTCGCCATCGAATGGGACGAATGGGCAACCTTGATCGAGGCGGACCTGAACGGACTCAAGGTCAACTTCGAACTCGCCGGCCGTGGCGACACCTGGAGGAACGCCATCGACGACGAGCTCGACTACCTCGTCGATGGAGCAGGTAATGCCCACCCCGACCTCGAGCGGGAGGTGCAGACGCCATTCATCTCGTCGTTCAGCACGGCAAGTCCGCAGAGCTGGCGAGACTTCTCGAACTATCTCGCGAGGCAGGTGGAGACGAAGCACACAGCCGGATACGACGTGAACGCGACGGGTCGGGACTGGATAGGGCGGAAGACGCTGGAACTCGTCGAGGCCGAGAATCCCGCAGCGCTGCTGATCGACCGGCGTGAGATTCGCGATTTCCTCGACGGTCGGACCCGGAAGGTCAAACCCGGATCCGCGAACCCGTTCAAGAACACCCACATCGTGGAGCGGACCGCCCACCTCGACGCCGCGAATTCCGCCGACAATTTGAGCGCAGCGGGCGCTGCCAACCCGTTCCAGTCATTTTCGTTCTGACCTGGAGTCGTCGTGACCGCTGCCCGAGACAGGGGAGCGGTCCGCACCGGACGCCTGGCCGATCCCCGCAGGGATTTCGTGCCGGACGGGCAGGTACACCCTCGGGAGTCCGGGCAGCTCCTGGGGGCGGTGGGTGACCACGAGTGCCGTGCGCCCGGTCGTCACGCGCAGCAGGTCGGCACACACGAGTGCGGCGGTGTCCGCATCGAGGTGTGCGGTCGGCTCGTCGAGGAGCAGCACCGGGCGGTCGGCGAGGAGGGCCCGGGCGAGCCCGATCCGCTGCCGCTCCCCACCGGAGACGGCGCCACCGTGAAGCCCCGCCCGGGTGTCGAGTCCCTCGGGCAGGGCGGCCGACCAGTCGCCGAGCCCGGCGCGGCGCAGGGCGTCGGTGATCTCGTCCTCTCGGGCGTCGGGCCGGGCCAGCAGCAGGTTCTCCCGCAGTGTGCTGTCGAACAGGTGCGTGGCGGGGCCGCACCAGGCGATGCGGGCGCGCAGGTCGTCCCCGAGCACCTCGCGCGTGTCGACGCCGTCGACGTGCACGGCCCCGGCCGACGGGTCGAGGGTGCGCAGGAGCGCGGCGAGCACGGTGGTCTTGCCGCTGCCCGTCGGGCCGGTGAGGAGTAGTCGCTCGCCGTGGCCGAGCCGCAGGTCCAGGCCGGTCACGGCGTCGCGATCGGAGCCGGGCCACCGGACGGCGAGGGCGCGGGTGTCCAGTCGTCGCCCGGGCGGGGCGGGCCGCGGGTCGTCCGGTTCCGACACGGCAGCGGGAGCCCGCTCCAGCTCGGCCAGCCGGCGCGCGGCCGGAAGTGCTGTGGCCAGGCGCATCGCGGCGTCCGGCAGTGCCGCCACCAGCTCGGCGGTGGCCAGCGGGGTGAGTGCCAGCACGGCCAGCGCCGTGCCGGGCAGCACGCCCGCCCGCAGCGCGGCCACCCCGAGCGCCGTGCAGCACACGGTGGCGACCCCGACGGCCAGCACCGTCAGCGCGATCCCGAGGCCGGTGGCGGTGGCCGCCCGCCGGTGGAGCGCGAGGAGCCGCCCGTCGAGCGTGGCCACCGCGCGGCGGCGCTCGCCCGCGGCGCCGAAGGCGATCAGGTCGGGGCCCCCGTCGAGCAACTCGACGACGGCGCTCACGACCGCGCCCCGGGCCGCCGCGGTGCGCCGGGCCGCCCGCCGGGCGAGCGCCACGGTGACGGCGGGCGCGATGATTCCGGCGCAGACCAGGCCTGCCGCGAGCACGACTCCCGCCTCCGGAAGGAGCACTCCGAGCAGCGTTGCGGTGCCCACGCCCACCACCGCGGCCGACGCCGCGGGCACCAGCCCTCGAACCAGCACGTCCTGCTGCGCGTCGACGTCGCCGACCATCCGCGACAGCAGCTCGCCGGACCGCTGCCGGGCGCTCACCGCAGGCCCCATCCGCACGAGCGCGTCCCACAGCCGGACCCGCAGGCCTGCGAGCACCCGCAGTGCGACGTCATGGGAGGCCAGCCGCTCGGCGTAGCGGAGGATGCCCTTCGACAGCCCGAACGTGCGCACCGCGACGATCGCCACGATGAGCGTCAGCACCGGAGGGTGCAGCGCTGCGGCCGAGATCAGCCATGCCGAGGTGGCCGCGAGCGCAACGGCGCTTCCCAGCGCCCCGCTGCCCGCCAGCACCGCGAGGGCGAGCCGCCCGCGGTGGGGGCGAACCAGGGCGAGCAGACCGCTGCGTCCCGCTCGCTGTGCATCCGGCGTGGGGGGCTCGGCGAGGACCGGATCCGGCGGGCGGGTCGGCGCCGCTGCGCCCGGACTGGGCGCCGGCTCGCGAGGGGCCAGGCCCGGGGGAGCGGGTGCGCCGGGGAGCGCGATCACCCGGTCACACAGGCCGAGCACCGTGGGCCGATGGCTCACCACCACGGCAGTGCGCCCGGCGAGCGCCGCAGGGAGGGCAGAGAGCAGGGCCGACTCCGTGTCGGCGTCGATGCCCTCTGTCGGCTCGTCGAGCAGGAGCAGCGGACGGTCGGCGAGAAGCGCCCGGGCGAGCGCGACGCGCCGCTGCTGCCCTGTGGAGAGCCCCTCGCCGCGCTCGTGCACGGGGGTGTCGAGCGGCAGGTCCAGCGCGGCCGTCGCAGCGACGGCGCTGAGCTGGGCGTCGGTGGCGTCGGGGGCACCCAGCCGCAGGTTCTCCCCGACGGTGCCGGCGACCAGCACCGGACGCTGCGGCACCCAGGCGACATGGCGCAGCCAGGCGTCGCGGTCGACGTCGGCGAGGTCGGTCCCGGCGACGGACACGACCCCCGCGTCCGGACGCCGCCAGCCGAGCAGGAGGTCGAGAAGCGTCGACTTGCCCGCCCCGCTGGGACCGGTGATGCCGAGAACCTCACCAGGGGCGATCGCGATCGTCACGGCGTCGAGGACCGGGCCGGACCGTCCGTTCACCCCGACCGCGTCCAGCCGTACCGGCCCCGTCGACGGGTCGGGTGCGGCCGCGGCCTGCCCCGGCGCCGGCGCGTCGACGGGGGTGTCGAGCACCGCGAAGACGTTCCCCGCGGCGGCGGCGCCCTCGGCACTGTCGTGGAAACGGGCGGCCACGGCCCGCAGCGGCTGATACACCTCGGGAGCCAGGACGATCACCAGCAGCCCCGTCGCGAGGTCCAGGTCACCACCCACGAGCCGCAGCCCCACCGACACCGCGACCAGCGCCACCGAGAGCGTGGCCAACAGCTCCAATGCCAGCGACGAGAGGAACGCCACCCGCAGCCCGCGCATCGTCTCGGCGCGATACCGCTCCGACATCTCCGCGATCTGCCCGCGCTGCCGCCGCGCGCGCCCGTACGCGGTCAGCACGTCGAGCCCGGCCACGACATCGAGGAAGTGGTGGCCGAGCACCGAGAGCGCACGCCACTGCCGGGCCGTCCGGGCCTTCGTGTGCAACCCGATCAGCACCATGAACAGCGGGATCAGCGGGATCGTGACGCCGACGACCAGCGCAGAGACCCAGTCGGCCGTGAGGATTCGCACGGCGACGACGAGCGGCACGATGGCGCCGATCACCAGCTGGGGGAGATAGCGCCCGACGTACCCGTCGACACCGTCCACCCCGCGGCTCGCCAGCGTCGCCAGTTCCCCGGTGGGCGGCAGCCCGGGATGGCGCGGCCCCAGCCGCAGCACGTGGTCGAGCACGGCGGCCCGCAGCTGCGCGACCGTGCCCGCCGCCGCCCGCTGGGCCGCCACCTCCCCGCCCCAGCCCAGCGCCGCCCTGCCCACCACGACACCCAGGAGGGCGACGAGCGGCACCGCGAGCTCGGCGAGACCGGCGCCACCGAGGAACGCCCGGGCGACGGTGCTCGACAGCAGCTCGGCCTGGGCGATCACCAACAGGGCCGTGACCACCCCGATCGCGGCGCCGAGCCCGATGAATCCGCGGACGGCCGGGGCATGGTGCAGCAGCCGCCGAGCCACCGCCCCGCTCCGGTTCGCCGCCATACCCCTCCGCCTACCGGGGATGTGCCACCTGGCACAACACCCGCGGAAGGCGGCTTCTGCACGGACGTGTGACGTCGCCCGTCGACGGAGATCAGTGGGTTCGCAAATCCTTACGGATCGCCGGCGAGCCCGCCTGCCCCGGTGCCGCCGCATTAGCGTCCTGGTGTGAGTGCACCTGCCACCCGGGCCGCGCGCGTGACCCGGACTCCGGACCTGCGGTGGGACCTGATGGCGGTCGGCGCCGCCGCCGGTCTCGTCGCTGCGGCGGCGCTGGTCGGATGGCAGCTGCTGCACGCAGGTGTGAACATCTTCCTGGGCTTCCCGCCCCTGCTGGCGCAATGGCTGCCGCACGTGGGCCCGGGCACTCCGGTCGCGCTGGTCACGGCCCTGCTCGTAGTCGTACACGGGCCCCGGCTCGCCGCGCGCATGGACTGGCGGCTGCTCGCGGCGTCCGCCTGGGGCACCGCGGTGGTCTGGACCCTCTCCCTCGCGCTCGTCGACGGCTGGCAGCGCGGCGTGGTCGGGCGGCTGACCAGCGACCAGGAGTACCTCTACGACGTTCCCAAGGTGGGGAGCGTGCTCGGGATGCTCCGCACGTTCTCCGACCACATCCTCACGAACCAGCCGGTGCACTGGACGACCCATGTGGGCGCCCACCCGCCGGGCGTGTTCCTGCTCTTCGTCCTGCTGGACCGGATCGGGCTCGGCGGCGGAGGGGCGGCAGGCCTGTTCGTGATTCTGGTCGGCTCGTCGGCCTGCGTCGCGGTGGCGGTCGCGCTGCGCGCGCTCGGCGCCGAGGACCTGGCCCGGCGCACGCTGCCGTTCGGAGTACTGCTGCCGGGTGCGGTGTGGGTCGGGGTCTCGGCCGACGGGATGTTCGCGGGTGTGCTCGCCTGGGGGGTGGCGCTGCTCGCGCTCGGCGCGACCCGCCGGGGGCGCCGCGCCGATGGGGCGGCGCTCACAGGCGGGCTACTGCTCGGCTACGTGCTCTACCTCTCCTACGGTCTCGCGCTGGGCGGACTGCTTCCGCTCGTCGTCGTCGCACTGACCCGCGCGTGGCGGTCGGCGGGCTTCGCGGTGCTCGGCGCGGCGCTCGTGGTGGCCGCGTTCACCGCGGCCGGGTTCTGGTGGTTCACCGGGTATGAGGACGTCCGCGTCATCTATGCGGCGAGCATCGCGCAGACCCGTCCCTACTGGTACTTCGTGTGGGCCGATCTCGCCGCGCTGGCGTTCGCCGTCGGGCCTGCCGTCGTCGCCGGGCTGCGCCGCGCGGCGGCCGCCCCGCGAGCCCTGCCCGCGGGGCCGGCGCTGCTCGCGTCAGCCGCTGTGGCCGCGGTCCTCCTCGCCGACGTCTCCGGGATGTCCAAGGGCGAGGTCGAGCGGATCTGGCTCCCGTTCGCCGTGTGGCTGGTGGTGCCGTGCGGGCTGTTGCCCCGGCGCCAGATCGGGTACTGGCTCGCCGCTCAGGCACTGCTCGCGCTGGCCGTGAACCACCTGCTGCTCACCGTCTGGTGACCGGCTGACGGCCGCGGCCGACCGTCAGCTCCACGAAGCTGCGCGCCCCCGTGTGGCACCGGGTCAGGCACAGGTCGGCCTCCGCGGCGATCCGGGTGACCGCGCGGGCGCCCACCGCCGCCCACGGCACCGGAGCGCCCGCCACCGCGGCGGTGTGGACGCGGGCCGTTCCGCGCCAGAACTCCTCCGGTCGGCCGCCTGTCTCCACGAGTACCGTGCCGCCCCTGCGCACGAGTTGGGCGGCCCGCCTGAGCAGGCGTAGCGGGTCGCCGCCGATGCCGATGTTGCCGTCGGCGAGCAGTACGTGGCCCCACCGCCCCTCCGCAGGGAGAGGACCGAACACGTCGGCGCGCACCATCGGTGCCCGCCGCCTGCGGCACGCGGTCTCCGCCACGGCCGAGATGTCCACGCCGAGCGCCGGGAGACCACGGCCGACCAGTGCCTCGACGAGCCGGCCGGGACCGCAGCCCAGGTCGAGTGTGGGGCCCGTGCAGTGGTCGAGCAGCCACCGGTCCTCGCCCCCTGCCTGGTGCCGCCAGCGATGCACAGCGAGCTCGACCTCGATCCCGTCGCTGCGGACGAGCCGCGCCGCTGCACCGGTGAGCGCGGGGTCGAAGCCTGCGATCAGCACGAGCCCCTCGCGGTACGGAATGCCGGGATCGCTCCGAGAGTCGCCGCGAACCTCGTCGCCGGGGCAGCCGAGGCCACGGCCAGAGCGTCGGCGGCGGTGTCGACGTCGGTGAGCATCGGCAGCAGACCGACCCGAAGCCCGGCGTCCTGCAACGCTCGCAGCGTCCGCTCGCCGGTGTCGGCCCGGGACGTGGGCACGTCGGCGATGACGGCCGCGGCGCGCGGGTCCCGCAGGCCCAGCGCCCACCAGCCGCCGTCGGCGGCCGGGCCGAGAACGGCGTCGACGGGCCTCGGGCCGTCGGCGATCAGCGGGGCGGCGGAGTCGCTCAGCAGGGCGGCATCCACCTGCGGGGTGTCCATCCCGAGCTGCAGCGTCGGCAGCCCGGGGGCCAGTGCGGCTGTGTCGTCGTGTGCGGCGGCGATGCGGTGTCCCAGGTCGCAGCCGCGCTGGATCACGATCGGGATGCCGCACAGTGCCGCGCCGACATCCCGTGCCCTGGCGGACTCCGCGAGCTTCCCCGTCATCGCGACGACCGGGCAGCCGCGGGGGACCGCACGTACGGCGTCGAGCGTGTCCAGCAGCGCCGCGGCGGCCAGGTACGCGGCCTCGTCGGGGGTGGCGGGGGGACAGAGCCGGGTCTTCACGTGGTGTGGCTGCGGTGCCTTGGCGAGCACCAGGAGCGCGACGCCGGGTCTCGCGGGGCTCACCGGAGCAGCCCGGCCATGTCCCTCGCGGCGCGCAGGGAACCGCGCACCGATCCCGACACCTTCGACCGCCCCCCGGCGCGCGCCCGGTACGGCACGGGCATCTCCTCGATCCGCCAGCCGGCCGCTCCGGCCCGCAGCAGCATCTCGAGCGGGTAGCCGAAGGCGCGGTCCGTGATCTGCAGGTCGAGCAGGCCCTGCCGGTGCGCCACCCGTACCGGTGCGATGTCGTGGACCGGAACGCCGCGGTGACGCAGCACCGCGGCGATGGCCGCATTCCCGGCGCGCGCGTGCCACGGCCACACCGAGGCCGAGTCCGGAACCCGGCGCCCCACGGCGAGGTCGGCCCTACCGGAGTGGACGGCGTCGGCCATCGCGGGCAGCACACCGGCGTCGAGGGAGCCGTCGCCGTCGAGGACCGCGACGACGTCGGCGCGCGCCGCCAGCAGGCCGGCGTGGACCGCGGCGCCGTACCCGCGGTGTGGCTCGACCACCACGCGGGCACCACAGGCGCGGGCGACGTCGCCGGTGGCGTCGGTGGAGCCGTTGTCGACGACGAGGACCGGCCAGCCGTCGGGGAGCCCGGCCAGCGCGGCCGGCAGGGCCTCAGCCTCGTCGAGGCAGGGCAGGATGATCTCGAGAGAGCCGTACACGACCCTGATGGTGGACGGGATCAGTGTCTGGTGTGGCCATTCCGCCCTTACCGATCCGTGACGTCTGCGCTGGTCATGCCCCTGTGGATGATCCAGCCGGGGCTCGCATCGGATCGCGGGCGAACCGTGTGACGCCCTCGGCGAAGGTCGTCGCCGCCCGCACACCCAGCACGGCGGCGGCCTTCGCCGGGTCCGCAACGACGTGCCGGACGTCGCCCGGCCGCGCGCCTCCCGCGATGACGGGCGGTGGGCCGTCCATCGCCGCGGCGAGGGCAGCGGCGAGCTCCCCGACGGTGTGCGGCTCACCCGAGCAGACGTTCACGGCGTTCACGCCGGGTCCGGGCGGCTCGGTGGAGAGGGCGGCCACGTTCATGGCAGCCACATCCGTGACGTGGACGAAGTCGCGCCGCTGGCGGCCGTCCTCCAGCACCCGGGGCGCCTCACCCCGTTCCAGCGCGGAGCGGAAGAGCGATGCCACGCCCGCGTAGGGGGTGTCGCGTGGCATGCGCGGGCCGTAGACGTTGTGGTAGCGCAGCGACCAGACGCTGCCGCCCGTCTGCCGCGCCCACGCTCCCGCCAGGTGCTCCTGGGCCACCTTCGTGGCGGCGTAGGTGCTGCGTGGATCGAGTGGGGCGTCCTCCGGGACGAGCCCCGGCACGAGGTCGCGGCCGCAGCGCGGGCACCTCGGTTCGTAGCGACCCGCGTCGAGGTCCTCCTGGGCGCGCGGGCCGGGCCGCACGACGCCGTGCTCCGGGCAGTCGTACCGGCCCTCGCCGTACACCACCATCGACCCGGCGAGCACCAGCCGGCGCACCCCGGCGTTGTACATGGCGGTGAGCAGCACCGCGGTGCCGAGGTCGTTGTGCGCGACGTAGTCGGGTGCGTCCGCGGGGTCGACGCCGTGCCCCACCATCGCGGCCTGATGGCAGACGGCGTCCATCCCCGGGAGCAGCCGGCCGAGCAGCTCGGCGTCGCGGACGTCGCCGTGCACCAGTTCGTGCCCCTCGACCCACGCCGGCGGCGCACCGGCGTGGGCCTGGGGCAGGAGGGCGTCGAGGAGCAGGACGTCATGTCCGTCGGCGGTCAGGCGATCAGCGACGTGCGAGCCGATGAAGCCCGCTCCGCCCGTGACGAGTACGCGCATGCTCCGGAGGCTAGGCGCCTACTGGCTGCGCGCAGGCCCGTCCGGTGTGCTCGCCGGGGTGTGCCGGGGCGCCGGTTCGACGGCGGGCCGGCCCTGCCCCGGCTGCGCCTGATAGACGTCGCGCAGCTGGTCGATCTGCTGCGTGGTGTAGGTGCGCTCGTGGCGCTGGTCGCGGATGAAGGAGGAGGCCCACGTGATCACGGCGCTGAGCCGGTTGCGGTAGCCGGTGAGGAAGGCGAGGTGGATGAAAAGCCAGGCCAGCCAGCCCGGAAGCCCCGCGAAGCGCAGCGGCCCGGCGGAGACGATCGCGTTGCCGCGCGACAGGTAGGCGGCCGATCCGAGGTCGTGGTAGCGGAACGGGCCGACCTCCCTGCCACCGGGGTTCTCGACCTTGTGCTTGACCCGGCGCCCGGCATACAGCCCCGCCTGCATCGCGACCTCGGCCACGCCGGGCAGCTCGTCGCGGCTCATCATGTCGCCGACGACGGAGATGTCGGGATGTCCCGGAATCGTGAGATCTGGCCCCACCTGGATGCGCCCGGCGCGGTCCTGCTGGGCGTCCGTGGCGGCGGCGAGCGCGGTGGCGAGCGGCGGCGCCTCCACCCCCGCGGCCCAGATCACGGTGCCCGCCTCGTAGCGGGCGGTCGTTCCGGCCTTGTCCCGGACGTCGATGCCGCGGGCGTCCACGTTGCTCACGATCGAGCCGAAGTGCAGCTCCACGCCCATCTCCTGCAGCGCCTCGGCCGCCTTGCCCGACAGCGACCTGCCGAAGGACGGGAGCGGCGCGGTGCCGCCGTCGAAGAGCAGGACGCGGGCGTCCTCCGGGCGGATGCGCCGGAACTCCGACCGCAGCGTCCGGGTGGCGAGCTCGCGGATCTGCCCCGCCAGCTCCACCCCGGTGGGCCCGGCACCGACCACGGCGAAGGTGAGCCAGCGCCGCTGCTCGTCGGGGTCCGAGGCGGTCTCGGCCAGCTCGAACGCACCGAACACCCGGCGCCGGATGTCCAGTGCGTCGGCGATGGTCTTCATCCCGGGTGCCCACTGCGCGAACTCGTCGTGCCCGTAGTACGACTGCTGCACACCAGCGGCAATGATCAGGTCGTCGTAGGGCAGCGTCATCCGCTCGCCGCCCGGGCGCAGAGCGACGACCTCGCGGCCCGCCGGGTTCACGTCGACGACCTCCGCCAGCACGCACTCGACGTTGGTGTGCCGCTTCAGGACGTCGCGCAGGGGCGCGGCGATCTGGCCCTCGGACAGGATCCCGGTGGCGACCTGGTAGAGCAGCGGCTGGAACAAGTGGTGCTGGGCGGAGTCGACGAGCGTGACGGAGATGTCCCCGCGGCGCAGCGCGCGGGCAGCGAACAGCCCGGCGAAGCCGCCCCCGACGATCACGACACGGTGTGCGGTGCTCCGACTCAGATCATCTGCCGACACGGTGTCCTCCGGTCTCGTACCCGAACTCCCTGCTCTGCCCGTCAACCCGTGGGGTCGTGCCAGTCGTCGCCATTGGACAGCAGGCTATCGGCCTCCTTCGGGCCCCACGTGCCCCGCTGGTAGAGGTGCACCGGGACGACGTCGCCCAGCACCGGATCGACCACCCGCCAGGCGGCCTCCACGGTGTCCTGACGGGCGAACAACACGCGGTTTCCGTCGAGCGCTGCGCCGATGAGGCGGTCATAGGGTCGCATGTCCGCCCCGCTGTCCTCCGCGAACACCAGGTCCTGCAGCTGAGGCTCGTGTCCGGCGCCGGGTTTCTTGCCCGCGAGGGCGAGTCCGATCTCGGTGTTCGGCCAGATCCGGAAGCGCAAGGTGTTGCGCAGGCGAGTGCGGCTGACCCCGAAGACGTCGAAGGGAACGGGCCGGAACCGGATGCTCACCTCCGTGGCGGTCACAGGCATCGTCTTCCCCGCGCGGATGAGGATCGGCACGCCCGACCAGCGCCACGAGTCGAGGGCGAGCCGGACCGCGACATAGGTCTCCACCGTCGACTGCGGGTCGACGCCCTCCACGTCGTGGTAGCCCTCGTACTGGCCGCGGACGGTGTCGGCGGGGGTCAGCGGGCGGAGCGCGGAGATCACCCGTGCCTTGGCGTCGAGCCACGAGTCCGGCCCCGAGCCGTCCGGCGGGTCGGCGATGACGGTGGCGAGCACCTGCAGCATGTGGTTCTGCACGACGTCCCGGATCGCGCCGGTGTGGTCGTAGAACCGGCCGCGGTCGGCCACGTCGAACGCCTCGGCCATCGTGATCTGGATGCTCTCCACGTGGTCGCGGTCGAGCAGGGGTTCGAACATCGAGTTGGCGAACCGGGCGACCAGGACGTCGTTGAGCGGGTCCAGGCCGAGCCAGTGGTCCACCCGGTAGATCGCGTTCTCGGGAAAGTGGTCGTGCATCGTCCGGTCGAGAGCGATGGCGCTCGTCAGGTCGGTGCCGAACGGCTTCTCAACCATCACCCGGGCTCCGTCCGCCCGGCCCGCGCCCGCGATCCCCTCGGCGATGCGTCCGAACAGAACGGGGGGAACCTCCAGGTAGAACAGGGCACGCCCGCAGTCCTTGCCCATCTCCTGCGACATCGCCTCGTAGGTGGCGGCATCGTCGAGATCGCCGTCGACGTAGCGGAGCAGGCCGAGCATCTTCCGGGCCGGCGGTGACGCCGGGTCCATGTTGTTGTCGCGCAGGGACTGCGCCGCGTACTCGCGGAACCGGTCCAGGTTCCACCCGCTCTTCGCCACACCGATCACCGGGACGGTGAGCACGCCCCTGTCCACCAGCCCGACGAGCGCGGGGAAGGTCTCCAGCTTGGCCAGGTCGCCGGTCGCCCCGAAGATGACCAACGCGTCGACTCGGTCCGTCGCCATGATGTGTGCTCCTGTCCGTCCGATGTGGTCAGCCGAGGCGTTCGAGCACGTGGTCGCCGACGCGCAGAGCGTTCGCCATCGCCGTCAGCGACGGGTTCACGGCTCCGATGCTCGGGAAGAAGCTCGTGTCGACGACGTAGAGGTTGTCGACCTCGTGCGTCCGGCAGTTCACGTCGAGCGCGGAGGCGAACGGGTCCACGCCGAACCTGACCGTGCCGGCCTGGTGCGCCGTCGCGCCGATAGGCATGCCCTTGTGAAGATAGATGCTGTGGTGCAGCAGGTTCTCGTGCATCCCCAGGTCGCAGAGCCGTGACTCGAGCTCCTTGCGCAGCCGTTTGAGCCCTTCGAGGTTGTTGTTCTCATCGAGCGTGAGCCGGATGCGCCCGTCGCGGTCGAGGGTCACCCGGTTCTCGGGCAGCGGGAGGTCCTCGCCGCAGAGCCAGAAGTCGACGGCGTGGCGGGCGAGCTCGTCGAAGGGCATCTCCGGGCTGATCCGTCCCGCCCAGTGCGGGGCGTTGGCCCGGATCTGCTCGGCGTCGGACTTGCCGAGCATCTGGATGCCGCCCATCGGGTGGTCGAAGTCGTCGGAGCCGAGGTACCAGTCGTGCAGCGCGAGGGTCTTCTGGAACCGGGTGGGGTTCGGTTCCTTCGACACGGCCATCAGCGCCAGGTTGTTGTGACGCATGTAGTGCCGCCCGACCACGCCCGACCCGTTGGCGAGCCCGTCAGGGTGCCGGTCGTTCGCCGAGCGCAGCAGGAGGGCCGCGGAGTTCACCGCGCCGCAGGAGACCACCACGATGTCGGCGCTGAAGCGGACGACCTCGCCGTTGCCGAGCTCGGTCACCACGGCGGTGACCGTGCGGCCGCTCGGATCCGTCTCCAGCGTGGTCACGTGGGCGCCGGTGATGAGCTGGACGTTCTCGTGGCGCAGCGCCGGGTCGACGCAGATGACCTGGGCGTCGGACTTGCCGTCGACCAGGCACGGGAACCCGTCCACCCGGTCGCAGCGGATGCAGATGCTGCCGTGGGCTGCGGCGCCGTTCGGCTCCTGGGTCAGCCGCACCCCGATCGGGAGGTGGAACGGGTGCAGGCCCTGCTTCTCGAGGTCGTCGGCCAGCTGCTGGATCCGGGGCGCGTGCATGACCGGGGGGAAGGGGTAGTCGGAGGTCGCGTCGCCGCAGGTCGGGTCCTCACCGTGGCGGCCGTGCACGTCGTAGAGGTGCTCGGCCTCGGTGTAGTACGGCTCCAGGTCGGAGTACGCGATCGGCCAGGCCGGCGAGATGCCGTCGTAGTGGTGCAGCTCGCCGAAATCCTGCGGACGCAGCCGGAACAGCGCGGCCCCGTAGAACTTCGTGTTGCCCCCAACGTAGTAGTTCACCTCGGGCGGGAACTCGTTGCCGTTCCTGTCCAGCCAGAACTCCGGCGCCCGGTAGCGGCCCTTCACGAACACCTCGGTCGAGTCCCAGTTGGCCCGCTCCCGTGGCAGGTAGCCACCGCGCTCGAGCATCAGGATCCGCTTGCCCGACGGGGCCAGCCGATGCGCGAACGTGCCGCCGCCGGCACCCGTGCCGATGACGATGACGTCGTAGTGGGTGCCGTCCGAGCGGGTCGTGGCCGAGGGCGTGATGTCGGAGCGCGGATCCTCAGGCACCGGGCCTCCTCGTGGTGGGCGCGCCGGCGAGTGGCGCGGGCGCGCCCACGGTGCGCTGGGCCGCGGGGCGGCACATCACCTGCGTGAGGTGAGCGGGATCCGGCAGCCGGAGCCGCCGTCACCGGCCCATGGCAGTCGGTTCCCGGCCCTGGGTGGGACCGGACCGCGACGTTCCCCGCACCCGGTGGTGGTGGGGCACCCCTACCACCACGGAGGTGGGTACACCCCGCCGGATCGGGGGCGGCCTCCCTCCTCCCGAGATGCGCCGTCGAGGATGCTCGGTCGTGACGTCGTCGGCGAGAACGAGAGGGAGGCGGTCATGACAGCTCGAATCGTCGCGCATTGGCATTGCGGATCCTGTGACGTCGCAGGCCGTGATCCCGAGTCGGAGCCGAGCTGCTGGAACTGCGGCGGCGCCGTCACCGTCACGGCACGGCCGTCGCAGGTGTGGTCGGAATCGGTGGACTGAGCGGTCGGTTCGCGGGCCGGGCGGGACCGCTGGTTTCGGCTAACCGGTCTGCCCGTCGTCGTCAGGCGTCGCGTGCGACAGGGTCGGGTAGTCGGTGTAGCCCCTGTGGTCGCCGCCGTAGGCCAGGCTGAAGTCGGGGGTGTTCAACGGCCCGCCGTGCTGCAGCCGTCGCGGCAGGTCCGGGTTGGCCAGGAACAGCGAGGCGAAGGACACCAGGTCGGCCGCGCCGGTCTCGATGAGCTTCAATGCCTCCGGTCCGGTGTATCCGCCCGGGGTGTACGGATTGAGGATGAACGTTCCGTTCCAGCGTTCCCGCAGATGTTCGGTGAACTCCGTGTCGGTTCCCTCGGCGATGTGCAGATAGGCCAGGCCGATCGGGCCGAGCGCATCGAGCAGTGCGAGATAGGTGTCGCGGTGGTTGTCCTCGAGGATGTCCTGGTAGCCGCTGACCGGCGAGATCCGCACTCCCAGCCGGTCGGCGTCGATCGCATCCGCAATCGCCGTGGCCACTTCCACCGTGAACCGGATCCGCCCCTGAACGGTGCCGCCCCACCCGTCGTCGCGCTGGTTGGCATTCGTCGACAGGAACTGGTGCGGCAGGAATCCGTAGCCCGCGTGTACCTCGACGCCGTCGAAGCCTGCTGCGATCGCGTTGCGCGCCGCCGCCGCGTAGTCCTCGATCGTCGCCCGGATGCCCGCTGCGTCCAGCGCTCGTGGGGTGACGAACTCCTGCGGACCGTCCGGGGTGAACGTCGTGCCGGCCGCCTTCACCGGCGACGGGCCGACCGGATTCAGGTTGTCCTCGTGCAGGCTGGGATGCCCGACGCGGCCTGCATGCATCAGCTGGGCGAAGATCAACCCGTCCTGCTCGTGGACACCGCGGGTCACCGCGCGCCACGCCGCCACCTGTTCTCCGGAGTGCAGGCCCGGCGTGTTCGGATGGGCCTGGCCGATCCGTGACGGTTGAGCGCTTTCGGCGATGATCAGCCCGGCACCGGCTCGCTGGGCGTAGTAGGTCGCCATCAGCGGGGTCGGGCCGCGTCCCGGCCCGTACGCGCGATTGCGTGTCATCGGTGCCATCACCACGCGGTTGCGCAGGGTGTAGCGGCCGACGGTGGTCGGTTCGAATGCGACTGACATGTCTCGGCTCCTCGGTGGGCGCGCCGGCTCAGTTGCCACTGGCGGCGGACGTCGCGCAGCCGTCCGGGGTGCACACCCCGTCGGCTCCGGTCACGGGCAGCAGCGGCGTGACGCCGGTCGAACGGACCTCCTGCCACACCGCGGTCATGGCCGAGTGGAGTTCGTCGGTTCCGATCGCGCCGGCGAGGGAGTACCGGCCGTCCAGGACGATGAAGGGCGTGCCGTGAGCGCCGCGTCGTCGGGCTGCGACCTGGTCGGCCGCCACCTGCATGCGATAACGCCTGCTGTGCAGTGCCTCGGCTGCGCCGTCGCGATCCAGGTGCACCTCCTCGGCGAAGCCGAGCACCTGTTCGGCTGTCCACAGCTTCCGGGCCTGGCCGAAGTGGACCCGGAACATCGCCGACCAGATCTCGTTGCCACGGCCCTGTTCGGCCGCGTACGCAAGCAGTTCGTGAGCGAAGTCGGTGGGGCCGAGCGTGCGATCCAGCGCGTGGTAGGGCGAAAGGCCTTCGGCTGCGGCGAGCTTCTCGGTCGATCCCACGAGCTGTTCACCAGCGGCGCGTTCCACACCGAACATCTCGAACAGCCGACGTTGCGTGACCCCGTCACGTGGCAGGTCGGGATGCAGCTGGAACGACCGGTGAGTGATCCGCACGTCCGCGCCGTGTTCGAAACGGTCCACAGCCCGTCGCAGCCGGTGGTCCATCAGCCCGCACCAGGGGCAGACGATGTCCGACCAGAATTCGATGTTCATCTCGCTCCTTACTTACGATTTGTGCGTAGCCGCATCCTCTATTAGTTTCGACAGGCCTACAAAAGGCACATTCATGTGCGTGGCGGCGACGAGCTGGGAGCAGCTGTGAGCGGGAAGACCGTGCGAGCGGCACGCACCGGCGTCCGGAGGGCTGTGCGGGAGGTGCCGGGTCCCTGCGCGCACTGGAACGACGAGGACGCGGACTTCATCCGGGAGATCCTCGACCTGGTCGGCGACAAGTGGAGCGTGTTGATCATCGGGTCCCTCGAGCGGGGCCCGACCCGCTACTCCGACCTAGCCGACCTGATCCCCGGCATCTCGCAGCGGATGCTGACACTCACGCTGAAGCAGCTGCAGCGCAACGGGCTCGTCACCCGAACCGCCTACCCCGAGGTCCCGCCGCGCGTCGAGTACGCCCTGACGGAGCTGGGCACCTCGTTGCTGTCCACCGTGCTGGCGCTGGCTGCGTGGTCGGCCGACCGGCACGGCGAGATCCGTCGCCACCAGCAGGCGTTCGACGCCGACACGGCCTCCCCGTCCTGAGCGACGCGGACCCGCGTCGGATTGCGGCGGGTCCCGCAGCGGTGTACGCGCTCCGGTCTCCTCCTTATCGGGTGATGCATCGGTGCACCGGTAACCGCGACGGTTGGCCTGCCGGCTCCACGACGCAGGAGGCCACCATGACCGAGGCAGCGATCTCCGACCACGGCCTGATCGGTGATCTCCAGACGGCTGCACTGGTCAGCACGGACGGTTCCGTCGACTGGTACTGCTGCCCGCGTTTCGACTCGCCGAGCGTGTTCGGCGCCCTCCTCGACGACGAGAAGGGCGGCCACTTCCGGATCCGGCCGCACGCCGACTACGACTCGCGACAGCTGTACCTACCGGACACCGCCGTGCTCATCACCCGATTCACCACCGAGAGCGGGATGGGCGAGGTGGTCGACTTCATGCCGCCGGCGGGCAAGGTGGCGACCGCGAACCACCGGCTCGTCCGGATGGTGCGCTGTGTCCGCGGAGAGATGACCTTCGACTTCGACATCGCGCCGCGCTTCGACTACGGCCGCAAGGCCCACCGCACGGAGATGACGCGCAACGGGGTGGTCTTCAGCACCGACACGCAGACGCTGACCCTGCACGTCGTGCGTGAGCCCGGTGACGAACTGCTGGCGAAGGTCCGCATCGACGAGAACGACCTGCACGTCTCGGTCGCGTTGAAGGCGGGTGATGTCCGGGGTGTCGTGCTGGAGTCGGCCGCGGAGGGGCCACCGCGGGAGATCCGGGTGGCCGAGTTCCAGCAGATGCACGACGAGACCGTCCGGCACTGGCGCAACTGGCTGCACCGCAGCACCTACAAGGGACGCTGGCGGGAGGTCCTCCAGCGCTCGGCGATCACCCTCAAGCTCATGACCTACGCACCGAGCGGTGGTCTGGTGGCCGCACCCACGACCGGGCTGCCGGAGCAGGTCGGCGGCGAGCGCAACTGGGACTACCGCTACACCTGGGTGCGGGACGCGTCGTTCTCGGTCTACGCGCTGCTGCGGCTCGGGTTCCTGGAGGAGTCCGCGCAGTTCAGCCAATGGCTGCGGGACCGTGCCGACGAGCGAGTGGGTGGAGAGGGCGGCCCGCTCAACATCATGTACCGCGTCGACGGGTCCTCCGACCTCAAGGAGGAGTCGCTGGACCACTGGTCGGGCTACCGGGGCTCGCGCCCGGTCCGGATCGGCAACGGCGCGGCCGACCAGCTCCAGCTCGACATCTACGGCGAGGCGCTCGACAGCATCTTCTTCGCCGACCGGCGCGGTCTGGAGGTCGGGCATCGCGGGTGGGTGGCGGTGCGAGAGCTGCTGAACTGGCTCACGGAGCACTGGGACCAGCCGGAGGAGGGCATCTGGGAGACCCGCGGCGGCCGCAAGGACTTCACCTACGGGCGGCTGATGAGCTGGGTGGCGTTCGACCGGGGGATCCGGATGGCGGCCGTGCACGGGCGGCCGGCCTCTCTCATGCGGTGGACCGAGGCACGTGACGCGATCTACGAGCAGATCATGGAGAAGGGCTGGAACCCCGAGAGCCGGGCGTTCGTCCAGCACTACGGCAGCGACACGCTCGACTCCTCGTTGCTGCGGATGTCCAGCGTCGGGTTCATCTCACCGTACGACCCGATGTGGGCCTCCACGCTCCGGGCGATGGAGGACCAGCTGGTCACCGACAGTCTCGTCTACCGGTACAACCCGGAGGCCTCGCCCGACGGGCTGCGGGGCTCGGAGGGCACGTTCTCGCTCTGCTCGTTCATGTTCGTCGACGCGCTCGCGCGGGCGGGGAGACTGGAGGACGCGCGGCTCGCGTTCGAGAAGATGCTCACCTACGCCAACCACGTGGGGCTCTTCTCCGAGGAGATCGCCCTCTCCGGCGAGCAGATCGGCAACTTCCCCCAGGCCTTCACCCACCTCGCCCTGATCGACGCCGCGATCACGCTCGACGAGGCGCTCGACCGGGGCCGTCCGGCACTGATGGGGGACTGAGGTGGACGCGGTCGACCTGGCGCGCCTGCAGTTCGCGAGCACGTCGATCTACCACTTCCTGTTCGTGCCGCTCACGATCGGGTTGGCGCTGCTCGTCGCGCTCCTGCAGACGCAGTGGTACCGCACCGACCGGCCGGAGTACCTGCGCCTGACCAGGTTCTTCGGCATCCTGCTCGTGATCAACGTGGCGGTCGGGGTGGTCACCGGCCTCGTGCAGGAGTTCCAGTTCGGGATGAACTGGTCGGGCTACTCGCGGTTCGTGGGCGACGTGTTCGGCGCCCCGCTCGCCATGGAAGGGCTCGCCGCGTTCTTCCTCGAGTCGACGTTCCTCGGGCTGTGGCTCTTCGGGTGGAACCGGCTGTCGCGCCGGGTGCATCTCGCGACGATCTGGATGGTCGCGCTCGGTGGCGTGCTCTCGGCCGCGTTCATCATGGCGGCGAACTCGTGGATGCAGAACCCGGTCGGCTACACGATCAACCCGGACACCGGACGTGCGCAGCTCACCGACATCGGGGCCGTGCTGACCAACCCCGTGTTCCTGCGCAGCTACCTGCACGTGCTGCTCGCGTCGCTGATCACCGCGGCCGTCGTCATGCTGGCGATCTCGGCGTGGCACCTGCGCCGCAGGCCCGACGACTCCGGTTTCCGCCGCTCCGCGCAGCTCGCCCTGGTGGTGCTGGCGCCGGCCACGATGATCAACCTGCTGGTCGGCAGCGAGCTCGGCGTCACCGAGGGCGAGTTCCAGCCGATGAAGATCGCGGCGGCCGAGGCGCAGTGGGACACCTGCCAGCCGTGCTCGTTCTCGATGTTCCAGATCGGCGGCGGCAACAACGACCAGACCCCGGACAAGATCATCGCGATCCCGCATCTCCTGTCCCTGCTCGCCACGAACTCGTGGGACGGGAAGGTGGTGGGCATGAACGAGCTGCAGGCCCAGTACGAGCAGCAGTACGGGCCGGGCTACTACATCCCCAACGTCTTCATCCAGTACTGGGCGATGCGGGTGATGGCCTACCTCGCGAGCCTCATCCTCCTGATATCGCTGTGGGGCCTGTGGCGATGGAAGCGGCTGGAGTCCTCGCCGTGGTTCCTGCGGGTGGCGTTGTGGAGTCTCCCGCTGCCGTTCATCGTCAACACCGCGGGCTGGGTGCTCACCGAGAACGGCCGCCAGCCCTGGATCGTGCAGGGGTTGCAGCTCACCCGCGACGCCGCGTCGCCGTCGGTGAGCGCGGGCACCATCGTCGTGAGCCTCGTGGTCTTCGTCGTGCTGTACGGCGTACTCGCCGTCGTGGACTGGACGCTGATGGCGCGCTACGCCGCTCGGGAGCTCGAGCCCGAGGAAGCCCCGGACGAGGCCGAGCAGCCGGTCCACGCGCCCAGCTACTGAGCGGGAGGCCCGATGGAGATCTTCTGGTTCATCGTCCTGGTCGTGGTCTGGACGGGGTTCCTGCTGCTGGAGGGCTTCGACTTCGGCGTCGGGATGCTGCACCGTGTGGTGGGCCGGGACGAGCAGGGCCGGTCGCTGGCCATCAGGACGATCGGTCCGGTGTGGGACGGCAACGAGGTCTGGCTGATCGTCGCCATCGCGGCGACCTTCGCCGCGTTCCCCTCCTGGTACGCGACGGCGCTCTCGGCCTTCTACCCGTTGATCCTCATCGTGCTGGTGGCACTGATCCTGCGTGGGGTGTCCTTCGAGTTCCGGTCGCACACGACGTCGGATCGGAGCAAGAACCTGTGGTCCGGCGCCCTGGTCGTCGGGAGCCTGGTCGCGCCGCTCGGCCTCGGGATCATGCTCGGCGGCTTCCTGGGCGGGATCCCGATCGACGCCCGAGAGGAGTTCGTCGGAGGGTTCGGTGACCTGTTCCGGCCCTACGCCGTGCTGACCGGTGTGACGATCACGCTGGTCAGCCTGCTGCACGGCGCGGTGTTCCTCGCCATGCGCACCACGGAGGACATCCGCATGCGGGCGCTGGGCGTCGCGAAGATCCTCGGACCCGTCGTCGCGCTGGTCGTCATCGCCTGGGTCGCGCTGACCCGCTTCGACTCGGGGGGCGCGCTGCTGTCGGTGATCGAGCTCGCCACCGCGATCGTCGTGATCGCCGCCGCACTACTGGTGCACGTGGAGCGGGAGGTCGCCGCGTTCGTCGCGACGTGTGCCACGACGGTGGGTGTGGTGGTGTCGCTCTTCTCGGAGCTCTACCCCCGCGTGATGGTGTCGAGCCTCGGCGCCGCGAACGACCTGACGGTGGCCGGTACGGCATCGGGGTCCTATGCGCTGGCCGTGATGACCGTCGTACTCGTCGTGCTGTTGCCGGTCATCCTGATCTACCAGGGCTGGACGCTCCACGTCTTCCGCAACCGCGTGACCCGGGCGGACCTGCCGGAGGACGGTGGCGGGCACGGTCCGCCGCCCACCGCGCCTCCCATCGCGCAGGCCGTCGTCGGTGCCGAGCGTGAGGGTGGCCGCAACGGCCAGGACCCGCCCCCGGCCGAGCCCGAGAGCTCCTACCGTCGCGGCTTCCGGTTCGCCGCGTGGGTGTTGTCCTGGGCGGCGGCGCTGGCGGTCGCCCTGTTCAGGGGGCGCGGTGGCCGCTCCGGTGCGGGCCGCACTTCGGGGCCACGGCCTGCGGCCCAGCGGTAGGGGAGCGAGGACACCATCGGTACCCGGTTTCGCCCGTCGCGGGTGACGTAGGCGGACAGACGCCGGTCCTACCGTTTCGCGGTGGCCACACCTGTCGTCCCCAACGCTCCTCCCCCGGGTGAGGAGAGCGGGCAGCGGAGTGTGTTCCCCCGTGCTCTCGTCATCCTGCTCGGCATCGCCGCCGCGGTCATCGTCGCCGCAGGGGTGCAGGCCGTCGCCTGGCTGATCGGGCCGGCATTCATGGCGCTGATCATCGTGATCGCTGTGGCGCCGGTGCAGGGCTGGCTCAAACGCCACGGTTGGCCGGGATGGGCGACGACTGTCGTGGTGATCCTGCTCGTCTACGGGATCCTGGTCGTGCTCGCCCTCGGGATCGTCATCTCGGTGGCCCGGCTGGCCACGGAGGTGCCGCAGTACGCCGACAAGTTCGACGGCCTGGTGGCGTCGGCCACCGCTGAGCTGGCCAGGTGGGGTGTGGGCCCGGAGCAGCTCCACAAGGCGGCGAGCTCGCTGAACATCAGCAACCTGACGGGAGTGCTCACGGCGCTGCTGGGAAGCGTGGCCGGACTCGCGACGAACCTGGTGTTCCTGCTGGCGCTGCTGCTGTTCCTCAGCGTCGAGTCCGGTGGATACGGCCAGCGGCTCGCCCAGATCGAGGCGGACCGCCCGCGGATCACCGCGGCGCTGGAGCACTTCGCGTGGGGCACCCGCCAGTATCTGCTGGTCACCACCGTCTTCGGGCTCATCGTCGCGGTCCTCGACACGATCGCGCTCGCGCTGCTGGGCATCCCGCTCGCGTTCACCTGGGGCCTGCTGTCGTTCATCACCAACTACATCCCGAACATCGGGTTCGTCCTCGGCGTGATACCACCCGCGCTCCTGGCGCTGCTGACCGGCGGCCCGAAGCTCATGGTGATCGTCATCGTCCTCTACTGCGTGATCAACTTCGTGGTGCAGTCGATCATCCAGCCGCGATTCATCGGGGACGCGGTCGGGTTGTCGGTCACGGTGACGTTCTTGGTGCTGTTCTTCTGGGCGTGGCTGCTGGGCCCGCTCGGCGCGATCCTGGCGATCCCATTGACCCTCCTGGCGAAGGCGCTGCTGGTGGACATCGATCCGCAGGCCAAGTGGGCCGCCGTGCTGCTGCGCGACAGCCCGACGGAACCGGATCCGGAGGCGCCCCCGAAGAAGTCGCGCCGCGAGCGGCGACGCGAACGACGCCAGCCCGCGCCGGACCTGCCGCCCGCGCCGCCCGTGCCGCCGGCGCCGACCTGACCTCGTGCGATCGGAGCGGCAGCAGAGTGATGGGAGCTTGAGGTCCTGACACCCGTGCGGGCGGCGTGAGCGAGCTTGCGAGCGAGCCATGAGACACAGCAGCTTTGCGAACGCGACCGACGAGCGTCAGCGAGGAGGGCGACGTGAGCACGGAGGCGCTCGTCCTCGCCCTGACCACGGTGGTCCGTCCGATGAGCGCGGCCGCGGTGGTCGCGATGCTCTCGACGGCGCACCCGCGGCGCCTGCTCGTGTTCTACATCGTCGCCGGCCTCGCCTTCAGCCTGGCCGTCGGCACGGTGGTGGTACTCCTCGTCCAGGGGCTCGGCCCGGCGACGGATGCCGGCGGGCGTCCCTATGTCGACACCGCCCTGGGCGCGCTGGCGCTCGCCTACGCCGCAGCCGCCGCGTTCGGGTGGCTTCCCCGGCGCCGGGCCGGTAGCAGGAACGGCTCGGAGTGGATGCGCAAGCGTCTGCAGCACCTGTCCCCGACGGCCGCCGCGATGGCGGGCGTGGTGACCCATCTGCCCGGCCTGGTGTACCTGGCGGCGCTGAACGCGATCGTGGGCGATGCCACGGGAACGGTGGACGCGGTGGTGCAGGTGGTGCTCTACAACGCCATCTGGTTCAGCCTTCCGATCACGGCGCTCGTACTTGCGCATTACCACCCGGAGCTGGCGAAGCAGAGCCTCGCGGAGGTCGGTACGTGGATCCGGCGCCACCAGCGCGTCATCACCATCGTGTTCCTCGTCGGGCTGGGTGGCTACCTGCTCGTCATCGGCGTGCTCGGCCTGCTGTATCCCCCCAACTGACGCTCGACCATCCGTAGCAGGCGATGCCGCCGGGCGCCGCCCGGCCGACACTGCGGGGTCCGGAAGCCATCGCACGCGGAACGGAGCACCCGATGTCGGACGTCGAAGTCAGCCGCACCGAGACCCTCAGCCGCCGGGAGGCGGCCAACAGGCTCTCGGCGCTCGCCGCCGCGCTCTCCGAGGGCGCAGGCGTCGAGGTCGAGCTGGGTGCGAGCGCTCTCAAGATGCATGTCCCCGATCAGGTCAGCTACGAGGTCGAGGTGGAGGTCGATGGCGATGAAGTGGAGTTGGAGATCGAACTCACGTGGTCGAGGGCGAAGCCGGCGGCTGCCAAGCCTGCAGCGACCCCGGCCAAGTCTGCGGCGGCGGCCAAGCAGGCAGCGACCCCGCCTCGGTCTTCGGCGGCTGCCAAGCGTGCGACGCCGAAGCGCGCACCCGCCAGGAGGCCTGCGGCGGCTGCGGCTAGGTCTTCGGCGGCTGCCAAGCGTGCGGCGGCGAAGCCCGAGCCCGCCAGGAAGCCTCCGGCGGCTGCGGCGAAGCCTCCCGCAGCGGCCAAGCCTGCGACGGCCTCGGCGAGGCCTGCGCCCGCCGGGAAGCCTGCGGCGGCTGCGGTCAAGCCTGCTGCGGCGGCGAGGCCTGTGACGGAGCCGGCGGCAGCGACGAAGTCCGGCCGCAGCTCGTCCGGATCATCCGGGGCACGCAGCACGAACAACGTTGCTGCGGCTCGATCCGGCCGCTGAGCCGGCCGGGTCTGACCGGTGCTCGTCTGAACCTCGCACGCAGCACCGCGGCCCTCACCCGGTGCGGACGATGCCGTCGACCGGTTCGTGGCCCACCGTGGGTACCCGCGCGTCCGGTGTGGGAGCGCCCGCCCCGCTGAAGCCGCGCGAACGGGGCTCTGACCGAGGAGGGACCCGGCGATGGGCCAGGCGACCAGCGCACGACTCCGCGACGTCTCCGACTCGGAGGGAACGACCCGCCCGACGCGGGAAGAGCGGATGGAACGGGGTCGGTCGGCCCGCCGGGACATCCCGCGGGCAAGCCAGGCGGAGTTCACGCCTGCCCCCGACCGCCCCGATCCGCTGGGCCTCCTCGAGAAGCAGGCACAGCAGCGGGTGCAGGAACTGCTCCCGATCCGCTATGGGCGGATGGCCGCCTCCCCGTTCGCGTACTTCCGCGGAGCCGCACTGCCGATGGCGAGTGACCTCGCCGGCACCCAGAGCACCGGGCTCGTCGTCCAGTGTTGCGGCGACGCCCACATGACGAACTTCGGTGTGTTCGCCTCCCCGGAGCGCCGTCTCGTCTTCGACGTCAACGACTTCGACGAGACCCTGCCCGGGCCGTGGGAGTGGGACGTCAAACGGCTCGCGACGAGCATCGAGATCGCCGGACGTGACAACGGCTACCAGACGAAGACGCGCCGGGAGATCGTGACCGCCACGGTGGCCGCGTATCGGCGGGCGATGCGCGAGTTCGCGGACACGACCACGCTGGAGGTCTGGTACGCCCACGCCGACATGGACAGCGTGCAGGCCCGCGTCGACGAGCATCTCGACCGCGAACGGCGCAAGCGGCTCGCCCGCAGCATGGCGAAGGCGCGAACGCGGGACAACCTCGGAGCGCTCGGCCGGTACGCGGGGGTGAAGGACGGTCAGGCCGCGATCCTCGCCGACCCGCCGCTGGTCGTGCCCATCTCCGACCTCGCCGGTGCCGGGGCGGATCCGGCACAGCTGTTGAGCCAGCTGTCCGCCATGTTGATGGACTACCGGGAGTGCCTGGAACCCGAGCGGCGCGCGCTGCTGGACCAGTACCGGCTCGTGGACTTCGCCCGCAAGGTCGTCGGGGTGGGCAGCGTGGGTACCCGCGCGTTCATCGCGCTCCTGCTCGGGGACGACGACCGCGACCCGCTGTTCCTGCAGGCGAAGGAGGCCTGCCCGTCGGTGCTCGAGGAGTTCGTCGGGGCCAGCGAGTACGACCCCGGCCGCCGGGTGGTCGTCGGGCAGCGTCTCATGCAGGCGGTCAGCGACATCTTCCTCGGCTGGGTGCGCGTGCAGGGTTTCGACGGGCAGAGCCGGAGCTTCTACCTGCGCCAGCTACGGGACTGGAAGGGCTCGGCCGACGTCGAGGTGATGGTGCCGAAGGGGATGCTCGCCTACGGCGAGCTCTGCGGCTGGACGCTGGCCAGGGCGCACGCCCGCACCGGCGACCGCGTCGCGATCGCCTCCTATCTCGGCGCCGGCACTACGTTCGAGCGAGCCATCGCCGAGTTCGCCCGTGTGTACGCCGACCAGAACGAGCAGGACCATCAGGCGCTGATGGACGCCATCGCCTCGGGCCGGATCGAGGCCGAGTCCGGCGTGTAGGACCGCTCAACCCTCGCCCGCGTGCGCAGGACCCGCGCCGCCGGTCACGAGCTCCGCGACCTGGCGGGTGATCTCGACGTCCTCCCGCGCCGCGACGACCACGGTGCACGCCGCCGCCCCGTGGCCGGTGATGTCGGCATCGGCATCGGCCTTCTCGTTGACGGCCGGGTCGATGTCGACGCCGAGGTAGCTCAGCCGCTTCGCCACCAGGGCTCGGACGAGCGGGTTGTGCTCTCCGATGCCGCCGGTCATCACGAGGACGTCGAGTCCACCGACAGCGGCCGTCATCGCCGCGATCTCCCGGCACAGCTGATGGACGAACACGTCGAGGGCGAGTGCGCAGTCCGGGTCGCCCGCCGCCCGGCCGGCCAGCACGTCGCGCAGGTCACCGGAGGTGCCCGAGAGGCCCTTGAGGCCGGACCGGTTCTCGAGTGCCTCGTCGAGCTCGCCCACGGACAGGCCGCCGTGCTGCAGCAACCACAGGAGCAGACCCGGGTCGACGTCGCCGGAACGGGTGACCATCACCAGGCCGGCGAGCGGGGTGAACCCCATCGTCGTGTCCCGGCAGATGCCGTCCCGGACCGCGGCCAACGACGCTCCGGCACCGAGGTGACAGGAGACGATCCGCAGGTCCGGCACGGCCGCGCCGACCACCGCCGCCGCCTGACGGACGGCGTAGGCGTGGGAGAGACCGTGGAAGCCGTAGCGGCGCAGGCCGAAGCGCGCGTTCCACTCCTTCGGCAGCGCGTACGTGGACGCTTCGGCCGGCAGCGTGGCGTGGAAAGAGGTGTCGAAACACGCCACCGCCGGTACGTCCGGCGACAGCTCGCTCACCACCCGGATCCCGGCGACCGCGCGGGGATTGTGCAGTGGGGCGAGGTCCCGGATGGACTCCAGGTAGTCGAGCAGCTCCTCGTCGACGCGCGCCGCGGCGCGATAGCGCGGGCCTCCGTGCACCACGCGGTGCCCGACCGCGTCGACACCCTCCAGGCCGTCGAGGAACTGCTTCACCGGGTCACGGTGGCCGTGGCCCTCCCAGCGTTCCACCGTGGTCGCGGCGTGAACCGACCCGTCGGCGGACACGAGGGAGAGCTTCAGGCTGCTGGAGCCCGCGTTCACCACCAGGACCCGCATCGCTACACCGGTTCCTGCAACGGCGACTTCGCGATGCCGGCGGCCGATTCCGAAACCGGTGACCACTGCCAACCGGCGATCTCGGGCATGTCCTCACCGTGGGTGTGGATGTACTGGCGGTGCTCGATCAGCTTGTTGCGCAGGCACTCCCGGTAGTGGGCCGAGATCGGCCGCAGCCGGGGCACCCGGTCGATCACGTCGATGGCGATGTTGAACCGGTCGGTCCGGTTGCGCACGCACATGTCGAACGGGGTGGTGGTCGTGCCCTCCTCCACGTAGCCGCGCACGTGGAACTCGTGGTGGTTGCTGCGCCGGTAGGTCAGCCGGTGGATCAGCGACGGGTAGCCGTGGTAGTTGAAGATCACCGGCTTGTCGGTGGTGAAGAGCGCGTCGAACTCGCGGTCGGACAGCCCGTGCGGGTGCTCCCGGTCGTCCTGCAGCCGCATCAGGTCCACCACGTTCACCACCCGCATCCGCAGGTCCGGGAACCAGCCGCGAAGGAGCTGCGCCGCGGCGAGGACCTCCATCGTCGGCACGTCGCCAGCGCAGCCGAGCACGACGTCCGGCTCGGTGCCCGCGTCCGTGCTGGCCCACGCCCAGATCCCGATGCCCTTGGTGCAATGGACGATCGCGTCCTCCATGTTCAGGTACTGCAGCTGCGGCTGCTTGCCCGCCACGATCACGTTGACGTACTGGCGGCTGCGCAGGCAGTGGTCCACGGTGGACAGCAGGGTGTTCGCGTCCGGCGGCAGGTAGACCCGGGTGATGTCGGCCTTCTTGTTCACGACGTGGTCGATGAAGCCCGGGTCCTGGTGCGAGAACCCGTTGTGGTCCTGGCGCCACACGTGGCTCGTCAGGAGGTAGTTCAGCGAGGCGATCGGGCGCCGCCAGGAGATGCCGTTGGTGGTCTTCAGCCACTTGGCGTGCTGGTTGAACATCGAGTCGACGATGTGGATGAACGCCTCGTAGCAGGAGAAGAACCCGTGCCGGCCGGTCAGGAGGTAGCCCTCCAGCCAGCCCTGGCAGGTGTGCTCGGAGAGGATCTCCATCACCCGCCCGTCCACGGCGAGGCCGACGTCGTCCGGTTCCGTGCGCGCGTTCCACGTCCGCGCGGTCGCCTCGAGCACCGCGTCGAGCCGGTTGGAGTTGTTCTCGTCGGGGGAGAAGACCCGGAAGCTCGTCATGTTGTCGCGCATCACGTCACGCAGGAAGCCGCCCAGCACCCGGGTCGACTCCACCGCGCCCGTGCCCGGATGCTCGACCGGCACCGCGTAGTCGCGGAAGTCGGGCATCCGCAGGTCGCGGAGCAGTACACCGCCGTTGGCGTGCGGGCTTGCGCTCATCCGCCGATGTCCCACGGGATGCAGGTCGCGGATCTCGGGCACCGGGGCGCCGGTGGCGTCGAACAGCTCCTCCGGGCGGTAGCTGCGCATCCACTGCTCCAGCACGGCCCGGTGGGAGTCGTTGCCGCGGGCGTTGCTGAACGGAACCTGGTGCGCCCGCCACGAACCTTCGATCTTGAGGCCGTCGACCTCCTTCGGTCCGGTCCACCCCTTGGGCGTGCGCAGCACGATCATCGGCCAGCGCGGCCGATCGGTGACGCCTTCCGTCCGCGCCCGGCGCTGGATCTCGGCGATGTCGTCGAGGCAGCGGTCGAGAGTGGCTGCGAACTGCTGGTGCATCTGCTCGGGGTCGGAGCCCTCCACGACATAGGGGGTGTGCCCGTAGCCACGCAGCAGGTGGTCGAGCTCCTCGGGCTCGATCCGCGCGAGCACCGTCGGGTTCGCGATCTTGAAGCCGTTGAGGTGCAGGATCGGGAGCACGGCCCCGTCGCGCTGCGGGTCGACGAACTTCGTCGAGTGCCAGCTGGTGGCGAGCGGGCCGGTCTCGGCCTCGCCGTCACCGACGACCGCAGCCACGACGAGGCCGGGGTTGTCGAACGCGGCGCCGTAGGCGTGGGACAACCCGTACCCCAGTTCGCCGCCCTCGTGGATCGAGCCGGGCGTCTCGGGCGCCACGTGGCTGGGAATCCCCCCGGGGAACGAGAACTGTGTGAACAGCCGCTTCATCCCGAGCTCGTCCTGCGGGACGTCGGCATAGATCTCGCTGTAGGTGCCCTCGAGCCACGACGCCCCGACCGGGCCGGGCCCGCCGTGCCCGGGACCCATCACGTACATCATGTCGAGGTCCCGCTCGCCGATGCAGCGGTTGAGGTGGGCGTAGACGAAGTTCAGCCCGGGTGTGGTCCCCCAGTGCCCCAGCAGCCGGGGCTTCACGTGCTCGGGGCGCAACGGTTCCCGCAGGAGCGGGTTGTCCATCAGGTAGATCTGCCCCACCGACAGGTAGTTCGCCGCACGCCACCAGGCGTCGATCCGGCGTAGCTGTGCGTCGTTCAGCGGAGCCGCGGCCGCTGTTCCGGTCGGGACCGCCACCGTCTGCGTCTCGCCCATGTCCACCAGCCTTCCTGTTCCGGCAATTCCGGAGCGTTTTCAGAATGCTGCACCCGGCACGTGGTGGGACCACCCGCGTGATGCCGGTCATGCACCTGGTCGGGGTGGGACCCACTGCCCGCCCGTCTGCTTGCGGAATGCGTCGATTGCTGCGTCGAGAGTGGGAAAGAAGTGCGACGGGCCCATCGTCGGGATGAGCTCGTACCGGTCGAGCTTGCCACGGACGGGGTCCTTCATCTCGGCGAAGACGAGGGCGATTCCGCTCGCGGACACGGTGCGGTCGAGGTCGCGGAGCATGTCGGCGGCAGTCGTGTCCACGTCGGTGATCGGCTCGGCAGCGATGATTATCCATGTCAAGTGGGGCGCTGAGTGCGCGATGCGGATCACCTGCTCGCGGAACGTGCGTGCGTTCGCGAAAAATACCGGTGCGTCGAACCGGAAGATCCGGCATCCCGTGAGTTGCTCGGCGTGCGGATAGCTGCGTATGTCGTGATATCCGGGAATTCCGGGAACCCGCCCGAGGATCGTCTGGTACGGCCACCAGGCGCGGCGGAACACATTGCCGATCGAGAGGGCGACGGCCACCAGGATGCCGAGGAGCACACCGAATGCCACGACGCCGGCGAAGGCCGCGATCGACAGGTAGAACTCGGTTCGCCGGACGCGGAAGAGGCGGAGCGTGCCCGGGATGTCGGAGAGCGAGAGGGACGCAGCGATCACGACGGCAGCGAGCGTCGGCTGGGGCAGGTTGCGGAGCAGCCCGGGGGCGAGCAGCAGGATGAGCGTGATCGCGGCCGCCCCGACCAGCCCGGTGACCTGCGTCTTCGCGCCAGCCTGTTCCGCCACCGCCGTGCGTGACCCGCTGGTGCTGACCGGGAACCCCTGGAACAGCCCGGCGGCGATGTTGGCCACCCCGATCCCGGTCATCTCCCGGTTCCCGTCGACCGTCCGACCGGCACGGGCAGCGAACGCGGTGGAGGTCGAGATCGTGTCGGCGAGCGACACGAGCGCGATCCCGAAGGCGCCCCCCACGAGCAGCGCGAGGTCGGAAAGTCCGACGTGCGGCACCGTGAGCGGCGGGAAGCCCTGGGGAAGCACGCCCACGAGTGCCACTCCGCGTGCCGCCAGACCGAACACTCCTGCCGCGATGATCGACAGCACCACCACGACCAGAACACCGGGGATCCGCGGAGCAACGCGCTGGAGTGCCAGGATCAGGATCAGCCCGCCTGCACCGATCGCCAGGGCGGCCGGCACCATCTCGCCGCTCGACACGCCACCCACGAATGCCGCGATCTCGCCGAGGAAACTATCGGCGTCCACCGAGAACCCGAAGATCTTGGGGAGCTGGCCGACCAGGATCGTCAGGGCCAGGCCGTTCATGTAGCCGATCATCGTGGGCTTCGAGATCAGGTCCGCGACGAACCCGAGTTTCCCGATTCCCGCGAGCACCGTGATCGTTCCGGTCATGAGCGCGAGCGCAGACGCGAGCGCGACCGCCCGCGCGGGGTCCCCGTTCGCTCCGACGAGGGGCAGCACCGTGGCCGCGATCATGGGGCCGAGCGCGGAGTCCGGCCCCAGCACCAGAATCCGCGACGGCCCGAACAGCGCATACCCGAGAAGGCACAGGATCGACGTGTACAGACCGGTGATCGCGGGCAGGCCGGCGAGTTCCGCGTAGGCCATTCCCTGAGGGACCAGCAGGGCGGTCAGGACCAGGCCTGCCACCACGTCCTTCGGCAGCCAGCGCGCCTCGTAGGAGAACAGCGTCGCCAGCCCCGGGGCGAAGGTCGACTCGAGCCTGCCGGCCATCCTGTGACCCGTCACCGGCTGCACGGCACCCGGTCACGCCGCGACCGGTTGTGGCGTCGTCGTCTGCCGCTCGAGTCGCCGCGCCACCAACTTCCCGGCCTCCCACAGGATCAGCAGCCCCACCGGTGGCACCAGGGCCCACAGGAACTGCTGGAAGTTGATGTCGACGGTGCCCAGCAGCCGCTGGAACCCGTCCATCTGCGTGACGAGCACCGCCAGAATGAACTCTCCGAGGATCGCCCAGTTCATCTGCTTGCTGTCGAACGTGGACGTGGTCAGCACGGTCTCCGTCTCGCTGCGGCACTCCAGGGCCGCGACGATCAGGCAGAGCGCGAAGGACGTGAAGGCGATGGATCGGCCGATCTCGAGGTCACCGAAGCGCGTCGTGCCGGCGACGATCAGCCCGAGCAGCCCGACCGCGATCGCGAGGCCGGTGAGGCCGACGGTGATCATCAGTCTCGGCGTCAGCACGGACTGGCCGCGAGGACGCGGCTTCATCCTCATGAGCCCGGGGGTCTCGCGGTCGAAGCCGAGCGCGAACCCGAACGCGGCGTTGACGAAGAAGTGGATCCAGAGCACCTGGGCGGGCGTGAACGGCTCGCCTGCGGCGATGTTGAGCAAACTGGCCCCGAGGAACGTCAGGACGAACACGACCAGCAGGATCAGCACGAACCGGATGTACTTCGTCAGGTTGTCGTAGATCTTGCGGCCCTGTTCCACCGCGAAGACGATCGTCGCGAAGTTGTCGTCGGACAGGATCATCCGCCCGGCGTTCTTCGCCACCTCGGTGCCGGTGCCCATGGCGATGCCGATGTCCGCCGCCTTGATGGCGGGCGCGTCGTTGACGCCGTCGCCGGTCATCGCGACGACGTCGCCCTTCTTCTTCAAGGTGTCGACGAGGAGCACCTTGTGCTCCGGGGCGACCCGCCCGACCACACCGATCTCGTCGATGCGGGCGAGCCGCACGTGCTCGGGCAGCGCCGCGAAGTCGGCGCCGAGGACGGCTTCACCGGGAATCCCGAGCTGCCCGGCGATGGCCGCACCGGTGGTGACGTCGTCGCCGGTGACCATCCGGACCCGGATGTTGGCGGCCTGCGCGCTGGACACGGCCCCCTTCGACTCGTCCCGGGGTGGGTCGACCATGCCGACCAGGCTCGTCACCTCGAGATCCCGGACGCACGCGAGCAGGTCGCCGTTCGGGTCGAACCGGGCGGGGTCGATGTCCCGCACGGCCGCCGCCATCACCCGCCTGCCGTCCTGCTCCATGCGGTTCATGTGGGCGTTCATCCGGTCCTTGAGCCCGGCGTCCCACGGGATGCTCCCGCCTGGGCACAGCGCGGTCGCCGCCCGGGCCATCACGGCTGGTGCGGCGCCCTTCACGAAGCACCGCACGACCGGGCGCCCCGTGTCATCGGTCGCGGAGGTGAACGTGGCCATCAGCTTGTAGATCGGGTCGAACGGCAGGGTGGCGATGCGGGGCAGCGTCTCGCGCGTGGCGTCGATGTCGAGCCCGGCCTTGTGGGCGAGCACGAGCAGCGCCCCCTCCGTCGGGTCGCCGACGACCCGGCCGTCCACCAGCTGGGCATCGCTCGCGACGAGGTAGGGCAGAACGGCGGCCTCGATCGACGGCGCCGTCCCCGCGGCGTGGTGGACCTTGCCCTCCAGGTTGTAGCCGGTTCCCGAGATGGTGTAGCGGTCGCTCGGGGTGACCACCTCCGCGGCCGTCATCTGGTTCATCGTCAGTGTCCCGGTCTTGTCCGAGTTGATCGCCGAGGTGAACGCGAGCGTCTCGACGGACGGCAGCTCCTTCACGATCGCGTTGCGCTTCGCGAGGTCGACGCCGCCGAGCGAGAGGATCATCTGGGTCACGGTCGGCAGTGCCTCGGGGATGGCCGCGATCGCCAGCGCGACGGCGCTGATGAACAGCACGTCCCAGGCCTCACCGCGGGTGCGGCCCAGCACGAACATCACGACCATCGTGATGCCGGCGGCCGCCGCGATCCACAGGGTCAGCCGGTCGAGCTCCCTGGTGAGCGGCGACTTCTCCCTCGCCGTGGCCGAGAGCATCGCCGAGATCCGGCCGAGCTCGGTGGCGGAGCCGGTACCGGTGACGATCATCGTGCCGCCGCCGTGGGTCACCGGTGTGTTCATGAACGCCATGTTCGTCTGATCGCCCGGGCCGAGCCTGCTGCCGTCGAGGGTGCGTCCGTCCTTGGCCGCGGGCGTGCTTTCGCCGGTGAGCGACGACTCGTCGATCTGCAGCGCACTGGCGTCGACGATGCGCCCATCCGCCGGAACCTGGTCCCCGGCGGCGATGAGCACGACGTCCCCGACGACGACCTGTTCGGCCGGGATCTCCGCCGCGTCTCCGTCGCGCCGCACCCTGGCCGTGGCCTTCATCATCGACCGCAGGGCGTTCATCGCGCTCTCGGCCTTGCCCTCCTGGCGCAGCCCGACCACGGCGTTCAGGATGGTCAGCACGAGCAGGAGCAGGGCCGTACCCCATTCCGCGATCACGGCGGACACGACGGCTGCGGCGATCAGGATGACCTGCATGTAGCTGCGGTACTGCTCGAGGAACCGCAGCCAGCCGGGCTTGCGGCGCTCCTCGGGAAGCGCGTTGGGGCCGTTCGCGCGCAACCGCTCCGCTGCCGTCGCCGAGGACAGGCCGGTCCCGGGGTCGACTCCGACGGCCTCTGCCACGGCGTCCGGCGACCGCGCGTACCACTCCTCCCGGTCGGCGCTGCCGGTCTCCGACGCGGGCCGGACCGGCCCGGTCACGTCCGCACCTTCTTTCGTTTCTCGGCATTTCGTTTCTCGGCCTTCTTCCCGTCACGTGACGCGCCCTCGTGTTCTGCGAGGTAGGGATCGCGCGCGGCGCCGCGCGGGGCCTCCGCCTCGAGCTCCTTGCGGGCCTCGGCGAGGTCGTGGCGGACCTCGTCGCTGACGGTCGGATACTGCGGATCGATCCCGATCAGGGTGTGGACGAGTACCGCGGCGGCGCAGATCCGGGCGAGCCACTTGCGGTCGGCAGGCACGACGTACCAGGGCGCCCACGGCGTGCTGGTCGCCGACAGCATCTCCGAGAAGGCCCGCTGGTAGTCGTCCCAGTACCCGCGTTCGTGCACGTCGGCGGCCGAGAACTTCCAGTTCCGCTCCGGCACGTCGATCCGCTTGAGGAACCGCGTGCGCTGCTCCTCTTTCGACAGGTTCAGGAACAGCTTCACGACGGAGAACCCGTTGTCGCTCAGGTAGCGCTCCCAGTCGTTGATCTCCCGGTAGCGCCGCTCCCACACGTCCGCGCCCTTCGCCGACGGCGGCAGCTTCTGGCGGTCCAGGTTCTGCGGATGCACCCGGACGACGAGGACCTCCTCGTAGTGCGACCGGTTGAAGATCCCGATGTCGCCCCGCGCGGGTAACCGGCAGGCGTAGCGCCACAGGTAGTCGTGGTCGAGCTCCTCGGTCGACGGCACCTTGAAGCCCTCGACACGCACGCCCTGGGGGTTCACCCCGCTCATGACGTGCCGGATCGTGCCGTCCTTGCCGCCCGCGTCGAGTGCCTGAAGGCAGAGGAGCACGCCGTGGGTGTTCTCGGCGGCGAGGCGCCGCTGGTAATCCGCCAGAAGCGCGATCCCCTGGTCGAGCAACCCGGCGGAGTTCTTCCGGCGGAGCCCGAGCGGCCGGAAGGCGGGGTCGAAGTCCTTCGCCAGGTTCACCTTTCTCCCCGGCCGCACGCGCAGCGGGTCGATGAACTCCGCGATCCGCCTGGCCTGCTTGGCGGTCATCCCAACCAGCCCCTCCCACTGACACCGGCAGCCGAGACTGCGCCACTCGACTCGGTGGCCGCCTCGTCCGGGCCGGGTGATAGGGCGTCGGCGCACGGTCCCCAGCTCGTGACGAGACGAGGATCTGTGCCGGGCGACCCGTTCGGCCTCACCCGCTGCGGGTGACCGCTCCGGCACGGAGCGCGCGCATCGCGGGAGACCGTCTACCGGTGTGTCCGGTTCGGCCCTGGCCCGAGCGGGCGATACGAGCCGCGGAACCGTCCCGCCGGGTGCCGGAACCGTGTTTCCTCCGTTGCGGGTGAGGTCGGACGACGTCCGCGCGGCCACTGTGGTGCGAGGCGAAATCCACCTGCGGCTCAATGGCTGGAGTGATCGAGATGGTGCTGGCGGCGAACCAGGACAACAGCTACCCGTTCCTCGAACTGATCTGGACCATGTTCGTCCTGTTCGGCTTCGTGCTGTGGTTCTGGCTCCTCATCGTCGTGTTCAGTGACCTGTTCCGCCGGCACGACATGTCGGGCTGGGCCAAGGCGGGATGGACGATCTTCGTGATCGTGCTCCCGTTCATCGGCATCCTCACCTACCTGATCGCACAAGGCAGGTCGATGGCCGAACGGCGCGGGAAGGAGTACGCGGCTGCGCGTGAGGCGTACGAGACCGATGTCCGGTCCATTGCGGGAAGCGCCGGCCAGCCGGCCGACCAGATCGCCACGGCGAAGCGCCTGCGCGACTCCGGGGACATCACCGCCGAGGAGTACGAGACGCTCAAGCGGAAGGCCCTGGGCACGACCGCTGCAACCAGCGGGGACGCCCCGACCGCCACCGGTTCCGTCCGGTGACCCGGCTTTGCCCTGCGAGCGACGGCCTGAACCCGGTATGTGAACTCGCCGCACACCCCCTGCGCGCGGGTTCCTGCCGCTGACGTCCGCATGGAGCTGACCCAGATCGGCCCAATTGCCGGGTGCCAGGAGGCGACCGTGCCCGGATCGGGTTGCCCGAGGTCTCACGTGGCAGCCGGCGCCCGGCTCAGGTGAGCAGCGCGAGCTTCTTGACCAGCTTGCTCACACGGTTGCGCGGCCCGATGATGCTGACGGCGCTGCAGGCGAGTTTCTCCGGCTCCGTGTCTGCGAGCTCGGCAAGGTAGTCGTCGTACACGCGGTGGGACTGCGCCGCCTCGGGCATGTCGACCACGAGGACGCCGTCCGCAGCGGCGGCTGCGGTGCGCGTGGCAGCAAGTGCCTCGGCCGTCGCGGCCAGGATCGTGCAGCCTGCCCAGGGCAGGCCGGGGTGCTCGTCGCCGGACGCGTCCGGCCCGCCGTGGGCGATCAGCCCCTCGACAGCGAAGCCGGTGGTGGCGGCGACACAGGCGACAGCGTTCGCCGCTCGTCCCGCCGAGAGCGACTCGTCGACCACGACCACCCACTTCAGGCGCGTCGAGCGTGTCGGCTCGCTGGTGACGACCTCGTGGGGCGCGTACCCGAGCCGGTGATGAACAGGAACAAGCTCAGCTGCCACTGGAACCTCCATTTGTGCGGGAAGCGAGCTCAATGCTATGAAGGCGTAAGGGGCTGGATCAATAAATCCGTATATAATCCGATAGGGAGACCGTCGTGTCGCATCTCGACGAACTTGATACGGCGATCCTGGCCGAGCTGCAGGCAGATGCACGGCGCACGAACCGCGACGTCGCCGCGGCGGTGGGGGTCTCCCCGACCACGGCGCTGGACCGCACGCGGGCACTGCGCCGGCGCGGCGTGATCCGCGGCGCCATCCTCGATCTCGATCTCGCCAAGATCGGCAGGCCCGTGCAAGCCCTGATCGCGGTGCGTATCCGGCCGCCATCGCGCCGCAACATCGACGCCTTCCGCAACTGGGTCAGCGCGCTTCCCGAGACGATCGGCGTCTTCGTCGTCACGGGCGGCGAGGACTTCCTCATCCACGTCGCCGTCGCGGACAACGAGAACCTCTACGCCTTCGTGATCGACCGGCTCACCGAGCGGCCGGAGGTCGCCGACGTGCGCACGAGCGTGGTCTACGAGCACCTGCGCAACACGGCGGTCGCACCGGTGACCGACTGAACCCGTCGGTCGGTGCCGCTTCCTCGTGTCACCGGAGGCCGGCGGTTCGTGCCTTGCGCCGCTCAACAGTCACCCCATAGCGTGATCACGTGGCGCACACGGTTCGCGGAGTCGGCGAGGATCTCGCCGCGCGGCTCTGGCTGGATCTGGGTTACGCCGCCAGCGCTGCCTGTCGGGCCTGAGGCACGTTCTCGCTCCCCTCAGCACTCCCCGACAAGGAACTGAACCCCTCGTGCAGACCACCGCCACGCGAGTGGCCGCTGTGACCGTGACGTTGCGTGGCGTCGACCGCACGTTCGGCGCCGCCGACGGCGCTCACCACGTCCTTCGCGGGATCGATCTCGACGTCGAGGCGGGCGAGGTGGTGGCGCTGCTCGGAGCCTCGGGCTGCGGCAAGTCGACCTTGCTGCGCCTGGTCGCAGGGCTCGACCGGCCGTCAGCGGGCCAGGTCATGATCGACGGGGCCAGGGTCGACGGGATCGAGGCGCGGGCGGCGGTGGTCTTTCAGGAGCCGCGGTTGCTCCCGTGGCGCACGCTCGCCGAGAACGTTGCCTTCGGCCTGCCGGACGGCTCCCCGAGGGCCTCGCGCCACAGCGAGGTGACCCACGCGCTCGACACCGTCGGCCTCGGGTCGTTCGCCGGGTACCGCCCGCGGGCCGTGTCTGGCGGCATGGCGCAGCGCACGGCTCTCGCCCGCGCGCTGGTGCGGCGTCCCGGCGTGTTGCTGCTCGACGAGCCGTTCGCGGCGCTCGACGCGCTCACCCGCCTGCGGATGCAGGATCTCGTCGACGACCTGCAACGCACCACCGGCGCCACCGTTCTGCTGGTCACCCACGACGTGGACGAGGCGCTGCAGCTGGCCGACCGGGTGGTGGTGCTGGCGCCGGGCGCCGACCGCGCGGCCGGCTCCGGGATCGCCCATCTGCTCGACGTGCCCGGAGCGCGCCCGCGCGACCGGGCGGATCCGGTGCTCGCCGCGCTCCGCGTGGAGTTGCTCGACCGTCTCGGGGTGCCCCGCCAGCGCCCCCTCCCCGCCTGACCCGCCTCCACCCAGGAGACAGTGATGCCCCGTGCCCTGCCTGCCCTCGCCCGCCTCGGCGTGCTCGCCGTGCTCGTGGGGGTGCTCGCCGGCTGCGTCTCCGGTGAGAACTCCGACGGCTCCGTCGGCGCACCGGCCGCGTCCGGGGTCCAGGTGCGACTCGACTACGCCTACTACAACCCCGAGAGCCTGGTGATCAAGGAACAGGGCTGGCTGGAGCAGGAGCTCGGCCCCGGCTCGGTGGAGTGGGTGCTGTCGCAGGGCAGCAACAAGGCCAACGAGAACCTGCGGGCCGACGCGATCGACATCGGCTCCACAGCGGGCACCCCGGCCCTGCTCGCGAGGTCCAACGGCTCGCCGATCCGGGCGATCGACGTCTTCAGCAGACCGGAGTGGTCGGCGATCGTCGTCGCGAAGGACTCGCCGATCACCGAGCCCGCACAGCTGCGTGGACAGAAGATCGCGGCGACCCAGGGCACCGACCCGTACTTCTTCCTGATGCAGACCCTCGCCGTGGCCGGGCTCTCCGCGTCGGACGTCGAGATCGTCAACCTGCAGCACTCGGACGGGAAGCTCGCGCTCGAACGCGGCGACGTCGCTGCGTGGGCAGGCCTCGACCCGTTCATGGCCCAGACCGAGCTGGAGGCCGGGTCGCGGCTGATCTACCGCAACCTCGACTTCAACTCCTACGGCCTGCTGAACGCCAACGAGAAGTTCCTCCAGGAGAAGCCGCAGGTCGCCCAGACCGTCGTGACGGCGTACGAGCGGGCTCGCGCATGGATCACGGAGAACCCTGACGCGGCTGTCCAGACGCTCGTGACCGCAGCGAACATCAAGCCGGAGATCGCCCGCCAGCAGCTCCTGACGCGCACCGACCTCGCGATCGACCCGGTGCCCGGCGAACCGCAGCACGCCGTCCTGTCTCGGCTGCTGCCGCTGCTCGTGGCCGAAGGGCTGGTGCGCTCGGAGCAGGAGGCGACTGCCGCGCTCGCATCCCTGTTCGAGCCGCGCTTCGCCGAGCAGGCGAAGGGCACCTCGTCCGCCGGTGGAGCGGCTGGCTCGTGACGCTCACCGACCCCGACACCACGGCACCTGCACCGAGCAGCCCGCGGGCCCCTGGCGATTCGACTCCCCGATGGGGGCGCCGTGTCAGGGGAGCGGCGGGCGCGATCGTGCTCGGAGCGCTCGTCCCGGTGCTCTTCGTGCTGGTGTGGCAGATGCTCGCGACATCGGGGGAGTTCTCGCCGTCCCAGCTGCCCACCCCGGGCGCGGTACTGGCGGCGCTCGTGGAGCTGGTGACACGCGGTGAGCTCTGGCAGCACATCGCGATCAGCACCCAGCGGGTGCTCCTCGGCTTCGCCGCGGGTGCCGGATTCGGGCTCGTGCTCGGCGGTGTGGTCGGGCTCTCCCGTCCGGTCCGGGCGTTGTTGGCGCCCTCGATCCAGGCGCTCCGGGCAGTGCCGTCCTTGGCCTGGGTGCCGTTGTTGCTGCTCTGGTTGGGCATCGGCGAGACCCCGAAGATCGTGCTCGTCGCGATCGGCGCGTTCTTCCCGGTCTACACCACCGTGTCGGCCGCGCTGGCCCACGTCGACCGCCACCTCGTCGAGGTCGGCCGCGCCTACGGACGCTCCGGCGTGCGGCTGTTCCTGCAGGTCCAGCTGCCGGCGATCGCCCCGGCCGCGTTGTCAGGGCTGCGCCTCGGCCTGGCCCAGGGATGGCTGTTCCTGGTGGCGGCGGAGCTGATTGCGTCCTCGATCGGGCTCGGGTTCCTCCTGATCGACAGCCAGAACACCGGCCGCACCGACATCCTGCTCCTCGCGATCGTGCTGCTCGCGGTGATCGGGAAGGTCACCGACGGGTTGCTCGGCCTCACCGAGCGCCGGCTGTTGCGCCGCTGGAGCTGAGTGCATCGGGGCGACCGGCTCGCCCTCGGCCCCCTCGCCTTCGGTTCCTCGGATCGCTCACCACGGACGATCTACGGTGAGGGGATGCAGCCCACGGAAATGCGGCGCAGCACTGCCGTCGACGGGTTCCGGCTGGCCTATGACGATCACCGTCCGCACGCATCTCCCGAGGTGGCCGCCGCCGTGCTCCTGCACGGATGGCCGGGGGACCGGCGCGACTTCCGTGCGGTGGTGCCGCTGCTGACGGGCCGGTGCCGGGTCGTCGTTCCCGATCTGCGCGGCTTCGGCGCGTCCGAGACACCGGAGGGCACGTCCCCGGCCGACTACGCGGCGGCCGCGCAGGCGCGCAGCGTCCTGGGTCTGATCGACGAGCTGCAGCTCGGGCCGGCCGTCATCGCCGGTTACGACGTCGGCTCGCGAATCGCGCAGGCCGCCGCGCGGTCACGACCCGATCTCGTGCGGGCGCTCGTCGTCTCGCCGCCACTGCCGGGCGCGGGCGACCGGGTGCTCTCGCCCGACGCACAGCGCGAGTTCTGGTACCAGGCGTTCCACCGCCTCGAGCTCGCCGAGCAACTGCTGGACGGGAACCGGGCGGCAGTGCGCTCGTACCTGGAGCACTTCTGGACGCACTGGTCCGGGCCGGACTACGTGCCCGCCCCCGCCGAGCTGGACCGGCTGGCCGACGTCTACGCACGTCCGGGCGCCTTCGTCGCCTCGATCAACTGGTACCGCTCCGGGTCGGGAACCGTGGCGATGTCACTCGCCGAACGTCCACCCGCGCCCTCCGAGCGCATCGCGGTGCCCACGACCGTGCTGTGGCAGGAGCACGACCCGCTCTTCCCGCGCGCGTGGTCCGACCGGCTCGATGACCACTTCGCCGACGTCCAGGTGCGGTCGCTCGACGGCGTCGGGCACTTCACCCCTCTGGAGGCGCCGGGCGAGTTCGCCGCCGCGATCCTGGAACGGATCTGACGCCGAGCCTGGCTCCCCAGCTGGCCCCGCCCGGCCGCGGTCAGGGCCGGCCGACGCCGACGTGGCGCTCCAGGACGGTGAGCCTCTCGGTGAGGGGCGCGAGCTCGCGCCGCACGGCTGCGGCGACGAGGCCCTCGGCGGTCGTGGGGGTCGCCGAGGTCTGGGCACGGAGATGGACGTAGCCCGCGAGGGCCGCGACGACCGCGCGCCGGAGTGTCTTGTGCTCCGCTCCCTGTGCACGCAGCGCCCGTCCGGCGATCCCGTCGGTCTCCGCCGCCAGCCCGAGGAGAAGGTGCTCGCATCCGATGTAGTTGTGGTCGAGCGAGATCGCCTCCGTGACGGCCGCCTGCAACGCAGCGGAGGCCGGGGCGCTGAACCGCCGGACGCCGTCGGCGGCATCGCCCGCGAGCGGTTCGGCCGTGGAGCGCGAGCCGAGGTCGCGCGCGAGCTGGTCGAGGTCCACATCGACGGCACGCAGTACGTGGAGGGCCAGGTTGGTGCCCTCGGACAGGATCCCTCCCAGGATGTGCCCGGTGTCGACGGCGGGCACATCGTCGGCCTGGACCTGCTCGATCGCGAGCGTGAGCGCCTGGCGCGTTCGTGGCGTGAGTGCGGTCAGCCGGGCGAGCGCCTCCTCGGGGGCCGGCTCGCCGGCAACGGCTGCGCGCACGTCGGCGACGCGGCGTACCGCCTCCTCCAGCGATCTCTGGCAGACCGCGGAGACGGGGATCCCCGCCTCCTTCACAGCATCGGCCAGGTCGTCGGGCAGGTACACGTTGATCTTGGGCATCGCCGGCCACCTCCGCCGCGGATCTATACCCCCAACATATACCCCCAATTAGGGGGTATAGTCACGCGACGGCGAAGCTCGCCTACGGAGCCTGGCCGGGGCTTCTGCCGAGGATGAGGTCGGCCGCCTTCTCGCCGATCATGATCGACGGCGCATTGGTGTTCCCGGACGGCACGGCCGGCATCACCGACGCGTCCGCGACCCGCAGGTTCTGCAGTCCGTGCACACGCAGGTCCGGGTCGACGACCGAGAGCGCATCCTGACCCATCCGGCAGGTCCCGCACTGATGGTGGTAGGTGGAGACGGTGCGACGCAGGAACTCGCGCAGGTCGTCGCGAGTCTTCGCGTCGGGGCCTGGCGCCACCTCGGTCTTGCGCCAGTCCTTGAACGCGTCGGCACGGCCGATCTCCCGGCAGATCTCCAGTGCGTCGACCATCCGCTCCAGGTCGTGCGGCTCGCCGAACATGTTGGGGTCCACCAGTGGCGGGGTGTCCGGGTCGGCGGAGGCCAGTCTCAGCGTGCCGCGGGACAGTGGCCGGACCATGCCGGGCGCGATCGTGTATCCGTGCTCGGGTACCGGATATCCGTCTGCCGGGTAGACGAGGTGCAGGAACAGTGGCTGCAGATCGGGCGCGACGCGCCGTGGGTCGCTCTTCCACAGCATGCTGCTCTCCATGCTGCTGTACCGCCCCGCCGGCATGGGCTGCTTCGACTCGTAGAGGTTCGAGGCGAGGGTGTGATCGTGCAGGTTCTCCCCGACGCCGGGGAGATCGTGTCTGACCTCGACGCCGACCTCGCGCAGATGATCCGCCGGTCCGACTCCGGACAGCATCAGCACTTTCGGTGATCCCATCACGCCGGCGCTGAGCACCACCTCGCCGGACGCGTAGGCCTGACGCATCTCACCGTCGACGACGTATTCGAGGCCGACGGCGCGGGTGCCGTCGAACAGCACCCGATGCGCCCGGGCGTTCGCTGTCACGTGCAGTGAGGGCATTGCGCGCACCGGTTCCACGAATGACACCCACGCGCTCGCCCGTTTCCCGTCGCGGATGGTGAAGTGGTGGTACCCGACGCCCAGCGGTTGCTCGCCGTTGAAGTCGTCGGTGAGCGGGAATCCGAGTGACGTTCCGGCTTCGACGAACGCCGTGGACGTCGGGTGTGGGTCGGCGACGCGGCTGACGTGCAGCGGGCCTCCGCTGTGGTGCCACGGTCCCGGTCCGTCCTCATGGTCCTCCGACCGGAGGAAGTACGGAAGAACCGAATCCCAGTCCCACCCCGTGGCTCCTTCATAGGCCCACGTGTCGTAGTCGCTGCGGACGCCGCGGATGTAGATCATGCCGTTGAGGGAACTGGATCCGCCGACGATCCGGCCCCTGGGAAAATGCAACGACCGGTTGTTGATGTGCGTCTGCGGCGTGGTCATCACCGTCCAGTCGAATTCGCTGCCGAAAAGGGCCGGCCAGCTGGCCGGGTTGGTCACCAGCGGGCTCTGGACGTCCGGCCCGGCTTCGATGACGTGGACCGAGTGGCCATGGTCGAGCAGTCTTCGGACGATCACGCTTCCCGATGAGCCTGCGCCCACCACCACGTAATCATGCTCGGCGCGTGCAGTGGCCATCGTGCTCCTTGTCTCCCGCGACCGTTCCGGTCGTCTGCGGATCACCTCTCCGCCTTACGGCGTGGTTGTGCAAGGAGGTGTCGCTGATGGCGGATCGACCGAATTACGAACTAAACGACTAGTTTAGTTTAACGGTGGTGAGGGGGAGGCTATGAATGAGCTGTGGCGGACGTCGTCGCGTGGCCGATCGGGAGCGTCGAACGGCTGTCGCGTTGCGGCGCCGACCGGATCGACGCTTTGCACGATGTGGCGACAGGTCGCCTTGACGCACCGCGTGGTCTCGTCGACGAGAACCTCGGGCCGGTCGTTGAGGATCGCCTGCATCGTCTGATCGGCCACCGACTTCGCGGAGATCCCGGGCCCGCGGATGTGGGACACGAGTTCGGGGTCGACATACCCGGCGTGCACTCCCATTCCCTTAGGGTCGTCGGCCATGTATTCGACGCAGGTCTCCCGCCACGTGAAGGCGCCTCGATCAGCTGTCTATCGGGCACTCCTGGATGCCGACGCGATCGCGAGATGGCGGGTTCCGGCCGGGATGAGCAGTCAGGTCCACGAGTTCGACGCCCGTGAGGGCGGCTCGTTCCGTGTGTCGCTCACCTATGACGTTCCGAGCGGGACCGGCAAGTCCGACTCGAACACCGACACCTATCACGGGCACTTCGCCAGGCTCGTGCCGGATGAGCAGGTGGTCGAAGTGTTCGAGTTCGAGTCGGTGGACCCCGCACTCGGCGGCACCATGACGATGACGACCAGCCTGCACGATGCCGGCGGCGGCACGGAGGTCCTCATCGTGCACGAGGGGATTCCGGACAGCGTGCCCGCCGCCGACAACGAGACGGGAACGCGGATGGCGCTGGACAACCTCGCGGCGCTCGTCGAGGAGAGGGAGGCGATGCCGCGTGGGCGGTGAGTTCCCCCGGCCCTGACGCGCGAGAGCCGACGGCTCAGCCGGGGAAGACCACGACCTGCCACGGCGGATCGGCCAGCGTCACCGTCCTGGCCCGGTCCGCATCTTGCATGGCGCCGGGGGTCGCGAGCGATCCCGCCAGCCATCGCGCCGACGTCGACAGCACCACGCGGTCCTCGGGATTGACCACCACGACGTCGACGGCGAGGTCGCACAGCTCCCTCAGCACCAGCGTCTCGAAGCGCGCCACCGGGACGTCAGCACCCGCGACGCCGACGAACTCCCCGTCGGCGACGACGGGCACGGTGAGCGTCAGCAGGTACCGGTCCGTGCCGTGCACGTCGACGTACGGGCCGACGACGTGCCGGTGGCCGGTCCGGCGCGGCACGACGAACCACTCCGCCGCGGCGTAGTCGTAGAAGCCGACGCTGTGGGGGTTGAGGTCGACCTCGAGCTGTCTCGTGGCGCCCCGCTCCGGCTCGCACTGCCACCACTCCAGGCGCAGCGGCTGATCGGCGAGGAAGCCCGGCGCGACGATCACGCCCATTCCGACCGCGATCTCACGCTTTTCATGGAGCAGGTCCACCAGTGTGTCGCGCATCGCGGTGACGTCGCGGTCGGCCATCGGCTCGCCGCGCTCCCGCGCCGCGCGGTGAGCGTCCAGCACGCTGTCCCGCACGGTCGCCACGGAATGGAAGACACGCTCGACGACGGTGCCGATCAGCGCCGCCGCCTGCCGGGCAGCGGCGTCGTCCACGCGGTCGGACGTACTCACCTGATGCTCACTCATCACCCTGCCCCTGCCGCTGCGGGAGGAAAGTGCGAACCGTGCCTGGCGCTGTGCTGCTGTCCTCGGCGGGTCAGGCGGAGGTGCACGTCGATCAGGTGCCCGGTGACCTCGCCGATGTGGTCCTCGGTGATCCGCCGGGCGAGGTCGCCGTCGCGCGCCTCGATCGCGTCGACGACCTGCCGGTGGTGCGCCACCGTCGACGCCAGCTCGGGGGCCGAGCGCGGGGTGCCCCACAGCAGCTGGCCCAGCTCGGCCTGCAGCTCGATCTCCTTGCGCGCGAGCCGGACGGACTGGGCGGCGGCTGCCGTGTCGATGTAGTAGCGGCTCTCGATCCGGCGCTGCTGGATGCCCTCCGGGGAGGCCGCCATCCGGTCGAGGATCTCGCGCAGGCGGGCGATCTCGCTCGCGGTGGCCCGCTGGGCGCACAGCCGCGCCGCGGTGCCCGCCACCGCGGCGTGCACGTCGCCGAGCTCGCGCAGGTCGGTGCTGCCGATCTCGTGCAGCCGCCCGAGCGACAGCTCGGTGAGGGCCTCCTCCGAGGCGCGCACGAAGCTGCCCCCGCCTCGGCCGCGACGTGTCGACACCAGGCCGCGGGCCCGCAGCTCGGACAGTGCGTCGCGCAGGGTGACGGTGGAGACGTTCAGCATGGCGGCCAGCTGGGTCTCGGACGGCAGCTGTTCGCCGTCGACGATGATGCCGAGCGCGATCGCGCTCCCCAGCCGGCGGACCACCGCCTCGCTGCGTCCCGAGCCGTCGTCGAGTGGTGCGAACACCGCTTGTCGCGCATCGCCGGGGAGCAGCCGCATCAGCGCACCTCCCGCACATTTCGTCTCGCGGTGGAGTCTGGCACGAGACCGGGCGTGGGTCGGGGGCGGTGTGCGGCTTGACCGTTGAAATGTGATCTCATAGGTTTCGCGTGCTCGTGTCCTACCTCACATCCAGGAGACGTCGTGACTCCGATCGACCCCGACGGGCATCTCGCTGGTGACGCGCTCACGCGGCCGTTCACTCCCGGGATGGCGTCCAACGACCCCGGCCTGGCCGCGTACCCCGAGTCGGTCGCGGCTCCGGTCGAGGTCGAGATCGTCGATCGTGAGACGCGTGAGTTCGTCGGGGAGTGGCGTAACGCCTCGTACAACTGTTATTCGTCGGGTCACAAGTTCTGCCGGGAGGTGTGCCCGGTGATGCAGGTGACGCGCAACGAGTCCTGGACGCCCACTGCGTTTCACGCCAACATCGTGGCGTTGGAGCGTGGTGAGCTCGAGGTGGGCGATATCGCCGCGGACTATGTGAATTGCACGCAGTGCGGTGCGTGTGAGCTGCGGTGTCCGAACACGTTGTTCACCGGGGACTTCTACCGGTTCCGCACGCGCACGGTCGATGTGGTGAAGGCGGTGCGCGCGCTGGCGGTGGACAAGGGGGTCCATCAGCCGGGGTGGCGTACCTGGAACGCGCGCACCGACGAGCGGACCCATGAGCCGGTGCTGGGGGATGTCGAGGTCAGCCAGGACGCCGTGCGGGACTGGGCCGACGGCCTGGAGCTGCCCATCGGCGGTGAGACGGTGCTGTTCGTCGACTGCGAGGCCGCGTTCTACCGCACGTCGGTACCCCGGGCGGTGGCGCAGACTCTGCAGCGGGCCGGGTACGAGTTCGGGCTGATGGGTGAGCAGTGGTGCTGTGGGGGCCCGGCCGCCGAGATGGGTTATGTGGAGCAGGCGCAGCGGTTCGCCCGCCACAACTTGGACAACTGGCGGTCCACGGGCACGCGGCGGGTGCTGGTGCTCGACCCGCACGACTACATCTCCTTCACCGAGGACTACCCGCGCTATTTCGGGGCGGAGTTCGACATCGAGATCGTGCTCGTGGTGGAACTGCTCGCAGAGCTGCTTCGCGACGGGCGGATCACGCCGTCGGTGCCGGTGGAACGCACGATCACCTATCACGATCCGTGCCGGCTCAACAAGCGCAAGGGTATCTGGCAGCAGCCGCGGGAGATCCTGCGCGCGATCCCGGGGCTGGCCTTCAACGACGTCGATCGCGTGACCCAATGGTCGTACTGCTCCGGCGGGGGTGGGGGCCTGCCGGTGGAGAAGCCCGACCTGACGGCGGCGATCAGCGAACAGCGTGTCGACGCCGCGGCAACCCTCGGCGTCGACACGCTCGTAAGTGCCTGTCCCTGGTCGGAGCGCCCGCTCTCCACGGCGGGGGAGGCCCGCGACATCGATGTCGTGGATATCCACGAGCTGCTCGCCGAATCGCTCGGCATCACGGTCGGCGGGAGCCGCGGCGAGGTCGGCGACCGGCGGTCGGGCGGCGGTTGCGGCGGCGGGAACTGCGGCGGTGCGGGGGGGTGCGGATCGTGACGCTCACCCCTGAGCGCCTGTCCGCTGAGCAGGTCGACCGAGTCGTCGAGCGGCTGCGCACCGTGCTGCGCGAGGAGCAGATCCTCACCTCGAAGACCGACCGCTACAACCGGGCTCGGGTGCCGGCGCCGTTTCCGGTGCACCGGTGGGCCGAGCGGGTGCCTGATCTGGCGGTCCTGCCGGCCTCCACCGAGGAGGTGGCGGCGGTGGTGCGGATCGCCAACGAGCTGCGGGTGCCGGTCGTGCCGCGGGACGGGGGCACCGGCCTGACCGACGGGGCCGTTCCGCTGCGGGGCGGCATCGTCGTCGACGTCAAGCGGCTCAACGAGATCCACGAGCTGGACCTGGACAACCGCACGGTGACCGTCGGGGCCGGTATCAACATGCTCAAGCTCAACGAGCAGCTGGCCGCTCATGGGCTGATCTACCCGGACAATCCCGCCTCGTATCCGTGCTCGCTCGTCGGTGGCCGGATCGGCACCTCGGGCTGGTCGCTGATCGGTGCCCGCTACGGGCACACCCGCGACCTGGTGCTCTCCTTCGACCACGTCCTGCCGACCGGCGAGGTCATCCACGTCGGCGACGGGATCGGCGGGAAGATCTCCAAGTCCTCCAGCGGATACCAGCTCAAGCACCTGTTCATGGGGCATCAGGGCACGCTGGGTATAGCCACCCGGGCCACGTTGAAGCTCTACCCCAAGCCCGAAGCGGAACTCTCGCCGTTCTGGGCGTTCGACAACTACGACGACGCCTACCGGTGTGTCGGGGCACTGGCCCGGGCGGGGGTGGCGACGTTCGCCGGTGGGGTGCTGTTCGACGAGTGGAAGGTCGCCTACCTGCGCCGCGACGACGAGGCCTACATCCCCCAGCCCGCCGACGTGCGCGCGCTGGTGTGCGCGGTGCTCTACGGCTACGAGGACGAGGTCCGCCCGGCCGGGCGGCGACTGTTCCGGATCGCGAAACAGCACGGGGCCCGCTACCTGGGGGACGAGATCTCGCAAGGCGACTGGGCAGCGCGGCACGACCGCTACGCCACCCCGTTGCACGGGCGCACCAAGGCCGGGCAGGTGGTGCCGATGAGCTGGCACTGCGAGGACGCCGCCATCAACTACACGCAGGTGCCTGCCGTGACGAAGGCCTGGCACGAGATCGTCGCCGACCTCCGGCGTCGCACCGACGTGTTCGACGACTGGGGGATGTTCGCCTACACCTCCGCCGACACCGGCGTGGACTACCTCACGGAGATCGACGTCGGGATCTGGGAACAGCAACTAGGTGATGCGGCGTGGGAGCTGTGGGTGAACGCGAAACGTGACATCGCCGCGGCCGCGTTGCGCCACGGCGGCTCGATCAGCGCCTGCCACGGCTCCTGCCGCGAGGGCGAGGTCGACCTCGTGCCGCAGGAACTGGGCGGCGGGTTCGAGGTGATGTTGCAGGTCAAACGGGCTCTGGACCCCCACAACATCATGAACCCGGGCAAGTACCACCTCGATCTCGCCTACACGCCCGACGCCGAGACGGTACTGGCCGCACTCCGGGGAGGGTCAGGATGAATGGGACGAACGGGTACCGCTACGGTGAGCAACACACCCCACCCGCACCGTACCGAGTGAGTGATGTCGCGCTTACCACGTTCGAGCACGTGTACGAGGTCGACCCTCGACTCATGCAGCGGTGGGTGCTGCAGCAAACCTTCCCGAACTGGGACACGCTGCGAATCATGAATGCACGCCACGACCACCTCGACTGGATGCACCGGCACTTCGCAGACAAGGTCCTCTCCGGATCCGAGCTGCTCGCGGAGGTCGACGGCGAGGACGGCTCCCCTGATTCCTGACACACCCCCCACCAGGAGTTCATCGTGAAGTTCAGCTACGCCATGCTGCCCGACTACCCGCTGACCGAGTCGATCGAGTCGATCAAGCTCGCGGACGAGCTCGGGTTCCACGCCGTGTACGCGGCGGACGAGACGTGGCACAAGGACCTGTGGCTGCTGTTCGCGGCTGCCGCCGACAAGACGAGCAACATCCGCATGGGTCCGAGCGTCTCGCCGGTCGTGCTGCGCGAGCCGAGCCTGATTGCGCAGGCCGCGGCCACCCTCGACGAGCTCACCGGCGGTCGTGCGGAGGTCGTGCTGTCCTCGGGCAACTTCGGGCTGCTCGCCCAGTACGGCATGGACTGGAGCACGCAGAAGCCGCTGTCGCGGACGAAGGAGGGCGTGAAGGTCGTCCGCACGCTGCTCGACGACGGCGCGATCACCTTCGACGGGGAGTTCTTCAGCTACAAGGGCCTGTTCAGCTTCGCCCGCCCGGTGCAGGAGCGGCTGCCCGTCAAGATGGGCGCGATGCGTGGCCCGAAGTCGTTCCAGGCGGCGGCGGAGCTGTCCGACGGCTGCCACCACGCGCTCAGCTACACCAGGGGCGCGTACGAGTACATGTACGAGAACATGAAGATCGGTGCCGACCGCGCCGGGAAGAACGTCGACGACCTGGACATCGGCGCCTGGGTCGTGTTCGCGACGGGCGAGGACTCCGCGATCGCCAAGGACGCGGCCCGCTCGATGGTCGGCCTGTACGCCTCGGCCATGCCTGACGAGCAACTCGAGCGCAACGGCGTGTCACCCGCTGCGATGAAGCCGATCATCGACGCGCTGGGCGCGGGTGACCTCGCGGGCTCCATCGACGCGACCACGCCGGAGATCGGCGAGACGCTCTCGATCGCCGGCACGCCCGAGGAGTGCGTGGCCAAGCTCAAGGAGATCCAGGCTGCGGGGGTCAACCACATGATCTTCGCGATCACCGACGCAACCCTCGTGAAGACGTTCATGGGCCGGGAGATCGAGGGGGTCGCGGATGTGAACACCCAGCTGCGGCTCATTCACGACCGGATCATGCCCGAGTTCGCCTGAGCGGACGGCTACATCCGCACGATGGGCGGCGTCCTCCGAGAAGGGCGCCGCCCATCGGCGTTCCGGCGCAGTGCCGTCGCGGCCCGGCGACCGGGGGAGCGATCACTCACCGTTCGACCTGTGCCGGTGGTTCGGTGGCCTACTTGGTTCCGGCGGGATCCATCGGTCCCGGCGGGGGCGGCTCGGCCAGGCTCCCGCCGCCACCACCGCCGCCACCACCGGGGTCGACGGCGATGACGACCGGCGCGGCCGGCTCCACCCGGGTGCCGGGCGCCGGGGCCTGAGCGGTGACGGTGCCGGTGATGGGCAACGGATCGTCGGGGTCGGGCGCGACGGCGACAACTCTCGCTGTGAAGGCGAGCTGGTGGGCGTCACTGACCTCCAGCCCGACGAGCGCCGGCACCAGAACCTTCTCCTGCTTCCTCACGGCTCCCCCAGCAGGTCGTATCGGGCGCGCGCTCGCATGGCGCCGCGAGCGCTCAGCTGGTCTACCCGCTCGGGGCTGATCGAACACGCCCGGCAACGAGCTTCTGACGGCCCGTCGGACAGCACCCGAATTCTGGCGCGCGAGGGCGCGACCGTCGGCGTGGCCCGTCGGGGCGTCCCGCGCCCGGGTCGTTCCTCCCATAGGTTTCGGACGGCGCGACGTCGTCCACGGATGACCGGAGCGGGCCGTGGAACCGGATGGGGGCATGTGGTGACGGTGCTGGAGCTGACCGGGCGGCCGAGGACGCGCGACGGCATCTCGAGTCGCTGGACGCGGGTGGACGAACTGCGGATGCATGCCAGGGTGACGACGGCCGCTCCGGACGGTGCACCGGATGTCGTGCTGCTCCATGGACTGGGCGTGTCGAGCCGCTACATGCTCCCGCTGGCCCGGGAGCTCGCGCCACATTTCCGTGCGTCGGTCCCCGATCTTCCCGGGTTCGGTCACAGCGATCATCCGCCTGCGGCGCTGGACGTGCCCGGACTCGCCGATGCCCTGCTGGCCTGGATCGACGCCGCCGAGCTCACCGCGCCTGCGCTGGTCGCCGACTCGGTGGGCTGTCAGGTGGCCGTCGCCGCGATGCGTCGCTCGCCGGAAGCGTTCGGACGGGCGGTGCTGATCAGCCCTACCGTCGACCGGCGCGGCCGCAACCCCGTGGCCGAGGTGAGCCGGCTGCTGCGCACCGGCCTGCACGAGAGTCCCGCGCTCGCCATCGTCCTGGGGAGGGACTACCTGGCGTGCGGCGCCCGACGGGCACTGGCCACGGCATGGCACGCGCTCGCCCACCCGATCGAGGACGACCTGCCGGAGATCGAGGTCCCCGTGCTGGTGGTGCGGGGCGGCGCCGACGCCGTCGTGCCGCAGCGGTGGGCCGAGGAGGTCGCCGAGACGCTGCCGGACGGGCGGCTCGCCGTGCTGCCCGGACAGAGCCACAGCCTCAGTCATTCCGCGGCGGGGCCGCTCGCAGCGGCGATCGGGCCGTTCCTCGGTGGGCCGCCGCCTGGTCCTGACGTGCCGACCACCCGGCAGGCGGCCGACAGCATCGCCCCCTTCGACTCCGCCACGGTCGTCCTCCGCGCGGCGGCCACCGCCCTGCACGGCCACGACCTGCCAGCGCTCGGCGCCGTGCCGCGGCCACTCGCCCCGCTGCACGAACGGGTACTTCCGCTGATCGACGCGCTGCCTGCCCCGGTGCGGGAGCAGGTGCACCGGTTCGGCCGCGGCACCAAGGCCGTGCCGCCCGCTGAGCTGCACGCCGTCAGCGCGGAGGCGGTGGCGCGGTGGATGGTGGCGCAGTACCCGCGGCGGTCCTACCCCGTGGCGATCGTCGGTTCGACGAGCGGGGCGATGGCTCACCTGGCCGCCGCCCTTGGCGCGCCCTTCCTCCCACAGACCTTCCTGCTCCCCGTCGCGCGGCCGGACGTGGGTCGGGACGATCCGCGCGGTGGCATGACCGCCGGCATCGGCCCGGCCGAGCTGTTGCTCGACGCCAACCCGGAGGTGGCGCTGCACCACACGCACGATCCGGACCAGGATCGGCTGTCGCAGGCGCGCATGACGTACTTCCGTCTCAAGCGGCGCCGCCTCGGCGCCGCGTTCACCGGGTTCCTCACGGAGACGCTGCCGCCGGGCGCGACGCTGCTCGTCGCCGACTGCCGGCTGAGGTGGCCGGTCACCCGGCTCGGTGATCAGCATGTCTTCCAGTTCGGGGCGTCACGCGGCACGTCATCAGCGGAGTTCCGCAGCAAGAGCGAGTGCCGCGGGTGGGACGTGCCACCGGCCGACGAGGAAGCCCCGGAGGCCGAGTGGGGGTTCGATGCGGCGCTCGGCGACGACCTGGCCGCCCTCGCGGCCGCACGGGGATGGCGGTTGCGCCGCGTGGCCTTCGACGAGCCCGCGGCGCTGAGCCCGCTGATCGCCGACCTCTACCGCTGGTGGTACCTCCGTCGAGGGCGCCCGGCGCAGCGACTCCTGGTCGAGTCGTTCGTGCGGCTCGACCCGCACCTCGCGCTGGCGACGGGTTCGGTGCCGTACTGGTCGCAGTTCCCCGTGGAGCGGTCCGCCGACGCGCTCGAGCGCTACCTCGACCACACCGAACCCTTCGACGAGATCCTCATGACGCTGTTCCCACCCGGAACGGAGGAAGCCGTCGTGGCTCCGGCGAAACGGTGGCGGGATCTGATGGGCCGCGCCCGCCGCCGCGGTGCGTTCCTCGGCATCGATCCGGACGCCTTCTCCCGGGACACCAGCGGCGTCGGGCGCTTCCACCGCGAGCTGTCCGCCCTGCCCCGGGTCGATCCACCGGCGCCCCTCACCCTGTCCGAGCTGGGCGTCTTCCTGTCCGAGCGCTCCTCGTCGGACGAGCCGCCGATCCACTGGGAGTGATTCGCTCACGATCGAGCGACCTCGCTGTTGCCGGTGACGGACGCGGGTACCCCTGTCCGTGCCGCATCGCGGAGGCGTGCGGCCCGGCCGAGCGAACGGAGGCACCGCGATGGCTCAGTGCGAGGTGTGCGGGAACGACTACGACATGGCGTTCGAGGTGCACGCCCAGGGCGCCGTGCACGTGTTCGACAGCTTCGAGTGCGCGATCCACCGGATGGCACCGGTGTGCGAGCACTGCGGATGCAAGGTGGTCGGGCACGGCGTGCAGGCAGACCGCAGGTTCTTCTGCTGCGTGCACTGCGCGCAGGCCGAGGGCGTGGGGGCACAGCTGCGCGACCGCGTGGACGAGCCCCAGGCGGCGGGCAGCGCCCGGTGATCACTCGACCACCATGCCGCATCGCGCATGGCCGCCGGGGGTAAGGCATCCGCATGGCGATGACGGCGAGCACCGTGGTGCAGAAGTACCTCATGGGTGACTACCCGGCGAGCCGGCACGAGCTGGTGGACCGGGCGCGGCGGCAAGGGGCGGACCAGGCGATCGTGAGCCTCGTGCGCAACCTGCAGAACGAGCGGTTCACGTCCGCCGCCGACGTGGAGCGAGCACTGGGGGAGGAGCACTGATCCTCGGCGCGTTGCCGGCGGTACGGCTCAACGCCTCGCCGGCAGCCCGCTCACCAGCGGAACGAAGACGACCTCGGCGAGCTCTTCGGCGCGGCCGTCGCGGTACCGGACGAGGATCCCCTCCTGGCCGTGCCCGACCGGGCAGATCAGCGCTGCGCCCGGCGCGAGCTGGTCGAGGAGCGCCGGTGGCGGTTCGGTGTCGGCCATGGCGGTGACCACGATGCCGTCGAACGGGGCGCGGTCGGGAGCGCCGAGCGACCCGTCGCCCGTGCGAACCTCGACGTTGTGGCAGCCGGCCATTGCGAGCGATGCCCACGCCCGTTCCGCGAGCTCCGCATGACGCTCGATCGTCACCACCGAACGGTGGCACCGCGCGAGCACGGCGGCGCCGTAACCGGAACCGGTGCCGATCTCGAGGACATGGGCGTCGGCGCGGGCCTCCAGAGCCTCCGTGCTCAACGCGACGATCATCGGGGCCGAGATGGTCTGGCCGAGCCCGATGTCGAGCGGTTCGTCCTGGTAGGCCGCGGACGCGAGACCGACCGGCACGAAATGCTCCCGCGGGAGTGCACGCATCGCGCAGAGCACCCGGGGATCGACGATCCCGCCGGCGCGCAGCCGCTCGACCATCAGGGCACGAGCTCGTTCAGCGGTCACAACACCTCCGGTTCACGCGCTTCGGACCGGTATGACCGCGGCATACCCGCCGTGGTGCGACGCAATTCGTGTGCCGGCCCGGCCGGCGTGTTTTCCGGGCGGATCATTCCGGTCCGAGCACGGTCGCACCCGCGGGTCGTGCAGGCAGCGGAGGACCGGGCCACCCGGGCGCCGGTTCCGGCCCGGGACGAGGAGGCGGGATGGGCGGTGTGGGCCGCGGTCCGGGGGCCGGTGGCGGTCCCGGTGGCGGAACGGGCGGTGTGGGCTCCGGGCCCGGCTCGGGCGGAGGGAGTGGTCCGGGACCGGGTGGTGGCGGTGGGACAGGTGTGGGTACTGGTCCGGGGCCGGGTGGCGGCGTCGGGATGGGTGGCGGCGTCGGGACGGGCGGTGGCGTCGGGACGGGAGGTGTCGGCACCGGTCCCGGACCCGGGATCGGTGGCGGTGTCGGAATGGGCGGTCCTGGTTCCGGATCCGGGCCGGGGGGCTCGGGCGCCGGGATCGGCGGTCCGGGTTCCGGCCCGGGGGGCGGTACCGGTACCGGTACCGGCGGCGGCTGCGGGTTCGGCCCTGGCTCAGGCGGCTCGGACGCGGTGGGCGTTCGCGACTGTGTGGGAGGCGGGGTGACTGTGGGCGCACGAGTGGTTGCGGTCATGCCCCCGGCTACCCGCGCCGGCCGTTGTGGACTCATCCGGCCGGTCGCAGCAGCGCCGCCCGGCGCCGTCGCCCTCGTGTCGAGCAGGTGAATGTCGGCCACAGCTGTTTCGATTGCGCTCGGGCGAGGGAAGGGACGCCACGTGGATCTTTCCGCGCACTGCCGTGGGAGCCGCCGGAACGGCCGCCGATGCTGAGCATCGTCCTCGCAGTGCTCGCCTCGATCGGCAACGCTGTCGCCTCCGTGCTGCAACGCCGGGCTGCCGCCGCCTTGCCGGAGGACCAGTCCGGTGGCCCGATCACGATGCTCTGGCGGCTCGCCCACCGCCGCGACTGGCTCGGTGGCATCGCCGCGATCATCGTCGGGTTCCTGTGCCAGGCGGCAGCGCTGGCGACCGGTCCGATCGCGCTCGTGCAGCCGATCCTGGTGCTGGAGCTGGCGTTCGCCCTGATCCTCGCCCAGGTGGTGTTCCGATCGAGGCTGCACAGGCGCGAGTGGGGCGCCGTCATCGGGATGTCCGCCGGGCTCGCCGTCCTCCTGTACGCGCTGCAGCCCGGTGGGGGAGACCCCGCACGTGCCGCCGCAGGTGCCTGGGTCCTGGGCATCGGGGTCACGTTCGCGGTCAGCGCCATCTTCGCCGTCATCGGGTACCGCTCCACGGCATCGCGGCGAGCCGCGTTCCTGGGACTCGCCACGGGAGTCGGATTCGCCCTCACCGCCGTGCTGCTCACCAGCATCAGCGCGGTCTACTCCACGTCGGGCTGGAGCGGTGTCGCCGGCTCACCGCAGACCTATCTGCTGATCGTGCTCGGCCCGGCGTACTTCTTCCTGCTGCAGAAGAGCTTGCAGGCGGGCAGTCTCGTCGCCGCTCAACCGGCACTGACGCTGTCGAATCCTGTGGTCGCCATGGCGTTCGGGGTGGTCGTGTTCGATGAGCGCGTGCGCACCGGTGGCTGGCTCGCCCTCGCCGTCGCCGGCGCCCTGGTCATCGCGGCGTCCACGGCGGTGCTGGCCCGATCCCCGCTTCTGCGCAGCGGCGAGGTCCCGGCTTCCGGCACCGGCCGACGTGATGCACGGCCGTCTCGGGATGAGCGGCAGTGATCGCCCGCCCGGCCGCGTGTCAGCCCGTGCTCAGGCCCCGACCTCCGACGCCAGTCGCTGCAGATACCCGGCGAACTGCGCGCGGTCCTTCTCGTCCCAGGTGGCGGTGAGCTCGGCGAACGTGGCGCGTTGCCAGCGGTGCGAGGAGTCGATCAGGGTTCGCCCAGCGGGGGTGAGACGCAGGACGCTGCGCCGGCCGTCGGCCGTTGCCCGTGAGCGCTCGACGTACCCTGCGGCCGCCGCGGCTGCCACCATCCGGCTCGCTCCCGACTGATCGAGGCCGAGCCGGCGGGCGACGTCACCGACCGTGGCACCGTCCGGGTCGCCTGCGCCGCGCGCGCAGGCGATGACGGCCTCGACGGTGAGCACGTGCTGCGCGGTGTCGCCCGCTCCCGCAGCGACACCGCGGACCCATCGTCGAGACCAGAACCTCACGAGCCGGAACAGCGCCGGCCCTCCCTCCTCGCTCGTCATGATCACACCCTAGCCAACGTATGCGTATCGCAGATAATATGCATGCGATACGCATGCGATGTGCCGAGAGGGAACCGTGACGCTCATCCTGAACCACACCGTCGTCCGTGCCAGTGACAAGGAGCGGGCCGCACGGTTCTTCGCCGACCTGCTCGGCCTGGACGTCGGCGCGCCGGTCGGTCCGTTCACCCCGGTTCAGGTCAACGCCGATCTGACACTGGACTTCGACCACCGTGGGCCGGTGGCGGCAGGCCACTTCGGGTTCCTCGTCGACGACGCCACCTTCGACGTACTGCTGGAGCGCCTTCACGACCGTCCGCAGATCCCGTTCGGATCCGGACCTGAGGGCGGGTGGGACCGCCGGATCAACCGGCTCTGCGGGGGCCGGGGCGTCTACGTGGGCGATCCCGACGGCCACAGCTACGAGTTCTTCACCGCGGTGCCCGAGTGAATCCGCGTAATCATGAATGAAATTTCCGACGTGTGGCGGATGCCGGTGCTGACGGGAGCGCGCATGATCGGGTCGTCCCGTGATCGATCTGGAGGAATCCCCGCATGACGTACGCCTTCGATCCCGAGCTCGCCGCCGCCATCTCGATGTTGCCTGTTCTCGACGTCAACGATCTGCCCGCCGCCCGCGCTCGCGGCGCCGAGCTCCGGGCCGAGCTTCCCGAGCCCGACGCGACGGGCGTGCACGTGGAGGACCGGGCCGTCCCCGGCCGCGACGGCGACCCCGACGTGACCCTGCGGATCTACCGCCCCGAGCGGCAGGCGGCCCCGGCGGCGATCTACCACGTCCACGGCGGTGGGTTCATCATCGGTGACCTGGAGATCGACCACGCGCGCAACCTCGAGCTCGCTCGCGAGTTGGGTGTCGTCGTGGTGTCGGTCGACTACCGGCTCGCGCCGGAGACCCCGTACCCGGGACCGCTCGAGGACGTCTACGCGGGGCTGGTCTGGACGGCGAAGAACACCGCCGAGCTGGGCGTCGATGCCCAGCGGATCGCGATCCACGGGGTGAGCGCCGGTGGTGGGCTGTGCGCAGGCCTGGCTCTGCTGGCGCGCGACCGCGGAGGTCCCGACATCGCGTTCCAGTTCCTCGCCATCCCCGAGGTCGACGACCGGCTGTCGACCCCGAGCATGGTCGCCTACACCGACACGCCGGTCTGGAACCGGCCCAACGCGGTGGTGAGCTGGGACTCCTACCTCGGTGCCGGCGTGGCGGGCAGCGCCGACGTCCCGCCCTACGCCGCACCGGCGCGCGCGACCGACCTGACCGGGCTGCCGCCTGCGTACGTCTCGGTGATGCACTTCGACCCGCTGCGCGACGAGGGGATCGCCTACGCGCTGGCGCTGCTCTCCGCGGGGATCACGGTCGAGCTGCACCTGTTCCCGGGCACGTTCCACGGCTCCGCAATGGTGGAGCAGGCGGCGATCGTTCAGCGCGAGCGCGCCGAGGAGGTCGCGGTACTGCGCCGGGCACTGGCGCTGTAGCGACAGGCCGGCGCAGTTCCTTCGGTCCTCAGGGCCTCGGCGTGGGGAACGGTCCGCGGCGGGTCGCGGGGCTCCCTGCGGTGCGGGGGATCACGGGCAGCAGAAGGTAGGAGGGCTGGTCGGGGCCGGAGACGAGGGTGGTGATGCCGCCGAAGACGGCGGCCGGGCGGTCGTCGGGATCGTTGTGCAGGAACATGCCGTGACCTCTCATCGGCACGCCGTACGTCTCGGGCCAGGGCCCGTCACCGGGTACCTCGAAGTCGCGGCCCTGGATGGTGACCGCGAGCCGGTAGCCGGCCGGGACGACGACCGAGGTGGGCCAGATCTCGACGTCCAGTGCCGCAGTCTCCCCGGGAACCAGCGGGGCCGGCTGGTCGTGGGCGTGCCAGGGACGGTGGGGGAGGCTGCGGTCGGGGTCGGTGGCGCGGTGGGATGCGCGCAGCCAGCCGGCGCCGACGACGCCGGCGGGGTCGAGCGCACTGCGGAAGGTGATGTCGGTGCCGTCGGGGTCGAGCACGCGCAGGGTGAGGAAGAGGTCGGCGTCGGTGGTGCTGGACGAGACGTGGAGGTGGGCGGCGGCGGGTCCGGTGATCTCGGTGTCTTCGCTGAACGGCTCGGTGGTGAAGGTCAGCCCGTCGCCGAGGGCCTCGAACCGCACGCCGGTGGTGGCCGTCGGTGGCTGTGTGGCCAGGCGGTGGTCGTGAGGGTGCAGGTGGAGTTCCGTCCAACGGGTGCGAGCGAGGGGCCACTCCTGTTCGGGGCGGAGTTCGAAGGTGCCGTCGACGTGGCGGACGTTGAGCTCCACCGGCGGCTGGTGGTCCCAGCCGGTGTCATCGCCTTTGAGGAAGTGACCGAAGAACCGCTTCTGCAGGGCCACCCCGTAGTCGGTGTAGAACTCCGCGAAGTGTTCGAGGCCATGGACCTCCAGCCACTTCCGCTCCGAGCCGGCGCGGCGGTACCCCTCGAAACCGCCGCGGGAGTGGAGGTGGTGGGCCCAGTTGGTGGCCGAGAGCACGGGGACGGTGATCTTCTCCAGCTCGGCGGAGCGATCCCGGTAGTACTGGTCGTCGAAGCCGTGGACCAGCAGCTCGGCCGGTGAGTCCGCGCGGTTCGCCACCAGTTCCTCGGCCGGGAGCATGGCGGACCCGGCGATCGGTTCTCCGGTGTTCGCGTTCCGGTCCCCTCGGCCGCCGCCACCGTGTTGCACGGCGGACACCTGAACCGGGTACCAGACGGAGACGAAGGTGTTGAGGATGCCGGCGTGGTGGGTGAACTCCCGGTAGTAGTCGCTGGCTCCTTCCCAGGGGCAGATCGCCGCGAGGTGCGGGGGTTGCAACGCGGCGACCTGCCATTGGTTCATCGCGTAGTAGGAAATGCCCAGCAACCCGACCTTGCCGTTGCTCCAGGGCTGGGTGCCCGCCCACTCGATGCACTCGTAGTAGTCGCGGGTCTCCTGCGGGGAGAAGATGTCGAGGTAGCCCGGGGAGCGACCGGCGCCGCGGGAGTCCACACGGATGCAGACGTAGCCGTCCGGCACCCACTTCTCGGGGTCCGCGGTCTCCCAGTTCTGATACTTGTTGGTCGTTCCGGTGACGGCATCGGGGTAGCGGGTGGACAGCGATTCCCACATGCCCGGGAATCCGTCCTGGAACGACAGCCCTTTGGCGTACGGGCCGTGGGTCATGATCACGGGATAGCGGCCGTCCGCCACGGGGCGGAACACGTCAGCCCGCAGCACCACGCCGTCGTCCATCGGTATCGGTACATCCCACTCGATACGCATCCCGTCACGGATCTCACTCTTGTTGTGGGTCATCGCTTCTTTCGGCCGTCGATGGGATGGACTGCAGATTCGGGATGTTCGTGGCAAGCAGGCGCCGCAGCCGCTCGGGAGCGTCGGTGGTCAGCACCGGCGTATAGATCAGCAGGCGCACATGCGGGTGGTCCGACGGTGCGAGCCGGTGCTGCTCCAGATGGAGGTCGCCCACGACCGGATGGTGAAGAAGCCGTTCCCGTGAGGAGAACCCTTCGATGTCGTGGTTCTCCCAACCGGCGCGAAACTCTTCACTCGCCTCCATTAGTCGCTTCACCAGCCGTGCGCACGACGGGTGGCCCAACCGCGGTCCGGCCTCGGCGCGGAACTGGGCGAGGTGGCTGCGGCTCACGCGCTCCCAGTCCGGCGTCATCTCGCGCACGTAGGGGTCGGTGAAGATCAGCCACAGCAGGTTCCGGTCCGCGATCGGGATGGTCGACAGGTCCCGGTAGAGGGCTGTGTATGCCGCGTTCCAAGCCGAAATCGCCCAGTCCGGAGATATGGCATAAGCGGGAAATCCACCGAGCGCCTCGAGCAGCCGCTTTACGGGTGCGGGTGCGGCCTGGGAATCCGGCTCGGGCAGGGGTTGGGGGGCGGAGTAGCCGGCCAGCGACAGGATGTAGTTGTGTTCGGTGGCCGACAGGCGCAGGGTGCGGGCGAGCGCATCCAGCACCTGCCGGGACGGCTTGATCTCGCGGCCCTGTTCCAGCCACGTGTACCACGTGACACTCACGCCGGAGAGGTAGGAGATCTCCTCGCGGCGTACGCCGGACGCGGTCTTCCCCACGACCGGGGGCAGGCCCAGTTGGGTGCGCACGAGTTGCCGGCGGCGTGCCTTGAGGAAGGCGCCCAGTTCATGGCGCTGTCGTGCTTCGGGATTCACGCTCGGCGCCCCGGCTCGTCCGTGTCGCAGGGGGGAGCCCCGCGATGGTCCGGAAGCACGACGAAGTCGCCCTTCGCGGCCACGACATTGCCACGACGCATCCTGTTCTCCTGTTTCCAGACGGCTCGGGGTCCTGATTCTCGACTCGTCACTCGAGCCCGCCGGCCTGCGGGTCCCACAATGGTGCCCGCGACGGCTTTCCCACCCAGGAGTTGTCCCTGGTGGATACCCTGGCGGGCCGGACCAGGGTGTCGGCGGCCGCCCCGGCGCGGCCGCGCCGTGGGCGGGTGCGGCCATGCCCAGCGTGCACGGCACGACGAGAGTTGCCCTGGTAGAGGCCACGTTCCGGCAGTGCGGTCCCCGGTCGATCACACGCCCGGTGCGCATGAACTCGGCCTCCGTCGGCGAACAGCACGAGCGGCGGCCCGTCGTCGAGACGGGCCGCCGGGAGCATGCCGATCCCGATCGAGGTGACCGCGCCGGAACCGGGCAGAGATGCCTTTCTTCCGTTCCGGGGCTGAACGGTGGAACTCGGGCGTGCCGATATGGGCCGGCGCGGAGTCAGCGCGCCGGGTGGAGCCGGCGATGCAACGCTCTGCGGGTCAGTTCGAGTTCGTGCGTCACTTCGGCGGAGATGAGCTCGGCGTGGAGCCCGCTGTGCAGTTCGGCGGTTTCTCCACCGCCCAGCAAGAGAGTTCGATGCCGCTTTACGAGTCGTTCGAGCGAGCTGAGCAGATGGTCGGCCACGGACGCCTCGTCGGATTCGCGGTCCATGGGAGGAGTTGTTTGTGGCATCGAGCAGGATCTCAGCTCTGGCATGTGCCCAGAATTCATTTCGATTTGCTGACGGGTGAAGACGGCCCTAGTGCTAGTAGTGAGACCAACAGGGTGAACAGGTGGTCTCGAAAACTCTCGAGATTCTCCTCGTCGGAAAGCGGCGATAGGTCCGCCCGGTTCCGGATAGGAGGATCATCATTATCCGTGAATGAGCTGTCTTCTCAGAGGTACCAGTAGGCACACCAGTCCCGCGAGCCCTGGGGCGGTGAGGACGGCGAACGCGCTCCCCAGGACGCTCGAGCGGTCGAGTCCGAGCGCCGACCGGTCGAAGCCTTGCTCGAGCACCGGTCGCACCACGTTCGCGCAGACCGTTGCGACGAGGTGGACCAGCAGGTCAGAGGGGAAGCTGCTCAGGGTGGTGCGGATGCTCCTCGCCCTTCGGACCGGCGCCATCTGATCGGGGATGGGCGTGACGTCCGGGGCCCGGATCGGCTCGGGGCGACGTGCGCGGCGGCCTCGAGTCGGTCGACGGGTGCGGGCAGGGCGCGCCGGCCGACCATGTTCTGCGGGGTCGCCGGAATGGCGGCGACATGTTCGAACCACGTGGGGATCATGTACGACGGGAGCCGTTCCCGCAGGCTGGAGGGAAATGTTGGTAGGTTCGGGCGGAGCTGATGCATATGTGCACACGGTAATAGCTCACGAGTGCCCTGATGTCCGATGCCGGCTCGAACGTGTCGACCGCGGCCGCAGTGACGTCCGGCACGTGCTGGAGTGCGGATTCGATCTCGGCCATATCGATGCGGCGATCCGGGAGCTGGACCTGAAACCGCGACGAATTCCCGGTGACACCGAGGGAAATCGGGGATCAAAGCGCGCGACGATCCGAGATCGCGGCGTCTCGCAGCCGCGGGTGTCCGGTTGCCCGGTGGACGGGCCCCGCTCCTACCATCGGGCATGGTGAGGCCCATCAGCTCACCCGGATCCGGGCTGCGCGGTCGGCGCCGCGAGTGTGAGGCGCTGGATCAGCTGCTGGACACGGTACGGGCCGGCCACAGCTGCGTTCTGGTCCTGCGCGGTGAGTCAGGGGTCGGCAAGACCGCGTTGCTCGATGTCGTCAGCGAACAGGCGTCGGGGTGTCGCGTTGCGCGCGTCGTGGGCGTCGAGTCGGAGGCGGACCTCCCGTACGCCGGCCTGCAACGGCTCTGCACACCGATGGTGGGTCGGCTGGAGGGTCTACCCGGTCCACAGCAGGATGCGCTGCGCATCGCGTTCGGGCTGCGTGACGGGGGTGCGCCGGATCGGTTCCTGGTGGGCTTGGCCGTTCTCACCCTCCTGGCCGAGGCGGCCGTCGAGCGACCGCTGGTGTGCCTGATCGACGACGTGCAGTGGCTGGACCGGGCTTCGGTGCACGCGCTGGAGTTCGTGGCGCGGCGCGTGATGGCCGAGCAGGTCGCCATGGTGTTCGCGGTGCGTGAGCCCGGCGATTCCCCGGTGCTGGTCGGACTCCCGGAGCTCGTCGTGTCCGGGCTCGGCGATGCGGATGCACGGCTGCTGCTGGAGTCGGCGCTCCAGGGCGGGTTGGACGAGCGGGTCCGTGACCGGTTCATCGCGGAGACCCGCGGCAATCCACTGGCCCTCTTGGAGCTGCCCCGAGGGCTGTCGGCGAACGAGCTGGCCGGCGGATTCGCTGTGCCGGCGGGACAACCGCTGGTGAGCCGGATCGAGCACAGCTTCCACCGCAGGCTCCGGGCGCTCCCCGGTGACACGCAGCGGCTTCTCCTGACGGCGGCTGCCGAGCCGATCGGAGATGTGATGTTGCTCTGGCGCGCGGCCGGACTGCTCGGCATCACGCCCGATGCCGCGACGGCGGCGGAGGACGCCGGGCTGATCGACTTCGGCGCCGCCCGGGTGCGTTTCCACCACCCGCTGGTCCGATCGGCGGTCTACCAGGCGGCGTCCACCGGAGACCGGCATACGGTGCACCGCGCGCTGGCCGAGGCGACCGATCCGGACGCCGACCCCGACCGCCGGGCCTGGCATCGCGCATCCGCGACCGTTGAGCCCGACGAAGCGGTGGCAGGCGAGCTGGAGCGCTCGGCAGCGCGGGCCGAATCCCGCGGCGGCGTTGCGGCGGCGGCCGCGTTCCTGGGACGAGCGACCGAACTGACGCCCGACCCATCCTTGCGCGGCGTTCGTGCGATCGCCGCAGCACCGGCCGAGCTGGAGGCCGGCGCTCCGGACCTTGCGTCCGGCTTCCTCGCGACGGCCGAGATGGGACCGCTCGACGAGCTCCAGCGCGCCCAGATCGGTCGGCTACGGGCCCGGATCGCGTTCGCCGTGAACCGGAGGGCGGGAGGCTCCGGCGCTGTTGCTCGCTGCCGCTGAGCGCCTCGCACCACTCGACGCGGCGCAGGCACGCGAGACGTATCTCGAAGCACTCGAGGCGGCGATCGCCGCAGGCCGGTTCGGGGCAGGCGACGGAGTCGTCGCGGTGGCCGAGGCCGCCCGCGCCGCACCCCCGGCCCCGGCGCCGCCGCGCCCGGCCGACCTGCTCCTGGATGGCCTGACGACACGGTTCACCGAGGGTTACGCAACGGCCCTGCCGTCGCTCCGACGAGCAGTGCGGGCGTTCCTGCACGATGGGCGCCACGGCAAAAACGACCTGCGCTGGTACGGGCTGGCGTCCCGGGTGGCGCCGGATCTGTGGGAGGACGAGTCGTGGGAGCAGGTGGCAAGCCGCCAGGTCGAGCTCGCGCGTGAGGCCGGCATGCTCACCGTCCTTCCGTTGGCGAGCTCGATCCGGGCAGGTGTTCACGTGTTCGCCGGAGAGTTCGCCCAGGCCTCGGTGCTGGTCGACGAGGTGGAGGCGATCCAGCGGATCACCGGGAACGCGCCGGTGCGGCACACGTCCGTGCTGCTCGCCTCCCTGCGCGGCGAGGAGGGGCAGGCGCGAAAGCTGATCCGCGCCGTGATCCGGGACGCGACCGCGAGGGGTGAGGGACGTGCCACCACGATCGCGGACTACGCCGCCGCGATGCTCGACAACAGCCTCGGCCGCTACGAGGAAGCGTTCCTCACCGCGTGGCGGGCGTGCGAGCACGACGATCTGAGTCTGTACGGCTGGGTGCTCGCCGAGCTGGTGGAGGCCGCCGTCCGGAGCGGGCGGTCCGACGCCGCGGCCGACGCGCTCGGACGCCTCGCCGAGCGCACCCGCGCCAGCGGCACCGATTGGGCCCTCGGAACGGAGGCCCGCAGCCGCGCCCTACTGAGCGACGGCCCGGCCGCGGAAGCGGCCTACCAGGAGGCCATCGACCGGCTCGCCCGCACCCGCGAGGTGCTCTCACTGGTCCGCGCCCACCTCGTGTACGGCGAGTGGCTGCGCCGGGAGAGCCGGCGCAGCGCTGCGCGTGAGCACCTCCGCCATGCACACGACGCTTTCCGTGAGATGGGGGCGGTGGCGTTCGCCGAGCGTGCCCGCCGGGAGTTGCTGGCCTGCGGCGAGGCCGTGCCCCCGAGCAGTCCCGAGGCGCGCGACCAGCTGACCGCCCAGGAGGCACAGATCGCCCGGCTGGCCCGGGAGGGCCGCACGAACCACGAGATCGGCGCCGAGCTGTTCCTGAGTCCCCGGACGGTCGAGTGGCACCTACGGAAGGTGTTCACGAAGCGCGGGATCAGCTCCCGCCGAGAGCTCTGAGGAGCTCCCGCGGAGGAGGGTGCTCTACATTCTCGGACTATCAGTGCTGCCGATAGCCCGCATGGGCCACCGTTAGTCCGAGAACGGGCCGGGCGGCTATCGTCGGATGCGCACTGGTTCACGAATCCCGTCTGCAACATCTACCGTCATCTCGTTGCCGGCGCGGCACCCTGTAGTGTCGGCGGCCTCCGTCACACCTCGACGCCGGGTTCGTGCACCGACGTTCGTCCGGATTGGGTGGGCCGCAATTGTGTCACCGGTACCACGAGGCTGTTCCGCAGGCCGTCTGACCTGCGCGAACGCACTCCGCCACGAGCACCAACTTCGTCACGTCTGCACCTCCGCCGTAGTGCATGATCGGCGGCTTTGGGCTGGTGGAGTTGCCGTTGCTCCGTGTGCTGCCGCAGGGCGCGTACCGGGTGTCACTATGCCAACTTGACGTTCTCGGCGTTTTCCGGAGAGTATCGGCCGGTCTGGACAGATCTAACCGAACGGAAGTGACCGTGGCGCAGCACGTTGAAACCCGGCTTGTCGACGACCTGGATGGTTCCGAAGCCGACGAGACGGTGACCTTCGCACTCGCAGGGCGCCAGTACGAGATCGACCTGTCGGGCGAGAACGCGGCCAAGCTTCGCGACTCCTTGGCGTCGTTCGTCGCTGCAGCCCGGCGCAGTGGTGGCCGTCAGCGCCCCACCTCCACCCGATCCGCTGGTCGAGCCGTGAGCGCGGTTGCGAGCGACCGCGAGCACACGGCGGCGGTTCGGGAGTGGGCCCGGCAGAACGGCCACGAGATCTCCGACCGCGGACGAATCCCCAACTCCGTGCTCGAAGCCTACGAGCAGCGCAATGCTGCTCCGTCGGCCGCGGCGGCGGAGGCCCCCGCGGAGAAGGAAGCCCCTGCGGAGAAGCGCAAGTCGGCGCCCGTGGCCAACCCGTTCGCGGTCGGTCAGTAGGTCGGGCTCAACCGGCGGCCGACCGGCCCCGGCCTCGGGGCCGGTCGGCATCACAGTCGTGCGGCGAGATCCCTGGTGATCCGGTCTCGATCGTGAATGTGCTTACGGTGGCCCGTCGCTCCCGGTGGGGACAGATCGCCATTCACCGTCGAGCAGTGTGACTGACAGTGAACGGATAGCGACGGACGAACCCCTCGATCGTCCGTGCGACCGCAACAGGGTCCTGCAACGGCATTGCATGCGTGACGCCCGGGACGCACACCAGATCGGCATTCGGGAGCTCGCAGGCGAGTGCGCGATTGCGTTGTGAGTACGACGCGGTGAAGTACACGCTCTCGGCTCCGTCGACGAGGAGGACCGGTTGCCGGACGGCCGCGATCTCCCGCACCCCGAATGTCCACTCGGTGAGCGCCGGAAGGTCGTGGCCGAAGAAGTACGCGCTGCTGCCGATCGCTTCCGCGAGCCCGTCCACGCCGAGTTGCCGCACGAAGGCCTCGCGGTAGCCGGGCCCGCACGTCGCCCGCAGGAAGAGGTCGAACCCGTCGTCGAACCGTCCGCCGGCCACCGCGTTCATCGCGCGGGGCATCGCCGGAACGGGTGGTTCGTCCGGAGCGTGCGGACGAGCCGGCTCGATCAGCACCAACGACCGGACCAGCTCCGGGTGCGTGACGGCCATCTGCAGGGCGACGCTGGCGCCACTGGAATGTCCCACCACGTGCGCCCGTTCGATGCGGAGCGATCGCAATGCCTCGGCGCAGTGGCGTGCGTGGTCGAGCACTGTGAGTGATCCGGTCAAATTGCGGCTGCGGCCGTAGCCCGCGCGATGCGTGCGGACCACGCGGTATCCCTGCAGCTCCCGCGCGACCGGCAGGAACCAGTCGGCGCACAGGCCTCCGTGCACCAGCAGCAGCGGCTCGCCCGCGCCGCTCTCCCAGAACGCGATGCCTGCGTCGGGGAACTCCAGCTGGTGAACGGTGGGCGTCAGGTCGATGCCGGTGCGGGACACCTCCCGTGTGAGTCGTCGGACACGGGCATGTAGGAACCGGTGTGTGAGGGTGTCGACATGTCGGTCCATCTCGGCATTTCCATCGTAAGGTCCGTTTCTGCGGGATCGTGCAGCTCGTGCAGGCCGGTGTTCTGAACGGCTTTTCGAGACGCTGCACGGGAACAGATAGATAGATGTCCTCGGGGCGTCAGCGGCCGGATCGAGACGTGCTGAGTATCGCGGCATGACTGCCCGCATACCAAGGAGTGTGATCTAGATTCCTACTGCTCGGTCGGAAATTGACTTCGTGAGCTGTGCAGAAGTCAGGCGCTACGGGCGGCCATACGCAGGGAGAGGCCGTCGAGGGCCCGGTGTGCGGAATCCTCCAGTTCCGCGCGCGGCACCCCGCCGCACGCGAGCACGGCGAGGCCGTGCCGCACGACGCTGATGTAGCGGGCGAGCGACGCCGGATCCTCGTCCGGAGGGAGTTCTCCCTCGGCCTGGGCCTGTTCGTACCGTTCACGGAGCGCGCGTTCCGCCGCAACGCGAAGCCCCACCATATGGTCGGCGACGTCGCGGTTCTCCGGCCCGCACACAAAGGCACCTTGGAGGACGAAACATCCCATCGGGCGCTCGGGGTCGGTGAGCTGCTCGACGCTGCGCAGGAGGTACTGCCTCGTGACCTCCTGTGCTGTCGGGGCCTCCAGCGCCTGGAAGGTGTGGACGGCGTCGACGGCGTAGTAGCGGTCCAGTGCCCGGAAGAAGAGTTCCTTCTTGCTGCCGAACGCGGAGTACAGGGCCGGGCGGTTGATGCCCATGGCCATGGTGAGGTCGGTGAGGCTCGTGCCCTCGTAACCGTGCCGCCAGAAGACCTCCAGCGCGGCGTCGAGCGCGCGCTCGGGGTCGAACTGTCGGGGCCTGCCCACTGCAGCCATGACCAACTCTCTCTTGCGACCTGCCAACCGCCCACGACAAGTCGCGACAAGAGACATGTTATTCCAACGCCTCGGGGCAGGTTCTGCGATCTGCGGTGCGGCGGGCGCGACCATGCCGACGGCATTCGTCAGCTTCCTTCCCTGACGAGCTCTGCTCCCCGTTCCGCGATCATGATCGTCGCGGCGTTCGTGTTCACGCAGACGATCCGGGGCATGACGGACGCGTCGATCACCCTCAGGTTCTCCATGCCCCGCACCCGCATGTCCGGGTCGACCACGGCCTCGTCCCCGGTGCCCATTGCGCACGTTCCGACGGGATGGAAGTAACTGCCGGTTCCGCGCCGCACGAAGGCCTCGATGTCCTCGGCGCCCGTCACGGAGCGCCCGGGGTGCACCTCGGGGCCGCGCCAGTCGTCGAAAGCGCTGTCGGCGACGATCGCGCGCGCCACCTCCAGCCCGTTGACGAGGCGGTCGATATCGCGAGGTTCGCTCAGATAGCGCGGATCGATGAGCGGCGGCGAATCCGGATCGGCGTTCTGGAGCCGGATCCTGCCACGGCTGTCCGGTACCGCTGCGACAGCCAGGGTGAAGGAGTTCGGCGGTACCTTCAGCGCCGCCACATGGAACGCAACATGGATGCACATGATCTGCATGTCGGGCCCGGCAAGTGACTCGTCGCTGCGCCACAGCAGCGAGGACTCGGCGAGGTTCGTCCTTCCGGGCGGAATCTCCTTCTTCCCCTCGTAGATCACGGACGTCAGAGGATGGTCGTGGAGATTCCGGCCGACGCCCGGAAGGTCCTGCACCACGTCGATGCCGACGTCGAGCAGTTCCGCCCCCGGCCCGATCCCGGACAGCAGCAGCAGGCGCGGAGTGTCGACGGTGCCGCACGACACGATGACCTCGCGGGCAGCCCTCATCTCCGTGGTCTCACCACCGTGGCGCACCAGCACCCCGTCGCAACGGGCGCCGCGGAGCAGCAATGTCATCGCGCGCGCCTGGGTGAGGACGGTCAGGTTCCGCCGTTCCAGCACGGCAGGGGTCAGGTAGGCGGCGGCCGTGCTCTGCCGCTGCCCTTGGGTGACCGAGAGGTCGTGCCACCCCACTCCCTCCTGTTCGTCGGCGTTGAAGTCGGGGGTGAGCGGGTGGCCGAGGTGGACGGCCGCGTCGACGAAGGCCGCCGACACCGGGTTCGGATCCTGCGCCGGAGCCGGTCGCATGGGCCCGTCCGTGCCGCGAAAGCGCGGATTGCCATCGGGCACCGATTCCGCGCGCCGGAAGTAGGGGAGCAGATTGTCGAATTCCCAACCCGAAGCCCCCGCATTGCTCCACGCATCGAAGTCGTTGCGATGTCCGCGCAGGTAGACCATTCCGTTGATCGAGCTGCTACCGCCGACGGTATTTCCGCGGGGCCAGTCGTGCTGGACACCACCCATCTCGACTTGTGGGGTCGTCCGGTACGAGTAGTCGATCTCGCTGCCCAGTAGCGTCGGCCACATCGGCGGCATTCGAATCTCGGGCAGGACGTCATATGGTCCATTCTCGAGCAGGAGGACGTTGACGTCGTCCTGCTCGGAGAGCCGGGATGCGAGAACGCATCCCGCTGATCCTGCGCCGACGATGATGTAGTCGAAGGTGGATGTCATCAGAAACCTTCCGATGGCTCGAGCCGCGCGGCCGACCGCGACGCTGGGAGCGGGCGTGGCAGTCCGCGGGCCCGCCGCGTGGACGAGCCCGTGTGAGGTGAAGGAGTGCCGCCGTATTTCCGACTGTTCGGTAGGAAATGAAGCTAGCACGGTCCCGGCGCGCTGACAACGGCGCGGAATTGTGCGGGTCTGATCAAGCGCAGGGAGAAATGTGGCTGATCCGGCGGCGACGCCATTTCCTTACAAACCGGTGAAAACCGCCACAACGGCGACCATTATCGCGTAAGCGACGGCGGCCGCGGCAACCGCCCGCACGCGACGGCGTTCGCTCCAGCTCGTGCGTCCCAGCGCCCATGCCAGCGCGGGCAGCACTGCGATCGCGTGCAGAGCGACGCCGTGCACCGGCTTGAGTGTGCTGATCGCGCTGTAGGCGAGCTGCGCGTTGCCCGTCCGCGCCTCGGTCACGCCGGAGCCGATCATCACGCCTCCGACGACGAGGCCGACGACCAGCAGAGCGAACCCGGAGCGCACCGCCAGGCGCATGCTCCGGCCAAGACCGCGGGCGCCCACCACCGCGCCCGCGGCGAATCCCAGCACCGTCACGATGATCAGTCCGCCACCTGCGGCGAGGGTCATCGAGACCGCGGTGTCGAATCCGGTCGCGAAGTTGAGATGGGAGGGGACACCGCGCCAGGCCTGCATCGTGACCAGCGCCGTCTCCAGCACGCTCACCGCGGTGAACGTTCCGAGCAGCACCGTTCGGAGCGCCGGCCGCAGCGCCAGGGACGACGTCACCCAGGTGACCGCGGCCAGCGTCAGTCCGAACGACAGCCCGAACGTCAGTGCCTTGCGCAGGGACACCGGCCCCAGCCAGGGCCCGTCGGTGACGACCAGTACGCCCAGGTGGACGAGCCCACTCGCGACGAGCAGTGCGGCGACGACGTACGCAGCGCGCTCGATGCTCCGCACCCCGGTCCCGGCGCCGAGCGGGGCCTGCTCACCCGCAGGCCCCGCTCGCCGAGTGCGATCGGCTGCCCGTCACCGCTCATGGCGGCGACGCTAGGACCCGGCCGACGATCAGCGCGTCCTCTCGGCGGAGGACCCGTGAGTACCACCACGGGTGTAGCTCCGCCGGCCCTCGATCACCCCGTGGCCTGCGGCACCGGACCGCGCCGCCCGAGCCGCCCGCGTGCCTTCAGCCACAACACGAGCCCCACGGCCACCGCGGCGAGGGCCGGGACGATCCCGCAGAACGCCATGGCGACCCGCGGTCCGAACGCCGTGGTGATCCACCCGATCATCGGGCCGCCCAGCGGCGTGCCGCCGACGAACACCAGCATGTAGAGCCCCATCACCCGGCCTCGTATCTGCGGGTCCACCCACGACTGCACCGAGGAGTTGGCCATGGCCTGGAAGGTCAGGTTGACCACGCCCAGCACTATGAGCGCGCCGAGGAACGCCCACAGTTCCGGTGACAACGCGGCGGCGGTCTGGGCGAGGCCGAACGCGAACGCCGCGACGACCAGCGTGCGCAGCCGGGTGTGCGTCCGGCCGCCCGCGATGAGTGCCCCCACCACCGAGCCGACGGCGATCACGACGTTGAACAGTCCGTAGAGGTCGGCCCCGCCGTGGAACGTCGTGTCGGCCATGGCCGTGAGGACCACCGGGAACTTCAGGCCGAAGGTGCCGATCACTCCGACGAGGAAGATCGTCCAGGCGACGTCGGGTCGCTCTCGGACGTAGCGCAGGGCTGAGCGGAGCTGGCCCTTGGCGCGCTGCACGGCGGGAGCGGGCACGAGATCGGCTGAGCGGATCAGCGTGAGTCCGATCAACGGGGCCGCGTAGGACGTCGCGTTCGCGGCGAACGCCCACCCCGTGCCGACCGTGCCGATCAGCACGCCGGAGACCGCCGGGCCGAGCAGCCTGCTGGTCTGGAAGACCGCCGCGTTCAGTGCGATCGCGTTTCGGACGTAGTGCGTCGGCACGAGCTCGTTGACGAAGACCTGCCGGGTCGGGTTGTCGACAACCATCACCAGGCCCTGGAGGAGTGCGAGCAGGTAGACGAACTCCACGCGCATCTGCCCGGTGAGGGTCAGGACGGCGAGCGTTCCGCTCAGGCTGCAGTTCAGTCCCTGGGTGACCATCAGGATGGCCCGCTTCGGGTAGCGGTCGGCGATCATCCCGCCGTGCACGCCGAGCAGGAGCATCGGCAGGAACTGCATGGCCATCGTGATGCCGACGGCGGCGGAGCTGCCCGTCAGCTCCAGTACCAGCCAGTCCAGCGCGATGCTCTGCATCCACGTGCCCGTGCTGGCGACGCCGTGGCCGACGATGTAGATCCGGTAGTTGTGCACGCGGAGCGCGGCGAATGTGCCCCTGCGGTGCGTCGTAGCGGTGGTGCTTGCGGGTATTTCGGCCGTAGCCGTTGTCACAGAGAGCCCTTCATAGCGTCGAAAGATCACCTCCAGTCTGGAAGGAGAACGGGATATTGTGAACGTCGATCAGCCGACTTACTGTTATTGCGGGGCGTTATGGCCATCACGTACGACCCGATCCAGCTCCAGACCTTCCTCGCCGTCGCCCAGACCCGCAGCTTCACGCAGGCGGCGGCACGCCTCGGCATCCGCCAGCCCACCGTGAGCCAGCACATCCGCAAGCTCGAGGAGGCCACCGGCCGGGTGCTCGTGCAGCGCGACACGCACTCGGTCACGATCACCACGGACGGCGAGGCCATGATCGGGTTCGCCGGCTCGATCCTCGCCGTGCACGAACAGGCGGCCGCCTATTTCAGCGGCGAACGCCCGCACGGCAGGCTGCGAATCGGCATGTCCGACGACCTTGCGCTCACCCGGCTGCCGCAGATCCTGCGCGACTTTCGTCGTGACCACCCCCTGGTCGATTTCGACCTCACCGTCGACCAGAGCGGCAGCCTGCACCGGAGGCTGGAGAACGACCGGCTCGACTTGTTCGTGGGCAAGCGCCCTCGCGGCGAGCACCGTGGCCAGCTCGTGCGCCGCGACCGCCTGGTGTGGGTGGGCAACGGCTCCACCAGGCTCGACTTCGGCAAGCCGCTCCCGCTCGTCGTCTATCCGATGCCGAGTCTCAGTCGCTCGGCGATGCAGAACGCGCTGGAGCGCACCAACACCGCGTACCGCAGTGCGTGTATCTGCCGGGGCGTCAACGGCCTGATCGCCGCGGTCGCTGCCGGCATCGGCATCTCCGCGCTGGCGAGCAGCCTCGTCCCGGTGCAGCTGACGTCGCTCGGTCCGCAGCATCGCCTTCCCGAGCTCGGCTACATCGATCTCGTGCTGCTCACCAACCCCCGCACCGAGCAGCGTCCGGCCGCGAAAGCGCTGGCCGCGGCCGTGCTCGCGAGTGGTCCCACCAGCCTGTCTGCCACCTGACGGTCGTACGAGCGGCGCTGTCGTCGCTCAGGTCCGGACCGCCGTGCCGCTCGTGCGGTGGCGCTCGGCGGCGCCCGTCAGGAGCCTGCGCAGAGCGGCGGCGGGTGCCGTGGGATCCGTGCCGCGCCAGCAGACGACCTGGTCGGGGCGCAGCAACAGCGCGCAACCCTCCGGGAGGAACCCGGCCGCCAGATGGTGCACCGGCAGGGGCAGCGGTGCGGCCGCGGCGCCGCGCTCCCAGTCGGCCGGGTCGCCGTTCACGACGAGAGCCCATCCGGGACCGGCCAGGTCGAGGGTCGAGCGCGTGTGGCCCTCGTCGAGCCATTCGTGCGGTACCCGCGTGCCCACGCGGCCCGCGGGTGCGAACACGTCGACGGGTTCGATCTCGCCGCCCTCGTCGGGGCCGCCCACGAGGGCGCCGGACGGGTACTGGAACCCGCCCGCGGCCAGCACGAACGGGTGCGCGAGGGTCTCGTCGGCCGTGGCCGCCGAGCGCAGGTCGGCCGAACGCCTGCTCGACTGGTCCGCGGCGAACCACCCGGCGGGGCGCCGCTCGGCGTCGTAGCTGTCGAGGAGATCCGGTGCCGCGGCGCCGGACAGCACGGCCGCGAGCTTCCAGCCCAGGTTGTGCGCGTCGGCGATGCCGGTGTTGGCGCCCGTCGCCGCATACGGTGGCATGACGTGCGCGGCGTCGCCCGCCAGGTGCACCCGCCCGGCCGAGAAGCGGTCGGCGACGAGCATCTCCGGCTGCCAGGCGAGCACGCTCAGAACCTCGAGCTCGGGAACGGGCACGCCGAGCGCGGTCCGAAGCAGAGTCGGCCAGTCCCGCTCGGTCCCGCCGCTCGCCATGAACACCCAGCGGGAACGACCGTCGACGGAGGCGAGCGCGCCGGGAGCGTCCGGGTGCTCGATCTGACAGAGGTTGAACTCCCGGCCGTGCACGACGTCGGCGAGGTTCGCCCGGAAGTAGACGTTCACGGCGGGGCCGCCGATCGCCCCACGTCCGGAGAGGCCGATCCCGAGCGCGGTACGTACCGGGCTGCGTGCGCCGTCCGCCGCGACGAGGAACGGCGCCTGCAGCTGCTCGTGCCGTCCGCTCGCCCGGTCGTGGAGCTGGGCGACCACACCGTCCGGCCCGGATGTGAAGCCGGTCAGCTCCGTGCTGAACCGGACGTCGGCGCCGGCCTCGGCCGCCGCGCGACGCAGCACGGGCTCCAGGACGTCCTGGGCCACGAGGCAGGGCAGCTCGGGACCGGGCTCCACGTACGTCCCGTCGGGAGCGGACGGTAGCCAGAGCGGCAGCTGCTCGGACTCCGCGAGCGTTCTCCCCACGGCCATGTGGTGATGCTCGGCCAGGTCGCGGGCGGCCTCGTGCACGAGGCCGGCGATCCCGAGCTCGCGGAACACCTCCATCGTCCGCGTGTGGAATCGGCGCGCCTTGGGCTGCAGCGACGTGGTGGCCCGCTTCTCCACGAGCGTCACCTCGACGCCGTGGTGGCGCAGTACGAGGGCTGTCGTCAACCCGACGAGCCCGCCTCCGGCGACCAGTACCTGTGTACGTCGTACATTCACGGTGTACTTAGTACACGACGGCTAGGATGCCGGCAATGTCCTCGTCGACCGATCCGAGTCAGGTGCCGGGCGGGCTCGTCTGGTTCGACGAGCCCCCGCCGCCGCGCGCCACGGAGCAACTCAGTCGCGAGAAGGTCGTGGCGGCCGCGATCGCCGTCGCGGACGCCGAGGTGCGCGGAGAGGTCACGATGCGCGCGGTCGCGGCCCGCCTCGGCGTGCGCAGTCCGATGGCCCTCTACCGGTACGTCGGCAGCAAGGACGGGCTGGTCGACCTCATGGTCGACGAGGTGTACGGCGAGATCGACGTGCCTCCGGCCGACGACTGGCGGGAGTGCCTGCGTGGCCTGGGGTGCTCGACGTGGGAGGCCGTGCAGCTGCACCCCTGGTTCGCCCGGCTCGCCTTCAGTCGTCCGCCGCTCGGACCGCACGCCCTCGCCACGTACGACGCGGTGCTCGCCGGGCTCGCCGGGCTTCGCCTCGACGCTGCGACCCGCATGGGATTCATCGACACGGTGCTCGGCCAGGCGCTGGCGTCCGGGCTCGCGCTGCTCGAGGAGCGGGCCATGCGCGAGCGCGTCGGCCTGCTCACCGACGAGCAGCTCGGCGCCGCCGCTCGTCCCTACCTGGAGCGGATCACGGCCGAGGGCCGCTACCCGCACTTCATCGCGTGGGCCAACGACCCCGGTCGCTTCCAGCCGCCGCCGAACTCCTTCGAGCAGGTGCTGGAGTGGCTTCTCGACGGGCTTGCCCGCCTCGCCGACGTTCGCGCCTGACGCGCGGACATCCCTTTTGCTGCTCGCATGCAAGCGTTGATGCCGATATGTGACCGCCGCAGCAACCATGATCACACTGGTGCAACGCCGTGCGACGTGGTGCCGATGGATCGATGGCGTCCACGGCAGGACGCACGTGATGTGTGGAGGCGATGGTGCAACACCTGGTGGCGACGCGGTTGCTGCAGAACCCGCTGGGCCAGCCGGCGGCGCCCGGGGCCCGTGGCGACATCGTCCGGGTGAGCGACGGGCGGGCCTCGGTGTACCTGCTCCCGCACGAGTACGAGGCCGCTGACGACCGCTCGCTTCGGTGGTTGCTGGCCCAGAAATCCGTGCGCGCCTCGTAATCACGCGGACCGCCTCGCCCGGATGAGAGCCCTGATCCGATAACCTGCGGCTGAAAAGCGACATGAGAAGCCGATAGGTGACGAGTGGGATTGGCCGGGCGAATTGTGATCGCTTCTCGATAAGTGTTGTGCGTACACTGAGCATCTCCGGTTGTCGCTCTCGAATGTGATCGGCCCACGATGTAGTCCGAGTTGATCAACCGGATTCGAGTCGGACAGATCCGGGTGGGACGCATGAGCTTGTCGATGATGGGTGGTTTCCTGCTGGCGGTCGTCGTCGGCGCCATGGTGCCCGGTGCGACGACCGCGCTGGTCGTCCGCCGCAGCGCGCTACACGGCCCGGCAGCAGCGGTCCCGGTGATCGCCGGCGTGGAGTTGGGGCTGTTCACCTGGGCGTTCGCCACGGCGGTGGGCACGGCGGCCCTGGTGGCGGTCAGCGAGGCGGCGTTCCTGGGGCTGAAGATCGCCGGTGCCTGCGTGCTCGTGTACCTCGGGATACAGGCCTGGCGCGCCGCCCGGAAGGACGTCGTCGACGAGTTGCCGCAGACCGCGGCGTCGCGCGGCCGTTGGCGGGACGCGGGCGCCGGCCTACTGACGAACCTGGCCAATCCCAAGGTCGCGGTGTTCACCTTCGCGTTCTATCCCCAGTTCGTCGCAGCCGGGCCCGGGATCGTGCACCGCACGCTGCTGCTGGCCCTGGTGCAGGTGGTCGTCGACGGCTCGTGGTTCCTGCTCGTCGCGATGATGGTGGGGCGGATCCGCGGGCTGTTCTCCCGGGCGAAGGTCCGGCGCGTCCTGGAGCGCGTCACGGGCACCGTGCTCGTGGCGCTCGGGCTCGGCGTGCTCGCCGAGAACGGTTGATTCCGGTTTCCCACGGTTTCCGAGAGAAAGCGGTGAAGAGACGATGACCGACCGTCCACGTCGCATCCTGGTCCCGCTGCCGGACCGCGACTTCGACACCACCGAGAGTTCGGTGGTGTGGGACGCGCTCGACACGGCGGGCCACGAGGTGGTTTTCGCCACCGAGCACGGTGCTGTGGCGGAATGCGACCGACATCTTCTCGGTCCGGGTTGGCGCAACCCGTTCCCGGCGGAGCCCGCGGTGGTCGCCACATACCACCGCATGACGGCTTCCCCGAACTTCCGACGGCCGATCCGGTACTCGGAGATCGACGCTTCGCAGTTCGACGCGGTGCATCTGCCGGGCGGCCACTCGCCGGGTATGAAGCAGTATCTGGACAGTCGGCTCCTGCAGGAGAAGGTGGCCACGTTCGACGCCGCCGGAAAACCGATCGGCGCCGTGTGCCACGGAGTGCTCGTCCCGGCGCGAGCACGCAACCAGAAAACGGGAAAGAGCCTGCTCGCCGGGCGTACCGTGACCACGCTGATCAAGCCGATCGAGCAGTACGCCTTCCGCAGGACGTTCTATCGAGTCGGGCGCCGCTACCGCACCTACCGGACGTACACCGAGGACGAGGTACGTGCCGCCGTCGGTCCTGCCGGCCGGATCGAGCACGGTTCCTCGTGGCAGGAGCCGCTGGTGGTGGTCGACGGATTGATCGTGACGGCCCGATACCCGGTCGACGTGGAAGCGTATGCGGAGCGGTTCGCGCGGTTGGTCGAGAATGCGAGGTCGAAGCCCATCAGCTGACGATCGGCATCGACCGGGTAGTTGCACCTGGTGAGTAGGGACTTTCGCCTCTGCTCGTTTCCGGCCCGATCCAGCGATTCTCGACGTGTCGGAGGAAACGCAGCACCCGCCGGCCGACGGCCGGTCGCATCAGCGTCCCGGCCGGAACGGCGCGGATGCGTCACGCGGCGCGAGGCGTGACGGACGGCTCGCGCGCGCACCTCCGACAGGCCCGGGGGCTGTGCTTCGTGTTGGGGAGCGACGGAGCGCCGGCCCCCGGGCACCTGGCCTCCCGCTCCCGACCCGGACGACCATCACGTCAGAAGGAGATCGGCGACGTCCCTGCGTCGTGTGGCCGGAACGGGCCATCCACGGCCGATCCGCAGCCCTGCTTGCGGTGGCCTGCTGTCGCCGACGAGCCGGCCCAGCTCCGCGCGCGCCTGCGGCACCTCGACGACATGCGACAGGAGTGAGACGGCCAGACCATCGGCGGTCGCCGTGAGCAGCACATGCTGAAGGGCCTGTCCCGCCTGCACGTCCCCCGCCGGGCCGGGCAGGCTGGTCGTCAGGACGGCGATGAGCGGCTCCTGCTCGAAGTCCTTGCCCGGCGCACGCACCCGGCCCGAGCCCGCCGTGAAGTCGCGCAGCACCCAGCGGTCCTGGGGCTCGGGAAGCGGGCCGCCTGCCGGTAGGGGTACCCCGTCCGACCGGTCCGGAGCGACGCCCGTCCATCGCTCGGTCTCCGCCTGGACGAGGGGGTCGGCCAGCTGGACGCGGTGCGCTTCGGCCGCGATCCGCTGCATCTGCGCCCGTTGTCCACGGTGCTCGATGATGTGCAGGCGGCCGCCCTCCTCGGCGGCGGCACGGCACAGTTCCGTCTGCTCGGCCGCGGAGACCCGCACGTCGCTGAACGGATGGCGGTTGCTGCGCCGTTGCGGGATCGCACGGAGCAGACGGAGCTGTTCCGGCGAGGGTGGAGCCGCAGCGCCACGGTGGACGAGCGCGACGAGGCCTGGCCGATCGTGGTCGGGGAGGACGGTGACCCGCGGGCGGAAGCCGAAGCCGTGCACGGCGATGCGGAGGTTGAACAACGCGGCGCCACACGCGAGACGCAGTTCGCGGTCGTGCGGGTCGGTCGCGGGGAGCCGGCGGTCCGGGTCGGCGTGCAACTCGATGACGTCGTCCGTCACGCGGAAGAGCCACGGCTGGGAGTTGTGCAGCGAGGGCGCTCGCCCCGCCGCCCGCAGCACGTCGGCGACCTGAGCCGGGGAGAGGCCCAGTGCGCCGGGAACCGTGGTCATCGGAACGTCAGCCCGCGGCCGCACGCCGAGGGCAGAGGCGGTGTCCGGTGAGATGCTGCAGGGGGACGGCGACGACGTGTGCGGCGGGGCCGGGCGCCCACCCCTCGGGCACACCGCCGGTGATCACCGCCAGTCGCGCGGAGTCGACCACCTCGTACGCCTGTCCGACTCCCAGCACGCTCCACCCGGTCCGCGTCGCCGGGTCGAGGTTGTCGACCTGGAAACCGACGACTGCCGCGCGGGCCGCCGCGAAGTGGCGCCCGCCTCCGGTGCGGAAGAGGACTTCCTCACCCTCGAGGAGGTAATGCACGGGTAGCGCGGCAGGCATCGCGGCCTCGGTGAAGACGATCCGGCCGACGTCGACCTGGGCCAGCAGCCTCAGGCATTCGCTGCGGTCCAGTTCCACGAGCTCCGCGACGGCGGCTGCGCCACGCGGGTCCGATCGGGTCACGGCGTCGAGCTTCCCGGACCGTCACCGCGCCGGGGTAGGGCCGGACGCCTCTGTCGATTGTCCAACGGACCCGGTCGGGCCTGGGATCGTGTGCTCGCCTCAGCCGTTCGGGATCGACCAGATGACCACGGTGCCGCTCGGCTCGCGGGCGCCGGTCTCGAAGCTGCCGCCGTGCCGTTCGGCTCGTCTCTGCATGTTCGCGAGCCCGCTGCGACGGCGCGCGTGCACCATGCCGACGCCGTCGTCGCGGACGGTGAGGACCAGCCGGTCGGGCCGGACGACGAGGTCGACCTCCGCGGTGCGGGCGCGCGCGTGCCGGGCTACGTTGGTGAGCGCTTCGCGCACCACCGCGACGAGGTCCTCGGTGACCTCGGTGGGCAGGGCGTCGACCGTGCCCGTGAAGCGGACGGCCGGGTCGAAGCCCAGGGCCGGAGCGGCGTCGGCGGCCACGGCGAGTATCCGGGCACGCAGACCGGCAGGGTCCGTCCTCGGAATGTCGTGGAGCTGGAAGATCGTGGTGCGGATCTGCCCGATGGTGGCGTCGAGGTCGGCCACGGTGCAGAGCACGCGGTCGGTCATCGGCCCCGGGCCGAGCCCCATGGCCACGCTCTGCAGGGACAGACCTGCGGCGAAGAGCCGCTGGATGACGTGGTCGTGCAGGTCGGCGGCGATGCGGTCGCGCTCGTCGAGCATGGCGGCGCGTTGCTGCTCGGCCCGGGCCTCGGCGAGCTCGATGGCGACGGCGCCCTGGTTGGCGAAGCTGGCGGCCATGTCCAGGTCGTCGGCCGTGAACGCGGCGCGTCCGCGGACCCGGGCGGCGCTGAGCACTCCCTGGACCCGCCGCGAACCGACCAGTGGCAGGACCATGATCGGGCCGACGTCCAGAACGGTCGGTGCGACCGACCCGAGGCGGGTGTCGCCGTCGGCGCGGGAGAGGCGCAGTGGCTCTCCGGTGAGGAGCACCTGCCCCTCGAGCGATCCGTCGACCGGGAGGGACCGGCCGGTCAACTGATCCGCCCCGATTCCGACGGCGACGTCGACACTCAGCTCGCCGACCGCATCTCTGTCGCCCGGAGGGAGGGCGACGGTCACCAGGTCCGCGCCGGCGATCTCCCTGCTCCGCTGGGCGATCATCTGGAGCGGGTGGACGGCCTCGCTGTTCGTACTCGCGTCGGGGGAGGCCAGGAGCTTGCGGGTGATCGCGGCGGAGGCCTGCAGCCACTCGCCGCGGGTGCGAGCGGAGGCGTAGAGCCGGGCGTTGTCGACGGCGACCGCGGCCGTGGCGGCGATCGCAGTGGTGAGCTCCTCGTCCTCGGCGCTGAACGCGCCCCTGGTGCTCTCGGCGAGGTAGAGGTTGCCGAAGATCTCGTCGCGGATCCGGATGGGCACGCCGATGAAGCTGCTCATGGGCGGGTGTCCGGGCGGGAAGCCGCACGAGCGGGGATCCTCGGCGATACGGACCAGCCGGATGGGGCGGGGGTCCTGGATGAGCGCCCCCAGGAGCCCCTTGCCCTGCGGGAGGTTGCCGATCTGTTCGACGGCGTCCGGGGGCATCCCGATGTGGATGAACTCGGACAGGCCGCCCGCCGGGGAGATCACGCCGAGCGCGGCGTACCGGGCGCCGACGAGGTCCCGCGCCGCCTCGACGATCCGCCGCAGCACGACTGGGAGCGTCAGATCGGTGATGATGAGCTGGTTGGCCTGGAGCAGGCCGCGCAGCCGGCCCTGCGTGGCCATCACCTCCTGGGCGCGATCGACGAGCTGGCCCAGCAGCTCGTCCAGCTCCAGCCTCGGCAGGTCCGGGAAGGTCAACCGGGCCCGAGCGCTTTCCGCGCCGCCCGGCCCGTCGACACGCGGCGCGGGCGTGTCAGCCGGCCGGTGGGCCTCAGGAACCGGTGCACCGTGGTCGGTCGACACGAGCACCTCCTGCGCTCGGTGGACGCCCACCTGGGCCGGCAGGGCGGCGTTCCGAGCCGAGGCGGGTCTGCCTGTGCCGTCCACCGTACCGGCCTGCCGGTCGCGCGCACGCCCGACGACCTGGTCAAATGCCGGATCACCCCTCTTCGTCCGGGTCCTCGTCGCCGGGTCCTGAGCCGGCGGCGAGTGAGTGGACGAGGTCCGTGGCCGTCACGATTCCGACGAGGCGGCCATGGTCGGAGACCAGGACGGCGTCGCCGTGCTCGTCCTGCATGCGGCGGGCGGCATCGGAGCGGCGAGCCGTCACGGGCAGCGGCGCGGCGGGCCGGGTCAGGTCACCGACCCGGAAGGTCGCGCGCACGAGGGGCGAGCAGGCCGACGTGGCGAAGCGCGCGAGGTCGATCTCGAAGACGACACCGCAGCAGCGGTTCCCGTCGAGCACGGGCAGGTGCCGGACGCCCGTCGCGGCCATCAGGTACAGGGCCGTCGTGCAGGGGGCGTCGGCGGTGATGGCCACCACGCGAGTGGTCATGAGGTGCGTGAGCAGCGGGTCCTCGTCCGCTGTCTCCGGCGTTGCCGCGAGTCGTCGGCGGTCGGTCGGCACGGTCACGCCACCAGATCGGCCGGATGGGGGCGGACGACAGCCACCGGGCAGGGCGCATGCTGCAGGACCGTGTCGCACACCGAGCCGAACACCCGCTTGCGGAAGGTGCTTCGCCCCCGCGAGCCCACGACGACGAGCTGGGCGAGAGCGGCCTGTTCGAGAAGCGCGTGAGCGGGACGGTCCCTCGCCACCACCCGCCGGATCTCGACGTCGGGCTGCTTCTCGCCCCACTGCGCCAGCCGCGCCGCGAGCATCTGGTCCTGGTCGGCGTCGATCGCACCCCATTCCTGCACCGGCCACACCGCTGGGTCGGCGATGTACTCCATCCAGGCGTGCACGGCCACAAGCGGCACGTCGCGGGCAGCAGCCATCTCGAGCGCGAAGATGAGTGCCGCGTCGCTCGTCGCGGAGATGCCGATGCCCACGACAACGGGTCCGCGGGGCGGAGGCTCCGGCTCTCCACCACGGACGACCACCACAGGACAGCGTGCCTGGGTCGTCAGCCCGACGGCCACCGAGCCGACGAGAAGTCCGCCGTACCCGCCGAGGCCGCGTTTGCCGACCACGATCGTCCCGGCGTGCTTCGACTCGTCGACGAGCACCGAGAGTGGACGGCCGTCGACCACGTCCTCGGTGACCTCGATGCCGGGCGCCACAGCCGCGGCCACCGTCGCCGCTTCCGCCACGGCCGCCCGGGCGCCCTCCAGCATCACCTCGCGGTAATAAGGGTCTGGTCCGGGTGCCCCGATGCGCTTGGACGGCCGTTCGAGAAACGCCTTGACCACGCGCAACCCGACCCGCCGGCGCCCGGCCTCACACGCTGCCCACCGGGTGGCCGCGAGTGCGGGACCGGACCCGTCGACGCCGACGACCACCGGTTGGGCGAGTCGCCATGCGCCCGCCATGACCCCTCCTCGGCTCGACGCTTCCAGGTTCGCGAGCGAGCATGCTCCACGGCAGCGGCGGTGGTCCCGGATCCGTAGGTCGTTCGGCCTATCGGGGGCCCGGCGTCCGGACCCCGGTGCTCGACCCCAGCGGTGCCCCGGAGGCCGGTGCCGAGGTCAGAACCGCCGAGGTCAGAACCACCGAGGTCAGAACCACTGTGCGAAGTCGGCCTTGCGGATCATGCAGTGCACGCCCTTGGTCTTGTCGACGACCTGGCTCACCTCGAAGTCGCCCGCGGCCGAGAGGTACGCCATCGCGGTCGACCGCTCGAACCCGAACCGCTCGACCAGGAACGTGATCGCGTGGCGTACGCACTTCCGCATCGCCTCACCGAGGTCGGGGTCCATGCCCGTCGGGATCCAGTACCCCGGGGACTCCAGCAGCGGGTTGCGCAGACTGCCCGTCGCCGCCGTCGCATCAGCCCCGGAGAGCACGGTGAGCCGGAGGGTGGCGCGCAGGGACGCTTCCAGCGCGGTGAGGGCGACCTCGCCGTTGCCCTGCGCGTAGTGCGGGTCGCCGGTGTAGAAGAGGGCACCGGGCACCGAGACCGGGAGATAGAGCGAGCTGCCCACCTGCGCCCACTTCACGTCGATGTTGCCGCCGAAGTCGCCGGGCGGCACCGAGTGCACCGGCTCGTCGGTTGCCGGGGCCACCCCCATCAGGCCGAGGAACGGGTCCAGCGGGAAACAGGCCTGCCTGCCGTCGGAGGCAGCCATCCAACTGACCATCCGCCCGCCGCTGAGGCCGACGCGGCAGAACTCGTACGTGGCTCCGGGACCCTCGGGCAGTTCGTCGGGCAGTGCGCTGTAGCCGTGACGGCTGCTCACGAAGCCGTACGGCGTGCGGGGCAGGAGTTCGAGGACGTCGATCTTCAGGACGTCGCCCGGCTCGGCGCCTGCGATCTCGATCGGCCCGGTGACGACGTGGGGCCCGTCGTCCGGGCCGTGGGGGATACCGCTACCCGCGATCGCCGTGGCGTCGTGCAGCACGTCCGTGGCCTCGACGCCGTAGCTTCCCAGGAACTCGACGGGGTTGCGCCCCTGGTCGGGGAGGATTCCCTCGTGGCTGAGCGTGTCGATCGTGACCGTGTCGCCCGAGTCCATCGTGAGGCACGGGGTGGACTTCTCGTTGGGGAGCCAGCCCCAGCTCACCGTCTCCGTCGTGGAGGTGAGCAGATGGCGGCCGGCGATGGCGCCCTCGCCCGGCTGGAGCAAGGTCGAGTTCATGCGGGGTCTCCAGGGTTGTCGTGGCCGGTGTTGTCCACTGCCTCGTGGCCCGGCAGGCCGACGATCAGGTCGATCTCGACGTCGGCGCCCACGGCGAGCGCGGTGGTGCCGACACAGGTGCGGCTGGGCAAGGCGCCGGTGAACCAGGTGCGGTACGCGGCGTTGAACGCCTCGAACTCGGTGAAGTCGGTGAGATAGACGCGCGCCATGAGCACGTCGTCCATGTCTACCCCGAACGGTGCGAGGCAGGCGAGCAGGTTGCGCCGCACCTGCTCGGCCTGGGGGAGCAGGCCGCCGGTCACCAGCTCTCCCGTGGCCGGGTCGGTCGGCATCTGCCCGGTGACGAAGAGCAGCGTTCCCCACCGTGTGACGTGGGAGAACGGGGCCACTGCCGGCGGCACGCCCTGCTCGGGCGTGAAGCTGAAGGACTCCCGATGCGGTATCACGATCAGACCTCCACGGTGTGTACGGCCCGGAGGAACCGGGCGGCGGCCGGATGCTTGGGGTGGTCCAACACCTCCGCGGTCGCGCCCTGCTCGAGAACCCGGCCGTCGGCCATGAAGACGGCCCGGTCGGCGACCTCCCGGGCGAAGCCCAGCTGGTGGGTGGCGATCAGCATCGTCAGGCCTTCGTCGAGGGCGAGCGAGCGGATCACCTCCAGTACCTCCTGGACCCGCTCCGGGTCGAGCGCCGAGGTCGGTTCGTCGAGCAGCAGCACCTGGGGGCGCCCGGCGAGCGCCCGGGCGATGCCGACGCGTTGTTGCTGCCCACCGGAGAGATGGCGGGGGAGCGCGTGCGCCCGCTCCGCGAGGCCGACCCTGTCCAGCAGGCGATCCGCCTCGGCCATCGCCTCGTCCCTGGGCACGCGGTGCACCCAGCGCAGCGGCACGGCGACGTTCTCCCGTGCCGTGAGGTGCCCGAACAGGTTGAAGTGCTGAAACACCATGCCGACGCCGGCGTCCACCCGCTGCCGGGCGACCTCCCGCTCCGGCAAGGTCGCGCCGTCGTCGCGGTAGCCGACCTCGATCCCGTCGAACGAGATCGTGCCGCGATCGAGGGTCTCGAGGTGGTTGATCAGGCGCAGGAGCGTGCTCTTGCCCGAACCGCTGGGACCGAGCAGCGCCACCACCTCGCCCTTGCGGATCTCCAGATCGATGCCGCGCAGCACCTCGTGATCGTCGAACGACTTGTGGACGTCGGTGATGGTCAGCGCGACCCGGGCCCGGCGGACGGCGGCGTCCCGGGACACGGCCCCATTGCCGACGGTAGCGCTGGAGACGGCGCCTGCGGGAGCGGCACCGTTGGTGACCGCGCCGTTGATGACCCTGCCGTTGATGACTCTGCCGTTGATGACCGCACCGTTGCGCACCGCGCCGTTCATCGGCCGCGGACCCGATGTCTCCACGGGCTCCGGGGTGGCCCCGGTGTCCGGAGCCGTGGGTCTGCCGCGGCGCCGGTTCCCGATCCGGCTGAGATCGGCGGCCCGCTCGATGGTGAGCTGCAGGCCGGTGATCGCCCCGGTCAGCACGAGGTACATCAGGCCGGAGGCGAAGAAGATGCTGAAGTAGTCGAACGTGGCCGACGCGAGTTGGTTGCTGCGCAAGGTCAGCTCCGGCACGGCGATGATCGAGGCCAGCGCGGAGTTCTTCATCGTCGCAACCGCTTCGCTCCCGATCGCGGGGATGGCCGCGCGCGCTGCCTGCGGTCCGACGATCCGGCGCATCACGATCCAGGGCCGCAGCCCGACCGCACGTGCCGCGTCCGTCTGGCCCCTGTCGACGCCGAGCACCGCGGAGCGCAGGATCTCGGCGAAGAAAGTGGCCTCGTTCGCGGCCAGGGCGACCCCGGCGGCCATGACCGGGCTGAGGACGACGCCTGCGTGCGGCAGCGCGGTGAACACGAAGACGAGCTGGAGCACCAACGGGGTGCCCCGGAAGATCACGCTGTAGGTACGCGCGATCCCCGAGACGACGCGATTGCCGCTCAGCGCCATCCCCGAGAGCACCAGGCCTCCGGCGAACCCGCCGAAGAAGCCCAGTGCCGTCGTCTGCAGCGTGACCAGGATCCCGCCCAGCAGGTAGGGCATGGACAGGTAGTGCAGGAAACTGCTCATCAGCTCGCGGTGACGAGAGACGGCGCCTGGATGGCGGACTGGTCCAGCTGCCACTTCTGGGCGAGCTGGGTCTGCAGGCCGCTCGTCTGGATCTGGGTGAGCGCCGCGGTGAAGGCGTTGCGGATCGGCGTCTGGCCCTTGGGCACGGCGATGCCGATCGAGTAGGGAAGAGTCAGGGTGGTGGCCCTGGCCAGCTTGTCGGACTGGTCCTTGACGAACCGGTTCACCGTGTTGACGTCGTTGATGTAGGCATCGGCGCGGCCGGAGAGGATCGCCTGCTCGCAGTCGGCGTTGTTGTCGAACAGTGCCGTCTGGGCCTGCGGCTTGCCCTTCGACTGGCACGTGGTGTTCTGGGCGTTCACCAGCGGTACCTCGACGAATCCCTTGTTCAGCGCCGTGGTGGTGCCGCACAGCGAGTCGTCGATTCCGGTGATCTTCTTCGGATTGCCCGCAGCGACCAGGACGCCGTCGAAGACCTTGGAATAGGTGATGAAATCGGCGGACGCAGCCCGCTCCTTGGTCGCGTAGATGTCGGAGACGATGAAGTTGGCCTGCCCGCTCTGCAAGGTCGGCAGCAGCGCGTCGAAGGCCACCGGCAGGTAGTCGACCGTGAAGCCGAGGCATTCCCCCATCGCCTCGGCGAGGTCGATGTCGAAGCCCTCGTACTTGGTCGGGTCGTTCACCGAGATCGACTCGTATCCGGGTGTGTGCGGATTGATCGCGTCGGTCAGCGTCTTGCCGTTCAGATCGGGGTTCTGTGAGCGCAGTTGCATGCAGGCCGGTGACGACACCAGCGCCGGGTAAGCGGGAGCGCCGCCGCCGGGGGCGGGGGACGAGCCGCCACTGCCGCAGGCGGTCGCCAGCAAGGTGATGGCACCGGCGGCGGCGAGGAGCGCGGCAGGCCGGAGCAGGCGGTTGAGCATGTCGGAGGAGTTCCTTCGCGTGGTCACCTGGATCGAAAATCCGTTGGTCGGACCAGCGCACTGTAGGTCGCGAGAAAACGTGGAATCGGACGGTCGATATTGTGTTTACGCTGCGGAAACGCGGCTGTGACCGCTCGAAACATCGATCGGGAAAAAGGTCGCAAATGCTGTGTTCGGTCGGCTGTGCAGGCCGCCAGGGCCAGGTCACCGGAGCAGGTGAGCCGGCTGTACTCCGAGCTGGACGGCAACACGGTCGCCTCGCTCGGTGACGCCACCGGAGGATGTGCTCACCTGCTCCGGACTGCGGCTGGATGCGGAGTCCCTGCAGCTCGACCTGCTACCAGGCGGTGCGGGCGCGCGACCAGGACGCCGCTGTGGCCGCGATGAACGAGCACCGGAGCGTGATCCGCGCCGTGATCGCCCGGCACGCCGACGGAGATCGCTTTCCCGGCCCGGTCGGCCTGCTCGGTGGTCTCACCACGCGGAGACCCGGATCGCCACGAGGATGGCCACTGCGGAGATCGCCGAGAGAACGAGCATGGCCAGAGTGATCTGGACGTGCAGTACCTGCTGCCCGTGCGGGATGAGATGGACGTAGAGCACGAGACTGACCGCGGGTGCGATCGTGGCCGCCAGGGTGCCCGCGACGAGCTCCGCCGGGACGCGGCGGGCGAGTTGACCGACCCGTGTCAGCAGTCGCGCCACGCGGGCTGGGTCATAGGCAGCGCTGTTGCGTGACCGGGCATCCGTGATCAACCGGCTCACGATCGGTAGCGAGAGGAAGCCCACGAGGAACGTGCCGAGCGAGGCCAGCGCGGCCGCAACCGGCGAGTCGGACGGGAGGAACTGCTCACCGAAAACCAGACCGGTGGCCACGCCGTAGGCGAAGAAGGCATAGCGGTCAATAGCCGAGCAGAGCTGCGCCGTGACGACGCGGAACGCCCGGAGCGTGCGATGCAATATTTCTTCCGTGTGGCGGGTTTGCCCGCACGCAGTTCGCGGCGGATGGGGATAGTCCGCGGTAGGGTTGGCCATGACGAATCCTTTCGGGGAGCTGGTGCACTCGGTGGCCAGGTCGAACGGTACGCGATAACCGTTGAGAAGCGCGACAGGTCATTAATCTGTGACCTTCGAAGATCAATTCGCGGGGTGTTCGTTAATCGGCCGTTCCGGCGTGCATCTACGACATTCTCTGCCGACGTCTCGCGAACGTGACCGCCGGCTTGCTCCAGTCGCATCGTCCGTTGCGGGTCGAGAACGGACAAAACCCCGACTCCGGGGATCGATACCCGGGCGACATCGTGCTGATACCCGAATCGTCATTGCTGGGGGGTATGCGGGCTGCTGGACTCGTGGTGTCCGGAACGGAATACCTCAGCGGGGACAGGCACATGGGAAAGCTCGACGGCAAGATCGCGATTGTTACGGGTGCGAGCGCGGGTATCGGCCTCGCCACCGCGCAGCGATTCGCAGAGGAGGGTGCCCTCGTCTACCTGACCGGGCGTCGTCCGGCCGAATTGGAATCGGCAGTGGCGAAGGTCGGGCACGGCGCCGTCGGAGTGCAGGGCGACGTGGCGAAGGCCGAGGACATGGAACGCGTGTACGACACGGTGCGGCACAACGGACACCGGATCGACGTCATCGTCGCGAACGCCGGCGGTGGTGGCTTCGCGCGTCTCGAAGACGTTACCGACGAGCATGTCGAGTCGATTTTCGCGGTGAACGTGAAGGGCGCACTCAACACGGTGCAGAAGGCGCTTCCGCTGGTGAACGACGGGGCGTCCATCGTTCTTGTCACCTCCATGGCGGCCACGACGGGGCGGGAAGGACTGGGTGTCTATTCCGCCGCCAAGGCCGCTGTGCGCTCGTTTGCGCGCACCTGGGCGTATGAGCTCCGCGGGCGGAACATCCGTGTGAACGCCCTCGCCCCGGGCGCCACGGACACACCTGCGGTCGACCTCGCGATCAGCACGTTCGCCGAGGACGAGGCCGCGCGGCGCGAGTGGAAGGCGAACCACGCGGCCGACGTGCCGCTCGGACGGATGTCCCAGCCCGAGGAACAGGCCGCGGCTGCGCTCTTCCTCGCCTCGACGGAGAGCAGCTACGTCACGGGCGTCGAGCTGGTGGTCGACGGGGGAATCACGCAGGTGTGAATTCGGCGCCCACGGTCACGAGGCCCGGTCGAGTGCCGCCGCAGCCGCGATGTTCCTCGCTGTGCGTACGAACGCGGTGCGCGCGCCCGGTGCAGCACCCACGGGCCAGCCGAGGACCAGCACGGTGGGCGGAAGATCGACCACGGGAACCGCCAGCACAGAACGTCCGAGCCGGTCGGAGACGTTCGCGCCGACCACCACGATCACGTCTCCCAGCGCCACCCGGTCGACGATCTGGTCCAGGGACTCGATGGGCCAGTCGTCGCGGTATGCCGCCTCCCGTGCGAGATCGGCGGCCGTGACGGTGGGGCGGGCGGTCAGGGGGTGTCCTGCCGGCAACAGCGCGACGGGCTTCTGCTCGGTGAGCTCGACCGTATCCAGGCCGGCAAGGTCGTTGCGGCTGCACATCAACCCGATGTCGGCGGTGCCGTCGCGCAGCGCCGACATCGGGTCACGGGTGAGGACGATCTCGAGTTCGGCGGCTCCTGGCTGCCTCCGGTAGGCGCGGATCACGTCCGTGAGCAGACCGGGGTCGGTGCCCGGCCGGACCGCCAGCACGAGCCGGTCCGGGTGGCCGCTCTGCTGGGCCCGCAGCACGGCGGTGTCCACGGCGTCGAGTGCCTTGCGGCTCTCGGCGAGGAAGACGTCTCCGGCCGCCGTGAGCGTGACGCGGCGGCTGGTGCGCTCGAAGAGCTGCACGCCCATCCGGCGTTCGAGCCGGCTGATGGCCCGGGACAACGGCGGTTGCGCGATGCCGAGTCGCTCGGCGGCCCGCCCGAAATGCAGCTCCTCGGCCACAGCGACGAAATAGCTCAGCTCGCGCGTCTCCACTCGATCCACACCGTCAGCGTAGGAGTGGCCCGAGCCGGACGCGCCGGATGGAGAGTCATGAGGTCCTGACCAGGCCTGGCCAGCCATCATGTGCTGGTCAATGAGCAGGTCGACGTCTACGAGGCGAAGGCCCATCTGTCGCGGTTGCTGGAGCAGCGTCGAGGCGGGTGAGGAGATCGTCATCGCCCGGAACGGACGCCCCGTCGCGCGGCTCGTGCCAGCCCGATACCAGCATCGCGGGGATCCGTTCGATCGCATGCTCGTGGCCCAGGCCCGTGTGGAGGGGCTCACCATCGTGACGGCCGACAAGGCCGTCACCGCGTACGACGTGGCGATCCTCCCGGCCACCGAGTGACGAGGCCGGCCGTGCTCACTCACGGTGTGGCGCGGTATGCCGGGGCTCGTCGTGGGGCCGTGCGGGGGCGGTTCTCGAGCAGTTGCAGCGTGCGGGGCGCCACCACCACCGACAGCACCACCACGCTCGTCGAGCGGGACACCGTGGGCGAATGGTTGAGCTGCAGCAACGTGTCCTGCAGGTCCTCGTGGGACGACGCCGCGAGCCGGCACAGCACGTCGGACGTGCCGGTCGTCGCGTACGCCTCCAGCACCGCCGGCAGCGCTGTGAGCTCGGCGGCGACGTCGTCGAGGGCGCCCTGCGCGATCTCCAGGGTGACGAACGCCTGCACGGGATATCCGGCGGCGACCACGTCGATGTCGGGGCCGTACCCGGTGATCACACCGCCGCGTTCCAGGCGCTCGAGCCGGGCCGCCACCGTGCCACGTGCGACGCCCAGCGTCCGCGCCAGCTCCAGGACCCCCGCGCGCGGGCTGTCACGCAGCGCGCGGAGCAGGTCGACGTCGAGGGCGTCGAGCGTGAGCGGTGCTGTCATCGTCCTGCCTCATCTGGTCGATATGCACAGCAGATGACCGAATGATCTCGCCCATCTGGCACTCCTGCCACTTGGATCCCCCGCTCTTGCTCAGAACGGGCAGCCGCGGTGTCATGCGGCCATGACCGTTGAGCACACCCTCACCGACCAGGAGCGATCGGCCGAGCTGGACCTGCAGCAGCTGCGCCAGCTCGTGGGGCTGGTCGAGTACGACCCGGAGGGCGATCCCTTCCCGGTCACCGGCTGGGACGCGGTGGTGTGGGCGGTCGGCAACGCCACGCAGGCGGCGCTGTACTACCAGCTCGTCTTCGGCATGGAGCTCGTCGCGTACTCCGGTCCCGAGACGGGCAACCGCGACCATCACGCCTACGTGCTGCGTTCCGGGGCGGTCCGCTTCGTCCTCATGGGCGGGGTGGACCCCTCGAGTCCGCTGCACGACCACCACCGTCGCCACGGTGACGGCATCGTCGACGTCGCACTCGAGGTGCCCGACGTCGACCGCTGCATCGCCCACGCCCGCCGCGAGGGTGCGCAGGTGCTGCAGGAGCCGCACGACGTCACCGACGAGCACGGCACGGTGCGGATCGCTGCGATCGCCACCTACGGCGAGACCCGTCACAGCCTGGTCGACCGGTCCCGCTACACCGGCCCGTACCTGCCGGGTTACGTCGCCCGCCGCTCCGGCTACGTCAAGCCGGCGGGCGAGCCGAAGCGTCTCTTCCAGGCGCTCGATCACGTGGTCGGCAACGTCGAGCTGGGTCGCATGGATCGGTGGGTGGAGTTCTACAACCGCGTCATGGGTTTCACGAACATGGCCGAGTTCGTGGGCGACGACATCGCGACGGAGTACTCCGCCCTGATGAGCAAGGTGGTGGCGAGCGGCAACCACCGCGTGAAGTTCCCGCTCAACGAGCCCGCGGCCGGGAAGAAGCGCTCGCAGATCGACGAGTACCTCGAGTTCTACGGCGGGCCCGGCGCCCAGCACCTCGCCCTGGCGACGAACGACATCCTGACCACGGTGGACGTGCTGCGGGCCAAGGGCGTCGAGTTCCTGTCGACGCCGGACTCGTACTACACCGACCCCGCGCTGAGGGCGCGCATCGGCGAGGTGCGGGTGCCGATCGAGGAACTGCAGTCGCGCGGCGTCCTCGTCGACCGCGATGAGGACGGTTACCTGCTGCAGATCTTCACGAAGCCCCTCGGTGACCGGCCCACGGTGTTCTTCGAGCTCATTGAGCGGCACGGGTCGCTCGGATTCGGCAAGGGCAACTTCCAGGCGCTGTTCGAGGCGATCGAGCGCGAACAGGCCCGTCGCGGCAACTTCTGAGCCGTCGGGGCCCCGGTGGGTCAGCCGGCTCCGTCGGCGATCCGGTCGAGCCACTCGCCGAGCAGGGCCTGCTCCGCCGCGCTGAGAGCCGCCGTGGGCTCGGAGCGCAGCGCTGCCTTGAGGGCGACGGCCCGGGTGCGGGTGGCGTCGCCGGGTTCGGACGCGGCCCGGGAGTCCGGCACGCCATCGACGGTGATCTCGCGCAGCACGTTCTCCCGCGCGATGGTCAGCAGTTCGAGGTCCCGGTCGTCCTCGGGCGTGGCGATGAGCGAGAGGACCAGGCCCATGGCGGTGCCGTGGATGAGCCGGGCGGCCCGGTCGACGCTGTAGCGGAGCCGACCGGCCACGGCGACCCGGGAGACCATGCGCAGCAGCACGGCCTCCGCCTCCCGTGCGGCGGGGCAGGGGGCGGAGTCGGCGTACATGAGCGTGTAGAACGCCGGACGGGACAGCCCGAACTGGACGTGCATGTCCCAGCCACGCCGTAGGTCGGCCACCGGATCGTCGGACTCGTCGAGACCGTGCTTCTGCACGAGGTAGGACTCGAACCCGAAGGCGGCGACCGCCTGGAGGAGGCCGGCCTTGTCGCCGAAGAGGCGGTAGAGCGTGGGCGCCTGGACACCCGCGGCCGTGCCCACCGCGCGCGTCGACACCGCGTCGCGGCCCTCGCGTTCGAGCAGGGCCGCCGCGGCCCGCAGGATCCGATCGCGCGTGGTGGGCGCAGCTGAGATGTCGGTTTCGACGGACATGTGGCGAAGTTACCGCTCCACTCCTGAGTGTTGGCAGTGCTAACACTAGCTTATTACCGAAGCTACGGTAACAATGATAACGTTCAAGCGTTAGCCAAGGTTCTGCACGACAGGAGTAACAGAGATGACCACTTCGGTCCCACGTCGCGTCGCGATCGTCACGGGCGGAACGCGTGGCATCGGCCGTGCGACCGCCGAGCGGCTGGCCGCAGACGGCATGGCCGTGGTCGCGGTGTACGCCGGCAACAAGGAAGCGGCCGAGGAGACGGTCACCGGAATCATCGCCACCGGCGCGCGGGCAGTGGCCGTGCAGGCGGACGTCGCCGACGAGCACGCCGTCGCTGCCGCGTTCGACGTGGCGGAACAGGAGTTCGGTGGCGTCGACGTCGTCGTCAACGCCGCAGGCATCATGCTTCTCGGCCCGCTGGCCGAGTTCGACCTCGACGCGTTGGACCGGATGCACCGCACCAACATCCGTGGCACGTTCGTGGTGAACCAGCAGGCGGCCCGCCGGGTGCGCAGCGGCGGCGCGATCATCAACTTCTCGACGACGGTCACAAAGCTCGCCCTGCCGACGTACGCGGCCTACGCCGCCAGCAAGGGCGCCGTCGACGCGGTCAGTCTCATCCTGGCCAGGGAGCTTCGCGGGCGGAACATCACCGTCAACGCGGTGGCTCCGGGTCCGATCGCGTCGGACCTGTACTTCGAGGGCAAGGACCAGGAGACGATCGACCGGGCGGCCAAGGCCAACCCCATCGAGCGGCTGGGCATGCCGGCCGACATCGCCGAGGTCATCTCCTCCCTCGCCGGCCCCGCCCGCTGGATCAACGGTCAGACGATCTACGTGAACGGCGGGGTGATCTGACGACAGCGCCGACTGCGGCCCTGATCCTGCGGCCCTGATCCGGACGAGAGATCAGGGCCGCAGGATCAGGCGGATCGGGTTGCCCTTCTTGTGGGCCAGCCGGTCGATGGCGTCAGCGGCGCTAGCGAGGGGGAGCACGCCGCTGATCGAGCGGGAGAAATCGAGCCGCCGTCGGCGGATGAGGGCGACGAGCTCCTCGATGTGCACGGCGAGCGAGCCGTAGTGCCCGAGGACCTGCTGCTGGAGGTAGCTGAAGCGGGTGCCGCCGGTGATCGTCAGGGGCTGGTCCGTGAGCCCGACGAGGACGAGTTTGCCCTGAGGCGCCAGACATCCGACCGCCTGCTCGCGGACCGCGGGCACTCCGGCGAAGTCGAACGCGACGGCGAGGCCTCCGGACTCCGCGAACACGCGCTTCGCGAGGGCCGGGTCGTCCGGATCGAGGGCGAGGTCGGCGCCGAACTCGAGGGCGCGGTCGCGGGCGGCAGGTAACGGGTCGATGGCGATGATCGGCGCCGCTCCGATCATGCGGAGCAGTTGGACGGCGTGAGCGCCGAGACCACCGGTGCCCCAGACCCCCACGGCCTGCGCCGGTCTGGTCGCGGCCGTCGCGGTCACGGCGGCCCACGGCGTGGACACGGCGTCGGGGATGATCGCGGCCTGCTCGAACGGCAGATCGTCGGGAATGGCGACGAGGGTCGTCTGCGACGCGAGGGTGTACTCGGCCCACCCGCCGTCGTAGTCGACGCCCCTGGTCAGAACCCGTCCGGCGGCGTCCAGCTCGCCGGCGAGCAGCAGCACCCGCTGACCGGGCTGCCAGCCGGTCACCCCCGGGCCGAGCGCGTCGATGACGCCGGACACCTCGTGTCCGAGCGTCACCGAGTCGCCGGTGAGGTGGGCCGGGTTGAGCATGCCGTCGATGAGGTGGACGTCGGAGAGGCAGACCCCGGCCGCCTTCACTGCGATCCGCACCTGGCCGGGCCCTGGGTCGGGTACCGCCAGCTCATCGATCCCGAAGGTCCGGGTCGCCACGTCGAGTCTGCCGGCGAGCATGCGATCACCTGTCTCGTTGGTCGTGCGATGACGGTCGGCGCGACATCGGGCCGACATCTCGTTCGCATGATCCTGCCGGACGTCGTCCGCTCTGCCCGGCCGAGGCGGGGCGGGCGGCTCCGGCCCGGGGATGTCGGCGAGGTGGCGGCGGTCCCGCCGTCGACGCGGGCGCGTGATCACGGGTTGCTTCACCCGCGTGCAGCCCGGGACGCTGCCGTCGGGCGCCTACGCCGGGAACTTTGCCGGAATCGGTGAGATACGGGTGAATTTCTCGGACGGAACGTGACGCGCGGCCGCGACCGGCGGCCATAAATGTCCATGATCGGCGTGGATGTTGTGGGTCAATTGGTGACCGAGAGTGCGCGCGGACTGTGGCTCGGTGACTCTGCGACAATATGAGTGTGCGGGGAATCGAGGCATGGAGTTCATCGTCCGGGAGCTTCATCCACATCTTTGTGGTTTTCGTGGCGGTGGCTGCCCTGGCCGCCTGCAGCGCATCGGGCGATTCCGGCGGAATGGATGACGCCGGTGCTCCGCCCGCCGACTACGTCGACATCGCCCAGGTTCCCGTCGCGCCGCCCGCGCCTACGGTGCAGGTGGGCGGTTCGACGGGCACCTGGCGTATCGACTGCGGGCGCAACATGCAGGGGATCCACAACTCGGACAACGTGGTCGCCGACCCCGGAATCGTCGGCGGAGCACATCATTTCCACGACTATGTAGGCAATGTCTCCACCAATGCGTTGTCCACGGACCAGAGCCTGGCCGCGGCGGCGACGACCTGTCCCGACGACGACAAGTCGACGTACTACTGGCCGGTGCTGCGCGAGCCCGGTCCGGACAATGCCGCCAGGTTGGACAACTCGGCCGACCACAACATGGGCCGCATCCTCGTGCCGGACTCGGTGCTGCTGGAGTACCGCGGCAGCCCAGTGAGCTCCGTGGTGCCGATGCCGGAGTTCCTGCGAGCGAGCACCGGCAACCCCCACGGGTTCAGTCAGGGCGGTGTCAACTCCGAGCACGTGCAGTGGACCTGTTCGGGAACCAGGGACCGCATCACGCGGCAGCAGTACCCCCGCTGCCCGCTGGGCCAGCAGGTGGTTCGCATCTTCGACTTCCCGAACTGCTGGAACGGGCGCACGACCGACAGCCCGAACCACCGGGCGCATCTGCAGTTCCCGGACGCGGCCGGTGCGTGCCCGTCCGACACGTTCCCCGTGCCCCAGTTGCACATGGAGATCGCCTACACGGTCACGCCGGGCTCCAACTACACGATCGACAGTTTCCCGGAGGAACAGCACAGCCCCATCAGCGATCACGGCGACTACATCGATGTGATGCCCGACTCTTTGATGGACAGGGTGGTCTCGTGCATCAACTCCGGACAGCAGTGCACGGCGTGAGTGTTGCCACCGACATCTGGGGAAATCGCCGGAATACGCCCGACATGTCCCGTTCGAGTAGCGCGGAGAGGGCTCCTGTGGCGGTGTCACCGGCCGGTAGACGCAGTCACCGCGGAAAGACGGTGAACCATTTCGCTGCGGCGCCCGTCATCTCAGGCGATGCGCTCCACAGCTCCCCGTCCGCTCGCATCGGGCCAATGCGCGAAGGGCGATGAAACGATGAAGGCGTCCGTGACTCGGCTGCCGCTCGCACCGAGCGGTGCTGCCCGTGATCGCGCCTGTCGTCATGCCCGCATCGGCGGCTGCCGGCCGGGCGGCGGAGCAGGTGGATGCGCTCGTTCCACCGCCTTCGGGGGACGTCCTGTGCTCGCAGGGGTGATCGGGGGAGCCCTTCCGTTCCACAGGCGCGTCCAGAGGCCGGGGCCTCGTTGGGTGGAGTCGCATCCCGTGTGCCGCTGGGTGCTCGGCGTGCGGCGAAGTGGGTGTTCGTGATCGACAGGCCGGCCGGCAAGCCGTGTGGCCTGCCGTCGCCGCGCCGCGTTCAGGCACGACTCGAGGGGACCGCATCGCGGGGGAAGGTGGTGGGGGGATGGCGGGGCCGAAAGCCCGTGACCGCCGGAACATGGCGGACGAGGCGCTCATCCGCTCGTTGTTCAACGAGCACGGGAAAGCCATGCTCGGTTACGCCACGCGGCTGACGAACGACCGTGCTGCCGCGGAGGACGTCGTGCAGGAAGCGATGCTGCGGGCGTGGCGCAGCCCGGACAGCCTGATCAACAGCAAAGGGTCGGTGCGGGGCTGGCTCCTCACCGTGATCCGCAACATCGTCATCGACCGGGCCCGCGCGCGGAACGCACGGCCACCCGAGGTCGCGGAGACCCAGAACACCGTGCCGGTCGAACGTGACCACGCGGAGCAGGTGGTGGACCACATCGTCGTGCTCGACGCGCTGGAGCGCCTGTCCAGCGAACACCGCGACGTTCTCGTGCAGATGTACCTGCAGGGTCGGACCGTGGGGGAGACGGCCGAGGTACTCGGCATCCCGAGCGGCACGGTGAAGTCGCGCTCCTACTACGCGCTGCGGGCGCTTCGCGACCTCTTCCCGAAGCGCCCGACGGGCATGGAAGGAGCGGCCTGATGAGGTTGTCGGACAATCACGCTGACATCGACGGCTACGTGATCGGCGAGCTCGATCCGGATCAGGTTCGCGTCGTCGAGGAGCACCTCGCCCGGTGTCCCGGCTGCCGGGAGGAGGTGCAGTCGCTCCGCGAGGTGCAGCTGCTCCTCGCCTCGGTCCCGATGGAAGCGATGCTGGACGGGCCACCCGACGACGCGGATCTGCTGCTGCAGCGGACGCTGCGCGAGGTACGGACCGAGGAGACGGGCACGACCGCCCGCCGCACGAAGTGGGCCGCTGCCGCGGCGGCGGTCGTCGTGGCCGTCGCGTTGTGCGTCGGCGTGCTCGTCGGCTGGACCACGGCGGACTCTCAGCAGATGGCGTCCGCGGTGCCGTCCCCGACTCCCATGAGGCCCGGCACCCGCTTCGTCACCGCGCAGGACCCGGGCACAGGGGCCCGCTTGACTGTGCGCCTCGTCCCGGCGCCCGGGTGGGTGCGACTCAACGCGGCCGTGAGCGGAATTCCGGCGGGTCAGGCGTGCCACCTGGTCGTGATCGGCCGGAACGGCGACCGGGAGACGGCCGGAGGCTGGCTCGTGTCGGCAAAGGCCGCGAGCAAGGGAGTCACGCTGGACGGCGCGGCGCTGATGGACCCCGCCAAGGTGTCGATGGTCGTCGTGGAGAGCACCAACGGGAGCCCGCTCGTCGCGGCCGACGTCTGACGCCGGTCACTCGGAGGGCGGCGTGGCGTCCGGGCCACCCCGCTCGCGCCGGCGTACCGCCACCTGCACGGCACTCAGCAGCATCCGGGCAACGAGCCCGACCAGGATCAGCCCCATGACCATCTGGAGGGTCGTGACGATCCGGGCGACCTCGGTGCGCGGCACGATGTCCCCGAACCCGACCGTCGTGAAGACGGTGACCGTGAAGTAGAGCGCGTCGGTGCGGCCCAGCGTCTCGGAGAAACTGCCGGGCTGGTTGTTCGCGATCACCAGGTAGATCGTGGCGAACAGGAGAATGAAGATCGGTAGCCCGGTTGCGGCGGCCTCGATCGCGCGCACCCGCGGGGTCTCGGACCTGAGCACGGCCTGCACCTGCCGAACGGCGAGCACGGCGAGCAGCAGGAGCACGAGCGCGAAGCGGAGCCAGGTGCGCAGGTCGAGTGTCATCCGCAGCGGAGCGAGATAATAGACGGCGACCAGGAACGTCGTCATCAGGAACGACCGGAGCAGGCTCACCGCGACAGCGCGGCGGTACCGATGCTTCCTGTCACTCCCGCTCGGCCTGTCACTCCCGTTCGGCACGGCCCGTCCCGGGCGGCTCAGTCCGTGCGCGTTGTCGCGGGCCCGATGGAGGAGGGCGTCGTGTCGGATGACCCTCCGGCGTCCCGGCCGGGCCGGCCGCCGAGACGCTCCTCGACCCGTTCCAGCGCGAGCACCCCCGCGATGATCGACGGCGGCAGCAGCGCTGCCAGGAGGAACTCGACGACCATCACTCCTCCAGAGGGACGGCGAGGTGGACCTCGATGCCGGCAGCGTCGACGGCGGCCGGGTGCCGGTACCGGCGCATCAGATGGCGAGGGCCTTGCGGTCGGCCGAGCACAGCGCCCAGATCACGAAGACGTCGAGAGCGATGATCAGGAGGGACCAGAGCGGGTAGTACGGGATGAACATGAAGTTCGTCAGCATGCTGATCACGGCCAGCCCGACACCGACGACGCGGCCCCAGATCTGTCCGGTGAGCACCGCGGCACCGGCGAGGGCGACGACGATGCCGACGATCAGGTGGATCCAGCCCCAGGTCGTGACATCGAAGGAGTAGACGTAGTTCAGGCCGACGACGTAGACCTCGTTGCGGAACAGCGCCACGAGCCCGGCCAGGAACTGGAAGATGCCCCCGACGATCATGATCGTGCCGGCGAAGACGAGAAGACCGGTCTTCCAGGGCGACGTTCCGGCACCGGTCGTGTTGTCGTAACCGCTCGTCGTGTCGGTGGGGCCGGTGCCGGCCGTGCCGCTGCCGGTCCCGCTGCCGGGCGTGCCGCTGCCGGTCGAGCTGGTGGGAGTGGCTTCAGGCGATGTGGACATCGAAACTCCTCCTCGGCGTGCGTTTCGGTGGGATCGTGTCTCGCCCGCAGGGCTCACCCCTCATCCGTGAGGGGTGAGCCGGGCTACCCGCGGCGCGTTCGCCCACGGCGGTGGGCGGGGCCTGAATCAGACCTTCTCGGGGTCCGTCTCGGAGAAGGCCTCCCGGAGCTTCGCCTCCTGGTCGGCCGACAGGTTCGTGCTGATGAGCTCGGCACGGGTGCCACGGAAGGCGTCGACGACACGGTCCGTGACGGCGTCCTGGGTCATCGCGAACAGGGCGGACGTTCCGGGAGTGACCTTGTCGCGCACCTTCTTGATGAAGTCGTCGTCGATGCCCACGTCGGTGAGGGAACCGGCCAACGCCCCCACGGCGGCACCGACGGCAAGGCCGAGCAGCGGCACGAAGAAGATGAGGCCGAACAACAGACCCCAGAAGCTCCCGCCGAGCGCGCCCGCGCCGGTGAGGTTGTGCAACTGCTGCGTCCGTGGCTTCTTCCGATCGGCGGGCCAGGTCACCACCGCCGCGTCCACCACGCGGATCAGCTCCTGCTTCTGCAGCCGTTCGAGTGTGGTGAGCGCGTTCTGCGCACCGTCCGCCGTGTCGAACTTCCACACCGTCAGCGTCGCCATGTGGGGCCCTCCTCGTGAGCGATCGGTCGCGGCGACTCTGCGGACCGCGGACCGCGCGGGCATCACCCCGCCGGGGTGAAGGACCACGCGGGCGCTATCCCGGCCGCTCGACGTCCCGGGCCTCGTCCTCCCGGTTGGCGTCGAGCCGCTGCATCGACACCACCTGCAGGCCGAGTGACTGGATCAGTGCCAGCACGGAGTGCATCTCCGCGTCGTCGACCGTGCCGGTGAGGACGGTCTGCGCCGGCACCTCCACCACGTCCATCCCGGCGAAGGCGTCCCGTGCGCGCTCCGACAACCGCCCCGCCAGGCGGAACTCGTAGCGTCGTCCCGGCACGGCAGGCCTCCTCCCACTCGCGCCGGCCGACACACCGGCGAGAGCCGAACAGCGACAACGATCGTCCCGTTCGTGCGCCGCGTCCTCCCCCGGCACAGGTGATTCCCCGTCAGGGCAGAAGCCCGCGCTCGGACGCCCGCTGCACCGCCTCCCGCCGGGTGGAAACGCCGAGCTTGGCGTAGATCGATCGGATGTGGCTCTTGACGGTGTTCACCGAGACGGTCAGCTCGGAGGCGATCTCGCCGGCGCCGCGCAGCGACGGCAGCAGCGCGAGCACCACGAGCTCGCGTTCGCTGAGCACAGCGGCCGGTTCGGCGCGCACCGCCAGCGTGGCGAGCCGCGCTTCGAGCTCCGGTGATCCGGTGGGCCTGCCGCGGTCGGCCAGCAACTGGCGGGTCCGTGGCCCGGCGAGGGCGAACGGCCGGACGACCCCGATCGTGCCCGCCTCGGCCAGTGCCGCATCGAGTGCCCCGTGGGCCTCGGCGTCGTCGCCGCTCTCCAGCGCCGACTCGACGTCGAGCAGGTGGATCTCGAGCAGGGTGTGAGGGAGCAGAACGGGCACGGCGCAGGCGCGCACCGGGTCGACGGTGGCCCGTGCGATCTCGTAGCGGCCGGTGATCACTTCCGTCCAGGCCTGCAGCAGCAGCACCTCGCCGGTCGGGCCGATACGGGATTCGAGCCAGTGCTGGATCTCAGCGGCGGCCGGGGTGTTGCCCTGCAGCAACGCTGTCCGGTGCTCGAGGACGCCCAGCGCGGCGCGGAGCACCCGCGGTGCCGGTGCGCCGCCCAGCTCACGCCGTGCCGCCCGCATCTCGGCGGCTCCGCGGTCGCGTTCGCCCTCGTCGGCGAGGGCGGCGCCGCGCACGGTGCGCAATGCGTACGCGGCCTCCGGCGTGATCGGGTCCGATGCCGCGAGGGCGGTCTCGGCACGGGCCCGTGCCCCGGCAGGGTCGCCCTCGAGCAGGTCGGCGTAGGCGAGCATCCCCGTGGCGCAGGCGGACCAGCGGGACGGGTGGAGGTTGTGGCGCAGCGCCGCCGCGGCAGCCTTCCCGGCTGCGGCCACCATGCCGCGGTGGTCGCGCCGGAGCGCCGCCACGGCCGCGGCGAGTGTGCTGCTCTGCACCTCGACCCGGCCCAGGTCGTGGGTCGTCGCGAGGATCGTGCACTCCGCCAGCTCGGCGACCGCGACGTCGAGGTCCCCGTGGCCGTCCGGGGACAGCTCGGCCGCAGCGCGGCTGAGGTGCAGCAGTGCTGTGAGCTCCGGCCGGACGTCGGGCGACCCGTCGCCGGCCACGGGTGGCTCGGGCACGTCATGGGTGGGGATGCCGGGCGCGAGCAGCTCGGCGGTGCTGCGCAGGACCTCGAGCTCGCGATCGGCCGTTGCGGGCCAGGTCAGCCGCGCGTGCTGCAGATCGACGGCGGCCGCCGCGAACGCGCGCTCCTCGAGGTGGGCGATCGCCGAGACCAGGGCGAGCCATGGGTCGGCTGCCCGGGCCGTCGGGCCGACGGCGGTCAGCGCGCGGCGCAGCGGCGTCAGGTCGGCGCTCGCGAGCAACGGCACCGCGGAGCGGAGCAACTGGGCGAGCTGCTTCTCGTCGCCTGCGCGTTCCGCGTGGCGGAGCGCGTGGACGTGTTCGCCGCGTTCCGCCCACCAGCAGGCCGCCACCGTCTGCAGCCGTTGGTGCAGGCCGGGCCGGTGCCGATGCAGGCTCGCGCGCAGGTACGACCGGAGCAGGGCGTGTATGCGGTGCTCACCCGGCCCCGCCCGCTCCACGAGCGCCGTCTCCCGCCCCATCTCGTCGAGCAGGCGCCCGGCGTCCGGCCGGTCCGACAGCGCGACGGCCAGCGGGGTCGGCAACACGGAGCACACGCTGACCGCGCGCAGGAAGTCCTGTGCGTCGTCGGCGAGGCCGGAGAGGATCTCGCCGGTCAGGTAGTCGGCGATGGATCGCTCGTCGCCGGAGAACTGCAGCAGGAACGCCGCGGGATCCTCGCTGCGCCGCAGTGCCAGGGCCGCGAGCCGCAGTGCGGCCACCCAGCCGTCGGTGCGCGCGTGCAGGAGCGCCACCTCGACCGGATCGAGGTCCAGGCCGGCACTCTGCAACAGCGTCACCGTGTCCGTCACGTCGAACCGCAGCTGCTCGGCGCGGATCTCGTGCAGCCGCCCCTCCCGCCGGAGCCGTGGCAGCGCGAGCGGCGGGTCCACCCGGCTCGACAGCACCAGGCGAAGGCCCGCGGGGCGGCGGGCGACGAGCCGGGAGAGTTCGCGCAGCGGCCGTGGCGCGGTGAGCTCCTGCAGGTCGTCGAGCACCAGCCGGACCGGCGGGTCGACGACGTCGAGGGCCTCGCCCAGCCAGTCGAGCACGCCGCCGTCCGGGACGTCGTGGCCGGGACCGCTGCCCTGGACCGCGTGTCGTACGGCCGTAGGCACCGATGGGAGGGCGGCGAGCGCGGTGAGCACGGCCGACCAGAAACGGCCCGGATCGTCGTCGTCGGCGTCGACCGACACCCAGGCGGTGTCGGGAAGCGCCCGGCTGCGGACCCAGTCGGCGAGCAGGAGCGTCTTGCCGTAGCCGGCGGGGGCGCTCACCACGACCAGCTGCGCGGCGCCGGCTGCGTCGAGCCGGTCGAGCAGCGCGGGCCGGGGCACGAACTCGGCCGGCAGTTCGGGCACCGTGGTCTTGCCGCCCGGGATCCGCGCCGCATGGCCGCGGGCGCCTCGGGTCGTGCCGGTCGGCGAGTGCCCGATCACGTGAGCAGGCCCTGTTCGTGGGCGGTGAGGACCGCGGTACGGCGGCTGCTCACGCCGAGCTTGCCGTAGATCGCGCGGACGTGGCTCTTGATGGTGTTGAGCGAGACGTCGAGATCGTCGGCGATCTCGTCGAGGTTGTGCAGGGACGGCAGCCGGGCCAGCACCTCGCGCTCACGTGCGCTCAGTTCGGCCGCGGGGTGTGGTGCGGTGTCGCGGCCCGCGGCGAGCGCGCGCACGGCGAAGGCGTCGCGGTCCTCCGTCCCGCCGAGCTGGTCGACGAGTACCGCGCGCAGCTCGGGGCCGACCAGGGCGAAGGGGCGCAGCGCGTCCTGCGGCTCGGCGAGCTCCAGCGCCGTCTGGACCGCGTGCCGGGCGGCGGGCCGTTCGTCCGTGGCGATCGCCGCCCGAGCCACGACCAGCCACGCCTCGACGATCGTGTACGGAAGCAGGGACGGGATCCGCCCGTCCAGCACCGGCTCGACCGCGCTCCGCAGCACGTCCGGTGCGGCAGCGCCCGTTCCCGATGCCGCCTCCGACCAGGCGCGCATGACGGCGAGCTCCCCGCACGCGGGGCTGTGGGCCGCCAACCAGCCCGCGGTGGTGAGGGCGGCCGTCGCGTGGCCGAGCAGGAGTGCGGCACGGTGTTCGAGGACCGCGGCAGCCGCGGCGAGCGGGGGCGGGACCGGGTCTTCCCCGAGCTCGGTCCGGGCGTGCTGCAGCTCCATCAATCCCGCGGTCCGGTCGCCGGTGTCGGCGAGCGCCGCGCCCCGTGCGGTGCGCATCGCGAACCGGACCACCGGGTCGATGTCGTCGGGAGCCGCACGTAGGCCGTCGGCGGTGGCCTGCAGGGCGACGGTGGGACGGGCCCGCAGCACTGCAGCGTGCGCACGCACCGCCTGTGCCGCCGTGGCCCACGCCGAGCAGTCCCCGTGCCCGGCTGCCGCTTCGCTGTCGACGGCCTCGGTGGCGGCGGCCTCGGCGGCCGGCAGGTCGCCCAGTACCCACGCCGACACCCCGATGAGGGTGAGGCAGTGCACCTCGAGCAGATGCAGGCGCTGGTCCCGGGCGAGCTGCAGCGACGCCTCCAGCTCCGCCTGTCCGGCCAGGACCGCTCCGGTGGCGAGGTACGCGACCGCCCGGCCGGCGAGCGTCCACGCCGCCAGAACGGGATCGCCCGGCGTGGGCTCCTCCGGCGAGGGCACGGAGCCGATCCCGGCGAGCCGCTCCGCCGCGCGGTGGATGACCGTCAGGTCGGCGGCGACCTGGTCACCGTCGTCGGGCGGCTTCCGTGAACGACGCAGAGCGGCTCGGGCGGCAACGCGATTGCCGTGTCCGAGGTGCAGCAGAGCGCCGACCAGCGCCGCCCGCGGGTCCGCGCCGGAGCCCTCGGCCGGGGTACCCGCCGCATCGAGCGCGTGGCGCAGCACTGTGTGCTCCCCGCGTGCCGCCAGCTCCGCGGCCGAGTGCTGCAGCAGGCGGGCGATGCGACCGGCGTCACCGGCGTCCACGGCGTGCCGGAGGGCCACCGACGGCCTGCCGTGATCCGCCGACCACTCGGCGGCGCGGCCGTGCAGCCGGACCCGCGCGCCCGGAGTGCACCGCTCCAGGTCGGCGAGCAGGTAGGAGCGCAGCAGTTCCTGGGTGCGGTATCCGCCGTTCCGATCCGCCCCCTGGCCGCCCGTCCGGACGACGAGACCCGTGTCCCGCTCGAGACGATCGAGGACGGCGGGGGCGTCGTCCCGCCCGGACAGCTCGATGGCGAGCTCGGCCGGCAGGACGTCGCAGATGCTCGTCCGGCGCAGCAGCTCCCGCTCGTCCTCCGGGATCTGCGACAGCACCTCGCCGACCAGGTACTCGGCCACCGGCTGCGCGTCCCCGGAGAACTCGGCGAGGAACGCGTCGGGATCGGGATGCCCGCGCAGCGCGAGTGCGGCGAGCTGCAGGCCCGTCGCCCACCCACCGGTACGCGCGTGCAGCAGCTCGGCCTGCGCCGGCGTCAGGCGCAGCCCGCATCGCGCGAGCAGCGCCGCGGCCTCGTCGGGGGAGAACCTCAGCTGCTCCGCCCGTAGCTCGCACAGCCGCTCCTCCAGCCGGAGACGGGCCACCGGGAGCGCAGGATCCACCCGGCCCGCGAGCACCAGCCGCAGCCCGCTGCGGGTGGCGCGCGCGAGCGCCTGCAGCCCGTGCCGGGCCTCCGGTGCGCGCAGGTGGTGAGTGCCGTCGAGGACGAGCTGGACGGGTACGGGCAGGGTGTCGAGGCCGTCGAGGAGATCGTCGAGGAAGTCCAGCCCGACGGTCGTGCGGGAGGGAGCCAGCAGGCACAACCGGCTCGACGGGGGGACGGCAGGGCAGCAGCGCAGCGCGGCGAGCACACCGCCCCAGAGCCTGCGCGGGTCGTCATCCTTCTCGTCGAGCGCGAGCCAGGCGCTGGGCACCTCGCTGTTCCGGACCCAGTCCGCGAGCACCAGCGTCTTGCCGTAACCGGGCGGGGCGCACACCAGAGTGAGCGGGCGTTCGAGGCCGCGCTGGAGGATGTCGGAGAGCGCCGGACGCGCCACGAATTCCGGCGGCGGCACCGGGGGCGTGGTCTTGCACCGCGGCACGTGGACCATCACACCCCCCTTCCGCCCGTGATCGGGGGCGGTGACGGATCCGGAGGGTTTCCGCCATTACGCGCGGGGGCGGGAAGCCCTGCCGGCGCGTCGGGGACCGGGACGCGATTGGTGGCGTCACTTTAAGAGCGCGAACACCGGCCGTCCAGCCCGCGGACCAGCCACGACCGGCCGGCGAACCCGTTACCGGGAACGGGGGGACCAGCGCTGTCACCGCGCGCGCAAACACCACGTCGACTCGGTGTCTGCCGTTCGGAGAATGCTGCGGCCGAGTGAGTGACGGTGCAACCGAAACCGGTTTGCGAATGGTGGGGATACCCGGCGACGAAGCATGGTTCCGGACGCCGGAAAGGCGAGGAAGCGTGGTGCCGGGTGCATCGGCGGCGACAGTCACCCCCGTCGGGTGGTCCACCGGAGCCTTCGCACATCGACACTTCGACACTGCCGCGCGGCCCACCCTTGCGGGTCCCGCGTGCCGACAGTGAGAGCTCCGACCGGGAGCACCGACCGAGAGAGCGCCGCGCGATGTCCATGGACTACGAGTTCCGGGTGGACGGCCTGCTACCGGAATGGGGCCGCGACGCCTTCTGCGACATGCGGATCGAGGAGGTCCCGGCGCAGACGGTCATCTCCGGCACGGTGATCGACGAGTCGCACCTGCACGGCATCGTGGCGCAACTGCGGGCACTCGGTCTCACCGTCGTCTCGGCGCGTCCCGTGCCGCAGGCGCCGCCGTGAGCGTCCCCGGGCGCACGACCTGGCACGACGAAGGGGCCACGGCAGGGGCCCGGCGAGGGGAAACGCGACGATGACGACGGACATGGCGCTCCCCAGCTCTCGCCAATACCTGCGGCTCGTGGTGCTCGGAGCGCTGGTCGGCGTGCCGGCCGTGCTGGTCGCGGCGGGGTTCCTGGCGCTGGTCCACACCGTCGAGCACGTTCTCTGGAACGAGCTGCCCGCCGCGCTCGGGGCGTCGTCGCCGCCGTGGTACCTGGTGATGGGACTGCCGCTCGTGGGCGCCGCGCTGGTGGTGGCGGCCCGGAAGCTGCTTCCGGGCGACGGCGGGCACCCGCCGCTCCAGGGGTTGAGCATTGCGGGCCAGCCCCTGCGGGCCGTGCCGAGCGTTGCACTCGCGGCGTTCGGCACGCTCGTCTTCGGGGCCGTGCTCGGCCCGGAGGCGCCCCTCATCGCCCTGGGCTCTGCCGTCGGGGCGGTGGTGGCCGGGCTGGCTCGCTTGAACCCGAAACAGGCCCAGCTGCTCACGATGGCGGGTGCGTTCTCGGCGGTCTCGGCGCTCTTCGGTGGCCCGCTCGTCGCGAGCTTCCTCCTGGTCGAGGTCGGCATCGCGGCAGGTGCGGCTTTGATCCCTGCGCTGCTGCCCGGCCTGGTGGCGGCCGCTATCGGCTACCTCATCTTCGTCGGGCTGGGGAACTGGGGTGGGCTGGGGGCCACGGTGCTCTCGGTGCCCGGCCTCCCCGCCTACCAGGAGACCTACATCGTGGATCTCGTGATCGCCGTCGTCGTGGGCGTGGCGGTCGCGGTCGTGGTGGGAGCGTCTCGCCGGCTGGCGCTGGGAGTCGCGGCACGATCGGAGGGGAGGATCGCGGTCCCGTTGTTCATCGGTGCGCTGTGTGTGGGCGCGCTGGCCATGATCGTCCGTGCCCTCGGCGGTGACTCGCAGGACGTGCTCTTCTCCGGCCAGGCCTCCTTGCCGGCGTTGGCCGTGGCGACCTCCGTGCCGATACTGGTGATCCTCATGGTCGCGAAGGCGATCGGCTACGCCATCTGCCTGGGGTGTGGCTTCCGAGGTGGACCCGTGTTCCCGCCGATCTTCATCGGCATCGCCGCGGCGATGATCCCGGCACTGCTGTTCGACCGGTCACCGACCGTCGCCGTGGCGATCGGAGCGGCCGCCGGTATGGCCGCCGCGACGCGGCTGCTGTTCTCCCCGGCGCTGTTCGGCGCGCTCTTCGTCGGCATCGGCGGCCATGACGCCGTGCCGCCTGCCATCCTCGCCGCCGTGGCCGCGTGGCTCACGATCACCGCTATGTCGAAGGGCTCGACCACGGATACGCACGAGGAGCAGGCCACGAAGGCAGCGGGACCGCGGGCCACCGATGCGAGCAGGCCGCAAGCCCCGGAACCGCGGGAACAGCAGTGACCGTGATCACCGTTACGCCGTGGATCTCTGATCCCGCGAGCTGCGACGTTCCCGTGCAGGGTCCGGCATCGCCCTCTCCGGCGTCCGGGACGAGGCTCGGCGAGGAGGACCGGCCGTAGACTGACCTCGTACGGTCCGGCAGTGGGCCAACCACTACCGTGTGCCGACCGGAAGGGCCATTGCCATGTCATCTGGCTTGTCCTCCGCCGCGTCGCCTGCCGATGGAGCCGCTGCGCCCACACCGAAGTCGAATGCGCGGCCTCCGCTGGAGGTGGCGGTCGGGCGGCGCGGGCGGGAGACGCGTCTGCTGATCCAGGGCGAGGTGGATCTGTCCACTGCGGCGCAGTTCTCGGCGGCGCTGTCCGTCGGGCTCGCAGTGGGAGCCGATCGGCTCGTCGTCGATCTCCGCGGCGTCGCGTTCTTCGACTGCGGTGGTCTCGAGGCCCTGGCGCGGGCCGCCCGGCAGGCCTGCACGGAGCGCACGAGGCTCCACGTCGTCCCGGGTGCCGCGGTCGGTGATCTGGCCGCCGTGCTGGGCGGTTGGGCGGAGCTTCCCGAATGCGTCGCGGTGTCCGAGGGCGAGCCGCGGGCGATCCGGCAGGGGAACGCTCTGACGGTCGGCGTGGACGAGCCGCGTCGCGGAGTGCTCGTGCTGCGGCCCGACGGCGACCTCGACCTCGCCACGGTCGACCTGCTGGACGACGTCGTCACCGCCGCGCTGGCGGACGCCGGCCGTGTGGGGTCCCGGTCGATCGTCGTGGATCTCGACCGTGTCCGGTTCATGAGCGCTGCGGGAGTCGCGGTCCTCTGCCAGGCACAGCTCAGAGCCGACGCGGACGGTGTCTCGTTCCGGCTCGCAGGCGGCCCCTCGGTTGTGCGGCGGATTCTCGGCGTCACCGGGGCCTCCGCGGTCCTGGAGCCATACGGCTCGGTGGCGGAGGCGCTCACACCGGCGATTCCCCTGCAGCGGACGGTGGAAGGGGGCGCCCGGGACCCGAGACGCCGTGACGACGACTACGCGCGCTTGGCGCCCCTGTTCACCGAGCGGGTACGGCTCCCCGCTGACGATCCGCGGCAGCAGATGCTGCGGACCGAGCTGATCAAGGGATACCTGCCGGTGGCGCGCAACGTCGCCCGCAGGTATCAGTACCGGGGCGAGAACCTGGACGACCTCGAGCAGGTCGCGACGATCGGGCTGATCAACGCCGTCGATCGGTTCGATCCCGCGCGCGGTGTCGACTTCCTCTCGTTCGCGATTCCCACGATCAACGGCGAGGTGCAACGTCACTATCGGGACCGCACCTCCACGATCCGGGTGCCGCGCCCGATCAGGGAGCTGCAGGTCCGGGTGTACCAGGTCGCCGACGAGATGAGCCAGAAGATGGGACGCGCCGCGACGCCGAGGGAGCTCGCACTCCACCTGGGGGTCAGCCTGGAGTCGGTGATCCAGGCGCTGCAGGCCGCCTACGAGACCCGCCCGTCCTCCCTTGACGAGACGCGGCACAACGACGACGGGGGCAGCGACGCCACCCCCATCGCCGACACGGTCGGTGACGTCGATCCGGAGCTGGACCTCGTCGACAACCGCGAGTCCCTCACGCCCCTGCTCGACAGGCTGCCGGAGCGCCGCCGCAAGATCGTCCTGCTGCGGTTCTACGGCAACATGACCCAGACCGAGATCGCAAAGCGCACGGGGATCTCCCAGATGCACGTCTCGAGGTTGCTGGGCTCGACCTTGGCGCAGCTGCGTCGTCAGCTGGTCGAAGGGACCTGAGGCGCCGGCCCGGCTTCCCGGCTCCGAGCCCGTGACCTGCGATGACCGCCAGGCCCTGATCGCCCGGATGTACCCCGGCCGCGTACCGGCCGACGCCGTCAACGCTCCGAGCGATGCCGTCGCCATACCCCCGCGACCATCTCCGAATAGGCGGCACTCGAGGCGACGGGGTCACAAGCGACCGAGGAGGAGGCCGCGCGTGCTGTCGCTGATGCGCTGAGCAACGCGCTCGACCCGCTGAACGCGTCCCGCCGTCGCGGTACGGACCCGCCGGGGCGTGGTGGTTCGGGTCGCCGGGCCTCGTCAGTCGAGGTGGGGAAGCCGCGGGGTGGGGTGCGGTGGCGACGGTGAGGTGACCGGACTCGTCGTGGCCGGTGTCGTGCCGGCGGGTGGGGCCGAGGTCGGTGGGGCCGAGGTGGGTGGCGCCGAGGTGGGTGGCGCCGAGGTGGGTGCCGTGGTGGGTGGCGTGGTCGGCCGGGTCGTGGTCGGCCGGGCCGCGGAGGTGGTGGTCGGGGGAGCCGGGGTGGTGGAGGAGGACGGCGGGGTCGTGACCGGAGGCCTGGTGGTCGAGGGCGGTGTCGGCGGGGCAGGCGGGCGCGTCGACGTGCTCGGAGGTGCCGGTTGCGGCGGAGCGGGATGCGGTGGCGCCGGGCGGGGCGGGCCCGGATGTGGAGGCTCCGGGTGCGGTGAATGCGGGTGGTGCGGGGCCGGCGGCGGCCATGGACGGGCCGGCAGCGGGGCGGGCGAGTGCGGCCGTGGTCGTGGTTCGGGTGAGTACTCCGGGGCCGGTGCTGCGGCCGGCGGGTCGTCCCGCTCGGGGCGTGCCACGGCAGGCGGGGGTGCGACCGGGCGTGGTGGGGCAGGAGCAGCCGCAGGGGTGGTGACCAGCGCGCCGGCCTGCGACGGCGCGGGAGCGGGTGGAGGCGGCGGACGCTCGCTCGGAGCCCGGCCGGCGGTGGGGCCGGCCCAGCGCACCGGCGGCGAGAGCGCAGGCGATGGAGGCGGCGGGGGCGCGAACGCCGACGGTGCCGGCGTGGTCGACGGAGCCGGTGCTGCGGTGGTGCGCGACGGGGCGGGCTCGTTCGCCGGCCGGGGCGCAGCGACCGGCGGGCCGGGCTGCGGGGATGTCGTGAGTGTCCAGACCACGACGAGCGCTCCTACCCCGACGAGGGCGGTCACGGTCGCCAGAGCGGCACGGGTGCGGGCACGCACCGGGGAGTCGGGGCGGTGCAGCAGCATCCCGACCGATACGGCTGCCCAGCCGAAGATCGCCAGTGTCGCGATGACGACGGCCCACCGCTGGGACACGCGGCACTCCCTTTTGCGCAGCGCCGTCCGGGCGCCGGACGGCATTTCGATCATTCTGCGCCGAGGAGCGCGTCACTCGTCAGTGGGTATGAAGCAGAACTTCACTCCTTTTCGCTCGCAGCGGCAGCAGGCGGCAGGATCCCCTCGGGTCGCGTGGAGCAGGTGGGCACCTCGCCGGAGGTCGCAATCGCACACGGTGAAGAGAACCGGGTGGAGTAGCCGGATTCCGCTGATCCGGTTCGAAGCGGTCGAACGGACGTCTGTGATGTCGATCTCCCGTACGCTCGGCTCACGGCTGGCATCTCGCGGCTGACCAGGCGCCCTGCGTCTGCTCTCAGTGGTCGGCGGGACGCACCGGGCGGCAGTGGCGCTCCCTGGAACCGCCGGTCTCGGTTCGCCGAGCGATTAACCCGACGCTTCCTGTCGGTCCTAGCTCATAGATTGGAACCAGATGACCCGGGCGCAGATCGCCCGGGTCATGCGCCTCCCGCTCCCAGAAGGAAGATCGTGACCAACCCATCCGACGTCCTCGATCCGTCGGCGTCCACTCCCGACAGACCCGACCGGCTCAGCCTGCGGGATCGCACGGTGATCGCCGTGTTGCTCGTCTCGACGTTCGTGGTCATCCTCAACGAGACGATCATGAGCGTCGCTCTGCCGGTCCTGCTCACCGACCTGCAGGTCGACGCCAGCGTGGGCCAGTGGCTCACCGCCGGGTTCCTCCTCACGATGTCCGTGGTCATCCCGGTCACCGGCTTCCTCATCCGCCGCGTGCCCACGCGGCTGCTGTACGGCGTCGCGATGTCCCTGTTCAGCGCCGGCACGCTCATCGCCGCGCTGGCGCCGGGATTCGCGGTCCTGATGGTTGCGCGGGTGGTTCAGGCCGGCGGCACCGCGATCATGCTCCCGCTGCTGATGACCACCGTGATGACGCTCGTGCCACCGGCACGCCGAGGCGCTCTGATGGGCAACATCTCGATCGTCATCTCGGTCGCGCCGGCGATCGGCCCCACCGTGTCGGGGCTCGTGCTCGGCGTCCTCGGCTGGCGCTTCATGTTCTGGCTCGTCCTGCCGATCGCGCTCGCCGTGCTGGTGCTGGGTCTGCAGCGGATCTCCGACGTGGGAGAGCGCAGCGACACACCGATCGACGTGGCCTCGGTGGTGCTGTCCGTGCTGGGCTTCGGTGGCCTGGTCTTCGGCCTGAGCACGATCGGCGAGTCGGCCACGGGCGTGTCGCCGTCCGTGTGGGTGTCGTTCGCCGTCGGCATCGTCGGGCTGGCGCTCTTCGTCGCCCGTCAGATCGTGCTGCAGCGCACCGATCGCGCGCTGCTCGACCTGCGCACGTTCAAGGCGCGCACGTTCACCGTCGCCACCGTGATGACGATGCTGATGATGAGCACCCTCTTCGGCGCCATCATCCTGCTGCCCATCTACATGCAGAGCGTGCTGATGCTCACGCCTCTCGCCACGGGTCTGCTGCTGCTGCCGGGCGGGCTGCTGATGGGCCTGCTCGGCCCGGTCGTGGGCAGGCTGTACGACCGCTTCGGGGCGCGCGCGCTCCTCGTGCCCGGCACGGTGGCCACCAGCGCTGCGCTGTGGTCCACCACGCTCTTCGGCATCGGCACGCCCGTCGTGCTGGTGCTGGGCTTCCACCTGCTGCTCAGCCTGGGGCTGGCGCTCAGCTTCACCCCGCTCTTCACCGCCGGGCTCGGCGCCGTGGCACCGCGGCTGTACTCCTACGGCAGCGCGATCGTCGGCACCACCCAGCAGCTCGCGGGTGCGGCCGGGGTGGCCCTGCTGGTGAGCGTGCTCAGCGTCCGGTCGGCCGATCTGGCCGCCGAGGGAGCGTCCGTGATCGAGCAGACGGCGGGCGGGGTGCACACCGCGTTCGTCGTCGCCGCCGTTCTCTCGGTGATCGCGATCGCCGGCTCGTTCTTCTTCGGCCGCAAGCCCGCCGTGGAGGGCACGACGGTGCAGGTGGCGATGCACTGACCTCGCTGCCCGGGCCGTTACCGGCGGCCCGGGCGGGGCACCGCGGTCACGGAGAGCACCGCGCTCAGGAGGCGGTGCTCTCCAGCCAGATGCCGTTCTTGGTCTGCACGAGGTCGAGGGAACGCGGGTCGATGCACCCGGCCTGCGGGCGGTGGGCGTCCCACAGCTGCGCTGTGTCGAAGACGTGCCCGCATCCGCCTGTGCGCCTGCAGCAGTGCGCTCGCTCGACCCCGACCCAGGACGAGCCGCAGCACGCCATCCGCAGCAGCTCCATGATCGGGAGGTTACGACGTGGCCTCCGCCCGCTCATGATCGGTAGGGGTCATGATCGAGAGGCCGCATGATCGTTGCGAGATCCGGATTTCCGCCCTCACGAGGGCGCGCAGCCGCATCTCGCGGCGATCTTTGCGGCGGATCAGCGCCCGTGCGTGCTGGCGCTGTGGTACTCGGTGTAGGTGTAGGGGTTGTCGAGGATCGTGGTCTCGGGAACGTCGGGGTTCATGCCCTTCTCCCAGGCCTCCTCGCCCAGCACCGACCGCAGGTGCTCGACAGTGGCCTCCACCTCGCGACGTGCGGCGGCGAGGTCGACGCCCACGAGCTCGTGGTCGCGCTTCACCACGCGCCCGTTGACGATCACGGTGTGCACGTCCCCGCGCTGGGCCTGGAAAGCGACGTGGCCGTAGGGGTTGAGCACCGGGAACGACACGGGCGAGCGGTCGTTCCTGAGCAGCACGACGTCGGCCTTCTTGCCCGGTTCGAGGCTGCCGAGCTCGCTGTCGCGGCCCAGGGCGTGGGCTCCGCCCCGGGTGGCCCACTCGACCACGTGCTGGGCGCGCAGTGAGACGTGGGTGACGGTGTCGCCCGTGGCGTGGGCCTCGAAGTGCTCCCGCGAGCGATCGGCCCCGAGCGTGGTGCGCATCGCGGAGAACAGGTCACCGCTCCACCAGACGCTCGTGTCCATCGACAGTGACACGGGGATGCCGTGTGCGCGCAGGGCCCACGTGGGCGGGTAGCCCTGCCCGGCGCTCTGCTCGCTCTCGGTGGAGACGGAGACCGACCCGCCGGTGGCGGCGATGCGGTGGTACGAGTCGGCCGAGAGGGTGGCGGCATGCACGAAGACGCTGCGCTCGTCGAGGAAGCCGGCTTCGTGCGCGAGGCGGATGCCGTCGTCGTTGGTGGCGCCCCAGACTCCGGCGTGCGTGGTGACGGGTACGCCGAGCTCGCGGGCCACCTCGTACGCGGCCTTCTCGGGGAAAGCGGGGTCGCCGGTGACGTCGAAGGCGATCTGGAAGCCGAGCATGTCGTCGGCCGCGTCGATCCGGCGGCGGGCGAAAGCCTGGAAGCCGGGGGAGGTGGCCCACTCCCACGGAGCCTGCTGGATGTTGCCGTACGCGAGCACGAACCGGCCGGGAACGGCCCGGAGGGCGTCGACGGCGGCCTCGGCGTGGTCGGTGGTCTGCAGGCCGTGGGACCAGTCGACGGTGGTGGTGACACCGGCGTCGATCGCCTCGATCGCGGCGAGCAGGTTGCCCGCGCGGACGTCCTGCGGGCGGAAGTGCTTCCCCGATTCGAGGTAGTACCAGACGAAGTACTGCGTGAGCGTCCAGTCGGCGCCGTAGCCGCGCATGGCCGTCTGCCACATGTGCCGATGGGTGTCGATCATGCCCGGCATGACGATCCCGCTACGGGCGTCGATCTCGGTGGTGCCCTCCGGCACCTCCAGCCCGGGGCCGACGGCGGCGATCCGGTCGCCGACCACCAGCACGTCCGTGTCCGGGAGCACTCGGCGCGCGTCGTCGAGGGTGAGGACGAGTCCGCCGCGCAGCACCACGGGGCGGTCGGCGCCGACATCCTGCGGGTCCGTCATTCCAGGCGCTCCTTCGAACAAGGGGTGGCATTTGCGGACGCCTGTCCGTATGCCGTCAGGGGGCTGCCGATCACCTTCTCGGACGGTGGTTGCGGTGTCAATCCGCCGTGATGGGGCCCTCCATATGGCACCTATCGTGTGCTGCGTCCGCACAACGGACGTTCGTTACGCTATCGGGACGCCACATCGAGCTGGGGAGTGAGTCATGCCGCGGGCTGGGACCGGACCGGACTTCATCGAGGCGCTCGCCCGCGGTCTCGAGGTGATCGCGGCGTTCCGCACGGGCCGGCCCGCCATGTCACTCACGGAGGTGGCCACGGCCACCGGACTCGCCCGCCCGACGGCCCGCCGGATCCTGCTGACGCTGGAAGAGCTCGGCTACGTCCGGACGGGAGACGCCGGGTTCACCCTCACTCCTCGCGTGCTGGAGCTCGGGGTCGCCTACGTCCGGTCCACCGGCCTGTGGGACGTGGCGCGCCCGCACATGGAGCAGCTGGTCGCGCGCACCGAGGAGTCGTGCTCGATCGCGCAGCTGGACGGCTCGGACATCGTCTACGTGGCGCGTGTCGCGGTGCCGAAGATCGTCGGGCTGTCGGTGCAGATCGGCACGCGCTTCCCCGCGCTGCCCACCTCGCTGGGCAAGGTGCTGCTCGCCGCGCTGCCGGCCGACGAGCTCGAGCGGGTGCTCGAGCAGCCCACGCGCTCGGGGCTCACCCCGCGCTGGCAGCCCGACCGCGCCCAGCGCGACACGGAGCTGCGCGAGGTGCGGGCACGGGGATGGGCGCTCACCGACGAGCAGCTCGCGCTGGGCATCCGGTCCGTGGCCGCGCCCCTGCGCGACGGCACCGGCCGGGTCGTCGCGAGCATCAACGTCAACACCCACGCGGCGGAGACCCCGGTGGAGCGACTGCTGGAGGAGCACCTGCCGCTTCTCCTGCACACCGCGGGAGAGATCAGCGCCGACTTCGCCCGGCTCGACACGGTGCCGCATCTGGTCCGCACCGCCGCGTCCTGACCGCCCCTACGGCTTTGCCTCGCCCCAGGCATATGTCACGATCGAGCTGCGGACGGTCGTCCGTGAAGCGGACGGAGAGGCCGATTTGATGTCAGGTGGTACGCCGGAGGGCGCCGGGGGAGCGGGACCGCTCTCAGGTGTGCTCGTGGCCGACTTCTCACGGGTGCTTGCCGGCCCCTACGCCACGATGCTGCTGGCCGACATGGGCGCCGAGGTCGTGAAGGTCGAGGGCCCCGATGGCGACGAGACCCGCACGTGGATGCCCCCGGTGCGCGACGGGGTCTCCACGTACTACCTGGGCGTCAACCGCGGGAAGCGGTCGATGGCGCTCGACCTGCGCGACGAGGGCGATGCGGCGCTCGGCCGCGAGCTCGCCCGCCGCGCCGATGTGGTGATCGAGAACTTCAAGCCGGGAGGCCTCGCGAAGTTCGGGTTGGACTTCGCCTCCGTGAGCGCCGCGAACCCCGGGGTGGTGTACGCCTCGATCAGCGGCTTCGGCTCGGGGAAGGGGGCACACGTCCCCGGCTACGACCTCATGGTGCAGGCGATCTCGGGGCTGATGAGCCTCACCGGCGATCCGGACGGTCCGCCCTACCGGGCGGGCATCTCGGTGTTCGACGTGATGGCGGGCAACCACGCGGTGATCGGGATCCTGGCCGCACTGCGGCACCGCGATGCCACGGGGCAGGGCCAGCACGTGGAGGTCAACCTGCTGTCCTCGGCGCTGACCGGCCTGGTCAACCACAGCTCGGCCTACGTCTCGGCCGGCGTGGTGCCCTACCGCATGGGCAACGCCCACCCGAGCGTCTTCCCGTACGAGCCGCTTCCGACCGCCGACGACGACCTGATCGTCGCCGCGGCCAACGACCGGCAGTTCCGCAAGCTGTGCGAGGTGCTCGAGATCCCGCAGATGGCCGACGACCCGCGGTTCGCCCGCAACGCCGACCGCACGGCCAACCGGGAGGAGCTGCGGCCGATCCTCGTGGAACGACTCGCGCAGCGCAGTGCCACGGAGTGGTTCGACGCGCTGGTGGCGGTCGGGGTGCCGTGCGGGCCCATCCAGACGATCGACGGCGGCTTCGCCATGGCCGAGCGGTTCGGGCTCGACCCCGTGGTGCATGCCGGGGAGGGCGAACGCGCCGTGCCGAGCCCGCGGCACCCCATCCGGTTCTCCGAGACCCCGGCCCGGTACGAGCTGCCGCCCCCGGAGCTGGACGAGCACGGCGCGGAGCTGCGCAAGTGGCTCGCGACCCCTCAGGACCAGGCGACGCAGGAGGACGCGCGTGGCTGAGCAGAAACGGCCCACCTACCCGACGGCGCTCGGCGCATCGACGCCGACCACGATCACGCTCCTCGGCCAGGACCTTGCCGCGGACGTGATGGGCAACGTCGGGTTCGGCGAGCTGGCGTTCTGGCTGGCCACGCAGGAACGTCCGTCGAAGGGGCAGGTCCGGGTCTTCGAGGCGGTGCTGGCCGCGCTCGCCGACCACGGCTTCACGCCGACGGCGATCGTCACGCGGTTGACGTACCTGTCGGCACCCGACTCGGTTCAAGGTGCGCTCGCCGCCGGGCTGCTCGGTGGCGGCTCGCGGTTCCTCGGCGTCACCGAGGACACCGGCCGGTTCCTGCACGACGTGCTCGCCGGTGCGCAGGACGTGCCGTCCGACGACGCCGGCTGGGACGCACTCGCGCTGGAGACCGTCACGGCGCAGCGGGCGGCGAAGCGGTTCGTGCCCGGCCTGGGGCACCACGTGCACAAGGACGGTGACCCTCGCACGCCGCGGCTGATGCAGATCGCCCGCGAGGAGGGCCAGTTCGGCCCGCACCTCGCTCTGTTCGAGGCGATCGGCCGCGTCCACCCGCAGGTGCTGGGGCGGACTCTGCCGCTCAACGGCGCCGGGGTGTGCGGGGCCGCGCTGGCCGATCTCGGGCTGCCGCTCCCACTGTTGCGCGGCTTCGCGCTGCTCGCCCGCACGGCGGGGCTCATCGGGCAGCTCGCGGAGGAGCTGCGGCACCCGGTCGGCAACGACATCTTCCTGTCGGTCGACCTGAACAACCGCTCGGTCGCCCCGGACCCGTGGACCTCGGACGGCGCGCGGTGAGCCCCGTGAGCGCGGTGCCCGCGGCCGTCATCGAGAGCTTGGGGGCGCCGCCCCGTGTCGTCGACAGGGACATCTCGGAGCCTGCCGCGGACGAGCTGGTGGTGGCCGTCCGCGCCGCCCCGATCACCCCGCTCGACCTGCTGTGTGCTTCCGGCACGTCCTACTTCGGCCGCCCCGAGACGCCGTACGTGCCGGGGGTGCAGGGTGTCGGCGTCGTGGAGCGGGGAAACGGGCAGATCGCCCCCGGCACTTCTGTGTGGTTCGCCACAACGGCAGGGATGCGCCCCGGTGACGGGAGCATGCGCACGCGGGTGCCGGTCCACGAGCGCGACGTCGTTCCGCTGCCGGACGGGGCCGACCCCGTGCTCGTCGCTGCCCTCGGACTCTCCGCCGTCGCGGCGTGGATGGCGCTGACCTGGCGGGGCGAGCTGGCGGCGGGGGAGCAGGTGCTCGTCCTCGGCGCCGGTGGCGTGGTCGGCCAGGCTGGCGTCCAACTGGCGCGGGCCGCCGGAGCCGGACGGGTGGTGGCCGCAGCCCGGTCGGCGCAGTCGCGCGAGGAGGCGCTTCGGCTCGGGGCGGACGCGGTGGTCGCGCTGGAGGCGTCGGACACCGTCGACGACCTTGCGGAGCGGATGATTTCGGCATGTGACGGCCCGGTCGACCTCGTGCTCGACCCGGTGTTCGGCGTCCCTGCCGCCGCGGCCGTGCGTACTCTGCGGACAGGGGGGCGGCTGGTCAACTTGGGCAGCTCGGCGGCCGAGACCGCTCCGATCGACTCCTCGACGCTGCGGAGCAGACTGGTGCAGGTGCTCGGCTACACCAACAACGCGCTGACTCCGCAGCAGCGCAGCGACGCCCTCAACCGGGTGGTCGCCGAGGCCGTCGCCGGCAATGTGACGGTGGCGCACGAGCAGATGCCACTCGCCCACGCCGCGCAGGCGTGGGCCCGGCAGGCCGAAGGCCGGGCAACCGGCCGGATCGTTCTCACGCCCTGAAATCTGGAGGCCCAGTGACAGCTCTTCCGGAGACCCCTCTGCCGTTCCTGCCGACGTCGCTGGTCGGAAGTTACGCCCAGCCGGACTGGCTGATCGACCGCGCGAAGCTCGCGGGCCGGTTCCCGCCGCGGGTGCGGGCGAAGGAGCTGTGGCGGGTGGAGCCCGCGCTGCTCGCCGAGGCCCAGGACGACGCCACCCAGCTCGCCATCAGGGCACAGGAGCGGGCCGGGCTCGACCTGCTGACCGATGGCGAGATCCGCCGCGAGAGCTACTCCAACCACTTCGCCACGGCGCTCGACGGCGTGGACGTCGACAACCCGGGCACGGCGCTCGACCGCAGCGGTCACCCCAACCCGGTACCGCGCATCACAGGCCCGATCCACCGGCCGCACCCCGTGCAGGTGCGCGACCTCGAGTTCCTCCGGGCCAACACCGATCGGCCGGTGAAGATCACGGTGCCGGGCCCGTTCACGATGAGCCAGCAGGCGCAGAACGACCATTACCCCGACCTGGAGTCGGCGGCGATGGGCTACGCCGCTGCCGTCAACGCGGAGGTCAAGGACCTGTTCGCCGCGGGTGCCGACGTCGTGCAGATCGACGAGCCGTACATGCAGGCCCGTCCGGATGCCGCTCGCGCCTACGGACTCGCCGCCCTGAACGCCGCGCTCGACGGCGTCACCGGCACCACCGCCGTGCACATCTGCTTCGGCTACGCCGCGATCATCCACGAGCGGCCGGAGGGGTACTCCTTCCTCCCCGAGCTCGCAGGCTCCCCCGTGCAGCAGGTCTCGATCGAGACGGCACAGTCCGGGCTCGACCTTGGCGTGTTGACCGACCTCGCCGACAAGACCGTGATCCTCGGGGTGATCGACCTGTCGAACCCCGAGGTCGAGACCGCGGAGATCGTGGCCGACCGCGTGCGCCGGGCATTCCGTTACCTGCCGCCCGAGCAGCTCGTGATCGCCCCCGACTGCGGAATGAAGTACCTGCCGCGGGACTCCGCTGCAGGGAAGATGCGCGCGATGTCGGGCGCGGCGGCGCTCCTGCGCGCGGAGATCCAGGAGGGACGCTGAGAATGCAGCTCGTCACCGAGGACAACGTCACGGAGCTCGCCGAGGCGCGCTGGGGCACCGCCCGCGACCCGCGCACGGCCGAGGTTCTGACCGCACTTGTCCGGCACCTGCACGCGTTCGCGCGTGAGGTCCGGCTCACCGAGGCGGAATGGATGGCCGCCGTGCAGTGGCTCACCCGCACCGGGCAGATCAGCGACGAGAAGCGCGAGGAGTTCATCCTCGCCTCCGACGTGGTGGGCCTGTCGATGCTCGTGGTGCAGATGAACCATCGCTTCGACGAGGCCGCGACGCCCGCCACCGTGCTGGGCCCGTTCCACATCGACGGGTCCCCGGAGCTGGAGTACGGCGCCGACATGTCCGACGGCCTGCCCGGCACTCCGCTCTACGTCCATGGCACCGTCCGTGACCTCGACGGCAAGCTCGTCGGCGGGGCGGTGCTCGACGTGTGGCAGGCCGACACCGATGGCGCTTACGAGGCGCAGCTCGACGTCGACGAGGCGCGGTTGCGGGCGAAGTACACCACCCGCGAGGACGGCGCGTACTGCGTGCGCACCATCGCCCCGCTCGGCTACGGCATCCCGTTGGACGGCCCGGTCGGTGAGCTGATCGGGCGCACCGACATCAGCCCCAACCGGCCTGCCCACGTCCACTTCCTCATCAACGTGCCCGGCTACGAGCCGCTGATCACGCACCTGTTCCGTGAGGGTGCGCCGTACCTGGACAGCGACGTGGTGTTCGGCACCAAGCAGGAGCTGGTCGTCGCCTTCACCGAGCACGAGCCCGGCCCGACGCCAGACGGCGGGGAGTCCGCGGTGCCGTTCCTGACGGCCGAGTACGACTTCGTGCTGCAGCCGAAGGCCTGATCCACGCCCGGTTCCCTCGGCTCTCTCGGCCGGACAGGATCGTCTGTGATGCAACTCGTCTGGATAGAATATCATCCAAATGTAGACCGGCATCGACGCGCGTGTGCGCGTCCCGAGAGAGTCGAGGCGTACCCATGGCCGATCATGGCCACGACCTGCTGTTCGGCACGTTCCTGACGCCGGCGGCCGATCGGCCGGCGGAGGTGGTGGCGCTCGCCCGGCTCACCGAGCAGGCCGGTCTCGACCTGGTGACGGTGCAGGACCACCCCTACCAGGCGAAGTACCTCGACACCTGGACGCTGCTGTCGGTGATCGCCGCTCGGACGGTGACGCTGCGGGTCGCGCCGAACGTGGCGAACCTGCCCCTGCGGCTGCCCGCGGTGCTCGCGCGCAGCGTGGCGTCGCTGGATCTGCTCAGTGACGGCCGTGTCGAGCTCGGGCTGGGTGCGGGGGCGTTCTGGGACGCGATCGCCGCCAACGGTGGCGCCCGGCTGACCCCGGCGGAGAGCGTCCGGGCCCTCGAGGAGGGGATCGCGGTCATCCGCGCCATGTGGGCGGTGGACGGCGGGAGCGTGCGGGTCGACGGGCGCCACCACCGGGTGTGGGGTGCTCACCCCGGTCCGGCCCCGGCGCACGACGTCGGCATCTGGCTCGGTGCGTACAAGCAGCGGATGCTCGCGATGACCGGCCGCCTCGCGGACGGATGGCTGCCCAGCAGCCCCTACGCGGCACCGGACGCCCTCCCGGCGATGAACGCCGTGATCGACGAGGCGGCTGTGTCGGCGGGGCGGCGGCCGTCCGCGGTTCGGCGGCTGTACAACATCGCCGGCGCCTTCTCCGAGCGCGGGAGCGGGTTCCTGCAGGGGCCGGCGGGCACGTGGGCCGAGCAGCTCGCCGAGCTGACCCTGGCGCAGGGGATGAGCGCCTACCTCCTCATGACCGACGACGCCGAGGTCATCCGCCGTTTCGCTGCCGAGGTGGCCCCTGCTGTTCGGGAGATCGTGGCGGCGGAGCGCGGCGCCGTGTCCGGAACGGTGCGGCCAGCGGCCGCCGAGGGTTCCGCGGAGGTCCCGACCGAACGTCCGGTGGCCAGGCGTGCGGACACTCGGCGGCCGACCGCCCGGGGGGTGGCACGTTCTGCGTTGCGGACCGTGCCCACGCCCGACGACGGCACCCGCCGCAGCGACGTCCGGGTCTGGGACGAGTCCGCCCGCCCCACGGGCCCCGCGCCCGAGCCCGGGCGCACCTACACCGCCCACGAGCAGGCCACCGGCCGGCACCTCGTCCAGGTGCACGACAACCTGCGTGCCGAGCTGCAGCAGCTGCACGATCTCCTCGATCAGGTCACGGCCGGCACCATGGATGCGGGCGCCGCGCGCGATCACATCAACGCCATGACGATGCGCCAGAACAACTGGACCCTCGGCGCGTACTGCGAGTCGTACTGCCGGATCGTCACGGTCCACCACACGATCGAGGACCAGAGCATGTTCCGGCATCTACGCAGGGCCGACCATCGGCTCCGGCCCGTGATCGACCGGCTCCAGGAGGAGCACGGGATCATCCACGACATTCTCGACAGCGTGGACCGGGCCCTGGTCTCCTTCGTCAGCGGGCCGGACGGGGTGAAGGAGCTGCGCGCTGCCGTGGATCTGCTCACCGACGCCCTGCTGTCGCACCTCTCGTACGAGGAGCGGGAGCTCGTCGAGCCACTCAGCAGGCTGGGTTTCTCCTGACCGGCTGAATGCCGGACCCCGCGGTGAGAAATGCCGTCGTTCGTCCATCGACCGATTCGACGCCGTACGGAATTGTGCCCGGTTCGGCCCTCGTTGTCGTCGTGGCAGCCACGGGGGTCGCCGGCGTACTGTGGCAACGGAAATCGCGCATCCCGATCATTGATGTGCTGGACATTCGGCGGCAGCACGATTCGCGTTTCCGTGGGGGGCTCGTCCTGTGCAGTATTCCACCGTGCGACCATCCGAGGTGCGAGCGAAGGAATACCGGTCATCCGGCATCTGGCGCAATTCGGGGCCGATCGGGGATCTTCGTTGGTGGCGTGACGAGACGCCGGATGCGATCGCGATTCGTGCGCACAGGTCGGGAGAGCCGCAACGGCAGATCAGCTACCGCGAGTTCGCTGGTCACGTGGAGCGGTTCGCAGGCGCATTGGTCGAGCTGGGCGTGCGGCCGGGAGAGGTCGTCGCGCTCCAACTGCCGAACTGGTGGCAGGCCGACGCGCTGATGCTGGCGGCCGCCCGGGTCGGCGCGGTGCTGACGCTGATCCCTCCCAACATCCGTTCCCGCGAGCTGGAACGTGTGCTGGCCGGTACGGGTGCGAGCCTCTGCGTGACGGTGGACCGATGGAGGGACTTCGACCACGCCGCTGCGGTGCGGGAGATGGCGCCGCGGTTGCCGCAACTGCGGAGTCGGGTGGTATTCGGCCGGCCGGCCGGAGGCGACGCGATCGGCTTCACCTCGTTCTTCGAGGACACGCCGTGGGAGCAACGTCATCCGGTGGCATTGGAGGATGCGCAGGAGGATCCGGATCAGGTCGTCGTCGTCTGTTTCACGTCCGGCACGTCGGGCGAGCCGAAGGGGATTCTGCATACCTGGAACACCCTGTACTCCAGTGTGTCCCAATTGGTCGATATCGACGGAGGTGGGCCTGGAGAAGCGCTGTTCACGCCTATTACGATCGTCCACCTCTTCGGTGTGGTGTACAGCGTTCTCACCCCGTTGCTCACCGGGGCGTGCAGCGTGTTGCTCGATGCCTGGTCGGGTGAGGCCGGATTGGCCGTGCTCGCCGAGTCGAGCACCACACAGTTCACCGCGACCCCGGTCCACTTCTTCGACCTGGTTGCGGCCGCGGGCGCAGGGGCCCCCGCCTTGCCGGCCCTGCGCGTGGTCATCGCGGCAGGCACGACCATCCCGAAGCAGCTCGTGACCGAGGTGCGGGACGCGCTCGGCGTGCCGTTGCGGGCGGCCTACGGGATGACCGAGATCGGTTTGGGAACGTTGACCCGGGCCGATGACCCGGTGGACTGGGCCGCGCACAGCGACGGACGTCCGGAGCCCGTCACGGAGATCGCCCTCCGGTCCGACGCGGTCGTCACCTCGGACGAGCCGGGCCGGCTGTTCGTCCGGGGACCCGGCGTGTGCCTGGCGACCGTGGGCCGCGACTCCGGAAAGCTCACCGTCATCGCGGATCACGACGACGGCTGGTTCGACACCGGTGACCTGGCTGCCCCGGACGGGCGCGGTGGAATCCGGTTGATGGGCCGTGTCGGGGACCGGATCGGCGGCAGCGCCATGATCCCGGTGACCGACGTCGAGTCACTGCTGCTGTCCCACCCCGGCGTCACGGACGTCGCGCTGGTCGGCTACCCGGACGGCAAGGGTGGCGAGCTGGCGTGTGCGGTGATCCGTCCGGCGACGACGCCGCCGGTCGGCCTCGAGGAGCTGCGCAAGTACCTGAGCGATCAGCGCATGACCGACTACTACCTGCCGTCCCGCCTCGAACTGCTGCCGCAACTGCCGCGCAACACCATCGGAAAGGTGCGCAAGGAGCTGCTCCGGCGCTGGCTGCGCGGAGAGGCCGACCTCACGGACGCATGACGGAAAGGCTTCGCTGTTCGGTGTCGGCGCAGCCCTGCCGGACCCAGCTCGTGACCGCGCGGACGGTCTCGTCCTGGGGGAGCGTGGTGGTGTCGATCAGCTCGACCGGCGGCCGGAGTGTCGGAGCCTCGCGACGGAGCCAGTCGTTGAACGCCAGTGTTTCGTCGATGCGCCGCTCGTCCCAGCCCCGCCACGCCGGCCGCGCCCGCAGCCTCGCGCGAAGCGCCTCGGGCTCCGACACCAGCGCGAGGTAGTGGATGTCGCCGAGGAACGCCCGCTCGGGCAGGCGTTCGAGCTGGGCCGGGACGACCGTGCCGACCAGCACGACCGGTCGCCCACTCTGGTGGATCATCGCGGCCATCCGCAGCCAGGTGGAGCGGAACAGCCGGAAGTCGTCGGCGGGGTCCTGCAGTCCCGCCGTCCACAGGACGTCCTGCTCGACCACGACGGCCAGGTCGCCGAGGGCGGGCGTGAGCAGCCGCCCGACCGTCGACTTGCCGGCTCCGCTCGGGCCGGTGAGCGCGAAGAGCGGCAGCCGTCGGAACGGCTGCCGGTGACCGCACTGGGCGCAGACCAGGACCGCCGCGTCGGGTGCGACCACCGGGGTGGTGAACCGGTCGCCGCAACCGACGCAGATCTGAAGGTCCACAGGAGTGGGCTTGCTGATCAGTCGAACAGCCCCTCGAGGAAGCTCTTCTTCCGCCGCCCGTGGCCCGAGTGGCCCGAGTGGCCGTAGGGCGGCGGGGAGTCGGAGTAGTGGCCGCCGTGGTGCCGGTCGTGGCCGTGCGAGCCGTAGGGCGGCGGGGAGTCCGAGTAGTGGCCCGGCGCGGCTCCCGTCGGCCCGTAGTAGCTGTGCTCGGCGTTGGAGATCTGCTCGAGCTCACCGCGGTCGAGGAAGATGCCGCGGCAGCCCTGGCACTGCTCGATGTGGATGCCGCCGCGGTTGACGGTGTGCATGACATTTCGACATTTCGGACAAGTCACCCTGTCATGGTACTGAAAGTTGATCGGCAGCGGCTGAACGTGATCGGGTGACGGCGCCCGCACGGGTGTCTTGTCCGCAAAGCCGCAGGTGGGCGACAGTGTCTGGATGACGGCACCGCTGACGGCCGAGGACAGGGCGATCCTCGAGCTGGAAGGGCCCACGGTGGTCGGGCACACCTGCAAGGTGATCAGGCTCGGTCCGGGAGCGCCCACGGCAGCCGCACTGCACGCCGCCGTGGACAGGCGGCTGGCAGTCGCTCCCCGGCTGACATGGCGGCTGAGCGGACCTCCGACCGAGCCGGAGTGGTCTGTCGATCCGGCGTTCGACGTCCGGGACCACATCTCGGAGACCCGGTCGCCCGCCGAGCTCGACAGCGTCGCGCTGAGGGCCGAGGTGGCCCGGCTGTTCGAGCAGCACCTCGACCGGCGCCGCCCGCTGTGGCGCATGGATCTCCTCGGCCCGCTCGTGGGCGGAGGCACCGCGCTGGTCTGGCGGCTGCACCACGCGCTGGCCGACGGGACCACGGCGATGCGGCTGGCGCGCAGCGTGCTGTGGGACATCGGTCCCGCGCAACCGGCCGCGCGGACCTCGCCGCCGGTGACCCACGCGGCCGACGACGTCCGCCGCCGCCACCACCTCGCAGGCCTGATCGAACGGGAGTTCCTGCCCAGCCTGCGCCGTTCGCCGTTCGACCTGCCGATCGGTCCCGACCGGCAGATCGCCTTCGCGCAGACCTCGCTGTCGCGACTGCGGACGGCGGCGCGGTCGCTTGCGGGTGCCACTGTGAACGATGCCGTACTCGCGGTGCTCGCCGGGGCGCTGCGGACATGGATGCTGCACCGGCACGGGCCCATTCACCGTGTCCGCGTCAAGGTGCCCGTCAGCTTGCGGAACGAGAGCGCGCCGGCCGGTAACCATGACTCCTTCTTCTGCGTCGGTCTCCCGCTGGACGTGCCCGAGCCGGTTGCGCGGCTCCGCGCGGTGCGCCGCGAGACGGCGTTGCGCAAGTCGAGCCACGATGCCGAGGAGATGGCCGAGCTGCTCGACAAGCTGGGGCGGGCGTCGCCCCGGCTGCGGCGCTGGTGCTCCGAACTGCAGGCCGCCCCCCGCGCGTTCGCTCTCAACGTGTCGAACGTGCCCGGGCCGAGGCAGGATGTCTCCGTGCTCGGTGCGGAGGTCGAGGCGATCCACTCGATCGCGGAGGTGGGGGAGCGGCATGCGCTGCGCGTGGCGGTGGTCTCGGTGGCCGACCGGCTGTGCTTCGGTCTCTGTGGTGACCGGGGCGTGATCGCCGACCTCGACGTACTGGCCGCAGCGATCAACGATGAGGCTGTCGCGCTGGTCGCGGCGGCCGGCGGCACCGGGACCGGAGCGACCCGGCAGGGCCGTGCGGGCGGCGGCCGGTGAGCCGGATCGCTGTGCGGGTCCACCGGGCTGCGAGAGTGTGACGGTGCAGGTCGTCGTCATCGGAGCCGGTGTCGTGGGCGCGGCGGTTACCCTCGGGCTGGCCGAGCGCGGGGCCGACGTCACGGTGCTGGAGGCGGGCCGGCCCGGCGCCGGCACGTCCGGCACGTCGTTCGCCTGGGTGAACTCGGCCAACAAGGAGCCGAAGCACTACCACGCGCTCAACCACGCCGGGGTGCGCGCCCACCACGAGTTCGCCGGTGATCGTTCGCCGTGGTTCTTCCCGACCGGCAACCTCGAGTGGGCCGTCACCGAGCAGCACCGTGCGTCGCTGGCGGCGAGGCTCGATCGGCTCACCGCCCGGGGCTACCCGGCCCAGCGGCTGACCGCGGAGCAGGCCCGGGAGCTCGAACCGGATCTGATGGTGACCGGTGAGGACGTCGACTTCGCGTTCTTCCCGGAGGAGGGGCATGTCCTGCCCCTCGTGCTGCTCGGCAGGCTCCTCGGCGACGCCCGGGACCGAGGGGCGCGCGTGCGGGTCGGGAGCGCGGTCGTCGAGATCGAGCGCACGGCGACGGGTGCGGTGATCGGCACGGCCGACGGCGCCCGTTATGCGGCCGACGTCGTCGTGAGCTGCACCGGACGATGGACGGGCGCGGTGGCCGGCCTGGCCGGGGTCGACGTGCCCATGGTCGACGCCACCCGGGCCGGATCGGCAGCCGTCGGTCTTCTGGCTGCCACGGAGCCCGTGGCGGTGCGGTTGTCGCGGGTGCTCACCGGACCGCAGTTGAACGTCCGTCCCGATGGTGGCGGCCGGCTGCTGCTGCAGGGGCTCGACCTCGATGCACGGGCGGACCCGGCTGTCCCTCTGACACCGGGCGGTGTGGAGGGCAAGGAGTTGCTCGGCAGGCTCGCCCAGGTGCTCCGGTCCACCGCGGACGCGGAGATCGCCACCGTCCGACTGGGACAGCGGGCGCTCCCCGGTGACGGCCTCACGGTGGCGGGGTTCACCGACGGCGATGCCTGGTTCTACGTCGTCGCGACCCACAGCGGCATCACGCTCGCCCCGCTGCTGCGACGTCTCGTCGCGGGCGAGGTGTTCGGTGAGGAGTCGGGGCTGCTCACCGAGTTCCGGCCCGGCCGGTTCGGCGACGGCCCGCAACCCGCCGTCGCACCGGCTCGGCAGCCGGGCGAGCAGTGAGCCGACTGCTGGTCAGAAGACGAGCGTCCAGCCCTCGTCGTGCGCCTGCTCCGCCGTGTAGGACACCCCGTGCACCTTCAGCCCCTGCGGGTCGAGCAGGGTGATGGCGCCGCCGCTGTTGCCGAGCGTGACCCCGTCGGTGAGGGCGACGACCAGCGTCGTGCCCGCGGCGAGCGGTCCGCCGGGCACGGCGCACGTCCGCTTCGCGCGGTCGGCGATCTGCCAGCCGGTGAGGTCGAGGGGATCGGGAGAGGCGTTGATCAGCGTGACGGTCTCGGCCTCGGGCGCGGGGCCTACCGGGTTGACCAGCGCGGCGACGATGCGGGCCACCCCATCGCCTGCCGGTGCCGCCCCGCCGTCGCCCGGGGCGGGATGGGGCTCCTCGGCTCCCGAGATCGTGTGTCCCGTGGTGTCGTCGGTGTGCCACGCCTGGCTCTGGAACGCCAGGAAGATCGCCACCCACCGCGACTCGTCGGCGAGGTGCAGGAGCAGCCCACCGTCTTGCCAGACGCCGTCGTCGCGTGCGAACTGGGCGGAGTTGCCCTGGTTCATGTGGATGTCGTGCACCCCGTTGCCGGGCCGGAAGCCGAACACCTGGTCGGCCTGGTCCTCCGGGCCCCAGCGTTCGCCGAACACGTAGGCGATGACCTGCTGGTTCGCCTTCGCGCGCAGGACGTAGTGGTCGAGCAGGTCGGCGAGGTCGTTGTCGGGCCCGTTGGCATCCGGCGGCAGCAGCCGCATGGCCGCCGGGTCGAAGAGGTTGGCCCGGATGTAGTCGAGGTTCGCCCCGCCCGGTCCCGGGTGCAGTGGCGTCCAACCCGAACCGGCCTCGGGCAGCGCTGCGGTGACCGGGTGGCGGAAGTCGTCGACGACGAGGTAACGCAGCTCCGATGGTGCCTCGGCCGACTCGACGTTCACGGCCGCCCGGTAGTGCACACCCCCGTCGTCGACGAGGTGGATCTGGTAGTGCGGGGAGTCGGACGACCCCTCGCGGCGTGTGTCGACGACACGCCCGGACAGCACTCCGTAGGCCTTCAAAGGCATGGCAGCCCCCCAATCCACATGCTCCTGATGCTAGGAACACGCAGGTCAGGTGTTGATGCGTTGACCGGGAGGCGGACGGCGGACGACGTGCGGGTGTGGAATGGGCGACTCGCGGGAGGGTGCGCGGCCGCGCTGATCGGTCAGAACAGGCGGGGGATGTTGCCGGTCATGCCGCCGTCGACGGTGATCGTCTGCCCGGTGAGGTAGCTCGCGAGATCGGACATCAGGAACAGCACCGGTCCCGCGATCTCGGACGCCTGGCCGGCGCTGCCACGGGGGATGTTGGCGTCCACGCGGGCCCAGCCCGCCTCGTCGAAGAGCGCGTCGAGGTGGGGTGTGTGGGTGAATCCGGGAGCCACGGCGTTGACCCGGACGCCGAGCGGAGCGAGCTCGTGTCCGGCCGACTCGACCATGCGGTGGAGCGCGGCCTTGGCGGCGCCGTAGACGGTCTGGCCGGGGGCGAACGTGTGCCCGGCGACGGAGCCGATGAACACCATGGACCCACCACCTGTCTCGGCGATGGCCTGGCCACCGACCCGCAGTGCCAGGAAGGCGTGCCGGAGGACGACGTCGAACTGGTCGTCGTAGCGGTCCTCGTCGTAGCTCAGTACCGGGCCCATCAGACCCCTGCCGACGATGTCGACGAGGCCGCTGACCGGGCCGATCCGGCCCGCTTCGGCGAAGACGTGCTCCATGCCGTCGCGGAGGATGACGTCGGCCGTCACGGGGACCCCGCCGATCTCCTTCGCCACGGCCTCCACCGGCTCGATCTGCCGTCCCACGCAGACGACCGTGGCGCCCGCCTGTGCCAGCGCGTGGCTGCACTGGCGGCCGATCCCGGCGCCCGCGCCCAGCACCACGACGACACGGCCGTCCAGCCGCAGCTGGTGCGGGTAGTCGGGCACCGCATCGGGGCTGCTCACCGGTTCGGCCCGAGAGTCGTGGGATGGACGAACGTTGGCCTCATGGGGCGCCTCCCTCGACAGTCGGCCGGATCCGGACCGCCCTCGACGCTAGGACGCCCCGGTTCGCTCGCGCTGCCGGTGGTGACGCAGGAGACGGAACGGTTCAGCGCAGCGCGGCGTTGCCGGCGTCCTGCGCAGCTTGCAGGCCCTGCGGAACGGGCGTCCGGCCGGCGAACACGTCGTTGAGGATCGGCTCGAACGCCGTGGCGCCAGCACCGAACTTCGGCCCCGACGGCGCGGGGATCGTGGCGGTGCCGCCGTCCGCGCCGAAGTACCGCGTGTCGACCCCGCGCGCCGTCCAGTAGTCGAAGTAGCCCTTCTGGGCCGCGGAGACGGCGGGAAGGGCGGCACCTTCGGCGCCGACGAACGAGGCGCCCTGCTCGGAGCCGAGCCAGCGCAGTACGCGCAGGATGGCCTCGTGCCGCGGGCTGTCCGCGTTGCCTGCGGCGATCACGCTGTTGACGACGCTGACGCGACCCGCCGGCCCGGCGAGCAGGGGCGCGATGCCCCAGTCGAAGGTGGCCCCGTCGTCGATGTTCTTGAGGTTGTAGGTGCCCGACTGGAACAGCGCCATCTTTCCCTGCAGGAACTGATCGCGGCTGAAGTCGGGGTTGTCGTTGGTGGCGGCAGCGGGCGGGCTCACGTGCTGGGTGTTGATCAGATCGACGAGGTAGGAGAACGCCTGCTCGGTGGCCGGTTCGGTCATCGCGAACGTGTCGTCGGGAGCCTGGAAGCGGCCGCCGTTCGAGCCGATGAAGTTGTAGTAGATCGCCTGCAGGTCGCGCGCGGCGTTGAAGCCGTACTGGGTGACGGATCCCGGGTCGAAGCCGGGCTGGTCCGCGGTGCGTCCCGCCCCGTCGCGGGTGAGCCGGCGGGCCGCGGGCAGGAACGTGTCGGCTGCGGGGTTCGTCGGGTTCCAGGTCAGGTTCGCCGGGTCGACGCCCGCGGCGTCGACCATCGCCTTGTTGTAGTAGACGACGATGCGCCCGTCGGTGAGCGCCGGAACACCCCACAGCGTCCCGGCGCGGGTGTACTGCTGCACCGCGGCCGGCACCCAGCCGCCGCTCTCGCCTGCGAGCTCCCGGCCCACGTCGATCAGCTTGCCGCCGTCGGCGAGCGCGCCGAAGTAGGACGTGTTGAGCCAGTAGATGTCGTCGGCGGTGCCGCTGGCCACGTCGAGCGTCAGCCCGGTGAAGTAGTCGGCGTAGGGCACCGTCCGGATCTGCACCCGGATGTCGGGGTTCTGGGTGCTGAACTCGGCGAACGACTTCTCGTACGCCGCGGCGACCTGGTCGTCCCACACCCGCATCGAGACGGTGGTGACGCCGTCGGCCGCGGGTCCGTCGTCCGGGCCCGCGGGAGAGCACGCGGCTAGCGGTACGAGCAGTGTGGCCGCGAGAACGGCCCGCCGGCTCAGTCTCATGCTGGGACTCCTGGTTCTCCTGCGTTCGTCACCGGATGCCGGTGATGGTGATCGAGCGGATGACGTGGCGCTGGAAGACCAGGAACAGCACGAGCAGCGGCAGGATCGCCACGGTCGTCGCCGCCATGACGATGGTCCAGTTGCCGTTGTACTGCGACTGCAGCCCGGCCGTGGCCACCGTCAGAACCTGCCACTGGCGCCCGGTGGTGATCACCAGCGGCCACAGGAAGCTGTTCCAGTGGGTGACCACGGTGATGATCGCCAGCGTCGCGAGGATCGGCCTGCTGATCGGCACCACGACGTGGCGCAGCGTTCGCAGGGTCCCCGCGCCGTCGAGCTTCGCGGCGTCGAGGAGGTCGCCGGGGATGGAGCGGAAGTACTCGCGGAGCAGGAAGATCGCGTACGGCGAGCCGAACACCTGGGGGAGCACCAGCGCCCAGAACGTGTTGCGCATGCCGAGGTCGGCGAACATCGTGTAGAGCGGGATGATCGTCACGGCCTGCGGCACCATGAGCGTGGCCAGATACACCCAGAACAGCGCGTCGCGGCCGGGGAACCGCAGCCGGGCGAACGCGTAGGCGGCGAACACCGAGAAGAGCAGCTGCCCCACCAGGATCACGGCCACGACCTGCGCGGTCACCACGATCGGCGACACGAAGTCGTAGCGCCCGCCGAACAGGTCGGTGAAGTTGGCCACCGTCGGCGGGTCGGGCGGGCTGAGCACCGGCTGGGAGGCGAGCTGCCGCGGTGACTTGAGCGCCGTCATGATGCTGAGCACGAACGGGGCCAGGGTCACCACCGCGCCGAGGACGAGCAGCAGGTACGTGGCGCCGGTGGGGACGGCCCGCCGGAACCGGGCGGGGGCCCTCACGTCGAGAGGTCGTAGGTCGTGCGGCGGGCGAACCACCGCTGTTGCACGAGGGTGATCACCGCGATGAGCAGGAACAGCACCACGGCCATCACCGCTGCCTGCCCGATCGCCCGCGACTCGAACGCCTCGTAGTAGATCCGTCCGGCCACGACGTCGGTGACGCCCTGCGGGCCGCCCAGGGGGGTGAGCGCGTAGACCGAGTCGAAGACCTGGAAGCTCGAGATCACGCCGGTCACCAGGACGAAGAACAGTGTGGGGCGCAGCAGCGGCAGCGTGACCAGGCGGAAGGTCTGCCACGGGCCGGCGCCGTCGAGCAGTGCGGCCTCCAGCACCGTGGACGGGATCGCGCGCAGCCCGGCGACGAAGAACAGGGCCACGTACCCGACCTGCGTCCACACGGTGACCGCCGCGACCGACGGCAGCGCCAGCGCCGGGTCGGCCAACCACTCCACGCGGAGGCCGAGCAGGGCGTTGAGGGCGCCGTCGGTGGGGGCGAGGATCCAGCGCCACACCACGCCGAGCACCAGCGGCGCACAGATCCACGGCAGCACGTACACCACGCGGAAGACGGCAGAGCCGGGAAGGCCACGGTTGAGCAGCAGCGCCGCACAGAGCCCCAGCACCGTCTGGGCGGGAATCACGATCGCCACGAAGACGGCGGTGACCAGCAACGATCGCGCGAACCGCCCGTCCTGCGCCACCTCGACGACGTTGTCGAAGCCGACGAACGTGCGCGGGCCGATCAGGTCCCAGCGCTGCATGGCGAGCCAGACCACGACCAGGATCGGGAGCACCAGGAACGCCGCCACGCCGAACAGGCTCGGGGCGAGCAGCAGGTAGGCAGTGCGCGTCTCGCGGGATCTCATCGTGGCGATCTACTCAGTGGGCTCCCGGTCCGACGCTCCGCCGGAGCGCTCCGTGCTGCCGTCACCGTGGTCCCCGAGATGCGTGTCGTCCGAGTTGGATGGTCATCGGAGCTAAGATCCTCTTCGCGTCGCTGTCAAGAAATGCGCTCACGTCCAGGCCGCCGGGATGCGTACGCATTCGTGTACCTTCGCGGACATGCGACCGCCGGAAGTCCTGTCGTTCCGGGAGTTCCGCGCCGGCCTCGCCGCCACGCTGAAGCGCGTGCAGAGCCCCGGGAGTGAGCCCGTCTTCGTGGGCGCCCATCGCAGGCCGGAAGCCGTGGTCATGTCCGTCTCACACTACGAGGCGCTCGTGGCCGCCGCCGAGCGGCGCGAGGCCGTGGCGGAGGCGCTGGCCTCGGTGCGGGCCGAGGGGCTCGAGCCCAGCACGGAGGCACAGCAGTTGTTCACGGCGGTCGCGGCGGGCGACCTCGACACCGATGAGCTCCGCGAGCGGGTGCTGGCGCGCTACCACCGGTGAGCTGGGATCCCTACCTCGACCTGGACACCGGCGTCCTGCACAACCGGCTCGGGATCAGCGACCGCCTGGAGCTCGCGCGGGCCGAGGCCGACCTGACGGCGTCGCGGCTCTACGACCTGCAGCGCACCCGGCTGACCGGTGACTACGACCTGGACCACCTGCGGTCCTTCCATCGGGTGATCTTCGGGGACGTCTACGACTGGGCAGGGGAGCTGCGCACCGTCTCGATCGGCCGCGGCGGGCTCTTCTGCCTGCCGGGGGATCTCGTCTCCTCCGGCAGCGAGGTGTTCGACCGCCTCGCCCACGCCCAGTACCTGCGCGGACTGGATCGGGAGAAGTTCGTCGACCGCCTCGCCGATCTGCTGGCCGACGTCAACTACCTGCACCCGTTCCGCGAGGGCAACGGCCGGACACAGCGTGCCTTCCTCGCCCAGCTCGCCCGCGACGCCGGTCACCGCATCCGCTGGGCGCTGATGGACCCCACGACCAACGTCGCCGCGTCCGCTGCGGCGCTTCGCGGTGACAACCGGCAGCTGCGTCACCTGCTCGACCTGCTCGTCGTCGGCGGAGGCTTCCCGGCAGGCAATCGGCCCGAGCAGCCGCCGCGGCCCTCCGAGCCGGGGTAGGACGGGGCCCGGGCGGGCAGGAGGGTGCCGGACAACTCCGCCCGTAGCGCGCAGTAGGGCGGAGTCGTTCAGCGCGCTCCTACGTCAGGTGGTCGAAGTCACCCCGGACCCAGCCGATGTGCCGGTCGGCGGAGCGGCGCACGATAGCCCGGGCGTCGGAGTCGATCTTCAGGCCGAAGTTGCCGTAGAGCCGGTCGAACTCGAAGCCCTCGACCGCCTGGGCGATCCGCTCGACCACGGCGCCGGAGAGCGGGATGCGGTTCGGATAGCTACGCATGAAGCTGACGGACGTCCGGTCCGGGTTGGGCATGATCGTGTCGCCGCTGAGCAGCACGCCCGCGCCTGCCGCTCCCGCCGCCCAGTGGGCGACGGCGCTACCGGGGAAGTGGCCGCCCGGCTGCGTCAGCGTGACACCCGGCAGGAGCTCCACCTTTCCCGACCACGGGCGGATGACCGGGTCGGGCCGGGCGACCCAGTCCATGTCCCGCTCCGCGACCAGCACCTCGGGGTCACCCAACGCCCGGCTCCACTCCACCTGCACCCCGAACATGTGCGGGTGGCTCGGCACGATCGCGACGACCTCGCCCAGCTCGCGGATGACCGCTGCGGTCTCCTCGTCCAGGTAGCCGATCGGGTCCCACAGCAGGTTGCCCTCCGACGTGCGGATCAGCTTGGTGTGCTGACCGATGCCGACCTGGGGGTCGCTCGTGATGGAGAAGAGGTCAGGCTCCAGCTCGGCCAAGACGAGTCGCTGGCCTGCGGCCTCCAGCTCGTCCAGAGTGGTCCACTGCTGCCCCTCGGCCGGCACCCATTGCCGCTCGTCGGCGCAGATCCGGCAGACCCCGATCGCTTCGCTGTGTTCCACCGCGCATGTCCGACAGATCGAGAAACCCACGGCTGTCCCCTCCACCTCGACGCTAGCCCCACACCACCATGCCCCCTACCGACAGTCTTGTCCTCATCAGACGCCGTGCACGTCCGGGGTCGAGGGCGGTGGCAGAACGGTCGGGGCCGGGCGCAGCCCGTCGATCAGCAGGGCGAGGTAGCGCTTGCGGTCGGCACCTCCCGGATCGCGGGGGTGGACGGTGGCCAGAGCCATGATCGTGACGGCGGCGAGGTCACGCGCCACCAACTCCGGGCGCACGACACCGGCCTCGGCGGCGCGGCGTAGCGGCCGGTCCATCGTGGCGACGAAGCGGCGCATGCTCTCCAGGTCCAGCGCGCGCGTCTCGCGGGCGATCGCGAGCACCACCTTCCGCCCGGCGAGCACCTCGACGGTGGCCTCCAGCGAACTGACCAGGTCACGCCAGGGGTCGTCGGTCTCCACCGCCATGGCGGGCTCGATCTCGGCGGCGACGATGTGCTGGAAGACGGCCCGCACGAGCTGTTCCCTGTTGCGGAAACGGCGGTACACGGTGGCGACGCCGACCCCGGCGCGGCGCGCGACCTCCTCGAGCGTGACGGCCGACCCGGCCTCCTCGAAGGCCTGGCCGGCCGCGACGACGATGCGCTCGTAGTTGCGCGCGGCGTCGGCTCGTAGGCCGTGCCCGTCCGTTGCCGTCATCCGCGCACGCTAACAACCACGTGGTGGGCGCGTGTCCTCAGTCGTCCAGGGCGCGTAACGCACCGGACGGGCACAGGGCGACGGCCTGCCGAGCGGCGTCGGCGTCGCCCGCGGGAACGTCCTCGACCAGCAGCTCGACGATCCCGTCGTCGTCCTGGTCGAAGACGGCGGGAGCGGTGAGCACGCACATTCCCGCGCCGATGCAGGTCTCGCGGTCCGCAGCGATCTTCATTCCTGTGACTCCGTCCTGTCCGTCTGTCGTGTCGGGGTGCTCACCAGGTGACCGGCAGCGAGCGCAACCCGTAGATCGCGTTGTACACGTGGAAGTCGACCTCGTCGTCAGGCACCGCCAGCGCGAGGTTCGGGAAGCGCCGGAGCAGCGCAGGGAAGGCGGTGTGCATCTCCATCCGGGCGAGCGGCGCCCCGAGGCAGTGGTGCACCCCGTGGCCGAACGCGACGTGGCCGGGCGCACCGCGGGTGATGTCCATACGCCCCGGGTCCTCGATGAAGCCCGGGTCGCGGTTGGCCGCCGGGAGCGCGACGACGAGCAGCTCGCCCTCGGGGATGACCTGGCCGGCGATCTCGACCTCGGTGGTGGTGGTGCGCGGGATGCCGGAGTGCACGATCGACAGCCAGCGCAGCATCTCCTCGACGGCGGGCGTGACCATCTCCGGGTCGTCGCGCACCATCGCGAGCTGCTCGGGGTGGCGCAGGAGCGCCAGCGTGCCGAGACCGAGCATGTTCGAGGTGGTCTCGTGTCCCGCGATCAGGAGCAGCGAGGCGATGCCGACCAGCTCGTCGAAGCTCAGGTCGTCGCCGTGCTCACGGATGAGCATGCCGATCATGTCCTCGCCGGGGTCGGCCATGGCGCCCTTCACCAGGCGCGTCATGTACGCCCGGTTCTCGCGCATCACGGCGACCCGATCCTCGGCGGACAGCGACACGTCGAGCAGGCGCCCGGTGCGCTGCTGGAACTCGGCGCGGTCGGCGTAGGGCACACCCAGGAGCTCGCAGATCACGAGCGACGGCACCGGCAGGGCGAAGGTGGCGACCAGGTCGGCGGGCTTGCCTGCCCGCTCGATGTCGTCCAGGGCGCCCTCGACGATCTCGACGATCCGGGGCTCCAGCCTGCGCATCCGGCGCACGGTGAACTCGGGCGTGAGCATCCGCCGAAGCCGGGTGTGGTCGGGCGGATCGAACGCGAGCATCTGCCCGGCCCGCATCTGCTCGAGCTCCTGCTCGGTGAACTGAGGGCCGTCGGGCCGCTCGAACCTGCGGGTGCGGGCGTTGCTGAACCGGACGGCGTCGGACAGGACCTCGCGGACGTCCTCGTACCGGGTGATCAGGTAGGCGGGTGGGCCACCGAAGAGCGTGGGCACCTTCGTGATGCCCCCACTGTCGCGGACCTGCAGAAGCTCCTCGACCGGGTCGAACTGCTCGCGCCGCATGTGCAGGGGCAATGCCGGTGCTTCGGTCATGTGCCTGCTCACCTTCTCCTTGCTGAACGGACAGCACCGATGCTAGCACCGAAGTGAAAGTGGCCTATCGGATCACGTGGCCAGGTCAGCGCTGTCCGGGGAGCCCGGAGAGCAGCTGGGAGATGTCGGCGAGCAACTGCTCCTGGGCCGTGGTCAGGAAGAAGTGGTCTCCCGGCAGCATGCGAAGCTCGAACCCGCCGCTCGTGTGCTGCGCCCAGTCCCCCGCCTCCGACCTGGTGACATGCGGATCGGCCGCTCCGGAGAACGCCGTGATCGGGCAGGGGAGCGGAGCCTCGGGCGTGTACTCGTAGGTCTCGCTGATGGCGAAGTCGGCGCGCAGCAGCGGGAGCGCGAGTTCGAGCAGCTCCGGGTGCTCGCGGATCTCCGGGCTGGTCCCGTTCAGCTCCAGGACGGCGTCCAGTAGCCGGTCGTCGTCCATCTTGTGCATGGGCTCGTGCTCGTCGCTCCGGACGTGCGGCGGACGGCGGCCGGACACGAGCAGATGCCGTGGCAGCGGGTCACCGGTGCGCCGCAGGTAGCGGGCCAGTTCGAAGCTGACCAGGCTCCCGAGGCTGTGCCCGAAGGTCACGTACGGGACATCGAGGAACTCACCGAGCGCACCCGCGAGCGGCGGCAGCAGGTCCTGCATGCGGCTGTAGGCGTCCTCGCCGAGCCGGGACTCCCGCCCGGGCGGCTGCACGGCGCACACCTCGACGTCGGGCGGGACCAGGCGCGGCCAGTCCCGGTAGACGGTTGCGCCACCGCCCGCATAGGGGAAGCAGAACAGTCGCAGTCGCGGCTGCGGCACCATCCGCCGCCGCACCACCCACGGGTTCTCCGTGCTCATCGCGCTCACCCTCACCTCTCGGCCGGCCGGACCTCCCCGATGTTGCCCGCTCGGTGGCGGGCAGGCAGCACCTCGACGGGGCAGATCACGGACCTCTCGGCCCGGCCGGCTTCGGTTCAGCGCACCAGTCGGCCCAGGAGCGATGCCGCCCCCATGATCCCCACGACGGCGGCGACGACGAGAACCGCGAAGTCGAGCCCGATGTCGGCCGGCGCGCCGACGAGCAGCCCGCGCAGGGCGTCGACGAGGTAGGTCAGCGGGTTGATCCGGCTGATCACCTGGAGCCAGGTGGGCATCAGCTCGATCGGATAGAGCGCGTTCGACGCGAAGAAGAGCGGCATCGTCATGAGCTGGCCGATGCCCATCAGACGGTCCCGGGTCTGGGCGACGCCCGCGATCGCCATCGACAGGCAGGCGAAGAAGCCGGCACCGAGCATCAGCGCGACGGCGGCGCCGATCAGCTCGAGCGGGTTGACGGTGATGGACACCCCGAGCAACAGCGCCACCGGCACGAGCACGACGACGGGCGCGAGCCCGCGCACTCCCGCGGCGAACGCCTTGGCCAGCACGATCGCGGCCCGCGGCGTGGGCGTCACCATGACCTTGGTGAGGATGCCGGCGTCGCGGTCCCAGATGATCTGGATGCCGAGGAAGATCGAGATGAACAGGGCGGACTGGGCGAGGATGCCGGGCGTCAGGTACGCGAGGTAGGACAGTTCGCCGGTCGGGATCGCCCGGATGCGGTTGAAGATCGTGCCGAAGACGAGCAGCCACAGCACCGGCTGCGCCATGCGCGTGACGAGCTCGGTCTGGTCGCTGCGGAGCTTCTGCAGCTCGACCAGGCTGAGCGCCCACGTCCGCGCGCCGAGCAGGCGGACGGGCTCAGCCCAGCTTGCGGGCGGTGTTGCGACTGCGACGGACATCCCTCATTCCCTTCTGCTCCTCGGCGTCGGCCAGATCAGCACCGGCGTACTTGCGGAACACGTCGTCGAGCGTGGCGTCCGGGCCGATCTCGGCGCGCAGGGCGGCGGGAGAACCGGTTACCTGCAGCCTGCCCCGGTGCATGAGGGCCACGACGTCGCACAGCTCGTCGGCCTCTTCCATGTAGTGCGTGGTCAGCAGCACGGTCATGCCGTAGTCAGCACGCATCTGGCGCACCCGCTGCCACACCCCGGCGCGGGCGATCGGGTCGAGCCCGACCGTCGGCTCGTCGAGCACGAGCAGTGGGGGATGGTTCACGAGCGCCTGGGCGAGCTCGAGCCGGCGGATCATGCCGCCGGAGTAGGTGCCTGCCTTGCGGTCGGCGACCGGGAGCAGGTCCATCGCGGCCAGCGCCTCGTCGACCCGCGCCGGCCGCTCGGCCCGGGGCACGTCGAACAGCCGGGCGAACCACATCACGTTCTGCCGCCCGGTGAGCGCCGCCTCGATGGAGAGCTGCTGGGGCACGTAGCCGAGCTTGCGGCGAACATCGGTGGCATGGCGGCGGACGTCGAGCCCGAAGACGCGGACGTTGCCCTCCTGCACGGGGAGCAGCGTGTTCAGCACGCGGATCGTGGTGGTCTTACCTGCCCCGTTGGGGCCGAGCAGCCCGACCACCTCGCCCGCGTTGATGCGTAGGTCCAGGTGATCGACGGCGACGGTCTCGCCGAACCGGTGGACCAGCCCCGTGCACTCGAGCGCGATCGCCGGTTGCGCTTCGCCCGCCGGCGCCTCGTCCGAGCGTGTGGCCGACTCGCTCACGGCTTCACCTCTTCGCGTTCGTGCTCGCGCTCCAGCACCCGCAGCGCCTCGGCCAGCGCCTCCAGCGCGTCGATGCCGGTGGCCAGGTCGGCCACCTGCTGGGGGGTGAGCCGGTCCAGCGCGTCGTGCAGCACGGTGCGCCGCCGCTCCCTGACGAGCGTTGCCTTCTCCTGTGCTCGCGGCGTGAGGGTGAGCCGCCCGACGCGTCGGTCGAGCGGATCGGTCTCGCGAACCATGTGACCCGCTCCGACGAGCTGCGTGACGATCGTCGAGACGCTGTTGGGGGCCAGCCCGAGCTCCTGGGCGACATCCGCCACGGGGCTGCCGGGGCGCTTGCTGACCGCCGCCAGCACCTCCCGCTGCGACACCGAGAGCGTGTCGCGCTCGAACATGTGGCCGGCGGCCCGCCGCAGCAGCCTGCGCAGCGCGCCGATGGCGGGCATCAACGCGTCGGAGACGGCGTCGCTGGTAGGAGGGGTGCGGGGCGGTGGCATGCTCGGGAGCATATACCTCTGAAGCAGAGTTAATCTGCCGCAGATATGATCACGCGTCAGCCGAGGAGTGAACCGGTGAGAACGGGCAGCACCGCGCCACCGGCGATCCCGAGCAGCAGCGACAGGGCGGCTGCCGTGAGAGCGCTGCTCCGGGTGCGGATCCCGGCCGGGCTCAGGACGTCCGCACGCTCCGGGTCGGAGCCGCGGAATGCCGGCGCGATCCAGCGCAGGTAGTAGAAGACGCTGGCCACCGTGTTGACCACGGCGAGGACGGCCAGCCATGCGAAGCCCCCGTCGATGGCGGCGGTGAAGACGGTCAGCTTGCCGAGGAACACCGCGGTGGGCGGAGTGCCGACCAGCCCCAGCAGACACACGACGAGCGCCGCCGCCAGGCCGGGCCTGCGGCGTGCCAGACCGCGGTAGTCGTCGAGCGTGCGAGCGGCCGGCAGGGCGGCGACCACGGCGAACGCGCCGAGGTTCGTCACGGCGTAGCCGGCGAGGTAGAACAGCAGCCCGGGAAGTGCCTCGGCGGACCGCCCGGCGACGCTCACGGCTATCAGCAGGTATCCGACCTGCGAGACGGTCGAGTAGGCGAGCAGTCGCTGCACGGAGCTCTGGAAGAAGGCCGCGAGGTTGCCGAGCGTCATGGACAGCGCGGAGAGCACCGCCAGGAGCAGTGGCCAGTCGACGACCTGCTCGGGGATCGCGACGTCGAGGAGCCGGTAGGCACCGGCGAGCGCGCCGATCTTGGGAATCGTGGTGATCACGGCCGCGACCGGGGCCGGAGTGCCGTCGGTGACGTCCGGCACCCAGAAATGGGCGGGCACGGCGCTCGCCTTGAACGCGAGTCCCACGAGCACGGCGACCAGCCCCACCGCGGCGACGGTGGCAGGACCCGTGCCGAGCCCGGCACGCAGAGCGGCATACCCCGTGGCGCCGCCTGCCGCGTAGAGCAGCGCGGTGCCCGTGAGCATCGCGACGCCCGCGAACGCACCCGACAGGTAGTACTTCATCGTGGCCTCGGTGGCCCGCCCGGCCTTCGCCCATCCGGCAAGGCCATACATCGGCACGCTGGCCAGCAGGAACGCCGCGAACAACAGCAACAGGTCGGCCGCGCCCGCCAGCAGGATCGTCCCGAGCGCCCCGAGCTGCAGCAGCACGGAGAACTCGCTCTCCCGGGGGTGCCCGTCCACCGTGTCGGCCGCGAGCCAGAGGGCGAGCAGCGTGGCGACGAGCACGATCGCACGGGTGGCGTTGGTGGCGGTGTCCACCGCGTAGCTGCTGCCGAACACGACCTGCGGCGGGGCGGTCGCGGCCACGCCGGTCGCCACGAGCCCGACGACGCAGGCTGCGGCGGCGAGCAGCCGGACCGGCCGCTGGTGCCGGCGTGGGAGCCACGCCCCCACGAGCAGCCCGAGCACGGCACCGCAGAGCAGCGCCAGTTCCGGGATCAGCGCGGCGGGGTTCTCGTTCGTCATCGGCACCCGTCGTCACCCGCGCCGTGCCGGTCGTCGGCTCACCGCGAGACCAGCTGGTTGACGGTCAGTGCGGCCGGTTCGATGACGTCGAGCAGGAACCGGGGCGCTATGCCGATGACCGTGGCGAGGACGAGCAGCGGGATGATCGCTGCCGCTTCGGATGGGCGCAGGTCGGGGAACGGGTGGGGAGTGCCCGGAGCGTCGGGAACCCGCAGCGGGCCGAGGAAGAGCCGCTGCAGCGCGAGCAGGAAGAGCCCCGCGGTGACCAGGATGCCGGTGACCGCCACCGCCGTGGCCACCGGCGCGGAGGACAGCGACCCGGTGAAGATCTGGAACTCGGCGATGAACCCGGAGAACCCCGGCAGCCCGAGCGAGGCGAACGCGGCCACCGCGAACAGCGTGGCGAAGCGGGGCGTGCGTGGCGCGAGCCCCGAGTACTCCGCCATGTCGTACGTGCGGCCGCGGTCGTACAGGACTCCCGTCAGCAGGAACAGGGCACCGGTGATCAGTCCGTGGGACACCATCTGGGTCACGGCTCCGGTGGTCGCGAGCTGGCGGGCCTGCTCGTCGGTGCCGGCGACGAGTCCCGCCGCGCCGATCCCGAGCAGGACGTAGCCCATGTGGTTGACCGAGGTGTAGGCGATCATGCGCTTGAGGTTGCTCTGGGCGAGCGCGACCAGCGCTCCGTACACCACCGACACCACCCCGACGACCACCACGACCAGCGCGTACTGCCGCCAGGAGCTGGGCAGTACCGGCATCGCGATACGCACGAACCCGTAGGTGCCGAGCTTCAGCAGAACTCCGGCGAGGATCGCCGAGCCGGTGGCGGGTGCCTCGGTATGAGCGGGCGGTAGCCAGGTGTGGAACGGGACCGTCGGGGTCTTCACCGCCAGCCCGACACCGATCGCGAGCAACGCCAGACCGGCGTAGAGCCCGCCGCCCGCCAGCGGGTTGGCCGCGACCAGCTCCGGGATGTCGAACGTGTGCGGCTCGGCGGCCAGGAACAAGAGGATGAACCCGAGCAGCAGGGCCAGCGAGCCCAGGAACGTGTAGAGGAAGAACTTCAGCGCCGCCGCCCGCCCCCGTTCGCCGTGGCCCCACCCGGCGATCAGGAAGTACATGAACACGATCGAGAGATCGAAGAACAGGAAGAACAGGATCAGGTCGAGCGCCACGAACACGCCGAGGCACACCGTCTGCAGGGCGAGGAACAGCGCCACGTAGGCCCTCACCCGGCGGGTCTCCCGCAGCGCGAACACCGCGCACGTCGTGAACAGCACCGCCGTGAGCATGAGCAGCGGGATCGACAGGCCGTCCACGCCGACGTGGTAGGAGATCCCGGCGGTCGGGATCCACGGGAGCTGTTCCTCGAATCCGAATGCGGGTGGGTCGGGCAGCCCCACCCAGACGGCGACGAGCAGCCCGATGTCCGCGAGGCCGGTGGCGATCCACGCGGCGACGAACACGCGGCGCGGGGCACTGGCGGGCACGCACATCAGCGCTGCCGCGACGGCGGCAGGCAGGAACACGATCAGCGACAGCATCGCGCTCACCGCACCGTGATCACGACGGCGAGCGCGGCCAGAACGGCGAAGCCGACGGCCATCTGTGCGTAGTACTGGTGCAGCTGCCCGGTCTGCGGCCGCCGGGCCCACCGGCCGAGGGCCCGCGCAGCTGCGGCGATGGCGCCCACACCCGAGTCGAGGGGGTTCTCGGCCCGCCGGTCCAGCATCCGCGCCGCACGGACCGTGGCACGGCCGGCACCATCGACGGCCCGGTCGAGCACCCGGTCGTCGAACCGGGCGAGTGCCGATGCGAGGGCGAGTGTCGGGCGCACCAGCACCGCGTGCACCGCGCGCTCGACTCCGAGCCATCCGTGCAGCAGTGCGGGTGCCGGGAGCCGCGAGGCCAGACGCCAGGTCAACGCCGCGGCACCGAGAGCGAGAACCGCGGACACGGCCAGCTCCCATCCGGCCGGCGCCGGGACGGGCGCGAGAACGCCGGTTGCGAGGAGGGGCAGCAGGCCGAGCCCTGCCGCGAGCACGGCGAGTACGACGAGCGGCGGACGCACCACAGCGGCGACGCGATCGGCAGGCTCCCGCTCGACCCGCCCGGTGCCGGACACAGCGGGCTGCCACACGTACCAGAGCGCCTTGACGCTGTAGCAGGCGGCGATCACGGCGGCGGCGAGCCCGGCCACGTAGAGGGCGGGTGAGCGTTCGAGAGCGGCGGCCAGGACCGCGTCCTTGGTGGCCCACAGCGAGAGCGGCGGAATCCCGGCAAGGGTCAGCGCACCGACGGTGAAGGTCAGTCCGACCAGCCGGAACCGCCGGGCCGCGCCGCGCAGGCCGTCCAGCCGGCGGGTGCCGAGCGTGACCAGCCAGACCCCGGCGAGGAGGAACAGCAGGCTCTTCGTGGCGGCGTGCGCCACCAGCTGCAGCGTGCCGGCAGCCGTTCCGCCGACGCCTGCGGCGAGCACCATGTAGCCGATCTGCCCGCAGGTGGATGCGGCGAGCAGCTGCTTGAGGTCGGTCTGGGCGACCGCGACGAGCCCGAGCAGCACAGCGGTGGCCACACCGGTCCAGGCCACGGCCGGGGCCGCCCATCCGCTCGCCTCGAGCAGCGGCGCCAGGCGTAGCAGCAGGTACGCGCCCGCGGCCACCATGGTCGCCGAGTGCAGTAGCGCGGAGACCGGGCTCGGCCCCCGCATCGCACCGGAGAGCCAGAAGCTGAACGGCAGCTGCGCCGACTTGCCCAGCGCCGCCACCATCACACCGGCGGCGACCAGGTGCAGCCAGCCGCCCTGTGTGGCGGGCAGGGCAGCGAGGTCGAGCGAGCCGATCCCGCCTGCCAGCGCCGCACCCGCGGCGAGGTACAGGCCGAGGTCGGCGGTGCGGGTGGTGAGAAATGCGGTGTGGGCGGCACGGACGGCAGCGGGGTCACCCCGGTGGTAGGCGATCAGCGCCCAGCTGGTCGCGCCCATCACCTCCCACGCCATCAGCAGCACGGCGAGAGTGGTGGCGGTGACCGTCACCAGCATCGCTCCGGCGAACAGCAGCATCAGGCCGACGAATCGGCCGGTACGCAGCCCGGGCTCGCCCGCCGCGACCAGTAGCACCGCGAGAAGGGCGCCGGAGACCGTGACGACCATCGTCGCGGACAGCCCATCCACGGCCAGCCCGGCGCGGATCCCGGCGAACAGCGGTGCATCGGCGGTCGGGCGGAGTACCGCGGCGGCGATCGCGAGCGCCAGCACGACGGCCGCGAGCAGGATCGAGACGGGCGCGGCGAAGCGGTCGGCCCGGCGACCGGCGAGGGCGAGGACGCCACCGGCCCCGAGCGTGACTGCGACGAGCGACCACAACAGCGCCGATGCGGGCATCCGGTCAGCCCCGCAGGTCGGTCGCGCTGTCGGTCATGTCGACCTGGCGAGCACGGTAGATCGCGGTGACCACCGCGAACCCGGCAGCCATCTCCACTGCCATCGCGGTGATGATCACGACGATGAGGACCTGGCCGTCGGTGCCGCCGGGGGCGAGGAAGTACCAGAACGCCGCGGTGGCGAGGATGACGCCGTTCAGCATCAGCTCCAGGCCCATCATGAGCATCACGATCGACTGCTGTGACAGCGCCCCGTAGAGGCCGATCGCGAAGAGCGCGGCCGCGGCGAGCAGGAACAGCTGGAGGATCACCGTCCGGCCCTCCCGGCCGCGGGGTCGTCGGCGGGCCGGGTGCGTAGGTCGTCGCCGAACCGGTCGTAGCGGCCGCGGTTCGTGGCCAGCACGACGGAGGTGACGATCGTGGCGAAGAGGGCCACGCCGAGCGTCATCATGGTCAGCATCTGGCCACCCATCAGGGCTTCGCCGAGTGCGAACGTCAGGTCCGGAGCCGGTGATCCGCGGCGCACAGGCCAGTCGACCAGCAGGATTCCGGCGGCGAGCGCGGCGAAGGTGCCGATCGCGATCGCCATCGAGCCCGCCTTGTTGTGATACATCGCCATCGGCATCAGCCCGGCAGGGTTCATCATGTACATGATCATGAAAACCGCCATGATGACCATCTCGATCACCATCATCAGGGCGATGAGCACTCCGAGGTAGCCGAGCCCGAGCAGCAGCACGAGACCGGCGACGGCCAGGAACGAGCCGAGCAGCGCGAACGTCACCCGTGCCATCGAGCCCAGCCGGAACACCGCGAACCCCGAGACCACCGCGGCGATTGCGAGGATCCAGAACAGGGCGGTCGAGGCCATTCACATCCCTCCTCCTCCGCGGCCGAGCACGACGAGCGCGACGGCCAGCGCCTGGGCGATCATGAGCGGGACCAGCACGATCCAGGAGAACTCGGTCCAGCGGTCCATCCGGATCGTCGGGAAGCGGTGGCGCAGCCACACCATGGCGCCGAGCACCGCCGCGGTCTTGATCGCCACCCACAGCCAGGCGGGCAGCCACGGCCCGTTGCCGCCGCCGAGGAACAGCGGCACCGCCATGGCGGCGGCGACCACCAGCAACAGCCACCGCCCGCCCGCGAACACGAGCCGGTCGACGCCGGACAGTTCCGCGGCGGCCCCGCCCGCGACGCCGCGATCCACCGGCGCGTCGAACGGGCCCCAGAACGCCATGGCGGCGGCGGAGACCAGGTACACGACGAAGGCGACCGGCATGATCGCCACGAACCAGAGGCCCTGCTGGGCAGTGACGATGTCGGTGATCCGGAGGCTCTGCGCACCCAGTGCGGCAGTGATGATCGCGAACATGTGCGGCAGCTCGTACGCCAGGCCCTGTGCGACGAACCGGTAGCCGCCGACCAGGCTCAGCGCGCTGTCGGGTCCCCACCCGGCCATCCAGACCGCGGCCCACGCCAGCACCTCCATGGCGTTGAACCAGACGACACCGACCCCGAGATCGGCCACGGGCCGCGACCCGAGCGGGAGTACGGCGGCGGCGAGCACCGCGGCCACCGGCAGCACCGCGGTGCCGAGCCGCCAGAGCACCGGATCCGCGGCGACCGTGCGACGGCGCTGCCCGACCAGCAGCCGCGCGGACTCGCGCAGAGGCGCGAGCGTGGCCGGGACCGGACCGATCGGTCGCCCGGCGGCGCGTGCGGTGAGGGCGGTGTCGAACGCGGTGGTCGCCCATGCCGCCAGCGCGAGGAGCAGCGGCAACAGCAGGACCCACCACACGGGCAGAGCGCCGGGCAACTCGATGGGCATCGGCTCACCCATGCGGCGCCTGTTCGGCTCGGGTGACGGTGACGCGGTCGGTGTCCGGGTCCACGGCGGCGACGATCAGCCGCGCTGCGGCGAGCTCTGCCCCGACGAGCAGACCGGCCAGCTCGTCGGGAGTGGGGGCGTCCGTGTCGCCGGGGTCGTCGTCGGCGTGCGCAGGGTTGTCGACGGCTGCCAGCGCGGTCGGCAGAGCCGCGAGCCGGGCGGCGAGCAGCGCGGTGACATCGCCCGCGCCGGTGCCGACCCCGCGCAGCATCCGGCGCAGCATGCGCGACCGCCGGACCCTCTCCACCAGCGCATCCGCACGCGGACGTAGCGACTCCGCCGGGGCGCCGGCGAGGAGCTCGTCACGGAGGTGGCGGGCCGTGGCCGCGGGGTCGGCCCAGCCTGCTGTGCCGAGGAGGCGGGCCAGGGCGTCGAGGTGGCGGGCCGCGCGACGGCGCGTGTGCCCCGCGCTGCTGTCCGCATCGCTCCAGAACGCGGGCGGGGCAGTGTCGTCGTGGGCAGGCGGATCGAGGACCCGGGCATTGGCCTCCTGCACGACATCGCCCTGGAGGACCACGTCGACGACCAGGCCTGCGGGCCAGTCGGGCAGAACCGGGCCGAGCGGGACGTGCAACCGGTCGAGCATCAGCCCGTCGCGGTCCGGGCCGACGTCGGCCATCGGCAGCCCACCCGGCATCTCCATCCCGCCGCCGTGCTGATGCCCGCCCTGCTGCTGCCCGCCCTGCTGATGCCCGCCCTGCTGATGACCGGCGTGCTGATGACCGGCGTGCTGATGCGAGCTGGGTTGGTGCTCGCGGTGTTCGTGCTGCTCGTGCTCGCTGTGTTCCGTGCCGCGGCGCTCGCTCGGCAGGTGTTCGCGGTGTTCTCCGTGCCGGGCATGGGAGGAGGGCCAGGCGGGTTCGCGGCGTTGCCGAGCGGTGTCGGCGAGGTCCGCTGCGGCTCGGTCCAGCGCGGGCGCGGCTGTGCTCGCCGTTGCGACGTCCACGCGGGTACGTGGGGCGGGCACCTGCTGCCACAGCCGTTCGACAACGGCTGTGAGCTGCGGGCCGGGGACTCCCGCCACCACGAGCACATCGGTGTCGGCCGGACTCGGAGCGACGGGCCAGCCACGCCTGGCGAGCTCGGCCTCGACCGCCAGGCGCTCTGCGGTGCCGCCGACCGCCGGCACGACCAGCACGTGCGGCCGGGCGGCGGCGAAGCGCAGCAGGCGGGCGGTCAGGTCCACTGCAGGGCTCCCTCCCGCCACGCGTAGACGACCCCGGCCAGCAGGATGGCCAGGAACGTGAACATCTCGATCACCGCGGCCGGGCCGACCCGGGACACGACGAGCGTCCACGGGTACATGAACACCATCTCCATGTCGAAGGCCAGGAAGACCATCGTCACGGTGTACCACCGGACGTGGAAGCGGGAGAACGCGTGCTGGGCCGGGGGCAGGCCGCCGCTGAACGGGGTGACCTCCAGCGCCGGCGGGCGTACAGAGAGCATGCGGGACATCCCGTAGATCAGCAGCACTGTCACCACGACGACGCCGAGCAGGACGAGCACCGGCCGGAACTCGGCCATCGGCACTCCTTCCGTTCACTCGATTGATACCTATACCCCGCACGGGCATCGTTGCCCAGCCGCCGGGCGGTGTCCACCCGGAGCGCTCTTCCGGGTACTCATGCGGCCACCGCTTCGGAGCGCCCGGGTCGGGCCGCGAGGCGACCGTTAAGTCTGGATTTTCATGATTCTTCTGCGCCGGCAAGGAATCGCCGCTGTAACGCCATCACATTCGGTGTGTGTTTTGTGCTGAACGGTGACTCCCGGAGATGGGCGAGGGGAGCGCCCGTCCCCGGGTTCAACGGACTGGTACGAACCGACTACTGACCGCAAATGGTGATCGTTATCATGTCATTGTGGTCGGCCATATGGGCGGAGAAGGCCGAATATGCGGGAGGCTGTCACGTACGCTCACCAGGTTTCTTGCGGACGAGGAGCTGGTGAGATGATCGGCGGATTCCTGGGCAAGGCCACAGGATTGGTGGCCAGCGGCGCGGTAGGTGCGGTCGCCTACGACGGGGTCAAGCGACTGATGCGCAGCGACGTGTTCCACGGCGCGGCGGTCACCGTCACCTCGTGGGGGCTGCGAGGAGCGCGGCTCGCGGAGACCGGAGCCGAGAAGGCCCGGCTCACCACCGCCGACATCGTCAGCGAGGCGCGGGACAAGGTCGGCGAACAGTCACCTGCTCCCGGCGGAGCGGCTTCGATCCACAACCACGAGCACTAGGCACGCGTGGCGATCACCGTTGTCTCGGACGCGGCCGGCCGCGTCCGGTTCGATACTCCGGAGCTGATCGGTAGTCCGCCCCTCGCCGTCGCGGTCGAGGATGCCGTCGACGCCGTGCCGCACGTGCGTCAGGTGTACGCCTACCCGCGCACCGGCAACGTCGTTGTCTGGTTCGACCCGCAGCGCTGCGACCGCACCGAGCTCGTCGAGGCGATCGGCAAGGGACTGGGTGCCGACCCCCAGGCCACCGCCGAGCGCACTCCGCGTTCGGCGGACACCACCAACGGCGGTCTGGTCCGCCTGGTCGTGGGTGGGCTGGCGCTGGCCGGGCTGGGACTGCGCCGGTACGGGCTGCGCAGGCCCCCGATGCTCGGGCCCACCAGTCGCACGGTCGCCACCGGGGTCACGATCTTCACCGGCTACCCGTTCCTGCGCGGTGCCCTGCGCTCGCTCACGGGCCGCAGAGGAGCCGGCACCGACGCACTCGTCTCCGCGGCCACAGTTGCCAGCCTTGTGCTGCGGGAGAACGTCGTCGCGCTCACTGTGCTGTGGTTGCTCAACATCGGCGAATACTTGCAGGACCTGACGCTGCGCCGCAGCCGGCGGGCGATCTCCGAGCTGCTCACCGGCGCGCAGACCAGGGCCTGGATCCGGCTCGCGGACGGCACCGAGCTCGAGGTCGACATCGACCAGCTCGGAATCGGCGACCAGGTGGTGGTGCACGAGCATGTCGTGCTGCCCGTCGACGGAGTGATCGTCGAGGGTGAGGGCATCGTCGACCAGGCGGCGATCACCGGCGAGCAGCTGCCCATCACCGTCGCGCCCGGCAGGTCGCTCTACGCAGGCACCGTGGTGCTGCGCGGACGGCTGGTGGTGCGGGCATCGGCGGTGGGCCGCGACAGCGCGATCGGGCGCATCATCAACCGGGTCGAGCAGGCCCAGCAGGACCGGGCGCCGATCCAGACCGTGGGCGAGAACTTCTCCCGCCGCTTCGTGCCCACGTCGTTCGCGCTGTCGGCGCTCACCCTGCTGGTCACCCGTGACGTCCGGCGCGCCATGACGATGCTGCTGGTCGCGTGCCCCTGCGCGGTCGGGCTGGCCACACCCACGGCGATCAGCGCGGCCATCGGCAACGGCGCCCGTCGCGGGATCCTGATCAAGGGCGGCGCGCACCTCGAGGCGGCCGGTCGCATGGACGCGGTGATCTTCGACAAGACCGGCACGCTCACGATCGGCCACCCGATCGTCACCAACGTCGTCTCCTTCCACGACGCCTGGACACCGGAGCAGGTACTCGCCTACGCCGCGAGCTCGGAGATCCACTCGCGGCATCCGCTGGCCCAGGCCGTCATCCGGTCCACGGAGGAGCGGCTCATCACGATCCCGCCGCACGAGGAGTGCGAGGTGCTGCTCGGGCAGGGGATGCGGGTGGAGTCCGACGGGCGGATCCTGCTGATCGGCAGCCGCGAGCTGCTGGCGCAGGAGGGGATCCCGATCAGTGCCGCCGCTGACCACTGGGTCCGCAGGCTGCAAGCGGCCGCCGAGACCCCGCTGCTGCTGGCCGTGGACGGCACCCTGGTCGGCCTCGTGTCACTGCGGGACACGCTGCGGCCGGAGTCCCGCGAGGTGCTCGACGCGCTGCGCGCCGACGGCGTGCGCCGGATCGTGCTCCTCACCGGCGACCACTCGGAGACGGCCGCCGCCGTGGCCGCTGAGCTCGGGATCGAGGAGTTCCGGGCGCAGGTCTCGCCCGAGATGAAGCAGGATCTCGTCCGATCCATGCAGGACGAGGGATACACCGTCGCGATGGTGGGCGACGGCACCAACGACGCCCCCGCGCTGGCGCTCGCCGACATCGGCATCGCGATGGGGGTGGCGGGCACCGACGTGGCGGTCGAGACCGCCGACGTCGCCCTGGCCGGCGACGACCTGCGCAAACTCCTCGACCTACGAGACCTCGGGCGGCGCAGCATCGGCCTGATCCGGCAGAACTACGGCATGTCGATCGCGGTCAACGCGGCCGGCCTCGTCGTCTCGGCCGGGGGAGCGATGAGCCCAGTGGTGGCGGCCGTCCTGCACAACGCGTCGTCCGTGGCCGTGGTGAGCAACAGTTCGCGGCTGATCCGCTACCGGCTGGGTCGCTAGCCGCCCCTTCCGGGAGGCAACGGGGCAGGCGGGTCGACAAGCCCGCTGGCGTCCGGCCCGACGAAACCGAGCCCGGGGGTCCCGGCGCACATGGGGATCGAGTGTCACCCTGTCCGCTGCCGGCGCGCAGCGGGCAGGGGCGGGCGCCTGCCGCGCGCGTTGATCATCATCCCGGGACGTGGAGCCGTGTGTGGCCCTGCCGCCGGTTCCGGACCGGTGATCATGGCCAGCGGACGGGGGTTGGTGGTCCGCGGGGTCTCGGTGCCTTTCGGAGGTTGATCACCATTTGGGACACAGAGCAGTGTGCGGCGCGGTTCCCCGTTCCCGGTCGGCGATCATGACCGCGGCGCGGGGCCGGCGCTTCCCGGGGCTGTGCCGGCACGGTCGCCTCGGGTGTTGATCGCCGTTACCGGACGCGGAACCGTGTGTGGCGCGGTTGCCGGTCCCGAGTCGGTGATCATGGCCTGGAGTGGGGCTGCGCGGCGGCCGGGCGGCGGCCGGGCGGCCCGTTCGGGGGTCGCCGGCCGGCCTTGATCACCATTTCGGGACCCGGAGCCGTGCGCGGTGCGGTTCCAGGTCCTCGATTGGCGATCATGGCCGGGGCGCGGGCTGGTGCGCCCTGGGGACTATGCCGGCGCGGCTGTCTCAAGTGTTGATCGCCGTTGCCGGGCTTTTGGGCCGTGTGTCGCACGGTAGCCGGTCCCTGAATGGCGATCATGGCGCCGTCGCCCCGCCGCCGGTCGTGATCGCCGTTCGGGACGCAGAGACAGGTCTGCTGGTCGACTACCGGAAGGCCTGATCCAGCGGCGCCGCGCCCTGAGCCGCTCGCCACCGCCTGGCTCGCTCTCCGGCACTGTGCGCGTCGGAGGCTGGTATCGCGGTTTGCCGACCTCCGGCTGGCGATCATGGCCAGAGGCTGGGGTTGGTGCGCCCCAGGCGTGTGCCGGCACACCCTGCCTCAGGTGTTGATCGCCATTTCGGGACGCGGAACCGTGCGTGGCCCGGTCGTCGGTCCTCAGTCGGTGATCATGACCTGGTGCGGGCCGGGGCTCCGGCCTGCCCTATGTGACCCGGTCGTTGATCACCATTTCGGGACCTGGAGCCGCGTGTAGTGCGGTTGTCGGTCCCCGATTGGCGATCATGGCTCAGGTACGGGGGTGGTGCGGTCGCCGTCGTACGTTGATCATCACTTCGGGACGCGGAGCCGTGTGTGGCCCGGTTGCCGGTCCCCAGTCGGTGATCATGCCTGGTGGTGGGGCCCATCCCCGGACCGAACGCCGGGGTGGGACTGTCGGGGGAGTCCGGCCGGTGCCTGCTGATCCGGGCGGTGATCGTCGTTTCGGGACGTCCAGCAGTGTGTGGCACGGTTGCCCGTCCCCGATTGGTGATCAAGGGTGGCCGCGACTCCAGGAGGCTCTGCCGCCCCTCGGCGGTCGCCCGCGAAACCGGGCCGCCGCGAGGTGACTGCGTCCGCTCCGGGGCGGCCGGCCGATGGGCGCAGGTCCTGGACCGTGGCTTCGCCCGTGATCACGGGCTTAACACAGCCATTATCGCGTGGAAACCGACTCCGGCGATTGCTGACTGATACTCGCATGAGTATCTCAGCGTGAATAGTCGGAGGTCAGTGCGTGTCGCATGATCCGTCGCTCATGATGACCAAACCCGCAACTGGGGCAGGCGATGTGGGTATCGCTGCCCGGGAAACCTTGGAGGACTACACGCTGCGCTTCGCTCCGCGCAGCTACCGGAAGTGGTCCACCGGCGTGGTGGCTGTTTCCGCACTCGGCGGCATCGCCTATCTGGCAGATTTTTCCATCGGCGCAAACATTGGAATCTCCTACGGCACCACGAATGCGCTATGGGGCATCCTGGTGTTCGCGGTCGTCATCTTCGCCACCGGGTTTCCGCTCGCATTCTACGCAGCGCGGTACAACCTGGACCTCGATCTGATCACCAGAGGCAGTGGGTTCGGGTACTACGGATCGGTGGTCACGAACGTCATCTTTGCGACGTTCACCTTCATCTTCTTCGCGCTCGAGGGCTCGATCATGGCGCAGGGCCTCGAACTCGGCCTGCACATCCCCCTCTGGCTCGGGTACGCCGTGTCGACGCTGATCATCTTCCCGCTCGTCGTCTACGGGATGTCGTTGCTCTCGAAGCTGCAGGTCTGGACCACGCCCCTGTGGCTGGTGCTGATGGTGCTGCCGTTCGCCTACCTGTTGATCACGCACCCCGACTCGGTCGGTTCGTTCTTCGCCTACCAGGGTCAGAACGGGCAGGGTGCGCCCAACCTCGGATCGGTGATGCTCGCGGCCGGTGTGTGCCTGTCGCTCATCGCCCAGATCGCCGAGCAGATCGACTACCTGCGGTTCATGCCGCCCCGCACGCCGGAGAACTCACGGCGCTGGTGGACGGCCATGATCCTCGCCGGGCCGGGCTGGGTGATCTTCGGGGCGATCAAGCAGGTCATCGGGCTGTTCCTCGCCGTCTACATCATCGCCAACGTCGCCGAGGGTGCCACCGTGGCCAACCAGCCCGTGCACCAGTTCCTGGAGATCTACCAGGACATCATGCCCGGCTGGGCCGCCCTGACCCTCGCCGTGGTGCTGGTCGTGATCAGCCAGATCAAGATCAACGTCACCAACGCCTACTCCGGTTCGCTGGCGTGGACGAACTCCTACACGCGTGTCACGAAGCACTACCCGGGCCGCCTGGTGTTCCTCGGCGTCAACCTGGCGATCGCGCTGATCCTGATGGAAGCCAACATGTTCGACTTCCTCAACACCATCCTCGGGTTCTATGCGAACTGCGGCATGGCCTGGGTCGTCGTGGTGGCCTCGGACATCGCGATCAACAAGTACCTGCTGAAGATCTCGCCGAAGAAGCCCGAGTTCCGTCGCGGGATGCTGTACGCGATCAACCCGGTCGGCTTCGGATCCATGGTCATCGCCGCCGGCGTGTCGATCGTCGTCTTCTTCGGTGGCCTCGGAGCGGCGGTCCAGCCGTTCTCGCCCCTCGTCGCCATCGGCCTGGGCGTTGTCATGCCGCCGATCATCGCGCTCGCGACCCGGGGGAAGTACTACCTCCGGCGCGACGACGACGGCATCGCCGAGCCGATGTACGACGAGCACGGCAACCCGTCCGGCGAGGTGCTCGACTGCCACGTCTGCCGTCAGGAGTTCGAGCGGCCCGACATGGTCGCCTGCCACACGCATGATGCTCACGTGTGCTCGCTGTGCCTCAGCACCGACAAGGTCGGCGACCACGTGCTCCCGGCTCGGAGTGGGTGACCGCCACGGGGCGTGAGGTCGCGCCACGCCCGGGAACGCCGGCCCGGCGGTCCGCGGACTCGTCGCATCGTGCGACGGGGTCCCGGCCGCTGGGCCGGTTCCACGTCCGGCTCACTCGGTGGCCGAGTGCAGTTGCCCGCCGATGCGGTGGGCGACCGCCCGGGCGGTGCGGTTCACCTCGGCGACGAGCACGGTCTGCTCCTCGGCGGGTGCGTAGTCGGGGAAGGTGAGGGTCACGCTGGCCACGGGGTAGGCCGCGCTGTCGAGTACCGCCACGGCGACGGAGACGAGGCCGGGGGTCACCTCGCCGTCCTCGATCGCGTGGCCGCGGCGGCGGGTCTCCACCAGAATCCGGCGCAGCGCGGACAGCGACCGCGGTCCCACCTCGTGACGGGTGACGAACGCGTCGGGCTCCGGATACAGCGCTCGCACGTGTGCCCTGGTCAGAGCCGCGAGCATGGCGCGGCCGCTGGCGGTGAGGTGCGCGGGCAGCCGCACGCCGACGTCGGTGACGAGGGGCGGGCGACCGGGCGCCCGCTCTTCGATGACGTAGATGACCTCCCGGCCGTGCAGCACGGCCAGGTGAGCCGTGTGCCCCGTGCGGTCGACGAGCCGTCCGAGCGGCACCCTCGCAATGCGCTGTAGCGGCGCTTGCCGGACATACCCCGTGCCGAGCTCGTAAGCAGCCACTCCGAGGCTGTAGCGCCGTTCGTCGGCGAGGTGTACCACGAACCCGCTCTCGGCGAGCGTGGTGAGCAACTGGTAGGTGGTGGAGCGGGGAAGCTGCAGGTCACGGGTGATCGCGGCCGCGGGCACGGGTGTGGCCTGTCGAGCGAGGTAGCCCAGGACCGCCAGCACCTGGTGCGCCGCGGGCACCTTCACCGCTTGACCGGACACCAGGCGACGCTAGCAACTGTCCGGGATCCCGGACAGTGATCTTGGGTGGCATGTGGTGGCGAGGTGGGCGTTCGGTGTCCCATGCACTGATGCAGCCAGTCACCGTCGGAACCGGCCCGCTGTCCCGAACAGAGATCCTCGCCGTAGCCCGGGAGGGGGCCGCTGTCGTTCTCTCGGCGGACGCGGAGTACGAGATCGCCGCAAGTCGCAAGGCCGTCGAGGCACTCGCATGTGACGTGCGGCCGCACTACGGGGTGTCGACGGGGTTCGGGGCGTTGGCGACCCGGCACATTCCGGTGGAGCTGCGGGGTCAGTTGCAGCGCAGTCTGGTGCGGTCGCACGCGGCAGGGTCGGGTCCGGAGGTCGAGCGGGAGGTGGTGCGTGCGTTGATGTTGCTGCGCCTCTCGACGCTCGCGACGGGCCGGACCGGGGTGCGGCCCGAGACGGCACGGGTGTACGCCGGGATGTTGTCGGCGGGGATCACGCCGGTCGTGCGGGAGTTCGGGTCGCTGGGCTGCTCAGGGGATCTTGCGCCGCTCGCGCACTGCGCGCTCGCGGCGATGGGAGAGGGCGAGGTTCGCAACGCCCTGGGCGAGCGGCAGCCCGCCGCCGACGCGCTGGCGGCCGCGGGGATCGCGCCGGTGGTGCTGGAGGAGAAGGAAGGCCTGGCGCTGATCAACGGCACCGACGGGATGCTGGGGATGCTGGTGCTGGCGTGTGCGGACCTGCGGCGGCTGTTGCGCACGGCCGATGTCGTGGTGGCGATGAGTGTGGAGGCGTTGCTGGGCACGGATGCGGTGTTCGCGCCGGACCTGCAGGCGCTGCGTCCCCATCCGGGGCAGGCGGAGTCGGCGGCGAACCTGCGGGTGCTGCTCGCCGGGTCGGAGGTGATGGCGAGCCATCGGACGCCCGAGTGCACGCGGGTGCAGGATGCGTACTCGCTCCGGTGTGCCCCTCAGGTGCACGGCGCTGCCCGCGACACCCTGAGCCACGCGGAGGTGGTGGCGGGCCGGGAGTTGTCCGCGGCCATCGACAACCCGGTGGTCACGGAGGACGGGCGGGTGGAGAGCAACGGCAACTTCCACGGTGCCCCGCTGGGCTACGTGCTGGACTTCCTCGCGATCGCGGTGGCGGACCTCGCATCGATGAGTGAGCGGCGCACGGACCGGTTCCTGGACGTGGCGCGCAACCAGGGGTTGCCGGCGTTCCTCGCCGACGACCCGGGCGTGGACTCCGGGCACATGATCGCCCAGTACACGCAGGCGTCGATCGTGGCGGAGCTGAAGCGGCTCGCCGTCCCCGCCTCCGTGGACTCGATCCCGACGAGCGCGATGCAGGAGGACCACGTCTCCATGGGCTGGGCCGCCGCCCGCAAGCTGCGACGGGCGTTGGAGGGGCTGACACGGGTGCTCGGGGTCGAGCTGCTCACCGCCGCCCGCGCCCTGGACATGCGCGGCCCGCTGGCGCCTGCCCCGGCCACCGCGGCCGTGCGTGACCGGCTGCGGGTCGAGGTCGCAGGACCTGGCCCGGACCGGTGGCTGGCCCCCGAGATCGACGCCGCCGTCCGGCTGGTGGACAGCGGCGAGGCCCTGGTTGCGGCGGAGTCGGTGGTCGGCCCGTTGCGCTGACGGCGCTTGCGCAAGGCGCTCGTCAGGGCACTACTCGTATCGCGAAGGAAAACCACGTCCGACCCGACGAACGAGGAGGAACGCCATGGAGGGCGCCCGTCCCGTCCGAGCCGCCCGTGGCACGACCCTGACTGCGCGGTCCTGGCAGACCGAAGCGCCGCTGCGGATGCTCTGCAACAACCTCGACCCCGAGGTGGCAGAACGGCCCGACGACCTCGTGGTCTACGGCGGCACCGGACGCGCGGCGCGCGACTGGGCGTCCTTCGACGCGATGGTGCGCACCCTCACCACCCTGGCCGACGACGAGACGATGCTGGTGCAGTCCGGGCGTCCGGTCGGGGTGCTGCGCACGCACGAGTGGGCACCGCGCGTGCTCATCGCCAACTCCAACCTCGTCGGCGACTGGGCCACGTGGCCCGAGTTCCGCAGGCTGGAGCGGCTCGGCCTCACCATGTACGGGCAGATGACCGCGGGCTCGTGGATCTACATCGGCACCCAGGGCATCCTGCAGGGCACCTACGAGACGTTCGCCGCCATCGCCACCAAGCGGTTCGGCGGCTCGCTCACGGGCACGCTGACCGTCACCGGTGGCTGCGGCGGAATGGGCGGGGCTCAGCCGCTCGCTGTCACCCTGAACGGCGGGGTGTGCCTCGTGGTCGACGTCGACCCGGCCCGGCTGCGGCGCCGGGTCGAGCACCGCTACCTCGACGAGCTGTCCTACGACCTCGACGACGCCGTGGCGCGCTGTGAGCGCGCCCGGCACGAGGGCACGGCGTGGTCGGTCGGAGTGGTCGGCAACTGTGCGACAGTCCTTCCGGAGCTACTACGCCGCGGCGTAGAGGTGGACATCGTGACCGATCAGACCTCTGCGCACGACCCGCTGTCCTACCTGCCCGACGGCGTGGATCTCGACGACTGGCCCGAGTACGCGGCGTCGAAGCCCGAGGAGTTCACCGACCGGGCGCGGGAGTCGATGGCGCGCCATGTCGAGGCCATGGTGGGCTTCCTCGACGCGGGCGCCGAGGTGTTCGACTACGGCAACTCCCTGCGCGACGAGGCCCGGCGGGGCGGCTACGAGCGCGCGTTCGCCTTCCCCGGTTTCGTCCCGGCCTACATCCGGCCCCTGTTCTGTGAGGGCAAGGGCCCGTTCCGGTGGGCGGCGCTCTCGGGCGACCCGGGCGACATCCACGCCACGGACGACGCCGTGCTGGAGCTCTTCCCCGACAACGATCGCCTGCACCGCTGGATCCGGGCAGCTCGCGACCGCGTGGCGTTCCAGGGCCTACCGGCCCGTATCTGCTGGCTGGGCCAAGGCGAGCGGGACCGCGCCGGGCTGCGGTTCAACGAGATGGTCGCCTCGGGTGCGCTCTCCGCACCCGTCGTGATCGGCCGTGACCACCTCGACACCGGCTCGGTGGCGTCTCCGTATCGGGAGACCGAGGCGATGGTCGACGGGTCGGACGCCATCGCCGACTGGCCGCTGCTCAATGCGCTGGTCAACACCGCGTCGGGGGCGAGCTGGGTGTCGATCCACCACGGCGGCGGGGTCGGGATCGGGCGGTCCCTGCACGCCGGGCAGGTCACGGTGGCCGACGGCACCGAGCTGGCCGCCCGCAAGATCGAGCGTGTGCTCACCAACGACCCGGCCAGCGGCGTGCTGCGCCACGCCGACGCCGGATACCAGCGGGCGTCGGAGGTGGCGACCGCGCACGCCCTGCGCGTGCCGATGGCGGACGTCGGAGCCGATCGGTGAGCGCTCCGTCGCGCATCGAACGCCGGTCCATCGACGTCGTGCCCGACGCCGAACGGCACGGTTCCCCGGTGAGCCAGTTCACGCTGTGGTTCGGGGCGAACATGCAGATCACCGCGATGGTGGACGGCGCACTCGCCGTGGTCTTCGGGGCCGATGCCCTGTGGGCGATCGTCGGGCTCCTGATCGGCAACATCGCAGGTGGGGCTGTGATGGCCCTGCACTCGGCGCAGGGTCCGCGGCTCGGACTCCCGCAGATGATCTCGAGCCGCGCTCAGTTCGGGGTCTACGGTGCGATCGTTCCGCTCGTGCTCGTCGTGCTGCTGTACCTGGGCTTCGCCGCCACGGGCACGGTGCTCGCCGGGCAGGCGATCAACGAGATCGTGCACGTCGACGCGCCTGCTGTCGGGATCATCGTCTTCGGGCTGCTCACCGGGATCGTGGCGATTCTCGGGTACCGCTACATCCACATGCTCGGGCGCGTGGCGACCGTCGTCGGAATCCTGGGGTTCACCTATCTCGCGATCATGCTCGTCACGCAGTACGACGTGGGGGCGTTGCTCGGGGTGATCCCCTTCGACGTCGCGACGTTCCTGCTCGCCATCTCCCTCGGTGCAGCCTGGCAGCTGACCTACGGCCCCTATGTCGCCGACTACTCGCGCTACCTGCCCCGCCACACCAGCGAGAGCGTGACGTTCCATTCGACGCTGTGGGGGAGCGTGCTCGGCTCCCAGTGGTCGATGACGCTCGGCGCGCTGATCGCCGCCATCCCGGCTGCGGCCGGTGGGAGCTTCCTTGACCAGCAGGTCGGATTCCTCGGCGAGCTTGCCGGCGGCGCAGTGGCCGCGATCGCGATCTACCTCGTGATCGTGGTCGGCAAACTCACCGTGAACTGCCTCAACGCCTACGGCGGGTTCATGTGCATGCTCACCACGGTCACCTCGATGACGCGGGCGTCCCGGGTGTCGCGGGCCGGCCGGATGGCCTTCATCGTGGGGTTCCTCCTGGCGTCCGTGCTGATCGCGCTGCTCGCCTCGGCGAACTTCCTCGACAACTTCCGCCAGTTCATGCTCGCTCTGCTGATGGTCTTCACGCCCTGGAGCGCGATCAACCTGATCGACTACTACCTGATCTCGCGGGAGCGGGTCGACGTGCCGGCGCTCTACGACCCCGACGGCCGCTACGGCCGGTGGAACGTCGTCGCGCTGGTCTCCTACGCGGTGGGTGTGCTCGTTCAGATCCCGTTCATGGCGCAGGAGCTCTACACCGGCCCCGTCACCGAGGCGCTCGGCGGTGCGGACATCTCCTGGCTCGTGGGCCTGGCCGTCACCGCTGCCGTCTACTACCCGTGGGCCAGGCGTACCACGGACGTGCCGGCCGAGATGACCTATCCGCCCGGAACGCTCGCCGCAGAAGCAGACGTGCGATGAGTGAGCTTGCGAGCGAATCATCATCCGGACAGCGCTTCGATGCGCTCTGGAGCGATCTCGAGCAGGTCGGCCGCCAGGGTCGTTCCGGTGGATACCGGCGCTTCGCCTGGACGGCGACGGACGCCGCGTTGCGTGAGTGGTTCACCGGCGAGGCGCAGAAGCGCGGGCTCGACGTCACCAGCGACCGGGCGGGGAACCTCTGGGCCTGGTGGGGCGATCCCGACGCCGACGGGCCCGGTCTGGTGGTGGGCAGCCACCTCGACTCGGTGCCCGACGGCGGAGCCTTCGACGGCCCGCTCGGCGTCGTGTCGGCGCTCGCCGCCGTGGACGCGCTGCGGGCCCGGGGATGGACGCCGCAGCGACCGCTGGGCGTCGCCGTGTTCTCCGACGAGGAGGGCGCGCGGTTCGGGGTGGCCTGCGCCGGGAGCCGGATCATCACGGGCGCCCTCGGCGCCGACCGCGCCCGGTCGCTGCGTGACGCCGACGGCACCACCATGGCCGAGGCCATGTCGGCTGCCGGTCACGACCCCTCTCAGGTCGGCCCCGATGAACGTGCCCTGCGCCGCGTCGCCACCTTCGTCGAGCTGCACGTCGAGCAGGGCAAGGGCCTGGTCGACGCGCGCGAGGGCGAGGGCGCACCGGTGGGTGTGGCGAGCTCGATCTGGCCGCACGGCCGGTGGCGACTCGACCTGCGCGGCCGGGCCGACCATGCCGGCACCACCCGGCTGGCCGACCGCGACGACCCGATGCTCGCGCTCGCCGCGGTCGTGGGCACCGCCCGCAGCGCGGCGGAGCGGTATGCCGCGCTGGCCACGGTGGGCAAGCTCTCGGTGGAGCCGAACGGGGTGAACGCCATCCCGTCGGCCGTCACGGCCTGGCTCGACGCGCGCGGGCCCCTGGAGCAGGACGTCCGCGCGGTCGTCGCCGCGGTGGGTCTCGCGGCGGGAAGCGAGCCCGTGGAGGAGTCCTGGACCGCGGCGACCGACTTCGATACGGCGCTGCGGGACCGGCTCGCCGCTCTGCTGGGCGAGGACGGAGCACCGGCTCCCGTGCTGCCCACAGGTGCGGGCCACGACGCCGGGATCCTCTCGGCGGCCGGCGTCCCGACCGCGATGCTGTTCGTGCGCAACCCGACCGGCGTGTCCCACTCCCCGTACGAGCACGCCTACCCGGATGACTGCCATCGTGGTGTCGAGGCTCTCGTGCGGGTCCTGGAGGAGCTCGGGTGACGGTGGCATCGCCGGCGCAGACGTGGTGGTGCGAGCACGCCTGGATCGGCGAGGGTCCGGCATCCCGCGTGCGTGTCGGCGTCCGGGACGGCCGGATCACCGCGGTGGAGACCGGCGTGGACGCCGCGCCCGGCGACGAACGGCTTCCCGGCATGGTGCTGCCCGGGTTCGCCAACGCCCACAGCCACGCCTTCCACCGCGCGCTGCGTGGCCGCACCCATGACCGCGGCGGCACGTTCTGGACCTGGCGGGAGCGGATGTACGCCGTGGCGCGGCGGCTCGACCCGGACTCCTACCTCGCGCTGGCCCGGGCGACATACGCCGAGATGGCGCTGGCGGGTGTCGTCACCGTCGGGGAGTTCCACTACCTGCACCACGGCCCGGGCGGCACCCCGTACGCCGACCCGAACGCGATGGGCCACGCGCTGACCCAGGCGGCCACCGACGCCGGGGTGCGGCTCACCCTCCTCGACACCTGCTACCTGGCCGGGGGTCTGACCGCCGCAGGCCACACCCCGCTCGACGAGGTGCAGGCCCGGTTCTCCGACGGGGACACGGCGGGGTGGGCCGAGCGCGTCGACCTGCTGTCGGACGGCGAGTCACTGCGCATCGGCGCGGCGATCCACTCGGTCCGGGCGGTGCCTGCTCCCCGGTTGTCGCACGTGGCGACGGCCGCGTCCGGTCGTCCGCTCCACGTGCACCTCTCCGAGCAGCCGCAGGAGAACGAGGCCTGCCTCGCGTTCTACGGCTGCACGCCCACTGCCCTGCTCGCCGAGCGCGGCGTCCTCGGGGCCGCCACCACGGCGGTGCACGCCACCCACCTCACCGAGCAGGACGTCGCGCTGCTGGGCGGTTCGCACACCACCGTGTGCGCCTGCCCGAGCACCGAGGCCGACCTCGCCGACGGGATCGGGCCGTTCCGTGCACTGCGCGATGCCGGGTCGCCGCTGACGGTCGGCAGCGACCAGCACGTCATCGCCGACTTGCTGGCGGAGGCGCGGCTCGTCGAGTGCCACGAGCGGCTGGCAGCCGGCGAGCGGGGCCGGTTCACGCCGGTCGCGCTCCTCGGCGCCCTCACCACGCACGGACACGCCGCTCTCGGCTGGCCCGACGCCGGCTGCATCGCACCCGGGCAGCGGGCCGACCTGGTCGCGGTGCGCCTCGACAGCCCCCGCACGGCCGGGTCGGACCCCGCTCAGGTGGTGCTGGTGGCAGGCGCCGCGGACGTCGACACGGTGCTGGTCGGCGGCGTGCCGGTGGTCACGGGCGGGGTACACCGGCTCGGCGACGTCGGCGCCCTGCTGCGCGCCGCGATCGAGCCCCTCTGGAGCGGGACATGACCACTCATGCAGCGACGTTGATCACCGGCGTCGCCGAGCTCGTCAGCAACGACCCGGAGCTGGGGGCCGGGCCACTGGGGCTGGTGCCCGATGCGGCTCTCGTAGTGCAGGGCGGCACTGTCGCCTGGGTGGGCCCGGCAGGTGCCGCACCTCCGGCCGACGCTCGTGTGGACGTCGGCGGACGGGCCGTGCTGCCGGGTTTCGTCGACAGCCACGCGCACCTCGTGTTCGCGGGGGAACGCTCGGCGGAGTTCGAGGCGAGGATGTCCGGTGTCCCGTACGACGGTGGCGGCATCGCCTCCACCGTGCGGGCCACCCGCGATGCCGGCGATGAGCAGCTGCGATCGCAGCTGCAACGTGTCGTCGCGGAGATGCGTGCCCAGGGCACGACCACCGTGGAGGTCAAGAGCGGGTACGGCCTGACGGTGGCGGACGAGGCCCGCGCCCTGCGGCTGGCCCGCGAGGTCACCGCGGAGACGACCTTCCTGGGGGCGCATGTGGTGCCGCCCGAGTACGCCGGTCGCGCGGACGAGTACGTGGCGCTGGTCACCGGGCCGATGCTGGCGGCATGCGCACCCCACGCACGCTGGATCGACGTCTTCTGCGAGCCCGCCTCGCCGCACGCGTTCGACGGCCCGGCGAGCCGTGCCGTGTTGGAGGCCGGCCGGGCCGCTGGGCTCGGCCTGCGGGTGCACGGGAACCAGCTGGGCCCCGGACCTGGTGCGCAGCTCGCCGTCGAGCTGGGCGCCGCCAGCGTCGACCACTGCACGTTCCTCAGCGACGCGGACGTCGACGCCCTCGCGTCCGGCCGGACCGTGGCGACGCTCCTCCCCGGTGTCGAGTTCTCGACCCGCCAGCCCTACCCGGACGCCCGGCGCCTGCTCGAAGCCGGTGTCACGGTCGCGCTGGCCACCGACTGCAACCCCGGCACGTGCTTCTCGTCGTCGATGCCGCTCTGCGTGGCGCTGGCGGTGCGGGAGATGGGAATGACGCCCGTCGAGGCCGTGCTGGCCGCAACCCGGGGCGGCGCTGCCGCCCTGCGCCGCGATGACATCGGTCACCTCGGGGTGGGGGCTCGCGCCGATATGGCCGTGTTGGACGCACCCTCGTACCGATTCCTGCCCTACCGGCCGGGTGTGCCGCTCGCGCACACCCTCGAAGTCGCGTGAACCGCATCGCCACGAGTCACGTTCATGACGGGCAGGCGGCGCGTGAGCGCGCGGCCTGCCGGTGCCCCGACGACCGGCCGCGAGATGCGGCGGCCCAGGCATCTGGCCGGACGATGAGGAGTTTCGTGTGCGTGCCCGTTCTGCTCGGTTGCTGGCCGGCGGCCTGATGCTCGCCACCGTCGGGCTGACCGCGGCCTGCGGAGGTCAGCCGGTCGTGACCGGTCCCGTGGCCGTTGTCATGCCGTCCGCGCCGTCGACGTTGGCCGCGCTCTCGGCGAGCGTCCGAGCCCCCATGGCGTCGGCGGCTGACATCGACGGCAAGCCGGTGAACTGCGGAAAGGTCGGCCCCACCGGCGGCAAGCAGGTGGACCTGATCGCCGAGGCCACTCCCGCCGGCACGGTGGGGTGCACGGACGCGATCAACGCCATCAGCCAGTACTACAAGCGAGCCTCTGCCCCCGTCGCCGGAGACGGCACGGCCCGCATCCGGAAGGTCGGGAAGTGGACCTGCTTGATCGACACCGGGCTTCCGGTCAGCCAGCGGTACATCGTCTGCGGCAGCACTGACGGTCTCGCCCTGCACACCCAGCCCTGACGGTCCGGACACGACCGAGCGCGCGTGACGATCTTCGCCATCCGGTGAACCGGGTCCCCGCGCCCCGCGTTGATCACCAGCGGGTGGCGCGGAACGCGCGGCCCGTCAGTGCACGGCGAACGACCGCGACCACGCGGAGGCCCGGGCACCTGACCTGACTATGAGGAGTTTCCCGTGGGTGCCCGCTCTGCTCGCCTGCTGACCATCGGACTGATGCTCGCCACTGTCGGACTGGCATCGGCCTGCGCAGGCCAACAGCCGGTTGTGACCGTTGCGCCGGCCGGCTCGTCCGTGGCCGTTTCCGCTTCCGCGGTGCCGGCCGGGCCTGGCGCGCCCGCCGAGCCCGCCGTGCCGGCCGAGCACGCCGGGCACGCCGCACCGGCCGAGCCCGCCGAGCCGGCACCCGCTGCCGCGCCGTTCCCCGCTGCCGCACCGGACAGCGAATCGGAGGCGGTGAACTGCGGCAAGGTCGGCCCCGAGGGAGGTCAGCAGGTGGATCTGATCGCCGAGGCCACCGACGCCGGCACGGTGGGGTGCACGGAGGCGATCAACGTCATCACGCAGTACTACCACGATGCGGCTGTCCAGGTCCCCGGCGACGGAACGTCGCGCATCCGGGAGATCGGCAAGTGGACCTGCGCTATCGACACCGGAGGACCGGTCAGCAGCCGGCAGATCGGCTGCGGCACCGACGACGGCTTCGCCATGCACACCCAGCCCTGACCGCGGGCAGTCCGGGCGACGTCTCGAAGCGCCGCCTCAGACGGCCGGGGTGTCGGCCCGCCGGTCCATTCGCCGCGACAGACGGGCGAAGACGGCGGGCGCCACCCCGTGCACGCGGGCACCGACGGTGAGCCAGCGGGGCACGAACACCTCGGCCCGGTCCCGTCGCACGGCCTCCACCAGCGCCTCGGCCACGCGTTCCGGGCTGACCGGACGCGGGAAGCGCCGGTGGTAGGGCTGCCCTCGCCGTTCGTAGTACGGGGTGGTGACCGCTCCTGGGAGCATGGTGGTGACCCCGACCTCCGACTCCACCCGCAGCGCGTCGGCGAACCCGCGCAGGCCTGCCTTCGTGGCCGAGTAGGTGGCCTCGTACGCCACCCCGATCGCCGCGACGGAGGCCACGAAGACGACGTGGCCGTGCGCGGCGCGCAGGGTCGGTAGCAGGGTCCGGGTGATCTGGACGGGAGCGACGAGGTTGACCGCCAGCAGTTCGTCGACGACGTCGGCCGGCGTCTCGGCCAGGGGACCGGCCGCGCCGACACCGGCACCGTGGACCAGCAACTCCGCCCAGCCGTCAGCGGCGTCGCACACCGTCTCGACCCCTGCACGGTTCCGCAGGTCCGCGACCACCGCGCGCCCTCCGGTGCGAACGGCGACGGCATCGAGGCGGTCCCGGTCGCGGCCCACGAGGAGAAGCCGGCAGCCGTGGTGGGCGAGTCGCTCCGCCACGGCCGCCCCGATCCCGGAGGAGGCGCCGGTGACGACCGCGTTGCGCGGTAGTCGCGTCATCCGGAGATGCGGCCGTGCTGTACGCCGGCGTCACGGCGTGGGGGCAGGTACGTCGGGAGCTGGTGTGCTGCCGAGTCGGCGATGGCCGCCCGATGCCGCAGGATCCGGTGGCCTCGCGCGACGATCAGCGCGATCGATCCGATGACGACAAGGGCGGCGAGGCACTCGCCCGCGAGCTGGGCGGGGGAGGTGTCGAGTTCCTCGCCCAGCCAGCCCACACCGATGAGGACACCGACCACCGGATCGACGCTGGTGATCACGGCCACGGCGGGGGCCACGAGCTGGCCGGCCTGGAACGTGTTCTGGCTCAGCAGGAAGCCGATCGGGCCGATGATGCAGACGATGTAGAGGACCGGGTGCCGAAAGGGTTCGTCCAGCCCCAGCCGCAGTTGGCCCGTGATGACCTTCATCAGCCCGGCCGTGACGCCGTACAGCACGCCGGTGGCCAGTGCGAGCGCCAGTACGCGCGAGGGGTGCTCGACGCTGGCTGCGTAGAAGATGCAGCCGACCACCACGACGGCGAGGGCGATCGCCAGAGGCAAGCCGCCCCACAGGTCGATGTCCCCGTCGGTCGAGCCGGCCGTCGGCCGCGCGAGCAGCAGGAACGTGGAGAGCCCTGCGGCGCAGAGCAGCGCGCCGAGCAGGATCAGCGGGTCGGGACGATGGCCGGACATCAGCGCGGCGAACACGGCGGCGAAGGCCACGCCGGTGACGAGCAGCGGCTGCACCACGGCGAGCGGCCCGAACGCCAGCGCCACGATCTGGAAGAAGAGGGCCACGATCGTGGCGACCAGCCCGAGCAGCCACATCGGCCGCGCGAGCAGTTCCACGATCAGCCGCGGGCTCAGCGTCGGGGTGACGGCCACCTCGTGGGTGGCGCGTTGCTGAGCGGCGCTGGCGAGCCCGAACCCGGCGGCGCCGAGTACGGCGGCCGGCACCGCAATCACCAGCGCGGTTCCCGTGTCCATCGTCACCTCCGCCCCCCGTCAGTCCACACGTTCCTGCATAGCGCTTAACGACGCCCTAACGCGATCGGGAATTCCCCCGATCTCGGGTATGAGTTGTGGATCCGCCGTGATCCCGATCGCTGTTGTGCGGCCCCAGTGCAGTGCCCCGACCGCCAGTCCCACACCGTCGGCCAGCGGAAGCACGGGATATACCTCGCGAATCACCCCGCCGCGTGAGTGCAGCGGTCGCCGCGAACCCGGCATCACCGAGGCCAGTGCGTGGAAGAACCGCCGCCCGTAAATCCGGCGCACCAGCAGAGCCTGCAGTTCCCAAGGTAACAGCCCGAGGACACGCAGAACTGCAGCTGCGCCTTCGGGCTGGCCCGCGGACGATCCCTCAGCCAGCGCTTTCTCCACCCGCGCGACCCGCTCGGCCGGGGTCATGGGGCCGGTCGGCAGGTCGATGGAGACCGCCGCGGTGCGGTTGCCGAGCGCCCGGCTACGCACCGTGGCGCTGGTGCGGGTGGTCATCGGGACCATCGTGCGCACCGTGGCGGGCACGCTGCGCGGGTCGCGTGCGGTCAGGAGGGAGTGCAGGGTCTCGGCGACCACGGCCAGCACCAGCACCGTGGTGCCGACGCCGTGGGCCCGGGCCGCCGCGCGGACCCGTGCCCCGTCGAAGCACACACTGGCGCGGCGATGCGCGGTGCCGGCGATCGGACCGGCCAGCGGGGACGGCCCGGCCACTCCGGCGAGGGCGAGGCTCGCGACGCCCCGGACGACGACCGCGGCGCGGCGTGCCCGCTCGGCCACACCCGGTGCCGGGCCGGGGTCGTCGCGGGTGCGGCCGGCGATCGATGGTGGGGTCTCGTCGGTCAGCAACTGGATCAACGCGTCGGTGACGGCGAGCCCGTCGCCGAGTGCGTGGTGCACCTTGGCCAGGACGGCGACCTCGCCCGCCGCCCGGTCGCGGGCCACCTGCAGCTCCCACCCCGTCGACACCGGATCAACCACGGTGGCGAAGAACGTGGTCAGGGCGTCGTCCCAGGTCGGTGCGGCGCCGTTCGCCCCGATCTCGACGATGCCGGGGTGTACGTGCCGGGCGGGATCCGGGTCGGGGTCGACCAGCCAGCGCAACGGACGTGCCAGGCGGGGCCGCTGCAGCCGGCGGCCGAGCAGTGGGATGTCCGGCACCCGGGTACGGACGAGCTCGGCCAGATGCTCGGGCCAGTCGTCCCGGTTGGCCGGGTCCTCCATCAGGATGCGTGCACCCACCTGCTGGGGCACCTCGGGCGTCGCGGCGTGCAGGAAGAGCGCGTCCTGCGCTCGTACCCGTGGCGTGGGCGGGGCGGGGGAATGCGACCCCAGCCGGGCGAGCGCGGCGACGTCGGCGGTGAGGTCGGTGCCGGTGAGGTGCGCCCGCAGTCGGCGGACGACGGCGTCGCGTGGTCCGGCGTCGCGAAGCTCGGTGACCGCCGTACGCAGGTCCTCCGGCTCCGGGCACACCCGGGCGAGTCCGGCGTCCGCGAGCAGCACGGCGGTGGCGCGGCCGTGGCCGGGGATGGGTGCGAACAGCAGCAGCGGACGGGCGCAGGCCAGCGCCTCCAGGGTGGTGGCGCCCGCGGCGTTCGTGACGACGATGTCGGCGGCGGCGGTGGCCGCAGCGGGGTCGTCGACCCAGTCCACCACCCGCATCGCCGCACCGCGGGGGTGCCGGCGCGCGAGCCGCAGCAGGCGGAGCCGGACACGGGAGTTGCGTCCGCAGGTCACCAGTACGTCGGCGCCCGCGTCGAGCACTGCCGAGCAGGCCGCTGCGAGGTCGCCGAACGCCATCGAGCCGCAGGACACGTACACGAGCGGGCGGTCCCGCACGGCCTCGACCTCGGGTGGGCCGAACCGGCTCGAGACCGGCAGGGCGGCCACCCGGACCTGTGCGGCCGGTGCGGCACGGCGCACCAGTGCGGCGGCGTCGCTCGTGGACACCAGGTGCAGGTCCAGTGCGGGGTCAACCCACAGCGGGTGCGGCGCCGGGTCGGCCATGACGGCGACGGCGGGCATCGGCAGCGCGCCGCGGCGGCGCAGCCTGCCGAGTCCGGTGATTCCCTCGGGGAACGTGGCCACGACGAGGTCGGGGGAGTGCCGGGCGATCTGCGCGGCCAGTCCCCGCCCGCTCCAGGCCCCGATCACCGCGCGGGTACCGGCCCGGAACGGGAGCACGTGCCAGAGCAGCCAGAAGTAGAGCTCGTAGAGCCACGGCAGCCGGCGCATGCACCCGGCGTAGACGGCCCGGAAGAGCGGGCCGGTGCCCCGGCCCATCCCGTCGAGGGTGTCGGTCCACGCCACGTCGACGCCCGGCCATGCCTGGCGCGCACCTTCTTCGACAGCGCGGGCGGCAGCGTGGTGCCCTCCGCCGATACCCCCGGTGACCAGCAGAATGCGCCGCGGAGCCGCCGCGGTGCTCGCGGACGAACCGCTCAGCGGGCCGGCGCTGGTGCTCGTGCCGGTGTCGGTGCTCATCGTGTGTCACTCATCGTGCGCTCATCCTGGTGTCATCCTGCGCTCGTCCGAGCGCGACCGTGGCGTAATCCACCCCACCGGGAGATCGGTGCCGCGCTAGCGTGCCGGTGTGGACCGAGCCGAGAGGGACCGTTTCGACGTGGGCGCAGCCCGTGCGGACGGTCCGGCGCGCGTGCTCGTGCTCTCCGCGCCCGTGGGCGAGGGCCACGTGGCGGCGGCGCGGGCGCTCGCGGCGCGGATGCGCGAGCTCTGGCCCGCCGCAGAGGTGCTGGAGCTGGAGGGCACCGGGCGCGGCGGCTGGTGGCGGGACGTGCTGCTGCGCGTCTCCTACGACCTGACGCTGCGGTTCGTCCCGCGGCTCTATGGGCTGGGATACGACCTTCTCGTCCGGTTCCCGAAGGCCGCTGAGGTGTTCAAGGCGATGTCCGCAGGCGGCATCGGCCGCTCGCTCGAACCGGCGCTCACGGACCTGGCCCCCGACCTCGTGGTCTCCACGTACCCGATGATCTCCGGAGGCCTGGCGTGGCTGCGCCGTCGCGGCAGGCTGCCCGGGCGCGCCGTGGCGGTGGTGACCGACGTCGCCGTGCACCCGTTCTGGGTGTGGCCCGAGCTGGACGAGACGTGGACCCTGCTGCCCGCGTCGCGGGAGCAGGCGAAGGCCGTGGCCCCCGAGGCGGACGTCCGGTTGGCCCCTGCGGCGGTCGATCGGCGCTTCCATCCGGGCGACCCGGCCGCGGCCCGGGTGGCCACCGGACTGCGATCCGACGCGTTCGTGGTGTTGGTCACAGGCGGGTCGCTGGGCTTCGGCGGCCTCGAGACGGTGGTCGGCGCGGTGCTGGCCGGTGGCGAGAACGTGCAGGTCGTGGCGCTGTGCGGCCGCAACGAGCGGCTGCGGGCGCGCCTGCTCGCCCGCGGACTCCCTGCCGACCGGTTGGTGGCGCTCGGCTGGACGGATCGGGTGGCCGAGCAGATAACCGCCGCCGACCTGGTGGTCACCACCGCGGGCGGGGTGATCGCCACCGAGGCGCTCGCGGTGGGCCGGGCCGTGCTGTTCGCCGCGCCCATCCCGGGGCACGGCAAAGCGGGCGCCGCGATGACAGCGGAGGCGGGGCTCGCGGTGGTCTGCCCGACTGTTTCCGAGGTGACGGCGGCAGTGCGCAGGCTGCAGGACGACCCGGGGGAGCGGGCCGCACTGGCCGGCCGCGCGGCCGAGTTCGGCCGCGCGGATCTCGATGCGGAGCTGGCTGCGCTCGCCATGCGGGTATGAACCCGCGCGAGCCGTCAGACCACGGCCGGGGCGGCGCCGATCCGTAGCCGGATGCCCTCGCCCGCCAGCGACCGGCGGAACCACCACAGCGAGAGGGCGATCCCCATCACGACCATCGTGTACGACCCGGCGGTCGAGACGACGAGGTAGTTGCCGACCGTCTGGGTGGCGAGCACACAGAGCGTGGTGGCCCCGTTCACCAGGAAGACGAAGGCCCACAGCAGCGATACCCGCTTGAAGAACCGCTTGATGCGCGGGTGCCCGGTGAGCGCTTCGGGGAACGGGCAGAAGTCGTCGGCGAGCTTCGCCAGGAGCGGCCGCTCGAACCCGAGCGTGAGCAGCAAGGCCAGCGCGAAGACGAAGTTCTGCACCGTGGGCTGCAGGAAGTAGAAGAACGCGCTCCCGGTCCACAACCCGATGGCGGTGCGTGCGATCAGCAGGCCCGTGCTGATCAGGAGCACCGCCGGCAGCCGCCTGCGCAGGACCAGCCTGCGGCTGATGGCGAGTCCGGACCATCCGAGGGCGGCGAACAGTCCGGCGTCGAAGCCGGCCTGGGTGAAGAGCACCCAGAACAGTGCAAGGGGAACGAGGGTCGACTCCAGCAGCGGGGTGCCTGCGTGGCGGATCAGCGACCCGATCGACGGGAGGTGAACCGTAATTCGGTGCTGCAGCATCCTCTGCCTCTCCGGCCGGCCGCGGGGTGGAAGCAGTGTACTGAGGCCGGTAACGGGGCGATAACGGGCTCATCGTCCGGTTCTGACCGGTCCTTCGTCGCCTTCCACCGTGCTTCCCACTATGCCCTTCTCCTCAACTACCCGCTGCGGCCCGCAGGGATTCCCGCAACGAGCCGAGAGTTGCGAAGACGGCAGACGGCTCGTAACCGCAGTGAGCCATGCAGTTCGCGCACCGCGGGTCGTTGCCGCGACCGAAGGCGGACCAGTCGGTGTCCTCGATCAGCTCCTTGTAGGTCTGCACGTACCCGTCGTCGAGCAGGTAGCAGGGCCGCTGCCAGCCCAGGAGCGAGTAGGACGGGATCGCCCACGCCGTGCAGGCGAGGTCGATCTTTCCTTCGAGGAAGTCGAGGAACAGCGGAGAGTGATTGAGCCGCCACTTCTTGCGCCGGCCGCCGTCGAAGGCCTTGCGGAACAGCTCGCGGGTCTGCTCGACACCGAGCCAGTGCTCCTGGTCGGGGGCCTTCTCGTAGGCGTAGGCAGGCGAGATCTGCATGTTGTCGATGCCGAGCTCGTCGTTGAGGTAGTCGAGAACATCGATCACGTCGTGCGGCGTGTCGGTGGTGAAGAAGGTGGTGTTCGTGTTGACGCGGAACCCCTTCTCCTTCGCCATCTTGATGGCCGCGACGGCCTGGTCGAAGACCCCGTCCTTGCACACCGAGGCGTCGTGACGCTCGCGCAGGCCGTCGATGTGCACCATCCACGCGAAGTTCTTGTGGGGCGTGAACCGATGCAGGTGCTTGGGCAGCAGTACGGCGTTGGTGCAGAGGAAGACGATCTTCCCGCGGGCGAGGAGCTGGCGGACGATCTCGTCGATCTCCTTGTGCATCAGCGGCTCGCCGCCGGCGATGGAGACCATCGGAGCGCCGCTCTCCTCGATCGCGCCCACGGCCTGTTCGACCGACATCCGCTGCTTGAGCAGCGCCGCGGGCTGTTCGATCTTGCCGCAGCCTGCGCACTTGAGGTTGCAGGCGAACAGCGGCTCCAGCTCGACGAGCAGCGGGAACTTCTCGACGCGCTTGATCTTCTGCTTCATCAGGTACGCGGCGAGTCGAATGGACTGGCGCATGGGCATGGGCATGATCAGCTCACCTCCTTGGGCAGGGTGAATGAGACGTCCTCGGTCCCGGTGGTGACCGTGGTGACGGTCACCGGCCCAAGACCGGAGAGGCAGGAGACCACCTCGTCGACGAGGTGGTCGGGCGCGGACGCGCCGGCGGTGACGCCGACCCGGCGAACCCCGGCGAGCCAGCGCAGATCGAGCTCGCCGACGTCGTCGACGAGGTGGGCAGGTGTGCCCTCGCGCCCGGCCACCTCGACGAGGCGGAGCGAGTTCGAGGAGTTCGGCGAGCCGACGACGAGCACCAGGTCGGCCTTCCGCGCCACCGCGCGCACCGCGCGCTGGCGGTTGGTGGTGGCGTAGCAGATGTCGTCGCGTCGCGGCCCGGCGAGCCCGGGGAAGCGCTCGCGCAGCACGACCGCGATCTCCTCGGCCTCGTCGGCGGCGAGTGTGGTCTGCATCGCGTAGGCCACGTGTTGTGCGTCACGGGGTTGCACCGATCGTGCGGCGGCGACGTCCTCGACGACCATCACCTGCTCCGGAGCCTCCCCGACGGTGCCCTCGACCTCCTCGTGGTCGGCGTGGCCGATGAGGAACACCGTGTCGCCGCGCTCGGAGTAGCGGCGCACCTCGGAGTGCACCTTCGCGACGAGCGGGCAGGTCGCGTCGATCACCGAGAGGTCACGGCCCCGGGCCTGCGCGCGGACGGCGGGGGCGACCCCATGCGCGGCGAGCACGGCGACCGCGCCGCGGGGGATCTCCTCGACCTCCTGGACGAACACCGCCCCACGCCGCTCCAGCCCGCGCACCACGTGGGCGTTGTGCACGATCTGGCGCCGCACGTAGACCGGAGCCCCGAAGCGGTCGAGTGCCCGGTCGACGACGTCGATGGCGCGCTCGACCCCCGCGCAGAACGACCGCGGCTCGGCGAGCTCGACCGTGCGCGGTGCGGTGGCGGCCAGCCAGTCGTCCAGAGCCGGCGCCGCGCGGCGCAGGGACCGGAGCGCGCCCAGGCCGTGCACGAGCGTGGAGGGCCGGTACAGCGGCGCGTCCGGCGTGTCGACGACGGCGCGGACCACGGCGAAGGGGCCACCCGCCGCCGCGTCGGCGAGCCAGGCCGACTCCATGTCGACGACCAGCGCTCCGGTCCGGGACAGCTGGGTGCGGCGGTCACCGTCGACGACGGACGGACTGGAGAAGACCGGTCCGACGTGGACGCGCAGGCCCACCCGGCGCAGTGCGGCGGCCAGCGGTGCCGCGCTCGGCACCGCGACCGGTTCGATCCCGTCGCCTCGCACCTCGTCCGCGACCACCAGGTCGCCGGGTCGCAGCCGGGCGTCGAGCGCTCCTGCCACCCCCGCGACGAGGACCGGCCGGGCACCGCCCGCGGCGATCCGGTGCGCGGCGGCACGCGAGCGGCGAGGGCCCAGACCCGTGCGGACGACCTGGGCGGCGCCGGGTCGCCTGCCGACGGCGATGCGCTCCGCCCGGAGAGGGGTGCAGACGACGGGGCTCCTCATCGTTCCGCGTCCAGGTAACGGCCGAGCGCGGAGACAGGGAACACCATCCGGTAGAGGTGGTAGTTGATGTAGAAGGCACCCGGGAACCCGGTGCCGGTGAACTCGGGCTCGTCCCACGAGCCGTCCTCGAGCTGCGTGTCGACGAGCCACTGCACGCCGCGCTCGACGGCAGTCGACCGCTCACCGGCCGCCAGCAGCGCAAGCAGCGCCCACGCCGTCTGGGACGCCGTGGAGGTGCCACGCCCGATCCACTCCGGGTCGGTGTAGGAGCGCAGGTCCTCGCCCCAGCCGCCGTCGGGGTTCTGGCGCAGCTCGAGCCAGCGCACCGCGGCGCGGATGGCCGGTGACGACTCGGGCACCCCGGCGGCGATGAGGGCCGGCACGACCCCGCCCGTCCCGTACACGTGGTTGGCGCCCCACCGGCCGAACCACGAGCCGTCGTCCTCCTGGGAGGCGAACAGCCACGAGATGCCGCGCCGGCATGCCTCGGAGCCGGAGAGGCCCTCGGCCGCGAGCATCTCCACCATGTGCGCGGTGACGTCGGCGGACGGCGGGTCGATCACGGCGCCGAAGTCGCAGAAGGGCAGCTTCGTGATGATCTCGCGGGTGTTGTCGGCGTCGAACGCGCCCCAGCCGCCGTCGCGCGACTGCATGCCGACCGCCCAGTCGACCCCACGGTCCACGGCGGCCCGCAGCCGTTCGGGCTCGGGGTGGGCGACGCGGCGCAGCGCCAGCACGACCTCGGCCGTGTCGTCGACGTCCGGGTAGCCGTCGTTGTCGAACTCGAACGCCCACCCGCCCGGGGCCAGCTGCGGCCTGCGTACCGACCAGTCCCCGGTGACGCGGATCTCCTCGGCGAGCATCCAGTCCGCGGCGCGCACCACGGCCTGGTCGTCGGGGGCGACGCCGGCGTCCAGCAGCGCCGTGACGGCCAGGCAGGTGTCCCACACGGGTGACTGGCACGCCTCGAGCCTGCGGACCCACCCGTCAGGTGTCTGCTCGCGGACCAGGAACCTGTCGAGCCCGGTGATGCCGGCCTTCATCGCGGGATGGTCCATCGGATAGCCGAGCAGGTGCAGGCAGAGCAGCGAGTACACCCAGGGCGGCTGGATACCGCCCCAGGAGCCGTCGGCCTCCTGGCGGGCGAGGACCCACTCGGCGGCCCGGCGCATCGCGAGCCTGCGCAGCGGCCGCACGGGGCTGCGCGAGTAGCGGTGCAGCACCTTGTCGAGCCGCTGGAACGCGCCCGGCCAGGACCACAACGGTGCTCGTCGCGGCCGGGCAGCCTGCCGCTGCCCCGGGGTGAGCCGTTCGTGGGGGCAGCGCAGCTCGTCGATGCCGAACGGCAAGGGCCGCGCCGGCCGCAGGGTGGCGACGACGGTCAGCGGGACCACGGTCTGGCGTGCCCAGCAGGCCCAGTCGTAGACGTTGAGCGGGAACCAGCGCGGCAGGAAGATCATCTCCGGCGGCATGTCCGGCAGGTCGTCCCACGACCACAGCCCGAACAGCGCGAGCCAGATCCGGGTGAACACCCGGCTGCTCTCCACCCCGCCCCAGGCGAGCACGAACTTCTGCGCGCGCTGCATGTGCTCCGCGTCCGGTGAGTCACCGGCCAGCCGCAGCGCCACCCAGGCCTCGATGGTGGTCGAGAGGTCGCCGGGACCACCACGGAAGTTCGCCCACGTGCCGTCCGCACGCTGCTGGGAGCGGATCCAGCGGGCGGCCTCCTCGGTCTCCTGGTCCTCGCGGATGCCGAGGAACTCCCGCAGCAACAGGTCCTCGGCATCCATCGTTACGTTGGTCTCGAGCTCGCCCTTCCACCAGCCCTGCTGATCCTGCTGGGTGCGCAGGAAGCCGACTGCGGCGTCGAGGGCCGAGTGCAGGCTGCGGGAGGTGGTCTCGGGCGCCGTGAGGGTCATCAGAACTCCCGGTCGGTGAGGTGGCGGCCGAGGGCGACGAGCTCGGCACGTGCGACAGGGGGGATGTCGACGCCGGCGAGGGCCTTCTCCGCCAGCGACATACGCCTGCGCGCCTCGGCGGCGGCCCAGTCGCGGCCCCCGCCGGTCTCGACGAGCGCAGCCGCCCGTCGCAGGTCCTTCTCGTCGTCGCCGCTCCCGGCGAGCCAGCACGCGAGCTCCACCCCGGCCGCGCCGCCGTGGTGCACCGCGTACGTCACCGGAAGCGACTTCTTGCGCGAGCGCAGGTCTGACAACACCGGCTTGCCGGTGACCGTCGGGTCCCCCCAGATCCCGAGCAGGTCGTCGACGAGCTGGAATGCGGCGCCCACCTCCGCGCCGAAGGTGCGCAGCGCCGCGGTGACCGTGGGGCAGGCACCGGCCAGCAGTGCCCCGACCTCGGCGCTCGCGGCCAGGAGCGATCCGGTCTTCCCAGCGGCCATCGCCAGGCACTCGTCCACGCTGACGTCGCTGCGCCGCTCGAACGCGACGTCCTCCGCCTGGCCGCGGATGAGCTCGCGGGTGGTGCGGACGACCAACGAGGCCGCGGTCGCGGCGTGCGGCGACTCGGACTCCAGCAGGATCTCGACGGCCAGGGCGAGCAGCGCGTCGCCCGTCAGGATCGCCGACGGGGCGCCCCACTCCGCCCACACCGTGCGGCGATGCCTGCGCTCGGTGTCGCCGTCCATCAGGTCGTCGTGCAGGAGCGAGAAGTTGTGCACGAGCTCGACGGCCACCGCACCGGGCAGCCCGACGGTGGCCGGGGCGCCGGCGGCTTGCGTGGAGAGCAGGGCGAGCGCGGGCCGCACGGCCTTCCCGCCGCCGTTGGCAGGGGAACCGTCGAGCTCGGTCCAGCCCAGGTGGTAGGACGCCTGCTCGCGGCTCGCCGGATCCAGCCGCTCGACGGCGCTCTGCAGCGCGGGGGTGACGAGATCGCGGCAGCGCCGCAGCGCATCCACGGCCGTGGTCGAGGTGGTGGAGGCGGTCATGTCGCGACCTCCGCCGTGCGCACCGGTGCACCAGCAGCGGAGAGCAGAGCGTCGGCGGCGGCGTTCCCGCTGCGGACCGCGCCCTCCATCGTGGCGGGCCACCCCGTGTCGGTCCACGACCCGGCCAGGAAGAGCCCGGGGGCGCGTGTCGTGGACGGTGGTCGGAGCGCGCCGCTGCCTGGGGACGCCCGGAACGTCGCGTGCGGCTCCCGTGTGACGAAGAAGTCCAGCACCCGCGCCTCACGCGCCGCGGGTAGCAGCGCCGCCAGCGCCGGCACCATCTCCTCGCGCAACCGTGCCGCCGGCGTACGGATCAGGTCGTCGGCGGCCGACAGGGAGACGGCCAGGTACTGCGCGGGAGCCGGGTGTATGCGATGCAGGCCGGACTGCTCCGTGCGGTCGAAGACCCACTGCACCGGGGTGTCCACGCCTGCCACGAACGGCACGTCGAGCACCGTGCGGTCGTAGACGACGTGCACGTTCACGATCGGAGCGCTGCCCAACGTCGTGGACCAACCCTGCGGCAGGTCGAGCGCCGCCGCAGGCAGCAGCCGCTCCGCCACCGTGGGCGGTACGGCGCAGATCATCTGGTCGACCACGGTCTCCTCCACCCTCTCGCCTTCACGCTCCGAGCTGAGCTGCCATCCGTCTCCCGTGCGCTCCAGGGAGCGGACCTTCGTCGAGGTGTGCACCTGCACTCCGGCCTCGCGCAGGCGCCGCGCGGCCACGTCGTCGTGCAGCCGTCCGAGCGGCACCCTGGCCCAGCCGATGTCGCCCGCCGCCGCGTCCGTGAGCAGCCCGAGCCGGAAGACGGTGGCGGCCGGTGCGAGCGACGCGGAGTCCGCCGTGGCGTTGAGCGTGGCCACCCCCACGAGGTCCCAGAGTGCGTCGACGGCCCGGCGGCTCTGGCCGTGCTCGGCGAGCCACGTGCCGAAGCTGACGGCGTCGGTCGCGGGGTCGGCCGGATCCACCTTCCGCAGCGCGAGCGCCGCCCCGACCAGTCGCAGCCGGTCCGGCACCGACAACGGACGGTGACACAACAGCGCCCCCGCAAGGTGCAGGGGCGCGGGCAGCCGGGACCGGCGCAACCGGCCGGGCCGCTGCCCGGGCATGCGTACCGGGATGTCCAGCCGATCCTGGAGTGTCACCAGGTCGGTCACGCCTAGCCGGTCGAGCAGTGTCCTGTAGGCCGTGCAGCAGCGCAGGAACACGTGCTGTCCGTTGTCGACGTCGAGCTCGCCGCGCCGGAAGGAGGACGCGAGGCCCCCGAGCCGCGGCCGCGCCTCCAGCAGCGTCACCGCGAACCCGGCGTCGGCGCACCGGAGGGCGGCGGTGATCCCGGCGAGCCCGCCGCCGATCACCCCGACCCTGGCGCCCGTACCGGCGCTCATGAGGTCTGGGCTCCCACGGGTGATCGGCCGGAGAGCGCGCGTGCCGCCACCGCTGCCTTCTGCCAGCCCGACAGCGACCGTCGCTGGTGGTAGACCGACGGCGGGTCGGCGGCGATGTCGTCGAGCAGCTTGCGGTAGATGCCGGACATCGCGGTGACGCAGGCGGCGCTGCGCCGGTCGAGCAACGGCACGAGCTTGAGGCCCTCGGCGTACCACTCGCGTGCCCGCGCTGCGCTGAACGTGATCAGCTCGGCGAGGCCGCCGGTCTTGTCGACCAGCACCTCGTGCTCGTCGAGCACCAGTTCGACGCCGAACCGCTCGAGCTCCGCCCGGGGTAGGTAGATGCGCCCGTTCTGCAGGTCCTCGCGGATGTCGCGCAGGATGTTGGTCTGCTGCAGTGCGATGCCCAGCACATCGGCGTAGCGCGAGGCCTCGGGGTCCGGGCGCGAGCCGAAGATGCCCAGGCAGAGCCGCCCCACCGAGCCCGCGACACAACGGCAGTACCTGACCATGTCGTCGAACGACTCGTAGAAGCAGGTGGCGGTGTCGGACCGGGCGTCCATGGCGACGTCCGCCTCGACCCCGTCGACGAGCTCGTCGAATGCGCCCAGCGGGATCGGGTAGCGCGTCACGGCGTCGGTCACCGCGACCAGCACGGGGTCGGCTGCGTCGGGGGGCTGCCGCAGCGACTGCCGCAGGTCGGCGAGTGCGGCCACCTTCTCCGCGGTGGGCAGGTCGCCGTCGCCGATGTCGTCGATGCGCCGGGCCAGGGCGTACACGGCACAGAGCGCCGAGCGTTTCGCCGGTGGCAGCAGGCGGATGCCGTAGTAGAAGTTGCGGGCCTCCCGCCGGGTGATGGCGTCGCACGCCTCGTAGGCGGCATCGAGCGGGGTCCGTGGCGGGGTCACAGCGTGCTCCGGATCAGGTCGGGGACGAGGTGCCTGACGACGTCACGTCGCCTGGCGGCCGGCGAGCCGGCCAGCACGTCCCACTCGGCGCGACGCAACGCGTCGGCCGCAGCCCGGCCACCGGCCACGTAGCCGGCGACGGCGAGACGGGCCCAGCCGTGCAATGTGCCGCTCATCGCCGCGGCGCCCTGGTCGAGGAGCGCCACCGCCCGAGCGGTCTCGTGGGCGATCAGTCTGCGCAACGCGGGCGGCGTGCGGGCCGCCCCGAGATCTCCCACGTTCAGCCGAGCGTCGTCGACAGATGAGGAGACGACATCACTCGAAATGGTGATACCGAAGCGCTCGAGATCCTCGATGGGCAGGTAGACGCGGCCGCGGTCACGGTCTTCGGCCACGTCCTGCCAGTGCTCGAGCAGCTGCAGGGCCGTGCAGACCTGGTCGCTCCCGCGTTCGACGGCGCTACCGGGCGGGGCGTCGACCTCGAAGATCGCGAGCACGAGCCGTCCGATGGGGTCGGCGGACAGCCGGCAGTAGCCGATCAGGTCGTCCCAGGTGGCGTAGCGCATGACCTCCTGGTCCTGCAGGTTCGCCGCGATGAGCCGGTCGAACGGCTCACGCGGCAGGCCCCCGTCGCGGGCCACGGGAACCAGCCGCTGCAGCACCGGCGCGCGGGGGCCGGGCCCATCGCGTTTCCAGACCGCGGCGAGATCGTCGGAGAATGCGTGCAATTCGGACAGTCGATCCCCTGTGGACTCGTCACCGAGGTCGTCGATGGTGCGGACCACGTCGTAGACCGCACGCAGCCGGGTGCGCAGCCGGGCGGGGAGTATCCGCAGCGCTACCGGGAAGTTCTCGGCCTGTTCCGCTGTGCGTAGCCGCGTCTCGGCGCCAGGCAGCGGCCCGGCGGTCGCGTCCTGTGTCGACGACGGTTCGGCCATGAGGCGATGTTGCCCGGGAACCGTCCACTGTCTCTGCGCATCTGTGGTTAATTATTTGGGGTCAATTTTGTCAAACTCGTACAACATGGCCCCTGCTCGTGCCCTGACAGGCGTACAAGATGTGTGTGGACGATCGAGATCCGTCGCTGGCCGGCTTGGTGCCGGCCCTGATCGACCGCCTTCCCGTGCTGCTGGACGAGGTGCGTCTGGCGCTGGAGGAGGACTGGCCCGACTACGCCCGGTTCCTGGCCGCCAACAGTGCGGAGGTGGGGGTGGCCGCCGACGCGGCCCTGAACCGGCTCGTCACGCTCGTGACGACCAGCGGTGCCGACGGCGGCGTCGAGGGTGAGCTCTTCGAGGAGATCGGCCGCATCCAGTGGCGGCAGGGGAGCGACCTGACCACGCTGTTGTCCGCCTACCAGATGGGCGCGCGCGTCTTCTGGCGCCATGTGTCGGCCGTTGCCGTCGAGCAGCGTGTCGAGCCGCGCACCGTGGCGGCACTGGCCGAGGCGGTCTTCCTCTTCGTCGACAAGCTCTCCTCGTCCTCGGCCCGCGGCTACGTCCTGGAGCAGTCGGAGGCTGCGGTCACCCGCGAGCGTCTCCGTGAGGAGCTCGTGGGGCTGCTGCTCTCCGACCGGGCCGACCAGGCGGCGGTGCAGGCCGCGGCGGAGCGTGCCGAGTGGCCGTTGCCGGACGAGATGGCAGTGGTGCTGGTGGAGCCCGACAGCCCCGCCTCGCACCAGGCGCTCGCGCGCCTCGACCCGTCGAACATCGTGTTCAGCCGCCCGCCGCTGCTGGGCGCGATCGTGCCGAACCCGTCGCGGCGGAACTTGCGCAGGCTCGCCACCGTGCTGCGCGGCACGCGCGCGGTCGTCGGCGTGGCGGTGCCCGCCGACCGGCTCCCGGCCAGCCTGCACATCGCCGAGACCGCGGCGCGCCTCCAGCGCAGTGGTGTGCTCGTCGACGATCCCGTGTTCACCGCCGACCACCTGGACGCGATCATCGTGCACCGCGACGCGGGGCTGCTCGACGCGCTGCGGGCCCGCGTGCTCGGTCCGCTCGCCACCTCCTCGCCGGCGTCGCGGGAGCGGCTGTCCGAGACCCTGCTCGCCTGGCTGCGGCACATGGGGGACCGGCGGGCGATCGCCGCGGAGCTGCATGTGCACCCGCAGACGGTGCGCTACCGGCTCGCGAAGCTGCACGAGCTGTTCGGGGAGGACCTCGATTCGCCCAGTACTCGGGCGCAGCTGGTGCTCGCCCTCGCGTGGGGACCGCCGCAGCCCGTGCGGCCGGCGGCGGGAGCGATGCCGCCCGGCACGGTCGGGCAGCCGCCCCGCACGGATATCACGGCACCGCGACGCTGACGCGTGCATGCCGGTCGCCGGGCTCGTCCGCTTCCGGCCGGATTGCATCTTTTGGTCCGATTCCGGCTCTGTTCTGAACCTGCTGCCGGGTTGATCGGTGGAGTTACCTGCACGGCCGGACGAATTGCCGACGTTGCGTTGTGGTCATCACATGTAACCGGCGCTACACCCCCGCCATTCTGTCGACACTTGGGGCCGGCACGGTCGTACCGTTGAATCAACATCTATTGCAGGAAGGTCCGGGGAATTGCAGAAGGATATCCGGTTCGTGGGGATCGTGCCGGCTGCGCGAGCGGCGGCTCGCCACCGGCGATCGATCTGACCAGCAGCAGCGGGGCACGGCCGTGGGGGTGGCCGTCCCGGCCCGTCGTGGCGCTCCGCTGACCCGACCACCGTGAAAGGACGAGCAGTGCTCGAACGTTCTTCGTCTGACTACCTCGCGAGCGACCCCGGAGTGCTGCCCTGCTGGTGGCGCATGGTCGACCGACGGGACGGCGTGCACCTGCTGGTCGGGGGGGAGCTCGACAGGGCGAGCGCGGATCTACTCGACGAGGCGCTCCGGTTGCTGGAGATCTTCCCGTTGACGTCGCACGTGGACCTGTCGGCTGTCACCTTCGCCGACCCCGACGGCCTCGAGCCGCTTGCCGCCAGTGCACGGCGGCGTGCGCAGAACGCTCTCCCGCCGCTGGATCTGGCCGGCGCGAGCCGTCGTGTCCAGCGGACGTTCAACCGGTTGGTCGCTGATCCGCGGCGGGACCACGCGGCAGCGGGCTGAGGAACGGGGAAGCCGGACCGCCGGGAGCGACCGGGGCGGGTCGCCGAGGCGGGTGCCCCTGCGGCGTGATCACGCCGGCGGGACCCGGTCATCGTGCTCACCGGGAGCGAGCGACGGCTGACGCCGCGCACTTTTCGGCGTCGGCATCGCCGTAATCATGTCGTTTCGCGTGCCGATAACTGTCGGCAATTTCGCATGTCCGGGATTCCGGTGCTGCGCGGGTTAAGGTCTCCGAGGCGCAGCGCTGTGCGATCGGCCCGGAACCCCGCCGGGCGTGGCGCCGAGCACTTCAGAGTTTGAGGAATCAGCGAACCTTCCTCGCCGTTGACACGTAGTAACCATAGAGAGACGGTCACACCGGCGGTCGGCGCAGCGTCGCGGCATATCCCCCCGGTCTGCTCTCTCGGCTAATTCTCATACGGCGCGTCGTTTCGGCGACGTGCCGCAGATCAGTGCGCCCTTTTACTGCCCCGACAGGTCAGAAGTCGTTTCGTTCGAGGAGACACCGTGAGCACGCTGCTGCAGGAACCCGGCCCTCTGCCCGCCCCGCGGCCGCCGGGTCTGGTCCTGGTGGCGGCCGGTCACGCGCAGGGTCCGCGGACCCACAGCGGTGAGCGTCTCAATCATGTCTTCGAGGATCAGGTCGATCGGATGCGTTCCTCCGGGATTGTGGATCAGCTGGCCGTTGACGCCGGTGAGATCACGCTGACCTTCGCCGAGCTCGACGAGCGCGCCAACCGGCTGGCCCGTTTCTTGATCGCACAGGGTGCCGGGCCGGGTGACCGCATCGCGCTGTTGTTCGACCAGGCGGTGCATTCCTACATCGGGATGCTCGCCGTACTGAAGATCAACGCTGCTTACGTGCCACTGGACGTCGGGTTTCCGTCCGACCGGATCGCCTACATCATCTCCGACGCGGGTGCGCGAATGGTGCTGTCGCTGGCGCACGTGCGGGACCGTGTCGATGGCCTGGACGATTTCGCGCCCGGTCTGGTGTACGTGGATCAGGCCGAGAACGCCATCGCGCAGCAGAGCCCGGCGCGGCTGTCGGACGCAGAGCGTGGTGAGCCGGTGGAGGACCTGGCCTACCTGATCTACACCTCCGGCACGACCGGACGACCCAAGGGCGTGGCGATCGAGCACGCCAGCATCTGCAACTTCGTGCGGGTGGCCGCCGAGGTCTACGGGATCTCGGCCCAGGACCGCGTCTACCAGGGGATGACGATCGCGTTCGACTTCTCGGTCGAGGAGATCTGGGTGCCGTGGATGGCCGGCGCGACCCTCGTCCCGAAGCCTGCCGGGTCGACCCTGCTCGGCTGGGACCTGCACGACTTCCTGACCGAGCGGCACGTCACCGCCCTGTGCTGCGTGCCGACGCTGCTGGCCACTCTCGAGGAGGATCTGCCGGAGCTGCGGTTCCTGCTGGTCTCCGGCGAGGCCTGCCCGCAGGACCTGATCGCCCGCTGGCACAAGCCCGGCCGCCGGTTCCTCAACGTCTACGGGCCCACCGAGGCCACGGTCACCGCCACCTGGACCACACTGGACCCGAACCGGCCGGTCACGATCGGGCAGCCGCTGCCGACCTACAGCACCGTCATCCTGGACCGCGACGACCCGCACCACGCCCTGCCGCACGGCTCGGTCGGGGAGATCGGGATCGCGGGGATCGGCCTGGCGGCCGGCTACCTCAACCGCGACGACCTGACGCAGAAGGCCTTCATCCCCGACTTCCTCGGCATCCCGGGAAACCCGTCCGGACGGATCTACCGCACCGGCGACCTGGGCCGGGTCAACGCGGCCGGTGAGATCGAGTACATGGGCCGGATCGACCTCCAGGTCAAGATCCGCGGCTACCGCATCGAGCTGACCGAGATCGAGTCGGTGCTGCTGCAGGTGCCGGGCGTGGCCGCGGCCGTTGTCGACACCTTCGAGCCGACGCCGGGCGCCACCGAACTGGTGGCCTACTACAGCCTGCGGTCCGACACGACGGTGCTGGACCCGGAGGAGATCACGGCGCACCTCGAGGAGCGGCTACCCACCTACATGGTCCCGGCGTACCTGGAGCAGCTCGCCGCCATCCCGATGACCCCGCAGGACAAAGTGGACCGCCGGGCCCTGCCCGCGCCCACCGAGCGGCGCGCCGCCTCCGGAGGCGCCGAGCACGTGGCCCCGGCGAGCGAGACGGAGCAGATCCTGGCCGGTGCCCTGGCGCGGACGCTGGGCGTGGACCAGGTCTCGGTCGAGGACGACTTCTTCGACGACCTGGGCACCAACTCGCTGCTCATGGCCCAGTTCTCGGCCAGGGTGCGCAAGGAAACCGCTCTGCCCTCGCTGTCGATGCGTGAGATCTACCAGCACTCGACGGTCCGTGAGCTCGCCGCTGCCGTGGGCGGCCCGATCCCGGCGGCCGACCGTTCCGCCGAGACCGGCACCGTGGTGCGCACCAGCAACGTCGGCTACCTGGTGACGGGTGCCCTGCAGCTGCTCACCTTCCTGGTCGTCACGTTCGTCGGCTCCGTCGTCGTGGACCGCGTGTTCACCTGGGCGTCCGACGGCACCGACCTGTTGCAGGTGTTCACCCGATCCGCTGCTGCCGCCGCGGTGGTCTTCCTGGCCACAGCCCTGCTGCCGATCGTTGCGAAATGGGTTCTCGTCGGACGCTTCACGGAGCGGGAGATCCGGCTCTGGAGCCCGGGCTACTTCCGGTTCTGGCTGGTCAAGACGTTGATCCAGGTCAACCCGATGGCGCTGTTCGCCGGGTCGCCGGTCTACAACCTCTACCTGCGGGCCCTCGGTGCGAAGATCGGGCGCGGCGCCACGATCCTGTCGCGCAGCGTCCCCGTCGCCACCGACCTGATCAGCATCGGAGCCGACTCGATCATCCGCCGCAACGTCCTCTTCAGCGGCTACCACGCGGTCGGGGGAGTGCTGCGCACCGGACGGATCACCCTGGGCCGCGACGTCTTCGTCGGCGAGACGAGCGTTCTCGACATCGGCACGACCATGGGTGACGGCGCGCAGCTGGGCAACGCATCGTCGATGCACGAGGGGCAGGTCGTCCCGGCCGGTGAAGCCTGGCACGGCGTTCCGGCCGAACCGGCCACCACGAACTACCGGGTGGTCGCGCCGGCGCCGCGCGGCACACTGCGCCGGTTCGTCTTCGGCACGGCCGAGATACTGGGCTCGCTGGTGCTGCTGTCGGCGCTGTCGGGCGTGGTGATCACGCTGCTCACCGCCGTTCCGCAGGTGGAGAACTTCTTCGAGCCCCCGGTCGCCGCGCTCGCCGCTCCCTCGTACTACCTGTCGCTGGTGGCGCTCTCGGCGGTGGTGTTCTTCGGCGGCCTGATCGTGTGGCTCGCAGTGATGTTCGTGGTGCCGCGCCTGCTCACCCCGATGCTCCGGCCGGGCAGGACCTACCGGCTCTACGGGTTCCACCACGTCGTCGCGTCGCTGATCACGCTCCTGAGCAACTCGCCGTTCTTCATGACGCTGTTCGGCGACTCGTCGGCGGTCGTCGGGTACGCGCGCGGCCTCGGCTACGACCTGTCGAAGACGGAGCAGACGGGGTCGAACTTCGGCACCGAGCTGCAGCAGGACTCGCCGCTCCTGACGAGGATCGGGACCGGCACGATGGTCTCCGACGGCCTGTCCGTCCTCAACACCGACTACTCGAGCAGCTCGTTCCGCGTGTCGCGGATCGCGATCGGCGAGCGCAACTTCCTGGGCAACGGCATCGTCTACCCGGCCGACGCCAAGCTCGGCGCGAACGTCCTGCTGGCCACGAAGGTCCTGGTGCCGATCGACGGCCCGGTTCGGGAGGATGTCGGCCTGCTCGGCTCACCTGCCTTCGAGATCCCCCGCAGCGTCGCCCGTGACAGCCAGTTCGACGAGCTGAAATCTCCGGAGGTGCTGCGGCGACGGCTGCGCGCCAAGCTCCGGTACAACCTCGCAAGCATGGCCACGTTCCTGCTGGTCCGTTGGGTGCAGCTGGTGGCGCTGGTGATCTTCCTGGCGGTCAGCTCGGAGTTCTACGCGCGTTTCGGCGCCGTCGCCACCGTCGTCGGCATTCTCGCCGACCTGGTCTTCGGCACCCTTCTCGGAGTGTTCGCCGAGCGCGCCGTGATGGGGTTCCGGAAGCTCAGCCCGAAGTTCGTCTCGATCTACGACCCGTACTTCTGGCGCCACGAGCGGCTGTGGAAGCACAACATGATGTTCGGGATGGCGGGCACCCCGTTCCGCACCGTGCTCTGGCGGCTGCTGGGTGTGCAGGTCGGCAAGCGGCTCTTCGACGACGGCGGCTCGATCCCCGACAAGACGCTGGTGACGATCGGCGACGACGTCGTGCTGAACAGCAGCAGCGTGATCCAGTGCCACTCGCTCGAAGACGGGACGTTCAAGTCCGACCGAACGGTGATCGGTTCGGGCGCCGCCATCGGTGTCTCCGCGTTCGTGCACTACGGGGTCACGATGGGCGAAGGAACGGTTCTCGCGGCCGACTCCTTCCTGATGAAGGGCGAGGAGACGGCGCCGTTCACCCGCTGGGGCGGCAACCCGGCCACGGAGCTGCGGCCCGTCGTCCCGGCTCTCACGGTTGCGCCTCCTGCCGTCCCGGCCGATGCCCTCGAGCAGGCCCTCGCCGCATGACCCCCGGGCCCCGACGTACGAACGGCACTCTCCGCGGAGGGTGCCGTTCGTACGTTCGGTCGTGTGGGTCAGTGCCGGGGGCGGGTCGCGGCGTTCGCCAGCAGGACCGCGATCCAGGGCAGCACGCCGGTGAGCACGACGGCCACGACGCCGGCGACCGGCGTCCAGAGGTAGAGCGGGTAGGACGCCGCGAACCCGATGAGGTGGACGACCATCAGGATGACGTAGGTGCGGCGGCGGTGCGCCTGCTCCTCGTCGAGGGACGGTGCGGCGTCGGTGATGACCGGTGGTCTGGTGGACATGAAGACCTCCCGGGAAGCCTGTCGAGGGGACTCTCCGACAGTAGAACGCGGGGGCGCCGACGTGCCGTCCCGCGCTGCCGAGATGCCGATCATATGGCCTGTGATCAGCGCAAACGCGAAATCGGCCACGGCCGTTCGGCCCTATCCGGTCCGCTGCAGCCGGGCTTACGCTGACCCGGTTCGGAGGCCCCGGACATGCTGCGAGATGTGATGGCGACGTACCAGTTCCGCTGCCCGGAGTGCGACCCGCGGGTCGCCGCACCTCCGGCCCGGACGGCGCGATATCGCGCCGCCCGTGGCGGGCGGGGGGCGCGTCGGCAGCCCGCGCGCATCCGCACGAACCAGGGACTCGACAGGCACCGGCTGCGCGAGGACGCAGTCTGGGACGTCCCCGAGGTGCCCGCTGCAATCGCACCGGGCATCCGTCGCCGCCCCAGCTCCGCGCTCCGCTCCACCGCGCTGCCGCCGGCCTGATGAGCGACCGGCGCCACGTCGCCGGGTCATGGCGCAGCGAGGAGGACAGAGATGGCCATTGTCGGTCTGCTGTACGTCGGAGCGGTGCTGTTCATCAACGGGCTGCTGCTCGTCGGGGCCGTAGACCCCAGAGCGGCCGCGCCGATGAACCTCTTCGTGGGTGCGCTGCAGGTCGTCACACCGACGTACCTGATCTTCACGTCGGGCGGCGACCCGGCGGTGATCCTCGCAGCGTCGGGCCTGTACCTCTTCGGCTTCACGTACCTCTACGTCGGCATCGGGCTTCTGGCGGGGCTCGATACGACCGGAGTCGGGTGGTTCTCGTTGTTCGTCGCCATCACGGCGCTGGGCTACTCGGTCGCGAACTTCCAGCTACTGGGTGATCCCGCGTTCGGCGTCATCTGGCTCTACTGGGCATTCCTGTGGGCGCTGTTCTTCGTGGTACTCGGCCTGAAGCGCGACTCGCTCACCAACTACACCGGCTGGGTGACGATCATCCAGTCCTGGGTGACGGCAGCGATCCCGGCGATGCTGCTGCTCACCGGCCTGTGGCGCAACCCGACCGCGATCGCGATCGGGCTCGCCATCGGCGGCGCCGTCGTGTTCGGCGGGCTGTACCTGCTCGACCGCCGTCGCGCCCGCCGTGCGCCTGCACCGACCCCTGCACCGTCCGTTCCAGCGGCGACGGGGTGACCGACCAGATCCGGAAGGAGATCCACCATGCCCGAAGTGGTTTTCACGGTCGACCAGTCCAAGTCGATGCGCGACCAGGCAGTCCCGGGGCACAACCGGTGGCATCCGGATGTGCCTGCGGCGGTCACGGTCCGGCCGGGACAGCAGTTCCGGGTCGAGTGCAGGGAGTGGACCGACGCCCAGATCGGCAACAACGACTCAGCGAACGACGTGCGCGACGTCGACCTGACCCACGCGCACATGCTGAGCGGTCCGATCGCCGTCGAGGGTGCCGAGCCGGGTGACCTGCTCGTCGTCGACATCCTCGACCTGGGAGCGGTGCAGGCTCCCCAGGAGTTCGGTGACGCCCCTGGCCAGGGCTGGGGCTACACCGGCATCTTCGCCAAGGCGAACGGCGGTGGGTTCCTGACCGACTACTTCCCCGACGCCTACAAGGCGATCTGGGACTTCTCCGGCCAGGTGGCGACGTCCCGGCACCTCCCGGGCATCCGGTACACGGGGATCACGCATCCCGGGCTGTTCGGCACGGCGCCGTCCGCCGAGCTGCTGGATCGCTGGAACCGGCGTGAGCGGGCCTTGATCGGGACGAATCCGGACCGCGTACCGCCGCTGGCCCTCCCACCGCTGGAGGAGAACACACTGGGCGGAACGGCGACCGGCGATGTGGCCGGAGGGATCGCCCGGGACGGGGCCCGGACGGTGCCCGCCCGGGAGAACGGTGGCAACCACGACATCAAGAACTTCACCCGGGGTTCTCGGGTCTTCTACCCGGTGCACGTGCCCGGCGCGCTGCTCTCCGGCGGAGACCTGCACTTCAGTCAGGGCGACGGCGAGATCACCTTCTGCGGCGCGATCGAGATGGGTGGTTTCATCGACTTCCACGTCGACCTGATCAAGGGTGGGATGGAGACCTACGGGGTCACGACGAACCCGGTGTTCATGCCGGGCAACGTCGAGCCCCGGTACTCGGAGTTCATGACCTTCATCGGGGTGTCGGTCGACCGCGAGAGCGACGAGAACTACTACCTCGACGCGACCGTCGCCTACCGGCGGGCATGCCTCAACGCCGTCGAGTACCTGAAGAAGTTCGGGTACTCGGGCGAGCAGGCGTACCTGCTGCTGGGTTCGGCGCCGATCGAGGGCCGCGTCAGCGGCATCGTCGACATCCCGAACGCGTGTTGTTCGCTGTACCTGCCGACCGCGATCTTCGACTTCGACATCAAGCCGTCGGCGCAGGGACCGGTGAGGCAGGACAGGGGTCAGTGCGCAGTGACCTCCTGAATACCGCCGATCAGTGGGTGGCCCGCGCGCCGTCTCGGTGCGCGGGCCATTCCGCGGCACGGACCCGTCGTCCCACGTAGCCTTGACGTACGGGTTCGTCCCTGGAGGCCCTCGATGACCGACGACACGCCGGACCTGCCCCCGGTCCACCCGAAGCACCTGGCGCGTGAACGCTTCGGGAAGGGCGCCTTGCACGCCGCGCACGACATCACGGAGGCGCTCGCCGAAGCGGGCGTCGACGACGACGGCGTAGTGGTGCTGCGTACCGACGGGCCACGCCACAGCTTCGCCCAGCTCGAGGCACTCATCGACGAGGCTCTCGCCGAGGAGGCGGAGCACGGGGAGGAGCCGAAGGCCCCGTAGGTCCGGGTCGGGTGGCGCTCTAGCCTGTCGGATGACGTTCGACACCGGCCGCGGCGCGCAGCCCGTCGGATCGGCGGGGCGAGACGATGCTGGGAGAACGTGGAAGAACTGGTCGCCGGCATCATCCTGGCGTTGGTGCTCCTGGCGGCGATCCGGCGGCCGTTCGGGTGGAACGAGGCCGCGGTCGGTGTCCCGGCTGCAGCGCTCGTCATGGGGATCGGCCTGGTGCCGGTGGAGGCCGCGCTGGCCACCGCTCGGCAGCTGCTCCCGACCGTGCTGTTCCTGGCCGCGATCCTGGCCTTCGGCCACCTCTGCGCCTCGGCGGGGGTGTTCGACCATCTCGGCGCACTCGCCGGACGGGCATCGGCCGGGCGCCCGGCCCGGCTCCTCCTCCTGACCGTCGGGCTCGCCGCGGTCACCACCGCCGTGCTGACGCTGGACGCCACGGTGGTACTGCTGACCCCGGTCGTCTGGCGCACGGCCCAGCGGGTCGGCGCCCCGCGACGTCCGCACCTCTACGCCTGCCTGCATCTGGCGAACGCCGGGTCGTTGCTGCTACCGGTGTCGAACCTGACGAACCTCCTGGCGTTCGCCGCGTCCGGGCTGTCCTTCGGCCGGTTCGCCGCCCTCATGACGCTGCCGTGGCTCGTCACCTGCCTGCTCGAGTGGGCGGCCCTGCGCGCGTTCTTCCGCCGTGACCTGCGGGAACCGGACCGCGACGAAGCCGTGGCCGCCGTGCCGCACGATCCGGCCCCCCGCTACGCCCTCACCGTTCTCGTGCTCACCGTGGTCGGTATCGGCGTCGCATCCGCACTCGGCGTCTCGCCGGCGGTCGCCGCGGCCGGCGGGGTGCTCCTGCTGGCCGTCCCGCGCCTCGTACGCCGTGAGCTCACGCCGCGCGCGCTCGTGCTGTCGGCCAACCCGGGCTTCTGCGTCTTCGTCATCGCCCTGGGTGTGGTCGTCGACGCCGTGACGCGCCACGGGCTCGGCTCTGCGCTGGAGAACGCCTTGCCCGACGGTGAGGGCCTGGTGGTGCTGCTGGTGCTCGCGTTCGTCGCCGCACTGCTGGCGAACGTCGTGAACAACCTCCCGGCCACGCTGCTGATGCTGCCCGTCGTGGCGGGCCATCCCATCGCGGTGCTGGCAGTCCTCCTCGGGGTGAACATCGGACCGAATCTGACCTACGCCGGATCGCTCGCGACCCTGCTGTGGCGCCGGTTGCTGCCGTATGCCGATCGGCCGCGGGCCGGGCAGTTCCATGCGCTCGGCGCGCTCACCGTGCCCCCGGTGCTGGCGGCGGCAACGGTCGCGCTGTGGGCGTCGGCATTGCTGCTGCTGTAGCGCGTGGGCCGCGCGCTTCTGGTTGCACACCGTAAATGGGTGGATCCGCCGGGAAACCGCCGATCTGCCCCGTTCAGGGGCTCGACGGCGGCCCTGTCGCAGGTACCGTGACAATTTCCACAATGCGGTTGACCGGCTGATAGGAGCCGACAATGACCACCTACGAACCCCAGGCGGCGGCTTTGCGTGGCGTGTGGTGGCTCGTGCTGATCCGCGGGATCCTGGCCATCCTCTTCGGTCTGTTCGCGCTCTTCTCGCCAGGAACGGCGCTGCTCGTGCTGGTGTTCGTCTTCGGCGCGTATGCGATCATCGACGGCATCACCGCGCTCGTTGCCGGTCTTCGACACCGCAAGGACGAATCGCACTGGGGCTGGCAGGTCTTCCAGGGTGTCATATCGGTGATCGCCGGTATCATCGCTTTCGTCTGGCCGGGCGTCACGGTGCTGGCGATCCTTTTCGTGATCGCTTTCTGGAGCATTATCAGTGGCGTCGGGCAGATCGTCGAGTCGTTCACGATGCGCAAGCGCGGATTGTCGTCGTGGGGGTGGACGCTCGCCGGCGGGATCGTGAGCGTGCTCTTCGGCATCGTCCTGCTGGTGTGGCCCGGCGCGGGGCTGATCACGCTCCTGTGGCTGGTCGGCGTGTTCGCCCTCGTCTTCGGCGTGATCTTCGTGGTGTGGGCCCTGCGGCTGCGGAAGTTGCCCGCAGCCGGTGACCGAGCGGGCTCGCAGCAGCCGACACCGACGGAATGAGCTCGGGCAGTGGCCCGCCGCCCGTGGCGACCGGCGGCGGGCCGTTGCGCGCGTCTACAGGTTCGGCTTGACGTCCTGGTCGTAGATCCCGGACAGGGTCTTCTTGAGTGCGTTCATCTCCGTCTGGACGTCGGCCTGCTGCGTGAGGATGTTGGCGCAGGACTTGCCCATCTCCTGGTCGGCGCCGGGGAAGAACACCCGGGCCCGGTCCTGCACGCGGGTGACGGCCAGCTGGTCGATCGCCACCTTGCTCTGCGGGGTCTTCGCCACGAGGCTCGACACGTCCGCCGACTTGCGCACCGGCATGTAGCCGGTGGCGCCGGCGAAGCTCACGGTGTTCTCCGGCGAGGTCAGGAACTTCACGAACGTCGCCGCGGCGAGCTGGTTCTCCTTCGGGATCGCCTTCGGGATGCCGACGCCTGCGCCGCCCGTGGGGCACACCGGCGTGCTGGCGACCGGCCCGCCGGGCAGCGGACCCGCTCCCACCTCGAACTTCGAGGCCGTGAGGATGCCGACGAGGCTGCCCGTCGAGCTCACCGTGGCGCTGACGGCGCCGGCCGAGAGGTCGTTGGCCGAGTCCGTGCTGGCCACACCGGCCCAGCCGTTCTTGTAGACAGAGTCCTGGAGGAACTGCAGGGCGGCGACGGACTGCTGCGAGTCGCAGGTGATGTCCCAGTCGTTGCTCCAGGCGCCGCCCCAGCCCCAGAGGTTGTTCTGGAAGGACCAGCCCGCGTAGCCGGCGAGAGCCGGGTGCTGGAAGGCGTGCTGGACGCCGGTGCCGGCGGACTGCAGCCGCGGTGCCCATTCGGCGAACTCGGCCCACGTGGTCGGGGCGCGGTCGGGGAGCCCGGCGGCGGCCCAGTGCGCCTTGTTGTAGTAGAAGAGTGGGGTCGAGCGTGCCCACGGGATCGCCCACTGGCCACCGTTGTACTGGTAGTCGGCCAGCAGCTGGTCGCGGTAGTCGCCGGTCTCGATGCCGACGGTCTTGATCAGCGAGTCGAGCGGGATGATCGAGCCCAGCATGTAGTAGCGGAACCACCACACGTCCGAGAGCACGACGAGGTCGGGCAGGCTGCCGCCGGTCTGAGCGGTCTGGAACTTCTGCGCGATCTCCTCGTAGTCCTTGCCCGCGGTCACGAGGTTGACCTTGATGTCGGACTGCGACGCGTGGAAGGCGTCGATGATCTGCTGAGACACCGCCTGCGAGCTGCCGGGGTTGTTCGACCACCAGGTGATCTGGGAGGCGGGCTTCACACCGGTGTAGTCGATGTCCGCCGGGGCCGTCGCCGGGGCCGAGCCGGACGTCGTGGCGGGGCCGCCGCACGCGGCGAGGGCCGCCGTGGCGCCGACCGCCGAGGCGAGCCGCAGGAAGCCGCGCCGGTCGAGAACCGGGGAGTGGGCGTGGCGAGCTGACATGAAAGGTCCTTCTGATGGATGGGGGGAGGGGTCGGAGGGGCTCGCCGCTGCGGGGTAGCGGCTGCGTCAGTGCGAGCTCAGTGCAGGTGTTTCGCTTCGCAAGCTCCGCTCAGTGCCGGTGTTTCGCTTCGCAAGCTCCGCTCAGTGCCGGTGTTTCGCTTCGCAAGCTCCGCTCAGTCCTTCACGGCGCCCTGCGTGAGGCCCTCGATGACGTAGCGCTGGAGCGAGGCGAACACGATGAGGACCGGCACGATGACGGCGACGGAGCCCGCCATGAGGACCCCGTACTTCGCCACGCTGGACTCGCTGTTGGACAGCAGGGTGAGGCCGACAGGCAGGGTCATCATCGAGGGATCGGAGACGATGACCAGCGGCCACAGGTAGTCGTTCCACTCGAAGACGATGCTCACCAGCGCGACGGTCACGATGCTGGGCGCGGAGATCGGCATGACGATCCGGGTGAGCCTGCGCCAGTGCCCGGCTCCGTCGATCTCCGCCGCCTCCAGGATGGACGCCGGCAGCGTCATGAAGTGCTGGCGGAGCAGGAAGGTGCCGAAACCGGTGCCCAGGCCCGGCAGGATGATCCCCCAGTAGGTGTCCGTGCCGCCCATGCCGCTGATGAGGATGTAGTTCGGCAGGAGCGACACCTGCGGCGGCACCATGAGCGTCACGAGGATCAGGCCGAAGATCAGCTTCTTGGCCGGAAACCGGACGAACACCAGTGCGTAGGCCGTGAAGACGGCCAGCAGCACCTTGATCCCGGCACCGACCACGGTGACGATCGCCGAGTTCAGGAACAGGCGCGCGAAGGGGACCTCGCGGGCGGCCTCGGCGTAGTTGGTGGGCGCGAGGCTGCTGGGCAGGATCGTGGAGAGGTCACGCGTGAGCAGCTCGGTCGGCGTCTTGAACGACGAGAGCACCATCCACACGAGCGGCAGCGCGACGACCACGACGGCCAGCACGAGCGGCAGGTAGGAGCCTGCGGCGGCGGCCACGAGGTTGCGCGGTGCGAGCGGATGTGTGCGGGCGACGGCCGGTTGCGCCGTTGTGACGGTCATCGGTAGTGCACCCGCCGCTCGAGGACCAGCATCTGGATCGCGGTGAACAGCACCAGCAGGGCGAACAGCACCGTCGACACGGTGGCGGAGTAACCCGCGCGGTTGTACCCACCGAAGGCCTGCAGGTAGGCGTCGTAGATGAGGGTGGTCGTGCCCCGGCCGAGCGGGGTCATGATCCGGATGATGTCGAAGGCCTGAAGCGAGTTGAGCACGCTCGTGACCAGCAGGAAGAACGTGGTCGGGGAGAGCAGCGGCAGGGTGATCGACCAGAACGTCCGCAGCCGGCCCGCCCCGTCGATGGAGGAGGCCTCCATCAGGTCGCGCGGGATGGCCTGGAGCCCGGCCAGGTAGATCACCGCCGCGTAGCCCATGTTCTTCCAGACATAGACGATGATGACCATCACGAGGCTCAGCGACGGGTCGTTGAACCACTGGGGGCTGTCGAGGCCCACGGCACGCAGCACCGCGGCGAACACGCCGAGCGTCGGGTCGAACATGAACACCCAGATCAGCCCCACGCCCACGCCGGAGAGCACGAACGGCGAGAACACCGCGGCCCTGGCGAAGCCGACGCCACGGACCTTGCGGTTGAGGGCCAGAGCGATCAACAGGCCCAGCACCATCGATCCGCCGACCGTGGCCACCGTGAAGATCGCGGTCACCCGCGCGATCTCGCCGGTGTCGGGCGAGGTGAAGAACCGCGCGTAGTTGTCGAACCCGACCGGCACAGCCGTCGCCGCGCCGAGCGTCCAGTTGAGCGTGGAGTAGTAGATGTTGGAGAGCAGGGGCCGGTAGGTGAAAGCGACGATCAGAAGGATGTTCGGTGCGGCGAAGGCGAGGAACACGAGGAAGTCGTGCCGCTCGCGGGCTCCGAAACGACGTCGCGGCGCCGGTGCCGGCCGGGGTACGGTCGCCCGCGGTGCAGCCACCGGTACGGACGTTATGGATGCCATTCGCGCACTCCGCAGCCTCTCTTCAGAGCGGTGCCGCGGAGGCCCGCGGCTGCGGAGACCTTGGCAATCGGACATGAGCGGATGGTGATCCGCAGTCGGCCGCTTCACCAACAGCAGACCACCGGTCGGCGCAGGTTGACGGCTCTTCTGACCCCTGGGTGGCATGGCCGAGCCCGGCGATCGTGAGGAAACGGTCTGCCTCACCACCTCGGCGGACGCGAACGGCCGACTCCCAGGCAAAAGAGAGCAACTCCCGCTGTTTTCTCCATGCCCGGCATCGCACGGGGATACGGGGGACTCGCAAGCGGGAAAGCGCGACTCGCGAGTGGTGGGCTACTCGCGCCTGGAGCGGGGCGGGCGGATGATCGGCTGGGTCGCCGCCGAGATCGACGAGGAGACGTCGCCGCGCGCGTCGGGTGCGGGTGGTTCCCCGACCCCGGGTGAGGGCGGCATCCCGTAGGCCGGGAGCCCACCGGTCACGATCGGGATCGGGCTGGTGGCGACGTCGGCCATGGCGGGATCGAGTACGGGCGCGGGACCCGACGGCCCGCCGGAGGAGCGCCGCGGCCTGAGCCAGCGAGTGATGAGGATGACCGCGGCAACGGCCGACTGACCGACGAGCAGGGCGACACCGACACCGGTGAGGCCCATGATGGGCATCAGGATCCAGGAGAGCGGGATCACGAAGACCGCGATCATCGCCGGCACGCCGAACTGGATGATCCGGCGCTGCCGGACGCGCGCGGCGTTCACGGTCGCGAGGGACACGACGTTCGGTATCGCGGAGAGCGCGCTGAGCGTCAGCAGCATGGTGCCGGTCTCGGCGTAGTGCTCGCCGAAGATCGAGAGGATCAGCCCCGCGCCCGGCACGATGATGATCACCGAAGGCACGATCAGGGTGAGCGCCTTGCGCACCATGCCGCGGTAGGCGGCCTCCAGCCCCTCAGGGTCGGCCGACACGTGCGCCAGCAGCGACTGGCCCATCCCGTTCGAGACCAGGTAGAGCGCGAAGGCGATCGCCCAGGCCACGCCGAACGTGGCGGCGGCGTCCGCGCCGAGGCGGGCCAGGACGAGCAGTGGCAGACCGAAGTTGACCGACAGCGAGAAGAGCGTGCCTGCCCAGTCCGCGGACACGAACCCGACGATGGTGCGCGCCTGGAAGGCCTCGGCGTTGTCCGCGGTGGCGGCGCCGTGGGCCGGGAGGGCGCGCCACAGCCAGACGCTGACCACCACCACGAGCACCGCGGTGGACACCGCCCAGGAGACGGAGATCGCGGTGAACATCGCGAGAACCGCGCCCACCGGCAGCAGGACGATCTTCATGACCGCGAAGACGAGGTTCTTCACCGGCACGAGCGTGGCCCGCTTGATCGCCGTGAGCGCGTAGTCCTGCATGACCCATATCGACCACACGGGGGTGGCCAGCACGAAGAACGCGAACAGCGGGCCGCGTCCGACGGTGTCGAGCAGTTCGGGTGCCCACAGTTCCGAGCCGAGCGCGAACACGGCGCCCGTGAGGCAGGCTGCCGCGATGCTGACCGCGTAGCACTTGACCACCAACGACCGGGCCGAGTTGCCCACCGTGGGCACGAAACGCAGGAGCGCGTTGCCCAGGTTGAGCTGAGCCGCGCTGCCGAGCAGCGTGAGCGTCGAGGTCATCGTCGAGTTCACGCCGACGGTCTCGGGGTCGAACAATCGGGCAGCGACGACCCAGTACAGCAGACCGATCCCCGAAGTCACCGCGGAGCTGAGTACGAGGGCCAATCCGTCACGGTGCTGCGGGGCCTTCCAGCTCGCCAAGGCATTTCTCATTTGGCGGCGCTCCTCATGGGAGGGCACAGTAAGGCAGGCGGTGAGGCGTGCACTGATCGCCCCAAGCCCCGGTCGGCCATAACGTCCCCTATGTCCTTGTCGTGCCGATCAGGCTGTTACGGACTCCGCTTCGGCGGGGTCTGCCACCGTGTCCGGGCCGCCGACGGCGACGCGGGTGGGTGCGGTGGCGGGGTCCTCCGCCGCGAGCGGGGTGTTACCGAGGATCATGTCGGCCGCCTTCTCCGCCAGCATCAGCACCGGGCCGTAGGTGTTGGCGTTGGTGAGCGAAGGCATGATCGCGGCGTCGACGACGCGCAGACCGTCGAGGCCACGTACCCGCAGCGTGGCGGGATCCACCACGGCGCCCTCGTCGGTGCCCATCCGGGCGCTGCACGCGAGGTGCAGCCCCACACGAGCGGTGCGGGCGACCCAGTCGATCACCTCGTCATCGGAGCGGACCTCGGGTCCGGGGAGGCTCTCACCGCCGTTCAGCCGTTCCATCGCCGGCTGTGCCAGCAGCTCCCGTCCGATGCGGACGGCGTCCACCCAGCGCTGCCGGTCCTCCGGCCCTGTCAGGAAGTTCAGCTGGATCGCGGGGTGCTGCGACGGGTCCGGCGAGGTGATCCGCACCGAGCCGCGGGCTGATGACCGCATGACGCCGACGTGCATCTGGTACCCGTGCTGGCCGATCGGGATCGACCGCTCGGAGCTGTGCATCGCCAGCGGCGCGAGCAGGAACATCAGATCGGGGTGACTCTGGTCGGGGGTGCTGCGGACGAACCCGCCCGCCTGCATCGGATTGCGGCTCCCCGGACCGCTGCCGAGCAGCAGCGCTTCGGCGACGATGCCCGGCCAGTTGACCTTGCGGCGGACGGCGGCCATGGACACCGGTTCCCGGCACAGGTGCTGCAGGTGGACCGCGAGGTGATCCTGCAGGGTCTCGCCCACACCGGGCAGGTCGTGGACCACGGGGACGCCGAGCCGGGACAGCTGGTCGGCGCGGCCGATGCCGGACACCTGCAGCAGCTGGGGCGTACCGATCGCGCCCGCGCACAGGATGATCTCGCGGGCGGTCACCACGCTCTCGGCGCCGTTGCCCTGCCGGTACCGCACCCCGACAGCGCGACCGCCGTCGACGTGGATGCGCGTGACCATCACCCGCGAGCGCACCTCGAGGTTGCGCCGCCGCCGCGCCGGATGCAGGTAGGCCCGTGCGGCGGACTCCCGTCTGCCCCCGCGTACACCCTGGTCCAGTGGTGCGAAACCCTCCTGGTCCGCACCGTTGAGGTCGGGCAGCACCGCATGGCCCGCCTGCTCGGCGGCGGCGAGGAACGCCGCGAAGATCGGGCCATCGGCAGGCCCGCGGGAGAGCGTGTGCGGGCCGCCGTGGCCCCGGTAGGCGTCGTCCTTGTCGCCGAGGCAGTTCTCCAGCCGCCGGAAATAGGGCAGACAGTGCGCGTAATCCCATTCGGGGGTGCCGCACTCGGTGGCCCACCGGTCGAAATCCACCCGGTTGCCGCGCTGGTAGATCATCCCGTTGATCGAGCTCGAGCCGCCGAGGCCCTTGCCCCGGGGATGGTGCAGGCGCCGCGACTGCAGCCCCGGTTCGGGCTCGGACTCGTAGAGCCAGTCGTGGTGCTCGTCCCCGACGGGCATCCCCATCGCGATCGGCAGCTGGATCGGCAGGTCCCACCAGTAGTCGGGCCGCCCGGCTTCCAGCACGAGAACTCGGATTCGGGGGTCGGCGGTGAGGCGGTTCGCCAGCACGCAGCCGGCCGTGCCGCCGCCGACGATCACGAAGTCGAACGGTCTCTGCGCCATGGAGGGTTCGCCCTTCGGGTGTCTGCAGCAAGGGGTGGGGAGCGGCGCCGGTGAGGAGTATGAGCTGAATGGATCTCCGGCATTGCTCCGATCGGCGGAATCCTAGCCGCCGGGGCGCCGCGGTCGTCTCAGGGCGTGCCGACGCTTCCCCTGGTCGGGTGAGGCCTTGCACGAATCACCACGGAATCGCGCGCTGAACCGCTCCCGCGATCCCCACCGGCCGGTTGATCCTGGCTGCGCCATGGTCCGCGCCGTCGCGACCTGCATCGGCCGGACCCGGCGACGACGAACGTCCAGGGAGGCAGCGCGATGGGGTCGATGACCGGCAGGGCGGGAGTGGTGACGGGGGCGGCGAGCGGGATCGGGCGCGCCACCGCGATCCGGGCGGCGCAGGAGGGCGCGCGGGTGCTCGTCGCGGACCTGGAGTCGGCGCGGGTGGGAGGCGAGGAGACCGTCAAGATCATCCGGGATGCGGGTGGCGAGGCGGATTTCCAGGCTTGTGACGTGTCCCGGGCCGCCGACCACGAGGCGCTCGTCGCAGGTGTCCTCGACCGGTTCGGGTCACTCGACTTCGCCCACAACAACGCGGGGATCCCCGGCGGTGGGCGGCTCCTGGCCGACGTCGAGGACGAGGACTTCGATCGCGTCATCGCGGTGAATCTGCGCGGGGTGTTCCTCGGGATGAAGCACCAGATCCGCCAGATGCTGCGCGGGGGAGGGGGCTCGATCGTGAACACCGCCTCCAACGCCGGACTGCGCGGCGTGAAGCGGCTCGGGCCCTACACCGCCGCGAAGCACGGCCTGGTCGGTCTCACCAAGAACGCCGCGGTCGAGTACGCCGAGGACCACATCCGCGTCAACGCGGTTGCTCCGGGCACGATCATGACGGGTTTCGCGCGCGGGGCGACGCCCGAGCGCCTGGCGCAGATCATGAAGCCGCAGGCGATGCAGCGCATCGGCGAGGCCGAGGAGGTCGCGGCGGCCGTGGTCTGGCTGCTGTCCGACGACGCGTCGTTCGTGACGGGTGTGACGCTCCCCGTCGACGCCGGTTCGGTAGCGGGCTGGTGAGCGGGAACGGTCCTGCGGCGCGGCTCTAGTCGTCGTCCGAGTCGTCGTCGGAGTCATCGTCCCAATCGCGGTCGCGGTCGCGGTCGCGATTGCGGTCGGTGATGGCGGCACGGTCGAACTCGCTCTGCCGCATGATCGAGACGCTCCCGAACGCGCCGTCGGCCTCGACCGCCACCTCGCGGAGGTTGGGGCCGGTACGGCAGGCCTCGTTGCAGTTGGTGCTGCCGAAGACGACCGTGCCGGACGGCCGCACGCTGACATCGTCCGGCACGATGACGCGGAGGCTGCCGAACATCATGCCGACCTCGACCCGCTGCTGGCCGCTGCCGACGTTCACCGTCTTGCTGCCGAAGACCGAAGCGCCGTCGTCGGCGGAGAGAACCTGGATGCCGACGAAGATGCCGCTGCCGATCAACGCCGCGGTGACCAGACCGCCGACGGCCCGGCCGAGCATCCCGGAGTCGGGTGCTGCCGGGGCGGCGGGCGCAGCCGTCTCGAGAGCGACGGTCGGCTCGGACGGGGGCGGCTCGGGCAGGTCCACGGTGAGTGCGTCCAGGTCGCTGCGGGTGCGTGCGGCCCAGCAGAGCGCGGCGCGCTCGTCGTACTCGGCGAGCGTCAGCATCCCGTCGGCCAGCGCCTCCTGGAGGCGGGCATCCACCTCGCGCCGCTCGCGGTCGCCGATGCGCATCTCGGGCGGGGGCGGTGGTTCCACCAGGCCATCCTGACGGGTCAGGCCCCCACGTGGCGAGGATGGTCCCTCATGCGCGGATCGTCATCCGGGTGACCAGGTCGTCCTGGACCCGGAACGAGAAGTGGCTCGGACCGTTGAACCCGTCGCCGCCGACCTGCGCGGTCACCGTCACGACTCCGTCATCGTCGACGATTTCGGTCGGGGTGAGCGAGACCCGCACCCCGATGAACTCGGCGTCGCTCCACGAGCGGATCCGCGACCGGCCCCGGAACTCCCGTCCCCAGTCGTCCACCACGCCGTCGGGGGTGAAGCCGTTCAGGAAACCCTCGATGTCACCGCTGTTGGCGGCATCGAGCAGCGTGCGGACGGGGGCGGGAAGGGTGGTGCTCACGTCTGCTCCGATCGACGGGCGATGTCGTACGGGTTCCATGATGGTCGGGCGCACCCGCTGCCGCTTCGGCCCTTCCCTGGATGGGGCCGAACGGCGGTCAGGGTGCCGACAGCTTCCGCAACCAGGCTGCGAGCTCGTCCGTCGTGCTCGACCCCGGGTGGTCGCTGCGCCGCACGAGGCCTGCCTGCACCGTGGTCGGTCGGCCCTCCACGTCCAGCAGCGCGAATTCGGCGCATACCGCCTCGCGTGCATGGTCGGGGATGAACGTGGCCATCACGCCGAGCCCGGCGGCCGCGGCGAGGAAGCGGGTCTGCATGCCGTCGACCTCGATCACGGAGTGGTCGCCGGTGAGCCCGAACTCGCGGAGCACCTCACGGTAGAAGCTCTCCTCGACGCCGATGAACGGCGCCGTGATCAAACCGGCTTCGGCGATGTCGCACACCGTGATGCACGGCCGGCCGGCCAGTGGGTGGTCGCGGGATGCGACGAAGGACAGCCGCAGGTCGTGGAGGAACTCGAACTCCGCATCGGTCGGCAGGTGCCAGCGCATGACGTAGGCGAGATCGAGCTGGCCGTCCACCACGGCCTGTGCCTCCCGGGGGCTGTGCCCGAACCGCACGGACAGCTGCGTGCCCTCGTGCCTTCGGCTGAACGGCCCGATCACGTCCTCGAAGAAGTACCGCTGCTCGAACGCCATGCTCACGCCCAGCCGGACGCGACCGCGTCGCCCGTTCCTGAGATCTCCCAGCGAGTCCTGCAGGCGGTGCTGCTCCGTCAGCATCACCAGCGCGGCCCGGTAGACCTCCCGCCCTGCGGCGGTGAGGTGGATTCCGCGGTCCCGGTACTGCAGGAGCTCGGCGCCGCAGGCGCGCTCCAGCTCACTGACGTGACGGGAGACCGAGGGCTGGGCCAGGTTGAGCCGGCGGGCGGCGGCGGAGTAGCCGTTGCGGTCCACGACGGTGACGAAGACCTGCAGACGGAACAGATCCAGGTTCACGATCCGTTCTCCTTCCCCGCCGGGCGCCCCCCACCGGCTCCATCTCTACCTGTCAGACCAGGACGACGCTCGCGTAGGCGGAGTCCTTCCCGGGTGCGACCTCCAGGAGGCCGTGCTCGTGCATCCACTGCTGCGTGACGTCGTACATCTCCCGCGTGTACTGCTCGAACACGATGCGCTCGCCCGACCCGAACCGGCGGACGTCGACGAGTGCCGCGATGTCCTCGGGCATCTCGCGGGTCCAGTACTGGAGGTACCGCTGGGGATGCAGGTCGATGGCCACCTGTGCCTTCTGCAGGGCCCGGAAGTACTTCTTCGTGTCGTCCAGGTCGGCGTCGGCGGCGATGAGGAAGCCGATCGCGAAGGTGGCGTCGGCGAGCTTGCGGTAGCCGAGCTGCTCGGCCACGTAACACTGTGCGCCGAACAGGCTCGCGGCCTGCGCCTCTCCGCGCAGGAGCCGGCGCAGCCGGTCGTTCGGCAGGCCCATGAACGACAGCGAGATCTGCTCGACGGGGATGAACGGCTCGAGCGCCTGAATCGTGGAGTAGTGGCTGCCGGAGTGGTAGCCCACCGCCACGTCCACACCGGCGAGGTCCTCGGGGCGCTGCAGGTCGGAGTCCGGCGCGACGAAGACGCCCGAGGGCGTGATCGAGTAGGCGTGGCCCCACATCTTGCCCACACCGGTGCCGGCCACCGCGTTCACGGCCCAGTGGCACGCCGCCGACACGTCACAGGCGCGCTCGTTCGACATGTCCTCGAATGCGCCCTTGCGGATCTCGACCGGGACGCTGTCGGCGGAGCGCACCGCCGAGGTGGCGTACGCGCCGCTGGACAGACCGTCGGTCTGGAACTCGTACTCCAGGCCCTCTTCCGCGAAGTAGCCGTGCTCCTGCGCGACCCACTCCTGCAGCCGGGTATGGGGCTGAATCCTGAATGTGCCCATCGTGTCCGCTTCCCCTCGATGCGTCGATCGGTTTCTCCTGATCGACGCTAAGGTCGCACCGGTCTGCCGACAATGCGCTGCGGTCGATAGCGTTATCGCTCCTTTCTATAGTGCCTGCCGCAGAGCAGAGCTGGTGGGACGGTCAGCTGACCGCCGCGCCGACCAGCAGGCCCAGGCCGTAGGTCGTGGCCGCCGCGCCCATCCCGATCGCGAGTTGGCGCAACGCCCGCCGGAACGGGGGACCACCGGACAACACGCCCACGGTGGCGCCGGTGAGCATCAGCGCGAGCCCGACGAGGACCCCCGCGACGATCACCGCCGATGCGCCGCCCAGCCCGAACAGGAACGGGATGACCGGCACCGCGGCTCCCGACGCGAAGAAACAGAAGCTCGACAGCGCCGCGCTCAGGCCGGTGCCGACCACGTCGTGGCCGCCGCCGTCCGTCCCGTCCGGCTCTCCCAGCGACCGCGGGTCACCGCTGCGCAGCACGGCGGCAGCGCGACGGTCGGCCTCTGCGGCCGGCACCCCGCGCGCGCGGTAGACGAGCGCGAGCTCGTTGGCGTTCACGTCGAGCTCACGCAGGAGGGCGGGCGCGTCGCGGACGTCGGGGGAGGAGGCGGCGAGCAGTTCGCGCTGCGACCGCACGGACACGTACTCCCCTGCGCCCATCGACAGGGCCCCGGCCAGGAGTCCGGCCACACCCGTGAGCACGACTGTGCTGGGGGAGGCCCCACCGCCGATGACACCGAGCACGAGAGCGAAGTTGCTGACCAGCCCGTCGTTCGCGCCGAAGACAGCGGCCCGGAAGGTGCCCGAGACACGTGCGCGGCCGCGGGCGGCGAGACCGCGGACGACCTCCTCGTGGACCCGCTCGTCGGCGGCCATGGCGGCCGTGGCGTCGGCGTCGGACCGGTAGGGCGACCGCGTCTCGGCGCGCTGCGCGAGTGCCAGCACGAACACCGAGCCGAACCGCCGGGCCAGGAACGCGAGCAGGCGCATCCGGGCGGCCCCACGGCGGATCCGCCCGGCCTCGTCGCCCAGCAGCCGCATCCAGTGCGCGGCGTGCCGCTCCTCGGCCTCGGCGAGCCCGAGCAGGATCTGCCGCTCCTCCCCGGTGCGCCGGGTGGCGAGGTCGCGGTAGACCTTCGCCTCCTCACGCTCGTCCGCCAGCCGACGGCGCCAGCGGCGCACGGCCGACGGTGCGGGCGCTCTGGTGGCCGGATCCGGTCCATCCGGCCCACGGTTCTCCGAGCCTCGGGACGATGGGGTAGCCACAGAACCATTCTCCCTGACCAGACGGGGTGCGGCGGGGTGGCGGAGCGACGCTGCGGGCGGGTGTCACCGTCCGGTGCCCACCGACGGTGACGGTCCGGACGTCCCAGAACGACCGTCCGTTTCGTGGTCGCCGGGCCGCGGCGCGGCATGGATCACATCACGCGCCGGAGTACGGCCGTGGTCGCGGGCGCGTCGGCATGGTTACATCCCTTCATGACCTCGGCCGGCGGAATGTCTGGCGCGCCCCACGATCCTTTCCGGATGGGTCGCCGAGGGGATCAGTTCGATCATTCCAACCACTGATTCCCGCCGTCTGCCGCGTGGTTTCCGGGCAGGCGAACCGCCACCGTTTCCCGCCGAGGACGCCCGATGACAGTAAGCCCCGGCCCGGAAACCGACCTGCGCGCGGCCTCCGGGAGGAACGCGCTGGTGACCTGGCTGGGCTCACAGCCGCGGGTGGCAGAAAGATGGAGGGCCGACGTGCTGGCCCGGCGCGCGTGAGGAGCACGCCGGGCGGGGTGTCAGCAGTCTGGTCCTGTGCCACTCGGCAATCGCTGGAGTCATCGGCGGCGCCGACGAGGCAGGACAGAGCGCTACGGGGGAGATCGGCATGATCAGAGGGTGGCTGACCGGTCGCCGGGGCCACATCCACGTCCGGCGGTGGGTGCCCTGTGTCCAGCCGACGGCTGTGCTGATGCTGCTGCACGGTCTCGGTGAGCACAGCGGCCAGTACGCCCCGCTCGCCGAGGCCGCGGCCGAGGCGGGCATCGAGACCTGGGCCCTCGACCACGCCGGGCACGGCTTCAGCGACGGCGAGCGCGTGCTCGTCGAGCGCATCGACGATCTCGTGGCCGACGCCGAGACACTCCTCGGACGCATCACGGGCGCCCGGCCCCGGGTACCGGTGGTGGTGGCCGGGCATTCGCTCGGGGCAGCGGTTGCCACGCTGCTGGTCGGGGAGATCCGCACCGGGGCGGTCCGCCCGGGGATCGGGGCCGCGGCCCGGCCCACCGACCCCGCCGCCGACATCGCAGGTCTGGTCCTCGCCGGTTCCTCGCTGCTCGACGGAGCGTGGGGACTCGCCGCGCAGGTGGCGTCCGACCGGCACCCGGTGCAGCCGCGGACGGACGCGTCAGGGCCGGTGTGCATCCCCGAGCAGGCCCGACGGCGTCGGGAGGACCCACGGGCGTGCGAGGGTGGGCTGCGGCCCCGGACACTCGCGGCGCTCGCCGCGGCCGCCGCGCGCACCCGCGCGCTGGTCACCGACGGGGCACTCGACCACGTGCCGGTGCTGCTGCTGCGCGGTGCGGAGGATGACATCGCGCCCGCATCGGATGCCGTCGCCGTTGCCGGGCTGCTGCCGCGGGCGCGGGTCGTCGTGTACCCGCACGATCGGCACGACGTCCGGCACGAGCTAGACCGCGCCGACGTCCACGCCGAGCTGCTGCGGTTCGTCGCCACCGTCACGTCCGTCCCGACCCGGTAAGGAGAGACCCCGATGCGGGTCAGACGACTCGTTCCCGTGCTGCTCGTTGCGGCGGTGCTCGCGGCGGGCTGCAGTGGCGAGGCGCCCGGTGATGGCGGCGGCGCGGCCGCCGACACCACCCTCGACGTGCGGCTCGTGCTGGAACCGACCAGCCTGGACATCACCACCGTCGCGGGCGCGGCCCTTCCCCAGCTGCTGCTGGACAACGTCTACCAAGGGCTGCTGACCCGGGACGGCCACGGCGTGATCGCACCGCTGCTCGCCGAGCGGTTCGACACCTCGGCCGACGGGCTGACCTACACGTTCCGGCTGCGCGACGGCCTGACCTTCGCCGACGGCTCTCCGCTCACCTCCGCCGACGTCGTGTGGTCCTACCGGAAGGTGATCGCGCCGGGCTCGAAGAACCCCAACAGAGCGGACTTCGCGGCGGTCAGCGACATCAGCGCACCCGATGCGGAAACGGTCGTGATCACACTCCGGCAACGGGACGCCAACTTCACCTACGGGCTCACCAATCGGGCCGGGGTGGTGCTGAAGCAGGGCACCGACCCCGCGACGCTCGCCGACACGACGAACGGGAGCGGACCGTTCGTGGTCCGATCCTGGCAGCGCGGGTCGTCGATCACGCTGGCGCGCAACGAGCACTACTGGGGCGAACCGGCGCAGCTAGCCACGGTGGTGCTGCACTACATCCCCGACACGGCCACGGCCAACAACGCAGAGCTCACCGGCGTGACCGACGTACTGACGGGGCCGGAGCCGACCTCGCTGGCGCCGTTCCAGAACAACCCGGACTTCACGGTGGCCCAGGGCGTCACGAGCGACAAGTTCGTGCTGGGCATCAACAACAGCCGCGGCCCGCTCGCCGACGCCCGGGTACGGCACGCGATCCGGCGAGCGATCGACAAGGACGGGCTGATCCGCGTGGCTCAGGCCGGTAAGGGTCACCGGATCGGGAGCGATGTGGCACCGACCGATCCGTGGTTCGACGCCGGCCTCACAGCGATCGACCCGTACGACCCTGCTGCGGCGCGGGCGCTGCTCGCCCAGGCAGGCTTCGCGGACGGGCTCGACCTGAACCTCGTGATGCCGAACATCTACAACCCCGTGATCGGCGAGTACGTGGTCTCGCAGCTCGGCCAGGTGGGGATCCGGGTGCGCTACGAGCGCGTGGAGTTCCCGACCTGGCTCGACCGCGTCTACACCAGGGGGGACTACGACCTGTCGATCGTCGACCATGCCGAAGCGCGCGACATCGCGACGTACGCCAACCCGGCCTACTACTGGCACTACTCCGATGTGCAGGTGCAGGAGTGGGCCGCCCAGGCGGCCATGGCCCCGAGCGACGGCGAGCGCGACGAGCTGTATCGGAAGGTTGCACGGAAGATCTCGGAGGACGCCGCGAGCGACTGGCTCTTCAGCTCGAGCGGCCTCGTCGTGCTCCGGAAGGGCGTCAACGGGTTCCCCACCAGGGAGACGAACTCGCGGCTCGACCTTGCGCGCGTGTCGGCGACGCCCGCGCAGTAGCGAGACAGCCGTGGCGGTGTTCCTGGTGCGTCGCACGGCGCTGTTCGTCGCGTACCCGCGGCGATTGCTCGCCGGCGCGCCGCAGCTGCCCGAGCCGGAGCAGGTATGAACATCAGCGTGCCGTTCACCGCGCCCGTTCCCGGGCCCCGCAACGCGATCACGGACGTCCCCGGTGTCCGGGTCGGCCACGTCACACGCATCGGAGACGGGTTCCTCACCGGCACCACCGTCGTGCTGCTGCCCCCGTCCGGGGCCGCGGCGGCCGTCGAGGTGATCGGTGGCGGTCCGGCGACCCGCGATACCGCCGCGCTGGACCTCCGGTCGGGCGGCGCCGTCGCCCATGCCGTGGTGCTCACGGGCGGGAGCGCGTACGGGCTGGCGGCGGCGGGCGGAACGCTGGACTGGCTCGCGGCCCACTCCCGTGGGGCACGAGTGAGCGCTGCGCCGGACGTCCTGGTCCCGCTGGTCCCGGCGGCGGCGCTGTACGACCTCGGCCGCGGAGGGTTGTTCACCGCTCGACCGGACGCCGTGTTCGGCCGCGAGGCCACGCAGGCCGCGGCGGACTCGCCGCCGTTCGCCCCGGTGGAGCAGGGGTGCGTGGGGGCCGGCACCGGAGCCGTCACCGCCGAGATGAAGGGCGGGATCGGCACGGCCAGCAGCGTGCTCGCGGGCGGCACGGTCGTCGGGGCTCTCGCGGCCGTCAACGCGCACGGTTCCACCCTCGACCAGGCCACCGGGCTGCCGCTCGCCCTCGACGCCGGGGCCGACGGCGAGTTCGCGATCGCCCGGCCTTCCGCCGCCGAGCACGCGGCGGCGAAGCGCCGGCTCGCCGAGCCCGCCCGGGGACGCACCGGCCTCGACCTTCCCAACACGGTGATCGGCGTGGTCGCCACTGATGCCCCGCTCGCCCTCGCTGCTCTGCGCCGGGTGGCGCTCGCCGGACAGCGCGGGATGGCCCGTGCCGTGTCCCCGGCCCACGGGATGACCGACGGCGACACGGTGTTCGCGCTCTCGGTGCCCGGCTCCGCAGACACCACGGCCGACCCGCTGCACGCTGTGCTGGCCGCGGCCGAGGCGGCGTTCGCCCGCGCGATGGTGCACGCCGTGTTGCATGCGGAGTCGGTGGTGACCCCGTTCGGCCACATCGCCTCCTACCGCGAGCTCTACCCGCACGCGACGGTGGGGCCGGCCTGACCGCGTCCACGTAGTGGACGAGAGGCCTCCGCAACGCGGCAGTCGGCCACGGCGGTATGAAGGGGACCGTGACCCGGCGTCCCGCCGGGACCGCGACCGATCGAGGGAGAAGTGCTCCGTGCGCTATGACGCCGTGCTCGCCGAAACGGTGGGCATCCAGGGTGCCGGCAACGACGAGATCGAGGCCTACGCGGCCCGTCCCATGGACGGCGCGAGCCGTGGTGGCGTGCTGGTGATCCACCACATGCCCGGTTACGACCGCGAGAGCAAGGAGATCGTGCGGCGGTTCGCCGTCATGGGCTACAACGCCATCTGCCCGAACCTCTACAGCCGTGAGGCCCCCGGCGCGGATCCCGACGACGCTGCGGCCGCCGCGCGCGCCAGCGGCGGCGTGCCCGACGCCCGGTTCGTGGGCGACGCCGCGGGCGCCGTGCGCTGGTTGCGCGCCCTGCCGAACTCCAACGGCAAGGTCGGCACCATCGGCTACTGCTCCGGGGGGCGCCAGGCGTTCCTCACCGCGCTGGAGCTGGACATCCAGGGCGCCGTCGACTGCTACGGGGCGTTCGTCGTGGGCACGCCGCCGGAGGGGTTCCCGCTGCAGGTGGCGCCGCTCGCCGACCGGGTGGCCGAGGTGCGCGCCCCGGTGCTCGGGCTGTTCGGCAACGAGGACTCCTACCCGTCGCCCGACCAGGTCGACGAGCTGGAGAAGCTGATGCAGACGAACGGGAAGGAGTACGAGTTCCACCGCTACGACGACGCCGGGCACGCCTTCTTCTCCGTCGACCGGCCGGCCTACCGCCCGGCGGCGGCGGCCGACGGGTGGCAGCGGGTGGAGGCCTTCTTCGCCAAGCACCTGTCCGGGAAGGACTGAACCCGACATGTGCACGTACAGCACCGAGAAGATCGACGTCGCGGCCAGCAGCGGGAAGGGACCGGACGGCTGGTTCCCGCTGCGGACGGCGACGGTCTACTACGACCACCCCGTGCACGCGCCGGACGCGCACACCGTGAACATCGACTTCCTCAACCCGGAGCGGGGCCCGGCGGCGCGGGTGGCCGTGGAGCTGAGCCTCGACTCGGCCCGCGCTCTGCTCGAAGCGCTGCAGGTCACCGTGGAGCGCGCCAAGCACCACTGACCGCGGTCCACGCGCTCGGTGCGGTCCTCGCAGAACCGCTGGGCTCTGCGAGGGCCGCACGCGGCGCGTGCTCAGCCGCCCAGCGTGAGGATGCCGCGGATGTTCTTGCCGTCCAGCAGGTCGCGGTAGCCGTCGTTGATCTGGTCGAGGGAGTAGCGCTGGGTGATCAGCTCGTCGAGCCGCAGGTCGCCCGCCCGGTAGAGGCCGAGCAGCCGCGGGATGTCGTAGAGCGGGTTACACCCTCCGAACAGGGCGCCCTGCACCTGCCGCTGGTAGGCCACGATCAGGGCGTCGTAGGCGACGATCTGGTGCTCGCCGTAGCGTCCCATCGCCGTGACGGTGACCCGTCCGCCCTTGCCGATCACGCCGATGGCGTGGCCGACGACCTTCTCGTCGTTCACCCCGACCGTGATGATGGCGTGGTCGGCGTACTGGCCCCGGGTCGCGCTCTTGACGAACTCCCGGGCGTACTGCGGGTCGGTGAAGGTGTGGGTGGCGCCCACCTCGCGCGCCTTCTCCAGCTTGAACTCGACCGGGTCGACCACGACGACGTGCTCGGCCCCGGCGTGGGCGGCGCCCTGCACCGCGTTGATGCCCACTCCGCCGCAGCCGAAGATCACCACGGTCTGTCCGGCCTGCACCCCGGCGGCGTAGACAGCGCTTCCCCAGCCGGTGGGGACGCCGCAGCTCACGAGAGCAGCGACGTCGAACGGGATGTCGTCGTCGAGCTTCACGCAGGAGAACTCGCTGACCACCACGCGCTCGGAGAAGGCGCCGACCGCGCACATCCCGCCGACGTCACGACCGTCGGGGCTGTGGAACCGGAAGGTGTCGTCCTGCAGCATGCCGCTCACGGCGTTGCGGCCGGCGTCGCACAGGTTCTGCCGGCCGGTCGAGCAGTAGCGGCACGTGCCGCAGACGGGGATGAACGAGCACACGACGCGGTCGCCCACCCCGACACGGCGCACCCCGGCGCCGACCTGCTCCACCACGCCGGCGGCCTCGTGCCCGCCGACCATCGGGTAGCGGACGGGCATGTCGCCGGTGCGGACATGGTCGTCGGAGTGGCACAGGCCTGCCGCCTCGATGCGGATCAGCACCTCGCCGTCCTTCGGGTCGTCGAGGTCGAGTTCGACGACGTCCCACTGCTGGCCGGCCTCCCACATGACGGCGGCGCGCGTGGTGGTGGGCATGGGCAACTCCAGTAATGCGGTCGGTGGAACCGGGGCCGAGGAATGATCGGCTCTCGGCCCATCGACCGTAGCCCGGTCAGCCCGGCCGGGGTCCGGGGAGTCGCTTGGGCACCCAGCGGGCCATCACTCCTGCCCCCACGGCGGCCAGCCCACCCATCGACAGGGCCGCGGCACCGAGCGCGGCCGCCGCGCTCACCACCGCGATCGCGGCCGGACCGGCGAGCATCCCGAGGTCGTGACACAGTCGCCAGGCGCCGAGGAACTCGGCTCGGGCGTCCGCGGGTGCGGCGTCGGCGCCGAGGGTCATGATCACCCCGTTGCTCAGCCCGTTGCCGACCCCCATCAGCAGAGTGACCGCGCCGAGCGTCACTGCGGTGGTCGCCAACGGCAGTGCGACGTGGGCGGCTGCGAACGCCAGCAGCGAGGCGACCGCCACCCCGCGCCGTCCGCGCCGGTCCATGAGGCGCCCGGCGGGATAGGACAGCGCGACGTCGACCGCGGCCCCGATCCCGAACAGCAGGCTGGTCGACACCGCATCCAGGCCGATGTGGTCGGCCCAGAGCGGCAGCACGGCGGTGCGCGACGCCCGTGCGGCTCCCATCAGCAAGGCCCCGGCGCCCAACGTGCGCAGCACGCGGCTGTGAGTCGTGACGACGGTCCGCAGCGAGATCCCCGGCCGCCGCCCGCGCCCGCCGGGCTCGTCCGGACCGAGCTCGAGCCGCGGGAGGCCCGCCATCAGGGCTCCGGACGCGACCACCGCCACCAACTGCACCAGGAAGCCCCCGCGGGTGCCGACGACGTGCACCACGGCGGCGCCGAGGAACGGGCCGAGCAGGAACCCCAGCCGCGACAGCCCGGCCATCGCCGACAGCGCCCGCGCCCGCATCGCCTCGGGAACGGCGTCGATGACGTAGGACTGGCGGGCCAGCCCCCACACCGCGCTGGCCACCCCGAACAGCCCGACGCCGACGCCGAGCAGCACCACCGACGGCGCCACGAGGCTCAGCGCGACACCGATCAGCCCGACGGCGCTGCCGAGCAGAACGGCGTTGCGCTCGCCGAGCCGCGCCACGATCCGCCCGGCGGGGAGGTCACCGAGCACCTGGCCCAGCCCGAGCAGCGCGACGATCACCCCCGCTGCGGCCACCGAGCCGCCGAGCTCGCGGGCGCTCAGCGCCACCACCGGTGCGGCGGCGCCCTGCCCGATCCCGAACACCGCAGCCGGCAGGAACGCGGGGACGACGAGCCGGCGCAGCGGCCGGTCCGCGGTGGCCGGGGTGGGCGACGGACTATGCACTGACGGCTGGTGCGGTGATCCGGCCGGCCGGTCGGGGGAGTCCGAAGTGGTCGCGCAGGGTATGGCCCGTGTACTCGGTGCGGAACAGCCCGCGGTGACGCAGGATGGGCACCACGGCCTCGGCGAAGATCGTCAAGCCGCCAGGATAGTACGGCGGCATCACATTGAAGCCGTCCGCCGCGTTCGACCGGAACCATTCCTCGATCGTGTCGGCGACCTGTTCCGGCGTACCGGCGAACACGCGGTGGCCGCGCGCCCCGGCCAAACGGTGCAGGAGCCCGCGCACCGTCGGCCGTTCCCGCTCGACGATGCCCGCCACCACCTGCAGCCGGCTGCGCCCGTTGTCCGTGACGTCCCCGGCTCCGCCGAACAACGCCGGTGGCACGGGTGCGTCGAGGTCGAGGTGGTTCAGCGACGCGCCGGTGATCCGTTCGAGCTGGAGCAGCCCGTACGCCGGCACCGTGAGCTCGTTGAACTCGCGCTCCAGGGCGCGGGCCGCGGTCTCGGTGCCAGCGATGAACGGGCTGATCCCGGGCAGGATCTTCACGTCCTCCGGCCGGCGGCCGAAGCTCGCGGCTCTGGCCTTGATGTCGGCGTAGAAGGCCTGGGCGTCGGCCAGCCGCTGGTGCGCGGTGAAGATCGCCTCGGCGTAGCGGCCCGCGAAGGCGCGCCCCTCGTTGGACGCTCCGGCCTGCACGAGCACCGGGTGGCCCTGGGGCGGGCGCGGCTGGTTGAACGGGCCTCGCACGCGCACGTACTCGCCCGCGTGGCCGATCTCGTGGATCTTGCTCGCGTCGGCGTAGATCCCCGCTTCGCGGTCGAGGACGACAGCGTCGTCCTCCCAGCTGTCCCACAGCGCGATCACGGCGTCGACGAACTCCCGGGCACGCGCGTACCGCTCGGCGTGCGGAGGGTGGGCGTCGAGGCCGAAGTTGGCCGCCGCGGCGTCGTTGCCGGTGGTGACGATGTTCCAGCCGGCCCGGCCACCGGAGATGTGGTCGAGCGAGCCGAACAGCCGCGCGAGGTTGTACGGCTCGTAGTACGTCGTCGACGCGGTGGCGATGAGCCCGATCCGCTCGGTGGCCGCGGCGATCGCCGTGAGGAGCGTGATCGGTTCCAGCCTGCCCACGGCGTTGTGCGCGACGTCGCCCTGCAGCGCCGGCCCGTCGGCGAAGAACACCGCGTCGAGCGTGGCGGCCTCGGCGGTGCGGGCGATCTCCTGGTAGTACGACGCGTCGTAGATCCGTTCCGCCGCGCTCGCGGGGTGCCGCCACGCCGCCTCGTGGTGCCCCGCGGGGTAGATGAACGCGTTGAGGCTCAGCTGACGCCGCGGCTCACGGTCGCTCACCTGTCCACCCCCAGCGCCGCGAGCAGGAACTCCCGGTGAGCGATGAACGCGGGATCGCGGTGGGTCCGCGGCCGGTCGAGGCCGATCGCCCGGTCCACGGCGATCCGTCCGCCCTCGAGCACCAGCACCCGGTCGGCGAGCGACACGGCCTCGTCGACGTCGTGCGTGACCAGCAGCACCGCGGGCCGGTGCCGGTCGTAGAGCTCGCGCAGCAGCGCGTGCATCCGGATCCGGGTGAGGGCGTCGAGTGCTCCGAAGGGCTCGTCGGCGAGCAGCAGGGCGGGCTCACGGACGAGGGAGCGGGCCAGCGCGACCCGCTGTTGCTCGCCTCCGGAGAGCTCGTTCGGCCAGGCCCGCTCGCGCCCGGAGAGGCCGACCTCGCCGAGCGCCGCGCTTCCGCGTCTGCGCGCATCGGGACCACTGAGGCCGAGCACGACGTTGTCGAGCACGCGCGCCCACGGCAGGAGCCGCGAGTCCTGGAACACCACCGCGCGCTCGGCGGGCACCCGCAGCTCGCCCGAACCCGCGACGCCGTCGTCGAGCTCGGCGAGCGCGCGCAGCAGGGTGGACTTGCCCGACCCGCTGCGCCCGAGCAGCGCCACGAACTCGCCCGCCGCGATGTCCAGGTCGACGTCGTCGAGCACCGTGCGGCCGTCGAACCCGCGGGTCAGTCCGCGCGCCCGTACCGCGGGCGACACAGCCGGGCCGACCGCTCCCGGCAGGCTCGTCAGCTGCCCAGCGTCCGTCGCCATGACAACGCCCTCCTCTCGATGGCGCGGACCAGCGTGTCTCCCACCAGCCCGAAGGCGGCGTAGACGACGAGCCCGACGACGATGATCTCGGTCTGCCCGTAGGTGCGGGCCTGGGTCATCAGGTAGCCGATCCCGCTGGTCGCGTTCACCTGCTCGACCACGACCAGCGCGATCCACGAGATCGTCACGGAGAGCCGCAGGCCCGTGAAGAAGCCCGGCAGTGCGCCCGGCAGCGCCACGCGGCGGATGAACTCCGCACGGGAGAGCCCGACGGTCTCGGCGAGCTCGACGTACCGGTGGTCGACGCCGCGCAGCGCCGCATGGGTGTTGATGTACACCGGCACGAAGACGCTCGCTGCGATCATGATGATCTTCATCTCCTCGCCGATCCCGAACCAGATGATCGCGAGCGGGATGAGGGCCAAAGTCGGGACGGCACGCTTGATCTGCACCGGCCCGTCGATGAGCGCCTCGCCGACACGGCTCAGGCCCGCGGCGAGCGCGAGCGCCACACCGAGCCCCACGCCGAGCACGAGCGAGATCCCGGCGCGCTGCACGGACGTGAGCAGGTTGCTCTGCAACCTCCCGTCGGCGATCAGCTCACCGAACGTCGCGACCACCGTCCACGGCGCGGAGAGCGTCTGCGGGTCGAGAAGCCCGGTCGCCGAGGTGACGACCCAGGCGAGCAGGAGGAGCACCGGGCCGAGAGCGAGCCCGCCTGGGACGGCCCGCCCGGGCCCGAGCCTGCGGCCGTGCCGGATCCGGTGGGCCAGCCGCGGGTCATCCGCCGCCTCGCCGCCGCGGCCGCGCTCGCGGGGCCGGGAGACCGACAGCTGGGTCATGACGCCCCCGCCGGCCCGTAGGACGCGCCGACCGCCGGCACCGTGGTCGTCACGACCTGGTCGAAGCGCAGGTCGAAGCCGTCGCTCGCGCGCACCTTCTTCGGGAGCTCCCCGGCGCGGTCGATCACGTCGATCGTCGCCTGCTGGCGCTGCACCACCGTGGCGTCGAGGCGAGGAAACGTGATCTGTCCCAGCGAGTCGACGATCCGCTGCCCGTCGGCCTGGCTGATGCCCTGGTTCTCCACGTAGTACTGCTGCACCCATTGGGCCGGGTGCTCGTTGATCCACTGCTGCGAGCGGATGTAGTGGTCGACGTAGGCGCGCAGAGCCGCTGCCTTCGCCGGGTCCTCCAAAGCCTCGCGGCGGGCGTAGAGATAGTTCAGCCCGGAGGAGGTGTCGGCCGTCTCGGCCGGGTCGATCACGCCGCCGCCGCGCGGCCCGGCCTCGGTGAGGAACCGGGTCAGCCGGGGTTCGTTCAGGGGGGCGACGTCCACCTGCCCGGTGCGGACGGCGTCGTTGAAGTCGCCGAGCTGCAGGCGGACGAGCTCGACTTCGGAGGTCCGGAGCCCGGCCTTCTCCAGCGCCCTCAGCACGATCACCTGCTGCGCGGTGCCCTCGGCGTAGGCGATCTTCGCTCCGCGCAGGTCGGCGAGCTGGCGGATGTTCTTGCCGGGCGTGACGGCGAGCTGCGTGCTCGACGGGTCGGTCTGGCGAGCCAGGATGATCGGGACGTCTTCGCCTGCGGCGAGGGCCTGGATCGGCGGCGTGTCGCCGACGCTGGCCACGTCGGCGGCGCCCGCCCGGAACGCCTCGAGGATCGCGGGGCCGCCGGTGAAGTTGGCGAACTGCGCGGTGAAGGGCAGTTTCTCGAGCTCACCCGACGCCCGCAGCGCCACCTGCTGGGCCTCGGCCTGGTCGGCGATGACGAGGGTGGTGCCTGCGGGGACGTCGGTCGGGAGCGGGGCGTCGGCGGCGAGCTCGCCGCCGGTGGAGGTGGTGGTGCCGCAGGCCGCGACGACCACCGCGGCCAGTAGGGCCGCGGTGGTGGCGAGCGTGCGCCGGGAACGGGAGGTGCTCACAGGTCCTCGGTCTCGGTGTCGTCGGGCCGGTCAGTCGACGACGACGGCGTGGTCGGCCGTGAACGGGCGCCCGGCGAGGAGCTCGGACTCACGGCCGTCGGGCCCGACGGGACGGTCGCCGATCACCGTGACGCGGTGCAGGGTGCGCCGGACGTCGAGGTGGTCCAGGTCGGCCGGGGCGAGGTGGGCGGTGGCCCGGTTGTCCCAGAAGGCGACGCTTCCGGGCTCCCAGCGGAACCGCACGGTGTACTCGGGGCGGGTGAGCTCGGCGTAGAGCAGGTCGAGGATCGCCCGGCTCTCCCGAGGCTCGACGTCGACGATGTGGCTGGTGAAGCCGGGGTTGACGAAGAGTGCGCGCTCCCCGGTGACGGGGTGGACCCGCACCACCGGATGGATCGCCACCAGCAGGTTGTCGTTGACCCGGCGGGCGTAGGCGGAGCCGCCTGCCGGCTTGTCGCTGCCGCCGTAGCGATGTTCGGCCCGCAGCGTGTCGACGAACGCGCGGACCGGGGCCGAGAGGCCTTCGTAGGCGGCCACGAGGTTCGTCCAGGTGGTGTCGCCACCGACCTCGGGCACCACCTCGGCCCGCAGGATGGACGCGGCAGGCGGGTTCACCGCGGCGGTGACGTCCGTGTGCCAGCCCGCGACGTAGCTGTACTTCCGGCGGGTGCGAACCGTGTACTCGCCGCCGTAGCGCTTCGCGTACCGCTCGGGGTCGACGGTGAAGATCTCCGGGTGACCCTCCGGCGGGGCGTCGTCGTGCGGGTGGGCGTAGGTGAGCTCGCCGAAGTGCCGGCCGAAGCGGATCTGTGCGGCGTGGTCGAGCTCCTGCCCGCGGAAGAAGATCACCTTGTAGCGGTGCAGGGCGTCGGTCAGACCGGCGACGGTCTTCTCGTCGAGCGGGGCGGACAGGTCGACGCCGGAGATGTCGGCGCCGATGTGTCCGGCCACCGGCCGGACGGAGAGAGCGGTGCGTTCGGGCGCGACGGTCATGTCGGTCCTTCCCTGAAAGTGGCAGCGAACATTCCCCGGCCGCGATGCAATGCGGTGGGACCGGGTGGTCAAATGTTCGGACTAATGGTGCGGAGAGGTTCGAGACAGCGAGCGGGGTGGCCGCGAATCAGTGGCGCCGAGCGCCGACGGTCACCCGCAGGTACAGCACCCGGGGCGACATGCCCTGGTCAGGTGCGGCGCGCTCATGTGAACCATCGTGTGTGGGGGAGCCGCGGAAGTCAATTTTGCGACTTCTGTAATTAAGTCCGCGCAGGTGGCGGGGCTCAATTCCCATGGGCGCGCATCGCTACGAGATCCGGGTTTCGGCCCTGCCGAGGGCGATAACCCGGATCTCGCGACGATCAACGAGTGCGCGGCGGGATCACGCGCTTCGCCTCCAGGCGCTGCAGCAGCTCGACGAACATGTCCTCGGTGTCGAGGCATGCGCCGAAACCCGCGTGCCGGACCGCAACGGTGCTGTTCAGCGCCGGCACCGGCTGCCCGGCTGGCGCGCCGCGCATCATGTTGTCGGTGTAGACGAGCGAGTTGTAGCCGACGACCTTCATGACGTCCGGCGAGCTGGACAGACCGTACTTCGCGACCATCGCCGCCCACTCCTGCCGGCGGCGGGGCAGCTCCTCGCGCAGGGAGACCTCGCGCGGTTCGCCGAGCGGCATGCCGAGGGTGCGGGCGATGGCCGGCCACACGCCCGCCCAGGTGAACACGTCGCCGTTGGTGAGGTTGTACGTGCCGCCGGCCGCGGCGGGCGATGACGCCGCCCAGCTGAGGGCATCGGCCACCAGGTCGGCGTGCACCGCCTCGCGCAGCCACGGCACGAGGCTGCCTGCCGGAGGATCGAGCGGGCGTCCTTCCTCGCGCAGGAGCGCTCCGTACACCGCGATCGGCAGCAGCGGGTTCATGTTGTTGCCCGCGGCCTCCCCGTAGATCACCGTCGGCCGGAAGACGGTCAGCTGCCAGGTGCCGTGTACCTGCTTCTCCCGCAGGTAGCTCTCCTGGTCGAAGTAGAAGTTGCGGTGCTCGCGGCGGGGGTCGCGCTCGCGCAGCGGGATCCGCAGCCCGTCGTACCCCAGCGAGGGGTGGTGCACGCCGTACGCCTTGGTGCCGTGCAGCAGGGAGACGTGGCGCAGGCCGGTGGCCACCTCGGAGAGCGGTTCGAACAGGTTGCGGAGCATCAGGGCGTTGCGCTCGATGTTCTCCTCGTCGAGCCAGCCCTGGAACAGCCCCGGCGTCTCCTGCAGTGCTGCGTAGACGAGATGGGTGACGTCGCCCATCTTCCCGAACAGCTCCCGCGACGCCGTCGCGTCGGTGAGGTCGATCGAGTGGAAGACGGTGTTCCCGGCGGATTCGGGAACACGCCGGGAGGCACCCACGACCTTCCATCCGGGCCGCGTGGCGAACCGCCGGACGGCCGCTTCACCGACGAGGCCGGAGGCTCCTGCCACGAGCACCTTGTTCGTCACGCCTACACCGCAATCTCGTCGAGTTCCTTGCCCGCGTACTCGGTCTTCGCGATGACCAGGCCGATCAGCTGGATGATCAGGAGCACCGGGATGAGCAGGAAGGCCAGCTGGAACGAACCGGTGACATCGCTGATCAGCAGCGCAAGGAACGGCACCCCCTTGCTGATCAGGCCCGCCGTGCCCCACGAGACCCCCTGGCCAAGACCCCGGATCCTCGTCGGGAAGAGCTCGGCCGTGTACGTCATGATCGTGCCCCACACTCCGATCAACCCGACGTTGGCCAGCAGGCCGAACGTGTAGATCGCCCACGGCTCCGTGCTCAGCGCCCACGGAATGATGGTGACGATACACAGCAGATTGCCCGCGAACATCGCACTGAGCCGGCTGCGACGGTCGGCGATCCAGCCGAAAATGTAATAGCCGAGCGTGCCGGCGAGACCCCACCAGATGGTGTACAAACTGTATTCGCTGGTGGTCCAGCCGAGTTCGTTGTGCAGGTACAGCGGCTGCCAGGCACCGACGATCGTGAATGCCATCAGGCCGACGACCGGCACGAATATCGCCACGATCGTGCGCCGGCGCTGGTCGGCGAGGAAGAGCTGGCCCAGGCCCGGCTTCTCCGCCTTCCGCTGCCACGCGCTGTCCTCCGTGCTCACTTGCTCGCCGCGCGCCACGGCGGCACGGAGCCTGGTCCTGCGGTCGCGGGCCCGGAGCCAGTACGGCGACTCGGGGCAGAAGAAACGCACGAACAGGGCGAGGAACGCGACCCCGGCCGGGAGCAGGAAGGCGTACCGCCAGCCGATCGTGGCCACCAGGGTGACGCCGAGCAGTCCGGCGAGAGCTGCGCCGTAGCCATAGAACGAGCGGGCGAAGCTCAGTACCGAGGCACGCCGGCGGGCAGGCCACGTCTCGGAGATCAGGCAGGCTGCGACGCCCCACTCCCCGACCTGGGCACACAGGTAGAGGCCGTAGAACGCGATGAAGGACAGCCAGTTCCAGGACAGCGCGACCAGGACGAGCGACAGGGCGCACAGGACGATGTTGATGATGAAGCAGGGTCGCCGCCCGATCTTGTCGGCCAGCCACGGCCAGAAGTAGGTGGCACCGGCCGACAGGAGCCCGACGATGAAGAGCGCGAAGGTCAGCTGGTTGAGATCGGCGTCGAAGTCGTCGAGCAACTGCGGGATGATCAGCGCGTAGACCGCGGTGCCCATGGACTCGATCATGAATCCGAGGCCGCCTGCCCAGGCGATGAACCAGTGCGTCGTCGTGACCCGGTCACCCGAGATCACGTCCTGATATCGCCGCGAATGGATGTGCTTGGATTCAGCCGGGCCGACCTGCTGACTCAGCTCTTCGGTGGTCATCGAACACCTGCCTGAATCTCCGCGAGACCCACTCCGTAGGGGGTCGTCCGGCACCGGGACGTCGCCAATGGGCGACTGAGTTGAAAAGGCTTCCGAAGTTCGAGATATCGAACGGTGCGGTCCGAGATATCGAATACCGTGAGCGGTACCTGTGAAATTTAGTCGCGGCGCCGAGGTGGGTCAACATGGCTGTTTCCACAAATATTACGCATGCTTTACCGGTCGATCGTCCGTAGAACCGGCTCGGCCGACTGCCGTACCGGCTGCCACGGGGGTCACGCCGGGGCGCGTCACGTGCGGGCAGGCGGCGGGCCGAGTTCCAAGGGTCGCGCATATGCCTCGTGCAGCACGATCGATCCCGCCGCCACGCCGAGCGTTCGCGTCCCGAACGAACTCGCCACCACGGTGCGCCGCGGATCGGCGGCCACGTGCGCGCGCTCCGCCACCTCGGCGTGCAGATCATCGAGCAGTTCGGGCCTGCGCGTGATCCCGGCCTCGGCCACCACCAGGATCTCCGGGTTGATCACGTCGAGCAGCAGGGCCACCGCGCGGCCGACGAGGCGGGCGCGTTCGCGGAACAGCGCGACAGCCCACGGCTCGTCCGCCTCCAGCGCGGCGAGCACGTCGGGGAAGCGGGCCTCGGGCAGCAGGCCGGTACCGGCGGCGTGGTCGGCGAGCGCCTGCTCGGCCACCGTGGCCTGGAAGCAGCCGGTGCGTCCGCAAGCACAACGCCCACCGGCGAGCGTCGGTCCCGAGCCGACCGGGAGGTGGCTGACGTCGCCCGCCGCGGACCGGGGACCGTGGTGCACGGTCCCGCCCGTCACGATCGCGGCGTCGACCACGTTGCCCACGAACAGGTGCACGAGGCTCATCCGTGCACGGGTGCGGTGGGAGCCGATCAACTGCTCGGCGCGGGCCAGGGCGCGGGAGTGGCTCTCGACGCGCACCGGCAGGCGGAGCTTTCCCTCCAGCACCGCCTGCGCCGGCACGTCGCGCCAGCCCAGCTGCGTGTGCCGCACGACGACCCCGCGCGCAGGGTCGATCCACCCGCCGCTGGCCAGCCCGACCCCGAGCGGCCTGCGCCCGCAGGCGTGTTCGTCGAGGAACGCGGCCATGCGGTCCCCGGCGTCGGCGAGCACGGCCTGCGCTGCCCGGTCCCGGTGGGGGATCCGCTGCTCGGCGAGTACCCGTCCGCGCAGGTCCATCAGCACGAGTGTCGTGTGGCGCAGTGCGATGTGGATCCCGCCGACCAGGTGGGACCGCGTGTCGATGTCCACGGGGACGTGCGGGCGCCCGATCGCGGGGCGCGGCCTGCGCACCGGTCGCTCGCGGATCAGGCCGAGGTCGGCGAGCTCGGTCGACTGGCGGCTCACCGCCGCCGCGGAGAGGCCGGTGAGCCGCGCGACCGTGCTGCGGGCCACCGGCCCGTGGTCGAGGATCGTGCGCAGCACGGCTGCTGCGGTCGCGGTGCGACGGCCGTCGCCTGCGAGCTGGTCACCGCCGTCGGGCTGCGGGGCGGGGGCGCGGAGGAGAGCGTGCATCGATGTCCCTGCCTGGGTGGGCCCTTCGTACGTGGGCCCGTGACGGGTGCTGCGGCCTGATGCGCGCGGGGTGGATCAGCCGCGCGCCACAGGCGCCGCACAGAGCGCGCTCGCCTGCCGACGGAGGTCGACGTGGCGGCGCGCCTTCAGCGTGGCGGCCTGGGACATCCCGGACATCGTCGCAGAGCGGCACCAGCGCGAGGCAGTGGCCGCCGTCACAGTTTCTGATCGAATTCCTCCCGGGCCTGACATTTCGACGGACATTTCCTGCTGTGCTGCTGAAAGATGGGAATGTGACGCGGCAAATGTTCGAACGATGGTTCGGCATGAACAAAGGTCCGAACTCCCGCATCACATTTGGTTGCGCGAACTCCGCTCGTCTGCTCGGGTGGTATCCGTGAACGGGGTTCTGCTCACGCAGCGTCGGCATGTCGACCTCTGCCGACTCGCGTCCTGCGTGTGTCCTGGCTGACGCGCCGCCCCGCCGTTCTTCTTGCCCGTGCCCGTCGGCCGGGCGTTTCCCCGCACAATCGTTGAAGAAGGTTCGCCGTGTCTCCTGGTCCCCTCACCGCGCACTGGTTTCTGCCCACCTACGGCGACGGCCGCCAGCTCGTCGGGGGCGGCCACGGCGTCGGCGTCGGTTCTGCCGGTGGCGTCCGGCCCGCCTCGATCGGTTACCTGACGCAGGTGGCCCGCGCCGCCGAGCAGGTCGGCTTCGTCGGTGCCCTCACACCGACAGGGGCATGGTGCGAGGATGCCTGGCTCACCACGGCGATGCTGGTGGCCGAGACCGAGCGGCTGAAGTTCCTCGTCGCGTTCCGACCCGGATCGGTCTCGGCGACGCTCGCCGCGCAGATGGCCGCCACCTACCAGCGGCACTCGGGTGGCCGGCTGCTCCTCAACGTCGTCACCGGCGGCGAGCCCGCCGAGCAGCGGGCCTACGGCGACTTCCTGGACAAGGACGCCCGCTACCGCCGCACCGGGGAGTTCCTCGAGGTGGTGCGAGCGTTGTGGCGGGGTGAGAAGGTCGATCTCGACGGCGAGCACGTCCGCGTCGAGAACGCGTTCCTCGACCGCCTGCCCGACCCGGTGCCGCCCATCTACTTCGGGGGCTCCTCGCCCGCGGCGGGTGACGTCGCGGCCGAGCACGCCGACGTCTACCTGACCTGGGGTGAGCCACCTGCGCAGGTCGCCGAGAAGATCGACTGGATCCGCCGCCTCGCCGCCAAGCGCGGGCGCGCGATCCGCTTCGGCATCCGGCTGCACGTGATCACCCGCGACACCTCGGAGCAGGCCTGGTCCCACGCCGAGTCGCTGCTCGAGGCGATCGACCCGGCCGCGATCGAGCGCGTGCAGGCCGGCCTCGCCCAGAGCGAGTCGGAGGGGCAGCGGCGGATGCGCGTCCTGCACGGCGGATCGACGGCGAACCTGGAGGTGGCGCCGAACCTGTGGGCGGGCGTCGGTCTCGTCCGCGGTGGCGCCGGAACCGCGTTGGTGGGCAGCCACAGCGAGGTCGCCGACCGGATCGCCGAGTACCACGCACTGGGCATCGAGGAGTTCATCCTGTCCGGCCACCCGCACCTGGAGGAGGCCTGGTGGGTCGGCGAGGGCGTGCTGCCCATCCTGGAGCGACGCGGGATCTGGAAGCGCCCCGGCGCCGATGTCCCGTCCGTCCCGGAGTCGCGGACCGTCCCGTTCGCCGCGGCCCAGTGAGGGCCCGGGGCCCGGTGACGGGGGAGGGCGAGCGATGAGTACGGCCGCGGTCCTCGCAGAACGTCCACCGGACGGGCCACCGCCCAGGACCCGCACCATCCTCCTGGCGAGCCTGGTCGGCACCACCGTCGAGTGGTACGACTTCTTCCTCTACGCCACGGCCGCGGGGCTGGTGTTCCCGCAGCTGTTCTTCCCGGTCGGCAACGAGCTCGTGGGCACCCTGCTGGCCTTCGGCACGTTCGCCGTGGGGTTCGTCGCCCGCCCCATCGGCGGCGTCCTGTTCGGGCACATCGGCGACCGGCTCGGCCGCAAGCGCACGCTCGTCGCCACGATGGTGCTGATGGGAGCGGCCACCGCGCTCATCGGGCTCCTGCCCTCCTACGCATCGATCGGCGTCGCCGCGCCGGTGCTGCTCGTGGTGCTGCGCGTGCTGCAGGGCCTGGCCGTGGGCGGTGAGTGGGGCGGCGCGGTGCTGCTGGCGGTGGAGAACGCGCCGCCGGGGTCGCGCGCCCGCTTCGGCAGCGTGCCGCAGATCGGCCTGGGCCTCGGGCTCGCGCTGGGTACCGGGGTGTTCGCGCTGCTCGGCGAGGTGCTCGACGAGCAGGCGTTCCTGACCGTCGGGTGGCGCGTCGCGTTCGTGCTGAGCGTGGTGCTGGTCGTCGTCGGGTTGCTGGTGCGGCTCCGGATTCTCGAGACGCCGGAGTTCCGCAGGCTGCGCGACAGCGGTGGGACGGCGCGGGCGCCCGTGGTCCAGGTCTTCCGCACGTCCGGCCACCGCCGCGGCCTCCTGGCGGGGATGCTCGCCCGGTGGGCGGAGGGGGCGGCGTTCAACACCTGGGGCGTCTTCGCGATCACCTACGCCACGGCGACGGTCGGGATGAGCAAGATCGTCGTGCTGCTGGCCGTCACCGGTGGCGCGCTGCTGATGGCGGCGCTGACGCCGGTGGCGGGCCTGCTCGCCGACCGGTACGGGCGACGGGTGGTGTTCGGCACCGGCGTGGCCGGCTTCGGGATCACCGTCGTGCCGTCGTTCTTCGCGGTGCACAGCGGGATCACGTGGCTGGTCGTGGTGGTCCTGCTGCTGCAGCTGGGTGTCTGGTACGCACTGATGACCGGCGCGGAGTCGACGCTGTTCGCGGAGCTCTTCGACACCGACGTCCGCTATACCGGGATGTCGCTGGTCTTCCAGGGATCGGGCATCTGGGCATCCGGGCTGACTCCGGTGATCCTCACCGGGTTGCTCGTGCTCGGCGCGGGAACGCCGTGGTGGGCCGCGGGCTACCTCGCCGCCACCGCAGTGATCAGCCTCGTCGCGGTCGTGCTCATGCCGCGGTGGATCCGCTGGCGTCCACAGTGGACGAAGGGAACACGCTGGTAGTGAACGGACGGCATCGATCGGCCCGTGCCGGTCGGCGCGGTGCGGGTTGCTACAACTGATCCGTGCTGACGGTGCGTGGGGCCGACCTGGTGTGGACCGGCGTGGTCGAGCGGCCGGGCGGTGAGATCGCTTGCGGGCCTGACGGCCGGGTGGCCGCCGGCCGGGTCGAGGGGCACGTGCTCGACGCCTCGGGCTGCGTGATCACGCCGGGCCTGGTCAACGCTCATCATCACCTGCTGCAGTCGGCGTTTCGGACCCTTCCGGGCACGCGGGGCGTCCCGATGCGCGAGTGGTTGCCGCGCATGGCGGCCGCCTACACGGCGGTCGGCGTCGACGCCGGGCTCGCGCATGCGGCGGCATCCGTCGGGCTGGCCGAGTCGCTGCTGTCCGGGGTGACGACGGTGGCCGACCACCACCTCACCTGGCCTGCGGGTGACGGGGTCGAGCTCGCTTCCGCGGTCGCTGCCGCTGCGGCGGAGCTGGGCGCGCGTCTGGTGTTCGTGCGCGGCAGCGCCCGCGACGACCCGCAGGCCGCGGCGGCGTCGGCCGACGCGATCGCGTCGCGACTCGGTGGCGACGCCACCGGAATGGTGCAGGTCGCCGTCGGCCCTGCGGGGGTGCACAGCGACGCGCCCGAGACGTTCGCGCTGCTCGGGGAGGTGGCGCAGCGCCATGGGCTGAGCCGGCGCACCCAGGCGAACGAGCAGGTCGACGTGGAGGTGGCTGCGCAGCGCTACGGGCGGCGGCCGCTGGAACTGCTCGACGAGTGGGGTTGGCTCGCCCCCGACGTCACACTCGCGCACCTCTGCGGCGTGACGCCCGACGAGATCGCCCGGCTCGCCGCCACCGGCGTGAGCGCCACCCACGCACCGGGCTGCGACCTGCCGATGGGGTGGGGGGTGGCGCCGATGGCGGCGCTGAGCGACGCCGGGGTCACCATCGGTCTCGGCACGAGCGGCGGGGGCAGCAACGACGCAGGCCATCTGCTGGCCGACGCCCGGCTCGCACTGCAGGTCGCACCGCTGGCGGGCCGCGCGGTGAGCGCTCGGGAGGTTCTGGGCTGGGCCACCGCGGGGTCGGCCGCGGGCCTGGGTCGTGCGGAGCTCGGCCGCCTCGAGCCCGGGTGCGCCGCCGACCTCGTCTGCTGGGACGTCACCGGCGTCGCCGACGCCGGTGTGGCCGACCCGCTCGCCGGGCTGCTCTGGGCCGTTCCCGGCCGCAGGCCGCGCCATGTCGTCGTGGCCGGGCGGGTGGTGGTGCGCGACGGGCAGCTCGTTTCCCGCCCCGAGTCCGAGGTCGCGGGCGCGCTGCGCGCGCTGCTCGCCTCACGCGCGGTCGGCTGAGGGCTGTGCGGTCCGGGCAACGTGCCCGATTCCACCATCGAGGTCGGATCCACCCTGGTCAGAGCCCCGAATCCGTGAGGTTGGCCATAGGCCGCAGCACCGACGGGGGCGCCGGGCGTGAACTTGTGGCGTGGCCGACAATGCGAGCAGCGGTGCGGGACCGGGGTACGACTACGTGGTGGTGGGTGCGGGCACCGCGGGTTGCGTGATCGCTGCGCGGTTGTCCGAGAACCCGGACGTGCGGGTGCTGCTGATCGAAGCCGGCAGCGGGCAACCGCCGCCCGCCGTGGCGGTGCCGACCGGGTGGCCTGCCCTGCAGGGCACGTCGGTCGACTGGGCGGGCACCACCGTGGTGCAGGGCGCGACCGGCACGGTCATTCCCTGGCCGCGCGGGAAGGTCCTGGGTGGGTCCTCCGCGATCAACGGCATGTGTTTCATCCGTGGGCACCGCTCGTCCTACGACGCCTGGCCCGCGGCAGGTGCGAAGGGCTGGGGGTTCGACGACCTGCTCCCGTACCTGCGGCGCAGCGAGCGCACCGAGGGGCGCGATCCGGCGCTGCGAGGCGTCGACGGTCCGCTGACCGTCGGGCCGGCGCGGTCGCCGCACCCGGTGGCGGCGGCCGGGCTGACCGCGGCGGCCGAGGCAGGGCATCCGTTGTCGGACGACATCAACGCCGGGCTGGAGGAGGGCTTTGGCTGGTGTGATCTGACCATCGTGGACGGCAGGCGGCAGAGCGCAGCCGACGCCTATCTCGTCCCGGTGCTGCAGCGGGCGAACCTCGACGTGGTGACCGACGCGCTCGCCCACCGGCTGCTCCTGTCCGGCGGGCGGTGCACGGGCGTCGAGTACAGCGTCGGTAGCGCACTGCACACCGCGGCGTGCAGCGGAGAGGTCGTGCTGACGGCGGGCACGGTGGGTTCCCCGCAGCTGCTGATGCTCTCGGGGATCGGCCCGCAGGCACACCTTCGTGAGGTCGGCGTCGACGTCGTGCTGGACTTGCCCGGCGTCGGATCCAACGTGCACGACCATCCGCGCTCGACCGTGGTCTACAGCTCGCCCGTGCCGATCCCGGCCGGAACGCACAACCATGCGGAGATGATCGGGCTGGCCCGCAGCCCCCTGGCGCAGGACGGGCCGGACCTGCAGTTCCAGGTGCTGGAGATCCCGTATTTCGCACCTGCCCTGCCGCCCGCGCTTCCGGTGCCCGGCCAGGCCTACAGCGTCGCCCTCGGCGCCATGACTCCCAGCAGTCGTGGCTCGGTGCGGCTGTCGGGCGCCCGGCCCGACGCGATGCCGCTGCTGGACCCGAACTACTACGGCGACCCGCGGGACGTCGAGGTCATGGCCGCCGGCCTGCGCATCGCCCGCGCCATCGGCCGCGCCGACGCGTTGGCTCCGTGGCGGGCGGAGGAGGTGCTCCCGGGGCCCGGGGTGCACGCGGATGACGAGGAGGCCGTGCGCCGCTACCTGTTCCAGAGCCTGCGGACCTACTCCCACCAGGTCGGTTCGTGCCGCATCGGCACCGACGACATGGCGGTGGTCGACACCGAGCTGCGGGTGCGCGGGATCGACGGGCTACGGGTGGCCGACGCCTCCGTCATGCCCTCCATCGCGTCGGCCAACACCAACGCCACCGTCTATGGCATCGCGGAGCGGGCCGCGGATCTCGTCAGAGCAGGCTGACCGACCCCACTCTCGCGCCCCACTCTCACGTCAGCGCCCATCGTGATGGCGGGTAGCTGTGATCTGCGTTGGTCATCGATGGCCGAACGACGCAGGGTGGAGGGACAGCGTGTCATCGGACAGGACAGGAACGCGATGCCCGCTCGTCCAGCCCATCATCTCCGAGAGCTGAGGTAGTCGATGTCTGAGTACGGTGCCCTGCAGCACGAGGAAGTCGTGATCCGGCGTGGCCGCCGATCCGGTGCCGCCATCACGGTCGCGGTGCACTCGCGGGTGCTCGGACCCGCCGTGGGCGGTTGCCGTATCTGGACCTATCCCAGTTGGCGTGAGGGAACGGCGGATGCGATGCGCCTCTCGGAGGCGATGACGTACAAGTGTGCGGCCGCCGGTCTCGAGTACGGAGGCGGGAAAACCGTCGTTGCGCTGCCGATGGGAACGGTACTGACCCCCCAGGTACGCCACGACGTGCTCCTCGACGTGGCCGAGATCGTCGCCGGTTTCGACGGGAGCTACTGCGTGGGACCCGACGTGGGCACCGGGCCCGCCGACATGATGGTCATCCGCGACGTCACGCCCTACTCGTTCTGCCTGCCACAGGAGCACGGTGGCACCGGGAGCTCGGGCACGCCCACGGCGCTCGGCGTCCAGGCCGCTCTGCGGGCCGGCGCCCGGCACGTCTTCGGCTCGGAGTCGCTGTCGGGCCGGCGGGTGGTGATCGCCGGGTTCGGCTCTGTCGGGTCGCGGCTCGCCGCCGACCTCTCCGCGCAGGGGGCCATGGTCGTCGTCTCCGATGTCGACGACCAGAAGCGCGAAGAGGCGAAGAACACGGGGTACGCCTGGGTGGATCCGGACCGGGCGCTCCTGACCCCGGCCGACGTGCTCGTGCCCGCCGCGGTGGGCGGGGTGCTCAACCCGCGGAGCGTGGCCGCTCTCGACGTGCCGCTCGTCATCGGGCCGGCGAACAACCAGGTGACCAGCGACTCGGTCGCGCAGCTGCTCGCCGACGCCGGAACGGTGTGGGTCCCCGATTTCGTGACGAGTGCCGGCGGCGTGATCTACGTGCTGAGCCGCGAGGTCGGCGGTCTCGACCACGAGGCAGCCGCGAAGCGGGTCGAGGCGATCGAGGAGACCGTGGACCGCGTGCTCGACGCCGCGCGCACGGCAGGCACCACGCCGCTGCACGAGTCGATGGCACTCGCGGAGCGCAGGCTCAGCGCCGCAGCGGCGGAGTAGCCGCCCGGCCGGTTTCGATCTCAGTGGGCGTGCCGTCCAGGGGTGGGCACGCCTGCTCACGGCAGGACCGGGAAGCAGCGCCAGTTCCCAGCGGGCGAGTCGGGTGGCGGTACGGGGTGGCCGTCGAGGACGAAACGAATCCGGTCGGGCGGGGTCACGTCCGTGCCGGCCTGCCAGAAGTCCGCACGGTCGGGAACGAGCCGGATCGTCGTCCAGCTCGGGGGCGCCGCCCGGGTTGCGGGGTCGCGTGCGGCGTCGTCGAACGAACGCTCGACGGCGCCGTGCTCCACCTCGTAGCCCGGGGCGGTGAGGGCGGGCGCCAGGGACTCGTAGACCCAGGCGATCAGCTGCAGCTGCCGGGGCCGGGTGGGGAAGGCGGCACGTGAGGCCGCGGCGTCGAGCTCGGCCGCCGTGCCCTGCAGCACCACCTGGCGCCCGAGCGCCGGCCAGTGGAACACGGCAGAGACCGCGGGGTTCCGCTGCAGATCCCGGGTCTTGGTCGTGGGCCTGGACGAGTGGAACCGCACAGAGGTGGCGTCGATCGACGTCACCAGGACCGTCCGCGCGTGGGGCACGCCGTCGTCGCCGGCCGTGGCGAGGGTCATCGTGCTCGGCAGCGGGAGACCAGCGGCCTGCGCCTCTGCGACCCAGCGGGCCAGCACATCGAGCGGGTTGCCCGCGAGCTCCTCACGCATCGCGACCCTCGCTGTGGATGACGAGCACGACGCACGGCTCCGGGCCGAGCCTGCGGAACCGGTGCTCGACGAGGCCCGCGTACGCGATGGTGTCGCGGGCCTCCAGCGTGGCCGTGCGGCCGTGCCCCGGTTCGCGCAGCTCGACCTCGATGCGCCCGCGCGCGACGTAGAGCATCTCGCGCCGCGCATGGCTGAAGTACTCCCCGAACTCGGTGGGGACCCCGACGAACTCCGTGACATCGGTGCCCGCCGGGTCGTGCAGCAACAGGCGTGCGCCGCCCGTCTCGACGTCGACGAGCGGGGCGGTGCTCCCGCGTACCGGTGCGTCGGACGGGCCGTCCGCCGCCAGTGCGAGCAGTGCCTGCTGCGTGGTGCCGAGCGCGGCGGCGATCCGGAAGAGCGATCGCATCGACGGCCGGGTGCGTCCGCGTTCCAACTGGGACAGGAACGGCTGCGAGAGCCCCGAGGCCTCCGCGACCTGCATCAACGTCAGGCCATGATCCCGACGCACGCCGCGGATCACGCGTCCGAGTCGCAGATCTGCTTGGCGCTCTCCGTCCGCCGGATCTTGTCGGGCCTTGCGCACTGTCGGCATGTTCACACGTCCGCGAATAGTCGGTCACACGGGCGAAACGGACTGTCCCTAGCGTCGCCCGATGTTGGCGCCATCAATATCCCGCAGGTCAGGCACGTACACGACCATGGAGGTAACACGTACCCATGAGGAGTACGCAGCCAATCGGCGCCCCTGACGGCGTCGCGCACCTGACCGGGATCGTCGTGCGTGCCCTGCGCGGCATCCGCCTGCTCGACGGCACCGTGGCCGATCTGCTGCTCGCCGGCGGGGTGATCGAGGCCGTCCGCGAGCCGGGCATCGCGCTGGACGGTGACATCGTCCCGGGCGGGGACCTGGACGCCTCGGGGTGGCGGGTACTGCCTGCCGCGTGCGAGCCGCACGCCCACCTCGACAAGTCACTCACCGCCTCGCGCATCGATCCCGGGGCGGGCAACGACCTGATGGACGCGATCGAGCAGTGGCGAGCGATCCTGCCGGGGATCGATGCCGCCGACATCTCCGCACGGGCGCTGGCCGCGGTCCACCGCTACGTCGCCCGCGGGATCACCACCATCCGCACCCACGTCGACGTACCGCTCCATGGCGACCCGTTCCGGGGCGTGGACGCGTTGGTGGGCCTGCGCGAGCAGCTCCGGGGCCGCGTGACACTGCAGGTCTGCCTGCTCGCCGGCAGCGAGGTGCCGGACGTCGTGATCGGCGAGGCGGTCGCCCGCGGGATCGACGTCGTCGGCGGCTGCCCGCACCTCGCGCCCGACCCACACCACGAGGTCACCCGCATGCTCGACGTCGCGGAGCGGCACGGGCTCCCCGTCGACCTGCACGCCGACGAGCAGACCGGCGTCAGTGGGCCGGACGCGCGCATGGACATCGTCGACATGGCCGAGCAGGTACTCGCCCGTGGCCTCACGCAGAGGGTGACGGCGAGCCACTGCGTGCGGCTGGGTTCGCTACCGCCCGCGCGGCTCGAGCCGGTGCTCGAACTCGTGGCCCGCGCCGGGCTCGGCATCGTCACGCTGCCGATCACGAACCTGTACCTGCAGGGCCGGGAAGCCACCCATCTGGCGCCCCGCGGCCTGACGGCCGTGCGCCGGATCCTCGACGCCGAGATCGCGCTCGCCGCAGGCGCCGACAACCTGCGCGACCCGTTCAACCCCGCAGGCCGCGCCGACCCGTTCGAGACGACGTCGCTGCTGATGACGGCGGGACACCTGCGGCCGACCGAAGCCCTTGCCGCGGTCACCACCGCTGCCCGCACCGTGCTCGGCCTGCCGCAGGCCGGCACGGCGCCCGGAGATGTCGCCGACCTGCTGCTCGTGCCGGACACCGACCTCGGTGACGTGCTCGCCGGCGCCGACGACGCGCGGGTCGTCGTCTCCGGCGGCCGCGTCGTGGCCGACACCCGGGTCAGCCGGTCACTCGACCTGCCCGTTCTACGTCCAGCCATCCCCGGGCCGCTCGCCGCAGGTCCGCAGAGCTTCGTGAGGTGAGAACCGTCGCCGCCATCGCGCCTCCTCAGGAGGCTTCCACCACGACCCTGGCCCTCGATCGCGTGACCAAGACCTTCCCCACCGGCACCGTCGCGCTCACCGACGTGAGCCTGACGATCGCTCCCGGTGAGCTCGTCACGGTGGTCGGTCCGTCGGGATGCGGAAAGTCCACGCTGTTGCGGCTCGCGTCCGGGCTCGAGCAGGAGACCAGTGGGTCGGTCGAGGTCGCCGCCGCCTCCACCAGCTACGTCTTCCAGGACGCGACGCTGCTGGAGTGGCGCACCGCCCTGCGCAACGTCGAGCTGGTCGGTGAGCTGCGGGGCGTGCCGCGCGAGGAGCGGCGGGCCCGGGCGCAGGAGGTGCTCGACCTCGTCGGACTGCGCGGGTTCGAGAAGCAGCACCCGCGTCAGCTCTCCGGTGGCATGCGGATGCGTGTGTCGCTGGCACGGGCGCTGGTCGCCGAGCCCGAGCTCGCCCTGTTCGACGAGCCGTTCGGGGCGCTGGACGAGATCACGCGCCTCCAGATGCAGACCGAGCTGCAGAAGATCTTCCGGCTGAAGCGGTTTGCCGGGTTGTTCATCACGCACTCCGTGTCGGAAGCGGTGTACCTGTCCACGCGGGTGCTGGTGATGAGCGGGCGGCCGGGGCGGATCGTCGCCGAGGTCGCGGTGCCGTGGGAGTACCCGCGGCCACCGGAGTTGCGCTACGAGCCGGAGTTCGCCGAGATCACCGGCCGGGTTTCCGCCGCGCTGGGGGAGCACTCATGACCGGCCGTCCTGCCACCCCGTCCGTCGTGCCGGCGGCCGCCGTCGCGGAGCGCGCCGCCACCGATGGCCCGACCGTCGACGTCCTGGCCGCCGCCGGTCCGGCCATCGACCGCCCTGCCACCGCACAAGCCTCGTTCCGTGGGAACGCGCGGCGTGTCGGGTGGGCGGGGGCGGCGCTGGCCCGGGCGGCGCCGATCGTCGGGGCGCTGGCCGGGATCCTGGTCATCTGGTACGGGGTGTCGTATCTGGTGTTGCCGGCGAGCCAGCGGTTCCTGCTCCCGCCGCCGCACGAGGCGTACGGCAGCGCGTTGTCGAACCCGCAGTTGATGCAGCCGATGCTGGAGGCGCTCGGGCGCAGCGTGGCGGTGGCCATGATCGGGCTGGTCGCCGCGGTGGTGCTCGGGATCGGCTACGCGGTGGTGATGTCGCAGTGGGGGTGGGCGGAGAAGGTCCTCTACCCGTACGCGGTGATCCTGCAGACGATCCCGATCCTCGCGCTGGTGCCGCTGATCGGGATCTGGCTGGGGTATGCGTTCACGGCCCGGGTGGTGGTGTGCGTGATCATCGCGCTGTTCCCGATGATCTCCAACACGCTGTTCGGTCTGCAGTCCGCCGCGGCAGCGGCGCATGACCTGTTCACGCTGAACCGGTCCGGACGCTGGCAGCGCCTGACGAAGCTGCAGTTCCCGGCCGCCGTGCCGGCGATCTTCACCGGCCTGCGCAATGCGGCCGGCTTGTCGGTGATCGGTGTGATCGTGGCCGACTTCTACTTCCAACAGGGCTCCCCGGGCATCGGCGGGCTGCTGCGGATCTACACCCAGCGCCTGCAGATGGACGCCCTGTTCACCGCGATCACGCTCACCGCGCTGTTCGGCGTCGTGGTCTTCATGATCTTCGCCGCGCTCGACCGCGCCGTGGTCGGCCGCTGGTACGGCCGCACCACCCGCTGATACCGGATTTCCTCCCCGCCCCCTGGAGCCCCGATGAGAACCACAACCGGCAGGCGTACGGCACTCGCCACCACCGCCGTGGCCGCCGCGCTCGCCCTCACCGCCTGCGGTGGCGGCACCGCCGCACCGTCCGGTGCCGATGCCGCACCCGCCGCCCCGGCCGCTCCCGCGGGCGGGCCACTCGACCTGGCCGGAGTGTGCCCCTCCACGGTGGTCATGCAGCAGGACTGGCAGCCCGAGTCGGAGCACGGCGCCATGTACAGCCTCGTCGGCCCGGACCGCACCATCGACGCCGCCGCGAAGTCGGTCACGGGCTCGCTCGTGGCCCAGGGCGTCGACACAGGGGTGGACATCGAGGTCCGGCCCGGCGGCCCGAACGTCGGCTTCCAGCCGGTGCCCGCCCTGATGTACCTCGACGACTCGATCGTGCTGGGCGCGGTCAACACCGACGAGGCGATCAGCGCCGCTGCCTCCCAGCCGACCGTGGCGGTGACCTCGCAGATGACGATCAGTCCGCAGATCCTCATGTGGGATCCCGCGACGTATCCCGGCAAGACCACCATCCGCGACATCGCCGCCACCGGCGCCCCCGTCGTGACCTCCGGCGACGTGATCCCCGCGCTGCTCGAGTCGCAGGGCATCATCACCCCGGCCCAGTCCGACACCAGCTACGACGGCACACCCGCCCGGTTCGTGTCCGACCCGAAGATCCTGCAGCAGGGCTTCGCCACGGCGGAGCCCTACATCTACCAGAACGAGATCGCCCAGTGGCACAAGCCCGTGGGCTCCGAGAAGCTCGCGGACGTCGGCTACTCGATCTATCCCGAGCCGCTGGCCGTGCGCGCCGACAAGCTGGACGCGCTGCGGCCCTGCCTGACGAAGCTCGTGCCGATCATGCAGCAGGCCCAGATCGACTACCTGGCCGATCCCGGGCCCACCAACCAGCTGATCGTCGAGCTGGTCGACGCCTACCAGACCGGCTGGACCTACTCCGCAGGCGTCGCCGAGTTCTCGGCCAAGGCGCAGGTCGAGCAGGGCTTCGTCACCAACGACCCGGCGTCCGGTGTGTTCGGGCAGTTCGACCCGGCCCGCATGCAGCAGATCGTCAGCACCTTCGGGCCGATCCTGCAGCGCAACGGGACGATCACGGCGGTGCCCGACCCGAAGACCCTCTACACCAACGAGTTCATCGACCCCAACGTCAAGATGAAGATGGGCTGACCGGGTGGCCACCATCGCCGAACGCACCGCAGCCGCCGCGGCCACGTTGGAGCGGCTCGGTGCGGGGTCGATCTCCACCGACCCCGCGCTGATCACCAAGGTCTCGTCGGACTGGTCGCGGATGTCACCGATCCTGCAGGAGAAGGTGCCACCGGGGCGCTACCTCGCCGACGTCGTCGTGCGCCCCAACCGGCCGGAGGACGTCCCGGCCGTGCTCGAGGTCGCCTTCGAGCACGACGTCCCCGTGACGCCGCGGGGGGCCGGCACCGGCAACTACGGGCAGGCCACGCCCTTCGACGGGGGGATCCTTCTCGACCTGCGCGGTCTGGACGCGATCACCGTGGGCGACAACGGCACGGTCACGGCCGGGGCGGGCGCCCGGATGACGGCGATCGACCGGATCGCCCGCGCCGCAGGCCGCGACATCTGGATCTTCCCGTCCACGAAGAGCTCCACGATCGGCGGATTCGTCGGTGGTGGCAGCGCCGGTACCGGCACGATCGAGAAGGGCACGACGAGCGACGGGTACGTCGTCGCGGCGACGGTCGCTCCCATGGACGGCAGCGGGGAGATGGTCACGGTGCGCGGCGAGGAGCTGACTCCCTACATCCACACCTACGGGGTCACCGGGATCCTCGTCGACGTCGAGATCCGCACCGACCCGGCGCGCGACTGGACGGCCGTCTACGCGGCCTTCCCGTCCTACGCCTCGCTCGTCGCCGTGCACCGTTCGCTGCTCGATCTTCCACGGCTACCGCGCCTGGCCTCGGCCGACGAGCCGGCCCTCGTGCCGACGCTGCCCGCCCCGGTTGCCTTGGACCCGCACCTGCACAGCCTGCGGGTGATCGCGGAGGCATCCACAGTGGACGAGCTCACCGACCGGATCCGTGGCGGCGGGGGAGAGGTCGTGGCGGTGCTCACCGACTACACCGAGACCGACCGGCTCTCGGGCATGTCCTACAACCATCCGGTCTGGTTCTTCCAGCGGTCCCGTCCCGATCGACGCTACTTCCACATGGAGACCGGCGGCACCCCGCTCTGGAACGACCCCGACGCCGTCCGCGCGGTCTACCCCGGGCCGGTGCATCTGCACCTCGAACTGTTCGGGCACGGACCAGGGGCGATGGTCGTTGCCGACTACCGCGGTGAGGACGCCGTGCTGGCCGGCGTCCCCCTGCTGGAGGAGCTGGGGGTGGGGGTGCACTCGCCCCACCAGTGGTACGTGGACCGCCACGTCGAGATCGCGATCGAGACCGCGCGTCGCACGGACCCCAAGGGCCTGCTCAACCCGGGCAAGCTCACGGCGACGCCGCCCGTCGACACCCGCGTGAACATCGGAGTGCGGTGATGAGCGTCCCCCGGTTCGTCGACCTCAGCGCCCCGCAGATCGCGGCCCTGCCCGCCGACACGGTCGCGGTGCTCCCGCTGGGGGCCGTGGAGCAGCACGGCCCGCACCTGCCGGTGTCCACCGACTACGTCACCGCCACCGAGGCGGCCGAGGCCGCGGTCGGGGCGGTCGCCCGGCAGGGCTCCGCACCCGTGGTGCTCCTTCCCGGGCTCGCCTACACGAAGTCGGACGAGCACCACTGGTCGCCGGGCACGATCTGGCTCTCGTGGGACACGCTCATGCGCACCCTGGTGGACATCGGCCGGTCCCTGCAGACCTCGGGGATCACCCGCCTGCTCTTCGTCAACGGCCACGGCGGCAACTCCGCGCTGGGCCAGGTCGCGTGCCGGGAGATCCGCAGGCGTTTCGGGCTCCGCACCTTCTTCGCGCACCTGTCGGTGCCCGTCGACCAGGGCGGCAGCGGATCGGTCACGTCCGAGCTCGGGATGGGGGTGCACGGCGGGCACAACGAGACCTCGCTCATGCTGCACCTGCGCCCCGAGCTGGTACACCTCGAACTGGCCGAGCGCCGGGTGCCGGAGAGGTTGGGTGAGTTCGAGCTGATCGGGTTCGGCAAACCGGTGTCGTTCGGTTGGACCAGCGACGACTTCGGCCCGGACGGCTACATCGGCGATCCGACGGGGGCCACCGCGGAGCACGGCAAGCTGCTCTTCGAGCTGGCCGTCGCGCGGCTCACCGAGGTGATCGGCGAGGCCGCCCGCTTCACCACGACATGAGCCGGACATGAACCGGATGCCCCCTCTCACCGTCGTCAACGCTGTCCTGCTGCCGATGGCGGACGCCGGCGCGGGTGGGGCGGCCGACTGGTTCGTCGGCTGGATGCGGGTCGATGCGAGCGGTCGGATCAGCGGGATCGGTCCCGGCGCGCCGCCCCCGGACGACGCCGGGACACCCGCAGAAGAGGTGTTCGATGCCGGCGGGGCGATCGTCGCGCCGGGGTTCGTCTCCGCGCACTCGCACCTGTTCACCTCCGGCCTGCGCGGGATCGCGTCCGCCTCCACGCTCTATCCCTGGCTGCGGGCCATGTCGGAGGTCTTCCGGCACGCGGACGCCGAGGCGCTGTACTGGTCGACGGTGCACGGCTCGCTCGACTTCCTCGCCAGCGGCATCACGACCGCGTACAACTTCACCCAGTCGCGGGTGAGCCGGGTCTTCGACCCGGCCACCGGGATGAGCATCGTCGACGGAGTGCACCCGCCCGAGTACCTCACCCGCCAGTTCGACGGCGCAGCCGACGCCGGGCTGCGCGTGGTGAACGCGATCCGGCTCGACGACGAGGCCGGGCCCGAACGCGAGGTGCTCGCGGAGTTCGCGGACATGGTCGCGGCGTCGGCAGGGCGGACGCCTCCCGACCAACATCTCGGCGCATCGGTCTTCGGGTCGGTGCAGTGGGCGGCCACGCCCCGTACCGCCGAGCTGGAGGCCATGGTGATGCGGGAGCACGGGATCGGCAATCAGGCGCATTTCCTCGAGACCGCCGAGGAGCTCGGGGTGCAGCGCGAGAAGTTCGCCTGGTATGCCGACGCCGGGGTGCTCGGGCCGGCGCTCCTGCTCGGTCATTTCGTGCACCCCACCGACGAGATGGTGGCGGCTGCGGCGGAGGCGGGCTGCGCGATGGTCTGGCAGGCCACGTCGAACGGGCGGCTCGGCTCGGGGATCGCCGACGTCGTGCGGTACTCCCGCGCCGGGATGCGCATCGGGATGGGGCTCGACGACCAGTCGTGCACCGACCAGTCCGACCCCTTCGGCAACATGCGCATCGGCATGTACACGATGCGCGCCCTACACACCGACGCATCAGTGCTCCTCCCGCGCGAGGTGCTGCGGATGCACACGCTCGGCTCGGCGGAGGTGCTCGGGGTGGCCGATCGCGTCGGCAGCCTGGAGGTCGGCAAGTTCGCCGACTTCGTGGTGGTCGACCACCGGGCACCCGGCACGGGCCCGGTCTGGGATGTCTACGCCACTTACGTGATGGCGTGTGGGCAGCGCAACCTGAAGCAGGTGTACGTGGGAGGACGCATGGTGAGCTCGGACGGCCGCTGCACGAGCCCGCTCGGCGCGGACGTGGACGGCGCCCTGCACGAGTGGATCGGCCGAGCCGCCCGCGCGGCGGGGATGCACCCGGTGCTGGACCCTGGCGGACGGACACCGGACGCCCTGCCGTGACCGACCAGCCGGGCCGCGCCTGTCCCAAGCACATGACCTACGGGCCGTGCGGGGGAGTCGGCCCGGACGGGGCGTGCGAGATCGGCCCCGAGCCGTGCGTGTTCCTCCACGATCCCGTCGTGCCCTGGCCCGGGATGCCGCCGGCGGATGCCGAACCGGGCCCTGCGGGCCGGGCGTTTCGCGACCTCATGCGCCGGCGGCCGGTGGTCATCTCGGGGATGCCGGCGGCCCCGCTGGACGCGTGCTCGATCGCCGACACCGCGGAGGTGCTGCGGGGCTCGGTCGACGCGGTGCTGACCGGGGACATGCCGGCGGCGAGAGTGCAGTTCCCGCCCGCGTACCACGCGATGCTGGTGCAGGAGCGCGGCATCCCGGTATGGGCGGGGCTGAACTGCCGCGACCGCAACCGGGTCGCGCTGGAGGGGGAGGTCGCCGCGCTCGCCCACGCCGGCGTCGCCGGCGTCCACTGCGTCACCGGTGACCACACGTTCACCGGTCACCGTCCGGACGCGGCGGCGGTGTTCGACCTGGAGTCCCACGAGCTCGTCCCTCGTGCCCGGGCCGCCGGGCTGCTCGTCTCCGTGGCGGAGTCGCCCGCGGCACCCCCGGTCGAACGGCGTGGCGGGCGTCTCGCCCAGAAGGTCCGGGCCGGGGCGCAGCTCTGCCTGCTCCAGTTCTGCGGGGAGGCACAGGACGTGGCCGCATTCATCGGGACTGCCCGTGCGGCGGGTGCGGACGTCCCCGTGCTGCCCGCCGTCCCCGTCATCGTCGACGAGTACGGGGCACGGGTGATGGCGTCCTTTGCCGCGGCGGTGCTCCCGGCCGGCCTCGCCGACTCGGTCCGCAGGGCCGACGACCCGGCGGCGGCGGGCATCGAGGCTGCGGTGTGTCATGCACGGGAGCTGCTCACCGTGGACGGCGTGGCCGGGGTGGTGCTGAACGGGGTGGCCGCAGGCGGCGCCGAGACGCTGCTGGCCAGGTCGATGGCCGCCGTCGGCCGCGCACTGGGGGCCGGGCGCTGACCGTCATCCGGTGCGCGCGCCGTCGAGGAAGACGGTGAGCATCGCGCTGCTCGCCTGCTCCACCCCGAGCTCCTCCCTCACCACCAGGTGGAGGGCTCGCTCCAGCAGGCCGGTGAAGAGGTCGAACAGCACCGGCACCGGGATGTCGGCCCGCAGCGTGCCGTCGGCGATCCCGCGTCGGAGCAGCTCGCGTACAGGTTCGCCGAGCTTCTTGTCGAGCTCGGCCTGGTCGGCGGGCTGCTTGCGCAGCGTCTGGAGGAGGGCGCCGTACTTGGTGCCCGCACCGATGAAGCCCCGCGTGACACGCGCGACTCCCTCGGGCACGGCGACGCTGCCGAGTTCGGCGTCGGCGATCCGGTCGCAGAGCTCCGTCACCGCCGCCGCTGTCAACCCTCGGATCAGGGCGTCCCGGTTGGGAAAGTAGCGGTAGAGGGTGGCGCGCCCGACGCCTGCGGCGTCGGCGATCTCGGCCATGCTCGCCGCCTCACCGCGCCTGGCGAGCACTTCGGCTGCCGTGTCGAGGATGCCCGCGGCGACGCGATCGTGGAGGGATGACTGCCGGACCATGCGGATCAGCATACGGACGTCTCATTTGTTGACTGACGTGTCTCGTGTTGAGACGCTGATGTCTCAAACGAGAGGAGGGGTCATGATGCGACGACTAGGGGCCACCGGGGTCGAGATCACACCGGTGGGCCTGGGCTGCATGCAGTTCTCGGGATCCGGGCTCGTCGAGCGCTTCTACCGGGCCCTCGATCAGCCGGCGGTCACCTCGGTGGTGGGCGCGGCGCTGGACGGGGGGATCACCTGGTTCGACACGGCCGAGATGTACGGCCGTGGACGGTCGGAACGGGCGCTGACCACGGCGTTGCGCGAGCGGGAGCTCGCCCCGGGCTCGGTGACCGTTGCGACGAAATGGGCGCCCGCGGGCCGCACGGCGGCGAACATCGGCAGAACGCTGGACGCCCGGCTCACGTCGCTACAGGGATTCCCGATCGACCTTCATCAGATCCACCTGCCCTACGGCAGCCTCTCGCCCGTGTCGCGGCAGCTCGTGGAGATGGCGCGGTTGGCCCGGGCCGGACGGGTGGGCGCCGTCGGCGTCAGCAACTTCTCGGCACGCCAGATGGAGAGGGCGAGCGCGCTGCTGCGGTCGAAGGGGGTGCCGCTCGCCTCCAACCAGGTGCAGATCAGCCTCCTGCACCGCGCGATCGAACGGAACGGCGTACTGGACACCGCGCGGCGTCTCGGGATCACGCTCATCGCCTACTCGCCGTTGCGTGCCGGCCTCCTCGCGGGGGTCTTCCACGCCGACCCCGGCCGCGTGCGTTCGCTGCCGTGGGTGCGGCGGTTCCTGGTCGGCCTGGGTTCACGAGGGCTCGCGCGCACCGCGCCTCTGATCGACGAGCTGGGCGCGATCGGCCGGGCGTACGGCGTGTCAGCGGCGCAGGTCGCGCTCAGCTGGCTGATCCGCTTCTACGGCGAGACGGTCGTGGCGATCCCCGGAGCGTCGAAGCCGCAGCAGGCGAAGGAGAGCGCTGCTGCGATGGAGCTCGACCTCACGGACCTGGAGCTCGCACGACTCGACGAGGTCTCGCGGCGCTGTGGCGGTTAGCGATCGTGCTCAACCCAGGCCGAGCAGCGCGGGCACGTCGGCGATCGAGTCGACGACATGCTGCGGGCGATGTCCGTCGATGCCCTCCTCGGCGTCCGGGCGGAACTTCCCGGTGCGCACGAGCACGCCGGTGAGACCGTTGGCCTGCGCGCCGAGCACGTCGGACTCCACGTCGTCGCCGATCATCACCGCCTCCCCGGCGCCCACGCCGAGACTGCGGAGGGCGGCGGCGAAGAACGCCTCCGCCGGCTTGCCGAGCACCACGGCCTCGGTGCCGGCGGCGCGTTCCAGCCCCAGCAGGAAGGCGCCGCTGTCGAGTTGCATCCCGGCGTCGGTGCGCCAGAACAGGTTGCGGTGGATGGCGAGCAGCTCGGCTCCGCGCTGGAGGTGGCCGAACACCTCGTTGAGGGCCTCGTAGCCGAACTCCGGGCCGGCCCCGCCCAGCACCACCACGTCCGGTTCTGCGCCGGGTCCCGAGACGAGCCGCACGCCGTCGAGGTCCTCCTCGACGTCACCGCTGTTCAGGAGCAGGCACGCCGCACCAGGACGGTGCTCGCGCAGGTACGCGGCCGTGGCGGCGGGCGCGGTGAGGACATCCTGCTGGGCCACCGGGAACCCGGCATCCACGAGCGTGGCGGCGATCCGCCGCCGCGTGCGAGACGTCGTGTTGGTGACCAGCGCGACCGGGAGCCCGGCGTCACGGATCGCGCGCAAGGCGTCGACGGCACCGTCCAGCGGTTCCCAGGACACCGTCAGTACGCCGTCGATGTCGATCAGCACCCCGCGCACGGTGTCCATGGCGGCACGTTACCCGCGGGTGGACCCCCATGAAGGTCTCACCAACTGCCCCGATGGTCGGGCATCGACACGATCAGGGGGACCGCGGCCAACAGGATCACGGCGAACACGCCGAAGATGTAGGCCTGGGTGATCCCGGGCGATGCGCTGACCGACAGCAGCGCCGTGGTGACCGTGATCGACACGATGGCGCCGGATTGGCGGAACATCCCGCGCAGCCCGGTGATCGCCGAGATCTCGTGGGGCGCGAGGTGCAGGGAGGCGTTGTTGCTCGCCGGCGCCGCCATGCCCATGCCGAGACCGGTGATCCCCGCGGCGATCGAGAGCCACGCCTGCGGCGCGAGGCCCTGAGGGGGAAGTGCCAGCAGTACCAGCCCGACGACCATGAGGACGAATCCTGCGACCATGAGGATCCGGTGGCCGGTGCGGCGCAACAGGAACACCGACAGCCCGGAGAGGCTGATCATCCCGAGCGCCCGGATCGCGAGCAGGCCGCCTGCGGCGAGTGGCGCGATGCCGTAGCGGTCCTCGGCGTAGATCGGCACCAGCGTGCCGAACCCGAGCGCCGCCGCACCGAACATCACGTTGACCGTGTTCATCGTTCCGAAGGTGCGGCCGCGCAGGAGCCGCATCGGCACCACGGCATGGGGATCACGGCGGGCGTGCCGCAGGAACCGCCAGCACAGCAGTGCCGCCACCACCGCTGCGATCGAGGCCGCGATGATCTGCAGACGCAGGTTTCCGGGCGTGCCCAGCGCGGTGATCGCGGTCATCGTGGACAGCAGCAGCCCGCAGAGCAGCCCGATTCCCCGCAGGTCGATGGGGGCGGCGGCCGTGGTGCGCGGTGCCGTGCGGATCAGGACGGCCACCAGCACCACCAGCAGCACGCCGAACGGGAGGTTGATCAGGAAGATCGCCCGCCATGAGGTGTAGGTGACCAGCACACCGCCGACGACGGGCCCGATGATCGCGCCGATCGGGAAGATGCTGGTGAACATGCCGATGGCCCGGTCGCGATCGCGCCCGAACACGTCGGCGACGATGCCCGTGGCGGACGGCACGATCGCTCCGGCGGCCAGGCCCTGGAACATGCGCACGACGATGAGGGTGGCGATATCGCCCGCCATCCCCGCGCACAGCGAGGTCACGGTGAACATCGTGATCGCGATGAGGAAGATCGTCTTGCGCCCGAACTGGTCGCTCAGCTTGCCGGCGATCGGCATGGACATGATCTGGCCGAGCGCATACACGGTGATCGTCCAGCTGCTCCACGCCAGGGAGCCGCCGAGGTCGTTCTGGATCGCGGGCAGTGCCGTGGCCACCGACGTCTGGTCGATCGAGGCCATCAGCAGGGCGATCGCGATCACGGCGAAGACGGTCCAGCGCCGTGGTAGGGGCTCCTCGCCCTGTCGTTGATCCTGTTTGAGCGAACCATCGGCGGGCAGGGAGCGAAGCATGGCTCGGATATTAATTGCTTGACGCTAAGCAAGCAAAGGACTTGCAAGGTCTTGACGCGCATCCGCATGTGTGATTAGCGTCTTCATAACGTATTCTAGACGTTCATATTGTGAAAACGTGCGTCCCGGTTCTTGATCCTCGGTCCAACGGCGGAGCGTGATCCCGTGGTGACGACACTCGTGCAGACGCTGGTCAGCGGCATTTTGGTGGGCGGGCTGTACGGGCTCTTCAGCAGCGGGCTCACTCTGATCTTCGGCATCACCCGGGTCATCAACTTCGCGCACGGCGACTTTGTGACGCTCGGCATGTTCGGGGCAGTGCTGCTCTTCACATGGCTCGGCCTGAGCCCGCTTCTGGGAATCGTGCCCGTGGCGATCGGGTCGCTGCTGCTCGGCGCGATCGTCCACCGGGTCATCGTGCGGCGGACGCTGTCGATCACCGGTATCAGCGCGGTCGATGCACAGCACGGTCAGCTCGTGCTCACGCTGGCGGTGTCGATCCTGATCTCCAACGGGCTGCTCATGCTCTTCGGCCCGGCCCCGCGCGCCGTGCAGGGCGTGCTGCCCGGCGTCTACGACGTGTTCGGGGTGTTCATCGCGCAGGCGCGGCTGGTGTCGTTCCTGATCGCCCTCGTGGTGTTCCTGATCCTCTACGTCGCACTGCAGCGCACGCTGTACGGGAAGGCGATCCGGGCCACCGTCGACGACAGGGACATGGCGGCCATGGTCGGCATCGATCCCGACCGCGTGTACGCGGTGAGCTTCAGTGTCGGGATCATGCTGACCGGAGTGGCGGGCTGCGTGCTCGCCACCTACTACCCGGTGACCCCCACCACCGGCGGCAGCTTCTTGATCATCGCCTTCGTCACAGTTGTGATGGGCGGGCTCGGCAACGTGGTCGGCGCGTTCGTCGCCGGGCTCCTGGTCGGGGTGATCCAGCAGGTCACCGCGATCTACGTGGCCGTCGACCTGCAGGACGTCGGACTGTTCCTCGCGTTCGTGCTCGTGCTGGTGTTCCGCCCACAGGGCATCCTCGCCGGACGGAGGGCCCACGCATGATCGGGCGCGATCGGATCACACGCACGGCGCGCTCCACCGGGGGCCTGAGCGTCGCCGTCCTCGTGCTCGTCGCGAGTCTGCCGCTCTGGTTCATCCAGACGTACTTCGTCCTCAGCGTCGCCACCCTGACGCTGATCTTCATGGCCGCCTCGCTGGGCTGGAACGTGATCAGCGGATTCGGCGGCCAGATCTCCTTCGGCCACAGCATCTTCTTCGGCCTGGGTGCCTACTCCTCGGCGCTCCTGCAGGCCGAGTACGGCGGCAACGCCTACGTCGGGCTCGTGCTCGGGGTGGTGATCGCGGTCGTCGTCGCCCTGCTGCTGGGCGCGGTCACCCTGCGCCTGCGCGGGATCTACTTCTCACTCGCCACGTTCGCCCTGACGCTGGTCTTCGCCATCCTGACCGGCCATTACGAGCAGTTCACCGGGGGCGAGGTCGGTCTCACCCTCCCGCTGCTCGGTGACGACCCCGGCTCGTTCGCCTTCTCGGACAAGCTCGTCTTCTACTACATCGCGCTGGTGCTGGCGGCGCTGGCGTTCGCCGGTGGGTGGCTGGTGCAACGCTCCCGGCTGGGCCTGCAGCTGCGGGCCATCGCCGTCGATCAGGAGGCAGCCCAGGCGTGCGGCGTGCTGGCGTTCCGGGTGAAGCTCGCCGGGCTCGCCATCAGCGCCGTCCCGGGTGCGCTGGCCGGATCCGTGTACGTCCAGTACATCGGGTTCATCGACCCGGACAGCGCCTTCGGCGCCGCGCTGGCCACGCAGATCGCGGTGATCGCGTTCGTCGGCGGGGCCGGCAGGCTCTGGGGCCCGGTGATCGGGGCCGTACTGCTCGTGCCGCTGCAGCAGTTGCTGAACTCGCAGCTCTCCGCGTACCCGGCCGGGTTCAACCTGGTGGTCTACGCGCTGGTCGTGCTCGTGATCCTCTGGGTGGAGCCCCGCGGGCTCATGTCATTGCGCCGGCGGGTTCCCCGCGTGGGGCTCACCTCCCCGCCGCCGGCTGCCGCCCCCCAGCCCACGGGCGCGGCGGCGACCCGGGAGGGAAGCGCCGGATGACCACACCCGCCGTTCCGGTGGCGCCGGCCGGGGCACCGCTGCTGGAGGTCGACGAGCTGACCGTGCGCTTCGGCGGCCTGGTGGCCGTGAACGCCGTGAGCTTCTCGGTGGCCGAGGGCGAGCTCCTCGGGATCATCGGGCCCAACGGCGCAGGCAAGACCACGAGCTTCAACGCCGTGGCCGGAGCGGTGCGCCCCACGTCGGGCACGATCACGCTGGGCGAGACCGTCGTCAGCGGGCTGCCGCCCGAGCGGGTGGCCCGGCTCGGCATCGCCCGCACGTTCCAGTCGGTGCGGCTGTTCCGGGGGATGAGCGTGGCGGAGAACGTCACGCTGGCGGCGAGCACGGTCTGCCGGTCACTGACCGCGGCGGCTCGCCGGGCGGACGAGGTGGCGGAGCTGCTGTCCATGGGCTCGCTGATGAACGCCGAGGTCGGCGCCCTTCCCCTCGCCGACCAGAAGCGCGTGGAGATCGCCCGCGCACTGGCGCTGCGGCCACGGTTGCTGCTGCTCGACGAGATGATGAGCGGGCTCAACCAGGAGGAGACCCTCGACATCATCGGCGTCGTCCGGCAACTGGGCGCGCAGGGCCTGACCATCATCGTCATTGAGCACGTGCTGAAGGTGATCATGGAGCTGAGCCACCGCGTCCTGGTGCTCGACCACGGGGCGTTGATCGCGCAGGGTGCGCCGCAGGAGGTCATGCGTGACCCGCAGGTGGTGGCGGCGTATCTGGGTCCGCAGGCGGCCCGGACGTTCGGTGAGTCGTCATGAGGGTCCCGTGGTCGGCGCGGGCCGGCCGATCGGCGTCGGCCGCGGCGGCCCCGCTGCGGGTGGACGGGCTCTCGGTCGCCTACGGCAACATCCGGGCGCTCGTCGACGTGTCCTTCGAGCTGCGGCCCGGCGAGTTCATGGGCGTGCTCGGCGCCAACGGCGCCGGCAAGTCGACGTTGCTGAAGGCGATCTCCGGCCTCGTCCGCCCGTCCGAAGGCACGATCTCGCTCGGCGAGACCTCGGTGCTCGGCCTCCCACCGCACCGCATCGCGGCGGCGGGGATCGCCCACGTGCCGGAGCGCAGGCGGGTCTTCCCGTCGCTCACGGTGCGGGACAACCTCGCCCTCGGCGCCTACGTGACGCCGCCTGCCGTGTCACGCGCCCAGCTCCTCGACGAGGTCTTCTCCCTGTTCCCGAGGCTCGCGGAACGTGCGACACAGCCGGCCGGTTCGCTCAGTGGCGGCGAGCAGCAGATGCTCGCGGTGGGTCGCGCCCTGATGTTGAAGCCCCGGTTGCTGATGCTGGACGAACCCTCCCTCGGGCTCGCCCCCGTGATCGTCGAGGAGATGTTCGAGCGGCTGGCCCGCATCCACCGCGAGCTCGACGTGTCGATCCTGCTCATCGAGCAGAACGCCACGCAGGCCCTCGAGGTGATCGAGCGGGCCATCGTGCTGACCACCGGGGCAGTCACTTTCCGCGGCTCCCGTGAGGAGCTGCTGGAAAGTGACTACCTCAAGCGGGCCTACCTCGGCCTCTAGTCCCGATGGCCGTTGCCCGATGCATCCCCAGCCGCCCGCCCGTCGGCGGAACTCAGGACGGGCGGCTGATCGGGGAGCGGGAATGCCTCGAGATAACGCTGGTAGTCGGGCTCGACGTCGATCTGCAGGGTGCCGAGGATGCGGATCACGGCGTTGTAGAACGAGATGATGATGACCAGGTCGACCAGGCGGGGCCGGCCGAGGTGCTCCTCGAGCGTCGCCCAGGTCTCGTCGGCCATCCGGCCGTCGGTGGTGATCTGCCTGGCCGCGGTGAGCACGGCCGTCTCCACCGGGCCGAGTCCGTGCTCGCGCCCGGCGGTGGCCGCGAGGACGGCGGTGATGTCGTCGTCGGACACGCCGAAGTCGTAGCCGATCTTCACGTGGTGGCTGAACTCGTACGGGCTGGCCGTGAGGTGCCCGACCTGCAGGATTGCGAGCTCACGCAGCCGTGGGTCGAGCTCGCAGCCGTGCCGGATCCACTGCCCCAGCACGGAGAAGTGGCGCAGGCCGTCGGGGGAGTTGGCGAGGGCGCGGAAGAGGTTGATCGGGCGCGCCAGGAGCGGCCGGTCGGCCTCGGCCAGGTCGGATTCGGTCAGGTAGGGAACGAGAGCCATTCGTTTGAACTCCATCGTTCGTGGCGTCGTCGGGGTCGTTGACGCGGTGCCGCCCACATGGTTACCGTTCTTCACGTAGTGATGCAAGGGTTCATAATTTGAAACCCGAGGTAACGCGATGAGCACCGACGCCCTCGCTCCGTTCCGCGGACGGCAGCCGTTCGCCATGGTTTCCGACCTGGTCGTACCGGGCGCCCTCGATCTGGACGCGGACGATCGGCTCTGGGTGCCGCAGGCGCCCGATGTCGCGTTCCGCCCACTGCTGCTCTCGCCGTCGCACGGCTACTTCGTGAACCTGCTCAGGGTGCGGCGCAGCGGGGTGCTCTCGCGACACCGCCACGCCGGACCGGTCCACTCGTTCACGCTGCGCGGCCGCTGGCACTACCTGGAGCACGACTGGGAGGCGACCGAGGGCGGCTACGCCTTCGAGCCGCCGGGGGAGACCCACACACTGGTCGTTCCGGACGGCGTCGCAGAGATGATCACGCTCTTCCACGTCACGGGGAGCTACGTCTACGTCGACCCCGACGGCAGGGCCACGGGATACGAGGACGTGTTCACCAAGATCGAGAACGCACGGCAGCACTACGCGGAGATCGGACTCGGCGCGGAGCGGGTCGAGGAGTTCCTCCGCTAGTCAGGTCCGGCGATACGCGCGACGAAGGAGTCGACGACATGGGACAACGCGTGGCGGGCAAGGTGGCGGTCGTGGTCGGCGCCGGCCAGACGCCCGGACAGACCGCGGGCAACGGCCGGGCCACCGCCGTGCTGCTCGCCCGGGAAGGCGCCGCGGTGCTGGCGGCCGACCGCGATCTCGCGGCCGCGCAGGACACGGTCGCGGAGATCGAGGCCGAGGGTGGCAAGGCACTCGCGGTGCAGGCCGACGTCACCGACGAGGACGCCGTGGCCGCGATGCTCGCCACGTGCGTCGAACGCTTCGGCCGGATCGACATCCTGCACAACAACGTCGGCGTGAGCATCGCGGGCGGCGACGCCCCGATCACCGAGATCGAAGCCGACGCCTTCGCCCGCGTCACGGCGATCAACCTGCAGGGCATGGTGCTCACCTGCAAGCACGCCATCCCCGTGATGCGCGAGCAGGGCGGCGGGGTGATCACGAACATCTCGTCGATCGCGGCGAACATCAACTATCCCTACATCGCGTACCGCACGTCCAAGGCCGGCGTGGTGACGATGACCGAACACATCGCGATCAGGAACGCGGAGTACGGCATCCGCGCCAACGCGATCCTGCCCGGCCTCATGGACACCCCCATGGCGATCGAGAACCGCGTCGGGCGCGGCGGCGCCACGCGCGAGCAGGTGATCGCCGAGCGCAACTCGCACGTGCCGCTGCGCAACAAGATGGGCACGGCGTGGGACGTCGCCCATGCCGCGCTCTTCCTCGCCTCGGACGAGGCCTCGTTCATCACCGGTGTCGCTCTCGCCGTCGACGGCGGCCAGAGCCTCGCCGTCGGCTGAGGTTCCCCTGCCCCGACGAATGTGCACCGCCTCCCCGCACCGACCCCGATCGGAGTCACACCGATGACACACGTCCGCGCACACGTGCCCCTGACCCGGGAGCCGGGCCCGTGAGCACCCCGGCCGCGCCGACCGAGCAGCTTCTGGCCGACCTGCACCAGGTCTGGCGGATGCGGGCGTTCGAGGAGAAGGTCCGCGATCTGCGCCTCGCGGGCGACGCCGTCGGCTCGATCCACCTGGGTATCGGCCAGGAGGCCATCCCGGTCGGCGCAGCAGAGCTGATCGGTCCTGACGACGCCGTCTTCGCGACCTACCGCGGCCACTGCTGGGCCATGGCCTGCGGGGCGGCCCCCGCCGCACTGTTCGGCGAGGTACTGGGCCGGGCCACCGGCACCAACGGAGGCCGGGGTGGATCAGCGCATCTCAGTGCGCCCGCCCACCGCTTCTTCGGCGAGAACAGCATCGTCGGGGCCGGGGCGCCGATCGCGGTGGGAGCGGCGCTCGCCGGCCGGTTCGACGGGTCCGGACGCGTCGCCATCACGGTGTTCGGTGACGGTGCGATGAACCAGGGCGCGGTGCACGAGGCGATGAACTTCGCCGCCGCCATGAACCTGCCCGTCGTGTTCGTCTGCGAGAACAACACGTGGTCGGAGCTGACCCCCATCGACGAGATGGTGCGCGACGCGGTCCTCTACCGGCGCGCCGCGGCCTACGGCATCCCCGGCGAGCGGATCGACGGGAACGACCCCGCCGTCGTGCGCGACCGGCTCGGTGACGCCGTGGAGCTGGCCCGGGAGGGCGGCGGTCCGACGCTGGTCGAGGCGATGACCGCGCGGCTGGTCGGCCACTACATCGGCGATGCCGAGCAGTACCGCAGGCCCGGCGAGCTCGACGAGGCCCGCAGGCGGGAGCCCGTCGCCCGGCTGAGCGGGCAGCTGCGGGCCGCCGGTGTGGACGAGACCGTGATCGAGGGCGCGGAGCGTGACGCCCGCGCGGAGATCGAGCAGGCGGCGGCCGAGGCGCTCGCCGCGCCGCTCGCCGACCCGGCGACCGCGAAGGACCACCTCTATGTCTGAGATCTCTGCAACCGCGCTCCGCCCGGCACAGGAGGGCGGCACCGTCGCGAAGCTGACCTACGGCGAGGCCGTCAACGCGGCGCTGCGCCGCTGCCTGGAGGAGCTGCCGGAGACGCTGCTCTACGGCGAGGACATCGCCAAGCCCGGCGGTGTCTTCGGCGTCACCCGTGGGCTGCGCCGCGACTTCGGCGAGCGCGTCTTCGACACCCCGATCAGCGAGTCGGCGATCCTCGGCTCCGCCGTGGGCGCGGCCATGCTCGGCCGCCGTCCCATCGTGGAGATCATGTGGGCCGACTTCTCGCTGGTGGCCTTCGACCAGATCGTCAACCAGCTGGCCAACGTGCACTACGTCAGCCGCGGGGAGCTGCGGGCACCGGTCGTGGTGCGCACCCAGCAGGGCTCCGCCCCGGGGGCCTGCGCCCAGCACAGCCAGAGCCTGGAGGCGTTCTTCCTGCACGTTCCGGGTTTGCGGGTGTGCATGCCGTGGACCGCTCAGGACGCCTACGACCTGCTGGTCGCCGCCGTGTACTGCGACGACCCGACGATCGTGATCGAGAACCGCACCCTCTACAGCGCAGGGAAGCAGGAGGTGGTGCTCGGCGGACCCGTGCAACCGCCCGGTGGTCTGCGGGTGCGCCACGAGGGATCCGAGGCCACGCTCGTCACCTGGGGGGCGATCACGGCACGGGCCGTGGCGGCCGCGTCCACGCTGGCGGAGCAGGGGGTGTCGCTGGAGGTGCTCGAGGTGCCCTGGCTCAACCCGTTCCCCACGGAGGACGTCATCGAGCGCGTCCGGCACACCGGCAGGCTCGCCGTGCTGCACGAGGCCAACGTGACCGGCGGATTCGGTGCCGAGGTGGTGGCGCGCGTCGCGGGATCCGGAGTGGCGCTGCGCAGCCCCGCGCTGCGCCTCGGGCTGCCCGACACCCGGGTCCCGGCCGCGCCCAGCCTGGTGGCGGCCCTGCTTCCCGACAGCGACGGGATCGCGGCGTCGATCCAGGGCTGGCTCGCCGGCAGCTGAGAGCTTCCGCCGCCTGCCGAGGCGGCGCACTGCAAGGACCCAGCGGGGCAACGCTCGAAGAAGGGACCACCGGCCGTGCACATCGTGTTGGGCGTGGACACGCTCTCGTACCACTGCCGCCTCGCCACCGGCGAGATTCGCCTGGAGGACGTGCTCCGCGAGGTCGCGGACCTGGGCGCGGCGTTCGTGCAGTTCAACGCCGTGCACGTCGCCGACCGGCCGGCGGCCGGGCTGGCGTCGCTGCGCGGACTCGCCGACGACCTCGGCCTGGAGATCACGCTCTCCGGGGACGTGGTCGGCCGTGCGGGCAAGGGCGACAGCGTCGACTCCGGCGTCGAGCGCATCCGGCGCTGGGCGGAGCTGGCCGAGGCGATCGGGAGCCCGTTCGCCCGCGTCTCCTCCGGCTTCTACCGCAACGAGCTCATGGGCACGCCGGATCGCATCGTCGCGGAGCAGCGCTACGTCACCGACGTGCTGCGGCGGGCGGTCGACGAGGTGCCCGGAGACGTACAGATCCTGCTCGAGAACCACTCCGACTTCACGGCCGAGGAGTACGCGGAGATCATCGACGGGGTCGGGAGCAACCGCGTGGCCGTCTTCCTCGACCTCATCAACCCGATCTCCTCGTTGCAGGACCCGCTCACCGTGATCAGCAGGCTCGCCCCGCTCGCGCCCGCCGGGCACGCCAAGGACTTCCGCATCGAGTCGCGCTACGTCGAGGACCGGTTCCACCGCCGCGGGTTCGACGTGCAGTGGTGCTACCCCGGTGAGGGTGTCGCCGACCTGACCTCCCTGATGGGCGTGCTCGTGGCCCAGGGCGAGCGTGCCGAGCCGTACCGGCTCTCCGTGGAGGGCCTCGACAACTACCCCGGCGTCGCCGACCAGCGGGAACGGCTGGGGGCCTCCTTGCGGTTCCTGAGCTCGTTCCTGGTGGGCGCGCCTCCGGCGCAGCCCGCGGGTGCCGCGCGGTGAGACTCCGGCTGCCGGGTGCGGTCGTGGCGGCGGTCCTGCTGGCCGCCGCCACGGCGTGCAGCGGCGGGATCGCGTTCCAGGACCGCACCAGTGGCGGGGTGGACTGCAGTGCGGGCGTGAAGATCGGCGCGCCCTACCCGCTCAGTGGCGTGTGGGCGGAGAACGGTCAGAACTCGCTCAACGGGATGCTGCTCGCAGCCGACGAGATCAACGCGGCGGGCGGGATCCGGGCCCTGCACGGCGCGAAGATCAGCATCGTCAGCGGCGACACCAGCTCCGACAACCCGGGCCAGGCCAAGACCGTCACCGAGAACATGCTGCAGGGCAACGACATGTCGGCCGTGGTCGGCTCCTACCTGAGCAGCATGACGCTCACGACGGTGATCGCCACCGAGACCAGGAAGGTCCCCCTGCTGACCCAGTCGTTCGTCGACGAGCTGACGCAGAAGGGCTACCACTACCTGTTCCAGATCCCGCCGAAGGCGTCGGCGTTCGGCACGGAGACGATGAAGGCCGTGGCCGGCGTCTTCGCCGAGCAGAGCCGCAGCCTGCGGACGGTCGCCGTGGCGGGCAGCGACGACGCGTCCACCAAGGCGCAGAGCGCCGGGATCGTGGCCGGGTCGCAGGCGCAGGGCCTCGACGTGCGCGAGCAGGTGACGTTCCCGAACGGGCTCTCCGACGCCACGGCCGTGGTGAGCAGGCTCGCCGACGCACGCACCGACGTGATCGTGCTCGGCGGCAACGTCTCCGACCTGTCGCTCATCATCCGGGGTCTGCGCTCCCGCGGGGTGACGACGCCGATCGCCACGTCGGGCGGAGGGGGTGCGCTCACCCCGCAGTTCTCCGCGGCCCTGGGGCCTGCCGCCGACGGCATCATGGCGTCGGCGGCCTGGAACGCCGACCTCAAACTCCCCGGCGTTCCCGAGGTGGCCGCGGCCTACCAGCAGAAGTACGGCGTGTTCATGCCGCAGGAGGCCGGCGAGTCGTGGGCGGCGGTCCACGGGCTCGCACAGCTGATGGAGTCGGGTGCCACCTGCGACCCGGCGCTGATCCGCCAGGCACTGGTCACCACCGACTTCACCGAGGGCCCCGCATCGGCGGTGCCGCCGGGCAAGGTCGGGTTCGACGGGACCGGGGCGAACAAGTACATCGTGCCGATCCTCGTTCAGTGGCAGGGCGGCGCGTTGCGCACCGTCTACCCGCCCGACGCCGCCGCGGTGGCGGCGCTCCCGCTCGGGGGCGGACAGGGCACCTGACCGCAGGTTCGGACATTCGAGGAAAGGCACGCGATGGATCTGGAACTCGCCGGGAGCCGCGCGCTCGTGACGGCCGCGAGCCAGGGGCTCGGCCGGGCCTGCGCAGCGGCGCTGGCCGGTGAGGGCGCGCGGGTCGTGATCTCCTCCCGCGACCGCGGCAAGCTGGAGGCCACCGCCGCCGAGATCGGTGCGGCCGGGAGTGTCGCCGCCGACCTCGGCTCGGCCGCCGACATCGGCCCGCTCGTGGAGCAGACCGTCGAGCTCCTCGGCGGCCTCGACCTGCTGGTGGTCAACTGCGGGCCGCCGCCCGCCGGGCGGTTCTCCGACCTGGACGACGCCGCCTGGGACACGGCGCACGAGGGCGTGCTGATGAGCGCCGTCCGGCTCGTCCGCGCCGCGCAGCCACACCTGCGGGAGTCCGGGCGCGGCCGGATCGTCAACCTCACCGGGTACGGCACCAAGGAGCCCATCAGCGAGCTGGTGATCTCCGAGGCCAACCGGGCGGGCGTCACCGTGCTCGCGAAGGTGCTGGCCGACGAGCTCGCCCCGGCCGGCGTCACGGTCAACAACATCGCACCGGGGCCGATCCTCACCGACCGGCTGCGCGAGGTGCAGGGCAAAGCGGCCGCGGGCGCCGGGATCGACCTCGACGAGCAACTGCGGCGCTACGCCGAGCGGATCCCGGTGCGCCGTGTCGGCAGGCCGGAGGACATCGCCGACCTGTGCGCCTTCCTGTGTTCGCCGCGCGCCGGGTTCGTCACGGGGCAGACGATCGTCGTCGACGGCGGAATCAACCGGTCCATCTGATGACCCCGTCCTCGCACCCCCTGCGCGTCGCCGTCGTCGGCGCCTCGCACTGGCACCTCGACCTGTACCTCCCGACCCTGCTGGAGCTCCCCGACGTCGAGCTGGCCGGCGTGAGCGACCGGGACGAGAACGTGGCCAAGGACCTGGGTGATCGCCTGGGCTGCCCGTGGTCGGTCTCCGACGAGCAGCTCTACGACGACGTCCGGCCCGACTTCGTGCTGGCGCTGGGCTCGCACGCGGAGATGGTGGCGGAGGCCGAGCACCTGCTGGACCGCGGCATCCCGTTCGCCATGGAGAAGCCGTGCGGCACCGACGCGGAGCAGGTGCGCCGCCTGGCCCGCCGAGCCGAGGCCGAGGGCGCGTTCGCGGCAGTGCCCTTCGTCTGGCGGCAGAGCGAGCTGCTCGGCGTGATGCGCGAGCGGTTCACCGACGACGAGATCGACTACCTGTCGTTCCGCTGGATCGCGGGTACGCCGCAGCGGTATCTCGACTCCGGCTGCGGCTGGATGCTCGACCCCGCACAGTCCGGCGGCGGGTGCACGATCAACCTCTCCGTGCACATGTTCGACCTGGCCCGGGCGCTCTTCGGGCCCCAGGTCGACGTGACCGGGGCCGTCATGTCGAACGCCGCCCACGGGCTGCCGATCGAGGACCACTCGCTCGTGAGCCTGCGCAGCGGTGCGCGCACGTTCCACGTCGAGACCGGCTATCTGCTGCCCGGCCCGCACTCGACGTTCGACATGCGGTTCAGCATCGTTGCGCGCGACCACTACCTCATCGCCACCGGGCCGGACGACGTCGAGGTCATTCGCGCCGACGGCGCCCGTGAGCACGTGCGGGCACACACCACGAACGTTCCGCACTACCCGGTTTTCGTCCGGGACGTCCTGCGCCGGGTCCGGGAAGGCGAACGACCGCTGGCGTCGCTCACCGACATGGCCGCGGTCATGGATCTCGTGCAGGACGCGTATGCCCTGGCCGGCCCCCTGCCGGCCGGGATCGGGAACTCCGCAGAGGAAGGCTCATCATGAGCGATCGGGGCACCGGCCTGCTGCTCGTCATGATCGACATCGATCCGGCGTACGAGGAGGACTTCAACCGCTGGTACGACGAGGAGCACGTCCCGGAGCGGCTCGGGTGCCCGGGCTTCCTGTCGGCACGGCGGTTCGTCAGCGTCGACGGCGAGCCGAAGTACCTCGCGCTCTACGAGCTGGACGACCCTGAGGTGCTCGAGACCGACGCCTACAAGGCGATGCAGCCGCCCACCGAGTGGACGAAGCGCGTGAGCCCCCATTGGACCTCCTACGTGCGCAACGTCTATCGCGAGATCCCGAGCAGGGCATCCTGACATGGCCAGGCACTCCGACGGCAGCTCGCTGCTGTTCCTGCACCCGGTCGGTCTCGACCGCTGGTGCGTCGAGTGGCTGGATCTGCCCCCGGTACGCGCCGTGACGATGCCCGGCCACGGTGAGCGCGAGCGCGCCCGCCCCGGCCTCACTCTCGCCGACATGGCCGACGAGATCGTGGGCCACAGCACCGGGCCGCTCGACGTGGTGGGCGCGTCACTGGGCGGCATGGTCGCGATGCACCTGGCCCTCGGACATCCGGACCGCGTGCGCTCCCTCGTGCTCGCCTGCACCACCCCGCGCGGTGACGCCGCCGTCATGAACTCCCGGGCCGACGCCACCGAGGACAGGGGATCGGCGGGAATGCTCGAGGACACGCTGACCCGCTGGTTCACCCCCGCGGCGCTCGAGGCCGATCGGGACACCCCGTACATGGCGTACGCGCGGGAGCGGCTGCTGGCGATGGACCCGGGGGCGCTGGCCGACACCTGGCGCGCGATCGGCACGCACGACGTACTGGAGCGGCTGGGCGAGATCCGCGTGCCCACCACGTGCATCGCGGGGACGCGCGACCTGTCGACGCCGATGGGCGTCATGAGGGATCTGGCCGCGCGGCTGCCCGATGCGCGGCTGGTGGAGATGGACGCCCCGCACATGGCCTTCCTCGAGCGGCCACGGGAGTTCTCCGTGGCAGTACTGGAACACCTGGCGTGGGCCGGGGCGCAGGCCCGCACGGAGGGAGCACTGGAATGATCATCGATCTGCACCGCCACCTGTGGTCGATCTTCGAGCGGTACGCCGCTGTCCGGGAGATCGCCGCGCGCGGAGGAGTCGCCGGGGTCCACCGGCACGCCGAGGCCCCCGTGCAGGACGTCGGCGCGCGTGCCGGCGAGATCCGTGCCGAGATGGAGAAGGCCGGTGTCGACCGCTCGTGCCTGCTGCTCGGCGACTACGGGCTGCGGCTCGGGGAGGGCGACCGGTCGATCGAGGAGGAGAACCGGCTCGCCACCGACCTCGCCCGGGAGGACCCGGAGCACTTCATCGCCTTCTTCGGGATCGACCCGCGCCGCCCGGGGGCCGTCGACCTGTTCCGCGACGCGCTCGACGCCGGGGCCCGCGGGCTGAAGCTGCATCCCTGCTCCGGGTTCTCTCCCGGCGACCCGGTGTGCCACCCGCTCTACGCGCTGGCGGGCGAGCGGGGAGTGCCGGTGGCGGTGCACACCGGGCCGATGGCCGCGCCGCTGATCAGCACGTACGCGAGCCCGCTGCACCTCGACGAGCCGGCGGCGGACTTCCCCGACACGAACTTCGTGATCCTGCACGCCGGCCAGCGCGCGTGGTTCCCGCTGGCGCTCGACATGGCCCGCTGGAAGCCGAACCTCTACCTCGAACTCTCGTTGTGGCAGAGCCTGCTCATCGAGGACGAGGCCCGCTTCGTGTCCCACCTGGCCGAGATCAAGAACGGCATCGGGCTGGGCCGCGTGGTGTTCGGCAGTGACTGCCCCGGCGTATCGGCGGTGATGCCGCTGCACACCTGGGTGGAGACCTTCCGGGACCTTCCCGGTATCGCGGGGCGCCACGGCGTCGAGATCACTACGGACGAGGTGGAGCAGATGCTCGGTGTCACGGCGGCGACGCTGATGGGGCTGTCATGACGGGCCCGGTGGACGGACCGCCTGCCCAGCGGCGCCTGGACGGCAAGGTCGCGGTCGTGACGGGCGGCGGTTCGCGCGCCGCGGGAATCGGGACGGGCCGGGCCGCGGCGATCCTGTTCGCCCGCCACGGCGCCCGCGTCCTCGTCGTCGACCGCGACGAGGCGGCGGCGAAGGCCACCGTGGACATGATCGCCGCGGAGGGCGGAGAGGCCGTCGCCGTCGCGGCAGATCTCACGGTGGAGGACGACTGCACCGCGATGGCGGCCGCGGCCGTCGGGCGCTGGGGGCGGATCGACATCCTGGACAACAACGTCGGGATCGAGGGCCCCGGCACGATCCTCGACGCCACGTCCGAGGACTGGGACAGGGTCATGGCCGTCAACGTGCGGACGATCGTCCAGGCGAGCCGCGCGGTGGTGCCGGTGATGGCGACGGGGGGTGGGGGTTCCATCGTGAACCTGTCGTCGATCTCGGCACTGCGTCCCCGCGGGCTCACGCCCTACACCGCCGCGAAGGGTGCGGTGATCGCACTGACCCGGGCGATGGCGATCGACCACGCCGCCGCCGGGATCCGCGTGAACTGCATCGCGCCGGGGCCGATCTACACACCGATGGTCTACGCCGGAGGGATGGCGGACGAGCTGCGTGATCGCAGGCGCGCCGCCTCGCCGCTGGGCATCGAGGGCACCGGATGGGACGTCGGATACGCGGCGTTGTTCCTCGTGTCGGACGAGGCCCGCTACATCACGGGCACGGTCCTGCCCGTGGACGGAGGCGTCTCGATCCGCAGCCCGGACAGGTGAACGCGCCGCCCACGAGCGGACACGCGAAGATGGAGCCGAAACGGTCGCATCGGACGCGAGGGATGACATGACCGACGAGATGAGAACGGGCACCCGGATCCGGTCGGTGTCCCGGGCCGCGCACCTGCTCATGCTCATCGCCTCACTGCCGGAGCAGGACCGGTCGGTCAACCGTCTGGCCAAGGAGCTCGGCACGTCGGTGCCCACGGTGTACCACCTGCTCAACACGCTGGTCGACGCGAAGCTGCTCACTCGTGACGAGCGCAAGCAGTACCGGTTCGGCTTCGCGATGGAGGTGCTGTCGGCCGCGTACGCGCAGCAGACCGTCCCGCCTCCCGAGCTGCTGGCACCGCTGCGGTGGATCACCGACGCCACCGGCGAGAGCGCCTACCTCAGCGCGTGGCGGAGCGGGAACCCGGTGGTGCTCGCGCACCTGGCCGGGACGCACGCGGTGCAGGTCACCGATCTGCGGCCCGGCTACCGCGGGGCGGCCAACGCGCGGGCCTCGGGGAAGGTGCTGCTCGCCTTCGCCGAGCCCGCCGACCGCGAGCGTTACCTCGCCATGCACCCGCTGGAGAGCATGACGCCGAAGACGATCACCGATCCGGCCGTCCTCGAGCGGGAGCTGGCGCGGGTGGCGAAGAACGGCTACGCCACCGACATCGAGGAGTTCTCGGTGGGGGTCGCCTGCATCGCGGTTCCGATCTGGAGCAACGGGATCGTGATGGGGTGCTACACGATCTCGGCGCCCGTGCAGCGGTACCGGCAGCACAAGGCGCGCTACCTGGCGAGCCTGCGTGAGGCGGTGCAGATGCTCGGTGATCAGCCGGCGACGCAGCCGCAGGATGGCGTGGGCGACCCCGCCTGAGCCCTGGGGCGAATCGCGGTGGTTACGGCCGGTGAGACGTCGGAGTGGCCTCAGCGCGGAAGCTGGATCGAGGCCTCGCCGTCCATCCGCGCGAGCTGGTTCTCCGAACCGTGCAGGGCCGACATCGCTCGCCACTCATCCCACGGAATCGTCCAGTCGTAGAAGTCGCCGTCTGCGGCGGAAAGCTGGATGCGGCTTCCGGTGACCTCGACCGGATCCCCGTAGAGAACCGAGTTGAAGTAGGCGCGTGCGTTCGCTGTGGAGAGGTTCACGCAGCCGTGGGTGACGTTCTGTCTGCCCTGTGCGTATCCCGACGCGGGGTTGGCGTGGATGAACTCGCCGTTGTTGGAGATCCGGACCGCCCAGTGCATGGGCACGTTCTCGTAGTTGTACGCCAGGTTGGTCATCAGTTCGGTGCGGGACTTGCCCATCACGACGTGGGTGCCGCCTCGCGTGACCCGCCTCGGGTCCGACTCGAGCCCGAAGCTGGCGGGCACGTTGGACACCTCTTTGCCGTCCCGGATGACGACCATGCGGTGCCGCTTGACGTCGGCGCGCACGATCTGGGAGCGGCCGATGCTGAACTCGGTGGTGAGATCGGCGGCGCCGAACTCGGTATCGCCGAGGTCGAGCCCGTAGAGCAGGGCCTCGACGTGGACCTTCGTGCCCGGCGGCCAGTACTCGGCAGGCCTCCAGTGGATCCGCGAGTTGCGGGCGGTGTCGGGAAGCCACGCCCAGGAGCCCATGACGGGCACGGACGTGCGCACCGAGAGGAGCCGTTCGACGGCGGCGCGGTCGGCCTCGGCGACGAGGCCGCTGAAGCGGATGTCGATCGGGGCGGCGATACCGACCACCGCCCCGTCGCCGATGCTCGTCGACGCGCGGAGCAGCCTGCTCGGGTCGACCACGGAGAAACCGCCGGTGACCGGCACGGAGCCGCCCTCGCCGATGGCACTGCCGGCGAAGCGGTACGTGGTGCCGAACGCGAGGGCCGTCGACGCGGTCCACGTCCGGCCGTCCGGCGACAGGGTTCCCGGGACCGAGGTGCCGTCCTCGGCGGTGAGGGTGACGTCGGTGAGCGCGCCACCGGTCGCCTCCACGCTGATCGGTGCCAGCGGGGCCACGTCGGTGGCACCGTCCGCCGGGACGAGCCGGACGTGCGGGGCGGCGGCCACAGGGACAGCGCCGGGGCTCGCCGCACCGCTGGCGGCCGCCCCGGCGGCGAGGAGCAGGACGACGACCGCGCCGAGCACCAGTACCGGCGCTCGGCGTCGCGCACGATCCGATTCGGGCATGACCGTTGCTCCCCGCAGCCGATTTCCCCTTGAATCATCAGAGCAATTGCTCGACTTCAGGTCAATGACGCCACGGGCCCCGGAAGCGTTCGGTCCTCAACCATTACCCGGACCGGTGAATTTCGGCGTGGTGTGGCGACGAAAATGAAGCGAAACACAGAAATGGCGGCCAGGTGGGCCTGGCCGCGGAGGTGACGACGGAGCAGCCTGTGACCTGTGCGGACCAGCGCGCTCGCGGAGCGTGTCCACGGGAGCTTCGTCGAGGGGTCGGTATGGCACCGGTGCGGGCGACAACCGTGCACGGCCGGATCAGACGGGGCGCACCCGTTCGGCGAAGTCGTCGTGGCTCATCCGCGTCAGGCTCTCCACCTCGAGGGCGTCGAGATGGACCTGCCGGCCGGTCTCGAGGTCACGCACGAGCAGGCGGGGCCCGTTGGCGGTCTCGTCGAGCAGGACCTCCACGGTGGCGAACTCGTTGCGCAGCACCAGGCGGGGCGGGGGAGAGGCTGTGCTCATCGGGCGCTCATGGGGCGGCTCAGACCAGGAACGTGAGGTTGAAGATGGGGGCCTCGCAGTTGACGAGGCGGGCGGTCCTGCGCCGGATCCGCCAGCCGGCCCCGTGTGGGACCAGCGAGTGCTCGTACTCGCCCGCGAACGCCCGCTGGGCGCCCTTCCGGACCTCGAAGATCGCGAAGTTCGACCGCACGACCGGGCCGTGCTCCGCACCGGACACGCGGACGTTCGTGATGAGGCGGCGGGTCACCGACGGTGGGATCTGGGCGTGGGCAGGCCCGACGGTCAGCCGCCAGATCCGCTCCTCGATCCGGCCCCTGTCGTCGTAGATCAGCGAGACGTGGCGCTGAGGGTCCGCCTCGTCGTGGCGGGCGGGCACCCAGTACACGGCGTCGTCGGTGAAGAGTTCCAGCCAGCGGTCGAGCTGGAAACCGTCGAGCAGTTCGGCCTCGTGGTAGAGGAAGTCCTCGGCGTCGCTGCGGGTGAGCGTGCGGGTCTCCTCGGTCGCTCGGGTCGCTCCGGTCATGCCGCCCGCCCTTCCTGCAGCAGGCGCTTCCATTCCCGGAACAGGCCCCGCTGCGGCGTCTCGTCACTCGGCTTGCCGCGGTAGCCGCCGCCCGGGAGCCGCTCCTCGTCGTGGAGGCCGCGCGAGAGCAGCAGCCACGGATCGACGTCGGCGGCCACGCCCTCCTGCACGCAGACGAACGCCTCGGAGTCGTCGGGGGCGATGAACGATCCGGTGGCGAACGCCTCCTCGAACTCGCGCAGCCGCTCCGCGTTGAGATCGTCGGGAGCGTCCCCGATCAGCATCGGCGACATCGTGATCTGCGTACGTGTCGGGCTGATCGGGGTGATCACGCGCAGGTTCTGCAGCGTGATGTGCAGGTTGGGGAAGATCAGGACGTTGAACTGACCGAGGAAGTCCCGAAGCAGCTCGCTGCCGTGCTCGGACTCCAGGCGCGAGGTGTACTCGGGATAGGTCTTGCGGAACTCCTCGACGTCGCCCTCGCTGGGCCAGCGGGCGAGGAGCACGTGGCCGCCGGGGTGGGCCTCGCTGTAGCCGATGGTCTCGTCGCGGGAGCCCAGGCGCGCGTGCGGGCGGTCCGGGCTCTGGTCGCGGATCTTGAACCACGTCTCGTGCAACGTGATCGCGTGGTAGCCGTCGACCCCGCCTTCGATGGCGTGTTTCCAGTTGGCCGGGTACTCGTGCACGTTGCGGCCCGCGCTCAGGTTGAGCGTCTTCTCGAACGCGGGGTGCAGGAAGACGCGGTCGAGGTAATGGCGGGCGCCGCCGAGGTGCTCGGCGAGGTCGGGAACGTCGGGGTTGAGGCTCGCGAAGACGAGCCCCCGGTAGGAGTCCACCCGTGCCACGGGCGTGAGGCCCAGTGATGGCTTGTCGAGGTTCTCCGGGCTGTAGCGGCGGTTCATCGGCACGCCGAGCAGCTCACCGCTGTTGCGGTAGGTCCAGCCGTGGAACGGGCAGCGGAAGAAGTTCGCGTTGCCCGAGCGCTCCCGGCAGACGACCGACGCGCGGTGCCGGCAGCGGTTGAGCAGCACGTGGATCCCGCCGTCCGCGTCGCGGGTGACGATCACGGGCTGAAGGCCGATCGTGGTGCTCCGGTAGTCGCCCGGCTGCGCGATCTCCGACTCGTGTGCCACATAGACCCAGGTGCGGCCGAAGATGCTGCGCATCTCCTCGGCGAAGAGCGTGGGGTCGGTGTAGACGCTCCCGTGCACGCGGTCCGGCTGGACCAGGTGGTCGAGGTCCTCGTAGCTGGCGGTTCGCATCAGCGCCTCATTTCTCGCCGGCCGACTCCTCGCACTGATGTACGCTATGCGGACAGGCAGTACGGGTTGCGGACATTCGTAATGTCGCGCGCGGTGGTGACCACTGTCAAGGGAGATCGAGTGCCCAAGGAGCCGGAGCAGCGCGAGTTCATCCAGTCACTCGAACGCGGTCTCGCCGTGATCCTGGCGTTCTCGGACCACCACCCGAGCCTCACGCTCAGCCGATGTGCCGAGCTCACCGGCTTGAGCCGGCCGACGGTCCGCCGGGTGCTGCTCACGCTCCAGCAGCTCGGCTATGTGCGGAGCGAAGGACGTTCGTTCGCACTGACGCCCCGCGTGCTCGCACTCGGCTACGCCTATCTGAGCTCCCTGAACCTTCCGGTGATCGCGCAGCCGTGGATGGAGGAGCTGGTCGCCGAGACGCGCGAGGCGTGCTCCCTGTCCACACTCGACGACACCGACATCGTCTACGTGACGCGGGTGGCCACCCATCGCAGGCCCAGCGTCGCCCTCGCCACGGGCACCCGGCTGCCCGCGCACGCCACCGCGATGGGCCATGTGCTGCTCGCCGACCTGCCGAAGGGCGAGCTGGACCACTACCTCGCGCGAGCCGAGTTGGCGCCGCTGACCGCGCGGACGGTCCGCACGCCCGAGGAGCTGCTGCACCGGCTCGACGCCGCGCGTGCGCAGGGCTGGGCGATGGTCGAGCAGGAGCTCGAGGAGGGCCTGCGGTCGGTGGCCGCCCCGGTCCGGGGCGCGGACGGGCGGGTCATCGCAGCGCTGGGCATGTCCGCCTCCGTGGCATCCGCCGACGAGGAGACGATGCGCGAGCGGTTCGCGCCGATGCTCGTGCGCGCCGGCGCGGAGATCAGCGAGCGGCTCGGTGCCGACTTCAGCCCCTGCCGGCACCCGGAGCGGAGTGCCGGCGACGAAACCATGACGATCCGGGAGGATTCATGAAGCTCAGCTGTGCCGTGCTCGACGACTACCAGGACGTCGCGCTCCGGACGGCGGACTGGAGCTCCCTCGCCGACGCGGTCGACGTCGAGGTGTTCCACGAGCACATCGACGACGAGGATGCGCTGGTCGAGACGCTCGGGAAGCACGAGATCGTCGTGATCATGCGGGAGCGCACCCCGTTCCCGCGCTCGGTGCTGGCGCGGCTGCCCCAGCTGCGGCTCCTGGTGACCACCGGGATGGGCAACGCCTCCGTCGACATGGCCGCGGCCGCGGAGCAGGGTGTGGTTGTCTGCGGCACCGGCGGGCTCATGCCGCCGACCGCCGAGCTCACCTGGGCTCTCCTCCTCGGCCTGGCACGTTCCGTGCCGGCCGAGACGGCGTCGCTGCGTGCGGGCGGCCAGTGGCAGCGAAGCGTCGGCACCGACATCGACGGCAGCACCCTGGGCGTCATCGGCCTGGGCAGGATCGGCCGGCACGTGGCGAAGATCGGCCAGGCCTTCGGCATGGACGTGGTCGCATGGAGCCAGAACCTCACGGCTGAAGCGGCGGCCGGCGCAGGCGTGCGGCTCGCGTCCAGTAAGGAGGAGCTGCTCGAGGTCAGTGACTTCGTCACGATCCACCTGGTGCTCTCCGACCGGTCCAGGGGACTGCTGGGCGCGCCCGAGTTCGCCCGGATGCGTCCCACGGCCTACCTGATCAACACCTCCCGTGGCCCCATCGTCGACGAGGACGCGCTCGTCGACGCGTTGCGCGCGGGCCGGATCGCGGGGGCCGGGATCGACGTGTTCGCGGTGGAGCCGCTGCCTGCCGACCACCCGTTCCGCTCCCTGCCCAACGTGCTGGCCACGCCGCACCTCGGCTACGTCACGCGCAAGACCTACGACATCTTCTTCCGCGAGGCCGTCGAGGACATCGCCGCCTTCGTGGCGGGATCTCCGGTCCGCAAGCTGAACTGAGGCCGTCGCGAGGCGCACGCCGGTGCCCGTGCCGGGCGATGACGTGCGCCTCGCCGTGCTCAGGCCGTCGGGGTCGGGCGCCCGCCGACGGCCACCTCGTCCAAGGGCACCGGAGCAGGCGGCTCGCACGTCGTCGAGACGGCGAGCCCGGTGCGCCGGTGTGCTGCGGACAGCAGGGTCTCCATCACGTCGAGGACGTGCACGGCCACCTCGGCCGAGGCCCGGTGCGGACGGCCGGCGCGATGGTTCGTCACGAGGTCGAGCACGCCGATCCCGCGGGCTGCGCCGGTGTAACCGGCCGACGGCGGGAGCGCCGTCCACTCCGCCGCTCCCCGTGGGCGGAGCAGGACCTCGCCGTCGAACCGGTTCGGGTCCGGCACCGAGAGAGAGCCTTCGGTGCCGTGGATCTCGATGCGCGGCTGTGTGGAGGCGACCACGTCGAAGCTGGTGGTGAGGGTGGTGACGACGCCACCCGTGTGCACGAGCGCGCCGGTGACATGGGTGTCGACCTCGACCGCGAAGTCCGTGCCGGCCCGGGGACCCGAACCGATCGTGCGGATGTCGCGCGCGCGTCCCGCCGCGGCGACCACCCGCTCGACGGGGCCGAGCAGATGGACCAGCGCAGTGAGGTAGTACGGGCCCATGTCGAGAAGCGGGCCGCCGCCGGGGCGGTAGTAGAACTCCGGGTCGGGGTGCCAGGACTCGTGCCCGGGGGAGGTGAAGGCGGCGTTCGCGGCCGTGGGAGTGCCGATCAACCCGTCGGCGACGGCCTTGCGCGCGGTCTGCGTGCCGGTGCCGAGCACGGTGTCGGGTGCGCATCCGACGCGCAGGCCGTCCGCGCCTGCCAGCACCGTGCGGGCCTGCCCGAGGTCCATGGCGAACGGCTTCTCGCCGTAGACGTGCTTGCCCGACCGCAGCGCCGCCGTGGCCACTTCGGCGTGCGCCTCCGGAATGGTCAGGTTGAGCACGAGATCGACCTCGTCGGAGGTGAGCAGCTCGTCCACCGGCACCGCGCGGGCTCCCGGTGCGTGGTCGCGGGCGGCGACGGCCCGGAGCGGGTCACGGTCGGCCAGCGCAGTGACCCGCACGCCCGGCAGGTGGGCGAGGGTCGTCAGGTAGGCCCCGCTGATCTTGCCGAGACCGACGATGCCGATCCTCATCGGCTCGCCCACGTGAGCCCCCGTTCGATGATCGTGCGGATCTCGGGCACGTCGAGGTCCTCCTGCTTGTGGCCGACGGTGCAGACGAAGACCCGGCCGGCGCCCCACGTGCGGGTCCACACGGCGGGGGAGACCACCGGCTCGGTCCACGGGTCGCCGGGCAGCGCTGGCACGGTGGTGGTGGCCAGGACGTCATTGCGGCTGTCGGCGAGCACCCAGTACTGCTCGGTGTGCAGCGTGACGCGGGAGATGCCGGCGACGATCGGATGATCGGCCCGCTCGGGCACCACCTCGACGGTGTGGTCGACGAAGTTGCGCGGGTGGCAGGCGAACTGGCCGCCGACCATGTGCAGGTAGTCGGTGGAGCTGCGGAACGCGTCGGCGATCCCACCGTGCCACCCGGCGAACCCTGTGCCGCCCTCCACGGCGGCTCGCAGCGCGGCGAGCTGCTGGGCGGTGATCGTCCCCATGGTCCAGCACTGGAGGACGAGGTCGGTGCGGGCCATCAGTTCGGTGTCGAGATAGATGTCGAGAGTGTCCGAAACCACTGTCTCGTAGCCGGACTTCTCGAGAAACGGCAGGAAGCTGTCGGTGGTCTCGACGGGGCAGTGGCCCTCCCAGCCACCTCGGACAACGAGCGCTGTCAACTTTCGCAACTCTGCGATGCTCTCCACCCCTCGAATCTCCCAGAAGTGGGTAAAGCCGATCAATGGGTTGGAGTCCGTCATCTCGACCGGGATGGGCGGAGCGAAACGCAGCTGGTTCCACAACTCCTATAAGCTCCGGTACCCTTCTTCGCACCATCGGCGACGTGAGTGGGGCACCACCGCGAAGGTCGGCCGGTGCGAGGGGGGTTTACGTGCATCGTCACGATTTGCCGGCGCAGAACGTCCAAAAGGCGCTCGACCGCGGGACGCACCCCCGGTCGCGCCGCCCCCGCTCCGCCGGCGATGTGGGCATCCTCATGGCGTTGCAGCGCAGGGCCGGAAACTCGGCGGTCGTGCGTGCCGTACAGGCTGCTCGAGCAGCCGCGGCGCACGCGGAGCATGCGGTGGCGAGCCCGCGGGGGCGGCAGCCGGCCGTCCACGACGTCCGCCGCGCCACGGGACGATCGCTCGACGCCGGGGTGCGCGGCGACAGTGAGGACCGCCCCGGGACCGCCGTCGGCCCGCCCCCTGCGTCCAGGCCTGGGCACGACCCCCTCGAGACCGCGCCGGATCATCTCGTCGTCCAGCGCAAGGTCGGATTCGAGTTCGAGACCCCGTGGCGGGCGAAACGGATCAGTACCGGCGAGGCGCTCGGGAAACGCGAACTGATCGGCACTCGGTTCGAGGGCTTCAAGGCCGAGGCCGATGCAGACCCTGAGGGTGGGCATTCGGAGATCGAGTTCATCGTCGACCCGCCCGTCGAGGAGGGCGATGCGGGCGAGCGACGCCTCACGACGGTGATGCGCGGCCTGACCCGGCTCGGCGACCAGATGGAGCGAGCCTCGATCACAGCCGGCGCGCGACCCGTCGACGACGGGGAGAGCCCCCGGCCGACGCCGGAGATCCAGGTACCTTTCTTTCGGCAGCACAAGGCGACGGGTCGGTTGGCGGACGAGGACTTCGCGATCATTCCGCGGGGGAATCTGCGCGCGGCGGCACAGATCACGAGCGGGTTCAAGCTCGGTGCGATCCCGCGGCTGGGTGACCGGCTCCGGCCGCGTCCGGGCGACGTGCGCAATGCCGGCGACATGAGCAACGTGGGCGACATGGGAGACATGAGCGATCTCGCCCACATGGTCGACGCGATCGACTACGGCGACGGAGGCGCGCATGCGGACGCGCGGGCCTTCGAGCTTCCCCCGGCGATGGCACGTGGCGCGGCCACGCTGCGCAGCCGGGCGGCGCAGGTGCAGGGCAGGCCGGCCCTCCCGAATCCCAGCGATGATCTCAAGGGCCTCGTGGGCGTCATCTCCAGCTATCTCGTTCAGGGCGCGGCGAGCGTGCCGCTTGCCTACCCCAAACAGCTCGGCAATCTCTTGCTGGCCCGCACCGATTTCGCGAAGCTCTTCCGGCTGCTTCCGCAGAATGAGCAGTCGCTACTCGGCGCGGACCCCCAACTCTGGGTCGATCTCGTTGTCGAAGCGGGCTCCCGGGGAAATGCGGCGCTTTATCGAGGGCGCATCGACCCGAATCAGAGCGTCATCAAATCCGGCACCGAAAGAACGGGTGCGGTGGATCTGACGGTCGGGCGCTGGCTGCGGGCGATTCCCGCGAACACGGATCTGCTCACCACGATCGAAGGCCGCCAGTCGATGGGAGCAATGGGGGACACGGTCGAGGACGTCGGGCCGTCCGCTGCTCGGGAGCAGGCGGGAATCTTCGAGTTCCGGGCCTCCCAGGGCGTGCCCCTCCCACTGGCCGAATGGTTCGATTTCGCTCTCGGCGCCCAGCGGTACATCTCGCGGCTGCACGGGGGTTGAGCCGGCCGCGCTGCCTGCGGTCGCCACCGGCGGGGTGCCGGTGGTCGGGAACCGCGATGTCACGCGTCAAGGCCGCGCGGGAGTGCGCCACTCCTTAAGCTCTGCCCATGGCGCGCTACTTCGATGTTCATCCGGTCGATCCTCAGCGGCGCGCGCTCGGGCAGGTCGTCGAGATCGTCAGGTCCGGGGGCCTCATCGCGTACCCCACGGACTCCTGCTTCGCGCTCGGCTGCCAGCTCGGCGACCGCGACGGGCTGGAGCGGATCCGCGAGATCCGCCGGCTCGACGACAAGCACCACTTCACGCTCGTGTGCCGCGACTTCGCCCAACTCGGGCAGTTCGTACAGATCAGCAACACCGTGTTCCGCACCATCAAGGCGGCCACGCCCGGCAGCTACACCTTCATCCTGCCCGCCACCAAGGAGGTGCCGCGCCGGCTGCTGCACCCGAAGAAGAAGACCGTCGGCGTGCGGATCCCGCAGCACACGGTGGCCCAGGCGTTGCTCGCCGAGCTGGGGGAGCCGCTGCTGTCGTCCACGCTGCTGCTGCCCGACGAGCCGGAGCCGCTCACGCAGGGCTGGGAGATCAAGGAGCGGCTCGACGGTGCCGTGGACGCAGTACTGGACTCGGGCGACTGCGGCACCGAGCCGACCACGGTGGTGGACTACTCCGGGCCGGAGCCGGAGATCATTCGCCGCGGGGCGGGCGACCCGTCCCGCTTCGAGTAGGGGCCAGGCGCCGGCACCGCCGGTGAGGGCGGCGCCGGCGCACGGGCCTCCTGGTCAGCCGCCCGCCATCGCTCCCACGATGAGCAGCGGCTCCGTTCCTCTGACGACGGCCTCGGGGAGCGGGTCGTCGGGCTCGGCGTGCGAGAGGTCCTGCTCGCAGGCGAAGTACCGCACGAACGCCCGGCGGCGCTGGGTGCGGTGGTCGCGGATCGTGCCACGCAGGACGGGATAGGTGCGCTCCAGCGCGTCCAGCACTGTGCGCTGGGTGGCAGGTCCGGTGACGTCGACGGCAACCTCGCTGTCGACCCGGGCGAGCTTGCGCAGGTGCGCCGGCAGCTTGATCCGCACCGTGGCCGTGGTGGTCATGGGATCGTCTGCACCTCCACCGAGAGCACGGCGGGCAGGTCCCGCACGATCGGGGCCCACGTGTTCCCGGCGTCCGGGGAGGCGTACACCTGGCCGCCGGTCGTGCCGAAGTACACGCCGCAGTCGTCGAGGGTGTCGATGGCCATCGCGTCACGCAGGACGTTGACGTAGCAGTTCTCCTGCGGGAGGCCGGTGGTGAGCGGTTCCCACTCGTTGCCGCCGGAGCGGCTGCGGTAGACGCGCAGCTTCCCCTCCGGCGGGAAGTGGTGGGAGTCGCTCGTGATCGGCACGACGTAGACCGTGTCCGGCTCGTGCGCGTGGACCGAGATCGGGAAGCCGAAGTCGGTGGGCAGGTTGCCGCCGATGTCGTGCCAGGTGTCACCGCCGTCGTCGCTGCGCATGACGTCCCAGTGCTTCTGCATGAAGAGCACGTCCGGCCGCGACGGGTGCATGGCGAGGTTGTGCACGCAGTGGCCCACCTCCGCGTCGGGGTCGGGGATGCCCTCCGACTTGAGGCCGCGGTTGGTGGCCCGCCAGGTCTTGCCGGTGTCGTCGGTGCGGAACACCCCCGCCGCCGAGATGGCGACGTGCATCCGGGCCGGGTCGCGTGGGTCGAGCAGAATCGTGTGCAGGCACATCCCGCCCGCTCCCGGCTGCCAGTGCGGGCCCGAGCCGTGCTCGCGCAGCCCCGGTAGCTCCTGCCACGTGCGGCCGCCGTCGGACGAACGGAACAGGGCAGCATCCTCGACCCCGGCATAGACGGTGTCCGGGTCGCTCGGCGTCGGCTCCAGGTGCCAGACCCGCGCGAACTCCCACGGATGCGGCGTGCCGTCGTACCACTGGTGGGTGCCGGGCACCCCCTCGTAGGTGAACTCGTTGCCGACCGGCTCCCACGTGGCGCCGCCGTCGTCGGAACGCTGAATGACCTGCCCGAACCAGCCGCCGGACGGCGCTGCGTAGAGCCGATCGGGGTCGGCGGGCGACCCCGTGACGTGGTAGACCTCCCATCCGGCGAAGTGCGGGCCGCTGACGTTCCAGCTCTCCCGCTTCCCGTCGGAGGTGAGGACGAAAGCGCCCTTGCGCGTGCCCACCAGAACCCGCACCCCTGTCACTGCACCTCTCCTGTTCCGCGCCGCCCTCGCGCCGCACGGAGTAGGGGACCGCGCATGCGCCGCAAACTCATCGGTCGCAGCTCGACTTCGCCTGATCGCAGGAACTCCACCGCTCGTCCGTGCGCGACCGTCCGTTCGTCGGCAGGGGGCGGCCGCGCGCCCTCTTCCGGGATGGGCGAAATCGACGGGGCCGTCCGCCGCATGCAGCCGTGTCCTGAGCGCACTCTCGGCAACCGTGTGCCCGGGTCGAGCGGGGAGCGGTAACGTGCCGCGGGCTAGGACATGCCACTCTGCGTTGCGTCGCCGTGACAGACCCACTCGCGGCTTCGGGGGAAGGAGAGGGGCGGATCGACCCGTGCGAGAGGACCGATTGGTGGGCGACAGGATGTTCGCTTCCGAGGGTGACTCGGTGAACGTCGGACGCCAGGGGTCTGCGGTATGGGCCGATAGGTGGGACGACACCCCACGGCCCCCGTCGAGCGAGGAGGCTGCCGCCGGGGTGGCCCGCCGCCTGCAGGCTCGCCTGGACCGGCACCTGTGGTTGCTGGAGCGGCTGCGGGCGGAGCAGTCCTATCCCGAACCCCCGGGGTTCGCGGAGCTGGCGGAGTCCGGCCACCGGATGCGGCGCGACACCGAGAGCCTGCTGGTGCTCGGTGGTCAGGAGCCGGGTGTGCGCGGTGGCGCGCCCCGCAAGCTGTCCGACATCCTCGCCGAGGCCGCGGGCGCCGCCGAGGATCCCGGCCGCGTCGAGGTCCGCACTGCTCCTGCCGCCACGGTGGCGCCCGCTGCGGCCACCGAGTTCCTGCACGTGCTGTCCGAGCTCGTCGACGACGTCACCTCCGTCTACCCGGGCGCGCGCCTCGACGTCGCGAGCCGTGTGGAAGGCCGCGGGATCGTCGTCGACGTGTCGGTCGACGGTGGGGCCCGCCTCGCCCTCGACGGCATGAGCGGCGACGGGGTGGCGGTCATCGCCGAGCAGATCGCCGGGCGCTCCCGTCAGGGCATCAGCCTGAGCCGCCCGCTGGCCGGTCCTCCGCGCAGCGGCCCGGGGCCGGTCGCGAGCGTGCACTGCCCGCCCGCCGCCGTCACCCTCGAGGAGCCGCGCCCGGTCCTCTCCGACCCCTTGCTCCCGACGAGGAACGGCAACGGGTTCGGCAACGACCCGCTGGGGCTCGGAAGCGACCCGCTCGGAACCGGGAGCGACCGGCTGAGGCCGGCTGACGACCCGCTGGGGCTGGGCAACGACCGGCTCGGATCGGGCAGCGACCGGCTGGGGCTGGGCAACGATCCGCTGGGGCTGAGCGACGACGCCCGCCGACTGCGCGACGACCCTCTCGGGCTGGGCGACGATCCGCTGGGGCTGGGCGACGGGTCGGTGCGCGGCAGCGACGATGCGCTCGGGTCCGGTGACGACAACCCGTTCGCGGCGCGCAACGGTTCGTCGGAGTACAGCTCGTCGCAGTTCGAGTCTTCGCAGTTCGAGTCTCCGAAATACGAGTCTCCGAAATACGAGTCGCCGCAGTTCGAGTCGTCCCCGTTCGCGTCGTCCTCGTACGGCTCGTACGAGCCGGGCAACGGGCTCGGTCTCCTCGCGAACGGCTCCGTCTTCTCGAGCAACGGGTCCGAGCAGACGGGCAGCGGGGCCGCCTACCCCGGGTCCTCCGCTGATGAACCGGCCGCGCCGGAGTACGCGCTCCCGTCCCGTTCGTCGACACCTCCGGTCGACGAGCTCTTCGGCCCGCTGTTGGACCTGCCGCAAGAGCCGATGGACGACCGGTTCTCCACCCCGATCTTCGAGGCGATCGCCTCGGCGTGGTTCCGCGACCCCGAGCCCGATCAGGCCGATGACGGCTCCGACGGGGCCGCCAACGGGTCCGGGCCGGTGGACTGGGAGTCGCCGAGCGACCGGGAGTGGCGGGAGGCCGCGGCCCGCGCCGCCCGCCCGGACCCCGCATCGGGCACCACGTCGAGCGGGCTGCCGCGGCGCCGCCCCGGCGACCAGCTCGTGCCGCCGCCACGCCCCCAGGACCCCAACCCCGTCACGGAGCGGGTTCCTGATCGCGTCCGCGAACGCCTGGCCACCTACCAGCGCGGGTTGCGCCAGGGGCGGCACCGTGCGCCTGGAGCCGAGGAACCCGACGCCTGGTGACGGCGCGTGGACCCGACGGCATTGACGGAGTGGGATCACACAACGGCTCGCCGTGGGCACTTGACCATGACAGTGTGCGCGTATGCCCTACGACGTCCGCGCCGTCCGTGATCACTTCCCCGCGCTGAAGGCCGGGTACGCCCACTTCGACGGTCCCGGCGGGTCGCAGGTACCCGATGTCGTCGCCGACGCGATGGCTCGCACGCTGCTCTCCCCGCTCGCCAACCGGGGCCGGGTCACGGCGGCCGAGCGCACTGCCGATGACATCGTCACCGGCGCGCGGCAGGCCATGGCCGACCTTCTCGGCGCCGACCCGCGTGGGGTCGTGTTCGGCCGCAGCATGACCCAGCTGACCTACGACATGGCCCGCACCCTCGCCGCCACGTGGCGCCCCGGCGACGAGGTCGTGGTGACGAGGCTCGACCACGACGCGAACATCCGGCCGTGGGTGCAGGCCGCGGAGGCGGTGGGCGCCGTCGTGCGGTGGGCCGACTTCGACCCGGAGTCGGGTGAGCTCACCGAGGACCACCTCGCCGCCGTCCTCTCGCCGCGCACGCGCCTGGTGGCCGTCACCGCGGCGTCCAACCTGATCGGCACCTGCCCGCCCGTGCGGGCGCTCACCGATCTCGCGCACGAGGCGGGCGCCCTCGCCTACGTCGACGGTGTGCACTTCACCGCACACGCCGCCGTTCACGTCGAGGCGTTGGGGGCGGACTTCTACGCCTGCTCCCCGTACAAGTTCCTCGGTCCGCACTGCGGCGTGCTGGCCGCGGCCCCCGAGCTGCTCGAGACCCTGCACCCGCAGAAGCTCCTGCCGTCCACCGACGTCGTGCCCGAGCGGTTCGAGCTCGGCACCCTGCCCTACGAACTGCTCGCCGGCACCACCGCGGCAGTGGACTTCCTCGCGTCGCTCGGCACGGCAGGTCCGGCGGTCGGCAGGCGGGAGCGGTTGGTGGCGGCCATGGGGGCGATGGGCCGGCACGAGGACCGGCTGCGCGGGCGTATCGAGGAGGGCCTGGCGGCGCTTCCCGGGATCACCGTGTACTCGCGGGCGGCCCACCGCACCCCGACGTTGCTGGTGGGGTTCGCCGACCGCGATCCGGCCGCGGCGTACGAGTTCCTCGCGGGGCGCGGGGTGAACGCGCCTGCGAGTTCGTTCTACGCGCTGGAGGCGTCGCGGCGGCTCGGCCTCGGCGACACCGGTGCGTTGCGGGTGGGGCTCGCCCCGTACATCGAGGACGACGACGTCGCCCGGCTCCTCGACGGGCTTCGCGCGTTCCTCGACTGAGAGCGGATCACGCCGGCAGGTCGGGCGCGGCCCGCCTGCCGGCTGCGCGGGTGTGCTCGAAGATCAGGCTGGTCTCGGTGCCTGCCACGGCCGGATCGCGGTTGAGGTGGTCGGCGACGAACCGGCGGAGCTCGTCGGTGCTCGCCGTGGCGACGTGCACGAGGAAGTCGTTCGCCCCGGCGACGAAGTAGACGTCGAGCACCTCGTGGCGGCCGCTGAGCTCGGTGACCAGCTCGGCCATCGAGGCGCGCGCGTGCGGCTGCAGCCGGATCGCGATCATCGCCTGGAGGTCGTGGCCGAGCGCCCGCGGATCGATGTCGGCGTAGTAGCCGCGGATCACCCCGCTCTCCCGCAGCGCCCGCACCCGCGCCAGGCAGGTGGACTGCGCCACGCCCACCCGCTCGGCCAGATCTTTGTTGGAGACCCGGGCATCGCTGCCGAGCACCCGCAGGATCGCCAGATCGGTGTCGTCGAGCGGCCGAACATCCTGCGACGGGACGGGCTGCGCGGACGGCGATCCCGCAGAAGGCGATGACATACGGCAAGAATACCGAATCTTCTGCAGCTGTGTTGCGCATAATCAGTGGCATCTTCACTATGTGAGTATGAGAATCGGTGTGCCCCGCGAGGTCAAGAACAACGAGTACCGCGTCGCGCTGACCCCCGCCGGGGCGCACGAGCTCACCCGCTCCGGGCACCACGTGCTCGTCGAGCGGAACGCCGGGATCGGCAGCTCGATCAGCGACGCCGACTTCGAGGCGGCAGGCGCCCGCATCGTCGCCACCGCCGACGACGTGTGGGACGCCGCAGACCTGCTGCTCAAGGTGAAGGAGCCGATCGAGCAGGAATACCACCGGCTGCGCCGTGGCCAGGTCCTCTTCACCTACCTGCACCTCGCTGCGTCGCTGTCGTGCACCGAGGCGCTGCTGCGGTCCGGCACCACGGCGATCGCCTACGAGACCGTCCGGCTGCCCGACGGCACGCTGCCGCTGCTCGCCCCGATGAGCGAGGTGGCCGGTCGGCTCGCGCCGCAGGCCGGCGCCAACGCCCTCATGCGTGCCGCCGGCGGGCGCGGCGTGCTGCTCGGCGGCGTCCCGGGTGTGCCTCCGGCCAGTGTGGTGGTGATCGGCGCGGGTGTCTCCGGCCAGAACGCGGTGGCGATGGCCGTCGGGCTCGGCGCCGACGTCACGGTGCTGGACCTGGACATCACCAAGCTCCGCAAGCTCGACGACCGGTACGCCGGCCGCGTGCGGACCGTCGTGTCCAACACCCACGAGCTGGAGAAGGCCTGCCTCGGTGCCGACCTCGTGATCGGCGCCGTGCTGGTGCCGGGTGGCCGCGCCCCGCGGCTGGTGAGCAACGATCTCGTGCGCCGGATGAAGCCGGGCTCGGTGCTCGTCGACATCGCCATCGACCAGGGCGGCTGCTTCGAGGACTCCCGGCCCACCACGCACGACGACCCGACCTATCGGGTGCACGACTCGGTGTTCTACTGCGTGGCCAACATGCCGGGCGCCGTGCCGCACACCTCGACCCACGCGCTGACCAACGCCACCCTGCCGTACGTTCTGCGGCTGGCGAACCTCGGCTGGTCCGACGCACTCGCGGCCGACCCTGCGCTCGCCGCCGGTCTGTCGACCCACAACGGTGTCCTGACCAGCCTCCAGGTGGCCCACGACCTCGGGCTGCCCTACGCCGAGCCGCAGGACCTCGTCGCGGCCTGAGGGCGTCGCCTGCCGCCGGGCGATTATTGTTCCGTCGTGTCCGGCGACTGGTGGGTCCTCGTGCTGGCGGCGCTGCCGGTGCTGGCACTGCTGGTGGCCGTGGCCGTCCGGAGCAGCCCTGCGGCCGCTGATCCGGATTCGCTGTCGGCGGAACCGGAGGACCGGCCGCTGCCAGCGGTCGTGGCCAACCCCATCCGCATCGAGCCCGGCACCCGCAGGCGGATCGAGTCGGTGTGCGCCAGCCTGGGCTGGGCGCCGCCGCTCTGGCTGGAGACCACTGTCGAGGATCCCGGCACCGGCCAGGCCCGGATCGCCATCGAACGCGGCGCCGACGTCGTGCTCGCGTGCGGCGGCGACGGCACCGTCCGGGCGGTGGCGCAGGCGCTCGCCGGCAGCGGGGTGGCGATGGGCCTCGTCCCGGCCGGCACCGGCAACCTCCTGGCGCGCACCCTCGGCAACCCGGACAACGTGACCTCGGCCGTCCGCGTCGCTCTCACCGGCGACGACCGGAAGATCGACGTCGGTCGGGTGCGGGTCGACGACGGGGACGAGGAGCACGTCTTCCTCGTGATGGCCGGCACCGGCTTCGACGCCGCGATCATGGAGAGCACGCCGGAGGCGCTGAAGGTGCGGGTGGGCCCGCTCGCCTACGTGATCTCCGGCCTGCGGGCGATGCGGGGGCGGCGCACCCGGGTGAGCCTGACCCTGGACGGCGACCAGCCGGTGCGCCGGCGCACCCGCACCGTGCTGGTGGGCAACAGCGGCACCCTGCTCGGCGGGCTCGTGCTGATGCCGAGGGCCACGGTCGACGACGGCGTGCTCGACGTCGTGAACATCGCCCCGAAGACCCTCGCCGGTTGGGTCGCCGTCGCCGGGCGGGTGATCAGCAGGCGGGGCGACGGCAACCCCCGGGTGGAGCACTGGCAGGCGCGGTCGATCGTGATCGAGGCGGAGGCCCCGCAGCCCTCGCAGCTCGACGGCGACCCGATCGGCGACGCGACCCGGTTGGAGATCCGCGTGGAGCCCGCCGCGCTCGTGATGCGCGTGGCCGACGTCCCTCCCCCGGACGCACCGGATCCGGGTTAGCGTCCAGCCGTGCGCACCGTGTACGTGATCGGTATCGGCGCAGGCGACCCCCAGCACCTCACACTGCAGGCGGTCGCCGCGATGAACCGCGTCGACGTGTTCTTCACGATCGACAAGGGAGAGGACAAGAACGATCTGGCGCGGCTGCGCACCGAACTCCTGGAGCGGCACGTGACGCGGCCGCACCGGGTGGTCGAGGCGGGCGACCCGGAGCGGGACCGGGCGGCCGGTCCGGGCCGCTACGAGCAGGCCGTCGTCGACTGGCAGGAGCGCCGCGAGTCGATCTACGAGCGGATGATCGCCGACGAGCTCGACACCGACGGCTGCGGCGCCTTCCTGGTGTGGGGCGATCCCGCCGTCTACGACGGGACGCTGCGCATCCTGGAGCGCATCGCCGGGCGCGGGGCCGTCACGTTCCGGGTGGAGTCGATCCCGGGGATCAGCAGCGTACAGGCCCTCGCGGCGCAACACAGGGTGGCTCTCAACCGCACCGGTCGTCCGTTCGCGGTCACCACCGGCCGCCGGCTGGCCGGCGAGGGACTGCCTGCCGGGATCGACGACGTCGTCGTGATGCTGGACGCCCGCAACGCCTTCGCGAGCCTCACCGACACCGACATCGACATCTACTGGGGTGCCTACGTCGGCACCCCCGACGAGGTGCTCGTGCACGGCGACCTGCAGCAGGTCAAGGACGAGATCGTGCGGATCCGCGCCGAGTGGCGCGAGCGCAAGGGCTGGATCATGGACACCTATCTGCTGCGGCGGCGGGACGGGTGAAGGTTCTCGTGCTCGGCGGCACCGGCCAGGCACGCAGGCTGGTCGCGGCGCTGCACGGCCGCCCCGAGTTCACGGTCACGTCCTCGCTGGCCGGGCGCGTGGCGGTGCCCGCACTCCCGCAGGGGGACGTCCGCATCGGTGGGTTCGGGGGCGCCCACGGGCTGGTGGCGTGGCTGCGCCGGCACGGCACCGAGGTGGTCGTCGACGCCACACATCCCTTCGCCGTCCGCATGACGGAGAACGCCGTGGCGGCCGGCGCCGCCGCCGGAGTGCCGCTGCTCCTGCTGCGGCGCGCGGGCTGGACCGCGGGCCCGGGGGACCGCTGGCACCGCGTTCCCGACGCCGCGAGCGCCGCTGCCGTGCTGCCCGCGTTGGGGGAGCGGGTCTTCCTGACCACCGGTCGCGGCGATCTCGCTGCCTTCGCCGGCCTCGACCGGCTCTGGTTCCTCCTGCGCAGCGTCGACCCGCCGCCACCACCGCTGCCGGCCCGGTGTGAGGTCATCCAGGCCCGCGGTCCCTTCACCGCCGACGCCGAGCGCGAGCTCCTGCGCGAGCACCACATCGACGTGCTGGTCACGCGCGACAGCGGGGGCGAGATGACCGCGGCCAAGCTGGTCGCCGCCCGTGAGCTGGGCGTTCCCGTCGTGATGCTCGCTCGCCCGCCCGCACCCGCCGCGCCGGCGGTGAGCACCGTCGATGAGGCGGTCCGTTGGCTGGAGAACCGCCTGTCCGCACTGCCGTGAGGATCGGCTAGGGCTCGGTCGCCTCGGGCTCGTCCTTGGCGAACTCCGCCCGCACGCCGAGCAGCCGCACCGGCCGCCGGGACGTGAACTTCTCGAGCACCTGAAGCGCAGCGGCGGCGAGGACGCCGGGATCGTGCGTGGGCTCGTCGAGGGTGGCGCTGCGCGTGTAGGTGGAGAACGGCGCGAACCGCACCTTGACCGCCACCCGTGCGGCCGGGCGATCGCCGGCGATGTCGGCCGCCACCCGCCGGGCGAGGGCGGCGACCTCCGTGCGCACGTCGTCCCAGGCCGTGAGGTTCTCCTGGAAGGTCGTCTCCTTGCTCCGCGAGCGGGGCACCCATGGCGTGCCCTCCACCGTGGCGCGGCCGATCCCGCGCCCCAGCTGCACGTACCACGGTCCGAGGGCCGGGCCCAGATCGGCGGCGAGGGCGGCAGGGTCGGCCGCGGCGAGCTCGGCGACGGTGTGGATGCCGCGGTCGGCGAGCTTGCCTGCGGTCTTCGCGCCGATGCCCCAGAGCGCCCGGGTCGGCCGGTGCGCCATGACCTCGTCCCAGTTCGCCGCGGTCAGCCGGAACACCCCGTCGCCCGTGCCGGGCTTGGCGAACTCCGTGGCGAGCTTGGCGCGCAGCATGTTGTCCCCGATCCCGACCGAGCACGACAGCCGGGTGCGCGCGAGCACGGCGGCCCGGATGGCCCGCGCGAGCGCCTCGGGATCGTCGGTGTCGGCGCCGACGAACGCCTCGTCCCAGCCCATCACCTCGACGACCACGCCGTCGAACCCGCGCAGGGTCGCCATCACCTCCGCGGAGACCTCCTCGTAGTGGGGGTTGTCCGCGGGCAGGAACACCGCGTCCGGGCAGCGCTTCGCCGCTGTACGCATCGGCAACCCGGACCGGACGCCGTGTGCGCGCGCCTCGTACGACGCCGTGGCGACCACAGCGCGCTGTGTCGGATCGCCCTTGCCCCCGACCACCACGGGGAGCCCGGCGAGCTCGGGGCGACGCAGGATCTCGACCGCGGCGATGAACTGGTCGAGATCGACGTGCAGCACCCACGAGGCCACGCGGTCAGTGTGCCGGGCTCATCGAGAATGAGAAGGGCGTTCCTCGGCATTCGCCCGACAGCGTCTCGTCAGGGAATGGGGCCGCGCAGTGCGATGCCCTAAGGTCATCCGCACTCGTCCTGTTCCCGGGACGGCACTCTCGGGAGGGCTGTGGTGAGGAATCCCCGCGTACTCGCCCTGGTCGGCGTGCTCGTCGGCGTCGCGCTGGTTGCGCCGGTCGTGATGGTGGTGCCGAGGGCCATGGCGCCCACGAGCACGGCGAGCGTCGGGTACGCGGAGTACACGGTCCTGCTCACCGCTACCGGTGACGCCGGCGTGCGCGCCGCGGCCGACGCGGCGGTGCAGGCGGCCGGGGGGCAGGTGCTGCGGGAGAACGCCGCGGTCGGTGCGCTGGTCGTGCAGGCGCCGGCCACCGGATTCGCGGAGGCCGTCACCGCCGACGACGCCGTGTTCGGGGCGGTCCGCGCGCGGGTCGTCGGTGCAGCGCCGCCAGCGCACACCGCGCAGGCCGCTTCCCCGCCGGCGGCCGCCTCGGCGGTCACGCCGGCTGCCCCCCAGGGGCCCGCGGGGCTCGACCCACTGGATTCACAGCAGTGGGGGCTGGCGATGATCAAGGCCGATGCCGCCCGCGCGGTGCAGGCCGGAGACCGGCGGGTGCAGGTCGGAATTCTCGACAGCGGCATCGACGCCACCCATCCCGACCTCGCGGCGAACGTCGACACGCGGCTGTCGCGCAACTTCGTCACCGACATCCCGCGCGACGAGGCCGGCGCCGAGATGGACGGTCCGTGCGAGTTCGCCGACTGCATCGATCCCGCCGATCACGACGACGCAGGCCACGGCACGCACGTGGCCGGAATCGTGGCCGCCGCTGCCGACCGGTCGGGCATCTCGGGTGTGGCACCGGGCATCACGCTCGTGAGCATCCGGGGCGGCCAGGACTCGGGGCTGATGTTCCTGCAGCCGGTGATCGACGCGTTGACCTACGGCGCCGACATCGGGCTCGACGTGATCAACATGTCGTTCTTCGTCGATCCCTGGCTCTACAACTGCCTCGACAACCCGGCCGACCCGCCCGAAGCCCGGATCGCGCAGCGCACCACCGTGGAGGCGGTGAGCCGGGCGCTGGAGTACGCCCACGCCAAGGGCGTCACGCTGGTGGGCTCGCTCGGCAACGGGCACGTGGACCTCGGCAGCCCGGGATCCGACCCGACCAGCCCCAACAGCCCGGCCGGTAGCGCCTACGCGAGGAAGATCGACAACGGCACGTGCCTGCTCCTGCCGGCCGAGGGTCCGCACGTCATCGGGGTGTCGGCGGTCGGGCCGTCGGGCACCAAGGCCGACTACTCGAACTACGGCCTCGAGCAGGTCTCCGTGGCCGCGCCCGGTGGCTGGTTCCAGGACGGGTTCGGGACGCCGAGCTTCGGGCGTCCGGAGAACCTCGTGCTCTCCACCTACCCGCGCAGCCTTCTCGGGGCGAGCGGGGCGGTCGACGCGAAGGGCGCGGTCACGGCACGTGGCACCGCCAACGGTGTGCAGAGTTTCTGCGGGCCGCGTGGCTGCGGCTACTACGTTCCCCTGCAGGGCACATCGATGGCCGCGCCGTACGTGGCGGGCGTCGCGGCACTGGTGGTGAGCGAGTTCGGCACGCCCGACCCGCAGCACCCCGGGAACCTGACGATGCCCCCCGACGAGGTGGAGCGTGTGCTCGTGGACACGGCCGCGTCCAGGTCGTGCCCGGCGCCGATGGTGTCCTACACCCGGGAAGGGCGGACGCCGGACTTCGACGCCCCGTGTGCCGGCGATGCGGAGTTCAACGGGCACTACGGCGCGGGCATCGTCGACGCGCTGGCCGCGGTGAGCGCTGGCGCGCCCTGATCCGGCTGGTCAGCGGGAAACCCGGGGATGATTCCGGGGTTCCCCCGGAGTCCTCCCGCGCCGCGGTCCTCGATGATCGCGGCCATGGCGCGCACCTCCCGTCGCTGGCGGCAGATGACGGTCTGGCTGCACGTCCTGACCTCGGCGGGCTGGATGACGTTGGCGCTGGTGCTCTTCGCGCTGCTCTACCTGGCCGTGACGGCCCGGGATCCGGCGGCGGCGGCCGGGGCGACGGCGATGGCGCAGTACCTCGACGTCGCCCTGCTCGCCCCGCTCGGGAACGCATCGGCGGCAACGGGGATCATGCTGGGGCTCGGCACGCAGTGGGGCTTGACCCACCACCGCTGGGTCCTCGCCAAGTTCGCGATAACGCTCGTACAGCTCTATGCCGGCGTCTTCCTGCTCTCGCCGGCGCTCGACGCGACAGGCGACGCCCTGGGTGCGGGTCCACCGCCGGGTCTGCTCCTGGGCACCGCGGCGATGGCCTCGGCCATCGCGTTCCAGGCGTGGCTGTCGGTGGTGAAGCCGGGTGGGAAGACCCGCTGGTCCCGCGATCGCCGCACCGGTCGTCCGGTACGTCTCCCGACGGCGGCGCCCTGGGTCTTCGCAGGCGCCGTGCTGGCGCCAGCTGCCGACATCGCCGTGGGCACAGCGCTCGGGTTCCCCAGCCCGTTCCTGTCGCTGATCGTGGTCGGCGTGGCGGTCGGGGTGCGGCGCCGGACGCTGCGGGAGGCACGGGCGCTCGCCGTCACCCCGGACGTGGGCTGAGCCCGGTCAGCGCGTGGGCGTCGGCGCGATGAGCCGCACCACCGACGAGGCCATCCGCAGCGAACCGACCCCGGTGGGATGGAACGGGAAGGGGTCGGCCATGCCCTGCAGGTCGGGCCCCAGCCCGTCGACCCCGTCCTCGCACAGCAGCCCGAGCTCGGGGCGGGCCACCGCGAAGCCGTACTTCTCCGCCCCGGTCTCCAGCACCGCGTTGAGCTGCTCGTTGCGGTCGGTGAGCAGGCTGATCTTGCCGGCGTCGAGCCCTGGGTAGCCCTCTGCGCGCGTGTCGGGGCAGTCGGCGTCGGGAGGGAACGCCCCGTAGGAGGTCATCACGATGATCTGGGGGCGGCCGGGCAGGTCGTTGAGGTCGATGAGCAGGTCGCCGTAGACGCGGTCGAACGCTGCCATCCGATAGTCGAACTCGCCCTGGGTGAGCTGGTCGGAGCAGTCCGCCACGCCGTAGCAGTAGCGCAGGAAGTCGGTCCAGCCGACGTCGTTGGGGCCGATCGCCACCACGACGAACCGCAGGTCCCGCACCTGCTTGAGCACACCGATCTGGGCAGGCACCAGCCGGTCGCCACGCTGCTGCGGACCGCGCAGCCCGGTGGTGACGGTGGCGCTCGGACAGGCGAGGTTGAGCACGTTCGCCGAGGTGAGATGGCCGATCTCGGTGGCGAGTGAATCGGTGCTGCGCTCACAGGCGGCGTCGTCGGCCGTGCCGCCGGGCAGCGGCGGCCCGCCGACCCGGACGGCCCGCGAGTCGCCGATCACCGCGCCCTCGAACCCGCTGACCGGCGGCCCGACCGGATCCGGGCTCAGGTGGTACGCGCCGACGAGCTGAGCGAGCGAGGACACCCCGCGCAGCCCCTGCACGGCGCCGCCGTAGGCGAGCACCCCCGACACACCCCACGCCACGACGGAGGCGATGACCGCGATCGCGGTCATCCGTCGTGCAGCTCGCAGGCAGTACGCGACGATCTCGGGAAGCGGGGCGTGGCCCCCCGTCTCACGGCTCTGGCGGCGGAGCACGACGAGGGTGCGTACACCGGCCGCGCCGGCCGCGGCGGTGAGCGTGAAGGCGACCAGCCCGAGGCCACCGAGCACGTACCAGGTGACGAAGCCCTTGGTGACGGTCGAGATCGCGGCCTCGCCCGCCTTGGGCGCCGCGCCGGGGTCGAACACCGCGGCTGCGGCCGCGTTGCGCTGCACCGGGCCCATGGTCAGCTGCGGGCGCAGGGGTCCGTAGACACGCAACCGGTCGACGTCGAGCGCGGTGTTCCCCACCTGCACGAGCCGGGCGGGACCGGCGACCGACAGCTGCGGGGGACGGGCCCCGACCTCGATGTGCTGGCCGAACACCTCGAGATCCTGGGCCGGGGTGAGCGCGACCGCGGTGGGGATGCCGACACCGAGGCAGAACAGCACGAGCAGCAGCGTCGGCCACGAACGCAGCTCCTGGAGCACGGTTCGCCGGCTATCCCCCCTGTTCAGTGCTCCGCCCCCGTTCATCCGTGATCGGCGATCGCCAACCAGGATGAGCGATCGCGACCACCGACGGTACCTGCGAGCGGTCGATCCCCGGGGTCCGATTCCTCCGGCCGGGTCAGCGTGCGGGTACGGCCCGCACCGCCAGGAGGGCCACGTCGTCGTCGAGCGGATCGGCGGAGAAGCGTTCGACCGCCTCCCGCACCGCTGCGACGACCTGTCGCGCCGGCCGCCCGGCCGCACCGGTGGCCACTTCGAGCAGCCGCTCCGCGCCGAACTGCTCGCGGCCCCGACGGCGCTCGGTGACCCCGTCGGTGTAGACGAGGAGCGTGTCGCCCGGTCCGAGACGGTGCGGCGTGCAGGTCAGGCGCACGGAGGGCAGCAGCCCGACGGCCGTGCCGAACTGCCCGATGAGCTCAGCGGTGCCGTCGGCGCGCAGGAGCACGGGTTGCACGTGCCCGGCGAGCACGAGCTCGACGTCGAGCCCGGCATGCGTGCTGCGGCCCGACGGATCGATCCCGGCCGGTCGCCGCCTGCTGATCATCGCGGCGGCGAGGGTGCAGAACTGCAGGGGATCACCGGCCTCGATCATGACCTGGTTGAGCATCTCGATGGCCCGCGGCAGCGGCCGGTCGTCCCGCACGAGGACCCGCAGGACGTCCCGCACGAGACCGGTGCGCGCCGCGGCGCGGGCACCCTTGCCGCAGACGTCACCGATCGAGACCAGCCAGTGCGACGGGTCGACGGTGAGCACGTCGTAGAAGTCGCCGCCGACGTCGCTGCCCGTGCTCGCCGGGAGGTACTCGGCCGCGAAGTCGACCCCGGGCACCACCGGCAGCGCGCGGGGGAGCAGTGCCTGCTGGAGAGCCTGGGAGACGGCGACGTGCGCACCGGTGCTCTGCGCGTTGTGGATCGTGAGCGCGGCGCGGCGGGCGATGTCGCCTGCCATCACGATGTCCTCGGGGCTGTGCGGGCGCCCGTCGGGGCGTCCGACGAGGAGCGTGCCGATCGTGCGGCCGCGGGCGCGCAGCGGCACCGCGATCCCGTCGGTCGGCACCGCGAAGCGCACCGGGGCGGAGCCGTCGCGGGCCAGCTCGGTGAACCTGGACCGCAGCTCGGGAGGCAGGCCGGGGGAGCCGTCCGGATCGAGCACACCGCGCAGCTCGGAGAGCTTGGTCTCGTCGGCGTGGGTGAGCGCGGCGAGCCGGAGGCGTCCGGAGGGCTCGACGAGATGGACGGCGCACCACCGGCCGAGCCGGGGCACGACGACCTGAGGGACCACCGCGACCGCCAGGTCGACGTCCAGGGACTGGCCGAGCAGCTCGCTGGTCTCCGCGAGGTAGGTCATCCACGAGCGCCTGCGCTGGTCCACACCGCGCAGCCAGTTGGACTCGACGGCCATCGCGATGCGCGTGGCGACGAGCTCGGTGAGATCGCGCGTCCTGTCGGCGTCGATGCTCGCGTTCTGCCGGGACGAGCGGTGCACCACCCGCAGGACGCCGCGAAGCGGTGCCGTCATGGGCAGGCGCACCTCGACGGCCACGCCCCCGCTCGTCGCGGCGCCGTCCCGGGCGATCTCCCGGGAGCCGGTGCCGTCGCCCTCGTCGACCTCCACCTCCACCGACTCGGCGCCGAGAAGCTCACGCAGCCTCCGGACGAGTTCCGCAACCAGCTCCACCGGTTCCAGCCGGTCGCCGAGGGCCGAGGGAACGTGCAGCAGCCAGCGGGCCTGCTCGGCGCTGGTCCACACGCGCTCGGTGTCCGGCGGTGCGGCCGGGGCGGCGGGTGCGGCCGTGGTGCGGCCCCGGCTGAGGGAGAACCACGTGATGTGGCGCCCGTCGGACTCGTGGCGGGTGCCCCACGTCGTGGCGAGGCGCTGCACGAGTGCGAGGCCGCGGCCGTGGCTGGCGGCGCGGCCGTAGCGCTGGCGTGGCTGGGCGAGGTGCAGTTCGAGCGGACCCGCACCCCGGTCGGTCACGGCCACTGTGACCTCGTCGTCACTGACGGTGAGGGCCACCTCGAACTCCGTGCCGGCGTGCAGGACGGCGTTCTCGCACAGCTCGCTCGCGAGCAGCACGACGGTGTCGACGAGGTCGGCACCATCGGCCCCGGTGCTGCCATCGCCGCTGGTGGCGGGGTCGAGATCGCGCAGTGCCTCCTGGAGCATTCGGCGCGCTCGTCCGGCCGATCGGGCATCCGGCGGCAGCCTGGTCCGCCGCTCGAGCTGAACGGGCACGGACGCAGTGTGCACTGTCGGCTGCGGACGCGCTCGCGCCGCCGTCCGGAGCGCCGCCAGATCGATGAAAGCGGGATCGACTGCAACGGGATCAGTTGCTATGGGATCCGTTAGGGTCGGGTGCTGCGGCGGCCGCGCCGGTGCCGTGGTGCGCCCGTGCCCGGCCGCTGTCCGAGCATGGGAGGACGGCGGGCATGACCACCACACGGCCCCAGAGCTCCCCGGTCCCCGGGGAGCCCGCCGCGGCCGGCGACACCGCCTTGTTGGCGGAGTTGGCCGAGGCCCTGCGCAAGGTGCGGCTCGGTCGCTTCGAGGTCCGATTGCCGCGGCGGCAGGGGCCCGCGGGAGAGGTCGTCGACGAGTTCAACGAGATGGTCGCGCTCCAGGAGCGGCGCAACCGTGACCTGCTCCGGATCAGCCGGGTGGTCGGCCGTGAGGGCCGGATGTCCGACCGGCTCAACGAGGAGTCCTACGACGGGGCCTGGGCCACCGGGGTGCAGGCGGTCAACGCACTGATCGACGACCTGGCCGCGCCCACCGCCGAGATCGCGCGCGTGATCGAGGCCGTCGCCGAGGGCGACCTCTCGCAGCACATGGCGCTGGAGATCGAGGGTCGCCCGCTGCGCGGTGAGTTCCGGCGCATAGGCCGCACCGTCAACACGATGGTCGACCAGCTCTCGAGCTTCGCCGACGAGGTCACCCGCGTCGCGCGGGAGGTCGGCACCGACGGCAGGCTCGGTGGCCAGGCCGACGTCCGGGGCGTCGCCGGCACGTGGCGCGCGCTGACCGACTCGGTCAACACCATGGCGAGCAACCTGACCAACCAGGTGCGCTCGATATCGTCGGCGGCCACCGCGATCGCGCAGGGCGACCTGTCGCGCACGATCACCGTGAACGCCCGCGGCGAGGTCGCCGAGCTCGCCGACACGATCAACGCGTTGACGGCCACCCTGCGCCTGTTCGCCGACGAGGTCACGCGGGTGGCGCGTGAGGTGGGCACCGACGGCCGCCTCGGCGGCCAGGCCGTCGTGCCCAACGTGGCCGGCACCTGGAAGAACCTCACCGACGCGGTCAACCTGATGGCCGCGAACCTCACCGACCAGGTGCGCGGCATCGCCCAGGTGGCCACGGCCGTCGCCACCGGAGACCTGTCGCAGAAGATCAGCGTGGACGCGCGGGGCGAGATCCTCGAGCTGAAGCAGACCGTCAACACGATGGTGGATCAGCTGTCGAGCTTCGCCGATGAGGTCACGCGCGTGGCCCGCGAGGTGGGCACGGAGGGCAAGCTCGGCGGGCAGGCCGCGGTGCCCAACGTCTCGGGCACCTGGCGGGATCTCACCGAGAACGTGAACCAGCTGGCCGGCAACCTCACCGCGCAGGTGCGCAACATCGCGCAGGTGACCACCGCCGTCGCGCGGGGCGACCTGAGCCAGAAGATCACGGTGGACGCCCGGGGCGAGATCCTGGAGCTGAAGTCCACTGTGAACACGATGGTGGATCAGCTGTCGAGCTTCGCCGACGAGGTCACGCGCGTGGCCCGCGAGGTGGGCACCGAGGGCATGCTCGGCGGGCAGGCCGAGGTGGAGGGCGTCGCCGGCACCTGGCGCGATCTCACCGACAACGTGAACTCGATGGCCTCGAACCTGACCAGCCAGGTGCGCAACATTGCGCAGGTGACCACGGCGGTGGCCGGTGGTGACCTGACGCAGAAGATCACGGTGGATGCTCGGGGCGAGATCCTGGAGTTGAAGTCGACGGTGAACACGATGGTGGATCAGCTGTCGTCGTTCGCTGATGAGGTCACGCGGGTGGCTCGTGAGGTGGGCACCGAGGGGAAGCTGGGCGGGCAGGCCGAGGTCAAGGGTGTCGCGGGGACGTGGCGGGACCTGACGGAGAACGTGAACCAGCTGGCGGGGAACCTGACCGACCAGGTGCGCAACATTGCGCAGGTGACCACGGCGGTGGCCGGTGGTGACCTGACGCAGAAGATCACGGTGGATGCTCGGGGCGAGATCCTGGAGTTGAAGTCGACGGTGAACACGATGGTGGATCAGCTGTCGTCGTTCGCTGATGAGGTCACGCGGGTGGCTCGTGAGGTGGGCACCGAGGGGAAGCTGGGCGGGCAGGCCGAGGTCAAGGGTGTCGCGGGGACGTGGCGGGACCTGACGGAGAACGTGAACCAGCTGGCGGGGAACCTGACCGACCAGGTGCGCAACATCGCGCAGGTGACCACCGCCGTCGCGCGGGGCGACCTGAGCCAGAAGATCACGGTGGATGCCCGGGGCGAGATCCTGGAGTTGAAGTCGACGGTGAACACGATGGTGGATCAGCTGTCGAGCTTCGCCGATGAGGTCACGCGCGTGGCCCGCGAGGTCGGCACCGAGGGCAAGCTCGGCGTGTTGGCGCAGGTGCACGGGGTGTCCGGCACCTGGCGCGACCTCACCGAGAGCGTCAACCAGCTGGCGGCCACGCTCACCACACAGCTGCGCGCGATCTCGGCGGTCTCCACGGCCGTGGCCCACGGCGACCTCACCCAGCAGATCGCGGTGGCGGCGCGGGGTGAGATCGCCGACCTCAAGGACACGATCAACCAGATGATCGCCAACCTGCGCGAGACCACGCGGCAGAACGCCGAGCAGGGCTGGCTGGACTCCACCCTTGTGCGCATCGGCGGGCTGCTGCAGGGCCAGCGCGACCTCGGCGAGGTCTGTCGCATGATCATGAACGAGGTCGCCCCGCTGGTGAACGCCCAGGTCGGGGCGTTCTTCCTGGCAGCGGAGCCGGTCAGTGGCGCCCGGGGCGCGCGGTGGGTGATGAGCGGCGGATACGCGATGACGCCGGGCGACCCGCCCCTGTCGTTCGGTACGGGGGAGGGCCTCGTCGGGCAGGCGGCGGCCACCCGCAGGATCGTTCGTGTGGAAGCCGTGCCGGAGGGCTACCTGCCGATCCGCTCCGGGGTGGGCTCCGCCGCGCCACAGGCCGTGGTGGTGCTGCCCGTCCAGTTCGAGGGCGAGTGCCTCGGCGTGATCGAGCTGGGCTCGGTGTCGCCGTTCTCGCCGCTGCACCTGACGTTCCTCGAGCGCCTCGTCGCCACGATCGGTGTCGCGATCACCACGATCCGGGCCAACCGCCGCACCGAGGAGCTGCTGGCCCAGTCCCAGGGCCTGGCGATGGAGCTGCAGGACCAGTCGGCGGAGCTGCAACGGGCCAACTCCGAGCTGGAGGAGAAGGCCGAGGAGCTCTCCGAGCAGAACCGCAACGTCGAGATCAAGAACATGGAGATCGACGCGGCCCGCCGGGGCGTCGAGGAGAAGGCCCAGCAGCTCGCGCTCGCCAGCCAGTACAAGTCGGAGTTCCTCGCGAACATGAGCCACGAGCTGCGCACGCCGCTCAACTCCCTGCTCCTGCTGTCCCGGCTGCTCGCCGACAACCCGAACAACAACCTCACCGACAAGCAGATCGAGTTCGCCAGCACCATCCACAGCGCGGGCTCGGATCTTCTGCGGCTGATCGACGACATCCTCGACCTCTCGAAGATCGAGGCGGGGCGCGTCGACGTCGACCCGGCCCCGGTGGACCTCGTTCAGATCCGTAGCTACGTGGAGCAGGCGTTCCGTCCGCAGGCCGAGGAGAAGAGCCTGGAGCTGCGCGTCCGGATCGATCCCGACCTGCCCGAGACGATCATCAGCGACGCTCAGCGGCTCCAGCAGATCCTGCGGAACCTCCTCGCGAACGCCGTCAAGTTCACCGACTCCGGGTTCGTCGAGCTGTCGATCGGGGTCGCCCCACCGGGAACGCTGCACGGGGTGCCGGCGCTCGACGCGGCACAGACGGTTATCACGTTCTCCGTGCGGGACACCGGCATCGGCATCCCGAACGCGAAGCTCGACATGATCTTCGAGGCGTTCCAGCAGGCCGACGGCACGACAAGCCGGAAGTACGGGGGCACGGGGCTCGGGCTCTCGATCTCCAAGGAGCTGGCCCGCATGCTCGGCGGCCGCATCGAGGTGACCTCCGAGGTCGAGGAGGGATCGGTGTTCACCCTGCTGCTGCCCGACGAGCTCCCGCCCGTCACGGCGGCGGCCGCCCGGATGATGCCCCGGCGTGTGCCGGACATGCCCGCGCTGGAGCGTCCTACCTCCGCGGGACAGCCGATCCTGCGGCCCCCGTCTGGCGACGGCCCGGTGGGCGGGCGGCACACACCCGAGCTCGCCGGTGTCACCGTGCTCATCGTGGACGACGACGTGCGTAACGTGTTCGCCTTGACCAGCGCGCTGGAGCTGCACGGGCTGACGGTGCTCTACGCCGACAACGGCAGTGACGGGATCCGGCTGCTCACCCAGCACCCCGAGGTGGACGTGGTCCTGATGGACGCGATGATGCCCGATATCGACGGCAACGAGACGACCCGGCGGATCCGGACCCTGCCGCAGGGGCGGGACCTGCCCGTCGTGTTCCTCACCGCGAAGGCGATGCCCGGGGACCGGGAGTCCAGCCTCGCGGCCGGCGCCACCGAGTACGTCACCAAACCGGTGGATCTCGACGCGCTGCTCTCGCTGATGGCTGAGTGGGTGCGGCCGAGATCCGTGTCCGTACGTGCAGGGGAGCCGGCCGAATGACCGGACGACAGGCGGCCAGGGTGCTGGCCGTGGACGACCGCCGCGACAACCTGCTGGCGCTGCAGGCGATCCTCGAAGGACTCCCGATCGAGATCGTGTCGGTCACCAGTGGCGAGGACGCCCTCAAGCGGCTGCTGGTGGAGGACTATGCGGTGATCCTGCTCGACGCCCACATGCCTGGCATGGACGGCTTCGAGACCGCGGGCCACGTCAAGCAGCGTGAGCGCACGCGGCACATCCCGATCCTGTTCCTCACGGCGGTGGACTACGACCCGCACCTGGCGTTCCGCGGGTACCAGGCGGGCGCCGTGGACTACATCACCAAGCCGTTCGACCCGTGGGTGCTTCGGTCCAAGGTCACCGTGTTCGTCGACCTGTGGACGATGCACACGCAGCTCGCCGAGCGCGCCGCGGAGTGCGGCATGCTGCGTGCGGCCGTGGACGACGCGCTGGATTTGCTCGACGGCGGCGACCCGACCGGCAAGGACCGAGCCCGGGAACGCCTTGCCGTGGCCCGCCCGCCCCGGCCCCGGTAGCGCCGCGCACCCTCCTGACGGCCACGGACCCGGCCGCTCCTGCGAGCGACCGGGCCCGGTATCGCTGAGCTGGCGCGGGATCAGCTGCGGTAGACGTCCTTCATCTTCTCGCCGACCTGCCGCAGGTCGCCCTTCGCCTGGTCGGCCTGCCCTTCGGCCTGGAGCTGCTGGTTGCCGGTGGCCTGGCCGACCTTCTCCTTGGCCTTGCCCTTGAGCTTCTTGGCCTTGTTGCGGACCTTGTCGCCCATTCCTCGGTCTCCATTCTCGTCGGATGCCGCGGACGCCCGCGGAATCACCTGCGGTCAGGAGCTACCCCGGGGCCCGCTGGGCCCACACTCCGTGCGCGAGGGATTACTCGGACGTGTCATCCCGGCACAGGCAGAACGGGTGGTCGGACGGGGCGAGTACACCCGAAAGGTGATGGCGGGCCGGTGCTCGTGCTGGCGGGCACCGATCGCGAGTGCCCGCCTTCGACGGCGGCCGACCGTGATCATCTTTCGGGGGCCCGGCAGCCGCGAGCGACACACGGCTGCTGGGCCCGAGCCGAGCTCGAAAGACCGGCGGGCGGGCCGGGACATGCCGATACGCGGGACGCGGACGCGCGAGGGCCCGGCCGCTCCGTGAGCGACCGGGCCCTTTCTGCGCTGAGCGGAGCGACGAGACTCAGCTGCGGAAGACGTCCTTGATCTTCTCGCCCGCCTGCTTGAGGTTGCCCTTGGCCTGGTCGGCGTGACCCTCGGCCTCGAGTTCCTCGTCGCCCGTGGCGTGGCCGACCTTCTCCTTGGCCTTGCCCTTGAGCTGCTCGGCCTTGTTGTTGATCTTGTCGTCGGTACCCATGTGGAGCCTCCGTTCCTCGGATGCCCGGGGAGCGCCCCCGGCATCTATCGCCGGAACCGGCCTACCCGGGGTTCGGTGATCCCACACACCGGCCGCCCCCGATGGCCCTGGGAGGGGGCGGCCGGCTGGGGTGCGACTACGAGGCCGGGGAGGCCAGACAGAGGCAGAACGGGTGGCCGGCGGGGTCGAGGTAGACCCGGAAGGTGGTGCCGGGCTGGTGCTCGTGCTTGCGGGCACCGATCGCGAGCACCTGGGCCTCTGCGGCGTCGAGGTCGGGCACGTCGAAGTCGAGGTGGATCTGCTGCGGCTGCTCCTCGCTCGGCCATTGCGGCGGAACGTGGTCGGGAGCCAGTTGGAAGGCCAGCGCGACCCCACCCTGGCCGGCGAGTTGTACCCAGTCGTCCTCCGAGCGCACGACGGGAGCGCCGGAGAGCGCGCTGTAGAACTCGGCGAGGGCCTTGGGCTCGCGGCAGTCGAGGGCGATGACGCTCAGCGTGGCGATTCCGGTGGTGGTCGTCATGGAGCGGACGGTAGCGGGGCCACCCGACATTTCGGGCCGATCAGGGCCGGGGCCGCAGGACGTAGCCCGTGTAGCCGTAGTCGCCGCCGTACGCACGACGGATCTCGATCTCGTGCGCCACCTCGTCGAGTGATGCTCCGTCGATCCCGTCGGCCCGCAGCGCCTCGATGCGTGCGGCGAGGGGGTCGTAGTAGGCCGCCCAGTCGGAGTCGGGGAGCAGGTAGGTGGCGGTGACGATCCAGCCGGCCGCCAGCGCTGCGCGGACGTTCCCGTCGGTGGTGCGCATCGCCGGGTACGCCGCGGCCCAGAACGCGCGCGCACCCGGGGCGGGCTCGGGGGTGGTCCATTCGCACTCGGTGAGCACCAGCGCGCCGCCCGGGGCCAGCAGGTCTCGCCATGCCACGAGTGCTTCGTCGAACCCCATGAGATAGACGGAGCCCTCGGCCCAGATCAGGTCCGCCGAGCCTGCGGGGAGCGGCAGGTCCTGCATCCGCGCGGCCACGGTGCGCACCCGGCCGCCGAGACCGGCCGCGGCAGCGGCTGCCCGCGTCTGCTCCAGGAACGGCTCGTGCGTGTCGACGGCCACGACCTCGGCGCCCGCCTCCGCGGCGAGAAGGACGCTCGCCTGGCCACCACCGCAGCCGATGTCCACCGCGCGGGGCCGGGCCGGCAACGGCCCCGCCAGCCGGAGCAGCAGGCGGGTCGTCGCGGCCGACCCCGGTGCCTGCTGAGCGAGCCCGTCATGGGCCAGCCAAAACGCATTCTCGACGCTCATGGCGCACACCCGACCGTATGGGCGGCACGTTCGTCCAGCGAGTTCGGACGGGTGTGCCGCTCGTGCGGTCAGGGCTCCGGTGCGCGGCCGCGCCGGCCCACCAGCCGGGCCAGCAGCGGCGCCACCAGGAGCATGAGGATCAGCCGCAGCACCTGGACCGCCACGACGAAGGTGGCGTTCGCGCCGGACGAGACCGCTGTCGCCAGCACCGCGTAGATCCCGCCCGGTGTGGTCGCGAGGTAGGTCTCCAGCGGGGTGGCACCGGTCAGGCCCGTGAGCAGCAGCCCGAGGCCGGCGCACGCGACGATCACCGCGGCGATGAGCGCTGCGGCGAGCGGCAGCACGCCGAGCACCATGCGCAGGCTCTCGCGGGTGAAACGCACGCCCGCCTGCCAGCCGATCACGGCGTAGGCGACCTCGACGATGAGCGTGGGCGGGGTCGCGCCGAAGGACCAGCCTGTGAGGTTCAGCGCGATCGCGACGGCCATCGGCCCGAGCAGCCCGCCCGCCGGCACCCGGGCGAGGTGGGTCAGCGTGAGCCCGACGCCGGCGCAGACCACGAGGAAGCCGAGGTCGACGTACCAGGCCGGCCCTCCCGTGTCCGGGCCCGAAGTGGTCGAGCCGGACGCGCCGAACACGAGCGCCGCCACGATCGGCATCGTCGCGGTGACCAGGCCGACGCGCAGGTACTGCACGACGGCCACGACCCGGTCGTCGGCACCGAGGTCCCGGCTGACCGCGACGAGCCCGGAGGCCCCGCCCGCGGTGAGCGCGAGCATCCCGGTCAGGGGGGTGACACCGGGCCGCAGTCCGAGGAGCAGGCCCGCCGCCATGCTGACGCCGAGCGTGGCAACGCTCACCAGCAGCACGGGCAGCCAGTCCGCCGCGAGCTGGGTGAGCGTGGAGGGCTGGGCGAGCACGCCGATGACCACCCCGATCACCGCCTGGGCGGCGGTGGTGGCCGACGGCGCCACCTGTTTCGGTGCCCAGCCGACGAGAGCGAGCACGGTGGCGACGACCAGCCCGGCGAAGAGGCCGGGAGACGGCACGTCGAGCAGGGCCATCCCGCCCGTCACCACCGCCGTCAGCGCGACCAACAGTGCCCACCGTGCCCAGCCGCGCGATCTCATCGCCTCGATCCTCGGCTACGAGTGCGCCGCGACGCACTATGGACGGGCCGACAAAGCCCACCTCAGTGACGAGACGAACAGTGCGGGCTACTCCACCCCGCCGCCCCCACTGGTCCTGGCGACCCCGACCATCTTCGCGTGGACGCACCGGCTACCAGGCCGCGGAGCGGACAGTCCGCACTCCGGCGGCTCAGATCAGGTTGCTGACCTGTGGCTCGACGCCGAGCAGCGCGCGTCCGTAGATCTCGCGGCTGAGGTCGGGGGAGAGGATCTGGTGCCGTACCACCGTCTCCAGATCGCGCCAGATCCGCTGGACCGGATTGCCCATGTCGAATCCGCCTGCCCCACCCACGTCCAGGAGCAGGCCCACCGCCTGCTGCGTGCTCCGCATGACCGTGCCGACGTCCATCCGGATGCGGGCCCGGGTGGCCAGGTCCAGTGGGTGCCGCTCACGGACCCCCTGCTCCATGTCCCGGACGGCCCGATCGGCGTGCATCCTGGCGGTGTCGATCAGCCGTGCGGCGTCGGCGACGTCGAACTGCACGCTCGGTGAGTCGATCGCGTTCTGGTAGATCGACGTCCCGACCGCCCGGCCCGCGCCGAGGACGTCCAGCGTGTGTTCCAGAGCCGCAGCGGCCAGGCCGAGCGCCGGGGCCGCCTGGGCGACGGCCACCAACGAGGACGCCGAAATGGCGTACTGCGGCTCGTCGGAATGATCGGGCGCGTAGTCGCCTGCGAGCGCCCTGGGCAGCGACAGGATGCGATGTTCGGGCACGAAGACCTCGTCGACGACAACGGTGTTGCTGCCCGTTCCCCGCATTCCGGCGACATTCCAGGTATCCTCGATGCGGGCCTGGGTCATCGGCACGAGCACCAGCTTCCGGTCGACGACCGCGCACTGCTCGTCCTGAACCGGTACGCCCCCCATGACCCATTGGGCGTGGTTGCAGCCGGACATGGGCCGCCACCGCCCGCTGACGACCATGCCACCGTCCACGGCGCGGCCGCCTGCACTCGGGTTCGGGTTCAAGCAGACCGCCGCATGCGGGTCGGCGGCCCAGACATCGGCGCGGGCGCGGTCCCCGAGCAGGCCTGTCCAGTGGGCGCCCATCGAGAGGAGCGTGGCGACCCAGGCGCTTGAGCCGCATCCGCGGGCGAGCTCGGCGACCACGTCGACCCATGTCCGGAAGTCGACCTCGGGTCCTCCGGCGCAGCGCGGGGCGCCGAGTGTGAAGAAGCCCGCGTCGCGCAGCGCGGTGACGTTGTCCTCGGGGAGCCGGCAGAGGCGCTCGGTCTCGGCGGCGTTCGCGCGCAGGAGCGGTACGAGCTCCCGGGCCCGATCGAGCAGTTCGCCGGACGAACTCGTGCATTCCGTCGAAATCGACGGTGGAGGACCGATCACAGTTTCCTCCAGCGTTCGGGTCGACGTTTGACGAGAATGGGTGACCACCTTCGCAGTATTGGCGCCGGATCGGTGATGGGCAATGCGCGGGGTCACAGCGACGGAGCGCTCACGGAGTTGTCGGGCGCGTGTCGTCGGCCATGTTTCGGTGTCCGGGCTCCCGGCTAATCGCCGGCATGGCGGGGGCGAGCACGGTACGAACGGACGTTCCGGCCCGGATGGATCGCCTCCCGTGGGTGCGCTGGCACTGGCTCGTGCTGTTGGGCCTGGGCACCGTCTGGATCCTCGACGGCCTCGAGGTGACGATCGTCGGCGCGCTCGCCGCCCGGCTCACCGAACCGGACAGCGGCCTCGCGTTGACCGATACGGAGGTCGGGCTCGCGGCCGCGATCTACGTCGCAGGCGCGGTTGTCGGCTCGCTGGTGTTCGGCTACCTGACCGACCGGTTCGGCCGCAAGAAGCTCTTCCTCGTGACGCTCGGGCTCTACCTCGCGGCCACGATCGCCACCGCCTTCTCCTTCACCGCCTGGTTCTTCCTCGTCATGCGGTTCCTGACGGGCGCAGGCATCGGCGGGGAGTACGCCGCCATCAACTCGGCGATCGACGAACTGGTGCCCGCCCGCATGCGTGCCACCGTGTCGCTGGCCGTGAACGGCTCGTATTGGGCAGGCGCCGCGGTCGGAGCCGCACTCACGCTGTTGCTGCTCGATCCCGTGCTCATCCCGGCCGATGTCGGCTGGCGGGTGGCGTTCGCCCTCGGCGCCGTGCTGGGCGTGGTGATCCTCATCGTCCGCCGGCACGTGCCGGAGAGCCCGCGCTGGCTCTACACACACGGCCGCAACGACGAGGCCGAGGCCCTGGTCGGAGACATCGAGCGCGGGGTCGAGCGGGAGACCGGTGCGCCGCTGCCCCCGGTGGAGGACTTCCTGGAGGTGACCCAGCGAAGCAGCACCGGCTTCGGCGAGATCGCCAGGACGGTGCTGGGGACCTATCCCCGGCGTGCGCTGCTCGGGCTCGCGCTCTTCGTGGGCCAGGCGTTCCTCTACAACGCCGTGTACTTCACCTTCGGGCTGGTCCTGGCCACCTTCTTCGGGGTGCCGAGCGCCTCCACCGGGCTCTACCTCATCCCGCTGGCGCTGGGCAGCCTGATCGGGCCGCTGGTCCTCGGCCGGCTGTTCGACACGATCGGCCGCCGGGTGATGATCACGGTGAGCTATGTGGGTTCGGGTCTGCTGCTCGTCGGCACGGCGTGGTTGTTCTCGGTGGGCGCGCTGTCGGCCTGGACCCTCGTGGCGGCCTGGACCGCCGTCTTCTTCCTCGCGTCCTGCGGGGCCAGCGCGGCCTATCTCACGGTGTCGGAGATCTTCCCGATGGAGATCCGGGCGATGTGCATCGCGCTCTTCTACGCCGTGGGAACAGGACTCGGCGGGATCATCGGGCCGGTGCTCTTCAGCTCGCTCGCCGCGAGCGGCCGCGAAGAGAACGTCGCATTCGGTTACTACATCGGCGCCGGGGTCATGATCCTCGCCGGGCTCGCCGAGCTCCTGCTGGGGGTCGAGGCTGCCGGCCGGTCGCTGGAGGACGTCGCGACGCCGCTGTCGGCGCAGACGGCGGGAAGCCGGGCCGCGCACCATGCGGAGACCGACGGGCGACCACCAGGCCGTCCGGGCGTCACCGCCCGCAGCTACAACCAGGCGCCGTTGATCGACGATCCCGAACGGGACCGCGAGCTGGGCGCGATCCTCGAGGCGCTGCGCAGCGGCCCGTTGCCGTCGGCGGAGCTGGGCGAACGCGTCGGCGCGGACGCCTGGGCGCCCGACCGGTTCGCCGCGGCGCTGCGCTACGGGCTGGCCGTGGGCGCGCTGACCGAGGACGGGCCGGACGGCGCGGTGCGGGCCCGCTTCCAGGACTGAGGGCCAGATCACCCACCCGCCGACCGAGTGGCGTGGTTGCGCCCCAGGTCGGCGGAGAGCATCGTTGAGGCTGCTCGGGGTTGGTGGTGCCCCTCATTTACCTCACCACCGGAGGTGAGTATCGGATGACACGGCGCTTCGAGCTCGCCTCGGCCGGCTCCGAGGTCCCGCAGCCGCGCACTCCGGTGTCGCTGCGCCCCGATCTGCTGACGGTGCCGGTGTCCGAGCCGCGGAGCGGAGTGCTCGTCGTCGCACCGGCGGGCGAGGTGGATCTCTCGACCGCCGGGCTGCTGCGTGAGGTGGCGTTCCGGGCCGTGGACGCCGGCCCGAAAGGACTGGTCGTGGACCTTTCCGGCCTGTTGTTCTGCGGTTCGACAGGGCTCGTCGTGCTGATGGACACCCGCAGCCGCGCAGACGCAGGCGGGGTCTCGTTCCGCACGGCAGCCGCCGGACGGGCAGTGCGCCGCGTCCTTCAGATCACCAACCTGCTCGATGTGTTCCGGCACTGCGACAGCCTCGACGAGGCGATCGCCGAGATCGCCTGAGCCGAGAGCCGCGCCCATGAGGTCTCGGCTTCCGGAACGCGACGGAGCGTAGTAATTGGCTCCGACGAGTAGCAGTTGCGGCTGTGAGGTTTTCTTCGCAGTGGCAAGAGTTAACCCCCTTGCGTGAACATCCTGCTGTGGCACGTGAACGGCTCGTGGACGACGTCCATCGTCGGAAGGAGCTGCTGCTGATGCGTATCGCGATGGTGTCCGAGCACGCCAGCCCCCTCGGTGCGCTGAGCGGGACCGACGCCGGTGGCCAGAACGTGCATGTGCTGGAGCTGAGCTCCGCCCTTGCCACGATGGGCCACGACGTGACGGTGTGGACGCGCCGCGACGATCCCGCGCTCCCCGACACGGTGCCGTTGCGACCGGGTGTCGTGGTCCGGCATGCATCAGCAGGCCCGGCCGAACCGCTACCGAAGGACGAGCTGGTGCCGCACCTCCCGGCCTTCACGGACACGGTGAAGGCGGCCTGGGCGACCGATCGGCCCGATGTCGTCCACGCGCACTTCTGGATGTCCGGCATGGTGGCGCTCGCCGCTGCGGGTGGGCGGATACCCGTCGTGGAGACCTTCCACGCCCTCGGGAGCGTCACGCGCCGCCACCACGGAAGCGACGACACGAGCCCGGAAGGACGCATACGCGCGGAGCTCGCCGTGGCTCGCGCAGTGGATCGCGTGCTCGCTACCTGCACCGACGAGGTCTTCGAGCTGGCGCGGCTGGGTGCGCCGCGCCGGCGGATCAGCGTGGTGCCGCGCGGGGTCGACACCGAGCTGTTCGCTCCCGACGGACCGGTGGCGCAACGCTCCGAGCGACCGCGCCTCGTCTCACTCGGCCGGCTGGCGCGGCACAAGGGTGTCGACGAGGTGATCGAGGCCCTGCGCCGCATTCCGCACGCCGAGCTGGTGGTGGCAGGCGGTGCGGAGGCCGGCGATCCGCACGCCGAGCGCCTGCGCTCGCTTGCGGAGGCCGTCGGGGTGGGCGATCGGGTGCGGCTGATCGGGCCGGTCGGCCGGGAAGAGGTCCCCGCCCTGCTGCGCTCGGCCGACGCGGTGGTGTGCGTGCCGTGGTACGAGCCGTTCGGGATCGTGCCGCTCGAGGCGATGGCGTGCGCGCGTCCGGTGGTGGCCAGCGCCGTCGGAGGCATCCAGGACACGGTGGTGGACCAGGTCACCGGGCTGCTCGTCCCGCCTCGTCGTCCGGACGCCGTGGCCGCCGCGGTGCGTGACCTGCTCGCCTCCCCGACGCGGGGCGCGGCCTACGGCATCGCCGGGCACGACCGCGTGCTCGCCCGCTACGACTGGTCACGGGTGGCCGCGGCCACCGCGGCCGTCTACGAGGAGGTCATCGAGGTGCGCAACGGCCGCGTCCGTGCCGCCACGAATCCCGAGCCGGACGTGGACGGTGCCGAGATGGACGGTGCCGAGATGGAGGGTGCCGAGATGGACCGGACGAAGACCGCAGGCGCGGGCCGATGAGCCGGCCGCGGCGCCTGTGCCGGGCGTACCGGTGCCGGCCGACCACGTCGACCGGCACAGTGGCCACGCTGATCGCCTCCTCCTCATTCTCCGGCGACGGCGGTGACCCCGATCGACTTTCGCGGGATCAGATTTTCAGGGTCGGGTTGTAGATATCGAGCCAGATGGCCAGGTCGATGGTCCGTTCGAGGCTGCGGCGGGTGCTCGGCCGCGCCGGCCCATCCTCGACGACGGCCCCGGCCAACCAGTTGCGATCGACCAGTTCGACAACCGGGTGGGCTGAGCCGATGACATAGTCTCGGCAGATGCCCCGCAACTTGGTCACGTAGGCGGGATCCTGAGTGGAAGGGTAGGGCGCTTTTCTCCGTTCCAGCACGGAGCGGGGCAAAAGGTCACCGACGGCCCCGCGCAGTAGCGACTTCTCCCTCCCGTCATATACCTTCAAAGACCACGGTGCGTTGTAGACGTATTCGACCAGCCGGTGGTCACAGAACGGGACCCGGACCTCCAGGCCGACGGCCATGGACAGCCGATCCTTGCGGTCCAGCAGCAAGCGAAGGAAACGGGTCAGGTAGAGATGGCTGAGCTGGCGCATCCGATACTCGTGATCGTCGTCGACGTCCAGGCGTGGAACCGCTGCGACCGCACTGTCATATGTATCCCTGGTGTACTCGGGCAACGCCAGTGTGGCCTGCAGTCCGGGATCGAGAGTTTCGACGTCGAGGCCCCTCATGGGCGTCACGTCCGTCAGCCAGGGAAAGCTGTGGGCCTGCAGCGCCTCTCGGCTGAAGAACTCGCGGTAGCCGCCGAAGATCTCGTCGGCCGATTCGCCGGACAACGCAACCGTGGAGTGTGCCCGCAAGTCTCGGAACAGCAGGTACATCGACGTGTCCATATCTCCGAGGCCCTGCGGGATGTCCCGGGAGCGCACGACTGCGGTCCGGACATCGATGTCGGTCAGGGCGTCGGGGTCCAGCAGGATGTCCTGATGCTCGGTGCCGGCATGCGCAGCTACCTCGTGCGCGAACGGGGTGTCCGGGGCGTCGCGGGCGGTATCGGCGACGAAGCGCTCGGTCTGGCCGGCGTACTCGACGGAGAAGGTGCGGATGGTCTCACCTGCGCGCGCCTGCCGGCCGGCGGCTATCTCGGTGATGACGGACGAGTCGAGGCCACCGGACAGCAGGGTGCATCGTGGCACGTCCGACACCAGCTGACGCGCCACGATGTCCTCGAGCAGTTCCCGGACGTGGGCGACGGTGGCATCTCGGGAATCGGTGTGCTCGCGGGTGGGCAAGCTCCAATAGCGTGTGGCCTGGAGGCCGCCACGGTGGGTGGTGACCACACAGCCGGGCTCGACCTCACGCATGCCCTCCCACACGACCACCGTCGGCGACTTGGATTGGCCGAACATGTCGCGCAACCCGTCCAGGCCGACGACACGTTCGGCGAGCGGGTTGGCCAGGATCGCCTTCGGCTCCGAGCCGAACAGCACGCCGTCCTCGGTTTCGTAGTAGTACAGAGGTTTGATGCCCATCCGGTCACGGATCATGACGAGCTGTTGAATCCGCGCGTCCCAGACGGCGAACGCGTACATCCCGTTCAGGCGCTCCGCCGAGGCGCTACCCCATTCCAGATAGGCGCGCAACACAACCTCGGTGTCTGAATACGTCTCGAAATAGTGGCCCCGGGAGCCGAGCTCGACGCGCAGCTCGGTGAAATTATAGGTCTCGCCGGAGTAGACGAGCGCCACCGGGCCGTCGGCGGTTTCTTCGACCATCGGTTGCCGCCCGCCCGCCAGGTCGATGATGCTCAGGCGCCGGTGTCCCAGTGCCGCATGCCCGCGCACCCAGGTGCCCTCGTCATCAGGGCCTCGGCAGGCCATCGTGCCGGTCATCGCGTTGATGGCTTCGACTTCGGCGTGCAGGTCGGCGTCGAACGCCACCCAGCCGGTTATTCCACACATGGAGGTCTCCCGGATCCGTGATCCTCGGAACGAGGATGCGAGAGCTGTGCCAAAATCGCGATCGGTGATGATCGCGGCTGCTGCTATTTGTCCGCAGATCGTCGACCGTGACGATGTCGGATGCAGCTGAAAGCGAGCGACCAGGCCAACGTACGCCGCATGGATCGCGGGGCGCCATCGTCGCAGGATCACAGTGATCTCGCTCACGAGAATTGGACGCTCGAGCGATATCACTCTTGCTTCCTAGTTATGAGAAAAGCTGATTGCTTGAAACAGCTGAGGTTGTGATGGATGGCGGTCACCGGGAAGCCTGGATACGGGCGCGGCGTGCGTCACTTCTTCCAGTCGCTGAGCTCGACCCGCTCGGCGAGCGCACGGATCGCTTCCGCACCGCCCGTACCGAGCCCGCGCCGGACGACGTTCAGGGCCCCGCACGCCGCGCCGGTGCGCAACGCCTCCCGCACCGGCTCTCCCTGCACGAGTGACGCCACGACGCCAGCCGTCATCGAGTCGCCCGCCCCGCGGGTCTCGGCGGGCGTCAGCTCCGGCACGCGGATCTCCAGGACGTCGCTCCCGTCCTGGAGTCCCTCCGGCAGGAGCGCGAGAGTGGGCTCGGCGGCACGCGAGACGATCACCGTGCCGGCGCCTTCCGCGCGCAGCTGCCGCATCGCTGCGACCAGCGTCGCCGGGTCGTCGTTCTCGGCGCGGCCGTCCGCGAGCAGCTCTTCGTGGCTCACCTTGATGACGAACGGGCCGCCCTCGAGCACGGCGTCGAGACGTTTGCCCGAGAGGTCGGCCGCCACGCGGCAGCCGTTGCGGGCGAGGTCGGTGGCGAGGCGGGCGTAGAGCGCAGCCGGGATCACGTCGTCGGAGTTCGGGCCGCCGAGCAGGGCCGTGCCGTGCGTGATGCCTTCGTGCAGCATCAGCTCGTAGAGCGCGTCCTGCTCGTGGCGGTCCAGCGGCGAGCCGGGCGCCTCTGCGATCGGGTCGCGGTCGCCGTCGCGGCGGTCGTGCACGTAGCCGCCGTTACGCGAGTCGACCGGGACGGCGCGCAGCTCCACGCCCTCGCTGGGGAGCAGGTGCCCGAGCACGTCCCCCGCCTCGCCGCCCAGGGTGGCGCACAGCACCACCGGGACTCGGAGGCTGGAGATCATGCGGGCCTGCCACACCGCTTGCCCGCCGGCGTGGACGTGAATGTCGGGCACACCGGCCCGGTCCTCGATGGTGACGGTCAGCAGGGGAGAGGGAGCGAAGACGACGACTGTCGGTGGCATGTCCGGTTCGTACCCATATCACCGTTTTGCTACGCGGTGGACATACCGGGTCGCAGAGCGTCACGCGGGGTCGGGCGCCTCCGACGGAGGACCGTGCTCGGCTCGGCCGTCGGTGTCCTGACGGTCCTCGTCCTCGTCGTCCTCGGGCTCGACCGCATCCGGCCGGACGCTGCTGGGATGGTCGCTCGGGTCGAGCCGGGGTCGTGCGCTCTCGACGGGCTCGTGTTCGTGCTCGGTCATGCGCTCGGGTACCCCGGCCCGTCATGACCGACTCGCGAGTGACGAGCGTGCACCGGTTCCGGGGAACCGGTGCACGCTCGATCAGCCGTCAGGACAGGTTCATGATGTTTCCGTCGGCGTCCAGGTCGATCTTGTGCGCCGCGGGATGCGCCCCGAGCCCCGGCATGGTGCGCATGTCGCCGCAGATCGGGTAGATGAAGCCCGCTCCCACCGACGCCCGCACCTCCCGAACCGGCAGTCGCCACCCCGTCGGCGCGCCCTTGAGCGAGGGGTCCGACGAGATCGACAGGTGCGTCTTCGCGATGCACACGGGCAGGTTCCCGAACCCGTTGCGCTCGTAGGAGTCGAGCTGGCGGGCGGCGGGCGGGTCGTAGTCCACCCCGTCGGCGCCGTAGACCTCCCGCGCCACGATCTCGATCTTCTCCCGCAGCGGGGCGCTCTCGGGATAGAGGAAATGGAAGTCCGACGGTTCGTCGGCTGCCTCCGCCACCGCACGCGCCAGGTCGGTGGCGCCGCGCCCGCCGTCGGCGAAGTGCGTGCACACCGCCGAGCGGGCACCCATCGACTCCGCGATCTCGGCGATCGCGGCGTGCTCGCTCGGGTGGTCGTCGGGGAAGGCGTTGATCGCGACGACCGCGGGGATCCCGTGCAGGCGGATGTTCTCGATCTGCTTGCGCAGGTTGGCCCCGCCGACGTGCACCTCGTCGGGGTTCTCGGCGAGCAGCGCCTCCGGCAGTGGCCTGCCTGCCACGATGCGGTGCTTGCCCGAGTGCGCCTTGAGAGCCCGGACCGTGGTGACGACGACCGCGGCGTCGGGGGTGAGACCCGACGCGCGGCACTTGATGTTGAAGAACCGCTCGGCACCCATGTCGGCGCCGAACCCGGCCTCGGTGATGAGGTAGTCGCCCGAGTGGATGCCGATCAGGTCGGCCACCACCGACGAGTTGCCGTGCGCGATGTTGCCGAACGGGCCGGCGTGCACCAGCACCGGAGTGTTCTCCAGCGTCTGCAGCAGGTTGGGCGCCATCGCGTCCCGCATGATCACGGCCATCGCTCCGGCGCCGCCGATGTCCTCGGCCGTGACCGGCTTCCCGTCGCGGGTGTAGGCCACGACGATGCGTCCGAGCCGTTCACGCATCTCCGGAACCGACCGGGCGAGCGCGAAGATCGCCATCACCTCGGAAGCCGCCGTGATGTCGAACCCGGTCTGGCGCGGCACGCCGTCGAGCCTCGAGCCCAGCCCGACGATGACGTTGCGCAGCGCCCGGTCGTTGACGTCGAGCACCCGGCGCCAGGTGATGTTGTGCTGGTCGATCTCGCTCTCGTTGCCCTGGAACAGGTGGTTGTCGAGCACCGCCGAGAGCATGTTGTGGGCGGCGGTGACGGCGTGGAAGTCGCCGGTGAGGTGCAGGTTGAGCTGCTCCATCGGCACCACCTGCGAGTAGCCACCACCGGCGGCGCCACCCTTGATGCCGAACGTCGGCCCCATGGACGGCTGGCGGATCGCGATGGTGGCGCGCTTACCGATGTGGCGCATCGCCTGGCCGAGCCCCACGGTGGTGGTGGTCTTGCCTTCACCGAGCGGCGTCGGGGTGACCGCGGAGACCACGATGTACTTGGCGCGCGGCCGGTCGGCGAGCTCGTCGATCGCCGCGAGCTCGATCTTCGCGACCTGCCGGCCGTAGGGCGTGACGAGGTGCGAGCCGATGCCCATCTCGGCGGCGATGTCCCCGAGGGGCTGTAGCTTCGCCGCCTTCGCGATCTCCAGGTCGGTCGGGAATCCGGCCATCAGCCGAGCCCCGCCGCTGCGCGCAGCTCGTCGGCCTTGTCGGTGCGCTCCCACGTGAAGTCGGGGTCGTCACGGCCGAAGTGGCCGTAGGCGGCGGTCTTGCCGAAGATCGGGCGGTTCAGCTGCAGATCCCGGCGGAACGCGGCCGGACGCAGGTCGAAGTGCTCGTCGACGAGCTTGCGGATGTTCGCGAGGGGCACGTGCTCGGTGCCGAAGGTCTCCACCAGCACCGACAGCGGTCTGGCCACCCCGATCGCGTACGCCACCTGCACCTCCACCTTGTCGGCGAGCCCGGCGGCCACCAGGTTCTTCGCCACGTAGCGGGCAGCGTAGGCGGCGGACCGGTCGACCTTGGACGAGTCCTTGCCGGAGAACGCACCGCCGCCGTGGCGGGCGAACCCGCCATAGGTGTCGACGATGATCTTGCGGCCGGTGAGACCGGCGTCGCCGACCGGGCCGCCGATCACGAAGCGGCCCGTCGGGTTGACGAAGTAGTTCTCCTTGAGGACCTCGGCGGAGTAGAGCTCGGCCGGGATCTCGCGGGTGACGACGTGCTCCCACAGGTCCTTGCGGATCTGCTCCGTGGAGACCTCCTCGGCGTGCTGCGTGGAGATCAGGACCTTCTCGACGGCGACCGGAACGCCGTCGCGGTAGCGCACGGTGACCTGCGTCTTCCCGTCGGGACGCAGGTAGGGCAGCGTGCCGTCCTTGCGCACGGCCGCGAGTCGCCGGGAGAGCCGGTGGGCGAGCGCGATCGGCAGGGGCATGAGCTCGGGGGTCTCGCGCGTGGCGAAGCCGAACATCATGCCCTGGTCGCCCGCGCCCGCGCTGTCGAGCTCGTCCTCGGAGAGCTTGCCGCGGTGCTCATGGGCGACATCGACACCCTGGGCGATGTCGGGCGACTGCTTGTCGAGCGTGATCATCACGGCGCAGTGCCTGCCGTCGAACCCGTAGGCGCCGTCGTCGTAGCCGATGTCGCAGATGGTGCGCCGCACGACCCCGGCGAAGTCGATCGTGGCCCTGGTGGTGATCTCGCCCGCCACGACGACGAGCCCGGTGGTGACGAGCGTCTCGCACGCCACGCGCGAGGTCGGGTCCTCGGCGAGTGCGGCGTCGAGGATCGCGTCCGAGATCTGGTCGGCGATCTTGTCGGGGTGGCCCTCGGTGACCGACTCCGAGGTGAAGAGGTGTTCGTTCTCGGCCAGGGGGATCACGTGTTCTCCTTCTGGATACGGTCGCGGACAGCGGCGGCCGCGCTGGTCATTGCGCGCAGCTTCGCGCGGGCGGCGTCGGCCGGCACATGCCGGAGCCCGCAGTCGGGGGTGACGAGAATCCGGTCGGCGGGCACCACCTGCAGGGCCCGCTCGATGCGCTTCTCGATGACGTCGACCGCTTCGACGTCGGGCGTCTTCACGTCGAGGACGCCCACGCCGAGCACGCGGTCCCATCCATGACGCTCGATCAGCTGCAGGTCCTCGTCGCCCTTGCGCGCGAACTCCAGCAGGAGCTGGTCGACCGCGGCGTCCAGGACGGCGGGGAACAGGAAGTCGTAGTGCCCCTCCCACAGGGGACGGGCGTAGCGGTTGCCATAGCAGACGTGCAGCGCCCAGGTGACCGGGACATCTTCGGTGACGATGTTGACCGCCTCCACAGCGAGCCCCACGTCCTCAGGGTGCCCCGCGAGCAGCGGTTCGTCGATCTGCAACAGTTGCGCCCCCGCCGCGGCGAGCGCGCGGGCCTCGGCGTTGAGCACGCGGGCGAGCCCGCGCACGAGGTCGGCCCGCTCCGAGTAGGCGGCGGCGCCTCCGCACCGCAGCCGCCGCGACAAGGAGAACGGGCCCGTGACCGAGAACCGCACCGGCCGGTCGGTGTGGGCGAGGGTGAACTCCAGATCCGGGACCAGCCCGAGCGGCCCCGCCCCGGGGTGGGGGATCGGCCTGGGCAGGTGCAGGTCCAGGTAGTCGAAGTAGAACGCCTTCACGGCGTCGCGCACCTCGACGCCGGGCACGCGGGCCAGCAGGTAGTCGATGTCGTTGTCGCGGCGCAGCTCACCGTCGGACACGATGTCGATGCCTGCCACCTCCTGGTCCTTCAGCGCGGCCTTCACCGCCATGTCGTGCATGTCCGCGAGCTGGCTTCGGCTCACGCTGCCGTGGTGGACGCCGGTCTTGGCTCGCTCCAGCCAGTCCGGCACCGACCATGATCCGATCACAGTGGTGGGAAGCAGCGTGCGGGTGGGCCGGGGCTGAGGTTCCGGCGCGGCCGGCGGGCCCGCCGGGGTCGTGTCCGGGATCGTCTCCTGGGCCGTCGTCACGGTCATCAGTCCCTCACGTCCGCCGTCATCGTGGTGATGTTGCTGCCGCTGCGCCGGAACGGCGCGAACGAGACGTCGAAGCCCTTGCGGGCGCCGATGTGGGCGAGCAGCGGCCCGTTCACCCAGTTCACGACCGACCCGTCGTACTTGCCCGGACCGCGGAAACTGTTGCGGAACTGGTGGGGGTCGGTGACGACGATGTCGTGGCACTGCAGCGTGCCGTAGGGGTGCAGCAGCGGGAGTGTTTCGGCGAAGCTCGTGGCCGCCCCGTTCGACACGTGCATCCGCACGTCCCCTCCGGTGGAGAGCAGCGGCCGCAACAGCTCTCCGTTGATGCCGGGGGCGATCTCGTAGGTGTCGAGGCCGTGTAGTGGAACGTAGCGCTCCTGCAGCTTCAGCGCCTGCCAGCAGGCCCGCCAGAACTGCACCGCTGCGGGGACGTCGGCGAAGTGCTGCGGCATCGCCTCGGCAAGGAGGGCGGGGCCCAGGCGCAGCAGCTTCTGCACGAGCGCGGCGAGCGCCTGCTGCTCGATCCCGAGGCCCGCGGCGATCGCATCGGCCTCGGGCTCGGGGAGGTAGGCCCGCGCTTCCACCAGGTGCTCACGCTGCCCGATCGTGGCGATCTCGTCGGTGGGCAGGTTGTCGTAGACGTTGGAGATGTAGACGAAGAAGACCTTGAACTTCAGGAAGGCGAGCGAGGTCAGCGGGCGCATGGCATCGAGCACGAACGAGCTGACGTGCTCGGCGTGGCCGCGGACGGTGGCTCGGGCCATCTCCAGGACGTGCGGGGAGTAGTCGCACATGAGGTAGTGCAGGCGCCGGTAGTACTCGCGGCCGTGCGCCCGGTCCATCTCGACGAACGTGTCGAGCCAGGTGCTGGCCTGGTTGCCGTTGCCCACGCCGAGCTCCACGACGTAGAGCTCCTCGGGCAGCGCCCGGCGCTCGGCCAGCGAGTCCCAGATCGCGAACAGCCTGCCGATGGTCTCGCGCACCGGCTCCAGGTGGCGCGCGTCGCTCTGCCCGCCTGGCAGCGCGGACTCGTAGCCCTGCCCCGTCGCCTCCTCCCACAGCTGCAGGTGCTGCCAGTACAGCGAGTTGAACGCCCAGATCTGGCTGGAGCGGCTGGGCGCCCACTCCTCCAGGATCAGGTGGCGGGCGTTCGCGCCCCCGCCGCGGTGGGCGTGCAGGGCGGCGCCCACCCCGGAGCTGACGGCGTCCGGGTCCGCCCCGGAGAGTCCGCGCAGGTCCAAGGCCAGCTCGGGCGGTCCACCCCCGACGACGGGGCGCAGCTCGATGGGGGTGCGGAAGTTGTTGCGGTACTGGACCCAGTCGGCCACCACCCGCAGCCGGGACAGGTCGGTGACCGGCCCGTCGTCGGCGTTCTCGGTGCCGAGGGCGCCGAACACCGGGGCCAGCGCCGCGGTGATGTCCACGGCGTTCTTGCCCCGCAGCCGGGCCGCCGGCCGGATCTCAACCAGCACGTGCACTCCTCTCCAGCCCGGCCCGCTCGAGGATCTCGGGGATCCCGCGCTCGTAGCCGAACGCCATGATGTGCACCCCGGCGACACCGGGGATCTCGCGCAACGCCTGGATGGTCTCCACGCAGATCGCCACGCCCTCCGCGGCGACGCGGTCGGCCGGCACACCGCGGAGCCTGCGGCCGACCTCGTCGGGGACGTGGATGCCGGGGACCTTGGTGCGGATGAACTCGTACGCGCGCAGCGACCGGATCGGGCCCACTCCGGCGAGCACGGCGCAGCGGGTGTCCAGGCCACGGTCTGTGACCTCGGCCATGAAGCGGGCGAACCCTGCGACGTCGAACACGAACTGGGTCTGGCAGAACTCCGCGCCCGCGGCCACCTTCTTGCCCAGCCGCGCCGCGCGGAAGTCGGTCGGCGGCGCGAACGGGTTCTCCACGGCGCCGATCAGGAACCCCGGCCGCGGGTCCAGCGGCCGTCCGGAGAGCAGCAGTCCGTCGTCGCGCATGGTGCGGGCGGTCCACACGAGCTGGACGCTGTCGAGGTCGAACACCGGCTTCGCGTCCGGATGGTCACCGAATCGGGGGTGGTCCCCGGTGAGCAGCAGCACGTTGGGGATGCCGAGGGTCGCGGCGGCGATCAGGTCGGACTGCAGCGCGATCCGGTTGCGGTCGCGGCAGGTCAGCTGCATCACCGGCTCCACACCCGCCTCGGCCACCAGCAGGCTCCCGGCGAGGCTTGAGAGCCGGACGTGGGCCCCCTGGTTGTCGGTGACGTTGGCGGCGTCGACCCAGCCGCGCAGAAGCGCCGCCGACTGCCCGACGGAGTGCGGGTCGACGCCGCGGGGCGGCCCGATCTCGGCCGTCACCGCGAACCGGCCCGACGCGAGCGCTCCGCGCAGGCCGCCAGCCGTGCGCAGCTGCGGGGGCGCGCTCACGAGTCCTCCTCGCTGACGCTCGGCGGCCGCGTTCGCGGGGCTGCTGTGTCCGATGATTCGCTCGCAAGCTCGCGCGTGCGCACCGCCGGCAACCCCAGGTCCACGGGGGAGCGGTGGATCGCGGGACGGTCGGCGAGCCCGTCGTCGCCGGTCCAGAGATCCTGGTCGCGGCCGAGCCAGTAGTTGACCCAGGAGCTCGACCCGCCGGCCCGGTGGTCCACCGGCCGCTGCAGCAGGGCGAGGTCGTCCGCGCGGCCCGCGCTCGCGGCCCGTTCATGGGCGATCACCCAGACGCAGCGTTCGGCCGGGTACACCTCGCACGCCCCGCTGGGCGACACCCCGCCGCACGGCCCGTTGCGCAGCTGCTTCGGGCAGGTCATCGGGCAGGCGTAGCCGGTGGCGGGGAGCGCGCACTGACCACACATCCGGCAGCCGAACGCGGCTTCCTTGGTGCGCCGCTCCGTCGCGGTGAACAGGCGCAACGCCCACGGGGAGCGCTCCAGCCAGGCGGCCAGTCGTCGATACGCGGAGTTCGGCCGAAGGAACGGAGCGAGGCGATAGGTGCCGCGCGCAGATGCTGCCGGCGGAGTGGGGTGGGGCCGTTCCGTCATCGGGGTGCCTCTCCCTCGCAAGTGCCGTCGAATCGCGAGCGGTCAGCGCGTTTGTGGCCGATTACAGCCCGCGCGGGCACTCAGCCTGTGGGCGTGGACGGGTCGGAGCCCGCGGTCTCCGCGGCGACCATGGCGCGCGCGACGACGGGCTGCAGGTGCCTCGGCAGTGCCGCGGTGCCTGCGCGCAGGTGTGCCACGGCCGCCCGCAGAGCGGTGACCTCTGCGCGCAGTGCGGCGATGACAGCCTGGTCAGCGGCGGCACGCTCGGTGTCGGCGTGCCCGGAGATGCGCTCCAGCTCGCGCAGGAGCGGGCCGACCGGGGAGGTCTCGGCGGCGGTGCGCAGATCTTGTCGCGGCCTCGAAGTCGTGTCCACGCCCGCTCCTTCGCTTCATCGTCCCGGTGGGTGCTGTTGACGTTATCCAGGCCATGGCGCCGATCACATGTGCCGGAACACAAAGAGAGACCGTTGATCCTTGGGTCAATCGGACAGAGGTGATTACGCTTCCCCCCATGCCTGCGTCGGCGCATCCGTCACGGGTCGCTCCGGCCGCGACGGCGGCGGGCGACCGGCGGGAGAACGTGCTCCTGCGCGAGCTCGTGGCCGTCTACAGCCACCTGTCGGGCCTCGCCTCGCAGGACTCCGACGTCGACGGCGTCGTGCGGCTCGTCGCGCACCGCACGGGATCGGCCGTGGCCGTGCTGGGGCCCGCGGTCGAGGTGCTGGCCGCCGCGCCCGCCGACACGGGGGAGCGGCTGGCGGAGACCGCGGCGTCCGCGTCGCTCGGGCCCGTCCTCGCGGCGGCAGCGCAGAACCGCAGACCGGTGTCGCTGCCGGGACTGGGCGTCGACGCCGGGCCGGTCGTGGGACCCGTCGTGGTGGCGCCGATCCTCGTCGGCGACGAGGTCGCGGCCTACCTCGTGACGCTGCCACCCGTGCAGCCCCGTGCGCCGGAACAGGAGCTCGACGACGACCTGAACCTCCTGCTGACCGAGCACGCGGCCACCATCTGCGGGATCATCCTGGGCCGAGAGCGGGTGGTCGCCGCGGCCGCGGGCCGGGCCCGCACCGACCTGATCGAGGGCCTGCTCCTCGCCAAGGACCGCGACGACGAGGAGGCCCAGCGCTGGGCCGGGCACCTCGGGTTCGTCCGGGGCACCGACCATCACGTCCTCGCTGTGGGGCTGCTCGACGGCAGCGCGGCCGCCGGGCGCGCACCGGCCGACACCGCCCGCGTGCTCACGCCGGCCCAGCACGTGATCGCGCGCCGGATGCCGGGCGCCATCGTCGCCTTGCGGGACACGGAGGTCGTGGCCGTGGTGCCGGCGCCCCCGGAGCGCGGTGGCGGCCTCGACGGGGTCCGCGCACTTGCCGAGAAATGCCGGGCGGCCGTGCTGGACCGCCATCCCGAGGCGGCGGTCGTCGCGGGAGTCGGCGGGTGCTGCCGCACGGCCGGTGAGATCTCGCGGAGCTACTCCGAGGCGCGCAGCGCGGTCGACGCGGCGCGTCGGATGGGCCGGGCGCCCGCCGTGCTCGCCTTCGACGACCTGGGCGTACACCGGTTACTGCTGCAGGTGCCCGACCTCGGCGAGCTGCGCGCATTCGCCGCGGACGTGCTCGGCGAGCTCGTGCGCGACCGGGAGCACCGCGCCGACCTGGTGGGCACGCTCTGCGAGTGGTTCCGCTGCAACGGCAGCCCGCAGCGCACCGCCCGGGAGCTGCACGTGCACCCCAACACCGTGACCTACCGGATCCGGCGGGTCGAGGAGATCGCGGGCCTGCGGCTGGACCACTACCGTGACCGGCTGATGGCGCAGCTGGCGTGCGAGATCATGCAGGTGCTGGGGGACGTGCCATGACAGGGTCGAACGGGTCGCCCGAGGGATTCCGGGAGCGGGTGGCACAGGGGGTGCTCGTCGCCGACGGTGCGATGGGCACGGTGTTGCACGCCGCGGGCAATCCGCTGGAGCGGGCGCTACCGGAACTGAACCTGTCCGATCCGGACCAGGTGCAGCGGATCCACGACAGCTACCTCGCCACCGGGGTCGAGCTGATCCAGACCAACACGTTCGGTGCGAGCAGGCTGCGGCTGGAGGTGCACGGCCTCGGCGATCGCACGGCCGAGATCAACATGGCCGGTGTGCGGGTCGCCAGGGCGGCAGTGTCGGCAGCGGGCCGTCCCGTGTTCGTGGCCGGGTCGGTGGCCCCGGCCGTCACATTGCAGCAGCGGCGCCGGGTGGCCCCCGCCGACCGTGAGGCGGCGGTGCGCGAGCAGGTGGCCGCGCTCGTCGCGGCCGGGGTCGACGTGCTCGTGCTCGAGACCTTCGGCTACCTCGACGAGCTGGTGGAGGCGGCAGGCGTCGCCGTGGCGACCGGCGTTCCGGTGATGGCCCAGGCCACGTTCGCCGCCGACGGGCGCACCCTCGGCGGGGACACCCCGCACGAGGTGTGCGCTGCGCTGGCCGACCTGCCCGTTGCGGCGCTCGGCACCAACTGCACGCTCGGGCCGCAGGGCGTGCTGGCGGTGGTGCAGGAACTGCGCTCCCATACCGACCTCCCGATGTCGGCGCTGCCCAACGCCGGGCTCCCGCGCCGCACCAGCGGTCCCCGCTTCTCCTACGACGTCGACGCGCACTACTTCGCCCGCTATGCGCAGCTGCTCGTCGCGGCGGGCGTCTCGGTGGTGGGCGGGTGCTGCGGCACCACCCCTGCGCACCTCGATGCGGTCGTCCGGGCGATCGCGCGCACCGTCCCGGGCGTGGCCTCGCGCCGTGCCGCCGCCGTGGCCGAGCCCACCGCCGCCGGGGCTGCCGCCGAGCGGTCCGGACCGGGTTTCGACGTGCTGGCCGAGATCCAAGCACCGCAGGCCGGGCACGTCGCCGAGGCGCTCACGCAGGCAGAGGCCGTCCAGGCTCTGGGCGTGAACCGGGTGTGGGTGCCCGCGGGCGACGGCCCACGAGCCCAGCTGAACCCGGTGAACCTGGCCGTTCACCTGCAGAACCAGCTCGACGTCGAGGCACTCGCGAGCGTCACCACCTGGGACCGCACGATCATGGCGCTGCAGGCCGACCTGCTCGGGGCGCACGCGCTCGGGGTGCGCCGCGTGGTGTGCGAGACCGGCAGCCCCCCGCTGCTCGGCGACTACCCGCACGTCGACGGGGTGTGGGACGTCGATTCGATCGGGCTGGTCGAGCTGCTGGCGGGCCTCAACGACGGCCGTGACTGCAACGGGCTGCGGCTGGCGGGCAAGACCGCGTTCGAGATCGGGGCCCGGGTGGCGCCGGGCTCGCACGACCTGCACGCCGAGGCCGCCCGTGCGTTGCGCAAGGTGGAGGCGGGGGCGCAGTTCCTCATCACGCGGCCCGTCTACGACTTCGACTCGTTGCAGCGGTTGCGCGACGTGCTGGGCGAGCCGGCCCCGCTGCTCGTGTCGGTGCGGCCGCTGCGCAGCTTCGCCGAGGCGGAGTACCTCGCGCACGAGGTGCCCGACACGGCGGTGCCCGCGGCCACCCTCGTCGCGCTCGACCGCGCCGACAGCGGCCGGGACGGGGCAGCGGGTGGCGGGGCGGCGCGGGCCGGCGTGGAGCTGGCGGCCGAGCTCGTGCGAGCGGCCCGGACGTTCGCGGCGGGCGTGGTGCTCGCGCTGCCCTCCGATGCCGAGGCCGCCGCAGAACTGCTGGCCGCAGCCCGGGGCGACTGAGATGGCGCCACGGTTCCGCGGCCGCGGGTGCGGGTAGCACGACAGTGTGGAGACTGCCGAGATCGGCCTGGACGCGCTGCGTCGCGAGGCCACGCACTGCACGGCCTGCGAGCTCTACGAGTCCGCCACGCAGACGGTGTTCGGCGAAGGCCCACCCGCAGCCTGGCTGATGCTGGTGGGGGAACAGCCGGGCGACAAGGAGGACGTCGCGGGCAAGCCGTTCGTCGGGCCGGCCGGGCGGGTGCTCGACACGGCTCTGGAGCGCGCCGGAATCGACCGGGGCGAGGTGTACATCACCAGCGCGGTCAAGCACTTCCGGTTCGAGCAGCGGGGCAACCGCCGACTGCACAAGACGCCCGGCGTGATGCACATCCGGGCCTGCCGCCCGTGGCTGGACGGCGAGCTGCGCCTGGTGCGGCCCGCCGCGCTGGCCACTCTCGGCGCGGTCGCGGGCAAGTCGCTGCTCGGGCCGAGTTTCCGCATCAGCCAGGTGCGTGGAGAGGTGATCGAGTGGGAGGGCCGCCGCCTCGTGCCCACCGTGCACCCGTCGGCGATCCTGCGCGGACCGCCGGAGGCCCGCGACGAGGCGCTCGACGCTCTGGTGTCCGATCTCCGGGTGGTGGCCGGTCTGCGCTGCTGATCCGGGGTGTCGGGACGGCGGCGTCAGTCGGGTAGCGCCCGGAGAGCGGCGCGGAGGCGCAGCATGAGATGGAGGTCGAGTCGGCGGGCGGGCTGGCGCCAGTCGTCTCCGAGCGCCGCGGTCACCGCCTCCAGCCGCTGGTAGAGCGTGTTGACGTGCACTGCGAGCGCTTCGGCTGCTGCACCGGGACGCAGGTTGTGCTCGAGGTAGGCCAAGAGGGTCGCGCTCAGCGGGACGCCCCGTCGTTGCTCAGCGGACAGCAGGGGGCCGAGGTTGCGTTCGATGGCCGTGCGCAGGCCGGCGCGGCCGGCCGTGCTGAGCAGCACGCGGTAGATGCCGAGGTCCTCGGCGGTGCAGAGTTCGCCGACCCGTCCGAGGGCGAGCAGCGCGTCCACGATCTGACCGGCCTCGCGGTAGGTCCGCCCCAGCCGCGCGCCTGCCTGCCCCGGACCATCCGCACCATCGGTGTGTGTGCCACGTGCCCCGGCGGCGACCGGGCCGGCCAGACCGGCGGTGACGGAGCCGAAGCGGGTGCTCCAGGAATCCGTGACCGCCGCGACCGCATCCTGAGGGAGCACGATGACCGTGCGCGACCCGAGGTCGGCGACCACCGCGTTCTTGGGCGCCGCTGCCCGCAACGCGGCCAGCCCGTCGCCCGTCGTGGTGGTGCCGGCCGTGGCCACCAGCACGTCGTAACGGGTCGACGGGTCGAGACCGGCGAACCGCATCTGGCGGTCGAGCACGGCCGGGTCGGCGCCGGGGTTGTTCAGCAGGTCGGACAGGAACGAGTCGCGAGCCCGGCGGGCGGCCTCGTCGACCGCTTCGGCCCTGGTCAGCGTGAGTGCCAGCGCCGGCGCCGCGCGAGCGAGCAACCGGTCGATGTACTGGTCGTCCAGGAACCTCGATCCATCTGCTGCCGTCGCCGAGCCCGCCCCAACGGATCCAGGCCTCCACGGCTGAGCTCCCGAAATGTCACCGGACGCCTCGGACCCGGTGGCAACCTCGGAGCCGAGGCTCTCGGCGTCGAGCGCGGGCCCGAGCGCGGGCTCGGTGTGGGCGAGCGTGGTTGCGGGCTCCGTGACCAGTGCGCCGAGGACGCGGCGACCGGCGACCACCGGGTACAGACCGGGCTCCGAGGCGACGGGGGCAGTCGAACCGGTGGCGGAACGGCTGGGTGAACTGGTGGAGAGATCGGCCAGGGTGGCGTGTACGGCGGCCAGTCGGTCCGCCGGAATGCCTTCCGGCGGTGGACCGTCAGCAGTGACCAGGTGTACCGGGCGGCCGGCCAGCGTACGGACCTCGGCCAGCAGGTCAGCGACCTGACCGCCGCGTAACACCACCTGGGTGAGCATGTTGTCCCAGCGCAGCGCCTGCTCGAGCTCACCGGTCCGCCGTTCCAGTTCGCAGTTGACCTGGTTGAGCTGGGCCAGCCCGTCCTGGTATCGCTGCACCAATTGCTGGTTGTCCAGTGCGACGGCGGCGTGCGCGGCCAGCGCGACCAGCAGCGCGATGTCCTCCCCGGTGAATCGGCGCGGCCGCCGCTCCAGCACGAACAGCACCCCGAGCACCCGGTCGCGGCCGAGCAACGGCACTCCGAGCACGGACCGGGCGTGCTCGGCGCGGGCGGCGGCGTCGTTGTCCGGGTGATGGTTGAACGGCGCGGTCTCGTAGTTGTCGGTCCAGGCCGGCCGCGTGTGGCTCAGTACCTCGCCGGCCAACCCGGCTTCGGCCGCCATCGACATCCCGACCATGTGAGGGGTGAGCGCGCCGCTGACCGCGTGGATCCGCAGCCGGCGACTCGCCTCCTCGAGGCCGAGGTAGGCCATGTCCACCCCGAGCACCCTCCGGGCGTGCACGACGATGTCGTCGATCAGCCCGAGCTGGTCGCGCCGGCCGGTGGCGGTGAGGTCCGCGGCGACCTCGTTGAGCGTGGCCAGCTCGCGGGCCCGTTGGGTGCGCTGTTCGAGCAGGGCCCGGATTCGCAGTGCTGCCACCGCCTCGCCGGCGGCGCGCTCGGTCGAGCCTCGCTGCTGGGCCAGCCGATGCTCGTGGGCCGCGAAATCGGCCTCCGGCGCCTCGCTCAGAAGCAGCTCCAGCCAGCCGCCCTCGTCCACACCCACCTCACTGCTCGTGCACTTCTCCATCGGAACAACCAACTGATGGAGACCGTATCCATTGTAGCTATCGCCCTCGGCTGATTATCTGGTCATCACGGCACTGAACACGGCGCTGAACACTGAAGAACGGAGGACCAATCGGCATTATCGGCTGATCGGTCGTGAATGCTGAGAATCGTGAGTTATCCGGCAGGTCTGTGCGTATCGGTCGAGGCAGTGCGGCGGCCGCCTCGGCGGGACCTGGCCACGACGTTCCGGCTGTTCGGACGATTGCTCTTGTGCATCACTCGTCGACGATTCCTGAGTCAAACCAAAGCAAGGGAATGCCAATGCCGAGCCCTTCCGCCAGCGACGGCGCAGGTGGACACCCCAGCGGACCGGGTGTCCGTTGCCACCCAACTGCCGCACACACCGGCGGCTCGAGGTGCTCCGCGAAATCATCGGTCGCGGAGTTGACCCTGGCTCTGTTGCACGAGACCGTCCAGATGGGGAGCCCGGCCGGCACCTCCCGACGACCCGTTCTCAGCCGGACCCGGGAGTGGAACCACTGCTTCCCTGCTCGTCGGTCGGTCACCGCGTCCCACGACACGGTGATCGGCCGCCCTGTGATCGCGGACCGAACACCAGGAGAAAGGGCCTGACAATGGCGGCACCCGACAACGTGATCAGCTACTTCCCACGAGACGCCGACTTTGCGACGCTGTCGGAGATCATCGAGGCGGCCCGGGCCGGGCTGCCGTCGGACGTCCGCGACTTCCTCGACGGCGGTGCCGGGCGGGAGGTGACGCTGCGGCGTAATCAGCAGGCATTCGAACGGTGGGCCTACCGCCCGCGGATCATGACCGGCATCGGCGCGCCGGACCTGACCACGTCCTTCCTCGGCGTCTCGCTGGGGCTCCCGATCCTGACCGCGCCGTTCGGCGCGGACGGGCTGTTCCACCCCGAGGGGCACTGTGCCGTCGCTCGGGCGAACGCGGCCGAGGGCGCGGCCAGCATCGTGCCGGAGGCGGGCACCCACGCGGTCGAGGCGGTCGCGGCCGCCGCCCCGGTCGCAGCGCGGATCGCCCAGATCCACCCGATGGGCAGGCCCTCGAACTTCGCCACCATGTTGCGTCGGATCGAGGACGCCGGCTACGGCGCCGTGTGTGTGACGGTCGACTGCCCGACCGTCGGCTGGCGCGAGGGCGTCCGGCAGAACAGGTTCGACCCGGACCCGGCCGTCCTGACCGGCAACTACCCCGCCGGTGGTTCAGTGGCGCTGGACGAGGTCTTCGGGCAGCTGTTCACCCGCACCGAGCCGGTCTGGACGTGGGCGGAGCTGGGCGAGCGGATGGCGGCGACCCGGCTGCCGTGGATGGCCAAGGGCATCCTGACCGCCGAGGCCGCCTGTGCGGCGGTGGATGCCGGCGCGTCCGCGGTCCTCGTGTCCAACCACGGCGGGCGCCAGCTCGACGGGGCTCCCGCGGCACTGGAGCAGCTGCCCGAGGTCGCCGCCGCGATCGCCGGCCGGGCACAGATCGCCCTCGACAGCGGTATCCGCTCGGGCAGTGATGCGGTCACGGCGCTCGCGTTGGGCGCCGACGTGGTTGTGATCGGCCGACTCGCCGCCTACGGGCTCGCCGCCGCCGGTGAGGCCGGGGTCCGGCGCATCCACCAGCTGTTGCGCGATGAGATGCACACGGTCCTCACCCTGCTCGGTGCCGGCAGCGTGCGTGACCTCGGCCCGGATTATCTGCAGAAGGTGCAGCCGTGAGTGTTCGCCCACCGGGCAGCTTCTCGCGATTTCGAGGGCCGTGGTGCACGCCGGCGAACTGACAACGTCTGCGCCGGTCGTTCCTGTGGTTGGCCCCGGAGGGGTGGCCAACCACACGACGGCCTCCGGACCCTGTCAGTCGGCCCGAGGCAGCCGCCAGGTGTGCAGGTGCGTCCACGTGAGGGTGAGCCAGTACCGTCCGCTCCAGTCGTCGCTGCGGGTGCGGTAGAGCGAGACGTACTCCGCGGGGAAGTCCGGTGGCACCTCGACCCCGAGCCCGTGGATGAACTCCTCGGCCTCTTCGCTCAGGTCCGGCCGCAGGCGCAGGTCGTGTGAGGCCAATGAGAGGTGGGCGCGGAAGGCCTGGCGGTCGAACAGGTTCGGCTCGGGGTCCTCGGCGGGCCTGCGCAGCGGTGCCACGGCGGTGTCGATGGCGGCGGCCAGCTCGACGAGCGGGGTGTTCGGGGTGCCGTCGGCGAGATGGTGCACGTCGTAGACGACGGCGCCGCCGTCACCGAGTCGCCGGATGCCGCTGTTGACCACCGGGAACGACGTCAGCGGGGCGACGGCCTTGGTGACGGCCTCGACGATCGTGTCCTCGTCGCGGCCGATGTGCTGGCTCCCGACCAGCGTGGCGTGCGGCGGGAACGCGTCGGCGGAGATGAACCCGAACTGCGCGCGCAGCTGTGTGGTGACGGTGGTGACGGCGAGGCTCGTGCGCGGGTCCGGGCGCAGGAACACCCCGTAGCGGTACGGATCCCCGGCCTGGCGGGGCGAGAAGCGGGTCATGGGCAGTCCCTCAGGTCGATGGTGTTCGGGGAAGCGCAACGATCACGGCGTGGGCGCCGGAAGCCGCCAGTTGTGCAGGTGCTCCCACGTGAGCGTGTGCCACCACCGGCCGCTCCAGTCGTCGGAGCAGGTGCGGTAGAGAGCGACCGTGTCGCCCGGGAACATGGCGGGGGCCTCGACGCCGAGTCCTCGCACGAACTCCTCCACCTCGTCGCCCAGCTCGGGTCGTTCGTAGAGGTCGTGCGAGGCGAGTGAGAGGTGCGCCCGGAACGTCGCGGGGTCGAACCTGTTCGGCTCGGGATCGTCGGCGGGGATGCGCAGGGGCGCGACAGCGGCGTCCACGGCCGCGGCCAGTTCCACGAGCGACGTGTTGGGAGCCCCGTCGGCGAGATGGTGCACGTCGAAGATCACCCCGCGACCAGGTCGCCGGATCCCCTGGTTGACCACCGGGAACGCGGTCAGTGGGACCAGAGCCTTGGTGACGGCGTCGACGATCGTGTCCTCGTCGCGACCGAGGTGCTCGCTGCCGACCAGCGTGGCGTGCGGCGGGAACGCCCCGGCGGAGACGAGACCGAACTGGGCGCGCACGTGCGTGGTGATCCTGGTGACCGCCAGGCAGGTGCGTGGGTCGGGCCGGAGGTAGACGCCGTAGCGGTAGGGGTCACCGGCCGCGCCGCGGGACAAGCGCGTCACTGGCCGGCCTGCTCGCGGTAGTCCCGGATGATGTTCGTGCCGGTGGACTGGGCCTCCGAGACCGCCCCGTCGAAGGGGGTGGTGCCGCCGAAGGCGCGGTACAGCGACGTGATCATGGCTTGCCGGATCCTCGGCAGCGCGCCGGACAGGCAGCCCGCCGTGGCCGGGCTCGCGGGAGTGTGGTTGAACTCCTGCATCACCGCGGCCCAGGCCGGGTGCTGCGCGAGGAACTGTTGCTGCGTCGGGCTCTGGTCGACCTTCACGTTGATCGGCGCGTATCCGGACGCGTGCGAGAACTGCTCCTGCACGGGCGGGGAGTCGAGATAGCTGATGACCTTCCAGCTCGCGGCCTGGTGGGCGGCGTCGTGGCCCGGGCCGCTGACCCACAGCGATGCGCCGCCGATGATCGCCCCGGCCTGCCCTGCCGGTCCGGCCACCGGGATCGGGAGTGCCGTGTACCCGGTGAGGCCACCCGTGGTGAGGTCGCCGATGACTCCCGAGGAGTTGAACATCATCGCGACCTTGCCCGCGATGAACGCCTGGGTGAGGGCGTCGTCGTCGGAGCCGGTGTTGAGGGCCACGCCGTCGGTGTAGAGGGCGCTGATCGTCTTGAGGCTGGCGCGCTGCTCCGGGTTGTTCAGGCTGAACGCGGTGGCCCCGGCACCGGTACGTCCGTTGTCCGGTGTGCAGTACTCGGCGCCTGCGGCAGCCGTCATCTGCTCGAACCACCAGCCGTCGCCCTGCGGCTCGGCGAACCCCGCCACCCCCGGTATCGCCGAGTGGATCTTCCGCGCCGCCGCGTCCAGGCCGGTCATGGTGGTGAGCGTGGCCTTGTCGGCCCCGGCCTTCGTCAGGAGCGAGTCGTTGACGTACAGCATCGGCATCGAGGTGTTGAACGGTGCCGAGAGCAGCTTCCCGTCGGCGGTGTAGTAGTTCCGCGCCGCGGGGCGGAGATCCTGCAGGTTCAGCTCGCCGGGGTTCGCGGCCGCGAGATCCTGCGCGCTGACCGTCTGCCCGGCGTCGTGGATGAAGCCGGTGGACACGTCGTTGGACAGCAGCATGTCGGGTGTGCTGCCGTCCCGGATGGCCGAGGTGTACTTCGCGAGCGTGTCGTCGTAGTCGCCCTGGAAGACCGCTTGCACGGTGATGTGGTCGGCGTTGTGGGCGTTGAACCCGGCCACGGCGTCCTGCAGGGCCTTGCCGGCCGCACCGCCGAGGCCGTACCAGAGGGTCACGGTGACGGGCCCCGCCTGCGCGAGTGCCGACGGGCCGGGTGCGGGGCCCGAGGCGGGAGCCGTCGAGCTCGAGCAGGCGGCGCTCAGCGCGGTCACCAGGGTTGCGAGAACGGCGACGGCGAGGCGCCTCCGGGTGCGGTGGTCCGTGCGCATGGACTTCCCTTCTCCCCGCGCTCGACGGGGACACCTCGATCAGGACACGTGACGGGCGAGCGGGGATCGGCGGTCAGGTGATCCGCGCCGCCAGGCCGCGCACGAGGAACCGCTGCCCGAGGAGCACCAGGAGCAGGGTCGGGGCGAGCACGACGAGGGTGCCCGCGTAGATCACCCCCGGTGCGCCGAACTCACCGGCGACGAGCTGGGCGAGGCCGACCTGCACGGTGCGGTGTGCGGCGGAGTCGGTGATCAGCAGCGGCCAGAAGTACCCGTTCCAGGCCGACAGAGCCGACCACAGCGCGGCCGTCACGAGCTGCGGCCACGTCATCGGCACCACCACGTGCGTCAGACAGCGAAGATGGCCCGCGCCGTCGAGCCGCGCGGCCTCCCACACCTCCCGGGGCAGGGTGGCGAACGCCTGCCGCAGGAGGAACACGGGATACGCGACACACAGGTAGGGCAGGGCGATCGCGACGACGGTGTCGCGCAGCCCCAGGCCGCTCACGGTCTCGACGTTCGGGATGACGACGCTCTCCCCAGGGATCGCGAGCGTGGCGACGACGACGGCGAACGCCGCGGTCCGTCCGCGCCAGGCGGGGAAGACCAGCGCGTAGGCGGCGAGGGATCCCGTGATCAGCTGGGCGCCCGTCTGCAGCAGCGTGACGGCCGCGCTGACCAGGTACTGCTGGAGGAGCGGTATCACGCTCAGGGCCTGCCGGACGTTGTCGAGCGTCATCCGCCGCGGGTCGGGGAGAAGGTCCCCGCGGGCGACGTCACCGGCCGGCAAGAAGGCCGTGGCCAGGGTGGCGTAGACGGGGAACAGCACGATCACACAGAGCACGGCGAGCCCGGCCCAGCGCAGCACGCCGGCGGTCCGGGAGGACGGTGCCGCTCTCCGAGTGGGGGCCGCGGCAGGCGAGAGCGGTTCGGCAGCTCTCGGGCGCGTCGGTACGGACGCGGTCATGAACGCTCCCGGGCCAGGCGGAACTGGGCCGCCGTGGCCAGGACGACGAGCACGAGCAGCAGCAGGGCCAGCGCCGACGCCGTGCCGTACTGCGGCGAGCCGCCGCCGAAGGCCCGCTGATAGAGCTCGAAGACCAGCGTGTGGGTGGCGTCCGAGGGGCCGCCCCCGGTCAGCACCTGCACCTGCGTGAAGATCTGCAGCCCGGCGACGGTCTGGGTGACCACGAGGAACAGCAGGCTCGGGCGCAGCGCCGGCACCACGATCCAGAACGCGGTGCGTAGCTCCCCGGCCCCGTCCAGCGCGGCGGCCTCGAGGACCTCACGGTCCAGCCGGGAGATCGCCGCGACCAGAACGAGGAAGGTGAATCCGAACTCGTACCAGGCGGTCGTGATGACGATGGCGGCGATCGCCGACGCCGGGCTCGCGAGCCAGTTCGGCCCGGCGATGCCGGCCAGGGCGAGCGTTCGGTCGAGGATGCCCACCGCCGGGGCGAACAGGCCGGCGAACGTGGCCGACACTGCGGCGGTGGAGTAGGCGAAGGGCAGCGACAGTACGAGGGAGGCGACACGCCCGCCCCGGGGTGCGGCCCCGCGCATGAGGAGCGCGGCGGCGAGCCCGGCACCGGTCGCCAGGGCGGTGGAGAGCACGGCGATCAGCACCGTCGTCAGGATCACGCGGCGCAACTCGGGGTCGCTGCCCAGGCGCTCGAAGTTCTCCGCCCCCACGAACCGCGTCGGACGGCCGAGCAGGTCGCTCCCGTGCACGCTGAGATAGCCGCTCTGCGCCGTCGGCCAATAGGCGAACAGGGCGAGCAGCACCAGGCACGGCGCCATCAGCAACGGTCCGGCGAAGCGGTTCCGGGACAGCGGCGTGGGAACGTTCCCCAACACGTCAGGAACGTTGCTGCCCACGGGTGGCCGCGGCGCCGATGGGGGCTGAACAGGCCCTGAACGAGGTGGGTCGGCTCAGCAGCGTGGGCGTCCGGCCGTCCGGCCGCTGATCAGTTGTCCGTTGATCGCCTGGTGGCGGGTATCCGTGGTGCGTCCCTCGACGTGGGAAACGACCTCGTCGACCGCGCGGGTGCCGAGGTCTGCCACCGGCTGCACCCACGTGGTCAGTCCGAGCAACGGCGTCGTGAGCGGTGGCAGGCCGTCGTAGCCGGTGACGGAGAGATCGTCCGGTGCCCGCAGGCCGCGTCGGTTCATCGCCTCGAGGATCGCGAGGGCGTAGTGATCGGTGGGAGCCATGACCGCCGTGGTCGCCCGGTCCGCGAGAAGCCGTTCCACGAGTCTGTTGATCCCGTCGTCGCCCGCGCGGACCTCCTCGTCGGGCGCCTCGACCACGTCGGCGCCGAGCTCACGCAACCGCCGGGCCATCTCGGCGGTGCGCGGGGCCTGCGTGAGTGAGCGCTCCGGCCGCAGCGTCACGACCGCGACCCGGCGGTGCCCGAGCGACCACAGATGGTCGGCCATGCCGCGCCCGCCGTCGATCTCGTCGCAGTACACGCTGCTCAGGGCCTTGTCGGTGGCCGGGCGACCCGCGAGGACCGTCGGGACGCGGCGGGCGTGCGGCAGGACGTCCGCGACGGGGAGCAGGCCGCTGCAGACCACGAGCCCCTCCACCTGGAGCCCGACGAGCGTCTCCAGCGCCCGTCGTTCGTCGGCGACGGCGAAGCTCCCCGACCCCGTGGCCGTCACGACCCGATACCCCCGCGCGGCCGCGCGCTCCTGCATCGCGGTGAGCAGGTGCCCGTAGTACGGGTTCGAGGCGTCGCGCACGAACGCGCCGATGGTGTGCGTGCGCCGGGCGACCATCCCGCGGGCCATGGCGTTCGCGACGTACCCGAGCTCGGCGGCGGCCAGCCGGACGCGCTCCTGCCCGCCGGCCGCTACTCCGCCCGACCCGCTGAGGGTGCGTGAGACGACCGATTTGGACACACCGGCCCGCCGCGCGACGTCGATGATCGTCGGAGCCGTGCGCGGGTCAGGCACCCGGCACCGCTACGCCTGCCGAGGCGAGGTCGGTGAGGCACTGCTGCGGCCCCTGCCACCGGAACGCCGACCACCCGCTCTGTTGCGCAGCGAGGACGTTGACGGGCCGGTCGTCGAAGAACACCAGCTCGGCCGCTGGCAGACCGAGCGCGTCCTCCACCGTGGCGTACGCGCCAGGGTCCGGCTTGGCGAGGCCCATGTCGCACGAGAAGAGCTTGGTGGGGAACCTCGCTCCCCACCGTGAGCTGCGTACCTGCTCGGCCATGGATCGTGGCGCGTTGGACAGCAGCGCCAGCTGCACCCCTGTCCGCGCGATGGCGTCGATGAGGTCGGCGGCCCCAGGGGAGAGCTCGGACCATCGCTGTGCGTCCGCCACGTCCAGCCGGCGCACCTGCGCGGCGGTCAGGACCCGGCCGAGGTCGTCCGCCACGCGGTTCCAGTAGTCCTCCGCCGCGCTGCCCAGGTCGTAGGAGTCGCGGTGGCGCCAGTAGGCCGCCGCGAAGCTCGTGGCCTCCACACCGAGCTCAGTGGCGAAAGCGAAGATGCCGTCGGCGGAGCCACCCAGCACGCCCCCGATGTCGAACACGACGGCGCTGGGCGGCCCGATGCGGTCCACGTGGCCACTCTATGGAAGCTCCTCGGGCAGCGGCAGGGCGCCCGTGCAGACGGACAGGGCCGCGGTCCGTGGGATTCCGGCTAGTCGGCGGCCACGGCATTACCGACGTGGATGTCGAACTCGCCGTCGGGCGCGTCCACCGCGACGTGGCTTCCGGGCCCGAGCCTGCCGGCCAGCAGGAGGCCGGAGAGCCGGTTGTCGATCTCGCGCTGAATCGTGCGACGCAGCGGACGTGCCCCGAACTCGGGCTGATATCCCAGCTCCGCCAGCCGCCGCACCGCGGCAGGCGTGAACTCGATGCTGATGTTCTGTGCCCGCAGCCGACGTCGGGTGTCCTCCAGCAGCAGGTCGGTGATCGTGGCGAGTTGCTCGGGGTCGAGCCTGCGGAACACGATGATCTCGTCGATGCGGTTGAGGAACTCTGGACGGAAGATCTCCCGCAGCCGCGGCATGATCCGGTCGCGGAGCGCGGCATCGTCACGAGCTCCGGCGTCGGCGGAGCTGCCGAAGCCCAGGGTCGCGCCGTGGCCGGAGACCAGTTCCGAGCCCACGTTGCTGGTCATGATGATCACTGTGTTGCGGAAGTCGACGGTGCGGCCCTGCCCGTCGGTCAGCCGCCCGTCCTCGAGCACCTGCAGCAGCACGTTGAACACGTCCGGGTGCGCCTTCTCGATCTCGTCGAGCAGCAGCACGGAGTACGGCCGGCGCCGGACGGCCTCGGTGAGCTGGCCGGACTCCCCGTAGCCGACGTAGCCGGGCGGCGCCCCGACCATCCGGGCCACGGTGTGCCGTTCGCCGTACTCGCTCATGTCCAGGCGCACCATCCGGTCCTCGTCGCCGAACAACGCGACCGCGAGCGCCCGGGCCAGCTCGGTCTTGCCGACGCCGGTGGGGCCGAGGAACAGGAAGCTCCCCACCGGCCTGCCCTCGTCGCCGAGCCCGGCGCGGTTGCGCCGGATCGCCTCGGCCACGGCCGTGACGGCCTCGTCCTGGCCCACCACCCTGCTGTGCAGCTCCTGCTCCAGGCGCAGGAGCCGGTCGCGCTCGCTCTCGGTCAGCTCGGACACCGGCACCCCGGTCTGGCGCGACACGACATCGGCGATGTCGGCGACCCCCACCTCCGGAACGCTGTCGTCCGGTTCGTCCCCGGAGCCAAGGCGCGTGCGCAGCTCGGCGATCTGGTCACGCAGCTCGGTGGCCCGCTCGTACTGCTCGTGGGCCACGGCCTGGTCCTTGTCCCGTTCGAGCTGCTCGAGCCGGCGCTCCATCCCGCGCCGGTCGCTCGACGGCGTGCGGGTGCGCAGCCGCACCCGCGCCCCGGCCTGGTCCATGAGGTCGATCGCCTTGTCGGGCAGGTACCGGTCGGTGATGTAGCGGTCCGACAGCTCGACGGCTGCGCGCAGCGCGTCCTCGGTGTAGCGCACCTGGTGGTGGGCCTCGTAGCGGTCGCGCAGCCCGTTCAGGATCTCGATCGCGTCCTGGGCGCTCGGCTCCGGTATCAGGACCGGCTGGAACCGGCGGGCGAGCGCCGCGTCGGACTCGATGTGCTTGCGGTACTCGTCGAGCGTCGTGGCGCCGATGACGTGCAGCTCGCCGCGGGCGAGTGCGGGCTTGAGCATGTTGCTCGCGTCCATGGCGCCCCCGGTCTCCCCACCTCCTCCGCCCGCGCCCACCATCGTGTGCAGCTCGTCGATGAAGACGATCAGCTGGTCGCCGTGGTTGCGGATCTCGTCGATGAGCGCCCGCAGCCGTTCCTCGAAGTCGCCGCGGTAGCGGGTGCCGGCGACCACGCCCGAGAGCTGCAGTTCCACGACGCGGCGGCCGAGGAGCGTGTCGGGGACGTCCCCGTCGACGATGCGCTGGGCGATGCCCTCCACGATGGCGGTCTTCCCGACGCCCGCCTCACCGATGAGCACCGGGTTGTTCTTGGTGCGTCGCGACAGCACCTCGATGGTCTGCTCGATCTCGTCAGCCCGCCCGACCACGGGATCCAGCCGGCCGCCGCGCGCGGCCGCGGTGAGGTCCTGGCCGAACTGGTCGAGCGTCGGGGTGTTCGACGTGGCCGGCCCGGCCTGCGGGCCGCCGGGCACGCCCGGCTGCACCCCCGATTGCGGCGGCCCGAAGCCGGGCGGCCCGCCGCGGGAGAGGGCCTGGGCGAGCAGCCTTCCCGCGGCCGACTCCGTGTTGGCCGCGATGGCCAGCAGCACGTGCTCGGGCCCGATGTAGGTGGAGCCGAGGGAGCGCGCCACCTGGTGCCCGTCGAGCAGCGCGCGCTTCGCGGCGGGCGTGAGGGTGGGAGCGCGGCCGGTCGGCTCGCTGCGCCGTAATCGTTCGTCCAGCAGCCGGGCCATGGCGTCCGGATCGACACCGGCCCGGTCGAGCCACCGGCGCGTCGCGTCGATCACGGTGGAGGCGAGCAGCAGGTGCTGCGTGTCGAGATCGGTCTCGCCACGGTCCATCGCCTCCTGCGCGGCGGCCATGACGAGCTCTCGGGCGCCCGCGCTCATCAGCCGGTTGAAGTCGACCCGCCGCACCGGACCGCGGGGACCACCGGTGCCCGAGCCGGAGCCGAGGTAGCGGGAGAGGAACTCGTCGAACGAGCCTGGCTCGTCGGGCCCGGTGAAACTGGTCATCAGCACGGCCTTCCCGTCGGATGCGGTTCGCGGTGAAGCGTTCCCGCGGGGCCGAGCATGAAACGGGCCTTGATGAGGGTCGCCTTGCGGGGCAGGCGCAGCAACCTCGGTCCCGAGGGATAGATCACGACGACGCCGATCGATCAGCGCGCTCGCCACATGTTCGTCCGACCGCTGGCGGAGCATTCCGCGCAGCGCTTCTCGCTCGGCGGGGTGCCGGCGTCGAGCCCGGCGCTGCCCCCTGCAGGACCATGTGACGGCGATGGTCGTGCCTCCCGTCACCCGGTGGCGGGGCGCAGCGGTTGATCGACAATTGATGTATATGCAACAATGCGGCTGTGAGTGCTTCCGACATCGACGAGATCGTGTCCGACTGCCTGGCGGTGCGCGTCCGGCTGATCGGCCGGGCCGTCACAGGCCTCTACGACGGCGCCCTCGGCCGCCATGGTCTGACCATTGCCCAGGTCAATCTCCTGGCCGCTCTGGGCAAGGTCGGCCCGTGCCCGCCGTCGAAGCTCGGCGATGTGCTGCAGCTGGAGAGGTCCACGGTCAGCCGGAACCTGAATCTGCTGCTGAACCACGGCTGGGTCGAGGCGCTGTCCTCCGATGCGAAAGGGGTGCGGGAGGTCGCGCTCACTCGGGCCGGTCGGGTCAAGATCGCGTCGGTGATGCCGGAATGGCGGCACGCTCAGCGGCAGGCTGAACAGCTTCTCGGCACGACGGGCGTGAAGGCGGTCGAGGATGTCGCGAGCGGCATGGGGTATATGCCGCGCGGCTGAGTGAACAGGTCGGCTCGAGGACATTCCAGCGGTAATAAGTTGTATATACATCAAAAGGGTGGGTATATGAACGCGTCGTTCGCGAACAAGGTGGTACTGGTCACCGGCGCATCGCGTGGAATCGGCAGGGCCGTCGCGCTGGCGTTCGCCCGGGAAGGAGCGCGGCTGGTTCTTGCTGCCCGCTCGGTCGACCGACTTGCTGAGGTGGAGAAGGAGGTCCGCGATCTGGGCGCGGAAGCGCTGTCGGTCCCGATGGACGTGGCCTCCCCTGATGCGGTGGAAGCGCTGGTCGACGAGGCAATGACCCGATTCGGCAGGATCGACGTGCTGGTGAACAACGCTGGAATCGGGAAGGTGGGCGGTGTCGAGTCGGCCGTGTTCGAGGACGACGTCCGTCAGACACTAGAGGCGAGTCTGTTCGGAATGATCCACGTGACGCAGCGCGTACTTCCGATACTCCGGCGCCAAGGGTCGGGCGCGATCGTCAACATGTCGTCCGTGATGGGGCGCAAAGCGTTCGCCCGGTTCGGCTCGTATGCGATCGTGATGCACGCGGTCTCCGCATTCTCCGACAGTCTTCGCCAGGAGGTGGCCGACAGCGATATCCGGGTCTCCGTCATCCATCCTGCGCTCACCGCCACGGACCTGTTGCGGGAGGCGGAGGAAGCCGAGATGCCTCCCCCGTTCCGGCACATGACTCCGCTGTCGTCGGACGACGTTGCGCGAGCCGTGGTAATTGCGGTCCGGCGCGGGAAGCGACGTGTCGTGTTGCCGCGGACGGCAGGCATGCTGCTGCTCGGCGAGGCGCTGTCACCGCGGATCGGCGACTCGATCGCCACCGCTCTGACGCTGCGGCCCATCGCACGACTGCTGCGGATGAGCCGCGGGAAGACCTACCACGAAACGATCGCGACTCGCGCAAGCGCATGACCTTCGCCGCGGGGTGGTGCGTCGCCGCCGGGCGTGGCCGGATCTTCCCCGGCGCGGACCGCGCCGCCCGAGGCCGGGCTCGTCGCGCGGCGACGGCCACGTGGTCGAACGAGGAAGACGGCACGGAGCACGTTCGCGCTCGTTGTCGGGCACTTCTGCGCGCCGGCTGGACTGCGCTTTCCATTCGGACGAACCGGGCGTATCGTCCGCAGCCATCCTAGAACGCAGTTCCATGTGCCGGAACGAGCGCCCGAGGAGCGAGAGATGACGACGCCCCGGTCCACCGATGCCACACCGACACCGGATGACCGGCCCTCCCCGGTCGGGCCGGCTGCCTCGACGACCGCGACCACGCCCGTCCAGCTGCGCCGGGTGGTCAGCGGCTCGTTGGTCGGCACCGCGCTGGAGTGGTACGACTTCTTCATCTACGGCACCGCCGCGGCGCTGGTGTTCAACGTCCTGTTCTTCCCGCAGTCCGACCCTGCCGTCGGCACCCTCACCGCGTTCGCGACGTTCGGTGTGGGCTTCGTGTTCAGGCCACTGGGCGGGATCCTGTTCGGCCACATCGGCGACCGCATCGGCCGGCGGGAGACGTTGATCATCACCACACTGGTGATGGGTGTGTCCACCGGCGTGATCGGCCTGCTGCCCACCTACGCGTCGATCGGGGCGTGGGCGCCTGCGCTGCTCGTCCTCCTACGGGTGCTGCAGGGGCTCGGTGCCGGCGCGGAGTTCGGCGGGGCGTCCACCCTGCTCGCCGAGCACGCTCCGGCGAAGCGTCGCGGCTTCTACACCTCGTTCGCGCAGACGGGCGTGCAGATCGGCCTCGTGCTGGGGACGGTCGCATTCCTGCTGGTCGGCCTGTTGCCCGACGAACAGCTGTTCGCCTGGGGCTGGCGGGTGCCGTTCCTGGTGAGCTTCCTGCTCATCGGCGTGTCCCTGTACGTGCGGCTGCGGGTGGCGGAGTCGCCGGTGTTCCGGGCGCTCACCGCCGAGCGGCAGACGGTCAAGCTGCCGGTGGTGGAGGCGCTGCGCCGCTACCCGCGCAACCTGCTCATCGGCGTGGGTGCCCACATCGCCGACACCGCGGCGGTCTACCTCTACGCCACCTTCACCGTCTCCTACGCCACCGGCACGCTGGGCATCCCACGGGGCACCGTGCTCACCGGCGTCATCGTCTTCGGCCTCGTCGTGATCGCCCTGCAACCCGTGTACGGGGCCCTGTCGGACCGGATCGGCCGCCGCCCGCTGAACATCTTCTCGGTGGTGTTCACCGCAGCGTTCGCGTTCCCCTACTTCCTGCTGCTGCGCACCGAGCAACCCGTGCTGGTGGTGCTCGCGCTCGTCGTCGCCACAGCCTTCGGGGTGGCGCCGATGATCGCCGTGCAACCCGCCTTCTACGCCGAGCTGTTCGGCGCGCGGGTGCGCTACACCGGCTTCGCCACCTCCCGGGAGGTCGGCGCAGCCTTGGCCGGGTTCACCCCGCTCGTGGCCGCGGCGCTCGTCACCGCCGCAGGCGGCGCCCCGTGGCTGGTGGCCGCCTACCTGATCGCCCTGTGCCTGGTGTCGTTCGTGGCGTTCGTCGCCGCGCCGGAGATGAAGGACATCGACATCGCCGACGCGGGCCCGGCCGGACCGCGGTGAGCCCGCGGCCGGCGAGCGAACCGCCTGGTCGGGCCGCATAAGCTGGCGGGGTGGCACGTCCGGTCGGCAGCAATTCGGTGGAGAAGACCCTCGCGGTGCTCGACGCGTTGGGCGACCACGAGCGGATCGCCGACATCGTCGTCGCCACCGGGCTGCACAAGTCCACGGTGCACCGGATCCTGCAGGACTTCGCCCGGCTCGGCTTCGTCCGCGTCACGGAGCGGGGCACCTACGAGGGTGGACCGCGGATCCTGCGGCTGGCCGGTCGCGTGCTCGCGCGCACCGATGCCGCCGAGCGGGCGGCCCCGGAGCTCCACGCCCTGCAGGAGCGCTGCGGCGGCACCGTCCACTTCGCCGTGCTCGACGGCGACGAGGCCGTCTACGTGGCGAAGGTCGAGGGCAACAAGCCCTACCGGATGGCGTCGCGGATCGGGATGGCGGTGCCGCTGCACTGCACGGCCATCGGCAAGGCTGCGCTCGCCGAGCTACCCGAGGACGAGGTGCGAGCCCTGCTCCGGCGTGCGCCCCCGCACGCTCGCACGCCGGCCACGATCGCCGACCCCGACCGGCTCGTCGAGCACCTGCGCACGGTGCGGGCCCGTGGCTGGGCGGTGGACGAGGAGGAGAACGAGGCGGGCGTGCGCTGCGTCGGCGCCGCCGTGGCCGATCACACCCGCCGCGTGATCGGTGCCGTGAGCGTCTCCCAGCTGGTCGCCGACGTTGCCGGCCGTGCACCGGACGAGCTCGGACCCGAGGTCGCCGCCACCGCACGGGCGATCTCGCGGCTGCTGGGGGCGCCGGGCTGAGCGGGCCGGTGGGGGTCCACCGGCGACGGACACCACATCCCACGCCGGTGCCCAGGAGTTGGCGATCATCGCCGTGGGGGGAAAGACTCCGATGACGGCGTCGTCGACAGGAAGAGGATCAGATGACCCAGACCACCGCCCGGGTGGCGATCGTGACCGGAGCGGCCCGCGGAATCGGGGCCGCCACTGCCCAGCGTCTGGCTCGTGACGGGCTCGCGGTTGCGGTGATCGACCTCGAGGAGTCCGCGGCCAAGGCGACGGTGCGCGCGATCGAGGCCGAGGGTGGGCGGGCGCTCGCCGTCGGCGCCGACGTGTCCGACGCGGCTCAGGTCGACGCCGCCGTCACGCGCGTGGCCGAGGAGCTCGGCCCGCCGACCGTGCTGATCAACAACGCCGGCATCACCCGCGACAACCTGATCTTCAAGATGGCGGAGCAGGACTGGGACATGGTGATGGGTGTGCACCTGCGCGGCTCGTTCCTCATGACCCGGGCCGTTCAGAAGTACATGGTCGAGCAGCGCTTCGGCCGCATCGTGAACCTGTCGAGCACCTCGGCACTCGGCAACCGGGGCCAGGCCAACTACTCCACGGCGAAGGCCGGGCTGCAGGGCTTCACCAAGACCCTCGCGATCGAGCTCGGCAAGTTCGGTGTCACGGCCAACTGCATCGCGCCGGGCTTCATCGTCAGCGACATGACGAGGGCGACGGCCGAACGGATCGGCGAGGACTGGGACACCTATGTGGCTGCCAGGGCCGCTCAGATCCCCGTGGCGCGGGCCGGTCAGCCGGAGGACATCGCGAACACCGTCTCGTTCTTCGTGAGCGAGGGCGCCGGCTTCGTCTCCGGTCAGGTGATCTACGTGGCGGGCGGTCCGAAGGCCTGATCCGGGGGTATCCGCTTCGCGCGGATCATCATGGCCGACGATTCTTGAACGCTGACCGTCCTACCGGCCGTGGGTGCCGAGCCCGCGGCCGGTAGGCGGGAGCGGACGTCAGGGAGCCCGCTGGGAGAGCAGGACCGCCCACGGCGGAAGCGGATCGCCTTCCGAGAGATTGACGGGGTCCTCCGTCAGGTTCACCACGAGCATCCCGTCCGGTGCCCGGAACGCGAGCACCGGCAGCGTCGGTGAGTGCCCGATCGCCACGTGGCCGGCCTCCAGCCGCGGCACGAGCCACTGCCATGGCGCGGTGAGCGGGGTGGGGCGGCCGCCGTCGGCCTGGGTGCTGTCCGTCCAGAGGGCGGAGAACCCGAGGTCGGACCCCTGTGGACCCCAGAGGAGGGCGCCCGACACCCCGGACTGCGCATAGGCGGCCAGGACCGCGAGCGTGGACGCGGCGCTGGCCTGGCTGGTGGCCCCGCCCTGCTGGTCGGAGGGCACGTCCGGGTAGAACTCCGCCCACCACACGGGTAGCTGCGTGCGTGCCCGGATCCACGTGGTCAGGTCGGCGAACTTCCGTGCGGCAGCGTCGGCAGGCTCGGCGAGCGTCTCGTTCCTGGTCGCCGTGGCTCCGTCCACCGCGACGAAGTCGGCACCGACGTTGTTGGCCAGCCAGTAGTCGACGACGTCGAGGGCGCGCTGGTCGGCGACGCCCCAGGGGCCCCGGACGTCCGAGGAGTCGGGGGAGCCGGGATCGAGGCTGGTCAGCACGACGTACGGGCCGCCGATCTCGACGTTGGGGCGAACCGCCTTCACCGCCGTGTAGACCTTGTTGTAGAGCTCGGTGTAGCCCTCGTAGTCCCAGCGGTTCTTGTCACTGTCGTAGAAGCCCTTGAGCTCGTTCCACACCAGCACCCGCTCGATCTGCGGGTAGCGCTGCACCGCCTGTGCGGCGAGCGCGGCAAAGTCGTCGAAGTGGGCGGGCTCGGGGGCCGTCTCCAGCTCCGACCAGTCGGTCTGGCCCGGCTGACCGCCCTTCATCCAGTCGGGCGAACAGCACAGCGTGAGGACGGTGCGCCCGCCGGTCTCCTTCACGAGCTGCATGCGTTCGTCGAGGCTCGACCAGTCGAACTCGCCGGGAGCGGGCTCCGGGTTGAGCGTGCCGAAGCCCATGAGGTGGATGTTCTGCCAGATCGCGCCGTTGTTGGCCAGGATGCCCTCGCCCCGCTGGCGGGCCTCGGTGGGCTCGTCGGGGTCGAGGCTGTACTGAGTGTGCGTGACGCCCAGCTCGAGCGGCGTGACCTGCTGCTTCCAGTTCCAGTCATTGCCGAAGCCGAGTGCCCGTACCGTCGCGTCCGACAGATCCGATGGGCCCGTCGGTGCGGGCGCACCGGAGCAGGCGACCAGCGCCATGGCGAGCGCCACCAGGACGGCGGCGAACTGGGGACGACGCACGAAGGACCTCATCGAATCGGTGGATGGTGGATGATCTCGACCCTATCGACATGAGAGTGTCGGATCGTCGCTGTGGCCCGGCTGAGAGCGCCACCCATCCCGGTACCATCCGTGCGCGTTGATCAGCTGGTCATGCGTGCCGTGCTGCACCACTCGCCCTCCCACCACCACGATGATGTCGTCGAGCCGCTCCAGGCGGGCCGTGTCGTGGGTGATGAGAATCATGGAGCGGCCCTCGGTTGCTGCGAGTAGGTCGTCGAGCACGGCGTCGCGGGTATCCGGATCGAGGTGGGTGGTCGGTTCGTCGAGCACCAGCATCCCGGGATCGACGAGCAGTGCCCTGGCGAGGGCGAGCCGCTGCCGCATTCCGCCCGACAGCCGGGCGCCGTGTGCGCCGACCTCCGTGTCGAGCCCGTCGGTGGCGCGCAGGTCGGCCGCGAGCCGGACGCGGTCGAGAACGTCCCACAGCTCCTCGTCGGACGCGCCGGGCCGGGCGAGCCGGAGGTTCTCCCGCACGGTGCTGGCGAAGACGTGCGGGTCCTGCGGCACGCCGCTCACGTCGGCGCGCACGACGTCGGGGTCCTGGGTCGTGACGTCCACGCCGTCGAGGAGGACCGTGCCGCGGTCCGGGTCGCGGAAGCGGAACAGCACGTCGGCGAGCGTGCTCTTCCCCGAGCCGCTGGGACCGAGCACCGCGATGCGCCGGCCCGGTGGGACGTCCAGGTCGAGGCCGTCGAGGGCCCACGGTTCGTCGGGCCCGTACCGGACGTGCAGGTCCCGGATCCGCAGGCCGTACTCCGGGAGGACGGGCCGGGCACGCCGCAGCCGCACCGCGGGCGGGGTGTCGAGGACGTCGAACAGGCGCGCGCCCGCCGCGCGCACCGCCCCGAGCCGTGCCGCCGCCGCGGGCAGCGGGGCGACGATCTCGAACGCGGCCAGTGCGGTGAGCACCAGCACGGCGAGTGGCACCGGTCCGAGCGCGCCGTTCTCGACGGCGGTGACCCCCAGCAGCAGCGTGCCCCACAGCGTCAGGCCTGCGATCAGCGCGGATGCCCCGGCGCCGAGCCCGAGCAGGCCGGCATCACGCCGCTCGACCCGCGTGAGCTCGGCGTCGGCCTCCTCGACGCGCGCGATGGCAGCGGGCATCGCCCCGTAGGCGACGAGGTCGGGCGCCCCGTGCAACGCGTCGACCAGGGCCGTGGAGAGCGCCCCACGGGCAGCGGCGCGCCGGTGGCCCGGCTTCCGGCCGGCGGCCGCCGCGAACAGCGGTACGGCGACCCCACCCAGCAGCAGCCCGGCCGCGAGCAGGACTCCGCCGGGTACGAGCACCACCGTGGCGACCGTGACGACGCCCGCGCCGGTGACCAGGGCGGCGAGCGGTGGGGTGAGCCCGCGGACGAGCAGGTCCTGCGTGGCGTCGGTGTCGCTCACCAGCCGCGTGACCAGGTCTCCCGTGCGGAAGCGGTGGATGGGCTCGGTGCGCGCGAGCCGCTCGTACACGCGCACCCGCACGTCCGACAGCGTCCGCAGCGCCGCGTCGTGTGTGATCAGGCGTTCCAGGTAACGCGCGACCCCGCGCGTGACACCGAGCGCCCGGGTGGCGACCACCGCAACGCTGAGCGCGGTGATCGGGGGATGGGTGGCGGCGGTCGCGATCAGCCAGGCCGCCACGATGAGCAGGCCCACCCCGGCGGCGGTGGCGGTCGCGCCTGCCAGCACGCCGAGGGCGAAGCGGGCCCCGCGCGGACTTGCCAGCGCGATCATGCGGTGCAGCGGGTCGTACGGGCGCCTCATCCGACTGCTCCGACCGGCTCGGCCGGTACCGCGATCCGCCCGTCGTGCAGGTGCACGACCTCGTCGGCGAGGTCGGCCCAGCCCGCGTCGTGCGCGACGATCACGCCCGTGCGTCCCCGGAGCAGCCGGGTGACGCCTGCCCGCACAGCCGCGGCGTTCTCCGGGTCCAGGTGAGCGGTCGGCTCGTCGAGCAGGACGATCGGCGCGCCATCTCCCTCCTGCCGCAGGAACGCCCTCGCGAGGGCGATGCGCTGGCGCTGCCCCGCCGAGAGCCTGCTGCCGCGCTCACCGAGCAGGGTCGCGTACCCGTCGGGGAGTGCGCCGATCAGCTCCTCCGCCTCGGCGAGCCGGGCCGCACGGCGAACGGCGGCGTCGGAGGCGTCCGGGTCGCCGAGGCGGATGTTGTCGGCCACGGAGGCGTCGAACAGGTAGGGCCGCTGCGGCACCCACGCGATCCGCCGGCGCCACTGCTCGACATCCACATCCCGCAGGTCGCAGGGCTCGCCGTCGTTCCCGGTGACCGTGATCCGTCCTGCCGTCGGGTCGGTGAACCGCAGCAGCAACGACACCAGGCTCGTCTTCCCGGCTCCGCTGCGTCCCGTGACGAGGACCGTCGCGCCGGGCCGCAGCGTCAGGTCCACCCCGGTGAGCGCCGGTCGCGACCGGCCGGGATAGGTGAGCCCGACGTCGTGGAACCGGACCTCGGGAGCGGCGGCGACCGGCCCCCCGCAAGCGGGCGACTCGCGCACGGGAACCGGGTTCGTGGAATGGACCCGCGGGTCGCCCGTCCGAGTCGCCACGGTCTGCGGGCGCTCCAGTGCGGCGAAGACCTGTTCGGCCGCGGCGAGACCTTCCGTGCTCGCGTGGAACCGGGCGCCCACCTCCCGCAGCGGAAGGTAGGCCTCGGGGGCGAGGATCAGCACGAGCAGGGCGGTCTCCAGGTCGAGCTGCCCGTAGAGCAGCCGCAGCCCGATCTCCACCGCGACGAGCGCCACGGCGAGCGTGGCGAGCAGTTCGAGCACGAACGCCGACAGGAACGCCACCCGCAGCGTGCCCATCGTGGCGGAGCGGTGCTCCTCGGTCACCCGCCGGATCAACCCGGCCTCGGCCTTCGCCCGGCGGAACACGGCCAGCGTCGGGAGCCCCTCCACGACGTCGAGGAAGTGGCCGCCGAGGCGTTCCAGCAGGTGCCATTGGCGGCGTGTGCGGGACTGGGTGTGCCAGCCCACGAGCGCCATGAACACCGGAATCAACGGCAGTGTCAGTGCGATCACGAGTGCGGAGATCCAGTCGGCCCGGAGCACCACCACGAGCACGGCCACGGGGACGAGCGCAGCGAGCACGAGTTGGGGCAGGTACCGGGCGACGTAGTCGTCGAGGGCGTCGAGGCCGCGGGTGGCGAGCGTGACGAGCTGTCCGGCGTCGGTGGAGGCGGGGTCGCCCCCCGTGACGTGCCGGACGAGTCGACGGCGCAGGTCCGACTTCACCCCCGCCGCGCTGCGCAGGGCCATGGTCTCCGCCCCGTACGACAGCCCGGCGCGAGCCAGTGCCACAAGCGCCACGGCGCCGACGGTGCCGGCCACCGCCTGCGCGGTCACTCCCGTGGTGGCGGTCGCGACGGCGTGGGCGATCAGCCATGCCTGCAGCAGGATCAGCCCGGTGGTGCCGGCGCCGCAGACCACCGTGACCGCCAGGTGCACCCGCACCGCGCGGGTGGTGCGCACCAGCCGTGGGTCCAGGGGCCTCATCCGACGTGCGCCCTGGTCACCCGGCGCCGGAACACCCAGTAGCTCCACGCCTGGTAGGCGATCACCAGCGGCAGGAACACCGCGCCGATCCAGCTCAGCACGCCCAGGGTGTAGGGCGCCGAGGCGGCGCCCGCGACGGTGAGGTCGAACGCCGGGTCGACGAGCGAGGGGAGCACCACCGGGAACAGCGAGCCGAAGATCGCCGCGGTGAAGGCCGCGACCGCGACGGCCGTGGCCGCGAACGACCAGCCCTCCCGCCTGCGGAGCACGAGGACGAGCGCGGCGAGCAGGGCCGCGACCGACACGGCGGCGGGGAGCACCGGCACCCCGTGCTGGTCGGCGGTCCACAGCAGGAACCCGGCCAGCGCCACCAGCGCCACGGGACCGGCCCTCCGGGCGACGGCCCGGGAGCGGTGGCGTACGGGCCCGTCCGTCTTGAGCGCCAGGAAGACGGCGCCGTGCAGGACGAACAGTGTGACCGTCGTGATGCCGCCGAGCAGCGCGTACGGGTTCAGCAGGTCGACGAGGTTCGAGGTCACGACCCCGTCCGGTCCCAGCTCCACGCCCCGCACGATGTTGGCGAACACCACTCCCCAGATGAAGGCGGGCACCACGCTGCCCGTGACGATCGCCCCGTCCCAGCGCGCCCGCCAGCGCGGGTCGTCGACCTTTCCGCGGTACTCGAACGCCACGCCGCGGCCGATCAGCGCCAGTATGACCAGCAGCAACGGGAGGTAGAACCCGCTGAGCGTGGCCGCATACCAGGCGGGGAAGGCCGCGAACATGGCGCCGACGGCGGTGATGAGCCACACCTCGTTGCCGTCCCACACGGGGCCGATCGCGTTGATGACGACACGGCGGTCGCTCTCCCGGTGGGCCCGGTCGGCGCCCCTGCCGAGCACGGGCAGCAGCATCCCGACGCCGAAGTCGAAGCCCTCGAGCACGAAGTAGCCGGTCCACAGCACGGCGATGGCGACGAACCAGACTGTTGGGAGATCCATCTCGGCTCCTCGTGGCCGCTAGTAGCTGAACGCCGGCACGGCGTCGGGCTCGCGCTCGCCGTCGCCCGGGTAGGGCATGACGTGGCCGGGGCCCGCCTTGACGTAGCGCCAGAGCAGCCGGGCCTCCACCACCGCGAGCGCCCCGTAGATCGCGGTGAACAGGGAGAGCGAGAACGCCACCTCGCCCAGGCTCACGCCGGGGGAGACGCTCGCGGCCGTGAGGAGCTCGCCGACCACCGTCCAGGGCTGGCGTCCCATCTCCGTGAGCACCCAGCCGAAGATGTTGGCCACCATCGCCGCGGGCAGGCCGACCATCGCCACGCGGTACATCCACCGCTGCTCGGGCAGGTGGCCGCGCCGGGTGACCCACAGCCCGAGCACGCCGATGACCACACCGGCCAGGCCCAGGCCCATCATCAGCCGGAACGCCCAGTAGATCACCGGGATGTTCGGCGCGTAGTCGCCGGGACCGTACTGGGCCTCGTAGCGTTGCTGCAGGTCGTTGATCCCCTGCACCTCACCGGCCGGCGACCCCGTGGCGAGGAAGCTCAGGACGTAGGGCACCTGGATGTCGAAGACGTTCTGCCCGGTGCCGGCCTCGCCGACCGCCGGGTCACCCACCGCGAAGAGTGAGAACCCCGCAGCGTTCTCGGAGTCCCAGAGCGCCTCGGCGGAAGCGAGCTTCATCGGCTCGTACTCGGCCGTGAGCTTGGCCTGGTGGTCGCCGGAGTAGATCACCACCGCCCCGGCCAGCACGGTCGTGACGAGCCCGGCGCGCAACGCCTTCTGGAACATCCCGGGCTCGCTCGGGTGTGGAGCGCGGTCGCGGTGCAGGAGCTTGTAGGCACTGACCGCCACGACGAACAGGCCGGCCACGACGAACGACGCGGAGACGACGTGCAGGTAGGTCGACCAGGCCTGCGGGTTGGTCAGCACCGCTCCGATGTCCGTGAGCCGCGCCCGGCGCGTGACGGGGTCGACGGTGAACCCGACCGGGTGCCGCATCCAGGCGTTCGCGGAGAGGATGAAGTAGGCGGACAGGTTGGAGCCGATCGCGGCCGCCCAGATCGTGGCGAGGTGCACGCGGCGGGAGAGCCGGTCCCAGCCGAAGATCCACAGTCCGAGGAACGTGGACTCCAGGAAGAACGCGAGCAGCGCCTCCAGCGCGAGCGGGGCCCCGAAGACGTCCCCGACGAAGGTCGAGTAGGCGCTCCAGTTCATGCCGAACTGGAACTCCTGCACGATGCCGGTGACCACGCCCATCGCGAAGTTGATCAGGAAGAGCTTGCCGAAGAACTTGGTGGCCCGCAGGTACTCGGTCCGGCCCGTGCGGTACCACGCCGTCTGCAGCGCGGCGACGACCACGGACAGGCCGATCGTCAGCGGGACGAACAAGAAGTGGTAGATCGTCGTGATCCCGAACTGCCAGCGCGCCAGGTCCAGGGCGTCCACGCAGAGCCTCCGCTCGACCGATTTTCTACCTTATGTAGTAGTTTCTACATGACGTAGAAGCTGGCGGTCGAGCAGGGTGTCGGAGGTCTCGAAGTCGACCGAGGACGGTGCCTGCGCACCGGTGTGACGACCGGTGCGTCCGGGGACGAGAACGGCCGGGCACCAGCGCGCTGTGATCAGCGCGCGGGTACCCGGCCGTGTGTCCGTGCCGTGTCTATGCCGTGTCTATGCGTGCAGCTCGGCGAACTGGTGGCCCGCCTCGTTCTGCACCACCACGGCCGCCACCTGGTCCGGGGCGACGATCGCCGAACCGTCGAGCGTCATGCCCTGGCGCCAGCCCGACTGCGGCACGAGCCAGCTTCCGGCCACCTCGCGGCTCCCGTCGCGGCCCACCACGACCAGCTGGCACCGCTCCCCGGCCGGGACGCCCTGCACCGTGGCGCTGACCCGCACCCAGCCCGCGGCCGGGATGATCTTCGCCGTCATCGCCACGCCGTCGGGACCGGTGCCGGTGAGCACCCGGGTGCCCGCGACGGCGTCCTCGTCACCAGGCGCCGGCGCGGCGGCCACGATGGTGGGCGCGGGCGCCATGGCCCGGCCGACGGCGACCCCACCGCCGAGCACCACGGCCACACCGACGACCGCTGCCGCCGCCACGGTCAGGCGGGTGCGCCGCTGTTTGGCGCTGACCTCCGAGCGGATCTGCCGCAGGGTTCGCTGCAGTACCAGATCCCCGTCCGGAGGACCCTCGAGGAACACCTCAGGGGGGACCTCATCGAGCAGGTCGGTCATCTGGCGTAGCTCCTCCCACTCGCGGTGGCACTCCGGGCACACGGCGAGGTGCTCCTCCACGACGTGTGCCTGCTCCGGGGTGAGGAGTCCGAAGACGTAGGCCCCCAGCTCCTCCGGGTCGTGCGATCGATAGGCGTGCGTCATGCCGGCACCTCGTCCCCAGCCGGGTCGCGGCTCGTCAAGTGCTGCCGCAGGGCGCGCAGCGCGTAGTACGACCGTGACTTGACCGTGCCCGGCGGTATGCCGAGCGCAGAGGCGGCCTCGCCGAGGCTCCGCCCCTGGAAGTAGATCTGGTCGAGCACGCCCCGGTGGTCCTCGGACAACTCTTCGAGGGCCGCCAGGACGGTGACGGATGTGGCCACGCGATCGGCGTGATCGCGCTCCACGGGTGGAGCGTCGGGTGCCTCGGGCACTTCCTGCGGCCGGGACGCCCTGGCCCGGATCCGGTCGGTGATGATGTTGCGCGCCACCGTGAGCAGCCACCCCCGGGTGGAGCCCCTACCGTTGGCCAGCGCGTCCGGGTGGCGCCACACGCGGATCAACGTCTCCTGCACGACATCCTCCGCGGCGCCGCGGTCGCCGGTGAGCCGGGTGGCGTAGGCGAGCAGGGCTCGCCCGTGGTCCTGGTAGACGGCATGCACCAGGGCCTCGTCTGGTGTTCGAGGACGTGCATCGGGCATGCTCCCGGATCTCCCTGGGACGTCGGACGGGGCGCGGAACCCCAACGGGGAACAGCACCTATACATGGGACGTATCAGGGCGTCCGGCGGTTCAGTGCGGTTGGTGTTCCGATTTCGCAGAATATCCGATTGAACCCTTCCTGCCCGTTGGCCGTGTGTTGAGTGAGCACGTCCGGCAGCCGGCCGGGCCCCGACCTCGCGGGGAGAACATGAAGAGGTACGCGCCCCTGCTGACGCTGGCCGCGGTGGCCGCACTCGGCGCCGGTTTCCTCATCGCCAACATGCTGAGCCAGCAGAACGCGGCGCAGCAGTCCGCGGCCGCGCCTGCGGCCGAACCGTCCACAGTGGTCGACCTCGCTCGTCTCACGCCGGTGCCCGCTCCGGCTGCCGCCGCCCCGGCCGAGAACGCCGGCGCCGCGAACGAGGCCGTCGCCGAGAAGGCCTACGCCGGGTGGACGGCGGGCCGCGAGGCCTCGGTGGCGATCGCGGTGAAGGACGGCCGCGCCGTCGCCTACGTCTGCGACGGCAAGGCCATGGAGGCGTGGCTCGAGGGAAGCCTGCGGGGTGACCAGTTGACGCTCGAGAGCAAGGACGGCTCCACGACGATCACGGGCACCGCGGACGGCACGTCGTCGACGGGCACCGTGAAGACCAACGGCGAGGAAGCGTGGCAGTACACGGCGGAGGGCGTCGACGCGCCTGCGGGGCTCTACGAGGGCCGGGCCGACGTGCGCGGCGTGGCCACGCGGGTCGGCTGGGTCGTCACCGGTGACGGAGAGGTGACCGGGGTGGCGTCCGCGGCGGGGGAGCGACGGCCCGCCCCGGTGCTCGACCCCGCAAACCCCGGTGGTGTCACGATCGACGGGGTGCCCGTCGAGGTCACCGCCCTCGACGGTGGCTCCCCGGTGATCCGCCGGTGACCGCGGCGATGCGGTCCCCTCAGCCCGTCCGCAGGCGTCCCCGCCGCGGGTTGCGCAGGCGCCCCCGCCACGGGGGAGTGCTCCTGTCGGCGGCCATCGGCTCGCTCGTCGCCGTCGGGCTCGGGGTGTACGGCCGGGTGCACGAGCCCACGTTCTTCGCCATCAACCTCGCCGGCTTCTCCAGCGGTGTCGCGGTCAAGGCGTGGCTCGGCACGGCCGCGTTCCTGCTGGTCCTCGTGCAGCTCGGCTCGTCGATGCTGATGTACGGGCGGTTCCCGCGCATCCGTGCACCGCACTGGGTGCCGGCGCTGCACCGCTGGTCCGGCCGGGTGGCGGTGCTGCTGACCGTGCCGGTTGCGGTGCACTGCCTCTACGCGCTCGGGTTCCAGGGCGGCAGCCTGCGCACGCTCCTGCACTCGCTCTTCGGGTGCTTCTTCTACGGCGCCTTCGTCACCAAGATGTTGTTGCTACAGAGGTCACACACCCCGGCATGGAGCCTTCCAGTGCTGGGAGGGATGGTGTTCACGGCGATGACCGCCCTCTGGCTGACCTCCTCGGTGTGGTTCTTCACCACATCGGGCCTGACTTTCTGAGGAGTTCCTCGTGCACGCCAAGCTCCCCACCCCGGCCCTTCCGCGGCGGGCTGTCATGGTCGGCGCCTGTGGCGTCTGTGCCGCGGCGCTGAGCGCATGCAGCAGCTACGGCTCCGGCGGTTCCGCCGCTCCGGCCCCGGCAGCGCCTGCCCCAACCGGTGCCCCGGGCGCGGCGTCGTCCGGTGGCGGCGGCGCGCTCACCAGCACCACCGACGTCCCTGTCGGGGGAGGCACGATCTTCGCCGACCGGCAGGTCGTGGTCACCCAGCCGACGGCCGGTGAGTTCAAGGCGTTCTCCTCGACCTGCACCCACGAGGGATGCACCGTCTCCCAGGTGTCCGACGGCACGATCAACTGCCCGTGCCACGGCAGCCGGTTCTCGGTTACCGACGGCTCCGTGGTCCGCGGGCCTGCCCAGTCGCCGTTGCCCGCCAGGAACATCCAGGTGGAGGGCAACTCGATCGTCCTGGCGTGAGCCCGCGGTGCGGCACGTCACGCTGCGCGCGAGAGGCCCTCGGCGGGCGCCGTTCACTAGACTCCGACACCTGGCCCGTACACGGCGCAGACGCCGCGGGCGGCGAGGAGTCGCAGTGATGAGCAGGTCGAGGACAGCCACGGTCAGCGCGAAGACGGCGAAGCGATGAACACGGCGAAGGTCGACAGCGACGCACTGGACGCCGGCGCCCCGGCCGAACCGGAGGAGCTCTCGCTCGCGGCGGACTTCCCACCTGCCGGCCGCGACGACTGGCTCCGGCTCGTGGACGAGGTCGTGCGCCGATCCGGGCGGATCGGCGAGGACGCACCGCCCGGCGCGGGGTTCGAGAAGCTGACCCGGACCGGTCCCGGCGGTCTTCGGATACGCCCGCTCTACACGGCGGATGACGCACCACGGCTCGACGTCGGTGTGCCCGGCACGGCCCCGTACGTGCGGGGTGCCGGGGCCGCCGGGCCTGCGCCGGACGGATGGGACGTCCGCCAGCGGCACGCCGAACCCGATCCCGCGCTCGCGCGGCAGGCCGTGCTGGCCGACCTGGAGAACGGCGTGCGGTCGATCTGGCTGGTCGTCGGCGAGGGAGCCAGTGCCGTCGCCGACCTGCCCTCCGTGCTCGGCGACGTGCTTCTCGACCTGGCGCCCGTGGTCCTCGACGCCTCCGCCGCCCCGGCCGACACCGAGATCGAGGCCGCGGAAGTGTTCCTCGAGCTCGCCACCGAGCGTGCGGTCCGCCCGGCCGGCCTGCTCGGCACGCTCGGGCTCGACCCCGTCGGACGGCGGGTGCGTACCGGCGAGGGCCCGGACATCGCCGAGGTGCTCCCGCTGGCCCGGCACGTCGCCGAGGAGTTCCCGCAGGTGCGGGCCATCGTGGTGAACGCGCTACCGGTGCACGGGGCAGGGGCGTCCGATGCGCAGGAGCTGGGCTGGTCGCTCGCGGCGGGCCTGGAGTACCTGCGCGTGCTCACCGGCAGCGGGGGTCGCGAAGGCGACTTCACCGGCCTGGACCTGGCCACCGCCGGCCGGCTGCTCGAGTTCCGCTACGCGGCCACCGCCGAGCAGTTCCCCACGATCGCGAAACTGCGGGCGGCCCGGCGGCTCTGGGCGCGTGTCACCGAGGTCTGCGGCTCGCCGGAGCCGCAGCGCCAGCACGCGGTCGGCTCGCCGGCGATGCTCACCCGGCGCGACCCCTACGGCAACCTGCTGCGTGGCACCCTCGCGGGCTTCGCCGCCGGGGTCGGTGGTGCCGACGCGGTCACCGTCGCGCCGTTCGATGCCGCGATCGGGGCCTCCGAACCGTTCTCCCGGCGGATCGCGCGCAACACCCAGTCCCTGCTCGTCGAGGAGGCGCACCTCGCCCGCGTGATCGACCCGGCCGGTGGCTCCTGGTACGTCGAGTCGCTCACCGCGGAGCTGGCGCGCTCGGCATGGGCGTTCTTCCAGGACATCGAGGCCGCAGGCGGTGCGCTCGCCGCGATCGGGTCCGGCTTCCTGGCGGAGCAGGTGGCGATGGTCCGTGGGCGCAGGCTGGCCGACGTGGCCACGCGCCGGGCCGCCATCACCGGGGTGAGCGAGTTCGCCGACCCCGCCGAGAAGCCGGTGGAGCGTCGCCCCGTGCCCGAGGCTCCCGGTGGCGGGTTGCCGCGGTTCCGGCTCGCCGAGCCGTTCGAGGCCTACCGCGACCGGTCCGACGCCCTGCTCGCCGCCACCGGAGCCCGTCCGCGCGCGTTTCTCGCCACGCTCGGGCCGTTGGCCGCCTACACCGCGCGGGCCGGCTTCGCCCGCAACCTGCTGCAGGCGGGCGGGATCGAGGTGCCGGAGGCCGGGCCCACCACCAATGCCGACGAGGTCGCCGCCGAGTTCGCCGAGGCGGCCACCCCGGTGGCGGTCCTGTGTTCCACCGACGCGCTCTACCGCGAGCGGGGTGAGGAGACGGTGGCGGCGCTGCGCGACGCGGGCGCCCGTTACGTGCTCCTCGCTGGCACGGTCGCCGTCCCCGGTGTGGACGACACGCTCTACACCGGTGTCGATGCGCTGGCAGTGATCGAGTCGGTCTACGCGGCCCAGGAGATCGCGCAGACGCCACGAGCGACGGCACAGGAGGGGGCGCGATGACGAGCCTGCCCGACTTCACCCAGGTCCCCCTGGAGAGCGGCGCGGAGAGCGGGACCGGGCAGTGGCACGCCGATGTCCCGGCGTGGGACTCCCCGGAGGGGATCGCGGTGAAGCCGCTGTACACGGCGGCCGACCTCGCCGACGTGGACTTCCTCGGCACGTACCCGGGCATCGCGCCGTACCTGCGCGGCCCGTACCCCACGATGTACACGACCCAGCCGTGGACGATCCGCCAGTACGCCGGGTTCTCCACGGCCACGGAGTCCAACGCGTTCTACCGGCGCAACCTCGCCGCCGGGCAGAAGGGGCTGTCGATCGCGTTCGACCTGGCCACCCACCGCGGCTACGACTCCGACCACCCGCGCGTGGCCGGTGACGTGGGCATGGCGGGCGTCGCGATCGACTCGATCTACGACATGCGGCGGCTCTTCGAGGGCATCCCGCTCGGCGAGATGTCGGTGTCGATGACGATGAACGGTGCCGTGCTGCCCGTGCTCGCGCTCTACATCGTGGCGGCGGAGGAGCAGGGCGTCCCGCACGACAAGCTCACCGGGACCATCCAGAACGACATCCTCAAAGAGTTCATGGTCCGCAACACCTACATCTACCCGCCGCAGCCCTCGATGCAGATCATCTCCGACATCTTCTCGTTCACCTCACGGGAGATGCCGCGGTTCAACTCGATCTCCATCTCCGGCTACCACATCCAGGAAGCGGGAGCCACCAACGACCTCGAGCTCGCCTACACCCTCGCCGACGGCGTGGAGTACCTGCGGGCCGGGCTCGACGCGGGTTTGGACATCGACCGGTTCGCACCGCGCCTGTCGTTCTTCTGGGCCATCGGGATGAACTTCTTCATGGAGGTCGCGAAGCTGCGGGCGGCGCGCCTGTTGTGGGCGAAGCTCGTGAAGCAGTTCTCCCCGCAGAACGAGAAGTCGCTGTCGCTGCGCACCCACTCCCAGACCTCCGGCTGGTCGCTGACGGCACAGGACGTCTACAACAACGTGATCCGCACCTGCGTCGAGGCGATGGCGGCGACGCAGGGCCACACGCAGAGCCTGCACACCAACGCGCTGGACGAGGCGCTCGCGCTGCCCACCGACTTCTCCGCGCGCATCGCGCGCAACACGCAACTGCTGCTGCAGCAGGAGTCCGGCACCACGAGGGTGATCGACCCGTGGGGCGGCAGCTACTACGTCGAGCGGCTCACCTACGACCTCGCCCGCCGCGCCTGGGCGCACATCCAGGAGGTGGAGAAGGCAGGCGGGATGGCGCAGGCCATCGACGCCGGCATCCCGAAGCTGCGCGTGGAGGAGGCCGCGGCCCGCACACAGGCGCGGATCGACTCGGGCCGCCAGCCGGTGATCGGCGTGAACAAATACGTGGTTGACCAGGACGAGGACGTCGAGGTCCTGAAGGTCGACAACGCCGGGGTGCGCCGCGAGCAGTTGGAGAAGCTGCGGCGGCTGCGCGAGGAGCGCGACTCGCGCGAGGTCGACGCGGCGCTGCAGGCTCTGACCACCGCGGCAGCGCAGATCGCGGAGGGCACGGCGCGCAGCGACGAGCAGAACCTGCTGGCCCTGGCGGTGAACGCGGCGCGCGCGAAGGCCACCGTGGGGGAGATCTCCGACGCGCTGGAGAAGGTGTTCGGGCGCCACGCCGGTCAGGTGCGCATCATCTCCGGTGTGTACTCCGAGGAGGCCGGGTCGAGCCCGGCGATCGACCGGGCGCGCGAGCTGGTGGACGAGTTCGCGGCGGAGGAGGGGCGCCAGCCGCGCATCCTCGTCGCGAAGATGGGCCAGGACGGGCACGACCGTGGCCAGAAGGTGATCGCCACCGCGTTCGCCGACCTCGGCTTCGACGTCGACGTCGGCCCGCTGTTCCAGACCCCGGGTGAGGTGGCCCGGCAGGCGGTGGAGGCCGACGTGCACGTCGTCGGGGTCAACTCGCTCGCCGCGGGGCACCTCACGCTGGTCCCGGAGCTGCGCGAGGAGCTGGCGAAGCTGGACCGCGCCGACATCATGGTCGTGGTGGGCGGCGTGATCCCGCCCGGGGACTACCCGGCCCTGCACGATGCGGGCGCTGCGGCGGTGTTCGGCCCGGGCACCGTGATCGCCGAGGCCGCCGTTGACCTGCTGCAGAAGCTGGCGGCCCAGCACAGGGCGTGAGCCACCGCCGATGCGGCGAGCTCGGGAGGAGGGCCGTGGCCCGCGAGATCGATGTGCCGGCCCTCGTCAAGGGGGTGCTCGGCGGCTCACGCGCGGTGCTGGCCCGTGCGATCACCCTCGTCGAGTCGAACCGCACCGACCACCGGCAGGCGGCGCAGCAGCTGCTGATGGAGCTGGCTCCGGAAGCCGTCACGTCCCGGCGGGTCGGGATCAGCGGCCTGCCCGGCGTCGGGAAGTCGACGTTCATCGAGCGGCTCGGCACGCGGCTCACCGGCGCGGGGCACCGCGTCGCTGTGCTCGCCGTCGACCCGTCCTCCACCCGGACCAAGGGCTCGATCCTGGGTGACAAGACGCGGATGGCCGCACTGGCCGTCGACGAGAACGCGTTCATCCGCCCGTCCCCGAGCGCCGGGACGCTTGGCGGGGTGGCGCGCGCCACCCGCGAGTCGATCGTGCTGGTGGAGGCGGCCGGGTACGACGTGGTGCTCGTGGAGACGGTCGGCGTCGGCCAGTCCGAGGTGGCCGTGGCCGGGATGGTCGACACGTTCCTGCTGCTCACGATCGCCCGTACCGGCGACTCGCTGCAGGGGATCAAGAAGGGCATCCTCGAGCTGGCCGACGTGATCGCGGTCAACAAGGCCGACGGCCCGCACGAGAAGGACGCCACCCGCGCGGCGAGCGAGCTGGCCGGCGCGCTGCGGCTCGTGACGCCCCCGAACGCCGTGTGGCGTCCCCGGGTGCTGGCCTGCAGCGCCCAGAGTGGCGCCGGGATGGCGGAGGTCTGGGACGTCGTCGAGGCCCATCGCGCCGCGCTGGAGGAGGCGGGCGAGCTGGCCGGCCGCCGCGCCGACCAGCAGGTTCAGTGGATGTGGGCGATGGTCCGTGACCAGCTGATGGACCGGCTGCAGTCCGACCGCACCGTGCGCGAGGCGATCCCCCAGCTCGAGCGCGACGTGCGCGGCGGGGAGCTGACTCCCACCCTCGGGGCGCAGGAGATCCTGAAGCGCCTGGGGCTCTGAGCAACGGACCGCCGCGGCCGATCAGCAGGGGTTGGCAGGGTCCGGCGCGCCTCGCACATATGTTCGCCCAAGATCGATTACGTTGTCCGGGTGCTCGGGGTAAGTCACGCAACGTCCGGTGCAGCCCTCGGGCTCGCAGTCGCAGGATTCGCACCACGGTGGGTGGGCGTCGAACCGAGTGCGGGGACGGTGCTGACCTTCGCCGCGGTGTGCGCGGGCGCGGCGTTGCTGCCCGACCTGGACCATCCGTCGTCGATGGCGACCCGTCGGTTCTCCGTGGCGTCGTGGTTGGCCTGCTACCTGGTCCGCCCGCTGTCCGGCTTCGTCTACGACCTGACCAAGGGACGCCGGGACACCGGCAAGGGCACGCACCGCGGGCTCACCCACACCGTGGTGGCGGCCGTGCTGATCGGCCTCGCCGTCAACTTCGCGTCGGGCCGCTGGGGCACTCCCGTGCTGGTCGGCACGCTCTTCGTGTGCTTGGCCCTGGCGATCAAGGGGCTCGACGCGCTGGTGCCCGGCCCGCCGTCGCTGGTGATCGCGGGTTTCCTGACCTATGCGGTGGAGGAGTTCGTGCCGGGCGGCACGGCAGGCACGGCCGGCTGGCTCGGCTCGGCTGTGGCGCTGGGCATGGTGATCCATTCGGTCGGCGACGCGGTCACCGAGTCCGGTGCACCGCTGCTGTGGCCCATCCGGATCCGCAAGCGCAGCTGGTATCCGGTCGGGACCCCGCGCCCGCTGCGTTTCCGCACCGGCGGGCGGGTTGAGACCTGGGTGGTCGCGCCCGCCCTCACCGTCGCGACGTTCGTGCTGGCCGGGCTCGTCGTACCCGGCGTGCGCCCGATGCTGCTGGACCTGCAGGCCGAAGTGGTGCGGCTGTTCGCCGGTGCCTGACGGCCTCCGCCGTGCCCGTTGTGCGAGGGGCGATGATGGTCGCGTGGACGAACATGCAGGCCTCCCGCCCCGCCCGGTGATCGGCGTGCTGCACCCCGGCGCCATGGGTGCGGCCCTCGGAGCAGCCCTCAAGCCCGTGGCCGGCGCCGTGATCTGGGCGGCCGCCGGACGCAGCAACGCCACGTCGAAGCGCGCGGAGCTCGCCGATCTCATCGGCGTACCCGACGTCGCCGCGCTGGCGGCCCGCTCGCACGTGATCGTCTCGATCTGCCCGCCGCACGCCGCCGTCGACGTGGCCGAGCAGGTGGCCGCGGCGCTGGCCGACCGCCCGGACCGGCCGATCTACGTCGACGCGAACGCCGTCTCCCCGGACACCGTGCGGCGGATCGGCACGGTCCTGGGCGCCGAGAACGTCGTGGACGGGGCGGTCATCGGGCCGCCGGCGTGGGAGGCCGGGCACACCGTGCTGTTGCTCTCCGGCGCGCACGCCGCCACGGTGGCGGAGCTGTTCGCCGGTTCGCCGTTCGAGGCCCGCGTGCTCGGCCCCGACCTGGGCTCGGCGAGCGCGCTCAAGGCCTGCTACGCGATGCAGAGCAAGGCGATGCCCGCGGTCTGGCTCGCGGTCGCCGCCGCCGCGCGCGGCTACGGCGTGCAGGACGCGCTGGGCGAGCTGCTGGCCCGCGACGGGGTGGACCTCGCCGGTGTCCTCGACAAACTGAGCGCGCAGGCCGGTCCGAAGGCCTGGCGCTGGGTGGGGGAGATGGAGGAGGCCGCCGACACGGTGGCCGGCGTGGGCGTACCCGACGGGTTCTCCCGGGCTGCCGCCGAGATGTACCGGCGGATGGCGCAGGACCACCCGGCGGATTCCTGAGGCGGATCGCGAAGGACCGAACGACCGCCGCCGCACCGGGGGGAGGGTAGGGCGGCGGCGGTCGACGGGGCGGGGTGTCGCCCCGGTCTCGTGGGCTAGTGGTCCACCAGGTCGGCGGTGTCTCGCGGGTCCTGGCTCCAGCCCCGGTTGGTTACCGATTTCCAACCGCGGTTGCCCGGCACGCCGACAACTGCCGCGCCGTCGACGACGGCTGCGGTTTCCTGTGACGTGCGGTGCATGTGGGACAGCTTGGACTGTTGTGGCTCATGAGATCCAATCGTCCCGAGAATCTCACTCGAAGGTGTTCCGACCAGCGGGCTTGACGTGCTTGCGCACCGGCGGCGGTTGTTGTCGGCCGTGGTGGTAGCCACGGGCTCCCGCAACGGAGGCGGTCGCTCCCGGTATCGCACGAGTGCGCGCGATCTTCGAGGCACCGGGTTCCGGCGCCTGATGTCGGGCATCACGTCGGCACCCGACCCGAACGGAATCATCGCACCGGAAAAGTACGGCATCGCATAAGCTCCCCTATCAGTCGTTCCGGCGGTGGGATCGTCGTCGTCAACCACTATTTGTGAGCCGCTCGCCACCGGATCAACCGTCATTACGGTATTAGATTGGATCGACGTGACGGGATCAGAATACGGCCTCGGCATTACCGTGTGGTTCACCGGTTTGCCCAGTTCCGGCAAGTCGACGATCGCCGCGGGACTCGCGGCGCAGCTACGCGACGAGGGATTGCGGGTCGAGGTGCTCGACGGCGACGAGATCCGGCGCAACCTCACCCCGGATCTCGGCTTCAGCCGTGCCGACCGGGAGGAGAACGTTCGGCGGATCGGTCACATCGCCACGCTCCTCGCACGCAATGGCGTCATCGTTCTCGTCCCGGTGATAGCGCCTTATGCAGAGGCTCGGGACAAGGTCCGTGCCGCACACGCCGAGTCGGGCGTGAAGTTCTTCGAGGTATACGTCGCGGCCCCTGCCGACGTGTGCGCCGATCGCGACGTCAAGGGGCTCTATGCGCTGCAACGTGCGGGCCGGCTGACCGGCCTGACCGGCGTGGACGACCCGTACGAGCCGCCCGCCGGACCGGAGTTGACCATCCCGACGCACGTGCAGACGGTCGACGAGTCGATCAGAACCGTGCGCGCCCTGCTGCCGACCTGAACGGGAGGACGGGAGCACGCGGCACGTCCGCATCTCGCGAGCCGGTCACGAGGGTGTCGTGACCGGCTCGCGGTGCACCCATCCCAGCAGGTCGGGTGCGGCGAGTTCGGTGACGCGTGCCGCATATTCCTGCAGGTCGGCATCGTCCAGCACGTCTACCCATTGCCTGCTCACCCCGCGGTTGAAGAACCGCTGGTTGTCCAGCCAGAAGCCGAATCGGGACTCCGGGACGAGGCGGGCGTCCCGGCGCATGTTCTCGAAGGTGCCCGCGTTCGCCAGTGACGGCCACGCCGACTCCGGCACGGTGATGTCGAGTCGCTGTGCGAGGCGGCGCATCTCGGCGAGCAGATCGGCCTTGAGGTCGTCGTAGTGCATGAGCACCACGTTGGCCGACTTCCGAGCCTCCCAGAACGTGCTGAGGTGGTGCAGCGTGAAGCGCAAACTGAAGAGGTGCTCCGTGACCGGGGCGTCGTCCAGCATCCACTGCCGGAAGTGGTCGCGTGCGGAGAGCTCCCGCGCCGTTTGCATCTGGGTGGGAATCTCGCCCACGTCGGCGGGCCCGACCGCTGATTCGCGTGCCCGCAGGAACGCTTCCGCATTCACGTTAGCCAGGTGGTTCCGCGACGAGATGCCGACATCTCGCGGGTCGCGGCCGACGCACACATAGGTCACCCGCGGGTCGAACGGCAACCCGTCCAGCGGCGTGTGCGTTTTGATGAACCTGCGATGTCGCTGCGCCTCCAGGGTCGCCAGCACCGAATCGTGCGACTGCGTCAGCGCGTCCAGCCATGGCGAGAGCGCGTCCAGGTCGCCGTCGAAGTCCGGCGTTCCGAACACCAGGAGAGCGCAGATCATCTGCGTCCAGGTGGTGCCGCTCTTCGCCGGGGTGCTGATCACGATGTCGTCGTCGCGGAACGTGAAGCCGTCCCAGCGCGCGTTGTCCTGGGCCAGCATCCGGTATCGCACCGTCATCCCGCTTCCTTCCGGGCGGCTCGCGAGGGCGTTGTGATCGGCGTGCGGTGGACCCATCCCAGTAGGTCAGGTGCGGCGAGCTCGGAGACGCGCGCCGCATATTCCCGCAGGTCGGCGTCGTCCAGCACACCGACCCACTGCCTGCTCACACCGCGGTTGAAGAATCTCTCCCTGTCCCGCCAGATCGCCCTGCCGGCTTCGGGGACGAGCCGGGCGGCCTGTTTACGCATGTTGTCGAACGTCGCTGCGCGCACCAGGGACGGCCACGCCGACTCCGGCACGGTGATGTCGAGTCGCTGTGCGAGGCGGCGCATCTCGCCGAGCAGATCGGCCTTGAGATCGTCGTAATGCACCATCACGACGTTCGCCGAGTTCCGCGCGTCCCAGAATGTGCCGAGGTGGTGCATCGTGTAGATCAGGGTGGCGTCGTTTTCCGTGACCGGCCGGTCGTCCAGCATCCAGCGCCGGAAATAGTCGCGTTCGGAGAGTTCCTGCGCGGTGTGCGCACGGCCGGCGAACACGCCCACGTCGGACGGCCCGACCGCTGCCTCGCGTGCTGCGAGGAACGCTTCCACGTTCACGTTCGCGCTGTGGCTCCGATGCGAGATGCCGACATCTCGCGGGTCGCGGCCGACGCACACGTAGGTGGCCCGGGCGTCGAATGGCAACCCGTCCAGCGGGATGTGCGTTTTGATGAACCTGCGGTGTTGCTGCGCCTCCAGGGCTGCCAGCACCGAATCGTGAGACTGCGTCAGCCCATCCATCCACGGCGAGAGCGCGTCGAGTTCGCGGTCGAAGTCCGGTGTTCCGAACACCAGTAGGGCGCAGATCATCTGCGTCCAGGTGGTGCCGCTCTTCGGTGGTGTGCTGATCACGATGTCGCCGTCGCGGAACGCGAAGCCGTCCCAGCGCGCGCTGTCCTGAAACACCGACCGGTATCGCACCACAGGGGCCATTCCTTTCCATACGTCGATCTGCAGTACAGGCCGGTCAGAATTGCGTGATCGGCTCGCGGTGGGCCCAATCCAGCAGGTCGGGCGCGGTGAACTCGGTGACTCGCGCCGCGTACTCATGCAGGTCGGTGTCGTCCAGCACGTCGACCCACTGCCCGCTCACGCCGCGGTTGAAGAACCGCTCATTGTCCCGCCAGACGGCTTTGCTGACATTGGGGACGAGTCGGGGAGCCTGCTTGCGCATGTCCTCGAAGGTCGCCGCACGCGCGAGCGATGGCCATGCCGACTCGGGCACGGTGATACCCAGCCGTACGGCGAGGCGGCGCATCTCGCCGAGCAGATCGGCCTTGAGATCGTCGTAATGCACCATGATCACGCCGGCCGACTCGCGCGCGTCCCAGAAGGTGGTGAGGTGGTGCATCGTGAAGCGCAGGGTGTAGTGGCTGCTCGTCACCGGTGTGTCGTCCAGCATCCAGTGCCGGAACCGGTCCCGCTCGGACGCCTCCTCGCTCACGGGCGCACTGGTGGGGGACACGTGCGCCAGGCCGGCCGCCTCTCGTGCCCGCACGACCGCTTCCAGGTCGATGTTCGCCCTGTGGTTGCCCAATGAGATGCCGGCATCTCGCGGGTCGCGACCGACGCACACGTAGGTCACCTGGGGATCGATGGGCAACCCGTCGAGCGGCGTGTGCGTCTTGATGAACCTGCGGTGCTGCTGAGCTTCCAGGGTGGCCAGCACCGACTCACGCGGCTCCAGCGACCAGTCGAGCCACGGCGAGAGCGCGTCCAGTTCGCGGTCGAAGTCCGGTGTTCCGAAAACCAGTAGGGCGCAGATCATCTGCATCCAGGTGGTGCCGCTCTTCGGCGGTGTGCTGATCACGATGTCGCCGTCGCGGAACGCGAAGCCGTCCCAGCGTGCGCTGTCGAAACCCACCATCCGGTATCGCTCCATACAGCCGTCCCTTTCTGCGCATCAGCCGGCAGTAAACGCTGAACCGCGGGGAGACGGCCTTGTCCGCGGGCGGCCCGTGAGTGATCGTACGACGTCCGGGCTACCCACCGTGGGTTATCAGCGGCGCCTACGCGACAAGTGCGATGACGGAGTTATCGGAGGATTCCAGCCGATACGGGCCCGGATTTGCGCGGAATGACCTACGGTCGCCGAATACCACCCGGCGGCCACCGTCGGGGTTGACGAGGTATGTCCCGTCTCCCCCGTGTACCACGATCTCGTCGCCGACGCGGAGCAGCAGCGGGGCATCGCGGCCCGAGCTGATCGCGATCCGGCCCGCGGAGATCCCTGCCAGCACGTCGTCGCCTGGGCACTGCACCCACGTCGTGGGTGCCCCGAGGGGACGGCCCTGCGCGGGGGAATGGAAGTCGCTGCCGCCGAGCGGGATCACGTCCGGGTCCCAGGCGAGCCACCAGGCCAGCGGCCCGCCCCAGCGCCGGTCCTGCCAGGTCCAGTGCCAGATCTCCGCGAAGCGGGGCCGGCGTGGCATCGGGTGCCGCCACGCGCAGTCGTTCGCCAGCGGGTGGTTGACCGACAGAAGGCCGCCCCGGCGCTCGGTCTCGGCCAGCCAGTCCGCGGCGGGGCGGCGGAAGTCGATCCATCCGATGTCGCCGAAGGCGTTGGCGTGCCCGGTGTCGCGCGTGACCTCCTGGCCGGGCAGCAGCAGGACGCCTGCGCGTCGCCCTGCGGCGGCCAGCGCGGGGTGGTGGCTCACGGTGTTGTGGTCGGTCACCGCGAGGAAGTCCAGTCCGCCCGCGGCGGCGAGGCAGGCCAGTTCGTCGACGGTCAGCGTGCCGTCGGAGTGCACGGTGTGGCTGTGCAGGTCACCGGCGAGCCAGCGCATGCCGGGCTCGGCGGGCAGGTCCCGGCGCGGCGGGCGCTCCCGGACGGGCGGCGGGGGCGAGACGTTCGGCGGCGTGGGTGGCGAGGCGGGCCCGGCCTCGGCCACCACCTCGTACTCCAGACCGTCGGCCGGCACCCGGTGCAGCCCGAGGCAGACGTGCCAGATGCCGCCCTCGAGCGGGCCGGGCAGGTAACCGGGCGTCGCCCACCCGGGTGTGATCGTGAACGAGTCACGGGCACCCCCGGACCAGCCGCGGAAACCGGCGGGTCCGAAACAGCCGAGGTCGAGCACGCCCGCGCTCCGGTCGAAGCCCAGCCGGACGGTCAGGGCGCCCGCGCCGTCGGGCACCTCCACGGGGAGCTCCCGGTAGAAGCCTTCGGCGCGGTCCTCCAGCGTCCACCGCCCGCGGTGCACGACCTGCGCCATGTCAGGTCCCGGCGGCGGCGAGCGCTGCGTCGTCCGCGGTCCGCTCGCTTCCCACGAGCTCGCCGTCGTCGTGCCGGTAGAGGAGCACGCGCTCCGGCACAGCGACCGCCCAGCCGCGGGAGCCGATCTCCGGTTCCTCCCCCTCGGGCACGGTCACCTGGACGATGCTCGGGCCCTCCGCGCCGGCGATCTCGAGCGAGACCAGCGATCCGACGCCCATGTTCTCGACGATCGCGACCACCCCGGCGAGCCCGGCAGGATCGGGCTCGGTGCGCAGGCCCATGTACTCGGGCCGGGCGGCGAAGACGAGCCGCTCGCCGTCGCTGACGTGCGGGCGTGCCTCCGCGGGCAGCGGCAGCGTGGCGCCCGCGACCCGCAGGGTGTCGCGGTCGACGGTGGCGTCGAGCAGGTTCATCGGGGTCGACCCGATGAAGCTCGCGACGAAGGTGCTGGTGGGACGCTGGAACACCTCGCGCGGGGTACCGACCTGACGGATCCGCCCCGCATCCATGACGGCCATGCGATCGCTCATCGCGAGCGCCTCGGCCTGGTCGTGGGTGACGAACACGGTGGTGACCCCGAGGTCACGCTGGAGCCGTTTGAGGAATGTGCGGGCCTCGAGTCGTAGCCGCGCGTCCAAGTTGGATAGGGGCTCGTCGAACAGGAACACCTGCGGGTGGGAGACCACGGCACGGGCCAGCGCCGCGCGCTGCTGCTGTCCTCCCGAGAGCTGGCCGGGCCGCCGGTCGAGCAGGTGGCCCAGGCTGAGCCCCTGCGCCGTCTCGTCGGCCCTGGCGTGGCGTTCCGGCTTGCCCACCTTCTTGATCCGCAGCGGGTAGGCGATGTTGTCGCGCACCGTCATGTGCGGGAAGAGCGCGTAGTCCTGGAAGACCATCGCGATGTCGCGCGCGCCCGGCGTGAGCCGGGTGACGTCGCGGCCGCCGATCTCGATGCTCCCACTCGTGACGGTCTCGAGGCCGGCGATCGACCGCAGCAACGTGGTCTTCCCGCACCCGGACGGGCCCAGCAGCGCGAAGAACTCGCCGTCGGCGATCGTGAGGTCGAGGCCGTCGACGGCACGCACCCCGTTCGGGTACTCCTTGACCAGCCGGCGCAGCTCGATGTCGGCCATCAGCGCTTGATCCCTCCGTGGAATCGGAACCCGTAGCGCCGGTTGACGAACACGTACATCGCGACGACGGGGATCGAGTAGAGCAACGAGAACGCCGAGATCAGGCCCAGATCGGCTTGCCCGCCCTCGGTGTAGAAGGTGTAGAGCACCACGGCAGCGGGCGACTTCTCGGGGCTGCGCAGCAGGATGAACGGGGTGAGGAAGTTGCCCCACACGTTCACGATCGTCCAGACGGCGATCGTCGCGATGCCCGGCCGCACCACCGGCAGCACCACGTCACGAAGGATCTGCAACGGCCCCGCTCCGAACACCCGCGCCGACTCCTCGTAGGAGCGCGGTGTGGCGTCCATGAAGTCCTTCAGGATGAAGATCGCCGCGGGGAGCAGCCCGCCGCTGAGCACGAGCACGACGCCCAACTGGGAGTCGATGAGGTCCAGCTCGAACATCAGCAGGAAGATCGGCACCATCGCCGCCGTGCCGGTGACGATCGACGAGAGCAGCAGCAGCACGTAGAGCAGCACGTCGCGGCCCGGGACGTGCACGCGGGACAGGGCGTAGGCCGCCAGTGCACCGAACACGGTGACGAGCACCATGCTCCCCAGCGCGAGCAGCACGGAGTTGCCCAGCGAGATCAGCGCGTAGGGGTTCTCCAGCAGGTCCGTGAAGTTGTCCCAGGTCCACTGCGGCAGTGACGCGCTGAGCGTCGGCGTGCGGTCGAAGGGCGCGAACAGCAGCCACAGGACGGGGACCGCCATGAACGCCGTGATCAGCGCGATGAGCACGTAGAACGCCACGCGTCCGACGAGCGCGCGCGGTGTGAGTACGGGGTTCACGTGCGCCGCTCCCGGAGCAGACGTAGGTAGATCACGGCGATGACGAGGTTGATCAGGAGCATGATCAGCGAGATCGCGCTGCCGAAGCCGAGCTGCCCGTCGAAGATCGCGGTCTGGTAGACGAAGACCGGAAGGATCTCGGAGCGGTCGTTCGGGCCACCGGCCGTGATCAGGTACGGGGCGAAGTCGTTGAACGTCCAGAGGCTGATCAGCAGCAGGTTGGTGAGCACGTGCCCCCGGATGTGCGGGAACACCACGTCGCGCAGCTGCTGCCACCCGGACGCCCCGGCCATGCGAGCGGTCTCCAGCTGCGAGGGCGGCACCGCGTTCAGTGCGGCGCTGAAGAGCAGCATCGAGAACGCCGTGCCCCGCCAGGTGTTGAACACGATGATCGAGAGCATCGGGTACTCGAGCAGCCAGGCCATCCCCGGTGTGCCGAGCAGCGCGTTGAGCGTGCCCGAGTCCCGGTCCAGCAGCGCGATCCAGAGGAAGGCGACGACCGAGCCGGGCAGGATCCAGGCCAGCATCACCAGTGACTCGACGACGGTGCGTACCACTCGCGGAACGCTGCGCATCGTCCAGGCGAGGACGAACCCGAGCACCGACTGCCCGATCACGGCCGAGCCCAGCACGTAGAGCAGCGTCAGCCAGAGCGAGTTCAGGAACTCGGGGTCGGAGAGCGCGTGGGTGTAGTTGTCGAGGCCGACGACCTGGGGCCGCGCCGCGGCGATGCCGGTGAGCCGATAGTTCGTGAGCCCCAGGTAGAGCGTCCACAGGGCGGGGTAGACGAGGAAGACGCCGATCAGGGCCAGTGCCGGCACGACGAACGCCGAGGCCCGGATCCGTCCGAGGCCTGCGGCGTCCGTCGGGACGGTGGGGGCGGCGCCCCTGCTGACGCCCGTGTCAGCCGGTGGTGATGTTGTCAGCGCCACCGAGTGCACCCTCCAGAGCGGTCCGGTACTGCTGTGCCGCCTGGTCCGGTGCGGTGCCCGAGACCACGGCCGCCGTTGCCTCCTGCAGCGCCTGGGAGACCTGCGGGTACTCCGCAAGTCCCGGGCGGTACGCGGTGAGCGGAAGCACCTGCTCGGCGACGAAGCTGAGCATCGGGTCGCGGCCGAGCACCTCGGCGTTGACGTCATCGCGCTGGGTGATGCGGGCGGTGTCGCCCAGCTGGGCGCGCACGGCCTCGGCGGAGTTCATGAACGCCAGCAGCTGCCAGGCCTGCTGCGGGTACTTCGTGGCCGGGTTGATCGCGCGCATCGACCCGCCGGACATGCTCACGAAGTCCTGACCCGAAAGACCCTTGCCGGGCTGCTCGGCCGGGATCTTCGCGTAGCCGACGACCTGGTCGCGGTTCGCCATCGGGGCGATGCCGTCCTTCGGCGCGACGACCGAGCGCCAGAAGTAGTCGCTCTCCAGCAGGATGCCGACGCGTCCTGCCGCGAACTCCTGGAACGACTTGTCCCGGCCCTTCGCCTCCTGCTGCAGTTGCGGGTCGCCGAGGCCGCCGCCGTAGATCTGCTGGTAGAGGCCGAGCACGTCGCGCAGTTGCGGCGAGTCGCCCATCCACTTGCCGTCGGTGTTGAGATGCGCGCCCGTGCCGGCGAGCAGGGGGAGCACCCCTTGCATCGTGGTGGCCTCACCCATCGCGGTGCCCGCGTTGAGCTGGATCGGGTCGACGCCGGGCAGCTGCTTGAGGCGCGTGGCGGCGTCGATGACCTCCTGCCAGCTCGTGGGCTGCCAGTCGGCGGGCAGGCCCGCGCGGGCGAAGAGCTCCTTGTTGTAGAAGAGCACGCGGCCGTCGGTGCCGTACGGGATGCCGTAGCGCTTGCCGTCGAACGACGCGAGCTGCTCGACGGTGTCGGGGATCTGCGCCCAGCCGTCCCACGACTCCGCGGCCGGGCCCACGGCCTCGTCGAGCGGCTGGATGTAGCCGGCCTGTGCGAACTCACCCACCCAGATGCCGTCGAGGGAGACGACGTCCGCTCCGCCGCCGCTGCGCATGTCGAGCGAGAGCTTGGTCTTGAACTGCTCGTCGTCGACACCGGAGGGCTGGAGCGTGACCGTGGCCTGCACGCCCTGGTCGGCCATCCGCTTCGTGAACTCGGGGATGATGTAGTTGACGATCCAGTCCGCCTCCTGGGCGTTCTTCCCGCCCTGGGCGACGTTGGCCGCGATCGTCAGCGTGACGGTCTTGGCGTCCGCGTTGCGCTGCGGGTCGCCCGCGTCGGAGCTTCCTCCGCCCGCGCAGCCCGCGAGCGCGAGCGCGGCCACCGCCGAGAGCGCCACCGCGATCCGTGCTGTCCTGCCTGGCATACCCACCTCGTGCGTACGTGACGACAATGATCAGCGGGACTATGTCATGACTTATGTTCGTCGTCGATGACAGTTGGGTCTCGGCTCACCGTCTGGTCAGCGCCACTTCGAACGAGTACCGCGAGGCGCGATAGAGGTGATCGCCGTACTCCACCACGACGCCCCGGTCGTCGAACGTCGTGCGGCGCATCGTGAGCAGCGGGGCGCCCCGCTGCTCGTCGAGGAGGCGGGCCTCCGCCCCGGACGCCTTGCGGGCGCCGATGCTCTGCTGCGCGGCGGCAAGGGTGATTCCGGCCTCACGCAGCACCTCGTAGAGGCCGCGGTGTTCGAGCACCGCGGGGTCGAGCTGCACGAGATCGGCTCGCAGGTGGTTGCGCATGATGGCGAGGGGCTCACCACGTGTTCGGCGCAGGCGCTCCAGCGTGAGCACCGCGGTGCCCTCCGGGACCTCCAACGTCGCTGCGACCACACCCGAGGCGGCCCCCACGCTGTGGGAGAGCAGGGTCGTGGTCGGTTGCTGCCCGGAGCCGGAGAGGTCGTCGTAGAGGCTGGTCAGGCCCACGGGGCGACGCACTCGCGCCCGGGCGACGTGTGTGCCCACGCCACGCCTGCGCACCAGCAGGCCCTTGTCCACCAGGTACTGGATCGCCTGGCGCATGGTGGGCCGGGAGAGGCCGAGCTCCTCGGCGAGGGCGATCTCGTTGTCCAATCGCGAACCCGGTGGGAGCTCGCCCGACTCGATGGCCTGCTCGAGCTGGCGGGCGACCTGGAAGTAGAGCGGCACCGGGCTGGCACGGTCGACGACGACCTGCGGACGGTCGGGCATCATCGGCTCCTCGTCAGCCACATCGCGTCGCCGGCTCTCGGGTCATCCGTCGAACCTGAGCGTTGCGATCTCCCAGGGACGCAGGGGCAGCTCCACGGTTCCCTCGGTCACGGGCAGCTCCCGCCCGGGCGTGCCGCGCAGGTCGACGGTGCGGGCGGTGCCGAACCGGCCGCGCACCACCGCTGTGACCGGCTCCGGGCTCTGTGCCACCAGGCGTGCCTCGAGCACGCCGTCCCGGCGTCGCACGCTCGTCAGGACCGCACCGTCGACGGTGAGACCGTGGTGGCTCTCCAGGGGTCCACCGGGCAGGCTCTGGCCCGCGGCGGCGTGCAGCGGATGCCGGTACCGGTCGGCCGTCGCGACGAGCTCGGCGTCGACCCAGCTCCCGGCGTGCGGCAGCACCGCGAGCGTGACGGTGGTGGTGCCGATCATCTGTGCCTGCGGTGTGGGGATCTGCGGTCCCGCAGGCTCCTCGCGGTACGGGTGCACGTTGCGGCTGATCTGTCCCGTGCAGCGCAGCACGGTCAGCGCGAGCTCGCCTGCCGTGTCGTCACCGAGTAGCTCGTACTCACAGGCCTGGGTGAGCAGGAGCCCCGCACCGCCCGCGTCGACGAAGCCGTGGGCCGGGAACGTCGGGAGCGGGTACTCGCCGCTGGGCGCCCCGGCGGCCGAGTGGACGTCGAGCTGCTCGCCGCCCTCGGCCGTGCGTCCCCGCTCCACCACCGCGAACTGGCCCTCGGCGTGCGAGACGGCGGCCGCACGGGCCACCGGGACGTGGAGCCGGACGCGGTGGTCGGCGCTGCGGTTGTCGATCGCGAGCTCCAGCCGGACGAACGGCTCGCCCGCCCGCAGCTCCACCCGCATCGAGACGGACGCCGGTTCGCTCGCCGCGCCGCGCCGGTCGTGCGCCCAGTCCATCGCGGCGGGCCACGAGTAGCTGCGTACCACCGTGAACGCGGCTCGAAACGGCCCGGACTCCGCCGCGGTGATCACGATCGTGTCCGGTGTCTCGAGCAGCGCGTCCGTGGCGGGCGGTGCGTAGTTGTAGGTGTCGCCCCGGTCGCCGCCGTCGACGATCCGGCCCACTCCGTCGAGCACCGTGCCGTCGGCCGCGACGATCCGTAGTGTGCCGTCGTCGTGGACGGTCACGCTCACCAGGCCGTTGTCCAGGCAGTGGTTGTCCATGCCGGGGTCTGACGCCTGCACGGGCCGCGTCGCCGCGGCGTCCTCGGCGGGCACCGGTCGCACCGAGCTCCAGCCCAGCGCCGGCGCCGTCACCAGCCCGGTGACCACCCGGCGTTCCTGCGCCTGCAGTCGCACCGTCCAGGTGCCCGACACGGCCGCCGCCTCCACAGCGGCGCGCAGGGCGTCGATGTCGAAGGGTTCCTCACCGCCGTGGCGAGCCAGCTCGAACTGCAGCACCCGCTCGTCGGCGTGCACGGCCCAGGAGACGATCTCGAGGCCGAACAGCTCGCGCCCGTGGATGCGCGGGAAGAAGGTGGGCAGTTCCGCGGCGCCGATCCGCTCCTCGTGCAGCAGCGCAGCGGTGCGGTTCTCCACCTGCGCCGGGAGCACCGTGCCGTCGGCCTGCTGCAGCGCGACCGCGGGCCAGGAAGCGGGAATCTCCAGGTCCAGCGTCACGAGGTCGGTGCGGTCGGCCGCCGACGGGTTGGCGACGACGATCGCGTCCCGGGGGACGTCGCGAGCGATCGCGCTGATCACCCGGTCGCGCACGGCCTGGCCCAGGTGCTCGGCCTCGGTGATGCGGGCGAACACCTGCACCGCGGTCTCGTCGACGCCGCATCCCGTGACGGAGTCGTGCCCCGATGCGTCGACGAGCCGCCACCAGGCCATGTCCAGGAACCGCTGCGGCCACACCGGCGACCACAGAGCGGCGAACGGCTCGGCGTAGCGCTCCACCATCCGCTCGGCTCGGGCCATGGCCTGCTTGAGGTGCGGACGCACCGAGAGCACACCGGGCAGGATGTTGGCCCCCGCGTGGCTGCGCAGCTCACCGCGCACCACGGCGATGTCGCTCGCGCCGGCGTCGCGGGCGGTGATGTAGTCGCCCAGCGTGGTGATCTCCATGCGCACAGGAGAGTCGGCGTCCTCCAACCCCGTGACGAGCTCGACGAGCGAGCGCACGGGGGCCGAGTGGTCGGTGCCGTACATGCCGAGAACCGGTTCCGCGCCGAACACCGGACGCAGCGTGGCCTCCAGGGCCACGGTCCGCTGCGCGAACCGGGTGGGGTCGGCGAAGAGCGACGCCGCGTTGCCGTAGCCGCGCACCAGGTACTCCACGCGCACGGCGCTGCCGTCGGGGGCGACCCAGCGGAAGGCGTGCCCGTCGACCGCTGCCGGTACCCCGCGCCAGAGGCAGGCGTGCTCGAAGCCCGCGGCCGCCAGGATCTGCGGCATCTGTGCGCAGTGGCCGAACTCGTCGGGGAGGTATCCGACCGGCATCGCGCCGCCGAGCTCGTCGGCCCGCGCGCGCCCCAGTTCCAGGTTGCGGATGATGTTCTCGCCGGAGACCAGGAACTCGTCGAGCAGGATCTGCCAGGGGCCGACGGCGAGCTGGCCGCGCTGGACCAGCTGCGCGATCCGGTCGCGGTTCTCACCGCGGACCTCGAGGTAGTCGTCGACCGCGGCCATCTGCCCGTCGAGGGTGAAGCGGAAGCGGGGATCGGCCTCCGCCCAGGCCAGCACGTCGTCGAGCAGGTCGACGAGCCGCAGCCGGAAGCGCTGGAACGGCTCGTACCACTCCCGGTCCCAGTGCGTGTGCGGCACCAGGTGGACCGTCCCCACACCGGCCGCCTGCGCCACTGCGCCGGTGGTCGCTGCCCCCGTGGTGAGCGTCCCGGTCGTCGTACCGGTCATGCGCTGACTGCCTCGCTTCGATCGGATTGCTCAGGCCGTGCATTGGTCCTGACAACCTAACGATCTTTGGCGAGTATGTCGATGCTGGCCGATTTGTCCCTCGACATCCCCGTGGTGACATCTGCAGAACGGCAGGCGACGGGGCCACAAAATACAGTGCCTAGGTGGTCACCCGAATCCACGCGCACCGCGCTGCGGCAACAGGACTCCTTCCGGACGGACGGCGATCGTGTCCGCGCTGAAGCCGGACGTGGTGCCGGATCCGTCGGATCCGCAGCAGGCGATGCGGCTCGTGGCCGGGCGGTTGCTCGACACCCGCCTGGACGAGCTCGTGCACCGCGCGGTGGAGCGGTTGTGGGCCGACGAGTCGGAGTACGCGACGTCGGAGGTCAGCCGCGGCGACCTCGCCACGATGATGCGCAAGACCCTGGCGCTGGCGCTCACCCGGGCAGCGGGGCGGCCCATCCCGCCGGACATCATCGATGCCGCTGTCGAAGCAGGCCAGGTGCGTGCACGTCAGCGCCTGCCGTTGCCCGCCCTGCTGCACGCGTTCCGGATCGATCTGCGGATCCTGTGGGAGGCGGTCATCGACGAAGGCCGGGCGAGCGGCGTGTCGGCCAACGAGTCGTTCGTCGAGGGCTCGGTCCTGCTGTGGGAGGCGGTCGAGCGGAACACGGCGGAGATGGTCGACGCCTATCGCACCACCGAGCACGACATGGCGCTGGATCTCGACGAGCTGCGACACGCGGCCTTCGAACAGCTGATCGGCGCGGGGGACGGGGACCAGGCAGCGGTGCGTGAGGCCGCCAAGCGCCTCGACCTCCCCGCCGACGGGCGGCTGCTGGTCGTGGTGGCCGAGGACGTACCGCATCGGCACGAGGCCGGCCGGACGGTCACCTCCTTGCTGCGTTCGCTCGGGCTGCCTCACTACCCGGCCTGGCGTGCCGACGAGCTGTGCCTGCTCGTCCTGCTCGGAGATCGGCAGGCCGAGGACGTGCTCCCGGCGCTCCATGCCCTCTCGGCGTGGCGCTGCGGAGCGTCCGTGGCCGATGGGCTCGCCGCGGTGCCCCGCGCAGTGCGCCTGGCGCGGGCCGTGATCCGATCGATGCCGGACCCGGGGCTGCACATGCTCGGCTCCTCGTGGCTGGCGGCCGTCGTCTACGCCGACAGCGAGCTCGGGGGTGCACTGGCCCATGACGTGCTCGGCAAGATCCTCGCGCTGCCGGACCACGAGCGTGAGGCGATGTTCGAGGCCCTCGAGAACTACCTGTACGGAGAGGGCTCCGTGCGCGAGGTGGCCGAGAAGATCTACCGCCACCGCAACACGGTTCGGAACCGGTTGCAGGCGATCGAGCGGATCACCGGCCTCAGCCTGTCCCGTCCGCGAGACCTGGCCGCCCTGACCCTGGCCGTCGAGTGGCTGAACGGCCCGGGCAGCCGTCCGGTCAGCGGTTGAGCAGCACCGCGTCGAGTGCTTCTGCGAAGAGATCGACGTGCTCGCGGCCGAACACCATCGGTGGCTTGATCTTGAGCACGTTGTCCAGCGCGCCGGTGGGATAGACGATCACGCCCCGATCCTTGAGGCCCTCGGCGATCTCCAGTGCCTCCGACACGGCGGGTTCCTTGCTCGCCCGGTCACGGACGAGCTCGATGCCGAGGTAGAGGCCACGGCCGCGCACGTCGCCGATCAGCTGGTGCCGGTCCTTGAGGTCCTCCAGCACGCCGAGGAAATAGGTGCCGACCTCTCCGGCGTGTGCCTGCAGCCCGTCCTGGACCACCACGTCGAGCACGCTCTGCCCGATGGCGCACGACACGGGGTTGCCGCCGAAGGTGTTGAAGTACTTCATGCCGGTGTCGAAGGCGTCGGCGATCTCGCGTGTGGTGACGACCGCAGCCATCGGATGCCCGTTGCCCAGCGGCTTGCCCATCGTCACGATGTCCGGCACGACTCCCTGCAGCTCGAAGCCCCAGAACGCCTCGCCGAGTCGGCCCAGCCCCACCTGCACCTCGTCGGAGATGCACAGTCCGCCGACGGCCCGTACGGCCGCGAACGCGTCCTGCAGGTAGCGGTCGGGCAGCACGATGTTCCCGGCCGTGCCCATCAGGGACTCCGCGATGAATCCCGCGGGAGCGCGGCCCTCCGCCGTGAGCCGCGCAGCCGTGGCGGCGACCTCGGCCGCATAGTGGGCGCCGGCGTCGGGGTCGTCGTGCCCGTAGGCGCCCCGGTAGCGGTCGGGACGCGATACCTCGTGCGTGGTGGGCGGCGCGCCGGCCCCTCCTCGTCCCTTGTATCGGTTGGGGCTGATGCCGGTGACGGCCGTGGTGTTGCCGTGGTAGGCGCCGTCGATCACGATCATGTCCTCGCGCCCGGTGACCTGCCGCGAGATCCGCAGGGCCAGATCGTTCGCCTCGCTGCCGGTGCAGACGAGGAACACCACCTCGAGCGGCGCCGGCAGCGTCGCGCAGAGCCGTTCGGCGTAGGCAGCGATGCCCTCGTAGATGAACCGGCTGTTGGTGTTGAGCTTGCTCATCTGCCGCGCCGCCGCTGCGGCCACCCGCGGTTCGGCGTGGCCCACGTGCGACACGTTGTTGATCGCGTCGAGATAGCCGAAGCCGTCCTCGTCGTAGAGCCAGACGCCGCGCCCCCGTACGAGATTCATCGGACGCCGGTAGTAGGCGCGCTGCGAGCGGCCGAACCGGCGCTCGCGCAGCGCCACCACGTCGTGGACGTCCATCCGCGGCTGTTGGGCGGGTTCGAGCCCGAGCAGGGCCGACGGATCGGGGGAGAGCCGCGACCAGACCGGAACGTCGTCCGGCCGCACCCACCGGGGCGGCGGCTCGGCCGCGAGCTCGGCGGAGGTGACCAGCTGCACCTGAACACGGTCCCGGCCGGTCCCGAGGGCCGTTCCGGCGTCGATCTCCATTCCGTCGGAGACGGCCGGTTCCAGACCCCACCAGCATGTCCACACGCGGTCATGGCGCACCACCAGCGGCTCAGCGGTGCGCTCGACCACGCCGGCGAGCGGTGTTCGGAGCGGCTCCCCCTCCGAGGGGAACAACGTGACCCCGAGCTGCACCGTGGCCGCACGGGCCGACCGCTGCGACGCGTGCAGCAGGGACGCCGTCAGATGCCGGGCGACACCGGTGGTCCTGCCGCGCCGGCGGGCGATCGCCGCCGTCACGGCGTCGGGATCGCTCCAGTCCAGATCGTCGTACAGATCGCTTCGGGGGGTGAGATCGAGCTCGGTGAGCGCTCCCTGCACCACGGCCGCCTGCCCGGTGACAGCAGGCGCCGGTGCCGCCTCGAAGCCGCAGGCGTCGCGGAAGGTGGCCTCGGCCAGTGCCGGGCTGATCTCGACGATCCGGGCCAGTGCCGGCCAGGTGTGCCGCATCCGTTCCTTGGCGTACCGGTTGTCGCTGGTGGTGAGCCGCCGCGTCCAGGTGGTGGCGTTCACGCACAGCCGGGCGGCGGCGAGCGGGAAGACCACCGAGATCTCGGCATCGGTGAGCGGCACGACCGAATGGAAGCCGGCCACAACCGCGGCCGCGGCCGCGAGGGGATCGTCCTTCCGCAGCATTGCGTACGCGGCTGCGATCGCCACCTCCGCCACTCGGATGGTGAAGAGTGCGTCGCCGACGTCGAGCACCCCGCTGACGTGCACCCCGGTGTCGCCATCGGGGAGCACGAGCACGTTGAAGTCGTTCATGTCCTGGTGCACGACGCCCGTCGGCAGCCCGTCGAGCGTGGCGCCGACACGGTCGAACCAGGTCAGCACGTGTTCGACGGTTCTGCGGTTGCGCTCGTCCGGGACGAAACCGAGACCCGCGTCGATGGCCGTCGCGGCCTTGCGCACGTCCCAGTGGTGGGACCGGACCCCGGCCCGCACCGGCAGGTCGGCCAAGGCGCGGGTGAGCCGGCCGGCGACGCGGCCGAGTTCGGTGAGCAGCGCCGGCGGGTGTTGCTCGATCTCCGCGAACAGGGTGCCGGGCAGCCAGGTGAGCAGGCGGACGGCGTAGGAGCCGACGGCGACGAGCTCTGCACCGGACGTGGCGGGAACCAGCCGCGAGACCGGCAGGTCCGGCGCGCGATCGGCCAGATGCGACAGCACATCGGCCTGCCAGCGCAGCGAGACGTCGTCAATGGAGCCCGCAGAGGCCTTGAACAAGAACTGGCGGCCATCGGCGGTGCCGATCCGAACATTGTGATCGCTCTCGCCGCCGAGCACCTCCTGCTCCGCCACGTCGAGGCCATAATGCTGCTTCAGCGCCGTCTCGATATCGAATGGCTCCACGTCGTCGAGTCAATTCCACCCCTACGACGGGCGCAATGTGCGTGCGCGATCGGTCGTGGGTGGCGGACTGTGCACGAGCACTGCCGTGTTCTCGAGAGCTGCGAATCCGCGCCGATCAGCGGACCGCGGACGCGAGATCCACGATCTCGATGTCCTCCTCGGCCAGCCGGTCCCGCACCCGTGCGGCCACCTCCAGCACATTGGGCATGTCGCCGTGCAGGCACAGGGTCGGCGTCACCACCTCGATCCGCGAGCCGTCGAGCGCCCTCGCCGTGCGTTCCTTGACGATCGCGACGGCGCGCCGGGCGACCTCGTCCGGGTCGCAGGCCTTCTTGACCGGCTCCACCTGCGGGAATCCGTCGGGTTGGTAGTCGAGGTCGATGTAGCCCTCGTGCCGGACGGTGAGGCCGTAGGAGTCGGCCAGTCGTTCCGGCCAGCCCTGCCCGACGATCACGATCAAGCTCGTGTCGTAACGTGCGACGGCATGCAGCAGCGCGCGGGCGTAGTGCTCGTGCCGTCTGCACATGGCGTAGAGGGATCCGTGTGGCTTGACGTGCCGCATCGTGCCGCCCTCCGCCCGCACGAACGCGTCCAGCGCGCCGATCTGGTAGAGCAGATCGTCGCGCAGATCATCGGCATCGATGTCGATCGGACGCCGTCCGAAGCCGCGCAGATCCGGCAGGGCGACGTGGGCGCCGACGTCGGCACCCGCGGCGATGGCGGCCGCCGTCACCCGGTGCATGATGCGGGGATCGCCGGCGTGGAATCCGCAGGCGATGTTCACGGTAGGCACCAGCGGAATGAGTTCTTCGTCCGAACCGAGCTGCCACCGCCCGTAGCCCTCACCCATATCCGAATTGATGTTGATCTGCCAGCTCACTTCTTCTCCAGGAAATCGGGGAAACCGATGGATCGGGCAGCGATATGGGCTTCGAGCGCCTCGTCGGAATCGACAGCGCAGAACCGCACGGAATCGCCCGGTCGTAGCTGGGCGAGCGCCGGCAGGTCCGCGCTGATCACCGTGGCGATCTTCGCGTAGCCACCGAGGCTGGGACCGTCCACACCCATCACGATCGGCTCCAGCCCGCTGGGCACCTGGATCGACCCGACGCAGATGGCGTCGTCCACGATGTTGGACGGATCGGATCCCGCCTGGCCCACCAGGTGGTCCGGCCGTGGCAGGAAGTGCAGCGGCGGGCCGACGAACCGGCACCCCATGCGGTCCGAGATGGGCGAGAGCCGCCAGGCCGTATCGAGGAAGGTGCGCACGCTCTCCGGCGTGAACAGGTGATCCTGCGGCCCGAGGACCACACGGAGCACGGGACGGTACCCGGGCAGCCGGTCGCGTCGGATGCGGCGACCCGCCAGCTCCTCCACACGCCGGCGGCGGGGCCGGGCGGCCAGCACATCCCGGGTTTGCAGCGCGCGCCCCGCGTACCCGCCGATACCCGCCCGCACGTTGGTCGCGCGGCTGCCCAGTACGGGCGGCACGGCGATGCCCCCGGCCACTGCGAGGTAGGTGCGGGCGCCGGTCCGGGCCGCGCCGAGCGCGATCTCGTCGCCCGCACGCACCGCGATCGAGGTCCACATCGGGACGGGCTCGCCGTTGACCCGAGGCTGCATGTCGGCGCCCGTCACCGCGATCACGGTGCTGCCCAGTGCCCGCAGCGTCGGGCCGGCGAGCAGCATCTCCAGCCCGGCAGCACCCGGATCCGTCCCGACCAGGACGTAGTCGCCGACATCGTTGCCCACCACCAGGTTCGCGAGCTTCAGGGCGGGCCCGTCGAACGCGCCCGACGGAGGAATGCCGTCGGCGAGGTACCCGGGGCGCCCGAGGTCCTGCACCGTGGTCTGCAGGCCCGGTTGCAGCACCTCGAGAACGTTGAGCTCATGCATCGGTCGGCTCCAGCCGTTGCACCCCGTCCTCGATCTCGTGCTCGTACTCACCGGCCACCACGTGCGCGCGGATCTCCGCGTACTCCGCGCCGTCGATCGGCACGTACCGGTGCCGGTCGCCGACGCGCGGCAGGACCGGGCTCTCCGCGAACGCCGGCGTGCGTTGCAGCGGGTCGAACAGATCGATCGGGGTTCGCCCGAGCAACTGGTAGCCGCCCGGGCTGCGCACCGGGTAGTAGGAGGTGATGGTGCCCGCCAGGCACACGAGCCCGGGGTCCGTCCACTGCCTCGGACGCTCGTACTTGGGGCCGGTCAGGCTCATCCGTCCCAGGGGCACCGCCTGGTACGTGCTCGGCTGGAAGCCGACCGCGGACACCCAGTGGAGCACGCCGGCGTGGCGGCTGATCACCTCCTCACGGGAGATTCCGTTGGTCTGCGCGAGGTAGTCGATGTTGTTGTCCACGCCGTGCGCCCGCGCGCAAGCCTGCGACCACGGGTCGTCGTACCAGACAGGGATGGTCACCAGCCGCGAAGGGAACTCGGTCAGCTCGGCCAGGTCGGCTACGAGATCCGTGATCAGCCGTTCCACGTCACGGCGCCGGATCACGGCCGGGTCGTACACGACGCCCAGCGAACGGTGCGTCGGCACCGTCTCCCGCACGCCGGGCGTACCGGTGTCGGTGAGCGCGCGATCCAGCGCCAGCACCCGGAAGTTCAGCGCGAGCTCGATCCGGTCGCCGAACTCGACGGAGAGCGCCATGTCGCCCAGGGGACGAAAGACGACGTCATCGCTCACGACTGTTCCACCGGCCGCGTGTCGCGCCGCACCGCGACGATGTCGAGGTGCCGCCGGATGTCCGCATCGGACTGGCCGAAGTCGTCGGTCTTGCACCGTTCGCCACACGTGCGGTGCGCTGCGCAACAGACCGAACAGAGCACATGGGAGTCGGTGACGGGGCAGGTCACCATGTCCTGGCGCATCACCTTCTCGCCACAGTTGCCGCAGGCCAGCATGTTCTCGTCGGACTCCATCTGCTCGTCCGAGCGGGAGAAGTCGTCGACCCAGTCCGGGTCAGGCAGCCGGTCCAGCCGCGTGAAACGGCCCTTGGCCACCAGCTCGACCACGATCGGACCGCAGAACCCGATGCCGAAGGCCAGGACGTCGCCGAGGATCGGGCCCGTGGACGCGTCGGGAATCGCCGCCATCGACAGAACGGCACCGACCACCGCACCCACCAGCAGGCTGCCCAGCGCGGGGACCCCCCACCTCGCCAGGTATCCGCGACGGTGCTCGATGTGGGTGGGCGGCACCCGCAGCTTCGGCTTGATCACACAGATGTCCGCGATGAGCACTCCGAGCCAGGCCAGGCAGAAGATGCCCATGAAGGACACGACCCCGATCAGGTGCTCCTCGACGTGCAGCATCGCGCCGACGAAAGCGGCCGCGCCGACGAAGACCACCCAGAAGCGGCGGCCGGGCACCCAGTGCAGGATCCGCGATGCGAAGTTCGCCAGCGCGAGTGACCCGCTGTAGAAGTTCATGTTGTTGATCCGCAGCTGCGTGGCGGTCACCCAGATCACCCCGAACAGGCCGAGAACGCCGGTGATGTAGCTGCCCGGGTTGTCGCTCCCGGTGTACAGCGCGAGCACCGCGCCTGCCGGGAACGAGATCAGGTAGACCGCCGCGATCACGACGAACGGGCCGACGACCATGGCGCGCTTCACCTCGGTCTTGCGGATGAAACGGGAGAAATCGCCGGTGCCGAGGATCTGGATGACGACGTTGGGGAGCAGGGCACCCAGCGCGCCGAAGAATCCGACCGCGGAGAAACCAGGGCTGCTGAACGACGGGGACAGGCCGGAATGCTGGACGCCTGCGATGACCAGCCACGCCAGTCCCACCAGAAATATCGGCCCCAGCCAGCGCTGCACGAAGTCGTTCTGCGTGAAGCCGTACCAGCAGATCGGCACGGAGACGAAACCGGTGAGCAGAAACCACACCGGCTCCGGAAGAACCGGCCATTCCGCGTGGAGCGCGGTGCCGAGATACGCCGCCTCGATCGCCGCGTACATCATCCAGTTGACGGCATAGATCAACGACGTGATCGCCGATCCGAGGAACCCGAACCCGCTCCCACGTGTGATCAGGTCCAGGTCCAGGCCGGTCATCGCCGTGACCCTCGCGATCACGGCCGAACCGAGCCAGCCGAGCACGGTCCCGGCCACGAATGCGGCCATGGCCGAGGGAAACCCGAAGGTCAGGGTCAGCTGGCCGCCGAGCGCCAGGAAGAACACCGACGACGTCAGGCCGCTCAACGACATCGCGAAGCTGAGCGCCGGCCGCTTCCAGTGCGCCGGAACCTTACGCAGCGCGTAGTCCTCCGCGGCCTCGCGGCGCGCCTGCTTTCCCTTCGGTATCAGTGCCGCCTTCACGTGCCGGGGACCGGCGCTTCCGCTGGATGTGGTGGCCATCGTCGCCCTCCGCTGCGTCAGCTGAGGGCCGCACCCCCAGGCGGCCTTTTCCGGCGCGCTTGGATCGAAATCCCATCACCGAGCAAGAGAGCCAACAAGGGATGCTGTTCCAGTGGACGGCGCGCCGGATTGTGCAGGTGCACAGTGGGGCGGTTCACCCGTTACGCCACTGTTCCGGGACTTCGCAATGCAGGAAAAACACCACGGCTGCCACTGCATCGAGGGCTCGGTGGACGAGTGGCTGTGCCTGGCGTGTTCCCTCTCCCGCCCGCACGGCGCGCCGGAATATCGGCAGCTCAGGGACACCTGATCACTGGCGCGCGGGCGCTCAGCCGGACGGCCCGAAGCGCTCCACCCGGATGCGTTCCGCCGGGATCCCGGCGCCGATGATCACGTCGGTGGCCGCGTCGGCGAAGGCGGGGGAGCCGCAGACGTACACGTCCTCGTCGCCGCGCACCAGCGGTGCGATGTCGGCGACGGCGATGCGTCCGGCGGTGCGACCCGCGCCCGGCGGGGTCTGCCGGGTGTAGAGCACCACGGACTCGGGGCCGGGCAGCTCGTCGGCGTAGTACAGGTCGCCGGGGGAGCGTGCCGACACCACGAGACGCAGCAGGTCGCCGCGGCCGATTGCCCGCGCCTGGCGCAGCATGGCCATCAGCGGGACCACGCCGGAACCACCGCCGACGAGAAGCGCGGGCCGTTCGCCCTCCCAGACGAAGAAGAGACCGATCGGGCCGCGGACCTCCAGTTCGTCGCCGGGACGCACGACGTCGTGCAGGAACTCCGAGACCTCGCCGCCCTCCAGCCGCTCGACGGTGAGCTCGATCTCGCCCGTGCCGTCGGGAGCGGACGCCACCGAGTACGAGCGTGAGGCGGTGTAGCCGTCGGGCGCCGTGAGTCGCACGACGTAGTGCTGGCCTGCGAGGTGTGGGCGGGGCTCGGGCAGCGCGAGGCGGAACGTGCGGGCCCGCGGCGTCTCCTCGCGCACCGACAGCACCTGGGCGGTCTGCCAGCGCAGCGTGCGGCGGTGGGTGGTGCCACCGGGGGTGAGGGTCATCGGTCAGTCTCCCTGGTAGCGCTGCTCGAGCCACGGGTCACCGCGGTCGTGGTAGCCGTTGCGTTCCCAGAACCCCGGCTCGTCGTGGTCGAGCAGGCGTAGTCCGGACACCCACTTCGCGCTCTTCCAGAAGTAGAGATGCGGCACGAGGAGCCGGGCGGGGCCACCGTGCTCCGCGGTGAGCGGGTGCCCGTCGGCGTCCCAGACGACCCAGGCCTTGCCGTCGGTGACGTCGGCCAGCGGGAGGTTCGTGGTGTAGCCGGTGTGCGACAAGGCGACGACGTACGAGGCGCTGGGCAGCGGGCGTGCCGCGGCCAGCAGCGTGTCGACCGAGACCCCATCGAAGGTCATGCCGAACTTGGACCACGTGGTGACGCAGTGGATGTCACCCTCGTAGCGGGCGCGAGGGAGGGCGCGGATCTCGTCCCACGTCCAGCTCACCTCCTGTTCGACCAGGCCCTCGACGGTGAACGTCCACGTCTCGGTCCTGATCCGGGGGGTGGCCTCGGCATGCAGCACCGGCCACTGGTCGCGCGCGTCGTACTGGCCCGGAGGTAGCCGTGGGTCGCGGTCGCCGCGGCGCCCCAGAAATCCTCGTGTGATGCCTGCCATACCTTGCTAAGCCTCCGGGTGCCGGATTCATTCCTCCTGGCGACGGGCGGAGTGCTCCTCAGGCCTTGCGAGCGCGGCGCAGCCGGTCGAGGTCGCCCTCCGCGAGCGCCGTCCAGAACCGTAGCGCGGCGTGCTCCATCTCCAGACCCAGCTCCAGTGTGATCATCCGGGGGCGGCTCGCGGGATCGTCGCCGAACCGCTCGACCATGCCCTCGTAGACGGCGATGCGCTGCTCGTGCTGCTTGATCTGCTCGGCGGCGAGATTCGGCACGTTGGCAGGGTCGCCGACCTCGTTGAAGAACAGCTTGAGCTCGGCGATGTCGCGCATCTGGAAGTGCTCGTCGGTGGGCGAGGCCAACCAGCTGCGCAGGGCCTCGCGCCCGGCGCCGGTGATGGAGTAGGTCTTGCGCCGCCGCCCGGTGTCCTCGACGGAGAGGGCGAGCAGCCCCGCGACGGCGAGGCGGTCGGGCTCGGAGTACAGCTGGGCGTGGGGAAAGTTCCAGAAGTAGCCGACCGAGTGCCCCACGGCCCGTTTGAGGTCGTACGGCGTGGACGGGCCGCGTAGCGCGATCATCCCCAGTACGACGTAGGACGTCGGGGACAGTCGGACTGCAGGCACCGTCGGATCGTACCGGACCATCCGGGTGAGACCGTCCGGTCTAGCCGGTGCCTTGTGCTTCGTGAGGGGCCTCGGGGCTAGCGTCACGAACGTGAGAGCCCGTAGTTGCGCGCCCTACCGGACCGACGAACTCCTTGCTGACCTGATCCGCGAGTCATGACGATCCGGACGGCCACGGAAGAGGACTGGCCGCAGATCTGGCCGTTCTTCTCGCGGATCATCGAGGCGGGCGAGACCTACGCCTACCGGGCCGACCTCACCACCGAGGAGGCTCGCGACGGCTGGCTGATGCGGCCACCGGCCCGCACGATCGTCCTCGAGGAGGACGGGCGGGTGCTCGGGTCGGCCACGATGGGCCCCAACCGTCCCGGCCGCGGCAGCCACGTCGGGACGGCGTCGTTCATGGTCGACGAGGCGGTGCGCGGCCGCGGTGTCGGCCGCCGCCTCGGCGAGGACGTGCTGCAGTGGCACCGCGACGAGGGCTACCGCGGCATCCAGTTCAACGCCGTGGTCGAGACCAACCTCCCGGCTGTCCGCCTCTGGCAGAGCCTCGGTTTCGAGATCGTCGGCACGGTGCCGGGTGCGTTCCGCTCGCGGGCGCACGGGTACGTGGGCCTGCACGTGATGTACCTGACGCTCGGCTCCTGAGCCCGGGCACCACGTCGCCCTGTGGGCGCTTCCCGGTTGCCGGTCGAACCTCTCCTCAGTACCGTCCGAGACAGATGGTGTGACAGGGGAGGGCTATGGACCTGGCGACCACTCTGGGATGGGCAGCGCGGCGTCATCCCGGGCGTCGCGCAGTCGGTGGAGCCGGGCGCGCCCTCACCTATCGCCAATGGGACGCCCGCACCAACCAGCTCGCGCGGGCGCTCGCGGCCGCAGGCGTACGCCCGGGCGACCGTGTGGCGTTCTCCCTTGCCGGTGGCGAGCCGCTGGCCAGCCTGCATCTGGGCGCGCAGAAGCTGGGCGCGGCCTCCGTGCCGCTCTCCACGCGGTTCGGGGCCGAGGAGCTCCGGTACTGCATCGGCGACTCAGCCGCGGTGCTGCTGGTGACCGACCAGACCACGGTGGAGCGGGCGTCGGCCGCCGCGGGCGATGTGCCCCTCCGGACCGCGGCGGAACTCGACGCGATGGCCGCCGACGAGCCCGACGGCGCACTCCCGAACGTCCCGGGCGAGGATTCGGTGAGCGTGGTGCTCTACACCTCGGGCACCACCGGGCGGCCCAAGGGGGTGCCGCGCTCTCACCGAGCCGAGCACACGGCGGCCGTGGCACATGCCGTCCAGACGCAGCAGCGCCAGGGTGAGGTCGTGCTCGGCGTGATGCCGCTGTTCCACACCATGGGCCTGCGCACGCTGCTGACCAGCATCGTCGTCGGCGGGACCTGGATCGCCCAGCCCCAATTCGACGCGGCCGAGTCGCTGGAGCTGATCCGCACCGAGAACGTGACCTCGCTCTACCTCGTGCCGACGATCTTCTGGTCACTGCTGCACACGGGTCGCCTCGGCGAGGCGCGGAGCGTGGATCGGCTCGCCTACGCGGGAGCAGCGATGACTCCGACGCTCGCGGAGCAGCTCGTGTCGGCCCTTGCGCCCACCGCGTTCGTCAACCACTTCGGCAGCACCGAGATCTACACGTTCACGATCGGCCCCGACGTGGCGGCCAAACCCGGGTCGGCCGGCCGCGCCGGGATCTTCTCGGAGGTCAGGCTGGTCGCCCCCGAGGACGGCGCCCCGCCGGACGCGCTGGTGGGTCCGGGGGAGCAGGGGCAGGTCATCGTGTCGATGGCGAGCCCCGAGGCGTTCGCCGGCTACTGGCAGCGCCCGGACGCGGACGAGAAGGCGATCCGGGAGGGCTGGTACTACACCGGTGACCTCGCCACGGCCGACGACGACGGCGACCTGTGGGTGGCAGGCCGGGTCGACGACATGATCAACTCCGGCGGGGAGAACATCTACCCCGACGAGATCGAGGCGGCACTCGCGCGCTGTTCGGCGGTCGCCGACGTGTGCGTGGTCGGCATGCCCGACGAGCGGTGGGGGCAGGCGGTCACCGCGTTCGTCGTGCCGGCGCAGGCCACCGACCCGGCGGCGGCCGTGGCGGCCACCGCGGCACACGCCCGCTCGGTGCTCCCGTCGTTGAAGCGCCCCAAGCGGGTCGTCGCGGTCGGGGCCATCCCGCGCTCCGGAGTGGGAAAGACGCTGCGGCGCACGCTGGTCGCCGGCGAGTTCGAGGCGCTGGCCGATGCCTGAGGACGCCCGGCGCTGGGTGCCGTCGCGCATCGAGGACGGTCCGCTGGTCACCGGGCAGGGGCGGTTCCTCGACGACATGGACCCGCTCCCCGGCACGCTGGTGGCAGCGGTCGTACGGTCCACGCAGCCGCACGCCCGGCTGCGCTCGGTCGACCTGTCCCGGGCCCGGTCGCACCCCGGCGTCGCCGCGGTGATCGGGCCCGACGAGGTGCGCGCCGCGCTACGCCCGTTCCCGCTGTCCACCGGTGCCGCGATGCCCTACTACCCGACCGCCGTCGACAAGGTGCGCTTCGTCGGGGAGCCGATCGCGGTCGTCGTCGCGCGGGATCGGTTCACCGCGGAGGACGCCGCCGAGCTCGTCGCGGTGGACTACGAGCCGCTCGACGTCGTGATCGGCGCGCGGGCCGCGCTCGCGCCCGGAGCGCCGCTGCTGCACGAGGAGGCCGGTTCGAACGTGGCCACCGACCGCACCTTCCGGTTCGGCGCGGTGGACGAGGCGTTCGCGAGCGCCGAGCGCGACGGTGGGTACGTCGTCGAGGGCGAGTACGACTTCCCGCGCTATTCGTCGGTGCCGATGGAGTGCTACAGCGTCATCGCCCAGTGGCAGCAGACCGGCAGCGGGCCCGGCGTCGAGGCGTGGGCGAACTTCCACGGCCCGTTCACGATGGTCCCGGTGATGGCGGGGGCACTGGGCATCCCGACGTCCGCCGTGCGGCTGCACGTCCCGGCCGACATCGGCGGCAGTTTCGGCATCAAGGCGGGGATCTACCCGTACGTGGTGCTCATGGCGCTGGCCTCGAAGCACTCGGGCACGCCGGTGCGCTGGACGGAGGACCGTGTCGAGCACCTGCTCGCGAGCTCGTCGGGGGCGGACCGGGTGATGCGCTTCGCGGCGGCCGTGACAGCGTCGGGCGAGGTCACGGGCCTGCGGGCGGACCTGGTCGACAACGTCGGCGCCTACCTGCGGCCGCCGGAGCCGTCCACGCTCTACCGCTGCTACGGCAACATCACCGGGCCGTACCGGATCGGGGCGGTCGAGATCAGGGCCCGCGCGGTGGTCACCAACTCGATGCCCACCGGGCTCAACCGGGGCTTCGGCGGCCAGCAGCTGTACTTCGGGCTGGAACGGCTGATGGACGCGGTGGCCGCCAGAACCGGGCTCGACGTCGTGGAGGTCCGCCGGCGCAACCTCGTCGGTTCGTTCCCGTACGAGACGCCCACCGGCGGCTGCTACGACTCCGGTGACTACGTGGCCGCCGTCGACCTCGCGGTGAAGGTCGCCGACCTGGGGGAACTGCGGAAGCGGCAGGCCGCAGCCCGCGCCGAGGGGGTGCACTTCGGCATCGGGGTCGCGCTCGTCGTCGACCCGTCCGGCACGAACATCGGCTACGTCGGGCTCGCGACGCCGTCGGAGCAGCGCAAGCCGGGGCGGGACAAGTCCGGATCGACCGAACACGTGCGCATCTCCGTCGACGTGCAGGGGATCGTCACGGTGCTGCTCGGGTCGGTGCCTCAGGGTCAGGGGCACGCCACGGTGGCCCGCCAGGTGGCCGCCGAGCGACTCGGGCTGCCCGTCGACCAGGTGCGCGTCGTCGTCGACATGGACACCGCGACCACGCCGTGGACGGTGACGTCGGGGAGCTACTCCTCGCGCTTCGCGCCGCTCGTCACCAGCGCGGTGGTGCAAGCGGCCGACCGGATCGCGGCGACGCTGCGTGCGGCGGCCTCGGTGATGCTCGGCCTGCCCGCCGACGAGCTGTGCCTCGTTGACGGCACTGTGGCGCACCCGTCCGGGGCGAGCGTGCAGTTCCGGCACGCCGCGGGGGTGGTGCACTGGGATCCGGCGTCGCTGCCGCCCGGCACGTCGGCCCGGCTCTACGAGGAGGCGGCCTTCACCCCCCGCGAGACCAGCGCCGCCACGCGCGACGACCGCATCAACTCCTCGCTCTGCTACGGGTTCGTCGCGGAGCTCGTCGCCCTGCGGATCGATCCGGACACCCTCGAGATCACGATCGACCGCGTCTGCTCGGTCCACGACGCCGGCACGGTGCTCAACCAGCAGCTCCTCGACGGCCAGGTGCACGGCGCGCTGGTGCACGCGCTCGGGGGCGCGCAGTACGAGGAGTTCACCTACGCCCCATCCGGGCAACCGACGTCGGCGACCTTCCTCGACTACCTCTGTCCGACGAGCGCGGAGGCCGGTTTCGACCTGCGTACCGACCACATCGCGAGCCCGTCTCCGCTCACCCCGCTCGGCGCGAAGGGCTGCGGGGAGGGCTCGTCGATGAGCTTCCCGGTCGCGTTCGCGAACGCCGTGGCCGACGCGCTCGCGCCGTCCGGCGTCGAGATCACCCGGCTGCCGCTGCACGGAGAGGTGCTGCACCAGCTCATCGAGAAGAACGAGAAGGAGACCCCACCATGGCGTTGACCGGCGGCGAGGTGCTGCTCGAGCGCGGGTACGAGGGGCGGGTCGCGTACCTGACCCTGTCCAACGGCCCCTACACCGTGATCACCTGGGAGATGCGCCAGGCGGTGGCGGAGCGGTTCGCCGTGATCGACGCCGATCCGGACGTGCGCGTCGTCGTGGTCCGCTCGGACGGTGAGCACTTCACCTCGGGCGGCGACATCGCGGGCTTCATGGAGGTCGACCCCATCGACTTCACCGACCTCGGCCACAACGTCACCGCCGCCGCGCGCAGCCCGAAGCCGGTGATCGCCGCGGTCGACGGCTACTGCTTCGGCGTGGGCCTGGAGATGGCCCTGTCCTGCGACATCCGCCTCGCCACTGTGCGCAGCCAGTTCGCGCTGCCGGAGATGAACCTCGGCATGATCCCGGGTTCGGGCGGCACGCAGCGACTCGCCCGGCTGATCGGGCTCTCCCGCGCCAAGTTCCACATCATGACGGCCACCCGCATCCAGGCCGCGCAGGCGCTGGACTGGGGGATCGTTGCCGGCCTGCACGACGATCGCGACGCGCTCCACTCCGCCGTCGACGAGCTGGCCGGGCGGATGGCGGCCTTCTCGCCCGCCGCTCAGCGCACGGCGAAGGAGGTGCTGGACAAGGGCGCCGACGGCCCCCTCTACACGGGCATCGAACTGGAACGGAAGGCCTACGCGATGCTGCGCTCCACCCACGACTTCGCCGAGGGGGTCGCCGCGTTCACCGAGAAGCGGAAGCCGGAGTTCACCGGACGGTGACGAGCCCATGAAACCGGCACCGTTCGCCTACGTCCGCCCGACGAGCCTCGACGACGCACTCGCCGAGCTCGCAGGCCGCGACGCCAAGGTGCTCGCGGGCGGGCAGTCGCTGGTGCCGGTGCTCGCGATGCGCCTGGGCAGGCCCGCCACGCTCGTCGACATCACCGCCGTCGACGGCCTGGACCGGATCGGCGTCGACAGCGGTGCCCTCCACGTCGGAGCGGCGGTCCGGCAGCGTGCCGTGGAACGGTCCGAGCACGCCCGTGCCGTACCCCTGCTCGGTATGGCGCTCCCCTTCGTCGGGCACCGGGAGCTGCGCAGCCGCGGCACCGTCTGCGGGAGCCTCGCCCACGCCGACCCGGCGGCGGAGCTACCTGCCGTGGCCTGCTGCCTCGATGCCGTGCTGGAGCTCGCCGGCCCCGGAGGCCGGCGCACCGTCGCGGCCGGGGAGTTCTTCGCCGGGGCGATGACCACCGCCCTGACCCCCGACGAAGTCCTCCTCGCCGTCCGGTTCCCGGTGGCCGCACCGGGGGAGGGGTACGGCTTCGGCGAGATCGCCCGCCGCCACGGCGACTTCGCGCTGGCCGGGGTGGCCACGCGGGTGCACCGCGGTGACGACGGCACTCTGCTCGCCGCCCGGCTCACGGCGTTCGGGGTGTCCGACCGCCCGGTGACCAGGGACGTCACCGACCTCGTCGGGGCCACCGGCGGGGCGGAGCAGCCGCTGCGGGACGCGATCGCCGAGCTCGCCGCCGAGCTGGTCGACACCGCGGGTGACGCGCACGGCTCCCCGGGCTACCGGCGCCGGCTGCTGACGGTGCTGGCCGCCCGTGAGCTGTCCCGTGCGCACCGCACCGCCGCGCCGGACCGTCCCGCGGACGAGCGGCCCGACCGGACGGAGCTGTCGCCCGACCGTGCCGGCCGTTCCACGGGCGCAGGTGTGGCCGCACGAGCGCAGGCCCGGGTGGAGGCGCAGGAGCTCGTGGCTGTGACGCTGCGGGTGAACGGGAGTGAGGTCACCGTCCGCGTGCCCCCGCGGATGCATCTCGCCGACGCGCTGCGCGAGCACCTCGGCCTCACCGGCACCCATCTGGGCTGCGAGCACGGCGTCTGCGGAATGTGCACGGTGCTCGTCGACGGCACCGCGGCCAGGGCCTGCCTGCTGTTCGCGGTGCAGTGCGACGGTGCCGAGGTCGTGACCGTCGAGGGGCTCGGCCGCGCCGACGAGCAGCACCCGCTGCAGCAGGCGTTCTCCGCACACCATGCGCTGCAGTGCGGCTTCTGCACCCCGGGGATGCTCATGAGCTCCTACGACCTGCTTGTCGGCGGGCCGGTCACCCCTGAGGAACTTCCCGAGCAGATGTCAGGTGTGCTGTGCCGCTGCACCGGCTACCGCGGCATCCTCGCCGCCGTGGCCGACGTCGCCGCCGCGCATCCCGGGGGCGTGCCGGAGCCGATGAACTGTGTCGCTCGGCCGCTGGTGGGGCGCGGCGGGGGAGCGGTCGAGGGTTTCGCCGCCGGACGCGAGCCCGCCACACCCGGCGACGCGGACGGGCGCGAGGTCTCCGCCGTGACCGGCCTGTCCGTCCCGGCCGGGGCCCCGACCGCCTCGGTCGAGGTGACCAGCGAACTCACCGCCCCGGTCGACGCCGTGTGGGCGGTGCTCGCCGACGTCGAGCGCATGGTCGCCTGTCTCCCCGGCGCCGAGCTCACCGAGGTGCTCGGCGGGGACCGGTACCGGGGCCGGGCCGGTGTGGCCCTCGGCCCTGTGAAGCTCTCGTTCGCAGGCCTCGCGCAGATCATCGACCGCGATCCGGCCGATCACCGGCTCCGCCTGATCGGCCAGGGCTCCGACGCGGGCGGCAGCGCCACGCAGGCCGACATCCGGCTACGGGCCGAGCCCGGGCCGGGTGGCGGCACCGTGCTCCGGGCGGACGCAGATCTCTACCTGTCCGGACGCATCGCCCAGTTCGGGCGCGCCCTCGCCGGCGACGTCAGCAGGCGGCTCTTCGAGCAGTTCGCGAGATCGGTGGACGCCGCCGCCACGGGGCGGGAGGCGCCTGCGGCGCGGCGCGCGTCCCCACTCCGGCTCGCGATCGGCTCGCTCCTCGCCGCCGTGCGGCGCCGCATCACAGCGCGCCGCAGGCACTGAGCCACCGGTTCACACGTGCGTGCGTTGCGGGTGCCGGGCCGGGACCGCCTCAGCGGGCCATCGGCTCCGCGGTGATCAGCGCGTCCTTGGGAGCCCGGCGGGCGCCGAGCCAGCCCAGCAGCACGGCGGCCGCGTCCTCGGCGAACGCCCCGGGCTTGTCGGAGCCGAACCGGTGTGCGGCGCTGGCTCGCAGCCGCGATCCGAGCACCGAGGTCGCGACGGCGGAGACCAGCCCGACCAGCGTGGGCAGCATCGCGTCGGCGCGGTCGCGATGCGCCATCGCCGCCGCGGACGTGGCACCCAGCGCCAGCCGGGACACCAGTCCGGGAGGGGCGAGGCGGCTCGGGGCGCCCGGCAGCTTGTCGGCCACGAGCTCGGCGGCCGCCGCCACGGTGGTGGCCGCGGTGCCGGTGCGTCCGCCCAACCGGGAGGCCACGGCTCCGTGGTCGCCGCGGCCGGAGGTGAGGGCGATCGCGGTGATGCCCGCGGTGCTGCGGGATCCGGTGGCCGCGCCGAGCGCCGCGGCCCGCAGGATCGTCCCGGGGCTGCTGTGGGGCACCGCTTCGCGACCCTCGGCCACCCGCGAGACGGCGACGAGCGTCGCGTGCGTGGTGAACCCGTAGACGAGGTGCGGGACGACGTCGGCGACCCAGTCGGTGACACTCCAGCTGCGGGGATCACTGATGCGCAGCGCCGCGACCGGGCCGTCGGCGGCCACCATGGCCGCGAGGCCCAGGAGGGGCCCGCCGACCGCCGTGGGCATACGCAGCCCCGCGGACCGCAGCACGCCCGCGATGCCACCGAGCGTCACGCCGGTGACGGTGCCGGTGAGTGGTCCGAGTGCGGACAGCCGCCTGGCCTGCTCCCGCCGGTTGCCCGGCAGCTCCAGCCCGGCCGCTTCGGCGAGCGCAGCCACCATCTGCTGTGGCGCGTCGCTCGCCGGCCGACCACGGACGACCATGTCCAGATAGGTGGTGGCGTTGAGGGCCGTCGTCCCGGCGGCACCCGCGGCCGCGCCACGTGCGAGGCCTGCCCAACTCGCGCTCACGACGGCGCCTCGCCCGACGCGGCGGCCAGCGACCCCAGCAGCCGGTCGACGAACTCGACCTGGCCGGGCACGAGCTTGCGCCGAGCCGTATCGGTGTCGAACCACGCGGCGCGGTCGATCTCCGGGAACTCCCGGAGCGCACCGGAGCGTGGTGGCCACTCGAGCTCGAACGTTCCGGGCGTGATGGTGTCGGCGTCGAAGTCGGCCTGCCGCGCGAACACGGTGATGAGCTTCCCCGCGCGCTGCCGGACGGTGCCCAGCTCGACCTGCGGGCCGAGCGGAGGCGGTGATCCCAGCTCCTCGGTGAACTCCCGCTCAGCGGCGGCGCGCGGATCCTCGTCGGGGCCGTGCTCGCCCTTCGGGACGGACCACGCACCGTCGTCCTTGCGAGCCCAGTAGGGGCCACCCATGTGTCCGAGCAGGACCTCGACGCCGTCGGCGGCATCCGGCCGGAACAGCAACAGACCTGCGCTCAGTGTCGCCATCTCAGTGCCATCTCCGTGGCCGTGCCCGTGTCATCTCCGTGCCGCCATCCCTCGCATCCGGGCGCTGTAACAGCGGCCGTCTCAGAACCGATACGCAGCGCAGCATGGCAGACGTGGCGAAGGGAGGAACCCTGACGCGCGACGGTACGGCCGTACGAGGTGCGCGTTACCCCCTGATGGGTCTCTGGCAGCGCTGAACGGACCGACACCGGTAGGCCAGTTGTACCAGGCAAACTGCGCATAACGGGCCAATCGTTATAACTACGCGATTGTCAGGTAACGCCTCCGTAACGCAAGATCGACATGGTGCGTCGGCACGGTATGGACGGGCGGGAAGGAGGGGGCCTCGAGGTGGATGACGAGGACGTTCCGCAGCCGTCGATCGAGCTCACCGGCGCGCGGTTCGGCGGCCGGGCGCGGCGGCGCAAGCCGAAGCGTCGAGGATCCCGCAACCTCTCCGGTGCCGAGGTGGACACCGCCGTGATGGCGGTGATCTCCGGCGAGGAGCCCCTGGACGGGTTCGACCGTGCGCCAGATGCCGGATTCGTCGTGTATTCTTCTGCGCCCGTAGTGCACACCGGTGCGCGCTCCGTGGACGCTCCGCACGACCTCCGTGAGAGCACCCAAACCGACACTGAACTCGAGGAGCGACCGATCAACGGTCCATCGGCCGGTTCTGACCCGGCAGGCGCTGACCCCGCATCCACATACCCCTACTACTCTGCGGAGTCGCCGCTGAGCGGCTTCGGGGCGGAGACGGGAGCGGTCGAGGGCCCCACGTCGTTCGTCCGGCCTTACGTGCTGACGCGCGGCCGCACCCGCTCGCAGTACGAACTCTCGATCGAGACGCTGGTCTCGGCTGTGCCGATGGCCGCCAGTGGTCCCGCGGCTGCCGAGCACGAGGCCGTCATCTCGCTGTGCCAGGAGCCGCGTTCGGTGGCGGAGGTGGCGGCGCTGCTCGGGGTGCCTCTCGGGGTGGCTCGCGTGATCCTCGGCGACCTCGTGGCCGCCGGTGCCGTGGCGGTGCACCGCACAGCAGGTGTCGCCGGTCCCGACCTGGCGCTGATGGAGCGCGTGCTCGCCGGGCTCCGCCGACTCTGACTCGGTCGCCGAGCTTTCCTCAGCCGGCCTGCCCGGCCCCTCGGGGGTCGATGCAGGCCGGCTGTTGCCGTCTCAGGCCTGTGGCTGGTCGGTCTGCTTGCGGCGGCCGCCGCGCTGCATGTTGCCGGTGGTGATACGCCTGCCGGGGTCGACGAGCCGCTTCCACTTGGCCTGCGCGGCCTGCCGGCTGCCGAGCTGGGCCTGGACGGCGTCGGCGACCTGGGCCCACGTCAGCCCGTCCTGGCGCAGCTTCCGGATGAGATCGCGCTCGTAGCGGTCGGCCACTCGGTGCATCTCGTGCACGATCGCGTACCAGGCCGCGGCCGCGTCGCGGGTGAGTGGCCCCTCCTTACTGCGCTGCTTGAGCGTCTCGAGCTCCTCGGTGAGCGAGCGGGCCGTCTGCGTGATGCTCGGCTCTGCGCGTTCGAGCCAGCGGTGCGCCTCCTCGTACTTCATTGGTCAATGATACATTGACGCCAGCAAATCGGCAATGATCGGTTGACCAGGGGAGAAGCCGACATCGCGAGCAGCGAGGAGGAACAGGCAGGCGTCAGTTGCCGCCGAGCGGCTCCACGGCGGTGATCCAGACGACGGGGGAGCCGTCCTCGTCGGACGCCGCCAGGTCGACCTCTGCGGCGATGGCCCAGTCGCGGTCGCCCGCAGGGTCGTCGAGCACCTGCCGGACGAGCCAGCGTTCCGGCTCCTCGGTGATGGTGATCATGAGTGGTCCGCGGGCGTCGGGACCGGTGCCGATGTCGGCGTGCTCGGCGAAGTAGGGATCCAGCGCGGTGCGCCAGGCCTCGGCGGTCCAGCCGGCGTCGGCGTCGAGCTCGCCGAGGAGGTCCCAGCGCCGCAGCGCCGCCAGTTCGACGCGGCGGAACATCGCGTTGCGCACCAGCACCCGGAACGCCCTGGCGTTGCGGGTGACCCCGGCGGGTCCGTCGTCGAGCGACGGGGGAACGGGCTCCTCCCCGGTGCCCTCGCCTGCGGCGAGGGCCTCCCACTCGTCGAGCAGGCTGGAGTCGACCTGGCGGACCAGCTCGCCGAGCCACTCCTCGACGTCGGTGAGCTCCTCGGTCTTCGCCTCGTCCGGCACGGTCTGGCGCAGCGCGCGGTAGGCATCAGCGAGGTAGCGCAGCACGAGACCCTCGGAGCGGGCGAGCTGGTAGTGCGAGACGTACTCGACGAACGTCATCGACCGCTCGAACATGTCGCGGGCGACGGACTTGGGAGACAGGCGCGCGTCCTCCACCCACGGGGCGCCACGGCGGTAGGTCTCCAGGGCCGCGTGGAGGAGCTCGTCGAGGGGTTTCGGGTAGGTGACGTCCTCGAGCAGCGTCATGCGCTCCTCGTACTCGATGCCGTCGGCCTTCATCGCCGCGACGGCCTCGCCGCGGGCCTTGTTCTGCTGGGCGTACAGCACCGCGCGCGGGTCGTCGAGGGTCGCCTCGACCACCGACAGCACGTCCATGGGGTAGCTCGGCGACTCCCGGTCGAGCAGCTCGATCGCGGCCAGCGCGAACGGGGAGAGTGGCTGGTTCAGGGCGAAGTCGAGCTGGAGGTCGCCGACCAGACGCACGCGGCGTCCCTCGGCGTCGGGCTCGGGCAGGTCCTCGACGACGCCCGCGGCCCGCAGCGCCCGGTAGATCGCGATGGCACGCAGGATGTGCTTGCGCTGGCGGGCCCGCGGCTCGTGGTTGTCCTCGAGCAGGTGCCGCATCGCGGCGAAGGCGTCGCCTGGCCGCGAGATCACGTTCAGCAGCATCGCGTGGGTGACGACGAAGTGGCTGGTCAGTGGCTCGGGCTGGGCGTTCTGCAGCTTCTCGAAGCTGGTCTGGGACCAGCCGACGAAGCCTTCGGGTGGCTGCTTGCGCACGATCCGGCGGCGCTTCTTCACGTCGTCGCCCGCGCGGGCGATCAGCCGGGCGTTCTCCACCTCGTGGTCGGGCGCTTCGGCGACCACGGTGCCGACGGTGTCGTACCCGGCGCGTCCGGCCCGGCCGGCGATCTGGTGGAACTCCCGCGCCTTGAGCGGACGGGTGCGCTGCCCGTCGTACTTCGACAGTGCGGTGAAGAGCACTGTGCGGATCGGCACGTTGATTCCGACGCCGAGCGTGTCGGTGCCGCAGATGACCTTCAGCAGCCCGGCCTGCGCGAGTGTCTCCACAAGCCGGCGGTAGCGGGGGAGCATGCCCGCGTGGTGCACCCCGATGCCGTGGCGCACCAGGCGGGAGAGCGTCTTCCCGAACCCGGCGGTGAACCGGAACCGCCCGATGAGGTCGGCGATCGCCTGCTTGTCGTCCTTGGAGGTGACGTTGACGCTCATCAGCGCCTGCGCGCGCTCCACGGCGGAGGCCTGCGTGAAGTGCACGACGTAGACGGGTGCCTCGTGCGTCTGGAGCAGCTCGGTGATCGTCTCGTGCAGCGGGGTGAGGACGTAGCGGAAGTGCAGCGGCACGGGCCGCTCGACGGAGGTGATCACCGCCGTCTCCCGGCCGGTGCGGCGGGTGAGGTCGTCGCGGAAGAACGAGACGTCGCCGAGCGTGGCGCTCATCAGCAGGAACTGCGCCTGCGGCAGCTCGATCAACGGCACCTGCCACGCCCATCCGCGGTCGGGGTCGGCGTAGAAGTGGAACTCGTCCATCACCACCGAGCCCACGTCGGCGTCGCGGCCGCCGCGCAGGGCGATGTTGGCGAGGATCTCCGCGGTGCAGCAGATGATCGGGGCCTTCTCGTTGACCGCGGCGTCGCCGGTGAGCATCCCGACCTTGTCGGCCCCGAACACCTCGATGAGCGCGAAGAACTTCTCGCTGACCAGCGCCTTGATCGGCGCGGTGTAGAACGTGCGCTCCCCGCGGGCCAGCGCCGCGGCGTGCGCTCCCACCGCTACGAGCGACTTCCCGGAGCCGGTGGGAGTGGAGAGGATGACGTTGCTGCCGGTGACCAGCTCCAGCAGCGCCTCCTCCTGCGCCGCGTAGAGCGAGAGGCCCTGCTCCTCGAACGCCCAGTCGGTGAACGCCTCGACGAGCGCGTCGGGGTCGTCTGGCGTCGGGGGGAGCCGGTCGGTGAGCGTCATGATGCCTCGATCGTCCCTCGTCCGGCCGACCGTGTGGTCGCCGGGGCCCGCGAACGTCGGCGGCGCCGGGGGCGTGGATCCGTACGGTAACCGTTAGCGTATGTCCCGTGACAGGGCGGCCCAGATCGGACGATCTGCCCGATCTCGTCCCGCCCATGCAGCCGGCCACGGTGTCGGGGGACCCGCCGTCCGGCCCCGACTGGGTCGTCGAGGTGGCCTGGACGGGCCACCGGTGCATCGCCTACGTGCAGCCGGGCAAGCGGGTCCGGCTGCTCAGCGGGGGCAACAACTCGATGAGCGCCGCCTATCCGGAGCTCACCGAACCGCTGCTGCGCCGCTCGCCCCCCGGCGGCATGGTGCTCGACGGCACGCTCGTCGCGCGGGGGGAGGAGCACGCACCACGGCCCCGCCTGCTCAAGCGGCGCAGCGCCCGCAACCGCCCGTCGGACGAGACGATCCGGCGGATCCCGGTGGACTTCCAGGTGGCCGACCTGCTCTGGCTCGACGGGCACAGCACCACCGACCTGCATTACGCCGATCGGCGCGCGCTGCTCGACGGCCTCGGTTTCGCCAGCCCGCCGGTCTGGACCACATCGCCGCTGCCCGCCACCGAGCTGGACACGATGCTGGCCATCGCCGACCAGAAGGGCGCCGAGGGGCTGCACGCGCGTCACCTGCGGGGCCGGTACCACCCCGGCGGGCGCTCCCGCTTCTGGATCCGCGTGCCGGTCCGGCGCATGCGCCAGGTGTGCGTGGGCGGGTGGACGCCGGCCGACCCCCGGCGTCCGGACTCCGTCGGCACGCTGCTGCTCGGCGTGCCGAGCGGTGCGCCGCCCGAGGTGCCGAGCTCACTGCACTACGTCGGGCGGGTGGGGGTGTCGCTGGAGCAGCGCCGCCAGCTCGCCGCTGCGCTCGTGGCGCGCCGGGTGCCGGTCTCGCCCTTCATCGGGGACGTGCCGGCCGACGCCGCCCGCCACGCGAGCTGGGCGGTGCCCGAGCTGGTGGGGCTCGTGGAGTTCACGGGCTGGATCGGCGGCGACCGGATGCGCCGGCCGCAGTGGCGAGGCCTGCTGGCGCCCGCGGCAGTGCGAGAAACGGCGTGGGCGCGGCCACCGGAGCCGACCCCGGACGCCGCGACGCCGGACCCGCCGCCTGCCCCGAGCAGGCGTGGCTCCGGAGCACCGCCCGTGTCGCAGTCGCACGAGCTCGATCCAGCTCCCGCGCCCCCGCCGCCCGGGGAGAGCAGACGGCTCGAGCAGCACTTCGTCTACAACTCGCTCAACACCATCGCCGCGCTGATCCGCACCGACCCGTCCCGGGCCCGCGAGCTCCTGTTCGGCTTCGCCGACCTGTCCCGTGCCAATGATCGGGAGGGGATGAGCACACTCGGTCAGGAGCTGGACGCGGTGCGCGGCTATCTGCAGCTCGAGCAGGCGAGGTTCGGGGCGCGGCTGCAGGTCGAGATGGACGTCGAGGGCGGGCTCGAACCGGTGCCGGTGACCGCGATGCAGGTGCTCCACGTCGTGCGCAGGGCGGTACAGGAGGAAATTGAACCGCTCCCCAACGGCGGGACACTCACGGTGGTCGCACGCAGGACGCCCCCGGGCTGCGCGATCACCGTCACCGCCGGCGCCGGAACTCCGACGATGTTGCTGCTCACAGGCGTACCCGACCGAGCGGGTGACCAGGGCGTGCGCCCCCGAAGGTGATCATGGGCTTCTGTACCGTTGTTCCATGCTCGGCCTCCCTGATGGCACGCGCGCGTGCCTCTTCGATCTCGACGGTGTCCTGACCGACACCGCCAGCGTGCACGCCGCCGCGTGGAAGCAGATGTTCGACGACTATCTGCGAGCCCGCGCGGAGCGCGACGGCACCCCGTTCCAGCCCTTCGACGTCAAGGCCGACTACGGCCCCTACGTCGACGGAAAGCCGCGGCTGGCAGGCACCGACGCGTTTCTCCGCTCACGCGGGATCGAGCTACCCGAGGGTGGGCCCGGTGACCCGCCTGACGCCGAGACGATCTACGCGCTGGCCACCAAGAAGAACGATCTCGTCCAGGAGAAGATCACGACCGTCGGGGTGACCGTCTACCCCGGGTCGGTCCAGTACCTGCACGCCGTGAAGGACGCGGGCCTGGCCACGGCATGCGTGTCGTCCTCGGCCAACGCCGCCCAGGTGCTCGACGTGGCGGGGCTGAGCTACCTCATCGACCATCGCGTCGACGGCGTCACGGCCCGTGAGCGCGGCCTGCCGGGCAAGCCGGCCCCCGACACGTTCCTCGCCGCGGCCGCCGACCTCGACGTCGACCGGTCGCAGGCCGTGGTGTTCGAGGACGCGCTGGCCGGAGTGGCATCGGGGAAGGCGGGCGGGTTCGCCTTCGTCGTGGGGGTCGACCGCGTGGGGCATGCCGACGCCCTGCGCGCGAACGGAGCGGACACGGTGGTCACCGACCTCGCACAACTGCTGGAGGAGCAGCGATGAGCCCTGACACCGCACGGCCCTTCACCGTGGAGCCATGGGTCGTCCGTGAGTCGAGACTCGATCTCGACACCATCGGCCAGGTCGAATCGGTGTTCGCGCTGTCGAACGGCCACATCGGGTTGCGGGGCAACCTCGACGAGGGGGAGCCCAATGCCTGGCCGGGCACCTACCTCAACTCGTTCTACGAGCGCCGCCCGTTGCCGTACGCCGAGGGTGGCTACGGCTACCCCGAATCCGGCCAGACGATCATCAACGTCACCAACGGCAAGCTGATCCGGCTGCTCGTCGAGGACGAGCCGTTCGACCTGCGCTACGGCGAGCTGCGCCGTCACGAGCGGGTGCTCGACCTGCGGGCCGGCACGCTCACCCGCGAGGTGGAGTGGGCGTCGCCCGCCGGCCGGGTGGTGGCCGTGCGCAGCACACGGATGGTCTCGCTCACGCAGCGGGCCGTCGCCGCGATCTGTTACGAGGTCGAGGTGCTGGACGCGCCGGCGCTACTCGTCGTGCAGTCGGAGCTGGTGGCCAACGAACAGATGCCGGCCCGCAACGACGACGACCCGCGCGTCGAGGCTGCACTGACCGACCCGCTCGTTGCCGAGCAGTACCGCGCCGACGAGGCGGGCGCGATCCTGATCCATCACACACGCCGGTCCGCCCTGCGGGTGGCGGCGGCGATGGACCACGAGGTCCACGGGCCCGACGGCGTGAGCGTCAGCTCGGAGGCCAGCGACGACATCGGGCGCACCACGGTGATCACCCGGCTGCAGCCGGGGCAGAAGCTGCGGATCATCAAGTACCTGGCGTACGGCTGGTCGGCCCGGCGCTCGCAGCCGGCGTTGCACGACCAGGTGCGCGCGGCGCTGGCCGCGGCGCGCTACACGGGCTGGGAGGGCCTGCTGGCGGAGCAGCGCCAGTACCTCGACGACTTCTGGGAGACCGCCGACGTCGAGATCGACGGCGACGCGGAGCTGCAGCAGGCCGTGCGGGTGGCGGTCTTCCACGTGCTACAGGCAGGTGCCCGGGCGGAGCGGCGGGCGATCGGGGCCAAGGGGCTGACCGGCGAGGGCTACGACGGTCACACCTTCTGGGACACCGAGACCTTCTGCCTGCCGGTGCTCTCGCACCTCGCGCCGGAGGCGGCCGCGGACGCGCTGCGGTGGCGGCAGTCGATCCTCCCGATGGCCTACGAGCGCGCCGAGCAGCTGGGGCTCTCCGGAGCGGCGTTCCCCTGGCGGACGATCCGTGGGCACGAGTGCTCGGGCTACTGGCCTGCCGGCACCGCGGCGTTCCACATCAACGCCGACATCGCCGACGCGGTGCGCCGGCACGTCGCCGCCACGGGCGACGTCGACTTCGAGCGTGAGGTCGGGCTGGAGCTGCTGGTGGCCACGGCGCGGTTGTGGCGCTCGCTGGGCCACCACGACTCCGCGGGACAGTTCCGGATCGACGGCGTGACAGGCCCCGACGAGTACACGGCCATCGTCGACAACAACGTCTACACGAACCTCATGGCCCAGCAGAACCTGCGGGTCGCCGCCGACACCGCGGCGCGGCACTCGCGTGCGGCGGGGCGGCTGGGCGTCAACGCCGAGGAGATGGCGAGCTGGCGCGACGCCGCCAAGTCGATGCGCATCCCCTACGACGAGGTGCTGGGCGTCCACCCGCAGTCGGAGGGCTTCACCAACCACCAGGGCTGGGACTTCGAGAACACCCCACCGGAGAAGTACCCGCTGCTGCTGCACGTGCCCTACTTCGACCTGTACCGCAAGCAGGTCTCGAAGCAGGCCGACCTGGTGCTGGCGATCCAGCTGCGACCGGACGCGTTCACCACGGAGCAGATGCAGCGCAACTTCGCCTACTACGAGGCCATCACGGTGCGCGACTCGTCGCTGTCGGCCTGCACCCAGGCCGTCGTCGCGGCGTGGACGGGGCACCTGGACCTGGCATACGACTATCTCGCCGAGGCCGCGCTGGTCGACCTGAACAACCTGGCAGGCAACACCGAGCACGGCGTGCACATCGCGTCGATGGCGGGCACCTGGACGGCGGTCGTCTCCGGGTTCGGCGGGATGCGGCTCGACAACGGCGGCATCGCGTTCGCCCCGCAGCTGCCGCCCGCGCTGTCGCGGATCTCGTTCGGCCTGAAGTGGCAGGGCCGGCAGCTGCGTGTGGAGATCCGCCCCGGCGAGGCCGAGTACCGGCTCGTCAGCGGGCCTCCGATGCGACTGCGCCACCACGGCGAGCCGCTGGCCCTCGCCGACGCCCCGCAGGTGCGGCCGATCGTGCCGTGTGAGCCCGTCGAGCCCGTCGAGCAGCCCTACGGTCGCGCTCCCAACGCCCGCCACCCCGGGAGCTGAGCCTCCGGAGAACCCGCTGAGCTGGTCGTCTCCACCATCGGGCGGACCGCCCGTGGTGGAGGCGTACCGGCTCGGCGGGGTGGGTATGCGAGTCCACTGATGCTCCCCGTGCCCGACGGAAGGACGAATGTGGACCTCGACCGTGCCCGCACGCTGCTCACCACCGAGCTGGCCGAACTCGGCGAACGTGAACGGTTCGCCCAGTCGAGACTGGCGGAGGCGTCGGCCGACATGGTCGGCGACGAAGGCGCCCTCGGCCAGCATCCCGCCGACTACGGCTCCGAGGTGAACAGCACGATGGAGGCCGAGCTCAGCGTCGGCACCATCGCGGAGCAGCGCCGCCGGCTGATCGACGCCGTCGAGCGGATCGACGCGGGAACCTACGGCCGCTGCGCCGTCTGCGACCACCAGATCGACGACGAGCGGCTGGAGGCCCGGCCCGAGGCGGCGACCTGCAGGGAGCACGCGGACACCCCCGTGGTCACCTGACTGGCGCTCCCGCGTGGTTCGGTGGGATATGGGGCCGTCCGGGCGGGTATTGAGCGCAGTGTGAGTGAGGCACCACTCGGGCTGGTCCGCGTCGATCCCGAGACGCCCGGCATGAGCCGACGCCGCCGTGGGCGCGGATGGAGCTACTACGACGCCGCCGGTAGCCCGATCGCCGACCCCGCGGAGATCGCCCGGCTCAAGGCCTTGGTCATCCCGCCCGCCTGGCAGGACGTGTGGATCTCCTCGGACCCGGATGGGCACATCCAGGCGGTCGGCGTCGATGCGGCGGGCCGGCGCCAGTACCGCTACCACGAGGAATGGCGGCGCCTGCGGGACCAGGAGAAGTACGACCGGGTCCTCTGCCTGGGGAGACGGTTGCCCGACGTGCGGGTCGAGCTGCTGGACCGGCTGGCGGGGAAGGGCCTCGGCCGGGACCGCGTGCTGGCCGCCGGCGTGCGGATGCTCGACATCGGGGTCTTCCGGTCGGGTGGCGAGGAGTACGCCCCCGGGGACGACGACGAGGACGGCACGTTCGGACTGGCGACGCTGCGCCGCGAGCACGTCCAGCTCAAGCGCGGCGCCGTCCTGTTCTCCTACCCGGCCAAGGGCGGGATCCCGCGCACCATCGCGCTTCGGGACCCACTGCTGCACAAGGTCGTCAACTCGTTGCTGCGCCGCCGCGGCGGCGGGGAGGACCTGCTCGTCTACCGCGTGGGCCGGGGCTGGCACGACGTGCGGGCCGAGGACCTGAACGCGGCGGTGAAGGAGCTGATGGGGGAGCAGCACACCTGCAAGGACCTACGCACCTGGAACGCCACGGTGCTGGCCGCCGTCACGCTGGCGGCGGGTGTGGCACAGGGCGGCGTCCCGGAGAAGGAGCGGGCGCGGGGGCGCGTGGTGAACCGGGCGATCAAGGAGGTGGCGGAGCACCTCGGCAACACCCCGACGGTGGCCTGCAGCTCCTACGTCGACCCGCGGGTGCTCGAGCGTTTCGAGGACGGCCGAACGGTGCTGCCGGCGCTGCGCCGGATGAACGGCTCCTCGCCGGTCCCCGACCTGACCGACGACGCGATCCGGGCGGCGATCGAGCGGGCCGTGGTGCGCCTGATCGACTCCTGACGCCCACGTCCGCGCCGCGGGGTCAGCTCTCCTTCTTCAGCGCACCCGGCTTGTGCACGGCGGAGCCGCCGCTCTTCTCGCTCCGGACCTTGTACTGAGGATCGTCGCGCGAAGCCCGGACGGTGCGTCCGGCGGCCTCCGTGTCCTCGGTGACGGAGATCCTCTCGCTCTCCGAGGGCGAGATCCAGGCGATGAACCACGACATCGAGCCCGCTGACACCGTCACCGTGGACAAAGCGGTGAGGACGGCATCCGCAGCGGACTACGACGCTCTCATCCTGCCCGGCGGCACGGTCAACGCCGACCGCTTGCGGATGGATCCTGACGTCGTCGGCTTCGTGCAGGAGATCTTCCGTGCCGGGAAGCCGGTTGGGGTGATCTGCCACGGCCCGTGGACGCTGGTCGAGGCCGACCTCGTGCGCGGCCGGACGCTGACGTCCTACCCGAGCCTGCGCACCGACATCCGCAACGCCGGAGGCACCGTGGTCGACGAGGAGGTCGTCACCGACCACGGTCTGGTGTCGAGCCGCAACCCGGGCGACCTGCAGGCGTTCTGCGCGACGATCGTCGAGGAGTTCGCGGAGGGAGCACGCCAGGTGCAGGCGAGCGGAACGACGGCAGGCTGACCGGGCATTCGGCGGGTCCAGGAAGGCTCTCGACGGACGACTCGCGCCCTGTGGCCCGGGTACCCTCGCAGCATGAAGGGCCCGGACCGCGGTATGCCGGAAGCCGGGCAGGAGCGCCCCGGCGAGGGCCCCTTGCAGCGGGCCGACCGCAACATGATCGAGCTGCTGCAAGAGCTGCGGGTGGCGCAGACAGGCGTGCAGATCCTCTTCGCGTTCCTGCTGTCGCTGTCGTTCACGGACCGGTTCACGAGGCTCGACGAGATGCAGCGGTGGACCTACATCGTCACCTTGCTGCTGTCGGTCATCACCGCTGGACTGCTGGTCGCGCCTGCCGCCGCCCACCGCATGACGTTCCGCCGCGGGGTGAAGCAGCAGACGGTGCAGCTCGGACACAAGCTCTTCACTGCCGGACTGGCGACGCTGGCGCTCACACTCACGGGGTCGGTGCTGCTCGTGCTCGACGTGGCGACCACCGACGAGATCGCGGTACCGGTCGCGAGCGCGGTCGGGGTGATCCTGCTCGGGTTGTGGTTCGTGCTCCCGCTGCGTCTCCTGCGGCGGCCTCGCAACGGTGGCACCGTGGCCAGCGGCCGGCCGGACGAGGAACGCACCCCGGCGCGAACCTAGGCGCCGGTCCGGCTACGCGTCGTCCTCGGTGATCCGCCTGCGCATCTGCGCCAGCGTCTGGGACAGTAGCCGCGACACGTGCATCTGCGAGATCCCGACGCGGTCGGCGATCTGCGTCTGCGTGAGGTTGCCGAAGAAGCGCAGCAGCAGGATCGTCCGTTCCCGTTCGGGGAGCTCTTCGAGGAGCGGGGCGAGGGCCTCCCGGTACTCCACTTTCTCGAGTTCCGTGTCGGCGCTGCCGAGCGTGTCGGTCAACGTGGTGTCGGCGCCCGCCACGAGCTCGTCCAGCGAGGTGCTGCGGTAGGCCTGCTGGGCGTCCAGGCCCTCGACGACCTCCGCGGGCGGGATGCCGATACGCATCGCGATCTCGCTGGGCCGCGGAGCCCGGCCCAGTTCCTGGGACAGGGGGCCGATGGCCGAGTTGATGGCGCTCTGCAGGTCCTTGAGGCGCCGCGGCACCCGCATCGACCAGGTGCGGTCGCGGAAGTGCCGCCGGATCTCGCCGGTGATGGTGGGTACGGCGTAGGAGAGGAAGTCGACGCCGCGGTTCGGCTCGAACCGATCCACCGCGTTCAGCAGGCCGACGGTGCCGGCCTGCTCGAGGTCGTCGACCGGCTCGCCGCGCCCGGCGAAGCGCCGGGCGATGTGCTGCGCCACCGGCAGGTAACCTGTCACGAGCTTCTGGCGCAGCCCGGCTCGGCCAGGATCGTCCGGCGGCAGGGACGCGAACTCGGCGAACAACGGCGCCAAGTGGGCGTAGTCGGATTCGCGGGAGGAGTCAGACACGGCGCACCGGGCACCTGGGGCAGGGATCGGGTCGCACCGTGTGAGCTACCCGCGAGCAGTCGGGAGAAAACGCTCGCGCTGGTACGTTCGTAAGCTGCCATTCCGTCCGTCCGCTTCGCGAAGGTGAATTGCCGGTGTCGAACAGCACGTCCCACGCTCGCAGCGGCAGCGACACTCCGGCGGGTGACACACCGACGGGGGACCCCCGTACCAGCGACAGCTCCTCCGCCGACGTTCTCCGCAACGGCGACGACGGAATCGAGTACGAGCGCCGCTACGTCGGAATGCTCTACGAGCGGCTCGACGCCCGTCGTGCCGACACGGCGCGGCGGCTCGAGTCCGTGCTGCACGACGAGACGGTGGGCACCCCGCAGGCACTCACCGAACGGGACGCCGCCGCGGCGATGTACACCGACCGTCTCGCGGCGCTGCGTGCCGCGGAGCACGGGCTCGCGTTCGGCCGCCTCGACACCGAGGAGGGCGAGCGCCGCTACGTCGGGCGCCTCGGGCTGCTCGACGAGGAGAACGAGTACGAACCGCTGCTGATGGACTGGCGCGCGCCTGCGGCGCGCCCGTTCTACACCGCCACGGCGGCTTCGCCCGAGGGCATCCGGCGCCGCCGCCACCTGCGCACCCGCCGCCGCGAGGTCACCGCCGTCGACGACGAGGTGCTGGACCTGGACGACGCCACGGCCGCGTCGCAGGCCGGTGGCCTGACCAGTGAGGCCGCGCTGCTCGCCGCGGTCGGAGCCCGTCGTACCGGGCGCATGGGCGACATCGTCGCCACGATCCAGTCGGAGCAGGACGCGATCATCCGGTCGAAGCCCAGCGGTGTTCTCGTGGTGCAGGGCGGCCCGGGCACGGGCAAGACGGCGGTGGCGCTGCACCGCGCCGCCTACCTGCTCTACACACACCGCGACCGGCTGGCCCGCCGCGGCGTGCTGGTGGTCGGCCCCAACCCCACCTTCCTGAGCTACATCGGGCAGGTCCTTCCGTCGCTGGGTGAGACCGCGGTGGTGCTCGGCACCGTCGGGCAGCTGCATCCCGGCCTCGATGCCCGGCGTGCGGAGTCGCCGCTCACGGCCGCGGTCAAGGGCCGCGCCGAGATGGCGGCCGTGATCTCCGCAGCCGTCCGCGACCGTCAGCAGGTGCCCCGCCATCCCATCGAGCTCGTCGTGGAGCAGCAGCGGGTGCGGCTCGACCGGGACATCGCCAACGCTGCGCGCACGCGCGCCCGGCGCTCGCGGCGCCCCCACAACGAGGCGAAGCGGATCTTCCACAAGGAGGCCGTGCGGCTGCTGGCCGACCAGGTGGCGCGCACGCTCGGCGGCCGCGGGCTGCTCGATTCCGGCGACCTGTCCGACATCCGGGAAGAGCTCACCGAGAGCAGAGAGCTCACCCGCGAGCTCGATGCGCTGTGGCCGACGCTCTCGGCCGAGCAGCTGCTCACCGACCTGTTCTCCTCGTCGAAGCGGCTCAACATGGTGGCCCGGCGGCTCCCTGCCGCCGACCGGGAGCTCCTGCTGCGCGACGCCCCCGGCGACGACATCCCGGCGAACCTGCGGTGGACGCCCGCCGATGTCCCGCTGCTGGACGAGGCCGCCGAGCTGCTCGGCGACGACGGCGCCGAGGCGGCGGCACGGGAGGCCGCCGCGCTGCGTGAAGAGGTGCTGTACGCCCAGGGCGTGCTCGACGTGCTCGACCTGGAGGAGGACCTCGACCCCGAGTTGCTGCGCGCCACCGACGTCGTCGACGCCGACCGGCTGGCCGAGCGTCAGGCCGTGCGCCGCTACGACTCCACCGCCGACCGGGCCGCGGCCGACCGCGAGTGGACCTACGGCCACGTGATCGTGGACGAGGCGCAGGAGCTCTCGCCGATGGCCTGGCGGCTGGTCATGCGCCGCTGCCCCACCCGCTCGATGACCATCGTGGGAGACATCGCGCAGACCGGCGACCTGTCGGGCGCGGCGTCCTGGGGCGAGGTGCTCTCGCCGTTCGTGGCCGCCCGGTGGCGGCTCGAACAGCTCACCGTCAACTACCGCACACCGTCGGAGATCGCGGACGTCGCCGACGACGTGCTCGCCGCGATCGAGCCGGGGCTCGCCGCGCCGCGCTCGGTGCGCAGCACGGGTGTCCCCCCGCGCGCGGTGCGCGTCGACCTCGTCCCGGGCCCCGACGGCGTCCGCACGGCCACGGCGCTGGAGGACACCGTCGCGAAGGTGCTGGCCGAGGAGACCGGGTCCGTGGGTGACGGCCGCACCGCGGTGCTCGCCCCGGCCGGTCGGGTCGCCTCGCTGCGGGAGCGCCTGCTGGGAACGAACGACACCGAAGCCGACGTTGCCGGCACCGAGCTGGACGTCGACCTCACTGCGCCCGTGGTGGTGCTCCCGGTCACCGCGGCGAAGGGCCTCGAGTTCGACGCCGTCGTGGTGGTGGAACCGGCCGAGCTCCTGGCCGAGTCGGTGCGCGGTGCGAACGACCTCTACGTGGCCCTCACCCGCTCCACCCAGCGGCTGGCGGTCGTGCACGCGGAGCCGCTACCGGCGATGCTGCACCGGTTGCACCACGCCTGAACTGCTAGAGGGGAGTCACGTACGCACCCGAGATGCCGCCGTCGACCAGGAACGTCGAGGCCGTGATGAAGGAGGCGTCGTCGCTGGCGAGGAACGCCACGGCGCCGGCGATCTCCTCGGGCCGGGCGAAGCGGCCCATCGGGATGTGCACCAGCCGGCGCTGCGCGCGCTCGGGGTCGGCGGCGAAGAGCTCCTGCAGCAGCGGGGTGTCCACCGGGCCGGGGCAGAGCGCGTTGACCCGGATCCCCTCCCGGGCGAACTGCACGCCCAGCTCGCGCGACATGGCGAGCACCCCACCCTTGGACGCGGTGTAGGAGATCTGCGACGTGGCCGCTCCCAGCACCGCCACGAACGACGCCGTGTTGATGATCGACCCGCGTCCGGCCCGCTGCATGTGCGGGATCGCGGCCCGGCAGCACAGGTAGACGGAGGTCAGGTTGACCTCCTGGACGCGTTGCCACGCCTCGAGGCCCGTGGTGAGGATCGAGTCGTCCTCCGGTGGGGAGATGCCGGCGTTGTTGAAGGCGACGTCCACGCTGCCGTAGTGCTCCGCCGCCGCTGCGAACAGCGCCTGCACCTGTTCCTCGGAGGTGACGTCGGTGCGCACGAACAGGCCGTTGACCTCGTCGGCGACCGCCTGCCCCTGGCCCGTGTCGATGTCGGCGACGACGACGTTCGCACCCTCCTGCGCCAGTCTGCGGGCCGTCGCCAGCCCGATACCGCTGCCACCGCCCGTGACGACCGCCGTGCGTCCCGCGAACCGCTCGATCATGAGACCGGACACTAGCCCGGCGCTGTCACGTCCTTGTGATCACGAGCGCCGTGGAGTGGACTCGCGACCTGTCGTCCTACGCCTGGGGTGGAGCCTGCAGAGATTCGATGTGTCGCTTCAAGTTCGCGACGTTGGCCGGCATTTCCTTCTGCGCTTGGCGGCGGACGAGGAGCGGGACGAGGATCTTGCCGATGCCGTGCCCCTCGAAGTCGACTGTGATTCTCAGCCGGGAGCTGGTCTCCGTCAGTGGATCCACCTCGAGATCGACGGTGGCACGGATGGGTCCGTCGATGCCACGCACGCCCCACGTCCTCGGTGGGTCGATGTGGGTCAGTTCGGAAGTGACGGCCCGGTTGGCTCCGCCGATGCGCCGGGTGGTCAAACACCTGGTGCCCGTTTGGGGAGGGCCGGGGTGGTCCATGCGGGCGTCGATGACGCCTGCCTGCCACTCCCTGAACCGAGTCGGGTCGGTGGCGTAGGCGAAAACCTCGGCGGCGGGACGGTCCACGTCCGCCGTGGTGGTGATCGGCGACATTCAGCTCTCCGACTCGAACAGAGCGGCGTATCGGGCCAGGTACAGCGGCCATCCCTGGTCTGCGTCGACACCTTCACCGACTGACTGCCATCCGGGACCGTGTCGGTCGAGGTGGCGGTGCTCCAGCTCGACGCGGGTGCGGTTCGGACCCTCGGGGACGAACCGGACCTCGACCTCGCTGGTCAGTTCCGGGTCGGACTCGACCCGCCACTGCGGGCCGATGTCCCAGCTGAACACCACGCGGTTCGGCGGCTGGTAGTCCAGGATCCGCGCCCAGCGGCACTCACTGCCGTCGATCGCACGGTCGTAGATGTGCCCACCGACGCGCGGCTCGAACACCGTCTCGGAGATCGGGGCTGCGAGCAGGTTGTGCTCTGGCGGCTTGAAGTCACCGAACCGTTCGGTGAACGCCGTGAAGGCCTGCCTGATCCCCGCGTTGACCACGACCTGCTTGCGGACAACAGCGGCCTCGGTTCGAGTCATGAGCTCTCCTCTGTCGCTTGTTGGGCAACATCCACGTAGCTGGCCAGAGCTCTCTGCCAGAAGGTGTCGAGCTGATCTCGCAACGCGGCCACTGCCGTCGGATTGAGTCGGTAGATCCGTCGTGTGCCGACCGCGCGCTCGCTGACCAGGCCGGCGTCCTTGAGGATTTTCAGGTGTTGGGAGACCGCGGACCTGGTGACCGGCAGCTCGGCCGCGAGCTGCCCCACCGCCTGCGGCCCCTCAGCGAGGCGGCTCACGATGGCGCGCCGCGTGCCGTCCGCCAGCGCGCTCCACCCATCAACTACTCGGTCAGGATCCACTAACGGTTAGCGTTCTCTAATGGAGCTGCGGGTGTCAAGGGGGTCAACCCGGGAGAGATCCGGGCTGGTGCGGACGGTCCTTGTGTCCGGGCTCGGACGCTCCGCTACGCCGTGGAGACCCCCGGCCCGCAGAGCGCCGCCCCCTGGCGCAGGATCGTGCGGGCCATCTCCCGGTCGCGCCGGCCCAGCCCGCACGACGCGCCGATATCGGCCGGGCGACCGAGGGCCTCCTCGACTGCCGTCATGGTCGAGCGCAGCTCGTCGGCCGTGCGGCCCTCGTGCAGGAGCCCGGCGACGAACCGGGTGTCCGGGGGCAGGCGCAGCGCCGAGAGCCGCGCGTAGAACGCCGGGTCGAGCGGTGGGGGCTCGCCACCCGCGGCCAGGGGTGCGTGGACGAGCTCCAGACGGTGATCGGACGGCCAGCGGGCGGCCAGGGCGTTGAGCAGCGTGACGACGGGGCCGGTGTCGCGCAATCGGAACAATGCGGTGTGCTGCAGGTCACCCATGCACAGGTGCAGCCCGAAACGTGTGCCCTCCGGGGTGAGGCGCACCAGCGCGGCGACCGTGCGGGCGAGCCAGGCCGCGACGGCCGGGCGTACGGGGGCGGGACTCATCGCGACGAAGGCGAGCTCGGCGGGCATCTCGAGCTGGACGAGCACGTCGTCGCCTGCGTCCTCGCGGATCCGGCTGATCTCCCGGGCGATGGCTTCGGAGAAGGGCCGTCGGTAGAGGAGCGGACCTCGGGGGCCCATGGTGAACATGGACATGCCGAGACCGGTCGGCAGGCCGATCTGGAAGATCAGGTCCTTGCGGCCGTGCGCCTGACGGGCCGCGTCGAACACCGGTCGCGCCGCGGCGTACGTCTCCGGGTAGCCGAAGTGCAGGGAGTCGCCGCGGAGCCGGTGGCCGCGGCGGACCCGGAAGTTGAGGAGGCGGTCGTAGCCCGCGAAGTCGCCCTCTCGGCGGACCTCCAGATCGGGGTGCGTGCGCAGGCCTTCCATCACCGAGGCGATCCAGTTGCGTCGATCACCGGTCTCACCGTCGGGCAGCGTGGCAAGGTACGGCCCGGCCAGCTCCAGCATCTCGTTCATCGCGTCGGCCGTCGTGCCGGCCGGATAGCTTCCGACCATGTGCAGCGCACGGTTGATCATGAACCGAGCGTGAGTAATGGCAAAGACTTCGTCAAGTCACGCCATGGGGTGACCTATCCCAAGGTCAAGTGCGGGTTGCGGCCAGCAGCGCTGCCACGAGCCGGATGTCGGTGGCGTCCTGTTCGGGATGCCACTGCACACCCACCACGAACGGGCGCCCGTCGAGTTCCACGGCCTCGACGGTGCCGTCGCCCGCGCGGGCGGTGACGACCAGGCCGTCGGCGAGCCGGTCGAGGGCCTGGTGGTGGTGGCACTGCACCGCCACCGTGGTGCCGACCGCGGTGGCCACGCGACCACCGGGGACCAGGTCGACCATGGTGGTGGCGAACTTGCCGGGGGTGGGGTTGTGCCCGTTGTGCCCGACGGCATCGGGCAGGTGCTGGACGAGGGTGCCGCCGAGGGTGACGTTGAGCACCTGCAGGCCGCGGCAGACCCCGAGCACCGGGATCTCGCGCTCGAGCGCCCGTTGCAGCATCGCGATCTCGGCGGCGTCGCGCTCGGCCCGCGCGTCGCCGGTGCGGGGGTGGCGGTCCGCCCCGTACCGCTGCGGGTCGATGTCGGGGCCCCCGGACAGCACGAGTGCGTCGATCCGGTCGACGGCCGCGGCCGCCTCCGGGCGCGGTGGCAGGAGCACGGGGATCCCGCCCGCGGCGAGGACGATGTCGGGGTACGTGCTGGGAAGGAGCACGGTGTCGTGGTTCCACACCCCGTACGCCGCACGCTCCCCGTAGGTGGTGAGCCCGACGACGGGACGGTCAGGGCCGTAAGGATCAGAGCCGTTCGAAGCCACGCCTGCGCTCCCAGTCGGTGACGGCCGCGTCGAAGGCGGCCAACTCCACTCGTGCGGCGTTGGCGTAGTGATCGACAACTTCCTGGCCGAACGACGCGAGGGCCACTTTGGACCTGGCGAAGAGCTCGGCCGCTTCTCGCAGCGTACCGGGCACGCGCGGGGCATCGGAGGTGTAGGCGTTGCCGACGAGCTCCGGCTCGAGCGGCAGCTCGTTCTCGATGCCGTGCAGCCCTGCGGCGATCACGGCGGCGACGCCCAGGTAGGGGTTCATGTCACCGCCAGGCACGCGGTTCTCCACCCGTAGCGACGGGCCGTGCCCGACGACGCGGAGCGCGCAGGTGCGGTTGTCCACACCCCACGCGACGGCCGTGGGCGCGAAGGAGCCGTCGGCGTAGCGCTTGTAGGAGTTGATGTTGGGTGCGAACAGGTAGGTGAGCTCGCGCAGACATGCCTGCTGCCCGGCGATGAACTGCGCGAACAGCGGGGAGAAGCCGTGCTCCTCACCGGGCGTAGCGCCAGCGGAGCCCGCATCGGCACTGCCGGCGAAGACCGGTCCGTCCTGCCCACGCAGTGAGATGTGGATGTGGCAGGAGTTGCCCTCCCGCTCGTCGTACTTCGCCATGAAGGTGAGCGCCATGCCCGCCTGGTCGGCGATCTCCTTGGCGCCCGTCTTGTAGATCGAGTGGTTGTCGCAGGTGGTGAGCGCGTCGGCGTAGCGGAAGGCGATCTCGTGCTGGCCGAGGTTGCATTCGCCCTTCGCCGACTCGACGACCATGCCTGCGCCGGCCATCCCGTTGCGGATCCGGCGCAGCAGCGGCTCCACGCGTGCCGTGCCGAGCATCGAGTAGTCGACGTTGTACTGGTTCGCCGGCTCGAGCTGCTGGTAGCCCTTGCGCCACGCCGTGTCGAACGAGTCGGCGAAGAGCATGAACTCCAGCTCGGTGCCCACGTCGGCGTACAGGCCGCGCTCGGCGAGCCGCTCCAACTGGGCACGCAGGATCTGCCGCGGTGACGCGACGACGGGCGATCCGTCGGCCCACTGGGCGTCGCAGAGCACGAGCGCCGTGGCCTCGTGCCACGGGACCTGCCGCAGCGTCGTGAGGTCGGGCTTCAGCACGAAGTCGCCGTAACCGCGCTCCCAGCTCGACATCGCGTAGCCGGCGACGGTGTTCATCTCGACGTCGACGGCCAGCAGGTAGTTGCAGGCCTCCGCCGCGTGCGGGACGACCTCGCCCAGGAAATACGTGGCCGCGCAGCGCTTGCCCTGCAGCCGGCCCTGCATGTCGGTGAACGCCACGAGCACGGTGTCGATCGACCCGTCGTCGACGGCGACGCGCAGCTGGTCGAGGGTGAGCATGCCGCGTGGTCTCATGTGATCGAGGATCTCACGGTGTTTCGGTCTCCAGCTCCCGTTTGTTGATCGGAAGCCCGTCCTCGGTGCCCACTTCGCGCACCGGTCCGGTGAACCAGCGGCGCGCCGAGAGCAGGTACCAGCCGCCGAACAGGATCAGCGCCCCGCCCACGGTGAGCGGCGCGTAGTTGACCACGTTCCAGTCGAAGTCGGCGGCTCCCGGAATGCCCTTGGGGGAGACCGGCATCAGGAACAGCAGGCACACGATGGCGATCCAGGCGACCGCGACCGGCGCGATCCACCGGTAGTGGTGGCCGAGGCTCCACGCCCCGCCCTCGAACCGGGCGCCTGCCCGGATCCGCAGGATGATCGGCAGCGCGAACGCGATGTAGAGCCCGATCACCGCGATGGACGTGCCGACGAGGTAGCCGACCACACCGTTGGCGAGCGTCGGCAGCATCAGCGCCCAGCTCAGCACGGCGATCGCGATCACCGCGTTCACCGGCACGCGGTTCGCCGCGACCTTGCGCCACACCCGCGAGCCGGGCACGGCGCCGTCACGGGAGAAGGCGAACATCATCCGCGACGCCGAGGTCACCGAGGCCGTGCCGCAGAAGAACTGTCCGACCACGGCGATGAGCAGCAGGAACTCCGCCCAGGCCGTACCGAGTGACTCGGTCCAGATGTAGACCACCGCGTTGCCCAGAGCGTCGAGCGTGCCCTGCACGTCGGGCACGGCGAACGTCACGGCGACCAGGAGCACGAACCCGAAGAGCACCGACACGGCGACCGACATGACCATGCCCCACGCCGCGGCCCGCGACGCGAGGCGTGTCTCCTCGCTCATGTGGGCGGAGGCGTCGTACCCGGTGATCGTGTACTGCGCCATGAGCAGGCCGATGCCGAACACGAACCAGAATCCGACGTCGCCGAACCCGTTGCCGGCGAACCCGGAGTTGTTGATCGTCTCCCCGAAGACGAAGGCAGCGGACTGGTGGTTGTCCGGGATGACGATCAGCACGGCGACGATGACGACCACGCCGATCATGTGCCACCAGGCGGAGACCGTGTTGAGCCGCGCGAGCAGGTTGACGTTGAGCAGGTTGAGCGCGAGGTGCAGCGCGACGATCACGGAGTAGACCACGAAGACCGTGCCGGTGTCGGTGCCGACGACGGTGGGGAACCAGAGGTTGAGCAGCGCCGTCGTGAAGATCGCGGCGCCGTAGTCGATCGCGGCGGTCACCGCGATCTGCCCGACCAGGTTGAACCAGCCGGTGAACCAGCCCCACGCCGGGCCGCCGAGCTTCGACGCCCAGAAGTACAGCGCGCCTGCGGTCGGCATCGCCGAGGCGATCTCACCCATGGCCATCGCCACCAGCACACAGAAGCCGCCGACGAGGAGCCAGCCCCACGTGATCGCGACGGGCCCACCGTTGTTGAACGCGATGTAGTACGAGGTCAGGCAGCCTGCGAGGATCGAGATGATCGTGAACGAGATCGCGAAGTTGGAGAACCCGCCCATCTCGCGGTAGAGCACCTGCACGTAGCCGAGACGATGCAGGGTGGCCTCGTCGTCCTTGTCCGCGTTGTTCCTGTCGTCGGTCCGGTCGTTCGTGGGCATGCGACCTCCAGGAATCGCGGATCTCAGTCGGGTAGGCGCGCGGCCACGAGCAGGTGCTCGAGGTCGGGTCCGTCGAACTCCCGGACGGCACGGTCGTACTTCTCCATGCCCCAGGACCAGAAGTCGAAGTCCAGCGGGCTGGAGCCGTGCTGGATCGAGGCCCACAGCATCCAGCCGTACTTCGCCATCAGCGCGAACAGCCGGGCCCGTGCGACCTGCCGGGGAGAGGGCCGCCCGTGGTAGGCGGCGACGAGCACGCTCAGCAGCGGGAGCGGCAGCGCGGCCTCGCTCCAGATGTTGCCCAGCTCGAAGGCCGGGTCGTTGTTGCCGGAGTACTCGAAGTCGATGATCCGCACCTGCCTTCCACCGCTCCCGTCGGGGCAGAGGAGGAGGTTGGCGGCGAGCAGGTCGTTGTTGCACGGCACCGTGACCCGGGGGCCGAGCGCCGCCTGGATCCGCGGCACCAGCGGGGCGAACTCGTCGTAACGAGGGGGTAGCCGAAAGCCGTGGTCGGCGACGATGCGCCGGTAGCGAGCCTGGACGTCGAACATGTCGAAGTCGCCCGCGAATCGCGGCCCGGAGTGCAGCCGGCGACAGGCTGCCGCGACGAGGCGCAGGATCTCGCGGTCGTGCAGATCCTCGTCGGTGAGCGCGCGGCCGGGCAGGTACCCGACGGTCAGGCCGGTGCCGGGGCGATAGTGCAGGACGGGTGCACCAACTCCTGCTTCCGCGGCGGCGACCGAGTTGGCGTACTCGTTCTCGCGGTCGATGCCCAGCAGCCCACCGCCCTCCTGCATGGGGATGCGCACCACACAGGACCCCTCGGGGTTGGTGACCTTGAGATTGCGGTTGGTGAGGCCGCCGGGAAGCTCCTCGACCGTGCGGGGGCGGCGCGCCGTGCAGGGGATGGAGTCGAGCAGTGCGTCGGTGGCGGGATCGACCGCCATGGTCCGCACCTGCATCGGTGGATGGTAGGGCTCGCGCCGGGAACGGTCTAGACCGTAAGGTCGCGCTCATGGCGCAAGCGCTCCCCGGCCGAGCCCGTGTCGTGGTGATCGGTGGGGGAGTGGGCGGCGCGAGCGTGGCCTTCCATCTCGTCGAGCGCGGCGAGCGGGACGTCCTCCTCCTGGAGCGCGCGGAGCTCACCAGCGGATCCACGTTCCACTCGGCGGGGCTGGTCGGCCAGCTGCGCTCCGATCCGGCGCTCACCACCATGAACGGCTGGTCGGTCGAGCTCTATCGCAGGCTGCAGGAGACGGAGCACGCCCCGGGCTGGGTGGAGTCCGGCTCGCTGCGGCTCGCGTCCTCGCCCACCCGTCTGGAGGAGATCCGCAGGCAGGCGGGCTGGGCACAGCGCTCCGGCCTGCCGCTCGAACTGATCTCCGCCGCCGAGGCGGCCGACCTGTTCCCGCTGATGTCGGCTCAGGGCGTGCTCGGGGCCGCCTACACGCCGACCGACGGCCAGGTCGACCCGGCTCGGCTCTGCTACGCCCTCGCGGCCCTCGCGCGGGCCGGGGGAGCGACGATCGTCCAGCAGACGCGGGTGGTCGGCATCGACACGGCGGACGGGCGGGTGACGCGCGTCCGGACCGACCGTGGGGACGTCGAGTGCGAGGTGGTGGTCGACTGCGGCGGCATGTTCGCCGCCGAGATCGCGCGCCTGGTGGACGTCAGGGTCCCGGTGGTGCCGATGTCACACCAGTACGTCGTCACGGCGCCGCTCCCGCCCGGCTCGCTGCCCGATCATCCGCTGCCGTCGCTGCGCGACCCCGACCTGCTCGTCTACTACCGCCAGGAGATCGACGGGCTGGTGATGGGCGGCTACGAGCGCCGGAGCGCGCCGTGGACGGCCACAGCCCGCCGCCTCGATGCGGTCCCGCCGGACTTCAACGGCAAGCTGCTCCCACCGGACTGGGACCGGTTCGAGGAGATCATCACCAACTCCCAGATCCGCGTCCCGGTGCTCACCGACACCGGCGTGGCGTCGATGATCAACGGACCGGAGGCGTTCACCCCGGACAACGAGTTCTGCCTCGGGGAGACCGAGGTCGCGGGGTTCTTCGTCGCGGCCGGGTTCTGCGCGCACGGGATCGCTGGTGCGGGGGGCGTCGGGCGCGTGATGGCGGCGTGGATCCTCGACGGCGACCCCGGCCTCGACCTGTGGCACATGGACGTGCGCCGCTTCGGCCACCGGCACTACCGCTCACCCGGATACACCCTCGCCCGTGTGCGGGAGAACTACGAGAGCTACTACGACATCCGTTATCCGGCCGCGGAACGCACGGCGGGGCGCCCGCTGCGCACATCGCCCGCGTATCCGTGGCACGCGGCGCACGGCGCGGTGTTCGGGGAGAAGGCCGGCTGGGAGCGGGTGAACCACTACTCCGAACCCGGTTCCGAGGAGCTGCGACCACGCGGATGGGCCGGCCGGCACTGGTCGCCCTGCGTCGAGACCGAGCACGTCGCCGTGCGGGAGGCCGTCGGCCTGTTCGACGAGAGCTCGTTCTCGAAGATCGAGGTCTCCGGTCCGGACGCCGCCGCGTTCTGCCGTCACGTCTTCGCCGGTCGCACCGACCGCGCACCCGGCGCCGTCGTCTACACGCAGGCCCTCAACGACCGCGGCGGCATCGAGATGGACGTGACCGTCACCAGGGCAGGCCCCGAGGAGTTCCTCGTGGTCACGGGCACGGCGTTCGGACCGCACGACCTCGGATGGCTGCGCCGCCAGGCCCGGGCGACCGGTTCTCGGGTGCGCCTCGCCGACGTGACCGGCGCCTGGGTGTGCTTCGGGCTATGGGGGCCGCGCGCCCGTGACGTGCTTGCGCCGCTCACGCCTGCGTCCCTCTCGAACGCCGACTTCCCCTACCCGTCCATGCGCGAGACGACGGTCGGGGACGTCCCGGTGCGCGCGCTGCGTGTCACGTTCGTCGGTGAGCTGGGCTTCGAGCTCTACTGCTCCACCGAGTACGGCGCCGCGCTCTGGCACACGCTCGTCGAGGCCGGTGCTCCCCACGGCTTGAGACCGGCTGGGTACCGGGCGATCGAGAGCCTTCGCCTGGAGAAGGGATACCGGGTGTGGGGTGCCGACATCGGACCCGACACCACCCCGGACGAGGCCGGTCTGAGCTTCGCCGTCCGCCGCAGTGACGGTGATGGCGAGTTCGTCGGGCGCGGGGCACTGCTGGCCGGCCGGGCGCGAGGGGTCACCCGGAGACTGCAGTGCCTCGTGCTCGATGACCCCCGCATGGTCGCGCTGGGCGGGGAGCCGGTCCGGATCGGGGACGAGGTCGTGAGCCGGGTGACCTCCGGCGGATACGGCTACACAGTCGCGCGCTCCATCGCCTATGCCTACCTGCCCGCAGGCGCCGCGGAGGAGACGCCGGTGGCGGTGCAGGTCGACGGCACGTGGGTGGACGCCACGGTGGCGGCGCCGATCCTCTACGACCCGAAGGGCGAGCGCATCCGCGCCGACGGCTGACCGCCGGGGTGTCTCCGATCACGGGGCTGCGTGGGACCGGCCAGAATGGTGGCCCAAGAATGGCGGCCCAAGAATGGCGGCGGAGCCACGACATGGAGGTACAGACGATGGCGGGTCCCCGCACCGTGACGTTGCCGTCGGGCGAGGAGGTGCCTGCGCTCGGCCAGGGCACCTGGTACCTCGGTGATGACCCCCGACGGCGTTCCGACGAGGTCGCGGCGCTGCGCCTGGGCCTCGACCTCGGCATGACCGTCATCGACACGGCCGAGATGTACGGCGACGGTGCGGCGGAGGAACTCGTCGGCGAGGCGTTCGCCGGTCGCCGCGACGAGGTGTTCATCGTCGACAAGGTGCTGCCCCACCACGCCACCCGCGCCGGCACCGTGCAGGCGTGCCGGGAGAGCCTGCGCCGCCTCGGCACCGACCGGATCGACCTGTACCTGCTGCATTGGCGCGGCCGCGTGCCCTTCGCCGAGACGATCGCCGGGTTCACCGACCTGCTCGACGCCGGCGCCATCCGGAGCTGGGGAGTGAGCAACCTCGACCAGGACGAGATGGCGCAGCTGTACGACCTGTCCGGGGGTGCGGCGGTGGCCACCGACCAGATCCTCTACAACCTCACCCGCCGCGGCCCCGAGTACGACCTGCTCCCGTGGTGCGCCGAGCACGGCGTCCCGGTGATGGCCTACTCACCGATCGAGCAGGGCAGGCTGCTCGGCGATCCGGCACTGGGTGAGGTAGCCCGCCGGCACGGCGCGACACCCGCCCAGATCGCGCTGGCGTGGGCGTTGCGCCGGCCGGGCACGATCGCGATCCCGCGCTCCGGCAACCCGGAGCACGTCCGGGAGAACGCGGCGGCCCGCGACATCACACTCACCGGCGACGACCTCGCGGTGCTGGACGCCGCGTTCCCGCCGCCACGCCGGCCTGAGCCACTCGAGGTGCTCTGACCCCGGAGCAGGGTCGGTGATCCCGGCTCAGCCCGCGAGGGTCTGCAGCACCTGCTCGCCGTACTTGGCGAGCTTGTTCTCCCCGATCCCGCTGATCGTGCCCAGCTCGGCGGTGGTGGAGGGCATGCGCGTGGCGATCTCCCGCAGCGTGGCGTCGTGGAAGATCACGTAGGCGGGCACGCCCTGCTCCTTCGCCGTGGCCCCGCGCCAGGCTCGCAGCCGCTCGAACACCGGTGCCGCGGCGGCGGGCAGCTCCGCCTGCGGCGTACGCGCCGAGCGGGAACGCCCCTGTGCCTGGCGTTTCGGATCGCGCCGCATCATCACCTGCCGCTCGCCGCGCAGCACGCCGCGACTGGCCTCGGTGAGCACGAACGTCTGGTAGTTGCCCTCCACCGCCAAGAGACCTTGTGCCATGAGCTGGCGGACGACTCCACGCCACTCGCCCTCGCTCAGCTCGGTGCCCACCCCGAACACGGTGAGCGAGTGGTGGTCGAACTGCTCGACCTTCGCCGTGCGCTTGCCGAGCAGGATGTCGATGATCTGCCCGGCTCCGAACTTCTGGCGCCGCTCGCGGTCGAGCCGGAACACGGTGGAGAGCACCTTCTGCGCGGCGACCGTGCCGTCCCACGACTCGGGCGGGACGAGGCACGTGTCGCAGTTGCCGCACGGCGTGCCCTGCTGCCCGAAGTAGTTCAGCAGCTGCACCCGGCGGCACTCGACGGTCTCGCAGAGCGCGAGCATCGCGTCGAGGTGCTGGGAGAGCCGGCGGCGGTGGGCGAGGTCGCCGTCGGAGTCGTCGATCATCTTGCGTTGCTGGACGACGTCGGCGAGCCCATAGGCGAGCCATGCCGTGGACGGGAGGCCGTCCCGCCCCGCGCGGCCGGTCTCCTGGTAGTAGCCCTCCACGGACTTGGGCAGGTCGAGGTGGGCGACGAACCGCACGTCGGGCTTGTCGATGCCCATGCCGAACGCGATGGTGGCGACCATGATCACGCCGTCCTCGCGCAGGAACCGGGACTGGTTGGCCGCGCGTGTGCCGGCGTCGAGCCCGGCGTGGTACGGCAGCGCCGTGAGGCCCTGCGCCGCGAGGAACTCCGCGGTCTTCTCCACCGAGTTGCGCGAGAGGCAGTAGACGATGCCGGCGTCGCCGGGATGCTCGGTGCGCAGGAGCTGGAGCAGCTGGCGGCGCGGCTCGTCCTTCGGCGCGATCCGGTACTGGATGTTGGGCCGGTCGAAGCTCGCGACGAAATGCCGAGCGTCGTCCAGGCCCAGGCGGGTGGCGATCTCGGCGTGGGTGGCCTTGGTTGCGGTGGCCGTGAGCGCGATGCGGGGCACGTCGGGCCAGCGTTCGTGCAGCTGGGAGAGCGCGAGGTAGTCGGGGCGGAAGTCGTGGCCCCACTGGGACACGCAGTGCGCCTCGTCGATGGCGAACAGCGCGATCCTTCCGCGGCCGAGCAGGCGCAAGGTGGACTCCACACGCAGCCGCTCGGGGGCGAGGTAGAGCAGGTCCAGCTCGCCGGCGAGGAACGCGGTCTCGACCGCCCGCCGTTCGTCGGGGCCCTGTGTGGAGTTGAGGAAGCCCGCACGGACACCGAGCGCGAGCAGGGCGTCGACCTGATCCTGCATCAGCGCGATCAGCGGCGAGACGACGACGCCGACACCCTCGCGGACCAGCGCGGGGATCTGGTAGCACAGCGACTTGCCACCGCCCGTGGGCATGAGCACGAGGGCGTCGCCGCCGCCGCACACGTGCTCGATGATCTCCTGCTGGTTCCCGCGGAACGTGTCGTAGCCGAAGATCCGGTGGAGCACCTCGTGCGCGTCGGCCGTCCGGGGGAGCGTCACCCCGTGATCGTAGGCGCCGCCTGGGCCCCCTCGTCGGCGAACCGTCAGTCCTGGCGGCTGCGCACGTCCGTGCGCACCATCAACCGCACCCGGTCGGCACGGTAGACGTCACGGGCGAACTCGACGGGCAACCCGGCCACCGACTGCGCGACGCGCTCCACGCTCATGAGGGCGGTGCCGCGTGGCACCCCGAGTGCCGCGGCGTCGGCCGCGTCAGCGCTGACCGACTCCAGGTACTCCACCGCGGTGTGCGGAGCGAGCCCGAAGTGGTCGGCGAGCAGGTCGTAGATCGAGCCGGTGAGCGGGTGGTCGAGCAGGTCGGCGAGGTGCTCGGCGGGCAGCCAGGACCGTTCCAGTGCGAGTGGCGTGCCGTCCGCCGAACGCACCCGCACGAGCTCGTGGACGGCCGCGCCCACCGGGATGCGCAAGGCCGCCGCCACCTCCTGGTCGGCGACGATCGTGCGTGCCGACAGCACCTCGGCGCCGGCCCGCCGGTGCGCCCTTCGCATTTGTTCGGTGAACCCCGCGAGCCCTGTGAGGTCGCAGTCGATCTTCGGTTCGGCGACGAACGCCCCGCCCGTCCGGCCCGGCAGGCGGATGAGCACTCCACGGCGGGCGAGCCCGTCCAAGGCCTGGCGCAGCGTCATGCGGCTCACCCGCAGCGCCGCGGCCAGGGCCCGCTCGCCGGGCAGGCGGTCGCCGGTGGCGATCTGGCCGTGCGTGATCTCGTTCATGAGCCACTGCTCGATCTGGGTGTGCACCGGCAGCCCGTGCCGGCGGTCCAGCGTGGGTGCGCGATCGAGCAGCTCAGTCGACACGTATACAGCGTAGGCGTGCCTGGTCAGGCACTGATGGATCTTCGCCCGGCGGTCGGGCCCGGCGGCCGGGTGGCGGGCGCTGCTACTCGGCCGACCTGCCGTGCCGTCGCGGGGTGGTCGCGAGGGCCGGCATCCCGAACGTCACCGAGGCGCCGTCGCTGAACGCAACGTGGTCGGGCGGGCGCCGGGCGAGCGCACCGAGGCCCACCGCGGCGAGCAGGCCGTCGTCGAGCTCCAGCACCTGCGCCGTCCGCAACGGCCAGGCCTCGTGGGCGTTCGGCAGGTACCAGGTGCGGCCGAGATGGGCGACGTGCAGCCCCCAGCGTGCGGTGAGGAAGCGTTCCAGCGGGCCGTCGACGGTCTCGGCACCGGCCCGCACGATGATCCGGCTGCGCGCCGCGCCCTGCCACTGTGTGCGTGTCGCGTAGCCGCGGATGTCGCCGTCGGCGACGAACCGCATCCACGCCCACCGGTAGGGCAGCCCGAAGACCGAGCGGGCGGCAGCCACCGCGACCGCCCGCTCGGCGTCGAGGCTGAGGAACACCACCCCGCGCCGCCCCGTGGCGTCCACGGAGTACAGGCGCACGTTGGTCTCCAGGAACGAGCCGACCCAGGGGATGGCCGGCCCGTGGGCGAAACCGGTGCCGGACATGCGGAACGGCACGAGCCCGACGTAGGTCTGCCCGTCGAGGACGTCGGGCTCGACGCCGGGCGGGAGGAACCGGGTGACCTCGTCGGGCCGGACCGCCCAGTGCAGGAACGTGACGTCGCGCCAGCGCTGCCGCAGCAGGTGCGGCCGGGGCAGCGCCGGCGCGTCGACGGAGACCGGTTCGGGCGTGGCGGGCGGGCGCACCCGTCCATCCTGTGCCCGGGCCCGCACTCAGGCGACCGACGCGCGCCATGCCTCGTGCAGGTCGGCGAACTCACCCCCGCCGCGGAGCAGTTCCTCCGGCGTCCCGTCCTGCACGACCTTGCCGTCGGCCACCACGAGCACGCGGTCGGCGATCAGCACCGTCGAGAGCCGGTGGGCGATGATCATCGACGTTCGCCCGGCGAGCACGGTCTCCAGCGCGGCCTGCACCGCCTGTTCCGAGGGGATGTCGAGCGACGAGGTGGCCTCGTCCAGGAGCACCACCGCCGGATCGGCCAGCACCACCCTGGCGAGCGAGACGAGCTGGCGTTGCCCCGCCGAGAGGCGGCCTCCGCGTTTGCGCACGTCGGTGTCGAACCCGTCGGGCAGCGCTTCGATGAACTCCCGTGCACCCACCGCGTCGGCGGCGGCCACGATCTCGTTGCGCCTGAGCGACCCGACATCCCCTGACCGGCCCATCGCGATGTTGTCCGCCACCGAACCGGCGAACAGGAACGCCTCCTGCGTGATCATCACCATTGCGGAGCGCAGTGCCTCGTCGGTGACGTCGCGCAGATCCACCCCGTCGAGGCGGACCGCGCCCGAGACCGGGTCGTAGAACCGCGCCGCGAGCTTGGCCAGCGTCGACTTGCCCGCGCCGGTGGCCCCGACGAGCGCGACCGTCTGCCCGGCCGGGATGTGCAGCGAGAACTCCGGCAGCACCGTGCGCTCGGCGGCCCTGCGGTAGGCGAAGCTGACGCCGTCGAACTCGAGCTCTCCGCGCACGGGGAACGGCAACGGCACCGGACGGACCGGCTCGGGCACGCTCGCCGGTGTGTCGAGGACGGAGGCGATCTTCTCCAGCGCGGCGGCAGCCGACTGGTAGCTGTTGAAGAACTGCGCCAGGTCGTCCATGGGGTCATACAGCCGGCGCAGGTACAGCAGGAACGCCGTGAGGGCGCCCAGGGCCAGCGTGCCGTCCAGCACCCGCAGGCCGCCGATCAGCAGGATGAGCGCCAGCGTGGCGTTGCCGACGAGGCGGACCCCCGCGATGTACCACGCCACCGTGAGGAACGCCGCGGTGTTGGCATCCCGGTGGGCGGTGGTGAGCCCGTCCATGATCTCGTCGTTGCGCCGCTCGCGGCGGAACGCCTGCACGGCGCGTATGCCGTTCATCGACTCGACGAAGTGCACGATCAGCCGGGCCACCGTGCTGCGGGTGCGCCGGTAGCTCGCCCGCGAACTGCGCTGGAACCAGCGGGTGAGCACCAGCAGCGGCACGAAGCCGCACAGCACGACCGCGGCGAGCGCCGGGTCGAGCCACACGAGCAGCACCGTGATGCCGACCAGCGAGAGCACGGCCCCGAACAGGCCTTCGAACCCCTTCTCCAGCAGGTCGGTGAGCGAGTCCATGTCGCTGGTCAGGCGCGAGATCAGCCGGCCCGAGGTGTAGGACTCGTGGAAGTCGAGCGACAGCCGCTGCCCGTGGGCGAACACGCGGCGGCGCAGGTCGAGCAGCAGATCCTGCCCGACCCGGCCGGACAGCAGCGTGAACGCCGAGCGCAGGGCCGCGCCGGCGATCCCGGTGGCCGCGTACCCGGCGATGGACCAGGCCAGCGGGCCGGGGCGCCCGGCGAGGGCAGCGGGCACGCCCTGGTCGATCGCGGTGGCCACGAGGAGCGGCCCGGCGAGCATCGCCAGGTTCTCGGCGACGAGCAGCACCGCCGCGAGCACCACGGCGCGCCGGTGCGGACGCAGCAGTTCCCCGACGAGCAGGCGGGCGCGGCGCTGCATCCGCAGCCCGGTGGTCCGGTCGATCTCGTCGGCTTCGTCGTCCTCGGCGGCGATACCGCGCCAGGTCTCGACGTCGGCTCCCGGGCCCGTCTCGGGCTCCGGGCCCGTCTCCGTGCCCTTGCCGGCCACGGTCTCCGTGCCGGTGTCGGTACTCATGCGCCCACCTCCTCTCGTTCGTCGGTCAGGTCGTCCAGCGCGCTCGTCAGCAGCCGCCGGTACTCCGCGTTCGTGGCCAGCAGTTCGCTGTGCGTGCCGACGGCCACGATCCGGCCGTCGACGAGTAGCGCGACCCGGTCGGCGAGCTGCACGGTGGACGACCGGTGCGCCACGACCAGCGCCGTCACCCCTCCCAGCACCCGCCGGAGCGCGGCCTCCACCTCTGCCTCGGTGTGCACGTCCAGCGCGGAGAGCGGGTCGTCCAGCACCAGGACGGGCGGGCGCCCGATCACCGCCCTGGCCAGGGCGAGCCGCTGGCGCTGCCCGCCCGAGAGCGACATACCCTGCTCGCCGATCCGGGTGTCGAGGCCCCACGGCAGCGCGGCGACGAAACCGTCGGCGCTCGCCACGCGCAGGGCCTCCCACACCTGTTCGTCCGACGCGGACGGGAGTCCGAGCGCCACGTTCTCCCGCACGCTGGCCGAGATCAGCACCGGGTCCTCGAAAGCGGTGGCCACAGCGGTGCGCAGGTCGGCCAGCCGCAGGTCACGGACGTCGATGCCATCGATCAGCACCGCGCCGCCGGTGACGTCGTAGAGCCGGGCCACCAGCGCCGTCAGTGTCGTCTTGCCCGACCCGGTGGCGCCGACCAGTGCCATCGTCTCCCCGGGGCGCAGGGCCAGGTCGACGCCGTGCAGGACGTCTCCGCGCCCACCGGGGTAGGCGAAGGAGACATCACGCAGGACGAGCTCGCCCCGCACCGGGTTCGGCGCGGGCACCGGGTCGGGCGGGTCGGTGATCGCCGGGACGACGTCGCGGACCTCCCAGTACCGCCGGGTGGCGGCCGCGGCGTTGCTCGCCTCGGCGAGCAGCCAGCCGATCGAGGCGATCGGCCAGTACAGGTAGGTCATGACGGTGACCGCGGCCACGAGGGTGCCGAGCGTCAGCGTGCCCTGCGCGACCCCGTAGGCCCCCAGCCCCAGGATCAACGCGATCGCCGCCTCGGGCAGCGTCACCAGTACGGCCCACAGCGCAGCGAGCAACCGCACCTTCAGCAGTTCGGTGCCGCGCAGCCCCCGCGCGTCCGTGACGAACCGCGCGGTGAGCCTGCGTCCGCGGCCGAGCGACTTGAGCACGCGGATGCCCAGCGCCGACTCCTCGATCACCGTGGCGAGGTCCCCCGCCTGGTCCTGTGCACGCCGGGCGGCGACCGAGTAGCGGCGCTCCAGCATGAGGGTGAGCACCACGAGCGGCACCGCGATGACGCCGATGACCAGGCCCAGCGTGGGGGAGAGCCAGGCGAGCACCGCCACCCCCGCCACCATGGTCAGCACGTTGACCACGAGGAAGATCCCCGAGAACGCGACGAACCAGCGAATCGTGTTGAGGTCGGACGTCGCGCGGGAGAGCAGCTGCCCCGACGGCCACTGATCGTGGAACGCCACGGGCAGGCGTTGCAGGTGGGCGAACAGGTCGGCCCGCAGGTCGGCCTCGATGCGGGTGCTGGGGCGGGCGACGAGACGGCGCCGCAGCAACATCAAGCCGGCTTCGAGCAGCCCGAACGCGAACACACCTGCGACCAGCCACGGCAGCGCCGACAGCTCGGAGCGGGCGATCGGACCGTCGACGATGGCGCGTGTGATGAGGGGGATGGCCAGCCCGGCGAGGCTGCCGGCCAGCGCCGCGAGGGCGCCGCCGACCAGGGCATATCGATGGGGGTGGACGTACGGGGCGAGGCGGCGCAGGGTACCGAGGGTGGCCCGGTCGGGCTGCTGGGATTCGTCGCTCATGGCGCCGATGACGGTAGGTACTTCCGGCGAACGACGCATGCGAGTTCTTTCATGCCGGAACCGTGCGACCTCGACGCGAGTAGAGGTCAATGGCCGGGCTGTAGCACTCTTGAGGCAACGGAAGCACCGGATCGGGTCGGGAAGGATCTGAGGACGTGACGTTGCGGATCGGCTACAAGGCCTCTGCGGAGCAGTTCGGGCCGCGAGAGCTCGTGGAGTACGCCGTACGGGCGGAAGAGGTGGGCCTCGACAGCGTGGTGACGTCGGACCACTTCCTGCCGTGGCGCCACGAGGGCGGCCACGCACCGTCCTCGCTCGTGTGGCTGGCTGCGGTGGGGGAGCGCACCGAGCGGGTGCAGATCGGGACATCGGTGCTCACGCCGACGTTCCGCTACAACCCCGCGGTGATCGCTCAGATCTTCGCCACGCTGGGGGAGGCCTACCCGGGCCGCGTGATGCTCGGTGTCGGCACCGGGGAGGCCCTCAACGAGATCGCCGTGTCGGGCATGGAGTGGCCCGAGTTCAAGGAGCGGTTCGCGCGGCTGCGCGAGGCCATCCGGCTCATGCGTGAGGTGTGGACGTCCGAGGACGTGACGTTCGAAGGCGAGTACTACCGCACCGTCGGGGCCACCATCTACGACAAGCCGAAACAGCCGGTCCCGATCTACGTGGCGGCGGGCGGCCCGGTGGTGGCGAAGTACGCCGGCCGCTCGGCGGACGGTTTCATCTGCACGTCCGGCAAGGGCATGGATCTCTACACCGAGAAGCTGATGCCGGCCGTCACCGAGGGCGCCGAGGCGTCGGGGCGCAGTCTCGACCAGATCGACCGGATGATCGAGATCAAGATGTCCTACGACCGCGACCCGGACACGGCGCTGGAGAACTGCCGCTTCTGGGCGCCGCTGTCGCTCACGGCCGAGCAGAAGCACAGCGTCGACTCGGCGGTCGAGATGGAGCGGCTGGCCGACGAGCTGCCCATCGAGCAGGTCGCCAAGCGCTGGATCGTGGCCTCCGATCCCGACGACGCGGTGTCCCAGATCAAGCCCTACGTCGACGCGGGGCTCAACCACCTCGTCTTCCACGGGCCGGGACAGGACCAGGAGCGCTTCCTCACCCAGTTCTCCGAGGACGTGCTGCCCAAGCTGCGCGCGTTGTCCTGACACACGAGTGCGGCGGGCACCCCTGCCGAGGTGCCCGCCGCACTGCCGTGCCTACGTCTTCTTGTCGCGTGCTTTCGCCGTTTCCCGGTCGTTCGCCTTGCCGATCGCGTCGACCAGCTCGGCCTTGGTCATCGACGAGCGGCCGGGGACGTCGAGCCTCTTCGCCACCTCCTGGAGGTGCTGCTTCGAGGCGTTCGCGTCCACTCCGCCCGCCGTGGCCCGATCGCTGTCGAGCCCACCTTCGGCTGCCCGCTCGTCGGACGGGCCCTTCTCGTCCTTGGGCTCCCAGTGGTCGCCGACCTTCTCGTAGCTGTGCTTCAACGCGGCGAACGCCACGCGGTGGGCCCGGGCGCCATCGTCGTCGTAGGTCTCGAGCGCCGAGTCGTAGGTCTTCTCCCACGTCCGCTCGGCTTTGTCGTCCGAACGCTGCACCGTGCCCGGGACCTGGTCCTTTGCCGGCACGCGCTACACCTCCGTCCGCGTGTGCGGCCGCGGCGGCGTGTCCAGGAACCGCCGCACACCCTTCATCCCGTAGCGATCCACCGCTGTCTTGATCAGGCCGAAGATCGCGCCCTGCAGCGTGGCGGCGAGGAGCACCTCGCGGGTGGTGTAGTCGTCGGAGAGGGGCAGCGGTGCCTCGTCCTCGTGTGACAGCTTCTTCCACACCAGGGCGAAGACCTGACCGGCCAGCAGTCCTCCGAGCAGCCCGAAGATGAGTCCGATGGGCTTGTAGGCGATCTTCGCCAGCCCGGTCAGCTCGTTCCCGTCGCGCTTCATCGCTGTGGCTCCTCGGTACGTGCCTCAGCCCCGGTCTCTCCGGCGTAGCCGGCGTCCTGGCCCGCCACCCGGCCGACGAACTCCTCGTTCGCGCCGGTGCCCGTGGTGCTCGGCCCGTCGGGGTGCTCTGTGGTGTCGCCATCGACGCCGCCGGCCTCGCGGGTCCGCGCGAGGTGGGGATCGGAGGCGACGTCGGGCTCGGATGAACCATGCATGAGCAGCGAGTACCCGATCGGTTCCCCGCCGACACGGTTTGGCCCAGCTGTGGCCGGGCACCACAGGATCGTGGTGGATGACGGCGCGATCAGCCCGCTGGCCGACCGGCGGCCGGGCGGACGTCGGTTGTGGCTGCGGCACCATGCCCGGGCGGCGGAGCTGCGGGCGATCAGGAGCCGGATCGCCGCGTGGGCGGGGCAGCAGCGGCTCCCGGAGGACGTCGTGATCGACCTGCAGCTGGCGGTCGGCGAGGCGGTGTCGAACGGAGTGGAACACGCCTACCTGCACACCGACTCCGACGAGCCGGACGTGGTGCCCACCGTGGAGGTCGAGCTGGAGGTGCTGGCGAACGAGCCGCTACCAGTGGTGGCGGTGATGGTGACCGACCACGGCCGGTGGCGGCCCGCGCCGGACCGGCCGGGCTACCGTGGCCGTGGTCTCACCGTGATCGGCCGGCTGTCGCAGCGACTGCGGGTGGTGAGCTCGCGGCAGGGGACCCGGGTGTGCTTCGAGGTCCCGCTGCACCCGTTCTAGGAGCTGTCGGCCCCGCAGACGTGCTGGTCAGCGTTGCGACGGGCCGGGGACCGAGCCACCGGCGACGAGCCGTCGGGTGCTGGGGGTGGCGCCGCGCACCGAGCGCAGGCCCGGCAGCTGCACGGCTGAGCGAGGCATCGTGCGGCGCGCCCGGAGCACCGGCCACACCGGCGAGGGCGGGAACAGTGCCTCGAGCCCGGTCGACGCGGGCCCGCCGACGCTCGAGCGCAGCAGCTCCTGGTAGTCGTCGAACTCGGCGACCGCGGCCGCGATGTCGCCCTGCCCGAGGTAGGCCTCGATGAGGACACGGCGGGCGCTCTCGCGGCTGGGGGCGGTCTGCACGGCGCTCTTCGCGATCGCCACGGCCTCCGCGTAGCGGGCCGCGGACGTCAGTCGCAGGCTGCGCTCCTCAAGCGCGTGCAGCCGCAGCTGGCGGAACCGCTCGCGCTCGACGGCGATCCACGGGGCGGTCCAGCCGGGCAGGATGTCGGCGGACAGCAGTGAGATGTCGGGGTCGTGGTTGGTCGGGATGTCGGGCATGGCACGCACGAGCCCCAGTGCGTCGGCGAGGTCGACCTCGACGTCGGCGGCCAGCGCCAACGGGCCGCTCTCGTCCTCGTCGGCGAACAGCTCCGGTACGTCAACGGCGGTGGCGGCGTCGGCGAGCAGGCGTACAGCCGCGTCGGTGGGTACTCCTGGCCACAGGTCCGCGGCGAGGCTCGTGCGCTCCTGGGGCCTCGGATGCACGGCGAGGTACGCCACGAGCCTGCGTGAGTCGACCCCGAGCGGGACGGTGGCACCGTCGGTTGTCAAGGTGAATGAACCGAGCACAGAGACCCGTCGCTGAATGCGGGAGTGAGCCTGCATCATGCGAGATCGTCGCTGGTCGTCAGACATGGTCATCCCAAATGTGATGGTGCCCGAATGTGGTGACGCTTATGGTGGTGCTCGAAATGTGGTGCTACGCGTGCGTGTGGCGTGTCGGCGCTGCCCGATGGCGCACGAGTCCGCGAAGGAGTCTTCTCCCGACCGGGCGTGTTGCCAAGGGGCATATTCGTCACACCCGCGGTTTCCAGGGTGACGCGCCGTGCAGATCTTACGTCACGGACTGGCGTGCATGCGGACATGGGTGCCCCATCGATCGGCCCATACATGCAGCGAATCGCATAATTGACGCGCGATCCAGACACCACGCCCGCGAGGGTCGGCGGGATGGGGGGCCTGCAGGCCGGGTAGCGGGTCGGTGAGGGCTCCACGGTCGTGGATCTCGCACACCACCCCACCGCCGATGCTGGTCCAGATGGCCAGCTCCGCCTCGGGTGCTCCGTGCTCGACGGCGTTGGTGGCCACCTCGTTCACGGCGAGAACCAGGTCCTCGGCGCGCGTGCGGCCGTAGCCCGCGGTGTGCAGGGCCTCGCCGACCGCCGAGCGCACCTCGTGCAGCTGCCACGCGCTGAACGTCATCCGGACGTCGGGTGGGCCCAGCAGCGTGGGGGCCGGGGCAGGCCGCATCGCAAGCACGTCTCGCGGGCAGCGATGCTGGGTGTTGTGCAGCAACCTGCCTGCAACCAGCAGCGACGGGTGGTTGCGCCGGGCCCCGTCGAGAATCTCCAGGTGCAGCGGCAGCTCCGGGAAGAAGCACGTCATCTGCACAGGGAGATCCGTCAGCGCGACGTTCACCGCGGCGTCCAGCTCGGTCCAGAAGCCGCCGTCGGCGCCGTCGAGGGCGCTGATGTGCTCGCTGAGCACGACGACCGGACCCCCGGTGACGGAGGTCAGCTCCCGCACCTCCAGGGCCCACCGAGCCGCCACCGTCTGCCCGGATGCGCCGTCGGGCCCGGTGGGGCTGCTGAGCTCGACGAATCCCGTTGCCCGGCCCAGCTCGGCGTACACGGCCCGCAGCGTGCGCGGCCGCAGCGCGAGCGCCACCGGCTCGCCCCGTTCGAGGCCCGCGAGGGCCAGCGGAACGAGCTGGGCGAGCAGTTCGGCGTCGGAGCTGTAGTAGCCGACCGCGTGCTCGAGGCGGACCGCGACTGCCGACCGGGTGGTCTCGATCCTCATCGGGCCTCCGGGAGCGTGTGGTCGGGCCGGGTCTTGACGACGAGCTGGGCGGCGAAGGGGGCGCCGCAGCGGTCGAGGACGCGCACCACGCGCGGCCGCACGCCGGTGAGGATCAGACGGTGGGAGCTGGGGAACTCCTCCGCCGCGTGCACGAGGCTGACGGCTGCCGCGACGTCGAGGAACCGCAGGGAGGACAGGTCGAGCGTGATGTCGGTGGGGCCCGCGTGCGACCGCAGTGCGTCGTCCAGTGCCGTCTCGAGCAGCCTGCGGATGCGCGGGCGGTTGCTGTGATCCACCTCGCCTGCCAGTCGGGCGCAGCCCGGCCCGGTGCTCGTGATGCGCAACAGGTTGTCGTCGTAGATCGCGGGGACGACGAGCTCGGTGTGGTGGCGGGCGCGCAGCTCCTCGATGGCGCCGTCGGGGAACCGGCGGCGGTCGTAGAGGCACAGGAGTCGGGCCGGGCGCACGCGGATGACCTCGTCGAACGCGTCGTCGTACTGGAGCAGCGAGACACCGCCGGCCCGCTGCAGCGCGTAGCTCAGCTGCCCGGTGAGCCGGACGCCGGTGTAGCCCCGCTCGACCGCGTCGTCGACGGTGCTGCAGATGAGGTCCTGCACGTACGGGGGTGGGCTGCGCAGTGTGGCGCGGGTGGTGTCGGGCGGCACCACGATCAGGCTGCCGTCGTGCAGCGACTCCGCGATCGGCACGCAGTCGTCGGCCAGCCGCTCGATGACGCAGTCGGCGGTGCCGTCGTCGAAGTACACGACCTGTTCGCCCGCTGCCAGGCCTGCGGCGACATACGCGGACGTCATCTCCCACAGCTGCTCGTCGCTCACCGGAATGGCGCAGGCATGGTCGACGGACCGTAGGTCCTCGACCGTTCTCACCATCACGCTTCCCGCGGAGCCGCCCGGCATGTCCCCGACGCGGCGGCCCGATCACGGACAGAACGCTGCGTCACGTGAACGACACTCTACGTCGGACACCCCCCGAACCGGGACGTTCCCGGCGGGGGGTGGGACGAACCGGCGACCTGCCGCGACGAACGGGCCTGTCAGGGCACGAGCGGCGGGACCATCGCCTCCACGAGGTGCGGCCCGGGCTCGGCCGAGGCCCGCCGGAGTGCCTCGATCATCTCCTCTGCGGTGTGTACCCGGACCGCCGGGACGCCCATCCCCTGGGCGAGCGCGACGAAGTCGAGATCCGGCCGGCCGAGGTCGAACAAGGCCCTGGCCCGCTCCCCGCCGTTCTCGACGAGCCCGGCGGCGCCGACGTGCTGCAGCTCCATCCGCAGGATGGCGTAGGCACTGTTGTTGTAGACGATGGTGGTGATGTCGAGTGCCTCGCGGGCATGGGTCCACAGCGCCGAGATCGTGTACATGGCGCTCCCGTCGGCCTGCAGGCACCAGACCGGACGGTCGGGACAGGCCACCGCGGCCCCGGTGGCGGCGGGCAGGCCCCATCCGATGGACCCGCCGACGGCCGTGAGCCAGTCGTGGCGTGGTGCCGTCGCCGTCGCCGCGGGCAGTCCGGTGCCGGATGTGACCGCCTCGTCCACGACCACCGCCCCCTCGGGCAGCAGGGCGCCGACGACCGCAGCGGCGGTCTGGACGGTCAGGGCACCGCTGGGGAGTGCGGGGCGCGCGAGCTCCGCGGTCCTCGCGGTCGTGCGCGGCGCGAGGAGGTCGGCGAGCTCCTCCAGCGCGGCGGTGGCGAGCCCGTCACGGCCCGGCACCAGCGGGTGGACCTCGCAGTCCGGGGGCGCCAACTCGGAGGGCTTATCGGGGTAGGCGAAGAACGCCACCGGGGACCGGGCGCCTGCGAGCACCAGGTGGCGCGCCCCGGCGAGCTGGCGAAGCGCCACGTCGACGGGGTAGGCCACCCGCTCCACCGGGACCACCCCGGCTCCCCGCTCCATCCGGGTCGGGAACGTCTCGGCCAGGACCGTGGCGCCGGTCGCCGCCGCGATCCGGTCGGCGGCGGCCAGGCCGTCGGCCCGCGTTGCGTCGCCGCCCACCAACAGCACGCACGGTTCGCCCGACCGCAGTGCGCGCGCCGCGGACCGAAGGGCATCGGGGTCGGCAGGCTGCAGGGGAGCGGTCGGCAGCGGCTCCGCGACGCTTCCGCCGTCCTGCGCCCAGCTGACGTCCGCGGGCAGCACGAGCGTGGCGACCTGGCCCTCCCGGGCCGCGGCGACCGCTGCCGCGGCGTCGGACCCGACGTCGGCGGTGCTCGCGCTGTGGCGCACCCAGCCCGACACCGATCCGGCGACGGGCCCGATGTCCGACTGCAGCGGCGCGTCGAACTTCATGTGCTCGATGGCGTGGTCGCCGACGATGTTGACGATCGGCGCCCCCGCCTTGCGGGCGTTGTGCAGGTTGGCCAGCCCGTTGCCCAGGCCCGGACCGAGGTGCAGCAGGGTGGCGGCCGGCCGGCCCGCCATCCGTGCGTAGCCGTCGGCTGCGCCGGTGGCGACGCCCTCGAACAAGGTCAGCACGGCACGCATCTGCGGCACCGCGTCGAGCGCCGCCACGAAGTGCATCTCCGACGTGCCGGGATTGGCGAAGCAGACGTCGACCCCGCTCGCCACCAGTGACCGGATGAGTGCGCGGGCCCCGTTCACTGCGCGGCGGTCCCGGCGGTGTTCACGTGCACGGACGTGGCGGGCGATGACACCAGTGTCTGCAGCACCACGCAGTAGCGCTCCGTCAGCTTGATGAGGGTGGCGACCTGGTCGGCGTCGGCGCTGGTGTCGAGATCGAAGGTCAGGCGGATGTCGCGGAACCCGACCGGAGCCTCCTTGTCGACGCCGAGCGTGCCCCGGAAATCGAGGTCGCCCTCGGCGTGCACCGTGCCGCTCACATCGAGCCCCATGTTGGTGGCGACCGCGCGGAGGGTGACGCCCGCACAGGCGACGAGCGCCTCCAGGAGCATGTCCCCGGAGCACAGCTGCGAGCCGTCACCCCCGGTGGCCGGGTGCAGACCGGCCTCGGCCAGCGCCGTGGCGGTGCGGACCCGGCAGGCCACGCCGGTGCCGTCGAGCTCTCCCTCGGCCTTCAGAGTGATCAGCGCGGCGGTGGGATCGTCCCGGTACTGCGCCTTGAGCGGGGCCTGCATCTCCTTGAGAGCGGAAGCGTCCATGTGATGATCCTGCCTTGGCCGGGGTGTCCTGTGCAGCCGCGAGCCGAACCGGCCGCACCAGTAGGCTCCTGACGTGCCCGACCTGCCGACGACGCGGCCCCGGGCCGACCGCATCGTGACGGTCCCGAACCTGCTCAGCGTGCTGCGGCTGGCCGGGGTACCGCTGTTCCTCTACCTGCTCCTCGTGCCGCGCGCCGACGGGTGGGCGATCCTCGTGCTGGCCGTCGGCGGCTTCACGGACTGGCTCGACGGCAAGCTCGCCAGACTGCTCGGGCAATACAGCCGCCTCGGCGCCATGCTCGACCCCGCGGTCGACCGGCTCTACATCCTGGCCGCGCTGATCGCCCTCGGCGCCCGCGACGTGGTGCCGTGGTGGGGAGTGGTGGCGCTGGTCTGCCGCGACCTGGTGCTGGCGGCCACGCTTCCCGTGCTGCGGAGCCGGGGCTATGCCCCCTACCGGGTCACCTACCTCGGCAAGGGCGCCACGTTCCTGTTGCTCTACGCGTTTCCGCTGCTCCTGCTCGGGCAGAACACGGACTTCTGGGGCGAGCTCGCCCGGCCGTTCGGGTACGGCTTCGCGATCTGGGGCACGGCGCTCTACCTGTACTCGGGGGCGCTGTATCTGGCGCAGTTCGTACTCGCGATGCGGTCGCCGGCGCAGCCGCCGGGGGTTGGTGGCCGTGTCGGAGGCGGGGACTAGGCTCCTCGCGTGATTCCCGAGGACCTTCGCTACACCGAAGCCCACGAGTGGGTGCGCGACCTGGGGGACGGGGTGGTTCGGATCGGCATCACCGATCACGCCCAGTCCCAGCTCGGTGACGTCGTCTTCGTGCAGCTGCCCGCAGTCGGTGACACCGTCACCGCCGGTGCGGCGGTCGGCGAGGTCGAGTCCACCAAGTCGGTGTCGGATATCTACGCTCCCGTGTCCGGCACGGTCGTCGCGGTCAACGACTCCCTCGAGAACAGCCCCGAGCTGATCAATTCGGGGCCCTACCAGGCAGGTTGGATGATGGACGTCCGGCTGGCCGACGATGCCGCCGCACTGGGCGACCTGCTCGACGCGACGGCGTACGGCGAGCTCACGGGAAGCTGACCGGGCCGGAACCGGACGCCGCCGCGCGGTAGGTTTGCGGAACCCACGGCACGTGGGCCGCACAGATCACAAATGAACGTTGCTACATCCATGCAGGAGGAGACCCCGAGGTGACCACGAACGACGGGCCCGGCGTGCCCCCGGAGCGCTCCCCGGAGACCACCTCGGTCTTCCGAGCGGACTTCCTCTCCGAGGTCGAGCCCCCCGCCCAGGACCAGCCGGTCTCCGGCGTCGACGCGCTACCTGCAGGAGCAGCCCTGCTGGTGGTCAAGCGCGGGCCCAATGCGGGGTCGCGGTTCCTCCTCGACCGGCCGTCCACGAGCGCGGGGCGCCACCCCGACAGCGACATCTTCCTCGACGACGTCACGGTCTCGCGCCGCCACGCCGAGTTCCGCAGTGACGCCGGCGAGTTCGTCGTCGTCGATGTCGGCAGCCTCAACGGCACCTACGTCAACCGGGAGCCGGTAGACACCGCCGTTCTGGCCAACGGCGACGAGGTGCAGATCGGCAAGTTCCGGCTCGTGTTCCTCACCGGGCCGCGCGAGCCGGGCGCCACAGGCTGAGGACTGGCGCAATACGGAGGCTCGACGCCCGTCCGGAGGCGGGCGCGGGCCGGGTGCGCCGTGTAGCGTCGACACTGCAGGACCGTCAGGAGGAGGGAAGCGCATGAGCGAGATGCGCGTCGTGGGTGTCCGGGTTGAATTGCCCGCGAACCAGCCGATCCTCCTGCTGCGGGAGACCAGCGGCGACCGGTACCTCCCGATTTGGATCGGTTCGGTCGAGGCCACTGCGATCGCCCTGGAGCAGCAGGGAGTCAAACCAGCCCGACCGCTGACCCACGACCTGCTCAAGGACGTGATCACGGGGTTGGGCCGCAGGCTGGAGCAGGTGCGGATCACCGATCTCCAGGAGGGCACGTTCTACGCCGAGCTCGTCTTCGACGGAGGCATCAAGGTGTCGGCCCGGCCGAGCGACTCGGTGGCGCTCGCGTTGCGCATCGGCGTGCCGATCCACGCCGACGAAAGCGTGCTGGCAGAGGCCGGACTGGTCATCCCCGACGAGCAGGAGGACGAGGTCGAGAAGTTCCGGGAGTTCCTGGACTCGATCTCGCCGGAGGATTTCCGCGGCGCGCAGCCGTAGTACCCGGCCGAGGCCATCCGGTCTCGACACGCCCGGTTCCGGGTGACTCGCGGCGGCGCGCCGCGTTGACCGGTCGCGCGCACCCGCTTACCGTCGGCTGTGACGGCCCGCCTTTCGGGCCCCGGCGGAAGGAGCTCGGTGGAGAACCCGCCGTCCGGCTCACCTGAACAGGGTGAGCTCTTCCCCGATCCCCTGCTGGGGGCCGGCCTCGACGGGATGCCGGACCAGCTCGTCGGGTTCCGGGGTCCTACCGCCTGCCAGGTTGTGGGGATCACCTATCGGCAGCTCGACTACTGGGCCCGTACGGGTCTGGTCGTGCCGTCCATCCGTGGAGCGGCAGGCTCGGGATCGCAGCGGCTCTACTCGTTCAAGGACGTCCTTGTTCTGAAGGTCGTCAAACGGCTTCTGGACGCCGGGGTGTCGCTGCAGAACATCCGCGTGGCGGTCGAGCACCTACGCCGGCGCGGCATCCGCGATCTCGCCGGCATCACGCTGTTCAGCGATGGCACCACCGTCTACGAGTGCTCCTCTCCGGAGGAGGTCGTCGACCTGCTGCAGGGTGGGCAGGGTGTCTTCGGTATCGCCGTGAGCGGCGCGATGCGTGAGATCAGCGGGTCGATCAAGGACTTCCCGGTCGAGCGGGCCGACGGCGGCAGCGTCGACGAGAGCCCGGAGGACGAGCTGTCCCGCCGCCGCGCCCGGCGTGCCATCAGCTGAAGCCGCGGCGCCTTCCCCAGGCGTCGAGAAGATCGTCGCGAGATCCGGGTAGCCGCCCTCGCGAGGGCTCATCGGCTGATCTCGGAGTGATCAACGGCCGTCAGCGGGTGGCTGTACCGTGAGCAGCAGGCGATGGACGGGTTCGCGCAAGTGAACGCCGGGGTCACCTCGCCTGCCGGGTTCTTCTCGGACGAGAACGTCGGACGCATCGTCGGCGCTGGACCTGGTTCACAGGACTGACAAACGGCGCGGAGAGGGCAGGCGGCGGGAGAGGGCTACGATGTGACGCGTAGTCGCTGAACCCGCGCGGGAGAGTCCCGGTCGCCGTCTCAACTGATGGGGATCGGGCGCCGAAGGAGCAACTCCTCCCCGGAACCTCTCAGGCATCCAGGACCGCCCGGGCGAGACGCCTCTGGAAAGCGACGGGCGTGCCCGTCCGCCGACGGGGAAAGCCCGCTCTGTACGGGGTGAATCTCTCAGGCACCCGGTGACCGGGCGGGGACAGAGGGGGAGGGCAGCAGTTGCGTGCCCGCCGCCTGCCCGACCTCCGGAGGTCCAGTGACCGACCGCCCCACCCCGCATCCCCTGGAGCGCCCGACGCTCCACGACCTCGAGCAGGGTGTCCCGTTCGTCGATCGGCACATCGGGCCGCGACCAGCTGAGCTGTCCACCATGCTGGCGGCGGTCGGCGCGGAGTCACTCGACGCCCTCGCCGACGCGGTGGTGCCCGACTCCATCCGCGACCGCGCACCTGTCGCCTCGACCTTGCCCCCCGCGGCGTCCGAGCCGGAGGTGCTCGCTGAGTTGCGGGCTCTCGCGGCGCGCAACACGGTGACCGTCCCGATGATCGGGCTGGGCTACTCGGGCACGGTCACGCCGCCGGTGATCCGCCGCAACGTGCTGGAGAACCCGGCCTGGTACACGGCCTACACGCCCTACCAGCCGGAGATCAGCCAGGGTCGACTCGAGGCGCTGCTGACGTTCCAGACCACGGTCGCCGACCTCACCGGGCTCCCCGTCGCGGGGGCCTCCCTCCTCGACGAGGCCACCGCGGCCGCCGAGGCGATGACCCTCCTGCGCCGGGCCGGGCGTGCCACGTCGCCGCGGTTCGTCGTGGACGCCGACACCCTGCCGCAGACGATCGAGGTGCTCCGCACCCGCGCCGAGCCCCTGGGCATCGATCTCGTGGTGGCGGACCTGGACGCCGGGCTGCCCGAGGGTGAGCTGTTCGGGCTCCTGCTGTCCTACCCCGGCGCTTCCGGTGCGGTCACCGACCCGTCGTCCCTGATCGCGGAGGCGCACGAGCGCGGAGCACTGGTGGCTGTCGCCGCCGACCTGCTGGCTCTCACCCTTCTCACTCCGCCCGGGGAGCTGGGCGCCGACGCGGCGGTGGGCACCACCCAGCGCTTCGGGGTGCCGCTCGGCTTCGGTGGCCCGCACGCCGGCTACCTGTCGGTGCAGCAGAAGCATGCGCGCCAGCTGCCGGGCCGGCTCGTGGGCCTGTCCCGCGACGCCGACGGCAACCCGGCTCTGCGGCTGGCGTTGCAGACGCGCGAGCAGCACATCCGCCGTGAGAAGGCCACCTCGAACATCTGTACCGCACAGGTGCTCCTGGCCGTCGTCGCCGCGTGTTACGCGGTCTACCACGGGCCGGAGGGGCTGCGGCGGATCGCCCGCCGGGCGCACCGCATGGCCGCTGTGCTGGCCGCCGGGCTGCGGGCCGGGGGAGTGGGGGTGCTGCACGGGGAGTTCTTCGACACCGTGCAGGCGCGGGTGCCGGGACGGGCGGCGGAGGTGGCCGACGCTGCGCACGCCGCCGGGATCGCACTGCGGCGGGTGGACGAGGACACGCTGGGGATCGCCTGCTCCGAGGTCACCACGGTGGAGCACCTGGAGGCCGTCTGGGCGGCGTTCGGCGTCACCGCCGACGCCACCGCGCTCGACCTCGACACGGAGGACGTGCTTCCTCCTGGCCTGGTTCGCTCCACCGAGTACCTCACGCACCCGGTCTTCCACGAGCACCGCTCGGAGACCTCGCTGATGCGCTGGCTGCGCAGGCTGGCCGACGCCGACATGGCGCTGGACCGCACGATGATCCCGCTCGGGTCGTGCACGATGAAGCTCAACGCCGCCGTCGAGATGGAGCCGATCTCGTGGCCGGCGTTCGCCGACATGCACCCGTTCGCCCCCGAGGCCGACGCCGAGGGCACGCTCGCGCTGATCGCCGACCTGGAGCGGTGGCTCGCCGAGCTCACCGGGTACGCGGCCGTGTCCTTGCAGCCCAACGCCGGTAGCCAGGGCGAGTTCGCGGGCCTGCTCGCGATCGCGGCCTACCACCGCAGCCGGGGTGAGACGCACCGGAACGTCTGCCTGATCCCGGCGAGTGCCCACGGCACCAATGCGGCGTCGGCCGTGATGGCCGGGATGCGGGTGGTCGTGGTGGCCACGTCCCCGACCGGCGACGTCGACCTCGATGACCTTCGCGCAAAGATCGCCGAGCACGGCCCCTCGCTCGCGGCTCTGATGATCACCTACCCGTCCACGCACGGCGTGTTCGAGGCGCGGGTGCGCGAGGTGTGCGACCGAGTGCACGAGGCCGGCGGGCAGGTCTACGTCGACGGCGCGAACCTGAATGCGCTGGTCGGGCTGGCGAGGCCTGGGGCGTTCGGCGGCGACGTCAGTCACCTCAACCTCCACAAGACGTTCTGCATCCCGCACGGAGGAGGCGGGCCCGGCGTCGGTCCGGTGGCGGTGGCGGAGCACCTGGCCCCGTTCCTGCCGGGACGTGGCGGCGCCGAGGGGGTGGGTGCCGTGTCCGCGGCGCCACACGGCAGCCCGGGGGTGCTCCCGATCTCGTGGGCCTACATCCGGCTCATGGGAACCGACGGGCTGCGCCGGGCCACCCTCAGCGCGATCGCCGCGGCCAACTACGTGGCGAAGCGCCTCGGTGAGTACTACCCGGTGCTGTACGCGGGTGAGCACGGGCACGTCGCCCACGAGTGCATCCTCGACCTGCGTGGGATCACCCGGGACACGGGCGTGACCGTCGACGACGTGGCGAAGCGGCTCGCCGACTACGGCCTGCACGCACCGACGATGTCCTTCCCGGTGGCGGGCACGCTGATGGTGGAGCCCACCGAGAGCGAGGACCTCGCCGAGATCGACCGCTTCGTCACCGCGATGATCGGGATCCGCGGGGAGATCGACCGCGTGGCGGCGGGGGAGTGGCCGGTCACGGACAACCCGTTGCGCGGTGCGCCGCACACCGCAGCGTGCCTGATCGACAAGTGGGACCACCCGTACCCGCGGGAGCTCGCCGCGTACCCGACGGGCGTCACACCGGGCGTGCACGACCGCAAGGTGTGGCCTCCCGTGCGCCGGATCGACGGTGCTCACGGGGACCGCAACCTCGTGTGCAGCTGCCCGCCCGTGGAGGCCTACTCGTAAGGAGACACCGCTGCGGTGAGGGCGGACGCGTGACGCCGCCCTCACCGCAGTCGGTAGTCCCTTCATGTGTCAACGAATCAATGACGCCAGCGTTCCGGAAATGAAAGGTTGACCACATAGACCGAGCAACGTAGGGGAGTGCCGATCGTCGATCGGCACTCGTCGCTTACGTGTATCCGCCCCGGCGTGGAAGGTTGTGTTCGTCTCGGAGCATGTCCTCTGTGGTGCGGGGGAGCCCGACCTTCGCGTGCAGGGCATCCGACTTCGCTGTTCCGGAGACGGTCGCTGATTCCTCGTCGTCGACCGTCCTGACGTTGATGCCGTGCATGTTGTGCTGCGCGTGGACCAGTTCGTGGCCGTACACGAGGAACGCAGGGGTGACGGGTTCTCCCGGCTTGGCTCCCTCGCTGTCCTTGAAGTTGTGGGGCACCGCGACCGTGCTGGTGGAACCGCTGCCTGCAGTGTCCTCGTTCTGCGCGAGCGCATTCGTCGAGTCCGCGATCGCCTCCGCCCCGACGTCGGTGTTCCCGCCCATGAACTCGACCTGCTCAGGGTGGTAGGGCACGACGCCGACGGCAGGAGATCCAGGTCGTGAGGTCAGGTCGGTGACCAGGGCGCGGCCGCGTTGCCGGGACAGCAGCCGAGCATGAACGGACAGAATCTGGGTCGCGAAGCCGGCGAGTTCGGCAGGGTCGCGGTCGTCGCCGAATGCTCGGGGCTTGCCCGAGATCGAAACTCCCTGTCCGCTCGTGATTCGTGACCATGTGCGCGAGAGCGACTCGAGTGCCTTGGTGTCGGCGGCGTCGATATCCGGCGCGACCGGGCGCAGGTCGTAAGTGCGGAGGATGTCGACGTAGGAGAGGTGCCGGTTCTGGATCTGGTCGAGCAGTGCCTTCAGATCGGCTTCCCGTCGCTCGTCGGCCGGAGTCGCCGCGACGTTGTGCAACTGGGGGTAGATCATGTGCTCGGCCTGGTCGATAACCGTTCCGAGATCGTCACAGTGCTTCTGCCTGGCCGGCTTCGACCAGACGCGCCAACCGAGCGACTTGGTCTTCGCGATCATCTTGTCGGCCTCGGCGATCATCTCCGTGACGAATCCCTGGATAGGGTCGTCCAGCGCCTGCGGCTGGGGCGCCCGCTGCACCACGGCCACCGGGCCGGCCGAGTCGGTTCGCAGCACGTCGTGCACCAGCGAGTGCTGTGCGTGCTCGTGGCCGGTGACAGCTGTGCGGGCCGGACCGTGGAGCATGTCGACCACGGCCGCATTGCCCGCCGCTCGTTGCAGGGCTCGCACCGCTCCTGGGCTCGAGTCTCGCGAGACCGGTGGGCGTGAGACGGGTGTCGATCGTGCTGGCGGTCGGTGTCCACGGGAGGTTCCCTCGGCCGTGTTTGGCCGCTCTTGCGCGTACATGCCGATTCCTCTTCGCCGGGTACCGGTCAGGTTCACAGGCGCGGACGAGGGGGACAAGGCCGCGAGATCAGTGCGGTCAACATCACCGGCGATTTTCACGGAGAGAGAACCGCTGGTCACGGGCGGTCCGAAGTGGGCACGCTGTGGTCACTCAGAGCAAGACCGCCGTGACAGCCGTGCGGGCGGGTGAACCCCCTCCCGGCCACCCGCCCGCAGCACGAAGAGTGGGCGTCGGCGTGGCCTGATACAGGGATCTTCGATGAGCTTGTTTCCTCCGTGGTCAATCAATCATTGACGCATACATGTCGTCGATCAAAGATTGACGACCAAAACAGGCAGAGACCAGGAGCGCGCACCCAGACGCGGGGCGCCGCTCAGCGATCCGTGAGCAGGACCTCGCACAGCTCCACGAGACGACGCCGCAGGGGAGTGGCGCGCCGGGCGAAATCGGCCTGGGCACGGGCGTACTCGGCCCGTCCGGCCGGCGTCTCGATACGGATGGGGGAGTAGCCCAAGGCGGCCAGGTCGTAGGGGCTCGCGCGCATGTCGAGCTCCCGCACTTCCACGGCGAGGGCGAAGCAGTCGGCGAGCAGCTCGGCCGGCGTCGCCGGGGCGAGCTTGTAGGCCCACTTGTAGAGGTCCATCGTGGCGTGCAGGCAGCCGGGCTGCTCGTTCACCACCTGGTCGGCGCGCTCCGGGCGGATGGCGTTGAGCGGCTCCGCGGCACGTGTGAAGAAGCGGAAGGCGTCGTGGTGCGTGCAGTGCACCGGCAGCGACTCGACCACGGCATCGGTGCCCGCCGACCCGAGCCGTAGCGGAACAGCTGAGTGCCGGGGTGCGTCGCTGCGGTACACCATCGCCCACTCGTGCAGACCGAAGCAGCCCAACCGGGCGGGGCGGGAGGCCGTCGCCACGAGCAGGTCACGCACGAAAGCGGCCGTCGTGACGATCCGGGGAGGCAAGGAGTGCACGTCGAGCCGCACGTGGTCGCCGTCGCGGACGTGGCCCGGGAGCCCCAGCAGCTCATCCCCGTGCCGCAGGAGGAGTCCGGGTCCCGGCTGCCACTGCTCGAGCCGGGCCGGGCGCAGCGAGTAGTAGGTGAAGAGGAAGTCCATGACGGGGTGCGCCTCGCCGCGGCGGCGGCGCTCCCGGTGAGGCGACGTCCATCGCTCGACACGCGCCCGGTGCGCGGCGGCGCGCTCGCGCCACACCGGCTCGTCGAGCAGCGTGGGCGCCGCGGAGGGAGCCGGGGTCGTCACGGCGGTCCACGGTACCGACGGACACTGTGAGTGGGACGGGCGCCGTCGGCTTCCGCGCACCGTCGAGAGCGTCCTCTCCGATCGCTTTCGCTGTTCGCATCGTGGGTCAGGAACCGAAATGGGCTCGCTGACGAATGGTTGATCACTTGCAGATTCTCCGTACCTACCGCAGACCAGGCGCTGCCCTTCCTGTGGAACCGGCCGGGCGCGAACCTGATCTCCATTTCGCATTCGACGACGTCGAGGCGGCCGCAATCGGAAAGTGCCTGGTGATCGACGTGCCCCCAGAGGAGCAGCCGCGGTATCCGGGTACGGCGACCGTGGCCGTCTGCGATCTCGATGAGATAACGCGGGTACTCACGGCGGGCACATCACCGTGCCGGAATCGGCCCCCGGGCCCTCAGGCCTGCGCGCGCGGTGCGTGCGTGGCGTCGCGGACCTCACCGACGTAGGTCTCCAGGAGGTCCTCCATCGCCACGAGGCCAACCGTCCCTCCGCGGCCGTCCACGGCGCGGCCCAGGTGGGCACGGGCGCGGCGCAGCACGGCGAGCGCCTCGTCGAGCCGGACGGAGACCGGCACCTCGGGAAGGCCGCGGATCCGCTCGATCGGCACGGCGGCGTCCGGGTCGTCGACGAGGTCGAGGATGTCCTTGACGTGGAGGTATCCGCTGAAGTTCCCGTCGGTGGCCCGGACCGGGAACCGGGAGAAGCCGGTGTCGGCGACGCTGCGCGCCACGTCGTCGACCGTCGGGTTCACCGGTAGAGCCACCATCTCCTCGCTCGGTACGAGGACGTCACCGACGGTGGCCTCGGCCGAGCTGAGCGTGCGGCTGAGGCGGCGGGACTCGTGGTCGTCGAGCAGGCCCTCGCGTCCGGATTCGGCGATGAGGTCGGCGAGCTCGCCGGGGGTGAAGGACGTTTCGAGCTCGTCGCGCGGCTCCACCCGCAGCAGCCGCAGCACACCGTTGGCCATCACGTTGAACAGCTCGATCAGCGGCCGCATCACGGTGGTGAAGGCGAGGAACGGCGGCACCAGCCAGATCGCGGTGCGTTCTGGTCCGGCGATGGCGATGTTCTTGGGCACCATCTCGCCGAGGAGGATGTGCGCGACCACCACGATGGCCAGGGACACCGCGAACGCGATGGGGTGCAGCAGGGCGTCCGGCATGCCCAGCCAGTGCAGCGGGCGCTCGATGAGGTGGGCCACCGCCGGCTCGCCGAGTCGGCCGAGCAGCAGAGAGCAGATCGTGATGCCCAGCTGCGATGCCGCGAGCATCCGGGACAGGTCGGCGCCGGCCTTCAGGACGGTCCGGGCGGACGCCGTGCCGGAGGCTGCCATCGCCTCGAGCCGGTCGCGGCGGGCGGAGATCAGCGAGAACTCGGCGCCGACGAAGAAGGCGTTGGCGCCGAGCAGTGCGATCGCCGCCAGCAGCGCGAGCAGGTCGCTACCCATGGGCGGCCTCCTCCTGCCGGGCAGGGGGCGCGGGGTCGGGGTCGGCGGTGGCGCGAGCCAGGCGCAGCTCGGCGATGCGGTTGCGGTCGCGGCGCATGACGGTGAGACGCCATCCGTCCACGTCGATGTCCTCTCCGACGTCGGGGATGTGTCCCAGCCGGGCGAGCACCAGCCCGGCCAGCGTCTCGTAGTCGCCGTCGGGCATCTCGAACCCGGTGGCGTCGGCCACCTCGTCGCTGCGGAGCAGGCCCGAGACGAGCCAGCTGCCGCGGCCCAGTGGGCGAACCTGCGCCTGCTCGGCGCGGTCGTGCTCGTCGCGTACGTCGCCGACGATCTCCTCGACGAGGTCTTCGAGGGTGACGATGCCCGCGGTGCCGCCGTACTCGTCCACGACGACGGCGAGCTGCAGGCCGGAGCTCCGGAGCCGGGTGAGCAGCTCGTCGCCGTCGAGCGACTCCGGGACCGTCGGGACGGTCTGGACGATGCCGCGCAGGGCGACGTGGTCCCGCTCGGAGGCCGGCACTCCGAATGCCTGCTTCACGTGCACCACGCCGAGCACGGAGTCGGGGTCGCGGTCGTGCACGATGAAACGTGAGAAGCCGCTGCGGCGGGCCAGTGCCACCAGATCGGCCACGGTGTCGTCGGCGTCGAGGGATTCGACCCGCACCCGGGGGGTCATCAGGTCCTCGGCGACACGGTCGGTGAACCGCAGCGATCGGTCCAGCAGGGTGGCGGTGCCGGCGTCCAGGGTGCCGTGCTGCGCACTGGAGCGGACCAGCGAGCTCAGCTCGCTCGGCGAACGTGCCGAGCGCAGCTCCTCGGCGGGTTCGACGCCGAGCCGCCGCACGATGGTGTTGGCCGCGCCGTTGAGCCCTGTGATGAGCCATCGGAACGCGTGGGCGAAGCCGCTCTGCAACCAGACCACGGCACGTGCGGTGCGCAGTGGGTCGGCGATGGCCAGGTTCTTCGGCACGAGCTCGCCGAACACCATCGACAGCGCCGTGGCGAGCAGCAGTGACAGCACGGTGGCGGTCCCGGCGGCGAGCCCGTCCGACAGGCCGATCGCGGTGAGTGCCGGACGGAACAGCGAGGCGATGGCGGGTTCGGCTATGTAGCCGGTGACCAGCGTGGTGACGGTGATGCCGAGCTGGCTACCGGAGAGCTGGAACGACAGCGCGCGATGAGCCTTCTGCACGGTGCGGGCGCGCCGGTCGCCGACCTCGGCGACGTGGGCGTCGACCTGGCTGCGCTCGAGCGCGGTGAGGGCGAACTCGGACGCCACGGATATGGCCGTTCCGAGGGTGAGCAGGGCGACGGCGACCAACCCGAGGATCGACCACAGGACGCTCATCGGCTGCGCCGACGACGGACATGACCGCAGGGCGGACGGACTGTGTGCCGGGCGGGACCCGGCCTTCTACTGCAACCCGGCTCGGCGGGGTGTGCACGGGGCACAGGCGTGCTCCTCGTCAGGCGGAGCCCTCATCTTAAATCGCACTGCCTGCAGGGGCAGACCCACGTCGTACGGCAGGTTCTCCGGACGTCACGCCGGTCACGTCTCGAAGCGGTGACCGGCCCGGGGGATCTAAGTTGCACGGTCATGGACGGCAGTCGCAACGGTGCGCGCGAAACGTCCTCGCCGTTCGTGGACTTCGACCGGGCGGCGTGGGCGAAGCTTGGCGAGAACACTCCACTCCCGCTCACGGCGGAGGAGCTCGACCAGGTCCGAAGCCTCGGTGACGAGGTCGACCTCGACGAGGTCCGTGAGGTGTACCTGCCGCTGTCGCGGTTGCTCACCATGCACGTCCAGGAGGGCGGACGGCTCTACCGGGCGTACCGGACGTTCCTGGGCGCCCGGACCGCGCGCACCCCGTTCGTGATCGGGATCGCAGGATCGGTGTCTGTGGGGAAATCCACAACGGCGCGGCTCATGCGGCTCCTGCTGGCCCGCTGGCCACAGCACCCGCGCGTGGAATTGGTGACGACCGACGGGTTCCTGCATCCCAACGCCGAGTTGGAGCGGCGCGGGCTGATGTCCCGCAAGGGCTTTCCGGAGTCGTACGACCGGCGGGCGCTTTTGCGGTTCGTCACCGAGGTCAAGGCCGGGCGGGCCGAGGTGACGGCCCCGGTCTACTCGCACCTGGTGTACGACATCCTGCCCGAGGAGCGGCTCACGGTGCACCGTCCGGACATCCTGCTGCTGGAGGGTCTCAACGTCCTGCAGCCTGCCCAGCCGGCGCGCGAGGGCGGCGCGGCGCTGGCGGTGAGCGACTTCATCGACTTCTCCGTCTACGTCGACGCGGCGACGGACGACATCCGGCGTTGGTACGTGGAGCGTTTCCTGCGGTTGCGCGAGACCGCGTTCCGCAATCCCGAGTCGTACTTCCGGCGCTATGCCGCGCTGGACGAGGCCGGAGCGATCGCGCGGGCCGAGAGCATCTGGGCGGAGATCAACGGGCCGAATCTGGAACGGAACATCAAGCCCACGCGCGGCCGCGCGAGCCTCGTGCTCCGCAAGGGTCCGAAACACAACATCACCGGCATCCGGCTACGGAAAGTGTGACCGAAGCGACGGCCGAGAGAAGGCCTGGCACGATGGTCGGATGACCAGCGTTGACCACGTCGACACCGACGAGCAGACCGAGCTCGCAGCCCGGCTGCGTCTGGTCGTCGGAAGGCTGAACCGCCGTATTCGGATCGACGGGCGGGAGTCGATCCCGCCATTACAGCTGTCCGCGCTGGTCACTGTGGAACAGCACGGGCCGCTGCGGCTCTCGGAGCTCGCGCGCCGGGAGGCCGTGACGGCTCCGACGATGAGCAGGGTGCTCGCATCCCTGGACGAGCAGGGCCTCGTGATCCGCACCCCGGACCCCAATGACGCCCGGGGCGTGCGGATCGTGTTGTCCGAGCAGGGCGCTGCGCGGCTGGCCGAGGTGCGCTCGCACCGCACGGCGTTGGTGGCGCGGCGCCTGGCCCGCCTCGATCCCGAGCAGCGGCGCATCCTCGATGTGGCGCTGCCGGCGCTCGAAGCTCTGCTGGTGGACGAGGAGAACTGAGGCGCGTCCCGGCCCGGGTCAGGCCGGCTCGCCGTCGACCAGCACCCTCAGGTCGTCGTGCATGAAGCTCACCCGGCCGGCGATCCGCGACGACTCCGGCAGCGGCTCCGGGTAGCCCCAGGCGGCGTCGGTGAGCTCACGGCCGTCCGGCAGCCGCACCGTCCAGTAGCTCGCGTCGCCCTTGTACGGGCAGTACGTGCTGGTGGTGGTGGCCTCGAGCGGCACCACGACGTCGTCGGGCGAGAGGTACCAGCGCAGCGGGTACCCGGTCTCGTCGAGCACCAGAGCGGCGTTGGACTCGGCGACCACCGTGTCGCCGGCGAGCACCTGCACGTGGCGGGCCGACCGGCGCACGTCCACCCGGTGGTACGGGTCGGTCAGCGCTCGCGCCGGTTCGTCCTCGTCGAACCAGGCGTCGGCGGCCTCCCAGTACAGGGAGGCGTAGCCGGCCAGCCAGGGGGCAGCGGGCGTCGGGTCCGGGTAGGCCCACAGCGCGTTCTCCACGACGCGGTCCCCCACCCGCAGTGAGCGGTAGGTGGCGTCACCCTTGAACGGGCAGTGCGTCGTGAGGTCGCTCGGGACGAACGCCGAGGCGTCGAGATCGGCCTCGGGAACGTAGAACCGCGCCGGCAGCGCGGTCTCGTGGAGCAGCACGCCGTGGGTGGTGTCGAGCACCGTTCGGCCGGCGAACTCCGCCCGCACCCGGCGCGGGAACGGGTGCATCAAGAGTTTGTGGGCGGGTCCGTCGATGCGGTAGTTGACGGTCTTCGGCGCACCTGCTGACAGCGGTGCGTCGTTGCGAGTGAGGCCCATGGGAAGCCCAACGCCGCACCGGGCGCCGAGCTTCCCTACGGGACCGCGGGTGGGTTCGCCTGCTCAGACGGCGAGACTCACGTGGTAGTCGGTCAGGAAGGACTCGAGCGTGAGGATCTGCTCGAGGCCCCACCGGTCGCCGAACACTGCGCCGCTGTCGGGTGCGTCCAGCTCTGTCCGGGCCCGGGCGACGTCGAGCAAGGGTGCCACTGCGGAGTCGCGGTTCTTCAGCAGCGCGGTGAAGTCGGTGCGCAGCATCTGGTCGTAGGTCGGGTCCTGGGTGGACGGGTAGGGGCTCTTGACCCGCTGCACGACCGACTGCGGCAGCACGTCGGCGGCGGCGGCCCGCAGCAGGCTCTTCTCACGCCCGTCGAAGGTCTTGTGTGCCCACGGTGTGCCGAACACGTACTCGACGAGGCGGTGGTCGCAGAAGGGCACCCGCACCTCCAGCCCCACGGCCATGCTCATCCGGTCCTTGCGGTCGAGCAGCATGGGCAGGAAGCGGGTGAGGAACAGGTAGGAGATCTCGCGCATGCGCCGCTCGTGCGGATCCGCCGCGGCCGGACCGGTCAGCTCGGGCACCTCCGCGAGAGCCCTGCGGTACTGGTCGTCGATGTAGCCGGGGAGATCGAGCTTCCCGAGCAGCCCGCGGTCCAGGAACCGCTGAGTGCTCTCCAGGCGCAGCGCGTTGCCGCCCAGCCAGGGGAAGGTGTCGGCCTTGACGTAGATGGGGTCGTGGAACATCTGGTAGCCGCCGAAGACCTCGTCGGCCGACTCCCCGGACAGCGCCACCGTCGAGCGCTGCCGGATCGCCCGGAACAGCAGGTAGAGCGAGCTGTCGATGTCGCCCATGGTGATCGGCAGGTCGCGGGCGTGGCGGGCGGCGGCCCGCACGTCCGGGTCCATGAGCTCGTTGGAGGACAGGGTGATGTCGGTGTGGTCGGTGCCGACGAACTCCGCGACCTCGTGTACGTACGGGCCGTCGGGCGTGGCGCGCATCGCGTCGGGCTTGAAGTTGTCGGTGTAGCCGACGAAGTCGACGGCGAAGGAACGGATCCGCTCCGTGCTGAAGCGGGCTGCCAGCGCGGTCATCGCCGAGGAGTCGAGCCCGCCCGACAGCAGTGTGCACAGCGGCACGTCGGAGATGAGCTGCCGCTGGATCGTGTCGTCGAGCAGTTCTCGGACGTGCCGGACGGTGGTGGGCACGTCGGCGGTGTGTGCGGTGTCGGTGAGCTGCCAGTAGCGCAGCTCCTGGATCCCGTCGCGGGTCACCCGGATGATGTAGCCGGGCGGGACCTCGCGCATGCCGCGGAACACGGCGTTGTGCGGGTCGGCGACGAATCCGAGTGCGCGGCGCAGGCCGTCGGCGTCGACAGCGCGCTCGGCGAGGCTGTTGGCGAGGATCGCCTTGGGCTCGGAGCCGAACAGCACTCCCTGCTCGGTGGGGTAGTAGTAGAGCGGCTTGATGCCGAGCCGGTCGCGGACGAGCAGCAGCTCGTGGTTCGCGGAGTCCCAGAGTGCGTAGGCGAACATCCCGTTGAGCTCACGCACGGCGTCACGCGGGTCGCGCCGGCCCCACTCACGGTGGGCCTGCAGCACCACCTCGGTGTCGCTGCTCGTCTGGAACCGGCAGCCTGCCCCGGCGAGCCGCTCACGCAGCTCCCGGAAGTTGTAGGTCTCGCCGCTGTAGACGAGCGCCAGGCTGGTCCGGCTCTCCTCCTCGAGCGTCATCGGCTGGCGGCCGCCCTGGATGTCGATGATCGCGAGTCTGCGGTGTCCGAGTGCCACTGGGCCCTCGACCCAGGTGCCCTCGTCGTCGGGACCGCGACAGGCCATCGTCGCCGTCATGGCGGCGAGCTCCCGCTGGGCGTCGGGGGTCGTCAAGTCTCGTTCGAAATCCACCCATCCGCAGATGCCGCACATGTTCGGGGCTCCCTGAGTTTGCGTAACTATCGTGTAACACCATTGCACCTCGCAACGTTGCTCGCCGCAACGAAGTACGCTCGCTTCGTGCCCGATCGACCCTTTCCCGGAGCAGTGGTGTCCGTCACCGACTCCATCTCCCAAGTCGAACGAGAGATCACCGTGCTGCTCCGTAGGACGTTGGAGCACTTGTGGGCCCGTGGGTACGGCGAGGGCCCTGTTGACCGCTACACGTATCCGGTGCTGGTCTTGCTCGACTCCCACGGACCGATGTTGCTCACCGAGCTGACGGCGCGGATCGGGCTCAGCAAGCCCACTGTGAGCAGGCAAGTCTCCCGTCTCGGGTTCGCCTCGCTCGTGGAGACATGGCCCGCGCCGCACGACCCCCGTGCCGTCGTCGTCCGCCTCACACCGGAGGGCGCCCGTCAGGCGCAGTTGGTGGGCGAGGCGCGGCGCGAGAGCCTGCGCGCGGTGCTCGTCGGCTGGTCGGACACGGACAGCGACACGCTCGCGACGCTCCTGGCGCGCCTCAACACCGATCTCGCCGGCCATCACGGCGGTGACGAGTAGTCAGAAACGGCCCATCCAACCCTTGTGCCGGACACGGCACGAAACGCCCGTCCGCGCGCTCACCTGACAGCCGTGATGCCATAGTTGCAGAGGAGGGTTCTGCTGGGCCGGCGGAGGGGGAGCATGTCGTGGACGGCCTGACCGCCCTGGTGGCCCAGCTCATCGCGGGCCTTCGGGGATTTGTGCCGCCCGACGTCTGCCCTGGTGGGTGGCCGTGGGCGGTATCCGGGCTGGGGGTGGCAGTCGGGCTGCTGCCTTCGATCGGCATCGTCGTGGTGGCCGCGCTGCGCAAGCGCATCGGGTCGCGGTACGGGGTCGGAGAGTCCACGGTGCTGGTCGGCGCCGGGTTGGTCACGGCGGGGTTGCTGCCCCTGCTCGCCTTCGTCGCGACCGGACAGGTGTTCCGGCTCGCGGACGCCGGATCGGACGTTCCCGGTCTGACCAGCAGGCAGCTGGACGACCTCGGAAGCGCGGTGTGCATCGCGGGGCCGCAGTCGAGCTACCTCGGCGGGTACAGCGTCGCCGAGGCGTTCGACATGTCGAAGCCGGTGGAGTTCGGGCTCGCCGTGGTGTTGCTGGTCGGGTTCCCGCTGGTCGCCAGCATGTTCGTGGCCGTGCAGGCCCGGCTCGCGCTGCGTCGCGGGCCGGCCTGGCCGGCCAAGTTCTTCTGGCTGCCGATCCTGCTGCTCGTCGTGTTCACCGCGGAGACACCGGCCGGCAGCTCGGGTCACCTGTGGCTCGGCGTCACCGCGGGGAGCTTCCTCGGGATCTTCGTGGCGCTGACCGCGGGCGTGCCGTCGCGCGAGACCGTGCGCCGCTCGCTCGCGCCGCCCGACCCACGGCCGGTCCCCGCCGCGGCGCGCCCGGGTGTCATCCGGACGCCGCCGGTGCAGACCGGGGCCCGCGCGGCGGTCGCCGAGTCCGCGCGCACCCGGCCCCCGCTCGCCGAGCGCCTCGCCGAACGTTTCGCCGCGCGCGAGGCCGAACCACCGGTCGTACCGATCCCGCGGGCCGCTCCGCTGGCCCCGGGCCCGCAGATGCCCGTGGGACCGCCTCCGGGACGCAACGGTGGCGCTCCACCCCCCACCCTGGTCGCGGGGGCGCCGCCCTACCCGACGGCGCCGCCGCTCGCGGGCGCCGTCGGCCGCAACGGCGCGGCGCGCTTCCGGCTGATCAGCAGGCTCGGTTCCGGCGGTTTCGGGCGGGTCTGGCTCGCCGAGGACGCCCGGCTCGGGCACCCCGTCGCGCTCAAGGCGGCCCACGCCCCGGACGCGGAGACCGAGCAGCGCATTCAGCGGGAGGCCCGGGCACTCGCCGCGGTGCGGCACCCCAACTGCGTGCAGATCCACGACCTGGTGCCGGCCGCGAGCGACCCCGGGCTCAGCGAACTCGACGGCATGGTCATCGTGATGGAGTACGTCGAGGGGTCCTCGCTCGGCGAGCTGGTGCGCTCGCGGGGCCTCCTCGACGACATGGCGGCCGCCCGGGTCTGGGCGAGCGTGGCCGGGGCCCTCGATGCGGCCCACACGCGCGGAGTGATGCACCGTGACGTGAAGCCGGGCAACATCGTCGTGGACCGCGTCGGGCAGGCGCACCTGATCGACTTCGGGATCGCCCGCCGGACCGGCGACGCGACGATGACCCTTGCGGGCTTCGTGCTCGGCACACCTGACTTCCTCGCGCCCGAGGTGGCCTGCGGGGAGCGTGCCACTCCGGCGTCGGACTCGTGGCAGCTCGCCGCCACGATCTCCTACGCCCTCACGGGGCACCCGCCGCGCGGTGGGCACCCCGACGCCGTCTCCGGGCTGCGGGCCGCGGCCTCGGGGGCTCCGCTCTCGCATCTGCCGAAGCGGTCGGCGCACCTCGCGCTCCTGCACGCCGGGATGGACAACGACCCGACCCGCCGCCCGCCGCTGCAAGTCGTACAGCGGGCGCTGGAGGACTGGCTGCGGCGCAGCGGCGCCCACCCGGACGGCCCGATGACGGCGGGCACGCGGGGCCGTTGAGGGCAGACCAGCCCGCATCCGGCACCGGTCGGCTCGCCGGCGTCGACGCCGCCCGCGCCGTGGCGCTGGTGGGCATGTTCGCCACCCACATCCTTCCGCTGCGTGCCGATGGCGCGCCGACGCCGGTCGGGCTCGTCGCTGACGGCCGGTCGTCGGCGCTGTTCGCCGTGCTCGCCGGGGTGGGAGTGGCGCTGTCCACGGGCGGGCCGCGCCGGCCTGCTGATGCCCGGGCACATCGCGCCGCCGCGGCCGCGCTGGCCGTGCGCGGGCTGCTGGTCGGGCTGCTGGGTCTGTGGCTGGTGGAGTTCGACCCGCCGGTCGCGGTGATCCTCGCCTACTACGGGCTCCTGTTCGTGGTCGCGACGCCCCTGCTGCGGCTGCCGGCGACAGCGCTCGCGGTGGGTGCGGTCGTGGCCTGCGTCCTGGGCCCGGCGATGAGCCTGCTGTTGCGATCGGGCCTGCCGGCCGGGCCGGGTGGCCAGCCGGGCCTCGCCGCGGTGGCGCAGCCCGGCGCCCTGCTGGAGACGTTGGCTCTCACCGGGGTCTATCCGGTGTTGCCGTGGATCACCTATCTCCTGGCCGGGATGGCTGTCGGCCGCATGGACCTGCGCAGCGCACGGGTGGCGGCGGGCCTGCTGGCCGTCGGCACGGTGCTCGCCCTGCTGGCCTCCGGGGCGTCGGCGCTGCTCCTGGGACCGGGAGGCGGTGCGGCGGCGCTCGGCCCGACGGCGCTGGCGCAGCGCCGCTACGGGACCACGCCCACCGGCAGTTGGTGGTGGCTGGCGGTCGACACCCCGCACTCGGGCGCGCCGCTCGACCTCGCCCACACCACGGGCACGGCGCTCGCGGTGCTGGGCGCGATGCTGCTTCTGGCCCGATGGGCCCGACCGGCGGTGCTGGTGCCGGCTGCGCTCGGGGCGGTGCCGCTCACGCTCTACACGCTGCACGTCGTCGCGCTGGCCGCGTACCCGGGCACGGTGCCCGACGGCAGTCCGGACGAGGGCGCGCTCCTGGTCGGGCATGTCCTGGCGGCCACCGCGATCGCGACGGCGCTGTGGCTGGCCGGACGGCGGGGACCTCTCGAGTCCGTGGTCTCGGGTGCCGCCCGGCGGGTTCGAGTTGCGCTGAACCCCGCCCCTCCCGCCCCTGCGCCCGGCCGCTGAGATCCCCGCAGAGCTCAGAACGCCTGCAGGCCCAGCCGCACGGCCAGCACCATCCCGGCGACGGCGATCGCGATGCGCAGCGCGGAGCCAGGGAGCCGGCGCGCCAACAGGGGGCCTGTCCAGCCGCCCACCAGCAGCCCGGCGGCCAGTGGAAGAACGGCCCACCACTCCACGGGCCCGAACACCGCGAACCCGACGGCGGCGATGCCGTTCGCAAGTCCCAGCAGCACGTTCTTGAGCGCGTTGCCCTGCAGCAACGACACCGGAAGGGCCACCAACAGCAGCGCCAGCATCAGTACGCCGGCTGCGGCGCCGAAGTACCCGCCGTACACCGAGACGGCGACGATCCCGGCGATCACGCCGGGGCTCGTCCGGTGCGAGGAGGCGGTCACCATCGCAGACTTGATCATGGGCTGCAGGAGCAGCGCGAGCGAGGCCGCGGCGACGAGGAACGGGACGATCTGCACGAACAGCCCGTCCGGGGTGACCAGCAGCAGTCCGGCGCCGGTCGCGCCGCCGAGCACGGCGAGCAAGGCGAAGCGCCGGACGGCCGGCCCCTGACCGGTGAGCTCCGGACGGGAGCCGGCGGTGGAACCGAGCGAGCTGAACGTCATCGCGACGGTGTTGGTGACGTTCGCCGCGGTGGCGGGAATGCCGGCGGCCAGCAGCGCGGGGTAGGAGAAGAGCGACGCCAGCCCGGCCATCGATCCGGCCAGCCCAGCAGCGACACCGGCGCCGACCAGCAGAAGGAAGGTGCCGATAACCACGTTAAAGAACTTTAACGAGGCATCGGTTGCGAATCCTGCGGATGCGACCTCACCCACAGCACGGACTCCGCGCCGGCGGGGCCCGCCCGAACCCGGCCCGACATGACGTCGGACACTCTGTCCGACCCGGAGTAGCGTTGCCCGGGCGGGCGAGGACACGGACAAGCCGGTGCGGCTCGCTGCCACGCTCCCTGACCGCTCGACGGAGATCGTGTCCGCGTGGCGAGGACTACGCGGCCGTAACGGCGATCGCCCACGTTCCCGCGGCCCACCGACGGGGTTTCCGGCAACGGCAGAGGATGGACAACGGTGATTCACGGCAGGTCCTGGCAGGCCCATTCCTTCGGCGAGCCGAAGGACGTGCTGCGCGTGGAGGAGGTCGAGTGGGCCGCCCCCACGCAGGGACGTGTGCTGGTGAAGGTCCGCGTGTGCGGGGTCGGCCTGCCCGACCTGCTGATGACGACGGGTGCCTACCCGCCGCTGCCGCAACCGCCCGTCGTCCCCGGTCAGGAGGTGGCCGGTGAGGTCGTCGCCGCACCCGCAGGCTCGGCGTTCGCGGTGGGGGACCGGGTCATGGGTTCCACGGCGTTCGTCGAGGGCTGGGGCGGCTACTCGGACTACGCGTACGTACGTGAGGCGAAGACGGTCCGCGTTCCGGCGACGATGACCGACGAGGAGGCCGCCGGTTTCGTGATCGGCTTCCGCACCGCCTACGCCGGGCTGTGCGACCGGGTCCGCGTCGCGTCCGGGGAGGTGCTCCTGGTCCTCGGCGCGGCGGGCAACACCGGCGCAGCGGCCGTCCAGCTCGGAAAGGCGCTCGGGGCCACGGTCATCGCGACCGCAGGCACCGAGGAGAAGCTCGAGTTCTGCACCCGGATCGGAGCCGACAACGTCGTCAACCACCGGACCGAGGACGTCGCGGAGGTGGTCCTCGCGATCACCGGTGGCAAGGGTGCCGACGTCGTCTTCGACCCGGTCGGCGGTGAACTCGGCACCCGCGCCACGGCCGCCGTCGCACGCCTCGGCCGCATCGCCGTGATCGGCTACGCGAGCGGCTCCTGGCTCACCCTCGATCCGCTCGACATGGTGCTGCGCAACTACACGGCCGCCGGTGTGTTCGCAGGCGGCACCGTCGAGGAGGACCGGGCCGCGTACGGGCAACTCGTCGAGCTGGCCGAACGCGGGGCAATCAGGACACCGGTGACCACCGTCGTGGCGTTCGACGACGTCCCCGACGTGATCAGCGCGGTACCGACCGCGCCTCCGGGGAAGGCCGTCGTCCGCATCTCGTGAGGACGATCCCGAGTCACAGGGCCGTCACCGGATCCTGGCCCGGCGGCCCGGAGGGCCACCAGCGACCGTCGACCCGGTGGAACGGGTACCAGCGGCCGTCCACACCTCGGCGGATCCTGATCTCGGACTCGGCACCCGCCGCGAGCAGCTCGGCCTCCGCCGCGGCCTCCTCGGGCGCCGGGTCGTTTCCGGCCCTCTCGAGGGCATCCTGACCTGCGGATCCGCCCAGCTCCCACGCCCGGACGGCCGCGGCGATGCCCGGCCCGGCCGACGCCGCCACCCGCTGGGCCGTGCCGGGGTGAAGGGCGGCCCAGCGTGCGGCGTCGGCCCACTCGGTCAGTGGGACGCCGGACGTGGTGAGCAGCTCACGTGCCCGCACCGCCACGTCGGCGGCGAGCAGAGCGAGGGCGTCGAGCGGAAGACCCGGCGCCTCGGGGACGACCAGCGCCTGCGCCCGCGGCGGGTCGGGCGGTGCAGGCGGGAGCGGAGCAGGCACCGCCGCGTAGGCCTCGGTCGCCGGAACGCCCCGCTCCACCGCGCTGCCGGCGGGCTCAGCTGCCCGCGTGCGGCGCGTCCCGAGTGCCTCCAGCAACTCGTCGGTGGCACGGCCCCGCAGCAGCAGGAGGACGAACGGGTCGTCGTCGAGCAGCCACGCCGTCTGGTAGCAGAGGGCTGCGGCGTGCTGGCACGGGTCGCCGATGTCGGGGCAGTCGCAGTCGGACTCGAGGTCGCCGATCGTGGGCAGCAAGGGCACTCCGACGGCGTCCGCCGAGTGCACGAGCGCTCGGGGTACCTCGCCGTCGAGCAGCGCCGCGAGGTGGCCCGCCTCGGCGCCCACCTGGTCGAGCAGGCGGTCCCAGTCGGCGTCGCTCAGCTGCGTGAGGTGGACCGTCACCTCGACGATCCCGTCCGGGTCCTCGACCACCGCGCTGATCCGGCCCGGCGAGATCGTGATCGGCCCGACCCTGCCGCTGCCCGCGAACCGTCTGCCCCGGCGCAGCAGCCCGGCGTCGAGTGCGGTGTCCTCCATCGCCGCGACGAACGCCCGCGCCCACCAGGACCGTCCGCGCCTGCCCGGCCTGGGCGGAAACGCCGCAAAGCCCCGTGCCGTGTTCATCGTTCGCCTCCGCGGAGTTCGACGAGGTCGGCCAGTTCGGCGTCGGTGAGTTCGGTGAGCGCCGACTCGCCACCGGCGAGCACGGAGTCGGCCAACGCGCGCTTGGACGCGAGCAGACCGGCGATGCGGTCCTCCACGGTGCCCTCGCTGATCAGCCGGTGCACCTGGACCGGGCGGGTCTGCCCGATCCGGTACGCGCGGTCGGTGGCCTGGTCCTCGACGGCGGGGTTCCACCACCGGTCGTAGTGCACGACGTGATCGGCGCGGGTGAGGTTGAGTCCGGTACCGGCCGCCCGCAGCGAGAGCAGGAACACCGGTACCTCGCCCTGCTGGAAACGATCGACCATGGCCTCGCGTTCGGGGATCGTGGTGCCGCCGTGCAGGAACTGGACTCCCACGCCACGCCCGCGCAGGTGCCGCTCCAGGAGCCTGCCCATCGCGACGTACTGCGTGAACACGAGGGCCGCCCCGTCGCCTGCGACGATCGTGGTGAGCAGTTCGTCGAGCAGTTCCAGCTTCCCGGAGCGACCGGCGAGCACAGGCTCGGTCTCGCGGACGTAGAGGGCCGGGTGGTCGCAGATCTGCTTGAGCGCGGTGAGCAGCGCGAGCACGAGCCCGCGCCGGGCCATCCCGTCGGCGTCGGCGATGCGCGCCATCGTCTCGGCGACGACCGCTTCGTACAGCCCGGCCTGCTCGCGGGTGAGGCCGACCGGCCGGTCCGTCTCGGTCTTGCGGGGCAGTTCGGGCGCGATCCCGGGGTCGGACTTGCGGCGGCGCAGCAGGAACGGCCCGACCAGCCGCGCGAAGCGCTCGGCGAGCCCGGGATGGTCACCGGCGGCGATCGGCTCGGCCCACCGGGCACGGAACTCGGCCTGTCCGCCGAGCAGCCCCGGCGTGGTCCAGTCCAGGATCGACCACAGCTCCAGCAGGTTGTTCTCCACGGGCGTTCCGGTCAGCGCCACACGGGCAGCGGCCGGGATGGAGCGCAGGGCCTGGGCGGTGCCCGACGCCGCGTTCTTCACGTGCTGCGCCTCGTCGGCGACCACGAGTCCCCAGTGGTGCGCGCCGAGCACGGCGGCGTCGCGACGCATGGTGGCGTAGGTGGTGAGGACGAACCCCGCGCCGGCGGGGAGGGAGCGGCCCGCGCCGTGGAAACGGTGCACGGTGACACCGGGCGCGAACCGGGTGATCTCGCGTTCCCAGTTCCCCATCAGTGACGCCGGGCAGACGACGAGCGTGGGTCCGGCGTCGAGGGCCTGCCGTCGCAGGTGCAAGGCGATGAGTGTGATCGTCTTGCCCAGGCCCATGTCGTCGGCGAGGCAGGCGCCCAGCCCGAGCGAGGTCATCCGGTCGAGCCAGCCCAGCCCGCGCAGCTGGTAGTCGCGCAGCGCGGCCGCGAGCCCGTCGGGCGGGGCAGTCGGCGCGGGTGGCGAGGCGATCCGCTCCCGCAGCTCCTGCAGCCAGCCCGTCGCCCGCACCGCGACGGTGCCGCCTGCGGCGTCGACCTCACCGGTGAGTGCCGCGCCGAGCGCCGCCACCGCCGTGACCGGGCCGAGGGTCCGTTCCCGCGCCCGTTGCCGCGTGGCGGGGTCGACGAGCACCCACTCGTCCCGCAGCCGGACGACGGGCCGGTGGCTGTGCGCGAGCTCGTCCCTCTCCTCGGGGGTGAGGGGGTCGCCCCGCAGGGCGAGCTCCCAGTCCAGCATCAGCGGCTCTGCCTCGGCTCCGAACGTCGCCGGCCCGGTGCCGTGACCGGCGACCGCGCGCGTCGAGAGCGATGGGCGCAGGTCACGCGGCCAGTGCACGGCGATCCCGCCGGCGGTGAGCCGGGTTGCGGCGGCACCGAGGAGGTCGGCGACGTCCCCGTCGTCCAGCTCCAGCTCGTCGGGTACAGCACGGGTGAGCAGCTGCTGGAGCGGCTCCCAGAACCGTGCCGCGCGCCGCGCGGCCAGCAGCGCGTCGATCCGCGCCCGGGGGCCGAACCCGACCGCCGTCCCGGTCCAGACGTCGGCGAGGTCGGCCACGCGGGTGGGGTCGGCGAGCGCGTGGAGCTGGACGACGGCGCGGAACCGGGAGGCGTCGGCATCGGTCTCCACGCGCAGCGAGACGCGCACCCCGGCGTCGACACCCGCGGCGACCTCGTCGGCCCAGTCCCGCAGCTCCGGCACGGCCTGCGGGCCGGGTGCCGCGAACAGCGGGGTGCCGACGGCCATGGCGGCGGCGGGGGAGCGCGGCAGCGTGTCGGCGACCGCGTCGAGGAACGCGCGCAGCAGCGGCGCGGCGGCGGGCAGCTCCGACGGGCCTGCCCCGGGCGCCGTACCGGAATCCACGACGGCGCGTGCGGTCGGCGGCATGGCCGCGGCGAGATCACGCAGCCGGGCGGCGTCGTCGGCGTCCAGCGGGCCGACCCGCCAGGCGTCGAACCCGGCCGGTGACACTCCCGGCAGCAGCCGGCCGCGCGCCACGAGGTGCAGCGAGAGGCGTGTCGCCACGGCCCAGAACCGCAACGCCGGGTCCTCACCCCCGGCGAGCAGCAGCGGAAGGGCCTCGGCGACCGCGAGGCGGCGTACTGCCAGCGCGTGCGTGGTGTCCCCGGGCGGCGGGACGATCACAGCGCTTCCGGGCTCGCCGACGTCCTGCATCGCGGAGCCCCAGAGCAGCACCTGGCCCAACCGCGGCGGGTCGGCCGGGACGAAGCACACCCCTCCCGACTCGAGGAGGGGAAGCGGGGATTCGGTCCGAAGCGTCGGGCTCGACGTCACAGATCTCCCGCCATGGCGCCGACGTAGCGGGCCAGGTGCTCACCGGTGAACGAGGCGGGCGACTCCACCAGCTTGGCGGGCGGCCCCTCGAACACCACGTCGCCGCCGTCGTCGCCGCCGTCCGGGCCGAGGTCGATCACCCAGTCGGCGTGCGCGATGACGTCGAGGTTGTGCTCCACGACGATCACCGAGCTGCCGCCCTCGACGAGCCGGTCGAGAAGCCCGAGCAGGTGCCCGCAGTCGGACATGTGCAGCCCGGTGGTCGGCTCGTCGAGCACGTAGATGTTGCTCTTCTCGTGCAGCCGCCCGGCGAGCTTGAGCCGCTGGCACTCGCCGCCCGAGAGCGTGGACAGCGGCTGACCGAGCGTCAGGTATCCCAGGCCGACGTCCACGACGGCCTGAAGCCGCTTGCGGATGTCGCGGGCGGTGAAGAACTCCAGCGCCTGCTCGGCGGTCATGTCGAGGGCATCGGAGATCGATTTGCCGTTGACGGTGAGGGCCAGCACCTCGTCCGTGTAGCGCCTGCCGCCGCAGTCGGTGCACGTGGAGCGCACGCCGTCGAGGAACGCGAGGTCGGTGTAGACCACGCCGAGGCCGTTGCAGCCGGGGCAGGCGCCTTCGGAGTTGAAGCTGAACAACGCGGGTTTGACGCCGGTCTCCTTGGCGTAGAGCTTGCGGATCGGGTCCATCACGCCGGTCCAGGTGGCCGGCGTGGAGCGGATGGACGTGGACACGGCGGTCTGGTCGACGACGATCGCCTCCGGGTGCTGCGGCACCAGCACCTCGCGGACGAGCGTGCTCTTGCCCGACCCGGCCACCCCCGTGAGCGCCACGAGCACACCGAGCGGGATGTCGACGTCGAACCCGCGCAGGTTGTTGGCCGAGGCGTTCTCCAGGCGCAGGTGACCCGTGGGGATGCGCGGGTTCTCCCGCAGCGAGACCTGCCGGTGCAGGAACTCGCCCGTCAGCGTGCCCGACGACACCAGGCCGGCGACCTCGCCCTCGTAGACGATCCGGCCGCCGTCGGTGCCGGCACGCGGCCCGAGCTCGACGACGTGGTCGGCCGCGGTGATGACGTCCGAGTCGTGCTCGACGACCAGCACCGTGTTGCCCTTGTCGCGCAGCCGGTGCAGCAGCGCGTTCATCCGCCCGACGTCGCGGGGGTGCAGCCCGATCGTCGGCTCGTCGAACACGTACATGACGTCCACCAGCGACGATCCGAGGTGGCGCACCATCTTGATCCGCTGCGACTCCCCGCCCGAGAGGGTGGAGGTCTCCCGGTCGAGGGTGAGGTAGCCCAGCCCCATGTCGATCAGCGCCCCGACGCGGGTGAGGGCCTCGTCCACGAGCGGCGCGACCTCGGGCGTGCGGAGCGTGGCGAGCACGGTGCGCAGCGAGCCCAGGTCGAGCGCGGTGAGCGAGGGCAGCGTGTGCCCGTCCACGGTGGCGGTGCGGGGTGCCTCGGCGAGTCTCGTGCCGGCGCAGGCCGGGCAGCGCACCGAGGTGGTGTAGGCGGCGACGGCCTCCCGCTTGCCCTCGGACGCCTCCTCGACCTCGACGAAGAGCCGGTTGAACTTCGTCTCGACGCCCTCGAAGTCGACCTTCATCGACTTGCGGCCGACGACCTGCAGAGTCACCTTCTCGTCGGCCCCGTAGAGCAGGAGCTTCCACTCCTCGTCGGTGTAGTCACGCAGCGGCTTGTCGAGGTCGAACCGCCCCGAGCCCGCATAGGTGTGCCAGTACCAGCCGTCGACCGCCCAGTTGCGGTGCAGGATCGCGCCCTCGTTCAACGACTTGGACCGGTCGAACATCTTGTCGTGGTCGAGCTGGATCTCTCGGCCGATGCCCTTGCACTCCGGGCACATGCCCTGCGGGTCGTTGAAGCCGAACACGTTGCTGTAGCCGAGGTGCGGCGTGGAGCGGCGGGAGAACAGCAGCCGCAGGAACGAGTTGATGTCGGTGACGGTGCCCAGCGTGGAGCGGCTCCCACCGCCCAGCCGTTTCTGGTCGACGACGATCGCCGTGGAGAGGTTCTCGATCAGGTCGGCGTCGGGCTGGCCCAGCTTCGGCAGGAAGCCCCGCACGAACGCGGAGAACGTCTCGTTGAGCTGGCGCTGCGCCTCCGCGGCGATCGTGTCGAAGATTAGCGACGACTTGCCCGACCCGGACACCCCGACGAACGCGGTGATCTGCCGCTTCGGGATCCGTACCGACACGTTGCGAAGGTTGTTCTCCCGCGCGCCGGTGACGATGATGAATTCCTGCTGCATCGGGCTCCCTCGGGGGTGGGTCGGCGGTGCTCATGCGGGGCGTCACGGGAGGGGACTCGTCCGGGACGTGAATGTCATCGGCGGCGCCGTCGCGGATGTCACCCGGCTACGTCGTCCGGATTGTCCAGACGGAACACCGCGCATCGCCCGGCGAGGCCTTCGAACGCCTCCGGAGTGAGCTCGTCGACCACACCGGCGTCGCGCATGATCTTCGCTCCGTCGTGCATGCGGACCGGCCACGCACGAAGGACCGGCACGGCGTCCTGCGGGTCGACCTCGACGAGTCGCACGCGCTCCTGGGTCTTCCCCACACTGAGCGTGCCGGTACCGGCCGCGCGCGCGTTGCGGGCCCAGTCGGCGCCGGGAAAGCCTTCGAGCAGGTAGCGCTCCCCGTCCAGGTCGAGCACCGACAACGGAGTACGGCGCGGCTCCCCGCTCCTGCGGCCCGCCACGGTGAGCACCGGCAGATCCTTCATCCCGAGCCCGAGACGCTGCACCGTCATCAGCACCCGGTTCATCGGCTTCAGCCACCGCGGCGGCGTGGCGGTCTTCTTGGCACTCATCGACTCATCTCCCGGTAGCGGTACACGGACAGCGGCGCGAACACCGCGACGATCACCAACGGCCACACCACGGCCATCAGCACCGGGTGCTGGGCGACCCAGGAGTCACCACCCCAACCGGGATTGCCGAAGAGCGCACGGGTGGCGGCCGCCGTGGACGAGAGCGGGTTCCACTCCGCGATCGTCGAGACGACGGCGGGCATCGTGGCCGGGGCGACGAACAGCCCGGAGAGGAAACCGACCGGGAACTCGAGGGTCTGCACGGCGGTGACGGCTCCGGCGCTGCGCACGAGCAGGCCCAGGTAGATGCCCACCCAGAGCAGCGCGAACCGCAGCAGGAGAAGGAGCCCGACGGCGAGGACGACCGCGCCGGGGCTCCCGGACGAACGCCAGCCGACCGCGAGCCCCACCAGGAGCAGCACCCCGAGTGCGATCGCCGAGGTCACCATGTCGGCCGCGGCGCGCCCGACCAGCACCGCCGAGGGCGCCATGGGCATCGAGCGGAACCGGTCGGTGATACCCCGCTGTGCGTCGGTGACGACGGCGATCATGGTGGCGGAGAGCCCGAAGAGCATCGTCATCGTGAACAGCCCGGGCAGGAGAGCCTGGCGGTAGTCACCTCCGCCGGGCACGGCCATCATGCCGCCGAGCAGGAACGCGAACATCAGCACGAGCAGGATCGGGAATCCGACGGCACCGGCCAGCTCGGCGGGCTGGTGCCGCAGGTGGGCGAGGTACCGGCGGGTGAGGACGGCGGCGTCTGCCACCGCCCACCGCAATCGGGAGCCGGGGTGGGTCAGGACCGTCACGCGGCCACCTCCGTGGTCGCGCTGGAGCCGGTGAGCTGCAAGAACACCTCGTCCAGCGTCGGGCGGCGGACGGTGAGGTCCTCGGCGTCGATGCCCTCGGCCTGCAGCCCGTGCACCGTGGCCGCGAGCGCCGCCATCCGATCGGCGACGGGCGCCGCGACCCGTCGGGTGGCCGGATCGACCTCGGCCGCGGCGCCCGCCACGCGTTCCACGAGCGCCGCGGCGCGCGCGAGGTCGCCGGCGTGCCGTACGACCAGGTCCACCCGGTCTCCACCGATCCGTGTACGCAGCTCGTCCGGCGTTCCCTCGGCGATCACCCGCCCACCACCACCTCGGGGGGCCGCCAACACGGAGATCCGGTCCGCGAGCTGGTCGGCCTCGTCGAGGTACTGGGTGGTCAGGAGCACGGTGGTGCCGTCGGCGACGAGCGCACGCACGGCGCCCCACACCTCTGCCCGGCTGCGCGGGTCGAGCCCGGTGGTCGGTTCGTCGAGGAACAGCACGGCCGGGGCGAGGATCATGCTGACCGCCAGGTCCAGCCTGCGGCGCATCCCGCCGGAGTAGCGCCCGACCGCCCGACGTCCGGCGTCGACCAGGTCGAAGCGCTCCAGCAGCTCGCCGGCCCGGCGCCGGGCATCGGATGCCGAGAGGTGGAACAGCCGGCCGAACATCACCAGGTTCGTGTGCCCGTCGAGGATCTCGTCGACGGCGGGGTACTGGCCCACGAGCCCGATCCGCCTCCTGACATCGGTGGCGTGCGTCGCGACGTCGAGCCCGGCGATCGTGGCGCGCCCGCTGTCGGCGCGCAGCAAGGTGGTGAGGATGCGGACGGCGGTGGTCTTGCCCGCACCGTTGGGCCCCAGGAGGCCGTGGACGGTGCCGGACGGCACAGCCAGGTCGAAGCCGTCGAGTGCCTGGTCGTCGGAACCGGGGTAGCGCTTGCGGATCGCCTCAGCCGTGACCGCGGCGGCAGCGGGAACCATGACCCTCCCGATACTCAAACTTGAATCAGGCCGCCGAGTGTGCACAACAACCGCCGGGTGTGCAAATTTGAATCGCCCGAAACCGGACGACTGTTACGGCGCGGGGTGCTCTGGCGAGCTCTGCAGCTGCGGCCAGCTGCCGGGTTTCCCCGGGGAGCCCGGCTCGCCCGCCATCACATACGCCCCCGCCTCCAGGCGCTCGATCACACCGCGCGTCCACTCGGCTCCACCCGCGGCGGTGTGCTCCCAGAGCCCGAACAGCTCACGGACGTGCGGAGGCTCCGCCCACGCGTCCACCTGCGCCTGGGCCTTGTCGCGAGTCTCCTCGAGGGTCGCCAGCCGCTCGCGCAGCAGCGTGATCGCCTCCGCGCGGGGGAGCGAGGGCAGCATGGCGAGCGCGGCCCCCAGGAAGTCCGGCCGTGGCTGGGGGCGCCGCACCGCGTCACGCAGGAGCCGCATGAACTCGGCCTCACCGCGCTCGGTGAGCTCGTAGTCGGTGCGACCGGGGATGTCGTTGTGGTCGAGCAGGTGACCGGCCTGGGTGAGCGCCTTCAGCGCGTGGTAGATCGATCCCCACTTGACGTTCGCCCACTCGTCCGCGCCCCATGACAGCAGGTCGTGGCCCACGCGATAGCCATGTGCCCGGCCGTACCCCCGCACGATCCCGAGCACCAGCAGTCGCGTTGCCGACATCCATCACCTCTCGTCACAGGGTGGCGCCAGGGTAGGACAACCTGGCGCGGTCGCCGGATCGGATGATTCCCGGAGCACCCCGAGAGGCGCCCGCGCGCTGGGCGCAGTATGAGCCGACGGACGACGCACGGGGGGACCACGGTGACGACACGACGGATGGGCCGGATCGCGGCGGCGGGAGCGCTCGCGGGAGCCCTCCTCCTACTGGCGGGCTGCTCCGGGGGCGCGGGGACCGCACCGGCACCCGCACCCGAACCGGTGCCGCCGGTGACCGGCACACCGACCACCCAGAGCGCCCCCTCGGACCAACCGGGCGCCGCGCAGCCGACCCGCGCGCAGGTCCCGAACGATGACGGAGCGGCCGCGGGGCCACAGCGGTGCACCACAGGCGAGCTGTCGGCGTCCCTCGGGCAGAGCGACGCGGGAGCGGGTTCGGCGTTCTTCCCGCTGATCTTCACCAACACCGGCTCGCGTACGTGCGAGCTCCGCGGCTTCCCCGGTGTCTCCTACGTAGCGGGCGACGACGGCCACCAGGTGGGGCAGGCCGCCGCGATGTCGGGCGAGCGTGGAGCGCAGGTCCCGATCGCACCCGGAGCCACCGCCGTGGCCCAACTCCGGTTGGCGAACGCCCTGAACTTCGACGAGGCGACCTGCGTTCCCACACCGGTGCGCGGGCTGCGGGTCTACCCGCCGGGCGACACCGCCTCGCTCTTCGTCCCGATGGACGGCACCGGCTGCGCGGGACCGCTCACCGAGTCACTGCTGACGGTGCAGACGATCACGGCCCCCTGATCGGCGCCGCGAGCGGTCGCGGGCTCAGCGGCGCAGGGCGGTCTCCTGCTCCATGTACGACAGCTTCTCGGGATTGCGCACGGCGTAGAGGCCGGTGATGAGGCCGTCGTCGATGCGCACCGTCACGACGGTGTCGATCTCGCCGCCGAGCCGGAGAACCAGCGCCGGGTAGCCATTGACCTGTGCCGGCTGCAGTGACATGGCGGCGGCGATCCTGCCGATCCCGGCTGCCAGCACGCGAGCCACCCTGTCGGCCCCCACGACGGGCTTCAGCACGGCCTGCACGACCCCGCCGCCGTCACCCAGGAGGACGACATCCGGCGCGAGGATGTCGAGGAGGCGTTGCAGATCACCCGTTTCGACCGCCCGCTGGAACGCCTCGAGCGCGTCTCGGGTCTCGGCCGCCGAAACCGCTCCGCGCGGCCGGCGCGCGGCGACATGTGACCGTGCCCGGTGCGCGATCTGGCGGACCGCTGCCGCGCTCTTGTCGACGGCGGCCGCGATCTCGTCGTAGGTCAGATCGAACACCTCACGCAGCACGAACACCGCCCGCTCGGTCGGCGTCAGCGTCTCCAGGACCAGCAGCATCGCGATCGAGACACTGTCGGCCAACTCGACGTCCTCGGCCACGTCGGGCGCGGTCAGCAACGGCTCGGGCAGCCAGGGCCCGACGTAGGACTCCTTGCGGCGGCCGAGGGTACGCAGCCGGCTCAATGCCTGGCGAGTGGTGATCCGGACGAGGTACGCACGCTGGTTCTGCACCTCGGAGAGGTCGACGCCCGCCCACCGCATCCAGGTCTCCTGGAGGACGTCCTCGGCGTCTGCAGCCGAGCCGAGCATCTCGTAGGCGACGGTGAACAGCAGGTTGCGGTGGATGAGAAACGCCTCGGTGGCGGGGTCCGGGCGCTCGTCCCGGCTCATTCCTCCGTCGCGATCGTCGGGCGCTGTCCGCGACGTGCCGACCATGGGCGTAGCTCCTGTTCGTCCTCGACTGTGTCACCACCAGACACCGGACCCGGCCGATCTGTGACACCGAGACCGTTGTGGCCCGTGTCACGCCACCGGTGCTGTCACAAGGAGCGGGACGCCGGCATCTCGTGTTCGTCCACCGCAGCACGCACCACCCACGAGTGAGGACGACATCATGGACGCCCGATTCAACCTGCTCGACAACGAGATCGCCGCCAAGTTCGCCAAGCGGTTCGCCAACAGCGCCATGGTGATCCACCAGTCACCGCTGCCGAAGTCCACCCAGGAACTGGTGTCGCTGCGCGCCAGCCAGATCAACGGCTGCGGTTGGTGCATCGACATGCACACCAAGGAAGCCGCGGCCGCCGGCGAAACCCCGGTCCGCCTCAACCTGGTCGCCGCCTGGCGCGAGTCGACCGTGTTCACCGAGGCCGAGCAGGCCGCGCTGGCGCTCGCCGAGGAGGGCACCCGGCTCGCCGACGCCCACCAGGGCGTGTCCGACGAGACGTGGGCCCAGGTACGCAAGCACTACGACGACGACCAGATCGCCGCGCTGGTCGCCCTGGTCGCCCTGATCAACGCGGCCAACCGGCTCGCCGTGATCGTGCACCAGAAGGGAGGTTCCTACGAGCCCGGCATGTTCGCCGCCGCGACCAGCTGATCGCCTCCCCGGCCCGGCCCGGGATCATCCCCGGGCCGAGCCGCGAACCTCCCTCACGGATGCATGGTGGCGCCGCGCAACACCTTGTCCACGGCGTTGCGCTGGCCGTGCACGGCCAGCCCCACCAGCTTGAGATCGTCGCGCGCGACGGCCCGTACCGCCGCGCGGTTCGCCTCGTCGTGCCCGGTCCCGAACAGCTCCTCGGTGAACACCGCCGCCGGGATGCCGCGTCGAACCGCGCGCTCGTGCGCAGCGGCGAGCACCTCCGCGTCGCCGGTGAGCACGAGCACCGGCTGGCGGAACATCGGCAGGTACGGGGTGTCGTCCGCATCGGCGTAGGGCTCGCCGAGCAGTTCCGGGTTGGCCGCGATCCCGCTGGCGAGGAAAGCGGTGACGTTCAGCCGTTGCCACATCTGCAGGTCATCACGCAGCAGTACAGCGATCTTGGTCTCGAAGCGCACGGTAGAAGCGTGCCGAGGTGGGACCGTCGCGTTCTTGTACGTTGTGAGCATGCCTGCGGTACGGGCGTGGGCGCCGTCGGTGCCCGGGATCGTCGAGGTCTTCCACGCACGGTTCACCGATCACGCGTATCCCGAGCATGCCCACGACACCTGGACGCTGCTCGTCGTCGACGAGGGCGCCATCCGCTACGACCTGGACCACCACGAGCACGGGGCCCTGCGACCTGCGGTCACACTGCTCCCACCCCACGTGTCCCACACCGGACGGTCGGCCACCGAGCACGGCTTCCGCAAGCGAGTGCTCTACATCGACACGGACATCCTCGACGAGTCGCTGGTCGGCGCCTCCGTCGACGCCCCGACCTTCGACGACGCGCTGCTTCGCACCCGCGTCGACCAGCTGCACCGGGCCCTCGAGATCGGTGGCACCGCCCTGGAGGCCGAGAGCAGGCTCGCCCTGATCGGCGACCGGATCCGCCGGCACCTGCGCGCACCTGCCGCCGAGCCCGCACCCGACCGGCTCGCCGCGGACCTGCGAGACCTGCTCGACGCCCACACCGTGTCGGGACTCGCCCTGCGCGACGCAGCCGCCCTGCTGCACGCGCACCCGTCCCACCTGGTCCGCTGCTTCACCCGCACCTACGGGCTCCCGCCACACCGCTACCTCACCGGCCGCCGGATCGAAGCCGCCCGTCGCCGCCTGCTCGACGGTGAGCCGCCCGCCGACGTCGCCATCGCCGTCGGGTTCCATGACCAGGCGCACCTGCATCGACATTTCGCCCGCCTGGTCGGCACCACACCGGGCCGCTACGCCCGCAGCTCTCCGCGTGCGAGCTCGGCGAAGAACGCCACCGTGCGGGCCCGTTCGGTGGGCGGCCCGACCGGGCACAGCTGGATCTCCGTGGCGCCGGCGTCGGCGAAGCGCCGCACCACCTTCTCGAGCTCGGCCTCGTCACCGGCGACGACAGTGTCCGCAGGGCCGGAGAAGCCCTCCCGATCCAGCGACCGGCGGTAGCTCGGCAGCTCGCCTGCTCGACCGAAGTTCTCGGCCACGTACTCGCGCGCAGCGTCCGGGTCGTGGGTCAGGCTGGCGACCACCCCGACCACGACCTGTGGGTCGGGTCTCCCTGCCGCCGCAGCGCAGACCTGCGGAACGACGTACTCCGCAAGCCCACGCGGGCCCGACCACGTGGTGATCACCCCGTCGGCCCTCTCGCCTGCCAGCCGCAGCATCCGCGGGCCGTGCGCGGCCAGCAGGAGCGGCGGCCGGGGCACGTCCGGCACCTCCACCCGGCCTGCGGCCGCCACGGTCGCGGTCCGAACGTCGACGACCTCGCCCCGCAGCGCCGGCGCGAGCACCGCCAGGTGGTCCTCGACGTGCCGCCCCGGGCGTGTCCACCGGTAGCCGTAGCGGCTCTCGACGATGACCTGGTGACTCGGGCCGACACCGAGCGTGAGCCGGCCGCCCACCGCCGCCTGCGTGGTGAGGGCCTGCGCGGCGAGGGCCAACGGGTGGTGCGGCCACGTGAGCGCGACCGCGGTGCCCAGCCCGATCCGCGGCGCCGTGGCGCCCACCGCGGCGATCAGGGTGAGCGGATCCCACCCGTTCCGCTGTCCGAACCAGGCTCGCGCGAATCCGAGCCGTTCCGCGTTCTCAACGTCGGCGGCCACGGCGGTGAGGGGCCGGTCGTCGTCGATCCACATCCCGATCTGCATGTCCCCAGCCCAGCGCGTGCTGTGCAGGCGATCAACGAGCAGATAGCCTGCACAGCGATAACAGATCGTGATCGATCACGGTGGATGAGGTACTGGTGGAAGTCCGTCAGCTTCGCTACTTCGTCGCCGTGGCCGAGGAGCTGCACTTCGGACGGGCGGCAGAGCGGCTCGCCGTTGCCCAGCCCGCGGTCAGCCAGCAGGTCGGGCGGCTGGAGCGTGAGCTGGGCGTGCGGCTGCTCGCGCGCACCTCCCGCCGCGTCGCGCTCACCGGCGACGGTGAGCGGCTGCTCGTCGAGGCGCGATCGGCGCTCGCCGCGGTCGACCGGGTGCGTGCGGTCGCCGGAGAGCTGGCGGCGGGACATGCCGCCACCCTGCGTCTGGGCACCAGCCCGGGCCTGGGCGAACGGGTACGCCGCGGCGTGGCCCGGATGCGTGACCACACCCCCGAGCTCTCCGTGTCCCTCGCCGACGGCTCCGTGCAGGAGCACTGCAGCGCCCTCCGGGCGGGTGCGCTCGACGCAGCCCTGGTGCGTGGCCCGATTCGCGTCCACGGGCTGCACGCCGTAGAGCTCTGGCGCGACCGGCTTCACGTCGTACTGCCGGCCGACCACCCCGACGCGGACCACGACGTCGTACCGATCAGAGTGCTGGCCGATCTGGTGCTTCGGCTGCCAGAGCGCTCGGCCGACCCTGTGCTGCACGACGCGGTGCTCGTCGCATGCCGGAACGCGGGCTTCGCGCCCCGCCTCGGACGGCCTGTGCGCTCCGTCGAGGACGCGCTGGTGGAGATCGGCCTGGGAGAACGGACCGCCACAGTTGGCATCGCATGCACAGGAGGCGCGACCGGCGTGGTCGCCCGGCCGCTCGACCCGCCGGTGGAGGTGCCCGGCCACCTGCTTCTGGCCCGCACCGGGGGACCGGAATGCCTCCAGGCACTCGTTGCGGCCTTCGGTGACTGAGCGGTGCCCGGGCCCGGCGGAGATGACCGGCGGGGCAGGATGATGCCGTGACCTACCTCGCCGCGCCCGACCGTTACGAGTCCACCTTCCGCCGCTGCGGACGCAGCGGCCTGGACCTACCCGCCATCTCCCTCGGGCTCTGGCACAACTTCGGCGACGACAAACCGCTCGAGACACAGCGAGCCATCCTGCGGCGCGCGTTCGACCGGGGCATCACGCACTTCGACCTCGCCAACAACTACGGGCCGCCCTACGGCAGCGCCGAGCGCAACTTCGGCACGATCTTCGCCCAGGACTTCCGCCCGTACCGCGACGAGCTGATCCTCTCCACGAAGGCCGGCTACGACATGTGGCCCGGGCCCTACGGCCAGGGCGGGGGATCCCGGAAGTACCTGCTGGCGAGCCTCGACCAGTCGCTGGCACGGATGGGCGTGGACTACGTCGACATCTTCTACAGCCACCGCTTCGACCCCACCACTCCGCTCGAGGAGACGATGGGGGCGCTCGACACCGCCGTGCGTTCGGGGAAGGCCCTCTACGCCGGGATCTCCTCCTACAACGGGGAACGCACCCGGGAAGCGGCCGCGATCCTGCGCGAGCTCGGCACCCCCCTGCTGATCCACCAGCCGTCGTACTCGATGCTCAACCGCTGGATCGAGGAGGACCTGCTCGACGTGCTCGGGGAGACGGGCGTCGGGTGCATCGCGTTCTCGCCGCTCGCGCAGGGGATGCTCACCAGCAAGTACCTCAACGGGGTGCCAGGCGACTCGCGCGCGGCGCAAGGCAAGTCGCTCTCACCCGACCTGCTCACCGAGAAGACCATCGCCCACGTGCGCGCCCTCAACGAGATGGCAGCGACGCGCGGCCAGTCGCTCGCGCAGATGGCGCTGGCCTGGGCCCTGCGCGACCCGAGGATGACATCGCTGGTGATCGGCGCCAGCAGTGTCGGCCAGCTCGACGACAGCCTCGGCGCGCTCACGAACCTCGACTTCACCAGCGACGAGCTGGACCGCATCGACCAGCACGCCGTGGACGCCGGGATCAACCTGTGGGCCCGCTCCTCGCAGGACTGAGCGGCGCGGCTCAGTCCGCGACGGGCTCGCCGTCCGCGTCGAGCCGCAGCGGGAGCCCGAACATCGGGAACAGCGTCTCCACGTCGAGGAACGAGGTGTACCCGCGGATGCGGCCCTCGTCGATATCCAGCACCTGCACAGCCCACCCGAAGTAGCCGTCTCCGTCGGGATCACGCCGGTACTGGCCGAACGACGGCTGCCCGTTGGCCTCCAGCGGCACCAATCGCGACCCTGCGCAGCCGATCCCGTGGCCGGTCCAGAACGTGCTGATCTCCTTTGGGCCCTGCAGCCACAACGCGAACGGCGGCATGTTGAGGATGGCGTCGTCGTGCAGCAGCGTGACGAGCTCGGCGATGTCGTACCGCTCGAACGCCTCCGCGTAGCGCGTCAGGAGCGCGCGATGGTCGTCGTCCATCTCGTCGACCGGCGCGGGGCTGTCGAGATTGTTCTCCGCGAGGGTGGCCCTGGCTCGCTGCAGGGCGCTGTTGACCGAGGCGACGGTGGTGCCGAGCAGTTCGGCGACCTCCGACGCCTTCCACTGCAGCACCTCGCGCAGGATCAGCACCGCACGCTGCCGTGCAGGCAGGTGCTGCAGGGCTGCCACGAACGCGAGCCGCACGGACTCCCGGGACACCGCCACCTCCGCGGGATCGGCCACAGTGGGCAGGACACGGGCGTCGGGGATGGGCTCCAGCCAGGAGATCTCGCTGGTGGGAGGGTCGAGCGGCGCCTCAGCAGACCCCGCCTGCCCGAAGTCCATCGGCCGGGCCCGCCGCTTGCGGCCGTCGAGCATGGTGAGGCAGACGTTCGTGGCGATCTTGTACAGCCAGGAACGCACCGAGGAGCGACCCTCGAAACGGTCGAACGACCGCCACGCCCGCACCATCGTGTCCTGCACGGCGTCCTCGGCGTCGGCCGACGAACCGAGCATGCGGTAGCAGTACGCCGTGAGCTCCACCCGATGTTGCTCCCACGTTGTGGGCGGGGCGGGATCTTCGGTGACGAGATCACTCATCCGGGGTCCCCTCTCCTCGCGCGTGTGGCTTCGCGCCCGTGCGGGGCAGCGTAGGGGGCGACACCGACAAAACCACCAACGATGATGTGAACGGGTCCGTTACGCCTGCTGCGACGCCGGTTTCCGCCCGACCAGCAGATCGCGTCCGGCGAGAACACCGACGACAGCCTGCGGCACGAACAGCACGAGCAGCAGCAGGAGCGGGATCGTCCACGAGCCGGTGGCGTCGTGCACCACGCCGACGAGGAACGGGCCCACCGCCGCGAGCATGTAGCCGATGCTCTGCGCCATCCCGGACAGCTGCGAGGTGTGCGGAGCGTCGGGGGAGCGCAGCCCCACCAGGGTCAGGGCGAGCCCGAGCGCCGCACCCTGCCCGAGGCCGAGCAGCGCCATCGACGGAATCTCGCCCCCCGGCAGCAGGATGACGCCGATCAGGCCCAGCGCCGAGACACCCGTGATGACGAGGGCGACCGCCCGCTGCCTGCGGTACCGCGCCGCGAGCATCGGCGCGACCATGGATCCGATGATGCCGACGAAGCTGGCCAGCGACAGCAGCCACCCTGCCGCCTCCGCGCCGAACCCGCGGCCCACGAACACAGCGGGGATCCACGCCGAGACGGCGTAGTAGCCGAGCGACTGCAGACCCATGAACCCCGTGACCTGCCAGGCCAGCCCGTCACGCCAGAGCCCGCCCACCCCTCCCGTCGAACCGATGCGGTGGACCCGCCGCGTCTGCGGGAGCCAGATCACCAACGCGACAAGGGTGAACAGGCCCCACACCGCGAGCGCGCCGCGCCAGCTCAGGCCCGCCGCCTGCGCCACCGGCACCGTGATCCCGGCGGCGAGCGCACCACCTGCGGAGACCGCCATCGTGTACAGCCCCGTCATCACGCCGGTCCGGTGGGAGAAGTCCCGTTTGATCAGGGCCGGGAGCAACACGTTGCCGGTGGCGATCGCGGCGCCGGCCATCACGTTTCCGACGAAGAGCAGAGCCACCGGGCCCACCGAGCGGACGGCGAAGCCCGCGCAGAGCAGCACCAGCGCGCCGAGAACCGTGCGCTCGATGCCGAACCGCCGCGCCAGCCAGGGAGCAGCAGGCGCGAACAGGCCGAAGCAGAACACGGGCAACGCGCTCAGCACCCCGGCAGCCGTGCTCGACAACCCCTCGGCCGCCGAGATCTCCGACAGCACCGGGGCGACACCGACGACAGCAGGCCGCAGGTTCGCCGCGACCAGCACGATGGCGACGCCGATCCACAACGACGTCATGCGCGCGGACAGGCGTGGCCGGGACTCCGTCGTGACGGCGGCGTTCACCGGCTTCCCTCGACGAGCCGCCGTGCGGCCGCGAGGTAACTGTCCGCCGCCGCACGGGCCGCCGCAGGGTCGGATGCGGCGATCGCCGCCGCGAGCTCGTCATGGCCGGGAATGGCGGCCCGATCGTGATCGAGCTCGGCGATCTCGGCGACCGTCCGCTGTAGTGCCTCGGTGAGTCCGGCGTAGAGGTCGATGAGCACGGGGTTGCCGGTGGCGGCGATCACAGCGAGGTGGAAGGCGAGGTCCGCGGAGACGAAGGCCGCTCGGTCACCGCCGTCGCTCGCGACCCGGCGAGCGTCCGCGGCGGCCTGGATGGCGGCCAGGTCCACGTCGGTGCGCCGCAGCGCAGCCACCGCGGCGGCATCGCGTTCCAGACTCGTCCGTACCGCGAGCACGTCGAGCGCAGCGGAGCGCCGGGCCCGGCGAAGAATGGCGGCGCGAAGTCCGTTGGTCGCACGCACGTAGGTACCGTCACCACGGCGGGGCTCGAGCAGGCCGGCGTGCTCGAGGGCCCGCACGGCCTCGCGCACGCTGTTGCGACCGACTCCGAGGGCCGCGACGAGCTCGGGCTCCGGCGGGATCTTCGATCCGAGCGGCCACTCACCGCTCTCGATCAGCTGCTCGAACTGCGTCACGATCTCGTCGCACACCCGTCCGGTGCGCACGGCAGATAGGCCCACGGATCGATCCTAACATCCCATGTTTGATGCCTCGGGCTGTCGCGGACCGGAAAGCGCAGGCCCGCACGGTCGCCGGTCGTATTCGCGACAAGCAGGACGATTCGATTCCTGCCCCACTGAGTTGCGAGCCACTCGGGCGGGCAGGGCAATAATCGACGGTGCCCGGAACCGAAGCGCAGCTGACGAGAGAGAGTCATGCAGGATCAGGTCATGGATTTTGAAACCGCCGTGTTCGACAAGGAGTACATCACTCTGGGCGACCGGCGGGAGGCGATCATTCGCGGCGGCCGACATCTCTTCGACCGACTTCCCCGCGCGTTCGACGGTGTGAACCAGATCGGCGTGATCGGCTGGGGACCGCAGGGTTCCGCCCAGGCGCAGAACCTCCGCGACTCCCTGAACGGCGCCGTCAAGGTCACGGTCGGCCTGCGGTCCGGATCGGGCTCGTTCGACCAGGCGAGAGCGGCGGGCTTCCGCGAGGAGGACGGCACCCTCGGCGAGATGTTCGAGGTGATCCGCGCCTCCGACCTGGTCATCCTGCTGATCTCCGACGCCGCCCAGGCCGAGCTGCACGACCAGATCTTCGCGGCGCTGCGGCCCGGCACCACGCTGGGCTTCTCCCACGGCTTCCTGCTCGGGCACCTCACCGCCGCGGGCAAGCAGTTCCCCGCCGAGGTCGACGTGATCGCCGTCTGCCCGAAGGGGATGGGCGCCTCGGTCCGGGCCCTCTACGTCCAGGGCGCCGAGGTCAACGGCGCCGGCATCAACGCCAGCTTCGCCGTGCAGCAGGACGTCACCGGTCACGCCACCGATCGCGCGCTGGCCTGGTCGGTCGCGCTCGGAGCGCCTTACACATTCCAGACCACCCTGCGTTCGGAGTACCTCTCCGACCTCTCGGGCGAGCGCGCGATGTTGCTCGCCGGGGTGCACGGAATCGTGGAGAGCCTCTACCGGCGCTACCGCGACCACGGAATGAGCGACGAGAACGCGTTCCGGCACTCCACGGAGTCGGTCACCGGTCCGATCTCGAAGATCATCTCGAAGGACGGGCTCGACGGCCTGTACCGGCGGCTCGACCGCGACGGGCGGGCGGTCTTCGCCCAGGCGTACTCCGCCGCGTACCCCGTCGGTGTCGAGCTGACCCACGAGATCTACGACGAGGTGCTCTCCGGCAACGAGATCAACAGCGTGGTGCTGGCCGGGCAGCGGCTCGCCCGTTTCCCGATGGGCAAGATCGACCAGGCCGACATGTGGCAGGTGGGCCAGAAGGTGCGGGCCGACCGGGTCGAGAACGACATCCCGCTCGACCCCTTCACCGCCGGTGTCTTCTGCGGCGTGATGATGGCCCAGGTGGACGTCCTGCTCGAGCGCGGGCACCCGTACTCGGAGATCGCCAACGAGTCGGTGATCGAAGCCGTCGACTCACTCAACCCGTACATGCACGCCCGCGGCGTGGCGTACATGGTGGACAACTGCTCCACCACTGCACGGCTGGGAGCCCGCAAGTGGGCACCGCGGTTCGACTACCTGCTCACCCAGCAGGCCTATCCCGCCGTCGACAACGAGCAGCAGGCGGTGGACACCAAGCCGTTCGAGTCGTTCGAGGGCCACGTCATCCACCAGGTGCTGCGGGTCTGCGCCGAGCTGCGGCCGTCGGTGGACATCTTCGTGGAGTGACGCCCGCCCGGCCCGGCTCTCACGGGAGCCGGGCCGGGGGAGCGGGTCGCCTCACTCGCCCGATACGGCCCGCAGAAGCTCGACGCAACGCTCACACCGCTCGTCCGACGCCAGCTCCTGCCACGTCGTGTCGGACTGCCGCACCCAGTCCGCATCGATCAGGTGCGCCGGCGTGTTCGTGATCATGTCCAGGGCGTGTACCACGGCGGGCCCACCGGACTGCGCCACCTCGCGCGCGGTGATCCATCGCAGCCGCATGCCGTCCTGCCCGCCGAGCGCCGCCTGCACGCTGCTGGTCGACCACACCGCCCCGCCTCGAGCGGTCGGCTCTCCGTCAGCAGTCAGGCCCTCAGCGATCGCACGGAGCGTCGAACCGGCACCCCGCTCCTCGAGCACGCGGCGCACCACGCGCTCCGGCAGCACCGCCGGACGCCCGAGCCGCACACCGGCGGCGCGCTTCGCCGCGAGCGCATCCTTCGTCCGCTGCGAGATCACACGGCGCTCGTACTGCGCCGTGCTGGCGACCATGTGCGCCACCAGCTCACCGGAGGGCGTCGAGGTGTCGACGTCGACATCGAGACACACGAGTTGCCAACCCTGCCGCGAGGCGCGGTCCAGCAGGCCGGAGAAGTCGTGCACCGACCGCGAGATACGGTCGAGCTTGGACGCGATCAGCACCTCGGCGCCGCCTGCTTCCAGCCGCGCGAGCGCGGAGTCCAGCTCCGGCCGGTCGAGGTCGCGTCCCGACCAGGCGGAGTCGATGACCCACTCCACCCTGGTCCAGCCGCGGCGGGCGATCTCGGCCTGGATCGCCATGCGCTGGGCGTCGAGCCCGGCGCCGGACTCGGCCTGCTGCTCCGTGCTCACCCGCAGGTAGGCGAGCACGCGGGGGTCGCCGGTCGAGCGCACGCGGCGGGTGCGGCGGGGACTGGTCACGCCCCAACTTTACGAGATACGGGCCTTTAACGTAAATCTGAGCCGGGGGAGAGATCCGAACCAGGGGAGTGGTCCCCCGCCGGCCCCCGGCCCAGGGACTCCAGCGCCTCGGCCGCGCCCGCGAGATACGCCCGCTGGGCGTCGTCGGCCACCACCTCACCGGCGTCCACGGCGGCCAGGACGGCACGCAGCGAGGCAGCGACCCGCGCGGGGTCGGGCACGCCATCAGGCTCGCCTCGAGGCATGGGCCACAGCCTGCCGTGGGACGTGCGTGAGCGCACGCACCGCACGCTCCACGGCGACGGCCGACACCCGGTCGAGCAGCCCGAAGCCCCGACTGGCGAGGGTCCCCGTTCGAAGATACGTTCGATTCATGAGTCAGAACAACGCCCCCGCGGATCCCACCGCAGCGAAGGACCCGGACGAGTGGACCACCGGCGACGAGCCGATGACGGGCGCGCAGAGTTCCTACCTGCAGACACTGGCGCGGGAAGCCGGTGAGCCTGCGCCGTCCGACGACCTGTCCAAGGCTGATGCCTCGAAGCGGATCGATGAACTGCAGGAACGCACCGGCCGCGGCCGCTGAACCATCGAAGGCCCGCCGGCACTCCACGCTGGTCGGCGCTACGTTATGACAGCCCGACATCACTCGGTGCGGGTGGCGGGGCCGCCCCGTCATCGTGTCCACCAGCGCAACTCCGGCGCGACATGGCACGATCTCGCGCGTGCCCAGCAGACCCGCCGCGACCCAACAGCTGCGTGACCTCGCGCTGCTGCGCCGCGTCCGCGATCGGATGGACCGGGAGTACGCGCAGCCACTCGACGTCGAGGCGCTCGCCCGCGGCGTGAACATGTCGGCCGGTCACCTCAGCCGCCAGTTCCGGCTCGCCTACGGCGAGTCGCCGTACGCATATCTGATGACGCGGCGCATCGAGCGCGCGATGGCGCTGCTGCAGCGTGGTGACCTCAGCGTCACCGAGATCTGTTTCGCGGTCGGCTGCTCGTCGCTGGGCACCTTCAGCACGCGCTTCACCGAGCTGGTCGGCGTGCCGCCCAGCGTCTACCGGCGCCAGGTGACCGGCGCAATGGCGGGCATGCCGCCGTGCGTGGCGAAGCAGGTGACCAGACCGATCAGGAATCGAGAAGCACCGGTCACCGAGCCGCACCTAGCGTGACCGTCATGGATCTCAGCATCTACCAGACATTCCTCCCGCACGACGACCCCAAGGCCTCCCTGGCCTTCTACCGCGACACCCTCGGCTTCGAGGTCCGCAACGACGTCGAGTACGAGGGGATGCACTGGATCACGATCGGCCCCGCCGACCAGCCCGGCACGTCGATCGTCCTGCACCCGCCCGCCGCCGACCCCGGCATCACCGACGACGAGCGCCGCACCATCGCCGAGATGATGGCCAAGGGCACCTACGCCAGCATCAACCTGGCCACCAAGGACCTCGACGCCACCTTCGAGCGGCTTCAGGCAGGCGACGCCGAGGTCGTCCAGGAGCCGACCGACCAGCCATGGGGCGTTCGCGACTGCGCCTTCCGCGATCCCGCGGGCTGCATGGTCCGCATCTTCGAGGTGCGCTGAGCCGTCCGGCCACCACGGCCTGATCTGCTGCGCGAACACCACCCGCGGCGGAGGGCGGCCGCCGAGTGCCGCCCCCGTCCCGCTCCCGCGCTCGGCGACCTCGAGGCGTCGTAGCAACACCCCGTGCGCCGTACCCGGTGCCGCTGTCCTCCAGCCGGGACGGCGATGCGCTGCTGCCGTCGAACGCCGTCATCGACGTCGACGACCGGCTGGACGTCCTTCCCGGCGCGGTGCCGGGGCTCCGCTCGTTCTCGGAGGAAATCCCCATGAACTGGAACAAGAGGGTTCGGCAGGTCCATCGCTGGCTGTCCATCGCCTTCACGGTCACCGTCGTTGCCACCACCGTCGCCTTGCTGCAAAAGGAGCCCGTCATCTGGGTGTCCTACACGCCGCTGCTCCCGCTGGCCTTGCTCCTGCTCACAGGTCTCTACCTGTTCGCGCTGCCGTACGCCGCCAAGCGGAACGGCGGGCGGCGGACCGCTCGCGCGAGGTGACCCGGATATGCGGCACGCCCGATCAGTTGGAGAGCGTGCCGACGAACGAGAACCCGACGTACTGCGCCAAGATGGTCGGCCCGACCCAGGCGACACAGATGGAGACACGATGAGCACGGCCATGAGGACCGACACGCAGTCGTCTGCGCTGCACGTCGCCGACAGCCACGATCTGATCCGCGTGCACGGCGCGCGTGTGAACAACCTCAAGGACGTCAGCGTCGAGCTCCCTAAGCGCCGGCTGACGGTGTTCACCGGCGTGTCCGGCTCCGGCAAGAGCTCGCTCGTGTTCGCCACGATCGCCGCGGAGTCGCAGCGGATGATCAACGAGACCTACAGCGCCTTCGTGCAGGGCTTCATGCCGACGCTGGCGCGGCCCGACGTCGACGTACTCGACGGGCTGACCACCGCGATCATCGTCGACCAGGAGCGATTGGGCGCCAACGTCCGTTCCACGGTCGGCACGGTCACCGACGCCAACGCGATGCTGCGCATCCTCTTCAGCCGCCTCGGCCGGCCGCACATCGGCTCACAGCAGGCGTTCTCGTTCAACGTCGCCTCGATCAGCGGAGCGGGTGCCGTCACGCTGGATCGCGGCGGGCAGAAGGTGAAGGAACGTCGCGAGTTCAGCATCACCGGCGGCATGTGCCCGCGCTGCGAGGGCATGGGCTCGGTATCCGACTTCGACCTGACGGCGCTGTACGACGACACCAAGTCGCTCAACGATGGCGCGATCACGGTCCCGGGTTACAGCATGGACGGCTGGTACGGCCGCATCTACCGGGGCTGCGGCTTCTTCGACCCGGACAAGCCGATCCGGAAGTTCACCAAGCGCGAGCTTCACGACCTGCTCCACAAGGAGCCGACCAAGATCAAGGTCGAGGGGATCAACCTGACGTATGCGGGCTTGATCCCGCAGATCCAGAAGTCGTTCCTCTCCAAGGATCGTGAGGCGATGCAGCCGCACATCCGGGCGTTCGTCGACCGCGCGGTCGTCTTCGCCACATGTCCTGAGTGCGACGGCACCCGGCTCAGCGCGGCGGCCCGGTCGTCGAAGATCGCGGGAATCAGCATCGCCGACGCCTGCGCCATGCAGATCAACGACCTGGCCGGCTGGGTCCGCAGCCTGGACGAGCCCTTGGTGGCGCCGCTGCTGACCACGCTGCGAAGGACCCTCGACTCGTTCGTCGAGATCGGGCTGGGCTACCTCTCCTTGGACCGGCCGTCGGGCACGCTCTCGGGTGGCGAGGCGCAGCGCACCAAGATGATCCGCCACCTCGGGTCGTCGCTCACCGACGTCACCTACGTCTTCGACGAGCCCACCATCGGGTTGCACCCCCACGACATCCAGCGGATGAACAACCTGCTGCTGCAGCTGCGCGACAAGGGCAACACCGTCCTGGTCGTGGAGCACAAGCCGGAGGCGATCGCGATCGCCGACCACGTCGTCGACCTCGGCCCACGCGCCGGAACCGCGGGCGGCGAGGTGGTGTTCGAGGGCACCGTCGACGGGCTGCGGGCCAGCGGCACGCTCACCGGACGGCACTTCGACGACCGCGCCGCCCTGAAGCCGTCGGTGCGGACGGCGTCGGGGGCGCTGGAGGTGCGCGGCGCCGACACCCACAACCTGCAGGGCGTCGACGTCGACATCCCGCTCGGTGTGCTGGTCGTGGTGACCGGCGTGGCCGGGTCGGGGAAGAGCTCGCTGATCCACGGCTCAGTGGCCGGCAGGGACGGGGTGGTGGCGATCGACCAGGGCGCGATCCGCGGCTCGCGCCGGAGCAACCCGGCGACCTACACCGGACTCCTCGACCCGATCCGCAAGGCGTTCGCGAAGGCCAACGGCGTGAAGCCGGCGTTGTTCAGCGCCAACTCCGAGGGCGCCTGCCCCACCTGCAACGGCGCCGGCGTCATCTACACCGACCTGGCGATGATGGCCGGCGTCGCCACCACCTGCGAGGAGTGCGAGGGCAAGCGGTTCGAGGCGTCGGTGCTGAACTACCACCTCGGTGGCCGGGACATCAGCGAGGTGCTCGCGATGTCGGTGACCGACGCCGAGGAGTTCTTCGGCGCCGGAGAGGCACGCACGCCGGCCGCGCATGCCATTCTCGATCGGCTCGCGGCAGTCGGGCTCGGCTATCTCACCATCGGCCAGCCGCTCACCACGCTGTCCGGCGGCGAGCGGCAGCGGCTCAAGCTGGCCACGCACATGGGCGAGAAGGGCGGCGTCTACGTCCTCGACGAGCCGACCACCGGCCTCCACCTCGCCGACGTCGAGCACCTGCTCGGACTGCTGGACCGGCTCGTCGACTCCGGCAAGTCGGTCATCGTCATCGAGCACCACCAGGCGGTCATGGCGCACGCCGACTGGATCATCGACCTCGGCCCCGGCGCAGGCCACGACGGCGGGCGGATCGTCTTCGAGGGCACACCCGCCGACCTCGTCGCCGGACGTTCCACCCTCACCGGCGAGCACCTGGCGGCGTACGTCGGCACCTGACGGACATCTCGCTGCGTGCCCGCCTAGTGTCGGTTCGGTGGGCGGCCCCTTGCACTTCGATGCTCTCGCCGAGACCTACCAGCAGGCGCGACCGCCCTACCCGGAAGCCCTGTGGGACCGCATGCGAGAGCTCGAGGTGCTGAGGCCCGGTGTGCGGGTGATCGAACTGGGCGCGGGCACCGGCGAGGCCACGATGCGGCTGCTCCGAGCCGGCGCCGACGTCGTGGCGGTCGAGCCTGGTCGCGCACTCGCAGCGCGCCTTCGGCAGCGCTGTCCGAGTGCCCAGGTCGTCATCGCCCGCGCCGAGGATGCGGCAATGGCCGAGGCGCAGTTCGACCTGGCAGTAGCCGCGACATCGGTGCATTGGCTCGATCTGGGCGTCGTGATTCCCAAGCTGCATCGAGCCATCGTGCAAGACGGGCATCTCGCGGTATGGCGAACAGCTTTCGGCGATCCCCGTACGACCACGCCGTTCCGAGATCGCATCGACGCGATCGTCGCCCGCCGTGTCGACGAGCCCGTCAGGCCAGGTCCCGGAGAACTCGACACCGAGGACTGGGCTCGCCGCTTGTCGTCGAGCGGCGACTTCACCGTCGTCCACGTCGATGAATTCCGATGGAACATCGATCTCAGCGCGGACCAGGTCCACGGCCTGTTCCGCACCTTCAGCAACTGGACGGCTGACGAGGCGGAAGCGGCCGCTGACGCAGCTCGCGACCTCGGCGGGACGGTGACCGAGCACTACGTCACGCCGCTCATTCTGTTGCGGCGAACGTAGCTGGTCGACCTGGCTCAGCCGATCGCACCGGCGTCCTCCGGGGCCTCAGGCAGGACGAACCCGGCCTCCATCGGGTTCGGACCGACCGCCGAGTTCGAGCCGGACGCCTGGTGACCCGACTCGCGGTGAGCACGGGCGGCGGGCATCGAAGGTCTCGAGGAAGAAATGCCGCCTCGCCGACGAGAAGCTGCCCGCCACCGAGGTGGCCCGGCGCGATCAACTGAAGTCGCTCGGATGGGCCTGATCGGACGTTCGTGCTCGCCACCTACGAGCCGTCGCGACGGTTTGCATGCCCGACCGAGGGGGACGGATTTTTGATGTCGCAGCGGTTGGGTGTCTACAATTTCTCGCAACATGCCGTTGCCGGATGGCCGGCCTATACATCAACGGAGTTAATCCTCCCATCGTTGTGATTCGCCGGACGTGATCCATCGACCAGAGCAAGATCGAGATGCCATCAAGCAAGCCATCGAGATCAGGAGCAAGACGGTGACCGAAAACAACGCCGCGGCCACGACTTCTGGGCGCGTTGCGATCGTGACCGGTGGTTCGAAGGGAATCGGTCGTGAGACCGCGGCCCGGTTGGGCCGCGAGGGCTACGCGGTGGTGATCGGGTACGGCGGCAGCAAGGACGGCGCCGAGCAGGCCGTCAAGGACGTCGAGCAGGCCGGCGGCCGCGCGATCGCCATACAGGCCGACGTCGCTGACGAGACCGCGGTGGCAGCATTGTTCGACCGGGCCGAGCAGGAGTTCGGCGGAGTCGACGTGGTCGTGAACTCGGCCGGCATCATGCCTCTGGCCCCGCTGGCCGAACTCGACCTCGAGGTGCTCGACCGGGTCATCCGCACCAACCTGCGCGGCACGTTCGTGGTCAACCAGCAGGCCACCCGTCGGGTTCGCAACGGCGGTGCGATCGTGAACGTCTCCAGTTCGCTCACCAAACTGGCGCGGCCGGCGTACTCGGCTTATGCCGCGACCAAGGGTGGCGTCGAGGCGATCACGCTGATCCTGGCCCGCGAGATGCGCGGCCGCGACATCACCGTCAACGCCGTCGCCCCGGGCCCGACCGCGACGTCGCTGTTCTTCGACGGCAAGTCCCAGGAAGTCATCGACCGGATCACCGCCGAGCCGCCGCTGGAGCGCCTGGGTCAGCCGTCCGACATCGCCGAGGTCATCGCCTTCCTGGCCGGCCCGGCCCGCTGGATCAATGGCCAGGTCATCTACACGAACGGCGGTTCGGTCGCCTGACGCTCGGCGGGTGCCTGTGGGTGTTTTCAGACGCAGCTCCTCGGCCTCGGCGAACGGTCCGTCGATCACCGTCCGCTCATTGCCCGAGAACCGCACGCGGGCGCTGGCGGAGCTCGGCTTGAGGCCGCCGGCCGCGAGCAGGGGGCAAGACGACGGCGGCCACCGAGGCCGGGATGCTGCCGAAGACCGAGGACTTCGCGGCGATGGGCGCCTACAACGAGGAGTTGATCAAGGCCGGCATCAACCGTTGGAATGCTCGGATACACCTCGACAAGGTCAAGGACCGGGTTCACCGCATGAATCCAGCGGACCATCGGGCTGGGCTGTGCCCGGCTGAGGCGACCGCGAGCGTGCCGGAGGCGCGTGGTCAGGTGCGGCGGAGGGCCTGCGCGGGCCGTTCGCCGCGGGCGCGGCGGTACTGCTCGGCGAACCGGCCGACGTTGCTGAAGCCCTAGCGGTGGGCGATGCCCGCGACGGTGGCGCCGTCGGGGCGTTCGGGCCGCGAGCAGGTCGGCACGGGCGCCGCTCAGGCACGCGCGGAGCAGGTAGGCCTGCGGCGTGGTGTCCTACGCCGCGCGGAACGTCTCCTCGCCATTCGCGCATGCCCCTTCGACTCCGACGACGCTGTTAACAAATTTTGACACTGGACTTTGTTATGGAATGTCCGGGATATGCACGCCGACGGCCGGAATACGCATCGCGCACCGTGGCAACGGCCCGGCGCCTAGGCTAGCGTCTGTCGAGAACCAACCGAGGCCACGTATCGCCTGATCGAAGAGTTTGATTGGGATCGGTTCATCCTGTGTCCATGAAAAATGGTGACGCATTCCGTCCTTGACCGGAAAGGCAAGGTCTTGATGCCCGGGACGTCCCCGGTCATGGCCCGGCAGGACCTCAGAAGCGGATGACTCGGCGGGTTTCTGCTATGAAAACGTGAATTTCTTGCGTCCGTCATTAAATTCCGGCACTCCAATACACGCACGCTTCCGCCGCTGAGTGCGGCGTTCCGGGATCCGCACGGCCGACGGCCGATGTGCGGCAGCGCGCCCAGGCGCACAGCCTCGAACAAGCACAGGCTCCGGCTACATATCACCAGGTTAGGAAGAGAGGAGATGGCGACCTACATGAGGACGATCGCGGTTGAGGAGGCATTCAGACTCCCGCAGCTGGCCACGCAGGTGACCCCGTGGAGCAATAGTGTGCTGCGGGCCGACCGGGCCAGGGAGTGGGCCCGGCGGCTGCCGGAGTTCGACGAGCTCCGGCTGGCCGAGATGGACGAGCACGGCGTCGACGTCGCGGTGCTGTCGCTGACGGCGCCCGGGATCCAGGTCCAACCGGACGCCGCCGTGGCCGTGGACGACGCCCGGATCGCCAACGACGCGCTGGCCGAGATTGTGGCGAAGCGCCCCGACCGGTACGCGGGTCTGGCCGCGTTGCCGCTGCAGGACCCGGACGCCGCCGCTTCCGAGCTGGTGCGGTCGGTGCAGACGCTCGGGCTGTGCGGTGCTTTGGTGAACGGCCCGACGCTGGGGCACTACTTGGACGAACCGCGGTTCCGGGTGGTGTGGGCGGCACTCGAGGAGCTTGATGCCCCGCTCTACCTGCACCCGACGTCGGTGCCGGCCGGGGAGTGGCATGTTCTCGGGGGACGACCGGAGCTGGCCGGGCCGACGTTCAGCTGGGCCGCCGAGACCGGTGGGCACGCCCTGCGGATCATCTACGGCGGTGTGTTCGATGACCACCCCGGCGCCACCCTCGTCCTGGGCCACATGGGCGAGTTCCTGCCGTTCCAGCTGGCCCGGCTGGACGCCTCGTACGCCATCGTCGAGCCTCTCCGCACGCTCGCCAAGTTGCCCTCGCAGTACGTGCGGGAGAACGTGGTGATCGCGACGAGCGGCGTGTGCTCGCACGCGGCGCTACTGGGCGCCGTGCTGGAGATCGGTGTCGATCACGTGATGTTCGCCGTCGACTACCCGTATGAGTCGACAGCCGACGCTGTCCGGTTCCTGCGGTCGGCACCGTTCAGCGAGACCGACCTGGCTCGCATCGCGCACCGCAACGCCGAGCGGGTGTTCCGGCTCGACCCCGTGGCAAAGTCTCGGCCTTGATGCCGACAGCGCCCTCTCGGCCCGGCGGTCTGACTCGCTCGCGCGCCGTCCGCACGATCGTCGGTTGGGTTCGACCATAACCGCTGGTTACTGATCGGATGAGATCCAGTGAAAAGGAATCCTCGAACATTTCTGACCACAATGAGCATCAGGCCGAAGCGAAATTTTTGGCAGTGTTTTCGACGCCTCAGGCCAGCTCGCGTCAGCGGCATCCTGAAGGCCGTTCGCGTTTCCTCGGTGAAGGCCTGGTGGTCACGTCCCTGGCCCTATGACGAAGATCTCGACGCGGCACCGGATCTCGAAAGACCGCTGTCGGATGGCGACCAGCTTTGTTGGTTGAAGGTGCGCGGGACATGGGTGTTGACGGGTTGGACGCTTCCGTCCATCCCGTCGCAGCTCGAAAGACGAGAGGTTGACGCATCACGGCTGCGCTGGAGTTCGGGGTGAGTGGCGTCCCCGCATGAACTCCTGATGGCGGCGCCGCGGCGGCAGCGCGCAAGACCGAGCGCAACGATCGCCACCGCTTCCGCTCTGGTGTGTCGCCGCAGGCGTCGCGATCTCGTTCCGTTCACTTCCGAACCGATAATCGACGTTATGACAGTTCGAACCGGCCTCGACGACCGGAGCAACTACCGCAGCCGAACGCTGCGTCACGCCCTCGACACTTGCCTGAAGGAGGCCCTGGCCGGGTCGCAGAACGAGGTCACTCCGAGGAGCAGATCATGAAACGCGATGTCGACTACCAGTGGCGGCTCGCGGAGCTGATGGCTCGTCGCGGCCTGAACAACAGCACCGATCTCGCTCCGCTGTTGCGCGAACGAGGCATCGACCTCTCCCCCTCGCAGGTCTATCGAGTCGTCACCCAACGACCGGAACGGGTGCCTGTTCAAGCTCGTGGCCGCGCTCTGCGACATCTTCGATTGCGGGCCGGCCGATTTGATCACCGTGACCGCGACCGAGTCTCGGCGCACCCGACGCACCTCCGACGACATCACCGCCGCGAACGTTGTGGCGATGAACGAGCTCCGACCACTGCGCGCCCGCGGCCTCCCCCGGTTCCAGCAATGGCTGCGCATCCGACTCGACAGCACCGACCCTGCATGGGCCCGGCGCGCGCTCGAGCAGTACGCCACCTGGCATGGGCATCGATCTGCGGGGCGCCCGCAACTCCGCAATCAAGGCGCTCGTCCAGCGAGTCCCACCGCCGATCGTCGCATCACAGCTGGCTACAGCCCCGGCGTTACACAGCGCCACGCCGAACTCGCCGCGGGTCCCGACAGCCGGTACGCAGCCCTGGTCATCGGCCGCGATCCGATGGCAACACGACCGCCGCTCCCACCTTTCGAAGGGCAACCGTGACAACCCGAATCCCTGCCTGGGACGCCCCGCTCGTCCAACAGGTCGCCGACGTCCTGGGTGAGAGCTTTACCGGACTCACCGGCCCCGAGATCGGCCACCTGCCCGCCGTCTTGGGCATTCCCGACCCTGGAAGCGGCATCACCAAGCGTCACCGGCTCGGCGCCGCCCTCGTCCATCAGCAGCAACGCGATAACGCCTCGAACTGCGTGATCGGCTTCATCACGGAGGCGATGAGGCCAGTCCGCTACGTCAAGGAACCCGGGTTGCGCACGCTGCGCCAGGACGCCCTCCTCGGCGCCACGCGAGTGAGTGGCGACCCCCACCGTGCAGGGAGCCGTCTCGCGATCAGCGGTGGCCCAGTGCCGCGAGACTCGGGAAGATCACCGTGCCGGGCGACCGACTGCCGCCACAACTGGCGCGCCCGGCACGGTCAGGGGGCGCCGCAGCGCTGCTGCGGCCGCTGCTCGACGACGGCCTCCAGCTTCATGCCCGGTTCTCGTCGAGGTGCACGTCCACCCGCTCATCTCCTCGTCCTCCTGACGAGGTCGTGATCCGCACATCCTTCGTGGCGACCTCGGATGTGCCGGGTGGCTGGATCTCCGCCAGCGCAACGGCGATGTGAGCACGAAGAGCGCCCTCGACCGCCTCTGCTCGCCTCTGCCCGGTGTCCTTCGCGGTGTCGCGCACCAGACTCCGTGGAGGGCTGGCGAATCCGACCACGTCGATGGTGATCCGAGCACTGCCGGGCGCATGCGGCTGTACGGCACGTTCGGCAACCTGGCCAGCCAGAACGGACACCAGCTTCGTCTGCAGGTCACGGAGGACGGACACGCCCGCCTCGAAGGGGATCGACACGATACCCAGCCGCCCTGGCGGATTGAGACGTGTGGACGGCCGCACCGGGCGACCTGCCCTGGCCGCATCGTCAGCGGCCCGCACCCTGTCGGCGATCATGGCGGTGTTCTTCCCGAGCTGGTCGACCGACAACCCTTCGCGGCCCCCGAAGAGGCGCAACTCCAACAACGCCATCGGAACCTCTCGGTTACCGAGGTCGTCGTCCATGCGCTTCGAGTTGGTGCGCACACCGAGCATCTCGTACTGGTCGAGTTGCTTCCCAGGCTTCAGCTGGCGCAGCGCGTTGTCCAGATACGCTTCGGCGGTTTTCCCTCCAGGCGTCACCGAGAGCTTGAGGAGCTGACCCGGCTCCGGGGGGTCGATACCGCGGCGCTCGAACGATTTCGTGACAAGATCGGAGAACGCCGCTCGATAGCTGGACTCGAACTCCCCGGCCAAGCTGTCGCGGTTCTCCTTGAGGAACTTCTTGACCTCGTCCGACAAGGCCCCACGCATCGCCGCGAGCGAGGTGCGGGAGGCGACGAGCGTGTGGTTCTTCACGGCGCGGTCGTGGTCGTCCTCCGCTCTGACCAGGCTCGACAACCTTGCCCCGACCTGCGCGGCCGCGACCGCCATGAAGCCCCGCAGCTCTGCGACGTCCCTGAGGTGCGATCGATCGTCCAGCGAGTCGGCCAGGTCCTGGTCATAACCCTGCCCGCTCTGCTCCTCCGGTGGACGGTCCAGGCTCGTGCGCAGGCCGGCGAACTTCGCGGCCACACGATCAGCGAAGGCCAACGCGTTCAGGTCGTTCTTGCGTGCGTAGACGAAGCTCGGAACCGTCTCGGCCCCTTCGGTCATCCCGCTCTGCGCCATCGCCATCACGTCGTAGACGCCGCTCAGTGGCACGCCGACCGTGTACTGGGCATACCGGTGCGATTGCGTCATCCCGCCGGTCGGTTCGACCAACGGCACATCGGCGAAGGCCGGATCGACCACGTAACCTTCGCTGGCCGGGAAGATGTCCTTCAACGTCGCACCTGGACCGGCCGCCTTCAACCGGCGAACCGCTTCGTCGATGGCGGAGAACGTCTGCTTCCTGTCGGCTCGGCTGCGCTCCCCGGTCATCGCGGTGGTCGGCGTGCTCACGATCTCGATGATGTGATTGCCCTGGAACGTGTCGAAGTCGATGACGAAGGTAGGCGGCCCGGAATCACCGATCCGAGGCCCCTCCACGACACCGGCATATTCCATGTCTGGGGGTGGACTCACCGCGAATCCGGTCTCGAGTTCCACCCCGACGGCACGCTGCACGGCGATGGCACCGCCTGACGGCGCGACAGCCTGGTCCGGTACGCCGCTGTGTGCCGTGGGCGAGCCCTGCACGACGGGGGCCATCGCGGGCTTCTGGTGCGGTGTAAGGGACCGAGCCGCAGGAGCGGACGATGTCAGCTCCGAATCCATCGGGGCCGCGTCGATGGGCTCAGGGCCCGTTGCAGCTGTGCTGCTGGCGGTGGCCGACCTCATCACCCGAATGGCATGCGTCTCTGCTGCGCGCTCGAACCGGTCGGAGGGATCGCTCACCTTCAGACCGGAGCCGTTGTCGGTGCCTGCGACCGCGCCCCAGCGTTGCTGCACGACATGGCTTAATTCGTGAGCCAGGGTATGTCGGTCGGCGCCGCCGCTGCCGATCACCACATGACTGCCAGACGTATAGGCGCGGGCCCCCAACTCGGCTGCGGAGCTTTCGGCGGCGTGGTCGTCATGGATGCGAACATCGGAGAAGTCCTCACCGAATCGTCTTTCCATGTCGGTGCGGGTCGAGTCGTCAAGGGGCCGACCGCCGGAGCGCAAGACGTCATGGACAGCGGAACGCTGCACCTCCGGCTCCTCACTCTGGCCGAGACCGTGCTGATGCCGACCCTCCACCCCCTGCGCCCCGGGATGTCGAGCCCGCCGAAGCATCTCCACCACGGCCGCGTTACCGACGCTCCTTTGCAGAGCCATCAGGCCCATAAGGGGCATGCGACACTGTGTGACTGATTTACAGGCGGGTGCGCGCTGGGACTCATGGCCGGTTGCTTTGCGGTTGTCCTGGTCGCGCATCGATCCTCCTTCTGTCGTGTGTCCTTCTGAAATACCCGAGGAAGGGATGGAGAAGCCGGGCCGAAAGAACACACTTCACTGCTCGTACAGACAGGACAAAGTTCACGCACGCCGGCGCGGGTATGCCAGGAGTGGAACGCTGCCTGCGCAAGGCGCGCCACGTGTTGCGCCCGCACGCTCACCCTCGGCAACACTAACCGATTGTGGCGCAGCCAAGCCAGCGCGTGTTCAATAACGTTTTCGGCCCCTCCGCTTGCGCCGTACATGCCCGCCGTGTAGAAAGCCCGGAACTTCCGGTCCACCGCATGGTCTTGAACTGGTAATAGCAATACCAATCAGATCTCTCACGCGTGGTCACACATCGTCTGCCGCCGCTCCGCGTACCGCTTCACACACAGCGCGCCCCCGATCCCCCACTGCTCGGCCAGGTGGCCCACCCCGACCACGGCACGTCCAGCGGGTCCTCGCCCAGAAACGTCTCCACATACCGCACCGTGCACAAGATCCACTGCTGCCGCCGCCGGGACACCGACCTCATCAAGGCCGTCCTCGTCCTCATCCACGTCGGCTGACACCAAGTGGAAAAGGTTCACCCGAACAACCGCTACGCAGCATTGGTCACTACTCGTCATCGAGACGACACCACGGCTCGAACAACGCCAGATCGAATATCAGCGGCTACCGGCAGGGTGCAGCGAGTTACATCCGCTACACATCCGAGCCAGGTCGTCGACGAGCGGAACAGCTGTCCTCTGCCAGATGAGTTGAGGGGCCAATCTTCGCCAATAGCGTTGAGGCATCTTGATCACTGCCGACTCGGTGGGAGCACGGAACGCAACACGCCGCTGAACAAGTGGCTCAACAGCCAACGGCAGGACCGGACGCCTGACGACCCCTACGCTGAGCAAGCCCTCCAACGGCACTTCCAGCCGCCAGCGGTCATCGAGGCGGATCAACTCACGGACACCCCGACGAGATGATCGCGACAGGCTCTGGTGACGAGACCAAGTTGCAGACTGCCCACAGACTTCCGAGGAAGCGGTCCGACTGACTAACCAAGTGACTGAGTCAACGCTGTGACGTGCACTAACACACACTCCCTCACATCCGCTGAAGCCCAGCAACCCTCGCGCTAATCGGTCGGCGAAGGCATCGTGAGTCGGCGACGTGCGCAAGGCGAGCACCTGGAAGACGCTGATCCGGAACCTCTCGATAGACAGCGGCTTGACACTCTCCTGGGGGCAGCGTCCATTCTTCGATCGGAGCAGAGGAGCCAGGAGCGGGGGCTGTGATGGGCGTTGACGCAGACAATAGCGACCAGGAACTGTTGACGGAGCAGATCAGCTACTACCGGGCTGTCGCCGGTGAGTACCTCGACGGCCAACTCGACGAGCCCGGCGGCGACGAACTCGTTGCGGCGATCGAGAAGTTCGCTCCCACGGGTGACGTCCTGGAACTGGCATGCGGGCCGGGCACATGGACACCGCAACTGCTGCGCCACGCCGACACCGTCACCGCGGTTGACGCATCCCCGGAAATGCAGGCCCTAGCCAAGCAACGAGTCGCAGCTGACCTCGAACGAGTGAGGTTCGTTCTGGCTGACTTGTTCACATGGACACCGGACCATCGCTACGACGGCGTCTTCATGGGCTTCTGGATCTCACACGTGCCCTGGAACCGCTTCGCGGACTTCTGGACTCGTGTCGATCACAGTCTGCGTCCCGGTGGCCGGGTGCTGTTCGTCGACGACGCCTTCCGCACCGAGGAGGAGCTCATAGAGGGAGAGGCTTCGACGACCATCCAGCGCCGACTAGGCGACGGCACCCCGCATCGCGCGGTGAAAGTGCCTCACAGCCCCGAGAGACTCGAGCGGGAGCTCGCGGCGCTGGGATGGAACATCCAGGTGCACCCGACCATCGGACCCTTCTACTGGGGAACAGGCGGACGAAGCTCCGACTGACACGCTTGTGGGCTTTGTCGTAGCGGCGGCATCGTTAGTCGTGGCGCTTGTAACGCTGTGAAGCGGATAACATCGATCGGCCATCGACGAGGCCTCGCCGGGACATCGTGGAACAACCTGCGCACGGAAGCCACGATGAGCTATGACGATCGACACCCCCGTCCGCTCGGATATCGCGACGGACCCGACGGTGTATGCCGTAAGTCATCCCACAACGAGCAAGTTACGCATTTCGAGATCTGCCACGCGGGCGACGACGTGCTTAGGATCGGATTAGCTTCCGACGTGTGAACTCTTGCACGACACAACACTTGGAGAAGTCTATGACTGCAGCCAGACCCACGAGGACAAGCGTCGTTCAGCTGGACGTGGACGACGAGAGATCGTGGTGGGGCCTTGAGAAGGATTCCATTCTTGCAGCGCTGGCCGACCACTACAGCGGCGAGGTCGCAGGTGAGGCGCTGATCCCACCGCGAGAACCGGCGGACCTGCGCACCCGATTTCAAGAGGCCGCTCCACGCCTGACCGCTCTTACAGAGCGGATTCGCAGGACGTTCGATGAGGACCAGCCCGCCGCGGTGATGATTCCGAAGCTCGGCCTGAACGCGGCGGGGGTCGACGAGAAGCGCAAGGGAACCTTCGCACTCGCCGTGCTGCTGGGCGACCCCACTGCGAACATTCCGTTCGACAACGTACTCTGGGACGTCAAGAACAAGAGTAGTGAGAAATCTGGCCATGCGAGCTTCTCGGAGAGCGATCGCAAGGCGGTCTATCACACCGACAGCGCATCCCTGCCCATCCCGGAGCACTTCTTCTTCCTGTACGCCGTACGCGCCGCGAACTGCGGAGGCGGAATCTCGCTACTGCGCGACGGACGGATCCTCAAGCAGCAGCTCGAGCAGACCTCCGAGGGCCGTGAGGCAGTTCGAGTGCTCAGCCAGACAAAGCTCCCGAAGCGGATGCCCGAAGCGTTCAGGAAGCACGCCGACGTCGCAGACGACGGAAACTTCTACGCTCCGGTCATCTCCGACGTGGAACCCATGTGGCGTTGGCGAGAGAAGGGGCTCCGGAAGGGCCTCGCCGCCAACCCAGAGTACGATACACCGGAGGTACGACAGGCCTTGACGACCTTGACCGACCTGCTCGACAACGGCACGGACGAGATTCGGACGGTGATTCCCACCGACGGCATCTTGATCGTCGACAACCACAACACGCTGCATGGGCGCACGGCGTTCACCGATCCCGAGCGCCACCTCCTGCGCTTGCGCTTCCACAAGCCCGGCACACTGTGACCGCGTAGCCGCCCCGGTTGTCCGGGGCGTCGACGGTGATGAGGGAGCGTGCGATCGTTTGCCCGGACGCGCCGTGGAGCCGAGCTCGTGATCAGTAATACCGGGATCTGTCTGGGTGGCTCTGACGGTCCGCCTGAAGTCGGGGCAGCAGGGCCACCCGCTGGTCACCAACAGAGAGGCTCTGCGCGTCGGGACGGGCTATGGATCAGGCTGTTGCTTCGCCACCGGCGTCCCACATCCGCGCATGGTTACCGTTTCGCTGGACGCCGTGGCTCAGCTGCATCCGCTACACAGCCGAGACCCAGCTCGCCAGCCCGTTAGCGGCCGGTTCGATCATCGTGGTCATTCGTCGGTATCGATCTTGAGTTTGCAGGCCCAGGTCAGGCGACTCCGGCCCGGACGCCGTGGGCGAGGCGGGACAGGTCCTGGCCGGCCTCCCAGGTGGCGACCCGCTTGTCGTACTCGCCGCGTACGGCCTCGACGCCCTTGATGCCGAACAACACGCGCAGCGGCGGCTCGGCCAGGTCGGCCAGGGCCAGCAGCGCGTCGCCGGTCGACTCCGGCCGCCCGACCTCGAGGCCGTGGGCCGCGGACTCGGAGTAGAGCAGCTCGCGGGCGTGCCTGTACGCCGGGTGCGGGGTGGTCTGCGGGGACTGGGTAGCGAGGCCGGTCGGGAACATGATCGGCTCGATCATGGTGACGTGGATGCCGAATGGCGCGACCTCGCCGGCGAGCGACTCGCTCACAGCCTCCAGGGCCCACTTGGACGCGTGGTACAGGCCGAGGGCCGGGTAGGCCACGACCCCACCCAGCGAGGTGACCTGCATGACGTGCCCGCGGCCGCGCTCGCGCATGCCGGGCAGCACCGCACGGGTGGTCCACAGTGCACCGAGGTAGTTGACCTCCATCTGCTCGCGCACCTGTGCGTCGGTGGCCTCCTCGACGGCCCCCACCAGCATGTGGCCGGCGTTGTTGACCAGGATGTCGATCCCGCCGAAGTGCTCCTCCGCCCTGGCGACTGCGGCGCCGGCGGCAGCGGTGTCCGTGACGTCGAGACCGAGCGGGAGCACCCGGTCGCCGTAGGCGTCGGCCAGCGGGCGCACGGCGTCCACGTCCCGCGCGGTCGCGACCAGATTGTCGCCGCGCTCGACGATCGCCCGGGCCCAGACGGCACCGAGGCCGCGGGAGGCCCCGGTGAGGAACCAGGTCCGGGGGGTGCTGGAGGTGCTCGTCATGGTGGCTCCCTTGCGCGGGTGGCGCGGTGCCGGGCGGGTCCCGGTCGCTGACACCGATCCTGGGCGCGGCGGCCGGGGGCAAGCAGAGGCGACCCGACCAGGGATCGGCGGTCCCTGCCTAGCCCGGGCACGACGCCGCACACTGGTCCGGTGGACACCGCACAGCTGGCCGAGTTCCTCCGGGCCCGCCGCGAGTCGCTGACGCCCGCAGACGTCCGGCTGCCCACATCCACACGGCGACGGACGCCGGGGCTGCGTCGCGAGGAGGTCGCCCGTCTCGCCGACATCTCCACGGACTACTACACGCGCCTGGAGCAGAACCGCGCCCCGCAGCCGTCTCCCTCGGTCCTGCGCGCCCTGACCCGGGCACTGCGGCTGAGCCGCGACGAGCGGGACCACCTCTTCCGGCTGGCCGGGCACGGGGTCCCCGATCGCCGCGGCCCGGACGACCACGTCTCGCCGGCCCTGCTCACCGTGCTCGACCGACTGACCGACGTGCCGGCCCAGGTCATGAACGACCTCGGGATGACGTTGGCGCAGAACGACCTCGCCCGCTCGGTGTTCGGCGATGCCAGGCAGTACGAGGGCGACGCGCGCTCCGTCGTGCACCGGTGGTTCACCGATCCCGCCTCCCGCGCCGCCTGGCCGGCCGAGGAGCATGACGACGAGTCGCGGGCGCTCGTGGCGAACCTGCGCGCGGCGTTCGGACGGCGCGGGGACCTGCAGATCAAGGGGCTCGTCGAGCGCCTGCGGGCGGCGAGCCCCGAGTTCGCCGCACTGTGGACCCAGCACGACGTGTCCGTCCTGCGTGGCAGGCGTAAGAAGCTCGTACACCCGGAGGTCGGGCTGCTCGAGCTCGACTGCGAGGCCCTCCTGGAGGAGGGGCTCACGCAGATGCTCGCGCTGTTCGTCCCGGTGCCGGGGACCCCGACCGCGGAGCGACTCTCTGTGCTGGCGGTGCTCGGCCCCCACGCCTGGGCCGAGGGAGCGCAGCCGTTCGGCCACCTCGGGGAGGTCACGGGGTGACGCCGGCCCTGCCACCCGCGCTCCCCCGGTCGGGCCCCACTGGGCCCACGCGTGTCCGCATCGTCACGTGGCCGGGCCGGGATGCCCTACTAGAGCTGTTGCGGCATCTCCGGCATGTCTGAGCTCACTGCCGGGACGCAGAGCCCCGGTCGACGTTCATGGCCTTCAGATTGTCCATACCGCGCCGGTACTCGGTCTCGTCGATCTCGCCGCAGGCGTATCGCTCGGCAAGCATCTGTTCGGGGGTCGGCCGCGACGCGACGGGCGTGGTGTCATCGGTCCCACGCACGTAACGGACGAGCGCTGCGACACCCGCGATCACCAGCGCCCAGAAGAGGATCACCGTGACCGTCATCGCCAGCCACGCCCATCCGGTCATGTCACTGCCCCACCAGTACATCATCGGAATCTCCTCACTACGTGGTGCCGATTCTCCGATCAGGTCATCCTGCGCTGTGTGGGCACGACAGGATCAGGGGACGAAGTCCCTTCCGACGCGCCACAGGACCTTGCTGTCGCTCCCCTTCCTCGAATCGCGAGACCACACGTCCTCCGAGCCGGCGAGGAGAGGCTGCCTCTCCACGTTCTTGCTCGACGACCTACGAGGTCGCCCAGGGGACATCCGCCCAGCTGTTCGGCCCCTCTCCCGGCGCGAAGGCCGAGCACTGTTTCTCTATCTGCACTGCCGATGAGGCCACCGGCTCGAGCGGGGTGAATTCATGCTCGCGAAGCCGGGCGGGGGGTAGCGACGACACTCGTCGTCCCCTGCTCGAGCGTGCCGATCCGCACGTTGCTGAAGTCGAGGACGACCCCGTCGGGATTCGCCTTACCTATACGAGTACCGCTGTGGTCACGGACCACTCCGTCCGCCGCAACCGTGCCGATCCGGACTCCGCTGAAGTCGTACATGCTGCGCTCAGCACCCCTCTCCTGCTCGATCACCGTGCGCGTGGGACTTCGACTCTCGGCCGGCAACGGCAGCACCGGGACGGGTCGAAGGATGTGCGACACGGGGGCGAGAGTCCTTCGTGGGACACGCTTCGCCAGCGCCGAGAATTTCCGGTGCCGTGCGCTCGCCGCGGTGGACACCGCCACACCGCCGGCCCGTTGGCTGCTGCTCACCATGAAGGCCGTCCTGGGGATCGACGTCACCGCCGCCGGCGCCCTCCAGCAGCTGTGCGACGAGCTCGACCGTCGCCATGTGGTTCCGGCACTGGCCCGTGTCGAGCAGGACCTCATGCCCGACTTACGGCACAGCGGCGTGAGCAAACGCATCGGCGCCAACCGGATCTTCCCAACCCTGCCGACAGCGGTCGACGGCTACAAGAAGGAGCAGCGACGGCCGTTGCCGGACATGCCCTGACCTGAGGGGATCAGACAGCTGGCGCAGTCCCGGCAGCGGCCGGGCCCCGGCACGGCGGGACCGCACACGTCACGATGGCCGAAGCCGAACGTGCCGGGTCGTCGATCTGGATGCGCCGTGCCACGATGGGGCGATGGCGGGATCGGTGGATCTTGCGGGTGGCTCGGGCTACGGCGTCCCGGGCTCGCGCGGCCGGGCGAGTCCGCTCGACGTGCTGAGACTGGCGGGTGCGCCGTTGCCGCTGACGATTCCTGCCCGGATCTACGTCTGCGGTATCACTCCTTATGACGTGACGCATCTGGGCCACGCTTCGACGTTCGTGTGGGCCGATGTGGTCGCGCGGGTGGTCCGTATGACGGGCGTCGACACTGTTCTCACGCGCAACGTCACCGACGTGGACGACGTGTTGACGCGCACGGCCGCCGAACGGGGTCGCCCCTACGACGAGTTCGGCCTCATGCAGGAGTACTACTTCGACCGGGACATGCGTGCGCTCCACGTCCGGGCCCCGACGCACACGCCGCACGCACGCCATCACATCGAGCACGTGGTCAGGTTGTCATCGGCGCTACTGGCGGCTGGTGCGGCGTACGAACGCGACGGGCACGTGTTCTTCCGCGGCGCCGACGTGCCGAGCGCGGTGGGCTTGCCGAGGGACGAGGCGTTGGCGCTGTCGTCGGAGTACGGGGACCGGCCGGACGATGAGCTGCGGGACGACCCGTTCGACGTTGCCGTCTGGCATCCCGCCGCCAGCGGCGACCCGGCGTGGCCGAGCCCGTGGGGACCCGGGCGCCCGGGCTGGCATGCGGAGTGTGCAGCGATGGCGCTCGCCACGCTCGGCGGCGTGGTGGATGTGCTCATCGGGGGCGCCGACCTGGCCTTCCCGCACCACGCGTACCAAGTTGCGTTGGCTCGGGCCGCCATGGGCGTCACCCCGTTCGCGAGGCGAGAGGTCCGGGTGGGAACGGTCGGCCTCGGCGGACTCAAGATGGCCAAATCCACGGGGAACCTCGTGATGATCAGCGATCTGTTGCGTGACGCATCGGGTGCAGCCGTGCGTCTCATGCTGCTGGACAGGCGGTGGAACGAGGCATGGGACTATCAGCCGAACGCGCTCCAGGACGCGTCACGGCTGCTGGAGGATCTGTACACAGCGGCCGGCAGTCGCGGTACCTCCGCGGCTGCGGTCACTGGCGTACGCGCCGCCCTTCTCGACGATCTCGACGTGCCCACCGCCGTCCGGATCGCGGTCGAGGCAGGCGGGGACGCCGCCCGCCAGGTCATCCGCACGCTCGCGCTGCAGTAGCACCCCCAGACCGACCATCGGCAGACCACAGGGACGGGGGCAGCGCCCGGCGACCTCTGGCCGCGGCGACGTCGGCCCCTGATTCCGACGTGGCATCGGCCGCCCGATCGGGCTCTCAGATTCCGCCGGCGTGCGACCGTACAGCGGCGAGCTGGTCGGCGGTGCCCAGCACGATGAGCACCGAGCCGGACTCGATGGGTGCGTCCGCCGCTGGGTTGGCCAGAAACGGACCGGCCGGACGACGCAGTGCAAGGAGCAGCGCCCCGGTCCGGTCCTGGATCGCGGCATCGTCGACGGATCGCCCCACGAATGCTGAACCCGGTCCGATGTCGATCTGTTCGAGACGGTAGTCGAGCGTTTCGTCGTGCATGACGACGTCGAGGAAGTCGGCGACATGCGGCTGCAGCGCGAATGCCGCCATCCTGCGGCCTCCGATCAGCTGCGGGTTGACCACGTGGTCCGCACCTGCCCGCAGGAGCGTCGCTGTCGAGGAGCCGCCCCGAGCACGAGCGATGATGATCAGGTCGGGACGCAGGGAACGGGCCGAGAGCGTCACGTAGACATTGTCGGCATCGGTGTCCACTGCGGCGATCAGCGCGCGAGCATGAGCGATCCCGGCCGCGACGAGTACTTGGTCATCCGTGACATCGCCCAGCACGCTCGGATGCCGAACACCATTCAGCCGCGCCGGATCGCGGTCGATGACCACGATCTCCTGCCCGGTGCCGCCGAGGTACTGGGTGCTCGACACCCCCACGCGCCCCCAGCCACAGACGATGGTGTGGCCCGTCATCCTGCTGATCGCGCGATCCATCCGCCGCCTTCCCACGTGGGCCCGCAGGTCGCCCTCGATGAGCACTTCGAGCAATACCCCGAAGGTGTAAAGAGCAGTCCCCACACCGGTCAGGATCAGCACGATCGTGAACACCTGGCCGGCAGGCCCCAGCGGGTGCACCTCACGGAAACCGACGGTGCTGACCGTGGTCACTGTCTGGTAAGCCGCGTCGAGCACTCCGAAGCCGAGCAGGACATACCCGGTTGTCCCCACCACGAGCACTCCGCAGAGCGCCAGCAGCGCCAGCCGGATCCGACGCAGGCGACCCATGCCTGCGTCCTGTGTGCCTGATCGTCTCCGGATCTCCGGCCGCCTGCCGTCCACCGAGGAGTCCTAAGACCCCGATGCCGGCGCCAGATGGTTGGGCGGGAACCCGATCGGGCGTCCACGTGCTGCTCCGCGAGCCTCTCCGGAACGCCATTTCGGCAACTCGCCCAGCAGAAGCCCGGCGCGGGCGTTCGGGCGCAACCGCTCTGCGGAGGGAGCGCCACGGTTGCCGGGCATCACACCTCCAGGGTTTCTGGCTGACCACGCGGGAGATGCTCGAACCTGGCACGTCGGCGTTACGACGACAACCACCCGAGGTCGCTGTTCCTGAGGCCCCTGACTCCGTCCTCCCGGGTCTTTCGGCCGTACCGGCCGCACACGATGACCGCACGAATCGGACATATGGGCCCGATCGGCGGTGTCCCGGTGGCGGAACTGGGGCAAGCGTCCTACGGACGGCCATCTCGGTGTCCGTTCCTTGCGACCTGACGAGGCACCCCGTGATGAGGCATGACCCAGGGACGGCGACTCCCCAGGACCACAGAGATGCAACCGAGATCGCCACCGCTGCCGGCGAAATGCTTCTCGATCTCCAGGTCGACCTGCTCGATGCCACCTGTCGCCAGGACGAACTGCAGCTCATAGCGGACCGATCCGCCAACGACCTGATCCTGCAGCAGCTCGCTGTCCGTCACCCGGACGATCCTGTCCTGTCCGAGGAGGCAGAGGACCCGACGACGAGGCTCGCGTCAAGGCGCGTGTGGATCGTCGACCCCCTCGATGGGACGCGCGAGTTCGCAGAGGGGCGGGACGACTGGGGGGTCAACGTCGCACTCGTCGTCGACGGTGTCCCTGTCGTCGGAGCCGTGGCGGTCCCCAGCGTCGGAGACACCCTCAGCACCTCACAGCCCCCGCGCCTTCCCACCCGCGCGCAATGGCCGCTCATCGTCGTGAGCCGAACTCGGCCCCCGGTGTTCGCCGCGGTGGTGGCCGAACAGCTTCGCGCCGAACTGAGGTCGCTCGGCAGTGCCGCGGCGAAGACCGCGGCCGTCGTCACCGGCGAGGCCGACATCTACATCCACGCAGGCGGCATGCACGAATGGGACGCCGCAGCCCCGGTAGCTCTCGCGATGGCCTGTGGTCTGCACGCATCACGGATGGACGGAAGCCCCCTGCGCTTCAATCAGCCCGAGCCCTTCCTCCCCGACCTGCTCATCTGTCACCCCGAACTCGCTGATGAGGTGCTGAGCGTGGTGCGAGAGGCACTCGGTTGACGACTCGACCGAGCCCATGAACAACGGAACGCACTCGGACTCGCCCGCACGTCCCTGACGCCCGCTAGCCTGCCCCATCCCGTGACGCCGTCGGCCCGGAGCCGCGCCGCAGCGCTTGCAGCTCGACGATCCGCTGGAGATCGGACGAGGTGATGACACCGACGACGCGGCCGCCCTGCTCGACGACGAGCACGTCGCGGCCCGGCGCGATCGGCCGCTCCAGCACTCGCTCCAGCGGGGTTTCCACGTCGAGCCTGTGCTCGGACGGCAGCGGCCGGGCAACGGCCTGGACGGTTGTGGTGAATCGGGACGCCGGATCAACCCCAGCGAGATCGGTGAGGCGCAGGACGCCGACGGGCCGCCCGGAGAAATCGATCACGGGGAACACGCGATACCGGGGGCTGTCCGGGGTGAGCAGCCGGTCGATGAGGGCCTGTACCGTCCACCAGCCTTCGGCCAGCGCAGGTTCTCTCGACATCACATCAGCGGCCGTCAGGCCCTGGAGGCGCTCGGCGAGTACGCCGTGGACGCGCTCTGCACCGGCTGCGAACCCGAGGAACCCACCGACCAACAGGAGCCAGAGCCCATCCGAACGGCCCTTGAGCACCAGGAAGATCCCCAGTCCGGCGAGCACGCCACCCAGGATCTGGCCGGCGCCGCCCGCAGCCCTGGTGGCGCGCTCACGATCACCGGTGGCCCACCAGATCACCCCGTGGAGCACACGGCCCCCGTCCAGCGGACTCCCGGGGAGCATGTTGAACACACCGAGCATGACGTTCACCGTTGCGAGCCAGGACAGGACCGCGCCGATCAGAGCCGGTGCTCCGAGCCACGTGGTCGCTCGTGCCACACCAGCGAAGAGCCCGGCCAGCGCGAGGCTGGTCAACGGGCCGACCAGAGCGATGCGAATCTCGGCGGCGGCCCGGGCCGGTTGCTGCTCCAGCTCGGAGACCCCGCCGAGTAGCCACAGCGTGATCCGCCGGACGCCGAGGCCGGCGCGGCGCGCGACGAGCGCGTGAGCGAGTTCGTGCGCCAGCAACGAGAGCACGAGCACCACGGCCGCCACCGCGCCGGCAAGCAGATACGCCGCCGGCACCCTGCCCGGCACCAGCACCGGCAGCACCGTCACCGCCAGCAAGTCGCCGAGAATCATGACGCCGACGAGCGCCGACCAGTGGGCGCCGACACGGATCCCACAGATACGCCCGAACGACACCGTTGCCCGCATTGCGCCTCCCGCTCTGCACCTGCTCATCCGACGGACGGCCGCTCGCACGATGGTCCAGCCGCGGCCGGCCAGATCGGCAGGGCCGGAAGGGCGCCGCCTGACAGGACGCTTGACCTGAAACCGAACGGATTGCGTCCGTCCGCGCGGCTCGTCGGGCCGAACGCGTACACCAGGCCCACCTCGACGACCTGGTCGAGCTGCGCACGCGATGCCGGTCGCTCCACGAACTCCGGCCCTCGGGGATGGAGACAGCGCCGCCCGAAATCACCTGGTCAAGGTGGCGAGCCGAAGCAGCCGGCGTGCTCTTCTGAGCCGTGAGGAGGGCCAGGATGATGAACCGTGAAGAGGAGCGTCGGCTCAGCGAGATCGAACGCCAACTCTGCCTGGAGGACCCGCAGCTCGCGGAGCAGCTCGCACATCTGTCCTCACCGCGGCGACGCTGGCGGCGGCCGGTCGCGATCGCGATGGCATTCCTCTGTCTCCTCTGCGTGCTGACGGGAATCGCCGCCGGGTCGGGCGCGCTCGTCCTCTTCGGCCTGGCGATACTGAGCGTGGCCGTCTGGCTGTTCCTGTGCACCCGACGCTCGGCCGCATGAGCCCACATCGCATGAGGCGCAACCACAACGCTCAGCGGACTACTGGGCAGGCGATCACTCGGGGGCCGGCGATCGCTTCACGCAGACCGGCCGAGCCACGGCAGTCTCAGGCCCGTGCGGCGAGTGGTTCGGGACCTGCGCCCGCGGTCCACGCCGTCGCATACCCCTGATGCCGGACCTCGGCGCAGTTCGGGAATCGACGCTCGGGAGGAGATGCGACCATGGAACACGATCACTGTCACATCACCGTCGGCGTGGACGGATCACCGGACAGCCGCGCAGCCCTCGCGTACGCCCTTCGTGACGCGGTGCGCAGGGGGGCCACGGTCGAGGTGGTCGCCTCCTTCGCGCCCCCGGATTACTGGGTACCGCTCTATGGGCCGCCTGCAATTCCCTTCGACGAGATCCAGGAGGGCGTGCGCAGGGATGCCGAGGGCATCGTCCACGAGATGATCGAGCAGATGAAGGACGAGCTCACACAGCCGCCACCGGTGATCGTGAGGGCCGTCGCCGGGGGCGCCGCGCAAGCGCTGTTGCAGGCCGCCGAGAACGCCGACCTGCTCGTCGTCGGCAGCCGTGGACACGGCGGGTTCACAAGCATGCTGCTCGGTTCGGTCAGCCTTTCCTGTGCACTGCACTCGGCCTGCCCGGTCACGGTCGTGCACAGCACCAAGCAGGCAAAAAACGAATAGGTACCTACCTATCGCGTCCACTTCGGACCGATATCGTCCCACTCACGGTCCCAATGGCGGGCGTTGGCCGCGTTGATCGCTCGTTTCACCCTCACCCAGATGAGGGCGAGCACGGACCCGCCCAAGAGCAGGACGCCGACACCGGTCAGGACCCCGGCGGCAACAACTTCGAAGCCGGTCGGGGGCGGTTCCACGACGGTGCCGTTGTGGTCCAGCCACACCGCCACCTCGGAGCCCACAGGTGTTCCAGCCGTTGCCGGAACACGACCGGTCCGATGCTCACCGCCCAGACCCACCCACGTCGCCTCTACGGCGACCCGCGGGTGGTATCCGGAATCGGAGACGAACAGCGGCGACGTCTCGAGCACAGTGGCAGTCACCCTGGTCCGTTCCTGTCCCTCGGCCAGTGCACGCTCGGCCAACCGTCCATGAGCGATCACGCCGGCGACCATGGCTGCGACGAGGAGGAGCAGCGCCGCGGCGATCAACATCCACGTGACGGCGTCCTCGACGAGATCTGTGATTCGACGGGGCATTTCGGTGTTTCCCACGTGGCGCTTCTGCTCGTTGGGCACAGGAACCGCCTCTCCCTCGTCGCATCCGACCAGCCCGGTCGGCAACCGGTGAAGTCGTCGCGCGCAGCCTCAAGCAGGTCCCTCTGCTCGGCGGCTCCCCAGCGCTCCGCATCCAGCGCGGTCTCCGAGCCGTCGACCCCGACGAGCACCATGCGCGGCCATGGCGCTGCGCACCCACCTTGCCTCCCCCGATTGTCTGCATCGAGGATGTCCCGGCGACGGAGGACTGCGGCAGTGGCTCCCGGCCTTCGTCGCGAGGTCTTCAGTGCCGATGACCCAGCCGATTGGCCCGGTGGACCAGGGACTCTCGGCCCTGTCGGCGCCGTGATGTCCGCTCGTTCGCGCCACCACGGGCACACCCTGCTCGCCGGGCTACGCGCAGAGACCATCCGGGGGAACGAACGCCGGCTGAGCATGGTGGCGCCCGGTTCTCTCGGGACGGAGTGACCTCCGGCCAAGGCCGACAGGGTCTCAAGCCTGTTCCGCGTGGGGTTCGAACGGTCGATGCTCGAGCCCGACCCAAACGGAGGACTCCGCCATGACCACTGGCCCACAACACCTGGCGGCACCACCGGAGACGGTCGACGAGGACCCACCGATCGCCCGGTTGATGATCACCCGGGTGGTCGGGATCACCCCGGACGCTCCCTTGTCGACCGCGTTACGCCTGATGGCGACCACCGGCGTGCGTCACCTGCCGGTGCTCGACGGTGACCGGTGCCGAGGCATCGTGCACGAGGTGGACGTCGCCCGCTTCGTCTCGAGCGGAGGTGATTCGCCCATGTCGCGTGCGGCATTGCACGTCGAGGACCTGACGCGGCCGACCGAACCGCTGCCGACCACGGCACGACGCTACGACGCCGCCCTTCGGATGCAGACCGAACACGTGGACGCCGTGCTGGTCATGGACGAGGACCGACTCGTCGGCATCGTCACGGCGACGGACCTCGTCCGCTCGCTTGCTGCATTCACATCCGCCGCCGATCAGCAGAGCAGGCCTCCATCGTGACGGCTGCACCGGCGCTGGGGGCTACTCGGCCCTCTCGCGGCCAGCCGCGGCGATGAAGCGAGCAGAGGTATCTCTGTGCTGTCAAGGACACACGGCTCTGATCTCGAGGCTCACAGTCCCTGCCGGTGGACGCGCTTCGTGAGTGACCGTGGCGTACGAGCGCCCCGGACGAAGGAGACCTCGATGCCGGACGAGACCGCAGGTGCGCCGGCCGCCGCGGTGCATGAGACCCACGCCGGGCTCGTCGTGCTCGTGGGAGACCGGGCGTACAAGATCAAGAAGGCCATCTGCACTCCGTTCCTCGACTTCACCACCCCGCAACGCCGATTGGCCGCACTACAGCGCGAGCTCGATCTCAACCGCCGCATGGCACCGGACGTCTATCTCGGCCTTGTGCACGTCTCCGCACTCTCCCCCACCGGATCGTCTCCCGACGGCATCCCGGCCGAGCACGCACTGGTGATGCGCCGGATGCCGGCCGAGCGCAGCCTCGCCGCCCTGGCGCGGGCCGGTGCCGACGTCGAGGACGACCTGCGCGGACTCGCCCGTCTGGTGGCCGTCTTCCACTCGCACGCCGACCGCGGCCCCCAGATCGCTGCCGAGGGCGGGCGCGACGCACTGCGTGCCCGGTGGACGGCGAACATCGCAGAGCTACGGGCCGTGCACGGGCCGGTCGCCCGGACGATCGACGCGATCGAGGACCTCGCCCTGCGGTTCCTCGACGGACGCGGCCCCCTGTTCGCCGACCGCGTCAGCGACGACCGCATCCTCGACGGTCACGGCGACCTCATCGCGGCGGACGTGTTCTTCCTCGATGACGGTCCACGGGTGCTCGACTGCCTCGAGTTCGACGACCGGCTGCGCTTCGTCGACGCTCTCGATGACGTGAGCTTCCTCGCGATGGACCTCGAACGCCTCGGCTGCCCCGACCTCGCCCACCGCTTCCTCCGCGCCTACATCGAGTTCTCCGGAGACCCGGCGCCCGTCTCGCTGCGCCACCACTACATCGCCTACCGCGCCCTCGTCCGGGCGAAGGTGTCCTGGATCCGGCACACCCAGGGCGACCCGAGCGCCGCCGAGGAGGCAGAGCAACACACCGCCATCACGCTGCGCCACCTGTGCGAAGGCGAGGTGCGTCTGGTGCTGGTCGGGGGCCTGCCCGGCACCGGCAAGACCACACTCGCCGGTGGGCTCGCCGACCGCTTCGGCGCCGCGGTCCTCTCCAGCGATCGCATCCGGAAGGAACTCGCCGGCATCAATCCCACCACGCATGCCACCGCCGGCTACCTGCAGGGCATCTACTCCCCCGAGCGCACCGACAAGCTCTACGCCGAGCTCCTGCGCCGGGCCGAAAGCCTGCTCACGCAGGGTGAATCGGTGGTGCTCGACGCCTCCTGGACCTCGCGGCCGTACCGACAGCACGCCGACGAACTGGCCCGACGCACCCACAGCCGCATCATTCAGCTCCGCTGCGAAACCCCGCCCGAGTTGGCGGCGGAGCGCATCGCGCGCCGCGTCGGCAGCGCGTCGGACGCAAACCTGCCCATAGCCGCGGCGATGAGCGAGGATGCCGACCCGTGGCCCGAGGCTGTCACGATCGCGACCTCCCAGCCGATCGCAGAGTCCCTCCATCTCGCCGAGGGGGTGTGGCGCGGCATCGACCCAGGCGCTCGCCGAGCCGGCGAGAACATGCGCTCCAGCGGCGTCTGAGTGCGAACACGCAGCCGAGACGTGTGGCGGCGGCCGCAGCAGGGCCGATGACGAGACCCGCGACCACAGCCCATGGGGCCACCAGCAGGTCGATGTCCGCGGTTCTCGTACCGGTCTTCACTCGGCCACCGTCGCGGAGGTCCGTGCCGCCCGGCCTTCATCACCGACGGAATCGGGTTTTGCGACCACAACCGGGCACGGAGCAAATTCGACGAGCCCGCCACTCGTCGAACCGGGCGTCATCTCGCTGACCTCGTGACGGCCCCGATACCCCACAGCCAGCATCCGGGCCGAGGAAGCGTGGTGCATCAACGCGCGCAGCGCCGTGTCCTCGGCCAGGATCCGTTCGACCGGTAGCGCCGGGTGGGCCGCTGCAACGATGTCGAGCTCGGTGTCGAGCAGGTGCGCGCCTTCCTCAGCCAGAACGCTCTTGTCTTCCCGGCTCTGAGGAGCACCTTCGTGCGGGCCGGGCACGATGTCCGCCCAGGTGTGCACAGCGACGAGCCGCGCACCCAGTGATTCCGCGAGATCTGCGCCGAGCATCAGCGCAGCGTGCCCGGCGGCGGAGCCGTCCACACCCGCCACGACAGGGCCACTCCGCGGCGGCGGCACCTGCGGAGCGGGACCACGCACGACGACAACCGGACACGGGACGCCGCCGATCAGACCATGCGCGACCGAACCCGCGAGCATGCCCGTCCATGCCCCCTCGCCGTAGCTGCCCAGAACGAGCAGCCGAGCTCGGGATGCCTCGTCCGCGACCATCTGCACAGTCGCTCCCGACACCACCCCCGCGAGGCCGACGTCCGCCCCGACCCGCTCGGCGCATCGTGCCAGCTCTGCCAACCAGGGCGGCGTCGGCGGGGTGGGTCCGTCGTCCGGGGTACCGGGAACGACGTGCACCAGCCGCAGCGGAACGCCCCACACCGCAGCGAGGTCGGCAGCCCACTCGGTGGCGTCCCGCGCCGAGTCCGACCGGTCCACTCCGACGACGACGGGACGCGTGTCTCGGGTGGTTGCCTCCGTCGCGTGACCGTCCATCACGCTTCCCTCCGTCCGGGCTGCGCTGCTGCGGCAGCCCTCGTCAAGGCTGGCGGGAGGCGCGGTAACCGGACAGGGCCAGGGGGTCCGGGGCCCCCATGCCGAAGGGCCTCGGGGACACCACTGCGAACCTGCCCCGAGCCGAGGAGAGGGTCAGTGGCGCAGCAGCACGGACTCCAGTGGCCGGCGCGGGGTGGGTACCAGCGTGAGCCCGCTTGTGGCCCATCCGATGCGGATGACGAGCTGCGGCACAGCACGAGGCATTCGCAGGACACGGGACGCCAGCTGTCGGCGGGTATGGGGGACCTCGAGGGCATGGCTGAGCGGGGTTGTGGCCAGCCGGTGACGGGTGGCCGCGAGCAGGACCGCGCTGGTCGCCTCGCCGGCACGCAACCGGTCGCACATGCTGTCCTCGGCGGTGGTGAGTACCAGCAGCGTCGAGCCGTCCTGATCGGGCTCACTCGGATATGCGGGGCTGGTAAGCCGTCCCGGAGGGAATGGGCGCAGACCCACCCCCATGGGCTGTGCACCCGTGGCGGGACGAGATTCCGGGGGCACGCCGTCGCGTGCGTCGGTGTAGCGCCGTGTCCAGATCGTGAGCTCTGCGCTGTAGCCGGGGATGTGGCGCTGCTGGGACGCGGCCTCCACGAGCACGGCGATCAGCTGTCGTCGCGAGGCGTCGTCGGTGACGGAGTGAAGCACCGTTCCGTTGGCCGTCGCATTGGCCGCGAGGTCCGCGATGATGCTCGCGGGGACCGGCTGGGCGCTGAACCGGCGCCGGTCGGTATGGCGGAGCTCGATCGCCCGTGCGAGCTCGGTGTCCGCGGGCTCGGGTGATCCAGGCCGGAGATGAATCGTCGCCAGGTGGTCGCTGTTGTCCGGGTTGGGCAGGCGGCCGACGCTTGCCGCGAGGCCTGCCGCGGCGAGGGCGACGCGGAGGTGGTGCAGCGCGGCTCCACAGCTGATGATCAGGTCGCGCTGGTCGGGGTCGGTATCGACGAGGTGGCGGGTGCGATCGGCGTACAACTCGACACCGACGTCGGTAAGACGCCACCGCCAGGGTTGGGTGTTGTGAACAGACGGCGCCCGCTGCGCTCTCTGCAAGGCGCCCCAGAGGCCCGCAGAGGTCCTCATCTGCGTACTCATGGGCGTACAGTGCCGCATCTCGCGATGATCGAACTAAGGCCTAAAGTCCCGGCACACCCGGGCCGAGCTGCTGCCCCTTCCCAGTTGCTGTCAGGCTGGGCAGGCACCCCACAGGCCGCGGCCTGCGGCGCGGGCTTCGGCCTCGGCGGCGGCAATGGCTGGGTACTCGGTCACCGGTCGGCGGTGAAAAACGTAGGTACGGGCGGCGCCCGCTCTCGCGGCGAGGACGGAGTAGTTGGAGCCGTCAGCCAAGTACACGTAGCCCAGGACGCGCCCGTAACGGTCGAAAGCGTCTTGTGTGGGGTCACTGACGACGGTGACCTGCTTGTTCAGCAGCGTGGTCCGGGCGAACTGAGTGGCTTCCGGTCCCCAACACTGCGCCGGCAGTTGCGGATTGCGGTCCTCCGGGCTGTTGATCCCGAGGACTCGCACCTTCACCCTTGAGCCGAGCGCGTCTCTGACGTGCACCGTGTCACCGTCGGCGATGAAGATCACCTTCCCCGCCACCTCGGTTCGCGTGGACGCCGGCGCGGCGAAGACCGCCCCGCCCAGCGCCACGCCGCCGCCAGGCGGGGCGGCAACCGCTCCGACCGCGCCGGACACCAGTGCGACCGACACGACCAGGGCGAGGCCAAGGCGGCGGCTCATACCCACGGCTCGCTGATCGCGACCGAAACGTTGCAGCGGCCGGGTCCATCTCGGATGCCGGCGCTGTTCGTTGCAGGAGCGGGACTGTCTCCTTCATGTCCCCGGTGGCCGGATCCGTTGCGCCGGCCCGATGAGAAACTGACTGTCCAGAATTCCCTCGTATTCGGCGAACCGGAAATTCAGTGCTCCCGAACCCGGTCGTCGTATGACGCAAACCACTCCCTCTGCGCCCACGAAACCGCAGCCGGCTGTCACAGACGCAGGCCTCCACATCGTCTTCAGTAGGTGCCGGTGACCCAGGTCGCCCCCGGGAACAATTGGGAGCAATGATGACCAAGAAGCATTCGCCCTACACCGGTCCGCCGCGATGGAACTGAGGGACGGACGGCGATTTCTGGGACGGACGGCGCTGGTGACGGGTGGGTCCTCGGGCATCGGGCTGGCTGCTGCATGCCGACTGGCCGCGGAGGGCGCCGGCGTGTTCCTGGTGGGCCGCGACCCTTGCAAGGTCGCCTCGGCGATCGAGGCGGCACGGGCGGCGGCGCCGCCCGGCGTGACCGTGGAGGGCGAGGCGGCCGACGTCACGGACCCGGCGGCGATGGATGCGGCGGTCGCCACGGCCGCGCGCATCGGCCGGCGCCTGGACGTCCTGGTCGCCGCGGCGGGCATCGACGGCGAGGGTAAGGACGCGCTCGACCTGGACCCGGACGCGTTCATGCGGGTCCTCGACGTCAACGTCCGGGGCCTGCTGCTGGCGACCCAATCGGCCGCCCGGGCCATGAGCGCGGATGCGGAGGGTGGGTCGGTCGTGCTCATGGCCAGCGTCAACGCGTTCCAGACGGAGCGGAGCTTCGCGGACTACAACACGTCCAAGGGAGGCGCCGTGCTCCTGGCGCGGAGCCTGGCACTGGACCTCGCCGACCGGCGGATCCGGGTCAACGCCGTGTGTCCCGGCTACGTCCGCACCCCGATGACCGAGCCGTCTCTCGCGGACCCCGCCACACTGTCGGAGATCCTGGCGCACATCCCGCTCGGCCGCGTCGCCGAGCCCGACGAGATCGCCGCGACCATCGCCTTCCTGGCCTCGAACGAGGCCGCCTACATCACCGGTTCAGCCGTCGTCATCGACGGCGGGCGGTCGGCATGAATCTGAAATTGCCCGATTCCGCCCCGTGAGCTGCGCCGACAAGATCGGGACGTTCCCCCACCGAAGCTGAAACTTCGTTTTACCAGGTCGAGATGGGAGTTCTACATTGTCGAAGAATATGATGATTCGCCCGTCCGGGGAGCCCATGCTCCGCCGACTCGACCTGCGCGCCGCGCCCCTACCCCGCACCGCCGATCTGCGTGGGCTGTTGCCACGTGCCGAGGTGGATGTGGACACGGTGCTGCATCGAGTCCGCCCGATCGTCGACGCGGTGCGGCAGCGGGGGGCCCAGGCCGCTCTGGAGTTCGCCGAGCAGTTCGAGAAGGTCCGCCCAGCCGGGATCCGGGTGCCCGCGCAGACCCTCACCGGTGCACTCGCCGCGCTCGACCCGTCGGTGCGGGCGGCGTTGGAGACCTCGATCGCGCGGGCCCGTGCGGTGCACGCCGATCAGCGCCGCCCCGACATCGTCACCGACGTGGTGGCGGGCGGCACCGTCACCGAACGGTTCGTGCCCGTAGGGCGGGTGGGCCTCTACGCGCCGGGCGGGCTGGCGGTCTACCCGTCCAGCGTGGTCATGAACGTCGTCCCCGCCCAAACCGCGGGGGTCGAGTCGCTGGTGGTGGCCTCCCCGCCGCAGGCCGAGCACGGCGGGCTGCCCCACCCCACGATCCTCGCCGCGGCGGCGTTGCTGGGGGTCGAGGAAGTCTGGGCGGTCGGAGGTGCGCAGGCGGTGGCGCTGCTGGCCTTCGGCGGCACCGACACCGACGGCGGCGAACTCGCACCGGTGGACATGGTCACCGGGCCGGGCAACATCTACGTCACCGCCGCCAAACGCCTGCTGCGCGGGCACATCGGGATCGACGCCGAAGCCGGCCCCACAGAGATCGCCGTCCTCGCCGATGCCACCGCCGACCCCGTCCACGTGGCCGCCGACCTGATCAGCCAAGCCGAACACGACCCCAACGCCGCCTCAGTGCTGGTCACCACCTCACCCGAGCTCATCGACGCCGTCGACGCCGAGCTGGGGCGCCAGGTGCCGCAGACCAAACACACCGAGCGGATCCGCACGGCGTTGACCGGGCCGCAGTCCGGGGCGGTGCTGGTGTCCGACCTGGCCGATGGCGTCAGCGTCGTCGATGCGTATGCCGCTGAGCACTTGGAGATCCAGACCGAGGACGCGCGCGCCGTTGCGTTGCGGGTGCGCAATGCGGGCGCGATCTTCGTCGGCCCGTATGCGCCGGTGTCGCTGGGTGACTACTGCGCGGGCTCCAACCACGTGCTGCCCACGGGCGGGTGTGCGCGTCATTCCGCGGGGCTGTCGGTGCAGACGTTCCTGCGTGGCGTACACATCGTCGACTACAGCCAGGAGGCGCTGCGGGACGTGGCCGACCAGGTCGTGACGCTCGCCGCCGCCGAGGATCTGCCGGCGCACGGCCAGGCGGTCACAGCGAGGTTCGGCCAGTGACGTGTTTTCTCTCGGCAGTGGGCGGCGAGGTCACCCTCGACGACCTGCCTCTTCGTGACGACCTGCGTGGCCGCAGTCCCTACGGTGCGCCGCAGCTGGATGTGGCGGTGCGGCTCAACACCAACGAGAACCCCTACCCGCCGCCGCCCGAGCTCGTCGCGGACGTCACACAGGCCGTCCATGCGGCTGCGGTCGATCTGCACCGCTACCCGGACCGCAACGCCGAGGCGCTGCGCACCGACCTCGCCGCCTACCTCACCGGCGCCAGCGGTGTGACGCTCGGCATGGCCAACCTGTGGGCCGCCAACGGTTCCAACGAGATCCTGCAGCAGATCATGCAGACCTTCGGTGGGCCCGGGCGCACGGCGGTGGGGTTCGAGCCGTCGTACTCGATGCACCCGATCATCGCGGCGGGCACGCGCACCGAGTGGCTCCCGGCGCCGCGGCGCGCCGACTTCGCGGTCGACGTCGACGCGGCGGTGGCGGTGCTGCGTGAGCGCGCCCCGGACATCACGTTTCTGACCAGCCCGAACAACCCCACGGGCCAGTCGTTGGAGCCCGCCGAGCTGGCTGCGTTGATCGACGCGGCCCCCGGGGTGGTGGTGGTCGACGAGGCCTATGCCGAGTTCTCCGACCGTCCCAGCGCGATCACCCTGTTGCCCACCCACGGGCGCAAGCTGATCGTCTCCCGCACGATGAGCAAGGCCTTCGCCTTCGCCGGCGGCCGGCTCGGCTACCTCGCCGCCGCACCGGCGGTGGTCGACGCGCTGCAGCTCGTCCGGCTGCCGTATCACCTCTCCTCCCTCACCCAGGCCGCGGCGCGTGCTGCGTTGCGGCACGCCGATGCCACGCTCGGTTCGGTGGCGCTGTTGCGCGCCGAGCGTGATCGCGTGGTGGCGGATCTCGCCTCCATCGGGTACGACGTGGTGCCCAGCGATGCCAACTTCGTACTGTTCGGCCGTTTCGCCGACGCCCCCCGGGCCTGGCGGGCGTTCCTCGACCGCGGTGTGTTGATCCGCGATGTCGGGATCGCGCAGCGGTTGCGCGTCACGATCGGCACACCGGAGGAGAACGACACGTTCCTGCAGGTCGCAGCGGACGTGGTGGAGCGGGAGTTACACACATGACCAGCAGGATCGGCCGCGTCGAGCGAGTCACCAAAGAATCCAAGGTCCTCGTCGAGATCGACCTCGACGGAACCGGCACCACCGAGGTCACCACCGGAGTGCCGTTCTTCGACCACATGCTCGACGCCCTCGGCAAACACGGCGCGTTCGACCTGACGGTGCAAGCCGAAGGTGACGTGGAGCTGGATGCCCACCACACCGTCGAAGACGTCGCGATCGTCCTCGGACAAGCCATCCGCCAAGCCCTGGGCGACAAGAAAGGCATCCGCCGCTTCGGCGACGCCTGGATCCCCATGGACGAAGCCCTCGCCCACGCCGTCATCGACGTCTCCGGCCGCCCCTACACCGTGCACACCGGCGAACCCGACGTCATGCAAGGCTTCGTCGTCGGAGGCCACTACCCCACAGTCCTCAACCGCCACGTCTTCGAATCCCTCGCCTTCCACGGCCACCTAGCCCTGCACGTCCGCGTACTGGACGGCCGCGACCCGCACCACATCACAGAGGCCGAGTTCAAGGCCGTCGCCCGCGCCCTACGCGCGGCCGTCGAGCCGGACACCCGCATCACCGGGATCGCGTCCACCAAGGGCACTCTCTGACAGCCGCGTCGCCGACCAGCACCGGGTTGTCCTGGTCCGCCGGGCCGACGGTCCGGAGCACTGGTCAGGCCGGCTCCCGCTCGATCACCAGCATGTCCGGTGGCGCAGTTACGGGTGATGAAGCCGGTACAGACGCGCGGCCGGTCGGCTCACCGAGCCCCTCGATCGACTCGGCACCGTCCGCACCGAGCGACTGAAAGCAAAACAGTCGCTTGGTCATTTGAATCACGCGCCGCATCGCATCCCCGACCGAAGGCCGCGAACTGTCAAGAACGATCTTTTGCCGCACATTGTCCTTGTCCTTACTTTCTGCGCCGGCGCGCCACCCGTGCGGCTTGCCCTACTCGGCCATTCGGCCCTTATTCTCCGCAAACCAACGCCGCTAAATCCCTGTACGACTTGCACGGCAACGAAGGAAGAGTGAGCATGTTAATGTGTCATCAGGGGGATGATGAGCGTCCCGCCACAACTACTGGCAGCACGTACTCAGCTCCGGTTACCCTGAACAGGATAGGGCGGACAGACGCCGCCTACAAAGGCGATGAAAACGTCGCCGGTGGGAAGCGATGCGGGTTTCCACCGATCCTGATCCACTCGTCAGCGACGACGACGCCGAATCGACGCCAGCGAGGCCGCGCGACCTCATGCCGCTCGTCCACGGCGAACCAAAGACCGCCTTAAGAAGGACCAATGGACTGCGGTGGCCATCGGCAAACCGACAACAGGCACATCATTTGGGGGGAGACGATGCACGAGACGATCTTCGTCAGCCGGTGGGGGCCGGCGACCAGATCATTGACCCGCTCGATCCTTCCGCCGTGCGTCGAGCGTCTAGCACCGGCCATAGGCGCTCCGAGTGATGTGGACGCATTTTACCGATCCGGCGGCGGCTGATGCAGGAGCGGATACGTGCAAACGCCCTGCGGGCCGCCGGTGACGCGGCGGCGGTGAGCGGGCTCGAGGTGTTGTCGTCGGTGGAGGTGAACGCCGGTGGCGTGCTGGAACTGCTGAGCGGTGCGGCGGTTCCGGCATGACCCGCGCGGCTGTCTATCTGCCCGATGGGTTCGGCGGGTCCGAGGGGCGGGACGGACCGGGCCGGCTCGAGGAGATCGAGTTCGATGTCATCGAGGCCGAGTCGGCGCAGGTAGTGCTGCCCGAGGTCACGGTCCGCGACGAGCGCGGCGGGGCGTTGTTCACCGGCGGGGGGTTGGTGTTCGATCCTTCCGCCGGGGGTGGTCCGTGGGCCGGTGCGACGGCCGACCGGGCGGCGCGGGCGTTCGGAGTGGTCAACACGGCGTTCCATGCCCAGCGGACGTTGCGGTATGTCAGCGGGCTGCTTGGCCACCCGCTGCCACATCTGCTGGTTCGCATCGGAATGCACGAGCAGTCCCGCGGGTGGGGTGGCGGGCACTACCGCCTGCCCGGCCAGGGAGCTGGGGCCGACCCGGAGGCGACCAGCCCAGCCGGAGAGGTGCATCTGGGTGGCGGCGCGGGCTTCGTCGCCCGGTCCGGAACCGAGCAGTACTTCCGTGCACCCGCCCACAATCCCGCCATCATCTGCCACGAGGTCGGCCACCACGTGTGCCGGCACACCGCGGACTTCAGGCTCAACCGGCTGCGTCCACCCGAGCAGCAGACCAACAAGAAGACCGCTTTGGACGAAGGCACCGCCGATGTGATCGCCGCGATAATGCTGGGCACCCCCGACATCTACGGCTGGCACCGTCACGCCATCCCGCACACCGAACGACGGCGACGCAAACTCGACCCCCGCTGGACGATGGCCCACTTCCAGGGCGGGCCCGACAGCGATCCCCACGACGATGGCATGGTCTGGGCCTCCGCCTGCTGGAGCGCCCGCCAACGCATCACGGACGTCAGTGCCGATCCCACCCGCTTCGACACCCTGCTGCTACGCGGGCTGGAACTGGCCGGACGCGACAGTCCCGCAGTCCTCAACCGCGACGCCCTCCGCGAACGGCGTCACTTCTCCCGGCTCATGGCCGCCATGGCCCGAGCCGATCCCGCCCTGGCTCCCCATGTCCTGGCCGCCATGGCCGACCACGGCATTCACCTCGGCGTCAGCAACAACGACCTCTCCCGAGCCGCCCGAACCAACCCCAGCCGCCTGGTGAACGAATGAGTAGCGGCTTGTCTAGTTCATTCGAGGCCGATCACGAGTCACTCCGGCATTCATCAATTCGCACGTCACGATGCACGGGCGCACGGCGTTCACCGATCCTGAACGCGATCTTCTGCGCTTGCGTTTCCACGAGCCGATCAACGCACAGACCGGGTTGTCCATGATAGACGAGAGCTCCTCTGACGAGTACCGCGTGCTGGTAGCCGCTTCGCGGCAAGAGTACGTTTCCGATGCCGACCGAAGAGTCGGACGGCCAGAGGCCGGAGAAGGTCACAATATATCCGATATCGAGTTTTCCAACGTCCTGGTCCACAATGTGTGGGATGCACTACCCGAGGAGCTCCGTGAAGAGTCCCTCGATCGCCGAATGGATCCGATCTGGACGTCCCGCTCACGCCAGGAATCGGACGGCAGGCGCCGGCCACCCCGCCAGCCGGTGGTCATCGGAGAAGGGGCATGCCGAGAGCCTTTCCGGGACGTGGTGATCAGTGCAAGTCGAGGCGCATGCCAGAGCACGCTCCTTGTCCCACAGTCGCCCACACATCGCCCGCGACCTCTGGATGAGCATCATGGGTGATCGGCACAAGAACATCGGATGGCACCGCGGGGAACGTACTCGGGCCGTGGTCTTCTCGGCAGCGGTGCTGGCGTCCGTCCTGAGCCCGCTACTGCAGTACCGGCGCCCGAGACTCGAGCGCGTCGACGGATTCCCACTGTCGTGGTACCCGATGTTCAGCGCCAAGCGGAGCCGTCAGATGTCCGTCACTTACGCCGTCGGGGTCACCGCGGATGGCGGCCGCCGCTCCCTGCCTTCCGGCGCGCTCGGCACTGGTGGTGTCAACCAGGTGCGCCGCCAGCTGTACCGGGTGGCCGTGCGGGAGGCCCGGCCGGACGCCTACGCCGACGACCTGGCTGCCCGCGTCGCCCGCAGTCCGGACTGGGGGAACATCATCCGCGTCGAGGTCGTGCGCACCCTGTTCGACCTGGACGACTGCCTGACCAGCAGACGAGTCGACGGTGAGTCGACGGTGCTGGCTTCAGCGGAGGTACGGCCGTGATCCGGCGGCTACGGCCGGGCCTCGTGACGCCCGTGCCGGCCGCCCGACTCGGGCTGGTGCGCGTGCTGATCGGCGGCCACACGCTGCGGCACCTGTTATCCCGTCGCCGGCAGTTCCGCAACATCGTGCGGACCAAGCCCGAACTCTTCGCGCCCGTCGGTCCGGTGCGGGTGCTGGCGCGGCCGTTGCCACCCGTCGTCGCCGACGCGCTCAACGACGCGACTCTTGTCAGCGCCGCGCTCTTCACGCTCGGCATAGGCGGATCCGTCGTGGCGCGGATGCATGCTGCGCTGCTGACATGGACACTCGCCTACCGCAACTCGTGGTCGATGGTCTACCACAGTGAGAACCTGCTGGTGTTGCATACGCTCGCGCTCAGCGCGGGCCGTGCGGCCGATGCGGTGTCGATTGCCGCGGCGCTCCGGAGCGAGCCGGCACCCGCCGCGCACCCCCGGTATGGCTGGCCGCTGCACCTGATGAACGGGTGCACGGCGGCCGCATACCTGCTGGCGGGCGTGGCCAAGGTTGCAGGGGAGTCGGGCTGGGCATGGGCCAGCGGTGACGGCCTGCGCCGACAGGTCGCGATCGACGGCCTGCGCAAGGAGGTCTTCGGCTCGCACGCCAGCCCGCTGGCTTACCGGCTCTACCCACACCGGCGACTGTTCACGGCAATGGCGGTGACCTCGCTCGTCCTCGAGCTGGGCGCGCCGCTGGCACTGGTCGACCGCAGGCTCGGGCGGCTCTGGGCGCTGGGCGCATTCGCCATGCACTGGGGGATCCTTGCCGTGATGGGCATCCGGTTCCGCTACCAGCTCACGGGCGTGGCGTTCGCGTCCTGGTTCGACCTCGAACGCGCCCTTCGCGGGATGACGTCGTGAATCAGAGCGAGCGCCACGCCATGGTGATCGGCCCCAGGGAACAGGTACTCGCCGTGCCCGGCAGCGGCGGGGTGCTGGTGTTCGACGGGCTGTGCGGATTCTGCACCCGGGCGGTGTACGCCGTGCAGCGCTGGGACCGGCGTGGGCGCGTCAGGGCATTGCCGCTGCAGGGAAGTCGGGTACTGGAGCTCACCGGGCTGACCCGCGAGGAAGCGCTCCGCGAGGCGTGGTGGATCCATGCCGATGGTGCGCGGCTGCGAGGCGCCGAAGCGATGACCGCAGCCCTGGCCGCGGCCGTCGGGATCCCACTACTGCAGCTGTTCCGCATCCCGGGGGTCCGGCCGCTGGCCGTACGCGGCTATCGCTGGGTGGCCGCGCACCGCTACATGCTGCGCGGCGTCCGGCCGCATTGCACGCGGCCCTCGACCCGGTGCGACGCATGACGTAGATCCGTTCGTCATTGTGATGGCCGTCGGACAGTCGTTTCACCTCCATCCGCCGGGCGGCGGCGACCGGGTTCGGTCACCGCTGCCCACATGTGGTCGCTCTGCCGGCCGAAGCCAGCTCAGCCGGCGTCCCGTCTGCGCCGCCGGCTAGGCGGTGGCGCCGCGGCGAACCTCGACCGCAGCCACCCGACGATCGACGAGATCGCCGACCGCGCCACTCGCGCGAGCGCGGCCCTCGTGCGGGGTACCGGCCCCGTCTGATCGTCATGAGATCCGGCTTTTCGCCCTCCGCAAGGCCGAAATCCGGATCTCGAGGCGATCTTCGGGTCAGCTCCGGGGCAGCACCAGTGCGCGGTGCAGCGCGTGCAGGGCAAGCACCAGCAGTGCCGGCAGCAGGAGCCCCACCCCCGGCAGCGTCACGGCGAGAAGCGCCGCGATGAGCGTGACGCCCAGTGCGGCCGCCCCGGCCGCCGGCACCCGCAGCAGAGCGGTCCAGCCCCCGGCGAGCGCGGCCCGCCACGAGCCGCCTCCCGCGAGCCGGGGCACGGCCAACAGCACCACGGCGAGCAGGCCTGCGGTGGCAACGAGCAGCGCCACCAGCGCCGGGGTTCCGCCCGGAACCGCGCCACTGGCCAGCCACCGCACCTGATTCACCACCACGACCGCCGCGAGCACGCCGACCACGCTGACGGCGACGCCGGGAAGCAGGCGTTGGCGCAGCTCGGCCGCCATGATCCGCCACGGCGGCAGGTCGTCGTGATCGGCCCAGTGCGCGACCGCGGACGAAAGCACCGCCACCACCGCGCCGACGGTCACCAGCGGCAGGCTGAGCGCCGTGGCCAGCAGACCGAGCAGGCACAGCTCCGACACCCGTCGCAGCTGTTCCTTCCAGCCGCGCCCCGAACCCGTCGGCTCCGGCGCGCGACGCCGGATCACCGCACTCCCTCGGCCCGCGACGCTCATCGCACTCCCTCGCTACGCTCGGTCGACGCTTCGCGAAGGCGCTGCATCGATGATTCGCTCGCAAGCTCGCTCATCGCACTCCCTCGCTACGCTCGGTCGACGCTTCGCGAAGGCGCCGCATCGATGATTCGCTCGCAAGCTCGCTCATCCCTTGATCCCGCTCGTGTTGATCCCGTCGACGATCAGCCGCTGGAAGAACAGGAAGAACAGGAAAACGGGCAGGAGCGAGAGGACGGACATCGCGAACATCGGGGCGATCGCGTTCTGGCCGCTGGAGTCGAGGAACAGCCGCAGGCCGATCGGGACCGTGTAGTTCGTCAGGTCGTTGAGGTAGACGAGCTGGGAGAAGAAGTCGTTCCAGGTCTGGATGAAGGAGAACACCGCCGTGGTGACGAGGGCGGGCTTCGTCAGCGGCAGCACGACGTGGAAGAACCGCCGGTAGGGGCCACAGCCGTCGATCGCGGCGGCCTCGTCGAGCGTGCGGGGGATGCCGCGCATGAACTGCACCATAAGGAAGACGAAGAACGCGTCGGTGGCGAGCAGCTTCGGCACGATCAGCGGCAGCGGGGTGTCGATCCAGCCCAGCGCGTTGAACAGCACGTACTGGGGCACGATCAGCACGTGGTGGGGCAGCAGCAAGGTGCCGATCATCAGGGCGAACCACACGCCCCGCAGCGGGAAGCGCAGCCGGGCGAACGCGAACGCGGCGAGCGCGCACGACACGACGTTGCCCACCACCACCCCGACGGATATGACCATGCTGTTGAAGAAGAACCGGCCGAACGAGACCCCGGGGATGCCGGCCCACCCCTCGGCGTAGTTGCCGGGCGTGAACTCACGTGGCCAGATGTCGATGTTGTTGGAGATCTCCTGGGGCGCCTTGAACGAGGTGCCGATCATGTAGACGATCGGGTAGAGCGCGACGACCAGCAGCACGACGAGCACCACGTGCGCCGCCGCGCCGTCGTACCAGCGCCGCGACACAGCAGGTGGCGTCGCCGGCTCCGGGGTGACCGTGACCGGGGCGATCGTGGTCGGGACGCCCATCAGCGCTCCCCCTCGTCGGCGTAGTGGACCCACAGAGAGCCGCTGCGGAACACCAGCGCCGTGACGACGCCCAGCGCCACGAGGAACACCCACGCCATCGCGGACGCGTAGCCCATCTGGAAGTCACCGAATCCGCGCAGGTAGAGGTAGAGCGTGTAGAGCAGGGTGGAGTCGGCCGGTCCGCCGAGGCCGCCGCTGATCACGAACGCCGCCGTGAACCCCTGGAACCCGGCGATGGTCTCCAGGACGAGGTTGAAGAACAGCACCGGCGAAAGCAGCGGCAGGGTGACGTGCCAGAACTGCTGCAGGCGCCCGGCACCGTCGAGCGAAGCCGCCTCGAACATCTCGGCGGGTATCTGTTTCAGACCCGCCAGGAAGATCACCATCGGCGCACCGAACTGCCACGCCGCGAGCAGGATGAGCGTGCCCAGAGCCGTGGACGGGTTGGCGATCCAGCTCCGACCCTCGATGCCGAAGAAGCCGAGTACCTCGTTGACGGCACCGGCACCGCCGAACAGCGTCTGCCACACGATCGCGATCGCGACGCTGCCACCCAGGAGCGAGGGCACGTAGTACAGCGACCGGTAGAGACCGACACCCCGCCGGTTGCGGTAGAGCAGCAGCGCCACCCCGAGCGCGACGGCGAGCTTCAGCGGCACGGAGACCAGGCCGAACACCAGGGTGGCGCCCACCGCGTGCCAGTACTTGGGGTCGTCGGTGAACATCCGGACGTAGTTGTCCAGCCCGACCCACTCGGGGTCCTGCAGGAGGTCGTAGTCGGTGAAGCTCAGGTAGAGCGAGTACAGCATCGGCAGCAGGGTGATGCCGAAGAGGCCGAGCAGCCACGGCGAGAGGAAGACGTAGCCGGCGACGGCCTCCCGCTTCCGGTCCGAACGGCGGTCACCGGACGGCCGGGCGGCCACCGCTGCCGCACCCGCCACCACTCCTGCCGGCGTTTCGAGTGTCTTGCTCATCGCGCGACTCCCGGTCAGCTGCTCGCGCGTTCGAGCTCGGCGGTGGCCTGGGAGACGAACTCCGCGGCGGCCTCCTGCGGGGTCTGGCGCCCGAAGCCCGCGTTCTCCGCAGCCGCGATGAGCAGCTGGCCCATCTGGTTGTCACCCTGGGCGGGCACGGGAGGCGTGTCCCCTGCCTGACCCGTGACGCGGTCGTCGTAGGCGGCCACGTACTTCAGCTCGTCGGTGAAGGTCGGGACGAGGGCGGCACTGACGTCGTCGTTGGGGGGAAGCCCCCGCTCGGTGCCGAGGATCGCCCCGGCCTCGGGGTCGTTGACGAAGAAGTTGATGACGTCGACGGCGGTGCCCACGTTCTCGCCCCGTGCGTAGGCGGTGAAGAACTGCGACGGCCGTGCGTAGGCGCCGCTCGCCGCGCCGGGGATCGGGACGAGCACCAGGTCGTGGTCGGTGGCCTTGTTGAGCTCGGTGAGCTGGTTGTCGTAGGAGAAGCTCGCCGCCGTCTGCTTCGTGGTGACGGTGTTCTTGGAGATGTCACCGGCGTTGGCGGGCTGGGCGACCTCGGCGGACGAGGCGCCTCCGCTCTGGCGCATGTCTGCCCACAGCTGCAGCCACGCCGTGACGTCCTCCGTGGTGAAGCCCGGCTTCTGGCCGTCGTAGAGCTCCTTGCCGTTCTGCCGCAGCCAGTACTCGAAGAAGCTGATGTTCGCGCTCTCGTCGCGGACGCCCGACACCTTGCCGCCGGTGCCCTGGGTGACCTTGGCCGCCCAGGTGCTGAACTCGTCCCAGCTCGCCCAGCCCGTCTCCGGGGGGAGCAGCCCGAGCGGCTCGACGACCGTGCGGTCGACCGCGAGCGCCTGCGTGTTCGAGGCGAGCGGCATCGCGTAGAGCTTGTCGTTGAGCTTTCCTGTGCCCAGGAGCTTGGGGTCGATCTTGTCGACCTTCAGCGTCGAGCCCTGCCACGGCGTCAGGTCGGCGATGAGCTCCTTGTTGGCGTACTCACGCAGAACGCGGTTGTCGATCTGGATGAGATCGGGCGCGTTCCGGCCCGCCGCCGACGTGTTGATCTTGTCGTAGTAGCCGGCGTAGCCCTGCCACTGCGTGGTGAAGGTGACGTTGGGGTGCTTCTGCGTGTAGAGGTCGAGCACCTTCTGCGTGAACTCCGCGCGCGCGGGACCGCCCCACCAGGCCACCGCGAGCTGCACGGGCTGGTCGGTGACGGGTGCCGCACCGGGCTCCTGCTCCCCCGCGGAACCCCCGCAGGCCGCGGTGGCGAGAAGTGCCATGGCGACGCCGGTGGCCAGCAGATGCCGCACCCACCGCGATCGCACGGGCGGCGCCGTGCGACGCATACCGGAGATGGTCATGAGGGAGCTCCTTCGATCACTCACATGCTTGCTGCCGCTGTGCGCCGGGACACACCGCGTGCTCGAGCCCATTAGGTCAGGGGTCGGGGGCCGGGTCAATGGCTCTTGCGGAAGTTTTCAGGCGTTTGCATCATGACGTCATCGCCACCTGCGGGCGCTCGGCGAGCCGCGGAGCGAGCGGGCAGCCCGCGCGCCTGTTACAAGCGTTTGCAGCCCTCTCCGCACCCCCCGACGGCAGGAGCTTCATGACCGCCAGCGCAGCACACTCCACCGCGACCCCCACCGCCCGGCGCACCCGTTACGCGGTCGTCGGTCTGGGTAGCCGTGCACAGATGTTCGTCCGCGCCATCGCGAGCACCCATGCCGAGCACGCGGAGCTCGTGGCGTTCTGCGACGTGAACAGCACGCGGATGCAGGTGCACAACCGCACAGTGCAGGGGTTCGGGCTACCGCCCGTGCCGACCTACCAGCCGCAGGACTTCCGATCGATGCTCGAACGGGAGCGCGTCGACACGGTCGTGGTTTCCACGATCGACCGCACCCACGACGAGTACATCGTGGCCGCGCTGCGTGCCGGCTGCGACGTCGTCACCGAGAAGCCGATGACCACCGACGCCGAACGCTGCCGGCGCATCCTCGACGCCCAGGCCGAGACCGGGCGGGCGGTGACCGTCACCTTCAACTATCGCTACAACCCGGTGCACGCCAAGGTCCGCGAGGTCATCGCCGACGGGGCGATCGGCGAGATCGGCTCGGTGCACTTCGAGTGGCTGCTCGACACCCGCCACGGCGCCGACTACTTCCGCCGCTGGCACCGGGACAAGGCCAACTCCGGCGGGCTCATGGTGCACAAGGCGACCCACCACTTCGACCTGGTCAACTGGTGGATCGCCTCGTCCCCGGAGGTCGTGTTCGGACTCGGCAAGCTGTTCTTCTACGGCTCCGCCAACGGCACCCGCCGCGAGCTCGCCCACCCCTACGCCCGGGCCCACGGCGCGGAGTCGGCGGCGGGAGACCCGTTCGCTCTCGACCTGGCAGGCTCTCCCACCCTGCGCGCCCTCTACCTCGACGCCGAGCACGAGGACGGCTACCACCGCGACCAGAACGTCTTCGGCGACGGCATCACGATCGAGGACGACATGACGGTGGCCGTGCGCTACCGCAGCGGCGCGACGATGAGCTACCACCTCACGGCCTACTCGCCGTGGGAGGGCTATCACGTGGCGTTCAACGGCAGCCAGGGCCGGCTCGAGCTCGACGTCGTGGAGAACTCCTTCGTCGACCCCGGCACGGCAGGCAAGGCACCGGGCGAAGCCCTGCACGGGGTGGAGGCGGCACCCGAGCACTCCTCGCGGCTCACGGTGCGCCGCCACTGGGAGAAGCCGCTGGAGATCGACCTGCCGGAGGCCACCGGCGAGGGCCATGGCGGCGGTGACGCCAGGATGCTCGCGGAGATCTTCGGTGGGCAACGCCCCGCCGACCCGCTGGGACGCGCCTCGACCCACCGCGACGGCGCACAGTCGCTGCTCACCGGCCTCGCGGCCAACCGATCCTTCGAGACCGGCCTGCCCGTACACGTGGACGAGATCCTGGCCCTCTGATCCGGGCAGGCGACGTCAGCGCGTCGCCACCGAGGCCGCCGGCAGGGGCGCAGTGGTCGAGCGGACGATCAGCTGGGTGGGCAGCCAGCGCTGCAGTTCCGTGGTGGGCTGCGGGTCGTCGAGCAGCATGTCCACGGCGGCCCGCCCGGCGGCCTCCATCGGCATCTGCACCGTCGTGAGGGGTTCGGTGGTCATCGACGCCATCTCGATGTCGTCGAACCCGATCACGCTCATCTGCCCCGGCACGGAGACCCCACGGGCGGCGAGGCGGTTGAGCACCCCGATGGCCATGAGGTCGTTGAAGGCCAGCACGGCGGTGACGCCACGGGCCAGCGCGAGGTCGGTGGCCTGGATGCCGCCCTGGAACGTCGGTGGGAACGGCCCGAGCTCGACCGCCTCGACGTCGCAGGCGGGAGCGGCCGCACGCAGCCCGCTCAGGCGCTCCTCTCCGGCCCAGGATGCGGCCGGGCCGGAGAGGTAGGCGATGCGCCGGTGCCCGAGCGCGGCGAGATGCTCCACGGCCTGCCGGACGCCGTCCGCGCTGTCCATGAGCACGGCGGGCAGGCCGCCCTCCACGCGGTTGACCAGGACGAGGGGCGACGTGCCGACCACTCGGTGCAGCTCTGCTGAGTTCTCCCGGGGCGAGCACAGAACAATGCCGTCGACCTGCTTGGCCATCGCCCCCACCATCTCGGCCTCGACGCGGGGGTCCTCGGCCGCGTCGGCGAGGAATACGACGTGCTGTGCTCCCCGGGCGCGGGCCGCGCATCCCTTGAGGACGGCGGAGAAGAACGGGTTGGCGACGTCGGGGACGACGACGCCGATGTTGCCGGTTCTGCCGGTGACGAGGCCGCGGGCCGCGCGGTTCGGCTGGTAGCCCAGCTCCTCGGCGGCCTGCAGCACCTTCCGGCGTGTCTGCGGGTGCACCATGTCGGGCACGGTGAACGCACGCGAGACCGTGGACACCGACACCTCGGCGACCCGGGCCACGTGGTGAATGGTCACCGCCATCGGATCGTCGCCCGCGTCGTCGCCCGGATCTTCACAACCAAGCCCGCTCCTGTCCTCGCTGCCCAACTCTGCAAACCGTTTCACGGAGTGTCAAGCAGAACCAACTGGACGGGCGGCGGGCCGGGCGAGCAGGGAAGGATCAGCCCGGGGTGGGCGGCTGGTCCACGAGCTGAGCCAGGTACAGCTGCTCGCCGAGCTTGTCCATCAGCTCGAGGTTCGTCTCGATGTAGTCGATGTGGTGTTCCTCGTCGGCGAGGATCTTCTCGAAGATGTTGGCGGTGGTGATATCGCCCTTCTCCCGGCACATCGTGATCCCGGGGCGCAGGCGTTCGACGACCTCCAGTTCGATGGCGAGGTCGGCCTGCAACTGTTCGCGAACGGTCTGCCCGATCCTCAAGGAGAAGAGGCGCTGATAATTCGGCAGCCCTTCGAGGAACAGGATGCGGTCGGTAATTGTCTCGGCGTGCCGCATCTCGTCGATGGACTCGGCACGGGTGTAGGCCGCGATCTTGGTGAGGCCCCAGTTCTGCTGCATCTTGGCGTGCAGGAAGTACTGGTTGATCGCCGTCAGCTCACTGGTGAGCTGGTCATTGAGCAGTGCGATGATCTCCGGGTCGCCACGCATAGCGCGACGGTATCGGCGACGCTCGAACGGGTCGAACTCAGGACCGCCTTTGCGCAGGCCACCGCACCCTTAGTGTGAACACCCTTAGTGTGACGCTCAGGCAGAAACCGGCATTCCTGCTATCTCCGATGGAGCGTTCGCGGCGGCGAGGAAGACATCGATGTGGTCATGGCACGAACCGCAGCCGGTGCCGGCTCCGCAGGCATCGCCCACATCCTCGACAGTGCTGGCACCGCGCGCGATGCAAGAACGGATCTCGGTGTCCGGCACCGCCGCGCAGATGCAGACGTACACAGGCGCTCCTTCGTTAAGGCAAGGCAAGGCTATGCTGACAGTGCCCCGCATCGGGCGCAAGCCCCTAATCTGACCCCGTGTCACTGGACGAGTACCGCCGCAAGCGCGATCCGCGGCGCACCCCGGAACCTGTCCCGGACACGGATCCCGAGGCGTCCGACCCGGGCCACCGCTTCGTCATCCAGGAGCACCACGCGCGGCGGCTGCACTGGGATGTGCGTCTGGAGCGCGACGGCGTGCTCGCCTCGTGGGCCGTGCCGAAGGGCCTGCCGACCGAGCCCGAGACGATCCGGCTCGCGGTGCGCACCGAGGACCATCCGATCGAGTACCTGGAGTTCTCCGGGGAGATCCCGGCGGGTGAGTACGGCGGCGGCGCGATGACGATCTGGGACACCGGCACGTACGAGACCGAGAAGTGGAACCCGCGCGAGGTCATCGTCCGGCTACGCGGTGCCCGGGCGTCCGGCCGGTTCGTGTTCATCCGCACCGACCGCAACGGCGGTAAGGACAACTGGCTGCTGCGCCGCTCCGATCCTGCTCCTGACCGAGAGCCGCTTCCGCACGACGCGCTGCCGATGCTCGCAACACCTGGACCGCTCCCCCGGCCCGGCGACGGCCCGGAGCGGTGGTGGCAGATCGGGTTCGGCGGACGCCGGGTCATCCTGCGTGTGGACGGCGGCCGCGCGACGATCACCGACGGGGACGGCGAGGAGCTGTCCGTCCCCCGGCTGCGCGAGCTCGGGCCCTCGCTCGGCGCCACGCAGGTGCTGCTCGACGGCGAGCTCGTGGGGCCGACGGACAAGGCCGAGCTGTGGATCGGCGACCTGCTGCACCTCGACGGGCGCGACACGTGCCCGCTCCCGTTCCGGGAGCGGCGGGCGTTGCTGGAACGGCTCCCGCTCGACGGCAGGCACTGGAAGCTCGCCCCGGTCTTCCACGGTGGCGGGGCCGAGGTGCTCGCCGCGGCCGGGCAGCAGGGCCTGCCCGGTGTCGTGGGCAAGGACGCCGACTCGGTCTACGAGCCAGGACGGCGCAGCGAGCACTGGCTGGAGGTGGCCACGGAGGTCGCCGGTGCCGCACCGTCGCGGCCGCGGTCCACCGCGCCTGGCCCACGTACAGCGGCAGCGGGCGTCGGACGGGCGCGACTCACCAACCCGGACAAGGTCATCTACCCGCTCACCGGCACGACCAAGTCGGACGTGCTCGCGCACTACATGGCCGTTGCCGACGTCATGCTGCCGCACCTGCGCGACCGCGCGGTCACGCTGGTGCGCTGGCCCGACGGGGTGGAGAAGTCGTCGTTCTTCGAGAAGGACGTCTCGCGGCACGCGCCGGACTGGATCCGGACCGCACGGGTCGGCACGCCGGGCGGGCGCTCTCAGAGCGCCGACTTCCCCCTGATCGACGACGTCGAGGGCCTGGCCTGGGCGGCCAACCTCGCCGCGCTCGAACTGCACGTCCCACAGTGGCGGCTCGGCCCGCGCGGCGGGCACCAGCCCCCCGACCTCGTGGTCTTCGACCTCGATCCCGGTGAGGGCACCACCGTGGTCGACTGCGCACGGGTGGCCGAGCGGATCGCCGAGCGCCTGGCCGACGACGACCTCGTCGCCTACCCGCGCACCAGCGGCGGCAAAGGGATGCAGCTGTACGTGCCGGTCACGGTGACCCGTGCCGAGCAGACCTCGGAGTTCGCGAAGGCCCTCGCCGAGGAGCTCGCCCGCGAGACACCGGGGCGGGTCACCGCCGTGATGGCGAAGGCCCGCCGGCGCGGGAAGGTGTTCGTGGACTGGAGCCAGAACAATCCGCACAAGACCACGATCGCGAGTTACTCCCTGCGCGGACGGGCCCGGCCCACGGTGGCCACGCCCGTGACCTGGGAGGAGGTGCGCGCCTGCCGTCGTCCCGACGACCTCGTGTTCACCGCGGCCGACCTGCCCTCGCGGATCGCCGAGCACGGCGACCTGCTGGCCCCGCTGTTCACCGAGCGGAAACGCCTGCCCCGTCGCGCGTGACGAAGGTCTACTGGCACTCTCCACGCGTGGATCAGCACCCCTACCTCGACGGTGGGTACCCCCGGGCCTATGCCCATCGCGGCTGGCACGTGGGCGACCTCGCGGGCTGCGAGAACACGCTCGCCGCGTTCCACCGGGCCGTCGAGGAGGGGTTCGGCTACCTCGAGCTGGACGTGCACGCGAGCGCAGACGGCGTGCCCGTCGTTCACCACGACGCCACGCTGGACCGCACCACCGACGGCGCCGGGCTGATCGCCGCCCTGCCCGCCGCGGCGCTCACGCAGGTGCGGGTCAACGGACGCGAGCCGATCCCGCTGCTCGAGCAGGTACTCACCGAGCTGCCCACCACCAGGATGACCATCGAGCTCAAGGCTCACGGCGTTGTCGAGCCCGTGCTCGCCGTGCTCGAACGCACCGACAGCTGGCACCGGGTGTGCCTGGGCAGCTATCACGACGGCCGGCTGACGAAGGCACGGAACGCGGCCGGAGCCCGGCTGTTCACCTCGCTCGCCCAGGCCTCCGCGTTCGGGCTGCGGGCCCGGGCCTGGCTCGACGCCCTGCCGGGTCCGTTGTCGTCGCTACCCACCCCACCGGTGCACGGCAACCTCGCTCAGCTGCCCCGCCGCTTCGGTGCGCTCACGGTGGTGGACGAGGCCCTGCTGCGCACGGCGCACGCCGGGGGACGAGAGGTCCACGTGTGGACGGTGGACGATCCGGTCGAGATGGCCACGCTGCTCGACCTCGGCGTCGACGGCCTGCTGTCGGACCGGCCCGACCTGCTGCGCGAGGTGCTGCACTCCCGCGACGCCTGGCAGGAGTCGTGAGCTCCGGCCTATCCGGGAGCGGCCGCGGTGGTGCCACCCGCGGCCAGATCCTCGCCTGGGGGTTCTGGGACTGGGGCTCCTCGGCGTACAACGCCGTGATCCTGACCTTCGTCTTCTCCGTGTACCTCACCGACTCGGTCGGGGCGGACCTACCCGGCTCGGTCGACGCGAACAGCTGGCTCGGCTACTCGATCGGCGCCGCCGGGCTGCTCATCGCGCTCATGGCCCCGGTGATCGGGAGCCGAGCCGACAACGCCGGGCGCCGCAAGCTGTCGGTGGCGATCTGGACGGTGCTGACGGTCGTGGCGACGGCCGGGCTCGTCCTCGTGCAGGACGACTACCACTACCTGTGGCTGGGTCTGCTGCTGCTCGGGCTGTCGTCGATCTTCTACGAGCTCGCCTCGGTGTCCTACAACGCTGTGCTCACCCAGGTCTCGACGCCCGCGACGATCGGCCGGGTGTCGGCCTTCGGCTGGGCGATGGGCTACTTCGGCGGGATCGTCCTGCTGCTGCTGGTCTACGTGGGATTCATCAGCGGCGACGGCGGTGCGCTGGGCGTCCCCACCGAGAACGGGTTCAACATCCGGGTGGTCGCGCTCGTCGCGGCCGGTTGGTTCCTCGTCTTCGCGCTGCCGATGTTCCTGGTGGTGCCCGAGCTGCCGCCGCAGGCCGACCGGCGCAAGGCGCCCGGGATCGTGGGCTCCTACCGCGCGCTGTTCCGTGATCTGCGCATCCTCTACCGCACCAGCCCGCACACGCTGTACTTCCTCGGCGCGAGTGCCTTGTTCCGTGACGGGCTCGCCGCGATCTTTACTTTCGGCGCGGTCCTGGCCGTCACCGTGTACGGGATCGGGGCGGGCGATGTGCTCATCTTCGGGATCGCGGCCAACGTCGTGTCGGCGATCGGGGCGCTCGCGGCGGGCCGGATCGACGATCGGATCGGGCCGAAGGCCGTGATCGTCGGCTCGCTGGTGGGGATGCTGGTGGCCGGGGTGATCCTGCTGTTCGTGTCCGGCCCGACGATGTTCTGGATCTTCGGCCTGTTCCTCACGCTGTTCGTGGGGCCTGCGCAGTCCTCCTCACGCACCTTCCTCGCGCGCCTCGCCCCGGCAGGCCAGGAGGGCGAGCTGTTCGGGCTCTACGCCACCACGGGCCGGGCCGTGTCGTTCCTCGCCCCCACCCTCGTCGGCCTCTTCACCTACCTGTTCGGCTCCGACCGCGCCGGGATGATCGGCATCCTGCTGGTCCTCGTCGCCGGCCTGCTGGCGCTGTGGCCGGTCCACCCACCGGCCCACGCGGCGGCGGAGACAGTGGAGGCATGACCACACCGGAGGCACGCGAGCGCGCGGGCTGGGTCTTCTACGACTGGGCCAACCAGGTCTTCCAGACCTCCGTGGTCACGGTGTTCCTGTCGCTCTACCTGACGGGGGTCGCCGAAGCCGCCGCGCGTGCGTCCGGGCAGCCCTGCACGGGCCGCACCGCGCTCGTCGACTGCAACGTCCCGCTGTTCGGCCTCGACGTGGCCGCGGGCTCGGTCTACGGCTACCTGATCTCGCTGGCCACGCTCCTGCAGGTGCTGGTGCTACCGATCACCGGCGCGATCGCCGACCGCACGCAGGACAAGCGGCGCATGCTGGGGTTGTCGGCGTTCGTCGGGGCAGGCGCCACCGCGGCGCTGGCCCTCGTGGCCGGTACGAACTGGCAGCTCGGGTTCGTGCTGTTCCTGGTCGCGAACACCGCCTATGGCGCGTCGATCGTCGTGTACTACGCGTTTCTGCCCGAGCTCGCCCGCCCCGACGAGCGCGACGCGCTGTCGGCCCGCGGCTGGGCGTTCGGCTACCTCGGGGGTGGCCTCGCCCTCCTTCTGCACCTCACGATCTACCTCAGCCACGATGCGATCGGTCTCTCCGAGGCCGACGCCGTGCGGATCTGCTTCCTCACCGCGGGCGTGTGGTGGGCGGGGTTCACGCTCGTGCCGCTACGGCGGCTGCGCCGCCACCAGAAGCCGCAGGGGGACGAGCACGGGGCGGCCGTGTTCACCGCGGGGTTCCGCCAGCTCGCCGCCACGCTGGGCGATGCCCGCCGGTTCCCGCTCACCCTGGCCTTCCTCGCGGCCTACCTGGTGTTCGCCGACGGCATCTCCACCGTCTCGCAGATCGCGGGCCTCTACGGCGAGCGGGAGCTCCTGCTGCCCCGGTCCGTGCTCATCGCGACGATCCTGATCGTGCAGTTCGTCGCCTTCGGCGGCGCCGTGCTGCACGGCCGCCTGGCCGCCCGGTTCGGCGCGAAGCGGACGGTGCTCGGCAGCCTCGTCGGGTGGACAGCCGTCGTGTGTTGCGCGTACGCCCTCACCCCGGGTGCGGTGGGTCCGTTCCTCGCGGTCGGCGTGGGAATCGGGGTGGTGCTGGGCGGCACGCTCGCACTCACCCGCTCGATGTTCAGCCAGCTCATCCCGCCCGGCAGGGAGGCCGAGTACTTCTCGCTCTACGAGATCGGCGAGAAGGGCACCTCGTGGTTGGGTCCGCTGCTCTTCGCCACGGTCGCCGACGTCACGGGGTCCTTCCGGCCCGCGATCGTCTCGCTCGTGGTGTTCTTCGTCGTGGGCGGAGTGGCCCTCGCGTTCGTGCCGGTGAGACGGGCAATCAGGGCCACCGGTAACGAGCAACCGCTCCGCGTGTGAACACCTCGTCAACAGCGGTGACATAAGTCACAGTTGGCTGACACGTCACAGTCGCGTGTGTAGCTGCACCCGATCGGGGACACTCACCGGTCGGGGCGTGAAACGTTTGGTGTCCGTCATACGACAACGACACCTGACGGAACCGGCCCGATGGCGGGAACAGACGGCTGCTCCGCAGACGTTACACCCGGTGGATTCGCCCGAGGGAGCCTCCCTCGGGCCGTGAACGGGAGGACGACGCATGGCCGACCGCGTGCTCCGTGGCAGCCGGCTCGGGGCTGTCAGCTACGAGACCGATCGCAACCACGACCTCGCACCGCGGCAGTCGATGCGCTACGCGTGCCCGCGGGGGCACGACTTCGAAGTGCCCTTTGCCAACGACGCGGAGGCGCCGGCGACGTGGGAGTGCCGTCTTCACGGCAGCATTTCCCGGCTTGTCGACGGGAGCGAGCCCGAGCAGAAGAAGGTCAAGCCGCCACGCACCCACTGGGACATGCTTCTCGAGCGTCGCTCGGTGGCTGAACTGGAGGTGCTGCTCAACGAGCGGCTCGAACTTCTGGCCGAGCGCCGTCGCGAGATCGCCTGACGCAGTTCCTCGAGAGCCGGGTCGCCCCATCGGGTGGTCCGGCTCTCGTGCGTCTGCACGCAGGAGCCGGACGCTCCGGGCGGCCGACCGCTAGGAGTCGATAACCTGAGCAGCGCCGCGCCGCACCACGGGCGGCTGCGTGGACCACGGGAAGTTGATCCATCGGTTGGTGCGCCGCCACACGTACTCACACTGCACGCTGCTCTGCGGCTTCTCGTACACCACCGCGCAGCGGACGTCGGCCACGTGGCCGACGCAGAAGTCGCGGACGAGCTTCAGGGTGGCACCGGTGTCGGCGACGTCGTCGGCAATGAGCACCAGCGAGCCGGACAGGTCCACCACGTTGGGCACCGGCGGGAGCATGATCGGCACGGGCAGCCGTTCGTTGACTCCCGTGTAGAACTCGACGTTCGCCACATGCAGGTTCTTCACGTCGAGCGCGTAACCCAGCGAACCGGCCACGAACAGGCCGCCCCGCGCGATCGACAGGATGATGTCGGGCTGGTAGCCGTCGGCCGCGATCTGTTCGGCGAGCTCACGCGCCGCCGTGCCGAACTGCTCCCAGCTCAGTTCCTCGCGAGCCTCGGTCATGCACGCACCGGGCCGCCCGACACCGCGTCGTCTCGGCCGTGCGAGCGGCGCAGCACCCGGGAGGTGCCCCAGCACATCACGCGCCAGAACGCCTCGGCGACGATCGCCCCGCTCATCTTCGACCTGCCACGCTCCCGCTCGGTGAACGTGATCGGGACCTCGCGCACCCGGAAGCCGGCCTGCACGGCCCGCCAGGCCATGTCGATCTGGAAGCAGTAGCCCTGCGACGAGACCTCGTCGAGGTCGAGCTCCTCCAGCACCTGCCGGCGGAACGCCCGGTAGCCCGCCGTGATGTCCTTGATCGGCACACCGAGCGCGATGCGGGAGTACAGGTTGCCGCCCCGGGAGATCATCTCGCGGTGCATTGGCCAGTTGCGCACCACGCCGCCGGGCACGTACCGCGAGCCGATCACGACGTCCGCGTCGTCGAGGGCCGCGAGGAGGGCAGGCAGGTCCTCGGGCGGGTGGGAACCGTCGGCGTCCATCTCGACGACGAACTGGTACTCGCCGCGCAAGGCGGCGGCGAACCCGGCGAGGTAGGCGGCGCCGAGTCCGGCCTTTCCTGCCCGGTGCAGAACGGAGATCCGGGGATCGGCGGCGGCCAGAGCGTCGGCGAGCTCACCGGTGCCGTCCGGGCTCGCGTCGTCCACGATCAGGACGTCGGCCGTGGGAACCGCGGCGTGCAGGCGGGACAGCACCGGTTCCAGGTTGTCCCGCTCCTCGTAGGTCGGGATCACCACCAGCACCGGAACCGTGGGCTCAACCATCCTCGTCCTTCCCCACACGCGTGCCCGTGCGACGCCGGGCCACAACCCCGACGCCGACCGCCACCACTCCCAACGCGACCAGAACCCATTCGGGTACGGCGCCCAACCGAGTGGCCAGCGTAGTGGTGTCCTTGAGAGTGGTTCGATCCACCAGGACATCGGGCGTGAACTCGCGGGTGCTGGCGGTGACGGTGCCGTCCGGAGTCACCGTCGCGCTGACGCCGCTCGTGGTCGCCACGATCACCGGCCGATCGTGCTCGACGGCCCGGACCCGCGACATCGCGAGCTGCTGGTAGGTCATCTCCGAGAACCCGAATGTGGCGTTGTTGCTCGGCACGGCGAGCACGGTGGCCCCGGCCTCGACGCTCTGCTCGACCAGGTCGTCGAACGCGATCTCCCAGCAGATCGCGATCCCGACCCGGACTCCCGCCATGTCCACCGCGCCGGTGCCGGGGCCGGGCACGAAGTAGCCCGCGCGGTCGACGTAGGACGAGAAGTGCTGGAAGAAGCTGCGCCACGGCATGTACTCCCCGAAGGGCTGCAGCCTGCGCTTGTCGTTGCGCTCGACGACCCCGACCCCCGGTTGCCACACGAGGGCGGAGTTGGTGGTGGTGCGACCGTCGGGATTGCGGAGCACCGCACCGACCAGGATCGGGACGTTGATGGCACGTGCGGCGCGGTCGATCTGCGCGGCCGCATCGGGGTTCTGCAACGGGTCGATGTCGCTGGAATTCTCCGGCCAGATCACCAGGTCCGGCTTCGGCCGCTTCCCGGCCGCGACGTCGGCCGCCAGTTGCTCGGTGACGCGGACGTGGTTGTCGAGCACGGCACGGCGCTGGGCGTTGAAGTCCAGGCCCAGGCGCGGCACGTTGCCCTGCACGGCGGCGATCGTGACGGTGCGGTCGGGCGCGCCGGGAGCGGCGGGTACGAGCGCCGCCAGCGGCCCTGCCACCAGCGTCAGCACCAGGATGACGGCGGGCGTGGCGAGCGCAACGGGACGGCGCCGGAGGACGCCAGGATCCCGGACGATCCGGCGCACCACCTCGCCGAGCGCGAGCCCGGCCAGCACCGTGGCGAACGACAGCAGCGGCTCACCGCCGATCGACGCGAGCGGCAGCAGAGGTCCGTCGGGCTGGCCGAACCCGACACGGCCCCACGGCAGCCCGCCGAACGGCACCCGCGCCCGCAGCGCCTCGCCGCCGATCCACACCGCCGCGGCCCAGATCGGCGCGGCAGGTAGCCGGGACACCAGGGACATCCCCGCGCCGGCCAGACCGAAGAACAGCGCCTCGAACACGCACAGCGCCACCCACGGCACCGGGCCGACGAGCGAGCCGATCCAGACCAACAGCGGGAGCAGGAACGCGAACCCGAACAGGTAGCCCCAGCCGAACCCGGCCCGCACGCCACGGCCGCGCAGTGCCGCCCAGAGGAGCGCGAACGCCGGCAAAGCCAGCCACCACACGGTGCGGGGCGGGAAACTCAGGTACAACAGCAGACCGCCACCGGCCACCGCCACGAACCGCGCGGCGAAGGCCGACCAGGCGCGGCGGCGCCACCGGGCGGGAGGAGGCGGACCGGGCTCGGACGGCTCCGACGCGACGGTGGTGGTGGGTACGGCCACGGGAGCAGAGCCTACGGCGCCGATGTATGACGGCCGTGACCAGCGGCACCCGGAACCGGGCTGTCGGCTGCCGACTCTCCCCCGACCGGCACGTCGGTCGTCCCGTCCGTCGCCGATGTCGGACCTGCCCGGTCAGGCAGGCACGGGAGCGAGCAGGTGCACGTTGCCGAGCGCGTCCAGGAGACCTGGCTTTCCGCTGCGCCGGTACCACTCGTAGCCGTAGGCGGCGGCGAAATCCGCGGCCGGCACCTCGTCGGGTGCGATCTGGGAGGCGTGCGCGATCATCGCCTCCCGCTTGACCGTGAGGTGCTCGCCGGAGCCGGACACGGCGAGGCCGATCTCCGCGGTGGCCCGGCCGAAGGGCACCGCGGCCGCGCGCGCGGCTCCGTGGACCAGGTGGCCGTCCCGCGCCGTCACGTGCAGGTGCTCCCTGTCGACGGTCATCCGGTAGGCGCTCGCCTGCACCATCTCGGCCGCCGTGGCGCCGATCCGGAACACCGCCCGGTGGTCGGGGTGGCCGTAGATGCCGTGCTCGTCGTCGTGGACGACGGTGCCGGCGCCCTCGTCGTCGGCGATCTCGGCGACGTGGCGCGCCAGGTGCAGCGGGTCGGCCGCGGCGAGCGCGCGTGCGTGTTCACCGGCCGTCCACCCGGGGAGCCCCGAATCGCGCTTGCCGAGCAGGATCAGACGGGACACTCCGAGCAGCTCGGCTGCCCGTTCGAGCTCGGCCACGCGGCGCTCGGGGATCGTCTCGCCGGGCCTCAGCGGAAGGCGGGAGCTGCCGAGCTCACCTGCGGTGGCGACGACCAGCACGGTGCGCGCACCGGCCTCGGCCAGGCGGCGGAGCGTGATGCCGGTGAAGATCGCCTCGTCGTCGGGGTGGGCGTGCAGCACGAGGACGGTGTGGCCACGCAGATCGGGGGAAGCGGTCACGTTCGTGATCACAGACTGTGCGGGCCGCGATGGCGGCCGAATGGACGGAAGCGGGGGTGGTCAGCTGCGACAGCGACAGCAGCGACAACACCCCGGACAGCAGCGGGACACACCCGCGAAGCCCGTCCGGTCCGTCATGACGCGAATGGTCCCACACCAGGAAGGGTGTCGTGCAGCACCACCCCCCTGTGGGCGGTGCGCAGGCAGCGCGGCGGCCGGGCGTGATCGACGGCGTCGGGGCCTGCGTCCCAGACGGTGTAGGAGGCCGGGGCGCCGGGCACCAGCCTGCCGGCGAGCTGTCCCCGCTCGCCGGCAGCGCGGTACCCGCCGGCCGTGTGCGCCGCCAGCGCCTCGGACAGCCGCAGCCCCGAGCCGGGGGTGTGGTGGCGGACCGCGGCGTGCACGGCCGCCCATGGGCCCAGCGGCGTGACGGGCGAGTCGGACCCGAACGCCAGCACGACCCCCGCGTCCCGGAGCGCGGCGAAGGGGTTCATCCCGGCCGCCCGGTCCGGGCCGAGCCGCTCGGCGTACATCCCGGCGGCGCCGCCCCAGAGGGCGTCGAACATCGGCTGCATGCTGGCGACGACGCCCAGCTCGGCCAGCCGCCGCGCCTGCTCGGGATCGATCATCTCGAGGTGCTCGACGCGATGGGCGGCCGCCCGCAGGGCCCCGACCGATGTGGCCGCAGCGGCGGCGTCGAGCCCGGCCAGGAGCAGGTCGGTGGCGGCGTCGCCGATTACGTGGAAACCCGCCTGCGCTCCGGCGCCGGTGCAGGCCGCGACGTGCGCGGCAACGGCGCCGGCGTCCAGGTAGCGGTTGCCGGTGCACCCGGCAGTACCGACGTAGGGGGCCCGCAGCGCAGCGGTGCGCGATCCGATCGAGCCGTCGACGAACAGGTCCCCGGCCAGGCCGTGCGCGCCGGTGGCGGCGAGCAGCTCACGGGCCTCCCCGGCCGTGGTCACCGCCTCACCCCAGTAGCCGACCACCTCGGGGCCCGGACGACCGACCAGCTCGGCCAGGTCGTCGGCGGAGGAGATGTCGGGCCCGGCGCACTCGTGGACCACGGCGATGCCCCGGGCGGCGGCCGCGGTGAGGAAGGCGGTCTGGGCTGCGGCTCGGCCCGTGCTGTCCACCGCGGCCAGCGCCGCCCGCCTGGCGTGGTGGTGCGCGTCGGCCGACAGCGGACCGTCGGACCAGCCAGCCGCGCCGACGGCGGCGGGAGCCCGGTCGAGCAGCGCGGAGGACACGAGCGCCGAGTGCACGTCGATCCGGCTCAGGTACACGGGGGCACCCGCGGCGGCCCGGTCGAGCGCGGCGCGGGTGGGCAGCGCGCCCGCCCAGAGCTGGTCCTCCCAGCCGTGGCCCCAGACCAGCGCGCCCGGGCGCTGCGCCGCGCGGGCGGCCACCGCCGCGAGCAGCGACTCGGGCGATGCGCAGCCGGTGAGGTCGACACCGTCGACCAGCAGGCCGGTGGCCGTGGCGTGGACGTGGGCATCGACGAACGCCGGGGCGATCACCGCGCCGTCCAGTTCGAGCACGGTGGCGCCCGGCGCCCGCTCCCGGGCCTGGGCGGCCGTGCCGACGAAACTGATGCGGTCACGGTCGAGCTCGACGGCCTCGGCGTCCCCCCGGCCGCCCGGGTCGAGAACCCGGGCGCCGAGCAGCAGGGTGCGGGTCACCGGGCCTGTCTACCGCACCGATCAGTAGGGGCGCTTGGGCATGATCATCCACAGCACGATGTAGACGACGAACTGCGGGCCGGGCAACAGGCAGGACAGCAGGAACGCGAGCCGGACGGCGAACGGGCTCCAGCCGAAACGTTCGGCGAGTCCCGCGCAGACCCCGGCGATGACCTTCCCGTGCTGCGGGCGGGCCAGTGTCGATGCCACGAGGAGCTCCTTCTTCCAGATGCGGCGTCCGTCGCCGCTCAAGATCCAGTTTGCAGCGGCGGCGAAAGGGGAGAACTCGGTGAGCGCCCCGATGCAGCCCTGAGTTCTCCCCGGATATACCCCCGAACGAGGGAGAGCACTCGCCCATCGTGAGGTCTACGCTGCTCCGCCCGGGCGTTGGCTGTGACCTGTCCACTGATGTCGCCGGACGCCCTGGCCGGGTTCGGGACCGCCGCTTAGCGTCGTCATCGTGAATCGATCTCGCTCCCCGCTCGCCGTGGTCGCCATGGCCTGCCTGCTCGCCGTCGTCGCGGCGCTGCTGGGCGGGCCGGCAGCAGCCGCCGACGCGCGGCCCACAGCGGTCGTCGCACTGGGCGACAGCGCCGCGTCCGGCGACGGGGCGGGCGACTACGAGCCCGGCACCCGCGGGGAGAACGGCGACTGGTGCCACCGCTCGCCGCACGCCTACATCAACCGCACCGGGCTGGCCCAGCAGTCGGTCAACCTCGCCTGCTCGGGTGCCGACTCCGCGGCCGTGGCCTTCGGCGGGAGCCACAACACCGAGGGGTCGCAGGCACAGCGCCTCATCGACGTCGCCACCCGCTACCAGGTCACCACCGTCGTCCTGCAGGTCGGCGCCAACGACGACGCCGCGCTCACCGCCACCGGTATCGCCTGCATCGCCGCGTTCCTCGACACGCGCCGGCCCCCGTGCCGCGACACGATCGGGCCGCTGGTCGGCGGCCGCATGGCCGCCACCGCGTCGAAGGTCGAGGCGGCGGTGCGCGATGTCCGGGAGGCGATGCGCCGGGCGGGCTACGCCGACAACGGCTACCAGCTCGTGCTGCTGTCCTATGCCTCGCCGGTCTCGGAGCACGCGGTGCGCGCGCAGGCGCTCCAGGGCTGTCCCTACAACAAGGCCGACGCCGCGTGGGGTCGCACCACGCTGTTCCCCGCGCTCTCGGCCGCCCTCGCCGGTGTCGCCCAGCGCACGGGCGCGCGGTTCCTCGACATGGTGCGGGCCACGGAGGGCCGTGAGGCCTGCAGCCACCCCCTGCCCTCGGACGAGTGGCAGCGCCGCATCACCGTCGACCCGCAGGCGCTGGTCCACGGCGGCCTCGACGCGGTCGGCTTCCACCTCGCCCAGGAGTCGTTCCACCCCAATGCTGCAGCGCACGCCGAGATGGGGCGTTGCCTCGCCGACTTCGTGCGCTCACCCGCGCAGGCGGCTTCGTGCGTGACCGGGCCGGACGGCCACAACCGGGTCGAGGCGGCGCACCCGGCACCGGCGGCCGCCTGAGCCGCCTCAGCCGCCCGCGCCGGGCTCGAGGTCTGGTCGCACACCCCGGCCCGGCCCGCAGAGGCCCTGGTGTCAGAGCACCACGAGGTCGCGCGGACGGCCGTTGAGCCGCTCACAACCGTCGTCGGTCACCACGACGATGTCCTCGATCCGAGCACCCCACTCGCCGTCGAGGTAGACGCCGGGCTCCACGCTGAACGCCATACCCGGCTCCAGCGCAAGCGCGTTCCCGCCGACGATGTAGGGGTCCTCGTGCACGTCCAGTCCGATGCCGTGCCCCGTGCGGTGCACGAACCGCTCACCGAGGCCTCCGGCGGTGATCGGCTGCCGGGCAGCGGCGTCCACCTGCTCGGCGGTGACACCCGGCCGGACGGCGGCCACGGCGCGGTCCTGCGCGTCCTGCAGCACGGCGTAGGCCTCGCGCACTGACGCCGGCGGGGTGTCTCCCACGGCGTAGGTGCGGGTGCAGTCGGAGTAGTAGCCACTCGGCAGCGGGCCGCCGATGTCGATCACGACGACGTCCCCGTCCGCGATCACCCGGTCGGACACGCCGTGGTGCGGGCTGGCGCCGTTGGGCCCGGAGCCGACGATCACGAAGGCGGCCGACGTGTGGCCCTCCTCCACGATCGCCGCGGCGATGTCGGCTCCCACCTGCTGCTCGGTGCGGCCGGGCTTCAGGAACTCGGCCATCCGGGCGTGCACGCGGTCGATCGCCGCTCCGGCCGCGCGCAGCTCGGCCACCTCGGCGGCGTCCTTGCGCATCCTCAGGTCCCGCAACACCGGACCGGCGAGCTCCTGCAGGACGTCCGGGAGCGCGTCGCGGAGACCGAAGACGTGAGCGGCCGGCATCGAGTCCACCACGGCGACCCTGGTCGGCCCGCCCGCGAGATCGCTGACGAGCAGGTAGGGATCCTCGCCGTCGATCCAGGTGACGACCTCCACGCCGAGATCGTCCAGGGGCAGCCCGGCGTAACCCGGTGCTTCCAGCCGCGGCACCACGAGGGCCGGGGGCGCCCTGTGGCCGGCAGCGGGTAGCACGAGGCAGGTGAGGCGCTCGTGGGACTCGCCATCGGCACCGATCAGGTAACGCAGATCGGTGCCGGGGGTGACGAGCAGTAAGTCGGTGTCGTGCGCCGCTGCAACCTCTCCGGCACGGCGGATGCGGTCGGCGAGCAGCGCGATCGGAACGGCCGGTGTCATGGATGGCAGCGTATTCCGGCAAGCTGTCCCAGCGTGACCGCGCCTGCGCCCTCTTTGATGCTGCTGGATGCCGCGAGCCTCTACTTCCGCGCCTACTACGGCGTGCCCGAGACGATCACCGCGCCGGACGGCACCCCCGTCAACGCGGTGCGCGGGTTCACCGACATGGTGGCGCGGTTGATCACCGAACGGCGGCCCACGCGGCTCGTCGCGTGCCTCGACCTGGACTGGCGCCCGGCGTTTCGCGTCGAGGCGTTGCCGTCCTACAAGGCGCACCGGGTGCCCGGTGAGCCCGACGTGGCCCCCGCCGGGCTCCCGGAAGAGGTGCCCGACACCCTCGCGCCTCAGGTCCCGATCCTGCTCGAGGTGCTGGCCGCGGCCGGCATCGCCACTGCCGGTGCCGAGGGCTACGAGGCCGACGACGTGATCGGCACGCTCGCGGCGGGTGAGCGGACGGACGCGGTGCTGGCCGTGAGCGGCGACCGTGACCTGATGCAGATCGTGCGCGAGGAACCCGTCCCGGTGCGCCTGCTCTACGTCGGCAGGGGCCTCGCGAAGGCCGAGCACCTGGGCCCGGCCGAGGTGGCAGCGAAGTACGGCGTGCCCGTGTCCCGGGCAGGCGAGGCCTACGCCGAGATGGCCATGCTGCGCGGCGACCCGTCCGACGGGCTGCCCGGCGTGCCCGGGGTCGGGGCGAAGACCGCGGCCACGCTCGTCGGCCGCTTCGACTCGTGGGCCGAGCTCGTGGCCGCCGTCACCGATCGGTCGGACGCGCGGCTGTCCCCGCCCGTCCGCACCAAGCTGGCCGCGGCGGCGCCGTATCTCGCGGTCGTGGAACCCGTGGTCCGGGTGGCGCAGGACGCCCCGGTCCGCCACGACCGGCCCGACGCCCTGCCCGGGTCACCTGCCGACCCGGGCCGCCTGGCCGCACTGACCGAGCGCTGGGGACTCGGCGGCTCGGTCGACCGGCTGCTCGCCGCGCTGGCGAAGTCCGCCGCGGCCGGATAGGCGGCAGCTCAGAAGTACGTGCCGCACCACGGCACCTCGGCTGTGGCGAACGCGGTGTCGGCGCGCCGGACGGCGCTCGGGTCGGGTGCGCTCCACCAGCCCGTGGCCACGAGCTGCGAGGGCGTGCGGTCCCCGAGATAGGCCATCGCCAGCGCCGCCGCGTCGCACTCCAACTCCGGCGTCACCGGGCCGCCGAGGGGCCCGACGAACTCCACGCTGCCGTCGGCGATCCGGTAGACGCCGGCGTTCTTCTCCAGCAACGGGTCGTGCACCGCGAGCAGCACCGGATCGGCGGGCCCGTAGGAGCGGGCGGCGAGAGCCGCGGGCACGTCCACGAGCCGCAACCACGTCTCGTCGTGCTGCCCGGCGACCGCGCAGGCCCGCGGGTCGCCCAGCAGGAGCTCCAGGGGCTCGTCCAACGGCCGCAGCTCGGTGTGAACCGAGGTGATCAGGTCGACGCCGAGCAGGAACCGCCAGAGCCCCGCCGTCGCCTGCACGTCCGCGGCCTGCAGGTCGGCGATCTCCAGCGTCTGCTCCGCGAAGCCCGCGGCGGAGGTCCGGAACGCGATCGCGAAGCCGTCGTCGCCGCCTGCTCCCGTGTGCACGACGCCGAGGACGGGTTCGCGCTCGTCGATCCGCTTCCCGAACATGCTCTGCCACCATCGGTCGGGCCTGGTGATGCTCCCGACACGGTTCAGCGCGATGGTCGCGTGCACGTCCCGCATCGTCGGGAGGATCTCGTCCCGGTCGAGCAGGCGTACCGACCCGCCCAGCGGCGCACCGGACCGCCACCCCGCGCGCTCGGCGTTCACATTCAGGTCCCGCCCGCGGGTGGCCACGCCGTAGCCGAACCGCCCGTAGATCCGCGCCTCGCTGGCCCGCAGCGTCGCCACCGGTTCGCCCCGCGCCGCGACGTCGTCGAGCTGGGCTCGCATCAGGGCCGTCAGCAGGCCCCGGCGAGTGTGGTCGGCCCGCACACCGACGCGCGTGACGGCGGCCATCGGGAGCACGGCGCCACCGGGCACCACGAGCTGGCTCGGGATGGACGTCGCCGTGGCCACCAGCGCGCTGCCGTGATGGACCCCGAGGGTGCGCCCGGGGCTGTAGGTCGTGGCCGTGTGGGACCACCGCTGGTCATCGACCGGGCCGCGGTGGATCGTGGCGGCGAAGAGCATGTGGGCCGATCGGAGCTGGTCGGCCTCGAGGACGCGGACGTCGGGGTTCACAGAGCGTGATGCTGCCCGAAGCCCTCTCCCGGGCAAACCCGGTTCCGGGCCCTCCGTGGGTCAGGCGGGGCGGCCCACCTCGTACGCGCCGTCCGGGCTCGTGATCGTGATCGGGACCTTCACGGTGGCGCCGTCCACGGTGGCCTGGCACTCGAAGCTCGTGCCCTCGGAGACGCGGATCCCCGCGTCACACTGCACGGCGGACACGTCGAGGTTGTAGTTCTGTGCGAGGACTCGCTGCACGCCGTCCTGCAGGGCGGCCTGGTCGAACACCTTGCTGACGAAGAACCCCGGCCACACGAACCCGAGCACGGCGATGACCGCGATGACCACGACGCCGCCGATGATCGGCAGCAGCAGGCGCTTCGCCCCGCTCTTCCCGGCCGGAGCCGGCGCAGGCGGGCGGGCCTGCCCCCACGGCTGCTGACCCGCAGGCTGCTGGCCCGCCCACTGCTGGGTGGGCTGCTGCCCCCAGCCCGGCGATCCGAACTGCTGGGGTCCGCCGGGCTGCGGCCCGCCGTAGGGCTGCTGTGGGCCCTGCTGGGGACGGCCGTAGGGCGGCTGCCCGAACTGCTGGGGCTGACCGTAGGGCGGCTGACCCGGGTGGGGCTGGCCGTAGGGCGGCAGGCCCGGTTGGGGCTGGGGCGGCTGGCCGTACGGCGCCATGCCCGGCATGGTCTCCGAGTGCTGCGCCGGCATGCCCGGGACGGTCTCGGTGTGCTGCTTGTGCGGGCTGGCGAACTGCCCCGGCTGGGGCGGCGGCTCGTTGCCCGGGCCCTGCGTCGGCACGGCGCGGGTCTCGGGGCCGGTCGGAACCGCTCGGGTCTGGTCCGGATCCCCGTCCTGTGGCTGCTGGCCCCAGCCGCCGGGCGGCTGTTGACCCCATGCCGGTTGATCCGCCGGGTTCCCCGGAGGACTGCCATGCGGCGGGTTGGGACCCTGGGGCGCGCTCATCGGGGACCTTTCTGCCAGGTGCGGTCGGGCGATCCAAGCACAACCCGATCACGGGCCTGGGAACACCCTGCTCACACGGCGCCGACGGCGACCACTCCGCGCCGCACAGCCGCCACCGCCTGAGCCGCCGCACGGCCCACACCGTCGCTGCGGCCCATGACGCCGGCGATCTGGTCGAGCAGATCGAGCACCTGACGGCACCAGCGCACGAAGTCGCCTGCCGAGAGCTCCGCGCCGTTCTGCTCGGCGGCCGTCAGCACGACCGACAGCGACTCACCCCGAGCCCAGCGGTACATGGGCCAGGCGAAACCGAGGTCGGGCTCACGGGTGCGATCCACCCGGTGGCGGCGCTCGTCGCCCTCCAGCTCGGCCCAGGTCCGCACCGTCCGGCCCAGGGCATCCGACACGGGACCCGACGGCACCTGCGGCATCGGGCCGTTATCCCGTCGCGACTCGTAGACCAGCGACGACACCACCGCAGCCAGCTCCGCGGCGCCCAACCCGTCCCACACGCCGTGGCGCAGGCACTCCGCGGTCAGCAGATCCGACTCACCCCAGAGCCGCGCGAGCCGCTCACCGTGCGCGGTGACCTCGTCGCCGTCGAGATAGCCCCGTTCCGCGAGGATCGCGCGGATCCGGTCGAGGGCCCGCGCCAGGGAGTGGGTGGTCGCCCGCACCTTCTGCCGCAGCTGTTCGGTCTCGCGCTCCAGACGGGCGTACCGGTCCGCCCACCGCGCATGGGCTTCGCGGTCGTCGCAGCCGTGGCACGGGTGGGCACGCAGGGTCCGGCGCAGCGTCGCGAGCTCCGGATCGTCGGTGGCTCCGCCGCGCGAGCGCCGCCGGGGCGCAGCGGGAGCGACGATCCCCGTGTTGCGCAGCGACGACGCGAGGTCGCGACGCACGCTCGGTGTCCGGTGGTCGACACGCTTGGGCAGCCGCATCCGCCCGAGCGGCTCGACAGGCGTGGGGAAATCGGCGGAGGAGAGCCTGCCCGCCCACCGGTCCTCGCTGAGCACCAGCGGGCGCGGGTCGGCCCCGGGGGCGAGACCGGGATCGAGCACCACGGCCAGACCGGCGCGCCGGCCACCGGGTACCGCGATGACGTCCCCCGGCCGCAGGGCCCGCAGTGACTCGGCCGCGGCCTCCCGGCTGTCGGCCACACCCTGACGTGAGAGCGCCTTCTCCCGTTCCCCGACGCGGCGGCGCAGCGCCGCGTACTCGGCGAAGTCCCCGAGGTGGCAGTGCATCGACTCGGCGTAGCCCGCGAGCGCCTCGTTGTTGCGCTCGATGCGCCGGGCCAGCCCCACCACCGACCGGTCCGCCTGGAACTGCCCGAACGACTTCTCGAGCAGCTCGCGGGCCGCCTCCGTGCCGAGCCGTTTGACCAGGTTGACGGCCATGTTGTAGCCGGGCCGGAACGAACTGCGCAGCGGGTACGTGCGGGTCGACGCGAGCCCGGCGACCTGGACGGGGTCGACGCCGGGCTGCCAGATCACGACCGCGTGGCCCTCCACGTCGATCCCGCGGCGGCCGGCGCGGCCCGTGAGCTGCGTGTACTCGCCCGGAGTCAGGTCGGCGTGCGACTCGCCGTTGAACTTGACCAAGCGCTCCAGCACGACGGTGCGAGCGGGCATGTTGATCCCGAGGGCCAGGGTCTCGGTCGCGAACACCGCGCGGACCAGGCCACGGACGAACAGCTCCTCCACGGTCTCCTTGAACGCGGGCAGCATCCCGGCGTGGTGGGCCGCGATCCCGCGCTCCAGCGCCTCGAGCCACTCCCAGTACCCGAGGACCGCGAGGTCGGCCTGCGGGAGGTCGACGGTGCGACGCTCCACCGTGCGCCGGATCTCCTCGGCCTCGACCTCGGTGGTGAGCCGCAGTCCGGAGCGCACGCACTGGCCGACCGCGGCGTCGCAGCCCGCCCTGCTGAAGACGAACGTGATCGCGGGGAGCAGCGCGTTGCGGTCCAGCCGGTCGATCACGGTGGTGCGCGAAGGAGGCCGGAACCGGCTGGAGGAGCGGCCGTTCCCGCCACCGCGGGGGCCGCGGCCCCGTCCCCGGTCCCACACGGCGCTCTGCCGGTCGAGATCGCGGGTGTAGCGCACGAGGTCGGGGTCCACCTTCAGCTCGCCGGCGGCGTCCTCGCCCGCGAACAGGTCCAGGAGCCGGTTGCCGACCATCATGTGCTGCCACAGCGGCACCGGACGATGCTCGTCGACCACCACGGTGGTGTCGCCGCGCACGGTCACCAGCCAGTCGCCGAACTCCTCGGCGTTGCTCACGGTGGCCGACAGGCTCACCAGCGCGACGTGCTCCGGGAGCTGGAGGATGACCTCCTCCCAGACGGCACCGCGGAAGCGGTCGGCGAGGTAGTGCACCTCGTCCATCACCACGAAGCCCAGGTGCTCGAGCTGGCGGGACCCGGCGTAGATCATGTTGCGCAGCACCTCGGTGGTCATCACCACCACCTGCGCGTCGCCGTTGATGACGGTGTCGCCGGTCAGCAGGCCGACCGCGTCGGCACCGTGGCGCTGCACAAGGTCGGCGTACTTCTGGTTCGACAGTGCCTTGATCGGGGTCGTGTAGAAGCACTTGAGACCCTGGGCGAGCGCGAGATGCACCGCGAACTCACCGACCACGGTCTTGCCGGCACCGGTCGGCGCGCATACGAGGACCCCGTGCCCGTCTTCGAGAGCGGAACACGCCGTGTGCTGGAACCCGTCGAGCTCGAAGGGGAGACTCCCTGCGAACTCCGCGAGGCGGGGGCGTGCGGCGCGGCTCCTGGCGGCGGCGTATGCCTCCGCGGGAGCGGGATTGCTGCTTGCCACCGGCCCAGGTTTCCACATCGGAGCACCGTCAATCGGGACTGCCTGGTCACAACGGGGCAATCGCACGTCATGAGAAGGTCGTCCCGTGTCCTCGCTCTCCGAAACCGCTCCCGCATTCGTCGCGCTTGCCCACCGCATCGTCTGGGCCACCACCGCCACCGTCGACACGCAGGGCAGGCCGTGGACCCGGATCCTGCACCCCATCTGGGAGTGGGACGGCGAGCGTCTGGTCGGCTGGGTCGGCACCGGGCCGTCGCCGACGAAGCAGGCGCACCTGGACGCCCACCCGTACGTCTCGCTGACCTACTGGGACCCCTCGCAGGACACCGCCACCGCCCAGTGCAGGGCGAGCCTGCACACCGACGAGGAGACGCGGACCGAGCTGTGGGAGCGCTTCCGCTCGGCCCCGGAGCCGGTCGGCTACGACCCGGCGATCATCTCCGGCTGGGACGGGCCGCTCTCCCCCGGATTCGCCGCGCTGCGGCTGGAGCCGTGGCGACTGCAGGTGCAGCCCGCGGCGGTGCTGTTGGCGGGCGAGAACGACCGGATCATGGTCTGGCGCGAGGCGGCCTGAGCCGGCCGCCTTACCTCCCAGGTCATCGACCGGGCACTCCGCTCCCGCCCAGGCTGGTACCCGACGGCCGGACAGCCCGGCCGCCGGACCGGGGAGGAACCATGACGACCTACGCCGTCGCGCACATGCGCGAGGTCACCATCGGGCCGGCGATCGTTGAGTACCTGGAGCGGATCGACGCGACGCTCGAGCCGTTCGGCGGCCGGTTCATCGTGCACGGCGCCGAGACGACCGTGGTCGAGGGCGAGTTCCCCGGACATCTCATCGTGGTCGCCTTCCCCACGCGGCAGCAGGCGCAGGACTGGTACGACTCACCCGCCTACCGGGCGATCCTCCCGCTGCGCACGGAGAACTCGATCGCGGACGTACTGCTGGTGGACGGGGTGGGACCGGACCACCGGGCCACCGACGTGCTTCGTGCGAGCGCTCCGCCGGCAGCCGCGCAGCCGTAGCGGCGCAGCAGCGGCGGCGGAGCGGCTCGGGGTCAGGTGGCGTCGTCGACCCGGCGGGCGGAGTCGGAGTTGTTCTGCGGCACCTCGATCGGGCCGGGCGGGTCGAGGGTGCTCGGCTCGTCGATCGAGCTCGGGCTGACGTCGATCTTGCTCGGCGTGGTGTCGATGGGGCTCGGGGCGTCGGGGTCCCACTCGTCCCAGCCCTCGGCGGCGCGGCGCGCGGCACGACGACGGTCGTTGATCCTCGTGATCTGGATGGCGATCTCGAACAGCGCCACGAGGGCCAGCGCAAGCGCCAGCATCGAGATCGGGTCCTGACCGGGCGTGGCGATCGCGGCGAAGACGAACAAGGCGAAGATCAGCCCCCGCCGCCACGCCTTGAGCTTCTCGTAGGAGATGACGCCCGCGAGGTTCAGCATCACCACGAGCAGGGGGATCTCGAAGCTGACCCCGAAGATCAGCAGCAGCGCGATGATGAACGAGAAGTAGTACTCACCGGTCAGCGCCGTGGTCTGCACCTCGTCGCCGATGCTGAGCAGGAAGCTCAGGCCCTGGGTGACCACCAGGAAGGCCAGCACCGCCCCGAAGACGAACAGCACTGCGGCCACGGAGACGAAGGTGAGCGCGTAGCGCCGCTCCTTCGCGTAGAGACCGGGGGTGATGAACCCCCAGATCTGGTACAGCCACACCGGGCAGGCCAGCACGATGCCGGCCGTCATGGCGACCTTCAACCGGAGGTTGAACTGGTCGAACGGGCCCGTCGCGAGCAGTGTGCAGGCGTTGGGATCGGCGCTGAACTGACCCCGCGACGAGGCGGGGATGGCACAGTAGGGCTCCTTGAGCAGGTCGCCCAGGCTGGGCAGCCCGAAGAAGTTCGTGCCGTACCAGATGTAACCGATGATCGTGGTGACCGCGATCGCGATCAGCGCGATCGCGAGCCGGTTGCGCAGCTCATAGAGATGCTCGATGAGCGTCATCGTGCCGTCGGGGTTCTTCGGCCGACGGCTGCCGAACTTCACGGAGAACTTGGCCACCGGGCTGGGCTACTGCCCGGTGTTGCTGGCACCCGGCTGCGTGGTGCGGGTGCCCTCCGGCCGGGGCTCCTGGACCTGTGCGGGCTGCGCTGCGGGAAGGGCCGCAGGAGGCGCAGGCGGCGCAGGCTGGGCGGCGGCCGGCTTGTCGGTGGTGCCGGCAGCGTCCTCGCGCGTCTCGTCGCCCTTCATACCTTTCATTTCGCCCTTGAAGACACGGGCGGACTGTCCGATGGAACGCGCCATGTCCGGGAGCCGCTTGGCACCGAACAAGAGCACCAAGATCCCGATGAGGATCACGAATTCCCAGCCGCCGAGGCTCGGCATGATTCTCGTCCTTCCGCCGTGAGCACGTGCCGCGGAGTCTACGCCGCCCGGAACGCCCGATACGGGTACGGGCCGGGCACGTCCGATTGGTCGTTGCTCATTCGTAAGGGCGTCGCCGGGAGTTCACCAGCTGCTGCAACAGCGCGATGCGCCCACGCGTGTCGACCTGCAGCTCAGCACTCGCCCGACGGAAACGGCGCACGGGCGGCACGGCCAGCAGCAGCACGAGCGCCAGCAGCACGAGCCCGGCACCCGCGGTGACCACCGCGGGCAAGAACTCACCCATCGTTTCGCTCTCCGCCCTCGTCGCCGTCCTGCTCGCCGGTCTGATCGGCACCGCCTGCCTCCGCGGCGGTCAGTGCCTCGCGCGCCCGCCGGCCGACTGTCTCCACCAGCTCCGGTGGCTCCAGCAGCCGCGCCCCGCCCCCGAGCCCCAGCACCAGCCGGACCAGCCATGCCGGGTCGGCGTAGCGCAGCAGCACCCTCGCCCGGTTCCCGTCGAGCTCCACGACCTCGTCGACGGGGTAGTACTCCGCCACCCACCGGGCCTCGGGCTCCAGCAGCAGCACGGCGGACCGGTGGTCCTCGCTGGGACGGAACAGACCGTGGGACACGTCGGAGGGCTCCGCGTCCGGCGGCGGGGCAGCCGGCTCGTCGAGCACCTCGACCTCCTCCACCCGGTCCAGCCGGAACATCCGCACCGCCTCTGCCCGGCGGCACCAGGCCTCCAGGTATGCGCGCCCCTCCACGATCAGCAGCCGCATCGGGTCGATCGTGCGCTGCGAGACGGCGTCGCGTCCCGCCGTGTAGTAGACGATGCGCAGTGCCCGTCCCGCGTCCAGCGCGTCCCGGACGGTGGTGGTGGCCGCGGCCTCCTCGTGTGGCAGGTCGACCGCCACGCCCACGCTGCCGGCGTCGCCGACCGCCCGCTCGATCTTCGCGGTGGCCCGTTGCACCGCCGCCGTGTCGACCATGCCGGGCACCTCGGCGAGCGTGCGCAGGGCCACCAGGAGCGCGGTGGCCTCCGCCGTGGTGAGCCGCAGCGGCCGGCGCATCCCGGCGTCGTGGGTGACGGTGACGGTGTCGCCGGAGAACGACAGGTCCACCAGGTCGCCCGGTCCGTACCCGGGCAGGCCACACATCCACAGCAGCTCGAGGTCGCGGCGCAGCTGCCGCTCGGTGACGCCGAAGTCGGCCGCGGCCTCGGCGACCGGGATGCCCGGCCGCGCGAGCAGGTAGGGCACCAGCGACAGCAGCCGCGGCAGCCGCTCGGTGACCCCGCCGCTGCTCACCGCCACGTCCCGGCACGGTCGGGACGGCGCAGGCGCCCGACGGGCCCGCTGACGTCGGTGACGAGGGCGGGGCCGTCGCCGGTGGCGTCGCCGGCGTCGTCGGGGACATGCGCCGCCGCCGATGCCGCCCAGTTGCTCCGGACCGCCTGCGCGAGGCTCTCCGGGCCGAGCACGGCGACGTCGGGACCGTGACCGGCGAGCCAGCGGGCGACGGTCTCGACACTGCGCAGGTCGAGCTCCATCTCGTCGCCGGGTCGTCCGCCCTGCGTGCGGGGGCCGATCATCCGTGCGAGCCTGCGCAGGCCCTGCGCCCTGCCCTCAGCGACCCACACCCTGGCGGTGCCGCTGACCGGGGGCGGGTCGACGTTGTGGCGCACCATCGCCATGAGGTCGATATCGGCAGGCACCGTGACGGCACCCGCGGGACCGACCGGGGTGACGGAGTCGCTGATGCGCGACACCCGGAACGAACGGGGCGCGTTGCGGTCGCGGTCGTGCCCGACGAGGTACCAACGCCCGCGCCACGACACGACGCCCCACGGTTCGACGATCCGCCGTTGGAGCGCTCCGCCGGGACCACCACGGCGGTGCTCGAACATGACGACGCGCCCGGAGCGCACCGCGGCGAGCAGGGGCGCGAACGCCGGCTCGGTGGTGCGCACGCGCGGCTGCACGCGGCCCTGTTCCTCGTCGACCTCGACGCCGGCAGCGCGCAGCTTGACCAGCGCACTGTGTGCGGGTGCCGCCAGGTCGGGGGAATCCCACAGCCGCGCGGCGAGTGCGACGGCGGCGGCCTCGTCGGGCTCCAGGTCGATCTCGCCGAGCTCGTAGTCCTGGCGGGCGATCCGGTAGCCGTCGACCGTGTCGAAGCTCGACATGCGCCCTGTCTCGAGCGGCACACCGAGCTCCCGCAGCTCGTTCTTGTCCCTCTCGAACATCCGGAAGAACGCCTCGTCGCCCCGGGCGTCGGCATAGCCCGGCACGATCTGGCGGATCCGCTCGGCAGGAAGGAACTGCCGGGTGGACAGCAGGCAGAGCACCAGGTTCACCAGACGCTCGGCCCGTGCAGAGGACACGACCGGCATCGTACGACCGGCACCGCCCGCATCGTGGGCGACCGGCGCAACCTGGTCGAGTGTCTCAGCTTGCGACACCCGAACCCTTGACCCGATCACCCCCCGAGCCGAGGCTCTGCGAGGTATCCGCCGGACCGGGGAGAGGCACCGTGGAGCACACAGACACCAATGCAGGCCGGCCCGGCGACACGGACCGTGTCGAGACGTTCAACCCGTGGACCGTGGTCAACCTCGTGTTCCATCACCTCGCCGACCAGGGCTTGCACCCGGTGCTGGGCGAGGCCGGGGACCCCGCGGTGCCGGCCACGGCGCTGTTGCGCGCGTTCGGCATCGAGCCGGGACGCAACGACGAGAGCGTGACCTCGCCGCTGGTGCAGGACGAGCTGGCCGCGCTGCGCGCCCGGATGCTGGGCGAGCGCTGACGCTCTGACACAGGCGCGGATACGAGTGCTGCGGCACCCGTATCCGCGCGACCCCTACAGCGAGGCGATCAGCCGGTCGACGCGCTCGTCGACCGCGCGGAACGGGTCCTTGCACAGCACGGTGCGCTGCGCCTGGTCGTTGAGCTTGAGGTGCACCCAGTCGACCGTGAAGTCCCGCCCCGCGGCCTGGGCGGCGGCGATGAAGTCGCCGCGCAGCTTGGCTCGCGTGGTCTGAGGCGGGGTGTCCTTGGCCGCCTCGATCTCCCCGTCGTCGGTGACCCGGTCGACCATGCCCTTGCGCTGCAGCAGGTCGAACAGCCCGCGGCCACGCCGGATGTCGTGGTAGGCCAGGTCGAGCTGCGCGATACGCGGGCTCGCCAGGTCCAGGTCGTTGCGACGGCGGTACCGCTCGACCAGCCGGTGCTTGATGGCCCAGTCGATCTCGCGGTCGATCAGCGACAGGTCCTGCGACTCGACGGCGTCGAGGGTGCGCCCCCACAGCTCGAGCACCCGCTCCATCGTCGGGTCCTCGGTGCCACGGGTGGCGACGTGCTCGACGGCGCGGCTGTAGTACTCGCGCTGGATGTCCAGCGCGCTCGCCTCCCGCCCGCCGGCGAGCCGGACCGTGCGCTTGCCGGTCAGGTCATGGCTGATCTCGCGGATCGCCCGGATCGGGTTGTCGAGGGTGAAGTCCCGGAACTGGACGCCTGCCTCGATCATCTCGAGCACGAGGGTGGCCGAGCCGACCTTGAGCAGCGTGGTGACCTCGGACATGTTCGAGTCGCCGACGATCACGTGCAGCCTGCGGTAACGCTCAGCGTCGGCGTGCGGCTCGTCGCGGGTGTTGATGATCGGGCGCGAGCGGGTGGTGGCCGAGGAGACCCCCTCCCAGATGTGCTCGGCGCGCTGCGACAGGCAGTACACGGCACCCCGGGGCGTCTGGAGCACCTTGCCCGCGCCGCAGATCAGCTGGCGGGTGACCAGAAAGGGCAGCAGCACGTCCGCGATCCGCGAGAATTCCCCGGCGCGTGCGACCAGGTAGTTCTCGTGGCAGCCATAGGAGTTGCCCGCAGAGTCGGTGTTGTTCTTGAACAGGTAGATGTCGCCGCCGATGCCTTCGTCGACGAGCCTGCGCTCGGCGTCGACCAACAGGTCTTCGAGGATGCGCTCACCCGCCTTGTCGTGTGCGACGAGTTGGGCGAGGGAGTCGCACTCCGCCGTGGCGTACTCGGGGTGACTACCGACGTCGAGGTAGAGCCGGGCACCATTGCGTAGGAAGACGTTCGACGAACGCCCCCACGACACGACCCGGCGGAACAGGTAACGCGCAACCTCATCAGGTGAGAGTCGCCGCTGTCCGTGGAAGGTGCATGTGACCCCGAATTCGGTCTCCACACCGTAGATCCGCCGCTGCATCCCGTCAGCGTAGGCGCAGTACGCCCCTTGATGTCATGGCTGTGACCGACCGGTTCGGGCGCGTCGTCCGAGTAGTTCTACTGAAGCCGGTCGCCGATTACGCCGTTAGCGTTGCCCGCGGTCGGTCCGCCGGACGCTGGGGGGTGTCCGGCGGGCCATCTGATTACGGTGGGTCCTCATCGCGGGCTCAACAGGTCCTCCTCCGGGTGCAGAAATACGTGCGTACTGTCAGCCCGTGATTTCGTGGTTGCAGCGGGCCGCCGACGAGGTGAACGACGCCGACCGAGCCGTCTCACGGGCGATCTCCTCCATGCCTCCGTCAGCGCTCGACAACACCATGAAGGCGGTGTCGACGGCCGCCAACCACAGCCTGCTCTGGTTCGGGATCGCCGCGCTGCTGGCGGCGCGGCGGGGAGCGAGCCGCAAGGGCGCGTTCCGGGGGGTTCTCGCGATCGCGGGCGCCAGCGCCACCGCCAACGCGCTGCTCAAGCCTGCGCTTCCGCGCCGGCGCCCGGCTGCCGCCGAGCTGCCCGCCTACCAGATCATCGACAACCCGCCGACCTCGTCCTCGTTCCCGTCCGGGCACGCGGCATCGGCCGCGGCGTTCGCCACGGCGGTGGCGTTGGAGAGCCCGCGCCTCGGTCTCGCCGTGGCCCCGCTCGCGGCCTCGGTGGCCTACTCGCGCGTGCACGTCGGCGTGCACTGGGCGTCGGACGTGCTCGCCGGGGCGGCCCTCGGCAGCGGGATCGCGCTCGCCACCCGCCGCTGGTGGCCGGTCCGGCGCACCGACGAGGCCAGGGCCCGCCCGCTCGACGCGGTGCCCGAGCTCCCCCGGGGGGAGGGCCTCGTGATCGTGTCCAACCAGCGCTCGGGCATCCCCGACTACGACCCCGCCACCGAGCTGGAGACGGCGCTACCGGCGGCAGTCGTACTGCGCGCCGAACCGGACCGCGACCTCGACGAACAGCTCGACACCGCGGTCGCCGAGCGGGGCGACTGGGTGCGCGCGATCGGCGTGGCAGGCGGGGACGGCACGGCAGCGGCCGCCGCGGCGGTGGCCGGGCGGCGCCGCCTGCCGCTGGTGGTGGTGCCCACGGGCACCCTCAACCACTTCGCCCGTGACGTCGGCATCTACGACATGCAGGAGGCCGTGGACGCCACCGGGGCAGGCGAGGCCGTCGCCGTCGACCTCGGCCTGATCGACGTGCACCCCGGCCACGGGAGCGACCCCGAGACGGAACAGGTCGTGCGCGTCCGCTGCTTCCTCAACACCGCGAGCCTCGGCTCCTACCCCGACCTCGTGCGGCTGCGCGAGAAGTGGCAGTCCCGGTGGGGCAAGTGGCCGGCCTTCGCCGCGGCGCTCGTGATGGTGCTGCACCGCGCCGAACCCGTCGAGATCAAGATCGACGGCCGCTGGACGTCGGTCTGGTTCCTCTTCGTCGGCAACGGGCCCTACTACCCGCGCGGCGCGGTGCCGGCGTGGCGGCCCTCGCTCGACACCGGCCTGCTCGACGTGCGCTGGCTGCGTGCCGACGTCCGGTTCTCCCGGCTGCGCGCCGTCGCCGCGCTGCTGCTCGGCGCACTGGGGCACAGCCGCGTCTACCACCAGCGCGAGGTTCCGGAACTCGATGTCGAGCTCGCCGTGCCGGGCATGCTCGCCACCGACGGCGAGGTCGTCGAAGAGGCAGGGCGCTTCACGTTCCGCGTCGCGAAGGACGCGATCCCGGTCTACCGGCGCCACGAGGACAGGTGGACCGGGCGCGAACGCCCCTTCATCGGCTGAGCGGCCCTGAGCGGCTCCGTACGGCCGAGGCCACCTCCGAGTGCCCGGACGGCGCGAACGGCACGCACGTTGCGAATCAGGGCACCGGACGGGCGCCGCTAGTTACCGCCGCTGCCGTAGGGCCGCGTGATGACCTCGAGGTTGTGACCCTCGGGCGAGGAGAAGTACAGGCCGCGCCCGCCGTCGTGGGTGTTGTGCCCCGGCTGGTTGTGCCCCGGGTCGCCGTAGGTCGCCACCCTGCGCTCGCGCAGCCGGCCCGCGACCGCGTCGAACTCCTCCTCGCTGATGAGGAACGCGTAGTGCTGCGAGGGAACCTCATCGGTGTCGATGAAGTCGAGGCTCACGCCGTTGCTCAGCTCCACGACGGCGAACGGCCCGAACGTTCCGGGTTCGGGAAGGCCGAGGACCTCGGCCACGAACCGGGATTCCGCGTGCTTGTCCCGGGCCGCGACGATGGTGTGGTTCAGCTCGATGCTCATGACCCAAGAGTGCGACCTGAACCCAGGTTCAGGTCAAGCGTTACGAGCTGGCCCCTGCGGGACGGCTACGAGCCGTTGGTGGTGCCGTTCGAGCCGTTGCCGCCGCTCTGCTCGCCGTCGACGGCCCCGCTCCCCGCCGGCAGGTCGTCGCCTCCGGCCACGGTGGGGGCGGCCGGGGCGTCGACGGCGCGGTTCGCCTCGGGCAGCAGGTTCCGCAGGACCTGCCCGGTGATCCGCCGGAACGTGCGCCTCGGGCGCGTGCGGTCGAGAACCGCCACCTCGAGCGCGCTCGCACCGAGCACGCGGGCGGCCTGTGCCCCGCCGTTGCCGCCCGACGGCCCGGAGCCTGCCGCCCCTGCGACCTGCAGGGCCTCCACGGCGACGCCGATCGCCTGTCCCAGCTCCATCCCGGCCCGGTAGGTGTCCCTGAGCTTGGCGCTGATCGGGTCGGTGGTGCCGCCCATGACCACGAACTGCGGCTCGTCGGTGATCGAGCCGTCGTAGGTGATGCGGTAGAGCTGGTCACCGTCCGGCGTCTCGCCGACCGCGGCGAGGCAGAGCTCCACCTCGTACGGCTTCTGCTGCTCGACGAAGGAGGTGCCGAGCACCTGGGCGTAGAAGTTGGCGAGCATCCGGCCCGTGACGTCACGGCGGTCGTAGGAGTAGCCGCGCACGTCGGCCATGCGGATGCCGGCGTTGCGCAGCGTCTCGAACTCGTTGTAGCGCCCGACGGCGGCGAACCCGATGCGGTCGTAGATCTCGGAGACCTTGCGCAGGGCGCTGGGCCGATTCTCGCTGGAACGGTTCTCGGCGACGAACAGCACGCCGCCGGTGTAGGTGAGCACGACGACGCTGCGGCCACGGGCGATGCCCTTGCGCGCCAGCTCCGAGCGGTCGCGCAGCAGCTGGTCGACGGAGGAGTAGAACGGCATCGTCACGGGGCGGACTCCAGAGGCGTCGCAGGGATGGAGAGCACGGCAGGGTTGTCCGGCGAACTATCCGCCGGGTTTATCGGTACGACCGGCGATGACAGCGCGGACGACCGCCTCCATCTCCTCGTCGGAGCGGCGCACCGCTCCCTCCTCCCCGGTGATGCTGACGACCACCGGGTAGATCTTGCGGACCAGGTCCGGGCCGCCGGTGGCGGTGTCGTCGTCGGCGGCGTCGTAGAGCGCCTCGACGGCCGTGCGCACGGCCGCAGCCAGATCGGCCTGGGGGTCGTAGAGCTTCTTCAGCGACGACTTCGCGAACACCGACCCGGAGCCCACGGAGTGGTAGCCGAGCAGCTCGTCGTAGCGGCCACCCGTGGCGTCGTAGGTGACGATGCGGCCCGCCTTCGACGGATCGGCGGAGTCCATGTCGTAGCCGACGAACAACGGCACGACCACGAAGCCCTGCAGCGCAGCGCCGAGATTCTGCTGGATCATGCTGGCCAGCTTGTTGGCCTTGCCGTCCAGCGAGAGCGACACGCCCTCGATCTTGTCGTAGTGCTCGAGCTCGACCGTGAACAGCCGCACCATCTGCAGCGCGATGCCCGCCGAGCCCGCGATCCCGATCGCCGAGTGCGAGTCGGTGATGAACACCTTCTCGATGTCGCGCTGGGCGATGACGTTGCCGGCCGTGGCCCGGCGGTCACCGGCGATGATCACCCCGTCGGCGAATGTGAGCGCGACGATGGTGGTGCCGTGCGGCACCTGGAGGCCGCCCACGCCCGCGGCGCCCGGCGTGACCCCCTCGGGAAGCCGGCCCGGAAGCAGATGCGGCGCGTTGGCCGTAACGAAGTCGGTGAATGACGACGGGCCGGGCGCGAGATACGCGCCCGGGCCCGGTGGGGCGACCGGCAGCCGGGGCTCCATGGTCTGGTGAGTGCCTCTCGTCGTGCGGTGCAGGGCTGGTGCGGTGACGCAGGGAGCGGCTACTCGCCGCCCTTCTGGACGTACGCCCGGACGAAGTCCTCGGCGTTCTCCTCCAGGACGTCGTCGATCTCGTCGAGGATCGTGTCGACGTCCTCGCCGAGCTTCTCACGGCGCTCCTGACCGGCTGCCGCGGCGTCGGCGCCGTCCTCGTCGTCGCCGCCACCACCACCCTGACGCTTGGTCTGCTCCTGGGACATGGCCGTCTCCTCTTCGCCTGCCCGGTGCCGTCGAACTGCACGGCGTACCGGGGTCCGGTATTTGAACTTTACCCAGCCGATCGGCGACACGCCCGCGATCGAAGCCATGCCGATGGGCGAGTCGCGGTTCAGCCGCGGGTCAGCGCCTCGACCAGCTCCTCGGCGGTACGGGAGTTGTCGATGAGCTCACCCACGTGGCGGCGCGTGCCGCGCAGCGGCTCGAGGGTGGGTATCCGCACCAGGGACTCGCGCCCCAGGTCGAAGATGACCGAATCCCACGACGCCGCCGCCACCTCGGACGGGTAACGCTCGAGACAGCGGCCACGGAAGTACGCGCGGGTGTCCTCCGGCGGCCGGCGCATGGCGGCGACCACCTGCTCCTCGGTGACCAGCCGCTTCATCGACCCGCGCGCCACCAGCCGGTTGTAGAGGCCCTTGGCCATCCGCACGTCGGTGTACTGCAGGTCGACCAGCTGCAGCCGCCCGGAGTTCCAGGCCAGCCCGTCGCGCTCGCGGTAGCCCTCGAGCAGCCGCAGCTTGGCGGGCCAGTCGAGGCGGTCGGCGCACTCCATGGGGTCGCGCGAGAGCGCGTCCAGCACCTCGCCCCACAGCTGCAGGACCTCGGCCGTGGCGTCGTCGACGTCGGCGCCCATCGTGTTCTCGACGTGCTTCTGCGCCTTCTCGAAGTAGGCGCGCTGCACGTCGACGCCGGTCATCTTGCGGCCGTCGGCCAGGTCGACCAGCGTCTTGAGCGAGGGGTCGTGGCTGATGCGGTGCACGGAGCGTACGGGCTCGGCGAGGCGCAGCTCGTCGAACCGCACGCCGTTCTCGATCATGTCGAGGACGAGGGCGGCGGTGCCGACCTTGAGCAGCGTGGAGTACTCGCTCATGTTCGCGTCGCCGATGATGACGTGCAGGCGGCGGTACTTGTCGGCGTCGGCGTGCGGCTCGTCGCGGGTGTTGATGATGCCGCGCTTGAGGGTGGTCTCCAGCCCGACCTCGACCTCGATGTAGTCGCTGCGCTGCGCGAGCTGGTAGCCGGCCTCGTCGCCCGATGCGCCGATGCCGACCCGTCCGGCCCCGCAGATGACCTGACGCGTCACGAAGAACGGCGTCAGCCCGGCCACGATCGCGGGGAACGTGGTGGTGCGGGCCATCAGGTAGTTCTCGTGGGAGCCGTAGCTGGCCCCCTTGTTGTCGACGTTGTTCTTGTAGAGCTGGATCCGCGGAGCGCCCGGCACGGTGGCCGCCCGCATCGCGGCCTCCTCCATCACCCGCTCCCCCGCCTTGTCCCAGATGACGACGTCGCGAGGCGTCGTGACCTCGGGGGTGGAGAACTCCGGGTGGGCGTGGTCGACGTAAAGCCGGGCGCCGTTGGTGAGGATCACGTTGGCGGCGCCGAGGTCGTCGAGCTCGGACTCCGCCGGGTTGTGCACGGTGGGTGCCGACAGGTCGAACCCGCGCGCATCGCGCAATGGGGACTCCACCTCGTAGTCCCACCGGGCACGGCGCGAACGTGGGATGTCCGCTGCCGCTGCGTAGGCCAGCACCACCTGTGTGGACGTGATCACCGGGTTGGCGGTGGGGTCGCCCGGCACCGAGATGCCGTACTCGATCTCGGTGCCCATGATCCGGCGGGCGGTCATGGGCGGCCCTCGACGTGCGCTGTCATGGGTCGAGCCTAACCGCGGCCGGAGGATGATGAGCGCATGCAGGCAGGGACCCCCGCAGAGGACGAGCCGGTCGCGGTCTACGACCCGGGTGGAGCAGTGGTCGGAGTGGCCCCGCGCGGCGTGGTCTACCGGGACGGACTGTGGCACGGCACCACCGGCGTGCTCGTGCGCAGCAGCGACGGCGAGCGGGTGTACCTGCACCGACGCTCACCGGACAAGCTGATCTTCCCGAGCATGTACGACTGCTGGGCGGGCGGGGTGATCGGGCCGGACGAGTCGCCCGACGACGCCGCCGCCCGCGAGCTGGCGGAGGAACTCGGTGTCACCGGCGTGTCGCTGAAACGTAGCTACGGGCCCTTCGCCTACGACGACGGCACGCTGCGCTGCCACATGTTCACCTACGAGGTGCGCTGGGACGGCCCGCTGCACCACCAGCCAGAGGAGGTCGTGTGGGGAGACTGGGTGACGCTCACCGAGCTGCGCGCACGGCTCGCCGACGGCCGGCGCTGGCCCTTCGTCCCGGACGGCCGCGTGGGCATCGAACGCTGGCTGGCCGCCCGGGACGCCGGGATCACAGGTTGATCATGTGCCCGGTGAGGCCGTGGAACGCCTCCTGCAGCGCCTCGCTCAGCGTGGGGTGCGCGTGCACGTTGCGGGCGAGCTCGTGGGCGGTCAGGTCCCACTTCTGCGCCAGCGTCAGCTCGGGCAGCAGCTCCGTCACCTCGGGGCCGATGAGGTGCCCGCCGAGCAGCTCGCCGTAGGTCTCGTCGGCGACGAGCTTGACGAACCCGCCGGGCTCCCCGAGCCCCTGCGCCTTGCCGTTCGCCGTGAACGGGAACTGGACGACCTTGACCTTCCAGCCCTTCTCGTCCGCCAGCGCCCGCGCCTGCTCCTCCGTGTAGCCGAAGCTCGCCACCTGCGGGTTGCAGAACGTCGCCCGGGGCATCATCACGTACTCGAGCTCCTGGGTCTCCGCGCCGGCGATGGTCTCCGCGGCCACCACCCCCTGCGCCTCGCCCACGTGGGCGAGCATGAGCTTGGCCGTGACGTCACCGATCGCGTAGATGTGCGGCACGTTGGTGCGCATGTGCTCGTCGATCGCGATGGCACCGCGCTCGGTGAGCTCCACGCCGGTGTTCTCCAGGCCGTAGCCCGTGGTCCGCGGCGCGAAACCGATGGCCTGCATGACCTTGTCGGCGGTGAGCTGCTTGGTCTCGCCGTTCTGCGAGACGGTGACCGTGACCTGGTCGCCGGAGTCGTCGATCGACTCCACCCGCGTCGAGGTCAGGACGTCGACGCCGTACTTGCGGAAGCGCTTGGCCAGCTCCTTGGACACGTCGGGGTCCTCCAGCGGGAGCATCCGGTCCAGGAACTCGACGATCGTGACCTGCACGCCGTAGTTGCTCATCACGTACGCGAACTCGACGCCGATCGCGCCCGCCCCGGCGATGATGATGCTGCGGGGCAGCTCGCGGCTGAGGATCTGCTCCTCGTAGGTCACCACACGCTCCGACAGCGACGTGCCCGGGAGCAGCTTGGTGGTCGCACCGGTGGCGATGATCACGTCGTCGAAGGTGACCGTCTCCGTGCCGCCGTCGGACAGAGCGACCTCGATGGTGGAGGCGTCGACGAACTTTCCCCACCCGTCGAACTCTGTGATCTTGTTCTTCTTCATCAGGTAGTGGACGCCCTTGACCCGGCCGTCGGCCACCTTGCGGCTGCGGTCGAACGCGGGACCGTAGTCGACGGACACGTCCCCGGAGATGCCGAAGGTCTTGGCCTCCTGAGTCACCAGGTGGGCGAGCTCCGCGTTGCGCAGCAGCGCCTTGGAGGGGATGCAGCCGACGTTCAGACACACCCCGCCCCAGTACTTGTCCTCCACCACAGCGACGCTGCGGCCCAGCTGGGCCGCCCGGATCGCTGCGACGTACCCACCGGGACCCGCTCCGAGAACCACGACATCGACATGTGAAGCCATACAACGACTCTAAGACCCACAGCGGACGCGCAGTCGCGGCGTACGCGCTACTCCGGGTCGTCGTACTTGTCCTCCGAAGCCGGCCAGACCGGCGCGTCGGCCAGGTTCGCCACGAGCGTGTCGCTGATGTCGCGCAACGCCCGCATCTGCTCCGGGCTGAGCGCGTCGAACATCGCTTCGCGCACCGCCTCCACATGACCGGGGGCCACGGCCTTCAGGCGGGCGAGCCCCTCGTCCGTGAGCTCCGCCAGCGCTCCTCGGCGGTCGTCCGCGCACGGGCGACGACGCACCCAGCCCGACTCTTCCAGCCGGGCGACGGCATGTGAGAGCCTGCTGCGCGAGGACATCGCCGAGGTCGCGAGCTGGCTCATCCGCATCGAACGGCCCGGCGCCTCGGAAAGGCGCACCAGGATCTCGTAGTAGGCGTGCGGCAGTCCCGCATCCTGCTGAAGCTGTCGCTCGATCCGGTCGAACAGCAGTCGACAGGAGGTGAGGTAGCTGCGCCAGGTGCGCTGCTCCTCATCGTTGAGCCACCGGGTGTCAGGCACCACACCTCCGGAATAGGTCAGCCGTGATGTTGTTCAGGGTAATGCGACTCTCAACAAGTGAGAGTTCAAGAGCCTCACGGAGGTCAACATGACCACATCCTCGGTCCGGATCCCCGGTTACGTCGCGGCCACATGGGACATCGACCCGGTGCACTCCGATGTCTCCTTCTCAGTCCGCCACATGATGGTCAGCAAGGTACGCGGTCGCTTCACAAACTTCTCGGGCGAGATCGTGACAGGTGAGGACATTTCCGACTCCTCGGTGAACGCCACCATCGCCGCGGACTCCATCGACACCGGCAACGAGCAGCGCGACAACCACATCCGCTCCACCGACTTCTTCGACGCCGACAACCACCCCCAGTGGACCTTCCGCTCCACCGGCGCCCGTGCCAACGGCGACGACGTCGTGCTGCACGGCGACCTGACGATCAAGGGCGTGACCAAGCCGGTCACGCTCGCGCTGGAGGCGAACGGCTTCGGTCCGGACGCCTACGGCGGCTACCGCGCCGGGTTCTCGGCCAGCACCACGATCGACCGCAACGACTTCGGCGTCGACATCAAGATGCCGATGGACGGCGGCGGCGTGGTCGTCAGCGACAAGGTGCAGATCACCCTGGAGATCGAGGCCGTGCGCCGCCAGGCCTGACCGGCTGGACATCCGGCTCCACGACGACGGCGGCGGGCGAGAGGGAGGTTCCCTCGCCCGCCGCTACCGCCATTCGGCTCCCGCTGAACCCGCTCCTGCCTCGACATTTCATCCTGCCGGGTACGGCGGGCGTCGAGCTCGGCGCGCACCAACGGTTCGTGTTCCGATGGAGTTCGGCACGACGCCGGTGACGAGGGCAGTCGCCCTCCTCGCCGGCGCCGTCCGCTTCCCTGAGGCGGAAGGAGACCGATGAGCGCGCGAACGACCACAGTGCGGATCGGCTGCGGGGCCGGGTTTGCGGGCGACCGTCTCGAACCAGCCGTCGACCTCGTCGACCGCGGCAGGCTGGACGACATCGTGCTCGAATGCCTCGCCGAGCAGACGGTCGCCCTGGGACAGCAGCGGCGGCTCGCGGACCCGGCGGCCGGGTACGACCCGCGCCTGGTCGCGCGGTTCTCCCGGCTCCTGCCGCTGGCCGTCGAGCGCGGGGTGCGTGTCCTGACGAACATGGGCGCGGCCAACCCGCTCGCGGCCGGAGACGTCACCCGCGACCTCCTCGACATGGCGGGGTCCGCGGCACGTGTCGCCGTCGTGACCGGCGACGACGTCCTCGACGCCCTCGACCTCGACGCCCCGGCTCTGGAGGACGGCAGGCCACTGCGTGAGCACGGCGAGCTCGTCTCCGCCAACGCCTACCTCGGCGCCGACGCGCTGCTGCCCGCCCTCGACGCAGGCGCCCAGGTGGTGATCACCGGGCGGGTCGCCGACACGTCGCTGTTCCTCGCCCCGCTCGCCCATCGTTTCGACGCCGACCTGGACGACGTGGCGTTCGCCGCCAGGGGCACCCTCGTCGGGCACCTCCTGGAATGTGCGGGCCGGCTCACCGGCGGTTACTTCGCCGACCCCGGTGTCAAGGACGTTCCGCGGCTCGCCGAACTGGGCTTCCCCTTCGCCGACGTCGAATCCGACGGCTCGGCCGTCTTCGCCAAGCTGCCCGGCACCGGCGGGCGCCTCGACCGGGCGACGGTGCGCGAGCAGATGCTCTACGAGGTCACCGACCCCACCGGCTACCCCACGCCCGACGTGGTGCTCGACCTGCGCCGGGTGACGGTCACGCCGTTCGGGCCGAGCAGCGTGCGCGTCACAGGGGCCGTCGGGCGCCCGCGACCGGACCGGCTCAAGGTCACCGTGGGCTACCAGGCAGGCCACAAGGTCGAGGCGGAGATCTCCTACTCGGGCCCGGGTGCCGACCGCCGGGCCGCACTGGCCGCCGACATCGTCGCCGCCCGGGTGGCCGGCCTGCCGCTGCGGCCGCGGATCGAGGTCATCGGCATCGTGCCACCGGACGCCGACGACCGGGTCGAGTGCCGGCTCCGGGTGGTGGCGCTCGGCGCCGACCCGGCGACCCTCGAAACGGTCGGGCACGAAGTGGAGGCGCTGTACACGAACGGTCCCGCGGGGGGCGGCGGCGTGCGTGTCAGCACGGGCGAGGTGATCGGTGTGGTGTCCACCCTCGTACCGCGCACGGCGGTGCGTCCCGGCGTCACGATCCTGGAGGCTCCCGGTGTCCGTCCGGCTGCATGAGATCGCGCACTGCCGCGCGGGCGACAAGGGCAATGTCGCCACGCTGTCCGTGATCCCCTACGTCGACACGGACTACGCCCTGCTCGTCCGCGAGCTCACGCCGCAGCGGGTGCGCTGGCGGCTGGCCCGGTACGTCGGTGGTGACGTCCTGCGCTTCGAGCTGCCGCTGCTGCCCGCCCTTCAGTTCGTCTGTACCGGGATCCTCGACGGCGGGGTCACCACCTCGCTCGCGCTCGACACCCATGGGAAGGCGCTCAGCTCCCGCCTGCTCGCGCTGGAGCTGCCTGACTGATGTCGGGGTGCCGGGCTACCGTGCCGGTTGTGTCCTACCTGGAGAGCCCGCCGCCGCCGGCGCTGCGCACCGAGGTCGAGTGCGTGTGGACGGCCGGCGTCGACGCGGGCGACCCGATGCAGGCGCAGGACGTGCTGCCCGACGGTTGCATGGACCTCGTCTGGACGGGCGACGAGTTCGTCGTGGCGGGCCCGGACACCCACTCCCACCGCGTCCACCGCGAGCCCGGGGTGCTGAGTGCGGGCCTGCGCTTCGCGCCCGGACGGCTGCCCGCGCTGCTCGACGTCCCGGCCGCCGTGGTGCGCGACCAGCGCGTCCCCCTTCACGAGCTGCACCCGGGCCTGGCCCGGCGGGCCATTGCCCGGCTGGAGGCGGGCGCCGCTCCCGCGTCCGTGCTCGCCAAGGTCGCCGAGGCGCTGCCGGGCATGCCGGCCGAGCCCGCCCTGCGCGCCGTGGCCACCCAGCTCGGAGCCGGTGCCGCGGTGGCTGCCACCGCCGAGCGGCTCGGCTGGACCGACCGTTCCCTGCATCGCCGCTGCCTGGCCGCGTTCGGATACGGACCCGCCGTGCTACGGCGTGTGCTGCGCTTCCGCCGGGCCGCAGCTCTGCTCTACGCCGGCGTCCCCATCGCCGAGGCCGCGGCCCGCGCCGGGTACGCCGACCAGCCGCACCTCTCGCGGGAGGTGCGGGCGTTGGCGGGCGTGGCCCCCCGTCAGCTCGCGAGCGGGGCGAACAGGTCCACCCCGTTGCCGTCCGGATCGAGTATCACTGCGTAGCGCTGGCCCCAGAACGCGTCGAACGGCGCCATCTCGCTGCGGTGGCCCGCACCGGTGAGCTCCGTATACAGGGCGTCCACGGCGGCAACGTCGGGCAGGGCGAAGGCGAGGCCCAGCCGTCCGGCACCGGCCACCGCCTGCCATTCCGGATGGAACGAGCGCACCGTCTCCTCGGTGTCGAACAACAGGCGCAGCCCGCCGGGCAGCGCCACCTCCACGTGCGGCTGGCTGTCCGCCTCGGCGGGTATCGCCAGCCCGAGCGCTCGATAGAACTCGAGCGCCTTCGCCATGTCGGCCACCACGACCCCGACCGCGTCAAACCGTGCTTCGATCGTCATGGCAGGCACCGTAGGGCCCGCCGTAGCCCGAGTCGTGAACGAATCGGACGCACGTTCGGCGGAGCACTCGCCGGGCCGGCCGTCAGAGGGGGCCGAGGTAGCTCCAGCGGCCGTCCTCACGGACGAACTCGCTGTTCTCGTGCAGCACGTCGGGGTGGCCGCGGTTGGTGCGGTGGGCGCGGAACTCGACCGTTCCGGTCGCCCCCAGCAATCCGCCCCCGGTGCCGCCGAGTATCTCCAACCGCGTCCACTCGTCCTCCGGGTCGAGCCGGAGGCGAGGGGGGCGGGTGTCGGGATGCCAGGTCTGCAGCAGGTACGCCGTGTCGCCACGGGCGAAAGCGGTGTACCGGGACCGCATGAGCAGCTCGGCGGTAGGCGCCGCCTCCCCACGATGAAACCGCCCACAGCAGTCGGGATACCCCTGGGGAAGCCCACACGGGCAGCTCGCAACCACACCCAGATCTTCTCGCGTTTCGGAGCCGTACTGCTGTCAGGGGCCATGCCCCCGCAGCACTACGGCTCCCGAACACACGTGCGGCCCGTCCCAACGGGGACGGGCCGCACGTGTGTTCGGCGTTTACAGGTACTGGCCCGTGTTCGACGCGGTGTCGATCGCGCGGCCCGTCTCGGCGTTCTTTCCGGTGACGAGGGTGCGGATGTAGACGATCCGCTCCCCCTTCTTGCCGGAGATGCGCGCCCAGTCGTCGGGGTTGGTGGTGTTGGGCAGGTCCTCGTTCTCGGCGAACTCGTCGACGATCGCGTCCAGCAGGTGCTGCACGCGCAGACCCGGCTGGCCGGTCTCGAGCACCGACTTGATCGCCGACTTCTTCGACCGGTCGACGATGTTCTGGATCATGGCGCCGGAGTTGAAGTCCTTGAAGTACAAGGTCTCCTTGTCACCGTTGGCGTAGGTGACCTCCAGGAACCGGTTCTCCTCGGTCTCGTCGTACATCCGCTCGACCACACGCTGGATCATCGCGTCGACGCAGGCCTTGCGGTTGCCCGCGAACTCCGCGATGTCGTCGGTGTGGATCGGCAGCGTCTCCGTGAGGTACTTGGAGAAGATGTCCTGCGCCGCCTCGGCGTCCGGCCGCTCGATCTTGATCTTCACGTCCAGGCGGCCGGGCCGCAGGATCGCGGGGTCGATCATGTCCTCACGGTTGGAGGCGCCGATGACGATGACGTTCTCCAGGCCCTCGACGCCGTCGATCTCCGCGAGGAGCTGCGGCACGATCGTGGTCTCCACGTCGGAGGACACGCCCGAGCCACGGGTGCGGAAGATCGAGTCCATCTCGTCGAAGAACACGATCACCGGGGTGCCGGCCGAGGCCTTCTCCCGGGCGCGCTGGAAGATCAGCCGGATGTGCCGCTCGGTCTCGCCGACGAACTTGTTGAGCAGCTCCGGGCCCTTGATGTTGAGGAAGAACGCTCGGCCGTCCTCGGGGTTGTCGCCGCGCACGGCGGCCACCTTCTTGGCCAGCGAGTTGGCCACGGCCTTGGCGATGAGCGTCTTGCCGCAGCCGGGAGGGCCATAGAGCAGCACGCCCTTGGGCGGACGCAGCTCGTACTCCTTGAACAGCTCGGCGTGCAGGAACGGCAGCTCCACGGCGTCGCGGATCTGCTCGATCTGCCGGAACAGGCCACCGATGTCGGAGTAGTCGACGTCGGGCACCTCCTCCAGCACGAGGTCCTCCACCTCGGCCTTGGGCACCCGCTCGTAGGCGTAGCCCGCCTTCGTGTCCACGAGCAGGGAGTCGCCGGGCTTCAGCGGAACGGCGTCGGGGTACTCCGCACCGGCGATCAACGGCGCGGCCAGCCAGACCACCCGCTCCTCGTCGGCATGCCCGACGACGAGCGCGCGCCCTGCCAGACCGTCCTCCGTGGGCTCGGAGAGCACCTCGCGCAGCGCACACACCTCACCGATGCGCTCGTAGTCGCCTGCCTCGACGACGGTGAGCGCCTCGTTCAGGCGGACTGTCTGCCCGCTGCGTAGCTCCGCGGTGGTGACCGCGGGCGACACGGCGACACGCATCCGGCGCCCGGAGGTGAAGACGTCCACCGTCTCGTCCGGGAACCGCGCCAGGAACACGCCGTAGCCGCTCGGCGGCTGCGCGAGTCGATCTACCTCCTCGCGCAGCGCGACGAGCTGGCCCCGAGCTTCCTTCAAAGTCTCGGTGAGCTTCTCGTTGCGCGCGGACAGCTGAGCAAGCCGGCTGGCAGACTCGGCGAGCCGCTGCTCGAGCACGCGAACGTGCCTCGGCGACTCCGCGAGCTTGCGGCGCAGCAGAGCCACTTCCTCCTCGAGAAAGCGGATCTGCGCCCGAGCCTCCGCGGGGCTGAGTTCCCCGCCGTCACCCGGGTCACGCCTGCCGGGACCGTCGTAGGGGTTCACGGCATCCTCCCTCCGTGTTCCGTTTCCATACGGTACCTGCGAACGAACGTTGAAGGCCTGCGACGAACCGGTGATCCACCACTCAACCGGACGGCACCTTGACGCATCGACCCCTCCTGGTCCTTCCGAGGCACGAGCGGAAGTTCGTCCGGCCGGCGTCACCGGCTGGTCGGCCTGCGCTGAGGGCGAGGCGGGACCACCCCCTCGGCGAGCCGGCGGGCCGACACCAGAAACGCGGTGTGACCCTGCATACGGTGGTCCGGCCGCACTGCCAGACCCACCACGTGCCATGGCCTGACCAGGCATTCCCATGCCTGGGGCTCCGTCCAGCACTGCTGCTCGCGCAGGTCCTCCACGAGCCGCGAGAGCTGTGTCGTGGTGGCCACGTAGCCCACCAGGACCCCACCCGGAATCAGTGCTTTCGCCACTGTGTCCAGGTGTTCCCAGGGGGCCAGCATGTCCAGAACGACACGATCGACCGGTTCGGCCTCGCCATCATGAGTATGAAGATCAGCGACCTTCAAGGACCAGTTGGGTGGCGAACATCCGAAGAACTGACGAACGTTCCGTTCGGCGTGTTCGGCGTGGTCGGCCCGGATCTCGTAGGAAACGACCGCACCCTCGGGTCCGACGGCCTGCAGAAGCGAGCACGTCAGCGCGCCGGAACCCGCTCCCGCCTCCAGCACACGGGCACCCGGGAAGATGTCGCCCCACATGAGGATCTGGGCGGCGTCCTTCGGGTAGATCACCTGCGCCCCGCGCGGCATCGAGAGCACGTAGTCGGCCAGCCGCGGCCGCAGCGCGAGGTAGGGGGTGCCCACCCGCGAGATCACCACACTGCCTTCCGGCTTGCCGATCAGGTCGTCGTGGGCGAGGCCGCCGCGGTGGGTGTGGTACTGGCCCCCTGTCTCCAGGGTGAGCGTGTAGTGCCGGCCTTTCGGGTCGGTCAGCTGCACGCGGTCGCCGGGACGGAACGGGCCACCCCGCGCAGCGAGAGCGGGCGCCTCATCGGAGAGCGGTGGCAGCGGTCTGGACACGAGGCACAACGCTAAAGGGTGGGGACGGCGTCGGTCGCAGCGCCCGGCCGGACCGATTCCCGTTCGTGATCCGGGCATCGGATGCACGAAGTCCTCGCAACCCGCTGTACACGACGGCCCGGCTCCCGAGCGTCCCGGCGCTGCCCAGAAGTGTCGGTGGTGTCGCCTACCCTGCGGAGCGTGACGGACACACACGGCGCAGGCCACGGGCTCGGCACGGCCACCGCCGAACCCGCCACCCCGGATCCCACGGCGATCACGCATGGGTCGATCCCCGAAGCGACAGTCACCGAAGAGTCCACCGAAGCCGGCACCGCGCAGACCCAGACCGCCACCGACGCCACCACGGGCCGTCCACGGCGCAGGCCGGCCCTGTCGCCGTCACGGGCGGGCGATTTCAAGCAGTGCCCACTGCTCTACCGGTTCCGCGCGATCGACCGGCTGCCCGAGCGGCCCACCAGGGCTCAGGTCCGCGGCACGGTCGTGCACGCCGTGCTGGAGCGCCTCTACGACCTACCGGCTGCGCAGCGGTCCCTCGAGGCCGCCTGTGAGCTCGTGGCGACGGCGTGGGAGCAGCTGTGTGCACAGGAGCCGGAGCTGGTGGGGCAGCTGTTCGACGGCCCGGACGATCCGGAGCTGACGCCGTGGCTGGAGTCCGCCGCGCCACTGCTGGAGGCGTACTTCCAGCTCGAAGACCCTCGCCGGCTGGAGCCCGAGGCGCGCGAGCTGCTGGTCGAGACCGAACTGGAGTCCGGGCTGCTGCTGCGCGGCTACATCGACCGGCTCGACGTCGCGCACACCGGGCAGATTCGGGTGGTCGACTACAAGACCGGCGCGGCGCCGCGGCCGGTGGCCGAGGCGCGGGCGCTGTTCCAGATGAAGTTCTACGCCCTCGCGCTGCTCCACCTGCGCGGGGTGGTGCCCACCCAGCTGCGGCTGATGTACCTCGCCGACACCGAGTCGCTCACCTACGAGCCCGAGGAGGCGGAGCTGCGCCGCTTCGAGCGCACGCTCGACGCCATCTGGCAGGCCATCCGCACGGCCGGTGAGTCCGGGGACTTCCGTCCCAACCCCAGCAAGCTCTGCGAGTGGTGCAGCCACAAGGCGCTCTGCCCGGCCTGGGACGGCACCCCGCCGCAGTACCCGGGCTGGCTGGCCGACCCTGCCGACGTCAACGCCGAGGAGAGTGCCCTGGAGCGGGCGGGCTGAACCCGCCGGCCTGGGCGGTGCCTGTCCCGGGGCATCATCGAGGGGTGCCAGCCGACGTGCCCGAGCTCGAGCCGTTCTACCGGCCGCTGGACGGCGCCGACGGCGAGCGCTTCCACGCCACCACGTCCACCACCGGGCCGTGGTTCGCCGACGCGCAGCACGTCGGGCCACCCTCTGCGTTGCTGGTGCGAGCGCTGGAACGCTGCCCGAGCACGGCGAGCACGCAGCTGTCCCGGATCACCGTGGAGGTTCTCGGTCCCGTACCCGCTGGAGAGGTCCGGGTCTGCGCTGACATCGAGCGGCCGGGACGCACGGTCGAGCTGCTCGCGGCCGAGATGCACGCAGGCGGCCGCACGGTGCTCAGGGCCCGTGCGTGGCGCCTGGCCCTCGGCGACACGAGCGTCGTGGCCGCCGGAGAGGCCCAGCCGCTACCGCCGCCGGAGCAGGGGACACCCCGTCAGGAGCTGCCACCGGGCTGGCTGCCGGGCTTCATGAACTGTGTGGAGTGGCGCTGGCTGCGTGGCTGGTTCGGCGAGCCCGGCCCGGGCACCACCTGGGGACGGCTGCGGGTGCCCCTCGTCGAGGGCGAGAAACCCAGCCCGCTGCAGCGGCTGGCCGTGCTCGCCGACACCGCCAACGGCGCGGCCTCCCCGCTGGACCTGACGAGCTGGCTCTTCGTCAACACCGAGCTCACGATCCACCTGCACCGGCCCCCGGTCGGGGAATGGATGGCCGTGGCCGCCGAGACCGTGCTCGGCCCGACCGGCATGGGCACCGTGTCGGGCCTGCTCTTCGACGAGCACGGGCACACAGGGCGCTCCGCGCAGAGTGTGGTGCTGCGGCCTCGCTAGTGTCGCGGAAACGGGCAAGACGACCTCGTTTCCTCGACACTCGGGGCTCAGATCCCGATGCCGGTGCCGTCCACCGCTCGGCAGGAACGGATCTCCGAGGTCAGGATGGCGCGCACGCCGAGCGCGGCGAGATCGTCCATCACCTTGTTGGCACACGACCGGCTCACCATGGAGCGGACCGCGAACCAGCCCTTCTGCATCAGCGGCGACACGGTGGGCGCCTGCATGCCGGGCGTGATGCGCTTGGCTTCCTCGAGCACGTCTTCCGGGCAGTCGTAGTCGAGCATCAGGTACTGCCGCGCGTAGACGACGCCCTGGATGCGCGCGGTGAACACCTGCTTGGCCGACTTGACCTCGACGGTCTCCTCGCGGTCCGGGCGCGGCTCCCGCTCGATCAGCGTGGCCTGCGACTCCGCGATCGCCGCACCGAACGGCTTCAGGCCGTGCTGGCGCAGCGTGCGCCCGGAGGAGACGACATCGGCGATCGCATCGGCCAGCCCGAGCTGGACGGAGATCTCCACGGCACCGTCGAGCTTGATGATGTCGGCGCGGACGCGGTTGCGGGCGAGGTGGGCGCGGACCAGCCGGGGGTAGGACGTGGCGATCTTCTTGCCCTCGAGGTCCTCGAGCTTCCAGTCCCGGCCGTCGTCCGTGCGTTCGGGGGCCGCGAAGCGGAACTTCGACGCACCGAAGCCGAGCTCGATGACCCGCTTCACCTGGCTGCCCGACTCGTCCATGAGGTCGGCACCCGTGATCCCCAGGTGCAGGTCGCCGGAACCGACGTAGGTGGCGATGTCCTTGGGCCGCAGATAGAAGAACTCGATCCCGTTCTCCTCGTCGAGCATGCTGAGGTCGCGCGAGTCCGACCGCTGCCGGTACCCCGCCTCACGCATCATCGTGGCGGCAGGCTCGGCCAGCGTTCCCTTGTTGGGGAGTGCGACGCGGAGCATCAGAGTTCTCCTAGTGCCTTGCTTGTGGTCTTACAGGAACTTGTAGACGTCTTCGAGCGAGATCTTGCGCCCGAGCATGAGGACCTGGATGCGGTAGAGCAGCTGGGAGATCTCCAGGGCCAGCGCGTCGTCGCCTTCGTGCTCGGCGGCCAGCCACACCTCGCCGGCCTCCTCGAGCAGCTTCTTGCCCTGCTCGTGCACCCCCGCGTCGAGAGCCGCGACCGTGCCCGAGCCCTCCGCGCGGGTGGCGGCCTTCTCGGTCAACTCGACGAACAGTTCGTCGAAGGTCTTCACGTTCGCTCTCTCCCTCACAACATCATCAGTCTGATACGTCGACAGGGTCGACGCGTACAGCACCACCGAGCGTGCTGCGCCCGGCACATGTGCTGCGCCGGATGGTTCGCCGAACGGTCGCTGTGCGCATTATGGGGGGCGCGATTTATTCGGCGAACGGCGGCAGTGCCAACGTCCAACGGCGCCATCGCCGACCGCACCCGCGGCCCACTTTCAGCCTCAGGCCACGCGATCGGTGCGCACCCGAGCGTAGGCGTCGCGCACGTCGTCCGCCGTGAGTCCAGCGAGAGAGCGACGCTGGACACGCGCCGGACCTGCCGGAACCGCCACCTCGCAGGGCACCACGAGCACGGCCGCGCCCGCACGCTCTGCCGCGAGCGACCCGGTCGGGGAGTCCTCCACCGCGAGGCAATCGTCGGGGGCGACACCGAGCAGTTCCGCCGCCCGCAGGTACGGATCCGGATCGGGTTTACCGTGTGGCACCTCATCGCCACAAACCGTGACGAGAAAATGCTCACGCCCGATGGTCTCCAGCGCCATCTCCGTGAGGACCCGCTCGGTGTTCGTGACCAACGCCATAGGCCAGCCCGCCGCACGGACCATGCGCAATGCCTCGAGCGCACCCGGCCGCCATTCCAGGCCGGCCGCGAACAGCTCGCCCGTGCGCGCCGTCATCCACTTCTCGGCCTCTGCCATCCGGACCGGATCGCGGTCGAGCCCCAGATCGTCGAACATGAGCACCAGCGTGCGAGCCATGTTCGACCCGATCATGGCCTCCCGCGCTTCCGGGCTCAGCTCTCCCCCGAGCCAGCGAGCCGTCTCCGCGAGCGAGATGCTCCAGACCTTCTCCGAGTCGACCAGCGTGCCGTCCATGTCCCACAGAACGGCCGCGGGAAGCTCGGAGTCGATGTTCGGGCCCGGCAAGCGACCCTCAGCGTTGATGTTCGGGCCCGGCAAGCGACCCTCAGCGTTGATGTTCGGGCCCGGCAAGCGACCCTCAGCCTGCATTGAAGTACTTCGCCTCAGGGTGATGCGCCACCATCGCGTCGGTGGACTGCTCCGGATGCAGCTGCAGCTCCTCGGAGAGCTCCACACCGATCCGCCCGGGCTCTAGCAGCTCGACGATCTTGGTGCGGTCCTCGAGGTTGGGGCAGGCGCCGTAGCCGAGCGAGTAACGCGCCCCGCGGTAGCCGAGCTTGAAGAACTCCTCGACGTCGGCGGGGTCCTCCTTCGCCACGGCGTCACCGGTCGGGAACCGCAGTTCCTCTCGGATGCGCCGGTGCCAGTACTCGGCGAGGGCCTCTGTGAGCTGGACGCCCAGGCCGTGGACCTCCAGGTAGTCGCGGTAGGCGTCCTTGGCGAACAGCTCGTTGGCGTAGTCGGCGATCGGCGAGCCCATCGTCACCAGGTGCAGCGGCAGCACGTCCACCTCGCCGCGTTCGACGGCCAGCGTGCGCGGCCGCCAGAAGTCGGCCAGGCACAGATGCCGGTCGCGGCGCTGGCGGGGGAACTCCAGCCGGAACCGCTCCGCCGCGTCCGCGCGCGGCTCCTCCAGCACGAGCAGCGCGTCCTTCTCCGACACCGCCGGGAAGTACCCGTAGACGACGGCGGCGTGCGCGAGCACGCCCTCGGTGGACAACCGCTCCAGCCAGTACCGCAGCCGCGGGCGGCCCTCGGTCTCCACCAGTTCCTCGTAGCTCGGGCCGGAACCGCCCTTCGCCCCGCGCAGACCCCATTGGCCCAGGAACAGGGCGCGCTCGTCGACCATCCCGGAGTAGTCGGCCAGGGACACGCCCTTGACCACGCGGGAGCCCCAGAACGGCGGAGTGGGCAGCGGGTTGTCCACGGTGACGTCGGAGCGCTCCGGCAACGGGCCTGCGACCTCGGCCTCGGCCGCCTTCCGCTTGGCCGCCACCCGCTGCGACCGCTCGTGGCGGGCGCGGCGCTCGGCCTTGCGGGCCTCCTCCTCGGCGTCGACCTCGGGTGCGTCACCGCGGGCGCGCGCCATCGTGGCGTCCATGAGCCGCAGGCCCTCGAACGCGTCGCGGGCGTAGGCGACCCGGCCGTCGTAGACGTCCGAGAGGTCGTTCTCGACGTAGGAGCGGGTGAGCGCGGCCCCGCCGAGCAGCACCGGGAGCTTCGTGGCGACCCCCCGGGAGTTCATCTCCTGGAGGTTCTCCTTCATGATCACCGTGGACTTCACCAGCAACCCGGACATCCCGACCGCGTCGGCCCGGTGCTCCGCGGCGGCCGACAGGATCGTGGAGATCGGCTGCTTGATCCCCAGGTTGACCACGTTGTAGCCGTTGTTGGTGAGGATGATGTCCACGAGGTTCTTGCCGATGTCGTGGACGTCGCCCTTCACGGTGGCGAGCACGATCGTGCCCTTGCCGTCGCTGTCGGTCTTCTCCATGTGCGGCTCGAGGTGCGCCACCGCCGTCTTCATCACCTCGGCGCTGGCCAACACGAACGGCAGCTGCATCTGACCGGACCCGAAGAGCTCGCCGACGGTCTTCATGCCCGCCAGCAGCGTGTCGTTGATGATCTCCAGCGGCGGGCGGGACTCCAGCGCCTCGTCGAGATCGGCCTCCAGTCCCAGTCGCTCGCCGTCGACGATCCGCCGCTCCAGCCGCTCGAACAGCGGCAGCCCCGCCAGCTCCTCGGCACGGCCCGCCTTCGCCGACGAGGCCGTGACGCCCTCGAACAGCTCCATGAAGCGGTTGAGCGGGTCGTAGCCCTCCCGCCGCCGGTCGTAGACGAGGTCGAGGGCCACCGACCGCTGCTCGTCGTCGATCTTGGCCATCGGGAGGATCTTCGCCGCCGACACGATGGCGGTGTCCAGCCCGGCGTTCACGCACTCGTGCAGGAACACCGAGTTCAGCACCTGCCGCGCGGCGGCGTTCAGGCCGAACGACACGTTCGAGACGCCCAGCGTGGTCTGCACGTCCGGGTAGCGGCGCTTCAGCTCGCGGATCGCGTCGATGGTCTCCAGCGCGTCGCGGCGGACCTCCTCCTGACCGGTGGTGATCGGGAACGTCAGGGTGTCGACGACGATGTCCTCGACGTGCATGCCGTGGTTGGTCGTGAGGTCGCGGATGAGCCGGTCCGCCACCCGCACCTTCCACTCGGCGGTGCGGGCCTGGCCCTCCTCGTCGATGCACAGCGCCACGACCGCGGCCCCGTGCGCGCGCACCAGCTCCATCGCGCGCTGGAACCGCGAGCCGGGACCGTCGCCGTCCTCGTAGTTGACGGAGTTGATGATCGAGCGCCCACCGAGCCGCTCCAGCCCGGCGCGGAGCACCTCGGGCTCGGTGGAGTCGAGCATCACCGGCAGCGTGGACGCGGTGGCGAGCCGTCCGGCGAGCTCGGCCATGTCGGCCACACCGTCGCGCCCGACGTAGTCGACGCACAGGTCGATGAGGTGCGCGCCGTCGCGGGTCTGCTCCCGGGCGATCGCGACGCAGGCCTCCCAGTCCTCGGCGAGCATCGCGTCGCGGAACTTCTTCGACCCGTTGGCGTTGGTGCGCTCGCCGATCATCAGCACCGAGGTGTCCTGGCGGAAGGGCACGGACGCGTACAGCGAGCTCAGCCCGGGCTCCGGCCGCGGGGACCGCGGCGCGGGCACGAGGTCGCGGACCGCCTCGGAGACGGCACGCACGTGCTCGGGGGTGGTGCCGCAGCAGCCTCCCACCAGGCGAAGGCCGTAGTCGCGCACGAAGGTGGACAGCGCCTCGGCGAGCTCGTCGGCGGTGAGCGGGTACTCGGCGCCGTTCGGGCCGAGCCGCGGCAGGCCGGCGTTGGGCATCACCGACAGCGGGATGCGCGCGTGCTTGGACAGCGTGCGCAGGTGCTCGCTCATCTCGGCGGGGCCGGTGGCGCAGTTGAGCCCGATCAGGTCGATGCCGAGCGGCTCCAGGGCGGTGAGCGCCGCCCCGATCTCAGTGCCCAGCAGCATCGTGCCAGTGGTCTCGACGGTGACCTGCGTGATCAGCGGGACCCGGCGGCCCTCGTCGGTCATCGCCTGTTTCATGCCGAGGACCGCGGCCTTGACCTGCAGGAGGTCCTGGCACGTCTCGACGACGAGGGCGTCGGCGCCGCCGGCGAGCAGCCCGCGCCCGCACTCGGCGTAGGCGTCGCGCAACCGGGCGAAGGTCTCGTGGCCCAGGGTGGGCAGTTTGGTGCCCGGCCCGACCGAACCCAGCACGTAGCGCGGACGGTCCGGCGTGCTCATCTCGTCGGCGACGCCACGGGCGAGCTCCGCACCTTTCAGTGCGAGTTCCCGGATTCGTTCCGAAATTCCGTACTCGGCCAGGTTGGGCAGGTTCGCCCCGAAAGTGTTGGTTTCGACGGCGTCGGCGCCCGCCTCGAAATAGGCGCGGTGGATGCTGCGCACGACGTCAGGCCGGGTGGCGTTGAGAATCTCGTTGCAGCCGTCGAGGCCGTCGAAGTCGTCGATGGCGAGGTCGGCGGCCTGAAGCATGGTGCCCATCGCGCCGTCGGCGATCACCACCCGCTCCGACAGGGTCTCCATCATGGTGGTGTCGAAGGCAGGTGGTGACTGGGTGCGGATGTCAGGCTGCACAGTGGACACGGTAGCGGCCGGGGGAGGCGTCCATCGCGCTGCGGCCTCCGGCCGTAGGCTGGGCGGATGACCGATCGCGAGCCGGAAACCGGAGCGGAGAACGAACTGCCCCGCCTCGTCGACCCGGTGCTGATCGCCGCGTTCGAGGGGTGGAACGACGCCGGGGAGGCGGCCAGCACGGCGCTGGAGCACCTGGAGCTGAGCTGGGACGCCGAACCTTTGGTCTCGATCGACCCGGAGGAGTACTACGACTTCCAGGTCACCAGGCCGCATGTGCGGCATGCCGGAGGTGTCACGCGCAAGATCGAGTGGCAGACCACCCGGCTCTCGGTGGCCACACTTCCCGGCACCGACCGGCACGTCGTGCTCGTCAACGGAATCGAGCCCAACCTGCGGTGGCGCACCTTCTGCGCCGAGTTGCTGGGCTATGTCGAGAAGCTCGGTGTGACAAAGGTCATCACCCTCGGCGCCCTGCTCACCGACACGCCGCACACCCGGCCCACGCCGGTCAGCGGGATCTCCTACGACGTGTCCTCCGCGGGCGACCTGCAGGTGGAGCCGTCGAGCTACCAGGGACCCACCGGGATCGTGGGTGTCTTCCAGAACGCCTGTGTCGAGGCGGGCATCCCCGCGGTGTCGTTCTGGGCGGCGGTGCCGCACTACGTGTCGCAGGCCCGGGTGCCCAAGGCCGCCGTCGCGCTGCTGCACCGCGTCGAGGAGCTGCTGGACGTGGAGGTCCCCCTCGGGGGTCTTCCCGAACAGGCGGAGGAGTGGGAGCGCACCGTCTCGGAGATGGCGGAGGCGGACGACGAGGTGCGTGAGTACGTACGTCAGCTCGAGGAGCAGGCCGAGGCCGACGCCGACGTCCTCCCCGAGGCCGACGGCGACGCCATCGCCGCCGACTTCGAGCGTTACCTGCGCCGGCGCGGCACCGGGGGCTCGGGCAACTGATAGATCCACCGCTATCCCGCACTTCCCCCCGCACTCGCCTCGCCAGAGCTGGTCTCTACGCCGGAGCAGCCCTGGGCCCCTTCGGAGGCGGGATCACCGTCGCGATGCTGCCGGAGCTCGGCGCGTCGTTCGACGTGTCGGCGGCCACGGCGTCCTTGTCGATCACGGCCTACACGGCGCCGTTCGCCGTCGCGATGCTGGTGTCGGGCACGCTTGGCGAGCGCTGGGGACGCCGCCGAACGGTCACCCTCGCCTACATCGCGTACCTGATCACGTCGGTGGCGTGCCTGCTCGCGCCCACGCTGCCGCTGTTCCTCGCGGCTCGCGCGTTGCAGGGAGCCGCGAACGCGTTCACCACTCCCCTGCTGCTCGCCGCGCTGGCCAGCAGCGTGCCCGCAGGACGCCTCGGCCGGGCGCTCGGCTGGTTCGGCTCGATGCAGGCGGTGGGCCAGACCTCCGCGCCGCTGGTCGGCGGGCTCGCGGCCGAGGCCGACTGGCGAATCGCATTCGCCGGTGTGGCGGCGGTGGCCGGCGCGCTCGCGGTCGTCGGTGTTCCGGCGAGCAATGCGCAGCTGGGAGAACGGCCCAGTCTCCGCACGGCATGGCAGCCCTCGGTGCTGCGCGCCGGCGTGGTGGCGGCGGTCGGGTGGGGCTGCATCTCCGGGCTGAACTTCCTGGTGGCTCTGCGGTTGGAGGAGGAGTTCGGCGTCGGCGCCGGCACGAGGGGCCTGCTGCTCACCTCACTCGGGGTCGCCGGCCTGCTCACGGCGCGGCTGGTCGGCGGCGGGATCGACCGGATCGGCGCCCGGCGCAGCGTCCTGCTCGGTGCCGGGCTCGGGGTGCTCGTCGTGATCGGAGTGGGTCTCGCACCGACCGTATGGCTGATCGGCGTCATCTGGGCGGTGGGCGGGGTCGCCACACAGTTCGTGCTCGTGGGTGTCAACGCCATGGTGCTGCGCCTCGCCCCGGAGAACACGGGCGGCACGATGTCGACGGTGTCTGCGGTGCGCTTCAGCGGAGCGGCCCTCAGCCCGGTGGTGATCACGCCCGTCTATCACGCGGAACCGCTGGCGGGCTTCCTGCTGCCGGCTGCTCTGCTGGCAGTGGCGGTCCCGACGCTGATCCCGCCCGAACGCCGCACCTGACGAGGCGCCTGACAGCCGCGACATGGACACATGACGTTGTTCGTACGCGCGAAGAACAGCGATACGTGTCCATGTCGCGGCAAGGTCACGATGCCCGGAGTGCCGCCTCTACCGTGTAGATCATCTTCCTGGGGTTGGCCAGCAAGTTGAGCATGGGTGAGATGACCGGCCGCAACGGCCTCCGAGCCCCGAAAGATCATGGGCACACGATCGGCGGGATGCCGTGCTGCGACGAACGCCTGTCCACACGCGGCGAGCCCGGAGGACAGGTGTCCCCAGAGTCGAGATTCCCCTTGCGCCGGCCGTGCATCCCCGTCCCGCCGGGGCCGGCGTCAGGGTTGGAGCGTGGTCAGGAGGGCTCGGGCGTAGGCGCGTTCGGCGTCCACGTCGATGTGGCGTTCCTCGCCGTCAGGCCCGCTGATCACCACGGCGAACCCGTCGCCCACCGGCTCCAGCCGCCGAAACCGGGGGCCGAGGGCGGCGCGCAGCTGCCCCTCCGACGGCAGCCACACCACGGCTTCCTGCTCCACGCTGTCCAACGCCCGTTCGGTGGTGCCGTTGAAGCGCAGCAGCCGGCCGGTGGGCGCCTCGTGGACGTCGACGGTCAGCTCGCTCACGACGAACACGTCCGCGTCCATCCCCCGGTCAGGGATCACGAACCGGTCGCCCGAGGCCGGGTTCCACGGGAGCCCTGCGGCGCGCAGCCGCAGCGCCAGTTCGACGGTGATCACTTCCCGGTCAGCCCGAGGTCGCGGCGTGGCGGCGCAGGTCGTCGAGGTCGACCCAGTCGAGGGTGCGGACGTGCGTGGCCTCCAGCACCACGGGCGGCGCGACTCCCGCTTCGAGCGCCTCGGCCCAGCGGGAGGCGCAGACGCACCAGCGATCGCCCGGCTGCAGTCCGGCGAAGCCGTACTCGGGGCGCGGGGTGGACAGATCGTTGCCGCGTTCGGCGCTGAACCGGAGGAACTCCTCGGTGACCATGGCGCACACGGTGTGCACGCCTGCGTCTTCCGCGTCGGTCTCGCAGCAGCCGTTGCGGGTGAAGCCGGTCATGGGGTCGGTGCTGCAGGTCTGCAGCTCGCCGCCCAGCACGTTGCCCGCCATGTGCTCTACCCAACCAGAACGGGTAGGCCGACGACATGACGCAATCGCCGCATCCCGACCCGGAACCGCCCCGCCCACCCGGCGTACCGGAGCGGGACCTGGAGATCCCGATCGACACAGGCGACAAGGAAGTGCCGGACGACACGGACGTGCAGCCCGACGCGGGAACGGTCGAGCCGCCGGACTGAGGTCGTGCCCCGCCGGCGGCCCGAGCTCCCTACAGCGCCACCCCGAGCAGCGCGTCGACGGCGTCGCGGACGAGAGCGGGCGCGTTCGCGTCGCCGCCGCGCCGCTCGAGCGCTTCCTCTGCCCACGCGTCGACAGCGGCCAGAGCCGCGGGGGTGTCCAGGTCGTCGGCGAGGTGGGTGCGCAGCCGGAGCACGAGGTCCTCGGCGCTGGGCCCGGCATCGAGGGCGGCGGCTTGGCGCCAGCGGGCGAGCCGGGCCTCCGCCTGTGCGAGCAGGTCGGCAGTCCACGGCCGGTCCTCGCGGTAGTGGCCCGAGAGCAGCGCGAGGCGGATGGCGGCCGGGTCGACGCCTTCCGCCCGGAGCTTCGAGACGAAGACCAGGTTGCCGCGCGACTTGGACATCTTCTCGCCGTCGAGGCCGATCATCCCGGTGTGCGTGTAGTGCCGGGCGAACGGGTGCTCGCCGGTGAACGCCTCGGCGTGGGCGGCTCCGAACTCGTGGTGCGGGAAGATCAGGTCGGACCCGCCGCCGTTGAGGTCGATCTGGGTGCCGAGCCGGTTGAGCGCGATCGCGGCGCACTCGACGTGCCATCCGGGCCGTCCCGGCCCCAGGTCCGACGGCCATGACGGCTCGTCCGGGCGCGCCATGCGCCACAGGAGGGCGTCGGCGGGGTGCCGCTTGCCTGGTCGGTCCGGGTCGCCCCCGCGCTCGCGGGACAGCTCGATCATCGTGGCTTCGTCGAGGTTCGACTCGTAGCCGAAGTGACCGGTGACGGAGCTGTCGAAGTAGACGTCCGGGTACTCCGGGTCGTCGATCCGGTACGCCGCTCCCGAGGCGAGAAGCTTGCCGACGAGCTCGGCGATCTCCCCCATCGCCTCCACGGCGCCGATGTAGTGGCGCGGGGGAAGCACCCGCAGCGCCTCCATGTCCTCGCGAAAGAGCGCCGTCTCGCGCATGCCGAGCACGACCCAGTCGTCATGGTCGCGGGCGGCACGCTCCAGGAGCGGGTCGTCGATGTCGGTGACGTTCTGGACGTAGTGCACGTCGTGGCCCAGATCCCGCCACAGCCGGTTGACCAGGTCGAACGCCAGGTAGGTGGCGGCGTGGCCAAGGTGCGTGGCGTCGTACGGGGTGATCCCGCAGACGTACATCGTGGCGGTGGGCCCGGGCGCGGTCGGGCGGATGCGGCCGGTGGCGGTGTCGTGCAGGCGCAGCGGCGGACCGCCGCCGGCGAGCCGTGGGACGTCGACGGTTGCCCAGGTTTGCATGACGAACAACTTACGCGTTCAGGACGGCCGACCCGCCACCGTCGTCGCCCGCTTCACTGCCAACCGGCAGGCAGCCTCGCCTCGATGTCGCGCAGGTGCCGTCTCGCGCAGTCCGGGCAGAGCCAGCGCACTTGCCCGTCGGGCTCCCGCTCGTGCACCCAGGTCAGGGTGGCTGCGGTGCCGTTCTCGCAGATGGTGTGGCAGTGGTGACAGGTGGGCACGCACACAGCATGCACGCTTGCCCAGCACGGGCGGCGTCTGCCAGTCTGAGGCAAGTCGTCTAGACCAAACATCTAGCCGGGTAGGAGTGCAGTTGCGGACCGTCATCGGCATCGACATCGGTGGCTCCAAGACCCACGGCGTCCGCTCCGTGGACGGAGTGCCGGTGGGCGAGGCGGTCGCCGGGAGCGCGAACATCGCGGCTGTCGGCGTCGCCGAGGCGGGGCGCCAACTCGACGCGCTGATCGCCCACCTCGATCCTGCGGGCGTCGACGCCGTGTGCGCGGGGGCAGCAGGCGCCGACGGAGCCGACTCGATCGGAGCCCTGGAACGCCTTCTCACGGAGCGCGTGCCGGGTGCGAGCGTGCTGGTCGTGCACGACGCACGGCTCGTCCTCGCCGCGGCAGGGCTCGACGCGGGGGTCGCCCTGATCTCCGGCACCGGCTCGGTGGCCTGGGGATCGCGTGCCGACGGCTCCGAGGCCCGCGCCGGGGGCTGGGGCCACCTCCTCGGCGACGAGGGCAGTGGCTACCGCATCGCGCTCGACGCCGTACGGCATGCCCTCGACCGGATGGACGCCGGGGCGCCGGTCGACGCGCTCACCACCGCGCTGCTGGAGCGCTGCGGCCTCGCGGCGCGTGAGCAGCTCATCGACCACGTCTACGCCACGCAGGACCGGCGGTACTGGGCAGGTCAGGCAGGCGCCGTCGTCGAGCTGTCCGGTGCCGGTGACTCCGCTGCCGCCGTGATCCTCGAGGAGGCCGCCGACGCGCTCGCCGCGCTGGCCGGGCGGGTACTCGACCGGCTGGGGAACCCCGGGCCGGTCGTGCTCGGTGGTGGCGTCCTCGTGCACCAGCCGCTACTGCAGGAGGCGGTCCGCAACCGGCTGCCGCACGTCGAGGTCCGGGTGCTCACCGAGGCGCCGGTGGCCGGTGCCGTACGGCTCGCGGCCACGCTCGACACGGCGAGTTCCGAGCAGCCGCGGCTCGTCGCGGGTGCCGGGGAGCCGCGGGCATGACGGCCGTGGCAGCGCAGCGCCCTGGCCGCCTCATGGCGGCGGAGATCGCCGAACAGCCCGCTGTCTGGCGCAGGCTGCTGGCAGAGGGGCCAGGTGCCGGGCTGGACGCCGCGGCCGCGGAGATCCGCCGTCGCGCGCCACGCACCGTGCTGTTCGTGGCCCGCGGCACCAGCGACCACGCCGCGCTCTATGCCAAGTACCTCGTCGAGATCGGCCTCGGGCTTCCTGCGGGGCTCGTCTCCCCCTCGACGATGACGGCCTACGGCGCCCGGCCCGACCTGCGCGACGTGCTGATGATCGGGGTCAGCCAGTCCGGCGGCTCGCCGGATCTCGTCCGGTCGCTGGAGGTCGCCCGTGCCCAGGGCGCGCTGACGGTCGCGGTCACCAACGACGCCGACTCCGCCCTCGCCCGTGTCGCCCACGTCCACGTCGACGTGCTGGCCGGCGCGGAACGGTCGGTGGCCGCCACGAAGTCCTACACGGCCCAGCTGCTCGCGCTGTACCTGCTGCTGGACCGGGTGCGGCAGGCCGGCGAGGGCGGACAGGGCGGTGAGCTCGCCGCTGCGCTGCCCGACCTGGCCGACGGCGTGCTGGCCCGGGACAGCGAGATCGCCGCGATCGCCCAGCGCTACCGGTTCGCCCAGCGGATGATCACCACCGCCCGTGGTTACTCCTACGCCACTGCGAGGGAGGCCGCGTTGAAACTGATGGAGACGGCCTACGTGTCCGCACAGGCGTTCTCGGGCGCCGACCTGCTGCACGGGCCGCTCGCGCTCGTCGACCCCCAGGTGCCGGTGCTCGCCGTGATGGCCGAGGGCGTCGGTGGCACCGCGATGGAGCAGGTGCTGCCCCGCCTGGCCGAGCGCCGGGCCGACGTGTGCTGTGTGGGGCACCCGGCAGCCGTGGCGCAGGCCGCGGCAGGCTTCGCGTTGCCGGCCGGTGTGCCCGAGGCGCTGTCCCCGTTGCTGGAGATCATCCCGTTCCAGCTGCTCGCCCTGCACATGGCCGTCGCCCGCGGCGGCGACCCGGATGCTCCCCGCGGCCTGAGCAAGATCACGGAGACGCTGTGAGCGCAGGTCCCGCGAGAACGGGTACCGCAACGACGCTCCTGGCCGCCGACACGGTCGTCACCCCCACGGCGGTCGGGCCGGGATGGGTCGAGCTCGCCGGCAGCAGGATCGCCTCCGCAGGCATGGGCGCCCCACCCCGCCGCGCCGACGTGGACCTCGGCGACGCCGTGCTGGTCCCGGGTTTCGTCGACATGCACGTCCACGGCGGAGCAGGGGCGGCGTTCCCCGACGGCGACCCCGAGCAGGCCTTGCAGGCGGTGCGGTTCCACCGGGCGCACGGGAGCACCACGATGATGGCGAGCCTCGTCGCGGCATCGCCCCCGCAACTGCTCCGCGCGGTGGACGCACTCGCCGATCTCGTCACGGACGGCGAGCTCGCCGGCGTGCACCTGGAAGGACCATGGCTGGCCGCCGCCCGCTGCGGCGCCCACGATCCGGGGCAGCTACGCGATCCCGACCCGAAGGAGCTGAACCGGCTCCTGCGCGCCGGTGACGGCGCCGTGCGGATGGTGACGCTGGCGCCCGAACGGGCGGGCGGGCTGAACGCCGTGCGGCGGATCTCCGACGCCGGCGTCATCGCCGCGCTGGGCCACACCGACGCCAGCTACGCGCTCACACGCTCAGCGGTCGCCGCGGGTGCGCGCGTGGGAACGCACCTGTTCAACGCGATGGCGCCGGTGCACCACCGCGAGCCCGGGCCCGCGGTCGCCCTCCTCGAGGACGCCAGGGTGACCGTCGAGCTGGTGACGGACGGACTGCACGTCCACCCGGCCCTGTGGGAGCACGTCCTGCGGAGCACGAACGGGCAACGGGTGGCGGCCGTGACGGACGCGATGGCGGCCGCGGGGATGCCCGACGGCGAGTACCACCTCGGGACGTTGCGGGTGGCGGTGACCGATCGGGTGGCGCGGGTGGCCGACACCGGCACCATCGCCGGCAGCACGGCCACCACCGATGCCCTGTTCGCCAACATCGTGCGGCACGCGGCGTTGCCCCGCGAGGAGGCGCTCTCGCGGGCCGTCGCGATGACGGCGGAGACGCCGGCGCGGGCGCTCGGGTTGACCGAGGTCGGGGCGATCGCGCCCGGCCGGCGGGCGGATCTCGTCGTGCTCGACCCCGATCTGCGCGTGCGGGATGTCTACCGGGCCGGAATCCGGCTCAGCTCCCTGCCACTCGCCGGGTGAGAGCCCCGGAACTCACCGGTGGATCGGTGAGCTCCGGGGCCGGTCAGCGACGGGTGCGCAGGTAGTCCGACACCACCTCGGCGCCGAGACCGTCCAGCGTGGGTGCGACCACTCGGCCGCCGCAGCGGCGGGCCACGTCGTCGATGAAGGCCGCCAGCCGCGGGTCGTCACCGAGCATGAAGAACGTGAACGACGCCTGCAGCCCGGTGAGCCGGTCGACCTCGGCCACGGTGGCCCGCAGCGTCTCCCGGCTCGGTGGCCAGTGGAACAGCGCCTCACCGTCGGGTTCGAGGTGCGCCGTGGGCTCGCCGTCGGTCACGACGAGGACGACGGGCTGTGCGTCGGGGTTGCGGCGCAGGTGCTGCCCGGCGAGCAGCAGCGCGTGGTGCAGGTTGGTGCCCTGCTCCCACACGCCCTCCAGCCCGACGAGCTCCCCCAGCTCCACCGACCGGGCGTGCCGGCCGAAGGTGATCAGCTTCAGGTCGTCGCCACGGAAGCGCGTGGAGATCAGCTGGTGCAGCGCGAGCGCCGTGCGCTTCATCGGCACCCAGCGCCCGTCCTGCACCATCGACCACGACGTGTCGACGCACAGTGCCACCGCCGCGCGGGAGCGCTGCTCGGTCTCGACGATCTCCACGTCGGTGACGTCGAGCACCCGTGGGTCCCCGGCCGCCTGACGCAGCTGCGCGTTGAGGAGCGTCCTCGGCACGTTCCACGCCTCGGTGTCGCCGAACGCCCAGGGCCGGGTGGCCCCGGTGGCCTCGGCCGACGCGCCGGACCGGTGCGTCTCCCGCTCCCCGCGCCGAGCGCCGATCTTGTCCACCACGTCGCGCAGCGCCGCCTCACCGAGACGCCGGAGCGCCTTCGGCGACAGCTGCAGCGACCCGTCCGGCGCCCGCTCGAACAGGCCTTGGCGCTCCAGCTCGCGCTGCAGGTCGGCCAGCGCGCGGGCGTCGACCCGTGCCTGGTCGCCCAGGTGCTCGCCGAGGGCGTCGAGGTCGATGTCCTCCATCCGCGCGCCCGGGTAGCTCTGGGAGAGCTGCTCGGCCAGCGCGTCGAGCTGCCCGAGCTGTTCCATCGCACGGGTCGCCTCGCCCATGCCGAGCGGGTTGTCGCCCCGGAACCGGCCCTGCCCGTCCCAGTCCTCGCCCGGCCGCAGGCCCTGCAGCTGCGCGTCGAGCTGGGCCAGCGCCTGCGCGAGCCGCGGGTCGCCGAAGGCCTGCTGCGAGAGCTCCATCAGCTCGGCCCGCTGCTCGGGCGTCATCGAGTTCAGCATCCGCTGGGCCGCCGCTGCCCGCTGCGCGAGCAGGTCGACGAGCTCCTCGGTGTTGCGCGGGTTCTCCGGGAAGAACTCGCCGTGCTTCTGCATGAACTCCTGGAACTGCTGGCTGGTGTCCTGTCCGGCCGCGTGGTTCGCGAGCAGGTTGTTGAGGTCGTCGAGCATCTCCCGGATGCGCTCGACGTCCTGCGGCGTGGCGTTCTCCATCGCCTGCTTCATGCCCGCGAAGCGCTGGTCGAGCATCTCGCGTCCGAGCAGGTCGCGGATCTCCTCGTAGGCCTCACGGGCGTCGCTGGACTGCCAGTCGTAGGAGTCGAGCTCACGCACGGCCCCGCCCGTGTCGGACGGCAGGGCGTCGAGCTGCATCTCGCGGAACCGCGCGTCGTCGGTGTCCTGGCGCCCGAGCGTGTCGCGCTCGGCGTCGAGGGCTCGCCGGAGCAGCTCGCGGACCTCCTGCAACGTGCCGTCGAGCCGGTTCTCCCGCTGCAGCCGGCTGCGCCGCTGCCAGACCTCGCGGGTGAGCTCGTCGAGCCCGCGCCGGTTCTCCATGCCGCGGCGGAGCAGTTCCTGGAGAGCCGAACGTGGCGAGGCCCCCTCCATGATGTCGCGACCGATCTCGTCCATCGCGGCCCGGAGGTCGACCGGCGGCGCGAGCGGGTCGGGCCCGTCGGTGTAGGGCCCGTAGGCGTAACGGCGCTCGCGTCTAGCCATAGCTCACCGTGTCACCGTCGTCGGACTCGTCCTTGGCCAGGCGCCGGGTGAGGAACAGCAGCTCGAGCGCCAGCTCGGCGGCGCTCGCCATCGGGCCGGGGTTCTCGGTGCCGCCCGCGTCGAGCCGCTTGGCCACCTCGGTGAGGACCTCGACGGTGGGCAGCGCCGCCACCACCTCGTGGGCGGCCACGCGCTCCCCCGTGCGCACGGGCGAGCCGGAGACGGCCTCGGCGAGCGGGTTGAGGTCGATGCCGCGCAGACGGGCCCGGGCGGTGTCGGCGGTGGCCCGGCGCAACAGGTGCTCCAGGTGCTCGGATTCGCGCCCCTCCTCGCCGGAGGCGAACTCGAGCTTGCCCCGCAGCACGGCGGGCACCGACTCCAGGTCGACGGGACGTGCCACGGCGCGCTCCTCGCCGGTGATCGCGGCCCGGCGCAGAGCGGCCGCGGCGACCGTCTCGGCGGCGGCGACGGCGAACCGCGCCGACACACCCGACCCCTGGTCGACCGCGCTCGACTCGCGCAGCGACCGCGTGAACCGGGCGACGATCTCGATCAGGTGTCGAGGTACCTCGGCCGAGAGCTCGGCCTCCTGCCCGACCAGGGCGATCTCGTCGGCGAGCTCCAGCGGGTAGTGGGTACGGACCTCGGCCCCGAAGCGGTCCTTGAGCGGGGTGATGATCCGCCCGCGGTTGGTGTAGTCCTCGGGGTTGGCCGACGCGACCAGCAGCACGTCCAGTGGCAGGCGCAGCGTGTAGCCGCGCACCTGGATGTCGCGCTCCTCCATCACGTTGAGCAGCGACACCTGGATGCGCTCGGCGAGGTCGGGCAGCTCGTTGATCGCCACGATCCCGCGGTGGGCGCGGGGAACGAGGCCGTAGTGGATGGTCTCGGGGTCGCCCAGCGAGCGGCCCTCGGCGACCTTGACGGGGTCGACGTCGCCGATGAGGTCGGCGACGGCCGTGTCGGGGGTGGCGAGCTTCTCGGTGTAGCGCTCGTCGCGGTGACGCCACGCGACGGGCAGGTCGTCGCCCAGTTCGGCGGCGCGGCGCCGGGACGCGGGGGTGATGGGGTCGTAGGGGTGCTCGCCGAGCTCGGAGCCCTCGATGACGGGGGTCCACTCGTCGAGCAGGTTGACGATGGAACGCAGCAGCCGAGTCTTACCCTGGCCGCGCTCGCCCAGCAGCACGACGTCGTGCCCGGCGATCAGTGCGCGCTCGAGTTGCGGGAGAACGGTCGACTCGAAGCCGACGATGCCGGGCCACGGGTCGCGCCCGTCCCGGAGCGCGAGGAGGAGGTTCTGGCGGATCTCGTCCTTGACACCACGAAGCTCGTGGCCGGACGCCCGGAGAGCACCGAGGGTGCGGGGAAGATCATGGGACACGTAATCAACGTTACGCCGCGATCCACGCCCTCCGCGCGTGGGCACGAGGCCCCAAGCCCGATCTTGACCTCAAGTCGAGTTCAGATCTTACGGTCATCGCCGCAGGTCACTGGACATGAGGAGAATCATGAAGGCGATCCGGCAGTACGAGTTCGGACCGGCGGACAACCTCCGGTTCGAGGAGGTCCCCGATCCCGTACCCGGCGAGGGTCATGTGCTCGTCCGGGTGGCCGCCGCCGGCGTGCACCTGCTCGACACGTTCATCCGGGCAGGCATGACGGACGGCCCCTTCCCGCCGCCGCAGCTTCCGATGACACCTGGCCGTGAGGTGTCGGGCGTCGTCGTGGCGGTGGGGCCCGGCGTGGAGCCCAGTTGGGTGGGACGCCAGGTGGTGGCCCACCTGGGGATGGCCAGTGGCGGGTACGCCGAGCTCGCACTGGCCCCGGCCGCTGCGCTGCACCCGCTGCCCGACGGCCTCACGCCCGAGGCGGCGGTCGCGATGATCGGCACCGGACGCACGGCGCTGGGAATCCTCGACGCCGCCGAGATCGTCGCCGAGGACGTCGTGCTGGTTCCCGCGGCCGCGGGCGGCTTGGGGACGCTGTTCGTCCAGGCCGCGCGGGCCGCGGGTGCCACCGTGGCGGGACTGGCCGGCGGGCCGGACAAGGTGGCACGAGTCCGCGCGCTCGGGGCAGACGTCGCCGTCGACTACCGGGCGGCGGACTGGCGCGACGAACTCCTCGCCGCACTCGGCGAGCGCAAGCCGACGCTGCTGCTCGACGGCGTCGGCGGCGAGGTGGGCCGGGCGGGGCTGGAGATGCTCGACATCGGAGGCCGGATCGTGATGTTCGGCTGGTCGGCCGGCGAGCCCACGCAGTTCACCACCGCCGACGTCGTGGCGGGAAGCCTGTCGATCGTGTGGGTCACCGGGCCGCGCATGCTGCGCCGCTCCGGCGGGCTCCGGCGGCTCGAGACCCGCGCCCTGGCCGAGGCCGCAACCGGCCGGCTGGTTCCGGTGGTGAATCCACCGTTCCCACTCGCCGACGCGGCACAGGCTCACACCGCGTTGGAGGAACGGGTCACCACGGGCAAGGTCGTTCTCACCCCGTGATCATCACGTGATCACCAGCCGACGGGTCTCGACAGTCACGCCGGCAACACGGTCCGTGGCCGGATCGGGGAACTGAACCAGCCACTGCGGAACCATCGGGTGAGCACATTCCGCAGCATCACTTCTCGTTGCAGTCGAGCCCGCCCGGAGGTGTGCCGGTTCCGTACTTCTCCCGCCCGATCGGTTTCAGTCGAATGAGGACGGATCGGGGGTGAACCGCAGCCGCCGGCACACGATGTCGTGGGCCACATCGGTGAGCAGGCGCTGCTCGCTGAACGCATAGGCGCGCATTCTCGCGAGCGCCTCCGTTGCGCTGATCCCGAGCTGCGCCAGGACCATGCCGGTGGCCTGGTGGACCTCCGCCCGGTTCCCGATCGCGGGGTCGAGCCACGGGCCGTCACCGGGGTCGGTGTGGGATCCGAGCATCATCGACGTGGCGGCGCTCGCGGCGCGCAGCGCGTCCCTGCACTGGTCGGGCGGCAGCGACCCCGGCGTCCGGCGGTACAGGTGGAGCACGCCGAGGTTGACCGGACCCCACTGGAGGGGCAGCGCGAAGAGGGCCCTGGCCGGGGTCCGCTCGACGACCGCGGCAGCGAAGACCGGCCAGCGGCATGCATCGGCGGTGTCGCAGACATCCGGGACGAGCACCGGACGACCGGACGCCGCGGCCTCCGTACAGGCCCCTTCTCCGAGGCTGAACTCGAGGTCGTCGAGCAGGGTGGCGGTGCCGTCGCTGGCCCAGAGCATCTCGCGCGCGACGCTTGCCGGCCGGAGCATGAGCGCCGCCCCGTCGACGTCCTGACCGGTCAGGCACGCCCGGCAGACCCGCTCGGCGAGGTCGCGGTCGTCGCGGACGGTTCCGGCGCCCGCCAGCACCGCCCTGGTCACCGGGCCGACCTGACCGTCGGCCGGGCCACTCATCCGCTGCACGAGACGCCACTCGATGGGCTTGCCACCGTGTTCCCTTTCGGACGGAGCTCGCTTGTGGACCAGCACGGTACGTCACTCGTCCCACGGACAGATGGCCCGGGTGGACACGAACGCCGCAAACGGTCTGCTCCAGGCAGCGGAGCGCAGCGGGGAGGTCGCCGCGTAGCTCGATCTCGGAATCGATAGTATTTGGCTCGGATTCGGCGCTCGACCCGATCTCGGGTACCTTCCTCGATCCGTATACCAACGGACCTTGTAATGTTTTCGAAAGGTCCGGCGAGGAAGTAGTGTCAGCCGTTCTGACGATGATCCGGACATGCCGGACAGGGGTTGGTCCGAGAGCGTTCTTGGGCAAGGAGAAACGGGCGATGAGTGAAACGATCAGTGGCCGCGAGGGTCTCTTGAGCAAGGCCTTCGTCGGGCTCGCGGACGCCCTCATCGACGACTACGACATCGTCGACCTCCTGAACCAGTTGGTCGGCCACTGCGGCACGCTGTTCTCCGTCGACGCCGTGGGCATCCTCCTGGCCGACTCTCAGGGCTTCCTGCAGGTCGTGGCCTCGTCGGACGAGGACGTGAGCCAGATGGAGCTGCTGCAGCTCCAGGCCGACGACGGCCCCTGCGTCGAGTGCGTACGCACGTCGAGCCCGGTGGCCGTGCCGGACCTCGCCGAGATGGACCACCGCTGGCCGGCGCTCACCGAGGCGATGCGGACGCGTCGGCTCTACAGGGCGGTGTACGCGGTGCCGCTGCGGCTGCGTGGCACGGCGATCGGCGCGATGAACCTCTTCCGCTGGGCGCCCGGTGCGCTGCCCGACGACGACCTGGCCCTGGCCCAGGCGCTCGCCGACGTGGCCACGGTGGCGATCCTCCAGGAACGAGCAGTCCGACGCGGGGAGGTGCTGATCGAGCAGCTCCAGACCGCCCTGAACAGCCGCGTGATCATCGAGCAGGCCAAGGGCGTGCTCGCCCAGCACGGCGGGCTGACCATGAGCGCGGCCTTCGAGCGCCTGCGCAGCCACTCTCGCAACCGCAACCAGCGCATCAGCGAGGTCGCCCGGCGGATCGTCGAAGGCGACCTCGAGCTCAGCGCGCTCGACGCGCCCCGCACCGGGTAGCGCACCTGCGGTCCGCACCAGGACCGCACGGGGGAACACCCCACCGGCATCCGGGGGCGCACCGGCTCATCAACGGGCCCGCACCCGCGCAGGCTCGCCGCATGACCACCGACACGGCCCTGCCTGACGACACTGCTCTGCCCGACGCCCCCGATCTGCCCGACGGATCACCGCGGTCCGTGAGCGACTACGCGCAGCTGTCGCGCCGGATCGCCGCCGCCGGTCTGCTGGATCGCAGGCCCGGCTACTACGTGATCCGCTTCCTTCTCGTCGGTGCGCTGATCGCCGGGACGATCGCCACGTTCGTCCTGCTCGGGAACTCGCCATGGCAGTTGCTCGTCGCCGCGGCCGCCGCCGTGGTGTACGGACAGGTCGCGCTGCTCGCCCACGACGTGGCGCACCGGCAGGTCTTCCGGACCAGACGGCCCGCCGTGATCGCCGGCAGACTGCTCGGCAACCTCGGCATCGGGATGTCCTACGGCTGGTGGATGGACAAGCACACACGCCACCACGCGAACCCCAACCACGAGGGACTCGACCCCGACGTGGAGGCAGGGGCGCTGGCCTGGACCGGTGAGCAGGCCTCGGCGGCCCGCGGCGTCACCCGGTTCGTGAACCGCCACCAGGCGCTGCTGTTCTTCCCGCTGCTCACCCTGGCCGGTATCGACCTGCGCCGGAGCAGCGTGCGGGGGTTGCTGGGCGAGCGCGGCGCGATGGTGCGCGGGCGCAGGCTGGAGCTCTGCCTGCTCGCCGCGCACGCCGTCGGGTACCTGACTGCCCTGTTCGTCGTGCTCCCCCCGGCTCTCGCGATCGGCTTCTTCGTGGTGCACCAGGCCCTGTTCGGCGTGTACCTCGGCTCGATCTTCGCGCCCAACCACAAGGGGATGGCGATGCCCGAGGAGCGCCTGGACTTCCTGCGCAAGCAGGTGATCACCTCGCGGAACGTGCGGGGCGGCTCCCTCACCGACGGCCTGCTGCACGTGGCGATGGGCGGGCTCAACCACCAGATCGAACACCACCTGTTCCCGAGCATGCCGACGCCGAACGTTCGCCGCGCGCGCTCGATCGTCCGGAGCTTCTGCTCCGAGATCGGGGTGCCCTACCACGAGACGACCTTGGTGCGGTCCTGGGCGGAAGCGCTGGGACAGCTGCGCCGCGCCAGCGCGCCGTTGCGCGCAGAGCGCGGGTGACCGGAACGTTCACGACAGGCGCCGCGCGGAGGGAGAGGCTGCTCCCATGACCGTGCATCCGAGGATCGACCTCTCCGCCGCCCGCGACTTCATGGCGACCCACGCCCGCCTGCTCGACCGCCACAGGTTCCGGCTGATGCTCGGTGAGGGCGGCCCGCAGGCCGCCCTGGCCGCACTGGAGGCCTACCGCAACGCCGACGGCGGGTACGGCTGGGGGCTGGAGCCGGACCTGCGGTCGGGTACGAGCCAGCCCGGGGCGGCACTGCACGCCTTCGAGGTGTTCGCAGAGACCGGGCCGGCGACCTCGCCCCGCGCCGCCGCGCTGTGCGACTGGCTGGAGTCGGCCTCGCTCGCCGACGGCGGCCTACCCTTCGCCCTTCCGGTGAGCGATCCGGCAGGGACGGCGACGTGGTGGGCGCAGGCCGACCCGCGGACGTCGTCGCTGCAGATCACCGCGATCGTCGCCGCCGTCGCGCTGGAGGTGGCCCGGCACGACCCGGCCGTCGCCGCGCATCCGTGGCTCGCGGCGGCGACGCGGTACTGCCTCGATGCCATCCGGACGATGACCGATGCCCCGCACGCGCTCGTGCTGGCCTTCGCGTTGCGGTTCCTCGACGGCGTGCACGACACGGAGCCCGCTGCTGCCGCTCTCGTCGAGAAGCTCGGCGTCCACGTGCCGGCGAGCGGCGTCATCCCGGTCGAGGGTGGCACCGCGAACGAGGTGATCCGTCCGCTGGACATCGCCCCCGTGCCGGGACGCCCGGTGCGGGCCCTCTTCGCGTCCGAGGCCGTGGCCGCGGATCTGGATCGGCTCGCCGCTGCCCAGCAGGACGACGGCGGCTGGCGGGTGGAGTACGCGCAGTTCTCGCCCGCCGGCGCCCTCGACTGGCGCGGCCACGCCACGGTGTCGGCGGTGACGGTCCTGCGGGCGAACGGGCCGGCGTGAGCTGGTCCGAACGAGCCGGGTCAGGGGCAGAGCAGCAGGGCGGTGGGTAGTGCCACCAGCGCAGCCGCAACGAGCCGGACGAGCACCCGGACCGCGGGCGGCAGGGGCGGCGGCGGGGCCGTGATCCGGCCCAGCCGGTCGTCCAGCCCGTCGGTGAAGGAGCTCAGAGCGGCCGCCGGAGCGGCACCACCCATCGTCCGCAGCGCCCCTGTCAGCTCGTGCGGGGTGACCGAGCTTGCTGCCACGTCGTCGGCACGCATCTCGATCAGCGTGGCCACCGCCAGCTGCGCACAGACCATCCCCCGGATGAACGGCGCCGTGGCCCCCCACGCGACGAACGGGAGCACCACGAGATCGTGGCGCTCTCGCAGGTGGGCCCGCTCGTGGGCGAGCACGGCCTGCACGGCGGGTGGGTCCAGGACGTCGAGGACCCCGGCGGAGAGCACGAGCCGCGACCGCAGGCCGGGCAGGCAGTACGCGACCGGAATCGGATGGTCGAGCACATGGGCGCCGGGGACGGCAGGCCACGGCGTGCCCAGCAGGTCGAGCAGGTCACGATGGCGGCGGCGGGCCCGCACGGTCCGTACGGCGACCGCCGCCAGCACCCATAGCAGCCGCAGCGCCAGCGCCAGCGCCGCCAGCAATGCGATGAAATGGACGAGCGTGAGCGCCCGGGGAACCTCGCCGGCCGCCAGTGCGTCGAGAGCCCCGGACGCGGCGACCGGCAGCGTCGGCCCAAGCGGCGAGAGGCCGTACACCACGCCGGAGCCGAGCAGCGCCAGCCCGCCGGCGAGCCCGACCGCCTGCCAGACGAGCAGGGCGCCGACGGGGTCGCGAGCAGGCCACTGGGCGGCTGCGAGCGCTCTGCTGGCCGGCTCGGCGAGGAGAACGCCGAGCACGAGCAGACCGAGCGCGGTAAGCGTCATCGGTAGCAGATTGGTTCAGTCGAGCAGCTTGCGCAAAGCGGCACGCTCGTCAGCGGCGATCGTGCCGAGGAAACGAGCCAGCGCAGCCCCCCGGTCCGGCGCCGCGTCCAGCGCGTCACGCATGAGCTCGGCCACGTGATCCTCACGGCTCGCCACCGACCGGTAGCGGTGAGCCCGGCCCTCCCGTTCCCGGGTGACGAGGCCCTTGCGCTCCAACCGCCCGAGCACCGTGAGCACCGTGGTGGTGGCCAGGTCGCGGCTGGCCAGCGCCTCCTGCACATCGCGCGCGGTGACAGGTCCGGTGGCCGACCACAGGGTCTCCATCACGGCCCGTTCCAGTTCCCCCAGTGTCGGCACTCATCCATTCTACTTCAGGTAGAAGGCTTCCGGGGACCTCCATCTGGGGATCTCCACAACGAGTCTTTACCCCCGGGCAACAGATGTCGACGATCACGCGACGGCCCGTGGCCGACCTCACTCGGCTCCCGACGCCGAAGGCATAGTTGGGGCCATGGCTGACGCGGGCGGCATCCGTTTGGGTACGGCGCGGGGGCGATGGGTGCTCCTCACGACAGTGCTCGGATCGAGCCTCGCGATGATCGACAGCACCGTGGTGAACGTGGCGCTGGCACACATCGGCGCCGAGTTCGACGCCGGCTTCGTTGCGCTGCAGTGGACCGTCAACGCGTACACGCTCACCCTCGCCTCGCTGATCCTGCTCGGAGGGTCGCTCGGTGACCACTTCGGGCGTCGCCGCATCTTCGTCATCGGCGTCGTGTGGTTCGCCGTGGCGTCGCTGCTGTGCGGGCTCTCCCCGAACGTCGAGACGCTCATCGTGGCCAGGGCGCTGCAGGGCGTCGGCGGGGCGCTCCTCACGCCCGGCAGCCTGGCGCTGATCTCGGCGTCGTTTCACGGACCGGACCGGGCCGCTGCTGTCGGCGCCTGGTCGGGCCTCGCCGGGATCGCAGGCGCCATCGGGCCCTTTCTCGGCGGTTGGCTCGTGGAGTGGAACTGGCGGGCGGTGTTCCTCATCAACCTCCCGCTGGCCGTGCTCGTCGTGGTGGTGGCGCTGCGGCACGTACCGGAGAGCCGCGATACCGAGTCCGTCCCCGGCCTGGACATCTCCGGCACGGCGCTCGCCGTGCTCGGCCTCGCCGGCCTGACCTACTCGCTCACCGGGCTCAGCGAACGCGGAGCGACGCCGGACCTGATCATCGGACTGGCCGTCGGGATCCTGGCGCTGGTCGCGTTCGTGCTGGTGGAGCGGCGTTCGCAGCACCCGTTGGTGCCACCCGAGCTGTTCCGCAACCGGACGTTCAGCGCCACCAACGCGGTGACGCTGCTGATCTACGCCGCCAACGGCGTGGTGTTCCTGCTGTTGGTGCTGCAACTGCAGACCGTCGCCGGCTTCAGCCCGCTCGCGGCCGGCACATCCCTGCTGCCCGTCACGGTGATCATGCTGGCCTGCTCCGCACGCGCCGGAGCCCTCGCCGGGCGGATCGGGCCGCGGTTGCCGCTGACGATCGGTCCGCTGATCAGCGCGGCAGGCTTGCTGCTCATGCTGCGGATCGGTGCCGACGCGACATGGCTGACCGACGTCCTGCCCGCCGTGGTCGTCTTCGGCGCGGGCCTGGCGCTGACCGTGGCGCCGCTGACCGCCACCGTGCTCGACAGCGCCACGGACCGCTACGCAGGCTCGGCGTCGGGCGTGAACAACGCGGTCGCCCGGGCGGCGGGACTGCTGGCGGTGGCCGTGATCCCCGGTGCCGCCGGCATCCGTGGTGACGACTACGCCGACCCTGCATCCCTCGATGAAGGGTTCAGTACCTCGATGGTGATCGGGGCGGCCCTGCTGGTGGGGGCGTCGCTACTGGCGTTCGCGGTGGTCCGGCGCCCGCTGCGCGCGGCGGAAGCCGATCAGACCGATGACGGCGTCCCGCACCGGGTGCCGATAGAGGACTACCCACACTGTGGTGTCGTCGCCCCGCAGGTGTGCCCCCAGGCGGAGCAGGGGCGCGACTGAGCCGAGATACGCGAAGGCCGCCACGCCCCGGGCTCGGCGCGTGGCGGCCTCGTGAGGTGTCAGCTCATGCGGTTCAGCGGAGCTTCAGCGCCTCCGCGAGCTCACGCAGGGCGGGGAGCGGGTCGTCGGCGTTGGGCAGCACCTGTGCACACACGTGGTCGGCACCCGCGTCGAGGTGCTCGGTGAGCCGGGCGGCCACGGCGTCGGCGTCGCCGTGGGCGACGAGAGCGTCGATCAGTTGGTCGCTTCCGCCGTCGGCCACGTCCTCGTCGCTCCACCCCAGCCGCTTGAGGTTGGACACGTAGTTGCGCAGGCCGAGGTAGGGCTTCGCGACGACAGGACGCCCGATGGCACGGGCGCGCTCCGGGTCGGTGTCGAGCACGATCTTGTGCTCGGGCGCGAGCAGCGTGCCCTCACCGAGGATCTTCCGCGCCTCACGGGTGTGCTCCGGGGTGGTCAGGTACGGGTGGGCACCCGCCGTCCGCTCGGCGGACAGGGCGAGCACCTTGGGCCCCAGCGCGGCGAGCGCGCGGCCCTCCACCGGCACCTTCGCGATGTCGAGGCGGTCGAGGTAGTCGACGATCGTGTCGTAGGGCTTCCGGTACTCCGTGATCGCCTCGGGGTGTCCGATCCCCACTCCGAGCAGGAAGCGGCCGGGGTACGCCGCCTCGATCCGGTGGTAGGACGCTGCCACCTCCTCGGCGGGGGTCGTCCACATGTTGACGATGCCGGTGGCCACGGCGATGTGCTTCGTTGCGGCGAGCATCGACTCCGCGAGAGCGAGGTCCCCGGGAGGCGAGCCGCCGATCCAGATGGCGCCGTAACCCAGCGCCTCCACCTCCGAGGCAAGATCAGGGCTGAGCCCGGTCGCGCCCCGCCAGATTCCGTACCGCCCGAGTTCTACCGTCATGTCGGCGCCAACCGCCCCGCGTCCCGGCGCATTCCGGGCACTGTCGGTGGTGGCGCATAGGGTCACGCCGTGAACCGAGAGCTCACCACTCGGGCCGCTCCGCTGCGGATGCGTCCGCGGGTGGTCGTGCCCGCCGACACGCGTCTTCCGCGCGACGCCCCGGCCGGCACCGAGGCGGTGATCGTCGGCGGCGGGGTGGCCGGAGTCACAGCCGCGGTCGTGCTCGCCGAACGCGGCGTGTCGGTCACGCTGCTGGAGGCCGCATCCACGCTCGGCGGTCGCCTCGGCGCGTGGCCCCACACCCTGCCCGACGGCACGGAGCAGGTGGTCGAGCACGGTTTCCACGCCTTCTTCCGCCACTACTACACGTGGCGCTCGGTGCTGCGCCGGATCGACCCGGAGCTGAGCTTCCTGCGTCCGGTCAGCGGCTATCCGGTGATCTCCCGGGAGTACCCGCCCGAGCAGCTCACGGGGCTGCCCGGGGCGCCCCCGCTCAACCTGCTCACGCTGTTCGCCCGCTCCCCCAGCCTGGGCGTGCGTGATCTCCTCGGCTCCCGGCAGGCGCTGGCCGCCGAGCTGCTCGCGTACGACCGGGAGCGCACCACAGTGCTGTTCGATGCCGTACCGGCCTCGGAGTTCCTGGCCGGGCTACGGATGTCCGACCGCGCACTGGCGATGCTCTTCGAGGCGTTCGCGCGGTCGTTCTTCGCCGAGCCCGCGGCGCTGTCCTCGGCCGAGCTGATCGCGATGTTCCACTACTACTTCCTCGGCAACCCGGAGGGCATCGCCTTCGACGCGCCCGCCGCCGACCACCTCACCTGTATCTGGGAGCCCCTACAGGCCCTGCTGGAGAAGCGCGGCGCGGAGGTTCGCACGTCCACCTCGGCGAGCGCGATCGTCCCGGCCGACGGCCACCGCTGGCGCGTCGAGCTCTCCGACGGTTCCACGCTCGACACCCGCCACCTGGTGCTGGCCGTGCACCCTGGTGCCCTCCGCAGCCTGCTCGCGGGATCACCGCGCGCCGCCGAGGTCGCGCCGCGCCTGGCGAGGAAGGCGGCCGCGCTCCCCCTGGCCCCGCCGTTCGCCGTCACCCGACTCTGGCTCGGCTCCGACGTCGCGCCCGAGCGTCCCGTGTTCAACGCGGTCAGCCGGGAACCCACGCTCGACTCCGTCACCGTCTACTCCCGGCTGGAGCGGCCGTGCGCCGAGTGGGCGGCACGCACCGGTGGAGCCGTGCTGGAGCTGCACTCCTACGCCTGCTCCGCGCCCGACGCCCACACGGCCACCGCTCGCATGCGCGCCGAGCTCGCCGCACTGTGGCCGGAGACCCGCGACGCGCCTGTGGTGCACCTCCAGCAGCGGTTCGAGGCCACTGCCCCCACCTTCCCGCCGGGCGGTGCCGGCACCAGGCCCACGGTCAGCGGCGACGCCCGAGGAATCCGCGTGGCCGGCGACTTCGTGGACACGCCCTTCCTCACCGGCCTCATGGAGCGTGCATCGGCGTCGGGCGTGCTTGCGGCCAACGACGTGCTCGCCGAGGTCGGCGCCGGTCCGGAGGAGATCCTGAGCGTGCCGCAGCGCGGGTTGCTCGCCGGGCTGCTACCCCGCCGCTCCGCCGCGTGGCGCGGATGAGGATCGCGCTCGACCCCGGGCCGCGCGACGGCCCGGCGCGGATCCAGCGGCTCGACCACGACGGCGCGCCGCTCGGCTCCCCGGAGACGCTCGGGCCGCTGGCCCGCGTCGCCGACATGGAGCGTGAGAACGCTCCACGGTGGGTCGTCGCGCGAGCCCGCACCTATCGTCGGCTGCTCGCCGCCGGGGTACAGGTGGCGCGCGCCCACGACGTCGAGCTGGTGGAAGGGCTTCTCGTGGGAGCGGCGGGCCGCTTCGGAGATCCGCACGGGCTCGCCGCGGCCGTCGCCCGGCTCGATGGGCGCACGCCCGAGCCCGACCCGCCCGACGCGGACGACGGGCCGCCGGCCTTGTTCGAGACCGCGGCGGCCACCGACGAGCTGGCCGACCTGGTGGCCGTACACGCCGCGCAGCAGCAGGCCCTCGCCGCGGCCGCGCCGGGGATGCGGCTGCTGGCCGCAGCGGAGTCGGCCGGGATGCTCGTGGCCGAGGAGATGACCTGCCACGGGCTCCCGTGGCGGGCTGACGTGCACGACCGGCTGCTCACCGATCTGCTCGGCCCCCGCCCCGTTCTCGGTGGCCGGCCGCCGAAGGTGCAAGCGCTGGCCGACGAGGTGGTCGCCGCGTTCGGTGGCCGCGCGCTCAACCCCGACTCGCCTGCCGAGGTGATGCGCGCGTTCGCCCGGGTCGGCTACGAGCTGCAGACCACCCGGTCATGGGAGCTGCGGCAGATCGACCACCCGGCAGTGGAGCCGCTGCTCGCGTACAAGGAGCTCGCCAGGCTGCACTCCGCACACGGATGGTCGTGGCTGCGCAGCTGGGTCGCCGATGGCCGGTTCCGGCCCGAGTACGTGGTCGGCGGTGTCGTGTCCGGGCGCTGGGCCACCCGCGGCGGGGGTGCTCTGCAGATCCCGCGTGCCCTTCGCCCGGCCGTGCGCGCCGATCCGGGATGGCGCCTGGTCGTGGCCGACGCCGCCCAGCTCGAGCCCCGCGTGCTGGCAGCGCTGTCGGGGGATCATGCGCTCGCCCCCGGCGAGGACGACCTGTACTCCACACTCTCCGTCCGCGAGTTCGGCGGCGAACGCGCCACGGCCAAGCTCGCGCTGCTCTCGGCGATGTACGGACAGACCTCCGGCGGTGCCGGCGCGTTGCTGGCCACGCTGCGCAAGCGGTTCCCGGCGGCGATGGCCTACGTCGAGGACGCCGCGAAAGCGGGCGAGGAAGGCAGGCTCGTGCGCTCGCACCTCGGCCGCACGTGCCCGCCGGCACGGCCGGGCCACGAGCAGCCGGCGGCGGCACGGGCGCGTGGCCGGTTCACCCGCAACTTCGTCGTGCAGGCCACCGCGGCCGAGTGGGCGCTCGTGCTGCTGGCCGAGCTGCGGCTGTCGCTCCGTGCGGCCGGCAGCCCGGCGCAGCTGGTGTTCTTCCAGCACGACGAGGTGCTGCTGCACGTCCCTGCCGAGGCCGCTGAGGAGACCGCGGCAGCCGTCCGCGCGGCGGCGACGACAGCAGGCCGCCGGCTCTTCGGCGCGTCGCCGGTGCAGTTCCCGATGCACCCGCGGATCGTCGAGAGCTACGACGAGCGCTGACCAGCGCCGCCGGGGCCGGCGGTGGCCCGCCTTGTCCAGAGAAGCTCAACCGAATGGTTGACGATTCTCACCCGCGATCCCTATATTCAACCGAGTGGTTGAACGACTCGATGAGGTCTTCCACGCCCTCGCCGACCCGACGCGCCGGGCGATGGTGCGACGGCTCGCGGAGAGCGAGCAGACGGTCACCGAGCTCGCCGCCCCCTATCCGATCTCGCTCGCGGCCGCGTCGAAGCACGTCAAGGTGCTGGAGCGGGCCGGGCTGGTACGCCGCACCGTGCACGGCAGGCGGCACGTGTGCCGCCTGGATCCCGCACCGCTCGCCGCCGCCACCCATCACCTGCGGTTCTACGAGCAGTTCTGGACCGACCGTCTGGACGCCCTCGAAGCGTTCGTCACCACGCCCACGGAGGAAGCCCCATGACCCTCGTCCCGCACACGGTCTCGGTCTCCCGCACCATCGCGGCGAGCCCCGCCACGCTCTACGCCGCGTGGACCGAGCCCGAGCAGATGCGCCGCTGGTACGCCACGGTCGTCGACGCCGACGTGCGGGTCGGCGGTCGCTACCGCATCGAACTGCACGAGGCCGACGGCAGCGTCAACGGCTTCGTCGGTGAGTACCTGACGCTCGAGCCCCATTCCCGGATCGCCTTCACCTTCACCCATCACTCGCAGACGCCCGCTGACCAGATCAGCGACGAGACGGTGACCGTCACGTTTCGCGAGGTCGAGCCGGGCCGCACCGAGGTCACGGTCACCAACAGCTGGACCGGTCCCGAGTTCGAGCCCTCGTACTACGACACGCTCCGGGAGGGCTGGGAGGAGTGGATCAGCCGCCTGGAGAAGATCTTCTGAGCCCCACCCCGGGCTGGGCCCGCAGCGCCCGCTCCAGCGCCGTGCGCAACCAGGCGGTCAGCTCTCGCTCGTCCTGTGGACCCCGTATCAGAGCGGTGAGTATCAGGCCGTCGAGTGTGGCGGCCAGCTCGTCTGCCGATCGGTCGGGGTCCGTCGCTCCGAGCGACCGCACCAGGTCCGCGGCCAGGCGGCGGATCGTGTCGCCACCGCGCTGCAGCTCGGCACGCAGGTGCTCGTCACGCACGGCCGCGAGGGTCAGCTCGTAACGAGCCAGGGTGCGGTACCGCTCCCGCGTCACCATCGCGACGCAGACGGAGGCGAGCACCGCCGCGAGGCCCCCGACGTCCGTCGCTCCGGATTGCACGAATGGGAGGTCGACGCGCATGTCGATCTCCAGCAGCCGCTCGACGCACCCGGCGACCAGGGCGGAGCGGGTGCGGAAGTAGTACGAGGTGCTTCCGGGCGGGATGCCGGCGGCGGCGTCGACCGCGCGATGGGTGAGGCCGCGCATGCCCTGCTCCGCCAGGGCGTGCAGCCCCGCGTCGAGGATCTCCGTTCGTCGATCGCTCAATTCCTCTACCTCGTGTAGAACATTGTGCGGTACGGTCTCTACAAGCGTAGAGGGGCTATGGATGCACATCGTTGTGGTCGGAGCGGGCCTGGGCGGGCTGGCGGCAGCACTCGCCGTCCACCGGGCGGGACACGAGGTCACGGTGCTCGAACGGGCGCCCGAGCCCCGGGAGACCGGCGCCGGAATCGGCCTCCCGCCCAACGGGGTACTGGCGTTGGACGCGCTCGGGCTCGGGGAGCCCGTGCGTGCCCGCGCCGTTGCGCTCGACGGTGGGGCTGCCCTGCGGGACCGGCACGGACGGCCCCTGCTCACCACCGACCAGGTCGCCATGGCCGCGCACGTCGGCGCACCGTTCGTGGCCGTGCCCCGGCCGTGGCTGCACGGTCTACTCGCCGAGGCGCTCCCCGCCGGCACAATCCGCACCGGCTGCGCGGTCACCGCGGTCCGTGAAGCGGGGGCGCACGTCGAGCTCGATGGGGCGGCGGACCTGCGGGCGCACGCCGTCGTGGTCGCGGACGGCGCCGGCAGCAGGCTCCGGGGAACCCTGTTCCCAGGTCATCCCGGCCTGGCCGGTTCCGGTGAGAAGGCCGCGCGGGCCATCGCCGCCGTGACTCCGGCGAACGTGCCGATGGTGGCCGGCGAGCTGCTCGACCACCGCACCGGTGACCGGTTCGGCTGCCTCCCGATGGCCGACGGGGTGTACTGGTACTCGGCCTGGCGGGCGAGCGCGGAGGACGGAGCCGCGATCGCCACGGCGGACGAACGGCACCGCTGGCTGCGCAGCCGCCGAGCCGACTGGCACCCGAGCGTCACCGCGCTCATCGACGCGACTCCGCCCGAGGGCGTGCACGTCGTCGAGACGTCCCAGCTGGCACGGCCGCTTCCGGTGTTCTCCATCGGGCGGGTGGCTCTGCTCGGCGACGCGGCCCACGCAATGACCCCCGACCTCGGGCAGGGCGCCTGCCAGGCGTTCGAGGACGCTGTGGCCATCGGGAACGAGCTCGCCGGCGCGGGCCCCGCGGACGTGCCCCGCGTCCTGCTCGCCTACTCCGCCCGCCGGCATCGTCGTACGGTCGACCTGCAGCGAGCCGCCCGCCGGATGAACCGGGTGCTCCGGCTCACCGGCGCCCGAGCGCGCCTACGGGACACGGTGCTGCGGTCCGTCCCGCAGGCTCTCGCCACGCGGGCGCTGGCAGCGCAGTTCCGGTTCGACGCCGAGCCCGGATGACCCTGGTCCGACGCGCGCGTCAGATGTCCACGACCGGCACGGAGCGCCCCGCCAGCGTCTCGATCACCGCGGTGGCCATCGCGGACATGCCCAGCGCGTTGGGGTGCACCGGCGCGGCAGGAGCCGTGGGGATCAGGCCCTCGATCCACTTGGTCCCCGGCAGCGTGCACATGTCGTGGCCGATGAAGGGGGTGTAGGTGTCGATGTACCCGACACCCGCGTCGTCGGCTTCGTCGGCGAGCATCTCGTTGAGCCGCTTCTCGGTCTCGCGCAGGTAGGCCACGTCGCCCGGGCTGAACGGGATGGCCGGGAAGCAGCCCGGGCCGGAGTCGGGGAGGATCGCCGGGTAGCCGACGACGAGCACGCGGGCGTCGGGAGAGCGCTCCTCGATCTCGTTCAGGGCCGCGGCGATCTTCGCCGCCGTGGCGTCGATCCGCTCCGCGAGCTCGTCGTTGCCGTCTTTCGTGTAGAAGTCTCGGCACGCGGCTCCGGCGGGCGCCAGCGGGGAGCGCGTGGCGCATTCGCTGATGATCTCGCCGAAGCCGATGTCGTTGCCACCGATCGTGAGCGTCACGAGTCCGGTGTCCTCCGACAGGGCGTCGAACTGCGGATCGTTCACCCCCGGCTTCACGGGCTGGGGAGCCGCGAGGTGCTCCGTGGTGGCCGCGCTGCAGGTCACGTCCCGGAAGTCGGGAAGGGCGAGGACACCCGCGACGATCGCCGGGTAGTTCTCGGTGGAGCGCTGACATCCGGCGGGCTCCCCGGTCTGCACCGGGATCAAGGGGCCTGCCGCGTAGGAGTCGCCGAGTGCGACGTAGCTGGGCGGCCCTTCGGTCTCCGACGGGGCGGGCTGGGCATCCGCGACCGCAGGTGCGGCCGCGCCCGCCGTCATGACAGCAGCCAGAACCAATGGCAGGGCCCAGCGGCGGGCGTGATGGCGCACGCTGCGCCAACGACGACGAGGCGATCACGTTACGGCGGGTCGCACCAACGGCCGTCTCCGTCACTCGCTCAGGCGCGTCGCCCGGTACTCGAGGTAGCGCTGCTCCGGCATGCACCGGCGGCCCGGCGCTGGCAGGGTCGATACCGAGGTGAGAGCCGTGGAGCGGGAACAGCCGGGCCCCGGGCCGGTGCTGATCGTCGGCGCAGGCCCCACCGGACTCACCGCCGCCCTTCTGCTGGCCCGGCACGGGGTGGCCTGCACCGTCCTGGAGCGACGGGCCGGGATCCACCCGCTGCCACGCGCCGTGCATCTCGACGACGAGGGGGCGCGGATCCTGCAGCGGGCCGGCATCGGCGACGCGTTCGCCGGGATCAGCATCCCGGCGGCGGGCCTGCGGCTGCTCGACGCCCAGCTGCGGCCCTTCGCGGAGTTCCACCACGACCGGCCCGTCGGCGTGCACGGCCACCCGGAATCCAACCTGTTCCATCAGCCGGATCTCGAGCGCCTGCTGCGTGAGGAGCTGGCCCGCCAACCACTGGCCCAGCTGCGCGAGTGCGCCGAGGTCACGGACGTGAGCCGGCCGGACGGACGTCCCGACAGCGTGCTCGTGCACCTCACCGACGCCCGCACGGGTGCACGCGAGCAGCTGAGCGCGGCGGCGGTGCTCGGGTGCGACGGCGCCGGCAGCACCGTCCGCGACGCCATCGGTGCCCGGCTTCGTGATCTGCGGTTCACCGAGCGGTGGTTCGTCCTCGACGTCCGCTCGGAGCGGCCGCTCCCCACCTGGGGTGGGGTCGACCAGATCTGCGACCCCCGCCGCGCGGCCACGTTCCTCCCGCTGCCCGGCGACCGGTACCGGTGGGAGTTCCGGATGCGGCCCGGCGAGACCGCCGAGGAAATGATGCGCCCGGTGCGGATCGCTACACTCACCAAACGATGGGGGACGCGCGTCGGCGACCTCGATGTACTGCGGGCCGGCGAGTACACGTTCCGTGCGCGGATCGCCGACCGGTGGCGGCGCGGGCGGGTGCTGCTGCTCGGTGACGCCGCCCATCTGACGCCCCCGTTCATCGGACAGGGCCTCGGAGCCGGGCTGCGCGATGCCCACAACCTCGCATGGAAGCTCGCCGCCGTGCTGGACGGCGGCGACGAGGACACGCTGCTCGACAGCTACCAGGCCGAGCGCGGGCCGCACGCCGAGGCGGTGATCCATGGGGCGGTCCTGGTCGGTCACGCCATGACCGGTGGCCAGGATCTCGTGGCCGCGCTGCGCCGCCCGGCGGCCGGCCTGCTCCTGCGGATTCCGGGCGTGCGGACGGCGGCGCAGCGCGGGATCGCGACGCGATACGGCCCGGGGCCCCTCGTCGAGCGCCGCCGGCACCGCCGGGATCTGTCCGGGACCCCCTGCCCGCAGCCGACCGTCCAGGTAGATGGACGCCCGGTACGGCTCGACGAGGTCCTCGGCGACGGCTACGCACTCCTCGCCACCGGCTCGGCGCCCCGTTCGGTGCTGGCCAGGGCACGCCGGCTCGGCGCCCGGACGCTGCATCTCGGCCCCGGCCCGCATGCCGGCGACATGACGATCGAGGACGGCGAGGAGCTGCTCGACTGGCTGGAGCACGGCCGGGCATCAGCCGCTCTGCTGCGCCCCGACCGCATCGTGCTGGAGACAACCCCGCGCTGACCCCCGTGCTCAGCCTTGCCGAAGCAGCGCGACGTACAGGGTCAGGCCAGGCCCGAAAGCCATGGCCACGACGGCTCGCCCCGCCCGCGAACGACCGGCGGCGCGCAGCGCGTCGAGCACGAGGAGAACGGTGGCCGACGAGCAGTTGCCACGTTCGGCGAGCACCGCCGTCGAGGCGTCCAACGCATCCGCGGGAAGGGCGAGCTGCTCGGCGACCGTGCTCAGGATCCGCGGCCCACCGGGGTGCACGGCCCACCCGTCGACGTCCGCCGTGGTCAGCCCGTGCCGCCCGAGCAACTCCGACACCATGGCGCGCACGTGCCGGGCGAGCACCCGGGGCACCTCGGGCGAGAGACCCATGCGGAAGCCCAGGTCGGTGACCTCCCACGTCATGTGGTCGGCGGTCGCCGCGTCGGTGAGTGCGGCGATCTCGAGGACTTCCAGCCCTCGCCGTGCCCCCGGCGCGTCCGGCAGCACGACGATCGCGGCGGCGGCGTCGCCGAACAACGCGTGGGAGACGACCTGGCCGAGATCGATGCGACCGTGGTCGTCCGCGGGCGGCTGGACGTGCAGCGACGTGAGCTCCAGGCACAGCACGACGGCGGGCCGGTTGCGGGCGACGACGTAGTCGCGGGCCGCGCCGAGAGCCGGGATCGCGGCGTAGCAGCCCATGTGCCCGATGAACAGCCGCTGCACGTCGGGTGCCATCCCGAGGTCGGCGGCCACGCGGATGTCCAGGCCGGGCGTGACGTATCCGGTGCACGAGGCGACCACGAACAGGCCCACCTCGTCGGGGGCGAGCCCGGCGTCGGCGAGCGCCGCGGCCACGGCCTCCTTGCCCAGAGGGAACGCTTCGCTGACGTAGCGGCGCATCCGCTCACCCGTCGACCAGCGCGAGACGTCCTCGTCGGCCGGGTTCACCGCGGCGTGCCGGCGCTGCACGCCGGCGCTGCGGAAGATTCGCTCCGCCATCCGGTCGCCCGCGAAGTGGCGCGCGAAGAACCCGTCCCACATCTCGGCCTGGCGGAGGGCGCAGCCGGGCACGGCGGCGCCGAAGCCCGCGATGTACCCCGATTCGCTCACGGCGTCGACTCCCCGCCGGTCCGGGGAGTCAAGCCCGTCTCCCGACGGCCTGGAACAGCACGGCGGTGGTCGGCACGGCGACCATGGGCACCGTGTCGGCCCGGCCGGTGAGCCAGCGGGCGAGCCCGGACAGCGACGGACGGATGCCGCGCAGCTGCAGCGTCACTCCGTGGCGCGCGCACTCCCGCACGAGGAGCCCGCGGTCGACGAACAGCGCTGGGTCGTGGATGCCGGGTGGCGCCGCGCCGGGTATGCGTTCGGCCAGCGTCACGGCGACGAACCGGCTCAGCGCCGTGGCGGCGAGGGTGTCGATCACGAGCAGACCGCCGGGACGCAGCAGCCGGCAGGCCTCACGCACGGCGGCCGGCAGGTCAGGGACGTGCTCGAGGATCTCCCCCGCCGCGACGACGTCCGCGCAGCCGTCGGCCAGGGGCACGGCGGTGACGTCCCCGCGCACGACGGTGACCCCGTGCGCCGCGGCCTGGACCAGCGCGGACGCGCCGATGTCCACGCCGACATGCCGGTAGCCCGCGCCGGCGACATGGGGGGCGAGCAGACCCGCCCCACAGCCCAGATCGACCAGGACCGCGCCGGGCCGGGCCGCCGGCGGCACCAGCGCGCCGCGTGCGGCCGCGAGCCAGTGGAGCATCGCGAAGGGGCCCCGCGGTTGCCACCAATGCTGCGCAAGATCGTCGTACTGCGCCGGATCGTTGCGTGCTAGCTCGCTGGTGCGGTGGTTCCGGAGCGCGGGCACGAGCATCAGGCTGCCAGACTGGGCCGCATGCGGCCTGTCGCCGCGACCACGGTCGCGCTGCTGCGCTCCTCGCACCCTGAGCCCACCGTTGCGGTCACCGTCATGGTCACGGCCCTCGCCGTCACCACGGGGCGCGACCTACCCGGGGTGCTGCTGGTGGCCGCGGCGGTGCTCACCGGGCAACTGTCGATCGGCTGGCTCAACGACCTGCTGGACGCCGAGCGTGACGTCGCCGTCGGGCGCCAGGACAAGCCGGTGGCCGCGGGCGCCGTCACGACGCGGACCGTGGCGGTGGCCACGGTGCTCGCGGCGGTGGCCTGCGTCCCGCTCTCGCTCGCGTCCGGTGTCGCCGCCGGGCTGGTGCACATCGTCGCCGTCGCGGCCGGGTGGGCCTATGACCTGGGGATGAAGTCCACGGCGCTCTCGGTGCTGCCGTACCTGGTCTGTTTCGGGCTGCTACCGGTCTTCGTCGTGCTCGGGCTACCGGGCACGCCGGTGCCGCCGTGGTGGCTTCCGGCGGCGGGCGCGTTGCTCGGCGCCGGCGCGCATTTCGCGAACGTCCTGCCCGACCTCGCCGACGACGCGGCCACCGGCGTGCGGGGCCTGCCCCACCGGATCGGGATGGTGGGTAGCCAGGTCGCCGCCGCGTTGCTGCTGCTCGCCGCCACGGTGCTGCTCGCGCTCTACGCGCCGCTGCCTGCCGTGGTCAGCTGGGGGGTCCCCGTGCTCGCCGTGGTGATCCTCACGGCCGGGTTCCGTGCCGGGCGCCGACCCGGCTCGCGCGCACCGTTTCGTGCGGTGCTCGTGGTGGCCGCCGTGGCGGTGGTGCTGCTGGTCGCATCGGGCCCTGCCCTGCTTGTCCAGCCTGGGGTCGCTGCTGCCGTCAGCCGCGGCCCAGGGTGACGTACGCGGCGGCCACCCGGGCCAGGGCGGTCACCGGCGCCGTGCCACGCCCGAGGCCGAGATCCACGGCGGCGTCGAAAACGGACTGGTGGCGTGCCGCGGCAGTGACGGCCGCGTCGAGGAAACGAGCGTTCGACACCAGGCGGGCGAGGAAGGCTCCGTGCTGGTGGTGCAGCGCGAAGGAGCGCGTCATGGCACGCCGGTGGGACGCGCCCGCGTCTGATCCCAGGAGTGCGGAGCGGCCGGCGAGGACCCCGGAGGCGACCGCGTCGAAGATCCCCTCGCCCGTCAGCGGGTTGATCATCGCCGCGGCGTCACCGGCCAGCAGTACCCGGCCGTCGGGATGGTGGCGCGGCCCGGTGGAGAGCGGCAGGTGGTGCCCACGCACGGTCTCGGGGGCGGGCTCGTGTCCGGGCAGCAGCGTGCGCATGGCATCGAGCAGCTCCTGCCGGGATCCCGCTCCGCGGCGGTCGAACACCCCGTATCCGACGTTGGATCCGCCGCCGGGCAGCGGGAACGACCAGGCGTAGGCCGGGTACCGGCCGCGCGCGAACTCGATCACCAGCGCGTCGGGCCGCAGGGTGGTCGGCGCGTAACCACGGATCGCGACCGCCGTTGCCGCCGACGGGGTCTCCGGAGCGCCCAGCAGGCGACGGACCGTCGAGTTCGCGCCGTCGGCGCCGATCACGACCCGCGCCCGGATGCTCCCGTCGAGCACCACCTCGTCGGCGCGGACGTCGATGCGGCGCACCCGATGACGGCGCAGCTCCGCGCCGCGCGCGACCGCGGCGGAGACCAGCTCTGCGTCGAACACCGCCCGCGGAATCACCCGGTTGGGACGCGCACAGATGCGCGAGACCAGGCGCCCACCCGGGCTGCGCAGCTGGAGCCGGGGCACAGCGGGACCCAGACGCGAGAGGTTCGGCACACCGAGGGCCTGGAGCAGCTCGAGAACCTGGGCGGCGATGCCGTCCCCGCAGGTCTTGTCGCGCGGGAACGCCGCCGCGTCCAGGAGCAGAACACGCGCGTCGGGGCGCAACTGCAGCACCCGTAGCGCGCTTGCCGACCCGGCCGGTCCGGCGCCGACAACGGCGACGTCGTACATCTCGTCCACCCTGAGGTTCTACCCGAGTCCGCCGAGACCCACCGTGGCCACGTACCCCGATGCACACCCGAGTAGCCCATTTCCCGTCGGCGAGTCGCCCGCGGCGCTGCGCTAGCGTCCGCGCCATGAAGCAGCAACGGCGCGCCCGCGCGATCGCGATGACGCCGGCCGAGGTCGACGCGTTCCTCGCGGAGCAGCGCACCTGCCGGGTCGCCACCGTCGGCAGCACCGGCCCGCATGCCACCCCGCTGTGGTTCGTCTGGCAGGACGGGGCGCTGTGGCTGACCTCGCTGTCACGCAGCCAGCGCTGGACCGATCTCCAGAACGACCCGCGGATCGCGGTCGTCGTCGACGCCGGGGAGGACTACGGCGAGCTGCGCGGGGTGGAGCTGCGCGGGCGGGTGGAGGTGGTGGGCGAGGTGCCCCGCACCGGCGAGGCCGTGCCCGAGCTGGACGCGCCCGAGCAGGCCTTCGCCGACAAGTACAGCGGCGGCACCGTCGTCCGCGACGGGCGCCACGCCTGGCTGCGCCTGGTTCCCGAGAAGGTCACCAGCTGGGACTTCCGCAAGATCGGCAGGTGAGGAACGATCATCGCCGGGGACGCCGGAGCACTCCCAGCACGAGCACGATCACCGCGGCGAGCGTGATCTGGCCGCCGAGGACGATCCGGTTGACGTCGACGGCGGGGTGCCAGCTCACCTTCCCGTCCGAGGTGACGGAGAAGGCACCCATCGGCCGCGCTATCGCCGCCGCCCCGGTGCTCGCCGCCCCCGGCCGCATCGCACCCACGCCACCGCCGGCCCGCACCCGCGCGACCGGTACCAATGTGGTGCCCGACGCGCTCGTGACCGCTGGGCCGAACACCTGGTCGCGACCCAGCCGATCGGCCACGGCGGCCACGACCTCGGACGACACGGACCGGGCGGGAACGTTCTGGGCGGGGCGAGCAGGAGTCGAGTCGGTCATGCCGCACAGCCTGCCGCCCGCCCCGGAACCGGGCTACGGCAGGATCGAGTCGACGTAGCCGCCGTCCACCCGCACCGCCCCTCCGGTCGTGGCCGAGGCCAGGTCGGAGCTGAGGTAGGCCACCATGTTGGCGATCTCGGACGGCTCGATCAGCCGCTGCAGCAGCGACTGCGGCCGGTGCTCCCGCATGAACCGGCGCTGCAGCTCGTCCCACGGCAGGTCCTCGCCCACCATGCCCGCCACGAAGTCCTCGACGCCGCCGGTGTGCGTGGGGCCGGCCAGCACGGAGTTGACGGTGACGCCGGTGCCGGCCGCGGCCTTCGCGAAGCCGCGCGACACAGCCAGCTGTGCCGTCTTCGTCACCCCGTAATGCACCATCTCCACGGGGGTCACCACCGAGGAGTCGCTGCTGATGGAGAGCACGCGACCCCAGCCGCGCTCGATCATCCCGGGCAGGTAGGAGCGGGTCAGGCGCACCCCGGCCAGCACGTTCACCTCGAAGTAGCGCCGCCACTCGGCGTCGTCGATCTCCAGCACGGGCCGGGCCTCGAAGATCCCCAGGTTGTTCACCAGCACGTCCACCTGGGGCAGCTCAGCAACGAGCGCCGCGGCCCCGTCCTCAGACGCCACGTCCGCCGCGATGCCGAGCACCTCGGCGCCGGGCGCGGCGGCGCGCACGCGCTCGACGGCGTCCTTGACGCGTTCCTCGCCTCTCCCGTTGACCACCACCCGCGCGCCCGCCTCGGCGAGCCGGGTGACGATGGCGTGGCCGATCCCCTGGGTGGAGCCGGTGACCAGTGCCGTTCTCCCGTTGAGGTCGATGTTCATGCCTCGTGCAAGGCTCACGGCTGCGTTTCCCTTCCCGCGCGCCGCGTCAGAACAGGTCGTACGACGCTCTGGCGACGTTGAAGCCGTGCCCGGTCCCGGGGTTCTCGCAGCGCATGCCGCTCTCCTTGCTCACACAGACCACGTCGCCGAAGCGGACGCCTTGCCCGTAGTCCAGGACGGAGAGTGAGGAGTCGGCCACGGTGTCTCCGACGCAGGACAGCTGCCCCTTCCCCGACCCGGTGAGGATCGCGCCGGTGCCGTAGGACTGGGTGCAGTCGGCCGGTGGCGGTGGCACATCCCACGTGCGCTGGACGACGTCGCAGCGCACGTCGCCGGTGGACATGCGGCACGCGATGTTGCGGCTCGGGGTGACGAACTGCGCGGATCCCGTGCCGAACCGGTGGTCAGTCTCGCCGTCGATCACCGTGACGTCCGGGTCCGTCGATCCGGCCGACTCCGCCGAGGGAGCCGCCGATGCGGTGCTGCCCGGGCCCTCGGCCGCCGGGGCCGCGCCGTCGCCACCGCCGACCGTGAACACGGCGGCCAGGGCGATGCCGGCTCCGGCCAGGGCTGCGACGACGACCGCGGCGATGATGCCCCACTGCCGCCGCGTCAAGCTGCCGAGACCGCGCGCCGGGCGCTCCGGCAGCAGGACGGGCGCTCCGACGAAGGTGGACGGCCCGGACCGATCGGGCGTGCGAGGAACGGGAATGGCGCCCAGGGGAACCGGTGACGGCGGCATGGGCGCCGTTCCAGCTCGTGCCGGGGCCGGTCCGCCGGGTGTCGGGGTCGGGCGCGCCGGCGCCGGTGCCGGGCCGGGCGGTGCCGGGACCGGTACGGGCGACGGCGGCGCGGCAGGCGCCGGGACGGAGACCGCCGGAGGCGGCCCGGCCGGCGCTGGTGCGTGGGGAACGGGCGCCCGCGCAGCCGGCACGCGCGGCGGCCCGGCCGGTGCCGCCACGGCAGCGGGCGCGGCGGCCGGTGCCGGCTGGTCCAGGAGCCGCAGCAGATCACGCACCCGGACGGCCGTAGGTCGCGCGGCAGGGTCCTTCGTGAGGCACGCCAGCACGGCATCGCGCAGGGGCCCGTCGATCGGCCCGAGATCGGGGGCGGTGTGCGAGACGCGGTGCATCACGCCGGGAACGGAGTCGGCGGCGAACGGGGAACGGCCCGTGGCTGCGAAGCCGATCAGCGACCCGAAGGAGAAGATGTCGGCGGGCGGTCCGACGTCCCGGTGCCCGGCGATCTGCTCCGGTGACAGGAAGTCGGGGCCGGCGACCACGTGGCTTGTCTGGGGCGCTCCCGCAGGGGGTTGGGCAGCCCGGGCGACACCGAAGTCCATCAGCCGCGGTCCGTCCTCGGCCAGCACCACGTTCGACGGCCTGAGGTCCCCGTGCGCCAGGCCTGCGCCGTGCAGGGCGACGAGCCCGTCGGCCATCCGGACGGCCAGCGCCGCCGTGCCCTGGCGGCTCAGCGGACCGTTCGCCTCCACGTAGGCCTGCAGCGTCGGACCCTCGACGTAGGCAGTGGCGAGCCACGGTGGGTCGCCGTCGGGGCCGGCGTCCAGCACGGCGGCGGCGAACCACGGCGGCGCCGTGGCCGCGAGCTGCACCTCCCGCCGGAACCGCTCGCGGAACCCGGGCTGGGCCGCGAGCTGCGGATGCACCACTCTCAGTGCCGCGCGCCTGTCACCGTCGTCGACGCCGAGCAGGACGCGGCCCATCCCATCTGTCCCAAGTCGGCCCGTTACCCGGTAGCGACCCAGAACGCGGGGGTCGTCCGCTGCGATCTGTTCCATCGCCGGGGCACGCTACCGGGCCCCGTTGATCATGGACGTCCGGTCACCAGCGGCCAGAGTCCCTCGGGTCCAGCGGCCAGTGCGGCCGCTCCGACCTCGCTGTTCCACTCGGCGTCCGAGCCGTCCTCGTCACGCCACGCCCAGAGGCGGGTGGTGAGGAGCCGCAGGTCGTGCTCGCGGGTGAAACCGATGGCCCCGTGTACCTGGTGCGCGATCCGGGCGACAGCACCCGCGGCCTCGCCGGTGCGCGCCTTGGCCGCGGCGACGGCGAACCGCGATGCCGGGTCCGCGAACCCGTCGGCGGTGACGGCTGCAGCCGCGGCGGACGCGGCCGCCGACGCCGCGGCCACCTCGGCCGCGGCCAGGGCCAACTGTTGCTGCACCGCCTGGAACCGGCCGATGGGGCGGCCGAACTGCACCCGCTCGCCCGCGTAGCGCACGGCGGCGGCGAGTGCACCTCGCGCGGCCCCGGCGAGCAGCTGGGCCCGCCCGAGCGCGGCGCGCAGCCGGAACTCCTCCGCTGCCCCCTCCGGCACGGCGGCGACGGCACCGGAGGGCACCTCGCCGTCGACGACGACCGCGTCGCGCGGCTCCTCCGCAAGGTTGCTGCCGTCGGTGACGGTGATCTGTTCCGGCCCGAGCAGGACGACGTGGTGCGGGGTCAGCACGGCGATCCCGGCCGCGGCGCGGGCCCACGGCACGCGCTGGAGCGCGCCGCGGACCGTCGAACCCTCGACATCCAGCGTTCCGGTCACGGCCGTCAGCGGCCCCGCGGGCACGTCGATGCCTGCGGCGTGCAGCAGCCAGCCCGCCAGCAGATCGGTCTCCACGAGGGGAACCCGAGCGGCGTACGCACCGGCCTCAACCAGCACCACCGCCGCGTCGGAGAAGCCGCCCTCGCTCCCGCCCGCTTCGGACGGCAGGGTCAGTCGGGCGAGTCCGGTGCCTTCGAGGGTCTTCCACAGCTCGGCGTCGAACCCCGTGCCTGCGTCCCGCGCGTCGGCGAAGATCGACTCCGCCAACTCGCGCAGCTCCGAGTTGTCGGTCATCGCAGCCCCATTCCGCGCGCCACGATCCCGCGCAACACCTCGTTGGTCCCGCCGCGCAGTGTGAAGCCGGGGGCGTGCAGCACCGCGTCGGCCAGAAGGCGTGCGTAGCCACCCTCGGCACCGGGGTCCGGTGGGATCGAGACGAGCAGCCGGGCCATGTCGATCACCTCGTTCTCGTACCGCGTGCCGAGGTCCTTCACCACGGCTGCGGCCAGCTCCGGCGCCTGCCCCGACTCGAGCGAGCCGGCCACGGCCAGCGACATCCGCCGCAGCGTCCACAGGCGGCTGACGAGGCCACCGAGCTCCCGATGCGGCGTGGAGCCGCTGGCCAGAAGTTCCCCGACGAGGGCAGTGAGCAGCGGGAACGTCGAGAGGAACCGCTCCGGTCCGCTGCGCTCGAACGCGAGCTCGCTGGTGACCTGCCGCCAACCGGCGCCGATCTCACCGAGCACCATGTCGTCGGGCACGAACACGTTGTCGAACACGACCTCGTTGAAATGGTGTGCGCCGGTCAGCAGCGGGATGGGGCGGATCTGCACACCGGGCGAGTCGAGCTCGACGATGAACTGGGACAGCCCCGCGTGCCGGTTCTGTTCGTCACGGGGCGCGGAGCGGGCGAGCGCGAAGAACGCATGCGCGTGGTGGGCGCCGGACGTCCAGACCTTCGTGCCGGTCAGCTCCCACCCACCGCTTACCTGCACGGCCTTCGTGCGCACGGCCGCCAGGTCGGAGCCGGCATCGGGCTCGCTCATCCCGATACCGAAGTACACCTCGCCCGCCGCGATTCCGGGCAGGAACTTGCGTCGCTGCGTCTCGGTGCCGAACCGCATGAGGCTGGGGCCGATCTGACGGTCGGCCACCCAGTGCGCGGCCACCGGGGCACCCGCGGCGAGCAGCTCCTCGGTGACCACGTAGCGGTCCAGCGGCGAGGCGCCGTGTCCGCCGTACTCGACCGGGATGGTCATCCCGAGCCAGCCACGGCGGCCCAGTTCCTTCGTGAATCGCTCGTCCCAGCCCGAGAGCCACACGTCGGCACGCGGTGTCCACGCTCCCGCAGCACGCTCCTGCTCGAGGAACGCCCGCACGTCGGCACGCAGCTGCGCCGCGCGCGGCGGGAGGTCGGTCGGGGGCGGCACCAGCGCCGGCAGCCGCGCCATCGTCTCCGTCACCACCCCATCCTGCGACATTCCCCCAGCCCCGGCAGCGGTGATCGGGTCACAGATCGGCGACCTGCACGCTTCGCGTCACCACGTCGGTGCTCCCTCCCGGCCGGAGAAGGTGCCCATGGGCCCGCGCATCCCTGGAGTCGCAGGGACAGTCACGTCCGGCCGACCCTGATTAGCCTCGAATCGTGGACAAGGTCAACGCCCTCGGCGAGTACCTGCGCGCTCGACGCGGTCTGGTGCGGCCCGAGGACGTGGGGCTCGTCGCCGGAACGCGGAGACGGGTGTCCGGCCTTCGCCGCGAGGAGCTCGCGATGCTGGCCGGCATCAGCTCCGACTACTACCTGCGCCTCGAGCAGGGACGCGACCAGAACCCGTCCGCCCAGGTGATCGACGCGCTGGCCCGGGCGCTGCTGCTCGACCCGGCCGCAACCGCCCACCTGCACGAGCTGGCCCGCGCGCGCACCCGACGCCCGGCGCGCCCGCGGATCGAACGGATACCGACCGGGACCGCCCAGCTTCTCGACCAGCTCCCGATGCCCGCGTACGTGTCGGGCAGGTATCTCGACGTGCTGGCCGCCAACACGCTCGCCCATGCCCTGTCACCGAACTTCGCACCCGGCAAGAACCTGTTGCGACAGGTGTTCCTCGATCCCGGCGACCGCGAACTGCACGTGGACTGGGAGCGTGCCACGGCGAGCGTCGTCGGCGGTCTGCGTGCCGCAGCGGGAGCCGACCCCGAAGACCCGAACCTGGCGGCGCTGGTCGGTGAGTTGTCGATGCGCAGCGATCGGTTCCGCAGCCTCTGGGCCCGCGCCGACGTCGGGCATCGCCGCGACGGCACGAGCCACATGCAGCATCCGCAGGTCGGTGAGCTGCACCTGCGCCGCGAGAAGCTCGCCGTCGTCGGCGCCGACGGACAACAGCTCGTCATCTACTACGCGGAGCCCGGCACCGACTCCGCCCGTGCTCTCGCCCTCCTCGGATCCATCGCGGTGACCGACGCACGCGACAGCGCACTCGCTGACGAGGACGCCGCCCGCTGACCCGGCCGACCGAGGCGGAGCGGGGAGGAACATCACGTCGGGTGCGCCCGCCCGTTCACGGTGAGAGCATCGGGCCATGACGAACTCCGGCCTGACCAGCAACTCGAGTGCAGACGAGGCGCGGGTCGTCGACGCGGTCCCCACCGGGCTGTTCATCGGCGGCTCCTGGCGGCCCGCCGCGTCCGGTCGCACCCTGACCGTCGACGACCCGGCCACCGGCAAGGTCCTCTGCGAGGTGGCCGACGCCTCGCCTCAGGACGGGATGGACGCCCTCGCCGCGGCGGTGGCGGCCCAGGCCGGCTTCGCGGCGATGCCACCCCGGGACCGCGGCGAGATCCTGCGCCGCGCCTACGAACTGATCATGCAGCGCATCGACGACCTCGCCCTGCTCATGACCCTGGAGATGGGCAAGCCGCTCGCCGAGTCGCGCGGGGAGATCTCCTACGCGGCGGAGTTCTTCCGATGGTTCGCCGAGGAGGCCGTGCGCATCGACGGCGGGTACGCGGTCGCGCCCAACGGTGCGAGCCGATTCCTCGTGCAGAAGCAGCCCGTCGGCGTGTGCCTGCTCATCACGCCGTGGAACTTCCCGATGGCGATGGGCACCCGCAAGATCGGGCCTGCGATCGCGGCCGGGTGCGCGATGGTGCTCAAGCCCGCGGCCCAGACGCCACTGTCGATGAACGCGCTCGCCGCGATCCTCGCCGAGGCGGGCCTGCCCGACGGCGTGCTGAACATCATCACCACCTCGGACGCGGGCGGCGTCATGGAGCCCCTGATCCGCGACGGACGGGCGCGCAAGCTCTCCTTCACCGGCTCCACCCAGGTCGGCCGGAAGCTCCTGGAGCAGGCCGCTGAGAAGGTGTTGCGCACGTCCATGGAGCTCGGCGGCAACGCGCCGTTCCTCGTGTTCGAGGACGCGGACCTCGACAAGGCCGTCGAGGGCGCGATGCTCGCCAAGATGCGCAACATGGGTGAGGCCTGCACGGCCGCCAACCGGTTCCTCGTGCACCGTTCCGTCGCCGGGGCGTTCGCCGACCGGCTCGCGGAGCGGATGAGCGCTCTCACCGTCGGCCGCGGCACCGAGGACGGCGTGGACGTCGGACCGCTGGTCGACGCGAAGGGCCGCGACAAGGTCACCGAACTCGTCCGTGACGCGGTGGACCGCGGCGCCACTGTGCGCGTGGGCGCCGTGCCGGTGGACGGACCGGGCTACTTCTACCAGCCCACGGTGCTCACCGACGTTCCGCTGCAGGCACGGCTCAGCGCGGAGGAGATCTTCGGGCCGGTGGCCGCGATCAGCCTGTTCGACGACGAGGACCAGGCCGTCGCCGCGGCCAACGACACCGAGTTCGGACTGGTGAGCTACCTGTTCACAGAGAGCGTGACCCGAGCGCTGCGGGTGTCGGAACGGCTGGAGGCGGGGATGATCGGCCTCAACACCGGCCTGGTCTCGAACCCTGCGGCCCCCTTCGGCGGGATCAAGCAGTCCGGTCTCGGCCGCGAGGGCGGCAGCGTCGGGATCGAGGAGTTCCTCGAGACGAAGTACGTGGCGATCGGTTTCGGAGGCTAGGGGATTGCTGAGCAACTCGGCCCTAGCAGGCCGAGTTGCTCAGCGCACTCCTGGCGCCGGGGGCGGGGCTGCGAGAGCTCAGCCTCCCGGCGGCGCTGCGGGGTTGGCAGCCGGAGCCGCCGGGGCGTTCGCGTCGGCCGGCGCGTTGGGGTCGGCCGGCGCATTCGGATCCGCGGGGGCGTTCGGATCCACAGGGGCGTTCGGGTCGGTGCCGGCATCCCCCGAATCGCCGGAGTCCCCGGCGTCAGGGCCGTACACCTTCGTGGCCGGGTCGGTGCCGGTCACGACCGACTCGACCAGCAACGCCCCGCCCTGCACCGCGATGAGCGACATCAGCCCGACGAGTACGAGCACCGACGTCGCGGTCAGGAGCTTCACCTTGACGGGGGTGCGCCCCAGCCTGCCCTGGCCGGTCTCCACGACCCACGCCCGCGCCGCCACCACCACGAGGAACAGCGCGAACGTCAGCCAGACCCAGATGTCCTGAGCCGGATTGATGACGAGGTTCTGAGCCAGGATCATGCTCAGCCTCCCGCGGTCGGGGCCGGGGGTGCAGCCGGCACGGTCTTCTTCAGCACGGCGTCGAAACCGTCCTGGTAGGTCACCACGTACTGCCCGGAGGCCACCAACTGGCGGATGACCTCGAGGGTCCAGCCGGGCTGCATGCCGTTGAGCACCACGCCCTGCTTCTCCACCGAGGTGAAGGTGATGAGCACGTCCGGGGACTCGGCCTCGATACAGCGGATGGGGTCGTCCGACAGCTCGGAACATCCCTCGACCACCGAGCCCATGCTGTGGGTGTCGATGCCCTCCACGCCGTACGGCCCGACGTTGCCGAGCGGCAGGATCTCCTGCCCCGGTGGAGTCGTCTCGATGGTCTGCCGGGCCAGCGCCACTTCCTGCGGGTACACGACCTGGTAGGCGTCGTTACCGCCGCGGATCAGGATCAGTAGTGGGAACAGCGCCGCCATACCGATCGCGAGCACCACCTCCCGCGAGCGCTTGCGCCGCACGAACGCACGAAGCGCGTCGGCCCCGAGGATCGAGAGAACCGGAAGCCCGTAGAGCACGATCCGCAGGAACACCTCGCCGCCGTAGCCCTGCGCGGCGAACGCCATCGGCACCACCGCGAGCGCGATGGGCACGAGGTCGCGCTTACGGCGCCAGTAGACCCACGCCCCGACGATCGCGAGCATCCAGGTCAGCCCCGGCATGAGGATGCGCAGGTACTTCACCACGACCTGGCCCGTGTCACCCGTGAGCCGGTCGGCGACACCCGCCTGCAGCGCGGCGCCGGCGTCGTCCGACCCCGTGATCAGGCTGAGCTGGGTGATCCAGAACTCCCGCGCGGAGATCACGAAGTACACGGCGAAGGCGACCATGGCCAGCAGCACCAGCCCGCGCCCCCGGAACCTGCCGACCACGGCCAGCACCACGAGCTGACCGATGATGGCGAACGGGGTGAGCTGATGCTCGGGGATCACCGCTACCAGGCACAGCGCCGCGCAGAAGTAGATCAGTAGCAGCTGGCGGGGTGGCAGCGACGGTCTGTTCGGCGGGGTCATCGCCGACACCAGCCAGCGGCGCAGCAGCGGCAGCCGCTTCGAGTCGGGATGTGGGAAGGGCCAGCCGGGCACACCGGCCGAGTCGGTACGGCGGGTGGCCAGCGGGCCGAGCGCGAACGTCAGCACCGTGAGCATCAGCACGATCCCGGTGGCCTGGGGCGAGAAGTAGTCCTGCTCGATCCAGTTCAGCCCGATGAACAGCCACGCGGCGGCCCACGGGGCACGCGAGCCGCCGAGCATCGAGCGGGCAAGCGCGTAGATGCCGATCGCCCACACCGTGACGACGACCGGGGGGAACCAGCGCAACACGCTGTCGAGCTGCTCGACCCCACCCGCGTCCCGGAAGAACGCCCACTGGGCGAAGAAGGCGGGCCAGTAGAACCGGGCGTCGATCCCGGTGGGCGGGATGCCGTCGTGGGCGAGCGCATCGGTGAAGCCGGCCAGCAGCCATGCCGTGGTGAACCGGGCCACCGGCTCCACCACGGACGGCATGCCGACCGAGCAGAGGATGAGCACGCCGGTGGCGGTGGACAGCATCGGGATCCGCGGCCGCGGCGACCACAGCTCCGCCACACAGGCCGCCACAGCACACAGCACCGACGCCCAGGCAGCCGGACCGAGGACCGTGGCCAGACCCCAGCCGTCCATCGCGTGCAGGTCGGTGGTGGCCGCGGCCACCGGCAGCAACGCCACGGCCGCCAGCGCCAGGATCGGCGAGAGCCAGCGGTAGATCCCGGGCTCGGGCGGAGCGGGCGGGGCAGGCGGCGGACCGCTGCGTGGGCGAGGTTGCTGGGCCTGCAGCATGGTGGTGGGAGCGTCGACGCCGGCAGGCCGCATAGCCGTTGTGGCCTGGTCGACGTCGCTCCGCGGGCGCCTGTCATCGCCCGTGGAGCGGGTATCCGTCGAAGTCACGGCCTTGCCACCTCCACATCGAACCGGCGACTCGCCGGCGTGAACATCACGACCACCGCGCAGACGACCTGGACGGCGATGTAGCCGACCGCCACGGGGACGAGCGCGGACGCCCCGGCACCGGTGACGGGGGTGACGAGTGCAGCCACCACCACCAGGATCGAGCTGCTCAGCTGTAGACGCGCGTAGCTCATGGCAGCGCCGGTGGCCTGCCGCACACCCAGCTCGTGGGCTACGACCAGCCGGAACGCCAGGCCCAGCAGGAGCAGGCGCAGCACGTCGGCGCCTTGCGCGTAGTCCTCACCGAAGATCAGCAGCAGCGGGTAGGCCAATGCGGCACCGACCGCCAACATCGGCAGGAAGATCCCGAGCAACCGGCGCCGCGCAGCCGCGGCCAGCTCACGCACGCGGTGTGGCTCCCGGGCCACCGTGACCGCCAGGGAGTTCATGAAGAACATCCCGGCGAGGTCGATCACCGCGACGGCCTGCCACGCGATGAAGAACACGGCGCCGGTCTCCGGCCCGAACCGCAGGTTCACCAGGATCGGGACCTGGTTGTACAGCAGCGCCCCGCCGGCCTGGCCCACCGCTGTCGGAACGAGGAACGCGATCATCGCGGAGCGGCTCGGGAGCTTGCCGCCTGTGGCGCGTTCGCTGGCGCGACGCGCAAGAACGAAGATCACCAGCGAGCCGACGATGATCCAGACGACGACCGGGCCGATCCACGACAGCACGATGCCGAAGGAGCCGAGCGCGAGAGCCCCGCCGAGGAACACCAGCAGGGCGATGCGGACGACCGCGAAGATCGCGTTGCGCCAGACCGCCCACCACGGCTTGCCGAGGGCCACGAGGAGGAAGTCGTGGACCGGGAACACGCCCCACCCCGCGGAGGCGATCGCGAACAGCAGGAATCCGGCCGCGACCGGCAGGGCCGGACCCGCCGAGATCATGGCCAGCCGGGGTGCGAACAGCGCGTACAGGAGCCCGACCAGTCCGGACAGCGGCATGATCAGCAGCAGGCTGTTCCAGATCAGCTTGGCGGTGCTGCGCCCGGCGGGCGGGATCCACCGCATCATCGCGACACCGAGGTTCAACTGGGCGGCGCCGCCGACGAGGATGAACGCGGACGCCACGAGCTGCGCGTCGCCGACAGCGGCGGTGGGCAGGATGTGGGCCGCGATCAGCCATCCGACGAAGCCCGCCAGCGACCCCAGCACCGAGCTCAGCGAGAGCGCCAGCCCGTCGCTCAGCCCTCCGTCGCCGCTGTCCTCCTCCGGCGTGACGCCCCGGGCGACGCTCGGGATCCGCACGGTGTCGGCGACCACGGAGGGCAGCCGCACGGTTTCGGCCACCACGGACGGGAGCCGGACGGTGGGCGCGGCGGACGGGTCGAACACCTCTGTCGGCGGATCGGCGCGCGGATCGGGGTGCGGCCGGCCGTCATGATCCGGTCGCACGATCGCCGACGGCCCCGGGGACGGCTGCCGCTTCGTCACGACGTGAGGACCAGTGAAGCGCGGGCGAACCGGGAAGAGACGATCACTGTATTGACAAGCACTGACGCGACGATCAATGTATTAGCGATCACTGAGCGACCACCGCATGGCGGAGCAGCAAGGGGACGCTCAGCGCCGTCATCGCGTACAGCGCCACCGCTGGTCGCCAATGCTCAGTACTCACCATGAACTGGGCGACCAGCAGCGTGGTGGCCACACCGACCCCCACGGTGAGGAGCCAGACGTGCGCGGCCGGGGCTCGACGCAGGAAGCCTGCGGCGGCCCAGCCGGGCCCGAGAATGAGGAAGACGGTGGTGACGACGAACCGGATGTCGCCGATCACGCCACCTGTGATCTTCAGAACGCTCAACACGCACGCCGTGATCCCGGCCACCACCAGGAGAATGGCCACAAAGCGGCGCGCGAGCCGCGCCCGCGTGAGCTCAGCGCTTGAGGGCACGCTCACCTGGCACTCCGTTCGTCACCAACTCGCGATCTTCTGGCCGCAAGCATCTGGCAGATGGTCACCGGACACCCCGGCGGACCCGGTTGGCGTCGAAGTGTAGGGGTGCGTCCCGATCAGGACGCTTCCTCCTCCAGTGCAAAGCGGAGGGCGACGCTATCGCGTCCCTCACGATCCACCGGAGCCGGGCGGGGCGGCGGCATCGGACGGCGGCCGTTCACGGGGTCGGCAACCGGAGCAGCGCCGTTCAGCGGACCGGTGGAGAGCGGCCCTGCGCCGATCGGTCCACCGTTGATCGGCCCACCGTTGGAAGCGGGGTCGGCGAGCGGCGGAACCACGGGGATGCCGCCGGCGGGCGTGAGAGCCCGGGCCTGCTCCTCGACCTGAACCTTCTCGGCACGACCACGCAGCGCCCGGCGCCGCTCGGCGGCCAGCGTGCGCAGCACACGGGTGCCGTCGGCGAAGGTCCGCAGGTTGGACTGGCCGAAGATCCGCTCGCGCTCCATCGACGGGACCTCGGTGATCTTCAACCCCGCGGCGGCGACACGGCAGTTGAGCACGGTCTCGATCTCGAAGCCGTCGCCCCAGAGCATCCCCTCGGGCGGAGCGGGCGCGTCGATGGGCGGAAGGTCGAGAACCGGGAGAATGTCGATCCAGAACGCGTTGTAGCCGTAGCAGAGGTCGGTGTAGGAGGTGCCGAACAGCGCGTTCGCCACGCCGTTGAGGCCTGCGTTGCCGGTTTTGCGCAGGAGCGTGATGTCGTCGCTGCCCCCACCGCGGACGAAGCGGCTACCCTTGGCGAAGTCGGCGCCGTCGATCAGGGCGCGGACGAACGCTGGGATCTCCGCGGGGTCGGCCGACCCGTCGGCGTCGAACATGACGATGAGGTCCCCGGTGGCGGCGGCGAACCCGCACGCCATCGCGTTACCCTTGCCCTTGCGGGTCTGCGTGATGACCTTGACCCAGGGCAGGACCCGTTGGGCGGTCTCGACCGTGCCGTCGACGGAATTACCGTCGACGACGATGATCTCGTGGACCGCCGGGCGCACCGCGGCGATCGCAGGGAGCACGACCTCCAGGTTCCGCGCCTCGTTCCGGGTCGGCACCACCACGGACACCCGCGGGTTGCCGTTCCGCTGCATCGCCGTTCTCCCCCCCACCGCCCACGCGGTGATTTCGCGTCCTCGGCCGCGTCGCTGCCCGTTGCCGTGCCCCAGGACGATCTCCATCACTGGGTTTATCTCCAAAACACCCCATCGCGTTACGTAACAATCTAGCGACGCTGTACCCCAATCGGGCCATCTTTGCTAGTGCAACTGCTGGAGCAGCGCGAGGCCGCCGATCGGCACTCTACGGATAGTGGACCTTGGCCGTCATCGAGGTACCCGATCGTGCAGTAGCGGGGGCCAGGGGCTTCCGCGCCGCCCCTGAGCGGTACGGTCGCGGCGTCCTGAAGTCGGCTGGAGAGAGGCCCGAGTTGCTGCCGATGGCGAGCGTGTCCGTCTGCATTCCGGTCTACAACGGCGCGCGCTTCTTGGCCGAGACGATCCGTAGCGTGCTTGATCAGACGTACCGCGACTTCGAGCTCATCGTCCTCGACAACGCGAGCACTGACGGCAGCGGCGCGATCGCTCAGTCCTTCGCGGAACGGGATTCCCGGGTCCGCCTGGAGCGCAACCCGACCACCTTGTCGCAGCCCGACAACTGGAACCGAGTGGTCCAGCTCAGCCGCTCGCCGCTGGTCAAGGTCGTGTGCGCCGACGATCTGCTTCACCCGCGCTGCCTCGAGTTCCAGGTCACACCCATGGAAGCCGACCCGGGTCTCGCCCTCGTGGCGTCGCGGCGGCACATGATCGACGAGCAGAGCCGCGTGATCGTGCCCAACCGGGGCCTGGCCGGCCTCACGGGCGTGCGCACCGGGGTGGAGGTGGCGCGGAAGGTCGTCCGCAACGGCTCCAACCCGATCGGCGAGTCGAACAACGTGTTGTTCCGCCGCGAGGACTTCTTCGCCGTGGGCGGGTGGCGCGCCGACCGCACGTACATCATGGATCTCGATCTGTGGCTGCGGCTGCTGCAGTACGGCGAGTTCCTGGGGCTGCCGGAGACACTCGCGGCGTTCCGGATCGGACGCGGCACCGTCTCGTCGGACCACGGCGAGGGGATCTACGAGCAGCAGCGGATGCTCCTGGAGGAGATCGGCGAGTCGCCTTTCTTCCAGGTCCGCGGTGTCGACCTCGCGGTCGGGCGGCTGCTCGCCCCTGCCGGGCGCTCTCGCAGGCGAGCCTTGTACGCGATCTCGAAGATCGCCGCGCGTCGCAACGAAGGGGGCGACGCGGCCTGAGCCGCGCAGGCCGCCCGAGGCGACCTCAAGGGGCTAATCGCACATATTTTGCGATTGCCGGACGATCGCGACTAGCCTGAGCGAGTCATCGGCCGGGAGGTCGACAGCGCGCTCCTCGGGAGGTCGGGATGGCCGGCGACACGGTCCTCGCCATGCACATGAGCGACGGGCTGGTGAACGCGCCCACCGCCGCGGCGTGCGGCGTGCTGGCCGTTGCCGGGCTGGCCCTGGCCGCCACCCGTGCCCGGTCGGATCTCGACGAGCGGACGGCCCCGATGGCCGGGCTGGTCACCGCTTTCGTCTTCGCCGTGCAGATGATCAACTTCCCGATCCTGCCCGGTGCGAGCGGCCACCTGCTCGGCGGTGCGCTGGTCGCGATCCTCGTCGGTCCCTGGGTCGGCTCGCTCTGCATCGCGATCGTCCTCGCGGTACAGGCGCTGCTCTTCGCCGACGGCGGACTCACCGCGCTCGGCACGAACATCGTCAACATGGCGCTGGTCGGCGTGTTCGTCGGTTACGCGGTGGCGGTCGCGCTGCGCCCGCTCGCCCGCCGCGGCCGGGCAGGACTGGTCACAACGGCGTTCGTGGCCGCGTTGGTGAACACGCTTGCCGCAGCGCTCGCCTTCGTCGTGGAGTACGCGATCGGTGGCGCGGGCGGCGCTTCACTGGGCACCGTCCTCACGCTGATGCTCGGCCTGCACCTGCTGATCGGCATCGGTGAAGGAATCATCACCGCCGCCACCGTCGGCGCCGTCGCCGCGGTCCGGCCCGATCTCGTCCACCTTCTGCGCGGATCGGCACCCCCGCTGAGCATCCGCGAGGGCCAGGGCCGTGCCACGGCTGAGGGGAGCGCGTCATGACCGCGCCTGCACCGAATCGCCGCTCTGCGCGCTTTTTCATCGGATTCCTCGCCGTGGCCCTGCTCGTCGCGGGTGTCCTGTCCTACCTCGCGAGCCCCGATCCCGACGGGCTGGACACCGTCGCCCTCGACGGCTGTCAGGTCGTCGAGACCGACGCCGGCGAGCACCTCGACGGCACGTGCATCGCGCAGAACGCCGGCGAGCATGCGTTCGCGGCGAGCCCGCTGGCCGACTACGCGGTGGGTGGCAGCGACGGCACGGTCGGCCTGGCCGGCGTGATCGGCGTCCTGGTCACCGTCGTCGTGGCGGGCGCGCTGTTCCAGGTGCTGCGCAAGCGGGGCGGCCCGGGGGACGAGCGCTAGTCGTGGGTGCGGGACACGCCCATCCGCTCCACCTTCCCGGGGCGTCGCCGGTCCATCGGCTCCCGGCCGAGGTCAAGATCGTCGCGGCGTTCCTCGGCATGGTGTGCGTGGTCGCCACGCCGAGGGAGGCCTTCCCGGTGTTCGGCGGCTACCTGGCGTTGCTGGCCGCGATCTGGGCCGTCGCACGGATCCCGCCGGGGTGGATCGCGCGGCGGTCGGTGATCGAGGCGCCGTTCGTGGTGCTCGCGGTGCTCCTTCCGATCACCGGCGGCACGCCGTACGTCGAGTGGTTCGGGCTCTCGTTGTCCGAACCGGGGCTGCTCGGGGCGTGGAACATCCTCGTCAAGGGCACGCTCGGCGTGCTGACCTCGCTCACCCTGGCCGCCACCACCTCGCTGCGCGACCTGTTGCTCGGGCTGCAGCAGCTGCACGTGCCCGGTCCGATCGTCACGATCGTCACCCTCATGCTGCGCTACGTCGACGTGATCGCCGCCGAGGCCGGCCGGATGCGGCTCGCCCGGATCTCCCGCGGTCACGACCCGCGTTTCCTCTGGCAGGCGGGAGCGACTGCGCGCGGCGTCGGGGCCCTCTTCGTCCGCTCCTACGAGCGGGGTGAGCGGGTGCATCTCGCGATGCTGTCGCGGGGCTGGACCGGAGACATGCCGCGGCTGACCGACGCGGTCACCACGCGCAGCCAGTGGCTGATGGGGCTCGCCCCTGTGGCCGTCGCCGTAGCACTGACCGTCACGGGGTGGTCGATCACATGACAGGCGCACGCGATCCCGGAGCCGGCACCCTGCCGACGGTGGGGTCACCGGAACAAGCGCCGTCGCTGCAGGTCAGCGGTCTCGCTTTCGCCTACCCGGACGGCCGTCAGGCCCTGTTCGGGATCGACCTCACGATCGAGCGCGGCGAGCGTGTGGCACTGCTCGGCCCGAACGGGGCCGGCAAGACCACGCTGGTGCTCCACCTCAACGGCATCCTCACCGCGGGCCAGGGCTCAGTAGCGGTGGGCGGTCTGCCCGTGGCGAAGGAGAACCTGCGCGAGGTGCGCCGGCGGGTCGGCATCGTCTTCCAGGATCCCGACGACCAGCTGTTCATGCCCAGCGTCGCCGAGGACGTGGCGTTCGGCCCGGCGAACTTCGGTGTCACCGGCCCCGCACTGCGCGCGCGGGTGGACGCGGCGCTCGCCACCGTCGGCATGCAGGAACACCGTGACCGCTCCCCCCTGCACCTGTCCGGCGGGCAGCGCAGGCGGGTCGCGCTCGCCACCGTGCTGGCGTGCGAGCCGGAGATCCTCGTGCTCGACGAGCCGTCGTCCAACCTCGACCCGGTGGCCCGCCGGGAGCTCGCCGAGGTGCTGCTCGGGCTGGACGCCACGCTGCTCATGGTCACCCACGACCTGCCGTACGCGTTGCAGCTGTGTACCCGCGGGGTGGTGCTCGACGACGGCGTGATCGTGGCCGACGCACCCCTGCGTGAACTGCTCGCCGACCCCGCGCTGCTGCGCCGCCACCGCCTCGAGCTGCCCTACGGCTTCGCCCTGCCGTGACAGCTCGAACCGGACGGCGCAGCAGCGCCGGGCACCCTTACTTCTGGTCGTCCTGATCGGCGGGCGGCACCTGCGGGAACCCGCGCGGAGGGGTGGGCAACGCGCTCTCCGGCAGGCCCCGCTGGTCGGACGCCTGCTGCTGCAGGGCGGGCCGAGCCGGGCCGTTGGCGTGAGCGGGCTGCGCGCCGAGCGCGGGCACCACGTCCTTACGGGCCTGCGCCTCGGCGTCGGCCACCACCTTGGCGATCGCAGGGTCACCCGCGGTGTCGAACCAGTCCTTGATCGACTCGTCGTCCACCTCGGGCTTGGACACCGTTTCGTCCACCGGCGAAGGCTCGAACCGGAAGACCCCGTCGCTGCCCGGGGCGCCGAGCATCCGAGTGAAGCCCTCCAGTGCCTTGCCGAAGTCGGACGGGACGATCCAGACCTTGTTGGCGTCTCCTTCAGCCATCTGCGGCAACGTCTGCAGGTACTGGTAGGCGAGCAGCTCCGGCGTCGGCTTGCCCGCCTTGATCGCGGCGAACACCTTCTCGATGGCCTTGGCCTCACCCTGGGCCTCGAGGTAGCGGGCCGCCCGGTCGCCCTGGGCACGCAGGATGCGGGACTGCCGCTCGGCCTCCGCGTTGAGGATGGCGGCCTGCTTGGCGCCCTCCGCGGTGAGGATCTGCGCCTGCTTCTGCCCCTCGGCGCTGCGGATCGCGGACTCCCGCTGGCCCTCCGCCGTGAGGATCGTGGCCCGCTTCTCGCGCTCGGCCTTCATCTGCCGCTCCATCGACTCCTGGATCGACGCGGGCGGGTCGATGGCCTTGATCTCCACGCGGGCCACGCGGATTCCCCACCGGCCCGTCGCCTCGTCCAGCTCGCCGCGCAGCGCCGTGTTGATCACATCGCGCGAGGTCAGAGCATCCTCCAGGCTCATTCCGCCCACGATGTTGCGCAGCGTCGTGGTGGTGATCTGCTCGACGCCGACGATGTAGTCGTTGATCTCGTAGACGGCCGACTTCGGGTCGACCACCTGGTAGTAGACGACCGTGTCGATGTCGACGGTCAGGTTGTCCTGGGTGATGACCGACCGCGGCGGGAACGACACCACCTGCTCGCGGAGGTCGATCCGCTCCCGGACCTTGTCGATGAACGGCACCAGGAATACCAGACCCGGGTCGGCAGTGCCCTTGAACCGACCCAGTCGCTCGATCACAGCTGCTGTGGCCTGCGGGATGATCTGGATCGCTTTGACCAGCGATATCACGACAAGCAGGACCACGAGCACCACGACGATCAGTAGCACCGCACCATCGGCAGGCACTGTCACCACTCCCCCTTCAACCCTGCGCTGGATGTCAGCGGGCCGGATCCTTGCGCACCGCGTCGCACCAGGTGACTCCGGTGTACCCCTGTGGCGCCCGGATTGCTGCAGTTAGTCCTGTCCGACGACCAGTGCCGTGGCCCCGGAGATCTCCATGACCGTGACCTTGGCGCCGGGTTCGATCACCTCGTGCCCGTCGCTGGACCGCGCGGACCACAGCTCGCCGCCGATCTTGACCCGGCCGTCATGGCCGTCCACCCGCGCGACGACGACAGCGGTGGTGCCGACGAGCGCCTTGTGATGCATCACGGTGTGATCGATCCCGCGGTTCAACCGGCGGCGCAACGCCGGCCGCGCGGCGAACACCAGCAGCACCGACACCACGACGAACGCGACTGCGCCCGCGATCGGACCACCGACCAGAAAAGACACCCCGGCCGCCGCGAGAGCGCCGCCGCCGAGCATCAGGAGTACGAAATCGCCGGAGAGGACCTCTGCGGCGATCAGCACCAGGCCCACGATTAGCCAGATCAGTGCGGCCGACATGAACCGATCCTGCCAGATCCGCGGGCCTCTGATCAGCTCGTTACGAAATCGATGAGCCTTTCAACCGCATTGATGAGGGGAACCTCGAGGTCACGGAAGCTGTGCACCGCGCCGAGCACCCGGCGTGCCCCGTCGGCGGGCTCACCCCAGCGCAGGGCGGCGCAGACCCCGGTTTTCCAGTCGGTCCCCTTGGGGACCTCGGGCCAGGCGCGGATCCCGACAACGGACGGCTTCACGGCCTGCCACACGTCGACGTAGGGATGCCCCGTGACGAGCACGTCCGGTCCGGCCACGGCCGCGGCGGCGCGCGTCTCCTTCGACCCCTCCACCAGGTGATCCACCAGCACACCGAGCCGGCGCCCCGGGCCGGGACCGAACCCCGCGACAGCGACGGCGAGGTCGTCCATGCCGTGCATCGGCTCGACCACCACACCCTCGACCCGCAGGTCGTGCCCCCACACGCGCTCCACGAGTTCGGCGTCGTGGAGGCCTTCCACCCAGATCCGTGCCGCCCGGGCCGTACGCGCGGTGTGTCCCTGCACCTTGATCGAGCCGGACGCCGAGCGGGCCGGACCCACAGGCGCCCGCTTCGGTGGCACGAGGGTGGCGGGAGCGCCTTCGAACAGGAACGCTGCCGGCCGCAGCGGGAAGACCCGTCGGCTGCCGTGCCGATCCTCCAAGGTCACGTCCCGCACGCTCACGGCGACGACCGCGCCGCAGAAGCCACTGGCCGGGTCCTCGACGACGAGGCCGGCCTCGGCGGGTACTTCCGGAATCTCCCGGCGTACCCGGTTGCGGGTGCCGTCTGATCCGAACGCCCCTCGGTAGTCGTGCGACCGCGTCACCCCGCTGTTCTACCGCCCGATCACGTTCCGGGTACGGCGCGACACGCGCATGCCTGCAACCCACCCGCCCGACCTGCGGCAACGCATCGTGTTCGCATTCACCCGCACGGCAGCGATGCTCCAGGCCCCGGACGTGGCTAGCCTGACGCCCGTGCCCTGCCCCTCCGCCACCTTCACCGTGTGGACCTCGGCCTGGCTCGCGGGTGCTGCGGCACCCGACGACGTCCTGGACGCACTCGCCCCGTGGGCAGATGCGCACGACGTCCAGGCAGCCGACGCGGACACCGCCCGCGTCACCGCGCTCTCATCGCCTGGCGAGCCGGTGTCCTCGGTGACCTTCCTGCTCGCCGCGCTGCGCCGGTCGGCACCGCGCGGCCCGGCCCGGTTGGTCCTCCCCGTCCCCGGTGACGCGCGTGGGCTCCCCCGCCCCGGGCCTTTCAGCCAGCAGGCGATGTCGGCGGGCGAGGGTGTGCTGTTCGCTGAGGCCGGGCTGGGCATCGTGCCCACGTCGGTGGCCGACGGTGTCCTGCGCTGGACCGTCTACCCCGTTGTCGATCCGGGCCCGCCACCGGAGTTCGTCGCCCTCAACCAGGCGGAGCGTGAGCTGCGCGACCAGGTTCGCCAGTCTGCGTCGGTGCTCACCTCGCTCGGCGTGGCCCGCCACCGTCCCGGGGTGCGCGAGGAGATCGCGGCCGCCCTGCGGGCGCGGCCCACGTCGTTGTGGCCTGCCGGGATGCCCGGGCAGCCGCTGCGCGTGCTGCAGCACGCCGACGAGGTGGAGGCGATCCTCGCCGCGGCGTCGGTCGACGAGCCGGGCGGGGCGCTGTCCGCATCCGCCGCCACGGCCCGTCGCGAGGCGCTGCGCCCCATCGAGACGGCGGTGCGGGTGGCCCGACGGGCCGCCGTGGCCGAGGCCGTCCGCATTCTGGCGGCGAGCCCGCTCGTCTGACGGCGCTGCTCAGCCGCACCAGCGGGCGAGCAGTGCCCCGTACACCTCCACTGCCTGGTCCACGCGTGATGCCAGGCACCATTCGTCCACCACGTGGCACTGCGCGGTCTCGCCCGGCCCCAGCACCACCGTCGGCGCGGCCGCTCCTGCGCCCAGCAGCCCTGCCAGCACCGACGCGTCGGTGAAGTAGCGGGCCGGCGCCCTGGGCGTGTCGTCCAGCCCGGTGTCGGCGAGCGCCGACCGGACGAGCCCGACGAACGGGTCGTCCGCGCCGGTGTCCACCGGAGCCAGCAGCACGTGGTCCGTCACGCTGACCTTGTCCCCGGCCAGGGCTCCGACCTGCGTGCGCAGCTCGTCGGGGTCGACGCCCGGCACCGTGCGGATGTCGAGCATCAGCTCCGCGGCGGCAGGCACCACATTGGTGGCCACACCGCCGCTGAACATGCCGACGTTCGCGGTGACGCGCCCGAACCGCTCGTCGGTGGGCCAGCCGTCGAACTCGTGCAGCGCCACACCCGCCCGCGCCAGCCGTACCACGGCGTTGTCGCCGAGCTCGGGAGCCGATCCGTGTGCCGAACGCCCGGTGGCGCGCAGCCGCATCCAGTGGGCGCCCTTGTGGCCGAGCACCAGTTCGTTGCCCGTCGGCTCGGCCACCACGAGCGGTCCACCACCGGCGATGGCGGACCTGGCGCCGTCGTCGAGGCCGAGCAGGCCCGTGCAGCCGGTCTCCTCCCCTGCCGTCAGCACGAGCTGCACACCCCGGCAGTCATGCGGTCTGCTCGCGTGCTCCACCGCGGCGATCACCGCGGCGGCCACTCCCGACTTCATGTCGCTGGTGCCCCGCCCGACGACCCGGTCGCCGTCACGCTCGGCACCCCACGGGTCGGCCGACCAGTCCGCGGCGTCCACCGGAACGGTGTCGAGGTGGCCGGTGAACGTCAGCGGAGGTCCGCCGCCCGCAGTGCGGGCCACGAGCTGCTCGCGCCCGTCGGCCCAATCGAGCAGCTGCGTGCCCATCCCGGCGTTCTCGGTGATCGCCGCACAGTGCCGGGCTGCGGCGCCCTCGCCACCCCCGATCGTCCGGAACCGGATCAGGTCGGTGAGCAGGTCGAGCGCGGAGGTCACCGCAACACCTGCCCCTTCGTCTCGGGCAGGGTGAGGATCACCAGGAACGCGATGGCGGCGCCGGCGGCCACGTACCAGAAGAACGCCTCGGCGGCACCCGCACCCGAGAGCGCCTGGATGACCAACGGGGCCGTGCCTCCGAACAGGGCGACGGTGAGGTTGTACCAGGCCCCGATGCCGAGCCCGCGCAGCGTGGTGGGGAACAGCTCGCTCATCACCGCGGGCGCGACGGAGGTCATCATCGTGTAGAGCCCGAGCCCGACGCAGAACACGACGAGCAGGTTCCCCAGCCCCGGCCCGATCAGGTACGACAGCGGCACGATCAGCACCGCCGTGGCAGCCGACCACACCAGGAGCTGCGGCTTTCGCCCGTACCTGTCCGACAGCGCACCCATGGGGTACTGCAGCGCCACGAACAACGCCGTCGCGATCGAGAGAGCGACGAAGACCTCGTTCGCGCTGGCACCCCGAGAGGTCACGGCGAAGGGCGTGAGCGCCGAGAAGAACGTGTAGTAGCAGAGCGTCGAGAGCAGCGTGAAGCCCACGAGCTGGCCGACGGCCTTCGGGTGCTCGCGCAACGTCGTCAGGAGCGGGTTGCGCAGGGCGTGCGCCGCGGTCTTGTTCTCCTCGAACTGCTCGGTCTCCGGCATCGCCCGGCGCAGCCACAGCCCGACGAGGCCGAGCACGCCCCCGATGAGGAACGGGATCCGCCAGCCGTAGGACGAGAGCTGCTCGGCGTCCATCACCTGGGTCAGCAGCGCACCGAGCAGCGACGCCACGAGCACCGCCGAGCCCGTGGAGATGTAGAAGAAGGACGAGTACCGGCCGCGGCGCTCGGGCGGGGCGATCTCGGCCAGGTACGCCGAGGCGTTGGAGACCTCCCCACCCAGCGACATGCCCTGCGCGACACGGGCGATCAGCAGCAGCGCCGGCGCGAGCCAGCCCACCATCGCGAACGTGGGCAGCAGGCCGATGGCGAGCGACCCCACCGCCATCAGCAGGATCGTCACCAGCATCGCCGTGCGCCGCCCCCGCAGGTCGGCGAACCGACCCAGCACCCAGCCCCCGAGCGGGCGGAAGAAGAACGCCACCGCGTACGTGGCGAGCGTGCTGAGCAGCGCGAGCGCAGCGTTCTCCTTCGGGAAGATCTGCGTGGCGAAGAAGATGCTGAACGTCACGTAGATCGTCCAGTCGTACCACTCGATGGCGTTGCCGATCGATGCTGCGACCAGAGTGCGTACGGGCAACCGGTGCGGCTCGGAGTCGATCGCGGTAGGCGGTGTGGATATCGACGGATCGGACACGGCTACCCCTGGCTTTACGGCGACGGAAAGTCAGCAGAGAGTAGCCACTCGATCGACCGTCGTCACCCGCTGAGGTGAACGGCGGCCTCCTGATGACCTAGCCGGCACGTACTCCCTCGATGAAGGCGCCGGCGTGATCCAGTACTTCGGCGCTGGTCGTAGTGGTCTGCCCGAGGTCGATGAACACCTCGTCCACGTCGAGATCCACTAGTGACCGGGCGTAGTCGACGAGCTGGACCATCGTGCCGTGATCGGGAACCTGCTCGGGGTCGGCCTTCTCGTCGCTCAGGTGCGGATTGATCCGCACGATGAACCGGATGTCGCCGCGATCGCGCCCCGCCGCCTCGGCCTCCCGGCGGACGCTGTCCCAGAGGTAGGACAGGGCCGGCAGCGGAGCGCCGACACCGAGCCACCCGTCCGCCCGGCGCCCGACGCGGCGGATGGCCTGCGGCGAGAAGCCGGGCAGCAGGATCGGCGGGCGGGGCCGCTGCACGGGCTTCGGCTCGATCGGTGTCGGGACGACCGTGAACAGCGGACCGTCGTGCTGCACCACCTCGGAGGTCCAGATCTGCTCCAGCAGGTCCAGCGTCTCGTCCAGCCGTGCTCCCTTGCCCGTCCACGGCACGTTGACGGCCGTGTACTCATCGCGCATCCAGCCGATGCCGAACCCCGCGTCGAGCCGCCCCTTGCTCAGGATGTCGAGGGTGGTCAACGTCCGGGCGAGGATCACCGGGGGGTACCAGAGGGCGTTGAGCGTGTTCGTGCCCAGTCGGACCCGCTCGGTGTGGGCGGCTGCGAACGTCAACGCGGTGAGCGGGTCGAGAAACGTGCCGAACTGGGGAGGGATCACCCCGTCCTTGCCCGGGTAGGGATCGCTCGGTTCGACCGGGACGAAGAGGCGGTCCCCCGTCCACAGGCTGTCGTACCCCATGGCCTCGGCGGCTCTGCTGACCTCGACCAGAGAATCGACGGTGGCCAGCGCGCCGTAATGAGGTAAGCCGAGACCGATTCGCATCCGATCACCTTTCAGAGTCTATTTCCGATTCACAATACGAGCGCCGCTGCGGCACGGACACCGCCGTGACCACCGAATTTTCTGACGACAACAGGCGTTGCACACCCCCAGGGACAGCAACGAAGCCGCCCCCGCCGAATTCATGCGGAATTCGGAGATGTGCGCGATTCAGTTCACCGGCCGGTCGGTCGAGACGGCGAGATCGGCGTAGGCCTCGAGCTCGGTCAGCTGACGCTGCAGCTTGTCGCGGATGCGCTCGACAGCCGCCTGTCCCAGTGGCAACCGCAGTGGCGCCGACCCGTCGCGCACCACCCCGATGATCGCCTGGCATGCCAGCGCGGGATCGCCGGGCTGCTGCCCGTGCCCCTTCGAGAACCGGTCCCGCAACGCCCCCGCGGGACCGCCCGCGTAGTCCTCGATCGGCGTGGCCCACCCGAGCGAGCGGCCCAGGAAATCGGTACGGAACGGCCCCGGCTCGACGAGCGTCACCCGGATCCCGAACGGGGCGACCTCACCGGCGAGCGCCTCGGACGCCCCTTCCAGCGCGAACTTCGAGGTGGCGTAAACGGCGTGACCCGGGTTGGCGACGACGCCACCGACCGACGACATCTGCACGATGTGGCCGCTGCGGCGAGCCCGCATGTGGGGCAGCACGGCGCGCGTGACGGCCAACGCCCCGAACAGGTTCACCCCCAGCACCTCGTGGATCTGCTCGTCGGTCAGCTCTTCGAGCGCTCCGAGGAGACCGTGGCCCGCGTTGTTGACGAGAACGTCGATGCCGCCGCTGTCCACCGCCGCCGAGACTGCAGCACTGACCTGCGCGGGGTCGGTCACGTCGAGCGGCAGGGCCAGTGCGGCTCCGGGGTGGCGCTCCACGAGATCGGCGACCGTCTCGGACTTGCGTGCGGTGGCCACGACCTGATCACCCTGCTCGAGCAGGGTCTCGGCGAGGGTGCGTCCGAACCCGGTCGATGCGCCCGTGATGAACCAGCGGAGTTGGGTCATACCGCCATCCTGCGCCTCCCCACCGAAGCCAACCCCAGCCCCTCCCCCGTCCCCAGCAGATCCCAAGCTGGACGAGCGGCATGGTCGTACTGACTGAGCGGACGAAGGTGCGCTCGCACGAGGATCGGGCGCCAGAGCCCGGCGAGCCGATCAGGGCTGGACGAGCGGCACGGTCGCTCGAACCTGGCGGACGAACATGCCACTCGTGCAAAGGGACTCGGGGCCGCTGGTTCGACCACGGAAACGAGCGGCACGATCACACCGACCACGCGAGAGCGCGAACATCAGCTTCTTCGAGTGCGGCGCGTGAGCTCGCCGGTCTCCAGTTCGCTGGAATCGCCATCGAGCACCACCAGGCGGTCATGGCGCGCTCGTCGCGGCCCGTTGGTGCGAACATCTCGCTCGTGCGATCGGCTCGGGGAGCACGAGCCGCGGCCCGCTGGACCGGGCCGGGCAGCCGGGACTGGCTGGGTTGGGTTGGACGAGCGGCTCTCGAGCGCTGGGTCCGCGCGAAAGTGCCGCCGGTCCGGAGGACCCGGGACCGCGGGCCGACCGGAGTGGACGAACGGCACGGCCGCACCGACCTAACGGGCGAACGTGCCGGTCGTAGCCCGGGGTGTCAGGATTCCTTCACGGTCGCGCCGTGGAATGCCGCGACGAGTGCTCGCAGCTCGTCGGCGCCCTGTTCGCGGAGGGCGGTGAGCTCCTCCCGCGCCAGCCGGGCATCGGCTCGGGCTTGCTCGACCTCAGCGCGCATCCGTTCGATCTCGGCATCGGCCCGCGCCCGCAGCGCCGCCTCGGCGTCGAGCCGCGCGCGGGCGCCGGTCAGATCGTGCTCCGCTCGCTGCCGGGCCTCCTGTTCGCCGGCCAGGGCGTCGGTGGCCACCGTGGCCTGGCGGGTGGCGTCGTCGCGGGCGCTGATGCAGGCGCTCAGCTCGGACCGGACGGCGACGAGCTCGGAGCGCCGCTCCTCGGACTCCGCCCGCCACTCCTGCGACCGTGCCTGCGCCGCGGCGCACTCGGCGTCGGCCCGCCCGGCCCGCACTGCCGCCTCCTGTGCACCCCGCTCGGCTTCGGCGGCCTGGCGGGCGGCCGCCGCCGCCCGTTCCTCCGCGGCCTGGCGGCCGGCAACTGCCTCCTCGACGGCCTGACGCGCAGCGCCGAGCGCCTCGGTGGCCTCGAGCGCCTGCCGGGCGGCGGCCGTCGCCCGCTCCACGGCGGCGGTGCGCTCCTCGACGGCCCGGGCGCTCCGCTCTCGCGCCTCACGGGCCTCACGCTCCGCCCGCTCCCTCGCCTGCTGCGCCTCGACCCGCGCGGCCTCGGCCTCCGCTGCACCCCGGTTGGCGGTCTCGACGGCGGTCAGGGCGGCACCCTCCACCTCCTCCAACCGCGCCATGACGGCGTCGAGCGCGGCGGCCAGTTCCGTGACGGGAGCGCGCACGGCGTCGACGTGCTCACGGAGCCGGTCGGCGTCGAGCCGGAACGAGGAGCGCCCCGAGTCGAGGCCCAGTGCGTCGAGGGCATCGCGCTCGGCCCGGGCCATCTGCGCACAGGTACGGCCACCGGGCCACCGGGTCTCCCGGCAGAACGAGCGGCGCCGGCCGCCCTGGGGACCGGGCGGCGGCAGCTCTGCCCGGCACTTGCTGTAGCCGCAGCGTGCGGCCTCGTCGATCATGATCCAGAGGCTATCAGTTCGACGTTTTCAAACCGATGTACCGGTTTGTAGTTCGGCGAACCGAACTGGCTCCCAACGAAACCTGTGTTTTGTTGGTGTGGGCGGGCGGTTGGCGCGCCTGAAGACTGGGAGGGTGTCGGTCTCGTTTTGGCTCAGTGCGCTTGGCAGCGGCGGCTCAGCACACTTGGCAACGGCTCAGTCATCTTGCCCACGGTTTCTTACGCAGACTTGACATCTCCCACCATCCGCAGTCGGCTCAGCGGCAGGGCGGCAGGTGACCTATCGGTCATCCGCGATCGGAGCGCTAGACACCACAAGCCGCAGTGGTGGCGCCACGTACTCGGCTCCGCCCCCATGCGATCGGGTGCGGCCAGCGGTGAACGAGGGCGAACTTCGACGTACCGGTAGACGAGAGAGGTTGGAAGTGCGTGCGAGGCAACCCGGGCCGCAGGACCGGGAGTCGCAGGAACAGGAGTCGCTGCTGCAGGAGCCGCATCTGGGACGGACTGGGACGCGCCGACCCTGTCGTATGCCGGCCGCCGTCCGCGGACGCCGTTCGTGTACCGAGTGGCCGAGGTAGCCGGGCCGGCGGTCCAACGGCTCGGGATGCCCACTTGTTGTAGTACATCACCGTGCCGTGCCGGTCGACCATGGTGACACCGAGACCAGTTTGTTCGAGCAGCCGATCCGCCCACTCGCCCAGCGCCCAGTCCGCGCCGATCCTTTGATCGGGGACCTTGGAGATCAGCATGCGTTGTCATTCAGCCTACTGAGATCGCCTCATAGCGTCACGGTACTCAAACCGGCACAAACATCAGCCTTCGGCTTAACCGAAGGCCGACTCGCGAAATGACTCATTGTGCGCACGGCTGCGGGCGTCCACGCTTGGTTCAGTGCCGGATACCGGCCAGGGAGCTGAAGGCGTGCACGACAACACGGGCATCTAGGTCGATCCGGATGGTGCCGGGCTGCGCGCGGGATCCACGACAGGTAGGACGACCGATCTCATGCGTCCATCGAACCAGTACTACTGAGTCCAACGTCTGATCACTGCTGACTCCACGTTGGGGGCCAGCTGCGCACAACCATCATCCAATAACGCCTCGGCGACGACAAACGATCGGGATGAATCGGACGATAGGGTGAAACCTGTTTAGCGAGTGTCGGACTTCAACCCCACGAATACTGGACTAGAGAGTTCAGCCTGGTTAGCTTGGTGTGGACTGCGGCGTCCCGCCGGACCGCAGGCCGGTGGGACTGAGCCGACGCATACCAACGGGAATGCGCGTAGGCGAGCCCCAGCGACATCGCGCCGGGCCTGGTACCGGTGCGCCCTATCAGCGTCGATAGCCCGCTAGGACTCCGTGACCAGTTCACTGCGTGGCCAGTTCACTGCAGTGCCACCCCTGACGGAATAACGGGAGCCAGATCCACCTCCACAGGAAGGAAGGGGCAAATGACCGAGGCAAACCTGAACCTGAGTGTCCAGCAGGAGCGGGCGGATCGGTTCCGTGCACGGCACGCGCAAGTCCCGCTGGTGCTGACCAACGTGTGGGACGCCGGGAGCGCGCACATGATCGCCGCTGCCGGGGCCGCGGCGATTGCCACGTCCAGCGGGGCCTCGTCCTGGTCGGCCGGAGTTCCGGACGGAAACCAGCTGTGCGTCGAGGACGTACTGGCGGCAGTCCGCAATATCGCGGCTGCGGTGGATCTGCCGGTCTCGGCCGCCGTGGAGGGCGGCTACACCACCACGCCTGAGGGGTGCGGATGAACATCACCCGGTTCCTGCAGGTCGGCATCACCGGGGTCAACATCGACGACTCCGGCTCTCCCGACGGTGCGCTATTCGAGGTTCCGACTCGGGCCGCTCGGATCGCGGATCTCCCAGCACTGGCCTCAGAGCTCATCGCGCGGTGTGGTTCATGAGGCAAGACGGGAGCGAGAGCAGCCAATTCCGATCGGCGACTGAGCCTGCGGGCAGTAACGCAGCGGGCAAAGAACCCAGAAGTCGAACCGAAAGAACGACAAACGGGCAGATTGCCCTGTTTCCTTGTGCAGTCAAGAAGGAGGATCATTCATGTCTCGCCTGAACATTCCTACCCGCGATGAGGCTCCGGAGGCCACCCACGGCGCACTCGACGCCATCGGCAAGCAACTGGGCTTCATCCCGAACGGCTACCGACTCATGGCATCCAGCCCGGCCGTGCTCACCGGTGTCACCGGTCTACAGCGCGAGCTCAGCAAGACCCTGGATGCCACGACTCGCCACTACATCTCACTGGCAGTCTCGGAGGTCAACGCATGTGCCTATTGTGTCTCAGCGCACAGCCATACCGCGGGTACGTTCGGCAAGGTGCCGGCCGCGGAGATCGCACTCGCCCGGAAAGGTAGCTCGAGCGACCCCAAGCGCGCGGCAGCAGCGCAGTTTGCCAAACGAGTGACCGAGACACGCGGGAAGGTCACGGACGCCGATCTCGCTAGCGTGCGCGATGCCGGTTACACCGATCCCCAGATTATCGAGATCATAGCCCTCTCTGCCCAGTTCCTCTTGACCAACTTCGTCAACAACGTCGCTGAGACCGAAATCGACTTTCCCGAGTCCGAGGCCACCGTCGCCTGATCACTACCCGGCTAACCACACACGGGCGGCGTTACCCACTCGCTCTGCACGTCCAACTTGGTCCCTGGAAAGACGAGCGGCCCGCACAGGCGCTCTCAAGGCGCTCTGTACGGGCCGTAGAGCCTCGTGCTCAGCCGGGGCCCCACTCCTCCTCCTGCTGCCGGACCGACGTTGCGCTCCGGCATCGAAATCGGTGACTGCCGCGCCGGCAGGGCGGGGTCTGAGGCATCGCGGTGGCCATCACGAGACCGTCCGGCAACCGCTGTCCGGCGGCGAGGCGACCGGTACGCACCGCGTCGTGCAGGGTGCTCTCGAGCTGGGCCCGGCGTGGTCGTCCGGGCCGCGGACGTCCGATCGAGAGGAGGATCTCCGGCCCAGAAGTGGTACCCATTTGTGCGATCGATTTGGAACCTAATACGGGACCGATTGCTGGCTAGCGTGATCGGCATGGAGCCAACCACCGCGAGCGCCGACGCTGTGATGGTGCGCTTGTGGGTCCGTGAGATCGAACATCCGGAAGCTGACGATCATGTCGTGGCGTTGCTGGCGGACCTGCGACCGAACACCGCTGACCTGATTGGGGCTATCGCGGCGGCGGCGGCGCGAGGAGTGCGTTATCTGGGTGCGTACGAGCGGAACGGGCGACTCGCAGCGGTGGCCGGCTGGCGGGTCATGGTGAACACGCGCGGGCGGGTGCTCTACGTCGACGACCTCGTGACCGATCCGGCGAGGCGAGGCGTGGGCGCCGGCGGCGCGTTGCTCGCCTGGCTCGAGCGGGCGGGCGTCGCCGAGCGCTGTCGGGCACTCGAGCTGGACTCGGGTGTGACGCGGAGCGACGCGCATCGCTTCTACGCCCGCGTCGGCCTGTCCATCAGCGCTTTTCACTTCGCCAAGCCGCTCGGTGCCGGTCACGGACGTTCAGGAAACGAGAGGAGCTAGAGCATGATCGACGCCGATATGCGGCTGATCGTGGCGGCCGCCAAACTCACCTTCGTCGCCACGGTGCGCCCCGACGGCTCGCCCAACCTTTCGCCGAAGGGATCAGTGCGGGTGTATGACGACGAGCACCTGGCATTCATGAACATCGCCTCGCCTCAGACGATCGCCAACCTCACCGCGGACCCGCGCATCGAAATGAACTCGGTGGACGTCCTCCGGCGCCGGGGCTATCGGTTCACCGGAACCGCGGCGATTCATGGTCGCGGAACACCGGTTTACCAGTGGTTACACACCTGGCTGCTCGATCTGAACGGACCGGGTTACCCCGCCCACGAGGCTGTCCTGGTCCACGTCGATCAGACCCAACCGATCACATCACCCGCTTACACCTTCGGCGGCGCGGAGGAATCCGCCCTCATCGCTGAATGGTCCGCCAAGTATCAGGTCGTTCACGGTGAAGAGGAGCAGGTGTGATGCGTGCCGCTGGAGTGCGTGAGTTCGGTGGTCGGGTCGAGTTGCTCGATCTTCCCGACCCCCGTGATCCCGGTCCGGACGAAGTCGTGATCGAGGTCGCTGCGGCCGGCGTTGGCAACTGGGACGACATCGTGCGCACCGGTGCGTGGAACGTCGGGCTGACACCGCCGATGGCGCTCGGCGTGGAGGTCGCCGGCAGGGTGATCGCGGTCGGCGCACGGGTCACGGGTCTCCGGCAGGGCGATGAGATTCTCGGTCACCCGCTGCAGCTTCGTGAACAGGGTTGCTGGGCGGAGTACGTCGTCGTGGATGCCGCTCTGGTCGTGAAGAAGCCTCTGGGCGTGTCGTGGGAGGTCGCGGCGGCGTTCCCCGTGCCGGCACTGACCGCGAAACAGGTCCTCGCCGACTCGCTCAAGCTCGCCGAGGACGAGACAGTGCTCGTGCACGGCGCCGGCGGGACGACCGGTGGGCTGATCGTGCAGCTCGCCGCCCTGCGTGGGGCACGCGTCATCGCCACCGCCGGACCGTCCAGCGTCGATCGGACAGCGCAGGCCGGAGCGGGCGAGGTGATCGACTACCACGACAGCAGGTGGCCCGAGCGCGTCCGCGAGCTGACCGGTGGCGTCGGCGTCGACGCCGCCGTCAACACCGTCCGCGGTGGGAGTACGGACGCCGTCCTGGCGGTGCGGGACGGCGGTCGGATGGCGACCATCACCGGCGACCCGCCGGCGGACGATCGCGGCATCAGCGTCGCCGACGTCTATGTGCGCCCGAACGCCGCTCAGCTCGCGGAGCTCTGTGCGCTGCTGGGGACTGCTCGGCTGAGCCTGTCGGTCGGCGCCGCGCTGCCGCTGGTTGAGGCGGCGACGGCGCTGGAGCGCGCCGTCGCGGGCACCACGGGCGGTCCGGTAGTGCTGCTCGTCTAGCCGCGCGTACCGCGCAAGGACCTGGCCTATGGCGGCAATGACGCCGCCATCGGGCGAGGATCACCTACGGCGCGAATACCCTGGATTCCTGTCCCTACCCGGGACTGGCGCGGGAAACATGATCGGGTTCGGAACAGGGATTTGCATAAATGTATGTGGCATCGATCGGAAAGCCGCCGCCGGCCATCAGTGACTTGACGCAGCAGCGCGCCTGACGGTCGGGGCGATACATTCTCGTCCGACCGGGTGCCTCTGCACTGAATTACAATAGCCGATATCGTCCACAGAATGACACAGAGTGTGGCGGCGAGGACTGGATACAGGGAGGCGCCTGATGAAGGCGATTGTGGTGACGGATGAGACCGCGGGAACGGCCGGGATGACGCTGGTGGAGCGGCCCGAGCCGAAACCGGCGATCAACGACGTCGTTGTTCAGGTTCATGCGTCGGGATTCACCTCGGGTGAGCTGACGTGGCCCTCGACCTGGACCGATCGCGTCGACCGTGACCGAACACCGTCGATTCCCGGACAAGAGCTGGCCGGAGTGGTCACCGCCCTCGGCTATGGCACGACGGGGCTGTCAGTGGGACAGCGGGTGTTCGGCCTCACGGACTCGTATCGCGGCGGAGGGCTGGCGGAGTACGTGGCGATCGAGGCACGCAACCTCGCACCGCTGCCGGGCGACGTCGACTTCACGGTGGGCGCGAGTCTGCCGATGCCGGGTCTGACCGCGTGGCAGGGACTGTTCGAGCACGGCCGCCTTCAGGCGGGGCAGAGCGTGCTCGTGCACGGCGCGGCCGGCTCAGTCGGGTCGATGGTGACTCAGCTCGCACGTGAGTTCGGCGCGTACGTCATCGGCACCGGACGCGCCGTCGACCGTCAGAAGACTCTCGACTTCGGCGCGATGGAGTTCGTCGACCTTGAGAACGACGCCCTGAAAGACGTCGGCGGCGTCGACCTGGTGTTCGACGTCATCGGCGGCGACATCCAAAAGCGGTCCGCAGGCGTGATCCGGGCCGGAGGAACACTGGTGACCATCGCCGGCCCGCCCGAGGCGCGGCCCGCGCACGGCCTGGCGGTCGACTTCGTTGTCGAGGCCGATCGTGCCCAACTGGGTGAGATCGTCCGGCGGGTACGTGACGGACGGCTGCGGACGAACATCGGCAACATCGCAACCCTCGACGATGCCGTCGCGGCCTTCAATACGACCGAGCGGATCAGCGGACAGACGATCATCCGCGTTCGTCCGTGAGGACTTGGGGACAGCGACAGGTACTGCCCTCCTCGTGGATCAGCGTCAGCCGCGTAACCAGGGCGGTGAGGGGCCGATTTGGTCCGCCGCGGATTCGGGATGCCAAGCTGACCGGGTGACCATCCGCCTCATCCCGTCAATGAACCTTCTCTAACCTGTGTTCGGGGCGGGTGGTTGAGGTGAGGGTCGGCCTCCGGGCGTGAAGGTCGGGTGGCCCGGCGGGGTCTCGCTCCCGGGCTCGGCAAGCCGGGGCCGCGGCGGCGGCACAAGCTCACCGACGAGGTACCCGCCTTCTCCGAGCAGCTTCTTTGACGTGGTGAGGGCCATCGTCGGCCGCGCTCTACAGGGCGACCGCGGCAGTCAGACTTCGGTCAGAAAACTTCACGCATGCGCTCAACCGTCAGACGATACTCGACTCGATGGGCCAACTGACGCCCTGAAGCGCTGAGCCCATGAGCGAGGGCGTGGCGGCCGCCGATCAAGTCAATCGCTTCTCCTATGCACCTCCATGTCGTACTGTGTCCTGTTCGGCTCCCGCGCGCAATAGGTGACTCGCTATTGCCAACGTTTGCTCTGACAGTTCGGTTCGTCTCCGGCTGCATAGGATGAGGTTGCGGCGCGCCCAGGAGTTGGATATCGGAATCATCACGAGGTCGAGCGCGCCGCCCCAGCGGGCGGCCACGAGGGCGGGAAGCACAGCTATGCCGACGCCGGCAGCTACTGCTCGGCAGACATCTTCCGAGCTTGGGAGGCGTGCGCGATAACGCGGGCGCAACCCGAGTGGTTGACTTCGCCCGATGAGGTGCTCGTCCAGCGGCCTGCCCTCCGCGTAGCCCACGAATGGATGACTCAGACATTCGCTAAAAGCGATTTGCGTGCGCCCGGCCACCGCGTGCCCGCTGCTTGCTACCACGACAAGTGGGTCGGGCCGTACAGCCGCCGTCTCCAACTGTCCTACATCCACGGTGTCACCGATGAGGCCGAGTTCGGCGTGGCCGTTGGTGACTGATTCGACGATTTGCTGAGCGGGAAGCTCCTTCACCACGATGTCGATTCCGGGGTGGCGTTTCAGGAATTCGGTAGCCGCCGAGGGGGCAAAGGTTTCGGTCGCCGAGGTGTTTGCCAGCACGACGACAGCCGATGGCATGCCGTCGGCGAACGGTGTCAGTTCCGCATCCATCCGAGCCAATTCGGCCAGAACCTGACGAGCGTGGCTGACGAGCACCCACCCGGCCGGCGAGGGTGTCACGCCCCGTCGATTCCTGATCAAGAGTCTGGCGCCGAGAGTTCTCTCCATGCTCGTGATCCTGGCGCTGGCTGTTGCGAGCGCCAGGTGCGCTCGCTGGGCGCCGTGCGTGATGCTGCCCGCGTCGACTACCTGCAGGAACAGGCGTAAGTCGGTTAAGTCGTAGGCCATCCATTCGATGGTAGCGGGTAGCGGAGCCTTCGGACGCCCCGAAGGCTGGAAGCAATTATCCCGCATTGCGCGCTCTCCCGCATTGGCGCAGACTTCGAGTCGAGGGGGAAATCCCGGGCCCCGACCACAATCACTGCAGAGGCGGGTGGTGTGACGGATAACTCCAACCTGCCCCAGGTTGAGAATAACCAGATATTTCTTGGCTGAGTCTTGGATGAGCGGGCCGATCGACTGCTCGAACACGCTGGCGTCGGCGTCACCGCCATGACTGTGAAGCAAACGCCCGCTACTGCAATAAGTGAGCCTTGGAACACCTTGACCGTAACTCAAATTACGGCGGCGAGGACGTACGAAACAGGCATCGGCGCGCCATTACCAACCTTCGCTTCAATGCCGTGATCAAGCTATTCGAGGACGACCGGGGCCGACCCCGTTGGTACGTCGCCCGGCCTTATGACAAGACGACGATACTTGTGACCGTGTCGCCCATCTTCGTCTCGGACGAAATTGTCATATCCTCGCAAATTGTCTTACTCAAAGACGAAATCCAAGAATTGAGACAAAGCGGGCGAGAGTAATTTGAGCGAGAGATTCTTCCGAGCAGGGCCGACTGGTCGTGGTGGGCCCGGCCGGACAGGGCAAGACCGTGCTGGCCATCCAGTTGGTGGACTCGCAACAGCGCGCCTAGCTGTAGTCCACATCTCCCTGGGCGTCGGGCAAGGCGGCGATCTCCGGCGCCCGGCGGGCGATAAACCCCGCCGGAAAAGTGCGCAAAGAACTTCTGCGTCAGTCGCTCCGCGGCGAGGCCACGCTGCCCGGCTGACGATGTGCGAAATCCGATCGAGACAGGGATAGGAATGCGGAACTACGACAACCTCTACATCGACGGTGCGTGGGCGACACCGAGCAGCCTTCAGACGATCACGATCGTCTCGACGGACAGCGGGCCGATCGGCACGATGCCGCTGGCGCAGAGGGCCGACGTCGATGCCGCGGTGGACGCCGCCCGGCGGGCGTTCGAAGGTCCTGCCGGGTGGGCCCGGCTCACCCCGGCCGCGCGGGCGGAGGCGCTGCACTGCTTCTCCGACGCCGTCGACGATCACGGGGCCGAGTTCGCCCGCGGCTCGGGACCGGCGACACCCCAGCCGGCCGCGGCGGCTTCACCGGCACAGTTGCTCCGTAGCTGCGACGACGTCATCGACAACCTCCACACCGTCGAACACGTCTGCCCTGCTCGCGGGCAGGTCGGGGTGGTCGGGGTGGTCGTGCCGTGGAGCTTCCCTCAGATGCAGGGCTTCATCACGATCTGTACGGCACTGGTGGCGGGTTGCCCAGTGGCGGTCAAGCCGACGGCCGTGGTGACGCCGTACTCCGAGGCGGTCTTCGACGACTTCCTCCCCGACTATTTCCTGCTCGCCGAGGCAGCTGTCGAGTCCAGGCTGCCGGCCGGAGCGCTCAACATCGTGCCCGGCATTCCCGCCCTCGGTGCCTATGTGGTCACCCATTCGCGAATCGACAGGATCGCCTTGACCGGGCACCGCTGCCGTTCCCCGGTCATCCGTCCGCCCGGATGGACGGACTCGCTGGCCGGACGCATCAGCGAATGGACAGCGACTCGGCCCGGCAGGCCGTCGCGGCTCCCGGCATGACCGGTCGCGGGCTCGAGCGCGGCACCCCCGGCTACCGGCGGCTGGGTGCGGCCATGTGGTGCGCCGGCCTTGCCATGTTCGTGCTGCTCTATTGCGCGCAAGGGGTGCTACCGAATCTTGCGTCGCAGTTCGCACTGTCCTCGTCGACCTCCAGCTTCGCTGTCTCCGCTACCACGGGGGCGCTCGCCATCGCCGTCGTCCCGCTCTCGACGCTGGCCGAGCCCTGGGGTCGGGTGCGGGTGATGACGATCGCGCTCGCGGCCACCGCCATATTGGGAGTGCTCGCTCCGCTGGCTCCGACCTTCGCGGTGCTCGTCGCGATCCGGGCGCTGCAGGGTGTGGCGATCGCTGCACTTCCCGCCCTCGCGATGTCACACATGACGAGCGAGGTGGCCCCGCGGTGGCTCGGTAGCGCCGTCGGGCTGTTGATCGCGGGCAACACCCTGGGCGGCCTCTCCGGGCGGGTGATCGCCGGCGCCGTCGCCGACGTGGCCGGCTGGCGGATCGCCCTCGGTGTGATCGGCGTGCTGTCGATCGTGTGCACCGTGGTGTTCCGGCTGCTCCTGCCTCCCGCCACCACCACGTCCCCTACGCGGGTGCGGTTGCGCGAGCTGGGTCCGCTGGTGCGCGTGCACATGCGGGACCGCGGCCTGCTCTGCCTGTTCGGCGTCGGGTTCCTGATATTGGGCGCGTTCATCACCGTCTACAACTACCTCGGGTTCCGGCTGCTCGCCGCGCCCTTCAACCTGCCGGCCCAGCTCGTCGACCTGATCTTCCTCGCCTACATCGCCGGAACCTGGGCCTCGACGGCGGCCGGCCGCCTGGCTGACCGGATCGGACGCCGGAAGGTGATGTGGGCCGCCGTGCTCGTCACCGTGCTCGGCGGCTGGGTGACGGTCCCGGACAACCTGTTCGCCGTGCTGGCCGGACTCCTGCTCGTCACCGCCGGGTTCTTCGGCGCCCACTCCGTCGCCAGCAGCTGGGTCAGCCGGCGCGCGAGGCTGATGCCGGGTGGGTCCGCCGGTGTGGCGTCGTCGCTGTACCTCTGCTTCTACTATTTAGGCAGCAGCATCGGGGGCGCTCTCGGCGGCGTCGGCTACGACGAGGCCGGCTGGTTGGGGATGGTGGTCTACATCACCGGGCTGCTCACCCTGGCCCTGCTCCTGGCACTCGCACTGCGACGGATCCCCAGCCCGACGGCTGTCGCGACGACGTCCTGACGATCGTGCAACGCGTCGGGGGCCGCATGATCGTACTCACCTTTCGCGGCCCGACCCGTTGGCCGCGCGGTAGTCGATCGATTCGAGGAAGTCGAGCAGCGCCGCGGTCACCTGCTCCGGTTCCTCCTGCTGCACCCAGGGACCGGCGTTCTCGATGATCACGGAGCCACGATGGTCGGTGAGCCACTCGTCCTGCTTGTCGGGCGGGCGATTCACGAGCACCGGGTCGAGGGCGCCCGCCCTGCCGGCTTACGCGCATCACCTGCCAAGTCGGTCTCGGCATATCAATCGCCGCGGCATCTGGTTGACCCGAGTGACGAAGGAGGGTGCCTATCGCATTGCTCTGTCGTGGATCTAGGGGATCGATGCGGTATTTCAGAGTTCCGCCACTACCTCCCGCAGGTACATCTCCAGCTGCCTGATCGATGCGGTCACGCCTCTCGTATCGAGCCGGCAGGTGTAGAGACGACGGACGAGTGTGGGTTGCCGCATGGGCAGAACCGCGACGCTCGGCGGAGCGTCCAACAGCAACAACCGCGGCAGCAGCGCGACGCCGAGACCCGCCGCGACGAGATTGAGCGCAGTGCGGAAGTCCATACCATCGAAGTCCAAACGATGTCCGCTTCCCCGGTCGCCGTCGAGGGGCGACGCTGCCAAGTCGCGGACGTCGACCGCGGTGCTGATCCATGCGTCCGACGGCAGGTCGGCTGGGGTGACACTGTCAGTTCCGGCCAGGGGATGACCGACGGGAAGGACGACCATGATCGGATCGTCCATGAGGTGCTCTTGCGTGAGCCCGGCGGGCACTGGCCCAGGAGCGTGTTCGTAGTCGAAGGTGATGGCCAGGTCGATCTCACCTCGGAACAGCAGCGCATGCGTTTCGCGCTGCTCAAGTTCACGGAGTGTGATGTGAACTGCCGGATGGGTCGCACGCAGGCGTGCGAGCGCAGGAGGGACGATGGAGGCTGCCGCCGAGATGAACGCGCCGAGACGCACCTCGCCGCCGGTTCCGTCCGCGAGCGCCGCGAGCTCGGTGGCAGCGCGACTCATCGACATGCTGATCGCGGCCTCGGTGTCGAGAAGGGCCTGCCCGGCCTCGGTCGCACGGACGGGCCGCCGGACCACGACTCGTGCACCGACCCGTCGTTCCAGTTCCGCAACCTGCTGCGAGACCGCGGACTGGGTGTAGCCCAGCTCCTCTGCGGCAGCGGCGAACGAGCCGAGCCGCACGACAGCCGCAAGGGTCACCAGATGTCGAGGATCGAACAACCAGGACATGAAGTTAAGGATAGCTTATCGGCCAAGAAGAAATCATTGCTTGTGCTAATCCAGAGGTGTGACCGACGCTTGACGCATGGACTTCACGCACTTCGACACCGCGATCAACAAACTCCCCCGATGCCGGGTCGGGTTCTACCCCACTCCGTTCCACGCCTTGCCCAACCTGTCGGCGGCGTACGGGATCAACCTCTTCATGAAGCGCGAGGACCTGGCAGGACCTAGTGCGATCAGCGGGAGCAAGCTGCGCCTGGCCGAGTTCATCCTGGGGCGGGCCCTCGAGAACGGAGTGACACACGTCATCACCCAGGGCGAATACCTGACCAACTCGGGTCTGCAATTCGCCGCCGCCTGCCTGAGAGTAGGAATCACGCCGATCCTGGTGCTGACCCGGAACGTGACCCGGCATGGTGAGCTCGGCGAGTTCCGTGGCAACTATCTGCTCAACAAGACGATGGGTGTCGAAACCCGCGTCATCAACGTCAGCGGCAACGTCTGGCGTTCTCCGGGCGAGGCTGCGCGGATCACCGACGCCATCGCGGTGCGCAAGGCCGAACTTGAAGCGCAGGGGCACGAGGCCCTCGTTGTCGGGACCGGTGGTGCGCACCCCGACGGCCTCATCGCGCACGCCCTGACGTTCCGGGAGATGCTTGAACAGTCCGATGCCGCAGGGGTCGAACTCGACTACGTTTACCACACGATCGGTACCGGGACCGCGCTGCCGGGGATGCTGGCAGCCAAGCTGAGTCTGGGACACCCGGTGAAGTTCCGGTCGATCTCCATCCAGCGGTTCAACGACGGAGACCGGATGAACCCCGGCGTGATTGTCGAACGGACCAAGGCGGTTCTGGCCACCTTGGGCGCGCCCGTACCCGACGACGCGACGATCCGCGCCGAGATCGACATCGACCAGCGTTTCATCGGCGAGGACTACGCCGTCGCGTCCGCCGAAAGCACAGCAGCCATCCGCGAGCTGGCCCGAACAGAGGGCGTCTTCGTCGGCCCCGTCTACACCGGCAAGGGACTCGCAGGATTGCTCGACCACGCCCGCAGTGGGCGAATCCCCGCCGACAGCAACGTCGCGTTCCTGCACACCGGAGACACCGGCAACCTGTTCGAAATTCCCCAAGTTGTCGGCCACATCGCCGACTGAGCCCGCAGCCTATCAGCCACGATCACCCTTGGCCCGCAACGAAAACCCAACCTGGCAACGACCTCGATCACCATCGCAATCGCCCTCAATCGTTACGTGGCCTGCGCTCACAAGCAGTCCCGTGCACCACACCACCTCAATCCACGAGGGTGGAGCTTGCCCTTCATCATGGACGCCTGGACACTGGGATCTTGCGGTTCGCGAAGAAATAGCACCAGTTGGGAAGCGAGTACACGAAGCGGCACACCGAGGAGTTCAAGCGGGACGTGATCGCGCTCGTCGATTTCTCGAGCAGGACGGTCACCGCCTTCGCCCGGGAACTCGGCATCAGCTCCGAGTCGCTGCGCGGCTGGTACCGCCAGGTGAAGGCGGACCGGGGCGAGCGCGGGTCCGGCGAGCTGACCAGCTCCGAGCGCGAAGTGCGCAAGCGACCGCGCAGGGAGGTCCGCGAGCAGCAGCAGACGATCGAGATCCTGAAAAAGCGACGGCCGCTTCGGCGGTCCGCGACCGACATCGCGCAGGACGTGGCGACCGGCGGCGCCTACCGCCGGTCTGGCCGTCCGGAGTGTGCCGACATCGAGGACCGAGGTGTCCGACGTAGAAGTAGTTAGGCTGGATGTTCGTCGACGTGGGCGTGGAGCGCAGGAACCTCAGCAGCTACTCAAGGGTTCCCTCGGGAATGGTCTTGTTGGGGTCGAAATAGCTGGTGAGGTTTTGTCATCCTGGTCACCAGGCTGAGTGGACCCATGCCCAGTGGGCGAAGAGCCTGAGGTACTGACGGGCGATGCGTTGCCAACACGCCAGGCCCTCGACCTCTACCTCGACGATCCCACCGCCTGGCACGACCTCAGACCCCCGACGAACTAACGACCAGAACCACTAGCCATGAGCGGGCGGATGCCCGGGTAGTTGTCCGTTGCGTAGAGCCGGTCACGGGACCTGGCGAGCCCGGCACGGACCTCGCGGATGTCGAGCCGGGTGAGCCGGCCGTCGCGCTTGACGAACTCGCCGTCCACGAGGACGGTGTCCACGTTCAGCCCGCTGCCGCAGCCGACCAGAGTGGCGACCACGTCGCTGACCGGCCACAGGTTGGAGTCGGTGGCCCGGACGAGGATGACGTCGGCCCGCTTGCCCGGGGTCAGCGACCCGACCCGGTCGGCCAGCCAGCAGGCGTGCGCGCCATTGATCGTCGCCGCCTCGAGCGCGTCCTTGGTGGAGAAGTGCAGGTCGGCGGTGTGCATGACCTCGCTGCCTGTCGCGTACACGCGCTGCGCCTGGACGGCGCGCTCCGCCCACAGCGCGGCGCGCATCTCGTCGAACATGTCGCCACTCGCGGCGATCACCGAGTCGGTGCCGAGTGCCACCCGCACCCCGGCGGCACGCATCCGGCCCGTCGCCGGGGTGCCCATGCCCATCGCCATGTCGGCGGACGGGCAGGCTGTGGCATTCCCGCCCGCTGCGGCGAGCAGCTCGAACTCGGCGGGGCTGGTCGCGCAGCAGTGCACGAAGTTCATGTCGGCACCGAGCAGGCCGGCCTCGGCGAGCTTCTTGATCGACTGGTCATGCGACGAGGGGCGGCCTTCCGGTGTGCCGACGTGCATCGACATGGGGACGCCCAGTTCGCGCGCAACGGCGATGTCGGCGGCGGTGATCTCCATTGTGGTCGCCTCGGGGCCCTGTAGACCGAGGGCGAAGGTGAGGCGGTCCTCGGGGTCGGCGAACAACTGCCTCCGCACCTGCCGAGCGTGCTGCCACACGTCGCCGGCATCCATAACACCCTTGGACTCGTTCGGCCTGCGGGTCATGGACGAGCCGTAGGCGAACAGCGCGCGGATGCCGCTGCCGCGCAGCGCGCGGATGTCGGCTTCGGCGTGGTCCGGGGTGTTGATGATGTGGCACCAGTCAAGGACGGTGGTGACGCCCCGGTCGAGAGCGTCGGCGGCGCCGGCCAGTGCGCAGTCGTAGACGTCTTCCGGCGTGTAGTGTGCCGCGATCATGGGCCGTTGGGTCTTGATCAGGTCCAGGAAGACCTGGTCCATGGAGTCGCCGCGGGTGCCGGTCTGCCAGAGGTGACGGTGGGTGTCGACGAAGCCCGGCATAGCGATCATGCCTTCGGCGTCGAGGACCTCGTCGGCGTGCTCATCCGACAGGTCGGCGCCCACCGCGACGATCTTGTTGCCCTCGATGAGCACGTCGCCGACCCTGAAGTCGCCCACCGCGGCGTCGACGCTGATCACGGTCCCGCCGCGGATGAGAATCCTGCGCATCCGTTCTGCTCCTTCTTGCTTTTGGTCCTTGTCTTCTTTGCTGGGGTTAGCGGCGGTCCCGCAGTGGGCGGTCGCGCCCGTAGGTGCCCACGACGGCGAGGATCACGACGCCGAGAAGTATCTGCTGGGCGGACGCGCCGAAGCTGTGGCCGACCAGGATGGTGGTCAGCACGATGAGGATGAGCGACCCGGGCACGGTGCGCCGGTAGTCACCGATCGCTCCGACCAGGGATATTCCGCCGACGATGACCGCTGCGATCGCGAGGAACAGGTACTGGTCTCCGATGTTCGGGTCCCCGGTACCGCTGCACGCGGCGAGCAGCATGCCGGCGATCGCCGAGCAGACTGCGCCGGCGGCGAACGTGACAACCCAGACGAGTTCGGTGCGCACCAGGGCGAGTTGAGCGGCGCGCTCGTTGGCACCGGTCGCGACGAGCTTCCTGCGACCCTACCGACGTAGATGGTTCCCGCTGTCTGCAGCGGTCGTCCTGGTTGATCCCTTGACGGTGAAGCTACTTCTGCAGGAAGGACTGCAGCATAGCCGTCACTTCCGTCGGCCTCTCCTCGTTCACAAAGTGGCCCGAACCCTTCAGGACTCGTCCCTGGACGTTCACGGCGTACTCACGCCACTGGTCGGCGATCAGCGAACCGCGGGTGCGCTCGCCACCGATCGCGAGGATGGGCATCTTCAACTTGCCCTGAGTCAAGAACTCCTTGTTCTGTTGAACATCTGTGCGGAACGCACGGTACACACTCACCATGGCCGTCAGGCGGCCGGGCTCCTTGAGAAAGTGGGCGTAGAAGTCAAAGTCCGACGACGTGAACGGCGACTTATCGCCCGCCACATACTCAAGCATCAAGTCCTCGACGAAGACACGTTCGTGACCGGCGATGAGTCTTTCAGCGAGGGGCAGCTGGAACAAGCCGAAGTGCCACGGCGCGGGCTGATTCGGGTCGGCGTTGAGCACGGGGATGTGGTAATAGCTCTCATCCGGGATGGGAGCTTCCATCACGGCCATGCTCCGCACTTCCGACCGGAACTGCGCCGCGTAGGCGTAGGCGACCACCACACCAACATCGTGGGCGACTACCTGGACGCCGTTGTTGAGCCCCAGCTGCGTCAGCAGCTGATGCAGGTCCTTCGCCAACTGCGCTGCGTCGTAACCACCCTCGGTGACCTGGGACTCGCCATAACCACGCAGGTCGACGGCGATCACCGTGTGGGTCTTGGAGAGCGGGCCCATCTCCGGCCGCCACTCGGACCATTCCTCGGGGAACCCGTGGATCATTACCACAGGCGAACCTTTGCCACCCCGCACGTAGTGCATACGAAAGCCATTGACTTCCGCGTATTTGGACTGAAAACCAGCGGGTGGTTGAGACTGCGGATAAGGCGACGGCGACTGCACCGCCACGGAGTCACGCTCGTGGGTCTCGGCCCATGCTCGGGGGCTCAAAGTCGCGGAAACCACCAGGAGGGCCACCAAGGCCGCGGCGAAAGCGAATAGACTGTTGGCCTTTCCTATTCCGATGTCCATTATTCTCCTACCTGAAACCGGAATCTTGGTATACGTCACCAGACGCGTGTGTACGGTGAACTGGCCCACTCGATAATTTCACTTTCCATGCTCAGGCTGGGCCGGATGGAAAAGTACCGTCGGACTATGCTCCCGTCCCCCGTTCGTTCGCCTCAAGGCTGGTTGAAGGCGGGTATCGGCTGTCGGCCGCCAGCCGAGGGGGCGCAGAGATGGCGTCAGAATCCGATGTGCGCTCACGCCCGAACCTGCGACCGCTCGAGCCGGGCGAGTTCCATGAACTACACGTGCACGGCGTCGCTGGGAGCGGATTGGCCATCTAGCCATAGAGCGTAGTTCAATATAGGTCCCGCATTGCCGCCGCCCTAAGAGCGTCAGCTACTTTCCGACATTCGTCCCGCGTTAGTTGGACTGATACGTTCCGGACTGTCAAGACAGCGAACGGATCGTAGTCGTTAACATTGACGGTCAAGAGCTCCGATCCTGTCGACGTTGATATTACTACATTGGCCTTCATAGTGAAGATACCCTCCGTGCGCGGCGACGGCCGGTGAGTCGTCAGTCTCCGGAGGCCACTTTCGGCACCTCGCGGTTCATCCGATACTTTGAGGTCGGGGGCGAACAGGTCGGGGGCGAACACTCGGCGCGGCTCGTCGTGCATGTTGATCATCCGGCTTCGCTCCGGCCGAGCACGTCGTCGCTCTCGGGCGCTGCGTGGTACCGCTTGAGGTACTCGCCCGTGCTGCACAAGCCATCGCTCCAAACATAAGTATCGAGTGCGTCGAGTCGACTGACATGCCTCTCCTGCCGGGTAGGCGGTGCGCGTCTTGTATCCATGCACCGTGTAGCTCCAGAATCAGCTGGCTGCGGCTAATCTGTCCAACAGGTCCGACTACCGTTGACATCTTCGAAGGCGTCGGTGCGCGCGAGCGCCTACCCTCACAATCGAGTCGGTCGCTAGCTAGGTGGCTGACGGCTCCGGAATGTCAATGTCGGTATCCATGACGTTGTTCAGGAAGTTGGTCATCGAGAACTGGACCGTCAGCGCCACGATCTCGAGAATCTGAGAGTCCTTGTAGCCGACCTTCCTGACTGCATCGAGATCGGCGTCGCTCACCTTGCCGTGAGTTTCGATCACCTTCTTGGCGAAGGCCACGGCCGCGCTCCGCTTGGGGTCGGAGGCCCGGCCCTGCTGGAAGAGCTCGATCTCCTCCGCTGGGATTCGACCGAAGTTCGTGGCGGTGAACGTGTGGATCGCCTTGCAATAACTGCAGCCGTTGACCTCGGTGACCGCATGCGCGATGCCATGCTTGGTGATCGCGTCAAGGGTGCGGCTGAGCGCGGTCCCAAGACCACTCACCCCGTTGAGTACGGCCGGGCTGAGGGACAGCGCGCGATGCATGTTCGGGATGAAACCCAGTTGCTTCTCAATCGCTTTCAAGACGGGCCATGACGCTTCGGGAATGTCCTGGTCTACTGGAAGTGGGATACGGGACATCGATTTCTTCCTGTCGTGCATTGTCGCGGCCGGGTTGGGCCGCGGCGGGGTGAGTAGTTTTTCGGCAGGGTCTGGAGCAGCTCGCTGCTTTGCGACGCCAGGACTGTGCAGGCAATGCTCCGAATTGAATCCAGAACGCTCGTGACGGGCACCCGTCCTGCTGGCTCCTCCCGGCCGGTCTCCGGGAACCGCCGCAGGCTCTCCGGCCCCTCGCCGGCGAACACCGCGGCGGCCACCCGGCAACCTCCCGCCAGAGCCCGAAGATTCCGGGGTCAGGAGCCTGCTCAGCCACATCCGCCCGATTTTCCTGAGTACGACGGCGGCCCCTCGTCGACGCCACGCTGAAGAGCGGGTCCGTCGCCGAGGAGCCGCCGTGGCGCACACGTGTCAGGCAGGCTGCCGCACGGCCGTCCCCTGGTTGTTGTCGATCAGGTAGCGCCAGACTCCATCCGCGCCGCGGCGCAGGACATCGCTTGCCGTGCCATGGAAGTGCACGTGCTCGCCGTCGGGACCGGTGCCGTCAATTGCCCAGTCCAGAATGATCATGGCGATGCTTTCGTTGGTGAACACATGGCGCGTGTTGGCTTTCAGCAGGCCGAAACTGACCAAGTGCTTGAGATCGGCGGCCATCTCGGCGTGACCGGTGACGGTCCGCCCGTCGGGCTTGACGAGCATGACCTCCGTCTCGTACAGGGGCAGCAGCTCGTCGACCTTGCCGGAGTTGAATCGCTCAACCAGCGCCGGGACCATGTCTTCGGGCTTGGTGGGCAGTGAGAATGACTCGGACATTTCGGTCTCCCGTTCGTGTTGGTTGAACTGCGATGCGGTGCGGCTCGGACAGCGGTGAGCCGTGCCCTCGAGTGCCCGGCGCTCCTCATTCGACATCGACGCACCCAAAGGGTCTGCTCATCGACGAGCCACTCAGGTTCAGGGTTGCCCCGGTCATTTGCCCCTTTTTTCCTGTGGAGGTGGATCTGACTCCGGTTGGCCGGCCAGGCGCGGCACTGCAGTGAACTGGCCACGGAGTCCTAGCTGCTATCGACGCTGATAGGCGCCAGCAGGTGAGGAGGGGCGGTTCGTCGAGTTTGGCTAGTTCCCGCGGGACACGATCCAAGCGTCGCCTAGCGCCAATGGGCGCACAATGCGGAATAATTCGAGTTAGCCTATGTGTGAGACGAAGGCACATGATGGAGACCCACCTCAGAGCGGACCTTGGTCTGGCACAGCAGCTCCCGCAGCCGGGTGACCAGCGCCTGCGGCACGCCGTTCCACCGCTCGAAGAACGCGTATACCGTCTCGCACGGCGGGAAATCGACAGGGACGGCACGCCACTCGACCCCGTTCTGGCGTGCCCACGGCTCGAGTACAGACCACTGCTTATCGGTCAGGTCTGACGGGTAGCGCGGCACGCGGTCATGGCACAGGCAGTCCGTGGACGCGCAGCGAATAGCGCTCAGGGCAGTAGCAGGGTAAACAGGCATCAAGACCCCTCGCGCAGGAGCAGGGGTCGGTGATCACCGAGGTCGCCTTGTGGGGCCACCGATCGCGGTGAGGGTGACGATGACGGCGATCAGGTAGCCGGTAGCGGCAAGGATCATGGGCAGCCGCAGGTGCGGCAGGTCCGGGCCTGACGCCCCGGGCCGCTGCAACGCGGTGCTGCCGAGCAGGGCGACGCCGAGCGCTCCCCCGGCCTGGCGCGCGGCGTTGAGGGTAGCCGCGCCGAGTCCGGTCCACTGCGGCCGGAGCCCGGCCATAGCGACCCCGGTCATCGCAGGCATGCACAGGCCGACACAGCCCGTGATCGCGCCGAAGACCGCCAGCGCCAGCGTCCCCGAGTGGTCGCCGAAGGCGGCCAGCAGGCACGTGCCGAGCAGCCCGCCGGACAGCCCGAGCGCCATGGGCAGCCGGGGGCCGAACCTGCTGGTGACGCGACCGGAGAACAGGGCGCCGAGCGCGGTCACCGCGGTCAGCGGCAACAGTGCCACGCCGGTGACCGCGGCGGACTGGCCCAGCGTGCGCTCCAGAAAAATGGTGATGCAGAACAGCACGCCGTAGAGACCGAAATTGAACAGCAGCCCGACTCCGGTCGCACCGCTGAATGCGCTGCTCCTGAACAGTGCCGGCGGCAGCATCGGCTCACTTACACGGTGCTCGGCCACCACGAAGCAGGCTCCCAGTGCCACGGCGACGGCCAGTAGGCCCAGCACGAGCGGCGAGCTCCAGCCCAGCGTCGACGTCATGGTCAGCGACGCGGTCAACGCGACAAGAGAGGCGACGGCGAGCAGCTGGCCACGCAGATCGGGCCGGGTCGCGGCGTGGCGCGGTATCTCCCCGGTGCGCGCGGCGATGAGGGCTATCGACACCGCGGAAACGGGCACCACCACGAGGAAGACCGAGCGCCAGCCCAGCGCCGCGACCAGCCATCCGCCCATCACCGGGCCGGCGGTCAGGCCGATGCCCGAGACACCACCCCAGATACCCAGCGCGCGAGCCCTGGCGATGGGTTCCGGGTAGAGGTGCGCGATCAGTGCCAGCGAGCACGGCACCACCGCTGCCGCACCGATCCCCTGCACGGCCCGCGCCGTGACCAGCGTGGTCGCGTTGGGCGCCGCCGCGCATACGGCGCTGGACACCGCGAACAGCGCGGCGCCGCCCTGGTAGACGCGGCGCGCTCCCCAGCGGTCGCCGAGGCTGCCCGCGGTCAGCATCAAGGCTGCGAACGCCGCGGTGTAGGCGTTGAGCACCCACTGCAGGGTGATCACCGATGCTCCCAAGCCCCTGGTGATGTCCCCGGTCGCGACGTTCACCGCGGTGGCGTCGAACAGGACCAGGAAGAAGCCGAGGCAGATTCCGGTCAGCGCGAGCCCGCCGCCGCGCTCGGTGCGGATCGGCATAGTCGGGTGAGAATGTGCAGTAGCCATCGTGATTCATTATGGCTACCGAAAGATAGCAGGTAAATGCGAAGTGTTATCAGATAGGGTTCGCAAGCGCCGAAGGCTTGACGTGCCTTGGACGTATCACCAAGACAGGGGCCGTCAATGGACCTCATCGATCTCGACCTTGTGACGGCGGTCGCGGAGACAGGCAGTATCACGCACGGCGCGGCCCGTGCCCGGCTGTCCCTGCCCTCGGCCAGCGGGCGCATCCGAAGCCTGGAGCACACCCTGGGCGTGACGCTCTTCGACCGTGGCCGCCGCGGAGTCGCCCTCACGCCGGCAGGACAAGTGCTGCTCCGCCATGCCAGGTCCGTGTTCCACGCGATCGGCCAGCTGCGCACGGAACTGGACGAGTACGCGCAGGGGCACGGCGCCACCGTCCGCGTTCAGGCCAACACCGCCGCCACTGAGAGCCTCATGCCCGCCGTCGCCGTCTCGTTTCTCGCCCAGTATCCGCACGCTCGCATCGACCTGGAGGAACGGCCGAGCCACCGCATTATCGCGGCCGTGGCCGAACGCCGCGCCGATATCGGAATCGTCGCCGACTCCGTCGAACTCGGGCAGCTGGAAACCCGGGTGGTCCGCCCGGATCCGCTGGTAGTCGTCACCCTCTCCAACGACCCGTTGGCCCGCCTGTCCCGGGTGCCGTACGCCGACGTGCTCGGCCGCGCGTTCGTCGGCTTGAACGTCGCCAACCCGTTGCAAGAGCACCTGGAGACGCACGCCCAGCCGCTGGGCACCCAGCCCAGGTATCGTGTCCGGCTGCCCAGCATCGACGCGACCTGTCACGCCGTGGCCGGGGGAATCGGCATCGCCATCCTGCCCTGGTACAGCGTGCGGCGCCGGCTCACCAGCGGCACCTTGGCCGCCATCCCCCTGGCCGAACCATGGGCGGCCCGGCGGCTGGTCGCCTGCTTCACCAGCGACCGCGATCTCTCGGACACGGCCCGCGCACTCCGCGACCACCTCCTGGCCCACGCCGACGACATAGACGACATAGACGAACCGCAATCAGGCGGCGAGTGGGGGTAGGAATGCTCGCTCAGATGGGCGCGCGAACAGGTCGGTGATCGCGGCGACTGTCCAGTCATCGACGTCAGTCCATCTGTACGGCCTAGCCCCTCTATCAACAGGATCTGCGAGGCCGGCGGTTTCCGCCGACCCGTTTCCGGTTTTCTGTAACCGCCGTTCTCTGTTTGTCGCGGGCAACACCTCGGCCGGCACCGTGTCGATAACCGACTGCTGCGCGATCGCCTGGGCCGGCCGGCTGTTGTCACCAGTGACCATGGCAACCTGCAGGCCCGTCCGGTGCAACTCGGCGACGGTGTCGGCGGCGCCGTCGTTGGGGGTGTCGGCAACGGCCAGCACCCCACGGACACCGCATCCGATTGGTGTCCGTGTGGACGCTCGCCCCGGCACGCCGGGGCAGTGCGATCGTCGAGTCACCGGGCGGCGTCCGCGGAGTCCCCAGCAGGCTCGAGGACATGCAGGGTTGGCTCCGCTCCCTCGTCCACAGGCGTGACCGGCCGCAGAATTGAGCCGGCGGCCACGACGACGGTCGGACCGCCGAGGGCGCGGGTCAGCGGGGCCAGACCGAGGTTGTCAGTCCAGTCGATGTCGATCACGGCGACGCGGGCGGTCGCGCCGATGGGGCGGCTCACCAGGATGCGCCCCTGGTCCTCGGCGACCGGCAACAGCTCGGCCCCGAGTTCTCGAGCCACGACGTGAGCCAGCACCGCGGTGTCCGCCGAACTCCAGAACGCCACGACATCAGGATCGTTGGCTCGCAGCACTGCTGCGAGGGCCTTGCCCAATGCCTCGGGGACAGCAGGCGAGTCGAGTGTCTCCGCCACGGTCCCGTTCGTTGCAGCGACGCGAAGGATTCGCTGGTCGTACTCAGCCATGGTCGAACATCTTCCTTTCGCGGTGAAGCACCTGTTCGGTGGAGAAGAGGGGCGGCGACGCTCTCGACGACCTGCGCTCCCCGGTTCTCGAGAGCGGTTGTCACTGCTGGCGAGACGTCGCCCAGGGCGGCGACGACCGAGGGCGCCGTAGGTCGACATCTGCTCCAGGAGCACGAACAGCAGACCGGTGTGCAGCGCCAGGGTCGTGACCAGCGGCGCGTCCGCCGGTGGCGCAGCGAGTCGATCGGTCTCGGTCGGCACTCGCTCGGCGAGGAGGGTCGCAACTCGGAGTGGTCATCTCGGATCGATCGGCGTGCGCACGCCGGCGCGAGCTTCGATCTCCGCGGCGGCTTCCAGACAGAGATCTTCGCGGTAGCGGCCGGCGATGAGCTGCACGCCGATCGGCAGACCGTTGGCCACGCCCGTGGGCACGGCGATCGACGGCAGGCCGAGCACCGGCACTGCGAGCTCCGTCGACTGCGCGCGCATCACGTCCTGGAAACTCGGTACATCGACCAGGCGGCCGAGGCGGAACGGCGGCTCGGCGCAGCTATGGGTGAGGATCAGCGGCCGCTGTTCGAAGAAGAGCTGCCACAAGCCCAGCAACCGATCGCGCTCTACCATCGCCTCGACCATGTCCTCCGGTCCACAGCCGGAAAAGACCTCAAGGCAGAGACCCACCCAGGTGCGGGTGGCGTCGTCACCGTACTTCGCGACGCTCGCCGCGTCCCCGATCGTGTCCCCCATGGCCAGCCGCGGCCACAGGTCGATCACGGCACCGAACTCCGGCGGTGCGATCTCTTCGACGATGTAGCCGGCATCGGTGAGCCACCCCGCAGCCTGCCGGATCGCCTCTGCCACCTCAGGCGCGACACCGCCGCGCCCGGCCGGGTCGATCACCATCGCCACCCGTATCGGTTTCTTCACCGGCGGTCCCTCGAGCGGCACGTCGACCCAGCGATTGTCGTACGGACTACCCACCGACATCGCGGCCAGCGCCGCGCGCGCGTCGCGCACCGTGCGCGTCAGCGGCCCCGGCACGGACATCAGCGCCGACGACACCTTCCGCCTGCCTGTCGTGGTGAAATTGAACCGAGGGATACGGCCGTAGGTCGGCCGCAAACCGACGAGGCCACAGCAATACGCCGGGAAACGCACGGAACCAGCGATGTCGCTACCCTGGCCGATCGCGCCGATCCCAACGGCAGTCGCCGAGGCCGCGCCACCGCTGGAGCCACCGCAGGTGCGGTCCTTGTTCCAGGGGTTGAGCGTCTGCCCATGCAGATCGTTATCGGTGAACCAGCCGATCGAGAAGGCCGGCACGTTGGTACGACCGACGATGATCATGCCGGACGCGCGCATGTTGGCGATCAGGGGATTGTCGCGGCTCGCCATCCGGCTCTTGTAAGCGACCACACCATCATCGGTCGGGCACCCTGCCTGGTCGGCATTGACCTTGGTTGTCGCCGGCACGCCGGATAGCGGTCGCACCGCGTCGCCCCGCGCCAGAGCCCTGTCGGCCTCGTCGGCAGCGGCCAGCGCCTCCTCGTGCAGCGCCAACGTGACGGCGTTGATCGCCGGGTTCGCCTCGTCCAGCCGCTCCAGCGTGTCGGCGATCACCTCGCGCACTGAGACTTGCTTCGTGCGGACCAGCGCCGCGGTTTCGACACCGTCGAACTTCCACAGCTGTGCCATTGCCCCACGCCTACTTTCTTTCCACTCGCCTCAGAAGAACCGCGTGCGCCAGCTTGACGTGAAAGCGAGCTACTGTTTGTCGAGACCGCCGAGGTCTCCGCCGGTTCGAAGATGTCGACGATCGACATATCTCGATCTCACACTTGCGCAACGCCCAGAAATGTGCGATCGGGCAGACCTCGTTCGCCGAATCAACATTCGTTTGTGGGACTGTCACGTTCTACGCCTACCGGCCTACAGAATGTACGAGCCATTGCCTGGACAGGCTCAAGATCCGGGGATGACGAAATGACAATGGAAGGGATTGCGCATGCATCTGCCTCACAGGACGGACGTAGCCCAAGGAGTGCCCCGCGTCCATGTCGACGAAATCCCGTTACCCCTGTTCCGCCCTGGCCATGATTCCAAAGTACTGCAGAGTAAGCGCTTCGCGATGTGCACTGGCTCACTGTGAAGTCCGGCGAGTTGCCCAATTGACCCCCCTTGGCCATCTCGGGACGGGCATTTTCTCGCCGACCGGGAGACAATTCTTCCTTGAAGGTTGCGGAAGCAGAGCCGGTATGCCGATGCTCGCGACGCCGACAGCTGGGGCCATCCCGTATTGCATCCACCGGAACGCCCGTTCGAACGTCCTGCGGTCGAGGAACCCGCCGCAGGCGCGATCGACGCCTGAGGCATGAATCGAATATTTCCGGAGGAACTATGAGCGGCCCTGCTGGAGTTCTTCCGGTCCTTGACCGGACGTCCCAACAGGACCGCCCGGTGGTCCCGAGCCACGCTCAGGATTCGAGCAACGAACAAAGGAGATTCCCGTGGAGGGTGTCGATCCCACGGTGCCGCCGAGCGGTACCGGCTGTGCCGACTGCGAAGCAACCAGCCCGAAAGGGTGGTGGTATCACTTGCGCCGTTGCGCGCTCTGCGGCCACATCGGGTGTTGTGACACGTCGCCCAGCCAGCACGGCAGCGCCCATGCCGCCTCGACCGGACACCCGGTCGCGCGCAGCTTCGAGCCGGGTGAAGAGTGGTTCTGGGACTACAAGAAGCAAGTCAAGTACGACCACGGTCCCGAGCTGACCGCGCCGACGCACCGCCCGGTCGAGCAAACCGCCCCGGGCCCCGCTGACCGCGTGCCCGCGGACTGGGCCGACCACCTCCACCGGTGACAAGTGGCGTCGCCTGACCTCCCCGGTCAGGCGACGCGGAACCCTCGTTGAAGCACCTGCGGAGGCGCCGTCCACGCGCGTAGCTGTCGGGGTTCCCAGACCTGGCCATGGCCGGATCCTGCAGAGCCGTGTCATTGCTGCCGTCCGGCCGCGGCGACACGCTCGACGCGTGCTGCAGACCTTCATCGAGCTGTACCGCTACACCGAGGCGTGGACCGGGCTCACCGACGGCGAACGCGACAAGTTCACCCGGCAGATCCTCGGGTCCGCCGGCGAGCTACAGGCCTTGGGCATCGAGGTCGTCGCGTACGGCGTCAACGACCCAGACACCGACCGCCGCGCGCCCTACGACTTCTTCTGCGTCTACCGCGTGCCCGATCTCCAGACCCGCCGCCTCTTCGAGAAGGCCGTCGAGGCCTCGGGCTGGTACAGCTACTTCGACCAGGTCAACCTCTCCGGCGCCGCCCTGACCCCGCTCGGGTTGTTCACCGCGAACGCCCGGCTGGAGGAACCGGCCGTGCAGGCGGAGGAGATCGCCCCGCAGTCGCGGTACCCGAAGAAATCCGCCGTGTCCCACGGCCACAGCATGAGCTACGTCGAGCACGGCGAGGGGCGGGCGATCGTCCTCCTCCACGGCGACGTGATGTCATCCTTCCTGTGGCGCAACGTGATGCCGCACCTCGAGGGCCGCGGGCGGCTCCTCGCCGTGGACCTCGTCGGGGCCGGCGACTCGGAGAAGCTGCCGGGCTCCGGCGAGGGCACCTATTCCTTCGCCGAGCACGCCCGCCACCTCGACGGTCTGCTCGAGGCACTGGACGTCGGCGACGACGTCGTCCTCGTCGGCCACGACTGGGGCGCCAACCTCGCCTTCGACTGGGCGATGCGGCACCCCGGCCGGACCGCCGGGATCGCCTTCTGCGAGGCCCTGACCCCGCCCTTCGACTGGGAGGACTGGCCGGGGGCGGTGCAGCCGCTCTTTCGGTTCCTCCGCTCCCCCGAGGGCGAGCAGGCGGTGTTGCAGCACAACGCCTTCGTCGAGAGCGTTCCGCGCCTCCTCACCCGGGTACTCGCACCGGAGGAGCTCACGGAGATCGCGCGCCCGTACGCCTTGCCCGGCGAGGGCCGCCGGCCAACGCTCGACTGGCCACGCCAGGTGCCCTTCGGCGACGACGACACTCCCGTCCGGGCACAGCTCGAGCAGCAGGCCGCATGGCTCGCGACCAGCCCCGTCCCGAAGCTGTTCCTGCAGGCACACCCGGGCGGCATCGCCGCCCTCGACGGACGTCGCGCCGCCGCGATCCGCTGGTACACGGCCCTGACGGAGGCCCGCGTCACCGGCTCCCACTGGATCCCCGAGGAGGACCCCCACGGCATGGGGCGCGCCCTCGCCCACTGGCTCGACGAGCTCCCCGCCCGGTGACGCCCTGCCGTCGCTGAGCTGGGAGTGGGCGAGATCCACCGGATGGATCCTCGGTCCGGCACAGCGGCGGGCCTGTGGGCCCCTGACCTGCGCTACACCGCGGGCCGGCTGCGCTTCGTGCTCCGTGGCGGGGAACCGGGTCCGTCGCTCTCGACGACCTGACCTGACCTGGCCGGACCCGGCACTCGTCAGGGCCGACGAGGAACGGGCCCGTGACACCCTGCTCGCACACTCCTTCCGCACCTACCTGTACGGGCTGGCCCTCGTCGCCTCTACGGGGCCCGGCCGGACGAGGAGCTGTGCGTCGTCGCGGCGCTGCTCCACGACGCGAGGTTGGCGAACTGCTTCGCTGTCGCCGGCGGGCTCGACACCGAGCGCTTCGCCCTCGGGCATGGCGCCCCCGCGGAGCGGGCCGGCGCGATCGGCGCCGCGATCGCCGCCCACATCACGACGGGCGCGGCCGAGGACCTCGCCGATCCCGGCGCGCTCGTGTCCGCGGGCGCCCTGCTCGATCGCACCGGGCAGCGCCTCGACGAGGTCGACCCGCGCTGGGTCGACCGGCTGCTGCGCGAGTACCCGCACGACGGCTTCGGCCGGGCGGCGAGCGGCTACTGGCGCGCGGAGTCGCGGGCGCTGCCCGGGCGCGCCCGATGGCTCACCAGCCACGCCGCCCTCCCGCTGCTCATCCGTGCGGCACCGTTCCCCCGATACGCGGCTGGTGAGCGCCGGCGGGATCGGGGCGGAAGCGGCGGCGGTACTCCCCTGGCGTGGTCCGCAGGCGGTCGCGGAATACCCGGTGCAGCGTCTCCACGGACCGCAGGCCGCTCTCCCGCGCGATGCTCTGCGCCGTGCGGTCCGTCTGCTCGAGCAGCCGCCGCGCCAGCTCCAGCCGCAGCCTCTCGACGTAGGCAGCGGGCGTGGTCCCGGTGTCGGCGTGGAAGACCCGGGCGAAATGCCGCGGGCTCATTGCCGCCCGCTCGGCCAGCGCGGTCACAGACAGGTCCCCGGCGAGGTGCTCACCGATCCAGGCTCGGAGCCGGCGCAGGTCGTCCCGGGTGCTGGGCCGGTGCGCCAGCGGCTCGCTGAACTGACTCTGGCCGCCCGGCCGCTGCAGGTACATCACCATGATCCGGGCGACATCGAGCGCGACCTCGTGGCCGTGGTCCTCGGCGACGAGCGCCAGCGCCAGATCCATGGACGCCGTCAGCCCCGCGCTCGTCCACATCTTCCCTGAGCGGACGAAGATCGGGTCCGTCAGCACTTCGACCTGCGGGTACCGCGCGAGCTCGGCGGCGGTTGCCCAGTGCGTGGTCGCGCGGTAGCCGTCGAGGAGCCCTGCGGCGGCCGTCAGGTGCGCCCCCGCGCACATCGAGGCGACCCGCCCCGCCCCCGGCCCGACCGCGCGCACCCACTCGACGGCGGCGGCGTCGGTGCGCGGCACAGGGTGATTGTCCTCGATCTCGACGGTGCCGGGCACGAGCAGGGTGTCGATCTCCCGCTGCCACGAGGCGAAGGTCTCCTCAGCGCACAGCCGCAGCCCGGAGAAGGTCGGGACCGGCCCCTCCCGCTCACCGACGAACCGCACGTCGTACCCGCCGGCCGCGCTCCCGTCCCGGGCGAGGCGCTTCGTCGCGAGCGTGAACACCTCCGCCGGCCCCGTCACGTCGAGCGCGTCCACACCAGGGAACAGGACGACCGCCACCACGTGCGGCACCCGAGGATCCATGGCCCCAGCCTGGCTCGCGCCGACGCCCCCGGACAACCGCCCGGATCGGCGCGTCTCCGGTCGCCGCCAGGCCCGGCCGTCCTAGAAACCGTGTTGTGGAGCCGCAGTGCTGTTGAGGCGGGGCGTTTGACAGCACTACGGCTCCACAACACGCATATCGCCCATTCTGCGGATAGCTTTGCCGGGCGACCAACTGCCGTTCAAGGCGACGCGTCCATCTACCGGCTGTACAGCTGTCGGCGACCTGGAAAGATCATAATCATGAGCACTCCCGAGCTGCCGGTGGCGCGGACCTGCCCGTTCACACAACCGGAGTTGCACGCACGCTCATCCGACGAAGAACCCGTTACTCGCGTCCGCCTTCCCAACGGATCACGCGCGTGGTTCGTGACGCGCTACGAGGACGTGCGAACTGTGCTGAGCGACCCGCGATTCTCCTCGGACCGGGAGAAACCCGGCTTTCCGCGATTGTCTCGCGGAAACGACAAGGAACCCGTGCGCACGATGCTCGGGATGGACGCGGAGGAGCATCGGGCGGCTCGCGGCGGCGTGCTCGGCGAGTTCACGCTCCGGCGCGTGAACGCGCTGCGCCCGCGAATCCAGGAGATCGTCGACGGCCTGATCGACGACCTGCTCGCAGCCAGCCACCCGGCTGATCTGGTGCCGTCGCTGGCGCTGCCGGTGCCGTCGCTGCTGATCTGCGAGCAGCTCGGCGTGCCATACGTGGATCACGCCTTCTTCCAAGAGAACACCGAGAAGCTGTTCAGCCGGGAGACTCCACCGGAGGAAACCGCCGCCACCTACGCGCGACTCCATCGCTACTTCGACGAGCTGATCACTGCGAAGGAAGCCGCGCCTTCCGACGACCTGCTCGGTCGGCAGATCACCGAGAGCCGTGCTGCGGGCACCTACGACCACGCCTACCTGGTCGGGCTCGCGTTCCTGCTCCTGGCGGCCGGGCACGAGTCGACGGCGAACATGATCTCGGTCGGGGTCCTCGGGCTGCTGGAAAACCCCCGGCAACTGCGGTTGATCGCGGCCGACCAGGGAAAGACACCGGTTGCGGTCGAGGAGCTGCTGCGCTTCTTCTCGATCACGGACACGGTCCCGCTTCGCGTGGCTCTCGCCGACGTCGAGCTCGGCGGTGTGCTGATCAAGGCCGGTGAAGGTGTGCTGCCCTCGCTGTACGCGGCGAACTGGGACCGGTCCGTGTTCGACTCGCCGGATGTGCTCGACGTCGAGCGCGGCGCCCGGCACCACGTCGCGTTCGGGTACGGGCCGCACCAGTGCCTGGGCCAGAACCTTGCGAGGGCCGAGCTGGAGATCGTGTTCGAAACGCTGTTCCGCCGGATTCCGGGGTTGAAGCTCGCCGTGGACGTCGACGAGATCCCCACCAAGGAAAAAGCATCGGTGTACGGGCTGTACCGTCTCCCCGTCACCTGGTAGACAACAAATTCCCCACCACGAACCAGAAAAATGAAGCCATGAAGATCATCGCCGATTTCTCGAACGTCGCGATCTGCCGAACTGCGCTACTCCCGATGCGGCCATGAGCAGCGCGCCCGACGTCTCTCGGGTTGGTAACCCCGCATCGGTTACTGCGTTGCCGCGGCAGAGGTCCGGACCGAAGGACCGGCACCACCGATCTGTTCGGGCTTCGCCACCACAACAGGACACGGAGCACATTCGACGAGCCCGATACTCTCGAGCCGGGCGTCATTGCGTCGATCTGGTGGTGGCCGCGGTGCCCGACGACCAGCATCCGCGCCGAGGCGGCGTGATGGAGCAGCGCCCGCAGTGCTGTGTCCTCCGCCGGCACCCGATCGATCGGTAGCGCAGGGTGGGTTGCTGCGACGAGATCGAGTTCGGAGTCCAGAACGTGCGCGCCGTCCTCTGCAAGGATCACCGCGTCCTCGTGCAGGCGCCGCCCGCCCCCGTGGGGGCCAGGCACCACGTCCGCCCACGCGTGCACCGCCACGAGCCGCGCTCCCAGGGAGTCGGCGAGCTCCGCGGTGAGCATCAGCCCCGCGTGTCCGGCCGCCGAACCGTCGACACCCGCCACGATTGGGGCCACTGCGCGGTGGCGGAACCTGGGGATGGGGACCGCAGACAATCGCGACGGGACAGGCGACACCGTCGATGAGACCGACCGCGACCGAGCCCGCGAGCATCCCTGTCCACGCACGTGGCCCGTAGCTGCCGAGAACGAGCAGCCGGGCGTGGGCTGCCTAGTCGGCGAGAATCTGCACGGTCGCTCCTGCCACGACCTCGGCTACCTCGGTGTGTGCCCCAGCCCGCTCGGCGCCGTGCTCCAGCTCTGTCAGCCACGGCGGCGGCGGAATTCGGTCCGTCGTCCGGCGTGCCGGGTACGGCGAGCACCAGTCGCAACGCCGCACCCCACACCGCTGCGATGTCGGCCGCCCACTCCGCGGCATCACGCGCCGAGTCCGCCGGATCGACTCCCGCGACGACGGGGAGGTGGTTCTCGGTGAACGCCTCCATGGCGCTGGCATCCATTGGTGCTGCCTCCGTCCGGACCGCGTACAGGCTGGTGAGAACCCGGTTCAGCAACGCAGAGTCAGGGGCTCCGCGACCTGAGGCCGAAAGGGCCGCTCCTTCGAGACGCCGGGCCGGCTCCTCCCTCACCGTTCGGCCGTATCCGCCGGAGAGCCAGATCCTTGCGGGCGGCCAACGTTTCCACCCGTCGAACGTGCGGCTGTACGACCGCAACAGCAGCAATGCAGCCGGCTCCGGGTCCGACAAAGGTGAGGAAAGGCCACTCGGCCCGCCTCGCTCGGGTCGAGCGAACCTGTCAGCCGACTCCTCCCTGGAGCACTCTCGCCTCCGAGAGCACCGGACCAGAGGAGACGCGCATGGCCCCCACCGTGAACGACTCACCCGGAGCCCGGCTCGGCGTGGTCGTCGGAGTTGACGGCAGCCGCACCGCGTTGGACGCAGTCCGCTGGGCGGCGGTTGAGGCCCAGCTGCGGGGGCTCCCCCTGCAGATCCTGCACGCTGCCCCCTACACCGCTGATCACACCCGGCCCGGGCTACGTCGGGCCCACGACATCCTCGCCCGCGCCTTCACCGTTGCCCGACGCACGCATCCCGAGCTACCCGTCGCGACGAATCGCACCGAGGACACACCGGTCTGCTCTCTGCTCGATGTGGCCGAGCGCGCCGAGCTCCTGGTGCTCGGGATGAGCGGGGGCGAGCGATTCCCGGAGGCGTTCGTCCACTCCGTCGTACTCGACGTGTGCGGGCGCGCGCCGTGCCCTGTGGTGGTGGTCCGCGGCGCGTCAACGCGCCGAACCGGGGACACCGTCGTCGGCGTCGACAGCCCACGCGTCGACGCAGCTGCGCTGGAGGCCGCCTTCACCGACGCGAAGCGGCACGGCAGCCGGGTCGTGGTGGTGCACGCCCTGCACGGTGCCGGCCCGTTCCGCGATCACATCACCGGCCATGAACAGAGTGCCCATGACGCCGCACTGGCGCGCCTGTCCGACCAGATGGCCCCGTTGACCAGTCGATACTCCGACGTCGAGGTCCAGCTCCAGGTGATACACGAGCAGCCGGTTGCCGCGCTGTTCGGCGTGGCGGTGGCGGCCCGTCTCCTGGTCCTGGGCACCCGTAGCCGCGGCGCCGCAGCACGGGCGCTGTTCGGCTCGACGAGCCACGAGGTGCTTCGTTGTTGCCCGGTGCCCGTCATGGTGGTGAACCCGGTGGCCGCGGGGGACGCAGCGGTGCTCGCATCCACCTCGACCGTGACCAGGGACGAGCGGAATCCTCACGATCGCAGTGAGCTGTGGTGATGTGGCCCCACCGTGACGAGATGCAGCGACGGAATGACGAGCGGAATCCCTGAGTGATCACTTCCGGTGGCCGTCCGGCCTGTATGCCGAGGTGGAGGAGAAGGATGACGCAGAGAAGCGATCGGATCGTCGTCGGGTTGGACGGATCAGCGGCCAGCCGCGCAGCGTTGGCGTTCGCGCTGCACGACGCGGCGCGTCGCGATGCCGCCGTGGAGGTGGTCGCCGCCTTCGAGATTCCTGGTTACTGGGATGCCCTGTACAGGGCATTCCCGCCGGAAGACAGTCCGTCGTTGGCCGAGGCCCACGATGCGGTGCGCAAGGAGGTCGAGACGGTCGTTGGGGACGTCACGGGGAGCCTGGTCGACGAGATGCCACAGCTGCCGCCGGTCACCGTGACAGCCGTAGGCGGAAGTGCAGCTGACGCGCTGCTACGAGCCGCCCGAACTGCGGATCTCCTTGTAGTGGGAAGCCGCGGACGCGGTGGCTTCACGAGCATGCTGATGGGTTCTGTCAGCTTGCAGTGTGTGCTCCACGCGACCTGCCCGGTCACAGTCGTGCATACACCCGCGGAGAAAGTGGAAGAGCAGGCCGTGGAGCAATCGGCCCCCGCACTGGGTTGAAACACGAGCGGGCAGGTAGCCACGAGGCGCCGGACGGAACCAGCCCCGCGGCCCGTTCACGGCAACCCAGCGCAGGTCGAGCCACGGCTGCTCGCCCGCCCCGCCTCGATCGACTTCCTCTTCGCCTACGGCCTCGCGCCACTCGGGCTCGCCCCGGCGATGGCTGGCTTCGGCACGGGGCCGGTGCTGCTCGCGTGCACGCCGGCCCTGCCTGATCGCTGGTTCACCCGGGTCCGGGAACTCGAGGTCCCGCGAGTCGCGGGCGAACTCCTCAGTGAGAGGCCGTCGGTCGCAGCTGACCCCTCCACCGCGGATCAGCCAGGCCGATGAGGCGATCGGGCACGGTGAGGGTGTCCGATAGCCCGCCGCGGGATGTCGACGACGTTCGGGTCAGCCCATTCGCTGGGGTCGCGGTTGGCTCCAGCGACGAACAGAATGATCTTCTCGTCCTCGCCGAGAGCGACGTCGTCGACATCGACCTCTCGGGTCGTGGTCCGGAGGATCATCCGCGTCGCAGAACCCCCGCGACCGGAATATCCGCGCGAGGTCGGCCATCCCGTCAGACGGCTCGTTCTGCGGCAGCCGAGCGACCATCTCCCCAGCGACCACCGCGGCGGTCGCCTCCGGAGGAAGTCGGGGGCGAACGGGTCGAGGTAGCGGACCGCGATTGTAGTCGGCATCGGACTCCCTTCGTGTTGCTGGAGAGCTTGAAGCGGTATCGCAAATCTGTTGGTTACGATGGGTGCACCCGGATCGGTATTCGAGATCCGGTGCACACGATCCAGGGGCACGTGGGATGAGCGGCACGGTCATCGGTGTCCATGCAGAGGCCCAGCCCTTCGTAAGGCGTGACGATCAATACCGCAGCCCGCCCCGCAGCGGCGGTTCGAGAACGTCACACAGCAAATGCTAAGAGCGCATCCCCCATGCGGCCAACGAGAGTTCGGAATTCCTGCCATGCGTCGTCGGCATGGTCTTCGGCAACGTCTCGCTGGTCGCGTTGCGGGTGTTTCGCGAGGTGACCGAGCGCTGCACGCTCACCGCCGCTGCGGGCACGGTGTTGCCCGAGCGGCGCCGCGGCGGGGTGCGGCTGACCGGGGCGGCGTACGTTGTGTTTCGCCGGTGAAGTAGCTCGCGGTTGTGCGGGATGGGTAAGGAAAGTCCCGCTCATGTCGCCGGGCACTGCTCGACTCACACGGGGGCGCCTCGTCGTCATCGGCACCGGCGGCGCCGCGGCGACACCGACGTCCATGACGCTCGCGCATACCGGGAATGTCGAACGCTCGTTGGCAGAATGCGCGGTCGACCCCTAACCTTGAAGCGTGACATGTTCTCACATCGCCATGTGCATACCGTCCATATTTTCGGCGCAGTCGACGTCTGCAAGGCTCTCAACAAATACGGCGGCCTCACTGCCGCGCTCTGGCCCGACCACACTCGAGGGCATGTCACAAATCCCGGACTACGACGCTCGGCCAGCCCGATCCTGAATTAGCTATCAAAGGTCCGAGGCGCTGTTTGACATTCACCGTACAGCCGCAGCGTCAGGGGCGTGACCAACCTCCGCCATCGGCAAGGCGCGCCGATCGCAATCGGCGCCTCCGATCGACGCTTCGTCGAGTCGTTCGCCGACACGACGAACCGCGGCCGGGACTGGCGCGGGTCTCGACGAAGCCGCGGGCGTGCCCTTGCCCGAGATCCGCCAACTGCGGCTCAGTTGGGGCGCGCAACCGGGAGGAGGCAGTCGCGTGCGCGGGCGCGCCTCCGGTTCCGCCGGCACAGCAGCGGAACGGCTGGGCGGTCAACGTCACCGCGACCTTCGCGTCCGCCGCGGATGCGTGCCGGACGATGGGGCGCGGGCTCAACTGCGTCGGCCCGACGGGGCCACGAGCGTCGAGGCGGCGCGACCCCCGCATGTGGGGGCGAGGCCCTTCCGGTTGGCCGTCCGCGAAGCCGGACGCCCTGCTGTTTGCCGAGCAACGCCTGCTCCAGCCGTGAGATCGACGTCTTCAGCGTGTCGGCCCAGCCTGGCCTCATCGCTCCGGCACCAGCATTGCCATCCAGCAGCCTCGCAGGCCGGCGGCGCGGTGACGCAGCCGCTCGCCGGTGCCCCCCGACGGCGGCCGATTCCGGCCGTGGCTGCATCCCCGCTGCCGAGCGGTCGGCTGCTGCGGAGCGAACTCCGGACGCGGCGACGAGCCCGGCTTTCCCATTCCCACGCCCACACCGCAACGTCGACACGGAGACGAGCCGCACCCACGTCCCGACGAGCTTCACAACCGCTGCTCGGCGTCCTCACACAGCATCCGATCCCCACGTTGAGTAGACCCACCAAGTGCAACCAGCCATCGCTGTCATGCCGCACCCGACTGGACGTCGGAATCTCCTGCTCCTAGCGTGACTGGCGAGCCGGCCGAAAAATCAGCACCAACACCCGCCACCCGCTCAGCACTTCATCGCACCACCCGACCAGCAGTGGCCAATCGATTCAGCCGCCCACATGTCCAATGGAGTGGCCGCTGCAGGAGCGACCGGAAGCCAAGGAAGCGATCGAGCCACTCCGGGCGCTTCGGGATAGGAGTAGTTCTTGCCTCATAGTCAACTGGAAGACGAATGGGCGTGGCGGCTGTTGGAGATCATCAACGCCGGATGGATGTCGCAGGTCGTCCGCGCGGCGGCAGAACTGGGCATCCCTGACCTGCTCGCCAGAGGACCACGCTCGGCACCTGAGCTCGCCGCCACCACCGAAACGCACGCACCCTCGCTGCAGCGGCTGTTGCGGGGGCTCGCCACGCTCGACATCTGTTCCGAACGCGACGACGGCTCCTTCGACCTGGCCCCGATGGGCCGGCTGCTTCGGACCGACGCGGAACTCTCGCTGCGCTCATGGGCGATCCACTGGGGCCGCGATCTCTGGACCGAGTGGGCACACCTGATCGACAGCGTGGTGACCGGCCACAGCGCTCGCGATCTGATCAACGCGAGGTCCCACGACGGCCTCATCATCGACGACCCGGCGCGTGCCACGGCCTTCATCGCCGGAACGGCCGAGCTCACCCGAGTGACCATGCACGGCATCATGAGCGGCTACGACTTCCGCACGACCGAGCGGCTCGTCGACGTCGGTGGTGGCCGGGGCGATCTGCTCGCCGCCATCCTGAAGGAGAATCCGGCAGTTCGGGGCGTGCTGTTCGAGCTACCCGACGTGATCGACCACGCACGTCCGTACCTGCAGGGGGCCGGCGTCGCCGACCGCTGCACGCTGGTGGCGGGGAGCTTCTTCGACGACGTGCCCGCCGGTCCCGGCGTCTACGTACTCAAGAGCGTCCTGCACAACTGGGACGACGATCGGGCTCGTGACCTCCTCACCACGTGTCGGCGGGCCATGACCGGGTCGTCGAACCTCCTGGTGATCGAGCATCTCGTCCCCGACGTCGTGGAGGCCGATCCTGTGCACCGCTCACTCAGCTTCATCGACCTGCTCATGCTGGTGACGCAGGCTGCCAGGGAACGCACCGAATCCGAGTGCCGCACCCTTCTGTCGGCCGCGGGCTTCACGACGACCGCTGTGACATCGGTGGCCAGGAACCTGACGCTCGTCGAGGCCGTCCCCACCACGTAGGCACGCGCCCTTCACGCCGTTGATGTTCCGCGCCCCGTTGGCCTCCAGCACGCAGATGTGACCGGTCTGTCTCGTTCCAGCGGCCGGCCATGACATCAACGCATGTCAGGAATTCCGAACTCTCGCTGGCCGCACCCGAGGTGGACGCTTAGCGTTTGCAACGTGACACATTCTCGAATCGTTGCGCTTACGAGGATGGCCGTCTGCGCGGATACCGGCGTCCCGTGCTGCTCGGCGTGCGCGTTCCGTTCGCGACCGCACAATTCGCAGCGCTATGGGATTACTCTGCATTATGTTTCAGGTAATGCACGATTCGGGAATTTGATCCTCTTGTTCCGTTCGAACAGATCACGCTGTCCGTTCATGCGTGTTCGAGCCCTACACCCCGGAGATGCACGACCTCACGCAGCGGCGCGAGCTGACTGCAGCGATCATCGATTAGGGAGTTCCGATGGCTATGGTCTTCGATTACGTCATTGTCGGCGCCGGTTCGGCGGGATGTGTTCTTGCCTCCCGGCTGTCCGAAGAGCCGGACGTGAGTGTTCTCGTCCTCGAGAGCGGATCACGTGACGTCCGCCGGGAGATCTGCACACCTTCCGCCTGGCCGACACTGTTGGGCAGCGACCTCGACTATGCGTATCGCACGACCCCGCAACACGAGATGTACGAAACCCGGGTCGCGTGGCCCCGTGGACGCACCGTCGGCGGCTGCAGTGCGATCAATGCGATGGTCTACCTGCGTGGGCATCGCGACGACTACGACACGTGGGCGCGACAAGGCGCCACGGGATGGGCGTTCGACGACGTGCTGCCGTACTTCCGGCGGATGGAGTCGGTGCCCCATGGTGATCCGCGCTTTCGCGGCACCGCTGGGCCCATGCGACCAAGCCCGACGCACGATCCCAATCCGCTCTCTGCGGTGTTCCTCGCAGCAGCGGAGGCCATCGGCCACCCGATAACGCCCGACTTCAACGGCGAGCAACAAGTGGGTGCGGGGTGGCAGGATCTCTCGATCACCGGCGGACAGCGCCAGAGCGTGGCCGACGCCTACCTGACCCCGAGCGTCCTCGGACGCCCGAACCTCACCGTCCACACCGAGACCCGAGCCCTCAAGCTGATCGTGCGCGGTGGCCGTTGCAAAGGGGTGCGGGTTGGACGAGCCAGTGCGATCATCGACGTCCTCGCCACCCGGGAGGTCGTCGTCTCCTGCGGCGCCATCGACACACCACGCCTGCTGCTGCTCTCCGGGATCGGCCCGGCCGACGAACTGCGCGATGCCGGGGTCAGGGTGGTGCAGGACCTGCCCGGCGTCGGCCGCAACCTGCACGACCACCCGCTGACCTCGGTTGTCTACGAGGCGAACCGGGAGATCCCGCCGGGCGCGTCGAATCTCTCGGAGACCTCGTTGCTGTGGCGTAGCGATGATGGGCTGCTCGGTCCGGACATGCAGATGCAGTTCGTTCATGTCCCGTTCCTGCAGCCCGGTATGCAGGCACCCTCGAACAGTTTCACGCTCGGGGTCGCGACGGTGCCGAAGAGCCGTGGCACGATCCGGCTCCGCAATGCCGACCCTGCCGCGTCGCCGCTGATCGACCCGCAGTACCTCACCGACGTTGATGACCGCACCCGTCTCGTCCACGGCGTCGAGACAGCACGCGCCATCGTTGCCGACAGTGCCTTCGACGGATGGCGGGGAGCCGAACTGTATCCCGGCGGGGAGACAACAGGTGCCGACGAGCTCGAGCAGTTCGTCCGACGCGCCACGGGAACGTATTGCCATCCGGTGGGCACCTGCGCAATGGGCTCCGGAGACGATGCCGTGGTCACCCCGGACCTGCGGGTGCGAGGTGTCGAGAACCTCCGGGTGATCGACGCGTCGGTCATGCCCCGCATCGTCTCGGTGAACACCAACGTCCCGACGATCATGATCGCGGAACAGGGAGCCGAACTGATCCGGAGCCGGACATTGAGTACCAGCCACAAGTTCGCCAAGGACAGGCACGGACGCAGTCTCGTGCACTCCTTCGTGGCGTTGGCTTCGCGTCACCGCAGTTGCGCTTAGGGGAACTGCAGCGGGGTGGTTGGCCGCTTCGCGACCGAAGTGGGTATCGGTCCGGTCACTCCACCGCAGCTCGGGCGGTCCACAGCTCCGGGAACGGAATCTCGTCGAGCGTCGGTGACAACCAGGCAACGGTCGGCCGGCCGAAGTAACCATCCCGGTTCCCGAACGTCCGGCGCACCGACATCAAGTGCCGGTACTTCCAGGTGGTGAACTCCTCGGCGATGTCGGCCAGCGTCTCACCCAGCGCGAAGAACTCCGGGTGCTCCGCGGGATCCTGGTACACCGTGCGCCATACCTCACCCACCGCCGGATGAGGCGCGTACGGGGCGGCGAGGTCGCGCTGCAGGCAGTTCGCCGGGATCGGGTAGCCCCTCTCGGCGAGAAGGCCCAGCACGTCGTCGTAGAGGGTGGGTTGACCGAGGGCCTCGCGCAGCTCGCGCAGGCGGGTCGGGGTGCCTTCGAGCGAGACGAGCCCGTCGGTCGACCTGCTCCCCAGCAGGATCGCCATCCAGCGGAACATCCACGACTGCAGGGCGCTGAACTGTCGCCTGCCGTGCACCTCCGCGATCCCGCGCTGGATCGGGCCGAAGTCGACCGGGGTCATCCACGAGATCGACAACCAGTTCCCGTTCAGCGCACGAAAGTGAGCCGCGGTCCGGCGCAGGGTGGCGCCGGCCCGGTCAAGCCGTTGGCTACGGAGTTCACCCTGGGCCGTCCGCAGCTCGTGCACGATCAGCCCGAAGTAGAGCTCCATGACCTGGGCGTTGACCATGAAGGCCGGCTCTGCCGGGCTGTCACTGAGTGGCATCTGGAGGGTGTGCAGCACTTCGCTGCACAGGTACGAACTGTATGGCGTCTGCTCATCGGGATCACCCGGGCCGGGATGGTTCAGGAGCATCCTCTTCCCATTGTGCGTTTCCTGCGGGGGCTGCACGGAAGACATGGCCGTCTCCTCGACGTATCTCGCGGACGAACAATGACATTGGCATGTAAGGCAACGAGATTGAGTGCGTGCCGGATTCCGACGCTGTCACCTTTGCGTGAAATGACCGTCGCCGGACGGGGTGCTCGCCGGGCGCGCGGCGCGGGCATGGCCGGTCAGGCCCCATCGAGGAAGGAGCGCACGGCGTCGGCGACCGTGCCGGGCACGGCGACGTGGGCGAAGTGTGCCTGCTCGGGGATCTCGACCCGGGTGGCGGCAGGCAGTCTCTCGACGAGGAACCGGGTGGCGTCGACCTGGTACTGCGCGGTCACCTCACCGAGCAGGAGCAGGGTGCGCTGCTGGATCGTCGTGAACCGATCGAGGTCGCCGGCGAGCCCGTTGATGACGCTCAATTCGCGCGGCAACGTCGGGATGAGGTCGACCATCTTTGCCCACATCGGGGTCCCGCGCAGGTCGGCGAGGTCGGCCTCGTCCATGTGCACGATGTCGGAGAGCATGATCGACAGCGCTCGCTCGTGTTCCCCGGCCTTGACCGCCGCGGTACAGGACGTGCACGCGTTCTCGGCGATCAGATCCACCACCGGCAGGGGAGGCTCGTAGAGGACCAGCGCGGAGATGTCGGCTCCGGCGGCTGCGGTCGCCGCGGCGATGATCGCGCCGTAGGAGTGGCCGATGACTGTCGCTCCGGGTCCCGCGACGGCGAGCACGGCGTCGAGGTCGGCGAGCTCGGTCGAGAGGTCGTAGTCCGGGGCGTCGCCGCTGAGGCCGCGCCCACGGCGGTCGACGATCATGACGGTGTTGTGCTCGGCGAGGATCTCGGCGACCGGCAGCCATTGCTCACCGGTCGACATCGCTCCGTGTGCGATGACGATCGCCGGGCCGGTGCCGAGTTGACGCCACCCGATGGGGGTGCCGTCGGCGGAGGTGGTGCGCTTGAGAACTGCCCCCTGCATAGCCCCATGTTTGATTTTTTCAATGCAGCGCGGCAATAGCCCCTGAGTAGCACGTTGTCGGGCTACGTGCGATGTGCGCAGGACCGGGAGCCGAAACTGCCCCAACGGTGTGAATCAGACATATCGGGGGTTGACTGTGCCGCAGCGGCACGGTGTTGCGTCGGAGTCGCACGGCAGGTCGTCCACTGGACGGAGCCCGCCATCCGTGCGCTCGACGCTGAGCGCACCGTCCACGAACGACGCTGCACGCCCCTGATTGGAGCCTGGATGACCGCGGTACCGACTCGAGGGTCCCTCTCCGAGTTGATCGACGTCGAGGAGTTCTTCGCCGACCCGGAGTTCGCCGTTCCGTCGATCTCGCCGGACGGGACGAGGATCGCCTATCTGGCGCCGAAGTACGGCCGGCGCAACGTGTGGGTGCGCAGGGTCGAGGAGGAGCACGGGGACGCGGTGTGCGTCACGCACGACGCCCGGCGCGGTATCACGACCTACTACTGGACCGACGACCCGCGCTGGCTGCTGTACCTGCAGGACACCGACGGCAACGAGGACTGGCACCTCTACCGCGTGGACCTGGACGCACCGGACGAGCCGGCTGTCGACCTCACACCGATGCCGCCGGGATCGCGCGTGTTCGGCGCCGAGCCGTTGGCGCCGGTGCCCGGGAGCGTGCTGGTCTGGATGAACCGGCGGCCGATGTTCATCGACGTGTTCCGGATCGACGTCGCGACCGGCGAGACGACAGTGCACCTGGAGCAGGCCGATCCGACGGGCAACGTCCTGCTCGACCGGAACGGCGAGGCGGCGTTCCACTCGTTGTTGACCGAGGACGGCGCCTACGAGTTCTCCGCGATCGACCCCGACACCGGACAGCGACGCCTCCTGCGCCGCATCGGCGGCGCGGAGCATCCCATGGGCGTGCAGCCGCAACTGGTGGCGCCCGACGGGAAGGGCATGTTGGTCGGCGCCTACCAGGACTCCGACGACCTGCGACTGGTCCGCATCGACCGGGAGACGGGCGAGGAGACCGTGGTCGCCGCCGTGGAGGGGCACAGCCTGTGCATCCTGGGCACGATGGCCCCTGGCGTGTTGCCGCCCACCGTGTTCACCAGCCGGCGCACCGGGGAGGTCATCGCGGCCCGATTCGTCGGCGACCGGCCCCGGATCGAGGTAGTGGACCCACACTTCGCCGAGGTCTACGCCGAGCTGGAGAAGCTCTCCGACGGCGTGCTGGGCACGCTGTCGTCGGACGAGTCGGAGCAGCGCTGGGTTGCAACGTTCATTCACGACCGCGAACCGGCGGTGACCTGGTTCTACGACCACGGCACGGGTAAGAGCCGGCAGCTGTTCCGCCCGTTCCCGCGCTTGGTTCCGGCCGACTTGGCCCCGATGACGGCTGTCGGCTTCCCTGCCCGTGACGGGCTGCCGCTGCACGCGTTCCTGACGCTGCCGATCGGGATCGAACCACGGGGCCTGCCCCTGGTGCTGCTGGTGCACGGCGGACCGTGGCTCCACGACACGTGGGGCTACAGCCCGCAAGCACAGTTCCTGGCCAACCGCGGCTACGCGGTGCTGCAGGTCAACTTCCGCGGCTCCACCGGCTACGGGCGACGGCATACCACCGCCGCGATCGGCGAGTTCGCCGCGAAGATGCACGACGACCTGATCGACGCCGTCGACTGGGCGGTGGCACAGGGTTACGCCGACCCGGCCCGCATCGGCATCTTCGGCGGCTCCTACGGCGGCTACGCGGCGCTCATCGGCGTCACGGTCACCCCCGACTACTTCGCCGCCGCGGTCGACTACGTGGGCATCTCGAACCTGGCGAACTTCATGCGCACCCTGCCGCCGTTCACCAGGCCTTACAACGCCAACAGCTGGTACCGCTACGTCGGCGACCCCGAGGTCCCTGCCCAGGAGGCCGACATGCTGACCCGTTCACCCATCACGATGGTCGACCGGATCCGCACCCCGCTGCTGGTCGCCCAGGGCGCCAATGACGTCCGCGTGGTCCGCGCCGAGTCCGACAACATCGTCGAGTCCCTGCGAGGCCGCGGCGTCCCGGTCGAGTACATCGTCGCCGAGGACGAGGGCCACGGTTTCGAGAACCCCGAGAACCAGATCCGGTTGTACCGCGCGATCGAGCGGCACTTCGCCCAGTATCTCGGTGGCCGCAGCGGCAACTCAGCAGTGGCTGTCGCCGGGTGTGCCCGCGAGTAGTGCGTGGATCCGCTTCATGACGTCGATCTGCGCGGGGTTGTAGAGCTCTCGAATGGCCGCTCCGGCGGTCTTGGTGATGAACTCCCCGCGTCGGGCATCGATGTCGCGTCTCCCTTCCTCGGCTGCAAGCGGTCACGCCCGGCGGATCTCGAGTGTGCCGTTGCGGCGCAGGTGGAGGCTCGCAGGCATGCCCGTACGGCGTCGAGCCGTCGCAGCAGCGCCCGGGTTTGATATTCTGAGTGTACCAACTCAGAATTATCCGACATCCGAGTCGTACGCCTCAGAACGGCTCACCGGGGGGACTTGATGCGTCGCTCGGATTGGAAATCGGTGCTCGACGCCGCCACTTCCGGCGCGTTGGAGCACCTGGATTCGCTCCCCCATCGGCCGGTCCTGCCGGCGGCGGACCACGCCAGGATCCGGACGGCACTGGATCAACCGCCGGGCACGGCCGGCATCGACCCCACACGGGTCGTCGAGGACCTGGCTCGTGATCTCGGGCCGTACGTCGCCGCGCAGGCCTCCGGACGGTATTTCGGCTTCGTCGCCGGCGGCCTGCACCCGGCGTCGCTCGGGGCCGAGGTGCTGGTCGCGGCCTGGGATCAGAACGCGCCGATGTTCTCGTCGACACCCGGGGTCGTTGTGGCCGAAGAACTCGCCGCGCAGTGGCTCGTCGGCCTCATGAGCCTCCCGGAGACGAGCTCGGTCGGTTTCGTCACCGGCGGCCAGATGGCGACGTTCACCTGCCTGGCCGCCGCCCGCCACGAGGTGCTGCGCGAGGCCGGATGGGACGTCGAGGCAGACGGACTCGCGGGCGCACCACCGATCACCGTGGTGGTCAAGTCCGGCGCACACGCGACCGTGCTGCGTGCGCTGCGGTTCCTCGGCCTCGGCGAACGGTCCATTGTCACCGTCGCCTGCGACGACAACGACAACGTACGCCCCGACGAGCTCGAGCAGGCCCTGCACACGATCCACGGCCCGACGATCGTGGTGGTGGAGTGCGGCAACGTCAACACGGGCGGGTTCGACGACTTCGCCGCCGTGGCCGACCTCACCGACGCACACCGGGCGGCCGGCAATCCGACCTGGGTCCACGTCGACGGGGCGGTGATGCTCCTGGCTGCCGCTTCCCCGGTCATGGCGGACAACGTGGTCGGGCTCGACCGTTTGGACTCCTGGTCGACCGACGGCCACAAGCTGCTGAACGTCGCCTACGACTGCGGCATCGCGATCTGCCGGAACGCCGCCGCCCACCGCGCCGCGATGAGCATCCAGGCCGCGTACCTGGAACAGGGAACCGAGGCTCGCGAACCGCTGGACTGGTCGCCGGAGTTCTCCCGCCGCGCACGGGGGGTCGGGGTCTACGCCACCTTGCGGTCACTCGGCCGCGACGGCGTGGCCGAGCTGGTCGAGCGCACCACGCGGCTGGCCCACCGGTTCGCCGACGCGCTCCGCGAGAGCGGCCGGGCCGCCATCGTCAACGACGTCGTGTCCAACCAGGTCCTCGTGCGCTGGATTGCGCCCGACGGCGACCACGGGCGCCTGGCCGATGAGGTGATGGCCGGCGTACGCGCCGAGGGCAGCGCGTTCTTCAGCGGGACGACGTATCGCGGCCAGCGCCTCATGCGTATCTCGGTGTCGGACTGGGCCACCGACGAGCAGGATGTCGACCAGGCCGTGGAGGCGTTGCTGCGCCATGCGCGCCTCGCGACCGGATGACCGGGATGCGCACCAACGGCACCCCCGACGTCACCGGTTCTGCCAATCACGAACGAAATCGCGCAACGCTTCCAGGTGCGCGGCCAACTCGTGGCCGTCCGAGTCGGCGCGCGCGATCGTCAGTGTGCCCAGGACCGCTGCGGTCATGACGTTCGCCAGCATCGTCGGCTCCGGTGTCGACTCGCCCAGAACGCGAGCCCGCTGCGCGACAGCGAGGAAACCTGCCCTGAGCTGCTCGCGGTAGCGCCGCGTCGCGCGCGCGACCTCGTCATCGACGGGCGTCGACATCGCCGTGGTGGCCATGCATCCGAACCCGCCGTCCGGACCTCGGAGCACCGCCTCCATGCGAGCGAGCGTCTCCAGCACGTCCTCATGGCCTCTGTTGCCGCGCTCCAGTGGCTCGATGACGAACTCCATGCGCCGCAGATATTCCAGCATCACCTCGCGGTAGATCTCGGCTTTCGTGCCGAACGAGTTGTACAAACTCGATGTCGATAGACCTGTCATTGCTGCCATCTGCTGCTGCGTCACGCCATCGAAGCCGAGCCGCCAGAAGAGCGACATCAGGCGGGCAAGGATCTGCGTCCGATCAAAGGACAACGGTCGACCCGAACGTGACACTGTCGACTCTGAGTCCACCGACCGAGTTTAGTCCGGCGTCGGACGCGTACAAACGTGTGCGTCGGTGGCCGACCCGTCGGGCTCAGCGACAGAGCGGTGGCGCCACCTCAGGCCACTACCGGGAATGTACCGGGCCGGAAGGTGCGCCCACCCGGGCGCCGGAGGCAGCGGTTGACGTGCTTCTTGTCTCCGCATCGCCGCGACGAGTCGAGGACCCATCGCCGACGGCGGCAGCTGCACCCCACGTTGGGCGTAGTGGCGCAGCTCCCGGCTGATGAGCTCGCCGATCGGACCTTCGTAGGTCAGCGCGGCGTGCTGGGCAGCATGCAGCGTTGCTGCCATGTCCTCCCCGGTGAGCGGATCCGCAGGGTCGGTTGTCTGCCCGGGAACCGGCGGAGACGCGACGGGCGTCGAGGCGTCGGTGTTCATCGTGTGGTCCTTATCTGTGAATGCCACGAGCGGGCGATACAGCGAAAGGAACACCGGCGAGGCACCTTCGGTTGCAGTTTTCCGGCCGCATGCCGCCTGTCTTACTCGGACGGTGTCAGCAGGAAGCCCTCGTAGCCCGTGGCAGCGACCTCGTCGCAGATCTCCCGGTATCTACCCACGCCGCCGACGTAGGGCATGACGACCCGTGGTTTACCGGGGATGTTGGCGCCGACGTACCAGGAGTTGGCGTGGTTCATCAGGGTCTGCTCGGCCGTCTCGGTGACGTGGGCGACCCACCGCTGTTGGGCGTCGGGGGAGGCCTCGATCGTCTGGCCGTCGATGTGGGTGAGGCAGTCGGTGATCCAGTCGACGTGTTGTTCGATCGAGACGATCATGTTGCTGAGTACGGAGGGGCTGCCGGGGCCGGTGATGGTGATGGTGAACATGTTCGGGAAGCCGGCGACCTGCAGTCCGAGGTAGGTCGTGGGGCAGCTCAACCCCAGTTCCCGCAGGCGGTGCAACTGGTAGAGACCTGCGAGTCCGGCTCCGACGACGACCACGTCGGGCGAGCTGGGCCGGGCCGGTGCTTGTACGCGCAGTGTCACGCAGTGATCGAAGGTCATAAGTCCAGCGTGCGAGCCTGCGGCCAGCCCCAGCGACGAACGAGCGCGCTGGTCGCGATCGCGAATCGAGATACCTTCGAGGGTGTGGAACTGCGACACCTCGGCGCCTTCGTGGCTGTTGCCGACGAGGCGAGCTTCACCCGTGCGGCCTCCCGGCTGCACATCGTGCAGTCGGCCGTCTCGGCCGCCGTGCGGAATCTCGAGAAGGAACTGGCAGCCGTTCTCTTCGAACGCACCCACCACGGTGTGAAGCTCTCGGAGGCCGGGCGCGCGCTGCTGCCCGAGGCCCGCGCAACGCTCGCGGCCGCGGCGGCGGCGCGCGAGGCGGTGGAGCAGGTCTCCGGCGGCCTGCGGGGCACCGTCACGCTGGGGATCCTGCAGGCGATGCGCCTGCTCAGCCTGCCGGACGTGCTCGCGACGTTCCGGTCCCAGTACCCACACGTCACGGTCGAGATCCGGTACGCAGGCGGCTCGCCCGGCAACGCCGAGCGGGTGCGGGACGGCCGGCTCGACCTGGCCTTCGTCTCACTGCCCACGCGACGGGTGCCCGGCCTCACCGTCACACCCCTCACGCGCGAGCCCATCCTGCTGGCTGTGGCGGCCTCGCATCGTCTGAGCACTCGCGAGTCGGTGGATCTCACGGAGCTGCGGGACGAGGTGTTCGTCGACTTCCCACTGGGTTGGGGCGTACGTGATGCGAACGACCAGTCCTTCGCCGCGGCCGGGGTGTCGCGCGAGGTGACCTACGAGATCAACGACGCCGCCACGGTGCTCGACCTCGTCCGGCACGGGCTGGCCACGGGGATGATCATGGCATCCGTTGTTGACGGGGCGCCCGGGATCGTTCTCGTCCCGGTGCGACGGCACGTTCCGTGCTACGAGACATCGGTGGCCGTGCCGGCGGGCCGACGCCTCAGCGCGTCGGCCACGGCCCTGTTGGCCACGATCCGCCGCACCGTCGGCACCGGCGATCCACTCACATCGTGACGATCGACGCCCAGCAGCCGCGGGTCACTTCACGGCGTACCCGGCGTCGACCGGAAGTGCGACGCCGGTGATGTAGCGCCCGTCGTCCGAGGCGAGGAAGAGGACGGCGTTGCTGATGTCGTCGGGATCGAGGTAGGCGACTGGCAGCGCGTTGAGGGACCGGTAGGCGGGACGGACGTCCTCCTCCGTCGGGTTGTCCAGATCAGGCCGGAAGAGCCTGAAGTTGGCCGGGTTGAGCAGCATCGGCGTGCCGACCGTGGTCGGGTTGATCGAGTTCACCCGGATCGAGTGCTCCGCCAGCTCGAGCGCGAGCGTTCGCATCAACCCGGTGAGGCCTGCCTTCGCGGCGCTGTAGGGAGCCATGTTCGGTACCGGCCTGAGTCCGATGGAGGAGCTGGTGATGATGACCGCTCCGCCCCCGCGCGAGATGAGGTGGGGAATCGCGGGACGGACCGTGTGGAACACCCCGGTCAGGTTGGTGTCGATGACCGCCTGCCAGTCCGCCGAGGTCATCTGGGCCACCGGCCCCGCTTTACCGTAAATGCCGGCGTTGGCAACCACGACGTCGAGGCCGCCGAGTTCGCCCACGCCGCGGTCGACGAGGTCGGCCACGGCGTCCCCGTCGCGGACGTCGGCCTCGGTGGCGACGATGCGGCGGTCGAGGTTCTCCACGAGGCGCACCGTCTCGGCCAGGTCGGCTGGGGACGCCGCTGGTGCGCCCTGGGCGCGGACCGGGGCGGCGATGTCGAAGGCGATGATGTCCGCGCCTTCCGCCGCGAGACGCACAGCGTGGTTTCGTCCCTGCCCGCGGGCCGCGCCGGAGATCAGCGCGACCTTGCCCGTCATTCGTTGTGTCATCCTCGCTCAGGCCGCCTCGAAGGCCTGCACCGCCGCGACGAACTGCTCCGGATCGAAGTCCATCGCCTGGTGCCCCTGGCCCCGCATCGGCACGACGTCCGCGCCGGGCACCCGCTCGACAACCGCGTCCACCGCCAGCCGGAAACAGGCCGGGCTCTCCGTGCCGGCGAAGAGCCGCACCGGCACCGAGATCTTGCCCAACCGCTCGTCGGCGACGAACGCCTCGACGCACTCCACTTCACGCGGGATCGTGTGCGCCGCCTCCACCCGCGTCCGCCAGAAGTCCGTTCCGCGCACGTCGTCCACGGCGGACTGAGGCAGCTGGAGCGCCTCGCGCACGAAGATCGTCAGGATCTCCTCCGGGTCGGCGGTGGCCCGCATCCGGGCCACGGTCTCGGGCGGGATCACGAACCCGCCGGGCTCGGGCCGCGGCGGCTCGTAGGCCACCAGCCTGCCGAACGCGCCGGTGATCTGGGCCGCGTGCAGCGCGCAGAGCGCGCCGTAGGAGTGCGCGACGACGAAGACGTCCCCACCGAGGTACTCCGCGACCGCGGCGATGTCCTCGGCCTCCCGCCAGATGTCGTACGCGGGCGCCTCTCGGGTGCTGAGCCCTCGGCCGCGCCGGTCGAGCATGTGGACGCGGTAGTGCCGCGCCAGTTGTTCCTGGACCGGCGCCCACCGGCGCCGATCGGCGGCCGCGCCGTGGACGAGCAGCATCGGCGGCCCGTCGCCGACGGTCTCGAATCCGAGTTCCGTACCGTCCGGCGAAACGACTGTGCTCGGCATGACGCCGATGCTAACGAGATTCCAGCGTTCGCTCGCCTTTCCGCACTGTGATCGTCGCAAGAATGATTGGAAGGCTCATGGCAATGAAAGGAGAAGGCTTTTACCAGATTGGGTGAGGGCTTTTCTTCGTGGCCCGGGCTGACGGTGACCGGTGTGCAATGCGAGAAGTACCTGCACTTCATCACCCGACCGCCGTGCCGAGTAGCTCGGTCTCGCCCGGCGCCCCACCCGAGCCGGGCGGGGCGCCGTCGTGCGGAGGGTGCTCAGCCCGACGACCCCGAGCGCACCCCGGCAGCCGCCGCGACCAGGTTGCGCAACGTGGCGACGACCTCGGGCTCCCCGCGAGTCTTCAGCCCGCAGTCCGGGTTCGCCCAGAGCCGGTCGGGGCCGATCCGATCGAGGGCTGCACGCAGCAGCGCACCGATCTCCGCCTGGTCCGGAACTTCCGGGGAGTGCACGTCGTAGACGCCCGGCCCGAGCCCGCGCGGCACCCCGGCGCCGAGGACGTCGAGCACCTCCATCCGCGATCGGGCCGCCTCGACGGTCGTGACGTCGGCGTCGAGATCGTCGATGGCCCCGACGACGTCGCCGAACTCCGAGTAGCACAGGTGGGTGTGCACCTGGGTGGTATCGGCGACGCCGCCGGTGACCAGGCGGAACGCGTCGGTCGCCCAGGCCGAGTAGGCGGGCTGGGCGGCCGCACGCAGCGGCAGCAGCTCGCGCAGAGCGGGCTCGTCGACCTGGATGATCGGCAAGCCGGCCGCCTCCAGATCGCGGACCTCGTCGCGTAGGGCGAGCCCGACCTGGCGCGCGGTGTCGCTGAGGGGTTGGTCGTCGCGAACGAACGACCAGGCCAGGATCGTGACCGGCCCGGTCAGCATCGCCTTCATCGGGCGGTCGGTCAGGGACTGGGCGTAGGTGCTCCAGCCGACGGTGATCGGCTCGGGCCGGGAGACGTCCGAGTGCAGGATCGGCGGGCGCACGCATCGCGACCCGTAGGACTGCACCCAGCCGTGCTCCGTCGTGGCGAAGCCGTCGAGGTGCTCGGCGAAATACTGAACCATGTCGTTGCGCTCGGGCTCGCCGTGCACCAGGACGTCGAGCCCGATCTCCTCCTGCAGCCGGACCACCCGCTCGATCTCCGCGCGCATCCGGCGTTCGTACTCGGCCGCGTCGATCCGGCCGGCCCGGAACGCCGCACGGTCGCTGCGGATCGTCCTGGTCTGCGGGAAGGAGCCGATCGTGGTGGTCGGGACAGGCGGGAGGGTGAGCGCGGCCTGCTGGACCTTGGCTCGGATGTCGCCGGCCGGGCGGCGGTAGTGATCCGCGCCGAGGGCGTCGAGCCGGGCACGGACCCGGTCGTCGCGATGAGCCGGACGACCGGCGACGGCACGGGCCGCGGCCAGCTCACCTGCGACGTCCTCCTCCCCTGCCATCGCCCGGCCCAGAAGGATCACCTCGGCGACCTTCTCCCGGGCGAAGGCCAGCCGTTGCCGCAGCTCGTCCGGCAGTGCGGTCTCCCGGGCAGCGTCGTAGGGCACGTGCAGCAGCGAGCACGAGGTCGCGATCTCCACCCGGCCCGCGCTAGCCAGCAGTATCGCCGCCGTGCTCAGCGCCGTGTCGGGATCGGTGCGCCACACGTTGCGTCCCTCGACCACACCGGCCAGCACGGTCTTGTCCCGCAGCCCGGTCAGCCGGGCAGCCCCGGCGACATCGTCCGTCCCGGCGACCAGGTCCAGCGCGACGCCGTCGATGGGAGCCGAAGCGAGCACCGGCAGCGCCGGGCCGAGCGCGCCGAAGTAGCCCGCGACCAGCAGCGCAGGCCGCACGGTGAGTCCGCCGAGGTGGGCGTAGGCGCGGTGCAGCGCGTCGAGCTCGGCCGGGGTGCGGTCCGCGGCGAAGGCCGGCTCGTCCAGTTGCACCCACTCCGCCCCGGCCTCGGCCAGCTCTCCGAGCAGTTGCGCGTAGACCGGCAGGAGATCGTCGAGCAGGTCCAGTGGTGCGAACCCGGACACCGTCGACTTGCTGAGCAGCAGGAACGTGACCGGCCCGATCAGCACCGGCCGGGTCACGACGCCGTCGGCCAGGGCCTCGCGGAAGTCGTCGAGCGCGGTCCGCAGCCACGCACGGAACCGGGTGTCCGGGGAGAGCTCCGGCACCAGCGCCGGGACGCCCTCGGCGCCGCGGGCCATCGCGAACATGAGATCAAGCGGGTCACCGGCAGCGAACTCGGCGAACCGGGGCGGCACGGCACCCACGGCGAGCGCGGCGTCGAGCATCTGGTCGTAGAACGAGAACGTGTTGCCCGGCACGGAGCCCAGGCCGGTCATCTCGGCACGGGTGGCCCGGCGCAGTTCCACGGCGGTCGCCCGAAGCTCGTCCGCGGTGGTCTCGCGGCGCCAGTAGCGCTCGACGGCGCGCTTGAGCTCCCGATCCGGCCCGATTCGCGGGTATCCCAGGACGGTGCTGCCCAGGCGGGGGTGTTCTGTCACGGCTCTCTCCTCGCGAGCGGTGGTAGACCCGGAACGCACGCAGGAGCAGGCTCCGCGGGCACACCGGTGCCCGCATCCGCCCGGCCCACCCGCGAGGCCCCGGATCCGCGCACGCCGTCGGCGCACGCACCGGCGGCAGGTCTTCGGACTCGCGGGCGCGGCAGGTTGCCCTGCCGGACCTACTGACCGTCGCTTCCCAGGCTCACACCCAGTGCTTCATGACGGCGGTCGTTCCCGCTCACCGCTGCGGGGCAGTCCCGGACTCGCACCGGGTTCCCTCTTGCCTCACCCCGCCCGGAAGCGGAGTGAACCACCAGCGGCATCAGCCTAGTGATGGGGACACAAACTCGCACCCCACGATCTTGGGTCCGAACACAAACAGCTCTGCGCTCATCCCGGACGCGCAGGCGTGGAGGAGATGGCACTCTCGGGACATGCCGGAACGTGCGGAAGCGGACGTGCCCGCATTGATCGAGCAGCACCTCGACGATGCCGAGTCCGGCTGGAGCATGGGCGCGCCGGGCGCGATCGCCGAGTTCGTGCGGTCGTCGGACGAGCCCGCCCTGCGCACCGCGGGCGCTGTCGCCACGGATCGTGGCGGTATCCGCGTCACCGTTCCGCCGGGGTGCCGCCTCCTCGCGTACGAGACACCTGCGGGTCCCGACGACCACTGGAACCACGCCGTCGCCCTGTGCCTGCCGGTCGCAGAGGCCTACCGCGCCTGCCGCCGGGTGGTCACCGAACTCGGCGCCGACCCCGCGCCGCTGCGGTCCCAGGATGCGGGCGCCGTGCTGTTCGATCTCGGTCTCGGCACGCCGACCGTGGACGCCTGCGTCCGCACGGCCGACCCCGAACTGCTGGAGATCCTGCGCGCCGGCTGCGGTCGGCCGCTGTTCGAGCCCGGCTCGCCGCTCGCGGCCGCGCTGGTCGTGGCGGCGCCGCACCGCGTGTTCGACACCGCACTCGGGAGGGTCGAGGTGTACGCCGTGATCCCGCCACCGAGCGGCCGTTCCCCCGACGGCCCCCACACCCACCTGCTTCCCGCTCTGATGCGGGCCGGACGAACGCACGGCGCGACGGTCCCGGTCCCGGACGGGTGGGTGCCGTGCGCGCACCTCTACCCGCCGCACCCGCTCACCGACCGCAACGGCCTGCCACGGCCGTTCGACCCGGCGCGGCTCGCATCCTTCGAGGAGCTGCTGGCCCGCTACGGCGACCCCGCCCAGGCGCAGATCGCCACGGCGGTGCGGGCCGCCGTCCGGGCCGGTCACGGGCCTGCGGCCGGTCCACACCCCAGCGATCCGCCCGGCCGCGCCGCACTCGCGGTGGCACTGCGCAAACTCGCGCACATCGGCGCTCCCGACGGCGTGCTCACCGGATGGCGTCGGTCCACGCCGGCGCCGACCGACCTCCTCGACCCGGGCGGGGACCGCAACTCCGGATGACACGTGGGCCGTCGAACGTCCCACCGCGCGGTCACCGGGGATGGGCCCCGGGGCGGCCTATCCGACCTGGGCGATGACCTCGGCCATCCGGTCCCGGTGCTCCAGGGTCTCCGTCTCCGGGGCCGTCGGCAGGTGGAGCGTCACAGCTCGGCGCGGACTTCGCCCGGGGCAGCAGCTGACGCGCACGAGCCGGGACCGGGTCGCGGCGGTCGGGAACGGCCCCTGTCGCCGGGCGCGGATGCTGCGGGACCGCACGCTCGAAAAGCGGCGCACCGGTTGTTCACGCTTTTTTCGCCACAATTGACCCGTCGACCGTGTGCCATTCCCCACCACGCGCTGCCGACCTCGCGAAATGCGGTTAGCGTGCGCCGCGTGATCAACGCGTTCTGCCACTCGTGTCGGGCGATCACGTGACTTCAGGTAACGGCCACCGCGGATCACAGGTTCCCCAGTCGCCCTTCTTCGTGACCCCTGAGCAGTTCGAGCGGGTCAGCATGCACATCGGCGGCACCGCCGGGATCTGCTGGATCACGCTGGACCGGCCCGAGCGGCTCAACGCGTTCGACTGGCGCATGCTGGTCGAACTCCGGGCTGCGCTGTGGCAGGCGACGTTCGACGACGAGGTACGGGTGGTCGTCATCACCGGGGCGGGACGTGGATTCTGCGCTGGGCGCGACATCAACGACCTGCGGTGGCAGCGGGGCCTGCCGGGCAACAGCTATCGCTCCTACGTACGGACCAACCACGCCACCTTCGACGACGTCGAGAACATCGAGAAGCCCGTGATCGCGGCGATCAACGGGCCGTGCGCCGGCGGGGGCGTGGAACTCGCCGTGTCGTGCGATTTCCGTATCGCCGCCCAGAACGCGACGTTCGTACTTCCCGAAATCAGGATCGGGGTCATTCCGGCATCGGGGGCGTGTTCACGCATGAGCCGTCTCATCGGTGTCGAACGGCTCAAGGAGATGGTCATGACCGGCCGGGAGTACACGGCCGAGCAGGCCGGGGCGATGGGGCTGGTCTCGCAGGTGGTGCCCGCTGACGCGCTCGTCGCCGAGGCCGAGTCGCTCGCGGTCGACCTCATGAAGGGTGCGCCGAGGGCGATCGGGCTCGCGAAACACGTGATCAACATGTGTGAGGGCACCGACCCCCACACCGGACGCGACGTCGAGCGGCTCGGCCAGTCCTGGCTGGCCCAGAGCGACGACTCCTGGGAGGGCCTGTCGGCGTTCCTGGAGAAGCGAGCGCCCGACTTCCACGGATAGCGCGGAGGAACGAGTGGCCATCCTGACGGACCCGTACCAGCAGGCGCTCCGGGTGGGCGACGTGCCGCGACTGCACGCGACCAACCCGAGAACCCGGGATCGGGTCGCCGTGGTCGAGGGGGAACGCAGCCTCACCTGGAGCGAGCTCGACGATCGCACCACAGGACTGGCCGCCGGGCTGGCGAGCTACGGCCTGCGCAGCGGAGACCCGGTGGCGCTCTACGCGAGCAACCGGATCGAGTACATCGAGCTGATGTACGGGCTGGGCAAGGCGGGATGCCCGATCGTGCCGATCAGCCCACGGTTCGTTCCCGGGGAGCTGGCGCGGGCCGTGCGGGTGACCGGGGCGAAGGCGCTCGTCACCGACGTCCTCGACGCACTCGGCCCGGCAGGAGCCGGCGTACCGTCGGGCGAGCTGGCGGTGGCCCGACTGCGCGACGAACCCGACCTTCTGGTGGACGCGCTCGCCGAGGACGTCCGGCGCTACGAGGACGTCATGGCCGACCCGGCAGGTGCGGCACCGCCCGATGTGGACGAGAGCGCACCGTTCCGGCTCGCACTCACCAGCGGAACGACCGGGTCGCCGAAGATCTGCGTCATCCCCCACCGCGCCACGGTGCAGGGCTGGGCGGATATGAGTGTCGAGTTCGACATCGGCCCCGACGACGTCGAGCTGGTGGTCGGGCCGCTCTTCCACGGCCTCGGGTTCACCTTCGCGCTCCAGCAGCTCTACGTCGGCGGCACCTTGAACGTCCATCGCCGGTTCGACCCGCACCGGACGCTCGAATCGATCAGCCGCGACCGGCCCACCGTGCTCCCCGGCGCACCCGTGATCTTCGACCGGCTCGCCGACGCACTGGAGAAGGCAGACGGCGGCGTCGACACCAGCTCCCTGCGCCTGGTGCTCACCTCCGGCGCGCGGGCCGGCGGCACCCTCAAGCGCCGTCTCGCCAAGGCGTTCCCACAGGCCCGCGTGGGCGAGTTCCTGGCAGGCACCGAGATGGCCTACGTCACCGTCAACATGCAGGACCCGTCCGGGCCGAAGGCGGAGTCCTGCGGCCGCGCGTTCTTCCGGGCCGAGGTGGCCATCCTCGACCCGGACGGCGGGTTCCGGCCGCAGGGCGAGGTAGGGGAGATCGCCAAGCGCGGTCTCTTGAGCGGGCCGGTCTACCTCGGTGACCCGACGCGCACGGAAGAAGCCTTCCGCGACGGCTGGTTCCGCACCGGCGACCTGGGCTACCAGGACGAGGACGGCTACGTGTACATCGTGGGGCGGCTGAAGGACGTGATCGTCAGCGGCGGAATCAACGTCTATCCCGCCGAGATCGAGGAGGCGATCCGCGGGCTCACCGGTGTGCGGGAGGTCGCCGTCGTCGGGGTGCCCGACGACGAGTGGGGCGAGTGCGTCAAGGCCGTCGTGGTGCCCGAGGAGGGTGTGCGCCTCACACCGGAGAACATCGAGCAACGGTGCCGGGCCGAGCTCGCCGGCTACAAGGCGCCCCGCGTGATCGCCTTCGTCGACGCGCTCCCCCGCACTCCCTCCGGGAAGGTGCTGGGCCGCGAGCTCACCGACACTGCCAAAGGGTTCCGGCGTACCGGCCAGGGCTGGCTGGAGATCACCGTCCAACCGGCCTGACGGCCCCGCCGCTACTCTCCACCGGTGGCAGCGTCCGAGCCGTTGGTCGTCCTGGAAGCACTCGCCGGCCATCGCTCCGCCCCGTCGCTCGTCACGCCCGATGCCACCGACTGGCCCGGCGTCGCCGATCCCGAAGTGCTCCGCGCCCAGCTCGTCGACTGGCTCGGGCAGTACGCGAACGCCGGCACCCGCCGGACGTACGCCTACGCGCTCGGCCTGCCCATCGCCTGGGTCGACGCGATCGGCGGCGCACCGACCCGCGAGGCCGGCCGGGGCGCGCCACCTCCGGCACAGGCAGGACCGCTCCACGACCTGGCCTGGTTCCGCTGGTGCGCCCGGCAGACCCTCGACCCCCGCGACGCCACGGCCCGGCACGTCAAGGCCTGGCTCCACGCGCTCGACGCCGCGGGTGCCCAGCGGCGCACCCGGCAGCGGATGCTCTCCACGCTGTCGGCCCTCTATGGACACCTGGCCGAGACGGGCGTCGTCGCGGCGAACCCGGCAGCGCTCAACCGCGCCCGGCTGGGGCTCTCGTCGACCGCCCGGGACGCCTCCCCGACCGTGCGGCTCACGGCCGAGCAGCTCAAGGCACTGCTCGTGGCAGCGGCCCGCCTCCCGTACTCGCGCAGCCCGCGGCTCGCTCGTCTCTACGCCCTGCGGGCCGTGGCCATGGTGGCGCTGCTGACGCTCGGACTCCGGATCTCCGAGGTGGTCGGGCTCGACCGAGGTGATCTCTACCGCAGCGGCGGAGATGACGTGCTGCGCGTGCTCGGCAAGGGCGGCCTGCACCGGGAGGTCTACGTCACCGACCTCGTACGCGACGCGCTGACGGCATACCTGACCGAGCGCGACCGCGTCCGCGACGCCGCCGTGCCCGCCCGGCGGGGCCGCACCGGAGCCGGTGACGCACCGATGCTCGCAACGCGTGAGGAAGGCCGCTGCTCGCGCGTCGACCTCTACACGCTGCTGCGCCGCATCGCGGCCCAGGCCGGCCCGGCGCTCGACGGTGTCGCCGACCGCGTGCACCCGCACGCGCTGCGGCACGCCTACGTGACGATCGCGCTGGAGCAGGACGCCCGCATCCAGCACGTCCAGGCCGATGTCGGGCACGCCACGATCGCCACCACCCAGCACTACGACCGCGGCAGACGCACCCGGGCGAGCACGGCGGCCGATCTGGTGGCCGCCGCGATCGCGGCAGCGCCCGCGCCCTCCTCCTGAGGCGCGGCCCGGGCGGCGGCGGTCAGCTCTCCGGGAGCAGGCGCGTCGCCATCGCGTCGATCAGGGCGTCGAGACGGTAGGGCGTGAGAAGGTCGGGGACGGTGAGGTCGTCGACGATCAGTCCGAGCATGGCCAGGTAGAGCAGCACCACTCCGGTGCGGTCGCCGGGCAGGCCGTTACCGAGGTGGAAGCCGATGTTCGCGTCGAGCTCGGCGATCGAGAAATGGGTCAGCTCCTCCTGCAGTTCGGGGCGTCGTGTGGCTTCGAGGCGCAGTTCCATCATGGCCAGGTGGGTGTTGCGTTCCCGGCGCATGCGCTCCACGAGCTGGCACAACAACGTCTTGACGAGCTCTCGCGACGGCGCGGTCTTCATGGTGTCCGCCAGCTCCGACGGGTCGGGAGTCAAGCGCTCCCGCGTGCGGCTCAGTACCTGACCGAGCAGCTCGGCGCGGTTGGCGAAGTAGTTGGAGGCCGTCCCGGTGGGGACACCGGCCTCTTTGTCGACGGCCCGCAAGGTCAGCCCGCGCGACCCTTCGCGGGCCAGGACCTCGATCGAGGCATCGAGCAGGGCAACCCGGCGAGCGGGGTTCTGGCGCATGAGGGTCTCCAGGACGGCGATTTGACACCACTTCAGGTGCAGTACTAACTTCGAACCACTTCAAACAGAGTACATCGCTCGTAGTGATTCAAAGGGGAACCTTGCGCCAGCTCGTGTACTGCATCGCGTCCACCATCGACGGATTCATCGCCGGACCGGACGGGAGCGACCCCACCGGCCCCGGCGGCTTCTGGCCGGTCGCCCAGGACTACATCCAGCACCTCGCCACCGAACTCCCGGAGATCCTCCCCGGGCCGGCGCGCACGGCGCTGTCGATCACCGCCGAGGGCACGCATTTCGACACCGTCCTCGAAGGGCGCCGGACCTACGAGATCGGGCTGAAGGCCGGGATCACCGACGCGTACCCACACCTGCGCCACCTGGTGTTCTCCCGGACGCTCGCCGCGAGTCCCGACCCGAACGTCGAGGTGGTCGCCACCGATCCGGTCGCGAAGGTGCGGGAACTCAAGCAGGAGAACGGTAAGGACATCTGGTTGATCGGCGGGAGCGAGCTCGCCGGGGTGCTGTACGCGGAGATCGACCGGTTGATCATCAAGCTGGGGCCGCTGACCATCGGAACGGGGATCCCGCTCTTCTCGCGGGACACGGCATTCGACCCCCGTCGCTGGCAGCTCGCCGGCCACACAGTCGTGGCGAGCGGATCCGCCTTCCTCACCTACATCAGCACACCGTCGGCGTAGAACCGCACCGCGACCCTCTATCGGTCGTTGCTTATATAAGTGGGTGCTGTTACCTTTCCGGTGTGCACGCGTTCGACGTCCTCGGCGACCCGGTTCGCCGTCGGATCCTGGAGCTGCTCGCCGGGGGTGAGATGACCTCCGGAGCGGTGTGCGCCGCGATCCAGGAGGAGTTCGGAATCTCGCAGCCCGCCGTCTCACAGCACCTGCGGGTGCTACGAGACAACGGGTTCGCCTCGGTCCGTCCCGAGGGGACACGCAGGCTCTACCGTGTGCGGCCCGAGCCGCTGCGTGACGTCGACAACTGGCTCGACCACTTCCGGCGCTTCTGGACTCCCCACCTGGACGCGCTCGCCACCGAACTGGCCCGCGGACGGCGCGAGCGCCGCATCCGCGAGGCCGACGAGAGGACCGACCCATGATCGATGTCACCCACCAGATCAACGCCGTGACGCGCACGGTCGGCACGCGCACGCTCGAGGCGGGCGAGGCCCGCGTCGTCGCCATCAGCCAGACCTACAACGCCGACCTGGACGATCTCTGGGACGCCTGCACCAACGCCGAGCGCATCCCCCGCTGGTTCCTACCGGTGACCGGAGACCTGCGCCTGGGCGGGCACTACCAGTTGCAAGGCAACGCAGGCGGCACCGTGGAGCGCTGCGATCCCCCACACGGTTTCGCGGCCACCTGGGAGTTCGCCGGCGAAGTGAGCTGGATCGAAGTCAGGCTCACCGAGGTGTCCGACGGCCGCACCCGGTTCGAGCTCGAACACATCGCCCACGTCGACGACGAGCGCTGGGCCGAGTTCGGACCGGGCGCGGTCGGCATCGGCTGGGACGGGGCCGTCATGGGGCTCGCGCTGCACCTGGCGTCTGGCGAGCAGGTCGACGCTGCGGAGTTCGAGGCCTGGTCCGCCACCGACGAGGGCAGGCGGTTCTTCACATCCACCAGCGACGCCTGGTGCGCGGCGAGCACGGCAGCGGGCACCGACGCCGCAGCTGCCCGCGCCGCCGCCGACCGCGCCACGGCGTTCTACACCGGGGTGCCCGACCAGGCTTGATCCGCTGTCCCGGGCGCGACGCACGCCCCGCATGCGCGAACCCGACAGAGAGGACCACTGATGATCGACGTCACCCGGCAGATCAACGCCGTGGATCGCACGGTCAGCGCGCGAATGCTCGACAAGGGCGAGGGCCGCGCCGTCACCATCAGCCAGACCTACGCCACCGACCTCGACGACCTGTGGGACGCCTGCACTAACGCGGAGCGCCTGCCGCGGTGGTTCCTCCCGGTGTCCGGCGAGCTGCGTCTGGGCGGGCGCTACCAGCTGGAGGGCAACGCCGGCGGCACCGTCGAGCGCTGCGACCCACCCCACGGGTTCTCCGCCACCTGGGAGTACGAGGGGTCCGTGAGCTGGATCGAGGTCCGGCTCACGGCGGTGTCCGAGACATCCACGCGGTTCGCGCTCGAGCACGTCTTCTACATCGGCAACGACCACTGGACCGAGTTCGGCCCTGGCGCCGCCGGTATCGGCTGGGACATGTCGTTCCTGGGGCTCTTCCTGTACCTCTCGTCGGGCGGCATCGCCGACCCCGCGCAGGTCGAGGCCTGGTTCGCCACGGACGACGGCAGACGGTTCCTGATGTCGGCCGCCGACGCCTGGTGCGCGGCCGACATCGCAGGTGGCGCCGACGCCGATGTGGCCAGAGGGATGGCCGACCGCTCGGGCGCCGCCTACACCGCGGTGCCCGAGCAGGCCTGAGGCTCCACGCAGGGCGCGTGCACGAGCGGCGCGCCCGAGTTATCGGCCGAGCGGGCCCTTCGTACGCGGCTCGTTCACTCCGGGCGCGCCGGCCGCCGGGCCGGAACGCAGCAGTCGACCGCGCACGGGGCCCCGTTGACCGTGCACCCACCCCCTGGCACCTCGCCCAGGTGCCGCGGAGCGGCCTCGTGCAGACGCTCGGCCATCAGCTCCACCACCATGTCGGCGAACCGTGGGTCCGGCCCGGCCGTCGCCGCGCGGGCGAACGCCATACCCAGCTCGGTGGCGCGTTCCTTCGCCTCCGTGTCCAGGTCCCACACCACCTCGACGTGGTCGGACACGAACCCGACCGGGGACACGATCACCGCAGGCACGCCACGAGCGTGCAACGCCTCGATGTGGTCGACGATGTCCGGCTCCAACCACGGCACCTGCGGCGGTCCGGACCGCGACTGCCACACCACGTCGAACTCCTCCACCCCCAACTCCGCCGCGACCAACCGGGCGGCCTCACCGACCTGCCGCGAGTACCGGTGCCCGCCCTCCTCCGGCGGCCCCGCCGCGACGTCGGCGGCGACCGGCACGGAGTGGGCGGTGAAGACGAGCCGAGCGTCCTCACGGACGTCGGCGGGCAGGGTCGCGGCCGCCGCACGCACGGCGTCGGCGTTGGCGGCGATGAAGTCGGGGTGGTCGAAGAAGTGCCGCAGCTTCACCATGTCCGGCGCCCCCTCCCCCACCGCCTTACGTGCCCGCTCGATGTCCTCCTGGTACTGCCGGCACGCCGAGTACCCGCCGTAGGCGCTGGTGGCGAACACGAGCGCGCGACGAACCCCCGCACGCGCCATCTCGGCGACCGTGTCCTCGACCAGCGGATGCCAGTTGCGGTTGCCGAAGTAGACTGGCAGGTCCGTACGCTGCCGGAGCGCCGCGATGATCTCGCGGTTGCGAGCGTTGAGCGGACTCACGCCCCCGAAGTGCCGGTAGTGCTCCTCGACGGCGTCGAGCCGCTCGGGCGGGACACCACGGCCACGCACCACGTTCTCCAGGAAAGGCCGCACCTCGTCGAGGCCCTCAGGCCCGCCGAAGCTCAGGACCAGCAGCGCGTCCGCTTGTTCTCGCACGACCCGATTAGACACCGATGGCGTGGAACCCGCCGTCCGCCCACACCATCGACCCGGTGGTGACCGGCAGCCAGTCCGACAGCACGGCGCAGACGGTCTTCGCGACGGGGACCGGGTCGTTGACGTCCCAGCCCAGCGGCGCACGACCGTCCCAGGCGTCCTCGAACGCGGAGAAGCCGGGGATGGACTTCGCGGCCATGGTGCGCACCGGCCCGGCGGCCACGAGGTTGACGCGGATGCCCTTCGGCCCGAGGTCACGCGCCAGGTACCGGGTTACCGACTCGAGGGTGGACTTGGCCACGCCCATCCAGTCGTAGGCGGGCCACGCCTGCCGGTTGTCGAAGTCCATTCCGACGATCGAACTGCCCGGCCCCAGCAGCGGCAGCAGAGCGGTGGACAGCGACTTGAACGAGTAGGCGCTCACCTGGATCGTCGAGGCCACGTCCTCCCAGGGCGCGTTCATGAACGCGCCCTCCCCCAGGCACGAGGCCGGCGCGAAGCCGATGGAGTGGAGCACGCCGTCGAGCTTCGGACCGTCCACTTCGGACGACTCACCGAGGTACGGCGACACCCGCTCGACAAGGCTGTCGAGCTGGGACTGGTCCGACACGTCGAGCTCGACCACCGGCGCAGGCTTCGGCAGCCGCTGCGCGATCCGCTCCACCAACCGCATCCGTCCGAAGCCGGTGAGCACAACTTCTGCGCCTTGTTCCTGGGCGATCTTCGCGGCGTGGAACGCCAGCGACGCATCGGTGATCACGCCGGTGATCAGCAGGCGCTTGCCCTCGAGCAGTCCCATGGCAGCCTTTCCGTGTTCAGGGAGCGGGTGGGCTAGTGGCCCATTCCGAGGCCGCCGTCGACCGGGATCACAGCGCCGGTGATGTATCCGGCGTTCTCCGAGCCCAGCCACGTGACGGTGGCGGCCACCTCGTCAGTGCTGGCGTAGCGCCCGAGGGGAATCTGGCCGAGGATCTCCGCGCGCCGCGCGTCGGACAGGGCGCGGGTCATGTCGGTGTCGACGAACCCCGGCGCCACCACGTTGGCCGTGATGCCGCGCGAACCGAGCTCACGTGCGACGGAGCGGGCCAGCCCGACGAGACCGGCCTTGGACGCGGCGTAGTTGACCTGCCCGGCGCCTCCGGAGAGGCCGACGACGCTGGAGACGAAGACCATGCGGCCGCTCTTCGCCTTGAGCATGCCGCGGGAGGCGCGCTTGGCGACGCGGTAGGCGGCGGTGAGGTTGGCGTCGACGACCCGCGTGAACGACTCCTCGCTCATCCGCATGAGCAGCCCGTCGTCGGTGATCCCGGCGTTCGAGACGAGCACCTGCACGGGGCCGTGCTTGTCCTCGATCTCGGTGAACGCCGCGTCCACCGCAGCCGCGTCGGTGACGTCGCACTGAACGGGGAGCAGTTCCCCCGGCAACCCCTCGACGGGGCTGCGGTGCGTCACCGCCACCTGGTCGCCCTGCGCCGCGAACGCCTTCGCGATCGCGAGTCCGATACCGCGGTTGCCTCCGGTCACCAGCACGCTGCGTCCCACGGATGGTCACCCTATGGGCAGAGCCCCGACCCGCGGAAACCGGGCGACTCGCGTCGCAGACCGGGCGGCCGGCGGGGGGTTCCGCGAGCCGCCCGGTTCACAGGTCGCAGTCGAGACCTACGGGAAGCGCCGGCCCAGGGCCAGACCGCTACCCACACCGGCAAACAGCAGCAACGCGCCTCCGGCGAGCCACGGCCTGCTCGTGTCGACCCGCCGCACCTCGTAACCGATCTGCTCGCCGAGCTCGGCGTACACCTGGCGTAGCTCGTCCTCGGTGGCCGCCGTGAAGAACTGTCCGCCGGACAGCTCGGCGATCTTCCGCATCGACGCGTCATCCACTGCCACCGGCGTGCGCTCGCCGGGGTTGATCTCGATCGAGCCGTAGTCGGTGCCGAAGGAGATCGTCGAGACCGGGATCCCGGCCTCCGCGGCCGCGCGCGCCGCCGTGAACGAGCCGCGCGGCTCCTCCTCCGGCATCACGCCACCCGGCACCGTCTGTTTGCCGTCACTCATCAGCACGATCCGCGCAGGCGGCGGACCGTCTGCTGCCGCACCGGCGATGGCCTGCGAGAACGTCTCCACCGACTGCAGCGCGGCGAAGATCGCCTCGCCGGTGGCGGTCGACTCCGACAGCTTCAACCCGTCGACCGCACGCTTGACCGGCTCCCGGTCCACCGTCGGCGAGACGAGCACCGCAGCCGTGCCCGCGAACGACACCAGCCCGAGGTTGATCCCAGGCGTCAGCTGATCGGCGAACGCCTTCGCGGCCGCTTGCGCTGCGGCGAGCCTGCTCGGTTCGACGTCCGTGGCCTGCATCGACAGCGAGACGTCGATCACCAGCACCACCGTGGCCCGGTTGCGAGGCACGCGCGCCTCGGCCTGGGGCCCCGCCAGCGCGATGGTGAGAACCGCCAGCGCAAGGATCATCGCCGCGGCCGGGACGTGCCGATACCAGCCAGGGCGTTTCGGGGCCACCCGGTCGAGCAGGTCGAGGTTGGTGAACCGGACGGTGTCGCGCCGACGCCTGCGCAGCAGCAGGACGTAACCGGCGGCGAGCGCGCCCACCACGATGAGCAGCAGCAGCCACCAGGGGTGGGTGAACATCTACCGCCCACCCCCCGACCAGGCACGTTTCCGGGCCAGGACGAATCGCACGATGTCCGCGATCCAATCCGAGTCGGTGCGCAGCGTGAGATGCGCGGCGCCGCAACGGCGCAACGCAGCCGCCACCCGTTCCCGGTGCTCGGCCGCCGCGGCCGCGAACTCCCGGCACAGCAATGGGCTGGTCACGACCTCGCGCTGACGTCCCGTCTCGGGGTCGGCGAGCACCACCGTGCCGACGTCGGGCAGTTCCAGCTCACGTGGATCCAGCACCTCGACGGCCAGCAGGTCGTGCCGGTTCGAGAGCGCACGCAGCGACCGTTCCCAGTCGGGTTCGCCGAGGAAGTCGGAGATGACGACGGCCAGGCCACGGCGTCGCGGCGGGCGGCGCAACTGCTCGATCGCGGCCGCCAGATCGCCACGGGTGCCCTCGGGGGCTCGTTCAGTACGGGCGACGCGGCGCAGCATCGCGCGGGCGTGGCCGAGTCCGCCGCGAGCGGGGATGCGGACCGTCCGTTCCCCCGTGCTGACGAGCACACCGATCCGGTTACCCCCACCCCGGGTGAGGTGGGTGACGGCGGCGAGCGCCGCGATCGCGAGGTCGCGCTTCTCGCATGCCGCCGTGCCGAAGTCGAGGCTCGGCGACAGGTCGAGCACGACCCAGGTCTCCAGCTCGCGATCGGCCACCGTCTCGCGGACGTGCGGCACCGTGGTGCGGGCGGTGACGGCCCAGTCCATGCGCCGGACATCGTCGCCGGGCTGGTAGCTACGCGCCTCTCCCGGCTCGCTGCCCGGCCCGGGGACCAGGCCGAGGTGGTTGCCCTGCAGCAGCCCGTCGAGCCGCCCCCGCACGGCCAGCTCCAGCGTCCGCAGCGCCGCCTCGATCCGCCCGTCCCTGAACGACGGCGGCGCGATCGGCGGCCGCCGCGTCGGCTCGGCGGTGGGCTGCGCAGCTGTCACGTCGAGCTGCCGGCCGGGCTGTACGGAGCCGAGGGCGCACCCGGATCGTGCTGCGGCCGGGCAGTGACCTGCGGCAACGGAACGGTGGCCAGCACCCGGGAGATGATGTGGTCCATCGGAACGCCGTCGGCGACGGCGTCGTAGGACAGCACCAGCCGGTGGCGCAGCACGTCGGGAGCGACGTCCAGGATGTCCTGCGGCAGGACGTAGTCGCGGCCCCGCACCAGCGCGAGCGCGCGTGCCCCGGCCACGATGCCCAGGGTGGCGCGCGGCGAGGCACCGTAGGACACCCAGCCGGCGATGTCGGTGAGGCCGTGCTCGGCGGGGATCCGGGTGGCCACCACGAGCCGCACGACGTAGTCCACGAGCGCGTGGTGCACGAACACCCGCGAGGCCACCTTCTGCAGCCGCTGGAGCTCCGAGGGATCGATCACCTGGTGCGCGACGGGCGGCTCAGCGCCCATCCGGTAGACGATCTCCCGCTCCTCCTCGACGCCCGGGTACTCGACGATGATCTTGAAGAGGAACCGGTCGCGCTGCGCCTCCGGAAGCGGGTAGACGCCCTCGTTCTCGATCGGGTTCTGCGTGGCCAGCACGAGGAACGGATCGGGCATCGGGAACGTCCTGCCGCCGATCGAGAGATGCCGCTCCGCCATCACCTCGAGCATCGCCGACTGCACCTTCGCCGGCGCGCGGTTGATCTCGTCGGCGAGCACGAAGTTGGCCACGACAGGCCCGAGCTCGACGTCGAACTCCTCGCGGCCCTGCCGGTAGATGCGCGTGCCGAGGATGTCGGCCGGCACGAGGTCGGGGGTGAACTGCAACCGGGCGAAGGTGCCGCCGACGACCTTCGCGACGGTCTCGACCGCGAGCGTCTTCGCGACGCCGGGCACACCCTCGAGCAGCAGGTGGCCCTTGGCCAGCAGGCCGACGAGCATCCGCTCGACGAGCCGGTCCTGGCCGACGATCACGCGCTTGATCTCGAAGACGACGCGTTCGAGCCGCTCACCTTCGTGGGCGGGGCTGGGGACGGACTCCTGCACACTCACCACGCCATCCCACTCCGGCGTGCGTGAGACGACGGTGAACCCGGACGTCCGGCGCGCACCGCCCGACGAGTCCGACAGCTTGCGGCGAGGCTCCCCCGGCCGCCCGGTAGGCCGATCGGTCCTGCCACGCGGTCCTCCCCCACGACAGTCCGTGACCCGACGCCGGCCGGCGTCGGCGTTTTCGGTTCCGAGCTGGGCTTTTCGGGTGGTCAATGAAAGGAGGACGATATGTAGGCGTCAATGTTTCATTGACATAAGATGGTCAACCCGCTGCTCTCATGCACTCACGTGAGCCCTACGGCACCAGCCGCAGGGGGCGATGGACATGCGCAAAGGAGCGCTCCCTCGCCCACCTCTCGAGATCCGGCCCCACCTCGCCGTGGAGATGGACAGCGGTCATGTCTGCAAGCTCCGCGATCCCCTGCAGCAGCATCGCGCAGTGCTGGTTGTGCACCACCGCCGCGTCGGCGTCCGTGTACTCCTCGATGACCACGAACTCGTGCGGGTCGGCGCAGCCGTACCAGTCGTAGCGGAGGGTCTCCCCCTCCTCCCCCGCCGCGACGGCCAGCGCCGACGCCGCCCTGACGAACTCCTCACGCTTTCCCGAACGGATACGTAGCTCCGCGCGAACAACGATCGTCATCGCCGTCTCCCCCGCCGCTCAGAACATTCGCGTGGCCTGCGGCAGCAGGCCTCTGGTGCGCAATGGCACCACCCGGACGCTCGCCCCCGTGTAGGGGGCCTCGATCATCTTCCCGTTTCCGATGTACAGCGCCACATGGTGAATCGGGGCGCCCGGGTTCTGGAAGAAGACCATGTCGCCGGGTCGCAGGTCGGAGATCGGCACCTTCCGGCCCGCGTTGAACTGGTTGCGGCTCACCCGCGGCAACGACACCCCCGCGCCGCTGAACGCGTAGAGCATCAGGCCCGAGCAGTCGAACCCGACCCGGTCGAGCGGTGAGCCCAGACCGTCCGGAATTCCCCTGCTGGGGCCGCGCCCGTTGCCACCGCCCCAGACGTACTGCACGCCGATCTGCGACATCGCGCGGTCGATCACGCGCCGTACCGCGGCGCTGCCCCCGACGGCCGGGCCGGCACCGTCCCGGCCCCCGAGCCTGGCCGCAGCGGCGTTGCGCTCGGCCCGTTCCCGCGCGGTCTGCTCCTGCGCCAGCCTGCGCTGCCACTCGTCGAACCGGGCACGTTGCTGACGCAGTCCGGCATCGGCCGACTCGGCCGCGTCGAGCCGTCGCTGCACCTCGGCGCGCTCCGCTGCCACCGCCGCGAGCTGTTCCGCCTGCTCCCGCGCGGCCGCCGCCGCAGCAGCGAAGGCCGCATCGGCGGCTGCCTTGGCAGTCTGCGCCTCGGCCTCACGGGCTCGCGCCTCATCGAGCGCGGCCCGGGCAGCGGAGTCCGCATTCGCCTTCGCGACGCGTGCGCGTTCCAGTCCGTCCCGCGCTGCGAGCTGCGACCGGGCGATCAGGTCGTTGAACTCGGCCCGTGCGACGAGATCCTCGGGACTCGTGGAGTCGGTGAGCAGGCCGAGCGGTCCGACGTCGAGGCCCTGCTGGTACGTGGCGGTGACGAACTCGTCGAGCCGGGCGCGTGCCTCGTCGATCGCGGAGGACGCCGCCTGGGTCTCGATCCGCGCCGCGGCAGCGCGCCGCGATGCAGCCGCCGCCGCGTCCTGCGCGGTCTGCAGGACGACGAGCGCGGCCTCGGCGGTCTCGCGCTGGGCGGCCAGCGCGGCCTGGAGGTCGTCGGTACGGCTGTCGAGCTCTGCGAGCTGGGCGGTCAGCCGGCCGACCTCGCCCGCCCGTTGGGCGACCGAGCTCCGGCTGCGCTGCAGCTCGTCGTCGCTCGGGTTGGGTGGTGGCGGCGGGGTGGGCTGGGCCGACGCAGTGGACGTGCCAGCGCCGACCAGGGCCAGCAACACGACGAGGACGACGGCACGGTTCCGCCACCGCAACGGCCGGCCGTCCTCGTCCCGCCCCGGGCGCGGACGCGGCAGACCTCGGTACCGCACGGCCGCCTCCGTTCCGTCGTCGTGCTCCAGAAGCGAGCGCACTGTGCCACCCGGACGGCCCAGAAACGGGTAGCCACACGCGCATCGCCACGAACAACGACCACACGGAGGAACAGGACGGCGCGCTCAGAGAGCGGCGAGCCCGGAAACTCACCCGGTCGAGCGACGAACCCCGCGACTCGACCGGCTAGCAGGACAAGCGTACTGTTTGCGGCGAGCGGGGCCGCTGCGCCGAGGACCTGTCGGTGCGCGAGACTCCGGACAACCTGAGGCACAGCGAGATCCAGCGCGAGATCCCAAGCGCCCACCACCGCAGGAGGACAACGACGTGGCCAGCACGAACAGCTTCGGAGCGAAAGGGACGATTCAGGCAGGCGGGTCGGATCACGAGATCTTCCGGCTCGCAGCGGTGGAGGGCGCCGACCGCCTCCCGTTCAGCCTCAAGGTTCTGCTGGAGAACCTGCTGCGGACCGAGGACGGCGCCAACGTCACCGCCGATCACGTACGGGCGCTGGCGAACTGGGATCCCACCGCCGAGCCGGACACCGAGATCCAGTTCACCCCCGCCCGGGTGGTGATGCAGGACTTCACCGGTGTCCCCTGCGTCGTCGACCTGGCCACCATGCGCGAAGCCGTGACCGAGCTGGGCGGCGACCCCGCCAAGGTCAACCCGCTGGCTCCTGCCGAGCTGGTGATCGACCACTCGGTGATCATCGACATCTTCGGCCGCCCGGACGCCTTCGAGCGCAACGTCGACTTCGAGTACCAGCGCAACAAGGAGCGCTACCAGTTCCTGCGCTGGGGCCAGGGAGCGTTCGACGAGTTCAAGGTCGTCCCGCCGGGCACGGGCATCGTGCACCAGGTCAACATCGAGCACCTGGCGCGCGTCGTCATGACCCGTAACGGCCAGGCGTACCCGGACACGCTGGTGGGCACCGACTCGCACACCACGATGGTCAACGGCCTGGGCGTGCTGGGCTGGGGCGTCGGCGGCATCGAGGCCGAGGCGGCCATGCTCGGCCAGCCCGTCTCGATGCTCATCCCCCGCGTGGTCGGCTTCAAGCTCACCGGTGAGATCCCGGCCGGCGCCACCGCCACCGACGTCGTGCTGACGATCACCGAGATGCTGCGCCGCCACGGCGTGGTGGGCAAGTTCGTCGAGTTCTACGGCGAGGGCGTGGGCGCGGTGCCGCTGGCCAACCGCGCGACCATCGGCAACATGAGCCCGGAGTTCGGCTCCACCGCGGCGATCTTCCCGATCGACGAGGAGACCGTCCGCTACCTCAAGCTCACCGGCCGTTCCGACGAGCAGATCGACCTCGTCGAGACCTACGCCAAGGAGCAGGGCCTCTGGCACGACCCGTCCCGGGAGCCGGTCTACTCCGAGACCCTCGAGCTCGACCTGTCCACGGTCGTCCCGTCCATCGCCGGGCCGAAGCGCCCGCAGGACCGCATCGAGCTGACCGACGCGAAGTCCTCGTTCCGCAAGTCGGTGCACGACTACACCGACGACGCGGAGCCGCAGCCCCTCGCGCACAACCACGTGGACGAGGCCGGCCGGGAGTCCTTCCCGGCGAGCGACGCCCCCGCGCTCGCCTTCTCCGACGACGATGACGACCAGCCGGCGGTGCACTCGGCCGCGAACGGAGGCGAGGGCCGTCCGTCCCGCCCGACCACGGTCAAGACCTCCGACCGCGGCGAGTTCGTGCTCGACCACGGCGCCGTCGTGATCGCCTCGATCACCTCGTGCACCAACACCTCGAACCCGTCGGTGATGCTGGGCGCCGCACTCCTGGCGAAGAACGCCGTCGACAAGGGCCTGGCCGTCAAGCCGTGGGTGAAGACGTCGATGGCACCGGGTTCGAAGGTCGTCACCGACTACTACGAGAAGGCGGGCCTCTGGCCGTACCTCGAGAAGCTCGGTTACCACCTGGTCGGTTACGGCTGCACCACGTGCATCGGCAACTCGGGACCGCTGTCCGAGGAGATCTCCGCCGCGGTCAACGAGGCCGACCTCTCTGTCGTCTCGGTGCTCTCGGGCAACCGCAACTTCGAGGGCCGGATCAACCCCGACGTCAAGATGAACTACCTGGCGTCCCCGCCGCTGGTGATCGCCTACGCGCTCGCCGGCACGATGGACTTCGACTTCGAGGCCCAGCCTCTCGGCCAGGACCCCCAGGGCAACGACGTGTTCCTGCGCGACATCTGGCCGTCGGCCCAGGACGTGCAGACGACGATCGACGGCGCGATCAGCCAGGAGATGTTCACGAAGGACTACGCCGACGTCTTCGCAGGCGACGAGCGCTGGCGCTCGCTCCCGACTCCCGAGGGCAGCACCTTCGCCTGGGACCCGGAGTCGACCTACGTCCGCAAGCCCCCGTACTTCGAGGGCATGGAGCCCGACCCGTCACCGGTGCAGGACATCTCCGGGGCGCGCGTCCTCGCGTTGCTCGGCGACTCCGTGACCACCGACCACATCTCCCCCGCCGGCTCCATCAAGGAGGACACCCCCGCCGGTCAGTACCTGCGTGAGCACGGCGTGGAGAAGAAGGACTTCAACTCCTACGGATCCCGCCGCGGCAACCACGAGGTGATGATCCGCGGCACCTTCGCCAACATCCGGCTGCGCAACCAGCTCCTGGACGGCGTGTCCGGCGGCTACACCCGTGACTTCACGCAGGAGGGCGGCCCGCAGGCGTTCATCTACGACGCCTCGGAGAACTACGCCGCCGCGGGCACCCCGCTGGTGGTGCTGGGCGGCAAGGAGTACGGATCCGGCTCGTCGCGCGACTGGGCCGCCAAGGGCACCGCGCTGCTCGGCGTCAAGGCCGTGATCGTGGAGAGCTACGAGCGGATCCACCGCTCCAACCTGATCGGCATGGGCGTCCTGCCGCTGCAGTTCCCGCAGGGCGAGTCGGCGGCCTCGCTCAAGCTGGACGGCACCGAGACGTTCGACATCTCCGGCGTCACCGCATTGAACGAGGGCTCGACACCACGGACCGTGCACGTGAGTGCCACCAAGGAGAACGGCGAGAAGGTGGAGTTCGACGCCACCGTCCGGATCGACACCCCCGGCGAGGCGGACTACTACCGCAACGGCGGGATCATGCAGTACGTCCTGCGCGGCATGCTGCGCAGCTGACCTCCACTCCCCCTCGACGGCGGGCGCCCCGGTTCTCCGGGTCGCCCGCTGTCGTCGTTGTGGCGTGCGACGTTGTCGTCGACAGATTGACGAAACGCTGGCGTCAATGTTTCATTGACATTGATTGCTACAGCGCACACGCCGGCTGTGATCGGCTCCCCGAGGAGAACCGGCGCCGGTGTGGCCGCTCGACCTGAGTTCGCCGGAGGCCGAGCGGGGCGACACCGGACAGGCGGCCGGTGGCGTCGAGACGAGAGGGATGCCCCGACGCCCGGCCGACCCGTCATCCGCTGGGAGCAGGATGGGCCGGGTCGACCCACGGCACGTGCTCGGGCTCCGCAACGCCCTCGATGTCCAGGTTCACCACGATCGGCTCCTGATTGCTGCGCGTCAGCACGCACTCCAGCGGCTCGTCGTCGAGCGCGTTGATCTCCTGGTGCGGCACGAACGGCGGCACGAAGATGAAGCCGCCAGGGCCGGCCTCCGCCGTGAACTCGAGGTGCTCGCCCCACCGCATCCTCGCCCGGCCGCGCACCACGTAGATCACGCTCTCCAGCTCGCCGTGGTGATGGGCACCGGTGCGGGCACCGGGGTGGATCGTCACGGTGCCGGCCCACAGCTTCGCCGCCCCCACCCGCGCGTGCGTGACGGCCGCGGCCCGATGCATCCCCGGCGTCTGCGGTGTGTTGCTGTCGAGCGCCTCCCCGGGGATGACCCGAACCCCGTCAGTCCGCCACGAACGACCCGCGCGATCGTTGCTCATCCCAGCAGGCTAACCCGATGTCCGGAGGCCCGGCCCGGCCCCGAGCCGCCTGTCCGGCGCACAGCACCACAACTTCCTGCGCGCCGGGATCGTGCGGTTCGGCCTCCGGAAACGGGCCTGCGGAGGTGCGGGTCAGGTGGCGGTTGCCAGCGTCAGCGCGAAGCGGTCGTCCGGGTCGGTCCAGGTGCGGGTGACCGTGAAGCCCGCCTCTTCGAGCATCGCGCGAACGCCGGGGCCGGTGAACTTGGCGGAGATCTCCGTGAGCATCTCCTCCCCCGCAGCGAAATGCACCTCGAGGCCCAGTTCCGCGAGCGTGACGGTGATGGCGCGCTGCGCGACCAATCGCATCTCGATCCACTCGTTCTCCGCGTCCCACAGCGCGCGGTGGGTGAACTCCTCCACCGGGAAGTTCGCACGCAGCTCGCGGTTGAGCACCCGGAGCACGTTGCGGTTGAACTCGGCCGTGACGCCTGCCGAATCGTCGTAAGCGCGGACGAGCGTCTCCTCGTCGATCACGAGGCCCGTGCCGAGCAGCAGCTGCTCCCCCGGCTGCAGCACCGCACGAAGCCGCTCGAGGAACTCGGCGCGTTCGGCAGGCAGCAGGTTGCCGATCGTGCCGCCGAGGAACGCCACCATCCGGTGCTTGCCTCGCGGCAACCGATGCAGGTGGCTCGTGAAGTCGCCGACCACGCCGTGCAGCTCGAGGTCGGGGTACTCGACGGACAGGGCGTCCATCGCAGAGCGGAGGGCGGCCTCACTCACGTCCTGTGGCACGTACCGGCGCAGCGACCCGGCACGGCCGAACGCGTCGAGCAGTAGCCGTGTCTTGGCAGACGACCCCGAACCGAGCTCGACGATCGTGTCGGCCCCCGACGTGATCGCGATCGCGTCGGCGCTGCGCTCCAGCAGGGCACGCTCGGTGCGGGTGGGGTAGTACTCCGGCAGCTCCGTGATCAGCTCGAACAGTTCGCTGCCCCGTGCGTCGTAGAACCACTTGGGGGGCAACTGTTTAGGGATCGCCGTGAGGCCTGCACGGACGTCGGCGCGCAGGGCGGCATCGGCGTCGCCGTCGGTGAGGTGGATGTCCAGCAGCGCTGGGCTCATGGGACTCCTGTCATCGTGAGTTCGTCGACCCGGTAATGGCCCGGTCGGGCCACGACGAGATGGCGGTCGGGCACCGGGTTCCAGGTGGAAAGGCTGTCGATCGGCTCGGACGCGACCAGAACGGAGTCGGGGGTGGTGCGCACCGACAACGCGTGATCCCACGCCGTGGCCCAGATACCACGGCCGTCCGTGAGCAGCAGGTTGAGCCGCGACCCGGGTGCCGCCGTGGCCACTGCGGCGACGACGCCGGCCAGGACGTCGGCCGGATCCCCACCCTCGGACAGCCGATGGCGCACCAGCGCCCACAGCAGGGCCGAGTCGGTGGGCGCGTCGAGCGTGATGAGATCGGCCACCGGCAGGCCGCCGGCGAGCTCGGCGACCGAGTGCGGCCACCCCCGCACCACGCCGTTGTGGCTGAACAGCCAGCGCCCGTGGGCGAACGGCGCCGCAGCCGTGTCGGTGACGGGCATGCCGACCGTGGCCGACCGGACCGCCGCCAGGATGGCGGACGAGCGGGTGGCGCCCGCCATCGCCGCGAAGGAGGCGTCGGACCAGAGCGGCGCAGCGCTGCGGTACCGCACCGCGTCGGCGTCGGGTGCCGGGTACCAGCCGGCGCCGAAGCCGTCGGCGTTGATCGTGCCGCCGGCGCGCATGTCCAGCGGCGCGTAGGACTGCCGAAGCAGCCCATGGGGCGCCTCGAGGACCAGCGACGACAGCGTCACCGGTGGCCCCAGGTAGGCCAGGTGGCGACACACCCGGCGCTACGCCGTCTCCGCCGGGGACACGTCCCGGGCGCAGCGGAAACCCGAGAAGATCTGCCGGCGAATCGGGTGGTCCCAGTTGCGGAACGTGCCGCGGATGGCAGCCGGGTCGGTGCCGAAGGAACCGCCGCGCAGCACCCGGTAGTCGCCGCCGAAGAACACCTGGGAGTACTCGGGGTAGGGGAACACCTCGAACCCCGGGTAGGGGTGCCAGCCCGAGCTGGTCCACTCCCATACGTCGCCGACGAGCTGCTGAACGCCGAGCGGCGATGCTCCGAGGGGGAACGCCCCGGCAGGCGCGGGCTGCAGGTGGCGCTGCCCGAGGTTGGCGTGCTCGGCGGTGGGCTCCTCGTCGCCCCACGGGAACCGGCGGGAGCGTCCGGTGGTGGGGTCGTACCGTGCAGCCTTCTCCCACTCCGCCTCCGTGGGCAGTCGCTTGCCTGCCCAGCGGGCGTACGCCTCGGCCTCGTGGAAGCAGACGTGGACGACCGGCTCGTCGGCCGGCACCCGCTCGACCACGCCGAACCGCCGCCGGTGCCACTCGCCCGAGCCGTCGCGCTCCCAGAACTCGGGTGCTGTGAGCCCGGCCGACACGCGGTGCGCCCAGCCCGCGTCGCTCCACCAGCGCTGGTCGTCGTAGCCGCCCGCCGCGATGAACTCGGCGTACTCGCCGTTGGTGACGGCCGCGGTGTCGATGACGAACGCCGGAACCTCGACGACGTGCGCGGGACGCTCGTTGTCGAGCGCCCACGGTTCGGTGGACGTGCCCATCGTGAACGGGCCACCGGGGACGAGCACCTCGCGGGCGGCGGGCGCCCGCCCTGCGGGCGGGGCATCCGCATGCAATACCGGGCCGCCGGCACGCAACTGGTGGGTGGCGAGCATCGTCTCGTCGTGCTGCTGCTCGTGCTGCACGATCATGCCGAAGGCGAAGCCGTTCTCCACGAGCCGGCGACCGGTGAGCTGGGTGCGCTCGAGGGTGTCGAGCGCCTTGTCGCGCACCTCGGCCACATAGGCGCGAGCCTCTGCCGGGCCGAGCAACGGTAGATCGACGCGGCTGGCGCGCGAGTGCTGGAACGCGTCGTAGAGCCCGTCGATCTCCGGACGCAGCGGCTCGCGCCCGCCGACGTCACGCACCAGCCAGAGCTCCTCCTGGCTGCCGATGTGCGCGAGGTCCCAGACCAGCGGTGACATCAACGGTGAGTGCTGGGCCACGAGATCGGCCTCGTCGACGGCGTCGGTGAGAGCGGTGCTGCGAGCACGGGACGCGGTGAGCAGCTCGGCGACGCGGGCGCGTAGCTCCTCGCTGCCTGACGCGATCTGGTCGCTGACGGTCATGACGTCTCTCCCTCCGGGGGTGCCGGCTTGCGGGTGGAGTTGTCGGCAAAGTCGGGTGCGAGGTCTCCGATGAGGCGGTCGGCGAAGACCTCGACGGCGGTGTCGGCAGGGCACAGGCCGCGCAGGACCTGCCTTTCCGTCATGTCCGCGAGGTCGTCGGCCACCCAGCGGGGAGCACCGAGGGCGGTCAACCGGTCGCAGGCCAGCTCGAACAATGTGGCCGCGGCTTGGGCGAGCGGCTGGTCGGCAAGGCCGAGCCTGGCGGCCTCGGTCCAGCGACCCTCTACGGGCTCGCATGCCTCGCGCGCCTTGCCCGTGACGACGCTGTCGGAGAGCAACGCGGCGATCACCGCGACGGGCAGCGCCCACCGGCGCCCCGGCTGGGCGTCGACGTAGCGCACTTCGAGATGCCCGTGCGGTCGGACCGGCGGGAACAGGGTGGAGACGTGGTAGTCGAGGTCGGCGGTGGTGGGAGGCGCCGGGAGGGCACCGTTGACCCAGTCGGCGAACGTGACGCCGCTGGGCACCTCCCACGCCCCTTCCCTGCGCACGAGCAGCAATGGACTGCTCAGCACACGCTGCGCCCACGCCGTGGCCGGGTCCTCCGTTTCGACGTCGGAGATCCGCGGGGGCACCGTGCGGGACGGGTCGGCCCGCTGCCAGCACGCCCATCGCGAGGACTTCCATCCCGTGGGCCTGCCGTGCAACAGCGGTGAGTTGGCGAACGCTGCCAACAACACCGGGCCGAACGCGTGGACCGCAGCCCAGCGCTCGGCGACGTCGCCTTGCTCCCCCGCGTCGACGCACACCTGCACGGCGGCGGTGGAGCACATCGCGCTGCGGCCGTGGGGCCCCAACCGGTCGAACGCCTGCTCCATGGCTCGGTAGCGAGGAACGTCGAGGATGCGGACCGCAGGACGCACCGGGTCGGTGGCGCGGAGTTGGGGTTGCAGTCCCTGACCGGCGAGCAGGTGGTGCAGTGCGTCGGCGTCGGCGCGGACGGTCTGCAGCAGCCCTCCGAGATCCGGAAGGGGCGGGCTCGCGAGTTCGATCTGGCCACCCGGTTCGACGGTGACGGCCGAACCGGCGGGGAGCGGTAGTGCGGACGAGGACGGGTCGAGCGTGGTGGGGGTGTGCGGCCCGAGCGCCGTGACCAACACGGCGGGATCAGGTGGCACCTCGGGAGCCGACGGCTGATGCAGCAGCCACTCGAGCTCTACCCCGACAAGTCGGGGAGGGCCGATCTTGAAACAGACGGACGCCACATATGCCTCAGCATCGGCACAGTCGCGTAGAACCGAAGGGCCCGCATCCGGCGGATCGGCAGCGGGAGCACCCACTGCCGTAGCCGTCGCGATGCCCACATCTCTCGCCACTCGCATGACGCTACCCGTGGGCTACGACGATTTCAGGGGCTCGACAGCCGTCACTGGTACGTAAGGGCAATTCTCAAGACGTACGTACGTCTCGCGTTCCAGTTATCCTGGTCTGATGCCCCGTGTCAGCGCCGACCAGCTCGCCGCGAGGCGTGAGCAGATCCTCGACGGGGCTCGCGCCTGCTTCGCACGCCACGGCTACGAGGGAGCCACGGTGCGCAGGCTGGAGCAGTCCACCGGCCTGTCGCGCGGGGCCATCTTCCACCACTTCCGGGACAAGGACGCCCTGTTCTTCGCCCTCGCCGAGCGGGACGCCGAACGGATGACCGAGATCGTGGCCGAGCAGGGCCTCGTACAGGTGATGCGGGAGCTCCTGACATCACCCGAACGCATCGACGCCGGCTGGACGGGCACGTTCCTCGAGATCGCGCGCCGGGGGCGTACCGACCCGGGCTTCCGCGACCGCTGGCGCCAGCACGCCGAGGCGCTCACCGCGGCCACCCAGGCACGGCTCGAACGGCAGGCGCGCGCTGGCACACTGCGCGACGACGTACCCATCCCGGTCCTGGCGCGCTATCTGGAGCTGGTGCTGGAAGGGCTGGTCTCCCACCTGTCCATGGAACTGCCCGCAGAACACCTCACCGGCGTGCTCGACCTCGTGGAGGGCGCCGTCCGCCGCCGCTGACGGCCGCTGCGACTGAGCGCCTCGAGCGGGTCCGATCCCGGGACCTGACGGGCCGCTCGTACTGATCGCCGCTCCCCGCGGCGAGTGATGATCGCCACTCGGGATGGGCCGCGCGTACCGGGGCGCCGCCCACGCCAAGGCCAGGCACCGGACCATGATCACTAGTTGGGCACCGCCAACCGCACCACAGCCGGTTGACGGTTCCGAAACGATGATCAACCTCCGGGACGATCGAACTGGCCGCAGTCCCCGGACCGTCGTACGGGCCGCCGCCGGCCGCGGCGCGCCGGCGGTCTGAGCGCGATGATCGCCACGAGATCGGGCGATCCGCCCTCGCAAGGACGAAAACCCAGATCTGGGAACGATCATGGAATCCAGCGGCCGCCAGCCATGATCACCAAACCGGCACCCGGAACCGCGCCACACGCGGCTGCACGTCCCGAACCGATGATCTGCCGGTCCGTGCCCGTGATCGGCCGCGGTGGGCGCCTGGTGCACGCGCGTCGGTCAGGCCCGCCCGCCGCCGATACCTCGGGCGGGGTTCCACTCGCCGGTGTCGGGGCCTTCCTCGCCGGAGAGAACCGTCGCGCCGCAGGTCGCGGCCCCGGCGGGGTGGGTGTAGGAGTACCACCACGTCATGCTGCCGTCGGGAAGGGCCTCCGCGATGTGGGCCAGGCGGACCACTTCCTCGCCGTCGCTGATGCGGCCGTAGCAGCGCTCGCAGATCATGATCATGGTTGTGCTCCAGCGCGGCTGATCGCCGCCGACCGTTGAACCGTCAGGGATGGGCACTGTGGTCGGCGTCGACTCTCCGGTCACCCGACTTCCATGCTCCTCCGTCGCCACGACGAGCGGACGTGGCGTCGCCCACGTATTTCCGCCGGTCAGCCGACCAGGTGCGCCTCTTGATGGCGCACCGTGCACCCCGGGATGCCACACGCGATCCCGTTCGGCAGGGGTTCGACGACCGGCTCGCCCGGGGTGTCGCCGTCGGCGAACTGGGTGCGGTAGAGCGCGGCGTAGCGGCCGGCCTCGGCGAGCAGCTCGTCGTGGGTGCCGCGCTCCACGATCCGGCCCTGCTCGACCACCGCGATCTCATCCGCGGCTCGGATCGTGGAGAGCCGGTGGGCGATGACGATCGCGGTGCGGCCCACGAGCGCCTCGGCGAGTGCGGCCTGGACGGCGGCCTCGGACTCGGAGTCCAGGTGCGCGGTGGCCTCGTCGAGGATCACCACGCGCGGCCGGGCCAGCAGGAGCCGGGCGATCGTCAGTCGCTGCCGCTCCCCTCCGGACAGCCGGTACCCGCGCTCCCCCACCACCGTGTCGAGGCCGTCGGGAAGTGCGTCGAGCAGGGCGCCGAGGCGGGCCCGGCGCAGGGAGTCGATGATCTCGGCGTCGCTCGCCTCCGGCGCGGCGTAGCGCATGTTGGCCCGGATGGTGTCGTGGAACAGGTGCCCGTCCTGGGTCACCACACCCACGGCGCCGCGCACCGCGGCGAAGGTCAGGTCCCGCACGTCGATGCCGGACAGCTCGACCGCGCCCTCGTCCACGTCGTACAGCCGCGGCACCAGGGAGGCGAGCGTCGACTTGCCTGCTCCCGACGAACCGACGAGCGCGAGCAACCGGCCCGCGCCCACCTCGAGGTCGATGCCGTGCAGCACCTCCTCGTTGACGCGGTTGTCCAGCACGGCCACCTCCTCCAAGGAGGCGAGCGAGACCCGGTCCGCGTTCGGGTAGCCGAACCGCACATCGCGCAGCCGCACGCTGACGGGTCCGTCGGGGAGCTCCACGGCGTCCGGCTTCTCCGTGATCATCGGCTTGAGGTCGAGCACCTCGAAGACGCGCTCGAACGACACGAGCGCCGTCATCACGTCGACGCGGGCGTTGGCTAGCGCGGTCATCGGTGTGTAGAGCCTCGTCAGCAGGAGCGCGAGAGTGACGACCGTGCCGGGCTCGATCTGCCCGGTCACGGCCAGGTAGCCGCCGAGGCCGTAGACGAGCGCCTGGGCCAGCGCCGACACGAGCGACAGCGCGGTGACGAACACGCGCGACACCATCGCGGTGCGCACCCCGATGTCACGCACCCGCTCCGCACGTTCCCCGAACTCGCGCGCCTCCTCCTCTGGACGGCCGAAGAGCTTGACGAGCGTGGCGCCCGGCGCGGAGAACCGCTCGGTCATCTGCGTGCTCATGCTCGCGTTGAGGTCGGCCGACTCACGGCGCAGATCGGCGATCGTGCGGCCCATCCGGCGGGCAGGCAGTACGAAGATCGGCAGCAGCAGGAGCGCCAGCAGCGTCACCTGCCAGGCCAGACTGATCATGACGCCCAGGGCGAGTGCGAGCTGGACGGAGTTGCTCAGCACGGTGGCCAGCGTCGATGTGATCGCCGACTGCGCGCCCATCACGTCGTTGTTGAGCCTGCTCACGAGGGCGCCCGTGCGCGTACGTGTGAAGAAGGCGATCGGCATCCGCTGCACGTGCTCGAAGACAGCGCGCCGCAGGTCGACGATCAACCCCTCCCCGATGCGGGAGGAGAACCAGCGCGACACCAGGCCGACCACGGCCTCGAGCACCGCGAGAGCAGCGATACCGCCGGCGAGGCCGAGCACCGTGGCCGCGACAACGGACACGTCGCCGCGCGCGACGATCGCGTTCACCACGCGCCCGGCGAGTATCGGCGTCAGCACACCGATGGTGGCCGAGACGACCGTCAGGAGCAGGAACGTCAGCAGCCAGCCGCGGTAGGGCCGGGCGAAGGCCCAGATCCGCTTGATCGTGCCCTTCTTCACCGACTTCGGGGCGTCCGCCGCGCGGACGACGCCCCGCATCATTCCCCAGGTCCGGTCCACCGCGGCTCCTTACTTACACCGTTGCAACAGCTCTTCGGAGCGCTGCAACGCCGCCGCGGCGTCCTTTTACTCCCTGATCCCCACGATCATCCCTCACCCGCGGCGAGGCTCCGCAGACGGCGAAGCTGCGCAGCGCGTTCCGCCGCGAGGGCGGCGGCGGGGTCCAGGCCGTCCGCTACTCGCGCGAGCAATGCGTGGGTCTCAGCGCCGGCACCGGGCGGCGGGGCCAGGAGGGCGGAGACGAGGGCATCGACCTCGGCGTCCAGTTCCGCAACGGGAACCGCACGCAGTGCGAGACCGCATGCCACCGCCTCGTCCGCTCCGACCCGCCGCCCGGTGAGGCATATCTCCACGGCGCGGGCGTAGCCCACGGCGTGGACCAGTGGGTGGGTGCCGCCGAGGTCCGGGACGATCCCCAAGGTGGCCTCCGCCATGCAGAACTGCACGTCGTCGGCAACAACCCGCAGGTCACAGGCCAGCGCGAGCTGGAATCCAGCTCCGATCGCGTGGCCCTGTACCGCCGCAACGGTGACCCGTGCGGGGTGACGCAGCCACGAGAAGCCGGCCTGGAAACCGGCGATGACGGCATCGGCGTCTCCGTCGGGCAGCTCCGCGATGCCGGCGATGCCGGGCATCCCATCGACTTCGCGTGCCCAGAAGAAGCGCCTGTCGAGACCGGCTGAGAAAGCCCGTCCTTCACCCCGCACGACTACTGCCCGAACCTCATCGGAAAGGGCTTCGCCGATCGTGCGCAACGCTTCCCACGTTGCCGGCGTCTGTGCGTTCAGCGCCTCAGGGCGCGAAAGCCAGATCGTTGCCCGGGGGCCGTCCACGTCGAGCGCCACTCCGCCGCGCTCGAGAAGGCCGGGGTCCACCGCCGCTGTCGTCATGCGGGCAGGCTAGCCCGCGGCAGTCTTACTTCTTCTTGGTGCGCGTCGCCCCGCCACGACCCCGCAAGGACACGCCCGTCTCGCTGAGGACCCGGTGAACGAATCCGTAGGACCGCCCGGTCTGCTCAGCGAGCGCTCGGATGCTGGCGCCCTTCTCGTACTTCTTCTTGAGATCGGTGGCGAGTTTGTCACGCTGGGTGCCGGTGATACGTGCACCCTTCTTCAGGTCGGCCACGGCCGTTTCCTCCTCTGTCCGCCGCAGTACTTCCGCGCGCGGCTCGTTACCGGCCCCCCGGTGCGCGCAATGATCGCTTACCGAAAGACCTGTAACCAGGAGATCCACTCGATGATCGGTGAACGGTTGCGCCGAACGGACCACGCGGACGGGTGATCATTGACGCACCCCTGTGACCTCCCGGCCACTCCCTCGCCACCTGATTGTCGCCGAGGGTGAGCCCACTCAGGTTCTTTTCCGACCCATGGATTACAGCCGGTGAACACGAGGTGCCGAATAACTTTGTCCGATCGGGTGGTCGCCCGAAGAGTGGCAAATCGCCCGATCAGGCCAACTGAACGAGTTCGAGATAGTCGGCCGACCAGAGGTCCTCGGTGCCGTCGGGCAGCACGATGACCTTGTCGGGGTGCAGCGCCTCGACCGCGCCGGGGTCGTGGGTGACCAGAACGACGGCCCCCGCGAAGCGCCGGAGCGCGTCGAGAACCTGTTCGCGGCTCGCCGGGTCGAGGTTGTTGGTGGGCTCGTCGAGCAGAAGGACGTTGGCAGCGCTCGAGACGAGCCCGGCCAGTGCGAGGCGCGTCTTCTCCCCGCCCGAGAGCGTGCCGGCGGGCTGCGAGAGCTGGTCGCCGGAGAACATGAACGACCCGAGCAACGTCCGCAGCTGCTGTTCCGGGGTGTCCGGCGAGGCGTGCCGGACGTTCTCCCAGACCGTGGCGTCGAGATCGAGAGTGTCGTGCTCCTGCGCGTAGTAGCCGGTGCGCAGCCCGTGGCCGGGCACGACCCGGCCGGCGTCGGGCATCTCGGTGCCGGCGAGCAGCCGCAGCAGCGTGGTCTTCCCGGCGCCGTTGAGCCCCAGCACCACGACCTTCGTGCCGCGGTCCACGGCGAGGTCGACGCCGGTGAACACCTCCAGCGAGCCGAACGCCTTGCTCAGCCCCTCCGCGGTGAGCGGGGTGCGCCCGCACGGCGACGGGTCGGGGAAGCGGATCTTCGCGACGCGGTCGGCACGCCGCTCGGGCTCGAGGCCTGCGAGCAGCTGGTCGGCCCGGCGCGCCATGTTCTTCGCGGCGACGGCCTTCGTGGCCTTCGCGCCCATCTTCGCCGCCTGCGTGTGCAGCACGGCAGCCTTCTTCTCCGCGTTGGCGCGCTCGCGGCGGCGGCGCTTCTCGTCGGTGGAGCGCGCCTCCTGGTAGCGGCGCCAGTCCATGTTGTAGACGTCGACCTCGCCGCGCGTGGCGTCGAGGAACCACACCTTGTTGACCACCGCGGCCAGCAGCTCGGTGTCGTGGCTGATCACGACGAGACCGCCGTCGTGGGCGGAGAGGAAGGACCGCAGCCAGGTGATCGAGTCGGCGTCGAGGTGGTTGGTGGGTTCGTCGAGCAGCAGCGTGGTGGCGCTGGGCGCTCCCCCGCCGCCACCGTCGGAGGCGGCGAAGAGGATGCGGGCCAGTTCGACGCGGCGGCGCTGACCGCCGGAGAGGGTGGCGACCTGCTGGTGGAGCACGCGGTCGGGCAGGCCCAGGTGGGCGCAGATCCGGGCGGCCTCGCTCTCGGCGGCGTACCCGCCGAGCGCCGAGAAACGCTCCTCGATCCGGCCGTACTCGCGTACCGCCCGCTCGTTCTGGGCGCCGTCGACCAGCTCGGCCATCGCGGTCTGGGCCTTCTCCATCTCGCGCAGCATCTCGTCGAGGCCGCGCGCGGACAGCACGCGATCCTTCGCCGTGATGGTCAGGTCGCCCTCGCGAGGGTCCTGGGGCAGGTAGCCGACGGGGCTGTTGGAACCGACGCTGCCGGCGTACGGCTCGCCCTCGCCTGCCAGCACGCGCATCGAGGTGGTCTTGCCGGCGCCGTTGCGCCCGACGAGCCCGATGCGATCGCCCGGCTGTACGCGCAGGGTGGCCCCGGACAGCAGGATCCGGGACCCGGCGCGCAGTTCCAGGTCAGTGGCGGTGATCAAAGAAGAACTCCAGAAGGTCCGGCAGTACAGACGAGTGCCCGGGGAGCTGCTCGCCGCTACACGGTCCGGATCACGGCATCCAGACTACCGACCCGGGCTAGCGGATTCTGGAAGTAGGGTGCCGCACATGACCGATCTCACCGACCTGTCCGGCCGAGCAGCCCTCATCACCGGCGCGAGCCGCGGCATCGGGTTCGCCATCGCCGGCGAGCTGCTCTCCCGCGGCGCGTCCGTGACGATCACGGCCCGCAAGCCCGACGAGCTCGCCGCCGCGGGCGAGAAGCTGGTCGCCGACTTCGCAGGTGGCGACGCGTCGCGCGTGCTGACGGTGGCGGGCAACGCCGGCTCGGCGGAGGCCCGCGAGGAGGCCGTCACCCGCACCGTCGAGACGTTCGGCAACCTCGGGATCCTCATCAACAACACCGGAATCAACCCGATCTACGGCTTCCTCATGGACGCCGACCTCGACGCCGTCCGCAAGATCTTCGACACCAACGTCGTCGCGGCGCTGGCGTTCGTGCAGCTGGCCTACAAGGCGTGGATGGGCGAGCACGGTGGCGCCGTGGTCAACCTCGCGTCCACCGCCGGGCTGCGTTCCACGGGTGTGATCCCGATCTACGGCGCGTCCAAGGCGGCCCTGATCCGTCTCACCGAGGAGCTCGCCTGGCAGCTCGGGCCCGGCATCCGCGTCAACGCCGTGGCGCCATCGGTGGTGAAGACGAAGTTCGCCAGCATGCTGTACGCCGAGGGCGAGGAGAAGGCCAGCGAGCCCTTCCCCATGAAGCGGCTCGGCGAGCCTGAGGACGTGGCCTCGCTCGTCGCCTTCCTGGTGTCCGACGCGGCGTCCTGGATCACCGGCGAGATCGTGCGGATCGACGGCGGGATCCTCGCCACCGGCTCGCGGGGCCCGGCCTGATCGCGCACGTTGTCCGCCGCCGCTAGAGCACAGCGGCGTCGGTCCAGAGCCGGGCCGAGCGGCCGGTCAGCACGTCGAGCAGCGCCGTGGCCTGTCCGTCGGTGAGCGAGGCGACGTAGTCCACCACCGCGCGGCCACGCGCCAGCCGCTCCACGTCGGCGGCGGGTGCCAACGCGGCGAACTCACCGCGGGCCAGCTCGACGAGGTCGCGCAGGCGCGGGGGCTTGCGGGTTTCGCTGTCGTCCTCGGCGAGCCAGTCGTGCAGCGCCGCGACGAGGCCTGCCAGCACTGTGGCCTGCCCGCGCTGGTGCGAGGCGAGATCGGCGCGCTGCAGCACGAACCGGTGGTGCACGAACTTGAGCACCGCCACCTCGTGCCACTGCTCGGTGGCCAGCGCGACGTGCGCGGAACGGACCGGCGGATCGGTGAGCACCCGCACCCCGCCCACGAGCCGTGCGGTCCACCGCGCGGAGAACTCGGCGACGGCCCGTTCCGCGGCCATCGACCCGTCGAACGACGAGGCCAGCAGCCCGTCCGCGAGCTCCGTGCGGACGCGCTCGACGGCCGCGGCGAACGCCTCCGCGTCGTAGGCCCATCCGTCCTTGTTCTCGAGCCTGCGCCGAAGCCGCTCGAGCGCAGCCCCGGGGCGGTCGCCGCCGACCGCCGAGCCGGCCTGCTGCCAGCCGCGCAGCTCGGCGGCCACCCCGGCCTGCTGGAGCACGCCGACACGGTGGAAGTCCTCGAGGTCGTGAATGGCGTAGGCGATGTCGTCGGCGAGGTCCATCACGGCCGCTTCCACGGTCTGCTGCCACGGCCCGATGGCCCCGAACGCGCTGCGGCCGGCCCGCAGGTCGTCCAACTCGGTGGAGTAGGCCGAGAACTTCGCCGATCCGGCGTCCGGAGCGCCCGGCAGCGGGCCCCCACCGCGCGGCGGGAGCGCCGCCGCGCTCGGATGCGGATCGGGATGGCCCCGCCTCGCCCACGGGTACTTCAGCACCGCGGCCCGGACGGCGGCGGTCAGGTCCAGGCCCGTGCCGCCGGGGCCGTGCAGGTCGATCGTGGTGACGATCCGGAAGCTCTGTGCATTGCCCTCGAACCCGTCGGGCAGCCCGAGCTGCTCACGTCCGAGCCGGTCGAGCACCTGCTCCCCGAGATGCCCGAACGGAGGGTGGCCCAGGTCGTGGGCCAGCGCCGCGGCCTCGACGACGTCGGCGTCGAGGCCGCCCAGGCGGTCGAGCACGGCGGCCGTGGCGGCGTCGGCGGTCAGTCGCTCGGCGATCGCACGCCCCACCTGGGCCACCTGCAGGCTGTGGGTGAGCCGGTTGTGCACGAGCAACCCCGACCCCGTGGGGCTCACCACCTGGGTCACCCCGGCCAGCCTGGCGAAGAACGGCGAGGCCACGATCCGGTCCCGGTCCACGCGGAAGGGGCTACGGGCGAGAGCAGCACCCGTCTCGGAGACCAGCGAGCGCCGGGCCGCCCGCGCGGCGTGATCGGGCCCGGCCCGTTCCGGCGCTTCCTGACGTGCCGCCGGTCCCACTCCCAGGTCGCCCGCCACCCCCAGATCGGTCATCGCAGCAGGCTAATCGCCGCGTGCGGCACGACCTGCGGACGGGAACGGGCGAGTCGCCGGGTGGGGCGGTAGAACGAGTCCGTGCTCAGAGCGGACGTTCTCGTGGTCGGCGGCGGCCCTGCGGGCCGGTCGCTGGCTGCCGAGACCGCTGAGCGCGGGCTGCGCACGCTGCTGGTCGACCCGACTCCGGACGCCCCGTGGCGGGTCACCTACGGATGCTGGGTCCGCGAGCTGCCCGCGACGCTGCCCCCGTCGGCGGTGGCCGCGGTGGTGCGCGGCCGCGCCATCGCGCTCTCGCCGCACGATCTGGGCTGGGACTACGCCGTTCTGGACGTCGCCGGGCTCCGCGCGCACCTGGACTCCCGCCTCGGGCGCTCCGGAGCCACCGTCCTGGCCGGCCGCGCTGTCGGTGTGGTGGTGCCCGGGACGGTCGCGCTGGCGGACGGCTCCCGGATCGAGGCCGGGATCGTCGTGGACGCCGGTGGCCGGCGCCAGCCGCTGCGCTCGGAATCCACTCACCGGCGTCCCGCCGCGGAACAGACGGCGTACGGCGTGGTGGTCGACGAGTCGCAGGCGGCCGGCCTCGTCGCCACAGGCACCGCGCTGTTCATGGACTGGCGCCGCGACCACGGTGAGGACGGCTGGCCGACGTTCCTCTACGCCGTGCCGCTCGGCCGCGGCTCGGTGCTGCTCGAGGAGACGTCGCTGGCACGTCGTCCCGGGCTTCCGCTGCCGGTGCTGAAGCGCAGGCTCCTCGCGCGGCTGGCCAGCCACGGGATCACACCGCAGTCCACCGCACCGGTCGAGCGGGTGGTCTTCCCCATCGACTCCCCACTGCACCGGACGCCCGGCGTGCTCGGCTTCGGCGCGGCGGCCCCGCTCGTGCACCCGGCGAGCGGGTTCAACCTCGCCGCGACGCTCGGCCTCGCGCCTGCGGTGGCCGACGCGGTGGCCACTCACCTCCCGGCGGGCCCCCACGCCGCGCTGGCCGCTGCCGACGCGACCATCTGGCCCGCGGCGGCACGCGCGGTGCACCGCCTGCGCCGTGTCGGGCTCGAGGCGCTGCTGCGCATGCCCCCCGACGAGGTCCCTGCCTTCTTCGAGGTGTTCCTCGGCCTGCCCGAGCGCCACCGTTGGGCCTACCTCACCGGGCGCCAGGACCTGCGCGGGATGGCGGCCACGATGAACGCGCTCTTCGCTCGCGCGGGCTGGCGGCTGCGCCGGCGGCTCGTCGGGCCCGCGCTGCGCCCGCCCGCACCCCCCGTGATCGACGAGGTGACCACGATCGGGTGATCCCACCGCTTGCCGGAGCCACCCGCTACCGCCGGTAACCTCCAGGCCGACGTTCCCCCGAGCCGGAGGCCTCCATGTCCGCCTACCGCACCATCGTCGTCGGCACCGACGGATCCGCCACCTCCTTCGCGGCCGTGGACCGCGCCGCCGCCGTCGCGGGCGACACCGACGCCGAGCTCGTGATCGTGTGCGCCTACACCCCGACCGGACGGGACGACACCGCCGAGGCCGAGGACGTCCTCAAGGACGAGGCCTTCCTCGTCCGCGGCTGGACTCCGGCCGAGGAGACGCTGCGCTCCGCCGAGGACCGGGCACTCGCCGCCGGCGCCGGCAGGGTCCGCACGGTCGCCGCCGACGGCCCGCCCGTGGAGGTGCTCCGCAAGGCCGTCGCCGACGCGAACGCCGACCTGCTCGTCGTCGGCAACCGCGGACTCAACACGTTGAGCGGGCGGCTGCTCGGCTCCGTCCCGTCCGACGCCGCGCGCCGCGCGGGAGTGGACGTGCTGATCGTCCACACGACCTGACGTGGGCACGGCCGAGCGCCCGCTCGACGAGGCGATCGAGGAGATCGTGCTGGGAGCACCCCGGCGCTACACGCGGCTGCAGATGAGTGAGGTGGCCGGCCTCGACCTCGACGAGGGACGCAGGCTGTGGCGCTCGCTGGGCTTCGCCGAGGTGGCCGACGACGCCGTGCTGTTCACCGAACACGACATCGAGGCCGTTCGCCTGATGACCGGCCTCACCGAGGCCGGTGTGCTCGAACTCGACGTGCGCGAGGCGGTCGCCCGGGCCGTGGCACAGCAGATGTCACGCCTCGCGGAGTGGCAGGTCGGCATGGTGAAACGGCTCATCGAGAGCCGATCGGAGGACGTCACGGCGCAGCAGGCGCTCGAGACCACGGCCGCGGTGCTCCCCGCGCTGGAGTCGCTGCAGACCTACGTCTGGCGCCGGCACCTCGCGGCCACCGTCCACCGCTCGCTGGCGACCTCGGGCGCTCAGGAGGAGGCCCCCGACACCTGGTCTCTGGTCGTCGGCTTCGCCGACATGGTGGGCTTCACCCGCACGACGCGGCGCCGCAGCAGCGCGGAGCTCGGCGAGATGATCGAACGCTTCGGCTCCACCACCACCGAGGTGATCGCCGACGGACGCGGCCGGATCGTCAAGACGGTCGGGGACGAGGTGCTGTTCGTCGCCGACGAGATCGCCGAGGGGGCGGCGATAGCGCTGGGCCTGCGCGACCGCGTGCGCAGCGAGCCCCTGCTCCCCCGGCTGCGGATCGGGCTGGCCGCCGGGCCCGTCCTCGTGCGGTACGGGGACGTCTACGGCGAGGTCGTCAACATCGCGTCCCGGCTCACCACGCACGCCGACCCGGACTCCGTGCTCGTCGACCGGACGGTCGCCCAGAACCTCGCGGACGACCCCCGGTTCACGCTGCGCGCGCTGCGGCCCCTCGCCGTTCGCGGGTACCGGAACCTGCATCCATGGCTGATCGAGAACTCCGCTTGACCCTGGGTTGGGGGCAGCGTCCAGGATGGCTGCCATGACCACCACCGGCGCGGCGACGTCGACGCTGACCTCGTATCTCGACAGGATCGGTGAGCCCGGCGCTCGCGATGCCGACCTCCCTGCCCTGCGGCGCATCGTCGCTGCGCACGCGGGGTCGATCGCGTTCGAGAACCTCGACCCGTTCACACGCCGGGACGTGCGGCTCGACCAGGAGAGCCTCTCCGCGAAGCTCGTCCATGGTGGACGAGGTGGCTGGTGCTTCGAGCAGAACCTCCTCCTGCGCGGCGCCCTCGACGCGCTGGGCTACCGCACCACGGGCCTCGCGGCGCGCGTGCTGTGGGGACGCCCGGCCGATGCGCCCGCTACGCCGCGGAGCCACATGCTGCTGCACATCGACCTGCCGGAGGGGCCGCACGTGGTCGACGTCGGCTTCGGAGCTCTGACGCTCACCGGGGTGCTGGCGCTCGAGCCCGAGATCGAGCAGGCCAGCCCGCACGAGCCGTTCCGCCTGTGGCCCGACGGCGGCGGGTTCGTGATGCAAGCGCTGGTCGCAGGTGAGTGGCGACCCCTCTACCGGTTCGATCTCACCGAGCAGTACCTCGCCGACTACGAGGTGACGAACTGGTATCTCGGGCACCACCCGGCGTCGCACTTCCTCGCCACGCCCATGGCGGCGCGCCCCGACACCGCCCGGCGCTACGCGCTGAACGGCACCACCCTCACCGTGCACCACCTCGGCGGCCCGAGCGAGCGCCGTGTCCTGCAGACCCCGGCCGAGATATGCGCCGTACTGGAGGAGCACTTCCTGATCGACCTGTCCGGGTTGCCCGACCTCGACGGAGCGCTCGCCCGGCTCTTCTGAGCAACCCCGCCGATCGCGCGGGCAGCCACGCCCGGATGGCCATTCGGGCAACGTGATTGCCTGCCGAGATGCCCGGATGATTCCTGCCCGCCCGGCAGCCTGCCCCTAGTGTCACCGAGAGGAGGGTGTTGATCACTCCTCGCGAAGGAGGCCCCGTGCGCCGTTACGAGTCGACTGCGGGGCGCGACATCGACCAGGCCGGGACGTCCCACCCCGCTCGTCCGTTCGCCCCAGCCCGGCCCAGCGGGGTCCCGGCCGCATTTCTGACCTTGCAGCGCAGCGCAGGGAATGCAGCCGTCGTCGCCTTCCTCCAGGCGAGCCGAGCAGAGGAACCGGTCGAGGAACCGACGGTGCAGCGCTCGGGCGTCCTCGACGTACTGCACTCCTCGGGACGGCCGCTCGACACCCCGGTGCGGCGCGACATGGAAGCCCGCCTCGACGCGGACTTCCGCTCCGTCCGCATCCACACCGGACCCGCGGCCGGCCGATCCGCCGCCGCGATCGGCGCACAGGCCTACACCTCCGGCGAGCACGTCGTACTGGGCCCCGGGGCCGACGACCGCCACACCCTCGCCCACGAACTGACCCACGTCATCCAGCAACGACGAGGACCGGTCGCAGGAACCGTCCGCGGTGACGGGCTGAGGATCAGCGACCCGAGCGACCAAGACGAACGAGCCGCCGAGGCGAACGCCCACCGAGCGCTGCGGCGCCCACCCACCGAGCTCGGACAGAGCGCATCCGAGACTCCGCATGCCCGATCCGGGCCCGCGCCGGACCAGCTCACGGTGCAGCGCAAGGTCGGAATCGAGATCGAGACCGGGTGGTACGTCGACACGGCGGACAAGCCGCTGATCGGCAAGACGAAGCCCGGCAAGCCGCTGAAGAAGTACGACGCCGTCGGGGAACCGTTCGACGGCTTCAAGGTCACCGCCGACACCGCACCCAACAAGCGGTCCGAGATCGAGTTCGTGGTCGACCCGCCGGTGGAGGAGGGCGCCGACGGCAAGCAGCGCCTCGACACCGTGATGAAGAAACTCACCGACATCGGCAAGGGTATGGAGCAGGCCGGGAAAGGGGCGGAGCACTTCACGCAGGACAAGGCCACGAACCGGAAGCCGGACAAGAACTTCGTGATCACCCCGAGAGGGTCGCTCGACGGAAGCCCCCAGGTCACCCTCGGTCTGGCGCTCGGCGCGATCACGCGGATGGCCCCGCCCCCGCCGCCGGCCCCCGCAGCCGGACAGCAGCCTGCGCCTCAACCACCCCAGGACAGGCCCGCACCTGAGGCGATGAAGCCGGGTACGTCGTATCTCGCAGGACAGGCCCGCCGCGTGACGGGCAAGGGTGCCATTCCGACGCCCAGCGACGACCTCAGAGGCCTGATCGCTGTGATCTCGAGCTACATCATCAAGGGCTCGGTCACCGCCCAGCAGCTCGCCTACCCGAAGCAGATCGCCAACGTCCTCATGGCGCGCACCGACTTCGCCAAGCTGTTCCAGCTCCTGCCGGCAGCCGAACGGACGATCCTCGAGGCCGACAAGCAACTCTGGGTCGATCTGGTCGTCGATGCCGCAACAGCGGGCAAGTTGAGCGGCGGCACCATCGACCCGAACAAGAACGTCATCGCGGCGGGCACCAAACGCACGGACGTCCGGGACCTGACGATCAAGGACTGGTTGACCGCCATCGCCGAGAACGACGACAAGCTGAACAGCGTTTTCGCCCCCACCAACATGGGGGCGTTGAAGGACAGGACCGAGCAGGTCGGGCCGGACAACGCACGCCAGGAGGCCGGGATCTTCGAGTTCCGCGCCTCCCAGATGACGAAGCTTCCGCTCGACAAGTGGAAGGAGTTCGCCCTCATGGCGCACGACTACGTCACCCGTCTGCACGGAGGCTGACCTCGTCGGGAGCTGCGGACCGGGCGGTGCGACGCCCGCTATGTGAGTTCCTCGGTCACGATGCGGCAGCGGCCCGGGGGCACGGCGTTTAGCATGGCCGTCGTGCGGCTGGTCGACACGGAGGTCGACCGCCTGATCCGGCGCGCCGATGCCGACCCGTTCCAGAGGTCGGCACACCGCCGCCGTCCTCTGACCATCTGCACTGCGAGGTCCACACGTGAACCACGGCAACCAGGGCACGACGTCGCTCGCGGGCGGCACGACGGATCCGGTGACCGTCGAGCAGCCCGCCGTCCGTGCCCCCGACGACCGCTACAGCGGCACGGGGTTCGACGTCGCGCTCCTGCTCCTGCGCCTCATCCTGGCCACGACGATCGGCGCGCACGGGCTCATCAAGGTGTTCGGTTTCCTCGGCGGGCCTGGGCTCGGCAGCTTCGCCAAGGTCCTCCACGGCTACGGCTTCACCCGCGGGATCGCCCTGTTGTCCTGGGTCACCGGGCTGACCGAGGTCGGCGCGAGCGTGATGCTGGTGCTGGGCCTGGTCACCCCGCTGGCGGCCGCCGGGGTGCTCGGGGTCCAGCTGAGCGTGGTCTGGGCCAAGCACAGCGGCGGCTTCTTCGAGGGCACGGGAACGGGCTTCGAGTTCGAGCTCACCCTCGTCGTGATCGCACTGGTGCTGCTGCTCGCCGGCTCCGGCCGCCTGTCCCTGGACGCGAGAACCCCGTGGGGCAGGAGTCCGCTGTCCTTCGGACTGGCGGGGCTGCTCGTCGCGATCCTCGCCTCGATAGTGATCAACGTGGCGTTCTGACGGGCCCGGCGGACACCGCGACCGCCGCAGTCGTACCTGTCGCGGCTGAGATCCCCCCGGCAACAGCGACGGTCCAGGTTTTGGACCCGCGGCGACCGGGCAAGCGCTGGTGATGGTTTCGTCAGCACCTGAGGCATGACTGCCGACGCAGCGGTGTACCGCGGGCCGCGTGGCCGCCGCGGTGGACCCCGCTGCCCGGCCACGCTCGAACGTGTCCCACCTGCCACTCCCCACGCTCGGGCGACGCCAGGACGAGGCCCCTCTGCTGAAACGTGCACCCGAACTGCACGAGCCACATCACGAGGAGGAACACTGGTGAGCGATCCCACTTCGAGGTTCACGACCACTGATGCCGGCATCCCGGCCGAGAGCGACGAACATTCACTCACCGTCGGACCGGGTGGTCCGATCCTGCTGCAGGACAGCTATCTGATCGAGCAGATGGCGCAGTTCAACCGCGAGCGGATACCTGAGCGGCAGCCTCACGCGAAGGGCAGCGGCGCGTTCGGCCGGTTCGAGGTCACGAACGACGTCAGCGCCTACACCAAGGCCGCGCTGTTCCAGCCGGGACAGAAGACCGAGATGGCCGCGCGGTTCTCGACCGTGGCCGGGGAGCGCGGCAGCCCCGACACCTGGCGCGACCCCCGCGGCTTCGCGCTGAAGTTCTACACGGCCGAGGGCAACTACGACATGGTCGGCAACAACACGCCGGTCTTCTTCGTCAAGGACCCGATGAAGTTCCAGCACTTCATCCGCTCCCAGAAGCGCCGTGCCGACAACAACCTCCGCGACCACGACATGCAGTGGGACTTCTGGACCCTCTCGCCGGAGTCCGCGCACCAGGTGACCTGGCTGATGGGTGACCGGGGGATCCCGCGCACGTGGCGTCACATGAACGGCTACACCTCGCACACCTACATGTGGATCAACGAGGCCGGCGAGGAGTTCTGGGTCAAGTACACGTTCAAGACCGAGCAGGGCGTGGAGTTCTTCACCCAGGACGAGGCCGATCAGATGGCGGCCGCCGACACCGACTACCACACGCGGGACCTGTTCGAGCACATCCGGGACGGCGAGCACCCGAGCTGGACGCTGTACGTGCAGATCATGCCGTACGGCGACGCGCCGGGTTACCGCTTCAACCCCTTCGACCTCACCAAGGTCTGGCCGCACGGCGACTACCCGCTGATCGAGGTCGGCCGGATGACGCTGGACCGCAACCCGACGGACAACCACACCGAGATCGAGCAGCTCGCGTTCCAGCCGAACAACCTCGTACCCGGCATCGGGCCGAGCCCGGACCGGATGCTGCTGGCGCGGCTCTTCTCCTACGCCGACGCCCACCGGCACCGCCTCGGCGCCAACTACCAGCAGATCCCGGTGAACGCGCCGACCTCACCGGTGCACTCGTACAGCAAGGACGGTGCGATGCGCATGGTGAAGGTCGCGGATCCGGTGTACGCACCGAACTCGAAGGGCGGCCCGGCGGCCGACATGTCGAGGGTCGGGAAGATACCGAGCTGGCACACCGACGGGGACATCACCCGCGCCGCCTACGTCGACCACACGGAGGACGACGACTGGGGGCAGGCCGGCACGCTCGTGCGCGAGGTGTTGGACGATGCCGCCCGCGAGCGCCTCGTCGACAACGTCGTGGGGCATCTGCTCAACGGCGTCACCGAGCCCGTACTGGAGCGGGCGTTCGACTACTGGCGCAACGTCGACAAGGGCATCGGCGAGCGGATCGAGGCCGGGGTGCGCGCCAAGGCCGACGAGACGGACCCGAAGGCCGAGAAGCAGGGCAACCGCGCTCGTAGCTCGATGCAGGCCAAGGCATAGAACAGCCCGCAGGCCACCTCGTCCAGTGCACGTACGGCCGAGGACCCCTTCGTTCAACAGCCGGCGGGGCGGGCGACGCAGTGATCGCGTCGCCCGCCCCGCCGGTGTTGTCGGGTCGTCAGGCGCTGATCCGGTCGTCGACCGGGTCCGGGTCGGCGATCGGATACGGCAGGTCACCGGGCAGCAGGAACTGCGGGACCTGCGCGAACCGCCAGCCGCTGCCGTGGCGGGTGAAGGTCCACACGACATCGAAGCGGTCGCTGGGCCAGTGCTCGGGCGGAGCCGGGCTCACCTCGCCCAGGTTCTCGATGATCTTGTGGAGGGATTCGTGCTTCCACGACACCAGGGCGGCACCGGGGCGGGCCCGAAGCTCGCCGGCGAGTGCTGCCTCGTCACCGACGGCGTAGCGCTGGACGACGTCCAGGCCGAGCCGGGCGGCGAGCGGCGTCACCGTCTGCGCCGATCGTTTGCTGTGGCCCTCCCGATGCGCCGGGCCGTACACCGTGTCCGGCCGGTACAACCCCGACGGCGGTTCTCCCCGGGCGGGGGCGAACAGCCCGACCAACGCCCCTGCCCGGAGCCACCCGTTCACGGTCAGGGAGTGCTTGTCGAACTCCCCCTCCGGTGAGACGCCCTTCGGATTGCCCGAACGGCCGGGCTTCTCCGCGTGCCGAATGATCATGATCACCTGCTCGGCCTCGACAGGCTCGTCCAGCAGCCACACGTTGCTCGTAGCGGACATCATCCGAGCACCCCCGAGACCGCAACCTCCGCCGCTTCCGGAGCCGGATGCGACGGGGCCTCGTCGAGCACGCCACCCCGGCGCAGGTGCACCGTGCGGGTGGCCAGCCGGGTCAGCGCCGGCTGGTGAGTGGTCATCATGACCGTCCGGCCCTCGACCAGCCGCGTCAGTGCCTGCACCACGACCTCCTCGGCCACCACGTCCAGCCCCGCCGTGGGTTCGTCCAGCAGCACCACAGGCGAGTCGACCAGCAGCGCGCGGGCGATGCCGACACGCTGGCGCTGCCCGCCGGACAGCCCGACCCCGCCTGCGGAGATCACGGTGTTCAGCCCGTCGGGGAGCCGGTCGGCGAACTCGGTGACCAGCGCGGCCTCGGCCACCCGGGCCACCTCCTCGTCCGTGGCGTCCGGCCGGCCGTAGCGCAGGTTGTCGGCCAGCGTTCCGGAGAACAGGAAGGTGTCCTGCAGGACCATCGCCACCTGCTGGTGCAGCCAGTGCTCGGGCACGTTCGGCACCGACAGGCCGTCGAGCAGCACCTTGCCCTCGGTGGGCCGGTACAGCCCGCCGATCAACGACATCACGGTGGACTTGCCCGCGCCGTTGTCCCCCAGCAACGCGACCCGCTGACCCGCCTCGATCTTCAGATCCAGGCCGCACAGCACCGGGCCCCGTCCGTAGTCCAGACCCACGCCACGCAACTCGATCTCGCCGGCGACGCGGGCGGGCAGCCCCTGGGCCGACCCCACGTGCGCACGAGGCTCGTCGAGGATCGCGCCGATCCGCTCGGCCGACGCGGCAGCCTGGGTGAAGCTCGGCATCAGCTTGGCCAGCGACTTCATCGGCTTGAGGATGTTCTGCAGGTAGCTCGTGACCACCACCAGCAAGCCGACCGACCACCAGTTCTGCAAGGCGCCGTATCCGCCCACGAACAGCAGTACCGCGGTGCCGATCGCCGCCACCGACTCCAGCGCCGGGGTGAACCGGGCGCTCAGGTCCACACCGCGCAGCCCGATGCTGAGCACCTTGTCGTTCGTCGAACCGAAACGCCGGTCCTCCACCGCCTGGCTGCCGAACGCGTGCACAGTGCGAATACCCTGCAGCGACTCGGTGACAAAACCGGTCAAATCACCCACCGCTGCACGACGCTGGCGGGAGTTCACCCGGGTCAGGCGCGCATAACGAACCGCGGTGAGAAACACCAGCGGGGCCGCGCACAACGTGATCAGGCCGAGCCGCCAATCCACCGAAACCAGCACCACAGCGGTTCCGAGCAGCGCAAGGATTCCGGGCACCAGCGTGGAGAACAGGTCCGTCAAGCTGCCCTCGATACGCTCGGTATCGGTCACGACCCGACTGGTCAGCTCGCCGATCGAATTGCGATCATGATAATCCTGCGGGAGCCGCTCCACATAACCGAACACGTCCGAACGGATGCGCGAACTGATCCGCTCGCCCGCACCGTTCATGAACAGGTCGCCCAGGTAATCGAACACGCCGGACGCCACCGTGATCAGCAGAACGGCGACCGCGGCCACTCCGAGCATGGCAATCGCCGACCCGCCGAACCACTGGGCCACGCCGTGCAACGGCCCGCCGTGGTTCTCCCCTCTGAGCAGGTCGTCGATGACCAGGGCCAACGGCCACGGCGTGGCCAGGTCGGCGGCCAGTTCCAGCCCCCGCATCCCCACGCCGGTCAACAACCACCGCAGTTCCGGCTTCCCGTAGCTGCGGAACCTCCACAGCTGACGCAACGTCCCGATACTCTCCGGCGACCGCTTGTCCACGGTGCGCACCCAGCCGGGAATCGATTCGCCCTGCCCGCGATCTGGCAACTCTCCGGCTGCCGCCGCCTCCACACTCATTGATTCACCACCAAGATCCGGCAACGGCGCCGCGCCATCTCCCCCACTTCGGACACAGCCGCCACTGCCACTCCCCTCATCGGCCTAGTCACATGTCACTATTCGGACCGCAAGCGCATGGCCCAACTGATCAAGAACAGCAACATTAACGTTTCCTGAACGCCAGGTAGGCGCGCGCTAATTCATCATCTGCGAAGTCTGTGACATACCCCATACAGGGGTTGAATCCGCGCAAGATCTCAATCCGGCCGCAGATCCGCACAATCACGGTTGCCGATCTTCGCAGGAGCCGCGGCGAGATGGGGCCGAATGCCGAGCTGGTACGGGCTCGATCTCAGGTCTTGGGGGCGTGGTCCGGATCGTCGATCGGATAGGGCAGATCACCGGGCAGGAGCAGCTGCGGCACCTGCGCGAACCGCCAGCCGCCGCCGGTGCGGGCGAAGACCCAGACCACGTCGAATCGGTCGCCCGGCCAGTTCGCCGGTGGAGCCGGAGTGACCTCGCCCAGGTGGCCTGCGATCTCGGGAATGGCCTCGTGGTGCCAGGACACCACCGTGGCGCCGGGGCGCGCGGTCAACTCCTTGGTCAGCCGCGCCTCCTCGCCCTCGGCATATCGGTTGATCACGTCGAGCCCGAGCCGGGCGGCCAGCGGGGTGACCGTCTGGACGGATCGTTTGCTCTGGCCGCGCCCGAAGCCCGAGCCGTAGATCGTGTCCGGGCGGAGCAGGCCGGCAGGTGGTTCCCCGCGGGACGGGGCGAACAGGCCGACCAGCGCACCGGCTCGGATCCATCCGTCCACGGTGAGAGAGTGCTTGTCGGCTTCCCCGTCCGGGGTGATGCCGCGCGGGCCATCGCCATGGCCCGGCTTCTCCGCATGCCGGATGACCATGATCACGTGCTCGTCCGGGGAACTGCCGCTCGTCATGCGGGCGTCCCTGTCACGAGTGCAGCGAGCGGTCGCGTGGGCCGCTCGTCGAGCACGCCGCCCCGGCGCAGGTACACGGTGCGGGTGGCCAGCCTCGTCAACGCCGGCTGGTGGGTCGTCATGATGACCGTGCGGCCCTCGGCCAGGCGGGTCAGTGCCTGCACCACCAGCTCCTCGGCGTTGACGTCCAGGCCCACGGTGGGTTCGTCGAGCAGCACCACCGGCGAGTCGACGAGCAGCGCCCGAGCGATACCGACACGCTGGCGCTGCCCACCCGACAAGCCGATCCCGCCCGCGGAGATCACCGTGTTCAGCCCGTCCGGCAGCCGGTCGACGAACTCGCTGACCAGAGCGGCTTCGGCCACTCGGGCCACCTCCTCGTCGTCGGCGTCGGGCCTGCCGTAGCGCAGGTTGTCCGCCAGGGTCCCGGAGAACAGGAACGTATCTTGCAGGACCATCGCCACCTGCTGGTGCAACCAGTGCTCCGGCACGTCGGGCACCGACAGTCCGTCGAGCAGCACCCGCCCCGACGTGGGCCGGTACAGCCCGCCGATCAGCGACAGCGTGGTCGACTTCCCGGCGCCGTTGTCGCCCAGCAACGCGATCCGCTCGCCCGCGCGGATCCGCAGGTCCAGCCCGGTCAGCACCGGGCCACGCCCGTAGTCCAGGCCCACCCCGCACAGCTCGATCTCACCGCTCACCCGGCGAGGCAGCCCGCGGGCGGGCCCGAGGTGCTCGCGGGGCTGGTCCAGGATCGCCCCGATCCGCTCCGCCGACGCGGCCGCCTGGGTGAAGCTCGGCAGCAGCTTGGCCAACGACTTCATCGGCTTGAGGATGTTCTGCAAGTAGTTGGTGACCACCACCAGCAGCCCGACCGACCACCAGTTCTGCAGCACTCCGTACCCACCCACGAACAACAGCACAGCGGTGCCGATGGCCGCCACCGACTCCAGCGAAGGTGTGAACCGGGCGCTCAGATCCACCCCGCGCAGCCCGATGCTCAGCACGCGGCTGTTGGTCGACCCGAAGCGGTGGTCCTCCAGATCCTGGCTGCCGAACGCGTGCACGGTGCGGATGCCTTGGAGCGACTCGGTGACGAAACCGGTCAGCTCACCCACCGCCGCCCGCCGTTTGCGTGAGTTCACCCTGGTCAGGCGGGCATAGCGCACGGCGGTCATGAAGACCAGCGGCGCCGCGCACAACGTGATCAGCCCGAGCCGCCAGTCCACCGACACCAGGACCACGGCGGTGCCCAGGAGCGCGAGGATCCCCGGCACGAGCGTGGAGAACAGGTCCGTCAGGCTGCCCTCGATCCGATCCGTGTCGGTGACCACGCGGCTCGTCAGCTCGCCGATGGCGTGCCGGTCGTGATAGCTCTGCGGCAGTCGCTCCACGTAACCGAACACGTCCGAGCGGATGCGCGAGCTGATCCGCTGCCCCGCCCCGTTCATGATCCGGTCGCCGAGATAGTCGAACACGCCGGACGCCACGGTGATCAGCAGAACGGAAACCGCGGCCACGCCGAGCACGGCCAGGGCCGACCCACCGAACCAGTCCGCCACCCGGTGAAGCGCGCCGCCCTTCTGCTCACCCCGCAGCAGGTCGTCGATCACGAGCGCCAACGGCCAGGGAGCGGCGAGATCGGCGACCAGCTCACAACCGCGCATCACCACCCCGACCAGCAACGACCGCAACTCGGCCTGCCCGTAGGCGCGGAACCGCCACAGCTGACGCAGCGTCCCGGCGTTCGACGGCACATGATCGGCGACGGCCACCGCTCCGGCCGCCATGGATCCGGCCGTCGTGTCCGCAGGCCCCGACGCCTGGGCCTCGGCGCTCATCCGCCCACCGCCGCGTGCCGGCAATGGCGCCGCGCCTTGTCGTCGTCGTCGGGCATGGCGTCGCTCCTCTATCAGAGTCGATGAATACGCGCTCAGCGCAGGCCCGCACGATTCGGCGAGCCAATGATTTCAGGGAAGCAAGTTCGGAAAAATGCCCCGGCGGCTACGAAATGGACACCGGATGCTGCGGCCGACAATGTGTGCGATGTGTCAGATCAGCACGATCGACCGATCTCGGGGGATCGAGGGAGCGTCCGTCGCACAGGAGGCGGTCGAGCCGGGGCGGCAGAGGGCCTGCACCCGCTCCGTCACACAGCGAAGCTGGCTGACCCCACTGACCAGCACATCCAGCGCGGCGGCAGGTTCAGGCGCCCGTCGACTGACGGTCCGGCCGGGCCGGCGGAGAGCATCATCGGAGCCCGGGAAGCAGCACCCGACAGCCGACGGCCTATCACGGTGATCACCTTCGAATGAATTCCCGGCACGAACCGAGGTCGGCTACCGTGCCCCTCGAGAGCGATCCCTCCACTCATCGACCTCCCCCTTGTCCACGATTGCATGGCAGCTACACGAGTCATGCTGAAGGAATCCTCAGCCTAGAAGATTCATTCACAACGTAACTGTGATCTACCCCACGCGGAAAGATCGTCAAAAACAACGAACGGCACTTCCGTCCGGATCTACCGGACGAAAGTGCCGTTCGTTGTGTGCTGCGGTGGCGTCAGACGCGAAAGCCCAGTGCCCTGAGCTGCTCGCGGCCGTCCTCGGTGATCTTGTCGGGGCCCCACGGCGGCATCCAGACCCAGTTGATCTTGATGTCGTCGACCAGGCCTGCGGTGCCGGTGAGCGCGGCCCTGGCCTGCTCCTCGATGACGTCGGTCAGCGGGCAGGCCGCTGACGTGAGCGTCATGTCGATGGTGGCGACGCCGCCCGCGCTCTGGATGCCGTAGACCAGACCGAGATCGACGACGTTGATGCCCAGCTCGGGGTCGACCACGTCGCGCATCGCCTCCTCGAGGTCCTCGATCGAGGGCTCCTCAGCGCGCTGTGCCGGCGGCTCGGGCATGCCCGCCGCGCCCCGCACCACGTCGTCGGCGGTCTCACTCATGACTGTGCCTCCTCCGTCTTGCGGGCATCATCGCGCGTTTTGCTCTGGCCGTCATGCGCGGTGCGGACGACGGCGTCCTTGAACGCCATCCATCCGAGCAACGCGCACTTCACGCGGGCCGGGTAGCGGGCCACACCCGCGAAGGCCACACCGTCGCCGAGAACGTCCTCGTCGGGCTCCACCTGCCCACGGCCCTGCGCCATCTCCTGGAACGCCGTGAGCACCTTCATCGAGTCCTCGACCGAGCGGCCGACGACGAGGTCGGTGAGCACCGACGCCGACGCCTGGCTGATCGAGCAGCCGAGCGTCTCGTAGGAGACGTCCGCGACCGTGTCGCCGTCGAGCTTCACGCGCAGCGTGATCTCGTCGCCGCAGGTGGGGTTGATCTGGAACGACTCGGCGTCGAACGGTTCGCGCAGGCCGGCGCCGTGTGGCGACCGGTAGTGATCCAGGATGATCTCCTGGTACATCTGTTCCAGCTGCATATGTGTCAGCTCACTCCGAAGAAGTCACGCGCGGCCCGCACGCCCTCGACCAGAGCGGTGACCTCGTCCGGTGTGTTGTACACGTGGAACGAGGCGCGCACGGTGGCGGCCACCCCGAAGCGACGGTGCAGCGGCCACGCGCAGTGGTGGCCCACCCGCACGGCGACGCCCCGGTCGTCGAGTACCTGGCCGACGTCGTGCGCGTGCACGCCCTCGACGACGAACGCGACGGCACCACCGCGGTCGGTGAGGTCGGTGGGCCCGACGATCCGGACACCGGGCACCTGCGACAAGCCGTCGATGGTCTGCTGCACCAGCGCCATCTCGTGGGCGTGGATCGCGTCCATGCCGATCGCGTTCACGTAGTCGACAGCCGCCCCGAGGCCCACGGCCTGCGACGTCATCGGCACGCCGGCCTCGAACCGCTGCGGCGGCGGGGCGTAGGTGGTGTGCTCCATCCGCACGAGCTCGATCATCGACCCGCCCGTGAGGAACGGCGGCATCGCGTCGAGCAACTCCGCACGCCCGTAGAGCACGCCGATGCCGGACGGCCCGAGCATCTTGTGACCCGAGAACACCGCGAAGTCGACGCCGAGCTCGCCGAGGTTCACCGGCATGTGCGGCACCGACTGGCAGGCGTCGAGCAGCACCAGGGCGCCCACCTCGCGGGCGCGGCGCACCAGCTCCGCCACCGGCAGCACGGTACCCAGCACGTTGGACTGGTGCGCGAACGCCACGACCTTCGTGCGCTCGGTGAGCTCGATCGAGTCGAGATCCACGCGCCCGGTATCGGTGATCGAGTACCACCGCAGCGTGGCGCCGGTGCGCCGGCACAGCTCCTGCCAGGGCACCAGGTTGGCGTGGTGCTCCAGCTCGGTGATCACGATCTCGTCGCCCGGCCCGAGTGCGAAGCGCTCCGACTCCGGCCCGAGGCCGGTGCCGATGCTCGAGTTGCTCATCGCGTACGCCACGAGGTTGATGCCCTCGGTGGCGTTCTTGGTGAACACGAGCTCGCCCGCCGTGGCGCCGATGAGCGCGGCGATCCGCGCCCGCGCCGACTCGTAGGCGTCGGTGGCCTCCTCGGCGAGCTGGTGCGCGCCACGGTGCACAGCGGCGTTGTGCTGCTCCAGGAACGCCCGCTCGGCATCGAGCACCTGGCGCGGGCGCTGCGACGTGGCGCCCGAGTCCAGGTAGACCAGCGGGCGGCCGTCGCGGACGGTGCGGGCGAGTATCGGGAAGTCCGCCCGCAGCTTCTGGACGTCGACGCCCTCGACCGTGGTCATCAGACCGTGGCCTCAGCCACCGCCGTGTCGGCGGCCGACCCGGTGAACCGCACGTAGCCGGTCTTCTCCAGCTCATCGGCGAGCTCGGGGCCACCGGACTCGACGATGCGCCCGCCTGCGAAGACGTGCACCACGTCGGGCGTGATGTGCTGCAGGATCCGCGTGTAGTGCGTGATCAGCAGTACGCCGGTGTCGCCACCCTCCCGGTAGCGGTTGACCCCCTCGGACACGACGCGCAGTGCGTCGACGTCCAGGCCGGAGTCGGTCTCGTCGAGCACCGCGAACTTCGGCTTGAGCAGCGCGAGCTGCAGCACCTCGTGGCGCTTCTTCTCGCCGCCGGAGAAGCCCTCGTTGACGTTGCGCTCCGCGAAGTCCGGGTCGATGTCGAGGTCGCTCATCGCGCTCTTGACCTCCTTGACCCAGGTGCGCAGCTTCGGCGACTCACCGCGGATGGCGGTGGCTGCCGCGCGCAGGAAGTTGGCCGTCGAGACGCCGGGGACCTCGACCGGGTACTGCATGGCGAGGAACAGGCCCGCGCGGGCGCGCTCGTCGACGGTCATGCCGAGGACGTCCTGGCCGTCGAGGAGGACCTCACCGGAGGTGACCTCGTACTTCGGGTGCCCCGCGATCGCGTAGGCGAGCGTCGACTTGCCGGAGCCGTTGGGGCCCATGATGGCGTGCGTCTCGCCGGCGCGGATCGTGAGGTCGACGCCCTTCAGGATCTCCTTGGGGCCGTCCTCGGTTGCGACCGAGACGTGCAGGTCCTTGATCTCCAAGGTGGACATTGGTGTCAGTGCTCCGTGTGGTTGGGTGCGTCAGGCGCCGGTGACGGCCAGCTCGGCCTCGATCGCCGCTTCCAGGCGCTCGCGCAGCTCGGGAAGGGTGATCCGGCTCAGGATCTCGCCGAAGAAGCCGCGGACGACGAGCCGCCGGGCGACGTCCTCCGGGATACCGCGGCTCTGCAGGTAGAACAGCTGCTCGTCGTCGAACCGGCCGGTGGCGCTCGCGTGGCCGGCACCGGCGATCTCGCCGGTCTCGATCTCCAGGTTCGGTACCGAGTCGGCCCGCGCGTGCTCGGTGAGCACCAGGTTGCGGTTGAACTCGAACGTCCGCGTGTTCTCCGCAGCCGCGCGGATCAGCACGTCGCCGATCCACACGGTGTGGGCGGTGAGGCCCTTCACGCTCTGCAGGGCGTTCTTGTAGATCACGTTGGAGGTGCAGTTCGCCACGGAGTGGTCGACCAGCAGCCGCTGCTCCAGGTGCTGGCCCGCGTCGGCGAACCCCAGCCCGGCCAGCTCGGCGTCGCCGCCCGGGCCGCTGTACTTCACGGTGGGGCTGATCCGCACCAGGTCGCCGCTCAGCGACACCGATGTGGCCCGCAGGACCGCGTCGCGCCCGATCGACATGTGCTGCGCACCGACGTGCACGGCGTCGTCGGCCCACTCGCCCGTGACGACCAGCGTGAGCCGTGACCCCTCGGCCAGTACGACCTCGAGGTTGTCGGCGAGAGAGCCGGACCCGCGGTACTCGATTACAGCGGTGGCCTCGGTGTTGGGCGTGGTGCGCAGCTGCAGGTGGCCTGCGGCGGTGACGCCCTCTCCCGGGCCGGTGACCGTGACGGTGACCGGTGCCGGGATGCCGTGCAGCGTGACGACCGTGGCCTCACGGAACGCGGACCAGGCCGCAGCGGCGACACGGTCGGCGGGGATGCCGCCCTCGCCGATCCGTGCGTCGTCGCGGTCGACGGTCTCGACCGTGACGCCCTCGGCGACGGAGGCCTCGATCTTCACGGTGCCGTCGAGCGCCGCGGTGCCGTCGTGCAGGCCGTGCAGCCGCCGCATCGGCGTGAAGCGCCAGTTCTCCTCACGACCGCCGGGGACCTCGAAAGCCTCGACGTCGTAGGAGGTGAAGCGCTCACTCGCCGATGCGAGAGGAGACTCGCCCTGCCCCTTCTTGGCACCTTCCAGCTCGGGAGCGAGGCCTGCGACCTCAGGTGCGTTACTCGGAACCGTCATCCGACGGAACCCTCCATCTGCAGCTCGATGAGACGGTTCAGCTCCAGCGCGTACTCCATGGGCAGCTCGCGCGCGATGGGCTCGACGAACCCGCGCACGACCATCGCCATGGCCTCGTCCTCGGTCAGCCCGCGGCTCATCAGGTAGAAGAGCTGGTCGCCGCTGACCTTCGAGACCGTGGCCTCGTGGCCCATCGAGACCTCGTCGTTGCGAACGTCGACGTAGGGGTAGGTGTCGGACCGGCTGATCGTGTCGACCAGGAGCGCGTCGCACTTCACCGTGGAGCGGCTGTGGTGCGCCCGCGGGTTGACCTGCACGAGACCCCGGTACGAGGTGCGCCCACCACCACGCGCCACCGACTTCGAGATGATCGTCGAGGACGTGTGGGGCGCCAGGTGCACCATCTTCGCCCCGGCGTCCTGGTGCTGGCCCTCGCCGGCGAAGGCGATGGACAGGACCTCGCCCTTGGCGTGCTCACCCATCAGCCAGACGGCCGGGTACTTCATGGTGACCTTGGAGCCGAGGTTGCCGTCGACCCACTCCATGGTCGCGCCCTCTTCGGCCTTGGCCCGCTTGGTCACCAGGTTGTAGACGTTGTTCGACCAGTTCTGGATCGTCGTGTAGCGGCAACGGCCGCCCTTCTTCACGACGATCTCGACCACGGCCGAGTGCAGCGAGTCGGACTTGTAGATCGGCGCGGTGCAGCCCTCGACGTAGTGCACGTAGGCACCCTCGTCGACGATGATCAGCGTGCGCTCGAACTGGCCCATGTTCTCGGTGTTGATCCGGAAGTAGGCCTGCAGCGGGATGTCCACCTTGACGCCCTTGGGGACGTAGATGAACGACCCGCCCGACCACACCGCCGAGTTGAGGGCGGAGAACTTGTTGTCGCCGCTCGGGATGACCGAGCCGAAGTACTCCTTGAACAGCTCCGGGTGCTCACGCAGGCCCGTGTCGGTGTCGAGGAAGATGACACCCTGCGCCTCGAGGTCCTCACGGATCTGGTGGTAGACGACCTCGGACTCGTACTGCGCGGCGACACCGGCGACGAGGCGGGCCTTCTCGGCCTCCGGGATGCCCAGCTTGTCGTAGGTGTTCTTGATGTCGGGGGGCAGGTCCTCCCAGCTGGCGGCCTGCTTCTCCGTGGAACGCACGAAGTACTTGATGTTGTCGAAGTCGATGCCCGACAGGTCCGCGCCCCAACGAGGCATCGGCTTGCGTTCGAACAGGTCGAGTGCCTTGAGCCGGAAGTCGAGCATCCACTGGGGCTCGTTCTTCAGTGCGGAGATGTCGGCGACGACGTCGGCGGAGAGACCGCGACGTGCGGTAGCGCCGGCGGCGTCCGGATCGGCCCAGCCGAAGTCGTAGCGGCCGAGCGTCGCGAGCGTCTCCTCCTGGGTGAGTGCCTCAGGAGTGGTCGTCATTCGGACTGCCTCCCTCTCAGGGACGTACCTGTGGGGATCCCTGTCGAGATCGTGGTGGTAGTGGTGCAACCCCGCTGGATTTCGGGAGCTTCCAGCGGAACGTGGGTGGTGCACGCGGTGTCGCCACGCGCGATGGTGGCCAGCCGCTGCACATGCGTGCCGAGCAGCTCGGCGAACGCCTGGGTCTCAGCCTCGCACAGCTCCGGGAACTCGGCCGCGACGTGGGCGACCGGGCAGTGGTGCTGGCACAGCTGCACACCCGACCCGGCTTCCCGGGCCTGTGCGGCGTAGCCGCGGGACGTGAGCACGTCGGCGAGCGCTCCCGCGCGTGCGTCGCGCCCGTCGGTGGCCGCGACCTGCTCGGCTTCCGAGCCGAGCAGGTTCTCGACCCGGCTGCGCGCGAAGTCCCGCACCGCCGCCTCTCCCCCGTGCTCGGCGAGGTAGCGCAGCGCGGCCACTGCGAGGTCGTCGTAGCCGTGACCGAACCGGGCCCGCCCGGCGTCACTGAGCAGGTAGAGGCGGGCCGGGCGCCCCCGGCCCCGCGGACCGCGGCGCGGCGCCTGCCGCACCTCGGCCTCACCGTCGGCGAGCAGAGCGTCGAGATGACGCCGTACCGCAGGAGCCGACAGCGAGAGCTCGGCGGCGACCGCCGTGGCCGTGATCGGCCCCTGCTCCATGAGCAGGCGGGCGACGCTCGCCCGGGTGCGGCCGTCACCGCTCGACTGCCCCTCATGGGCGTCGACCGACGGCTGTCCCCTGCTTTTCACAACACCAGTGTTGCGTATATCGGCGACCGGGGCAAAGGCGACGTGCGCCGGGTGACGACGGTCACGTGGGGGGAGGCTCGCCAGTGCCGCGGCAACGGGGTTTCCCGCCCGGATCCGGTGTCCGGAGGGATGGATTCGCAATGCGGAGGAGGCGCCACCTGGGCGCCGGAGGCGGGTACGACGACCTCGTTTACTCGGCACTAGGCTGCACGCATGGTCGCAGGGGAGCTGGACGGCGCACGCGCTCCGGTTCCGGTAGAGGCACCCCCGCGCGACCCGAGCCGCGCCGCCCGCCGGCTGGGGCTCACCGGGACGTTGCTGATGGGAGTGGGCGCTCTCGGCGCGGGCGCGCTCCCCGTCCCCAACCCGTTGTTCGGCCTGCGGCTACTCGGCCTGCCCAGCCGCAACGCCACCATCGCCATCGCCATCACCTACGCCGGCATCGGGCTGCTGGTGGTCGCGTGGCTGTGGATCGGGAAGATGCTGCGGTCGAACGGGGCCGTGGCGCCCGCCCCCAACCGTGCGCAACTGGCCCGTACGGCCGTGTTGTGGGCCATCCCACTGGCCGTGGCTCCGCCGCTGTTCTCCCGCGACGTCTACAGCTACCTGGCGCAGAGCGCGATCCTCGCCCGGGGGCTCGACCCCTACGTTCTCGGCCCGGCCCAGGCCCTGGGCGTCGACGATCCGCTGACCCGCAGCATCCCCACCATCTGGCGCGACACCCCGGCGCCCTACGGGCCGTTCTTCCTCTGGCTCGGCCGCGGCATCACCGCGCTCACCGGCAACGACGTCGTCCTCGGCCTGTTCACCCACCGCGTGCTGGCCCTCATGGGCGTCGGCCTGATCGTCTGGGCGCTACCCAAGCTGGCCCGGCGCTGCGGGCTCGACACCGGGCTCGCGCTGTGGCTCGGCGCCGCCAACCCGCTCGTGCTGTTCCACCTGGTCAGCGGTATCCACAACGAGTCACTGATGATCGGGATGATGCTCGCCGGCATGGAGATCGGCCTCCGAGCAGGACCACGGGTGCTCGACACGCGGCTCTTGTGCGGCGCCCTGCTCATCGTGGGCGCCTCGGCGGTCAAGATTCCCGCGCTGCTGGCCCTCGGCTTCCTCGGCACGGAATGGGCCAGGCGCCGTGGCGGCCGGGTGCGCGACGTCGCCGTGTCGGCGGGGGTGCTCGGCGGGGTCACGGTCGTCGGCTACGGCGTGCTGGCGCTCGTCACCGGGCTCGGGCTCGGGTGGGTCACCACGCTGGACACGCCGAGCCTCATCCGAAGTTGGATGTCGGTGTCCACCGACCTCGGGCTCATCGGGGGCCAGGTCGGCATCGTGGGCGGCCTCGGTGACCACACCGACACCGTGCTCGTGCTCACCCGCGGCCTGGGCGGGCTCGCCGGGGGCATCGTGGTCCTGATACTGCTGCTCGCGTCACTCCGCGGGCGGCTCGACCCCGTCACCGGGATGGGCGTCGGCCTGGGCGCTGTCGTGCTGCTCGGACCGATCGTGCACCCGTGGTACCTGCTCTGGGCCGCGATCCCGCTCGCCGCCACCCAGGGCCTTCCCCGCTACCGGCGCGCCGCCCTGGCCGCCTCCGCCATCCTCGCCCTGCTCGTCCCGCCCACCGGCGCCGACTTCAACTTCCGCGCCTATCAGCTGCCCATGGCGATCGTGGCCGGACTCGTCATGCTCGTCCTCCTGCTACTCGTGCAGCGGCGCCAGCTCGCCGGGCAGCGGGGCGTGGACGTCGACGCGTGGCCGGGCCGCGTGCCGACTCCGGGTCCGGATCCCGCACCTCATTAGACTGCTCTGCTGTGAAGACTCCGCCGCCCCCTGTCGCGGTCCGGGGGCTGGTGAAGCGCTATGGCTCCACCACCGCGGTCGACGGGCTCGACCTCGATCTGGCCGCCGGATCGGTGCTTGCCCTGCTCGGCCCCAACGGTGCGGGCAAGACCACCACCGTCGAGGTCTGCGAGGGTTTTCTCCGGGCCGACGCCGGTGAGGTGCGTGTGCTCGGTCTCGATCCGGCCACCGCCCCCGACAGCCTCCGCGCACGCATCGGTGTGATGCCCCAGGGCGGGGGTGCCTACCCAGCCGTGCACGCCACGGAGATGCTGCGGCTCGTCGCCGCGTGCTCAGCGCACCCGCTCGATGTCGAGTGGCTCACCTGCGTACTCGGACTCGACGGCTGCGCCCGCACGCCCTACAAGCGCCTGTCGGGGGGCCAGCAGCAGCGGCTCGCGCTCGCCTGCGCCGTCGTCGGACGCCCTGAGCTGGTGTTCCTCGACGAGCCGACCGCCGGCATGGACCCTCAGGGCCGCCGGGTGGTGTGGGACCTGGTCGAGGCACTGCGCCGCGACGGGGTGGCCGTGCTGCTCACCACCCACCTCATGGAGGAGGCCGAGGCCCTCGCCGACGAGGTGGTGATCGTCGACCACGGCCGCGTGGTCGCGCAGGGCTCCCCCGCGGCGCTCACGGCCAACACCGACCAGCAGGAGCTGCGGTTCCGCGCGCGATCCGGCATGGACGTCGACGACCTCGTGGCGGCGCTGCCCGCCGGGTACGGGGCTGCCGAGCCGATCGCCGGGCGTTACGTCGTGCAGGGCCGGATCGACCCCACCGTGCTGTCGATCATCACGTCGTGGTGCGCGAGGCAGGGAGCGCTCGCCGACGACGTACAGGTGGCGAAGCGCAGCCTCGAGGACGTGTTCCTCGAGCTGACCGGACGGGAGCTGCGCTCGTGACCCTCTTCCCGCCCGGCACCTTCACGCCGCGCCCCGGCGCCGGTTCGCCGCTGCGGATGCTCGCCGTGCAGTCGGCCACCGAGCTGCGCCTCGCCATGCGCAACGGCGAGCAGGTGCTGCTCACCCTCCTCATCCCGATCGTGCTGCTGGTCGGCCTGAGCACCCTCGATCTGGTGCCGCTGCCCGAACCGCGGATCGCGGCGGTGCTCCCCGGCGTGCTCGCGCTGGCGGTGATGTCCAGCGCCTTCACCGGCCAGGCCATCGCGCTGGGCTTCGATCGGCGCTACGGCGTGGTCCGGCGCCTCGCCGCCACCGCGTTGCCACGCTGGCTGCTGGTCGCGGGCCGGCTGGTGGCGGTGCTGGGCGTCGTCGCGATCCAGGTGGTGCTGCTCTGCGGCCTCGCCGCCGCGCTGGGCTGGCGGCCGGCGGCGGCCGGCGTGGGCTGGGCAGTGTTGCTCCTGGTGCTCGGAACCGCCGCGTTCGGATCGCTGGGGATCCTCCTCGGCGGGTCGGTGCGTGCCGAGATCACCCTCGCGGTGGCCAACCTCGTGTGGTTCGTGCTGCTGCTGGCCGGAGGGATCATCGTTCCGCTCGGGCTGCTCCCGGGGCCGCTCGCGGCTGTCGGCGCCGCGCTGCCGTCCGGCGCACTGGCCGAGGGTCTGCGCGCAGCCCTGTCGGCCGGGCACGCGCCGAGTGCCACACAGGTGCTCGTGCTCCTGCTCTGGACGGCTGCGGCATCCCTGCTGGCAGTGCGCACGGTCAAGCTGCGCTGACCGCGGCGAGGCCCGCTAGCGCCATTCCAGCCAGCTGCCACCGGGGTGCGCCCGGCCGAGCACCGACCCGGAGCGCAGGCCCCCGCGGATGCTGACCCGGCCGATCACGCCGAAGACGCCGCCACGACGGACGTCCTGCACCCATCCCGCCGGCACGTCGAGTCCCTGCACGCTCTCTCGGGCCTCCGGGCCGAGTGGCACGAGCGGATCGACCGAGATCCACTCCAGGTCGCGGTCCCGCCCGAGCTCGCCGAGGATCTGGTCGAACCGCCGCAGCTCGGTGGGCGGCAGGAAGACGTGCACGTACGCGTCGACGAGGCAGAGAAGCGCGTCGGGCGGGGTGGACGCGACGACGTCGCCCAGCACGTCGAGCAGGTTTCCGCGCACCGAGCGCGCCGGATCGGCACGTGCGACATCGGCCGCGGCCGCGAACCGCGTGACGGCACCGGCCTCCGACGGCACGCACGCCGCAAGCCAGGCGTAGGTGTGCGGATCGGCGACGTCGAGCGGCTCGACGTCGACCCCGACACGGTCGGCGAGCACCGGGGGTTCGCGGGGCACCGGAGGCGCTCCCCCGGGCCGGACCTCGCAGGTCAGCTGCACCGCGGACGAACGCTCCCCCACCGTCCGGTCCGGGTGACCCTCGCTGCGGTAGTTGTAGTGGTAGCGGTCCAGGTGCAGGCCGAGGCCTGCACCGGTGCCGAGATCCACCAACGCGAGCGGCCGCCCGTCCTCCTCCCCGATCGCGGCGAGGACGGGAAGCACGTCGACGCAGCGGGCCACCTCGTTCATCTGGTAGCGGTGGGTGGCGCACAGCTCCGCGAGGGCGTCCCGTTCCGTCCGTGCGAACTCCACGAGCTCGGCGCGGAAACCGTCGTCACGCGGCGGCTGCCGGCCACCCGGTTCCGGGTAGAAGCGCACCAGCGCGGGCCGGCGCTGCTGTACCAGGAACGCCACGGCCGCTCCGAGCAGGAGCGGCGGCAGGCGGTCGGCCGGGATCGCGGCGGCCAGATCGAGAAGCACGTCCTCCTCCGCGATCGCAGTCAGCGTCTCGGCCGTGAGCCACCAGCTCTCGGGGGCGTCCTCCGGCGACCAGGCGGCGGCGATGGCGCGGGCCTGCCCGGCCACGACCTCCCGCGGTGTCACCGGCTCCGTCACGCCGAGAACCGTTCCGGGTACAGCAGCTTCGCGATCTGCAGGAACGTCTCCAGGCCGACGCCGTCGACGTTCGACGCCTTGTTGGCGACCACGACGATGGTGGCGCCGGTCTCCGGCAACTGGAACATCGCGGTGCTGAATCCGTAGATCGCGCCGTTGTGGCCGACGAAGCCGTTGATCCCGATGACGCCCGCGCCGTACCCGATCTGCAGTGGCGGTGAGAGGCGCGTGTTCACGAAGGCCGTCTGTTCGGCGTGGGCGGCGGGGCTGAGCAGCGTGCCAGCGGCCAGCGCGCCTGCCCAGGCGCGCAGCCCCTCGACAGTGGAGATCATCGCGCCCGCGGTGCCCGCCACCGCCGGGTCGAGCGCGGTGACGTCCCGCTCCGGCGCCCCCGGCGGGACGATCATGTAGCCGCGCGACGCGGGCGGGGGGATCTCCGGCGACGTCGGATAGCTCGTGCCGGGCAGGCCGAGCGCGTCGACGATCTCGCGCTGGATGAAGGTGCCGGCCGGCTCGCCCGTCACGTTCTCGATGATCTGCCCGAGCAGGATGTAGTTGGAGTCGCTGTACTGCCAGGCCCCCGGCTGGCCCGGCGTGAACGCGGCCGGGCGGCTCCGCAGGATCGCGAGTATCTGGTCGACAGGGAACGGCGCGAGCGGGTCGACGTCGAAGGACGCCTTGAACTCCGGGGATTGGGTGTAGTCGTAGACGCCTGCCGTCATGTTCAGCAGCTGCCGGACCGTGATGTCACGGCCGTTCGGGATCCCGGGAACGAACGACTGCAGCCGGTCGTCCAGAGCGAGCTTGCCCTGGTCGACGAGCATGAGCGTGGCGGTGGCGGTGAACGTCTTGGTGATGCTCGCGATCCGCACATGGTCGGCGAGGGCGAAGGCCGACCCGGTCGCGACATCGGACACGCCGTACCCCTGCACCAGCCGGCCTCGCCCGGGGACCCAGACCCCGACGGCCATCCCCGGCACGGCACCGGCCCGCATCTGGTCGTGCACGATCCGCTCGATCTCCGCCGCGGTGGCGGGCGCGAAGGGGCTGCCGGCGTCCACCGGTTCCAGGGGCACGAGCCCAGAGCCCCCGCCGGGCGACGTCGTGCAGGCGCCGACGAGCGCCAGAAGAGCCACCAGCACCGCGAACGACCTGCACGACCGGCCCACGAGCCCCTCCTGCCTGCGCCGACGCAGCGCCGACATGCGCGCTCTCGGCAACCGTCCCACCCCCGTTAGCGGGGACCCGGGCTCGTCACCCGGGCGGAAGCCGGGCGGTGCACGCGGCGGCAACCCGGCCATCTCGGTGACTCCGATCCTGGTCAGCGGTGTTTCGTGCCAGGATCGAGCCACCGCTCCGGCGGATACCCGCTGGGCACGACACACGTCGGGGACCGCGGAGGCCCGGCTCGTCCCCGACAGGAGGTGCGCCCCTGTCCGGTTTCGACCTCATCTTCTCGGCCGAGCTGACGCGCCGCCACATGCTCGTCGGCTGGATACTCGCGGCTTTCCTGATCACGTTCCTCGTCACCCGCGCCGTCACGAAGGCCATCCGGCGGGGCCAGGGCCCGTTCAAGAACACGAGTGTGGGAGGCGTGCACGTCCACCACCAGGTCTACGGCATCTTCCTGCTGCTCGTGGTCGGGACGATCGAGTTCACCTACCGCCCCGACGCGCCCTGGGTGGACATCCTGGCGGCGCTCTTCGGCGCAGGCGCGGCCCTCACCCTCGACGAGTTCGCGCTGTGGCTGCACCTCGACGACGTGTACTGGGCACGGGAGGGCCGCAGCTCGGTGGACGCCGTGCTGGTCGCGTCCCTGATCTTCGCCCTGCTGCTCGTCGGCGCCGATCCGTTCGACCCCGACACGGGCGACGGGGCCCCGGGCATCGCCGTGACCGTGCTGTTCAACTTCGGGTTCGCGTTCATCGCGATCCTCAAGGGCCGCACGCTGCTGGGCGTGATCGGCGTGTTCGTCCCGCTGCTGTCGCTCTACGCCGCTTTCCGCCTTGCCCGGCCCAACTCCGCGTGGGCGCGGCGCCGCTACGACGAGCACCGGATGGCCAGGGCGCGCGCCCGCTTCCCGGCCGGGCGGCGCAACCGCTGGGACCGGCTCGTCGACGTGTTCGCCTCGGCGCCGCCGCCGGTCAGCGACCTACACCGGACCCCGTAGACGCGGCGGAGGTGGAGGCCTTCACGCCGTGGGCGAAGGAGGCCGACTCCGCGCCGCGCTGCGGCGCCTTCTGCGACTCGAGCCGCTCCACGACCCGGCGCAGGTCGTCCATCAACAGGTCGGCGAGGTCGTGCGACATCCCGTTGCGCACGACGATCCGCAGCACGGCGAGGTCGGTGACGTCGGCGGGGAACGTGTAGGCCGGGACGAGCCAGCCCTGCTCCCGCAGGCCCGCGGAGACGTCGAAGACCGAGTAGTTGACGACGTCGTCGGCCAGGGTGAACGCGAAGACCGGGAGCTCGCTGCCGTCGGTGATCAGCCGGAACGGGCCGAGCTCGCCGATCCGCGAGGCCAGCGAGACGGCGACGTCGCGGCAGGTCTGCTGCACCCGCCGGAACCCGTCCATGCCCAGCCGCAGGAACATGTAGTACTGCGCGATCACCTGCCCGCCCGGGCGCGAGAAGTTCAGCGCGAAACTCGGCATGTCACCGCCGAGGTAGTTCACCCGGAACACGAGGTCCTCGGGCAGCGCCTCCGCGTCCCGCCAGACGACCCAGCCGACGCCCGGGGGGACCAGGCCGAACTTGTGCCCCGACGTGTTGATCGAGGCCACCCGGGGCAGCCGGAAGTCCCACTCCAGGTCCGGGTCGCAGAACGGCGCGATCATCGCGCCGGACGCGCCGTCCACGTGCACGGGGATGTCGAGGCCGGTGCGCTCCTGCAGCGCGTCGAGGGCGGCGCAGATCTCGGCCACGGGCTCGTAGCTGCCGTCGAAGGTGGAGCCGAGCACCGCGACCACGCCGATGGTGTTCTCGTCGCAGCGCGCCACCACCTCCTCCGCGGTCAGGTGGTAGCGGCCAGGGGCCATCGGCACGAGCCGCGGTTCGACGTCGAAGTAGTTGGCGAACTTGTCCCAGCACACCTGCACGTTGATGCCCATCACGATGTTGGGCCGATCCGTCGGCAGGCCGGCGGCCCGGCGGGCGTGCTGCCAGCGCCGCTTGAGCGCCAGCCCGCCGAGCATGCAGGCCTCGCTCGATCCGGTGGTCGAGCAGCCGGGCGCCGCCGTCGGGTCGGCGGCGTTCCACAGGCGCGACAGCATCCGCACGCAGCGCAGTTCGAGGTCGGCCGTGCGCGGGTACTCGTCCTTGTCGACGATGTTCTTGTCCAGGGTCTCGGTCATCAACCGGCGCGCACCGGGCTCCACCCAGGTGGTGACGAACGTGGCCAGGTTGAGGCGGGCGTTGCCGTCGAGCATCAGCTCGTCGTGCACGACCTGGTAGGCGATCTGGGAATCGATCCCCTCCTCGGGGAGCGCGTTGCGCGGCACGACCAGTGGCTCGGCCGCGAACACCGGGTTCACCGGGAGGGCACGGGAGGCCCCGTTGGTCTCGGAGGGCGGCTGCGCGAACGGCATGCCGGCCAGCGTATGCGCCGGGAGTGTCGGAATGTCATTACCGTTGCGCAGTAACTCTAACGAGTCATGGTGACCCTCCTGTGGCCAGGCGATACTCATGGGTCCGGAGTGACTGGCCCGACTCGGGAGGGGTGATGACGACAGCAACCCGCGCGCGCGTCGCCGTGCTGCTCGCGGGCGTCCTCACCGCGTGTGCGCCGACCGGCGCGCCCCCCGCCCCCGCCCCGACCAGCACCGCAGCGCCGCCGACCACCCGCGTGCCGACGCTCGAACCCGGCACCGGTGCAACGGTGCTCACCCCGATCGCGGTGTCCCCGGTGGCCGAGATCGCCCCGGTTCTGGGCGCCGACGACCGCGTGCACCTGGCCTACGAGCTCGCCGTCACGAACCCGAGCAGCGAGGAGGTTCATCTACGCAGCGTGACCGTCCTCGACGGCACACACGGCGACTCCGCGCTGTCCACGCTCGACGCCGATGCACTGGGCAGGCTCTTCCGTCCTGCCGGCGACTCGCCGGGCCCGAGCCTGCGGCCAGGTGAGTCCGGCTACCTCTTCGTGGACGCCACCCTGGCGCCCGACGCGCCGCTGCCCCACCTCGTCCGGCACCGGTTCGCGGTCGCGACACAGCCCGCACAGGCCCCGGAGGACGTAGGCCCGCGCGATACCGACCCCGCACCCCCGCCGATGCGCGACCTCGAGTTCACCGGCGTACCCGTCGCGGTCACCGGGCAGCCGGCAGTGATCCTCGCGCCCCCGTTGCGCGGATCCGGATGGGTCGTCGGCAACGGCTGCTGCGACACGATCACCTCGCACCGCGGGGCCGTCCTCCCCATCAACGGCACGGTGCACGCCGCGGAGCGCTTCGCGGTCGACCTCGTACAGCTCGACGCCCAGCGCCGGCTCTACAGCGGTCCGCCCACCGACGTCAGCTCCTACCGGTACTTCGGCACCGACGTCCTGTCGGCAGCCGACGGCATGGTGGTGACAGCCGAGGACGGGATGCCCGAGCAGACGCCCGGGAAGCTGCCCGACGGCGTCACCGTGCAGACGGCTGCCGGCAACCACGTCGTGGTCGACCTCGGCGGGGGCCGCTTCGCCCTCTACGCACATCTGCAGCCGGGATCGCTGCGGGTACGGCCGGGCCAGCAGGTGCGCACCGGCGACGTCATCGGGCGGCTGGGCAACAGCGGCAACACCGATACACCCCACCTGCACTTCCACGTCATGGACGGGCCGTCCCCGCTCGAGTCGAACGGGCTGCCGTTCGTGCTGTCCCGGTTCACGGGCGAAGGCGTCGTGTCGGGCGAGGAGGCTCTCGAGGAGACGACACCGGGCACGGCCCCGGTCATCCCGGTCGACAGCGGCAGGCTCGCCGGCCCGCACCGCGACCAGCTACCGCTCAACCTGCAGATGGTCGGCTTCGGCTGAACGGCGTCACCGCGAACGCGGGTCGTCGGAGTCCGGCTGCTGCTCCTGGGCGACCTCATCGGTCAGCTGCTCCGACACGGCAGGCCGCTGCCCGACGTGCGCCTCCTCACGGAAGCGCTCCACCAGGTGCGGGTAGTGCAGCTCGAACGCCGGACGCTCCGAACGGATCCGCGGCAGCTCCGTGAAGTTGTGCCGCGGCGGCGGGCAACTGGTGGCCCACTCCAGCGAGTTGCCGAAGCCCCACGGGTCGTCCACCGTGACGATTCGCCCATAGCGGTAGCTGCGGAAGACGTTCCAGATGAACGGAAGCACCGAGAGCCCCAGCACGAACGCACCGATCGACGAGACCATGTTGAGCGTGGTGAACCCGTCAGTGGGCAGGTAGTCGACATAGCGGCGCGGCATGCCCTCGTTGCCCAGCCAGTGCTGCACCAGGAAGGTCAGGTGGAACCCGATGAAGGTCAGCCAGAAATGGATCTTTCCCAGGGTTTCGTCCATCATCCGGCCGGTCATCTTCGGGAACCAGAAGTAGATGCCGGCGTAGGTGGCGAACACGATCGTGCCGAACAGCACGTAGTGGAAGTGCGCCACCACGAAGTAGGTGTCCGAGACGTGGAAGTCCAGCGGCGGGGACGCCAGCACGATGCCGGTGAGACCACCGAACAGGAACGTGACCAGGAAGCCCAGCGCGAACAGCATCGGCGACTCGAACGTCAGACTGCCCTTCCACAGCGTGCCGATCCAGTTCACGAACTTGATCCCGGTGGGGATCGCGATCAGGAACGTGGTCAAGGAGAAGAAGGCGAGCAGGACGGCCCCGGTGGCATACATGTGGTGCGCCCACACCGCCGCCGACAGCACGCCGATCGAGAGGGTCGCGTAGACCAGCCCCTTGTAACCGAAGATCGGCTTTCTGCTGAACACCGGGAAGACCTCGGTGACGATGCCGAAGAACGGCAGCGCCACGATGTAGACCTCGGGATGGCCGAAGAACCAGAACAGGTGCTGCCACAGAATCGCCCCGCCGTTCGCGGGGTCGAACGCGTGCGTACCGAGCTGCCGGTCGGCCAGCATGGCGAACAGCCCGGCCGTGAGGATCGGGAACGCGACGAGGATCAGGATCGCGGTGACGAAGATGTTCCAGGTGAAGATCGGCATCCGGAACATCGTCATGCCGGGCGCGCGCATGCAGATGATCGTGGTGATGAAGTTGACGGCACCGAGGATCGTGCCGAGGCCGGCGACGATCAGGCCGGCGGTCCACAGGCTTCCGCCTGCGCCGGGCGAGAATGTCGAGCTGTGCAGGGGCGCATAGGCGAACCAGCCGAAGTCCGCCGCCCCGCCCGGGGTGATGAACCCGCTCAGCACGATCAGCCCGCCGAACAGGAACAACCAGTACGAGAAGGCGTTCAGCCGCGGGAAGGCCACATCGGGGGCACCGATCTGCAACGGCACGATGTAGTTGGCGAAGCCGAACAGGATCGGCGTCGCGTACAGCAGCAACATGATCGTGCCGTGCATCGTGAACAGCTGGTTGTACTGCTCGTTGGACAGGAACTGCTCCCCCGGCACCGCCAGCTCACCGCGCATCAGCAACGCCATCAGGCCGCCGGCGAGGAAGAACCCGAAGGACGTCGTCAGATAAAGGATCGCGATGTCCTTGGGATCCGTCGTGTGGAGCATTCTGACCAGCGTCGACCCCTTGACCGATCGGCGCGCCGGGTAGGGGCGTGCGACAACCGGCTTCGGCGAGACAGCGGTCATGGGCGGGCCTCCTGTGCAAGCAGCTGCGATTCGGCCGACATCCGCGTGCGTGGACCGTATGAGCTGCAGTACCGGAATGTCGACACCCGTTCGTTGGCACTCCGGTCTTTGTTGCGGCTCATCGGGGTTCCCCGTGGCCCTGACGCGGTAGTTTCGCGCAAGGCCCGCGCCGCGAGACCGCGGCCGAGGCCGGCGTCCGACGTGGGGCGCGACGGCCGCGACGGCCTGCCCGGTGACCCTGCCGGCCGGCGCGGGGCCGATGGGGGGACCGCCCAGTGCGGCGGTGGCCGACGCCCTGACCGACGGGGCGACACGTGTCCGCTGCAGCCTCACGCACATCAGCACCAGGGCAGAGCAGTCTCGCAGCAGAGGAGCCGAGCATGAGGATCGCGATGGTGGGCCTGGGCCGGATGGGCGCGAACATGGTGCGCCGCCTGCTCCGCGACGGCCACGAGTGCGTCGTCCACGACCTCTCCACGGAGGCCGTGCAGCAGATGGTCGCCCAGGGCGCGGAGGGCGCAGGCAGCCTGAAGGAGCTCGTCGACGCACTCGCGCCACCCCGCACGGTGTGGCTCATGCTCCCCGCGGCCGTCACCGGCAACACCGTGACCGACCTGCTCGACCTGCTCGAGCCCGGTGACGCGATCGTCGACGGGGGGAACTCCTCCTACCGCGACGACATCGACCGGGCCGAGGTGGCCGCCGTCCACAACATCGACTACGTCGACTGCGGCACCAGCGGCGGGGTCTGGGGGCTCGAGCGCGGCTACTGCCTGATGATCGGTGGCCCCGACCGGGCGGTGGACCGGCTCGACCCCATCTTCGCGTCGCTGGCTCCCGGCGTCGACGCGGCCGGGCGCACCCCGGGCCGCACCGGCGAGGTGTCCCGCTCCGAGCAGGGCTACCTGCACTGCGGCCCGTCCGGTGCCGGGCACTTCGTGAAGATGGTGCACAACGGCATCGAGTACGCGATCATGGCCGCCTACGCCGAGGGCCTGAACGTCATCCGCAGTGCCGGTGTCGGCAAGCACCAGGAGAAGGCCGACGCCGAGACGGCACCACTACGCGACCCCCGCTACTACCCCTACGACGGCATCGACCTCGCGGAGGTCACCGAGGTCTGGCGCCGCGGCAGCGTCATCGGCTCGTGGCTGCTGGACCTCACCGCGGAGGCGCTGGCGGCCGACCCGCAGCTGGAGCAGTTCTCCGGCCGTGTCTCCGACTCCGGTGAGGGGCGCTGGACGTCGATCGCGGCGATCGAGGAGGGCGTCTCGGCGCCGCTGCTCACCGCCGCGCTCTACAGCCGGTTCGCCTCGCGCGGGAGCGAACTGTTCGCCGACAAGGTCGAGTCGGCACAGCGCAAGGAGTTCGGCGGCCACGACGAGAAGCCGGCCGCGTCATGACTGCTCCTTCGACCGGGCCCGCGACAGGATCGATCACGGGCCCGGGCCCGGCCGCCGACGCGCTGGTGCTGTTCGGCGTCACCGGCGACCTGGCACACAAGATGATCCTGCCCGCCCTGTACCGGCTCACCGAGCGGGACGAGCTGACCGTGCCGGTCATCGGGGTCGCACGGTCCGACTGGAGCTCCGACGAGCTGCGCAAGCACGCCGGGGACGCGGTGGGGGCCGTGGTGCCCGACGTCGACGGCGCGGTGCTCGAACGGCTCCAACGCAGCTTGCACATGGTGGCGGGCGACTACAACGACCCCACGACGTTCGAGCGGCTCGCTGCGGCCGTCCGCGAGCAGGCCGGGCAGGACGCCTTCGTCGTGCACTACCTGGCCGTGCCGCCCTCGCTGTTCGGCACGGTGGCCGACGCGCTCGCCGCCGTCGGGCTCACCGACCGGTGCCGGCTGGTGGTGGAGAAGCCGTTCGGCCACGACCTCGCCTCGGCACGGGAGCTGAACGCGCAGCTGCGCCGGCACGTGCCCGAGGAGCGGCTGTTCCGCGTGGACCACTACCTCGGCAAGGAGCCCGTCGAGGACCTCCTGGTGCTGCGCTTCGCCAACACCCTGATCGAACCGCTGTGGGACCGCACCTGGATCGACTCCATCGAGATCACGATGGCCGAGGACTTCGACGTGGCCGACCGCGGCTCGTTCTACGACGCCGTGGGCACCGTCCGCGACGTGGTGCAGAACCACCTGCTGCAGGTGCTCGCCCTGCTCACGATGGAAAGCCCGCAGCACGACACCGCCGACGACCAGCGCGACGCGAAGTACACCCTCCTGTCGTCCGTGCGGGCGGTGGATCCGTCCGAGGTGGTGCGCGGGCAGTACACCGGCTATCGGGACGTGCGCGGGGTCGCCCCCGACTCGACGACCGAGACGTACGTGGCTCTCACCCTGCACATCGACAGCTGGCGTTGGGCCGGGGTGCCCGTGCACATCCGGGCGGGCAAGGCGTTGGCCGAGACCGTGCTGGACATCGTCGTCACGTTCCGGCCGCCGCCGCGCCGGCTGTTCCACGGCGAAGGGGGCAGGACGCTCGCGCCCAACCGGATCCGTTTGTGCCTGCAGCCCGACGCCGGAGTGACGTTCTTCCTGCTCGCGAAGCAACCCGGCGGCGGCGACATCGCGACGGAGCTGCCGATGGGCGTCGACTTCCGGCAGGCGCTCGGCCCGGTGCACGAGGCGTACGAGCGGATCTTCGCCGACGCGCTCGCCGGGGACCCCACGCATTTCGCGCGGATGGACTCCCTGGAGGAGGCCTGGCGAATCGTGGAACCGATCCTCGACCCGGGCACCGCTCCCCTGCCCTATGCCCCCGGCACGTGGGGCCCGTCGTGACCGGCGACGGAGCCGGAGGTCGCCGGGTACGGCGGTGTCAGGAGACGTGACCGACGAACGCCGCCGGCCGCGGCTGTTGGGGCGGCCGGTGGCGTTCCTGCACGAGCGCGACCCCGGGCTCCTCATCGTCCACCGCGCGTTTCGCGTCACCATTGCCGCCAGCTCGGGCTTCTTCGTGTGCCTCTATCTGGTCGGCGACGTGAACGCCGGTGTCTACGCGCTGTTCGCGACGGTCGCGCTGGGTGCGTTGTCGGAGGTCGACGGAACACCGGCCCAGCGCACCCGCACCTACCTCTGTGCTCTCGTGGTCGGTCTGGCGCTGGCGTCGCTCGGCACGGTTCTCGCCGTGAACACCTGGGCCGCCGCGGCCGGGATGCTCGTGGTCGGGTTTCTGGTGTCCTTCGCCGCCGTCGGCGGCCCCCGGGTCGCCGCCGTCGCCAGCGGCCTGCAGCTGTTCTACGTGCTCCCGTGCTTCCCGCCCTACACGCCCGAGCTGCTCGGCGAACGCCTCATCGGCCTGACGGTCGGGGTCCTGCTGCTCGTGCTCGCCGACCGGTTGCTGTGGCCCGCGCCGTCACCCCCGGACCTCGTGCCACGCGTCGCCTACGCGGCGGGAGCCGCGGCAGCTCTCGCCGAGGGGCTGCGCACCTGGCTCGTCGCCGGTGCTCCCGACGGGGATGGCCGGATCGCCGCCCTGCGCGCCGAGGCAACCCACGCCGGCGCACAGCTCCGGGCGAGCACCCTCCCACCGGCCGCACGTCCCACCGGGCCCAGCCGCCACGACCGGAGCCTCACCCACGCATCCCTCGCGGTCCGGGTGGTCATCGGGCGGCTCGGGCTGGCCGCCGACCGGCTGGCCGAGCAGCGCGCCGCTGCCTCCACCGAGCAGACCACGGCACCGGCACCAGCCGGGGCTCGCTCGTTGCCGGGGGAACCGGGCACGTCACCCGAGACCGCGGGCCTGCTCGACACGGACGCCAAAGCGCTGGCGGCCGTGCGCGACGCGCTGCTCGGCGAGGGCGCGACGCCACCCAGGGACGTCATCGACCAGGCGCTGTCGGGTTACGTCGAGCGTGAGACGTTCCGGCTCGCCGGTGCGGTCGACCCCGCCCCGTGGCTGCGCGGTGAGCTCGCGGTCTCCGCGGTCACGGAGTCCGTCCGGACGCTGGTGCTCGCGATCCGGGCCACCCTCGGTGCGCCTGCTCCGCCGCCGGCCGACACACCCGTCGACTTCTGGTTCCTGCACGCCTCCCCCGTCACGCTCTGGTGGCGACGGCTGCGGGCCCACATGACACCCCGCTCGGTCTACCTGCAGAACGCCATCCGGCTCGCCATCGGCCTCGCCGTCGCGCGGATCATCGCGGGCGTGCTCGCGCTGACCCACGGTTTCTGGGTGCTGCTCGCCACCCTGAGCCTGATGCGCACCTCGGCCGTCGCCAGCCGTGCGGTGCTCCTGCAGGCGTTCACCGGCACGATCATCGGCGCGATCATCGCGGCCGTCCTGCTGACGCTGGTCGGCCCGGACACCCACGTCTACGCCTGGCTCACCCCGCTGCTGATGCTCGCGGCGTTCGCGGCGGGCCCGCTGCTCGGGCTGGGAGCGGCGCAGGCGGGCTTCACGCTGGTCGTCTCGGTCGTCTTCGCCCAGGTGGCACCGGCGAACTGGGAGCTCGCCGAGGACCGGGTGTTCGCCGTGATCATCGGCGGCCTCGTGGGCGCGCTGATCGGGGCGGCGGTGTGGCCGCGCGGCGGAACCGGCGAGGTGCGCCGGGTGGCCGCCGACTGCATGCGCGCCGGAGCCGACGAGATCGTCGCCTCCGCGGCGTACCTGACCGGCACGGGGCCTCCCCCGTCCACGGAACCGCTCACCCGGCTGTCGACGCTGTTCGAGTACACCTACGCCCAGTACCGCTCCGAGCCGGCCAGACCGGGCCCCGAACCCGAATGGCTGGTCGTGCTGGCCGTCGCGAACCGCATCGCGGAGTACTCGCGGACCCTGTGCGTGCGCTACCCGGCGACCGATCCGCTGCCCTGGCCCGACTTCGGTGTCCTCCTGCGCGCGGACGCCCAGGAGGTCGCCGACGCCTACCGCGAGGCCGCGACGGCGGTCGCGGCAGGCAGAGCACCGTCGGGGGACGCGACGGCGCTGCGCGCGCAGGTCGCCGCCCAGCACCTGGCCGTGCGCTTCGCCGAGGCGCCCGCCGCGGCGCTCCGGGCGTTCGACGGCTGGGGCTGGATCCACCGGCTCGTGGACGAGCTGGAGCGGGTGGAACAGGCCCTGACCCCGGCCCCACCGTCCGGTCCGGAGCCCGCCCGGACGGCCTCACTCAGCTGAGTACAGGGTGTGGCGAGCCTCCCACCAGCAGTAACGCCGACCATGCGCACCGCGAGTCCCGTTACCGGAGCGAAACCTGAGGAGACGATCTGAGCGACGACCACGGAGGATGCATGGCTGAGAACGTGCTGATCGTGGGGGCGGGCCCGGTCGGGCTCACTGCCGGCGTCGAACTCCGGCGCCGCGGGGTGGAGTGCCGGATCATCGACCGTCTTCTCGCGCCGATCCCGTACGCCAAGGCGGTGGGGGTCCAGCCCCGCACCCTCGAGCTGTGGGAGTCGGCAGGGGTGCTCGCGCGCGCCCTCGACGCCTCGACGCCGATGCGCGGCCAACTCGTGTACGTCAACGGCGAGCAGGTGGCGAAGGTGGACTTCGAGCTGCCACCCGAGGTTCCGTACGGCTTCGCCGCGCTACCCCAGTACGAGACGGAGCGCCTGCTCGAGCAGCGCTACAACGAGCTCGGCGGCCACGTCGAGCGCGGTGTCGAGCTCGTGCGCTTCGAACAGGACGCCGAGGGCGTCTCGGTCAAGCTCCGCGGGCCGGACGGGGAGTCGCAGCTGCGGGCCGGGTACCTCATCGGTGCCGACGGCGCCCACAGCACGGTCCGGAAGGGCCTGGGCCTCAAGTTCGAGGGCGACGCCTTCCCCGAGCAGTACATGCTCGGGGACGTGGAGGTGGACTGGCACCAGCCCTCCGGCTACGCCATCCGCGCCCAGCACATCGGCGACGGCGGCAACGTCGACGACCTGCTCGTCGCCATCCCGCTCCCAGGACGGCGCCGGTACCGGGTGTCGATGCTGGTGCCCGAGGAGCTCTCCGCTCAGGACAACGGATCCACGCTCAGCCATGACGGCGACGGCGCCGAGAAGTCCGTCGAACACGGGATGAGCGCCGGCCCCAGGCCGGAGCTGCGGCACATCCAGGCCGTGCTGGACAGGCTGGCCCCCGAGCCCACGCACGCCTCCCACCTGCGCTGGTCGTCGGTGTTCCGGATCAGCCACCGCATCGTCGACTCCTACGGCACCGGCCGCGTGTTCGTCGCCGGGGACGCGGCGCACATCCACCCGCCCACCGGGGCGCAGGGCATGAACACCGGGATCCAGGACGCCGTCGCCCTGGCGTGGCGAGTCGCGCTCGCCGCGCAGGGTGACGCGGCCGACGGGCTCCTGGCCAGCTACGACGCCGAACGACGGCCGGTCGGCGAGGAAGTGGTGGGCCGCACCGTGCGACACGCTCGCAGCGGCTACGAGAGCGACGACCCGGCCACCGTCATCCTGCGCGAGGCCCAGCTGCTCGTGAGCTATCCCGACAGCCCCATCGTCAGCGGGGACAACGGGGCCGGGGAGCTCAAGGGCGGACCGGCCCCGGGCGAGCGCGCCCCGGACTGCCGCGGCCTGCGTCGCGCATGCGTGGCGTTCCCCCTGCGGCTGTACGAGGTGCTCGACGGATGCCGGCACACGCTGCTCGTCTACGTCGACCAGGCGGAGCAGATCGCCGAGCTCGCCGCCGCGGGAGCGGCCATCGCGCGGGCACGGGAACGCGACCACCTCGACGCCCGGATCATCCTCGCCGACGAAGCGGATATTCCGGACAACGTGGCCGACGGGCTGCTGGGCGGCACACCGGTGCCCGTGCTGCGCGACGCCGCCGGGGAGTTCCGCGCCGCGTACAGCGCGGTCGGTGGATGTTGCTACCTCGTGCGCCCGGACGGCCACGTCGGGTACCGGGCCGCGCGGCTGCGCGGCGACGACCTGGCGACCCACCTCGCGCTGGTCTTCGCGTGAGTTCCGAACGGGCGGCGCCTCACCTGCCGAAAACCCCGATCGGGGGTATCGAAGTCTGTGGGCGCGGGGGGCCGGCGACTCTATCGTTGCCATGATGACGTCCGGTACAGATGGCCGGCATGGCGCAGACCAGCGGGAACACCGCTTGCGCAAGCTCGAGGCCGCACGTTCCGGACACGGGCTGCCTTACCGCTACCCCATCGACCACACCACCGCGGAGATCCGGGCGTCCCACCACGCGCTGGGGCCCGACACCCACACCGCCGAGCACGTGCGCCTCGCTGGGCGTCTCGAGCTCGTCCGGCACCAGGGCGGCCTGACCTTCGCAGTCCTGCGCGACCGCACCGGCACGATCCAGCTGTTCGTCGACACCGCCGTGCTCGGGCCCGACCGCCACCACGAGTTCGACGAGCTCGACCGCGGCGACTGGGTGGGTGCCGAAGGCACGGTGATGACCACGCGGCGCGGCGAGCTCTCGGTCTGCGTCCAGGACTTCGCCCTGCTGGGCAAGTCGCTGCTCGAAGCGCCCGACAAGCACCACGGTCTCAGCGACGTGGAGACCCGCTACCGGCAGCGCTACATCGACCTCGCTGCCAACGAGCGCACCCGCGAGATCTTCCGGATCCGGCACACCGCGATCCGCGCGATCCGCCGGTATCTGGAGGACCACGACTTCACCGAGGTCGAGGGCCCGGTGCTGCAGACGATCCAGGGCGGGGCGTCGGCTCGCCCGTTCGTCACCCACCACAACGCGCTCGACCTGGACATGTACCTGCGCATCGCGCTGGAACTGCACCTCAAGCGGCTGATCGTCGGCGGGCTGGAGCGGGTGTTCGAGATCGGCAGGGTGTTTCGCAACGAGGGCATCGACACCCGGCACAACCCCGAGTTCACGATGCTCGAGGCCTACCAGGCCTTCGCCGACTACCACGACATGATGGACCTGGTCGAGGGCATGATCACGACCGCGGCTCGGGCGGCCCTCGGTGACTCCGGGGGCTCGCTGGTCGTGCACTACGGCGGACACGCCATCGACCTGGGCGCCACACCGTGGTCGCGCGTGCGCTTCGCCGACATGATCGCCGAGAAGACCGGCGCCACCATGCACCCCGCCATGCCGATCGACGAGGCCAGGGCCGTGCTGGACCGGCTGCGTATCCCCTACGAACGCGGCTGGGGCGCGGGCCGGCTCATGAAGGAGGTCTACGACGAGAAGGTGCAGCACGACGTCGTCGGGCCGGTCTTCTGCATCGACTACCCCCGCGAGGTCTCCCCTCTGGCGAGGGCGCATCGAGACGACCCCGCGTACGTCGAGCGTTTCGAGCTGATCGTCGCCGGGTTCGAGCTCTGCAACGCCTACTCGGAGCAGAACGACCCGGTCGAGCAGCTCGCCGCGTTCGAGGCGGAGGCCCGCGCCAAGGCGGGCGGCGACCCGGAGGCCGGCGACATCGACCTCGACTACATCCGCGCGCTGGAGCACGGGATGCCGTGCACCGGTGGCCTCGGTGTCGGCATCGACCGCCTGGTGATGCTGCTGGCCAGCGTCGACTCGATCCGCGAGGTGATCCTCTTCCCGACGCTGCGGCCCGAGTTCGCCGCACCCGAAGGTGCCGGACCGGCGGGGGCCGTGCGTCCCGTGCTGCCTCCCACCCCCGTGGCAGGAACCCCGGCAGGGGACGGGTCCGTGACGACCTCCGTGTCGGCGCCCGCGACAGCCCCCGTGACAGCCCTGCCCGATCTCGCCCCGCCCGCGCACCCGATCCCGGCGCCGCAGCGGCATCCCGAACAGGGCAGGCGCGCCGTGACGATCATCGCGGTGCTCACGGCCCTCGGCGGGGTTCTGCAGTTGCTCGCCCAGATCCCGATCGTGCACGCCCGGCTGGACGGTCGCGAGGACGCGATCGACCAGCTCTGGCTCCCGGTGGCCGGGCACGTCGTCTCGGTGATCGTCGGGCTGCTCCTGATCCTGCTGGCCGACCAGCTGGCGAAGCGCAAACGCCTGGCCTGGCGGGTGGCCGTCGCGCTCTTCATCGTGGGCGGCATCGCGCACATGTCGAAGGGCCCGCACCCCGTGGCGGTCACGATCTGTGTCGCGATGCTGCTGGCACTGGTCTGGTACCGCGACGAGTTCCGCGCTCCGGCCGACCCTCCGTCGTTGCTGCGGCTGGTCCGGTTCGTGCCGCTCTACCTCGCCGGCGTGTTCGCGTTCGGGCTCGTCGCGCTCTGGGTGGAGAGCGACCGCATCGAACCCGGGGTCACCCTGGATGGCGCGCTCGCCACCGTCGCGGGCGGGCTGGTGGGGGTGGACGGCCCCTACACCTACCGCTCCCGGTTCTTCGCCGACTTCTTCCCCACGGCGCTGCTGGCGCTCGGCATCGCCGGGCTGGTCGTCTTCGCGATCCTGCTGTTCCGGCCGTTGGTCGGGCGCCACCCCCACACCGAGGGCGACTGGGAGCACGCCAACCGCCTCGTCCGCACCTACGGGTGGGACACCCTCGCCTACTTCTCGCTGCGCGACGACAAGAGCTTCTTCTTCTCCTCCGACGGCGAGGCGGTGCTCGCCTACACCTACCTCGGCGGCTACGCGCTGGTCTCCGCCGATCCGATCGGAGCGCCGGAGTCGGTGGTGCGGGCGCTCGACGAGTTCCTCGACATGTGCGACGAGCGCGCCTGGAACCCCGCGTTCCTCGCCGTGCGCGAGGCCAGCATGCCGCTGTATGCCTCCCGTGGCTTCACCAGCTTCTACCTGGGCGACGAGGCCATCCTCGACTGCGCGCGGTTCACCCTCGACGGCCCGGGGCGCAAGAGCCTGCGGGCCGCGGTCCGCCGCGTCGGACGGACCCACCGCTTCCAGCTCATCGCCGAGTCCAACGCCCCGCCACGCCTGGTGGAGCAGCTCAACGCGATCAGTGCGAAGTGGCGGGGCAAGGCACCCGAGCGCGGCTTCACGATGTCGCTGTCGCAGGACGTCACGGGCGCCGGCGCGAACCAGGAGTTCCTGCTCTGCGTCGCCCTGGACGAGGACGGCGTTCCGGGCGGGTTCCTGCGCGTGGTGCCTGCCTACGGTCCGTCGTTCGGCTACACGCTCGACCTCATGCGCCACGACCCGGACGCCCCCAACGGCATGACGGAGTTCCTCATCGCCGGCGCCGCCGCAGCACTGGGTCAGCGCGGCGTGCGGCGGCTCTCGATGAACTTCGCGATGTGGGGCCGCCTCTTCGCCGACGACATCCCGTTCAGCCCCGCCCAGCGTGCGGCACGCTGGGCGGTCGGCGTGCTCAACCCGTTCTTCCAGATCAAGTCGTTGCACGACTTCAACGCCAAGTTCGACCCCGAGTGGCTACCCCGTGTGCTGGCCTACCGCCACCACATCGACCTGCCGCGCGTCGGGCTGCTCTACGCCGGCGCCGAGGGCTTCCTCGCCCTGCCGGTGATCGGCGAGCTGCTGGTGCCCAAGGCCGTCGGGGGCGTGACCGCGCCGAGCGGTGCGGGCACGCCCGCGGCCTGAGCCCTGCCGACGCACCTCGCAGCACGTGTGGTGACCTCGCAACGCGCCGGCGGGCTGCGACGATGCACCACGGGCTGCGACGACGGATGCAGCGTGTGGGCCGGCGCCCCCGCGCGTCAGGCGGGTGCGGGCCGGGGCATCGCCGTCGTCCGCGCGGACGAGCGGGCCAGCGCCGTGGTGGCCACAACCATCACGACGACGAGCAGCACGATGAGCGCCCACTCGGCACCGTCCGCCCGCAGCTCCTCCTGCAGCACCACGGCCCCGAGCACCACGGCCACCACCGGCTCGCCCACGATCATCGTGGGCAGCGACGCACCGAGCTCACCCGCTTGGAACGCCGACTGCTGCAGCACCGTGCCGGCGACCGAGACGGCGACGAGCACGTAGACCTCCCAGCTCGCCAGGAACGCGACGAGACCCTCGTCGAGCTGCCCGACGACACCTTTGGTCAGCGCGGCCGCCACCCCGTATGCCAGCGCCGTGGCCGCGGCGAGCAGCACCGCCCGCGTCACGCCACTGGTGCGGGCCGCGGCCACGACGCAGACCAGGAACAACCCGGCGAGTACGGCGCCGGCCGGCAGCCAGTCACGCACGGGCGCGCGGTCGACCCCGTCGGTCGGGTCGCCCGAGACGACGAACACCGCCAGCGACACCGCGAGCAGCGCGGCCCAGACCCAGTCCGTCCGGGTGAGCGTGCGGCCCGCCCACGCAGCTCCGAGCGGCAGCGCGAAGAGCAGCGTGGTGACCAGCAACGGCTGGACGAGCAGCAGCGACCCGAACCCGAGCGCGGCAGCCTGCACCAGGTAGCCACCGCCGTCGCCGATCACACCCGCCCACCACCGGGGACGGCCGATCAGCACGCGGATCAGCCCGAGGCCGCGTGCACGCTCGTCCGGGACGGTGGCCGCGGAGCGCTGCTGCGCCACCGTCGAGACCGCGAAGAGACCGGCCGCGAGCAGCGCCAACCCGGCCGCCAGAACCGTCACCCGCACATCATGCAGCCGCCTGCCCCCGTGGGCAGCGGCGCGACATGGACACGTATCGCTGATCCGTAGCCGATCGAACAGCGATGCGTCACCATGTCGCGGACGGGCTCGGCACCGGCGCCTGCAGGCGCCCACCTACCATCAGGGTGTGGCCCGACCTGCACTCCTGCACCGCCTGCCCTCGACCCCGCCCGCCCTGATGCGCCGGCTCGCCGTGGCCGCGGTCGTCGCGCAGGGCGGCATCGCGGTCACCGGCTCCGTGGTGCGCGTGACGGGATCCGGCCTCGGCTGCCCGACGTGGCCGGAGTGCTTCCCGGGCAGTCTCGTGCCCGCCCCGCACCCCGAGGTCGCCGGCCTCCACCAGTGGATCGAGTTCAGCAACCGCCTGCTGACGATCGCCGTGGTGCTCGTCGCAGGCGCCTGCCTGATCGCGGCATTCGCCACGCGCCCGCGCCGGGCGCGGCTCACGAGGCTCGCGCTGGTCCAGCCGCTCGGTGTGGTCGCCCAGGCGGTGATCGGCGGGTTCACGGTGCTCACCGGCCTGGTCTGGTGGAGCGTGTCGGTCCACTTCCTCGTGTCGATGGTGCTGGTCTGGCTCGGGATGCAGCTCGTCGACGCCTCTTCCGACGGCGACGGGCCACCGCGCCGCACGGTGCCGGGCGCCGTTCGCGGGCTCGTCGCCACGAGCGCGGTCGTGTTCGCTGCGCTGCTGGCCGCCGGCACCCTCGTCACCGCGGCCGGACCGCACGCAGGCGACGCGGCCACCCCCCGCCTCGGCATCGGTGTGCCTGCGGCGGCGCAGTTGCACGCCGATCTGCTCTTCGCCTACCTCGGGATGCTCGTGGCGCTCGGGTTCACCCTGGCGGCCGTGCACGCGCCGTCGCGGCTGCGTCGCCGGTACGTCGCGCTCATCGTCGCCGTGGTGGCCCAGGGCGCCCTCGGTGGCATCCAGTACGCACTCGGTGTGCCCGAGGCGCTCGTGTCGCTGCACGTCCTCGGGGCCGCACTCGTCACGGTGGCCGCCGCGGCCCTGTGGTCCGCCACCACGGAGCGCCCGCAGGCCGCCGTCTCCGTCGCCACGCCGGTCGCGGCCGAGCCGCAACCCGCGCTCGCCGATCTGAACTGACCTCCCGCCAGACGGCAGGGGTGCACGACCGTCCGGGTGCGGGGTGCAGGATCGGCGGATGCGCGCCATCCAGATCAGCAACGCAGGCGGGCCCGAGGTCCTGAACCCGGCCGAGCTGCCCGATCCCGAGCCCGGCCCGGGCGAGCTCCTCGTCGGCGTCGCCGCGGCAGGGGTCAACTACATCGACGTCTACCAGCGCAACGGCACCTACCCCATGGCGATGCCGTACGTCCCCGGGCTGGAGGGTGCCGGTCGCGTGCTCGCTCTCGGTCCGGACGTCACCGACTTCGCCGTGGGCGACCGTGTCGCGTGGGTCGAGGCGCTGGGCAGCTACGCCGAGCGTGTGACGGTGGCGGCGGACAAGGCGGTGCCAGTGCCGCCCGGTGTCTCCGACGAGGTCGCGGCGGGGCTCCTGCTGCAAGGGATGACCGCGCACTTCCTCGTCAACGATGCCCACCCCGTGCAGCACGGCGAGGACGTACTGGTGCATGCCGCGGCAGGCGGGGTCGGTCTGCTGCTCACCCAGCTCGCGGCCGCCCGTGGCGCCCGGGTGATCGCCACGGTGTCCACCGCAGAGAAGGAGGAGCTCGCCCGCGCCGCCGGAGCGGCCGACGTGATCCGATATGGCGAGGTCGCCGATCTCGCCGACGCGGTCAGGAGCCTCACCGGCGGTGCGGGGGTCCACGCGGCGTACGACAGCGTCGGGCGCTCGACCTTCGACGCGAGCCTCGCGAGCCTGCGCCGCCGCGGGATGCTGGTGCTCTTCGGCGGGTCGAGCGGGCCCGTGCCGCCCGTCGACCCCATGCGGCTCAACGCCGGCGGCTCGCTCTTCCTCACCCGCCCCAAGCTCTTCGACTACATCCCCACGCCTGAGGAGCTGCGGACCCGGGCCACCGACGTGTTCGCCGAGGTCGTCGACGGCACGCTCGACGTGCGGATCGGCCACCGCTACGCGCTCGCCGACGCCGCCACCGCCCACGAGGACCTGCAGGGCAGGCGCACCACGGGAAAGCTGCTCCTGCTGCCCTGACCGCCGCACCTGCGCAGGTCAGAGCAGCCCGACCTCCTGCAGCATGGTCTCGGAGCGCTCCAGTGACCCGAGGTCGGCCAGGTCCAGCACCGGCGGCGACAGCGACTCCAGGGGCGCCAGCTCGAAGGGCCTGCTCGGCGTCACGCCGGCGAGCACGGAGTACTCCCCCGTCTCGTCCACGACATGCTGCTGGGCCGGGCGCGACAGCAGGAACGCGACGACCTGGCGCGCGGCGTCCTGGTCGTCGCTCGAGGCCAGCACGCCCGCTCCCGCCACGTTGACCAGGCCGAGCGGGTCGTCGGGCACGTAGTGGTTGCGCACGGGATAGGTGGCCGGATCGAGCCGCTCGGTCTTCCGGTACAGGTAGTAGTGGTTCACCAGACCGGCATCGATGCTGCCCTCCGCCACTGCTTCGACGATCTCGCCGTTGCCGTGGAAGCGCTGAGGTTGCTGCGCCGCGAAGGCGGTGAGCCACTGCCGGGCGCCCTCCTCACCGCGGACGAGTCGCAGGCCGGTGACGAACGAGAGCCAGGAGGCGTTGGTCGGGGCGAAGCCGAGCCGTCCCGACCACCGCGGGGCGAGCAGGTCGTCCAGGCCCGAGGGCAGGTCGGTCTCCGCCACCCGGCCGGGGTTGTAGGCCACCACCCTGGCACGGGCGGAGGTGGCCACCCAGGTGAGGTCGGGCGCCCGGTAGCGCTCCGGGACCGGGGCCACCACCTCGGCGGGGAGCGGGGCGAGGAGCCCCGCCCGGCTCAGCGTGCCCAGCGCACCGCCGTCCTGGCCGAGGAAGACGTCCGCCGGGGAGTCCGGACCCTCCTGCGTGAGCTGCGTCTCGAGCGCGTCGGTGCTGCCGTAGCGAATCTCGACATCACGTCCGACCGCTCTCTCCAGCTGCGGGATCAGCGGCGCAACGAGCTCCTCGCTGCGACCCGAGTAGATCGTCAAGGTGGGAGCGGATTCCCCGCCGCCGGGCAGACCGGCCTGCTCCGGACCGGCACAGCCGGCCAGCAGGGCGATCACAGCTGCTCCTGCGGCGCCGATGCTGCTCCCCCGCGCGAGCAGGGGTCGTCGATCCATTGTGTCCTCTCCCTCGTGCGCAGCAGGAGACTATCCAGCGCCGAGATGATCACCCGAAACCGTGCTAGACATCGGTCGTGACGGAGACCCCGCAGACCTCCCCGACCCCCTTCCACGACCTGCAGGACTACGTGGCGCTGCCCCGCCTGAGCGGGCTCGCGCTGGCCCCGGACGGCAGCCGGCTGGTCACCACCGTGGCGGCGCTCACCCCGGAGAAGAACCGCTACCGCACCGCGCTCTGGGAGATCGACCCGACCGGCAGGCGATCCGCCCGCAGGCTCACCAGCGGCCCGACCGGCGAGTCCTCCCCCGCCTTCACCCCCGACGGCGCTCTGTTGTTCACCTCGGCCCGCCCCGACCCCGAGGCGAAGGACCAGCCCGAGGACGCTCCCCAGGCCCTGTGGCGGCTTCCGGAGAGCGGCGAGGCGCGCCTCGTCGGCAGCCGGCCAGGAGGCCTGAGCGCGCCCGTGGTCGCTCGCGTGGCAGGCACCGTCCTCGCCACCTCGATGACGTTCCCGGCCGCCGTCTCCGCCGAGGACGACGAGAAGCGCCGCAAGGAGCGCCGCGAGAAGAAGGTCGCCGCGATCCTGCACGCCGGCTACCCCGTGCGGTTCTGGGACCACGACCTCGGCCCGGACGAGCCGCGGCTGATGGCCGGCACGGTGGCGGTGTCCGACTCCGACGGCCCGGTCGAGTGGCGCGACCTCACCCCCACCCCGGGCACGGCCCTCGTCGAGACGGACCACGACATCTCGCCGGACGGCGCCACGGTCGTCACCTCGTGGCAGGTCGCCGAGTCCGGCGGATCCACCCGCAGCGTGCTCGTGGCGATCGAGGTGGCCACCGGCGACCGGCGAGTGCTCGCCGACGACCCGGGCCACGAGTTCGGCGGCCCGGTCATCAGCCCCGACGGCGCGCAGGTGGCGTTCTGGCAGCAGCTGATCACCACACCGACCACTGCCCCCGACACCCGGCTCGTGGTGGTGCCCCTCGCCGGCGGAGCAGCACGGGACGTGGCACCCGGCTGGGACCGGTGGCCCGGCGACGTCCGGTGGACCCCCGACTCGACCGCGCTGATCGTCACCGCCGATGACGGCGGCCGCTCCCCCGTCTTCCGCATCGAGCTGGCCGACTCCACGGTCACGCGCCTGACCGGCGACGACGGCGCGTACAGCGACCTGCAGGTGGCTCCGGACGGCACGCACGTCTACGCACTGCGCAGCGCGGTCGACCACCCGCCCGCCCCCGTCCGGCTCGACGCGACCACCGCGGACCAGCAGCCCGTGCCGCTGCCCGCTCCGGCGCCGTCGCCCGCGTTGCCCGGCTCGCTCACCGAGGTGCACGCCACGGCCGAGGACGGCAGCCCGCTGCGCGCCTGGCTCGTGCTGCCCGCCGCGGCGACGGAGTCGACCCCGGCTCCGTTGCTGCTGTGGGTGCACGGTGGCCCGCTGGGCAGCTGGAACGCGTGGCAGTGGCGCTGGAACCCGTGGCTGATGGCCGCCCGCGGGTACGCGGTGCTGCTGCCCGACCCGGCCCTGTCCACCGGGTACGGACTCGACTTCATCCAGCGCGGATGGGGCGCATGGGGCGCGGCGCCCTACACGGATCTGATGGCGATCACCGACGCCGCCGAGGCCCGGCCCGACATCGACGCCGAGCACACCGCGGCGATGGGTGGCTCCTTCGGCGGATACATGGCCAACTGGATCGCCGGGCACACCGACCGCTTCCGGGCGATCGTCACCCACGCGAGCCTCTGGGCGCTCGACCAGTTCGGCACCACCACCGATGCTCCCCACTACTGGTTGCGCGAGATGACCGAGGAGATGGCCGAGCACAACAGCCCGCACCGGCACGTCGACGCCATCAGCACGCCCATGCTCGTGATTCACGGCGACAAGGACTATCGCGTCCCGATCGGCGAGGCGTTGCGCCTGTGGTGGGACCTCGTCTCCCGGCACGAGGGCGACCCGGCCACCCTCCCGCACCGGTTCCTCTATTTTCCCGACGAGAATCACTGGGTGCTTTCACCCCAGCACGCTGCGCTCTGGTACGAGACGGTCACCGCATTTCTCGATCACCATGTGCACGGCAAGCACTGGCAAACCCCGGAAATTCTGCGCTAACGGGCCCTTGCGCAAATGCGCGGGCCGAGAAGACTCGGGTTTGCGCACACCTCTCGGCGGCTTATGGCTCATGTCCCGTGGGCCCGCCAACGTCGGCACAGTCTGGAGGAGCACATGGGTGGTAACAAGATCGTCGTCTACAAGGAGCCCGGGGTCGTCTCGGTGGAGGACCACGACCCTCCGAAGCTCGAGGTACCTACCGATGTAGCGAAGGCCAAGGGGCTGACCCAGAAGGCCGTCCATGGGGTGATCCTGCGAAACATCGCCACCAACATCTGCGGTTCCGACCAGCACATGGTGCGCGGTCGCACCACCGCCCCGCCCGGACAGACACTCGGCCACGAGATCATGGGTGAGATCGTCGAGAAGGGCGAGGACGTCCAGTTCCTGGACATCGGAGACATCTGTTCCGTGCCGTTCAACATCGCCTGCGGGCGCTGTCGAAACTGCAAGGAGGGCCAGACCGGCGTCTGCCTCAACGTCAACCCCGCACGCGCCGGATCGGCCTACGGATACGTCGACATGGGTGGCTGGGAAGGCGGCCAGGCGCAGTACGTCATGGTGCCGTTCGCCGACTTCAACCTGCTGAAGATTCCCAGCAGGGAGCAGGCGCTGGAGAAGGTGCTCGACCTCACGATGCTGTCGGACATCTTCCCCACCGGGTACCACGGCGCCTACACCGCCGGTGTGACCACCGGGTCGACCGTATACGTCGCCGGTGCCGGACCCGTCGGGCTGGCGGCGGCGTACTCGTCGATGTTGCTCGGTGCTGCCGTGGTGATCGTCGGGGACCGCAACGCCGACCGGCTGGCGCAGGCGCGCTCGTTCGGTTGCGAGACGGTGGACATCACGCAGGACGCCTCGCTGGAGGACCAGATCGCCGAGATCCTCGGCGTACCCGAGGTGGACAGCGCCGTCGACGCCGTGGGCTTCGAGGCCAGCGCACCCGGGAAGGGCATGCACGAGGCCCCGGCCACCGTGCTCAACTCGATCATGACCGTCACCCGGGCGGGTGGCAGGCTCGGCATCCCCGGCCTCTACGTCACCGGCGACCCCGGTGCGGCGGACGAGGACGCCAAGGTGGGCACGCTCAAGGTGCGGCTGGGGCTCGGCTGGGCGAAGAGCCACTCGTTCACCACCGGCCAGTGCCCCGTCATGAAGTACAACCGCCAGTTGATGATGGCCATCCTGCACGACAAGGCCCACATCGCCGACGCGGTCAACGCCACCGTGATTCCTCTCGATGACGCACCGCGTGGCTACCAGGAGTTCGACCAGGGCGCAGCGCGCAAGTACGTGCTCGACCCCAACGGGTTGATCCCCGCCGCGTAACGCCGACCGGGCGCCCCCTGACGGCTGCGGCCGTCAGGGGGCGTCGTCGCGTCCGTCGTTCGTCGCATCCGTCGTCGCAGCCCGTCGTGCATCGTCGCAGCAAGCCGGCGCGCTGCGAGGTCACCACATGTGCTGCGAGGTGGGTTCCGGGGCCCCGAACGCACGCAGGAGCCGCTCGGCCACGGGATCGAAGTGGTCCAGCTCGTCCCACGTCCAGCGGACGACGCGGAGGCCCCGTGCACCTCCCACTGCAGCACGGGCCGCGGCAGACCCGCGTTCTGGAGCGCCACGCGGCTGCGGGACTCGCCAGGACTCTCGCTGCGCTCGTCGGCGAACGCAACGACACGACGGGCCGCGGGACTTCCCGACCGGCGTGCGGCGCGCTCGACGGCCTCGGCCAGCCCTGCCCGCGTGACGAGCTCAAGCCGGAGCGCTCCGTCCGCGGCCACGACCGCCTGCTCGAACGGCAACCACCGCGCGAGGTCGACGACCGTGCGCGCGGGCGAGGTGAGCCGCAGCCCGTCGACCTCGACGATCTCATCCGGCTCCAGCGGCGCGGCGTGAACGTGCGCGCCGCTGCTGCGCCGGGCGCCCGACCTGCGGCACCGGGTGACGTGCACATGTCCGAGCGGCACGTTCCACAGCGGCAACCCGAGCACCACGGCGGCGGAGGCGTGACTCACCACGGCGTCCGCGGCGAGGTCGGAGAGGGCGGCCCGCACCAGGATGACGTGACGCAGCTCAGGATCGGGCGGCAGCGCGCCCGTCAGGTAGGCGCCGCGGCGTACGGACACGAGCGCCCCCACCCGCACCTGCTGCCGCACCTCACCGGCCGCGAACCCGGCGGCGAGCAGTTCCCGCCGCCACGTGATCCGAGCAGGCACGTGATCCGAACAGGCACGTGATCCATACGACAAGCCTGCACGGCCGCGCAGGCGCGGACCGGGCGATCAGAAGAACCTGTGGACAACCACGTCGTCGCAGCCCGCCGTGCATCGTCGCAGCAGGCCGGCGCGTTGCGAGGTCACCACACGTGCTGCGAGGTGCGTGCGTCGAGGCCCGCGGCCCGGAGCCGCGTCAGAACCGCAGAACCGGCAGGCCGACCGCCGCGTCCACCGCGATGGCGGCGAAGAGGACGCAGAGGTACATGTTCGACAGGTGGAAGAGCTTCATCGGGGTGACGTCACGTCCTGCGGCGACACCGGCGTGCAGCCGATGGGCCTGGAACACGAACCAGGCACCCCCGAGCAGCGCCACGCCCGTGTAGATCCAGGAGGTGGCCGGTACCAGCAGGAGCGTCCACGCGGCCATCACCCACGAGTAGACGACGATGCGGCGCGACACCTGGGCCGGCGTGGCCACCACGGGGAGCATCGGCACGCCGGCTGCGGCGTAGTCCTCGCGGTAACGCATCGCAAGAGCCCAGAAGTGCGGCGGGGTCCAGAAGAAGATCACACCGAACATCACCAGTGCCGGCCACTGCACCGTGCCGGTCACTGCGGCCCATCCGATCACCACAGGCATGCAGCCTGCCGCGCCGCCCCACACGATGTTCTGCGACGTCCGCCGCTTGAGCATCAGCGTGTACACCAGCACGTAGAACGCGATGGCGGCCACCGACAGCCCTGCTGCCAGCCAGTTCGTGGTGAGCCCCAACCACACCGCACTGAGCGCCCCGAGCGCGAGGCCGAAGATCAGCGCGTTGCGGGGAGGCACCTGGCCCTTGGCGAGCGGGCGTCGTGCCGTGCGCTTCATCACGGCGTCGATGTCGGCGTCGACCACGCAGTTGAGGGCGTGCGCACTCGCCGCCGCGGCCGCGCCACCCAGGAGGGTTGCGGCGATCAGCCACACGGACGGGATCCCCCGCTGGGCGAGGAACATCGCCGGAACGGTGACAACCAGTAGCTGCTCGATGATGCGCGTCTTGGTGAGGCCGAGGTACGCCTTGATGGTGTCCTGCGCCCGCTGCAGCCCGGCACGGAAGCCCGGGGCAGGCGGCACCTGCGACGCCCCCTGCTGCGACACGGGCACACTCACCGGCAACCTCAATCCAACGTGTGGGGGAATCGGACTTCCCGAGTTCTACGGCTTGTCGATGGTAACCGGGGGCATGCCGGGGCATGCTCGCGGGTAGACCGGCGGGTGACCGTTCCGCCAGTGATCACACCTGCCTGCGTCACCTCGGTAGGCTGACCCGCAAGCCGGATGCGTCGAGGCGTCCCGCGCCTGCGCCTCCACAAGACCCCCTAGGGAAGTGCCGTGGCCGACACCGACATCGAGCTCTTGACCCGAGCCGACGTGCCCAGCGACTGGACCGATCTCGACCGGAAGGCGGTCGACACGATCAGAGTGCTCGCCGCCGACGCCGTGCAGAAGGTCGGCAACGGCCACCCCGGCACCGCGATGAGCCTGGCCCCACTGGCCTACACCCTGTTCCAACGCATCATGCGCCACGACCCCACCGACCCCGACTGGATCGGACGCGACCGCTTCGTCCTCTCCGCCGGACACTCCAGCCTCACCCTCTACATCCAGCTCTACCTGTCCGGCTACGGCCTCGAACTCGCCGACCTCCAAGCCCTGCGCACCTGGGGCTCCAAGACCCCCGGCCACCCCGAACACCGCCACACCCCCGGCGTCGAGATCACCACCGGCCCCCTGGGCCAGGGCCTGGCCTCCGCCGTGGGCATGGCCATGGCCGCCCGCCGCGAACGCGGCCTGTTCGACCCCGAACCACCCCCCGGCGACAGCCCGTTCGACCACCACATCTACGTCATCGCCTCCGACGGCGACATCGAAGAAGGCGTCACCTCCGAAGCCTCCTCCCTCGCCGGCACCCAACAACTGGGCAACCTCACCGTCATCTACGACAAGAACCGCATCTCCATCGAAGACGACACCGACATCGCCCTGTCCGAAGACACCGCCAAACGCTACGAGGCCTACGGCTGGCACGTCCAAATCGTCGACAGCGGCGAAAACGTCACCGGCATCCTCCAGGCCCTCGACAACGCCCGCGCCGAAACCGACCGCCCCTCCTTCATCGAACTGCGCACCATCATCGGCTACCCCGCCCCCACCAAGATGAACACCGGCAAGGCCCACGGCGCCGCCCTCGGCGCCGACGAGGTCGCCGAGGTCAAGAAGATCCTCGGCTTCGACCCGGACAAGAACTTCCAGGTCGAGGACGAGGTCCTCGCCCACGCCCGCAAGGTGGTCGACCGCGGCCACGAGGCCCGCCAGGCATGGACCAAGCAGTTCGAGGACTGGGCGGCGCGCGAGCCCGAGCGCAAGGAGCTGCTGGACCGGATGCTGGGCCGCAGCCTCCCCATCGGCTGGGAGAAGGCGCTGCCGGTCTGGGAGCCCGACCCCAGCGGCCTGGCCACCCGCAAGGCCTCCGGCGAGGTGCTCAAGTCCCTGGCGGACGTGCTGCCCGAGCTGTGGGGCGGCTCGGCCGACCTCGCCGAGAGCAACAACACCACGATGGAGGGCGCCGACTCGTTCGGGCCGCCCTCCACCGCCACGAAGATGTGGAACGCCCACTGGTACGGCCGCACCCTGCACTTCGGCATCCGCGAACACGCAATGGGCGCCATCCTCAACGGCATCGCCCTGCACGGCCCCACCCGCCCCTACGGCGGCACCTTCCTCACCTTCTCCGACTACATGCGCCCCTCCGTCCGCCTCGCCGCACTCATGCAAGCCTCGGTCATCTACGTCTGGACCCACGACTCCATCGGCCTCGGCGAAGACGGCCCCACCCACCAACCCATCGAGCACTACGCCGCCCTGCGCGCCATCCCCGGCCTCTCGCTCCTCCGCCCCGGCGACGCCAACGAAACCGCCCACGCCTGGCGCGCCGCGCTGGAACGCCCCGAGGGCCCGAAGGGCCTCGCCCTGACCCGCCAGAACCTGCCCGTACTGGAGGGCACGTCCTACGACGGCGTCGCCCGCGGCGGATACGTGCTGGCCGAGGCATCCACCGGCGAACCCCAGCTCATCCTGATGGCCACCGGATCGGAGCTGCAGATCGCCGTCGACGCCCGCCGCGTGCTCGAGGACGAGGGCGTACCCACCCGCGTGGTCTCGATGCCCTGCGTCGAATGGTTCGTCGAGCAGGACGAGGCCTACCGCGAGTCGGTGCTGCCGTCCGCGGTCAAGGCGCGCGTCAGCGTCGAGGCGGGAATCGCCCAGCCCTGGTACCAGTTCACGGGTGATGCGGGGGAAATCATCTCCATCGAGCACTACGGCGCGAGTGCCGACTACAAGACGCTCTTCCGCGAATTCGGCTTCACCACCGAGAACGTCGTCGCGGCCGCCCGACGCAGCCTGGCGAACGTCTCCTGAGGAGGAAGATCATGAGCAATGACAGGCTCGCTGCTCTGGCAGCCGCGGGCATCTCCATCTGGCTCGACGACCTGTCCCGGGAGCGCCTGCGCACGGGCAACCTGCAGGAGCTGATCACCGAGAAGCACGTGGTCGGTGTCACCACCAACCCCACGATCTTCGCCGGCGCCCTCTCGCACGGCGAGGCCTACGACCAGCAGGTCCGCGAGCTCGCGTCGCGCGGGGCGTCGGTCGAGGACGCGATCCGCGAGATCACCGTTGCCGACGTCCAAGAGGCCTGCGACGTGTTCAGCGGCACGTGGGAGACCACCGGTGCAGTGGACGGGCGAGTCTCGCTGGAGGTCGACCCCAATCTGGCCCGCGACACCGACCGCACGGTCGCCCAGGCGAGCGACCTGTGGAAGGCGGTGGACCGGCCCAACCTCCTGGTCAAGATCCCGGCCACCGAGCAGGGCCTGCCCGCGATCACCCGCGCTATCGCCGAGGGCATCAGCGTCAACGTCACGCTGATCTTCTCCGTCGAGCGCTACCGCTTGGTGATGGGGGCGTACCTCGACGGCCTGGAGCAGGCCGCCGCCAACGGCCAGCAGCTCGCCGGCATCGCGTCGGTGGCGAGCTTCTTCGTCTCCCGCGTCGACACCGAGATCGACAAGCGGCTGGAGAAGATCGGCACCGACGAGGCCCTCGCGCTGCGCGGCAAGGCGGGCATCGCCAACTCGCGGCTGGCCTACGCGGCCTTCCAGGAGGTCTTCACGGGCCCGCGTTGGGAGGCGTTGGCGAAGCAGGGCGCACGGAAGCAGCGGCCGCTCTGGGCGTCCACGGGCGTCAAGAACCCGGACTACCCCGACACCATGTACGTCACCGAGCTCGTGGTCGCCGACGTCGTCAACACGATGCCGGAGAAGACGCTCGACGCAGTCGCCGACCACGCCGAGATCGACGGCGACCGTGTCACCGGCAGGGCCGCCGAAGCCCAGCACGTGTTCGACGAGCTCGAGCGCGTGGGGATCGACCTGACCGACGTGTTCCTCGTGCTGGAGGACGAGGGCGTCGACAAGTTCGAGAAGTCCTGGGCCGAGCTCACCGAGTCCGTCCGCCAGCAGCTCGACGGGGCACGCTGACCTCGTGACCGCACGACTCGTGTCGTCCGTCCCGCCGCAGGCCGATGTGGTCGAGCGGCTGGTGGACGACTCCGTCGCCAGCCGGATCGCCCGGTGCGACTCCAGTCTCTGGCCGCGAGCTGCGCGGCCGGGGTGGGTCATCGCAGCCCGAGCGTCCCGTCCGCTGGTCGGCGAGATCGAGGCGTTGCGGGAGCAGCTGCGGGTGGCCGGGCAGGTGCGCGTCGTGCTGGCCGCGGCAGGCGGCGTGGGTGTGGCCGCCGAGGTGCTCGCCGAGGGCGATCCGCGGCTGGTCGTCCTGGACACCACCGATCCGGCTCAGGTCGCCGACGCCCTCGCCGGCGACCTCGCTGCCACCGTTCTCGTGGTGTCGGCCCCTCCTGGCGAGGACACCACGGCGGTCGAGCTGGTGCGCGACACCGTGCATCGGGCGTTCCAGGCCGAAGGGCTCGACCCCGCTGCTCAGACCGTCGTCGTCACGGCACCGGGCGGCCCGCTCATGGAGCAGGCCGCCGGCGCCACGGTCGTGCTCGGGCCGTCCGACGTGGACGGCCCGTGGGCGGCGCTCACCGCGTTCGCCCTGGTACCGGCAGGGCTGGCCGGCGTCGACGTCGGCGCAGTGATCGCCGAGGCCGCCGAGGTCCGCGCCGAACTGGACTCCGACGACCCGGCGAACCCGTGCCTTGCTCTCGGTGCGCTGCTCGCCGCGGCCCCGGTCGTCGCGCTGGCCGAGCGCGGCGCCACCGGCCTCGCCGAGTGGGCCGCGCAGCTCGTCGCAGGTGGTCTCGGCAAGGACGGTCGCGGGCCGCTGCCGGTGGTGGTCGAGGGCCCGGACGCCCCGGAGTGGGCCGACCCCGAGTCGCTCCGGCCCGGCACCGTCACCGTGTCCCTCAGTGCGTCCGACATCGGTGCCCTCGACGGTGCCGCGGTCGCCACACTGGGTTCTCCCGCCGCGCAGTTCATGCTGTGGCAGTACTCCACCGCGGTGGCAGCGCATCTCGCAGGCGTCGACCCCACCGACCGCCCCGACGCCGCCGATATCGCCGGCAACGGCGCCGTCCACGTTCCCGGCGTCCAGTTCACCGACGGGGACATCGACGTGCACGCGGGGGCGTGGCTGCCGAGCGGTACCAGCACGGTGGCCGAGGCGCTCCGGGCGCTCATCGACGCCGCGGAGGCGGACGCGCACCTCACCGTGCACGCCTACCTCGACCGACTCGACGACGCCTCGGCCGCGGTACTGCGGCCCGAGCTGACCCGCCGCACCGGGCTCCCCACCACGTTCGGCTGGGCGCCACGCTGCCTGCCCGGCAGTGGGCAGCGCGACAAAGGCGGCCCGGCCGACGCCGTGATCTGCCAGATCACCGGCGACGCCGAGCCCGACCTGCCGGCGGATCTCGCCGAGCTGCAGCAGGCTCAGGCACGCGCCGACGCCGAGGCGCTGATCGGCCGGGGCCGACCGGTACTCCGACTTCATTTCACCGACCGGGTGGCGGGCCTCGTCACCCTGGCGCGGGCGGTACAACAGCTGTAGCGCAAGGACAGTTGCCACCGTCATCACAGACCGAACCGCCAACATCGACTACTGGGAGAAACCGATGGCAACCCGCACGATCGGGGGCGGCCGATGGACCAACCCACTTCGCGACCCGCGTGACAAGCGGCTCCCGCGGATCGCGGGACCGTGCAGTCTGGTGATCTTCGGAGTCACCGGCGACCTCTCACGCAAGAAGCTCATGCCCGCGATCTACGACCTCGCCAACCGCGGATTGCTTCCCCCGGGCTTCGCCCTCACCGGTTTCGCCCGCCGCGACTGGGACACTCAGGACTTCGGCCAGATCGTGCTCGAGGCGGTGAAGCAGCACGCCCGCACGCCCTTCCGTCAGTCGGTCTGGGACCGTCTCGCCGAGGGCTTCCGGTTCGTGTCCGGCAGCTTCGACGACGACGACGCGTTCGACCAGCTCGAGCGGACCGTCCAGGACCTGGACCGCGTGCGGGGCACCGGGGGCAACCACGCCTTCTACCTCTCCATCCCGCCGGGCGCGTTCCCGGTGGTACTCAAGCAGCTCGCCCGCTCCGGGCTCTCCGCCCAGGACGGCGACCAGTGGCGTCGCGTGGTGATCGAGAAGCCCTTCGGCCACGACCTCAAGTCGGCCATCGAGCTCAACGAGATCGTCAACGACGTCTTCCCCGAGGACTCGGTGTTCCGCATCGACCACTACCTCGGCAAGGAGACGGTGCAGAACATCCTCGCTCTGCGCTTCGCCAACCAGCTCTTCGAACCCATCTGGAACTCCCACTACGTCGACCACGTGCAGATCACGATGGCCGAGGACATCGGCCTCGGCGGCCGCGCGGGGTACTACGACGGGATAGGAGCCGCGCGGGACGTCATCCAGAACCACCTGCTGCAGCTCCTGGCGTTCACCGCGCTGGAGGAGCCCACGTCGTTCTCGTCCTCGGAGCTGCGCGTCGAGAAGATCAAGGTCCTCAACGCCACGAAGCTCGTCGGCCCGCTCGACGAGACCACGGCTCGCGGGCAGTACACCGGCGGCTGGCAGGGTGGCGAGCTCGTCAGGGGACTCAAGGAGGAAGAGGGCTTCGACCCCAACTCCAAGACCGAGACCTTCGCGGCCATCACCTGTGAGATCGACACCCGGCGCTGGGCCGGGGTGCCGTTCTACCTGCGCACGGGCAAGCGCCTCGGACGCCGCGTCACCGAGATCGCGGTGATCTTCAAGCGGGCACCGCACCTGCCCTTCGACTCCACGATGACCGAGGAGCTCGGGCAGAACGCGTTCGTCATCCGGGTACAGCCCGACGAGGGCGTCACCATGCGCTTCGGGTCGAAGGTTCCGGGCAGCCAGATGGAGGTCCGGGACGTCACCATGGACTTCGGCTACGGCACCGCCTTCACGGAGGTCTCCCCCGAGGCCTACGAACGGCTCATCCTCGACGTGCTGCTCGGCGAGCCGTCGCTGTTCCCGGTGAACGAGGAGGTCGAGCGCTCTTGGGAGATCCTCGACCCCGTGATGGAGCACTGGGCCGCGCAGGAAGCAGGCCCCGACCCTTACTCCGCCGGGAGCTGGGGCCCGAAGTCGGCCGACCTGATGCTGGCCCGCACCGGCCGCACCTGGCGCAGGCCGTGACCCCCGCCCGATCCGCATCCGGGAGCTGGACATGATCGTCGACCTGCCGTCGAGCAACACCTCGGCGGTCAACAAGAAGCTCGTCGAGCTGCGCGAACGCGGCGGGGTGCTGGCACTCGGCCGGGTGCTCACGCTCGTGATCGTCACCGACGACGGCAGTGCCATCGAGGGCGCCATCGAGGCCGCCAACGCCGCCAGCCGCGAGCACCCCTGCCGGGTGATCGTGCTGGCCCGCGGCCAGCGCAAGGCCGCTCCCCGCCTCGACGCGCAGATCCGCGTCGGCGGCGATGCCGGGGCGAGCGAGGTGATCGTGCTGCGCGGCTACGGTCCGCTGGCGTCCGACGAGGCGGGGGCCGGCATGGTCATGCCGCTCCTGCTGCCGGACGCACCGGTCGTGGCGTGGTGGCCGGGTGAGGCACCTGCCGTCCCGTCCGAGGACGCGGTCGGGCAGCTCGCCCAGCGCCGCATCACCGACGCGCTGTCGTCGAAGAACCCGATCAAGGCGTTCGAGCAGCGCCGCGCCCACCACGTGGCAGGCGACACCGACCTGACCTGGACACGCCTGACCTCGTGGCGGGCCCTGCTCGCCACGGCCCTCGACACACCCCCGCACGAGGACGTCACCGGCGCCACGGTCGCGGGAGAGGCGATCTCGCCGTCCACCGATCTGATCGCCGGTTGGCTCGCCGTCCGGCTCGACACGCGGGTGAAGCGGTCCCCCGCGGAAGCCGGGCCCGGTCTGGTCTCGGTGCGGCTGGACCGCCCGTCGGGCCCGATCGAGCTGATCCGTCCGGACGGCAAGGTGGGCAGCCTGCGCCAGCCCGGTCAGCCCGACCGGCTCGTCGCCCTCGCACGGCGGGAGGTGCGCGACTGCCTGGCCGAGGAACTGCGCAGACTCGATCCCGACGAGATCTACGGCGCCGCACTGGCCGGCGTCGGACGGATAGCTCGCGGACGTGCACCGGTCCGGGTCCCCGCCGTCACGGCTGGTTCCTGATGAACACACCGGACATCGCCGTCCACTCGCATCCCAACGTGCTCGCCGCCGCGGCGGCGGCCCGGCTGATCACGCGGCTCGTCGACCTGCAGGCCGCGGGCAACACCCCGAAGATCGTGCTCACCGGCGGCACCACCGGCATCGCGGTGCTGGCACAGATCCGGTCCACCGTGGCGCGCGACGCCGTGGACTGGAGCCGCGTCGAGTTCTACTGGGGTGACGAGCGGTTCGTGCCACCCGACGACCCCGACCGCAACGAGAAGCAGGCACGGGAGGCGCTGCTCGACCACCTGCCGGTCGATCCGGCGAAGGTCTTCCCGATGGGGGCCGACACCGGCACCGGCCCGTCCGGCGCCGAGGCCGCTGCGGAGCAGTACGCCGCAGTGCTGGCTCGCGCCGCACGGCCGGAGGACCACGGGCCGGTCCCCTCGTTCGACGTGCTAATGCTCGGCATGGGTGAGGAAGGCCACACCGCGTCGGTCTTCCCGCACTCCCCGGCGGTGTACGAGACGGAACGCTCGGTGGTGGCCGTGCACGGCTGCCCCAAGCCTCCGCCCACCCGCGTCTCGCTCACGCTCCCGACGATCCGCCGGGCCGCCGAGGTCTGGATCATGACAACGGGCCAGTCGAAGGCCGCCGCGGTGGCCATGGCGCTCGGCGGCGCGGGCGAGGTGGCGATCCCGGTGGCCGGGGCACGGGGGCGGCGACGCACCCTCTGGCTGCTCGACCGCGCAGCGGCGTCGAAGCTCCCCCGGGACCTGGTGCCACCGATCGCCTGACGCTTCGCCGTCGTCGTCCCGTGAGCATTCGGAGGTGCCCGTGCTCCACGTGATCGTCGACGGCGCCAACGTCGTGGGCTCGCGCCCGGACGGCTGGTGGCGCGACCGGGCCGGCGCTGCGCGCAAGCTCGCCGGGAAGCTCTCGGCCGCGCTCACCGCCGGTCCGGCCCTGCTCGCTCGTGGGCTGGGCGAGGAGGCCACGGACGAGGACGTGCGGGTGCACCTCGTCCTGGAGGGCGCCGCTGCCCGTGTCGAGGACCTCCCCACCCACCCGGGGCTGGACGTCCTGCACGCGCCGGCCGACGGCGACTCGGCGATCGCCGCCCTGGCCGCCGATCTCGCCGCCGAGCCCGTGGTCGTGGTCACCGCCGACCGCGGGTTGCGGGAGCGAGTGCGTGTCAGCGGAGCGCGGACGGTCGGACCGGAGACACTGTTGCGCGTCCTGCCCGGCTGACCACAGCGCTGACCACAGCACCGTGCGACCGGCTCAGGCCTTGCGGCGAGCCGACCGCGACGGGCTGCCGCTCGTGGTGCCCACCACGGAGCGGCGGGGCAGCGGGCTGGAGTAGACCACGCTCGTGGTGACGCCGCCGAGCACCGAGATGCGCCCGGTGACCTCCTCGAGGTGGCGCATCGACCGCGTGCGCACCGTCAGCACGAAGCAGTCCTCGCCGGTGACGTGGTGGGCCTCGGTGATCTCGGGCGTGTTGGCGAGCATGTCGCGGAAGGGCTTGTAGTTGCCGTGCGGGTAGCGCAGCCGCACCAGGGCCGTGATGGGCAGGCCGAGCTTCTCCGGGTTGACCTCCGCCGTGTAGCCGGTGATCACGCCGGATTCCTCCAGCCTGCGTACGCGTTCGGTGACGGCGCTGGCCGAGAGCCCGACGAGCCGACCCAGGTCGGCATAGCTCGCCCGGCCGTCCCGCTGCAGGGCTTCCAGCAGGCGCCAGTCGACCTCGTCGAGGGATTCCACGGCCACGCGGGGAATCTACCGCCCGATTCGTCCGGAGACTCCCCCGGGTCCATGTTGATCTCCACGGAATCCACGGTCATTTCGATCGATCACCGTGGAATACCCGTTCCAGAGGTCCGAGATGCCACTTAGCGTCCGGGTCATGACCATCGATTCCGCCGCCGTCGCGTTCTTCACGGCCCGGCTGACCTTCCAGACCGACGTGGCCGACGTGCACATCGCGCTGGACCACACCGATCCGGGTTTCGTGCTCGTCGACTCGCGCGGCATTCCCGCCTGGCGACAAGGCCGCATCCCGGGCGCGGTGCATCTGCCCACCGCGGAGATCCCCGCGCGCGCGGGCCTCCTGTTCGACCCGGCGGTACCGCTGGTGACCTACTGCTGGGGCCCGGGCTGCAACGGCGCCACGAAGGCAGCGCTCGCCTTCGCCGAGCTCGGGTACCGCGTCCGGGAGATGCTCGGCGGTGTCGAGTACTGGATCCGGGAGGGCTTTCCGATCGAGACGGACATGGGTACCTCGACCGCGGCGCCCGACCCGCTCACCGCGCCCTGCGGCTGCTGACGGGAGGAGCCTCAGCCCGGCTCGGCGGGCAGCCTGCCGTTCAGGTGATCGTCGTACGCGGAGAGGTCGAGGAAGCCGTGGCCGCTGTAGCTGAACAGGATCACCCGTTCCTCACCCGCCTCCTTCGCGGCGAGCGCCTCGTCGATCGTGGCGCGGATGGCGTGGGCACACTCCGGAGCCGGGATCCGCCCCTCCACCCGGGCGAACTGCACGGCGGCGTCGAACACCGGGCCCTGCGGATAGGCGACCGCCGCCATGCGTCCGTCGCGGACGAGCGCGGAGACCAACGGCGAGTCGCCGTGGTAGCGCAGCCCACCGGCGTGGATGGACGGTGGCACGAAGTCGTGGCCGAGGGTGTACATCGGCATCAGCGGGGTGAGGCCCGCCGTATCGCCGAAGTCGTAGTCGAACCGTCCCTTGGTGAGCGTCGGGCACGAGGCCGGTTCGACGGCGAGCAGCCGCACGCCGGCGTCCGGCACGAACGGAAACGCGATTCCGCCCAGATTCGACCCACCCCCGCAGGAGGCGATCACCACGTCGGGCAGCCGCTCCCCCGCGAGATCCAGCTGCTCCTTCGCCTCCAGCCCGATCACGGTCTGGTGCAGCAGCACGTGGTTGAGCACCGAACCCAGCGCATAGTGGGTGTCCTCGCGGCCGACGCAGTCGCGCACGGCGTCGGAGATCGCAGCGCCGAGCGAGCCGGGATGGCCGGGCTCACCCACCGGGGACGCAACGACGGCACCACCCCATGTCTCCATGGCAACGCGCCGATAGGGCTTCTGCTCGTAGGACGCGCGCACCATGTAGACCTGCAGGTCCAGGTCGAACTGGGCGCAGGCGAACGCGAGCGCGGTGCCCCACTGCCCGGCACCGGTCTCGGTGGTCAGCCGCGCGATGCCCTCCTTGGCGTTGTAGAACGCCTGTGGGACGGCGGTGTTCGGCTTGTGGCTCCCCGCGGGCGACACCGACTCGTCCTTGAAGTAGATGCGAGCAGGCGTGCCCAAGGCCTCCTCCAGGCGCACCGCACGTTGCAGCGGCGTGGGCCGCCACAACCGGAGGATGTCGAGCACTTCGCCGGGCACGTCGATCCACGGCTCCGCCGACACCTCCTGGCCGATCAGCGCCATCGGGAAGAGCGGCGCGAGATCGTCCGGACCGACCGGCTCCCGCGTCACGGGATGCAGCGGCGGCTGCGGGGGCGCCGGGAGGTGTGGGACGACGTTGAACCATGCGTCGGGGATCCGGTCGGGAGGCAACGTCCACCGCGTCATGCCGTCCGAGGCTAGCGACGACCACCAGGGGACGGCGCTGCCGCCACGCCGGACGCGGCATGGGAAGGTTCGGGGATGGCGGACGAACGACGAAGCCTATGGGCAGTGTTCACTCACACCCTGCCTGTACTGGCCGCTGCGGCGCTGCTCGCGGGCTGTACCGGCACCTCCGAGCCCGCCCAGCCCGATGCTCTGCCACCGGCACCGCCGCCTGCCCCGCCCGCCGCGTGCGTGCTGGACACCGCGAAGTTCGCCGCCACCACCGGCCTGACCTGGACTCCCGATGCCACCACGGCCAGCGACACCCGGTGCGTGTACGACCCGTCCAGAGCCGCCCCGGCAGGCGACGCCGGTGACGGGCCCGCCTTCGTCGCCGTCGACGTCGCCCCGGCCGGTGCAGCGAACCCGAGCGACACCCTCGACTCGGTGGCCGGGCTGTGCGAGGACAACTCGCGGGCGGACGTGACGGCCGGCGGAGGCGGCTTCGTCTGCCGGTTCCAGGGTGGCAGCGTGTTCGGCGCGACCGTGCGCGGCGACCGGCTCGTCACCCTCGCGGCGTCTGCGGTGCCGCTCGGCACCACCGCGGCGCGCCTCGTGACGGCGTTCGGTGAACAGCTCGGGGCCCTCCGGTGAGCCCGGACAGCGGCCCCGGCCCCTACAGCGGCGGCCGGCTACAGCTCGCGCGACGCCCGCAGCCTGCCGAGTGCTTCCTCGAGGATCGCGGCGCCGTCGGCGTCGCTGCGCCGCTCCTTGACGTACGCGAGGTGCGTCTTGTACGGCTCCGTGCGCGGCGGCGCGGGCGGGTTCTCGCCGTCGCGGCCCGCGGGGAGCCCGCAGCGCGGGCAGTCCCAGGACTCGGGAATGTCGGCCTCTGAAGCGAAGGACGGGGTGGTGATGTGCCCGTTCGAGCAGAAGTACGAGATGCGCGAACGCGGTGCGGTCTCTCCTCGCTCCGACTCACCCATCGGACCGGCACCCACACGGGTGCCCCGGATCGCGTTGCCGCCAGCCATGGCCATACCTCCTCAGACCCCGAGCTTCACGAGTAGACCGGTACCGATGATGGCGATCACCCAGATCGCACCCACGAACAAAGTGAGCCGGTCGAGGTTCTTCTCCACCACGCTCGACCCGGAAAGGCTGGACTGCACGCCACCGCCGAACAGGCTCGACAGGCCGCCTCCGCGGCCGCGGTGCAGCAGGATCAGCAACACCAGCACCACGCTGGAGAGGATCAGCACGATCTGAAGGGCGAGTTGCATCCCATCCTCATTCTTGTCGGGCGGAACGCCGGGTACGGCGCATCCCACCGCTCGGGCACCGAGGGTACCCGGCCCTGATCCGCAGGTCGTCGCGGGTCACACCGTCTGTCGGCTGTGGCCGGGCCCCACCGCTCAACGCTCACCGGAGACCGGCGGGCGCCGATGATCTCACGGCAGCGGGCCACCGGCGGCGATAGCGCACAGCTGCGCGAACTCTTCGGCATCGAGGCTCGCGCCACCCACGAGCGCGCCGTCCACATCGGGCGCGGCCACGAGCTCACCGACGTTCTTCGACTTCACCGAGCCGCCGTAGAGCACCCGCACGCTCGTGGCGATCGCCTGGCCGTACTTCGCCGCCACCGTCTCCCGGATGGACGAGCAGACCTCCTGCGCGTCGGCCGCACTCGCGACACGGCCGGTACCGATCGCCCACACCGGCTCGTAGGCGATCACGAGCGTCTGGGCGTGCTGGCTCTCCACCTTCTCCAGGGCCGCGGTGACCTGGCGGGTGCAGTGAGCGACGTGGTCGCCCTGTTCGCGCACCTCGAGCCCCTCCCCCACGCACAGGATCGGGACGATGCCGTTACGCACCGCGGCACGCACCTTGGCGTTGACGAGCGCGTCGTCCTCGCCGTGGATCTGCCGCCGCTCCGAGTGCCCGACGACCGCGTACCGGCAGCCCAGCTTCGCGAGCATCTGCCCGGACACGTCGCCGGTGTAGGCCCCCGATTCGTGCGGGGAGAGGTCCTGCGCGCCGTGCACCATCAGCAGCTTGTCGCCGTCGATCAGCGTCTGGACACTGCGGATGTCGGTGAAGGGCGGCAGCACCGCCACCTCGACCTTGTCGTAGTACTTCTCCGGGAGCGCGAACGCGAGCTTCTGCACCAGCGCGATCGCCTCGAGGTGATTGCAGTGCATCTTCCAGTTGCCGGCGATGAGCGGCTTGCGCCCGGCACCGGCGGAGCGGTCGTCGATGCTTCGTGCCATCTACTGCTCCAGTACTGCGAGCCCGGGGAGGGACTTGCCCTCCAGGTACTCCAGCGACGCCCCGCCGCCGGTCGAGATATGGGAGAACCCGTCCTCGGGCAGGCCAAGCGCCCGCACGGCGGCGGCGGAGTCGCCACCGCCGACCACGCTGAACGCCCCTTCGGCGTCGAGGATCGCCTGTGCGACCCCCCGCGTGCCCTCGGCGAACGGTGCGAGCTCGAACACGCCCATGGGCCCGTTCCAGAAGACGGTGGCCGCTCCGTCGAGTACCTCGCGGAACGCCGAAACCGTTTCGGGGCCGATGTCGAGCCCCTTCCAGTCGTCGGGGATCGCGTCGGCGGCGACGATGCGCGTGTTCGCCTCGGCCGAGAAGTCGTCGGCCACCACCACGTCCGTGGGCAGGACGATCTTGCCGGACTCGAGGAGCTTGCGGCAGGTGCCGATCTGGTCGCGCTCCAGCAGCGAGTCGCCGACGCCGTAACCGTGGGCGGCCAGGAACGTGTAGCACATCCCGCCGCCGACCAGCAGCGCGTCGACCTTCGGCAGCAGCGCCTCGATCACCGCGAGCTTGTCGGAGACCTTGGAACCGCCGAGCACCACCACGTACGGACGCGTCGGGGTCTCGGTGAGCTTGCGCAGCACCTCGACCTCCGCGAGCACGAGGTCGCCCGCGAAGGACGGGAGGTCGAGCGCCACGTCGTACACCGAGGCCTGCTTGCGGTGCACCACGCCGAACCCGTCGGACACGAAGACGCCCTCGGGCCCCGCCAGCGCGGCGAGCTCGTGGGCCAGCGCGGCACGGTCGTCGTCGTTCTTCGATGTCTCCCGCGGGTCGAACCGGATGTTCTCCAGAAGCGCGACGCCGCCCTCGGGGAGCGCGTCGACGGTGAACCGGGCCTCGTCGCCGAGGTCGGCCAGCGGCACCTGCACGCCGAGGAGCTCGCCGAGCCGCTCGGCGACCGGCCCCAGGGAGAGCGCCTGGTCGAACGCCCCCTTCGGGCGTCCGAGGTGCGCGACCACCACCACGCGGGTGCCGGTGTCACGCAGGCGCTTCAAGGTGGGGACCGACGCCCGGATGCGGCCGTCGTCGGTGATCCTCGAACCGTCGAGGGGCACGTTCAGATCGGCGCGGACGAGCACCCGGCGGCCGAACAGATCCTCGTCCAGCTCGGCGACGAGGTCGTCCAGGGTCTTCACAGCTTCGACGCCACCAGCTCGGTGATGTCGACGAGGCGGTTGGAGTAGCCCCACTCGTTGTCGTACCAGCCGAAGACCTTGACCTGGTTGCCGATGACCTTGGTCAGCGGAGCGTCGTAGATGCAGGACGCCGGATCGGTGACGATGTCGGACGAGACGATCGGGTCGTCGCTGTAGCGCAGGTAGCCCTTCAGCGGGCCGCTCTCCGACGCGGCCCGATAGGCGGCGTTGATCTGGTCGAGCGTGGCCTCCTCGCGCAGCTCGACCGTCAGGTCGGTGATCGAGCCGGTGGGGACCGGGACGCGCAGCGAGTAGCCGTCCAGCTTGCCGTTCAGGTGCGGCAGGACGAGACCGATCGCCTTGGCGGCGCCGGTGGAGGTGGGCACCACGTTGAGAGCGGCGGCGCGGGCGCGACGCTTGTCCTTGTGCGGGCCGTCCTGCAGGTTCTGGTCCTGCGTGTACGCGTGGATCGTGGTCATCAGACCCTTCTCGATCCCGAACGCGTCGTCGATTACCTTCGCCAGCGGCGCGAGGCAGTTCGTGGTGCAGGAGGCGTTGGAGATGATGGTCTGCGAACCGTCGTACTCGGCGTCGTTCACGCCCATCACCACGGTGAGGTCCTCACCGGTGGCCGGCGCGGAGATGATGACCTTCTTCGCGCCCGCGTCGATGTGCTTGGCGGCCGCCTCGCGCTTGGTGAACAGGCCGGTCGACTCGATGACGACATCGACACCGAGGTCCTTCCAAGGCAGCTCCGCAGGGTCGCGGACGGCGAGGCCCTTGAAGCCCTTCCCGTCGACGATGATCTCGTCGTCGGTCGAGGTGACCTCGTAGGGCAGCCGGCCCAGGATCGAGTCGAACTTGAGCAGTCCCGCAAGGGTGGCGTTGTCGGTGATGTCGTTGACCGCCACGATCTCGATGTCGCTGGTGCCCGCGGCGCGCTGTGCATCGACGGCACGCCAGAAGTTGCGGCCGATACGACCGAATCCGTTCACGCCTACCCGCACGGTCATGTGCGCGCCTCCTCCAGTAATGCCTGCTCGACCAGGTCAACCCTATCGTCCGGATCGCTGCCGGGCGGGCCTAGGGGCTTTATCGATTCACTTACCGGGCCGTCGATCACACTTCACAACCCGGGTGACAACCTCGTCACCCGGGCGCCATCGTCCGCGTCTTCCTGAGCTCAGGCCTCTTCCAGCATGTCGGCCGTGACAGCAGACTCGGTGTCGGGGATGCCCAGGTCAGCCGCGCGCTTGTCGGCCATGTGCAGGAGCCTGCGGATGCGGCCCGCCACGGCGTCCTTGGTCATCGGCGGGTCGGCCAGCTGGCCCAGCTCCTCCAACGACGCCTGCGTGTGCTCCGCCCGCAGCCTGCCCGCGGCGAGGAGGTGCTGCGGTACGTCGTCGCCGAGGATCTCCAGCGCGCGCGCCACCCTGGCCGCGGCCGCGACCGCCGCCCTGGCCGAACGGCGCAGGTTGGCGTCGTCGAAGTTGGCGAGGCGGTTGGCTGTCGCGCGGACCTCGCGGCGCATCCGCCGCTCCTCCCAGGCCATCACGCTCTCGTGGGCGCCCATGCGCGTGAGCAGGGCACCGATCGCGTCACCGTCGCGGACGACGACGCGGTCGGCACCGCGGACCTCCCGCCACTTCGCGGTGACCCCGAGCCGGCGCGCGGCACCGACCAGGGCCATGGCCGCCTCCTGGCCGGGGCAGGTGACCTCGAGGGCGGAGCTGCGTCCGGGCTCGGTGAGCGAACCGTGCGCGAGGAACGCCCCGCGCCACGCCGCTTCCGCATCACACAGGCCGCCGGAGACGACGGGCGGCGGCAACCCGCGCACAGGGCGGCCGCGGGCGTCCAGCAGGCCGGTCTGGCGGGCCAGCCCCTCGCCGTCGCGCACCACGCGCAGCACGTAACGCGCGCCGCGGCGCAGGCCACCCGCGGTGATCACGTGCGCCTCGCAGGTGTGCCCGTAGAGCTCGTGGATCTCACGGCGCAGCCTGCGCGCCACCGAGCCGGTGTCGACCTCGGCCTCGACGACGACCCGGCCACCGACGATGTGCAGGCCACCGGCGAACCGCAGCAGCGCCGCCACCTCCGCCCGGCGGCAGCACGGCTTCGTGACGACGAGCCTGCTCAGCTCGTCCTTGACCGACGCGGTCATCGCCATGTGGACCTCCTGGCGGGATGGGGCACGGGAGCGCAAACCACGTTCACGTTCTCCTCCTCTCGGCGGCGTCCGCTGCCGACGGCACGCGCACCGCATCGGGCGAGGCCGGTAACGACTCGAGCTCGGCCAGCACGGCGCCGAGCGCGGATGCGAGCGACACGGGGTCGTGGCGCGGCACCGTCGGGTCAGCGGCGGCGACCGGGGCCAGGTGGACCCGACCACCAGGGGAGAGCATCACCGCCGCTGCCCGGTACAACCGTTCAGGTACCGGCACCGCGGCGACGTCGGCGATCACCGCGTCGACCCGCAGCGCCGGGGCGTGCTGGGAGAGTACGGCCAGGTGCTGTTCGGGTGAGAACCCGGCGGTCTCTCCGGGCTCGGGAGCCAGGTTGAGCACGATGACACGGCGAGCCCTGCTCGTGATGACGGCGTCGCGCAGCTCGGGCACCAGCAGGTGCGGAAGCACGCTGGTGAACCACGATCCCGGCCCGAGAAGAAGCACGTCAGCGGTGCGTACGGCCTCAACCGCCTCGGGGCATGCACGTGGCCGCTCCGGGCGCAACCACACCCGCCGGACCCGCCCCGGCGTGGACGCCACGGCCACCTGGCCACGGATGCGGTGCGGCTGGGTGGGCTGCACGCCGAGGCCCGTGACCTCGGCCTCGATGTCGAGCGGCTCACAGCTCATCGGCAGCACCCTGCCCCGCAGCCCGAGCAGTGCACCCACCTCGTCGAGGGCAGCCACCGGGTCGCCGAGGACGTCCATGAGACCGGCCAGCAGGAGGTTGCCCACCGCGTGCCCGGCGAGCGCCCCGGTGCCGCCGAAACGGTGCTGCACGAGATCCGCCCACCTGTTCGCGGCACCGTCATCCGCCGCGAGGGCGGTGAGTGCCATCCGCAGGTCGCCGGGCGGGAGGAGGCCGAGCTCGCGGCGCAACCGCCCCGAGGACCCGCCGTCGTCGGCCACGGTGACGACCGCCGTGACGTTGTCCGCCACGCCGCCCATGTCGGCGAGGCGCCGCAGCGCGGACAGGGTGGCGTGCAGGCCGTGACCCCCGCCGAGTGCCACAGCCGCCGGTCCGGCGCTCACTCTCGCCCCAGGTCGCGATGGGCGACGTTCACCGTGACGCCCTCGGCGCCCTCCAGCCGGCGGGCGAGCTCCTCGCTGATCGCGACACTGCGGTGCTTGCCGCCCGTGCAGCCGACCGAGACCGTCAGGTAGCGCTTGCCCTCACGGCGGTACCCGGCCCCGACGAGCCGCAGCAGCTCGAGGTAGCGGGTGATGAACTCGTCGGCGCCGTCCTGGCTCAGTACGTAATCGCGGACCGGCTCGTCGCGGCCCGTCTGGTCACGCAGCTCCGGGATCCAGAACGGGTTGGGCAGGAACCGGACGTCAACCACCAGGTCGGAGTCCATCGGCAGACCGTACTTGTAGCCGAACGACACCAAAGTGACACGTGTGACCTGCGCAGACTCCGATCCGAACGCTCTTTCGAGTGTCGCGCGCAACTGCGGTACGGCCACCGTGGAGGTGTCGACCACCAGATCGGCGTTCTCCCGGAGCGGTCGCAGCAGCTCGCGCTCGGCGGTGATCCCGTCGACGAGCCTGCCGTCGCCCTGCAGTGGATGGCTGCGGCGCACCTGCTCGAACCGGCGCACGAGCACCGCGTCGGACGCTTCGAGGAACAGCAGTCGCGGCTTGTATCCGCGGGCATCGAGATCCTTGATCACGGCGCCGAGGTCGGCGGTGAACGCACGGCTGCGGACGTCCATGACCACGGCGATCCGGGTGATCTCGCCGCGCGCCCGCGCGCCGAGATCGACCATCGTGGCGATCAGCTCGGGGGGCAGGTTGTCGACCACGAACCAGCCGAGGTCCTCGAGCACCTTGGCCGCGGTGCTGCGCCCCGCTCCGGAGAGCCCGCTGACCAGCGCGACCTCGATGCCGCCGGGCGCAGGCGATGGTGACGTCATGACGCAGGCACCCCCGCATCGGTCTGGTCGGCGGGTGCAGCGCCGGGCTGTTCCGCCTGGTCCGGCGAGTCCGGCCGGTCGGGCCCGTGCAGCGCGGCCAGCACGGCCGCGGCGATGCGCGGGCCGAAACCGGGGAGCGCCGCGATGGCATCGGCGTCGGCGGCCTTGAGCTTGCGCAGCGACCCGAAGTGCTTGAGGAGCGCGGCACGGCGGGCGGGACCCAATCCGGGAACCGCGTCCAGCTCCGAGCTGACCATGCTCTTCGAACGACGCTGGCGGTGGTAGGTGATGGCGAATCGGTGAGCCTCGTCGCGCAGCCGCTGCAGGAGGTAGAGACCCTCGCTGGTGCGCGACATGATCACCGGTTCGGGTTCGGCGGGCAACCACACCTCCTCGAGGCGCTTGGCCAGGCCGCACACGGCGACGTCGGTGACCCCGAGGTCGGCGAGCACGTCGGCCGCGGCCTCGACCTGCGGCTGACCGCCGTCGACCACGAGCAGGTTCGGCGGGTACGCGAAACGGCGCGGCCGGCCCGTGGTCGGGTCGATACCGGGGCGTGTCAGGGTGGCATCCGGGGAAGCGATACCGGTGGCCTCGCCCGGAGCGTGCTCGGCGTTACCCTCGGTTTCGTCGGTACCACTTTCGGTGCCAGTTCCGTTCTCGGACAGGTGACGCCGGAAGCGCCGTCGTACCACTTCGGCGATGGCGGCGACGTCCCCGCCCTCCGCGCCCCCGCGGACCTCGAACCGGCGGTAGTCGGACTTGCGGGCGAGGCCGTCCTCGAACACGACGAGCGACGCGACGACGTTGCTTCCCTGCACGTGACTGACGTCGACGCACTCGATGCGCAGTGGGGCGCTGTCGAGCCCCAGTGCGTCCTGGATCTCCTGCAGCGCAGCCGACCGCGCCGTGAGATCACCGGCCCGGCGCAGCTTGTGCTGGGTGAACGCCTCGGCCGCGTTGCGGGCCACGGTCTCGGCGAGCGCGCGCTTGTCGCCACGATGCGGCACGCGCACCTGCACCCGTGATCCGCGCAGGCGCGAGAGCCAGTCGACGATCGTGGTGAGCTCGGCCGGGAGCTCCGGAACGAGGATCTCCCTCGGAACGGGCTGCTGGGCGTCGTCGGCGGAGCCGGCCAGCGCCGCCTGCTCGCCGTAGAACTGGGTGAGGAAGCGCTCCACCAGCTCGGCCGTGTCGGTGGGCTCCACCTTGTCGATCACCCATCCGCGCTGACCACGGACCCGGCCGCCGCGCACGTGGAAGACCTGGACAGCGGCCTCGAGCTCGTCCTCGGCGAACGCCACGACGTCGGCGTCGGTGCCGTCGCCCAGCACCACGGCCTGGCGTTCCATGGCCCGGCGCAGCGCGCCGATGTCGTCGCGCAGCCGCGCCGCCCGCTCGAACTCCAGGTCCTCCGACGCCTCGGCCATCTTGCGCTCGAGCTGGCGGACGAGGTGGTCGGTGCGGCCCGAGAGGAAGTCGCAGAAGTCCTCGACGATGTCGCGGTGCTCGGCGGCGTCGACCCGCCCGACGCAGGGCGCGGAGCACTTGTCGATGTAGCCCAGCAGGCACGGCCGCTGGATCTGGCCGTGGCGCTTGAACACCCCAGCGCTGCACGTACGCGCCGGGAACACCCGCAGGAGCAGGTCGAGCGTCTCCCGGATGGCCCACGCATGGGCGAACGGGCCGAAGTAGCGCACGCCCTTGCGCCGCGGGCCGCGGTAGACGTGCAGCCGCGGGAACTCCTCGTTCATCGTGACCGCGAGCACCGGGTAGGTCTTGTCGTCGCGATAGCGGACGTTGAAGCGAGGGTCGAACTCCTTGATCCAGTTGTACTCGAGCTGGAGCGCCTCGACCTCGGTGGCGACGACGGTCCACTCCACGCGCGCCGCGGTGGTGACCATCTGCCGGGTGCGCGGGTGCAGGCCTGCGAGGTCGGCGAAGTAGGAGTTGAGCCGCTGGCGCAGGCTCTTCGCCTTGCCGACGTAGATCACCCGGCCGTGCTGGTCGGAGAAGCGGTACACCCCAGGGGCCTCCGGGATGGAACCGGGGGCCGGACGGTAAGTGGCGGGATCGGCCATGGCCTCACCAGGGTAGGACCGCACCCCGACACGCCGTGATCGGACCGCCCGCTCGGCGCGTCCTGCGTGTGGTGTAGGCGGGTCTGTCGGCCGCCCGTGATAGGACTTCCCCTCGATGCGAACGCGCGTTCGAACAATCGGGGGGATCCGATGGGGCTCGACAAGCTCGACACGATCCGCAAGCTGCTCGCGAAGGCGGAGCGTGCAGCCACGGCGGCCGAGGCCGAGACCTACACGGCCAAGGCGATGGAGCTGATGGCCCGCCACGGCGTCGACGCCGCGTTGCTCGCCGTCGCGCGGCCCGGCAGCGACCGCATCGGCCCGCAGCGCATCGCGATGGAGGATCCCTACAGCGCAGGCAAGGCCAGGCTGCTCGGCTGGACGGCCACCGCGCTCGGTTGCCGCTGGGTGCTCCACGGAGCCCGGGGCGGCAAGGTCGCCGCGGTCACCGTCTTCGGTCACGAATCGGATCGGCAGCGCGTCGAGCTGCTCTACACGTCACTGCAGTTGCAGGCCAGCACGCAGCTGGTCCGCGTGCGGCCGCCGGCGCGCGGTGAGTCCGTGGCCGCCTACCGGCGGTCGTGGCTCCACGGGTTCGCGGTCGAGGTGCATCGACGGCTGACCGACGCCGAGGAGCGGGCCGCGGGCGCAGCCCGGTCCGAGGCCGGGACGGGTGGCCCGTCCGTCGCGCTGGTGCTGGCCGACAGACGTGAGCAGGTCGATCGCGCCTATGCCGCCGCCTTCCCGCGGCTGGCCTCCGCGCGGCGCAGCGTGCTGTCCGGCTCCGGATTCGCGGCCGGGGCCAGGGCGGGCGAGCGGGCCGATCTCGGCCTCGGCGGGCTCGGTACCGGCAACGACCGGCGCCGAGCCCTGGGCGCTTGAGATGTTCGCCGGCAGGTCAGGCAGGCAGGGCGATGAGCCGGTCGGCCACCTGCTCGAGATCCTTGCCCACCACGTGTGGGCGAGCCACCACGTCGGGCACCGCGCCCTCGAGCCTGCTCGCGAAGCCGCCCACGAGCCCGGCCCGCACGGCCCCGTGCACGTCCCAGGAGTGCACGGCCACCAGCGCCACCCGGTCGCCCGGAGCGTCCACCTGCTGGCACGCCCAGTTGTACACGCGGGCAGGCGGCTTGAAGGAGCGGATCTCCTCGGCGGAGAGCACTCCACGCAGGTAGGTGCGCAGCCCAGCACGGTCCAGGGCGTCCGACGCCACCGCCGCCCCTCCCTGCGTGAAGGCGTAGGCCGGGATCCGCGCCCGTGCCAACGCCCGCAGAGCGGGCTCCACGTCCGGGTGAGGCGGCAGCTCGCCGAAGCCGGCCAGCACGTGGTCGAGAGCTTCATCCGAAAGGGTGTGCTCCGTGGTGGTGCGCAACGCCGCCCTGGCCACCTCGGCGAACGGACGCACGCCGCCGGCCAGCGTGAGGGCCATCCCGTCACGCACGGTGCGGGTGAAGAACAGCTCCCACTCGTGATCGGGGCGACCCACGTCCACGAAGCGCGAGCGCAGCGCCTCCACCTGCAGCATCGTCTCGTAGACGTCGAGGAGCACCACGCGTGGCCGACGATCCGCCGCCCGCACGCGATCCAGCTGGTTCCCGCCCTCCACCGTCATCGTGCCCTGTCCGTCGTGCCCTGCTGGGAGTGCTGTGGGCGGTTCGTCGTGCCGGATCTCATCGTGCTGCGTTCATCGTGCCGTGTCGCGCTTCCACTCATCCGTGAGCGGTGCCGCCACACGGCGTACCGCCCGTCCCGTTCGGATGAAGATCGTCGCTCAGGGCGACGGAGCGGAGCGGGGCGGCAGCGCTCCGTAGCGCCGAACGGCTTTCAGCACGCGCCGAACGTGCAGGGCGCGCAACGGGGCGAGTGCGTAGCCGGGGTAGCTCGCGAGCCAGGTCGCGCTGCCGAGGCTCACGGCGTCGGCACCGGCCCAGAAGTACTCGCGGCAGTCGTCCACCGTGCGTATCCCGCCGGTCGCGATGATCGGCAGCGTCACCCCGGCCTCGCGCAGTTCGCTCACCACGCGCAGCCCGATCGGCTTGATCGCCCGTCCGGAGAGGCCGCCGTAGCGGTTCGACAGCCAGGGCTCACCCGTTCGGGGGTCGAGCCGCAGCGCCTTCACGGTGTTGATGGCTGTCAATGCCGACACCCCGGCCTTCGCGGCCTGCTCCGCGTTGCGCAGGTAGTCGTAGTCGGGCGAGAGCTTGAGGATCACGGGGTGGTTGCTGCGGGGCACCGCCTCGTCCAGCACGTCCTGCAGGATCGTGGAGAAGTCGAAGTTGACGTTGTGGCAGGACACGTTGAACTCCACCGCGGCGATGTCCCCCGCCGGCACAGCGGCGTTCACCCGATCCACGAGTGTCACGAACTCCTCGGCGGAGAATCCGCCCAGGGAGATGATCACCCGCTGGTCGCGGGTGCGCGGGTAGTAGTCGCGCAGGTAGGCATCGATCCCGACGTTGCACCAGCCGAACGCGTTCATCCAGCCGGCATCGGTGCCGCGCAGCACCTTTCCGTACCGCTTCAGCAGGTCGGGCAGCTCACTCAGCGCGTACTCGTCCCGCGTCGTGAAATGGCCCTCGCGGGGCTCCACGGTCAACGTCCTGGTGGTCACCGCCCCGAACTCGGCCAGCGGCACGAAGAGCGACACCGGGCTCATGCCGTACGGCACGAGCCGGCTGTTGGACACCCCGTAGCCGAGCAGGCTCGACGAGGTGACCAGCCGGTTGCGGAGCACGATGTCGCCGAGGCGCACACTTTCCTCGCCGAACGGCTCCCGGTCGACATGATCACGAGCACGAAGCACGGCCCCGATGGTACGTGCGTCCATCCACGCTCTCCGGCGAACGGCACCCATACCGCACCGTTCCGCACGAATGGCCCGTCGACCAGGCGCGAGCCCGGTCAGGATGCGCGAGCGGCGGCGTGCAGAGCCCGCAGGCGGGCGATTCCCTCCACGGCCCGATACCCGTCCACGGCCTGGATGGCCAGCACCGGCAGGTACTCGTCATCGGGCAGGTCCAGCCGCGCCCACGACGCCCCGTCTGGGAACGCCACTCGGCGCACGACCTGCCAGGACAGCCGCTGGGTCGTCAGGATGTTGCGCACCTCGATGCCGTCGGCGTCGGCGCGTACGCGCGGCCGGGCGAGCAGGAGCACGCCGCCCGCGATCAGAAGCCCCAGCACCACGAGGGCCACCTGGTCGGCGAACCGGAAGTACACGCCGGTCTCGCTGCCTCGCAGCAGCACGGCCACCACGGTGAAGAGCACCAGCACCGCCACGGCGCCCACCCACGCGACGATCATCACCTTGCGGGGCCGCACCACCACGGTCTCACCCGGCCCGGCCGCCCGCGGTGCACGGGCCGCCGCATCTGCGCGAGAGTCGCGGGCCGACCCGTCGGCGTCCCGCTCCGTGGCCGCCGCAGTCGTGTCGGGTGCCGTGGTCGCCGCAGCCTCTTCGGGCTCGCGGCGGGCCGCAGCGCCGGAGGCCGCAGCCGATGGGGCTGCGGGCGCCGGTGTGCGGCCGGGCTCGGTCATCGCCGGCCTCGTAGCTCACCCAGCGTCACCGCGGTGTGCAACGCGGCGAGGCACGCCTCAGCGCCCTTGTCCTCGACCGAACCGGGAGCACCGGAGCGGTCCACCGCCTGGGCCCTGGTGTCGCAGGTGAGCACGCCGTTGCCCACGGGGGTGCGCTCGTCCAGCGCCACACGCGTGAGCCCGGCGGTCACGGCGTCGCAGACGTACTCGAAGTGCGGGGTGCCGCCACGGATCACCGCTCCGAGCGCCACCACCGCGTCATGGTTGGTGGCGAGCTCCTGGCAGACCACGGGCAACTCCACGGTGCCCGGCACCCGCACCACCGTCGGGCTCTCCACGCCGGCCTTCTGCGCGATCTCCAGCGCGCGTTCCAGGAGCGTGTCCACGATGTCGGCGTGCCACGTGGTCGCGGCCACGGCCAACCGCAGCCGCGAGGCGTCCGGGATCTCCTGGTGGGACGGCCGTCCCTCGCCGCTCATCTCGTGTCCACCTCGTTCACGTGCCTGTCCCGTCAGCCGTCACGGGCGGGGCCACCTCGTCGAGACCGGGCAGGTCGTGGCCCATCCGGTCACGCTTCGTGCGCAGGTAGCGCAGGTTCTCACGGCTCGCCCGCACCGGCAACGGCACGCGGCCGATGATGGTGAGGCCGTAGCCCTCGAGCCCAGCGCGCTTGTCGGGGTTGTTGGTGAGCAGCCGCATCGACTTGATGCCGAGGTCGGCCAGGATCTGCGCGCCGATGCCGTAGTCCCGCGCGTCGGCCGGCAGGCCGAGCGCCAGGTTGGCGTCCACGGTGTCGGCTCCGGCCTCCTGCAGCTGGTAGGCCTGCAGCTTGTGGAGCAGACCGATCCCCCGGCCCTCGTGCCCGCGCATGTAGAGCACCACGCCCCGGCCCTCCTCGGCCACGGCGGCCAGCGCCGCGTCGAGCTGCGGGCCGCAGTCGCAGCGCATCGAGCCCAGCACGTCGCCGGTGAGGCACTCGGAGTGCACCCGCACCAGCACGTCCTCGCCACTGCTCTCCGGCGTGCCGACGTCGCCGCGCACCATCGCGATGTGCTCGATGCCGTCGAGCAGCGAGTCGTAGCCGTAAGCGATGAAGTCGCCGTGCGCGGTGGGGATGCGAGCCTGCGCCACGCGCACCACGTGCTTCTCGAAGCGGCGGCGGTAGGCGATCAGGTCGCAGATCGTGATCAGCGTGAGGTCGTGGTCCTCGGCGAACACGCGCAGCTCGTCGCCGCGCGCCATGTCGCCCTCGTTCTTCTGCGACACGATCTCGCACAGTGCGCCCGCCGGGGAGAGCCCGGCGAGCCGAGCGAGGTCCACGGCCGCCTCGGTGTGCCCGGCCCGGCGCAGCACGCCGCCCTCACGGGCCCGCAGCGGCAGTACGTGGCCAGGGCGCACGAGGTCGGCGGGGCCCGCGGCGGGGTCGGCCAGCAGCCGGATGGTGTGAGCCCGGTCGGTGGCCGAGATCCCGGTGGTGATCCCGGCCTTGGCGTCCACCGTCACCGTGAACGCGGTGCGGAAGTTGTCGCCGTTGGAGTGGTGCATCGGAGGCAGGTCGAGGCGGTCGCACTCCTGCTCGGTGAGTGCCACGCAGATGTAGCCGGAGGTGTAGCGCACCATGAACGACACGAGCTCGGGCGTGGCCATCTCGGCCGCGAAGATCAGGTCGCCCTCGTTCTCGCGGTCCTCGTCGTCGACCACGACCACGGGCTTACCCGCACGCAGGTCGGCCACTGCCCGCTCGATCGCCTCGAAGCCGCTCAGCGGCGTCCCGGCCGAGTTCGCGGCGTCACCCGCGGTGCCGGGTGCCGCCTCCTCCACGGATTCCTGTCCGTCCATCGACCCACCGTTCACCGGACCACCTATTTCTGCCCCGCTCACTGGGCTCTGGCCTCCTCGCCGACGGTCACCGCGCCAGCGGGGCGGTCACCACCGACGTACCCGGCAGCGAGCCGTTCCACATACTTCGCGATGACATCAGCCTCCAGGTTCACGGTATCCCCCGCCTCCCGCAAACCGAGTGTGGTGTGTGACAAGGTCGTAGGAATCAGCGCCACCACGAAGCTGTCGGACGTCACACCCGCCACGGTCAGCGACACACCGTCCACAGCGATGGAGCCCTTCTCCACCACGTACCGCGCCAGCTCCGGCGGAAGGCTGAACCGCAGCTCGTCGCTGCGCTCGCCGGGGGTACGGGAAAGCAGCGTCGCCACCCCGTCGACGTGGCCCTGCACGATGTGACCGCCGAGCCGGCCCGTCGCGGGCATGGCGCGCTCCAGGTTCACCCGTGCCCCCGTCGCCACTGCCGAGAGGCTCGTGCGTTTCAGCGTCTCGGGCACGAGCTCCACGGTGAACGTGCCGTCGATGCTCCCGTCCGGATCCACCACCGTGAGACACACGCCGTTCACAGCGATCGAGTCACCGTGCCGGGCGTCCGAGGTGACGGTCCGGCCGCGCACGGTGAGCACCACCACCTCGGCACTCTCGCGCACACCGACCACCTCGCCGATCTCCTCGACGATCCCGGTGAACATCTGGGAGCTCCCCTTCCGCCGCCGCAGCTGCAACGTCTACAACGCGAGCCGCCGCTGATCCTTACCCGCGCGATCATCCTCGCCGTGAGCAACGCCCGTTCAGGACGTCCACCCCCGGTGCGCCGACGCCCGCACCACCTGCTCGCGCAACGCCTCCACCGCCCGCGCCGGGTCCTCGGCGCCGTACACCGCCGAGCCGGCCACGAAACAATCCACCCCCGCCTCGGCAGCCGCCTCGATCGTCGACTCGTTGATGCCGCCGTCGATCTCCACCAGCAGGGTGAGGTGGCCGGTGTCCACCATCCGGCGCGCCGCCCGCACCTTGTCGAGCACTTCCGGCATGAAGCTCTGCCCGCCGAACCCGGGCTCCACGCTCATCACGAGGAGGGTGTCGTAGTGCCGCAACGTCTCCACGTACGGCTCCAGCGGCGTGCCCGGCTTGATCGAGAGACCGGCCCGCGCCCCGGCCGCTCGCAGATCCGCAGCGAGGGCCACCGGGTCGTGCGCCGCCTCGACGTGCACAGTCACATTGTGCGCGCCCGCCTCGGCGTAGCCCACCGCCCAACGGTCGGGATCCTCGATCATCAGGTGGCAGTCCAGCGGAATGTCCGTGGAGCGGAGCAGCGCTTCCACGACCGGCAGCCCGATTGTGAGATTGGGCACGAAGTGGGCGTCCATCACGTCAACGTGCAGCCAGTCGGCACCGCGATCGGGCTTGCCGGCCACAGCTGCGGCCTCGTCAGCGAGCCGCGCGAAGTCTGCCGCGAGGATGCTCGGGGCGATGAACGGATGCACGCGCGGAAGGTTACGCGTCGGGCGGTGGGCGGCCCGGTCCACCGCCCGACCGGCCGGCGGCAGCTCCTGGTACGCGGTCGGCGGTAGTTCCGGCGCTCCCGATACCGCTGCCGGAACTGTCGGTGCCACACGCTTCACTGTCTCCATGCCAGCACCCGTGTCGATCGACGAGCAGCTCGAGGAGCTGCTCGTCGGCGAGCCGCCTGCTGTCGCGGCGCTCGTCCACCGGCTCCGCGCCGTGGTGCGCGCCGCCCATCCCGACCTACGCGAGCGCGTCAATTCCGGATGGCACGGGCTCGCCTTCCACCATCCGCGCGCCGGCTACGTGTGCGCGCTCTTCCCCCGCGACGGTGGGGTCAACGTCGGCTTCGAGCACGGGGGCGACCTGCCGGATCCCCACGGAAGGCTCCTCGGCGAAGGCCGCCGCACGCGGGACGTGCGCGTGGAGGTCGACGCCGGAGCGAGCGAAGAGGACGTGGTGGTCGACTACCTGGACCTGGCGGTCGACTGGGCACTCGACCGGGCTGCCGCCGCCAAGGGCGGCAAAGCCCGCTGAACCCGGTTCACGCACGCAGCAGCGTGAGGAACATGGCGTCGGTTCCGTGCCGATGCGGCCAGAGCTGCACGGTGGGGCCTTCGCCGAGGTCGGGCACGCCGGGCAGGTACTGCCTGGCGTCGAGCTGTTCCACCTTCGGATGCTTGCGCAGCACGCCCGTCACCACGCCCAGCGTCTCGGCGAGGTGCGGGGAGCACGTCACATAGGCCACCACTCCGCCGGGCCGCACATGGCGCAACGCCGCCGTCAGCAGCTCGCGCTGGAGCTTCGTCAGCCCGGACACGTCCTCCGGCTGGCGCCGCCAGCGCGCCTCGGGACGCCGCCGCAGCGCTCCGAGCCCGGTGCACGGCGCGTCCACCAGCACGCGGTCGTAGGCGGCATCGGGCAGCGGTGCCTCGCGTCCGTCCGCGGTGTGCACGGCGACCGGGAGACCATCGGTGGCCCGGCGCACCAGATCGGCCCGGTGGGTGCTCACCTCCACGGCGTCCACGGTCGCGCCTTCCAGTGCGGCGATACCGCCGAGAAGCGCGGTCTTTCCACCGGGTCCGGCACACAGGTCCAGCCACTGGCCCGTGTCGTCGCCGGTGAGCTCGGCCCGTGTGAGGGCGAGGGCCACCAGCTGGCTGCCCTCGTCCTGTACCAGAGCGAGACCCTCGTTCACGGCGTCGAGCTCGCCGATGTCGCCGGTGCCCGGCTCGAGGTGCACCCCGTACGGGGAGTACGGCGCCACCTCACCGCCCGTCACGAGGGCCAGCTCCTCCGCGGTGATCTCGCCCGGCCGTGCCAGCAGGTGCACCGCGGGCCGGGCGTCGTCGGCGGCGAGGGCGGCGTCCAGCTCCTCGGGGGCACGCAGCGCGTCGGCGAACGCCTGGGCGATCCACCGGGGATGGGCGTGCGCCATCGCCGCATGGCCCACCGGGTCCTCGTCGGCCGGTGGAGCCAGGCGCTCCACCCACGCCTGCTCGTCACGCTCTCCCACCTTGCGCAGGATCGCGTTGACGAAGCCCGCTGCCCGGCTCCCCGCGTCACCGCGCACGAGCTCCACGGTGGTGTCCACGGCCGCATGGGCCGGGATCCGGGTACGCAGAAGCTGGTAGGCCCCGAGCCGGAGGGCGTCGAGCAGCGCGGGCTCCACGCGGATCAGCGGCCGGTCCGTGCAGGCCTCGATCACCGCGTCGAGCAGGCCGCAGGCCCGCAGCGTGCCGTAGCCGAGCTCGGTGGCGAGCGCCGCCTCCCGGTCGCGCAACCGGTGGCGCCGCAGGATCGCCGGGAGTGCGAGGTTGGCGTAGGCATTGCGCACGCGCACCGCGGTGAGCAGTTCGAGCGCGGCCAGGCGCGAGGGATCCGGTTCCGGCGGACGCGGTGGCCCCACGCGCCCCCGCGGTGGTCCGGCCTGACGATGGGTGCCGCCCGGCTCGGGTCCGGGCCGCCTGCGGGGCCGCCGTCCGGGGGCGCTCACGCCGCCCACCTGCGCGGGGCGACGCCGACACGCACGGACGACGACCGCTCCGCGGTGAACCGCCCGCGACCGCGGCCAGCCCGCCGCGCAGTGATCCCCGCGAGGGAAGCGCGGGCGTCACCGCGGATCGGTAGATCGGAAGGTCGGGGCCGTGGGGTCATGTCAGCAGCTCCCCCGGCTCGATCCGTGCCCCGCGTGCCCAGTCCGGCGCCGGCATCGCGCGCTTACCGACCGGGAGCACCTCACCCAGCTGCAGGGGCGCCGTGGCCGTGCCGACCAGAACCCGGCGTTTCTCCACGTGCAGCTCTCCCGGTTTGAGGACGGGTGTCGCGCCGTCCGTCACGGGTGCGACCGGCCCGAGCCCGAGCCGGTCGCCGCGGAACGTGCTCCACGCACCGGGTTCCGGGGTGACCGACCTGATCAGGCGGTCGACCGCCAGTGGCGGCAGCACCCACTCGACGCGGGCGTCGGCGGTGGTCACCTTCGGTGCGTGCGACACGCCGTCTGTGGGCTGAGGCTGCGGGCGCAGGGTGCCGTCGGCGATGCCGTCCATGGTGGCGAGCAGCAGCGCCGCTCCGGAGGTGGCCAACCTGCCCAGCAGGTCACCCGCGGTGTCGGCCGGGCGCACGGTCTCGGTGACCACGCCGAACGTCGGCCCGGTGTCGAGTCCCTCCTCGAGCAGGAACGTGGTGGCGCCGGTGACCTCGTCGCCGTGGCGCACCGCCGCCTGCACCGGTGCGGCACCGCGCCAGGCCGGGAGGAGCGAGAAGTGGAGGTTGACCCAGCCGCTGCACGGGATGTCCAGCGCGGCACGAGGTACGAGAGCCCCGTAGGCGACGACCGGGCAGCAGTCCGGCGCGAGCTCGCTGAGCTGAGCGAGGAAATCGGGCTCCGAGGGCCGGCGGGGAGTGAGCACGGGGATGCCGGCCTCGTCGGCGAGAGCTCCCACCGGCGACCGCAGGAGCTTGCGGCCCCGACCGGCGGGCGCATCGGGACGGGTGACCACCGCGGCCACCTCGTGCCGCGTCGACTCGAGCAGCGCCCGTAGGGACGGCACCGCGGGTTCCGGGGTGCCGGCGAACACGAGCTTCACGGGAGCTACCTGGCCTTGCCGAAGAGGGGATGCGGGCTGACCTCGACGCGCGGCACGGGGGCGCCGAACCACTCGGCGGCCCGGATCTCGGCCATGGCCTGCTTGCGGGTCTCGGCGTCGAGCCGGTCGACGAACAGCACGCCGTCGAGATGATCGGTCTCGTGCTGGATGCAGCGGGCGAGCCGCTCACTCCCCTCGACCGTGACCGGCTCACCGTGCTCGTTCCAGCCGTGGGCCACCACGTGCAGGTGCCGGCGACAGTCCCAGCGCAGCCCGGGGATCGACAGGCACCCTTCCGGCCCCATCTGCTCCTCGTCGCCCACGACGTCGAAGGTCGGGTTGATCAGGTGCCCGGCGAAGTCGTCGCAGTCGTAGGTGAACACCCGGAGGCCGACGCCCAGCTGCGGCGCCGCCAGGCCCGCGCCACCCTCGTCGTGCATCGTGTCGGTGAGGTCGGCGACCAGTTTGCGCAGCTCGGCGTCGAAGGTGGTGACCTCGACGGCCGGGGTGCGCAGTACGGGATCGCCGAAGAGCCTGATCGGCTGGACGGACACAGATCTCCTTGCAGCTACAGCGAGAAACGAACGGCGGGCAGACGAACGGAGCGGGCAGGCGCAGCCCTCAATTCTGCCACGCGGGCATCGGTGCCCCGACCGGACCGACCGCCACCGAAGGCGGTCAGCCGATCTCGACGGGATCCAGGCGCACCCGCACCGGATCGGGCACCTTGCGAGCGGTGCGCGCCGCCTGCGCGGCATGCAGGGCCGCGGCCATGGCCCGGCCCTCGGCGCGTGGCACGCGCAGCAGCGCACGCTCGCGGATCTCGGGCGGCTCGTCGCCGGGGCCGCCCGCGCCCGGGCCGATCGGGTCGACCTCGACCGGACCGAGCACCTCGACCGCCTTCGGCAGCTCCGCCAGGACGTCCGCGACGGCCGCCGCGCTGCCCTCCACAGCCGCCATCCGCATCGCGGGCGGGAACCCGACCTCGGCACGCGACGCGTACTCGGCCGCCGCGTGGCCCGCGGGGTCCCAGCGCACCAGGGCCTGCACCACCGGAATCGCGGCGTCGGCCATGACGACCACCCGACCGCCACGGGTATGTGGGACGACGAGCGCCGCGGCGGCCATCCAGCGCCGGAGCGTCTCCTCGGCCACGCGGAGGTCGGGCCGCGACAGCAGCGCCCACCCGTCGAGCAGCAGCGCGGCGCCGTAGCCCCCTGGGGCGCGCGGCTCGGCACCGGGGGTGGCGACCACGAGCTCCGGCCGGGCGGCCACCTCGGTGTGCACCGGTGCACCCCCGCCGGACAAGCGAACGGTGATGCCGGGGAACGCCCGCCCGAGCTCTTCGGCCGTGCGCCCGGACCCGACGACCCCGGCCCGCAGCCGCCGTGACCCGCAGGCCGGGCAGCGGAAGGCGCTGTCGGCCCGGCCGCACCAGCGGCAGTGCGGAAGCCCGGCCGACGCGGCGTCCGAGGGGCCTGCGCGTCCCACACCGGTGGGGCGCGCGTCATCTCCGGCCGCAGCACGTCCGCCCTGGTGGACGAGGCCGAGCGGGCCCGCGCAATGCCGGCAGCGGGCGGTCTCCCGGCAGGCGCCGCACGCAAGCCAGGGCAGATACCCCGCCCGCGGGACCTGGACGAGCACCGGCAGCCCGGAACCGAGCGCCGAGCGGGCCGCCTCGAACGCGATGTGGGGCAGCCGGGCGGCACGCGAGTCGGGGTCGCGGGCGAACTGGCCCGCGGTCTCCTCGAGCGCGGTGATCCGGGGCATGGCGGCGCGGACGGTGGCCCGATCGGCGACGACCTCGCGGGCCCACCCGGACTCGACGAGCAGGTGGGCCTCCGCGGTGCGGGCGAAGCCCCCCACCAGCAGCGCCGCCCCCGCGCTGTGGGCCCGCAGCACGAGCACGTCGCGGACATGCGGGTAGGGAGCCCGGGGTTCGGCGTGCAGATCGTCGCCGTCGTCCCAGACGGCGAGCAGGCCGAGCCGCTCCACCGGGGCGAACGCCGCCGACCGCGTGCCCACGACGACCCGGACCTGTCCGCGGCGCACCGCGAGCCACCGGCGATACCGCTCCGCGGGACCCAGCTCGGCGGTGAGCGCGACCACCTCACCGGCACCGAGCCGCGCGGCGCAGGCGTCGTGGAGCGCCGCGACGTCGCGCTGGTCGGGCACCACGAGCACGGCCCCGCGCCCAGCGGCGACCGTGGCCGCGGCGACCTCGGCGAGCCGCTCGGGCCAGCACTCCCCGGGCAGTGCCTGCCAGACGGCGTGGGCGGCCCGGCCACCGGCGAGCGCGTCGAGCAGGGCGGGCCCGCGCTGGTAGCGCCGCCACGCGTCGGGTACGACGCCGGGTCGCGGCGTGGAACCACCCCCGGACTGGTCTGCGGACTCCGCTCCGCTCCGCGCCGCCGGCTCGCCACCGGGCCGGTCGGCACGCTCTCCACCGGACTGGTCTACGGAGGACCCCGCTCCGCTCCGCGCCGCCGGCTCGCCACCAGGCTGATCGGCACGCTCTCCCGCGGACTGGTCTGCGGACCCCGCGCCGCCCCCCTCCGCCGGCTCGCCACCGGGCCGGTCGGCACGCTCTCCACCGGCCGGACCCACAGGCCCGGCTCCAGGCCGCTGCGGGTGCTCGGGGACCGGAAGATCGGCGGGATCTGCAGGCCGCTCCCCGGGCCCGTCACCGGAGTCGGCCGCAGGACCACCACCCCCGGGGCGGTCGGACTCGCCGGCCGGCCGATGCGCGGTTGCGCCTGCGGAATCCGCGGGCCCGCCGGTGGGATCGCGTTCGGAAACGGCATTGACCGCTACGGAATCGCTCCCGGGCCGCCGAGCGAGCTCCGCGACAGCCGGGACGGCGGAATCCGCCGGCTGCGGCGCAGGCTCACCACGGAGTTCGTCTACCGGCTCGGTGGTCGGCTCCGCGCGCTCCTTGGGTGCTTCGCTCTCCACCCGGGCGTGGCGGGGCGGCACGGCGAGGCGCAGCACGTCGGCGAACACCCCCGCGTACCGGTCGGCGACCGTGCGGCAGAGCGCGGCCACCTCCGGGCTGAGCACGGGCTCGGGTGAGACCACCTTCTCCACCCAGGCGAGCTTGCCGGTGTGGGCGGACTCGGCCACCCGCTCCAGCAGGAAGCCGTCGACCAGGCGCCCGGCGAAACGCACTCGAAGCCGCACCCCCGGCACAGCGACCGCGTCGAGATGCTCGGGTACGCAATAGTCGAACGGGCGGTCCAGGTGGGCGAGCGCGACGTCGACCGCGACGCGCGCCACCGGCAGGTGAGCGGCCGGGCGCCACTCACCGCGGTTGCGGGCGGGTCGAGCCACGGAACCTCCTCGCTGCCGGCCGACCGGTCTACCAGACGCCATCGGGCCGGCCCGCGACAGACCGCTCCCCGCGTCGGCAACCTGCTCGGAACCGGAAACCCCAGGTGCCGCGGGGCCGGTGCCCACGCCGCCGGAAGGCCGGGCAGGCGCCTCCTCCCCCGTGGCCGCCGCCGGGACGACCACGAGTCCGGCGGGGTGAAGAGCGGCAAGCACCCGCGGGCGCTGTGTCATGTGCATGGCGCCATCGTGACGACGGCATCCGACAGTCCCGGCGGACAGGCGGCCCGGGCGGACCGCCCGTCCACAGGACCGGCGACGAACGAAATGAGCGGCTGCAGGCCCCGCGTCAGGCGCCCGCCGCGGCCTTCAGCGCGTCGGCACGCGCGGTGCTCTCCCACGGCAGGTCCACGTCGGTGCGGCCGAAGTGGCCGTACGCCGCCGTCTGCGCGTAGATCGGGCGCAGCAGGTCGAGGTCGCGGATGATCGCGGCCGGGCGCAGGTCGAACACCTCGGTGATCGCCGACTGGATCTTCTGCGGGTCGACGTGCTCGGTGCCGAAGGTCTCGACGAAGAGGCCGACGGGGGCCGCCTTCCCGATGGCGTACGCCACCTGGACCTCGATGCGCTCGGCGAGGCCCGCGGCCACCGCGTTCTTGGCGACCCAGCGCATGGCGTACGCGGCGGACCGGTCGACCTTCGACGGGTCCTTGCCGGAGAAGGCGCCGCCGCCGTGACGGGCGAACCCGCCGTAGGTGTCGACGATGATCTTGCGGCCGGTCAGGCCCGCGTCACCCATCGGGCCGCCGACGACGAACCGTCCGGTCGGGTTGACCAGCAGGCGCAGGTCCCCGACATCGAGCCCGAGCTCCCGGATCTCCGGGTCCACGACGTACTCGCGGATGTCGGGGGAGAGCATGCCGTCGAGGTCGATGTCGGCGGCGTGCTGGCTCGATACCACGACCGTGTCGAGGCGGACGGCCTTGTCGCCGTCGTACTCGATGGTGACCTGGGTCTTGCCGTCGGGACGCAGGTACGGCAGCACGCCGGACTTGCGGACGTCGGTGAGCCGGCGGGCCAGCCGGTGGGCGAGCGCGATCGGGAGCGGCAGCAGCTCCGGGGTGTCGGTGTTGGCGTAGCCGAACATGAGGCCCTGGTCGCCGGCACCCTGGCGGGCGATCTCGTCCTCGCTCGCCTCGACGCGGCTCTCGTAGGCGGTGTCGACGCCCTGGGCGATGTCGGCCGACTGCGCGCCGATCGCCACGTTCACCCCGCAGGACGCTCCGTCGAAGCCCTTCGCCGACGAGTCGTAGCCGATCTCGAGGACCTTCTCCCGCACCAGCGTGGGGATGTCGGCGTAGGCGCTGGTGGTGACCTCTCCGGCCACGTGCACCTGGCCCGTGGTGACGAGCGTCTCCACGGCCACACGGCTGCGGGGGTCCTGAGCGAGGAGCGCGTCGAGCACCGTGTCGCTGATGGCGTCGCACATCTTGTCCGGGTGCCCCTCGGTCACCGACTCGCTGGTGAACAACCGCCGGCCTGCGTTCGCCACGCCGTACTCCGTCCGTTATCGCTCGATCGCCACTTCCGCGACCGCTGCTCAGGTGATCTCCGACCGTCGAGCCTAGTCGACCGATGCGCGCGACCTGTGAGGTGTGGCCCTCGACTCGCCCTCCGACACCCGGTGGTCGCATCGCCGATATTTCGGCGCGATCACTCTTTCCGGTGAATCCGGTCCCCCGACCGGATCGATTCCGCGACTCCTCGTTGGGAGCGGTGGACGACCGCCGCAGCGCATGCCCACTTTGGGGAGGAACGCGATGATGAAGGCCCCCACCACATTCGAGTACCGGCCGGGGCGCCGGACGGCGGCGGTCGGCGCCGTGGTGGCGATGGGGGTCGCCGGCCTCATGGGACTGGTCGCCGGAACGGCCACAGCGGCCGCGCCCGGTACGTGCGTCGAGAACCTCAACGTCCGCGCCGAGCCGGACGCCGCCGCGCCGGTCGTCGCGCTGTGCCGGGCTCGCTCGGAGACGCGGCTCGGCGCGACGCGCGGCGGGTACGTCGAGCTGACGGACCTGGGTGGATGGGCCGCATTGCAGTACGTCTCCACAGCCGAGACCACTGTGGCCGATCCCCTGCCGAAGACCCCGGACCAGGACGTGGCTCTCACGCCGGACCCCAGGCCGCAGACCGAGGTCCGCGGCTGACGCCTGCCGCGCCCCGGGTCAGAGGCGGGCCGCCACCGCGTCCCAGAGGTGGGAGGCCAGCAGCGCCTTGGAGCCCGCCGCCAGCTCGCTCTCGCTGCCGTCGGCACCCAGCAGCCACCCGGAGTTATCGGCCACCTCGAAGGCCTTGCCGTCGCCCACCGCGTTGACGACGAGCAGGTCACAGCCCTTGCGGGCGAGCTTGGCCCGGCCGTGGTGCAAGGCGTCCCCGGTGGCGTCACCGGTCTCGGCGGCGAAGCCGACCACGATCTGGCCGGGCTCACGCGCGCCCACGAGCTCGATGAGGATGTCGGGATTGAGGGTGAGCACGAGGGGCGGTGGCTCGTTCCCGTCCTTCTTGATCTTGTGGCCGGCAAGGGCGCTGGGCCGGAAGTCGGCCACCGCCGCGTTCATCACCACGGCGTCGGCGCCCTTGGCCGCCGCGCGCATGGCGTCGCGAAGCTCCAGCGCAGATCCCACGCGGACGACGTCGACGCCGGCGGGATCACCGAGATCGGCGGTGTGTGCCGCCACGAGCGTGACGGCCGCTCCGCGCTGCGCCGCCACCCGGGCGAGCGCGTAGCCCTGCCGGCCCGAGGACCGGTTGCCGAGGAAGCGCACGGGGTCGAGCGCCTCGCGGGTGCCCCCTGCGGACACGACGACGCGACGCCCGACCAGGTCGCGGGGCAGCGCGTCGCCACGCTCGAGGAGCAGGCGGGCGAACTCGGCGATCTCGGCAGGATCGGGCAACCGTCCCGCGCCGGAGTCCTTCCCGGTCAGGCGGCCCGACGCGGGCTCCAGGACGACGACGCCGCGGGAGCGCAGCAGCTCGACGTTGGCCCGTGTGGCCGGGTGCTCCCACATCTCGGTGTGCATGGCCGGGGCGAACAACACCGGGCACCGGGCAGTGAGCAGCGAGGCCGTGAGCAGGTCGTCAGCGCGGCCTGCGGCGGCACGGGCCATGAGGTCGGCCGTGGCCGGAGCCACCACCACGAGGTCGGCCTCCTGGCCGAGCTTCACGTGCGGCACCGATGGCACGTCGGTGAACACGCCCGTGTGCACCGGCTGCCCCGAGAGCGCCTCGAACGTGGCGGCGCCGACGAACTCCAGCGCCGAGGCGGTGGGGAGCACCCGCACCGAATGGCCGGTCTCGGTGAGCCGGCGCAGCAGTTCGGCGCTCTTGTAAGCCGCGATACCGCCGGCCACCCCGAGCAACACCCGGGGCGGAGTCAGGGAGTTCATGTCCGACCTCGCGACAGGAGATCGAGGGTTACTGCTCGCCCTCGGTGTGCTCGAGCAGCCCGGCCTGGATCTCGCGCATGGCGATCGAGAGGGGCTTCTCGCGCGGGCCCGGCTCCACGAGCGGGCCGACGTACTCGAGCAGGCCCTCGCCCAGCTGCGAGTAGTAGTCGTTGATCTGACGGGCGCGCTTGGCTGCGTAGATCACCAGCGCGTACTTGGAGCTGACCTGGCCGAGCAGGTCGTCGATGGGCGGGTTGGTGATGCCCTCGGGGGTGGCACCGGCTACGGCGGCGGTCAGCGGCATGCTCACGAAGAAGACTCCTGGGTGTGGTCGGGCGTCGGGACCGGGTCACGGACGGGTCGAGCGAGCGACGGGTCGACATGAGACGGGCCGACCAACAATTCTACCAACTGCGCCGCAACGTCCTTCAACTCGTCGTTGACCACGACCACGTCGAACTCGCGGCGGGCGGCCATCTCCTCGCGCGCGGTTTCGAGCCTACGCTCGAACTGCTGCTGCGACTCGGTGCCACGCCCGCGCAGACGCCGGGCCAATTCCTCGAACGAGGGCGGCTCCAGGAAGACCGTGATGGCTTCAGGAAGGGCGGCCTTGATGGCCCGTGCGCCTTGCAGGTCGACTTCGACGAGCACCGGGCGTCCGGCGGCGAGCGCCTGCTCGACGGGCTCGCGAGGGGTGCCGGAGCGCTGAAGGCCGCCGTGGATCTCGGCCCATTCGAGCAGCTCTCCGCGCTCGATCAGATCGTCGAAGCCCGACGGCCCGACGAAGCGGTAGTGCACGCCGTCGATCTCACCGGCGCGTGGGTCTCTGGTGGTGGCGGAAACACTGAAGTACAGCGCGGGTAGCTGTGCGCGCAGCCGTGTGACCACGCTGCTCTTGCCGACGCCGGAGGGACCGGCCAGAACTACCAGCCGGCCCCTCCGCCCGTGCGGGCCCGTGCGGCTACTGATCCTGAGCTCGCAAGCTCGCTCAGGACTCGAAGTCGGCCAGCAGCGCTTTGCGCTGCCGGTCGCCGAGACCCCGCAGACGACGCGACGGCGCAATCTCGAGCCGCTCCATGATCTGAGCGGCACGGACCTTGCCGACGCCTGGCATGGCCTCGAGCAACGCCGAGACCTTCATCTTGCCCAGCACCTCATCAGTGTCGGACTGCTTGAGAACCTCCCCAAGGGTGGTTCCCCCGCGCTTGAGCCGGTCCTTCAGCTCGGCCCGGGCCCGGCGCGCCGCAGCCGCCTTCTCCAAGGCTGCTGCGCGCTGTTCCTCGGTCAGCTGGGGAAGGGCCACGGTCTCCTCCGTCTTTCCTCGTGCGGCCTGGAATCAGGGCGCATCCTCACCACCGTCGCGGGCGTGCCGCGGCTATCACCGAACGTACTCACGCCTACCACGGAAGGGGAAACGGGGGGTGCCACCTGGAGGTTCTTTCGGCTGACACACATCTCACCGATACCACGTGAAAGGGCGGGAACGGGTATACGACCCGCCCGTTCACCGCACGGTGGATACCGTCCCCCTGACGGGTGTCGAAATACCGTAGATGCTGTCAACTGCAACTAACGCCCTTGGCTTGTGAAGTGATCTCGGCGGAACGCGTCCGTTTTGTCCGGAACCCACTCGCTCACGTCAGATCGTCGCGCAACCGCTCAGCTGCCGCGCGTACGTCGAGGGGGTCCGGCCCTGCCGACAACACCGATCGGGCCGCCGCGGGCAGCACGATCCCGCTCACGGCGGCGAATCGGGCCCTGATGTCTGCCGGACCGGCCCCCTGCGCGCCGAGCCCGGGTGCGAGCACCGCGCCGTTCAGCCGTGACAGGTCGAGGCCGTGGTCGTGCGTGGCCCCGATCACCACGCCGACGTCGCCGAGCGGCGAGACCTCGGCGTTGCGCGCGCCTGCGGCGTCCACCACGGCCTGGGCGACGCTGCGACCAGCCCGTTCCGCGAGCTGCACCTCCTCGCCCTCCGGGTTGGACGTCCGGGCCAGCACGAACGCGCCCCGCCCGGCGTCGACAGCCGCGTCGAGCGCCGGGGCGAGCGAGCCGAAACCGAGGTAGGGCGAGAGCGTGAGGGCGTCGGCGGCCAGCGGGGCACCGATGGTCAGGTAAGCGTCCGCGTACCCGTCCATCGTCGAACCGATGTCCCCGCGTTTGGCGTCGAGCAACGTGAGGGTCGGGCTCTCCGCGAGCGCCATCAGCACGCGTTCCAGAACCACGATCCCGGCTGAACCGTGCCGCTCGAAGAACGCCGACTGGGGCTTGACCACGGCAACGTGCCCGGCGAGCGCCTCCACGCACGACATCGCGAACCGGTCCAGCCCGTCCGGGTCGTCGGTGAGGCCCCACTCGGCCAGGAGCCCCGGGTGCGGGTCGATCCCGACGCACAACGTGCCGTACCGGGAAACAGCCTTGGCAAGCCGTTCGCCGAATCTGGCGCCGTTCTGGACGGTCATGACTCCGCCTCCGTGGGAAGGAGCACGTCGGCTGTCATGAGCGCGCCTTCCGCAGGGCCGCATGTGCGTCCTGCAGCGACCGCACCCCGATCGTGCCGCCGATCATCGCCTCGATCCCCTGCACCGCGGCCGCTGCACCCTGCACGGTGGTGATGCACGGGACGCCGCGCGACACGGCGGCCGCGCGGATCTCGTAGCCGTCCACCCGCGGGCCGGAGTTGCCGTACGGGGTGTTGATGATCATGTCGACCTCGCCGGCGAGGACCCTGTCGATGATCGTCTCCCCGCCCTCGAAGTGCTTGCGCACCACGGTGGTGGCCACCCCGTTCCGGCGCAGGATGTCGGCCGTACCTTCCGTGGCCAGTAGCTCGAACCCGAGGGCCGCGAGCCGCAACGCCGGGAACACCATGGCGCGCTTGTCCCGGTCGGCGATGGAGACGAACACCCGGCCGGAGGTCGGCAACGAGCCGTAGGCCGCGGCCTGCGACTTGGCGAACGCCGGACCGAAGGCGGCGTCGAAGCCCATCACCTCGCCGGTCGACTTCATCTCCGGGCCGAGCAGCGAGTCGACGCCCTCGCCGTCGCGGGTGCGGAAGCGGTGGAACGGGAGCACCGCCTCCTTGACGGCGATCGGGGCATCGGGCGGCAACTCGCCGCCGTCGCCCTCGGCGGGGAGCAGCCCCTCCTCGCGGAGCTGGGCGATCGACGCGCCGAGCATGATCCGCGCCGCGGCCTTGGCCAGCGGCACGGCCGTCGCCTTGGACACGAACGGCACGGTGCGCGACGCGCGCGGGTTGGCCTCCAGCACGTACAAGGTCTCGCCGTGCAGCGCGTACTGGACGTTCAGCAGCCCGCGCACGCCCACGCCGTGCGCGATCGCCTCGGTGGAGCGGCGCACCTGCTCCAGCACCGAGCGGCCCAGGGTGATGGGCGGCAGGGCGCAGGAGGAGTCGCCGGAGTGGATGCCCGCCTCCTCGATGTGCTCCATCACGCCGCCGAGGAAGACCTCGGTGCCGTCGCACAGCGCGTCGACGTCGATCTCGACCGCGTCGTCGAGGAATCGGTCGACGAGGACCGGACGTTCGGGGCTGATCTCGGTGGCCCGGGAGATGTACGCGGCGAGCGTCTCGTCGTCGTAGACGATCTCCATCCCGCGTCCGCCCAGCACGTACGAGGGCCGGACGAGCACCGGGTAGCCGATCCGCTCGGCGATCTCGCGCGCCTCGTCGAAGGAGGTGGCCATGCCGAAGGCAGGCGCCGGGAGGCCCGCGTTGCGCAGGACCTCGCCGAACGCCCCGCGGTCCTCCGCCAGGTCGATGGCCGCGGCCGACGTGCCGACGACGGGCACGCCCGCCGCCGTGAGCCGCTGGGCGAGCCCGAGCGGCGTCTGGCCGCCCAGCTGCACCAGGACGCCCGCGACGGTGCCGCTCTTCTGCTCGGCGTGGACGACCTCGAGCACGTCCTCGAACGTGAGCGGCTCGAAGTAGAGCCGGTCGGCCGTGTCGTAGTCGGTGGAGACGGTCTCCGGGTTGCAGTTGACCATCACGGTCTCGAACCCGGCCTCCCGCAGCGCCATCACCGCGTGCACGCAGGAGTAGTCGAACTCGATGCCCTGGCCGATCCGGTTCGGCCCGGATCCGAGGATCAGCACCTTCGGCTTCTCGGTCTGAGGCGCGATCTCCGACTCCGCGGCGGGGTCGGTCTCGTAGGCGCTGTAGTGGTACGGGGTGCGCGCGGCGAACTCGGCCGCGCAGGTGTCCACCGTCTTGTAGACCGGACGGATCCCGAGGCTGTGGCGCAGCGTGCGCACCCCGTCCTCCCCCGCGAACTCCGGGCGCAATGCGGCGAGCTGGCGGTCCGAGATCCCGGCGCGCTTCGCCCGGCGCAGCAGCGGCTCGTCGAGCACGGGAGCGCCGATGATGTCCCCGCGCAGCTCGGTGAGCGCGGCGATCTGGTCGACGAACCAGGGATCGATGCCAGAGCGCTCCGCCACCTCGGCCACGCTCGCCCCGCCGCGCAGGGCCCGCTCGACGGCGTAGATGCGCCCGTCGAGCGCGGTGTGGACGTCAGGCTCGGTGTCCGGGTCGGCCGTGGTCCAGAACCCGGCGGCCGACGTCTCCATCGAGCGCAGCGCCTTGCCCAGCGCCTCGGGGAACGAGCGGCCGAGTGCCATCGCCTCGCCGACGCTCTTCATGGTGGTGGTGAGCTCGGGGTCGGCGCCCGGGAACTTCTCGAACGCGAACCGCGGGATCTTCACCACCACGTAGTCGAGGGTCGGCTCGAACGCGGCGGGGGTCTCGCCGGTGATGTCGTTGCGGATCTCGTCGAGGGTGTAGCCGATCGCGAGCTTCGCCGCGATCTTCGCGATCGGGAAACCGGTGGCCTTGGACGCGAGTGCCGACGAACGCGAGACACGCGGGTTCATCTCGATCACGACCAGGCGCCCGGTGGCGGGGTTGACCGCGAACTGGATGTTGCACCCACCGGTGTCGACGCCGACCGCCCGCAGCACGGCGATGCCCACGTCCCGCATGTGCTGGTACTCGCGGTCGGTGAGGGTCATGGCGGGCGCGACGGTGATCGAGTCGCCGGTGTGCACGCCCATCGGGTCGAGGTTCTCGATCGAGCAGACGACGACCACGTTGTCGTGGTGGTCGCGCATGAGCTCGAGCTCGTACTCCTTCCACCCGAGCACCGACTCCTCGATCAGCACCTCCGTCACCGGAGACGCCGCGAGTCCCGCGCCTGCGAGCCGCTCCAGGTCCTCGGCGGAGTGCGCCATGCCGGACCCGAGCCCGCCCATCGTGAACGACGGCCGGATGACGACCGGGAGGCCCAGCTCCGCGGCCGCGGCCCGTACCTCGTCCATCGAGTGGCAGACCGACGACCGGGGGACGTCTCCCCCGACCGACTGCACGATCTCCTTGAACTTCAGCCGGTCCTCGCCGCGCTGGATGGCGTCGATGTCGGCGCCGATCAGCTCGACGTCGTAGCGCTCCAGCACACCGCGCTCGTGGAGTGCGACCGCCGTGTTCAGTGCGGTCTGACCGCCCAGCGTGGCCAGGATCGCGTCCGGGCGCTCGGCGGCGATGACCTGCTCCACGAACTCCGGCGTGATCGGCTCGATGTAGGTGGCGTCGGCGAACTCGGGGTCGGTCATGATCGTGGCCGGGTTGGAGTTGACGAGCGAGACGCGCACGCCCTCGGCCTGCAGCACGCGGCAGGCCTGCGTGCCGGAGTAGTCGAACTCGCACGCCTGGCCGATGACGATCGGCCCGGAGCCGATCACCATCACGTGCCGGATGTCGTCGCGCTTGGGCATCAGGCGTCTTCCCCCTGTGGAAGGTCGGCAGGGCTCGTCTCGATGCGCAGCCGGTGCCGGCCGGAGGCCGCGCCTGCGTCCATCAGCTCAACGAACCGGTCGAACAGGTCGGCGGCGTCGTGCGGGCCGGCTGCGGCCTCCGGGTGGTACTGCACGCTGAACGCGGGCACCTCGAGTGCCCGCAGGCCCTCGACGCAGCCGTCGTTCGGGCAGGTATGGGTGATCTCGGCAGGCCCGAACGGGGTGTCGAACCGTTCCCCCGCCTCGCCCTGCACGGCGAACCCGTGGTTCTGAGAGGTGATCGCCACGCGGCCGGTGGCGTGTTCGACGACCGGGATGTTGATGCCGCGGTGGCCGTAGCGCAGCTTGTAGGTGCCGCGGCCGAGCGCGCGGGCGAGGATCTGGTTGCCGAAGCAGATCCCGAAGAGCGGGATCCGGCGCTCCAGAACCTGCTGGGTGAGCGCCACCGGCCCGTCCGCCGTGGCGGGGTCGCCCGGCCCGTTGGACAGGAAGAACCCGTCGGGGGTCAGCGCCTCGATCGCTTCGATCGACGTGTTCGCCGGCAGTACGTGCACCTCGATGCCGCGCGCGGCGAGCATCCGCGGTGTGTTGGACTTGATCCCGACGTCGAGCGCGGCCACCCGCAGGCGGGGCGGGCCGGTCGGAGCCACGACGTAGGGCTCCGGTGTGGTGACGGCGCCGTAGAGGTCGGCGCCGACCATCGGCGGGCTCGCGAGCACGCGGCCGACCAGCTCGTCGGCAGGGGCCAGCGCATCGCCGGAGAACACCCCGGCCCGCATGGCCCCGCGCTCACGCAGATGCCTGACCAGCGCGCGGGTGTCGATGCCCGCCACGCCGACGACCCCCTGCTCCGCGAGCGCGTCGTCGACGGACCGGCGGGAGCGCCAGCTCGACGGCGTGCGGCTCGGGTCACGCACGACGTAGCCCGCCACCTGGATCTGCGCCGACTCGTCGTCCTCGTCGTTCCAGCCGGTGTTGCCGATCTGCGGAGCCGTCTGCACCACGATCTGCCGGTGGTAGGAGGGGTCGGTCAGCGTCTCCTGGTAGCCGGTCATCCCGGTGGTGAACACGGCCTCGCCGAGCCCCTGTCCGGTGGCCCCGTAGGCCTCACCGCGGAAGATCCGGCCGTCCTCCAGCACGAGTACCGCCGTCATGCCTGCACCTCCCCCTGCCTCGTGGTGATCCGGCCGCGCAGCACAGTGGCCGCGACGGTGGCCGGTAACCGCATGCCCTCGTACGGTGTGTTGGACGACCGGCTCGCGAGCTTCGCGCCCCGCACCGTCCAGACTTCGTCGGGATCGACGAGCGCGAAGTTCGCGGGCTCGCCCACGGCGATCGGACGGCCCTGGTCGGGCAGCCCGGCGATCTCCGCGGGCCGTTCCGACAGGACCCGGGCGACTCCGCGCCAGTCCAGCAACCCGGGCTCGAGCATCGTGTGAACCACCACCGACAGCGCGGTCTGCAGGCCGAGCATGCCCGGCCGGGCCGCCTCCCACTCCGTGTCCTTGTACTGGGCCGCGTGCGGGGCGTGGTCGGTGGCGACGACGTCGATGGCGCCGTCGGCCAGCGCCTCGCGCATCGCCTTGGTGTCGGCCCCGGTGCGCAGCGGCGGGTTGACCTTGTTCACGGGGTCGTAGCTGCTGAGCGTGGCATCGGTGAGCAGCAGATGGTGCGGGGTGACCTCGGCGCTCACCCGCACACCCGCCGCCTTCGCGGCCCGCAGCACGTCGATCGTGCGCGCCGACGACACGTGGCACACGTGCAGCGCGGCGCCCGCCTCACGGGCCAGCGCACAGTCACGCGCGACGATCGTCTCCTCGGCGGTGGCGGGCCAGCCTGCCAGCCCGAGCCGGGACGCGACCACGCCCTCGTGCGCCTGCGCGCCCCCCGTGAGCCGGTGGTCCTCGGCGTGCTGGGCGATGACGACGTCGAGCGCGGAGGCGTACTCGAGCGCACGGCGCATGATCAGCGGGTCGTGCACGCAGCGGCCGTCGTCGCTGAACATCTTCACCCTGGCCCGCGAGCGGGCCATCGTGCCGAGCTCGGCCATCTTGACGCCCTCGAGCCCCACCGTGACCGCGCCGACCGGGTGCACGTCGGCCAGCCCGACCTCCTCGCCGCGGCGCCGCACATGCTCGACCACCACGGCCGTGTCGGCCACCGGGTCGGTGTTGGGCATCGCGAAGACGGCGGTGTAGCCGCCGAGAGCGGCGGCAGCCGACCCGGTGGCGATGTCCTCCGACTCCTCACCGCCGGGTTCCCGCAGGTGGGTGTGCAGGTCGACGAACCCGGGGAGCAGGACGTTCCCGCCCGCGTCGAGAACCTCGACGCCGTCGGGCGCGTCGAGGTCGCGGCCCATCTCCGTGACGACTCCGTCGCGCACGAGCAGGTCGACGGCGTCCTCGCCGTAGGGCCGGGCTCCGGTGATCAGCAGGTCGCTCACGTGTTCCTTCCATCCGCGGGCCGTCATTCCGGGGCTCCGGCCAAGAGGTGGTACAGCACGGCCATCCGGACGTGCACGCCGTTGGCCACCTGCGCGAGGATCGCCGCGCTGGGGCTGTCGGCAACGCTCGGCGCGATCTCCATCCCGCGCACCATCGGGCCCGGGTGCAGTACCACGGCATGTTCGGGCAGCAGCGCGGCGCGCTCGGCAGAGAGGCCGTAGCCGATCGCGTACTCGCGGGCGGACGGGAAGAACGCGCCGTGCATCCGCTCGGCCTGCACCCGCAGCATCATCACCGCGTCCAGCGCGGGGAGCTCCGCGTCCAGCTCCGTGCCGACACGGCACGGCCATTCGCCGACGCCGGTGGGCAGCAGTGTGGGCGGCGCCACGAGCACCACCTCGGCGCCCAGCGTGGCCAGCAGCTGGACGTTCGACCGCGCGACACGGCTGTGGAGCACGTCCCCGACGATGCCGATGCGGCGCCCGGCGATCCCGCCGAGCCGGTCCCGCAGGGTGGCCGCGTCCAGCAGCGCCTGCGTGGGGTGCTCGTGCGTGCCGTCACCGGCGTTGACGACCGAGGTGTGTGTGCCCGTGGTCTCCCGGTCTCGGTCGATCCAGCCCGCGAGCCGGTGGGCAGCACCGGACGCGGGATGGCGGACGATCACGCAGTCGGCACCCATAGCCGAGAGGGTGAGCGAGGTGTCGCGCAGCGACTCCCCCTTCGACACCGACGAGCCGCGGGCACTCACGTTGACGGTGTCGGCGCTCATCCACTTCCCGGCGATCTCGAACGAGACGCGGGTGCGCGTGGAATCCTCGTAGAACATCGTGATCACCGTGCGCCCGCGCAGCGTCGGCAGCTTGCGCACCTCGCGGCCCAGCAACGCCTGCCGGAGCCGGTCGGCGGTGTCGAGCAGGCCGGTGGCCGCGGCGGCGTCCAGATCGGTGACGGACAGCAGGTGCTTCATACGTCCTGCTCCGTGCGACGCAGGCGGACGCCGTCGCTGCCGTCGACCTCGTCCAGTAATACAAGGATCTGCTCATCACGAGCGGTCGGCACGTTCTTCCCCACATAGTCGGCACGGATCGGCAGTTCCCGGTGACCCCGGTCGACCAGCACCGCGAGCTGTACCGCGCGCGGACGGCCGTGGTCGGACAGCGCGTCGAGCGCTGCCCGCACGGTGCGTCCGGACATCAGTACGTCGTCGACGAGCACCACGAGGGCGTCGTCCAGGCCGCCGTCGGGCACGGCGGTGTCCTCCAGCGCACGCGCCGGCCGCCTGCGCAGATCGTCGCGATAGAGCGTGGGGTCGACAGAGCCGACGGGCGGGGCGCTGCCCTCGAACTCGGCGATCTTGTCGGCGAGCCTGCGGGCCAGCACGGTGCCGCGGGTGGGGATGCCGATGAGCACGACGCCCTCGGCACCCGCGGTCTTCTCGATGATCTGATGCGCGATACGCGCGATCGTGCGGGTGACGTCGGCAGCGCTCAGCAGCTCCCTGGAGGGAGCGCTCGCACCAGCCGGGTCCCCGCGGCGGTCGTCCGCCACGAGTCGCTCCTTCCCCGCCTCACCGGACGGGTCTTAAAGGAAATCCGGTCGATCGAAACGCTACCAGCGAGCCCCGCCGGGAACCCCCGCAACGCATCCCGGCATCATGAGCGTCACACCGCGTGGGATCCGCCACTGGCGACATCACCCTGAACCGGCCGCCGCCGGTGCAGTGAACTGTCACCATGGGAGAAGGCAGCGACGCAGCCAGCGCGGAGTAACGCCTGGCGGGGGACCCTCGATCAGCCGTTCGAGTGGTCCTCACGCTCTACGGCCCCGGGAGGGGGCAGGCAACTTGACCGATCGGCCACGCGAGCGCATGATTACTCTCCGTATTGATTGATTGCTCCCAGGGTGGCCGCGGTTGCGGGGGGCACCACCTCGGGACGGGACCCGGCGCACCACCGACGCGTCGGACGACACCCGCACCACCGGTACGAATTCGGTCCCGCGGCCGATGAACCAGCAAGTGAGGAGGTCGCCAGATGGGCGACTACGCCAAAGCGCTCGGCGGCAAGCTCCGGGCCATCCGGCAGCAGCAGGGGTTGTCGCTCCACGGCGTCGAGCAGAAGTCCGGTGGCCGCTGGAAGGCGGTCGTGGTGGGCTCCTACGAGCGCGGCGACCGCGCGGTCACCGTGCAGAAGCTGGCCGAACTGGCCGACTTCTACGGCGTGCCCGTCGCCGAGCTGCTTCCTGAGGGCCGTGTTCCCTCCGGTTCCGAGCCGGCCACGAAGATCGTCATCAACCTGGAGCGGTTGCAGCAGCTGCCTGCCGACAAGGTCGGGCCGCTGGCACGCTACGCAGCCGCCATCCAGAGCCAGCGCGGCGACTACAACGGCAAGGTGCTCTCGATCCGTGCCGAGGACCTGCGGTCGCTGTCGATCATCTACGACATGACGCCGGGCGAGCTCACCGACCAGCTCATCGAGTGGGGCGTGCTCCCACCCGAGGCCCGTCCCACCGCATAACCCGCCCCATGCCCATCGGCGCGCGGGCGCCGATGGGCTGCGGTCGTCACGGCTCCGGGTGCATGCACACCGGCGCAACTGTGTAGTGCGCCGGGCGGGGCTCCACGCGCTCGTCCGCTGCCGCTGGTCAGCGAGTGGCGCGCAGGTGCTCTGCGATGTCGGCGATACGCCCCAGCACCCCGTTCAGGTATCGCGGGCTGTCGTCGGTGGACAGCGTGCGGGCCAGCTCGACGGCCTCCGTGATCGCCACCGGGTCGTCGATCTCGTCCACCCACAGCAGCTCGAACACCCCGATGCGCAGCAGCGTGCGGTCCACTGCGGGCATCCGCTCCACCGTCCAGCCCTCGGCGTGCTCGGCCAGCAACTGGTCGATGCGATCCCGGTGCTCCACGACGCCCTCCACGAGCATCGCGGCGTAGTCGGAGACGGGGGGCGCGTCGTCGGTCTCGCGCCGCTGGGTGAGCACCGCGAGCGGGTCGTCGCCCCGCGCCTCCGACTCGAAGAGGATGTCGAGCGCCCGCTTACGAGCCCTCGTCCGCGCCCGGATCATCAGCTTGATACGCGGCCGAGGTAGCGCCCGTCGCGGGTGTCCACCTTGACCTTCTCGCCGGTGGTGACGAACAGCGGCACCTGGATCTCGGCGCCCGTCTCCACGGTGGCGGGCTTGGTGCCGCCGGTGGACCGGTCGCCCTGCAGGCCCGGGTCGGTGTGGGAGATCACGAGCTCGACCGACGCGGGCAGCTCGACGTACAGCGCGACGCCCTCGTGCAGCGCCACCATCGCCGACTGGTTCTCCAGCAGGTAGTTCGCCGCGTCGCCCACGGTGCCCTCGGGGATCGGGATCTGGTCGAAGGTGTCGCCGTCCATGAAGACGAAGTCGGCGCCGTCGCGGTAGAGGAAGGTCATGTCCCGCCGGTCGACGGTGGCGGTGTCCACCTTCGTGCCGGCGTTGAAGGTCTTGTCGACGACCTTCCCGGTGAGCACGTTCTTCAGAGTGGTGCGCACGAAGGCGCCGCCCTTGCCCGGCTTCACGTGCTGGAACGCCGTGACCGACCACAGCTGGCCGTCCAGGTTGAGCACCAAGCCGTTCTTCAGGTCGTTCGTGGTGGCCACGTGCGGGATTCTCCTGCGTCTCTACGGGGGCGTCGTCGGCTCGAGGGTTCCGCAGTGCGGGAGTGCCGTGAACGCGCCGGGGTGTGCTGAAGTGAGCGGCGCCTGATCGCGCCGTCGTCCGCGGCAAGCCTACCGCTAGAGCTCCAACAGTTCCTTGCTGGTGCGGGTGAGCAGGTCCGGCTCGCCGTCGCGGACGACGAGGGTGTCCTCGATCCGCACCCCGCCTCGCCCCTCGACGTACACACCGGGCTCGACGGTCAGCACCATCCCCGCTGCCAGCGCGCCAGTGCCGGTTCTCGCCAGTGCCGGCGCCTCGTGGATCTGCAGTCCCACCCCGTGGCCGAGGCCGTGCACGAACTCGGCACCCCGGCCGGCCGCGTCCACCACGCTTCTCGCGGCACCGTCCACATCGGACGTCGCGGTGCCCGGGGTGAGCGCCGCGCGACCGGCGGCCTGCGCCGCCGCGACGAGTTCGTACATCTCCCGTTGCCAGGCAGCGGCGGGGCCGAGCACGACGGTGCGGGTCATGTCCGAGTGGTAGCCGTCGACGAGCGCCCCGAAGTCGAGCGTCACCAGGTCGCCGGCTCGCAGCTGGGTGTCCGTGGGGCTGTGGTGGGGCACCGCGGAGTGGACGCCCGCCGCCACGATCGTCTCGAAGGCCGGACCGGTGGCTCCGTGGTCGCGCATGCGGCTCTCCAGGTCGAGCGCGACCTGCCGTTCGGTGCGGCCCGGGCACAGGCCGCCCGCGGCCATCAGGTCGGCCAGGGCCGCGTCAGCCGCGGCGCAGGCCGCCCGCAGCGTGGCGATCTCCCCGTCGTCCTTGACCGTGCGCAGCCGCTGCACGAGCCCGGGCGCTCGGTGCAGCTCCACGCCGCCGCCCGCCTCGACCAGCGCCGCGTGGCCGTCGACGGTGACCGAGTCGGACTCGAACCCCAGCCGGTCCACGCCCCACTCACGACACCATGCGACGAGCGCGAGGGCACAGGGCCGGTCGATCACGGTCTCCAGGTCGGGCACCTCCGCTGCGGCCTGCACCCGGTACCGGCCGTCGGTGCACAGGCGGCTGTGGGAGTCGCCGTCCACGTGCACGAGCAGCGCCGCATTGGACCCGGTGAACCCGGTGAGATAGCGGATGTTCACGAGGTCGGTCAGGAGCACCGCGTCGACGCCGGCAGCAGGGAGCAGCTCGCGCAGGGCGGCGCGGCGCGACGAGGAGGACATCCCCGCACTTTACGACCACCGCTGCGCTCGTCCGCGGATGTGTCCGCGCGGCGATCACGGGGTACGTGGTGACCATGAGAATCGGAACGAGCATCGGCCTGATCGCGATCGGGCTGATTCTGGCCCTCGCCGTCCGGGTCGACCTCGGGGGCCTCGACCTTCAGCTCATCGGCTGGATCCTCGCCGTGGTCGGCATCGTCGGACTCGTGGCCAGCCTGCTCATCGCCCGGCAGAGCCGCCCGGTGATCACACGCGACGAGGTGCATCCGCCGCACGTCCACGACCACCGGTACTGATCCTCGGAGTACCGGCCCCGCTCCGGCGGGCGTCACACGGCCTGATCCGCTCGCCGTCTTGACCATGAAGCGGCTAAGTGATTTAGTCACTTAATGCCTCGCGCCGAGCGGACCCTGTCCGAGCAACTATCCGACGACATCGTCGAGATCATCCGCGCCGAGCGCCTCGGCCCCGGCGACGCGCTCGCCCCCTCGCGCGATCTCGCCCGCCGCCTCGACGTCACCACGCCGACGCTTCGCGAGGCGCTGCGCCGGCTCGAAGCCACCGACGTCGTGCAGTTCCGGCACGGCTCGGGCACCTACGTCGGCCCCGGCATCCACCGCAGGCTGCTGGCCAATCCGCACGGACCGCGCATCGACCGGGAGACCGTGCTCGAGCTCGTCGAGGCGCGCCTCGTGCTGGAGCCCGCCATCGCCGCGGCCGCCGCACGCACGCGCGCCGAGGAAGGCGTGCGGCAGCTGGAAGCGGCTGTCACGAACGCCCTGCAGCCCCCGGTGCGCGACGTGCGTCCTGCGGTGCACTTCCACGTCGCACTCGCCACCGCGAGCGGCAACGCGCTGCTGCGCGAGACGCTCGAAGCGCTGATGCACGTCCGGGCACTGGACCAGATCGAGATCCGGCACCGGTACGACGACCGGGAGCGCGACCACGCCGAGCACGTCCAGATCCTCGACGCCGTCCGGAGCGGCAACGAGGAGGCCGCGGAGCGCATCACGCGCGAGCACCTGATGGCGATCCGGGACGTCATCGCGGCCACCGATCTCCCCCGGTCGGGCGAGTGAGCCGACCGATGCGGCTGGGCGACATGACCACGGTGGAAGCGGCCGAGGCGGTGACCGCGAGCCCTGTCGTGATCATCCCGGCCGGGGCCTTCGAGCAGCACGGGCCCGGGATGCCGCTCGCCACCGACCAGATCCGCGCCGAGGCGGTGGTCGAGAACGTGGTCGCCGAACTGGGCGGGCGGGCCGTGATCGGGCCACCGCTTCCCGTCGGCGTCTCCCCCCACCACGCCCGCTTCTCCGGCACGGTCACCCTCACCACCACGACCTTCGCCGCGCTGGTACGCGAGTACGCCGACAGCCTGTACCGCCACGGCTGGCGGAAGGTGCTCGTGGTCACCGGGCACGGCGGCAACAACGCCACCCTCACCACCGTCGCCCAGGACCTGCTCACCACCCATCCCGACCTGCAGTTCGCCTGGACTCCCATCACAGCGCTCGCCTCCGACGTCATCGCGGGGATGCAGATCAGCGAGGTGCACGGGCACAGCGGCGAGGCAGAGACAGCCCAGATGCTCTTCCTGGCTCCCCACCTGGTGCACAAGGACCGACTCGTCGCGGGCGCCCACTCCCGCGCCGGCCTCGGTCCGCTCGCCGGGCTGGCGCTGCGTGGCAGCGCTCCCACCCTGACCGCCCGCTACGACCTGCTCAGCGCGAACGGCGTGCTGGGCGATCCGCGGCGGGCCACCTCCGATGACGGGGCAGCGATCGTCGACGCCGTCGTGCGCCGGATCGTCGCCTTCGTCGAGGAGTGGCTGACCACCGAGATCGAAGGAGGCAACGATGGGAAGCAGGACAACTCGTATCGTCGGAGTGCTGGGGGCCGCCCTGGCGGGACTCGCCCTCATGGGGAGCTTTCTCGCCCCGCCCGCAATGGCGTCGCCGCCACCCCGACCAGCGATGAGTGACGCCGCCGGGTGCCGGTCGTCGCCGGACCAGAAGCCCGGCACCAGCGTCCTGCACACGATCCACAGCGGCGGGCGCGACCGGACCTACCAGCTGCATCTGCCGAAGGACTACAGCGCGAAGAGTTCGTGGCCGCTGATCATCGCGTTCCACGGCCGCGGCAACACCGGTGCGGGCACGGAGGAGTTCTCCAAGCTCTCGACGCTCCCGGCCGTCGTCGCCTACCCCAACGGCGTGGTGGGCACCGGGGGCGGAGACCGTCAGGCGTGGCAGGGCGCGCCCTACGCCGCGGCCGGAGTGGACGACGTCGCGTTCACCGGGGACCTGCTGGACTCGCTCGAGAAAACGCTGTGCGTCGACAAGCAGCGGGTCTACGCCACCGGGAAGTCCAACGGTTCCGGTTTCACCGGGATCCTCGCCTGCCGCATGGCCGACCGGTTCGCCGCCATCGCTCCGGTCGCGGGGGCCTTCTACGGACAGACCGGCAACTTCTGCCATCCGTCCCGCCCGGTGCCGGTGATCGAGTTCCACGGCACCGCCGACGCGACCATCCCGTACGGCGGCGACGCCGACCGGGACCTTCCGGCGATCACGGACTGGGTCGCGGCCTGGGCCAAGCGTGACGGGTGCAACGCCAAGCCCGTCGAGAAGAGCCTCGGGGCGGACGTCACGGAGTCGCGCTGGACGGGCTGCAAGGGCGGGGCGGAGGTCCGCCACGTCGCCGTCAAGGGCGGCGGGCACACCTGGCCGGGCGCTGACGTCCACAGCGGCGGTGGCGTCACCACCCAGACCATCGAGGCGCACGAACTGATCTGGCAGTTCTTCAGCCGGTTCCGGCTGCCCGCGAGCTGACCCCGCTCGCACGACCCCGCCCATCGCCGACGGTGATCGATCGAGGAGACGCCATGACCACCCGAGTCCCCGAGGACTCCGGCGCCCCCGCAACGCTTGTGAAGGTTGCAGAGCCCCGGTTACCACTGATCATCCGCGCGATGGGCGGGATCGAGCGGGTCGGCAACGCCCTGCCCCACCCGTTCTGGCTGTTCTGGATCCTGTCCGGGATCCTCGCGGTCGCCAGCGCCGTGCTCGCCGGTATCGGCGTGTCGGTGGTGTCGCCGAGCGACGGGGAGACCGTCACCGTTCGGAACCTTCTGAGCGGTGACGGTCTGGCCATGGCCGTCTCCACGATGGTCGACAACTTCGCGTCGTTCCCCCCGATGGCCACCATCGTCGTGGTGATCATGGGCGTCGCGGTGGCCGAGCGCAGCGGCTTCCTGGCCGCGCTGATGCGGGTGAGCGTCTCGCGGGTGTCGGCGTCGTGGGTGGTCTTCGCCGTCGCCTTCGCCGGCACAGTGGCCCACGTCGCCTCCGCGGCCGCGTACATCATCCTGGTGCCGCTCGGGGGCCTCGCCTTCCGCGCCGTGGGCCGGTCCCCGATCCTCGGCATCGTCGTCGCCTACACCGCCATCGCCTCCGGATACGACGCCAGCCCCGTTCCCACCCCGAACGACGCGATCTTCGCCGGCATCACCACCGCGGCGGCCCGGATCGTCGATCCCGACGCGTACGTCTCCCCGCTCAGCAACTGGTTCTTCAACATCGCCTCCTCACTCGTGCTCGCCGTGGTGATCACGCTGGTGACGAAGTTCGTGCTCAGCCGCCGGCCGGACCTCGACGCCGACCCCGACGCCGACCTGGAGGACATCGGCTCGCTCAGCCTCAGCGCCGCGGAACGTTCCGGCGTGCGCCGGGCGCTGGCCGCCCTGCTGGCCGCGCTCATCGTGCTGACGCTCGTGATGGTGCCTGTCTCGTCGCCACTGCGCGGCGACGGCGGCAGCATCGTGGACTCCCCGCTGCTCGACGGGATCGCCGCCGTGGTGGCGTTGCTCTTCGGCCTGGTCGGCATCGTGTACGGCAGGCGATCCGGCTCGATCACCAAAGCGAGCGACGTGCCGAACCTGATGCTGCAGGGCATCAAGCAGATGGCCCCGGTGCTGGTCCTCTTCTTCGCGATCGCCCAGTTCCTCGCCTACTTCGACTGGAGCCACATCGGCGACGTCATCGCGGTGGAGGCGGCCGAGGCACTGCAGGCCAGCGGCGCGCCCATCGTGGTCGTGTTCCTGCTGATCCTCGTCCTTCTGACGCTGGTGAACATCATGGTCACCAGCGGCTCGGCGATGTGGGCCGTGTCGGCTCCGGTGATCGTCCCGATGCTGATGCTCGTGGCCGTCCCGCCGGAGACCACCCAGGCGCTGTTCCGGATCGCCGACTCGGGATCCACCGCGATCACGCCGATGAGCCCCTACTTCGTCATGGCGCTGGGCTTCCTGCAGCGCTACCGCAAGAACGCCGGCATCGGGACGCTCGCGTCCTACACGCTCCCGCTGGCCGTCGCCATGACCGTGGTGTGGACCCTGCTGTTCCTGGCCTGGTGGTGGATCGGCATCCCGCTCGGGCCCGGTGCGCCCGTGCGGTAGCCGGGCCGTCAGGCCTGCGCGGCCCCCGCGATCCAGCGCAGCGCGAGCGCGTAGCCGTCGACACCGAGCCCGACGATCACTCCGCTCGCCACCGCCGAGATGTAGGAGTGGTGACGGAACTCCTCACGGGCGTGCACGTTGGTGATGTGCACCTCCACCAGCGGGGCCGTGAGCTGGGCGCACGCATCGCGCACGGCCACGGAGGTGTGGGTCCACGCCGCGGCGTTGAGCACCACGGGGGTGGCGGCGTCGACGGCCTCGTGCAGCCAGCCGAGCAGCTCTCCCTCGTGGTCGGTCTGCCTGACCTCGACGGCCAGGCCGACCTCGCCGCCCGTGCGCTTGCACAGGGCCACGAGGTCGGCGTACGTCGTTGCGCCGTAGAGGGCGGGTTCCCGGGTACCGAGCCGGCCGATGTTCGGCCCGTTCAGCACGAGCACGGGCCGCAGGTCGCTCACGGGCACATCGCTCACTGGCACATCGCTCACTGGGACACCGCCGCGTACGCCTTCTCCAGCAGCTCGGGCGCCGGCCCCTCCAGGCGACCGGGTGCCGCGACCCCGTCCAGCACGACGAACCGCAGCTTCCCCCCACGCGTCTTCTTGTCCCCGCGCATCGTCTGCACCAGCTCGGGCAGCACTCCGGAGACGTAGGCGACCGGCAGGCCGATCGACTGCAGGATCGCGCGGTGCCGGGCCACCGTGGCGTCGTCGAGCCTGCCCGCCGCGTGCGAGAGCTCCGCGGCGAACACCATCCCGACGCTCACCGCCGCCCCGTGGCGCCAGCGGTAGTCCTCGCGTCGCTCGATCGCGTGGGCCAGCGTGTGGCCGTAGTTGAGGATCTCCCGCAGGTGCGACTCGCGCAGGTCCGCCGCCACGACGTCGGCCTTCACCTGGATCGAGCGACGCACGAGCTGCGGCAGCACGTCACCGGAAGGGTCCAGCGCGGCGACGGGATCCTCCTCGAACAGGTCCAGGATCACCGGGTCGGCGATGAACCCGGTCTTCACGATCTCCGCGCTCCCCGCGGCCAGCTCGGAGGGCGGCAGCGTGTCGAGCACGGCCAGGTCCACGAGCACCGCCGACGGCTCGTGGAACGCTCCGACGAGGTTCTTCCCGGCCGGGGTGTTGATACCGGTCTTGCCGCCCACCGCCGCGTCGACCATGGCGAGGAGGGTGGTGGGCACGTGGATCACCCGCACCCCGCGCATCCAGGTGGCGGCCACGAAGCCGGCGAGGTCGGTGGCGGCCCCGCCGCCGAGGGACACGACCATGTCGGTGCGCGTGAGACCGATGCGGGCGCAGACCTCCCAGCAGAACCCGGCCACCGCGAGCGCCTTGCCGTCCTCGGCGTCGGGCACCTCCACACGGTGGGCGTCGACACCGGCGGCGGCGAGCTCACCGCGCAACTCCTCGGCGAGCTCGGCGAGCGCCGGCTGGTGCACGAGCGCCGCGACGGTGGCGCCGTGACCCGCCACGGTGCCCGCGAGCTCGGCCCGCACATCCCTGCCCACGAGCACGGGATACGGCCGCTCGCCGGCCACCTCGATCCGTACGGTCTCACTCACGCCGCCACCTCGCTGACGCTCGCCGGCCGCGTTCGCGGAGCTGCTGTGTCCGATGGATCGCTCACAAGCCCGCTCACGCCACCACCTCGCTGACGCCCGCCGACCACGCTCGCAGAGCTGCCGTGCCCGATAGTTCGCTCGCAAGCTCGCTCACGCCGCCACCCTACTGAGGGCCCGGCCCCACACTGACGCACCGGGCGGGCGCGCTCAGGGCTGCAGACCGGCCCCTGGGAGCACACCGGGATCGGGAAGCATGGCGCTCTCGTGCGGAGTGGGCCGGTCCAACGGGTCGTCAGGGTCGACCGGTTCCTCGGGCGCCGACGCCGGCAGCTCCCCGAGCGCCACCAGCACCGCCCGCGCCACCTGGTTGGCGCTGCGCCGGTCGGTCTCGACCTCGACCGTCGCAACCTCCCGGTACAGCGGGGCACGCGCGTCGAGCAGCGCCTTGAACGTGGCCCGCGGGTTGACCCCGGCCAGCAGCGGGCGCGCGGTGGACATGCCCGTGCGGCGCAGCCCGTCCGCGAGCCCGACGGTGAGGTAGACGACCCGGTGGTCCCGCAGCTTCTCGCGGGTGGCTGCCGCGAGCACAGAGCCACCACCCAGCGCGAGCACGCCGTCGGTGCCGGCCAGAGCCTCGATGACGACCTCGTGCTCCATGGCGCGGAAGACGTCCTCCCCGTCCTGCAGGAAGACGTCGGCGATCGGCTTCCCGGCCCGCTCGACGATGAGGGCGTCGACGTCGGTGAACTCCACACCGAGCCGCCGTGCAAGCACCCGGCCGACGGTGGTCTTGCCCGCGCCCGGCGGACCGACGATGACCATCGTGGGACGTCTATCGAGACTCACCGGCCTCAGGGTAGTGACTGCCGCAGATGTTCATGGAGGCCCTTGGTAGAACGACCATGGGGGCCCGATACCCTGCGATCACTGCGGCGAATACCTGCGATCTCTGCGGCTTTGCCGGATTGTGCGGAAACGGCACGTGGGGATGCGCGATCGGAGTGCTGGATGAACGACGTCGGGGGCGGACAGGGCGGTCGGGGGACATCCGGCGGCGGAGCACGGCGGCCGGTGGACCGCCGTTTGAGCCATCACCAGGACAAGCCTCCCGTGCTGCGTACCGGGGATGACCCGCCACCACCGGCGCGCGAGCAGCTCCCCCTCCCCCGACGGCGCCGACAGGCCCATCTGGAGCCGCAGCTGCGCAACCCGGGAAACAACGAGGCAGGCACGCCCTTCGCCGCGTTCACCACACAGGCACCTGCCCCTCCTGAGGCAGCCCCCCGGGAGGACGCCGAGCCGGAGCCCCGCACGCCACCCTCCGGCTCCGACGTGGCTGCCGCATTCCACTCCGCCACCCGGCGCGGGCGGCTGCACCGGCGCCCACAGTTCTTCGAGGGCAGGGGCGGCGGACGGACGCCGCCGCCGGAGGACCCGGCACGGTAGGTCCCCGGTCGTAAAGCCGATCGAGGGCCCGTACGGCGTACGGTTTACTGCGGTGCCGGCGACCTGATAATCACCGGATCGAGTGAAATCACGACATCGAGAGGCTGGCGGTCGCGACGGAACCCGCGGCCGCTTTGGCACGATCATCGGTCCCGGGCCCGGTGCGCGCATATCCATGATCGCTGATTGGGGACGCACCGCCGCATTGACCACGGTCGTCGGTCCACAACTGGCGATCAAGGACCGTCACGCGGCCAACCCCAGGCGAAGATCATCAATTCGGGACTCGCAGCCGCCTATGGCGCGGTTGCCGGTCCCCAACCAATGATCAAGCCCGGCACTCGGGCCGAGGTGGGGACCTGGGGCCACCAGGACCAGCCAGGGGTCGGTACTCGGACACACAGGGCGCCGAACCACACCGAGCCTGGCAGCCCACCGCCGGCGAGACCCGCCGCGTGCCCAGAGCTCAGGGCCGGACACCCGCGCCACGGCCCGCGAACCAAACCAGCAGGCACCGCAGCAATCCATGATCACCGGACCGGGACGCAGAACCGCACTGAACACGGTCGCCGGCCCACAACTGGTGATCAGGACCAGAAGCCGGGGCCACCCGCCGACGAAGATCATCAATTCGGGACCCTCAGCCACTTATGAGGCGGTTGCCGGGCCGCAATTGATGATCAACCGGGCTCGCAGGTCTGCAGCGAGGGACCGGGCCACCACGACCCGCCCACAACACGGCCCCCGCCGCCCCAGGACGGCCAGCAGCCCGCCGCCAGCTGCGTCCCATTCAGGACCACGGAGCCGAACTGGGATCCGGGACCAGTCCTGGCTCGGTCACCCGATCGCTCCGGCGGACGGACACCGCCTCAACCCGCAGGTTCAGCGCTGCCCGCCTGTCAAGATCACCAAATCAGGACCGCCAGCCGCATATCGCGCCGTGGCCGCTCCCCAGCCGATGATCATGCTCCGACGCATGAAGCTATGGACAGGAGCGACCTTCCACAGCCGCCGCACACGCCCGCCACCCGCGGGGCCAATTCCCGAGCCGCCCGCCATCAAGATCATCAGTTCGGGACCGCCAGCCGCATACTGCGTGGGTGGCCGGTCCCCAACCAATGACCAAGGCCGGGCACCTGACGCTGCGGACAGAAACCAGCCCCCTCAGCCGCGACACACACCCGCCACCCACCGGGCGCAATCCAGCGCCACCCGCCAATCAAGATCACCAATTCGGGACCGCCAGCCGCATATGGCACGGTTGCCGGCCCCCAGCCGATGATCAAGGCCGGTACCGGACGCTGCGGACAGGAACCGACCCTCCACAGCCGCCGCACACCCCCGCCACCCGCGGGGCCGCAATCCAGAGCCACCCGCCAGCAAAGATCATCACTTCGGGATCGCCGGCCGTATACCGCGCGATGGCCGGTCCCCAACCAATGACCAAGGCCGGGCACCTGACGCTGCGGACAGGAACCGGCCTCCCACAGCCGCGACACACACCCGCCACCCACCGGGCGCAATCCAGCGCTGCTCGCCGATCAAGACCACCAATTCAGGACCGCCAGCCGCATACCGCGCTGTGGCCGCGCCCCAACCAATGATCAAGGCCGGGCACTCGGGGCTGTGGGGGCCGGGGGGACTCCCCGGCTCCCAGGCACGAGCCCGTCAGCGGTCAGTGGTGGTCGGCGTCCCGGTAGGCGCGGAGGTTGCGGCGGGTCTCGGCGAGCGAGTCGCCGCCGAATTTCTCCAGCGCGGCGTCGGCCAGCACAAGAGCAACCATCGCCTCGGCCACCACGCCCGCCGCGGGCACCGCGCACACGTCGGAGCGCTGGTGGATCGCCTCAGCGGGCTCTCCGGTCGCAATGTCCACCGTCTGCAAGGCACGGGGCACCGTGGAGATCGGCTTCATCGCCACCCGCACGCGGACGGGCTCGCCGTTGGACATGCCGCCCTCGATGCCTCCGGCCCGGTTCGACAGCCGCTTCACCGGGTCGCCGGGGATCATCTCGTCGTGCGCCGCACTGCCCCGGCGGCGAGCGGTGCGGAACCCGTCGCCGATCTCGACGCCCTTCATCGCCTGGATGCCCATGAGCGCACCAGCGAGCCGGGCGTCGAGCCGGCGGTCGGACTGCGCGTACGAGCCCAGCCCGACGGGCAGGCCGTAGGCGATGACCTCCACCACGCCGCCGAGGGTGTCGCCGTCGCGCTGCGCGGCGTCGACCTCGGCCACCATCGCCGCGGTGGCGGCCTCCGAGTACGCCCGGACCGGGCTGGCGTCCACCCGCTCCAGGTCGTCGGGACCGGGCTGCTCGTCGTCGGGCGCTTCGGCGGCCCCGAGCGCGACGACGTGGGAGACGATGGCGACGCCGAACGCTTGATCGAGGAAGGCCTTGGCCACGGTGCCCAGCACCACCCGCGAGGCCGTCTCCCGGGCGCTGGCGCGCTCGAGCACCGGACGGGCGTCGTCGAAGCCGTACTTGATCATTCCGGCCAGGTCGGCGTGCCCGGGACGCGGCCGGGTGAGCGGCGCGTTGCGGGCCCGGCCCGCGATCAGCTCGGGGTCGACGGGGTCGGCGGCCATCACCGTCTCCCACTTGGGCCACTCGGTGTTGCCGATCCGCACCGCGACCGGGCCGCCCTGGGTGACCCCGTGGCGCAGCCCGCCGATCACCTCCAGTTCGTCGGCCTCGAACTTCATCCGCGCCCCCCGGCCATAACCCAGGCGGCGGCGGGCCAGCTCGGCGGCCAGCTCCTTGGTGGTGATCTCGACACCGGCGACCATGCCCTCGAGCACGGCGACCAGCGCGGGACCGTGAGACTCCCCTGCGGTGATCCAACGCAACACGCTGCCGATTCTCTCACCCCCCTGCATCAGCAGCCGTTGCCGCACCCACAGCTGCCAGCCACGAGGTGACCAGCCAGGTGGCCGCGAGCATCGACGGTCCGTGCGGCAGCGCCGCTCGATGCCCCAGCCTGCGGGCGGCAATGCCGACGATGCCCAGCACCGCGGTGAGCACCGCGGCCAGGAGCGCCGCCAGAACGAGCGCAGGCCATCCGGCGGCCGCCAGCACGGCGCCGAGCGGGGCTGCGAGCTTCACGTCACCCGCGCCCATCGCGCGCGGGACCACCAGATGGACGGCACCGTGTGCCCCCACGGCCAAGGCGGCACCGGCGAGCCCGTGCAGGACCGCTGTGGGGCCCAACGGAAGCAGGAGCAGCAAGGCGGCGGGGAGCGCCGGAAGCGTCAGCGCGTCGGGCAGTCTGCGGTGCGCCAGGTCGACCGCACCGGCCGCGACGCCGAACCACGCGAGTCCGAGAAGCACGGGCACCCACACCGCCGGGACGACACCGCCCGCCGAGGCCGTGGCGACGGCCGCCCACAACACGCCCACCGCAATCTCGCACCATGGCGGCGGAATCCGTGCGCCACGCCGCAGCCGCCCCAGGAGATGCCGCGCGACACCGCCGGCCGCTGCACCGGCAACCCCGGCACAGATCCCCGCAGCCCCCACGGTTGCCACGTCGAGCGCCCGGAACACCACGACCACCAACGCCGCTAGGCCGGCCACCGATGCACCCACCGACAGCCGACTCACCGCCCCGACACCCTCACGCACCGGACCGGCCCTCCATTCCCACGACCCAACCTGAGCCCACGACCGTCCCGGCACCGCCACCCACCGAGCCGGCCTTTCCCCGCTACCTCCCGGTGGAGCGCACTCGATGCTGCCCCCGGGACCGCACCGGACCGCCCGCCACGGACTGCGCGCCCGCGCTCCCTGACACCGCTCACTCGACACCACCCCAGCAGCGCCAGGCACCGAGCCGACCTCGCCGTGACACCCGCCATGTCGAATGCACTCGACGCCACCCCTCGAACCGCAGCGGGCCGCCACGGGAGTGAGCAAGCAGCCCCTGACACCGCGCTCCTCGAACGACCACATCCGCGCCGCCCGCAACACCGCTACACACCTGGGCGGCCTTGCCCGTGACACCCTCCGTGTCGAATGCACTCGACGCTGCCCCCGAGCACCACCGGGCCGCCGCGGGCATCGCCGGCGCTCCCCCGACACCGCGGACCTCACCTGGTGCGCACCGAGGCGACCTCGCCCTGAGACCCGCCGGGCCGGGACTGAGCCGGCCCTTCCCCACACCGCTCACGTCGAACGACCGCCCTCGCCGCCCGCGGCGCAGGCCACGCCGCCCGCGGCACCGCCGCACCGCCGCACCGCCACATGCCGGGGCCCTCCCTCCCCCGCAGTGCCCAGCGCGAGCCACCGCCTTCACAGCGCCCAGCACCGCCCAGGACCGAACCGGACGCGGCCGGTGCCCAGAACCCCGCCACCGCCGCGAGCGCCGTCTCACGCCCCGCACCATCGGTCGGCTAGCCACACCGCTGCCGCACCGCTCGTCATTCACCACACCGTGATCGTCGGGGCGGCCGGGTGCGCCCACCACCGCCCGCCCGGATCTGTGGATGACTGGCTCACGAGGTGGACAACCACGCTCCGGGCACGACCACGGCGTCCGGGAACGTTGGCATGATCCGGTGGTCACGTCCGCTGATCCGAGGAGAAGCATGTCGGCGAGCACGACCATCGACCCCGCCCTGCTCGAGCTGTTCACCCAGCAGCCCAACGGCATCCTCATCACCCTGAAACGGGATGGCCGGCCACAGTCGTCCGTCGTCACCCACGCCTTCGACCTCGAATCGAGGACGCTGCGCATCTCCATCACCGACGGCCGCGCGAAGACGCGCAACCTCCGCCGCGACCCTCGCGCCACCTATCACGTGAGCCGGGCCGACTACGGCGGCTACGTCGTCGGCGAGGGCGTTGCGGAGCTCAGCCCCGTGGCCACCGAACCCCACGACGACACGGTCGAGGCCCTGGTGGGCTACTACCGCGATCTGCGCGGCGAGCACTCCAACTGGGACGAGTACCGCGCGGCCATGGTCGCCGACGGCCGGGTGATGCTCACGTTGCGGCTCGACCACGTCTACGGCTGGGCCCGGCCCACCGGCTGACGGGCCGAGGGAGCAGGATCGAGGGGTGAGCGGGCGACCGGAACGAAGGGAGCGCGTGGCGCGCGCGGTAGTGGACGCCGAGGTCGATCATGGCTATGCCCAACTACTGGGCGACCCCGACCGGCCGCAGGGTTGGACGCTGCTCCTCGACGGCACCGCGCAGTCGCACGTCGACCTCGACGATCCGACGCACCTGGAGTTCGAGTACGTCCGCCGGCTCGGCCACGTCGTCGACCTGATGGCGCCGCAGGCGATGCCGCAGCGGGTGCTGCACCTCGGCGGCGGGGCGTGGACCCTGGCTCGCTACGTCGCCACCACGAGGCCGCGGTCCACGCAGCAGGTCATCGAGGTCGACGCCGCCCTCGTGGACCTCGTGTCCTCCCGGCTGCCGGCCGACGGGCTCGGGATCGACGTGGTCGTCGGCGACGCGCGGGCCATGCTCACCCGGGCCGTTCCCGGCTCGGTCGACCTGCTCGTGCTCGACGTCTTCGCCGGCGCCCGCACCCCGGCCCACCTGACGTCCACGCAGTTCCTCGAGTCGGCAGCGGCCGCGCTCGCGCCCGACGGCGTGTACGCGGCCAACGTCGCCGACGGCGGGGATCTCCGGTTCGCGCGGAGCCAGGTGGCCGCCGCCGTCGCGCGGTTCGCCGACGTGGCGGTACTCGCCTCGCCGGACGTGCTGCACGGGCGGCGCTTCGGCAACCTCGTGCTCATCGGCAGCGCGGCCGAGCTCCCCGTGGACGGACTGGTGCGACGAGCGGCGGGCGACCCGTTCCCCGCCACGGTGCTCGCCGGCGATGACATCCGGCGGTTCGCTGCGGACGCCTGCCCGCCCTCCGACCGCGCGGCAACCCCGTCACCGCTCCCCCCGCCGGGGTTCTTCGGCCGCCCGCCGGCCTGACGATCCGGCGTCAGAACGCGCCGTTGGCGCGTGCCTCCGCCACGTTGGCCGCGTGCTCGGCGAAGGTCGCAGCGAAGCACGAGGTGCCGTCCTTCTGGCAGCGGACGAAGAAGTGCCACGGCCCCGGGGTCGGCTCCAGGGCCGCCTTGATCGCTTCGGCGCCGGGCGCGGCGATCGGGGTGGGCGGCAGGCCTGCCACGACGTAGCTGTTGTAGGGGCCGGGGCGCGCCCTGTCCTCGGGGGTGGTGCGCAGGGCCTGCAGGTCGAGCGGGTAGTTCACCATCGAGTCGAGCTCGAGGCGTTGACCGGCCCCGAGCCGGTTGTAGATCACCCGCGCCACCCTGGGCATGTCGGGGGTGATGGCCTCCTTCTCCACGAGCGAGGCGATGGTCAGCACGTCGTACGGGGAAGATCCGATGGCTTGCGCACCCGACACCAGGCCGGAGGCCTCGAGGCGCGTGTCCGAGGTGGCGAGCAGGCTGCGCAGTACGTCCACGGCCGAGGCGCCGGGCTCGACGCTGTAGATGCCTGGCATCAGCAGGCCTTCCAGCCTGCGGGCGGGGTCGGCCTTCTCGACGCCTTCGAGCGCCCACGCCGGAACACCGAGCGCCGCTGGGTCGGTGTCGACCATCGCTGCGCGCAGCGCGTCGACCGAGACGCACTGCTGGGTGCCGTCCACCGTGTAGCAGCTGGCCTTCGAGATCAGGCTGAGCACGCCAGGGGCGACCGTGCCGTCGGGCGCGCGGGTGTCATCGAGCTGCACCCCTCCCCGGATCTCCAGCTGCCCCACCCGCGACACCGGGTCGAGCAGCAGCGCCACGGCCGACGCCCCCGACATCCGAGACCGCATCTGGTAGTAGCCCGGCTGGACCGACCGGATCCGGCTGTCCTCTGCTGCGGCCTCGTTGAACGCCTGGACGCCCGCGACCACCCCGCGCTGGGTCAGGGTGCTGCCGATCTGGGTGGTCGAGTCGCCCGATTTCACCTGCACGATGACCGAACCGGTGCCGTCACCGTCGAAGTCGGGTGTGGAGAACACCGACGAGAACACGTAGTAGCCGCCACCCGCGATGGCGCCGAGCAGCAGGAGCACCGCGAGCAGCAGGACGCCGCCGCTCCGGCGCCGTCGGCGGGTGGCGGCCCGCTGCCGCCCCCGTCGGGGCGGCGGCTCGTCCTGGGGGCCCGGGTACACACCGATGGGTCCGGTTGCCACCGAGTCGTCCGCTGCACCACTGTGGTGAGGCGGTACTCCCTGGTCCCAACCGTCCGAGGTCACGGTTCCGACAGTATCGATGGCTCCGAGGAGCCCGCAGAGCCGGGTCAGCGACGGCGCGCGGCGTCCAGCCAGCCCTGCAGAATCGCCACAGCAGCGGCCTGGTCGACCACCGCGCGCTGCTTGCGGCCCTTCACACCACGCTCACGCAGCTGCTGGGTGGCGACGACCGTGGTGAGCCGCTCGTCGGACAGCTCGACCGGCACATCCACGACGGACGCCAGCCCGGCGGCGAAGTCGCGCGCCGCCTCAGCAGCAGGCCCCTCGCGCCCGGCCAGCGTGCGTGGCAGCCCCAGGACGATGCCGACGACCTCGTGTTCGGCGACCAGCCCGGCGATCGCCGTCAGGTCGCTGCCGCCCGCGACGTCGCGCGGGACGGTGACGAGCGGCGTGGCCAGCACTCCGTCCGGATCGGACAGAGCAACCCCCACGCGCACCGCTCCGACGTCGATGCCGAGCCGTCGTCCCCTCACACCGCCACCGTCACGTCTGGGTCCGCCGGTCAGTTACGCAGGGCCGAACGCAGAGCCCGCACGGCGTCCGGAATGCCGGACGGGTCGGTGCCACCGCCCTGCGCCAGGTCCGCCTTGCCGCCGCCCCGGCCACCGACGGCCGCAGCGAACGTGGGGATCAGCGCGCCGGCAGCCAAACCGCGGTCGCGGGCGGCAGCCGTGGTGGCCACCACGAACGAGACCTTCTCGCCGTCGCCGGAGAACAACGCGACGACCCCCGGCTGGGAACCGAGCCGTCCTCGGACGTCGGAGGCCAGCGCACGGAGGTCGTTGCCGCCCACCCCGTCGGGTGCAGCCACCGCGACGAGCGAGACCCCGTCGATGTCCTCGGCGCCCGCGGCGAGAGCCCCGGCCGAGGCCAGCACCGCGTCGGCACGCACCTTCTCGAGGTCGCGCTCGGCCGTGCGCAGCCGCTCGATCAGGCCGTTGATCCGCTCCGGGAGCTCCTCGGGACGCGCCTTCAGCTGGTCGGCCAGCGTGGAGACGAGCAGGTGCTCCTTCGACAGGTGGCGGAACGCGTCGAGCCCGACGAGCGCCTCCACCCGTCGCACGCCGGAACCGATCGAGGCCTCCGACAGCACCTTGATCATGCCGATCTCACCGGTGCGCCCGACGTGGGTGCCACCGCACAGCTCGCGCGAGTAGTCGCCCATGTCGACCACCCGAACGCGGTCGCCGTACTTCTCACCGAAGAGCATCATCGCGCCGAGGCGCTTGGCCTCGTCCATCGTGGTCTCGTAGGCCTCGACCTCACGGTTCTGCTGCAGAACCGTGTTGACCTCGTCCTCGATCTCGGCGAGCGCGGCCGGTTGGACGGCACCGGTGGGCGAGGTGAAGTCGAACCGCAGCCTGCCGGGGGCGTTGAGCGAGCCGGCCTGTGCGGCGGCGGTGCCCAGCGCGCCACGAACGCCGGCGTGCACGAGGTGCGTGGCGGTGTGCGCCCGCGACACCGACGCACGCCGCGACCGGTCGACCTCGGCCACGACGGCGGCGTCGAGCGGCACCTCACCGGCGACGACGACGCCGCGGTGCACCCGCAGCCCGGCGACCGGCGACTGCACGTCGTCGACGCGCACGGTGAACGACGCCCCGCGCAGCTCACCGGTGTCGGCTTGCTGGCCGCCCGCCTCGGCGTAGAACGGGGTGCGGTCGAGCACGACCTCCACGTGCTCGCCCTCCCGCGCGGCCGCCACCGGCACGCCGTCGACGAGCAGGCCGACGATCGTGGCCTCGGCGCTGAGCTCGGTGTAGCCGAGGAACTCGGTGACGCCGTGGGTGTCGAGCACAGTGCGGTAGATGGACCCGTCGCCGTGGCCGACCTTGCGCGTGGCGGCGTCGGCCTTGGCCCGGGAGCGCTGCTCGTTCATCAGCGTGCGGAAGCGGTCCTGGTCGACCTCGAGGCCCGCCTCGGAAGCCATCTCGAGGGTGAGGTCGATCGGGAATCCGTAGGTGTCGTGCAGCTGGAACGCCCGGTCCCCGGGCAGCACGAGCCCGCCGCTGCGCTTCGTCTCCGCCACGGCGGTGTCGAAGATGCGCGAGCCCGCGCTGAGCGTGGCGAGGAACGCCTCCTCCTCGGCCTCGACGACCGCGGAGATCCGCTCGAAGCCGCTGACGAGCTCCGGGTAGGTCGGCGCCATCTCGTCGCGCACGACCTCGGCGAACGACCGGAGCACCGGCTCGTTCACCCCCAGCAGCCGCGACGAGCGCACGATGCGCCGCAGCAGCCGGCGCAGCACGTAGCCACGGCCTTCGTTGGAGGGTGTGACACCGTCGCCGATGATCATCACGCCGGACCGGGCGTGGTCGGCGATCACCCGGAACCGGACATCGTCGGTGGCGTCGACGCCGTAGCGACGGCCGGAGAACTCCTCGGCGCGGGTGATGACGGGGCGCACGAGGTCGGTCTCGTAGACGTTGTCGACGCCCTGGAGCAGGTACGCGACCCGCTCGACTCCCATGCCCGTGTCGATGTTCTTGTGCGGCAGCGTTCCGATGGGCGGATGCCCGTCCTTCGGGCTGAGCTCGCCGCGGACGTCCTGCATGAAGACGAGGTTCCAGATCTCCAGGTACCGGTCCTCGTCGGCCTCGGGCCCGCCTTCGCGGCCGTGCTCGGGCCCCCGGTCGTAGTAGATCTCGGACGAGGGACCGCCCGGACCGGGCACGCCCATGTCCCAGTAGTTGTCCTTGCCGCCACGGCGCTGGATGCGCTCCAGCGGCAGCCCGGCGATCTTCCGCCAGAGCTCGACGGCCTCGTCGTCGTCGCGGTACACGGTGACCCAGATGCGGTCGGGGTCGAAGCCGTAGCCCCCGGCGTCCTGACTGCTCGTGATCAGGTTCCAGGCGTGCTCGATCGCGCCGGCCTTGAAGTAGTCGCCGAACGAGAAGTTGCCGGCCATCTGGAAGAACGTGTTGTGCCGGGTGGTGCGGCCGACCTCATCGATGTCGCCGGTGCGCACGCACTTCTGGATAGAGGTGGCGCGCGCGTAGGGCGGCGGCACCTCGCCGAGGAAGTACGGCTTGAACTGCACCATGCCCGCGTTGACGAACAGCAGGTTGGGGTCGTCGAGGATCAACGACGCGCTGGACACCTTGGTGTGCCCGGCGGCGACGAAGTGGTCGGTGAAGCGACGGGTGATCTCGTGGGTCTGCACGGCGGTGCTTCCTGGTGGGTACGACGAGGGAGGCCGTCTCCAGTCTCCCTCAGGGGCGGGGACGCGGATCGGCAGGGGAGGGCGCAGCGGCGCCGCTACTCCCCTGCCCTGCGCGCTCGCGCGCCCGGCCGCACCACAGGATACGGCTCGTAGATGGCTTCTCTCATCGTCGGCAGGCCGCCACCGGTGCGGCGTTCGACGAGGTCGGTGAGCTCCTGCTCGCGCGCGACCATCCCGGCCCGCACCTCCGCGCCGAACGCGCCGAGGCCGGCACCGACCTCGCGCAGCCCGTCGGCGATGTTGGCCCCGACTCCGGCGGGGGTGAGGCTGTGGGCCGCGGCGGTGGCCCGCCGCGTGACGTACGCGCCTGCGGCGATCCCGAGCCCGAGCCAGAACAGCCTGCTCACCGGCGTCCCCTCCGACGTCCGAGGCGGCCGCGCCGCGAGTGGGCGCCGGCATCGCGGCCCGCCCGCCGCGCCTTGACGGCCTTGTTCAGGCCGTAGGAAAACGCGGCGGCGCGGACCAGCGGACCGCCCAGAGTGGCGGTGAACAACGACGTGAGCACGGAGATGTTGCTCGTGACCGTGCGTGCGCTGGAGGTGATGCCGTCGACGCGCTCGAGCTGCGTGTTGACCTGGTGCAGTGTGGTCTGCGCGTTGTCCAGCAGCGGGGCGCTGCCCTCGTGGGCCTTGCGGATGGCGATCGTGGCCTCGTCGAGCGTGCGGGACAGCTTCAGCAACGGAATCGCCAGCAGCAGGACGAGCACCACGAAGGCCCCAGCCGCGATCAGTGCCGCGATCTGGCCTGCTGACACGACGCCTCCCCCATACCCGTCCGACCGGAAGTTGATCGCGGACAGGCTACTCCCCGGCCGTCACGGACGAGCTGGAGGCCCGGCATCTCCCGCGGCTCACTCCTCGTCCGGTTCCTCCTCCCCGTCCTCCACGAAGAAGCCGGCCAGGATCCGGCGCAGGCGGTTGAGCGCGCGGTGCTGGGTGACGCGCACGGCCCCCGGCGTCGAGCCGACGGCGTGGGCCGTCTCCTCGGCGCTCATCCCCACCGCGATGCGCAGCACCAGTACCTCGCGCTGGCGCGGTGTGAGATGGCACAGCAGCCCCACGAGACGCTCGGTGAGCTCGACTGCGAGCAGGTGCTGCTCCGGGCCGTCGTGCACGGCCGGAACGTCCGGCAGGTCGGCCATGGGCTCCGAGCGGTTGCGGCTGATGGCCCGGAACGCGTCGGTGACCTTGTGCGCTGCGATTCCGTAGACGAACGCCCGGAACGACAGCCCTCTGATCGTGTAGCCGGGCAGCGCGTTGACGACGGCCAGGCAGACCTCCTGGGCGATGTCGTCGGCCGACCCGATGACGGTCTCCTGGCGGCCGAGCCGTCCGCGGCAGTAGCGCAGCACGAGCGGATGGATGGCCGTGAGCAGCCTGTCCTTCGCCCGCGGCTCTCCTGCCACGGCCTCTGCAACCAGGAGGTCCAGCAGTGCCGGCTCGGCGGCCTCCTCCTGCGCGTCCTGTGTGGAGCTTTCCGTTGCCGCCCGTAGTCGGACGGCGCGATACGGCTCTGCCGGCCCGCGCTGGGCCGGGACCAGGCCGGATGATCCCCCCGTGTCGACCGCCACCGCGAGGGCGCTCATCGGGCTTCACCTGTGATTGCAACGACGTGGCGCTCAACAGACAACATGCTGGGTCCCCTCCCTGCACCGGCGCCTCACCGGTGTGACGCGTCTGCCGCCTGCCCTCCGTTGGGCGTGGTGGCGGGTCGTGCCGTCGTACTCAGGAGAAACCGGACAGCCGACAGATACCTGCGATCCCCCGACGGCAGGGCCGGCGTCCGATGTCCCCTCGTGCCTTCGCACACCTGCCGTGCCCAGCAAGGTGATCGAAGTCGTTCTACCTTCAAGTACGCAGTTTGGGTGACACCCCAAGTTGGAGTCAAGAGAAGTTCGACGGACGGTTAGTTACTCTCCGGTCAATGTCTGCGATCGATCAACCCCATCCGCGCGATCCCCGCGCCCGAGCGGCACAAACGAAGCGCGATCGAACACGCCGAGCGTTACTCGATGCCGCCGACGCGGCGTTCGCTTCACACGGCTGGGCGAACGCGAGGATGGAAGACATCGCTGCCGCTGCGGGTGTGAGCGCGGCCACCGCCTATAACCATTTTCCGACGAAACATGCGCTCGTGGGACACATCTTCCGGCCGGTCGTCCTGCCGCTCCTGACGCAGGCGGAGCAGGACGTCGCGACGGCCAGATCCATGGTCGACGCCCTGTGTGACCAGGTCAGCAGCCTGACCCGGATCACCTTCCGGTTCCGGTCCCTCACCGCGTCGTTCTGGTCGGCCGTGCAGGAGTACACGATCAGGGTGGCCGGGCCCGCCGACCCCGCCGACGAGATCGATCCCCGAATCCTGGCGCCCGTCCCGGTCCCTATTCAGATGCTCATCGAGCACGGGCAGGGAACCGGAGAGCTGCGACCATTCCCGAGCGCCATCGAAGTGAGTGGACTGATTGTCAACATGGCATTGATCCGCAGCGTCAACCGGCCGCAGGAGTCGCCGGAGTTCACCTGCGAGATGTTACTGACCGTAATGTTCGGCATGCTCCGACCGGAACTGCTCGTCGATGCGGGCGACGACGGGCGGCCGTTCCGCAACCGGCTCCGACCGTGATTACATCCTCGCGCGCCGCTCGGCGACGGCGCGGTTCCGTTGAGCGATTCTCCCTGCCGTAGCCAGCCGGGGCCGAGGGTGCGCCTACTCCGCGGTTCGGTACGTGCCGTAGTCGGGCAGCTCCGCCGATTCGTACGTGTGCACGGTGAGCCCCGCCGCTGTGGTGCCGTTGCTGACCAGTCGCAGGCCGGTGCGCGCCGCGCCGTCCGGGAACAGCCGCCTGCCGGAGCCCACCACCAGGGGGGCGATCATCAACCGGATCATGTCGATCAGCCCGGCGCCCAGCAGCGACTGGGCAAGCCGCGCGCTGCCGTGGATCTGGAGCTCCCGGCCGGGCTGCCGCTTCAGCTCGGCGACCTGCGCCACGACATCTCCGGACAGGATCGTCGTATGCGCCCAATCGGCATGGCGCAGGCTCTGGGACGCCACGTACTTGGGCATGCTGTTCATCTTGCCGGCGAACGGGTCGTCCGGATCGGAGAGCGGCCAGAAGCTCGAGAAGCCGGCGTAGGTACGAGCGCCGAACAAGCACGCATCCGCTTCGTCGAACCACGACCCGGCCATCTGGAAGAAATCCTCGTCCAGGTAGGGCATGAGCCAGCCGCCGCGTGTGAACCCGTCGCTGCTGTCCTCGTCGGGAGACCCAGGGCTCTGCGAGACACCATCCAGCGAGAGGTACCCCGTCAACGTCAATCTCACCAGGCTTCTCCTCGTCCGCGGCACCGGCGCACTGGCCACGCCGAGGACCGGCGCCGTCCGGGAAGCTCGTCGGCACGCCAGGGGTCCAGCCGCCTTCCCCGAGCGCGCCGACCCACGCTTGCTGATCTTAACGTCGCACCGGGTCGCCGGATGTGACTCACGTCCGGCGCCCGGCTTGCCCGTGTCGTCTCCTACCGCCGGTTCGGCGAGAAGATCACTCCTGTGGCGCGGCGATCGGGACGGACTCAGCGCAGCTCGGCCAGCGCACCGGCCAGCGCGTCGACCGCGAACGCCACTTCGTCCTGGGTGATCACCAGGGGCGGCGAGAGCCGGATCGTGGAACCGTGTGTGTCCTTGACCAGGACACCGCGCCGGAGGAGCGCCTCGCCGACGTCCCGCCCACTCCCCAGCCGCGGGTCGACGTCGACACCGGCCCAGAGCCCGCACCCGCGCACGGCGACCACGCCATCGCCCACGAGCCCCGCCAACCGACCCTGCAACACATCGCCCAGGTGGGCCGCCCTGGCGAGCATCCCCTCCGGGCCGGTGTCGGTCAGCAGCTCGATCACGGCTCGGCCGACCGCGCACGCGAGAGGGTTGCCGCCGAACGTGCTGCCGTGCTGCCCCGGCCGCAGCACCCCGAGCACCGCGGAGTCCGCGACCACGGCCGACAGCGGCACGATCCCGCCGCCGAGGGCCTTGCCGAGCAGGTAGACGTCGGCGTCGGTTCCCGCACCGCGGGTGGCCAGCACGTGCCCGGTGCGCCCGAGCCCGGACTGCACCTCGTCGGCGATGAACAGGACGCCCGTTTCGTCGCAGATCTCTCGGACCGCCGCCAGATATCCGGCAGGTGGGACGACCACGCCCGCCTCGCCCTGCACGGGCTCGATCAGCACCGCGACCGTGTCGGGCGTGATCGCCGCGCTCAGCGCGTCCGGATCGCCGTAGGGGACGATGTCGAAGCCGGGAGTGAACGGCCCGAACCCGCCGCGTGCGTCCGGGTCGGTGGAGAAGCTGACGATGCTGATGGTGCGCCCGTGGAAGCCGCCGTCCGCGACGACGATCCGCGCGCGTCCGGGAGGTACGCCCTTCACCTCGTAGCCCCACTTGCGCGCGACCTTGAGCCCGCTCTCGACCGCCTCGGCGCCGGTGTTCATCGGCAGGACGAGCTGCTTGCCGACGAGCGCGGCGAGCTCCGCGCAGAACGGGCCGATCTGGTCGCTGCCGAACGCGCGGCTGGTGAGGGTCACGCGGTCGAGCTGGCGATGGGCTGCTGCGACCAGCGCGGGGTGGCGGTGGCCGAAGTTCAGTGCGGAGTAGCCGGCCAGGCAGTCGAGATACCGGCGGCCCTCCACGTCGGTGACCCAGGCGCCTTCGGCGTGCGCGACCACCACCGGCAGGGGGTGGTAGTTGTGCGCCGAGTGCTCCTCCATGAGCATCTCGTGGTGTGCGGTGGCGTTCCCGCCCGCAGCGCCGGTTGCCGTGCCGTCCTCGATGATCGTCATGGCCGTACCTCCAGCGTGCAGCACTTCGGTCCGCCGCCGCCCTTCCGCAGCTCGGACATCTCGACCGGGACAGGGACGAACCCGCGCGCGGCGAGCTCGGCGGCGAGCTGGGTCGCCTCAGCGGGCAGGACGACGTGCCGACCGTCGCTCACGGCGTTGAGCCCGAGCACGGCGGCGTCGGCCGGGCCGGCGACGAGCGCACCGGGGAACCGCTCGCGCAGCACCGCCTGGGACTCCGCGGTGAACGCCTCCGGCAGCCAGGCGATCGTGTCCTCGTCGAGCACCGCCATCGCCGTGTCGAGGTGGTAGTAGCAGGGATCGACCAGCTCGAGCGACACCACGGGCCTGCCCAGCACGGCTGCCGCCTCGGCATGGGCTCGCGGGTCGGTGCGGAACCCGGTGCCGGCGAACACCACCGCACCTGCCCGGCCGCCCAGCACGAGCAGATCGCCCTCCCCCTCGTTCACGAACTCCGGCTCGACGACCCGCGTGAAACCGGCGGCCCGGAACCACTCGCGATGCGCAACGGCCTCCGCGGCCCGCTCACGGTGGCGAAACCGTGCGCCGAGCACGACACCGCCGACGACGGTGGCGCCGTTGGCCGCGTAGACCATGTCGGGCAGGCCCGGGACCGGATCGCGCAGGTCGACCCGGTGGCCGAGGTCGAGGTAGGTGCGACGCAAGGCGTCCCACTGGGCCATCGCCAGGTCACGGTCGACCGGGACGCCGGGCTTCATCCACGGGTTGATCGCGTACTCGACGGCGAAGTGCACCGGCGCGCACATGAGGTAGTGGCGGCGGGTGGCGGTGCGCTCGGCGGGTTCGCTCGCGCGGGGCAGGACGCTGGTCACGGGCTCGCTCCACGAGGTGTACGGGGGTGGCCGCGGCGTCGGGACCGGGACGTTCACCAGGTTAGGAACGGGCCGGGTGGCGGACAATTGCGATGTGTTGCCCGCTTGCGCGGAATCGTTGCGCAATGATCGCGCCAGATGCAGGTTCGTTGCGCCTGGCGGACGCCCGGCCGGCTCAGGCGACGAGAAGCTGTGCGGCCCGCTCGGCGATCATGACCGTCGGTGCGTGGGTGTGGGCCGAGGTGGTGGTCGGCATAGGAGCTGATCAGCTTCGCGAACGCGGCCCGGTCGGCGAGTTCGAGTCCGAGTTCCACACCGGCGACCAGCACTGACACGTCGTCGGGGTGGGCGAGCATGTTCGGCTGGATCTCGAGCGGTGCGTCGGGCTCCGATCCGGTCAGCCGGACGCTGCCCGGCGGAGGGATCAGTGCGGGAGCGGCGCGACGGGGCGGCGGAGCAGCGGGGAGAGCACGAGCACCGAACGGGTACGCGCCACGAAGGGCTGGGCACCGATCTGTTCGAGCACCTGCTCGAAGTGGCGCATGTCGGCGGCGAGGATGCGCAGCACGGCATCGGCGTCGCCCGAGACGGTGCTGGCGTCCACGACCTCGGGGAACTTGGCGACGGCGGAGCGGATGGTGGCGGGCGCGGTGCTGATGCGGCAGTAGAGCTCCACGTAGCCCTCCACCGACCAGCCCAGCGCACCGGGGTCGAGCCGCACGGTGAACCCGGTGATCGCCCCACCTGCCCGCAGGCGGTCGACCCGCCGCTTCACCGCTGACGCCGAGAGTCCGACGCTCGCGCCGAGGTCGGCGTAGCTCCGGCGCGCGTCGTCCACGAGCAGCGCGATGAGGTCCTCGTCGAGCCGATCGAGTTGCACGCGCTCATCCTGCACGCCGAGCGGGCCTGGCACGTGCAGGATGTCCGGCATGTACCGCGTGGATTCGGAGGTCGGGCCGCTCCGCCAGGTGATCCTGCACCGCCCCGGGCTCGAGCTGAAGCGGCTGACCCCAGGCAACAAGGACCGCCTGCTGTTCGACGACGTGCTGTGGGTGGCCAGGGCGCAGGAGGAGCACGACCGTTTTGCGGCACTGTTGCGGGAGCGCGGGATCACCGTGCACCTGTTCGGCGAGCTGCTGCGGACCACGGTGGAGATCCCCGAGGCGCACAAGTACATCCTCGACCGGATCTTCGACGACCGCGTCTACGGGCCGCTCGCCATCGACGCGCTGCGCAACTGCTTCGACGCGATGGACGTCGACACCCTCACCGACCACCTCATCGGCGGGATCACGAAGCGCGAGGTGATGGACCGCATCCCGGAGCCGCGCTCGATCGCCTTCCACGTGCTCGCTCCCGACGACTTCGTGCTGGAACCGCTCCCCAACCACCTCTACACCCGCGACACGTCGGCCTGGCTCTACGGCGGTGTGGCGATCAACAGCATGCGCAAGAAGGCCAGGATGCGCGAGACCGTGCATTACGAGGCCGTCTACCGCTGGCACCCGCTCTTCGCCCGCTCCGACTACGCGATCTGGTCCGAAGGCTCGGCGAACGGGCCCGCGACCACCGAGGGCGGCGACATGCACGTGCTCGGCGGAGGGGCCGTGCTGATCGGGCTGTCGGAGCGCACCACCCCCGCAGGCGTCGAGCGGCTGGCCACGCGGCTGTTCGGCGGCGGCGAGATCGACCGGATCGTCGCGCTGCGGATGCCGCAGCAGCGGGCGTTCATGCACCTGGACACCGTGATGACGATGGTCGACCCGGAGACGTTCGTGGAGTACGCGGGGCTGGGCGAGCTGCCCGCTTACACCGTGCGACCCGGCGACTCGGAGAAGGAGCTCGACGTCACCGACCACCCGCCGGAGCAGATGCACGAGGCGATCGCCGCGGTGCTCGGGCTCTCGTCGGTCCGGGTCCTGACCCCCGAGCAGGACGTGCACGCCGCAGCCCGCGAGCAGTGGGACGACGGGTGCAACGCATTGGCCGTGGCGCCCGGCGTCGTGGTGACCTACGAGCGCAACGTCACCACGAATACCTTCCTGCGCAAGCACGGGATCGAGGTGCTCGACATCCCCGGCGGCGAGCTGGGCCGGGGACGGGGCGGGCCGCGGTGCATGAGCTGCCCGATCGTGCGCGACGGCGCATGATCGCCGCGCGACGCGGGCGGACGACCGTGCCGCTCAGCCGGGCAGCGGCCCCCACGCGGCGAGGGCCTGCGCGGTCGCCGCGTCCGCGGGCAGGAACGCCTCGAGCTTCAGCTCCGCGAGCGTGACGTCCACAGCGGTCGCGAAGGTCGTCACGGTCGTGATGAGCCGCAGCTCGCCCCGTTCGGACCGCAACCGCAGCGGTACGGCGAAGCCCAGGTGGTCCGGCCCGACAGCGGCAGGCGGCACGTACGACTCGAGCTCGGCGCGCAGTGCGGCCAGCCGCTCGTCCGGGCCGCGTTCGAGTGCCTGGTCCAGCCGCTCGAGGACGTGACGAGCCCATTCGGCGAGATTGACGATCCGTGGGGCGAGCCCCTCGGGGTGCAGGGCAACGCGATAGGCGTTGGCGGGCGCAGCCAGCAGGTCGGCGGAGACCCCCTCGGTGAGCAGCCCGAACGGCGCGTTCGCCGCGACCAGGTCGCCGTGGCGGTCCACGACGATCGCCGGATAGGGCCGGTGGCCGTCGAGCACGGACCGCAGGGCGTCGCGCACCGGGGCGAGGCCGGGCTCGTCGAGGCCGGTCTCGGGGTAGGCGGGTGCGAATCCGGCGGCGAGCAGCAGCGCGTTGCGGTCGCGCAGGGGCAGTTCCATCGACTCCGCGAGCCGCACGACCATCGCCCGGCCGGGCGCCGAGCGACCGCTCTCCATGAAGCTGACGTGCCGTTGCGTCGTGCCTGCGCGCAGAGCCAGTTCCAGTTGGCTGACCCGCAGCCGGGTACGGCGCCCGCGGAGCGCGGCCGGAAAGTTCACGGGGTGTTCCTAGCCCTCGGGTGCGCCGTCCGCCATTCCCCCGGGGGAATTGCCGCTGCGCACCGGCCGAACGAGCCTCTGCGGCATGGATCTCGTTCGGACAGGTGTGCTGCTGCCGCTCAAGGCGGAGCAGTGGGCGGGTGCGGACCCGCGGGAGCTGGTGGATCTGGCGGTCCGGGCGGAGCGGGCAGGCTACGACTCGGTCTGGGCCAACGACACGCTGCTCGGCGCCCACATCGACCCGCTGACGGTCCTCGCCGCGGTCGCGGCGGTGACCGAACGGATGACTCTCGGCACCGCGGCGCTGCTGCCCGCGTTCCGACGGCCCGTGCAGGCCGCCAAGGAGATCGCCTCGCTCGACCTCCTGGCGGGCGGACGCCTGGTGCTCGGCGTCGGAGCCGGTTTCCCCGGGCGCTCCGAGCCGGAGTACGCGGCGTCGGAGGTGCCGTGGCCGCGCCGCTTCGCCCGGCTCGACGACACGGTGGCGCTCTGGCGGCAGCTGTGGGCCGCGGAGGGACCCACCTCGTTCACCGGAGACGTGCTGCGCTTCTCCGACGTCCCGGCGGGCACCCGCCCGTACCGCAGCGGTGGCCCGCCCATCTGGCTCGCCGGGGCCACCCCCGCCGCGCTGGCCCGGACCGGGCGCCAGTACGACGGCTGGCTGCCCTACCCGCCGGAGCCGGCGACCTACGCCGCCGGTCTCGCCGACATCCGCACCACCGCCGCCATGGCGGGGCGGCCGGATGACGCCATCACGCCGGCGCTGTTCGCCACGGTGCTGCTGGCATCCGACGTGCCGTCGGGGCTCCGCGCCGTCGACGAGTTCTGCCGGGACAACTACGGCCTTCCGCTCGAGGTGGTCGAGCGGATCCAGACGATCGTGGCGGGACCGCCCGAGCACGTGGCCGCGGGACTCCGCCGGTTCGTCGAGGCCGGGGCCCGTCACATCGTCCTGCGCATCGCGGCGCCCGGCCTCGACGGGCAGCGGGACCACCTCGACCGGCTCGCCGACCTGCTGCTCGACGTACGCGACCCGGTGACATCGACGGTCTGACGAGAGCACGAGCGGTAGTGTTCGCGCGTGAGTTCCGTCGCGGAAGAAACTGGGGTGGCCGGCGACTGGACCACGCTCGACGGCAGCCAGCAGCGCGTCGCGGTGGAGGTGCTGCGCCACGGCCCGCTCCCCCGCGCCGAGCTCGCGCGCCGGCTCGGGCTCTCCCCCGGCTCGCTCACGCGGCTCACCCGCCCGCTGGTCGACTCCGGCCTGCTGGTCGAGGGCACCAGCGACATCCACACCCGTACCGGACGACCCTCGCTCCCCTTGGACGTGCAGCCCTCGTCCCGCCGGTTCATCGGCGTCAAGATCACCGGCGACGCCTTGTTCGCCGTGGTCACCGACCTGCGCGCCGCCGTCCTCGCCGAGCACGAGGCGCCGCTCCCAGGGCGTGGGCCGGAAGCCGTGGTGGACGCGGTCACCGATGCTGTCGCCCGGATGCGCGGGGAGCACGGCGAGGTGGCCGGGCTCGGCGTCGGCATCGGCGGGCGGGTCTCGGAGCGCCGCGACGTCACGAAGGCGCAGTTCCTCGGCTGGCAGGAGACGGTGCCGCTGGCGGCGCGGCTGCAGTCGGCCACCGGCCTGCCCACCGTCGTCGAGAACGACGTCCGGGCGCTCACCGTGGCCGAGCACTGGTTCGGCGCCGGTCGGGGGCTGCAGTCGCTGGTGGTCGTGACGATCGGCGTCGGCGTGGGATGTGGGATCGTCGTCCACGACCGGCTGGTCGAGGGCGCACACGGGGCAGGCGGGTCGGTCGGGCACCGGCCGCTGCCGGGCTGGGCGATGTGCGCTCAGGGGCACCGCGGATGTGCCGAGGCCGTGCTGACGTCCGGGGCGATCACCGCCGCCGTCGGCCAGGCGCTGGGCAGGTCCGTGACCTACGACGAGGTGCTGGAGCTCGCCGGCGCGGGGCAGCCCGCGGCCCGCCGCGCCGTCGCGGACGCCGGCCGGGCCCTCGGCCTACTCGTGGCCGACATCGCCGGCCTCGTCGACCCGGACCTCGTGATTCTCACCGGTGAGGGCGTCGGCGCGGTCGACATCGCCAGGGCCGAGCTGGCCGCTGCTCTGGAGGAGAGCCGCGACCCGGCGGGACCGCAGATCCGGGTGGACGTGCAGCCGTTCCCGTTCACGGAGTGGGCACGCGGGGCGGCCGCGGTGGCGGTGCAGGCGCACGTGCTGGGGCCTGCCGCGCCCGTGTGAAGCCGCGCCGTCAGCGGGTGTCCACTGCCTCCGCCCGCAGCAACAGCAGCTGCTCCGGGTTGAGCGCCGGAGCCCGCAGCCCGACCGCACCCAGCACCCGGCCGGGCAGCTCCACCCCGTCGGCGAGCCATGCGGGGGGCCGACGCTGCCGCAGCGCGGGCGAATCGCCCGGTGGCTGCGTCCGCACCCGGTAGCGCCGCTCGGGGTCGAGGCCGGGCAAGCGCAGGGCGCCGGGCACGGCGGTCACCGGCGTGGCCAGCTGGACCAGCGCGAACAGGGCGGCGGACCGATCGGCCGCCACCACTCCGTGCAGCGCGAACGACGGGTCGTGCTGGTCGGCTCGCACCACAGTGCCGGTGTGCAGCAGACCGCGGACGTCCTTGTAGAGCTGCACCCACGCGGCCAGCTCCTTGCGCTCCTCCGGGCTCGCGGTGGTGATGTCCCACTCGATGCCGAACGAGCCGAAGAGAGCCGTCCCGGCCCGGAACGACAGGTCGTGGGTGCGGGCCGTGGAGTGCGAGCGTGGCGATCCGACGTGCGATCCGACGAGCTCGGGCGGCAGCAGCTGAGCGGTGTAGCGCTGGATCTGCTGGCGTTCGAGGGGGTCGATGTTGTCGCTGGCCCAGATCCGATCGGTGCGCTCCAGGATCTCCATGTCGACGCGCAGGCCCCCCGACGAGCAGGACTCGATCTCGACGTCCGGATGCCGGGCGCGCAGCTCGTCGATCAGCCGGTACACAGCACGGGTCTGCGCGTGGACGCCCGGCGTGCCGAGCGGTCCGTGGCCGGCGTCGAGCAGGTCGCGGTTGTGGTCCCACTTGAGGTAGGCGATCGGGTACTCGGTGAGCAGCGCGTCGAGCCGCTCCAGGACGTAGGCGAACGCCTCGGGCCGGCTGAGGTCGAGCACCTGCTGCGACCGGGAGAGCAGAGGCTGACGCCCACCGGTCGCGAGGATCCACTCCGGGTGGGCACGCGCGAGATCGGAGTCGGGGTTGACCATCTCGGGCTCCACCCACAACCCGAACTGCATGCCGAGCCGCCGCACCTCTTCGACCAGCGGGTGCAGGCCCCGGGGCCAGACGCCCTCGTCGACGTACCAGTCGCCCAGACCCGCCGTGTCGTCGCGGCGGTGGCGGAACCAGCCGTCGTCGAGCACGTAGCGCTCGGCACCGACCTCGGCGCCGGCCCTGGCGAGCTCGACGAGCCGGTCCAGGTCGTGGTCGAAGTAGACGGCCTCCCAGGTGTTGAGCACGACCGGGCGCGGGGTGCGCGGGTGCTGCGGGCGCGAGCGCAGGTGCGTGTGGAAGCGCGCGGCGACGCCGTCGAGGCCCCGGCCGTACGCGGCGTAGACCCACGGGCCCGCGTAGTGCTCGCCGGGAGCCAGCGCCATCTCACCGGGGAGCAGCAGTTCGCCGCCGCCGAGCACGGCGTGCCCGGTCGACAGTCGCTCGGCGTAGGAGACGTGGTTGCCGCTCCACGCGACGTGCACCGCCCACACGTCACCGTCACGGAAGCCGAAGCCCGCGGTGCCGGCTGCGAGGATCAGCGGCGCGTCCGGTCCGGTGCGACCGCGCCTGTTCTCCCGCGCGTGCACCCCGACGACGAACGGCGCGCGCTGCGGAGCCCGCTCCTTGCCCCAACGCCCGGCCATGTCGAACAGCTCGGTGGCCTCCGGCGGCACCGGGAGCGCGACGGCGAGACCGTCGACGACGAACGGCTCCGGGGCCGCTCCCTCCGGAACGGCGACCGTGGCCCGCTGGCGCAGCAGCCCGGACGCCAGCAACTCGATGTCGAGCCGGACCTCGAGACCTGCCTCGTCGTCGCGGCCGACCGCGCGGACCTGTCCACCACCGTGCGGACCGGGCTCGACGTCGAGCGCGACGAGGGTGATGAGCGGCGACCAGGCGCCACCCGCACGGTGCCCCGCGAGCCCCGGCCTGCCGAGCCACCCACTCGCCTGCTCGGGCACGACGCCGACGCGCGCCCCCTCGTCGACATCGTTGGGCACGGTGCCGGGGACCGCCGCCGCGGCGAGCCCCGCGAGGTCGGAGGCGTCCAGCTCACCGAGGTCGGGGCCCCAGTGCAGCACGGCAGGCAGGCACAGCCCGTCCGTGCCGAGGACCACGCTCACCCCCGCTGCCCTGAGGTGGACGGGGCCGGCAGGGGTGGGGGGCATGGCCGCTCCGGACGTCGTCGTAGTGCTGATCGCGGATATGTTTTACGACAAAAGTTAATAGCGGTCAACGGCAGCCTCGGACGCTCCACCGGACAGCGGGTCCAGCGGCAGACATGTCCTCAGCGAGCGGTGTCGGCCAGGCGATCGAGCACGGCCACGAACACGGCCCGCTCCGTGGGATCGATGGCAGCGAGCATCTCGGCCTCCACCCCACGTATCCCCGCCCGGCAGGACCGCACCAGGTCACGGCCATCGTCGGTGAGCGCGACGATCCGGTTACGACGGTCCGCCGGGTCCGGGGTGCGACGGAGCAGGCCGCGCGCTTCCAAGCGATCGAGGATCGGGATCAGCCGCGTCTTGTCCCTCCCGACGGCGGCCGCGAGCTCCGACTGCGTCGGCGCCGCCCCCTCCTCGAGGGCGCTGAGCACGGCGTAGTCCCACATCTCGACGTCGTGAGCCTGCAACACCGGCGTCTCCGCCTCGATCATCATCCGCGTCAGGCGGGCGAACGCGGCCCCGAGGTCGTGACGCTGCTCCATGTGGCGCGACGATAGTGCTTGACCAATCGTCTACCGAAGTAGATAGTCTCCTCATGGATATCATTGAATTGCACCGACGGGCCGTCGCCTCCGTCGCGCCGGTCCTCACCCGGGTCCGCCCGGTCGATCTCGGACTTCCCACCCCCTGCGCCGGCTGGGACCTGCGCGCGCTGCTGGAACACATGACCGGGCAGGACCACGGCTTCGCGGCGGCCGTGCGCGCGGGGAACGAGACCGACATCGACATCGACGCATTCGCCCCGCGTTCGCTCGGGGACGACCCGGCCGCGGCCGCCACTGCATCGTCGGCCGCGGCCGGGGCCGCCTTCGCCGAAGCCGCCACCGACCCGGCCCGCACGGTCTGGCTGGCCGAGTTCCAGAGCCGGCTCCCGCTGGGACAGGTCGCCGGCTTCCACCTGATCGACACGCTCGTCCACGGCTGGGACGTCGCCGTCACGCTCGGGCTCGCCGTCGACTACGACGACGACCTCGTCGCCGCCGGTCTCACGGTCGCCGAACAGGTCCCGACCGGCGGCTTTCGGGAACAGCCCGGATCACCGTTCGCCCCGGCCCTGGAGGCAACGGGATCAGACCCATGGGAGCGCGCCCTGACCCTGCTGGGACGAGACCCGCACTGGACCCCCACCCGCCCGACCGCCACCCCCACCCGGTAGCCGCCCCCCGGCGCAGCGCACCGCGCGAACGGCCGGCCCGTACGCACGAGGGGGCATCTCGCACGATCACCGACGGACGCACCACAGGGCAACCCGGCTCAGTCAGGGCAACCCGCGACGAACGGCCCGTCCGCCCGACAGGACCGCACCACCGAGCCTCGTTCAAGCAGCAGCGAGCCAGCCCCCGCAGAGCAGCTCCAGGAAGTGGACGATCGGCCCACCCATCCACGAGGACCGCACCACCGACCTGCTCGTTCGATCAGCGGCGAACCCGGAACCCGCGCAGCGAATCCGGGGCTCAGTTCTCGCCGCGGATCGCCCGGCGCAGCTTCGGGAGACGCTCGGCCAGCAGCCGCTCGCCGCCCCGGCCGGTGGGGCGGTAGTAGTCGCGGCCGACCAGGGCGTCGGGCGGGTACTGCTGCTCCAGCACCCCCTCGGGAGTGTTGTGGGGGTAGCGGTAGCCCACGGCGTTGCCGAGCTTCTCCGCCCCGGCGTAGTGGCCGTCGCGCAGATGCGGCGGCACGGCGCCGGTGGCCCCGGCACGCACGTCGGCCATCGCCTCGTCGATGCTGGTGATCACCGCATTGGACTTCGGGGCGGTGGCCAGGTGCACGGTGACCTGGGCCAGCGCGATGCGGCACTCCGGGAGCCCCACGAGCTGCACCACCTGCGCCGCGGCGACGGCCGCCTGCAAGGCGGTGGGGTCGGCGAGCCCGATGTCCTCGCTCGCGTGCACCATGAGCCGCCGCGCGATGAACCGTGGGTCCTCCCCCGCCACCAGCATCCGGGCGAGGTAGTGGAGCGCGGCGTCGGCGTCGGAGCCGCGGATCGACTTGATGAACGCGCTGATCACGTCGTAGTGCTGGTCGCCCTGGCGGTCGTAGCGGACGGTCGCCTCGGTGACCGCCCGTTCGACGGCGGGCACGTCGATCTCGGTGGCGCCGGTGCCTGTGACGCCGTCGGCGGCCGCCTCGAGCGCGGTGAGGGCGCGGCGGGCGTCGCCGGACGCGAGCCGTACCAGCGCGTTCTCGGCGTCGGACGTGAGCTCGACGGCGCCGCCGAGCCCGCGCGGATCGGCGACGGCCCGGCGCAGGAGCGACCGCACGTCGTCCTCGGTGAGCGACTGCAGCTGCAGCACCAGCGAGCGGGAGAGCAGCGGTGACACGACCGAGAACGACGGGTTCTCCGTGGTGGCGGCGACGAGCAGCACCAGCCGGTCCTCCACGGCACCGAGCAGCGCATCCTGCTGGGTCTTGGAGAACCGGTGCACCTCGTCGATGAACAGCACCGTCTGCTGGTCGAGCCGGTCGCGGCGCCTGCGGGCGTCGTCGATCACGGCGCGCAGCTCCTTGACCCCGGACGAGAGCGCCGAGAGCGCGACGAAATGCCGGCTGCCCACGCCGGCCAGGAGCCGCGCGATGGTGGTCTTGCCGGTGCCGGGAGGGCCGTAGAGCAGCACGGACGCGGCTGCGCCGCCTTCGACGAGCCGCCGCAACGGGGCGCCGGGCCGCAGCAGGTGGGCCTGGCCGACCACCTCGTCGAGCGAGCGCGGGCGCATCCGCACGGCCAGGGGCGCGGTGGTACGCGCCGGATCGCCGCCGACGTCCTCCGTGGGGCTGGCCGGCTCCGGCTCGTGCAGCTCGAAGAGACCCTCCGCCCCCTCGCTCATCTCCGTGCTCATCGCATGCAGCCTGCCATCCCGGTACGACGAGTTCGGAATCCGCCCGAGATGTCGGGGCGGCGTGGAATCATGCCGCGGTCGGAAGGAGACGGCGATGACCCTGTCGTGGCCGAACCACCTGCTCACGCTCGACGAGTGGGAAGCGCTCCCCTGCGACGAAGGGTTCCGGCTCGAGCTCGCGGAAGGGGCGCTCGTGATGTCGCCCAGGCCGTCGTCCTGGCATCAGAAGGCGGCGATGCGTCTCGGCTACCGACTCGACGAGCAGCTGCCATCCGACATCACAGCCCTGCCCAGGGTCGAGGCTCTCGTCACTCGCGACCCACTCACGATCCGGGTCCCCGATGTCGTTGTCACAGCCACCGCATTGTGCGAGGCGAACCCGCCCCGGCTGTCCGCGGCCGACCTGCTGCTCGCCGTCGAAGTGCTCTCGGATGGGACGCGTCGGGTCGATCGGGTCCTGAAGTTCTCCGAGTACGCCGAGGCGGGGATCTCGCAGTACTGGATCATCGACCTGGGCCGGCCGAACAGCCTCACCGCGTATGTGCTTGTCGACGGCGACTACGAGCTCTCCGGCGAGCACACCGGCATCGCCGACCTCGACGTCTCCGGACATCGCGTCACCGTCGACCTCGCCGCACTCACCCAGCGCTGACCGATGTCGATCGCAGCCGGTCCCGTTCGTCAACAGGTCATGGAACTCGGCATCGCGCTGCCCAACGGTGGCGCCACTGTGGTCGCAGACGATCTCGTCCGGCTGGCGACGGGTGCGGAGGCGGCAGGTCTGCACTCGGTCTGGGTGATGGACCGCTGGCTACGCCCGCGCAGCCCCGTCACGATTCCCGGCGTGCCCGTGCCGGTCGAACTGCCGGCGGACAGCTACGCGTGCGTCCTCGATCCCCTCGACGTCCTCGCCCACCTCGCCGCGCTCACCCGCCACGTCCTGCTCGGCACGAGCGCGGTGCTGGCGCTGCTGCAGCCGCCGGTGCTGCTCGGCCGCCGGCTCGCAACCGTCGACCAGCTCTCCCACGGGCGGGTCGTCGCCGGCCTCGCCGCCGGGTGGATGCGCGAGGAGTTCGGCGCCGCCGGCACACCCGCCGGCAACACAGGACTGCGCCTCGACGAGCATCTCGCGGCACTGCGCGCCGTCTGGGGCCCGGACCCCGTCGAGATCCCCACGGGCTCGCACCCGGTGCCGCCGTCGGACATCGGCCCGAAGCCCTTCCGCCGCGCGGCGATCCCGATCCTCCTCGGCTACAGCACCACAGCGGGGATTCGGCGGGCGGCCCGTGTCGCCGACGGGCTCCACCCCTACCGCACCGACCTCGACGAGCTGGCCGCCGACCTCGCCGTCTTCCGGGCCGCAGCAGCCGAGGCCGGCCGGGATCCCACCGCATTGCCGGTCGTGCTGCGCGGCGACGCCGTACCCGACCAGGACGCCGGCGAGGGCCGTCCGCTGTTCCGCGGCACCGTCGAGCAATGGGCGCAGGACGCCCGCCGGGTGGCGGAGCTGGGGGTCAGCCAGATCGTGCTGCAGGTCGCCGCACCACCCGAGGCCACGCTCGACGCCCTCGCCGACCTGCGCGAGCGTCTCGACCGCTGAGCCGGGCTCACGCAGCGGAACCGGGAGCACCGGCGCCGTCAGTCGAAGCGGATGTGCCGCAATCCCGTGGCGTACCGACGGAGCCGCCCGCGCAGCAGGCTGTCGGTGTTCGGGCCGATCGACAGGCCAACCGAGCGCGCGATGTGCTCGGCCACCTGCGGAATCGGGAGGTGGTCGGTGCGGATGTGCTCCGCGAACTCCGGCTCTCGGAGCCGCTCCAGACAGTCGTCGAGCCGCTTCACCGCGAAGCTCTCGCGCTTCAGGCCGCGGCCGAACCCCCGCTCCCGCAGGCGCCTCAGCACGGTGCCCCGCTCGGCGAGGAGCGCGAAATGGCGCACCTCGTGCCCGTCCTCGCGCAGCCGCCCGACGATCTCGTCGAAGTAGAGCGGGTGCACGAGGGTCATCGGCGCGATGACCGGGCCGTCGTGCTTGCGGAGCACGATGTCGAGCACCTCGTGCACGCCCTGGCGCCACGCGGAGAGATCCTGGAAGTCACCACGCAGCACGGGCGGCATCGTGCGGTGCAGCCCGAAACCGACGTGCTCGGGATCGCACACGATGCTGCCCGGCAGCCGCCGGCGCAGCTCGTACGCCGTTTGGGTCTTGCCACCGCCGAACGGGCCGTTGATCCACAGCAGCATGCGTTTGACCGTATCCCGGCAGCTTCAGGGCGATCGCCCGACTCTCCTCCCATTTCCTGGGAACCAGGTTCCGCATCGCAGGAACGTGAGGCATGCTGTGAAAGGTCGGATCCCCAACCGAGGTCCGGCACCGTCTCGCCCTGTCGATCCAGGACGACCAGATTCGTCCCTGCATCGACGTCCGAAGGCGAGATCTCCGTGACCGTCCACCTCTCCAGCCGGCTGCGCGACGTGCGCGGTTCGGCGATCCGCGACCTACTGGCTCTCACCGCTCGCGACGACGTCATCTCTCTCGCGGGCGGCTTGCCCGGCACCGAACTGCTGCCCCGCGAGCGGATCGCCACCGCGCTCGCGACCGCGGCCGCAGACCCGGCGAACCTCCAGTACGGCGAGACCATCGGGCTACGACAGCTGCGGGAGGTCCTCGCGGCGACGGAGGGCGCGCGGCTCGGGCGAACCCTCACCGCCACCGACGTGGTGGTGACCAGCGGCTCGCAGCAGGCCCTCGACCTCGTCGCCCGCACGATGATCGACGCGGGTGACGTCGTGGTCGTCGAGGACCCGGTGTACGTCGGCGCTCTCCAGGTGTTCCAGGCCGCAGGCGCAGCGCTGCACGCGGTGCCGGTCGACGCCGACGGCATGGACGTCGACGCGCTCGCCGACCTGCTGGCCGGAGGCCTGCGCCCCCGGCTCGTCCACACCGTCAGCAGCTTCCACAACCCGCGCGGGGCGACGCTCGACGACCGGCGGCGGGCCATGCTCGCCGCGCTCGCCGACCGGTACGGCTTCGTCGTGGTGGAGGACGACCCGTACGGTCTGCTCTCCTTCGAGGGGCCACCGCCGGTGCCGGTGGCCGCCCACGGCGATCGCGTCGTCCGCCTGGGGAGCGTGTCGAAGGTCGTCGCGCCCGCTCTGCGGGTCGGTTGGCTGACCGGGCCCGCCCCGCTGCTGGCCGCGGTGGAGCGGCTCAAGCAGTGCAGCGACCTCTGCGGCTCCACGCTCAACCAGGCCGTCGCCGCCGAACTACTGTCCGACGTGCCCTGGTTCGAGGGGCACCTGGGCATGCTGCGTGCCGCGCTGCGCGACCGGGCAGGCACGCTCACCGAGGCCGTCCGCGAGGCGTTCGGGGACGCCGTCACCTGCTCCGTTCCCGCAGGCGGCATGTTCTGCTGGCTGGAGTTCACCGACGGGACGCGCCCCGCCGAACTGCTCCCCCACGCCCTCCGGAACGGCGTCGGGTTCGTGCCGGGCGACGCTTTCGCCGTGAACCGGCCGCTCGACGACGCGGCACGCCTCTGCTTCGCGTCGAACCCGGCCGCGGTACTGCGCACGGCTGTGCACCGGCTGGCCACCGCGTGGCGCGAGCACCGACAGTTGCGACGTAATGTCGAGTCGTGCGGCAAATCCTCGAACTGCTGGAGCGTGACGCCCAGCTCTCCCATGACACCATCGCGACCATGACCGGCCTGCCCGTGGCCGAGGTGAGCAAGGCGATCGCGGAATGGGAGGCGTCCGGCGCGATCCGGCGCTACAAGGCGGTCATCGACTGGGACGCCGTGGACGATGACCCGACGAGCGAGATCGTCATCGCGTTCATCGATGTGTCCCTCGCTCCGGCCCGAGGCGTCGGCTTCGACGACGTCGCCGCCCGGATCGCCCGCTTCGACGAGGTGCGCAGCGTCCACCTCGTCTCCGGCGGCCACGACCTGCGCTGCACCGTCACCGGGCGCAGCATCCGGGCCGTGTCGGACTTCGTCTCCCAGAAGCTCTCCACGATCGACCGCGTGCGGGCCACCGCCACGTACTTCGTGCTGAAGACCTACAAGCGCGACGGTGACTCCTTCACCCCTGCCGAGCAGGACCATCGGCTCCCGGTGACCCCCTGATGAAGGAGCTCAACGCCGTCATCGCCGCCTGTCCCCCGTCGGGGATCCGGCGGTTCTTCGACATTGCCGCCGAGATGGACGACGTGATCTCACTCGGAGTGGGCGAGCCCGACTTCGTGACGCCCTGGCACGTGCGCGAGGCGGGGATCTACGCGCTGGAGAACGGCTACACCACCTACACGTCGAACGCCGGGCTGCCGCGCCTGCGCGAGCTGATCTGTGCCGATCTCGCGTCGCGCTACGGCGCCGACTACACCCCCGACGGCGAGTGCCTCATCACCACCGGCGTCTCCGAAGGGCTCGACCTCGCACTGCGCGTGCTGCTCAACCCCGGCGACGAGGTGATCGTTCCCGAGCCCTGCTACGTCGCCTACGAGCCGTGCGTCGCCTTCGCCGGCGGCGTGCCGGTGCGGGTGCCGACCCGCTGGGAGGACGACTTCGCGATCGACGCCGAGGTCGTCGCCGCGGCGATCACACCCCGCACGAAGGCGATCGTTCTCGGCTCCCCCGCCAACCCCACCGGTGCCGTGCAGCCCCGCAGCGCGCTCGAAGCCCTCGTCCGGCTCGCCGAGCAGCACGACCTCTACATCGTCTCCGACGAGATCTACGACCGCCTCACCTACACCGGCACCCACACCTGCCTGGGCACGGTGCCCGGCGCGCGCGACCGCACGGTGCTGCTCGGGGGGTTCTCGAAGGCCTACGCGATGACGGGCTGGCGGGTCGGCTGGATCTGCGCGCCCCGGCCCGTCGCCGAGTTGTGTGTGCGCGTGCACCAGTACACGATGCTGTGCGCGCCGCACGTCTCGCAGCTCGCGGCGGTGGAGGCACTGTCGGGGCCGGACGACGCGGTGCAGTCGATGGTCGCGGACTACGACCGGCGGCGTCGGGTGTTCGTGAAGGGCCTGCGGGAGATCGGCCTCGACACTCCCGAGCCGCAGGGCGCCTTCTACGCGTTCCCGTCGATCCGCCGCTCCGGTCTCGACTCGGAGGCCTTCGCCGAGCAGCTGTTGCGTGCCGAGCACGTGGCCGTGGTGCCCGGCAGCGTGTTCGGCCCGTCCGGAGAGGGACACGTGCGCTGCTCCTACGCCACCGCGTTGCCCCTGCTCGAGGAGGCTCTCGTACGGATCGACCGCTTCCTCGGCTCGCTCTGACGGACCTCCGGTAGTCGGACGTCCACGCACCGTAACCTTTGCGTCGGGTTCACAGCCCCGCAAAGCCGCACCACCAGACTCCAGTGGCATGGATACACGCCCTTGCCCCTTGTGCAGCCGCCCACGGACACCGGCCGATGCCGCCGGTCTCGCCTGGAGCAGTCAGCACGAGGCCGACGGCTCGATCACCTTCATCTGCCCCACGTGCACCCGTGCGCAGCTGTGGCGGATCGAGGCGATGCTCGCCGTGGCCTCGCCGACCGCGCCGCTCGCCCCGCTTCCGCTGCGCCCCGCGGCCTGACCGGGACGTTCACTCCGGTGAACCGGCCTCGCGCAACGTGTGCAGGCGCGCGATGATCGGAGCCACCAGCACCACGACCGCCATCACGACGAAGGCCGTGGCGATGTGCCCGCTCGCCTGGTAGACGGTGCCGAAGACCGCCACCCCGACCACGAAGCTGAACTGGATCACCGTCGTCGCCATCCCGCTGGCGTCGGGGATGTTGGCGGGCCGGACGTGGGCCACCGTGAGCGCGAACAGCGGGGAGAACGACGCCCCGTAGCCCAGGCCGCACACGCCGAGCACTACCTCGGCGGCTGCCACGGGCCAGCGCTCGCCTCTGGTGAGCCAGGCCAGAAGGAGGAGCGCTGTACCGGCGACGGCCACTCCGCCGATGAGGAGCGCTCGCTGATACCCGGGCCGGACGAGCGACGGGATCACCCCGCCGATGCCGAAGCCGACCGCGAGCGGCAGGAGCGCGTATCCCGCGACCCCGGCCGTGCTTCCGTGCCGGACCTGGAGGTCCGCCGCGACGCAGAACAAGATGCCGGTGTAGGGGGTGCCGACGAGAAGCAGCCCGAGCAGGCCGGGACGGACGCCCCTGGTGGTGAACAGGGCAGGTTCCACCAGCACCGGCCGGCCTCGGCGGCTGGTACGCCGCTGGTGAGCGGCGAACACCGCGAGCACGGCGACGCCTGCCACCACGGCAGCGATGCTCCACGGCGGCCAGCCGCTGTCGGTGCCGAGCGTCAACGCCGAGGTCATGAGGATTCCGCCGCAGGTCAGCAGCACCACACCCGGAACGTCGAGGCGCCGCTCGACCACCGGGACGCGCGGCAGCACCAGCGCTGCCACAACGAAGAGCACGATGCCGATGGGCACGTTGACGAGGAACACCGAGCGCCAGCCCAGTCCCAGGAGATCGAGGTCGATCAGGCCACCTCCGGCGGCCAGCCCGACGGCTCCTCCGATCGAGATCATCGCGCTGAAAGCCGACAATGCGCGGGCCCGCGCAGAACCGGTGAAACTGATCTGGATGACCGACACGATCTGCGGAATCATCAGTGCGGCGCCGATTCCTTGCACCGCCCGCGCCCCCACCAGCACAGCGGCAGAGGGAGCCGCGCCCGCCGCTGCCGACGCAACCGTGAAGACGACAACCCCCGCGAGGAACATCGGCCGCCTGCCACGATCGGCACCGATGCGGGCACCGGTGATCAGCAGACTCGCGTACAGCAGGGTGTAGGCCACGATCGCGAGCCGGACCGTTCCCGCCGATACCTGCAGCTCCGTGCCGATGTCCGGGGCCGCGACGTTGCCGACGGTGGTGTCCAGCGACGCCATGAACTGGCCCACCAGCACGACGACCAGGGTGACCCATCGGTGCCGCGCGCGGGCGTTCGACGGGACGGCGACGTGGGACGTCATCACAGCCCCTTCCTCGTGAGCGGGGCCGCACAGAGGACTCCCGAGTCGGCAGCGCCTGACGCCGACGAAATTCGAGCCTAATCGCGCACCTGGTCGACGATGAGTGACGCTGATCGCGCTCGAACGAATCCGGGCTGAACGAACAATGCGAATAATGTGCAGGTCAGCAATCGGGTGTCGGACCGCGGCGGATGGCGACGGTGGCGGGCCGGCGCACCAACTCGCCCACCAGGCTCTGCACGATCACCGGGCCGAGGTCGCGTCCACGCCGGGCCAGCCAGGGCACGCCCTTCACCACCAGCCAGGCCGTCCGCTGCACAGCCGTCACCTCACGCCCGCCCGCGCACTCCAGGCTCACCGGATGCGGCACGGCGAACCCCGCGCCGGAGAGCAACTCCGCAAACCCCGCCGCGAGCATCCGGTGCCCGCGCTCCGAGGGGTGCAGCCGGTCGACCGACCACGCCGAGCGCTCGTAGCCACCAGGCAGCAGGTCCAGATCCAGCACACCGATTCCCGCCGGGTCGGTGGCCGCCACCGCGTCGATCACGCCGTTGAGCGCCACGATCCGCCGGTACAGGGCCCGCCGCAGCGGCGCCGGCAGCCGGAACACCCGGGTGTGGTCGTGGTAGCGCACCATCAGGACGTATGTGCCCTCGGCCCGCAGCGCGCCCACGATCGCGGCGCAGTCGTCGTGCAGTTGCTGGGGGTCGAAGTCGGAGCGCAGCGTGTCGTTCATCCCGACCGACAACACCGCGACGTCCGGGCTCGCGGTCAGCGCCCCGGGAAGCTGGTCGTCGCGCACCCAGGACATGCGGGCCCCGGTGCACCCGAGGTTGAGCAGGGTCGAGGCGCCGAGGGCATCGCGCAGCAGCATCGGGAAGCCCCGCCAGCCCCCGCCGGGCAGTGGATCGCCCAGCCCCACAGCTGTGGAGTCGCCGAGCGTCACCAAGGTTGCAACCGACCTTGGGCCTGGCACCGGCGGTATGATCGACACGGACGTGGCGGACGCGAGCAGCGGCTGCAAGGTCACGCCGACACCATCACCGACGTCGACTCACCTCGGGTGTGCGTCGGATGACCGGCTGTGGGCGGATTAAGGAACGATCGGTGCTCTGACCAGCAGGGTCTCAGGCCACCGACCGGAATGCCGGGTACACCGGCAGCGAGCCGGGGGCGTCGGGGAAGCGCTTCACCAGCGCATCCGCCACCAGCGTGCCGAGTTCGGCCGTGGCCGGCAGCCCACCGACAGCAGCGGTGCGGGACATCTCCCGCCAGTAGTGGGCGATCGCGGTGCTGATCCGCGGGGACCGGGTGGGGTCCTGTCCGACGGGCATGTCACGCACGCGGATGCGGGGCAGCAGCCACCACGTGCACAGCCACACCCACAGCAGCTGTGCGTGCAGCAGCCTGTGCTCGAGCCGATCGGGCTCGTCGAGATCCGGCCAGACCGCGGCGATCTCGTTGCGCCACGCCTCGAGCATCGTGTCGGCCAGCCCCGGAGGCAGGGCGAAACTCGCCTCACAGCCGGGGAAGGGGACACGGAAATAGGCCGCGTCGAGCGCGACGTCGCGGAAGCAGCCCCATTCGAAGTCGACGAACCGGACCCCCCGGCTGGTGACGAGGTTGTTGTCCGGGCAGGTGTCCGACGGGCTGAACGCGCGGTAGCGGGTGCCCCCCAGCAGCCGCGCGGTCTCGTGGGCCTCATGTACGGCCGCGGGCGGCACCGTGACCCCGAGCTCCTGCTCCAGCAGCCCCGCGACGCCGGCCAGCGCGACACGCGCGTCCTCGGCCATCGGGTCGCGCCAGGCCCGCTCCCCCAGCCTGCGCAACAGGGCCCCGAAGTCGTTCTCGCGGCCCGCCGTGGCGGCCTGCATCCGCCCGAGCGCCCGGGCCCAGCTCAGTAGGCAGCGCTGCGCGGCGGCGGGGTCGGGACCGAACAGCTTGTCGGCGAGCGTCGAGCTGCGGCCGAGGTCCTCCATCACCAGCAACCGGCTCTGGGGGTCGTGCGCGATCAGCACCGGACTGGGCCGCGCATCCGTCGGCAGCGCCGTGAACAGCTGGCAGCTCGCCACCTCGTAGTGGAACGGGTCGGGCCGGTCGGGATCCGGCCGTCCGAGGTAGTGCTTGACGACGAGCGTGCGCGGCAGCGAGAACGGGTTGCGAGCCACTCGCGCCCGGGCCACCACCGACCGGTCACTGCCCCCGAGATCCTCGGGGTCGGCCAGTACGATGCCGGCTCCCGACCGGCGGGTGAGGAGCCGCTCGGCAGCGGTGAGCGCAGCAAGTACCGGCCTGGGGAAGCTACCCAGGTCCTGAACCATCGTCTGTGACCCTACCTCGCCGACAACCAACGAAGCCGCCCCTCACTCATACCCGTCCGCCGCGACACGATCAGCACGGCGATCGCGGCAACGACGATGCCCACCAGGTTCACCAACAGCTGAAGCGCGGAGCCGCCCGCCTGGGCATAGCGCCCCTCCACGAGGGCGGTCGACGCGAACGCTGCGGCCGGAACGGTGGTCACGGAGATGAACACACCAACCAGCGAGGCGGACTTCGCGGACGTCAGCGCAAGCATCCCGGCCGCCCCGGCGAGCAGCGCCACGATGAAGGAGAACGGACCCACCTTGTAGATGAAGTCGACCTGACCGACGTTGTCGAGGGTCGTGGTCGAAAGCAGTCCGGTCACGTCGAGTGCCACGGCGGCGAGCGCCGTGATCAGCATGGCGAGCGGAAAACCGACGGCGAGCGCCATCGCCCCCCGGCGCACCAGATCCCCCCGACGCAGTACCGCGCCGACCGCGATCGCAGCGAGCGGCCCGAACTCAGGGCCGAGCACCATCGCCCCCACCACCGTCACCGCCGAGTCCGTGACGACACCGATCGCCGCCAGCAGGCAGGCGATGGTCAGGAACGCCTGGAAGCTCACCGACAGCCGCGACTCCTCACCGGTGCGCGCGACCAGCTCGTCCCAGATCACGGCATCGGCGGGGTCTCCGGGGGCGGCCTCCTCCGCAGCGTCGGCCGCTTTGGAGAGCGTGGTGTCGATCGCCTCCAGCGTCACGCCGCCGGAGCGGTCGACACCCAGCTCGCACAACGCGCCGAGCACCGCGTCGACCGATTCCCGAGTCACGTCGGCCTCGACGACATCACCCGGGGGCTTCAGCGCGATCCCGGGTAGGACCGTGACATGGGCGGCACCCGGTTCACCGAGCAGCAGATCCCGCACCGCCTCGGTGTGCTCCACCGGCGAGATCACTCTCATGTGCAGCACAACGACAGCCTGCTCCCGCGATCGACCGGATGGACCGGCTGCGCGTTCAGGACTTCGTGGGCGGCTCGTCGGCGACCGGTGAGGCGGCCGCGGGCGCTGCCGGTGGCTTCGCGTCGATCCCCGCTTCCTTGCGCTGCTCGGGCGTGATCGGTGCGGGCGCCGCCGTGAGCGGGTCGAATCCGCCACCCGACTTCGGGAAGGCGATGACGTCACGGATCGAGTCGGTGTGCGAGAGCAGCATGCAGGTGCGGTCCCAGCCGAACGCGATGCCGCCGTGCGGCGGCGGGCCGAACTGGAACGCGTCGAGCAGGAAGCCGAACTTCTCCCGCTGCTCCTCCTCGTCCATGCCGAGCAGGGCGAACACCCGCTCCTGGACGTCGGAGCGGTGGATACGGATCGAGCCGCCGCCGATCTCGTTGCCGTTGCAGACGATGTCGTAGGCGTAGGCGAGCGCCTGGTCGGGCGCCTCCTCGAAGCGATCCATCCATTCCGCGTTGGGCGAGGTGAACGGGTGGTGCACCGCGGTCCAGCCGATCTCGTTGCCCTTGTCGTCGCGGACGCGCTCGAACATCGGCGCGTCGACGACCCAGACGAACGACCACGCGTTCTCGTCCACCAGGCCGCAGCGCCGCGCGATCTCGCCGCGGGCGGCGCCGAGCAGCTCGCGCGCGTCGGACGGGTGTCCGGCGGCGAAGAAGATGGCGTCGCCCGGCTCGGCGCCCACCGCCTTCGCCAGGCCGTCGCGCTCGACCTCGGAGAGGTTCTTGACGACCGGGCCCCGCTCGCTCACCGAGCCGTCCTCGTCCACCAGCACGTACGCGAGACCGCGGGCCCCGCGCTGCTTCGCCCACTCCTGCCAGGCGTCGAGCTGCTTGCGCGGCTGGCTCGCCCCGCCGGGCATCACGACCGCGCCGACGTAGGGAGCCTGGAACACGCGGAACGACGTGTCGGCGAAGTACTCGGTGAGGTCGGTGAGCTCGACGCCGAACCGCATGTCCGGCTTGTCGGAGCCGAAGCGGGCCATCGCGTCGGCGTAGGTGAGGCGCGCGATCGGGCGCGGGATCTCGTAGTCGGCGAGCTCCGACCACAGGGCCGAGATGATCGTCTCGCCCAGCTCGATCACGTCGTCCTGCTCGACGAAGCTCATCTCGATGTCGAGCTGGGTGAACTCGGGCTGGCGGTCGGCCCGGAAGTCCTCGTCGCGGTAGCACCGCGCGATCTGGTAGTAGCGCTCCGCGCCTGCCACCATCAGGAGCTGCTTGAACAGCTGCGGGCTCTGCGGCAGGGCGTACCACGAACCCGGCCGCAGCCGGGCGGGCACGAGGAAGTCGCGCGCCCCCTCGGGGGTCGAGCGGGTGAGTGTGGGCGTCTCGACCTCCACGAACTCGCGGTCGTGGAGCACGGTGCGCGCGATGCGGTTGGCCTCGCTGCGCAGCCGCAGCGCCGCCGCCGGGCCGCTGCGACGCAGATCGAGGTAGCGGTACTTGAGCCGGACCTCCTCGCCGACCTCCGTGTGCTCGTCGAGCGGGAACGGCAGCGGCGCCGACTCGGACAGCACGGTGAGCTCGGTGGCGGTCACCTCGATCTCGCCCGTGGCGAGCTCGGGGTTCTCGTTGCCTGCCGGGCGACGGACCACATCACCGGTGACCAGGACGCAGAACTCGCCGCGCAGCCGGTGGGCGCGCTCGGCCATCTCTCCCTCGCGGAACACCACCTGGGCGGAGCCGGAGGCGTCGCGGAGGTCGATGAAGATCACCCCGCCGTGATCACGGCGGCGCGCCACCCACCCGGAGAGGGTCACGGACTGTCCGGCGTGCTCGGCACGCAGAGTGCCGGCGGGGTGGGTACGCATCACGTGTCGAGGCTATCGGCCGACCCCGGTCGGCCTGCCAGCAGGTTTCCCCGCCGATCGGCGCTGCTCACACCGATGCGCTCCTGAGCGCGCCCGTTCGGGCCGCCATCAGGAGCGCGTCGATCCAGAGCGGTTTCGAAGCCCACCCCTACGAGTTGATGAACAGGTAGTCGGCCGAGTAGGGCACCGCGGTGACGGCCTGGGTCATCGGGTCACAGGTGCCCGCCGGGGCGACACCACCGATGGTGTCCAGGCGCAGGATGGCGTGGGTCGACGACAGCTGGCCGTCGGGTGCGCCCGACTGCGTTGCGGCGAGGACGAGCTCAGGGATGTTGTTGGCGCCGTTGTAGATCGTGTCGACGGCCTTGCCGGTCACCGCCGAGTTGTCGGGCGCGACCCACTGCGGCGGCCCACCCGGGCCGGGCTTGACGAACGTGTGCTGGATACCGCCGGTGAGCATGGTGTCGACGTTGACCGGCGTGAACTTGAACGAACCGTCGGCTTCCTGCCGGGTGCAGGAATAGATCTGATCACCTTCGACGACCGGGTGGTTCTGGTCCTGGTTGATCGCCTTCTGCAGGTTGAGCTGCACCGGCATCGCGTGCAGCTGTCCGCGCATGGCTCCGTCCGGGAAGTCCGCGGTGTGCAGGTTGACGTAGAACTGCTCCGGGTGGCTCTTGATGTTCGCCAGGAGATCGGGGTCGTTCACCGTCACGGTGCCGACCACGGAGGTGCGGCCGTCCGGCAGCTTCGTGCCGAAGAACGGGATCTTGACGGCGCCGTTCACACCGGCAGGGCCTTGGTGGATGTGCCCCGAGGTCGGCGCGCCGATGCCCGTCCAGGTGAAGGCGTACGACACCTGGTTGCCCTGGATGCGAACCAGGGAGGTGCCGCTGCCGTCCTTGTCGCCACCTGCCGGCTGCATCTTGCTCGGAACCTCGTTACTCCCTCGCAGAACGGTGCCGAAGAACATCGCATCGCTCTCGTTTTTGACGTCGTATTTGCCGATCGAGTCCGTCGGCATCGCCATGTTCATCGGCATCGGCATCGGCATCGGCATCGGCATCGGCGGGGATGCCGTTGTGCCGCCGTTCGGCGTAGCGGCGACAACGGCGGGCGGAGCTGCGATCGCATCGCCGTTCGTACCGACAAATACCAAACCGATGACCGCCATACCGGCAGCGGCGCCGCCCAGCACCCACCGGCCCATGATGCGACTCATTCCGTCCTCCCGACCGAGAGCCGTCGCTCTCCTGAAACTGGCCTTGTGGTTCAAACACGGCCGGGATCGGGCGGCGTGGTCAACCAGAGCACTGAGGCAAGCGTCATGCCGTTCGGGTTCAACCCGAACGGCCTCCCGTACGTGCTCCTCTGAAGTGCCTCGACGCGATGTCAGGGGAATGACATACCGCAGCGCTACGCTTTCTTTACCTACTGGTGCGATCGTCGACGCCGAACCAATCGGGGTGCCATGAGTTCCTCCCGACCGGCACCCAACGCGTCGTCACAGAAATTGTTTCACCGGCGTAAATGTTTCGGGTCGCCGCTCCAAAAACCGGCAGCAATATTGTTGAGCGCACCAGTAATCAGGCCACGTAAGCCCTGGTTGAGTTCGCTCTGCGCAATGGATGACCACGACGACGACGCTGTCACAGCAGTCGGAGCTGTTCCCCGGAGGGCGGCGGGGTGGCTGTGGCGTGCTCCGCGGACTGCGCGTGCCCGCGCGCGGTGGTGGCGGCGCCGGACAGGCCGTGGCGGCGCAGCAACGGCGCGACGCGCTCTGCGAGGGCGTGGCGGTACGCCGGGTCGACGTAGGCGCCCCGGCGATACAACCGCGCATAGGGCTCCACCAGCTTCGGGTGCTCGCGCGCCAACCAGCCCAGGAACCACTCGCGAGTGCCTGGCCGCAGATGAAGGGCCAGCACCGTGGCGCCGGTGGCCCCGGCCTCCTTCACCTGCGTGAGCAGCGCGTCGAGCGCCTCCGCCGAGTCGGTGAGCAACGGCAGCACGGGCGCCACCATCACGCCGCAGGACAGTCCGGCGTCGGTGATCCGCCGGACGAGGTCGAGCCGCGCGACCGGTGACGGGGTGCCCGGCTCGAGCCGGGATTGCAGGGAGCGGTCGACGAGGGCGATGGACACGCCGAGCCCCACCGGGACGTCGGCTGCCGCCGCCGCGATGAGCGGAAGGTCGCGGGTGAGCACCGTGCCCTTGGTGAGCAGCGAGAACGGGGTGCCGGAGCCGGCCAGCGCCCGGATCACACCGGGCATGAGCTGGTAGCGCCCTTCGGCGCGCTGGTAGGGGTCGGTGTTGGTGCCCATCGCGACGGGCTCCCGGCCCCACCGTGGCGACCGCAGCTCACGCTCCAGCACACGCGCGACGTTGACCTTCACGACGATCTGGCTGTCGAAGTCGGCGCCGGCGTCGAATTCGAGATACGTGTGGGTGTTGCGGGCGAAGCAGTTGTGGCTGATCACTCCCTCCGCCACGAAGTCGCCCGTGCCGGTGGTGATGTCGTACATCGGCATCTCCATACCGAGCGACTGCACCGACTCCACCACCAGTTCCGCCCCGCCGGTGACGGGCGCGCCGCCCAGGTCGCGCAGCTTGCCGACCGCGGGATCGGCAAGGCGCACCAGCCGCAGCAATGCACCGGCGCCACCGAGCAGCCGGACCGTCCGGACCGCACGCCGCCCGCCTTCCGCGTGGCGCTCGGTGTGGACCGTGTGCCGCAGACCCAGGCGGCGCAGTGCGCTCGTGACCCGCCCGACGATCTCGGGGGCGGTGTGGCGGATCCGCAGTTCCCCGCCCTCGACCGCGCCGCGGGCATCGACCACCCCTGCGAGGAACCCGGCATTCCAGTCGACGCCAGGGTTCTCGGGCCAGCGCACCACGTCGGTGATCGGCGCGATTCCGCCGCGGCCTGCGGGTGCGGGGATGCGGCCCGGCTCCCAGGCTCCGGCAGGCACCGCCACCGGAAGCTCCACGACGCGCTGGGCCGCCTCGGCAAGGAAGTGGTGGGCCCGGCCCAGCGCCTCGAGCTCCAGGTGGTCGGACGGGAAGCCACCGGAGTGGCCGACCCCGCGGTGACCCACCTCTCGGTGATCCAGCCCGCAGTGATCCACACCATGGTGGTCCGCCCCGCGCCCTGGGACATCGCCGACCACCGGGCTGTCGGCCCGGACCAGCCCGCACAGGTAACCCTGCCGGTAAGCGGCGGTGTGCGGGCGCTGCTCCCACCCGGCCATCGCCTCGGGACCGGGGCCGAGCAGGCCCGCACCCGGACGCAGCCGCGGCCGCCATCCGGAGCGGCACCAGCCGCCGCTCACGTGGCGCCAGCCGCGGTCACTGAGGAACCTGTGCTCCCCGCTGGCGACCAGCTCGGTGCCTCCCGCGAGGCGGACCCGATAGGCGGGCTTGCTGGTGGACCAGTGCGCCAGCACGGTGGTGGGCACGTATCGCCGCTGCCCGCCGACGACCTCCGTGCCCATCACGGCGTCGCCCACGCGCAGTTGCGCGATCGGCCGGACGCGCCCGTCGGCCAGCAGGACGCGGGTGGAGCCCGCCAGGCAGTACACGCAGGCATGGGAGCAGCCGCGGTACGGGTTGACCGTCCATCGGAACGGAACCGGCGAGCTGCCCGGCACGCGGTTGAGCACCGACTTGGCCTCGACCTCGTGGAAGACCGTGCCGGCGAACTCCGGGGTGCGCACCGATCGCAGGAGGCCGCGCATCCCCGGAAGCGCCGCCTCCGCACCGATCCCGTCGTCGAGCACCTGCTGTCCGCTCCAGCGCATGCCATCATTCGAACACGTGTTCGACACCCAGGGCAAGGCGGGGTCGGGGGCATACGCCAGTCTGGCTCCATGACCGGGACCTGCTCATGACGGTGACGCTGGTGGTGATGGGTGTGTCGGGCGTCGGCAAGAGCTCCGTGGCTGCCGAGCTCGTCAGCCGTACGGGATGGGCGTTCGTCGAGGGCGACGACCTGCATCCCGAGAGCAACCGCGCGAAGATGGCCAGCGGCATTCCCCTCGACGACGACGACCGCTGGCCGTGGCTACGCCGGGTGGCCGCGTGGATCGGGGAGCAGGAGGCCGCGGGCCGCAACGCCGTGGTCACCTGCTCGGCCCTCAAGCGCTCGTACCGCGACCTGCTGCGCGACGGCCACCCGTCCGAGCGCTTCGTGCACCTGCTCGCGCCGCCGGAGCTGATCTCGGCCAGGATCACCGCCCGCCGCAACCACTACATGCCGCCGTCCCTGCTCGAGAGCCAGCTCGCGACACTGGAGCCACTCCAGCCCGACGAGCAGGGGATCGAGGTCGAGACCACGGGCGATCCCGCGGCCGTCGCCGAACGAGTGCTGGAGCAACTGGGCGACGAGATCGTGCTGCCCGCCGATCGGCCCTCCGGCGACGAGCCGGACCACCCGGCCCCATCTTCGTGATGTGCGTGAATGGGTCCACACCAGTCGCCGAACCGTAGACAGGATGATCGCGTGCCGATCGACGAGCCCGGGGCGCGCGGTCCGCAGCAGCCGCAGGGGCCGCACCGGCACGGGCGCTCCAGCGTCCCGATCGCACAGCAGCCCGCGCCGTTGATCAGCCGTCCGCCTGGCTCCCCGCGCCCGGAGCCCGGCGGACGCCGACCGTCGGAGCGCACGGACCACAGGTCCCGATCCACCAGGCGCGCTGCGCCGCAGGAGCGCGAGGAGCCGGTCGACGACGACGCCCCGACCTCGCCCATCGGCATTCCGGCGGTGGAGCACCGGCGGGATGGCGAGGGCCCGGACGAGCACTCCGGCCGCGCCCCGACACGGCGCGCGCGGCGCCGTGCGGCGCCCGTGGACCATGGGCACGGCCACGGACACGGCCACTCGCCCGCCCCGCCCGCAGGACGCCGGGTGCGCATCTTCATCGCTGCGCTGCTCGTCCCCTGCGCACTGGCCACGCTCGTCGGCATCGTGCTGCTGTGGCCGAGCGGCGGACCGCCGCCCACCGCCCAGCCCGTCGCCCAGCAGCCCGTGCACGCCGAGGTCACCGCCACCAGCAAGGCCGACTGCAGCCCGGGCTCGGGCGACGCCCAGTGCCTCGGGCTCGTTCTCAAGATGGCCGACGGACCGTTGCCCGGGCGCGACCTCGTGCAGGTGGTTCCGGTCGAACCCGGGTCGCCGACGTTCGCGGTCGGCGACCCGGTGGTGCTGGGCTTCTCGGGGGGCGACCCGAACGATCCCGGCTCCTACCAGGTCGTCGACTTCCAGCGCGGAACGCCGCTCGGCTGGCTCGCCGTGATCTTCGCGGGCGCAGTGCTCCTGCTCGGGCGCTGGCGTGGCCTCGCCGCGCTCGTGGCTCTCGCGCTGAGCTTCGTGGTGCTGCTGATGTTCGTCCTGCCTGCGATCCTGGACGGCCACAATCCGCTCGCCGTGGCCGTTGTCGGTTCCTGCCTGATCATGTTCGTGGTGCTCTACCTGACCCACGGGCCGTCGGCGCGCACATCCACGGCCGTCCTCGGCACGTTGCTGTCACTCGCGCTGATCGGCGGGCTGGGCGCCGCGTTCTCGGTGGCCGCCCGGCTCACCGGGCTCGACGATCAGACGAGCAACCTGATCGCCACGCTCGGCACGGGCGTCGACGCGCGCGGTCTCCTGCTCGCCGGTGTGGTCATCGGCGCACTCGGCGTGCTCGACGACGTCACCGTCACGCAGACCAGCGCGGTGTGGGAACTGCGCCGCGCCAACCCGGAGCTGGGGGCACCCGGCCTCTTCGCGGCGGCGATGCGAATCGGGCGCGACCACGTGTCGTCGGCCGTCAACACGCTGGTGCTGGCCTACGCGGGGGCGTCACTGCCGCTGCTGCTGCTGTTCACGTTGTCGGGCCGCGCGCTCAGCGACGTGGTGACCACGCAGGACGTGGCCACCGAGGTGGTGCGCACGCTGGTGGGCAGCATCGGGCTGGTGGCATCCGTCCCGATCACCACGGCGTTGGCGGCGGTGGTGGCCAGCCGCGAGGTCGACGTCGAGCCGTGACCCCCCGCGCTGACCGCGCAGCTCAGGGGCGGCGCGCCAGCAGGCTCGCCTCGCCGTCGCGCTCGGTGTGATCCAGCCTGGTCAGGCCGTCGAAGGCGGCGAGCAGCTCACCGGGGGCGGCACGAAACGGCCCACCCTCGTCCCCGACCACCGACAGCACCGTCACGACGAGCAGCCCGCCGGGGGCTAGGCGGTGCGCGAGCACCGGGTACAGGGCGGGATCGCGGAACCGCTGGCACACGACCACGTCGTACGGCCCGGCGCACTCGTCGGGCAGCCCCTCGTCGAGGTCGTGGGGCCACCAGCGCACCTGCTCGCCGACGGCGCGATCGGCCGCGAGCGCAGCGCCCGCCGCCAGAGCGGGCTCCGAGACGTCGACCGCGTCGACGCCGAACCCGCGCTCCGCCAGCCACACGGCCACCGTGCCGCGACCGCAGGCCACATCGAGCGCGCGTCGTCCGGCCGGAAGCAGGTGCTCACGGCCGCGCAGCGCATCCGGCGGCGTGGGGACGGCCGGCGCACCCGCTGCTGCGACAGCCCGGTGCCGCGCGTCCCACCGCTCGCGATCTTCCCGGGCCACGGACGCGAGCCTAGGCGCGCAGCCGGGCGAGCACCTCGTCGGTCGCGCCCGCCAGCTCGACGTCCTGCTGCTCCCCCGACACGAGGTCCTTGAGACCCACCGTGCCGGCCTCGAGGTCGCGTTCGCCGAGCACCAGCGCAAAACGGGCACCGGACCGGTCGGCGGCCTTCATCGCACCCTTGAGCCCACGGCCACCGTAGGCCAGGTCGACCCGGACTCCGGCGCGGCGCAGCTGCGCGGCCAGCACCACGAGCCGTCGCTTCGCCGCCTCGCCCAGCGGCACGCCGAAGACCTCACAGCGTGCCTCGGACCACGGCGCGACGCCCTCCGCCCGGCAGGCGAGGAGTGTGCGGTCCACGCCGATGCCGTAGCCGACGCCCGACAGCGGCTGGCCGCCGAGCGTGGCCATCAGACCGTCGTAGCGCCCGCCGCCGCCGATCCCGGACTGCGCGCCGAGACCGTCGTGCACGAACTCGAAGGTCGTCTTCGTGTAGTAGTCCAGGCCCCGCACCATCCGCGGGTTCTCGACGTAGGCCACGCCAAGGTCGTCGAGGTGCTGCTTCACCGCGGCGTGGTGCTCGGCGGAGGCGGCCGAGAGGTGGTCGACGAGCAGCGGGGCGTCGGCCAGCAGCGCGCGCACGTCGGGGCGCTTGTCGTCGAGCACTCGCAGCGGGTTGATCGCCGCTCGCTTGCGGGTGGCCTCGTCGAGCGCGATCCCGGCCAGGAACTCCTGCAGCAGCGCCCGGTAGGCGGGGCGCGACTCGGCGTCGCCGAGCGAGGTGATCTCCAGGCGGTAGCCGGTGAGGCCGAGCGCGCGGAACCCCTCGTCGGCGATGGCGATGACCTCGGCGTCGAGCGCCGGGTCGTCCACGCCGATGGCCTCGATGCCCACCTGCTGCAGCTGCCGGTAGCGCCCGGCCTGCGGACGCTCGTAGCGGAAGAACGGGCCCGCGTAGCGCAGCTTCACCGGCAGCCCGGCGCGGTCGAGGCCGTGCTCGATCACCGAGCGCACGACACCGGCCGTGCCCTCCGGACGCAGCGTCACCGACCGGTCACCGCGGTCGGCGAAGGTGTACATCTCCTTGCTCACGACATCGGTCGACTCGCCGACCCCGCGGGCGTACAGGCCGGTCTCCTCGAACACCGGAAGCTCGATGAGCCCGTACCCGGCACGGTCGGCCGCGGCGACGAGCGTGTTGCGGACGTGCTCGAAACCCGCCGAGTCCGGGGGCACGTACTCCGGGATGCCCTTGGGTGCGGCGAAGGCAGCAGGGCGCTGTTCCACGGTGTCGGCCCGCTCCTCGCTGCGTGCGGCCGTCACAGCCCACGCCCCGTGGTCGGCAGGTCCAGCCCCTGCAGGAACGGGTTGGATGCCCGCTCCCGCCCGACGGTGGTGGTGGGCCCGTGCCCGGGCAGCACGACCGCGGAGTCGTCGCGGGTGAGGAGCTTGTCGCGCAGGCTCGTCATCATCTGCGCGTGGTCCCCTCCGGGGAGATCGGTGCGGCCGATCGAGCCCGCGAACAGCGTGTCGCCGGCAAGGATCACCTCGATCCCCTCCTCGGTGGGTGTGGTGAAGACGACGGAGCCACGGGTGTGGCCCGGTGTGTGGTCGACGCGCAGCGTGAGCCCGGCGATGTCGAGGGCACTGCCGTCGGTGAGCTCGCGGACCTCGCGGGGTTCGCGCAGCTCCATCCGGCCGCCGAAGAACGCCGCCGACTCCGCCGAGATGCCCTTCATCGGGTCGGCGAGCATCTCCCGGTCCTCCGGGTGGATCCAGGCCGGGATGTCATGGCCGTCGCACACGGGGGCGACGCTGTACGTGTGGTCGAAGTGGCCATGGGTCAGCAGCACCGCCACCGGCGTGAGGCGGTGCTCGGCGAGCAGCTCCTCCAGGGGCTCGACGGCGTCCTGGCCGGGATCGACCACCACGCACGCCTCGCCGGCAGCCGCTGCCACGACATAGCAGTTGGTCTGGAACGAACCGGCGGGAAATCCTGCGACGAGCACCCCACCAGACTAGGACCTGCCCCACACCGCAGGTCGCGCGGTTTACCCCGCACGGAGCCTCACTCCCCGTACGCGCTGGTGACCACTCCGAAACCTCACAGGAACAGTCGTTATCCTGCGGCCCGGGTAACGAGGGCGAGGGAGTACCGAGTGGCGACGAACCAGATGCGGCGCGATGCGGCCAAGCGGAAGCTGGCGAACCAGCAGCAGCGACGGGCCGCGCGGGCCAAACGTCGCCAGCGGATCGCCATCATCACATCGGTCGCCGTCGTCGTGGTGGTCGTCGTGGGTGTGGTGCTGCTCTCCACCGTGGGCCGCGATTCCGCACCGTCCCCGGCCGCCGCCCCTCCGACTCCGACGCCGGCTCCCGCCACACCCGCCGCACTGGGCCACTGCGCGTTCACGCCCACGCCGCAGGATCCCGCCGCGAAGCCCGCCCCCGTCCCGACCGTGACCGAGGCGAGCACCAGCGGCACCGTGCCTGCCACGATCCAGACCGACAAGGGCCCGATCCCGCTGACGCTGGACCGCGCCACCGGTCCGTGCGCCGTGGAGAACTTCATGAGCCTCGCGAAGGCGGGCTTCTACAACAACACGCCGTGCCACCGGCTCACCACCACCGAGGGCCTGAAGGTGCTGCAGTGCGGTGACCCCACCGGCACCGGCTCTGGCGGGCCCGGTTACACGATCAACGACGAGCCGCCCACCGGACTGGCCCCGGCTGCCAACGGCTCCGTGGTCTACCCGCGGGGCACCGTGGCGATGGCGAAGACCTCCGCTCCAAACTCCGGGGGCAGCCAGTTCTTCCTCGTCTACGCCGACTCCACCCTCCCGCCGGACTACACCGTCTTCGGCACGATCGGCGCCCCTGGCCTCGCCACGCTGGACAACGTGGCCAAGGCAGGGTCGGACAACTCGAACGGCACCGGTGACGGCAAGCCCGTCACTCCCGTCCAGATCCAGACCGTCACCGTCGGCTGAGCCGGCGGGTGTTCGGAGGGGGCCGCGTAGCGGTCGTCGTGCTGGCCGCGGCGGCCGTGCTGACCGGTTGTTCCGCGGCCCCTGAACCCTCGGCTGCCCCGCTCGGCGACCAGGTCAGGATCGAGCAGGGCGAGCTCCTCGGCAACACCGACGGCGACGTGCTGCGCTACCAGGGCATCCCCTACGCGGAGCCACCCGTCGGAGAGCTGCGCTGGGAGCCCCCGCAGCCGCCGCCGTCCTGGACCGGCACGCGGAACGCCACCAGCCCGGGCAGCCGGTGCGCCCAGCTCGCCGCGGCCCCGGCCACCCCCCTCGCGACGGCAGGCAGCACGAGCGAGGACTGCCTCACGCTCGACGTCACGGTCCCGGCAGGCACCACGCCGAGATCGCAGCTGCCGGTGCTCGTCTGGATCCACGGCGGCGGCTTCAACGCCGGTGCCGGCTCCGACGTCGACCCCCGTCGCCTCGTCAAGGCCGGGCCGCTGGTGGTCGTCACGGTCAACTACCGGCTGGGCATCTTAGGCTTCTTCGGCCTGCCCGGACTGAGCGGCTCCGGAACGTTCGGGATCCTCGACCAGCAGGCGGCCATGCATTGGGTGCGACGCAACATCGCCGCGTTCGGCGGCAACCCCGGTTCGGTCACGCTGGCCGGTGAGTCGGCAGGTGCCGACAGCGTCTGCGCGCAGCTCGCGTCGCCCGGTGCGGTGGGTCTGTTCCACCGCGTGATCCTGCAGAGCGGCGGCTGCAGCACCGCGAACATCGTCGACGTCATCCGGCCCGGCAGCGGGCCCGGTGGCGACACCTGGAAGCCGCTTCCCCTGGTGGAGGCGGCCGGGGAGGCCGTCGCGAGCCAGTTCGGCTGCCCCGACCGCGGCCGGACCCCTGCCCCGACCGTCGCGTGCCTGCGTGCCGTGTCCACCGACCGGCTCGTGGCGGGGGCCGGCGTGTACTGGAGCCCTGCGACGGGCACCCCGGCGCTGCCGCGCCGCCCGTCGGACATCGTGGTGGACCGCGACCTGCGTGCCGTACCGGTGCTCGCCGGGATCACGCGCGACGAGGGCACCCTCTTCAGCGCCGTGTTCTTCGACCAGGCGGGCGCCCCGCTCACCGCAGCCGGCTTCCGCACCCTGCTCACTGCGGCGGCCGGAACGCGCACCCAGGCCGCGATGCTCACCTACCCGCTCACCGGCCGGTCACCGGGCCGGGTCTGGTCGGACGTCATCACCGACCGCGGCTATGCGTGCACCATGCTTGCCACCCAGCGCATTCTCGGGACCCGGGCGCCGCTCTACGCCTACGAGTTCGCGGACCCCACGGCGCCCTCCCCGTTCGTGACGCTTCCGCCCCACCTCGCCGCCGGCGTCACCCACGGGGCCGAAATGCCCTACCTGTTCGACCTCGTGCCCGCTCAGCGCGCGCTCACACCCGAACAGCAGGCGCTGGCCAAGGAGATGGTGGCCGCGTGGGCGCGGTTCGCCGCAACCGGCAACCCCAACGGCGGGGGCGGCCCGGTCTGGCCCCGGTGGGCAGGTGCGGGTTCGGTGCTGACGATCACCGGCGCCGGACACGGCACCGAAGTGCGCCCTGCCGCCGAGTTCGCTGCCGCACACAACTGCGGCCTCTGGGACCTGAGCTGATCCCCGGCGTGGGCTCGCCGGGTGACACCGCATGCGAGTCGGCTAGCTCGCGCTCGTGACCCGGTACACGTCGTAGACGCCCTCCACGTTGCGCACCGCGCGCAGCACGTGGCCCAGATGCTTCGGGTCGCCCATCTCGAAGCTGAAGCGCGACACCGCCACGCGGTCGCGCGACGTCGTGACCGAGGCCGACAGGATGTTGACCTTCTCGTCGGCCAGCACCTTCGTGATGTCGGAGAGCAGGCGGTGGCGGTCCAGCGCCTCCACCTGGATCGCCACGAGGAACACCGAGCCCGGCGAGACCGCCCACGTGACCTCGACCAGCCGTTCCGAGCGGTTCTGCAGGTCGGAGGCGTTGGTGCAGTCGGTGCGGTGCACGGAGATGCCGCCGCCCCGCGTGACGAATCCGAGGATGTCGTCGCCGGGCACGGGGGTGCAGCAGCGCGCGAGCTTGGTGTACAGGTCGGAGAGGTCCCCGCCGGTGATGCTGCCGTCGCCGCGCACCACCACGCCTGCGTCACCACCGGTGCGCCGCTGCCGCACGGTGGACGGCGTGGCGCGCTCGGCGAGATCCTCCTCTGCCTGCTCCACACCGCCGAGCAGCGCGACGAGACGCTGGACGACGTGACGTGCGCTCGCGTGGCCCTCACCGACCGCGGCGTAGAGCCCGGACAGGTCGGGGAAGTGCAGCTCGCGCGACAGCGCCGCCATCGCGTCGGCGGAGACGAGCCGCTGCAGCGGCATCGAGGTGCGCCGCGCCTCCCGGGCGATCGCCTCCTTGCCCGCCTCGATCGCCTCTTCGCGGCGCTCCTTGGCGAACCACTGCTTGATCTTGGTCTTGGCGCGCGGGGACGCGACGAACGCGAGCCAGTCGCGGCTCGGGCCCGCGCCCTCGGCCTTGGACGTGAAGATCTCGACGACGTCGCCCGACTCGAGCTTGCGCTCCAGCGCGACCAGCCGGCCGTTGACGCGCGACCCGATGCACCGGTTGCCGACCTCGGTGTGCACCGCGTACGCCAGGTCGACGGGGGTGGACCCGGTGGGCAGCGTGATGACGTCGCCCTTGGGGGTGAAGACGAAGATCTCCTGCGAGGCGAGGTCGAAGCGCAGCGACTCCAGGAAGTCGCCGGGGTCCGCCGCCTCTCGTTGCCAGTCGAGCAGCTGGCGCATCCAGGACATCTCGTCGACCTCGACGGCGGCCGTGGACCAGTTCGCGCCGTTCTGGCTGCGGGGGCTCTCCTTGTAGCGCCAGTGCGCCGCGATGCCGTACTCCGCAGTGCGGTGCATGTCGTGGGTGCGGATCTGCACCTCGAGGGGCTTGCCGTCCGGCCCGATCACCGTGGTGTGCAGCGACTGGTACACGCCGAACCGGGGCTGGGCGATGTAGTCCTTGAACCGCCCCGGCATCGGCTGCCACAGCGCGTGCACCATGCCCATCGCGGCATAGCAGTCGCGCACCTCGTCGACCAGGACACGCACGCCCACCAGGTCGTGGATGTCGTCGAAGTCGCGGCCCTTGACGATCATCTTCCGGTAGATCGAGTAGTAGTGCTTCGGCCTGCCCTCGACGGTGGCGGCGATGCGGGCGGCGTCGAGCTGCTGCATCACCTCGTCGATGACCTGCTTGAGATAGGTGTCGCGGGACGGCGCCCGGGTGGCGACCAGCCGGACGATCTCGGAGTACTTCTTCGGGTGCAGGATCGCGAAGGACAGGTCCTCGAGCTCCCACTTGACCGTGGCCATCCCGAGCCGGTGAGCCAGCGGCGCGAGCACCTCGAGCGTCTCGCGGGCCTTCTTGGCCTGCTTCTCCGGTGGCAGGAAGCGCATCGTGCGCATGTTGTGCAACCGGTCGGACAGCTTGATCACGAGCACCCGCGGGTCACGGGCCATCGCGACGACCATCTTGCGGATCGTCTCCGCCTCGGCGGCGGTGCCCAGCTCGACCCTGTCGAGCTTCGTCACCCCGTCGACGAGATGCGCCACCTCTTCGCCGAAGTCGGCGCGCAACCGGTCGAGCGGGTAGTCGGTGTCCTCCACCGTGTCGTGCAACAGCGCCGCCACGAGAGTGGTGGTGTCCATGCCCAGCTCGGCCAGGATGGTGGCAACGGCCAGCGGGTGGGTGATGTACGGGTCACCGGACTTGCGCTTCTGGCCGTCGTGCTTCGATTCGGCCACGTCATAGGCGCGCTGCAGCAGAGCGAGGTCGGCCTTGGGGTGCAGCGCGCGGTGCACGCTGGCGAGCGGCTCGAGGACGGGGGCGACGACGGCAACGCGCTGCGGCGTCATCCGGCGGGCGATCCGGGCGCGCACCCTGCGCGTGGCCGACGGCCTCGACGTGGTGGCCACCGGGCTCTCCGGACCAGGGAGCGGCGGCGCGACCGGCTGTAGGTCCGTCATGCGATATCGCGCTCCACCCGATGGAGGATAGTCCCGTGCCGGCGGAGTGGCTGGGCTGATCCCCCTGCTGGCGGTAGCGCTCGAACCAGGTGCCCGCTCAGAGGCGGAGCAAAGCGTGCACCGGGATCGGGGCGAGCTGCTCGCGACCCCCGAGCGCCGCCAGCTCCAGCAGGACGGCGAAGCCGATCACGTCGGCGCCCACATCGGCCAGCAGCTTGTACGCCGCAACCCCTGTGCCCCCGGTGGCCAGCACGTCGTCGACGATGAACACCTTCGCCCCCGGCGCCACCGTGTCGGCCGACAGCTCGAGAGTGGCGCTGCCGTACTCGAGGTCGTAGGTGCGTGAGGCCGCCACCCGGGGGAGCTTGCCGGCCTTGCGGACGGGCACCACGCCGGTGCCGGCGACGACGGCCACCGCCGCACCGATCAGGAACCCACGAGCTTCCACCCCGACCACGACATCGGCATCACCGACCAGCGACGCCAGCTCGGTGGTGACCGTCGCGAACGCCTCCGGGTCGGCCAGCACCGGCGTGATGTCCCGGAAGAGAACGCCGGGCGCCGGGTAATCAGGAACGTCACGGATGAGCGCCGCCACGCGCTCGAGCGCGGCCTCCGCCTCCGCGTCGGACACGTCCAGCTCGCTCATCGTCATTCCTCGCTACGCTCGGTCAGCGCTGCGCGAAGGCGCTGTACCGCCACGCTCGCGCTGTATCAATGATCCGCCGACGGGCTCGCGCATTTTCGATGGTGCACTCGCGAGCTCGCTCACTGTCGATGATTCGCTCGCGAGCTCGCTCATCCCCGACGCTTGCCGGCGGGCCGCGACGCCTTGCCCGTGGGCCGGGCCGTGCGCCCGCCGCGTTGCTCCACCGACTTGCCGGGCCGGGCCGGGCGGCTCGCCGCCGCGGCCATCGCCCGCTCCCGGCGTAGCTCGGTGGCGAGCACCCCGTCGTCGGACAGATCCGGGTCGCCGTCGGGCTCCCCCTCCGGCTCACCGGCGAGTGCGGCCGCGGCCCGCTGGCGACGGGCCACCACCCGCGCCGCCTGCTGCTGGAACCTGCGGTCGCGCATCTTGAGGTCGACCAGCAGCGGGGTGGCGAGCAACAGCGACGACAGCGCGCCCGCGATGATGCCGACCATCTGCACCAGCGCGAGGTCTGCCAAGGTACCGACGCCGAGCAGGCCGACTCCGACCACCATCAGCCCGACCACCGGCAGCACCGCGATCAGCGACGTGTTGATCGACCGCATCAGCGTCTGGTTGAGCGCGAGGTTCGCCGCCTCGGCGTAGGTGCGCCGCGTCAGCCCGAGCAGGCCGCGGGTGTTCTCCTTGACCTTGTCGAACACGACCACCGTGTCGTAGAGCGAGAAGCCCAGGATCGTCAGCAGGCCGATCACCGTGGCCGGGCTGACCTCGAACCCGACGATCGAGTAGACGCCCGCCGTGACGATCACGTCGTGGGCGAGGGCGATCAGCGCTGCGATCGCCATCGCGCGTTCGAAGTAGAACGCCAGGAAGACCGTCACCAGCACGAGGAACACCGCGAGCGCGATGATCGCCTGGCGGGTGATCTGCCCGCCCCAGCTCCCGCTCACGTCGCTGTCACTGATCGCCTGCAGCGAGGGCGCCCCGGTGGTCCCGATCGGTTTGAACGTGTCGAACAGCGCCTGCTTGAGCTGCACGAGCTGGGTGGGGTTCAGCGGCTCGGAGCGGATGAGCACCGAGGCCGAGTTGCCGGTGCCGACCGTCTGCACGGCGGCGGCCTCATGCCCGGTGACGTGCTCATAGACGCTGCCGACGGCTTCCACGTCGGCCGGCACGGCAGTGCCGGACGCGGAGAACTGAAGCTGTGTGCCACCGGTGAAGTCGATGCCGAGGTTGAAGCCCCGGAAGACGATCGACCCGATGCAGATGAGCACGAAGAGCCCGAACACGACGTACCAGACGCGCCTGCGCCCGACGATGTCGAACGAGCCGGTGCCGGTGTAGAGGCCGGAGAGGCGGCCCGTCTTCCGGGAAGGGGTGGTGGCCATCCCTCAGGCTCCCTTCGATGCGCCGGCCGCGGCTGCGGCCCGCTTGCGATCGGCACCGATCCGCGCCACCGCACCCAGGCCGGACAGCGTTGGGCTGCTGAACAACCGGGAGCTGGACGCGAGCGCCACCAGCGGATGGGTCACCAGGAACACGACGACCAGGTCGAGCACGGTGGACAGACCCAGGGTGAACGCGAAGCCCTTCACCTGGCCCAGCGCGAGCAGGTACAGCACGGCGGAGGCGAGGAAGCTGACCGCGTCGGCGGACAGGATCGTCCGCCGGGCCCGGACCCAGCCGCGCGGGACCGCCGACCGGAACGTGCGGCCCTCACGCATCTCGTCCTTGAGCCGTTCGAAGAAGATCACGAACGAGTCGGCGGTGATGCCGATGGCGACGATGAACCCGGCCACGCCGGCGAGGTCGAGCGTGAACCCGATCCACCGCCCGAGCAGCACCAGGACCCCGTAGACGATCACGCCGGAGAGCACCAGCGACAGGATCGTCAGCACCCCGAGGATCCGGTAGTAGAAGAGGCAGTACACGAACACCAGGGCGAGCCCCAGCGCGCCCGCGATCAGGCCCGCCTCCAGTGAGGCCAGCCCGAGCGTGGCCGAGACCGTCTGGGCCTCGGACGACGAGAACGACAGCGGCAACGAGCCGTACCGCAGGACGCCCGCGAGGCGTTGTGCCGACTCCTGGTTGAACTGCCCGGAGATCTCGGTGGGTCCGTAGATCGCGCTCTGGATCGTGGGCGCCGAGACGACCTCGCCGTCGAGCACGAACGCAGCGCTCTTGCCGATGTTCTGCGAGGTGTACTGGCCCCAGGTCGCGGCACCCTGGCTCTTGAACGTGAGGCTGATGACCCACCCGGCGCCCTGGGTGTTCTGCTGCGCGATGGCGTTGTCGATCTGCGTGCCCTCGAGGAAGGCGGGGCCGAGGACGTACTTCTCAGTGCGGTCCTGACTGCAGGCGACCAGCGGGAGCGTCGGGTCGTCGTAGCCCTTCAGCGGGTCACGCACGTTGCAGTTCAGGGTGGCCAGCGCGGTCTGCTGGACGGCCGGGTCGGTGCTCTGGCGGAGCTGGCGGGCTTGGTTGATCTCGGCGGCGAGCTGCGGATCGGCCGGGCCCGCAGGCGTGCCGGATCCCGCGGCCGGCGGAGGGGGCGGAGGCGGAGCAGGTGTGGGCGGAGGCGTGGGGTTCTGCAGCGGCTGAGTGAAGGCAACCGGGGCGACGCCACGCTCGACGGGCGCCGACGGGTCGGCCGCGCCCTGCGGCTGCTCGGCGGGGTTCGCGGGTGCGGCTGGCGGAGGAGCAGCAGGGGCACCCGGCGGGGGTGCCGGAGCTCCGGGAGCCCCGGGAGCGGGGGCGCCCGGCGCGGGGGCGACTCCACCCGGCGCGGCGGGAGCTCCACCGGGCGGGGCAGGCGGTGTGGCCGCCACCGGGCCACCGATGACCTCGCGGAACCTCAGCTGCGCGGTCTGACCGAGGTCGCGGGCCTGGTCCCCCTCCTGGCCGGGGACCGTGATGGTGAGGTTGCTGCCGTCGAGCACCACCTCGGCGCCGCTGACGCCGAGGCCGTTGACCCGATCCTCGATGATCTCCTGGGCCTGCAGGAGTTGCTCCCGAGGCGGCTCGGCGCCGGTCTCGGTGCGCGCCTGCAGGGTGACACGCGTGCCACCCTGCAGGTCGATGCCGAGCTTTGGTGTGGCCCGGCCGTCCCCGGTGAAGAACACCAGTGCGTAGAGCACGACGACGATGCCGAGGAACGCCGCGAGGTAGCGCCAGGGACGGATCCGACCCGGGGTGGTTGCCACTGCTACAGATCTCTTCCTGTCAGTACGCCCGCATCGTCAGTTGCGGGAGGAGCCGTTCGCGGAGTCGTCCTTCTCCAACGATGGCGCCTTGTCCAGTGACGGCGACGCGTCGGGCGTCGGGTCGGCCGGGGCCACCGGAGCGGGCGACGAGTCGATCACGGTCGGCTCCTCCACCGGGTCGTGGTGGGTCACCTTCTCCCGGATCGCGGCCCGCAGCCAGGTGGTGACCACGCCGTCCGCGATCTCGAGGTCGACCGTGTCCTCGTAGGAGGCGTCGATGACCGTGCCGCGGAGACCGGACGTGGTCACGACCACGTCGCCGTTCTCCAGCGACTGCTGAAGCGCCTGCGTCTCCGCCATCTGCCGGCGCTGACGCCGGCCGGACAGGAAGATCGGGATGAACAGCAGCAGGATGAGTAGTGGGAACAGCAGCGAGAGGTCCATGGTCTCCGTATCTCCGCACGTCGAGAGCCACCAGAGTCTGCCAGCCCCCGCTCAGAACAACGCGGGAGGGCCACCCGGGGTGACGTCCGGCGGCGCAGCGATGCCCAGATGTGACCAGGCCGCCGCCGTGGCTACCCGGCCCCGGGGGGTGCGGGCCAGCATTCCGGCCCTTACCAGGTACGGCTCGCAGACCTCTTCGACCGTACCGGGTTCCTCGCCGACTGCGACAGCAAGCGTCGAAACGCCCACGGGCCCGCCGCCGAACGACCGGACCAGCGCCCCCAGGACCGCGCGGTCCAGCCGGTCGAGGCCCAGCTCGTCGACGTCGTAGACGGCCAGGGCGTCCCGGGCCACCTCCCTGGTGACGGCGCCGTCGGCGCGCACCTGGGCGAAGTCCCGCACGCGGCGTAGGAGTCGGTTGGCGATACGCGGGGTGCCCCGGGACCTGCCCGCGATCTCGTGGGCACCGTCACGGCGCAGATCGACATCGAGGATCACCGCGGCACGGCGCAGCACGAGCTCGAGTTCCGCCGGCTCGTAGAACTCCATATGGGCGGTGAAACCGAACCTGTCACGCAGCGGACCGGTGAGCGCCCCCGACCGGGTGGTGGCCCCGACCAGCGTGAACGGTGCGATCTCCAGCGGGATGGACGTGGCGCCCGGGCCTTTCCCCACCACCACGTCCACCCGGAAGTCCTCCATCGCGAGGTAGAGCATCTCCTCGGCGGGACGGGCGATCCGGTGGATCTCGTCGATGAAGAGGACGTCGCCTGCCTCGAGGTTGGACAGCATCGCGGCGAGGTCGCCTGCGCGTTCCAGCGCCGGGCCCGACGTCAGCCGGATCGCGGCACCCATCTCGGCGGCGACGATCAGCGCGAGGCTCGTCTTGCCCAGCCCCGGCGGGCCCGACAGCAGGATGTGGTCGGGTGGATCACCACGCCGCCGCGCCCCCTCCAGCACCAGCTCCAGCTGCTCGCGGACCCGCGGCTGCCCGATGAACTCGGTGAGCGAGCGAGGCCGCAGGCTGGCGTCGACCTCGAGGTCCTCGGGCTCAGGTCCCGGGGTGAGCGCGATGTCGCTCACCGAAGCCCCCTGCCCAACAGCGCGACATGGACACATGTCACTGCTCGGAGCGCGACGCGATCAGCGATATGTGTCCATATCGTTGTCTTCATCGGGACCTGCCCAGGCGCGTCAGCGCCGCACGCAGGAGCGTGCTGGCGTCCGCGTCGGCCTCACCGGCCAGCACCGCGTCCACCGCCTGCTCCGCGGGCTTCGCGGTGAAGCCGAGCCCGACGAGGGCCTCCACCACCTGGTCACGACGCGGGTTCGCGCCGTTCAGCGCCGCCGACGGCACTGCGGCCGGCGCGGCTGCCGACGCCACCACCTTGTCGCGCAGCTCCAGCACCAGTCGTTCCGCACCCTTGCGCCCGATGCCCGGCACGCGGGTGATCGTCGCCAGGTCACCGTCGACGAGTGCGCGGCGCAGCACGTCCGGCGCGAGCACGGCGAGAGTGGCGAGCGCCGTGCGCGGCCCGATGCCGCTGACCGTCTGTAGCAGCCCGAAGAGCTCGCGTTCCTCGTCGTTGGCGAAACCGAACAGGGTGAGGGATTCCTCCCGCACCACGAGCGCCGTGGCGAGCCGGCTGGGCTGCCCCCGTCGCAGCCCGGCCAGGGTGGTGGGGGTGGCGTGCACGGCCAGGCCGACGCCCCCCACCTCGACGACGGCGTGGTCCAGGCCGATCTCCAGCACCTCACCGCGCACCGAACTGATCACGACGCCTCCCCTGCGGCCTTCGCCGCTGCCGCCTTCGCCGCTGCCGCCGCCACTCGTGCCTTGTGGGCCCGCGCCAACTCGGCCGACCGAGCCTGCGCCTGGGCCATCCGGTCCAGCATGGGCGCCCGCCAGCAGTGGCAGATCGCGAGGGCCAGCGCGTCGGCCGCGTCGGCGGGCCGCGGTGCCTCGGCGAGCTTGAGCAGGCGGGTGACCATCGTGGTGACCTGCTCCTTGCCCGCTCGGCCCTCGCCCGTGACGGCAGCCTTCACCTCACTGGGCGTGTGGAACGCGACCGGCAGTCCGGCCCGGGCCGCGAGCAGCGCGACGACCCCACTGGCCTGCGCAGTGCCCATCACCGTGCGGACGTTGTGCTGGCTGAACACGCGCTCGATCGCCACCACGTCGGGCCGGTACCGCTCGATCCATCCCTCGACCACCGCACCGACCGCCAGCAGCCGCTCCGCGATCGGGGCGTCCGCAGGCGTGCGCACGACGTCGACAGCCACGCAGCGCACGGTGCGCCCACCGGCACCGTCGACGACGCCGAGCCCACACCGGGTGAGCCCCGGGTCGACGCCGAGCACCCGCACACCATCTCCTCACGCGCGAACAGCCGTTCGAGGGGGCAGGCTACCGGCGTGCGATCGGGTGCTCGCGGGGGCGCGCCGTCCGCAGGCCGGGTACTTCCTCAGCAGTCCGTGCGACCGTGGCCACCGCACGCCCGTGTGGGACGACACTCCTCGACGCAGGGAGCGAGCATGTCAGCAGTCGATCATCTCGGCACGTACCTCAACGATCACCTCGGCGGCGCCAACGCGGGCGTCGAGATGGCCCGCCAGCTCGAGGAGGCCGTCCGGGGCACTCCGTACGCGGCCGCGCTCGGGCCGATCGCGAAGGACATCGAGGAGGACCTCCAGACGCTGCGTGGCCTCGTCGACGAGGTGGGGGTCGGCCAGAACCCCGTGAAGCAGGCCGTCGGTTGGGTCGTGGAGAAGGCGCATCGGATCGGTGTCCACGAGCGGATGGCCGGCAGCCGGGACCTGTCGCTGCTGCTGCAGGCCGAGAGCCTCGGGCTCGGCGTGGAGGGCAAACTCGCGCTCTGGCTGGCACTGATGGAGGTGGTCCCCGCCCACCCGCAGCTCACCACCGTCGACCTGGCGGCACTGGCGGAACGGGCCCGGGACCAGCGGCGCCGCCTGGAGATCGCCCGGCTCGGCGCCGCCCGCGCCGCTTTCACCTCCGACGACTAATGGGTTCGTCGGGCCGTGGTTCTGGCAGGCTCGATTCCGGTAGCGGCCGGTGGGTCAGCACTCGCGACGACAGAGCGGTTGAGCTCTAAGGTCAGATCGTGCGCCCGCCGGTCGTGAGGAGCGTGACCGCTGATGGGATGACGTGCCCCGCGGCCCTCGAGTGTGGATCGGCGGGTGGGGTGAGCACTTGACCATTAGTCCGCGGCTGTCTCCTCCGCGCTGCCGATCGTGTCATCGCAGGGTTGCCGGGAGGGCGTTGGCGTGCTGTTCGTGGGGGATGACTGGGCCGAGGACCACCACGATGTCGAGGTGGTCGATCAGACCGGGCAGCGGCTGGGTCGGGCCAGATTGCCTGAGGGTGTGGTCGGCATCGGTCGGCTGCATGAGTTGCTGGCGCGGCATCTGTCTGAGGAGTCGATCGATCCGCTGACCGGGACGCTGGTTGAGGGCGCGGTGGTGGTGGGGATCGAGACCGATCGGGGGCCGTGGGTGCAGGCCCTGCTCGCGGCCGGCTACCGGGTGTTCGCGATCAACCCGATGTCGGTGGCGCGGTATCGGGAGCGGCACTCGAGTTCGGGGGCCAAGTCTGATGCGGGGGATGCGCACGTGCTGGCCGAGATCGTCCGGCTGGATCGGGCGCATCACCGGCCGGTGGCCGGAGACTCCCCCGCCGTCGAGGGGCTCAAGCTCGTCGCCCGGACCCACCAGTCGTTGATCTGGGAGCGAACCCGGCATCTGCAACGGCTGCGCTCGGCGTTGCGTGAGTTCTTTCCCGCCGCCCTGGACGCGTTCGCCGCCGCCGGAATCGACCTGGGGGCATCGGACGCGCTGGAGTTACTGGGCCAGGCCCCTGACCCGGACCGAGCTGCCCGGTTGTCCCGCTCGAAGATCACCGCAACGTTGAAGCGGGCCCGCCGCCGCGACCCCGAAGCCAAGGCCGACACCATCCAGACACTGCTACGGGCTCCGGCGCTGCGGCAACCCGCCCTGGTGGAGCAGGCCTACGCCACGATCGTGGTCTCCCAGGTGCGGCTGCTGACCGGGCTGATCACCCAGATCCCCCAGCTGGAGGCGGTGGTGGAGCAGGGTTTTGGCCAGCACCCGGACGCTGAGATCTACACCAGCCAGCCCGGCCTCGGGCCGATCCTGGGCGCCCGGGTGCTCGCCGAGTTCGGAGACGACCCCCACCGATACACCGACGCCAAAGCCCGCAAGAACTACGCCGGCACCTCCCCGATCACCCGCGCCTCGGGCCGCAAGACCGTTGTGCTGGCCCGCTACGCCCGCAACCACCGCCTCGGCGACGCCGTGCACCAATGGGCCTTCTGCACACTCACCAACTCGCCCGGCGCCCGCGCCTACTACGACACCCTCCGCGCCCGCGGCACCAGCCACCACGCCGCACTACGCCAACTCGGCAACCGCCTCGTCGGCATCCTCCACGGCTGCCTCAAAACCCGAACCCGCTACAACGAAGCCACCGCCTGGGCCCACCAACACGCCGCTGCTTGACCCCGCAGCACATGGGATGTCTGACCGGACGTCCCAAACCCCTTCCGAATCTTGGGTCAGGCCGTGGTCTGGGACAGGCTGAACCAGTTGCCGGAGTCGTCGCGGAACAGGGCCTCGATCCCGTACGGGCGCCGCGCGGGCTCCTGCGTGAACACGACACCACGAGCGGAGAGCTCCTCGTAGGTCTTCTGGCAGTCATCGGTGTTCATCACGCCCGCGCCCAGCGCGCCCTTCGCGACGAGGGCGCGGATCTGGTCCGCGGTGCCCGGATCGTGGCCCATTCCGACGGCGGCGAGGATGATTTCCATGTCGGGCTGGTCGGGCGGGCCGACGGTCAGCCACCGGAAGCCCTCGCCCGCACCTTCGAACTCCGCCCCCATCGTCACGTCATTGCGCACCTCGAAGCCGAGCTTCTCGGTGTAGAACTCCTTGGCCGAGTCCTGGTCGAGCACGTACACGGTGGTGTGCGACATCCTGCTGATCATCTGGCCCTCCGGGTCGATCACTGTGGTGGTGCCGCAGACGCTAGGGCCGCTCCACCGGTGCGGGCTTCTCCGTGCTTGCGGTGGTGGCCCCGGGCCTCCCCCATGCCATGACGAAGCAGTCCGGCACCCGCGGAGCTGCCCGCTCGGCGTGCACCCTGCGGTACGCCGTGGGGGACGCGCCCACGAGCTCGGAGAAGCGGGTGCTGAACGAGCCGAGGCTCGTGAACCCGACGAGGTGGCAGATCTCGGTGACGGTGAGGTCGGCCGAACGCAGGAGGTCCTGCGCCCGCTCCACCCGTCTGCGTGTGAGGTACTGGCCGGGCGTCTCGCCGTAGGCTGCGCGGAACCCGCGGGCGAAGTGGTACCGGGAGAAGCCCGCGGCACGGGCCATGTCATCGAGATCGAGCGGCTCGGCGTAATGGCGATCGATCAGGTCGCGCGCTCGCCGCAGGTGGAACACCGCCGGCACAACAGGACCATTCACCTCCGCATTCTCCCGTACTTTCGTCGCCGTCCCCTGTGCGACACCGAACGGAAACCCGCTGGTGGCATGCCGGGTGCCCAGCCGCTGATCCGGGTTCACCCGCGCGCTGCCGCCGTACGCTCCGACGATGCGTGACGGCCGGATCCTGCTGTGTGAGTTCCTGCGCGCCCCCACTCAGGTCGCCACCGTGACGGCGAGCTCGGAGGCGCTCGTCGCCACGATGCTCGCACCGCACGTGATCGGCGACGGATCCGTGGTCGTCGAACTCGGGGCCGGAACGGGTCACGTCACCGACACTCTGCAGCGCAGGCTTGCCGGGCGCGGCCGCCACATCGCCATCGAGATCAACCCGACGCTGGCGCGCAGGCTCGCCGCCCGCCACCCCGCTGTCACCGTCGTGTGCGCCGACGCCGCCGAACTCCCCGACGTGTTGCGGACCCACGGGGTCACGAAGGCCGACTCGATCTGCAGCCTCCTGCCCTGGGCCGCCTACGCATCCGCGCCGATCCCCGCGATCTCCGCCGCGGCCCTCGCCCCGACCGGCACGTTCACCCAGGTCTCGCTGCTGGTGACCCACCTGCTGCCCCCGGCCCGCCGCCAGGAACGCGACCTCCGGGCGGCCTTCGCCGAACTCACCGTGAGCCCGCCGGTCTGGCGCAACCTCCCCCCGGCCCGCGTCCTCGCCGGACGGCGCCCGAGAACCTGAGGAAGCCGTAGAGGCCCGCCGCGCCCCGGCACCCGGCGCGCGCAACGGCGGCCGACAGGCTCGGCACGCGCGGCACCGGCGCTCCCGGGCGCGGGTCGGGCGGCCCAGCCGGACACAATGCTCAGCGCAAGCCCATGATCACCGGACGGGGACGGGCAACCGTGCCACGCACTGCTCCGCGTCTCGAAATGGTGATCACCACCCGGAGTAGCCCGCCGGCCAGTGCCGCGGCCGAGGCCAGATCGTGACCCCCAAACGGGGCCGCGAACCGCAGCGCACACCGCTCCACGTCCCGAAACAGCGATCACCGCCCGTGGCGGCCACGCCAACCAGCGCTCCGCGGCGGATACCCGGTCATGATCACCAAACGGGGGTCGGCAACCGCGCCACACACGGCCCCAGGGCCCGAAATGACGATCAACGCCGGAGGCCGCCGTGCAGGCACAGAACCCTGGGCACACCAGCCGGAGGCCGGCGACCGCGCTCCACACGGCTCCGCCGAGCGCGGTGTCGGCGGGCGGCCCGGACAGTGGCGACCGGATCGCCGCCCGGCGCCGTGGGATGGGTCGGCCAGCGGCTGACCAGCAGGTCCCCAGCGGGGATCAGAGCCAGGGCCGGGGTGGGCCTGCAACGGTTCCTGGGGCACCAGCCCGTGCCCGTCAAGATCTCCGATTGGGGACCAGCAACCGCGAGACACACGGCTCCACGTCCCGAAATGGCGATCAACACCCGTCGCGGCGACGCCAACCTGTGCTCGGCGGCGGATGACCGGTCATGATCACCGAACGGGGGTCGGCAACCGCGCTATACACGTCTCCGCGTCCCCAAACGGCGATCATCGCCCGAGGCGACCACGCCAACCAGCCCCCCGTGGCCGATGCCAGCTCATGATCCCAAACCGGGGTCGGCAACCGCCCTACGCGCAGCTCCGGGTCCTGAAGCGGCGATCAACACCGGCGGCCCGCCGGCACAGTCCCTGCGCCGCCAGCCCCCGCGCGTCGGTCGTGATCGCCAGCCGGACACCGGCCGCACCGCCTCCTTCGAGCGCAGTTCCAGCCCACGGCGCGGAACGGTGGGTCACATCCAACGGCTCGGGGGCGCGGCGCCGCGGGAAAGCCCAGCCGGCGCTCGACCAGTAGTTAATCGCCGCGTCTCGAAGGGTGACCAAGGCCGGGGTCGGCCGCACCTGCAACAGCCCCAGGGGCACCAGGCCCGTGCAAGCCAAGATCATCATCGCTCGGGGACCGGCAACCGCGCCACACACACCTCACCAGCCGTGGCGGCCACGCCAACCCGTGCTCGGCGGCGGATGCCAGGTCATGATCACCAAACGGGGGTCGGCAACCGCGCTATACACAGCTCCGCGTCCCCAAACGATGATCATCACCCGAGGCGACCACGCCAACCAGCCCCCGCGGCCGACGCCAACTTGTGATCACCAAACGGCGACCGGGAACCGCAGCGCACACCGCTCCGTCCCGAAACAGCGATCACCGCCCCTGGCGGCCACGCCAACCAGCCCCCACGGCCGATGCCGGGTCATGATCACCAAACGGGGGTCGGTAACCGCGCTATACACAGCTCCGCGTCCCCAAATGATGATCACCGCCCGGGGCGGGAGGCCTCGGCGTACCACCCGCGCCCACTCGGGCCGTGGCAGTGCCCCGGGGAGCGGCCGTCCAGTAGCCGGGTGCAGCGAGCCGGCCTCCGGTGGTTGGTCGGAGGTAGCGTCGGTGTCGTGACGATCGGGGAACAGGGGCTCGAAGTGCCCGTGGAGATCGTCGACCTGCTCGTCTCCCCCGTGCATGCCTTCGAGGGGCGGCCGCAGGACGGACCTCGACCCGAGGCGAGCGGGACGCACCCCGAGTACGTCGAGGTCAGGGCCGGTCTCGGACTCGTCGGGGACCGCTACTTCGGGCACGCGGCCCACCGCCGGGCGGCGGTCACGTTCTTCGCGGCGGAGTCACTCGACGAGGTTGCCCGCGAGCTGGGGCTGGCGGCCGTGCCCGATGCGGGCCTGACGCGCCGGAACGTGGTGGTGCGCGGCTTCCCGGTGGACCGACTGGCGGCCGGGCGCGGCACCGAGGGGGCCGTCTTCAGCATCGACTCGGGCGACGGGCCGGTGCGGTTCCGCGCGCACCGCCCCGCCAACCCCTGCCGCTGGATGGACGTGGTGCTCGCCCCGGGCGCGTTCCGCGGGATGCGCGGCCGGGGCGGGGTGCGCTGCGAACCGCTCGACGACGGCGTATTGCGCCGCGGGCCGGCGTTGCTGCGGGTGGAGACCTCGCTGCCGGCCACGCCCGGTCGGTGGGCCGCGTCGTAGCAGCTGCGGCCGTAGCCGACCGACACCCGACGACGGCGCACTGCCCCACCGGCCGACCCTGCTGCGAATGGAGACCTCACCGCCGACCACGCCCGGTCAATGGGCCACGTCCTCCCAGCTACGGCCGTAGCCGACCAACACCCGACGACGGCGCACTGCCCCACCGGCCGACCCTGCTGCGAATGGAGACCTCACCGCCGACCACGCCCGGTCAATGGGCCACGTCCTCCCAGCCGCGGCCGTAGCCGACCAACACCCGACGACGGCGCACTGCCCCCACGGGCCGACCCTGCTGCGAATGGAGACCTCGCCGCCGACCACGCCCGGTCAATGGGCCACGTCCTCCCAGCTACGGCCGTAGCCGACCGACACCCGACGACGGCGCACTGCCCCCACCGGCCGGCCCTGCTGCGGATGGAGACCTCGCCGCCGACCACGCCCGGTCAGTGGGCCGCGTCGTCCCAGCTGCGGCCGTAGCCGACCGACACCTCGAGCGGCACGCTCAGCTGCGCCGCCGCACCCATCTCGCGCCGCACCAAGGTCTCCACGGCCTCGCGCTCGCCTTCGGCCACCTCGAGCACGAGTTCGTCGTGCACCTGCAGCAGCATCCGGCTGCGCAGCCCCTCGCTGGTGAGAGCCCTGTGCACGCCCAGCATGGCGACCTTGATGATGTCGGCGGCGCTGCCCTGGATGGGGGCGTTCAGCGCCATCCGCTCGGCCATCTCCCGGCGTTGGCGGTTGTCGCTGGTGAGGTCGGGCAGGTAGCGGCGGCGGCCGAGGATGGTGGCGGTGAAGCCGTCCTTGCGGGCGACGTCGACGATGCTGCGCAGGTAGTCGCGCACTCCGCCGAAGACGTTGAAGTACTCGTCCATGAGCCCGCGGGCCTCCTCGGTGGAGATCCGCAGCTGCCCGGCCAGGCCGAACGAGGAGAGCCCGTAGGCCAGCCCGTAGTTCATCGCCTTGATCTTGGCGCGCTGCTCCCCCGAGACCTCGGTGGGTTCGCAGCCGAAGACCCGGCCGGCCGTCTGTGCGTGGAAGTCGTGGCGCGAGCGGAAGGCCTCGATCAGCGCGGCGTCCTCCGACAGGTGGGCCATGATCCGCATCTCGATCTGGCTGTAGTCGGCCGTCATCAGCTCGGCATAGCCGGGGCCGACCACGAACGTCTCGCGGATCCGCCGGCCCGCCGCGGTGCGGATCGGCACGTTCTGCAGGTTGGGCTCGGTGGAGCTCAGGCGACCGGTGGCCGCGATCGTCTGGCTGTAGGTGGTGTGGATCCGCCCGTCGTCGGCCACGGACTTGAGCAGGCCGTCCACGGTGACCTTGAGCCGGGTGGCATCGCGGTGCAGCAGCAGGTGGGAGAGGAACTCGTGGCCCGTCTGCTCGTAGAGCGTCTGCAGCGCGTCGGCATCGGTGGTGTAGCCGGTCTTGGTGCGCTTGGTCTTCGGCATGTTGAGCTCGTCGAACAGCACGGCTTGCAGCTGCTTCGGCGAGCCGAGGTTGATCTCCTTGCCGATCACGGAGTAGCAGTCCTGCGCGGCCTGCTTCACCTGAGCGGCGAACTCGGCCTCCAGGGCAGCGAGGGCCTCGCCGTCGACGGCGATGCCGGCCTTCTCCAGGTCGGCGAGCACGAACTCCAGCGGCAGCTCGAGCTCCGCCAGCAGTTCGGTGCCGCCGCGCTCGGCCAACTCGGCGTCGAGGGCGTCGGCCAGTTCCGCGACGGCGGAGGCCGCGATCATCTGCGTCTGCGCACGGGCCGCGTCGGCCTCCTCCTCGCCGCCGAGCAGCGAGAGCTGACCGTCCTCGGCCTCACCGTCGGCCCGCAGCTCGCGGCGCAGGTAGCGCAGCGCCAGGTCGGCGAGGTCGAAGCTGCGCTGCCCCGGCCGGGCGAGGTAGGCGGCGAGCGCCGTGTCGCTGGTGAGCCCGGCGAGGCTCCAGCCGCGCCCGCGCAGCGCGTGGAGCGCGGACTTGGCGTCGTGGGCCGCCTTGGGCACCGACGGGTCGGCGAGCCACTCCCCCAGCGCGGCCTCGTCGTCGGGCGTGAGCTTGACGACGTCGAGGTAGGCGGCCTGCGGCACGCCGGCGAGCGCACCCTCCGCGCGCGCCTCCACGGTGGGCTCGCCCGCCGCGAGCCCGATGCCGGCAAGGTCGCCCGCGGTGGCCCCACCGGTGATGCCGTGGAACGTGAGGCCGACGCGGCGGCCGTCGCGCGCATGGCTCTGGAGCCAGGCCCGGACGCCACCTGGCTCGATGGCCCCGCCCTGCACCTCGATGCCGCCCTCGGCCTCCGGCTCCGCGCTCTGCAGCGTGGCGAACAGCCGCTCGCGCAGCACGCGGAACTCCAGTTCGTCGAACAGCCGGTGCACGGCGTCGCGATCCCACGGCCGCAGCTCGAGATCGGCCGGCGCCGCATCGAGCGGCACGTCGCGGATCAGCTCCGTGAGCTGCCGGTTGAGCAACACACCGGCCAGGTGGGCCCGCAGGGCGTCGCCCGCCTTGCCCTTGACCTCGTCGACGCGGTCGGTGAGCTCGGCGAGCGAACCGAACTCGCGGATCCACTTCGCAGCCGTCTTCTCCCCTACGCCCGGGATGCTCGGCAGGTTGTCGCTGGGGTCGCCCCGCAGCGCCGCGAAATCCGGGTACTGGGCAGGGGTGAGGCCGTAGCGGTTCATCACCTCGCCCGGGTCGATGCGGCCGAGATCGGACACCCCGCGCTTCGGGTAGAGCACCGTGACGTCGTCGCTGACCAGCTGGAACGCATCGCGGTCGCCCGTGGTGATGAGCACCTGGAAGCCGTCGGCCTCCGCCTGGGTGGCCAGCGTGGCGATCAGGTCGTCGGCCTCGAAGCCCTCCACACCGAAATCGGGGATGCCCAGCGCCCGCAGCACCTCCTTGATGAGGTCGACCTGGCCCCGGAAGTCGTCGGGAGTGGTGGTGCGGTTGGCCTTGTACTCCGTGTAGCGCTCGGACCGGAACGTGGCGCGGGAGACGTCGAAGCACACCGCGAGGTGGGTGGGCTGCTCGTCGCGCAGCAGGTTGATGAGCATCGACGTGAAGCCGTAGACCGCGTTGGTGGTCTGCCCCGTGCCCGTGCGGAAGTTCTCCGCAGGCAGCGCGAAGAACGCGCGGTAGGCCAGCGAGTGGCCATCGAGCAGCAGGAGCCGTCGCCCGGTGGACGACGGCGAGGCCGGCGCCGGCGCGGCCGGCTTCTGTGGGGTGCGTGTGGCGGGGCTCATCGACGGCGAGTGTAGGACCGTCGCCCGACAGTTCCGCACCGGACGGGCCTGCGACACAGCAGGTCGCGGGCAGCGGGGAACCCGGCCCGCGATTTCACCGTTGCTGATGTTGGACGTGCCGTACGTCCTGTTCGTCCCGATAGGGTCCCACCGAGATCATCCGGCCTCTCGACAACCAGATGTGGAGCAGTGACGTGAGCGTCAGCCTCACCAAGGGTGGAAACGTCAGCCTCACCAAGCAGGCCCCCGACCTCACGGCCGTGATCGTCGGCCTCGGGTGGGACGTGCGCAGCACCACGGGCACCGACTTCGATCTCGACACCTCGGCGATCGTGGCCGGCGCAGGCGACAAGGTGCTCTCCGACAAGCACTTCGTGTTCTTCAACAACCTCACCACCCCTGACGGCACGGTCGAGCACACCGGCGACAACGTCACCGGTGAGGGCGCGGGCGACGACGAGCAGGTCAAGGTCAACCTGGCCGCGATGGCCCCGCAGGCCGACAAGGTCGTCTTCGCCGTCAGCATCTACGACGCCGACGCGCGCTCACAGAGCTTCGGCCAGGTCCGCAACGCCTACATCCGGGTCGTCAACCAGGACGGCGGAGCCGAGATCGCCCGCTACGACCTCAGCGAGGACGCCTCCACCGAGACGGCGATGGTCTTCGGGGAGCTCTACCGCAACGGGGCGGAGTGGAAGTTCCGCGCAGTCGGCCAGGGGTACGCATCGGGGCTCGCGGGCATCGCCCGCGACTACGGCGTCAACGTCTGACACGCAGCAGCGAGCTCCACCCGCGCCCGGATCGGGCACCGTCGATCACCGCCTCCCGGGAGTACGTGCCTCAACCGAGCGATGTCGGAAAGGGTCCGTCGCGTGCGGCACTTCGGGTACTTGAGCGCGTCCGAGACGGGCGCACTGTTCGCGTCACCACCGGAGACGTTCCACCGCCGCAGCGGCCGGGAGCTGCTCTCGGTGGCTCTCGGCGCCACGCTCTACATGCCGGCCACCCGGCCGGCGCTCGCCGCCGACATCGTCAAGCAGGCGACCGCCGGCGTCACGTCGGTGGTCGTCTGCCTGGAGGACGCGATCGCGGACGATCAGGTGGCCGAGGGTGAGGCCAACCTGGTGGCAGCGCTGACGGACCTGCACGACGAGCCCGCGGCCGAGCCGCCGATCCTGTTCGTCCGGGTCCGGCACGCGGCGCAGATCCCGCGGCTGGTGGCCCGCCTCGGACCGGCCGCAGCGGTGCTGGACGGGTTCGTCATGCCGAAGTTCACCGCCACGAGCGGCACCGAGTACCTGCACGCCCTCGACGAGGCCGACGCCATGGCAGGCACAGCGCTGCTGGCCATGCCCGTGATCGAGTCGGGCGCCGTGCTCTATGCCGAGACGCGCGTCGACGAGCTGACCAGGCTGCGCGCCCTCCTGCACCGCGACCGGCGCCGGATCCTCGCTGTGCGGCTCGGGGCCACCGACCTCTGCGCTCTCTACGGGTTGCGCCGCTCGCCGGATCTGTCGATCTACGACGTCAAGGTGGTGAGCAGCCTGATCGCCGACGTCGTGAACGTGCTGGGCCGCGCTGACGGCAGCGGGTTCACCGTCACCGGACCCGTGTGGGAGTACTACGCAGGCGTCGAACGGATCTTCAAGCCGCTGCTGCGGTCGTCACCGTTCACCGAGCACAACGAACCGGAGCTGCGCGGGCGGCTCCTCGACCGGGCGATCGACGGGCTCATCCGCGAGGTCTCGCTCGACAGGGCCAACGGGCTGATCGGCAAGACGGCCATCCACCCGAGCCACGTCGCCGTCGTCAACGCGCTGTCGGTCGTCTCCGCGGAGGAGCACCGCGACGCGTCCGACGTCCTGCGGGCCGGTCGGGCGGGCGGCGTGCTGGCGTCCGGCCATGGCAACAAGATGAACGAGACCGGCCCGCACACGGCATGGGCCCGGCTCACGATGCTGCGCGCGCGGGCGTTCGGCGTGGCCGCTGACGACGTCTCCTTCGTCGATCTGCTCGCCGCGAGCCTGCCCCGATGACCGGCATCGCAAGCGCTCCGGCCGAACGGCTCGGCATCCGGTTGCGGCCCGTCGGCCCGGGTGTCGACCCCACCGTGCTGCTGGGCCTGGCGCTGCGTCGCAACCCGCGCCGTGCTCAGCTGCTCGTGTCCCGGGTGCTCGGCAAGCACGTGCCCGCCGATCCCCGGCTGGTCCGTGCCGCGGGGCTGCTGCTGGGCGCTCTGGTGGCCGACGCGCTGGCCGGACGCCCGGCGAGGGCCCTACCGGCGCAGACGCTGCACGCGGCCGTCCGAGGTGACCATGGTGCGGCCGCCGCGCTGCACACCGACGCCGAGCGGGCGGTCGCTGCGGCATCGGACGCCCTGGTGATCGGCTTCGCGGAGACGGCCACAGCGCTGGGGCACTGTGTGGCCGAAGGCCTGGGCGGCGTCACGTACCTGCACTCCACCCGGCGGCCCGTGCCCGGGTTCGCCGTGGCGGGCGGCTTCACGGAGGAGCATTCGCACGCCACCGACCACCTGCTGCTCCCCGCCGACTCCGCGCTGCTCCGTGACGGACGGCCGCTCGTGCTGGTGGACGACGAGCTCAGCACCGGGCGCACCGCGCTGAACACCATCACGGCGCTGCACCGCACGGCGCCGCGGGAGCGCTATGTCGTGGCGGCCCTCGTGGACGTGCGTCCGCCCGGCAGCGACCTCGTCGACGCCGTCGCTGCGCTGGGTGCGCAGCTCGACGTCGTCGCACTGGCGCAGGCCGCGATCGAGCTGCCCGCCGACCTCGCCGAACGCGCTGCCGCTCTTCGCGCCGAGGTCGGCGACGGCCCCACTCCCCACACCGCCCCGAACGGGCGCGCCTCCCGGGTGACGCTCGGCGAGCTCGGGTGGCCGGTCGGGCTGCCGACGGGGGCACGACACGGGGTCGGACCCGCTCACCACCGGCACCTCGCAGCCGCACTCCCCCACGTCGCCGCAGGTCTCGAGCGTGCTGCCCGGCTCGATGCCGGCGAGCGCATCCTCGTGCTCGGCACCGAGGAGCTGATGCATCTGCCATTACGGCTGGCCCAGACCCTCGCCGATGCGGGCCACGACGTCGCGTTCTCCAGCACCACGCGCTCGCCCGCGGTGGTGGTCGATTCGCCGGGGTACGCGCTCACGAGCGGCATCGCCTTCCCCGCCCACGACGACCCCGCCGACGGGCCCGGCCCCCGCTTCGCCTACAACGTCGGCGGCGCGCAGGATCCCCCGTGGGACCACGTCCTCGTCGTCGTCGACCCGCCCGCGGACACCCCCGCTCTGCGAACCGGGCTGCTCGCGGCACTCGCCCCGCACGCCCGGCGCACGAGCGTGGTGGTAACGCCATGACCCCCGCCCCGCTGCGCGGCCCGACGTTCGGCAGCTACGCACCGGACGAGGTGGGCTGGCTGCTCACCGATCTCTCCGGAGTGCCGCTCGAGGCGCCCACGGAGGAGCGCGAGGAGGCCGTTCAGAGCGGTGGTGCGCACTACGCGGAGTCGCTCCCGCACGAGTACCGCCCGGATGCGGGCTATCTCGCGCTGTACCGGTCGGTGCTCGCCGCGACCGCGCCCCGGCTGGCGCAGGCCGTCGGCACGGTCACCGAACTGGTGCTCCGCGAGCGTGGCCCCGACGTCGTGCTCGCGTCGCTCGCCCGCGCCGGCACTCCGATCGGTGTGCTGATGCGGCGCTGGGCCGCGTGGGCCCACGGGCTCGACCTGCGCCACTACGCCGTGTCGATCGTGCGTGGCCGCGGCATCGACCGGCTCGCGTTGCGCCACCTCGCCGAACATCACCACTCGTCCCGGGTGGTCTTCGTGGACGGCTGGACGGGCAAGGGCGCGATCGCCCGTGAGCTCGCGGCGTCCGTGGCCGAGCACGAGTACGACACCGGCGTGCGGTTCGACCCGCGCCTCGCCGTGCTGGCCGACCCCGGGCGCTGCGCCACCACCTTCGGCACCCGGGAGGACTGGCTGATCGCCTCGGCCTGCCTGAACTCGACGGTGTCCGGGCTCGTCTCCCGCACCGTGCTGCACCCGGGCCTGGTGGGACCCCAGCGCTACCACGGGGCCAAGTTCTACGCGGAGCTCGCCTGCTCGGACGTTTCCGCCGGCTTCCTCGACGCCGTCAGCGCGCAGTTCCCGCACGTCGGCGACACGACGGCGCCCGCAGACCGGGTCGCCGACCACGCTGGCCGCCGGGCCGTCGACAGCATCGTCGAGGCCTACGGCATCGGCGACGTCAACCTCGTCAAGCCCGGGGTCGGCGAGACCACCAGGGTGCTGTTGCGCCGGGTGCCGTGGCGGGTGTTGGTGCGCGCCGGTGCGCCCGCCGCCGACGTCGCCCACATCCGGCTACTCGCGCAGCAGCGCGACGTGCCCATCGAGGAGGTGGCGGACCTGCCCTATACGTGCGTCGGGCTGATCCATCCCGGCTACACCCGGTCCCCGGCCGGTGCCGATGCCACGGCGGCAGCACCGTGACGGCAGAGACAGCACCCCGACCCGGCCTCGCGACCGATGCCGGGAGTCCCGTGGTCTGTCTCGACCTCGACCGCACCACGATCTACTCGCCGGCCGCGCTCGACCTGCGCTGCCCCGACAGCGACGCCCCCCGGCTGCTCTGCGTCGAGATCCACGACGGCGCGCCACGGTCGTTCATGACCGAGGCCGCGGCCGATGCCTTCCGCGCGCTGCAGGACACCGCCGTCGTCGTCCCGACCACCACCCGCACGCCCGCGCAGCTCGCCCGCGTGCACCTGCCCGGGTCGCCCGCGCGGTACGCGATCGCCAGCAACGGCGGGCACGTGCTCGTCGACGGGGAGATCGACGCCGGGTGGAGCGCCACCGTGCGCAGCCGGCTCGCGGGCTGCGCGCCACCCGCCGAGGTCGAGACGCACATGCGCGCCCACAGCGGGGCGTTCGTCCTGCGGCTGCGCACGGCCGCCGGGCTCTTCTGCTACGCGGTGGTGGAGCGGGCGGCGCTGCCTTCCGGCTGGGTCGAGGAGCTCAGCGCGTGGTGCGCTCCCCGTGGCTGGACGGTGTCGCTGCAGGGCCGCAAGGTCTACGCCGTGCCCGCCGGCCTCACGAAGTCGGCGGCAGCGGCCGAGGTGCTCGACCGCTGTGGCGGCACGACGTTGCTCGCCGCCGGCGACTCGCTGCTCGACGCCGACCTCCTCGACGCGGCCCACCTCGCCATCCGCCCGGCACACGGCGAGCTCGCGGCCACCGGTTTCGCCCGCCCGCACCTGGCCGTCACCGTCGCCACCGGAGTGGCGGCGGGCGCCGAGCTGCTCGCGTGGCTCTCCGACCGGGTCGCGGCGGCCACCCGGCCCGGTCCCGGCGGCCAGGCCCTGCGCGAAGCGCGTCAGAGGTGACCGGCGGTCACCGGCAGCAGCTCCTGGAACGTGCGGCCGGACGCGACGGCGCCGATGGCCGTCATCGTCCAGCCTCCGCCCTCGTCACGGGCCACCTTGGCCATGATCTGGGCGTTGTGGCGGCCCGAGCCCGACAGGACGTAGCGGGCGAGCTCGTCGCCCGTGGTCTGGTCGACGAGCCGGCAGAACGCGTTCTCGACCTGGGAGAAGTCCTGGCCGGTGAACGAGTTGACGACGAAGACGATCTGGCCGATCGCGGGCGAGAGCCGTGTGAGGTCCACGAGGATCGTCTCGTCGTCGCCCTCACCCGCTCCCGTGAGGTTGTCGCCCGTGTGCTGCACGGAGCCGTCCTGGCTGCGCAGCTGCCGGAACCACACCGCGTCGATCAGGTTGTCGCTCACGTCGAACAGCAGCGCGGACGCATCCAGGTCGACCTGCTGCGACTTCGAGCCGAAGAGCCCACGCTTCTTCACTGCGTCCCAGCCGAGTCCCATGCGGACCACGCTCAGGCTTCCGCCGTCGCGCTTCGCGAGAGAGACCTTCTGACCTTTGGTCAGGCTGATCGACACACGTACTCCATTCGTCATTGCCGGGGAGGGAGCACGACCACGCGGTGAGTGGCCGGCGAGGATCTCGGGAACCACCGGCCACGGCAGCCGGCGACCACGCGCGGAGCCACCGTAGCCCAGTGGATCTTCGTCCGATACGCCCTGAATGCCCGGACTGACGGATACGTGTGCGGCGGAACTCAGCAGACCTCCGCCCTCAGCTCGTCGAATCGCCGACGGCTACGCGTTGACCTCTTCGAGGACCTCGTCGGAGACGTCGAAGTTGGCGTAGACGTTCTGCACCTCGTCGCTGTCCTCGAGCGCGTCGATCAAGCGGAACACCTTCTTCGCCGCCTCGGCGTCGAGCGGCACGCTCATCGACGGCAGGAAGGTGGGGTCGGCCGAGTCGTAGTCGATACCGGCGTCCTGCAATGCCGTGCGCACTGGAATGAGGTCACCGGCCTCGGAGACGATCTCGAAACTCTCGCCGAGATCGTTGACCTCCTCGGCGCCGGCGTCGAGCACGGCGAGCAGCAGGTCGTCCTCGGTGAGCTCGCCTGCCTTCGGAACGATCACCACGCCCTTGCGCGTGAAGAGGTACGCCACGGAACCGGGGTCGGCCATCGCGCCGCCGTTGCGGGTCATCGCCGTGCGGACCTCGGTGGCGGCCCGGTTGCGGTTGTCGGTGAGGCACTCGATGAGCACCGCGACGCCGTTGGGCCCGTAGCCCTCGTACGTGATCGTCTGGTAGTCGGCACCCCCCGCGTCGGCACCGGACCCGCGCTTGACGGCACGGTCGATGTTGTCGTTGGGGACCGAGCTCTTCTTGGCCTTCTGGATGGCGTCGTACAGCGTGGGGTTGCCATCCGGGTCACCGCCGCCCGTGCGCGCGGCCACCTCGATGTTCTTGATCAGCTTGGCGAACATCTTGCCGCGCCGGGCGTCGATGACGGCCTTCTTGTGCTTCGTCGTCGCCCACTTGGAGTGGCCGCTCATCGGTGTCGCCGTCCTTTCCCAGCTCTTGCCCACCCGCCGGGATCCGGACGTCCGCCACCGGCCTCCTGCCGCGCGGACCGGATAGCACCGACGTCTGCTTGAACTGTCGATTCTACCGACCCGTTCGGAGGACGAGCGGCCGGGAAGGGGGCCACCGGTCGTGCGGCCTCACGCCCATTGCTCAGGCGGCGCGGGCGGCTTCCTTCACGAGGTCGCAGAAGAGCCCGTGCACCCGCAGATCACCCGTGAGCTCGGGATGGAACGCCGTGGCGATCACCGCGCCCTGACGCACGGCGACCGCTCGACCGGCCGCAGCGCCCGCGTCGGCGCCGGTGATCGTCGACTGCGGGACGGTGGCGAGCACCTCCACTCCGGGGCCTGCCGACTCGACCCACGGCGCGCGGATGAACACCGCGCGGACCGGACCACCGAGCATCCCGCGGAAACGCAGGTCGGTCTCGAACGAATCGACCTGGCGGCCGAACGCGTTGCGCCGGACCACGACGTCGAGACCGCCGATCTGCTTCTGGTCGGGGCGGCCGTCGAGCACCTCGCGGGCGAGCAGGATCATCCCGGCACAGGACCCGTAGGCCGGCATCCCGGCAGCGATCCGCGCGCGCAGCGGGTCGAGCAGTTCGAAGACCTCGAGCAGCCGGCTCATCGTGGTGGACTCCCCGCCGGGGATCACCAACGCGTCCACCGCATCGAGCTCGGAGGGGCGGCGCACCGGCACTCCGCGGACATCGCCGCAGGCCGATACGGCCGCAAGATGCTCGCGGACATCGCCTTGCAGAGCGAGCACACCGATCACGGGAAGCACATGTCCAGGGTAGTCCGTGCCCTGCGACACAGCGGGCACCGCCGAGACCTGCGGTGCGATGCGGCGGCGGCCTCATCCGCTGGCGCCCGGGCTCGCCGATCTGTTGCGGACGTAGGCGCCCGGGGTGTGCCCCAGGGAGCGCCGGAAGACGTCGATGAAGGCGCTGGTGGTCGCAAACCCGCAGCAGCGCCCCACCGTTGTCACGGACCGGCCCTCAGCGAGCAGCCGAAGCGCCTGGTAGAGCCGCAGCTGGGTACGCCACTGCGGGAAGGTCATCCCCACGTCCTGGCGGAACAGCCTGGTCAGCGTCCGACCGCTCGCACCGACCTCACGCCCGAGGGCTTCGAGGCTGCGGGAGTCCGACGGGTCGGCCTCGAGGATCGCGGTGACGGCCGCGAGCCGGGCGTCGCGGGCGGCGGGGATCCTGACGGGCCGCTCACGTGCCGCGGCCAGCTGGTCGAGCAATACGCCGAGCATCCGCCGACGCGCTCGGACGTCCTGCGACTCGTCCGACGCGGTGTAGGCGATGAGCAGCTCACGCAGGAGCGGGGACACCGCGAGGACCGTCGGTTCGACGAGACCGAGCGGGTTGCGCTCGGCGGGCAGCCCGAGCAGGTGCAGGCGGGTCTCGCCGTATGCCCGATGGGAGTGGACCGTGCCCGCCGGCACCCAGATCGCGCGATGCGCGGGCACGATCCAGCGCGAGGCCTCGGTGTGCACGGCAAGCACCCCCTGGCTCGCGTACGCCACCTGGTTCTCGTCGTGCCAGTGCGCGTCCACCCCTGCGGTGGCCGCGAGGTCGCGGCTGTCGGTCGGCGCGTGCGGAAGGTGGCGAGTGCTCGACACAGTCGGCGAGATTATCGGGATCGCGCGCCCCCGGCCCGAGTCGATGATCGATGCTGTGTCGCCACGGACCGGCCGTGGTCAGTCGGCCGTCGCGCGCAGGACGAGGCAGAGGAAACCCCAGGTGCCGCCGGAGACGCGCAGCAGCGCCTGCGGCAGGTGGCGAGTACTCGACACAATCAGGCCCGTTATCGGAATCGCGCAGCCCGGCCCGATCCGATGATCGCTGCATGACGACAGGGAAACGCTCACTGTCCCGGCCCATGATCGTGCTCGTCATCGGGCACGCGGTCGATGACCTCTACCAGGGAGCCGTTCCCGCAATCGTTCCGTTTCTGGTCGCCGAGCGGTCGTACGGATATCTCGCGGCGTCCGGCATCACGTTGGCCGCGACCCTGCTGTCGTCCGTCGTGCAGCCGTTGTTCGGCGTGCTCACCGACCGCCGTCAGATGCCGTGGCTGGTCCCGCTGGGAATGACGCTCGCCGGCGCGGGAATCGGACTCTCGGGCGTGAGCGACTCCTATCTGATGACGTGGGCGGCGATCGCCCTCTCGGGCCTCGGGGTCGCCGCCTACCACCCGGAGTCCGCACGGCTCGCCCGCACGGCCAGCGGCGGCAGTCACGTCGCGATGAGCTGGTTCTCCGTCGGCGGCAACATCGGGTTCGCGCTCGGGCCCGTGGTCGTCACCCCGGTGCTGCAACTGGGCGGGCTGAGCGCCAGCCCACTGCTCGTCATCCCGGCCGCGGTCGGCTGCGCCCTCACGGTCTCGGCCCTGGGCCGTTCCGGCATCCGCACACAAGCACCGAGAACGGGCACGATCAGGAGCGGCAGGGACGACTGGCGACAGTTCGGCCGCCTGACGATCGTGGTCATCAGCCGGTCGATCGTGACATTCGGGCTCAGCACGTTCCTCGCGATCTGGGTCGCGGGGCGGGTGGGCGGTGGGCCGGTGGCCGGTGAGGTCGCCCTCGTGGTCCTGTTCGGGGTCGGCGCGGCCGGCACGCTGCTCGGTGGGGTGCTGGCGGCGCGGTGGGGCCGCATCCGGACGATCCGCGTGTCGTACGCGGTCGCCGTGCCCGCGCTGATCGGCCTCGCGCTCGTTCCCGGACCGGCCGTGTACCTGCTGGTGGCGTTGACCGCCGTCGCCACGTACGTCCCGTTCTCGCTCCATGTCACCCTCGGACAGGACTACCTGCCGAACAGGCTCGGCACGGCCAGCGGTGTCACGCTCGGTCTCGCGGTCAGCGTCGGCGGTCTCGCGGCCCCGGGCGTTGCAGCCCTGGCCACCGCATTCTCACTGCAGTACGCGCTGCTCGCCCTCGCGTTGCTGCCCGTGGTGGCGCTGCTCGCCGCCCGCCGCATGTCGGAGCCGGGCGCCGAGCCGCACACCACAGCGGTGGCAGCCGGCACCAGGACCACCCGTTGACGACCCCTTCGGCGGGCGCCGGACGTCAGATCGGGGCGACGTCGCTCCGGCCCGTGGCATTGCGGACCGCCTCGGCCACGGCCGGGGCGACCGCGGAGTCGAAGACGCTCGGCACGATGAACGACGGGTTCGGCTCGGTGACGACGTCGGCGATGGCGGCAGAGGCGGCGAGCAGCATCGCGTCGGTGATGTCGCGCGCCTGGGCGTCCAGCAGGCCGCGGAACACCCCGGGGAACGCGAGCACGTTGTTGATCTGGTTGGGGTAGTCCGAGCGGCCGGTGGCCACCACGGCGGCCTTGGCCATCGCGATCGCCGGGTCGATCTCCGGGTCGGGGTTGGCCAGGGCGAACACGATGGCGTCGGGCGCCATCGTGGCGAGCTCCTCGGCCCCGAACAGGTTGGGCGCCGACACCCCGATGAACACGTCGGCGTCGACCAGCGCGTCGGCGAGCGTGCCGGACACCTGCGCCACGTTGGTGTGCTCGGCGATCCAGCTCAGGTTGTCGTCGAGGCCGGGACGACCCGGGTGGACGATCCCGTTGATGTCGACGGCCAGCACGTCGCCGGGCGCGCTGGAGCGCAGCAGCCGGATGACCGCCGAGCCCGCGGCACCGACCCCGCACACCACGACCTTGCAGTCGGAGAGCTTCTTGCCGACCACCCGCAGCGCGTTGCGCAGCGCGCCGAGGACGACCACCGCCGTGCCGTGCTGATCGTCGTGGAAGACCGGGATGTCGAGCAGTTCACGCAGCCGTGCCTCGATCTCGAAGCAGCGCGGGGCCGCGATGTCCTCGAGGTTGATGCCGCCGTAGGCGGGGGCGAGGATCTGGACGGTGCGGATGATCTCCTCGGTGTCCTGGGTGTCCAGGCACACCGGCCAGGCGTCCACCCCGGCGAATCGCTTGAACAGCGCCGCCTTGCCCTCCATCACCGGCATCGCGGCGGCGGCACCGAGGTTGCCGAGGCCGAGCACGGCAGACCCGTCGGTGACCACGGCCACCGTGTTGCGCTTGATCGTGAGGCGCCGCGCGTCGGCCGGGTTGGCCGCGATGGCCTGGCAGACCCGGGCGACGCCGGGGGTGTAGGCCCGCGAGAGGTCGTCGCGGTTGCGCAGGCTGACCTTGGACTCGACGCTCAGCTTGCCCCCGAGGTGGAGCAGGAACGTGCGGTCGGAGACCTTGCGCACGCGCACGCCGGGTAGCGCCTCCAGCGCGGCGGTGATCTCCTCCGCGTGGGCCTCGTTGAGCGCGTTGCAGCTGATGTCGATGACGAGGATCTCGTTGTGGGCGGCCTCCACCACGTCGAACGCGGTGACGACGCCCCCGACGCGGCCGATGGCCATCGTGAGGTCACCCGCGGCGCTGGCGGAGGCGGGCACCTCGACCCGCGCGGTGATGGCATAACCGGGACCCGGAACTGGCACACCAAGACATTACCGTCGGCGATTGCACGACCTGCCGGCCCGGGTCGTGCGGCCCTGCTCACGTCCCCTCCGGTGAACATTCGATGAACCCGAATGCTCTCCAAGGGTTGTGACCGCTGGATCCCGGGTGTGGGATGGCGCACACGTCCTCTTCGACATCGACGCAGTGCTGCGGAGGTGGTCTTCCATGGCCGTCAGAGCAGAAGCCGGGCAGCGGACGGGGAACCGATCTCAGGTTCCGACCGCCGGCGACCCGTCCCGAGTGCGCAACGTGGTCCTCGTGGGGCCGTCGGGCTCGGGGAAGACGACGCTGGTGGAGGCGCTGCTCGCGCACACAGCAGCGATTCCCCGGGCCGGGGCGGTGGTCGAGGGCACCACCGTCTGCGACCACGATCCGGCTGCGGTCCGGCAGCAACGGTCGGTCGCGCTGTCCGTCGCCCCCCTGCTCCACGAGAACACGAAGATCAACCTCATCGACACCCCCGGTTACGGGGACTTCGTCGGTGAGCTCCGCGCCGGTCTGCGCGCCGCCGACGCCGCGCTGTTCGTCGTGCCGGCGAACGAGGGGCGCGAGGGTCAGATCGATCCCGCCACCGTCGCGCAGTGGGAGGAGTGTGCCGCGGTCGGCATGCCACGCGCCGTGGTGGTGGCGCGCTGCGACCACGCGCGCGCCGACCTCGAGGCCACGATCGCCGCCTGCCAGGACGCGTTCGGCAGCGGTGTCGCGCCGCTCTATCTCCCCATCCGCGAGGGCGACCGGCTCGCGGGCCTCTACGGCCTGCTCACCCAGTCGCCTGCCGGGCAGGCACCGCCCGGCGCGGACGACGCCCGCAGCGAACTGGTCGAGGGCATCATCGAGCAGTCCGAGGACGAGACGCTCATGGAGCGCTACCTCGGGGGAGAGGACCTGGACGTCTCCACGCTCATCGACGACCTCGAGACGGCCGTCGCCCAGGGGGCCTTCCACCCCGTGATCCCCGTCTGCGCAAGCAGCGGGATCGGGCTCGACGCGCTGCTGGAGGTGCTCGTCGGTGGGTTCCCCTCACCGCTGGAGCGTGAACTCCCGCCTGTCACCGGCGTCGACGGGACCCCGCATCCGCCGCTCACGGCCGACCCGGAGGGTCCGCTCGCCGCCGAGGTCGTGCGCACGTCGGCCGATGCCTACGTCGGGCGCGTGTCCGTGGTGCGGGTGTTCTCCGGCACGCTGCGCCCCGAGTCGACCGTGCACATCAGCGGGCACCACGTGGTCATCCCCGCCCAGCGGAACGGCGAGCCGGACGGCTCCGAGCCCGACGGCCACGACGCCGACGAGCGTCTCGCCCACATCTACGCCCCGCTCGGCGCCACGCTGCGCGAGATCGACGCCTGCGTCGCGGGTGACATCTGCGCCCTCACGAAGCTCGGCACCGCCGAGACCGGCGACACCGTCTCGGCCAGCGAGCACCCGCTGCTGCTCTCCTGCTGGGACCTCCCCCGGCCGTTGCTGCCCGTCGCGGTGGCCACCCGCACGCGGGGAGACGAGGACGCGCTGGTCAAGACCCTGGGGAAGATCGTCGCGGCCGACCCGACGCTGCGGCTGGAACGCAACCAGGAGACGCACCAGACAGTGCTGTGGTGCATGGGTGAGGCCCACGCCGACGTCGTGCTGTCGCGGCTGCGCGCCGGCGGCGCCGAGGTCGACACCGAACCGGTGCGCATCCCGCTGCGCGCCGCCCTCGCCCGGCCCGCGCGGGTCACCGGACGCCACGTCAAGCAGTCCGGCGGGCACGGCCAGTACGCCGTGTGCCACATCGAGTTCGAGCCGCTGCCGCGCGGGTCGGGCATCGACTTCGTCGTCAAGATCTTCGGTGGATCGGTACCCACGCAGTTCATCCCGAGCGTGGAGAAGGGGGTGCGGGCCCAGGCCGCGCGCGGGCTGACCGACGACCATCACCCGGTGGTCGACTTCCGTGCCACGCTCGTGGACGGCAAGGCGCACAGCGTCGACTCCTCGGACGCCGCATTCCAGACGGCAGGCGCGCTCGCCCTGCGGGAGGCGGCCGAGGCGTGCGGCGTGCAGATCCTCGAGCCGTACGACGAGGTCACGGTGCGCGTCCCCGACGAGCACCTCGGATCCGTGCTCGGGGACCTGTCGGGCCGGCGCGGGCGGGTACTCGGCACCGACGTCGCCGGACCGGGGCGCTCGCTGGTGCGCGCCGAGGTGCCGTGCACCGAACTGCGTCGCTATGCCGTGGACCTGCGCGCGATGACCAGCGGTGCGGCGACGTTCGAGCGCGAGTTCGCCCGCTACGACGTGGCACCGACCTGACGGGCCTTCGCCACCGCGTGCACGCAGACGCCCGTCAGGGCACACCGAGGTGGCGCAGCCCTGCGGTCGTGGCCGCCGCCAGCACGACGACCAGCACGAACGGCACCTTCCGCCAGGCGGCGAGCGCGCCGACGGCCACACCTGCCGGCCGGGCCCATCCCGCGAACCCGGAGCCGTCGGTGAACGCCGCGGTGGCCACGAGCGCGACCAGCAGGGCGGTGGCGCCGAGGTCGACATAGCGCTCCACCCGACCGGGCAGGCGCACGCGGTCGCGCAGGACGACGCCGGTCAGCCGCAGCAGGTAGGTGCCGCCCGCGAGGGTCAGCACGGCGGGCCAGTTCACGCGTCGCTCCTCGCCGGTACCTGCGCGGCGAAAAGACCGGCCAGGCCCACCAGCACCGGCAGTCCGGCGGGCAGCCAGGGCGTGGCCACGAGTGCCGCTGCCGCAGCCAGGAGCCCGACCCTGCGGGCGTCGGCCCTGCGCAGCGAGGGCAGCAGGAGGGCCAGCAGCGCGGCGGGAAATGCCGCGTCCACCCCGAAGGCGTCGGGATCCGGCACGGCGGAACCCGCCAGCATCCCCGCCACCGTCCCCAGGTTCCACGCGACGAACAGCAAGGCCCCGCACAGCCAGTACGCCGTGCGCGACCGAGTGCCGCCGCCCCGGGCCCGCGAGAACGCCACGCTCTCGTCGACCATGAGGTGCGTGCCGAGCAGTCGAGCGGGCCAGCGGTCGGCGATGTTGCCGCCCACGGCCAGCCCGAACGGCACGTGCCGAGCGTTGAGCAGCAGGCCGGCAGCCACTGCCGCGATCGCACCGCCCCCCGCCGCGACCACGGCGACCGCGAGGAACTGCGCTCCGCCTGCGAACACGAGCAACGACAGCGCCATCGTGAGTGCCATCGGCACCTGCGCAGTGGCGGCCAGGGCACCGAACGAGGCGCCGACCAGGGCGCTCGCCGCGGCGAGCGCCACCGCGTCCCGCAGGTCCTCCCGGTCTAGTGTTCGGTTGAGTGAACGCATGTCCCATAGAGTGAACGGCACGTAATCTGTTCGTCAAGCCGAACAAGGAGTCCGATGGATCGAACGGCGCCGTTGGCGACCATCGCCGCCGCGCTCCGCAGGGAGCGCGAACGCCACGGCATCTCCCTCACCGAGCTCGCCCGGCGAGCCGGCGTGGCCAAGTCGACGCTCTCCCAGCTCGAGTCCGGTGCGGGCAACCCGAGCGTCGAGACCCTGTGGGCACTCGCCGTGGTGCTCGAGGTGCCGTTCGCACGTCTGGTGGAGCCGCCGGTCTCCCCCGTGCAGGTGGTGCGGGCAGGCGAAGGGGTGGCGATCCCGTCGGAGCACGCCCGGTTCACCGGCACGCTGCTCGCGGCCTGCCCTCCAGGCGCCCGCCGCGACCTACACGTCATCGCCGCCGAACCGGGCCCGGCTCGCGCCGCGCACGCCCACATCCCCGGCACGGTCGAGCACATGATCGTCACATCGGGACGATGGCGTGCGGGCCCGGCCGACGACGAGGTCGATCTCGGCCCCGGTGACTACCTTCGCTTCCCCGGCGACCGCCCGCACACCTACGAAGCCGTCGAACCCGGCTCGGTCGCGGTGCTGGTGATGGAGTACGTGTAGCCCCCCCACCAGCACCGCGACCGGAACCGGGTCCGGGGATGTGATCAGCCCCCGGGAACTGCGGCCGGGGCACCTCCGGGTGGGTTCGCATCCGGGCTGCCCTCGGCGAGCCGCCGCCCGAGCGGCCAGGCCTCCCGCAAGCGAATGTCGGACTGAGCCCGCGTCGAACTGGTCACTCGGGCCACCAGGCCTCCGGGAGGCGGAGTCACGGGCCTGAGCTGGTCCAGGTTCCGCTGCCCGAGCGTGTGCCTGAGGTCGGTGACGAGGCCACTCACCAGCTCACCGAGCGGCAGCGAGTACTGCTTGACCCAGTCGACGTGCATGTAGGACTCCTGCACGGCCCCGGAACCACTGTTCGGGAACCAGTCGAGCTGGACGCACAGGTGCATCGGGCCCGGAGGCAGGATGCTCACGTCCGTGGTGCGGTACCACTCCCTGCCGTCGACGAAGGCGGCGACGTGTGTGGGCGTCCACTCGACCGCCCAGTTGTGCCACTGCGTCGCGTCGATCCGCACCTGGCCGTGCACCTGGTTGTTGTTCGGCCCGTAGTGCAGGAAGAAGTCGGTGGTCTGGCGGGTTTCGTCCATCATCTCCATGAAGTCGATCTCTCCGCCCACCGGGAAGTTCTCGGCGTCGGGCCAGAGCAGCATCAGCGCGTTGTAGGTCTCGTCGGACGCGGGCGCCCGCACCCTGCCCTCCCAGCGGCCGTACATCTGCCCCGGGTTCCACGCCATGCCCTCGGTGTTGCCCTGGGAGTCACCGGTGATGGTCATCACGCCGTTCTGGACGCTGACCGCATCGGGCGTGCGCCGGCCGTTGCCGCCGTGACCCGGTCCGTCGTAGAGATCCCAGTCGGGGCCGAGGCCTGAGGTGAACTCGTCCGTCCGGTTGGGCGTGCCCCACCCGAACCGGTCGGCCGCGGTGGTCCCGTCACCTCCAGGGGGGCAGTTGGGTGGGGTCGTCGGCGGAGTCGTGGGCGGCGTCGTCGGTGGGGTCGTGGGTGGAAGCGTCGGCGGAGTCGTCGGGGGAAGCGTCGGCGGAGTCGTCGGCGGAAGCGTGGGAGGAGTCGTCGGCGGAACGACCGGGGGGAACAGCGGCGTCAGCACGATCGGCACCGGGAACGGCATCGGTACCGGGAACGGCATCGGGAAGGGCACGGGGTACGGCACTGGCAGCACCACCGTCCCGCCGGGCGAGGCCGGGGGCGGCACGGCGGTCGGCGGCGGCAGCGTCGGGAACACCGGCGGAAGCGTCGGGGGCGTCGGGAACACCGGGGGAAGCGTCGGCGGCGTCGGCAGCACCGGAGGCAGAGTGGGCGGCGTGGGCAGGACCGTCGGCTGGGCGACGGGGATCTGCGGCTTGGGCAGCGGGACCGGCTGATCCAGCGGCTTGGGCAACGGCACCGGCGGCGCCTCGGGCTTCGCCGCACCAACGCCCGGAGCGTCGGGCTTCGCCAGGCCGACCACGGGAGGTGCCGGCTTCCCCGCCTCGGAGCCGGGCACGCCGGGCTTCGGCGGCTCGGGCGCGCCCTCCTTGATCGCGCCCACCTGCTCCTTGCCCGACGTATCCACCAGACCCTTGCCGGAGGCGTCGGCCAAACCCTTGCCGGACGAGTCGGTCAGCCCCTTCCCCGACGCATCCGCGAGCGTCTTGCCGGAAGGGTCCGCAAGCCCCTTGCCCGACGCGTCGGTCAGTCCCTTGCCGGACGTATCGACCAGTCCCTTGCCGGACGTGTCGGTCAGTCCCTTCCCCGACGTGTCCACCAGGCCCTTGCCCGACGGATCCGACACCCCCTTGCCCGGGGATTCAGGCGTGCCCTTGCCCGGGGGCTGGGTCGGCGGAACCGTCGGAGTGGTGGTCGGTGGCGTCGTCGGCACACAGGTCGGCGGCGGGGTCGGCTGCGCAATCGCCGCCAGCGATCCGGTGAGCATCGTGGTGACGACGATGCCCACAACGGTCGCATATCGCCTCATCTACCTCGCCTGCCCCTCGTGTCCCTCAAGTCACAGATCGGACATGAGGCACACTAGGCGCGGACGATTACTCAGGAACGCTGGTTCACCAGACCGTGTGGGTGTTCCCACCACTTCGGGGCGCCGATATCGGCACAGAACGTCGTCGCCGCTGTGCCCCGGTTACGGTGACCGGTGACACGGCGGCGACAAACGGAGCAGTGTGCACTTCTGGGTGGCAGTGCCACCCCCGAGGTGTGACGGGGCTACCAGCCCCGCGAGGCGTACCGCTGCTCGGCAGGCAGCTCGGCTACGTTGATCCCGACCATGGCCTCACCCAGACCCCGCGAGACCTTCGCGATCACGTCGGGGTCGTCGAAGAACGTGGTGGCCTTGACGATGGCCGTGGCCCGCTGCGCGGGGTCGCCGGACTTGAAGATGCCCGAGCCGACGAACACACCCTCGGCGCCGAGCTGACGCATCATCGCGGCGTCGGCGGGAGTGGCGATACCGCCCGCGGTGAAGAGCACCACCGGGAGCTTGCCCGCGCGGGCGACCTCGGTGACCAGTTCGATCGGGGCCCGCAGCTCCTTGGCGGCGTCGTAGAGCTCGGCCTCGTCGAGGCCTGCGAGCCGGCGGATCTCACCGCGGATCGAGCGCATGTGGCGGGTGGCCTCGACGACGTTGCCCGTGCCCGCCTCGCCCTTCGAGCGGATCATCGCGGCGCCCTCGGAGATGCGCCGGAGCGCCTCACCGAGGTTGGTGGCACCACAGACGAAGGGCACGGTGAACGCCCACTTGTCGATGTGGTGGGCCTCGTCGGCCGGGGTGAGCACCTCGGACTCGTCGACGTAGTCGACCCCGAGCGACTGCAGCACCTGAGCCTCGACGAAGTGGCCGATGCGGGCCTTGGCCATCACCGGGATGGAGACGGCGTCGATGATGCCCTGGATCATGTCCGGGTCGCTCATGCGGGCCACGCCACCCTGGGCGCGGATGTCGGCAGGCACGCGCTCGAGCGCCATGACCGCGACCGCTCCCGCGTCCTCGGCGATCTTGGCCTGGTCGGCGTCGACCACGTCCATGATCACGCCGCCCTTGAGCATCTCCGCCATCCCGCGCTTGACGCGTGCGGTGCCCAGCGCTGGGCCGGTGGTGGTCTCGGACGTTTCGGACGACACGGCTTCTACCCCTCAGTTCTACGATCTGCGGACACCCGATCGTACGTCAGTGCAACGATCGGTAAGCCGGGCCCGGCAGGCGGCGCGGTGGTCGTCACGCCGGTCTCGGGGTCGGCGATCTCGAAGTAGGCCGGCAGCGGTGCGGTACCCGCGAGATGCAGCCAGCGCACCAGCCTTCGGGACCGTAGACCGAGGGTGTCACGCACGGCGTCGTTGTGCACGCGGCGCGCCAGGATGAGCAGCTGTTCGGCGTCGATGAGCTCCGCGAGCAGCGCCGGTGGAAGCACCGACCGGTCGAGCGTCCCGAGCGCACGTCCGAGCACGTTCTCGGCCGCTTCCCTGTCGCCTGCGCAGGCGCGGGCGGAGTGCGCGGCCGCGACGGCGGCCCGCAACCGGTCCGCACCGTCACCCTCCGTCACCTCAGCCGCGGAGAGCGCCGCAGCGGCGCGCCGATCGAGCGCGGCCTCGAGCCCCGCGCGCGCGGCGTCGGTGCGGACGTGGAGGCGGTCCAGCCTGCGCACCCTCGCGAAGCACAGCACGGTGGCCCAGACCAGCACGAGGACGACGGCGACGACCAGAGTCCACATCTCGGGACTCACGATGCACCGACGACACGACGGGGGTCGGCCGCCACCGCGGCCCGGTAGACCCGCACCACGGAGGCCGCGACGGCTGGCCAGCCGAAGTCGGCCGCGCGCATCCGGCCCGCTGCGGACATGGCGGCTCGCGCGGACGGGTCGTCCAGCAGGGGGGAGAGCGCGGCGGCGAGCGCGCCTCCGTCGCCCGTCGGGAACAGGACACCCGCCCCGGAGCCGCCCACGACGGCGCGGAAGGCGTCGAGGTCGCTCGCCAGCACGGGCGCGCCGGCCGCCATCGCCTCCGTCAGGACGATGCCGAAGCTCTCGCCGCCGAGGTTGGGCGCGCAGAACACGTCGACCGACCGCAGCGCGGCGGCCTTCGTGGCGTCGTCGACGGGGCCGAGGACGTCGAGGCGGGCGGCGACCGGTCCGGCCGCACGCCGCAGCGCGCCCGCATCGCCCCGGCCGACGACCAGCAGACGCAGGTCGGGCCGCGACGGCGCCAGTGCGCGCAGCGCGTCGAGCAGCACGGTCATGCCCTTGCGGGGCTCGTCGAACCGGCCCAGGAAGCCGACGGTCCCCGGCCGGGGGTAACCGGGCAGCAGTGGCCCGTCGGCGAAGGCGGGGATGTCGACCCCGTTGGGGATCTCGACGGCGTCACCGCCCAGATGCTCGACCTGCACGCGACGGGCGAGCGGCGACACCGCGATCCGAGCCGTGACCTTCTCCATCAGCGGGCGCAGCACGCCACCGAACGCGCTCAGCGCGCGGGAGCGCTCGGTCGAGGTGTGGAACGTCGCGACGATCGGGCCCTCCGCCGCGAGCAGGGCCAGCACCGACAGGCTGAACGTCGTGGGCTCGTGCAGATGCAGCACGTCGAAGGAGCTCTCGGCGAGCCAGCGACGAGCGCGGGCGTAGGTCACCGGACCGAACGTCACACGCGCCACCGAGCCGTTGTACGGCACTCCCATCGCGCGCCCGGCCGGCGTGACGAACGTGGGCACGGGGGTGTGCTCGGCGGCCGGGGCCAGGACGCTGACGGTGTGCCCGAGATCTTCGAGCGCCCCGGCGAGGCCGACGACATGGGCCTGCACGCCGCCCGGGACGTCGAGCGAGTACGGGCAGACGATGCCCACCCGCAACCGTCGCCGGGCGGGTGACGCACCGTCGGAGTCGGTCATCGCACCACTTCCCCGCGGACGTGGTCCGCGGTCCAGATCGGCTGCAACGCGTGCCAGTCGGCCGGGGCGCGCGCGATCAACCGGCCGAACTCGTCGGCGATCGCCTGCGTCGCCTCGGCCACCGCGGCACGCGACTCGCCCGTGCGCAGCCGCGAACCGTCACCGACCGTCACCGGCTCCGCGATCGGCACCTGCCAGCCGTCGGGGCTGAAGTGCGGGTAGGCCGGCATCAGCAACGCACCCGTCAGTGCGGCCAGCCGGGCCGGGCCGGCGGGGAAGCGCGCCTGCTCGCCGAGGAACTGCACCTCCACGCCGGTGCCAGTGATGTCCCGGTCGGCCACGAGGCAGACGATCCCACCCGCGCGCAGCCGCCGGATCAGCGCCCTGTGCGCGGCCGATCCGTCCTCCGCGGCCACGACCTCGAACCCGAGCGATTCGCGGTAGGCGACGAACCGCCGGTAGAGCGACTCCGGGCGCAACCGCTGTGCCACCGTGGTGAACGCGGGCGGCCTGCCGAGCCTGCGCAGCGTCTCCACCAGCCACACGCCTGCGACGTCCCAGTTGCCGCTGTGCGGCACCGCGAAGACCACGCCGCGACCGGCCTCCAGCGCCTCGAGGAACGGCTCGCGCCCGGTGAGGAACGGATCGACACTGGCGTGGACGTCGGCGAGGTCCATCGTCGGCAGCCGGAACGTCTCGCACCAGTAGCGGGCGTAGCTGCGCATCCCGTCTCGGACGAGCACGTCGAGCTGCGCCGCGGACGCCGACGGCACCACCCGCGCCAGGTTCGCCCGAAGCTGGCGCACACCCGCCCCGTCCTGGCGTGTTGCGAGGTCGGCGCCGATCCGGAACGCCCCGAAGGCCGGGCCGGGCGGGAGCCCGCGCACCAGCCGCCATGCCGCCGCGTACTCGGCGTCGGCGACGCGCTCGGCGAGCCGCGCCGCGCGCGACGTCCGTCCGCTCCGGGCGCCGCCTGCCGGTTGGGCGCGGGATCGGTCCGGCGCGTGCGGCGGGTCGAGCCGGGCGGTCACGGGCTCGGCGCCGAGTCGGTGGGTCCGGAAGGGCCGGTGGTGGACACGCTCGCTTGCGCGCTCCGGTAGACGAGCAGGATGCGCTGCCCGACGGTCCACACCGACGCCGCGGCCAGGAGCCAGAGCGCGACCGGGAGCGCGTAGGGCACCCCCAGCCCGTGCAGGCCCGTGCCGACCAGCGCGACGATCAACCGCTCGGCACGCTCGACGAGCCCGCCGTCGGCGGAGAGCCCGGCGCCCTCGGCCCGGGCCTTGATGTAGGAGATGAGCTGGCCCGCGACCAGGCAGACCAGCGCCGCGACACCCAGGAGCCGCTGATCCCCCACCCCGAGGCACCACCAGGTGAGCCCGGCGAACAGCGCCCCGTCCGCCACCCGGTCGCACGTGGAGTCGAGCACCGCGCCGAACGGTGTGCCGTTGCCCCTCGCCCGTGCCATGGCGCCGTCGATGAGGTCGAACAGCACGAACAGCGTGATCACGAGCGTGCCGATGAAGAGCTGGCCACGGGGCAGGAACCAGAGCGCCGCGGCGACCGAGCCGACGGTGCCGACCACTGTGACGACGTCGGGTGCGACTCCGTGCCCGACGAGCCATCGACCGATGGGATCGGTCACGCGGTTGACGCGCACACGGGCGAGGACGTTGAGCATGGACTCCTGCTTGGTCGGCCGGGGCCCATGGTGACCGGCCACAGCGCGCCGGCCGCCGCCTGGACCAGAGGCAGCCTAGCGCCGGTCGCCCGCGGCGCCTCCCGGCGGTTGTCCGGTCGACGGCCAGGCCGCCGCGAGTAACGCCCTGGTCTCCGACAGCAGCTGCGGGATCACCTTGGTCTGCCCGACGACCGCGATGAAGTTGGCGTCGCCGCCCCACCGCGGCACGACGTGCTGGTGCAGGTGCTCGGCAAGCGATCCACCTGCGACGGTGCCGAGGTTGATCCCGACGTTGAACGCGTGCGGCGCAGCCACCTGCTTCAGTGCCTGGACCGCCGCCTGCGTGAAGGTCATGAGCTCGACCGCCTCGTCGGGCGTGAGGTCCTCGAGCTCGGCGACGTGCCGGTAGGGCAGCACCATGAGGTGCCCCGGGTTGTAGGGATGCAGGTTGAGCACCGCGTAGACCGTGCGCCCGCGGGCGACGACGAGACCCTCTTCGTCGGACAGGGCGGGGATGCGGCAGAACGGGCAGCCGTTGCCCCCGGCGTCCTTGATGTAGGCCAGCCGGTGCGGCGTCCAGAGCCTGCGGAAGCCGTCGGGCGTGCCCACCCCGTCCTGCAGTTCGGCCACCGGCTCGACCGGGCCGTCCGTCGCCCCCGGCAGGGCCGCGTCGCTCATGTCGCGATCCTAGGCGCGCCGACGGCACCGGCGACGACGGCGCCGGGCGGGACCCGCACCCCGAGGAGCGCGCTGAACAACTCGGCCCTACTGCGCGGCGCCCAGGCGGCGCCCTCGCGGCGTTGTCGTCGGGCTCGATACAACAGCGGTATCGGCCCCTCCTCCGCCTTGCGATCGCCCGGGTGCGGGTGTCCCGCAAGGACACTGCACCCGGATCACCGCTCGCTACGGGCGGAGTTGATCAGCACCCTCCTAGGAGCGCGCCGCCGCGATGACGTCGCCCGTGGGGGACGTGTTGTTCCGGCTCGAGATCCAGTCGACCACCGTGGCGACGGCGTCTGCCACCGGAATCCCGTTGAGCTGGGAGCCGTCGCGGAACCGGAAGCTCACCGCTCCCGCCTCGGCGTCGCGGGCGCCCGCGAGAAGCATGAACGGCACCTTCTGCATCGTGTGGGTGCGGATCTTCTTCTGCATCCGGTCGTCGCCCGCGTCCACCTCGACGCGCACGCCGTGCTTGCGCAGCTGGGCCGCGACGTCCTCGGCGTAGGGGACCTGCTCGTCGGTGACCGGGATGGCCACGACCTGCACCGGCGAGAGCCACGCGGGGAACGCCCCGGCGTAGTGCTCGGTGAGCACGCCGAAGAACCGCTCCATCGAGCCGAACAGCGCCCGGTGGATCATGACGGGACGCTTCCGCGAGCCGTCAGGTGCGGTGTACTCCAGATCGAACCGGTCCGGGAGCATCAGGTCGACCTGGATGGTGGACATCTGCCAGGTGCGTCCGATGGCGTCCTTGGCCTGCACGCTGATCTTGGGCGCGTAGAACGCGGCACCACCTGGGTCGAGCACGAGCTCGAGACCGCTCGCCTCGGCGGCCGCGCGCAGCTCGTTGGTGGCGCGCTCCCAGTCCTCGTCGCTCCCGATCGACTTCTCCGGGTTGCGGGTGGACAGCTCGAGGTAGAAGTCGTCGAGGCCGTAGTCGCGCAGCAGATCGAGAACGAACTGCAGCAGCGAGCGGATCTCGTCCTGCATCTGCTCCTGGGTGCAGTAGATGTGCGCGTCGTCCTGGGTGAAGCCACGGGCACGGGTGAGCCCGTGGACCACGCCCGACTTCTCGTGCCGGTAGACAGTGCCGAACTCGAAGAGCCGCAGCGGCAGCTCGCGGTAGCTGCGCCCGCGCGACCGGTAGATCAGGTTGTGCATCGGGCAGTTCATCGGCTTGAGGTAGTAGTCCTGCCCCGGCTTGCGAACGCTGCCGTCGGCGTTCAGCTCCTCGTCGAGGTGCATGGGCGGGTACATACCCTCGTGGTACCAGCCGAGATGGCCGGAGATCTCGAAAAGCTGCCCCTTGGTGATGTGCGGGGTGTTGACGAACTCGTAGCCCGCCTCCTCGTGGCGGCGGCGCGAGTAGTCCTCCAGCTCCTTGCGGATCACCCCGCCCTTGGGGTGGAACACTGCGAGCCCCGAACCGATCTCGTCGGGGAAGGAGAACAGGTCGAGCTCCGCGCCGAGGCGGCGGTGGTCACGGCGCTCGGCCTCGGCGATGCGCTCGAGGTGGGCGTCGAGGGCCTCCTGGCTCTCCCACGCGGTGCCGTAGATGCGCTGCAACTGCGGGTTCTTCTCGCTGCCCCGCCAGTACGCCGCCGCGGTGCGGGTGAGCTTGAAGGCGGGGATGAAGCGCGTGGTCGGGATGTGCGGCCCGCGGCACAGGTCGGACCAGACCGTCTCGCCGGTGTGGGCGTGCACGTTGTCGTAGATGGTGAGCTCGCCGGAGGCGTCGACCTCCATGACCTCGCCGTCCTCGGCCGCCTCGGACTCCGGGCCGCCCTTGAGCTCGATCAGCTCCAGCTTGTACGGCTCGTCGGCGAGCTCCTTGCGGGCGTCCTCGAGCGAGTCGAAGCGCCGCCGGGAGAACCGCTGCCCGGCCTTGATGATCTTCTTCATCGCGGACTCGAGCTTGGTCAGGTCGTCGGGAGTGAAGGGCTTCTCGACGTCGAAGTCGTAGTAGAAGCCGTCGGTGATCGGCGGGCCGATCCCGAGCTTCGCCTCCGGGTACAGCTGCTGCACCGCCTGGGCCAGCACGTGCGCGGCGGAGTGCCGGATGACGCTGCGGCCGTCCTCGGTGTCGGCGCCGACGGGCTCGACCTCCACGTCACCGTCGGGCACCCAGGCGAGGTCGCGCAGGCGCCCCTCGGGATCACGGACGACGACCACGGTGCTCGGCCCGCTCGTGGGCAGGCCCGCCTCACGCACGGCGGCACCCGCAGTCGTCCCCGCCTGCACCCGGACGGGAGCGGACGCGGCAGGGGATACGGGCGCGGACACGAAGGGCCTCCATCGGTCGGTTGGTGTGCCTTCGATGCTAGAGGTGGCCCGCCAGGTGGTTTTCGGCAGCGTCGCCGGGCTGCTCGTCAGGCGAGCCGGCGCAGTCCGGCGAGCACCCTCTTCAACGCGTCGAGGTCCTCGGCCCATGCCTGTTTCAAGACACCGTCTGCAGCAACGTTCGGCGGGCGGGGACGGGGCGACGGGACGCGGCGTGGTCGCTCCGTCCGTGGCCCGGGGTTCCGTGTCTCCGCGTCCCGCTGCTCGACCTCCTGCAGCGCCAGCACCGCGAGCGCCCCTGTGCTGGTCACCGGCCGCAGACCGGTGAGCGTCACGAGCGCGGGCTGCTGCTCGGCAGGCGGGCGTCCGGGCACCCGCCGTGGCAGCGGCACGGGCAACGGCCCCGCAACGACCGCGACAGCCGGCTGCGGCTCCGGCACACCGCCGAGTTCCGGCGCCCGCGCGTCCGGCACCGGCTCCATCCAGGCGCTGGACAACAGCGCCGATGCGCCGGCGGGCAGCCACCCCCGCTCAGCACCTGGCGGCTGCTCCGACGCGTGACCGGGTGCAGGGGCCAGTGGATGGGGTGGCTCCGGCGCATGGCCGGGCAGCGGAGCTGATGCACCGGCGGGCAGCGCCACCGGTGGACTACCGGGCCACTCGGGCGTCGGGGCCTGCGTGACCGGTGGCTGCCCACTCACACCGCCAGGCAGCGGAGCCGGGGCACCATCGGCCGACGGGACCGGTGCGCTGCCGGTCAGCGGCTGCGGCGTGCCACCGGACTGCAGGGCAGAGGCAGAGGCAGGGGCCCAGGCCTGCGATGCACCGGGCGCATGTACCGGCACCGGCGCGGGGGGCCACGCGGCACCGGTCGACGCGGTCGGCGCGGCGGGAGCAGGAGTAGGCGCGGGAACGTAGCTGGGCACACGGAACTGCATCGGAGCCGGCGACGGCCGCGGCGGCCCGGGCCTGCCGTTCCCCACGGGGCGCGGAGTCGGCGACGGCCGGGGTGCAGGGGGCGCCACCGGTGCGGCCGCCGCCTCCACCCGCATCCGGACCGCCTGGACCACCTGCTGCAGACCGGCCACGCGCAGCGCTCGCCGGGCGGCCTCCACGTCTGCGTTATCGCGGTCCAGCCGGACGTGCAGGAAAGTCCCCGGCTCGTCGCACTCCCGCAGCAGGTGCACCGACCCGCGGGTGCTGACGACCATGTCGTCGAGCCCGTCCGCCCCGGACGCGACCGGAGCGGCGGCCCGCGCGAGCTGCACGATGGCCGCGCCGTCCGATTCCGCCGTCAGCCCGAGCTCGGCGACGATCACCCCCCGGCGGCTGTCCACCGCGTGGGCCGCCCTGGCACCCGGCGTCCGGAGCAGACCGGCGAGCACGGCGCGAAGCGGGTCGATCTCGAGCGGACCCGTGTCATACGGATCGGCGGGGGGACGCATACCTCACCCTGTCGTGACGCTCCGGAGCAGCTTCGTTCCACCCGCCTGGCCGCACCCCGGCTGGGCCGTTCGGCGGTGTACTCCGGAGGGGAAGAACAGATCGACCGGAGCGGTTGCACGGTGTCGTGCTGCCTCTCTCCGTGCTCGACCTGGTCCCCATCGGCGCCGGCTCCACGGCCACCGTGGCGCTGAAGCACAGCACCGCGCTGATCCGGCGGGTCGAGGAGCTGGGCTTTCACCGGTACTGGGTGGCCGAGCACCACGGGATGCCCGGGATCGCGAGCTCGTCACCCGCCGTGCTGATCGCCCACCTCGCCGGTGTCACCTCCCGCATCCGCGTCGGCTCCGGCGGCGTGATGCTGCCCAACCACCAGCCGCTGGTCATCGCCGAGCAGTTCGGCACGCTCGACGCGCTGCACCCCGGCCGGATCGACCTCGGCATCGGACGCGCGCCCGGCACCGACCAGCGCACCGCCCGCGCCCTGCGCCGGGGCGCGGTAGCGCTGGGGGCCGACGACTTCCCCCAGGAGCTCACGGAACTGGCGTCGTACTTCCGCGGCGAGGGACCGGTCGTGGCCGTGCCGGCGCACGGCCAGCAGCCCGCGATGTGGCTGCTCGGCTCCAGCGGATACAGCGCCCAGCTGGCCGGGCTGCTGGGGCTGCCGTTCGCGTTCGCCCACCACTTCAGTGCCGAGAACACGCTCCCCGCGCTGGCCCTCTACCGCGAGACGTTCCGGCCGTCACCGATGCTCGCGGAGCCCTACTCCATGATCGCCGCGTCGGTGCTGGCAGCGGGCACGGACGAGGAGGCCCGCCGGCTCGCCCTGCCGAGCGCGCTGCAGTTCCTGCGGCTGCGGCTCGGTCGGCCCGGGCCGGTGCCGACCCCGGAGGAGGCGAGCTCCTACCCGTACTCCGAGCAGGAGCGGGCGTTCGTCGAGGACCGGCTCGGCGGCCAGATCATCGGCTCCCCCGACACCGTCCGCGACGGCGTGCACGCACTCGTGGAGCGCACGGGTGTGGACGAGCTGATGGTCGTGACCAGCACACACGACGGCGCCGACCGGCTGCGCTCGTACGAGCTGCTCGCCGCGGCGGTGATGCCCGCCACGGTCTGAGCCACCGCCGCGGCGGCCGTGATCCGGTCACGGTCGGTACGCGGAGGTGAGCTGATCGCGCAATTCGAGCGTCACTCGTACGAGTGATCTCCGTACTCTCCGCACATCCATCCCGGCCGCCCTCCGTTGGACCCCTCGGTCGCCGCAGACGAGCGCGGCGGCTCGGAAGGACGGTCGGACGTTTGGGCGGAGCAGGCACCCCGCGACCCCAGCGTTCGACAGGCCCCACCGAGCGCCGTCCCGCGCGCCCCCCGGGCATGCCGCCGCAGCGGTCCCGGCAAGCGACCGAACCCGCAGGTGTGGGCCGGCGGCAGCACCCACCGCATCGGCCGCCACTTCCCGACGTCCTCGCCGACCACCGCGTCCCCGGGCCCACGGACGTCATTCCCGTCGTCGGCGCTCCCGGCCGCGCACGCCCCGGCATCCGGTGGCCCCACCCGTGGAGACCCCGTGGTGAGCGCGGAGGGACGCCGACGCCGTGGTGGCGCCGCCCGCGATACCTGCTGATCGGCGCGGCCGCCGCCGTGGTGCTCGGGCCGGTGCTCCTGCTCGCCATCGGCTTCGCCGTGTTCTCGGTGCCGAACCCGGACGAGGCGGTGAACAACCAGGTCGCCACCGTGTCGTTCGTCGACGGAGAGCAGCTCACCCGCCTCGTGCCGGAGGAGGGCAACCGCACGAAGGTCCCGATCGAGCAGGTGCCGCTGCACGTCCGGCACGCGGTGCTCTCCGCGGAGGACCGTTCCTTCTACTCCAACCCGGGCTTCGACGTCACCGGCATCCTGCGAGCGGTGTGGAACCAGCTGCGCGGCGGCGTCGGTGGTGGCTCGACCATCACCCAGCAGTTCGTGAAGAAGGCGCTGGTAGGTGACGAGCAGACGCTCTGGCGCAAGTACAAGGAGGTGATCCTCGCGATCAAGATCTCCCAGGAGCGCAGCAAGGATCAGATCCTCTCCGACTACCTCAACACGATCTACTTCGGACGCGGCGCCTACGGCATCCAGTCCGCGGCACAGTCCTACTTCGGCAAGAACGTGCAGGACCTGACACCCAGCGAGGGAGCCCTGCTCGCCGCGGTGATCCAGTCCCCGTCGCGCTGGGATCCCGCGGTCAACCCGGAGCACTCGGTGGATCGCTGGAACTTCGTGCTCGACGGCATGGTCGCCGAGGGCTGGCTCGAACCGCCCGACCGACAGGCCGCCCAGTTCCCGCACACCGTGCCCCGTAAGACCTCGTCGGGCGGCGTTCCGTCCGACAACCGGGGGCACATCGTGTCCGCGGTGAAGGCGGAGCTCGAGTCGCTGGGGATCTCCGAGGAGGACCTCGCCCAGGAGGGCCTGCGCATCACGACGACGATCGACCGGCGACGCCAGGAGCAGGCCGTCACCGCCGCCCACGACGTACTCAGCGGCCAACCCGTCAACCTGCGCAGCGCGATGGTGGCGATCGACCCGCAGACCGGCGGGGTGCTCGCCTACTACGGCGGCGACAACGGGCTCGGCCTGGACTACACGAAGGTCCGCCGCCTGGCCGGGTCGACGTTCAAACCGTTCGTGGTGCTCGCGGGCCTGCAGCGTGACCCGCCGGTCGGGCTCGGCGAGACGTTCGACGGCCAGGAGCTGCCCGGGCTGCGCAACGCCGAGGGTGCCGACTGCGACCAGTGCGACCTCAAGCAGGCCATGACGGTCTCGAACAACGTCGTCTTCACGACCCTCGCGAAGCGCGTCGGTCCCGAGGCGGTTGCGGCCGCCGCCCGCTCTGCCGGCATCACCGCTCCCCTCGACGATCCGACCGAGGGCATCGCGCTGGGCAACAAGGAGGTCAGCCCGATCGAGCTGGCCTCGGCGTACGCGACGATCGCGGCCGGCGGGGTCTGGCGCCAGCCGCACCTCGTGACGTCGGTCGTCACCGCCGATGACCGTGTGCTCTACCAGGCCGCCACCGACGGGGAGCGCCGGTTCCCGGAGCGAGTGGCCCGCAACGTCGCCGAGTCGATGATGGACGTGGCCGCGCACGACGATCTGGCCCTCCCGGGCGGACGACCGGTGGCGGCGAAGACGGGCACGGTGCAGTCCCGGTTCGAGGGACAGAACAACGATGCGTGGATGGCGGGCTTCACCCCGTCGATCGCCTCGGCGGTGTGGATGGGCACGGACATGAACTCCCCCATCCGTACCGCGCGGGGCACGCCGATCGAGGGCGCGACGCTGCCGGGCGAGGTGTGGCACCAGTTCATGGCGGAGGCGCTGGACGACGAACCGGTGGAGCCGTTCGCCCCGTTCCGGCCCATCGGCGAGGCGCCCTCCACCGCGGAACGGGGCGCGGAGACGTCCACGTCGCCGACGCCGGCGGCCGGCGCAACGCCGACACCCACCGGCGTCGCCCCGTCGGGCACCGCCCCCGTCCCGCCCGGTGAGGAGGACGACTCTCCCGGTGGGGGTCTGTTCGGCGGCCCCGACCCCGCGCCGGAGCCCGATCCTCGTGCCGCGTCGGACGCCACGAGCCCGCCACCCCGCGCGGGCTTGTTGTGGCAACGGGCGCCCGCGGAGTCCGGTACCGATCCGGACTGCTCGGCGTCCGCCTGCGACGAGAGCAGCCGGTAGGCCTAACCTTGACGCTGTGGCCGCGGGGGGTGGCGAGCGCACGTTCGAGGTGCTGACCTGGCTCTCCGAGCGGGGCGTGGTGCTGTACGTACCCGAGATCGAGGCCTCCACGACCGTTCCGGCGATGCCCGACGCCGACGTCGCCGTCCGGTCGCTCATCGCCGACCTGACCGGGCTCGACCCGTCCGCCATCCGGTGCGACATCCGCCCTGGGCGCCCCCGCGGGTACAGCGGCCCGGCGTCGTTCGGCTGAGCCGCTGACGCCTGCCCCGATCACGATGTTCGACGGCGCCTGACGACGTACTGTCGCGGCATGGTGCTGGCAGCGACCGACGCGACCCGAGACGTCGCGGACCGGATGGCCGAGGCGGCGGGCGAGTGGCTGGAGTCCCTCGACGCGGAACAGCGGGGGGTGGGTTGCGGTGCCACGCCGGGCGCGGACGACCCGTCCGACGCCGAACGGCTCCGCTGGTTCTACACACCGACCGACCACGGCGGTCTCACGCTCCACCAGCAACGCCCCGCTCAGCAGCGGCTCGCGATGCGGCTGGTCGCCACGGGGCTGTCCACCGCCGGGTATGTCACGGCGGCCACCGTGATGGGTCTGGAGAACGTGCTCGACCACGTCGAGGGCTTCAGCGCGACGTTCGGCAGGGAGCGGGGCCGCGACCCGGGCATGTACTACCTGCGGGTGTTCGGGGAGCCCGGCGGGGCGGCGCCGTGGGGATGGCGGTTCGGCGGCCACCACGTGTCGCTCAACAACCTGGTCGTCGACGGCCGCGTCGCCGCGACCACGCCGTGCTTCCTGGGCGCCGACCCTGCCACATCGGCGCTGCTCGGCGGGGCGACGCTGCGCCCTCTCGGGGCACCGGAGGATCTCGCACGCGAGCTCGTGCGCTCGCTGCGGCCCGAGCTCGCCGAGCGCGCGTTGCTGCTCCCCCACGCCCCCACCGACATCGTCGGGGCCAACCGGTCCCGCATCGGCGAGGGCGACGAGGCCAAGCCGCTCGTCGACGTCTGGCGGGGCCGCTTCCCCGACCCGCAGCAGCAGGAGAACCTGCGCCGACGCAGCGCCCAGTCCGAAACCGACTCGGGCGTCGACCGCGACGGCCACCGGGCACTGGCGCTGACCAGCACCCCGAAGGGTGTGCCCGCCTCCGAGCTCGACGCCGGACAGCGGGAGCTCCTGCTGCAGCTGCTCGGCACCTACCTCGGCCGCGTACCGGACCAGATCTCCCCGCTCCCGAACTACCGCGAAGCCGCGGCGCTCGACGAGGTGCATCTCGCCTGGGCCGGTTCCACGAATCACGGCGAACCGCACTACTACCGGCTGCAGGGCCCGCGGCTGCTGACGGAGTGGGACAACACGCAGCGCCAGGTCAACCACGCCCACTCGGTGTGGCGCGACCCGGAGTCCGACTTCGGCCTCGACGTGCTCGCGGCGCACCGATCGGCCCACCACCGCTGAGGCCGTCTGGGGCCTCCGGCGGGCGGCTCAGCTGACCGCGGGCAGCGACTCCAGCACCGTGGCCGGCACGATCAGGTCGGCCCGGTGCCTGGTGGCCTCCACGAGCACGGCGTTCGGTTCGTCCACCGCGGCCACCCACGCCGCGGCGCGGGCGGGTTCCTTCCCGAACGCGACGTGGCGGGCGGTGAGCTGCGCGAGCCGGACGTCCGGGTGCGGGTCGCAGAACCACACCTCGTCGAGCTCGGGACGGACCTGGGCCCATTGCCCCTGATCGAGCAGCAGATAGTTGCCCTCGGTCAGCACCAGCCGTGCCGTGCCGGGCACGGGGATGGCGGCGGCGAGGGGTTGTTCGAGGTCACGCTCGAACGCGGGCGCGTAGATCACGTCCTCCGCAGGAGCGCCGGTCTCGTCCACGGCGCGCAGCCTGCGCAGCAGCGCGACGTAGCCGCCGACGTCGAAGGTGTCGGGCGCCCCCTTGGCGTCCCGGCGCCCGATCGACTCGAGCGCCACGTCGGCGAGGTGGAACCCGTCCATCGGGACGTGGGCCACGGAGTGACCGGCCAACCGCGCCAGCAGCGCTGCCACGAGGGTGGACTTGCCGGCACCCGGGCTTCCGGTGATCCCGAGGATCGCGCGCCGGGGTCCGGCGGCGAGCGCGGCGGCCCGCCGGACGAGGTCGTCGAGGATCATCCGGACTCCGCCACCCGCAGCGCGAGCACCGCGATGTCGTCACCGGTGTCGGCGATGGTGCCCCGCACGAGGTGGTCGCAGAACTCCGGCAGCGGCAGGGGGACGCCGCGGCGCACGAGGTCGAGCAGAGCACTGCCCGCCGCGTCGGCGTGGTCGCGTCGCCGCTCGAACAGCCCGTCGGTGTAGAGCAACAGCGTCGATCCCGGCGGGATCTCGGCGACGCCGTCGTGGCGGCGCGTGCCGGGATAGAGCCCGAGCACGAGGTCGACGCGGCTGGTGAGCAGCCGCGCCTCCCCGTCCGGGCCGACGAGGATCGGCGCGGGGTGGCCCGCATTGGACCAGCGGAACACCGCGCGACCCCCGGAGATGCCGAGCCGTCCGTAGACGAGCGTGGTGAACCGGGTGACCTCCAGCCCGGAGAGCACCCGGTCGAGCCTGGCGAGCACCACGGACGGCGCGGCGTGGCTGTCGTGGGCGAGTCCCCGGAGCATGCTGCGCAGCTGGCCCATCGTGGCCGCGGCGGGCAGGTCGTGGCCCTCGACGTCGCCGACACCGACCGCGAGGTCGCCGCCGGGCAGCGTGAACGCGTCGTACCAGTCGCCACCGACCTGCAGCTGCGCCGCGGCGGGACGGTAGCGGGCCTCGATCTCCACACCGGGATAGCGCGGGGGCTCGGTGAGCATCGCCTTCTGCAGCGCCAGCGACACCTCGCGGCTCTGCTGGAACGCCATCGCGTTCTCCACGGCTGCCGACGCGCGCGACGCGAGCTCCCGGACGAGTGCAAGGTCGTCCGCGGTGTAGGTCGACCGGTCGCCCCCTGCGAGGAACATCAGAGCCGCCACGACGGCGCCGCCGGAGAACACCGGCGCGATCAGCAGGGAGTTGATCGCGACGTCGTTCCCCCACTGGAGCTGTTCCTGCGGGACCCGCCACTGTCCCGACGTGTCGGGCATGGTGGCCAAGCTGGGCGAACCGGAACGGACGCAGCGGACGAGCGGGTGCTCCGGGGGGAAGGTGAAGCGTTCGGCGCTGGCCGGGATGGGGGGAACCCCGGCGGCCCTGCGGGTGACCGCCCTGCGCCCGGAGAGCGGCCCCTCGGCCGGCGCCCCGTCGGCGACCTGCCCCTGGGGCGGCAACGGGTCGGGGTCGACCAGGAACACCCGGCAGACATCGGCGAACTGCGGGACCGTCGCTTCGGCCAGCGCCACCAGCTCCCCCTCGGGATCGAGTGCGGCATTCATCGCGTGCGTCGCCTCCGCCAGCACATACAGCCGTTCGCGGATACGCATCTGGTCGTCGACGTCGGTCTCGGTGCCCACCCATTCGACGACCCGACCCCCCGAGTGGACGGGGACGGCGCGCGTGCGGAACCAGCGGTAGCCACCGTCGGCCGTCCGCAGCCGATAGGTGCGGATGAAGACCGTGGCGGGTTCCGCTGTGGCGGCGGCCCGCCACGCCGCTTCGAGCTCGTGGCGGTGCCGGCGGTGGACGGCGTCGAGGAACCCCCACCCTCGGTGCTCCGCCTCCGTCTGGCCCGTGATCGACCGCAGCCCGGGAGCGTCGCGCCGGGCGCTGCCGTCGGCCTCGCGGATCCAGACCGCGGCGCTCGTGGCCTCCACGAGGCTCTGGTAGCGGTTGAGCGCATGCTCGCGCTCCGCAGCCGACTCCTCCAGTGCGCGGCGGGTGCGTTCGGCTGCGGTGACCTCCTCCATCACCACACCGACCCCGCAGACCGCTCCGTCCGCTATCCGCACCGGGTAGTAGTGCACCCGCCATTCCTGGAACGGCCCCCGTCCGTGCCACAACCGGCCCTCCACGGGGACGGCGGATCGCGGCCTCCCATCGGCGAGTACCGCCCGCAGCCCCTCCGAGAACGTGGCACCGACGGGCCCGTGCACCTCCGCCGGTGTGCGGCCCACCCGGTCCTCGGCACTGCCGCCGACGGTCTCGAAGACGACGCCGTTCATGCGCCGGTACCGCAGCTCGGTGTCGAAGTACGCGAGGCCGACGGGTGCGGTCTCCCAGAGGGCGTCGAGCAGCGCGAACGCCTCGTCGGACGCCTCCTTGTCGCCGACGTCGTGCAGCACGCCGAGCGTGGTGGATCCGGGACCGGGCGCCACGCGGAAGTGGAGCCGGGCGCCACTCCCGCCCACGGCCGTCAGCTTCCCGCTCACGGTGCCACCGGATCGGATCTCCTCGACGATCCGGGCGGCGGTGTACACGTCGAACATCATGGAGGTCTGATCGGCGGGCCCGTGGGGGATCACGGACCGTCCCACCATCTCGCCGGCGGACCAGCCGGTGAGGCGCTCCGCGGCAGGGTTCCACAGCGCCACGCGGCCGTCGTCGTCGAGGGCGAAGACGCCGACGGGGAGCAGTCCGACCAGCTCTGCGAGGAGGTCGTCCGGCACGGTTCTCCAGCGTAGGTCCCGCTCCGGCCCCGCTCCACGCCGCCACGAACAGGGCAAACAGTTCCCATTCGTTCAAGCCACGCCCTGCGGACCGGGCCTACTGTCCGCTTCATGAGCGTTCACCCCACTCTTCGTTACGACGACCCGCGTGCCGCGATCGCGTTCCTGACGCGTGCGCTCGGCCTCGTCGAGCAGCAGGTGCACACCGACGACAAGGGCGCCGTCGCGCACGCGGAACTGAGCTTCGGCGACGGGGTCGTCATGCTCGGCACGCGGACGGGCGGGGACGACCGGTTCGACACCGGCCGCGCGGTGATCTACCTCGTCGCCGACAACGCCGACGCCGTCGACACACATCACGACCGGGCCGTCGCCGCCGGGGCCGAGGTGGTGCTGGAGCTCACCGACCAGCCTTATGGCTCCCGGGAGTTCGCGGTGCTCGACCCGGAGGGCAACGTCTGGACGATGGGCAGCTACCGCCCCGTGATCAAGCCGGCGGCGCGCGCATGACCGACCCGCTCGACCGCCTGCGGGTCCTGTGCCTGGCGCTGCCCGAGGTGACCGAGAAGGTCAGCGCTGATGTTCGCTCCGCAAGCTCCGCTCAGCACGGCGAGCCCACGTGGTTCGTCCGCAAGACATTCGTGATGTACGCCGACCGGCACCACGACGACCGGGTCGCGTTCTGGTGCGCAGCACCGGCGGGCGTGCAGGAGGAGCTCGTCACCACGGCCCCCACCCGGTTCTTCCGGCCGCCCTATGTCGGTGGCCGCGGCTGGCTGGGGGTCTACCTCGACGTCGACGACGTGGACTGGGACGAGATCGGCGAGATCGTCCTGGACGCCTATCGGGTCATCGCCCCGCGGAAGCTCACGGCGCTGCTCGACTAGGGTCAGCGGGTGCCGGATCTCCCGAGCGTCGAGTTGCCCGGTGGACGGATCGAGTACGACGACGTGCCGGCCGATACTGCCCGCGGCGAGCTCGCACCCCTGCTGTTCCTCCACGAGGGCCTCGGGTCGGTAGGGCTGTGGCGCGGCTTCCACCAGCGCATCGCGGCCGCCACCGGACGCCGGGCCCTTGCCTACTCCCGCTTCGGACACGGGTTCTCCGACCTGCCACGGGAGAAGCGGACGCCGCGGTTCATGCACGACGAGGCCGCCACCGTCGTCCCGGCACTGTGCTCCGCGCTCGGGTTGGAGCGCCCGGTGCTGGTCGGGCACAGTGACGGTGCGTCGATCGCGCTGCTGCGGGCGGCCGCGGCCGGCAGCGACGCCACCGGCGTGGTCGTGCTGGCCCCTCATGCGTTCGTGGAGGACGTGGGTCTCGGCGGGGTCGAGCAGGCCCGCCGCGCCTACACGGAGGGCGACCTGCGCACCCGCATGGCCCGCCACCACCGCGACCCCGACGTCACGTTCTGGAACTGGAACGACGTGTGGCTCGACGACGCGTTCCGCGACTGGGACATCCGGCCCGAGCTGTCCGCGATCACCTGTCCGGTGCTCGCGATCCAGGGCACGGCCGACCCGTACGGCACCGTCGCCCACGTCGAGGCGGTGCGGGACACCGCCACCGGTCCGGTCGAGCTGCTGGTACTCGACTGCGGCCACGCACCCCACCTGGAACGGCCGGACGTCACCCAGCGAGCGGTCACCGACTTCCTGCTCCGGCTCCCTTAGCAAGGCGTCCCGGCCGCGTCACCACGTGACGTGCAAGGCGGCCGGTCCGGAGTCGACGAACCCGTGGATCCAGGGAATGTCCTCGACCCGATCACGCAGACGCAGGCCGGGCAGCCGCACCGCGAGTGCGTGCAGGGCGGCCCGGATCTCCGTACGGGCCAGGGCCGCGCCGAGGCAGTGGTGCGGTCCCCGGCCGAACGCGAGGTGCGGGTTGGGCCGCTCGGGCACGAAACGGTCGGGGTCCGGGAACCGGTCGGGATCGCGGTTGGCGGCCTCGAGCCGGGCGAGCACCATGTCGCCTGCCGCGATGCGCGTCTCCCCCAGCTCGACGTCCTCGTGGGCCCACCGCGGCAGTACCTCGCCGGTGATACCGGACTGGTGCCGCAACACCTCCTCGACGGTGGCGTCCAGCTCCTCGGGAGCGCCGGCGAGACGTGCCAACCGGCCGGTGCCGACGAGATGGATCACCGCCACGGACATCACGTTGCAGGCGCTCAGATAGCCAGCGCTGACGAGCGTCGTGACCATCGCGGTGAGCTCGTCCCCACTGAGCCGTCCGTCCTGCGCGTCGTGCACGCCGATCAGTGCGCTCATGAGGTCGCCACCGGGCTCGGATCGGCGGGTCGCCACCAGCTCGGCGGCATAGCCGCTCAGTGACTCCCACGCCTGCTCCATCGCGGCTCCGTCGAGCTCCCCGGTGGGCACCGACACGTCCACCGTGAGCACGGTGTCGGCCCATCGTCGCAGCTGAGCGCGGTCGTCGGCGGGGATGCCCAGCAGCTCGCCGATCGTCGTGATCGACAACGGGGCCGCGAGGGCGTCGACCAGGTCGGCAGGCGGGCCCGCCGCAGCCATCGCGGCGACGTGATCGCCGGCGAGCTCCCCGATGCGGGCTCGCATCGACTCCACGTGCCGCGGCGTGAAGACCGCTGACACCAGGCGGCGGAGCCGGGCGTGGGCGTCGCCGTCCTGGAACAGGGTGTGGTTTCCCGGGTCGCCGCCGCCGAGTGGCGCCACGCCGAACCGTGGGTCCGCGAGCACGGCCGTGACTGCGTCATAGGAGGTGACGAGCCACGCCTGCGTGCCGTCGGGCGTGATCACACGGGCGACGGGGGCGGTGCGCCGCAGCTCGGCGTAGGCCGGCGGCGGCTCCAGGACGCCGGGGCGCTCGAAGGGCAGGGTCCGCGTGGTGGTCGGCATCGGGCTCTCCCTGGGTGAGTTTTGCATTACGACTGCAATGTAAAGACACTCGGCGAACGAGTCAATACGACTGCACTGTGAAAGGGTGTGCGAGTGCCGAAGCGGGTCGATCATCAGGCGCAGCGCGCCCGGATAGCCGACGCCCTCATGCGGGTGGCAGCCCAGCAGGGCCTCGAGGCCGTGAGCCTGCGGCACGTCGCAGCCGAGGCCGGGGTCTCGACCGGCATGGTGCAGCACTACTTCCACACCAAGGACGAGATGATGGTCTTCGCCCTGGAGATGGTGGGTCGCAGCGTCCAGGCCCGCCTGGCCACGGCCGCCCCGGACGACGTCCCGGGCCCGCGAGGTCTGGTGCGGGCGCTACTGGTGCAGATGCTCCCGCTCGACGAGGAGCGTGCCGCGGAGGGCCGGGTGGCCCTGGCATTCTTCGCTCACGCGGCGGTCCGGCCGCACGTCGCCGCCGAGCTGCGCGAGAACACCGCGGTCCTCAGGGCGTTCTTCGCCGACCAGATCCGAGCGGCAGGCCGGGTGAGCGATCCGGAGCTCGCCGCAACGACCCTGCTCGCACTCGTCGACGGGCTCGGCGTCCACGTGCTCGGCGGTCACTACTCCCCGGAGCACGCCCTTGCGGTGCTCGACGCTCAGCTCGACACCGTGTTCGGCCCGCAGGACCCGATGTAGCCGGTCAGGCGGGCTCGACCGGAATGCGCGCGTCGATCTGCTCACGCGCGTGCGGGCACTCGTCGAAGGGCAGCGGGCACGCGAGGGCGTGCTCGATCAGCTCCTTGGCCGCGGTGGCCTCGGCGATCCGCCGGTCCAGCACCGCGACGTGGCGGCGGAGCCGGTCGGCGTGCCGCATCGGATCGGGCCCGGAGAGCAGCACCTGCAGCTCGCCGAGGCCGAACCCCGCCTCCTTGCCCATCAGGATCATCGCGATCCGCGCCAGCTCGGCCGGGCCGTACCGGCGGTGCCCGGACGAGTCCCGGGCCGGTGTGAGGAGCCCGACGCTCTCCCAGTGCCGCAGTACGTGCTGCGGCAGTCCGAAGCGGACGGCGACGTCACCGATCGTCGCCGCCGGCTCGGGCGTGCTCGACGTCATGTGCACATTGAGCCCGAGGTTCCGGGCAAGGGCCAGCCCTTGACGATCTTTCATCGCGGCCCGGCAGACAGGAAGATCCGCGGCGGGCCGCTGCACCGTACGGTCAGGGAGTGGATGTCGACGCGCGACTGCGGGAACTGGGCCTCGAGCTCCCGACCCCGATGACCCCGGCCGGGAACTACGTGCCGGCCGCGACGGTGGGTGACCTGGTGTATCTCTCCGGGGCGGGCCCGGTGCGGTCGGACGGGAGCATGGTCCGCGGCAAGGTCGGCGACGGCGGTCTGGACCTCGACGCCGCGCGGGAGGCCGCTCGGCTCACCGGCCTGCAGCTCCTCGCGGCCCTCCGGGCCGAGATCGGCGACCTCGGCCGGGTCCGGCGGGTGGCGCGGATCTTCGGCATGGTCAACTGCGCACCCGGGTTCAACCGGACGCCCGCGGTGATCGACGGTTGCTCCGACCTGCTGGTCGAGGTTCTGGGTGACGCCGGGCGCGGTGCCCGGTCCGCGGTGGGGATGGCCGAGCTGCCGTTCGACATCGCCGTGGAGATCGAGGCCGTCGTCCAGGTGAGCACGTGACGGACGGGCGCCGCCGGCTCAGGTGAAGGTGCCGGACATCGTGATCAGTTGACCTGCCATGACCAGCACGGCAGCGGTCATCATCACGGTTCCCCCGGAGAGTCGCCTTCGCAGGATCGCTGTGACCCCGATGAGCATGAAGACGATGACGAGGATCCAGCTGAGTTCGGCGGACATCGAGATGCTCCCTTGTGCTTGTCGATAGCCAGGAAACGCGTACTGGTTCAGACCGGTTCAGGATCGGTTCCCCGGTCATGCCGTTCCAGGAGGTACGCCCCCGGTCCGCGACGGATGGCCCCCGTCCTGGGCGTGGTGAGAACCCCCGGGTCAGCCGCCGGGGGCGATCAGTGACCTCGGACCGGTGAGGAGGGCGTCGGCGCATCTGCGGAAGGCCGCCACGAGACGACTGCGGTCGCCGGCGCGGGTGGCCACCACGACGTGGCTCGGCTCGACGCCGTCCAGGGCGACCGTGGTGAGGTCGGGGCGGAAGCTGCGGAGGCTGTCGCCGGCCGGGACGATCGCCACGGCCTGCCCGGAGGCGATGAGTTCGAACTTGTCCTCGACGTCCGCCACGAGGGGACCGTCGGGCGCCCGGCTCCCGTCGGGCCGGGGGTCGATACGCCAGTAGGCGTTCCAGGCCGGGTTGTCCGACACCCGGGGCACGGGTTCTCCGGCGATGTCGTCGAGGGTGACGGACTCCTTGCCGGCCAGGCGGTGGTCGAGAGGTACGAGCAGAACCCGGGGCTCGTCGTAGAGGATCGTGACGTTCAGCTGGTCGGTACCGATCGGCAGCCTGGTCACCACCGCGTCCACGCGGTGGTCGAGCAGGGCGTCGCGCGGTTCGTTCCAGGGCAGGTGCAGGCTGCGCACGTCGGCCTCGGGGTGTTGACGCCGAAGCTCGCGCACCGCCGGGGTGACGATCAGGTTCGTGGTGTAGCCGATGGTGATACGGCTGGGCCGGGCGGCAGCACGGGTCTGCGCCGCGGCCTGGGCTGCGGAGCGCAGCAGCGCCTTGGCGCGGGGCAGGAAGACCTCTCCGGCCTCGGTGAGCCGGCTGCCCTGGGGTGTGCGGTCCAGCAGACGGGCACCCAGCTCCTGTTCGAGGCGGCGGATCTGCCGGCTCAGGGAGGGCTGGGCGATGCGCAACGCAGCGGCCGCACGGCCGAAGTGCCGGTGGTCGGCGACGACGGTGAAGTACCGCACCAGCCGCAGATCGAGGTCCACCGGCGCCGATTCTGGCATTTCGGCATCGTAGCCTCTCGCGTTGGGCGTCTCGTGCTCACAGAACGCCACTGACATGCGGTGATGCCTCATGTGTATTGCCCAGTACGGAACGGGCCTTGGACCCGGAGCGCTCCCCGGCCGCAAGGTCGAATCACGAGCACCGCACCGCCCCGGTGCCGCTCGGGTCCGACCACGTTGCTTCGTCGAAGGAATGCACCATGCGCGTTTTCGTCACCGGCGCGACCGGATTCATCGGTAGCGCCATCGTCCGCGAACTGAAGAGCGCCGGACATCAGATCCTCGGGCTCGCCCGCTCGGATGAGGCCGCCGCGTCACTGGCGGCCGCCGGTACCGAGGTGCACCGCGGCACCCTCGACGACCTCGACAGCCTCCGCAGAGGAGCGGCCGCCTCGGACGGCGTGATCCACACCGCGTTCGTCCACGACTTCTCCGACTACGCGGGCGCCGTACGTACGGATCTTCGCGCCGTCGAGACGCTCGGCGAGGCGCTCGCGGGATCCGATCGCCCCTTCGTCATCACCTCAGGGACCGCCGGGCTCACGCCTGGCCGCGTCGTGACCGAAGACGACACGCCTGATGCCGGGTCGCCTGCCGCGGCCCGGATGCCCGCGGAACAGGCAGCACTCTCGACGGCCGCGCGCGGCGTGCGTGCCTCGGTGGTGCGGCTCCCTCCGTCAGTGCACGGCGAGGGCGATCACGGGTTCGTCCCCCGCCTCATCAGCATCGCCCGGGCCACCGGCGTCTCGGCCTATCCGGGCGATGGTTCCAACCGCTGGGCCGCCGTGCACCGGCTCGACGCCGCGCACCTGTTTCGGTTGGCCCTGGAAGCAGCGCCCGCAGGCGCACGGCTGCACGGGGTCGACGAGGAGAGCGTGCCGGTTCGTGACATCGCCGACGCCATCGGCCGGCACCTGAAACTACCGGTGACCGCCATCCCCCGGGAACAGGCCGAGGCCCATTTCGGCTGGCTCGGAGCCTTCCTGTCGATGGACGTCCCGGTCTCGAGCACTCTCACCCAGAAGCAGCTGGGATGGCACCCGGTACAGGCCACGCTCATCGCAGACCTCGAAGAAGGTCACTACTTCACCGAGTAGCTACGTCGCCGTCCACCCGCTCCAGCGCAGCGGCGTGATCACGAGCACCGCGCCCGACGGCGGCTCGGCGGCGTAGGGCGGGTACTTCGCCTGCAGGTCGGCGAGCGCTCGCTCGCGCAGCGGGCCGCCCTCGTGGATCTCCGCGGTGCCGTCCACGCGCACCCACCACAACGCGGACCAGTCGTCCTCGTAGCGGTCGACGATCACGCCCACCCGCGGGTCGCGCCGGACGTCGTCGAGCCGCGCGAGGCGGGTGGTCCGCTTGGGCTTGACCTCGTCGACGGCGGAGCACACGAGCCCGTCCACGAGCGCGAACGTGATCGGTACCAGGCGCGGTGTGCCATCGGCGCGCAGCGTGGCGAGGCGGGCCACCCTGGCGGCGGCGAACCTCTCGCGCTGTTGCGCCGCGTCGAGCGCGGGCATTTCAGGGCGCCCCGAGCCGGCGGGTCATGCATCCCAGTGTGCCGGGCACCCGGCCCGGCCCGTCGTGTGCACGTCGTGTTTCAGCTAGATCAAGACTGCCTCTACACCATGGCCGCGGCTTCTAGAAGCACATTACGTTCACCCGACCGAATTACGGCTCAAGGGAGAACGCACGACGATGAAGCGCAGCCTGGTATCACGACGGATCCGGGGGCGCGGCGCGGGAGCGCTCGCGATCGCACTGGCAGCGGCGGTCGCCGTCGGCTGCGCACCCGTGCAGCAGAGCAGCGGGCCCGCCGCGGCACCCGCCACCGACTCGTTCGGTACCCCGGCCGACCCCGCCGCGGTGCAGCAGGGCGGCACGCTCGTGATGGCGCTGTCGGCAGAGCCCGACATGCTCGACCCCACGCAGTCCCGCTCGCTCTACTCGCGCTACGTGTTCCACACGATGTGCGAGAAGCTCTACGACCTCGACGAGCACACGCAGATCGTTCCGCAGCTGGCCACCGCGCTCCCCACGGTCTCCGCTGACGGCCTGAGCGTCACGATCCCGCTGCGTCAGGGGGTGAAGTTCGCCGACGGCACCCCGATGGACGCGCAGTCGGTGGTCACCACGTTCCAGCGCAACCTCACGATGGCGGGATCCGGGCGCAAGAGCGAGCTCGGACCGGTCACCTCGGTCGAGGCGACCGACGCGAGCACCGTGGTCGTCCACCTGTCGACGCCGTTCGCCCCGCTGACGTCGGTGCTCGCCGACCGAGCCGGAATGATCATGAGCCCCGCGGCTCTGCAGCAGCTCGGGGACAAGTTCGGGACGGCGCCGGTGTGCGTCGGGCCGTTCAAGTTCGAGAAGCGCGTGGCACAGAACTCGATCGACGTCGTGCGCGATCCGAACTACTACGACGCGGACAAGGTGCATCTCGACCGGATCACCTACCGGATCATCACCGACGCCAGCATCCGGGCCGCAAACCTGCGCTCGGGCGACGCCCAGGTGGCCGACACACTCTCCACACAGGACACGCCCGCCCTGCGCACCACGCCGGGCATCCAGGTTCTGGAGTCGAACTCCCTCGGCTACCAGGGCATCACCTTCAACATCGGCAACGTGGCCGGGCTCGACAACCCGCTCGGGGACAAGGGCACGCCGGTGGCGAACGACCCCCGGGTGCGCCGGGCGTTCGAGCTCGCGGTGGACCGCCAGGGCCTCGTACAGGCTGTGTTCGGCGGGCTCTACGCGTCGGCGTGCTCACCGATCAGCCCGGACACCGCCTTCACCAGTGAGGCCGCGCAGGCCTGCACGCCGCACGATCCGGACGCCGCTCGCAAGCTTCTGGAGGAGGCCGGCGTCACGGTTCCCTACAAGATCGCGATGATCACGTCGAACAACCCCGACTCGCTGAGGCTGGCGCAGGCGCTGCAGGCCACGGTGGCCACCGGCGGCTTCGACCTGGAGATCCAGCCGGTGGAGTACTCGGCCCTGCTCGACCAGCAGGACCGCGGTGACTTCGAGATGCTGCAGCTGGGCTGGTCGGGCCGGATCGACCCGGACAACAACATCGCCAACTACCTCAGCACCGGCGGCGGCCAGAACGTGGCCGGCTACAGCGACCCGGCGCTCGACGCATTGCTCACCCAGGCCCGCACCAGCACGGACCAGGCCGAGCGGGTCCGGCTCTACGGCGAGATCGTCACGAAGATCCACGAGGCCGACCCGATCGTCTACCTGTACCGCCAGCGCAACCTCACCGGCGTCACCGACTCGGTGTCGGGCGTGCAGGTCTTCCCGGACGGGATCGTGCGGGTCGCCTTCGCGGGACTCACCCGGGTCTGACGGGACGCCGAAGGCATGCGGTCCTACCTGTTGAACCGGCTGTGGCAGTCGGCGCTGACGCTGGTGCTCGCCACGATCGTGGTGTTCCTCGGCGTCCGCGCCCTGCCCGGCGACCCGGCGCTCGCGTTCGCCGGGGAAGAACGCGACCCGGCGTCGCTCGCGGCACTGCGCGAGCGGCTCGGGCTCGACGACTCGATCATCGTGCAGTACGGGAAGTTCGTGCTCGGCGCGCTGCAGGGCGACTTCGGCAGCTCCACGCGGACCGGCATCCCGGTCTCGACGATGATCGCCACCGCGCTGCCGGTCACGATCGAGCTGTCGCTGCTCGCCATGCTGGTGGCGGTCGTGCTGGGCGTCTCCACCGGCGTGGTGGCGGCCGTCCGGCGCGGCCGTCCCGCGGAGTGGTTCGCCAACGGGCTCGCGCTGCTCGGGCTCTCCGTGCCGAACTTCTGGCTCGGCCTGATCGCGATCCTCTACCTGTCGGTCGGCCTGGGCGCCTTCCCCGCCTCCGGTTTCGTACCGCTCACGCAGAATCCGATCGACAACCTGCACCACCTCGTGCTGCCCGCGCTCGTACTCGGCACGGGCATCGCGGCGGTCGTGATGCGTCAGACCCGCTCGGCGATGCTCGACTCGCTCGGGGCCGACTACATCCGTACCGCGCGGGCCAAAGGCGTCTCGCCGCGCGGGGTGATCGGGCGGCACGCGCTGCGCAACAGCCTCGTCGTGGTGATCACCATCGTCGGGCTCCAGCTGGGCATCCTCATCTCCGGTGCCGTCGTCACGGAGGGGATCTTCAGCCTGCCCGGCTTCGGGAAGATGACGATCGACGCGGTGTTCCAGCGTGACTATCCCGTGCTGCAAGGGGTGGTGCTCGTGACGGCCACGGCCTACATCGTCATCAACTTCCTGGTCGACCTCGCGTACTCGCTGATCGACCCGCGGATCCGCGTGGCAGGAGCGCCGGCATGACCGCCACCGAGATCGTCACCCCTCCGGCACCGGAGCCGGGCGTCGAACCGCCGCGGCGCCGCGCGGCCCTGCGCAGGCTCCGCCGGAGCCCACTGGGCATCGCGGGGTTCACCGTATTGGCCGTGGCCGTCGTGGCCGCGGTGCTGGCCCCCGTGCTCGCGCCCTACGCCCCCGCACAGGTGCACTTCGACGCCCCGTTCCAGATCCCCGGCACCGTGGGCTTCGCCCTCGGCACCGACGACCTCGGCCGCGACATCCTGTCGCGCATCCTGTACGGGCTGCGGGCCTCGCTGGAGGTGGGTGTGCTCGCCGTCGCGCTCATCCTGGCCGTCGGGGTACCGCTGGGTCTTGCGGCAGGCTACTTCCGGGCGCTCGACGCGGTGATCTCCCGCTTCACCGACCTGATGCTCGCCTTCCCGTTCCTGCTGCTGGCCGTCGGGCTCGCCGCCATCCGCGGCCCGAGCCTCGGCAACGCGGCACTCGCGCTGGGCATCTCCCAGATCCCGAGCATGATCCGCGTCGTCCGGTCGGAGACGCTCCGGCTCAAGAACCTCGACTTCGTCTCCGCGTCGCTCGTGGACGGGGCGGGCGACGTGTGGGTGCTCGGCCGCCACGTGCTCCCCAACGCGCTCTCCGCCGTGATCGTGCAGGCCACGGTGGCGATGCCGCAGGTGATCATCGGCGAGTCGGTGCTGTCGTTCCTCGGGCTCGGTATCCAGCCGCCCTCCCCGAGCCTCGGCACGATGCTCTCCGAGGCCCAGCAGTACGCCGCGAAAGCACCGTGGACGGCGGTGATCCCCGGCCTGGCGATCATGCTCGTGGCGCTCGCCTTCAACCTGTTCGGCGACGCGCTGCGCGACGCCCTGGACCCGAGGAGCTCCCGGTGACGGCCCAGGCAGGCGACGCCGTGCTCGACGTGCGCGACCTGAGGGTCACGTTCCGGACCGACGACGGGCGGGTGTCCGCCGTCGACGGGGTGTCGTTCGACGTCCGTCCGGGCGAGGTGCTCGCGGTGGTCGGTGAGTCGGGGTGCGGGAAGAGCGTCACCGCGATGAGCATCGCCGGGCTGCTGCCCGGCTCGGCGACCGTCACCGGCTCGGTCCAGCTCCGCGGCCGCGAGCTCGTCGGGGCCCCCGAGCCCATGCTGCGCACGGTGCGCGGCGCGGAGGTGGCCTACATCTTCCAGGAGCCGATGACCTCGCTGAACCCCGTGTTCACCGTCGGCAGCCAGATCGCCGAGACGCTGCGCATCCACCAAGGGCTCTCGCGCAAGCAGGCGCTCGCGCGGGCCGTCGAGCTGCTCGGGCTGGTCGGGATCCCGTCGCCCGCCGCCCGCGTGGGGGCCTATCCGCACCAGTTCTCCGGCGGCATGCGTCAGCGCGTCATGATCGCGATGGCGCTGGCCTGCGACCCCGCGGTGCTGGTGGCCGACGAGCCGACCACCGCTCTCGACGTCACCGTGCAGGCCGCCGTGCTCGACCTGCTGCGCGACCTCGGCAAGCGGCTCGGCACGGCGATCGTGCTCATCACGCACGACCTCGGTGTGGTGGCTGACATCGCCGACCGGGTGCTCGTCATGTACGCGGGCCGGGTCGTCGAGACCGCTCCCACACAGGAGCTGTTCGACGCTCCCCGCCACCACTACACGCTGGGCCTGCTCGGCGCGGTCCCGACCGCGGGCAGGCGCGCGGCAGGCGGGCGGCTGCAGGAGATCCCCGGGCTGGTGCCGGTGCTGCAGGAGCAGCCCGACTCCTGCACGTTCGCCGAGCGCTGCCCCGCCGCGGACGAGCGCTGCCGCGCGTCGGCCCCGGCGCTGGTGGTGCAGGAATCCGACTCCCCGGCCGACCCCGACGACGAACGGTCCCTGCACCGGGCCGCCTGCTGGCATCCGGCCGAAGCACTCCTCGTGAAGGGACGGTAGGACTATCACTGGTCTCATGGAGGAGTCCGCCTCCCAGGCCCCGCAGGCGGCTCTGGAGCTGGACGACCTCGTGATGCATTTCGGCCCGGTGCGAGCCGTCGACGGGGTGAGCCTGCGGATCGAGCGTGGCCGCGTGCTCGCCCTCGTGGGCGAGAGCGGATCGGGCAAGTCGACCGTCGGCCGGTGTGTGGTGCGGCTGCTCCAGCCGACGTCCGGCACGGTGCGCCTCGCCGGCACCGACGTCACGACGCTGAGCAGGCGGCGGCTGCGGCCGCACCGGCGCGAGGTCTCGATCGTGTTCCAGGACCCCGCGAGCTCGCTGGATCCGCGGCTGCCGGTCGGCGAGATCGTGGGCGAGCCGCTGCGGCTGCTCGGCCTGGCACAGTCACGGCGCGACCGCGAACAGCGCGTCGGAGATGTGCTGGAGCAGGTGGGGCTGCGCCGCCAGGTCGCACAGCGCTACCCCCACGAGATGTCCGGCGGCCAGCGGCAGCGGGTGAGCATCGCACGGGCACTGGTCTCCTCACCGCGGCTGCTGGTGGCCGACGAGCCCACCAGCGCACTCGACGTCTCGGTGCAGGCGTCGGTGCTGAACCTGCTCGCCGACCTCCAGCGCGACCTCGGGTTCGCCTGCCTGTTCATCACGCACGACCTCTCGGCCGTCGAGTACCTGGCCGACGAGGTGGCCGTGATGTACCTGGGCACACTGGTGGAGCAGGGGTCGCGGGACGCGGTGTTCGGCTCGCCCGCGCACCCCTACACGCAGGCGCTGCTCTCGGCCGCGCCGCTGGCGAACCCGCGCGAACAGCGGGCGCGCCGGCGCGTGCTGCTCACCGGTGACATCCCGTCGCCGACCGCCCCTCCCCCGGGCTGCCGGTTCCACACCCGATGCCCGGTTGCGGAGGACCGGTGCCGCACCGAGGTGCCGCTGCTGCGGCAGACCCCGATCGGCCGGGTGGCCTGCCACCTGGTGGCCGACGACGGATCCGGGCCGGACGTCCGCATCGCGGGCGCCGCGCCGGTCCCGGCGGGAGGCGAGTGACCCGAGCCTCCGGGGCGGCGGAACGTTCACGATGTGGGTCTGGTGACCCTCGCCATCAGTAACCCGGAAGGGGCACGACCCGCGGGTAGCGTCGATGGTGATCGGATCGCGCGACCTGGGAGGGGCGCATGGCCGTCGACGCATCCCGCAGCCTTGTCGGCTGGCTGGTGAACCCGTTCGGGAACTTCCTGCGCACGTGGGACTACCGGCCGGTGACCAGCTGGTTCGACAACTTCACGATCAACCTCAACTCCAACGACGCCGAGCTCGAAGAGCACGTGCTCGGCAACGTCGGCAGTTACGGGTTGCAGCTGAGCCGCATTCTCGACGCGGTGAGCCTGCTGGTGAGCGAGCTAGACCTCGATCGCCTCACCCCCGAGCAGCAGCGCGTCGTCGTGCGGCTCGAGGACCTCGCCGAGGACGTCCGGCGGTCGGTCGCGGAGTACCGCGGCGGCGAGATCGAGCCCGCGCCCGGCACCGACTCGCCGGTGTTGCTCCCGCGGGTGACGCAACCGCACCCGACGGCTTCCTGAGCCGCGGCACTCTCCATGCAGGGGCAGCGGGCCCGGTAGGGCCACGCGAATCGGACACCCGTACCGGGGAAGAGAACGACCCCCGGTACCGTTCGGACCGGTAGTTGCAGAATCAACTTCCGGAGGCCTCACATGCCCGCCGTCACCGTCGCCGATGTCACGTTGCTCCCCCGCGTCCCCGAACCGGGAGCGGCTGCCCAGGACCGGCCCGTCCGCTCCGTCACCACGGCTCCGTCCGGGTTCGAGGGCGAGGGCTTTCCGGTGCGCCGCGCCTTCGCGGGGATCGACCTGCGCGACCTCGACCCGTTCCTGATGATGGACCAGATGGGCGAGGTCGAGTACGCGCCCGGCGAGCCGAAGGGCACGGCCTGGCACCCGCACCGGGGCTTCGAGACCGTCACCTACATCATGGACGGCACGTTCGAGCACGCCGACTCGCACGGCGGCGGCGGAGTGATCACCAACGGCGACACCCAGTGGATGACCGCGGGCGGCGGGCTGCTGCACATCGAGCGCCCGCCGGAGTCGCTCGTCATGAGCGGCGGGCTCTTCCACGGCCTGCAGCTGTGGGTGAACCTGCCGAAGGCCGACAAGTGGCTCGAGCCGAAGTACCAGGACCTGCGGGCCGGCGAGTCGGCTCTGGTCACCACTCCGGACGGCGGGGCGCTGATCCGGGTGATCGCCGGTGAGCTCGCCGGGCACACCGGCCCGGGATCGACCCACACCCCGATGGCGATGATGCACGCCACCGTGGCGCCCGGCGCCACCGTCCGGCTGCCGTGGCGCCGCGATTTCAACGCGCTCGTCTACGTCCTCTCCGGGGCCGGATCGGTCGGCGCCGAGAAGCGCCCGGTGCGCACCGGACAGGCCGCCCTCTTCGGACCGGGCGACACGATCACCGTCTCGGGCAACGAGAAGCAGGAGTCGCGTCTGTCGGGCCTGGATGTGATCATCCTCGGGGGACAGCCGATCCAGGAGCCCGTCGCCTGGGCCGGTCCGTTCGTCATGAACACCCGGGCGGAGGTGTTGCAGGCGTTCGACGACTACCAGAAGGGCAAGCTGGGAGTCGTCCCCGCCACGTATATCCCGCACGGGTCCGCAGGAGGAAACGCATGACCGCCGACGTACTTTCTCCCGCGGAGGCGGAGTCATGACAGAGCCGCAGATCCTCGACGCCGCCGAGTCGTCCCGATTCGAGATCCACGTCGACGACAAGCTCGCAGGCTTCGCCGTCTACCGGCTCGGGCACGGCCGGATCAGCTTCATCCACACCGAGATCGACGACGCGTTCGCGGGGCAGGGCCTGGGCGGCACGCTCGTCCGGGCAGCGCTCGACGCCGCCCGGACCCGAGGCCTCGCGGTCATCCCCCTGTGCCCGTTCGTGCGCGGCTGGATCCAGAAGCACGAGGACTACCTGGACCTGGTGCCCGAGGCGGAGCGCGCCCACATCGGCCTCTGATGAGCTGCCTGCGGGTCGGAGTCGCGCTGTCGGTCACGGGCCGGTTCGCACGCTTCGGCGCGCAGGCCGCGGAGGGTCTGCACAGCTGGCGGGAGTTGACCGACGGCGTCGAGGTCGTCGTCGAGGACGACGAGAGCGATCCGCGGACGCTGCGCGCTCGGCTGCACGGGCTCGCCGCCCGTTGTGATCTCCTGCTCGGGCCGTACTCCACGCTGCTCGCACGCGGCGCGGCAGAGGTGGCGTCCGCCGAGGACCTGCTGATCTGGAACCACGGCGGCTCCGGCGACGACGTGCAGGCGGCGGCACCCGGCCATGTCATCTCCGTCCTGTCGCCCACGAGCCGTTACGCCGAGCCGTTCGTCCGCCATCTCGCCGACCGTGAGGAGAAGGTTCCGCTCCTGCTGGCCCAGGGGCGGGGTCGCTTCGCACGCCAGGTCATCGCCGGGGCGCAGCGGCACGCCGAGCACATGGGCATCACGACCGTCCGCGCCGACGCCCCGTTCACGCGCGACCGGCCGTGGGACCTCTTCACCGCCGGCACCTTCGAGGAGGACGTGGACACCGTCACGGCCGCCCGCACCGCGCCCGGCAGGCCCAGGATCATCGGGGCGGTCGCCGCCGGGGTACGGGAGTTCGCCGACGCGGTTCCGGACAGCAACGGGGTCCTGGGGGTCGCCCAGTGGTTCCCGGGCGGGCACCGCCGGGCGGAGATCGGCCCGTCCGAGAACGACTTCCTGGCGACGTTCACCCGCGGCACAACGCCCGACTACCCGGCCGTTCAGGCCGCCGCCGCGGCCGCGCTGGCTGTGCACTGCGCCGAGGCCGCCGGTAGCCGCGACCGAGAGGCCTTGTGGGCGGCAGCCACCCACCTGCGGACGTCGACCATGTTCGGCGACTTCGCCGTCGCAGCCGAGGACGGCAGCCAGGTGGGCCACCGGATGACACTCGTGCGCTGGGACGAGGGCCGCCTGGGCGCGCTGGAGAGCCGCCCCCCGAAGCCCTGACGCCGCTCCGGCAACGGAGAGCGCGGGGCCGAGGCCGCGAGCGTGCACGTCCGGCCCGTTCGTCCCGCAGCCGCGGGGCGGCGTGTCGGGGCGGCTCCGTAGCCTTGACCTGTGCTTGCCGTCCACGCCGTCTGGTCGCCCGGCCGCGGTGTGCTGCTCTGGGCCGAGGACGGCGAGCGGCCTGCCACCTCCTCGAGCCGCTCGCTGCGCTCCGCCCGACCCCACCCGTTCGCGGCCCCCGCATCGGCGCTCGTGGCGCTGCACCCCGGCAAGCCCGCCACCCTCACGCTGCTGCTTCCGTCCAGGCCGGGCGGCCCGCTCGCCTCTCCGGAGCTGGTGCGGAGCGGCGGGCGCGCCGCACCGCCCCGGGGCGGGCCCACGCTGCGGCCGTGGTCGGTGCCTGCGCTGCTGGTCGACGTCGCGGAGCTCGACGACCCCGTCGACGAGGTGCGCTACGGCGCGTCGGTGGCCCACCTGCGCGCCGTGGCCGAGCTGGCGGCCGACCTCGCCGCCCGCGGCCGTGTGCTGCCCACCCTGGTCCGCACCGGTGCGCTCGCGACCGCGCGATGGCGCCCGATCGTCCAGGGCCTCGACGCCGTCACGTTCGACGCGCTGGTGGCCGCGCTTCCGCCGGTCGGGCGGGCGGAGGCCGTGGGGCCCGCGCGTGGCCCGCAGACCGGCACCGACGCCCAGGAGCTGGTCACCGACGCGCTCGCCGGACTCACCGACGCCGCCGTCCGCGACCTGCTCGCCCGCGCGCCCGAGCCGGTCACCGTGCTCCCGCCGCGCACGGGCACGCCGCACAGGCTCGCGGCCACCGAGGCGTGGCTCGCCGCTCTGCTCACGCCCGACGGACGGATCGGGGGCGACTCCTCCGAGCTGCCCGCCACCGAGCTGGCGGCGCTCGCCGACGCGGTGGCGCAATGGGACGAGTTCGGCACGGCCCCCACCGGCGCCGGCCGTGCCTGCTTCCGGCTCTCCGAGATCAGCACCCTGCACGACCCCGCCGACCCGGCCCCTGACGCTCTCGACCAGACCGGCGACGGCACGCGCTGGGTGCTCGAGTTCCTCCTGCAGTCCACCGCCGACCCGAGCCTGCTCGTCCCGGCGGAACAGGTCTGGGCCGGCGGGGCCGCCCGGCTGATCACGGAGCCGCAGGAGCTGCTGCTCGCCGAGCTCGGCCGCGCGTCGCTGGTGCTCCCGGCGCTCGCCCCGGCATTGCGGCAGGCCCACCCGTCCTCGCTCGATCTCGACCTCGACGGCGCCCACCACTTCCTCACGGCGGGCGCGGCGCTGCTCGTCGAGGCCGGGTTCGGCGTGCAGTTGCCGTCCGGGTGGGACGGCGCGCGCCGCGTCGGGCTCGCCCTGAGCGCGCGCAGCACGCCGGCCGACCGCGTGCTCACCCGCAGCGGACTGGGCCGCGAGGAGCTGGCCGATTTCCGCTGGTCCATCGCGGTGGGCGACGAGGAGCTCTCCGAGGAGGAGCTCACCGACCTGGTGGCCACCAAGGCGCCGCTGGTCCGGCTGCGGGGCCGGTGGGTCAGCGTCGACGCCGAGCGGTTGCAGAAAGGTCTGGAGTTCCTGCGCCGTGCCCGCCAGCGGCGTGCCGCGGGCGCCCCGACCGCCGCCGAGGTGCTCGCACTGGCCCACCGCCATCCCGACGACTGGGCGGCCGGCGGCGAGGAGGACGGCGTCCCGCTCCCCGTCACCGCCATCCACGCCGAGGGCTGGATCGGCCAGCTGCTCTCCGGTGAGGCCGAGCGCGCGATCACGCCGATCCCCCCGCCTCCGGGCTTCCAGGCGCAGCTTCGCCCCTACCAGGAGCGCGGCGTCTCGTGGCTCGCCTTCCTCTCGGCGCTCGGGCTCGGCGCCTGCCTCGCCGACGACATGGGGCTGGGCAAGACGGTGCAGATGCTGGCCCTGGAGACGCACGAGCGGGCTCAGCAGGAGCAGGGCCCCACCCTGCTGATCTGCCCCATGTCGCTCGTGGGCACCTGGCAGCGGGAGGCCGCGCGCTTCGCTCCCCATCTGAGGGTGCTCGCGCACCACGGCCCCGGGCGGTTGCACGACGAGGAGCTCGCAGAGCGGGTCCGCGAGTCCGACCTCGTCGTCACCACCTACGCCACGGCCACCCGCGACGGCGACGAGCTGGCCCGGTTCGCCTGGCGCCGGCTCGTGCTCGACGAGGCACAGGCCGTGAAGAACAGCCGGGCCTCGCACGCACGCGCTGTGCGGCGCTTCGACGCCGAGCACCGCGTGGCGCTCACCGGCACGCCAGTAGAGAACCGGCTCGCCGAGCTGTGGTCGATCATGGACGTGCTCAACCCCGGGCTGCTCGGCTCGGCCGACAGGTTCCGCGCCCGCTACGCCATCCCGGTGGAGCGCCACGGCAACACCGAGGCCGCCGCGTTGCTGCGCCGCGTCACGCGCCCGTACCTGCTGCGGCGGGTGAAGACGGATCCCACGATCATCGACGACCTGCCCGACAAGATCGAGATCACGCAGCACTACCGGCTCACCCGCGAGCAGGCCTCGCTCTACCGCACGGTCGTCGACGACATGATGGAGAAGATCGCCGACTCGCAGGGCATCGAGCGCCGCGGCAACGTTCTCGCCGCGATGGCCAAGCTCAAGCAGATCTGCAACCACCCGGCCCAGCTGCTGCACGACGGCTCACCGGTCGGCCGCCGCTCCGGCAAGATCCTCCGGCTCGAGGAGATCCTCTCCGAGATCCTCGACGAGGGCGACCGCGTGCTGTGCTTCACGCAGTTCGCCGAGTTCGGCCACATGCTCGTGCCGCATCTCTCAGCGCGCTTCGACACCGACGTCGCGTTCCTCCACGGTGGCACGCCCAAGAAGCGCCGCGACGAGATGGTCACGCGGTTCCAGGCAGGTGAGGGGCCACCGATCATGCTGCTCTCGCTCAAGGCGGGTGGCACCGGCCTCACCCTCACCACAGCCAACCACGTGGTGCATCTGGACCGGTGGTGGAACCCCGCCGTCGAGAACCAGGCCACCGACCGGGCGTTCCGCATCGGGCAGCGGCGCAACGTCCAGGTGCGCAAGTTCGTCTGCCCGGGCACCGTCGAGGAGCGCATCGACGAGATGATCACCAAGAAGCGTGCGCTGTCGGAGATGGTGGTGGGCGACGGCGAGGGCTGGCTCACCGAACTGTCCACCGACTCCTTGCGCGAGCTGTTCACCCTGAGCTCGGAGGCCCTCGAGGAGACGATCGAGGGGGGCGAGAATGCCTGATCCCGATCCCTTCTGGTGGCGCGACGCCGAACCCGCGAAGGCTCGCAAGGTCGAGGGCGGCATCCAGATCAACAGCACCCGCGGCCCGGTGGCGCGGTCGTGGTGGTCGCAGCGGTTCCTCTCGGTTCTGGAGTCGCTCGGCGTCGGCGGGCGGCTCTCGCGGGGGCGCAGCTACGCGCGTGCGGGCCAGATCGTCTCCCTCGACGTCGACGCCGGCGGCGCCGTCGCGCAGGTGCAGGGCTCGCGGCCGCAGCCGTACAAGGTGCGGATCGGCGTCCCGGCGTTCGGCAAGGCGGAGTGGGCCGCGGTGGCGCAGGCGCTCGTCGACGACGCCTCCTACGCCGCCGTGCTGCTGGGTGGCGAGATGCCGCGCGACATCGAGCGTGTCTTCGAGGCAGTCGGTCTGTCGCTCTTCCCGGCGAGCAACCGCGACCTCTCGATGGACTGCACCTGCCCCGACTTCGCCGTCCCGTGCAAGCACCTCGCCGCGGTGTTCTACGTGCTCGCCGAGTGGTTCGACGCTGATCCCTTCCAGATCCTCGCCCTGCGCGGCCGCGACCGCGAGACGCTCCTGGAGGATCTGCGCGCCCGCCGCACCGCGGCACTCCCGAGCGACCCGGCGGCGAGCAGCGGCGCCCTCGCCGACGTCATGGACACCTACTGGCACGCCGGCCCCGGTCTCCCCGAACGGCTGGCCGGTGCCCACACGCCGCCCGACGCGCTGCTCGACCAGGTGCCGCGTTTCGCGATCGATGTTCGGGGCGAGCAGGTCACCGACCTGCTGCGACCCGCCTACCGCGCCATGGCCGGAGAGGACGCCGAGCTCATCACCGGGCCCTGAGCTTCTCCAGCTGCCCGGCGAGGGCGAGCAACCGCGGCTCACCGCCGGGCGGGGCCACCAGCTGCACGCCGATCGGCACCCCCGAAGGATGCCGGCCGGCAGGCACGGAGAGCGCCGGGTAGCCCGCGAGGTTCCAGGGCGTGAGAAACCCGTTGGCCCGCGCCTGCGGCAGGTTGGCGAGCCACGACTTCCGGCTCCACAGCTGCGCCTTCGCCGGCAGCGCCGCTTGCGCGGGTGTGAGGAGCACGTCGTGGTCCGCGAAGAACTCGCCTGCGCGGGAGATCCACTCCCGCCGGGGGCCTTCACGGACGAGCCCTGCCCTGGTCACGAACCGCCCGATCCGCACATGGGTGCGCGTCCGCGGCTGCAGGCGGCTCGGGGCGAACTCCGTGGCGTGCTCCGCCGGCCCGGCGAACCAGCGGGCCGCGGCTCCGGTCAGTACGGCCGTTCCGTACCGGGGCGTGGCCGCCGTGATGCTGTGCCCGGCGTCGCGAAGCTGCTTCGCCACCTGCGTGACCGCCGCCGTCATCGCCTTCGGCACCGATGCCCCCGTGACCGGCACCCGCGTGGACACGGCCACCCGCAGCGGGCCCGGCTCGGTGATCCGGCTCAGGTCGGGCCGCTGGGCGAGCACGGCGAGGAGCAGAGCCGCGTCGGCCGCGGTCGTCGCGAGTGCACCGTGCCGGTAGAGCCCGCAGAACAGGCCGGAGTCGGACGCGGGGACGACGCCCGCGCCCGGCATGATGCCGAGCACGCCGCAGATCGCGGCGGGACCCCGGATCGAGCCGAGGGCGTCCGTGCCGTGGGCGAGCGGCACCATGCCCGCCGCCACCGCCGCCGCACTCCCCCCGGACGATCCACCGGCCACGTATTCCGGCGCCGCCGGGTTGCGGGAGATCCCCTCGGCCGTGTCGGTCGACGGCCAGGAGCACAGCTCGGGCACCCGGCTCAGCCCGACCACCACCGCACCGGCCGCGCGCAGCCGGGCGACGATCTCGCCGTCAGCGCTCGCGACCTGCCGCGACCCCGCTCGCGATCCCCACTCCGCGAACTCGCCGGCGACCGCAACGACGTCCTTGACGGCGATCGGCACGCCGGCGAGCGGGAGATCAGCGCGGTCGGGACGCGCACCGATCGCTCGGGCCTCGGCCAGCGCCTCCTGCGCGCGGACCCGCCGGAACGCACCGATCGTGTCGTCACGGGCCGAGATCCGTTCCAACGCCTCCTCGGTGATCCGCACCGGGTCCAGCGTTCCCGCCCGCACTCCCGCGGCCACCTCATCCGCCGTACGGATCATGAGTCGAAACGGTACGCGTGGGCGACCGGTCGCCGCCGCGTGGACATCGACACGACAGGCTGATCCGTACCGCCCCTGGGCCAGATCCCCCCTGGCGGTGCGCGGCGGGTACGAAGACGGGGTGCCCGACATCCCTCATCTCGCCACGCTCGCCGTTCACGCCGGCAACGCCGTCGACTCCGGCAGCGGAGCGATCCGCCGCCCGCTCGTCATGGCGAACTCCTACGCGCTGCCCGACGACCCGTCCGAGCTGTCCTGGTCGGGCACCGACACCCCGCTCTACACCCGCAACGGCGGCGCCAACCAGGGATGGTTGGAGGACAAGCTCGCCGCCCTCGACGAGGGTACGGCGGCGGTGGCTCTCGCGAGCGGGATGGCCGCACAGCACGCGGTGTTCTTCGCCGCGCTGCGCTCCGGCGACCACGTGGTCTGCTCCGACACCACCTACGTCGGCACCTATCGACTGCTCCACGACCTGCTCCCGGCGAAGTACGGGATCACGGCCACCCTCGTCGACTCCTCCGACCTCGACGCCGTGGCCGCCGCTGTTCGCCCGGAGACCCGGCTGGTGCACATCGAGACGCCGGCCAACCCCACCACCCGGATCACCGACGTCGCCGCGGTCGCGGACATCGCGCACGGCGCAGGCGCGCTGCTGTCGGTGGACGCCACGTTCGCCACGCCGGTGCTGCAGCGCCCGCTCGACCTGGGTGCCGACGTCGTCGTGCACTCGCTCACGAAGTACATCAACGGCCACGGCGATGCGATGGGCGGCGCCGTGATCGGCGGTGGGGAGGCGGGCAGTGCACTCGTGGCCGACATCCGGCGCGAGGCCATGGTCAACGTGGGCGGCGTGATCAGCCCGTTCAACGCCTGGTTGATCATGCGCGGCTCGGTGACCCTGCCGATGCGGATGCGGGCCCACTGCGCCGGGGCGATGGCCGTGGCCCGGTTCCTGGAGGAGCACCCGCGGATCGCCTACGTCGCCTACCCGGGGCTGCCGTCCCACCCGCAGCACGCGCTGGCCGTCCGCACGCTCGACGGCGGGTTCGGCGGGATGCTCGCGTTCGCGGTGGACGGCGACTCCGCTGCGCAGAACCGGTTCGTTGCGGCGCTGCGGCTGATCACCTCGGCGGTCTCGCTCGGGCACGACGAGTCGCTGATCGTGCACGTCTCCGGCGACGACGAGCGGGCCCGGTACTACCCCGAGAAGTTCCGCCGCTACGGCCATCTGCGGTTCTCGGTGGGCCTGGAGGATCCCCGAGACCTGATCGCCGACCTGTCCCGCGCCCTCGACGCCGTCGGTTCCTGACGCCACCCGTTGGCGGCCGGACGCGCGGCACGCGGGGGTAGCGTCGAGGTGTGAAGGTTCGTATCGGTATCGGATCTGTGCCTCTCGCCTCCGGTCCGGGCCCCGGGCCCGAGCTCGCAGAACTGATCGACGAGCTCGAGGCCCGCCACATCGACTCGCTCTGGCTGGCCGACACGGCGTCGGCCCCGACGATCGATCCCGTCGTCGGAATGGCGTTCGCCGCGGGCCGTACCCGTGAGCTGAAGCTCGGCACGGGCGTCCTGGTGCTCCCCGGCCGCAACCCCGCGCTCGTCGCCGCGCAGCTTGCGTCGCTGGCCGCGCTGGCTCCCCGGCGGATCCTGCCCGCGTTCGGGGTGCGGTCGGTCACGCCCGCGGAGCGCGATCTGTTCCCGGCACCCGACGGCGCGCGGGCCGCTCTGTTCGACGAGTCCCTCGTCGTGGTGCGCCGGTTGCTGTCCGAGCCGAGCGTGACCCACCACGGCCGGTTCTTCCACCTCGACGACGCGTCGGTGGCGCCGCTACCTGCGCGGCCGCTCGATCTGTGGCTCGGTGGCCGCGCGCCGGCCGGACTACGCCGGATCGGACGGCTGGCCGACGGCTGGCTCGGCAGCGCCGTCACCCCGGAGGAGGCCGGCGTCGCCAGGTCGCTCATCGAGGAGACGGCCAAGGACGCGGGCCGCGAGATCGAACCCGACCACTACGGCACGAACATCGCCGTGATCCCGCCCGGCGCCACCGTCACCGACGCCGCGATCGCCCGTATCGCGCGGCGCCGCCCGGACCTCGACCCGAAGCTGCTGGTGGCCCACGGCTGGGACGCCGCGCGCGAGCAGGTGCGCCGCTTCGTCGACGTCGGGCTGACGAAGTTCGTCGTCCGCCCCGCCGGGACGATCCCCTCCTGGCGCGGGTTCCTCGACCAGTTCACCGCCGAGATCACCGGACTGGAGGCCGAGCTCAGCAGCTGACCGGGCCGTTCACGCCGCCTGGTCGGCCGCCGCGGGAACGCCGGAGAACAACCCGGTGCGGCGGGCGCGGCGCTCGAACCACAACGTGGCGAGCGGCGGGATGCTGGCCACGAGTGCCACCACGGTCGTTCCGACGCTCCACCGGAAATCACGCGCCACCACCAGCGTGACGACGACGTAGATGATGAAGAGCACCCCGTGGATCGGCCCGAACACGGTGACGCCGATGTCGTTGCGCACCACGACGTACTTGAAGAACATCCCGATCAGCAGGCCGGCCCAGGAGCAGGCCTCAGCGATCGCGATGGTGCGGAACACCAGAGCAGCCGTGGTCGGGGAGGGGAAGGCAGCCATGTGCGCCACTCTGCCCGACCATCGTTCCGTAGCTTCTACCGGGTGTCGAAAGTAACCCGCCTACGACAGCCGGCCCCGGAGATACCGGGGTGACGGCGGGGCCAGCGGCACCACCGGGGCGTCCCCGAGGATGTCGTTGGCCGCTTTGTAGAACGTTCGCGCCGGCGCCCCACCACCGAAGAGCGTGCCGCTCGAGCAGGTGCTGGGCGGCGACCCGTCGCAGATCGGCCGCGGGTTCCGGGAGTCGTCGAACACGATCGCCGCTCCGGAGAGCTGCGGCGTGGCGCCCACGAACGCCGCGGACTGGAAGATCTGAGTGGTTCCGGTCTTGGCCGAGGCGGGTCGTGACCAGCCCTCGGCGGACGCCGCAGCCGCTGACGTACCACCCGGCTGGTCGTCTTGGCTGAGGCCGTTGACCAGGCTGTCCGCCAGAGCGGGAGCGACCGCCTGCCGGCACGGGGCCTGGTTCACGGGCACCGGTTTGCCGCTCTGGTCGGTCACCGACAGGATCGGCGTGGGCGGGCACCACATGCCGTGGCTCTGCAGCGTCGCGTCGACGTTGGCCAGTTCGAGGTCGCTCGTCGGGGTCACACCGAGGGTGAAGGACGCCTGCCGCTCCGCCTTCACCGTGTCGGCGATCGACATGGCTCCCGGCTTGTCGCTCACCGGGTTGGAGAGCGAGGTCATGCCGAGCCGCTGCGCCATGTCCACGATGGGTGGGATCCCGGTGCTCTCCTCGAGCTTCACGAAGGCGGTGTTCGGCGACTCGGCGAGCGCCTCGGTGAGGGTCAGCTGCGGCGCGAGTGTCTCCTCGGCGTTGTGCACCGGGATGTCATGGCCCGAAGCGTCCTTGTAGATCGGGCTCAGGTACCCGCTCGGCGGCACGTCGATCACCGAGTCGATACCGATCAGGCCCTGCTCCATGGCCGTGGCGGCGGTGAAGATCTTGTACACCGAACCGGCACCGAGATTCTCCGGCTGGTAGGGCAGCCCGTAGCTGGACTGGCCCGGCTTGTTGCCGTACGTGCGGTTGGCCACCATCGCCGTGATCGGGTGCAGGGTCTGGCCGGGCTGCACGAACGAGAGCACGTCAGCGACGTGCGGCGTCCTCGGCGGCACCTGACTGTCCACCGCGGACTTGGCCTTCTCCTGCGCGATCGGGTCGAGCGTGGTGCGGATCGTGTAGCCACCCGACAGGAGCTGCTCGCCGGTGAAGCCGGCCTGCTCCAGGTAGCGCACCACGTAGGCACAGAAGTAGCCGTCGTCCCCCGCACCCGTGCAGCCCTCGGGCGGCACGGACGTCTCGTCCACCACACCCAGCGGCGCGGCGGTGGCGGTCGCGGCATCCGCGGGGGTGATCGAGCCGAGCTGGCGCAGCTGCGCGATCACCACGTCGCGGCGCGCCTTGGCGGCCTCGGGATGCTCGATCGGGTCGAACTGGGTGGGGCTCTGCACCATCCCGGCGAGCAGAGCCGCCTGCGGGACGGTCAGCGCCGAGGCGGTGGTGTTGAAGTAGACCCGCGCCGCGGCGGCCACGCCGTACGCACCGTGCCCGAAGTAGACGATGTTGAGGTAGCGGGTGAGGATGTCTTCCTTGCTCAGGTTGTGGTCGACCGTGACCGCCAGCTCGGCCTCGTGGATCTTGCGGGCGAGGCTGGGCGCCACTGCCGCCTGACGCTGCGCGTCGTTGGTGGCCGCCACATAGAGCTCGTAGTTCTTCACGTACTGCTGGGTCAGGGTCGAACCACCCTGCTGAGCCCCGCCGCCCGCGTCGTTCACCAGGGCGCGAATGGTGCCGACCGGGTCGACGCCGCCGTGTTCGAAGAACCGCCGGTCCTCGATGGCGACGATCGCCGCCTTCATCGCCGCCGATATCTGGGCGCTCGGGACGGGGGTCCGGAACTGGTCGTAGAGGAACGCGATCGGTTTCCCGGTGGAGTCGGTCACAGTGGTGACGTCGGGGGTGTTCCCCGCGAGCAGGGAGGCCGGCGCGACGTTGACCGCCCCGTTGCTGACCTGCGCAGCCAACGCTCCGATGCCACCGACCACCGGAAAGCTCATCACTGCCAGCACCACGGCCGCCACCAGCCCCAGCACCGCCAGCCGCGCGCACTTACGGAGAACCACCACGCAACACATCTACCAGTGCGCCCACCTCCACGCAGAATCCGGATGATCAGTACACATATCGGAGAAAAGCGACCGGAGGGACGCGCGGGATTGTTCGACAAATCGGCGTGCGGAACATTCCCCGGCTTCCCGACAGGAGCACACTCGAGAGGTCCCTCCAGTGCACCACAGGACGGCACTGCGGAAACAGCGTTGCGAAAGGGTGGAGAAATGGGCGAACTCAGCCCCTGGCACTGGCTCATCGTGATCGGCGTGGTGGTTCTCCTCTTCGGGGCCAAGAAGCTGCCCGACGCGGCGCGCGGCCTCGGCCGCTCCGCCCGCATCCTGCAGGCGGAACTGCGGGCCGGCACCGCGCCTGCGACGACCGATCCCGAACCCGGTCGCCCGGCCACCGACGAGGACAAGGCCTAGCCAGAAAGTAGCCTGGCGCTTACGTAAGTGATGGTCTACGCTCCTCGAATGCAGGCCGTCCTCGAAGCCCTCGTCGAACCGCGACGGCGCGAGATCCTCCGGCTCGTGCGCGACGGGGAACTCCCGGCGGGCGCGATCGCCGAGCAGTTCCCCGACGTAGCCCGACCCACCGTCTCGCAGCACCTGCGGGTACTGCGCGGTGCCGGACTGCTCGTCGAACGACGTGAAGGCACCCGGCGGTTCTACCGCGCCCGCCCGGATGCTCTCGCCGAGCTGCGCGCGTTCGTCGAGGATTTCTGGGACGCCCGGCTGGCCGACATCAAGGCGATCGCCGAGGAGGATCAGTGACACCGAGCGAAACGGCGACATCGAGCAACACGGCGACATCGGGCACCCCCGCTCCGTGGTGGACCGAGCTCAAGAGCATCACCCTGCACGTCGAGGGCGAGGCGCCCGGGCTCTGGCCGGCCGGCGCGAGCGAGGAGTACCGCCGGGCACGATCGGAGCTGCGCCGGGCCGAGGCCGAGCTGCGGGACCGGATCGAGGCCGTGGCCGCGATGCGCCGCGCGCTGCCACTCGGGGCCGCCGTGCAGAACCACCGGTTCCTCGAAGGCCCGGCCGACCTCGCCGCCGACGGGCCCGAGCGCCCCGTCACGCTCGACGAGCTCTTCGGCGACCACGACGAGCTGGTCATCTACCACCTGATGCTGCATCCCGAGGACAACGCCGCCTGCGCGGCGTGCTCGATGTTCGTCGACGGCCTCGACGGGGTGGAGCGGCACATCGCCCAGCGCACCGCCTTCGCCGTGATGGCTCCCGCCCCGCTCCCCGCCCTTCGCGGCTGGGCGCGCGTCCGGGGCTGGTCACGGGTGCGACTGGTCTCCGCTGCCGGCACCACATTCCTCGACGACCTCGGGGTGGCCGGCTCCCGTGGGGCGCTGTTCCCGGCGTTCAGCGTGCACGTCCGCGACCGGGACGCCGGTTCAGTGCGTCATGTCCTCACCCAGGCCGCCGATTTCCCTGACGGCACCCCGCGTGGCATGGACCTGCTCACGCCCGTGTGGAACCTGTTCGACCTGCTGCCGTCCGGCCGAGGCGACCGTGAGCCGGACAACACCTATCCCCTCGCACGTACATCAGGTGGAGTATCAGCGTCATGACCCGGTGGCTTCCTGTGGTGCTCGGCGCGCTCGGCGTGCTCCTGTTCGTCATCGGCGGGGTGTGGACTCTGCAGGGGGCCGACCTGCTGGGCGGCAGCTTCATGACCGGGTCCCGCACGTGGTTCGTGATCGGGCTGCTGGTGCTGATCGGCGGGATCGCGCTCATCTCCAGCTCGGTGCGCAGCCGCGTCCGTCACTGAGCCTCCTGAGGAGGCGCTGCGCACGACGTCCCGGCCGACCCTGCAGCGCTCGGACCACGCCAGGGCGAGATCGACTCGCGCCCGCGTCCGGGTCGTCGCACCATTTCGTCATGAACAGGGTATGGCGCGAATCTCACGGGAGTCTCGACGCCGTGCACCGCGTCGGCGCGGTGCTGTTCGGTCTCGGGCTGTGGGTGTTCGGCATCCTCGGCCTCGTCAACCGGCTGGATCCGTTCACCACCAACGGCACCCCCGTGCTCGGGCTCTCGTCCAACGGTCTGCTCTCGGTGATCTCGCTGGTCGTGGGCGCGATCCTGATCGCGGCGGCCATGCGCGGCGGCCGCACGGCCTCCACGGTGACCGTCATCGTGGGGGTGGCGTTCATCCTCTCCGGCCTGGGCAACGTGCTCGTGCTGAACACCCCGATGAACCTGCTCGCGTTCCGGATGCCCAACGTGATCTTCAGCCTGATCGCGGGCGCGCTCCTGCTGTTCCTCGGCGCGTACGGCCGGTACACGGGCGGGCTGCCCGACGACAACCCGTACTACGCGGAACGCCATCCCCGCAGTGAGCCGGAGGTGCCCCTGCCCACCGTCTTCCGGGACGCGGCGGACGTGGTCGCCGCCCGGGAGCTCGCCGAGGCCGAGCGCGCCGTCGCCCAGCACGCAGCCTCACCGGAGCAGGCCGACCGTGTGGCGGCGGCGCGGAGTGCACGGCGGGCCGAGGACCGGGTGCGCGCCTGGCGTGCAGGCGCGTCCTGACGTCGACGGCCGGGCGGACCCGCGCTGCCTGATCACCGTATCCACCGCCCGTACACCCCTCGGCCATCGCGCGGCCCACTGACGCCCGGCTCTAGAGCACCGCTCCAAAACAGTTCTATCGCCGGGCCGGGGCCCCGGGGCACGATGGCCCTGGAGGGGACGAGCCGATCCCCCGGCGACGATGCGGAGGCGCGGACGATGGCGTGGGACTTCTCGACGGAACCGGAGTTCGAGGCACAGCTCGAATGGATGCGCGGCTTCGTCCGCGAGGAGATCATTCCGTTGGAGACCCTCGATCTGGACCGCGAGACCTATGCGCGGATCACCGCACCACTCAAGGAGCAGGTGAAGGAGCGCGGCCTGTGGGCGGCTCACCTGCCGCCCGAGCTCGGCGGCGGCGGGTTCGGACAGGTCAGGCTCGGGCTGATGCACGAGATCCTCGGCCAATGCCGCTACGCACCGGGGATCTTCGGCAACCAGGCGCCCGACTCCGGCAACGCGGAGCTGCTGGCCATCGGCGGGAGCCCCGAGCAGAAGGAGCGCTGGATGCACCCGCTGCTGCGCGGAGAGCTGCGCAGTTGCTTCTCGATGACCGAACCAGGGGCCGGGGCCGACCCGACGCTGCTCTCGACGCGAGCGGTGCTCGACGGCGACGACTACGTGATCAACGGGCACAAGTGGTTCTCGTCGAACGCCTCGCACGCCGACTTCCTGATCGTCATGGCGGTGACCGACCCCGACGTGTCGGCCTACCAGGGCTCGTCGATGATCATCGTGCCGGTCGAGACGCCAGGCGTGCAGATCGTCCGCGACATCCCGGTGATGGACCACCCGGCGGTCGGCGGTGACCTCTACGGCGGACACGCCGAGATCCTCTACACGGACGTGCGCGTGCCGAAGGAGAACCTGGTCGGCAACCCGGGCGACGGCTTCCGGCTCGCTCAGCAGCGCCTCGGCCCCGGCCGCATCCACCACGCGATGCGCTGGCTGGGCCAGTCGAAGCGCGCGTTCGACATGCTGTGCGAGCGGGCGGTGAGCCGGTACACCCACGGCTCCGTCCTCGCCGAGAAGCAGATGGTGCAGGACTGGGTCGCCACGTCCGCGGCGGAGATGCAGGCCGCGCGCCTGATGACCTTGCACGCCGCGTGGACGATGGACCAGGTGGGCGCGTCGAACGCCCGCGTCGAGATCGCCATGATCAAGTACTGGGGCGCGAAGGTGCTCCACGACGTGATCGACCGCGCGATCCAGGTGCACGGCTCACTGGGCTTCTCCGGCGACCTGCCGCTGGAGGGGATGTACCGCGCGGCCCGCGCCGCCCGGATCTATGACGGCCCCGACGAGGTGCACAAGAGCACGGTGGCGCGCCGGATCCTGCGCGGCTACACCCCCACCGACGTGCCCACCGAGCACGTCCCCACCCGCACCGAAGCGGCCCGGAAGAAGTTCGCCCAGTACCTGGAGGAAGCAACCGCGAACCTGTAGCGCACCCCGACCCGAGCAGGCTCGCGTCAGTCGTGCGCTACCGGGGCTTGCGCTGTGACACTGCCGGTACCTGCTGCCGCTCTGTTCCATTGGGCGAGCAAGCGCAGGGAGGTCTCGGGCGGGCTGCCGGGTTCGGTGCCGTAGACGATGAGGATCTGGTCCGGATCGTCTCCGGGGGTGAGGGCCTGGTAGGTGACGGTGAGGTCACCGACGAGCGGGTGGTGGTAGTCCTTGGTGCCGGTCGTGCGCCGGTGCACTTTGTTGTCCGACCAGAAGCTTCGGAATTCCTCGCTGCGTATGGACAGGTCACCGATCAGGGCGCTCAATGCCGGGTCGTCGGGGTGGCGGCCCGCGTCGAGGTGGAGCATGGCGGCCGTCTCCGTGGCGACGCGGGTCCAGTCCCGGTACAGCTCGCGGGCGTGCGGGTCGAGGAAGACGAAGCGGGCCTGGTTCCGCTCGGCGGCGGGGAGCGCGCGGAAGTCGGTGATCAGCCGTCCGGCGAGCGGGTTGTTGGCCAGCACGTCGAGACGCCGCCCGAGGACGAAGCCGGGGCGGCAGGTCTGCTGGAGGGTGTCCAGCAGGTCCCAGGTGGCGGGGTGGACGCGCTGAGGGCGGGGACGGCGGCGCTGGGCGGGCCGGGGTCGGGCGAGGGTATGCAGGTGGCTGCGCTCGGCGTCGTCCAGGCGCAGGGCGGTGGCGAGCGCGTCGAGGACCTCCGCGGAGGCGCTGCGGCTGCGGCCTTGTTCGAGGCGCGTGTAGTAGTCCACGCTCACCCCGGCCAGCCGGGCGAGTTCTTCCCGGCGCAGACCGGAAATCCGCCGCCACGGCCTGCGACGACGCCGCCTGATCAGCCCGACCGATCCCTGAGGAACGGAACGTAGCGCTGTCCGGCCCGTCCACCCCGAATCCCCGGCACCCTGCCTGCGACGGCCGGTCCCGGTCGTCGCAGGCAGCCGCACACGCTTTCCTGTGCGTCGGCAGCCCGGGCGCCGACCTACCAGCGGTCGTGGACGTGCGGGCGGATCAGCTCGTCGTAGACCTCGCGGATCGCCGTGCGCGCCTGCTCGTCCAGCGGGGCGAGGTCGGCCGCGGCGGCGTTGCCGCGCGCCTGCTCCGCGTTCCGCGCGCCGGGGATCACGACGGTCACCTGCGGGAGATCGACGATCCAGCGCAGCGCGAACTGCGCCATCGTCGCCCCCGCGGGCACCAGCGGCCGCAGCCGCTCGACGGCCTCGAGCCCGACCTCGTAGGGCACCCCGGCGAACGTCTCACCCACGTCGAACGCCTCGCCGCGCCGGTTGAAGGTGCGGTGGTCGTCGGGACCGAAGGTGGTGGCCGCGGTGTAGCGCCCCGAGAGCAGGCCGGACGCGAGCGGCACCCGGGCGATGATCGCGACGCCGGCCTCGTCCGCCGCGGGAAGCACCTGGTCCAGCGGCTTCTGTCGCAGCGCGTTGAGGATGATCTGCACGCTCGCCACGCCGGGCCGCGCGATCGCCGTGAGAGCCTCGTCCACCCGCTCGACGCTCACGCCGTATGCCGCGATCCGCTTGTCGGCCACGAGCTCGTCGAGCGCGTCGAAGACCTCGTCGCGCGAGTAGACGGGCGTGGGCGGGCAGTGCAGCTGCACCAGGTCCAGCGTGTCGACGCCGAGGTTGGCCCGCGAACGGTCGTTCCAGGCCCGGAAGTTCTCGCGCGTGTAGTTCTCCGGCACCTGCTCGACGCGCCGGCCCATCTTGGTGGCCACCACGAACCGCTCGTCGTCGCGCTCCCGCAGGAACCGGCCGACCAGCGTCTCGCTGCGACCGTCCCCATAGACGTCGGCGGTGTCGAAGAAGGTGACGCCGGTGTCGGCCGCCGCATGCAGTACCGCGAGGGCATCGGACTCGTCCACCCGGCCCCAGTCGGCGCCGAGCTGCCAGCAACCGAGCCCGACGATGCCGACCTCACGACCGAGTCGTCGCGCGTTCCTCTTCTCCATGGTCGGAGCGTACGTCGGCGGCCGCAGCCACTCGCTCGTGCAGCCGTGACCTGATCTCCTCCGGCGAGTAGGCCCGCCGGCGCCGCTCGGCCCGCACCGTGACCACCCCGGTGGCCGCAACTCCCGCGAGCCCGGCCAGGCCCAGCCACTTCCACCACCGCATCCGGATAACCTACCGGCCGTGCCGGCCAGCGTGATCACTCTCGACCGGGCGTGCGAGCTGGCGCGGACCGGGGACGTCTGGATCTTCCGGGGCAGCAGTCCGGCCGACCGCGCCATCCGAGGACTGACGAATGCCCCGGTCAACCATGTGGGCATGGCCATCGTCGTCGACGACCTGCCGCCCCTCATGTGGCACGCCGAGCTCGGCCGTTCGCTGCCGGACCTGTGGTCGGGCACGCACCAGCGCGGGGTACAGCTGCACGACCTCCGTGACGCAGTGCTGGTCTGGGGCCACCGTTACGGCCAGCGCGCCTGGTTGCGGCAGCTCGACGGCCCGCTGACCCGCGAGATGGAGGACGCGGCGCTGCGCACGGTCGCGCGGCTCGACGGCACACCGTTCCCCTCGATGGCACGCCTCGCCGGCCGCTGGTTGCGCGGCCGGGCACCGCACCTGCTCCGGCGGCGCGACGGCCGGGACCCGTCGCCGGGCCTGGAGACCGCCTACTGCGCGGAGGTCGTCGCCGTCACCTACGAGGAGATGGGGCTCCTGGCCGAGCCGCGCAGTCCCAGCTGGTACGACCCCGGGCGCTTCTGGAGCGGTGACGAGCTGGATCTCGCACCCGGTTTCCGGCTCGGCGGGGAGATCGCGGTGACGCTGCCGCCCGCCCCGCGCGTCCCGGCCGAGGCCACCCGGCGACCGGCCCGCCGGCTCGGGCGACGGCCGAGGGCCTGAGGTCCGGCGAGAAGAGCACCGCTCGGCGGCGATCGCGTGCCCGCCAGTGCCCTCCCGCTTCCGCCGCACGCCGAGCAACAACCTGAGCGTTCGATCAGGTTTCTGCTAGCCTGGACGCTCAGGGTTCTCATGGAGGTGATGGCGGTGCCGTGGCTGTTCCTCGCCGGCGCGATCCTCACGGAGGTCGCCGCCACCACGGCGCTCAAGCTGTCCGAGGGGTTCACGCGCCTCGTGCCGTCGATCGTCGTGGTGATCGGCTACATCACGGCGTTCGCGATGCTGTCCCAGGCACTCACCCGCGGCATGGGGATCGGCGTGGCCTACGGCGTGTGGGCGGCCGTGGGCGTCGCGCTCGTGGCGATCATCGGCGCCGTGTTCCTCGGTGAGAGCATGACGTGGGTGCAGGTTGCAGGGATCGCACTCGTCATCGCCGGAGTACTCGCCCTCGAGCTCGGCGCCCACCATCCGCAAGCTCAGCAATGACCCTCCCCGAGTCCACCGACGGCCGACGACGCAAGGGCGAGCGCAGGCGGCGCCTGCTCATCGACGCGACGATGCGGGTGATCGAGCGCGACGGGCTGGCGGCGGCGAGCCAGCGCGTGGTGGCGCAGGAGGCCGACGTACCGCCCAGCACCGTCACCTACTACTTCCCCGCCGTCGACGATCTGCTCGTCGCGGCGCTCACCGCCTCCAACGACGACTACATACAGCGGCTCGAGGAGTGCGCTGCGGCCGCCGACCCTCTGGCACAGCTCGCCCACCTGATCTCCGAGAGCACCGGCTCGCGCCGGGCCCACGTCGCGGCCGAGTACGAACTGTTCCTCATGGCCGGGCGGCGACCGGCCCTCCAGCCGGAGGCGGTGCGGTGGACCGAGGGTCTGGACGCATTCCTGGCTCCGTACGTGGCGGACCCGATCGAGCGTGCCGGGGTCGCCGCGGCTGTCGACGGACTCTTCCTGCGTTGTTTCTGCGCACCCGATCCGCCGGAAGCGGACGAGGTACATACCGTGCTTGCCCGGCTGATCCGGCGGGAATGATCGTCGAAGGAGCTCCGGCCGGGGCGGGTTCGAGCGTCGGGTCGGCACCCGAGAACGGGAAAGCCCCGGTGGTTCTGCTGCGCCCTCCACCCATTCCGCCCGTCGATAGCGGCCGGGCGACGGGCATTCCGGCTCGGCCCACTGCCATGCCCGCTCCCACATCCCGCATCCTTGCCGTCTCGGCTGGGTCACCGTCCCGTAACGGTGTCCGGTTGCCGGGGCGGCGGGGCCGGGTCGCAACTCTCCCGGCATCTGCTCATCCGGGTCGGGCGGTTGTGAATCTCCTGTGACAAACGAGAGCGTGACTCCCATTGACCGCCCCCTACCGCCCACCCGGACCCGGGCCGGTAACAGGCTCGACACCGCACTCCGACACCACATCTCGGGACATCAGTTCTCGCCGCCGACGCAGCAGAGGAGTGCCACGCACACCGTCTTCTCGGGACCGTCATCCCGAGACGGTCATCTTCCGACGGTCCCCATGGTTCGACGCCACGCCATCATCGGGCGCACTATTTGCATCAGTCCTCTCACCGCCCGTTCCAGCGGGGCGCGCGCTTCTCACGGAACGCGGCCACCCCTTCGCCGGCATCCTGCGACATGTTCACCATGATCTGGGCCCGTTCCGTGGCAGACCATCCGCGCGATTCCTCATCGGCCACCACCTCGGAGACCGCTCCGAGCGTGGCGCGCTGGGCGACGGGGGCGTTGGCGCACACCCGCTCCGCGAGGGCCAGCGCCGCGGCCTCCGCCTCACCGGGCTCGACCAGCGCGTTCACCAGCCCCAGCGACCACGCCCGCTCCGCGCCCAGCGGCTCGCCGGTCAGCAGCATCTCGTTGGCGACGTTGCGCGGCAGGGCCCGGGGCGCCCGGAACAGGGCACCGCAGTTGGCCACGAGTCCGCGTGCGGTTTCCGGCAGCGCGAATCGTGCGGTCCGCGCGGCCACCACGAGGTCGCAGGCCAGAACGAGCTCGAATCCGCCGCCGTAGGCGATGCCCTCCACAGCAGCGACCAGAGGGGTCGAACGATCACGCCGGACGACGCCGTAGTTGCCGCCCCGAGCAGTTGGGCCACCCGCTCCGGCCACAAGATCAGTACCTGCGGAAAAGGCTTCCGGCGATCCGGCGAGCACACCGGCCCACAGCTCCGGATCGTCGTCGAGCTCGTTGAGCGCCGCGTCGAGTGCGGCCGTCATACCCGCGTCGATCGCGTTGCGCTTGGCCGCGCGCTCCATCCGTACCAGCAGGATTCGTGCTCGTCGCTCGACCGTCACAGCCACGCCTCGAGCCTAGTCACGTCGACCCACACCTCGGCAGTAGTGGCCCTGACCGGGCCTTTTCCGGCACCCGGCGATCCCATTCGGCCGGAATGGCCCGGCGGCCCGGGCGAGGATGGACCCGGTCGCCAAGGAACCTTCCGACCCCGATCGACAATGGGCACCTCACTCCTTTATTATCGTGCTCGCAATTGACACCCACCCCTGTTCGGAACCGTGGAACCCTCGTAGGACATCGAGGGCACCTCGGTGTACCCGGAGCCCCCTGAAAGGCAGCGCACATGGCCAAGCAGACGACGGTCACGCTCGTCGACGACCTCGATGGCACCGAGGCCGAGGAGCAGATCGAGTTCGCGATGGATGGAAGGTCCTACGAGATCGACCTCTCGGCGGCCAATAGCGCCAGATTGCGTGAGGCGCTGGAGCCGTTCGTTTCCGCTGCCCGCCGCACCGGTGGCCGCCGTCGTTCGGGCGGCAGTGCGGCTCCGGCCCGCCCGAGCACCGACCGTGAGCAGAACCAGGCCATTCGGGAATGGGCCCAGACGCAGGGCATGAAGATCTCGGAGCGGGGCCGCATCCCGTCCAACGTGCTCGAGGCCTACCACCAGAGCCACTGACACAGAAGCTGAACATCTGTTAGCGCCCTTCGGGCGTCGCGGTATGCCAGGCTGGGTCGATGATCCAACCGGCTGCCGTGCACATGGTGCTGCCGGGAAACGATCCATCCTGGACCGGCACCGGCATCCATGTAGATCGTGGCGACCGCGTCACGTTGCTCGGGTCGGGTCGCATCACGTGGTCGGCAAGCCACTGGGGCGGCCCCAAGTATCACCTCTGGGGCCGTGTCCCGGGTGGAGACGTTTTCGGCTGCACCCAGGACACCACCACCGTCGTGGTCGACCACTCGGGGCCGTTGCAGCTCTGTGTCCACCTCGGCGCCTGGGCCGACCGGTCCGGCACGCTCACCCCGATGACGTGCGCCGACGGTTGCGGCTCCCCTGGATGCGACCCAGGGTCGTTGGCGGTCACAGTGCTGCGCTGGCCGCGGGGTGTCGATCCGGTCGACGGCCTCGCCGCACTACCGCCCGGCATCACCGATCCCCGGCTCGCCGAGGCGGAGCGGCGGCGGCTGCTCCACCCCGTCGTACCACCGGCCGGCTGGTCCTACCTCCTGGCCACCGGACCGGCCGACATCTACCGGCACGCCGTCGCCGAGGGCAGGCCGATGATCGAGGTCGTCTGCGATGACGACGCCGGCGTCATCGAGAAGGACGTCGACGTCGTCCTGGGCGACGACACGATCATCGAGTGGAGCTGGCGGGTCGAGGCACTGCCCGGCAGGGTCCCGGAGAACACGGTCTGGACCCACGACCTCCTCGGCATCGCGGCGGTCTTCGCTGCAGGGCCCGCGGCGAAGGGCCGACCCGAACCCAGCATCAACTGGTTCTGGAGCACCTCCCTGCAGCCCGAGGACGACGCCTTCGACTGCCCCGTCCCCGGTTGGACCGAGACGCATGTTCCCGTGCGCCGTGGGCCGGCAGGGCTCGGCCGGTGGCGACGGGAGTCGCGCGCGGTGCAGGCCGACCACGAGCGGTTCATCGGTCCTGCCCCGGCCCGCATCCGGTCGCTGCGACTCGTCGCGGTGAGCCACTTCGGTCACGGCACCGGCCGGGCCACATTCCGCGACATCGTGGTCCGCACCGGCGGTAAGCGAATTCAGGTGCTCTGACCGCGAGCATTACCTCCGAGGTGATCGACCGGCCCACCGTGGCCGGGCGAAGGTCTTCGTGTCATGTCCGACCGTGAACACCGGAGGCTCCCGATGCCCGCCACCATTACTCCCGGCACCGATCTGGTCCAGGCCTACCTGGCCGCGTGGAACGAGACCGACCCTGCGGCCCGCAAGGCCGCGATCGATGCCGCATTCACGCCTGACGCACGCTATGTCGACCCGCTCGCCGACGTCAGCGGCACCGACGGGCTCGATGCCCTGATCGCCGGAGTACAGCAACAATTCCCCGGGATGGAATTCCGGCAGATCGGGGATGTCGACTCACACCACGACGTGTGCCGCTTTCAGTGGGGCCTCGGTCCGGCCGGGGCCGAGCCGCTCGTGATCGGCTTCGACGTCGTGGCGGTGGCGGCGGACGGCAGGGTCACCACCGTGCACGGTTTCCTGGACCGCGTACCCGCGTGATCGACCCGGACGGGCCGGCACTCGGCACAGGATGCCGGCCCGTCCCCGCCGGCCGGAACCGCTGTCAGCGCGGGCCCATCCGGATCGCGCCGTCGAGCCGGATGACCTCGCCGTTGAGCATCGGATTGGCGACGATGTGCGCCGCGAGTGCCCCGAACTCGGCAGGGTCGCCCAACCGGGACGGGTGCGGCACCTGCGCGCCGAGCGACGCCCTGGCCTCCTCGGGAAGGCCGGCCATCAACGGTGTGTCGAACAGGCCCGGCGCGATGGTGACCACCCGGATGTACATCGAGGCGAGATCACGGGCGATCGGCAGGGTCATTCCCACCACCCCGCCTTTCGACGCGGAGTAGGCCGCCTGGCCGATCTGGCCGTCGAACGCGGCCGCCGACGCCGTGTTGATGATGACGCCGCGCTCCTCACCCACGGGATCGTGAGCCACCATGCGTTCGGCGGCGAGCCGCAGCACGTTGAACGTGCCGATCAGGTTGATCTCGATGATCCGCGTGAAGTCGGCGAGCGGGAAGACACCCTTCTTCCCGATCACCCGGATCGCATTGGCGGTGCCGGCACAGTTGACGGCCACCCGCAGCGGGCCCAGGGCGTCGGCGACGTCGAGCGCCGCCGCCACCTCACTCTCGCTGCGGACATCCGCGGGCGCGAACCGCACCGCGTCTCCGAGCTCGGCGGCCCGCTCCTTCCCGGGCGAGCCCGGCAGGTCGATGATCACGACCTTCGCTCCGGCGGCCACCAGCGCCTTCGTCGTGGCGAGCCCGAGGCCGGATGCGCCCCCGGTGACGACCGCGACGCTGTCGGAGATGTCCACAGATCCTGCTCCCGTCCGAACCGTCAGAGGTGACTGTTCATGCCGGGAACCGTCATACCATCGCCTGATCGGGCGGCGCACAGGCGCCACACCACGTCGACGCCCACCTCGCCCGCCGTGCGTTCCTCCTGCGGCGCCCGCCGGTCCACCTCCCGGAATCCCAGGCGCCGCGGGTTCGCACCGCTCGCGACGTTGGCGAGGTCGTGGACGATCTCGACCCGGTCGGCGCCGATGCGGAACGCCTCCGACGTGAGCGCTGCGGCGGCCGCCGTGGCGTAGCCGTGTGCCGCCCACGCCATCCACGGCGCGAGGTGCTCGATCGACTCGCGCACGGCGCGGTAGAGCTCCTCGGCGTCCCCGCGTCGCCACCGCCGCAGCACGACCGGGCCGCGACCGAGCTCGTCCGAGGCCGTGTGCACGCCGCGATTCTGCCCGGCTGCCGATGAGACGCGGCGATTCGCGGTCAGTCCGGGGTCGGGGTGGTGGCTGCCGCGTCCGGCTGGTTGCTGCCCCGGGCTGCGCTGTAGCGGATGCGGGCGATTCCGGCCGCCACCGCGAGTGGCACCGCAACGCAGAGGGCCACCCGGAACAGCGTCCCGAAGGCGCCCGTGTCGGCCAGCGGGCCGGCCGCAGCGGTGCCGGCCGAGCTGCCCAGGAAGAGCAGGGCGGCGAACAGCGCCACGGCGGTGGCCCGCTCCGTGGGCACCACCTCGGTGGCCCAGCCCTGCAACGTCGTGTGCAGGAACGCCCATGAGCCGCCGAGCAACAGGCCTGCCGCTGCGACGGTCGCGACGTTGACCGTGATCGCGGGGACGGACCAGCCGACGATCAGCAGCACGCCGCCGATGCAGGCGAGCCCGCCCGGGGAGGTCCGCCCGACCAGCATGCGGACCAGGCGCGACCAGCCGAGCGCCCCGACGCCGAACGACGCGGCCACCAGGCCGGCGAGGGCGGCCGAGGACCCCAGCGCCTGCACGGCCGGGGCCAGGTAGGTGAGCACACCGAGCACCGTCATGCCCTCGACGAACACCAGCGCGAACACCACCAGTGCCCACCGATCGCGCAGCACCCGCACGACCGACCGCAGCGGGTTGCCCGTGGCGGGGCTGCGGTCCGGCTCCGGCAGCCGGGACAGGGCGACCCAGAGCAGGGCCGCTGCCACGGCCGTCACACCAGGGACCACGCGCCAGTGGATCAGGTCGGCGAGCAGGCCCGCGCCCGCTGTCGCGACCGCGATGCCGAGCGACGACGCTGCCAGTACGTCCGCCAACGGACGCTGACGCACCGCGGCAGGCCACATGTCACCGACGTAGACGAGCGTGGACGGGATGAGCGCGGCGAAACAACCGCCCGCCACCGTGCGGCAGATCCCAAGAGCCAGCAGGTTCGGGGCGAGCACCGACCCGATCCCGGCGACCGCCGCACCGAGCAGCGACAGGCGCATCACGCGGACGCGGCCGATGCGGTCGCTGATCATCCCCCACACCGGTTGCATCAGGCCGTAGGCCAGGAAGTACGCGCTCGCCACGGCTGCGACGGCCGACAGGGGTGCGTCCATGTCGAGACCGATCACCACGAGCAGCGGGGCGATCGCGAAGCGGTCACAGGTACTGGTCAGGGCGGCCAGCTGCAGCAGCCGCAGCCTCCCTCGCTCCCCCACGCTGGGGCGCACCTCCGTGGTCACCCGACGACCATCGTCCGTCATGGCCGCTCACGCTGCATGGAAACGGGGTGAGAACGGTCACTACCGACCATCCGGCCGAGACGCGCACGGGGTGCGAACGACACCTCCGCGCCGGTCAAGGGCCACAAAACCGACTCACTACGGTGTGCCAATGCGACGGACGATCTTCGGGCTCATCGCGCTGCTGCTCCTGAGCGCGTGTACTGGACCGGGAGCTGACACACCGCGGGATCTCAGCGGCGACTGGCACGGCAGCATCAACACCCCGGGGAACCCGCTGCAGATCGGCGTACGCATCGCCGGCACCACCGGCACCTTCGACCTCCCGGCCCAGGGGCTGCGTGCGCTCGCGCTGAAGGACGTGCGCCTCGACGGCGACGCCGTCTCGTTCCACCTGCCCGACGTCCCGGGCGGCGCCACCTTCGACGGCACCCTGAACCAGGACGGCACGATCGCCGGGAGCTACAGCCAAGGCGGGCAGACCGCCCCGTTCACGCTGTCCGCAGGCGCATTGCCCGATGTCGGACGACCGCAGGAGCCGCAGCCGCCCTTCCCGTACCGCAGCGAGGACGTGACGTACCCGAGCGGTCCGCTGACCGTGGCCGGGACGCTGACTCTCCCCGAGGGGGAAGGACCGTTTCCCGCGGTCATGCTGATCACCGGCAGCGGCGCGCAGGACCGCGACGAGACGATCGCGGGACACAAGCCGTTCCTGGTGCTCGCCGACGCGATCACCCGCGCCGGCTACGCCGTCCTGCGGGTGGACGACCGCGGCGTCGGGGGCTCGACCGGCGATCTTCAGCAGTCGAGCTACGACGACCTCACCGGCGACGCACTGGCCGGGCTCGCGTTCTTGAAGACCCGTGCCGAGATCGACCCCGCGAAGATCGGGCTGCTCGGCCACAGCGAGGGCGGCTACCTCGCGCCGCTCGTCGCCCAGCGTGCCGGCGCGGGCGGGGTAGCGTTCGTCGTGCTCATGGCTGCCCCGGCCGTCACCGGGGAGGAGGTGCTCGTCCTGCAGAACCGGTTGCTCTTCCAGCAGGCAGGCGCGCCCCCGGAGCAGGTCCAGGCCCAGATCGACTACGTACGCAATCTCAGTGGGCTGCTGCGGGCGCAGAACTACGACGCCGCCCGGCAGCTGTCCCGCGACCGCATCGCCCAGCAGACCTCTGCGCTGCCCGAGGACCAGCGTCCGAGCGCCGCGGAGCTCGAGGCCCAGCTCCCGGCAACGCCCGCGTACCGCGCTGTGCTCACCTACGACCCCGCGCCGGCCCTGCGGGCGCTGCAGGTGCCGGTGCTCGCCATCTTCGGCGCAAAGGACCTCCAGGTGCCACCGACCCAGAGTGAACCCGCGCTGCGGACGCTGCTCGCCGGCAAACCGGACGTGACGATCCGCACCTTCGCCGAGCTCAACCATCTGATGCAGCCGGCCACCACGGGCGCCATCACCGAGTACCCGACGATCGATACGACGATCGACTCCGAGGTGCTCAACCTGGTCACCAACTGGATGAGCGAGAGGTTCTGATGCCCGACGTCGACCCTGAGGAGTTCCGCAGGCTCGGTCACGCCGTCGTCGACTGGATCGCGGACTACCGAGCCGGCGTCGCCGACCGGCCCGTGCTACCCGACGTCCAGCCGGGATGGGTGCGCGAGCAGCTGACACCCACGCTGCTGGCCGCAGGCCTGCCCGAGGAGCCGCAGCCGCTCGCCGGCCTGCTCGACGAGATCGACCGCGTGGTGGTGCCTGCCACCACCCACTGGCAGCACCCCGGCTTCTTCGGCTACTTCCCGGCCAACGCCTCGCTGCACTCGCTGCTCGGCGACATGCTCTCCACCGGTCTCGGTGTACAGGGGATGCTCTGGGCCACCTCGCCCGCTGCCACCGAGGTGGAGCAGGTGCTGCTCGACGCCATGGCGGCCGCGCTCGGACTGGACCCGTCCTTCACGTTCGCAGGCGGCGGGGGCGGGTCGATCCAGGACTCCGCGTCGTCGGCTGCGCTCGTGGCGCTCCTCGCGGCCCTGCACCGCAGCAACCCGGACTGGCGGGAACGCGGCGTCGACGGCACGGAGCGCGTCTACGCCACGGCCGAGACGCACTCCGCACTCGCGAAGGCCGTGCGGGTCGTCGGGCTGGGCAAACAAGCGCTGCGGATCATCGAGCCGTCGCCGGGCTCGCTCGCGATGTCGCCCGACGCCCTGGCCGCCGCGCTCCGGGCCGACTCCGAGGCAGGGCTGCGGCCGGTTCTGGTCTGCGCCACCATCGGCACGACGGGAACCGGCGCGATCGACCCGGTGCGGGAGATCGCGCACGCGGCAGCCGAGCACGGAGCCTGGGTGCACGTCGACGCCGCGTGGGCCGGTGTGGCGGCGCTGTGTCCCGAACTCCGCCACCTGCTCGACGGCGTCGAACTCGTCGACTCGTTCTGCACGAACGCCCACAAATGGCTGCTCACGGCGTTCGACGCGTCGCTGTTCTGGGTGCGGGACGCCGCCGCGCTCCCGGCCGCGCTCTCGATCACTCCCGAGTTCCTCCGCAACGCCGCCTCGGAGTCGGGCTTCGTCGTGGACTACCGCGACTGGCAGGTGCCGCTCGGTCGCCGCTTCCGTGCGCTGAAGCTGTGGGCGGTCGTGCACGGCCACGGGCTGTCCGGTCTTCGGGCGCACATCCGCTCGCACCTCGCACTGGCCGAGAAGCTCGCCGGCCAGGTGCGCGAGGACCCCACGTTCGAGCTCGCGGCCGAGCCGTCGCTCGCACTGGTGTGCCTGCGTGTCGTCACGGGCGACGGGCCGGAGGCGGACGATCGCGCCACCCGCACCGTGCTCGAGCGCGTCAACGCCTCGGGCAGCGCGTTCCTCACCCACACCACGGTGGGCGGCCGCTATGTCATCCGGGTCGCCATCGGATCGCTGCTCACGGAGTCCTCGCACGTCGACGCGTTGTGGGAGTCACTTCGCGATGAGGCGGCGAAGGTCCTCGCGAACGATCCGGACGATCGTCGCGATCCCGGCCACTCCGAATCGACGCACGTCTAGCGGGCCGCGTCCCCGTTGCCGCCATCCTCCTGTGGCGGCGGCAACGGGCGGCTTGACGATCGATCGAACGCCGACGTAGCGTCGGTGACAGGTCATGAGTGCCAGCACCAAGCCCCGGCTCGCTGGCCGGCAACCCTCCTCCGCGGTGGGGTGCTCCGGGTGACGACCAGGCCGCCGGGCGGGGTGTCCGGTGGCAAGCGCGGACCCGCCTGCGTCGCCGGGTCCCCTCATGAGGAGACCATGTTGTCGCTCGTTCTTGCTCCCTCCGACATCTCGTCCACCACGTCACGCGAGCTTCCCCCGGTGGTGGGCAACGACCTCCGGGTGCCGCTGGTCACGGGCGGGAACGTGGCGTACGCCAACCTCGATCTCGCCGCCAGCGCGCCTGCCCTGCGCTCCGTGGCCGCCCACGTCGCCGACTTGCTGCCCTACTACGCGTCGGTGCACCGCGGCGCGGGCTACGCCTCCCAGGTCAGCACCGCGCTCCTCGAAGCAGCGCGCGCCACGGTCGGCGAGTTCGTCGGCGCCCGGCCCGAGGACGACGTGGTGGTGTTCACCCGCAACACCACCGACTCGCTGAACCTGCTCGCCGGGTGCGTGCCGGGCACCGTCCTGTGCCTGGACGTGGAGCACCACGCGAACCTGCTCCCCTGGCAGACCGGCGCCCACCAGGTGCTGCGGGCCGCCGACACCGTGGAGGAGACCCTCGCGGGCCTCGAGGCCGCCCTTGCATCGACGTCCGTGGCCCTGGTCGCCGTGACGGGCGCATCCAACGTCACCGGTGAGGTCCTGCCGCTGGACCGGATCGTCGAGATCGCCCACCGGTGGGGCGCTCGGGTGGTGGTCGACGCCGCCCAACTCGCGCCGCACCGCAGCATCGACATCGCCGAAACAGGCATCGACTACGTGGCTCTCTCCGGCCACAAGCTCTACGCCCCCTACGGTGCGGGCGTGATCGTCGGCCGGCGTGACTGGCTCGACGTGGGCACGCCGTACCTCGCGGGTGGTGGCGCGGTGCGGGAGGTCGAGGTGGACCACACGATCTGGGCCTCCGCCCCGCACCGGCACGAGGGCGGCACGCCGAACGTGCTCGGCGCGGCGGCGCTTGCACAGGCCTGCCGCACGCTCGCCCCGGTACTCGACGGAGCGGCGCTCGCGCACGAGCGCGCGCTCTCGGACCGGCTCGCGGCGGGTCTCGCCACCGTGCTGGAGGTGCGGACGTTGCGGATCTGGTCGGACAGCACCGAACGCGTCGCCGTGCAGAGCTTCTCCCTCCCGGCGCAGCACCCATCGGGACGGGTGGCCGCGTACCTGTCCGCCGAGCACGGGATCGGCGTCCGGGACGGCCGCTTCTGCGCCCACCCGCTGCTGCTCAGGCTCTGCGGGGAGAACGGCGAGGCGCTGCGCGCGAGCATCGGGATCGGCACCACCGAGGAACACGTGGATCGGCTGGTGGAGGCGCTCCGGCAGCTCGTCACGCAGGGCCCGGACTGGACCTACGGACGTGTCGACGGGCGGTGGGTGCCGACGCCCGACCCGCGCGACCACGATCCCCTCGGGGTCGTGGGCGACCTGGCTCTCGGCACGGGGGCCTCCGCCTGCAGCTCGGATTGAGCATCCCGATCCCGGCGACGTTGGACAGGCAAACCTAACAAGCAGCTATCCTCCTTTTCGATCACACATCGGGCGGGGAGGAGTGCTGCATGCGCGTCGTCGTGTTCGGCTACATGACGTGGGGCCATCGGACGTTGGACGCGGTACTCGCGGCCGGGCACGAGGTCCCCTTGGTCGTCACACACCCGGAGAGCGACAACCCGTACGAGACGATCTTCAACGACTCCGTGGCCGAGCTCGCGGCCAAGCACGGCATCCCCGTGCTGGTGCGCACCCGGGCCGACGACGCGGAGGTGGCGGAGCGAATCGGCGCCGCTGACGCGGACGTGATGGTCGTGTCGAACTGGCGCACGTGGCTGCCGCCCGCCGTCTTCTCCCTCCCCCGGCTCGGCACGCTCAACGTGCACGACGCCCTGTTGCCCGCCTACGCGGGCTTCGCGCCCCTCAACTGGGCGCTGATCAACGGGGAGCCCGAGGTCGGGGTCACCGCCCACATGATGGACGGCGACTTCGACGCCGGCGACATCGTGCTCCAGCGCGCCACCCCGGTCGGCGACGAGGACACGATCGTCGAGCTGTTCGACCGCACTCTGGCCATGTTCGGGCCGATCACCGTGGACGCACTGGAGCTCCTGGCCTCGGGACGCACCGACTGGGAGCCGCAGGACCGCAGCCGGGCGAGCTACTTCCACCGGCGCAGCGAGGAGGACAACCGGATCGACTGGAGCTGGCCGGCCCGGGACATCGCCAATCTGGTGCGCGCGCAGGTCGACCCCTATCCCAACGCCTACTGCTTCCACGGCTCGACCAGGCTGCGGGTGCTCGCCGCCGGCGTCACCGACACGCCCTACGGCGGCACGCCCGGACGCATCTTCATCCGTGACGGCGCCGGTGGCGTTGTGGTGGTGGCCGGGGCCGACGCCCGCCGCGGCCGCAACCCGGGTCTCGTGATCCGCCGCGTCCGCACCGACGACGGCCACGAGCACGCGGCCGCGGAGTACTTCACGAGGATGGGCGGCTACCTCACCTCACACCCCACCGCCTGACGCGCCGCCGGTCGGCCGCACCCGACATCCGAGCCGTCGCGGCCGGTGCTTCCGTCGCCCATCGGGTACTCGGCTCGCGTGACCCACGACCATGACCTCGACACAGCTGTGTTCGATACGGCCGTGTTCGATGTGGACGGCACGCTCGTCGACACGAACTACCAGCACGCACTCGCATGGTTCCGGGCGTTCCGGCGCTACGGGATCACGGTGCCCGTGTGGCGGCTGCACCGGGCGATCGGGATGGGAGGCGACCAGCTCGTCGCCGCCGTGACCGACGACGACGTGGAGACCAGCCACGGGGACGACCTTCGCGGCGCATGGGCGGAGGAGTTCGCGCCGATGCTGGAGGAGGTGCAGGCGTTCGCGGGCGTGGAGGCGTTGCTCAGCGAGGTGCGCGAACGCGGCTTCCGGATCGCCCTGGCCAGCTCGGGCAAACAGGAGCACGTCGAGCACTACCTCAGCCTCTTCAACGGCAAGGAGCTCGCCGACGCCTGGACCACCTCCGACGACGTGCGACGCACCAAGCCCGCGCCCGACCTGCTGGAAGCAGCGCTGCGAGCGGTCCACGGAACCGCGGGTGTGCTGGTGGGCGACTCGGTGTGGGACTTCCGTGCAGCGGCGGCGTTCGGGGCACCGGGCTACGCCGTGCGCAGCGGCGGGTTCTCCGTGGAGGAGCTGTGCGCGGCCGGCGCCGAGGACGTGTTCGACTCGCCCGAGGACCTGCTGCAACGTCTCGACCAGACGCTGCTCGCCGGACGCCGTTGCTAGCCGGGCTCGCCCCGGCGCTTGCGGTACAGCACCACACCCAGGTCGGCGAGGGCGATCACGGCGATCACCACCATCACCCAGCCCAGCACCGGCAGTCCGGCGGCGAAGCCGAGCCACGCCGCACCCGCCGCGAACGCGACACCGAACGTGGCGAGCACCGCGCGCAGTGTCAGTGCGCTGCGCGCGGGCGTGGCACCGCCGTACCCGGCGGTCGGATCGTGGTATCCGGGCAGCCCGCGCTCGTAGTCGGAACGCTTCCGGCGACCCGGGTCCTCACTGGCGGCCATGCGCACGGGTACCCCGCACGCCTGCCGGACTCACGGATCGCCGTGCTCGGTTTCGTCCGGCAAATGGTGCTTCGGTGCCCCCGGCTCCGCCTGCGCTGCGGCTCCCTGTGGTGCGGCATCCTCCGGCGCGGCGATGCGGTGGCGGAGGAGCACCCGGCTCCCGCGGCCGTCGAAATGGATGAGGACCGACTCGGACATCCTGCTCATCAGCGGGATGCCGTGGCCGCCATGCGTGGGCTCCTCCACGGGCGGGCGCCAGCTGCCGTGGTCGACCACCTCGATGCTGAGTGTGCCCGGCTCGGTCCAGAGGGTCAGCTCGACGGCGCCGGACTCATCGGGCCCGTAGGCGTGCCGCACCGCGTTGGCCGCCGCCTCGTCGACGGCGAGCACGACGTCGGCCACTTCGTCCTCGGTCAGCGCCAGCGGGGCGAGCCAACTCCCCAGCTCACGGCGGATCAGAACGAGCTGGTCCGGGTCGGCAGGCCAGCTCCGGTGCACGAACTCCACGTGCCCGGGGACGTCCTGATCCATGATCCTCGCTCTCCAGCTCCGCCCGCGCCCCGCAGCTCGCCTGCGGAGCGCCCGGCGAGGTTGGCCCGTTCTGCCGGCACAGATGACAAGGTGACCGTATCGTCGTCGCGGCAATCCCGCCCGCTCACCCGACGCGCAGAGCAGACCACTCGGCGTACACGCCTGCGGCCACCGGTTGCGGTCCGTCCAATACGTCCGAATCGTTCCGAAACATCCGGATAGACATCCACCGCTGCGCTGCTGCCCGGGGTTCGGCGGGCGGGCGTTAGGCCCGCTCGGTCTGCGGGTAGCCCGGTGCATGACCCCGCAGATTGTTGGGCAGGGCGGCAGCGAGGCCGGATCCGAGCACGCGCAGAGTATCCGGAGCGACGCGCACGCCACCGACCCCGCCGCCGCGTCGACCAGCGAGCTCGTCAAACGGATGTCGACGCAGGTCTCCGAACTGGTCCGGGGCGAGCTGGAGCTCGCCCGCGCAGAGCTCACCGAGAAGGGCAAGCGCGCCGGGGCGGGCGCAGGCCTCGCCGGAGCCGGCGGGGTGGTGGCCCTCTACGGCATCGGTGCCCTCATCGCGGCCGCGATCGCTGCGCTGGACATCGTGCTGGCCCTGTGGCTGGCAGCGTTGGTGATCGGGGTGGTGCTGCTGATCGTGGCCGGGGTGCTCGCGCTCGTCGGCCGCAAGGAGCTCCGCCAGGCCGCCCCGCCCGTTCCCAAGGACGTCGTCGACAGCGTCCAACAGGACGTCCAGACCGTGAGGCAGGCGGTGCAGCGATGACAGGCCCACACTCCGCCGACCCGCCGCACCGGGCGACGTCCGGCGCTTCACGCACTCCGGAAGAGCTGCGCCAGGACCTCGGCACGTTGCGCGCCGAGCTCGGTGACACCGTCGAAGAACTCGCGCACCGCGTCGACGTCCCCTCCCGGGTGCGCGCCAAGCGCGAGGAGACCACGGCCCGGGTGCATGAACAGGTCACGCAGGCGAGGGCCGTGCTCGCGGAGAAGGCGCCTACGGTGGACGCCGCGGTCCGCGACCAGCGGACGCTCATCGCCGTGATCACGCTCGTGCTGAGCTACCTGCTGGTCAGCCGGATGCGCCGGCGCAAGCAGCGGCGTAAGGCCGCACGCGCCGAAGCGGACATCCCAGTGATCGGGAGGGACGAAAATGGAACGCGGTAGCTCCAAGCACAGCCCCCGGGAAGACGACGCGCTCGCCGAGGAGCTGGCCGGGCAGCTCGGTCCGGGCGGCTCCAACCGCGAGGAGTGGGTCGATCCGGAGCCCCCGGCTGACGACGACCCGCCGTCTCGCGTCGACCTTTCGTCGGACACCGGGTCACCCGCGGCCGGGGCCGTCCCGGACGAGGACGAGATGCGCCGGGCCCAGCACGACATGGCTGTCGCGAACGACTGGAAGCGCGAGGACATGGCCTGACCGGTCGGGTGCCTCGGCGGCCGAGGGCCGGGCGTACCCGGTGCACCACGGGTGCACGTCGGAGGGTGGTCACGAGATCGCGGCGTGAGATCCGTGGCCCGTCGCCAACCAGCGGTTCGCCTGGCAGGGTGGCGCGGTGATCACTCTCCCCCCGGCGACGGCCCGGCGTGCGGTGCAGGCAGTGCTGCGCGCGTCCGGCCTGATCGCGGTCGCCACCGGGACCTGGGTGGTGGCCCGCGGAAGTGCCGCCGTGCCCGATGGCGGCACCGTCTCGCCCAGCACCGACAGCGTGCTGCGTTTCTACGCCACCTGGTGGGCCGGGTCGGGTGTTCTCATGTGGCGGCTCGCGGCTGCGCCCGAACGGCACCCGGCAGCGGTGCGGGCGGTCGCCGCCGCGACGTTCGTGGGTGGCCTCGCCCGGCTCCTCGCCGCCCGGCACAGCGGCCCGCCCCACCCGCTCTTCCGGGCGCTGACGGTGCTGGAGCTCGTGACAGCGCCCGCGCTGCTCGCGGCAGGGCGGCAGCTCGCGCCCGACCGGCAGGTGTCCTCGCCCGACCGGTGACCCCCGCCGCATTCAGGGCAGGCGGGCTTCCTCCGGGGTCTTGTCGGTGCGCAGCCCGCGCCATGCGGCGTGACGCAGCCTGCCCTCGGCCGTGAGCACCCGGTAGACCACCTCGCCCACGAGATGGGGATGCACCCAGCGCGCCTTGCGGGCCTCGTCGCGCGGCACCTCCTCGTCGAACGGACTGGAGGGACGTTCGAGCGGGCGCAGCTCTCCCAGGAGGCGCTGCAACGCCGCCTCCGTGAACCCGGTGCCGACATGGCCGAGGTAGCGCAGCCTGCCGTCGTCGTCGTACGCGCCGAGCAGGAGCGCGCCGAGGCTGGCACTGCGCCGCCCCTCCCCCGCCGTGTAGCCGCCGATGACGACCTCCTGCGTGGTCAGGAGGGCGGTCTTGATCCACGCGGGCGACCGGCGGCCCTGCTCGTACTGCGCCGTGCGCCGTTTGCCGATCACGCCCTCGAGCCCGTGGGAGCGGGCCACCTCCAGGAGATGCTCGCCGTCGACGCCCGAGGTGGCCGGGGGCACCTGCACCCGCCCACCGGCGAGCCCCAGCTCCTCCAGAAGGGCGCGGCGCCGGTCGTAGCTCTCGCGCAGCAGCGGCCGCCCGTCGAGGTGCAAGAGGTCGAACACCACGTACGACACCGGAATCCGCTCGACGAGCTCGGGCGCCGGCGAGCGGACGTGCATCCGGTGCTGCAACAGCCCGAAGTCCGGCCGTCCCGCGGCGTCGAGAGCGACGACCTCTCCGTCGAGCAACACCGGGCGGCCGTCGAGAAGCCCCGGAAGATCGGTGAGCTCCGGGTAGGCGCCGGTGATCTCGTTGCCGCGGCGGCTGTGGGCGCGGACGCGGCTGCCCGCCACGGCGGTGACGGCGCGGACGCCATCCCACTTGAACTCGAAGGCCCAGCCCGGACCCGCGGGTGGCCGGCCCGGCGTGGCCAGCATCGGGGCCACGGGCTGCGGTAGTTCGGGTTGCGGTTCCGACCCGCTCATTCGCGAACGGTAGCGCGTTCGTGCTGGTCCGGCGGCCGCTTCTCGAGGGGTGGGGAAGCGGCCGCCGGGCGCGAGAGGCGGCTCGGGGTTCCGCCTCGTCTTCGCGCTACCCCACGGTAACCGTTGCGCCTGCAACCGTGGAGATCGGGATCGCCCGAGTCGTCTGATGTCGCGTTCGCCACACACTAAGGTCGTCTCGTGCCGGATGATCCGGATGAGGCCACCGTGGCCACCGACGCCGATCTCGACGCCGTCGCCGAGAACCTCTACGGCGTGCTGCCCGACGACTTCGTCGCCGAGCGCGACGCGGCCGCGGCCCGCGCCCGGGAACGGGGCGATCGCGAGCTCGCCAAGGCGATCGGCCGGTTGCGCCGGCCCACCCGCGCCGCGTGGCTGGCCAACCTGCTCGCACGGCACCGCCGCGAGCAGCTCGACGGGTTGCTCTCGCTCGCCGCCGGGCTCGCCGATGCGCAGCGCACGCTCGACGGTGCGGCGCTGCGCCGGCTGTCGAGCACGCGCAATCAGCTCGTCGCGGCCATGGCCCGGGAAGCGGGCAGGCTCGCGATGGAAGCGGGCGACCCGGCCGCCGAGAGCGTGCTGCGGGAGCTGCAAGGCATCCTCGACGCCGCGCTGGCCCGGCCCGAGATCGCGGAACAGGTGCGCTCGGGCAGGCTCACGCGCACCCTCAGCTACACCGGCTTCGGGCCCGAAGCCGATCCCGACGCCCGGCCCATGCCCGCGGGACGTGAGGCGCCCCCTGCCGGGATCACGCCCTCTCCGCAGGCTCCGGCGCCCGCTGTGGAGGCAGACCCTGCCGAGATCGAGCGCGCCGAACGCGAACAGGCCGAACGGGCGCGCGCCGAGCGGGAACGGCGGGAACGGGCCGTCGCCGAGGCCGAGGCCGAGGAGGACGCGGCGCGGGCACAGCAGCACGCCGACGAAGACGCCCGCGACGCGGCGGTGGAAGCCCGCGACACCGCCCGCGACCGGGTTGCCGAGCTGATCACGGAGCTGGACGCGGCACGCGACCGGGAGCGCACCGCCACGGCCTCGGCGCGCGACGCCGAGACCGCGGCACGGGCCTCCGCCAGAGCAGCGGGCGCCGCCGCCACGCGGACCGCGCGGGCCCGGGCCCGGCTCGACGAGCTCTGATCGCAGGCGATCGGCCGATCACCGAACCCACCCGAGAGCGTGCTCACGCGGTGGCGACGGATGAGCACTCCGGCAGGCGGGCACCCCCGACATACCGCCCCGACACGGAGAGGACTGATCGCCGCCATGGCACGCCCCAGCACCGCGACGGCCCCGAACCCCACCACCCAGAACATCGTGATCGACACGATCGTCTCGCAGCTGCGCGCACTCGATCAGCTCACGAACACCGAAGCCCAGGTCGCAAGGTTTCGCATCGCCCAGGCCCGTACCGACGCGGTCAGGCGCGAGCTCCGGCAGAACGGTGACGACGCGGTGCGGCGCGCCCGCCGCATCGCCGACCAGCTCCGCGCGCTCGACGCCGTGCCCGACGTGGTGACCCCCGCCCTCGGCCGGGTGCTCGCGTTCATCACGAGCACGATGGAGCAGGTCCAGCCGATCGACGAGGCGCTGCTCGGCGACCTCGCTCTCGAACACCAACTGCTCGACCGCGCCCGCTACCTGCGCGTGCTCGCCGACCGGGCCGATCTGCCTGCCGTCGAGAAGCTCGCCGACGACCTGGTCGCCGCCCACACCGCCACCGTCGAATGGCTGACCACCGTGCTCGCCGAGGAGGCACTCGGCGGGCCCGCCGCGCTCGCCCCCACACCGCTGCAGCGGGTGGCCGGAGGCATGGTCCACGTGGTCGGCATGCCGGCGCGGTTCGCGATGGACCGGGTCAACCGCGCCGTCGACATCGCCTACCGCACGGGCGAGCAGGCGCTCGACGTCGTCGGCGACGTGGCCGGAAAGGTCGTTCGGCTCGGCAACGGCACCCGCGAGGTCGCCGCCGCGGGCCGGGACGCGGCCCTCCGGCGGGCCGAGCGTGTGGCAGCACGCGAAGGCGCGGACGCCGTGGCCGGCGTGGTGCACGGGACGCGAGCGGAGCTGGGCGGCCGCAAGGCCTCCGAGCTGCCCATCCCGCACTACGAGGAGATGACGGCGCAGGCCGCGATCGCAGCGCTGCGCGAGCTGACCACCCCGTCCGACGTGAACGTCATGATCGTGTTCGAGAAGGGCCACAAGAACCGCTCGGGCGTCATCTCAGCAGCGCAGACGCGCTACGCCGCGCTCGCGAAGGACGTGACCGGCGCGGAATGAGCCGCGTTTGGCATTCCCGTCAGCGGGCACAGATCCGACGTGATGCTGCTGCGGCCACCCGGGGTGTACCGGGCCGAGGGTGACTCCCGACTGCTGATCGACGTCATGTGCCAGGGCGATTTCGTCGACGGTCGCCACGTTCTGGACATCGGGACGGGAAGCGGGGCGTTGGCGGTGGCGGCGGCCCGCGCGGGCGCCGCCTCCGTCACGGCGGTCGATCTGTCGATGCGCTCGGTGATCGCGACCTGGCTCAACAGCAGGTTGCACGGAGCGCCCGTCTCGGTCCACCGGGGTGACCTCTTCGCCCCAGTGGCCGGACGGCGTTTCGGGCTGGTCGTGGCCAACCCGCCCTACGTCCCCGCACCGACCGCCGTCCTGCCGCGCCACCGCAAGGCCCGTTGCTGGGACGCCGGGCCGGACGGGCGGGCGCTGCTCGATCGGATCTGCGCGGGCGTGCCCGATGTCCTCGCGCCCGACGGTCACGTGCTGATCGTGCACTCGGCGGTGTGCGACGCCGACGCGACCGTCGAGGCGCTGCAGCGGGCGGGGCTCTCGTCCGGCCTGCTCGCCCGGGCCACCGTCCCGTTCGGCCCGGTCATGCGCTCCCGGGCAGCGCTCCTGGAGTCCCGCGGCCTGATCCACCCGGGGCAGAGGTTCGAAGAGCTCGTGGTCGTCGGGGCGCGCCATGCGTGACGCCGCACGGGAGGTCGTGCTCACCGACGAGGGCCCGCTCCTCGTGTCCGGACCCGTCGAGGTGGTGCTGCCGGACGGGCGGCGGGTGCGTTCCGATCGTCCGGTCACCGCGCTGTGCATGTGCCGGCGCAGCCGCCGTCAGCCGTTCTGCGACACCAGCCACCGGCGCAAGGTGCGCCACGACGAAGGGGAGGACCGTGCTCAGCAGAAGCCGACCGACGCTCGTTGAGCCGCCCGCGCTGCCGGAGCCGCGCGGCCCACTGTCGGCGGCGGTGATCGGATCGCTGCGCCGCGGGCCGGAGATCCTGCCGCCCGTCGACCCGGCCGATCCCTACGGCGAGGACCTGCAGCTCGCGCTGTACTGCCTCTACGAGCTGCACTACCGCGGGTTCGCAGGAGTGGAGGACGACCTCGAGTGGGACCCTGCGCTGCTCACGGTCCGGGCGGAGATGGAACGGATCTTCCTCGGCGCACTGCGCGCGGACGTCGCTCCATCCGACGGCTCGATCGACGCGGTCGATGCCGAACTGGAGTCACTGCTCGTCGAACCGGTGGACGCGCACGGCGTCTCCCACCACCTGCGCCGCGACGGCGAGCGGTGGCAGGTGCGGGAGTACGTCGCCCACCGGTCGCTCTATCACCTCAAGGAGGCCGACCCGCAGGCCTGGGTGATCCCGCGGCTGGACGGGCCGGCGAAGGCCGCGCTGGTGAGCGTCGAGCACGACGAGTACGGCGCGGGCGATCCGGACCGGATGCACGCGTACCTGTTCGCCGAGATGATGCGCGCGCTCGAACTCGACGCCTCGTACGGCGCGTACCTGGACGCGGCGCCCGCCCAGACGCTGGCCGAGGTGAACCTCATGTCGGTGTGCGGGCTGCACCGGGCGCTGCGCGGCGCGCTCGTCGGCCAGTTCGCCACCGTGGAGCTCACCTCCTCCCCCGGTTCCGACCGGCTCGTCCGCGCCATGCGCCGGCTCGAACTGCCGGACGCGGCGGTCGAGTTCTACGCCGAGCACGTCGAGGCCGACGCCGTGCACGAACAGACCGTGCGGCGAGGCGTGATCGCCCCGCTCCTGGCGGCCGAACCCACCCTGGCCGCGGACATCGTCTTCGGAATCCGGGCGAGCAGCCTCCTCGCCGACCGGTTCGGCGACCTGCTGCTGGAGCGCTGGGCGCAGGACCGCTCCGCGCTGCTCCACCCCCTCCCCGACGCCCCCGCGCTGGATAGAGCGTCATAGAACGAGCACCCGCCCACCGGGACAGCGGCCCCGGCAGACTGGCGGGGATGATCCTGCCGCTCGACCTACCCGACCTACCCGTCCGCAGCGTGCTCGACGAGGTCACGGCCACGCTGGCCACGCAGGGCAGCACGGTGCTCGTGGCGCCGCCCGGCACGGGCAAGACCACGCTCGTGCCGCTGGCGCTCGCGGCGGGTACGGAGGGGAAGGTCCTGGTCGCCGAGCCGCGCAGGCTCGCGGCTCGGGCCGCCGCCGCCCGGATGGCGGCGCTGCTGGGCGAGGCGGTCGGCGAGACCGTCGGTTACGCGGTGCGCGGCGACGCACGCCGGTCGGCGGCCACGCGCATCGAGGTCGTCACGTCGGGCCTGCTGCTGCGCAGGCTGATCGGCGACCCGGAGCTCGCCGGGGTGGACGCGGTCGTGCTCGACGAGGCCCACGAACGGCACCTCGACGCCGACCTGTTGCTCGCCCTGCTCCTCGACGCCCGCGACGGGCTGCGGCCCGACCTGCGTCTGCTCGCCACATCGGCCACGGTCGCCACCGGCAGGCTCGCCGAGTTGCTCGGCGCTTCCGGCGCGCCTGCCCCGGTGCTGGAGGTGCAGGCGCGGACCTTCCCCGTCGTGGTGCGGCACACGCCGCCGGTGCGTGGGGAGCGGATCGAGGCGTGCGTGGCCAGGGCGGTGCGCGACGCGCTCGCCGGGGACGACGGCGATGTCCTCGCGTTCCTGCCCGGCGTCGCCGAGATCCGGCGCACGGCATCCGCTCTCTCCGATGTGGACGCCGACGTGCTGCCGCTGCACGGGAGGATGCCGGCCGCCGACCAGGACGCGGCGCTTCGCCCCGGTCCCCGGCGCCGGGTGGTGCTCGCGACGGCGGTGGCCGAGTCCAGCCTGACCGTGCCCGGGGTCCGGATCGTCGTGGACGCCGGGCGGGCCAGGGTGCCCCGCGTGGACCACCGCCGCGGCCTGGCGGGGCTCGTCACCGTGCGCGTGTCAGCCGCCGTTGCCGAGCAACGGGCCGGCCGGGCGGGCCGGGAGGCGCCCGGAAGCGTGCATCGCTGCTGGCCCGAGGGGGAGCTGCTGGCGCGCTACCCCGAACCCGAGATCCGCACCGCCGACCTCAGCCGTCTCGCGCTCGACCTGGCCTGCTGGGGCACCCCGGACGGCTCCGCCCTGCGGTGGTGGGACGCGCCGCCGGAAGGTCCGCTGCTCGCCGGCCAGAACGTGCTGCGTGCGCTCGGCGCCCTCGACGGGACGGGCGCCACCGAGCGTGGGCGACGAATGGCCGAGCTGGGCCTGCACCCTCGCCTGGCCCGGGCCCTGCTCGACGGTGCCGCGCTCGTCGGCGCACGCAACGCGGCCGAGGTGGTGGCCCTGCTCGACGACGACACTCTCGCCTCCGGGGCCGAGGTCGACGGCGAGCTGCCCCGCCTGCGCTCGGGTGAGGCGCCGGGCTCGCGCCGCTGGCGCGCGGAGGTGACACGCCTGGCCCGCCTGCTGCCCGACGCGAGGAGCGGAAGCGGTGGCGCTGATGACGGCCCGCAGGAACGCGCCCGGCGAGCCGCGCTCGTCGTGGCTCTCGCCCACCCGGAGCGGCTGGCCCGCCGACGGGCGGCGGGCTCGTCGCTCTACCTGATGGCGGGCGGCACCGCCGTCGAGCTAGCCCCCGGCAGTGGCCTCGACGGTCACGAATGGCTCGCCGTCGCCGTCGCCGACCGCACGCCCGGCGCTCAGAACGGCCGGGTGCGGCTGGCCGCCCCCGCCGACCGGGAGCTGGCCGAGCTCGCCGCACCCGCGCTGCTCTCCGAGGCCGACGAGGTGGTCTGGCACGCGTCCGGCCGGACGGGCGGGGACGTCGTGGCCCGGCACGCCCGCCGGCTCGGCGCGATCGTCCTGGACGAGCACCGGGTGGCCCGTCCCGATCCGGCGGCCCTCCGCGAGGCGCTGCTCGAGGGCCTGCGGGTCGAGGGCACCGGACTGCTTCGCTGGACCGACGCCGCGAGGCGGCTGCGTGACCGTCTCGACACCCTGCACCGCGTGCTGCCCGACGACTGGCCTGACGTATCGGACGGGGCGATTCTCTCCGACCCAGACCGGTGGTGGACCGGTCCGTTCACCACTGCTCGCAACCGCGCGGACCTCGGCCGGATCGACGCCGGCGCGATCCTGCGCTCGATGCTGGACTGGCGGCAGGCCGCCGTCCTCGACGAGCTCGCTCCCGAACGGATCACAGTGCCGTCCGGCTCCAGGATCGCGCTCGACTACTCCGGCGAGCGACCGGTACTGGCGGTGCGGGTGCAAGAGGCGCTCGGCTGGACCGCCGGCCCGACCGTTGCCGCGGGGCGGCTGCCGGTGGTGCTGCACCTGCTCTCGCCCGCAGGCCGACCGGCCGCGGTCACCACCGACCTGGCCTCGTTCTGGGCCACCGGCTATCCCCAGGTCAGGGCCGAGCTGCGGGGCCGGTACCCGAAACACGACTGGCCGGAGGACCCGCTGACCGCCACACCGACCCGCCGGCCCCGCCGGCACTGATTCCCCGCACTATTACTACTCTTTTCTCTTTCCTTACTTTCGGCGCCGTTCTGACAACTCACACGGATTTCACACGGCCTCGGAAGAATGGCCACGCCACACGGCACTGGGTGACCCCAGGGGAAAGGTGGACAATTCGAATGACTGCAGCGAATTTCGTGTCGGCTGCCTCCGGTATCGGCCGGCAGGGATTCGTCGCCGAGCATGGCCTGCACACCGCCGACCAGCAGGCCGCGGCCGCTGCCGTGGCTGAGCAGATCGACCGGTTGGGAATCAAAACCATCCGGGCAGTGGTGGTGGATCAGCACGGGACGCCGCGGGCGAAGTTCCTGTCCCCCCACGCGGCGATCAGTGCACTGAGCAGTGGAGTGGACTTTTCGGGCGCGATCTACAGCATGGACACGGCGAACTTCGTCTACCCCGCGGCGTTCGCGGCCGGCGGCGGGCTGGGGATCGACGAGCTCACCGGGTTTCCGGACGTGGTCATCGTCCCGGACCCCACGACGTTCCGGGTGCTGCCCTGGGCCGACAGCACGGCCTGGATGCTGTGCGACGCCTACTTCTCCACCGGGAGCCCCGTACCGCTCGACCCGCGGCACGTCCTGCGCACGCAACTGAAGCGACTGGCCGAGCAGGGCCTGACCTACACCACCGGGCTGGAGGTCGAGTTCTACCTCACCCGCAGGCACTCCCCGGCGATCGGCATGCACGACACCACGCAGCCCCCCGCGGCGCTCGCGGTGGAACCGGTCCAGCTCGGCTACCAGTACCTCTCCGAGGTTCGCCTGGACTCCCTGCACGACCCGATCACCGCACTGCGCGACGGGCTGGCCGCGATCGGTCTACCGCCCCGGGCGATCGAGGACGAGTGGGGGCCAGGACAGCTCGAGATCAGCTTCAGCCCGATGACCGGTCTGGACTCCGCCGACGCCATGATCCTGTTCCGCTCGGCGGTGAAACAGATCAGCGCCCGGCAGGGGCTGCACGCCACGTTCATGTGCCGGCCGCTGCTGCCCAACTTCTTCGCGAGCGGATGGCACCTGCACGCCTCGCTGACCGATGCCGCGGGCGAGAACGTCTTCCGCTCCTCCGACGCCGTCCTGTCCCCGACCGGGATGGGCTATCTGGCCGGACAGCTCGCCCACGCCCCCGCCATGGCCGCGTTCGCCATCCCCACCGTGAACGGCTACTCCCGGCTGGCCCCCTACTCGTTCGCCCCTGACCGGATCTCCTGGGGCGTGGAGAACCGCGGCGTCCTCGTGCGCGTCCAAGGCGCCCCCGGCGATCCCGGCACGCACCTGGAGAACCGCCTCGCCGAACCGGCGGCCAACCCCTACTTCCTGCTCGCCGCCGACCTCGCCGCAGGCCGCGACGGCATCGCCCGAGGGCTGCAACCCCCACCGGCGGTCATCAGCGATCCCTACGCCAACCCGGCCCCGCCCCTGCCCACCACCCTGCTCGACGCGATCGGCGAATTGGACAAGGACCCGCTCTACCGCGAGCAGTTCGGCCCCGAGGTCGTCGACTCCTACCTGCTGATGAAACGCGCCGAGTACGCCCGCTTCGAGTCGGCCCGTGACACCGCTGACGACCCCGACACAGCTGCCGCCCACTGGCAGCAGCGCGAGTACTTCGAGTTCTACTGATGAACAGCACGCAACGCGACCCATTCATCCCGTCCCCCGGCCTCGCAACCGCCTCGCTCTCGACGAGGGACGTGATCGCGATCTCGGTGACGATCCTGGCGCCCGGGATGGCGATGCTGCTCAACGTCCCCGGCGTCGCGGTGATCGCCGGCGGCTCCACGCCACTGGCATTCGTGCTCGGTGGCATCGCCTGCCTCGCCCTCGCCGCCGTGGTGATCGGATTCACCCGCCGGATGGCCGCCGCCGGCTACGCCTACACCTACGTCAGCCGCAGCCTCGGCCCGACGATGGGCTTCATGGCCGGATGGCTGTACACGTTCGGCCTGGTCTGCTTCGTGCCGATGACGATGGCCGCGGTCGCCTACCTCACGTCGGATCTCTTGGGCCTGGGTCAGGTCTGGTGGTTCCCGATCTTCCTGCTCGGAATGGCCCTTCTGGTGGGGTTGTCGATCATCCGGATCGCGGTGACCAGCCGACTGCAACTGGCGGTTGCGGCCATCACGATCATCGTGATCCTCGTCGTCGACATCACGGTCACAGCAAAGGGCGGCGCCCAGGGGAACACCGCCGAGCCGTTCACATTCGCCCACACCGAGAAGGGCGGCTTCTCCGGGGTCTTCTACGGAATCATTCTCGGTATCACGTCCTACATCGGCTTCGAGAGCGCCGCCGACTTCGGCGAGGAAACCAAGAACCCGCGCCGTTCCATTCCGATCGCCGTCATCGCGGCAGTCGGCCTGGCCACCATCTTCTATCTCTGGACGACGTACAGCATGTCCATCGGATTCGGCGTGGAAAACGGAGCGGCGTTCGGCGCGGACTCGTTCGCGCTCAAGACGATCGCGGCCCAATTCGTGGGTGACACGCTGGCGTCTCTCGTGGAGATCGGCGCATTGCTGTCGGCCTTCTTCGTCTGCGTCGGGTGCGCCACCGCTGCCACCCGCACCCTTTTCTCGATGGGACGCGAGGGTGCACTTCCGCCGTGGCTGGGGCGCACGCACTCCCGCTTCCGGACGCCCGCGAACGCCGCACTCACCGTGGCGGCGGTGGCCACCGTGCTGGCCGCGCTGGTCGGATTCGGGCTGGGCACGAAGGATCTCGGCGGCGAACCCACCACGGTCTACTACTTCTTCGCGACGCTGGGCACGCTGTGCGTGATCCTCGTCTACATCGGGCTGTGCATCGGCGGCGCGGTGTTCTTCCGGCGCACCGTCGAGCGCTACTGCCTCGTCCGCCACCTCGTGGTACCCGCGGTCGGCGTGATCATCTTCGCCGCGGCGCTGTACGGCTCCGTCTACCCGACACCGCCCGAGCCGCTGGACATGACGCCGTACATCACGCTGGCCGCGATCGTCCTCGGCTTCCTCGCCCTCGGCCTCCTGCGCGTCAGCAGGCCCGAGGCGGTGGGCCGGATCGGGTCGATTCTCGGCGAGGAGGAACCGTCCGCCGTCTCCCGCGCGGCGGGGTGACCTGGGGCCGACCCCTACGGCACGACGGTGACCGGCCAGCGTCCGCTCCGCACCGCACGCACGGCAACCGACCCGAACAGCTTGTGGGCCGCGTGGGTGCTCGCGCCGACCAGGATGGCGTCGGCGCGGACCTCCTCGGCCACCTGCGTGAGCGCCAGCACCGGGTCGGCGGTGGCGACGACGAAGCGGACGTCCACCCCGTGCTCGCGTCCCAGCTTCTCGATGTCGGTGCGCAACTCCTCGCGGAGCTCGTCGGCCGAGTCCTCGGCGATCGGGAGCGCGAGCGCCCCTGCGCCGGCGAACGACGCCGCCGGGAAGCTCTCCGCGAACACGGCGACAACCCGTGCGCCCTGGCGGCGGGCCTGACCGAGGGCGTAATGGAAGGCACGCCATCCGGTGTCCGAGCCGTCCACCCCGACGACCAGCGTCATCGGGCCGTCGCATCCGAGCTCGAAGCGGTTCTTCATCGGATTGTTCCTCGCGGCCGATACGACCTGATCTTCACGGGCCCAGTTTATATAGCTTTGCTAATCAGTTGTACAGGGCGTGGGCAACCCCACCCCCCGGACATTTCGAACGGATGTTCTACGATCAACCTGGTTCGCCGCACTATCACGAGAGGGAGCACGCCACACCGATGAGCACGCCCCAGGCCACTACCGCCCCCCGGCGACCCGCCGGTTCCAGCGCCCCGGAAACCGCATCCGACGAGTCTGCTGCGGGCCCGGCATCCGAGTCGGCACCCACGGAATCGGCATCGGCGCCGTCCGACGCCCCGGCAGCTCCGGAGCCCGCCGACGCCGACGCCGGGGGCGAGAAGCCCCGCCGCGGCCGTCCGAAGGGCTCCAGCGCGCGCACCACCCGCACGATCGAGCTCACCCTCACGGTCAGCGGCACCGCCGACGGCGACTGGCAGGCGGAGCTCAAGCAGGGCACCACGTGGCTCAGCCGCGGCCTCCCGGTCACCGCCGCGGCGGTCACCCGCGCCGCACAGGAGCTGCACGAGGAGCTGGCCGGGCCCATCGAGGCCGTGATCGGCGCAGCCCGGGAGCAGCGCGCCGCCCGCGTCGCGGCTCTCGAGGCAGAGCTGGAGCAGGCGCGCAAGGCACTGGCAGAGATCACCGACTGACACCCGTACCCTTCGGGCGTGTCCGGTATCGACCCCGCCGACCTGCAGACCTGCCTCCGGGTGCTCGCCGAGGTCGACGAGCTGCCTCCCGAGCACCCGGACGCGGTCCGAATCCGGCGGGCCACCGCCGGCATCTACAAGTCGGTACGGCTGCGGCGCCGGGCAGCGAAGCGCGAGGCCGTCCTCGCCGCCGACAACGCGGTCACCGCAGCCACGGCCACAGGCTCTCCCGGCCGGATCGACGACGAGACGCGCGGCATCCCGCTCGTCTCCACCGCCCCCGACGCCACAGCGGGCACGCTGCTGCGCTCCCGGGCCTGCTACACGTGCAAGAACCGCTACCACGTGGTCGACGCCTTCTACCACCAGCTCTGCCCGTCCTGCGCAGCGCTGAACCGGAGCAAGCGGGACGCCCGCACCGACCTCACGGGCCGTCGCGCCCTGCTCACCGGCGGGCGGGCGAAGATCGGCATGTACATCGCACTCCGGCTGCTGCGCGACGGGGCGCACACGACGATCACCACCCGGTTCCCGAACGACGCCGTGCGCCGGTTCACCGCCATGCCCGACAGCGCCGACTGGCTGCACCGGCTGCGGGTCGTCGGCATCGACCTGCGCGACCCGGCCCAGGTCATCGGCCTCGCCGACACGGTGGCCGCCGAGGGATCGCTCGACATCCTGGTGAACAACGCCGCACAGACCGTGCGGCGCTCCCCCGGCTCCTACGCCGCGCTGCTCGAGGCGGAGCAGGCCGGTCCGGGCGCCACCGCCGAGCTGGTCGAGATCCTCACCTTCGACCACGTGCGCGGCGAGCGTCCGGCCGCCATCACAGGCGGGCTGCAGCGCACCCCGGCCGCCCTCACCGAACTGGCCCTCACCGCAGGCAGTGCCTCGCCCGAGCGGATCGCAGCCGGCACCGCGATCGACGCAGGCGGACTGCTACCGGACACCGCACCGGTGAACAGCTGGACCCAGCACGTGCAGGAGATCGATCCGCTCGAGCTGCTCGAAGTGCAGCTGTGCAACCAGACGGCACCGTTCCTTCTGGTGAGCAGGTTGCGGCCGGCATTGGCTGCCTCGACCGCCCGGCGCAAGTACGTGGTGAACGTCAGCGCGATGGAGGGCCAGTTCACCCGCGCCTACAAGGGCCCCGGCCATCCCCACACCAATATGGCCAAGGCCGCCCTCAACATGCTCACCCGCACGAGTGCGGGTGAGATGCTCGCAACAGACGGCATCTTGATGACGGCCGTGGACACGGGCTGGATCACCGACGAGCGACCGCACCCGCTGAAGCTGCGATTGGCCGACGAGGGCTTCCACGCCCCGCTGGACCTTGTCGACGGGGCGGCACGGGTGTATGACCCGATCATTCGCGGCGAGGCCGGCGAAGATCTGCACGGCTGTTTCTTGAAGGATTATTTCCCGACGCATTGGTAGCGTTTGACATTTCGGACAACGCGGATGGATGCTATCCGCCATCAACTCCGACGGGACCACGTGTATGTTTTCTTAATGGTTCATGTGCCGTTCACGTACGGGTCCGTAGCGTGGTGCGCGTGGCCGTAACCCGAAGGGACCTGCGCATATGAACTACTCGGTCATCGTCGTGGTGGTGGTAATAACCGCCCTGGCGTTCGACTTCACGAACGGCTTCCACGACACGGCCAACGCCATGGCGACCTCGATCGCCACCCGCGCCCTTCCCCCGAAGATCGCGGTCTTGATCTCAGGAGTACTCAACGTCGTCGGCGCCTTCCTCTCCGTCGAGGTGGCCAAGACGATCTCCAACGGACTGGTGGATGAGGCCCGCATCACACCGGTCGTGATATTCGCCGGCCTCGTCGGCGCAATTCTCTGGAACTTGATCACCTGGCTGCTCAGCCTGCCGTCGAGCTCCTCGCACGCGTTGTTCGGCGGGCTGATCGGAGCGACGTGGGCGGCCGCCGGAACCGGAGCGATCAACTTCGGAGCGCTGTTCAGCAAGGTGATCCTGCCTGCGGTGGCGTCCCCGCTCGTCGCCGGGATCATCGCGCTGATCGCGACCTATCTCGCATACAAGATCACGGCGCGGGTGGACCAGAGCACCACCAGCGGCGGGTTCCGGGTCGGCCAGATCGTGTCGGCGTCATTGGTCTCGCTCGCCCACGGCACGAGCGACGCACAGAAGACCATGGGCGTCATCACCCTCACGCTGATCACCGCGGGTGCACTGCCCTCCTCCGCCGGCCCGCCCGTCTGGGTCATCCTGACCTGCGGCCTCGCCATCGGACTCGGAACGTACTTCGGCGGCTGGCGGATCATCCAGACCCTCGGCAAGCGGGTGAGCGACATCCAGACCCCGCAGGGATTCGCCGCCGAGGTCAGCAGCGCTGCTGTCATCCTCACCTCGTCGCACATGGGCTTCGCTCTCTCCACCACCCACGTCGCCACAGGATCGATCTTCGGGGCCGGGGCGGGTCGTCGCCTCGCGTCGGTCCAGTGGGGTGTCGCCGGACAGATGGCCATCGCCTGGATCGTGACGCTGCCGGCCGCCGCTGTGGTCGGAGCGGTCGCAGCATGGGCCGTCAACGACGGCGGCACGGTCGGCACCGTGGTCGTAGCGGTGGTGGGCGTCGGCGTCGCGGCCGGCATCTACGTCGCCTCGCGCCGCCGCCCGGTCACCGCCCACAACGTCAACGACGTACCGAGCGTTCCCGAGCCCGTTGCGGCTCGTGCCTGACGGTCCTACGAAGGAGTAACGGACGTGAACATCGACTGGGGATCCCTGCTGCTGGTGGCTCTCGTGTCGCTGGCGGCGGCGGTCGCCGTGGTGGTGCTCGTGGCGCTGGCGCTCGTCGGCGTATCCGCCGCGCGCAGCGACGTGACGCGTCCACAAGGCGGTGCGGGCGCGATCAGTCCCGCCATCGGCATGACGATGGCCTGCGTGTGCGTGCTGGCGTCGGTGGCGATCGTCGCCTACGGCATCTACCTGGTGGCGAGGTGACCCGCAGGAAGTAGCGGGTGTCGTGAGCCAGGCCGTGGCCCGGCCGTCCCGATCCCGGGGCGGCCGGGTCCGTCGTTCGCGCCGGGTGGATCAGCCGGGTTCGGTGTGACGTGGCGCCGTCCGTAGCCCCGGACCACGATGGGGGTGTGACGACCGCTACCCATACGTTGATACAGCTCACCGACCTGCATCTCGTGGGCGAGGGTGACGACTTCCCCGGTGGGGTCGACACCGCGGCCCTCCTCGAGCGTGCTCTGCGGACCGTCCTCGATGTGGGAGCCGCGGCCGGTGCGCTCGTGGTCACCGGCGACCTCGCCGAGCACGGACGCCCCGAGGAGTACCGGCGGGTGCGCGCGCTCGTGGAACCGGTCGCCGACCGCCTCGGGATACCGGTGGTCTACGCCGCCGGCAACCACGACGACCGCGAGGCGTTCCGCGCGCATCTCCTGGGTGAGGCGCCGTCCCGGGAACCGCTCGACCAGGTCGTTCGCGTGGGAACGCTGCGGATCATCGTGCTGGACAGCACGGTGCCCGGCCAGGCCCACGGATCCCTGCGCCCGGGCCAGCTGGCCTGGCTGCGCGCCGAGCTGGCCGAACCCGTCCCCGCAGGCACGGTGCTCGCCCTGCACCACCCGCCCCTGCCCAGCGCCTCTCCGCTCGCCGCGTCCATTCCCCTGCTGAACCGTGAGGAGCTCGGGGACGCGATCGCCGGCACCGACGTCCGCGTGGTGCTCGCCGGCCACACGCACGTCGCCAGCGCGGGGACGCTCCGCGGAATCCCCGTCTGGACCGGCGGGCCGATCGCCACCACCATCGACGTCTCCACGCCCGGGACCGCGCTCCGCACGGTCGCGGCGCCGTCGGTGAGCCGGATCGACCTGTTCGCCGACGGCCTGCTGACCACGTCCGTGCCGGTGGGGGCCGAGGTCATGGCGGAGGTACCGGACCAGGAGATGGAACCGAAGCTCGCGCGACTGCGCGCGGCGGCCGGCCTGGAGTGACGGGCCGGCGCTGACACCGGCTCATTCCTCCAGCCAGCGCAGGATTGCCGCCGTGTGCTCGCCCACCTCCGGGATCGGGTCCATGCGGGGCGGGCGGCCCGGCAGCGTGATCGGTGGCAGGAGCGTGCGAAGCGGACCGACCGGAGAGCCGACCTCGGTCCAGCGCTCCCGTGCGGCGAGCTGGGGGTGTTCGAGCACCTCCGCCACCTCGCGACGACGGGCATGGGCGATCCGGGCCTCGGTGAGCCGTTGCGTCACCTCGGCGCCGGTGAGGTGGGCGAACACGGCATCGATCTCGGCGTGCAGCGCCGGGCGGTGCTCCACCCGCAGTGAGCCGCTACGGAACCGCTCGTCGGCGGCCAGCCCCGGTCGCTGCAGCACGACCCCGCAGAACGCCACCCACTCCCGCTCGTTCTGGATCCCGAGCACGACCTCGGTGCCGTCTCCCACCGCGAACGTGCCGTAGGGCGCGATCGCGGAGTGGCTGGTCCCTGCCCGCCGCGGCGGTGTGCCGCTACCCGCCGTGTACTGCAGCGGGAACCCCATCCACTCGACCAGTGTGTCGAACAGGCTGATCTCCAGATGCGTGCCCACGCCCGTGCGCTCACGGTCGTAGAGGGCCGCAAGGATCCCGGAGAACGCGTACATGCCCGCGCCGATGTCCGCGGCGGGAATCCCGCTCTTCGCGGGCTCGTCGGGCGTGCCGGTGACGGAGACGAGACCCGCCTCGGACTGGATCAGCAGGTCGTAGGCCTTCGCGTCACGGTACGGGCCCGACGGGCCGTACCCGGAGATCGAGCACGTGATCAGCCGTGGGAACCTCGCCCGCAGCTCCTCATGACCCAGCCCGAGCCGCTCCGCCGCGCCGGGCGCGAAGTTCTGCACGAAGACGTCCGCGCGGGCGAGCAGCCGGGGCAGCACTGCGTCCGTGCCCGCCCCCGCGTCGGCCTTCAGGTCGAGCGCCAGGCTCTCCTTCGACCGGTTGAGCCAGACGAAGTGGCTGGACAGGCCTCGCACCGTGGTGTCGTAGGCACGGGCGAAGTCGCCGTCGCCCGGCCGCTCGACCTTGATCACGCGGGCTCCGAGCTCGGCGAGCTGGCGGGTGGCGAACGGCGCGGCCACGGCCTGCTCGCAGGACACGACGAGGATTCCGTCCAGGGGCAGCACAACCGCATCATCCCCCGCCGCCGCAGCCGGCGGCCTGCTGACGAGTCGGGCGCATGGCCCACGCCACACCCCCGGCGCGCCCGTCGACGTTGGCCGAGGCGCCGCGAGCCGGCCACACGCCCGACACGCCTGTGCAAGGTCATCGGCCTACCTCTTGTCGTGGGAGCTCCGCGCCGACAGACGGGGGATGCAGCCGCAATGCGTGTCGTCACGTACAACATTCAGTTCGGCAGAGGCCGCGACGGCCGCTACGACATCGACCGCACTGCGCAGGCGCTGGAAGGTGCCGACATCGTCGGTCTCCAGGAGGCCGAGGCGTACTGGGACAGGTCGGGCAACATCCACCAGGTCGAGCACATCGCCGGCGCTCTCGGTGACTACCACTTCGTCTACGGCGCCACCATCGACATCCACAAGACGGTGGCCGGAGTGCATCGTCGTCGTCAGTTCGGGAATGCGGTCCTGTCGCGGTGGCCGATCCTGACGACTCGGACATTCCTCTTTCCGAAGCTCAGTCCGCTCAACGCCCATTCCATTCAACGTGGGCTCACCGAGGCGACGATCGAGACGCCACTGGGTGTCGTCCGCGTGTACACCAGCCATTTCTCGCACCTGTGCACAGAGGAACGCATACAGCACGCCCAGCTCTCGCTCGACATTCATCGGCGCGCAGCGGCCGACGGAACCGTGAACTCCGGTACGGCCATCACGGACAACGCCCGGATCGACCCGTCGTGGAACGAATCCCCGCCGCCCGCCGTGCCCCCGAGCGCGATCCTGATGGGCGACCTCAACTTCACCCCCGACGACCCCCCGTACTCGCTTCTGGCCGGACCGCGGAGCTCGGGATACGGGCGGCTCGTTCGGCCCGACGGATTCGTGGACACCTGGACCGTGGCGGGCAACCGCGAGGAGGACGGGCCCACCCTCTACCGCGACATGGACACCAAGCGCGGCATTCGGATCGACTACATCCTCGCCACGCCCGACCTCGCCCAACACGTCAAGAGCGCCGAGGTCCTGACCGACACCGAGGCATCGGACCATCAGCCCGTGGCCACCACCTTCGCGGAGTAGGCCCGGCCTCCGGCGTCGCCGTCAGCCCGCCAGCGCCACCACCTCGTCCAGGCCGGCCCGCAACCCCGCCATCAGCACGGCAGGCTCCGTGATCGCCGCCGGGTCGAGGTTGACGCCGATGCAGCACGTCCCGTCGTGGGAGAGCAGGGTGATCGTCGCCGCCACGCCCGGCAGCGGGCCGAACGGGTACATGCGCGTGATCCGGGCACCGGCGATGTACACCGGGTGGCTCACCCCCGGAAGGTTGCTGACCTGCACGTCGTTGGCCGAGGTCAGCCGGGCCGATGCGGGGCCGAGCACGGCTCCGGGCAGCCACGGCAGCGCGGGGGCGAGCAGGCCCACCACGTCCACGCCGGCGCCCGACCGCGCGGTGAGCACGAACTCCCGCACCGCCCGGATCCGGGCGACGGCGTCGGGCTCGTCGAGCGGCCCGGGAAGACGGGCGCCGGTGAACCGGTTGCCGCCCTGCGGGTCGTCCTGCGTACGGAGGCTGATCGGGATGCCGATCGGAATCGTGCCCAGCTCGGCGCCGAAGTGCTGGTGGTAGTGGCGCAAGGCGCCGAGCACCGCGGCCAGGTACCCGTCGTTCAGCGACCCGCCTGCGGCCTTCGCCCCCGCCTTCAGCTCGTCGAGACCGACGTCGATCACCTCGAAGTGCCACTGACCGCTGCGCTCCGCGAGCAGCGGGGAGTGGCCCGTCGTCGGGGGCGCGACGGTCTTGCCGAGCGAGCGGACGGTCTCGACGGCCCGCGTGGCGACCGCCTCCGGCCTGGCCAGCGCGCCGAGTACCTCGGCACCGCGGCGCACCACCTCACCCGGCACCCCGCGGGCCGCTCGCCCCACCTGCTCGGTCAGCAGCTCGACCGGGGACACGGGCGGCTCGGGGTGCGGCTCCGGCGGCTCGGGCCGGTGCGGGTCGTGCTCCGGTGAGCGGCTGTGCAACATGCCCATGAGCTGCACGGCACCGAGGCCGTCGGTCGCGCTGTGGTGCGTGGTCACGACGTAGGCGGCGCGACCGCCCTGGAGGCCCTCCACCAGCAACGCCCGCCACAGCGGCCGGTCGCGGTCGAACTGGGCCGCAGCGAACTCCTGCACCACGTCGAGCAGCTGGCGCGTCGAACCCGGGCGCCGCAGCCGCACCCGGGACAGATGATGGACGAGGTCGAGATGGTCGACCGCCTCCCAGGTCGGCGTGCCGATTCCCAGCGCGGGCTCCACCACCCGCTGGCGCATCCGGGGCACCATCCGCGAGGCCCACTCGTGCGCGGCGACGAGCCGTTCCCAGTCCGGCGCCGGGTCGAGCAGCTCCAGCAGCGTCACGTTGGAGCGCAGTCGCGGGTCCCCCGCCTCGCCGCGCCACATGGCCGTCTCCAGCGCGTTCATCTCGCGCGCGGTTCCCCATCGCAGTGGGCGCGCGTCGAGCGGCGCGCCCACGGGACCGGACGGGCCGGCCGTCACGGTGACCTCCCCGTTCGGCACGCGGGACGGACCGCTGCGGCCGTCCCAGTGCGCGAGGGTGTCGATGTACTGGTCACGGACCTCCGCGATGTGGCGGTCCAGCTCCTCCACCGTCCACCCGCCGGTCGGGATCGGCGGGAGCACGGTGACCTGCACCGTGCCCTCACGCAGGGTCGACGCCCCGCGCCACATCAGCTCGCCGGCGTTGCGGATGACGATGGGCACGATCGGGACGCCCGCCTGCATCGCGACGTGGAACGCGCCCTTCTTGAACCGGCCCAGCGCCGGGGTGGCCGACCGTGTGCCCTCCGGTGCGACGACGAGCGAGATCCCCTCACGCAGCCGTTGCACCGCGGGCTCCAGTGCCGCCCGCGCCGCGCCGGTGTCGGCGCGGTCGACGAACGCCACGTCGGCGAGCCGGAACGCCAGCCCGAACCCGGGCACGCTCGCGGCCTCCTTCTTCACGACGGCGGTGAATCGGGTGCGCAGCAGCTTCGTCAGGATCAGGACGTCGAGCTGGCTCTGGTGGTTGAACAGGAACACGGCGGGACGGGCGGAGACGAGGTGTTCGGCGCCGCGGACGTCGAGCCGCACCCCGCCCAGCGCGGTGCCCAGCTCGCCCGCGAGCGTCAGCCCGAGATCGACGGCCTCGCGCCGCGTGCCCTCCCCGGCAATGCTGTTGAGCGCCCCGAGCGCGAGACCCGCGGCGAACCCGCCGAGCGTGCCGCCGACGGCCCCCACCGTGCGGGCGATCTCCCGGGCGCCCGGACGGCCGCGGTGACGGAAGCGGGCGATCGGCCAGTTTCGCCGCATCGCCTCGGCCGCCAGCCCCGGTCCGGGGTTCAGCGCCCGCGCCCGCCCGGCCATGCCGAGGAACGGCACGTCCTCGTCGCCGTTGGAGTAGGCGTAGCTCGCGGCCAGATCGATGTCGTGGGCCTGCGCGAACGTCCGCACGGCGGTGGCCTTGCCCGCACGCCACAGCGGCGGGCCACCCGGACGGCCGGTCGCGAGCCCGTTCTCGAACTCCACGGGTGTCACGAGCACGTGGTCGACGCCCATCGCACGCGCCGCGGGCTCCACCTGGAACCTCGTGGCCGACGACGCCAGCACCACGGTGTGCCCGGCCCGGCGGTGCGCCTCCACCAGCCGCCACGCCTCGGGATAGAGCGACCCGGCGACGCCTTGCATCCACAGCCGCTCACCGAGCTGCGTCAGCTCGTCCTCGTGGCGACCCGCCCACGCCCGCATGCCGAGCAGGAAGAAGTCCTCGAAGTCCTCTTCCGAGAACATCACGGTGAGCCCGCGCATGCCCAGGAGCAGCATCCGTCCGATGTCGGCGGGGGTGACGTGCCCCGAACGCAGGTGGTGGCGCGCGAATGCAGCGAGGGAGTAGCCGTCGATCAAGGTGCCGTCGAAGTCGAAGAAGGCGCCGACGCGAGGTCCCTGTGGACCCGCCTCGACGTCGGCGATCAGCTGCTCCTCGCTCCAGACCTGGGCAGCGGATCCCGCTGTGCCCGTGCTCGCCTGGGTCATGGCTCGACACCTACCGCCTCTCGCCGCGACGCGGCATCGATCTCGTCGATCCGGATCACCCGGCGGACGACGTCGCCCAGCTGGGCAGCGAACGCCTGCCGCTGCTGTGCGACCGCCTCCTGCTCCGCAGGGCTGTCCGCCTGACGCAGCAGGTCCCGGTTGCCTGCCAGCTTCAGAGCGCTTCCGAAGAGCTCACGGGACAGCGACTCCGGACCGTGCAGCCGTCCTTGGAGCAGCATCTGCTGCCCGACGCCGCTGCACTCGTCGAGGAACGCCTTCTCCACGATCGGCTCTCCCGGCGGCCGGGCGGCCAGCCGCTCGGCCACCACCAGCTGAGCGTCCAGGAACGACCGCAGCACCCGGTGCGCGATGAGGAACTCGGCACCCGCGAGAACCCGCTCGCCCTCGGCGTTCTCCCACGCCGGGTCGAGCCCGCGTAGCTCGGCCGACAGCTGCGCCCGGTAGCTGTCACGGTCGGGGAAGAAGAACTCGAACTTCAGCAGGTCGCGCAGTTGCATCGCTTCGTCCCAGCGACCGCCCGGAGCGCTGAGCAGCATGAGTTCGGCGATCGCCCGGTCGATGAAATGGTGGATGGCGCTGTTGCGGTAGAAGGCGGCGATCAGGTGCTGTCCGCGCTCGATCGCGTAGACCGGCTCCTCACCGCCGCGGTACACCGTGACGACCTTGGAGTCGGCCAGGGCGGCGAGCACCAGGCTCAGGCCGGCCTCCGTGTCCAGCGGGTCGGGCCGGTCGGGGTCGACGGCACAGCCGCGGGCTTTGACGTAGCTGCGCACCGGCTCGAGCACGCGCTGCACCTGCCCGAGCGTCAGCGCCCGGTCGCGCACGCCGAGCAGCGCCAGGGTGACGAGCGCCGTCGCGACCACCGGCGTGACCCGGTTGATCCCCACGGCGACCTCGAAGGCGACCTTCTGCAGGGCCAGCCGGTGGGCCGCCTCGTCCTGCGGGGTGCCCAGCGCCGCACGCAGCGAGATCGGCTCGGCGAACCGCACGTACGCGGTGCCGATGGGGTGCAACTGGGCCTTCGCGTATCGCGCGAGCCAGGCCAGCCCCTCCCCCTTCTTCGGCACCCCCGCCTGCTCGGCCGCCATCGCCGACACCTCGCGCAGCTGGTCGTAGGTGATCGAGACCGGCACGAGGTGGACGTCCTCCACACGGCCGGTTTCCACGGCCTCCGCCACGTTGGCGAGCAGTCCGTAGCGGGGCGGGCGCAGCTTCCCGGTGCGGGAGCGGCCGCCCTCCATGTACCACTCCAGGTTGAACCGCTTGGCCAGGAGGAACGCGAAGTACTCGCGGACCGCGAGCTTGTAGATCTCGTCGTCGCCGAAGCTTCGCCGGATGAAGATGACTCCTGACCGCTTGGCCAGTGGCCCGACCGGCCAGAACCTGAGGTTGTCGCCCCCGAGCACGTGGTTGCGCGGGAAGTCGTTCTCGGCGAGTACGTCGGCGAGCAGCAGCGGGTCGGCGTAGGAGCGGTGGCTCGGCAGGAACACCAGGGGGTAGCGCCGGTTCAGCTCGCGCAGCTTCTCCAGCCCGGCGCTGTCCACCTGCACGTCCCATGCCCTCGCGTGCAGCGGGCGCAGTGCGGACGTCAGCAGGTCGACGGCCACGGGGCTCATCGAGGCGACGAGGCCGTCCAGGTCGGCCCTCGCCTTCGCGGCGACGTCCGCCTCGGGCCGGCCGAGCTTCGCGGCCAGCTCGGCGATCTCGCGGCGGAACTCGGGGCTCTCCTCGATCGCCTCGGCGACCTGGCGCGGAACCTTGTACCGGTGCCCGACCAGCGCGCGTTCGGCCCGGTCCAGCGCCAGCGAGGCCTGCCGGGCGACGAAGTCACCGAAGGCGCCCGTACGGAGCGACGGGCGGCTGCCGGTGAACCGCTCCTCCAGGTCGCCGACGGTGGCCGGCTCGGCCACCACCACCGCCACCCGGTCCGGCTCCCGCCTGACGATGCGGGCCTGCTCGACCGGGAGGGGATGACGCGGGTTGCGCAGCGCCGCCACGTCGGCCCACCGCACGCGACGCTGCCCGCCCCGCTCCCGCGGCAGCCACGCCACGCGCACCGCGGCGACGACCGCCTCGTCACCGTGCTGCGCCACCGACGGGGCCAGCGCCGCACCCTCGACGGGCAGCACAGCCACCGGATGCAGCCCCTCCTGCCGCACCCAGTCCTCGACGAGCCTGCGTTCCACACCGGTCGTCGCGTCCACCAGCAGGATCAGCGGGGCCCCGTCGTGCACGTCCATCCGCCCACCTTCCGTCGATGGCCCATCCTGCCCCGCTGCGGCCGGGACGTGGTCGGTCGTGGCTGATTCGGGGTCATCTGAACAACCACCCGTGTCCCCGAGGGCGGAACGGGCGCGCGTCAGTACCCTGAGGGCCCGTGAAGATCGCGCATCTCGTCCAGACCCTGCATCCCGACGCCCCGGAGATCGGGCTGGTCGACCTCGCCGGGGCGGCGCGGGAGATCGATCTCGAGATCGTGGTGATCGCGTTGGCGTCCACCTCCGAGACCAGCCAGGTCAGCGCGCTGCACCGGCTCGGCGTCCCGGTCAAGGAGCTCGGGCTCGGCCCCTGGGATCCGCGCGCGGTCACCCGTACCGCCCAGCTGATGCGCCAGCAGGGCGTGCAGCTCGTGCACACCCACCTGCCGGCCGCCGACGTGGTGGGAGCGGCGGCGGCCGTGCGCAACCGCATCCCGGCCGTGTCCACCCTGCACCGGATCGAGAACCTGCCGGCCGACCGGGTCGACCGGCTGAAGCGCACGGCCAAGATCCTCGCCCGGCAGCGGTTCATGTCCCGGACGATCGCGATCTCACAGGCGCAGGTGGAGTGGTACCGGAGCCTGGGCTCCGACACCCCGCAGGACCTCGTGCTCCTCCCGAACGGCGTCACCGATCCCGGCCCGGTCGACCAGGCCGAGCGGGAGCGCCGCCGCGCCGCCCTGGGTGTGGCCGACGGCGAGGTGCTCGCCGTGAGCACGGCACCGATGCGCCGGGACCAGGGCCACGAACTCCTGCTCGACGCCCTCGACTCGCTGCCCGACGGGCTGCCGCTGGTGGTCGCCATGGCGGGCGACGGACCGCTGCGTCCGTGGCTGGAGTCGCGTGTGGACGGAAGCGACGACCTGATGCGGCACGTCCGGTTCGTCCACCGCCACCAGGAGCCCGCCGCCCTGCTCCGGGTGGCCGACCTGGTCCTGCACAACGCCCGCTCCGGGGCCGCCCCCACCGCGCTGCTGCGGGCCATGGCGGCCGGCGTACCCGCCGTCGCCAGCCGGGTCGGTGGCGTTCCGGAGATCGTCACCAACGACACCGGAATGCTCGTGTCGCTGCACCCCGCCGCCATCGCCGACGCGCTCGTCGCGCTCACCCACGACGACGCGCGCCGGCAGCGGCTCGGAGCCGCGGCGCGCGCCCGGTTCCTCGCCGAGTACGAGGCCGTCGGCTGGGCCCGGCGGCTGCACGACCTCTACCGCGACGTGCTGGTGCCGGGCCGGGCCACGCCCGTGCGGCCACCCGCATCCTGAACGGATCCGCGCAAACCCGTCGACGCCACGCGGTCCGGGCAGCGAGAATCCGCCATCGTGCTGCAGCAATCCGAGCCCGGTGACCATCCCCCACCTGCCGCCCTGCGCCGCTCCAGGGCCGAGGACCTCCCCGCCATCGCCACGGTGGACGGGCGTGGCTTCGGCTTCCACTACCGCGACGAGGACATCGAGGCCTTCCGTCCCCTGTTCGAGCCGGACCGGTTCCTGCTCGCCGAGGACGACGGGCGGATCGTCGGGGTCACCGGATCGTTCCCGTTCCACGTCACGCTCCCCGGGGGCGCCACGCTGCCCGCACCCGGCGTCACCTGGGTCTCCGTGGCGGTCACCCACCGCCGCCGCGGCATCCTGCGGGCGCTGATGGAGGAGCAGCACCGCGGTTTCGTGGCCGAGGGCTCCGCCGTGTCGCTGCTGACCGCGAGCGAGGGCTCGATCTACGGCCGCTTCGGCTACGGAATCGCCACTCTGCACCGATCCGTGGAGATCACCCGCCGACGCGCGACGTTCCGCCGCGGAGCACCAGACCCCGGCGGCGTCCGTGAGATCGACACCACCGAGGCGCGGCAGCTCTTCCCCGAGATCCACCGGAGGTGGGTGGCAACCGTCCCGGGGGCGCTCAGCCGCAGCGACGCCTGGTGGGACAACGTCCTGCTCGACCGCGAATGGCAGCGCAACGGCGGCACCGCGCTCTTCCACCTCGTGCACGCCGACGGATACGCCTCCTACCGCATCGACCAGGGCGAACGGACGTGCCGGGTCGTGGACATGGTGACCGTCACCGAGGAGGCGCACGCCGCGCTGTGGCGGGTGCTGCTCGCCATGGATCTCCTGGAGACGGTGACCGTGTGGTCCCATCCGCTCGACGACCCCCTGCAGTACCTGCTCACCGACCCGAGGCAGGTGCGTACCACCGGCATCCGCGACGGGATGTGGGCCCGGGTCCTGGACGTGCCCGCAGCACTGTCCGCGCGCCGATACGCCTCGGAGGTCGACGTCGTGCTCGACGTGCACGACCCGTTCCTCGGCCGCGGCGGCCGGTTCCGCCTGCGCGGTGGCCCGGACGGCGCAGAGTGCGTGCGCGTCGACATGGGCGGGCCGACCGTGGCCATCGAGGTCGCCGCGCTGGGCCCACTCCTGTTCGGCGGGGAGCGTGCCACCACCCTCGCGCGCGCCGGGCTGCTCGCCACGGAGGACAAGACCGCCCTGCACAGCGTCGACCTCGCGTTCCAGGCCGAGTGCCTCCCGCAGCACGGCACGGGGTTCTGACCGGCAGGCGGGCCGCATGCGGGTGGCACCACGGGCTTCCCCTCCGGGGCGAGCCCTACAGTTTCCGTATGAGCGAGACCGGTGGGCTGCGTCCGCTCGAGGACGGGATCGTCCGGGAGTTCGGCGAGGACAGCTCTCGTCCGGGCCGGGTGAACCTGTCCTACGGCGCCTACCTGCACCTGGACGAGCTGCTGTCGGCGCAGCACCCCGTGAGCACGCCGGTGCACCATGACGAGCTGCTGTTCATCGTGCAGCACCAGACGTCCGAGCTGTGGCTCAAGCTGGTGCTGCACGAGCTGCGTGCGGTGCAGGCCCACCTCGCGGCCGACGACCTGCGGCCCGCGCTCAAGGGCCTGGCCCGGGTGAAGCACATCCAGCGCACCCTGACCGACCAGTGGTCGGTGCTGGCCACGCTCACACCGTCCGAGTACGCGGAGTTCCGCAGCTTCCTGGGTACGTCGTCGGGCTTCCAGTCCGACCAGTACCGGGCCGTGGAGTTCGTGCTGGGCAACAAGAACTCCGCGATGATCGAGCTGTTCGGCCACGACGAGCGGGCCCGCGCGCAGCTCACCGAACTGCTGGACCAGCCGAGCGTCTACGACGAGTTCCTGCGCTATCTGGCCCGCCACGGCCATGACGTTCCGCGATCGATCCTGGAGCGCGACGTCCGGCAGCCGCATACGTTCTGCCCGGAGCTCCTGCCGGTGTTCCGCCGCATCTACGAGCACTCCCACGAGTGCTGGGAGGCCTACGAGACCTGCGAGGAGCTCGTCGACCTCGAGGAGAACTTCCAGCTCTGGCGGTTCCGGCACCTGAAGACCGTCGAGCGGACGATCGGGGTGAAGCGCGGCACGGGCGGGTCGAGCGGCGTGAAGTTCCTGCGGGCGGCGCTGGAGCTCACCTTCTTCCCCGAGCTGTACGCCGTCCGTACGGAGATCGGAGCATGACCGCCGAGACCGTCGGCCTGGCCTCACGCGCCGCCGAGCTGGACGCCACCGACCCGCTGGCCGCCCACCGCGACCGCTTCGTGCCCAGCCCCGACGTCGTCGCCTACTTCGACGGCAACTCCCTCGGCCGTCCGCTGGCCGGCATGGCCGAACGGCTCGACCGGTTCGTCACGCAGGAGTGGGGCGGCGGGCTCATCCGGGGCTGGACCGGCGACGGGCCCGCTGATTCGCGCTCGGCCCGGCCGTGGATGGACTGGCCGGGATGGGTCGGCGACCGGATCGCCGCCGCCGCGCTCGGTGCGGCCCCCGGTCAGACCGTCGTCGCCGACTCGACGACGGTGCTGCTCTACAAGCTGGCACGGGCCGCGGTCGACGCGCAGGCCCGCGTCGGGCGTCGCGAGATCGTCCTCGACACCGACAACTTCCCGACCGACCGCTACGTGCTGGAGGGCATCGCAGCTGAGCGCGGCTGCGTCCTGCGCTGGATCGAGACCGACCCCGCCGAGGGCGTCACCGCCGAGCAGGTCGCGGCCGTCGTCGGCCCGGCCACGGGGCTCGTGCTGTTCAGCCACGTGGCGTACCGGTCGGGATGGCTCGCCGACGCCGCCGCCGTCACCCGCGTCGTGCACGACGCCGGCGGGCTCGTGCTGTGGGACCTCTGCCACTCCGCGGGTTCGGTGGAGCTGGAGCTCGACGCGTGGGGCGTGGACCTCGCCGCCGGATGCACCTACAAGTATCTGAACGGCGGCCCCGGCTCCCCCGCGTTCGGCTATGTCCGCCGCGATCTGCAGGACGTGCTGCGTCAGCCGATCCAGGGCTGGATGGGCAGGCGTGACCCGTTCCTGATGGGGCCCGGCTACGTGCCGGCCGACGGCGTCCGTGGCGTGGTGAGCGGAACGCCGCCGATCCTGGCGATGGTGCCGCTGCTGGCCGCTCTGGAGCAGCTGGAGGAGGCCGGGATCGCCGCCGTGCGGGCCAAGTCCGTGGCGCTCACGGAGTTCGCACTCGAACTGGTGGACGCCTGGCTCGTGCCCCACGGCGTCGAGGTGGCCTCACCCCGCGACCCGGCACGCCGCGGCGGCCACGTGACAATTCGCCGGCCCGGTTTCCGCGACCTGCTCCCCCACTTGTGGGAGCGCGGCGTGATCCCCGATTTCCGCGAGCCGGACGGCATCCGCCTCGGCCTGGCCCCGCTCAGCACGAGCTTCACCGAGGTCCACGCGGGCCTCTCGATCCTCCGCGATGTGCTGGCCGAGCACGCCTGAGCGCAGCGCAACGGACGGCACGCCGGTCCGACAGATCCGCACGACTGTGCCGCCCGGCGTGAACTGCCTACCTCCCGCCCCCGGAACACCCCCGCGCCGGACGAGCGTCCCCCTCGTCCACCGGGTACGCACGAACGTGCCGCTCGTCCGGCACGGGGGCCGTCAGCGCAGCGCGTGCTCCCATTTCTCACGCACTCCGCGCAGGTACTCCGGGCTGCTCTCCGCCACCCGGGGGAAGTCGGCGCGACGCTCGAAGGGGCGGCACGCGTCGATGATCGCCCGGCTGTTGTAGGCCGGCGCGCCCTCCGGGAGCATCGGGTCGAGCTTGCTGCCCCAGCCGTAGCGCATGATCTCGATGTCGCGGTCCGGGTCGCTGCGGGTGGACATCGCCCAGATCACCTGCTCCAGGTCGGAGCAGTCGATGTCGTCGTCGACCACCACCACGTACCGGTTCATGTAGGCCGCGGCCGGGCACTGTGCGGCGAGGTGCGCAACCTGCCGCGCGTGGCCCGGGTAGCGCTGCTCCAGCGAGACAGCGATGAAGAGCCGTCCGCCGCCGGACTCGTGCGCCCACGCCGCCGTGACGCCGGGCACGCCCATCGACACGAGCTCGTCGTGGATCATCGCCGACTTCATCACGGTGCGCATGTAGGAGTAGTCGTGCGGCGGACGACCGGGGGGCGCTCCGAGCAGGATCGGGTCGTCCCGGTGGTACAGCCGCGTGATCTCCAGGTTCAGGCACGGCCTGCGGCGGCCCGAGTAGTAGCCGGTCCACTCGCCGAACGGGCCCTCGTCGCGCATGTTGCCGGGGGTGAGCCAGCCCTCCACGGCGATCTCGCTGCCCGCCGGGATCGGCAGGCCGGTGTCCGGGGCGATGACCACCGGGACCCGTTCCCCGAGCACCGCGCCCGCGTACTCCAGTTCGGACACCCCGCCCGGCACCTCGGTGCCGCCGAGCGCCAGCAGCAGCGGGTCGTGCCCGAAGGACACCGTCACCGGGGCGCGGCCCTCGCGCGCGATCCACCGCTCGATGTTCTGCGCCCCGTGCTTGCCGGGGACGGCCGCGATCGTGGTGCTGCGGCCGTCGTCCTGCACCTCCATGCGGTAGCAGCCGCCGTTGTGCACGCCGGTCTCCGGGTTGCTCGTCACCACGAAGCACCCGGTGCCGACGAACCGGCCCCCGTCGTGCTCGTGCCAGCGCGGGACGGGGAACGCCAGTAGGTCGACCTGGTCGCCAGGGACCTCGTTGGCGAGCAGGGGTGCACTGTCCACCGGCACGACCGGGAAGTCGCGCGCGCGGGTCGTCCATTGCGACGGTTTGCCGCGGAGCGCGTCCACCAGGCCCGCGTCGTCCAGGTCGTCGCCGAGACGCAGGGTGTGCCCGAAGCGGCGGGACGAACCCGTGCTGCCGGTGAGCACCCGCATGCCGGCGGGATAGCCGGTGATCTCGTCGAACAGGACGGCAGGCGGATGCGGAAGGTGGTAGCTCACCTCGGCGATACCGCCGAGCTCCAGATCCCAATGCGCGCCGTGGACGTGACGCAGCTCGCCCATCTTCTGCACCGCGTCGATGTGGCTTCGTAGGCTCAACAGTGGTTCGTCACCGGGTGTGGTCATCCTGGCTGTGCCCACCTCAGCTCAGGTGCTTCTCGACGACCGGCCAGATGTCGGGCCGCTCGATCAGGCTCAGGTGCCGGGTGTCGTCGAGCACCTCGAGGTGGGCGTGCGGGATGCGGGACGCCAGCGTCTCGGCCATGGCGGGCGGCGTGGCGTAGTCCTCACGGCCCACGAGCACGAGCGTCGGGGCCTGGATGTCGCCCAGCCCGGCCTCGGCCTCCAGGCCCGCGAACGCATGGCACGCGGCGGCGTGCGCCTGGGAGTTCGTGGCCACGAAGATGTCGCTGACGCGGCGGACCTCGTCGGGGTGCGCCTCGACGAACGACGGCGAGAACCAGCGGTCCACCTGGAAGGTCACCTGCTTCTCACGCGGCACGCCGACGGCCTTCTCGGCGCGCTCGGTCCACTGCGCCACCCGGTCGGGACCGTAGTCAGCGGTGGTGTCGGCCAGCACCAGCCGCGCGACGAGGTCGGGGTGGCGCTGGGCGAGCAGGATCGCCGTGCTGCCGCCCATGGACAGGCCCACCACGTCGACCGGCTCGTCGGCCACCGTCTCGACGATCGCGGCCACGTCGTCGGCGAGGTCGGCGATGCTGAACGGGCCGCCGTCCCAGTCCGAGCCACCGTGCCCGCGCGCGTCCGGGGCGAAGACCTGGTGGCTCCCGGCGAGCGCCGCGGCCATCGGGTCCCACACCCGACCGGACAGCGCCAGCGCGTGCAACGCCACCAGCGGGCGGCCACCGTCTCCGGTGCGGGCCACCTCGAAACCGCCTCGTGCGGTGTCGACCTTCACGCGCTCCTCCGCTCCTGCTCAGCCTTGCGGCGCCGGGCCGTGGCCTCGATCGCCGCGCAGATCTCCTCGTAGGTGCCGCAGCGGCAGATGTTCCCCTCCAGATGCGCCGCGATCTCCTCGCGCGTCGGGTCGGGGTTCTCCGCCAGCAGCTCGTGGCCCATCAGCACGAACCCGGGGATGCAGTAGCCGCACTGCATCGCTCCGGCTGAGACGAACTCGTCGACGACGTCGTCGTCCTGGGGCAGGCCGTCGGCGGTGGTGAGCGGGACGCCGTCGTACCGCACGGCACGGGCGAGGCAGCTGCTCACGCTGTGCCCGTCGGCCAGCACGGTGCACGCACCGCACGCCCCCACCCCGCATCCCTCGCGCACGCTGGTGTAACCGGTGCGTCGCAGCACCTCCAGCAGCAGATCGTCGTCCGCCACCGTGACGCGGTGGCGCACCCCGTTCACCTGAAGCACGACGTCGCTACTCATGACCCGGCCTCCTCCTGCTCTGCGAGTGCGGTGAGGATCCGCTCCGGCGTCAGCGGAAGCTCCGGGAAGCGGATGCCGATGGCGTCGCGCACGGCGTTCGCCACCGCCGGGGCCAGCGGGATGATCGTGGTCTCGCCCACGCCCTTGGCGCCGTACGGACCGGTGCGGTGCGGGTTCTCCACGATGATCGGCGTGATCTTGTCGGGCACGTCGAGCACCGAGGGCAGCTGGTAGTCCAGCAACGTGCCGTTCACGATCTGCCCCTCGTCGAACACCAGCCGGTCGAAGAGGGCGTGGCCGACACCCATGATCGCCGCTCCGGTGAGCTGCTGCTCCACCAGCTTCGGGTTGATCGCGCGGCCCACGTCACCCGCCGCGGCAAGGTGCTCCACGTGCACGCGGCCCGTCGCGGTGTCGACCGTGAGCTGCACTGCCACCGCACCGGCGAACCAGTGCTCGGTGACCTTCTCCGACTGCCCGGTCTCGTGGTCGTAGGGCATCCACGTGGTGGTGAACTCGGCCTCGGTGGTCAGCGTCGTGCCGCGCGCCCCGAAGTGACCGTGCAGCAACTCGGAGATCGAGGCGCGCTCCTGGCTCTGGGTGCTGACCAGGCCGTCGCCGGTCAGCTTCACATCGGTGACGGGCACGCCGAAGCGCTCCGCCGCGATCTCCACCAGCTTGTCGCGCATCGCGTCCGACGCGCGGCGCACCGCGTTGCCGGTGTGGTAGGTGGAGCGGCTGCCTGCGGTGATCGTGTCGTAGGGGGTGACGTCGGTGTCCGTGGCCACCACCCGGACCTGACCCTCGCCGAGGCACAGCGACTCGGCGGCGATCTGCGCCATGATCGTGTCGCTGCCCTGGCCCATGTCCACCGTGCTGATCATCAGAGTTGCCGACGCGTCCTGGTTGAGCTGGAGCACGGCGTTGGAGATCGTCGGCGTGAGCACGGCCTTGATGCCGACGGCCACACCGCGGCCACGGCGCAGCCGGCCCTCCGTTCGCTGCAGCGGCGTGTCCCAGCCGATGGCATCGGTCACCGCGTCGAGACAGCCCACGAAGTCGGCGCTGTGCATCGGGGTGCCGACCGGGGCGACGTCACCCTCGCGCAGCAGGTTGCGGCGCCGGAACTCGGCCGGATCCTCCCCGCGCACGCGAGCCAGCTCGTCCACCAGCGACTCGTGCGACCACGTCACCTGAGGCACGCCGAAGCCGCGGAACGGGCCCGCCGACGGCTTGTTGGTGTAGACGCAGCGCGAGCGGACCGAGACGTTCTCGATGCGGTACGGGCCCGTGGCCACCATGCCCGACTTGGCGGTGATCCGGGGCCCGACGTCGGCGTACGCGCCGGTGTCGTAGCGGACGTCGGCCGTCGCTGCGACGATCCGGCCGTCCTTGTCGGCGGTCATGCTGCCCGTCACCGCGGCGCCGTGGCGCGTGGTGAGCAGGAACGCCTCCTCACGCGACGCGGTGACGCGCACGGCGGTGCGCTGCGTCCAGGCGAGCACGGCGGCCAGCGGCTCCAGCCGGTCGTACATCTTGGCGCCGAAGCCGCCGCCGAGCGGGGCGCTGCGCACCCGCACCTTGTTCAACGGCAGGCCGAGCAGGTCGGCGACCGACTGGCGGACGTAGGACGGCGTCTGTGTGGTGGAGAGGATCTCCAGCCGGTCCCCGTCGCGCCACGCCGCCGTGAACGGCAGCTCGATCGGCACGTGGTGGGTGGGCGGGCACCAGAACTCCTCGCGCACCGTGGTGCCGTCCGGTGTCCCCGCCACCTCCTCCACGTCGCCGCGGCGGAGGTTGAACTCGTAGTTGACGTTCGTGTCCCGCTTGCCGCGCAGGTGCTTGAGGTCGCCGAAGACGATCGAGGGCCGCAACACGTCGTGCACGAAGGGGGCGCCGGCGACGGCCTTGTCGACGTCGTGCACCGGGTCGAGCTCGCTGTACTCGACCACGACCTCGTCGGCCGCCATCCGTGCCGGGGCGAGACCGTGCGCGAGCACCGCGGCCACCGGCTCGCCGATGTAGCGCACCCGCTCGACCGCGAGGCAGGGCTGGTCGGAGAACGCCGGGCCGGTGAACAGCTTGTCACCGAAGCGGGCGTGCAGCTCCGCGCCGGTCACCACGGCCACCACGCCGTCCACCGCCAGGGCCTGCCGCGTGTCGATCGAGTCGATCAGGGCGTGCGGACGGGTGCTGCGGTGCACGACGACGTCGAGGCACGGGCGCAACGGCTCGTCGGCCGCGTAGAGCAGCTCACCGCGTACCTTCGCCCGAGCATCGGTGCGGGTCCACCGCTCACCGACGGCGCCACCAGCGCCTGCGGGACTCTCGCCGAGCATCCGAGCCCTCCTTTCCTGTCGGTCCTGCAGGGGCGGCCGCAGCCTCGGCGGGCACGCTGCCCGCCGGGCCCCAGGCCGCCCGGATCGCGTCCTCGACCGCTACGAGGCCGAGTCGGCGTTTGAAGTCCGCGGAGCCGCGGATGTCCGGGATGGGGTCGATCACCGGGTCGGCGGCGGACCGCCCGGCCCGTACGACGTCGTCCACCGGCGCGTCGCTCGGCACCTCGACGCTCACGTACTTGGGCACCTCGGCGAGGGCGCCGAGCCCGATCCGGATCTCCCGCTGTCCACGCACCGGCGAGGTGACGAGCACAGCCGCCGACGCGCACGGCCAGTCGTTGACCGACTGGCTGCTCAGCTTGGCGAAACCGCACGTGGATCCGGCCTGACCGGGGATCTCGACCGCGGTCACGAGCTCACCGCGGCGCAGGTCCGTCTCCTGGAAGGCGACGAAGAAGTCCCGCAGCGCCACCTGACGGGTGCCCTCGCTGCTGCGGAGCTCGACCCTGGCGTCCAGCACCATGAGCGCGGTCGGCGGGTCCAGCCGGTAGTCGCCGTGGGCGAGGTTGCCGCCGACGCTAGCGGTGTTGCGCACCCGCGGGTTGGCGACGTGCCCGTAGACGTGGGCCGCGAGCGGGGTCACGCGCCGTACCAGCGGGTCGGTCTCCATCCGGCGCAGCGTGACCATCGCGCCCACGCGCAGGCCGCTGCTGGTCCGCTCGAGCCCGGAGAGATCCGGCACCAGCGAGAGGTCGACGAGGTCCGAGGCGAAGAGGACGCCCTGCTTGATGAGGATCTGCACGGCGGTGCCGCCGCCGTAGACCATGGGCTGGTCGAGGCTCCCCAGCAGGGCGCAGGCCTCCTCGAGGCTCCGCGGCCGGTGCAGGGTGGGAGCCGCCGCCACGAAGGCGTCGGCGGTCATCGCCGGGCCGCCGCGATCCGCGACAACCCGGCGATCACACCACCGGTGGCCGCGACGGCGATCGCAGCGAGAACGAGCACCCTGCGGCCGGTGAGCAGGCCGCCGAGGTGGCGGCACCACGAGATGCGACCGGGAGTGGCCCCGTCGCCTGCCAGAGCCACGGCCGGCCGGGACGCCGAGGCGCCGGCCGCGCCGACGGCTACCGGCGCCTTCGCTCGCTGGTCCGCGCCGCGGGCATCGAGCAGCTCGCGCGCCACGGCGTTGCCCGGTCCCGGCGGCCCCGCGGCGCACACCCGGGAGAAGTCGGCGGCGAACTGGCGCTCCACCTCTTCGGTGCGCCGCCGCACGATCGACTCGCCGAGGCGCCCGATCTTGCCCCAGAGGGCCACGTCCAGGCCGAACTCGACGCGCGAACTGTCCGCCGACCCGTCCTCGTTGACCGCCAGAGCGGCCTCGATCTTGATCGAGCTGCCCAGCCGGCGGTCCTCACCGCGGAGCAACGCCTTGACCTGTCCGGGCCCTGCCTGCTCGGTGATCTCGGCCGTGAATCCGGCGCTGAACCGGACATGCGCGACCTCGTTGACCAACGTGCCGCGGTAGTGCGTGTCGTCGACCTTCTCGAGCTCCTGGCAGCCCGGCACGCAGGCCCGCATCGAGTCCGGATCGAGGAAGTGGGCGAACACGCGCTCCGGGGCGGCAGGCACCCAGAACGAGGAGCTGAGCTTCATTTGACCACCATACTGGACTAGTTATCTCGCATGCAGGACACTAGGCCGGGCCCGGAAGGGCCGTCAACCCGACCCGCGGTCGCACCGAACGCCTCAGCTACCGTCTCGTCGCAGAGCGTGGCCGCCGCCCGGTCGGCGCATTCGGCGCGATCGACACGGTCGGCGCGCCCACGAATCGGAGACAGGAGAGCGTCATGGCGAGCGATGTGCCCGCGGTCATGAACGCCGTACGGCTGCTGGAGCGGATCGCCCGCGACTGGCCCGAACCCGTCCCGTCCGGCGTGCTGATCGACGACCTCGATCTCAACCGCAGCACCTGTTACAACATCCTGGGCACCCTGCAGCGGGCCGGTTGGGCCGCCACGAGGGGCGACCGCTCCGGATGGTGGCTGGGCCCACGCCTGCTGGCCATCGTCGACGCGTCCCAGGACTGGATGCGCGAGGTCGTACAGCAGGAGCTCGACGACCTCAGCAAGCGCCTCGGCTACCTGGTCTTCGCCGTGCGCCGGCACGGCTCCGCCGAGTACGCCGTGGTGGCCAAGGCCGACCGCGGACAGGGCGTACGGATCACCGTCGGCCTGGGCGACAGCTTCCCGTTCTCCGCACCCGCGATCATGCGCGCCTTCCTCGCCTGGTCGGACCCCGCCGAGGCGGACCGGGTGATCGACAAGAACGAGCTCATCGCCTTCACGGCGGAGACGGTGACCGACCGGGACGAGCTGCGCACCGAGCTCGCCGAGACCAGGCGACGCGGCTACGGGATCAGCATCCGCGAGTACGACCTCGGACAGTCCGGCGTGTCCGCACCGGTGTTCGACGAGCGCGGCCGCGTGACCATGGCGCTGTGCTCGCTGGCGTTCTCCTCCGAGCTCGACCACTCGACGGTCGCAGAGGCCGGCGAGCTGATCCGTGAGTGCGCCGCGCGCATCACGGAGCGCACCGGCGGCACCCTCCCGCCTCGCTGACCAGGCCCCACCCACCGCACCCCTCCCCGTTCCCGCCGCGCCCCGGCGAGGCTGCGCGCGCCTTGACGGCACTCTCGCTCTGTCATACCGTCCGACCACAGATCAGATGTCCTGCATGTAGGACAACTCGTCCAGCGGACAGGCGCATTATGCCGCGGGCGACCGGAGGAAGGACCTCGGTGCACGACATCGCTGTCGCACGGACAACCTGGCTCAGCGGACTGGGGCGCTCCCAATGGCGCTCGCTGTTCGCCGCCAACCTCGGATGGCTCTTCGACGGGTTCGAGACCTACGCGCTCATCCTGACCGCCAGCACCGTGCTGCACCGGCTCGCGCCGGGCGAGCCCGCCAGCTCCGTCGCCTTCCTCACCGGCGCCACCATCGCGGTGACGCTGCTCGGCTGGGGCATGGGCGGCATCCTCGGCGGCGTCTTCGCCGACTACTTCGGCAGGCGCCGCACGCTGATCACCGCGATCGTGCTCTACGCGGCGTTCACCGGGCTCAGCGCGCTGTCCTGGTCGTGGGAGTCCTTCCTGGTACTGCGGTTCATCACCGGGTTCGCGCTCGGCTCGGAGTGGGGAACCGGCACGTCGCTGGTGGCCGAGATGTGGCCGAGCAACGCCAGGGCGAAGGCCGCCGGGTTGATGCAGTGCGGCCTCGGCCTCGGCTTCTTCATCGCCTCGTTCTGCTGGTACTTCATCGCACCGATCGGCCCCGACTCCTGGCGCCTGATGTACCTGGTCGGCGTGCTGCCCGCCCTGTTCGCGCTCTGGCTGCGCCGGTCGGTACCGGAGTCGGAGCAGTGGACGAAGGCGCAACACCACCGCAAGAAGCTGCGCGACCGGGCGCCCGGCGAGCTGACCGAGCGCGAGCAGGCCTACACGCGGCTCACCCTGCGCCAGATCTTCCTCGACCCGAAGCTACGCAGGCTGACGATCCTCGGCTCGGTGATGTCGCTGGTGACGACGCTGGGCTGGTGGGGCATCTCGACCTGGGTGCCGCTCTACGTCTCCGACGTGGCGGCGAAGGCCGGGCACAGCGCCTCGAGCTGGGCCAGCGGTGCCGGAATGATCTACAACGTCGGCGCGATCGCCGGGTACGTGGCGTTCGGCTTCCTCGCCGACCGGTTCGGCCGCAAGCCGGCCGTGCTGCTGTACTTCGCGGCATCGCTGGTGCTCACGCCGGTGCTGTTCCTCTGGACGCACGACCTGCGGATCATCGCCGTCGTCCTCGTCGTGAACGGTTTCTTCACCCTCGGCCAGTACACCTGGATGCCGGTGTGGCTCCCGGAGTTCTATCCCACGCACCTACGGGCGACGGGCGTGGCGTTCGTCTTCAACGCCGCCCGGTTCGTCGCGTTCCTCGGACCGTTGCTCTCGGGCGCGATCATCTCGAGGCTCGGCGGCTACGGCGTCGCCGCCACCGTGGTCGGCCTGATCTACATCGTGGGACTGCTCGTCGCCCCGTTCTGCCCCGAGACCCGAGGGCGTCCGCTCCCCGAGTGACGCTCCGCTCCTCCCCACCACGTCCGTGCCTCCCCGCGCACCGAGGAACCAGATGTCGACCGTCAATGCCGCATCCACCTCCGAGACCGCAACACGTGCGATCCCCCGCGGAGCCGGGGTGGTCCTCGCGTTCGCCTTCCTGGGCACCCTCTTCGACGGGGCCGAGCTGAACCTCGTCGGCTACCCGATGGCATACATCGCCGGCACCCTCCACGTCAGCACGATCCAGATCGTGCAGGTCACCACCTTGCAGGGGTTCGCCTCGATCCTCGGCGGACTGGTCTGCGGCTGGCTGGGCGACCGATACGGCAGGCGCTGGACGTACACGGGCTCCGTGCTGATCTTCGGCGTGGCGGCCGTGCTCGGGGGGCTCGCGCCCACCTACGGCCTGTTCCTGGTCACGCGCCTCGTCGCAGGCGTGGGCATGGGCGGGCTGTTCGGGCTGGCGTACTCGATGTTCACCGAGAGCTGGAAGACCAGCAAGCGCGGGGCGATGGGTGGGTCGATCCAGGCGATGTACTTCGCCGGTCAGATCATCACCGAGGGCGTCGTGTACTTCTGCACCGTGCAGTTCGGCGAGTCCGACGGATGGCGCGGCGGTTACATCGTGATCGGCGCCATCACGCTCGTGATCGGCCTGCTGTCCGCGATCACGCTGCCCGAGTCGGAACAGTGGCGCCACTACCGGCGCGAGCTCGCGGCCGGCCGGGTGCCCGAACGCATGCGGCCGGCCAAGGTGCCGTTGAGCGACCTCTTCCGCCGCGAGCACGTGCGCGGCACCGTGCTGTTCATCGTGCTGGCGAGTGCCATGTTCATCAGCACCAACTCGATGATCGCCTACCTCACCACGTTCCTCGTGCAGGTCGAGAAGGTGCCGCTGGGCACGGCCAGCGTGATCGTGCTGATCGCGCTGGTGATCACGGCCGTCACCTATCCGCTCACCGGCGCGCTGTCGGACGTGATCAAGCGCCGGTACGCCTTCTTCGTCGCCTCCCTCGTCGGGGTGGCCGGGTTCGGCTGGCTGCTGCTCCTGGTGGCCACCGGGTCGGCGCACGTGAGCTCACAGTTCTGGACCGACCAGACCTTCTGGGCCGTGCTGCTGTGCGCGGCAGGCAGCGGCGGGTTCGGCGTGCTCGGGGTGTGGATGGCCGAGTACTTCCCCACCCGGATCCGCTCGGCCGGATCCAACACCAGCTACTACGCCGGACGCGGGATCGGCGCGGGGCTCTTCCCGCTGGTCGCGCTCAGCGTCGCAGGCACGGTGCCGTTGGCTCTCGCGCTCGGTCTGGTCGGGCCGGTCCTCGCGGCGGCGTTCGCGCTCGGGGTGCCGGACCGCACCGGGCGCACGATCGTCGCGGTGGAATGAACGTCCGCCGCTGACCTCGGGTCACAGCCCTCCGTCGCGCATACGCTGCGCCTGTGTCCGACGCTCCCCTGCCCAGCGAGCCGGCGCACGAGGACCTCGCTCCCGACGGCGTGGACTACTGGTCGTTCGTCGCCATCGCGGTGGAGCGGACCACTCGCGCGCTGCCGGCGGTGGATGCGCGTGCGATGCGGCTGATGCTGAGTCTCTACCGCGCCTCGAACGCGATGGTCTACGACCTCGAGTCGGCGGTGCACCGGCCACGTGGCTGGTCGTTTGCGGGCTTCCGGGTGCTGTTCGTGCTCTGGCTCGCCGGACCGCTGGAGGCCAAGCGCGTGGCACAGCTGGCCGGGATGAGCCGGGCGGCGGTGTCGGCGCTGGTCAACACCCTCGAACGGGACGGCCTGGTGGCCCGGCGCAAGGCGGGCCGCGACCGCCGCTCGGTCGAGCTCTCGCTCACCACACACGGTGGGCAGGTGTTCGCCGACGCGTTCGCCGCGCACAACGAACGCGAGCAGACCTGGGCCTCCGCGCTCACCGACGACGAGGCCGCCCAGCTCACGGCGCTGCTGGAGAAGCTGATGGCGAGCCCCGTCGCGGCGGCGGCGAACCGGCGCCGCTGACCCACCCGCTCTATCCCGGTGTGCGCGTCGAACGAGCCTGGTTGGGAAACTTGTACGTTGTGAACGACATCCTGCTCAGCCTGGCGCTCGTCCTGCTGTTCGTACTGATCGGCGGGTTCTTCTCGGCGTCGGAACTGGCGCTGGTCTCGCTGCGCGACGCCCAGGTGCGCCGCATGGCGGCGGAGGACCGGCGCGGCGAGCGGGTCGCGCATCTGCGCGAGGACTCCAACCGGTTCCTGTCCGCCGTGCAGATCGGCGTGACCCTCGCCGGGTTCTTCTCCGCGGCCTACGGCGGCTCGACGCTGTCCGAGCCGCTCGCGACCGTGCTGAGCGGATGGGGGCTTCCTCCGGGACTCGCGGGCACGATCGCGTTCATCGTCGTGACGATCGCGATCTCCTACCTGTCACTCGTCCTCGGCGAGCTGGTCCCGAAGCGCCTCGCGCTGCAGCGGCCGGAGATCGTCGCGCGGACCGTCGCCCCCATCCTCGACCGCGTCGCCAGGCTGAGCCGCCCACTGATCTGGGTCCTCGGCGTCTCCACCAACGCCGTCGTGCGCCTGCTCGGCCTCGACCCGAAGGCGAGCGACGGCGGTGTGAGCACCGAGGAACTGCGCGACATGGTGCGCACGCACCGCAGCCTCGGCCCGGAGGAGCGGCGCGTGCTCGGCGATGTCTTCGCCGCCGCCCACCGCTCGGTCGGCACCGTGATGGTGCCGCGCACCGAGGTCGACTTCAGCGAGGCCGACATGACCGTCGGCGACGCCGCGCGTGCCGTGTTGCGCGGTTCCCACTCCCGCTACCCCGTCATCAGCGCGGACGTGGACGACGTGCTGGGTGTCGTCCACGTCCGTGACCTGCTGACCGTGCTGCTCACCGACCCCGACGCGGAGAGTCGGAAGCTGCGCCAGATCGCGCGTCCCGTGCCGCTGCTCCCGAGCGGGAAACCGCTGCTCGAAGCGCTCTCGGAGCTGCGCGCCCAGCGTGCGCACCTGGCCGTCGTGGTCGACGAGTACGGCGGCACCGCGGGGATCGTCACGCTCGAGGACATCCTCGAGGAGCTGGTGGGCGAGATCGAGGACGAGTACGACCCCCAGCGGAGCCCCAGCGCCGACAAGTCGGAGCTCGACGGGCTGCTGCACCGCGATGAGGTGGCCGACCGGACGGGGATCGCGCTCCCCACCGGCCCCTACGAGACGCTCGGCGGGTTCGTGCAGGCACGGCTGGGCCAGGTTCCCCGGACGGGCGACGCGGTGCGGTTCGGGCCGCACCGGTTCACGGTGACCGAGATGGACGGCAGACGCGTGGCGAGGGTCCGCGTCGAGGAGGTCACCCCGCAGCAGGGCACGCCCGCATAGTCCCCGCCGGGAGGCTCCGGCCGATGGGGAGCATCGGCCGGAGCCGGACCGGGCCGCTGCTCAGCCGGCGCTCTGCCGCTGCCCGTGCCAGATCGGCGGCGCGTACCCGGCAGGCTTGTCACCGAGGCTGACCCCGGGATGGACCAGCCAGCCCTGGTACTGCGGTCCGAACATCGAGTAGGGCATCGGCAGCGGCACCGCGCCGGCCTCCTCGAGCTGCTGCTGGGCCTTCGCCGGGATCTCGAAGTCGAGCGCGGCGAGGTTGCCATCGAGCTGCGCACTGCTGCTCGCCCCGATGATCGTGGCCCCCACCCCGGGCCGGTTCGCCACCCAGTTGATCGCCACCTGCGCCATGCTGCGGCCGAGTTCCTTCGCGACGTCCTCCAGTGCGGCGATCACGCCCCACTCCCGATCGTCGCGCGGGCCGGTGGAGCCGGCCGCGCCGAGGGTGAGGCGGCCTTCGCCCGACCCGTCCCTGCGGTACTTCCCGCTGAGCAGGCCACTGGCGACGGGCATGAAACCGGTGATGCCGATGCCGAGGGCCTGTGCCATCGGCACGAACTCGGGTTCGATGCCACGGGCGAGCAGCGAGTACGGCAGCTGCACCGTGATGATCGGGCTCATCCCGTGCGCCTCGGCGTACGTCTGGGCCCGTGCGGCGTACCACGCCGGGACGTCCGACAGGCCGGTGTAGCGGACCTTGCCGGAGCGCACCAGATCGTCGAGCGTGCGGACGACCTCCTCGACGGGGGTCATCCGATCCCATGTGTGGAGCAGATAGAGATCGATGTAGTCGGTGCCCAACCGGCGAAGTGAGTCCTCCACCGCCCGCATGATGTGCTTGCGGCCGTTGCCACCGGCGTTGGGGTTGCCCGGTTCGACACTGTTGGTGAACTTGGTGGTGAGCACGATCCGCTCGCGGATCCCGGCGTCGGCGATGAACCTGCCGAGGAGCGTCTCGCTCTCCCCCGCCGTGTAGAAGTCGGCGGTGTCGATGAAGTTGCCGCCTGCCTCGACGTAGCGCTGGAAAATGGCCCGGGAGTCGTCCTCCGACTTCCCGTACGGCGCGTGGAAACCGCTCGTGCCGAAGTTCATCGTGCCGAGGGCGAGCCGACTCACCCGCAGACCCGAGCGGCCGAGCAGGTAGTACGCGTCCAGACTCACGATCAAGCTCGCTTCCGTTGCTGTGGAAACCGCCCTTGATCGAGCGGTCCAGTCATCGTTCAGCGCAGAAATTGGACCCGCAAGTCCAGAAAAATCGCTTCTCCGCGACCAGCTCCGAGCTGAACCGGACGAACTGCGCGATTCCACGGCCCGCTGTGGCGGGTAGAGGTCGGAATGACCCTTTTCGGCTTCCACGCCTCGCACGAGCAGATACATCCGAGCGTCCTGCTAGCAGCGGTACGCCGAGCCGAGGACGCGGGGTTCGACGCCGCGATGTCGTCGGACCACATCTCCCCGTGGAGCGCGCGGCAGGGCCAGTCCGCGTTCGCCTGGTCCTGGCTGGGGGCCGCGATGCAGGCCACGTCGTTACCGTTCGGCGTGGTCAACGCGCCCGGCCAGCGCTACCACCCGGCGATCATCGCGCAGGCCATCGGCACGCTCGCGGCGATGTACCCGGGCCGGTTCTGGGCGGCGCTGGGCACCGGCGAGGCGAGCAACGAGCACATCACCGGTGGCGGCTGGCCACGCAAGGACGTGCGGAACGCCCGGCTGCGCGAGTGCGTCGACGTGATCAGGGCCCTGCTCCGCGGCGAGGAGGTGAGCCACGACGGACTCGTCACCGTGGACAGGGCCCGCGTCTGGACGCTGCCCGAGAAGCCCCCGCCACTCGTCGGGGCCGCCGTGAGCGTCGCGACCGCGCGATGGTGCGCCGAGTGGGCCGACGGCCTCATCACGATCAACCAGCCCGTCGAGATGCTGCGCGAGATCATCCACGCCTACCGCGATGCGGGCGGACGCGGGCGGCTGCACCTGCAGGTCCACCTCTGCTGGGACCCCGACGAGAGCACGGCCGAGGCGATCGCCTTGGATCAGTGGCGCAGCAACGTCTTCCCACCGCCGGTCTGCTGGGACATCGACTCCGCCGAGGTGTTCGACGCCGTCTCCGAGCACGTCCCGCTGGAACTGGTCAGCAGGTCGGTGCACATCAGCAGCGACCTCGGGCGGCACACCGCACGGCTCGCCGAGTACGCCGCGCTGGGCTTCGACGAGATCGCGTTGCACCACGTCGGTCAGGAGCAGGACGCGTTCGTCGACGCGTTCGGCGCCAAGGTCCTCCCCCAGCTGCGGGAGGCGATGTGAGACTCACCCGCACCTCGGACCTGTGGTGGAAGACCGCAGTCATCTACTGCCTCGACATCGAGACCTACGCCGACGGCAACGGCGACGGGTGCGGTGACATCCCCGGCCTGATCCAGAACATCGACCACCTCGACCGGCTCGGCGTCACCTGCCTCTGGCTGATGCCCTTCTTCCCCACGCCCGACCGCGACGACGGCTACGACATCACCGACTTCTACGGCGTCGACGAGCGGCTCGGCTCCCTCGGAGACATGGTGGAGCTGATCCGCACCGCCCGTGACCGCGGAATGCGGGTGATCGCGGACCTCGTCGTCAACCACACCTCGGCACAGCACCCCTGGTTCCAGAGCGCCCGGAGCAGCCCCGACTCCCCCTACCGCGACTGGTACGTCTGGCAGGACGAACCGCCGGCAGACGGGCCGCAGGGAGTGGTGTTCCCCGACCAGGAGACGAGCGTCTGGGAGTACGACGAGAAGGCGAAGCAGTACTACCTGCACCGGTTCTACAAGCACCAGCCCGACCTCGACGTCGCCAACCCCGAGGTGCGCGACGAGATCGCCCGGATCATGGGCTTCTGGATGGAGCTCGGCCTGTCCGGGTTCCGGGTCGACGCCGTGCCCTTCCTGCTGGAGACCGACGGCCAGGACGACGCGACCGCCCTTCCCGACCCGCACGACTACCTCGCCGACCTCAGCGCGTTCTTGCGCAGGCGAAACGGCGAGGCCGTACTGCTCGGCGAGGTCAACCTGCCCTACCCCGACACGATGACGTTCTTCGGCGCGAGCGACGGCGGCGGCTCCACCGACGAGCTCACGATGTGCTTCGACTTCATCGGGATGCAGCAGATGTACCTGTCGCTGGCCCGGGCCGACGCCGAGCCGCTCGCCGAGACGCTGCGGCAGCGGCCCACCCCGCCCGAGGACGGGCACTGGGCGACGTTCGTGCGCAACCACGACGAGCTGACCCTCGACAAGCTCACCGACGCCCAGCGCAAGGAGGTCTTCGACGCCTTCGGGCCGGACGAGGACATGCAGCTCTACGGCCGCGGGCTGCGCCGGCGGCTGCCCCCGATGCTCGACGACGACCAGCGGCGGATCCGGATGGTCTACAGCCTGCTGTTCTCCCTGCCCGGAACCCCGGTGCTCTACTACGGCGAGGAGATCGGCATGGCCGAGGACCTCAGCCTTCCCGGCCGGTTCGCGGTGCGCTCGGACATGGACTGGGCGGCGGCACGGGAGCAGCAGTCCGACCCCGGATCGCTGCTGTCCTGGATGCGGATGCTCGTCGAGTGCTACCGGGCCTGCCCGGAGCTCGCGTGGGGTCGGTACACGATTCTCGATCCCGGTCAGGATGCGCGCCCGGTGCTCGCCCATCGGTGCGATGCCGACGGCGTCACGATCGTCGCGCTGCACAACTTCGCCGACGAGGAGGTCGATGCCGCGCCGGTGCTGCAGGGACTCTCGCGGCTGCAACTCACCGATGTGCTCGACCCACGCGCGAACCCCGTGCGCTCCCGCAAGGACGGCACGATCTCCGTGACGCTGCCGCCCTACGGTTGCCGGTGGTTGCGCTGTGTCCAGGACCAGTAGTGGCGCGCGTAGTGGCAAGGTCTGCGGCGTGAACGCCACCAGCCGCAGTGTCGCGGTCGTCACCGGGGCAGCCCGGGGGTTCGGCCGCGAGATCGCCCGCCGCCTTCTCACCCGCGGGCACCACGTCGTCATCACCGACCTCGACGACCACGCCGTCACCGTCACCGCGAAGGAGTTGGCGCACGCCGGCGACGGTCTGGTCGTCGGAATCGCCGCCGACGCCCGCGTCGCGGCCGACCACCGTCGCGTGGCGGCGTCCGCCGCCGAGCTCGGGCCGGTGACGGCGTGGGTGAACAATGCGGGTGTGCTGCGTTCGGGACCGGTGTGGGAGCAGCCGGAGGCGGACCAGGCGCTGATGGTGGACGTCAACATCATGGGTGTGATCCACGGCTCCCGTGCCGCGGTCGAGGTGATGCGCGAGCGCGGCGGGCACCTGCTCAACATCGCCTCGATGTCGGCGCACGGCCCGGTGCCCGGGCTCGCGGTGTACGCGGCCACCAAGTCGGCGGTGCTGAACTTCAGCACCAGCCTGCAGGGAGATCTCGACCTCGCCCGGGTACCGATCCGCGTCCATGCGCTGTGTCCCGACGCCGCCGACACGGCGCTGGTACGCAACGAGCAGTCGAGCCCGGACGTCGCGCTCCTGTTCTCCCAGCGCTCCCTGCTCACGCCCGGTGCGGTCGCCGACGCGGCCGTCGCACTGCTCGACGGGCGCCGCCTGGTGCGCTCCCTGCCCACCCACCGGGCGGGGCTCGCACGGCTCGGCGCACTGATCCCACGCGTGGCGCTGCCCGCGCTGGCGCTCCTGCGGGCCCAGGGCGACCGGCGACGGACGGGCCGCGCATGACGGGTGCGGCGAACGGTTCGGGCGGACGCGGCCGGGGCAAGCGGCACGACCACGACGCCGGCGGCGACCCGAAGCTGCTGGCGGCCAAGGCCGCGCTGCGTGACGAGGTGTGGACCGCGCTCACCGAAGCACGGGTGGCGCGCTTCCCGGGGGCGCGCAACCGCATCTCGAACTTCGTCGGCGCCGAGGCGGCTGCGCAACGGCTGCGCGACACCGACGCCTGGCGCGCGGCCGAGACGGTCAAGGCCAACCCGGATTCGGCCCAGCTCCCCGTCCGGCAGCGGGCTCTCGAGGACGGCAAGACCGTCTACATGGCCGTGCCGCGGCTGGCCGAGCCGGAACCGTTCTTCCTGCTCGATCCCGACCACCTCGCGGATCCGCCCCGCAAGGCCGCCTCGATCGCGGGCGCCACGCGGTCGGCCCGCCGGGTCGCGGTGGCGGATCTCTCGGCCGTGGACCTGGTGGTGAGCGGCTGCGTCGCCGTCGGGGAGGACGGCGCCCGGCTGGGCAAGGGCGGCGGGTTCGCCGACCTGGAGTTCGCACTCGCCACCGCGGCGGGCCTGATCGGCCCCGAGACGCTCGTCGTCACCACGGTGCACGAGCTGCAGGTGCGTCCCGCAGGCGAGATCCCGACAGCCCCCCATGACGCGCCCGTCGACCTGGTGATCACCCCGGACCGCGTCCTGGACTGCCGCACCCGCCGTGGCGCCCGCCCGACAGAAGGAATCCGCTGGTCGGAGCTGACGCCGGAAAAGATCGCGGCGATCCCCCTCCTACGCGCGCTCGCCCAAAGTTGACCGCACCCACGTGATGGCCACCGCACACAGGTCCTGCTGGGGTTGCCTCGGTTTCGCGGACACCTGTCTGTGGCTGACGATGGTCAGCACGGAAGGAGTTCGGATGCCTGCACCGTTCCCGCCGGAGTTCAAGCGCCGCGCCGTACAGATGGCTCGGGAGAGCGACAAGTCGGTGACCCAGGTGGCCCGGGAGCTGGGGGTCTCGCCCTCGGCGCTGCGGAACTGGATCACCCAGTCCGACATCGACGAGGGCCGCAAACCCGGACTGAGCAGCCAGGACCGCTCCGAGCTGGCCGAGTTGCGGCGGGAGAAGTTCCGACTGGAGACCGAGAACGAGATCCTGCGCCGGGCCGCGGCATTCTTCGCCCGGGAGATCCACCCAAAATGATCTACCCGGTGGTCCGCGAGCTGGCCCTCGACCGCATTCCGGTCGCGGTGGCCTGCCGGGTGCTGCGGGTCTCGACCAGCGGCTACTACGCCTGGCGGGACCGGCCCAGCCCGCCACGCCGCCGCGCCGACCGCGAGCTCACCGAGATCATCAGCACCGTGCACGCCCGCTCCGGCCGCACCTACGGCTCGCCCCGGGTCCACGCCGAGCTCCGCCACCAGCACGGGCTGCGCATCGGCCGGGCCCGGGTCGCCCGGCTCATGCGCACCCGCGGCCTGACCGGCGCCACCGCGGCGCGCCGCCACCGGCCCAGCACCATCCGCGACCCACACGCCACCCCGGCCCCCGACCTGGTCGAACGCGACTTCACCGCCGCCGCACCCGACCAGCTCTGGGTCTCCGACATCACCCAGCACCTCACCGGCGAGGGCTGGGTCTACTGCGCGGTCATCCTCGACGTCTACTCCCGCCGGGTCATCGGCTACTCGATCGCCGAACACGCCCGCACCGAGCTGATCACCGACGCCTTGACCATGGCCTGCCAGCGCCGCCACCCCACCCCGGGACGCACCGTGTTCCACTCCGACCACGGCGCCCAATACACCTCGTGGGCCTTCACCACCCAGCTCGCCGCCGCCGGCCTGCACGCCTCCATGGGCACCGTCGGGGACTGCTACGACAACGCCCTGGCCGAGAGCTTCTTCGCCACCCTGCAAACCGAACTGCTCGACCGCCGACCCTGGCACCACCGCCGCCACCTCGAACAGGCAATCTTCGAGTGGATCGAAACCTGGTACAACCCCCGCCGCCGCCACTCCGCGCTGGACTACCACTCACCCAACGACTACGAACAAGCCCACACCCACGCCGCACCCGCGGCCTGACACACCGACGTGTCCACGAAACCCAGGCAAGCCCACTGCCGTGTGTGCGGTGGCCATCCGATCTGTGCGGCCGTCAGATTGGCACGCTTCTACGAGGGCAGGAGGCCGCCCAGGCCGAGGAGGCCGTCGACGCTCGGCACGCCGCCGATCTGCGGGAGGACGAACCCTGGGATGGAGCCGTCCGGACCGGGCAAGCGGGCGGTCGTCGGCCAATAGGGCGGAAGATCACCAGCCTGCTGATCACCTGCGGACCGGCCGGTGGCCGGGTCGCCACCGGTCGACTCGTCGCCCGTGGAGTCGCCATCGGCGGACCGACGGCTCGCGGACTCCTCACCCCTGGACTCGTCACCGGCCGACTCGTCGGCCATCGACTGGTCATCGGCCGACTCGGTGCGAGCGGACCGCCGGTCGGCGGACTCGCCACCGGAAGGCTCCCGGTCGGCGGACTCATGAGGACCGGCCTGCCGCCCGTCGGATTGGGTCGAGCTGCTGTGCCTCGTGGTGGAGGCCGCGCGGGCATCACAGTCCGGCAAGGTGACCACATTGTTGCCGGCGACGAAGACGACCGGACCGTCGCGGACGAGCAGCCGGCCCGCCACCGCGGCTCCCTCATTCAGGGCCGCCAACCGGCTCGCCAGAACGGTGCCGGCGAAACGGGATCCGTTGAACAATGCGAAGTCCTGACCCACCTGCCAGAACACGTTGCACGCGTCCGCCCCGTTGGTCAGCACGACCGCGCTGTTCAGCTGAGCGATCAGCGACGCATCCTCCGGCGTCTGGAAGATGAAGACCGCATCGTGATCACCCTGCGCGTCGAGGGTGAGCGTGCCGTCCAGATCCAGATCATCGATGCTGCGGTACACGCCCGGAGCGAGGGTCATGCCGCCCAACTGGGGACCGACCGTCTCGTCCGCGGCACGCCCGGCGAGGTCGTCGTAGGCCGTCTCGATGTCGGAGTCCGCCCGCTCCGCGACGGCGTCGGCCACGTGGACCTCGCCATCGAGGATTCCCGGCGGGAAGCCCTCGAGCGCATCCGGACCGGCCTGGTTGACACCCACGTCACCCGCGATGACCGTGGGGAGCCGGCCGTTGCCCACACTGTCCTCCGCGAACGCGGCGAACGACCCCGCCTTGCCCAGATCCACGGGCGCAGGGGACGACTGGGCCGCTGCCGGCTCGGCGGTGCTGACGATGATCACTACGGCCGAGGTGGTTCCCACGGCCAGTGCGCCCGCCAGCCAGGCACGGAGCCTGCCCCTGCGAGCCGCATGATTTCCCGCTGCCACGAAGATTCTCCCTACCGCTGATCGTCCCCGGGATCGGCATCTGAATGGACTCGGACCGCGCCGGGATCTGACCTGGCTTCTCAGCGGGATCAACGAATGCCGATTCCCTCGGGAAACGCAGGTAGCGGCCGTGAGCCGCTCTTTCACACAAGCGAGTCGGGAAATACCCCATCGAGAGTGTGGCGCGCCGATTCATCGGCACAGCGCGTAGCGATCACTCCGCAAGGGAGGGAATCGCAGGCGTCCGAACGCATCGGGCGCCACGCACCGCACACGATCAGATGGGCGGATGGATCAACCCGGGTAGGGCCACGGGTTGGGCGCGCACCCGTCGAGCCCGAGCGACTGCTGCTGCATCACCGGCGCGGGCGCCCCGATTCCGGGGCACTCCACATGACCGAACCCGAGAAGGTGACCCACCTCGTGGTTCACCACGTAACGCCGGTAGCCGGTGAGGTCTCCGCGATAGTCGGGGTGCCCCTCGACCCAGCGGTGGTGATTGACCACGGCGTCCGGCCCGGAACGGCACGACAGCGGGCCACCGGTGTCGATCGGCGCGCAGAGCCGTGTGGTCGTGTCCGGGCCGGCGAGCCGCACCACGATCTCGGCCGCACCCGCGGTGCGCGTGAACGTCGCGTCCCGGCCCCAGCCTCGGGGGTCGTTGAGCGTGCGCATCACGAATCGCGCGAAGGCCGCAGGCTCGATCGGGAGCCCGTCCTCCACCTCCACGCGCACGGTCCGCACCACCCCCGGCACGGGCGCCGATGTCGATACCGGCACCACCGTGAACACGCCCGTCCCGACGAGAGGCACCTCGCGCGTGACGATCCCGGCGACGGCGTCGGGCCCGCTCACCGCCGCCACGACCGGGACGGGAGCAGGTGGCGCGGCAACCGGTTCGCGGGCAACGGGAGCGTCGACGACATCGGGGGGCTGCGCAGGTCCGGCCCCGGCGACGACCCCGAGCGGGACCACGCCGAGCACGAAGGCGACAGGAACCAGTCGCACGCGCCGGTTCACCGAACGCATCGCGCCACCCTGTCACCGATCGGGTGTTCCTGCCCGTGGAAACGGCCATATCGATACGGAAAGTGATCACTCCCGCAACCGAATGGCCTGTGGCGTCCGCACCGTCCGTGCGGTTAGCTACTGCCAGTAACGACGGGGGGTGACGTGGGCGGTCGGCACCGGCGGAGTGGACAGCGACGGCGCTGGCCCGTCGTGACGGTCACCGCCTTGCTCGTGGTGGGCGCGGGCGTGGTGCTCGGGACGCGAACCCTCACCGCGTGCCGGCCGGTGGACCTCACCATCGCCGCCGACCCCGCAGTGATCGAGCCCGTGCGCCAGGCGCTCGCTGCCGAACGCCGAGGCGCAGCGAGGTGCGCCTCGGTTCGCGTGATCGAGGCCTCGCCCACGCTGGCGGACGACATCCAGGCCAACGCTCCGGGGCTGCCCGACGTGTGGATCCCGGACTCCTCGCTCGCCCTCGACACGCTGGACACCGCGTCGGGCTCCGTGGTGGACCAGCGGTCGTCACTGGCCTCCTCGCCGATCATGCTGGTGCTCCCCGAGGCCGACGCGGAGCGCTACGGCGACCCCGCGAGGCCCGTGTCGTGGAACACGCTCCTGACCCATGCGAACCCTCCGGCCCTGCCCGATCCCGCCACCGAACACGCCGGACTCGCAGCACTCACCGCCCTGCACATCGCTATCGGTGACGACGACGGCAGACCGCGTCCGGCGTTCGTCGCCGCAGTGCTCTCGCTCTCCCGCGACGCGCCGGCCTCGGTGGCGGCGGGCTTCGACGCCGTGCAGCGCGACGGGAGCACGGCCCGGGCGTTCCTCGCGTCCGAGCAGGCCGTGGTGCGCCACGACCGGCAGCGCGCCGCTGGGAGCGGCGGCGCACCGGTCACGTCCCGCGGGCTGCGGGAAGGGGCCGCTGCTCTGGACTTCCCGTTCGTGCGCATCCGCGCCGGCCGGCCCGCAGGCAGCGACCCCGCGCTCCGCGAGACGATCGACGCCGTCGAGGACCACCTGCACGGTCCGGCGGCGCGAGCGGCGTTCGCCGCCGCGGGGCTGCGCGAACCGGACGGCAGCCGGTTGCCCGGGAACGGGGAGACCGCGCGGCTCACCCTCCAGGCTGCGGCCGCTGCGCCTCCCCCGCGGCCGATCGCGCGCGAGACGCTGCGGCTCTGGGGCCTGCTCACCACGCCGAGCCGGCTTCTGACGGTGATCGACGTGTCCGACTCGATGGCGGAGCCCGCGGGGAGGAGCAACCGCGTGGCGCTCACCGCGGCAGCGGCGCAGACGGGGTTCTCGCTCCTGCCCGACTCGGCATCCGCCGGGCTCTGGACGTTCCCGTCACCTCGCCCACAGGCGGGCCCGTGGCAGGAGCTCGTCCCGCTCGGCCCGCTGACCGAGCCGGCCGCGGGGGAACCCACCCGGCGCACCGCGCTCACCGTCGCCATCGAAGCCCTGCCCGACCGGCTCGGTGAAGAGGGGTCGCTCTACGCCACGGCGCTCGCCGCCACCAGGGCCGTCCGCGGCACCTACGACCCCGGGCATCCGAACACGGTCCTTCTCGTCACCGACGGCACGAACGAAGGGAACGACGCGGTCGACCAGCCCACCGCGCTGGAGGCGCTGCGGGCCGAGGCCAAGCCCGACCAGCCGGTTCCGGTGATCGCGATCGGGCTGGGTCCGGACGTCGACCACGATGCGCTCCGCCGGATCGCGGAGGCCACCGGCGGACGTGCCTACGAGGCGGAGGATCCGGAGGACATCGGCTCGGTCGTGCTCGACGGACTCTTCGGACGCGGTTGCCGGCCGGGCTGCTGAGCACGATCCTCGACGTATGGCCTACGCCCTGGCCGCCGACGTGGTGATGCTGGTGCACTTCGTGTTCCTGCTGTACGTCGCGCTGGGCGGGTTCCTCGCCTGGCGCAGGCCGGGACTGATCGTCCCGCACGTGGCGGCGGCAGCCTGGGGCCTACTCAGTGCAACCGTCGGCATGGACTGCCCGCTCACCGCGTGGGAGGACGCCGCCCGCCGCCACGCAGGCGAGCAGGGACTCCCGCACGGCTTCATCGGCACCTACCTGACCGGCGTGATCTACCCCGCCGACCGTCTCGTCGAGGCACAGCTTCTGGTGGCGAGCGTCGTGCTGGTCTCCTGGATCGGGTTCGCCGTGCGACTGCGCCGCCGCCCGGCCCGCAAGGCGTGATGGCTGCCGCCGCCCGGCCCGCAAGGCGTGATGGCTGCCGCCGGCCACGCGCCTCCGGGCCGTCGACCCGGCGGTGGTGTGCGGCTCCCGCTGATCAGCGGCCGGGGTCGCGGTCGGAACCGCGCTCGTCCCACTCGCGGTCGGACTCGTCTGCGGCTGCGGTGCGCTCGTGCGCGATCTCGAGCGCCCGCGCCGCCGTCTCGCGGTCGGGGTAGGGGCCCAGCCGATCGGCGGCCCGGCAGCCCTCCGGCGGCTCGACGGTGCCGTGCTTGAGGCAATAGAACCATTGCTGATCGCTCATGTGTGAAGGGTGGCACTCCGTGGCGTCCGCCGCTCGCCACGATCGGGGTGCGGCAGCATGACGGCTCATGGACGTCACCTGGTTGCGTAGCGACACCCTCGAGGTGGGCGTGATCGCCCACGGAGCACGAATCGTGGCGGTCCGCACGCCCGACCGCGAGGGCCGCTGGGGAGACATCGCACTCGGGCTCGCCGACGAGGACGCCTACCGTCGCGACCGCGACTACCTCGGGGCATGCGTGGGCCGCTTCGCGAACCGGATCGCCGGCGGACGGTTCACCCTGGACGGCACCGAGTACCGGATTCCACAGAACGAACCGGGCGCGGCGCTGCACGGCGGGCCCGAGGCGTTCGAGCACGCCACGTGGGAGAAGGACGAGTCCGGCGCCGGGGCGGTGACGCTGCACCGGCTCAGTCCCGACGGGGAGAACGGCTTCCCCGGAGCACTTCAGGTGAGCGTCACCTACGCGGTCGACGGCGCGGAGCTGCGGATCGAGCACGAAGCCGGCACGGATGCCCCCACCGTGGTCAACCTGACCAACCACACCTACTGGAACCTGGCCGGGGGCGGCAGCGTCGAGGACCACGAGGTGTCGCTGACCGCCTGGCAGTTCCTGCCGGTGGACGAGCACCTCATCCCGTCCGGCTCGCCCGTGGCGGTGGCCGACACACCTTTCGATCTGCGCACGCCGCAGCGGATCGGGGCGCGGCTGCGCGAAGGACACCCGCAGCTGCGAGCCGCTCGCGGCTACGACCACACCTTCGTGATCGACGGACCGAGCGGCGCGCTGCGCACCGCAGCCTTCGTGGTGGAGCCACGCAGCGGGCGGACGCTGCAACTGCGCACCGACCAGCCCGGCGTGCAGTTCTACACGGGCAACATGCTCGACGGCACGCTCGTGCTCCGCGACGGCAGCGCAGCCCGACAGGGCGATGCGTTCTGCCTCGAGCCGCAGGCCTTCCCCGATTCCCCGAACCGGCCCGACTTCACGTCCACTGTCCTGCGCCCCGGCGAGGTCTACCGGTCACGGAGCATCCTGCGCTTCGGCACCACCGGCTGAGTTCGGTCACAAGACGCAAGTCCGAGTGTTCTCCGCCATCCCGTCGTTACGGCGAAAAGCATCGCTAACACGCGCTCCAACCGCCACGATGAGGGAGGAGCAGGGCTTGGGGGTCCTGCAGTTGGACCGACGGGGACAATCGGGGGGACGCTTCGTGAAGGTTGTGCTGTTCTGCGGTGGTTACGGCATGCGGATGCGCGATGGCGTGTCGGATCTGCCGAAGCCGATGCACCCGGTGGGGCCACGGCCGCTGATCTGGCATGTGATGCGCTACTACGCCCACTTCGGACACACGGATTTCGTGTTGTGCCTGGGGTACGGGGCGCATCACATCAAGGACTTCTTCCTGAACTACTCCGAGACGGCCTCCAACGACTTCGTGCTGCGTGGCGGCAGCGTGGAGTTGCTGGGTTCGGACATCCAGGACTGGACGATCACGTTTGTGCACACCGGGTTGGACTCTCCGATCGGGGAGCGGTTGCGGCGGGTGCGGTCGTTGGTGGGTGAGGAGGAGATGTTCCTGGCCAACTACGCCGATGTGCTCACCGACCTGCCGTTGAACGACATGATCGGGAAGTTCGCGGCCTCGGATGCGGTGGGGGCGTTGCTGGCGGTGCCGCCGCAGTCGGCGTTCCACTGTGTGGACGTGGGGTCGGATGATCGGATCTCGGCGATCACCACGTTGCAGCAGATGCCGTTGTGGGAGAACGGCGGGTACTTCGTGTTGCGTCCGGAGATCTTCGACTACATCCCGGAGAACGGGGATCTGATCGCGGACGGGGCCGCGGTGCTGGCCAAGGAGGGCCGGATGATGGCCTATCGGCATCGGGGGTTCTGGCAGCCTGCCGACACGGTCAAGGAGCGCACCGCGCTGGAGGCCGCCTACCAGGGTGGCACCCGGCCGTGGATGCTCTGGGAGAACAGCACAGGCGACCGCGACCCCCTACAGGCCACCATCGCCGAGATGAAGGTGAGCACGGGCCAACCGGAGACGATCACCGTCCCCACACCCCGGTAGCTCCTGGCCCGGCGACCCGGGAGCCGGGTCGCCGGGCGGAACCCCTCAGACGGCGAGCCAGACCGCCGCGTCCGGCGGCAACATCCCGTCCCCGGCATCCGTACCGCTCCCGAGCAGCACGCTCCCCCCGACCGGGAGCTGCGCCGGACCGTCCGACAGGTTCACCACGCAGGCGAAGCCCGCGCCGCGGGAGAACGCGAGCACGCCGGGCTCGCTCGGCAGCCACGTGAACGGCCCGTCGCCCAGCGCCGGGTGCTCGTGCCGCAGCGTCAGCGCCGCCCGGTACAGGCTGAGCATCGACTCCGGGTCGTCCATCTGCGCCTCCACCGTGACGGCCGCGAAGTCCGCGGGCTGCGGCAGCCAGGGCACGGCGTGCGCTCCCGCCGGACTGAAACCGAACGGGGGAGTGGTGCCCGACCAGGGCAGTGGCACGCGGCAGCCGTCGCGGCCGCGGTCGGTGTGCCCGGAGCGGCTCCACGTGGGGTCCTGCAGCACCTCGTCCGGCAGGTCCTCCACCTCCCACAACCCCAGCTCGTCGCCCTGGTAGACGTACGCACCGCCGGGCAGCGCGAACATCAGCAGGGCTGCGGCCCTGGCCCGGCGCCTGCCGAGCTCCCGATCGAAGGCCACGGCGGGAGCGAGGTCTGTGAGGGAGTGCCCCGCGCCGTTGGTGGCCGGGCGACCCAGCCGGGAGACGTGCCGGACGACGTCGTGGTTGGACAGCACCCAGGTCGCGGCCGCGCCCACTGCGGCCACCGTCTCGAGCGAGTGGTCGATGGCGCGGCGCAGGGAAGGCGCGTCCCACGGGGCGCGCAGGAAGTCGAAGTTGAACGCGGTGTGCAACTCGTCCGACCGCAGGTAGCGCGCGAGCCGCTCGGGCGAGTCGACCCACGCCTCGCCGACGAAGACCCGCGGCTCCGCGTAGGAGTCGGCGACACGGCGCCACGCGCGGAAGATGTCGTGCACGCCGTCGCGGTCCCAGTGCGGGTGATTGCCGCGGTCGACCGGGCCGAGCATGCTCTGCTCGTCGTGGCCCACGTCCGGCAGGCCGTCCGACTTGACCAGCCCGTGCGCCACGTCGATGCGGAACCCGTCGACACCCCGGTCGAACCAGAACCGCAGGATCGACTCGAACTCCTCCTGCACCCGCGGGTCGCTCCAGTTGAAGTCGGGCTGGGCCGCGTCGAAGAGGTGCAGGTACCACTCCCCCGGCCTGCCGTCGTCCGTCACCCTGCTCCACGCCGGGCCGCCGAAGACACTGCGCCAGTCGTTGGGCGGTTCGTCGCCACCCGGGCCCCGGCCGGGCCGGAAGTGGTAGCGGCCACGCTCCGGAGATCCGGGGGCGGCCGCGAGCGCCTCCCGGAACCAGGCGTGCTGGTCGGAGCTGTGGTTCGGGACGATGTCGAGGATCACCCGCAGCCCGAGGGCGTGCGCCTCGTCCACCAGCGCCGCCGCCTCGTCACCCGTGCCGAACATCGGCTCCACGGCGCGGTAGTCGGCCACGTCGTACCCACCGTCGGCCATGGGCGAGGGGTACCAGGGGTTGATCCACACCGCGTCGACGCCGAGATCGCGCAGATGCCCGAGCCGGGCGCGGATACCTGCGATGTCGCCGATCCCGTCACCGTTCCCGTCGGCGAAGCTGCGGATGTAGAGCTGGTACACCACGGCGTCGCGCCACCAGGTCTCCACGTCGGTCCGCTGCCCGGCGACCTCGGCCGTGCCCATGCGCTCTCCTCGTCGATCGACTATGTGCCGGAATCATCATCTGATGCCCGGAGCGCACCCGCACGCGTCAGGCGTGAGCGGACTCGATCAGTTCCGCCGCACGCTCGGCGATGGCCAGCACGGTGGCGTTGATGTTCGCGCCCACCATCGACGGCATGACCGACGCATCGGCGACGCGCAGACCGGCGATACCCCGGACGCGGAGCTCGGTGTCGACCACGGCGCCGTCGTCGTCGCCGATTCGGCAGGTTCCCGCGGGGTGCCGGGCGCTGTGTGTGTCCTCGCTGAGGTACTCCCGCCACTGTTCGGGCTCGCGGACGTCCGGGCCCGGCCGAAACTCCGTGTCGCGCCATTCGTCGAGCTCCGCAGCACCACCGATCTCCCGTGCCCTGCGGAGCCCTGTCAGAAGCACCTGTACGTCGTGGGAATCGGTGAGGAACCGGGGGTCGATCAACGGTGGGGTGTCGGCCTGGTCGGATGCGAGCCTGATCCGCCCGCGACTCCTCGGACGGGCCACGACGACGCCCAGCGTGTAGCCCAGATCCGGTCGTCGCACCGTCGGTGGACAGGACGGGAAGGTCCAGCACAACAACTGGACGTCCGGATATCCGATGTCCGAGTCGCTGCGCATCATCACGGTCAGGCTGCGTTCCACATCCCGGTCCGGCACGAGTGGCTTCGTGGCCGAGTAGACGACGTCGGCGATCGCGTGGTCCTGCAGGTTGTCCCCGACCCCGGCAAGGTCGACGACCACCGGTATGCGGTGGCCGCGCAGATCAGCTTCCGGCCCGATACCGGAAAGCAGCAGAAGGTGCGGTGATCCGATCGCTCCCGCCGAGAGAATCACCTCACGGCCGGCCTTCACGCGGTGCACCTGGCGGCCCGTCGAGTATTCCACTCCGCGACAGCGTTCCCCGGAAACGAGAAGTCGACGGGCCAGCGCGCCTGCGGACACCGTGAGATTCGGGCGATCCGCCAGTACCGGTCGGATATAGGCGTCGGCGGCCGACTGACGGACACCGTCGACGATGTTCCTCTCCAGCCATCCCGCGCCCTCCGCGTCGGGGCCGTTGAGGTCGTCCGAGAACGGGATTCCGGCGCCCAGGACGGCATCGCGGAGGGCGAGCGTGAACGGGCCGGCCTGAGCCGACACAGCGACCTGTATCGGCCCGTCAACGCCGCGCCACCGGCTGTTCGGGCCGTCCGCGCGTTCGCTGCGACGGAAGTAGGGCAGCAGGTCGTCGTAACCCCAGCCACTGGCCCCGGCCCGCTCCCAGTCGTCGTAGCTCGACCGGTGGGCACGAATGTGGGCCATCGCGTTGATGCTGCTCGACCCGCCCAGGACTCGACCCCGGGGGTACTCCAGAACAGCTCCGTCCAATGCGGACTGCGGTTCACTGCGAAAGGCCCAGTCGACCGTGGTGCCGGACAACTCGGCAAAAGCGGACGGGATCGCCATCATCTCCGGCCCGTCGACCGGTCCGGCTTCCAGCAACACCACTCGATTATCGGGATTTTCTGACAATCGCGCAGCAATGACGCACCCGGCGGTGCCTGCGCCGACCACCACGAAATCGGCTTCCGGTTGGTGCTCCTGGTCGCTCATCGTTCCTTCCAGGGAAAATCCGTTTCGCGACGTCAGGAAAGTCTAGCCCGGCCGGTCACGCATTCCAGGCACCGTGGGTATGCCGTGACCGATGCAGGTCAGCGGAAACGGGAGAAGTCCGGCGGCCGCTTCTCCGCGAACGCCCGTGCCCCCTCCATGCCCTCCTCGCCGTGGGCGTACTCCTCGAGTCCGTCGAAGGCGAGGTGGGAGATGCCGCTGATGTGGTCGGTGTCGGCATTGAACGAGTGCTTGAGGAACTTGAGCGCGGTCGGCGAGTACGAGCCGATCTTGCGCGCCCATGCCCGAGCCGTGTCGAGCAGGTCAGCCGCCGGAACGACCTCGTTGACCAGGCCCCAGCGCTCCGCGGTGGCGGCGTCGTAGCGGTCGAGCAGGAACCAGATCTGCCGCGCCCGCTTCTCCCCCACGACACGGGCGAGGTAGGCGGAGCCGAACCCGGCGTCGAAGGATCCGACCCGCGGTCCGGCCTGCGCGAAGGTCGCGTGCTCCGCGGCCACGGTGAGATCGCAGAGCACGTGCAGGACGTGACCGCCACCGATCGCGATCCCGTTGACGGCCGCGATCACCGGCTTGGGGATGTCGCGGATGATCCGGTGCAACCGTTCGATCTCGAAGGTCCCCCACTCGGTCTCGCCGTAGCCGCCGGTCTCCGCGCGCTCCTTGACGTCGCCGCCGGTGCAGAACGCGCGGTCACCGGTGGCCGTGAGAATGACGGCTGCGACGCGGCGGTCGGCCCAGGCATGCTTGAACGCAGAGATCAGCTCGTCGACCGTGCGGCCGCGGAAGGAGTTCATCCGCTCCTGCCGGTCGATCGTGATCACAGCGTGGTTGTCGTCCTCGACCACGTATTCGATGTCGGTGAACTCGTCGATCCGCATGCTGCGATGTTGACGGCCGTCATCGCCGCTTGACAAGCTCGACCGGTGGACGACGCGCGCCGCTGCCTGGTGACCGGAGCCGGTCGAGGGATCGGAGCGGCGGTCGCGAAGCGACTATCGGCCGCCGGTCACCGGGTGGCACTCACCTCGCGCAGCGCCGGCGAGCTGGAGGCCTTGGCCGCGCAGCTGCCGGGCCCGTCGCTGATCGTGCCGGCCGACGTCACCGACCCGGAGGCCGTCGAGTGCGCGTTCGCCGACGTGGAACGGGCGTGGGGACCGGTCGAGGTGCTCGTCCTCAGCGCCGGCGCCGGAGCGTCCGCCCCGTTGCGGCGCACCACCGACGCCGACTGGCAGCGGATGCTCGACCTCAACCTCACGGCGCCGTTCCGGATGCTGCGCCGAGCGGTGCCCGGCATGGTCGAGCAGGGGTTCGGCCGCGTGGTGGCCATCGCGTCGATGGCGGCGAAGCAAGGCGAGCCGTACATCGCGGCGTACACCGCGAGCAAGCACGGACTGCTCGGGCTCGTCCGAGCCGCGGCCGCGGAGCTCGCCACCACCGGCGTCACGGTCAACGCGGTGTGTCCGGGCTTCGTCGACACGCCGATGACCGACGTCACCATCGCGTCGATCAGCTCGATCACGGGCCGCACCCCGGAGCAGGCGCGCAAGTGGCTCGAAGGCCGCCAGCCGATCGGCAGACTGATCACCCCGGACGAGGTGGCCGACGCCGTGCTGCTGTGCGTGGCGAGCGCGGCGATCACCGGACAGGGCATCAATGTCGACGGCGGGGCCGTGCAGTCGTGAGCAGGGCAGTCGTGAGCAGCGCAGTCGTGAGCAGGGCAGTCGCGAGCGGAACAGTCATGAGCGGAGCAGACGTGAGCAGGACAGTCGTCGGCGTGGGCGAAGCGAGGCAGTCGTGATCGAGCGCGTCGACCCGCCGGAGCTGGCCCGGCCCTCCGGGTTCGCGCACGCCGTGGTGGCGACCGGACGCACGGTGTTCCTCGCCGGCCAGACCGGGATGGACGCCGCGGGGAACATCGTCCCCGGCGGGCTGGTGGCGCAGTTCGAGCGCGCCCTCGAGAACCTGCTCATCGCGTTGCGGGCCGCGGGCGGCGGGCCGGAGCACCTGGCGCAGCTGACGATCTACATCGTCGACATGGACGGCTACCGCGAACACGCCCGCGAGATCGGCACGGTGTGGCGGCGCCTCGTCGGCGCGCGGTACCCCGCGATGGCGGGCATCGGTGTCGCCCGGCTGTGGGACGCCGAGGCGCTGGTGGAGCTGCAGGGCACCGCGGTGCTGCCCCTCGAGGACTGAGCGCAGCCCGTCACGTCAGGCGGAGCCCCCGCCTCCGAGTCGGCGCGTCTGGCGCTCCAGCACGTCGATCGTGTTCTGCACGTAGTCGGCGATCACCGCGAGCTCGTGTTCGTCGTACTTCTCCATGAAGCCCGCCATGTCGCGGCCGAGCTCGGCGAAGGCGTCACCGGGATCGGCCCGGCGTCCGGGCACAGGGACGACGAGGACACGCCTGCGGTCGGCGGGATCGGGGCTGCGTCGCACGTGACCGGCGCGCTCCAGCCGGTCGACGAGCCCGGTGACCGCACCGGGAGTCAGCCCGGTCAGCTGCGCCAGGCGGCCCGCCGTCATCGGTACCTCGCCGGTCACCAGGGCCAGCGCCCGCTGGTCGGCAGCACTGAGACCGAGGCGGGTGCCGACCGCCTCGTGGAACATCACCACGGCCGTGCTCAGCCGCCGCCCCCACTCGGCGGGGTCGGGGATCTCGCTCATCGTCACTCGCCCTCCGGGCAATTCGGACTCTGGACCGATATTACTTTACCATGCTATACCTTTTAGCATGCTAAACGAACTTCGCGTCGCCATCGCCGTGCCTCGCTGGGCTCTGGGCTTCTTCCGCCGCCATCTGGTCATGGTCGTGGCGCTCTCGGCGGTCCCCGCCGTGGAACGGTTCACGGGGCAGATGAACGCGCGCGACCCCGTCCTGGGGGCCACGCTCGAGCTGACCACCCTGGCGGCGCGCGTCGCATTCATCGCCCTGGTCCTCCGGTTCGCCATCCAGCAGGAGCCGACCATCGGGCCCATCGGTGCGACCGAGGTCGGACGGCGGCTCCGGGCGTTCTCGGCCCAGCACCCGCGGAGCCTGGTGCTGCAGGTCGTGCTGATCGCACTGCTCTTCGTGCTCGCCGACGTCGTGCCCGAGCGGCTCGTCCCCGCCCTGACGCCGGTCGGCCCGCTCTACTGGGCCGTCCTGCTCGCTGCCAAGAACCTCACGGTCATCCCGTTCACCATGATCTGGCTGGTCGGCGCGGTGCGACAGGCGCTGATCACCGCCGCCCCGGCACGAGCCTGAGCCCTCACCGCCCCGCGATCAGCTCCCGGACGTGTGCTCGCGCCGGCTCGGCCAGGAGCTGCGCGAGCTCCGCGAACAGCTCCGCGGCGCGCACGCCGTTCCAGTCCGGCGGCAGCAGGTGCAGCGGCAGGCCCGGGTCGGCATACGGCAGCCGCCGCCAGTCGGTGACGAGACGCACGTAGTCGGCGAAGGCCGCCGCAGGGTCGGGCGAACGCCGCTGCGACCACCGCTCCCGCACCGGACCGTGCCGCTCGAGGAAGGCGGCGTAGAGATCACACAAGCCGTCGAGATCCCACCACTCACGCACGGTGGCGGGCAGGTCCCCGAACGCGAGGTGCTCGCCGCGGAACAGCTGGACGTAACCGTCGAGGCCGAGCCTGCGCAACACGTCGATCACCTCGTCGGCCAGGTGACCGGGCGCGATCCAGACCCCTGGGGCCGCTGTGCCGAACCCCAGCCTGGCCAGCTGTGAACGGAGCGCGTGGCGCTTCTCCCGCTCCGACTCGGGCACCGAGAACACCACGAGCACCCAGCCGTCGCTCTCGGTGGCGCGCCGCCGTCCGAAGATCCGTGCGTCGCCGTCGATGAGGATCTGCCGCGCCGCGGGCGTGAGCACGTACCCGGCAGTGCCGTCGCGCCGGTCGGGCGCGAGCAGGCCCCGGCGCTTGAGCCGCGAGATCGACGAGCGCACCGCGGGCTCCTCCACCCCCAGCCCGGCCAGCAGCCGCACGAGAGCCGCCACCGAGAGCCGACCGTCGTCGTCGCGGGCGTAGAGCCCGTAGAGCGTGACGATCAGCTGTCGGGGCTGCAGGACGCCTCCGACCAGAGGCGCACGGTCGACGGCGGTCACGGGCCCACGATATCGGCCCACCGGTACGTGCTGTTTACTTGACTCTCGTCACGCCCTCGCCATACTCGATCTCACCGGGGAGGAGGTGGCGTCCATGACCGTGTCCCGCAGTGTCGACGCCCGCAGTGACCAGACCGGCGAGGCCCGCCCGCACAGTTCCCACGTCGACCTCTTCTGCCGGGATCACCTCCCACCCCGTGAGCAGTGGCCGCAGATGCAGTTCGACCTGCCGGAGCTGCGATACCCCCACCGGCTCAACGCCGCGCAGGTCCTGGCCACGGCGGCCCCCGACGACCGGCCGTGCGTCCGGGGCTCCGGCGAGGAGTGGACGTACGGACAGCTCCGCAGCCGAGCCGCCCAGATCGCCGCCGTGCTCACCGAGGACATGGGCCTCGTCCCGGGCAACCGCGTGCTGCTGCGCGGACCGAACGAGCCGTGGCTGGTCGCGTGCTGGCTCGGGGTACTGCTCGCCGGTGGCGTCGCCGTGAGCACGATGCCGATGTTGCGCGCGGGCGAGATCACCGCGATCTGCGAGCTCGCCCGGCCGTCACTGGCGCTGTGCCACCACGCCTACACCGAGGCGCTGCCCGCGGACCTGCCCACCGTGGCCTACGCAGGCGACGCCGAGCTCACGGGCCGCAGCGCAGGGAAGGCCACCGACTTCGTCGCCGTCGACACGGCCGCCGACGACGTGGCCCTGCTCGCCTTCACCTCGGGCACCACCGGGCGCCCGAAGGCCACGATGCACGTCCACCGCGACATCCTCGCGATCGCCGACACGTTCTCCCGTCACGTCCTGCACATGCAGCCGACCGACGTCGTGGTCGGCACGCCGCCCGTCGCGTTCACGTTCGGCCTCGGCGGGCTCCTGGTGTTCCCGATGCACGCCGGGGCGAGCACGGTGCTGCTCGACCGCGTCACCCCCGACCAGCTCGCGGACGCCGTCGCCGCGGAGGGCGCCACCGTGCTCTTCACCGCACCCACGGCGTATCGGGCGATACTCGCGGGCGGGCGGCTCGACCGGCTCGCGGGCCTGCGTCGTGCGATCTCCGCGGGCGAGGCGCTGCCGTCGTCGGTCTGGCACGCGGTGTACAACGCCACCGGCCTGCGGATCATCGACGGGATCGGCTCCACCGAGATGCTGCACGTCTTCATCTCCGCCGCCGACGACGACATCCGTCCCGGCTGCACCGGCCGCGCCGTACCCGGCTACCGGGCGGCCATCCTCGACGACGACGGCAACCCCGTGCCCGACGGCACGCCCGGCCACCTCGCCGTGCAGGGCCCCACCGGCTGCCGTTACCTCGACGGCGACCGCCAGCAGAACTACGTCCGGCACGGCTGGAACCACACGGGCGACACGTTCGTCCGCGACGCCGACGGCTACTTCACCTACCTCGCCCGCAGCGACGACATGATCGTCTCCTCCGGCTACAACATCTCCGGCCCGGAGGTCGAGCAGGCGCTGCTGGCGCACCCCGATGTCGTCGACTGCGCGGTGGTCGGCACACCGGACGAGCAGCGCGGCGCGGTCGTCACGGCCTACGTCGTGCTACGCAATGGGGCCGCCCCCGACCCGCTGGCGCTGCAGGACTTCGCCAAGCAGGTGATCGCTCCCTACAAGTACCCGCGGATCGTGCGGTTCCTGCCCGAGCTTCCGCGCACCAGCACCGGCAAGCTCCAGCGCTTCGTGCTCCGCGATCGCGCTGCAACACGAGAGACAACTCCCGACGACGCTGGGGGACGGTAGGCACATGCGGATCGCGGTGGTGGGCGGCGGCCCCGGCGGGCTGTACTTCGCAGCGCTCGCGAAGCAGCTCGACCCGAGCCACGACGTGACGGTGTGGGAGCGCAACGCCGCGGACGACACGTTCGGCTTCGGCGTGGTGTTCTCCGACGAGACGCTGGGCGGCATCGAGCACGCCGACCCCGCCGTGTTCGCGGCGATGCAGCGGCACACCGCGCGGTGGGACGACATCGACGTCCACTTCCGCGGCACGGTCACCACCTCGGGCGGCCACGGGTTCTCGGCGATGAGCCGCAAGGAGCTCCTCGCGATCCTGCAGCAGCGCTGCGCCGAGGTGGGCGTCGTGGTGCACTTCCGCACGCCGGCACCTCCACTTGCCACGCTGCGCACCTCGCACGACCTGGTGATCGCCAGCGACGGCGCCAACTCCGCCGTCCGCGCGGCGGGAAACTTCGGCGGCGCGGTCAGCACGGGGCGCAGCCGGTACATGTGGCTGGGCACCGACCACGTGCTCGAGGCCTTCACGTTCGACGTCCGGGAGATCGCGCACGGGGTCGTGCAGCTGCACGGCTACCCCTACAGCAGCGACGCAAGCACCGTGATCGTCGAGATGCACGAGGACGTCTGGCGCCGGGCGTTCGGCGACATCGCGTCGCGCGACCTCGCCCCCGGTGAGAACGACACCGCCTCCATCGCCGCCATCGCCGACCTCTACGCCGACCTGCTCGGCGACGCGAAGCTCTCGGGCAACAACTCGCGTTGGCTCGCCTTCCCCACCGTCACCACCACCACCTGGCGCGAGGGCAACGTCGTGCTGCTCGGCGACGCCGCCCACACCGCCCACTTCTCCATCGGCTCGGGCACCAAGCTCGCCATGGAGGACGCCCTCGCTCTGGTGGCCTGCCTGCACGAGCAGCCCGACCTCGACACCGCGCTCTCGGCCTACGAGGAGGAGCGGCGGCCGGTGGTGCTCTCCACCCAGCGTGCCGCCCAGGCGAGCCGCGAGTGGTTCGAGGACATCGGCCACTACGTGCACCAGCACCCCACACAGTTCGCGTTCAACATCGTCACCCGTAGCCGCCGGGTCACCCACGACAACCTGCGCGTGCGCGATCCCGAGTTCGTGGCCGCCACCGAACGCTGGTTCGCGGGCGAGGAGCACACGGCACCGCCGATGTTCCAGCCGTTCCGGCTCGGGAACCTGCCGCTGCGCAACCGGGTGGTCGTCTCCGCCATGGACATGTACCGCGCCGACGACGGGCTGCCCGGCGACTTCCACCTCGTGCACCTGGGCAGCAAGGCCATGGGCGGCGCCGGACTGGTGATGACCGAGATGGTGTGCGTCAGTCCCGAAGGCCGGATCTCCCCCGGATGCACGGGCCTCTACACGCCCGAACAGGAGGCCGCCTGGACCAGGGTGGTCGACTTCGTGCACACCCAGAGCGACGCCAAGATCGGCGTGCAGATCGGCCACTCCGGGCGTAAGGGCTCCACGAAGCTCATGTGGGAGGGGATCGACGAGCCGTTGCCCGAGGGCAACTGGGAGATCGTCGCGCCGTCGCCGATCCCCTACTCCCCCGCCAACGCCGTGCCGCGGGAGCTCGACACGGACGAACTGACCGGCATCCGCGAGCAGTTCGTGGTCGCCACCCGAGCCGCCGCGCGTGCCGGGTTCGACGTGCTGGAGCTGCACTGCGCCCACGGCTACCTGCTGTCGTCATTCCTCTCACCGCTGTCCAACACCCGCACCGACCGCTACGGCGGCGACGTCGAGGGTCGCCTGCGCTTTCCGCTCGAAGTGTTCGACGCCGTGCGTGCGGCATGGCCCGCGGAGCGGCCGATGACCGTGCGGATCTCTGCCACCGACTGGTACGACGGCGGGATCGACGTCGACGACGCCGTGGTGATCGCCCGGGCGTTCGCCGAGCACGGGGCGGCCGGCATCGACGTGTCGACCGGGCAGGTCGTGTCCGAGGAGCAGCCCGCGTTCGGACGCAGCTACCAGACGCCGTTCGCCGACCGGATCCGCAACGAGGTCGGTCGCGAGCTCGGTGTGGCGGTGATCGCGGTGGGTGCGATCTCCTCGTGGGACGACGTCAACTCGATCCTCCTGGCCGGGCGCGCTGACCTGTGCGCCATCGGCAGGCCCCACCTCTACGACCCGCACTGGACCTTGCACGCCGCAGCCGATCAGGGGTACACGGGGCCGGCCGTGTCGTGGCCGAAGCCGTTCGCCGCGGGTAGCCGGAAGCCCCGCGCCGGCCGGACCGATGATCCCCGGCCGCGCCTGGAGCTCATCCGCAGCACGACGGCGGGCACGCGACACCAGCGGTGGCGACCCGGACGGGAAGCCTAGGCAGGTGGGGCCGGCGGAGGGGTCAGGACGACAGCCGGTCCGGCCCGATGGCAGCGGACTCGTCCCCGTCGTGCACCCGCCGGGCCATGTCGGCGATCCCGTGGATCGAGCAGGGCCACGGCATGGACGGCAGGCCGGTGCCGCCCTTCGTGCACGTGCGGCAGCGCCCGGCCGCATCCGGCACGTGCTCCACGAGCAGGCGCTGCCAGACCTCCACCATCGGGGCGAGCTCGTCGGCGACCCTCCGGTGCTCACCACCCGGGGAGCCCGAACGATCGTCGCGGGGCGGGGCGGGGCGGATGTCCGCCACCCGGATCGGCACCGCAGGTACGGCCTCGAGCAGGGGCCTCCCGCGATCGTTCAGCCGGGTCGCGCTTCGTCCTGCACCCCAGGAGTAACTCATGGCTTCCCCCCGCTCGCCGTACCCCGGATGTCACCCAGTTGGGTGGTGTCCCCGTATACGATCTTTGCCGTAAAGCCTTGCATCCGCAAGTACTCCTGCACAACCATCTGCACGTGCAGGTAAAGTACCTCAGAGTGACCTGGCGTAAGAGTTCGGTGAGCAACCCTAGCGGCAACTGCGTTGAGCTGGCCGAACTCGCCGATGGGACGGTGGCGGTGCGAAACTCCCGGGAGCCCCACGGCCCGGTGCTGATCTACACTCGGGCCGAGATCGCAGCCTTCCTCGAGGGTGTTCACCGGGGAGAGTTCGACGATCTCGCAGGATGAGCGCACGTCGGATGCCATACACCCGCTTGTCGGAACGACACGGGCTGGGCAGAGTGTTAGCTCTCATCAATCTGCGCGAGCGAGTGAGCGGTACTCCGGGGGGAGCGCGTACGGCGATGACCGGTGTGGCGACGACTCAATCATCAGGCGTATACGCGCCCACCACAGGCGTTGCGACGCGCGCCGCGGCGATCGCGCGGCGACTGTGAACGTGCTGCCCGACAAGATCGGGCCCGAGGACGGCGGAGCCGACGGCGTCACGCCCGATGACAAGCCCGGCAACCACCCCACCACCGACGACGGGGGCGCCATGCCCGGAGGCACCGGGAACATCGTGCGCCCGACCAGCATCATCCGGGGCGCGGGCGGCGGACCCACGGTGTTGCGGATCGGCCTCGGAGGTGAGCTGCGCCGTAGGCGCGAGGCCGCAGGCGTCACCCGCGAGGCCGCGGGCGAGGCCATCCGCGCCTCCCCCGCGAAGATCAGCAGGCTCGAGCTCGGTCGCGTCGGGTTCAAGGAGCGCGACGTCGCCGACCTGCTCACCCTCTACGGCGTCGGCGAGGGCGAGGAACGTGCCCAGTTCCTCGCACTGGCCCGCCAGGCCAACGCGCCGGGCTGGTGGCACCGCTACGCCGACCTGCTGCCCACATGGTTCGAGACCTACATCGGTTTGGAACAGGCCGCATCGGTGATCCGGACCTACGAGCTGCAGTTCGTTCCCGGGCTTTTGCAGACCGCCGATTACGCGCGAGCCGTCACCCGGCTCGGCCACACCGACGCGGCGGAGGTCGAGCGCCGCGTCGAGCTGCGGATGCGACGCCAGGAACTGCTCACCGCGGTGGCCGCCCCGACGCTGTGGGCGGTGATCGACGAGGCGGCGCTGCGGCGGCCGCTCGGCGGACCCGAGCTCAGCCGCGCGCAGCTCACGCACCTGATCGAGATGAGCGAGCTGCCGAACGTCTCCCTACAGATCGTGCCCTTCAGCTACGGCGGGCACGCCGCCGCGGGTGGTTCGTTCTCCCTCCTGCGGTTCCCGGAGCCGGATCTGCCCGACGTCGTCTACATCGAGCAGCTCTCGAGTGCGCTCTACCTCGACAAGCGGCCCGACGTCGAGCGCTACGCCGCCGTCATGGATCGGCTCTGCGCTCAGGTCGACCCGCCGGACCGCACGGCGCAGATCATCACGCGGATCCGCGCCGAGATCTGAGCCCCGATCCGAGTCGCAACCTGCCCCGTAGTCTCGGACGATGCGGCGAAAGCTCCGGTCCCCACTTCCGCAACGGCACGGCCTCGACGCCGTGCGGCTGCGGACGCCTGCCGAGGGGTCCTGGACGACGATGCGCGACCACCTCGTGGAGCGACTGCCCCGCGTCGACCCGGCCCGCATCGACAGCATGCTGCGCGAGCAGCGGATCGTCGACCTCAGCGGTCCGATCGCACCGGACGCGCCGTTCGTCCCCGAGTCGTTCCTGTGGTTCCACCGGGACCTGCCGACCGAGGTGCCGGTGCCGTTCGAGATCCGCACCGTGCACCGCGACGAGGACCTGGTGGTGATCGACAAGCCACACTTCCTGGCCACGATCCCGCGCGGACAGCACATCGTGGAGACCGCGCTCGTGCGGTTGCGCCGGGAGCTCGGCCTGCCCACTCTCAGCCCGGCGCACCGGCTGGACCGCGTGACCGCCGGACTGCTCATGTTCGTGGTGCGCCCGGAGCGGCGCGGCGCCTACCAGACGCTGTTCCGGGACCGGCTGGTCCGCAAGACCTACGAGGCCATCGCACCGTACGACCCGCAGCTGACGTTCCCCCGCACCGTGCGCAGCAGGATCATGAAGGAACGGGGCATCATCTGCGCGCGTGAGGAGCCGGGCCCGGTCAACGCCGAGACGCTGATCGAACTGCTGGAACACCGCGAGGGCCCGGACGGCCGGCGGCTCGGCCGCTACCGCCTCGCCCCGCACACCGGCCGTACCCATCAGCTGCGGCTGCACATGAGCGGTCTCGGGCTGCCGATCCTCGGCGACGACTTCTACCCCGTGCTCACCGAGAAACCCCTCGATGACTTCAGCCGCCCGCTGCAACTGCTCTCCGCCACGCTGGATTTCACCGATCCGGTGAGCGGTGAGGAGCGCAGCTTCCGCACCCGGCTCGCGCTGCAGTCCTTCACGTCCTACGGCGAATGGGCGGGATCGGGGTCGGCCGCGAGCGCGTGAGCTGCCGCGCCGGTCACGTGCCCATGTCCAGCGCGTCGAGTGCGTCACGCAGCGCGGCGCGTGAGCTGATGCCGAGCTTGGGGTAGATGCGGTAGAGGTGGGCACCCACCGTGCGGTGGGAGAGGAAGAGCCGCGCCGCGATCTGCTTGTTGCTCAGCCCCGACGCCGCGAGATCCGCGATCTCCCGCTCCTGCGGCGTGAGTGGGGACGAACCGGAGTCGAGGTGGCGCGGCACGTGATAGCCGGTCGCGCGCAGCTCCCTCCTCGCGCGCGCCGCCCAGGGACGCGCGCCGAGGCGTTCGAACGTGGACGCCGCCGCCTCGAGAAGCGGCTGCGCCTCCACGGTCGCCCGCGCCCGCCTGCGGCTCTCGCCGTAGAGGAGCTGCACCCGTGCCTCCTCGAACGGCCACCGGCCGGCACCGGCGGCGAGCGCCTCTTCGAACGGCTTGACCGCTGCGTCCCCCTCGGCGACGGTTGCCGCCGCAGCGGCCGAGAGCATCGCGAGCCGGGGTGAGATCCTCGCGATACCGGCCTCCTGAAGAGCGGCCACGTGCGCGACCGCCTCGTCGTGGCGGCCGGTGCGGACAGCAGACTCCACGAGGTCGAGGCACACCCACGGCGCGATCGGCACGTGGGACGCGAGGGTGCCCGCGGGGCTGATCGCGGTGGCGTGGAGGTAGGCGGCCTCGGCATCGCCGTCACCGAGCGCGGCGAGCAGATGCGCGTACTCGGCGATGCCCCGGGCCCTGACGACCCCGCGCGGAGCCACCCGGGTCACGCGATCCGCCAGGGATCGTGCGGTGTCGGTGTCTCCGCGCACGGCGGCGAGGATCGCCTTGCTGGCGACGAAGCACCACATGAAGAACTCGGCCTCCGGGCCCGTGCACGCCATGAGGCCTTCCTCGACGAGCTCGTCGACCTGTTCCCACTCGCCGACGGAGAAGTAGTCGGAGCCGAGCATCATCAGGCACCCGGCGTAGCGCCGGGAGAAACTGCCTTCGCGGCCGAGCCGCACCACCCGCCAGAACGCCTCCCGGCAGTCCGACAGACGGTCGGCGGAGATCGCGGCGATACCGATGCGCGAAATGGCGATGGGGTCGAGCTCGTCGGCGAGGCCTGCGATGAGAATGTCCAGCCGGTCCAGGATGCGGATGTCCATGCGTGCCGGGTCGGGCATGGTCGCGCTCTGCACAGCCAGGATCTCGGGCACCTCCGGCGTGAGCCGTTCGAGCGCGGCGCGGACAGGCCGCCACAGCTCGGGCCGCTCGCCGAACCAGCTCATGAGCACGAGGGTGTGCAGCGCTGCGATCAGTGCGGGGTCGCGAGCGTCGTAGTGGTGGGACCCGGTCTCGATCGCGCCGGCGAGCACCCGGTGCGCGGTGTCGACGTCGCTCTCGCCGATGGTGAGCAGGAACGCCGCGGCCGAGGCCGCGTGCAACGAGTTGCCGACCTCCGGGTCGGCCTGGCGCGCGTCGATGAGCCACTGCGACGCGTTGCCCGACTCCCCTCGCAGGTCGGCGCCGATGAACGCCGCCTCGGCCAGCCGCCGCGCGCGGTCGGGCCGGGCCGGGCTGAGGTCCGCGGCGCGCGTCAGCGCCGAGACGGCGCCGGTGCCGTCGCCGCGACGCAGCACCCGGTGAGCCACCTCTTCGAGCAGGCTCGCCACGTGCTCGTCGGGCTCGATCGCCGCCTGGGCCAGATGCCAGGTCCGGCGGTCCGGCTGGTCGGCGAGTACGAGGGCGAGCGTCCGGTGAGCACGTCGGCGCTCCTGGTCGGAGGACAGCTCGACCACTGCGGAGCGGATCAGCGGGTGCCGGAACGACAGGCAGCCGCGGTGCTCGTCGACCCACACCAGCCGGGCGCGCACGGCGTGCACGAGCGGGTCGCCCTCCGCGCGGAGCCCGACCGCTGCGCGCAGGGTCCGGAGATCATCCGTTCCGTCCAGCGCGGCGAGGAGCAACGCCTCGCGGCCGGCCGACGGAAGATCGGACACCCGCGCCCCGAACAGCGACTGGAGGCGGCGGGTGAGCGGCAGGAACGACGGCAGCCCCGGGACCGGGGCGCGCGTGGTGCCGGCCAGCGCCGTCGGCAGCTCCAACAGCGCGAGCGGGTTCCCCTGCGCCTCGGTGAGGACCCGGCGCCGCAGACGCTGGTCCAGCACGGGGAACCGGCGTGCCACGAGGTCGACCGCCGCATCGTCGACGAGCGGGTCGAGCCGGAGCGCGGGGAGGCCAGCGAGCTCCATGAAGCCCCCGCCGTCCGGTCGCGAGGCGGCCAGGATCCCGATCCGGCTGCCTGCGAGGCGCCGGGCGACGGACCCGAGCACCGAAGCGCTCACGCGGTCGAGCCACTGCAGGTCGTCGATCACCACGACGACCGGTTGGGGAACGGCCGCCGCGCGCAGCAGCGAGAGCGTTGCGTCGACCACCACGAACCGCTCGGGGGACGGGCCGTCCCCCGACCCCATCGCCACGGACAGTGCGTCGCGGTGCTCGGCGTCGATCAGGACCAGCCCGTCGAGGAGCGGGAGCAGCGTCTGGTGGAGCCCGGAGAAGCTCACGTCCGCCTCGAACTGCACACCGGCGGCACGCAGTACCCGCATACCCGCCGCCGACGCCATATCCGCGGAGACGTCGAGCAACGTCGTCTTGCCGAGACCCTCGTCACCGACCAGCAGGAGAGCGCGCCCGTCGACCGCCACCCCGGACAGGAACGAACGAATGACGTCCAGCTCCGCGTCACGGCCGACCAGGCCGGTGGGACCCCCCTCAGGTCGACCGGCCGCATCGCTCATCGGCGACCTCCGCAGCCCCGAAGACGGTCAGGGCGAACCGCCAGCGCCCGTCGCACCTCGTCGGCGAGCCTGGAATGGAACCGTCGTGACCGGGGCGGGTCAAGCAACCGATAGCGTCCCCTACGGCCGATATGTGCCTTCTTACGCTGGTCAGCAGCCCCCCGCTGTGGTCGCTTCCAGTTGTACACGTATCCGGGCGGTACACGGGCCGCGGGGAGAATCCGGCACGTGCGTGAGGAAGTGGAGGCGACAAGCCGCCTCGTCCTGACATCCTCTTCGGCATGACAGCAAGACCGGCGGGACGAGCAGCACCGACGCTGGAGTCGGTGGCGGCACGAGCGGGCGTGTCGCGCGCGACAGCGGGACGGGTGCTCGCGGGCTCCACCACCGTGGGCGAGCAGGCGCGCGAGGCCGTGCTGCGAGCCGCCGCCGAGTTGTCCTACGTGACGAACCGCGCCGCACGGTCACTCATGACGCGCCGCAGCGACTCGATCGCGTTCGTCGTCGCCGAGTCGGAGGAGCGGTTCTTCGGCGACCCGCACTTCGCGCTGGTCCTGCGCGGCGCCCACGCGGTGCTCGCCGCGCACGACGTCCAACTCGTGTTCAGCATCCTGAGCACCAGCGCCGACCGCGACCGCTTCGAGCGCTTCGCCCGTGGCGGCCACCTCGACGGCGTCATCCTCGTGTCCCTGCACGGCGACGACCCGCTGCCCAGGAGACTCCAGGAAGCCGGCGTCCCCGTGATCCTCTCCGGCCGCCCGTTCACCGAGACCGCAGGATTGTCCTATGTGGACGCCGACAACGTCGGGGGCGCGCGGGCGGCGGTACGCCTCCTGGTCGAGCGCGGACGGACGCGGCTGGCCACGATCACCGGCCCGCTCGACATGACGGCGGCGATCGACCGGCGTGTGGGCTTCCAGGACGAGCTCGCGGCCCAGGGCCTACGCAGCCACGGCGTCCGGGACGGCGACTGGTCCATCGCGGGCGGGCGCCACGCCATGTTGGAGATGCTCGCGGCCGAGCCCCTGATCGACGGCGTGTTCGCCGCGAACGACCTGATGGCGTTCGGCGCGATGCAGGCCGTCACCGAGACGGGTCGCAGCGTGCCGGGCGACGTCGCGGTCGTCGGCTTCGACGACTCTCCGACGGCGTCGTCGAGCCACCCCGCCATCACCACCGTCCGGCAGCCGATCATCGGCATGGGCGAGGCGCTGGCCACCCGCCTGCTCGCGCTGATCGAGCGGGGCGAGCCGCTCGAGCCGATGGTGATGGGCACCGAGCTCGTGCTGCGCGACTCGGCCTGACGGTTCCGGCTCCGGGGCGCGCCGGGAGCACAGTTCGGTCACGCACCCGGACACTTCATTGACAAGTCATCACTCGATCGGGACCCTCCTTCCACGCGGTGAGAGCGCTCTCACACGATCTGGAGGATCAATGCAGACCCCACGGAGAACGGCGGCAGCGCTGGCGGCCGTCGCCACGAGCAGCGTGCTCCTGCTCAGCGCCTGCGGTGGCTCGGGCGAGAGCGACACCAGCGCCCAGGGTGGCCCCGTCGAGCTCAAGGTCAACCTGTTCGGCACCTTCGGCTACCAGGAACTGGGCCTCTTCGAGGCGTACGAGGCGCAGCACCCCGGCATCACGATCAGCTACGAGTCCACCCAGGACGAGGACAAGTACTGGCCCGCCCTCCAGACGCGCATGGCCTCCGGAAGCGGTCTGGCCGACGTGCAGGGCATCGAGGTCTCGCGCATCGCCGACGTCGTGGCGAACCAGCCCGACCAGTGGACCGACCTGCGCGACACCCCCGCCGCCGACGCCATCGGCCGCTACATCGACTGGAAGGAACCGGCCGCCACCACGCCCGACGGCGCCGTGCTCGGCCTCGGCACCGACATCGGCCCGATGGGCATGTGCTACCGCTCGGACCTCCTGCAGCAGGCCGGCCTGCCCACCGACCCCACCGAACTGGCCGCCCAGATGCCCACCTGGGACGCCTACCTGGCCCTCGGTGAGCGCTTCAAGGCCGCCGCGCCGGCCACCACCGCGTGGGCGGACGCCGCGGGCGGGATCTACGACGCGATGACCTCCCAGCTGGAGGTGAAGAACTACGACAAGTCGGGCAACCTGATCTTCGACTCCAACCCGGAGCTGCGCTCGCGGTTCGACACCGCGGCGAAGGCGGCTCAGGCGGGTCTCACCGCGAAGCTCGAGCAGTTCGCCGACCCGGGCTGGGACCAGGGCTTCTCCTCCGGCAGCTACGCCACGATCGCCTGCCCGTCCTGGATGATCGGCTACATCAAGGGCAAGGCAGGAGACGGCGGCTCCGGCAAGTGGAACATCACGTCGCTCCCCGGCGGGGCGGGCGGCAACTGGGGCGGTTCCTACCTCGCCATCCCCGCGTCGAGCGAGCACAAGACCGAGGCCGCCGAGCTGATCGCCTGGCTCACCGCACCCGAGCAGCAGGCCCAGCTCTTCGCGAAGGTCGGGAACTTCCCCTCCACCAAGGACGGGATCGCGAAGGTGGCCGACACCACCGACCCGTACTTCAACGGCGCGCCGATCGGCAAGATCTTCTCCGACTCGGCGAACGCCGCACCGATCCAGGTGCTCGGACAGCAGGACGGTGTGATCAAGAACGAGGTGTCGCAGGCGCTGCTCTCGGTCGAGACGGCCGGAGTCACCCCGGACGACGCGTGGAACACGGCCGTCAACAACGTCAAGAACCAGGCCGGCTGACAAGGGGCGCAGGGCAGTTCACCATCCGCACGAGCGGCGCGTTCGTCCACACCCATGGGGCGAGAGCGCCGCTCGTCCGGGTGGTCCCGCCCGCCATGTGAGAGCGCTCTCATTTAGACAATCTGGAGGATCAATGCAAACCCCACGGAGAACGGCGGCCGCACTGGCAGCCGTCGCCACGAGCAGCGTGTTGCTGCTCAGTGCCTGCGGCGGCGGCTCGGGCGATGCCGACGCCGCCGCGGGTGGCCCCGTCGAGCTCGGGGTGAGCCTCTTCGGCACATTCGGCTACGACGAGGTCGGGCTCTTCAAGGAGTACGAGGCCCAGAACCCCGGGGTCACGATCAAGTACGAGTCCACCCAGGGTGAGGACAAGTACTGGCCTGCGCTGCAGACCCGGCTCGCGTCCGGCGCCGGCGTGGCCGACGTGCAGGGCATCGAGGTCGCCCGGATCTCCGATGTCGTGGCCAACCAGCCCGACCAGTGGACCGATCTGCGCGACACCCCCGCCGCCGACGCGATCAGCCGCTACATCGGCTGGAAGGAGGCCGCCGCGACCACGCCCGACGGCGCGGTCCTCGGCCTCGGCACCGACATCGGCCCCATGGGCCTCTGCTACCGCAGCGACCTCCTCGAGCAGGCCGGCCTGCCCGCCGACCCTGCCGCGCTCTCCGCCGAGATGCCCGACTGGAACGCCTTCCTCGCCCTCGGCGAGCGCTTCAAGGCCTCGGCCCCCGCCGGCACCGCGTGGCACGACTCCGCGGGCGGCCTCTACAACGCGATCGTCTCGCAGCAGCAGCAGATCTACTACAGCCAGGGCGGCGACCTGGTCTTCGACAGCAACCCCGCGGTCCGCTCGGCGTTCGACACCGCGGCGCACGCCGGCCAGTCCGGGCTCACCGCGAAGCTCGAGCAGTACGTCGACCCCGGGTGGGACCAGGGCTTCTCCTCCGGCAGCTTCGCCACGATCGCCTGCCCGTCCTGGATGATCGGCTACATCAAGGGCAAGGCCGGTGACGGCGGCTCCGGCAAGTGGAACGTCACGTCGCTACCCGGCGGCGCAGGCGGCAACTGGGGTGGCGCCTACCTCGGTATCCCGCAGGCCAGCAAGCACAAGGACGAGGCCGCCAAGCTGATCGCGTGGCTCACCGCCCCGGAGCAGCAGGCCAAGGTCTTCCGCGCGGTCGGCAACTTCCCGTCCACCACCGACGGCATCGCCTCGGTCGCCGACGCCACCGACCCGTACTTCGACAACGCTCCCATCGGCAAGATCTTCTCGGAGTCGGCGAAGAACGCGCCCGTGCAGATCCTCGGCCCGGAGGACGGCGTCATCAAGAACGCGATGGTGCAGGCGCTGCTCTCGGTGGAGACGACCGGCGCCACCCCCGACAACGCCTGGAAGACGGCGGTGGGCAACGTGAAGAACCAGGCCGGCTGACGCCATGACGACGCAGGTCGATCGTCCGGTCGCCGGGGAGCGCGGGACGCCCCCGGCGGCCGGGACACCGGCTCGTCCCCCGTGGCGCTCGCGTCTCTACGCGTTCGAGGGCCGCTCGGCACCGTACGTCTACGTGGCGCCGTTCTTCCTGGTCTTCTTCGCCTTCGGACTGTTCCCCCTGATCTACACGGCGTGGATCAGCCTGCACTCCTACCGGCTCGGCGGTCGGATGCGATGGGTCGGGTTCGACAACTTCGTCTGGCTCTTCACGAACCCGAGCTTCTACAACGCGCTGTGGAAGACGTTCACGATCGGCATCCTGTCGACCGTCCCGCAGCTGCTGCTCGCCCTGGGCCTGGCCCACCTGCTCAACTACCGGCTCCGCGGCCGCACGTTCCTGCGTGTCGCGATGCTCATGCCCTACGCCACCTCGGTCGCGGCCGCCACGCTGGTGTTCGCGCTGATCTTCGGCCGTGACGGCGGCATCGTGAACGGACTGCTCGGCGTGGTCGGCATCGAGCCGGTGGACTGGCGCAACGGCAACTGGACGGCCCAGATCGCGATCTCGGTGATCGTGATCTGGCACTGGACGGGCTACAACGCGCTGATCTACCTCGCCGGCATGCAGTCGATCTCCAAGGATCTCTACGAGGCCGCGGCGATCGACGGCGCCAACCGGTGGCACCAGTTCCTGCACGTCACGATTCCGGGACTGCGCCCGACCATCCTGTTCACGATCATCGTGTCGACGATCGGGGCGAGCCAGCTGTTCGGCGAGCCACTGCTGTTCGGCGGCGGCCAGGCCAACGGCGGGTCGGTGAACCAGTACCAGACGGTCGGCCTGTTCATGTACCAGCAGGGCTGGCAGTACGGCCAGCTCGGCCGGGCGGCGACCGTCGCCTGGGTGATGTTCGTGCTGATCATCGGGCTGGTGCTGCTCAACACCTGGCTGGCGCGCCGACGCCGGCCCGCTACCGAGGGGACCCTGTCGTGACGACCGTCGACGTGCACCGGATCGCGACGCCCCTCGCGCCGGCACCGGGCAGGCGACGAGCGCCATCGCAGGACGCCGCGGGATGGCTGACCTACACGATCCTCACCGTCACCACCTTGCTGTTCGTGGCGCCGTTCTACTACATGCTCGTGGCCGCGAGCCGGCCGATGTCGGAGATGAACACCTTCCCGCCGCCGCTGGTGCCCGGGCCCGACCTGTTCGACAACATCGCCACGGCCATCCACCAGCAGAACATCGGCCTGGCGTTGTGGAACTCGCTCGTGGTCTCGACGATCACGACCGCGGCCACCGTGCTGTTCTGCACCCTGGCCGGGTTCGCGTTCGGGAAGCTGCGCTTCCGCGGCCGCAATGTGCTCTTCGCGATCACGCTCGGCACGATGATGATCCCGCCGAGCCTCGCCGTGGTCCCGCTCTACTCGATCATGGCCGAGTTCGGCCTGGCCGGAACGTTGAGCTCGGTGATCCTGCCGACGCTCGTCACGGCGTTCGGCGTGTTCTTCATGCGGCAGTACCTGATCCAGGCGCTGCCCGACGAACTGCTCGAGGCGGCCAAGGTCGACGGCGCGACGACGCTGCGCACGTTCTTCAGCATCGTCCTGCCGATCGCCCGGCCCGGCGCCGCCGTGCTCGGGATGCTCACCTTCATGACGGCCTGGAACGACTTCTTCTGGCCCATCATCACGCTCAACTCCTCGAACCCCACCGTCCAGGTGGCGCTCAACAACCTCGGCAGCGGCTACGTCCCGGACACGGCCGTGATCATGGCCGGCACGCTCATCGGCACGCTGCCGGTGCTCGTCGTGTTCGTGCTGCTGGGACGCCAGATCGTCGGCGGCATCATGGCCGGGGCGGTCAAGGGCTGATGGACGAGAACTCGTGCTGTGCCGTAACCCGATCTGAGAGGACCCATTGACCACCACCCAGGCTGCTCCGTCGACCGATGCCCTGCAGTTCCCCGCGGGGTTCCTGTGGGGCTCGGCCACCGCCTCCTACCAGATCGAAGGCGCTGTCACCGAGGGCGGCCGCACCCCGTCCATCTGGGACACGTTCTCCCACACCCCCGGCCGCGTGGAGCGCGGCGAGACCGGTGACGTCGCCGACGACCACTACCACCGGTTCCGCGAGGACGTCGCGATCATGGCGCGGCTGGGGCTCACCACCTACCGGTTCTCCGTGTCCTGGCCGCGGATCACCCCGCAGGTCACCGCAGACGACCTCGGGCCGGTCAACCCGGAGGGCATCGGGTTCTACTCCGACCTCGTCGACGAACTGCTCGCCGCCGGCATCTCGCCGTCGATCACCCTCTACCACTGGGACCTCCCGCAGGCCCTCGAGGACGCCGGAGGCTGGACGTCGCGGCGTACGGCGGAGCGGTTCGGCGAGTACGCCGAGGTCGTCGCCGCAGCCCTCGGCGACCGGGTACCCCTGTTCATCACGCTCAACGAGCCGTGGTGCAGTGCCTACCTCGGCTACGCGAGCGGCGTGCACGCCCCCGGCCGCACGGACGACGCCGCCGCACTCACGGCGGTGCACCACCTGAACCTCGCGCACGGGCTGGCGGCCGCGTCGATCCGGCGCGCAGCACCCACCTCACGCGTGGCCCTCACGCTCAACCTGGCGTGGGTCCGGCCGGAGACCGACTCCCCGGAGGACGCCGAGGCGGCCCGGCGCGTGGACGGGCTGCAGAACCGCGTGTTCCTCGACCCGGTGCTGCAGGGCACCTACCCCGCCGACGTGCAGGCCGACACCGCGGCCGTCACGGACTGGTCCTTCGTGCAGCCCGGGGACCTCGATGTGATCGCGGCGCCGATCGACGTCCTGGGCGTCAACTACTACTCCCCCACCTACGTGCGGCACTGGACGCGCGAGCGTCCGAAGGAGCATGCCGACGGCCACGGCGAGGGCAAGGCCAGCCCGTGGATCGCCTGCGACGACGTCGAGTTCCCGTTCCAGCACGGCCGCAAGACCGACATGGGCTGGAGCATCGACCCGCGCGGGATGACCGAGCTGCTGCTGCGCGTGGCGCGGGAGGCACCGGGATGCGAGATCATGGTGACCGAGAACGGGGCTGCATTTCCCGATGTGATCGACGCGAACGGCCGCGTTATCGATACGGATCGTATCGACTATTTGCGCGGGCACCTGGCCGCCGTGCACGAAGCGATCGAGGCGGGCGCCCCGGTCACCGGCTACTACCTCTGGTCACTGCTCGACAACTTCGAGTGGGCGTGGGGGTACGGAAAACGCTTCGGTATCGTCCACGTGGACTACAACACGCAGGTCCGCACGCCGAAGGACAGCGCGTTGTTCTATGCGGACGTGATTCGGAGAAACGCCCTGACGCGTTGAACCGACTTCAAGTGGGACAGGCCCGGTAGACGGTATGGACAGGGTAGTCTTACCCGCCAGTGGCTCACCGGCCGGCAGTAGCCTCACGAACGGAGGTCGGGGTGCGGCTCGGCGACGAGGACGATGCCCGGAAGGGACCTGATCCCGAGGACCGCGACCCCATGGACAACAACAACCACGAGCGCGACGCACCGGGGCGCGGCGGCGACCATCCGGTCGATCTCGCCGCACTCCGGGCCGACGACGCCCTTGTCGAGGAGCTGGCCGCGGGGCTCGTGGCCCTGGGCCAGCTCCCCCGCGAGCCACGCAGCACCGACGACGAGCTGGTGGCCATGCTCGCCGCGTGGGTGGCGGAGGTCCGGCCCGAGGACGAGACGCAGGCGGCCGCCCCCGTGGCCGCCTCTGGGCACGACAACGGCGATCCCGACCACCCCGCATCCGTCATCCCGATTCCGCCCGCCAAGCACGGCCACGGGAAGCACCGGGCCGTGGCGCCCTACGCCCGGCGGCTCGCCATCGCTGCGGCGTTGGTCTTGATCGGCACGTCCGGACTGGCGGTCGGGTCGTCCGAGGCCTCGCCCGGCGAGGTCCTCTGGCCCATCTCCAAGGTGTTCTACGCCGATCGCGCCCGGTCGCTCGAGGCCGCCGCCGACATCAACTCGGGCCTCGAAGTCGCACGCACCGCGATCCGCCAGGGCCGCCCGGCCGAGGCCGCCCGCGCCATCGCGCAGGTCGCGCCCCGCCTCGAGGAAGTCCGGCCCGCCGAGGGCCACGACCAGCTCGCCCGCGAGCAAGAGCGCCTGCTCTCCGCTCTCGGTGACACACCCGTCCGGCGCGACCCGAACTCCGGTGCCACGGCACCGTCAGGCCAGGCCGGCACGGCCATCCCCGTCCCCACTGCCGCTCCGTCCGGCAGCACCGCGCTGGCCTCGCCGCCGCTACCCGGCGCCTCCCGCGAAGTGGTTCCGCCCGCGGCTTCGATCGGCCCCGGCCGCACGGCGGGCGCCGGCGCACCCGCCCCGTCCCCCTCCGTCCCCACGAGCCCCCCGCCGGGCGCGCCAGGAGCAGGCGTCGAGGCACCCGCTGTGATCGACACACCGTCCAGCACCGAAGCCGGCCAGACCCCCACCAGCACCGACAACGAGCCGGGCACCGGCACACCCACGAGCGCTGCAGTCGATCAGGACGGCGAGACGGGCACCGGCGAGACCCCGACCGGGCAGGAGCCCGGCGGACCGACCCAGCCCACCTCGGGCACGGATTCGGGCAGTGCCGACCAGCCGGAGCCGCAGGTGGGTTCTGGCACCCCGCAGTCGGATCAGCCCGAGTCACAGCCCATGTCCGGGCCGGGGTCCCCCGAGGCCCAGCCGGAGCCCTCCACCTCACCGGGCGGTCAAGACGAGCCGGTTGTCGCAGGTGACGCCTCCGCGCCCGACCAGCCGTCCGGTCCGACCGCCGACGACTCGGCGGGCGACTCCACTTCGGACAACGCCGACGACAGCGGGCAGGGCGACGCGGGCTCCGGCAGCAACGGCGACGGGTCGAACACGTTCGGCACCGACGACAACGACGGCTCCACGGACGTCCTCGGCAGCGACGACGACAGCGGCCCTGCCGAGAATGCCGACTCCGGCAACAGCGCCGACAACAGCGCTGACAACAGCGCCGGCAACGACGGCTCGAACGCCGAGATCACCAACGACAACTCCGGCCCGGACAACGCCGGCGCCGCTGCCGACTCCGACTCCGACAGCTCCGACTCCGGCGGGGATTCCGACCGGTCCAACGCCGCCGCCGACTCATCCGTCAATGCCCAGAACGACTCCGCCCAGAACGACTCCGCCCAGAACGACTCCGCCGAGAACGACAATGCCGTGGACGACGATGGCTCCCGGAACAACGACGGCGCCAGCTTCGGCAACGGCGACTCGGACGCCGCCGGCTCCTCCGATTCTTCGGAGCAGAACACCGGCGACGGCACCGCCGAATCGAACCGCAGCGATTCGAACCGCAGCGATTCGAACCGCGGCGATTCGAATCGGAGCGACTCGAACTGGAGCGACTCGAACCGAGGCGGTTCCGACCGGAGCGATTCCGACAGCAGCGACTCCGGCCAGGGCAGTTCCGACCGGAGCGATTCGAATCGGAGCGACTCCAGCCGGAGCGACTCCGGCCGGGGCGACTCCAGCGGGAGCGATTCCGGCCGGGGCGGTTCCGGCCGGGGCGGGGATTCCGGCCACGGAGGCTCCCTGCTGTCGTCGGTGACCGACCTGGTCTCGTCCGGCGTCGACGACCTCTGACCCCGGCTGCGATAGCCCGCCGCCGTCCCGAGCGTGGGTAGTGCCCAGGGCACGGGAGGTCATGGCCGCGGGGGCGCACGGCCTGGGTCAGGGCGGGTCCGGATCCGGGGTGGGATCCCGCCGCGACACGGCCACGAGCACCACGGGCTCCGCACCGACGCTGTGCAGGGCGCGCAGGCCCAGCCCCGTCAGCCACAGCACGTTCCCGGTGCGGAAGCGGCGACGGCCACCCGCCTCGCACTCCAGGTCGACCTCCCCCGCCTCGACGATGACCAGGGCGTCACGCCACTCCGCGTCGTCGTAGACCCGGGTGTCGCCGCAGGCGATCGTGACGACGGTGGTGCGAAACGACGGCCCCGACGGCCGGCCGAACGAGAGGGGCTCGACGTCCATCGGTGCAGCCTCACCCGTGGCCGGGCGCGGCGCAGTCCAGAACCAGGACCACGTCGGACAACAAGCGGTTCACCGGGCCTCCCAACTTCGGGTGGACCCTGGGAGCCCACTGCCCGTTAAGACGCCCGCGGCGGGGAGAAATCATCGGTCGCGGCGGATCCCGACCGGTTCTCGTCCAGGTGCAGCCGCAGCATCGCCGCCGCGGCCCAGGCCGGCGGCCTCCCGCGCAGCGACACGAGCACCATGGTCGCGAACGCCAACGGCACCGACCACAGGGCAGGCTGCCCGAGCACGATGTCGATGAGTCCGGGCGGGGCGCCGAGGAAGAGGTCGACGGCGATCACACCCGCCGAGCAGATCAGCCCCACCACCATGCCCACGAGTGCGCCCTGCGCCGTCAGCCGCGGCCACCAGATCCCGAGTACGAGCAGCGGGCAGAACGTCGATGCCGCCACGGCGAACGCCGATGTCACCAGCACACCGACGTCGAGGCGCTCGGCGGGCAGCGCGAGCAGCACCACCACCAGGGCGGCGACGAGCGGGGTGAATCGCAGCCGCCGGAGCGTGCCCGGCACCAGGTCGTGCGCGAGGGCTCCGGAGACGGCGAGGAGCAGTCCGAGCGACGTCGCGAGGAACGCCGCGAAAGCGCCTGCGGTGAGCAACGCCGTGAAGGTCGTTCCCGCCCAGCCCTGGTCGACGGTGGCCGGGAGGGCCACCACCACGGTGTCGGTGCCACCGGACAGGTAGAGCTGCGGCAGCAGCACCGCACCGAGCAGTCCGTAGACCGCGGGGAAGAGATAGAACACGCCGAGCATCCCGACGGTGATGGCTGCCGTGCGCCGGGCACCGCGGCCGTCCGCGCTGGTGTGGAACCGGACGAGGATGTGCGGCAGCCCCATCGTCCCGAGCACGGTCGCCACCAGCACCGACCACGTGGCGAGCACCGGGTAGCCGCCGGGATCGAGCAGCGGCCGCGCCCACTCGTCACCGCCAGGGGGCTGCCCCGTTCCGACGCGCGGGACGGGCGCCCCGGCGGCGAACACCCAGGTGCTCCCGGCATCCGCCGTGTAGCGCCCCGGTGCGAGCAGCTGCTGCGGGTGACCCGCGATCGACGCATGTGTGGGCTCGGTGAGCGTGAGCTCGGTGTCGAGCCGGAACTCCACCGGCGTCGCGGCGGTGAACCGGGTGAACTCGACAGGCTCGAGCGCGTTGGCGCGGGTGCTCGGACCGACGTGCAGCACCAGCCAGATCGCCGGGACGATGAACAGCAGGAGCTTGAGGCCGAACTGGAACGCCTGGACGTAGGTGGCGGCGCGCATGCCACCGAGGGCGAGCGTGACGCTGACGGCCGCGCCGGCGATCACCACGCCGAGCCAGTACGGGCTGCCCCCGACGGCGGCCAGCACCTGCCCCGCGGCGGTGAACTGCGGCACCAGATAGAGGAAGCCGATCACCAGCACGATCACCGCCGCGAGCCTGCGCAGCACCGGCGAACCCAGCCTGGCCTCGGCGAAGTCCGGCACGGTGAGCGCACCGGTGCGCCGCATCGGAGCGGCCACGAACGCGAGCATCACGATGTAGCCCGCCGCGAAGCCGACGGGGTACCAGAGTGCGCCGACGCCGTCCTTGACGACGAGCCCGGCGACGCCGAGGAATGACGCGGCCGAGAGGTACTCGCCCGAGACGGCGGCGGCGTTGACGGTCGGGGAGATGCGGCGCGAGGCCACGAGGAAGTCCGAGGTGGTGCGCATCGCCGCCACCCCGCGTGCGCCGATCAGCAAGGTGATCAACAGCACCGGGACGATTGCGAGGATCACTCCCCGGCCCCTGCCCGGGGTCCGGACGTCTCCGACTGCTCGGTGCGCTCAGCCCTGCGCAGCTGCCACTGGGCGAGCATCACGAGCACGGGGTAGGGCAGCACGGCCACGGCCAGCCACGAGATCGGAATACCGCCGAGCCGCACCGTGTCCAGCCAGGGCGCCGCGGCGAGCAGCACCGGCAGGCCCAGCAGCAGGACGGCGAGCAGACCGAGCACGGTGAGCGCGTAGCGCAACTGCCTGCGGTGGATCCGGCGTGCCCGCTCGGCGTCGGCGGGGGCGAGGTGCGGCACCGTGGCGGGCGCGCCCGTTCGCCGTCCCGCGAGCGAGAGCCTGGTCTGTGGGCTCGTCACAGCGACCCGGCGCTGCCGGGTCATCGGGCCGTCCTCGTCACCGCAGTCGCTGCCGGTTCGCGTGGTCGAACGCTCCGCGCCTGGCCGCGTCGAGCAGGTGTTCCCGCAGGTCTCGGGCGTGCCGGCGGCTGACGGGGACGTCACCGAGATCAGTGTGGGCGAGCAGCCCGCCGCCGAGGTCGCTGCGCAGCTCCCGCACGGCGTGCACGGCGAGCAGGTAGCTGCGGTGCACGCGGATGAACCCCGCGGCCTGCCAGTGCTGTTCGAGCCGGGAGATCGGGATCCGCACGAGGTGCGCGCCCGTCGGCGTGTGCAGCCGGACGTAGTCGCCCTGCGCTTCGACGAAGCAGACGTCGTCGCGCCGGACGAAGCGGGTGCAGCCCGCAAGGTCCACGGGAACGGCGGCGAGCGCGTCGACGGCGGGGGGCGGCGCGTCCGGACCGGCTGCAGTGGCGGCGGTGAAGCGCCGCACCCTGGCCAGCGCGGCGGCGAGCCGCTCGGCGCGGACGGGTTTGAGCAGGTAGTCGACGGCGCCGATACCGTACGCCGCGGCGGCGTGCTCCTCGTAGGCGGTGACGAACACGACCGCGGGTGGGTCGGTCATGCGGTTGAGCAGCGACGCCAACTCCATGCCGGTCAACTGCGGCATCGAGATGTCGAGGAACACCACGTCGAGCGGCCCGGCCTGGATCAGCCGCAACGCCGAGATCGGATCAGCCGCGACCTCCACCGCGGCCACCTCCGGCGACTCCACCAGCATCCTGCGCAGTTCCTCCAGCGCAGGAGTGACGTCGTCGACTGCGAGCACACGCAGCCCCGGCCCCCCGGTCATGACACAACCACCCCCGGCTGGAAACGCGGGATGCGCAGCACGACCCGGGCGCCCGCGCCGACCGCCGTCTCGATCACCAGGCCGTAACCGGCACCGAACACGGTGCGCAGCCGCCGGTCGACGTTGACCAGTCCGAGGCTCCCCGGTGTCCCACACCCCGCTAGGACGGCGGAAGCGTACTCCGGGTCCATACCGGGCCCGTCGTCCTCCACGATGATCACGCAGTCGGTGCCGTCGGCCTCCCCGCTGACCTGCACGAGCCCGCTGGAACCTGGCAGCTCCACCCCGTGGCGCACCGCGTTCTCCACGATCGGTTGCAGCACCAGGTACGGCAGTGCGACGGGCAGGATCTCCGGGGCGATTCGCACCTGCACCCGCAGGCGGTCACCGAGCACGGCGCGCGCGAGAGCGAGGTAGGCCTCGATCGCGCGGAACTCCCCCGCGATCGTCGTGTAGTCGCCGTGCCGGGCCAGGCTGTGCCGGGTGTACTCGGCGAAGTCGAGCATCAGGTCGCGCGACCGCTCCGGGTCGGACCGGACGAACGACGCGATCGTGGTGAGGCTGTTGTAGACGAAGTGCGGGGAGATCTCCGCTCGCAATGCGCGGAGCTCGGCCTGCTGGGCGACGGCGGCCGAGTTCTCGAGCAACGCCCGCTCCAGCGCCTCACCCACCCACGAAGCGGCCTCGCGCACGGCCGCGCCGGGCACCGGTCCGGCCACGACCAGCACCCCGGCGAGCTCGTCACGCGCATGGACGGGCAGCGCAACCGCCCCGCCGCCCGCCGCGCGCGCATCGGTGCGCAGCGCCGTGTCGGCGAGCTGTTCGGCGGCGTGGACGTCGAAGGGCCGCCCCGACCAGGCCAGTTCGCCGTGCAGACCACCGAGCCCGACGGCGTCGGCGTCGAGCAGCCGGCGCAGCCCGCGCGCGGCACCACCGGCACCCGAGCCGTCGATGCCGCCGCGCAGGCCCGCCGCGATGGTGCGCCCGGCGGCGAGCGTCTGCATCGCATCCGCCCCCCTCCGGGGGCCGCGCCACCGGCGGGCACGGCCGCCACCGGAAGCCCGCACCGCATCCAGCTCCACCATGCAGCCTCCGTCCCGTGATCAGCGCGACGGTAAGACACGCCGGACATCGGGGCCAAGCCGCAGGATCAGCCGTTGCTGCTGAAAGCCGCGTCGAAAGCCGCAGAAGGGGGGTCGAACGCCAGACGGCGCACGAACTCCAGTGCCTCCGGCGCCCCGACGAGGCGGTCCATCCCGGCGTCCTCCCACTCGATGGAGATGGGCCCGGCGTAGCCGATCGTGTTGAGCATGCGGAAGCACGCCTCCCACGGGACGTCCCCGTGGCCGGTGGAGACGAAGTCCCAGCCCCGGCGCGGGTCGGCCCACGCCAGGTGCGAGCCCATCCGCCCGTTGCGGCCGTTGCCGACCTGACGCTTCGCGTCCTTGCAGTCGACGTGGTAGATCCGGTCCTTGAAGTCCCACAGGAACCCGATGGGGTCGAGGTCCTGCCAGACGAAGTGGCTCGGGTCCCAGTTCAGCCCGAACGCCGGCCGGTGCCCGACGGCGTCGAGCGCCGCGACGGTGGTCCAGTAGTCGTAGGCGATCTCCGACGGGTGCACCTCGTGGGCGAACCGGACCCCCACCTCGTCGAACACGTCGAGGATCGGGTTCCAGCGGTCGGCGAAGTCGCGGTAGCCGTCGTCCACCATGGACTGCGGCACCGGCGGGAACATCGCCACGGTCTTCCAGATCTTCGAACCCGTGAACCCGATCACCGTGTCGACGCCGAGCTTGGCGGCAGCGCGGGCGGTGGTCTTCATCGCCTCCGCCGCGCGCTGCCGCACCCCCTCGGGCTCTCCGTCGCCCCACACCCGCGCGGGCAGGATCGCGTGGTGGCGTTCGTCGATCGGGTCGTCACAGACGGCCTGCCCGGTGAGGTGGTTGGAGATCGCGTAGACCTCCAGCCCGTGCTTGGCCAGGATGTCGCGGCGGCCCTGCACGTAACCGTCGTCCTCGACCGCCGCCCACGGGTCGAAGTGATCGCCCCAGCAGGCGATCTCCAGCCCGTCATAGCCCCACTCCCCGGCCAGCCGGGCGACCTCCTCGAACGGCAGGTCGGCCCATTGGCCGGTGAACAGCGTGATCGGTCGCGCCATCGCGCCGAGCCCCTTTCGCGAGCGTGATCAGGATGGGATCGAGTGCCAGCTGCCACTCTGGGCGGACCGGACGACGGAGTCGAGCACGAGTTGCACCTGCAGGCCGTCGGCGAACGACGGCGTGGGATCGGCACCGGCCGCGATGTCGCGCAGGAGGTCGACGATCTCGTGGGTGAACGAGTGCTCGTACCCCAGCAGGTGGCCCGGCGGCCACCACGCACCGGCGTACGGGTGCGTCGGCTCGGTGACGAGGATCCGGCGGAAGCCTGCCGTCTCCGGGTCGTCCGTGCCGTCGTAGAAGGACAGCTCGTTCATCGATTCGAAGTCGAACGCCAGCGATCCGGTGCTGCCGTTGATCTCCAGCCGGATCGAGTTCTTGCGCCCGGTGGCGAACCGGGTGGCTTCGAAACTCGCCACCGCGCCGCCGGCGAACCGGCCGATGAACAGCGCGGCATCGTCGACGGTGACCGGGCCGCGCGCGGTCGACCCGGACGCCGTCAGCCCGCTCGACGCCTCGGGCAGCGGCCGCTCCGTGATGAACGTCTCGGTGAGCGCCGTGACGTCGGCGAGCCGGTCGCTGGTGACGAACTGGGCCATGTCGACGATGTGGGCACCGATGTCGCCGAGCGCCCCGGACCCGGCCCGCTCCGCCTGCAGCCGCCAGACCAGCGGAAACTCCGGATCCACGATCCAGTCCTGCAGGTATTGGGCACGGACGTGGCGCACCTGCCCGATCCGGCCCTGCTCCACCAGTCGCCGGGCCAGCGCCACGGCGGGCACCCGGCGGTAGTTGAACCCGACCATGTTGCGGACGCCCTTGGCCTGCGCGCGCTCCGCGGCGGCGACCATCGCGCGCGCCTCGTCGACCGTGTTGGCCAGCGGCTTCTCGCACAGCACGTGCTTGCCGGCGTCCAGCGCGGCGATCGCGATCTCCGCGTGCGTGTCACCCGGCGTGCAGATGTCCACGAGTTCGACGTCGTCGCGCCGGAGCAGCGCCTTCCAGTCCGTCTCGGTGGCTCGCCACCCCAACCGCCGCGCCGCCGCCGTGGTCGCCTCGGGCGTGCGGCCGCAGAGCACCGCCATGTCCGGCTCGATCGGCAGGTCGAAGAAACGCGGTGCCGTGCGCCATGCCTGGGAGTGGGCTGCGCCCATGAAGGCGTAGCCGATCATCCCGACCCCGAGGGTCCGTTCTCCACCCACGGCGGTCAGGACTCGAAGCCGAGTGGCAGGTACGTCGCAACGTTCTCTTTCGTGATCGTTGCCGACGCCAGCGTGATCGACGCCGGCACCTCCTGCTCCGCGAGATCGCCCATGCCTCGACCCTGCGCCACGAGCCGCGCCAGCGCAACGGCAGAAGAGGCCATCGACGGGCTGTAGGTGACGGTCGCCTTCAGCACCGTGTTGTCGGCCTGGATGTCGCGCATGGCGTTGGCCGAGCCGGCACCGCCCACCATGAAGAACTCGTTGCGCCCGGCTTGGTTGATCGCGGCGAGGACGCCGATGCCCTGGTCGTCGTCGTGGTTCCAGACGGCGTCGAGCCGCGGTGCCGCCTGCAGCAGGTTGGCGGTGACCCGCTGGCCGCCCTGCGCGGTGAAGTCGGCCGCCTGGCGGGGGCCGACCTGGAAGCCGAAGCTGCTCAGCGCGTCGGCGAAGCCCTGGCTGCGGGCCGCGGTCAGGGGGAGGTTGTCGATGCCCGCGATCTCGCCGATCACGGGGTTGGCCACCCCGGCGCTGCGCAGCCGCTCGCCGATGTAGTTGCCCGCGCTCACACCCATGCCGTAGTTGTCCCCACCGATCCAGGTGCGGTAGGCCAACGGCGAGTCGAAGACGCGGTCGAGGTTGATCACGGGGATCCCGGCCTGCATCGCGGCCCGCCCGACGGACGTGAGCTGGCTGCCGTCGTTGGGCAGGAGCACCAGTGCGTCGACGCCCCTGTTGATGAGGGTCTGGACAGCGGCGATCTGCTGCGTGATGTCGTTGGTGGGGTTGACGGCCTCGAAGGTCACGTCGGTGTAGCGGTCCGCCTGCGCCTTCGCGTTGTTCGCGATCGCGGCGATCCACCCGTGGTCGGCGGCGGGTGCGGAGAAGCCGATCGTCACCGGCTGGCCGGGCGCGGCGTTGTCACCTCCGCCCGCTGCGGCGGGCGCCGGTGCCGTGCCCGAGGACGGGGCCTCGTTGCTGGTGCACGCGGTGAGCGCGGCACCGGCTCCGACGCCGAGGGCGCCGGCGAGAAAGCCGCGGCGCCGCAGGACACCAGGGACGGCAATGGGGTCGGGCATGATCAACTCCTTTGTTGTGGTTCGGTCCTGCGGTGTCAACCGGCAGCAGACGAGCGCTGTGCGCGAGCCTGGATCAGCACGGCGACGACGATGATCACGCCCTTGGCGATGTTCTGGACCTCGGTCGCCAGGTTGTTGAGCACGAAGAGGTTGGTGATCGTCGTGAAGACGAGCACGCCGAGGATCGAGCCGATCAGGGTGCCGCGGCCGCCGGTGAGCAGCGTGCCGCCGATGATCACCGCGGCGATCGCGTCGAGCTCGTAGAGCGTGCCGTGGGTGCTCGAACCCGTGGTGGTGAGCGAGGCGATCATGATCGCCGCGATGCCGGCGCACAGGCCGGACACGGCGTACAGCAGCATCGTGTGCCGGCGCACGTCGACCCCGGCCAGGCGGGCCGCCTCGGCGTTGCCACCGATCGCGAACGTCCGGCGGCCGAACGTGGTGCGGTTGAGCACCACCCAGCCCACGGCCACCACCGCCGCGAAGATGTAGACGAGCAGCGGGATTCCGAGCAGGCGGGTGTTGGCGATGCCCGCGATCACCGGGTCGGTGACGATCTGGCTGCGCCGGTCGGAGATCTGCTCGGCCAGACCCTGAGCCGAGATCAGCATCGCCAGCGTGACGATGAACGGCACGATCCGGCCGTAGGCGATGAGGATCCCGTTGACCAGGCCCGCGCCGACGCCCACGGCAACCGCACAGAACACCATCACGGCCGCGCCGTAGGACTGCGTGGCCACGGTGGTGGCCCACACCGAGGCGAGCGCCATCACCTTGCCGACCGACAGGTCGATGCCGCCGCCGATGATCACGAACGTCACGCCGACGGTCAGCACGCCGATGATCGACGCCGAGGTGAGGATCGTGAGCAGGTTCGACGTGGTCAGGAAGGTGTCGGCGGAGACGACGCCCACGACGCACAGCAGCGCGAGCACCGCGACGAGCCCGAGGTTGCGGCCCGCGCCGCTGTCGAGCAGCCTGCTCCACGAGGAGCGGGCGGGTTCGGCGGCCCGCGCGGCCTGCTCCACCCGGCCCCGCTCGTCGGCGGCGGGGACCCGATCCGGCGGCGGCGCGGCCGGCGCGGCTTCCGTGCCGCTCACAGCGCCTTTGTCACTCATGGCCCGCTCTCTCCTTCGAAGACTCGTCGAGCGATTCCATGACGAGGTCGAGAACCCGTCCCTCGTCGAGCTCGGCGCTCGGCGCCTCGTGCACCACACGGCCCTCGCGCACGACCAGCACCCGGTCGGCGAGGCCGAGCACCTCGGGCACCTCGCTGGACACCAGCACGATCGCCGCCCCCTCGGCGGAGAGCCGCTGGATCAGCCCGTAGATCTCGCTGCGCGCCCCGACGTCCACACCGCGGGTGGGCTCGTCCAGCAGCAGGACCGAGCACCCTTGCAGCAGCCAGCGGGCCAGCACGACCTTCTGCTGGTTGCCGCCCGAGAGCGTCCGGACCGGGCGGGTGGCGTCGGCCGGACGCACGTCGAGCTGCGCGGTGATCGCCCCTGCTGCGGGGAGCTCGGCGTCCGCGGTCAGGAATCCGAACCGGGCGAACCGGGCGAGTGCCGACAGCGAGACGTTGCGGTACACGGGCTCGCCCATCAGCAGGCCCTGGCTCTTGCGCTCCTCCGGCGCCAGTCCCATCCCGGCCCGCACCGCGGCGGGCACCGAGCCGGCCCGCAGCGCCGTGCCCCGAACCCGCACGGTGCCGGCGCTCGCCTTGCGTGCCCCGTAGACCGTCTCGAGGATCTCCGAGCGGCCCGACCCGACGAGACCCGCCAGCCCGACGATCTCCCCCGCGCGGACCGTGAAGGACACGTCGGAGAACTCCCCGGCGCGCGCGAGGCCGTCGACCTCCAGGACGACGTCGCCGGGAGGCGTGTCCGGGCGCTCGGGGAAGACGTACTCGATCGTCCGGCCGGTCATCAGCCGGATGACATCAGCGGTCGGCGTGGTGCGGGCCGGCAGGTTGCGGGCGACGCTGCGCCCGTCCTTGAGCACCGTGACCCGGTCGCCGATCTCGCGGATCTCCTCCAGCCGGTGGGAGATGTAGACGACGGCCACTCCGTCCGCGGTGAGCTCCCTGATCACCCGGAAGAGGTTGCGGACCTCCTCGGGGTCGAGCACCGCCGACGGCTCGTCCATGACGATCAGACGCGCGTCCCTCGCGAGGGCGCGGGCCATGCTCACCACCTGTTGCCCCGCAGCCGAGAGCCGCCCGAGCTCGCGCCGCGGCGGGATCTCCGGATGGCCGAGCCTGCGCAGGAGCGTCCGCGCGAGGTTCTCGGCGTCGCGGGGCCGGGTGAAGCCCAGGCGCGCGGGCTCGTGGCCGAGCACCACGTTCTCGGCCACGCTGAGCCCGGGAACGAGGTCGAGCTCCTGGTAGATCGTGGCGATCCCCGCAGCGTCGGCGGCCTGGGGCGAGCCGAACGAAGCAGGCTCCCCCGCCCAGACGATCTCTCCGGAATCCGGCTGGTGCGCGCCGGCCAGCACCTTGATCAGGGTCGACTTGCCGGCCCCGTTCTGCCCGAGGAGGCAGTGCACCTCGCCCGCGGCGACGTCGAGGTCCACCCCGTCCAGAGCGCGCACGCCCGGGAACTGCTTGACGATGCCGCGCATCGTGAGCAGCGGTTCCTCCGCCATCCTCGCTGTCATCCCCCACCTCGACGTGGTTCACCGGCGGGGGAACGGTAGGAGCATTGACCAGTGCCGTACAACGACCGAATAATGCGTCTTTGCGCTGTTTTTCCGTCGAAATCGGACCGTGATGCTCCTGCCCTCCCCGCCACCCCTGCTGCCCCCGCTGCGCCTGAGCACGCCCGCGCTCTCGGGCCGTTTCGAGTCGGCCGTCACCCTCAGCACCGTGGCCCGGCTGGTCGCCTCCGGCACGGCCGTGAGCAAGGCCGATCTCGTCCCCGCCGCGGGGCTCGCCCGCACCACCGTGAGCACCGCCGTCGACCAACTGCTCGCCCGGGGCGTGCTGCGGCTCGACGGAACACGGCCCACGGCGGGGCGGGGCCGGCCCGCCGACCGGCTCGCGCTCTCTCCCCGGGGCGGGCACGTCCTGCTGGCCGACGTCGGCGCGACCGCCGCCCACCTGGCCGTCGTCGACCTCAGCCAGCGCATGCTGGGCCACGCCCATGTCGAGGTGGACGTCACCGACGGCCCCGAGGTCGTCCTCCGCACCGTCGAGTCGCACCTCACCGCGCTGCGTGCGCGGGCACCCGGAGACGTGCCGGTGCGTGCCGTCGTGATCGGGCTGCCAGGCCCCGTGGACGGGCAGCTCGGGGTGCCGGTCCGCCCGCCGATCATGCCGGGCTGGCACGCCTATCCCGTCACGGCGCGGCTGCAGCAGACCTACCGCTGCCCCGCCGTCCTGGAGAACGACGTCAACCTTCGCGCGCTCGGCGAAGCGCGGGCGCTACCGGCCGACCAGGTGCCGCTGCTGTTCGTCAAGGTCGGCACCGGCATCGGCGGCGGGCTCGTCACCGGCGAGGGCGTACTGCACCACGGCGCCGACGGCGCGGCGGGCGACATCGGCCACGTCCGCGTCCGCGGGGCACCCGACGACGCCTGCGTCTGTGGCAACGTGGGCTGCATCGAGGCCGTGGCGTCCGCCGGAGCGATCGCTCGCAGGCTGGGGCGCACGCACGGGGAGGCGATCTCGATCGCCGACGTCCGCGCGCTCGCCGGCCGCGGCGACGCCACCGCACTCGGCGCCGTGCGCGACGCCGCCGGGTTGATCGGCGAGCTCGTGGCCACGCTCGTGCACTTCTACAACCCGGCGCGGGTGACGATCGGGGGATCCCTCACCGCGGCGAGCGACGAGCTTCTCGCCGGCGTGCGCAGCGTCGTCTATCAGCGGGCGCTGCCGCTCGCCACCCGCAACCTCGTGCTCACCAACAGCGTGCTGGGCGAGTACGCAGGCCTGGCCGGGGCCGCCGTGCTCGGCATCGAACGCGTGCTGTCGGCCGAGCAGATCGGGGTGCTGACGAGCGGGCGGTGACGCCGCAGGCTACGGCGCCAGTGCCTGGTAGATCGCCCGCACGTAGGACTCGCTGCGGTCGGAGCCGATGATGCCCGGACCCATCTTGTTCATCATGTAGGAGATCGTCATGCGGCGGCCGAGATCCATGATGATCACCGACCCGCCCCAGCCTCCCCAGAAGCAGATCTTCTCGTCCGGGACGTACGGGACGGTGTCGAGCTGGGGCAGCCCGAAGCCCATGCCCCAGCGCAGTGGCACACCGAGCACCAGGTCCACACCGTTCGCCTGTTCGTCGAAGATCCTGTCGATCGTCGCGGGCGACAGCAGGCGGACCCCGTCGACCTCACCACCGCGAGCGACGACCGACAGGGCGCGAGCCATCCCACGGGCGTTCGTGTGGCCGTTGACCGCGCCCATGTCGGCACGGCGCCACGCGGGCGTGTTGGCCGTGGCAGCGTCGAGTCCGGGCCCGGTGAAGGTCTTGTAGACCGGGCTGTTCTGATCGAGCGAGCCGAAATCGATCGGGCTCGGAGGAGGCGGGATCACCTCGGCGATCCGCGCCCAGTCGCTCTCGACGGCGCCGATCTGGACGTCGGCGCCCAGCGGACCGGCGATCTCCTCGGCGACGAACTGCTTGAGCGGCTTCCCGCTCACCCTCCGCACCACCTCACCGACCAGATGCCCCTGGTTGGCGGCGTGGTAGCCCGACGCGCTGCCCGGCTCCCACCAGGGCGCCTGCGCGGCGAGCCGGGAGGTGGCGAGCTCCCAGTCGTACATGTCCTCGATGGCGAAGGGCTGGTCCCAGCCCGACACACCGGAGGTGTGCGCGAGCAGGTGCCGGACCTCGACGCCCTGCTTCCCGTTCGCCGCGAACTCCGGCCAGTAGGTGGCCACCGGGGCATGGAGGTCGAGCTCCCCCCGGTCCACCAGGATCAACGCGGACAGGCTGGTGAGGGTCTTCGTCGAGGACCACACGTTGACGATCGTGTCCTCCGCCCACGGCGTCGTCCGCGCCTCGTCGGCGAAGCCACCCCACAGATCGACCACGACGTCGCCGTCCACGTCGAGCACGATCGATGCTCCGAGCTCCTCACCGGAATCGAGGTTCTTCTCCAGCGCGGTCCGGACGGCGTCGAAGCGGTCGCTGCACACACCCTTGATGTCAGCCATGGCTGAAGTTGCTCCTCGTCGTCGAGCACGTAGTGGGATCAACACTGACCGGACGCTGTTCTAGGACACGAATACAGCTCTCAACCGCCGGTAGGTCGAAATCGATCCCCGCGGAGCACCGGAGGACGCCCCGTATCCGCTCAGTCGCGCTGGTCCCGCCCGGACAGCTGCTCCACGAGCAACAGCAGCGCGCTGTGGTCGAGGCCCCCGTGACCCTGTGCGCGCAGCGCCCCCACCAGCTGAGCCACGTGCGCGCCGAGCGGGATCGCGACGCCGGCCTCGCGTGCCGCCGCCGTCACGATGCCCAGGTCCTTGTGGTGCAGGTCGATCCGGAAGCCCGGGGCGAACTCGCGAGCCCGCATACCGGCCGCCTTCCGGTTCAGCACGGCACTCCCGGCGAGCCCGCCGCCGAGCACCGTCGTGGCGGACTCGGTGTCCACGCCGTGCGCCTCGAGGAACACCAGCGCCTCGGCGAGCAACTGGATGTTGCCGGCGACGATGAGCTGGTTCGCGGCCTTGACGGTCTGACCCGCTGCCGGCGGGCCGACGTGCACCACGGTGGCGCCGACGACGTCCAGGTATGGACGGGCGGCCTCGACGTCCTCGGCCTCACCACCGACCATGATCGACAGCGAGCCCTCCTTCGCCCCGGCCTCGCCGCCGCTGACCGGGGCGTCGACCACGCGGATGCCGCGGTCGGCCCCGGCCGCAGCCACGCGGCGGGCGACGTCCGGGCGGATGGTGGAGCAGTCGATGTACAGCGTGCCGGGCTTCGCCGAGGCGTAGATCCCCTCCTCGGCGAAGGCGAGCCCCTCGACGTCCGGGCTGTCGGGAACCATCGTGATCACGACGTCCGCATCACGCACGGCCTCGGCCACGCTCTGCGCGGCCCGCCCGCCGCGCTCGACCAGCCGATCCACCGCGGGACGGGAACGGTTGAAGCCGACGACGTCGTACCCGGCGTCGATCAGGTGGCCCGCCATGGGAGCACCCATGATCCCCAGCCCGATGAATGCGATCGTGGTCTGCTGCGGTGTGGTCATCGCTCGCCCTCCCTGCGCTCGGCCGCCGCTCCGCGGAGGCGCTGTCTCGTTGATTCGCTCGCACGCTCACTCATCGGTTCTCCTGGGTCGCCGCGCCGCGCTGCGCGGACGGCAGCCAGTCGAATGCGCGGTCGCTCGTGGTGGACGGCTGGTACTCCAGGCCGATCCACCCGGTGTACCCGGCGCGGTCGAGTGCCGCGAGGTGCCGGTCGAAGGGGATCTCGCCGGTTCCGGGCTCGTGCCGGCCGGGCGCGTCGGCGATCTGCACGTGTCCGATCCGGTCGGCGTACCGCTCGATCGCCGCGGCGACGTCATCGCCGTTCACGGTGAGGTGGTACAGGTCGGCGAGCAGCTTCAGGTTCGGCGAGGCGACGCGGTCGGCCACCGCGATCGCGTCGGCGGCCGTGCGCAGGGGATAGCGGTCCACGCCGCTGACCGGCTCGACCACGACGGCGCCGTCGACCCGGCCGGTGGCGTACGCGAGGTTCTCCACCGCCACGTCGTCCTGCTCCATGGGGTCGGTGCCGGCGATGCGGTTGCCGTAGAGGGCGTTGAACACGCCGGTGCCCAGGCGTCCCCCGATGCCCACCGCGATGTCGACGCTGGCCCGGAACTCCGCCTCCCGCCCGGGACAGGACACGAGCCCCCGGTCACCCGCCGGCATGTCCCCCGCCGCGAAGTTGAGCCCGGTCAGCCGCACACCGGCATCCTCGACAGCACGGACGAACCGCTCCACCTCCGCGTCCTCGGGCGTGGCCGTGGGGAAGGGCCACCAGAACTCGACGGCGTCGAACCCGGCGGCCCGGGCAGCGGCCGGCCGTTCCAGGAGCGGCAGCTCGGTGAACAGGATCGAGCAGTTGACGGTATAGCGGGCCATGGGCCTGATCCTTGCGGTGCACGGGGTCACACCGCGAGCGGGCGTCGGAAACGCCACCCCGCCACACCCGCCGAACGACAGTCCTGTCCATCCAGAACTGCCGGACGAACGCGCCGCTCGTCCGGCAGCTGAGCCCTCGGCGCGGATTACGCCCGGGGGGTCGCGGCCTGCCAGCGGAGGTCGAGGGCCTCCCGGCCCTCCGTGGTCAGCCGCCCGTGCATGCGCAGCCGGGCGGCGCCGCCGTCGGGGAAGATGTCGAGCCTGACGTGCGTGACGGGCCGGGCCTGCCCGGACTGTTCCGGCGGCCCGAGCACGATGCGGTGGCGGGTGTCGGGCTGCAGCGCCGTGCGTGGCACGAGGCCGAACCACTCGCCGCCTTCCCGCCGGCCGCGCAACGTGGCCCAGCCTGGCGCGTTGTGCAGGAAGTAGCTCGTGTCGATCTCCGCCACCCCGATCACTGACTCGCCCGCGAGGGCCACCTCCACCCAGTCGTTGCCGTCGTCGCGGCGGCGGGAGGTCTCCCAGCCCTCGCCCATGGAGCGGGGCGGGCCGGGGACGAGCAGGTTGTTCGGGGAGCTGTAGAAGAGGTTCGAGCAGCCCACCACCCGGCCACCGTTCTCGATCGCCGCCAGGTCGACGGTGCCGAGCGCGTCGAGCAGCCGTGGGTCGGGCAGCGCCTCGCCGTGCACCCGCAGCCGCGCCACCCCGCCGTCCGGGAAGATCCGCAGGCGCACGTGCGTGACCCGACGATCGCTCGTCACCGCGAACACGTTCTCGGTGTCGCCCTTGACGGCCGAGCGGGGTAGCAGCGGCTCCCAGCCCGGGTCGGCCAGTAGGTCGGCGACCGACGGGTGCCCCGCGGCGGCGAGCCCGTCGACCGCCACCTCCGGCGGGTAGTTGCCGGTGAACCACGCCGTGTCGACCACGACCCCCCGGACGATCCCCGGGGCGCCGAGCCGGACGATCGCCTCGTCGTGGCCCGGTTCGCGGCGACGGCGGGTCTCCCAGCCGTCGTAGACCTGGCCCTTGTGCCCGAACGTGGCGGGCTCGTACGTCGCCGGCCCGGGCGTGATCAGGTTCTCCCGCGCGGCGAAGGCCTCGTCGTTGGCCCACACGACGCCGCCGCCGAGCGTCCGCAGAGCGAGGTCGGGCAGCTGCCGGAAATCAGTCATCGCTCGCCCTCTTCGCGCTCGGCCCGTGCGTCCCGCACGCACTGTTCCATTGATTCACTCGCCCTCCCGCGACAGCAGGCGTCCGCGCGGCACCCCGCCGACGTCCACCTGCTCACCGCGTAGCCACGTGCTGCGCACCACGCCGTGCAACTCCCGCCCCGCGTACGGGGTGATCGGGTTGCGGTGGTGCAGCTCCCCCACCGTGAACGTCGCATCGGGGGCGACGATCGTGAGGTCCGCGTCCGCGCCCGCTGCGATCCGGCCCTTGCGTTCGAGCCCGACCAGCGCCGCCGGCCGTTCCGCCATCCACCGGACGACGTCCACGAGGCAGTGCCCCCGCTCGCGCGCCTGCGTCCACACCACCGGGAGCCCGAGCTGCAGCGACGCGATCCCGCCCCACGCAGCGCCGAAGTCGCCCCGATCCAGTTGCTTCAGGTCGGCGGTGCAGGGCGAGTGGTCGCTCACGACCATGTCGATGACGCCATCGGCCAGGCCGCGCCACAGCGCGTCCCGGTTGTCGGCCTCGCGCACCGGCGGGCAGCACTTGAAGCGGGTGTCGCCGTCGGGCACCTCCTCGGCGGTGAGCGCGAGGTAGTGCGGGCAGGTCTCCACGGTGACGCGGACGCCGTCGGCACGGGCGGCGGCGAGCTGCGGCAGCGCATCGGCCGAGGACAGGTGCACCACGTGCACCCGAGCCCCGGTCTCACGGGCCAGCGCCAGCAGTCCCGCGATGGCGCTGTCCTCGGCGGCGCGCGGCCGGGACGCCACGAAGTCGAGGTAGCGCCGTCCGCTCGCCTCCCTGACGAGCGTGCCGTCCTCGGCGTGCACGATCATCAGCCCGTCGAACGCGGCGACCGCGCGCAGCGCCGTCGCGAGGTCCTCCCCCACCAGCGGTGGGAACTCCGCGACCCCGCTGTCGAGCAGGAAACACTTGACGCCGAACACGCCCGCGTCGTGCAGCGCACGCAGCTCCCCGGCGTTGCCAGGAACGGCACCGCCCCAGAACCCGACGTCGACGGTGCACTGCCCGGCGGCCGCCTTGCGCTTGACCTCCAGCGCGGCCACGTCGACGGTGGGCGGCAGCGCGTTGAGCGGCATGTCCACGATCGTCGTGACGCCGCCGGCCGCCGCGGCACGGGTGGCAGTGGCGAAGCCCTCCCACTCGGTGCGACCGGGCTCGTTGACGTGCACGTGCGTGTCGACGAGCCCGGGCAGGAGCACCTCGTCGTCGGCGAGCACCACCTCGCCGACATCGGCCCGGCCGTCGATCGGCGTGTCGTACGGCAGCACGGCCTCGATCCGCTCGCCGTCCACGAGCACCGCGGCGGGACGTTCGGCACCGTCGACGACGGCGCGCTGTGCACGCAGAACGATCACACGCGCTCCTGGTAGGCACGCCAGCTCGCCTGCTCGGAGATGTCCGTCAACGGCGGCAGCTGCGCGTACTCGCGGCGCAGGATCATCGCCAGCGAACCAGTGCCGTCGGCCAGCTCGATCACGCCGAGCTCCAGCCCGTCGGGCTCCCCGGGCAGCAGCACCTCGCGCAGCTGCTCGTAGGACATGTCGTAGACCTCGCCGCGCACCGCCGCTCCCCCGTCCCCGACGTCCTCGAGCGCCGGATAGCGCCCGCCGACGGCGTGGAAGCGGTACCGCGGCGCCGTGGTGGTGCGGGTGACCAGCGGCGCGTCGCCGACGAGATGGTGGTCGGCGCCGCCGGACATGGCGGTGCCGTTGAGGAACATCAAGGGCATCCTGCGCTCCTTCGTCGTGCTCGTCAGGTGCCGGTGATGTGCTCGGGCCGCACGGGAACGCGCAGCAGAGCCTTCCCCGTCGCCGCTCTGATCGCGGCCGCGACGGCCGGACCGCTGGAGATCGTCGGGGCCTCACCGACGCCACGCACACCGTATGGCGCGTGCGGGTCGGCGTACTCCAGGACCTCGATACGCATCGGCGGCATGTCGAGGATCGTCGGGATGAGGTAGTCGGTGAACGACGGGTTGCGCACCTTCCCGTCGGTGACGACCACCTCCTCCATCAGGGCGAGCCCCATCCCCTGCGCGCTGCCGCCCTGGATCTGGCCGACCACGGCGTCCGGGTTGATCGCCTTGCCGACGTCCTGGGCGGTGTCCAGCGCGACGACCTTCACGAGCCCCAGCTCCACGTCGACGTCGACGACCGCGCGGTGCGCCGAGAAGGCGTACTGCACGTGGGCGTTGCCCGCACCGGTCTCCGGATCGAAGGGCACCGTGGGCCGGTGCCGGAACTCGACGGTCTCCTCCACGACGTCGTCACCGAGCACCTCGGCCAGGGCGGCACCCACCTCGCCGGTCGTGTCGACGATCTTGTCGCCGTCCAGCCGCAGCTCCACCGGGGAACGCCCGAGCAGGACCGCGGCCCGGTGCAGCACGGCCGCGCGGACAGCCTCGCACGCGGCCTTGACCGCCCCGCCGGTCATGTAGGTCTGCCGGGACGCCGACGTGGACCCGGCGGAGCCCACCGACGTGTCGGCGGGGTGCAGCACCACCCGGTCGACGCCCAGCTCCGTGCGGCAGATCTGCTGCTCGACGGTGATCAGGCCCTGCCCCACCTCGGCCGCGGCGGTGTGCACCGTCGCCACGGGCTCGCCGCCGGTGATCTGCAGCCGCACCCGGGCCGTCGCGTAGTCGTCGAAGCCCTCGGAGAACCCGACGTTCTTGTAGGTGACGGCGTAGCCGATCCCGCGCACCACACCCTCGCCGTGGGTGGTGTTCGAGACGCCCCCTGGCAGGTTCCTGATGTCGAACTCGCCGTCGGGGTGCTCGGCGGGCAACGGCATGTCGGCGACGATGCGGATGAGCTCCTCGACGGGCGCCGCCGAGTCGATCAGCTGCCCGGTGATGTTCCGGTCGCCTTCCCGCATGCCGTTGCGGGCGCGGATCTCCACCCGGTCGACGCCCACGGCGTCGGCGAGCGAGTCCATCAGCGCCTCGTGCGCGAACGCGGCCTGTACGCACCCGAAACCGCGCATCGCGCCGCAGGGCGGGTTGTTGGTGTAGACGCCGGTGCAGTCGACGCTGATGCTCGGGATCCGGTACGGCCCCAGCCCCATCGAGGCGCCGTTGCCGACCACGGCGCTGGTGGAGGAGGCGTAGGCGCCGCCGTCGAAGAGGATGTCGGCCTTCGCGTAGACGAGGCTGCCGTCCGGCTCGGCGCCGAACTCGTAGCGCATCCACGCCGGGTGCCGGTGCACGTGCCCGAAGAACGACTCCTCGCGGGAGTAGCTCATCTTCACCGGCTTGCCGGTGTGCAGGGCGAGCAGGCAGGCGTGGACGTGCATCGAGAGGTCCTCGCGCCCGCCGAAGGCGCCGCCGACCCCGGCCAGGTGCAGGCGCGCCTTCTCCGGCGGCAGCCCGAGCACGCGACAGACCTGCTTCTGGTCGACGTGCAGCCACTGGGTGGCGACGTAGAGATCGACGCCACCCTCGTCGTCCGGGACGGCGAGCCCGGACTCGGGACCGAGGAAGGCCTGGTCCTGCATACCGACCTCGAAGTCGAGCGCCACCACCACCGGCGCCGTCGGGGCCGGGTCGCCACGGCGCATCTGCGCCCGGCGCACCAGGTTGCCGCCCTCGTCGCGCCTGCTCTCGTGCACGAGAGGCGCGTCGGCGTCGAGCGCGCGGCGCGCGTCGGTGAGCGCGGGCAGCACCTCGTAGTCGACGACGATCTTCTTCGCCGCCCGCCGCGCGGTCTCGGGATGGTCGGCCGCGACGAGCGCCACCGGCTCGCCCTCGTAGCGGACCACCCCGGTGGCCAGTGCAGGTGTGTCGAGGTGTTCGAGGCCGACCGCGTTGCTGCCGGGCACGTCGTCGGCGGTGAGCACCGCGGTCACGCCGGGCACCGCGAGCGCCTCTCCGATGTCGATGCGGGCGATGCGGGCGTGCGGGTGCGGGCTGCGCAGCGTCACACCCCAGACCATGTCGTCGTGCCACAGGTCGCTCGCGTAGGCGAACTCGCCCGTGACCTTCAGTGCCGCGTCCGGACGCAGCGGGCTGTCGCCGATACGCCCCGGAACCGTGGTAGCGGTCGTCACCGCAGTCGTGGTCGTACTCGTGCTCGTACTCATCGGCCGGCCTTGTCCAGGAGAGTGCGATGGACGGCCTCGCACTCGCGCGCCAGTGCGTCCACGTCGACGGTGCGGACGCGGTCGCGTTCGACGACCGGACGCCCGTTCACGAGCAGCAGCTCCAGCGGCGGCGGCGTGCCCAGCACGAGCGCGGCGACCGGGTCGTCGACGTCGGCGTGGGCGAGGCCGTCGATGCGCCACAATGCGAGGTCGGCGAGCTTCCCGACCTCCAGAGACCCGATCTCGTCGCTCCGTCCGACCACGGCAGCACCACCGAGGGTGGCCAGCTCCAGGGCCTCGCGGACGCTGAGCGCCTGCGGGCCACCCACGGCGCGGGCGAACAGCAGCGCGTGCCGCACCTCCTCCAGCAGGCTCCCCGCCTCGTTGCTGGCCGCACCGTCGACACCGAGCGCAACGCGGGCGCCGGCTTCGCGCAGGCTGCGGACGGGGGCGATCCCCGCCCCGAGCCGCGCGTTCGACGACGGGCAGTGCGCCACGCCGGTGGCCGTCGCACCGATCTTCTTCACGCCGTCGTCGTCGAGGTGCACCGTGTGGGCGAACCACACGTCCTCACCGATCCACCCGAGTTGCTCGACGTACTCCAGCGGCGTGCGGCCGAAGCGCTCGCGGCAGAAGTCCACCTCGTCCACGGTCTCGGCCAGATGGGTGTGCAGCAGCACGCCGCGCCGCCGCGCCAGCTCAGCCGACTCACGCATGAGCTCGCCCGTGACGCTGAACGGCGAGCACGGTGCGAGTGCGACACGCACCATCGATCCCGGCGACGGGTCGTGCCAACGGTCGATGGCGGCCTCGGAGGCGGCGAGCACGGTGTCGCGGTCCTCGACGACGTCGTCCGGAGGTAGGCCGCCGTCGCTGCGGCCGAGGTCCATCGAGCCGCGGCACGGGTGGAACCGCAGCCCGACGTCCTGCGCGGCCCGGATCTCCGCGGCGAGGACGTCCCCGCCTTCGCGCGGGAAGACGTAGTGGTGGTCGGTGCTGGTGGTGCAGCCGGTGAGCGCGAGCTGCGCCAGGGCCGCGCTCGCGGAGACGTGCACGGCGTGCTCGTCGATGCCCGCCCATACGGGGTAGAGCGTGGTGAGCCACTCGAACAACGTCGCGTCGACGGCCAGGCCGCGGGTGACCCACTGGTAGAGGTGGTTGTGGGTGTTGACGAAGCCGGGCGTGAGCAGGCAGCCCCTGCCGTCGACGACCCTGGCGCCCTCGACGCGGGGCGCGGGCCCGGCACCGACCGCCGTGATCCGGTTGCCCTCGACGACCACATGGCCACCCGCGTGTTCGGCACCGGAGACCGTGACGACGTGAGCGCCGTCGATCACCGTGGTCGACCCCGTGATCGTCATCGCGGCCCCTCCTCGGTACGGGCGGCGAGCCGCACGGCGTCCATGATCTTCTCGTAGCCGGTGCAGCGGCAGAGGTTCCCGGCGAGCGCCTCGCGGATCTCCGGGTCGGACGGCTGCGGGTTGCGCTCCAGCAGGTCGTGGGTGGTGACGATCAGCCCGGGCGTGCAGAAGCCGCACTGCACGGCTCCCGCCTCGACGAAGGCCTGCTGCACGCGATGCAGCTCCCCCTGCGCGGAGAGGCCCTCGACGGTGGTCACCTCACGCCCCACCGCCTGGCCGGCCGCGACGAGGCAGGAGCACACCGGCAGCCCGTCGAGGTACACGGTGCACGAGCCGCATTCGCCCTGTTCACAGGCGTTCTTCGAGCCGGGGAGCCCCATCCGTTCGCGTAGCGCGTAGAGCAGGCTCTCGCCCTCCCACACGTCGTCGACCTCGTGGGTCGCGCCGTTCACGGTCAGCTCGATGCGCATCTCAGGCCGCCCTCCGGTAGTCGTCCCACGCCCACGTGGCGGCGCGGCGCGCCATCACCGAGAGCGAGTGCAGGCGGTAGGCGGCGCTGCCCCGCACGTCGTCGATGGGAGCGGCCGCGTCGCGCACGCGGCGGCCGAACTCCCGGGCCAGGCTCTCGGGCAGCTCACCGCGCGACTCCCACAGCCCGGCCGCCTCGAGCTCACCCGCGAGGAACGCCGCCGCCTCACCTGCCCGCCGCGGGGTGGGCGCCGCCGAGCCGATGCCGGTGCCCACGGCCTTGCGGTCCGGGTGCAGGGCGAACCCGAACGCCGACACGGCGATCACCATGGCGTTGCGGGTGCCGATCTTGCAGAACTGCTGAGGCCCGGACGCCGAGGGGACGAGCATCGCCGCGATGAGCTCGTCGGCGGCGAGGGCGTTGCGCTTCACCCCGGTGTAGAACTCGGCCACCGGTACGAGACGGGTGCCGCGCGCCGCCGATGCCACCTCGACCACGGCGTCGGCCGCGAGCAGTGGCGGGTGGCTGTCTCCGGCCGGGGAGGCGGCTCCGAGGTTGCCGCCCACCGTGCCCCGGTTGCGGATCTGGGGCGACCCGACCGTCCTGGACGCCATCGCCAGGCCGGGGAGGACGTCGCCGAGCTCGTCGATCACGCGGGCGTAGGTGACGCCGGCGCCGAGCCGGATCGTCCCGTCCGCATCCGGAGACCACTCGCGCAGCTCTGGAACCCTGGTGAGATCGAGCAGCGCAGGGGGTCGGCGGTGGTCGAAGTTCAGCTCGACCATGACGTCGGTGCCACCGGCCAGAGGCACCGCGTCCGGATGCTCCGCCTTGGCCGCGAGGGCGTCGGCCCAGGTCGCCGGGGCGAGGAAGTCCATGACAGAAGTAGAGCGCTGGGTTGTTTCCGCGAAAAGTCACCGCGTCGATGAATAGTCGATGGTGGCTTGCCGACCCGTTGTAGGTTCCTCCAATGCTGTTGCGGGATCTCGTCGCCCGTCACGGGCTCGGGCTGCGACTGCTGCACGGCGACGACGCCGCGCTGGACCGGCCGCTGCGCTGGGTCTACACCACCGACCTGATCGATCCCGGCCGTTACCTGTCGGGCGGAGAGCTGGTGGTGAGCGGCCTGGTGTGGCGCCGCGAGCCGTCCGACAGCGATCGTTTCGTCGCCACGCTGGCCCGCTCCGGCACCGCTGCGCTCGCCGCTGGTGCCGCGGTGTTCCACGGCGTGCCCGACGACGTCGTCGAGGCCTGCCGGCGCCACGACGTGCCGCTCGTCGAGGTACCGGAGGACGTGTCGTTCGCCACGATCACCGAGCTGGTGATCACCGAGCTCACCGCGGCGCGGGGAGCCCGGTTGGCGCACACCGTCGGTCGCCAGCGGCGGCTTCTCTCGGCCGTGGCCGAGGGGCTCGGCCTCGACGAGCTGGCCACGCAGGTGTCGCAGGCCACCGGAACGGTGTGCCGGGTGATCAGCACGACCGGACGCGAGATCGTCCCGGGGCCGCAACCGCTCCGATCCGACGTGATCGACCGCCTCGTGTCGACCTTCCTCAGGGCGGACCAGCTGCCCGCGACCCTCCGCCGCGACCGCTGCACCGTGTTTCCCGTGGGGCCGGCCGCGGAGCGGTTGTCGTCCTGGTTGGTGGTGGTGGAGGGCGATCCGGCCGGCTGGGACGCCGACACGGTCGACCTGGTCAACGAACTGGCCGCGATCGCCGCGCTGGACCGCGCCCGTCGAGGCGAGGGGGTGCGGGTGGCCCGGGCGATCGCCGACGAAGCGGTCACGATGATCGCGGCCGGAGCGGCGAACGTGCCAGAGACGTCGGTGCGGCTACGGCATGCCGGCCTCGACCCGACGGAACCGCTGGTCGTGGTGGTGGCCGGATTCGTGGGACAGCCCGAGCGGGCGGAGATCGCGTACGCGGTGCTCGTGGACGCCGCAGCGCACCTCGGTCCGCCGATGGTCGGGGTGCACGACGGTACGGCCGTCGCGCTGCTGCCCGACGACGATCCCGGCCCGGGCGGGGAGCGGGCCGGTTCGGTGCTGCGGCGGGCATTGGAGCGGCTGGTCCCCGGGCTGGCGGGCGAGCGGCTGGCGGTCGGCGTCAGCAGGTCCTCGCGGACCGAGGCGCTCACCGGAGCGCTGCACGAGGCCCGCCATGCCCACGACGTCGCGGCTCTGCGCTCGGGAGCGCTGCAGATCGTCACCGACGCGGAGACCGCCTCGCACATCGCGCTGCTCGCCGCCGTGCCCGACGACGTGCGCCGCGCCTTCGCCGTACGCGTGCTCGGCCCGGTGCTCGACCACGACGCCCGCACGGGTGCCGGTCTGCGTGTCACGCTCGAGGCGTTCCTCGCCTGCTCCGGCTCCTGGACACGCACCGCCGAGCGGCTGCACCTGCACGTCAACACCGTTCGCTATCGGATCAGCCGGGTCGAGGAGCTCACCGGCCGCGACCTCGGTGCGCTTCCGGACCGCGTGGACGTCTTTCTGGCGCTCCGGTCCCTCTGAACCTGGGCAGGCACGAACGATCGTGCTAAAACGGGTGGCATGGGCAAGGGCGACGCGACGCGAGAGGCCATCCTCGATGAAGCGGGCCACCTCGCGCGGCAGGTCGGCCTCGCCGGACTGACGATCGGGTCACTCGCCACCCGCACCGGGATGTCCAAGAGCGGCCTGTTCGCCCACTTCGGCTCGAAGGAGTCGTTGCAGCTCGACGTGCTCGACCACGCCACCGAGCGGTTCACCACCGAGGTGGTGCGCCCGGCACTCACGGCGCCGCGGGGCGAGCCTCGTGTGCGCGCCCTGTTCGATCGCTGGCTCGCCTGGGACTCCGCCGAAGGAGGATGCCCGCTCGTCGCCGCCGCCTTCGAACTGGACGATCAGCCGGGACCCGTACGGGAGCGCCTGGTACGCGACCAGCACGCCTGGTTCGACACACTCGCCACGATGGCCACGATCTGCGTTGCCGAAGGCCATTTCCGGTCCGACATCGATCCACGCCAGTTCGCTCAGGACGTCGAAGGCGTGATGCTCGCCTTCCACGTCGCCAGCCGACTCCTGGCCGACCCCGACGCCGCCGCGAGAGCCCACCGAGGACTCGAGACCCTGCTGGCCGCCGCGGCCGTCCGATGACTCCGCACGCTCACCCCGCCTGACCTCGACCGCCTCGAGCAGACCTGGAGCCCGCAGATGCCTCACTCCACCCCGAAAAGTACGATCGTTCGTGCCAGTCCAGGGTGTCCCGCCGTCGACGTGCACCCGCTGGCCCCAGAAGACGCCGGACACGCCGTCGACGCCGTCTTCGCCCAGCTCTCGCCACGCAGCCGCTACCTCCGCTTCCACTCCCCCGTCCACCGGCTCACCGGCCCGGTGCGGGCCGGTCTCGTCGACCTCGACGGCCGATGCCGCGCCGCGGTCGTGGCCGTGGTCGGGGGACCGGACGGACCGAGCCCGGTGGGTATCGCGCGCCTCGCCCGGAGCGGGCCGGAGTCGGTCGAGATCGCCGTGGCCGTGGCAGACGTCTGGCAGCGGCGCGGGATCGGCAGCCGCCTCGTGACCGCCATCGCCGAGCTGGCCGAGAGCCTCGGCTACACCGCCCTCTCCGGCGCCGTGCTCCCGGAGAACGTCGCGATGCTCGGACTCGTCCGCAGGATCTTCCCGTGGGTCCGCGCGCACTACGACGGCGACGTGGTGCAGCTCGCTATCCGGCTCGGTCCTGCGGCGTGGACGATCACGGACGAGGACCTGATCGCCGGGCTGACGGCACGGTGAGCGCCGTCAGCTGCGGGTGACCGTCGCCTCGATCAGACCGTAGGGGCGGTCGGCCGCGTAGAAGACCTCGTTGTGGTTCTCGAGCCCGAACGGCGACAGGTCGACGGCGAAGTGGTGCTTGTTGGGCGCTTGCAGGCTGATCTCCGCGAGCCCGGGGTGGGCCTCGAGCACGGCCCGGCCCATCTCCCACAGCGTCTGCTGCAGAGCGCGCGAGTGCACCGTGGCGTACTGCTCGAGCATGATCCGCCGGACGTCGGCCCAGTTCTTCGCCCAGTCCATGGCCTCGTAGCCACCGTCGGCATGGCGCCACTGCGCCACGAGCGCGGTGGCCATGATCCGGTCGTCGGTCTCGGGGAGGGTGGTGTAGCCGTCCTTGAGGAACCCGGCGAACTCCGAGCCGGTCGACTTGAGCAGCACGAGGTCACGGAGCCCCGAGACCACCTCGGCCCGGCCGCCCTCCACGTCGACAACCGCCGTGCGGACCTCCGGCCCGCGGCGCACCCATGTGTGAGCGTGGCCCTCCTCGCCCACCGGCACCCGCTCCCAGGCGAACTCGTCCACCGCGATCCGGGCGCCGCGCACCGGCTCCACGGAGTCGACGAAGTGGTGAGCGAGAGCGAGCGCGAAGTCCTCGATCTCCCGCAGGCCCTTCTCCTTCGCGAACGCGTAGACGGTGTTCTTCTGCGAGTCCGTCGGCAGGACCAAGGCCTGGTCGCCGTGCAGGTACGCCTCGGCGAAGTCGCCGCGCAGCGTCGTCGTCACGGTGACGTCGCGGATCTCGTGGCGGTCGGTCTCCCGGTAGATCCGGACGAGTCGGTTCTCCGCCTTCCCGTACTGGTGGCCTCCGAGCACGATCCCCATCAGTCTCAGCTCCCGCGGTAGGTCGAGTAGGCGAACGGGGAGAGCAGCAGCGGCACGTGGTGGTGCTCCCCCGGGTCGGTGACGACGAACGTGACGGCCACCTCGGGGTAGAACCCCTGCTGACCGGTGGCGGCGAAGTAGCCGCCGGTGTCGAACGTGATCCGGTAGGGGCCCGCTGCCAGGTCGAGGGCGAGCTCGCGGACGCGGCCGTCGTGGTCGGTGGTCGTCTCGGCGAGCAGCTCACCGCCGGGCATTGCCTCCAGTCGGACACCGACAGCGGCGGCCGGACGCCCGAGCGCCGCGTCGAGCACGTGCGTGGACAGCGTCATGCCGGCGAGTCCGGCGTCAGGAGCCGATCGAGCCGGATCTCGTTGATCGCGGCCAGCTCCGCGAGCGCGACGCCCCGTTCCGTGGCCGGGTCGTTGCCGAGCCGCGCCTGCAGGGTGGCCAGCAGGTCCTCGGCGCTGCGGCCGGTGGCGCACACCAGGTAGACGTGCCCGAACCGCTGCTCGTAGGCCCGGTTGCCCTCCTCCAGCGCGGACAGCACGCCGGCCCCGGCCGCGGCGACACCGCTCTGCTCACGGCGGGACGCCCCGGTGGCCCCGCGGTCACCGATGCGCGGGTGCCCGTCCAGCGCGGCGTCGAGATCGGCGTCGTCCAGTGCGCTGCGGGCGGCGGCCTGCAGCGCGGTGAGCGACGCGTACGGGCGGCCCGCCGCCACCTTTCGCACCCACCGCGGCGCCGAGCAGCAGGAGAGCAACTCCCGCTCGGCCTCCTGCGATGGCAGGGCATTGAACCGCTGCAGATCCACCCGCGTCCTCCGGCTCCGGTGCGTGCTCCGTACGCAGATCCTTCCACCTGGTTGCTCTCTCACGGCAACTCGTTCCCGTGCCGGCTCATGTCATTCCTCACCACGGGCATTCACCGCTGCGTCGGCTCGCATTCGCGCCGCGGAGTCCTCGGCACGCCAGTGTCGTACCGATGCGGGAATCAACGAACGGCGGCCGGAAAGCGATGGGGATGAAGAGCAAGAACACGGTCATCGGTGCCGGCGCCGCCATAGCGGTCGCGGGCGCACTCGTGTGGAATGCGGCACTCGCGACGGCGCAGGCGCCCGTCCCGCCACCGGCGGTGAATGCGCCGGCTGCCGTTCCCCCGACGTCCACCGCCACCCTGAACAAGACGTTCAACGCCTTTCACGCCAACCAGGGTGTGGCAGTGGACGCGAAGTACTTCTATGCGTTGGACAACCGGATCATCACGAAGTACGACCGCAACAGTGGTATGCCCGTGCTCCAGTTCGTGTCGCCCGAGGGTGGTCCGATCATCCACATGGACAGCGGCACCGTGGTCGGCCACCGGCTGTACGTGGCCACCTCCGACTACGACAACGCGCCGGAGGAGAGCTCGATCGAGATCTTCGACACCAGGACCATGAAACACGTCGGCACCCACAGCTTCGGCCGGTTCATCGGCTCGCTGACCTGGCTGGACCGCCACGACGGACGCTGGTGGGCAGGCTTCGCCAACTACGACGAGGTCCCGGACGGGCAGACCCAGCCCTACGGCGGCACCGACAACACCGAGATCGTCACGATGAACGACGACTTCCAGGTCCAGCAGGCCTGGGGGGTGCCGCGCGAGATCCTCGACCGGTTCAGGCCGATGAGCAACTCCGGCGGCTCCTGGGGCCCCGACAACCGCCTCTGGATCATCGGCCACGACCTGGACGAGGCCTACGTCATGGAGATGCCCGACGCCGGCTCGGACCTCAAGTGGATCGCCACGGTCCATCTCCCCGGAGTCGAGGGCCAGGCCATCGCCTGGGACCGCACCAGCAGCAGGAAGCCGACGCTCTGGGCCATCAAGCGGTCGACGTCGCAGGTCTTCGCCTTCACCGTCGACTACGCGTCGATCAAGGAACCTGCCCCGACGGCCTACCGGATCAACGGCCCGGGCCACTTCGTGCAGTAGGTCAGTGCGCGGTGGAGCCCGCGGGCAACGCCTCGAGCATGATGCCCTCGAACTTCCGCCGGATCGTCTCGAGCCGCCACTTGTTGCTGAACACCGCCAGCATGGCGTGGTCGGCCCGGCGCGTGAGCACCTCCACCTCGCTCTGCCCGGCGAGCAGCGCGGCGCCTGCGGCGTCGGTGCGGCGGGTGACCGAGTACCCGAGGTGCTCCAGCGTGACGGGCGCCCGGAACTCCGACTCGAGCCGGGCAGTGACCACCTCGAACTGCAGCGGGCCCACCGCGGCGAGCACCGGTGCCTGGTCGCCACGCAGGTCGGAGGTGAGGACCTGGATCACGCCCTCGCTGTCGAGCTGTTCGATCCCCCGCCGGAACTGCTTGAACGAACCGGCGTCGGCACCGCGCACCACGGCGAAATGCTCGGGCGCGAAGCTCGGGATGGCCGGGAAATGCACCGGCGACTCGGCGTAGAGCGTGTCACCCGGCCGCAACGCGCCCGCGTTGACCAGACCGACGATGTCGCCCGGGAACGCCTCCTCCACGGTGGTGCGCTGCTGACCGAACACCGCTTGTGCGTACTTCGTGGCGAACGGGCGCCCGGTGCCGGCGTGGGTGAGCACCATGCCGCGCTCGAACCGCCCGGAGCAGATCCGCACGAACGCCATCCGGTCGCGGTGGGCACGGTCCATACCGGCCTGCACCTTGAACACCAACCCGGACGTCGGCGCGTCGAGGGGGCGTGGCTTGCCGTCGGCGTCGTCGCGGGCTTCGGGCGCCGGCGCGAGCTCCACCAGCGCGTCGAGGAGCCGGGCGACACCCACGCCGTTCAGCGCCGCCCCGAAGAGCACCGGGGTGGCCTGCCCGGCGAGGAAGTCCTTCTCGTCGAACCCGGCGCCGATCTCCTCGAGCAGCGCGAGCTCGTCCTGGGCGGTGGCCCAGTACTGCGGCTCCTCGGCGGCGATCACCTCGGACGGCACCAGCTCCACGGTGGCGCGCGTGGCCCCGCCCGCCGTGCGCGAGTAGCGGCGGAACTCTCCCGTGGCCACCTCGACCAGCCCGCGCAGCTCCCCGGCCACGCCCACCGGCCAGGTGACCGGCATGGGCCGCAGCCCGATCGTCTGCTCCACCTCGTCGAGCAGTTCGAGCGCCTCGCGGCCCGGCCGGTCCCATTTGTTGACGAACGTCAGCACCGGGATGCCGCGGGTGCGGCAGACGTCGAACAGCTTGAGCGTCTGCGGCTCCAGGCCCTTGGCCGCGTCGAGCAGCATCACCGCTGCGTCGACGGCGGCGAGCACCCGATAGGTGTCCTCGGAGAAGTCACCGTGGCCGGGAGTGTCGAGCAGGTTGATCACACAGTCGTGGTAGGCGAACTGCAGCACGGCCGACGTGATGGAGATGCCGCGCTTGCGCTCCATCTCCATCCAGTCGGAGGTGACGCCGCGCCTGCCCGCCTTGCCGTGCACCGCACCGGCCTCGTCGATCACCTCGGCGTAGAGCGCCAGCGCCTCCGTCAGCGTGGACTTGCCCGCGTCCGGATGGCTGATCACGGCGAACGTGCGCCGCCGCCCCGCTTCGATCTCGACCCGGGCGTCGCCCGGTACCCGCGCCGATTCCCCCGCAGACTTCTCCACCACAGCTCCAGACATCAGACCAACGACTTTACGCGGCGGCGCGGACCGCCCACGCAGGGCAGCCACCCGGACGAGCGGCACGCCCGTCCGCCAGTTCCGCACTGCCGCGCCGGTCGTCACAAACGACCCGGCGCCGGGATCAGCGCAGCGCCGGGATGACCTCGCGCTCGAAGAGCTCGAGGCTCGAGCGGTCATGGGCCGCGCCGGGGAACACGAAGACCCCGTAGGCCAAGCCCCTGGCCTGCATCTCCTCGAGCCGCTCCACGACCTGCTCCGGCGTCCCCCGGAGGGTGAGCCCGTCCTGGCGCAGGAACCGCCGGATCAGTTCCGCCGCGCCGTCGTCACCGAGGATCGGCACGAGCCGTGCCTCGTGCGCCGCGATCCGCTCCTCGACCTCGGCCTCGGAGGTACCGACCATCACGTAGTAGACGGAAGAGCGCACGATCGCGTCGAAGTCGGTGCCGACGTCCCGGCAGTGCTCGGCGAGCACCGCCGACTTGCGCGCAAAACCCTCGGGCGAGCCGTCGAAGTTGCTGTATCGGGCGTACTTCGCGGCGATCCTGAGGGTGACCTTCTCACCGCCGCCCGCGATCCACAGCGGGATGCCGCCGTCCTGCAGAGGCAGCGGACGCACGATCGCGTCCTGGACCTGGTAGTGCCTGCCGTGCAGCGTCGCGACGCCCGTGGTCCAGGCCTGCCGCATGATCTCGGCGCCCTCCTCGAGCATGCCGAGCCGCTCACCGGCGGGCGGGAAGCCATAGCCGTAGGCGGTCCACTCCCCTTCGTCCCAGCCTGCGCCCACGCACATCTCGACCCGCCCGCCGGAGACGATGTCGCAGGTCGCGGCCACCTTCGCGAGGTAAGCAGGATTGCGGAAGCCCACGCAGGTGCACACCTGGCCCAGCCGCACGCGTTCGGTCACCGCACCCAGCGCCGCGACGAGACTCCACGCCTCGTGCGTGCCCGTCTCGACAGGAGGGGGCGTGGGGAGCGCGTGCAGGTGGTCGTTGACCCAGATCGACTCCCACGGACCGGCGTCGGCGTGCTGAGCCAGGCTCTTCATCACGTCCCAGTGCGCTGCCGGGTCGATGCCCGCCAGGTCGTGACTCCACCCTTGTGGCACGAACATCCCGAACCGCAGACCCACGATCAACGGACCCTTCTCGCGTCGCCCCCGCCGACCCTACGTCTCGGGAAGTGCCCCACCGACGTGCTGGTGATCACGGCCCGTGACGCTCGGCCGAGCCTCGTGCCACCTGCCGGCCGCGAGTGGCTCCGCGATGTGGTCGGCGACCCGGCAGGCTCGCGCGGCGATCGGGCGCCGACCCCCGCCTTCCGGTTCCCCACCCGCTCGATGGCCCGCTCAACGGGAAGGTCAGCCGGGCGCCGGGCGCCGACGCTCCCCGGCCAGGCGGCGCAGGTCCCGCGAGAGCATCTCCAGGCTCTGCACCTGGGAACGCAGGGCCTCCACGCGGCTGTCGACCGCGGCCCGGAACACGGTGAGCCGCCCTGCCAGCTCGGCTGTGCGCTCAGGGTCGTCGCCTTCGTCGTCCTCCAGGCCGTCGATGGTGGCGAGGAGCTCGCGCATCTGCTCCAGGCTGAGGTCGAGCGGTCGGAGGGTCTTCACCAGGACCAGACGGTCGATGTCGGCCTCGCCATAAAGACGAAAGCCCCCCGCCGATCGCTTCGAGGGCACCACCAGGCCGACCTCGTCCCAGTGCCGGATCGTCCGCAGTGACAGGCCCACCCGTTCGGCGACCTCGCCGATCTGCATCACGCTGGTCGTTCCTTCCCGACGAGTTGACCGAGCTTAGCCGCCGATCCGGCCTCGACACCCGCATCGACGCACGGAGAGATCGACATCGCCCGACACATCCCGAATGCGTTTCACGTCACATGAGGACCGGGTGTCCACGCCGTCACATCCGCGATCGGAATCTCGTCCTCGTGCTGCACACGATCATGCGGAAGATCCAGCGACAGAGGAGAGCACATGCAACCGCGCATGGACGTCAGTCAGCTTGCGCCCGAGGCCTACAAGGCGATGTTCGCGCTCGAGAAGTTCCTGGCGGCGAGCCCGCTGCCGAAGATCACTCTGGACCTGGTGAAGCTGCGCGTCAGCCAGATGAACGGCTGCGCCTACTGCGTCGACATGCACAGCCACGATCTCAAGTCGCTCGGCGAACCGGACGAGCGCCTCTTCTCCGTCGTCACGTGGCGGGAGGCGCCGTTCTTCACACCCGCAGAGCGCGCGGCGCTCGCCCTCGCGGAGGAGGCCACGGAGCTCGGCAAGCACGGCGTGAGCGACGAGGTGTGGGCCGAGGCGTCCGCGCACTACGACCCGCCGACGCTCGCCGCGCTCGTCACCGCGATCGCGACGATCAATGCCTGGAACCGGTTCGGCGTGACCCTGCAGCTTGTTCCGGGCTCCCATCGAACCCCTGCTTCCGGGGCAGCGGTGTGAAGTCCGGCGGGACGATGAGGTCCTCGGGGCAGGGGTCGTGCACCGACGACCGGCCGCGGCCCGGCAGCGCCTCATCGATCCCGCTGCGGCGGATCCGCAGGACGTTCGCGGTTCAGACGTCCTTCGCGGCGACGTGCGTGACCGGCAGGTGGAACTTGTGCACGAGGCGGTCGGGCAGGTCCTGACGCAACCAGCGGGAGAGACGTTTCGGGAGCGTCGACACGATGATCTCGTCGAACTCCCGGCCGGACATGGCCGCCTCGACCGCGCGCATGGGGTCGGGGTCGCACACCTCGCCACCCGCCGTGGCGCCGGCGGCGGTGAGCTTCTTCAGCGCGGCGTCGAGCTTGGCCTGCGCCAGCCTGCGCGCCTCGGCCGGCGGTCCCGAGATCGTGGGCACCCCACCCATGACCGGCATCGGGATCGCCATCGCGCTCGATACGAGGTCCTTCACGGGGGTGGCCGGCACGACGAGCCAGAACTCGGCAGGGCCTTCGGCGATCCGTTCCCGGGCGAGTTCCATGAGGTCGTCACTGTCGAGCGTCTGGTTCGCAACCACGAGGTAACGGTGCATGACGCCTCCTCGGTATCGGGCGTGGCCCCTCCGCGGATGAGCGGTTTCCGGCACAACGCCGACGCGGGGAACAGTACCGCTCATCGCAGGGGGTGAGAACGAACCCGAAGAAGCAGCGGCAGAGGGTAGGAATGCCCACATGAGCGAACCCGACCGCCCACTCTTCCTCGTTGTCACGATCAAACCGAGATCGGATCGGATGAAGGAGGCGGAGGCACAGCTGCAGTCGATGCGCCGCAACTCTCTCACCGAGCCGGGGTGCGTCTTCATGCACCTCGCGCAGCCGCAGGACGACCCGGACACCTGGGTGATGTTGGAAATGTTCCGGTCGCGGGCTGCGTGGGACGAGCACATGCGGCAGCCCTACAACGTGGAGGGAAACATCATTCTTCAGGATCTTCTCCGGGAGCCGTCGGACCTCCGACTACTCGACGAGAAGTAGCCACTCAAGGCGCCTGGGGGATTCCCGACCGGACCGTCGGTCCATCGTGTCACCCGGCCCACCCGACTGAGCACGGAACGTAGTTTATGGCCGCTTCTCTGGAATCCCGCAGAGGTGCGGTCTAGCGTTCCAACCGACCTGTGTCCCACATCACATATGAATTCGATCAGTGTCCGGGAGGGGTGATCCCATGGCCCGCGGCTCGGTCACCCGGGTACAGCCACACGAGGAAGGCGCGCGTAAACCGGGCCTGGTCTACCCGGGCCTCACCATCCCGTTCATCCTGGTCGTGCTCTGCTTCGCCGCGTGGGGGTCGGCCGCCAACCTCACGGACGTCCTCGTCGGCGTGTTCCGCCACATCTTCTCGATGTCGAACTTCGAGTCGGCGCTGGTGCAGTTCGCGTACTACGGCGCGTACTTCTCGCTCGCCATCCCGGCCGCCCTGATCAACAAACGCTTCGGTTACAAGGCCGGCGTGCTCACCGGCCTGGCCTGCGCGACGGTCGGCGGGCTCCTGTTCATTCCGGCGAGCATGCTGCTCACCTACGGGTTCTTCCTACTCGCCCTGTTCGTGCTGGCCTCCGGGCTCTCGATACTGGAAACGTCGGCGAACCCGTTCGTGATCGCGATGGGTCCCGAGTCGAGTGCGACCCAGCGACTGAACCTGGCACAGTCGTTCAATCCCGTCGGGGCGAACATCGGGGTCCTGCTCGGCGCGGTGCTGATCCTTCCCCAGATCACTCCGGAATCGGCGAAGACGTCGATGACGCCCGACCAGCTGAGGGACGTCCAGGAGCGGGATCTGTCGTTGGTGCTGGGGCCCTACACCGGCATCGCTTTTGTGCTCCTGCTGATCTGGTTATTGATCGCGTTCCGCAAGATCAACGTGCCGGAAGAGCATTCAGCGTTCGGGCTGGACGCGGGGGGAAAGTCCGGGGCCCTGGGCCGCCTCTGGCACAACCGGCACTATCGGTACGGCGTGGCCGCGCAGTTCCTCAACGTCGGCGCCCAGGTCTGCACCTGGACGTTCACGATCCAGTACGCGCAGGACGTGGTGGGGGTCCCCACGGGGATCTCCGGCTGGTACCTGCAGGCCAGCCTGATCCTGTTCCTCGTCTCCCGGTTCGTGATGACCTATCTGCTCGGCATCTTCCGGCCGACGAAGCTGCTCTTCGCCATGGGTGCGCTCGGAGTGGTGTTCGCCCTCGTCGCCGTGCTCTCACCGAACATGCTGGGGTTGATCGCCGTCGTCGCGATTTCGCTCTCGTTGTCCCTGATGTTCCCGACGATCTACGGCGTCGCCCTCCAAGGTCTGGGCAAGGACACCAAGTTCGGCGCGGCAGGCCTGGTCATGGCCATCCTCGGTGGAGCTCTTCTCCCACTGGTCCAGGGCCGGATCATGGACACCGCAGGCGCCGCACCGGCCTTCATCGTGCCGGCCGTCTGCCTCGGGCTGGTGGCCTGCTACGCGCTGTTCGACCTCCGAACCACCCGCCACGGGGGTGCAGCCGTGAGCGAGGGCGCGGCACCGTGAGCGCGTGACCCGGGCCGGATCGGGCACCCGGTACGTCGATTCTCCTCGAGAGGAGTGGACGGATGTTCGTCGTCGTCGGGGAAGCGCTCGTGGACCTGGTCGGGCAGCGCGGCAGCCGCACGCTCGTGGCACATCCCGGTGGGAGCCCGGCCAATGTCGCGCTCGGGCTCGCCCGGCTCGGCAACCGGGTGACGCTCGTGACGCGGCTGGGCCGGGACGCCCTAGGCGAGATGGTCTCGGGGCATCTGAGGTCGAACGGCGTGCGGGTGGAAGGTGGCCCCGGCCAGGGCACCTCCACCAGCCTCGCGATCGCCACCCTCGCGGCGGGGCTCGCGACCTACGACTTCCGCATCGAGTGGGACGTCGGTGAGCTCGCGCCCCTTCCGATCGAGGCCCGTTGCCTGCACACCGGATCGCTGGCGACCGCACTCGCCCCTGGCGCCACGAACGTCGAGGACCTCATGAGCCGGGAGCACGGGCGGGGCCGGGTCACCATCTCCTACGACCCCAACGTGCGCCCCGGACTGCTCGGTTCGCCCACGCGGGCCCGCCCCGCCATCGAGCGCATCGTCGGCCTGTGCGACGTCGTGAAGGTCAGCGATGAGGATCTGTACTGGCTCTACCCCGATCGCCGGGACGAAGAGGTCGCCCGGGAGTGGCTCGGGCGAGGCCCCGCCGTCGTCGTCGTGACCCGCGGCGGTCAGGGCGTCTACGCAACCACGGCCGACCTGGAGCTCCGCCGACCCGCTCTGCCGATCGATCTGGTGGACACGGTCGGCGCGGGCGACTCCTTCACCTCCGGTCTGCTCGACGGGCTCCGCCGGGCCGACCTGATCGGCGGCCCGCGCCGTGCCGCGCTGGCGTCGATCGACGAGTCGACGCTCATCAGCGTCCTGGATTCGGCCGCTCTCGTCGCGGCGATCACCTGCTCACGTCCGGGCGCCGACCCGCCGACGCGAGCCGAGGTCGACGCCACCCACCCCACGCGGACGTCCACGACCATGACGGCGCCGCTCGGCACCTCACGCGGGATCTCACCGCCGCTGGGAGACCAGGAGCTCGCAGCGTCACCGGGGGTCGCACCCGAACAAGGGAGTCAGCGATGAATCGGTCCTCAGGCTTCGGTGGCGCCATCTTCGACGTGGACGGGGTGCTCGTCGACTCCCCCCACGAGCTGGCCTGGCGTGAGGCCTTCCGGTCGTTGATGGAGACCGAGTGGAGCGACATCCGGGACCGGACGAGCTGGACCCCCGAACGCTTCACGCCCGCCGTCTACCAGCAGGTGATGGCCGGGATGCCACGCATGGCCGGAGCCCGGGCGGCGATGGAGCACTTCGGGGTGCCCGACATCGACTCACGGATCCAGCAGTACGCGGACGCGAAGCAGGAGCACGTGATCCGGCTCATCGACGAGGGCCGCTTCATGGCGTTCCCGGACGCGCTGCGGTTCGTGCTGGACGTCAAGGCGATGGGCATCCCGGTCGCGGCGGCGTCCTCGTCGAAGAACGCCAAGCTGTTCCTGGAACGGATCCGCCTGGACCTGTTCGCCGCCGAGCAGCGGATCGACCACGAGTTCATCACCCCGGGCATGACGCTCGCGCAGGTCTTCGACGCCGACATCTCCGGCCGTGACTTCCCCAAGGGCAAGCCGGATCCGACGATCTTCCTGACCGCCGCCCAGGAGCTGGGTGTCGATCCGGCCGACTGTTTCGTCACCGAGGACGCCACCAGCGGTATCCAGGCCGCGAAGGCCGGTGGCATGGCCGGGCTCGGCGTGGCCCGGCTGAACGACCGCGACCTGCTGCTCGACGCGGGCGCGGATCTCGTCGTGTCCACGTTGGACGATGTCTCCCGACGTGCTGTCCTCCAGGGATATCTGGAGGAGCGCCGGGCGGCGGGCGAGATGAGGCAGCGCCACACGCAGCAGCCGCCGAGCGTCTGGACGCTCGTGTACGAGAGCTTCGACCCCGCCCGGCAGGGGCTGCGGGAGGCGCTGCTCTCCCTCGGCAACGGGTACATGGTCACCCGCGGCGCCCTGCCCGAGGCGGATGCCGACGACGTGAACTATCCCGGCACGTACGTCGCCGGGCTCTACGACCGCGCCGAGACCGAGGTCGCCGGGCGCATGGTCGAGAACGAGGACCTGGTCAACGTCCCGAACTGGCTGCCGCTTCGCTTCCGCATCGAGGGCGGCGACTGGTTCGACGCCCGCCGCGCGGACGTGATCGAGCACCGCTTCGAGCTGGACATCCACCGCGGGGTGCTGACCCGGCACATGACCTGGCAGGACGCCGACGGCCGGCGGACCAGCATGGTCCAGCGCCGGTTCGTGAGCATGAAGGACGAACACTTCGCCGGCCTGGAGACCACGTTCACGGCGCAGAACTGGTCGGGCCGTATCGAGGTCGTCTCCGGGCTGGACGGCCGGGTCGAGAACACGGGCGTCAAGCGCTACCACGACCTCAACAGCCGCCACCTCCGGGTGCTGGGCCTGGGCGAGATCGACGCGGAGACCGTCGATCTGCAGGTCGAGACGCTGCAGTCGCACGTGCGGGTCGCCGTCGCGGCACGCACGCGGGTGATGCGCGACGGGCAGCGGCAGAACGCCTACCGGCGGCTCGTCGAGGAGCGCGGGTACATCGCCCACGAGCTGAGCCTCGACCTCGAAGAAGGCCGAGCCGTGAGCGTCGAGAAGGTCGTGGCGCTGTTCACGTCGCGAGACCGCGGGATCTCCGAGAGCCGCGACGATGCCAGGCTCGCCGCCGCGACCGCGGAGGACTTCTCCCCGCTGCTGGCCCGGCACGAGGGCGCGTGGAACAGCCTGTGGAACCGCTTCGACATCGAGCTCGACAGCGCCAACGAGTGGACCGAGACGGTCCTGCACCTGCACATCTTCCACCTGCTGCAGACCATCTCGCCGCACACACAGCACCTGGACGTCGGCGTCCCGGCGCGGGGCTGGACCGGGGAGGCCTACCGCGGTCACGTCTTTTGGGACGAGATGTTCATCTTCCCGTTCTTCAACTTCGAACGCCCGAGCCTGGCCGAAGCTCTGCTCCAGTACCGCTACGAACGGCTCGACACGGCCCGCGCCGCCGCGCGCGCCGAGGGGTACGAGGGCGCCATGTTCCCCTGGCAGAGCGGGGCAACGGGCCGTGAGGAGACCCAGAAGGTCCACCTCAACCCGAAGTCGGGGCGCTGGCTGCCCGACCATTCGCACAACCAGCGCCACGTCAACATCGCGATCGCCTACAACGTGTGGCAGCACTACATGGTGACGGGCAGCATCGGGTTCCTGCGCTTCACCGGCGCCGAGCTGCTGATCGAGATCGCCCGGTTCTGGGCGAGCGTCGCCACCTACAACGAGGCCGAGGACCGCTACGAGATCCACGGCGTGGTGGGCCCGGACGAGTACCACGAGGCGTACCCGGACTCCGACGAGCCCGGACTGCGGAACAACACCTACACCAACGTCATGGCCGTGTGGGTGCTGCAGCGGGCGCTGGAGACGCTCGAGGTCATGCCGCCGCACTACCGCGAGGAGCTCGTCCAGGAGCTCAGCATCCGGGACGAGGAGCCGGACCGCTGGCGCGACATCACCACGAAGATGAAGGTCGTCTTCCACGCCGACGGCGTCCTTACGCAGTTCGAGGGCTACGAGGCGTTGCCCGAGTTCGACTGGGAGGGCTACCGGGAGCGCTACGGCAACATCCAGCGGCTGGACCGGCTGCTCGAGGCCGAGGGCGACAGCACCAACCGGTACAAGCTCGCCAAGCAGGCCGACGTGCTGATGTTGCTGTTCCTGCTCTCCCGCGACGAGCTGCGCGGGCTACTGCACAACCTCGGGTACGAGGTGAGCCAGGAACAGCTCGCCCGCACCGTCGAGTACCACCTCGAGCGGACCTCGCACGGCTCCACGCTCAGCGGCGTGGTCAGCGCCTGGGTGATGGCCCGCTACCACCCGCAGGAGGCCTGGCGGTTCCTGCAACACGCATTGGAGAGCGACGTGGCCGACGTCCAGGGCGGCACCACCGCCGAAGGCATCCACCTGGGGGCGATGGCGGGCACGGTCGACATCGTGTTGCGCTGCCTCACCGGCATGCGAGCCCTCGGGCCGGTGCTCCGCTTCGACCCGGCGCTGCCACCGGAGGTGAAGCAGCTGCGCTTCAGCGTCCACTACCGGGGCCAGCGCGTGGACGTCGACCTGGGCGAGACCCGCATCCACCTCAGCGTGCGACCGGGTGGCACCACACCGGTCAACCTCCTGGTGCAGGGCCAGGCGGTGGAGCTGGCACCAGGGCAGGAGCGAGAGCTCCAGCTGGAACCGGCCCGTTGAGACGTCGCAGCAGGTGGTACGTGCTCGCAGCACGCCGGCACGCTGCGAGGAAGCGCTAGGTGCTGCGAGGTGTGTGCCGGTTACCCTGCACCCGTGACGCGGCCTGGTGAGCGCAGCGCCGTGGAGGACTCGAACCGGCGGATGCTCCGCGCGCGGGACGCGATGGACCGCACCTACGCCGAACCGCTCGACGTCGCCGCACTCGCCCGCATCGCGCTGGTGTCCCCCGCCCACTTCATCCGCACGTTCCGGGCGACGTTCGGCGAGACACCGCACCGCTACCTGCAGCGCCGCCGCGTCGAGCGCGCGATGTTCCTGCTCCGCACGTCCGGCCGCAGCGTCACCGAGATCTGCGTGGACGTCGGCTTCTCGAGCCTCGGCACGTTCAGCCGGACGTTCCGCGAGATCGTCGGGGAGTCGCCGTCGGAGTACCGCAGGCGCGGCGGCGGCCCGATCGATGCCGTGCCGACCTGCTTCGCGAAGGCGTGGCTGCGCCCCGCGGCCACGGCGCCGCCGGACGGAGCAGTTTCGGATAAGCAGGACACGGATCCCAGGCCCTAGCGTCATCCGCATGCTGAAGAACATCACGCAGTCCTCGATCGTCGTGCTCGACCAGGACGAGGCACTCGACTTCTACGTCAACAAGCTCGGGCTGGAGCTGAACACCGACCAGGACCTCGGTTTCATGCGCTGGCTCACCGTGAACGTCCCCGGCGACCCCAGCCGGCAGATCCTGCTGGAGAAGCCCGGTCCCCCCGCGATGGACGAGGCGACCGCGGCGCAGGTGCGCGAGCTGGTCACGAAGGGCGCGATGGGCGGCTGGCTGTGCATCAGCACCGACGACGCGCAGAAGTCGTACGAGACGCTCAAGGCGCGTGGGGTGGAGATCACCGACGAGCCCACGGAGAAGCCCTACGGCATCGACTTCGGGATCCGCGACCCGTTCGGCAACGCGATCCGGATCGGGAAGCTGAACGCACCGGCGGGTGAGTGACGGGCGCTCGTACCGGATGAATCGGACCGCACCGGGGTACATGCCCGTGTGAATCGATACGGGCCTGCCCAGCGGTCCTTGCTCCCCGCGTTCGACCGCGTCGTCGTGATCTTCAACCCGAACAGCACCGGCAAGGCACCCGAGCTCGCCGACGAACTGCGGGCCGGCCTGGGCGAGCGGCTGCCCGGGCTGCCCGTGACGATGAGCCCGACGCAGCGGGCCGGGCACGGCCGTGACCTGGCACGGGAGGCGGCCGCCGGTGGCGGCCGCCCGCTGATCGTCTCGGTCAGTGGCGACGGCGGATACAACGAGGTGGTCGACGGCGTCATGCAGGCCGGCAACGACGACGCCGTGTGTGCGGTGATGGCGGCGGGCAACGCCAACGACCACCGGCGGACCATCCGGCAACGCCCGCTGATCGAGGCGGTGGTGGCAGGCGATGTGCACCGCATCGACCTGCTCCGCCTCACCGTCGGCAGCGGCCCGGACGCCCGCGTCCACTACGCCCACTCCTACATCGGGGTCGGGCTCACGCCGGTCGTCGCCGTCGACCTGGAGAAGGGCGGCAAGGGCTCCTTCCGGGAGATCGTCTCCGTGGTGCGCACCTTCGCCCGGTTCCGTCCCTTCAGCATCGAACTGGAGGACGGGAGCCGCCGCAGGATCGACAGCCTGGTGTTCGCCAACATCAGTCAGATGGCCAAGTACGCCGTCCTCAGCGAGTCGGGCCGGCCCGACGACGGGCGGTTCGAGGTGATCACGCTGCCGCACACCGCGAAGTGGCGCATCCTGGGCGTCGCCATCCGCGCGGCCACCACGGGACTCGGGCCGCAGCCCAGCGCCGCCCGCTACCGCTTCACCACGCTGAAGCCGACGCCGTTGCAGCTCGACGGCGAGGTGCTCGCCGTCGAGGCCGGCACCGCCGTCTGCGTCGAGATCGCGCCCCGGGCGCTGGCGACGGTCAGCTGACGCGTTCGATGCCTACCGGCGTGCACGTGACGTGCGCGAGGAGCATCTGGGTGTGGGCCCTCAGCTCGGCGAGCGCCTCCGGCTGACCTGCGAGGTGGCGCAGCAGCGCCATCTGGAAGGCGCCGTCGAACATCGTGTAGGCCATCGAGGGCGTGGTGGTCGGCTCCACGCCGAGCAGTTCGGCGTACCGGCTGACGATGCGCCAGATCATCCGCTCGAGGCTGTCGTCGATCTCGAGGACATCGATACGGAAGGAGTCGTCGAACAACGCCTGCGAGCGCAGGTCGTACCACAGGCGGTGCATCCGGCCCTCGTCGCGCACGGTGGCGACCAGGGCGTCGGCGAACCCGTCCGCGAGCCGTTGCGGGGTCTTCGCCCTGGACACGATCTGGTCGTAGCGCAGCACGCACTGCGCCTTGTACTGGCGCACGCAGTAGGTGATCAGGTCGACCTTGTCGGCGAAGTAGTAGTGCAGCACGCCGTGGGAGAACGCGGAGTTCTGGGCGATCTCACGGAGGCTGGTGCGGGCGTAGCCGAGCTCCGACAGCGTCTGGATCGCCGCGTCGGCCAGTTCCCGGCGGCGCTCCGCGAACCTGTCACCCCCCGGACGCGGGGACTGGTTGTGCTTCGCCTCGGCTGCGGTCACTGTTCTCCCGTCCTCGGTGCGCGCGGATAGTAGCCAGACATCACATCGGCGTGATCACCGCCGTCCTCGCGTCTTGCCGACATCGACCGGCTGATCCGTTGAGACGCGGATCAGGTTTCCGGCATGTGGTAACGGGGGTTCGGAGACCAGTGCTCCGGTCGGAACATTCGTTGATATGACGACGATCCCCCGCGACCAGTGGTACGTCGCGGCCTACGGCCGCGAGATCGGGCACGATCTTTTCTCCCGCACGATCTGCGGCGAGTCGATCCTGTTCTGGCGCACGGAGGCGGGGCAGCTGACTGCCATGTCCGACCGGTGCGTGCACCGCCGGTTCCCGCTGTCCCAGGCGCCGAGCCGGCTGGTCGGCGACTCGGTGGTGTGCGGCTACCACGGCTTCACCTACGGCGCCGACGGTGCGTGCGTCGCGGTACCGGGTCAGACGCGGGTGCCCCGTACCGCCCGGCTGCGCAGCTATCCGGTCGTGGAGCAGGACTCGTTCGTCTGGGTGTGGATCGGCGACCCGGCGCGGGCCGATGTGACGCGCATCCCGCGGGCGCCGTGGCTGGTCTCGCCCGACTACACGACGGTGTCGGGGATGGAGCCGCTCGCGGCCCGCTTCGGCCTGCTGGTCGACAACCTCCTCGACCTCTCCCACGAGACCTACCTCCACGGCGGCTACATCGGCACGCCCGAGGTGGCCAGCACCCCGATCACCACCGAGGTCGACGAGGCCGCGGGCATCGTCTACGTCAGCCGGCACATGGACGACGCCGAGTGCCCGCCGTTCTACGCGACCTCCACCGGCCTGACCGGACGCATCGCGCGCTGGCAGGACATCGAGTACACCCCGCCGTGCCTCTACAAGCTGCACAGCCGGATCGCACCGGTCGGGTCCCTGCCGAACCCGGACGGCACCGACCCCGATGCCTTCCACGTCGAGGTCGTCTACGCGATCACCCCGGAGACCGAGCACAGCACCCACGACTTCTGGGCGGTCGCCCGCGACTTCGCGCTCGACGACGCGTCGGTCTCGGACTTCATCGCCGAGCAGAACCGCACGGTCGTGCTGCAGGACGTCGCGGCGCTCGACGTGCTGGAGCAGGTGATCGCCACCGAACCGGCCGGCTACCAGGAGCTGTCCATCAACATCGACACCGGCGGCCTCGCCGCGCGGCGGATGCTCGCGGCGATGCTGCGGCAGGAGCAGGCCACGGCGGCGGCGAGGTGAGCCCGGCATGACGATCGAGCCCACCCGCATGCTCACCGGGCCCGGCGTGCTGCGCGTGGTGTGGTTGCCGGGCAGCGACCAGCTCCAGGGCACCTGCCACTGCGGCGCCGTGCACATCGCCGAGGGCCCGGTCGAGGTGTGGGACTGGTTGCTCGCCCATCCCGTCGGGCACGAGCCACCACCGGCCGCCTCGCACGTCCAGCCGGTACTCGTCGGCGCCGGAGTCTGACCGGCGCGCACCGTCCGCTCCCCGAACCCGGCCTCATGAACCGGGACAAAGCCGGGCCACCTCCCGTCCCCCGAGCGGGAGGTGGCTCCGGCGTGGCGAGCAGGCCCACGGCCGATGTCACGACATCTGCGGCAGGGCCGCGAGCAGCTCGTCGGTCGTCACGATGGCATGCGCGAAGGTCGGTCCGTTCAGCTCGTGAGCGGCGTGCATCATCTCCGTGCTGAACGCCGCGGTCGCGTCGCGCACGAGCGTGACGTGATAGCCCAGCTCCATCGCGAAACGACTGGTCGACTCGATGCAGGTGTTCGCGAGTACGCCGATCGCGACCACGTGCGTGATGCCGTGCTGCTTGAGCTGGAAGTCCAGATCCGTGTTGGCGAACCCGCTCTGCGCCCAGTGCTCCTTGATCACCACGTCGCCCGGCTGAGGCGCGAGGTCCGGGTGCCACTCACCACCCCACTCACCACGGGCGAAGGTGTGCCGTTTCCGGATCGCCTGCTGCGTCGGGTTCGGGTGGTCCCAGTCGTCGTAGTCACCCGGCTCCCACCTGCGGTGCGGCACGACGAACGTCACCACACCGGAGGCGCGCGCCGCCGCGGTGACAGCGCGGAGGTTGTCGAGCAGCCCCACCTGGGTGGCGACCGACCGCAGGGCCTCCCACAGCTTCCCGCCCTCGGAAAGGAAGTCGTTGTAGGGATCCACGAGCAATAAGGCCGTTCTGGACACCTCGTACCGATCGTCGATCATGATCTTCTCCCGTCGAGAGATCCGGCGTTGTCCCAGTGGGGCACGGGCTACGTTGCGATCCCGGAGTCAGCTGACCGCGATCGAACCCTTCGTCCTACTCTTGTTGAATGGAGGCCGAAGAGAACGAGCCGTCATGCTCGATCGAGCGCAGTCTCGAGATCCTCGGTGAGAGATGGACGTTCCTCATTCTGCGCAGCGCCTTCTTGGGCACCACCCGATTCGCCGACTTCCGCAGCGCCCTCGGCATCGCGCCCAACCTGCTGAGCGCCCGCCTCCGCACCCTCGTGGCCGCCGGCATCCTCGAGCCGCAGCAGTACCAGGAGCCCGGCAGCCGCACCCGCGTCGGCTACCACCTCACCGACTCCGGCAGGCAGCTGCGGCTGATCCTGGCCGCACTGCAGCAATGGGGGGACGAGTACCGGCCGCGCCCGGCCGGACCGTCCACCATCCGGCGTTCACGCAGCACCGGCCGCCCCGTGCACATCGCCGTCGTCGACGACACCGGCGCCGAGATCCCCCTCGAGGACCTGGCGATGCTGCCCACCGCCCCGCGCGACGAATCCCGGGACGGCTGAGGAGAAGCAGCTACGGGATCACAGGAAGTTGTTCGGCCAGATCATCGTGCGCCACATGTGCGCCACCGGCGACCCGTCGAAACCGAGCCCTTCCTCGGGCTGACGGAAGTTTCGGCCGATGATGTCCTCGAACTCCTCGAACTGCACCTGCGCCCCGGGATCGAACGAATAGATGTCGTTGATCGTGATCAGCCGGGAGGTCATGTACCAGCGGTGCTTGCGCGCTTCCTCGTGTTCCTGGTGGATGTACGCCGGAGGGTCGTAGTCGGCGCCGAAGTACGCGATGTACGCCTCGGGGTAGGAGTAGCCGACGGACTCGTCCGCGAAGTAGCGCAGCGCCTCGTGCTTCTCGACCGCCCAGGCCACCTCCTCGTCGACGTACGGCGCGATCAACTGCGCTCCCCAGTGCCCGTGGTGGCTGGAGATCAGCCCGGCGATGGCGATGTCGTGCAGGAGACAGGCCATCACGACCTTCTCGTCGAGGCCGCGCTCCTTGGCGATCTTGGCGCTCTGCAGCATGTGCGAGACGGAGAAGCCGTCGAACCGCAGCCGGTAGTAGTCGAGCAGTGTCGGCCGCTCCGGCATCCGCGGCAGCTCCGGGTTGTCGCCCATCATGAACACCGTGTTGGGCTTGCCGAGCTCGGCTCGCAGGGCCGCCTTGGCACCGTGCGCGGGAGTGCCGATGGTCGCGGCGCTCGGCGGGGCGATCACCCGCCGGCGACCGCCCACCGCGTCGTCGAGCGGCTCGCGCACCCAGCTCATCGAGCCGAGGCTCCGCACAGCGCCCGGGAGCTCCTGCGGGGACACCTCGACGGAGGGGACGGGTTCGGACATCTCATCGACGGACATGGCGACTCCTCTGCGATCGACTCACGCACGTCATCCGGAGGTGCTCACGTCGAGTCGGCTCCGTTGCCCCACCGGCCGCGGTGCCCGATTTCCCTCGACGTCCGGCCCATCGGCCGGCTGTCACCGTGACGGCCGGGCGACGGCGAGATCACCTTTCGTCGTACCACCCGTGGCCGTGATCGGCCAGTACGACGGTGGGGCCCGTGTCGCGGTTCACCCCGAACGGGCGGGCCGGCGACCGCCCCGCGACCGACCCTCGGCTACCCGGCGCGCCGTGTCGTGCGGCGGATGTCTCATCTCTCCTCGTACCAACGAGCAGCTCCGAATCGGACGCCCGCCGCTGCGGTCACTCTCCCCCGGGCCGACGGATTCGATCCGATCTGTTCCGAATATCCCGAAACGAAATCCCATGACGCTCTCCGATCGAGCTCGCGTCCGTGGGCCTCGACACACGATGCCCAGGGCGCCCCCTGCCCGTGGACAGTTGAGGCCGACACCGCTGCGCACGACGGGAGGTGCTGGTGCATCACGTTCGTTGCCCGGCCCTCGTCGGGCGGCACGCGGAGCTCGCCGTGCTCGTCGAGCTGCTCGGCGCGGCACGCCGCGGCGCCGGCACCGTCGTGTTCCTCAGCGGGGACCCGGGAATCGGCAAGTCCCGGATGGCTCGTGAGGTGTTCGCGCTCGCCGGCACGACCGGGCTGCCGGCAGTGGTCGGACGGGCTGTGCCGGGGGCGAGCTCGGCGCCGTTGCGTCCGTTGGTCGAGGCCACGCTGGCCCTCGCCCGCCGCCACGGGCTACCCGACCGCAGCGAGCTCGGGCCGTACGCCGCCGTGCTGGGGCCGTTGGTGCCCGAATGGGCCACCGGTGCGCCGACGACGTCGGGGCCGGTGCTCGCCGAAGGGCTGTTGCGGCTGCTCCGGCTCGTCGCGCCACGGGGCTGCGTGGTCGTCCTCGAGGACCTGCACTGGGCCGACCCGGAGACGCTCGCCCTGCTGGAGTACCTCGGCGACCACATCGCCGACACCGGTGTGCTGCTGCTCGCCACGCTGCGCAGCGGCGAGGGCGACCAGGCGTGGGCCGTGTCCGACGCGCTGGCGGCCCGCGGGAGCGCGCTGCCGCTGCCGCTCACCGCACTCGACGACGCCGGAGTCGCCGAGATGGTCCGGGCCTGCGGTCTCGACCCCGCGGCCGCCGCGCCGGTCACGGCCCAGGCCGACGGCGTGCCGCTGATGGTCGAAGAACTGCTCGGCGACTACGACTCCACGATTACGTGCGGCAGCACGACGGTGCCCCGCTCGCTCGCCGATTCGGTCCGGCGGCGGGTGGCCGGCCTGGGCCAGGTGGACGGCAGCGTGCTCGCCGCCGCGGCACTGCTCGGCCGCCGGTTCGACTGGCGGCTCGTCGCCGAGGCGCTGGAGCTCGACGCGACCACGATGACGGCGGCCCTGGCCTCGGCGACCGGTGCCGGGCTGCTGGAGCCCGACGGCGCCGGGTACCGCTTCCGCCACGCGCTCACGCGGGACGCGGTGCTCGCCGGGCTCTCCGGCCCGCTGCAGGCAGAGATGGCCGCCGCGCTGGGCCGTGTGCTGCGCCGTCGCTCCCCGGAGCTGCCCGGGGAGGCCGCTCTGCTGGCGGCCGATCTCGCCGAGCTGGCCGGCGACCCGTCCGCCGCCGACCTCCTGGCCTGCGCCGGCGCCCGCGCCGCCCGCGACGGAGCGCTGGACTCCGCCGGCCGGTTGCTGACCCGTGGCCTCGCCCTCGCCCGCCCGGCGGCCACCCGCGTCGCGCTCGCCGACTCGTTGGCCGACGTTCGGTGCCGGGCCGGCGACCCCGACGCGGCCGCGGCCGCCACCGCGGAACTGATGGCGGAACTGCGCTCGGCGCCCGACGAGACCGTGCGCCGCCGCGCCCATCTCCGGCTGGCCCGGGCGGCGGCCGAGGCGGGCCGGTGGGAGCTCGCCGAGGTACAGCTCGCGGCCGCCGCCGTGCCCACCCCGCACTGCCCGACCGAGCACGGCCTGACCGAGCACGGCCCGGTTCGGCACGAGTCCGACGCCCCCGAGGCCGACCTGGTTCGCGCGCTCGTGCTGCTCGGCCGCAACGCCCGCGCCGCGGCGGCCGCCCTCGCGTCCGGCGTCGTCGATCCGGCGCTTGCCGCGGGCAGGCCCGACGTCGCGTGCGAGGCACTCCAGGTGGTGGGCCGGGCCGAGCGCACGGCCGACCCGGACGAGGCGCTGGCCGCCTTCGAGAAGGCCCACGCGATCGCGGTGGCACACGACCTGCCGCTCGGCGTGCTGTCGGCGCTGCACGAGCTGGGCACGATCGATCTCTTCCGCACCGGGCGGCGTGACCGGCTCGAGGCCGCCCGCGCCGCCGCGGTCGCGGCCGGGGCCGCGCGGCTGGTGGTGGTGCTCGACCTGGATCTGGGTGCCTCGCACCTCATGAACGGTGATCCCGACGCCGCCCGCGCCGCGGCAGCGTCGGCCCGCGACGGTGCTGCCGCGCTCGGCCTCGACCAGATCCACGTGATCGCGCTCGGGATGGTGCCCTGTGCCGCCGCGCTACGGGCCGATCGGGTCGGCGTCGAACGCGATATCGCCGCCATCCCGGCCGGAGCGCTGGATGCCGACGCCGACGCGGAGGCCGGGATCTGGGGCTTCGCCCGCGGGGTCTGCTCGCTGCTCGCGGAGGACCGGGCGGCGGCCGTCCGTGAGCTGGAGACGGCGTTCACGCTCACCGCCGATGCGGCGGAGGTCCGGCCGTTGATGTGGTGGGGGTGCTGGGCGCTGCTGCGCGCCGTCGAGGGCCGCGACGCGGAAGCGGCGATCGAGGCGCTGCGCACCAGCCCGGCCGTGGTGAACCGGCACAACGCCGCGTTCGCCGACCTCGCCGAGGCGGTGCTGGCCGGTCGCCGCGGCCACGGCGAGCAGGCCGCCGCCGTCGTCAGCTCCTTCGGCCCGCGGGAGCTGCCCTGGCCGTGGTTGCGCCATCTCGCGCGGCGGCTGGTCGCGGAAGCCGCGCTGGCGGACGGGTGGGGTGACCCGCTGAGCTGGGCGGCCGAGGCCGGCGAGTTCTTCGACCGATTCGACACTTCGGCGATCGCCGACGCCTGCCGCGCGCTCGCCGCCTCGCCGCGAGCCGGAAACCCCCCGGTCCCGGTCTGGCTACGACAGCGCGGCGTGACCCCACGCGAGGCCGAGGTCCTCGACCTGCTGGGCGCGGGGCTGACCACCACGCGTGAACTGGCGAGCAAGCTGGTGATCTCCCCTCGCACGGTGGAGAAGCACGTCGAAGCGCTGTGCCGGAAGCTCGACGTGCGGGCGCGCGGCCAGCTCGTCGCGCTCGCGGCTCGCCGGGCGGGCGACGGCGCGCCGGTCCGGGCGGCGCGATGACAGCGACCCGGCCGGAAATCAGCTGTAGACGGTGAACGGCGGGTAGGTGCCGGTGAGGAAGTGCGCGCCCACCTCGCGCTGCTTGTAGACGACGGGGTCGTGCAGCATGTGGGTGCGAGCGTTGCGCCAGAACCGGTCGAGCCCCACCGCGTTGCTGGTGGCCCGCGCACCTGTCACCTCGAAGATCTTCGACGTCACCTCCAGCACGGTCTCGATGGCCACCACCTTCAGCGCCGAGGTGTGCACGGCCAGCTCGCCGCGCGCGTCCCAGGTGAGGTCACTCCCGGCGGCGTTCACCCGGGCCACGTGCGCACCCACGTCGTCGGCCAGCGCCTCGACCGCCCGCACCGCCGCCACGAGCCGCCCGTACGTGGCGAGCACGTACGGATCCGCTGTGGCCGACTCGACGCCCGAGAGCAGGAAGGGCCGTGACACCGTGCGCGTGTACTCCCCCGCCGTCCGCAACGCCCCCTGAGCGATGCCCAGGTACATCTCGCTGTGCACGGCCTGGCTGACGGGAGCGATCAGCGAGCCCTGCGGCGTCGCGCGCGCCGGGTCCAGCGTGCCGAGCACCTGTTCGGGGGTGATCGCGACGTCGGTGAACGTGATGCTGCCACTTGCCGAGAGTCGCTGGCCCAGATTGTCCCAGTCGCCGCCCGGAGCGACCCCGTCTGCCGTGCGCTCCACGATGACGAGCAACGGCGATCCCGTTCCGGATTCGGCGACGGCCACCACGGACACGTCCGCCACCGAGAAGCCGGTGGCGAAGTTCTTCCGCCCGGAAATCCGGAAACCGGGGCTGTCCTCGACGAGCGTGATGGCCGGTGCGTACACGTCGACCGCGTCGCCCCACACCCACTGATGCTCCGCGGATCGCGCGCCCCACAGGGCCAACGCATCCGAGTTGTGCAACCAGGTCATCAGATCCTGGTTCATGTAGTGATAGCCGATGAGCTGGCCGATCGAGCCGTCCGCGGCGGAGATCTCGCGCACCACGCGCAGCGCGGTGTCCCAGCCGAGGCCCGACCCGCCGACCTCGCGCGGGAGCAGGATGGCGGGGAGGGCGGCGTCACGCAGGAGTTGCACCTCGGCGTGCGGCTCGGCGTTCGCCCTGTCCCGCTCCACGGCGTCCTTCGCCAAGGTGGCGGCGACCGCGCGGGCCGCCTCGATCGCCTGCTGGGCAGTCAGGGTCGTCATGCGGTGAACAATCGCCCGGATCGGACCACGTCACATCGGGACTCTCCCCCATCCCCCGGCCGTCCTACGTAGGCGCCGTACGTAGGACGGCCGTCCGTCCCGGTCGTCAGCGGGGTCCGCTGCCCGCGGGGAACACGGCGTCGACCTCCACCTCCACCAGCCAGCCCGCCACGGGAAGGCTCTGCACTTCGAGCGCGAAACGGCTCGGCCGCGCCTGGTTGCGGACCAGCGGTGCGGCAGGGGCCGCGCTGCCCAGCGGCACCAGCTCGGTGTCGCCGCTGGAGAGGTTGGTGTTGGCGAAGAACTGCCGGTAGGCGCGGTTCCAGCCGGCGTAGTCGGCACGGTCGGAGCCGGGGGCGTTGTCGAGGAAGACGCGCATCGTCGTGACGTTCTCGAGGGTCAGGCCCTGCGCCTCGAGGTTCTCGCGGATGTTGCGCAGCACGTTCATCCCCTGGGCCTCGGTGATCGTGACCCCGGTGGGGAGCACGCCCCCGGCGAACTGGTCGGTGTCGATGAACGACTCGGGGGTCCCCTCGGCGGCCGCGGCGTTCATCTGCTTCGGCCCGAGCCCGCTGGTCTTGTAGAGCGCGGCGCCCGCACCGAGCGCCACGCCCTGGGCGATCATGGGGTTGTCCTGCCCTGGCTCCAGCACCGCCTGGGACACGACGGCGGGAGGGGCGGGCGCGGCCGCGGACGTACCGGTCGAGCATCCGGCCGCGGCGAGCGCCAGCACGGCCGCTCCCGTCGCTAGTGCCCGCCGGTGCGGCGTTCCCTGGTGTGGCGGTGTCGGCATCGGGTGCTCCAGTCGGTGCTGAGGTGGCTGGGTGGTGGGGGTCTCGGTGGTCGCTGTCCGGGTGATCGCTGTCCGGGTGATCGCTGTCCGGGTGATCGCTGTCCGGGTGATCGACGGCAGGCTCATCAGCTCGGTCCCGCGACACGGCTGTGCAGAGCGGCGACGACGGACCGGGCCGAGGTGAACGCCCCGTGCTGCCACGCGATCGCGTTCGAGAGGTGGTCGCCGGCGAAGTAGATCTTGTCCACGGGCTGCAGGAGCAGCTTGTACTCGGGACTCGTGGAGTCCCACGACGCCCACGCCGACTCGGAGTACCGGGTGCGCCGCCAGCTCCCGGAGAACGACGAGGTGACGTCCTTCTTGTACTTGTCGCCGTGGATCTCGGCGCCTTCCGCCAGTGCCTTGGCCAGACGCTGGCGGTGGGTGAGCGACTCGAAGGCCTGGTGGCGTTTGCCGGTGTTGTAGTAGCCGACCACCACGCCCCGGTCGGAATGGAAGTGGTCGTAGGGGAACATGATCTGCGCGATGTCCTTGTCGGTGTTGCTCGCGCCGCCGTAGATGCGCTCGTCGGTCTCCCACCAGCGCCTCGAGTACTCGATGCCGAGCTTTCCCGACGAGGTCACCTTGGCTGCCTTGAGCGCCGCCAGCACGTCGGCGGGGAGGTTGTTGCCCAGCCGGCCGATGAGGTGCGGCGGGATCGTGCACACGACGTAGTCGGTGGTGATCGACTGCGCCCGGCCGCCCGCGGTGTACTCGACGGTGACGCCCTCGGGGACGTTGCGCATCGCCGTGACGACGGAGCCGAACTTCACGCGGTCGCCGAGGCGGTCCTGGAATGCGTAGTAGATGCGGTCCATCCCGCCGATCGGGGTGAACATCATCGTGGCCTGGTCGTACTCGAAGTCGAACGCGAAGTTGCGCCCGATCCCGCTGCGGATGACGTCCGACATGCTGTGCGGTGGTGCCAAGCGCGTGCCGTAGTCGGTGCCGGCACCCGGCTCCGAGGTGTACCCGCGCCGGGTCGAGCCGAGATAGCGCCCGTCGCTGCTGAGGTCGCCGAAGTCGGTCAGGAACTCCGCGAGGGCGTGCTTGTCGTCGGCCGAGAGCACGTCGTCGAGGGCACCGCGAGAGGCGGCCTTCTGCAGCAGTTCGGAGACGTAGCCGTAGGTATCGGCCTTGGCCGCCCGGTAGGTCATCGAGGTCTTCGACAGCGGTGTGTCGCTGGCGTAGTTGACCACGGTGTTCGCGTTCTGGTTGCCGAACGGCTGGATCTGGACGCCGAGTTCCCTGCAGTAGTCGAGCGTCACGTGGCTCTGCGGGATGCGGGTGGCACCCATGTTGAAGAAATGGCCGTCCGAGAACGTGGAGCGCTGCGTCTCCCCGTTCAGGTCCGTCTCCTCGGTGCCGGCCCGGATCGACCACACCCGCCCACCGGGACGCGTCCGCGCCTCCAGGACCGTCACGTCGTAGCCGGCCTTGCCGAGCTCGTAGGCCGCGCACATGCCGGCAGGCCCCGCACCCAGCACGGCAACGGAGTGGTGCCCCGGGGCCTGGCCGACGAGGTCCCCCATCGTGGGAGCCCGGAACGGCACCTCCGCCGCAGCCGGAGCCAGCCCGATCGCGGACATCGCCCCGTACATCACCCCCGCGCCTCCCGTGACGCCGAGTCCCTTCATGAACGATCTCCGCGTTACTGGCACCGCACGCTCCTGCTCCTTCTCGACGACCCGATGAGTGACGGTCACCAAGGCTGGGAGCCGTGTGAGTCGATCGGTGGAACGGCCGCGAACGATCCGGCGTGCACGGAGTGGGAGCGCCCGGCGTGGTTCCCACTCCGGGGGCTCCGTTCGACTCGGGCAGGCAACCTCAGCGCAACATCTCGGCCCTAATTTTCGTCACGATCAGTGGCGAAATGACCTCGGAGGGAACGATGTCGGCGCTGTCGGACGCCATCACCCGGTCGTTCTCCGCCGAGGAGCTCGATCGACCCGCGATGTCGCCGCTGCGTGCCCTCGGACGCAGGCGGCTCTCCGGGGTGGAGGTGCTCGCCCAGTCGGTGGCCACCACCGCGCCCGCGGCGTCGATGGTGGTCCTGCCGATGACGATGCTCAGGAACGCGTCGCCGCTCGTCGGACTCCTGACGATCCTGGGCGCGACGATCCTGATCTCGCTGATCGCCCTGTGCGTCACCCAGTTCACCCGGCGGCAAGCGGCGGCGGGCGGGCTGTACAGCTTCGTGTTCCAGGGCCTCGGCACGCGCGCAGCTCTCACCACCGGCGTCGCCGTGCTGGTCAAGTACCTGGGGAGTGCCACGCTCACGCTGTACAGCGGCAGCGCGGCACTCACCGCCGTGCTCCGCGAGGTCGGGGTCGACGTCGACGGTCCGGTGGCAACGCTCGCCGTGCACGCCGTGGTCGCGGCCGCCGCTTTGGCCGTGCTGGTCCGTGGGGCGCGTTTCGCCGCGCTCGCGATCCTCGCGGTCGAGGCCGGATCCCTACTCTTCATCGTGGCCCTCACCCTGCTGCCTGCCGCAGGGACCGTGCCGCCACCCGCCGAACCCGTGACGGCTCCGCACGGCGTGCTCTACGTCGCCCTCGGCGCGATCTTCGCGCTGGCCGGTTTCGAGAGCGCCACGTTCTTCGGTCCCGAGGCGAAGCGCCCGCTGATCACGATCACGCGCACGGTCCTGCTGACCCCGATGATCTGCGGAGGCCTGTTCGTCTTCGCCGCCTGGGCCGCGTGGACGGGCCGCAGCACCACGATCGTCGACGTCTACCTGCACGGCACGGACTCCGGTGCGCCCACCCTGCTCGTGGTCGCCCTGAACCTCGGGCTGGCCTGCTCGTGGCTCGCGTCGGCAACGGCGTCGTCGCACGCGGCATCCCGGCTCGTCTACACGATGGGCGTCGAACGGCTGCTGCCCCCGTTCTTCACCGCGGTGCACCGCCGGTTCCGCACTCCCTACGCGGCTCTGCTGGCCATCGTGCTGCTCGTCGCCGCGGCGAGCGCCCTGCTCGCGCCCTCCCCGGTGCTCGACACCCTGCGCGATGTCGTGCGGGCGATGGTCGTGGCCGCCTACGTCCTCGTGGCGGTGGCCTCGATCCGGTTCCTGCGCCGGATCCGGGAGCAGACGCGGGGGGTCCTGCTCGCGGCGTTCGCGGCGAGCCTCGCCGGGATCGCGCTCCTGGGCTACCTGCTCGTGGCGCGGATCCTCGACGGGGACATCGCCGGCCCCGCCGTGATCGCCGCCCTGCTGTCCGCAGGCCTGCTCTGGCACCGCCGGCTGCTTCGGCGACGCCCTGGTGATCTCGACCGCGTAGGAGCGTTCGACCACGCGGAGTCCGACGACGTGCTGCCCGGCGCCGGCGTGTTCGCCCCCGACGCCCACGGCAACCCCGTCCTCGTCGCAGGCAGGGCACCACCCGGGCACCGGCATCGCGGCGGCCCTCCGACCGACGCCTCCTGATGGCCGCGGTCACGCACCGGCAGCACGAACCCGGTGGCCACGAGACACGGGCGGCGCAGAAGGCGCTGGTGCTGTTGGAGGCGGTCGCACAGCTCGGCTCGGGTGCCACGGCCAGGGACATCTCGAGCCTCAGCGGGATCCCCCCGGCCACGGCGTACCGGCTGCTGAACCTCCTCGTCGCCGACGGTTTCCTCGTGCGGGTCTCCGACCTCTCCGGCTTCGCGCTCGGCCGGCGGACCCGCGAGCTGGCCGGTGCGGTGGGCGGTGACGCATCGGAGGACTTCCGGGCGGCCCACGCGGTGGTGGAGCAACTGCGGGCCCGCGTGCGGTTCGGCATCTTCGTCGCGTCCTACGCCGGCGACCGCATCCGGCTCGTGGACCGCGACCCCGACCACGAACTGGCCGGGGAGAACGTCATCCGCACGCACCTGCACGCGTCGGCGATCGGGAAGCTGCTGCTCTCCCACCGACCCGAGCTCGGGCTCCCCGCGTCCCTGCGGCCGCTCACCGGGCGCACGATCGTGGAGCCGGACGTGCTGGCCGTCGAGCTCCGCAGGATCCGGGAGTGCGGCGTCGCCCACGAGGTGGACGAGATCAAGGTGGGTCGCTCGGCGCTGGCCGTGCCGCTGCGGGACAACCGGATGACGGTGATCGGGTGCGTCGCCGCGATCGGGAGGACCGGGCGCGTCCGGAGCGACGACGAGGACCTGACCCAGCTCCTGCGCACCTACGCCGATCGCATCGTCGCGGAGATCATGGCGTAGCGCCGCTGCCGGTCGGCCCGCAGTCAGCGCGGACCGGCGGCGTGGGCGTGCACGGCGGCGACGGCGGCACGGGCCGAGGTCAGCGCACCGTGCTGCCACGACAGCGCGTGCGAGAGGTAGTCGCCTGCGAAGTAGATCTTGTCGGCCGGTTGCAGGAGCACGTTGTACTCGGGGCTCTTGGAGCTCCACGACGCCCACGCGGACTCCGAGTAGCGGATGCGCCGCCAGGCGGCCGAGAACGACGGACCCACGTTCTTCGTGTAGCTGTCGCCGTGGATCTCCGCCCCCTCCGCCAGTGCCTTGGTCAGCCGCTGACGGTGGCGGAGCGGCTCGAAGACCTCCTGGCGCTTCCCCGTGCTGTAGTAGGCGACCACGATGCCCCGGTCACCGTGGAAGTGGTCGAAGGGGAACATGATCTCGCGGATGTCCTTGTCGGTGTTGCTCACGCCGCCGTAGATCCGCTGTTCGGTCTCCCACCAGCGCTTCGAGTACTCGATGCCGAGCTTGCCCGACGCCACCGCCTTGGGCGCGCGCAAGGCGGCGAGCACGTTCGGGGGGAGGTTGGTGCGCAACCGCGCCACGAGGTGCGGCGGAAGCGTGCAGACCACGTAGTCGCTGGTGATCGACCGGTCGACGCCGCCGTGGGTGTACTCGACGGTGACGCCCTCCGGCACGTTGCGCATCGCCGTGACGACGGCTCCGAAGCGGACGCGGTTGCCGAGCCTGCGGTGGAACGCATGGTAGATCTGGTCCATCCCGCCGACGGCCGTGTACATCATCATGGCCTGGTCGTTCTCGAGCTCGAACCCGAAGTTGCGCCCGATCCCGCTGCGGACCACGTCGGACAGGGCAGGCGGCGGCGGGAGCCGGGTGCCCTCGTCGGTGCCGGCACCCGGCTGGGACGTGTATCCGCGCCTGCTGGAGCCGACGTAGCGCCCGTCGCTGCTGAGGTCGCCGAAGTCCTTGAGGAACTCCGCGAGAGCCTGCTTGTCGTCGGCGCTCAGCACGTCGTCGAGGGCGCCCCGGGAGGCGGCCTTCTGCAGCAACTCCGAGATGTAGCCATACGTGTCCGCCCGCGCGGCCCGGTAGGTCACCGACGTCTTCGTCAGGGGTGTGTCACTGGTGTAGTTGACCCATGCGTTCGCGTTCTGATTCGGGAATGCCTGGATCGCCACACCGAGCTCCCGGCAATAGTCGAGCGTGACGTGGCCTTGCGGTATCCGGGTGGCGCCCATATTGAGGAAATGTCCCTCGGAGAACGTACTGCGCTGTGTCTCTCCGTCGAGATCTGTTTCCTCCGTACCGCCTCTGATGGACCACACTCGCCCTCCTGGGCGAAAACGCGCCTCCAGCACCGTGACGTCGTATCCCGCCTTGCCCAGCTCGTATGCCGTGCAGAGACCCGCAGGCCCGGCCCCGAGAACGGTGACCGTGTGGTGGCCAGGGCCCTGCCCGACGAGGTCGCCGAGTTCGGGCACCCGGAACGGTTCTTGTGCCGCAGCCGGGGCCAGTCCGATAGCGGACATTGCCCCATACATCATCCCCGCGCCCCCGGTGACTCCGAGGCCCTTCATGAACGATCTGCGCGTCAACGGCACTACGCACTCCTGATCCGATTCGACGAACAACAGTCGCCTATCTTAAATGGAATTCCTGGAATCGAGTAATGATCTTCCTTTGCCCACCACGATTCCGAACCGGTTCCTGAGGGCCGGTGCGCCGATCGGGTCGTTGACGACAGCCACGCTCGGGGGGACACCCGACCCGCTCAGTGTCCGGAACATCTAGTGACGGCGATCACTTACTGCGCCCGGCCCAGGCCGTTACAACGGACTTTCCCACCACGTCGGACAGGCGCCGCCCCACGGGGCAGCGCCATCGAGGGGACCGCCATGTCCACGACGGAAGCGTCCACCACGGAGGCCGAGGCACCGACCGTCCACGTTCTGTGGATCAACGCCGGCCTGAGCTGCGACGGCGACTCGGTCGCTCTGACCGCGGCAACCCAGCCCAGCATCGAGGAGATTGCCCTCGGTGCTCTGCCGGGCCTCCCGAAGATCGCCGTCCACTGGCCGCTCATCGACTTCGACAACGGCCCGGTCGGTGGCAACAACGACTTCATCGAGTGGTTCTTCAAGGCCGAACGGGGCGAGCTCGACCCGTTCGTGCTGGTGGTCGAGGGTTCGATTCCCAACGAGAAGATCAAGCCAGAGGGTTACTGGTGCGGCTTCGGCAACAACCCGGAGACCGGCCAGCCGATGACCACCAGCGAATGGCTGGACCGCCTCGCGCCCAAGGCACTGGTCGTGCTCGCCGTCGGCACGTGCGCCACGTACGGCGGTATCCACGCGATGGCGGGCAACCCGACCGGCGCCATGGGCGTGCGCGACTACCTCGGCTGGAACTTCACGACCCCCGCCGGCATCCCGATCGTCAACGTGCCGGGCTGCCCGATCCAGCCCGACAACCTCTCCGAGACGATCCTCTACCTGCTCTACCAGGCCACCGGCGCGGCGCCGATGATTCCGCTGGACAAGGAAGGGCGCCCCACCTGGCTCTTCGGCCAGACGGTGCACGAGGGCTGCGACCGCGGCGGCTACTACGAGCAGGGCCAGTTCGCCACCGAGTACGGCTCACCGCAATGCCTGGTGAAACTGGGCTGCTGGGGCCCCGTGGTCAAGTGCAACGTCCCCAAGCGGGGCTGGATCAACGGCGTGGGCGGCTGCCCGAACGTGGGCGGGATCTGCATCGGCTGCACGATGCCCGGCTTCCCGGACAAGTTCATGCCCTTCATGGACGCCCCTCCCGGAAGCAGGGTCTCCGGTGCCGCCAGCGGCGCGTACGGAGCGATCATCCGCCGCCTGCGTGGGATCACGGAACGGAAGCTCGACAAGGAACCGAGCTGGCGCAAGAACGGGCGCGAGCTGACCACCGGCTTCACGAAGTCCTGGTAAGGGGAACGCGTCGATGACCACCACACAGGCAAAGCCGTCGGGCACCGGTACGGACAAGACCGGGCTCACCGAGATGGCCTGGGATCCGATCACCCGGATCGTCGGCAGCCTCGGGATCTACACCAAGATCGACTTCTCGCAGAAGCGAGTCGCCGAGTGCCACTCCACCTCGTCGATCTTCCGCGGCTACTCGATCTTCATGAAGGGCAAGGATCCGCGCGACGCCCACTTCATCACCAGCCGGATCTGCGGCATCTGCGGCGACAACCACGCGACCTGTTCCGTCTACAACCAGAACATGGCCTACGGGGTGCGCCCGCCGCATCTGGGCGAGTGGATCATCAACCTCGGCGAGGCCGCCGAGTACATGTTCGACCACAACATCTTCCAGGAGAACCTGGTCGGGGTGGACTACTGCGAGCGGATGGTCGCGGAGACCAACCCGGGTGTGCTCGAGCAGGCCAACCGGACCGAGGCGCCGCACGCCGACGCGCACGGCTACCGCACCATCGGCGACATCATGCGGGCGCTCAACCCGTTCACCGGTGACTTCTACCGCGAGGCGCTGCAGGTCAGCCGGTACACGCGGGAGATGTTCTGCCTGATGGAGGGCCGCCACGTGCACCCCTCCACGCTCTACCCGGGCGGCGTCGGCACGGTGGCCACAGTCCAGCTGTTCACCGACTACTACGCCCGGCTCATGCGGTACGTGGAGTTCATGAAGCGCGTCGTCCCGATGCACGACGACCTCTTCGACTTCATGTACGAGGCGCTGCCCGGCTACGAGGAGGTCGGGCGCCGGCGCGTGCTGCTCGGCTGCTGGGGCGCGTTCAACGACCCGGAGCACTGCGACTTCCAGTACCGGACGATGACCGGCTGGGGCCGCAAGATGTTCGTGACGCCCGGCATCGTCGTCGACGGCAACCTCATCACCAACGACCTGGTCGAGATCAACCTGGGAATCCGCATCCTGCTCGGTAGCTCGTTCTACCGGGACTGGGAGGACCAGGAGATGTTCGCGACGCAGGACCCGCTGGGCAACCCGGTCGATCGCAGGCACCCGTGGAACCAGCACACGATCCCCGCGCCGCAGAAGCGCGACTTCGACGACAAGTACAGCTGGACGATGTCGCCGCGCTGGTTCGACGGCAAGGACCACCTCGCCCTCGACACCGGCGGCGGCCCGCTCGCCCGGCTGTGGACCACGGCCCTGGGCGGCCTGGTCGACATCGGGTTCGTCAAGGCCACGGGCAACAGCGTGCAGATCAACCTGCCGCGCACCGCGCTCAAGCCGGAGGTCGGCTTCGAGTGGCGGATCCCGCACGACAAGCAGGGCAGGCCGCTGTCGAACGCGATCGAGCGCAACCGCGCCCGCACCTACTTCCAGGCCTACGCGGCCGCCTGCGCCCTGCACTTCATCGAGAAGGCACTCGACGAGGTGCGCGGGCACACCAAGACCTGGGAGAAGTTCGTGGTGCCGGACGAGGCCATCAGCGTCGGGTTCACCGAGGCGGTGCGCGGCGTGCTGTCGCACCACATGGTGATCCGCGGCGGCAAGATCGCGAACTACCACCCGTACCCGCCGACGCCGTGGAACGGCAGCGTGCGCGACACGTTCGGCACGCCCGGCCCGTACGAGGACGCCGTACAGAACACGCCGATCTTCGAGGAGAGTCGCAACGAGGACTTCAAGGGCATCGACATCATGCGGGCGGTCCGCAGCTTCGACCCCTGCCTGCCGTGCGGCGTGCACATGTACAAGGGCGACGGGAAACCGCTGCACCGCATGACGTCGCCGTCGATGCTGAACACGATCTGAGCGGCAGCAGTGGCGTCGACCGACCTGGATCCGCAGGGGCTCGCCGGCCGCATCGAGGAACTCCTCGAGGGCATCACGGCGGACGGCGGCCCCGCGGTGGGGCACGCGGCGGAAGAGCTGGTGCGGGTGCTGATGCGCTTCTACGGCGCAGGCCTGGAGCAGATGGTCTCCATCGTCCGGGCAGGTGCCGGGGACACGATCGTGCACCGGATGGCGGCAGATCCGCTGGTCGCCGGCCTGCTCGCGCTGCACGACCTGCACCCCGTGCCGCTCGATCAGCGGCTCACGCACGCGATGGGCGCGGCGGCCCGCAGGCTCGGTTCGCACGGCTCCGGCCTCACCCTCGCCGGGCTCGACGACGAGGGCCGGGTGCACGTGCAGATCGAAGGCGGCGGCTGCGGGACCGACACCGTGAAGGACGTGGTGGCCGCGTCGATCACGGAGCTGGCCCCGGAGGTGGCGGGCGTGGTCTTCGACGCCGTCCCGGCGGGCCCGGCTCTCCTGCAGATCGGGGTGCGCCCGTCGGCGTCCCCGAAGAGGGTGGGCTGAATGCCCGGGATCTCCTCGCTACGCCGGTTCCTGGTCGATTCCGTGGAGCAGGAACCGGTGCAGGAGGTCTGCGAGCTGTGCGCCACCCCGGTCCCTCCGCAGCACCCGCACCTCGTGCAGGTCGCCGAGCGCCGGATGCTCTGCGCCTGCGGGCCGTGCGGCTTCCTGTTCGACAACCCGGGAGCGGGCGGGGGCGGCTACCGCCGTGTGCCGGACCGGTACCTGTCCGACCCTGAGTTCCGCCTGACCGACGCCCAGTGGGACGAGCTGCAGATCCCCGTCAGCATGGCCTTCTTCCTGCACAACTCCGCGCAGGGAAAGGTCATCGCCTGCTATCCGAGCCCTGCCGGTGCCACGGAGAGCGAGCTGGGGCTCGAGTCCTGGGCCGCCGGGCTGGGCGCCGGACGCCTCGCCGCCGCGCTCGAGCCCGACGTCGAGGCGCTGCTCGTCCGCCGGGACAAGGCGGGGTCGGGAGCTGCCGGATCGGCCGAGGGCCTTCTCGTGCCGATCGACGCCTGCTACCGGCTCGTCGGGCTGGTGAAGCTGCACTGGCGCGGCTTCGACGGCGGCGCCGAGGCGTGGCGCGAGATCGACGGCTTCTTCGAGGCCCTGCGCGAGCAGGCGCGACCCGTTCCACCCGCCACCGGACCGGAGGCCTGACGTGCTGAGCTTCGCCTGCATCGGAGCCCGGCCGGAGCCCTACGCGGCCGGACCGTCACTGGTGTTCGACGTGGAGATCAGCCACGACGGTGTGCAGCGCGTGCACTCGGTGGCCCTGCGGACCCAGATCCGGATCGAGCCGCGCGGCCGCAGCTACACCCCCGAGGAGACCGGGAAGCTCGCGGATCTGTTCGGCGCCCCCTCGCGGTGGGGAGAGACGCTCAACCCCCTGCAGTTCGCCCAGATCAGCACGACGGTCACCGGCTTCAGCGGCTCGACGGTCGTGCCGATCTCGGTGCCGCTGACCTACGACCTCGACGTCGCGTCCACGAAGTACTTCCACGGCCTCACCGCCGACGGCGAGGACGGTGCCGAGGACAGCGGGGCGGACAAGGCCGAGGCCAGGGCCGTTCCGCTCGTGTTCCTGTTCTCCGGCGTCGTGTACTACGGGGGCCTCGCCGGAGTTCAGGTCGGGCTGGTCTCCTGGCACGAGGAGGCGACCTTCCGGCTCCCCGTCGCGACGTGGCGCGCGGCGATGGACGCGCACTTCCCCGGCTCGGGATGGATCCGGGTCGGCACGAGGACCCTCGACGCGCTGTCGGCCTACCGCTCCGAGCGGGCGATCCCGAACTGGGACGAGACGTTCGAGCACCTCCTGAAGGAGGCCGAGCGGTGACCGATCCTCAGGCAACCAACCCCCCGCGGGTCGCCCCTCCCCCGGGCGTGAGTCCGAGCGGGTCGCCCGATCCCGATCCCCTGTTCGACGAGGTCGCGGCCGTCGCGGACGCGGTGCTGTTCGAGGGCTACCTGCTCTACCCCTACCGAGCGACGGCGCAGAAGAACCGGCTGCGCTGGCAGTTCGGCGTGCTCACCCCCGAGACCGACGGCAGCGAGCCCACCCGCAACCGCACGGAATGCCTGCTCGAACCCGGCCGCGACGGCGGCACGCAGCTGCACCTGCGGCTGCGCTGCCTGCAGCTGCAGGCCCGCACGCCACTCGCCCCGGACGGCACGCCCGTGCCCGAACTGGTCGTCGACGGGCAGCGCCACCTGCGGTTCGAGGAGGGCGTGCCCCGCCACGTCGACGCGGTGCTGGACCTGCGCGCCGTGCTGCGCGAGGAGGTCACCGTCCCGATCGTGCTGCCCGGGGCGCGGGAGACCGAGGAGATCCGGGACACCGCAGGCGCCGTCGCGGGCCTGCTCCGGCGCGAGTGCTGGCCGGTGACCGCCCGGCTGGTCGTCTCGGCCACCGACATCCCGGGGCCGTACCTGGTGCACCGGCTGCGGCTCGACATCGCCAACGACGGCGACTGCGCGCCCGGCGCCCCCCGCGAGGAGGTGCTGCGCACGTCGCTGATCGCGGCACACACCCTGATCGCAGCCCGGCCCGGGACGTTCCTGTCGCTCACCGACCCGCCACAGTGGGCGGAACCGGCCACCAAGGAGTGCGTCAACGAGCACACCTGGCCGGTGCTCGCCGGACCGGCCGACCGCAGCGACCTCGTGCTGTCCTCGCCGATCATCCTGGCCGACCACCCGCAGCTGGCTCCCGAGAGCACGATCAACCTCTTCGACGGCCTCGAGAACGACGAGATCCTCACCCTCCGCACGCTCGTACTCACCGACGAGGAGAAGGCCGAAGCGCGCGCCACCGACCCGCGCGCCGCGGGCATCATCGACGCGGTCGACGCCATGCCACCGGAGATCATGGAGCGGCTGCACGGGGCGATCCGCTCGATGCGGCCCGCGGCAGCGGCATCCGACATCCCGACGATCGACACGGGCAGCGCGGCGTTCGGCGCCGACAGCCCTGCCGACCGGCCCCCGGAACTGCTGCCGTGGTGGGACCCCGCCCAGGACGCGGCCGTCGACCCCGATACCGACACCACGATGATCGGTGACGTGCCGGTGGCCAAGGGCAGCCGGGTCGTGCTGCGCCCCGGGCGCGGCGGCGACATCCAGGACCGCTTCCTCCACGGCATGCGCGCCACCGTGCAGGCCGTGGTGCACGACGTGGACGGACGCGTGCACGTCGCGGTCTCGGTCGACGGCGACCCCGGCGCCGAGATGCAGCTCGCCCACGGCCGCTTCCGCTACTTCCACCCCGACGAGCTCGAGGCGCTCCGATGACCGGCAACGGCAGCACGCCCGGCCGGGTGCTCGTCGCCGGCGTCGGCAACGTGTTCCTCTCCGACGACGGCTTCGGCGTCGCCGTGGTCGAGCAGTTGCAGCGCCGCGGCGGCCTGCCGGCCGGTGTCGAGCTCGTCGACAGCGGGATCCGGGGCGTTCACCTGGCCTACCGGCTCCTCGACGGGTACCACGCGCTGGTGATCGTGGACGCGACGCAGCGCGGCGGTCGGCCGGGCATCCTCTACACCCTCGAACACGACCTCGACGGCGCCCGGGACGAGACCGGCGCCGAGGTCCCCGCGCTCGACGGCCACGGCATGGACCCTGTCGCGGTGCTCACGCTGCTCGACGGGCTGGCCGCGTCAATGCGCCTGGAGCGGCCGGTGGAGCGCGTGTTCGTCATCGGGTGCGAGCCCGCCGTCCTCGACGAGGGCATCGGCCTGAGCCCGGCGGTGGCCGCAGCGGTGGAGCCCGGCGTGCGCGCCGTGACCGCTCTCGTCACAGAACTCATGATCGACGAAGGAGTGAGCAGATGATCCGCAAGTTGCTGATTCTCGTGCTGGTGGCCGTCGCGGCGACCGGAACCGTACTCGCCGTGCAGTCGCGGGGGGAGATCTCCCGGTACCGCGACATGCGCCGGATGTAGGAGGAGATCCGCATGTGCCTGGGCATTCCCGGCGAGGTCATCGAGCTGCTGGCCGAGCACGAAGACCTGGCGATGGTCAGCGTCGAGGGCGTCAAGCGCGCCGTGAACATCGGTCTGCTGCGCGACGAGGACCTGGAACCGGGCGACTGGATCCTCATCCACGTCGGTTTCGCCCTGTCGAAGATCGACGAGGCGGAGGCGAAGGCCTCCCTCGACTTCCTCACCGGTCTCGGCGACGCCTACACCGACGAGCTCCAGGCGCTCGCCGCCAGCGACATCACCTAGCGGCACGACCAGAGGTAAGGGGACGGCGATGAGGTTCGTCGACGAGTTCCGCGATGCGGGCATGGCCCGCACGCTGGCGACGCAGATCGCCGCGCTGTGCGAGCCCGGCAGGCAGTACAAGTTCATGGAGGTCTGCGGCGGCCACACCCACACCATCTACAAGCACGGGCTCGAGGACTACCTGCCCGACACCGTGTCGCTCGTGCACGGGCCGGGCTGCCCGGTCTGCGTGATCCCGATGGGCCGCGTGGACGACGCCATCGCCATCGCCGAGCACGACGACGTCATCCTGACGACGTTCGGCGACATGCTGCGGGTTCCCGGAGGCCGGGGGTCGTTCTTCGACTCCAAGGCGGCAGGCGCCGACATCAGGATGGTCTACTCACCGCTCGACGCGCTCAAGATCGCGCGCAGCAACCCTGACAAGCGCGTGGTCTTCATGGCCATCGGCTTCGAGACCACCGCCCCGTCCACGGCGATGACGGTGCTGCGCGCGGAGGCCGAGGGGCTCGACAACTTCTCGATCTTCTGCAACCACGTCACGATCATCCCGGCGATCAAGGCCATCCTGGACTCTCCCGACCTGCGACTCGACGGGTTCATCGGACCGGGCCACGTCTCCACGGTGATCGGGTGCCGGCCCTACGAGTGGATCGCACGCGACGCAGGCAAACCCCTGGTCGTCGCCGGTTTCGAGCCGCTGGACATCCTGCAGTCGGTCTACCAGCTGTTGCTGCAGCTCAAGGAGGGCCGCTGCGAGATCGAGAACCAGTACGCGCGCGTGGTGCCGTGGGACGGCAACACCAGGGCGCTGCAGGTGATCGGTGAGGTGATGGAGCTGCGTCCGCACTTCGAGTGGCGGGGGCTCGGCTTCATCTCGCATTCGGCGCTGCAGGTGCGCAAGCGCTACGCGCGGTTCGACGCGGAGCGGATCTTCCTCGTGCCGGGCGTGCGGGTGGCCGACCCCAAGGCCTGTCAGTGCGGCGAGGTGCTCAAGGGCGTGCTCAAGCCGTGGGAGTGCAAGGTGTTCGGCACCGCGTGCACGCCCGAGACCCCGATCGGCACCTGCATGGTGTCGTCCGAGGGTGCCTGCGCCGCCTACTACAACTTCGGGCGGTTCAGCCGGGAGCGCGTGAAGGAGGCGACCCGGACATGACTCAGGATCTCGGCCCAGGCGTCGACCGAGCCGGCGCCACGCGGGCCAACTGGGCGGAGGAGGCCGTCGCCGCTGCCGCAGCCGAGGAGGCCCAACTCACGCACGCGGAAGCTCAGCACCCGCACGCGGGATCCGAGCACCTCACCCGTGAGGAGCAGGTGCTGGCCCGGATCGCCAAGGCCCGCGCCCGCAAGGCGCGGATCAAGGAGGAACGGATCACGCTCGCCCACGGCGCCGGGGGCAAGGCGACGCAGACGCTGATCGAGGCGGTGTTCCTCGACGCGTTCCGCAACCCGGTGCTGGAGATGCTGGAGGACGGTGCCCAGCTCGCCCCGACGTGGACGAACGGGGTGACCGGCCGGCTCGCGTTCACCACCGACTCCTACGTGGTGTCCCCGCTGTTCTTCCCCGGCGGCGACATCGGCGACCTCGCGGTCAACGGCACGGTCAACGACCTCGCGATGTGCGGGGCTCGGCCTCTCTACCTGTCCTGCGGGTTCATCCTCGAGGAGGGCTTCCCGGTCGCCGACCTGCAGCGCATCGTGGCCTCGATGGCTGCTGCCGCGCAGGCAGCAGGCGTGCAGATCGTCACCGGCGACACGAAGGTCGTCGAGCGGGGAAAGGCGGACGGCCTCTACATCAACACCGCGGGCGTCGGAGTGCTGGAGCGCGACGTGGTGCTGTCGGCCGCGGCGGCCCGTCCCGGTGACGTCGTGCTCGTCTCGGGCCCCATCGGCGATCACGGCATCACGGTCATGCTGGCGCGCGGTGAGCTCGACATCTCCGCCGACATCGTCTCCGACACCGCAGCGCTGCACGAGATCAGCGCCGGGCTGCTGGACGCAGCGGGCGACGGCGTGCGGCTCCTGCGAGACGCCACCCGCGGCGGCGTGGCCACGATCTGCAACGAGGTGGCCACGGCCGCTCAGGTGGCGGTGGTCCTCGACGAGGCTTCGCTGCCCGTGCGGCCCGTCGTCAACGGCGCGTCGGAACTGCTCGGCATCGACCCGCTCTACGTCGCCTGCGAAGGGCGGCTCGTCGCCGTCGTGGCTCCGGACCGGGCGGATGCAGCGCTGACCGCGCTGCGTGCCCACCCACTCGGCGAGGGCGCCGCCGCGATCGGGACGATCAAGGACGACCCGCCGGGGCTGGTGCTGCTGCGCACCGCGTTCGGGGGCACCCGGATCGTGGATCTGCTGGTGGGCGACCCGCTGCCCCGGATCTGCTAGGCAGTCGGCGTCGATGCACGAGCTGTCGATCACCCAGACCGTCGTCACCACCGTGACCCAGCGGATGCGGGACGCCCGCGTGTGCCGGATCCGGCTGGAGGTCGGGCAGCTCTCCGGCCTGGTGCCGGACGCCGTCCGGTTCTGCTTCGAGATGGTGGCGGCAGGCACCACGTGCGAGGGCGCCACCTTGGAGATCGACGAGCCGCCGGGCAAGGCGGTGTGCCGCACCTGTGGAGCGGCGTTCGAGACCGGCGAGGTGCTGCCGCTGTGCGACTGCGGCAGCGCGGACATCGAGGTGCAGGGCGGGCGAGAGCTGCGGATCCGAGAGGTGGAGGTGGTCTGAGATGTGCACGACGTGCGGCTGCTCCGACGACGCAGGCGTCCGGCTGACCGACCTGGGCAGGCCGGGCCCGACCCCGCGCGACCACTCCCACGACCACCCGCACGGTCACGGCCACACCCACTCCGAGCCGGACACGCGGACCGTGGCGCTCGAGGTCGACCTGCTGGCGAAGAACGACGACCTCGCTGCACTCAACCGGCAGTGGCTCGCCGACCGGCACGTCATCGCGCTCAACCTGATGAGCTCACCGGGCTCGGGCAAGACCACGCTGTTGACCCGCACGATCCGCGACCTCGGCGACGAGTTGCCGTGCGCGGTGCTGGAAGGCGACCAGGAGACCCTGCTCGACGCCGAACGCATCGGCGCCACCGGAGCGCCCGTCGTGCAGATCAACACCGGCGCGGGCTGCCACCTCGACGCCGACATGGTCGCCGCGGGGCTCAGCACCCTCGCGCCCGAACCGGGCTCCCTGCTCTTCGTGGAGAACGTCGGCAACCTCGTCTGCCCTGCGCTGTTCGATCTCGGCGAGGCCGGCCGGGTCGTGATCATGTCGGTGACCGAGGGCGCCGACAAGCCGCTCAAGTACCCCCACATGTTCCGCACGGCCGACCTGATGCTCGTGAACAAGATCGACCTGCTCCCCCACGTCGACTTCGACGTGGCCGCCTGCATCGCCTACGCGCGCCGGGCCAACCCCGCCGTCGAGGTGCTGGAGATCTCCGCGACCCGCGGCGACGGGCTCGACGATTGGTGCGGCTGGCTGCGCAGGCGCGCCGGGCACTGAGCCTTTCCGCTCGGCGTCGGTCCGCGGCCGTGGCGTCGTCGGGGTGCCCGACGGCGCTGACCGATGAGTTTCCCCCGACCGGGGAGTCCGACCCGCGACAACACCTTCGGCGTGGGGAGACGGGACCATGGCGGTCGGAGAGAGCGTGGACGCGGGCACGGCGGCGGAGGAGGCGCGCCGGGTGGTGGCCGCCAACACCTACATGACGCTGGCCACCGCCGACGCCGACGGGCGACCGTGGGCCACCCCGGTGTGGTTCGCGGCCCGTGACTGCGCGGACTTCGTCTGGGTGTCGCGCCCGGGGGCCCGCCACTCCGCCAACATCGCCGGCCGGTCCGCTGTCGGCATCGTCGTCTTCGACTCCACGGTAGCGGTGGGCGGGGCGGCGGCGGTCTACGTCGAGGCCGAGGCCGAGGAGATCGGCCCCGACGACCGCGCCGCCGCGCTCGCCGTCTACAACGGGCGCACGCAGGAGCAGGGCATCCGGTCGTGGAGCGAGCGCGACGTCTCCGGGGCGGCGCAGTTCCGGATCTACCGGGCGCGGGCGTCGCGGGTCTACGTCCTCGACGAGCACGACGGGCGGGTCGAGGTGGGCGGGTAGCCGTCCTCCGATCACACGTGTTCCATCAGCCGATCCTCTCGTAACGCAGGTACACGGTGCCGCAGCGGAAGGTGCGCTGCTCGACCAGCCGCAGCCGCAGGTCGGCGCCGAGCGGGAAGTACGGCTTGCCGCCGCCGCTGAAGGCAGGCACCACGCTCGGGCGGAACTCGTCGATCAGGTCCAGCAGCGATGCCGCCAGACCGGCGCCGCCGACGGACAGGTCACCGTCGGTCTCCTTCTTGAGCCGGACTACCTCGTCGATCGCGTCGGCGCGGCGCACCAGCCGGCACCCGGGCGCGACCGACTCCAGCGAGTCGGAGAACACGATCCGCGGCGTCGCGGCGTACTCACGGGCGAACTCCGCCTCCACCTCGTGGCCGTCGGCCCGCTCCGGCGCCGTCCAGAACTCCTCCATGACCTCGTAGAGGCCGCGGCCGAGCAGGAGCGCCGCCGTCTCACGGGTCTGCTGGTTGGCGAAGCGGTGCACCTCCTCGTCCGGTTCGGAGAAGGCGATGCCGCCGGTCGGGTCCTCGATGTAGCCATCGAGGGAGATGTTCATCGTGTAGCTGAGAGTGCCCATGGGGAGTAGACCGGCCGGCGCACCAGACCTCATCGTCAGCGGGTCCGGAAAGCACCGAACTCGCCGTGACCAGGTCTGCCCGGAAGATCACGACGTGGGGCAGCCGAGCCCTCCCGTTGCGGGGTTCGGGATCGCAGGCGCAAGCGAGCTGATCTGGTCGTTCAGGTCGAAGGTCTGGCCGCCGCCGAGCTGGGCAGCCGCGAGGTTGGACACGGTCACCCCCGGGTTGATGAGCAGGCTCTTGCCCCTGAAGTTGATGTCGGAGTACACGCACATCGCCGTCTGCGAGTTGTTGGCGATGGACGAGAAGAAGTCATTCTGATCCTGGTTCGGATTGCCCTGCACCTTGAAAGCCGTGAGACTCTGGACCTTGGTGCTGTCGAAGTTCGCGAAAAAGCCATCGAACTGGGCATTCTCGAAGAGGTCGAATTCGTTGTCGTTGCCGTGCGCGGCGGCACCGGCGGCAGGCTGCGCTCCGACGGCGCCGGCCGTCGACGCCGCAGGTGCGGCAGCCGCCGTACCGACGGTCACGCCGCCCAACGTCAGGGCTACGAGCGCCAGGGTCCCGGCGGCCGCGCCAACCACATTCCGCCGAATCCAACTGCGAGACATTCCGAGTCCTCCCGTCCGAGCCACCGCCCATTGCGGTGACCGACATGGCTTGACACGCATTACCGCGTCTTGCCGTTCAGGTGGCCGATGCGATGAGGTTCACACCGGGCAGGGCTCGATCATTACGGCGGGATTGCGGTAAAGGCGACCGGCGCGATAGCGATGAGCGCGCATCCGGAGATTGCCGAAGGTTCGAGCGGCGTGAGCACTGGTGGTTTTGCTACCCATGCTCCGGTGAACACGGCTCTCACCCCGACCGTGTACCGGCATGTGGTCCACTGCAAAAGGCCGCGACCGATCCCGATCTCCGAGGCCGCCCGGCGTCATGACCCGGACACCACCGGGCACAACGAGAACGGCCCCTGCCAGCAGCAGCTGGTCAGGGGCCGACTCGCCCGGCCATCGCCGGTGCAGGATTCGAGCCGTCGCGCGGTGCACGCACTGCGCGGAACGTCAGTTGCAGGGGCGCACCGACGAGATCGTGTCGTTCTGGTTCTGGTCGAACTGACCGAGCTGCGTGTGCGGGGGGAACTGGATCGGCTGACCCATGAAGTTCGCGTCGGGGAACAGGCACATCTTTATCTCGGAGTTGTTGACAGCGGACGAGATCAGGTCGTTCAGGTTCAGGTTGTTGGCGCCCAGATCGGGGATCATGGCGTTGGTGAGGTTGGCGAACCCACCCTGGAACTCCGCATTGTTGAAGACGTCGAACTCACCGGGATCCCCCGGCATCGGGGCGGACGGAGCAGCGGGCCGAGCAGCTGACTCGAGGACGACGGGAACCGTGACGAGATTTCCGGATGCGGCTGCAGTGGGCACCGCGGCGGAGGCCGCACCGGTGACACCAGCGAGACTAAGTGCGGCGACAGCCACGGCACCGGCAGCAGCGGCGACCAGGACGCGCCGAACCCAGCTACGAGACATTTCAGTCCTTCCGTTGTGAGCCGCCACCTTCTGCACCGGCCGACATGCCACACACGGTTGGGCCGATCTTTGCGTTCAGAGTGGAGATATGGCGTAGCTCATACCCGGCGGTTCGCGACAGATGTCCATTTGACGTCGCGCGCTGCGATTCCGCACGTTCCGCCAGATTCCGCACGTGCCGACCGCCGCGCACCCGACGGGGTGCGCCGCACCACCGTTCTCCGCGTCACCACTGCGCTGAACGAGCCCGTTGTGATCACGCCACCGGCCGCATCGGAGGGATGGCCCGACACCACGGCCCAGACCTCGTGCGCCATCGCGTGCCGCCGGGACCGATGCCCCTGCCGGTCCTCGCCCCTGATCGCCTCAGGTCACCGCAACCCGGCGCTCCCGGTGGGGGTCGACGGGCGGGGTGCCGAGCAGCTCGTTCGCCTGGCGCGACGCCTCCTGAACAGTGATCTCGCCGGCCTGGTTCGCGTCCCACACGGCGTTGATCTCCGCCAGCAGTTCGGGCGTCAGCAAGTCCATAGCCACTTCCCCTTGATCGTCGCGCTCGGTACTGGGGAGGTAACGCACGATCACGGCGGCCAATCACGTCGAAGGGAGCCTTAACTGCACGATCGAGTGTTCGTCGCGTCGTGGCACGGCCGTCAGCCCCCAGCACGCCGCGATAGCGATATCGCCATCCGTAGCTAGCGTGGCGAGCGTGGCGAGCACATCAGGCAGTCCGAGCTGCGCAACAACAACGCCGAGATCATGCGACGGGTAGCCGAAGGCGAGTCCTTCACCGTGACGGTCCACGGACGTGCAGTCGCCGATCTGGTGCCGCATCGGCGGGCGACCTCCCGGCGGCGCCTGGTACCTGCCGCCGAACTCGACGAGCTCCTGACCGCCTCCGGACCCGCACCTGATCACGCCCAGTGGGCGCGCAATGTCGCTGAGGCCGACGAACTCTTCGGCGACGAGCACTCCCCCGACCCGCGGGATCGGGACGGGGAACGGTGACGGCGGGCGGAGCCACCCCAGCCCTGCCGATCATGTGCGAGCGGTTGTCGCCGCCGCCACGGCCACCTGACCGAGGCTGATCCCGCCGTCGTTGCACGGCATCCGGGAGTGCACGAGCACCCGCAGCCCGGCCGCGGTGAGTCGCCGGGACACGCCGTGGAGCAGCCGCAGGTTCTGGAACACCCCTCCGGACAGGGCCACCACGTCGAGCCCGGTGCCGGCGGCGGCCCGCACGGCCGCGGCGGCCAGCGCGTCGTGCAGGCCTGCGTGGAAGCGGGCGGCGATCAGCGGCGCCGCGGTGCCGGAGCGGAGGTCGGCGACGACGGCGCGCACGAGATCGCCTGCCCGGATCAGCCCGCCGTCGAACCCGACGGGATAGCCGTCGCACTCCCCCACCGCCGACGCGCACTGCTCCAGTTCGACGGCCGCCTGCCCCTCGTAGTTGACCCGGTCGCGGATCCCCACGAGCGCGGCGACAGCGTCGAACAGGCGACCGGCGCTCGTCGTGACCGGGACCTCCACATTGGACGCCAGCAGCTTCTCCACCTGCGTCCACAGTGGAGCGTTCCGCGCCGCGACGGCCAGTCCGGCCGGGTCGGTGCCGGTGGCGTGCAGCCAGGCCGCCGCCATCCGCCACGGCTGCCGGATGGCCGTGACGCCGCCCGGCAACGGCACGGGCTCCAGGTGCGCGAGCCGCCGGAACCCGGTGAGGGACACCTTCAGCACCTCACCGCCCCACAGCACGCCGTCCGGTCCGTAGCCCAGGCCGTCGCACGCGATCCCGATGGCCGGCCCGGTCTCGCCGTTCTCCGCCAGGCAGGCGGCCAGGTGGGCGTGGTGGTGCTGCACCCCGACCAGCCTCAGGCCGGGTTCGGCGGCAGCGCGGTCGAGCGCGTACTTCGTGGACAGGTACTCCGGGTGCAGGTCGTGGGCGAGCACTGCCGGCGTGACGTCCAGCAGGCGCCCGAGGTGCTCGATGCCGTCGGTGTAGGCCCGCAGCGTCTCGGCGTTCTCCAGGTCGCCGACGTGATGCGACGGGAAGGCCTCCGCGCCCCGCAGGATGCAGAACGTGTTCTTCAGCTCGGCGCCGCACCCGAGCACCGGCTCCGCGGCGGTCACGCCGATCCGCAGGGGTTCGGGGGTGTAGCCGCGGGAGCGGCGGATCGGATAGGTGCGCCCGGCGACCACCCGCAGCACCGAGTCGTCGGCCCGCGTGCGGATCGGCCGGTCGTGCGTGAGGAAGGCGTCGGCGATGCCACCGAGCCGGGTGAGGGCGTCGTCGTCGAGGTGGGCGATCGGCTCGTCGGAGAGGTTGCCGCTGGTCAGCACGATCGGAGCGGCGAGCTCGTCGAGCAGCAGGTGGTGCACGGGCGTGTAGGGCAGCATCACGCCGACGTGGTCGTTGCCCGGGGCGACGGCCGCGGCCAGTGGCGCGCCGAGGCGCCGGCGCAGCAGCACGATCGGGGCGCGGCGGGAGGTGAGCTCGGCGGCCTCGCCGGGCCCTACCTGCCCGAGCTTCGCGGCCGCGTCGAGCCCGGGGGCGAGCACGGCGAAGGGCTTGTCCTCCCGATGTTTGCGCGCGCGCAGTTCGGCCACCGCCTGCTCGTGGCCCGCGAGCGCGGCCAGGTGGTAGCCACCGAGCCCCTTCACGGCCAGCACCCCGCCGTCGGCGAGCATCCGGGCAGCGGTGGTGATCGGGTCGCCGAGAAGGTGGTGACCGTCGGCGTCGAGCAGCCGCAGCGTCGGCCCGCAGTCCGGGCAGCACACCGGCTGCGCGTGGAACCGCCGGTCGGCCGGGTCGTGGTACTCGCCGGCGCAGGCGGTGCACATCGGGAAGCCGGCCATCGTGGTGGCCACCCGGTCGTAGGGCACCCCGGTGACGATCGTGAACCGCGGCCCGCAGTTCGTGCAGGTGATGAAGGGGTGGCGATAGCGGCGGTCGGACGGGTCACGCATCTCGGCGAGGCAGTCGGCGCACGTGGCCGTGTCGGGCGAGATGAGGGTGGCCCGCGGGCCGCGGGCCGAGCTGGGTGCAATGGCGAAGGCGGTGTCGCCGCGCACCGGCATGCCCGTGGCGGCGACGTCGGTGACCAGCGCAAGTGCGGGTGGCCGGGCGCGCAGTGCGGTGAGCAGGGCGTCCAGCGCGTGGGCGCTGCCCTCGGCTTCGATGACCACGCCGGACTCGTCGTTGCTCACGAAGCCGGCGAGGCCCAGCTCCCCGGCCAGGCCGTGGACGAACGGCCGGAACCCCACGCCCTGCACGATCCCGCTGACGCGGATCCGGGCCCGGACCTGCGGCTCGGCCCGCACCGACGGTTCGCTCACGGACGACCCAGCGCGCGCTGCACCAGCTCCCACAGCACGTGGTAGGTGGTGGTCTGCGCCTCCTGGATGCGGTGCACCGACGCCGACGGCATGACGAAGAGGTGGTCGATCTCGCCGCGCTCGGCCGCCTCGGCCATCGCACCGCCCGCGTATCCGGCGAGGCCGACGGTGAGCAGGCCGCGCTCGTGGGCCACGGCCAGGCCGCGCAGCACGTTGGCCGAGCCTCCGCTCGTCGAAAGGCCCAGTGCGATGTCGTCGGGGCGCCCCGCGGCGGCCACCGGACGGGCGAAGACGTTCTCGAAGCCGACGTCGTTGGCCAGAGCGGTGAGCGTGGCGACGTCCGCCGCGAGCGCGAGGGCGGGCAGCGGCCGCCATGCCGGTCCGGGGTCGACGCAGAGCGCGGCCATCGCTGCCGCGTCCGTGCTCGAGCCGCCGTTGCCGAACGCCAGGAGCCTCCCGCCACGGTCGAACCGCTGCGCCATCGCCGTGGCACAGGCCGCCAGTTCGGCAGCGTCGGCGGCCACGACGTCGTGGCGCAGCCGCCCGATCTCACCGACCTTCTCCGCCGTCGACCGCGCGACGTCGGCCACGAGCACGTCCCGGTCCGCGGCGCCGGCGTGCAGGAAGGGATAGAGCGACTCGATACTCATCGCTCGCCCTCGCTGCTCCCGGGCGGCGCTTCGCATAGGCGCTGTGACACTGATTCGCTCGCACACTCGCTCATCGCTCGCCCCCGCTGCACTCGGGCGGTCCTTCGCGACGGCGCTGTAACTCGCTCATGACGACTCCAGTCTTGCGATGGCCTCTCCCGCGTGGACGAGTACGGTGTCCCCGACCTCGACGTCCACGAGGGCGACGCTCACCTCCTCCTGCGTGCCGGCGTCGGTGTCCACGAGGGCCATGTCGTCGCCGAGCAGTTCGACGACCGTGACCGCCACGGCGACGTCGGAGCAGGTGATGCAGGTATGGCCGGGATGCGGGTCGGGCAGCAGCCCGTGCGCGCCCGTTCCGGTGCTCATGCCAGCACCTCCGGGGCGTCCAGGAAGACGTGCACGAGCTCCCAGAGCACGTGGTAGGTGGTGACCTGGCCTTCGCGCACGATCCGCGGGTCGTCCGAATGCACCACGAGCACATGGTCCGGAGACGACCGGTTGAGCGGCCCGTCCGCCGCCCCGGCCAGGGCGACGGTCAACAGGCCGCGGTCGCGCGCCGCAGCCAGAGCGTCGGCGAGAGCGGCGTCACCACCGTCGGGCGCGATGGCCAGCGCGATGTCCTCGGGCTCCGCGAACAGCTCCAGCTCGGCGCGGAACCCACCGGATCCGCCCCGCAGCGACAGTGCAGGCAACGCCCGTTTCCCGATGATCACGGGATGCACGAACTCGACCACGACGTGCGCGGCGTCGGCAGCAGCACCGCCGGCACCGAACGCGATCAGCCGTCCGCCCCGGTGGAACCGCCTCGCCATGGCATGGCAGGCGGTGGCCAGCGCGGGGGCGTCAGTGGCCAGCAGGCCGATCGGCCCCTCGCGCCGCGTGAACGCCGTTCGTACGTCCGTAGCTGTCAGCTCGACGGTCAATGCGGCTCCCCTCGGGGCAGCCCCGCTTCGCTGCGGCGACCACCCGCGCGTAGCGATCGAGGAAAATGTGCAGTGCTTCGTGCGTCTGACCGAGGCTGTCGGCCAGCGAGTCGAGGCAGTTCACACCCTCCGGTGTGACGTAGTAGGTGCGCCGGGCGGGTCCGACATCGGACGTCTGCCACTCCGAACGCACCAGCCCGTGCCGTTCCAGGCTGCGCAGAGCGCGATAGACGCCGCCGGCGTCGCCGTCCCCGTCGTGCATCGGGCGCAGGCGCGCGGCGAGCTCATAGCCGTGGTCGGGCTGCTCACGCAGGAGCAGCAGCAGGCAGGGCTGGAGGAAGTTGCGCGGTTCGAGCTCGGCCATGGTAGGCGGTGCCCTCCGGATCGGCGGTGGTGGGCGCCTGATGTGGCTGATGTTCCCACTGTGTGACCGGAACCACAAGACAGGTCGGTCTCACCCCGGAGGGCACCCCGCCGTGGCGGGGTGTGGTTCGCGCTGTCCGCGCAATCACACCCCTGGGGAAACCCTCCGGGAACGGCACAATCAACCAGGGATCAGTGGAACCTTCAGGTAGCACCAAAACACTCGTTGACCAGCTATGCGAATAAGACTACCCTTTCGAGCGAAGGTCTGAGACAGACCTGTCTCTCTCGTATGGCGCAATAATTCCGAGGCACGGCCGAGGATCCGGTCGGGCGTGCGTGATCGAGCATTTCGCGAGCAGGAGCACGAGGCCTCGGGATCGGGGAGATCCCTGGCCTGGATTCTCAAGGAGGAGATCCATTCATGGGTTACGACCCGCGCACGGCCACCGGAGTCCCCACCGAGCCGGTGGGTTCGCTCCCTCGACCGGCCAAGCTGCAGGACGCCTACGCGAAGTACGACGCAGGCGAGATCGGCCGAGACGATCTCGAGAAGCTACAGGACGCGGCCGTCAAGGATTCGATCGAACGATTCGAGGCCACCGGTTCGCCGATCATCTCCGACGGCGAGCAGCGATGGTCGTCGTTCGCCACCTATCCGATCGCCGACACCCTGGCCGGCACCGGACTCGCCCCGGGACTCGGTCCGGGCGGTCAGTTCTTCGCGATCTTCGCCGACGGCCACGGCCGTCAGCTCCCGAAGTTGGAACGTGGCCCGTTCCGCTACAACCAGCACGCCGCCGACACGCTGCGCAAGTCGATCCCCTACGCGAACAAGCCGATGAAGCAGGCGGTGATCGCGCCGTCGATGCTCGCGCTCCTCTACCCACTGAAGGACCCGGTGGAGGGCTACAGCCGCGAGGAGTTCGAGGCCGCACTCATCGACGAGTGCGAGAGGGACATCCGCGAGGCCTTCGCCGCGGGAGCCGAGCGGGTGTCGGTGGACTTCACCGAGGGCCGGTTGGCCACCCGGGAGGATCCGCGCAACCCGTGGACGGGGGCGGGCCTGTTGCCGCATTTCATCGAGCTGAACAACCGTGTGATGGCACGGTTCTCCCCCGACGAGCGGCGCAACATCGGTATCCACACCTGCCCTGGTGGGGACCGCGACTCGGTGCACTCGGCCGACGTGCCCTACAACAACCTGCTCGGCACGATGTTCGACATCGACGCCGGATACTTCCTGATCCAGCTCGCATCCGAGCGGGACAAGGACCCGGTGTACGAGACGATCGGCCAGAACCTGCGTGACGACGCCCGCGGCGTGACACAGATGGCGTACATCGGCGTCACGAATCCGCAGAACCCGCGGGTGGAGAGTCCGCAGGAGATCGCCGACCAGCTGATCCGGGCTGCGAACTTCATTCCCAAGGAGCAGATCGGATCCACCGACGACTGCGGATTCTCGCCGTTCTCCATCGACGAGAAGCCCAACCACGGGTCGCCCGACTATGCCCGTGACGTCGCTTTCCGCAAGATCACGTCCCGGGTGGAAGGGAGCCGCCTGGCCGCGGAGAAGCTCGGCTTCTGACGCCCCGGCTCACTCTCGGACGCCACTACCTCGGGCCGGCCCGATTCGACCCCCGGGCCGGCCCGTTCCCTGCCTGCCGAGCGAGACTCAGTCGGCGGCGATGCCGTGCGACCGCAGCAACAACACGCCGAGCTCACGCGCAGCCGACGCCGCGTCGGCGTCGCCCTCGTGGGCCGCCATGATCGAGCCCTTCATGAGAACGTGCCACTGACGCGCGAAGTGATCCGCGTCCGCCACCCCCGCCTCCTCGGCGAGTTGGCGCAGGTATCCCCGGATGTTCGCGAGGTGCTCCACACTCGCCCGGCGTACGGGGCTCGCCGGGTCGTTCACCGTCATCATGGTGGTGAGGAAGGCGCAACCCTCGAAATCGGAGCGGGCGAACCATTCCGAGAACAGGTCGAAGATGGCAAGTAACTGATCCTGCGGGCGCTCGCCACGCAGTCTGCTCTCGCGCTGGAGCCATTCCTCGGTCCACAGTCGCTCGCGTCGGCGAAGGAAATCGAGAATGAGATCGTCCTTCGACGGGAAGGTGCGATACAACGTCATCTTCGCGGTGCCTGCGTGCGCGATCACGGCGTCGACACCGACGTCCCGCACCCCGTTGCGACTGAACAGCTCATAGGCGGCACGACGAATCCGATCGCCGCCACTCTCCGGCGATCGTCGTGAACCGCCACCGCTCGTCGTCGTCACCGGCTCCATCCTGTCGTCGCTCGACGAAACGATACCTCGCCGATCGGGCGGTAAACCTTCGGGAAGGTGGTGGAATCCGGAGCCGCCGAACGGCGCAGTTGCGAGCCCCCGAACGCGGGCGCCGATCCACCGGCAGCCCCGCAGCGGACCCCGATGAGGAAGGAGATCGCTCCTGCTATGGTCGATCGCGATCGTTGGGGACCGAGGGAGACCAGACATGGCGGGTGACGACGACATCTCCGGGTGAGACCGGACATGGTCGGCCGCCGGCATGAGCGCAGGAGCGCCGCCGGTGTGTGCCGCCGTCGTTGCACCTCTCCCTGTTCCCCGCTGGGCGGCCTTTGGCGCGCCCGCATCACACACGAGGGCTCGCTCGCATGTCCGATGCGTTCGTCATCTGCTCGAATCTCTCCTTCTCCTGGCCTGACGACACCCCCGTCTTCCGGGATCTGTCCTTCACCGTGGGCGGGGGCCGCACGGGCCTCGTCGCACCGAACGGGGCCGGTAAGAGCACCTTGCTCAAGCTGGTCGCCGGCGAGCACCGGCCCAGCGCGGGCTCCGTGTCCGTCACGGGCGTGCTCGGCTACCTCCCGCAGACCCTGCCGCTGGTCGGCGACCTGACCGTGGCCGAGGTGCTGGGAATCGCTCCGGTGATCACGGCGCTCGCGGCGATCGAGTCGGGCGACGCGAGCGAGGAGCACTTCACCACGATCGGCAACGACTGGGACATCGAGGAGCGCACCCGCGCCCAACTGGACCGGCTCGGCCTCGGCGACCTCTCGCTCACCCGGCGCCTGCACACCCTGAGCGGCGGCCAGATCGTCACCCTCGGCCTGGCGGCACAGCTGCTGAAGGGCCCCGACGTCCTGCTGCTCGACGAACCGACGAACAACCTCGACCTCGACGCCCGGCAACGGCTCTACGGCGCGATCGAGGAGTGGAAAGGCTGCCTGCTGCTGGTCAGCCACGACCGGGCACTTCTCGACCGCATGGACCGCATCTCCGAGCTCGACCGGGGCGAGCTGCGGACCTACGGCGGAAACTTCACCGAGTACGAGACGGCCGTGCAGGCCGCCCGCGAGGTGGCGGAGAAGAACATCCGCAACGCCGAGCAGGAGGTCAAGCGCGAGAAACGGGAGATGCAGCAGGCCCGCGAGCGGGCCGAGCGCCGGTCCGGCAATGCCGCCCGCAACATCAAGAACGCCGGTCTGCCGAAGATCGTCGCAGGCGGGCTCCAGCGGCGTGCCCAGGAGTCCGCGGGGAAGTCGAACGAGACGCACGCCGCGCGTGTCAGCGAGGCGAAGGCCCGGCTCGACGAGGCCGGTCGCGCCCTTCGCGACGAGCAGAAGATCACGCTGATCCTGCCGGGCACCAACGTCCCGGCAGGCCGCACGGTGTTCCTCGGCGAGCGGATGCAGGTCCGCTACGGCGACCGGGCCTTCTTCGCAGGCGACGGCGCCGACCTGGTGATCCGCGGACCCGAGCGGATCGCTCTGACCGGCCCCAACGGGGCAGGCAAGTCCACGCTGCTGCGCATGGTCAACGGCGAGCTGGAGCCGGAGGGCGGCACCAGGCGGGCCGACGGCCGGGTCGCCTACCTGTCCCAGCGCCTCGACCTGCTGGACCTCGACCGCACGGTGGCGCAGAACCTCGCCGCGTTCGCACCTGCGATGCCGGAGGCGCAGCGGATGCACCTGCTCGCCCGCTTCCTGTTCCGCGGCTCCCGCATCGACCTCCCGATCGGCGTGCTGTCCGGCGGCGAGCGGCTGCGCGCCACCCTGGCCTGCGTCCTCTACGCCGAACCGGCACCCCAGTTGCTGCTGCTCGACGAACCGACCAACAACCTCGACCTCGTCAGCATCGGCCAGCTGGAGAGCGCGCTTGCTGCCTACGAAGGCGCGTTCGTGGTCGTCAGCCACGACGAACGCTTCCTCACCGAGATCAAGGTGAATCGCTGGCTGCGCCTAGCCGACGGAAGACTGCAGGAGACAGGCCCACCGGACCGCCCCTGAGGCCGACCGCACACACCTCGTGGCCACCACACACATGGCACAACGTGTGTGCGGTGGCCACCAGATATGTCCCGTGGGGCGAAGCATCCGGCGGTCAGCCGGCGCGAGGGCGAGGTGGGAAGCGGGGGGCGTGGGGGCGTAGCTCGCCCACCAGTCGTGCGTGGGCGAGGGCGGCGAGGAACTCGCGCGGGCCGTCGAAGTCCGGCATCTCGACGTACGCGGCACCCAGGCCGGGGACGTCGTGGGCGTCCGATCCGGCCGTGGCCGGGAGGCCGTGCCGGGCGGCGAGCGCGGCCGCGGCGTCGTTGTGGGCGGGGTCGTGGACCTTGGCGTTGAACGCCTCGACCATGTCGACGGCGCCGTCCGCGCAGAGGGCGTCGGCCACGGCGCCGGCCCCGGCGCGCAGCGGGTCGAAGGGGTGCGGAAGGCCCACGAGCCCGCCCTGGGCCCGGATCCGGCGCACCACCTCGCGGATCGGGAGGACGTACGGGATGCGCTCGCTGAGGAACAAACCGAGCACCTCCCCGTCGGCGGTGCGCACCTCCTCGCCGACCTCGATCCGGACGCCCAGGTCGCGGCCCTGCGCGGCGAGCGCGGCCGAGGTCTCGTTGTGGTCGGTCACGAACACCACGTCGAGACCCAGCTCGACCGCCCGGCACGCGAGCTGCTCGACGCGCAGCACCGCGTCCCCGGACGCGACGGTGTGCACGTGGCAGTCCACGCGGACCCAGCCCGCCGCCGTCATCTGCTCGGGACGGCGATGCCGAGCTCGTTCAGGAGGTCCTGGGAGTAGGCGATCCGGCCGGTGAGTGCACGGCTCCCGTTCGCGGGCGGGCGGCACAACGCGAGCGCGGCCTCCGCCATCACGGCCGGCGGTTCGGCGTCGGGCGCGTCCTCGGTGGTCAGGTGGTGGAAGACGGTGCCGGGTGTGGGCACCACCCGGTTCGGCGACAGCGCGTTCACGGCGATGCCGTCGGCGTACAGCTCGGCCGCGAGCCCGGTGGAGAACCGCTCCAGGGCGGCTTTGCACATCCCGTACACCGTGCCGCCGCGGGACGCCCGGCCGGTCGGCGGGAGCTGCGGGTGGATGGCGGCGCGCGAGGAGATGTTGAGGATCGTGCCTGAGCCGCGATCCCGCATGCCGGGCAGCACCAGCTGCGCCAGGTGCATCGGCGCCTTGACCTGCACCTCGAACATGAGGTCGACGCGCTTGGCGGTGAAGTCGGCCACCGGCGTGAACCAGGTGACGGCGGCGTTGCTCACGAGGATGTCGACCGGTCCGTGCTCGGCGGTGACCCGTTCCACGAGGGCCACGCGGTCCTCCGCACGGGACACGTCGGCCGCGACGGCCCGAGCCGTGCCGCCTGCCGCCTCGATGTCAGCGACCGTGTCGGTGAGCGACCCGGTCAGCTGCGAGCTGCCGGGCTCGAGCGTGCGCGCCGTCGCGATCACCGTGGCGCCCTCGGCCGCGAACCGCCTGGCGATCTCCGCGCCTATCCCCCGGCTCGCCCCCGTGACGAGGGCGATCCTGCCGTCGAGCACACCCATGTCCATCCACTCCTCATCTGGTCGTGGCCGTGGTCGCGGCCCTCCGGCTGATCGCATGCACCTGACGCCCGACCGTGGAGGCGACCAGGCAGAGCACCGACATCACCGCCATCAGCCCGAAGGCCCACCGGTAGCCGGTGACGAGGTCCTCCAGTGCTTCCGGCGAGACCTGCGAGAGCGACCCGTCGAAGAGCTGCGGGCGCAGGGCGACCGGCAACGGCGCGGCCACCAGCGTGAGCGCCACGGCCGTGCTGATCACCACCCCGGAGCTCTGCGCCATCAGACGCACCGCGTTGGTGATCCCGAGCCGGTCGGGCGGCACGTCCTGCAGCATCGCCGTGCTGTTCGCGGGGATGAACGCGCCCGACCCGATCCCGAGCACCACCACGGCGCCGATCAACACGGGGTACGGGGTGTCGACGGAGATCGTGAACAGCAGCAGGGTGACGCCGACCAGCGAGATCGCGCACGCGGCCACGGCCACCGTGCGCGGGGCGATGTGGCGCAGCAGCGCCCCCGCCAGCGGCGCGGCGATGATCGACGCGACGGCAACCGGCAGCACCTTCAGTCCCGCCTCGGCCGGGGTGTCACCGGAGACGGCCTGGAAGTACAGCCCCATCAGCAGCACGACGGCGAACCGCGACACCGTCGCGAGGAATCCCGCGAGCGTGCCGATGCCGACCACCGGGTCGCGGAACGTCCGCAGATCGACGACGGGTTCGGCGACCCTGCGCTCGACGAGCAGGAACGCCGGCACGGCGAGCACGAAGACCGCGAGGCAACCGAGGACGAGCGGGTCGTCCCAACCCGATGTCCCGACCTGGGACAACGCGAGCAGCAGCGTTCCGAGCCCGACCAGGACGAGCAGGTTGCCCAGCAGGTCGATCCGCAGTCGCTGACGGCGGCGCGGGACGCGCTCCATCACCCGCAGCCCCCAGAGCAGGCACACCACGCCGACCGGCACGTTCGACCAGAACGTCCACTGCCAACCGACCTCGGTGGCCAGCAGGCCGCCGAGCGTCGGTCCGAGCAGCTGAGCCAGCGAGAACGACGCCATGTAGATGCCCAGGCCCTGCCCCAGCAGCCTGCGCGGGAACGCCGCGGTGACCAGCGCGGCGCTGTTCGTGATGAGCATGGCCGTGCCGATGCCCTGCACCACCCGGCAGGCGATGAGCAGCCCGACCGACGGGGCGAACCCGGCGAGCAGGCTCGCAGCGGTGAACAGCCCGACGCCCGTCATGTACATCGGACGCCTGCCGAAGAGGTCGGCGAGCCGCCCGAAGAACACCATCAGGGAGACGTTCGTGAGCTGGTAGGCCAGCAGGATCCACGTCGTCTCGAACACGCCGGCGTCGAAGCTGCCCACGATCGCCGGAAGCGCGATCGTGAGCGAGCTGTTGTTGAGCCCACTCATCAGCGACGCGAGGCAGACCACCGACAACACGCGCCACGCATAGCGCGAGCGAGCGGGGTCGTCGGTGGTCTCCTCCGTTTCGCCGGGGGTGTCGACGCTGGTCCCCCTGGAACCGTTCACAGGCCGATCGACACCGCCAGCCGCTCACGGTGGAACGCCGGGTCGCCGAGGAAGAGCTTCGTGGCCGCCGCGCGCTTGAAGTACAGGTGGGCGTCGTGCTCCCACGTGAACCCGATGCCGCCGTGGATCTGGATGTTCTCGGCTGCCGCGGCGAAGAACGCGTCGGAGCAGTAGGCCTTGGCGAGGCTCGACACCGCCGGGACCTCGTCGGAGTCCCGCGCCACGGCCCACGTGGCGTAGTAGGCGGCCGCCCGCGCCGACTCCACCTGCAGGAGCACGTCGGCCGCCTTGTGCTTGAGCGCCTGGAAGCTGCCGATCGGGCGGTCGAACTGCTTGCGGACCTTCGCGTACTCCACGGCCATCTCCAGCGCGCGCTGCGCCCCGCCGACCTGCTCCAGGGCGAGCGCGACCGCGGCCCGGTCCAGCGTGCGCCGCAGCGTGGAACCGGCGGCGCCGTCGGTACCGACCAGCCGTGCCGGCACCTCCGCGAAGTCCAGCCGAGCCAGCCGGGACGTCTGGTCGAGGGTGGGCAGCGCCGTGCGGGTGAGGCCCGGTGCCTCGGCGTCGACGGCGAACAGCGACGGGCCCGCGGCGGTGCGGGCCGCCGCCAGAACCAGGCCGGGCAGGTGCCCGTCCGGCACCTGATCGACGCTGCCGCGCAGCACCCAACCGTCTCCCGCCGGCTCGGCCGACAACGCGGGCGCCTCGGGGTCCCACCGGCCGCCCTCGCCCGCGGCGGCGAGTGTGGCGATCGTCGATCCGTCGGCGATCCCCGGCAGCAGCTCCTCGGCCGCGGCCGGGTCGGCGGCGTCCAGAACGGCGTGCGCCGCCAGCACCACCGTGCTGGAGAACGGGCCGGGCAGCAGCGCGCGGCCCAGCTCCTCCTGCACGACGGCCAGTTCGACGAACCCGTAGCCGCTCCCCCCGAACTTCTCCGGGAGGGCGAGGCCCTGCAGGCCGAGCTGCTCGGCCATCTGCCGCCAGACGGCCGGGTCGTAGCCGACCGGCCCGTCCATCAACGTGCGCACCGCCGTGATCGGCGACTTCTCGGAGAGGAAGCGCCGCACCGAGGCCCGCAGCTGCTCCTGCTCGGGAGTGAACACCAGGTCCATGGCCGTTACCGCCCGTTCCCGGTGACGGCGGGCTTGAACGTGCGTTCGACGAGCTCGGCCAACCGGTCGGGCTCCCACGGGCCGTCCGAGACGATGTGCCGGACGGGCGCCGGCTTGTTGTAGAGGTGCACCTCGTACCCGCGCGCGCCGACGACCTGGCCGGTGAGCCAGTCAGACGCCTCGCTCGCGATGTACGCGACGATCGGCGCGATGTTGTCGGGCGAGCGCTCGTCGCTGTCGCGAAGGGCGCCGGACTGCCGCTCGCTGGGGATCGACGCCGTCATCCTGGTGGCGGCACCCGGCGAGATCGCGTTGGCGGTGACGCCGTAGCGGCCCAGCGCGTTGGCGCAGGAGTAGGTGAGCCCGACGATGCCCATCTTCGCCGCGGCGTAGTTCGGCTGTCCCGGGGCGCCGTGCAGCCCGGAGACCGACGTGAAGTTGATCAGCCGATAGTGGCCGTCGGGGTTGCGCTGGTCACGCCAGTACGCGGCAGCGGGCTTCGTGGTGTTGTAGTGGCCCTTGAGGTGGACGCGGATGACGTCGTCCCACTCCTTCTCGCTGAGGTTGAAGATCATCCGGTCGCGCAGGATGCCGGCCACGTTCACCAGCACGTCGAGCTTCCCGAACTCCTCGATCGCCGTGCGGACGAGCCCTTCGGCCTGGTCCGGGTCGGAGACGTCGCCGCCGTCGGCGATCGCGGTGCCACCGGCCTCCGTGATCTCCCGGACGACCTCGGCGGCCGGCCCCTTGTCCGCCCCCGAGCCGTCCAGCTCCACTCCGAGGTCGTTCACCACCACCGACGCGCCCTGCGCGGCGAGCAGCCGGGCGATCCCGGCGCCGATCCCGCGCCCGGCCCCGGTGACGATCGCGACCCGCCCCGATAGTCCCGTCGTGGCAGCCGTCATGCCCCCGCTCCCTTCAGCTCGGCCGGGCGCGGCTCCCTCGGCAGCCCGAGCGCGCGTTCGGCGATGATGTTGCGCTGGATCTCGCTCGTGCCGGAGTAGATCGTTCCGGCCCGGCTCGCGAGGAAGACCTGCTGCCAGTGCGAGAGCCGGTAGCCCTCGCCGTCGGGGCGCACGAGCGCGTCGGGTCCCATCAGCTCCATCGCGATCTCCCCGATGCGGCGCTCGTACTCGCTCCAGAAGAGCTTCGAGATCGACGCCTCCGGGCCTGGCTCGCGCCCCTCGGCCAGCTGGGCGAGCAGTCGCAGGCCCTGGTACCGCATGATCTCGACGTGCGTGTGCGCCCACGCGAGCTGCTGGCGCACCATCGGGTCCTTGTCCCGGCCCACCTCGCGGGCCAGCTCGACCAGCGCGGTGAGCTGCCGCTGGTACTTCAGGTGGCCGATCGTCGCGCTGCCGCCCCGCTCGTGGCCCAGCGTCGTCATCGCGACGCGCCAGCCGTTGTTCAGCCCGCCGATCACGTTGAACAGCGGTGCCCTCGCGCCGTCGAAGAACTCCTCACCGAACTCGGCGTTACCGGTGAGCTGACGCAGTGGGCGCGCGTCGATGTTGTTGTCCCGCATCGGGAGCAGCACGTAGGAGATGCCCCGGTGCTTGGGGGCCGCGGTGTCGGTGCGGCAGAGGACGAAGATCATGTTCGCGCGGGCGAAGCCCGACGTCCACACCTTCTGCCCGCTGATCACGATCTCGTCGCCGTCGACCACGCCGCGTGTGGAGACGGCGCCCAGGTCGGAGCCGTGGTCCGGCTCGGAGAAGCCCTGGCAGTACACGTCCTCCGCGCTGATGATCCGCGGCAGGAAGTGTTCCTGCTGCTCAGGCGTGCCGTGCACCATGACAGAGGGGCCCACCATCCCCTCACCGAACCCACGCCGGATCCGCGGCACGCCGGCCCGGGCGCACTCCTCGCTGTAGATGGCGTTCTGCACCGCGGTCCAACCGCGGCCGCCGAACCGCTCCGGCCACTGCGGGCAGATCATCCGCTCGGCCAGCAGCCTGCGCTCCCACTCCTCGTGCAGTGGGCTCTTCGCTGCTTGCGCGTGGGCGGAATGGTCGCCCGCCGTCATCGGTGGGACGGTCCAGTCGACCAGGTCGGCCAGGCCGGCGGGCGCATTGTCGGCGATCCAGTCCCGGGTCTCCTGCCGGAACTTGGACGCCTCCGGTCCCAGGTCGAGTTCCACGTCGTCGCCTCCTCAGGCGGTCGATCAGGCGGGTCGGTCTACGGGGTCGATCAGCTGGGCCCGGTCGCCACGAGCACGTCGAGCGCTTCGACGTGCGACCCGTCCACCCAGAGCGGGTTGATCTCCAGCACCTGCAGGGCCGGGCCCAGCGACCGGGCGCACTCGGCGACCTTGGTCACCACCTCGGCCACGGCCTGCAGATCCACGGGAACCGTCCCGCGCGCGCCTGCCAGTACCGGCGCACCGCGCAGCTCACCGAGCATGCGCACCACCTCTGCGGGATCGACCGGCAGAACCCGCAGGCTGACGTCGCGCAGCACCTCGATGAACACTCCGCCCAGCCCGACGGCGAGCACCGGCCCGAAGGACGGGTCCACCGTGACGCCGACGAACAGTTCGGTGCCGCCGGTGCGCATCGGGCTCACCAGGGCGCCCTCGACGTCGCCGGTGACCGCCCGTCCCGCGGCGAGCACGCTCTCCGTCGCGGCGTGCACCGCGTCGGGCTCGCCGAGGCCGAGGGCGACGCCCCCGATGTCGGACTTGTGCGTGATGGCGGCCGAGCAGACCTTCACCGCCACCGGGAGGCCGAGCCGTTCGGCCGCGGCAACCGCCGCATCGGGGTCCTGCACGAGCTCGGCCGGCACCACCGGCACGCCCGCCGCGACCAGGAGGTCACGGGCCCGCGCCTCGGACCACGCCCCGTCGGGCAGGTCGTCCGGTGCGACGCGCGGAGCGGGCGCCGGTGCGGCCGCCGGACGGGCGGCGCGGTCCTGGCGCATCTCGTTCCACCGGATCGCGTGCCCCACCGCGGTCAGCCCGAACTCGATGCCCCCGACGACGTGCAGGCCGTGCCGGTCGAGGAGGTCGGCGCCGTACTCGGACAGGTCGCTGCAGGTGGCGGAGAAGTTGACGATCGGGATCGGCGACCGTGCCACGGTGGCCGCGATGTCGGCCATGCGGCGTTCGGGCACCGCCGGGTCGGGAGGCGCTGCGACGGGCACGGAGATCAGGTTGAGCACGAAGTCGAGCTTCGGGTCGGCGGCCACGGCGTTGAGGGCGGTGCCGCCGAGGTTGGCGCTCGCCGTGGCGGTGTCGGCCAGGATCACCCCGGTGACGTCGAGCGGGTTGCGCGCGGCGGCGAACGACGGGAGCAGTTCGCGCAGCTGGGCACCGGTGGACTCGCTGAACTCCGGGATCTCCACGCCCTCGTCCGCGCTGCGGTCGGCGATGATGTCGCACGCCCCACCCGACGCCGTGACCACTCCCATCCGGCGGCCCGTCGGCACCGTTCCCGAGCCGAGCAGCCCCGCCGTGATCAGCAGTTCCTCCAGGCTGTCCACCCTGGTCACGCCGTACTGGCGGAACGCCGCGGCCACGACAGCGTCGTCGCCCGCCACGGCGCCGGTGTGGGCCAGCGCGGCCAACTGGCCCGCCGGGCTGCGCCCCACCTTGAGCGCCACGATCGGCTTGCCGACCTGAAGCGCCCGCTCTGCGAGGGCCGTGAACCGCTGAGGGTCCCGGACCGACTCGAGGAACAGACCGATCACACGCGTGTCGTCGTCGTCGATGAGGTGCTCGATCACGTCGGCCGCCGTGATCACTGCCTCGTTGCCCATCGACGTGAGCAGGCTGATCCCGATGCCGTGGGCCCGCGCGAACGCGAGGACGTTGCTGGTGAGCGCCCCGCTCTGCAGCACGACGCCCAGCCCTCCCCTGCGCAGCGGCGGCACGATGTGCAGCCCGAACGGCGCCACTCCGGCCGCCGCGTTCACGAAGCCGAGACAGTTGGGGCCGAGCAGGGTGAGGTCGAGATCTATCGCGCGCTCGACCAGCCGGCGTTCGCGCTCCCGGCCCTCCTCGCCCCCGCCGTCGCCGTACCCCGAGGCCAGCACCACGACGTTGTGGATCCCGGCCGCGGCGGCGTCCTCCAGCACGCCCTCGACGGCGCGGGTCGGGGCCAGCACGAACGCGAGGTCGACGGGCTCGTCCAGGTCTCGCAGGCTCGGCACCGTGGGCCGGCCGAAGGCCTGGGGACGCACGGGATGGACGAGCCGAAGCTCGCCGCTGAACCCGGAGGTGGAGAGACTGTCGAGGATGAAACGGGCCCAGCCGGAACCTTCCGACGCCCCGACGAGGGCGATGCTCCGTGGGGCGAAGAACGACCGGAGGCGCTGTGGCGAGGCCAGCGACCGGCGGCCCCGGTCCCGCTGCCCGACTCCGTGCTCGTCATCGACCACCGCGACGTGATCGGCCTGAGTCATACCCGGTCCCCCACCTGCTCCGCACTGCACGCCAGAGGTAAATCCGTGTTTTAGAATCAGATTCTTCCATGAGACCGCACGGTGACGAGGCTGTCAACGGCTTGACAAGGGCATCGAGCCACGCTGAGGGTTGTCCTAGAATGTAGTTCCACTCGACTCCGCTGGAGGCGCGCCATGGCGCTCGACCACAGCCTCGTCGGAATCCGGTCGGAGCCGGTCGACCGGTCCTGGAACGCCACCGATGCCATCCTCTACGCACTGGGCGTCGGGGCCGGGGCCGACGACCCCACCACCGAACTGCAGTTCACCACCGAGAACACCGCCGGTGTTGAGCAGCAGGTGCTCCCGACCTTCGGCGTGCTCGCCGCGGCGGCGCGTACGGGCCGCCGGCTCGGCGACTTCGACCCTGCGAAACTCGTGCACGCCGAGCAGGCGTTCGAACTGCACGCCACACTGCCCGTCGCCGCAACGGTGCAGGTCACCTCGGGGGTCACCGGCATCCAGGACAAGGGCAGCGGCGCGCTCGTCACCACCGAGAACACCGCGACGCTGGACGGACGGCCGCTCGTCACCACGCGCAGCGGCGTGTTCATCCGCGGCGAGGGCGGTTTCGGCCGCGAACCGGGTCAGAGCGACACCTGGACGCTCCCCGACCGCGAGCCCGACGAGCAGGTGCGCTACCGCATCCGTCCGGACCAGGCGCTGCTGTACCGCCTCTCGGGCGACCGCAACCCGCTGCACTCCGACCCCGCGTTCGCCGCACGCGGCGGCTTCGACCGCCCGATCCTGCACGGGCTCTGCACGTACGGCTTCACCGGCCGCGCCCTGCTGCACGCCGTGTGCGGTTCCGACCCGAAGCGGTTCGGCGGGATGTCGGGCCGCTTCAGCAGGCCGGTCCTGCCCGGCCAAGAGCTCGTCGTGTCGGTGTGGACGGGGGCCGACGGCCCCGACGATGCTCTGTTCCGGACGAGCACAGCGGACGGCAGCGTGGTCATCGACCGCGGCCGATTCCGGCTGCGCTGATCTTCCGCGCTGATCTTCCGCGCTGATCTTCCGCGCTGATCCACCGCGCTGACCTTCCGCGCTGACGTACCGGCCGCATTCACCAGACGGGGAGACGCACATGGCACCGCGACGGGCGGCGATCGCCGGCATCCACGAGTACCCTCTGCGCCGGGCGCCCGGCCGCAGCAAGATGCAGATCAAGGCCGAGTCCGCGGCTCGGGCGCTGGAGGACGCCGGGCTGACGTTCGCCGACGTCGACGCGCTCTACGACGCCGGCGAGACCGGCGCGATGTCGGGCATCACTGTCGCCGAGCACCTGGGTATCGCGCCGCGGGTGATCGATACGACGTCGCTGGGTGGTAGCTCCTACGAGTTCCACGCCGCCCACGCCGCCCGTGACATCGCGGCCGGACGGGCGAACGTCGCGTTGTTGACCTACGGCTCCACGGCCAAGAGCGAGGCCAGGGCCATCGGCACCGGAGCCCGCAGCACGCCCGACCCGGCGCCGGGGATGAACATGGAGATCCCCTACGGGCTGCCGCTGATCGGCAATTACGCCCTGGTGGCCCAGCGGCACATGCACGAGTACGGCACCACACCCGCGCAACTCGCCGAGATCGCGGTGACCACGCGTGCGCATGCGGTGCGCAACCCGGAGGCCGTCGCCGGGCTGCGTGACATCGGGATCAAGAACGTCGGCGAGCTCACCGTCGACGACGTGCTCGGCTCCCGGATGGTCGCCGACCCGCTGCACCTGCTGGAGTGCTGCCTCGTCTCCGACGGCGGCGGCGCGGTGGTGATCGTCGGCGACGATGTCGCGGCGGGGATCCGCAAGCCTCCGGTCTGGATCCTCGGCAGCGGTGAGGCGGTGGGCTACCCGGGCAACACCCGCGACCTCACGACCAGCGCCGGGGCACGGTCGGCGCCGCTCGCGTACGGCGAGGCGGGAGTGCGGCCCGAGGACATCGACATCGCGATGATCTACGACTCGTTCACCATCACCGTGCTGACACTGCTGGAGGACCTCGGCTTCGCCAAGAAAGGCGAAGGCGGCTCCTACGTCGAGGGCGGCCGGCTGCGCTGGGACCACCCCGGAGCACCCGCGCTGAACACCGACGGCGGCGGACTGTCGTCCAACCACCCCGGCATGCGCGGGATCTTCCTGCTCATCGAGGCCGCCCGACAGCTGCGCGGCGAGTCAACCTCCCAGGTCGACGGGGCCCGCCTCGCCGTCGCACACGGCAACGGCGGACAGCTGGGCACCCGCCACTCCGCCGCCACCGTCATCCTCGGAAAGGACTGAGCACCGTGAGCACCACCACCGACTCCGCACCCGCGCGGCCCCTGCCGGTGCTCGACGAGGCCGACACCGGCCCGTTCTGGCAAGCCTGCGGCGAGCACCGGCTCACCTACCAGCGCCACCGCAGCACCGGCGAGGTGGTGTTCTACCCCCGCGGCCACGACGACCCCGACCTGGAGACACTCGACTCCACCGGCCGCGGCACCGTCTACACCTTCACCGTGGTGCGCCAGCACGGCCACCCGTTCTTCCGCGCCCACGCGCCCTACACGGTCGCCTACGTCGACCTCGACGAAGGCTTCCGCATCCTCACCGAAGTGATCGCCGAACCCGGCACCCTCCACGTCGGGCAGCGCGTGCAGCTCGACTGGGAGGACCACGACGGCACCGCCGTCCCCGTCTTCCGGCCGGCCAGGTAGGGCGGGTCGAACCGCCGTGCACGGCGTGTGCTGGCACTATCGGTCCCCCGCGGCCGCAACGGAACGGCCGGGGAAGGCTGAGGAGGCGCCGTGACAACGCGGAGCGTGGGCCGTGGTCGCAGCGCCGGTCGCCAGTGGGGCAGCACCGAGCAGACCCGCACCCAACTGCTGGACGCCGCGCGGGTCGTCTTCGCCCAGCGCGGCTTCGCCGAGGCCAGCGTCTCGGATGTCGTCGAGCGGGCGGGGTCGAGCGTCGGCAGCCTGTACCACCACTTCGGGGGCAAGAGCGAGCTGTTCACCGCGCTGTGGGAGCGGTACCGCGACGAGCAGCACGCCGTGGCGGCCACCGCTGTCGCCGCCGCGAAGGACAGCGGCGTCACCGACCCCTTCGAGTTGTTCGAGGCCGGTGCGCGCGCCTATCTCAACGCCACCTGGCCGAACCGCGACATCGTCAAGCTCATCCACGACGGCGACACTCCTCCCGGCTTCCAGCGGCTGCTCCGCCAGAGCGGCAAGGAGTGGGTGAAGAGCAACTTCCGTCTGCTGCGGGCCGACAACCAGCCGGTAAACAGGGTGCTGGTGGCCCTCCTCACGAGCTTCACGGGGGAGGCGCGCCGCGAGATCGCCTCCGCTCGTTCGGCCAAGGAGGCCCGCCAGATGGTCGAGGCGATGATGGACGTCCTCACGCGCATGCGCACGGTGATCGAACCCGACCTGCTGGCCGAGTCCACTCCCGTCTGACCGGCCGCTCAGTAGCAGCGGGCCCGGGAGGGCGTCACCCGGATCACCGTGGAGAAGTCGGCAAAGGTCGACTCGGGTGTGATGCCGGCCCAGCGCATCGACTCCAGGTGCTTCGCCACGTAGGCCGAGGCCTCGCCCGCATCCAGCGGAGCGGACCCACCCGGTGACGCGGAGCTCAGCTCGGCGACGCCCTCGATGGTGAGGATGCTGTGTTTCTCCGCCTCGCCATCGAGGTCGAGATGCAGCGCAACCCTGGGGTTGGCCCGCAGGTTGCGGACCTTCGGGGCGTCGGGCCGGCTGAGGATCACGAACGTCTCGCCGTCCCACGCGTAGCCCACGGGCGACGTCTGCGGCTGCCCGTCGGGGCTGACCGTCGTCAGCCAGATGACCGTCTGGTCGTGGAGGCGATGCTCGGCGCGATCGGCCGCCTCGCCCACGAGGTTGGGAAGCATTCGCGCAGCCTACGAAGCGGGTCCGACAAAAGTTGCGAACAGGACTTTCATGACAAGGCTGCGCGAACTGTGACGCGGACCCGGCCGACGGCAGCGTTTGTGCGCTCCGCACAGACCGGATGAAACGGACCTTGACACATAGAGTGGCACGCATCACCCTCAGATGCAGTTCTAGAGCCCGGTTCTAGCCGCGGCCGACGAGAGCACCGCGCCCCAACGAGGAGGCTGTGTGAACTCCGACCTGGACTCCGAACCGCTCCTGCAGATCGAGGACCTACGGGTCGAGTTCACCACGGCAGCAGGCACCGTGGAGGCCGTAAGCGGCGTGAGCTTCAGCGTGGCCGAGAACCAGACGGTCGCCGTGGTCGGCGAGTCCGGGTCGGGCAAGAGCGTCACCGCACTGGCCGTGCTGCGCCTGCTCGACGGCGGCCGGATCAGCGGAGGGCGGGTGCTCTGGGACGGGCGCGACCTCGCCGAGCTGGACACCCGCGGGATGCGCAGGGTCCGCGGCGACGAGATCGCCATGATCTTCCAGGACCCGATGTCCTCGCTGGACCCGCTGTACTCGGTGGGCCACCAGGTCGTCGAGGCCATCCGGCTGCACCGGCGGGTCTCGAAGCGGGCCGCGCGGGAACGCGCGATCGAGCTGCTCGACCAGGTCGGCATCCCCGATCCACGCAGCCGCATCGACGCCTACCCGCACCAGCTCTCCGGCGGTCAGCGCCAGCGCGTGATGATCGCGATCGCGTTGGCCTGCTCCCCCCGGCTGCTCATCGCCGACGAGCCCACCACCGCCCTCGACGTCACCATCGAGGCACAGGTGCTCGAGGTGCTGCGCACCGTCCAGCGCGAGTACCGCACCGCGCTGCTGCTCGTCACGCACGACATGGGCGTCGTCGCCGAGACGGCCGACTGGGTCGTGGTCTTCTACGCAGGTCAGGTGGTGGAGCAGGGCCCCACCGCGGAGGTGCTCGGCGATCCGCGCCACCCCTACAGCACGGCGCTGCTCGCCGCGGTGCCCACGCCCACCACCGACAAGACGCTCCCCCTCGCCGCCATTCCCGGCGCCGTGCCGAGCCTGCACGACACCCCGGCCGGCTGCCGGTTCCACCCGCGCTGCCCGCAGGCCTGGGACGAGTGCGCCACCACCGCGCCCGACCTGTACTCATTGGGCGGCGGCCGGACGAGCCGGTGCCTGCTCCACCGGGCGGCCCCGCACGGCACCGTCGCGGCCGTCGGACGGGAGAGCGCGTGATGTCGTCGGTCGCCGAACCCGCCGCCGCTCCCGTGCCCGCCACCGAGCAGGACGTGCTCGCCGTCCGCGACCTCGTGAAGCACTTCCCGATCACGCGCGGGCTGCTGCGGCGCACCGTCGGGCACGTCCGGGCCGTCGACGGGGTGTCGTTCTCGGTCGGGCAGGGCGAGACGGTCGGCCTCGTCGGGGAGTCCGGGTCGGGGAAGTCGACAGTGGCCCGGCTGGTGCTGCGCCTGCTCGACCCGACGAGCGGCAGCATCCGGTTCGAGGGCCGTGAGCTCACCGGGATGCGCGCTCGCGAGCTGCGGCCGCTGCGCCGGCGCATGCAGATCGTCTTCCAGGACCCGGTGAGCTCCTTCGACCCGCGGATGACCGTGTTCTCGGTGATCAGCGAGCCCCTCGAGGCGCAGGGCGGCACCGACACGCGGGCGAACCGCCGGCGGGCGGGCGAGCTGCTCGAACTCGTCGGCCTGTCCACGAGCGACCTGGACAAGTACCCCCACCAGTTCTCCGGCGGCCAGGCGCAGCGCATCGGGATCGCGCGGGCACTGGCCACCGATCCCCGGCTACTGGTGTGCGACGAGGCCGTGAGCGCGCTCGACGTGTCGGTGCAGGCCCAGGTGCTCAACCTGCTGCGCTCGCTCCAGAGCGAGCTCGGCCTGTCCTACCTGTTCATCGCCCACGACCTCAACGTCGTCCGGTACGTCTCCGACCGGATCTGCGTGATGTACCTCGGTGAGATCGTCGAGCAGGGCCCGGCCGACGAGCTCTTGTCCAATCCGCGCCACCCCTACACGCGCACGCTCGCCGATGCGGTCGCCACGGCCGACCCGGCCGTCGCCCGCCTGCGCGGGCGCCGGGTGGTGCGCGGCGAGATACCCAGCCCGAGTGCTCCCCCGCCCGGCTGCCGGTTCCACACCCGTTGCCCGTCGGCGTTCGATCCGTGCCGCACCACGCCACCGGAACCTGTCGCGGCCGGACCCGGCCGGATCGCGGCGTGCCACCTGCTGACCGGAGAGGCGGCGGCCCGTGGCTGAGTACGTGCTCCGGCGCGCGCTCTACGGCCTGCTCGTCGTCGCGCTCGTCACCGTCTTCGTGTTCCTGACACTGCGGCTGATCCCCGGCGACGCCGTGCGGCTGCAACTCGCCGACGCCCCGGGCGTGAGCGAGGAGCAGGTCGCGGCCCTCGCCGCCCAGCTGGGCCTCGACCAGCCACTGCTGACGCAGCTGGGCACCTTCGTCACCGACGCGGCCCGCGGCGACTTCGGCACGTCGTTCCAGAGCCAGGAGCCCGTCACCGCGCTGATCGCCGACCGGCTGCCCACCACCCTGCAGCTGGGGGTGATGGCGATGCTGGTGAGCGTCCTGCTCGGCATTCCGCTGGGGCTGCTCTCGGCCGCGCGGCAGAACAGCTGGCTGGACCAGGGCCTTCGGGTCGTCTCGGTTGCGGGGATCTCCGTGCCGAACTTCTGGCTGGGCCTGCTGCTCGTGACCTACCTCGCGCTGTGGTTCGGCTGGTCGCCGCCGCTGGTGTACCGGACACCCGGCGAAGATCTCGGGAGCAACCTCGTCCACATGGCGCTGCCCGCACTCGCGCTCGGTGTGGCGGGCATGGCGGCGATCGCGCGGATGCTGCGCTCGTCGCTGCTGGAGGTGCTGCGCTCCCCCTTCGTCCGCACGGTCCGGGCGAAAGGCGCGTCCGAGACCCGGGTGTTCGTCCACGCCGTGCGCAACTCGCTCGTCCCCGTGTTCACGCTGGTCGGTCTACAGGTCGGATCGATACTCGGCGGCACCGTGATCCTGGAGTCGATCTTCGGAATCCCCGGCATGGGCATGCTGATCTTCGAGTCCGTCCAGCTGCGTGACTACCCCGTCGTGCTGGGCTGCGTCGTCGTCTACGGCGCCGTGTTCGTGCTGGTCAACCTCGTGGTCGACCTGCTGTACGGAGTGATCGACCCGCGCATCCGCTACGCGTGACGAACGGGAGACGAGTCGGATGACCGAGATCGTGGCGGACCGGGTACCGGTCGTACGCCGCACCGCACGGCGGGGTCTGCGCCACCTGGTCCGCACGCAGCCCCTCGGTGTCGTGGCACTGGCGCTCATCGCGCTGTTCGTCCTCGCCGCGGTACTGGCCCCGGTGCTCGCGCCCTTCGACCCGGTGGCACAGCACCGGGAAGCCTTCCAGCAGCCGCCGAGCGCGCAGTTCCTGATGGGCACCGACGACCTCGGCCGCGACATCTTCAGCCGGGTGCTCTTCGGCGCGCGCACCTCCCTGCTGGTCTCGGTGGCAACGCTGGTCGCAGGCGGCATCATCGGGATCGCGATCGGGGTGGCATCGGGCTACTTCGGCGGCAGCGCGCTCGACACGGCGCTGCAGCGGGTGATGGACACCCTGATGGCGATCCCCGGGATCGTGCTGCTGCTGTTCGTCGCGGCCCTGCTCGGCCCGAGCGTGCGCAACACGGTGATCGCGCTGAGCCTGCTCGTCATCCCCTCGTTCAACCGCGTGGCCCGCGGGGAGATGCTGCGCATCCGCGAGGAACTCTTCATCGAGTCGGCACGGGCCAGCGGGTGCAGCACCTGGCGGATCCTGCGCCGGCACGGGCTGCCCAACCTGCTCGCACCGCTGCTCGTGGTGACGAGCCTGCTGTTCGCCATCGTGATCATCGCCGAGTCCGCGCTGAGCTTCCTGGGCATCGGCACACCGCCACCGACGCCGTCCTGGGGCGCGATGCTCAGCGAGGGCTCGCGATACATGGAGATCGCCCCCTGGATGGTCGTCTTCCCCGGCGGGATCCTCACCGTCGCCGTCCTCGCCTTCAACCTCCTCGGCGATGCGCTGCGCGACTTCTTCGACCCGAAGCAGCAGATCCGTTGATCCCGCCGACCCCGAGGGAGGCTGCCGTGCAACGACGCCGGCTGCAGATCATCGTCACGCTCGTCGCCGTGGCCCTGCTCGGCACCGGCTGCTTCTCCGCCCCGGGCGGCAGGAGCCCGGCAGGAGGCGTGGCGCAGCCCGCCGGACCACCGCAGGACGGCGGCATCTTCCGCTACTCCCTGCCGTCGGACGCGCGCTCGCTCGACCCGCAGGCCCAGTCGTCCTTCAACACCCACGTCGCCATCGGCTCCACCTACAGCAAGCTCGTCGACTTCGACACCGGGCCGGACGTCCCCTACGGCTCCCCGCAGCTGGAGGGCGACCTCGCCGAGAAGTGGGGCCCGTCCGACGAAGGCCGGACGTGGACCTTCAACCTGCGCCACGGCGTGCGCTTCCACGACAAGCCCCCGGTGAACGGCCGCGAGTTCACCGCCGACGACGTGCTGTGCACGATGCAGCGGATCCGTGAGCTGCCCGGCCACCAGCTCAACCTGATCAGCATGGTGCAGGACATCTCGGCGCCCGACCCGTACACCGTGGTCTTCCGGCTCGCCGAGCCGTACGCGGAGTTCGACCAGAACATGGCCAACCACTTCATGTGGATCCTGCCGTGCGAGGGGACGCGCGGGGAGTTCGACCTCAACACCACCGCCATCGGCACCGGGCCGTTCGTGCTCGACAAGTGGGAGCGCGACCGGGAGCGCGTGCTGTCGGCCAACCCGAACTACTACCGGGAGGGCACCCCGCACATGGCGGGCGTGCACGTCTCGATCGTCCCGGACCAGGCCTCCGCCATCGCCGCGCTGCGCACCGGTCAGGTCGACTACCTCAGCCCCCTGACGCTGGACAAGGCGCAGGTGGACCGGATCATGTCGCAGGACTCCTCGCTGCAGCTCAACGAGGAACAGGGGTTGACGCAGGTGCGGCTCTACATGAACCAGGAGCGCGAACCGTTCGACGACGTGCGCGTGCGGCGGGCCGTCGCGATGGCGATCGACCGGGAGGGGATGCTCTCGACGATCCGCGCCGGTGGCAGCCTGAGCGGGCCGGTGACCCCCACGCTGTTCGGCGGCCTCGCCCCTGAGGAGAGCGCCCGCCTGCAGCCGCACGACCCCGAGCAGGCGCGGCGACTGCTCGCCGAAGCCGGCTACCCCAACGGGTTCAGCGTGCGGATGATCCTCACCGACGGCTACGGCGAGACCGTGGTCCGCGAGGCACAGTGGGCCCAGCAGGACCTCGCGGAGGTGGGCATCCAGGTCGAGCTGGACCTGCAGGACTACGCCACGTACTTCACCGAGAGCTTCGCCGGGAAGAACTACGACATGGGCTTCGGCCTGCAGACCCCCATGCTCGCGGCCGACGAGTACCTCAGCACCGAGTGGGTCTCGGACGGCGCGCGCAACTGGTACGGGATCAACGATCCCGAGCTGGACCGGATGATCACCGCGCAACGCGGGATGCTCGACCAGTCAGCCCGTCTGCAGGCGCTGGTCGACATCCAGCGCTACATCCTGGAGAACGTCTCGAACCCCGTGCCGCTCTACGTGTACAACAGCCCGTCGATCCTCGCCCCGTACGTCCACGACGCGTATCCGCACCCGGACTACGGGACGAGGCACCAGATTGACATGTGGCTCGGCCCGGACGCTCCCGGACGCAGCTGAGGAGGGCTGCTCAGGCCGTTGCCGACGTGACGGTCACCGTCATCGAGCCGATCCCACTGATCGACATGTCCAGCTGCTCGCCCGCGGCGATGGGCCCCACGCCGGGAGGTGCACCGGTGAAGAGCACGTCGCCGGGCTGCAGCGTCATCACCGACGAGGCGTAGGCGACGATCGCCGGCACCGGGGTGATCATGTCGCGAGTGTTCACCTGCTGCCGCACGGCCTCGCCCGAGGTGAGCAGGATGTCGAGGTCCGACCCGTCGCCGAGCTCATCGGTGGTGACGAGGTACGGGCCGAGCGGGCTGAACCCGTCGTAGCTCTTGCGGCGGGAACGGTCGGCCGCGCTGCGCACGGTGATGTCCAGCCCGGCGGTGAAGCCGAGGACGGCGTCCATCGCCTTCTCCACCGGGATGTCCTTGCCGCCGCGGCCGATCACCACGACCAGCTCGGACTCGTGGTGCACCTCGTGTCCCGCTGCCACGACGTCGCGCGGCAGCACGATCCGCCCGCCCGGCCCGACGATGGACGACGGCGCCTTGAGGAAGACGTCGAAGTTCATCATCCAGGCCTCGACGCGGCCGAGGGTGCGCTGCTGTACCTCGTGCATCTCGGCGACGTGATCTCCGTAGTTGCTCGCCGCCGCGATCACCTTGGACGGGTTCAGCACGGGTGCATGCAGCACCACGTCGGAGACCGGCCTGGCCGGGCCGTCGGCCGCCGCCGCGCGCAGGGCGCCGGAGAGCTCGTCGAAGTCGCGGGCGAGGCCGCGCCACCAGCCCGCCGTGACGGGGTCCGGGTCGTGCGGGACCGGCAGCGCGGCGGTGACGTCGACGATCACGTCACCCTCGGGGGCGGTGCGGACGACACCGAGGCGGTAGTCGTCGAACAACGCGAGCTTCACGAAGTCTCCAGAATTTCAGCGAGGGGAGAAGATGTCGGTGATCTGTTGCGGGGCCGCGAGGGTCTCCTCGCGGTAGAGGCCCAGCGCCCGCAACACCGGTGCGTCGGACACGACGAACACCTCGGCGTGCTCGGTGCCGTCGTCGGCGACGTGCTCGGTATCGACGAAGTGCTCGCAAGCAGCCCACGACGGCACAACGAACATGTCGCCCGGCCCCCAGTCGAACCGGCGACCGCCGATCACGCTGGAACCGTGGCCGCTGAAGACGACGTGCACCGAGTTGCCGGTGCGGCGCACCGGGAGGCTGTGGCTGCCGGCCCGCACCCGGTAGGCCGCGCAGGCCATGGTGGGCATGACGCTCGCCCCGGACTCCGGGTCGGTGTACTCCACCGAGACGACCGCGTCGCCGGAAGCTGCCGTCAGGCGGTCGAGCTCGGCCAGGGTGTCGGCCCAGCGGTAGATCATGAGCTTCGAGTGCCGGGGGCTGAGCACGTCGGCCACAGCACCGTCGGTGTAGCGGGTGCCGCCGGCATAGAGCCGCTCCGACACGTTGTGCTCGGCCGGTTCCGGCTGGCTCTCCCCCGGCCCCGGGTAGGGCTCGAAGAAGATGCTGTCGAGGGCCTGCACCATCGGCAGGTCGAGCCCGTCGAACCAGAACATCTCCCCGTCGCCGCTGTTGACGTGGTCGTGCCAGTTCATCGACGGGGTCAGCACGAGGTCGCCGGGGTGCATGTCGCAGGCGTCGCCGTCGACGGTGGTGAAAACGCCGTCGCCCTCCAGCACGAACCGGATCGCGCCCGGCGAGTGGCGGTGGGCGGGGGCCACCTCGCGCGGGCCGAGGCACTGCAGTGCCCCCCAGAGCGTGCCGGCGGCGTAGGGCGACCCGCCGAGCCCGGGGTTCTGCAGGCTGAGCACCCGCCGCTCGCCTCCGCGCTCCACGGGCACGAGCTGAATGGCCCGGCGCGCCAGCGGCTTCATCGTGGCGGCCGACCACAGCCAGGGCACCGACCTGGGGCGCGGGGTCGGGGTGAGCAGCTGCTCGGTGATCGTCCAGAGCGGGCTGAGATCCACTGCGGCAAGGTCACGGTAGAACTCAGCGAGGTCCGCGTCCGTTCCGACGTGGTCCAGTGTCATCTGGCTTCCTCCAGTTCCAGCTCGGCAGGCGGCGTGCCGATCCCGAAGCGTTGCACGCTCTCCAGGAGGGACACCCGACGAATGTAGGCGCGTGCTCGCTGCGGATCAGCAGCAATTGCCCGCATATCGTCCTGGTTCTGCCGGCGAACCGTGTCATCGGTCTCGCGCAGTCGATCGGTGTTGCGCTGGGTGTCGGCCTGGACGTACTCGACGGCCACCGTGCGGCGAACGTGGTCGTACGCGCTGAGCTCGGCGTCGATGTCGACGTCGATGTCCGAGCTGCCGGCCCGCCCGATCCGGCCGAGCCGCCGTGCGGCGTCCATCGCGTCGTGGATCCCGGAGTTGAGCCCGACCCCGCCGAGTGGGGAGTTGATGTGGGCGGCGTCCCCTGCCAGCAGCACCGGGCCGATCCGGAACGCCGAGGCCACCCGCTGGTGGACGTTGTAGAGCTGGTGGTCGATCACCGGGTAGCCGGCTTCGTACGGGGCTACGCGTTGCAGCTGGCTCTCCAGGCGTGCAGGGTCGCTGGCCTCCTCGGTGGATAGTCGTTCCGGCACGGGCCACACCACGCGCCACGACTCCGGCGTGCGCAGGATGAAGAGCCATTCCTGCGGGTCGGCGACGTAGTTGACGTGCCCGAGGTCGGGCAGCAGCTCCTGCAGATCCACCGACGTGCTCGTGATCGCGAAGCGTTCGGGGTAGGTGAAGCCTTCGAAGTCGACGCCCATCGCGCCACGCACCGCGCTGCGCGGGCCGTCCGCACCGATCACGTACGACGCGAGGAGCTCGGTCTCGCCCTCCGGTCCGAACAGGTGCAGCCGCGCGCCGTCGGCGGTGATGTCGAGGCCCGTGAGCCGGGTGCCGAAGCGCAGCCGCACCCGCTCGTCACCCCGTAGCCGCTCGGCCAGCATCCGCACGAGGTGCTGCTGGTTCAGCTGCAGCCGGTAGGGGAACGGGGTCTCGTCGGCCAGCAGGCGGAAGTCGAACTCGGCGACCAGTCCGTCCTGGCGGTCGCGGAACTGGTACTTGGGCACGACCAGGCCCTCGGCGTGCATCCGATCGGTGATGTCGATCGTCTGGAGGAGCTCGAGGGTGGCGGCGTGGAACGTGCTGGCCCGCCAGTCGGGACGCGGTTCGGGTGAGAGTTCCACCAGCACGACCGGCAGGCCCTCGGCGGCGAGCGCGGCGGCGGCGGTCATACCCACCGGGCCACCACCGACGACAACGACCGGCCGCTCGAAGCTCACCGGCGCGGCGGTGGCGGGGTCCCAGATCATGGCGCTGAGGCTAGACATCCATTCCGCCCAGAAAGAAGTATGTTGGCTATTGTTCCTTCATGTCGAACAGCAGGCCGATGGCCTCGCCGCAGCACCGCTCGCTCGGGCAAGCCGCACCGACCACGTCGGTGGACAACGCCCTGTGGTTGCTAGAGCTGATCGGCGAGCGTCAGGCGTTGCGTGTGGCCGAGGCCGCCGATCTTCTCGGCGTGGCTCGATCAACCGCACACCGGCTGCTCACCGCCTTACGCCGGCGCGGCTTCGTCATGCAGGACCGGCCCAACGGTGCCTACCGTCCCGGCCCCGCGCTGGTGGAGATCGGCCTCGCCGCGGTCAGCCGAATCGACATCCGCCGCGTCGCCCGTCCCGTCCTCGAGGAGCTACGGGAGCAGACCCAGGAGACGGCGAGCCTCGCCGTGCTCGAGGGCACCACGATCCGGTTCGTCGACTGCGCCGAGAGCCCGCGGTCGGTCCGGGTGGGCAACCGCACGGGCGTGGTCCGGGCCGCGCACGCCTCCGCCGTCGGCAAGGCGATCCTCGCCGGGCTGTCGGCCGCCGAGATCGACCGGCGCTACCCCCACGAGGAGCTTCCCGCCGCGACGACGGGCGCGGCGCTCACCTCCCGCACGGCCCTCAAGGCGGAGCTCGCGGAGATCCGCAACCAGGGCTACGCGCTCAACTGGGAGGAGAGCGCGGACGGGGTGTGCGCCGTGGCCGCGGCGTTGCGCGACACGGTCGGGCAGCCGCTGGCCGGGCTCGGCGTGGCCGCCCCGAGCAGCCGGATGGGCGACATCGAGGCGATCCGGGACTTCGCCACGCAGGTCCTGCGCGGAGCGGAGATGGTGCACGAGCGCCTCCGCTCCCCGCACTGACCTCAGCCGGCCAGTGCCTGGTCGAGGTCGACGGGCGCGTCGATCAGCTTGTACTGGACCATCAGATCCATCACGAGCTGCAACGACTCGCGGTCGCTGGCGCCGCGCCACAGGTTGATCCGCACCTTCTCGGCCAGCCCCGGGTCGGTCTGGCTGATCCGGGGCAGCGCGTTGCGGAACGACTGCGGGTCGGAGGCGATGGAGTCGGCAGTAGCCTTCACGGCCTGCTGGAACCGCTGCACCAGGTCCGGGTCGGAGCGCACGAGGTCCTGCCGCATCAGGTACGTCCCGATCTGCAGGCCGGGGCGCAGATCCGAGTACGGACGGCCGATGATCTTCAGGCCCTGCCCCTCCGCCACAGTGACGAACGGCTCGATGAGCATGCCGGCGGCCACGTCCCCACGCTGGATCGCCGGGGCCATGTCCGGGAACGGGATCTCCACGAACTGCACGCTGTCGTAGCTCAGCCCTGCCTGCTGCAGCTGGTTGCCGAGCACGATGTCGTTGATGTTGCGCAGGCTGTTGACCGCGACCTTCTGCCCCGCGAGCTGGCCGATCCCCGTCACAGTGCTGATCGGCGCGACCATGAGGGCCGAGAAGTCCTGCGCCGGGTCCTCCGAGGTGCTGGAGCCGGCCGAGACCATCTGGATCGGCAGCCCCTGGCTGATCGCGATGATCCCGGAGACGATGTTCGACCCCGCGACGTCCAGGTCACCACTCATCAGCTGCGGGATCACGGTGGCGCCGCCCGTGGACGAGGAGATGTCGAGGTCGATCCCGGCGTTGGCGAAATGACCCTGCTCGTCGCCGTAGGTGAGGAAGTTCAGCGGGGCTCCGGCGGTCTCGGCGATGCGCAACGGCGTGAGGCCGTCCTCACCCGCCTGCGGTGCCGAACCGGAACCGCCGCCGCAGGCGGTGGTGAGCAGAGCCGCGGCGGCGACGGCGGCGCCGAGGCGTAACCAGGTCCTCATCTGTGTCCTCTTCTTCGGGGCGTACTGCTGGGGAGCGGACTGCTGGGGGCGGTGTCAGCCGGGTAGGACGGACGGGGCGTCGACGGCCTGGGGCGAACGCAGGCTCGACAGCACCTGCGAGCGCAGCTCACCGAACCGGGGAAGCTGCTTGGTGGCCAGCTGGTCGCGCTCGGCCGGCAGGTCCACCTCGACGATCTCGTGCACGTGGGCGGGCCTGCGCAGCACCAGCACGCGCTGCGCCAGGTACACGGCCTCGTCGATGTCGTGGGTGACGAACAGGACCGTGATGTCGTAACGGCGCCAGATGTCGAGCAACAGATCCTCGAGGTCGGCGCGGGTCTGCGCGTCGACGGAGGCGAACGGCTCATCCATCAGCAGGATCCGGGGCTGGTAGGCCAGCGCCCGCGCGATGGCGACGCGCTGCTGCATGCCGCCGGACAGCTGCCACGGGTAGCTGTCACCGCGGTCGCCGAGGCCGACCGCCGCCAGCGCCTCCGCGGTGGCCGCGGCCGCCTGAGCCTTCGACAGGCCCTTGTAGGACAGCGGGAAGCTCACGTTCCCCGCGACCGTCATCCACGGCAGCAGCGAGCGGCTGTAGTCCTGGAAGACGAAGGCCATGTCCTTCGGCGGGCCGTCCACCGGCGTCCCGTCCAGCGTCACCGTGCCGGACGTCGGGGCGACCAGGCCGGACAGGCAGCGCAGCATCGTCGTCTTGCCGCAGCCCGACGAGCCGACGATGCAGACGAACTCGCGCTCGCCCACCGTGAACGTCAGGTCGGCCATGGCCGGCGCGCCTGCAGGGTCGTAGGTCTTGGTCAGGTCACGAACGTCGAGCACCGGCAGCCTCCGTCGGCTTCGGGGTGGGGCGGCGGGAGCGACGGCGCGGTGCGCTGCTCGCCCGGCCGGTGGTCGCGATGTGCCAGTGCAGAACGCGCTTCTCGAACGCGACGAAGAGCGCGTTGGCCCCGAAGCCCAGCAGGCCGAGCAGCAGGGTGCCTGCCCACATCTCGGGGATGTCGAACCCGCGCTGCGCGAGCTGCACGACGTAGCCGACGCCGTTGTCCGCCCCGATCAGCTCGCTGACCACCATGAGGATGATCGCGATGCCCAGTGCCGTGCGGGCACCGGCGAAGATCCGCGGCAGCGCGGCCGGCAACACCAGCCGCGTGAGCCGCGCGTGGGCCGGCACGCGGTAGGAGCGGGCCATGTCCAGGGCCGTGCGGTCCACACCGCGCACACCGTCGACGGTGTTGAGCAGCACGGGCCACACCGCACCGAGCGCGATGAGGAAGACCTTCGCGCCGTCCCCGGCTCCGAAGACCAGCAGGGAGACGGGGATCAGCGCGGGCGGCGGCAGCGCGCGCAGGAACTGCAGCACGGGGTCCAGCGCTGTCGAGAGCATGCGTGAGAACCCGAGCAGCGCGCCCAGCGCGACGCCGCCGCCGACGGCGAGCGCGAAGCCCGCCAGCATCCGCCCGAGGCTGGGGAGCAGGTCGGTTGGGATGCGGGTGAAGAGCCACTCGTCGGCGAAGGTCGCGCCGATCTCCGACAGCGGCGGGAAGAAGAAGTCGCCCGCGGTGCGTGCCCAGGCGTCGTAGGCCACGAGCAGCAGGACGGGGAGGACGAGCGCCAGCGCCCAGTCCGTGACACGACCGCGGATCACCGGTTACCTCCACGGAAGGACGGGTGCCAGTGCAGGACCCGGCGTTCCGTTGCCTGCAGCACGCTGTTGAGCACCCATCCGAGCAGACCGGCGGCGAGGATCCACGCGTACATCAGCGCCTCGGCGCCGCCCGCGGACTGGGCGTCGGTGATCCGGCCCCCGATCCCCGGCACGCCGACCACGATCTCGCTCGTGACGGCGAGGATCAGGCCGATCGCCGAGGCGATGCGCAGGCCGGTGGCGATGTAGGGCAGCGCGCTGGGCAGCGTGACCCGCAACAGCACGGCCCGCGGGGTGAGCCCGTAGGACCGGGCCGTGTCCCGCGCCGTCGGGTCGACGTCGTGAACGCCGTAGACCGTCTGCAACAGCACCGGCCAGAAGGTACCGAACGCGATCAGGAAGACCTTCATGTCCAGATCGGACCCGAAGATGAGGACGGCCGCCGGGATCAGTGCGACCGGGGGGATCGGCCGGAGGAACTCGAGCATGAAGCGCGTCAGGCGATGCGCGAGCTCCAAGGAGCCGATCAGCACACCGAGCGGGACGGCGACGACGACGGCGGCGGCGATGCCGAGCACCCAGCCCTGCAGCGTCTGGCCGAGCGGGACGAACAGCTCACCCGAGGTGACCAGCCCGACGAAGGCCGGGACGATCTCCGACGGCGGCGGGAACCAGGCGTGCGGAAGCAGGCCGGTGCGCACCACCAGTTCGAGCAGAACGACCACGCCGACGATTCCGCTGAGCCCGAGGCCCACGGTGCGCAGCCGCGATCCGTCCCCCGTGGACGAACCCCGCGCGACGGTCGCAGGGGCCGCAGCGTGCCCGGCCACCCCACCCGGTGGGGGCGCGGTGCCGGTGGTGGGCTGCACTGATGTCCTCCTTGCGCGGTGGACATACGGGGGGCCACCGATCTGGGCACGAAAGGTATATCGGTGACGCGCATGGGGCTATATCGCGAAGCCCAAGTTCCGCTATAGCGAATTCACCCAGCGTTGCGGAGCCGTAGTGCTGTCCGGGATGGCCTCTCGACAGCGCTACGGCTCCTTTCTACGGGTCACGGCCCAGGCCCGGGCCCGCCCCCGGGGGCCCGGGTCGGCCGTCCCCGCCGCCGCCACCGCACCGACGAGCGCGGTCTTGCCGACTTCCGCGTCACCCACCGGCAGCAGGGACCGCTTGCCGGTCGGGCGCTTCCAGCAACACACGAACACGGACGAGATCCTCGCGGCGGCCCACCAAGGCGTCGGCGCCATCGGGTCCGTGGGGATCTCTGTGGCTCCTTCACACAGCTCCGACGTGCCCGCGGGTCCCTTTCGTGCGGGCACGCGCAGGGCGCATTGTTCAGCGGCCGGCCGTGTTTCCGTTCGACAAGTGGTGCCGGGTTGAACCCCTCACACCTCTGGAACAGTTCCTGAATACCGGACGGCGATCGGTAGCGAGTTCCTCATCGTCGAGGTAACCGGAGAGCGAAGATCACAGGCACATCGCGAGGCCGAACGAGAAGCAGTACGAGACGTCGCCGCCGTCGAGGTCGAGCATGAACTCGTACACCCCTTCCGCCATACCCCGCAACGGACCGGGATCCCCGACCGGTGCGACTGCGGCACAGATAATCGTCACAGATGTCCGGCCGCAGGTCCGGTCACGGGATCCCTCGCGTGGAGCCCATCCGACATGCGACCTCCTCACGCCGGCCGTGTTACATGGCCACGTTAAGGCCGACTCATCCGCACTGGCGAGGAGCAGTTTGTATATCGACCGCCTGCTCCGGTGACAAACTGTCGAGTACGCGCTCCGCGGCGGCGCCGAGGTCCATCGCACGCGTGGCCAGCCACAGATCGTGGCGTGCGCTGGGAAAGTGCAGCAAGGATCGATGCAGCACCTGCTCCAGCCTGCTGACCCGCTTGCGGGCGCCGGACACCGAGATGCCGAGGGCGTCGGCCGTGGCGCTGAGCCGCGAGTTGCTGTCCAGCCACACCCGCAGCGTGGACTCGAGGGTGGCGGCGTCCGCCGCCTCACGGATCGGACGGAGTGTGGCACGGGCCCACTGCTGCACGGCCGGCGCGCGCATCAGATCGTCCAGGACGACACGGGAGGGCTGCTCGGCCGAACCGGACACGCCGATGCTGCGCGGCGTCGCCCTGATCCGGAAGGCGAGGTCGAGGAGCGCCTGCTGATCCATGCGTGCGAGGTCCAGCCCGAGCAGCTCCTCGATGCGCTGCAACCGGCCCGACAGGGTATGCCGGTGGATCTTCAGGTGCTGGGCCGCGCCCATCGAGAACGACAGCCACGACCGCGCCGTGGCCATCAGCTCCTGGGCATCCGGGTCCCTGGCACGCGGAGGGACGTACGTGAGCAGCGCACCCAGCATCGCGTCCGCCCACCGCGCACCCGTCGGACCGACGATCGTGGGCAGGTCCAGATGTGTGTCGAACCGCGCCCAACGCTGCGCCCGGCCCCGGGCGACGGCCAGCGCATGGAACGCTTGGTCGTAGCCGACAGCGGTGTCATGCAAGGTCACGACGTCGCCCACGCCGACCACGGCGCCACCGACCTCCTCCGTCACGAGGATCTCGAACGGCCGCAACGTGCTGCTGTGCGGTTCCGTCAGGACCAGGATGTCCCGTTTGTGGACCGGGCAGCGCACCATCCAGGCGGTGCCGCCTGTCAGCTCCGCGCAGCGGCGGATCACGTCGTCACGCTCGTGGGCACCGCACTCGACCACGTGGACCCGCGCCGGATCCGGCAGCGCAGGCGACAGCGTCGACGCGATCTGGCCGGCCGTCGAGATCCGCTGCGACATCAGCAGGTGCAACACCGCCTCGCGGCACCGGGCGTCGGCAGCCTCCACCTGCCTGCGCAGGCGCCGCGTCTCCCCCGCCAACCAGCACGTACCGAGCAACGTGACGGCGTCGGCCGCCAGCGACCGCGGCACGGCTTCCGCGCCCACGAACGCCAGCACCGGATCCGGCACATCAGCGGAGGCATCGACCACGAGGAGCACCGCGGTGTAAGCCTCCCCGTCGATCACGAACGTGCGCAGTCCACGGGAGAACATGTCGTCGATCCCGGTGGCGACCTGCGCCGCGGCACCGGGATCGAGCTCGCGCCGCGAACCGATGAGCACCCTGCCCGTCCGGTCCAACAACCCGACCCAACATCCTGTGCGCTGCGCCAGCCACCGCACCAGCGCCGCACCGCCGTCGGCCCGGCGACACCGCTGGTGCATCGCCAGCACGTCGACCGCGCGCCGTGAATCGTTTTCCGGAAACACGCCGGGTCGCCGACCGCGCTCCCCGTCGGGCGAAAACTCCATTCCCACACCACTCTCCGCGGGGCGTCCATGCGGATCGCCGCAGGAATCGGTTCGATCTCCGCTGGCCAGGGCCTACTGTGCAAGATCCGAGAAGGGCCACGCACCCGGCGTCGATTCCCGCCTCGACGATCGCGTCGTCAATGATCTGTTCCCGGGTGTCACGGCGGTCAAGATTCGCAGCCCATCGTCATCGATCTCCGGACGAGCCGTAGCGACGATACATCGCAGGCTCACATCAACCTGGTCGACTTACTTCCTACGGCATCGACGCGGTCGTCGACAACACACGGGCCACGACGAACCCCGATCATTATGCCGGGCAAGGTCGCGCCCCTACTCGGAGTTGCCCACATTCATGGACATCGACATGGACCACACGAGCAACACTCAGCACCACAACAACGCGATAACGTCGCGGCCGCCGGCGACAACACCCGGTGCAGTCCGCCGAGCATCTCGCGTAATGTCCGAATCACGCATATCTGCGAGAGAACTGATTCTTGTTCAGTTGATGGCTGTCGGTGGCTTTCCGCGTTCGACATCTCGTATCGATCGGCCGGAATGTCACTCCTCGCCCGGACGACCGGCGGCGACGAGTGACCGCCTGCGCCTCCTGACCACTGGCGCTACCACGGGAATGAGGAGCGATAGCACCACGACCACCCACAGGAACACCGTTATCGGCGACGACACGAGGATCGCCGGATCGCCCTCCGAGAGTGTGAGCGCCCGCCGGAGTTGCTGCTCGGCGATCGGTCCGAGGATCAGTCCCACCACCGCAGGCGCCACGGGGATGCCCGCCTCCCGCATCAGCAACCCGAGCAGGCCCAGCCCGCACAGCACCACCAGGTCGACGGTCGTGCCACCTGCTGCGAACGCCCCGAGGGTGGCGAATACCAGCACCCCGGCGTAGATCCCGTAAGCCGGGATCTGCAGCAGCTTCGCCCACACCCGCACGAGCGGCAGGTTGAGAACCAGCAGCATGACGTTGCCGACGTACAGGCTCGCGATCAGCGTCCAGACCAGCGGTCCGGACTCGGTGAACAGCTGCGGACCAGGCTGCAGCCCGTAGGACTGGAACGCGGTGAGGATCACCGCTGCCGTGGCCGACGTGGGCAGCCCGATCGTCAGCAACGGCACGAGCACCCCGGCCGCGGCGGCGTTGTTCGCCGACTCCGGCCCCGCGACGCCCTCGATGGCGCCGTGACCGAACTCCTCGGGGTGCTTGGTCAGCTTCTTCTCGACGCTGTAGCTGAGGAACGTGGGCACCTCCGCCCCGCCCGCGGGCAGGCTCCCGATCGGGAATCCCAGCGCGGTGCCGCGCAACCAGGCAGGCCAGGAGCGACGGAAGTCCGAGCGCGACAGCACCACGCGCTCCCGCAGCGGCTGCACGGTCGAGTGCCCGGTGCCGGTGAGCAGGTGTCCGAACGCCTCGCTCAGTGCGAAGAGCGCCACCACCACGATCACGACGTCGATGCCGTCGAGCAGCGCGTCGACACCGTAGGTGAGACGGGGCTGGCCGGTCTGCGAGTCGATGCCGATCAGGCCGATCGTGATCCCGACCAGCAGGCTCGCCACGCCCTTGAGCAGGTTCGGCCCGAGCAGCGCGCTCACCGTCACGAACGCGACGGCCATCAGCGCCACGTACTCGGGAGGTCCGAAGCCCAGCGCGAAGTCGGCGACGACCGGCGCCAGGAACGTCAGCGCCACCGTGCCGATGGTGCCGGCGACGAAGCTGCCGAGCGCGGCGGTGGCCAGTGCCGCGGCCGCCCGCCCGGCCCGCGCCATCTTGTTGCCCTCCAGCGCGGAGATCATGGAGGCGCTCTCGCCGGGCGTGTTGAGCAGGATCGACGTGGTCGAGCCGCCGTACATCCCGCCGTAGTAGATGCCGGCGAACAGGATCAGCGCGGCGGACGGCTCGAGCCGGAACGTGATGGGCAGCAGCAATGCGACCGTCAGCGCCGGGCCGATGCCGGGCAGCACGCCGACCGCCGTGCCGATCGTCACGCCGATCAGCGCCCACATCAGGTTCGCCGGGGTCAGCGCACCCGCAAAACCGTCGAGGAGGAGCCCGAGCTGGTCCACCTCAGAACCCCCAGGGACCGGCGGGCAGCGTGAGCCCGATCATCCGGTCGAAGATCAGGAAAACGGTGGCGGCCAGCGCCCACCCGTACGCCACCACCCGCCATCCCCGCGGGGCCCCCAGCAGCAGCGCCGCCGCGACGAACAACGCAGTCGCCGACACCACGTAGCCGAGCAGGGGCAGCAGGACCGCGAACAGGATCAGCGCGATGACGAGCGCCAGCACCCGCAGCCCGGCCCGCGACTGCCACGGCGGTCCGGGAACCGCCTCGCGGAGCTTGGTGACGGAGTCGACGAGCAGACCCGCTCCGACGCCGCCGAGGAGCACCCCGACCGGCAGCGGGACGACCGCGGGCCCCACCACCGCCGTGGTGTCCGGCAACTGCACGGCGTCCACGATCACGAGCACGGAGGTCAGCATCATCAGCGCGCCGAACGCCCCGGATGCCAGCACGGTGGTGCGGGGGACGGCCCCGGGTGCGGGGGTCGTCGCGTCGGTCTGCCGGTTCGTCATGCCCTCGCTCATCCCCGACTCGTTCATCCCCGGCCCACTCATCCCCGGCCCGTCCATCGCACTCCCTCGCTGCGCTCGGTCAGCGCTGCGCGCAGGCGCTGTAACACCGATTCGCTCGCACGCTCGCTCATCGCACTCCCTCGCTGCGCTCGGTCAGCGCTGCGCGCAGGCGCTGTAACACCGATTCGCTCGCAGGCTCGCTCATCCCAGTCCGATCTCGTCGAGCACCTGCGACACCCGGTCCTGCTCGGACCGGACGAACTCCTCGAACTCCGGGCCGGCGAGCGTCGCGTCCCCCCAGCCGCGGCGGGCGAGCGCCTCTCGCCACGCGTCCGTGCGGGTCATGTTCACCAGGAGGTCCTCCAACGCCTGCTCCTGCTCGGGGCTGATGTCGCCGGTCGCGACGACACCGCGCCAGTTCTGCAGCTCGGCGTCGACGCCGGTCTCACGCAACGTCGGCACGTCGGGCAGCGCGGGCAGCCGTTCCGGGCTCGACACCGCGAGCGCGCGCACCGTGCCCGCCTCGATCTGCGGCATCAGCTCGGAGATCCCGGAGATCCCGATCGTCGACCGGCCCGACAGCAGGGTGGTGAGTGCCTCGCCGCCGCCCGAGTGCGCGACGTAGCTCATCCGCGCGGGATCGGCGCCCACGGCCTTGGCGATCAGGCCCGCCAGGATCTGCTCCGCGCCGCCCGCGGAGCCGCCGGAGATCGACACGGCGGCGATGTCGCTGCGCATCGCGGCGACCACACCGGCCATGTCGGAGATCGGGGAGTCGGCCGCGACCGCCACCACCTGGTAGTCGGTGGTCAGCCGGACCAGTGGCGTGGTCTCGGCCAGCGAGTGCGGGGAGTCGTTGGCCTCCACCGCGCCGATCATGATCAGACCGGTGGTCATCAGCTCGGTCGGGTCGCCGGCGCGCCGGACGAACTGGCTGAGCCCGATCGTGCCGCCGGCCCCCGCGACGTTGTAGACCTCGGTACGCCCGACGAGCTCGCGCAGCGCGCCCTGCATCTCGCGGGAGGTCTGGTCCCAACCCCCGCCGGGCGCAGCCGGGGCCATGATCCGCAACTGCCGGTCGCCGATCACGTCCCGCAGAGCGGATCCGCCGGCACCCGTGGTGTCCACCGGTGCCGTCGCCACCACCGCGACCGTGGCGACGACGGCCGCCACGAGAGGGGCGAAGCGGTGCCAGCGACGGCGGGGCCGGGCGGCAGGGTCACCAGGATCGTCGGCCACCACCGTCGAGCGTCGTTGCTCCATCCGCCGTCCCCCGTCGTGCACGCACCGGCATGGCGGCGCCGGCGCCGTGACACGCCGGTGTCGTCACGCATGGTCGACAGTTGCTTACAGTGACAGGCGTCGGGGGACAAGTGCTGGGGGGCAGAAATGCGGGAAGCAGAAGACGCTGTCGACGTCGTCATCGTGGGTGGAGGCAACGCCGGGTTCAGTGCGGCGCACGCAGCGGCCGAGCGGGGCAGGCGGGTACTGCTGTTGGAGAAGGGCGAGTCCGCGCAGGCCGGCGGCAACAGCTACTACACGGCAGGCGCCATCCGGGTGGCGCACGACGGGCTCGCGGACGTCGCCGACCTCCTCGACGAGGACGACCGGCACGCCGTGACCGTGCTCCCGCCCTACCCCGCCGCGGCGTTCGCGGCGGACATGAAGAAGGTGACCGGTGGCCGCAACGACCCGGCGCTCACCGAGGTGCTGATCGCCGAGAGCCAGTCAACGCTGCGCTGGCTGCACGACAAGGGCCTGCGCTACCGGCTGATGTACGAGCGACAGGCCTATCCGGACGCACAGGGACGCCAGGTGTTCTGGGGCGGGCTCGCCATCGGCAGCACAGGGGGCGGCAAGGGCCTGATCCAGCAGCACACCCGTGCCGCGCAGGAGAGCGGCGTCGAGATCCGCTACGGCGTGCGGGTCCGCGACCTGGTGCGCGACGGCGCCCGGATCACCGGTGTGACCTGGACCGATGCCGCGGGCGCCACCGGCACCGTCCACGCTCGTTCGGTCGTGCTCGCCGCCGGCGGCTTCGAGGCCGACCCCGAACTACGCCGCGAACACCTCGGCGAGGGCTGGCAACGGGCCAGGGTGCGGGGCACCCCGCTCAACACCGGGGACATGATCACCGCGGCGATCACCGCAGGCGCCGCCACCCACGGCGACTGGACGACCTGCCACAGCGTGGCCTGGGACGCCTGGTTCCCCGGCAACGAAGGCAACCGCGAGCTGACCAACCAGCTCACCCGCGGCGGCTACCCGCTCGGCATCGTGGTGAACACCAACGGCGAACGCTTCGTCGACGAGGGCGCCGACTTCCGTAACTACACCTACGCCGAGTACGGCGCCCACATCCTCGCCCAGCCCGACGGGCTCGCGTTCCAGCTCTTCGACGCCACCACCCGGCCGCAGCTGCGGACCGAGGAGTACGACATGCCCGGCGTCTCGGTCGTCGTGGGCGAGAGCGTCGAGGATCTCGCCGCGCGCATCGACGTCGACCCGGCAGCGCTGCGCCGCACCGTCGACGCGTTCAACGCCGGGATCGACCGCACCATCCCCCTCGACCTCGCGATCAAGGACGGCCGGGCGTCGCGCGTCCAGCCGCCCAAGTCCAACTGGGCGATCCCGCTGGAGACCCCGCCCTACTACGCGTTTCCCGTGACCTGCGGCATCACCTTCACGTTCGGCGGCCTGCGCGCAGACTCCTGCGGCCGGGTGCTCGGCAACGCCGGAGCACCCGTGCCCGGCCTCTTCGTCTGCGGGGAGATGCTGGGCGGGCTGTTCAGCGGCAACTACCCGGGCGGCACCGGACTCACCGCGGGCGCCGTGTTCGGGCGGCGGGCCGGCATACAGGCCTGAGCCGCAGGACCACCAGTACCCGGGACCCGTGCGACTCGCGGGGTTCGGGACCGGTGGTCAGGGGTTCCCGGTCATCAGCACCGCGGCCCGTTCGGCGATCGCGAGGGTCGTGGCGTTCGTGTTGGCCGAGACGATCACCGGCATCACCGAGGCGTCGGCGACCCGCAGACCCTCGACGCCACGAACTCGCAGCTCCGGGTCGACGACAGCGCCGTCGTCGACGCCGATCCGGCAGGTCCCCACCGGATGGAAGTAGGTCGTCACGCTCCGGCGGACGAATTCACGGCAGGCGGCGTCGTCGCGGACGTCGGAGCCGGGGAGCAGCTCGCGGTCCCGCCACGGGGAGAAGGCCTTCGCCTCCCCCACCTCCCGCGCCCGGCGCACCCCGACGACCATGCGCTCGACGTCCCGCTCGTCGGCCAGATAGTTCGGGTCGATGAGCGGGGCGCCCTCGGGATCCGCCGGGTTCAACCGCACCGACCCCCGGCTGAACGGCGTCATCAACGCGACCCTCATCGCGTAGCCGTCTCCCGCTCCGAGCGTCCCCGTCGACGGGGCCGGCGTGTCGCTGAAGATCAGGTGCAGGTCGATCGGGAGGGCGGGATCGCTGCGGAGCCGGACGTGCGGCTTGCGGACGAAGGTCGCGGCACGGACGGGCCGGGTCGTTCGGTAGCCCACGGTCGTCATCGGATGGTCGTGCAGGCCCTCCCCCACGCCCGCCAGGTCGGCGGCGACGTCGACACCGGCATCGCGCAGCTGCGCAGCCGGTCCGATCCCGGAGAGCAGGAGCAGCTGCGGCGAGCCGATCGCGCCGGCGGCCAGCACGACCTCCCGCGCAGCGGAGGCGGTGCGCAGCTCACCGTCCTTCGTGTACTCCACGCCGTTGCAGCGTCCCCCGTCGAGGATGAGCCGCCGCGCCTGTGCCCCGGTGGCCACCGCGAGGTTGGGCCGGTCGAGCGCCGGGACCAGATAGGCGTCGGCCGCGCTCTGCCGCACGCCGCCGACGACGTTGTACTCGCTCCATCCGACCCCCTCCTCCAGCCCGTTGTTGAGGTCGGTGGCGCCGGGGTGGCCCACCTCGACCGCGGCCTCGACCGCGCCCTCCCACAAGGGGTGCGCCACCTCGCCCTGCGCCACGATCATCGGGCCGTTCATCCCCCGGTAGCGGGAGTCGGGGGCGTCCACCGCGCGTTCGATGCGCTTGAGGAACGGCAGCATCGTCGGGTAGTCCCAGCCGGTGGCACCGGCATCCGCCCAGGCGTCGTAGCTGTCGCGGTGACCCCGCGTGTGCATGACGGCGTTGATCGAGCTCGACCCGCCGAGGACCTTCCCGCGCGGCCACGAACAGATCGCGCCCCCGGCTCCTGGCTGTGGAACGGTCTCGTACGCCCAGTCGACCTCGGTGCCGACGAGGAGCGTCCACCGCATGGGATCGGCCATCGCTGCGGGTCTGGTGGCTCCGCCCGCCTCGAGGAGCAGCACCTGCACGTCAGGGTCCTGGGACAACCGCGACGCGAGCACGCATCCGGCCGTGCCACCACCGACGACGACGTAGTCGAATGCCACGCGACCCTCCCCAGCGCCGATCCGCTCCCTCGGCAATGCGACGGGGATCCGGTGACGGAATCCGGCAGCAGAATTCACAGTGCCATTGCGCCGGTTGCAGCCATGCCGCTCGGTGTCGCCGATCACTCCCTGGTCTTCCACGCGATGACGGGAAAGTCGCATTCCGTATTCCCCCGGTCCGGAAAGGGCGAATGGTCGCGGGCCCCGTGTCGTGCCGGGGGTGAACGGGCGTGTCCGCGCGGGGCGAACCCCGTTGTGCGTCCCCGGCGGCACCGCCAGGGTGTCGGAATGGTTCGTGACTTCCGGTTCTCCTTCAACATCTTCGGGATCCCGTCCCGCGAGGCCCTGCAGGAGGTCTGCCGGCGCGCCGAGAGCGCCGGGTTCGACACCGTCTTCGCCGCCGACCACCTCGGCGCACCTGCACCCTTCCCGGTGCTGGTCGCGGCCGCCGACGCGACCGATCAGATGCGGGTGGGCACCCTGGTGCTCAACGCTCCGTTCTGGAACCCGGCTCTGCTGGCTCGCGAGGTGGCCAGCACCGACATCCTCACCGGCGGCCGGCTCGAGGTCGGCCTCGGCGCGGGGCACATGAAGTGGGAGTTCGATGCCGCGGGCATCCCTTGGGCGTCCTTCGGCTCGCGTGTTCAGACCCTCGAGAAGACGATCACCGAGCTGGGCCGGTTCTTCACCACCGATCTCGCCGAACTGCCGGGCGGAAAGTCACCGCAGCCCGTGCAACGCATCGGGTTCGAGGGATCCGGACCACCGCTGATCATCGGCGGCACCGGCGACCGGGTGCTGACGGTCGCCGCACGGCACGCCGACATCATCGGCGTCGCGGGCGCCTACCAGGTGGCGGGCAAGCCGCCCGGGACGTTCCGGCTGGCCACGGCGACGGAGACGGACGAGCGAATGCGGTTCGTGCGCGAGCGGGCCGGGGAGCGCAGCGACCGGATCGAGTGGCACCTGCTCGTACAGGCGGTGGTGCCCACCCTCGACAGGCGCGCCGCCGCGGCGGACATGATCAGCAGGTTCGGCAGCGAGATGAGCGTGGACGAGGTCCTGGAGTCGCCCTACCTCCTCATCGGCAGCCCGGAGCAGATGGCCGAGCAGCTGCTGGCGAACCGGGAGCGCTACGGGTTCTCCTACGTCACCGTGCACGAGCCGTTCCGGGAGGCGTTCGAGCCGGTGGTGGAGCGCCTCCGTTCGTGACGAGAGGCGATCCCCATCGAGGGCTCGGGAGGGAACCCGAACGGGCGCTGTTCCCGCCGACCACTCGCCGGGACGGCTAGCGTCCGCACCCGGGCGGCTGCCGGCACGCCGGGTCTGCCCGGAAGGGAGCCCACCGTGACGTCCTCGCCTCCGGCCCGCTCGAGGGTCCGGATCGCGCCTCTTGTGCTGGCGACTCTCGCCATCGGTGTCGCCGGATGCGCGAACCCCGGCCGCGTCGCGGATTCCGGCACCCCGGCACAGACCCAGGAAGCCGCGCCCACCGGCCCGTTGCTCGCCGACGTCGCCGAGCAGATCGGCCTGCCGGCACGCACCTGGACGGCGTCGGGCACCCACACGGCCAAGGGCTATACGACCGAGACGGCCGAGACGACCAGCGTCGAGGGGATGAAGGCCGACTGCGACAACATCAACCTCAACAAGAAGCTGGCCGCCGACTTCCGCAATGACGTATTCGGTCCCGGCATGAAGGGGTTCTTCTACGAATGCCAGGTGGCCGGCCCGGACACCAACAAGTACTGGTTCACCATCAGTTCGGCGGACCAGGCCCAGATCGACAAGCTCTGCGATCCGGCCACCACGTACCCGATCGTCCACGACGAGCAGCACGACACCTACTGGATCGACGAGCCGTTCACGTGCACCAGCAGGATCGGCCCGTCGTAGCTCACCCAGGCCCCACCGAGCGACGCCGACGCGGGGGTCGAGCCGCCAGCACCACCGCGCCGAACGTCACGACGGTCGCGATCCAGGTCGCAACCGAGGGACGGGGGCCCGGGGTCATCGTGTCGAGGGCGAGCGCGCCCGACAGTTGGCCAGCAACGCTGGCCAGGCTGAAGACCAGCACACCGACCTGACCGACGACGAGCGTGGCTGTCGCGATCACGCCGATGCCGATCAGGCCGGCGGCATAGAGCCAGGGCTCGGTGGGGAGCCTCCCGGCCGGAGCAGTGCGGACAACCGGCTCGAGCAGCACCGCGACGGTGAGGGTGAGCTCGGCGACGACGAAGCTGACCAACGTGGCAGGCCAAGGCGATCCGGCGGCCGCTCCGACCCGGCCGTTGAGGGCGGACTGGACTGCGACCGCGATGCCGGCAAGCAGGGGAAGCACCACCAGTAGCAACGCGCCCTCGCCGCCCGACCGGTCGTGGACGGCGACGGCGACGGCCGCGACGCAGACCAGCGCGCCGCCGACCCGGGCGAGCGTGACTGCGTGACGTCCGCCCGGTCCGAGCCCCCACCGGTCCGCGAGGAGACTGCCGGTCGCCGTGCCTCCGACGATCGCCACGGTGAATGCGGCAACCCCCAACGCACCGACGCTCACCCCCTGGCCTGCCACGAACACCGCGCCGCCGACCCCACCGCAGCAGTGCCACCACCGCAACCCACCGGACCGCAAGGCGGCGCCGATGAACCGAAGGCCACGCCGCCCGGCCGGAAGGGTGGGCACGAGTGCCAGCAACAGCACCATGCCGGCGGTCGTCGAGGCCAACGAGGCTGCGACCCCATCGCCCAGCCGTGCGCCGAGCTCTCCGTTCAACCGCGCCTGAGCAGCCAACCCGACGCCGGCGAGCACAGCAGCCCCGATCGCCACGGCACGCCTGCGACCGCGAGCGGTGCGCGGCGAAAGCTCGATCTTGTCATCGCGAGCACTCACTTACGAAGATTCTGACCTAATCGAACCGACATCACAAACGCAGGGACCGTCCACCCCCGAGCCCGCTGATCGGTGGATGACCATGCCGTGGTCGCTCGCTACGGTCAGCGCGTGTCCGATCACGCACCCGATGCCCAGTCCCTGCGCGTCTCCGATGCCGAGCGCGAGCACATCATCGGATTGCTGCAGCGCGCCACGGGCGCGGGGATGCTCGACCTCGACGAGTTCACGCGGCGGGTCGACGTGGCGCTCGCCGCCCGCACCCGCGGAGAGCTGAACGTCGTGGTGCTCGATCTGCCGGGAATGACCCACCCCGAGCAGCCCACGGGCACGGCAACACGACGGAGTCCGGTACGCACCCCGCAGTCGACCACGACCACAGTGGACTCCGAGGGCACCACCGAGCTGCGCAGCGTGCTCGGCTCCATCACCCGCCGCGGCGAGTGGGACGTACCGGCCCGGCTGGTGATCCGGGCGAAGGTGGGATCGACGGACCTCGACTTCACCGCTGCGCGAATCCCCCACGACGTCGTCGAGATCGAGCTGGACGTGGTGGCAGGATCGGTCGAGATGCGGATGCCGCACGGCTCGCACATCGAGCACCACGAGGTGCAGTCCGTGCTCAGCAGCATCGAGGACAAGAGGCGCATCGCGCCCGACGGCACCCCCGGCCCGACGTTCCGCCTCACCGGCTCCGTGCGCGCCGGTTCCGTGGAGATCCGCTCGCCGAAGCGGCGCTGGTGGCGGGGCGACCAGTAGGCCCTGCTCAGCTACGCCGAGAAAACTCCCGTGCTGCGGGTGCGGCGCGTATCCCGCTCGCGCCGCACCCGCAGCACAAGGAATGCCGGCCGGCGCAATCGGTCCCCCGCGCCGAGCCGACCGGCTGTCACCGGGGAACGTTTCGGGTGAGCTCGGCGAGGATCGGGGCTGCGGTCGTGGCGGCGTGGATACCGATCACGCTGACGATCGCGAGCACCTCCATGATCTCGCCCGCGGTAGCTCCGAGCCGCACCGCGTTCTGCATGTGCAGCTTGAGCCCGGGCACGTAGAGGTGGGTCGCCGAGGCGTCGAAGGCGATGTAGATGAGCTCCTTGACCTTCGGCGGCAGCGTCCCCGTCTTCCACGGCACCGAGGAGAACTCGATGTAGGCCTCGAACAGGTCGGGGTCGAGCTCGAGCAGCCCGTCCCAGAACTGGTGCCAGTAGCCGCGGTTCGCCGTGAACTCGGCCTTGAGCCGCTCGCGCCGCTCGTCGAGCGGGGCCGGACCGGAGCGCAGGCCCTCCTCCTCGAGCACCTCCAGCAACAGCGGGACGCCGATGTTGCTGGCGTGGATGCCGAGCGTGCTGGTGAGCTCGATGACCTCCATGATCTCCTGCTCGGTGGCCCCGAACTCCAGCGCGGCGGCCACGTGCTGGCGGATCCCGGGCACGTAGAGGTGCGTCGCCGCGGCGTCGGCGGCGATGTAGACGAACTCCTTGATCTTGGGCTCGAGGTGCGACTCACCGGTCCAAGGGACGGCGGAGAAGTGCAGGTAGGCCCGGACGAACGCGGGGTCGAGCTCCAGCATCCGCTCCCACGGGTCGCCCCAGGTGCCCCGCACCTTGACGAACTCGTCCTTGATCTCCTGCTGCTCTGCGGTCAGCGTCATCAGTCGCTCCTCGGATCGGGGTCCGTCGACTCGCCGGCGCGCAGCCAGCGCACGATCTCGGTGTGGTCGGCATCGGGAGCGAGCGCCGCGGCGGCCTCGCTCCAGAGCTCGACGGTGCGGGCGGCGAGCGCGGAAGGCGCTCCCGTCGCCTCGGCCAGGCCCAGCGCGATGCGGATGTCCTTCACCATCAGCGCGAGGGCGAAGCCGGAGTTGTAGGTCTCCGGCAGCACGAAGTTCGGCCACTTGTTCTCGGTGGAGCCGCTGCGCCCGCTCGACCCGTTCACCGCGTCCAGCATCACCGCCGGGTCGAGCCCGAAGCGCTCCCCGGCGAGCAGCGCCTCCGAGCTCGCGAGCAGGTGCGAGGCCGACATCAGGTTGTTCAGCGCCTTGAGGGCGTGACCTGCGCCGACCGGCCCGACATGGCGCACGCGGCCGAGGACGGCAAGCAGCGGGGTGATCACGGCAACCTCGGCGTCCGGTCCGCCGACCATGATCGTGAGCGTGCCGGCGGTGGCTCCGGAGACACCGCCGGAGACGGGGGCGTCGATCATGACGGCACCGCGGGCGGCCACCCGTTCGGCGAGCGCCGTCGTGCGCATCGGTTCCGAGGAACCCATGTCGATCAGAAGCGTGCCCGGGGTCAGGCCGTCGAGCAGCCCCTCGCCCAACACGGCCTCGACCACGTTCGAGTCGGGGAGCATCAGAATCACGACCGGCGGCCCGTCCCCGCTCACGGGGACGACCTCGGCCGGCTTGTCGACGATCGTCACGAGGTCGGCGAAAGCAGCCCGCGGGCCGGGCGCGGCGTCGTGGCCGCGCACGTCCACGCCTGCCGCGGCGAGCCGGCGGACCATCGGGTCTCCCATGCGGCCCAGCCCGACGAACCCGACTGCCCGCACCGGTAGCTCAGGCACGGCCGGCTCCGTTCCGCTCCGCCGCGAGCTCGCCCAGCACGCGCTCGGCCACCCGGAACGACTCCAGCGCTCCCGGCGCGCCGCAGTAGACCGCGGCCTGCAGCAGCACCTCCTGGATCTCCTCCTCGGTGCATCCGTTGGTGACCGCGCCCCGGACGTGCACACCCAACTCGTGGTTGCGGTTCAGCGCCGTCAGCATCGCGAGGTTGAGCAGGCTGCGGGTACGGCGGTCCAGGCCGGGCCTGCTCCAGATGTCGCCCCAGGCCGTGCGCGTGACGTACTCCTGCACGGGCCGGGAGAAGTCGCTGACCCCGGCCAGCGACCGGTTGACGTGAGCCTCTCCGAGCACCTCGCGCCGGATCGCCAGGCCTCGCTCGTACCGGGCGTCCGCCGTATCGGTGCCGGCGGCGCCGTCGTTGCTGCTCGCATCGGAGTTCGTCATCGCTGCCCTTCCGGCGCCAGCAGGGCGCGGTACTCGTCCTCGTCGACCTCGTCCGACCAGACCGTCGGGCCGAGCGAGACGGCCAGGTGGGTCATCACCGTGTCGAGCGTGCCGCCGTGCCAGTGGCGCTCTCCCGGCGGAACCCACACGACGTCCCCGGCCCGGATCACCTCAGGCGGCCCGCCGTGCGAGCACACCCAGCCGCGGCCCGCGGTGACCACCAGGATCTGGCCGCCCGTGTGGTGGTGCCAGTAGGTGCGCGCACCGGGAGTGAAGGTCACGGAGTTGATCGTGTTGCCCTCCGCGGTGGTGGGCAGCACGGGGTCGCCCCACACGGTGCCGGTGAACGTGTCGCTCCGGGCCTGCGTGGGGGTCGAGTCGGGGGCTCGTCCCCGGACGATCTGCATCTCTCATCCTTCCTTGGTGTCGTGGACGCGGGTGCCCCCCGCGACATCACCGATCGCATCCACGACGCGGTTACTGATCTGATCTCCGTAGCCGAGGCTCTCGGCGAGCCCGAAGCTCGCCAGGGGCCCCGCAGCGTTGAGGCTGGGCACCCCCAGCTTTCCGATGAGGTCGACGTAGAGCGCGACGTCCTTCGTCATGAGGCGCCCTGTGAGCCCGCCCTCGAGGTAGTCCCCCTGCACGATGTGCGGGAACCGGTTGAGCGTCGCGAAGTTCACGCCGCTGCTGCTGTTGATCACCTCGAGCAGCTGGGCCAGGTCCAGCCCGGCCCGTCGCCCCGCGACCATCACCTCGGCCGAGGCCGCGAGACTCACCGCGTTGAGGAAGTTGTTCAGCAGCTTGGCCGTGTGGCCCGCACCGGACGCCCCCATGTGGTGCACGTGAGCGGCGAGCGGCTCGAACACCCACCGGATCTCGTCGAGCACCGCGGCGTCGCCGCCCGCCATGATCGTGAGCGTGCCCTTCTCGGCGGCGGCCGCTCCCCCCGAGATACCCGCGTCCAGGTACCGGACGCCCGCCTTCTCCGCCTCGGCGTGCAGGGCCACGGTGGAGGACGGCGCCGCCGTCGACAGGTCGACGATCGTGGCGCCTGCCGCTGCTCCGGCGAGCAGCCCGTCCGGACCGCGCACCACCGGCTCGACGACGTGGCTGTCGGGCAGTGACATCAGGATCACCTGGGCCGCCCTCGCCACCTCGGCAGGGTCACCAACCGGCTTCGCGCCGGCCGCCTCGACCCGAGCGCGCTGCGCGTCGAACCCGACGACCGGTACCCCGGCGTCGACCAGGCGTCGCGCCATGCGACCGCCCATGTTGCCCAGTCCGACCATCCCGACTGCCGGCTTGCTCATCGCTCCCCCTCGCTGCGCTCGGTCGGCGCTTCGCGAAGGCGCTGTGACACTGATTCGCTCGCAAGCTCGCTCATCACACCACCTCCTCCACTCACGACTTCTCCGTTCGTCCGGCGACCCGCACGACAAGGTCGGCGAGCTCGCCGGACATGCCGGGCACCCGGTCCGGGAACCGGTCGGGCACCTCGGCGTCATGGCCCGCGACGAGCAGCCGCCCCGGGTCCTCGCTCATCTCGCGCAGCGTGTCGAAGCCGCGGTACATGTCCAGCAGGTCGGCCACCACGAAGAACGGGCGATCGCGCTCGAGCTCCTCGTAGAAGTGCAGCGCGTCGGCGGCCAGGATCACCGCCCCCGGCCCGCCGGCCTCGTCGCGGACGGCGACCTGCGCCACGAGCTGCCCCGGGGTGTGGCCACCGACCACCACCAGCTCGATCCCCGGTGCGAGATCGAGCGTCTCGTCGACCATCCGCACCCTGCCCTGCGCGGCTGCCGCGGCCAGCCGGTCGAGCTCGTCGGGCTCGGTCGAGTGCGCGAACTGGATGCGCCCGGCGTAGGGGCCGGTCCAGAACTCGAACTCGCGGCGGGCGATCACGATCTCCGCGGCCGGGAAGCTCTGCAGGTTGCCGATGTGGTCGTAGTGCGCGTGCGTGACGACGAGCTGGGTGACCGTGGCCGGGTCGATGCCGAGTGCCGCGAGTGCGGTGACCGGATCGACGAGCAGGGTGCGCCCGCGCCGCCTGCCGGCCTCGGCCCCGAACCCGCAGTCGAAGAGGATCGTGCGCTCCCCGTCGCGGACGACCCAGAAGTAGTAGTCCATCGGGAACTCGGTGTCGGGTTCGCCGTATACGTGGAAGTTCAGATAGCTGTCGGACTTGCTCGCGGTCCGTGCGCCGTAGCGCACCGCGAGTACCTCGTATCCCGTCTTCATCGGGCCGATCCTGCGGGGACGGCGGCGGTGGCGTCCAGCGCCCGGCCCGCGGTCTCCGGGAGCCAGCGCACCAGAGCGAGCGTGCCCAGCGCGGCGACGACCACCATGTACAGGGCGGGCAGGATGCTGCTCCCCGTCGCCGCGGCGATGGCGGCCGCGATCAGGGGGCCGGGACCGCCGATGAGCGCGAGCCCGAGGTTGAAGCCGATGGCGCTGGACGTGGAGCGCGTCTGGGCCGGGAACAGCTCGACGAGCATGCAGACGGTGGTCACGCTGACCATCGACTGGAACACCGCGAAGAGCACCATCCCGCCGACGACTCCCGCGGGCGTGCCCGTGCCCATCAGCGCGAACGCGGGAACGCTGACGACCGCGAGCCCGGTGCCACCGATGAGGTTCACCCGGCGCCTGCCGACGCGGTCGCTCAGCGCTCCGGCGAACGGGCAGAGCACCGCGTAGACCACCAGCCCGATCGCGACGAGCGGGAGAGCCCGCGCCTCCGGCAGCTTGACCGTGGCGGTGAGGTAGCTGATGACGTAGGTGGCGAGGTAGTAGAACCCGAGGCCCTGAACGCTGGAGAACGCGAAGGTGATCGCGATCGCCTTGACGTCACGACCGGCGCGCCGGACGGGGGCGTCGGTCACCGCGCCCGCCTTCACCAGCCGCTGGAACACCGGCGTCTCGTCGATCCGCAGCCGGATCCACGTGCCGATCAGCGTGAGCGGCACCGCGACCAGGAACGGGATGCGCCAGCCCCACGAGAGCATCTGGTCGGAGGTGAGCGTCAGTTCCAGCGCGAGCACCAGCATGCCGCCGAACGCGGTGGCGAGCGCGGCGGTGGCCGAGACGACGCTCGCGTACCTGCCTCGCCGGTCCACCGGCGTGTGCTCCACGAGAAACGCCGCCGACCCGGTCCATTCAGCGCCGGCGGAGAAGCCCTGGATGCAGCGCAGCAACACCAGCAGGATCGGTGCGGCGACACCGGCTGCCGCGTAGGTGGGCAGCACCCCGATCAGCGTGGTGGACAGTCCCATCATGCCGATCGAGAGCGTGAGCAGCGCGCGGCGGCCGTGGCGGTCGCCGATGGCCCCGACCACGAGCCCGCCGAGCGGCCGCATGAAGAACGCCACGCCGAAGACGGCCAGCGAGGCCAGCAGGGCCGCGGCCGGGCTCGCACCGGGGAAGAACAGGCGGCCGAGGATGGCGGCCAGGAATCCGTAGATCGCGAAGTCGAACCACTCCGTGAAGTTGCCGACCGCTGTGGCCAAGGCGACGACGCGGCGAGCGCCGACGTCCATCTCAGAGGCGGTGTCCCCCACGCCGTGCGCCATCGCACACTCCCTCGTCAGCACTCCGTCGGCTTGTTCGATCGCCAGACTGTCATACAATCTCGGACCGAGCAAGATCTGTGCCCGACTAAGCGCGAGGGGCGGTTCGCGCGTCCAGCTCGGCGGTGTCCCACGCCCCTGCGCCCCCGGAAGGACGCACGCTGTTGACGATCGAGGCGCCACCGTCGATCGAGACCACCTCGCCGGTGATGTAGGCGGCGTCGTCGCTCAGCAGGAACGCGACCACGGACGCGATCTCGTCGGGCGTGCCCGCCCTGCGCAACGGGGTGGTCGAGGCGCGCTGCACCATGTCGGCGCTACCACCGGGACCGCTGCCGGAGCCGAAGAGCGCGGTGGGCACGATGCCGGGCGCCACGGCGTTGACCCGCACGCCCAGCGGACCGCCGTAGACCGCGGCGTTGCGCATCAGGCCGAGCACCCCGTGCTTCGAGGCGTGGTAGGGCAGCAGGTCCGAGCTGCCCCGCAGGCTGGCGATGGAGCCCGTGACGGCGATCGCACCGCCTCCACCCTGCAGGACGTACTGGCGGAACGCTGCCCGCAGCCCGAGGAACGTCCCCCGCATGTTCACCGCGATCACACGGTCGAACTCCTCGACGGCAAGGTCGGGCAGCACCGTGGGCGAGCCGGGGATCCCGGCGTTGAGGTGATGGAGGTCGACCCGCCCGAACCGCTCCACCGCGGCGTCCATGTAGCGCTCGACGTCCTCCTCGCGCGACACGTCCGCCTGCACGCCGATCGCGTCGCCGTCGAGCCCGGCGGCGAACTTCGCCGCGGCCTCACCGTCGAGATCGACCAGGACGACGGAGGCGCCTGCGCGGGACAGCCGCGCCGCAGTGGCGCTGCCGATCCCGCCGGCAGCGCCCGTGACGACGGCGACCCGGCCCCTCAGGGACTGCTCCGGCATACCCCACCCCTCACCGCGAATGCTCACCCGACTGTATGACAATCAGACGAGCACCGACAGCGCGGGGTCCCTCGACACGCGGGGAAGGGGCCGGACGCCGCGGCTGAGCGCCCGACCGGCTCAGTCGCTCGCCGCCACCTGGATCGGCTCGAGCTGGTCGAGGAGCTCGGTGCGGCGGGCCTCGAACTGATCGGGAAGCTGGAACTTCGACCCCAGCTCCTGGGGCGACTCGTCACACGTCCAGCCGCCCTCGGCGTGGGTGACCGCGAGCTCGAAGAGCGCTCCCCCGGGCGTGCGCACGTAGACGGACTTGAAGTACTTGCGGTCCTTGAGTTCGGAGATGTCGGTGTAGCCGACGCCCTCGATCTCGAACTTCAGGGCGTCCTGGTTCTCCAGGGTCTGGGCGTTCCACGCGAAGTGGTGGATGGTTCCCTCGCCGTAGCGCCAGGTACCCGGCTCGTCCGTGCGGTTGACCACCAGCTCGACGGAGCCACCCTGGCTCGGCTGCCCGACCTGGTGCACGACCCGGTCGCCCTCCTCCACCAGGGACTTGCCGTAGAAGGAGTCGGAGAGGAACTCCACCATGTTCTCGGGGTTCGCCACGTGGACGCCGACGCCGTAGATGCCGTGGATCGCGTACTCCTGCGGAACGCCGCCCTCGGTCCACCCGACGCGGCTGTCGCCCTCGACACCCACCAGTGCGTACTCGATGCCCGTGGGGTGCCGGAAGAGCAGCCGGCGCTGGTCGAGCACCTCGGCGTTCGCCACCTCGACTCCACGGCCGGAGAGCCGCTCCTGCCAGTAGTCGAGCGAACCCGACGGCACCGCCAGGTGCACCTCCCGGGCCTGGTTGGTGCCCCGCCTGCCCATGAGCCCGGCCTGGCGGAACGGGAAGGTGGTGACCACGGAGCTCGGGTCGCCTGCCGCATTGCTGTAGTAGAGGTGGTAGATCGGCAGGGAGCCGTCGAACAGGACGGTGCGTTTGATGAACCGCATCCCCAGCGTGCCGACGTGGAAGTCGACGTCCTCCTGCGCCGATCCGACCGACAGGGTGATGTGGTGGCTCCCGTGGACGTGTGCCATTGCCTACTCTCCTTCGAGCCGAACAGCGACGGGGGGAACGGAAGACGTCAGCGACTGGTGGCCAGCAGGGAGTGCGACGACGTGCGCACGGCCTCTATCCCGGCGCGGGCGGCGGCACGGACGTGCGACACCATGGCATCGGCGGCGGCCTGGGCGTCCCTGTCCTCGACAGCCTCGACCAGCGCGCGCAGCTCGACCACCGCCTCCGGCGGCCGGCCGGGACCCGACGAGAGCGAGCTGGCCCGCAGCAGGCTCACCCGCGCGTGCAGCTGCGAGAGGCTCGCCCGCAACGCCGAGTTGCCTGCCCCGGCGAGCAGCAGCTCGTAGAGCACGTCCTTGGCCTTGAGCACGGCCAGCGTGCCCTCCTGCCGGTCGACCACGTTCTCGAGCTGGGTGAACGCCCGGCGTAGGGCCACCACCTGGGCGTCCGTGGCGCGTTCGACGAACTTCTTCGCGAGGTGGCCTTCGAGTACCTCGCGGAGCTCGTAGAGCTCCTCGGCCTCCTCCGGCGAGAGGGAGACGACGATGGCGCCCTTCTGCGGGATGGTCTTGACCAGCCCCTCGGCGGCCAGCTCGCGCAGCACTTCCCGGATGGTGGTGCGGGAGACCCCGGTGAGGTCGATCAGCTCGCGCTCGATCAGACGCTGGCCGGGCGCGAAGCGGAAGGTCAGGATGGCCTCACGGAGGACATCGAGCACCTGGCTGCGCAGGGGCGCGGCCACTCGGCCGATCTGCGCGGCGAGACTTGCCACCTGCCCGGTTCCCGCTTCAGTCACCCGCTCAGCGTACGGCATGATCGTCATACGGGAAGAGGATTCGGGCGCTGAAGGATCGGTCAAACCTCGCGGATCGGGCACATACCCACTGTAACGCCGAGTGATCGGATCGCGCCGCCCCGGTTTCGGACTATCCCACGCCGAGCGCCCGTCGCCGTGAGCGGTACCGCGCCAGCAGCACCGGACGCAGCCAGCGCACGGGCGCCGGGAAGTTGTGGGTCATGTGCTCGTAGCCCGGAGCGGGCTCCGGGTCGGCGAGCAGCCCGAGGACCAGGTCAGGACCCGACTTGGGCGCGGCCGCCACGATCGCGGCGCGCAGCCGTCGAATCCGGTCCGGGGAGACCTGCGGGAAGAGCGTGCGCAACACGGGCTCCTCGTCGTCGAGATGCGCGACGAGCGCCTCGTGACAGACCACAGCGGACGAGTGGCCCGTGAGCTCGGCGACATGACGGGCGGCGATCTGGCGGGCGGCGGCGTTTCCCGTGAGGGCGCCGATCGCGTCGATGGCCTCGCCGAGGATCTTCAGCTCGGCGTCGAGCTCCTCGTGCTCGGCGGTGAGGTGGCTGAGGTCCTCGGCGGACGCGGGGAACAGCTCCCGGAGCAGCGGCCAGAACTGCTCGTCCTCGCTGTGGTGGTGATGGTGCAGGAAGGCGGTGTGCCAGCGCGCCACGGCGACGAGGGTGCCCAGGTGGACGGGCCGGCCTGCCGCCAACGCTCCCAGGGACTCCACGAGCAGCGCCGAGCCCCGCCGCAGGATCGTGTGCACGGCCAGCAGCTCGTCATACAACCGCAGGCCTTCGGCACGCTCAGGCGACGCGTTGATCAAGGAACCCTCCCGGTTCGGCGCGCGGCATCCACATTGAGGTGAACACTTCTGCAATGAATACCGTACGCCTCACCGTAAAGTGGGCACATGCCGCCGACGCGCCCCTACCGCTCCGTCCGAAGGGAGACCGAGGCAGCCGCGACCCGTCGCGACATCCTCGTGGCAGCGCGTGAGCTGTTCGCCGCCCACGGATACGCCCGCGTCACCGTGGCCGACATCGCCGGCCGGGCCCACATCGCGGTGAAGACGGTCTACGCGAGCGCGGGCACCAAGGCGGACATCCTCAGCGAGCTGCTGGCCACGGCCGTGCACACGTCGGGAGCAGAGGAGACGCTCGCCGCGATCCTGGAGACCGACGACCTCGAGTCGGCGATGCGACAGCTCGCCCGCGGCACCCGGCGGGGCCAGGAGACGCACCGGGAGACGCTCGACATCCTGTATTCCTCGATGGCGAGCCACGAGGCGGCCGAGGACGTCTGGCGGCAGGCCACGGAGTACTACCGGGAGACGCTACGGCGGGTCGCCGAGCACCTCCACGGGCACGGCCTGCTGGCCCCCGGCCTGGACGTCGGCGCAGCGGCGGACAGGCTGTGGTTCTGCTTCGGGCTCACCGCGTGGCGCACGCTCGTCAAGGACTGCGGGTGGCCCTACGACGAGGCGGAGCGCTGGCTCTGCGTACAGGCGGTCGGGATGCTGGGCGACTCCGCGGGCGCCTGAGCCTCCTCGACGAACAGCTGCTCCGTCCGGCGCGGCATCAGCAGAGTGGCCCCCACGGTCAGGATGCTGACCACGAACATCACCACGAAGACCTGGTGCGTGGCGGCGTAGAGGACCTCGCGGACGAAAGCGTCGACCGGTGAGGCGGGATCAGGGTGCCCGTTCAGCACGAGGCTGGTGGCGTCGGCACTCGGCGGCAACTGCCCGGCCACGGCCGCAGGCGGATGGGCGAAACGGTTGGCGAGAGTGGTGTTGGCGATCGCTCCGAACACCGCCACCCCGACGGCGCTGCCCATCGAGCGGTTGAACATGTTCGTGCCGGTCACCACTCCGCGCCGGCTCCACCCGACGGTCGACTGCACGGCCACCAAGGTGGGGACCGACGAGAGACCCAGGCCGATGCCGAGCACGAAGGCTGCGGCGGCGGCCTGCCACACCGTGGCCCCGATCGGCAGCAGGGCGACCAGCAGCGCTCCGGCGACGACGACGACGCTCCCGATCAGACCGGTGTCACGGAAGCCGAGCCGCATGTAGATGCGCCCGGCCTGCGAGGCCGAGAGGGGCCAGCCGACGGTGAGCGCCCCCAACGTCAGGCCGGCGACGAGCGCACCGGTGCCCATGACGCCCTCGGCGAAGGTGGGCAGGTAGGAGCTCATGCCGATCAGCAGGGCTCCGATGATCAGGGAGACGAGGTTGCCGCCCACCAGCGTGCGCCGGCTGAACACCCACAGCGGCACCACGGGTTCGGCGGCCCGCCGCTCCACGAACACGAAACCGATCAGCATCGCCGCGCTGGCGACGAAGATCAGCACGCTCGCGACCGAGCCCCATCGCCAGGCCACGCCGCCTTCCAGGAGACCGAGGATCAGCAGCGAGCAGCCGAGGGTGAGCAGCGTGGCGCCCAGGTAGTCGATGCGGTGCTTGCGTCGCTGGACGCTCTCGGTGAACTTCAGGACCAGCATCACCATGGCGACAGCGCCGACCGGGACGTTGACGAAGAAGATCCACCGCCACGTCAGGTACTCGGCGAAGATCCCGCCGAGGGTCGGGCCGATCACGGACGCGACGGCCCACACGCTGGCGAGGTAGCCCTGCACCTTCGCCCGTTCCTCCACCGTGTACTGGTCACCGACCATGGTCATGCTGATCGGCAGGACGGCACCGGCTCCGATCCCTTGAATGGCGCGCGAGATGATCAGCACCGGCATGCTCCACGCCGCGCCACAGAGCACCGAGCCGAGCAGGAACACCGTGATGCCGAAGAGCATCACCGGCTTGCGGCCCAGCACGTCGGCGAACTTGCCGTACAGCGGGACGGTCACGGCCTGGGTGAGCAGGTAGATCGAGAACAGCCAGGGGAACTGCTCGAAGCCGCCGAGGTCGTTGACGATCGAGGGGACCGCCGTGGCGATGATCGTGCTGTCGAGCGCCACGAGAGCCGTGCTCAGCATCACCGCGATGAGGACCGGTCCGCGCTCCGAGCGGAAGCCGACCGTCTTCGAACCGGAAGGGACCACATTGGTCACTGCTGGAGCTCCTCGGAGGAGAGTCGGAGAACAGCAAGCTCGTAAGCGCTCGCCCCTAGTTGGCAATGCTACCTATTTTACGCCGCAGTACCGTTGTCCCCAGCGCTAGTGGCGGGACACACCCCCGCTCGGGTCATTGCGACGATCGCGCTCGTCCCGGCCATTTCCGGCGCCGCCCGATTGGTCCGTTGCACGGACAAGTGGCCGACGTCACAGCCAGCGGATTCCCAGGTGCGGACCCCACGGATACAACGCGGCCGTCATTGCATCGTCAGCCAATACACTCGGCCCGCCGATCTGCTGGTAGGTGTCGGTCCATGAAAAGCCCGTGGCGTATCGGCGCGCTCGGCGCGGCGGCAGTGATCATTGCGTTGCTCGGCGCGGCCTGCTCGGCTGCGCCGGCCCCCGCAGCACCTGCACAGGTTCCGAATCTGAACGACATCGTCCAGCGCGGCACGGTGCGGGTGTGCAGCACCGGGGACTACCGCCCGTTCACCTACCGCGATCCGCAGGGGCAATGGAGCGGAATCGACATCGATATGGCCCAGGACATGGCAAAGCGACTGGGCGTCACATTGGACGTCGTCCAGACGACGTGGGGCACGATGATGAAGGATCTGGGCACCCGCTGCGACGTGGCGATGGGCGGAATCACCGTCACCCTCGACCGGGCGCAGCATGCGCTCTACAGCGCGCCCTACCTGCGTGACGGCAAGGCGGCCATCGTTCGCTGCGCCGACAGCTCGAAGTATCGGACGCTCGCCGACATCGATCGGCCGGGGGTGCGCGTCGTCGTGAACCCGGACGGCACGAACGCCGATTTCGACAAAGCGAACATCCACCACGCCAGTATCGAGAACTACCCGGACAACAACACCATCTTCGGTCAGGTCGTCGCGAACAAGGCAGATGCCATGTTCACCGATGCCAGCGAGATCAGGTGGGAGACGAAGGCGAACCCACAACTCTGCGGGGAAAGCATCGACCATCCCTTCACCTTCGAGCAGAAGGCGTACCTGATCCCGCAGAGCGACCCTGCCCTGCAGCAATGGGTCGACCAGTGGCTGAACATCGCGCAGAACGACGGAACGTACGCCGCGATCAGCCAGAAATGGACGGGTCAGGTGATCGGCGCCACGTGAGGCCTAACCACTCCGGCCGAGGGTCGCGAGCACGGCCGCCCGCACCTCCGCCGCGCCCGGCAGGTACGCGTCCTCCAAGGCCGGGCTGACCGGGATCGGCTGGAACGGCGCGCCGACCCGTTCGATCGGGGCGTCGAGATCGTCGAACCCGGCGTGCTGCACCGCGGCGGCGATCTCGGCACCGAACCCGCCGTGCTGCACGGCCTCGTGGGCCACGACCAGCCGGTTGGTGCGCCCGACCGACTCCAGGATCGTCTCCAGGTCGAGCGGCACGAGCGTGCGCGGGTCGATCACCTCGACCTCGATGCCCTCGGCGGCGAGGTCCTCGGCAGCGGCGAGGGCCTCGTGCACGAGCCGCGACAGCGCAACCACGGTGACGTCGCGGCCGGGGCGCAGGATCGCCGCCTTCCCGATCGGGACCGGCTCGATGTGCACCGGCACGGTCTCCTTGCGGAAGTACAGCGTCTTGTTCTCGACCACCACCACGGGCCCGGGGTCGGCGATCGCGCTGGCCAGTAGCCCGGCCGCGTCGACGGCCCGGCTGGGCATCACCACGCTCAGCCCCGGGACATGGGTCAGCCAGCTCTCCATGCTCTGGGAGTGCTGCGCCCCCGAGCGGTGGCCTGCGCCGCCCTGCGTCCGCAGCACCATCGGGACGGTCAACTGGCCACCGGACATGAAGTGCGCCTTCGCGGCCTGGTTGACCAGCTGGTCCAGCGCGAGGGTGATGAAGTCGATGTACATGATCTCGAGCACCGGCCGCAGGCCCGACTGCGCCGCCCCGACGGCGATCCCGCAGATCGTGGCCTCGCTGATGGGGGTGTCGAGCACGCGCTCGATGCCGAACTCGTCGGCGAGCCCGGCCGTCGTCGTGAACGGCCCGCCCGCCGTGACGTCCTCGCCGATCACGAACACGGTCGGATCGACGCGCATGGCGTCACCGATCGCGCCGGCGACCGCCGCGGCGTAGGTCGTCTCGTGCGTGTCACTCATGCCATACCTCCGGGCCGCACCAGCGACGCCGCCAGCGCCTCATCGGGGAACGGGCTGCGCCGGGCCGCCTCGACGGCCTCGTCCACCTCGGCCCGCGCGGCCGCCTCCAGCTCCGCCGGGTCACTCTCGGCGAGCCAGCCGTCCGCGGCGCCCTGACGCTGCAGCCGCAGGATCGGGTCCTTCTCCTGCCACTCGGCCTTGGAGACGGCCTCGCGGTAGCGGTCCGGGTCGCCCTCGTAGTGCCCGCGCAGCCGGTGGGTGAGGCACTCCAGCAGCGCGGGCCCCTCCCCTGCCCGGACGGCCGCGAGCATGCGCCCGAAGACCGTCCAGACCGAGGCGAGCTCGTTGCCGTCCACCGTCTCGCGCGGCAGGTCGTACGGGGCGACGACGTCGCTCACGCGCTCGACGTTGGTGTGCGACGAACGCGGGCTGAACTCGGCGAAGCCGTTGTTCTCGCACACGAAAACCACGGGCAGTTTCCACAGCGTCGCAATGTTGATCGACTCGTTGAACTGCCCCGCCTGCACCGCGCCGTCGCCGAAGAACACCACGGCGACGGCGTCGCTGCCACGCATCCGGGCAGCGAGCGCGCTGCCCAGCGCCATCGGGATGTTGCCGCCGACCACACCGGTGGCGCCGAGCAGCCCGTGCTCGACGTCCACCAGGTGCATCGACCCGCCGAGCCCCTTGCACAGCCCGTCGACCCGGCCCATCAGCTCGGCCAGCACCGCCGGGAGGGGCGCGCCCTTGGCCAGGGCGTGCCCGTGCGCGCGGTGCCCGCTGTAGACCGCGTCGTCGTCGCGCAGCTGACCGCAGACGGCGGCGGCCACGCCCTCCTGCCCGACGGACAGGTGGATGAGGCCGTGTACCTCCCCCGCCCGCTTGAGCTGCCCGACGCGCTCCTCCATGGCCCGGATCCGCCACATGAGGCGCAGGGCGTCCCGGAGCTGCTCCGGGCTCGGCGTTCCGCTCACGTCAGGCCACGACTCCCGCTCCGAGCACCTTCCGGACCGCGGTGACGATCTTGTTCTCGTCCGGGAGGATGTAGTCCTCCATCGGCTTCGAGTACGGGATCGACGCGTCCAGGGCCGTGACCTGCACGATCGGCGCCCGCAGCGACGAGAACCCGTGCTCGGCCACCTCCGCCGCGATCACGGACGACACCGACGAGTGCCGGGTTGCCTGGTCGACGAGCACGAGCCGGCCGGTCTTGGCCACCGACTCCAGCACCGTGGCGGTGTCCAGCGGGGCGATCGTGCGCGGGTCGATCACCTCGGCGCTCACGCCCTCGGCGGCGAGCTGCTCGGCCGCACGCAGGGCGTGGCCGACGGTCCAGCCGGTGGCCACGAGCGTGACGTCGGCTCCCTCGCGGCGTACGACCGCCTGGCCGAAGGGCACGAGGTGCTCGCCCTCGGGCACGGGGCCGCTCTCGAGGGTGAGCAGGTAGTGGTGCAGGAACAGCACCGGGTTGTCGTCGCGGATCGCCGTGGCCATCAGGCCCTTGGCATCGGCGGGGGTGGCCGGGAGCGCAACCTTGAGCCCCGGCACGCCCATGAACATCCCATAGATCGAGCCGGTGTGCTGGCCCGCCCATCCGGCCGTGAAGCCGTAGCCGGCCTTGAGCACGAGAGGCGCGGTGACCCGGCCGCCGCTCATGTAGTGGAACCGGTTGGCCTCGTTGACCACCTGGTCCATCGCGACCAGCAGGAACTCGGCCATCGTGCAGTCGACCACCGGCCGCTTGCCGGCGAGCGCCGCACCGGCGGCCATGCCGATCTCGGCCGTCTCGGAGATCGGCGTCACACGCACGCGGCCGTCCCCGTACGCCTGGACGAACGGGTCCTCGGGGTTGTTGCCGACGCTCTGCCCGAACAGCACGACGTCCTCGTCGCGTGCCATCTCCTGATGAATCGCCTCCATGATCGCGGCGATGTAGGTGATCTCGCGGGTCGTCTCACTCGTCATGGGTGGACACCTCCTCAGCGTTGATGTTCGTTCCGCGAGCTGCACTCATGCGTGCACGTAGGCGAGCGCCTCGTGGGGCTCGGGGTAGGGGCTCTGGAGTCCGAACTCGACCGCGTGCTGCATCTCGGCCTGGGCCGCCTCGATGATCTCGGTGGCGCGCCCGGCGGTGAGTGCCCCGGTCTCGACGAGGTGGGCACGCAGCCGCGGGATGGGGTCACCGCGCTTGGCGGCCTCGTACTCCTCGACGGCGCCGTACTTCGAGATGGCCTCGTGCTCCGGGTAGTGCAGAGGCACCCCGGGCGGGGCGATCGAGTTGCCGTGCGCCGAGAGCCGGTAGACGCGCGACTCGATCAGCGTCGGCCCGTCGCCCGCACGCGCCCGCGCCACCGCGGCCGACACGGCCTCGTGCACGGCGAGCACGTCCGAGCCGTCGATCGTGACACCGGGGATCGAGTAGGCCTTCGCCTTCATCGACAGCGGCTCGCCCGCTGCCGCGTTGGCGTCCTCCTGTTCGGTGCGCACGGTCGCGGAGAAGCTGTTGTTCTCCATGATGAAGATGACCGGCAGCTTCCAGACCGCTGCGATGTTCAGCGACTCGTGGAAGGCGCCCTGCTTGGACGCGCCGTCGCCGAAGAACGTGAGCACCACTTCGCCGCGCCCGCGCAGCTGCGCCGCGTAGGCCGCGCCCGTGCCCTGCGGGATGTTCTGACCGACGATCCCGGAGGTTCCCAGGAAGCCGCGGGCCGGGTCGGCGAGGTGCATCGAGCCGCCGTAGCCCTTGCAGGTGCCGGTGGACCGGCCGTAGATCTCCGCCATCATCGCGGCGGTGTCGCTGCCCAGGGCGATCGGGTAGCCGTGGCAGCGGTAGGTGGCCATCAGCTGGTCACCGTCGCCGATAGCAGCGATCGACCCGACGATCGACGCCTCCGCGCCGTCGGCGAGGTGGGTGTGCCCACGGATCACGCCGGGGTGCTCGGCGAAGGTGCGCTTGACCCGCTCCTCGAACTCGCGGATGCGCACCATCTGCGTGTAGAGCTCGACGAGCCGTTCTGATGGGAGGCCGCTCACGGCTTCAACCCCTTCTCGATCTGGTCGACGGCCGTGTCGACGGTCCGCTGGAACATCTCCGGCATGGGCAGCTCCCGGAGCGCGTCGGACAGCACCTCGACGCCCCACGGGCCCGTGTAGCCGATGTCGGCGAGCACCCGGACGTAGCCGGGGATGTCGAACTCACCCTCGCCCGGCAGGCGCCGGAACCGGGTGGTCTCCTGGCTGTGGTCGGGCATGTTCTCCTGCATGCCGTCCGACAGCTCGACGTAGGTCATGTACTCCGGCGGGATGGCACGCAGCTCGTCGGGCGCGATGTGCATCTTGCCGAGGTGCCAGGTGTCGATCGCTATGCCGCCGTTGGGGGCAGCCGCTCCGCCCACGATCCGCAGCACTGCCTCCAGCGACGCGGCGTTGATGTCGAAAGGCATCAGCTCGTAGGTCAGCGGCGCGGCGTGCCGGTTGGCGGCATCGGCGCACAGCTCGCCGAACGCCTCGGTGAGCCGCTCGACGGTCGCCGGCGTGCGTGCCAGGTTCCCGATCTTGATGTGGTGGGCGTCGAGCGCCGCGGCGGCCTCGAACAGCAGGTCGCGCTGGCCGTCGGACGCGACGCGCTTCTCGTCGCCCGGCGGGACGAACCAGTCGTTGAGGAACTCCAGTTCGAGGTCCCGCAGCCCGCTGTCGTCGAAGATCTGCTTGATCTCCGCCAGGCTGTAGCGCTCGAGCAGGTGCTCCAGGTCGGTGTGCCAGATCCCCAGGCCGCTCATGCCCACGCGCTTGGCCTCGGCACAGCGGTCGGGCCAGTCGAACAGGCTCCACTCGCGGCCGGTCCGGATCTGGACGGGACCGGCAGTGGTCCAGTACGCACCCAGGATGTCGACGCTCATGCACTCTCCTCACTCGTCGTCGGGTGGTCGAGCAGCAATGCGAGCGGCCGTTCCAGCAGCTCGACGAGGCGGCGGAGGAACCGCGCCGACTCCGCCCCGTCGAGCACGCGGTGGTCGCTGGTGAGGGTGAGGGTGAGGATCGGGCGGGCCTGGAGCTCGCCGCCGACCTCGCGCGGCAGGCGCCGCAGTGCGCCGACCGCGAGGATCGCCGCCTGTGGCGGGTTGATCACTGCCTCGAAGACGGTGACGCCGAACATGCCCAGGTTGGACACCGTGAACGTGGCGCCCTCCAGGTCGGCCGGGCCGATCTGGCCGCCGCGGGCCAGGTCGGCCAGCTCACGGGTGCGCACGGCGATGGAGCTGAGCGAGCGGGCGTCGACGTCGGTGACCGTCGGCACCAGCAGCGCGTCGGTCGCGTCCACGGCGACACCGATGTTGACGCGCCCGAACATCGCGACCGTGCCCTCGCGGTAGGAGGCGTTGACCCGCGGATGCTCGCGGAGTGCCCGGCCGCACGCCGCCACGACGAGGTCGGTGACCGTCGGGACGACCGTGCCCTCCCCCAGCTCGGCGATGCCGGCACGGAGCTCCAGCGCCCGGGTCATGTCGACCTCGGCGGTGAGCGGGAAGGACGGCACGGTGCGGGCCGACTCGCTCATGCGGTCGGCCGTCAGCTGCCGGGCCCGCGAGAGCGGGACGACCGTGACCGGTCCGCGCGGGTCGCCACCGTTCTCGCCGCCCACTGCGACGGGGGCCGGTCGAGTGTCCACAGCGGACGACGGGGCAGCCGCCGGGGCGGGCGGGGCCGGTGCGGCCGCTCCGTTCGCCGCCGCCCCTGCCGGTGTCCGGGCCAACGCCACGGCCTCGATGTCCGCGCGCACGACTCGGCCGCCGGGCCCGGTCCCCTGCACGTCGGCGAGGTCGACGCCGAGCTCCTTCGCCCGGCGCCGGGCCAGCGGAGATGTCGGGATCCGCCGCGTCCGCCCCGCCGACGGTGGTGCCGCAGGCGCGGGGTCCACGGTCGCCGCTGCGGCGGGCGCCGCGGGTGCGGCAGCATGCTGCGCCGCGCCGGTTGCGGGGGCTGTGCCGCCCACCCGTGCGATCACCGCACCGACGGGGAGCGTCGCGCCCTCCTCGGCCAGGATCTCCAGGATCCCGCCCGCGTCGGCCTCGAAGCTCACCATCGCCTTGTCGGTCTCGATCTCCGCCAGCTCGTCGCCGCGTTCGACCTCGGCGCCCGAGGCGTGGAGCCACCGGACGATCGTGCCCTCGGACATCGACTCCGACAGGCGCGGCATCCGCACCTCGAGCCCACTGTCGGCACTCATCGCGTGCCCTCACTCATGGCCGACGACTCGCTCGCAAGCTCGCTCACTGCCCGTCCCTCATCCGCTCTCCTCTTGCGCGGTCGCGCCCGTCCGTCACCGGTCCAGCCAGAGCGACCCGTAGAACAGGTCGCGCGAGAGGTACCGGTCCACGCCCTTGACGTCGGGCTTGGTGATCGTCGAGAGGTAGCTGCGGCTCATCCACGCCACCGCGATGTCCTGGTTGGACAGCAGCTCCACCTGCTGGTAGTCCTTCGCGCGCTGCGCGGCGTCGGTGGTGGCGCCCGCTTCGTCGAGCAGCCGGTCGACCTGGGGGTTGGAGTACTTCCCGTAGTTGACGTTGCCGTCGGAGCGGAGCAGCCGCGCGGCCCCGGGGTAGGGGTAGTCGAAGGTGTTGACCCAGCTGATCAGGTTGAAGTCGCCGCTCTGGATCACCCGCGAGGTGAACTCGGCGAGGTCGTAGAACCGCAGTTCGACGGTGATGCCGACGGCGGCCATCTGAGCCTGCACGAATTCGCCGAGCGAGACCTCACTGCGGCTGGTGCTGAAGGCGAAGGACGCCTTGCCGCCGGAGGCGACATAGTCCTGGACGAGCTGCTTGGCCTTCTCCGGGTCGTACGCCGGCCAGGCCGCGGAGGCCTCCGGGCTGTGGTACGGGCTGTCGTCCTGGAAGAGGCCGTCGGCGCCGATCAGCTGGCCCATGTACTGGCTCGCACCGAGTGCGTTCAGATCGACCGCCCGGACCACGGCCTCACGCATGCGCCGGTCGTCGAACGGCTTCTGCTGGAAGTTGAAGTAGAAGAAGAAACCGCCGTTACCCGGCCCGTAGTAGACCTTCATGTTCGGGTTGGCGAACGCGCGCACCAGCTCGTTGTTGTACCCGCCGTAGATCATGTCGACGTCGCCGTTCTGCATCGTCGAGTAGCGGGTCTCGGTGTCGGGCAGCGGCCGGAACTCGATCGAGTCGAGATAGGGCTGCCCCGTGCGCCAGTAGTTCGGGTTCTTCTTCAGGATCATCTTGTTGTCGCGGATCCAGCTGTCCATCACGAACGGGCCGGCACCGACCGGGTGGTTCGCGATGTCGTCGCCGTACTGAGCGATCGCGGCGGGCGAGACGATCATTCCCAGCGACCCGGCGTTGAACGCCTGCGCGAAGAAGACGGGGAAGTCGCCGAGCGGCGCCTTGAGCGTGAACTCGACGGTCAGCGGGTCGACCGTGCGCATCGACGCGATCTGGTCGGCGTACGCGTGGGCGGGCGAGGTCGGCTTGTCGATGTGGCGCTGGGTGTTGATGATCACCGCGTCGGCGTCGAGCGGGGTGCCGTCGGAGAACTTGACGCCATCGCGGAGACCGAGTCGCCAGGTCAGGCCGTTGTCGGCCGTGTCGATCGAGGACGCCATCCACGGCTGCACCGTGCCGTCCGGCCCGATCCGGAACAGCAGGTCGTAGATCGCCTGGGCGGCGACGTTGCCGTTCTGCCGGGCCGGGTCGAAGCTGACGATCTCCCGGTCGTTGCCGATGATCAGGTTGCCGCCGGACTTGGGCGTCCCCTCCGCCGCGAGATCAGCACCGTAGGGGTCCAGCTGGCGCACTCTCGTGGCGTCGTCCGCGGCGCCCCGCGTGTTCGCGCCCACCGCGCCGCACGCGGCGATCAACGTCGCGCACAACACCGCGGAGACAGCCGCTACGACCCGGGTCGATCGCAACCGCATCGTCCACTCTCCTCGTCACATTTCGGCGGCCCCCCGGCTCCGCGGTACGAGGAGGAAGCCTGGATCCCGGGCATCGGGTCAGGCCATCGGCTGCGCGCCGGATTACTTGCCGATCCGCGCAGTGGTGCGCATGCCGCCGCTCGCCGCTCGCCGGACATCACGCGGGGCCATCCCGTACTCGCGCTTGAACGCGTGCGAGAAATGGGTGGCGTCGGAGAATCCCCAGCGGAAGGCGATCTCGGTGATCGAGCCTGCCGTCGGTTCCGCGAGGTCCTCACGGCAGCGCGCCAGCCGGGCGCGCCGCACCAGCGCGGCCACCGACTCGTCGGTGTCCTCGAACACGGCGTGCAGGGTGCGCAGCGACACAGAGAGCGCCCTGGCGATCGACTCCGGCCCGAGTGCCTGATCGGTGAGGTTGGCACGCACGTAGCGGCGGGCGCGGGCACGCAGGGCCTCGCGGCGGGCCGTGCGGGCCTGCGGAAGCTCTGGCTCCACCACCGCCCGCAACAGTTCCAGTACGACGTCGGCCGCGGCGGTGGCCGTACGCTCGTCCAGGCCGGGCAGCTCCGCGGCGAGCGCGTTGACATAGCGCACGAGCAGGCGGGTGCCGGGGCGCTCGGCGAGCCACGGCAGCGACTCGACCTCGGCGAAGCGTGGGCTGACGGCGTGCACCATCTCCTTGGGGAAGATGAGCGTGCGCTTCGTGAACGGCTCGACGACCTCCACGCCCACGGCGCGCGACCCGTCCCACATGCCGACGGCGCCTGCCTCCAGCACGTGCTGCTGCGTGCGCGAGCGGACCACACGCTCGGCGCCGCGGATCACCATCTGCAGGCCGATCGAGTCCTCGCCCGTGCCACCCATCACGGACGTGCTGCGCTGCCCCGCGAACGGCGTGCAGACGCAGTCGACCAGGTGCAGTGCCCCCAGCCGGTGCCGCTGCACCGTGCCGGCGAACCCCCGGGCGTCGGACTCGGGCAACCGCACGTCGAACGCCACGTGCGTGGCCGCGAGGACGTCCTCCCACTCGGCCTGTCGATCGGCCTGTCGATCAGCGCCGCCCTCTGGCCCGCCGCCGACCTGCCAGCGCTCGCCCATGGCCGGCCCATAGCCGGCCGGCATCGACTCGTCCGATGACAAGGCAGTCATTGCCCCGCCCCTCTCTCTGCACCATCGCGTGCCGGCGCTACGCCCGATCTGCCGGCTCCCCGCCAGACTGACCCACCACCCGAACGTGTTCAACCACCCGGGGGTCGCTCATCTCTACCGGGCGGATCGACTTGGCGATACGTGCAGGCCGACATGTCGTTCAGCGCACACTCTTGTGCGGCGCGCCCACACCCCTGTCGTGACCATCACAGCGGCCGAGCGGGGAGATCCTTAGCATTCAACGAATGACGCAGTCCCCCACCAGGGTGCTGGACCGCTACATCGGCCTCGCCGACAAGGTGATCGCGGATCCGAGCGCCGTGGACGAGCTGGTCGCCCTCTTCGCGCCCGACGCCGTCGTGCAGCTCGACGACACGCCTGTCACAGGCCCCGCCATCCGCGAGATGTACTGCGAGTTCGTGGCGGCGCACGCCGAGAGCCGGCACTTCTGGAACACCACGGTGCTCCCCGACGGGACGGAGCGCGCGACCTGGGTGGTCGCCGCCCGGATGGCCGACGGCTCCCTGATGACGGCGGCCGGCGTGGAGCACGCACGGCTCGACGATGACGGTCGGATCGTCGAGCTGCGAAACGAGTACACCCGCCGGCCCGGCTGATCTCGCCGGCCTGGTTCTGCGCGCACCGCTTCCTGCCGATTCGCGCGCGTCGGCGCCCGAAGCCCGGGCCGGGGCTTAGCATCCCCGACCGGGAATCGACCAAAGGGGGCCGACATGCTCGCCGGGGTGTTCAGGGGTGCCGGGCGGATGCCGCTCGAGGAGGTGCCCGACCCGGTCGCCGGGCCTCGGGACGTCGTGCTCGACGTGCGCGCGTGCGGTGTCTGCGGATCCGACCTGCACGCGTTCCGGTCGGGCCAGCACACCCGCGACGGGCAGATCATGGGCCACGAGTTCGCGGGTGCCGTGCTCGACGTCGGGCCAGAGGTCGACGGCATCGCGGTCGGCGATCGGCTCACCGGCCTGCCCATCCAGCCGTGCGGACGCTGCCGCCGCTGCCTCGCAGGCGCCCGGCACCTGTGCGAGGTCTGGACCACCCGCAGCATCGCCTTCGGCCTGCCCGGCGCGTTCGCACAGCGGCTGCGCATCCCCGACGCCGTACTCGGCGGCAACGTGCACCGGCTCCCCGACAACGCCGAGTTCACCGACGGCGCCCTGATCGAACCGACCGCGGTGGCCGCCCACGCCGTCCGGCAGGCGCAGCCGCAGGTCGGTGAGCCCGCGGTGGTGCTCGGACTCGGCACGATCGGGCTCCAGGTCGGCCAGATCCTGCTGGCCGCGGGCGCCGGGCCCGTCATCGGGGTGGATCTCTCCCCGCTGCGGCGCGAGGTGGGCGCCCGCCTCGGCATGGTCACCCTCGACGGCGCAGGCGGGCTCGACGCCGTCCGCGACGGGCTTCGTGAGCACCTCGGCGAGCGTGAGGTGGCGCTCGTCGTCGAGGCGAGCGGTGCGGCGCCCCTGGTGGCACACGCGGTCGACCTCGTCCGACCGCGCGGCACCATCGTGCTCGTCGCGCTCTACCACCACCGGGCCGAGCTCGACGCGATGCTCGCCGTGCAGCGCGAGATCACGCTGCGCGGCAGTGCGAACGTCACGTCGGAGGACTTCCGCGAGGCCCTCACACTGCTCGGCCAGGGCCGGGTGCGGATGCAGCCGCTGATCACCCACCGGCTGCCCCTCGAACACGTCGAGGAGGCGTTCCGCACCCAGGCCGACGCCGTGGGCTCGGTCAAGGTGATGGTCACCCAGGACTGAGCCCTAGGCGGCAGGGTCGGGGATCCACGACCCGTGGAAGCCTGCGGGGACCCCGCGCGGCAGCGTGACCGCGGCGACGGGCTCACCCGCGACGTCCGTGGCGTCGAGCACGAGCAACTGCGACGCGCTGCCGTCACGGCGGGTGGTGATCGAGACCAGCCACCCGTCGTCCTCCGCCCGGTCGGCGCCGCTCGCGGGCACGAACACGGCCTCGCCAGGGACCACGTCCGGCCCCAGCTCGTGGGCGGTCGTCGTGCCGAGCTGCCCGTCGAACCGCACGATGGCGGTGCCGGCGCCCGAGTCGGCCACGGCGTAGAGGTAGCGCGAGGGACGCCCGACGCGGTCGTCGTCCACGGTGGGGAACTCGACGCCGCGCTCGTCGAGCTCGGCGACCGTCGCCGTGCCCGTGGCGGGATCGAGGGTGAACCGGCTCATCCGGGACATGCCGGTGACGGCGGCCGCTGCGCCCGGGCCGGCGGGTCGGGGCTCGGCGCTGATGCCTTCCCACAGGTTCGCGATGGCGTCGCGGCTGTAGCGGGCCAGGTCGAGCACGATACGGCCGGTCGGGTCCTCGTGGGCGTTTCCGACGTGGAAGACGTAGCACGGGTCGATCTCGAACCAGCGCACCTCACCGGGCCGCGCGAGCGGCATGACACCCAGCCGGGCGCCGTACTCGTCGTCCCAGGCGAAGGGCATCCCCCGCCGCGGCCGGAACGTCATGGGGAGATCGAGGAAGATCGCATGGTTCTCGGTGATGGCGAAGTCGTGCATCATCGTCGGCCCGGGCACCTCGATCGGCGCGCTCTGCACGAGCTGCCCATCGGCGGAGAGCCGGTGGTAGGTGACATACGGCGGCATCACGCCGTAGCCGAAGAAGTGCAGCTCGCCCGTGACCGGGTCGACCTTGGGGTGGGCGGTCATCGCCGTGGTGAGCTTGCCGTCGAAGTCGACGGGGCCCACGGTGTCCAGCTCGCCGCTGACCTCGTACGGGAAGCCGCTCTCGACCAGGGCCAGGATCCGGCCGGAGTGCTCGATCACGTGCGTGTTGGCGTGCACCGCGGTGCGGTCGATCGTGCCGTCCTCGTGGATGTACCGCTTGCCTGCGAGGGCGCCCGTGCGCACCCACCGGTTGCGGTACCACTCGGCCCGCCCGTCCCGCAGCCGGATGCCGTGGAGCATGCCGTGGCCGCCGAACCAGTGCCCGGGATCCTCTCCCGGGAGCGGGTTCGGGCCGTTGCGTAGGTAGCGACCGGTGAGCTCGGGCGGCAGGGCGCCCGTTACAGGCAGCTCGTACGCCTCGATCTCGTCGGCAACCGGAGCCATGTGGCCGGTCAGGTAGAGCGGGACGGTGCCCGTGGTCATCGTGTGCCCCTTTCGTCGCGAACGGGACCGACTCTGACATCACAGCAACGACATGTCAATGCTGACATGTCGAATTTGGAAGGTAAGGTTGCGGCATGTCCCTGTCGCACGCCCTGCTCGGGCTGCTTGCCGTCGAGCCCGCCAGCGGCTATGCGCTCACGAAGTCCTTCGAGCTCTCCCTCGGCCGCTACGCATGGCACGCCGGCCACACGAGCATCTACCCGGAACTGGGCCGCCTCGCCGAGCGCGGCCTGGTGGAGGTGACGTCCGAGGGAGCACGCGGCAGCCGTACCTACGCGGTCACCCCCGCCGGACGCGAGGAGCTGCGCTCCTGGCTGCTGCAGCCGCCCAAGCAGAGCGGGAAGGTGCGCAACGAGGAGGTGCTGCGGATGTTCCTGCTGTCGGCGCTCGACCCCGCCGACGCGCAGATCGTGCTCGCCCACGTCGCGGAGAGCACCGCTGCCGCCGCGGCGGAACTGCGCGAGATCCGGGCCGCACACGAGGGCTCGTCCTTCCGCGGACCCGAGGGCTTCGGCCAGCTGGCCGCAGAGTTCGGCCTGCGCCAGTACGAGGCCGTGCACGAGTGGGCACTCTGGGCGATAACCCAGCTGGAAACAGACCAGAAGGCCGGCTAACCCCGGCTTGAGGCCGCCGCACACACCCCGTGGCCGCCGCACCCATGTCCGAACGTGTGCACGGTGGCCAAGAGGTGTGTGCGGTCGGTGGTCTTATGGGTGCTTCGTCAGGTAGGCCGTAAAGTTCGTGCCCGCCACGGCATCTCCGGGCACCAGGTTGGCGCCCGCGCGGAAGGCACGCATCGCCGCCCCGGGCAATCCGACCGGAAGGACCGGCCGACGGCCACCCCGCATCCGCTGGTAGAGCACCGCCAGCTCGCGCAGCTCGTGGACCTCGGGGCCGCCGATGTCGGGCACGCGACCGGCCGGCGCACCGTCGGCGAGGCGGACGAGCCGGGTGGCCACGTCGCGGACGTCGACCGGCTGCACCCGAACGCCCGCCGGCACCACGATCACCGGCGAGCGGCGCTGCAGGTCGAACAACCGCGCGACGAGGTCGTGGAACTGCGTGGCGCGCTGCACCGTCCACGGCAGCCCCGAGTTCGCCAGCAGCCGTTCCACCTCGAGCTTGGCCCGGTAGTAGAAGATCGGGATCCGGTCGACCCCGACGATCGACACATCCACGATGTGTGGCCGCCCTGCCGATCGGCACGCGGCGATCACGTTGCGCGCCAGCGGGACATCCCGCCGGCCGTAGGTCGTGGCGCACTGAACGACGACCGTCGCCCCGGCAACGGCGACGTCGGCGTCACCGCGGCGCTGCAGGTCCGCCCGCACGAACTCCACGCCCGCGGGCAGGCCGCCCCGGTGAGGCCTGCGGCTCACCACCCGCACCGAGCGGCCTGCCGCGACGAGCTGCTCGACCACCCGCCGGCCGAGCGTGCCGGTGCCACCCGTCACGACGACCAGGCTCACCGCGCCGTCCGCGACCGTGGGCGCAGGCTGCGTATCCGGACCACGAGAGCGACCAGGGCGAGCAGCGCCACGATCCCGAGGAGCCAGGGGTCGGAGGGGCGGCCGCCCAGGTCGAGGTCGAGGGCGTGGTTCAGCGCGTGCAGCGCGTTGGTGAACACCGCACCCGCCAGCACCACGGCGATCACGTCCCGCCACCAGAGCGCGCCCAGCAGCATCACCCCGATCCCCATCTGGAACACCCCGGCGTCGTGCAGGAAGTGCTCGTGCTCGGGCCAGTTGGTGAACGCGGCGAAGGAGGCAGGCGCCGTCCAGCACCAGATGCCGGCCACCAGCATCCCCAGCGCGATGAACGCGACGACGCCGACCACCAGACGGTCCGCCGCCGACGTCCGCCGTCGTTCTCGCACCTCGGTCATCACTTCTCCTCCCCGTACCGCACGGACGCGGCTCGTCCAGCGGACGACAGGAAACACCAAAACGTGACGAACCTGGCCGAACTCGGCGGTGCACGAGTGGGCGCTCCGGGCGATGGCACAACTCGACGCGGATCACACCACGGACTCAGCCGACCCCACTCGAGCCTGAGCGGCCCCAGAACTCGCCGACGAGTCCCACACTGGCGAAGTACTCGGCCGCCATGGCCGGCTCCCGCCGAACGTAGTCGCGGTCGAGCCGGCCGTCGTACCAGTTGCGAGCCAACTTCCACAGGGTGTCGAGGTCCATGACGTAGCCGCGACGGTTACCGGTATCCAGCAGCCATGTCTCCACACACAGCGCCGAGCAGAAAATTCTCTGGTTCGCGCATGCCGTGACCACATCCGACCAGATGTCGTCAACCGGTGTCAGGAAATGGGCGACCTGCTCACCAGCCGGCGGACGACCCCGGCCCACCACCCATGAATGGGCGTTATCGCAGGCCGGGCAGCGGGTTGCAACCAGTACATCGTGGACCGTCGTCACCAGATGCGGTATCGCGAAGGAGTCCCAGGCGCACCCTCCCCACCAGAGCGTTTCGTCGCCCATCACCGAAAACCCTTGGGGTATCGCCGAGAATGGGTGCGCCATGACTATCTTCGACGTATCATCGCCGGCCAACACGAGGTCGCGTGACCCATGAAGGGAGAGCAGCGCCCTCTCGACATCGGCAACTCCCAACCCGGCGTACTCCCCGATCTGGGCGACGCTCGGCGACTGGCCACATCTGGCCCAGTATTGATAAACGAAGGTCCGCACGTCGCTGGTCGCCCCGCCGATCTCCACGTTCTCGCTCACACCTGCCAGCTTGCCGCAGCAAAGCGAGATCGAACCGCACACATCTCGTGGCCGCCGCGCACATGTCCGAACGTGTGCACGGTGGCCACGAGGTGTGTGCCGTCGGAGGAGGGTCAGCGGGGCAGCAGGTGCAGAACCAGCGCGACCGTGAGTGCGGCCGACAGCACGACGTCCACGATCGCCGTGGTGCGGATCTTCGGTCCGGGCGCGACCCGGGCGAGGGCCACGAACGCGAGCATGCTGACCAGGCCTGCGACCATGGCGGGCGCCCGCCAGCCCGGCACGAACGCCGCCCCGACCAGTGCGGCACCGAGCAGCCCGAGCAGCAGCGCCCGGTGGCGCATCAGCACCAGCAGGTCCGGATCGGTCATCGTGAGGCCGTACAGCCGGGCGAGGCGTCCGGCCCCTGCGACACCGATCACCGGCAGTCCGTTGATCAGGCCCGCAACCAGCAGGATGACGACGATGGCGATCTCCACACCCGGTGACCTTCACGGTCCCCGCGCGACCAATCAATTACCTCCGGGGTCATCCGTGGCCCGCGGCCGTGCGTGTCTCGCCGTTGGCCTCGGGTGACGGGGGCTGGGCGACCGCAGCCACGTCCTCCGGGGCGACCACGCCCGGAGAGATCCGCTCGGTGATCACCTCCGAGGTCAGGGCGGTGGTCGGCGTGGAGCTCGCCTCGGGCGACTCAGCGGTGGAGGGTTCGGGCGGCGTCGAGCGTTCGAGGAAGCGGAGCAGCTCGACCGGGAAGGGCAGCACGACGGTGCTGTTCTTCTCGGCTGCCACCTCGACCACGGTCTGCAGCAGACGTAGCTGCAGCGCAGCGGGCTGGGCGGTCATCATGCCGGCCGCCTGCGCCAGCTTTTCCGACGCCTGCAGCTCGCCCTCGGCGGTGATCACGCGGGAGCGGCGCTCCCGTTCGGCCTCCGCCTGCCGCGACATCGACCGCTTCATCGACTCGGGCAGCGCCACGTCCTTGATCTCGACGCGGTCGATGTGCACGCCCCACCCGAGCGCCGGGCTGTCGATCATCAGCTCCAGGCCCTGGTTGAGCCGTTCCCGGTTGGACAGCAGGTCGTCCAGCTCGCTCTTTCCGATGATCGATCGCAGGGAGGCCTGTGCGACCTGCCCGATGGCGTACTCGTAGTTCTGCACATCGACGAGCGCCCGCACCGGGTCGGTCACCCGGAAGTAGACGACGGCGTCGACCTTGACGGTGACGTTGTCGCGCGTGATGCCCTCCTGGGCGGGGATCGGCATCGTGACGATCTGCATGTTGACCTTGTGCAGGTGGTCGACGATGGGCGTGATCACCGCGAGACCCGGCCCCTGAACGGCGTCACGGACCTTCCCGAGCCGGAACACCACACCTCGCTCGAACTGCCGGACGACACGAAGACTGGAGCAGGCCAGCACCAGCACCAGAACCAGCAGAATCGTGACCAGAATGTAGACGGTCATGTCGTTCCTCCCATCCGACCGTCGTTGCGCGCGGCCCGCGCGAGCAGCTGTTCGCAGGTCTGCACGAGCACGGCCGCCACGTCACGGGCGTCCTTGACCGACATCGGGTGCGCCGCGAGCCCCTGCCACCGGGCCAACTGCTCCCCCGCGACCCGGGCGACCTCGTGGGGGACGGCGTCGGCAGGCAGGCCCAGCCGGGCACGCGGCGCCGTTCCAGTGGCGCCGAGCAGCCGCTCGGCGACATCGCGTTCCCCGTCGGGCAGGTCGAGCGCGCCGCAGCGCAGGGCGTCGACCAGGTCGTTCTCGGTGAGCTCGTGTGCCCCGGACCGGATGCGGTCGAGCCGGTAGACGAGCGCGCTGCCGCCCGACGGCGGTGCCTGGTCGCGGACCAGGGTCTCCAGCGCGAGCAGCGCGGTCCGTGCCTTGACGGCCTCGGCGCGCCGGCCGAACCGGGAGTCGATCAGCTCGACCAGCAGCGGCACACCGCTGGAGTCGAGGAGCTCCGACGCGAGCGCGGCCGACGTGGGCGCTCGCCCGCACCGGATCAGCTCGACGGCCGTCCGTACGCCGGCCGGCCCGAAGCGTTGCAGCAGCTCCTCGTGGCCGTCGACGACGTGCAACACCGACTCGGTCGCCGTTCCCGGCGCGGACGAGGAGGACAGCACGGAGGTGGAGCCCGACGACGCGGCGGCAGGCGCACCGGTCGCGGCCGCGACCTCGCCGGCATCCCCGTCGGACTCGGAGATCTCCTGAAGCGTGCGGTACTCCGCGTCGCGCAGGGTCGCGGCCGCGCGGGCAACCAGCCCCGCGACGGGCACCACCACGTGGCAGAGGCTCCGGACCTCGAGGCGGGTGCACCAGTCCGCGGCCACCTGGTCCGCCTCGGCGATCTCGTCGGCTCGCGCCAGCACCCCGATCGCGAGCGCAGGACGAGGCGGGTCCGGACCCTCCGGCAGCACGGGGAGCGCCCCGTCCTCGTCGGGAGGGCGCCGGAGGAGCAGGACGAACGCGTCGGCGAGCGGGGCGAGCTCGTCGTCCGAGCCGGCTTGCGGTGCCGCACCCGATCTCGGCTCCCGGCCCGGGACGTCGATCAGCGTCACGTCCAGCTCGGCGCCCGGCTCGCGGTCGGCGGCCGCGCGCAGCGCCTCCACCAGCGTGGACGTGCCCGCTCCTGGCGGCCCGGAGACCGCGACCCGCAGCGGCTCGTCGAGGCGCTGCGCCAGAGCGCGCAGCGGTTCGGCCTGCGGCGTGCCGTGGTAGAGCTCGCGCGCGGTACGCAGTGCGTCGCGAACCTGGTCGATCAGCGGGAGGTCGGCCACCGCCACAGCGGGGGCGGGGGCGGCGATGGCGGCCGGGGCCTCGGTGGACGGCTCGGTCGCGGGTTGCGGAAGGGGGACCGAACCTTCCACGACCGTCCCCGCGCCCGGCTGCGACCGGATCTCGATCCGCCCGCCGACCGACCCGATGCGGGTCTTCAGGTTGCGCATCCCGCGGCCGGGCGAACCGGTACGCGCGGCAGGATCCCAGCCGGGGCCTTCGTCGAACACCGTGAACCTCAGCCGCCCGTCCACCGGAGCGAGCCGGACCCCGATCGCCGCTCCCCCCGCGTGCTTGCGCGCGTTGTTCACCGACTCCAGGCAGCAGAAGAAGACAGCGGCGGCGACGTCGGCCGGGACCGGGAGATCGGCGGGCACGCCGTCGGAGTCGAAGGCGACGGGCGGGTGCCCACCGGCGAGCTCGACGCGCAGGGCTCCCACCAGGCCGCGTTCGGCCAGCAGCGGGGACGACACGCCCGTCGCCGTCTCGGCCAGGATCGACTCGGCGGTGTCGATCTGCTCGGCGACCTGCTCCAGGCGGCCGCGGGCCGGGCCGAACTGGCCGGTCGACACCTGGTGCTCGACGAGACCGAGAGTCAGCCGCAGCGAGACCAGGTGGTGTTGCGCTCCGTCGTGCAGGTCGCGCTCGATCCGCCGGCGCTCCGTGTCCATCTCGGCGACCACGGCGCGGCGCGACGCAGCGATCTCCGCCGCGTGGGCGACGGCCGCGCGCAGCTGCCGCTCGAGCTCGATCCCGGACCGGCTCGCCTGGAAGACGGCTCCGAGACTGTCGGCGATGTCCTGCAGGAGATGGCGGCGGGGGCCCTGCAGCCCGGCGACCGTCGTGTGGTCGACCGCGATCGTGCCGATGGGTTCGGTCCCGTGCCGGACGGCGACCTCCGCGAGCTCGTCCGAGGCCTGCGCACCCGGTGCGACCCAGGTGTAGGCCCGGTCGTGCAGCCCGGGCCGTACCACCGTCAGCCTGCAGGTGATGGCGCCCACGCCCCGCCCGACGGCCTCGGCGACGCGCTCCAGGTCGGGCGCGTCGGTGGCGCCGGCCCGCGAGAGCGCGGCGATCCCGGCGAGCACGCTGTACGGCGTGGGCCGGGCGCCGAACAGCATCCGGTCGACCACCCGCTCGACCCGTACGTAGACCGGGAGGAACGCCAGCGCCGCCGGTAGGACGGCGATGGTCGACCCGGTGAACGCCGCGACGGGGTCGCCGATCGCCTCTTCGATGAGCGTGCGCACCACGACGTAGCCGCCGCCGATCACGGCCGTGACGAGCGCAGCGGCGAGCCCGCGGCTGAACAGGCGTTCCGCCGCCCACAGGCCCTCCGGCCGCATCGCGAGGAACACAGCCACGGCGATCGCGATGCAGGCCAGCCGCGAGAACCAGAACAGCAGCCCCGTCGGCTCTTCCGCCCGACCGTGTGCGGTCGGGTCGACGATGGTCAGGCCGGAGAAGTCCATCAGCCACAGCAGCAGCGTGATGATCGCCAGCAGAATCGTGATCGTGAAGGCCGCCGCAAGCACGCTGAACAGCAGCCGGGCCTGGGCGCGCGCCGTGGCGGTGGTACCGGCACTGATGCGACGCGGGAGCACCACCAGCCCGGCGAGCGGCACGAGGAACCCGAAGAACAGCACGCAGCTGATCGTGTGCGGGAGCAGCGCGGTGCCGAACCCCACCACCAGCAGAGTCCCCACCCCGGCCGCCACCTGTACCGCTCGCCCGAACCCGGCGGCCGCTACCGTGCGCCGGTCGGGAGGGAACACCAGCAGCGCAACGATGTAGGCCGCGCAGGCCACGCCGTGCAGCAAGATCTGGTGGAGGCTGCCGACGGCCAGGCCGGTGGCTGTGTACACCGCGGTGTCGGCGGCGTGCGCCTGGAGGTTGAACGCTCCCGCCGAGCCGACCATGGCGAGCACCAGCAAGCGGACCGACCAGCTGCCGCCCCGGTACACGAGCAGGGCGACCGCCACGCCGATGCTGATCAGGCTGAGCGCGTAGTCCAGCACGGCCTGACCCAACGGCTCGCTCCGCGGGATCGCGACGAGCACACCCTGGGCCCATCGGCTCCCCTCCGCGGCAGCGGAGGAGAAGCCCGCGGTGACGGCCGGGACGTACGCCGCGGCGCCGACCACGGCCCCCATGGCCAGCCACCCGAACGACAGCAGCGTGACCACCACGAGGAGCACCACGTACGTCGCCCCGGCGAGCAGGCCACGCGTTCCGCTGTCCCGGTCCTGGTCGACGGGCTCATCGAGGACGGCGGTACCGATCAGCGGGCTGTTCACCGGAACCCCAGATCCGCACCTGCGCCGCTCTCGACCACCGGTTCGAGGTGGTCGGGCACCCAGGCACGCATACCGAGGGGCCGCTCCGGCCCGTCCGGGAGGATCAGTTCGAGATCACCGCCCAGCGCCACGAGCCGCTCGACGTCGTCGGCGAGCGCGGTGCGCAGACGGTCGGGGGTGATGTCCGGAGCTGCGTCGTCGATGCGTACCGTCGCCCGGCCGTCGGTCCTCCCGAAGGCCACCACGAGCTCGCTCTCCGCCGGGCCGCCGGCGAGCGCGTGCAGGGCGGCGGCAGTCACGTAGTAGAGCCCCGACTCGATCTCCCAGTCCAGCCGCCCACCGAGGCTGCCGGTCAGCCGCACCGGTCGTGGGAGGTCGGTGGCCACCTCGTCGAGTGCTGCGGCCGGGCCCTGGTCGCGCAGCACAGCCGGGTACACGCCACGGGCGATCACCCGGAAGCGGTCCAGCAGCTCGTCCAGCCCGCCACGGGCATGCACGAGCGCCTCGTGGGCCGCGGCGGCCACCTCCGGCCGGCACTTCAGCGCGCCCTGAGCGCGATCGACCTCGGCACGCAGTGCGGCCAGCCGGTCACCGGTGGCGTGGGACAGCTCCATGACCAATCGCCTGCGCTCGACCTCACGGGCCTGGGAGAGCCGCTGCCGGGAGTCGTCCAGCTGCGTCGCGAGGTCATCCGCCCGGCGTACCCGTTCGGCCAGCTCGGCGTTCTGCGCAACACCCCGCAGCAGCAGGGCGGCACCGTTCGCCACGTCCTGGACCAGCAGCTGGTCGGCCGGGGTGATCGGAGCGTCCGGCTTCCCGATCGCCAGCGCCGCACGCAGTTCCGCGCCGTCGAGCACCGGCACGACGTGGTCTGTGTCCGGTCGGGCGAGCAGCACCGCCAGGTTCGGCACGTGCTCCTCGTCCGCATCGGTGGAGTCCCGCGGCGGGTGCTCCGCCGCGGCGACCAGGCGGTCGCCGACCGCGAGCCACACCACGGCACGGGTGGCACCGGTGCCGTCGGCGAGCACCTGGGCGAGACCGGGCAGCGCCTGTTCCAGCGACCCGGCCCGGATCCGTGCGGCCGCCGCCGCGAGCGCCGAATACGGCGTGACCTCACGGTGGTGGGTGAGCCGCCCGACCGCCGCGTCCACGCGGGGCAGCACGAACCCGAGCCCCACCGCACACACACCGACGGCGACGAACGGCAGCAGTACCGCGGTTCCGGACCCGGCTGCGGAGTACCCGAAGAGCCAGGGGACGCCGTCGACCAGTAGGAGGAGCAGCGCGGCGACGCCGCAGGCCACCACCGCTGCCCGCAGCACCCTCGCCACGCTCGTCCGGTTCATCACGCACCACCGGTTCCACCCGGATCGGATCCGGGTTCGGAGTCACGCTAAGCGTCCTGACGTGCGCGGCCAAGCCTCAGTCCCCGTCGCGCTGCGATCGGAGGTAGGTCAGTACGGCGAGCACCCGCCTGTGGTGCTCGGCGGTGTCGGCATGGAGGTTGAGCTTCCCGAAGATGTTGGCGATGTGCTTCTCGACGGCCTTGGGCGTCACGAACAGCTGCGCGGCGATACCGGTGTTGGACCGGCCCTCCGCCATGAGGCGCAGCACGTCGAGCTCGCGCTCGGACAGGGAGGCGATGGCCCCCTTCTTGTCGCCGCGGGGCCGCTCCACCAGCCGCTTGGCCAGCACCGGCTCGATGACGATCTCGCCGGCCTCGATGCGGCTGAGCGTGTCGGTGAGGACGTCGACGCTGCCCACCTTCTCCTTGAGCCGGTAGCCGATGGAGTCGGTGCCGATCTGCAGGATGCGCATCAGGTAGTGCGACTCGGCGTAGTGGGACAGGAACAGCAGGCCCATATCGGGATGCAGGCCGCGCAGCCGCTCCGCCGTCACCAGCCCGCCGTCCGGTTCGGGCGGCATCCTGATGTCCAGGATCGCGACGTCGGCGCGCTCGGTCGAGAGCAGCTCGACCAGTGAGTCACCGTCGGCCGTGCTGCCGACGACCTCGTGCCCCGCCGCCTGGAGGAGCATCAGCAGCCCCTCGCGGAACAGGGCACCGTCCTCGGCCAGCGCTACTCGCATGGAATCCTCGCTGTGATCGTGCCGGGGCCAGGCCCTCCGGCGACATCGATGGTGCCGCCGAGCCGCCGCACCTGGTCCAGCATCGCTCCGGCGTGCGCCACGTTCACTCCTCTGAGTTCCACGGACAGCACCCAACCGTCAGATTCGTCACCCACGCGGCGCACCGCGACCTCGACGGGCTCCTCGCCGGGTTCGCCGCCGGCAGCCCTCTCGGCGGCTGAGGCGGCATCCATCGCGGCCAAGCACTCGACCACGGAGAAGTAGGCGGCGCCCTCTGCCGCCGGATCGAACCGGTCGGCGGAGGCGTCGACCTGCACCGGGATGTCCACGCGGTCGGCCGCCTCGCGCAGGGCCGGGCCGAGTCCGGCCTCGTCGAGCAGGGACGGATAGATCTTGCCTGCCACATCACGCAGCTCCTGGAGCACGGCGTGCAGCTCGTCCTGGAGGCTGTCGATGGACGCGTGCAGGTCGGGTTCCGCGTCGGGCACGCGGTGCCGGAAGAGGCCGAGCTGGAGCGCGAGCGCGGAGATCCGCAACGCGGCACCGTCGTGCAGCTGCCGTTCGAGGCGGCGGCGACGCATCCACTGCTCGCGCTCGGCGCGGCGGCGGGCGTCCGGGGCAGGAGTGGGGAGCCTGGTGGCAGGGTCGGCGGTCGGCGGGTCGGCCGGGGGAGGTGTGGCTGATGACGGTGCGTCGGGCGGGCCCTGCTCGTGAGGTGTGCGGGGAGCGTCGCCGGCGCACTGCGCTGGCTCGAGCATCATCCTCGTATGGTCCGGCGTGCGAGGTCACGCGGGAATGGGGTGCACCCCACCCCGGGTAGGGCTCTCCCCACCCTTGGTGTCTCCCGACGGTCAGAGGTGTAACGCTTCGCGACCGGAGGGCGAGCGAATCCAGGACCGACCCTGACCAGCGCTATCGCGGGTATCCGAGACGAGGTACGGTGCCGGCTCCCAGGAGGCCGCGTGGGATATCACCTCGGAGTGGACCTCGGCACGACATTCGTCGCTGCCGCGATCGCGAACGGGTCCAATGTCGAGATGTTCACCCTCGGGGACCGCACCGTGGTGACCCCGGCCGTGGTGTACCTGCGCGAGGACGGCGCCCTCGTCTCCGGTGACGCCGCAGCCCGCCGCGCCGTCAGCAGCCCGGACCGGATCGGCCGCGAGTTCAAACGCCGTCTCGGTGACCCCACGCCCGTGGTGCTCGGGGGCTCCGCCTATCCCGTCACCACTCTGCTCGGCACGTTGCTGCACGACGTGGTGACCAGGGTGACCGAGACCGAGGGCACGAAGCCCGAGAGCATCGTCCTCACCCACCCGGCCAACTGGGGACCGTTCCGCCGCGAGCTGTTCGACGAGGTACCGCAGGTCGCGGGGCTCACAGCGCCACGCACGGTGACCGAGCCCGAGGCCGCCGCTGCCCACTACGCGGCGTCGCGCCACCTCACCGACGGCGAGATCATCGCCGTCTACGACCTCGGCGGGGGCACGTTCGACGCCACCATTCTTCAGAAGCGCTCCGCCGGCATCGAGATCCTCGGCATCCCCGAAGGGATCGAACGCCTGGGTGGCGTCGACTTCGACGAGGCGATCCTCTCCTACGTCAACTACTCGTCGAGCGGAGCGCTGTCCGAGCTGGACATGGGCGACCCGCAGACCTCCGTGGCGCTGGCCCGGCTGCGTCAGGACTGCGTGCTCGCCAAGGAGGCGCTCTCGATCGACACCGAGACGACCATCCCGGTGTTCCTGCCCCACCGCCACTTCGACGTGCGGGTCACCCGGGCCGACTTCGAGGACATGATCCGCGCCCCCATCGAGTCGACGATCGGCACGCTGATCCGGACGCTGCGCTCCGCGCAGGTCGACGCGAACACGTTGTCCGCGGTGCTGCTGGTCGGCGGCTCGTCCCGGATCCCGCTGGTGTCCCGGATGATCTCCGAGGAGCTGGGCCGCCCCACCGTGGTGGACGCCCACCCCAAGTACGCCGTCGCGCTCGGCGCCGCCACCCTCGCCAGGGCGGGAGCGATCCCGGCTGCAGGCGGCGCCCCACCGGCGGCGACGATTCCCGTCCCGCGCGGCGGGCGCAGCGACGACACGTCCGCAGGCGCCGCCGTCGCCGTGGACGCCGAGCGCGGACCCGCGGGCGCAGCGACCGCCGCGGACGTCCCGGCCCAGCGCACAGGGCCCCCACCACAGATCCCGGCACAACGGCAGACGCCTGCAGGCCCGGGCGGACCGCCGTCAGGAGGATCCGGCCCGCCCGGTCCTGGCGGCCCGGGCGGCGGGGGTCCGGAGGAACCGGCCGGGCCGCCGCCCCCACCGTCGTCCCGGCCTGCCCCGGGCATCGGTCGCCGGCCCCTCGCCCTGGCGGCTGCGGCGGTCATTGTGGCCGCGTTGATCGCAGGCCTCGTCTACTTCCTTACCAACCAGTTCGGCGCGGCTCCGACCACTGCGTCCCCCTCGCCCCCCGCCGCGCAGGCGCCTCCGGCCGCCGCGCCGCCCGCGGGCCGGCCCGCCGTCGCGGCCAGCCTGCCCATCCCGTCCATCGGGCCCACGGTCGCAGCCGGGCCCACCCCGGGGTTCGTCGTCGTCTCGCCGAACGGACGCCAGGCCTACATCGCGAACCGCAACGCAGGCGTCGTCACGGTCGTGGACACGGCGGTGAACACGGTGACGGCCACGATCCCCGTCGCCACCGGACCCCCGCAGTACCTGGCCTTCTCCCCCGACGGGCGCACGATCTACGTCAGCATCTGGAACGACGCCAGGACCATCGCCGCCGTCGGTGTGCTCGACACCACCACGAACTCGATCACCTCCACCATCCCGGTGCGTACCCGGCCCTTCCTCGCCGCCGTCACGCCCGACGGGAAGCAGCTCTACGTGCCCAACCACGACTCCGGCACCATCTCGGTGATCGACACCGCCACCAACGCCGTCACCAACGAGATCAAGGTGCCGCCCAACCCGCACTGGGTCGAGTTCTCCCCGGACGGCAAGCGCGCCTACACCGCCAACCACGAGTCGAACCTGGTGTCCGTGATCGACACGTCGAATTTCGCGATCCTCGCGGAGATACCCGTGCAGAAGAGCCCGCACAGCCTGGCGGTGCACCCCACCCGACCGCTGGTGGCGAACGTGAACTACGACTCGGCGTCCGTCACGATGATCGACACCAACACGAACAAGGTCATCTCCGCCATCGCGGTGGGGCGGAACCCGCAGGACATCGCCTGGGCACCTGACGGCCGCTTCGCGTACGCCGTCAACGTCACCGACAACACGGTCTCGGTGATCAGCCCCGACACGATGTCGGTGACCGCGACCATCCCGACGGGCAAGTCCCCGACGTCGGTTGCCCTGCTGCCGAACGGAACCATCGCCTACGTCTCGAACCTCGCAGACGGCACCCTGACCACCCTGCACACGGGCTGAGCCGGGCAGCGAACGGGATCTTCGCCGCAAGAGATGCGGCCGGCACCGCAGGCCGGATCGGGAGCCAGGTCACGCCGTGGCAGTCGAATGACCGATGCCGCATGCCACCCCCTCTCGGACACTCGGTACCGCGCGGCGTCGATGCCGCAGTCGGTCAGTACATGCCCCGCGCCGGCCTGGTTGCCAAGGGGGTTTTCCCTACGTGAACCGGCGGGTCGACCCAGCCGTATGTAGGGGAAACGGAATGTATCCCGGAGCTGCTGCGGCGCACCCTTCACCAGTCGCAAACACGACTCCGAGACGAAAGGAGAACGACGATGAACACCACGACCGCCGCCCTCACCCACCGCGACCGCGCCGTTCTCCGCGCCGTCGCAGCGGGGCGTTGCGAGATCTCCACCACGAGCAATGCGCTCGTTGTCGACGGTCTCCCTTTCAGCGACCAGTTCGCCGGACCCCGGCTCACCAAGGCCGGTCTCATCGCAGCGGCCACGGGCGCTGGGCCTGCCCGGCTCACCCCCTCGGGCCACGCCATCCTGGAAGCAGCGTGATCGCCATGACCACGTCCACCGTCCCCTCCCCCGTACTCACCCGACGCGATCGTTGCGACCGCTGCAGGGCGGCGGCCCACGTGAGGGCCATGCTGCGCACCGGCGGTGAGCTGCTGTTCTGCGCCCATCACGCCCGCGAGTACACGCCCCGGCTGCTCCAGATCGGCGCCGCACTCAGCTCCTGACCCGACTTCAGCTTCTCCTCCCGAGCCCGGTCGCCTCCCGCGACCGGGCTCGTTGCATGTCCGGGGCAGGCACGACGGCTGCACACGAAGGGTTCTCCCTACTCGACACAATGGGGGTTCGCTCCGGCAAACGTGGGGCTTTCTCGCTGTTTACGCCGATCCGTCGCCGTCATCGTTGTCGTGGGTTCGAAAACAGCGGAAGAAGAATCCGCGACCCACTGACGGAAGGATCTGGAAATGGACGAGGACTTCGAGGGCACCGAGTACTACGAGATCCACTACGAGGCGACCGCCTGGAAGGACGAGGAGGACGCGGACTTCGAGGACAGCGACTCGGACGAGGACTACGAGGACGAGGACGACGACTCGGACGACGACTACGACGCCTGACGTCCCCTCACCGCAACAACCAAGGAGTACCGATGACCGCCCCGCCGTCGAAGGACCACGCGACCTCGAGGCCGCAGGACGTCCTGGACACGGCGATCGGCACGGCCAAGGCCGGAGGCCGGCTCGACATCGTCGACCGGCTCTCCGAGGCCCGCGGCCTGCTACGCGGACCGTCGGTCGCGGTGCAGGTCGCCGGCGGCGCGCAGCAGGGCAGGGCCTCGATGGCCGCCGCTCTGCTGCGCGCCGGCTCCGCCCCTCCCCGCATCACCATCGCCGAGACGGGCGACGCAGGCCTTGCGGAGGCCGTCGACGTCGTCGTCTTCATCGCCGCAGCCGAGCAGGTGCTCTCCGCGACCGAGGTCGACCAGCTCAGCGCCCTGCGCCACCGCTCTCCCACCGTCGTGTTCGCCCTGACCGAGACCGACCGGCACCCCGACTGGCCGGACGTCCTCCAGGCCGACCTGGATCTACTGCGCTCGGCAGACGTCCCCGACACCCACTTCGCGGTGTCGGTCGACCAGCATGCCCGCGCCCTCTCCGCGGACGACCCCGCACTCGCCACGACGTCCGGGATTCCCGCCCTCGCCGAGTGGCTGCTCGACCTGGCCGAGCAGGCCGAGCTCGGCTCGGCGCGCGCCGTGGCCGAGCACGTGCTGGACGCGGTCGTCGAGATGGAGTCGACCTCCCCACCCCGTCCCCGCCGCCCCGCCCCCGCCGAGACCGCTCCCGGCTCAACCGGCCGGGGCCGCTGGGCACAGGTGCTCGGTGACGGTTTCGGGGCCGTCTCATCCGACGTCGACTTCGACCTGCGCTCCCGCGTGCGCACCGTGGTGGCCGAGGCCGAGCGTGCCATCGACGAGAGCGATCCGGCGCGCGACTGGGACGCCATGCACACGTGGCTGCGCGAGCGGCTCGACTACGAGGGCAGGCAGACACGCGCGCTGCTGGCGTCGCGCACGGCCGAGGTCGCCGCGGCTGTCGGCGCCGAGGTCGGCGGCCCTGCGCTGCAGCCCGTCGACCCCCCTGCGGTGCCCGACCTCTTCGGCAAGCTGCCGCCCCGTGAACCGCCTGCCGGTAAGGGCCGGCCCCTGGCCGCGCGAGGACGCAGCCTCGTGATGTCCGGATACGGCGGCCTCATGATGGCGCTGGTCCTGCCGCGCTTCGCCGGGATCCACCTCCCGATCGGGATCGTCGTGGGCGCCGCGCTGCTCGCGGCTCTGCTGATGGGTGGGGCGGCCATGAGCGGCGAGCGCAAGCGACAGCTCGACGCCCGCCGTTCCCGGGCAAAGTCGCTCGTCCGCAACTGCGCCGACGGCTTCCTCCTGGGCGCGACCAAGTACACCCGTGACGCGGTGCGCACCGCCCAGCAGCACCTGCGCGACGAGTCAGCGGCCCGCACGGCCGAGCTGAGGCGCGTGGCCTCACCGGAACCCGACCGGCCCCGCGCCACCAGCGAGCTCGCCACACTGCGCCGCCACGCACTGACCCTGCTGACCCGGTCCGCCTGACCCGCAGGGGCAGCCCCACATCGGCCCGGGGGAGCTCACCGGCAGCTGTGGGGAGCGCCCCATCGAGCAACCGGACTCCCGCTGACAACCTTGTGAACAGCGACAACACCAGCTGGACCGGAGGACCCCACCGCGATCCGGCTGTCGCTGCGGCCCCGCCGCCCATGTCTGCTGGGGTCCCGGACGAGCCGCTGGAGCCGGCCGGGGCTCCGGTTCCAACGTCCCGCCGCTCCCCACCACCGCCCTTCACGACGACGCCCCCGGCGCAGTGCGCCGGGGGCGTCGAGTTGCCGTGGTGCGCCTACTCACCCAGGAAGTCGAGGAACGCCGTGTTCAGCTCCTCCGGGTGGGTCCAGCCGATGTTGTGCGGCCCGTTCTCGACCTCGACCAGGCGGGAGCCCTTGATGAGCGCGGGAAGCCGCCTGCCCGTGGCGTCGATGGGCAGGATCCGGTCCTCGACGCCCTGCACGATCAGCGTGGGGACGTCGAACTTCGGCAGGTCGTCACGGAAGTCGGTGAGCCAGGCGTCGACGCACTGCAGCGTGCCGATCGCGGAGGCCCCCACGGCGGTGATGAAGCTGGTCTGCCACGCCTGCTCGCTGATCCGGGTGCCGCCCAGCTTGTCCACGTTGTAGAAATCGTCCAGGAACGCCTTCTGGTAGGCCGGACGGTCCTTGCGGATCGCGTCCTTGAAACCCTCGAAGACGCTGCCCGGCACGCCCTCGGGGTTGTCGCCGGTCTGGAGCAGGAACGGCGGGATCGGGCCGAAGAGCGCGGCCTTGGCCACGCGGTCCGTGCCGTACCTGCCGATGTACCTCGTGACCTCGCCGGTGCCCATCGAGAACCCGGTGAGCACGATGTCGCGCAGATCCAGGGTGTCGATCAGCGTCTTGAGGTCGGCCGCGAAGGTGTCGTAGTCATAGCCAACCGTGGGCTGGCTGGACTTGCCGAAGCCACGCCGGTCGTAGGTGATGACGCGGTATCCCGCATCCAGCAGGACCGGTGTCTGCTTCTCCCATGACGCGCCGTTGAGCGGGAACCCGTGGATCAGCACGACCGGCTGACCGGAGCCGTGATCCTCGTAATACACGTCGATCGGACCTGAGTTCTCCTGGCCGACGGTCACGTAGGGCATGAGGGTCCTCCTCTTTCGCTCCAATTCCGAACAGCCTCACGCTATACGGCCACCTGGGCTATCCGCGCTGGTCACAGCATTAACGGAGCAATAACGTCCGCCCGGGTGCAAGCCGGCACCCCCAGTCGAGGGAACCGTTCCGACCGCTTGTCCGTAATTTCCGGATCACGCTGCGTCAGCGGGCGCATTCAGGTCGGAAACGGACGTGCGCTCGGCCGCGGGAATGAAGATCCGGTGCAGCAGCCGCACCGCGTCATCGATCTGGCCAGAGGGCACCGAGACCGAGATGCGGCCGGGAGTCGAGGTGACCAGGCGCGGCATGATGCCGTCGGCCTCCAGCGCGGCGAGCGCGCGGACGGCGATGTCGGGCTTGCGGGCGATGCCGAGACTCACCACGGAGACCGAACCCAGTTCCTCGTCGACCTTGGCAACCAAGCCCACGGCCTCGAGCGCCGCGGTGACCTCGTGGGCGTCCGCGCCCGGTGCGGAGAAGCGGACCCCGGCGTCGGTCGGCACGATCGCGCCCACGGTGACAGCTCTCTCGGCGAGGGCGGCCACGACCGGTCCCGCACCCGCGCCGTCGACGGCGTAGAGGCTCTCCTGCCGCCGGTGCGCGATGCCCGCGACCTCGGCCCCGTCCTCGAAGCCTGCCCCCTCGCGCCGGATCCAGGTGCCCTGCTCGGTGCTGAAGCTCGACCGCAGGTGGATGTCGACGCCGTGCGCCAGACCCAGCTCCACCGAGCGCGGCTGCAGCACCGCCGCGCCCGCCTCGGCCATCTCGAGCATCTCCTCGTGCCGGATGGAGGACAGCCTGCGCGCGTCGGGGACCACGCGCGGGTCCGCCGTGAACACCGCGGGGACGTCGGTGAAGATCTCGCACTCGCCGACGCCCAGCGCAGCCGCGACAGCGACCGCGGACGCGTCCGAACCGCCCCGGCCCAGCGTCGTCACGTCCCCGTCAGGGCCGAGCCCCTGGAAGCCTGTGACCAGCACGATCGACCCGCCGGCCAGCGCGTCGCGGATGCGCTGCGGGTTGATGCCGACCAGCCGTGCGTTGCCGTGCCTGTCATCGGTGCTGATTCCCGCCTGCGGGCCGGTGAGCGACACCGCGTGGGAGCCGAGCTCGGCAACCGCCATCGACGCCAGCGCGCAGGAGATCGCCTCGCCGACGGACAGCAGCGCGTCCAGCTCACGCACCGGTGGGCGCGACGACATCGCGTACGCCTCGTCGACGAGATGGTCGGTGGACTTCCCCATCGCCGACAGGACCGCGACGACGCCGCGTCCGGACTGCTGCGCGGCGACCATGCGCTCGGCGACCGCGCGTAGTCGGTCGTGATCGGCGACGGATGTGCCGCCGAACTTCCAGATCAACGGTGCCGCCTGCGCGGCGGTCGCCCGCCGGCCCCCTTCGACGGCCACCTCGATGCTGGTGCGCGTGCTCATTTCAGGCCTCTCCCCTGATCATGCTGTGCCCCTGCCCTCGTGCGGGAACACCTGGTGCTGTGCGAGGACGAGCCTCCGATGGACGACAACGTCCGATTGATCGTGTGATCCACCGTCCGCCGGGAGTGATCCGCAGCACGGCGCCGCAGATGTCCCTCCACCTGCGCGGTGAAGGAATCGTGATGATTCAGAGCACACAGCGATCACCGTTCACCTCGTCTCCGGGCAGGCGCGTCACCCGAATCCGACCGCGGTCATCCGGAAGGCGCTTTCGTCACCTCAGGGCCTTCCCACGAACCGCGGGTTACGGCCCCTCTTTACAGATGACACGACGCCGACGGCAGAACGGTTCACGGAAATATGAATCAGTTACCACGGTGACGGGTTCGTGCGAGTTTTGCGAGGATTGCGGGCAGTCCACGGTTCTGTCGCCGCTTCTGCTCGTGCACGGCATCGAGCACGATCAGGCCGCCGGTCAGCGCCGGGACCATCCACTGGCAGACCGCCATCTGGCGCTGCGTCGACGCGACGTCGGGTGGGGTGTCCGGGTTGGGATCGGTGGCGCCGTCGACCGGCACGCCCTCCGCCTGGCCGAGCTTCCTGCCCAGCACTCCGCTGTAGGCGGTCACCCCGAGCGCGACACCGGTGAGCGCCACCTTGGCCACGGCGGTGGCACCCGTGCGCTCCTTGCCGAGCACGCGGTCCTTGTCCGCCAGCAGGAGCCCGGTGGCGCCGGCGAGGTAGGCGACGATCGCCGCGACGTTGACCGGGGCCCAGCGCGCCCACCCCGCGCAGGCGACGCGCAAGCGCTGCCGCTCGTCGGGCAGGTCACCGGCCGCCCCGTTGACCGCGACAACACCGGCCAGCGATCCGCCGAACCAGGACGCGAGCCCGATGTCGTGCAGGCTGCGGAGTGCGATGTCGCGCTCGGACATGTCAGGTTGCCCCTTCCGTGTGGCACCGGCAGTCGGTGCCACCGATTCGGACATACCCGACAGATATCGACGATGCGAACCGTTCGCGCGGAGGATGCCCGATCGGGGCGCCGATTCACTCCTGACAACCGCGGGCGGCGACGGTGGGTCTCAGCTCCTCGCCACGCGGTGGCCGACGACCGCAACGGCTCCGACGATCACTGCCGCCAGCAGCAGCGCTGATGTGATGTGCCACTTCAGCAGCCCCGCACCGGCGGCAGCACCCAGGAGGAGCAGCCCGATCACGGCCGCCCTGCGGTACCAGAGCCCGGCGTTGCCGCCCGGCCAGCTGTCCGCGGCCAGCGCCGTGAGCGTGGAGGTCAGCACCACCGTGGTGACGTCCTGCACCGCGAGGAACCGGGCCGTGGCCGCCTGAATCCCCATGGCGACGGCCAGTCCCGACGTGATGGCCGATCCGGCGGGGTCGGCGGGGTGCACCCCGAACCGGAGCAGCACCAGCGACAGCACCAGCACGGCGGCGGAGTCGATCCCGAGCAGCACGGTCGTGCGCGTCGACCACCCCGGAGCCGCCCTGCGGAGTACCCGCCCGGCCACCAGCGCTCCGACGACGAACCCGACCAGAGCCAGTGCAAGCCTGGCGACCGGCAGGTTCTCGCCGCCCAGCAGCGCCATCCCGAGCATCACGACGTTGCCCGTCATGTTGGCGCTGAACACCCGATCCAGGCCGAGGTAGCCGACCGCGTCGATCACACCGGTGGAGAACGTGAGCGCCAGCATCAGCACCAGGTGAACGCGCTGATGGTCGCGCCCGCGGGCGACGCGGGGCTCGGAAGGGACCGTGCAGTCCAACGTCGTGCTCATCGTGCGTGGGGCATCCGTTCTCGTGCAGGCTTCCGCTCCGCGACAAGGCGGCGGTGCCGTGCGAGGTCGGACGCGCGGTGTGGGCGACTGACGTTCGGCTGGTCGCGGGGGCTGCTTCCCGGCCCGGACCAGCCCGTCCTCTGCGACGGTGAGGCCGTTTCGGCCGATCGAGACCTTACCGAGGCACGAGCGTCGGGCGCTGCCGGATGTGACCCGTGACCGGAGAGCCGGCGGTCACAGAGCCGGCCGTCGCGGGTTCAGCGGGAGAAGTGCGTGTCCGGCCGCGGCAGGCGCTCGCCGTCGACGATCACGTCGAGCTTCTCGTTGTAGAACGCGACCATGCCGGCGATCGGCAGGAGCTGACGCGTCGGGAAGTCGTAGGCCCATGCCAGGTCCGTATGCAGCTCGTCACCCACCCGCACCGACCAGTACGCGCTGGTGCGGCCCTTGTACGGGCAGGCAGTGACCGTGTCGGTCGGCTCGAGATGCTCGAAGTTCACCGCGGTGCGGTCGAGGTAGTAGCGGGTGGGCAGGCCGGTCTCGAACACCATCACCGGCGAGGCCGACTCCGCCAGCACCACACCGTCGAGCTCGATCCGGACCGGACGGCTGGAGCGCAGCGCGTCCACCCTTGTGTAGGGGTTGCGGGGGTGGACGAAGACCTCCTCGTCCTCCTCGAACCACGCGTCGAGCGCGGCCCAGTCGAAGCGCACCGTGCCGGCCAGCCCGTTCTCGGCCTCCCCGGTGAACACCCGTGCCGAGCGCGGCCGCTCGACGTCGCCGACACGCAGCCCGTGGCGCTGCGCCGTCCCGTGTTTCAGGTGCTGGACGTGCTGCTCGTCGACCAGTACGTCGGGATCCACGTCGGAGCGGGGGATGTAGTACTGCGGGTAGTACGGCCACTCCCACACGTACTGCGCTCGCACGGTGTCGAACACGACCTGGCCGCCCAGCACGCCGCGCACCCTCCGAGGCGCGGGCTCGACGCCGCCGGGCGGGATGGTCGACTCGGGGTAGTCACGATCGGTGTTGTGCTCGGTCACGTTCTCCTCCTAGCGGACGGCGGCACCATCACTCTCCCCCGTTCCGCGTGGCGCGCGACATCTGTCGCCAGATCCAGCTCTCCGGCACGTGCTGCCCGGTGACCACGTACTCCCGGACCGCGTCGACCCACAGCGTCGTGTCGAGCGAACGGCGGGCGGAGGGGCGCCCGGCAACCAGCAGCTCGTCGTCCGGCGCGAGCACCACGTCGTCGTCCGGCATCAGCAGGCACTCACCGGGCCGAAGAATCATCAGGACCACCGCCTCCAGTCGCTCCTCCCGCACGTCGGGATCGCGCAGGAGCTCGCCGAGCCGGGCATCGCCCGCCGCCAGCCAGCCGCCCAGCGCCGGCGCGTCGGTCCGGTTGAGCCGGAACTTCCACAGGGTTCCCAGGTGCCGGCCGCAGACCTCGGTCAGGCGGTCGACGACATCGGCTGCCCAGCTGTTCCCACGCCCGGGCACCTCCTGCAGGAAGCGCCACAGCAACGGCGTGCTCAGCTGGGCGTACACCTCATGGGCCACCACCTCGGCCGGGACGAGGAGCGAGTCGACGTCCATCACGGCGAACAGCGGGCCGCTGGACGGGCGGTTCTGCCGCGCCGTCACGAACAACGACGGGTTGGCCCGCCGGGCGGCGGCGATGAGCGACAGGTTGGTGGTGTCGTTGTCCGTGGCCGCGACGAACCCGACCGCGTCTGCCACGCCGGCCTGCTCCAGCACGGTGGGCTCGTACCCGCGGCCTGCCACGACGGTGGTGACCTCCTCCACCGGTGACGGCTCGACGGCGGGGTCGACCACCGTGCACTCCAGGCCCTCGGCGTGCAGGTCCTCGATGAGCTCGCGCCCGAGCCGGCCGTAGCCGCACACCACCCACCGCCCGCGGCGAGGCGGGGAGCTCCGTGGCGGCAGCTCGGCACCCGGGCCGCTCTCGAGCCACATCATCAGCTGGAAACTGGCGGGTGCGCGCAGTGCGATCCGCAGGTGGTCTCCGAAGCGGTCGAAGGGATTGACGACCGTCGGGGTGCCGAAGGCGTGCATGCGCTCGGCGATCGCGGGTGAGACCGTGCGCGCGATCACCGGCAGCTCGGGGCGAAGCAGCGCCGCCGTCATGGTGACGGCCAGATTCGCCTCGTCGTCGCTCGTGAGCGCGAGTACCGCCTCGCAGTGCGGGTTCCCGATGCCGGCCACCCCGAGATGGCTCGGGTCGCGGGCGTCGGCCACGAGCCCAGGCACGTCGGTGTGGTACGAGGCGAGGTCGAGCGCGTCGATGCGCTCGCTCTCGACGTCGATCACCACGAATCGCCTCCCCATGTCGTCGAAGGCACGCGAGAGCAGCTCACCGGTGCGTCCGTAGCCGACGATCAGCAGGAACGGCTCGCGCAGCCGCGACACCTTGCGGGTGAAGTGCTGCAGGGCGAGCGCCTGGCGGAACCCGCGGTCCTGCAGCAGCGCGAGCAGGGAACCGATCGCGTAGGCCCAGCCGATGACGGTCAGGTAGATCGTGACGGTCACCCACAGCCGTTGTGCGGCGGTGAACGTGTAGGGCAGCTCCCCGTAGCCGATCGTCGAGGCCGTGTAGCTCATGAAGTAGAACGCGTCGAAGAACCCCATCCGGTAGGGCAGCCCCTGCGGCGTCCGTCCTGGGATGAGGGTGAGGCCGAGCACGCTCACCGCGAAGATCGTGATCAGGACGATCAGCGGGGCGCGCATCCGGCGCAGGATCAGGAAGATCGTGGCCTCGGCCTGCACTGCCGATGCCTGCGGGACGGGCCTGCGCAACCGGCCCGTCGCCCGTTCCTCCTGCCCGAAGAGGCGCCACCAGAACGAGAGCAGCGGGTTGCCCATCTCGACCCCCTTACATCCCGGGCGATGGCGGGATCACCGGTAGCTCTCCGGCCTACCCGGTGTGACCTGCACGAACGGTACGGACCGTGGAAGACGCCTGCCAGCCGTTCCCCCGGTGGAGCGCCGCCGGGACCTGGCTGGGGCCGAACCAGGCAGCCAGTGCCGCACGCAGGGACGAGACGTCGACCGGCTCGCCTGCGGGCGCTGCCCAGGCGACATATCCGTCAGGCCGGATCAGCAGGGCGGCCGGGGCGGGCACAGAGCCGGTCACCGGCACGGCCCAGTGCTCGGCCGGGCACATCGCCTCGACGCGGTCGACCCGGTCGGTCCAATCGTGAACGACGCCTGCCAGGTCGGCGACGCCGCCGCTGAGGTCGAGCAGCACCGGCCGGCCCGCGTGCAGCAGGTCGACCACCCGCGTGTCGCCGTCGGTCGTGGTGATGTCGACGTCGGGTACGCGGCGGCCGAGCAAGGGATGCCCCTCCCCCATCGGGTACCGGACGTCCAGCGCGGTGATCATGTATCCGAGGTACCGATTCACCTCGTCGACCTCGATCAGGTTCCCGAAGACCTCGCGCAGCGCGTCCGTCTGCGCGCCGGGACGGCCCAGTGCCGCCTGCGCCCGCGTGTTCTGCAGGACCCGGGCGGCCACCGGGTGCCGCTCGGCGTGGTAGCTGTCGAGGATCTGCTCAGGCACGCGGCCTCGCACCACCGAGGCGAGCTTCCAGCCGAGGTTCACCGCATCCTGCACGCCGAGGTTCAGCCCTTGCCCGCCTGCCGGGAAGTGGATGTGCGCCGCGTCGCCCGCGAGCAGCACCCGGCCCGATCGGTAGCGCTCCGCCTGACGGGCCGCGTCGCCGAAGCGTGAGAGCCAGCGCGGGCAGCGCATGCCGAAGTCGGTGCCGGCGACCCTGACCAGCGCCGTGCGCAGCCCGTCGAGGGTGACCGGCTCGTCGTGGTCCGCCACGTGGTCGTAGTCGTTGACCATGACCCGGTGCCAGCCCGGTTCGAAGGGCAGCACCGAGAAGTAGCCCTGCCGCCGGCGCTCCTGGAAGATCGGGCCGGCCGGTGGGTCGGTCAGCTCGACGTCACCGAGCAGCTCGGTCATCGTCGCCGGGGTGCCGGGGAAGTCGATGCCGGCGAGCTTGCGCACGGCGCTGCGCCCACCATCGCAGCCGACCAGGTAGGCGGCCCGCAGCCGATACGTGCTGTCCGGTCCGCGCACCTCGACGTCGACGCCGGCGTCGTCCTGCTGGATGCCGGTCACCTCGGCCGACCAGGTGACCAGCACGCCGAGTTCGGCGGCCCGCTCCTCGAGCAGTCGCTCGACGGTGGCCTGCATGACGTTGAGCAGGAAGGGATACCTGCTCTCGACGCGGCTGACGTCGAGCCGCAGCGCGGCGAAGTGGCCCGCCTGCATCCGGCGGCCGGCGTCCAGGAACCGGTCCAGGATGCCCCGCTGGTCCAGCACCTCCATGGTGCGGGCGTGGATGCCACCCGCCCGTGACTCGCCGGTCCGCCCACCGAGCCGGTCCAGCACCACCACGTCCACGCCTGCGAGCCGCAGCTCGCAGGCGAGCATCAGCCCCGTCGGGCCACCACCCACGACAACCACGTCCGTGCCGGTCATCGCCCGCCTCCTTAACAGCGTTAATTCATTAACGTTGTTAAGGGATACTCGAACGGTGTTAAGGTGTCAAGCGACTGAAGCCGGAGGATGCCCATGAAGATCAACCGCGAGAAGATCGCGCGCACGGCGCTGGGGCTGCTCAACGACGTCGGCCTCGACGGGCTCACCATGCGGCTGGTCGCGAAGGAGCTCGGCGTCCAGGCACCGGCGCTCTACTGGCACGTCAGGAACAAGCAGGAACTCCTCGACGCGATGGCCACCATCCTGTTCAGCGAGGCCACCGAACGGCTGGAGCTACCCGGGCGCGACGTCGGGTGGGCGCAGTGGCTCGGCGATCACGCCCGCGGTTTACGCCGGACGATGCTGCGCTACCGCGACGGCGCCCGCACACTCGCCGGCACCAACGTCACCGACCCGGTCATCTTCCGCACGATCGAACTGACGTTGCGGACGCTGCACGACGCGGGCTTCTCCTTGCGGGACGCCGCCCGGGCCGTCCCGGCCGTCCTGCACTACACGATCGGCTTCACCATCGAGGAACAGGCGCGGAGCGGCGAGGCGTACGACACGGACAACCCGTACGACCCCGAACAGGTCGCCGCCCGGTGCGACGCGGAACGCTTCCCGCTCACCACGCAGGCGCTGAAGGACCTCTTCGACCCGGACACCGACGCGGGCTTCGAAGACGGCCTGCAGATCATTCTCACGGGCATTCGCGTCACCCGCTTCGGGGCGTGACCGTCGGACGTCCCTACCGGCGGTGGTACGAGACGGTCTCGACGACGAGCAGCACCACCGACACGATGTTGGCGAACAGCGCGCCGCCCGAGAGCGACACGACACTCGCCGTCGCCGCAGGCGTCAACCCTTCGGTCGAGATGTTCGTGGCGTAGGTCCACGCGATCGCCGCGGCGATGAGTTGCAGATCCGCGACGAGGCTCGTGGCCAGGTGGACGGCACCGATCTGCGTGCGGTCGCCGAACTTCAGCACCGTCGCGATGAGACTGACGACGACGGCCGCGAACAGCTCGTAGACGTTGTGCAGGTCGGGATTCGAGATGTCACCGATGAAGAAACCGAAGTTCAGGGTGGCGGCCAGCAGCACGAAGAAGCCGAAGACCACCTTCTCGAGGTTCATCCGCAGCCCTCCCCGGTCGTCGCGGTCGCGGCCCGCGCCGCGGTCACGCTAACGCTGCTGATCCCGCCGCGACGTGCAGTGTGAGCATCATGTGCCCGATCGGGCGCATTCGGACCTGGAGGATGAATGGACGTCACCGACATCGCGGAGATCAACCGACGCACGATCGAGCAGTTCCGGGCGGGTGGTGAGATCACCGGTATGCACCGGGACCGTCTCCTGCTGCTCACCACGACGGGTCGCCGCACCGGGGAGCGGCGCACCACGCCGATGATGTTCCACACCGACGGCGACCGGCTGCTCCTCATCGCGTCCAACATGGGCGCGCCCCGCCACCCCGACTGGTACCGGAACCTCGAGGCCGACCCACACGTCACCGTGGAGGTCGGCGACGAGACCTACGACGCCACCGCCGTGGCTGCCACCGGCGAGGAGCGCGAGCGTCTCTGGAGCATCCTCACGGCGGCCTACCCCTTCTTCACCGACCACGAGGCCAAGACCGAACGGATCATCCCCGTCGTCGTGGTGACGCGGACGTGAGCAGCGGCAATGCGTGAGCGCGTCGCGCCGGCCATCACCTGGCCGGCGCGACGCGCTCGTCGTACCTCGTCCGGCGCCGCCCGTCCCTCAGTCCACGGGGTCAGCGCACGGGGTCACTGCCCGGACGGCCGGTCCAGCCAGGTGGTGGCCCACCACATGTCCCGGGAGATGAACCGGTCGATGCCCTTGACGTCCTTCTTCGTGATCGTGGACAGGTAGCTGCGGGTGAAGAAGGCGAGCGGAAGATCCTTGCCGACCTGCAGCTCGACCTGCTGGTAGTCCTTCGTCCGCTGGGCAGGGTCCGTGGTCTCCGCGGCATCGGTCAGCCACTGGTCGACCTGCGGGTTGGAGTACTTGCCGTAGTTGCCGTTGCCGGTGGTGGACAGGATCCGCGCCACGGCGGGGTCGGGGTAGTCGAACGGGCCGACCCAGCTCGTGAGCTGGAAGTCGTTGCTCTGCAGCACCGACGAGGAGAACTGCGCCAGGTCGTAGGTCTTCACGTCGACCTTGATGCCGATCGCCGCCATCTGGGCCTGGATGAACTCGGCGAAGGCCTGTCGGGCGGTCGTGGTCTTGAACGTGAAGTCGGGGTTGCCGCCGGCGGCGCGGTAGGCGTCGACGAGCTGCTTGGCCTTCGCCTGGTCGAACGTCGGCCACTCATCGGAGGCGGCCTGCGTGTGGAAGGGGCTGTCCTCGATGAACAGGCTCTTCGCCGGGACCATCTGGTTGTTGTACTGGCTGGCCGAGAGCGCCTTGAGGTCGATCGCCCGGATGATCGCCTCGCGCATGTTCCGATCGTTGAACGGCGCCTTGGTCAGGTTGAAGTACATGTACTCACCCGCGCTGCCCGGCCCGTAGTAGACGTTGAGGTTCGGGTTGGCCAGGCCGCGCACGAGCTCCTGGTTGTACCCCCCGAAGATCATGTCGACGTCCCCGTTCTGCATCGAGGAGTACCTGGTCTCGGTGTCGGGGAGCGGCCGGAACTCGATGCCGTCCAGATAGGGCATGCCCGGCTGCCAGTAGTCGGGGTTGCGGGCCAGCTCCAGCTTGGAGTCGCGCGTCCAGCTGACGAAGGTGAACGGACCGGCGCCGACCGGGTGGCTCGCGATCTGGTCGCCGTACTTCTTCAGGGCGGCGGGCGAGATGATCATGCCCAGCGTGCCGCCGAAGAACGCACCCCCGAAGTTGAGCGCGAAGTCGCCCATCGGCTGCTTGAGCTTGAAGACCACGGTCAGCGGATCGGGAGCGGTCATCGACTCGATCAGCGACGCCGCCGCGTGGGCGGGTGAGCTCACCTTGTCGATGTGCCGCTGGGTGTTGATGATCACCGCTTGCGCGTCGAAAGGCGTGCCGTCGGAGAACTTCACGTCAGGGCGCAGGCCCATCGTCCAGGTCAGGCCGTTGTCCGAGGTGTCCATGGACTTGGCCAGGTACGGCTCCACGGTGCCGTCGGGCTTGGCCTTGAGCAGCGAGTCGTAGACCGCTGCGGCAGCCGCGTTCTGGTTCTGGATCGTGGGGTCGAACCCGATGATCTCCCGGTCCTCGCCGACCAGCAGCGTGCCGCCCCTCTTCGGCGTGCCCTCCGCGGCGAAGTTTCCACCATATGGGTTGATCGGCTGGATCGTGGCGCCTGGGGCGCCCTGCTTGACCTCGCCGCATGCTGCCCCCAGCAGGGCAACGGAGAGTGCCACGGCCATCGCCGCGACCACCCGCGAAGAACGTGCTCGCAACCGCATCTGCCTCGTCGACTCCTCATCGAGTTTCGCCGCCACCGGTCGCCGGAGGACACACCGCGACAGCGCGCTCTCCGGGAGGGGGGCGCGGCTCTGCAGGCCGGTCACCGGGGCCGCCGAGAGCATATGACCGTCCGGATCAAAGTGGCAACCAAATTGTCAACAATTTTGGCGACAAACCGGACGTGTCCGGCGCACGGGGCGACATGGACACATGTCGCTGTTCGGAGAGGACAGATTCCGCGTCACGTGACCATGTCGCAGCGGGGGCGGTGCGCGCTTGCGGACCCGCGCACGAATCCGTGACAGCGGTCATGGGTGTGTGCACCGACGCGGCGCGACGATCAACCTCATGACCGTCTCGACTGCCACGCCACCGCCCGAGCTACGGCGCGTGATCGCGCTCCTGCTCGTCAACCTGGGGCTGAGCGCCGTGCTCGCGGTGCTGTTCGCGGCGTTCCACGACACCCTGCTCGACTACCAGATCGCCCACCTGGCGCTCCCCGCCTCGGCAGACGGCGCTGCGGTGCGCGCAAGCCTCAGCGCCGGGCTGTGGTCACGCGCGTTCGCCGTGATCATCGTCGGGGTCGTGTACGTCTTCCTCATCCGACGGCTGCGCCGGGGCGTGCGGCGGGCCTACTTCCGCGTGCTGGTGCTCTCGGTCGTCAGCCTGGCGGGCATCGTCTACCTGGCGACCTCGGGCCAGTACCCGTCGTGGGTGCTGGTCGAGCAGGTGATCCAGGCGCTCGTGCTCCTGGCCCTGCTCTGGGCGGTGACCCGTCCGGCCGTGCGCGACCACTTCTCCCGGGTCCCCCGGTGAAAAGACGAGATCCGGGTTTCGGCCCTCGTGAGGCCTGAAACCCGGATCTCGTTGGGGATCAGGCGAACAGATCCGTGCGCGCCTTGGCCAGTGGGATCAGGCCGCCCGCCCTGATCATCTCCAGCAGGAACGCGTCCGGCGGCGGCACGGTGCGCTCCTGTCCCGTCGTCTCGTTGCGGAACGTTCCCGCCACGACGTCGACCGACAGGACGTCGCCGTCGGAGACCAGCCCCGTGACACCCGGCAGTTCCAGCACCGGCAGCCCGACCTCGAACGCGTTGCGGTAGAAGGTGCGCGCGAACGTGTCGGCGACGACGCAGCCGATGCCCGTGGCCTTGAGCGCCTTCACCGCGATGGCCCGCCCGGACGACTGCCCGAAGTGCTTGCCGGCCACCACGATGTCGCCCGGCTGGACCTCCAGCGGGAAGCGGGGGTTCAGGTCCTCCAGCACGTGCTGCACGATCACCGACATCGGCTCGACGACGTACTTCGTCTTCACCAGCCGGTCGGTGGGGATGTTGTCCCCGAACGTCCAGCACCGGCCGCTGGCCTGCAGCGCGGGGACATCGGTGGTCATGCGAGCTCCCGTGCGTCGGTGATCGTTCCCGCGACGGCCGACGCCGCCACGGTCGGAGCCGCGGCCAGGTACATGCTGGCCTCGGCGCTGCCGTTGCGGCCGGGGAAGTTGCGGGCGTGGGTGGAGATCATCGCCTCGCCCGCGGCCATGGCACCCATGTTGTAGGCCTGGTTGGAGCCCGTGCTCGGCGGGAACCACGTGGCCCCCGCCTCGTGCAGCGCGAGCACCAGCCCTTCCTGCGCAGCCTGGGTGAAGACCTCCCGGCTGGACGGCACCACGTTGAACCGGACGTCGGGGTGCACCCTTCGTCCGCGCAGCACCTCCGCGGCGGCACGGAAGTCCTCCAGCCGTCCGCCTGCGTGCCCACCCAGCTCCGCGTACTGCACCGGCGTGCCGGCCACGGCCGTGACGTCCGCGAGGTTGCCGACGGTCGGCGGGCACGCCACCTGCGGCGCCACCGCTCCCACGTCGAAGCGCAGCACCCGGGCGGCCTCGCCGCCGTCGCTCTGCTCCAGCCGATCCTGTGCGGAGCCGGACGGGAGCGAGCGGACGAACGCCTCGGTCACCTCGTCGGGCTCGACGAAGCTGCACTTCGCGCCGAGGTCGACGCACAGCAGCGGGAAGAGCCACCGGTCCCAGAACGACAGTTCCTTGACGTACGGGCCGGCGAACTCGACCGCCGCATAGATGAGCCCGCCCTCGCCGATCTGCCCGACGAGCCACAGTGCGATGTCACGGGCGGTGGTGCCTGGCTGCGGCGTGCCTTCGAGCTCGACGCGCACCGTCTCGGGCACCCGGAACCACGCCTTGCCGTAGGGCAGCACGGTGCCGGCGTGCGAGTCGTTGCCCAGCGCCGCGGCGAAGGCGCCCAGCGCACCGTGCACCGGCGTGTGGCTGTCCGAGCCGACGATGATCGCGCCGGGCCGGACAAGCCCGCGCCGCACGACGGTGTGGTGGATGTTGCCGTTGCCGCAGTCGAACAGGTGGATGCCGTTGCGCCGCGCCCACTCGCGGTTCTCCTTGAGCATCTCCGCGGCGTCCTCGGTGGGCGGCGAGTAGTGGTGGTCGAACACCATCGCCACCCGCTCCGGGTGGCGAACGGGCCCACCCACCTGTTTGTCGAACACACGGCTGGTCAGATACCCGGAGAGGTCGTGCATGATCAGCAGGTCGACCTCGGCCACCACGACGTCACCCGGCTCCACCGAGCGGCGCCCACTGGCCCGGGCGAGGATCTTCTCCACCATGTTCATGCGAGCAGCTCCTGCGGGTTGCTGATGACACCACGGATCGCCGACGCCGCTGCCGTCGCGGGGCTGCCCAGGTAGATGCTGCTCTGGTAGCTGCCCATCCGGCCCTGGAAGTTGCGGTTGGCGGTGGAGAAGGTGACCTCCCCGTCGGCCATCGCGCCGCCGCTGCCCGCACACGCCCCGCATCCGGGGTTCGTGATCGTGGCTCCGGCCTCCAGCAGCGTCGTCACGATGCCGTCCGACGCCGCCTTCGCCATGATCTTGGCCGACGCGGGCGTGACGATGAGGCGCACGCCCGGTGCCACCTTCTTGCCCGCGAGCACCTCGGCCGCGATCACGAGGTCGTCGTACTTCGCGTTGGCGCACGAGCCGATGAAGACCTGGTCCACCTTCGTGCCGGCGACCTGGTCCACCCCCACGACGTTGTCGACGTTGTGCGGCACCGCCACCTGCGGCAGGAGGCTGCTTCCCGCCACGCGCTCGACCTGCCGGTACTGGGCGTCCGGGTCGGGCAGCAGCACGTCGTACGAGGCACGGTCGGCGCCCGCGTCGTCGAGGTAGGAGAGCGTGATCTCGTCAGGGGGCACGAAGGCGTTCTTCGCGCCCATCTCCATCGCGAGGTTGCAGAGCGTCATCCGCTCCGACACCGACATCTGCTCCACGTAGGTGCCGTGGAACTCCACGGAGCAGTAGGTGGCGCCGTCGGCCCCGAGGTCGCCGATGAGCTTCAGCATGACGTCCTTGGGGTACGTGCCGCGCGGGAGCGGCCCGTCCACCTCCACCTTGATCGACTCCGGGACCTTCATCCAGAGCTTGCCGGTGACCCAGGTGGCGGTGATCTCGCTGAACCCGACGCCGGTGCCGAGCGCACCGAGTGCGCCGTAGATCGTGGAGTGCGAGTCGGTGCCGATGATCAGCTCGCCGGGCTTGATCAGCCCGCGCTCCATCAGCACGACGTGCGCGATCCCCGCGTTGACGTCGAAGAAGTTGCGCACGCCCATCCGGTCGGCGAAGTCCCGGCACAGCGCGTGGTAACCCGCCGTCTTGGCGTTGTCCGCCGGGGCGATGTGGTCCATCACCATGGCGATCCGGTCGACGTCGTAGAGCTCGTCGACGCCCATCCGCTCCAGCGTCCGGATGCACCGCCAGCTGGCGGTGTGGCTCATGTAGAGGTCGGGGAAGGCGTCGACGATCTGGCCGGGCTGAAGGTCCTTCTCCCCCGACGCGCGCTCCAGTGCCTTCTGCGCGAACGTCCTACCCACGTTGTCCTGCACCTGCCTTGTCCTTCGCCGCCGCAGCCTGCTGCATCAGGTGCGGGATGAGCCCGCCGGCCTCGAGGATCACGCGCAGGCCCGGCGGGTACGGGGCGAAGCCGAAGCTCCGCTCGCCCACCGTGACCGTCCCCGCGGCGTAGTCGACCAGCACCTCGGCACCGTCTTCGACGGCATCCACGGCGTCGGGGCACTCGACGGCCACCAGCCCGGTGTTGATCGCGTTGCGGAAGAACACGCGGGAGAACGACCGCGCGACGACCGCGCTGATCCCGGCCCCGATGAGGCACGTCGAGGCCTGCTCGCGGGCGCTGCCACAGCCGAAGTTCCGCCCGGCCACCACCACGTCGCTCGCCCGCAGCCGCTGCTGGACCTCGGCCCCGAGCGGCTCGAACGCGTGCTCGGCGAGCTCGGCCGGATCGATGCTGACGAGGTAGCGGCCCGGGATGATCACGTCGGTGTTGACGTCGTCGCCGAAGACGATCGCCGTCCCACCGACGACACCCTGCTTACCAATTTCCGTGCTCACGGTGAGGTCTCCTCCAGGAACCAGTCCGTCGGGACCTCGTGTCCGAGGCCGCGCTCCTCCGCCAGCGCGAGCGCCCTGGCGCAGACGGCGGCGAACTGCAGGCCCATGCCGGTGTTGTTGGCGAAGATCGTGGTCTCGTCGCGGCGGGTCCGGCCGGGCACGGTGCCGGCCAGCACGTCGCCCAGCTCGTTGATGTCGTCCCAGCTCATCCGGCCCCGGTCGACCGGGCCGAGGATGTCGTACTGCTTGTCGTGGTGCACCTGCTCGCGGGAGAGCACGACAATGCGGTCGGCGCGGTCGAACGTGGCGTCGTCCAGCTCACGACGGGTGGCGGTGCCGTCCGGCGAGGTGATCGCCGTGACGTGGCTGCCCGGCTCCAGCCAGGCACCCTCGAAGCAGGGGTCCATGGCCGCGGTCGCGCACGTGACGATCCGGCAGCCCTCCACCGCTCCGCGCGGGGAGTCCACAGCCACGATCCGCTTGCCGGTGCGCTCGCTCCAGGTGGCCGCGAACTTCTCCCGGTTGCCGGGGGTGGGGCTGTAGACCCGCACCTCCTCGATCTCCGGGCGCACCATCAGCAGGCACTCCAGGTGGGCCTCGGCCTGCCAGCCCGAACCGAACATCCCCGCGACGGTGACGTCGGTGGCCGCCAGCTCCCGGATGCCCAGGGCCGACGTGGCGCCGACCCGCATCTTCTGCACGACGCTGTCGTGCAGGATCGCGAGCGGCTCCAGCGTGGTCATGCTGTAGAGCGTCACAAGGCCGACGTAGCGACCGCCCGGTGCCGCGGGGATCAGGCGGCGCCGCTGTACCCCGTTGGCCAGCGTCTCGACGCCCGCGATGTCGGAGGTGATCCGCAGGGCCCACACGCCGCTGCTGACCGTGCCGCCCTCCTGCGACTTGAACCGGAAGCGGAACCCGGGGTGCCGGGCGTCCTCCACCGGGAAGTAGGTGTGGTTGCGCGGGCGGTTCGCGCCCTTGCCCTGCGCCAGCTCGACGTAGGCGGTCTCCAGGGCGGAGAGACACTCCGCCGGGGTGAGCACCTGCTCGATGTCGGCGTTCGACAGCACCCTCATGCGTGCAGCTCCTTGTCATCGAGCTGTTCGGCGCCGGTCTCTCCGACGCGAACGGTGTCGGCGACGGCCACCCGGCCGCCGTCGGGGAAGAGCACCTCGACCGAGACGACCACGACGGCGCCGACGGGAAGCTGCTCGTCGGGATTCGCGTAGTCGCCGCCCGTCGAGAGGTCGGCCTGGTGCACGACGGTGGCGTGCGCCGTGGCGCCTGCCGGGAGCCCGGTGAGCGTCTTCTCCGCGGCCGCGGCGGGCACGGCGGCCGCCTCTCCCGGTGCGACGGCACCGCGGGCGGCGGCCAGTGCGTCCTGCAGCGACGCGGCCCACTGCGGCGCGCCGGAAGCCGAAGTGACCAGCCGCGCGGCACGCAGCCAGCTGAACCGGAACTGCCCGGTCACCTCCACGGCCGACACCTCGTCCGGACCGTGCACCACCTCGACCATCAGGTCGGTGTAGCCGGCGCCGCGCAGCGCCTGCTCGAGCAGCGCGATGCGCTCGCCGTCCGGCAGGTCCGGGCCGACCACGGCGTCGAGCGCGGTGCGCAGGTGACCGGCGGCCGTGCCCAGCAGACCCAGCTCCGCAGCCGACGGGACGAGCCGTTGCTCGCGGACGAGCCCGCCGAGCGGGCGGACGTCCCAGCCGGGTGCGGCGGCCCGTACCTCGTCCACGGTGGTGGTCGGCCACAGGGCGCCGTCGACAAGTCCGATCACGCCCGGCTCGGCGGCGTTCTCGACGAACCCCTGCACGAGAGCCGTGAACCCCTTGCCGCTGCGCAGATCGGTGAGCGTCGACGAGCGCCGCATCCACGGGTGCACCCGCGGCGACAGCTTCATCAGGAACGCGGGGTCACCCTCCGCGGGGACCGCGAGGATGCCCTCGTTCCAGTAGATGCAGAGGTTCGTGAGGTATCCGACGTCGTCGGAGCGGTGGACGTCGGCGTAGACCAGGCCGATCGTCACACCCTCGTCCTTGAGCCGCCGCTGCAGCCGCGCGACCCGGTCGGGGCGCTCCTGCTCCGGCACCTCCGCCGTGTCCAGTACGACGAGTCCGCGTTTCATGCCGCCACTCCCTGCGGGGTCTCGAAGAGCACCCGTTCCGTCTCGATCAGCACCTCGTATCCGGTGGCGGTGACCACCACCGGGTCGCCCAGCACGTGATAGCCGGCGATCGGCGTGTAGGTGTTCGGGTGGACGATGAACACGGCCCGCTCCGGCAGCACCGTGTGGTTGCCCTCGATGATCGGGGACTCGTCCAGGTGCAGCCCGTGGCCGTGACCCCGCACGCGCGTGTACTTGGCCGTGCAGTACTCGCCGTAGCCGTACTTGCGGAACACGTCGTTCTCCGCCACCGCCACCTCGTGCGCCGTGATCCCCGGCCGCACGACCGAGAGCCCGGCTTCCACGGCCTCGTTGAACAGGTCGAACGAACGGCGCTGGGCGTCGCTCGCCTTCCCGACGACCGCCGAGCGGCAGATCTGCAGCCAGTACCCGTTCATCTGCGGGGTGAGCTCGGTGCGCACCATGTCGCCCTCTTCGAGCAGCCGCGGGCCGGGCGGCGTCATCCCCATCACCTCGTCGCCGCCGGAGGCGATGAGCATGAAGTTGTCCTCGGCGCCGAGGCGCTTCAGCTCGGCCTCCACCTCGGCGACGATGCGGTACTCGGGCAGGCCCGGCTCCAGCACGTCGACGAACTTCTGCCAGCCCGCCGCACAGACAGCGGCCGAGCGGCGCATCTGCGCGAGCTCCCAGTCGCTCTTGACCATGCGCGCGTTGTCGAGCAGGCCGGTGGCCGACACGACCTCCGCGTTGGGCGCGCCCGCGGCGATCGCGTCGGCGAGCGCCTGCGGCAGCAACTCGAGGTGAGCCACCCCGATCCGCGTCGGGGCGAGGTCACGCAGCCGCTCGGTCAGCACCGTGGCGGCCGGGAAGTCCAGCCGCGACACGTCGGTGACCCATCCGCGCTGCGCGATCACGGCGAGGTCGGCCGGTCGCACGGAGAACGCCGAGGGGTCCCCCGTCGCCGGCACCAGCACGAGCGCGGCACTGCCCGTGACACGTGCGTCGGTCAGGTAGCGGATGTTCTCCCGGCGCCAGCCCGGACCGTAGGCAAGAAGTAGGTCGAGGCCCTGCTCGGCCATCGCTGCGCGCACTCTCGTATAGCGCAGTTCCTGCTCGACGTCGTCTGCTCCGTTCACTTCGTTTCCTTTCGCTCGACCACTGGGGTCATACGGCCGCCGCCTCCTCCATCTGGATGAAGTCCTTGGTGACCTGCTTCTCGATCTCGAAGAGGCGGTCGTCCTCCGGCACCCGCGGGTACGGGACGTCGATCGCGATGTCCATGTGCGTGGTGCACGGCCGCGCGGTGACGACGAGCATCCGCGTGGACAGGAACACCGCCTCCCGGATGTTGTGTGTGACGAACAGGACGGTGCGCCCGGTGGCACGCCAGATGTCGGTGAACTCCTGGCGCAGCTTGCGGGCGGTGATCTCGTCCAGCGCGGAGAAGGGCTCGTCTGCCAGCAGCAGGTCGGGCTCGATCGCCAGACCCCGCGCCAGTGCCACCCGCTGCTGCATGCCGCCCGAGAGCCGCAGCGGGAAGTAGTCGCCGAACTCGCCGAGGCCGACGAGGTCGAGGTAGCGCTGCACCCGCCGGTCGGCCTCTTCGCGCGGCACGTCCAGCTCGTCGAGCGGCAGCCGCACGTTGTCGCGGACCGTGCGCCACGGCAGCAGGCGCGGCTCCTGGAACACGACGCCGATGCGGACCGCCGAGCGCGAGCGGGCGGTGACGACGTGCCCGTTGATCATGATCCGGCCCGACGTCACGTCGTCCAGTCCGTTGATCATGTTCAGCAGGGTCGACTTCCCGCATCCCGACGGGCCCAGGATGGAGAGCAGCGAGCCGTGCTCCACCGCCACGTTCAGCCCGTCGATGACGGTGAGGGGCGGCTCCCCGCGGCGCGGGAACTGCTTGCGGACGTTGTCGATCACGAGGTAGGGCTGGTCACCGTCGCTACGGGACACCTTTTCGGACACCATGGCTCCCTGGTCAGTTCTGCATCGACGGACGCCAACGCGTGAGCCAGTGCTCCGTCGGCTTGAGGATCAGGAACTCGATGAGCAGCAGGACGATCGTGAACAAGATCGTCCAGGCGAGCACCTGGGTCATGTTGAACAGCCCGAACCAGTAGCTCAGCTGGTAGCCGACGCCGCTGGACAAGCCGATCAGCTCGACGACCGTGGCGATCTTCCAGGACAACCCGAGCGCGTAGCGCAGCGCCGCGAGCAGGTACGGGATCACCTGCGGGACCACCAGCTTGCGCAGGATCGCGCCGCGCGAGAAGTGGAACGCCTGCCCCATGCGCACGAGGGACAGGTCGATCGCCTTGACGCCCTGCCACATGTTGATCGCGACCGCCGGGACGGCCGTGACGCCGATCGCGACGATCGCCGCGAGGTCGTTCAGCCCGAACCAGAGGATCGCGAGGATGCCGTACACCACCGAGGGCACGGTGAACGCGACGAGCACCCAGGAGTCGAGGAACTCCTCGCCGAACTTCGACAGACCCATCGCCAGACCGATGATCAGGCCGAAGGCGACGGCGATGATCATGCCTGCGACGACCCGGTAGACGGTGGTCCAGAGGTGGAAGTAGGTCTCGGAGTCGCCCAGGTTCTGGACCAGCGTGCCGAACACGCGGATCGGCCCGGGCAGCACGCTCTCGTCGAAGAACAGCGACGCGATGAACCAGACCACCACGAGCGCGGCCAGCGACATGGCCCGCAGCCACACGCCCCGCCAGGAGCGGCGGACCACCGGCACGAGGTCGGCCTCACCCGCGACCGGCACCACGGCCGTGGCGAGCGAGACATCCGGTTCGCTGTCACTGTGCAGCGTGCTCATGACGTGGCCGTCCGCAGGTCGGTGCGGAAGAGACCCTCAGGAACGGCCGGCACGAAGTTGTCCGCGCCGAGCACCGGGATGAGCTGCTCGATGAGCTTGGACTCGGCGTCGGCCTGCTCCTGGTTCCAGTCGGCGATGTAGCGCGACCCGACGCGCTCCTTGAGCATCTGCGGCGCCCGCGGGTCGGTCAGCTCGATCTTCTTCGCGTAGTCGGCCCAGACGTTCGGATCGGTCTGGATGAACGCCACCGTGTCGTCGAGGGCCCCGCTGAACGCGTTGAGCACGCCGCAGTGCGATTCCGCGTACTCGTCGGTGGTGGCCCCGAGAACGTGACCAGGGAGCTTGCCGAACGCGGCCTGGTAGTCCTCGGAGATGTCGCTCAGCGTGCGGTACTTGCCCGAGAGCAGAGCCTGCACCGTCGCCGTCGTGCCGATGAGGGCTGCGTCGATGTTGCCGGCGTCCAGCAGGCCCAGCATCGCGGCGTCGGGGGCCTCGATGATGTCGACCTGGCCGCCGAGATCGTCGATCCCGTACTTCTCCTTGGCCACGATCGACGTGATCGCGAACGTGGCACTGGACCGGCCGCCGAACGCCCCGAGCTTGCGTCCTCGCAGGTCGGAGAAGGTGCGGATGTCGGAGTCGTTGCGCGTGATCACGACGTTCGACGGGCTGGTCAGGACGTCGAAGATCATCGCGCCGCGCCCCTGCTGACGGGCCACCGCCATCGCGGTGAGCCCGCCGAACCCGACGTCGACGGTGTGCTGCCCGATCGCCGCGTGCAGCGCGGACGGGTTCTGGAACGAGCTGACCTCTACCTCGAGGTTGTGCTTGGCCGCGAAGCCCTGCTCCTGCATGACGAACGTGACGAGATCCTGCGCACCCGGGTTGACCCCGAGCTTCAGCGGCTGCTTCGACGTGAGCGGCGCGCAGCTCGCCGCCTCGGGTGACCCCGCATCACCACCCCCGCCGCCACATGCGGCCAGGGCGAGGCTCGCAACCCCCAGCAGCGCCACCTGCCAGCGCCACCGTTTCGAACACTTCATTGTGATCTCCTCTCGCACCTGTAGCTGCTACTTCGACCCCCGCGCGGCCGCCGTCGCCGGGCCGGCCGTGCTCGGCTGCTGGAAGATCTCCGTGGCCGCGTCGAAGATCGACGCGAGCGACTCCTGCAGGAGCTGCCGCCGCTCCTCCGGCACTGCCTGCAACAGCTGCTCGCCGGCATCGGCCAGCGCCACGTCGGCCGCCTCCTTGGCGGCCTGCCCCTCCGGAGTGAGGCTCAGCAGGAGCGACCGCCTGTTCTGCGGGTTCTCCTGCCGGTTCATCAGGCCTCGCCGCACGAGCACCTCGACGCTCTCGGACACCGTCGGGACGGTGAGATTTCCGAAGGCGGCGAGCGCCGCCATCGACGTGTGCCCCTCCGAGACCCGTCGGAGCATCCGGTGCTGACGGAACGTCAACGGCGTGTCGAGCTGCCCGAGCACCCGGCCGTAGAGCCGGGTGAGACGAGCCGAGACCGACACGAGAAGCACGCCGAGGTCTTCGTCCCTGCGTTCACCGCTCGGTCCTGAGCTCACGCGATCTCCTAACTAAGGGCCCCTAACAGTTAGGTGCCCATAGTGAAGTCGATCGCGTCTGTGGTCAAGAGCGGATCCTGCGGCTTGGAGGGAGCCCCACCGGTGCTGGACAATCCCGTCATGGCGGCGCCGATCGACCCCACTACCAGGCCGGATTCGCTCTCGCGCCAGATCTACGCCACCCTGCGCGAAGGCATCATCCGCGGCCGCTACCCGCAGGGCTCCCGGCTCGCGGAACAGCGGCTGGCCGAGGAACTGCAGGTATCGCGCGTCCCGCTGCGCGAGGCCGTGCCCGTGCTCGAGATCGAGGGGTTCGTCTCCACACTGCCCCGCCGCAGCGCGATCGTCACCACGTGGACGATCAGATCGGTGCACGACCTGTTCGACCTGCGGCTGTGCCTCGAGGTCGGCGCCGCCCGGTACGCCGCACGCAGGATCGCCGCAGGCGCCTCGATCGCCCCGCTACGGGCTGCGCTCGAGACCGCGCGGGGCAGCGTGGGGAGCGGCGACGCCTACCGCATCGCGGACGACAGCACCCGGTTCCACGAGGGGATCGTGGATCTCACCGACAACGCCCTGATGCGAGCGGTGATGCGCTCGCTCGCCGGCCGGATGATGTGGCTGTTCTTCATGACACACGAGCCCGGCCCGCTCCACGCCCACAACGGCCACGAAGAACTGCTCGCCGCCATCGAGTCGGGCGACGAGCGCGTGGCGGAGGCCGTCGCATACACCCACATCGAGCACTACCGGCTCGACTCATTGCGGGCGCTGCGCGCGTCGAGCGACATCCACGACGAGCCGGCCTGACCCGGCGCACCTCGGCCGACGCAGAGCGCGGCGACCGCGTGCCGGCCGAGCCCCTTGCGCGAGATGTGGGCACCGACACGCAGCGGTGCGGTGTCTCGCTTGCACCCACGCAACTGTATACAGTTTGTATTCAACGTCAGCAAAAACGGGCCTTCGGCGGGTCAATCGACAAGTTCCGTATTCAGCCGATCACCCTGCGGCACGCCCGATCAGGCGCAGGCGGCCGCGAACTTCGCCATCGCCACGTGGTAGCCCATGAGCTGGGCGGGCAGCAGGTACAGCAACGGGCTGAGTACCTCGGCGACGTCGGGCAACCGCACCACCGCGTCGGCGAGACCGTCGAACGCGTGCTCACCCGCGGTGGTGGCCACGTAGACCTGCCCGCCGAACCTACGTGCCCTCCTGGCCGTGTCGACCGCGCTCTCGATGGACGGGCCGCTCGGCACGAGCAGCCACAGCGGATCGCCTGCCTTCTGGGAGTTGTAGCGGTGGCACTCCCCCAGCTGGACGGCGATGGCGTGGTCCGGCGTGCACTCCTCGACCTTCGCCGCGCCCAGCACCGCAGAGGCCCAGTTCGGCCCGGCGCCGGAGAACAGGTACACGTGCCGCCCGGCCTCCCGCCTCGCCACCTCGGCCACGATCGGGTCGCTCATCGCGAGTGCCGCCGACATCAGCCCGGGCACGATGGCGAGCTCCGCCAGGAGGGCATCGGCTCCGGCCGCACCGCGGGCGCGGCCGACGAGCCCGGCCAGCCGGAACAGCAGGGCCAGCGCTGCGGTGGACGACTGGGTGGGCCAGCCCAGCCGCGCGGCGTCGACGTGCAGCGCGTAGTTGCTCTCCTCGTCGAGGGTCGAGCCCGCCGTGTCGGTGAGGGCGACGGTGAGGGCTCCGGCGTACTGCGCGACGAGCACGGCCTCCACCGTGCGCGTGGTCTCGCCCGAACGCGAGAGCGCGATCACGAGCGACCGCTCGGTGACCGCGGGCGCGAGGTAGGAGGCCAGATCGAGGCTCTGCACCGGCTCGCACGGCACGCCGAGCATCGCCTCCAGCACGATCCGGGCTGCCGCAGGCACGGCCAGCGAGTCGCCCACTCCCACGAGGAAGGCGCGGTCGAGCTCGCGAACGGCGATCATCGGCGCGACCTCGTCGAGGACGTCACGGTTGCCCGCCCAGTTGCGGTCCACGACCGCGGGCTGCGCGAGCAGCTCATCGCGAGTCGCCTCCACCCTGCGGCGGCGCTCGGCATCGCACGGATCGTCGGTCGGCAGGGCCGGCATCGCGGCCCGCTCGGCGTCGGCGACGCGCGTCAGCACCGCGCGCTGCCGGTCGTCCAAGGCGCTTACCCCCGCCGTCGATCTGATCCCGGAAGCCATCACGATCAAACGGTATACAGTTTGGGGTTTCTCGCGGATGACATCGGATGAACACAGGGTGACGCCGCCGGTGGCTTGACACGGCGCGCGCCGCCGCGGCAATCCGGCGTGGCGACCCTGAGCCACTACGGTGATGCTGTGACCGACCGCGACAACGCTGCTCCCGACCACGCGTCGTCCGCGCCCGCCGACCTGCTGACACTGAACGCGACCCGCATCGGATCCGCGGCTGTGGTGACGGTGACGGGCGAGCTGGACCTGCAGACCGCGCGCAAGCTCATGTCCGTGGTCGACGAGACGCTGGCATGGCCCGACCTCAGCGCGCTGGTGATCGATCTCACAGCGGTGAGCTTCCTCGGCTCCTCCGGGCTGGGCACGCTCGCCGAGCTCGCCACCCGTACGACGGCAAGCCGGGGCCCCGGCCCCTATCCCGCCCCGAGCCAGACTCCCCGGCCGGCGCTGCGCCTCGTGGCGCCGCCCGACAACCAGGCCGTGATCCGCCCGTGGGAGACGATGAACCTGCAGCAGATCCTGCCGCTGCATCCCGACGTGACCACCGCCCTCGCGGATCTCTGACGCCCCTGCCCGAATTCAGGTGCGGATCACGGATCGCCTGACAGGGTGAGTTCATGAGCTCCCCGCACGACTCCTCGACCCCGTCCGGATCGACGGACTGGACCACGACACCCGTCACCGCGGACCTCCTGCGCGGCGCGCTCGACGTGGAGCGCACCGAGCGCGGGGTGCTGCCGCACCGGCTGCCCGCCAGGGCTCGCGCACAGTGCGCCGACGGGCAACTGGCCATGGCGGAGGCCCAGCCCTCCGGCGTACGGGTGGTGTTCCGCACCCGGGCCACGGCCATCGAGCTGGACGCACTCCGCACCAAGGTGGCATACGAAGGCACCCCGCCCCGACCGGACGGCGTGTACGACCTGCTCGTCGACGGCCGCCTGACCGGGCAGGCCTGCGTGACCGGCGGCAACGTCCTGATGGTGGACATGGCCACCGGATCCGCGGAGACCAGGCCCGGCCCGGTCGGCACCGTCCGATTCCCCGGTCTGCCCGACGGGGTGAAGGACGTCGAGATCTGGCTGCCCTACAACGAGATCACACAGCTGGTCGCCCTGCGCACCGACGCCCCCGTCGAACCCGTGCCGGAGGCGGGCCGCAGCGTGTGGCTGCACCACGGCAGCTCGATCAGCCACGGCTCCAACGCAGCGAGCTCCACCACGACCTGGCCGGCGCTGGCAGCGTCTCTCGGCGGCGTGGAGCTGATCAACCTCGGTCTGGGCGGAAGCGCCCTGCTCGACGCGTTCACCGCCCGAACCCTGCGGGACACCCCGGCCGCCCTGATCAGCATCAAGATCGGCATCAACCTGGTCAACACCGACGTGATGCGCCTGCGTGCCTTCACCCCGGCGGTGCACGGTTTCCTCGACACCATCCGCGACGGGCATCCCACCACTCCGCTGCTGGTCGTCTCGCCCATCCTGTGCCCCATCCACGAGGACACCCCCGGCCCCAGCGCCCCGGACTTCAGCAACCTCGCGGAAGGGAGACTGCAGTTCCGCGCGATGGGCGACCCGGCGGAACGGGCAGCCGGGAAGTTGACGCTGTCCGTCATCCGGGACGAGCTGGCCCGCATCGTGAAGCAGCGGGCGGCCGACGACGCGAACCTGCACTACCTCGACGGCCGCGACCTCTACGGCGAGGCCGACTTCGCCGAGCTCCCGCTGCCCGACCAGCTCCACCCGGACGCTGCCACGCACCGCCGCATCGGCGAGCGCTTCGCCGCCGCGGCCTTCGCCGCCGGAGGGCCGTTCGCCGCCGGGCGTGCCTGAGACACCCGGAAGGCGCGCTCAGCCCTTGGTCGCAGCGACGACCTCACGCACGCGCAGGCTGTCCCGCTCCGCCAGCTCACGCTCCGCGGCGGTGGCAGGCTCCAGCAGCACCGGGACGTCCTTGTGGTGCGGCGTGCCCGCGATGGGATCGCGATCGGCGGCGTCGGTGATCAGGTTGATCCGCGGTCCGTTGACCACCCGGCCGCCCTGGCCGTCGGGCACGGACATGCCGAAGCCGTGCGGCAGCGCCAGCTGCATCGGGCGCATGCTCTCGTCGACCTCGGCGCGCACCACGATCCGCCCGGTGCGGGTGGCGACCGCCACCCAGTCGCCGTTGTCGGCGCCGATCGACGCCAGGTCGGCAGAGCGCACCCGCAGCGCGCCGTCGAGATCCGTCTTGCGCCATGCGGGCGGCCGCAGGATCTGGTTGGCGTTGTGCGAGCGGCGCTGTCCGCTGACCAGCGAGAACGGGTACTGCGGGTCGGGGCGCTCGGTGTCGGGATCGAGGCGGTCGAGCCACTCGAGCAGCTCCGGCACCGCGAGTTGCACCCGCTCGCGCTTCACCAGCTCCCAGACCTCGTCATGGGTGTGGCGGCTGAACGGGGTGCCGCTGGGCGAGGCGAGGATGCGGTCGAACAGCTCGTTCCCCAGCTCGGGCCCGGTCGAGTCGGAGCCGAGCGCCCGCTGCAGCGGGGTGGTCATCCGCCCCGCCAGCCGCTGGCATCCCGCCCAGAGGGGCGCGATGGACGCGGCGCCGTCGGGCAGCGTCGCACCGAGCGTGCGATAGAGCAGCACGGGCACGATCTCCGCCAGACCAGGGTGGTCCGACATCACCTCGCCCGCGCGCCGCAGCAGGTTCGTCCGGTCACTGCGGGCGGTCTCGGCGAGCTCGGCCAGCGTGGCGGCGTCGGGCAGCACACCCAGCCTCTCGAACAGCCGGGCGTAGATCTCCGCCTCGACGAGGGTGCCGGCGAGCGGCTCGAACAGCGGGCGCCGGACCTGGAAGTAGTTGGTGGGCCACTCGAAGTCGAAGAGCGTGAACTCCCACTTCTCGTGCTGCGCCGCCGCCGGCAGCACGTAGTCGGCCAGCGCCGCGGTCTCGGTGTAGGCGACGTCGACCACCACCGACAGCTCACACGCGCGGATGGCCTCCTCGACGCGCGCGGTGTCGGCGTAGGTGTTGGCGGGGTTCGACGACTCCACCCACAGCGCCCGAATCCGGTGCGGGTGGTCGGTGAGGATCTCCTCGGCCATCGTGTTCGTCGGCAGGAGGCCTCCGATGTACTCGAAGCCCGTGATCTCCGAGCGCTGGCCGCGGGAGTTGCCCCACAGCGGGAGCAGCCAGGTGTGCAGGTTGTTCGTGCCGACGCGGCCGAAGTTGCCGGTGACCAGGTAGAGCAGCTTCTCGAGGTAGCTGTTGAGCGTGGAGTGGCGTCCCTGCTGGATGCCGAGCTCGACCCGCACCGTCATCGCCCGCGCGTCGAGGATCATGTCGACCGCGCGCTCGACGTCGGTGCGCTCCACTTCCGCATGGGCGATCCACGCGTCCACGGGCACCCGTCCGAGCACCTCGGCGACCTCGGCGAAGCCCTCGGTGCGGGCAGCGAGGAACTCCGCGTCCTGCCCGTTCCGCTCGATGATCATCGCGATCATCGCGGCGAGGAGGTAGGCGTCGGTGCCCGGCCGCAGCGCGAGGTGCAGCTCCGCCGCCTGGGCGGTCTCGGTGCGGCGCGGATCGACCACGATCATCTTCCGCGCCGGGTCGTTCTTGATCGTGTTGAGCGCGCTGCGGGCGTTGCTGAAGCCGTGGGCGAGCCAGGGGTTGCAGCCCAGGACGACGAGCAGGTCGCACTCCTCGACGCCTTCTGCGGTGTGGCAGGTCTGGTCCCCGAACATCCTGCCGTTGACCCAGAAGTCCCCGGTCTTCTCCTGCGACAGCGCGTTGAAGTACCGGGTGCCGCCCATCCAGCTCAGCAGCGCCTTTCCGTAGCCGCCACCGGAGTGGTTGCCCTGCCCACCACCGCCGACATAGGCCAGCGATCCCGGGCGTCCCGCGGCGCGGTCGGCGTCACGCAGCGCGGTGAGGCGGTCGGCGATCTCGCTCAACGCGGTGTCCCAGTCGATCGGCTCGTGCGTGCCGTCGGGCCGGCGCCGCAGCGGAGTGGTCAACCGGTCGTCGTGGTTCCCGAGGAAGGTCAGCCGCTGCGCCTTCTGACACAGGTACCCCTGCGAGCGCGGGTGCTGCTTGTCCCCTCGCACGCGCGTGATCGACCGGTCCTCGATCTGCACCTCCAGCCCGCAGTTGAGGTAGCAGAGGCTGCACGCGGTCTTGTGCCAGTCGGCAGGCATGTCTTCTCCTGTTGTCACTCAGGCGGGGTCGAGAGCGTCGAGGGCCCGGACCATGTCGATCGCACGGCCGAGGGTGGTGAGCCGGGCATCGAGGGTGTCGCCTGCCGGGTAGAGCCGGACGGTGTCGACGCCCGCGTCGCGCCAGACCCGCAGGCGCGCGGCGACCATCTCCTCGGTGCCGATCAACGTGGTGCCCAGCACCATCTCGTCGGTCACGAGCTCGGCGGCCCCGTCCCGGTCGCCGGCCTGCCAGCGTTCGTGGATCGCAGCGGCCGCCTCGGCCCAGCCCTGCCGGCTGTAGGCGTCGTTGTAGAAGTTCGTGCTGGCCGAGCCCATGCCGCCGAGGCTGAACGCGAGCTTCTTCTTCCGAGGGACCACCATCTCCCGCAGCTCGCTCTCGTCCTCGGCGAAGGCGACCTCGGCGCCCTCACAGACGTCGATGTCGGCGCGGGTCCGCCCCGAGGAGGCAAGGCCCTCGTCGAGGTGGGTGAAGTAGGCGGCCGAGCCTTCGGGAACGAAGCTCGTGCCGAGCCACCCGTCAGCGATCTCGCCGGTCAGCTCCAGCAGCCGGGGCGACATCGCGGCCAGGTAGATCGGGATGTCCGGGTTGGGGGCGATCGAGAGCCGCATCGGCTTGCCCTCCCCGCCCGGCAGCGGGATCCGGAACCGGGTGCCCGAGAAGGAGATCTTCTCGCCGGCGAACGCCTGGCGGATGATCTCCACCGTCTCCCGCGCCCGGGTGCGAGCGGCGGCGAAGGGCACCCCGTGCAGGCCCTCGATCACCTGCGGACCCGAGGGACCGAGGCCGAGCAGGAACCGTCCCTGCGACATCTGGGCCAGTGTGAGCGCCGCCTGCGCGATCGCGACGGGTGTACGGGTGCCGAGCTGGATCACACCCGAACCCAGCAGCATGCGCTCGGTGCGCGCCGCGAGGTAGCCCAGCACCGACGGCGCGTCCGCACCCCACGCCTCGGCCACCCAGCAGACGTCGAGACCGAGACGCTCGGCCTCCAGGACGAACTCGACCGTCTCCGGCCAGCCGTCCGCCTCTGAGGCTTCGATCGTGGTTGCGGTGCGCATCCGGATCAGCCCTCGGCCCGCTTCTTGATGGCAGCGAGCGTGTGGATGATCGAGTTCTCGAACTCACGCATCCGGACGAACACGATCTTCTGCTCCTTGTCGGGCATCCGATCGATCGCGTGGCTCAGCCCCGAGCGGGCGGGTCCCATCTGCATCCACTCGCACAGCCGGGTGCCGCCCTCGGCGGGCTCGAGGGTGAACCGCCAGAGCGCCGTGGGGTTCTCCGGGTCGTGCACCGCCCACGCGAGCACCCGCGGCTCCTCGCACTCGACGACGTGCGACGTGGTGGCCCACTCTCCGAGAGCGTCGTGCCTGCTGCGGCCGACGAACCTGTGGCCCACGGCCGGCCCGGTGGCGCCGTCGCACCACTGCACCGACTCCAGCTCGTTGCTCATCGTCGGCATCAGCTCGACGTCGGCGACGATCGCCCACACCCGTTCCGGCGGAGCGTCGATCCAGGTCTCGGCCTCGACCGTCGGCTTGTCCGCGTAACGGGCACCGGTCCACTCCATGGCGTGCGCACTCCTCGGGGTTGCGTGAGCGCCTCACCAGTAGAGTTGCCTAGATAGACCCACCTGTCAAACCGTCGCCGAACCGCTTCAGCGCCTCCGGGTGGCGGGCCAGCTTCGGGGGGTAGCCCGGCCCCATCCGCATGGTCGTGTCCTCGGCGGTCAGCGGCTCCCCGCAGTGCGAGCAGACCACCTCCGCGTGTGCGTCGTGATCGCAGCGATCGTGGTGGAACGTGACCGGCGGTCCGCCCTCCCCGGCGAGCCAGCGATCACCCCAGCGCGCCATCGCGACAAGCACGCCCCAGAAGTCGCGGCCCTTCTCGGTGAGCACGTAGTCGTAGCGCACGGGGTCGGTCTGGTACGGCTGCTTCTCCAGCAACCCCTCGTCCACCAGCCGGCGCAGGCGATCGGCCAGCGTGTTGCGGGCGATCCCGAGCCCCTGCTGGAACTCGTCGAACCGCCGGATGCCGTAGAAGGCGTCACGCAACACCAGAGGGGTCCACCAGTCGCCCAACAGGTCCATGGTGCGAGCGACCGAGCACGGCCACTGTGCGAATGATGTGCGCCTCATGGGCGAATCATACGGTCCCCAGAAGAGACCCAGCAGCTCAGCGCGCTTGACGGGCCGGGCGCCACACCCAGTTCCGCCGCTCGTACTGCGGGGAGAAGCCCAGCCGCATGACGTTGTGGAACGACTGGTTGCGCTCGCCGGGACCCTCGGCCCCCGTCTCCACCACGGCCATCCGGCACCCGGCGGCCTTCGCGTCCAGGAGGCGGATGGCGAGCAACGAGGACTGCGCGCCGCGCCGCTGGTGGGAGGGCAGCGTGGCGCCTCCCCACAGCTCGGCGACGTCGCCGTGGACGAATGCGCCGCCGACGGCGACGATCTCGTCACCGTCCCAGGCCGCGTAGCACCGGAAGCCCGGGCTCCCGACAGCGGCGGCGTTCATCTCCGCCAGCCCCTCCTCGGGCATGCCGAAAGCGCGCAGGAGCGTGGACGCCCACTGCCGCCCGCTGTGGACGTCGACCTCCCCGATCCGCAGGTCCGTCTTCGGCGGGTCGATGGACACGAGGTCGTGCGTCGACTTCACCACGGCCCCACCGGGCTCGAGGCCGTAGCGGGCACGGATGTCGTCCCAGTCGTCGGGCAGCACGGCGGGCGCGAGCTGCAGGACGGCCATCGGGGCGTCATGCTCCCGGTAGAACTCGCACACCCGGCCGATCAGCTCGGCGGTGACCGGTTCGTCGAATCCGAAACCCAGCGCCTTGTTCCAGTACTCCGTGACGTCCCGGCGCATCGCGAGCACGGCACCGCCGCCGATCCACTCCGAGGCCATTCCCATGTCGGTCGCGACGGGCGCGGGCGTACCGGACTCCAGCTGGTACATGAATGCGGCTTCGACTTTCTCCGGCACCGCCGCAGCTGCCAATCCCCCCGACACCGACCCAGCCTAACCCGATCCACAGGCGATCAAGAAATCGAATTCATTCATATCAGACAGCGGGAACGAATTGTTTTTACAGCGCTTCAACTCTCACTAGGACCGGTCGGCAGGGTAGCCAGCGCGTCCCGCAGCGCAGCGCGCGACGTGATTCCGAGCTTCGGGAATGCGCGGTACAGATGCGCACCCACCGTGCGATGCGACAGGAACAGCTGTTGTCCGATCTCCTTGTTGGAAAGACCTGCGGCCGCGAGCACGGCGATCTCACGCTCCTGAGGCGTGAGAAGCCCGGCACCCGAGGCATGGGCCGTGCCGAGCCCGGCGGCACGGAGCTCGTGGCCCGCTCGGTCCATCCACGGCCGGGCACCCAGTCGCTCGAACGTCTCCAACGCGCCGGTGAGCTGCACCCGCGCCTCGCTGGTGGCGCGGGCGCGGCGCAGTTGCTCCCCATAGGCGAGGCGAACCCTGGCCGCCTCGAACGGCCAGCGGTCCGCACCGGGAAGAGCGAGCGCCTTCTCGAACAGCTCGCCTGCGCTGTCGTCGTCGGCGGCCATGGCCGCCGATCCCGTCGCCAGCAGGGCCATGCGGGGGGACAGCTCCGCGACCTTCGCCTGTTCCATCGCCTTCACGTGCGCCGCCGCCTCGGCCCGCCGGTCGGTGCGTACCGCGGCCTCGACCAGGTCCATCATCGCCCAGAGGGCGGTGGGCACGTGCGAGGCGAACTCCCCTGCGGGACTGATCGCCACGGCGTGCCGGTAGGCGTCCTCGAAGTCGCTCCGCGCGAGAGCGGCCACGGCCTGCGCGTGGTGCACGTAGTGCTGCACACCCCTCGCCCCTCGCGGCGTGGCCCACTGCAACGCCTTGTCGATCTGGGCCCGTGAGGTGTCCTGGTCGCCGCGGGCCGCGGCGACGAGCGCCAGGAAGTAGTGGAACGGCCACGCGAAGTGGCGGTAGCCCTGCGCATCACCCGTCTCGAGACCCTCGTCGGCGAGCTCGGAGATCTGGTCCCACCGTCCGCTGATGTAGTCGTCGAGACACAGGTGGATCAACGCGACCACGGCCAGCGGGAACGGCCCGACCTCGCGGGCCCGGCTCACGACCCGCCACAGCGCGTCGCGGCAGCCGGCGAGCCGGTCGACGTTGACGGCGGCGTGGCAGATGCGGGCGATGCGGACCGGATCGACCTCGTTGCGCAGCCCGTTGATCGCACTGTTCAGCTGGTCGAGCACCGGGCCGGCGGTGCGGACCGGATCAGGGAAGGTCGCGCTCATCAGCGCCAGGTCCGGGGGCAGCCGCGATCCGAGTTCGGCAACCGCCGTGTGGAAGGGCCTCCACATCTCGGCCTCGCCGCCGAACCAGCACAGCAGCAACAGGGTCCACACCGCCTCGACCAGCGCACCGTCGTCGGGATCGGTACGGGTCTCGATCGCCCGCGCCAGCAGGCGATGTGCGGTCTCGACGTCGTTGTCCCCGACGCTGAGCAGGTATGCGGCGGTCGCGGCGGCGTAGAGCGACCCGCCGCCGTGCGCAGGGTCGGCCCGCCGGGCGTCACCGAGCAGCTGGGACGCGACCTCCATGTCACCGGTCTCGAGGCCGACGTAGGCGGCCTCGGCCAGCCGCCTGCTGCGGTCGGAACGTAGGGGGCTGAGCTGGGCCGCCCGGCTCAGCGCGGCGACGGCTCCGGCAGGGTCCCCCCGGCCGAGGATCCGGTCGGCGGCCTCTTCGAGCAGGCCGGCCACCCTCTCGTCGGGCTCGATGGTCGCCTCGCCCAGGTGCCATGCCCGGTGTTCGGGCCGCTGTGACATGTCGGCCAGCGTCATGTGGGCCCGCCTGCGCTGGTCGGCTGTCGACAGCTCGACGACGGCCGAGCGGGTGAGCGGATGGCGGAAGGTCAGCCGCCCGGTGCTCTCCTCCACGTGCAGCAGCTGTGCGTGTTCCGCCGGCGCGAGTGGGTCCTCGTCGTCGGGCTCACTGGTGGCCGCCTTCAGCACGCGCAGGTCGGCGGTGCTGTCCAGCGCACCGAGCAGCAGCAACTGGCGGGAGGCCGCGGGAAGCTCCGAGATCCGCGACACGAACAGGGCCTGCAACCGTCGGCTCAGCGGCAGCACGGCGGGCAGCGCCCGGAGGGCCGGACGCTGCGGTCCCGTCAGCGCGGCAGGGAGCTCGAGCAGCGCGAGCGGGTTGCCGCGCGCCTCGGCCAGTACGCGGCGACGCACCTTCGTGCCGAGGGCCGGGAACCGGTAGCCCATCAGCGCCAGCGCCGCGTCGTCGTCCAGCGGCCGTAGCTCGTGCTCGGGCAGGCCCGCACCCTCGAAGAAGCTCTCCATGCCCGGCCGTGAGGCGGCCAGGAACCCCACGCGGCTGCCCGCCAGCCGCCGGGCGACGAACGCCAGCACGGCAGCACTGGCCCGATCCATCCAGTGGACGTCGTCCACCACCACCAGGACCGCTCGCTGTGCAGCCACCGCGCGCAACAACCCGAGCGTCGCGCTGGACACCACCAAGCGGTCCGGGGTACACCCCTCCTCCATACCCAGAGCCACCGACAGGGCCGCCCGGTGCGCTTCCGGCAGCCTTCCGAACTCACCCAGCAACGGGATCAGCACCTGGTTCAGGCCCGAGAAGCTGACATCCGCCTCGAACTCCGCGCCACCTGCGCGCAGTACGAGCATTCCGAGCTCCGACGCCTCTGCCACCGCGACGTCCACCAGCACCGACTTGCCCACGCCCGGTTCCCCGACCAGGAGCAGGGCCGCACCGCCGGCCGCCGCCGACTTCAGGAACGAGCAGACCCGCTCGAGGTCCTCGTCACGTCCGACCAGGCCGGCGGCGATGCCCGCCCGACCAGGGTCAGGATCGCTCAACACATGCCTCCAGAGATGTCAGTGGTCACGCCGGGAGCGCAGGCCCCCAGTGATCGACCGCATCCGATCACGACGCCGACGCTCCCATGAGGGACGGCGCTCGCCGCGAGGCCGAGGGCGTGACTGATACGACACTGGAACCCAGGTGTTGCAGCACCCAGGGCCCGGTGCTGCGAAACACCGGGTCAGCACGATCTCCTCGGCGGGAAGGACAACCTAACCGGCGGGAATCCCCCTCAGCAAGGACGCCGACCGGGTGGCGAGCACTTGTCAACGAAGGCTCACATATCCGCGATTTGCGCTGCGGCTCCCGTTGTGCCATGGGACTCGGAGACGAATCTTGTGACGCCCGTCACCGCTATAGCCGGATCACCGCCCGACGCTTCGACATGAACCCGACGTACATACTGCATACGGACAGCGCTCCGTACCCGGCATTACATCGACACATGTCACCGAAGGGACCTTGTCTCCTCCATCTGGGTGGATCGGGCATAGGACGAACGGGGGCCTGTCCGCGCGGAGTGACGAAGGACACCTCCAAGCGAGTGACCGGACCACCGCGTCGATTCGTGCGCACTTCCGTTGGGCCTGTGGGGAACCGGTGAATAGGGAGCGATCTGCAGGGGCGCCGCCGATGCGTCAGGACGAACGGAACCCGCCCCCAGGAAAGGCGGTGAGGTCGCCGATCTGCTGCCGCACCAGCCACCCGCGGACCGCTGATGCGGATCCACTTCGGGAGCATCGTGCGATTGATCGCGATCAGCAGCGCGGAGTAGCTGAACATCATCACTCCGGCACGAAGGTGCAGAGCCACTGCTTGTTCGCGAACATCACCATCCGGTCCGTCCCACCCCGGAGATCGGACGCGTGACTCAGCGATGCACCGTCTCTTCCGCGGTGAGGAGATCCAATTCGTGACGACGGGGAAACGCCTCCCAATCGCCGGGCACGGTCACGGCGAAGGCCCCGGTGATCGCGGCGGTGGAGAGCCGCTCGTCGACGTCGCGCCCGGTGAGCCGGCAGGCGAGGTAGCCGGCGACGAAGGCATCACCCGCGCCCACGGTGTCGACGGCCGTCACCGGCACGGCAGGCACGTCGATCACGGTGCCGTCGATCCTGGCGGTGGCGCCGTGGCGGCCTCTCTTCACCACCACCTCGCCCGGCCCGAGATCGGCGAGCGCGGTCGCGAGGTCCGCGGGCGTGGCCGCCGCAGGGTCGTCGATGCCGAGGGCGATCCGCGCCTCGTCGTCGCCCGCGAACAGCATGTCGGCCGCGGCCGCCAACTCCCGGAACACCACGCCCGCCTCTGCCGCACCCCAGAGCCGTGACCGGAAGTTCAGGTCGACCGAGACCAGGACGCCCGCCGCCCGCGCCCGCCGCACGGCCTCGCGGACGGCCGCGGCGGGTTCCGCCCCGAGCGCGGGGGTGATCCCGGTGACGTGCAGGATGCCGGCCTCCTCGATCACGCGCTCGGGCAGGTCGGCGGGGCACAGGTGCGAACCCGCGCTGCCGTGCCGGTAGTAGGACACGTGCGACGAGGTGCCCGTGCGCCGTTCCCTCAGCATCAGCGCGGTGGGTGCGTCGTCACGGTGAACCACCGGCCGGACCCGCTCGGCGAGCAGGTGGCGCTCCACGAGGTCGCCGACCGGGTCGCGGCCGAGACGTCCGATCCAGGTGGCGGGCACCCCGAGCCGCGACACCCCGATGGCGACGTTCGACTCCGCACCCCCCATGCTCAGGCGCATCCCGTGGGCGAGCGCGAGCGGCCCGGTGTCCTCGGCGACGAGCAGCCCGAGCGTCTCGCCGAGGGTGACCAGGCCGGCGGCGGGCATGTCCCCGGGTGCGGTCACCGCTGTGCTCCGGAGACCTCGGCCACCGCGGCACGGACGGCAGCGACCCGTCCGGCGAGCGCGGCAAGGTCACCGGCGGGGCCGAGGGCGTCGCCGATCAACGGTCCACCCATTCCGACGGCACAGGCGCCCGCACCCAGCCACGCCCGCACCGCCGCGATGTCGATCCCGCCCGTGGGCACGACGGGGATGTCCGGCAGCGGCGCACGGACCGCCGTCAGATACCCGGGACCGAGCGAACCTGCAGGGAACAGCTTCACCGCGCTCGCACCCGCCGTCCACGCGCTGTGGATCTCGGTGGGCGTGAGCGCCCCGGGGTAGCTCGCGATGCCGTGGCGCAACGCCGCGTCGATGACGGCGGGCACCACCGACGGCGAGACGACGAAACGCGCGCCGGCCGCGACGGCGCGGTCCACCTCCCCTGCGGTGAGCACCGTGCCCATCCCCACCTCGACCTCGGCGGGCAGCCGGGCCGCAAGTCGTTCGACGACGTCGAGGGCGCCGGGGGTGGTCATCGTCAGCTCGAGGCAGCGGATACCGCCCTCGACCAACGTGTCGACCACGGCCTCCGCGCGGGAGGCATCGCCGGCCCGGAGGATGGCGACGACTCGCGTGGCGGAGAGTCCCTCGCCCATCGGGACACGCGGGCACAGGGGCGGCGCCGGGTCGGCCGTCATGGGTGGTGGTCCCCTCCGTTCCTCCTCCGGCACGCCGCACGGCAGCCGGGCAGGCGACGCTGATCGCCAGTGATCGTCACGCTCCGGAACTGAATCATGCGCGACGGGTTGTCACCTCACAAGCCGGATCGAACCCGCTCGGCCGGGCGCTCCCGCGTGATCGCCGACACTTCGTTGACGCAGGTCACATCGGGCGGAAGGCCCGGAGTCATTTGACCGATGCCCGCCACGGTAAGGCGGATCCACACTCGGATAAACGAACAGTGTGTATACCGAGGAGGATCGGATGCGGAGCGCGGAGTCCGAGAGCGACAAGATCTACGACGAGCTCATCGCCGCGCACACGATCATGCGCCGGGGCGTGGACCTCATGCGGGCGGCGCTGAAGCACGCACCGGCCACCGCCGGCGAGGTCGACAGCTGTGTCGGGGTGGGGCGATGGCTCATCGAGTTCGTCCACTCCCACCAGCGCCGCGAGGAGGAGGTGTTGTGGAGGCCGCTCGCGCAGGCCTCCCCGCCCGACGTGGTCGAGCTCCACGACCTCAGCGTTCAGCACGTCGCGATCGACCGGGAACTGGACGGGCTCGCGCGGCGCCTCGACCGTCTCGAGGAGCTCAGCGCCGTCGCCGCCTCGCCGGAGGCACGCGCGATGGCCGAGGCCGCATTGGCGGCGCTGGAGTCCGCGGCGGTGAGCATCTCCGACCACCTCGACGAGGAGGAGGCGCTCCTCAAGGCGCTGCTCGCGCTGCTCGACGACCCGGTTGTGCGGACCCTGCGCGCGGCGATGGCGAGGAGCGCTCCCTCGGCGCGGCCCGACCTGGTGCTCGGACTCATGTCCGATCCCACGCCGACGGCCGGCTACGCCTCGATGCTGAACAGCATCCCGTTCTCCACCCGGGCGCTGCGACCACTTCTGATCGCCCGCTACCACAGCCGCAAGCGCCGCCTCGGGCTCGCCGCCTGAGCCTGTCGCCGTCGTTCTGTCGCCGGGCCTCAGTCATGCAGTCACATGACTGATGTCGACTCACATCGTCGGACGGAATACTCCATGCAGTAGACACCGCCCGCATCGACCGTTAGGGCGGTTCAGGCGCAACGACGAGAGACAGGCGACCACCCCAGTGACAACGGCAGGAAACGCGACCTTCTTCCGACCAAGAACCGGCGGCGATACGTGGGAGGTTCCTCAGAGCGCCGTCGTGGTCGGAGGCGCGGCGTGGGCGCTCGCAGCGGTGCAGTTCGTCGTCGCCCACGTAGCAGTGGCGGCCGCGTGGAACCCGGCCTACAGCTGGTCCCGCAACCACATCGGGGATCTCGCCAACACACAGTGCGGGTTGTTCTCGGTCCCCAACGGGGAGCCCATCTACGTCTGCTCCCCCCTGCATGCGGTCATGAACGCGTCGTTCGTGCTCAACGGCGTGCTGGTGATCGTCGGAGCGTTGCTGCTCTGGAAGCACTGGCCCACCGGGTGGCTCGCCGATACGGCCACCGTGCTGTGGGTCATGCTCGGCTTCGGCAAGATCCTCGTGGGCCTTGCCCCGGAGAACACCAACATCGGCCTTCACTTGGTCGGCTGTCTTAACGTCCAGCTCGGCGCCCTCGGGATCCTCCTGCTCAGCATGGTGCTCTTCCGCAGCGATCCGGTGCTCAGCCGCATCGGCATGGTGCTGGCTGCCATCGGACTCTTCGGCACCGTGATGGGCACCATCGGTGAGTACGCGGGAACGTCCCTCTACCTGGGCCTCGGCAGTGGCGGGATGCAGCGCGTCGCCAGCTACCCGAGCCTCGTCTGGCTGATCATGATCGGGGTGGTCATCGCCGTTCGAGGCCTGCGCAACCCGCTGCGGGTGTGACCGCCCGCCCGTGGATCGACCTCCTGATCGCGGCCTCAGGAGGATCCGGCTCCCGGTCACCGTCGCTCTCGTCTCCGGCAGGAGACTGGAGGGCACGGTGGCCGGGAGTCTCACGTCCGGCGCGTCCCCACGGGTGCCGCGGAGAAGCCCGAAGGGCGCCATCCAGGGCAGTCCGTACGGCGACCGGGTTGGTCCGGGTGGCCGTCGCCGGCATCGACTTACCTGCGGAGAATTTCGGACCGTCGTGGTTTCGGTCGTGACATCCCGCCGATGACCTGCGGATACCGAGCACCCGAGGAACCGTGATGGCCCCGCCCACAGCCACAACCGCCTCCGGCACGACCGCGGCCGTCGCAGCCGCACCGGCGCCGCCCGGGATTTGCGGCCCGGCCACGGTCCCGGTGACGTTGCGGATCAACGGCGCGTCTCACGTGGTGGGTCTCGAACCTCGTGTGAGCCTGCTCGACGCGCTGCGCGAACACCTGGAGCTGACCGGCTCGAAGAAGGGCTGCGACCAGGGCACCTGCGGCGCATGCACGGTCTGGGTCGACGGCAGGCGCGTGCTGGCGTGCCTGACGCTCGCGATCACGTGCGAGGGCCGGGAGGTCACCACGATCGAGGGGCTCGCCGCCGACGACGGGACGCTGCATCCGATGCAGCAGGCGTTCATCGAACGCGACGCGTTCCAGTGCGGTTACTGCACCGCCGGCCAGATCATGTCCGCCGTCGCCCTGATCGAGGAGGGCAATGCGACGACCGACGAGGAGATCGCCGAGTCCATGAGCGGCAACATCTGCCGCTGCGCGGCGTATCCCAACATCCGCGCCGCGATCCGCGACGTTCGCGACGCGGGCGCGAAGGGCTGAGACCGATGCGACCGCTGCGCTACACGCGGGCCACCGAGGTCGCACAGGCCGTCGCGGCGGTCAGCGCGGATCCTGCGAGTGCGTTCCTCGCAGGCGGCACCACCGAGGTCGATCTCGTCCGCCTCGGCGTAGCCCCGCACGACCTGCTCGTGGACATCAACGACCTGCCGCTGGACGACATCGAGGACCTGCCCGGTGGCGGCCTGCGGATCGGCGCGCTGGCCCGGATGACCGACGTGGCGAGAGATCCCCGGGTCGTCGCGCGGTATCCGGGGATCTCGCAGGCGCTGCTGCTGGGGGCGTCCGAGCAGCTGCGCAACATGGCGTCGATGGGCGGCAACCTCTGCCAGCGGGTGCGCTGCGCCTACTTCCGGGACGGTGTCTCGCCGTGCAACAAGCGGGACCCAGGGACGGGGTGTTCGGCGCTCGACGGGCAGAACCGCGGCCACGCGATCCTCGGCACGAGCGAGCACTGCATCGCCACCCACCCTTCCGACGTCGCGGTGGCTCTCGTGGCCTTCGACGCGCAGGTGCACTCGATCGGCCCGAGCGGAACCCGGACCGTGGCGATCGAGAACTTCTACCTGCAGCCCGGCGACACACCGCACATCGAACATCCGCTGGAGCACGGTGAGCTGATCGTCGCCATGGAGGTTCCGGCGCTCCCCCTCGCCGCGCAGTCGCTCTACCTGAAGTTCCGCGATCGTCAGTCCTACGAGTTCGCACTCGTGTCGGTGCTCGCCGCACTGCGGGTGCAGGACGGTCTGGTGGCCGACGTGCGGCTCGCTCTCGGCGGCGTCGGCACCATCCCGTGGCGGGCGCGGCGAGCCGAGGCACAGCTGATCGGCGCGCCCGCCACCACGACGTCGTTCGCCGACGCGGCGGCCGCCGAGCTGCGCCTCGCGGTGGTGCGCGAGCACAACGCGTTCAAGGTCCCGCTCGCCCAGCGGGCGATCGTGCGCGGCCTGAGCGAGGCCATGGCCGCGGCGGCACCGGGAGGCCCGCGATGAGCCCGGCGATCGGCACCCCGCTCGACCGGGTCGACGGCCACCAGAAGGTCACCGGCGCCGCCCGCTACTCCGCCGAGATCCCGCTGCCACACCTGGCGCACGCCGCGATCGTCGGCGCTGCGATCCCGAGCGGCACGGTGACCGCGATCGACACCACGCGGGCGAGCGCGGCAGGCGGGATCCTGGCGATCCTCACCCACGCGAACCTGCCGAAGGTGGCGGCGCAGCCGCACCTGCTGCCCTCCCTCGTCGGCGCCGCAGCCCCCGGCGAGAGCTTCTTCCCGATGCAGGACGACGTCGTGCACTACGCCGGGCAGCCGGTCGCATTGGTCGTCGCCGAGAGCCACGAGAGCGCTCAGTACGCGGCATCGCTGGTCGACGTCCGGTACGAGCGAACCCCTTCGACGACGACGATCGACGAGGGACGCACAGCCGCCTACGACGCCGAGAGGCTGTTCGGGGGGCTCCTCCCCGGACGGAACGAGCGCGGCGACGTCGAGACGGCGCTGGCCGCGGCCGACGTGCGGGTCGACGTCGTCTACCGGTTCGCGGCCAACCACCACAACCCGATCGAGCCCTCCGCCACCACGGCGGTGTGGCAAGACGGACGACTCACGATCTACGAGTCGACGCAGGGCATCCGGGCAAGCCAGCTCACGGTGGCGCAGCTGCTCGGCATGCCGCTTTCCGACGTGCGGGTCGTCACCCACTTCGTGGGCGGCGGGTTCGGGTGCAAGGCGATGGTCTGGCCACACTCCACGCTGGCCGCGATGGCCGCCCGGCACGTCGGCCGCCCGGTGAAGCTCAGCCTCACCCGCCCGCAGATGTACACCTCCGCAGGCCACCGGGAGGAACAGGAGCAACGGATGGCCGTCGGCGCGACACGGGACGGGCTCCTGACCGCGATCCACCACGAGAAGCTGTCGATCACCTCGCCGTTCGACGACTGGGCCGAACCGGCCACAGGTGTCTCGTCGCAGCTCTACACCTGCCCGAACTACCTCGGCGAGCACCGGCTGATCCACGGCAACACGATGACGCCCACGTTCACCCGCGGGCCGGGTGAGTCGCTCGGCGTGTTCGTGCTCGAAACGGCGATGGATGAGCTCGCCCACGACCTCGGGGTCGATCCGATCGAGCTGCGGGTCCGCAACCACGGCGACACGGACGATCACGGCAACCCGTGGTCGAGCGACGGGCTGGAGGAGTGTATGCGCCGCGGCGCTGAGCTCTTCGGCTGGAGCGATCGCCACCCGACACCGCGGTCACGCCGCGACGGTGACCAGCTGATCGGCACCGGTATGGCGGCGGCCGCGTACCCGGTGGCGTTGTTCATGCCGACCCAGCACGCGAGGGCACGCCTCTACGCCGACGGCAGCGCCGTCGTCCAGACCGGGACCCAGGAGTTCGGGACCGGGGTCCTGACGGCGATGACGCAGGTCGCCGCCGACGGCCTGGGCCTCCCGCTGGGCTCGGTGCGGTTCGAAGCGGGCGACACGGACCTGCCGAACACCACGGCGGCGGTCGGGTCGGCGGGAGCGGGCATGGTGAGCGCGGCCGTGCACGCCGCGGCGAGGGCGCTGCGTGACCAGGTCGTCGCGCTGGAGCTCGCCGATCCGGGGGCGCCACTGCACGGAGCCGACCCTGCGTCGATCGAGGTGCGCGACGGGCGCATCGCGCGCCGGGACGGCCTCGGAAGCAGCGAGACCTGCGCGGAGCTGATGCAGCGCAACCGGCAGGCGACCATCGAGGCGACGGGCAGCTGGACGCCACCAGCGCTCGACACACCGCACGGCCTGCTGACCTTCGGTGCGCAGTTCGCCGAGGTCGCCGTCGATCCGGACATCGGGCTCGTGCGGGTCCGGCGGATGGTCGGGGTGTTCGCGCCGGGGCGCGTGCTCAACCCGAAGCTGGCCCGCAGCCAGCTCATGGGCGGAATGATCTGGGGCCTGGGACAGGCACTGCTGGAGGGCAACAGGATGGACGCACGGTACGGGCGCTGGGGCGCGAGCAACCTCGGCGAGTACCTGGTGCCCGTCAACGCCGATGCACCGGAGGTGACCGTCGACTTCGTCGAGGTCGGCGACAGCATCGTGAACCCGCTCGGCGTGAAGGGCGTGGGCGAGATCGGGCAGGTCGGTGTCGCGGCGGCGATCGCCAACGCCGTGTTCCACGCCACGGGGCGCCGGATCAGGGAGCTACCCATGGCAGCCGAGCTGGTCATGGACACGGCACCCGTCCCCGCATGACCACTCCCCCGCCCGAGGTCCCGCTCGCGCAGCCCGCGGACGCCGGCATGTCCTCACGCGCTCTGCCACACCGCCCGACGATCAGCAACCCGGCCGCGCGCGGGCGCACGCCCGCCGACCCCGGCCGCGGACGCTTCGCCCGGCAACCTGCGCTCGGCCTGGCCGGTCTGTTGCTCGTCGTCCCGGTGGCCGTCCTGATCGCGGTCGGCGCGGGCGGCCCCGAACCCTCGGCGCTGGTGCTCGGGCCGCTGGTGACGTTCGCGCTCCCGGCCGTGGCCATGATCGCCTTCTGGTGGGAGGACTGGCCGGGGTCGAGCCTGCGTCCGGGCTGGTCCGGGCTGCTCGACACCGGTCTCGTCATCATCGCGGCGATCCTGCTGGCGATGCTCGGCCAGATCGTCGTGGGCCACCTGGACGTGCGCGGGATCTTCGATCCGGCGCCGGGGCACTTCACGACCTACCCCGCCACGCTCCCGCTGGCCGGCACAGCGTTCGTCGCGATCCTCCAGCTGACGCTCGTCTGCGAGGGCTGGCCGCTGCGGCGGCTGGGGCGGTTCCCGGCGGGGGTCGCCGCGCTGGTGGTGTCGTGGGTCGTCGCCCTCGCGCTCTACGCCGCCGTCGTCGACGTCGACGCGGCCCCTGGCTCGGGCCTCACCGCCCACAGCGGGCCGCTGCCGGGAGCCGAGGTCGGTGCCATCCTCGCCGTCATCGGGGCATGGCAGGTGCTGTTCTTCGTCGTCTGGCGCGGATGGCCCTTCGCGGAGTGGCGGCGGCGCTGGCAGCGCATCGTTGCCGGCAACATCGTCGTGATCGGCGGCGGTCTGCTGACCTACGCGGTCGTCCACGATCTCGCCGGTGTGCCCTCGGCCGTGATCACCGCCGGGGCGGGCTCCGTCATCGCTGCCGGGCTCGTCATCGGGATGCTGTTCGAGGGCTGGATCCGCTCCCAGATCGGCTCGTTCCTGATCGTCGTACTCCTGGCCGCGGCCCTCTACATGGTCCTCACGGTCTGCGCCGACAGCCTGTCGTGGACGAAGGCGACTCCTCAGGACTGGGTCGGCCACGTCGCCCTCAACAGCATCGGCACCTCCGTGGTCCTCTACGTCGGGATCGGGCGGCGCTGGCCGTTCAGCATGCCCGACGAGGCCCGGTCCCCGGCGTGATCGCCCCGTCAGAAGATCGGGCTCTGTGGGTCGAGACCGAGGCGCACCCGGCCGGCGAGCGCGAACTGCGCCCGGCCCAGGATGCCGTGCTGCGTACCCGCGAGGCCGTCGCGGAAGAGCTGCTCGAGCCGGTTCCCCGTGTAGAGCGACGACGATCCGCCCAGCTCGTACATGCTGGTCAGCACCGTGCGGCTGATCTCGCCGGCGTTGCTCATCGCCGCCCGCAGCTCGGCGCGCATCGCCTCGGTGATCGGGTCACCGGCCGCCGCGGCATCGTCGATCGCTCCGGTCGCAGCGGCCAGCAGCAGCCGCGCTGACCGCAGAGCGGCCTCCGCCCGTCCGATCGCATCCTGGACGTGCTCGCCGTGCCCGAGGGGCGTCCCGATCTCGGTGATCTTGGTGCCGGCCAGCTCCACGATCTCGTCCACCGCGGCCCTGGCGATGCCCAGCACCGCGCCCGCGCCACCGGTCGAGGCGAGCGTGAAGGCGGGGATGCGGTAGAGCGGCCGGTCGATCCGGAACGGGGCGAACACGTCGTTCGTCAACTCGGTGGGAACGAACAGCTCGTCGACGACCACGCTGTTGCTCCCCGTGCCGCGCATCCCCCCGACATGCCAGGTGTCGACGACCGTGACGGCGTCCCGAGGCACACAGAACACCCTGACCTCCGGGTGCTCGGAATCGTCGCTTCCGCCCGGTGGGGGGACAAGTGCGAAGAGTGCGATCCAGTCGGCGGCGTCCACGCCGGTGACGATGTCCCACCGCCCGGACAACGTGTAGCCGTCCTCCGCGGGGGTGGCACTGCCCGTCAGGCGGGTCGAGTTGACGATGATCGGGTCGGGCTGCGCGTCCCAGATCTTCGCGACCCCGGCATCGCGAAGCCATACGGCGAAGAATCCCAGGTTGCCGTTCCACATCGTCCATACGACAGAGGCGTCGATATGGCCGATGGCCTCGAGCACCGTCACCATGTCGGTCAGGGTGGATTCGAAACCGCCGTATTCGCGTGGGGTGAAAATGCGGAAGGCCCCCGACGCGCGCAACGTCGCCACCAGCTCCGATGGCAATCGCCGCTGGCTCTCGATCTCTGCGCGCTGAGCTTCGATGGCCGGGCGCAGTACGTCCGGGAGCGCGAGGGGGTCCACGTCCCTCGGGGAAGGACGGGTGGCCGCAGTGGTCATACTCACTCCTCGAGCGGGGCGCGGGCGACATCGCCACAGGAATTCCGCCCCCGAGGCGGACGAACACGATCCGGACACCGAAATTCCACGGCCCGAAAAGGACAACTCTGCCGCACGAAGCCCCGAGGGGGTATCACTGACACTAACAGCCGGAGTCAGCGCGGCGAACCGAGGAATACTGTCGCGCTCGAAAAATGCGAATTACTTCTCGTGGGCCTGGTCGTACCCGAGGTCGCCGTCCGGGTCGAGGTCACTGCCGGAGGCACGAACACCACGAACCGGCAGGGGCGTCCGGGCGGCCGGGACGAAGACCTTCATCCGCCGCACCTCGTGCAGCAGGTCGTAGCCGTAATCACCGGTGTACTCGTGATCGCTCGACATCCACGTCCCCTTTGACCGCCGTGCTCACCGCTTATCACTCTCCGTGATCGGAGCGCTCCTGTCGGTGCAAGAAGATCATCACCCGATCGGAGCCCTCAGGCAAGGGTGATGTACCCGGCGTACGTCTTCAATCCCCCATGTGGTATGCGAACCCTCTCTTCCGGCACCTGGTAGAGAGGACCGAGTGGATCTCGAACTCAAGGGCAAGCGCGCCGTCGTCACGGGCGGCAGCCGCGGTATCGGATTGGCCGTCGCCGACCGGCTCGCCGCAGAAGGATCGTCCGTTGCGCTGGTCGCTCGCGACCGCGTCGCACTCGACAAGGCCGCCGAACAGGTCGCGCGGCACGGCACCGCCGTGTTCGTCCGCCCCACGGACACCCGCGACGACGGCGATGTGCGCGCCATGGTCGAGGACGTCGTCGCCGCGCTGGGCGGAGTCGACATCCTGGTCAACGCCGCGGCAGAACCTGCAGGCGGCCCCGTGCCTCCGCTCGCGGAGCTCCCCGACGACGCGCTCCGTGCGGAGGTCGAGACCAAGGTTCTCGGCTACCTGCGCTGCGCACGTGCCGTCGCGCCACACATGAGCGCTGGTGGGTGGGGCCGCATCGTCAGCGTCAGCGGGCTCGCCGCCCGCCTCACCGGCTCGATCGTGGGCTCCATCCGCAACGTGGCCGTGGTCGCGATGACGAAGAACCTCGCCGACGAGCTCGGGCCGAGCGGCATCACGGTCACGGCCGTGCACCCGGGGACGACGGTCACCGAGCGCATCCCCGAGCTCTTCGCCGGCATGGCCGAGCGCGCCGGTGTGACCGCGGAGGACATCGCCGCGCGCTTCGCCGCCTCCACGAGTATCGGGCGGCTGATCACCGCCGAGGAGGTGGCCGACGTCGTGGCCTTCCTCGCCTCACCGCGCAGCGTCGCGATCACCGGCGACGCCATCCCCGTGGGCGGCGGCAGCCGAGGCACCATCCATTACTGACGGGACTGCCGACGTCGTGGGCCGCCCAGACCCCTGCTGCGCCTAGAACCCCACTGTGATGCAGCCTGCGCGGTCCCCCGCGGTACCGGCTTTGCCCGGCTCCATGGAGGTGGGCATGGTGTGGATGACGACGGACTCGGCACGCCGATCCTCCGGGAACTCCCAGTTCACGGTTGAGGTGGCCGTGGCGGCGCCCTGTGCGTCGGTGGTGAAGTCGAGCCAGATCTCGTTCTGCGGGTTGGCGTAGGCCGGGTCGACGCTGGGCTGAACCGGGTCGGGCGTGAACTGGAAGTGCGGTCCGGCATCGGCGCCCGTGGCACCGCACGGCTTCGTGTGCGCGTGGGCACCGTAGCGCCGGTTCGGCTCGAGCCCGGTGACGTCCATCGTGACGGTGGTGCGGCCGTCGCCCTCGGTGGCGTCGACGACGGCCGTGGAACCGACCGGGACCAGCGTCTGGTCGTAGGTCACCGCCACTCCAGGAGGCGGCGCCGCGAACGTGCCGCTCGCCCGGATGGTCTCGCCGGCGGCCGGCGGTGCAGCGGGAGACGGGGGCGCCGCCGGAGCCGTACCGCCACCTCCGCAGGCAGCGAGCGGGACACAGAGCAGGCCGAGGATCAGCAGTCGTCTCGAGCGCATGCCGAGCAGGATGGCGGACTCGGCGAGTTCCGGCAGGCTACAGCGAGCCATTGGGCCGGATCGGGGGTATGGATCGATCGCCCGATCTGGTAGCGCAGCCCCTGCGTCACACAGCGTGGTGACGCACCGGGCCGGCCTCCGGCAGTCGCGGCCCCTGGCCCCGCGGGGCACGATCGCCTGCATGAGCTTCGTCGTCGCCCCTGATGCCTATGAGCGATACATGGGCCGCTACTCCGAACCGCTCGCCGGCGGGTTCGCCGACTCGCTCCGGCTCCGCGCCGGGCAGCGGGCACTTGATGTCGGCTGCGGACCCGGAGTCCTGACCGCGGTGCTCGTCGAGCGCCTGGGAGCCGGTGCCGTTGCGGCGGTCGACCCCTCCGAGCCGTTCGTGGCCGCCGCGCGGTCGCGCCTGCCGGGCGTCGACATCCGGCAGGGCGTCGCGGAGCACCTGCCGTTCGAGGACGACGGGTTCGACGTCGCAGCCGCGCAGCTCGTCGTGCACTTCATGGCGGACGCCGGCGCCGGCCTCACCGAGATGGCCCGCGTCACGCGTTCCGGCGGCGTCGTCGCCGCCTGCGTCTGGGACCACGCGGGCGACCGCGGACCGCTGTCGCCGCTCTGGCGGGCGGTGTACGACCTCGACCCGGATGCACCCGGCGAATCCGACCGTCCCGGCTCACGCGAGGGCGAGCTGGCCGAGCTGTTCGCCGCCGCCGGACTGCGGGACATCCGCTCGTCGGAGCTCCACGTCACGGTCGCCTACCCGACCTTCGACGACTGGTGGGATCCGATGATGCTCGGGGTCGGGCCGGGCGGGACCTACATCGCCGAGCTCGACGTCGAACGGCGGGCGGCGCTCCGGGCCCACTGCGCCGAACTGCTGCCCCCGGCGCCGTTCGAGATCAGGGCGGTCGCGTGGTCGGCGGTCGGGGTGGTCGGCTGAGCCACCGGTCGCGCCGCGCGTCGGTTTGTGATCGAAACCGGGGACGAACGACAAAAGCCCGATCTACCGTTCTGTCATGGCTTCGACACTGAGAGTGGCGATCATCGGCGGCGGAATCGGCGGCTTGACCCTTGCTCTCGCGCTGCGCGAGCACGGACTCACAGCGGACGTGTACGAACAGACACCACAACTGACCGAGATCGGGGCCGCGGTGGCGCTCACTGCCAACGCCACGCGCGAGCTCGAACGCATCGGCCTGGGCGACCGGCTCGCCGCGGCGTCGACGACTCCCGAGGAACTGATCCACCGGCACTGGCGGGACGGCGCCAGGCTCGCCGCGCACCCCGTCCGCAGCGGATCGTGGTACCGGAACCGGTTCCACGCCCCCGTCCACGGCATCCGTCGCGCGCACTTGCAGGTGATCCTCAGCAGCGAGCTCGCCGCCGGCACGCTGCACCTGGGGCGCCGGCTCGTCGGCCTCACCGAGCGACCCGATGGGCTCGTGCTCGGGTTCCCCGACGGGGACACCGCGCACGCCGACGTCGTGGTCGGCGCCGACGGGATCCGCTCCACCGTCCGGCGCTGGGTGGCAGGCGACGACCACGAGATCTACTCGGGCACCAGTGGCTTCCGTGGGATCGTGCCCGTCGACCGACTACCGGGCCTGCCCGATCCACAGTCCATCCAGTTCTGGACGGGTCCGGGCGCGCACCTGCTGCACTACCCGATCGGTCCGACGGGCGACAGCGTCAACTTCCTCGCGGTCGTCGAAGGCCCGCAGGCGTGGGCGCGCACCGACGGCTGGGTCGACGACGTCGCCGCTGACGAACCGCTGCGCGCGTTCCACGGGTGGCATCCGGCGGCCACCGCGATGATCGGCGCGGTGACGCACGCCGTGCGCTGGGGCCTGTTCGCCGTGCGCCCGCTCCCGCGCTGGCACCGAGGCCGTGCCGTCCTGCTCGGCGATGCCGCCCACGCCATGCTGCCCCACCAGGGGCAAGGCGCGAACACGACCGTGGAGGACGCCTTCACGCTGGCCGCGCTCCTCGCACAGGTGCCGGACACGATCGAGCTGCCCAGCGCGTTCGCGACCTACCAGGCGCTGCGGCGCGGCCGGACCCGCCGGATCCAGCGCCTGTCGTGGCTCACGAACTCCCTGCTGCATCTGCCGGACGGCGCCGCGGCCGACGAACGCAACAAGGCGCTGGCGCGCCTCCCGCAGGAGATCGCCTGGATCCACGAGCACGACGTCCAGGCGACCTTGCGCCGTCGAACCGAACGTCCGACCCGGAGCCAACCGGCTCCCACGCCGTGATCGGCGACACTGAGAGCCTCAGCCCGACCCGCGCCCGCTCGCCCCACCGACTCCCGCCGGTCGCTCCACCGGGAGTGGCGTGTTGCCGAGGATCAGGTCCGCCGCCTTCTCCGCGAGCATCATCGTGGGCGCGTGCGTGGCACTGTTCGGGCAGTAGGGCATCGCCGACGCGTCCACCACGCGGAGACCGTCGAGACCATGGACCCGCATCGTCGATGGGTCCAGCACGGAGCCAGGGCCGGTGCCCATCCGGCAGGTCGACGTCGGATGCATGTCGGTCTCACCGGTGCGCCGCACCCAGTCCACGACGTCCTCGTCGGTTGCCACGTCCGGGCCTGGCCAGGTCTCGCCCGCGTCGAGGTCGCGGAACGCCTCCTGCGCGAAGATCTCGCGAGTGATCCGCAGCGCGTCCACCCAGAACCGCCGGTCGGCCTCGGTGGACAGGTAGTTCATCCGGATCGCGGGCGGGCTGTGCGGATCGGGCGAGGTGATCCGCACGGTGCCGGTGGCCTCGGCCAGCATCCCGGCCATGATCAGCTGGTAGCCGTGCTCCGGGGCGTCGTCGTGGAACCGCATCGCGACGGGTGCGAAGCCGAGCATGAGGTCCGGATAGGCCGCCCCGGGGTTGCTGCGCAGGAACCCGCCGGCCTCGAAGATGTTGGTCGCCGCAGGTCCACGCCCGGCCAGCCACTGCAGCCCGATACCGGGCCAGTTGCGTTTGCGCCGCATCTCGCCCATCGAGATCGGCTGCGCGCAGGCGTGCTGGACCTTGGCCACCAGGTGATCCATCAGGTTGTCCCCGACGCCCGGCAGGTCGTGCACCACCCGGACACCGGCGGCAGCGAGCTCGCTCGCGTTGCCGATCCCGGACAGCTGCAGCAGCTGCGGGGAGTTGAACGCGCCCGCGGCCAGCACGACCTCGCCCGCGGTGACGTCGACCATCCGGCCCGACCGCTCCTCGTAGCGCACGCCGATCGCCCGGTCCCCGTCGACCCGGACCTGCGTGACCAGGACGTTCGAGCGCACCTTCAGGTTGGGCCGGTCGGCCACGGGGTGCAGGAACGCCCGGGCCGCCGACAGCCGACGGCCGCGGTGGATCGTGCGCTCCCACGCGCCGAACCCCTCCGGGTCGGTCCCGTTGAGGTCCGCAGCCAACCGATGACCGGCCTGCTGCGCGGCGCTGAACAGCGCGGCGAACAGCGGGTTGGTGACGGGGCCGCGTTCGAGCCGTTGGGGGCCGCCGTAGCCGCGGACGGACCCGGCCGACCCGATCGCGCTGGTCTCCAGCCGCTTGAAGTAGGGCAGGCAATGGGCGTAGTCCCAGTCCTCCATGCCGGGATCGGCGCCCCACCGCTCGTAGTCCAGGGGGTGCCCGCGCTGGAAGACCATCGCGTTGATGCTGCTGGAGCCGCCGATCAGCTTGCCGCGCGGATGCTGCATGCGTCTGCCGTGCATGTGCGGCTCGGGCTCGGACTCGTAGCGCCAGTCGTGGAACGGGCTACCCACCGGGAAGCCCAACGCGCCCGGCATGTGGACCATGACGTCCCACAGGTGGTCGGGTCGTCCGGCCTCCAGCAGCAGCACGCGGTTGGCCGGGTCCGCGCTGAGCCGGTTGGCCAGCACCGAACCTGCGGACCCGGACCCGACGATCACGAAGTCGACCACGCGGTCACTCCCGCCCGCGGCACCGCCCGACGCAGTCATCGAACCCCTCTCGTCGTGAGCGATCATGCGGCGGGGGCACTCAGCAGCTCGCAGAGATCCGACCAGCTGCCCGCTTTCCGGTCCCGTGCGCTGACGTCCCTGACGTCGAGGGGCCAGCGGATACCGAGCACGGCGTCGTCGTAGCGGACGGCGACGTCGGCGGCGGGGTCGTGCTCCCGATCGATCCGGTAGCAGACGTCGGCCACGTCGGAGAGCGCCTGGAAGCCGTGCAGGAATCCGGGCGGGACGTACACGTGCACCATGTCCCGGTCATCGAGCCGCAACGCAATCCACCGTCCGAAGGTCGGCGACTGCGGCCGCGCGTCCACGACGATGTCGTGGACTGCGCCGAACGAGCAACGCACCAACTTTCCCTCACCTGAGCCCTGCCGGCCGTGTAGACCGCGCACGACGCCGCGATGCGAGCGGGACTGGGAGTCCTGCCGGAACGTCGCAGGTCGCAGCCCTACCGATTCCGCCACGCCGGCGTCGAAGGTGCGGCTGAAGAAGCCCCGCGTGTCACGGTGCGGCGTGGGCTCGAAGAGCAGAACGCCCTCCAGTTCGGTGCGGCGCACCATCATGTCTGATCCCCCTGAAACGGAAAGCCCGACGCGATCGCGACGGTCCCGATAAATCCGCCCGTAAGCGGGCATACGCCATGGCAAAGCGAGCTCGTTACGTGCATGACGCGAGATTGTAAGGAAGGCCGCCTGAAGCGACCCTGAGAAAACACCGAGATCACCTATCTCCTCAGCGTATCCACAGCAACACACGTCCCAACTGGATGTCCTGACATATCGCAGAGTAGGCAGTGTCGTTCACCACAGAGAGTGCCGGCTGACCCGAGGATCCCCCACGAAGACCAATGACAGGCAACGGCTCGCCAACGGTACCGCTTCTTGATCGGCGCAATCGGCGGATCCGGTTCCCCCACTCGTCGGTTGTGCGCGTGTGGCTCCGGCGAGTTCAGTTGGCCCCGCCGCAGGAGGGGGTAACCCGAAATGAAGCCCTTTGTCGTGAACCGGCACGGACGGATCGTTTTCCCTGCGAACGTCCTCGGAGCACTCGACTTCTCAGTACTCGACACAATCGATCAGTTCAGAGCCGTGATCGGACGCGACTTCGAAGCGAAGGCCCCGACCGGCACCGACATCCTCGCCCGGGTCAACTCCGGCGAGTACCCGAACCGCTTCGCGCTGCTGCGCGACCTCGGTCAGAACCTGTACTGGGTCAACCGGTACGCGTTGCCGATGTTCGACAAGCGGCCGACCCGCTGGCGCGACATGCCACGGAACCGCTCCGATGTCTTTCTCCCCCTGCTCCACCCCTGGGAGGACGCCGACCGGAAGGTGGCCGCCGTCGAGCAGGCCTACAAGGAGCTGCCCGCGGCGTGGGACGCCGACGCCGAGGGCCGGATCTTCGACCTGCTCTTCGACGTGTTCCGGAACAAGCGCCACCAGGCCACCGAGCTTCCGGTGATCCCGCCGACCGTGGCCGAGATGACGGCGCGGCCGGACTCGCTGACCTACGTGCTGCACCAGCACGACCCGGACTACCCGGTGTTCCGCTCCGGCCAGATCCTCGACGCCAACGAGGACGTGCCCGAGCTGGAGGCGCTCCTGCGGTGGGCGATGGTGCTGCACAACCAGTACCCCTGGGCACGTGAGCACACCGCCCTGCGTCCGGTGAGCACCATCGGCGACGACGACTTCGTGATCGCCCTGCACCCGCGCAGCCGCGAGGTCGCGGCGTTCATCGACCGGGCCCGGGCCGAGGGCGCGGAGGACGCACCGGTCGCGTTCGGGTCGACGGGCAGGACGGTGACCGAGGCGCGGCCCCCGATCCGGCCCTACCCGCCCGTCCGCGTGGGCGAGGCCTTCGCGGTGCTGCCGAAGCTGGAGGCACTGTCGGTCGTCCGAGGCGAGCACGTCTGCAGCAACGACGACGTCATCCGGAACTCGTGCTTCTCGTGGTCGCCGATGAGTGCCGCGGAGATCAGCGCGAAGACCGGCATCGAGCAGCGCCGTTACTCGGCACGTCCGCTCGAGCAGCTCGCGCTCGACGCCGCGCGGGCCGCGCTGGCGCACGCCGGACGTGCACCGGAGGAGATCGGCGCCGTGCTCGTCGCGACCTGCACGAGCGACCGCCTGATCCCGTCGACGGCGTGCTGGCTCTCCGGCGAGCTCGGAATCCTGCAGACGCACGCGTCGGTCGACCTGGTCGCGGCCTGTGCGGGTCTGCCCTACGGCCTCGCCGAAGCGGTGCGTCAGCTGCAGGAGGTGCGACGCCCGGTCCTGCTGGTCTGCGTCGAGAAGTTCTCCGACAAGATCGGCAGCATCCGGACCTCCCGGATGATCTTCGGCGACGGCGCCGCCGCGATCGTCGTCGCGCCTGCCACGGCGGACGAGGCCGGTGACGTGCAGGTACTGCAGACCTACGCCAGCGGCCCGGCCAGCGAGGTGAACTCGATCGTCTGGCCGAACCCGGAGTTCGACAACGACATCACGGTGTACGGGCCCGAGGTGAAGTCGCTGGTGCGACGCTACCTGGCACAGATGATCTCCGAGCTGGAGGAGCAGAGCGACCCCGACTCCGCCGACCGGAGCCTGCTGGAGAGCATCGAGCTGATCGTCCCCCATCAGGCGAACAAGACGATGGTCGTCGACCTCGCGCGCAAGGCAGGCCTCAAGGAGGAGCAGCTCTACTTCAACATCGCCGAGATGGGCAACGTCTCCGCCGCAAGCATCCCCATCGCGCTGTACGACGCCGTGCGCGACGGCGTGATCACCGGTCCGACCAGGGTGTTCGCGCCCGGCTTCGGCGCCGGTGCCGTCGGCGGGTACGCGGTGCTCACGATGGACCCCGCGATCGCAGCCCCGGAGCCGGCCGTGGCCGACCTGCCCGCGCCGCGGACACCTCCCAACCCCACCAGCGAGGACGTTCGGGTCGCGTTCGGACAGTAGCGCGACGTGAGCGGCGTCATGTCCCGGGTACACCCCCGGGAAAGACCAGAAATACGTGGCCCGAGCCAGGAGGCCGCGGGCGGGTGGACGTCGACGAAAAGGGGCTCGACATGACCGACCAGAAGGTGGCCATCGTAACCGGGGGCGCGCGCGGGATCGGCGCTGCGATCACCAGCGTGCTGGCCCACTCGGGCGTGCACGTGGCTGCGGGGTACAGCACCAACCGGCAGGCCGCCGACGAACTGTCCGAGAAGCTCAAGGCCGACGGCTGCTCGGTGTCGGTGCACCAGGGCAACGTGGGAGAACCCGCTGACTGCCGCCGGGTGGTCGACGAGGTGCTCACCGAGCGGGGCCGGGTCGACCACCTGGTCAACAACGCCGGCATCACCGTCGACAAGACCATGCGGAAGATGTCGGTGGACGACTGGCACGCGGTGCTGCGGATCAACCTCTCCGGCGCGTTCTACATGTCGAAGGCCGTGCTCGACCACATGCTCGAGCGTGGCTCCGGGCGCATCGTCAACATCAGCTCGGTGATCGGGCAGAAGGGCAACATCGGGCAGGTCAACTACGCGGCGTCGAAGTCCGGCCTGTTCGGCATGACCCAGAGCCTGGCCCTGGAGGTGGCCCGCAAGGGGATCACCGTCAACTGCGTGGCTCCCGGCTACGTCGAGACCGAGATGGTGGCCGCGGTGCCGGAGAAGGTGCTCGAGAAGATCGTCTCCGGCATCCCCGTGGGACGGCTGGCGCAGGCGCACGAGATCGCCCGCGCGGTGCAGTTCCTCGTCGACGACGAGGCCGGGTACATCACCGGGTCCGTCGTGTCGGTCAACGGCGGTATGGACATGTAGTCCACCCGGTCGGTCAGCGCCGACCGACCGGACCTGCGTCCGCTGCCGATCCGCACCGTCGACCGGACCATCCGTCGAGGACTGCGGCCACGCCCCTGGTTTCCGCAGCCGCACCGGGCGTCCGGCACAGCCGTCCGCCTGCCGGCTGGGCGGACCACCACAGGACGGACCGTTTCCCCGTCCCGGGCCCGGGCTCTTCGCGGCTCGCCGGAAATGGGGAGGCGATGTCGGCACGCCGGAAATGCCGTCGGCCACGCGGTCCCCCATTCCTGGATCGACTCCCAGCTTTTACCTGTGATTGACACTCAGCACACAGATGATGTGTTCGAAACTGTAATAGTGATCATCTGGTGACGCAAGAACCACGCGTTCATGGCGGGAGGATGACCACTCTCCGGACACACCCGACCCGGCATTGTGATCACCCGAAGTGAGACCGTTGCCGCCCGCTCTGCGATCGACCGCGGAGCTGTGCGCGCTCGAGGCGAGCGTTTCCCTCACACCGGGAGATCACCAGCAGAAACGAGCGGATCGGGGGCTGTTTTCCGCGGCGAAGCGGCGTAACAGTCGTCACATGTCAAAACTCAAGGTGTTTGCCGGGTTCATCCCGTGGATCGTCTTCAGCCTGTTCGCCACCAGAACAGGCACGGGCACCGTGGCCACGGCCGGGTTCCTGGCGTGCGTCGTCGCCGTGCTGTTCATCATTCGGGACGCTCGCCGCGGCGAGTCGCCCAAGGTGCTCGAGGTGACCGCAGCAATTGCGTTCGCGGCGATCGCCATCGCCTCCCTCGTGGATCCGAGGGCGGATGCCTTCCTCGCCACCTACGGGCGCTCACTCGCCACCTGGACGCTGGCGATCGTGATCTTCGCGATGCTGCCGTTCATGCCGTTCACCGAGCAATATGCGCGGGAGAGCGTGCCCCGCGAGTACTGGCACACCGCCCGGTTCCGGTCGATCAACCGCCGCATCAGCGCAGCCTGGGGCGTCGCGATCGCCGTGATGGCGGCGAGTCACCTCCTGGCGGCCCTGTTCATCTCCGTAGGGACCGACGTCGGCGTGCCGAGCAGGCCGATCGATCTGTTCTTCAACTGGATCCTGCCGATCGCGGTGATCTGGTGGGCGGTCAGCTACACCATCCGAAACAGCAAGGGCCCGCACGAGGCGGCTCAGACGCACGCCACCCCCCGGTCCGACCGGCCTCGAACCGCCTGACCAGCGTCGCCGTACGTGTCAGCCGATGGAGTTGCCCGGCCCCGATGAGGACTCGTGCCGCGGCGCACGGGGCATTCCGCACGCGTGACGGCACATCCGGCGAAAGCCGCGGAGGCCATCACGGCCGACCCGAACCAGCCCGGAAGGACCGACAATGACGACCTCCCAGTCCGTCCGTCCCGCCGCCACCGGCTCCCGTGCCCTTACCGGCGGGTTCTTCGCCAACACCGACTTCGACTTCGAGACGCGCCTCGCCCTCGGTGCCACCGCCTACGGCGTCGGCGACCCGGGCAGCGTGCTCGCCACCGTCAACGGCATCGCGGACGGCGACTGGCGGGGCTGGTTCTCCGCGTGGACGCACAGGGGCGACCTGTTCGCCGCGCTCGGTGTCGCGAGCGCCGCCGACCCACCCGGGGCCATGTGGGCGCACCTGTCCGCGTCGGCCGCCTACTCCCGGGCCCTCGCCGCGGTGGACGGGCTCCCCGCCGGGGAGGCCGCTGACCTCATGCTTCCGACGTTCCGCAGCTCACGCCGCAGCTGGAACGCGATGATCGACTCGTCGGGCGGCCGATTCGTCCGCGTGGAGATCCCCTACGAGGGAGCGAGGCTGCCGGGTTACCTGCTGCGGCCCGACGCCTCCGGTGCGCCGCGCCCGACCTTCGTCATGACCAACGGCAGCGACGGTGCCCTCACCGGCCTCTGGTCGAGCGGCGCGGCCGAAGCACTCGCGCGAGGGTGGAACGCCTTCGTGTACGACGGCCCGGGCCAGCAGTCCCTGCTGTTCGAACGCGGTGTGACGTTCCGGCCCGACTGGGAGGCCGTGCTGACGCCGGTGGTGGACGTGCTCGTCGGCCGTGCTGACGTGGACGCGCAGGCACTCACGGCGTACGGGATCAGCCAGGCCGGGTACTGGCTCCCCCGGGCGCTGGCGTTCGAGCACCGCTTCGTGGCGGCCGTGGCCGATCCGGGCGTCGTCGACGTGTCGACCTCCTGGATGAGCTACATGCCACGGGAGATGATCGCGCTGCTCGACAACGGCCAGAAGGACACCTTCAACGCGTACATGGCCGAGGCCGCCGGCCAGGATCCCGAGCTGGAGCGCACCTTCGCCTTCCGCGCCCGCCCCTACGGCATCGACGACCCCTTCGACCTGTTCACCGCGGTGCGCACCTACCAGCTTCGCGATGTCGCTGCCCAGATCCGCACTCCCCTGCTGATCACCGACCCGGAGGACGAGCAGTTCTGGCCCGGCCAGTCCCAGCAGCTCGCGGACCTGTTGACGGCGCCGCACGAGCTCGCGCCGTTCGGCGTGGCCGACGGGGCGAACTTCCACTGCCAGCCCCTCGCGCCTCGCCAGACCGCCCAACGGATCTTCGGCTGGCTGTCCACACATTTGGACGCCAAGAGGACCCGGTTGCCGAGCCCGGATCGGTGATCATGAGACCGCCCGGACCGAACGGGTGGACGAACGACCGGCCCGCCGACCCCTCGCCCACCTCCCGAGCCGGCCCAGCCGCACCGACGCGTCAGCAGCGGTGCCGGCCCGCTCACGTCAGCCCGAGCCCACCGTCGACCGACAGGACCTGGCCCGTGACCCATGAGGCCGACGGGTCGGCGAACTGCACGATCCACATGGCCACCTCGTCGGCCTCACCGCGCCTGCCGAGCGGGATGCGTGCGGCCTCCTCGTCCTTTACCTGGGCGATGACCGCCTCGGACAGCCCGGCCGCGGTGAGGGCGCCGGTCTCGGTCGGTCCGGGCGCGACAGCGTTCACCCGCACGCGATGCGGCGCGAGTTCCAGCGCCCAGCTTCGGGTGAGGTGTTCGAGCGCCGCCTTGGACGCGCCGTAGTGGGCGAAGCCGGGGGCGGGCAGGTGGCCGAACGTGCTCGACACGTTGACGATCGCGCCGCGGCTCTCGCACAACCACGGCAGGGCAGCCGCGGCCAGCAGGCTCGGTGCGGTGATGTTGGTGTCGACGAGGTCGGCGATGCCCTCCGCCGTGACGTCGGCCAGCGGCATCGCCGCGAACACTCCGGCGTTGTTGACCAGGACGTCGATCCGGCCCCACCGGTCCGCGGCCGCCGCCACGATCGCTCCGGCCGCGTCCGGGGCCCGCACGTCGGCCGCGAGCGGGACGATCGACGAGAGCCCTTCCGCCGTGGCGGCGAGCGTTTCGGGGCGCCGGCCCACGACGAGGACGTCGGCCCCCGCCGCGCCGAGCGCGCGCGCTGCCGCCCGCCCGATACCCGAACCCGCCCCGGTCACGATCACGGCGAGCCCGGCGAGGGAATTCGTTCGATGTTCGTCGACCATAGAACGAAGGTAGCATGGTCACATGGAGGAGACCGGCGAGATGACATTGCCCCGTGTGCTCACCGCGCTGAGCGACCCGACGCGCATCGGGCTGGTCCGCGCGCTCGCCGACGGCTCGGAGCAGGGATGGGGCGACCTGCGCACCCCGGTCGCCAAATCGACCTTGAGCTACCACCTGAAGCTCCTGCGTGACGCCGGGGTCACCTGCACCCGGAAGGAAGGCACACGCTGCTTCGTGCGCCTGCGCCGCGACGAGATCGAGGAACGCTTTCCCGGCCTGCTGGCGAGCGTGCTGGCCGCGGCCGAGGCGGACGGGGTGGGGGCGGACGTGAGCGTGCAGCGGACCCGCCAAGCCGCCGGGCGGCCGTAGGCGGACCCCCGGCGCGGTATCGGACGGAGGAACGCTGCAAGCGGTGCGGTATGACTGAAGTAAGCTCTGAGTATGACTGCTGAGCGTGTGACGGTAAGTCTCCCGCCGGACATACTGAGCAGCGCCCGCGAAGCAGTGGCCGCCGGCGCAGCCGAGAGCCTGTCGGCGTTCGTCGCCGACGCCCTGCGCAACCAGCTGACGCGGGCCCACGCACTGGCCGAGCTCGAGCGCGTGCTCGGCGGACGCCCACCGCGTGAGGTGCTCGACACCGTGCGCCGCGACCTGGGACTCGCGTCCGCGTGATCGGCGGCCGTGTGCTCGACGCCTCAGCCGTGGTCGCGTTCGCCTCCGGGCGGTCGGTGTACTCCGCCGCCCTGGTGTGGACCGCCGTCGAGGAAGGGCTCGTGCTCTCGATCCCCTCCACGGGGGTCGCAGCGGCATGGGCGCTGCTGGACGAGAAGGACCGTCCGGTGCTGGAGGTTCTGCTGCAGTTACCGGTGGCCGTCATCGACGACCTCACCGCCGCGCGTGCCCGCACGGTCGGCTGGGCGGGTGGCGAACTGCTCGAGGCCCACGCGCTGCTCTGCGCGCGGGATCGCGGGTGGCCACTGGTCACGCGGGACGCAAGCCGCTACATCGACACCGACCTGGCAGGCGTCGACCTCGAGCAGCTGCCCTGACAGCAGCGGACGACCGGGCGCGTCAGACCGCGTAGGTGTGGTCCGGCACGTCGCTGATGAACATGTACCCGGGCGCGTGGGTGATCGCGAACGGCGGCCGGGACGTCATGATCGCGGCCTGGGGTGTCACCCCGCAGGCCCAGAAGACGGGCACCTCGCCGTCGCGGATCTCGACCCGGGCGCCGAAGTCGGGAGCGGACAGGTCCGTGATTCCCAGCGCCTCCGGTTCGCCGATGTGCACGGGGGCGCCGTGCACGGAGGGGAACTGGGCGCTGATGCGCACCGCGTCGGCCACGCGGTCGGCGGCGATCGGCCGCATCGACACCACCAGCGGGCCGCTCAGGCGCCCGGCTGGCCGGCACTGCCGGTTGGTGCGGTACATCGAGACGTTGCTTCCCCGGCTGATGTGGCGCACCTCGATGCCCGCCGCCAGCATCGGCGTCTCGAAGGTGAAGCTGCAGCCGATCAGGAACGCGACGAGGTCGTCGGACCAGTAGCGGGTGATCTCGTCGGGCTCGTCGACCAGCTCGCCGTCGCGCCACACGCGGTAGGCGGGCAGGTCGGTGCGCAGGTCGGCACCCTCGGCCAGCGCGGTGTAGGGGCTGCCCGGCTCGGTCACGTCGATGATCGGGCACGGCTTGGGGTTGCGCTGTCCGAACAGGAGCGTCTCGTAGGCGTACTCGCGCGGGACGACGATCATGTTGGCCTGCGCATAGCCGGGCGCCCAGCCCGCGGTCGGCACCCGCACGCCTGCGCGGAAGCGGCTACGTGCCTCGGCGGGGCCGACCGTCGAAGCGGCAGGGCCAGGGACCGGGAGAGCCGGTGCCGAAGTGGATTGAGCTGGAATGGTCATGGCGCTTCCTCAGTGAAAGATCGATCCGATGGAAGTCAGTGAGACGACCGCCGCGTAGGCGGTGAACAGCCACGCGGCGATGCCGGCGGTGAGCAGCACGGTGGGATACCGGTAGCGCTCGATCAGGTCGCGGCGGCGCAGCGCGACCCACAGGATGATGGCGAGTCCGATCGGCAGGACGAGGCCGTTGATCGCACCGGCGAACACCAGCATCGACTGCGGCGTCTGCCCCGCGGCCACGAACACGACGGTGGCCAGCGCGATCAGCACGATCACCGTGCGGTTCATGTGCCGGCGGATCGGGGCTGCGTAGGACCGCAGGAAGGTGGCGGTGGTGTAGGAGTTGCCGATCGTGCTCGTCATCCCGGCCGCCCAGAACACCAGTCCGAACAGGTGCAGTCCGACGGGGCCGAACGCGGCCAGGAAGCTCGAGCCTGCGGCGTCGTTGGGGTTGGCGAGATGCACCCCGGTGGCCACCACACCGAAGAACCCGAGGAACAGCACGATCCGCAGGATGCACGCCACCAGGATGCCGGTGAGAGCTCCGCTGTTGATACGGGAGACGTTCCGGGCCCCGGTGATCCCGCTGTCGATGAGGCGGTGGGCACCGGAGTAGGTGATGAAACCGCCGACGGTGCCGCCGATCAGCGTGAGGATCGGCAAGAACGGCAGGCCCTGCGGGTCCACCGTGCCGATGACGGCCTCACCCACGGGCGGAGCCGTGACGGCGACGAGGGCGACGATCAGCCCGATCTTGACCAGGCCGAGCACCACCATGACCCGGTCGACCGCCGTGAAGACCGACTTGCCGAGGAAGATCGCGATGGCGAGGCAGCCGCTGATCGCGGTGCCGATCCGGGGATCGATGCCGAGCAGGTCGTGCAGCCCGAGGCCCGCGCCCGCGACGTTGCCGATGTTGAAGACGATCGCGCCCAGCACGACGAACGCGCTGAGGATCTGGCCCGCGCCGGGGAAGACCTTGCTGGCGAGATCCTGGGCCCGCTGCCCGGAGATCCCGAGGATCCGCCACACGTTCAGCTGCACGGCGATGTCGATGAGCATCGAGACCACCACGGCGCAGGCGAACGAGGCGCCGTAGAGCACCGTGAACGAGGCGGTCTGGGTGATGAAGCCCGGGCCTGCGGCACTCATCGCCATCAGTACGGCGGCACCGAGCAACGGGGGCACCCGAAGTCGTACCCGACGTGGCACGTCCCCGGTGGATTCATCCGTGCTGGTAGAGCCGTCCATCACACTCCTCGCTCGCGACTGCGAGCGAGTCTAGGTTAGACGTCAGACGTCTAGCCTAAAGAGTGAGAGGTGCCATGACGGGGAGCCGACCGTCGGTCTGGATCCAGGACCTGACGTGGGAAGAAGTGGATTCCTACCTCCAGCACGATCGAATCGCGATCGTGCCGGTGGGCAGCACCGAGCAACACGGGCCTGCCGGTGTGCTCGGCGTCGACACCTATGTCGCGATCACGCTGGCAGAGGACGTGGCCGAGCGCACGGGCGTGCTCGTGGCGCCCCCGATCTGGTACGGCGACTCGTCGCACCACGGTGGCTTCCCCGGCACGATCACCATCCGCCCGGACACACTCACCCTGCTCATCCGGGACGTGGCCCGCAGCCTGGCGCGCCACGGGTTCGATCGGATCATCCTGCTCAACGGGCACAAGGGCTCGAACCTTCCCGCTCTGAACAGCGCGGTGCGTGTGCTGCACGACGAGGAGCTGCCGCAGGTGCTCTTCGCCGTGGCCGACCCCCTGCATCTGGCCCGCTCCAGCGCGCCCACGATCAAGGAGACCAACGAGCACCACGCCGGCGAGCTGGAGCTCTCCCACGTGCACTACCGCTTCCCCGGCAAGATCCGCACCGACCGCGTGACCGATGCCTCCGTCGACTTCGACGAGGTGTTCGGCGGGTTCGTCGGCAACGATCTGTTCGGTCCCGCCCCGGACGGCGTGGAGATCATCTGGTCGGGCGACGAGCAGCGCGCCTTCACCCCGACCGGGAGCTTCAGCTCTTCCCTCGGACTCTCCGAGGAGAAGGGCAAGCGCTACCACGACCACATCGTGACCAGGCTCGCCGAGCTGGTGGAGTGGCTGCGGGGCTACCACGGACCGATCGGTAAGCCGTCGGACGGCTGATCCCATGGCCATCAGGAAGACCGGTGACGCGGCGCTCGCCGAGCTGCTGCAGGTCGAGGCCATCACCACCGACTGCTATCGGCAGGTGCGCGACCAGCTGCGCGAGATGGTCATCCGGCTGGGCGCGAACGGCACGCTCCGGCTGCCGTCCGAGGCGGAGCTCTCGGCCGCCCTCGGCGTGAGCCGGGCAACCCTGCGCTCGGCCCTGCAGGCGTTGCAGCAGGAAGGGCGCATCCGCCGGCTGCACGGGCGCGGCACGTTCATCAACCGGTACGCGCTCGGCGTCGGCGCCAACCTCGCCGAGGCCGGCCCGTTCGTCGACCTGCTCGGCCGCGCCGGGTACGAGCCGTCGATGCGGGTCGTGGGCCAGCAGGTCGTCGAACTGGATGAGGGCGACGCGACGTCGCTGTGCCTCGACGCCGGGGCGCAGGCGGTGCGGATCGAGCGGGTGTTCGACGCGAGCGGCAAGCCCGCGGTGCACAGCGTCGACCTCGTGCCTGCCCACCTGCTCGGCGACGATCCGGAACACCTGGACGCGCGCCGGTCGACCTTCGAGTTCGTCGAGGCCCACGCCGGGCCGCCGGTCTGCTACTCGGTGGCCGAGGTACGTCCCGTGCTCCCCTCCCCCGCGCTGGCGGAGACCCTGCGGGTCCCCGCGACCCATCCGCTGCTGCGGCTGCGGCACATCCACATCCGTGCCGACGAGCAGCCCGTCGCCGTCACCGTGGCGCACGTCAACGACGAGTACCTCCGGTTCTCGGTGATCCGTACCTATCTCGACGATTGAGGAACAACCCCATGACGCGCGTTCCCCTGACGCTCGCCTGCGGCGACTACGACCGGGTGTGGCCGCTGGCCGACGGCCGCGTCCGGCCGGAGGGCATCGACCTCAACCTCGTGAGGCTCGAACCCGAGGAGTGTTTCTCGCGGATGCTCACGAACGCCGAGTTCGACGCCTCCGAGATGTCGCTGTCCAGCTACGCCATCGCCCACGCGAACGGGGACGACCGCTTCGTCGGGGTGCCGGTGTTCCTGTCCCGCAGCTTCCGGCACTCCACGCTGTACGTGCGCAAGGACTCCGACATCACCGACGCCCGTGACCTCGCGGGGAAACGCATCGGGGTGCCCGAGTACCAGCTGACCGCCGCGGTGTGGGCAAGGGCGTTGCTGCGCCACGACTTCGACGTGGACACCTCCGGCATCGTCTGGTGCACGGGCGGGCTGGAGCAGCCGGGACGCGTCGAGCCCCGGACGCTGCAACTGCCCGAGTGGGTGCGCATCGAGCACGTCGAGCAGCCGCTCTCGCAGGCGCTGGTCGACGGCTCGATCGACGCCCTGATGGCTGCGCGCGTGCCGTCGGAGTTCCGCATCGGTTCCCGGATGCGCCGGCTGTGGCCCGACTACGCCGCGCGCGAGGCGGAGTACTTCACCCGCACCGGGATCTTTCCGATCATGCACATGATGGTGGTGCGGGCCGACGTGCACCGCGCCCATCCGTGGGTGGTGCGCAGCCTGTACAAGGCGTTCAGCGAGGCCAAACGCATCGCAGTGGAGGAGGCGGCGGACCGGCCGGCCCTGCGCTACACGATTCCCTTCCTCCTCGACACGCTGGAACGTCAGGCCGAGATCCTGGGCGAGGACCCCTGGTCCTACGGCTACGCCGAGAACCGGGAGACGCTCGACACCTTCGCCGGCTACCTGGCCGAGCAGGGCCTGGTGTCCGAGCCGCCGGCCATGGCCGAGCTGTTCGGGTCCTCCGCACTCGCCGACTCCCGGACCTGACGTGACCGAACAGCTCCTCGCGGAGCCCGAGGCCGGGCTCGACCGTCGCGCATGGGGCGTGCTCGCGCTGACCATGGTGTTCTGGGTGGCCGACGGCTACGACACGTTCGTCCTGCTGATCACGGCCCGCCCCACGCTCACCGAACTGCTGCCGGCCGACCAGCTGCACAACCTTCCCGCCTACCAGGGCTACCTGGTGGCCATCACGCTCGCCGGGTGGGCGACCGGCGGGATCATCGGCGGCATCGTCGGCGACCGGCTGGGCCGACGGCGCACGATGATCATCGCGGTGGTCGTGTACAGCGTGTTCACCGCGCTGTCCGGCCTGGCGGGCAACTGGTGGATCTTCGGGATCGCGCGGTTCCTCACCGGGGTGGGCATCGGCGCCGAGTGGGGGGTCGGCACCTCCCTGCTGCAGGAGGTGTGGCCGCAGCGATGGCGCGCCAAGGGCGCGGGCCTGCTGCAGGCGGGCTTCTCGGTCGGCGGGCTCCTGGTCTCGGCGCTCTGGGTGCTGATGGGCTCCACCTTGCAGCTGTCCTGGCGCTGGATGTACCTGTTCGGCATCCTGCCGCTGGTTCTCGTGCTGCTGGTGCGAAGGCGCATCCCGGAGTCCGCGATGTGGGCGAGGCGCCGGTCGAGGACGTCGATCGCCGATCTGCTCCGGCGCGGCGTGCGCCGCAACTTCCTCGGTGCGCTGGTGGTGTCCATCGCGATCACCGGCGGGTGGTGGGCGGTGAGCTCCTACCTACCGAGCTTCGTGGGCGGACTCGTCCACGACCCGAGCCGCATCGCGTTCTTCACCGGCTGGGCCGCCGCGCTCTACAACGCAGGCGAGATCGTCGGCTGCATCGCGTTCGGCTTCCTCGCGGAGTCCTGGGGCCGCAAGGCCTCCATCCAGCTGTACTTCGTGGGCTGCCTGGTGATCGTGCCGGTCGTGTTCCTCGCCGTGCACGACGCGGTGGCCGCGACCTGGCTACAGCTGGCGGCCGGCTTCCTCACCGGCGGTGTCTACAGCTGGTACACGGTGCACACGCCCGAGCTCTTCTCCACGCGGCATCGCGCGACGGCGATCAGCGTGGTGTTCAGCGGCTCGCGCTACATCGCGATGGCGGGCGCGGTGCTCACCGGCAGCCTCGCCACCGCACTGGGCGGGTTCGGCCGTGCCGCGGCGATCTTCGCTCCGATCTACCTGGTCGGCATCCTCGCGGTGCTGTTCCTGCCCGAGACCAAGGGCGAGCCGCTCCCCGAGTGACCCCGCTCGCCCCTCACGACGAACCAGCACGACGAACGACGAGGAGAACGATGGCCGTAGAGGTGGACATCCGCGTGCCCGTTGGCCGCCCGCTGCCCGAGCTGATGGACTTCATCCGCTCCTGCGAGGACGCGGGCTTCCATGGTGTCGGCATCCACGACCACCACCATTCGGGTCGCGACGTGTACGCCGCGCTCACCCTGGCCGCCGCGGCCACCGAGCGCCTCACGCTCTACCCGGCCACCACCAACACGGTCACGCGGCACCCGCTCGTGCTCGCCGCGATCGCCAACTCGCTGGTGGAGATCGCGCCCGGACGGATCATGCTCACCCTCGCGCCCGGCTTCCTGTCGGTCGAGAAGGCGGGCAAACCGCAGGCCCGGCGCCAGCAGCTGGGCGAGGTGGTGACCGCTCTGCGGCTGCTGCTCTCGGGACGCCCGGCGGTGGTGGAGGGCCAGGAGCTGCGGATGAACAACGTGGCGACACCTGCCCCGAAGATCTTCATCCTGGCCGCCGGCCCGAAGATGCTGGAGCTCGCGGGCGAGGTGGCCGACGGTGTCGTGATGCTCGTCGGGCTGCACCCTGACGGGATCGAGGCGGCTCGGCAGCACGTCCGCGCGGGGGCGGCGCGTGCCGGACGCTCGGCCGCCGAGGTGGAGGAGATCTTCATCGTTCCCACGGCGGTCGAGGACTTCGAGACGGCCCGGGAGTGGCCGCGGCGCTGGTTCCGCCCCGGCCAGCCCTTCCTCAACTACCCGAGCGTCGCCAACCTGAGGTGGCTGCACGCCGCCGGGATCGACATTCCCGCCGACCACCGGCCCGAGGACCTCTCCCCGGAGCTCGCGGCGCGGGTGTGCGACGCCTTCGGGCTGTTCGGGCCGCCGGAGTACTGCGCCGACCGCCTGCTGCGCGCCCACGAGGAGTCCGGGGTGCAGCGGGTGTTCTTCTTCCCGTCCCACACCGCGGAGACCGGATACGACCTGCCGGCGGCCGACGTCACGGCCTTCGGGACGATCATCGGCCCGCGTCTGGCGGCGGCGGGGCGGGTGGCGACCGGGGCGTGATGTGCCTCTACCGGACTCGCGATCGTCCGCAATATCCCTCGATCGGGTAACCCACATCGAGTAACGATCCTGCACCGGCGTCGGAAAGATCAGGTGTACCCCCAATGCTCCCCGCCTGGAGGCCACCCCTCATGACCCCGCGCGTCACCACCGAGAACCCCACGGGAATCGACACGTTCGACCACACGGCCGTCGTCCATCTCCCGGAGTACGCGGAGGCGAGCAAGGCGCTCGACGCGCTGAGCCAGGCGTCCCGCCGCGCGGGCGACGAACTCGAGCAGTCGCGGTGGCTCGAGGTCGTCTGCGAGATGAGCGCCGCGCTCCCCTTCGCCGACGCATGCGTCGAGTGCTCGGGCCCCGTTCCGATTCCCGCGCCGTACGCGGCCGTGGTTTCGGGCGGCAGGCTCGACGCGCACTACCGGTGCCCGAGCTGCGGGTTCACCTGGTCACGCGCTCACGAGCTGAAACTCCCCGAGTTCGCCGAGTAGGACCTGCGCGCCCCGCTCAGGCCGTTGCGGGCCGAGCGGGGCCGGCTTGCATGCGTGTGCCGGTGTCCGTGTCTCTGTCGATGTCGATGCGTTTCCGGGCGGGGGCCAGCAGCACGACGGAGAGAGTGATCATCGCGCCACAAGCTCCGATGAACACGAAGACCGGTACGTACCCGAGCGACAGGTAGATCTGCCCCACCACCAGGGGACCCACTGCGTTGAGCACGCGGCCGACGCCGTAGCAGAAGCCGGTGCCGGTGGCGCGGACGCCGCTCGGGAACAACCGCGGGGTGTAGGAGTACATGAGCGCGACCAGCGTCTGGTTCAGCGCCGAGACGAGAAGGCCGAAGACGACGATCGCCACGGGCTCGAACGTCAGCCCGTAGGCGAGCCCGCAGGCGGCGAACGCCAGTCCGAACACGGCGACCGGCCCGCGTAGTCCGAACCGGTCGGCAACCGGCCAGGCCAGAAGTGCGCCGGGCACCGCTCCGAGCGTGGTGAGGGCCGAGTAGCCGACGCTGGCGGTGACGGTGAACCCGTGTTCGTGCAGCAGGGTCGGGGCGAAGGAGGCGAACCCGTAGTAGCTGGTGGTGAGGAACGTCCACACCAGCATCAGCATGATCGTCCGCCTCGCCAGCGCACCCTGGAACAGGGTCCGCACGCTCGGCCGGCCGGTCGCCTCGGGCGGCGCAGGCTCCGCGATGACCGGGGGCAGCGTGTGCTTGCCCGCCACCTCGACCTCGATGCCGTCGACCACCCGCTCGGCATCTCCGCTGCGGCCGCGCGCGAGCAACCACAGCGGCGACTCCGGAAGCCTGCGGATCAGCAGGAGCGGCAGCAGCCCGAGCCCTCCGAAGATGAAGACCAGTCGCCAGGCGTCAGGGCTGATTCCGATCACTCCGCGCGCGAAGAACGACATCGCGGGGATGCCCAGCAGGCCCATGGCCAGTGTGATCGACTGCAGTCGTCCGCGCTGCGTGGCCGGTGCCAGCTCGGCCAGGTAGGTGATGGCGGTGATCGTCATGGCGCCCAGCCCGATGCCGGTCGCGATCCTCGCCACGAACAGGGTGGTGGCGTCGAACGCCCCGGCGTTCAGCAGCGAGAAGACGGAGAACCACGCCACCGCGGCCTGGAGCGACCGGCGGCGGCCGAACCGCTCGGCCACCCGGCCACCGACGGCGGCACCGAGGAACATCCCCAAGAACCCGGCCGACGTGATCACCGAGACTTCTCTGACGCTGATGCCGAGGGATGTGCGCAGAGCGGGAGCGGCGTAGGCGAACGTGTTGATGTCGGCTAGCTCGAAGGCGAAACACAGGGCCAGGACGCCGGCCACCCGGCGCTGATAAGAAGACCAGGGAATGCGGTCGAGCCTCGCGGTGACGGTCATCGTGACACCTCGCAGAGGGACAGCGCGGTCAGCACCGCGCCGATCAGTCGGTTGTGGTCCGGTGTGTGGTCGAGCCCGGTCCGGGCGATCACCAGGTCCTGCTCCGGCAGGACGAGGACCGCCTGGCCGAAGCTGCCGAGCGCGTAGAACGTGCGGCGTGGTGCGGCGGCGAGGTGGCCGTCGCGGTTGAGCCACACCGAGGCGCCGTAGGGGTGGCACATGGCCGAAGGCCCCTCCGTGCGGCCGGCGCCGGAGGCCTCCGACTCGGTGAGCATCGTGTCGACCCAGGCCCCGGGGAGCACCTGCTCCCCGGCCGGCCGCCCCCGTGCCAGCAGCAGCGCGCCCATCCGGGCCAGGTCGCCCGGCGTGGTGTACCAGGCACCGCAGAGCAGCGGCACCCCCTCAGCGTCGGTCTCCAGCACCGAGTGCCGCAGCCCCAGCGCGGGAAGAACCGTGCCGCTGAGGAAGCCGTGGACGTCCGGGCCGAGGATCTCGCGCAACGTGAGCGACACCGCGAGATGGTCGATGTTCTTGTAGGAGAACGTCTTGCCCGGGGAGGTCGTGCTGCGCGCCACCCCCATCATCTGGGCAACCGAGACCGGCCGGAAGTACGGGGCGAAGTACTCGTCGGCGTCGATGAGCATGTCGTCGGAGCCGTCCTCGGAGCACGTGACCGACAGGCCGCTCTGCAGGCCGAGCAGGTCGAGGACGCTGATGTCCGCCCGCACGTCGCCGTCGCCGTGCCAGGCGGGGATCGGGACGGGGGCGGCCTCGGGGTCGAGCAGTCCCAACTGCACCAGCCGCCCGACGATCAGAGCAGTCAAGGTCGTGGCCGTCTCCCAGCCCCGAGTCGGGACCGCGGGGCCGAATCCCGGCGCGAAGTCCTGGGCGACGAGCACGCCACGGTGGACCACGGCGACACCGCGGCCGCCGGAGGTCGCGAGGTGGGTACGCACCGCATCGTGCAGCGGTGCGTACCCCGCAACGGCTCGGAAGCCGTCCCCCCGGGGCCACTCCCTCGCGTCGAGCTCGCGGGCTCGAAGCGGGCGTCCGGAGACATCCGGCCGGCCGGACGCGACCAACGCCGCGCCCTTGTCACCGGACGCGACCGCACGCTGCCTGCTCCCGTCGGACAACGCGCCGACCACGATGCCCGGGCCGACGGCGAACGCGATCTCATCGGGATCGAGGACGCCGCCTGCCAACCGGGTGCACAGCATTCTCAGGTCGTGCTCGACGACGTCGGACCCGCGACGTCCGGACACGAACAGAGCGGAACACAGCTCCTTGGTACAGAGGCCGAGCGCGTTACGGCGCCGCTCGGCGACCTCGCCGACGCTGCGGCTCACGCCGTCGTCCCTTCATCAGGTAGCGGACCTCGTCGTCCTGCAGGGCTCAGCCCATGGCGAGCCAGCCCTCGCCCAGGCGCGCGGGCCGCGCCTTCTCCGTGTCCTGCTCCTCCGCTCCGGGGAGGGTGGACATCAACGCGAACAGGCCCCGTCGGCCTTCGAGAGGCTGGGCCGCGGAGGTGAACCCGTTCCGGCTCAGCAGCGCGGCCTCCACCGCGTTGGCCGCGGCCTTGCCGATCTGCACGGGTCCGGTGTCGGTCTCGGCTGCTGCGGCGAGGCCCGTCGCCTGCGTCGCACAGATACCGACCAGGTGGTGCAGGTGGCCGACCTCCAAGCCGAGCGCCCGACCGGCCGCCGCGGCTGCGCCGATGGCTCCGGCCGTGGCCTGCACACTCCATCCGGACTCGCTGTGCGCGTCACCGAGATCGGCACGGATGCGGTCGGCCACCACCTCACCGATGGCGATCGCCTCCGCGGCGGCGGCATCGTCGGCGGCCAGCGCGTTCGCGGCGGCGCATACCGCGACCCATGCCGGTCTGTCGTGGACCGCCGCCGCGGCCGCACCGTCGATCCACGCGGTCCAGAGCAGACTGCTCGGGCGCACCGCGACCTGCTTCAGTGCGCGCACAGGGGCCGCGTCGGATCCGCGGCGGGCGGCCTGCCGGAAGCGGCCGAGCTCAGCAACCGCGCGGTCGAGGGCCGCGGGCGGCGGCGCGGTCTCCCGGACGAAGTCCACGACCTCGGTGGTGGTGATCATCGGTTTGTCTCCCCCTCATTGGTTCTTCTCCCCCTCGCAGATCCCGCCCGGGCGGATCGCGGCGATCACCGCGTCGAACCCCACCGCCCCGGCGAGGGCATCGACGGCAGCGGCGACACGTCGCGCTGCCCCCGTGCCGAGAACCGGCTCTACCAGCCGGTCGACCTTCTCGAAGAGCTCCTCGTCGGTCAGCGGCCGCTCGAGGCTCCCGCGGGCGTGCGGAACGTGGACGCAGATCGGGTCACGGCCGGCCCGGTTCACCCGGATCGTCGCCTCGTCACGCGCACAGTCGTCGCTGGGCCGCAGCGTGATCAGCTCCCGCAGCCGCTCCACGTCGGGGGCAACCGCGCGGTCGTCGCCGAACTGCGCCAGCCCGCCCTCCCCATCCAGGAGGCCGACCGCTCCGGCGTGGTACGCGCTGAAGCGCGCCTGCAACCCGTCACGTGGCTGTCGTCTGCCCATCAACTCCGGCACCAGCGGGTGGCACATCAGCTCCACCGCGGTGATCGCCGCCGGATCGTCGAGCTGGGCGGACGCGGCCCGGGCGGCGTCGATCGCCGGGTGCGCCACGATCCCGCACGGATAGGGCTTGAAGGCGTTGTACTCGAGCTCCCAGTCCCGTTCCCAGCTGCCGCCGAGCGCACAGCGGTCGACGACGTCCGCGAACACCGTGAGCACTCCCCCGTCACCCAGCGGGTCGGCGACGCCGGTCATCCCGGCGGCGGCCAGCCGCGCGGCCAGCACACCGTTGACAGCTGCCTTGCCGGGGTGGAACGGCTTGGTCATCGAGCCGAACCCCTCGCGGTGCCCGAGCACCATCGTCGAGACGATGGCGAGCGCGTGTTCCAGCTGCGCTGCCGAGAGTCCCAGCAGCAGCGACGCGGACACGGCCGCGCCGAACACCCCGCACGTGCCGGTGATGTGCCAGCCCCGGTCGTAGTGGTTCGGGGACACGGCGTTCCCGATGCGCAGCTGCGACTCGCAGCCCAGCGCGAACGCGGCGAGGTAGCGCTCCCCCTCCACATCGAGCTCGGGAGCGAGCGCGAGCAGCGTCCCGAGTATCGCGGCACCGGGGTGGATCACCGTGGCGAGGTGGGTGTCGTCGAAGTCGTCGAGGTGAGCCGCCGTGCCCGCGAGCAGGGCGCCCCAGTAGGCGTCCACGGTGTCGTCGCGCCCGGCGACGCTCACGTTGTTCTCAGCACCGCCGTCCCCTGCGCCGTTCTGCTCCCGCGCCGTCGCCAGCAGCACGTCCACAGCGGCCGTCCTGGCCGCGCCGATGGCGGTGCCGAGCACGTTGAACAGGCTGCGTCGCGCGGCCCGGGCGACCTTCGGCGGCAGCGGGGTGGCACCTGCGGCCACCAGCCGCGTGCAGAACTCGGACGTCGTGGAGCCGACGGACACAGCGGGGAGCATGGGAGCGACGCTAGAAACGCGAAGGCGACGGAACAACGCCATCCCCGGCCGGAACCGTTGCACCCAGCGCAATGATCGACTCGGCCGATGCTCACCCTGCGGAGCCACGGGCCGAGACGCGCTCCCGGCCCCGTCTCCGTGCGATGCGGGCGAGGGCCTGGACGGTGGGGTGCTGCCCGATCGCGCGCTGGTAGGCGAGGAAGATCGTGCGCCCGGCCCAGTCCGGATCGTGGATCCGGATCCGGGCGACCCGCGGATGCCGATGGTCGTTCATCCCCTCGGGCACCACCGACACACCGATCCCGGCGCCCACCATCGCCTCCACGACGAACAGGTCGCTGACCTCGATCGCGAACCGGGGCACGAACCCGGCGCGCGCGCACGCGTTGATCATGTGGGTCCGGCTGCTGGCTCCGAGCTCCATCGAGATGAACGGCCGATTCGCCACTTCGCGCAACGACACCTGGTCACGCCCCGCCAGTGGGTCGTCGGCCGGGACCGCGAGGAGCACGTACTCGGTGAACAGCGGCTCCACCACGACGTCGGCCTCGGTCGGCGAGACCGAGGTGAACGCGACGTCGCACTCGCCGCGCAGCAACGTGGACACCACCTCGTTGGCGGAGCTCTGCCGGCAGTGGAACCGCAGTCCTGCCTGCTGCTGCAGCAGCTCGGCGAGTACACCGGGCACGAAGCCGAGCCCCAGCGAGTAGGTGTGCGCGATCCGGAGGAGCCGTTGCGGGCGCCCGGCCTCGGCCCGGGTGGTGTCCACGGCGTCGAGGCGGGCGCGTAGCACGGCCTGCGCCTCGCGCACGAGCACGCGCCCCGCGTTCAGCATCCGGACCTGGCGGCCGGCCTGCTCGACGAGCGCGATGCCGAGCTTGCGCTCGAGGGCGCGAACTCCACGTTGGACGGTGGCCACACTGACGCCCAGGTCAGCGGCGGTGCGCCCGAAGTGTTCGCGCTCGGCGAAGCTCACGAACATCTCGAGATCCGCAAAAGTGATCTCGTTGGAGGCCGGCTCGTCCATGGACCGAAGTATCCGGACCGCAGCGGCGTCTTGACGTATTCCCATATGGGTATATGATTCCCTCATGGCACGGGCACCGACGACGTCGGACGCGTTCAACGCAGTGGCCGAGCCCCGGCGACGGCAGATCCTCGACGTCCTCGCCGGCGGGGAGCGTTCCGTGAACGAACTCGTCGCACTGCTCGGCCTGGCACAGCCGCTGGTGTCCAAGCACCTGCGCGTACTGCGCGAGGTGGGACTCGTCAGCGTCCGCGACGAAGGACGGCAGCGGATGTACCGGCTCGACGGCCGCCCCCTCAAAACCATTCACGACTGGGTGCAGAACTACGAGCAGTGGTGGTCGCAGCGTTTCGATCGGCTCGATGTCGTACTCGAAGATCTCAAGAGACTGGAGAATGAGGACAATGGCGACGATGAACAGCGGAACGAGCAGCCGTAGCGCCGTGGTGACGCTCCCGACGGACACGCAGATCCTGATCACCCGTGAATTCGATGCACCCCGGCATCTGGTGTTCCGGGCGTACACCACGCCCGAACTGATCAAGCGCTGGTGGGGTGGGGAACGCGGCGAGGTCACGATCGCCGAGGTCGACCTCCGGGTCGGCGGCGCCTGGCGCTTCGTGCTGGGAGCGCACGGAGCCGAGTTCGGCTTCCACGGCGAGTACCGCGAGATCGTCCCGAACGAGCGCATCGTCGCCACTGAGGTCTACGAGGGCATACCCGACGCCGAGGCCGTGAACACAGTCACGATCACCGAGAAGGACGGGCGCTCCACGCTCACGGTCCTCGTGCAGCACCAGAACCAGGAGAACCGCGACGGCCACATCAACTCCGGCATGGAGGACGGGATGCAGGAGGCGTTGGACCACCTGGAGCAGGTGGCCGTCTCGCTCCGCTGAGCCGCCATCGACCCTGCGATCGGCACCTCGGTCCAGATCTTGGGCACCGGGGTGCCGATCGCATGGCGGCTAGCGGCATGCTCGATGCGGAGGTGGACGGATGGTGGTGTCCTCGGGTGACACGGACGTCGACGTGGTCGTCGTCGGCGGCGGGATCGGCGGGCTGGGCAGCGCACTCGCGCTCGCCCGCGCCGGGCTGCAGGTGCGGGTGCTGGAGCAGGCATCCGAGTTCGGAGAGGTCGGCGCGGGGCTGCAGATGGCACCCAACGCCACCAGGATCCTGCGCTCGTGGGAACTGCTCGACCAGGTCGTCGCCCACGGCGTGCTCCCCCGGCGGCTCGTCCTGCGCGATGCCCTCGACGGGCGGGAGCTGACCCACCTGGACGTGGCCGACCTGGAGCGCCGCTACGGGGCGCCGTACGTGGTGATCCACCGCAGCGACCTGCACTCGATCCTGCTGGAGGCCTGCCGCGGGGCGGGCGTGGACCTGGTGACCGAGGCCGCGGTCACCGACATCGAGATCGACGACGAGCAGGCCACGGCCGTGTCGGGCGAGCGGCGGGACACCGGCAGGCTCGTGCTGGCCGCCGACGGGCTGAACTCCCGGCTGCGCCGGCTGCTCAGCGACGACGAGCCGGTGAGCTCCGCCTACGTCGCCTACCGGGGAACGCTGCCGGTGGACGCCCTGCCCGACACGAGCGCACACACCCTCGACGACGTCGTCGTCTACATCGGGCCGACACGACACTTCGTGCAGTACCCCTTGCGTCGTGGCGAGATCCTCAACCAGGTGGCGGTGTTCCGCTCACCACGCGCACTCGCAGGCGAGCCCGACTGGGGCACCCCCGACGAGCTGGACGCGGCGTTCGCCGGCTCCTGCGAGGCCATCCGCGCCGCCCTGCCCGACCTGTGGCGCGATCGCTGGTGGCGGATGTACGACCGCGAGCCGATCACCGGCTGGGTCGACCGCCGCTTCGCTCTCACCGGCGACGCCGCCCACCCGATGCTGCAGTACCTCGCCCAGGGCGCCTGCCAGGCCCTCGAGGACGCCGACTGCCTCGCCGGGCAGATCACCAAGCACGCCGGCGCCGGCACCTCCGGCCGGAACGCGTGGGACGCCGCGCTCACCGACTACGCGGACCTGCGCACCGACCGCACGGCCCAGGTCCAGCGGGTGGCTCGCACCTGGGGCGAGCTGTGGCACTGCGACGGACTCTTCCGATCCGTGCGCAATGCCTACCTGAGCGATCGCGACCCCACCGACTACCGGCACGTGGACTGGCTGTACCGCACCTGAGATCCCGCACGGCCGGAAAAGCCCGATCGACCGACCTGAATGCTTTCTTCCGATATTGCGGCGATCCTCCTGTGGTGATTTGTCGAACGTTTAGCTTTCCTACCGGCCTGGTACGGTTGGCGCACCGGATGTCGCGCAGGATCACAGAAAATCCGCGGTCGAACAGGGGATCCCCATGGAAATCACCCAAGGGCTGCTGCGCGCAGTGCAACAGGGCCCCGACGCACCAGCCACCGTCTTCATGGGACGGACGCGGACCTGGGCCGAGTCCGCCGAACGGATCGCCCGGCTGGCCGGCGCCCTGCGCGGGCTCGGCGTGCAGACCGGCGACCGCGTGGCCATCCTCTCGGCCAATTCGGATATCTACCACGAGTTCATGCTCGCGGCGTGCTGGATCGGCGCGGCGTTCGTTCCCGTGAACACCCGGTGGTCGGTTGCGGAGATCGCGTTCTCGCTGCAGGACGCCGGCACCGCGGTGTTGCTCGTCGACGAGAACTTCGCTTCGTCGATTTTCGATCTCCGCACGCAGGCTCCGGTTCTGAAGCACGTCCTGTTCGACGGCGACGATTCGGGCCCGGACGACTCGTCCTCCGTGGAGGAGCTCATCGCCGGCAGTGAGCCCGTTGCGGATGTGCGTCGCGGTGGTGACGCCCTGGCCGCCATCTTCTACACGGGCGGCACCACCGGCGTGCCCAAGGGCGTGATGCTGAGCCATGACAACCTGATCGTCTCGGCGCTCGGCTCGATGGCCTCCGGCCACTGGACCCGGCCGGGGGCCACCTACCTGCACACCGCTCCGATGTTCCACGCCGCGGACATCTCCGGATGGGTCGCCGTGAACCTCGTCGGCGGCACCCATGTGTTCACACCCCGCTTCGATGCCGGGGCGGTGGCGCGGATGATCGAGGAGCACCGCATCACCGACACGATCCTCGTGCCCACGATGATCCAGATGCTGGTCGACTCACCCGAGGCCGCCCACGCCGACATGTCGAGCCTGCAGCGCCTGCTGTACGGGGGCTCCCCGATGTCGGAGGCGCTGATCGAACGGACCATCGCCCGGCTGCCCGGCACCCGTCTCACGCAGGCGTACGCGATGACCGAGATGTCGCCGGTCATCACACTGCTCGGACCCGAGGAGCATCACGATCCGCTCCTGCGGCGCTCGGGAGGACGAGCAGCCCCGCACGTCGAGATGCGGATCGTCGACGAGGACGACAACGACGTGCCGCCCGGCACCGCCGGCCAGATCGTCGCCCGTGGTGGCGGCCGGATGCTCGGCTACTGGAACCGGCCGAAGGAGACCGCCGAGGCGCTGGCGAACGGCTGGATGCACACCGGCGATGCCGGATACCTCGACGACGACGGCTACCTCTTCGTGGTCGACCGGGTCAAGGACATGATCATCTCCGGCGGCGAGAACGTGTACTCGACCGAGGTGGAGAACACGCTGGCCACCCACTCCGGCGTCGGGATGTGCGCGGTCATCGGCGTTCCGGATCCACGGTGGGGCGAACGCGTGCACGCCGTGGTGCTGCCGGCAGGCGGCGTCCGGGCCACCGAGGAGGAGCTGCGCAGGCACGTGCGGGAACGCATCGCCGGCTACAAGGTTCCGCGCAGTTTCGAGTTCGTAGACTCCATGCCGATGTCGGGCGCCGGCAAGATCCTCAAGCGTCAGCTGCGGGACCGGTACTGGAACCACCAGAAGCGGCACGTCTCCTGACGGTCCCCGACAGCTCCGAGAACCTCGCATCCAGGGTCGCGACGCGGACATGCGTCGCGGCCCTTCTCTCATGATCCCCGGCGCCATACTAAACTAGCCGTACAGTTCACTATTGCTGCCGCCGAGGAGAGCCAGATGAGCGTGTGGTTCGTGACCGGAGCCTCGAAAGGCTTCGGTGCCCAGATCATCCGCGAGGCGCTCGCCCGCGGGGAGCAGGCCGTCGCGACGGCCCGTAACCCGCAGGCTGTGCACGACGCCTTCCCGGACGCGGGCGATGCGCTGCTGGTCGCACCGCTGGACGTGGCCGACCAGGCGCAGGTGCGGGCGGCCGTCGACGCCGGCATGGAGCAGTTCGGACGCATCGACGTGCTCGTGAACAACGCGGGCCGCGGCCTCCTCGGCGCGGTCGAGGAGGCCGACGACGCCGAGGTCAGGGCGATCTTCGAGACCAACGTGTTCGGGCTGCTCGCCGTCACCCTGGCCGTCCTGCCGATCATGCGGCGGCAGCGCTCCGGGCGGATCTTCAACCTCAGCTCCGTCGGCGGCATCGCCGGCGGCGTGGGCTGGGGCATCTACGGGGGCACCAAATACGCGGTCGAGGGCATCTCCGAGGCCTTGCGTCGCGAGCTGGCCCCGCTCGGCGTGCAGGTCACGATCGTCGAGCCCGGGGTGTTCCGCACCGATTTCCTCGACGGCAGCAGCCTCCACGCCGCGAAGGCCGTACTCAGCGACTACGCCCCGACCGTCGGGCCGGTCCGCAACCGGGCGACCAGCGCCAACCACCAGCAGCCGGGCGACCCAGCCAAGGCGGCGAAGGTGATCGTCGACGTCGCAGAGGCGGCCGAGCAGCCCGTGCGCCTGCAGCTCGGCGCCGACTGCGTCGCGCGCGTCGAGGAGCGGCTCGCCGCCATCCACGCCGAGCTCGACGCATGGCGCGACGTCGCGGTCTCCACTGCCTTCGACGACGCGCGCGCCTGACGCCGCGGGCCGTGGGCGCGGCCGCTAGTGGACCGATCGGATCGTGCCGCCGTCGACTCGCAACGTCGCCCCGCTGACGTACGCGGCGTGCGGTCCGGCCAGGTAGGCCACGGCGCCGGCGATCTCCTCCGGACGGCCGAAACGGCCGACGTCGTTCGGAATCCAGTCCGCGGCCGCGGCCGCCTCGATCTCCTCCGGGGACTCCCCCCAGCCGCGGCCGGGAGCGATGTCCGCGAGATGGGCACGCACCGTGTCGACCATGATCGCTCCGGGCGCCACGACGTTCGAGGTGACGCCCGACCCCGCGAGCTCCCGTGCGAGTGACACCGCGAGGTTGTGCCGCGCGGCGAGCGTGGCGTTGTAGTGCGGCAGGCCGGACGTCGGCTGGATCGCCAGCCCTCCCCCGATCTGGATCACCCGGCCCCAGCCTCGCTCCCGCATCTCCGGCACCAGCCGCTGAATCATCCGCACGCCGGAGATCACGTTCACCTCGTAGGCACTGGCCCACACCTCGGGCGTCGCGTCGGCCCAGGACAGGTGGTCGTAGCTCCCGGCGTTGTTGACCAGGATGTCGATCGGGCCGCCGGACAGCGCGGCGGCGGCCACCGCGTCGGCTCCCGCGTCGGTCGCGAGGTCCCCGATCGCGATGTCGGCGCGCCCGCCCGCCGCACGGATCGCCGCGGCCACGGCTGCGGCACGGCCCTCGTCGCGGCCGTGCACCACCACGGCGGCACCCTCGGCGGCGAGGGTCGTGGCGATCGCCTGGCCGAGCCCCGCGCTCGCCCCTGTCACCAGAGCGCGCCTGCCGGTGAGTCGCAGATCCATGTTTTCCACCGTAGACCGCAGTGACCAGCAAAGTCTACAGTCGTATATATGACTCACGACGTCATCGGCGACGATCAGGACCGACCGCGCGCACACCGGCGCGATGCCGCCGCCACCCGCGAGGCCATCCTGCGGTCCGCGGTGAGCGCCTTCACGCGCTGCGGTTACGACGGGGCCGGCCTCCGGGAGATCGCGGGGGCCGCCGGCGTGACGGCGATGATGGTCAACCGCTATTTCGGCACCAAGGAGCAACTCTTCGCCGAAGTGGTGGATATCGCCTTCGCGCCGCGGACGATCCTCGTCGAGGACGGGCCCGGCCTGGCACACGGAGCCGCCACCGAACTCGTCGCCAGGACCGCTCCCGAGGCCGAGCATCTCGACCCGTTCCTCCTGATGCTGCGGTCGGCGCCCAATCCGCGGGCCGCAGAGATCATCCGCGCCGGTATCGAACGGCACGTCGGCGGCCGCGTCGCCGCGCAACTCAGCGGCGCCGCGGCAGGCGAGCGCTCCGAACTGCTGCTCTCGCTGATCGCGGGCATCTGGCTGATGCGCAAGGTCATCGGAACGCCCGCGCTCGCCGCGGCCGAACCCGGCGCGCTCACCGCGGAGATCGAGGAGCTGTTCCGCCTCCTGACGGGCGAGATCCGGGGCGAACCGATGAATCGCGCGGTAAGGTGATGATCGACCGATTCAAAGAATCTTCGCGTGTGACGAAATCGCGCTCACTCCCTGCTCACCATATGGCTACTCTCGAATGAACTGACATCACGTAACGCGAGAGGGGTAGTTTTGAGCGTCCTTGACGGCATTTTGGACGGCGTTCGGGAGGACCTTGCCGGGCGGCAGCAGGAGGTGTCGCTCGACGAGCTGAAGGCTCGCGTACTGGACAGCGCGCCCGACACGCTGGACCCGATGCCTGCATTCCGTTCCTCGAAGGTCTCCATCATCGCCGAGGTGAAGCGCAGCAGCCCGAGCAAGGGTGCGCTCGCCGACATCCCGGACCCGGCGTCGCTGGCGGGTGAGTACGCCGCAGGTGGTGCGTCGGCGATCAGCGTGCTGACCGAACGCCGCCGGTTCGGTGGCTCGCTCGAGGACCTGGCGGCGGTGCGGGCCGCCGTGGACATCCCGGTGCTGCGCAAGGACTTCATCGTCACCCCGTACCAGCTCTGGGAGGCCCGGGCCTGGGGCGCCGACCTGGCGCTGCTCATGGTCGTCTCGCTTCCGGGCGGCCTCCTGGAGGACCTGCTGGGCCTGGCGCGCGAGCTTCGGCTGACACCGCTGGTCGAGGTGCACACCGAGGAGGAGCTCGAGCGGGCGGCGCAGGTCGGCGCCGACCTCATCGGGATCAACGCCCGCGACCTCACCACGCTGTCCGTGGACCGCGGTGTGTTCGCCAAGCTGGCGCCCCAGGTGCCGGAGGGGGCAGTCCGCGTGGCCGAGTCCGGCGTCGCGGAGGCGGCCGACGTCGCGGAGTACCGCCGCTGGGGTGCCGACGTCGTGCTGGTCGGGGAGGCGCTGGTGCGCTCCGGTGACCCACGATCCGCTGTCGGCGAATTCATCAGTGCCGCCGGCTGACTCCGCCTCATCGAGCGCGGGATCGTCGCACGCGCCTGAGGACGTGATCCTCGGCGTCGACATCGGCACCACCTCGGTCAAGGTCGCCGCGTTCGGACCGGACGGCACGCTGCTGCGGCAGCACCGGACCGGCTGCGTCATCGCGCGGCCCTGCCCGGGGTGGGCCGAACAGGATCCGCTCGACTGGTGGCGCAGCTGCGTCGACGGCATCAGCGCGGTGGTGTCCGCGCTCCCGGCCGGGTCGACGGTGCGGTCGATCGGAATGGTCGGCCAGGTCAACACCCACGTCTTCGTCGACGAGCACCTGCAGCCGCTCTCCCCCGCCATCATCTGGCAGGACCAGCGCGGCAGCGAGATCGCCGCGGAGATCGACGCACGGTTCGCACCGCCGGTGAAGGTCCGGCTCTGGGGCGCGCCGATCACCCTCGACGCCTCCTTCACCGCGTCGCGGGCGCTCTGGTACGCCCGCAACGCACCGCGGGAATGGGCCCGTACACGGTGGATCCTGAGCCCGAAGGACTTCGTCGCGGCGAAGCTCACCGGTGCGATCCGGACCGACGGCCGGGCAGCCGTCCGCCTGGCCGACCGCACCGGCACGCGTTATCTGCCGCAGGCGGTCGACCTCGTCGACGGGCTGGCCGAGCGGCTGCCGCCGATCGCCGAGTCGACCGCCCCGCTCGGGCCGGTGACGGATCCACAGCTGGGGATCGGGGCCGCGGCCGTCGTGGTCGGGACGATGGACACCTTCGGCGACATCGTCGGCACCGCGACCACGCAGGCCGGCCGGGCCATGATCACGATCGGTACCTCGTTGGTGGCCGCCGGCGCCTCGGCACGGGCCGTCCCCACGCGCGGCATCGCCACGTTCCCGCCACACGCCGGGCTGTACGTGCACGCGGGTCCCACCCAGGCGGCCGGCGACTCGCTGCGCTGGTGGAGCCAGGCCTGCGGTCTGGACATCGACACGGTGCTGGCCCAGGCGGCGGGGGCGTCCGCAGGCTCCGCGGGGGTGGTCTTCACGCCGCATCTGATGGGTGAGCGGGCACCGCTGTGGGACGCCAGCGTCCGCGGGAGCTTCCTCGGGCTCAGCTCGGCCACCACGAGGGACGAGATGTCACGTGCGGTCCTCGAGGGCGTCGCGATGTCGGCCCGCCACGTGTTCAGCGGTGTGGAGGAGGCGTGTGCCCTGCCCCTGTCCCGGGTCGTGCTCTCGGGCGGCGGAGCACGCAGCGACCTGTGGGCCCAGATCCACGCGGACGTGCTCGGCCGTCCCGTCCAGCGGCTGCGGGTGCACGACAGCGCGGTGCTGGGCGCCGCACTCCTCGGCGCCGTCGGCGCCGGTGTCCACCCGGACGTCGAGACGGCGGCGGACAAGGCGGTGGAGGCCGATCGGGTCTTCACGCCGATCCCCGCGAACGCCCGGCGCCTCGACTCGCTGTACGAGGTCTACACGGCCTCGCACCGCGCGCTCGCCGAGATCCACTCCGCGCTCGACGTGTGGCGCACGGCGGTCGGCTGACGGAGCCCCAACCGCACGTTGAGGCACACTGGAACACATGGCGCAAGGGGTGGCAGAGGAGCAGGAGGACATCCATCCCGACGAGGTCGATGCCGTGATGGCGGCCACCCGTGTCCTGGTCGCGCTCAGCGCGCGATCGGTCGCCGGCCTCGACGGCCAGATCACGCTCCCCCAGTTCCGGGTGCTCGTGATGGTGGCCAGCACCGGGCCGGTGAACCTCGGCGCCGTGGCTCGCGCGCTCGGCGTGCATCCCTCGAACGCCACCCGCGCCTGCGACCGGCTGGTCGGCGCCGGGCTGCTGGATCGACGCGACGACCCGGGGGACCGGCGCAACCTCACGCTCGATCTCACCTCGGAAGGCCGCGCCCTCGTGCGGCGGGTCATGGACGACCGCCGGACCGCGATCGCCGAGATCCTCGCTCGTATGCCGGATGAGCAGCGCCGGACCCTCGCCCCCGTGCTGGAGTCGTTCGCCGCGGCAGGCGGCGAGGTGCCTGCGACCGACGTCTGGGCACTCGGCTGGACGACCTCCACGGCTTAGGAGGGTGTTCAGCGCGCCCCTAACGCGAGGCGTCTCGACCGGCGCCACCCGCAACCACCTCGCGGGTGCGGCGGCTCCGCAGGCCCAGTGAGCGTTCCCGGTGGTGTTCCTCGGCGAAGTCGCGCAGCCGGCCGTCCAGGAGCTGTTCGACGGTGACCAGGCCCAGGAGGCGGCCGGGGTCGTCCCGAGCGACCACGGGTGCCGCGCTGACGGCCGTCTGCGCGAACAGCGAGGCGACCTCGCGCAACGTGTCGTCGGCGTGCACGACCACCGGCGTGCCGATCATCACGTCTCCTGTCGTGTGCGCGCCGGGGACCGGGGTGACCAGTGACTGCCGCGGCGCCACCCCCACGAGCCGCCCCCCGCCGTCGAGCACCGGGAACAGCCGCTGCAGCGGAGCGCGCGCTGCAGCCGGCTGGTCGCACGACGCGCGGCGGGGCACCACGGCGGCGAGCGCCGGAGTGGCGAGCGGCAGCGAATCCTCGCGGCGCAACGTCGCCGGGGACGCGTGCATCACCTCGTCGATGAACAGCACCGCCAGCGGATCCACGTCGTACTCGCGAGACAGGTGGAAGCCACGGCGGGCGATCCGCTCCGTCAGCACCGAGCGGCGCAGGATCAGCGCCGACACCGCATAGGCCGACACCGAGGCGATCAGCAGCGGCAGCAGCGCGGGCCAGTCCCGGGTGAGTTCGAGCGCGAAGACCACCCCGGTCAGCGGGCAGCGCATCACTCCGCCGACGACCGCGGCCAGCCCGACGATCGACCAGAACCCCGGCCCGACGGCCGGGAAGAGGTGACCCTCCAGCGCGCCGATCGCCCCGCCGATCATGAAGATCGGCGCGAGCACCCCACCGGACGTGCCCGAGCCGAGCGACAGCCCCCAGATCAGTGCCTTCACGACGAGGATCCCGACGATGAGCGACAGCGTCGCCCGGCCCGTCAACAGCTCGTCGATCACGTCGTAGCCGACGCCGAGCGCCCGGGGCTCGATCAGCCCGCCGATCCCGATCACGAGGCCACCGATCGCGGGCCACCACATCCAGTGGATCGGCAGCCGCATGAACCCGTCCTCGGACAGGTACACCAGCGCGGTCAGCGCCACGGCCAGCAGCCCGCCGATCACCCCGGCGCCGACGCAGAGCAGGTCGGTCAGCGGCGTCGGGGCAGTCGTCAGGGCGTCGACCGGGAAGATCGGACCGCCTCCGAGCAAAGCCGCGCGCACGACCGTCGCCACGGCCACGGCCGCCACGACAGGCACGAAGCTGCGCGGCCGCCATTCGAACAGCAGCAGCTCCACCGCCAGGAGGACCGAGGCCATCGGGGCGTTGAACGTGGCCGCCATCCCGGCGGCCGCGCCCCCGACCATCAACGCCTTGCGCTCGTCGGCGGTGAGGTGCAGGTGCTGGGCGAGGATCGAGCCGAGCGCACCTCCGGTCATGATGATCGGCCCCTCGGCGCCGAACGGGCCGCCGGTGCCGATGCTCACCGCCGCCGACACGGGCTTGAGCACCGCGACCCGCGGCTCCACCCGGCTGCGCCGCATGACGATGGCCTCGATCGCCTCCGGCATGCCGTGCCCGCGGATCTTCTCGGAGCCGTAGCGCGCCATCAGACCGACCACGAGACCACCGACGACGGGCGCGGCGAGGATCAGGATCGCCGGGTGCGCCGCGGCTCCCGGAGCGACCAGGGTGGTCTCCACCCGCTGGTAGAAGACCACGTTCGTGATCAGCCCGATGAGCATCTGGAGCACCCACGCCGCCACCGCGCCGATCGCGCCGATGGGAAGGGCCAGCGCAGCGGTCACCAGCACCCGGCGGTTCAGCGTGAAGTCACCGAGATGGGTCGCTCTCCCCCGGACGACCGTCGGTAGGTCACGCCGGGCTCCGGCTTCGTGCTCCATAGCGGCCATGCTCGGCGATTTCGTCGCAGTACCGCAACGATTGCGTTAGGCCAATCACTTCGTACGGCCTGTTCCGGACGAGCACGAGATCACGCATTTCGCGGCTATCGACAGAAAATGGATGAACAGGATTTCAGTGCAGCAGCAGCTTCAGGCACATGGTGACGACGCCGAGAACGCCGCTGGCCGCGGCCCACCCGAGTGCACCGAGGCTGCTCGCGCCCGCCCGCCGGGCCGCGAGATGCCCGAGTGCGACGAGCAGCACCGTCGACGTCGCGAGTGAGGCGTACACCGCGAGTTCGAGCCAGTCGGTGAACAGCTCGACCACGATCAGGACCACCAGGGGCAGGTAGGCAGCCTCGACCATCGGCCAGCCAGCACGCAGCTCACGCCCGATGGCAGCACGGGTGGCCCGCCACCCCTCCGGCCGCCCGCGCACACCGGCGGCGAGCAGGTGCGCGTACCGCTCGGCCACCCAGTAGACGAACAGGGTGACCAGGACCGCCACTAGGATGTCGCCGAGCGTGCCGTGCAGGCTCGCCGCCATCATCACGGCCGCACCGACGACGGTGCCGTGGATGGCGTAGGCGAGCTCGTGCTCGTCGGACCATCGGTTCCGGTGCAGCGCCGCGGCCCGCACGATCCAGGCCGCGATGGGCGAGCGTGCCTGCAGGTCGTCGCGACCTCCCGATGCCTCGCCCATCGACCCTCCTTCGCCCGCGGCCCACCGTGACCGGCCGGTGCGCGGCGCCGCATCGCCCGCGGCGGATGAGGCCCGGCGCCCGCGTGTGCCCTGCACGGACGGGCGAATCGCGTCTCGACACCTGCCGCCCGGCGCTTCACGAGCCAGAACGACCTTGCCCGGCCGGTACCATCCGCCCGGTGGATCAGCTGAGCGGGCGGCGCCATCACACGGACCCAGTGCTGCACGCCGTGCCGATCGGGGTCGTCGTGCTCGACGAGTCGGGGCTCGTCCGCGAGGTCAACCCGGTGGCGGCGGCGCTGCTCGGCAGGTCCGTGCCCGAGCTACTCGGTGCCGACCTCCACGCCGTCATGCACGAGGCCGGAGGCCACGAGGTCCCCAGCTGCCCCTTCCGGCCCGCCAGTACCGCGCTCGACTCGGCGGCCGAGCAGATCCTCCGCCCGGACGGCACCACCGTCGACGTCCGCTGCCGGATCGAGCCCCTGGTCGAGGACGGGATGATCACCGGTTCGGTCGTCGCGATCGATCCCGTCGTCGAGTCCGCGGTTCCGCGCGGCGACGGGTCCCGCGACCGTTTCCTCGCCTGCCTCGAGCGCGCGCTCCAGCCGCTGGAGGATCCCGACGAGATCATGGCGACGGTCGCGCGGCTCCTCGGCGAGCACATGGAGGTCGACCGCAGCGTCTACGCCGAGGCCGAGCCCGACGAGAACCACTTCACGATCACCGGTAGCTACGCCAGGGGGCTGCCCGAGCTGACGGGCCGGATGGCCATGTCGGACTTCAGCGCCGACGCGCTGCGGTGCATGCGGGCGGGCGTCCCGTACGTGCTGGCCGACGCGGAGACCGATCCGCGGGTGCTGCCCGAGCAGCGCCGGGCCCATCACCGCGCCGGTTTCACCGCGGTGATCTGGGTGCCGCTGCAGAAATCCGGCCGCTTCGTCGCCGCGATGGCCGTGCAGCATCGGACCCCGCGGTTGTGGTCGGACTCCGAGATCGACCTGCTCACCACGGTCGTCGGCCGGTGCTGGGAGTCACTGCAGCGCGCGCACGCCCTCGGCGCGGTGCGCGAGAGCGAGGAGCACTTCCGGCTGATCGTCGAGCGGGCGGGCGACGCGATCTGGCTCGCCGACGACACTCTGCACTTCATCGACGTCAACGAAGCCGCCTGCGCGCTGCTCGGTCACTCCCGGGAGGAGCTACTGACCCTCGGCGCGGCGGACGTCGTCCGTCCCGAGGACGTCCCGCGGCTCGACGCCCTCGTCGCCAAGCTGCACGCCGGCGCCTCCGTCACCGAGGTGTGGGAGATGCGCCGCAAGGACGGCGGCACGGTGCCCGTGGAGCTGAGCATGCGCTCGGCGACGGACGGGCGGCTGCAGGCGATCGGGCGCGACATCACGGAGCGCCGCAGCGCTGAGGCGGAGCGCGAGCGTCTGCTGCGGCGCGAGCAGGAGACCAACCGGCAGTTGCAGTTGCTGCAGCGGGCCACCGCAGCCCTCTCCGCCGCGGCTACCCCGGCGCAGGTCGGGGCGGCTGTCGTCGAGCAGCTCAGCCAGCTGGTGGGCGGGCGTTCGGTGGCTGCCTGGAAGGTGCGTGGAGCCGGCGACCTCGAGGCGCTCGCCGTGGCGGACTGGCCGCCGGAGCTCGTCCGGAGATGGAGCGAGCCGGGCACCGATGCCGCCGGTCCGGTGATCGACGCCGCCACCGGCGGCAGGCCCCTCTGGCTGGACGGGGACACCGCATGGGCGGGCCACGACCCCGGCCTGCGGGAGGAGCTGCAGCGGTTCGGCTTCGACGCGCTGGCCTGCCTGCCGCTGTCCACCGCCGGGCACTGTCTCGGTCTCGTGACCCTCGCCCTCCCGCCCGGACGCGTGCTGGGCGCCATCGAGCGGGCCACCGCCGAGTCCCTCGCCGAACAATGTGCCCAAGCCCTGTACCGCGCAGGCCTGCTGCACGCCGAACGGGTGGCCCGGCGGGCCGCCGAGGAGCTCAGCTCCATCGTGGCTGCGCTGTCGGGGGCCACCAGGCCCGCCGAGGTCGCCGACGTGGTGCTCGACCACGCGATCGGGCTCGGCGCCGAGTCGGCGGTCCTCGTCCTGCACGAGGGGGCGCACCTGGTGCCGATCGCCGGGCGCGGACCCGAGGCGATCGCAGCGGCCGCGGTGGCGCTGGACGCCCCTGACGCACTCGCCACGGTCGTCCGCACGGGTGTAGCGGAATGGAGCGGCAGCCCGATCGCCGTTCCCCTGGTGCTGTCGGACCGGACGATCGGGGCCGTCGGGCTGTGGTTCGCTCCGAAGGACGGCGCCGTCCCCGAACTGCCCGCCGAGCAGCGCGGCGCCGTGCTCACCGTCGCCGGACAGTGCGCGCAGGCGCTCGACCGGGCCCGCCTGCACCAGGCGGAGCACGAGGTCGCCGACGTGCTGCAGCGCAGCCTGCTTCCTCGCGAGCTGCCCACACTGGCCCGGCTGGCCGCCGCGGCGCAGTACATGCCCGCCGCCGAGCACTCCCTCTCCGGCGGCGACTGGTACGACATGCTTCCGCTCGACGGCACCCGTGTCGCGCTGGTCGTCGGCGACGTCGTGGGCCACGGCCCGGCGGCGGCGGCCGTCATGGGTCAGCTGCGCAGCGCGCTCGCCACGCAACTGCTCGACGGGCATTCCCCCGCCGCCGCGCTCGAACGGCTCGACCGGTTCGCCGACCGGGTCCCGGGCTCGGCCGGCAGCACCTGCGCCTGCCTCACGTTCGACTGGGCCACCGGAGAGCTGCGCTGGGCACTGGCCGGGCACCCACCCGTCCTGCTCGTCGACGACGCGGGCGCGCGGTTCCTCGACACCGGCGCCAGCGCGGTGCTCGGTGTGCGCGGACGCCCGCCGTACCGGGAGCGGAGCGCCATGGTGGCGCCCGGCGCGTCGGTGATCCTCTACACCGACGGGCTCGTCGAACGCCGTGACGAGGTGGTCGACACCGGGCTCGATCGGCTGCAGCAGGCCGCCGAACGCCTCGCCGACCACGGCCCGGACGAGCTGGCACGAGGACTGGTCGAGGCCGTGCTGGGTGAGGAGGGCCCGGCCGACGACGTCGCGCTGCTCGTGGTGCGGGCCATTCCGGCACCGCTGCACCGGCGGCTGACGGCCACGGCCAGCAGCATGAGCCCGCTCCGCCGCTCGGTGAGCGAGTGGGCGTCCACGGCCGGGCTCCCCGAGGAGACCACCGAGGACCTCGAGCTCGCGGTCAGCGAGGCGGGCGCCAACGCCGCCGAGCACGCCTACCCGGAGGGCGGCGGCCACTTCGAGTACACCGTGGCCCGCGCCGACGACGGCGCTGTCGAGGTGCACGTGCACGACCAGGGCCGCTGGCGGCCGGTCCCGGCCGACAACGGCCACCGCGGGCACGGCCTGCGGGTCATCGATGGGCTCGTCGAGGAGTTCGTGATCGACCGGGGAAACAGCGGCACCCGTGTGAGCTTCCGGTTGCCCGCCCCGCCGCCGTCGGCCGCACCCGGTCCGCTGCGGCCCCCGGCATATTCCACCGCCCGGGCTCCTGAGCCTGCGAGCGTCGAGGAGCGGCACGGCCCGGACGGGGAGCGCGTGCTCGCCGTTCTCGGCGATATGGACCTGGCCGGCCGGGGAACGGTCGGGGAGGCCCTGTTCGAGGCAGCCGGGCTCACGGGCCCGCTCGTCCTCGACCTCACCGGCGTCGGGTACCTCAGCAGCGCGGGTGTCGCCGTGCTCGCCGAGGCGAGCGCGATCGCCGGTGACGGGCTCTCGATCGTCGTGGCTTCCGGGTCTGCGCCCGCCCGGGTGCTGGAACTCACCGGTCTCGCTGACGCACTGCCCGTGGTCACGGCGGCGCCGACCGAGGCGTGAGCCGGGTCAGCCGGTGTCCAGGATCAGGCGGCCGCAGCGGTCGCCGATCATCATCGACGGCGCGTTCGTATTGCCCGAGGTGATGGCCGGCATGATCGCTGCGCTCGCCAGGCGCAGGCCCGTCACACCGCGCACGCGCAGCTGCGGATCGACCACCGCGAGGGCGTCCGTGCCCATGCGGCAGGTGCCGACAGCGTGGTAGTTGGACTCGGAGTACGTCCGCATCGCCGCGACCACCTGCTGCTTCGTCCTGAGGTCCGCCGGGGGCACGGCACCGTCGTCGACCACACGGTCGCGCAGCGCCTTCGCGTTGATCAGCTCACGCGCCAGCTCGTAGCCCTCCAGCGCCGTATCGAAATCCTCGGACGTCTGCAGGAAGTTGGGCTGGATGATCGGCGGCATCCGTGGATCCGCCGATCGCAGCCGGACATAGCCGCGGCTCGTGGGGTGCAGGTTCATCACGCCGATCGGCAGTGACTCGGCCGGATACGGGACCCGCGCCATGCGCGTGTAGTAGACCTGGAACTGGAACCGGGGCGCGCCCGGCACTCTGCCGTTGCCGGTGAACACGTTGACGTCCATCGCCGTGACGTGGCTGGGTGGCTCGGGGGTGCGGAGCCTCTTCGAGACCACGGAGATCAGGTGGTCGTGCAGGTTCTGCCCGACACCCGGCAGATCCTCGACGACCGCGATGCCGAGCGGCTCCAGATCGGCCGCCGCACCGATGCCGGAGAGCTGCAGCAGCCGCGCCGTGTTGACCGACCCCGCGCTGACGATCACCTCCCGGTTCGCGGTGACCGCGATCTCGTGACCACCCGCGTCGATGAGCACACGGTCGATCGTCTTCCCGCGGTCGAATGCGAGGCGGGTGACGAGCGCGTCCGTCATCACCGTCAGACGCGGATCGGTCAGATACGGCGTCAGGAACGTGCTGAAGGCGTCCTGCCGGATCCCGTTCACCACGTTGAGCTGCGTGTAGGCAACCCCGAACTGACTCTTGCCGTTGTAGTCCGCGTTGAACGGATAACCGGCATCGATTGCCGCTTTCACGACGACGTGGGACAGGGCGTTCCGCCTCGGCAGCTCATTCGACGGCCGGATCGGCCCGGTCAATGCCGCGAGCGACGGGAGCACACTGCGGTAGTCCCAGCCCGGGCAGCCGCCTGCGGCCCAGCCGTCGTAGTCGGCGGGGTTGCCGCGGACCCAGACCATCCCGTTGACCGAGCTGCTGCCACCCTCCAGCCTGCCGCACGCGAACGACTGCCGCCTGCCCAGCAGCGCACGCTGCGGCTCCGACTCGAACGGCCAGTCGGTCGTGGCGCCCGGCGCCGTCAGGCTCTCCGACCTCGTGAAGTCCCGCACGTCGGGCCGGTTGTTGGAGCCGCCGGCCTCGATCAGCAGGACGCTGGCCCGGGTATCCGCGAGAAGCCGCGCCGCCAGTGTGCAGCCCGCCGAGCCCGCACCGACGATGACGTAGTCGTACGCGAGCGGGCGGCTCGAACCACCGCGAATGTGAGAACCGATGCCGAACGCTCCTGCCGAGACACCGAACAGCTTGAGCAGATTGCGCCGGGTCATCGGTCCTGTATTCAGCCGGGGAATGAAATCGCGGGTATCGCGGAGGCTTGTCCGAACCGTCCTGGGCATCATGTCCTTCATACGAGAGCGCTGCCCCGAGCCTGAGCCCGGGGCAGCAGGATAACGCACGACTCTCGGTCGAGGACTCGATATTCGCTGTTCTTGTGCTCCGATTCGTGCTATTCGGGATACCTGGCGGACTTCTACGGAAATTGCGCCCTTCGGGCGACTGTCCCCGTCAGCGGTCCAGCCAGGTGGTACCGAAGAACATGTCACGGGTCAGGTACCGCACGACTCCCTTCACCTCCGGCTTCGCGATCGTCGAGAGATAGCCGCGGCTGGTGTAGGCCATCGAGATGTCCTGGTTGGTCACCAGCTGCACCTGTTGGTAGAGGCGGGTGCGCTCGGCGTCGTCGGTGGTGGCGGCGGCCCTGTCGAGCAGTGCGTCCACCTCGGGGTTGGTGTAGCCGCCGTAGTTCTGGTTGCCGCCGGTCCGCAGGACGTTCTGCGCCGCCGGGTACGGCGAGTCCACCGGCCCGCCGACGGTGCCGGCCAGCTGGAAGTCGCGGCTCTGCACGACGCTCGAGGAGTACTGGGCCAGGTCGAAGAACTGCGGCTGCACGGTGATGCCGATGGCGGCCATCTGCGCTTGCAGGAACTCGGCGAACGCCATGCGGTTCGGGGCGTTGGTCGTCTTGTAGACCACCGTCGTGCTCCCGCCCTCGGCCACGTACTCGGCCACGAGCTGCTTCGCACGTTCGGGGTCGTAGGACGGGTACGCGGCGGCCGCCTCCGGCGTCTGGTATTCGCTGTTGTCACCGAAGTATCCGTGCGCCGGTTCCATCCGCCCGCGGTACTGGGTGGCCGCGAGCGCCTGGGTGTCGATCCCGCGCACCAGGGCCTCGCGCATCCGGTGGTCGTTGAACGGCGGCTTCTCGTGGTTGAAGTAGAGCCACTCCGCGCCGTGCCCGGATCCGTAGTAGACGGTCAGGTTCGGGTTCTCCGACCCGCGCAGCAGCTCGGTGTGGTAGCCGCCGAAGATCAGGTCGACGTCCCCGTTCTCCAGTGAGGCGTACCGGCTCTCGGTGTCGGGAAGCGGCCGGAACTGCAGCCCGTCCAGATAGGGCATGCCCTCCTGCCAGTAGTTCGGGTTGCGCGTCAGCTCCATCCGGGAGTCGCGCGTCCAGTTGCCGAGGACGAACGGACCAGCGCCGACGGGGTTGTTCGCGATCTGGTCGCCGTACTTCTGCAGCGCGGCAGGCGAGATGATCTGGCCGAGACTGCCGGTGGTGAAGCTGCCCGCGAACGCCGTCGGGAACAGTCCGAACGGCGACTTCAGCCGGAACTCCACGGTGAGCGGGTCGACGGCGGTCATCGACTCGATCGGCTCCGTGAACCGGTGTCCCGGGGACGACGCCTTGTCGATGTGCCGCTGCACGTTGACGATCACGGCCTGCGCGTCCAGCGGCGTGCCGTCGGAGAAGGTCACGCCCTCCCGCAGACCCATCCGCCAGGTCCGCCCGCCGTCCGTGCTGTCCATCGACTTCGCCATGTACGGCTCGGCCGAGCCGTCGGGCTTGAGCTTCATCAGCGAGTCGTAGACCGCCAGCGCGGCCTGGTTGGTGTTCTGCACGGTCGGGTCGAACCCGACGACCTCGCGGTCGGTGCCCATGATCAGCACCCCGCCACGCTTCGGGGTCCCCTCCGTGGCGGGGTCACCCCCGTACGGGTTGACGGTGCGGATCCCGCCTGCGGCGGCCGTTGTGTCGGCTCCCGGTGCGGCGCCGCACGCAGCGAGTACCAGTGCGGACAGCGTCGCCGCGAGCGCCGCCAGCAGACGGGTGCGGGGTCGGCGGGTCTCGGTGGTGGTCACACGATCTCCTCGTCGAGCTCGTCGGCCGGATCGATGTCGTCGCCCGAGACCGTCGCCGCGTCAGGCCCGGGCGGTGTGATCACCGTTCCTGGGGGTGGGTCGCCAGCGGTTGCACGGTGATCTCGAGCCACGGCCACATCGGGAGCGTCGTGAGCGCGTCGTGCAACACGGTGGCGTCGTCGGCGGTGAAGAGCCCGACCCAGTCGGTCCGTCCGGGCACCCGCCACAGCCGCTGCAACATCCCCTCGGTGCGCCACCGGCCCGCGACGGCACGCTCGAGCGTGCGCATCTCGGCGCGGCGCTCGGCGGGGAAGTCCCGCGGCAGCTTGTTGCGGGCGTGTACGAGGAACTCCATCACGCACCTCCCGCAGGAACCGACCACACTGCCGGGTACCGGCCGATCTGTACGTGCCTCACAGGAACTCCTCGGGGAACGGCGGCCACAGGGACCGCGGAACTCACGCTAGGGCGGGTGGCAGCCGCGCCGAACCGTGCCGATGACCTCATCCGTCCGGCCGGCGGTCCCGGACGGCATACGTCGGATGTCCCGGTCCAGGCGCGACGATGACGATCATCGCTGCTGCGTGATCACCTCGTCCAGCCACCGCACGAGCACCGCGAGCGCCTCCGCGGAGTTGCGCTCGAACATCACGGCGTGCCCGTTTCCGGGTACGCCGTGGTCGGCGAGGCGCACCCACTCCGCTCGACAGCCCGCAGCGCGGAGGAACTCCGCGACGTCGCCGGCGAAGGCGTCGAACGGCGAGGCGCCTGCCGAGAACACGCCGATCGGGACGCGGGCGAGGCCGGGGAGCCGGTGGGATCCCACGGCGAGTTCGGACGGGTCGGCGGCGGGCGGGTCGAAGGCCGGCGGCGCCGCCGTGAGGCCCCAGGGCAGCAACGACCCGCCGTCCGGGAGCCTCAGGAACGGCGGCCCGATCGGTTCCAGCGCGAGCAGCGCGACCACCAGGTCGGGACGCGCGTCGGCGGCCAGCCAGCCGCCGGGCGCACCCGCGGAGTGCGTGACGAGCACCGCGGGCCCGACGCGTTCGAGCAGCTGCACGAGTCGGTCGGCGTCGAGCCGGTGGGCGGCCGCCATGTCGGCGGGCATCGGTCCGGTCGGGGCGAGTACCTGGTCGAACAGCGGGTCGTCGAGATCCCGGCTGCCCGGCCACTGCGTGTGCAGGCTCGCGTGGGAGTCCGGGGCGAAGATCTCCTTCGCCCGCTCGTAGGAGAACGGCGGGCCCATCGCCCCGAGCACGTCGGGGTGATAGGGCGAGCGGCCGTGGCCGGGCCGGTCCACGACGTACACGACGTGGCCGCTGCGAACCAGCATGGTCGACCAGCCGCTGCGCCCGTCGGGGGTGCCCATCCAGTCGGTGCCCTGGCCGCCACCGCCGTGCACCAGCACCAGCGGGTACGGCCTGGTCACCTGCTCCGGCGCCTCCCAGGCGACGAACATCGGCCCGCGCGGCACGAGGCCCGCCGGGTGTCGCACCCGCTCCGTCCCCACCCAGAAGAAGCCGCGCCGGGACGTGACGAGCTCGCCGTCCGGCGCCGGCGCCGGCGCCACCCGGCCCGAGCCCGCTGACATCGATTCGCTCACAAGCTCGCTCATCGCTCGCTCCTTCTCAGGTCGCATCGACCCCGAGGTGCAGCTGGGCGAGCCTGCGGAACATCAGGTCGCGGAAGCCGGTGTTGCGGTGGCTTGCGATCATCGCCATGTCGCGGTAGAGCCGTTCGAAGCGCTGGCCCGCGTTCATCGCGCTCGATCCGACGTTGCGGAACAGCTGCTGGTCGACCGCCTCCCATACCTGCACGATCGCCTCGCGCGCGATGACCCCGAGCCGCTGCTCCTCCTCCTCGCCGTAGGGCTTGCCGCCCGCGGCGGTGCGCTCGCACAGCTCCATGTGCTCCTCCGCGCAGCGCAGCACCGCGGCCTCGGCCGTCGCGAGCTTGCCGAGCGCTCCGCCGTACCAGCGCTGGTGATCGGGGTCGGTCAGCCGGGGCACCATCGGGGGCATGCTGGTCTTGCGGGTGCGCATCTGGTGCTCGAACTCGTCGAGCGCGTTGTAGCCCGCGCCGATCATCTGTGCGGCCACCGACATCGTGAACGGCGCGAGCGCCCGCCCCGTGTACATCGGGTTGCCGTGCAGGGCCAGACCGGGCGTTCCGCCGGAGACGTCGACGCTGATCATGTTCGTGTTCTCGAGCACGAACTCCGCCGGGATCCGGGCGTCCTCCAGCCGGATGCTGTGTGACCCGCTGCCGCGCAGCCCCGTGCTGGAGCCCCAGTCGTCGAGCATGGTCCACTCGCTGCGCGGCGCGACGTAGAGCAGCATCCGCTCGGCCGCCTCCGCAGGCGGCAGCCCCGCGATCAGTGCCTGGCCCATGAAGTGCGTGGAGTACGGGATCCCCGAGCAATAGCGGACGGTTCCGTCCAGCCGCCACCCCGACTCCAGCCGCACGGCCGTGGCGTCGGGCGCCGCCACCGACGCGCACCGGAAGTCGCCGTCACCGAAGACGGCCTCCTGCGCGGCCTCCGGGAAGTACGAGGCGATCTGCACGGCGTGGCTGGACGCCAGTGCCCAGCACCACGCCGTGGAGACGCACCCGCGCGCCATCTCGATCTGCAGCCGGGTGAAGGTGATGTAGTCGCATTCCAGGCCGCCGTAGCGCCGTGGCTGCATCACGCGGTAGAGCCCGGCCTCCCGGAAGGTCTCGTGCATCTCCTGCGAGTAGTACGTGCGTTCCTCGACCTCGGCCTGTGCGGCGACCAGGGCGGGACGCAGCTCGACGACGCGCTGGATCAGCGACGCCGGCGTCGGGTCGACACCGGTGGGCGGGGTGAGAGCGGTGGTGCTGGACATGGTGCTCCTTCGCGATCAGGAGGCCCGCGTGGCGGCGTCGAGCGGGAAGTGGCAGGCGACCTGGTGGTCGGGGGCGTGCTCGCGCAACACCGGCTCCTCCTCGGCGCACCGCGGCCGGGCCAGCGGGCAGCGCGTGCGGAACCGGCACCCGCTGGGCGGGTTGAGCGGTGAGGGCGCCTCCCCCTCCAGGGGACGGGGACGGCGGGCGCGTCCGGTCTCGGGGTCGAGGCCGGGGATCGAGTCGAGGAGCGCCGCCGTGTAGGGGTGCAGCGGTCGCCGGTACAGCTCGTCCGCCGGCCCGACCTCGGCGAGCTGCCCGAGGTGCATCACCGCCACCCGGTCGCTCACCTGCTTGACCAGCGCCAGGTCGTGGGAGATGAACAGGTAGGACAGTCCCAGCTCGGTGCGCAGCCGCTCGAACAGGTTGAGCACCTGCGCCTGGATCAGCACGTCGAGCGAGGACACCGCTTCGTCGCAGATCACCAGGGCGGGGTGCAACGCGATGGCCCGGGCGATCGCCACGCGCTGGCATTGCCCGCCCGACAGCTCGTGCGGCCGCCGCTTCCCGTACACCGACGGGTCGAGCCCGACCATGTCGAGCAGCTCCCGGACCCGGGCCTCCCGCTGCGCGGACCCCCGCACGCCGTAGCCGACGAGGGGCTCCTCGACCAGATCCGTCACCCGCCACCGCGGGTTCAGCGAGCCGAACGGGTCCTGGAAGACCATCTGCATGTGCCTGCGGGCCTCGACCAGGTCACGGCGGCGCAGCCGCATGAGGTCGGTCCCGCGGAAATGCACCTCCCCGGACTGGGGGCGCGGCGCCTGGATGACCGACCGGGCGAGCGTGGACTTGCCGGAGCCGGTCTCCCCCACCACGCCGAGCGTCTCGCCTGCCCGCACCTCGAACGACACGTCCGACACGGCGTGCACGACGCCGCCCTTGATCCCCCCGGCGCCGCGTACCGGGAACTGCTGCACGATTCCGCGGGCGCGTAGCAGGGGCTCGCCCTGTGCCGGGCGCTCGTCGAGTGCGGTCATGACCGGTCTCCTCTCGGCCCTGAGTCGGCCACCGCGTCGGGCACCGGGTGCCAGCACGCCCACCGGTGGCCCGGCTCGTGCTCGGCGAACGGAGGGTCCTCGCCGCACTGCTCGTCGGCGAACTCGCAGCGCGGCGCGAACGGGCAGCCGGCCGGCAGCGCCGACAGGTCGGGCGGCTGGCCGGGCACCACCGGCAGCAGTGCGTGCGACTCCCGCTCCAGCAGCGGGATCGCTCCCAGCAGCGCGCGGGTGTAGGGCATCCGGACGCGCGAGAAGAGCGTCTCCGCCGAGGCGTGCTCGACACCCCGCCCCGCGTACATCACGAGGACGTCCTGGGCGTAGCTCGCGGCCAGACCGAGGTCGTGGCTGATCATGATCACTGCCATGCCGAGCCGGTGCTGCAGCTCCACGAGCAGCTCCATGATCTGCGCCTGCGTGGTCACGTCGAGCGCCGTGGTCGCCTCGTCGGCGATGAGCAGCCGGGGTTCGCCCGCGAGCGCGATCGCGATCATCACCCGCTGCCGCATGCCGCCCGAGAGCTGGTGCGGGTACTCGGCGAACCGTTGTTCCGGTACCGGCAGCCGCACCAGCGACAGCAGCTCGACGGCCCGCCGCCGGGCGGCGTGGCGGTCCATGTCCGAATGCGCGCGCACCGCCTCGACGACCTGCGTGCCGATCCGCATCGTCGGGTTGAGCGAGCGGGCAGGGTCCTGGAACACCATGGCGATGTCGGCGCCCCGCCGCCGGCGCATCTGCGCCTCCGGCATCCCGACGAGCTCGGTGCCGGCGAACCGCGCAGAGCCCGTGACGGCCGCGGTGGAGGGGAGCAGCCCCATGAGCGCGCGCGAGCTGACGCTCTTGCCGGAACCGGACTCCCCGATGATCGCGAGCATCCGGCCGGGCGCGAGCCGGTAGGACAGGCCGTTGACGGCGTGTACATGGCGCCCGGCGCGGGAGAAGCGCACCCGCAGGTCCTGTACCTCCAGCAGCGGCTCACCGTCGGGCACGGGACCGGTACGGGACGGCCCCGCTCCGGGCTCCGCGGCGAGGACGTCGTCATCCGTGAGGCTCATCGGCCGCTCCATCGCACGCGGAGGTTCTCACCGAGCAGGTTGAACGCCAGCACCGTGACGAACAGGACCGCCGAGGGCCAGACGACCAGCATCGGCGTGGCGGAGATGCTCTGCTGGCCCTGCGAGATCATGTTCCCCCAGCTCGGGGCGGGCGGCGGAATGCCCAGCCCGAGGAAGCTCAGCGCGCCCTCGATCACGATCACGATGCCCATCCCGAGCATCCCGAACGTGATCAGCTGCGGGGCGATGTTCGGGGCGACGTGCCGCAGCAGGATCCGCCATCCCGGCGTGCCGCAGAGCACGGCGGACGCCATGAACGGAAGCTCCCGCAGCCGCAGCGTCGCCGCCCGGGAGATCCGCGCGAACGCCGGGATGCTGAAGAACGCCAAGGCCAGGATCGTGTTGGTCTGGCTCGGCCCCAGGCTCTGCGCCACCGCGAGGGTGAGCACCAGAGACGGGAACGCGATCAGCACGTCCAGCACGCGCATGATCACCGTGTCCACCACGCCGCCCACGAAGCCGGACAGGGCGCCGAGCGTGCCGCCGACCAGCAGCCCGAGCAGGTTCACCGCCACCGCCACGATCAGCGACGAGCGGCCCCCGGACAGGATCCGGGAGAGGATGTCGTTGCCGTTCGGGTCGGTGCCGAGCAGGTGCCCCGGAGAGAACGCCGGGAGGTAGGACTCCAGCACGCTGCCCCCGATCGGCGGCGGCACGGGCAGCACCAGTGGGCCCACGAAGCAGGCCAGCGCGATCAGCGCGACGACCGCGGCCGGCAGCACCAACCCGAGCGATCCCACCCAGCCCCGGGTCCGGGCGGCTGGGGCCTCCGCGTGTTCGACGAGCGCGGGCCCGGCGTCAACGACTGCCATAGCGGATCCTCGGGTCGAGTACGGCGTAGAGCAGGTCGGCCAGCAGGTTGGCCAGCACGGCCGCCACCGCGAACACCACCACGCACGCCTGCACGACGACGAAGTCGCGGGTGTTGATCGCCTGCAGCATCAGCTGCCCCATCCCCGGGAGGGCGAAGATCTGCTCGACGATCACCGTCCCGCCGATGAGGGTCCCGAGGTTCAGGCCGACCACGGTGATCAGCCCGAACGCCGAGTTGCGGAACGCGTGGCGCACGAGCACCTGCCACGGCCCGATGCCCTTCGCCCGTGCCGTGGTGACGTAGTCCTCGCCTTGGAGCTGGTCGACGAGATCGCCGCGCAGGAACCGCGTGTAGAAGCAGTACAGCGGGAACGCGATGGCCGCCGCGGGCAGCGCCATGGACTGCAGGTTCTCCCCCAGTCCCTGCGACAGCGGCACGAACCCGATCGCCGGGAACACCGCCATCTGCACCGCGAAGATCAGCACGAGCAGCAGCGCCAGCACGTAGTTGGCCACCGAGAGCCCCGTGATGCTCACGACCATGCTGAGCCGGTCGAACAGCCGGTTGGGCCGGTACGCGGCCAGCAGAGCGGTGGGCACCGCGAGTCCCAACGAGATGAGGAACGCCAGCGCTGCGAGCTCACCGCTGACGGCCAGCCGCTCGCCCAGCAGGCCGGTCACCGGCTGCCGGCTCACGAGGGACTGCCCGAGGTCCCCCGTGACCGCTCCACCGAGCCAGTCCAGGTACCGCAGCACGGCGGGCCGGTCCAGGCCCAGCTCCAGCTCCAGCGCCCGCACCTGCTCCGGGGTGGCCTCCGGCCCGAGCAGCTGCTGCGCCGCGCTGCCCGGGATCAGGTTGAGCACCCAGAACGTCAGGATGCTGACCCCGAGCACGATCGGCACGGCCAGCAGCAGCCGCTTGCCCACCAGCCGCATCCCCGGCGAGGTGAGGAAGCCGGCGCCGGCGCGGTGCCGGCCGGCGTCCACGGATGCCGTCACTGCTGCTGCACCCGCCAGACCTCGTCCCAGATGATTCCGGCGTTGACGACGATCGGCGGGATCTTCGTGGTCAGGCCGGGCCCGTACACGCCGGGGGTGGCGAGGTTCGCAGCCGCGAACGCCAGCCCGAACGGGGCGTAGGCGTTGTCGCTGATGTACTTCCCGGCCTCGCTGTAGAGCCGCTGCCGCTCGGCGGGGTCGACCGTGGCCGCGGCCCCGTCGAGCAACTGGTCGAGCTGCGGGTCGGCGACGCCGCTGAAGGGTGAGGTCGAGGCGAACCGGAAGCCCACTCCGACGCCGGACGCCGGGTCCCACGCTCCCGCGGTCTGCAGCATCGACTGCCACTGACCCGAGTTGAACTGCTGGACCAGCGTGGACAGCTCGTAGGTCTTGGTGTTGACGGTGATGCCCGCGGCCTGCCACTGGGTCTGCAGCGCCGTCATCACCTGCTGGGCCACGTAGCCGTTCAGCGTCCCGAGTTCCACGGTCAGGCCGCCGAGCTGGCTCACGAGCTGCTTGGCCTGCTCGGGGTCGTATGTCGGGTAACCGTCCACGGTCTCGGTGTGGAAGAGGCCGCCGGGCCCGGTGAACGACTGGCTCACGGGGTAGAGCCCCTGGAAGAGACCCTTGGCTATGGCCGCGAAGTCGGTGGCGCGGTAGATGGCCTCGCGGGCCCGCTGGTCGTTGAACGGGGCGGTCTTCGTGTTGAGCTGGATCACGTAGGGCGAGGTCGGGGGCTGGACCGTGACGGTCAGCCGCCCGCCGGACTGCGCCTGCTCCAGCAGTGGAGTGGTCCCGAGGCCCTCGTAGGCCTGTGCCTGCCCGGCGAGCAGCGCCTGGTACGCGGGCTGGTCCCCGCCGATGGACTGGAAGGTCAGCTTGTCCAGGTAGGGCCGGTCGGGCTTGAAGTAGGTGGGGTTGCGCTGCAGCACCAGGAGCGAGCTGAGCTGGTTGGACACCACCGTGAACGGCCCGGCGCCCACCGGGGTGATCCGGAACTGCTCCTCGCCCATCTGCTGCAGCGCGGTGGGAGAGGCGATCCAGTTGGTGTTCGCCACCGGGAACGAGTTGATCACAGCGGCGTAGGGGCGGGTGAACTTCAGCACGACGGTGCGCGCGTCCTCCGCGATGATCCCGCCGTCGGCGAGCGGCCATGTCGGTTTGCACGAGCACGGCGAGGCCATGGCCCGCTGCAGGTTGAAGACCACGGCCTGCGCGTCCAACGGCGTGCCGTCGCTGAAGCGGATGCCTTCGCGGAGCGTGATCCGGACCGTGCGTCCCTCGTCGAGCAGCTCGTAGCCCTCGGCCTGGTTCGGCACGACGCGCGGATCGGACCCGTCCTCGTTCGCCGTGAGGAGGAACAGACCGCCGTAGATGGCGCTCATCTGCGAGATGTTCGCGCCGCCCGTCGTGTTCGTCGCGGGGTCGAGCCCGGATGGCCAACCACCGGCGAAGGACGAGCTCTCGAGCACGGTGAGCTCGCCGCCACGCTGCGGTGGCCCGGCCGGCGCAGCTGTGCCGCCCGCTGTCCCGCCGCCGCCCCCGCATGCCGCGATGAGTAGGAGCGCGGCGAGAAGGAGGGACAAGTGCTGCAACTTCGGTCTCACAAGGACCTCCCGCTTCGTTGCGTGCTTCGGCGCCGCCCGGCGCCGCTTCACGAGGCACGGGTCGGGAACCACCGCCGGGATGCGTCGGCATCGCTGCGGGGATGGCTGGTCGGGGCCGACAGGATCGAGGTGAATGAGTCGGAGTCGGTGCGTCGGGGGATGGGGGCTTCGACGTCGGGGGTGATCGGGCTCACTACATCCGACACAGCGTCCGGTGAGGACCAGGATCTCGTGCAGGCGGCTTTCACTCGGCGAAAGACAAAGTTCGACCGGTCGACGCCGTCGGGCTCGCGGGCCGACGGAACGCGCCACCGCTGGTGAGGCAGGCTACGTCTTTTGTCTCGGTCCACGGTGCCGATCCCGGCCGACGTCCGCGAACAGGAGCGTGAGTCTTGTGACGTTTGGTTCCGCTGGTGAGACTGGTTCCGAATGGGTGACGAGCGCCTCGACGAAGGAGTCGGCGTGATGCAGCAGGCAGTCGCGTGCGGAGCAGGCCGCGAGGTCCGGCCCGCGGGCTGTCCCGTCTGTGGCGACCCTCTGCAGGACCGGCCGTCGGAGGACGACCGCCGGGGGCAACGGCGGCTGGCGGCGATCGCCCGCGCCGCGTCGAGCGTGGCCGACACCGCATCGCTGCGCGTCACCCTCGACGTCGTGGCCCGCGAGGTCGTGCAGGCCGAGCACATCGCCGCCGTGCAGATCCTCCGGGTGGAGGGCGGCACCATGCGGGTGGTGGGCAAGGCCGGGTTCACCGACGCCGAGGACTTCGCCGACCGGCTGGAGGAATGCCGCAGGCTCGGAGCCCGGATGATGTTCGTCGAGGCGTTCCGGGCGCGCCGGCGCATCATGATCCCCCACCGCAAGGCGGCGGTGCTCGCGGATCCCGCCTGGGCCCCACTGCACGCGATCATGGGCGCTCCGCGGTGGGACTGCTTCGTCGCGGTCCCGCTCGTCGTCCGCGGGCGGGCCCTCGGTGTGCTCAACGCGTACTACGAACCCGGAGAGGTGCCGGGGTGCGCCGATCTGGAGTTCCTCGACGCGATGGCGGATCAGGCGGCCATGGCCGTCGACTCCGCCGAGCTGCTCGCCCGCTCCCGTCACGACGCCCAGCTCGCCGAGCGCGCCCGCCTCGCGCGTGAGCTGCACGACTCGGTGGTGCAGCAGGTCTTCTCGATGCGGATGCACGCCAAGGCCCTGCGATCGCAGGTCACGTCCGGCCGGGTGAGCAGCCCCGAGCGGGTGCAGTCGGTCGCCGACGAGCTGCTCGGACTCGCCCAGAACGCACTCGCCGACCTGCGGAGCCTCGTCAGCCAGCTGCATCCGGTGGAGCTGGTCGAGCGTGGCCTCGCCGGGGCCGTCCGGGACCACGCCGCGTCGGTGCAGTCGCTCTCGGGACTCCACATCGACGTCGAGACGGCGGAGAAGCTCGAGATGCTGCCGGTCGAGCTGCAGGAGGACCTGTACCGGATCGTTCAGGAGGCACTGCACAACGTGGTGAAGCATGCGCGAGCGACACGGGTGCGGATCCGGGTCCGCACCGCCGGCGACCGCGGGAGCGACCGGCTTCTCGTGGACGTGGCCGACGACGGCATCGGGCTGGACGGCAGGGAACCGCGGGCCGGGGCGATCGGGCTGGTCTCCATGCAGACGAGGGCCCGCGGATGGGGAGGACGCATGGAGATCCGCGACACCGCACCGGGCTGCCGGGTCGAGGTCATGATTCCCGTGGCGCTGCCGGACGGTGCCCTGTGATGCCGTCCGTGGCCGGCCAGGAGGTGATCGGCGTGCTCGTCGTCGACGACCACGCCGTCGTGCGCCGCGGGCTCGCGGCCTACCTGGAGAGCGCCGACGGGATCGAGGCCGTCGCGGAGGCGGTCAACGGCCGGGACGCGCTCGTCCAGCTCCGGCGGTTGGCGACGGAGAACCGGCTGCCGAAGGTCGTGCTCATGGACGTGCTGATGCCGGAGATGGACGGGATCAGTGCGATCGGGGAGATCCTCGCGTCCTATCCGGACGTCCGGGTCGTGATGTTGACGAGCTTCGGTGAGGTCGAGCGGGTGTACGCGGCGCTGCAGGCAGGTGCGGCGGGCTATCTGCTCAAGGACGCCGACCCCGACGAGGTGGCCGCCGCGATCCGCGCGGCCGCCCGGGGCGAGGTGCATCTCGACCCTGCCGTGGCCGGCCGGCTGACCCGCCAGCTGGTGTCCCCGCCCACCGGGCTGGCCTCCCTCACCGCCCGCGAACGCACGGTTCTCGCACTCGTCGCGCGCGGCCTGTCCAACCGGCAGATCGCCGCCGAGCTCTACATCAGCGACCGCACGGCTCGCACGCACGTGAGCCACGTGCTCACGAAGCTGCAGCTCTCCTCGCGCACGCAGGCGGCGCTGGTGGCCATCAGGGAGGGGCTCATCCCGCCGCCGAGCTCGTAGCGCGAGCTCGCGACCCGTCTGTCCACAGTGGTGTGTGCTGGGGGAAGGTGCGACATGACCGTGACCGGGGAACATCGGCCCACCCGTTCCCCCGTCGACGACGGTGGAGTGCGGAGGACGGCCGCGGGACGCGTGCTCGCCGTCCTGGACGCGTTCGGGCCCGCCCATCGGACACTCACACTCAGCGAGATCTCCCGCCGTGCCGGGCTGACGCTGCCGACCGCGCACCGGCTGGTCCGTGAGCTGCTCACCTGGGGCGCGCTGGAGCGTGACGACGGCGGTCGCTACTCCGTGGGGCTGCGGCTGCTCGAGCTCTCCGCGCTCGCGCCACGCGGGCTCGGGCTGCGCGACGCCGCGTTCCCCTACCTCGAGGACCTGCACCAGACCACCCTCGGCAACGTCCACCTCGGCGTGCGCGACGGACTGGAGGTCGTCTACATCGAGGCGATCCGCGCGCGCGTGCGTAAACCCGTGGACAGTCATGTCGGTGACCGCTGGCCGATGCACGCCACCGGCACCGGACTCGTGCTGCTCGCCCACGCCGACCGCGAACTGCAGGAGCAGGTGCTGAGCGCGCCGCTCACCCGGTTCAGCCCGCTGACCGTCGTCGACCCCGACGAGCTCCGCCGCCGCCTCGCGCTGGTGCGCAAGACCGGGGTGGCGGTGGCCAGGGGCCAGATCACCGTTCCCGACATCGTGGTCGCGGTGCCGGTGCTGGGCAGGCGCGGGGAGGTCGCCGCCGCCATCTCCGTGGTGGTCGAGGCCGACGACGCCCGCCCGAGGGAGCTGGCGGCCGTCCTGACGGAGGCCTCCCGCTCGATCTCGGCGTCCCTGACGGCCTGACCCGTGTTCATGGTGGGGGCAGGCCCAGCCAGCGCAGGGCGTTCCCGGCGGTGATCGCGTCCAGGACCTCTGCCGGCAGGTCCATCCCGAGCAGCGTCCGGCCCGCGGGGTCCTCGCGGGGCATGGCCGGGAAGTCGGAGCCGACCAGCAGCCGGTCGTGGCCGAGCAGGTCGATCAGGTACCGGATCGCGCGGCGGTCGAAGACGAGTGAGTCGTAGTAGAAGCGGCGGGCGTACTCGATCGGCGAGGGGCCGTCGTCGTACGCGATCGCGCGTTCGGGCACGACGGGCTCCTCGTTCCACGCCCCGCCCCAGAAGTACTGCGCCCGCGGCAGCATCAGGGGGAACCCACCCGCCGCGTGACTGAAGGAGATCCGCAGGTCCGGGCACTTGCCCGCGGTCCCCCCGGCGATCATCGACGCGGCGGCAAGCGCCCCTTCGAGACCCACGACGTAGGTCCCCATCGCCGACGCCGGCAGCCGGTCGGTCATGGCGGGCATGGCGTGCACGAACACGGGCAGGTCGAGGCGCTCCGCCTCGGCGAAGAACGGCAGGAACCGCTCGTCACCGATGGAGACGCCGAGCACGTTCGAGGCGATCTCCACGCCGTGCAGGCCCTGTTCCTGGATCGCCGCCAGCTCCGCCGTGGCGGCGTCCGGGTCCTGCATCGGCACCATGCCGAACCCGACGAGCCGCGTGCGGTCCGCACTGCACAACGTGGCCGCGAACTCGTTGACGTACCGGGCGAGTGAGAGCCCCTCGGCAGCGGGAAGGTCGTAGCGCAGCAACGGCGGCATCGGCGTGACCACCTCGACGTCGACGCCCGACGCGTCCTGTGCAGCGATACGCCGCTCGGCGTCGAAGAACACGTCACGGGCCCGGAAGCGCACCGCCCCGAACAGCAGCGTGCGCGCGGTGTCGCCGTCGATCGGCTCCATCCGCGGGAAGCACTCCGGGGCGTCGGACGGGTAGTCACGGGGCAGCAGGTGGGCGTGGGCGTCGACGAGCACGCTGGCGCTCCTAGCGGTTGGGGTGGACCGAGACGTGCACCGCTGCTTCGCCCGGCACCTCGCCTGCGAGGGTTTCCATGGCGAGCGCGGTGTCGTCGAGCCCGAAGGTGTGAGTGTGCAGCTTCTCCAGCGGGAAGCGGCGGGACTCGATGATCGCGATCGCCTCCGCGTAACCGCGGGCGTCGACGCCGTAGGCCCCGACCACGTTGATCGCCTTGTTGATGATCAGGTCGGTCCGCAGCGGCACCTCGCGCCCGCCCTTCAGCCCGGCGAGCACGACCCGCCCGGCGTGCTTGACCGCCTGCAGCGCGTGCGTCACCGGCTCGGTGGCCATCGGGGTCAGCTCCAGCACGACGTCGGCCATCGCGCCGTCGGTGATCTCCCGGACGCGCTCGACGACGTCCTGCGCCCCGTCGCCGTCGACGACGACCGTGTGGTCGGCCCCGAACTCGCGGGCGAGGGCGAGCTTGTGGGCGTCGGCCTCCAGACCGGTGACGATGACGGTGCCGGCGCCCGCGGCACGCGCGGCGACCACCGCGGCGATCCCCCGCTGGCCGGCGCCGAGCACGAGCACGGTGTCGCCGATGCCGACGCCGCCGAGGTGCAGCGCCCAGCGCACGCCGGCGCCGAGCGGGTTGAACATCACCGCGAGCTCGGCGGGCAGCGTCTTGTCGACCTTGTGCAGCACCGCACCCGGCGTGAGGTAGAGGTGCTCGGCGAGCCCGCCCCACAGGCTCGGCGCCACGTCGACGCCGGTGACCCCGTGGCCGTAGCGGCGGTTGCGGCAGGCCTGGTAGCGCCCGGTGAGGCAGTCGTGGCAGGACCTGCACGGCACGATCACCTCCAGGGCCACCCGGTCGCCGGGCTGCACACCCCAGCGCTCCGCGGCGCGCTCGCCGATCTCCTCGATGATCCCGAGCGGCTCGTGCCCCGGCACCACCGCACCACCGCGGCCCATCTTCAGGTGGCCCCGGTAGGCCTCGACGTCGCTGCCGCAGATGCCGTTGGCCTCCACGCGCAGGAGCCCGTCGTCGGGGCCGATCACCGGCCGCGGGAACTCGCGGATCTCGATGTTGCGGGGGCCGACCTGCACGGCGGCGCGGACGGTGTCAGCCATCAACTGCTCCTTCCTACGAGGGTGCGCGCCGCCACCGGCACCGCAGCCCCTGACCAGCCAGAGAAGAGCCGCACGACCATGGAGATCCCGGCGTTGCGCGCGCCGGCCACCGCGATGAGCAGGTGCTCGCGATCGGCCGAGGGCAGCAGGCGGTCGAACCCCTCCGGGCGTTCCCCACTCGCGTGCCGCACGCCGTTGTCGCCGAGCCCGTCCTTCCCGACGCGCGCGAGATCGCTCACGGTGCGCCCGCAGTGCTCGGCGAGCCACGTTCGCACCTGCGCGCGGTCGAAGCCTGCGCCGGCGAGCAGCTGCGCATGTTCCGGGCAGAAGACGATGCCGGCCGAGGCGTGCCGGAAGATCCACGCGCCGCTGCGGGAGATCGTGTCGGCGAAGTCGGTGAGCAGTTGCTCCGCGCTGCCCGTGTGCCGGTTGTCGACGAACTCGCAGGTGCGCAGCAGGGTGGCCGACACGGCCGAGGTGCCCGCGGGGATCCCGCCCTCGGCCGACAGCGGCTCCCAGGGGCTCTCCTCCTCGTTCTCGGCCACGCAGATCGACCACCGCCCCGGCAGCCCCTGGGTGGCCTGCTCCAGGACGTGCGGGTGGATCCCGTAGACGTTGCGGACGATCAGCCCGATCGCTCGCGCGACCGTCGCGTTCGCCCGGAACCCAGGGCCGAACACCCCGCCCGTGCGGTTGAAGCCGAGCTCGTCCCGCACCGGACCGTTCACGACGATCAGCGGGGCGGGACCGCTCGTGGACTGCCAGCCGCCGCCGCCCGTGGAGCGTTCGCGCACCAGGGCGTCCCATGCGGCGAGCACCACGGGGAAGTACTCAGGACGACAGCCCGCCATCGCCGCGTTGATCGCCGCCAGCTCGACCGTGACCGCGCGGTCGAGCTGCGGGAGCACGCCGATCACCTCGTCCGCCTGCCGCGGGACGGTGGCGAGGAAGCGGTCCACCAGCGGGCGCGACGCCGGGACCAGCGGCAGCCCGTCGGACCAGCCCTGCTCGTAGCAGTGCTCGATCGCCGCCTGCGCGGCGTCGGGATCCAGCCCAAGAGTGTTCGCGCTGCTCACGAGCGCGCCTCCGTCAAGATCACGACCACCCCGGAGACGACGTGCTTCGCGCGCTCCTGCACCTGCTGCGGCGTCAGCACGGCCACCGGGTGCTCGGTGGTGACGTACCGGTAGCCGGGCGCACCGCGCAGCGCCGCCATCGCGTCCGCGGTGGCGACGAACGCATCGCTGCAGATCACGGCCGCGGGCAGGCCTGCAGCCTCGAAGAGCACCCCGTCGGCCACGGCGGACGCGCTGCACGAGCCGCAGTCACCGACCCCGGTGACCACCACGTCGCAGGCCGCCGCGTACTCGGCCACGAGCTCGTCGGACGCGGGCAGGGCGAAGGCCTGTTTGGTGCGCATCAGCGCCACGCCGGCCGCCCCGTGCTCGGTCACGAGCAGGTTCGCGACCTCCTGGAGCAGCAGCGCGGCGTTCTGCTTGGTGTTCTCGAGCAGGCCCACCCGCGCACCCGCGAGGTCGGGACGACGTGCCGCCCGCGGGGCTGCCGCGGAGGTGGCCGCGGGTGCGGGTGCGCGCCCGGTGGGGTCGAGGATCGCGTTCGGCACGTGCGCCTCCGTCGTCAGTTCGCCAGGCGGGTCAGGCGGGACTTCATCTGGGAACGCTCGATCGACCCGGGCGGGACGAGCGTCACCGCGGCCCGCACCGAGAGCCGCGATCGGATCAGCGACTCGATCTCCCGGCCGAGCTGTTCGTGGTCGGAACCGTGCTCGCCCCACTCGGCCTCCACCTGCAGCGGGGGCTCGACCCGCGGGCCCTGCTGCGGGAGCACGATCTGCACCGCCCCGGTGGTGCGCGGGTGCAGCGTCTGCACGAGGTCGCGCACGGCGGAGGGGAACACGTTCACCCCGAGCACGATGAGCATGTCGTCCGTGCGCCCGACGCAGCGGATCAGCGGCTCCCCGCTGCCGGAGATCCCGGTGACGACCACGCGGTCGCGGGTGCGGAAGCGCACCAGCGGACAGCACTCGCGGTCGACCGACGTGTAGACGAGCTCGCCGGTCGCACCCTGTTCCGGGTCGACGGGTTCGCCGGTCTCGGGATCGACCAGCTCGACGACCACGTGCCGGCCGCCGGTGAACCGCATTCCCCCGCTGCCCGGTGCCTCGCCGAAGAGCACCGGCGCCATGTCGGCGTTGCCCAGGCCCTCCGTGACCGGTGCTCCCCACTCCTGCTCGACGTGCGCCCGGAACGCGGGCTCTCCCCCGCCCGGCTCGCCGCCGACGAAGATCTTGCGCAGGCCGAACTCCTTCGGGTCGCGGCCCTGTGCCCGCAGGTGGTCGGCGAGGTAGCGCGCATAGGACGGCGTGGAGTGCAGCGCCGTGACCCCGAGGGTCTCCAGCGCGAGCACCGCCTTCTCCGAGGCGCCCGTCCCGATCGGGATCAGTGTGGCCCCGATCCGCTCCAGCGCGTCGCGGATCGGGAGGCCGCCGACGAAGAGCGTGAGACCGGCCGCGTGCAGCACCACGTCCTCACGCGCAGCACCCATCGTGCGGAACGCGCGGGCCACCATGTCCGTCCACGCGGCCGCGTCCCGGCGGGTCACGCCCACCCAGCTGGGACGCCCGGTGGTGCCGGTGGAGGCGTGCACGCGGATGACCTCGGTCATGTCCACGCCCGCGTGGCGGCCCAGCGGCGGCGCCGCGGCCTGGGAGTCGCGCAGCATCTGCTTGGTCGTGAACGGCAGCTTGCGCAAGTCGTCGAGGGACGCGAACGCGGCAGCCGTGACGCCGTGCTCCGCGAACAGGCCCGCGTAGAACGGCGACCGGGCGGCCAGCCCCTCCAGCTGCGCGCGCAGCACCTCGGTGACGGCCTCGCGGTCCTCGGGCGCGGTGAAGCTCGGTGGCACCACGGTGCTCCTCAGCGCTCGTGGACGAGGACGCCGCGGATGTTCTTGCCGTCGTTCATGTCCTGGTAGCCCGCGTTCAGCTCCTCGAGCGTGTAGCGGCGGGTGATCAGCTCGTCGAGCTTGAGGTCACCGGACCGGTAGAGCCGCAGCAGCCTCGGCACGTCGTAGAGCGGGTTGCAGTCACCGAACAGGGCTCCGCGCACCTGCCGCTGGTACATGATCATGAGGCCGGCGTGCACCTTGACCGCGCGCTCGCCGAGCTTGCCCGCCGCGGTGATCGTCACCTTCCCTGCCTTGCCGACCACCTGCATCGCGGCGTCCACGATCTCGGCGGTGAGCACGCCCGGCGTGCAGATCGCGTGGTCGGCGAGCTGCCCCCACGTCGTGTCCACCACGAAGTCGTGCGCCTCGCGGGCGTCGGCGAAGGTATGGGTGGCACCGAAGACCTTCGCCATGTCCCGCTTGAACGCGACCGGGTCCACCACCACCACGTTCTTCGCCCCGGCATAGCGGGCGCCCTGCACCGCGTTGCTCCCGACGCCGCCGGCGCCGTAGATCACGACGGTGTCGCCCGCCCGCACGCCCGCCGCGTACACGGCGGAGCCCCAGCCCGTGGGCACCCCGCAGCCCACCAGCGCGCCGATCTCGAACGGGATGTCGTCCGGCAGCGGGATGCAGGCCCACTCCGACACCACCGCGTACTGCGAGAACGAGCCGACCGTGCAGAACCCGCCCAGGTCCTCCTCGCCGCGGTGGAACCGGAAGGTGCCGTCGAGGAACATGCCGGTGCCCGCGTTCAGGCCCTTGACGCACATGTTCTGGTGGCCCGTCGAGCACGGCCGGCACGCGCCGCACGCCGGGATGTAGGAGCAGACGATCCGGTCGCCGGGCTTGACCCGGCGCACGTCCGGACCCACCGACTCGACCACGCCTGCGCCCTCGTGGCCGCCGACGATCGGGAACCGCACCGGCGCGTCGCCCTGGGTGATGTGATCGTCGGAGTGGCACAGGCCCGCGGCATGGAAGCGGACGCGGACCTCGTGCGACTTCGGGGCGTCGAGGGTCAGCTCGGTGAGCTCCCAGCCGCTGTGCGGCTGCCGCGCGATCGCGGCGCGGGTGGTGATGCTGCCCTGGTTGCTCGGTGTCATCGGGCGCCCGTCCTCTCCGGTGTGCTCGTGACGTGCGGGAGGACCTCAGCGCCGATCAGTGCGATGTGGTCCAGGTCGTGGATGTCGTAGATGTGCAGGTAGACGGTGTCCGCTCCGGCGGCGGCCAGCGCGGCGATCCGCTCGGTGACCTCGGCCGGTGAGCCGATGGCGGCGGTCGAGCGCATCAGCTCCGAACCCATCACGGCAGCCCGCCGCTGCGCCTGCGCCGGCGTCACGCCACAGGCGACGGGCAGCACCGCGGAGCGGCGGGCCTCGTCCGGATCACGGCCGATCGCCTCGCACGCCCGCGCGAACACCGCGAAGCGCTCCCGCAGTTGCTCGCCGGTGGCGTCCCCGATCGTCAGCGCCCCGTTGAACTCGTCGGCGTAGCGCGCGGCGATGGCCGGGGTGCGCCGCGGTCCGGTGCCGCCGATGATGATCGGCGGGTGCGGTTTCCGGGCCGGACGCGGCGGGGTGCGGTTGGCATCGACGCGGTAGTGCGAGCCCTCGAAGGAGAACCCCTCGTCGTCGCCGGTCGGCGTGCCCCACAGGCCCGTGATGATCGCCAGCTGCTCCTCCAGCCGGTCGAACCGCTCGCCGGTCGGCGGGAACGGGATGCCGAAGGCCGCGTGCTCACGGGCGAACCACCCGGTGCCCAGCCCCAGCTCCACCCGGCCGCCGCTCATCTCGTCGACCGAGGCGACGATCGTGGCGAGCAGGCCGGGCGCGCGGAACGTCGCCGCTCCGACCAGCGCCCCCAGCCGCACTCGCGACGTCTCACGAGCCAGGCCGCCGAGCGTGGTCCAGCAGTCGGTCGGGCGGTAGGTGGGGTCGTTCGGGTCGACGCCGAGCAGGTGGTCGGAGCGGAAGAACGCGTCGAACCCCGCGTGCTCGGTGGCCAACGCCAGCGCCAGGATCTCCTCGTAGCGCGAGCCGTGACGCGGCTCCATCAGCACACGCAGCCGCACACCCTCGTGGTCGGCCATGGCGCTCAGTGCTCGAGGAGGATCACGCCGCGGACGTTCTTGCCGTCCAGCATGTCCTGGTAGCCCTCGTTGATCTCCTCCAGCCGGTACCGGCGGGTGATCAGCTCGTCGAGCTTGAGGTCACCGGACCGGTAGAGCCCCAGCAGCCGGGGGACGTCGAAGAGCGGGTTGCAGCCGCCGAAGATCGCGCCCTGCACCCGGCGCTGGAAGCCGATGAACGGGCCGGGATTGTGGTCGATCGATCCGTTGCCGACCGCGGTGATCGTCACCTGGCCGCTCTTGCCGACCACCTGAATCGCCTGGTCGATGACCTCGTCGTGCAGCACGCCCACCGTGATGATCGCGTGGTCGGCGAGCTCGCCCCACGTGGTCTCGACGACGAACTCGCGCGCCGCGGCGGCGTCGGCGAAGGTGTGGGTGGCCCCGAACACCTTGGCCATGTCCCGCTTGAACGCCACCGGGTCGACGACCACCACGTTCTTCGCCCCGGCGTACCGGGCGCCCTGCACCGCGTTGCTACCGACGCCGCCCGAGCCGTAGATCACCACGGTCTGCCCCGGCCGTACGCCCGCCGCGTGCACCGCCGATCCCCATCCGGTCGGCACGCCGCACCCCACGAGAGCGGCGACGTCGAACGGGATGTCCTCCGGGATCGGGATGCAGGAGAACTCGGAGACGACCAGGTGCTGGGAGAACGTGCCGAGCACGCACATCCCGCCGACGTCCTCGCCATCGAGGTGGAACCGGAAGGTCCCGTCGGCGAACTCGCCCGTGGACGCGTTCTTCCCGGCGTCGCAGAGGTTCTGGCGGCCGGTGGAGCAGTAGCGGCAGGTGCCGCAGGCCGGGATGAAGGCGCACACCACGTGGTCCCCCACGGCGACCCGCGTGACGCCGTCACCCACGGCCTCGACGACGCCCGCTCCCTCGTGGCCGCCGACCACCGGGAAGCGCATCCGCGCAGCGCCCTTCTGGACGTGGTCGTCGGAGTGGCACAGCCCGGCGACCTCGATGCGGATCCGCACCTCGTTCGCGCGTGGCTCGTCCAGCTCCAGCTCGGCGATCTCCCACGGTCTGCCCGCCTCGCGACAGATCGCGGCGCGCGTCGTCATGCTCATTTCGGCTCCAGGGGTCTGCGCGGGGCCGCACGATGCGGCAAGCCGGGTGTCCGCAGTGGACGCCGTGGTCGCAGGCACCGCGACCGTGCGTCCGCTGCGAACACTCACGATGCGCCGCGCGATGTGACGGCGGCCATACGGCTTTCGCGTCCCGGAAGGGATCTCGCGTCCGTAATCTGCCCTTCCGGCTCACGAAACCGCCGTTGCCCGCTTCAGTGCGGATGTGCGACATCCGTCCCATTCGTACGGAGGCAACGGTCCGACGACGACTGCGCCGGTGGGCTATTTACTCCTCACCGACATCCTCGACCCCCGCGCGGAAGGTGCATTGTGGCCAACCCGACCCCCAGCAGGAGATCACTGCTGCTCGCCAGCTGTGTCGGTACCTCGATCGAGTGGTACGACTACTACATCTTCGGGACGGCCTCGGCGCTCGTGTTCGGAGCGCTCTTCTACCCGTCGTTCTCGCCCCTCGCCGGCACGCTCGCGGCGTTCGGCACGTTCGCCGTCGGGTTCATCGCCCGCCCGCTCGGCGGTGCCGTGATCGGCCACTTCGGTGACCGCATCGGCCGCAAGGCCATGCTGGTGCTCACCCTGATGATGACCGGACTCTCCACGTTCCTGATCGGCGTGCTCCCGACGTACGCGGCGATCGGTGTGGCGGCCCCGCTCCTGCTGATCCTCCTGCGGCTGGTGCAGGGCTTCGGCGTGGGCGGTGAGTGGGGCGGCGCGGTCCTCGTCGCCACCGAGCACGCCTCGCCGCGGCAGCGCGCGCTGTTCGGCAGCTTCGCCCAGTTCGGTGTCCCCATCGGCCTGCTCACGTCGAACCTGGCCTTCCTCGCCATCGCCGGCCTCCCCGACGAGGACTTCGCCGCGTGGGGGTGGCGGATCCCGTTCCTGCTCAGCATCGCGCTGCTGATCGTCGGGATGGTGGTGCGCCGCAAGCTCTCCGAGAGCCCGGAGTTCCGGAACGTGCAGGAGAAGCAGCAGGTCACCAGGCTGCCCGTGGCCACGCTGTTCCGGGAGCGCCCGGGCACGGTCCTGCTGGCCAGCGTGGCGGCCATCGCGCCGCCCGCGGTCGGCTACACGGTGATGGTCTACATGCTGAACTACGGCACGAGCGTGGTCGGCTTCGACCGCACCACCCTGCTCACGCTGATCCTGCTCTCCACCGTGCTGTGGATCGCGGGGATCTACGTCGCGGCGCTCTGCGCCGACCGGTGGGGCGCCAAGCGCGTGTACGTGATCGGCGCCGCGACGGCCGTGGCGTGGGCCTTCCCGCTCTTCCTGCTGGTCAACACGGGCAGCGCGGCTGCGGCGCTCCTGGCGTTCATGGTCGCGGGCGTGGTCCAGGCGATCATGGCGGGGGCACAGGGCGGGCTGTTCACCGAGCTCTTCGACGCCCGCGTGCGCTACAGCGGGGCGTCGATCGCCTACCAGCTCGGCGGCATGGTCGGTGGCGCCGTCACCCCGCTCGCGGCCGTGGGTCTCCTCGCGGCCACCGGGTCCTGGGTGCCGATCGCGCTCTACCTCGCGCTGCTCTGCGCGGCGAGCCTGGTGGCGGCGCTGGTCATCCGGGTTCCGGCGCAGGCCGCAGCCGGTGCGGAGCCGGCGGCGGGCGTGGTCCAGGACTGAGATGAAGGATCCGTGGGGGCCGGACGCCGCCGGCCCCCACGGATCCCTCACCCGCTGGGGAACGCCACCGAGTGGGTGTCCATGAACTCGCGCAGGCCCTCCACACCCATCTCCCGTCCCATGCCGCTGCCCTTGAGCCCGCCGAACGGAGCCCGCTCGTCGAGCCACGGCGCCCCGTGCGCGTCGACGAACGTGTAGCCGCTGCGCAGGCGGGCGGCCACCCGGGCGGCGCGGTTCCGGTCGGACGTCCACACCGACGAGCAGAGCCCCGCCCACGTGTCGTTGGCGGCGGCGATCGCCTCGTCGTCGGTGTCGAACGGGATGATCGGCAGGGTCGGACCGAACTGCTCCTCCGTCACCACCCGGGCGTCCGATGGCGGGTCGAGCACCAGGCTCGGGCGCAGGAAGTGCCCGTACGAGAAGCGGTCATCCGGGGCGCTGCCGAACTCGCGCACCTCGGCACCCGCCACGCGGGCCTGCGCCACCAGTTCGGCCACGAAGTCGCGCTGTCGCGCCGTGTGCAGCGGTCCCATCGTGGTGGCGGGGTCGAGGCCGTGGCCGAGCACCTGGTTCGCGAGCCGCGCCGACATGCCCTCCACCACCTCGGCGTAGCGCGACCTGTGCACGTACAGCCGCTTGATCGCCATACAGATCTGACCGGTCGAGTCGAACGTGCCGGAGACGAGCCGGTCGAGCGCCGCGTCGTCCAGGACGGCGTCGTCGAGCACCAGTGCCGGATCGTTGCCGCCCAGCTCCAACGCCACCCGCGTGAGCGTCTCCGCCGCCATCGCCATGATCCGCCTGCCACCGGCCGGGCTGCCCGTGAAGCAGACCTTGGCGACGCGCTCGTCGCTCACGAGCGCCGCACCGATCTCCGCGTCGTCGCCCGTCACCACGTTGAGCACGCCGGGCGGCAGCGCCGCGGCGACCCGCTGCACGACCCGTGTGGTCGCGAGCGGTGCGGACGGCGGCGGCTTGACGACGACCGTGTTGCCGGTCAGCAGGGCCTGCGGGAGCGACGCGGCGAGGATCGCCAGCGGCCAGTTGAACGGCACGATGATCGTGACGACACCGAGCGGGACGTACCCGACCTCCGTGTCGTACGGCGGCCCGGCGAGCTTGGCGGTCGTGCCCACCTGGTCGACGGCCGCGACGGCCAGCTCGACGCGGTGGTCGAACACGATCAGGTCGATCGTGGACTCCTGCAGGATCTTCCCGTTCTCCCTGGTCAGGATCTCCGCGTCGGCGCCGCGGTGCTCGGCGAGCCCACGGATCGCGCCGCGGATCAGCTCCGCGCGTTCGCCCGCTGTGAGCGCCGCCCACGCCGGGAAGGCCCGGTCCGCGGCGGCCACGGCGTCGAGTGCCTGCCGGCGGGTGGCGGCCGCGGCGTACCCGACCGTCGTCGAGGGCTGGGCCGGGTCGGCCACGCGCAGCGTCTGCTCGGCGGGCACCGTCGCGCCGTCCACGTACAGGTCCGTCTGCACGTGGGCGGTCGGTTCGATCACCTGGGTCACGAGCTCCTCCGTTCCGGCGCCGCGCTGGGCGACTCGAGGGTGAAGTGGTCGGGCCGGGAGGCGCGGGCGACGGGCTCGGGCTCCCGCGCCGCGCGCGCCGTGACCTCGCGGAACCAGCGGTGCGCGTCGTCCTCGTCGTGCTTCTCGTGCCACCACAGCGTCTCGACGATCGGTGGCGGTTCGCCCGGGCACTCCAGCACGCGCAGGTCGGGCCGGTCGGCGAACAGCGCGGCGAGCCGCCGTTGCATCACGGCCACGCGGTCGGTGCCCGCGACGAAGTACGGGGTGGCCTGGTAGCTGTCCACCCGGACGGCCACGCGCGGGGGGTCGTTCAGTCGGGCGATCAGCGGGGCGAGCGGAAAGGTCGCCGGGTAACCGCCGTCGGGGTGGTGCGGGACGACCCACGGGAGCCGCTGGAGGTCGGCCAGCGCGAGGCTCCCGCCTGCCCCGTCGACCACCGGGTTGTCGGCCGCCACCACGCACACCCAGCGGTCCCGGAAGAGCTCCATACTGCGGATGCCGGGCGCGCGCAGTGCGATGCCGGGGGCCGAGACGATCCCGTCCAGCACCCGCAGCGTGTCCACGATGTCGGCAGGTAGAGCCTGCTTCACGACCTGGACGTGCAGGCGGGCCCGGGGAGCAGCCGCGTACAGCTCTCTTGAGAGCCGCTCCCCGAACGCAGCGAGCACGTAGTCGGGCACGAGCAGCGTGAACTCCCGGTCGGACTCCTCGGGGCGGAACTCCGGGCTCGTGGAGAACAGCCGTTCCATGCTCGTGCACACCGGCTCGACCTGGTCGGCCAGCTGCACCGCGAGCGGCGAGAGGAGATAGCCGCCGCGGTTGCGCACGAGCAGCTCGTCACCGAAGTGGCGGCGCAGGCGGGAGAGCGCAGCGCTTGCCGCGGACTGAGTGACCCCGATCCGCTGCGCCGCCCGCGTCACGTTCCGCTCGCGCAGCAGCTCGCGCAGGAACACCAGCAGGTTCAGGTCGAGGTTGGCCAAGGACACCGGTGCACGCGTCATCGCCCGGCTCCTCTGCCCACGTCCACCATTAACGACGCCGAACCGCGCCGGGTCAACGCGACGGATGACCTATCGACAAGACGACCGCAGGAGGTCGCGCACCGCGGCGAGCGTCGCGGCCGGGCGCTCCTCGGCGAGGTAGTGCCCGCAGTCCAGCTGCTCCCCCGCCGCCTGCGGGGCCCAGCGCCGCCACACGTCGAGCACGTCGGGCACGCGGCCGAGCGGGCCACGGCGCCCCCAGAGCACGAGAGTCGGGCACGATACCTGCCGCCTGCCCCGATCGGCCTCGTCGTCCGCGACGTCGACGGTCGCGCCCGCCCGGTAGTCCTGGCACATCGCATGGACGACCTCGGGCCGCCGGTACGCCGCGCGGTAGGCGGCCCGTGCTTCGTCGGAGAAGACGCCGTCGGTGCCGCGGAGAAAGAACGCGTCCGGATCGGCCGCGATGAGACGCTCGGGCAGGTCCCCGGGCTGCGCGAGGAAGAACCAGTGCCACGCCGAGCGGGCGAACGCGGCATCGACGCTCGCGAACACGTCGGCGGTCGGCAGGATGTCGAGGACGGCGAGCGCCGTCACCGCCTCCGGGTGGTCGAGGGCGAGGCGGTAGGCGCAGCGCGCGCCCCGGTCATGCCCCACCACGGCGAACTGCGCGAACCCCAGCGCGGCCATCACCGCGAGCTGATCGGCGGCCATGGCGCGCTTGCCGAAGGCCGCGGGGTCGTCGGCCGCGCCGGGCGGCGCGATGCTGTCGCCGTAGCCGCGCAGATCGGCAGCGACCACCGTGTGGTCCTCGGCGAGCCCCGGTGCAACGTGATGCCACATGGCCGAGGTCTGCGGGTAGCCGTGCAGCAGCAGCACCGGCGGTCCGCTTCCGGCGGTGCGCACCCGGATGCGCGCCCCCGCCGGGGTGGTGACGTCGGTGCTCGCCCAGCCGTCGAAGATCACCGGTCGAGCCGGTACCAGTCGCTCGCGTTGCCCCCGAGCACGCGCTCCCGCTCGTCGTCGGTCAGCGCGGCGAGCAGTCGCTCACCGCCGTCGCCGTGGTCGTGCGGGTGGTCGCTGGCGTACACGAGCATCGTGCCCGCGTCGAGCAGGTCCAGCGCCTGCCGGACCTGACCGGGGTCGCGCGGCAGATGCGCGGGTGACGTCGTCAGCCGCATGTGCCGGCGCACCACCTCCGAGGGCCGCTCGTCGAGCCACGGCACCTCGCGCCAGACGCCCTTCCAGTCCTTGTCGAAGCGCCACAGCAGCGTCGGCAGCCAGGAGAACCCGCACTCGGCCAGCACCACGCGCAGCCGCGGCACCCGCGCGAAGACGCCCTCGGTGACCAGGCTCGTCACCTGCGCCTGCACGATGATCTGGGAGTTGCCGAGGTAGTCCTCGAGGTAGGTGTGCGTGATCCCGGTCGAGTTCGGCGCGTTGCCGATCCGGCCCCACGCGTGCAGGCCGACCACGAGGTCGTGGGCCGCGGCCGCCTGCAGCATCGGGTGGTTGCGCTTGTTGCCCCACGGGACGTCCGTGCGGACTGGCAGCAGGACCTGCACGATCCCGGGATGGCTGCCGATCCGCTCGATCTCGGCCACCGCGGCCTCGGTGTCGAGCGTCGGCACGACCATGCTCGCCCGCAGCCGGTCGTCCCGGTCGAGCCACTCCGCCACCAGCCAGTCGTTGATCGCCCGTGTGAGCGCGGCCTCGTAGTACGGGTTGCGGTTGCAGTGGAACGAGGTGGTGCAGTTCAGCAGCGCGGTGTGCACGCCGGCGGGGTCGAGCAGTCCGGTGCGCAGCTCGTCGACCGTGGTGGCCGGGAACGCACCGGCTGCGCGGGCGGCAGGAGTCGCGCTGGTAGGCGCCTTCGGCGGGTACGCACCACCCTGGGTCGGCGAGAGGAACACCCCACCGTCCTGGATGTACGTGCGCCAGTACGGCTCGAGGTAGGGCAGGAGCTCGCCGAGCGTGGCGGGTGCGCAGTGCACATCGGTGTCGACGGTGCTCGTCGTGGCCGGTGCGGCGGTCATCGCGACTCCTCCTGCTCCCGCTCGGGCAGGCCGTAGAGCCGGCAGGCGTTGGACCCCATGATCGAACGGCGCAACGCCGCCGGGAACAGCCGCGGGGCCTGCCGCGGCGAGTCGAAGTCCCAGTGCGGGTAGTCGGACGCGAACATGATCCGGTCGTCCATCCCGATGTGCGCCAGCGCGATCTCCAGATGCGTGGGGTCGTCCGGTTCCTCGATGGGCTGGGTGGTGAACCAGAAGTGCTCGCGGATGTACTCCGACGGCGGCTTGCGCAGGTGCGGCACGTCGGCGCGCAGCTGCGTCCAGGCGTCGTCGAGAGACCACATCAGCGGCCCGGCCCAGGCGATCCCGCCTTCGATGCAGGCCACCTGCAAGGACGGGAACCGCTCGAAGACCCCTTCGCAGAGCATGCTCATCATCAGCGAGGCCATCGTGTTGCCGTTCCACACGTGTTCCTCGAGGTAGAACGACGGCCAGCCCGCGCCGCGGTGCTGCTCCAGGCCGCCGGTGTGCGCCGCGATCGGCAGCCCGGCCTCCGCGGCCGCCTCGTAGATCGGCCAGTAGTGCCTGCGCCCGAACCCGTGCTCGCCGCCGGTCGACAACAGCACCTGGACGAACCGCGGGTCGCCGGCGCGCAGCCGGATCTCCTCGGCGGCGAGGTCGGGGGCCTCGTGCGAGATCGCGATCGAGCTGCGCAGGCGCGGCTCGGGAGAGAGCCACTCGTCGGCCTGCCAGTCGTTGAGCGCGTGGCACAGCGCGGCCGCGTACTCGGGCTCCTCCACGCCCCAGCTGTGTCCCTGGAGCGGGATCAGGATCCCGTGGTCGACCTCGTACTCGTCGAGCAGCTGGTCGCGCACCATCTGCAGGTCGCTGCCCGGGAAGCCGCCCTCGGGCCACGAGTCGAGCCGGAAGCCGGAGTTGCGGACGCGCGGATAGATCTCGGGCGGCCCGGGCACGCGGCTGGCGAACATGTCCCACCGCTCCTGGTGCCGCTGCGCGAGCCGCGCGCGGATCTGCGGGGCAGGCGCGTGCGGGTGGATGTCGCTGTCGACGATCGTGTGCCCGGCCCGGGTCGCCGTGCGGCCGACCTGGGCGGGCAGTGCCGTGCTGGTCATCGCTCACCTCCGGGTGTGCCCGCGGCAGGCGCGCGCGGGCTCGTGTCGACCACGACATAGGCGTCCTCGACGTGCACCGGGAACGTCTCGGCGACGAAGGGACCGGGCTGCCGCCCCCCGGTCGGCGGCCCGGTCCCGCTGGATACGGGTGCAGCGTCGGTCCCGCCCGCCTCGACCGACACCTCGTACGTCCGGGCGGGGGGTTCGCCCGGTCCGAGGAAGGACTGGCCGGTGGCGAGGTCGTACTCCCAGCCGTGCCACGGGCAGGCGACCAGTGCCTCCTGCTCGGCCATCGCGTAGTCGCCGGGGCCGGTCGAGCTGACCCACGGCTTCGTGCGGCCCAGACACAGCGGGCCGCCCTGGTGGGGGCAGTAGTTGTTGATCGCATAGAAGCTGTCGCCGACCCGGAACACACCGATCGAGCGCCGTCCGGCCTGCACGATCCGGCGTTCGCCCGGCGGGAACTCGTCAACGCGCGACACCACGATCCTCACGGCTCCTGACGCTAGGCATCGGCACCGTCCGCGCGGAAACAGAAAAACGGCATGCAGGCCATCAATCGTGTTGATGCCCTGTGTCGACGATCGGTGCGCCCGGGGACGGGCTACCGCCGCGGGCCGCCTCGATGACGAGGCGGCGGAACCAGCGGTGGCCGAGATCCTCGTCGTACCGCTCGTGCCACCACAGGCGCACCTCCAGCGGCTCGAGCGGCTTCGGGCACGCCAGGATCCGCAGCGGAAGGTACCGCGCGCAGTCCCGGGCGAGCCGCTCCTGCACGAGGGCGACGTGGTCGGTCGATGCCACCAGGTGGGGCACCGCCTGGAAGCTGTCCACCCGCACGGCGACCTGCGGCCGCACCCCGAGCCGCGCGAGCTGCCTGCTCACCGGCACGACCGACGGGAAGTCGGAGTCATGGTGGTAGGGCACGACCCACGTCGCGTCCCTCAGTTCGGCGAGATCGGCGATCTCCGCCCCGAACCGCCCGTTGTCCGCGGCCACGACGCACACCCAGCGGTCGGTGAACAGCGGCGCCGAGCGCATCTCGGGGATCCGGAACCGGCTCGTCGGCTGCGAGACGACACAATCAACAGCGCGGATGGTGTGCCCGATGTTCGCGGCGAGGGACTCCCGGACGAGCACGACGTTCAGCCGCGCGTGCTCCGACTCCGCGCTCATCGCCGCCGTGAGCGGCCTGCCGAGCACCGCCACCGCGTAGTCGGAGATCACGATCGTGAACTCGCGCCGCGAGGTGGTGGCGTCGAAGCGCGAGCCCGTGGCGAGCAGCCGCTCGACGCCCTCATAGACCGACTCGACCTGCGCGTCGAGCTGGACTGCAAGCGCCGACAGCTCGTAGCGGCCGTTGCGGCGGACCAGCAGGTCGTCGTCGAAATACCGGCGCAGCCGGGCGAGGGCGGCACTCGCCGCAGGCTGGGTCACCCCCACCCGCTCCGCCGCCCGCGTGACGTTGCGCTCCCGCAGCAGCTCGCGCAGCACGATGAGGAGGTTGAGGTCCAGACCGGCCAGGCGCGACGTCGCGGACTTCACGACCCCATCGAAGGGCACGCGACCGCCGATCACCAGCCCCCGCTGCGAGTCAACCATCAGCAGTGCTGATGCGAGGACAGAAACAATCATTGTTTCCGCCCTGTCGAGCACCGCGGTTAATCTCGCTGCGACGCGATCCACGGTGGCTCGGTGCGCGTGCTCCCACGAGTAGCGCACTCACGTCGGTCCACGTGACAAGTCGGTCCGGAACAAGGCACCCGCACACCTCGGCACTGCGAATCGGAGCAGGCCGGCGGCGCGGACAGGGAGGTCGGACAATGCTGTCCCAGCAGGACAACGAGATCCTCACCCGGGTCGGCCCGGGCAGCCCGATGGGCGAGGTGCTGCGGCGCTACTGGACACCGGCGCTGCTGTCGAGCGAGCTGCCCGGGCCCGACTGCGATCCGGTGCGGGTGCGGCTGCTCGGCGAGAACCTTGTCGCATTCCGCGACACCAACGGCAAGGTCGGCCTGATCCAGGAGAACTGCCCGCACCGCGGTGCGTCCCTCTACTTCGGACGCAACGAGGAGTGCGGACTGCGCTGCCCGTACCACGGGTGGAAGTTCGACGCCGACGGCGCGTGCGTCGACATGCCGAGCGAGCCGCCGAGCAGCAGCTTCAAGGACCGCGTGCGCGCCAGGGCCTACCCGGTGCACGAGTCCGGTGGCATCGCGTGGACCTACATGGGCCCGGCGGAGACCATCACGCCCTTCCGCGACTTCGGCACGGAGTCCCTGCCCGAGAAGAACCACCTCGCCACCAAGCTGCAGTCGTACTGCAACTGGATCCAGACGATGGAGGGCAACGTCGACACCGCCCACATCTCGTGGCTGCACTCGTGGGACGGCGCCGCCGACATCGAGGACGACGGGTCCGACAAGCCGGGCTACCCGTCGAACAAGATGACCTGGAAGTTCTGGATGCACGACCGCGCGCCGCAGCTCGAGATCGAGGAGACCTGGTACGGCTTCCGCTACGCCGGTCTGCGCGAGACGCCCAACGGCCACACCAACGTCCGGATCACCGAGTATGTCTTCCCCTACAGCACGATCATCGCGGCGGTGCCCTACAACACCCGCCACCTGATGGTCGTCCCGATCGACGACAACAACTGCTGGCGCTACAACTTCGAGGCCACGGTCCCGTCCAACCCCCAGGGGCACGGCGGCGCGCCGCTGTTCAGCTTCGGCCCCTTCGAGACCCCCTTCACCCGCCGGGTGGGCGGCATCACCCCGCGCAACTACCTCGCCGAGGCCGACTACAACATCGACCGCGAGGTGCAGCGCACCACCACGTTCAGCGGGGTCAAGGACTTCGTCAGCCAGGACCTCATGGTCACCGAGTCGATGGGCCCGATCTACGACCGCTCGCAGGAGCGTCTCGGCACGATCGACAAGGCGATCATCCGGATGCGCAACCAGCTCATCCGCTCCGCCAAGTCGCTCGAAGAGAACAGCGACGCGCCGCTGCTCGCGCTCTCCGGCCCCGACGCCGACTTCCGGAAGATCCGGGGCGCCGACAAGATCCTCGAAGAGGGTGAGGACTGGCGCTACCTCGGCACCGACGACGACCCCGCGGTGCAGGAGGCCGAGGAGGCGCTGCGCGCCAGCGAGGACCGCAGCCCGCAGCCGGCTGCCGGAGACTGACCCGTATGGCGATCAACAGGCTCAACCACGCCGTCGTGTTCGTACGCGACGTCAACCGCAGCGTCGCGTTCTACCGGGACGTGCTCGGCTTCAGCGTGCAGATGGAGCGACCGGGGCAGGCCGCTTTCATGCAGGCGCCGGACTCGACGAACGACCACGACATCGGTCTGTTCGCCATCGGGGAGGCGGCCGACAACCCGGCGGGACGCGGCACCGTGGGCCTGTACCACCTCGGGTGGGAGATCAGCACGCTGGCCGAGCTCGAGGAGCTCGCCCAGCGTCTGATGAGCATCGGCGCCTATGTCGGTGCCACCGACCACGGCACCACCAAGAGCGTCTACGCCCGCGACCCTGACGGGCTGGAGTTCGAGGTCGCGTGGCTGGTGCCGGCCGACCTGCTCGACGACGCAGCGTTCGAACAGCGCACCCGCCGCGGCGTGCCGCTGGACCTGCAGAAGGAGAAGGCGAGGTACGGGGCCGGCACACGAGGGGGTGTCGGCGTCTCCTCGCCCGCTGCTGCCCTTCCCTGATCGGTACTGCCCCGATCGGTACCGCCCCGATCGGTACTGCCCTGATCAGCCCTGTCCTGATCGGGGCAGCCCTCACCACAGGCCGCCACCCGCCTGCCGTACCCGCCGGTCGCGGGCCCTGAGCGACACCGACTCGACGAGGAGTGGGACATCATGCGGTGGCAACGCCGTCGCGCACGTCTGGTGGGTGCGATCGCGGCGATCCTCGGGATCGTCGTGGTCGCGTCCGGCTGCGGAGCCGCCGATCCGGCGGCCACGCGGGCCGATATCCGGTCGGTCAACGCCTGGGGCGGTGACATCGCGAGCGAGGGTGCACCCAAGCACGGGGGCACTCTGCGGCTCGGCATGGATCGGGAGATCGTCAGCTTCGACCCGACGGTCCAGAACGCCAACATGGCCACGTTCGCCGTCTACGACTCCCTCATGAAGCTGACGCCGGACGGCACGGCGCAGCCCTACCTCGCGAAGTCGATGGACAGCCCGGACGGCGGACTGACCTGGCGGCTGGGGCTGCGTCCCGATGTGAAGTTCAGCGACGGCACACCGCTCGACGCCGACGCCGTGCTGGTCAACGTGCAGCGCCACATCGACAAGGCCGCCTCCCCCGCCCACCCGTACGCGGAGCAGATCGCCTCGATGCGCGCGCTCGACCCACTGACGGTCGAGTTCACGCTGAAGAGCCCGCTCGGCTCGTTCCCGGTGGTGTTCGCCCAGTCGATCACCTACGGCACGCTCGGCGTGATCATCTCGCCCGCCGCGCTGCAGCAGTACGGCGACGACATCGGCCGCCACCCCGTCGGTGCGGGGCCGTTCCGATTCGTCGAGTGGATCCCGGACTCGCACCTCGTGCTGGAGCGCAACCCGAACTACTGGCAGCCCGACCAGCCCTACCTCGACCAGCTCGAGTTCCGCCCGCTCCCCGACACCGAGTCGCGCTACGCGTCGATCCAGAACGGTGACGTCGACCTGATCTTCGCGGCCTACAACCAGGAGCTGGTGCGCGCCTTCCAGGACCCCGCCCTCTCCGTCTACTACGGACCGGGGAACGCGGGCGAGTACCTCTACTTCAACTTCGCCCGCGCGCCGTTCGACGACCGGCGCATGCGTGAGGCGGTGGTCCGCGCGCTCGACATGAAGGCGCTGAGCGCGAGCCTCTACAACAACCAGATCGTGACGGCCACCAGCCTGTTCGACACCGACAGCCCCGACCACACGGAGGCGGCGTCGCAGGAGTGGCCGACCTACGACCCGGAACGTGCGAAGCAGCTCATCGCGGAGTACCGCGCGAGCGGCGGGAACCCCGACTTCACGCTCAAGACGACCACCGCGCGCACCCAGTTCGGCGAGTTCCTGCAGGCGCAGATGGCGGCCGTCGGCATCACCGTGAAGCTGCAGTTCTACGACCTGGCGCAGTACTCGTCGCAGGTGGTGCAGAGCGGGGACTTCGACCTCACCACCACGGTGAGCGCGTTCGACGCGCCCTTCCCCGGTGCCTCCCGCCTGGTGCAGACCGGCGGAAACACCAACTACGGGAAGTACTCCAACCCCGAGGTCGACAAGCTGCTCGCAACCGCTGCGAGCACCAGCGACGAGGCGGAACGGACCAAGGCGTACCAGCAGGTGGAACTGCAGGTGAACCGCGATCTCGTGGCCTGCTGGCTCAGCCGCAGCTATCTGGCGACCATCGCGAAACCGCAGGTGAAGGGCATCGACCGGTACACGTCGCGAGACATGTTCTACGCCACGGTGTGGCTGGACCGCCCGTCGCAGTAACGGGCGGGGCGCTGGGCGCCGCTGGTACCGGCCGTCCTACGCGTTCGAGGTCGGGCACGGCAGCCGGAGGAGACGGTCGGCGTTGCCGTGGGCGAGGCGCCGCAGGTCGGTTGGTGACAGCGGCGCGCCGTCCAGGAAACGCACGGCCTCCTCGGTCGACTCGAAGGGGTAGTCGATGGAGAACATCACGTTGTCCACGCCGATCGCCTGAATCGCCGCGATGAGTGCGGCGTGCGAGAACACACCAGAGGTGGTGATCTTGATGTTCTCGCCGAAATATTCCGACGGTCGGCGCTCCAGCCTGCGATTCTCGCCGAAGAAGCGGTAGCGCGAGTCGAACCGCGTCAGCTGGTACGGCAGGAACTCGCCCATGTGCCCGAGAATCACCGTGGCCCGGGGAAATCGGTCGAAAACGCCGCCGTAGACCAACCGCATCGCATGGCCACCGGTCGAGGCCGCCCAGCTGAACGTGGCGCCGTTCAGCTCCGGGTACCCGTCGAGCATCGACCACTCCGGTTCCGCCCCCGGATGAAGGTAGAGCGGCACATCGAGCTCCTCCAGTTCGGCCCAGAATCCCCCGTACTGTTCCTCGTCCAGGTAGTGCCCCAGCGTGTGGTCGTTGACCAGCACTCCGCACATCCCGAGCTCGCCGACTGCCCGGCGGAGTTCCGCGGCGGCGGCGTCGGGGTCCTGTAACGGCACCGCGGCCAGACCGGCGAATCTGGTGGGATGCCTCCCGACGGTCTCGGCCAGCAGATCGTTGGCCAGGCGCGCGTCCCGGACGGCGACGTCCGTATCCGGCTGGGTCTGCAGCCCGGGCGCGCCCAGTGACAGCACGTGCACGTCGATGCCGTTCAGGTCCATCTCCGGCAGCCGAAACTCGGTGAAATCCGCCAATCTGGACACGTATCGGTCCAGGATCTTCGGCCGGGACAATGGCCGGGTCGTGAAGCGCCAAGGCGTGGTCAGCTCGGTGAACCAGCAGGCCTCTTCAAGCGCGACGCGTCGCATCGACTGCTCCTTCTCATCCGTTCGCCGTGGACGACGATCTCTCCTCCCAGGCATGGTCTTCTTTTGAATGATGCCGCGCATTGACCGCGTCAGCCCGCAAGAGGTAGTACGGAAATCCGCCTACGTCCCAACACCATCCGGGTGGAGATCCTCGGCGGAGGCGACGAGACGCGTTCCCGACCGAGACGGTCGGGACCTGCAGCCGGCGAAAGATCCAGGCCAGCGTCGATCCCGTCCGCCTCTATCAGGAGATCGGCCGGGTTGAGCGAGGAGTGGTGGAGGTCCGGGCGCCGGACATGAACGCGCTCAGTGCGAGCCTGTACAACAGCCAGAGCGCAACCGCGCGTACCAGCAGGTCGAGCTCCAGGTGATCCGTGACCTCGTGGCGTGCTGGCTCAGCCGCAGCTACCTCGCGACGATCGCGAAGCCCGGTGGAGCGGCTGCTGCGCGGCCAGCAGCAGAGCTCCTCCGACAAGCAGCGGCACCGCATTCATCGCCACCCTCGCCGTCCCCACGGTCGACAGCATCGACACAAGGAAGACGGCGAGCAGCCCGGCGGCGACCACCCCGGCCGTGCGCCGCCACCACCCGGAGAGCAGCCAGACGGTGAGGACGGACTCCACCACGGTGGCGCCCAGCGCGGCGGCGACGACCAGTGGGCGCGGCGCCCAGGGCAGCAGTTGCCCGGTGGACGCCACGAAGTGGTCCCAATCGCCCCAGGTCACTCCGGCGACCCCCGGCCCGCCGAGCACGCCGAACCGGTCGGCGACCGCCCCGCCGAAGTCGAGCGCGAGCAGCACCGCCATCACCCACCGGGCGATCACCAGCGGGCGGCCTCGCCCCGGCGCGAGCGACACCAGGCCGAGTGCGACGGCCCCGACCGCGACGACCAGGGTGATCGTCCGGGGACGCACGGGCTCGGCGACCTGAAAGACCAGGCCGGCCGCCACCGCGATCAGGCCGGCCGGCCGGAGCAGCTTCTCGATGCGCATGCGATGACGACGGAATGCTCGTGCGGTTTGTGACCTCGAACCGTCGACGCCGCGCCTCGTGGTGTCGCTCGGCCGCTGACGTCCGCAGGATGGCCTCGCGTTCATGCGTCGACCGATGTCCGTACCCATGCGTGGTGACTAACGTCGATCGCGGCGGCACCACGAAGGTGCCGGCGAAAATCCCCCGAGGAGTTGATGTCGTGCCGAACGGAACCGAACACATCCGTGCCGAGGTCGTCGGGTCCCTGCTGCGCCCCCGGCACCTGGTCGCCGCCCGGCGGGCCGTCGCGGACGGGACGATCAGCGCGGCCGAGTTCAAGGGAATCGAGGACCGCGCGGTCGACCAGGCCATCGCGCTGCAGGAGGGTAGTGGGCTGGGCGTGCTGACCGACGGCGAGATGCGGCGCGGGATCTTCACCGGCCCGCTCACGGAGTCCGTCGAGGGTCTCGAGCACGTCCCGGGCGTCAAGCGCATCTGGTACACCGACGACGGCCCGATCGAGGAGGATCTCCCGCTCGTCGTCACCGGTGCGCTGCGCCTGCGCCGCTCGTCGGTCACCGAGGAGTTCAGCTATGCCCGCGCCCGCGCACGGCGCCGCCTGAAGGTGACGCTCCCCAGCCCGTTGATGATGCTCCTGCGCTGGTCGCCCCAGCACTCCACCGCCGCGTACAGCGACGTGTTCGCGATGGCGGCCGCGGCCGCCGACATCATCCGCACCGAGGTGCAGGAGCTCGTGCGGCTCGGCTGCACCTACGTGCAGATCGACGCTCCCGAGATCGCCACGCTGGTGCAGCAGGAGACCAGGGAGTGGTACGAGCGGCAGGGCATCTCGGTGGAGCGCATCCTGACCGAGGGCCTCGACCTGATCAACTCCGTCGCGGGCGCCCCCGGGGTCACGTTCGCCATCCACCTGTGCCGGGGCAACCGCAACGGCCGCTGGATGGCGGCGGGCGGCTACGACGCCGTCGCCGAAGCGCTGTTCCGCCGCTGCTCGGGCTTCGACCGGTTCCTGCTTGAGTACGACGACGAGCGGTCGGGCACGTTCGAACCGCTCGCGGCCGCGCCCGCCGGCAAGACCGTGGTGCTCGGCCTCGTCTCCACGAAGACGGCCGTGGTGGAGCCGGTGGACGAGATCGTCGAACGGATCCAGGAGGCGGCCGCCTTCGTCCCCCTCGAACAGCTCGCGGTGTCCACCCAGTGCGGGTTCGCCTCGATGGTCGATGCGCACCCCGAGCTCACCGAGGACGTCCAGGCCGCGAAGATCGGGCTCGTGGTGCAGGCCGCCGATCAGGTGTGGAAGAACTGACGCACCACGATGCGTGACGGCTGGTATGCATTGATCCGCACGGACTGCCGCCGCTGGTTCTGTCAGAGGTGCTGCGCGACGCCGACCTCGCCGTGGGCGTCGCGTCGGTCGGGCTCGACGAGATGGCGGTCACCGGGCACGAGGACTACTGGCATGCGTACGGGTTCGGTGAGCTCACCGAGACCGCGCGGACGCGGCGCGACGCGCTGGCCCGGCTGCTGCCCCGGCTCACGATCGCCGACCGCGTGGAGCTGGCCGACCGGTTCCTGCGGGTGCGGGGCGAGCTGCGGACGTACAAGATCCATCTGGGGTCGGGCAACATCCTCATGGAGCCGAACGACGCCTACCTCTGCATCGTGCCGGGGCCCGACCGCTCGGGCGGGCAGGTGTTCCTGCCCTTCGAGGAGGAGGGCGGCGTGCTGTCACTCATCCTGTCGAAGGCGTTCCTGCTGGCCGACGACACGGCCATCACCGATCCGACGATCACCCGCCAGCTCGTTCCCTGAGCTCCGGGGCCACCCGGACGGTCACGCCGTGTGGTTCAGGCGCAGACCCGGCCGCGGCCACGGGGTCGAGTAGAGGATCCCGTGGCCCGATGACGTGATGTAGGCCGTGCGCAGGTCCGGGCCGCCGAAGCAGACGTTGGTGACGAAGATGTCGTCGTCCGGCACCGGCACGGTCTCCAGGAGATCACCCTCCGGCGAGACCACGCTGACGCGGCCGGAGTAGAGGGTGGCGACGCAGACGTTGCCCTCGGCGTCCACCGCCAGCGAGTCCAGCCACTGCAGGCCCGGGAACCCGTGCAGCAGCGTGCCGCCGTGCGGCGCCCAGGAGTCCGGGTTCGGCCGCACCTGCCCGGGTGCGGCGATGTCCCACCACCAGAGCCGGCCCGTGATGGTCTCGGCGACATAGACCCGCGAGCCGTCCGGGGACAGGCCCACGCCGTTGGGCGCGTTGAGCGGGTGGACCACCTCGACGATCCGCGACCCGTCGGCGGTGGCGTAGTAGAGCCCGCCGAGGTCGGTCTCGCGCTTGCGGGTCTTGCCCATGTCGGTGAACCAGAATCCGCCGTGGGCGTCGAACACCAGATCGTTGGGCCCGCGCAGGCCATGGCCGTCGACGTGCGTGTAGAGGTCGCTGACCTCACCGTCCAGGGTGACGCGCTGGATGCGGCCGCCGATGTACTCCGCGGGCTGCGGCCCCGGCGCCGTGAGCCCGCGCCGGGTGGTCCAGGAGAACCCTCCGTTGTTGGCCACGTAGACCGCCCCGTCAGGACCGATCGCGGCGCCGTTCGGCCCGCCGCCGGTCTCGGCCACCACCGACGTCTTGCCGTCCGGGGCCACCCGGGTGAGCGTGCCGCGCTTGATCTCGACGAGCAGCACCGAACCGTCGTCGAGCGCGATCGGCCCTTCCGGGAATTCCAGTCCCTCGGCCACCGTGGTGAGCGTCATTCCTGTCTCCTGCCTGTCACTGCGTACGGTCGATCCACGTGCCGGCCACGAAGAGGTCGCGGGTGATGTACCGGTCGATCCCCTTCACCTGCGGCTTCGTGATCGTCGAGAGGTAGCTGCGGCTCAGCCATTGCACGGCGACGTCCTGGTTGAGCAGCAGCTCGATCTGCTGGTAGTCCGACGTACGCCGCGCGGCGTCCTGCGTGGCGCTCGCGTCCAGCACCAGCTGGTCCACCTGCGGGTTCTGGTACTTCCCGAAGTTCGACGAGCCACCGGTGGTGTACACGCGGCTGATGCCGGGGAACGGGTAGTCGAACGCCGCGATCTGGCTCGCCATGTCGAAGTCGCCGCCCTGCAGGACGCGGCCCGCGTACTCCGCGAGGTCGAAGTAACGCACCTCGACCTTCACGCCCACCGCGGCCATCGACGCCTGCACGAACTCACCGAGCGGCACCGAGCTGCGGTCGGTGGTGTAGACGAAGTCGGGGTTTCCGCCCGACGCCCGGTACTCGTCGACCAGCTGCTTCGCGCGTGCGACGTCGTACTTCGGCCAGGCATCGGTGGCCTGCTGCGTGTGGTACGGGCTGGTCTCGTCGAACAGGCTCTCGGCCCTGATCAGCTGGTTGCTGAAGAACGCGGCACCGAGCGCGTTCGGATCCATCGCGGCCACGGCGGCCTCGCGCATCCGCTTGTCGTTGAAGGGCGCTCGGGTGAAGTTGAAGTAGTTGAGGACGCCGCCGTTGCCCGGTCCGAAGTAGACGCGCAGGTTCGAGTTGGCGAAGGCCCGTACGAGCTCGGTGTTGAATCCGCCGTTGATCGCGTCGACGTCGCCGTTGGCCATGGTGGCGTAGCGGCTCTCGGTGTCGGGCAGGGGCCGGATCTCGACACCGTCCAGGTAGGGCATGCCCTTCTGCCAGTAGTCCGGGTTGCGGACCAGCTCCATCTTGTTGTCGCGCACCCAGTTGGACAGCATGAACGGACCGGCCCCGACGGGGTGGCTCGCGATGTCGTCGCCGTACTGCGCCAGCGCGGCGGGCGAGACGATCATGCCAAGGGTGCCCTGTGACATCGGCTGGGCGAACACCACGGGAAAGTCACCCATCGGGCCGTCGAGGACGAACTCCACCGTGAGCGGGTCGATCGCGCGCATGGCCGTGATCCGCAGCGCGAACGCGTGCGCGGGCGAGGCCGCCTTGTCGATGTGGCGCTGGGTGTTGACGATCACCGCGTTGGCGTCGAGCGGTGTGCCGTCGGAGAACCGCACCCCGTCGCGCAGGCCCATCCGCCACGTCACGCCGCCGTCGGGGCTGGTCATCGACGCGGCGAGGTAGGGCTGCGCCGTGCCGTCGGGCATCAGCTTGAACAGCGAGTCGTAGACCATCGTGGCGGCGAGGTTGGAGTTCTGCCGTGTCGGGTCGAAGCTGATGATCTCCCGGTCGTTGCCGATGACGAGAGTGCCACCGGTCTGCGGCGAACCCTCCGCAGCCCGGTCCCCGCCGTAGGGGTCGAGCGTTCGGACCGTCAGAGGCGCGCCGGGACCGGCGCCCGGCGCCTGGCCACAGGCGGCCAGCAGCGCAGCGCACAGCAGCACGGCGGTGACGATGACGCTCGACCGTGCACGGCGAAGGGACAACCGCATCGTTCACTCCTCGTTGAGTCGGCGGCGACAGGCCGACGCGCGACCGGCGTCCTCAGGTCGGCGCCGGGGCGTACGCCGCCGACCCGAGGACATGCGGTGTCGCCCGCATCACACATGCTCCGACCGGCCGGCGGCTCGGAACCACCGTCTCCGCGCACGATGACGTGCCGATCCGTGCGAGGTCCGGATGGCCTGCACCCGCACCGCGCACACGAGTTGGCCACCGTGCACAGGTCATGACCTGTGCACGGTGGCCACGAGGTGTGCGTGGTCAGCGCAACGTTGATCACGCCGCCCGCGCCGGACGGGCCGCGAGGTGTAGAGGTGGACGTATCCGTCGGTGGGCGACGAACCCGCCGACGCCTCGACAGGAAGGACCACCATGAAGTTCGGGATCGGCTGCTTCGTCACGGACGAAGGCATTGCGCCGGGCGCTCTGGGCCGAGCGGTCGAAGAGCGCGGCTTCGACGCGCTGTTCGTGGCGGAGCACAGCCACATCCCGGCTTCGCGGCGCAGCCCGTACCCGTCCGGAGGTGAGCTGCCGAGGGTCTACTACCGGGCCCTGGACCCCTTCGTCGCGTTGACCGCGGCCGCGGCGGCCACCTCGCGACTCGTCGTGGGCACGGGGATCGCCCTGCTGGCCCAGCGCGACCCGATCAGCACGGCGAAGGAGGTCGCCTCCCTCGACCTGGTCTCCGGCGGCCGCTTCGCCTTCGGCGTCGGCGTGGGCTGGAACCGCGAGGAGATGGAGAACCACGGCACCGACCCCACCACCCGTGGCCGGCGCATGGACGAGAACCTCGAGGCCATGCAGCGCATCTGGACCGAGGAGCAGGCCGAGTTCCACGGCGAGTTCGTGAACTTCGACCCGATCTTCTCCTGGCCCAAGCCCGTCCAGAAGCCCCATCCGCCGATCTACGTCGGCGGCGGTGAAGCCAACTTCCGTCGCATCGCCCGGTTCGGCGCCCGATGGTTCCCCAACTCGCCGTCGCCGGAGGCTCTCGCGCCACAGCTCGCGAAGCTCCGCGACCTCGCCGGCGCCGACGTCGTGGTCTCGGCCACGCACATCGGCCCCAACGAGCCGGAGAAGCTCGCGGGCTACGAGGAGCTGGGCGTCGAACGCGTCACGCTGCATCTGCCGACGGCACCCGAGCAGGAGACCCTCGGGCACCTGGACCAGCTCGCCCAGCTCGTCGCGAAGCTCGGCTGAACGGGTCCGCCCGGCGGGCGCCTCATCCCTCGCCGCCCGCCGGGCGGGCCGCCGCGCGCACGTCGGCGGGGGTCCCGAGGCCGGCCCCGGTGCCGTCGGTGTGGCGCACCTCGTCCTCCCATGGCAGGCGGTAGCTCCCCGCCGCGAGATCCCGCATATAGGTGTACGGGCAGTCGGTGGCGCCTCCCTCGACGGCGCTGTAGCCCCGGTGGCCCAGCTGGTAGATGTTGTTCTCCACGCCCCAGCCACGCCGGACCTCGTCGGCGCGGGACGGCACCACCTCGGCGGTGACGATCCGTCCGGGAGTTCCGTCGCCTTGCTCGAGCACGGTGCCGTCGACGTCGCAGACCATGGCCTCGCCCTGCGAGTGGATCCCCGCCGCGTCCGGGCCCGCGAGGCAGACCGACGCCGTGTAGGCGAGGTTGCAGAAGGCATTGGCCTGGTTGGTGAATCGCCAGGCCTGCTGGATCGGATAGGTGTAGCCGGCGGTGCGCAGGATGACGTTCGCACCACGGTAGGCAGCCTCGCGCGCGACCTCCGGCAGCATCCCGTCGTGGCAGATGATCAGGCCGAGCCGGGAGCCTGCGGGTCCGTCGCACACCGGGATCCCGAGGTCGCCGGGATGCCAGGGTTCGGCCGGTACCCACGGGTGCAGCTTGCGGTAGTGCAGCCGCAGCTCGCCGGTGTCGTCCACGATGATGCCGGTGTTGAACGGGGCGCGGCCCGGGTTGCGTTCCATGATCGAGAAACAGCCCCAGATCCTCGCCTCCGCGCATGCCCCGCGCAGCTTCGCGACCTCCGGCCCCTCGACATCGCACAGCAGGCGGTCGTCGAGCCAGGTCGCAGGGTCCAGCCCGTGCAGGCTGTACTCGGGGAAGACCAGCAGATCGGGGACGGGAAGCGCGCGGCACGCGCCGATGACGGTGCCGGCGATCCGGTCCACAGCCGCGGCCACGTCCGGCGGCTCCGCGACGGTCGGCACGGGAGCCTGCACAAGACCCAGCACCATCCCGCCCGGCGACGGGTTCAACCCACCGAGTCCACTCACGACATCGCTCCCCGTCCCGGCAGCCCACCCAGCGGCGTTGCGTCCATCAGCCGGCCGGGACGGACGCGGGCTCCGGCTCCTGGGCCGGTGTGGGGCTCAGCGCGTCGATCAGCGTGTAGGCCACGCCCCCGAGCACGATCCCGGCGACGGCCTCGCTGAGCTGAGGGGCCATGACGTGCACCGCGTACGAGCCGATCGAGGCGATCGCCCAGGCCGCGAACGGAGCGGGCCGCCACAGCCGCGCGGCACGCAGGCTGGAGCCTCGCCGCAGTACCTGGTCGACGATGAGGATCGCGCCGATCGGCGGAACGAAGATGCCGAGGAGGTTGAGCCAGTCGGAGAAGTAGCTCCACACGCCGGCGAGTGCGGCCACGAGCCCCACGATCCCGAGGACGATCGTGAGCACCCGCATTCGGCCGCCGACGAGCTGGCTCCACCCGACCGCACCGTTGTAGAGGCAGTGGCAGCAGACCGAGCCCAGGTTGGCGAAGACGAACACCACCGCGATCGCGGAGAGCACGGGGCCGTGGCTGGTCAGGACCGGCAGGAAGTCACCGCCGTTGGCTGCCGGATCCACGGCCTTGCCCGCGGCGACGACGATCCCGCCGACGAGCAGGGAGATGAAGTTGGCCACCGGGAAGGCGGTGAAGGCCGCCATCACCGCCTCGCGCCCGTTGCGCGACCAGCGGGTGAAGTCCGCGGTCATCGTCCCGGAGTCGGCGAAGCCCGCGATGGTGATCGTGACCGCGGCGCCGAAGCTGAACACCGTGGCGCCCGGGCCCCCGCCCTGGTAGCTGGTGATCCCCGACAGTCCTCCCTCTCGGGCGGCGAGCACGAGGGCGACCACGGCGAGCACCACGAACATCGGCGCGGCGATGAGGCCGATGACCGTCAGCGCCCGGATGCCGATGAAGGTGATGGCGATATAGAGCACCCCGGCGACCAGGATCATCCACGTCTCGTTCCAGCCGAGAGACGTGTGCAGGGTCGACCCGGTGAGCCCGGTCTGGAACGCGAACCACCCGATCACCACGGTGGACAGGAAGCCCGCCGCGATGGTCGCGCCGTGGCGGCCGAACGTCTGGGCGGCCGTCAACGCGAAGTTCTTGCCGGTCTTGCCCGCCACATAGCTCAGCGTGCCGACGTAGAGCATCAGGATGATGTTGCCGACGATGATCGCGCCGATCCCGCGCCAGAACCCGAGGCCGTAGACCGTCGCCCCACCGAACACGGCGTTGGTGATGATCATCGGGAAGCCGAACCACACGGCCGATACGGAACCGAGCGATCGCCGTTGCGACAGCGGCACGGGCTCGTGCTCGAACTCGGATTCGAGCGCGTGGTGCTCGGGGACCTCCTGGTCCCGCTGGCTGGTGGTACTCACGGAGCGGTCCTCCGATCGATGCGGCCGGTTCGGCCGTGGACTGTCGGGACGGGTGCGGGGAGCGGACGACCCGGGGGCGCCGAGACTCAGCGGGCGCCGACCGTCTCCGCCGCCGGGGTTTCGGAAACGGCGTGGGACAGCACCGGTGGCCGCCGGGGCCGGGCGTGCTGTTCCCAGGCCAGGGCGAACCTCAGCAGCTGGGGCTCGGCGAGCGGGCGCCCGACCACGTCCATGCCCACCGGCAGGCCGTCGTCGGTCATCCCCGCCGGCACGGTCATCGCCGGCAGGCCGCTCTGGGAGGCGATCACGGTGTTCGTGGGGAACGTCTCCGCGGTCCAGCGAAGGTCCGCGAGCTCCTGCCGCGTCGGGGGTGGCACCTGCACCGTCGGGAAGACGAGGACGTCGACGTCGGCGGTGGCCATCGCGTGGAGCAGGACGCGCCGGAACTCCTCCTGACGCACGCGCATCCGGTGGTAGTCCGGGGCGTCTGCCGCCACCCGCGGCCCCTCCGCGGCAGTGGCGAACAGATCGGTCAGCGGGTGGAACACCCCGCTGGCGAAGATCTCGTCGAAGCTGCGCACCGGAGCCGCGGGACGGGCCGCGAGGAACGAGGTGATGTCCTCCTTGGACTGCGTCGCGTAGAACGCCGTCTGCCTGATCCAGTCCCGGAGCCCGGGCAGTTGCACGCTTTCGACGTCCGCCCCGGCGGAGCGCAGCTCGTCGATCGCGGCGAGCACCAGCGCGGAGACCGGCTCCGCCTCCGGCGAGGAGCCGAACGCGTCCGTCAGTACGCCCACGCGTGCTCCGGCGAGCGTGGCTCCCTCCAGAGCGGCGACGTAGCTGCCCTGGCGGCCCGGGACCCGGGCCGCTACCGCCGTGAAGGGGTCGGCCGGATCGTGCCCGACCATGGCATCGAGGAGAACGGCGACGTCACCCACCGTCCGGCCCATCGGCCCGGGCGTGTCCTGGAAGTGCACGAGCGGCGAGAACCCGGTGCGGCTGACGAGCCCGGTGGTCGGGCGCAGCCCGAAGAGGTTGGTGAAGGAGCCGGGGACGCGGACGGAGCCGCCCGTGTCCTCCCCGACGCCGACGAGCCCCAGGTTCGCGGTCAGCGCCGCGCCCGTGCCGGCGCTCGACCCGCCCGCCTCGCGGTCCAGGGCGTACGGGTTCTTCGTGTGGTCGCTGCGCGAGGAGAACGAGAACCAGCCGGCGGCGAAGTCGCACATGGTCGTCTTGGCGAGCACGACCGCGCCGGCCTCGCGCAGCCTGGCCACGACCGTCGCGTCGCGCTCCGGGACGTAGTCGGCGAACAGCGCCGACCCGAACGACGTCGGTATCCCGGCCGTCTCCGCCTGGTCCTTGATGAGCACGGGAACGCCGTGCAGCGGGCCCTGCAGCTCCCCCGTGGCCGCGAACGCCGCGTCGAGCGCCTCGGCCTCCGCGAGTGCCAGCGGGTTGACGGTGACGACGGAGCCGATGCGCGGCCCTGCGGAGTCGAGCTCGGCGATCCGCTGCAGGTACCAGCTCACGAGGTCGGCGCTCGTCGTGGTTCCGGCGAGCACCTGCTCGTGGAAGGCAGTGGTGGTGAGTTCCTCGTAGGACAAGGTCGGCTCCCTCTCGTCAGGCAGGCGCCGGGCACACCGGGAAGGCGAGCCTCCGCGCGCCCGACCGCAGGCGGCCGTCGACCGCGCAGGGGTGGTTGGGGTGGATGCCGGGCGCCGGTGCCGGGCGTGCGTCGCCCCTGTCGGCCCGGGTCGGCCGATGCGAGGTCGAGCGCGCGGAGTTCCGCACTCGGTGCGGCGGGGTCTCCGCAGTCCACGACGCTACGGAGCCCAGATGTCCGTCCTGTACCCCTCGGTTTCGGCTCGATGACCGGACGGCGCGGACGGCGCATACCTGCTCACCACGAGCCGTACCACCGCGACGTGCGCAAACCCGGCAGCTACTCGCCAGGCGGGAAATCGGCCGAGCGGCTCACGTCCGCCCACTGCTCCGCCTCCGCGGCCCGGGCGCGCGAGGACCTCTCGGCCGCCTCCACCGCTCCGGCACCGAGCAGCAGGCGCAACGGTGGCTCCTCCAGGTCCACGACGTCGAGGATGATCCGCGCCGCCCGGGCGGGGTCGCCCGGAGCGGTCCGGTCGAAGCCGGCGCGACGGCGGTTCATCGCACCGACGGTCTGCTCGTAGTCCGGCCCGACCGGCGCAACCGTCATGGACGAACCCGCCCAATCGGTGCGGAACGCTCCGGGCTCGACGATGGTGACCTTGATGCCGAGCGGTCCGACCTCGTTGTTCAGCACCTCCGAGAAGCCCTCGACGGCGAACTTCGCCGCCTGGTACGCGGCGGCGCCCGGCGACCCGCCCACGCGGCCACCCACGGAGGAGAACTGCACGAAGTGGCCGGAGCGCTGCGCGCGCAGCACCGGGAGAGCGGCCTTCGTGACGTTCACGACGCCGAAGAAGTTGGCTTCGACCTGCGCACGGAAGTCCTCGTCCGAGGTCTCCTCGATCGGCGAGGAGTTCGCGTAGCCCGCGTTGTTGGCGACGACGTCCAGACCGCCGAACTCGTCCACGGCGAACCGGACGGCCGCTCGTGCCGCTTCCGCGTCGGTGACGTCCAGCGCGTACGTGCGCACGCGCTCGCCGTAGCTCTCTGCCAGGTCGGCGACCTGCTCGGGCCTTCGGGCGGTGGCGACCACCTGGTCCCCGTGCTCCAGCGCCGCCGTCGCCAGCTCACGGCCGAAGCCGCGCGAGCTACCGGTGATCAGCCAGGTCCTGGTCATGTCCGCTTCCTCTTCTTCCTCACGTCGGGTGAAACCATCTCGCATAAGTGTCACATGCACGTAGCACTATGACGGGTGACCGCCGCGATGACGCCGAATGTGAGTGGTGAGGTGCCGCACACGAAGTACGGTTGAATGACCATGAGAGCGGACGCCACACGCAACCTGAACGCCGTGCTGCGCACGGGAGCACGACTGCTCGCCGGGGATCCGACGGTGAGCATGGCCACGATCGCCACGACGGCGGGGGTGGACCGGCGCACGGTCTACCGGCGCTTCGCCACACGGGAGGCCCTGCTCGCCGCCGTCTTCCAGGCGAAGCTCGACTCCGCGGAGCAGGTGCTCGACGCGGCCCGGCTCGAGGAGGCGCCGGTGGCGGTGGCGCTGCACCGCTACGTGGAGGGCATCGTGCCGGTCAGCCGGGAGTGGCCGCTCGACGTGCGGCGGATGATGCGCGCGGATCCCGTCGCGAACGAGCGCCGGGAGACACAGAGCCGGCGGCTCGATGTGTTCCTGGATCGGGCGACCGCCGAGGGGCTGCTCCGCGCCGACCTAGCGGAGGGCTGGACCCGCAGAGTGCTGGATCAACTCGTCGACTCGGTCGCCCACGATTTCCCCCGGCTCGATCCGCCGCAGGCCGCCGACCTCGTCGTCGCCACGTTCCTCGACGGGGTCGGCCGGCACTGAATCGGCGACGTACAACTCCGGACGTCAGGTCGTGTGCACCACGAGGCCGTCCGCGCGTTCGCGCTCTCCGAGCAGCTTGCGCAAGGACTTCAGCGCGTTGTACGTGCGCGACTTCACCGTGTCCGGCGGGATGCCGAGCTTCTCCGCCGCTTCTCCGACACTGCTGCCGTGGATGTACACATCCGCGAGAACCGCACGCCGCTCCGGCGACAACGAGTCCATCGCCTGCAACACCTGCATCGAATCCATCGCGCGGTCGGCGTGGACCTGACCGGTTTCCCGGGTCCGTTCGGCCACTACATCCCGCACGACCATGAACAACCAGGCGCGACCGACACTCTGCCCGCTTGAATCTGCACCGTGACGCCATGCGCGGATCAGTGTTTCCTGCACGACATCTTCGGCAACAGAACGGTCACCGGCGAGTCGTATGGCATAGGCCAAAATCGACTTCCCGTGCTCCTCGTAGAGTCTGCGGACCAACACCTCGCCCGCAACATCTGCGCGGCGACGAGCCCCCCGGCCAGCCATAGCCACACCCTTCCCGAGATTTCTCCACGTCAGTGAGAACGACCGAGGGAGCCCGACGCTGGGGCCTCGATCCGCAGGGGGCCACCCCCGTTTCCCCCTGCCCGGCCTCTCGTGTCGATCGGCCGATCGACACGTACGCTAGGCCCTGCCTCGTTGAAGCGTCAACCAGGGCAAATCGGGCGTTACACGCAGAGATCACGACCCAGAGGAGTTGGACATGGCCAGGAAGCGCAGCCTCGACGAGGGTCCGGTGCTGCGCGGCAAGATCATGGAGCGGGCAAGCGTGCTGTTCTACGAACGTGGCTTCGCCGCGACCTCGATCCGTGACATCGCCGACGCGGTCGGTATCTCTTCCTCAACGCTCTACCACCACTTCACCAACAAACAAGAAGTGCTGCACGCGATAGCTGTGAACTTCATGAGAGACTTCGTGGCCGAGACCACAGTGGTGCTCCGGGACACATCCCGCACGCCGACCGAGAGAATCCGCGAGACGGTGCGGCTGCACCTCACGATCAGTGACGACCGGCGACCCGAGCTGGTCGTCGGGAATCCCATCCGCTATGGCCTCGATCAGGAGCAGCGGCGCGACGCGATCAGGCTGCAGACCGAATACCACGACGCCGTTCTGGACGTGATCAGCCAGGGAAATGACGCCAAGGAATTCCACATCGTCGATATCCCGCTCACGACCATGGCCCTGCTCGACATGCTCAACGGTGTGCGTGAATGGTTCCGGCGAAGCGGCCCGCTCTCCCTCGACCAGATCATCGACCGATACACGGCATTCAGCCTGCGGATCCTGGGCGCCTCACCCGCCCGCAGCGCGGGATGACTCCATGAGGACCGTTCGGTCAGAGCGTCTCGAGTTCGTCGAGTGTGGGTGTCGGGCGCCGCGTTCCGCCTGGCGCGTCGAGATAGAACAGCGCCGTCGACGCGATGTCGTCGTGCAAGGGCAGGTAGCGGTGGCCTGCTCGCCATCCCAGCGCCTGGATGTCCACCCGTATCGCCGACGCGAAGCGAATGGGGTCGGGCACGTGCCAGCGGTACATCCCGAAGCGTTGCTGACTCTCGTACAGCCCGTCGGGCCGGATGATCTGGTGCAGGCCCAGGTAGGGGGTGGTGTAGCTCGTGTACCCCTGGCCGGGGACGTCGAAGTTCCACGCGCCGCCGAAGTAGTCCTCGGTTCCGGTACCGCAGATGGTCGGGAAGTCACGGTCGTCGTCGAGGTAGTACTTGATCTCCCCCTCCCCCCACCATCCCCGCGAGTTGACACCCCAGGCGAGGTAGGTGCCGACGTACTGACCGGAGCCACGCACGCCGCTCAGCAGCGGGTGGACCGAGCCTGACGACAGCGGGTCGGAACGGCGCCACTGTGCGTGCAGGTATCCGCTGTCGGTCTCGTCGGTCCCGACGTCGAAGGTGACCTGGTAGTAGACGACGGCGGGCGCGGCGGCCAGGTTCTCGATGGTCAGCCGGGCTGCCGAGCGGAACGGCATGGGCCAGTAGCTGTTGAGCCCGCCGTGCGGGTTCACCGCGATCATCGACGAGCTGAGCTGCGCGAACCGTCCCCAGCCCTGGCCGAAGAAGTCACCCACCGGCACCTCGACGGCCGGCCTGGCCGCGCCGTCCCAGTAGGCGCGCAGGAGCAGGCTTCTCCAGTTGTCCGGGTGGGTCGTCATCCAGATGTGGGTGATGCGGCCGGGCCCCTCGATGGCGGCGAGGTCGATCGTGGAGTGGGCTCCGATCTCGATGCTCGGCGAGATCTTCCAGCCCTGACCGAGCTCGCGGCCCGGCACCGCTCCGGTGCCCTCGGTGGCTCGCCCACCCTGTCCGGGTGCTCCCGTGGGGTTCTCCGGGCTGATCGAGCGGGTGGAGACCGCGCGAAGACGGGCGACGTCGTGATCAGGCATGACGACACACTCCCCGATCGGCCACGAGGGACGCCATCACCACGCGGGGCTGGGTGATTTGTTCGTGTTGTTCCGAATATGCCGAACATCCCCCCGCCGGAGGGAGCCATACGTCCTCACAGTGGCTAATGGTGGAGGCGGGCCGGCACGGGCGCCGGCACAACAGACGGGACAGGAGGGTGAATGCGATGACTCGGGCCCAGAGCAACGGTGCTGACGAGAGCCGGATGGTGATCAGTAGCAGCGTGGCGGCGCAGCGCGCAGGCGACCTCCCGTCCCGCCATGCCGGCTGATCGCCGCCGCGGCGGAACGCGCCTGACGTCCTATCTCGGGGCGCGTCTGCCGAGGCCGGAGGCACCGCTGCTGAGCCAGTCGGTGATGCGCACCAGCACGCCGATCGCGCCGATCAACATGATCACGAGACCGATCACGTACAGGTCGTCTTCGACGAGACCGAGGGCCCCGATGCCGACACCGAACAAGACCACCAACCCCGCTGCGACCATCAGGTTCACACCTCCGGTTCCTGCGTTGCCCTCCCCCTCTCGCAGTATGCGCGCCGAAACGCCGCTGGCAGGAGGGCCGTCATGACTTCCTACGCGCTCGTGCTGGCCGATGGCGACATCCCGGCGCGCAGCCAGATGGGGGCGTCGCTGGGTTTCCACATCATCTTCGCCTGTTTCGGGGTCGCCTTCCCCGCTGTCGTCCTGATCGCGCACTGGCTGGGGTTGCGGCGTGGTGATGCGGTGGCCCTGGTGCTGGCACGGCGGTGGTCGAAGGTGATGGCGGTGATCTTCGCGGTCGGCGCGGTGTCGGGCACGGTGCTGTCGTATGAGCTGGGGTTGTTGTGGCCGGGGCTGATGGGGCGTTTCGGTGCCGCGTTCGGGATCCCGTTCAGCTTGGAGGGGGTGTTCTTCTTCGTCGAGGCCATCTTCACCGCGATCTACCTGTACGGCTGGCGTGGGCTCTCGCCGTGGGTGCACTGGTGGAGCGGGATGCCGATGGTGGTGGCGGGTCTCTTCGGGGCGTTGTCGGTGGTGGCGGCGAACTCGTGGATGAACCAGCCCAGCGGGTTCGTCCTGACCAACGGGCAGATCACCTCGGTCGACCCGTGGTCGGTGATCTTCAACCGGGCCACCTCGTACGAAGTGCCGCACATGATCCTGGCCGCGTACATGGTCACCGGTTTCCTCGTGGCCGGGGTGTATGCGGTGGGGATGCTGCGCGGGCGGTGGGACCGCTACCACCGGCTGGGGTTCCTGATCCCCTTCTCGGTCGCCGCGATCGCCGCGCCGATCCAGGTCGTGGTCGGTGACATCGCCGCCCGGATGGTGGCCCAGCATCAGCCGGCGAAGTTCGCGGCGATGGAACTGGTGGACCGCACCGGCACACACGTCACCGAATGGCTCGGCGGGATCTACTGGAACGGGCAGGTCTACTTCGGCGTCGGGATCCCGTCACTGGATTCGATCCTGGTCGGGTTCTCCCCGAACACGCGGGTGATCGGATGGGAGGACTTTCCCCCCGAGCTGCGCGCCCCGTTGCCCAACCTGATCCATCTGTCCTTCACCGGCATGGTCGCGATCGGCACGCTGCTGGTCGTGCTGGGGGCGTGGCAGGGCTGGGTGTGGTGGTTTCACCGCCGGGTTCCGCGTACCCGCTGGTTCCTCGTTCCCGCCGCACTCTCCGGGGTCGGCGCGGTGCTCGCGATGGAGTTCGGGTGGATCGTCACCGAGGTCGGCCGCCAACCCTGGACGGTCTACGGGGTGCTGCTGACCCGTGACGCGGTCACCCCGGCCAGCGGCGTGCCGATCACACTGGCCCTGACGATCGTGATCTACCTGGTGCTCACGGCCGTGTGCATCGTGGTGCCCTGGGAGATGGGACGCCGCTGGCGCAGCGCCGGGGACCCACGGCTCGTGGAGGACCAGGCCACCCCCTACGGCCCACCCGCCGAACACGAGCAGGAGGTCCGGTCGTGAGCGAGCTCGCGAGCTCACCATCGAACACAGCACTCCGGGGAACGCGGCCGACGAGCGCCGGCGAGGAGGACACGTGACCCCGTCACCGGAACTGTTCGCCGTCGCGGTCCTGCTCTTCGTCGCGATCGCGGCCTACGCCCTGTTCGCCGGCGCCGACTTCGGCGGCGGCATCTGGGACCTGCTCGCCGGCGGCGACCAACGCGGAGCACGCCCACGGGAGGCCATCGACATCTCCGTGACACCGGTCTGGGAAGGCAACCACGTCTGGAGCATCTTCGTGCTCGTCATCCTCTGGACCGCCTTCCCACCCGCCTTCGCCGCGATCATGACCGCACTGTTCGTCCCGATCGCGCTGGCTCTGCTCGGAATCTTCTTCCGCGGCATCGGTTTCGCCTTCCGCCACGAAGCCCAACGCCTGCACCTGCAACGGCTCAACGGCGCTATCTTCGCGATCTCCTCACTGATGGCACCGTTCTTCCTCGGCACCGTCATCGGGGCAGTGGCCACCGGTGCGGTCCCGCCCAGGCCGGCCGGGGAGGTCCCCGGGGCCTGGACCAGCACCACCGCGTTGGTGACCGGCGGGCTGTTCGTCGCCACCTGCGCCTACATCGGAGCGATCTACCTCGTCGTCGACTCCGAACACCGCGACGATCCCGCCATGGCCCGCTACTTCTCCCACCGCGCACTCGCCGCCGGCCTCGCCACCGGCGTGCTCGCCGCGGTCAACCTGCTGTTGATGCGCACGAGCGCCCCGTACGTGTTCGACCGGCTCGTCGGACCGGCGCTCCCACTTCTCGCCGTGTCGGTGGTAGCGGGGATCGCCGCGCTCGTGCTGGTGGCCCTGCGGCGCAGCCCCCATGTCCTGCGCATCTGCGCCAGCCTGGCGGTCGCCGCAGTTGTGGCCGGGTGGGGATGGGCGCAGTACCCCTGGCTGCTGCCCGGGTCGATGACACTGCTGCAGGGCGCCGCACCATCAGCCACGCTGTGGACCGAACTGGCCGTCACGGGCCTGGCCGTGGTGCTCGTGTTCCCCGGCTTCGGCTGGCTCTACTGGCTGCAGCAGCACGGACGGCTCCATGAGAGCAAGACGCACGAGGACCTCCACCTGGCCACTGCCGCCCCCGGCGAGCCGCTGACGGCTCCGCCGAGCCCCGCTCCCGTGCAGCGTGAGCACAAGGTCGTGGCAACGGTGCTCATCGCGACGGTGGCCACAGAGCTCGTCCGGCAGTTACTGGAGCGCCGGCGGAACCGCCGCGGCTGAGGTGGCGGCTCATCCGGGAACAGTCCTGGTCAGGCCGACCGGACGGACGCCGTCAGACGGGCACCGGCATCTCGCCCTGACGAACACTCCAGAGCCGGACCGTGACCACGACGGCCACGACGGTCAGCAGTGTTGCGGCCAGCATCGCCGCGGTGGTGAACCCGGAGACGAACGCGTCACCCGCGATCGCCAGCACCGGTGCGGGGTCCGGGAGTTGCCCCGCCGCAGCCACGGCGCCGCCGAGCGTTCCGGTCGCCGCCTCCGCCACGTCCGGCGGGAGCGCAGCAGGGAGGGCGCCCGTGATCTCGTCGCGGTAGACGGCGGTGGCGACCGTGCCGAGCACCGCGATGCCGACCGCTCCGCCGAACTCCGCTCCCGTCTCGCCGACGGCTGCGGCCGCGCCGGCCCGCTCCGGCGGCGCGGTCGTCACGATCAGGTCGATGGCCAGTGGCGCGACCATCCCGGTGCCGAAGGTGAGCACCGTGTACGCGGACATCACCGCGAGCACCGACGATTCGGTGCCGACCATGCCGACCAGCGCGAACCCCGCGGCCGCCACTGCGGTTCCCGCGCCGACGACGAGCGCGGGACGCACCGTGCGCACGAGGGCGGTGGCCAGCCCGATGCCGATCACGGTGCCCGCGATGGTCGGCAGCATCCACAGCGCGGCGACGAACGGACGAAGCCCCAACACGAGTTGCAGGAACTGCACCGCGAGGTAACCCATCCCGGCGCTGCCGAGGACGATCATCGTCTGGGCACCGAGAGCGGCACCGAATCCGCGGCTGCGCAGGAGCCGGATGTCGATCATCGGATCGGCCAGCCGGAGCTGCCTGCGGACGAACAGCACGGCGACGAGGCAGCCGCCGAGCACGGCCAGCGCCGGGGCCACCCCGAAGGCGTGCGCCGCCATCTCCTTCACCCCGTAGACCACCGGGAGCACGGCGGCCAGCGAGAGCAGCGCGGAGACCACGTCGAACCCACCCGGACGCGGGTCACGCGACTCCGGCAACAGCACCGGCCCCACCACGAGGAGCAGCAGCATCACGGGCACGTTGATCAGGAACACCGAGCCCCACCAGAACTGCTCGAGCAGCAGCCCGCCCACGATGGGGCCGATGGCGACCCCACCGGTGAACGCTCCGGTCCAGATGCCGATCGCGGCGCGACGGCTGCGGTCATCGGGGAACATCGAGCGGATCAGCGCCAGAGTGGACGGGGCGAGCACCGCGCCACCGACACCGAGCAGCGCACGCGCCGCGATCAGCATCTCGGGCGTGGACGCGTACGCAGCGAGGACGGACGCCCCACCGAACGCCCCCGCGCCGAGCAGCAACAGCCGGCGCCGCCCGATCCGGTCGCCCAGCGAGCCCATCGTGATCAGGAGCCCGGCGATGAGGAACCCGTAGACATCCATGATCCACAACAGCTGTGTGCCACTGGGGGCGAGGTCGGCGCTGAGCCAGGGCGCCGCCATGAACAGCACGGACAGGTCCATGGAGGCGAGCAGGGCGGGAAGCACCAGGACGGCGAGCCCGAGCCAGGCCCGGCGGGCGTCGTTCATGACGGCGATCATACGTACGTATAAGACATATGTATAGAACGCACGTCCGTCCAGGACTCTAGGATCGCGCCATGGGACACCGCGAGGACCTGCTCGCCGGTGCGAAGCGCTGCCTCGCCGAGAAGGGCTTCGCCGCCACCACGGCACGCGACATCGTCGCCGCCTCCGGCACCAACCTGGCGTCGATCGGCTACCACTTCGGGTCGAAGGACGCCCTGCTGAACGCGGCGATCATCGACTCGTTCGACGACTGGGACGACGAGATCGCGCACGCCCTCCGGTCCGGCACGCGCAACAATCCCGTCGACCGCCTGGAGGCGTTCCTCGACGGAGTCGTGGCCGCGCTGACCAGGGACCGGTCCACGGCGGTCGCGAGCGTGCAGGCCTATGCGCGCGCCGAGCACACACCGGAGCTGCGGGACCAGATCGCCGATGCGTACGACCGCGGCCGCCGTTCGGTCGCCGCACTGATCCTCGACGTCGCCGAGGACGAGATCGACGAACGGACGGCGCTACAGCTCGGCTCCCTGGCCCTCTCCCTGGTCAACGGGCTGGTGCTGCAGACACTGCTCGACCCGGAGCGCGCGCCGTCCGGCGGCGACCTCGCCGCCGCCCTGCGCGCCCTCGCCCCGCTCGGCTCGGCCGAGAAGGACTGACGCTCCCCTCGACCTGATGAGCCTCAGGCAGGCCGGTGCGTCACGTAGATCATGTTCCGCTCGTTCCCCGGCGCCGGATGGGTGACGACCTCGCCGAACCCGGCCTCGCCGAGCATCCGTCGGGCCGTCTGCTCGCCCCACGCACCGCCGAGCCCGGCACCACCCACCGCGAGCGAGACGGTCATGCAGTGCAGGGTGCTGGTCGAGTAGATCCACCGCGCGTGGGGGTTACCGATGTTGTCCTCCAGGTTGCTCGACAGGGCCAGGTCCAGCATGAAGAAGGTGCCGCCCGGGACGAGCGCGTCGTGGGCCGCGCGCAACACCGCCGCCGGCGCGGCCTGGTCGTGTACCGAGTCGAAGGCGAAGATCACATCGAACGGCTGCGCCGGTTTCAGCTCGGCGACGTCGGCCACCTCGAACGTGACGTTGGAGAGCTTCGCCTCCGCGGCTTCGACCCTGCCCCGGTCGAGGGCGTCCTCGGCGATGTCGTAGCCGACGAACGTCGAGGCGGGGAACGCCTTTCCCAGCACCACCAGCGCATGCCCGGTGCCGGTGCCGATGTCGGCGACCCGGACGCCCGCGGCGAGCCGCTCCCTCAACCCGGGCGCCGCCGGCAGCCACCTGTCGAGCAGCATCTCGTCGACCGGCCTGCGGCTGAGCTGGTCCATCTTGTCGGTGAACTCCGGGCGGAACACCGAGTACGGGACGCCGCCGCCCGCCCGGAACGCGTGCTCGAGCTCGCCGAGGTGCTTGCCCAGGCTCGTGACCATTCCCGCGAGTGGCGCCATGTTCGCGGAGCCGTTGCCGGTGAGGCCTGCTGCGTGTTCGGCCGGAATGGTGTATTCGCGCGTTGCCGCGTCGTAGGTCATGATCCCGTTGGCCACGATCGACCCGAGCCATTCACGTACATAGCGCTCCTGCAGGCCCGCCCGGTCGGCCAGCTGCTGTGCGGTCGCCGGACCCTGCGCCGCGGCCTCGAACAGGCCGGTGCGGTACCCGAGATCGATCATGTAGGTGAGCAACCCGTTGGTGTATACGCCGAAGAGGTGCTGAGCGAACTCGGTCTGCCGTCCACGATCCACGTCGAGACTCTTGGTCATACTTGATTTTCTACACGCCGAAAATCGTGACCATTGGGTTACCTGCACCACATCAATGATCCCGATCGAGCCGTTTCAGCACCAGCGCGGCCACTTCCCTCCATCACGAGGAATGCACCATTGTTCGCGATTCTCGGCACTCACGGCTTGCGAAGGCGCCAGTACAACAGACCGGCCTGGATGACGAAGAACGCTCCGCCGGCCAGCGCGTACATGACGATGGCGTCCAGCCGCGGATCGTCGCCGATCGCGGTGACGCCGAAGCCGCCGCCCGCGAGGACGGACAGCGCTCCGGCCAGCAGCAGCGACCACTGTCTACCCATCTCAGGGCGGTGCCGGTGCAGCGCCGCGACCAACTGCGCCACGCCGGAGACGATGGCCCAGCCGCCGAACACCAGCAGCACGGAAGGCACGTCGATGTTCCCGGCTATCGCCAGAGCGACCGCAGCGAGAGTGCTGACTGCGATGTTGAACAGCTGCAGAGCCCGTCCGGGCATGCCGGACCGATCGCGAAAATCAATAAAAACGGCGACCGCATCGATAAGTGGATAGACGACCAGCAGGATGATCGTGCCGACCGCGAGAGAGTCGAGGACGGTTGCGAACCCGACGGCCCACAAGATTGCGATCAGCCCGCGGATCACGTACAGCAGGAGCAGGGAGGACACACCACTCCGCCCGCGAGCCGTCGCGGACAAGGAGGTGCGGGGATGCGAATTCACCACGATGCCTTCCATGGAGGGCGAGAATGTGCCGCGCACCGGCGTCGACGGTCTGCGCCGCGAAGCCGACCCGGCCTCTCGGCCCGGATTTGCCGATAACTGTTATTGCGAGCCCGGCGTGCGGGCTCGCCGTGAGCCGGTCAGCGCGCCCCTGGGGAGATGAAGGCGCCTCACTGTGGGCACGGTGTCTGTTCCGTGCGTCGTTTCTCCGGCCGGCACAACGGTGACCGTATGTGCCCGCTGACCGGCTCGGCGACCGTGAGGTGACGCCGCCGGTGTACGTCACCGCGGCGGATCAGCCGATCCCGGCCTGCAGCAGGACACGACGGTCCAGCTCCGGGCGCCTACCTTCCGCGGAACTCGGGACGACGCTTCTCCTGCCGGGCCCGGCGACCCTCGGCGCGGTCTTCGCTCTCCCAGCAGGCCGCGAACGCGGCCTCGAGCTCCGCAGTGTCGCTCGCCGGCTCGACGATGTCGTTGAGCACGCGCTTGGAGTAGGCGAGGGTGAGCGGGGCGAGCTCGGCGATCTCCGTCGCCCAGGTGATCGCATCGGCACCCGACCCGGCACGCTCGGCCAGCCCGCAGGCCCGCGCGGCGTCGGCGTCGAGCTGTGCACATCCGAGCAGGAGTGCCCGTGCCGTGCCGTTGCCTGCCAGCACCGACAACCGCCGGATGGTCCACGGGTCCACCGCGAGGCCGATCTTCGCGGTCGGGACTCCGAAGACCGCTGCCGGCGCGACGACCCGCAGGTCCGCGGCGATCGCAAGCTGCGTGCCCGCGCCGATCGCCGGTCCGTTCACGGCGGCGACCACAGGCACCGGCGCGTCGACCACCGCGTGCAGCATCGCGTAGTGCGCGTCGCGGAAGTCGGCGGTGTAGACGTCGTCGAGGTCGGCGCCCGAGCAGAAGCTCGTGCCGCTGCCGGTGAGCACGAGCGCCCTCGCCCCGTCGGCGACGGCGCCGCGGACCGAGTCGCGGAGCATGTCGCACAGCTCGGCGGTCAGCGCGTTGCGTTTCTGCGGGCGGTCGAGGGTCAGCACCGCGACCCGCCCATGGTCTGTCCGGACGATCAATGGAGCGCCTTCCGCACGGCGTCGAGGTGATCGGAGGGGTGAGCGCAGTCCCCGCCCACCCGGTCCCCCCGCCCACCCTGCCCCACGCCCCGCCCACCCGCGTGAGGCGGGCCCTGTTCCGTCCGCGGCGTTATGGTGACGACCACCGTCCAGAAGGTGTCCCCAGCCACCTCGTCCACAGTGGAGCCGCAGTATGCCGACATCGGGCCCCGCGGTCGGCAGGCCGCGCGATCCCGCGCTCGACCGGCGGATCGCGCTCGCCGCGGTGGAACTGTTCGGCCGGGCCGGCTGGGCCGGCTTCAGCGTGGAGGCCGTGGCCCGGCAGGCCGGTGCCGGGAAGGCGTCGATCTACCTGCGGTGGCCCACGAAGGAACGCCTGCTCTCCGACGCCCTCGAGACCCAGGTCGTCGACCTCACCGATGCCGACACCGGCACCCTGCGCGGGGACCTCGTCCACCTGGCCCGCCAGCTACTGGACCTCTACCTGGGCGAATGCCGCCAGGCCGTGCTGCGGATGAGCGTGGAGGCCTCGGAGATCCCCGGCGTGGCGAACCGCTGGGCAACACTGCAGGAGTCGCAGGTGCTCGCCGCTCGCGCCATGGTCCGCCGCGCCATCCGGCGCGGGGAGGTCAGCGACGGCACCTCCGTCACCCTGCTGCTCGACGCCCTGTGCGGCGGGGTCGTGATGCACGTGGTCGCCACACCGCCGCACCTGCGCCACCGTCTCCTCACGGACGCCCCGCGGTACGCGGAGAGCCTCGTGGACTTCCTCCTGCGCAGCGTCGACGCCGGATCCTGACACCCGCGTTTCCGTCGATCCGGCAGCGCGGCTATGGTCACCGCCAATTCAGACGAGATACGTCTAGGAAGGGTCCCGTCCGGCTGGAGCCGCCCACTCATGACCACGCGTGAGCTCGACCCCCGCACACCCGTCCTGGTCGGGGTCGGACAGGCCTCCGAACGCCTCGACGACCCCGGTTACCGACGGCGTTCCGCCGTGGAACTCGCCGCCGCGGCGGTGACCGAGGCCCTCACCGACACGGCGTCGGATCCTGTCGCGGTGGCGGCCGCGGTCGACACGGTCGCCGGGGTACGGCAGATCGAGAACTCGATCCCCGGTGTCCGCGCTCCCCTGGGCAGGTCCGACAACTACCCGCGATCGGTCGCCTCCCGCATCGGTGCCTCACCTGCTCGCGCGATCCTCGAAGTCGTGGGGGGTCAATCCCCCCAGCACCTGGTCACCGAACTGGCGGCCACGATCGCCGCGGGCCGGTCGGAGGTGGCGCTGCTGTTCGGTTCGGAGGCGATCTCGACCGCCCGCCACCTGCGCACCGCCGCGGATCGTCCGGACTTCACCGAGCACGTCGACGGGGATCTCGAGGACCGCGGATTCGGCCTCCGGGGCATCCTGTCGCGACACCAGACCGACCACGGGCTGGTGGGCATGCCGAGTCGATTCGCGCTGGTCGAGACGGCCCGCCGAGCCCGGCTGGGACAGACCCGCGAGGAGTACGCACTCGGGATGGGGCGGCTCTTCGCCCCGTTCACCGAGGTCGCCGCCGCGAATCCACACGCCGCGGCCCCCACCGTGCGCACCGCCGAGGAGCTCGCCACGCCCTCCGCCGCCAACCGGCCGATCGCCGACCCGTACACCCGTTACCTCGTGGCGCGTGACCAGGTGAACCAGGGCGCGGCGGTGCTGCTGATGTCGGTGGCATCGGCGCGGCGGCTGGGCGTGCCCCGGGAGCGCTGGGTGTTCCTGCACGGCCATGCCGACCTGCGCGAACGGGACCTGTTCGAACGCGTCGACCTCAGCGCGTCACCGGCGTCGGTGCTCGCGGCACAACACGCGCTCGACGTCGCCGGAATCGGCCCCGACCAGGTCACAACGTTCGACCTCTACAGCTGTTTCCCGGTCGCGGTGTCGAACATCTGCGACGGCCTGGGCATCGGCCCCACCGACCCGCGAGGTCTCACCGTCACGGGTGGCCTGCCCTTCTTCGGCGGTGCAGGCAACAACTACTCGATGCACGCGATCGCCGAGACGGTGCAGCGGATGCGCGCCCTGCCGGGAGCTTTCGGGTTCGTCGGTGCCAACGGCGGCACGATGACCAAGTACTCGGCCGGGATCTACTCCACGGCTCCGGTGGAGTGGCGGCCGGACCGCAGCGCCGAGATCCAGGCCGAGATCGACGCGTGGCCCGCGCCCGAACACGTGGTGCACGCCGACGGCCGGGCGACGATCGAGACCTGCACGGTCACCCACACCCGCGAGGGCGCCCGCACCGGAATCGTCGTCGGGCGGCTCGACGACGGCGGCGCCCGCTTCCTCGCCAGGAACGCCGACGGCGACGACACGGCAATCGACCTGCTGACCGTCGGTGAACCGGTCGGAAAGCCCGTCCACGTCCGGTCGTACGACTGCGGCAACCGGTTCAGTTCTCTCCGGAAACAGCTGTAACGGACCCCGCACCCAGCCGGGTGGCGCGAGGATGAGAGAGGCACATCACGGTCGATGTGTCTCGCGCTGCGGCGGGGAGACCGCAACCGTGAACATCGACACCCGCCGCAGCGCCGCCCGCCCCGGAGCAACGATGCCTGAGCCCGACCCGCAGACCGTCCTTCTCCTCCAGCACCAGGACGACGGTGGCCCGGGCAACCTCGTGACGTGGCTCGACGAGCACGGAATACCGTGGGAGCTCGTCGACGTCTCCGCCGGTTCGCTGCCACCGGTCACGCCGCGCCGCGCGATCGTGGTGCTGGGCAGCGAGGAGGCCGCGTACGACCCCACGGTGGCCTGGCTGCCCGCCGAGAAGGCCTTCCTGGCGCAGGCCATGGCGATCGGCACACCGGTTCTCGGGCTGTGCTTCGGCGGGCAACTGATCGCCGACGTGCTGGGCGGTCGGGTCACGAAGGCCAGCGTCACCGAGATCGGCTGGGTCGACGTCGCAGCCCTGCCGGATTCTGGACGGAACGGTGCCGCTGCGGATCCGGCCGACGCCGTCGTGCTCGGCACGTGGCTCGCGTGGCACTACGACGAGTTCGAGCCGCCGCCCGGCAGCACGGTGCTCGCCGCGACGAGCAACTGCGTGCACGCGTTCCGCCACGGGCCGCACCTGGCTCTGCAGTTCCACCCCGAGGTCTCACCCGCGCACATCAAGCTGTGGCTGGACAAAACGTTGCGGCAGGATCGGCCGGCGATGGACGCCGAGGACGCCCGCCGCATCCTCGACGAGTCCGAACGGCGCAGCACCGCAGCCCGCGACGCCGCCTTCCGCCTGTACGCGTCGTTCTTCGGCGGATCCGTGTCCTGACGGCAGGGGCGAAGGGCCCGCGGGTCCGGGGTCGTTCGCGGGCGGCAGAACCTGCGGAGCGCCGGTACGTTCGGTGCGAATCTGCGAGGAGTGAGGCCGACGAGAGGCCGGTTGCCGTGAGCATCTCCGTGTTCCTGCTCGACGACCACGAGATCGTCCGGCGTGGCATCGCCCAGTTACTCGAGTCCGAGGACGACATCCAGGTCGTCGGCGAGGCCGGCAGCGCGGCCCAGGCCCTGGCCCGGATCCCCGCCCTGCGACCCGACGTGGCGATCCTCGACGTCCGCCTCCCCGACGGCGAGGGCGTCACCGTCTGCCGCGAGATCCGCTCCACGGTGGTGCCGCCTCCGGCCTGCCTGATGCTCACCTCGTACTCGGACGACGAGGCCCTCTTCGGGGCCATCATGGCCGGAGCCTCCGGCTACCTGCTGAAACAGGTCACCGGCATCGACCTCATCGGAGCCGTGCGCACCATCGCCGACGGTGGCTCCCTCCTCGACCCGAAGGCCACCGCCGTCGTGCTGGAGCGCCTGCGCAAGGGCGAGGAGCCCCCCGATCCCCGCTACGAGTCACTCAGCCCCCAGGAACGACGCATCCTCGGTTACATCGCCGACGGCCTCACCAACCGCCAGATCGGCGCCGAGATGTACCTCGCCGAGAAGACGGTCAAGAACTACGTCTCCTCGCTGCTGCACAAGCTCGGCTTCTCCCGCCGCACCGAAGCCGCCGTCTACGCCACGGAACACCGCCGGGGCAGCGGAACCTGACGACCCGCGTGGCTCTGCCCGCTGCGGAAGCACCTAACGCGGCGATCCCAGGACCAACGGCCCGCCAGCGGGGAACGAGTGGCACTCGTCCGAGCAGGTAACGAGGGGCAGGCTCGGAGAAAGCCCGTGCACCGGGGAAGTGCGATGACAGGCGAGCAGCGATGAGCGAGCTTGCGAGCAAAATCAATGTCACAGCGCCCGCGCGAAGCGCCGGCCGAGCACAGCGAGGGCGTGCCATGAGCGAGCTTGCGAGCGAATCAATGTCACAGCGCCCGCGCGAAGCGCCGGCCGAGCACAGCGAGGGCGTGCCATGAGCGAGCTTGCGAGCGAATCAATGTCACAGCGCCCGCGCCGGCCGAGCACAGCGAGGGCGTGCGATGAGCGATCCTGACCTGGCCGGGGCGGTCACGGACGCCCTGCGCGCACCGTCGGTTCAGAACAGCCAACCCTGGAAATGGCGCATTCTCCGCGACTCGGTGCAGCTGTACGCGGACGAGGACCGCCACCTCTACGTGACCGATCCCGAGCAGCGTGAACTCGTCCTGAGCTGCGGCGCCGCACTGCATCACCTCCTCGTCGCACTCGCCGCCCGCGGCGTCGGGACCGACGTGACGCGCCTCCCTGACCCGGAGGACTGCGACCACATCGCCACGATCGCCGTCAACCGCGCTTCGGCGCCGGACGCACTCACCGCCTCGCTCTACCCCGCCATTGCCGCGCGGCAGACCGACCGGCGCCGCATGAGCGACGACCCGGTGTCTCCCGACCAGGTGGAAGCCTTGCAGGAGCACGCCGGGCACGCCGGTGGCCTGCTCGTGCCGGTGACCGAGCCGCACGCCCGCGAGCAGTTGGTCGCCACACTCACCGAGGCGAACGAACAACAGCGCAATGAACCGGGCTACGCGTCCGAACTGCGGCTGTGGACCCACCGTCTTCCCGGCAGCCACGACGGTATCCCCGCCGACGCGGTGGCGGCTCCCGTCTGCGGCGCGCGACCGACCGGGCTGCGGCGCTTCGGACCCGCCACCCTCGCCCAGCCGCCGCTGTCGCCGGGGCGTACTCCGGACGACGCCGCGGAGTTCCTGGTCGTGGCCACCGCGACCGACACGGTGTTGGACCACATCCGTGCTGGTGAGGCCACGAGCGCGGTGCTGCTCGCGGCGACCCGGATGGGATTGGCCACCACCCCGCTCAGCCAGGCACTCGAGATCGACTCGTGCCGGCACCGGATACGCACCGAGGTGCTGCGCATGCCCGAGTACCCGCAGCTCGTGGTCCGGGTCGGCCTGCCGGCTGCCGGAGCCGACGAGCTGCCGGTGACGCCACGGCGCGCGCTCCGCTCGGTCCTTCTGCCCGACTGAGGTCCGCACGCCCGGCAAGTTCGCGAGTCCCCTGGCAACGGGCCGAAGGACTCTGCACGGGGGTTCGTCGAGCGAGCAGGGTTGACCGGCACCCGGACCATGGCCGTCAGCATGGAGAGGAGCCGCAGATGAGCAGCTTGATGCGGCGCGACCGAGGCGGCGATGTCGCCAACCGCCTCAACCGGATGGACCGGTTCCTGGACGAGTGGATGCGCGGGCTGCCGGGCCGTCGACCCTTCGGCGTGGGCGTGGACTGGCTCGTCGAGGACGCGATCCGTGTCGACCAGTTCCGAGAGGGCGACACCGAGGTCATCCGCGCTGAACTGCCCGGGATCGACCCGGAGAAGGACGTCGACCTCACCGTCGGCGGCGGGGTGCTGCGGATCAACGCCGAACGGCGCGTCGAGGAGACGACCGAGGACAAGGGCTACCTGCGTCACGAGCTGCGCTACGGCAGGTTCGGCCGCACGTTGCCCCTTCCCGACGGCGTGACCGATTCCGACATCACCGCCACCTACAAGGACGGGATCCTCGAGATCCGCATCCCGATCCCGAAGGCCACCACCGGCGAGCGGAAGAAGATCGAGATCAGCAAGAGCTGACGATCGGACACGCCTCGCCGGGCACACACCAGGAACACGACATGATCGAGAAGCGCTGGAACATCGACATCACGATCGACGAGCAGGACGGGAACACCCGCGCGACGGCCCGCCTGCACACCCCGGAGAGCGATCGGCTGGTCGGCACCGGGCTGGCTCGGTGCAACCCGAGCGACCACGACGTGCCCGAGATCGGCGACGAGCTCGCCGTCGCACGGGCACTCGCCGACCTCAGCGACCGTCTGCTCAGGGACGCCACCCTCGACATCAGCAGGAACATGGGACGCGACCTGCGGGTCTGACGCCTCGTCGACGATCTCAGGCCGCCTGCACGTGCGGGTGGCCCGCTACCGGTGTCCGGTCCACTCCGGTCCGATGTCGGCCCACTCGCGCGCCCATCGCCGGGCGTTGACCGCGTCGATCCCGCGCCGCACCAGCAACCACACCACTCCGAGCACGGACGCCCCGACGGCCAGCACGGCGATGCCGGTGAAGATTCCTGCCGCCACCGCGTCCACACTCGCCGGGGGCGGATCCACGGCCGCGCCGGTGCGGTCCACCCACACCGGCACCTCGGAGCCGGCGGGCGTCGCGGCCGTCACGGGCACGAGGCCCGTCCGCCGAACACCGTCGAGACCGACCCACTCCACCTCGACAGCGATCCGGCTTCCCGGGTCGAGGGGCACCACGGGTGCCTGCGCGAGCACAGTGGCAGGCAGCATGGTCCGGTCCTGCGACTGGGTGTGAATGCGCTCGTTCACCCGGCTGTGCGCGCCGACGCCGGCGATCAGGGCGGCCGCGACGAGCAGCAGGGACGCGGAGAGCAGCACCCACACCACGACGTCCTCGATGAGGTCCGTCGCCCGGCGGGGCAGCCTCCTGACCGCGGCGTGGTGCTCTTCCTGCTCACCGGGCACCGCGACCACCTCGCCCCCTTCTCCGTCTCAGCTCCTCCGCGTCGCGACCGCGCTGATCAGTTCTCCTTCTCGTCGAGGGGCCGCACCACTGCCACCGAGCAGCGCGCCCGGTGCAGCACCGCGTGGCTGACCGAGCCGAGCAGCAGACCCGCCGCCGCACCCCGGCCACGGGAACCGACCACGACCAGCTGCGCCTGCCGCGACTCCTCGATCAGAGCGTGGGCCGGGCGGTCGTGCGTGACCACCCGATGCACCCGCACGTCCGGGTACTTCTCGCTCCATCCCGCCAGCCGCTCCGCCAGCACCTCGTTCTCATCCGCCTCGACCGCCTCCCAGTCGAACAGCAGCGCAGCCATCCCCGGGTCCATCACCAGGTCCCACCACGCGTGCACGGCGACCAGCGGGACACCCCGCGTGCTGGCCGCCATGAAGGCGAAGGCCAGCGCAGCCTCGCTGATCTCCGACCCGTCCACGCCCACGACGACCGGACGCGACCCCTCGTCCGCCGTCCGGCCCTCCTCCTGGCGGACCAGGACCACCGGACACTCCGCCTGCGCGGCCAGGGCGACGGAGACCGAACCGACCAGCAGACCACTCACGCCCCCGTGGCCACGGTCACCGAGAACGATCATGTGTGCCCGCCGCGACTCCTCCCGCAACACCGGAACCGGGAACCCCACGACGAGCTGCTGCTCCACAGGCCTCCCCGCGGCGGCCTCCTCCGCGACCCCCGCAGCCTCGGCCAGCTGACGTCTCGCGGCCCCGAGCATGATGTCGCGGTAGTCGCCCCCGAGGCCGACCCGCCCGATCACATGGTCCTGGTTCCAGGCCATCGCCGTGACCAGCCTCAACGTCACGTTCCGACGGGCCGCCTCGGCAGCGCCCCACCGCACCGCCTCCAGCGCGCTCTCCGACCCGTCGACCCCGACGACCACCGTCCGGCCATGGTGCCGCCCATCCGCCATGTCCCCTCCTCGATCGGTCGTCCCCGAGCGTGTCCCGGCTGACCGACTTCGGGCAGTGGCTCCCGGCCCTGACTGGAGGGTCTTCGGACCTCAGGAGCACGTGCCGGACATAACGGATATATCGCCCAGATCGGCGATGACGAAGCGACCACTCGGAGCGGCCAGGAGAACCTCGGGGCCGACCTGCCCATTTCGCCCGAACCACGCACGATGATCAACATCCTGGTTGGATCAGCGGTTGACGACTGCTATCGACCGGAGATCACGTGAACGACTCTTACTCCCCGGAAGCACTGCACGAGGCCTACCAGCACGTCTGGTTCGTGGTCGCCCGCTCGCAGGACATCGACGTACCGCAGCCGGCCCAACTGCTCGGCACGCGGCTCGTCGTCTTCCGCGATTCCGACGGCCAGGCCCGGGTCCTCGATCGCCGCTGTATCCACCGTGGCGCCGACCTGGCTGCGGGCACGGTGCGCGGAGACGGCCTGCAGTGTCCCTACCACGGCTGGGAGTTCGACGGCGCCACCGGCGTCTGCTCGCACATTCCCGCGCTCCGGGACGGGGTACGCATCCCGCCGAAGGCCAGGGTGGGCAGCTACCCCGTCATCGAGCGCTTCGGACATGTGTGGACGTGCCTGGGCGAACCGGTCTTCGACCTGCCGGACCCTCCGGAGATCGCGGACCTCACCCTCGACTGGCGCGCGGCGACCCCGATCCCCGCCAAGTGCGGCTTCATGGCTGCGGTGGAGAACTTCCGGGACATGGCGCACTTCCCGTTCGTGCACGCGGAGTCGATGGGCGAGGTGAACCCGGTGGTCGCCGATCTCGACGTGCAGCGCGACGGTAGAGAGGTGCGTGCCTCGTTCTTCTACGAGCAGGTCGCCGGATCGGACTTCTCCGACACCGGCGACTCGTGGATGCACTATCACACCTACGCCCCCGGCATCGCCACGATCCTCTACGACTTCGGGCCCGAGATCGGCAAGCGCTACCTCGTCGACTTCCCCTCGCCAGTCAGCCACGACGAGTGCGTGATCTTCTGGGCCGTCGCCACCGACAAGGACTTCACCGGCGGCACGGTGGAGGAGGTTCTCGCGATCGAGACGAAGGTCTTCGACGAGGACACCCCGATCCTGGAGGGACTCGACCCCAAGGAGGTACCGCTGGCGAACCAGGTGCAGGAGGTCTCGTGCGCCGCGGACGTCTACACGCTGAACTACCGCAGCGCCACCAAGTACGTCGTCCAGGAGATCCGCAAGGCCAGGTCGGCGGTGCCTGCAGAGCCCGTGAGCGCCCGCGCGTAACGGACGGGCCGCTCAGGCCGGGCCCTCGTACACCTGAGCGGCCTCCCGCCGGCCCCAGCCGTCCTCCGGTGGCCGGTCACCGAGCAGCGCCTCCCCCTTGACCAGCCAGGACACCCCGAACGCGAGGACGGCCACCGTCTCCAGCCAGAACAGCGGCCGGTACTCGACCTTCACGGCGTCACCGACGAACAGGTCGGTGAGCACCGCGAGCACCAGGCAGGCGACGATCACCCACCCGCAGACGCGATAGACGACGTTGCGCACGATCTTCCGCGGGGTCATGTCGCCGTCGGTCCTCGTGAAGAGGAACAGCGAGAAGATCGCCAGCGCGATGAAGAACACCGCGGCGAACACGAGGTGTACCACGCCGACGACCTGCACCCAGCCCGTCCCGCCCCCCTCCGGCGCGGTCGGGAACAGAGCGAGACCGATGGCCGCGATGCCTGCGACATCGCCGAGCAGGTCGTCCGCCTTGCCGAAGCGGTAGGACAGCAGGAAGACCCCGATCGCGCAGAGGCTCCCGACGAGCACGCCGCGCATCCCCGTGTAGTAGTAGGCACTCACCGACGACAGCAGGCCCACGTCGAAGAGGACTGCCGCACCGATGGCCAGGACGGGTGGCAGGGCCACACCGATCGCACCCACGCTCCTGCGCAGGCTCATGTACGACAGCACGGCGTTCCGGTTGGGGGTGAACCACGACGGGTCCATGTCACGCTCCTCTGGGGGCTCGCCGGGACACCGGCCGGGCAACATCCTTCCGCCGGCGCCGCGCCTCCGGTACCCGTCCCACCGCAGGCGCGACACCCTGTTGCGAGAATGCGGCCGACCACGGCCCCGCCGTCGACGATCAATGCGTGATCCGGCGACCCGGCCGTGCGGATCATGAGAATCTCCGGATCGACCAGGCTTTTCATCGTGCTGCGGGCACAGGTTCCGGCGCGCTCACCGCGCCCGTTCACAGCGTCATGTTGCCGCGTTTATACGAGGCAATGGCTATAGTCCCCCGGTTACCAGTTGAGAGAATGGTCCTTCTCGCATGTAAAGGTACGTGGATCTGCGGGTTGCTGGGCGTCGACTACGACGGCGCGACACCCCGTTACTGGCGCCCCATGGCCATCGATGGAAAGCTCGCCATGGTTATCCCCACCGCATGGAGCGGCTCATGCTTCGCGTCCGCCGGGACCTGATCGTACTGTTAGCGCTATTCATCGCGATCGTCACCGGGACCATGGCGGCCCAGCCTGTCGCCGCCCAGCCGTCGTCGCACCCGACGGCGGCGCCGGACAAGGGTCCGGTCGGCTGGGACGTCTACCGGCGATTGGACCGGCTACCGGAACTGACCACCGGCGTGCGCACCAGCCAGTTCTCCAGTTCCGACCGCACCGGCGGTAACACCGACTGGTGGTCCAACCCCAACCAGTGCCTGCGGCTGATCGGCACCGGCGCCGAGCCGGTGCGATTCGACGGCCCCGCGTCGCACAGGCTGCGCACCCGGGCTACCCAGTGCGTCGTCGCGGAGCACTCCGGCCCGGGGGAGGTGGATTCGATCTGGTTCACCTGGGCCGGCGGCAACGTGGCCAGCGTCGGCAACATCACGATCACCCTGGACGGCCGGCAGATCATGCACGCACCGCTGCAGGATGTAGTGAACGGCAAGCTGGGCGCGCCGTTCGTGTACCCGCTGGTGGCCAACGCCGACCAGAGCTCGGGTGGGGTCTACATCGCGGTGCCGATGCCGTTCACGTCTCACATGTTGATCACAACGGACAGCTCGTCCTTCTACTACCACGTCACCTACCGGACGTTCGCGGACGCGAGCGCAGTGTCCACATTCGACCCGAGCGACCGGGCGACCGACGTGCTGGCAATGCTGCGCGCGGCCGGTACCCGCGACCCGAAACCACCGCTGCCCGCCGGGACCACCAGCACGACCCCGGTCGGGCTGGCGCCCGGCGCCACCCAGACCATCGGCACCGCACGCGGTCCGGGCGAGCTGACCGCGGTCCGGCTGCGACTGCCGCAGGCACATCACGTCGCGCCGAGGGCGGTGACTGACTACGGCCGGGCCTTCGGCAAGGGCGGTTCCAGCACGTTCACCGTCAAGATCGACCCGAACAACAACGGGGTCGTGCTCACCAGGCGAGTCGACCCGGGCATCGCCAACCAGGTGGCCACCGTGGCGGTGGACGGGACCGTGGTGGCCAGTTGGGCAGCCAACGGGGTTTCCGCGGCCGAGCTGGCACAGCGCGCCGGCAGGGCGCACTGGCCCTCTGCGATCACCCCGCCCGCTCCGGTCACCGGCGACTGGGCCGAGCAGTCGGTCAGGTTACCGGCGACCGTGACCGCCGGCAGGTCGCAGATCACCATCAAGAACACATTCGCGTCCTTGGACCGGGGCTTCACAGAGTTTCGCTACTGGGTAGACAGCGTGGTCAACGGGACATCACGGCCCACCGACGAGGTCGACGTCGGCAACGCGGCCGACGAGACCGCGCACGCCTACCTGATCGCCGGCCAGACCTGGTCGGGCGTGCGCACCTACCAGGAGCCGCTCAGCGCCGCGCAACTGGCCGACCTGCACACCGCGCAGCAGCTGTTGCATGGCGTGCGGCTGCGGATCAGCGTCGACGGGCAGACCCTGGTCGACTCGCCGGTCGGCGAGTTCTTCGGCAGCGGTTTCGGGGTGCAGCCGGTGGCCTCACTGATGTTCGGCATGGACGTCCGACCGGGCGGCTGGTACTCGGCCTGGTGGCCGATGCCCTACCTGCGGGGCGCCACCGTCACGCTGTTCAACGGATCCTCGATCGCGGTGTCCGGGGCGCAAGCGCAGGTGAGCCAGGCACCCGATGCCCGGCTGGCCGCGGAGCTGGCCGCCGGCCGCATCGGTTACTTCCGGACCAGCTCGCACGCCGGTTCCACAACGCCGAAGCGGGACTGGCCGTATCTGACGGCTACCGGAAGCGGCAAGTTCGTCGGGAACACCGTGGACATGCAGGGTCCGGTTGCCCGCGACCACCTCGAAGGTGACGAGCGGGTCTACACCGACGGCTCGCAGTCACCGCAGATCCACGGCACCGGCACCGAGGACTACTACGAAAGCGGCTGGTACTTCAACCGCGGCACGTACAACACGCCGCTGCACGGCAACACCGCGCACCTCACGCCGCCCACCGGCTGCGCCGCGAACACCGACTGCACCTCGGCTTTCCGGCTGTGGCTGGCCGAGGCGGTGCCGTTCCACAACACCATCAGCTTCGGCATCGAGCACGGACCGGTGAACGACGTGTCGGCCGACTACTCCAGCACCGCGTACTGGTACGGCCGGACCCAGGCCACCGCCAGGTAGACGGGACTGTCGGCGTCATACAGCAGGCGCTGGCAGAACCCGATGAACACGGCGGGCGCCGGTGGTGCCCACGCCCGGGGGTGCGACCGATCAGCGCCCAGCTGAAGCCGACGTGGTAGTCCGAGCGGATTCCGGCCTCGTCGGCGACCTAGCTGATCGATTCAACGGCGACGCCCACTTCGGGCGAATCGGCCCGCGCTGCCGCAAAGTCCACTTCCGACCCAAATCATGGATACTTTACCTCCGAATCCGCAAACATTGCCGGGCTTGAATGATCAAGTCAGTCCGAGTCTTTCGACACCGGCCACCCGTTGCTAACCTCGCGGACGTTGTTGAATCCACGAAAGGAGCTTCGAGATATGTGTAGTAGCGCGAAGGCTCCCCGGGTCTAGATCGAGCGGTGTCAGCTCCCCGTCCGGCCGGTCTCCTATACAACGGCACCGAACCGCGCTCCCCGAAATCGCGAGCGAGCCGTCGCCACGACGAGCCACCACCTTCGGATCCGTCCCTGCGCAGTCGCACCCTCCGTCGCGCACGGGCACGGACGCTCGTCGTCATCGCCACCGTCTTGGGTGCGGTCGTCGGCGCAGTGCTGGCAATCCTCTTCTGGGTCGTGCTCACACAGACGCACGCGTCCGCGAGGCCACCGTTCTCGCTCCGACGGGTCGAGGTACAGATCGACGACCCCTCAACCGCAGCAGCGGGCCCGGGCACAGCGGCGGGGATCATCACGAGGACTTCTCGCCGATGAACGTGGACATCCCGGCTCCCCCCTGGTTCGGCGCCACCGGCACACGCCCGACGGTCGCGGTCGCCGTCGAGGACGGGTTCACGGCTGCCGGTCACGCCATGGGGCTCGTCGCGATGCTCCTGCTGACGGCCACGGTGGTGCTCGGCACCCTGCATTCCGGACGGGTGTCGAGTGCGAAGTGGCCGCGGTTCGCGGTGCACGCCGTGCACCGCAACGCGTCGCTGCTGGCGATCGCCTTCCTCGTCGTGCACATCGTCGTCGCCATCGGCAAACCCGGCTCCGGGCTCTCCTGGCCCGTCGCCGTGGTGCCCTACTCCACCGCCCCCCATCCGATCTGGCTCGGGATGGGAACCGTGGCGCTCGAACTCCTGCTCGCCGCGATCGTCACCGGCTTGCTGCGGCTCAGGATCGGCTTCCGCTCGTGGCGCGCCGTGCACGTGGCGGCGTACGCGAGCTGGCCGCTCGCACTCGCGCACGGGCTGGGTCTCGGCACGACCGACATGACGCGCGGCTGGGTGATGGCCGTCTACCTCGGGTGTGCGGTGGCGGTCGCGGCGGCGATCACGCGGCGATGCCTGACCGTCGATGCCGACCGTGACGCGCGACGGGCCGCACAGGCGGGTCAGCGATGACCGCGGCGACGTCCGTGCCCCTACCGGATCCGCCGGCCGGGAGCGTGCGGCTGCTGGCCGGCTCGGCCGAGAGCGGCTCCCCTGCCGGGTTGGCCGACCACCTGGCCCGTTTCGGACCGCTCCCGACCGGCGCCGGTGGGCCGGTGGAGCTGATCGATGCGGTCGACCGGTCGGGGCTGCGCGGCCGAGGCGGTGCGGGCTTCCCGATGAGCCGCAAGCTGAGGACGGTCGCATCCGGGCGGGGCCGTCCGATCGTGGTCGCGAACGGCTGCGACGGTGACCCCGTCACCGCGAAGGACGCGAAGCTGCTCGAGTTCGCCCCGCATCTGGTCATCGACGGTGTCCTGCTCGCCTGCCACGCCGTCGGCGCGGACGAGGCGGCGATCTGCGTGGGCGACGGAGACGCACACGCAGACTCGATGCACGCGGCCCTCGACGCACGCCACGACGAGAACGTCACGATCCGCGCGGTGGAGGTGCCGCGACGCTACGTGGCCAGTGAAGAGTCGGCGCTGGTCAACTTCCTCAACAGCGGCGACGCCCGGCCCACCGTCACCCCGCCCCGTCCGGCGGAGCGAGGGGTCGGTGGCCGTCCGACGCTGGTCGACAACGTAGAGACGCTGGCTCACCTGGCGCTGATCACGCGCTTCGGCGCGAGCTGGTTCCGGGCGGCGGGCACGGCGCAGTCTCCGGGCACCACCCTCGTCACGGTGGGGGGCGCGGTGCGCAGACCCGGTGTGTACGAGGTCGAGCTCGGCACGCCGGTCGGCGCCGTGCTGGCCGAGGCCGGAGGCGAGTCCGAGCCGTTGCAGGCGGTGCAGATCGGCGGCCTGGGCGGCAGCTGGATGGCGATCCGGCAGGCGCGAGCGCTGCCGCTCGCGCACGAGGACTGCCGGGCAGCAGGAGCGGTGATGGGCACAGCAGCGCTCGTCGCTCTGCCGGAACGCGCCTGCGGCCTCGCCGAGACCGCCCGCACCCTGCGTTACCTCGCGGTGGAGTCGGCAGGGCAGTGCGGGCCGTGCATGTTCGGTCTGCCGGCGATCGCCGACGACGTGGACGACCTCGTCCGTGGTGCCGACCCGTCGGGGGCCACGCTCGACCGTCTACACAACCGGCTGGGGATGATCGAGGGCCGCGGCGCGTGCGCGCATCCTGACGGCACCACCCGGTTCGCCGCCTCGGCTCTGCGCGCTTTCGCTGACGACATCGCCGACCACGTCGCCGGCCGCCCGTGCCCGTGGGTGGACGCCGCGCCGTGGATGCCGGTGCCCGTTCCGGCCCGTCGTGGAGAGGGAGAGCGATGAGGGACGACACCCGGCTCGCCCTCGACGTGGATCCCATCATGTGCCGCGGGCACGGACTCTGCGCCGAACTACTCCCCGAGCAGGTCCTGCTCGACGAATGGGGCTACCCGCATCTCGCATCGCGGGAGGTGCCGCCGTCGCTCCGGGCGCAGGCACGGGCCGCGGCGAGCGCGTGCCCCACTCTCGCGCTCCGGCTACGTCGCCTCGACGGAGAGAACCGCACCTCATGAGCAGGGCGATGGCAGGCATATGTCACGAGAGTCCATTTCCTCCCTGAGGGGCATTCGCCCGATTCCGAACCGTGGCGCGTCCGGTAACTACGCTGCAGAGGTGCGATTCGCGATATCCATCCCACAGACCGTTCACGGCGGAAAATACGACACGGGTGCGCTGCAGGCCCACCTCGCGCGGGTGGAGGAGCTCGGGTTCGACAGCGCCTGGACGCAGGAGCAGGTCCTGGGGTCCGCGCCCCGCCTGAGCGCCATCGAGACGATGACCTACGCGGCCGCGTGCACGCAGCGGCTCCGGCTGGGGTGCGCGGTGTTCGTCACGCCGCTGCACAACCCGGTTCAGCTGGCCAAGAGCCTGAGCTCGCTCGACCAGCTCAGCGGCGGGCGCATCGAGGTGGGCGTCGGCACCGGTGGGCGCCACCGGAGCTTCGCCACGTTCGGGGTGGATCCCGAGGGGCTGGTCACCCGGTTCACCGAGGGCCTGCGCCTGATGAAGGATCTGTGGACCGAGCCCCGCGTCAGCTTCTCCGGACGCTTCTACCAGGCGGACGGCGCCACGATGGAGCCGAAACCGCTCCAGAAGCCGCACCCGCCGATCTGGTTCGGAGCCGCGCATCCGGACGCGCTACGCCGGGCGGTCCGGCTCGGTGACGGCTTCTTCGGCGCCGGCTCGTCCACCACGGCGCAGTTCGCCGACCAGGTGAAGGTCGTACGCGGGGCGCTGTCCGACATGGGTCGTGACAGCACCGGATTCCCGATCGCCAAGCGCGTGTACATCGCGGTCGACGACGACGCGGCCCGCGCCGAGGCACGGCTGTCCGACGCGCTCGGCCAGCTCTACTCCCACGCCGGGCGCAACGATCTCGTCTCCACGGCGGTGTGGGGGCCGCCTGCCGACTGTGTCCGGGGATTGCGTGAGGTGGCCGAGGCCGGCGCCGAGCTGATCCACCTGAACCCGCTCTTCGACGACGCGGAGCAGATGGAACGCCTGGCCGCCGAGGTGATGCCCGAGCTGTCGACCACCCCGGCGACCGGGCAGGCCTGATCGACCGATCACGGTAAGCCGGGCGGTGCGCTCGGCCACGGTTCTCCGCTCACGGTCGGTCCTGCTGGATACGCTGCGATCACGATGGGCGTGATCTCCGAGCGGGTCGGCAAGGTGGCCCGGCCCCTGGCCGTCACCGCGGCGACGGCGGCGTGGGTGATCGGTGCCGTGCTCAACGGCCTATCCGGCTGGTCCTTCGGAGTCACCGCCGGAGCAGGGGCTGCCCTCACCGCACTGGCCGTCGGCCTGCCGCTGTGGGCGGAGCGCCGGGCCCGCGTCCGCGCCGCCACCGCCGTACAGATCGCCGAGGACGCCGCCGCGCGGATGCAGCTGGTCCTGGACGACGCTCTCGATCCCCTCACCTACCTCATCGGCAGGATCACCGACCGCCCACGCTGGACCCGCGGCCGCGAACTGCTCGAACTGCAGGGCCAGGCGAAGGCGGTCGTCCTCGCGGCGGCCGCCGAGGTGCTCGGCAGCGACCGCCTGCGTGCCTGCTACTTCGCCCTCGTCGAGGACCACCCGCCCCGGCTCGTTCCGGCCGGGTTCCACGGCCGCGCCTCGGCTCCGCGCACCACGTTCGTCGCGGGCACTCCGCTCGGCGACCAGGCGTTCCAGCTGCTCAGGCAGCGCGAGGACCTGTTCTGCCAGGACGCCAGGGCGCGTCCGCCCTCCGGCTGGCAACCCGGGGGCCACGACTACCGCACGTTCATCGCGGTGCCCGTCGCCACCGAGGAACGCGAGTTCGGGGTCCTGACGATCGACGGACTCCACGTCGGCGATCTCACCGAGGCCGACGTCGCCGCGGTCCGGGTCTTCGCCCGGCTGCTCGCGATCGCCCTCGCCGCCTGATTGCGGGGCTATCCTGGGCACGTGGACGAGGGGATCAGCTGCAACGGCAACGGAAACGGCGACGAGACGCAACGGCTGCGGCTCGCCCGCATCCTGCGCGATCCCACTGGGTACTACGCGGATGCCCGCAAGGAAGCCCACGCACATGCCAGGCGCTTCCTCGCCGCCCGGCTCCGGGCACGCCGCGTCTAGCCGGCAGGCCCGCAGTTCGGAGCGGCCCTCGTTACAGCGCTCCTGATTGCTCGAGCACGACCCGCAACTCGCGCAGGGCGTGGTAGCTGCGTGACTTCACGGTCCCGACCGGGATGCCGAGCCGGTGGGCGGCTTCGGCCAGGGAGCAGTCCTGGTAGTAGATCGCGATCAGGACGTCGCGATGTTTGGGCCTGAGCTGGTTGAGGGCGTCGGCGACGACCCGGCGGTGCACCGCCTTCTCGAACTGGTCGGATTCGGGCGCCCTTTTCAGAGCGACCTCGTCGTGCACGATCACGGGGCGGATGGCGTCGTAGCGGCGTAGGTCGGTCACCAGGTTGCGGGCGACCGTGTACAACCAACCGTGCGGTCTTCCGGATTCGAACCCCGTGGCGTGTTGCCGCCAGGCCCGCACCATCGTCTCCTGAACGACTTCTTCGGCCCGTTCGCGGTTACCGGTCAGCAGCACCACGAACCGGAGGAGCGGGCGGAACGCGTCGTCGTACAAGCCACGGACGAACGCCTCGGTCGATTCCTGACAGTCGGGCAGAGTGGTCACCATCAGCGCTCGTCGCTGTTCCCGGATGGCAACCAGGTGGCACCGGGTGCGGCAACGGAGCATCGCCCGAGGTCCGCCCCACAGCCACGGGGCATCCTCCGTCTCGAGAGCACGTACATATCGTTGTTCGGCAACGCTCTGATCGCGTCCGGGTACGGTCCCGGGTCATATCCCTGGCCAGGTGCACCAGGGATACGCGGGGCGGATCGGCGACACCGCGCCGGCGCCCGATTCACGGTCCCGGCGCTCAGACCTCGCCGTAGGGCAGACCCTTCACAATTCTCGCCGCCGCCCGGCCGGCGCCGCGCCAGCCGACGGTGCCGGCCTCGGCGGGCACCACCTGTGCCGGGGAGCGCTCCGGCAGCTTCGCGTGGTGTACCACCACGGCCCCCACACCCAGCGCGACGCCGACATCCAGCCGCGACTCCTGAGCGGCAGCGTGCGCCAGCAGCACGGTCTCGATGTCGGCGTCGGTGTCACCGGAGGGCATGACCACGCGCGTCGGCACGCCTTCCTCCTCGATGCCCGCGCACACCTCGCGCAGCACCTGAGCCCCGGCCTCGGCCGGCCGGAGCACGACGACCGAGGGGATCTCCGCGTTCTCCGTGACGCCTGACGGCGGCCCACTGCACTTCATGACGCCCTGCTCTCCCTCGCAGCGGTCGCCCTGGACGCACCGGCGACCTCGGCGGCGAACGCGTCCACGAGCCCCGACGCCACGGCGTTGCGGGGGCCCTCCGTCCCGTGCACGTTGCCCGTGCCGCAGACGATCCCGTGCCCGGCGAGCGCGTCGGCGATCATGTCCGGGATCTCGAAGTCCAGCGCCGAGCCGCCGAGCAGCACCACGAACTCGAGCATCCGCAGGTTTCCCTGCGGGGCGATCTGACGCAGCGCCCGCAACGCGTTCACCACGAACACCCGCCGCTTGGCCTCCCGCCGCACCCGCCGCACGTGATCCACCGAGTGCCGGGTGGCGATCGGTACGGGGCCTTCGGGCGTCATCGCCACGACCCGGGCGAACACGGTCGGTGGCAGTGGCGTGGTGAAGAACTGCACCGTGCCGTCCTCGTGGCGGATGTGGAAGAAGCTCTCCACCTTCCCGAGCGGAAACCACTTGACCGATTCCGCGACCTCCCGATTGTCCAGTGCCAGCTCGGAGTCGATCAGCCTGGTGACCAGCTCCCCCGCCCCGGCGACGTGGACCGCGCCGACCGTTCCGTCGCGCGTGAGCAGGGCCGCGTCCGTGGAGCCCCCGCCCATGTCGAGCACCACGACGGGTTTGTCCACCCCGGGCGTGGTGAGGGCGCCGCGCACCGCCATCTCGCCCTCGACGCCGCCGATGCGGGCCGCGCAGCCCAGGGCGGCGGCCACGTCGTCGGCGACCACCTGCATGCGGCTGCCGCTGGTGCTCACCATCGCCGCAAGGGCGACGGCGTTCTCCAGCGCGATCTCACCGGCCAGCCCGCCCCGCACCTCGGCGGGCACGAAGGTGTCGACGGCGAGAACGTCCCCGATCCGGACCTCCGACGCCGGCTGCCCGGTCACGTCGGTCATCGTGTCGCGGACCTGCGCGAGCATCCCACCGACGTGCGTGCCGGGCTCGCCCGTCGCATCCTCGAGCGGCTGCACCCGTGCCAACTCGGACATGATCTGCTCGGCACCGGCGTCGAGGTCCACCCGCAGGGTCTTGCCCGCCCCGGTCAGCTCGAGCAGCCCCACCGGGATCCGCCGGTCGGTCACGTCACCGCTGGGCGTGCGGACCACCACGGCCGACCGGTTGCCGGTCAACGCGCGTGCCACCGGCGCGACCTTGCGCGTCTGGTCCGGGTCCAGGTCGAAGACGGTGGCGAGGCCGTAGGAGTTCGACAGCGTGCGGATGGTCTGGCCGGGCGCCGCCACCTCGACCGCGGCGAGCATCCCGAGCGGTACCCGGTCCACCGCGGCCACCTCGTCGACGATCGGGATCCGTCGTTCCAACCGGTTGGCCACGAGCACCGCGTCGTCGTGGCCGAGCACCGCTGCCACGATCTCGGCACCGGAGCTGATCGCGGTGTTGAGCGTGGCGGCGATGTCGTCGAAGTCCCACCCGAACGGCACCACGACGACCACCGGCCCGTCATGGGCCGCACCGCTCAGCTCGCTGATCGGGACCGTCGTCCCGACCCCGAGACCCTCCCCGCCCGGCGTCGTCGGGTTGTGCCCGATCATCGTGGACTCGGTGATGATCGTCTCGGTGATGGTCTCCGTGGCGAGCCCGCTGATCACGGGCGTGGCCTCGTTGAGCAGCACGGTGTCGAGGTCCGCGGGGTCGCGGCGCGCCCGCTCCAGGGCCCGGCGTACCGCCGACACGGCTCCGGCGGTGTTCTCCGGTGTGCCCTTGACCCCGGTGGTGTGGGTCAGGGCGGTGCCGAGGTACGTCACGCCACCGGATTGGTCGACGTCCGCGACGCACGCCTCGGTGGTGGAGTTGCCGATGTCCACGCCGACGACGAGCCGCACCGCCCCACGTCCTTCCCGGTCGGCGCGGCTCAACCTGTGTTGCTCAGCTCGAACGCCGGCTCGACCTCGACCGGTTTGCGGTCGGGCACGATGCAGTCGAACTCCTTCAGGTGCAGCAACGCCGCCTTGGCCTGCCACCGCGGGCGGGCCATCTGGTCGTTGCGCGTCGGCACCGGCTCCGGCGACTCGCCCTTGGCGTACTGCGCCGCGTTGCTGCCGATCCGCCGGAACACCTCGGCGTCGAGCAGCGGGGACTGCGGGAACAGCTCCAGGTTGGACAGGCGCGCCAGATCCTTCTGGTGGATCATGGTCGTGCCGCGGGACAGGATGCCCACCGCGATACCCGAGCCGGACAACCGCGCTCCGAGGTGCGAGATCGCGGCGAGGTCCGCGGTGTCCCACACCCGGATGACCCGGGCGTGCATGCCCTGCTCCTCGACGCCGGCCAGCAGTTGGCGCAGCACTTCCGAGTGCGGGACGGCGACGATGGTCTTGGTGAACGTCGAGGCGAAGGCCGGTGACACCGCGATCACGACCTCGTCCTCCCGGGTGCCACGCTGGGCCTGCCCGATCTCGCGAAGGGACAAGGTACGGGTGGCCGAGGGGCTGTTCACGAGACCTCCGTCTCCGGGTTGCTCGCGCTGGTGACGTGGCGCAATCTCTTCAGGTCTTCCCAACGCTGCCCGCCGAGCCGGTATCCCGTGCCCGGGCCCGCATAGTCGTTCGCGTCGTTGATCGCCGACAGCGGCACGAACTCCGGAGTCAGGATCGCGGCGGTCTGCAGCAGGTCCCCCGAGACGCGCTGGCGCAGCACCTGCAGATAGCTGTCCGCCACGTCCGCGAAGCCGGTGCGTTCGAGGATCCGCACCAGGTCCAGACCCGTGATCCCGCGGTCCATCACCGACTGGGCACCCTTGAGGTCCTCCAGCACGTCCCGGAACGGGTAGTCGGCGCTGGAGTTCGCGTAGGTCCCGGCCTCCACCTCGTCGTCGGTGATCCGGGGCAGGTCCAGCTCGGCGAACACGGCCTGCAGAGCCCTGGCCGCCTTGTTGCGGACCTGCAGGATCTCGTCCTCGCGGACGTGCCGGAGGCCTCCGTCGATCTGCAGGTCGCGCTGGATGGTGTTCCAGTCGTCGTAGTCCTCGACGTCGAGGTTCGACCCGGCGAACATGTTGTCCGAGTTCGGCACACCGGAGAAGCCCGAGCAGATCAGGTCCTGGCCGGACATCATCTGCGGCATCAGCCTGCTGGTGCGGCGCATCGCCGAGTGCGAGAACGACTGGTCGTTGCCGGCCGCGCACTCCAGGTCGACCATGCAGGCGATCAGGTTCTCGGCCGCCACCGCACGGATGCCGCCGGGCACCGCGCCCGGCACGCCGATGCAGCTGATCGAGCCGTTCTGCAGGCCCTGCACGCCCGCACCCTTGGCCATCAGGATGCAGCGGATCTCCAGGTACAGCATGGACTTGCCCTCGGCGTTGCCCATTTGTACCTCGGAGCCGGTGCCCGAGGTGAAGCGCATCTTGATCCCGCGCGAGGCGTATGCCGAGGCGAGGAACGCCTTCGACCACGGCGTGTCGTCACCGTCGACGAACACCGACTCGGTGCCGTACACCGAGATCGTCTCCGCGTAGCCGGTGATGCCGCGCATCCCCAGCTCCAGCTCGGTGGCCTCCTCCAGGGCGCACTGGGTGATCACGCCGCCGCGTCCGGTCTGCGCCCCGATCTGCAGCGCGATCGCGACCAGCGGCGCGTAACGCACCACGCCGAGGGTGGTCTCCAGCTCGGCGAAGCCGCGCAGGGCGGCCTCGGCGGCGTCCGCGGCGACCTGGATCGGGTTGTCCCGCGCGCTGGTGGAGTGCGCCTGGTTGGCGGGCGTGCGCCGGGAGCGCATCTTCTGCATCGCCATCATGATCTCGACGACGTTCATCAGCTTGACGACCTCGAGCAGCTTCGCCGGGGTCAGGCCACGCGTCACCTCGAGCACGGCCGCCCGGCTGACCCTGGGGTCGAGCAACATCCGGGCGATCTCGTCGGAGGGGATGGCGTTGGCCTCGACTGCCGACGCGACGTCGATCGAGTGGTTCGCGATGAAGGTGTCCATGAAGTCGAAGTCGGCGCGGGCCTTGCCGTCGAGCTCGACGATGACGCCGTCCTCGACCCGGATGCTCGGCTTCGGGTCGAACTCGCTCTCCATCGCGACGAGGCCCTTTTCGGGCCATTCCTCGACGAAGCCGTCCAGGTTGACCGGACGGCTCTCCAACATCTCGGTCCGCTTGGAGACCTTCGTGACCGTGGGTTTCGGTGCGGTGGCCGTCATCGTCAGTCCTCCTCACGGGCGAGCAGGTTGCGCGCCGCGTAGACCTGCGCCGCCTCGCGGACCAGCGCCGCGTTGACGGGCGCCGAATAGTGCGACTCGAGCCGGTCGGCGATCGCATCGAGCCGCTCCCGGCTCGATGCCCGCGGACGCAAAGCGTTGTAGATCTCCAGAACCTCCGCGTCCGGAATCGCGGTCATCTCGGCGGCCCGGCGCATGTTGTTCGCCAGCTGCGGTCGGCCGGCGGCGTCGGAGATCTCACCCTGTAGCTGTAGCGTCTCCGCGCTGATCCGGAGATCCTCATTGGTGAGATCGCCCGCGACGACCGCCGCCATCGTCACCTCGGCGAGGGGCTTGCCGGTCGGCGTCCGGATCAGCTCCGGACGGTTCATCGACAGCGGATAGTCGCTTTTCTGGAGTTTCGCGGGGATTTCCACGCGATCACCTCTCATCACTGGCCGGAGCGGCGGCCCCGATGCCCCGACCGTCACCGGGAAACACGTTGCGCCATCGTTGTCCCGCAGGTCAAGGGCGCCATGCTTACGACCCGCCGACGACGACCGGCAAACAAGCGGTCGACGGCGTGCCGAGCAAGAACGCGTGCGGGCGAAACACCCGGCTGTACCTCACCTCTGGGTGAGGAGGGGACAGTGTTCGCTGATCGCGGGCCTATCGCTTCGGGCGCGATTGGGGTTGGGTCGAATCCCGGGCCCCCGCACCCAGCCGGGTTCGATACCAGGAACGACCATGAAAGGACGAGCCGATCATGAGTGTGCTGACGTTCGCCGATGCGCAGAAAGTCCTCGAAGCCGGACTCAAGAAGGCCGAGGAAATCGGACAACCGATGAACGTCGCAGTAGTGGACGGAGGTGGCCACCTGCTGGCATTCGGCCGCCAGGACGGCGCCATCCGCGCGAGCATCGACATCTCACAACGCAAGGCGCTCACCGCCATTCTGATGAACCGCCGGACCGATGAGCTGGCCCCCTTGGTGCAGCCGGGGGCCGAGCTCTACGGGCTGGAGCAGACCGCAGGCGGGATGGTGACGTTCGGCGGTGGCATCCCCCTGTACCGCGGCGGCGAGCTCGTCGGCGCAGTGGGCGTGAGCGCCGGCACCGTGGACGAGGACGTGACGGTGGCGTCCGCGGCGGCCAAGGCGTTCAGCTGACCCGCCGGGTCACCGCGTGAGCTGCTCGACGTCGCTCGCCACCTTCGTCTCGCCGCTCCGGAAGGGCGCGGCGAGCGTGAACAGGATGTGGCGCCGGTTGCGGATGAGCGCGGCGGCCGCCAGCACCGCGTAGACGGCGCAGAGGACGTAGCGAGCCTGCTGGCCCGGAAAGACGAACTGCAACGCGAACAGGCCGAGCAGCGTGAAGGCCAGCCAGCGGGGAAACCGCAGCGCCAGCAACGCGGCGACCCCGAGCAGCGTCTGCGTCGCGGTGAGCAGGAACTCCTCGATCTGGCGGCTGTCGAGTACGAGTGCGGTGGGACCGCCGCCGAGCAGGTAGGCGATGGGCAGGCTCCCGACGAGGAGCGTCCACTGGTTGATCTTGCTCGAGATCAGCGTGCCGATCGCGTCGTTGCCCCGGCCGTGCACCGCGAAGAGGATCGCCACGATGAACTCCGGCGCCTCGGACGCCAGCGGGGCCAGCCACTGCACCAGCAGGAACTCGTCGACACCGAACTCGGCGCCGGTCCCGATCAGCGAGTGCGCGAACGGTTCGGCGGAGGCGAGGATGACGGTGGCGGCGTAGAGGAACAACCCGAGCACCAGGGGCCGCCGCACCCGTGCCGGGAGGGCCCCGACCCGGGCGGCCGGCCCGACGAGCTCCGGCTCCTCGGCCTCCGCCCGGGAGACCTTCCAGAGGTAGAACGCGAACAGCCCGAGCAGCGCGAAGCCCAGGACGAGGTGGATCTGCCCGAAGAGCGGCACGATGAACGCCACGACCGAGGCGATCGCGAGAAAGCCCAGCTCGACGCGGTGCCCAGGCGCCAGGAGGAGCTCGCGGACCTTCCGGCCCGAGCGGCGCGAGGCCACGAACAGCGCGATGATCACCACGACCGACCAGCCCAGCCCGAGCAACAGGCGGTTCGATCCGGTCATGTTCGCGGCCGCGTACGGCACGTAGCTCGGATCGCTACCAGCGGTGTAGGCGAAGTAGAGATCCACCGCGTACTCCGGCAGCACGGCGATCACGGCCAGCACCGCGATCGCCAGGGCACCCGAGATGTCCACACGCGCGGCTTCGGCGCCCCAGGCCAGCAGGAACGACGCCGCCACCACGGCGGCACCGAACACCGCCAACCCGAGCGCCGGTGGTAGCTCCATGCCACCCAGGCGCACCACCAGGGCGGGGAGCGTGAGCAGCAGGCACAGCGCAAAGGGGCGCACCAACTTGTAGTCCATGACGACCTTCCGGGACGGCGCGTCGCCGTGACCGGAGGGCCTCGGGGGACACTCCGGCCAGACGACTCGACTGGCCGAAGGTCTCGTCCACCCGCTACTCGCGGGCCCTGTCGCCGGAGGACCACGGGGTCCTCAGCATGTCGACGATCAGGTCTGCCGGACTACTCCCCTTCAGTGCGCATACCCTTACATACGTTTCGTCGATTGCGCAACTGACGAAGGAGGATGCGGCTGGCGGCGACGGCACCGGGGCGAGAGGATTCCTCCATGGCGAACCTGCCCGCGGCGAGCGCTCCAGGGCCTTCGAGCCACGCCGTGGAACCGACCCAGCCACAGCTGCGGTCGGCTGCGGCGACATTCGCCCTGCTCAGCAGCCCGGCACGCTTGCATCTGGCATGGCTGATGGCACACGAGACGTTCGACGTGGGCACCCTGGCAGGCCGGGTCGGGCTGAGCATCGCCACCACCAGCCAGCACCTCGGCAAGTTGCGGCTCGCCGGGGTCATCTCGGCCCGCCGCGAGGGCAGGCACACGTACTACGCGGTGGACGACCCACACGTCCTCGCGATGATCGAGCAGATCTTCAGCCACATCGCGGCGGACGGGACGCTCGCGCCCGACCCGTGAGGCGGGGCCGGACGAGCCGCTCAGGCCACCGGGCGGTCCCGATCGGCCCCGGCCAGCCGCAACGCGGCCGCCAGCCTGTCCCTGACCTCGGCCTGCGCGGCGATGCGCTGGTCGATCACGGCCAGCCGCCTCGCCGCGATCCGCAAGCCTTCGACGGACGGTGGGACCGCCGCCACATCCCCGTCCAAGCAGGCACGGAAGGCCTGCACGTCGTCGAGCGTGAGCCCCGCTGCCAGCAGAAGGCGGATGTTGCGCACCCGCACCGCCGCTGACTCGTCGTAGATCCGATAGCCGTTGTGCGCCCGTTCCGAGACGATCAGCCCGGCCTGTTCGTAATGCCGCAGCGCCCGCACGGTCGCCCCCGTCATCGTCGCCAGTTCGCCGATCCGCACCCCGGCGACAGTAGTCAGGCCACGGCCGCTCCCCCGTCGACCGGGAGCACGACCCCCGTGACGAACGATGCTTCCGGCGCCGCCAGCTGGGTGATCGTCCACGCCACATCCTCCGGGCGCCCGATGCGGCCGAGCGGCGTGTGCGTCAACTGCCACTGGCGAACTGCGGCCCGTCGTTCCGGTGTCAGTCCCTGGTGTTCGCCGATCGGGGTGTCGATGGCCCCTGGCGCCACCGCGACCACCCGGATCCCGCGGGGTGCGAGCTCGACCGCCCAGGTGCGCGTCAGCAGGTCCAGCGCGGCCTTGGTCGCCGCGTAGACGGAGCTGCCCGGAAATGCGCGCTGCCCCACCGACGTGCTGACGTTCACGACCACCCCGCGGGTCTTCTCCAGTGCAGGTAGCGCCGCCTGCGTGAGCAGGACGGGCGCCACCACGTTGGTGGCGATCTGCGCGTCGATCGACTCGGGCTCGAGCGCACCGAGGGCTCCGCCGCGCACGATGCCGGCGTTGTTCACCAGCACGTCCAGCCTGCCGTGCGCGTCCGACACCGCCGAAACGATCCGTTCTGGCTCGCCGTCCGCGGTGATGTCGGCGACCAGCGTGGTGATCCGGCCTGATCCCGCGGCGGTCTCCCGGAGCGGCTCTACCCGCCGTCCCACGGCCGTCACCAGCGCACCCTCGGCCGCGAACGCCCGGGCGGTGGCCCGCCCGATGCCCGTTCCCGCCCCGGTGACGACGACGACCCTGCCGCTGCGCTCCTCGTTGCTGCTGTGCATATCGCTGATCGTCGAACCCTGCCGCAGGTGGCAGGGTCAAGCGCTACTCCTGGGGGTCCCGAGCCGCCGCGATCACCCGGGTGAGGACGCCGTGCAGATCCTCCAGCTCCGAGATCTCCATCCCGAGCCTCGCCACGATCGCGGGCGGAACGCGCTCCGCGTCGGCCCGCAGCCGGCGCCCGGCATCCGTCAGGGTCACGGCGAGGGTTCGCTCGTCGGCCGGCGCGCGACCGCGCATCACGAGGCCCGCAGCCTCCAGCCGCTTCAGCAGCGGCGACAACGTCCCCGGGTCGAGGGCGAGCGCCGAGCTGAGGTCCTTGACCGACCGGGGCGAGCGCTCCCAGAGCGCGAGCATCACGAGGTACTGGGGATGGGTCAGGCCCATCGGCTCGAGCAGGGGGCGGTAGAGCGACACCACGGTGCGAGCGGCCACGGATAGGGCGAAACAGACCTGGCGGTCGAGCTGCAGGGGGTCGACGAGCTCTACGACGTCTGATGCGTCACCTGTGGATCCTCCGGGCACGCGCCCAGGGTACCGTCGAAAACAGGTTCGATTTGGACACAAAGCATTGGGGCGCAAAATGAGCGAGACCTCACCGCGTCGCCCAGGCCCGGTGCGTTGGCTGCTGTACGCCTTCGGGCGCGGTCTGCCGCCCGAGTACCGGGAGTGGGTCCTGCACGACGTGACCGCGCGCACGTGGGTGCTGCGGCACATGATCCGCGCAACGGTGCAGTTGCTCCCGATCGCCGTGGTTCTCTACCTGCTGATCCCGGGCCCGGCCTGGGTGAGGGGGTGCGCCGTTCTCGCCGGGCTCCTGCTCGGGTACTTCTACTCGGGGGCCTACGTCTACGAGACCACCGAGCACCGCGCCGTCAAGGCCGGCTACCCGCGGGGCACCGCGGGCCGAATCCGGGGCATGCACGGGGCCGCCGAGCGCGAGGAGCAGGAGCGTCGCTACGAGCAGCGCTGGCGCTCGGGTCAAGGCAGCGGCGGCGGCTGACCGGACGCCGCGGCCGCGCAGGCGTCAGGCGTCCGCCTCGAGCCTCAGGTCCCGACCGCGTGTCTCCGGCATCCGGACGGCGGTGACGAGGGTGACGAGCATGATCGCGGTCATGTACACCACAACACCGATCCACCCGGCGAACAGCTGGACGAGCACTCCCGATAGGAGGGGTGCGATGCCACCCCCGAGCACCGCGGAGAACTCGCGCCCGAGCGCGACGCCCGCGTAGCGGTACCGCGAGCCCGAGAGCTCGGCGAAGGCGGCGGCCTGCGAGCCGACCGTGCCGTACGCGGCGAAGACGAACCCGAGCACGATCACGAGCACGACGAGCGCAGTGTTGCCGGTGTCCAGCATCAGGAACGCGGGTGCCGGGAACAGCACGAGGAACGCGGCCACAGCGATGATCACCGGCTTGCGTCCGTACCGGTCGGTGAGCACACCCGTCACGAACGCGGAGACGCATCCGAAGAGCGCGCCGACCAGCAGCGCCTGCGGCACCAGCCGCTCGTCGACGCCCACGGTCTGGATCAGATAGCTCCCCATGAAGACCTGGAACACGTAGGACTGGGTGTTGCCGCCGATGTTGAGGGCGAACGTGCGGAAGAACGGCCGTCGGCCCACCGTGAACACGCTCTTGATCGGTGACTCGGTGACGGTGCGCTCCTGGTCCCGCTCCCGTTTCGCCTGCTCGAAGACCGGGGCATCACGCAGTCGCCTGCGCAGGATGTACGCGGCGAGCGTCACGAACGCGCTCGAGAAGAACACGAGCCGCCACCCCCATGCGAGCAACTGCTCGTCGGGCAACAACTGCGCGAGGATCCAGATGACGGCACCGAGCGCTGTACCTGCGGACGCGCCGACGAACACGAGCGATGCGTAGCGGCCCCGCCGCTCGCGCGGGGCGACCTCGGTGAGCAGCACCACCCCGCCCGCCTGCTCGGCGCCGGCCCCGAACCCTTGGAGCAGTCGCAGGACGACCAGCAGGGCGGGCGCGAGCAGACCGGCTTGTTCGTAGCTCGGCAGGGCACCGATGAGGAACGTCGAGATGCCCATGAGGAACAGGGTGGCGACGAGCACGAACTTCCGGCCCAGCCGGTCGCCGTAGCGGGAGAAGAAGAGGCCTCCGAGGGGCCGGGCGAGAAACCCGACCGCGTAGGTGGCGAATCCGGCGATCACGGCGATGGCGGGGTCGGCGTCGGGGAAGAAGATGCGGTTGAAGATGATCGCGGTGGCAGTGCCGTAGATGACGAAGTCGTACTGCTCGAGGGCGGTTCCGATGAGTCCGCCCCAGGCGGCCGTGCGCAGGTTGCGCTTGTCGACCAGATTGCCGGAGCCGTCGTCGATCGCGTCCGCGACCGTGTCCTGCGCCATCGCAGTCTCCCCCGTCGTCAACGCCCGGCCTCGTGCCCGGACCTCGCGGGATGCTAACCCGCATGCGCGACGATCACGGTCGGCGCGAAACGTGCCAGGGGGCCGGCGGCGTGCCCGCCGGGTGTCTCAGGCGGCCGCTTGCCGGAAGACAGCGCGCGCGTCGACCCCCGCGAAGCGTGATGCGGCGGCTTCCTGGTTCGCGGTCGCCTCGGTGAACCGTTCCCCGGACAGGGGGTCACGAGTGAGCTCGTGGCCGTCCTGGTCCACGACGATCCATCCTCCGGTCCAGGTCTCGTCGACTGGCATGACTGCCTCCCATGGGGTGAGCGCACGGGCCACAGGGCCGGAAGCGCACCCTCCGTCGCTGACATCGGGGACAACTGTCACGCATCGCCACCGGGAACCGCACCCGTGAGACCCCTGGGTCCTGTCCCGGGGCAGCGCCATCAGGACACGGGCGGAACAGGCGTCGTCACGGCGAGGTAGCCCCCTGCCGGAACCCCGGCTCAGCGCGCCGTGGCCGCGCGCTTCACCTCAGAGTGGCATCGGATGTGCGCAAATCCGATATTCCGGACGCAGTGACGGAGCCAGGCGGCGAGGACCCACCCAGTAGAGGTCGAGACCACACCCGCCAGGGAGTTGTCACGGGCGTTCCCGGGTGTCGTCCCGGGCCTTGCGGCATGACAGTGGGGATGAGACGCCGATGTCGGCCGACCTCGCGTCAGCCCGTTCCCCGAAGGAGCACCCCTGCCCGTGTCGCACCATCCGGAAGCCGGTCCGTACCGCAGCGATGACCGGCTCGATCCCTACGTCGCAGCCGTGCCGGCGGCGTGACGGCCCGCGCGATGTCCACACCCACGACCACTCCGAGACAGGTCACCGCCCCCAACCTCCACATCGAGGCCGGCAACGGGATCACGTACGCCTACCGCCGCTTCGGCAGCACCGGGCCCGAGACGACACCACTGCTGTTCCTGCAGCACTTCCGCGGCAACCTCGACAACTGGGATCCACTGCTCATCGACGCGATCGCGGCCGAACGTGAAGTGATCCTGCTCGACAACACCGGCGTGGGCGGCTCCTCAGGACGGACACCGAGCAGCGTCACGGCGATGGCGCGCGACGCACTCGCCTTCGTCGACGCCCTCGGCCTGCGCACACTCGACATCCTCGGGTTCTGCCTAGGTGGCTTCGTCGCCCAGAAACTCACCCTCATCCGGCCGCAACTCGTGCGCCGCCTCGTGCTGGCCGGCACCGGCCCGCAGGGCGGCGAGCAGATGCACGGCTTCACCCCGGACGTCCTGGACGCGGCGACACCCGACGAGCCAACGGGCGAGGACTTCCTCTACCTCTTCTTCGAGCGGACTCCGACGAGCGTCGGCAAGGGCTGGGACGCGATCGACCGCATCTGCAGCCGGACGCAGGACCGGGACGAACCGACCAGCCTCCAGACCCGTGACGCCCAGCTCGACGCGATCACCGCCTGGGGGATCCCGGACCCGACCCGCCTGCACCGGCTCGCCGGGATCGAGCGGCCCACGCTGGTGGCGAACGGCGACTGCGACATCCTCATACCGACGAGGAACAGCAGGCTACTGGCATCGAACCTGCAGAACGCCACCCTCTCGATCTACCCGAACGCTGGCCACGGGTTCCTCTTCCAGTACCCCACGGAGTTCGCCGCGGAGGTCAACACCTTCCTGGGCTGAGCTCTGCACCGGAGCCGGCCGCAGGCGGGGGAACGTCTGCCGCTGCGACTTAGTGCCCGCAGCAGATACCCTCGATCCGGGCAACTTGCTCAAATGTGACGTGTCCAACGTCACTCCGCCTGTGCCGACCGGTTCGGATCATGATGGAATGTTGCCAGCACCGTAGGGGAGTATCCCGCTCGCGGTGGCGTCGTCAGCACGGAGCCCACCGCCATCGGGACCCGGCGCCATCGATCGGCCCGCACCACCTCACCCAGGGCCGATGGGAGAGACCTCGGGCCGTTCCGCGTTGCCCGAGCGACCCCCGGAGGTCCCCTCAGTGAACGTGCCTACCTGGCTGTGGCTCGCCACCATCGGCGGCTTGGTGGCCATCATCCTCGCCGATCTGTTCCTGGTCGACCACAAACCACACACCGTCACGATGAAGGAGGCCACCCGCTGGGTGCTCTTCTACGTGGCACTCGCCGTGCTCTTCGGTATAGGGATCTGGTTCTTCGCCGGCGGCGCCTTCGCCGGGGAGTTCTTCGCCGGCTACATCACCGAGTACTCACTCTCGGTCGACAACCTGTTCGTGTTCGTGGTCATCATGGCGGCGTTCAGCGTGCCGTCGGTGCACCAACACCGGGTGCTACTGGTGGGAATCGTGATCGCGCTGATCATGCGCGGCATCTTCATCGCCATCGGTGCTGCCGCCATCGCGGCCTTCAGCTGGATCTTCTACCTCTTCGCGGTCATCCTCGTGGTCACAGCGGTCAACCTGGCGCGCCAGGGCACCGAGCACGACGACGGCGAGCCTGCCCCGGTGCGGCTGCTGCGCAAGTACCTGCCGGTCACCGACGATTTCCACGGCACCAAGCTGTTCGCGAGGGTCAACGGCAAGCGCCTGCTCACGCCGATGCTCATGGTGATGCTGGCGATCGGCTTCACCGACCTGCTGTTCGCCCTCGACTCGATCCCCGCGATCTTCGGCCTCACGCAGGAGCCCTACCTCGTCTTCACGGCCAACGCGTTCGCGCTGATGGGTCTGCGACAGCTGTTCTTCCTGCTGGGCGGGCTGCTCAACCGACTGGTCTACCTGTCCTACGGGCTCTCGGTGATCCTCGCCTTCATCGGCGTGAAGCTGGTGCTCGAGGCGCTGCACGAGAACAACCTGCCGTTCATCAACGGCGGCGAGCCCGTGCCGGTCCCCACCGTCGGCATCGAACTCTCGCTCAGCGTGATCGTCGGCGTCCTGGTCATCACCACCATCGCGAGCCTGGTGAAGGCCAAGCGCGACCCGTCGGTCGTCCACGCGCCGCCGACCGCGGTCGACAACGACCACTCGGACCACAACCACTCCGACGACGAGCGTTCCGACCACGACCAGGCGCCCACGCCCAAGAGCGGGCGTAGCGTCGCCGGCGACTGAGGCCCGCCCCGACGGGAGCCTGCCCCATCCCCCGATGCTCGTCCCCGCAACGGGCATCGGGGGATGTTCTCGCTCCAGGTCCGCTTCGGCCCGTGCGGCGCGAAGCACCCCTGGGGCGCCGCGCGCAGAACGTGGAAGATCAATCCCCGTGCCGTTTTTCGGGCCCCCGGTGATGCCTGAGGTGATCGCCGCGTAATGTGAACAGTGATCAACGCGCCGGGATCCCCCCTATGTCGCGGGTCATACGCGTGAACAGTCTCTGCAGGAATTCCGTTTCCCCGGATAGTGGCGCGGCACAGCGCCAATCCGGCACCAGGCCCTGCTAGAGAGGCTGTCGATCGTGGAGTTGCTGCTTGCGTTACAGGCATGCCCGCTGGACGTCGGCATCACGGGGGAGCGATTACGCACGATGCTCAACGCCGGTCTCCCGGTTCCCGAAGCCTACGTTCTCAATGACGAACACTACGCCACAACCCATTCTGAGATCGTGGCCGCAGATGTGCGCGAGCTGATGGACACCGTGTTTTCCGGGGTGCCTGTCATGGTGCGCAGCTCTTCCGCCGACAAGGACATTCTTCCCGGCGGCGCGCACGGGTCGTACGCCGATCTCCACACCGCCGACGAGGTCCTGTCGGCGATCGCCTATCAGGCCCTGCACGGCGCCAGCACGCGCGCACCGATGCATGTGGTCGTCCAACGCATGGTGCCCTGTGCGGTCGCGGGCGTGCTGTCCACCAGGAACCCGATCGCCGAGAGCCCCACCATGCTGGTGGAGTTCGCCGACGGACCCGACACGCGCGTCGTCGGGGGGCTGGGCGCGAAAGAGCGCTACACGCTTCCCCGGGCAGGCGCCCCGGCGCCCACCCCGGCGAACTGGGCGGTGACGGATGAGGATCTTCCGGCGGCCCTGAAAGCTCTCGGGCACCTGCTGGAGAAGGAGTTCGGCGGTCCGCAGGAGGTGGAGTGGGGTGTTCACGACGGCCGGTTGTACGTGTTCCAGTCCCGCGACATCGTCACTCCGCCCGTGACCAGGCCCCTTCCCGCGGCACGCCCCGACACGTGCGGTGCCCGGCCCGTCGACGTCGTGGTCTCTCCCGGTTACGGGATCGGTCCGGCGACGGCGGCGGGCGACGGGATGCCCGTCCGCGGCTGGGTCGTCGTGCTGGACACGATGCCGACAGCCGCCGAGCTGGGGCGGCTCAGCGAGGCGGCGGCACTCATCGTTCGCACGGGAAACGCCCTCTCCCACTCGGCCCGGCTGACGCGCGAACTCGGGATTCCCGCCGTGGTCGCGAACGTCTCGACCCCGGGCCGCGAACTCGACGGCATGCCCCTACTCGTGGACGCGGTGGACGGGCGCGTCACGCCCCTGCTCGCCCTTCCCTTGGTCGAGCGGAAGAAAGCGATCTTCGCCGGGGTGCGGCACGCCGGCATCCGTGGTGCGTCGGGATTTCACTACAAGGGCCTGTACAAGACGGTGCTCGTCGATCCGGTGTTCCAGGACGTCGTACGGTCACATCTGCGGGCCCGGGGCGTCGAGATTCGGGATCGGGTGCAGGAGATCCTTCCCTTCGACGACGCCGACCATTCGGGGTGCCGCATCGGCACGCTGGTGCAGACCACAGGGGCGGGCTCCCGGGTCCAGTTCACGCGCACCAACCTGCTGCCCGACCGCCCGTTCCGCTTCGACGAGGACGTCCGCGTGGACGTGGACACGGCAGGAATCGGGGTGAACCTGCTGCGCGGCCTGCACCACACCGAGCAGCCGGCCTGGCAGCGGCGGATCGAAACCGCGGACGTCGACGACGTGCGGCTCCAGTTCACCTTCTGGCCCGGTGCCGCTCAGGCGAGCCTCGGTCTGGCGGCGGAAACGCCGGAGGCGGTGGAGCAGTTCCTCGCGGCCTGCGGCATCCCGGTCACCGAATGCGCGCCGCTGGACGAGAAGGATCTGTTCGAGGCGCTCGGCGTGCGGCGCGAGTCGCTCGGAACGCCCCCCTCGGGCTCCGCCCGGATCCACGTTTGACACTGACGGGCCCGAGTCCGGACATTCGATCCGCGTTTCCACAACCCGGACACCGGGTTGTTTCTCGGGGTGCTCGGAACGCAGCATGCATGCATGACATCGGCAGTGCCGGGGCCTCGGCCCCTCCGCTCCGCGGACGAGGTGTCGATGTCGGGGAGCCTGCGGCCGGACCTCGAGGTCTTCTGGCCATCGCGCCGCGGGCACGCCTACGACGAGCAGTGACGGCGGAACCCACGGCGCAGCGCGCCCTGCGCCGGCCGCCGTCCTGCTGCTGACGGCGGACGATCCGCGGTCAGCGACGGCGAGGCCTGACCCGGCTCAGGACCGCTGACTTCCCTGCCCCGCCGCGAACGCGGGCCGGCGAACCACGCCTCGGCGAGGCAACTCCGCGAGGCGCCCCCCGACGTTCGCGGGCCCTTCTGCACCAACCCCCAGCCTCCCCGAAGGACACCGTCCATGAGATCGCTCCCTGTCCCCTTCCGACGGCGGCTCCCGGCAGCCCTGCTCGGCATCGTCGTGGTCCTCGGCCTGGCCGCGTGCGGTTCCGGGGGCACGTCCGCCCAGCCGGCCGCGGACGCCGGGCCCCCGCAGCCCGGCGGCACGCTCGCGTTCGCGGTCAGCAGCGACCAGGGGTGCCTCGATCCGCAGCAGGTCACCAGCAACGACTCCATCTACTCCCTGCGCCAGATCGTCGACTCGCTCACCGACCAGAACCCCGACACCGGCGAGATCGTGCCGTGGCTCGCCACCGGCTGGCAGATCAACGCCGACGCCACCGCGTACACGTTCGACCTGCGGCCCGGTGTGACCTTCAGCGACGGCACGCCCCTGGATGCCGCCGCGGTCAAGGCGAACTTCGACAAGGTGCCCCAGCTCGGCGCCCGCGGCAGCCTCCCGAAGGGCTACCTGGCGAACTACCAGGGCACCACCGTCGAGAGCCCGACCAGGTTCACGGTGACCTTCAGCGCGCCGAACGTCCAGTTCCTGCAGGGCAGCTCCACCCACAGCCTCGGCATCCTCTCCCCCGCCACCGTGGCGAAGACGGACGACGAGCGCTGCGCCGCCGTGATCGGGTCGGGTCCCTACGTCGTGCAGAGCTACGCGCTCAACCAGTCGACCGTCCTCACCAAGCGCGCGGGCTACAACTGGGGCTCGGCGCTGTCGGCGCACACCGGCGAGGCGTACCTGGACGGGATCGAGTTCCGCGTGGTCCCCGAGTCGGGTGTGCGGACCGGCAGCCTGCAGTCGGGTGAGGTCGACGCCGTCGGCAGCATCGGGCAGCAGGACGAGGCCCCGCTGACAGCCGTGGGCATCCAGCTGCCGGCCCGGGCCAACCCCGGCATCCCGTTCGGGATCAGCTTCAACCTCAGCAAGCCGATCGTCTCCGACCCCGCCGTGCGGCAGGCGATCTCGCTGGCGATCAATCGGCCCGAGCTCGTGGGTGCCGTGTTCACGTCCCAGACCAAGCCGGCCACCAGCGTGCTCGCGTCCAGCACGCCCTCCTACCAGGACGAGTCCGCGCTGCTGGGCTTCGACCCCGCCAAGGCCGCCGCCGTCCTCGACGCCGACGGGTGGGCTTCCGGCCCCGACGGCATCCGCGCCAAGGCCGGCCAGGCATTGACGATCCCGCTGACCTGGTTCTCCAACGCCGGCACCAACAGGCCGGCGCTGGAGCTCATCCAGCAGCAGCTCAAGGCCGTCGGCATCGACCTGCAGCTCGACGAGCGCCCGATCACCGACGCGACGCCCGTGCAGCAGAGCGGGAACTTCGTCGCGACCTGGGGGAACCTCACCCGCGCCGACCCGGACATCCTGCGCTCCCAGTTCGCGACGACCGGCAACAACTTCTACCGGCTCTCACCCGGCCCACTCGACGAGCTGCTCGCCGCCCAGGCCGCCGAGGCCGACCCGGCGAAGCGGACCGGCTTGGTGGGCCAGGCCCAGCAGCTGCTCCTGCAGAACTACTACACCGTGCCGGTCGTCGAGCTCACCACCGTGCTGGGCGTCGGCGCCGATGTCCACGGGGTCCGCTTCGACGCCTCCTCGCGTATCCAGCTCTACGACGCCTGGAAGACCCCGTAACCCGTCCTGATAAATTCACCCTCGTGGGGGAAGCGAACGAAGGGCGTGACGCCCTGGTCGGCGCGCCGCGTGCCGCCTGCGTCGCGGCCGTTCGTCCGCCCTGTCGCTGCCACGGCTGTCGCCGGGGCTCTCGCTCCCGCTGACCACAGGCCCGGCGCCTCCCGCTCCGGACAGTCGGGGCCGAGAGCCCGCCCACCTTCACGACTCTCCGGGCGCCACCGCCCGGATCACCGGTACTTCCGCGCGGCCGCGAGTGAGCGGCCCGCGCGCCGAAAGGATTCCCCGACATGCCACGTGCTCGACGAGCGCTGCTCCTGCTCCTGCCTGCGCTCATCCTGGCCGCTGCCTGCGCCGCACCGGGCTCGACTCCGGCCGCCGGATCCGGCGGCACCCCGGTCATCACCATCGGCGTGGCCGACGCCAGCGAGAACTACTGGAACGTCTTCAAGGACAAGGCCGCGGGCGCGGGCATCACGGTGCAGTTCGTGAACTTCACCGACTACAACCAGCCCAACCCCGCGCTCTCCCAGAACCAGCTGCAGCTCAACCAGTTCCAGCACCTGCAGTACCTCGCGAACTACAACGTCAAGAACAGCGACACGCTGGTGCCGATCGGCGCCACCGCCGTCTATCCGCTGCCGCTGTACTCCCTCAAGCACACCTCGGTGGACCAGATCCCGCAGGGCGGCCAGATCGCGATCCCCAACGACCCCACCAACGAGGCCCGATCGCTGCTGGTGCTGCAGGCAGCCAAGCTCATCAGCCTCCGCGGCGGAGGCAACTCGCTCTCCACCGTCAACGACATCGACCAGGCCACGTCGAAGGTCACGGTGCTGCCGGTGGACGCCGCGCAGACCGCTGCGAACCTGGCCGGCGTCGACGGCGCGATCGTCAACAACAACTACGCCACCGCCGCGAAGCTGGGCAAGGACAAGCGGATCTTCGCCGACGACCCGAACAGTGACGCGTCCAAGCCCTACATCAACACCTTCGTCGCCCGCGCGGCCGACAAGGACAACCCCACCTACCAGCAGCTCGTGGCGATCTACCACAGCCCCGAGGTGGAGGCGGCGATTCGCGCCGATCTGGGCGATGACACGATCTTCAAGAACAACGACGCCGCGGACCTGCAGGCCGAGACGGTCCGGATCGAGGACAACATCCGCAAGATCGGCAGCTGATCGTGGCTCCAGTGATCAGCTTCCGGGGCGCCGCGAAGGAGTTCCCGGGGCCGCGGGGATCAGGTGTGCTTGCCGTGGATCATGTCGACCTCGACATCGAGGACGGCGAGATCACCGGTGTCATCGGCTACTCGGGGGCGGGCAAGAGCACGCTGGTCCGGATGATCAACGCCCTCGAGCTGCCGACCGCGGGCACCGTCAGCGTGGGCGGGCGCGTGACCGGTGAGCTCGGAGAGCGCGGGCTGCAGGAGCTGCGCAGCGAGGTCGGGATGATCTTCCAGCAGTTCAACCTGTTCTCCTCACGCACTGTGTCGGGCAACGTCGGCTATCCGCTGCGGATCGCCGGATGGCCGCGCGAGCGGCGCCGGCAGCGGGTGGCCGAGCTGCTGGAGTTCGTGGGGATCTCCGACAAGGCCCGCCAGTTCCCCGACCAGCTCTCCGGCGGGCAGAAACAGCGGGTCGGCATCGCGCGTGCGCTGGCCACCTCGCCGCGGATCCTGCTCGCCGACGAGGCAACCAGCGCGCTGGACCCCGAGACCACCCTCGACGTCCTCGCCCTGCTCAAGCGGATCAACCGGGAGCTCGGCACGACCATCGTGGTGATCACCCACGAGATGGAGGTGGTCAGCTCCATCTGCGACAAGGTCGCGGTGATGGAGCAGGGCCAGGTGATCGAACACGGCCCGGTCTACGACGTGTTCGCCGACCCGCAGCAGGAGGCCACCCGGCGGTTCGTGCACAGCGTGCTGCACGACCGCCCGTCCGAGGAGACCCTCGCCCGGCTGCGGGAGCACTTCGACGGTCGGATGGTCACCGTCTGGGTGCGCGACGATCCCGGTGCGCGTGCCGCCTTGTCCAGCGCGCTCGCCGCCAGCGACGTACACAGCACGATCGTCTACGGCGGGATCCGCGAGCTGGCCGAGAAGCCGTTCGGGAGCATCACCTTCGAACTCACCGGCGACAACGACGCAATCGACGCGCTCGTCGCCGACCTCGCCGCACACACCCGCGTCGAGGAGATCCGGGCGGAGGCGGCATCGTGACCGCCGACGCACTTCCTCCCGCGGAGGCGGCGTCATGACCGACTGGGGACAGCTCGCCCCCGTGCTCTGGCTCTCGTTCCAGCAGACCGTCTACATGGTCTTCTGGACGATGCTCATCGCCGGGCTGCTCGGGCTCGCGCTCGGTGTGGCCCTCTACGCCACCCGCCGCGGCAGGCTATTGCAGAACGCGCCCGCATTCCACGTGCTCAACGTGCTGGTCAACATCATCCGGCCGATCCCGTTCATCATCTTCATCACCGCGGTCGGGCCGCTGACACTGCTCGTGATGGGCACCACGATCGGCACGCGCTCGGTGCTGTTCCCGATGTCGGCGATGGCCACGTTCTTCATCGGCCGGATCGTCGAGCAGAACCTCGTCTCGGTCGACCCGGGAGTGATCGAAGCCGCCCGCTCCATGGGCGCGAGCCGGTTCCGGATCATCTGGAGCGTGCTGGTGCCCGAGGCGCTGGGCCCGCTGATCCTGGGCTACACGTTCATCTTCGTGGCGGTGGTCGACATGTCGGCGATGGCCGGCTACGTCGGCGGGGGCGGGTTGGGCAACTTCGCCATCACGTACGGCTACCAGCAGTTCAACTGGCCGGTCACCCTGGTCACGGTGGTGATCATCATCGTGATCGTGCAGGTGGCACAGCTGCTCGGAAACTGGCTGGCGCGCCGCGCTCTGCACCGGTGAGCTCGTCGGACGAGCGGCCCTCGCCCGTCAGGTCGGGACCGACGTGCCGTTCGTCCGACGAGCTGGTGAACAGTCCTCCGCTGCAGAGGCGCGCGCCTCGGATGGGGCGAACAGACCCAGGCACACCAGTGACGACACGAGGCCGGGGAACGTCTGCGGGTCCCACCCGGTGAGTGCCCGCCAGCGGTCCAGGCGGTACTTGGCGCTGTTGGGATGGATCTGCAGGATCCGCGCGCACGAGGTGACGGAGCTGCGGCCATCGGCAAAAGCCTGCACGGTCGCCGCGAGAGCCGGGTTGGCGCGGGCGACGCCTGCGCCCCGCGACAGCAGGGCTTCCAGACGGTGGCTGCTCGCCCCGAGCGTCGCGAGCAGCCAGTCGTCGGCGAAACGCACGTCGGCACCGACCGCCCGGGAACGCAGCAACGCGTCGTCCGCGTCGAGCAGGCTGAGGCGTGCTCCGTCGACGCCACGTCGCGGCAGGCCCACCGCGACGCGGGCGTCCGAGATCACGGCGTGCACGGCGTCGAGCAGGTCGGTGTCGCTGCAGCCCTGGGCCATGACGACCACGGAGCCCGCGTCCCATGAGCACTGCACGGTGCCGGCCACCTCCGCCAACCGGTTGTCCAGCTCCTCGACCCGGGTCTCGGGAATCTCGTCGGCCCGGGCGAGGACGAACTCCTCGTCGGGGTCGAATCCGAGCTGTCGCGCGAGCGCGCCCTGCTCCTCCGCCCCACGCGACGATCCACGCAGCATCCCCACGAACCGCCGCTGCAGTGCCGCGCGTGTGGTGGCCCGCAGCCGGGTCTCCTCCGTGTGGGACTCGGCCACGGTGGCGCTGAGCCGATGGAACCAGTTCCACAACAGAGCAACCTCGCCGACGAGAGCACCGGCCTGTTCCGGGCCCTCGGCCTGGGCCCGGCCGAGCAGTTCGTTCCACAGTTCGCGGTAGGCGATGTGGTAGGCCTCGACGACGCTGGGCAGCGGCAAGTTGCGGGCGGCCCGGCGCCTGCCCACCTTCCGTGCTCGCTCGATCGCCTCGGCAGGAGGAGGCTGCCTGGCCAGCAGCCCGTCGACGACGCCCTTGATCTGCGAATCCACGTCATGTAGGTGTTCGACCACTGGCAGGACCGCGTAGTCGGGCACCTCGGCGCGTATCCGCGCGGTGATCATCGGCGCCAGCTCGTCGAGCCGCTCGGCCATTGCGCGCAGGTGCGCCTCGGTGGTCGCCGCTCGCCCGTCCATCCCCATCCTTCGTGGATAGCACGGGATTCGACCGCAAGTTTCTGGATCTGCCCCATGTCCCTGGGACCGTTGTCCCGTCACCATCGTGACAAGCCCGAATAACTCAAGGAGACGCAGCTGTGGCAGCACCCACCACGCGCTCGCTGCTGGACGATCGCTACGAGCTGGACGACGGCCTGATCCACCTCACCGGCATCCACGCCCTGGCGCGCCTGCCGCTGGACGTGCGCCGCGCGGACCAGCGGGCGGGCCGCCGTACCGCGGTCTTCATCTCCGGTTACGAGGGATCCCCGCTCGGCGGCTACGACTTGGAGCTGAACCGGCACCGCGAGCTGCTCGACGCGCACGACGTCGTGTTCCGGCCGGCGGTGAACGAGGAGCTGGCGGCCACCGCCGTGCAGGGCACCCAGCTCGCCGCGGGGTCGCCCGACCGGCGCGTCGACGGTGTCACGGGCTTCTGGTACGGCAAGTCGCCCGGCCTGGACCGGGCCACCGACGCACTGCGTCACGCGAACCTGGCAGGCACTCATCACCTCGGCGGGGCCGTCGCGTTCGTCGGCGACGACCCGAGTGCGAAGTCCTCCACCGTCCCCGGCGCCTCGGAGCAGCTGCTCGCCGACCTCGGCATGCCCACCCTGTACCCCGCCGACCCGCAGCAAGTACTCGACCTCGGCCTGCACGCCGTCGCGATGTCGCGGGCATCGGGGCTGTGGGTCGGCTTCAAGATCGCCACCAACATCGCCGACGGCGCCGCGACCGTGCAGGTGCACCCGGACCGTGTCGTGCCGGTGCTCCCCGAGCTCGAGGTGGACGGACGCCCGTTCGTCCACGAGGTGACCACGCGGCTGATGCAACCCGCGCTCACGCCGCTGGAACGCAGCCGCAACGGCATCCGGCTGGAGGTCGCGCGCCGCTACGCCGCCCTCAACGGGCTCAACCGGATCGTGCGGTCGGGGCCGTCCGACCGCATCGGGATCGTCGCGCCGGGCAAGACGTTCCTCGACCTGCGCCAGGCGCTGCACATCCTGGGCCTGGACGACGCGGAGCTGGAACGGCGGGGCGTGCGGCTTCTGCAGCTGGGGATGGTCCACCCGCTGGAGCCGACCGTGGTCACCGAGTTCGCGCGCGGCCTGCGCGAGATCGTCGTGGTCGAGGAGAAGCGCTCGTTCCTCGAGATCGCGATCAAGGACCTCCTCTACGGACGCGCGGACGCGCCCGCCGTGACCGGCAAGTACGCGAGCGCCGGCCTCCCCTTGCTGCCCAGCGAGGGTGAGCTCGACGCCGACACCGTGGCCTCCGCGCTGGCCGAGCGGTTCGACGAGCACGGCGACTTCCCCACGGTCACCGCGTGGCGCGCGGCGCAGCAGCCGGCGCGGAACGTGATCGAGCTCCCGCTGGTCCCGCGCACGCCGTACTTCTGCTCGGGGTGCCCGCACAACAGCTCCACGAAGGTGCCGGAAGGCTCCCTGGTCGGCGCCGGCATCGGCTGCCACGCGATGGTGCTGCTGATGCCGCCGGCGCAGGTCGGCGACGTCGCGGGACTGACGCAGATGGGTGGCGAGGGCGCCCAGTGGATCGGCATGGCCCCCTTCCTGACCCGCACCCACCTGCTGCAGAACATCGGCGACGGCACGTTCCACCACTCCGGCAGCCTGGCCGTCCGCGCCGCGATCGCTGCCGGCGTCAACATCACCTACAAGCTGCTCTACAACTCCGCTGTCGCGATGACCGGCGGCCAGCAGGCCGTGGGCGTGATGAGCGTTCCCGAGATCACGCGCGCCCTCGCCGCCGAGGGCGTGCGGAAGATGATCATCACGACCGAGCGGCCCGAGAACTACCGGCGCGCGGGGTTGCCGGCAGGCGTCGAGGTCTGGCACCGCGACCGGCTGCTGGAGGCCCAGGAGACCCTCGCCAAGGTCGAGGGCGTCACCGTGCTCGTGCACGACCAGGAATGCGCCACCGAGCTGCGCCGCAAGCGCAAGCGTGGGCTCGCCCCCGACCCTGTGCAGCGCGTGATGATCAACGAACGGGTCTGCGAGGGGTGCGGCGACTGCGGGGTGGCCTCGAACTGCTTGTCGGTGCAGCCGGTGCGCACGGAGTTCGGCCGCAAGACCCGCATCGACCAGTCCTCCTGCAACAAGGACTACTCGTGCCTCGACGGCGACTGTCCGTCGTTCCTCACGATCGTGCCCCCGCCCGGCGGGCGCACGAGCACCACCGCGCCGGACCTCGACGCCGGTGCGTTGCCCGCGCCGCGCCTGGTCGTACCGGCCGACCGGCACACCACGCGAATCCTCGGCGTCGGCGGATCCGGAGTCGTGACGACGTCGCAGATCCTGGGGGTCGCGGCCACCATCGCCGGGCGGCAGGTCAGCTCCCTCGACCAGACCGGGATGGCGCAGAAGGGCGGCGCGGTCATCGGCGACATCAAGATCAGCGACGAGGGTGTGGACGGGGCGAGCAAGGCCGCCAGGGGCGAGGTCGACCTCTACCTGGCGGCCGACCTGCTCGTCGCGGCCGACCCGAAGAACCTTGTCGCGACCAGCCCGTCGCGCACCGTCGCCGTCGTGTCGACCGCACAGGTGCCCACGGGCCCGATGGTCACCGACACGGCGGTGGCCTTCCCCGACATCGCGGACGTCAACGATCGGATCCGGCGGGCCACCCGCGGCGAGGAGGCAGTGTTCCTCGACGCCCGCAGACTGGCCGAGACTCTTTTCGGTGACGATCAGTTCGCCACCATGCTGCTCGTCGGGGCGGCCCTCCAGGCGGGCGCGTTGCCGTTGCCGGCGGAGGCCGTCGAGGAGGCGATCGGCGTCAACGGGGTGCGCACGCGGCAGAACGTGCAGGCCTTCCGGCGGGGACGGCAGTTCGTGGCCGATCCGGCTGCGTTCCAGGCGACGGTCGCCGGGCTGCGCGGGGAGTCGCCCGCACCGGCGCCGGCGCCCGCCCGCGCCCGCGAGCTGATCTCCTCCGTGGCCGCGCCCGAGGGTTCGGAGCTCGCCCGGCTGCTGGAGATCCGGGTGCCCGACCTCGTCGACTACCAGAACGCGGCCTATGCCGCGGCCTACACCTCGTTCATCTCCCGAACCCTCGATGTCGAGTCCCGGCGGGTGCCCGGATCCACCGCGCTCACCGAGGCAGTCGCACGCCAGCTGTACAAACTGATGGCGTACAAGGACGAGTACGAGGTCGCCCGGCTCTCGCTCGACCCCGCGGTCGACGCAGCGGTCGCCGCCCGGTTCGGTGCAGGGGCGAAGAAGTCCTACCGGCTGCACCCACCCGTGCTGCGCGCCATGGGGATGCGCAAGAAGATCAGCCTCGGCCCCTGGTTCACGCCGGTGTTCCGGCTGCTGGTGGCGCTGCGCCGGGTGCGGGGCACGCCGCTGGACATCTTCGGCCGGGCCGCGGTGCGCCGTGTCGAGCGGGAGCTGATCGTCGAGTACCGCCACGTGGTCGAGCGCCTGCTCGACGTGGTCGAACCCGACACCCTCCCGCTGGCCGTGGAGATCGCGAACCTGCCCGACGAGGTGCGCGGCTACGAGGACGTCAAGCTGCGCAACGTCGCCCGCTACCGCGAGCGACTCGGGTCGCTGCAGGACCAGTTGCAGAGCGAGTCAGCTGTTGGGGACGGGCAACCGGGCGGCATACCGCTGCGCGGCCTCTGACGACGATCAGGCGGGCGGGTCGGCCCTCGCCTCAGCACGAGGCTGCCCGCGCCGTCCATGATCAGCGGGTCGGCGCGGCAACCCATCACCGTCAGGTGCTCGCCGGACAACCCATGCATGATCGGCAGATTGGGGCCGGCAACCGTGCCGGGACCCGGGTGTGCGGCCTCAAACGACGATCATCCTCGAGCGACAGGTCGGCGGCCCGACCATGATCATCAGATCGGGGCCGACAACCGTGCTGGACGCGGCTGCGCGGCCCCAAACGTTGATCATCGGGCAGGCCGGCCCCGCCATGCCACGCGGCCAGCCCGACACCCGACCATGATCAGCAAATCGGGGTCGAGAACCGCGCAATACACGGCAACGCGGCCCCAAACGACGATCAAGCCTCAGGGCGGGCGGGGCCCTACCCAACAGGAAGGCAACCCGCCAGCAGATTGACACGGACCAATCCGGCGGCACACCAGCGCGATCCCGAACGGCACTCGGCGGCAAGCCGCCGCCGCGCCGACCGACGCCGCCCTTCCCGCGCATGATCAGCAGTTGGGGACCGGCAACCGTCCTGCACCCCGCTGCGCGGCCCCAAACGTTGATCATCGGGTAGCCCGGCCCCGCCATGCCGCGCGGCCGGCCCCAGCACCCGACCATGATCAGCAAATCGGGGTCGAAGACCGCGCAATACACGGCAACGCGGCCCCAAACGTTGATCAAGCCTCACGGGCCGGCCCGGCGCCCACCCCGGCACGAAGGCAGCCCGCGCCCGCCCATCATCAGCAGGTTGAGGCGGACCAACCCACCGGCACACCAGCGCGACCCCGAACGGCACCCGGCGGCAAGCCGCCGCCGCGCCGGGCGACGACCCCCGCACCGCGCATGATCAGCAGTTGGGGACCGGCAACCGTGCTGGACGCGGCTGCGCGGCCCCAAAAGTTGATCATCGGGCAGGCCGGCCCCGCCATGCCACGCGGCCGGTCCGACACACCGACCATGATCAGCAAATCGGGGTCGAAAACCGCGCAATACACGGCTACGCGGCCCCAAATGACGATCACGCCTTCAGGGCAGGCGGGGCAGCCGACCCCCACCTCTGCCGAGCGGCCGCCCGAGCCCATCCGGGCGGCACGCGGCGGTGCGGCCCCACTGACGATCCCCGACAGCCGCGAGCCGGTGCATGATCGGCAGTTCGGGAGCGGCAACCATGCTGGACACCGTCGTGCGGCCCGAAACAGTGATCTTCCTCGGGGCAGGCGGAGCGCTCCGACCATGATCGGTAAATCGGGACCGACAACCGGGCGGGACACGGCTGCGCGGCCCAACAGTGATCATCATCGAAGGGGGTGAGGCCGCGCGAGCGCGGGAGGGATCACCGTAGCCGGCCGACATGCTCGCCGAGCACGCCTGGGGCGGCGGAGAAAGCCCGGGGCCACCATCTGCCGGCCGACTGTCGGCGGGTCATACGACGCGAGGGTGAACAACCTGAATCTCGGTGATCTACGACCAGAAACTCGCGTTCCAGGGATAACTCTGCCGGAAATGGCCTGAAGGCCCGGTGTCCGGGGGCGGCGGCTATTCCGTCCCGGGGGTGTCAGGGGGGTTCAGGGGGTCCCACTCCCCCGCGATGCCCGTCGATCCTGGTTGTGCCCCCAGCGACGGCTCCCCGTTTCGGCGAGATGCAAGAAGGTGCCTGGTCGCGCGACCCCGGAACGTGCCGCTCGAAGACAGACGCAGGTGCAGCGCCTGACTTGCTGCTGACGAGCCGGATTGTCGCTGGTCAAGCAGCCGCGAGGCTGGCGTAGCGGCCGCGGCGGGCGACGAGGCTGTCGTGGGTGCCCGACTCGATCATCCGGCCGTGGTCGATCACCACGATCTGGTCGGCATCCCGCACCGTGGAGAGCCGGTGGGCGATGGTGATCGTCGTGCGGCCACGGCTGAGCTCGTCGAGGGCGCGCTGCACGGCGCGTTCGGTCTCGGTGTCGAGGGCGCTGGTCGCCTCGTCGAGCACCAGTACCCGCGGGTCGCGCAGCAGGGTGCGCGCGATCGCGATGCGCTGCTTCTCCCCGCCGGAGAAACGGTGGCCGCGCGACCCCACGACCGTGTCGTACCCCTCGGGCAGGCCCGCGATCAGGTCGTGGATCTGCGCAGCGCGAGCGGCCGCCTCGATCTCGGCGTCCGTGGCATCCGGGCGGGCGTAGCGCAGGTTCTCCCGGACGGTGGTGTGCAGCAGGTAGGTCTCCTGGCTCACAACGCCGACGATCCGGGCGAGGTCGGCGAGGCGCATGTCGCGCAGGTCGACGCCGTCGATCGTGATGCGGCCGGCGTCGGGGTCGTAGAGCCGGGCGACCAGAGCGGCGAACGTGCTCTTGCCCGATCCGGTCTCCCCCACGAGGGCGAGGCTGGAGCCGGCCGGGACGTCCAGCGAGATCCCGGCGACGGCGGCGACCTCGCTGCCGGGGTAGGTGAAGGTGACGTCCTCGGCACGGACGTGACCCTCGACCCGGGCCGGTTCGATGTCGACCGGCGAGTCGGGGTCGTCGACCTCCACCAGCAGGTCGAGGTACTCGAAGATCCGGGCGAACAGCGCCAGCGAGCTGATCAGCGACACGCCGACGTTCAGCAGGCCGAGGATCGGCCGGAAGAGCCCGGCCTGCAGCGCGGTGAAGGCGACGAGCGTCCCGATCGTCATCGCGCCGGCAGTGAAGGGCAAACCGGCGCTGAGGTAGATGATCGCGGGGATCGCGGCGAAGACGACGGTGGTGGCGGCCATCCGCCAGCGACCGGCCAGCTGGGCGCGCAGTTCGAGATCGACGAGTCGTTCGGACGAGGTGGTGAACCGCTCGACGAGCGCGGGCCCGGTGCCCATCGTCTTCGTGAGCTGCACCGCGCTGATCGACAGCCCCTCCTCGATGATGACGTTCAGGTCGGCCAGCTCACGTTGCTGCGCCGCGGTGAGCACGCGGCGCATCCTCGCCACCCGCCTGGTCAGCCAGATCGACGGCGGCAGCACCAGCAGCGAGACGAGCGTGAGCTCCCAGCTCAGGGCGAGCATGGCGACCAGGGTGGCCACGACGGTTGTGAGGTTCGAGGCGAGCGAGGTGGCCGTCGAGGTGACGACGGTCTGCATGCCGCCGATGTCGTTGGTGATCCGCGACTGGACCTCGCCCGTGCGGGTGCGGGTGAAGAACGCCAGCGACTGGCGTTGCAGGTGGGAGAAGACGTCCGTGCGCAGCCGGTGCATGACCTTCTGGCCGACACCGGTGGAGATCCACGTCTGCACCACGCCGAGTGCAGCCGTCACGGCGGCGACGGCGACCATGCCGACGACGAGCCAGACGAGGAGCTTCAGGTTCCGCTGCGGCAGGGCAACGTCGATGACGGCACGCAGCAGGAAGGGCGTTGCCATCGCGACCACGGACGAGATCACGATGATCGCGGTGACGGTGGCGATGGCCCAGCGGTGCGGGACGAAGAGCCGCGCGATCCGACGCATGGACACGTCTTGTGCCTGCGCCTTCTCCGCGGCCGTGTTCGTGCGTCGGCCGGATCGGAGCAGCTTGTCCGTCGAGATGTCGGTCCCCAAGTCGTGTGTTCCCTTCGTCGATTCTTGCTGAGGTTACCTCAACATGAGGGAACAACCATACAGGTTGCTAGGGTATTCCGATGCTCGAGGAGTCCGACGAACCCGAGGAGACGCTCGCCGAGGCCTTCCGCGGGGTGGCGCGGCAGTTGCGACACCAGGCCCAGCGCGCACTGGCTCCGTGGGACGTCTCACCGTCGGAGGCTCGAGCACTCGGCGTCCTCACCAGGCACGGGCCGGTGCGACTCGGCACCCTCTCCGAGCACCTGCGCATCGCGGCGCGCTCCGCCACGGAGGTGGTGGACGCCCTGGAGAAGGACGGCCTGGTCGAGCGCCGCCCCGACCCTTGCGACCGCCGCGCCACCCTCGTCGCGCTCACCGACCGAGGCGCCCAGGTGTCCGCCGGTGTCCGTGCCGCGCGGGCCGCCGAGGCCGAGGAGTTCTTCGCGCGCCTCGACGACGCCGACCGCGCCTCCCTGACACGAATCCTGCGGAACCTCAGGAACTGACGGCCGGATCGGAGTCTTATTCCTTTTGCACGTATTGCGCCGATAGCGTTGTACGTTCATCTGTACAGATCATCAAATGTGGCGGTAGTTTCGATCGATCAGTCGAAGCGACCGGAGGTATCCACGTGGCCGATCTGTCGAGCCGGACAACGGGCATCGGACAGCTCCTCTCACGCACAACCGACGCGCAGCGACGCAGCCTTTCCGCGATGGGAATCGTCATCGTGGCCCTGCACGTCGTCGGCTGGGGCATGTTCGCCGTCCTGGTGGCGCCCCAGCATCTTCCGCTTCTCGGCATCGGCGCGGCCGTCACGGCCTACACCCTCGGAATGCGCCACGCTTTCGACGCCGACCACATATCAGCGATCGACAACACGACACGAAAGCTGATGAACGAGGGCAGGCGCCCCGTATCGGTCGGATTCTGGTTCGCCCTCGGCCACTCCACCATCGTCTGCGTCATCGGCGTGGGGCTCACCATCGCGGCGAAGACGGTGTTCAAGGCCGTCACCGACGAGCACGGTGGCCTGCACTCCCTCGGCGGGCTCATCGGCACGATCCTGGGCGGCGGCTTCCTCTACCTGATCGCCGTCCTCAACATCGTGATCCTCGTCGGCATCCTCAAGCTCTTCTTCGCCATGCGCCGGGGCACCTACCGCGAGGAGGAACTCGAGGCCCAACTCGAGAACCGGGGACTCATGTACCGGTTCTTCGGCCGCTGGATGCGCACGATCGACAAGGAATGGAAGATGTACCCCGTCGGGATCGTCTTCGGGCTCGGATTCGACACCGCCACGGAGGTGGCGCTGCTCTCCGCCACCGCGGGCGCGGCGACCGTCGGGCTGCCCTGGTACGCCGTTCTGTGCCTGCCGATCCTGTTCACCGCAGGGATGACTCTCCTCGACTCGGTCGACGGCGCTTTCATGCAGGTCGCCTACGGTTGGGCGTTCGCCCGGCCGGTCCGCAAGGTCTTCTACAACATCGTGATCACGGCTCTGTCCGTGGCGCTCGCATTCTTCATCGGCAGCATCGAACTGCTGGGGCTGCTGGGCCAGGAGTTCGACCTGACCGGCGGAATCTGGGACTTCACCAACGACTTCGATCTCAACACCGCCGGATTCGTCATCGTCGGCGGCTTCGTCGTCGTCTGGGCGATTGCAGTGGCCATCTGGCGGTACGGGAAGATCGAGGAGCGCTGGGAGAGTGCCGCGGCGCACGCCAGCGATGAGGCCACCTAGCTCCACCGGTGCGATGGGGCCACACGGGTGGAGGGGAGTCCGTGTCGGCGCCACCTGCCGCGAACAGCCCGGAAACGGTGCGGGGCCTGCAAGAGCGAGCAGCCCGCGCTCTTCCGGCAGAGCACGTCGAGGATGTCGACGGATGGTGGCTGCGCCATGCGCCCAACTGCTCCTGGTGGGCAGGCACGGTGCTGCCACACGGTGACGCCGAGCCGGGCAGACTCGTGCACAGGGTCGTCGAGGCCGAGAACTTCTACGCCCGTCACGGCGCGACCGCGCGGTTCCAGATCAGCCCGCCGGCATGTCCGGACGGGCTCGATGCCGTGCTGGCAGAGCGCGGATACCGCCGCCAGAGCGCGGTGTCGTTGCAGGTGGCGTCGACCGCTCGCGTCCTGGAACAGGTGCCGACGCGTTCGCTGCGGGTTCGGTTGGACGACAGCCCGACGCGCGCATGGTTCGAGATCTGGTGCGCCGCGTCCGACCACGGCGACTCCCGTGCCGAATGGGACATGCTCGCCCGCGTGGAACCGCCAGGGGCCTACGCCTGCGCGATGAGCGGAGACGACGTCGTCGCCGTGGGGCGTGCGGTCGCCGACACAGGCTGGGCGGGAGTGTTCGGCATGGCCACACTTCCGCGGGCACGAGGAAGAGGCGCGGCCCGCGATGTGCTCGCCGCACTGGCCGGCTGGGCCGGTACGCACGATGCCGACGGCATGTATCTCCAGGTCGAACGCGCCAACCTTCCAGCGCTACGGCTGTACGAGCGGACCGGTTTCCGAGAGATGTGCGGTTTTCACTACCGCACCGCCACCTGAGCCGACCCTCCGTTTCGACGGGAGTGTGGCCGCACACATCCGCCGTCAGCTACGTTGCATAAAGCAACTCAGTTGCTATCGTTCTGACCATGCCTGGCTTTCGGTATGCACGTTATCAGCGAGCCGGATCGCCTCGTGGGTAGGCGCGCACAGCTCATCAGCGTCGTCGTGGTGGCGATCGCGGCGACCTTCATGGCGAACCTGGACCTCTGGATCGTCAACGTCGCGCTCGTCGGTATGCAGCGTTCGCTCGGAGGGTCGCTCGCGGACCTGTCCTGGGTGCTCAACGCCTACGCGGTCACGCTCGCGGCACTACTGATCCCCGCCGGGCGGCTCGGCGACCGCTTCGGACACCGGCGGGTGTTCCTCGGCGGCATCGCGGTCTTCACGATCGCATCGCTGGTCTGCGCCGTGGCCCCGAGTGTCCCGGTGCTCGTGGTGGCGCGTGCCGTACAGGCGGCCGGAGCCGCCGCGCTGCTGCCGACCTCGCTCGCACTGCTGCTCGGTGCGGTCGACGCCGGACGCCGGATGACAGCAACCCGAGGCTGGTCAGCAGCCGGAGGGCTCGCCGCAGTGGCCGGCCCGCTCCTTGGTGGACTGCTGGTCGACCTGAGCTGGCGGTGGGTGTTCGTGGTGAACCTCCCCGTCGGGGTGTTGGCATGGGTGCTCGGGCGCCGAGCGCTGGCGCACGACCGCGGCCGCGCCGACGAGCCCGTGCCCGACCTGCTCGGAAGCGTCCTGCTCGTGGTGGGCATGGGGGCGCTGACCGGCGCACTGGTGCAGGCCCCCACGTGGGGCTGGACGGATCCGCGCACCATCGGGGTGCTGGTCGTCGCGGTTGCCGGGACCCTCATGTTCGTGCTGCGGTGCCGTCACCATCCGGCGCCGCTGCTGGAGCTTTCCCTGCTGCGGGTACGCCGCTTCGCGACGGCCAACGTGGCGATGGTCCTGTTCAGCGTCTCTTTCGGGATCATGCTGCTGTCCAACTCGCTGTGGTGCCAGGACGTCTGGCACTACAGCCCGCTACAGACCGGGCTCGCGATGGCCCCCGGCCCCGCGATGGTGCCGATCGCTACAGCACTGACCACGCGGCTCGTCCACCGGCTCGGGCCTGCCCCGGTAGCGGTACTGGGCAGCCTGTTCCTCGCGGTGTCGCAGTTGTGGCGCGTCCTCGTCGCCGGTCCGGAGCCGTCATACCTGCACGATCTGCTGCCGAGCATGCTCGCCAGCGGCATCGGCGTCGGGCTGGCACTCGGCACGCTCATCGCGGCCGGTGTCACCGCACTTCCCGAGGGACGCTCGGGCACCGGCTCCGCGTTCCTCAACTCCGGCCGTCAGGTGGGATCGGCGCTCGGCATCGCCGTCCTCGTGACGCTCCTGGGCCCCGTGAGCGGCAACGTGCACGGCTACCTCGCCGGGTGGGCCGTCGGCGCTGTCTTCGCCGTAGGCGCGGCGATCGCGAGCCTCGGCGTCGGCCGGAACACGGCACGCGCGACGGCCGACCGCCCGGCCCTGCCCCTCGTCGAGGAACCAGCACGTCGGCCCCGTGTCCGTGGAGCGTGATCCCGGGACATGGGAGTCCGATCGCGTACTCGCAGCCCTCGGCATGTTCACATTCGCCCCGCGCCGGGAAGTTCCGGACCTCGTACCCCGACGGGGAGGTTGAGATGCTTGAGTCGCACGTGCGGGCCCATCTGGACCTGCTGTTGCTCGCCGTGATCCGTGACGAACCGGGCGATGCCACAGCCGTCATGCGCGAACTACGCGAACGGTCCGGCGGGAGGTTCACCCCCTCCTCCCAGCTGGTGTACGCCGCCCTGCACCACCTCGAGCGCAACCGGCTCGTCCAACTGGCCGACACGGCCCGACGCCGCTACGAGCTCACCGACTCCGGCCGCCGCTCACTGGCCACCAAGCGCAAGGCATGGGAGTCGTTCGTGAACGGGGTGCAGGGCGTGGTGCGAAGGTCTGCGGCCTGACGCGGAGTGACATCACGCTGTACGCGCAACGCTCCGGCACGCGCGCGCCAGAGCCCTTGCGCCTGACCTCGGCGCGAAGGCGAGGCGCCGAGGCTCCGGCCGTCGCCACATCAGCTCGAACGCTCCTGCCGTCGTCATGCCGTAGGCAAGATGCGGGAAGAAGTCGGAGAGCCACGAACTCGCCGACCAGGTACGCGGATCGGTGACGCCGAGCAACACCATCGGTCCGGTGGTGCCGACGTTGGCGACGAGCCCCGCACCGGCGCCCAGCGCGGCGAGCGGCACGCGACCCAGGTGGGGGCGCACGAGCCCGTACGCGACGCCTGTGGCGAGGCCTGCCGTGATGCCCAGCAACGCACCGAGAGCCGTGCGACGGTTGGCCGCAGCGTCGCTGTCGGGGCCTTCCTCGGACAGCCTCAGGTGAAGGGCATCCTCGGCGCGGCGCGCGGTCTCCTCCGGCGTGGTACTCGCCGGTCGGGCGCGCAGCAGCATGTCGAGGTAGCTGACCGCGTCCAATGCGGCGGTTCCGGCAGCGCCCGCAGCCAGCCCGGCCAGCAGGGTGCGTCTCATAGCCGGAGACTTCCCGTTCCCGTCCCGGCTACTCCTCGTCCATCCGGGGCACAGCAGTAGACTCGGGATACTGAATTTATATTTTATACTCAGAACCTCGACGATGGGACGATCATGAATGAGACACCCCTGCAGATCGAGCGCAAGTCCGCCGCGTACTGGACCGTCACCTTCGACAACCCGCCGCTGAACCTCCTCGACCCCGAGGTCGTACTGGCCCTGCGGGATCTGCTGGCCGCCCTCGAGACGGACGAGGCCGTCAAGGTCGTGGTGTTCAACAGCGCCGACGAGGACTACTTCATCTCCCACTTCGACGTCGTCCGCGCGGCGGAGATGCCCGGCCCTGGGCCCACGGGGCTGCCGGCCTGGACCGACATCGTGGTCCGGCTGGCCCACGCACCCTTCGTCAGCATCGCCGCGATCCGCGGCCGCGCCCGCGGCGTGGGCAGCGAGTTCGTGCTGGCCTGCGACCTGCGCTTCGCCAGCCGCGAGCGAGCGATCCTCGGCCAGCCCGAGGTCGGGGCCGCACTGGTCCCCGGCGGGGGCGCACTGGAGGCGCTCCCCCGCCTCGTCGGCCGCTCCCGGGCCCTCGAGATCGTCCTGGCCGCCGACGACTTCGACGCCGTCACCGCCGAGCGGTACGGCTGGATCAACCGCGCCGTCGCGGACGTCGATCTCTACGACGTGGTCGACACGATTGCCACCCGTATAGCCGGATTTGATCGCGACGCCCTCAGCACCGCAAAGAGAATCATCACCCAACGCGCCGAGCCCGTGTCGGCAGAGGACATCAACGAATCGGCCCGCGAGTTCCGGCGGCTCGCCGTCTCACCCGCCGGCCGAGCACGGGTGGCCCACCTGCTCGCCCGCGGTATGCAACAACGCAGCGAGTTCGAGCTGAACTTCGGCACGGAGCTCGCCCGGCCTGACGCCTCACCTGCGTAACCAGCGAGGTCGCAGCCGGTCGGGTGCCGTCGCAGTGCGCCGGCGTGCTGCGACGGCACACCAGGCGCTGCGCGGTGCCGTAACGAATCAGCGTCGTGCGTGTCAATTGTGTGATTGGCCACGCTTCCCTTTCCTTCCGGCGCCTTCATCCAGCACGGTGGAAACGTGAGGTGTCGGGTACCGGCGACACCGGTCGCGTGATCGTGAAATAAGAGCAGTCCGGCATCGACCACACTGCCGCCGGCTACACCGTCCATATGATGATCGGTGATCAGTATGTGCTACACGGGGGATAACGTGCTCTTCCTCAGCTTTCCTGAGGATGCGCAGTTGGCCGCGGCCGGAGCAGCCGCAGCGGCACTGCCTCAGCTGCGCCACATCGCGGTTCTCGTCCGGGGGCACGACGGGCGAATCCGCGCAGTTGACGGGCATCCGGCGGTCGGTCGTGCCCCGGTACTGGACAAGGTGATCGCGGCTGTGCAGGACGGACGACTGCCCGGCTACGCCGCCCTCGTTCATCCTGGACGTCCGGTCATCCTCGTCGCCGCCCGCGACCAGTTCGCAGAGGTATTCGCGGCCGCTGCTGCCGACGCGGGGGTCGTCCTGAATCGGTTGCGCGTGCCGTGGACGGGGAACGGGCCGGCGTCCGCACGGCAAATCCGGATCTCCTCGAGCCGGCGCCCCTTCACGATGTGCACGCATCGCTGATCCCGGTAGGCCGGCCGCCATCCCCCGACACAGCGAGAACGAGCGCACGCATGGGTTCGGCGCCGGCACCAGATCACCATTCGCCCCTGCGGTCCACGTCTCACGTGACGAGGGAGACCGTGATGACGCCCGCAAAGTGCGGTCGGGATGGATGACCTTCAGTATGCTTCGTTTGCTGCGTACATCCGCGCCCGGACTCGCAGCAATCATGCGCGCAGCGTATGCCTACTTTCTCAGGCCTGAGTAAAATCCAGCGCCCAGGCATTGCTTACGCATTACTCTTCGGGCCGAGACGCAAGGTTCCGATGGGCAGTCGCTTCCCCGCAAATATTTGCGACCGGACTGCCGACGAACAAACCTGCAAGGGCATCGGGTCACCGGCCGAGGTGACAGTCGGCGTTGATCGGTTGTCCAGCAACACGAGGCTTCCACAGTAAGCCGGTATTTCTGTGACGAGCCTCAAGGTCGGCTTCGCCCGCGCCTCCAGCCGCGACACTGCACCAGGTTTTTCCTGGTACAGAGGTTGTGACGCCCAGCCCGCCGCCTGACGGGCGTGCATCTCCCGCCCCGCCAACAAAGGCTTCCCCATACCGCCACCACCCGATGATCTCGGTCGATCCAGGGGCGCTACTTATGTTCTGAAAGCATCGTCACTCGCTTGACACCCTTGCGCCGAGCGCGGTTACGCTGGATTCATCCCAGCCAGCAGTACCCCGTGCAGTGCCAACGTCGCCCCAAGCACGCCATCGGGTATCTGGGCGCCCCCCAGCGTGCCGCGACGTGAGGAGCAAGACCAGCGATGCCTTCGCTCGACGACCTAGCCAGGCCGGTTCCCCGGTGGCGCATAGCCACCTGTCCGGGGATCGGCGACTCTTCGATCCAGGCTGGTCACCGTCCCCGATCTCCGTAGTCGCTACGGCTCCGCAGATTCTCCTCATGCGATTCAGCACACGCCGCCGCGCGGCCCCGCACGCGCATGACCATGACCACCTCGATTGAAGGAGCTCACATTCGTGGGAGAACTTGTCGAGAGTCCCAGCGCTCATGTAGTTGATCTCTCAACGACGCAAGTCGAGTACGTCCGCCCGGCAACGGGCACCGAGCGGAAGCTCGCCGAGTTACTGGCGGAGATCATCGGCACCGAGAGCCTCTCCGTCCATAGCAACTTCTTCGACGACCTCGGCGCCGACTCACTCCTCATGGCCCAGTTCTGCGCACGAGTCAGGAAGCGGCCGGACCTGCCGACGGTGTCGATGAAGGACGTCTACCGGCATCCGACGATCGGCGGCCTGGCAACGGCACTCGGGGAACCGGTGACGGCTCCTGCAGATCTCGGTACCGAGACAGCTCTCGCGGAGATCCTGGCCGAGATCGTCGGCACCGAACACGTCTCCGTCGACAGCAACTTCTTCGACGACCTCGGCGCCGACTCACTCCTCATGGCCCGCTTCTGCGCACGAGTCAGGAAACGGCCCGATCTGCCGACCGTGTCGATCCAGGACGTCTACGCACACCCCACCCTCAGAAGCCTCGCGACAACGCTCACCAAACCCGTGCAGGCTCCCGGCGACCCCGGTACCGAGAAAGTCCTCGCGGACGTTCTGGCCGAGATCGTCGGCGTCGAGCACGTGCCCGCCGACAGCAACTTCTTCGACGACCTCGGCGCCGACTCACTCCTCATGGCCCGCTTCTGCGCACGAGTCAGGAAACGGCCCGATCTGCCGACCGTGTCGATCCAGGACGTCTACGCACACCCCACCCTCAGAAGCCTCGCAGCAACGCTCGCGGCACCCGAGCCCGCCGCCGCCGAGTTGCCGACTACGGCGTTACCCGAGGTGGCAGCACGGGCCAACCGGTTCGAGTACATCCTCTGCGGAATACTGCAGCTGCTGGTCTACGTCGGGTACGCCTTCCTCGTCGCCGTCGTTCTCGAGCAGGGGTACGACTGGGTCTCCGAAGCCTCCAGCCTCTCCCACGTCTACCTGCGGTCGCTCGTGTTCGGAGCAGCGATCTTCATCGGTCTCTCCCTCCTTCCGATTGTGGCGAAATGGCTGCTCGTCGGTCGGTGGAAGCCCCGGCAGATCCGCATCTGGAGCCTGAGCTACGTCCGCTTCTGGACCGTGAAGATGCTCGTCCGCGTGAGCCCGATGATCATGTTCGTCGGCTCGCCGCTCTATCTGTTGTATTTGAGAGCGCTCGGCGCGCACATCGGGCGGAGGGTGTTGATCCTTTCCCGGGACGTGCCCGTGTGCACCGATCTGCTGACCATCGGCGACGACACCGTGATCCGGAAGGACTCGTTCTTCAGCTGCTATCGCGGCCGCGCCGGCCTCATCGAGACCGGCCGTGTCACCCTTGGCAAGAACGTGTACGTCGGCGAGGCCACGGTGCTCGATATCGGTACGGCAATGGGCGACGACACCCAGCTCGGCAATTCCTCCTCGCTGCACACCGGGCAGTCCGTACCGGACGGCGAACGCTGGCACGGGTCTCCCGGACGGCGCACCGAGGTGAACTACCAGACGATCGAGCAGCGGGCCCGGGTCGGCGCGCTGCGAAAGTTCGTCTCCACGGTCCTTCAGCTGCTGAGTCTCCTGCTCGTGCGCCTACCGGTGACGATCGGCGGTGTCGCGCTCGTGCTCGTCGCCATCCCGCGGCTGGCGGTGTTCCTGGGCGCGAACGCGCTGGACCTGACGGACTGGGAGTTCTACCTCTACGCCCTGGCCGCGTCCTTCATCATCTTCTTCGGCCTCGTGCTCGCGGGGTTCCTCATCGTGACCACCGTTCCGCGCCTGCTCGGCCTCTTCATCAAGCCGGACAAGGTCTATCCCCTGCACGGCTTCCACCACTCGCTGCACCGGGCGATCACGCGGCTGACCAACCTGCGCTTCTTCACGTACCTGTTCGGTGACAGCTCCTACATCGTCAACTACCTGAATCGGCTCGGCGGAGACGTGTCCCGGAAGGAACAGACCGGATCCAACTTCGGCCTGGAAGTGAAGCACGAGACTCCGTACATGTTCTCCGTCGGCCCGGCAGCGATGGTGGCCGACGGGCTGTCGGTCATCAATGCCGACTTCACGAGCACGTCCTTCCGCGTCTCCCGGGCGACGATCGGTGCGCACACCTTCCTCGGCAACAACGTCTCCTATCCCGCGCAGAGCCGCCTGGGTGAGAACTGCCTCGTGGCCTCGAAGGCGATGGTGCCCATCGACGGACCCGTTCGGGAGAACGTCGGGCTGCTGGGCTCGCCCAGCTTCGAGATCCCACGGTCGGTCCACCGCGACACCAGGTTCGACAACCTGCGGAGGGGGCGCACGCTGCGCCGCCGCCTCGCCGCCAAGAACAAGCACAACCTGCGGACCATGGGGTTGTACCTGCTCGCGCGGTGGGGCTACTTCTTCGGCGTCGTCGTACTGTTCCTGGCCGCCGACGAGCTTTACCACACGTACGGCGCGTGGGTGGACCTGCCGGCCGACATCCTGCTCATGCTGAGCGTTCTGTACTTCGTTCTGGTCGAACGGGCCGTCACCGGGTTCCGCAAGCTGCAACCCCGGTACTGCTCGATCTACGACCCGCACTTCTGGTGGCACGAGCGTTTCTGGAAGGTGCCTGCGATGGGCTACTTCCTCCGAGCGTTCGACGGCACTCCCTTCAAGAGCATGATCTGGCGGCTGCTGGGTGTGCGGGTCGGCAAGCGGCTGTTCGACGACGGCTGTGGGCTGCCGGAGAGGTCGCTGGTGACGATCGGCGACGACGTCACCCTCAACGTGCATTCGAAGATCCAGTGCCACTCCCAGGAGGACGGCACGTTCAAGTCCGACCGCATCACGATCGGCTCGGGCTCCACCCTGGGCGTCGGTGCGTTCGTCATGTACGGCGCGACGCTGGGAGATGGCTCAGAGCTCGAGCCGGACTCGTACCTCATGAAGGGCGAGGACGTCTCGCCGCACTCGCGATGGGGCGGAAACCCGGCCATCGAGCTTCAGGAGGGTTTCGCCCAGGCTGCATGACGAGGTGACCAGCGGTGGCCGCACCGCACGACCCGTCAGGTGGGTGACCGCGCAACCGACAGTGCCCCGCCATCGGGACCAGGATTTCGAGCTCCTGGCCCCAGATGGCGGGGCACTCGCGGTTGACGGGCTACCGGACGCCGAGCCCGCATTCACTCCCACGCTGGAGGGCGGCGCTCATCGACATGACGAACGGACCGGAGTCGGTGTCGATCAGGGTCGCGCCCCAGAAGCCGACGGTGCGGGTCGCCAGGATCTCGTCGGCGAGCTCGATCACGATCGCTCCGACGTCGGTGCCGCCGAGCAGACCCGCCGCCTCTTCGAGGACGAAGTCCTCGACCGCGACGCGCCCGAGGCCCGAGACCGTCGTCCGCGCCGCGGCGATGCGAGCGTCCATCATGGAAGACGGATCCGCCGCCGGTCCGGCGAGGGCTCGCACCGTGCCGCCGTCGGCGCAGATCTCCCCCGTGACACCCGTGAGAAGTACGACGCCTCGCGCTTCGGCCCGATCGAACCGGCGAAGAACCCAACGCTGCCGGCGTTCGGCATCCGCCTCGTCGAAGGTGAAGGAGAACGTGACGTCCTCGACCCCGTCGTCGTCGAGATCGAGCTTGAACTCATACAGCCCTTGGGGACGGAAGCCGTGGTAACCGGACAACGGATCGACGTCCATGACGAGAACCGTGCCCACGGTGCCCCGAAACAGATAGACATCGCAAATGTCCAGGCGCGGGTCATGCCAGGCGAGTTCCCAGTCGAGCTGCTGCGACATGCGGCCTCCTCACACTGCCCGTGCCGCCACGCTAGATGTGGGTCACCCGGACCGGCGAGGATCAGTTTGCACATCGACGGCGCGAACAGGTAACGGAACCAATCGTCAAGTGCGCGCTTCCACTGGCGAGCCGAGATCAGCTGCGTGCATCGCCAGCCACAGGTCGTGCCGCGCGCTGGGGCCGTGCAGCAGTGACCGTCGCAGCACCTGTTCCAGCCTGCTGACTCGCTTGCGCGCACCGGACACCGAGATGCCGAGCTCCTCCGCGGCGACGCTCAGCCGCGAGTTGCTGCTCAGCCAAGCTCGAAGGGTCGACTCCAGCGGAGACGAGTCCGCGGCAGCACGAACCGGACGGAGCGTGGTCTGCGCCCACTGCTGGACGGCGGGGGCCCGCATCAGCTCGTCGAGTGGGACGACCGTGTCCGGGTCGGCCGGCCGGAGCGTGTCGGTGGAGCACGGCGTCGCCCTGATCCGCAGCGCGAGGTCCAGCAGGGCCTGATGATCCGCGCGGGCGAGGTCGAGCCTGAGTAGCTCCTCGATCCGCTGCAGCCGAGCCGACAACGTGTTCCGGTGAATCTTGAGGTGTCGCGTGGCCGCCATCGAGAACAACAGCCACGACTGGGCGGTGGCCGTCAGCTCCTGGGCGTCCGGGTCCGTCGAACGGGCAGGAACATAGGTGATCAGGGGGTGCAGCAGCGCGCTCGCCCATCGCAGGCCTTCCAGACCGACGATCGTGGGTAGATCCAGTTTCGCGTCGAACCGGGCCCACCGCTCCGCTCGCCCACGGGCGACGGAGAGCGCATGGATCGCCTGTTCGTAGCCGACAGCGGTGTCGCGCAGCGCCACCACGTCACCCGCTCCTGCGATGCAGCCGACGATGTCCTCCGCGACCGCAACCTCGATCGGCCGGGTGCCGGGCGGCCGACGGCTGTTGCGCACAGCAGCCAGGACGATCACGTGGCGTCGGTAGACGGGGCACCGCACGATGAACGCACTTCTCCCGGCCAGTTCGATGGAGCGGCGCACCACCTCGTCGCGCTCTTCGGCACCGCACTCGAAGACGTAGACCCGCAACGGGTCGGGGAGCGGTGGACGCAACGCCGATGCGATCTGCACGGCCGTCGAGATGTGTCGTGACATCACCAGATGCAGGACGGCCTCGCGGCAACGCGCATCGGCGTCGTCAACCTGAGTGCGGAGGCGCTGGGTCTCCCCCGCCCACCAGCACGTACCGAGCAGCACCGCGGCGTCGGCCGCCAAGGACCGTGGCACGGAATCCGCGCCGACGAACGCGAGGACCGGGCCCTGCACACCGGCCGGCACGTCAACGGCCAGGAGTATCGCGGCGTGCGTCTCACCGTCGGCGACGAAGGTTCTGAGACCACGCCCGAACATGTCGTCGAGGGCATCGGCGACGAGCGAGGCGGCCGCGGGTTCGAGGGCAGGCAGTGCGCCGACGAGCACCCCGCCCGACCGGTCCAGCAGCCCGGCCCAACACCCCGTGCGCTGCGCCAGCCAGCGCACCAGAGCCGCGCCACCGTCGGCGCGCCGACACAGGTGGTGCATCGCCTGCACGTCGGCCGCACGCTGTGGATCCCGCTCCGGGGAGGACGCGGTGGACCCTGGCTCCAACTCCGCACGGGGCGGTCTCTGCATTCCCACACCATTCTCAGCGGGGCGGTCCCGGGCGGATCGCCCGGGAAATCGGGGGGATCTTCCAGCGGGCGGCAGCGCCGCCGCGATCGTCGAAGGGCAGCGCGGCGGGTTTGTCGTGGGGAGCGCTCCCGGCTCGATCCGGAGCAACCGCCGCCCAGGTCGTTACCAAGATCAGCGAAGAACCGGCCGGGAATCGCCCGTCCTTGCGCTTGCCACCCATTCGATCTCCAATGTCACATTCTCCCGTGTACTCGGCGCGGGGGTGAGATCAATGATATCTGTGAACCAGAACGCCGAGGGGAGGTCCACTTCTTCCAGAGTGGTGACCAATTCGGCAGGCGGTGCGGCGGACGACGATGCTGTCCGCATGACTGAACGACGGACGACGACAAGCGGACACGACTACGAGCAGACCGTGGCGCGCCTGGACGCCGAGCTCGCCCGGCGCGGGCTGGGGCCCTTCGCACGCATCGACCACGCGGCCGGCGCCCGGTCGGTGGGTCTGGAGATGCCCCCCACGCTGGTGGTGCTGTTCGGCAGTCCGCGTGGGGGCACACCTCTGATGCTCGAGGCGCCCGACCTGGCCCTGGACCTGCCGCTGCGCCTGCTCGTGCGCGAGCGAGCCGGTCGCGTCGAGCTCGTCTACACCGATCCAGTCACGACGGCCGAGCAGCACGGACTGCCCGCAGCCGCGGCCGCGCCCCTGGCCGAGACCGTGGCGTCGGTCGTCGCGGCCGTCGTCGCTCCGTGACGGGCAGGCCACCGGTGCAACCCGTTGCACGATTGCCTCGTGCCTCCGGGGTGGGTTGACTCGAACCGAGGCCGGCGTCACACCGGCCGATTTGCCGGCGCCCGTTGCACAAGGAGGTCACGTGCGCGCTGCACGGTTCCACGGTCCAGGCGACATCCGCATCGACGACGTACCGGACCCACAGGTCCTGCCCGGGCAGGTGGAGGTGTCGGTCGACTGGTGCGGAATCTGCGGCAGCGACCTTCACGAGTTCCTCGAAGGTCCGATCTTCATCCCGAGGAAGGGCACACCGCATCCGATCACGGGCGCCGAGATGCCCATCGTCATGGGCCATGAGTTCGCCGGCGTGGTCTCGGCCGTCGGGCCGGGCGTCACGGGTATCTCCGAGGGTGACCGGGTCGCCGTCGAGCCCTACTGGGTGTGCGGCACGTGCGCGGCATGCAAGGCCGGGCGCTACAACATCTGTCGCAGCCTGGGCTTCGTCGGGCTGTCGGGTGACCAGGGTGGGTTCGCCGAGCGATGCGTCGTCGACGCCCGGTGGATCCATCCCCTCGGCCACCTGCCGACCGACGTCGGGGCGCTCGTCGAGCCGCTGGCCGTCGGCTACCACGCCGTGCGGCTCTCCGGCCTACGCGAGGGCGGCACCGCTGCAGTGTTCGGAGCCGGGCCGATCGGGCTCGTCACGGCAGCGGCCCTGTGCGCCGCCGGGGCCGGCACAGTCATCGTCGTCGAACCCGCGGCGGCCCGGAAGGCGAAGGCTCCCGGCGCAGGTGCTCACGTCGTCATCGACCCGACGACGGACGACGCTGCTGCGGCCATCCGGGACCTCACCGGGGGGACGGGCGTCGACGTCGCGTTCGAGTGCGCCGGGATCGACGCCGTACTCGCATCGGCGATCGGCTCGGTCCGGCCGGGGGGCACGGTCGTGAATGTCGCGATCTGGGGGCACGTGCCGCGGGTGGCCATGAACGCCTTGGTCATGAGCGAGGTGCGGCTCCTCGGCTCGCTGGCCTACTGCGGCGATCACTCCGACGTCATCGCCCTGCTCCGGGACGGGAAGGTCGATGCGGAGCAGTTCATCACCGGTCGGATCGGGTTGGACGACCTGGTTGCCGGCGGGTTCCGTCAGCTGATCGACAACAAGGAGGAGAACGTGAAGATCCTCGTCTCCCCCAAGGAGATGCTGTCGTAGCAGGGGTCGTCGGCGGCGGGTGATCAGTTCAGGCTGGGTGACCCGGAACTCGCCGCGACGAGGCCACGGGGCGTGGTGACACCGGCTGCGAGGGCCTCGGCGCGGCCGGTCCACGACGGAAGGTCGAGCAGGATCCTGCCCGCGCATTGGGGGGACGCGGGAGCGATCTCGAACGTGGTGGTCTTGAAGATCGTGCCGGCGCCGCTGTCCATGACCTCCGGGGAGGACTCCCGGCACCGGATCGTGAACGAGTCGCTCGCCGCACCGACCGGCAACGCCGCTCGCAGCCGCTCCAGGACGACATCGAGATACACATGGTCATCCGACCTGTGCCGGGGCATGTGCGCCTGGGCCGTCAGCAGCTGGGAGCCCTCAGCAGCGCGCGCACCATCGTTGTCAGCCCACCTCAAGGAGACGTAGCACATTCCGGCACCAGCCCGCTCCGAGGCATGTCCGCTGTCGACCCGATTTGCGTGGTTCACGAGGAGCGCTCTCAGCAGCGCATCCCGGAAGATGAGATTGAACACGTCAAAACGAATATCCATCGTGTCATTCCCGTCAGTTGTCACCGTTTGCGCGGTACGCCGCCGTCAGATTGAGCCATTGACCAGACGCCGGCCGGTGACGCACGTCGGTCGCCCAACTGTCCATCGGGCGACGGATGCGGTGCTGCTGCCTCGGCACGCGCCTCACCTCCTCACGATCGCGTCCCGCCGACGGTCACGAACCGCCGGTCAGAGACCTCGCTTCCGCTGTCCCGGGCCGACCCGAAGCGATCGGACCGGGGCTGCTTGGAAGTGTGGAACGTCGCACCTGTGAGCACGCTGAAGAGACACTCGATCTGGCGACCAGTGGCGGAACAAACCAGACAAACAACGTCTATCGGATTGATCCACGACGACCTCGGATATCCGACCGAACGGGTGAAACATAATTTCTCCACTCGGCGGCACGACGGCGATCGATCCGGACATCGTCCGCAATGCATCTGACATAAATTTCCAGCCAGTAAAACTGTCAACCGGATCGTTGTACCGGCTGGAGTACTCGGTATACCGTCGCTTTTCAGTGCGTCCGCCGATGCGGTCAGCCCCCACCGCCCGCCAGACGCCGCGGGCGCCCGGTCAGCAGTCCGGACGACCCGGGTTCCGCCCACAGTGCCGAGGAGTGGACATGAGCCAGGCTGTACCGGAGACCGTGGGGACGTCGAGTGGACGGCAACGATCTCAGCGCCTCACCGTCACCGCGATCGTGGTGCTCGCGCTCCTCGCCGCCTCCTACGCGATCAACGCCGCCGATCGGCAGGTGTTCCCGGTCCTGCTCAGCTCGATCACCCAGCACTACGGTTTCTCCCTGACCGAGGGCGGATTCCTCGCCACGATCTTCACTCTCGGCATCGGCCTGGGCGGCATCCCCGCCGGCCGGCTCGCGGATCGTCTGAGCCGCAAGAGCATGATGGTGTTCGGGATCGCGATCTATTCGGCCTTCACGATCCTCACCCCGCTGGCCTTCGGATTCGCCGACATGGCGGCGTACCGCACGCTGTCCGGGGTGGGCGAGTCCCTGCAGAACGCTGCGCTCTTCTCCGCGGTCGGCGCCTACTTCTACACCCGCAGGTCGCTCGCGCTCGGTGCGTTGAACGTCTCCTACGGGATCGGGGGCGCCCTCGGACCGCTGATCGGTGCACGGCTGTTCACCGCCAGCGGGAGTTGGAGCCTGCCGCTCTACGTCTTCGGCGTCGTCGGCTTCCTCTTCGTCCTCGGCATCCTGCTGGTGGTCGACAAGGGCTTCACCGAGGCCAAGGACACCGGGCGCGCGCCACCGGCCACCAGCGCCGAGAGGTCGCAGCTGCCTGCGACGCTGCGCAATCGCAACAGCGTCATCCTCTGCCTCACATGTGCCGCAGCAGGGCTCTCGCTGTACTCCTACCTCGGGCTGTACCCGACGTTCCTGCAGAGCGAGCTCGGTCTGAGCGTGAACGACGCCGGGCTCGCGGCGTCGATGTTCGGCATCGGCTCGCTCGTCGCGAGCATCCCGGCGGGCTATCTCGGCGACCGCTACGGGAACCGCATCATCATCCAGCTCTCCTTTCTGTGCGCGATCATCGTCGGAGCGCTGATGTTCATGGCCGCCAACACCGTGGCGGAACAGACGGCCCTGTCGTTCCTCGAGGGAGCGTTCGGAAGTGGGTTCGTCTACGTCAACCTCTACGCGGCGTTGCAACGCTCGGTTCGCCCGTCGTTGGTCGGGCGTGCGTCCGGCGCCTTCGTGACCTGCTTCTTCCTGCCCTCCGCGTTCGCCGGTTACCTGTTCGCGGAGCTCGTGAAGAGCACCGGGTGGGCGGGCGCCACGGTCGTTCAGCTCATGCTGTTCCCGCTGATCGGAGCGATCCTGATGGCTTTCGCCCGGCTTCCCGAGCCGGCGGCCCGGACGCACCTGGCGACCCGAACAGCGACCACGGGTTGACGGGCCACACCCCAGGAGGGCAGAACATGGAAACCACCGAATTCCGCGATCTCCACGCGCACTATCTGGCGCCCGCCACCATCGCCCGCATCCGGGCGGGCGACTTCGCGCCGGCAGTGTCGGTCTCCGACGAGGAGAGCGGGCCGCGGTTCACCTTCCCGACCGGCACCACGCGCACGATGCAGCCGGCAATGGCGGATCTCGACGACCGGCTCCGCCATCTCGACGAGTGCGGGATCGACGTCCAGGTGCTCTCGACGTGGATCGACATGTTCGGCTACGACCTGCCGGAGGAGCTGGCGGCCGATTTCCACAGGAGCATCAACGAGGGGATGGCAGAGGCCGTCTCGTCCCGGCCCGATCGTTTCGGCTTCTTCGCCAGCGTGCCACTCCCCTGGGGCGACGCCGCGGCGGACGTGCTCGAGGACGCCGTGACTCGGCTGGGCGCGGTGGGCAGCATGATCGGCACCAACATCAACGGCCGGTACCTGGACGACGAGCGGTTGACACCGTTCTGGCAGGCCAGTGAGCGATTGGACGCGCCCGTCGAGCTGCATCCGGTCAATGTCGCGGCAGTGGATCGACTGCGCACCCACGAGTTCGCGAACTTCCTCGGCAACCCGTTCGACACGACGATCGCGGCCAGCTCGCTCATCTTCGGGGGCGTACTCGATCGCCACCCCGCGCTCCGTTTCGTGCTGGTACACGGAGGCGGATATCTGCCCTATGCCGTCGGGCGGCTGTCGCACGGCCGGGCGGCACGCGGGGTCGCGCCGGACCTGCTCCGCCGACCCGAGGAATACCTCGACAGGTTCTTCTTCGACACCGTCGTCTACAGCCCCGCCGTGCTCAGCGCGCTCGCGTCGATCGTCGGGGTGGGCCGGCTCGTGCTCGGTACCGACTACCCCTTCGACATGGAGCCCCCTGCCGTCCGCTCGATGGTCGCCGAAACGCTCGGTGAGGACGCATTGGCGTCCATCGCCGGGACCGCACGCAGCCTCAGCTGCCGACTCGAATACGTAGAGCCACACCGATGAGTCCGAACATCCTGCTCCCCACCGGCGGATCGGCGCAGCCGGGCTTTGCCCGTGAGATCGCAAGGCGCCCCGCGTTTGCTCCGTTGGCCGTCCGCCGACACCAAAAGCGGTGCAAAGATATTCGCGGTGCACTGGGTATACTTCTCGCCATGAGCCCGAGATCGGCGGCCGGCCAAGGGGTCGAGAGTCAGGCAGATATTGCTTACCGAGCGATCTACGGCCTGGTCCTGCGCAGCCGCGCCAACAATGACGCCGTGTGGTTCGAGCGTCAGCTCGGCGACCAGCTGGGAATGGGCAGAACACCGGTTCGGGAAGCGCTCAAGCGGCTGCAGAACGAAGGCCTTCTGGGTCCGGTCTCCGCCCACGGCGGTCTCGCGGCCGCCACGATCTCGGCCGCCGAAGTGGGCAACGTCTACCGGGTGCGGGCCGTGCTGGAGGCACTCGCCGCCGAGCTGGCGGCCACTCGTTGCGCCGAGGGCGAGCTCACCCGTTCCCAGCTCACCGAACTCCGTCGACGCGCGGATGCGATCAAGGACCGCGCAGCCAAGCGGGATCTGGCGGGCGTCTCGGAAGTGAACCACCAGTTCCACGAGTACATCGGCGTTCTGTCCGCGAATCCGTTCCTCCAGGACTCATTGGACCGGCTGTGGAGCCGCATCGCCATCTCCGCCCTGAGCAACATCGTCGACGACGACGCGTGGGTGGCGGAGATTCATCTGCACCACGACGAGCTCGTGCGGCTGATCACCGAGGGCGACGCTGTCGGCGCAGCGGCGATCGCTCGGCGGCACATCGAGCGAGCCTGTGAGGTCTATGTGGCCCATCACGACGCCACGCCGAGCGCGATCGTCTGAACTCCGCCAGCCGCCGCTCCTGAAGAGAACCTAGCACTTCGCCCATTTCGGGCAGCGGTTCATAAATAGTAGATACACTTGGTATACCAACTCTGACAGCAAAGGATGCCACATGCCGGGAAAGATGATCGATCTCAGCGTCGAGGTCTCCACCGAAACAGTCGGACCCCCGTCGACCAACGTCAAAGTGGGAATCGAGCGTTTCCACCGAGGGCCGGGCTTCTGGCAGGTGAGCTCCATTCACGCGAGCGTCCACACGGGCACGCATATCGACACTCCCCTGCACTGCTACGAAGACGGGTCGACCACGAGCGACGCCTCTCTGCAGGACCTGTCCGGACCGGTCGCGCTCTTCGAGCTCGACAAGAAGCCGAGCGAGCCGGTCACCTGGGACGACCTCGAGACGGCCAACCCCGGTATCCGGGAGGGCGATGTCGCCGTGCTGGCCACCGGCTGGACCGACCGGATGTGGGGCACCTTCCCCCGGTACTACACCGAGTCGCCCTACCTCGCCGAGAGCGGCGCGCAATGGTTGCTGACGAAGAAGCCCACCGCGGTCGTCTTCGACTTCTTCGAGGAGGAGTGCGCCAGGAAGACGGACTTCACCTCGGAGGAGTTCGTCGTGCACCGGATCCTGCTCGGTGGCGGCGTGTACCTCGTCGAGCACGCCACCCAGCTCCACCTGCTCAGGAACACCGACGCCACCATCTACGCCGCGTTCTACAAGCTCGCCGACTGCGATGGGTCCCCGGCCCGGCTGTTCGCCATCCTGGAGGACTCGTGAGAATCGCGACCATCGGCTGGTCGGGCACCACCTCGGCCGCCGTGGTGTTCGAGAGCGGCCTGGCTCCCGTCCGGACGCTGCCGGGCCGCGAATCGGCAGTCGACGCGCTCAGTGTCATCGGCACGCCGCTCACCTCCGACGAGCTCGTCGCGCTCGAGCGAGGCGAATCGGTGCCGCGCGCTTCGGCGACGTTGCACGCCCCGATACCCCACCCGCCGAAGAACGTGCTGTGTGTCGGCAAGAACTACCGTGAACACGTCGCCGAGGGGGCGCGCGCCGAAGGTCGCACCGACTTCTCCGTGCCGGAGCAGCCGGTGTGGTTCACCAAGCCCGCCAGCGCTCTCGTCGGCGACGGCGGCAACATCATCCAGGATCCCGAGTTCACCAAGGCGCTCGACTACGAGGGCGAGCTCGCGATCGTCATCGGCCGCGGTGGCAAGTCGATCCCGGCGGACGCCGTCTTCGACCACATCTTCGGCTACACGATCGTCAACGACGTCACCGCACGCGATGTTCAGCAGGCTCATCTGCAGTGGTTCCGAGGCAAGTCGGCCGACAGCTACGCGCCGTGCGGGCCGTGGATCGTCACCGCCGACGAGATCAAGGAGCCGGAGGCGCTCGACCTCACCACCCGGGTCAACGGCGAGGTACGGCAGCACGACAACACGCGCAACCTGCTCTTCGGGATCCCCTTGCTGGTCAGCAACATCAGCCAGGCGCTCACGCTGCAGCCCGGAGACATCATCGCGACCGGCACGCCGTCCGGCGTCGCCTGGGGCATGGACACCCCTCGCTACCTGGCTGCGGGTGACGTCGTCGAGGTCGAGGTCGAGGGCATCGGAACGCTCACCAACACCGTGGTCCCGGTTCCCTGACGCAGGGCGGCTCCTTCCGTCCACCTCGATCCGTGGAGAGTGCGATGACGACCATCATCACCGGCGGTGCCGACCCCAACGAGATGCCGTTCAGCATCGCCGTCAGCACCGGCGCGAATCCGCGCACCGTGCAGATCTCCGGGGCGACGGCCTTTCCCCTCGTTCACAAGCATCCGCACGACGAGGACGAGCTCCGCGTACCGGCCGGGCTCTACGACCAGACCGTTCGCGCGTTGCACAACCTCCGTATCGCCCTCGATGCAGCGGACGCTGCCGTCACCGACATCGTGAAGGTCGTCATCTACAACACGCGAATGGACCAGCAGGACGAGGTCAACCGGGCCTACGTCGAGTTCTTCGGTGACCATCGGCCGGCCCGGACACATGTCGGAGTGAACGCGCTGGTGGGCACGGGCCTGCTCATCGAGATCGACGCAACGGCCGTGGTCGGCGACGGGCCACTCGAGACACGCGACCTCTTCTAGCCACCGCATCCCGCACGCGCCCACATTTCCCCGCGACGAGCTCGTCGTCGGTACGCCTCGTCGATCGCGCAGGGAATCGTAAGGAGGTGTTCGAGGTGAGCAACACCGTCGAATCCGACACGACGAGCGGCCGGGGCGGCGCAGCACGCAGCTACGCCGCCGGCGCGATATTCGTTCTCCTCCTGCTCGCGTACCTGGTGAACGCCATGGACCGGCAGGTCTTCCCGGTGCTCCTGGTGGCGGTGCGCAACGACTACGGATTCAGCACGACGGAGGCCGGGCTGCAGTCCACCATCTTCGCGCTGGGCATCGGTGTGCTGGGCCTGCCGTCCGGATACCTCATCGACCGCGTGAGCCGTAAGTGGACGGTCTTCGCCGGAACAGCGATCTTCTCCGCCGCCACCGGGCTGACCACGCTCTCGTTCGGGCTCTGGGACATGACCCTGTGGCGGGTGCTCTCGGGCGTCGGCGAGTCGATGCAGTTCACCGCTCTGATCGCGATCGCGGCCACGGCGTTCCCGGCACGACGTGGGATGGCGATCGGCACGATCAACATCTGTTTCGCCCTCGGCGCGCTGATCGGTCCGACACTCGGCGGAGCACTCCTGACCCGCACCGGCCAATGGCGCCTGCCGGAGATCGTCTTCGCGGTGCTGGGCGGCATCGTGGCCGTGGCCGTCGCCGTGTTCGCGCGGCCGTGGCTGACGGAACGACGGGCGCACGCCCAGAACAGCCATCGGGTCGTCGGGGGCGCCGACACGCTGCTCAACCGCAACACCGTCCTGCTGGTCGTCATGACCGTGATCGGTGGCCTGGTCGACTTCGGCTTCCTGGGCATGTACGGGACGTTCATGCAGACCGCCCTGCATTACACGGCCGCGCAAGCCGGGTTGGTGGCCGGGATTTCAGGTGCCGGCGCGCTGCTCTCCTTCTACGGCGGACATCTCGGCGACCGACTCTCCCCGCGGATCGTGCTGCCCGCATCCTTCGCGCTCACGGGCGTCGCCGGCGCAGCCGTGTTCCTCGGTCCCGGCAACATGGTGTGGCAGGTCGTATTCGCCTTGATGTTCGGCATCGCCTTCAGTGCAGGCGCGTTCGTCCTGCTCGCGGGATTCCTGGTCAAGTCGGTCGAGGGCCGCCGCGCGGGACTCACAGCGGGGATCTTCGTCACCAGCATCTACATCCCGGCCGCGTTCGCGGGCCTTCTCTTCAGCTCGCTCGCGCAGTCCTGGTCCTGGGGTGCCGCTGCCCTCATCCAGATCGTGCTCGGCTCCGCCGTCGCGACCGTGTTGGCGCTGCTCCTGCAACCATCGGGATTCAGCACGGTGCTGCCTGCGCGGACGTCGGTGGCTGCGGGCTCATGATGCCGGGACCACGCTGAAGCAGCTTCGACGGGCGCCGGCGGAAGGCGCGAGGCACGGAGTAATCGTCGGAGAACGTTGCCGACGACGTCTTGCCATCGCCGTGCCGAAAGGGAGATCGTTCTTCATGGTCCGGTTCGTCATCGTCGCTGCTGTCCCGGCCACCGCCGTGCAGCGGCGGCGGGGCCTGCTGCGCGAAAGGACACCCACGCCATGACCGCTGCGAACTCCTCGCCGTCCGACCTGCGCCACCCCCTGTTCAGCTGGATCTACGCGCGAATGAGCCGGCGGATGGAGGCCGAGGGCATGTCCGGCCTGCGTTCCGAGCTGCTCGCGGGCCTGTCCGGGCGCGTGGTGGAGCTGGGTGCCGGAAACGGCCTGAACTTCGCTCACTACCCGCGCACCGTCAGCGAGGTGGTCGCGGTCGAACCAGAGCCCTACCTGCGCACCCACGCCGAAGGCGCCGCCGCCACGGCGCCGGTGCCGGTGACCGTCACGCCCGGGCGTGCCGAGCAGGTACCGCTGGCGGACGACAGCGTGGACGCCGTGGTGCTATGCCTGGTGATGTGCTCGCTGCCCGACCGTGCCGCCGCAATGGCCGAGGTCCGCCGGGTGCTGCGCCCGAACGGGAGCTTGCGGTTCCTCGAGCACACCATCGCCCCCACGCCCGGTTTGCGGGCCGTGCAGAAGATCGTCGACGCCACCTTCTGGCCACGGATCGCGGGCGGTTGCCACACCGCCACCGACCCGGTCGGCACGATCTCCACGGCCGGGTTCGAGGTCACCGAGCTGCGCAGGCTCCGGTTCCCGGACATCCGGTTCACCCAACCCTCCACCCCCCACGTGCTGGGTACGGCCCAGCTGGCCACGGCATAGTCGGCCCTCGGCGCCGGACCTTGATCGGCGAACGGGACGACAGCCGTGTCGGGTTCGGCTGAGAGACCCGACAATGATCAAGTCCTGGCCGGAACCGATCGGCCCGCACGCCGGGCTGCTGCCCCAAGCCGCACCTTGATCACCAAACCGGGGTCGGTAGCAGGGTCGAGCACGGCTGACGGGCCCAAACCGATGATCAAGGCCCGGGGAACCCCGGCGGCCCGCCCCCCATGCCGGGCGGCACCTCTCCGCCGACACGGCTTGATCACCAAACGGGGGCGGACCGCCGTATCCTGCGCGGCCCGCGGGCCAAGACCGATGATCAAGACCCGGACCGCCCGATACCCAGCCTCACGCCGGGCGGCCCCTCCGCTGACACAGCTTGATCACCATTCGGGGACCCGCAGCAGGGCCGGGCACGGCCGCAGGGCCCAAACCAATGATCAAAGCCCAGACGGCCCCGGCGGCCCAGCCCCCGCGCCGGGCGGCTACCCCTCGGCTGATGCAGCTTGATCACCAAACTGGGACGAGCAACCGTGTCCTGTGCTGCTGAGCGCCCCAATCCGATGATCAAGGCCGGGCTGGCACCGATCGGGCCCTTACCGGGCGCCCGCCACTCGAACACCGCGCCTTGATCACCAAATGGGGACCGGCAGCAGGGCCGGCCACGGCCGCAGGGCCCAAACCGATGATCAAGGCCCGGGCCGCCCCGGCAGCCCAGGTCTCAGCCGGTGGCCACCCCTCGGCTGCCCGATCTCGATCGCCGAACGCGGGCGAACAGCCGTGCCGAGTGCAGCTGGTGGCCCGATGATCAAGCCGGAACCCCGACCGACCCCCGCGCCAGGCGGCCGCCCCTCGGACGCCGCGGGCTTGATCACCAAACGGGGACGAGCAGCTGTGCCGAGCACGGCTCAACGGCCGGGCCCGGATCATCAAGTCCAGGCCGACGCCGATCGGCCCGCACGCCGGGAGGCTGCCCCGATGCCGCACCTTGATCACCAAACGGGGGTCGGCAGCAGAGCCGGGCACGGCTGACAGGCCCGAATTGATGATCAAGGCCCGGACAGCCCCGGCGACCCAGCCCCCGCGCCGAGCGGCCCCCTCCGCTGACACGACTTGATCACCAAACGGGGGCCGGCAGCCGTGTCAGGGACGGCTGCCGGTACCGAACCGATGATCAAGACCGGATGCGACCCTGCGGCCAGGCCTCCTCGGCGGGTGGCGGCGCTCAGCTGCCCACTCTTGAAGCTGTGGTCTGCGGCAGCTCCTGCCGCCACGTGACTGCCACCGCGGGCTGCTGACCTTTCCCCAGAGTCGGCGCTGCGGCGGCGTCGAGGAGCGGGCTGGTCCTGACCCGGTACGGCATCCGCAGCCTGGAAGCCCGAGACGCCGGCCGTCGCTGGGGACGGACGACCGTGGCAGCACCGGCGATCCACCGGGCGCCAGCAGCCCCTCGCATACCCGCCCTGAGCAGTACCGGGGCGGCCCCCACCGCTCGACCGCCGACGCCGAACCGAACCCTCGGTGCAATCAGGCGGCGAGCCCTGCGAAACCCCAGCTCACGCCGCAGATCGCACTCCCCTGAGCCCGCTGACCAGGAGTTACCGGGCCTCACGGCCGGGTCCGGAGCGGGGGTCTACCCCACGTGGACTTGGGGGGGCTCCCTCCCAGGACGGGGGGCGCCCCGATGGTTCCGGGGCATTGCGGACGGCAGTCTTCGAACGAGCAAGAAAGCCAGCCGGGACCAGGATCCCGAACCGAGAAAAGACCATCACCGCACCGGCCCCCGCCAGTGCTTCTGCGTCGCGGAGGACGTTATGCCGATCATTTCTGCACCTCACGAGTTCAACGAGGACGAGCTCTACATCGACCTCCATTCGATGTTCGGGCAGTCGTTGTTCCTGAAGTGCGAGGGCTTCAACTTCGCCGGCTCGATCAAACTCAAGGCTGCGACCGAGATGGTCGAGGCCGCCGAGCGGAAAGGCCTGCTCAGGCCAGGTTCCGTGCTGATCGAGTCGTCGTCGGGGAACCTAGGCGTGGCGCTCAGCATGATCGCGGCGAGCAAGGGCTACGGATTCCTGTGTGTCACCGACTCGCGCTGCAACCTGACCACCAGGCGCCTGATGGAGGCGCTGGGCAGCCGGGTGCACATCGTTACCGAGCCGTCGCCCTCAGGCGGCTTGCTGGGCGCGCGAATCGATTACGTCCGCGCGATGTGCGCGTCCGACGATCGTTACGTGTGGCTCAACCAGTACACCAACCCGGGCAACGCGCAGTCCCATTACCGTAGGACGGGGCCGGCCATCGCTCGCCAGTTCCCGAACCTCGACGTGCTGTTCATCGGGGCCGGCACCACCGGCACCCTCATGGGCTGCTCGCGCTTCTTCAAGGAGCACCACCCGTCGGTCCGGATCGTGGCCGTGGACAGCGTCGGCTCGGTGACCTTCGGTACCCCCGCCGCGCGCCGCATGATCCCCGGGCTGGGCACGAGCGTTCGTCCCCCGCTGCTCGACGACTCGTACGTGGACGAGGTCGTGCACGTCGAGGAGGCCGACACGATCCGGACGTGCCACAAGCTGGCCCGCCGCGGGTTCCTGTTCGGCGGCTCCACCGGCACGGCCGTCAGCGGCGCGGTGCGCTGGCTGGAGCAGCACGGCTCGCCCGACCTGACCTCGGTGACCCTCGCCCCCGACCTGGGCGAGCGCTACCTCGACACCGTCTACCAGACCAACTGGGTGCACGACCTCTACGGCGAGGACGTGCTCTCCGACAAGCTGGCCACTGTTCCGCCAGCAGCCTGACCAGCACTTTTTCGGCACATTCAAGCCGTTTCTGCGCAGTGAGGGATTGACTCCCGACTGCGCAGTTTCTGCTCTCTCGGGGCCCAGCAGTTTCGGGAACAGCAGAAGAGACCCAGGCCACGACGCTCGGGGCGTCGCACGAGTTCTCCGGCCGGACGCACACTGGGGAGACACCCGGCCACCAGCGGCTCCCGCGGGCCGCGCTCCGGCGATCCGGCCCATCGACGGCGTCTGTCCGGTCGAGCCACAGACGGTCAAATCCCCTGTTGCGGGAGCTAACACAAGGCCGTGACCAGCCTCTCGTTCACATATTGAGAGCACCCACCGTAATGTACGGTCATTAGCTGTTGCGGGATCCTGAGGGGGCGACATGAGTCGAGCGGTGGGGATCGTCGGAGACGCAGAATCCGGCGTTCGGGGTGATTTCCGGACAGACATCGCAGTCATCGGCGGAGGTGCGAGCGGGACGTTGACCGCAGTGCACCTGCTGCGAGCCGACGCGAATCTGCGGGTGGTGGTGTTCGAGTCCGAGGCGAGCAGGCGCCATCTCGGGGCGGCGTACAGCACCACGGATCCGCGACATCTGCTCAATGTGCGGGCTCAGGTGATGAGCGCGTTCCCCGAGGAGCCGAGTCATTTCGTGGAGTGGGCCCGACAGGCGGGCTATGCGGTGGAGCCGACCGATTTCGTGCCGCGGATGGTGTTCGGCCAGTACCTGCGGAGCCTGGTCTCACAGTTCGACGACGGTCGGCTGCGGGTGGTCACGGAGCGCGTGGAGGATGTCGTCGCCGACGGGGGCGGCTTCACGCTCACCGCCGGGGACACCACCACGCGCGCCTCCTCGGTCGTGTTCGCCTACGGCAACCCGGCACCCCGGCAGCTGGCCACCGCGGCCGGGCCGCTCCCGGACGCCGCGTGGCACGTGCGCAACCCGTGGGACCTCGACGCGCTCACCGCGTTGCCCGACGACGCCACGGTCGTGCTCGTCGGCAGCGGGCTGACCGCGGTCGATGCCGCGATCACGCTCCTGGACGACACCCCTCGGCGCCGGGTGGTGATGGTCAGCCGCCACGGTGAACTGCCGCGCACGCACCTCTCGCAGGCCCTGACCGACTGGGTCTCCCCCATCCCGCCGTTGGGACCGCTGACGGCGGACGGGCTCGCCGAGCTGGTCGGCAACCAGATCGAGGTCGCCGCACGCCAGGGCGTGAACTGGCGCGCGGTCATCGACGGCCTGCGGAGCTGCACCCAGTGGATGTGGACTCGCCTCGACCTCGACGAGCGCCGCCGGTTCCTCGCCGCCCACTCCCGCGACTGGGACGTGCGCCGGCACCGGATGGCTCCTGCGCCTGCGGCCCGGATCCGCTCCTACCGTGCCGCCGGCCGGCTCTCTGTGCACGGCGGCGGCCTCCAGTCGGTGGAGGATCTCGGCTCCCGTTGCCGGGTCGGACTGGACGGTGTCGCGCTCGACGCCGACGCCGTCGTCAACTGCACCGGCCCGCTGAACGACGTCACACGGACCGTCGACCCGCTCCTGCGCCGGCTGGTCGACCGCGGCACCGTCGCCCCCGACCCACTCGGCTTGGGTCTGGCCTGCACACCCGGCGGCCGGCTCCTCGACGACACCGGCGCCGTCGTCGCCGGGATGTACGCCGTCGGCCCGCCCAGGAAGGGCGCGTTGTGGGAGTCGCTCGCCGTCCCGGAGATCCGGGATCAGGCCGCCCAGCTCGCCCAGCACCTCGTCTCGGCGCAGGCCGCCTGACGACCACGTACCGCGCCGGCCCGGGTCGATCATCGGACTCGGGCCGGCGCTCGTATGTATTGGCAACATGATTGTGAACAATCTCGCTGCCTGTTATGGTCACGATCGGTTCACCGAGCCGGTAAACGCGTCGAAGTCGTAGCTCCCCCAGTTGATTGCCCAGGCCACGGGCACCCGTCTGGCTGCAGCTGCCGAGTTCGTCGGGGTTGGTCCACTACGGCGTTGTATGGGACAGCTCGAGCGGGGTGATGTGGTCCGTGAGATCGCAAACGAGGCGCGTTCGTGCACTGCACGGTCTGGCAGTGCTTCTGGCTCTCTCCTTGATAGGCACCGCGTGTGGCGAGACAGGCGAACGGCCCGACACCGTCACCGCCGGACTGGACGCGTCCCAGCCGTTCGGGGGTGACCCCGCCACCGAGGGCACCCCGACCAGCGGGGGAACCCTCATCGTCGGGATGTACACCGAGGCCCGGTCCTTCGACCCGACCGTCGGGTCCAACCTCATCGCGTCGGCGGTCTACGACTCGCTGCTCAAGATGGACAGCAAGGGCGACCCGCAGCCGTACCTGGCCAAGTCGATGACCACGCCGGACAACGGCAAGACCTGGTTGCTCGGGCTGCGCGAGGGAGTGACCTTCCAGGACGGCACGCCGCTCGACGCCGACGCGGTGATCTTCAACGTCGCCCGCCAGCGCGACAAGGCCACGGCGCTCGGACACCTCTACACCGAACCCATCGACTCGATGACGGCCGTCGATCCGCTGACCGTCGAGTTCGTGCTCAAGCGACCCACCGGCTCGTTCCCCGTGTCGTTCGCGCTGCCGTTCTCCTCGGGCAACCTCGGCACGATCGCCTCGCCGACGGCCGTGCAGAAGTGGGGCGAGGACTACGGGCGCCACCCCGTGGGCGCCGGGCCGTTCAGCTTCGTCGAGTGGATCCCGAACAACAAGATCGTCGTCACGAAGTTCGACAACTACTGGGACAAGGGCAAGCCCTACCTCGACGGCATCGAGTTCCGGCCGCTCCCCGACACCGAGACGCGCTACGCGTCGGTCGCCAACGGCGACATCGACCTCAACATCGGTGGCTTCTTCACCGAGGCCCAGCGCTCGTCGCTGGACCCGAACCTCGAGACGTACTACGGCCCGGGCGGCGACGGCGAGTTCCTGTACTTCAACTTCTCCAAGAAGCCTTTCGACGACCCGCGCATGCGTGAGGCCGTGATCCGGGCGATCGACCCGAGGGCACTCAACGCCACCCAGTACCGCGACGCCGGCGACCTGGCGACCACCGCCTTCGCCGAGGGCGACCAGTACTTCAGCCGGAAGGCAGCCGACTCCTACCCGACCTACGACCCGGAGAAGGCGAAGCAGCTGATCGCCGACTACCGCGCCTCCGGCGGCAACCCGGACTTCACGTTCCAGGACGCCACCTCGCCCAACAACGTCCAGTTCGCGACATTCCTGCAGGCACAGTGGGCAGCGGTCGGGCTGAACGTGAAGCTGCAGCTCGACGACATCGCCACCGTGATCACCACGGTGGTGCAGGGCGGCAACTTCCAGATGCTGCACTGGATCAGCGGGCCGTACGAGAACCCCTACCCGTTCATGTACAACCAGTTCCACACGGGCGGGATCAACAACTACGGCAAGTACTCGAACCCCGAGGTCGACGCCGCGCTCGACGAGGCCACGAGCACCACCGACCCGGCGGAGCGGGTAGCGGCCTACCAGAAGGCGCAGGAGCTCCTCAACGACGACCTGGCCGTGGCCTGGATGGCCAGAGCGGCGAAGGCCGCGATCGCCAGGCCGAACGTGAAGGGCGTGTCCCGGTACCTGTCCAGCGAGCTGTTCTGGGGAGGCACCTGGAAGTCCTCCTAGTGTCGCGGAAACGGGGTTCCTTGCCCGGATCCGGTGTCCAGGCGGCGGGTAAGACGACCTCGTTTCCTTGGCACTAGGTGCCCGGAACGACATTCCAGGAGAGAAGTGTGGACAAGGTTTTCGATTCACCGGCCGCTGCCGTCGCCGACATCCCCGACGGGTCCAGCGTCGCCATCGCGGGGTTCGGGGTCACGCATCGCTTCCCGTCGAGCCTGATCACGGCGTTGCGGGACCAGGGTGCCCGGCGGCTGACCGTCTACTGCAACGGGCTCGGGGTGCCCGGGCAGCCGACCGCGCAGCTGCTGGCCGAGAACGGGCAGCTGGCCAAGCTGGTGGCCTCGTTCTCGTCGCGTCCCGGCCCCGTCACCATCTCCGAGGAGCAGATCCTCGCCGGCGAGCTCGAGTTCGAGATCGTCCCCCAGGGCACCCTCGTGGAGCGGATGCGAGCGGGAGGCGCGGGCATCGCGGCCTTCTTCACCCCCGCCGGAGCCGGCACCCTCGTCGGCGAGGGGAAGGAGGTGCGCGACTTCGACGGGCGTCCGCACCTGCTCGAACACGGCATCCGCACCGACTACGCCCTGTTGCGCGCCTGGCGCGCCGACCGCATGGGCAACGTGCAGTTCCGCGGGGCGAGCCGCAACTTCAACGACAGCTTCGCCAAGGCCGCCCGGGTGGCGATCATCGAGGTCGACGAGATCGTGGAGGTCGGCGAGATCGCCCCGCAGGACATCGACCTGCCCGGGGTGTTCGTCACGAGGGTGGTCGTCGGAACCATCCACATCGACGTCGGCAACCTCCCGCGCCGCGCGGCCCGCTCGGCCCAGAGCGGCCGGTTGTACGCGGACAAGCCGGGCCTGACCCGCGAGGAGATCGGCCACCGCGTCGCGATGCTCGTGGAACCCGGGAGCATCATCAACCTGGGCGCGGGGCTGCCCAACCTGGTGGCCAACTTCCTTGGCGGCCGCAACGTCGTCCTGCACGGCGAGAACGGTGTGCTGAAGTACGGCGGGTTCGTCACGAACGGCGAGCGGGATCCCGACCATCACGACGCAGGCGGCAACTTCATCACGCTGGAGCCGGGAGCGTCGTTCTTCGACAGCGTCACCTCCTTCGAGATCGCCCGGTCCGGAAGGCTGGACGCGGTGGTGCTCGGCGCGTACCAGGTCAGCGGGCAGGGCGACCTCGCGAACTGGGCGGTGCCGGGCCGTCCGGGCGGGGGGATCGGCGGGGCGATGGACCTCGCGGTCGGCGCCAGGAGAGTGATCGCCACCCTCGAACATCTCGACAGCAAGGGCCGCCCGAAGCTCGTCGAGGAGTGCTCGTACCCCGTCACCGCACCGGGCTGCGTCGACGTCGTCGCCACCGATCTCGCGCTGTTCACCCGCATGCCGAGCGGGCGCTTCCGGCTCGATGAGGTCGCCAGGGGCTTCACGGTCGACGAGGTGCTCGGACTCACCGACATGCGGGTGGATGTCGCCGACTCCGTCGGTGTCATGCAGGACGCCTGGTGAGCGCATCCACGCAGGAGGTCCGATTCCTCGACACCACGTTTCGTGACGGGTCGCAGAGCCTGTGGGCGATGGGGATCCGCCACGGGATGATGGAGGCCCTCGCAGGCGATCTCGACAACGCCGGGTTCGACGTGATCGAGGTGCCCGCCAACGCGATCTTCTTCAAGAAGATGGTGCGCGACCTCAAGGAGGACCCCTGGGAGACCATGCGCATGCTCGCGCGCAGGATCTCCCGGACACCCAAGTCGTGCATGGGCGGTGCGGGCGGCAGCCTCAACGGCTTCGGCACGCCCACTCCCCCGGTGCTCGGCGAGTTCTTCTCTCGCAGGCTCGCCGAGATCGGGGTGCTCAACCGCGGCCAGTTCATGGCCAACACCGCCGACCAGCTCTCACGGCAGTTCCCCAGGATGATGCCGCTGGCACGCGAGCTGGGACTCCAGGTCGCGATCGCCGTCTGCTACACGATCTCGCCGCGGCACACCGACGAGCACTTCGCCGACACCGCCCGCCGCGCCGCGGCGTACCGCCCCGACGTCATCTACCTCAAGGACGCCGGTGGCCTGCTCACCGTCGACCGGATTCGGACGCTGCTCCCGGTGGTGCTCAGGGAGGCGGGCGGCATCCCCGTCGAGCTGCACTCGCACTGCACCACCGGACTCGCGCCGCTGGTGTACCTGGAGGCGCTCAAGCTCGGCGTGCGCACGCTGCACTGCGGCATCCCACCGCTGGCCAACGGCTCGGCGCAGCCGTCGGTGCTCGACGTCGCCCGCAACGCACGGCTCATGGGCTTCACCCCGACGGTCGACGAGGAGCTGCTCGCCTCGATCTCGGGACGGCTGCTGGAGTTCGCGAAGCAGGACGCGCTGCCCGTCGGCGTGCCCCTGACCCACGACCTCAACCACTACCGCCACCAGATCCCGGGCGGCGTGATCTCCAACCTGCGGTTCCAGCTCGCCGAGATCCGGATGGACCACCGGCTCGACGAGGTGCTCGAGGAATGTGTCCAGGTCCGCGAGGACCTCGGTTTCCCCATCATGATCACGCCGTTCTCGCAGTACGTCGCCACGCAGGCGGCGATCAACGTCGCCTCCGGTGAGCGCTACGGCGTCGTCATCGACGAGCTGGTGCGGTTCGCCGCGGGCCGCTACGGCGAGGACTCCGGCTACACCTGGATGGACCAGAACCTCAAGGACCGCTTCCTCGCCATGCCCAGGGCCCAGGAGCTGGCGATCCTCGACGAACGGCCCATCGAGGACGTGTCCCTCCATGACGTGCGGCAGAGCATCGGCGCGCCCGGTCTGTCCGACGACGAACTGCTGCTGCGCGTGATCATGCAGGGCACCTCCGAGATCGACGCCATGCGCGCCGCGGGGGCGCCGCGGCGCTACTCCTCCACCGGGATGCCGCTGATCACGCTGGTCGAGCGGCTCACACAGAGCAGTGGGATCAGATACGTGCGCGTCCAGCGCGGCAGCGACACGATCACCGTCCAGAACCGGGCCGGCGCTGCCGCCACCACGCAGGGGAGCTGACATGACCGATTCTCTGAGCGACTCGGACGTCGAGCAGGTCGTCCGGTTGGTCGAGACGCTGGACGGCTCGTCGTTCGACTATCTGGAGCTACAGGTCGGCGACATGAAGGTCACGATCGGCAAGGGTGAGCCGCCGTCGGTCGGCAGCGCCCCCGCCGCGCCCGTCACGACGCCAGCGCCACAGGTGCTCCCTGCCGCGCCCGCGCCGACGCCCCTCGACGCGGTGGCTCCAGTGGTCGCGCCCACAGCCGGCGCGGTGGAGATCACCGCCCCGACCATGGGGATCTTCTACGCGCAGTCCGAGCCGGGGAAGCCACCGTTCGTGACGGTCGGCGCGCTGGTCGAGGAGGACACCACCGTCGCGCTCGTCGAGGTGATGAAGACCTTTCACGCCGTGTCGGCCGGCGTGCGCGGCACGGTCGTCGAGGTCTGTGTGCAGGATGCTCAGCTCGTGGAGTTCGGCCAGGTGATGTACCGCGTCGAGCCTGCGCTGCGATGAACGTGTTCCATCTCTCCACGGGCAGGACGCTCGATCATCTGCCGCGCTCGGTTGCCGTCCGTTCAACAGAGGTTGGCGGACCACGATCACCCGCTGTGATCGATCTGGAGCACGGCAGCGAGATCAACCAGGGCATTCCCGCCGATCGTGACAATCTCGCACCAGACTTCACCGAAGCGCTCCGTATTCACGGTTTCGCACCGTAGTATCGGTTTACGCGCCGCCCGCCTCGGCGCGCGGTCACCCTGGCAGATTCGTCGGTAAACGTCCCCACACTTGATGTGCAACTGGACGTATATTCAAATTCCGACAATTCACCCGGCCTTGTGGCGCATTGCCAATGGGCGAGCTAGGCTTCGCCCGCGACATAACGAGCCGGAGCCAGAGACGGAACCGACACTTGGCACTTCAACTTATCGTGGTGGAGCGTTGTTTGCATGCACATCTGATCCCCGGCACCGACCACCGCCATGCGTACATGCATCCCGTCCACCACGGCCACGACGCGAGATCTGCTGGTAATCCACCACGGATGCCCCACTGATCTCACCCTGTCGTCGGCCTGATCGGCGCGGCATGCACTGAGTTCACACATCGTCGGCCCCCGAGTTCAGTGCCGCACGATCACAGTACGGACGGCCAACCGGCCTTCTTTCCCACCTTCACTCGTCCGCTGGCCACCCCGCATCATGACAGGCCAGTTTTCCAGCTGCGCACTGCTTTACATCGGTGCGCGGACGCACCGCCATGCAGTTCGGCGCGGACCTCTCCCGCGCCCGTAACGCGCCATGGATTACAGCCTTGATTTAAGGAGCTCACGTCCGTGGGAGACTCGACTCAGGATTGGGCGGCAGTCACAGCACCCCTGATGACTATTTCGCCGCGGCCGGCGTTCGACACCGAACGGAAGTTCGCCGAACTTCTGGCCGACATCGCACACATCGAGCAGGTGCCCGTCGACAGCAACTTCTTCGACGACCTGGGCGCCGACTCGATGGTGATGGCCCGGTTCTGTGCCCGGATCAGGAAACGACCTGATCTGCCGGCGGTGTCCATGAAGGACATCTACCGGCACCCCACGGTCAGAAGCCTCGCCACGGCGTTCAGAGACGCCGTTCCCGCGCCTGCCCCCGCTCCGGCTCCCGCCCGAGCCGCGGTGCCGGCACCGCGGCAGGCGCCGGCCGAGGAGTCGACGCCTGCACCTGCCCCGCCGCGAGCGAACTCCCGGCAGTACGTCCTCTGCGGAGCGTTGCAGCTGCTGATCTTCCTCGCCTACTCCTACCTCGCCGGATACATCGCGAACTTCGGCTACGACTGGATCTCCGCAGGCTCCGGTGTGGGCGATGTCTACCTGCGGTCGATCATCTTCGGCGACGTGAGCGTGGTCGCTCTGTGCGTCCTTCCGATCGTGGCGAAGTGGGTGCTCATCGGACGGTGGAAGCCACAGGAGTTCCGCGTCTGGAGCCTCGCCTACGTCCGCTTCTGGATCGTCAAGACGCTGGTGCGGTCGAACCCGCTGCTCCTGCTGATCGGCGGCCGAGCGCGGTCGAGCACGGCGTCGCCGATCCTCAACTTCTATCTGAGGGCTCTCGGCGCGAAGATCGGCCCCGGCGTCGCGATCTTCTCCCGGAACTTCCCGGTGTGCACCGACCTGCTCACCATCGGCGCGGGCACGGTCATCCGCAAGGACTCCTTCATCTCCTGCTACCGGGCCCACGACGGGATGATCCAGACGGGCCCGGTCACCCTCGGGAAGGACGTGTTCGTCGGCGAGATGACCGTGATCGACATCGACACCTCGATGGGCGACGGGTCCCAGCTCGGTCATGCCTCCTCCCTGCACCGCAGGCAGGCCGTGCCCGCGGGCGAGAGCTGGCACGGGTCGCCCGCGCAGCGCGCCGAGGTGGACTACCGCGTGGTCGACGCGGCCCCGGGAGCCGCCCTGCGGGCCACGATGTTCGGCATCACGCAACTGCTGACCGTGCTCGTACTGGTCGTGCCGGTGCTGGTCGGCGGCCTGGTGTTGCTGCTCGTCGGGATCCCGCAGCTCAACGAACTCGTGAACCCGGGACCCCTCGCGTTCACCACCTGGGCGTTCTACGAGAACGTGCTGCTGATCTCCGCGGTGCTCTTCGCCGCGTACGTCGTGGTCGGCCTGCTCTTCGTCGGCACCGTCCCCCGTCTGCTGAACCGCGCGATCAAGCCCGACACGGTGTACCCGCTGTACGGCTTCCACTACGGAATCCACAAGGCGATCGCGCGCATGACCAACATCCGGTTCCTGGTGTGGCTCTTCGGCGACAGCTCCTACATCGTCAACTACCTGCAGTGGGTCGGGTACGACCTTTCCACCGTGGTGCAGAGTGGCTCGAACTTCGGCACGGACGTGCGGCACGAGAACCCGTATCTGACCACGATCGGCAGCGGAACGATGGTCGCCGACGGGCTTTCGATCATCAATGCCGACTTCTCGAGCACGTCCTTCAAGCTGTCCCGGGCGACGATCGGCGGGCACAGTTTCCTCGGGAACCAGATCGCCTACCCTGCGCAGAGCACCGCAGGCGACAACTGCCTTCTCGCGACGAAGGTCATGGTCCCCGTCGGTGGCAAGGTCCGGGAAGGGACCGGGCTGCTGGGGGCGCCCAGCTTCGAGATCCCGCGATCGGTGGAGCGCGACACCCGACTGCACGACATCACCCGGGTCGAACTGCGCCGCCGTCTCAAAGCCAAGAACAGGCACAACCTCGTCACGATGGCGCTGTACCTGCTGTCACGCTGGGCCTTCTTCTTCGGGGTCCTGATGCTCGACTCGTTCGCTGCGGTGCTCTACTACGGGTGGGACAACATTGCGATCGCGCTGGCGAGCGTCGCCTCCGTCCTGTTCAGCATCGTGTACTGGACGCTGGCCGAGCGGCTCGTCAAGCGCTTCCAGGACCTGGAGCCGTTGTACTGCTCGATCCACGACCGCGCGTTCTGGCGCCACGAGCGGTACTGGAAGATCCCGGCACAGGCCTATCTCCTGATCCTGAACGGCACCCCGTTCAAGAACCTGGCCTGGCGGCTGCTCGGCGTGAAGATCGGACGGCGGGTCTTCGACGACGGGGCCATGCTGACGGAGCGGACGCTCGCTCATATCGGCGACGACTGCACGCTCAACGCTTCGACCACCCTCCAGTGCCACTCCCAGGAGGACGGCACCTTCAAGTCCGACCACATCACGCTCGGGGCCCGGTGCACGCTCGCGGTCGGTGCGTTCGTCCACTACGGCGTGACGATGGCCGACGACTCGGTGCTCGAGACCAGTTCGTTCCTCATGAAGGGCGAGGAAGTCCCACCCCACGCCCGGTGGGCGGGCAACCCGGCCACGGCCCTCATCGACGACCGCACCCGGCCCCTCGTGAAGCTGGGTGACGCCCGCTGGTGAACAACGTTCCGCGCCGCTCATCGCGGTGGCCACCGCTGTCAGGGCTCGGCACCCTGCCCGTGGCGGCCACCGTGATGACGTCGGTGCTCGCCCTGTACATGCTGCTGGTCGTGTTCGGCAATATCACCGACTTCGGCACGAACCGCGAGTTCGTCCAGCACGTTCTCGCAATGGACACGACGTTCCACGATCCCCACGTCACGTGGCGGGCGATCACGAACCCGGCGCTGCAGGACGCGGTGTACGTCTGCGTGATCATCTGGGAAGCGCTGACGACAGCCGTTCTGGTGTACGCCGTGGTCTTGTGGGGGCTCGCGTTCCGCCGCGGCAGCAGCTTCGAACGCGCGCGACGGATCGCGACCTTCGGCCTGCTCATGATCGTCGTGCTGTTCGCGGGTGGGTTCATCGCCGTCGGCGGCGAGTGGTTCGCGATGTGGGAGTCCACGGAATGGAACGGGTTGCAGCCCGCCCTGCAGAACACGATCCTCGCCGCGTTCGCGCTGGTGCTGGTGCAGCTGCCGTCCCGGCACTGGGAGGCCGGGGGCTGACGCTCCGGAGGACCTGCGGAACTCGCATCGAGCGCTCGTCGTGGGCACGAAGGGCGACCGATCCTTCGCAGGGAGCTGCGATCGTTGTAGCCGGGACCTGATCGCGCCGGCAGCGCCTTCTTCTGTTCCGGCTGGCACCTCGCATCCGGACGGAGTCCGTAAGTAAGATCGACTGCCCGCCGCCCCTGCTCAGACCCCTGTGCATTCGGAGCCACGATGCAACTCTCGCTGGATCTCCGGCAGATACCTGCCGAGGATCGGCTGGACGTCTGGCGGTCGGCCGCTGCGGCGTCGTTCGTTCCGGTGGAGATCGTGGCCGGTGGCGACGGGAGCTTGTCGAGCGCGACGATGCGCAGCCACGACGTCGGGGACCTGCGGGTGTGCGACTTGCGGGCCGGCGCGGGCCGGGTGGTGCGCGACAGGCGGCTCGCCGAGGACGCCTCCGGCGACTACGTGATCGTCGACGTGCAACGGAGCGGGTCGTGTCTGCTGGTGCAGGACGGACGCGAGGCGCTGCTGAACCCGGGGGACATCGTCTGTTACCAGACGACACGGCCGTACTCGCTGTTCTACGAAGGCCCGTTTCGCCAGTCGTTGGTGAGGATCCCGCGTGCCTTGCTCGCCTCACCCGAGGCACTGCTCGACGATGCGCGGGCGAACGTGATTCCTGCGGGTACCGGGATCGGGCGACTCCTGGTGCCACTGCTCACCAGCCTGGCCACCGACGCGGAGAACTACACGGGTCCGGGCGAGTACGAGCTCGCCGACGCCGTGGTCGAGCTTTTCAGTGCGGCCATCATCGAGCGCCGTGCTCGTGCTGCTGGTAACACGAGCGGCCCGTCGGCGGTCCGGGAAATGCTGCGAGCGCGTATCCAACGTTTCGTTGAGGAGCAACTCGCCGATCCCGATCTCGGGCCACGTAGCGTGGCGGCAGCGCACAACATCTCCGTCCGGTACCTGCACAAGCTCTACGCCGAGGCCGGCACCACGTTCGGTGGGGCGCTGCGCCGCCTCCGCCTGCAGGCAGCGGCCCGTGAGCTGCACCGCCCCCACGCCGCACACCTGACGATCGAGGCTGTGGCCCGACACTGCGGGTTCACCGACGCCGCCCACTTCAGCAAGGTGTTCACGCGCGCCTACGGGACAAATCCGCGTGAATGGCGAGCAAGGGCCACTAGCGGGAAGCTGCATACTTCGACCACAAGGCCGCCGAAACCGACGCCCGCTTATCATGACCGGAAACCGTGAGGATCCCACCAACCCGTCACCTGGCACATACTTCTAGGCCTGTATGCTTGTGGATCCATGTATGCAGGGTGTTCATCCATATGACGCCTTCCCCGCATTTCGGGCACGCCTTTCGCGCTGATCTCTCTGCTCGTTCGGTGGTTGCCTGGGGTGTATGCATGGTCAACCTCCCGTCGGTTACCCCAGGCTCTGGGTGCCGGAGTAGTGGTTCGCCAGGTCGGCGGTGCCGGGTCGGGCACCGTCGTCGGACCGCTCCTCGTCCGCGGGGCGGTCGACCGCTGGCTGAGGGATCTCGTTCATGGGGACGACCGGGCGCCGGGGTGAGGTGTTGAGGCGCAGCTGCAGCACGTCGGCGCGCTGGTAGTGCCCTGCGGGGTCGAGCAGTGACTTCGCCAAGGGCAGCATGCCGAGATCGATCTCGGCGAGCGCCAGGCCCTCGTGCTCGGGACTCAGTGTCCGGCCGATCGGGCGGCCGTCGGGGGCGAAGATCTGGGCGTATCCCCGGCTGCCCCCGCACAGCAGCTTGATCTTCTCGGGGTCGCCCTGGGCGAACAGGTCGAGCCCTTGCTCACCGAGCATGGTCGTCGAGGCCACCACGAAACAGCCACCCTCCAGGGCGTAGATCTGACTCGCCCGCAGGTTGGCCTCGTGGCTGAGCGCGTACACCAACTCCGGTTCGGCGAGGTTCGGCCAGCCGGCCACGTGGACCTGCTCGTCCATGCCGTACATCGCGTACTTGACGAGCGGCTGGAGGTGCTCCCAGCAGTTGAGCGCGCCGAGCCGGCCGATGCCCGGTACGTCGCGGACGACGAGATCGGACCCGTCGCCCTCGCCGAAGACCGCACGTTCCGCGCCGGTCGGCTTGAGCTTGCGGCGGGTCGCGATCACCTGCCCGTCACGATCGAACAGGAACTGTCCCATGTAGATGGAACCACCCGCGCGTTCGCTCGCACCGATGACGACGCTGATCGAGTTATCCGCGGCGGCCTTTCGGAGACGCTCGAACCGAGCGTCTCCCACGACGATGGAGTTCTCGTGGTACGCCCGAATGAACTGCGCACCCCACAACGGGTTGCCGATCCATATCCAAGCGGGGTAACCCGGAATCCACACCTCGGGAAACGCGACGAGCGACGCGCCGACGGCGGCGGCCTCACTGATCAGCGCGATGGCTTTATCGATGCTCGCATCCGCATCGAGCCACACCGGTTCGGCCTGAACGGCGGCTGCAACGAAAGTGGTGGTCATCGACCCCGCTCGCTCTCTTCGTCCCGAAAGGGCACTGCGAGACGCTAGCCGTGGACCGGCGCCGGCCAGGTGTGCGAGTGCACGGGATCTTGTCGTCGAGTGCACGAGTCCCGACGCCGACCACACGCGGAACCGCCCAGGCCTGGAGAAGAGCCTGGGACGGTTCCGGTGGTCTGGGGGGATGGGTCAGACGGGTCGAAGTCGCAGGAGAGTGCGCCCGGTGAGATCGACCTCGACAGTGGCGCGCCCACTCACGTTCGCCGTCACGCTCGGATTGACGGCTCCAGAGACGATGTAGCGGCCACCCGGGGTGAGCCTGTCGAATCCCAGGCTGTAGCGCCCGGACGCGCGGCCGGGGTACAGCACGGTGTCGTGGGCTTTGCCCCTGCTGACAGCAGTGGCAACCGCCACGTCGGGGTGGGGTGCTTCGGCAAGCCGCGGTCCACTGACACTGGGCTGGGCCGGGCCGGCCACCATGGCGCCCCAGGCGTCTTCCCGTCCCACCATGCCCAGCCCCAGCACGCCGGTGGCGTGCACGGACACCCCGAAAGGCTGCAGGGCTTCCGGCGTCTCGAACTCGCCTGCGGCCTCACGCAGCGATCGATACCAGCCGTCCTCACCCCGCTGCCGGGCCAGGAACATCATCCAGGCCAGCGCGTTGGCCTTGTTGCCTTCGCCGGTACCCCAGTCGGCATCAGTGGGCGTGGGACTACCCGGTCCGGGCCGCCGGTAGCGGCCGGATTCCAGCTCTTCAGCGACCAGTAGTTGCCAGGTCCGCCATTCCAGACCGGTATCGAACGGGCTGAGCAGGGCGGCGATCTGGGCGGTGTTGGTCAGCCCGCGGGCGGCTCGGGCAGACATGCCGAACCGGCTGGCCTGCAGCGTGATGATGTCCCCGTCCGGGGCGGTGAACTCCTCGCGCAAGCGCCGGAGAAACACTGGCGCGATGGTACGTGCACGCCCCGATCCCATCAGGCTGTCCCACATCTGCAGACCTGCCAGGGCCACCGAGTTGCAGAACGGGAAGGTGAGTCCCGGTTCGCAGTCCCACAAACACATGTCCGACTGTTCGAAGTTCGCCGCCACCCGCTGCGCGATGTCGGCGTGGCTGTAGGAGAATTCGGTGTCGGGGCTCCACTGGAACTTCAGGGCGCCTGGCTGGTTGAACGTCTCATTGTCGCCGGTGGCGCGCGCGTACATCGACAGCGCGAGCAGCAGGTAACCGGTGAACATGATGTTCTTCGGTGTGCCGATGGGGTCCGGGTTATTGCTGAGCATTCCCCATCGGTTCTCTTTCATCCAGTACTGCCACACCTGTCGGTCGGTGTAGCGGATGATCAGCGATTTGATGGCTTCCTGTCGATACCCCGCGTATGCCGGGGTGTGACTGTAGTGCAGGAAGGACAAACTGACCGCCAGTGCCCAGATGCGGTATCTCATCGCGGGAAGCAGGTACTCGTCGGCGAAGCCTCCGAAGCCGTTCCACGAACCGGGTGGCTGCAGCGCCAGCGTTTCCGCCCAGGCGGCCACGCGCAGCCGATCCTGTTCGTCGGCCAATGTGTGTGCGTCGGGCCGCTCGAGCGCCCAGGGCGTGGCGGGAAGTGGCACTGGCTGGGTGTGGGTGTCGCCGGAAGGCCCCGGCGGGGCCCCAGCCGCAGCCGCCGAGGCCAGAACGGCCGCACGTTCGTCGCCACGGGCGCGAGCGGCCCGGGCGCGCCCCCATTCGCGTCCCGTCAGTGCCACCGGTATGCCGGCGGCGAGCACCACCGCAACCACTGATGTCCAGGTCTGCATCGCGTGACCGGTGTGGCCGGCGTGGCCGGCGTGGACAGCGGCGAGTATCGCCGCCACGACAGCAGAGGAAGCGAGGATCGCCGGAAGAGCGAGGTAGTCACCGCGCGCAAGAATCCGCCGCAGCCCCCATTGCAGGCTGGCGTAGACCACCAACAGACCTGCCGGGATCTGCGTCAGCCACCAGACGAGGTCCCACGACCATCCGGGGAATGGCGGCAAACTGTAGAAGATTCCGGCGCCGGGAAAGATGAACGAAAGACCGGCAGCGCGCACGGCGGCCGACCCGCCGAACAGGAAAGCCAGCAGCCCCGCCACCGCAACAAGCGTGATGACGAAGCCGGCGCGGATGAGGCGGCGACGAGTGACGGGGCCACGAACGCCGGAGGGTCGGGGAAGTGTGGTCTCAGATCTGGTTGCCGGTGAAACGGTGCTCACAACGAGGCCCCTCTACGCTGAAGTTCGACTGGCGGCACCGAAAACCTTGACAGGGACATACGCGAGCGACTTACGATTACGAGTCGTGTGCCCCTTCTGCGTGGCCATTGCGGGTGGCTGGTCCTTGGCGGTGGTCTCCTGGAGACTCCTGGGTCGTCGCAGGAGGCGCCCCGAAGAGCCGGTGAGTATCCCGGAGGTGGTGCACCGGCCAGCCCGGCTGGCCGGCTACGGCGAACAATCGGGCGGGCCCCGTACCCCGTACCCAGCAGTCCACTAGCAGGCGCGGCCCCGGGTGTCGTTCGGACCAGTCTCTCGGACGACCAGGCAACCACTGGGAGTGACCGATCATCGGCCGATCGTATCGGCGTGTCCCCGTTCGGCGACAGAGCTGATGTGGATCATGCCCGGGAGACCGTGGCCATCGCGTGCTTCACGAGGCGGACCAGGGCGAGTTTGCTGGAGTCGCGGTTGCGGGCGTCGCCCAGCATGACGGGCACCCCGTCCGGGATGGACAGCGCCGCGCGGATCTCCTCCACGGTGTAGCGCGGGGCGCCGTCGAAGCAGTTCGCCGTAACGATGAACGGGATTCCCCGCCGCTCGAAGAAGTCGATCGCAGCGAAACTGGTCTCCAAGCGCCGGGTGTCGACGAGCACGACGGTCCCGATCGCGCCGCGCGCCAGGTCGTTCCACATGAACCAGAAGCGCTCCTGGCCCGGGGTGCCGAACAGATACAGCACGTGCCGGTGCGAGATCGTGATCCGACCGAAGTCGAGCGCGACCGTCGTCGTGCGCTTCCGATCGACGCCGGTCAGGTCGTCGATGCCCGCGCCGGCCTCGGTGAGCACCTCCTCGGTGGTCAGCGGCGGGATATCGCTGACCGAGCCGACCATGGTGGTCTTCCCTGTCCCGAACCCGCCGGCGATGATGATTTTGACCGGGGTGGGAAGGAAGTCCACACCATTAGAGCTTGAGGAGGGCATCGTAAACCGCCTGGAGCGTTTCGAGGTCCGGTCGGTCCGCCGGACGTTGGGAAGGGGAACGCGTGATGACCAGGCCCCGCCCGATCAGATCGCCGACAATCACACGGACGACCCCGAGCGGGAGTTGCAGGTGAGCCGCGATCTCGGCGATGGACATCGGGGTGCGGCTGAGCCGCATGACCTCGAGGTGCTCGGGGCTCACGCCGGTCGGCTCCTGCCCGGATCGCAGGGCCATCACCTGGGTTGACAGGTCGAGTGGCGCGGTGCCGCTCGAGGTTCGACCGTTCGTGATCGCGTACGGCCGGACCAGAGGGCCTGCGGACTCGTCGTACCAGCCGCCGCGGCCATCACCGTTCACGTGAGGTCCGAAGGGAACTGCGCACGGTTGCGCGGTGCGGCCGCGAGATAGTCACCCACCTGCTTGACCAGGCGGTTCATCTCGTATCCGATGTCCGCGACGTTCACGGTCTCGTCCGCCAGCAATGCGAGGCAGGCTCCGCGCCCGGCTGCCAGGACGAACAGGTAGCCACGCTCCATCTCGATCATGTTCTGTACCACCGGGCCCCGGGAGAACCGGCGGCTGACTCCCTTGGCGAGGCTCTCCAGGCTGGAGGCGATCGCGGACAGCTGGTCCGAGTCGTCCTTGCTCATGCTGGCCGAGCTGCCGACCAGTAGCCCGTCAGCTGACAGCACGATGGCGCCCTGCGCGCCCACGACACGATTCACGACGTCGTCGAGCAGCCAGTTCAGGTCGAGTCCGACGTTGCGGTGTGCGTTCATACCCCTTGGCTTCCTGTGTGCTCGGTTCCTGATGCGTGGCGGACTGCGAGTCGCCGGAGCTCTACGAGTCGCTGGCGCTCGCGCGGCCCCGGAGGCTGCCCTCGTGGAACGCCGCCAGGGTGCGTGCGCTGCGATCCCCGCGAGGGACCTGCTGCTGGCTGTCGTCGTCAGGTTCCTCCTTGAGCTCGGCGGCAAGGTGTTCCTGGGGCTTGCGCTGCGGCAGTCGCGGCCGGTCGTCACGCCGGTGGAGCGCCTGCTCGGGAGCACCGATGGCAGGCAGCGCAGCGGGGCTGACGGGGTCCACGGCAGGCGAGGGCGCGGGCGGGGTCGGTGGCGGAGGCGCGAACGGCCGGGGCTCGGGGGCAGCTGGGGTCGGCCAGGGCCTGAGGTTCGCCGGTGCGGGTTGCATGATCGTCGGGGCCTCCTGCCGTGGTGCGGCGTCGGCCCGGGTCGCGTGTGCGGCCTCCTCCGCATCCTGGTGTATGTGCAGATGCTGGTCGGGGATGAGCACGGTAGCCCGGAGACCGCCGAACCGGGACGGGTCGAAGGTGACGGCGATTCCGAGCCTGGATGCCAGGCGCGCGACCACGAACAAGCCCAGGGAGGAGTCGGCCCGCAATGCCATCGCGTCGAACTCGGGCGCGGCGGTCATCATCTCGTTGGCCCGCCGGCGCGCGTCGTCTTTCATGCCGAGCCCCTGATCTGACACCTCGACCACGACCCCACGGGCGACGAGGGTGCTGGTCACCGTGACCGGTGAGCCGTCCGGTGAGAACGACGTCGCGTTGTCGACCAACTCGGCGATCATGTGCACGACATCGGCCACCACCGCCCCAGCCACCGCGATGTCCGGGACCCGTTCGAGCTGGACCCGTGCGTACTCCTTGGTCTCCGACACGGCGCTGCGCAGCACCTGCATCAGCGGGATCGGCTTGCGCCAGCGTCGACCCGGCTGCTCGCCACCGAGGATGATCAAGTTCTCCGTGGTGCGGCGGGCCCGGGTGGCAAGGTGGTCGAGCTTGAACAGCTCGCCGAGCGTGGTCTCGTTCGCCTCGTCGCGCTCCAGTCCACCGATGATCTGCAGCTGCCGGTGGACCAGGATCTGGTTGCGGTGCGCGATGCCGAGGAACACATTGCGCAGACCACTACGCGCCTTGGCCTCGCTCATCGCGGCGTTGACCGCAGCCTCCTGGGCGGCGTTGAACGCCTGGGCGACCTGCCCGATCTCGTCCCGGCCCTGGTCGAGCTGGGGGAGCTCATCCGTCAGCTCGACGGGTTCGCCGTTCTTCAGGCGCGCCACGATCGTGGGCAGCCGGTTGTGGGCGAGATCGAGCGAGTCATCGCGCAGCCGGGCCAGGCGCGCCATCACCGACGTCCGGTCGACAAGCGAACGCGACACCCGCACGGCGACGACGATCGCGGCGATCGACGCGAGCAGCGCGAGGATGCTGCCGACGATCGCGTTGAGCAACTGTGAGTCGCCGGACTCGATGGCAGCCGCGGAGACCCTGTCAGCGTGATCGACGGCGATGGCGGTCAGGCGCGCGGTGACCTCGTCCGTCATTGTCTGCCAGTCGGCCGCGGTCACCGGCGGGCTCTCCCGATCACGTCCAGACCACGGCCCATACGTCACCAGCGCGCCTTCCGCGCTCTGCAGCCGCTGCCAGACGGCGCTGGTGGTCAGGGCCTCATAGTCGCCGTGGCCCTCCGGATAGAGGAAGGGCGTGGCCGCAGCCAGCTGCGCGCGGTAGAAACCGGGCAGTTGGCTGAACCGGACGAAGTCCTCGGAGCTGAACGTTCCGGTCGCGAAGGCGGCGGAGACGATCGACGTCTCGCGCGACAACATCTCAGCGGCGCGGAAGACCGACGTGGCGACGATGCCACCCAGCGCGGCCTGGGTATCCGGCACGACGCGTGCCTGGGTGTCGAACAGGCCCATCGCCGCATCCAACACACCGTTGTAGTAGCCGCTCACCTGCGTCCGGTCGATGCTGCGGACGATAATCTGTGTGCGCAGCGCCGGTAACTGCTCGAGCTTGCCCCTCAGCGCGTTGGCCTGGCTCGCGATCTCGTCGGGCGCGTTCGAGATTGTTGCTGCGAAAGCGGCCTCCAGCGCTTCGACTTTCTGGTCTGTCGTCTGCTGCTGTACAGCCAGCCCGGATTGCGCCAACGACGGATTATCGAGGTACTGCAGGGCGAGCTGTCGTTCCTTCTGGAGCTCGGCCAGGGCAGTGACGGCGGGGATCGACACCTCGCGCACCGACGCCGCGACGGCTCGGACGTAGACGCCGCCGACAACGAAGTAGGACGACACCGCGACCCACAGCACCAGCAGCGTCACGCTCGGAATGCCGACGACCCAGTACAGCCGTTTACGGACCGCCTTCGCAGACGGATGATCCCGTTCGTACGTGAAATCGGCCCGGACGTCCGTGTCCTCGTCCTTGCGTGGGTGCACGGTTCAACTCCTGAAGGAGAGTAGGGGCCCAAGCTGCACGGTCGCGGCGTCGGGTGGCGCGCACAGCGTTCCCGCGATCACGTGGTCACCGGGTGCCAGGGGCAGGTCTGAGACGGTGTGCCGCACCTGGCGGCAGATGCCGCGGCCGCAGGCGCCGTGGCGAGGGCTGCGATCGCGGCGACGACGATCGCCGTCAGAGCCACAGCAATGCCGAGCCGAGCGCGGCGTCCTCGCCGTCGTTCCACGCTCATCGTTCCTCTTCGCTCAGGGTCACCCGGATGGGCGATTTGATCACATCTGGCAAGCGGTGTCGCCCCGCCCCCGCGGTGGGGCTCGACGGCTACCTCCCTGGGAGGGACCGGTGGACATCGAATGCCGGTTACAGCTGGTGGTTCATTCGCGGCTGGTACGGCATGCGCGCGGGCGAGGTAGGCGGATCCACGAGATTTCGGCCGGGCCACAGCGGCTCGTCGCCGACGAGTTCGCGGACGTGGTCGGTGAGCTCGTGTAGTTCCGCCAGCCGTTCCGCCTGTCTGAGTCGCGGGGGCGGTCCGTCTTGTGGGAGCGGCAGGGTCCGGCGTCGCCGTACGCGAATGGCTGCGCGATCTGCTTATGGGCGCTTCGATCTCGTCCCGGCAGGTCTGCAGCGCCTCCCTGGCCGACCTCAGGTCCCCCTCGAGCGCTTCGAGGCGGTTCTCCATGCGGATGGGCAGCGAGGTCGGCGTGGATTCGAGCAGCTCGGTGCGCGAGCCGCTGACACCTTCGAAGGAGCCCCGGATCCCGGCGATCCTGAGTCGTAGCCGTCGCACATCCTTGAGTGCCAAATCGTGGCGTCAAAGGTGAGCTCGCCGAGCTCGGCAACGCCCTCGATAGTGCTGGAAGGAGCGGCTGGTTGGTCGATGATCTCCCCGGGGACGGCGAGCCGGTCCCGTAACGCCTGCCCGGCCTCGCCGCGATCATCGTAGGCGCGACCGTCGATGACCATGCGGAAGTGCTCGGCGCGGGTGACGCGTCGCCGAGCGATCGATGCCTCGATCGCCCCGATATCCGTATCGAGCCGTTCGATGGTGAGCTCGTTCTGTTCGATTGAGGTCCGCAAGCGGGCTGCCACTGACGGCTCCCACACACAGCGAACCATCGCGATTTGCGAAGCTCACGTGCGGCGCCGCATCCTACGCGAGCCGATGACGATGGTAGGTGCGGCCCCCTCGACCGCACCTACCGTCACGATTCGCAGAAGGTGCGTGTCAACGGGTAACTCGAGACTCTTGCCACCTCATGCTAAGTCCACCCGAGCTGCCGCATGGTGATCCCGTCGTTCCAGATCTTGGTCATGTGTCGGATCTTGTCGCCGTCGAAGTCCATGACATAGACGTATTCAGCGTTTGTGGTCTTTCCGGTCGGCGGTACCGGGCCACCCTCGCCGGTGTGTGTTCCATGGAAGATGCCGAACACCGCCACGTTGTTGCGCGTCTCGTCGACTGCGAGCGACCGCACCTCGGGGTTGCCATCGGGCAATACTGCGAACAGGCCCTTCATGAACTCGACGTAAGCCTCCAGCGTTTCCATACTGCTCAGGTAGTCGGCCTGGGCGGAGAAGGTTGCGCCCGGGTGACAGTACTGCTCGCACGCCTTCCAGCCCTTCCCGGTGTCACAAGCGTCGAAGAATCGTTCGGCAGTGACTCGTATTGATGTCATGGTCCATCCCTTTCACTGGTCGCAGGTTAAAGATGTATTGGTCCGCGACTATTCGCGGTGGTGCGTCCTGCTGGACGCCACATGCGAAAGAAGCGGGTGTCGTCCGGTAGCGGAAAATCGAACGGCTTCATCTCCGTGTAGCCGTGCCGCTTGTACAGCCGGATGTTCGCCTCGTTGGTCGCCTCGAGGTACTCGGGGATGCCGCCCGAGTCGAGTTTCGCGTGCGTGCGGTTCATCAGCTCGCCACCCAGGCCACGGCCCTGGCGCTGCGGATGCACGGCTATGAATGCGAGATGCCAGTGCGGCTCGCTCGGGTGGTGAATGTCGAACAGTGTGTCGAGTGTTCGGAAACGATCGAGGAACGGGCCGGCCAGCGCGGCCAGCCGGGCGTCGTAGTCCGGAATCTCTGGTATGTCGTGAGTGCGATCGAACCAGACGGCGGCCGCAGCAAGTTCCGGCCCGTACGCATCGTCGATCACGTCGACGCTCCCATGGGCGAGGGCGTGCTCGGTGAGGAGGGTGAAGTATTCGGCGTTGACGTCTCGCCGTCGTGCCGGATCGGGCGTCAGAAAGGCGTTGGCGGCGAGCTGGTCGAACGAGTACGAGATGAGGCGGCCGACGTCGATCGACTCGTCCTCGTGGGCCGGGCGCACGTTCATGTCTGCTCCTCGTTGTCGGGCACCCGGGCTCTCGGTCCCCGGGGGATTCGGTTACCACGGGATTTTGGTCACGACGGTGCCGGAGCCGACAGAACGGGCAGCACCCCGTTTGGATGCTCCGTTCGCCCCGAGCCCGATATCGAAGTAGAGCCGCGGACGGCGTGCGCGCAGCACGAGCGCCCACCCCACCCCGGCCAGTGCGACCACGCCGAACGTCAGCGGGACGACCCAGGTCGGCTTCGAGCCGGGTTCGACACCGAACAGCGTTGCGATGTTCGTCAGTGCCAGGTAAGCCGTGATCAGCAACAACACCGTTGCGATGATCGGGGCACCGAGCCGGTGCCAGGCATCTTCACCGTTGGGGTTGCGGGCGAAATAGCCGATGATCGCGATCGCGGTGAGCGCGATGAGCAGCAGCACGCCGATGCTGCCGCCGGTTCCGCCCCAGAAGAAGAGCTGGATCAGGGGATCCCACCCGGCCAGCGCGTACAGGGCGATGACGATCAGGCCGACCGCGGACTGGGCGAGTGAGCCGTTTTTGGGTGCGCCGGTGCCGGGCACCGTTCGGCCGAACAGGCGCGGCAGCACCCTTTCGCGACCGAGGGAGAACGTGTAGCGGGCGCTGATGTTGTGGAACGAGATCATCGCAGCAAGCAATGAGGTCAGGAACAGGACGTGGCCCAGCAGGAGTGCGACGTCGCCGACCCGCGCCGAGGCGACGTCGAAGAACAGATCCGGACCCTCCTGCACGGCCCGGTCCAGCACATTGCCGCCGGCCGCGGAGATCATCGCCCACGATGCGAACGCGTAAAGCACGGCGATCAGCGCGATGGCGAGGTAGGTAGCGCGGGGAACCGTCCGGCGCGGGTCGCGCGACTCCTCCGCGTACACCACCGACTGTTCGAAACCGACGAAGCCCGCGACGGCCATGACCAGCAGCGCGCCAGCCCCCGGGCCGACCAGGCTTCCCACGTTGAGCGGCGCGGACGACGCATTGAATCCCGAGACGAAGATGTCGGCGAAGCCGAACACGACGACGAGAAGGATCTCGGCTGCGAGCAGGGCGGCCAGGACCCTTCCGCTGACCGCGATGTCACGGACGCCGAGCACCGCGACGACCACCCAGCCGATCAGAGCGACAACCCACCACTCGACGTGCAGCCCGAGCCGCTCCGCGAGGAGTGGAGCAGCGATAGCACCGAAACCGCCGTACGAGGCGCACTGGAACATGTTGTAGGCGACCAGAGCGACCCAGGACGCACCGACACCGACCGGACGGCCGATGCCGCAGGAGATGAACGCGTAGAACGCGCCGGTGTTGGCGATGTGCCGAGCCATGGCCACGTAGCCGACGGAGAAGACCGCGAGAACCACGGCGACTGCGAGAAACGCGACAGAGATACCGAGCAGGCCGGTGACCGCGATACCGGTAGGTACGACACCGGCGACGACGGTGAGCGGCGCGGACGCCGACATCACGAAGAACACGACGGCAACGACCCCGAGGCGGTCCTTGGCCAGTGCGGTCGAGACCTGACCAGATCCGCGGGACCCGATGATGGACAACGGCTTCTCCGAGAGGTATGAGGCTTGGGGAGGTCGCGGATGCGGCCCCTGGTTCTGCAACGGCACGGTCGGGCGTGCGACCTTCACATGGAAGAGGCTTTCCAGCCGGTATGGCGCAGATTGCGAGACCCGCCTCGGCGGCCGCGCATCAAAGGAAGAATCCCCTTCGTCGTCCGACAGGTGAATCGCGCAGGGAAGCGGCTGTTCCCATCCCGGGCGGCCGACCTCGACGAGGGGTTCCGGGTGGAGGTTCTTGATCGGAGGGCTGGACCGATGGAGCCGCTGATCACCTTCTCACCCGCCGCTCAAGCCTCCTTCATCCATCCACTAGAACGCTCGCTCTAGTGGGAAGCTACATTTTGATGGTCCAGCTTGGCAACCTCGGTCGACAGGAATTCCGACTCGGCGATGGGGTGTTCCCTCATTAGACGCGTAAGGCCTCAGATCGTACATCCGGTGCATTTCGCGAGGAAAGGGTCCGCAACAAAAATGTCGATCATGCGTCCGGCTGTCCCCGGCGCGGCCCTGGAACATGCGCGGCAGACCGGCGTCGCGGAGGCCGGCGAGGAGGCGGGCCGCGTGCTGAACTGCGTTGCCACGCCCGTGCCGCTCAGCGGGCGGCGGTTGCCGCCGTTTCGGGACTTCCCGGCCGCGGGGGGCTCCGCCAAGGTCTCGTCGGCACTGTCGGGCAGCGAAACGGATCACGTGCGCCATCCCGCACGACGGCGCCCCTCGTCGCATTGCGGGGCGAGCGGACGTGGGTAAAGTCAGGCCCATGCGAGGACAGGTCGAGCGTCTCCGTGCCAATAGCGCAGAGCCGCATGATTCGGAGCCGGCGATGTCCTCGCGCGACCTGATCCTGGATGCCGCCGAGGAGTTGATGGGAGAAAACGGCTACACCGCCACGCCGATCTCTGCGATTTGCAAGGAATCCGGACTTCCGGTCGGGTCCGTCTACCATCATTTCGGCAACAAGGCAGGAATCCTCGCGGAGGTCCTCGACCGGGGGACCCGCCGCCACTTCGCCGCGATGGCCGATGCCGCCACGGACGAAGCGGAGCCGGAATTACGTTTGCGGCGCTATTTCGAACAGGCACCGAAGCTGTTGATTGCAAATGTCAATATCATCCGCATCATGATCACGACGCTCCAACAGCCGCCGGATTCGAGCATCGCCGCTCACGCCCATGCGGCTGTCGAACTCGCCGCATCGATTCTTTGCACCGTCATCGAGCCCGTCGCAACGCTGCGCGGGGTGCCGGACCCGGCGGCCACCGCGTTGCGCCTCGCCCACGCCACGATTTCCTACACGTGGGGGGCGGTGATCACGGCTGGATACGACCTCGACCGCCTGACGGCACAGATGGCGCTCTTGCACGACCTCGTGCGGGGGGCCATCGAGGTCGAGGCGATCGAGGCGGGCGCGGCTGCGCACAACCCCGAGCCTGAGCGATGATCGGCACGGGCAAGCGGCAGCGCCGGCCGGCCGGCCGACGATCCGGTCGTCGCTGGCCCGACGCCATCGCCCCACACGATCAGAGCTCGATGATCGCGGCGATCCGGGCGAGCCGGTGTTCGAGGTCGACGATGCGTCGCTGGTCCTCCACCAGCATGGCGAGCACGTCGCGAAACGCGTCGACGACGCGCAGTTCCCCGGGCAGCAGGTCGTGCCGGGTGACGACGAACATCGCTCCGACGGCGCTCCCGTCGCCCTGGAGTGCCACCGTGAGGCCCTGGCCGACCGCCCGTGGCTCGGGGAACCGGATCGCCGCGGGGTCGAAGAGGCACGGCCGCCGCGTCCGGAACGCCTGCACCACGGGTGCGGGCGGTGGGCCGGATGTGAGTCGTTCGGCCAGCCAGCGCGGCACGCCGAACCCGGCGGTGAAGCGCAACTCGCCGTCGTGCAGGAGGTAGAGGCCTGCGGTGTCGGCGTCCAGCACCTGCACGAGCGGCCTGACGGCGGCACGCACGGCGGCGGCGATGTCGGCCGTCCCACTCTCGTCGGGCGGGCGTGGTTCCGGCACCGCGGCGTCAACCCATCCGGCCTGTCCGGCACCCGCCCGGTCGGCGTAGCGCCGCAGCTCGGCCGGGTCGTAGCGCCGGTGACCCCCCGGCGTTCGCAACGGCGTCAGGAGGCCGGCGTCCTCTGCCGCAAGAAGCGTGGTGCGACTCATCCCCAGCGCGCGACTCGCCTCGCTCACGGTGAGCCGGCGTTCGATCGTCACCGATCCTCCCGAAACGACCGAATCGCGCGAAGATGATTTGAGGAGCTGATCGATCGAGTGGTACACCTCCAGCCACGGACGGTCAACGTCGGCGTCCGCCGGATCCGTCGTCAGTTCTGGACGTTTCCGGACGGTTCGGGGGGAGGTGCCGGTGCGCGACCCGCGGACCGCATCGTTGCCGGATCTCACCGGCCAGGTCGCGCTCGTCACCGGCGCGGGCCGCGGCCAGGGCCGCTCGCACTGCCTCGCCCTGGCCGAAGCCGGAGCCACGATCGCCGCTCTCGACGTCTGCCGTGACCTCGACGTCCCGAGCTATCCGCTCGCCACTCGGGCCGAGCTCGACGAGGTGGTCGCTGACGTCGAGCGGCTCGGCGGCCGTGCCGTGCCGCTCGTGGCAGACGTGCGCGACCCCGGTGAGGTCACCGCGGCCGTCGCCGCCGTCGAGAAGGCCTTCGGGCGCCTGGACGTGCTGGTCAACAACGCGGCGGTCCTGACGAGCGCGCCCTTCTGGGAGCTCTCCGAGCAGCAGTGGACAGCGGTCGTCGACACGAACCTCTCCGGGGTCTGGCGCACCACGAAGGCCGCCGCGGAGCTGCTGCGGCGCTCGCCGCGGGGCCGCATCGTCAACATCGCCTCGACGGGCGGGGTGCGCGCGGTGCCGGAGTTCGCGCACTACGTGGCCGCCAAGCACGGCGTCGTCGGGCTCACGCGGGCGATGGCGATCGAACTGGCGAACGACGGCGTCACCGTGAACGCGATCCTGCCCGGCGCCGTCGACTCACCGATGCTCGCCGGGCTCGCCGACGAGCTCGGCCTCACCCCCGACGACGTGCACAAGCGCTGGCTGCACGACCAGCTCCTGGTCGAGGTCATCGCGCCCGCCGAGGTCACCGGGGCGCTGCTGTGGCTGCTCTCCGACTCCGCTCGCCACGTCACGGGCCACTGCCTCGCGGTCGACGGGGGTGCACTGGCCCGCTGACCGGTCCCCACCCGCAGTACCCACGAACTCGAGGAGGAGCGATGGGCAAGTTCGACGGCAAGGTCGTGCTGATCACCGGAGGCGCACGCGGACAGGGGCGGTCCCACGCGCTGACGTTCGCGCGGGAGGGGGCCGACGTCGCGTTCTGCGACATCGCCTCCCAGCTCGACTCGGTGCCGTACCCGATGTCGAAGCCTGACGACCTGCAGGAGACCGTGCGGCTCGTCGAGGATCTCGACCGCCGCTGCCTCGGGGTCACCGCCGACGTGCGGGACCGCGGGCAGATCGACTCGTTCGCCGAGCAGACCCGCACCGAGCTCGGCCGCATCGACTTCCTCCTGGCCAACGCCGGGATCTTCTCCTTCTCCACTGTCGCGGACATGGACGACCGGAAGTGGCAGGAGATGATCGACACGAACCTGACCGGGGTCTTCCACGCCATGCGCGCGGTGCTGCCCGCGATGCTCGAACAGAACTACGGCCGGATCGTCGCGACATCCTCGATGGCCGGGAAGACGGGATCGCCCAACATCGCCCACTACTGCGCCACGAAGTGGGGGGTCATCGGGCTCGTCAAGTCGCTCGCCCAGGAGGTCGCCGGGAACGGCATCACGGTCAACGCCGTCTGCCCCACCGGCGTCGACACGACGATGATCCAGAACGAGGCGGCCTACAAGCTGTTCGTCCCCGACGTGGCAGGTCCCTCCCGTGAGGACGCCGCCCCGGCCTTCCAGAGCCTGAACTCGATTCCGATCCCGTGGGTCGAGACCGTCGACATCTCGAACGCGATGGCCTTCCTGTGCTCGGACGAGGCCCGCTACATCACCGGCGAGACCGTCGCGGTCGCCGCCGGCATGAACGCCCGGAACGCCGGCTGATCAGACTCGACGAAGAGGAGCACGAATCATGGCAGGACGTCTCGAGGGCAAGGTCGCTCTCGTCTCGGGTGCGGCACGTGGGCAGGGCCGCTCGCACGCCGTGCGATTGGCGCAGGAGGGCGCGGACATCATCGCGTTCGACATCTGCCACCAGCTCGACACCGTGCCCTACCCGATGGCGGTCTCGGAGGATCTCGAGCAGACGGCGAAGCTCGTCGAAGACCTCGACCGCCGGATCCTGACGCGCGAGGCGGACGTACGCGACTCGGCAGCCCTGCAGGCCCTGGTCGACGAGGGGGTCGGCGAGTTCGGCCGCCTCGACGTGGTCTGCGCCAACGCCGGCATCGCCGGGTTCGCCGAGAACACCTGGACGATGACCGAGGACCAGTGGGAGGAGATGATCGCGGTCAACCTCACGGGCGTGTGGAAGACCGTGAAGGCGGCCGTACCCTCGATGATCGAGGCGGGCAACGGAGGCTCGATCGTGATCACGAGCTCGACCGCGGGGGTCAAGGGGATGCCGGGCACTGCCCACTACGTATCGGCCAAGCACGGCGTCGTCGGCCTGATGCGCACCCTCGCCAACGAGCTGGCCCCGCATTCCATCCGGGTCAACACCGTGCACCCGACGGGGGTGAACACCCCGATGATCGTCAACGACTTCATGGCCGAGGTGCTGTCGAGTGATGACGGCGCGATCAACCTGCAGAACGCATTGCCGGTGGGGATGGTCGAGCCGGTGGACATCTCGAATGCCATCGTGTGGCTCGCCTCCGAGGAGGCCCGCTACGTCACGGGCGTCTCGCTGCCGGTGGACGCCGGGTTCCTCCAGCGGTGACCACTCCAGCAGCACCTGCCACCCCGAGCGCGAACGGATCGCGACGCGATGCGATCGCGCGCGGGGTGGTGGGCAGGCGACGCGAACTCGATCTCGTGCTGGCCGCGGTGACGGCGGGGCGCGACATCCTGCTGGAAGGCCCGCCGGGCACGTCGAAGTCCACGCTGCTGCGCGCGATCACCGGTCAGTGGGGCGTGCCGTTCGTGCTGGTGGAGGGCAACGCCGAGCTGACGCCCGCCCGTCTCGTGGGCCACCACAACCCCGCGCGCGTGCTGCGGGAGGACTACTCGGCGGAGAACTTCGTGCCGGGCCCGCTCGTCGAGGCGATGCAGAGCGGCGGGTTCCTCTACATCGAGGAGCTCAACCGCGCCCCCGAGGACACGCTCAACGTGCTGCTCGCCGCGATGGCAGAGCGCGAGGTCACCGTTCCGCGGGTGGGGCTGATCACGGGGCTGCCCACGTTCCGGGTGCTCGCGTCGATGAACCCCTTCGACGACATCGGCACGGCCCGGATCTCCGACTCCGTCTACGACCGCTGGTGCCGTCTCGCCGTGGGATACCAGGACGAGGCCGACGAGCGGGCCATCGTCGCGGTGCGCACGGGCTGCGACGACGACCGGCTCATCGCCGACGGCGTCGCACTCACCCGCGCCACGCGCGCCCACCCGGACCTGCGCCGCGGGTCCAGCGTGCGGGGCGCGATCGACCTGGTCGCGATCGCCGTCGAGCTCGCAGCGCTCGGCAGCTACGGCACAGCAGATGCGATTGATCGGCCGCGTGTCGTGCTCGACGCCGCGCTGCTCGCACTGTCGGCGCGGATCGCCGTCGACGAGGCCAGCGAGGCCACACCGGAGCAGGTGATCACCGAGATCTGGGAGAACCATTTTTTCTCGCGCCCCGGCGTGCAGCGCCGGGTCCCCATCGCGTAGACGTCGACAACGCCGTCCGGATGCCCGGATCCGACGGGCCTCCACGCGGCCTCGCGCCCCTGCGCAGGAAGCCGAAGCAACTGACAGCCGCCCCCGCCCTGTTCCGCACGGGGACGGGAGCCCCGTTCGTCGTCGACGACGGGGACAGCCGCGGGAACGGCGCGGCAACCGGTCCGGCGGGTGGCCAGGGCGCACTGGTCACCGGTCAGCGCGCGGAGCTGCGTGACGTCGGCGAGCTGCTCGAGGACGTGGCTCCCGACCCCGAGATCGCGGCGATGGCGCAGCGGATCGGGCGCAGGCTCGCGATCCGACGGCGCCCACGCGCCGACCGCCCCGAACGCGGTTCCGGACGGCTCTCGTCCGTGCCGTACCGGTACCGATCCGACGACATCGACCTCGACCGCACCATCGAGGTGCTCACCGAGCGTCCGGTGCCCGAGGACACGGACATCATCGTGCGTGAGCGGATGCAGTCCCGGCGAGACGTCGTGCTCGTCGTGGACGTGTCCGGCTCCATGCGGGGTGAGAAGGTCCGGATCGCCGCCGCGACCGTCGCGGCCCTCTCGGCGGACCTGTCGGCGCAGGGCAGCCGGCTCGCCCTCGTGGCGTTCTGGTCCGACGCCGCGCTGCTGAAGCCCCTCGGCGCGCACGTTCCCGCCTCGCGGCTGCTGGACCAGCTGCTGCGCATTCCGGCGCGCGGGCTCACCAACGTGCAGTTCGCGCTGGCGGTGGCCCACGCGGAGCTGCACCGCTCGTCGGCACGCAGGCGCACCGCCGTGCTGCTCACCGACGCCGTGCACAACGCCGGGCCCGACCCCCGGCTGACCGCACGCCGCTTCCCCGAGCTGCACGTGCTGCTCGAGATCGACGGCGAGCACGACACCTCGCTCGGCGCCGACATCGCCCGTCTCGGACGTGGCCGCCTCGCCCCGGTCGCGACCCACCGCGACGTCGCGCCCGCCGTCAACCGCCTGCTGGGTTGAGCACGTCATGCGCGGCGCTTATCTCGCGTCATGAACAGTATTGATCCGTTGTGTGATGGAAATCCTGTACCGCATCCATAGGTCCTTCAGGCTGCTGGTCGGATTATTACTTGTTGTCCCTAACTGAATCCCGCTTGATCAACATTCGATCAGGCGCCGGCAGATCGGGTGTGTGCTTGACCACGCAGAGTCGACACGATCACTCGGCGACCCCCGCAACCGGGTCGGCCGTCCTGCCCCACCGACTGCTTCGCCGGATCCTGCCGGTGGCAGTCCTCCTCACCTGGCTCGGCCCGTTCTCGATGGACGCCTACAGCCCGGCCTTCCCCGCCATCCAGAAGGACTTCGCGACCTCGGCCGGAGCCGTGCAGGCCACGCTGGCCACCACGTTGATCGGCCTGGCGCTCGGCCAGCTCCTCGTCGGCCCGATCAGCGACAGATACGGCCGGCGCCGTCCCCTCCTCGTCGGCCTGTCCGGGTACGTGGTCGGATCCGTGCTCTGCGCGAGCGCCTGGACGATCGAGCTGCTGATCGCCGCCCGCTTCGTGCAGGGCTTCGCCGCCGCCACCGGCATCGCGATCGCACGGGCGATCGCTCGCGACGTGCACTCCGGAACCCAGCTCGCCCGGTTCTACTCCCTGCTCACCGCCGCGACGGCCATCGCGCCCATGGTCGCGCCGATCGCCGGAGCGGGGCTGCTCGAGTCGGGGCTGTCGTGGCGCTGGATCTTCGGGGTCACCTTGATCCTGGGGGTCATCGGGCTCGCCGCGGTCGTCCTGCTCCTCCCGGAGACGCATCCGCGCTGGATCGGCGGTGTGGACCGCGCCGTGACCGAAGCCGGACGCCCGCAGCCGGAGCCCACCGCCCACCTGAGCCTCTGGGTGCTGCTGCGCAGGCGCGAGGTCTTCGTCAGCGCGCTCGTGCTCGGCCTGTGCGGTGCGGCCATGATCGCCCACCTTGCCGGACTCTCGTTCTTCCTCCAGGACGAGCGCGGGCTGAGCCCGGCCGCCTACGGTGCGGTATTCGCGCTGGACGCCCTCGGGCTGGTGATCGCGAACAACGTCAACCGGTTCGTACTGCGCCGCTGGTCCTCGCGCCAGGTGCTGTCCGTGTCGGTGCCGGTGATGCTCGTCTTCGCGCTGGTGTTCGCCGCGCTGCTGCGCGCCGAAGCACCGTTGCCCGCCGTGCTCCCGGCGCTGTTCCTCTTCATCAGCTGCTGGGGCTTCGTCATGCCGAACGCCGTCGCCGTCGGCATGTCGGTGGAACGTGCCGCGGCAGGGCGGGCATCGGCGATCCTCGGGGTGGCCCAGTTCGGCTTCGCCGCGTTCAGCGCTCCGCTGGTGGGCACGATCCCGGTGATCGCCGGCACTCCCCCGATGGCCACCGTGATCGTCGTGTGCCTCGCCGGGGCTGTGGTGACGCAGATCGTGGCCCGGCTTGTCGGTCGCCGCGCCGCTACCCTCGCTCCCGCCGGCGTCCCCGGCCGTCGTGGGTTCCGGCGGCAACCGTCCGCTGCACTGATGGCGGAGAGAACCTGCGTGTCCCCTGCCGCCCAGCTCGTGGATCGCCACGTCTGCGCGAAGGGAAGCGAGGCGAACCCCACGTCATGATCGGCGCACCGATCAGCGGACGGCCAGGCTCTCGAGGAGGTCACGGATCTGGTCGATCGACATCCCGGACGGGGACAGGCACGGCACGGAGATCCCCGCTGCCCGGTACCCGGCGATCGCAGTGCGCACGGCGGGCGGCCGGAGGTCGCTGACGGCGGTGCGCCGGGCCACCTCCTCGGCCGTCCGAAGGCCCTGACGGTCGAGGTGCCTGCGGTAGTTGGGGAAACGCGTGAGGTAGGCGTCCGCCTCGGCGAGCACGGCCTCCGGCTCGCCGACCCGGATGTAGAGCGCCGTCTCCGGACGGACGTTGCCGATCTCGGCGGCTGCCTCGGCCATCACGCGGCTTGTGGTCTCGGCGTGCTCGGGGGTCAGCCAGTTCAGGACGGCACCGTCCGCGGCCGTGGCGGCCAGCCGCAGCATTCGCGGACCGAGAGCGCCGAGCAGCACCGGGAACCCGTTACCGAAGGTCAGGTCCTTCTGCGAGAGTTCGCGCAGCTCCGCGAGGTAGGCCGTCATGTGGGCCATCGGAGAGTCCGGGAACGGCACGCCGATGGCGGCGAGCGCGCCTCGATGCGAAATGCCGCAGCCGAGCACGAACCGGCCGCCCGAGTCCTCCTGGCAGTTCGCCGCGAGCAGCGCCATCGCCCGGGCAGCGCGAACCGGGGTGATCGCGACACCGGGTCCGACCCGCAGCCGGGTGGTTGCGGCCAGGGCGGTGGCGGAGGCGATGAACGGGTCGCGCCCGGTGATCCTCGTGGTGGCCGCGTAGCCCATCTCCGGGAGGAACAGGTCGGTGAAGCCTGCCGACTCGGCCAGCCGTGCGATCTCCGCAACTCGTTCGCCCGGCTGGTCACGCACGACGATGCCGATCCGCTCTGCCGTGCTGTCGTGATGTGCGCTGGTGGGGGATATGGGACCCGGCCTCCTCTTTCGGCGTGCCACGTCGCCGTGGCCCGTACGTGGCCGCCGGAGCGGCGATTCGAAGCCTTGACAGCATATTCGCCCGGTCGTACGGTGCAACTGTATGCAAAAGAATGCGAAATAACGAATGCGTCCAGGAACGCGCGATTTGTGATATGCCGATGGAATTTCGTCCCGAGTCGACGCGGGGCCATATTCCGCAAGCCTGCAGAGCGCGGATCGGCCACGACGCACGCCGGGCCGACGAGAACGGGCAGTGATGACTGAGATCTGGACGTCGGCGTGGAACGCGCGCGTGGAGGAGATCGCACAGCAGGCGCACCAGGCCGAGGACGCCGGCTTCGACGGCATGTTCATCACCGACTCGCAGAACCTCTGGATGGAGTGCTGGGTCGCGTTGACGGTGGCGGCCACCGAGACCGAGCGGCTGAAGCTGGGCACGGCGGTCACGAACCCCGTCACCCGCCACGCCGCGGTCACCGCCGACGCTGCTGCCAGCCTGCAGGAGGTCTCGAAGGGACGAGTGCTGCTCGGTATCGGCCGCGGCGACTCCGCGCTCGCCTACCTCGGCCACGCCCCGGCACCGCTCCCCCGCTTCGCCCGCTACCTGCAGCAGCTGCAGGGCTACCTGCGCGGCGAGGACGTTCCCTTCGACACCGACGGCCTCACCGACCTGCCACCGCTCGGCACTCTGGGCTACGAGCGAGTGCCCCGGTCCAGCCGGATCCGGTGGCTGCCGGGCACGCAACCGAAGGTGCCCGTCGACGTGGCAGGGTCCGGCCCGAAGGTCGTCCGGCTGGCCGCAGAGCTCGCGGACGGCGTCACGTTCGGCGTCGGCGCGGAGAGCGGACGGCTGCGCGCGATGCTGGACATGGTCACCACGGCTCGCGCCGAGGCCGGTCTCGCCGGCACACCGTTCAGCTGCTCCGCGATGGTCACCGTGGTGCCGCATCAGGACGCCGCCGTTGCACGCCGGCTGGCAGCCGGGGGTGTGGCGCTGGCCGGGCGCTGGTCGGTGATGCAGTCGCGCAAGCCGATCGCCGGGGTGGACGACCAGACGCGGGCGCAGTTCGACATGGCCAGAACCTCCTACGACATGACCCGGCACGGGGAGACCCACAGCAGCCACGCGGCCTCCATGAACGACGAACTGGTCGACCGCTTCGGCATCGCCGGCCCGCCGGAGCACTGCATCGAGCGGTTGCGCGAGTTGATGTCGCTGGGCCTTCGCCGGATCGTGTTCAACACCCGGATCCGCGGCGCGACCGAGGAGGAACAGGCGGACGTGACGCACCTGCTGCTGAACGAGGTGCTGCCCAACGTTTCCGGTCGCGCCCGCGACGGGCAATCATGATGAGCGCCTGACCGTCGTCGTGGATCTACGGGAGGTGGAGTCATGGACGGGATCGCGGACATGGGAGGCACCCAGGGGTGGGGCGCCCTGCACCCGCCGCGCGACGACGAGCCGGTCTTCGCAGAACCCTGGCACGGTCGAGCGTTCGCGATGGCGTTGCTGTCGCGGGGCGTGATGACCGGGTACAACCTGGATGCGTTCCGACATGCGATCGAGCGGCTGGATCGGGCCGCCTATCTGGACGAGGGCTACTACGGTCGCTGGCTCAGCGCATCGGAGCTGATACTCACCGAGTGCGCGATCCTGGCGCCCGGCGCCGTCGAGGCCCGTATCCGAAACCTGAACGGCGAGCAGGTCGAGGAACCGCCGATCCCCGAGCCCGTCCTGCCCGACTACACGCCGACCGACGCGGGATGGCGGCGTGCCGTGGACTCCGCGCCCGCCTTCGCCGTCGGTGAGCGGGTGCGCGCCAAGGACATGGCGCCTGCCGGGCACACCAGACTGGCGGGCTACGTGCGCGGGCGCATCGGGGTGGTCGAGCTCATCCAGCCGGCCGCCGTGCTGCCGGACACGCACGCGCACTTCCAGGGCGAGAACCCGCAGCACGTGTATTCGGTGCGGTTCGACTCGCACGAGCTGTGGGGTGCCGACGCCGAATCCTTCGTTGTCACCATCGAGCTGTACGAGAGCTACCTGGAGAAGGCCGCATGAGCGAGCTTGCGCATGAATCCGACCGAGCGCACGGCAATCCCGGAACCGCCGGGCGCTTTCCGGCTGCGCTGCGCGCCGAGGCCATCGAGCAGCTGCTCACCGAGCGCGGCCTGATCGAATCGACCGTGCTGGACAAGATCATCACCGACTACGAGACCAACATCGGCCCGCTCAACGGCGCCAAGGTGGTCGCCAAGGCCTGGACCGATCCGGATTTCCGGCAGCGGCTGCTCGACAACGGCACCGACGCCATCGCGGAGCTCGGCCTGTCAGGCACCCAGGACAAGCACATCGTCGTCGTCGAGAACACCCCGACGGTTCACAACGTGGTGGTCTGCACGCTGTGCTCGTGCTACCCGTGGGCGGTGCTCGGGCTGCCGCCCAGCTGGTACAAGGACCCCGCCTACCGCGCGCGGGTGGTGAGGGAGCCGCGCACGGTGCTGTCGGAGATGGGCCTGGAGCTCGCCGACGACGTGCAGATCATCGTGCGCGACTCCAGCAGCGAGGTGCGCTGGCTGGTGCTGCCCGAACGTCCTGCCGGCACCGCGGACCTCTCCGAGGAGCAGCTGACGCAGCTGGTCACCCGGGACGCGATGATCGGCGTGGCCAAGCTGGCCACGCGGTAGGCGCTCCGCTCCGCGTAACGTGTCACGGCGCGAGCGACCCCGGAACGGGTGACAGCCGGCTACGAGGGTGACGAACCAACCGGCCGACCGGGCCGCCTGAGCCCCGATGTTCCTGCCCGGCCACGGCGATCGAGTGACCCACACGGTCGGACTCGCCGTCATCGCACCTCACGACGAGGTGACGCCACGTATCCTCCGATCGATGTCGGCGGGATAGCCCTTCGTGTTCATGTCACCCGATATTTCGAACCCTTTCGCTGAACCGGGTTCCGCCGGCTCACGCTCGCTGTAATTTGCTGGTCCGTTAACCCTCGAACGGGTCATACTGCAAAACAAGGCGAATCCCCTATACATTTACTGAAATCCCCCATGCCCCGTCACCCGACCCCAACGGAAAGCCAGGCGGATCCCCGATGGTTCGCCGGCGCACCGCCCATAGCTTTCACCTGAACACCGGTCAGTCCGAACACAACATCACGAACATCGGAGATGATCAGAATGGCCCAGCCCATGACGCTGCTCGAGTTCCTCCGGGAGCTTACGGTGAACGAGCAGGCGCGTGATCTGTACGCCGCGAACCCCGAGGCGACGCTGAGCCAGTACGGGCTCGACAACCTCAGCCCCGCAGACGTTCGCGATGCCCTCGTGCTGATCGAGGACAACGAGACCGCGCAGTACACCGCCGGCCACTTCGATGCACAGTTCACGACGCCGCCGGTGCCCGTGAGTTACGCGGGCAGCGAGCACGAGGCTGCTGTCGAATACATCAACCGGTACGTGAGCAACGACTACGACTCCGACCGTGACTCCGACGCGGGCCACTTCCTCGATCAGAACGTGCGCAACAGCGGCATCTTCGACCAGGACGTCGACGTCGACGCGCTCGGCGCATCAGGCAACGGCGCCGTCGTCGCCGACGACGGAATCACGGACTCCGCCGTGGTCAGTGGCGACGAGAACCAGGTCGGCGCCGGCAACCTCAGCGGCGACAACAACGTCGTCGGGAACGGCAACGCCGCCGTTGGCGGTGACGGCAACACCATCGCCTTCGGCGACGGCGACGCCAACAAGTCGGCCCTGGAGGACGTCGGCATCAGCCACGGCGGCGCCCTCTCCGTCGGCGCTATCGCCACCGGCGACTACGACGCGAACGGCTCGTTCAACGACGTCGACGCGTCGACCAGGAACTCCACCGAGTTCGATGACTCCTTCAACACCGACAACGACAGCGCGGACGACTCGTTCAACGAGTTCTCCACGGACAACAACATCGACTCGCACAATCACTCGCACACCGACAACCAGAGCCACAACGACCTCGACATCGACAGCTGACCGGCGGCGGGTACGCGTTTCCAGGGCGGCCCGCTCCTGCGGTGCGGGGGCGGGCCGCCGCTGGCACTGGTGGGGGTTCCGTCTCCTGACAACGCGGAGAGACCCGGCCTCGGGACCGGACGATCCCCGATGGCCCGGACGGCGCAGCACCCCGACCGTCTCCGCAACGCCAGGACGACCGGCAACCGCCGAACCACTTGGGAGATGACCCGAGATGACCACCTCGACCTCGCTGCTCGATCTGCTGCTCGACCTCTTGCGCGACCCCGAGGCCAAGGCCGCCTTCAATGACGACCCCAACGGCTACCTCGCCACCTGTGGCGCCCTCTCGGCCGCCGACGTGCGCGATGCCCTCGTCCTGCTCCAGGACGACCAGGAAGCCGACCTCGACCGCGACTACACCGCCGGCGCGAGCCACACCAGCGCCCAGGGCCACATCGCCCCGCCGCCGCCCGCCCCTCAGAAGCACGACGGCGAGAGCGATCACGAAGCCGCCGTCCGCTACCTCAACACCTACGTCACCAACAACTACGTCGACAACCGAGACACCGTCATCGACAACTCGGTCGACCAGCAGATCGACACCGGGGGCGGCGACTTCGACCAGGACATCGACATCGACTCCACCGCCGCCACCGGCGACGGCGCCGTCGCGGCCAACGGCGACATCCAGGACTCCAAGATCGTCACCGGCGACGACAACCAGGTCGGCCAGGGCAACCTCAGCGGCGACGACAACCTCGTCGGCGACGGCAACGACGCGGTCAGCGGCGACGACAACACCCTCGCGTTCGGCGACGGCGACGCCGACAGGTCCGCGCTGAATGACGTCGGCGTCAACCACGGCGGCGCCCTCTCCGTCGGCGACACCGCCACCGGCGACTACGACGCCAACGGCTCGTTCAACGACACCGACGCGTCGACCAGGAGCTCCACCGAGTTCGACGGCTCCTTCACCACCGACAACGACGCCGCGTCGGACTCGTTCAACGAGGCGGACACCGATGTCGACATCGACTCGCACGACACCACGCACACCGACGTCCAGAGCCACAACGGCCTGGGGATCGACTCCTGACCATGTTCATCGGGCGGCCGGCCTCGCTTGGTTCCGTCACCTAGTGGATGACCGTCCGCGGATTGGCGGAGTAGACCACCGACTTATGCAGTAGAGCAGCACCGATTGATCGTTTAATTGATCATTTCAGGCCCCATGATTGATCTTTGCAGCCGTCGCGTGCATCCCGTACTCGACCATCGGGAACGTCACCCGACTAAGCAATTGAAAAGACCTTCAGGGGGTTGACCGATATATATTGCTGTGATAGCGTTCACAATTTAAATTTGGAGCGCCGGGAGGTGGAGGTATGACGACCACTGCGGGGGATCGATCCGACCTGCTCGACAAGCTCGGATTGACTGGACAGAACAAGGCGACTTTGGGTCGACTGTTGGCCACCGGAAACATCGGACAGGCCACCGAGCGATCCGACGGCACCATGCAGGCCACAATTCGAATCAATCCCGATGAGCTGTGCTGGGATCCGTCGATCCTGGTCATGCCCCACGGCGGCGACCTCGAACTCGAGCTCATCAACGACGACCTGAACACACACTGTGCGCTATTGCCGAGCAATGGCGACAGGAAATTCATCTGGCTGGTGAACCATTCACGAGGGCGGGCGCGCCTCAACCTCGACGGCCCGGGCTACTACTGGTACAGCTCACCCACAGGCAACGACGAAGGCCGGGGACTGACCGGCGCCATCGTCGTGCTGGGGGAAGTTCCGCCGGAAGCTCGCCTCGATCGCCCCGAACAGCCGCGCCCGTAGAAAGGAGCAGTCGGTGACAGTTGAATACGTAGACGCAGGGGAAGCCATCGACCAAGGATTGCTGAGCGGCAAGGTCGCTGGTGGAGAGATCGCGCCACCCGTGGTCGCCGGTGTCGACTACGAGCGCATTCGCAACGCACGCTCGGAGCCCGAGAACTGGCTCACGTACTACGGCGCCTACAACGGACAGCGGTACAGCCCGCTGGACCAGATCAACACGGAGAACGTCAAGAATCTCCGTCCCGCGTGGATCTTCCAGGCCGGCACGAGCGGCATGATCGCGGGTGCGTCGACCTATTCGTTCGAGGCCACGCCGATCGTCGTCGACGGGATCATGTTCGTCTCCGGTTGGGACGGCTGGGTATGGGCCCTCGACGCGAAGACGGGCGTGGAGATCTGGCGGTACAAGCACGCAATTCCCTACGACGTGTCCCTGTGCTGCGGGAACGTGAACCGTGGGGTCGCGGTGGCTCAAGGAAAGGTCTTCTTCGTCACGGCGAATGCCCACGTTCTCGCGCTCGACGCCACCAGCGGCAAGCGGGTGTGGGACAAGACCTACGGAGACGTGCGGGCCGGGGAAAGCGCCACGGTCGCACCACTGGTCGTGAAGGACATGGTCATCGTCGGGAGTTCCGGCGGTGAGTTCGGCGTGCGCGGTCACCTCGACGCGTTCGACGTCGAGAGCGGGGAACACCGCTGGCGTTGCTACATGGTGCCGAAGCCCGGGGAGCCCGGCTCGGAGACCTGGCCCGCCGACGGCGAGGCCTGGGCGCGTGGTGGCGCGAACTGCTGGGTCACCGGCACCTTCGACCCGGAGACGAACCTGCTCTACATCGGCACCGGCAACCCGGCGCCCGACTTCGACGGCGAGGTCCGCGAGGGCGACAACCTCTTCACGGACAGCATCGTCGCCGTCGACGCGGACAGCGGCCAGATCCAGTGGCACTACCAGTGCACCCCGCACGACGTGTGGGACTACGACAGCATCTCGGAGTGCATCTTGTTCGAGTCGGGCGGGCGCAAGTTGCTCGGCCACTTCGACAAGAACGGATACTTCTTCGTCCTCGACCGCACGAACGGCCAGTTGGTCCAGATCACCCCCTTCGTCGACCGCATCACCTGGGGAGCGATCACGCGGGACGGCCAGGTGACGGCCAGGGTCTACCCCGACAAGGAGGGGGAACCGGTCCACTTCTACCCGGGTCCGGCCGGCGCGAAGGAATGGACCCACGCGGCCTACAGCCCGAAGACCGAGCTCTTCTATGTGCCGGTGCAGGACACCGGCGCAACGGCCACCCGGCGGCGCCGGGAATTCAAGGAGAGCATCCCGTACTGGGGCGCGGGTGTGCAGGTGGACATCGAGGACATGGCGGGGTCCATCAGCGCGTTCGACGCCAACGGCGAGGAGAAGTGGCGCTTCCGCAACGAGCTTCCGATGTGCGCCTCGGTGATGGCCACGGGCGGCGACCTGGTGTTCGCCGGCGAGCCCTCCGGCGAGTTCAACGCACTCGACGCCCGCACCGGTGAGTTGCTGTGGCAGTTCCAATGCGGAAGTGGCCACCACAGCAGCCCGAGCACCTACATGGTCGACGGCAAGCAGTACGTCGCCGTGCCGGTCGGCTGGGGCGGGTGGGCCGAGGGATTCCTCCCCGGCATGCTCGGCGCGGGCCACGGAAGCGCCCTGATCGTCTTCGCACTCCCGGATTAGCCGTAGGGCCGTGACGGGAGCCTGCCGGAATCAGGCGGAGAGGAGGTGAATCCGTGGAGTCTCAGCTTGCTGTGTGGGAGACGCCGGAGTTCGAGGAGATCGGCGTCGCGCCCGAGGTGACGATGTACATCGCCCAGTTGGACGACTAGGGGGACGTGGGGCGGCGCCGGACCTGACGACCGGGTCCGGCGCCCTCCGGCGGCCCGGGACGACCACGGATGGCCGGCCCGGGCCGAAGGCCCGCATGTCCGAGAAGCCGACGCCGTCGGGCTGGCGGCTCCTCGGTGGAAGAGGAGTGACAACGATGTTGCTGCGGGTGCTGGGCTCGGCAGCGGGGGGCGGCTCTCCGCAGTGGAACTGTGGCTGCGGTGTGTGCGCCGCTGTTCGCCGCGGGGCGGCTCCGCCGCGCACCCAGTCGTCGGTCGCGGTGAGCGTCGACAACGGCGAGCGCTGGTTCCTCGTCAACGCTTCGCCCGACGTCCGCGCCCAGATCGAGGCCTTCCCCGGCCTGCACCCGCGCGACGACCGGACGACCCCGGTGGAGGCGGTGCTGCTCACCGACGCCGAGCTGGACCACACGTTGGGCCTGCTTCTGCTACGCGAGGCCCGCGCCCTGCGGCTTCATGCCACGCCTGCGGTGCACAAGACACTGTCCGACGGCTCGGGGATCCTGCGCACGCTCGAGCGCTACTGCGCGGTCGAGTGGCAGGCGGTGATCCCGGGCAGCGACTTCGCCCCGGCCGACGGGCTGTCCTGCCGGGCGTTCGACGTGCCCACCACCAAGCGGGCCCGGTTCGGAGCCGGAGTGGACCACGGCCGCGTCGTCGGCTACCGGCTGACCGACGAACGCAGCGGGGGCACGCTCGTGTACCTGCCGGGGGTGCAGTCGCTGACGCCGGCGCTCCGCGCGGAGATCGCGGGCTGCGACTGCCTGCTGATCGACGGCACCTGCTGGCGCGACGACGAGCTGGTACGGCTCGGCCTGGCCGGCAAGACGTCCCGGGAGATGGGCCACCTGCCCATCGACGGCCCGGACGGCAGCCTGGCGCAGCTCCGGTCGCTGGGCGTGGGCCGCACGATCTTCGTTCACATGAACAACACCAACCCGATCCTGCTTGAAGACGCGCCCGAGCGGCGCATTGTGGAGGACAGCGGTATGCAGGTGGCCACGGACGGCCTCGAGGTCGAGGTATAGGGCCCATGACGACGACAACCAGGACACCGAGAACCGACGCCGACGACTTCGTCGCGACGTTGCGGGCCCACTCACGGCGCTACCACGACCAGCACCCGTTCCACGTCCGGATGAACGCCGGTCGGCTGAGCCGCCGGCAGCTCCAGGGCTGGGTGGCCAACCGCTTCTACTACCAGGAGAACATCCCCCGTAAGGACGGGGCGATCCTCTCCAACTGCCCCGACGTCGAGGTCCGCCGGCGCTGGATCCGCCGCATCATCGACCACGACGGCCAACACCCCGGGGAGGGCGGTATCGAGGCGTGGCTGCGCCTCGGCGAGGCCGCCGGGCTGACCCGCGAGGAGATCCGCGACCACCGGCACCTGGTCCCCGGAGTGCGGTTCGCGGTCGACGCCTACGTGAACTTCACGCGGACCCGTCCGTGGGTGGAGGCGGTGGCGTCCTCGCTCACCGAGCTGTTCGCCCCCGACCTGATGGCGGAGCGGCTTGCCGCGTTCGAGCGGTGGTACCCGTGGATCGACTCCGAGGGCCTCGCCTACTTCCGCGCCCGCCTCGAGCAGGCCCCCCGCGACTGCGAGCACGCCCTCGAGGTGGTCACAGCGCACTGCCTGACCGCCGAGTCCCAGGCGCGCGCCGTCGACGCGTTGTCGTTCAAGTGCGACGTCCTGTGGAGCCTGATGGACGCCATCGACCAGGCCTATCCGGAGTGATCACCATGGACCCGACCCAGACCGGAACGGCACGGACCGGAACCGTGACCCGCGCCGTGTCCGGCTCGGACCGGCCGCGGTTGGCGCGCCATGTCCGGATGGGCTTCTGCCCGACCCGGAAGAAGCCCATCCTGCTGCTCCCCGAGACGGTGGTGGTGCTGAACAGCAGCGGCGCCGACATCCTCGAGCTGTGCGACGGGCGGCACACCGTGGCCGAGATCGTGGCCGAGCTGGGCGCGCGGTACCAGACCGTCCCCGACGATGAGGTGCGGCGGTATCTGGCCCAGCTCGTCGCCCGGCGCTGCGTGGAGCTGTCCGATGGCTGACGCAGGTGAGATGACCAGTCCCTTCGGACTGCTGGCCGAGCTCACGTACCGCTGCCCGCTGGCCTGCGCGTACTGCTCCAACCCGCTGAACATGGCCGATTACTCCGACGAGCTGACCACGGACGAGTGGCGGCGGGTGCTGACGGAGGCCCGTGACCTGGGAGTTCTGCAGTGTCACCTGTCCGGCGGGGAGCCGCTGCTGCGGCGCGACCTGGTGGAGATCGTGGCGGTCGCTCACGACCTCGGTCTGTACTCCAACCTCGTGACCAGCGCCCTCGGCTTCTCTCGTTCGAAGGCCGAGCAGCTGCGGGCCGCCGGCCTCGACCACGTGCAGGTCAGCATCCAGGCCGACGAGCCTGCCGTGTCCGACCGGATCGCCGGCACGCCGTCCTTCCAGCGCAAGATCGAGGCCATGGGCGTGGTCAAGGAGCTGGGTTGGCCACTCACCATGAACGTGGTGCTGCACCGGCAGAACATCGATCGCGTCGCCGACGTGCTGGGGCTGGCCGAGGAGGTCGGCGCCGACCGGGTGGAGCTGGCCAACACCCAGTACTACGGCTGGGCCTGGCGCAACCGTGACGCGCTGCTGCCGAGCCGCACGCAGCTCGAGGCGGCCGAGGTGGTAGTGCGGGCCGCTCGCGAGCGGTTGCGGGACCGCATGGACGTCATCTACGTCATCCCCGACTACTACAGCCGGTATCCGAAGCCCTGCATGGGTGGCTGGGCCTCCCGGCAGCTGACCGTGACGCCGAACGGTGACGTCCTGCCCTGCCCGGCTGCACAGTCCCTGCCGTTGCCGCGGGCCAGCGTGCGCGAAGACACACTGGAGCGGATCTGGACCGAGTCCCCCGTGATGACCGCGTTCCGCGGCACGGACTGGATGCCGGATCCCTGCCGCAACTGCGACCGGCGGGAGCTGGACTTCGGCGGATGCCGCTGCCAGGCGTTCCAGCTCACCGGCGACGCCGCCCGTACCGACCCGGTCTGCCATCTGTCGCCCGACCACGACCTGGTGGCCCGGGCCGTCGAGGCCGCCAACGCCGACTCGCGGCCCGACGACCTTCCGCTGATCGCCCGCCCGCACGCGGTTCGCGGGAGCGGAGGAGATCGTGCTCGACGTGACGCGGCGCGGCAGGGTATTTAGGCTGGTAGTGCAGGTCCGTGACGAGCGAGCCTGAACGAATGACGAGGTAGGACGACCCGACGCAGCGCCCAGTCCGCTGTAGGCCCGGCCGCGGAGAGCGGTGACCGACACGGACCACGCGCATGCCGTCGGCGTCGGGATGGGCCAAGGGCGGTTCCCCACCATGACGGACGTATACCGGACATACGACAAGAGCCTGGGCCTCGGCATCCACGCCGCGGCCGGTGGTGACAGTCGCCCGACCGGGAGCGCGAGCAACCGTGACTGGTGGCCTAACCGGCTCGACCTGTCGATCCTCCGGAAGCACACCGCCGTCGCCGACCCCATGGGCGAGGCCTTCGACTACGCCGCGGAGTTCATGACCGTCGACCTCGACGCCCTGGCGAAGGACGTCGACGAGGTGCTGACGACCTCGCAGGAGTGGTGGCCCGCCGACTTCGGCCACTACGGCCCGCTCGTGATCCGGATGGTGTGGCACTGCGCCGGGACGTACCGCATCGGCGACGGCCGAGGTGGCCCGGCCACCGGCATGCAGCGCTTCGCCCCGCTGAACAGCTGGCCGGACAACCGCAACCTCGACAAGGCACGCCGGCTGCTCTGGCCGGTGAAGCAGAAGTACGGCCGCAAGATCTCCTGGGCCGACCTGATGGTCTTCGCCGGGAACCGTGCCCTGGAGTCGATGGGCTTCACGACCTTCGGCTACGCCGGTGGCCGGGAGGACGTCTGGGAGCCGGACGAGGACGTCTACTGGGGCCCGGAGCGCATCTGGCTCGGCGACCAGCGCCACACCGGCATCCGCGAGCTGGCACAGCCGCTGGCCGCCGACCAGATGGGCCTCATCTACGTCAATCCGGAGGGCCCGAACACGGTCCCGGACCCCTACACGTCGGCCCGGGACATCCGCGAGACGTTCCGGCGCATGGGGACGAACGACGAGGAGACCGTCGCGCTGATCGCGGGCGGGCACACGTTCGGCAAGACCCACGGCGCGGCCGACCCGGAAAGATACCTCGGGCCCGAACCCGAGGGCGCCTCCATCGAGGAGCAGGGCCTGGGCTGGAGGAACAGCTACGGCACCGGGAAGGGCGGCGACACCATCTCCAGCGGGCTCGAGGGTACGTGGACACCTACCCCGACGACCTGGGACAACAGCTACTTCGAGACCTTGTTCGGCTTCGAGTGGGACCTGGAGCTGAGCCCCGCCGGTCTGTGGCAGTGGATCCCCAGGGACGGTGGCGGGGCCGGCACCGTACCGGACCCCCACGACCCGTCGACGACACACGCCCCGACGATCCTGACGACGGACCTCGCGCTGCGGTTCGACCCCGTCTACGAGCCGATCGCGCGGCGCTTCCTGGAGAACCCGGACCAGTTGGCGGACGCGTTCGCCCGCGTCTGGTTCAAGCTGACGCACATCGACATGGGCCCCATCCAGCGCTATCTCGGTCCGCTGGTCCCGAAAGAGAGGCTGATCTGGCAGGACCCGATCCCCGCCGTAGACCATGAGCTGGTCGGGGAGGAGGACATCGCCGCCCTCGAGAGACAGGTCCTCGACTCCGGGCTGACCGTCTCCCAACTCGTCTCCACCGCGTGGGCGTCGGCCTCGACGTTCCGCATCAGCGACAAGCGCGGTGGGGCGAACGGGGCACGCATCCGCCTCGAACCCCAGCGGGATTGGCAGGTCAACGACCCAGACGAGCTGGCGCAGGTGCTGCGCACCCTGGAGGGGATCCAGGAGGATTTCAACAGCTCCCGGACCGGGGGCAAGAAGATCTCGCTGGCCGACCTGATCGTGCTCGGCGGGTGCGCCGCCGTCGAGCAGGCGGCCGAGAACGCAGGCCACGACGTCCGGGTCCCGTTCACCCCGGGACGCATGGACGCCTCCCAGGAGCAGACCGACGTGGAGTCCTTCGCCGCGCTCGAGCCGACGGCGGACGGGTTCCGCAACTATCTCGGGAAGGGCAACCGGCTGCCGTCGGAGCACCTGCTGGTCGACCGCGCGAACCTGCTGAACCTGAGCGCGCCCGAGATGACCGTCCTCGTAGGTGGCCTACGTGTGCTGGGCGCGAACTCCGGGCGGTCCCCGCTGGGCGTCTTCACCTCGTCGCCCGGGTCGCTGACCAACGACTTCTTCGTGAACCTGCTCGACATGGGCACGGAGTGGAAGCCGACATCCAAGACCTCGGAGACCTTCGAGGGCCGCGACCGCGCCACCGGCGAGATCCGGTGGACCGGCAGCCGCGTCGACCTCGTCTTCGGCTCGAACTCCGAACTGCGGGCCGTCGCGGAGGTCTACGCGAGTGACGACGCGCGGGAGAAGTTCGTGCAGGACTTCGTGGCCGCATGGGACAAGGTCATGAACCTCGACAGGTACGACCTGGCCTGAGCTTGGCCGCACACACCTCCTGGTCACCGTGCACACGTTCGGACATGTGTGCCGTGGCCAAGCGGTGTGTGCCGTCAGCCACGAAGCCAGCGGGCGACTCCGTCGATGTGGACGCTGAGCTGCGCCGCCGCCAGGGCCGCGTCGCCCTTGCCTAGCGCGTCGACGATGGCGTGGTGCTCGGTGAGCGTGCGTTCCACTGCGCCCTCCTCAGTGAGCCCGCGCCACACGCGCGCCAGCAGCGTGCCGCTCGACACCGTCTCCAGGAGGCCGACCAGGTAAGCGTTGCCGGTCAGCTCCGCGATGTAGCGGTGGAAGACGCGGTCGTGGTCCACGAGGTCGTCCACCGACGTCGTGCCGTGCACCTGGGCGAGCAACCCGAGCAGGTGCTCGACGTCCGACGGTTTCGCGCGGCGCGCTGCCAGCGTCATGGCCGCGGGCTCCAGGATGCGGCGCACCTCGAACAGCTCCAGCGCCGACGAGTCCTGATGGATGTCCACCAGGAACGACATCGCGTCGAGCAGCAGATCCGGGGTCAGGCTCGTGACGTAGGTGCCGTCGCCCTGGCGCACGTCGAGCACGCGGATGACCTCGAGTGCCTTGACCGCCTCGCGCAGCGAGCTGCGCGAGAGCCCGAGCGCGTCGCTCAGCTCCTTCTCCGGGGGCAGCCGGTCCCCCGGCTGCAGCTCCCCGGACCGGATCATCGCCTTGATTCTGAGGATCGCCTCGTCGGTGACCGCCACGCGCTCAGGAGGCGGCGAACCCGACCGCCACGGGTGTCTCGGCCGTGCGGACGGGAAGGTCCACCGTGAGGCCACCGCCGTCAGCCCTTGCCGATACCGGTGTGCCGTCGGCGAGGGCGGCGGACGCGAGATCAAGGCGACCGGGGCGGGCGGGCAGGGTGACGGCGGCGCCGCCCGGCGCGTCGACCACCGCCCAGACCTGGGCGTCCGTGCGGGTCCAGCGGATCCAGGGCGTGTCGGACGGATCCGCGATCTCGCCGTCGAGGGGACGTGAGCCGTGCACCACCCCCGAGTTCACGGCCATCCAGCCGGCGAGCGACTCCAGGGTCCGGCGCTGGCCGTCGGGGATGAGGCCGCTCGCCGTCGGGCCGACGTTGAGCAGGAGGTTGCCACCCCGGGAGACGACGTCGACGAGGTGGCGCACCAGCTGCGGGCCGCTCATCAGATGCCGGTCGTCCTCGACCTGGTTGTAGCCGAACGACAGACCGATCCCGCGGCAGTTCTGCCAGGCCGGTGAGCCCTCCGCATCGAGGTGGTGCTGGTACTCGCTCGTGCGGTAGTCGCGGTGCGTGTCGCCCCACCGGTCGTTGACGACGCCGTCCGGAACGGTCGCGTAGTAGTGCTGGAACAGCTCGAACAGGCCCAGAGGACCACTGTGCTTGCCGAAGTCGGGCCACTCGATGTCGTTCCAGAGCACGTCCGGCCGGAAACGGTCGATCAGGTCACGGACGTGCAGGTGGGCGTAGGCGGCGTAAGCGGCGTCATTGGGCCGCAGTGCCCGGACGTTCGCGTCGGTGTCGATGACCGGGAAGTCGCTGGTGCTCCAGTCCAGGCCGCCCGAGTAGTAGACGCCGAACCGCATTCCGGCGGCTCGCACGGCTGACTCCAGGTCGCCGATCAGGTTGCGGCGCGGACCTCTGTGGACGGTGTTGCGCGAGCCGGTGCCGGGCGCGTCCCACAGGGCGATGCCGTCGTGATGCTTCGTCGTGGGGACGACGTAGCGGGCGCCCGCCCGCGCGAAGAGGGCGCACCAGTCCTGCGGGTCGAACTGCTCGGCGCGCCAGGCGTCGAGGAAGTCGTCGTACGGGGCATCTCCGTAGGTCTGCCGGTGGTGGAGGCGGGCCGGGCTGTCGGCGAACCGGATGGTGTTCCAGTACCACTCGGCGTAGGCGTTGTGCGCGAACCAGGTCGCCTCGTCGACCGCTCCGAGCTCACCGGTCGGTTCTGCCCACGCAGGCACGGAGTACGCGCCCCAGTGGATGAAGATGCCGAGCTTGGCGTCGGAGAACCAGCCGGGCAGCGGGCGTGCCAGCCGGCTCCAGTCGACGGTCTCGATCCGGTTGCCGGTCTCGACGGGCGTGGCCATGGGACTCCTTCGCATGCGGGTGTCGGTCATCGGCCGCCGAGGCCGGACAGGGCGATGCCCCGGACGAGGTGGCGCTGCAGCAACACGACCATGACGACGGTCGGCAGCATCGAGATGGCCGAGGCGGCCATCAGCAGGTGCCACTGGTTGCCGTTCTGGCTGAGGAACAGGTTCAGCCCCAGCGGCACCGTGGCCATCTCGCGGCTGTTCACCACGATCAGCGGCCAGAGGAAGCTGTTCCAGTAGTTGATGAACGTGAACGCGGCCAGAACGGCCACGGCGGGCTTGGCGATCGGCACGACCACCTGCAGGAGGATCCGCAGCTTCCCGGCGCCGTCGATCGTCGCGGCTTCCTCGAGCTCGCTCGGGATCGAGAGGAAGAACTGGCGCAGCAGGAACGTGCCGAACGCGGTGAAGGCCCACGGGAGGATCAGTGCCGCGTAGCTGTCCACCCACCCGAACTGCTGCATGAGGATGAACATCGGGACGACGGTGACCTCCTGCGGCACCATCAGCGTGCCGAGGTAGACCAGGAAGAGACGGTCGCGGAACCGGAAGCGCAGCCGGGCGAACGCGTACGCCGACAGCACCGACGTCACGCAGACGACGACCGTGCCCGTGACCGCGACGAACAGCCCGTTGAGCATGAACCTGCCGAACGGCAGGTAGCTCCACGCCTCGGCGAAGTTGGACCACCGGATCTCCGACCCGATCAGCCCCGCGCCGCTGCCGAACACCTCGGCCGGCGGCTTGAGCGCGCTCGCGATCATCCAGACGAACGGCATCAGGAAGAGCACGAGAACAGCGGTCAGGAGCACCTGCGACACCACGGCCCGCGGGGTCATGCGCCTGCGTGGAGTACGGGCAGGTCGTCGGCCGGCGTCCACCTCGGCGAGCCCGGCCGGGCCCGGGGGGAGCGTCTCAGCCGTCATAGTGCACCCACCGCTTCTGGCCCAGGAACTGCAGCGCGGTCACGAGCATGATGATCATGAAGAGGAACCAGCCGATCGTCGACGCGGTGCCGAGGTCGAACTGCTCGAACCCCTGCCGATAGAGGTGCAGGACCATCGTCTCCGTGGTCACGCCGGGCCCGCCGCGTGTGAGGACGTAGGGCTGGACGAACACCTGGAACGAGGTGATCAGCGTCATGATCATCGCGAAGAACATCGACGGCGAGAGCATCGGCAGCGTGATGCTCCAGAACCGGCGCAGCGGCCCGGCCCCGTCGATCGCGGCCGCATCCTGGATGCTCTGCGGGATCGCGTCGAGTCCGGCCGAGAAGACCAGCATGTTGTAGCCGAAGCCCTGCCAGACCGACATCAGGATCACCGCTGCCATCGCCCAGCGGGTGTCGCCCAGGAAGTTCGGCGCCGGGACACCGAACACGGTCTGGACCGTCTGGTCGATCACGCCGCCCGGTTGGTACAGCAGCCGCCACACCAGGGCGTTGGCGATCATCGGCGTGACGGTGGGGATGAAGAAGAGCAGCCGGTAGAGCCCTCGCCCGCGGATGCGCGGCGAGATCCACAGCGCCAGCCCGAGCGACACGACGATGTTCAGCGGGACGTACACCACCACGAAGATCAGCGTGTTCAGCATGATCTGGTGGAAGATCGGGTCGCCGAGCAGGTCCGTGAAGTTCTCCAGGCCGACGAACCGGCGCCTCCCGAGCACCGGCCAGGCGAAGAAGCTGATCGCCAGTGACCCCACCAGCGGGATCAGGGTGAACAGCAGGAACCCCGTGGTGCTCGGGGCGAGGAATCCCAGTGCTGCCCGCCCGTCACCTCGTCGCACTCCGCGCCCGGCGTCCCGCCGGAGCTCGGCGGGCGGGGCAGGGACCGACATCGTCATGTGCAACCGCCTCCCCGCGGACACGCCGCCCCTGCCGGGCAGCGGCGTGTCCGCTCCGGTCGTGGTGTCATCCGGTCTGCTGCTGCACCGTGTTCAGGAAGTCCGGCACGCTCTGCTGGCCGTTCACCGCCTGCACGCCGTACTGGGTGAAGAGCTGCGAGACCTGGGTGTAGTTCTCCGTCGCCGGAGAGCTCACGCTGTTGTCGATCGCCGCCTTCAGGCCTTCCTTCGCGCCCGCCAGCTCCGGCTTGAACCACGCGTCCTGCGCAGCGATGCGGGACGGGTACGCGCGTCCCTGATCGGCGAGGTACCCGAGTGCCTCGGGCCCGGTGAGAACGGCAATGGCCTGCATCGCCTTCTCCGGGTCCGCGCACGTCTGGGAGATCCCGAAGCCCGAGCCTGCGACCTGGCTGTGCGAGCCGCTGTCGCCCGCGGGGATCGGCAGCACACCGACCTCGAAGGCCGCTTGCTTCTGGAGGTTCACCAGCTGCCACGGACCGTCGACGACCATGGCGGCGTCGCCTGCGATGAAGGTGCTGAGGGCGGGCGTCGGGTCGCTGGTGGCCGCGACCTGCGGCGCGACGTGCAGCTTGTTGACCAAGTCGGTGTACCACTGCACCGCTTCGACGAAGCCCTGCTGCGTGAGGTCCATCTTCCCGTCGGGTGTGACGGGGTCGGTGCCCTTCAGGGAGAGCGACCACGGGATGACGGTGTCGATCGTGGGGTAGAGCGCGAACCCGTACTTGCCGCCCGTGGTCAGCGACTGGGCCGCGGAGAGGAAGTCCTCCACCGTCCAGTCGACCGACGGCACCGGCACGCCGGCCTCCCGGAACCGGTCGACGTTGAAGAACATGACCAGGGGCCCGAAGTCGTAGGGGATGGCGAGCTGCTCGCCGTCCACCTGCAGGCCCCTCCAGATCGACTGGTCGAAGTCGGCCGGGTTGACGCCCGCGCCGGCGAGCATGTCGTCGAGCGGGACCAGCAGCGGCGCGATGCTGCGCGCCCGCAGTGACTGGACGCCCAGGATGCAGCCGGTGTCTCCACCGCTCGCCTGCGCGGCCAGCTTCGTCCAGTAGTCATTGAAGCTGCTCGTCTGGAACTCGAGCTGAATGTCGGGATGGGCCGCGGTCACCATTCCACCGAGGTGGTTCCAGGCTTCGACCTCGGCGGTGGACCCGCTCCACATGTTCCAGACGAGACTGCTGCGGCCGTCCGCGGTGGTGGTGCTGCCACCGCCACCGTTCGAGCCGCACGCGGCGACAGCCAGGGCGAGAGTCACGGCAGCTGCGGCCCCTACGGCCCGCTTCCACGTGGTGTGAACCGTCATGGTGCTCCTCGACGCTGATGGAGACATCCGATGTTCCGGGGACAATGACGGTCGCCAGCCCTACTCGTCAAGAGGGCGAGACATATTTGCCGCGCACGCCCTCCGTGCGCCTTCGCACGCAACCCCGCCGATCAGGAGATCGCTTCCACAGGCTCTCTATCAGGGACTATTTCCGGCACGCCAATCGCCCACGTGGTGCTCAGCTCGCCGAGAGGCGCCGATCCCCCGGATTTCCCGAGATCACGGCACCATGAAGTCGCACAACACGGAATGTTCGATACATCCGATGTTGCAGCGTGGATCGGTCCGGAGGGCTTCGGGACATCTCGCCTCCAGCGGAGGTCACACCAGCTTCTCGAAGAAGAACTCGTGCTTGAGGAAGGAGACGTCGTACTCGTGCCCCGGCTGTGGCGGCAGGAGCTGCGCGGCCTGGATCAACCGCCAGCCATCCCTCAGCGCATCCAGCCCGCTCTCGTAGGGCGGCGTGTCGCTGTCCCCCGTGGTCGGGTTCGTCCGACCGGTGCCGTCGTAGACCGACCAGCCGACGACAGCCGAGTCCAGCGCCGAGGACGACAGGTAGAGAACCAGCACCTGCTGACGCAGGGACTCCGAGGCTCGCTGCTGGTCGGTCCCCTGGGTGCTGGTCATGCCGTCTCCCCCACCGCGGTGGGCTGACGGGCGTGCGGATTGAGGCTGCGCTGCGCCACCACGCGGGTGGGCCGGTTCGTGACCCGGGTGACCCAGTAGTCCGGGTCGTAGCTGTCGTCCCCCACGAGGGCCTGCCACAGCTTCACCCGGTTGTAGATCTCCAGCCGCCCGGTGGCGTGCTCGTACCAGGGGAAGAGCCTGCCGAGCTCGGTGGCGACCGCCGGGTCGTACAGATCGTCGGTGTTCCACAGCCGCAACTGCCGGACCGTGGGGTTGAAGCGGATCTTGAACATGTACCGGTCGACGTCACTGTCGTTGCGCCGACCGCCGTGCCAGATGCCGTGGTGGAGGAACACGACCGTGCCTGCCAGGCAGGTGAGCCGGCTCTGGCCACGCAGGTTCTGGTAGCGGCCGGTGTCCGACTCGTTGGTGCGGCGAAGATGGCTGCCCGGCACGGACAGCGTGCCGCCCATGTCCAGCGTGACCTCCTGCGGGTAGTACATGAGCTGCACGTCGAAGGCATCGGGCCGCACGTCGATGATCGCGTCGCCGTGCAGGTTCTGCGCCGTGCCCTCTCGTGCTCTGCGGATGTGCACGGCGTGGTGGTCCACGGTGGGGTCCGGCCCGACGAGGCTGTAGATCGCCCCGGCGATCTCGGGCAACCCGACCAGCCGCCGGGCGAACGACCCTTCCTCGAACGCCTCGGCGAGCGACGCCCCGTACGGCGCTGCCGGGATTCCCTCCCGCAGCACCTCGACGGCCTGGGCGTTCATCTCCGCCGGCACGACGGCATCCATGCGCAACGAGCCGTGCGCGACGAACCGGGCCATCTGTACGGACGTGAGCAGGTGTTTGCGGTGGGGACGGGACATGTCTCTCCTTCGCCGCCGACGACTGGTCTGCGTTCGGCGAGCGTAGGAAGGGATCAACGCGCAGCGCGTGGGTCTGGTTCGCCACTGGTGGTAATTTTTCACCATGATCGCCCGGGTGGAGCGCGTCCCGCTCCGCCTGGGCGAACCGCCGGGGCCGGTGAACGTCGGCGTGGGCGTGCACGGGGTCCGCAGCCTGCACGACGTCTTCCGGCTGCCCGACCTGTGGCAACTGCACGTCTACGGCTACTCGGCGAAGCTGACCATCGGCGGGCGCAGCTACCCCGTCCACCCCGGTTCGGTCAGCCTGGTTCCGCCGGGAGTCGAGGTCCGCTTCGACTACACGGGCCGGTCGGAGCACCTCTTCGCCCATTTCCGCACCCCATCACGTGGCCAGGCCGTGTCGGTGCCCGTCGTCCAGGACGCCGGTCCGGCGGCCGCCGGGCTGTCGGAGCTCCTCCGTTCCGCGATCGAGGCGTCGCCCGGCGCGTCACCCCGAGTGGCAGCCGAGGTCTGGACGGCGCTCTGGCGCGTCGCCCAGCTTCCGGAGCCGGCCACGAGCAGCACGCGGCACGCGGCCAGCGCGAGGCACCCGGCCGTCGCCTCCGCCATCGCCCACATCGAGGCCAACCTCGCGCAGCCGCTGGCCGTCCCCGAGATCGCCCGTGCGGCCGGCGTGTCGCACAACCACCTGACCCGGCTCTTCCGGGCCGAGACCGGCGTCCCGGTGGTCGGCTACATCCGGCAGCGGCGGATGGCCAGGGCGCGCCACCTGCTGACCGCCACCACGATGTCCATCCCCGCCATCGCCGCCTCCATCGGCATCACCGACCTGCAGGCGTTCAACAAGGCGTGCCGCCGCGAGCTCGGCCGCTCCCCCCGGGCGATCCGCGCGGGTACCTGACACCGGGACCCCGCTCCGGGCGAAAGGCTCGTCCTGCGGTCCGGGAACCGTCATCCGGGGGCGGACGAACACCACGGTGGCGACCGTCGTCACCACGAGCACCGTCGCGGCGACGAGGGCGCCCGTGTGCAGCCCCGTGAGGACCGCCCCACCGGCGAGGCTGCCGAACAGGGCCACGCCGAGCGCCCCGCCGAACTGCCGACCTGCGTTGAGCAGTCCTGCGGCGAGCCCGGCCCGGTCCGCGTCGACGGACTCGAGCAGCGCCGCGGTCAACGCGGGCACGGCGAGTCCGGCGCCGAGGCCGAAGGGCAGCAGGACGGCTGCCTGCACGACGAGCGGGGTGTCGTGCTGGAGTGCGAGCAGCCCACATGCTCCGCCGGCGAGCACCACCTGACCGACGGCCATCGGAAGCCGCGGCCCGTACCGGGTGGTGAGACGTCCCGCGAGCAGGTTCACCATGGTGATCAGTGCCGTCATCGGCAGGAACATCAGCCCGGTCTCCAGCGCGGACAAGCCGCGGACCTGCTCGAAGTAGAGGGCCAGCAGGAAGACCGCGCCGTAGAAGGCGAAGTTGAGGGCGAGCCCCGTGGCAGTCGGTACCGCCACTGTGGGACGACGGACCAACCGCGGCGGGACCATCGGGTGCGTGGATCGCTGCTCGACGACCACGAAGACGGCGGAGATCACGCAGAACGCCGCCAGCGCGGCCGCACTGCCCCCGATCACGGCATACGTGATGGCTGCGAGCGCCAGCGCTGCGGACAGCTGGCCGGGAAGGTCGAACGGCGTCGGGCGAGGAATCGAACGAGGCCCCCGGATCAGCGCGATCAGTGCCACCAGCCCGATCGGGAGGTTGACGTAGAACACCGACCGCCACCCGAGCGTGCTGGTCAGCAGCCCGCCGACGAGTGGACCTGCGGCCATCGCCGCACCGCCGACGGCCGTCCACGCAGCCACGGCCCGAGCTCTGGCGGCGGCCGTCGGATATGCCTGCCGTACGAGTGCCAGTGACGCCGGCAGCACGACAGCACCGGCGGCGCCCTGCAGGAACCGGGCCGCCACCAGCACTCCCAGGCCGGGTGCAACGCTGCACGCCGCAGAAGCCACGGTGAACGCCGCCAGCCCGATTGCGAAGGCCTTGCCTGCTCCGATCCGGTCGGACAGCGACCCGGCCGACAGCAGCAGCGCGGCCAGCATCAGCGTGTAGCCGCTGACCACCCACTGCAGCGCGGTGATGTCGCCGTTCAGCTCGGTCCCGATCACGGGCATGGCAACTGTCACGACCTGCGTGTCGAGCGTCAGTACGAAGAATCCCAGTGCGGCGGCGACCAGGGTCAGACCGGCCGAGCCGCGGTGCGCGGCACCGCCGTCGGTGGCGTCGGGTAGATCATCGGACACGACACCAGCCTGCGAGCCGGTCGCGGCGGCGGCCAGCGATCAGGGTGACCAGGACATGGTCACCCTGATCCGGAATCCGGGAGTGGCCCGCTCCGTTCGCCCGGACGACGAGAGGTGAGGACATGGCGACACTGAACGCCCAGCTGCGGGAGCTGGGCACGTTCCTGCGCGGTCGTCGCGGCCGCCTCGAGCCGGTCGAGGCCGGTATCGACCGTTCTGGTCCCCGACGCACGCCGGGCTTGCGCCGCGAGGAGGTCGCCGACGCCGCCGGCGTGAGCCTCGGCTATTACGTGCGCCTCGAACAGGGCCGCGGCGGCCCACCATCAGCCGGCGTGCTCGACGCGCTCGCGCGGGCTCTGTGCCTCGACGACGACGAGCAGGCCCATCTGCACGCCCTGGCCGATCCCAGCCATAACCGGCGCCCGACCGCCGTGTCCGCCGAGCACCTCCAGCAGGCCCGAGACGTGCTCGACCTCGTCGCACCACCGTCGGCGGCGTATGTCATCGACCGCGTCGGGGACGTCCTCGCGTGGAACGCTGCCGCGGCTGCGCTGTTCGTCGGCCACTTCCTCGAAGACGCCGGCACCACCGGGCACGGGCCCGACGACATTCGTCCGAACAACGTCCGCTACCTCTTCGTGAACCCCGCGGCGAGACGGCTGTTCCCGTACTGGGAAGAGATCGTCGACGACGCGGTCGCACATCTGCGGGCGACAGTCGGATACCGGCCCGACGACCCGGGGTTGCGGTCGCTCGTCGCCGACCTCAGCGAGGAATCAGCGGACTTCACGCAACGCTGGGAGCGCAGGAACGTGCGCCCGTGTCACAGCGGGCGGAAGGTGTTCGAGCACCCGAGGATCGGTCGACTCGATCTCGACTACCGCGTGCTCGACATTCCGGCGACCTGCCACCACCGGCTGGTGGTCTACAGCGCCGCCAAGGGCAGCGCCGACTTCTGTGCCCTCGGCCGGGTGTCGGAGTCCTGGTCGGCCTAGGCCACGTGGACGTGGTCGGGATCGGTGATCGCCTCGTCCAACCGCACCCGGACCCCGGGGTGGATCGGGAAGCGGTCGAGCTGATCGGGGCGTATCCAGCCCACCTGCGCCGTTTCCTGGCATTCCGGCCGGATGGCACCGGCCGTCGGGCGGGCGTGGAAGCACACCGCGAACTGCTGGCGCACCTCCCCCGTCGGGTAGGCGATCACGTACTCCGGGTCGGTGTAGATCCCGGAGGCCCCGGTGACGGCGATCAGCACCCCGGTCTCCTCCTCGACCTCGCGCTGCACCGCATCCAGTGCCGACTCACCTGGGGCCACCGAACCGCCGGGTATCTCCCAGTTGCCGGTGTCAGCGCGGCGGCACAGCAGGACCCGGCCGCGGTCGTCCCGCACGACGGCGAACGCCACCGGCACCAGGACGGTGGGCCGGGGCGCTGCGGGATCGTGGAAGTACTCCAGCCGAGTCCCCACCCGGTGAGGACTCACCGCGTCGCTCACGGGTCGGGCCGGGCGCCGACACCCGTCGTTCGAAGGCCGGGTGTCGGCCCCGTCGCCGGTGGAGATCCGTCCGTCGCGCTCCCGCTGCGGCGGACCGTTGTTCTGCGCAGACTTCTCTCCGGCTCCGCCCATCGTCTCCTCCTCGGCTCGCGGCTCACGGTTACCCGTTCGCTGCTGCAGACCCACCCGTCAGGCGGCAGGAAGCCCGTTTGGAGGAGAGAAAAGCCCTCGGAGGGCGTCAGTTGGCCGTCTGTACGAGCAGCACCTCCGGCCAGCGTCCGGAGTCGTCGACCAACACGAGGTCGCCGCGCTGCCCGGGCGCGATCGTCCCGCGGTCGAGCAGACCGGCAGTGCGAGCGGGACCCGCCGTGACGAGCCCGACGGCGTCGGTCAGCGGAAGGACGCCGTCGGCTGCGAGCCGAATCGCCGCGGCGAGCAGAGCGGGCGGTGCATAGTCGCTGGCCAGGGCGTCGACCAGATCGGCGGCGGCAACGTCGCGCGCGCCGATGTTGCCGGAGTGCGAGCCGCCGCGCAGGACGTTCGGTGCCCCCATCACCACGGGCATCCCGGCCTCGCGGGCGGCCCGCGCCGCCTCCAGAGTGGTCGGGAACTCGGCCACGCGGGCGCCGCGCGTGCGGACGTCCGCGATCTCCTCGGCCGACACCACGTCGTGGGCCAGCAGCCGGATGCGACCGGACGCGGCCAGATCCCCGAGCCGCTCCACGTTGCGGTCGCGGTTCACCAGCAGCGCATCGCGGCCGGTGATGCGGTCGCGGACGAGCTTTTCGATCTCCTCGCGCGTCTTCCCCGGCTGCTCCGCCGCGCGGGCGGCGACGAAGCGGTCGATGTCGCGGAACTGGCCCTGGCCCGGCGTGTGGTCCTCCACCGAGACCATCGGGGCAGGAACCCCCGGTGCCTGCGCGGGAAGGCACTCGAGCAGCACGTCGAGAGCGAGCGGGCTGCGGACGTCCATGCGGTGCAGCACGTGGTGCGCGACACCGGCGCGGCCGGACTCCATCCGGATCCGCAGCACCGCGCACACCGACCGGGCCTGCTCGAGCGTCCGGCCCGTGTGGCGCCCGCCCCCGGTGTCGTAGAAGCCCACGCCGTGGAAGACGGTGGTCACGCCCGCCGCCCGCACACGCGCCTCGAACGCCCCGAGGGCGAAGTCGATCGGGAACGACGTGCCGGGGCGGGGGTTGACCTCCACCTCGAGCGCGTCCGAGTGCACGTCGACGATGCCGGGGATCAGCAGCGATCCCATGCCGTCGATGGCGCCGACGGGGGCCGCCCCACCCTCCTTGACCTCGGTGATCACCCCGTTCTCGCAGACGACCACCGCACCGTCGAGCACGCGGTCGGGCAGCACCGCGCGAACGTCACGGACCGCGAAGGTGCCGACCGTGGTGCTCATCCGGTCCATCGCCAGGCTCATCGTGCGGCTCCGTCGATCCCGGCGGACGCGAGGCGGCCGGTCATGGCGCCACCTCCGCGAGCACCTCGGCCGGGTCCCCTGCGTCGACGACGCGACCGTCGGCCATCAGCACCACCTGGTTGGCGAGCCGTCGGATCGCCTCGTGGTCGTGCAGGATCGTCAGCACCGCGGTGCCTCCCGCGACGAGCGTGGAGATCATCGACAGCACGGCTTCCCGGTTGGCCGGGTCCAGCGCCGAGACGGGCTCGTCGAGCAGCAGCAACCGCGGCGGGGCGAGCAGCGCCGACGCGAGGTTGACCCGCTGCTGCTCGCCACCCGACAGCAACGTCGGGTAGGTCTGCCACAGCTCGCGGTCGAGGCGGAGCGCAGCCAGCACGTCGGCGGCCGCCTCCCGGGCCCGGCCCGGCTCCATGCCACGGCGCACGCCTGCGCGCGCCACCACGTCGAGCACACCGCGCCGGGGCTCGGCACGCAGGAACTGCGAGACGTAGCCGATCTCGCGTTCCCGCAGGTCGGCGACATCGGCGTCGGGCAGTGCGGCGAGGTCGACGGGCTCCCCCGTCGAGGGGGCGAACATGACCGAGCCCGCGGTCGGCCGGTACGTCCGATACACGGCCTTGATCACCGAGGACTTGCCGGCACCCGACCGGCCCGCCAGCGCAACGAGCTCCCCGGGCGCGACGGTGAGGTCGACGCCGGAGAAGGCGTGCACGACGCGGCCGCCGATGCCGTGGAGGATGAAGGACTTGGCGAGGCCGCGGACGTCGAGAACAGGGGTCACCTGGGTTCCCTTCATCGGGCCGCGGCGACGAGCCGCTGGCTGTATGGGTGCTGGGGGTCCTCGAGCAGCTGGTCGGTGAGGCCCTGCTCGACCACGCGGCCGTGCTGCATCACGAGCACGCGCCGGGTGAGCATCTCGATCACGCGGAAGTCGTGGCTGACGACCACCACGGCGAGGTCCAGCTCCTCCTGCAGGTCGCGGATGAGGTCGAGCACCCCGGCCGCCACCGACGCGTCGAGCCCGGTGGTGGGCTCGTCGAGCAGGAGCACGCCGGGCCGGTTGGCGAGCACCTTCGCGATCTGCACGCGCTGGCGCATGCCGCCGGAGAACGTGCGCACGACGTGGTCGACGCGCTCGGTCGGCACCTCGGTGCGAGCGAGCAGCTCGAGAAGCCGCTCGCGCATCCGGCCGAAGTGCCGCCAGCCGGCGGCCGCGAGCCGGTCGACGACGTTGCCACCCGCGGTGATGTCGAGGCTCAGGCCTTCGGCCGGATCCTGGTAGACCATGCCGACGTCCTCGACGCCGACGCGCCTGCGGTCGGCCGCGGGCAGCGTGAAGAGGTCGGCGGTGCCGCCCTCGACGCTGCGGACGTAGGCGTGGCCCGCCGTGGGGACCTGGTCCCCCGCGAGGCAGCGCAGTGCCGTCGACTTGCCGGAACCCGACTCGCCGACGATGCCGAGGGACTCCCCCGCGGCGACCTCGAAGCTCACGTCCCAGCAGGCCACGATCGACCCGCACACCGCACACAGCTCGCGGGCCAGCTCCGGCCCGGTTGCGGCGACGCACTCCGGGCAACCAGGGCCGAAGATCTTCCCCAGCCCTTCCACCCGCAGCGCCGCCTTCTGGGCCGCCTCCTGGGCCCGGCTCATGACTGACCCTCCGTACGGCGGTCGCACCAGTCGGTGTCGCTGCAGACCCAGCGCGACGGCGCGTCCTGTTGGGGAATCTCGCTCAGGTAGCTCTCGGTGCTGCCGCAGCGCGCGCACACCGCGCCGGGGATGCGCTCGACCTCGAACGGGATGTCCTCGAAGGTCAGTGGCACCACATCGGTGAACGGCGGCACCGCGTAGATCCGCTTCTCGCGTCCGGCGCCGAACAGCGCCAGGCCCTCGTGGTGGTGCAGCCGTGGCACGTCCCAGCGCGGGATCGGGCTGGTCTGCATCACGTACCGGCCGTTCACGAGCACCGGGTAACCGGTCGACTTCGTGATCGCCCCGTGGCGCACGTAGTCCTCGTAGAGCGCCACCCACATCCGTGAGTAGTCGGCCTCGGCGTGCATCCGCCGCAGCTCCGACTGCCTGCGCTCGATCCCGCGGAGCGCCTCCGGCACGGGCACCTGCAGCACGAGGACCTGCCCGTCGGGCATGCCCTCCTCGGGGATCCGGTGGCGGGACTGGACGATCGTGGCCTCGCGGCGGTCCAGCGTGGTGGTCACGCCCGTTGTCCGCTGGATCAGCCTGCGCAGGTTCGCGGCGTTGACGCCCGCGTCGTCGCCCTGGTCGATCACCTTCACCACGTCGTCGGGCCCGACGATGCCGAGGGTGATCTGCAGCCCGCCCGAGCCCCATCCGCGGGCCACCGGCATGTCCCGGCTGGCGAACGGCACCTGGTAGCCGGGCACGGCGACGGCGGACAGGATCGCCCGCCGGATGGCGCGCTTGGACAGCTCGTCGAGGAAGGCGAAGCTGTAGCGGTCGGCCTCGTCCAGCAGGTCGGTGGTGGAGCGGGCGGCAGGCACCTCGGTACTCATCTCCTGGATGGTCACCGGCGCATCGCCTCCTTGCGTTCGAGCTGCGAGCCGAACGTCACGTAGTGGGGGAGCTTGAGGTGCTCGAGGAACCCGCTGGCGTCGGTGCCGTCGCAGGTGGCGATGACGTTCTGCTCCAGGCCCGTGCGGGCCCGGTCGCGGTGCATCGCGATGTCGAGCACGGCCATCGCGATCGCCTTGCGCTCGTTGTGGCCGAGCACCAGGCCGTAGCCGATGTCGAAGACGGCGGTGTTCTCGTCGGGGCGGTTGAGGTTGGACATCGCCTCGACCTCGGTGACCTGCACCGACCCGACGCGGACGGCTCCACCGGTGCGCGGGTGCCGGACGGTCACGGGCAGCTTTCCGACGCGGACCTCGCCGAGCGTGATGTCCTCGGCGCCGCGCCGGTCACCCATCACGCCCTGGTACCAGAGGTTCACCAGCGCGCCGGTCTCCCCGCGGGCCATCACGGCGAGCCGGGCCGACCGCGGGGCCGGCACGGTCACCGGGTCGCGGGTGATGTCTACCGGCTCGGGGTCGCCGTCCACGCGGCGGTCGGCGAGCAGCCCGCGTGCGGCGAGGAGCTCAGCCAGCCGCGGCTGAGTCAATGCGTGCTCCGCCGAGGCTCCGCCCGGTCGACCGTCGGCCGGAATCTCCTGCGGGGTCGCCGGGGGCTCGCCCAGTGCGGCACGCGCGGCGGCCTCGTCCCGGAAGTCGACCAGGCGCTCGGTGTAGTCGAGCGTGCGGCCGAGCAGCTGGCGCCCGGGAGGCTCGCGGAACGCCGGGACGATCCGGCGCACCGCCTCCATCTCCGAGGTCGGGGTCGGCACGGTGTAGCCGAGCCGGGGCAGGGTGCTGCGGTAGGAGCGCACCAGCAGCGAGGCCTCGATGAGGTCGCCCTCGGCCTGCCTGATCGCCCGCGCCGCGAGCTCGGCTGATGCGAGACCGCCCTCGCCCTGCACACGGTCGACGGCGAGCCGGAGCCTGCCGATCAGCTGCTCCTCGCTCACCCAGGGGCTCGCGTCGTCCACCCGCATCCGGGCGACCAGGTCCTCGGCGGCCAGGATCGCGTCCAGTCCACCCTTGACGGCGGCGTACCCCACGTCAGTCCCTCCCTGCTGTGGTTGGAGCAGCGGCCCATGTGCCCGCACCGGAGGTGATCCGGACGGCGGTGCTGCGGGGAAGGCCCGCGACCCGGCCCTCGGTGTCGACGACGTAGGTGTCCACGCCGAGCGGGAACCTGCGGTTGACCGCGACGAGCGCCTCGAGCGTCTCCAGCGGCACTCCGGACACGGCGAGCGCCGCGTGGCCGTCGACGCCGGGTCCGCTGAGGTCGAGATGCGCAGCGGAGCCCGTGCCGTCGGCAGCGCCTGTGTCGATGCGGTCGCAGGCCAGCACCAGGCGGCAGGCGAGGTCCGGCCGGTCAGGGGTACCACGACGCAGGCCGCGGATCTCGTCGGGGCGCGGCGGGCGCAGGGCCAGCACGAGGTCGGCACGCTCGGGTGCGGCCGGCCGGGCCCCCGTGGCCTCGCGCAGCGCGGCGGCCCAGTCGGGCCCGGCGGGCTCCAGCACGGCGAGGTCCACTTCGAGGTCGGCCAGCGCCAGCGGGACGAGCACGGCCGCGGGCACGTCGACGTCCACGACGCCCTCGGGGAGGCGGTGCACGGTGCCGGGCCGGGAGAGCGCGTCGAGCAGCACACGGAACGTGGCCTGCGAGTCGGTGTGGTCGAGGGCCCGCAGCCGGCCGGTGGGAGTCTGGGCGCTCATCGCTCGCCCTCGCTGCCCTCGGCCGGCGCTTCGGAAGACGTCACCGTGCGCAGGCGCTGTGACACTGATTCGCTCGCAAGCTCGCTCATCGCTCGCCCTCGCTGCCCTCGGCCGGCGCTTCGCGCAGGCGCTGTGTCGATGACTCGCTCGCAAGCTCGCTCATCGGTCCAGCTCCTCGAACGTGACCGCCGTCGCCGCCACCCTGGCCTGTTCGGCGGCCTGCTCGGCGGCGTGCGCAGCGGCGGTGGTGGCACACAGCCGCACGACGTCGTCCGCCAGGGCGTGCCCGGCCTCGACGGCACCGTCACAGACGGCGGCGGCGAGTGCAGCGAGCCGGTCGTCGCCGGTGCGCATCGACCAGCCGGGGGCCCCGTCGACGGTGACGCGGGCCTCGGTGACCAGCACTTCGGTGAGGTGGAACCGTTCGCCGGCGACCGGCTCGCGGACCTCCAGAACAACCATGCCGACCTGCGGCTGGGCCTCCACTCGGACATCCGCCGCAGCGGTGATGCGGTCGGCGAGCGCGACCAGCTCCGCGGGTGCGGCGTCGGCGAGGAGTGAGGCGCGCTCCTCGGTGGACGGCGGTTCCGCGATCAGGGTTGGGGGTGGCGTCACAGCAGTCGTTTCCTCAGATAGGCGGATATGAAGTCGAAGAAGGCGACGCAGACCCCGATCGTGATGAGGATCATCGCCATGTTCTGGTACTGGAACAGCCGGATCGCGGCCGTCAACTCGAACCCGATTCCGCCGGCACCGACGACGCCGAGAATCGTCGCGGCGCGGAAGTTGATCTCCAGCAGGTAGATCACGAAGCTGGCCATGATCGGCACGGCTTGCGGGACCACCGCGTACCAGGCGGTCTGCGCGCGGGTGGCGCCCAGGCCGGAGAGCGCGTCCACCGGCCGGGGGTCGACGCTCTCGAGCGTCTCGGAGTAGATCTTGCCCAGGAAGCCGAGGTTGCCCAGGATCAGCGCCATCACGCCGGCGAACGGACCGAGCCCGACAGCCGCCACGAAGAGGAGGGCGAAGATCAGCTCGGGAATCGTGCGGAGCGCATTCAGAATCGGCCGGATGACTGCTCGCACCGCGGGGTGTGGGGTCACGTTCCGGGCCGCCAGAAATCCAAGCGGCAGCGACACGACCGCGGCACACGCCGTGCCGACGATCGCCATCCGGACGGTCTCCAGCGCAGGCTCGATCAGGCTGGGGAAGATCGTGATGTCGGGCGGCAGCATCCGGCCGATCAGGTCGAAGAGGTTCGGCAACCCCTCGGCCAGCTCGACCGGTGAGAACCCGGTGCCGGTGAAGGCCCAGACCAGCACGGCCACGCCGCAGACGATGGCGACGGTGCGCAGCGCGGTGAAGCGGCGGGGCGCGAGCGGCAGCGCGCGGGAGGCCACCGCAGCCGAGACGGTGGGGGGCGCACTCATACCGCGCCCCCGAAGGCGGGCCTGGCCCTCTTGGCGTCCATCCAGTCCGGCAGCGCGACGACGAGTTCCTCCTCGTCGGTCGTGCCGGCGTAGATCCGCTGCAAGGTCGCGGGGTCGTCGAGGAGCGACGCCGGGCCGTCGACGACGACACGTCCGGCGTTGATCCCGATGACCCGGTCGGCGAACCGCGAGGCCATGGCCACGGTGTGCAGGTTCACGAGCGTCGTGATGCCCTGCTCCTTGTTCACCTCGCGCAGGTAGCTCAGGATCCGCTCGGCCAGCTTGGGGTCGACGCTGGCCACGGGCTCGTCGGCGAGCAGCAGGCGCGGTTCCTGGCACATCGCCCTGGCAAGCGCGACCCGCTGCTGCTGACCACCGGAGAGGGTGTCGGCGCGCTGGTGAGCGCGGTCGAGCAGGTCCACCCGCTCGAGGCAGCGATAGGCGGTCTCGACGGCGTCGGCGGGGAACCGTCCGGTCAGCCAGGCCGACGCGGACAACTGCGGGAGCCTGCCCAGCAGGACGTTCGTGATCACCCGCAGCCGCCCGACCAGGTTGAACTGCTGGTAGACCATTCCGATCTCGTTCTGCGCGGCACGGCGGGCGGAGCCGCGCAGCGCGGTCAGTTCCTGGTCGCCGATGAAGATGCTGCCGGATTCGGGGCGCACCATCCCGGTCAGAGAGCGCAGGAGGGTCGTCTTGCCGGCACCGGACGGGCCGAGCACCGCGACGAACTCACCCCCGGGCAGCTCGAAGCCGACATCGTCGAGGGCCTTGGTGGTGCCGTAGGTCTTGCGGAGGGCCCGCACACTGACGGGCGTTCCTCCCTGGTTCATGGCGACGACGCTAGGTACGGGAGACGTCGTGGCGGGATCGTTCACGGAAACACGAGACGACGGGGTGCGAGACATCTATATATCTCTCAGCCCAGTTCTTTGAGGTCGACGTGCAGCTTGTCCGCGAGGTCACGGATCACCTGGTACTTGTCGTCCGTGATCGGCGCGTAGGGGTACTTGGGCGGCGTCTTCTCACCCTCGGTCTGCATCATCACCTCGGGGGCGTCCTTCTGCAGGCCGACGTAGAGGTCGATGATCTGCTGCCGCAGGGCCGGGTCGAGGTCGCCGCGCGCCGCAACCGGGCTCGGCGGGATCTCGTCCGACGTGGCGATCACCTTGATCTGCGACGGGTCGGCGAGGCCCTGTTGGTAGTAGCGGGCGATGCAGCTGTCGCAGACGCCCGCGGCGTCGACCTGGTTGTGCGCAACGGCCACCAGCGACGCGTCATGGCCACCGGAGAAGCTGGTCGTCGAGAAGTAGTGGTCGGGGTCCGTGATGCCCGCGTTGGCGAGGATCAGCTTCGGGAACAGGAAGCCCGAGGTCGAGGCCGGGTCGGCGAAGGCCATCGAGTGGCCCTTGAGGTCCTGCAGCGTGTTCAGCCCGGACTTGACGTTCGTGATGATCAGGCTGTGGTAGCCGAGCTCGCCCGTGTCCTGGTTCGGCACGGCCACCAGCGGCACGGCGTTGGCCTCGCTGGCCGCGATGACGTAGGAGAAGGGGCCGTAGAGGGCGATGTCGACGCGGCCGGCGCGCATGGCCTCGATCACCGAGCTGTAGTCGGTGGTCTGGACGAACTCGGTCTTCATCCCGAGCTTCTTGCCGAGGTAGTCGACGAGTGCCGTGTAGCGGGCCGTGGTGGCTTCTTCGTCGGCACCCGAGATGGTGGCGATGTGCAGGGTGGTCGGGCGGTAGAACTGGCCCGGGACCACGTCCTTCGCGTTCGGAGCGCGATCGGGAAGAGCGCCGGGTGCAGCCGGGGAGCTACCCGTGCCACCGCACGCGGCGAGCACGGCGACCACGGCGGCTGCGGCCACAGCGAGTAGGAGTCGGGAGCGGTTGCGCGATCGTGGGCGCATGGTGTCCTCCGGGCGATCGCCGGGCACGCGGGTGCGCGCCGAGGCCGACGATCGCTTCCGGACGGTAGGTCGACACCATGACTGCTAGCTCACTCCTTCATGAACGACGCCAACCGACCAACTGATATCTATACGTCTTGATCCTCCGCGTCGAAGTCGACCACGTACTCGACGCGGTCCCCCCGCGAGCGGCGATGCACCTGGCTCAGCGGGACACCCGCGGGGTCGGTGTTGGCGCCGACCAGCACCAGGAGAGGCGCGCCGAGTGGCACGCCGAGGGCAGCCGCGTCCTGCGGGCTCGCCGGCTCGGCCGAGTGGCGACGCCACGATCGGCGCAGCACGATTCCGTAGGCGCCCAGCAGGAGGCCGGTGAGCGACGTCTGGGGCGTCCAGACGGCGGGCACGCCCCCGAACCGCTTCGCCGAGAGCCATGTCGTGTCCCGCGACCACGCCTCGCCGTCCACCGACATGAGCGTGTCCAGCCGCAACAGCTCGTCGTCGGGCAGCGCGGGAGGATCGGGCAGGTCAGAGCGCGGCACCACCGCGTGCCGCAGCAGGTCCTGCGTGATCACCGTGGAGGTGCCCCGCATCTGCGCGACGATGCTCGGCGTCGTGGCGCGCAGCCGGAAGCGGTACGGGAGCTCGGCGACGAAGGAGCCGCGCCCGTGGACCGTCTTGATCGTGCCCGCCCGCGCGAGTTCGGCCAGCGCCTGGCGGACCGTCAGCCGGTTCACCTTGAACCGCTCGGCGAGCTCGGCTTCCGTCGGCAGCCGTTCGCCGGGCGCGAAGGAGCCGGCGGCGATCGCCGAACTGAGCTCCGTCATCACCTGGTGCCATCGCGGCTGGCCTACCTCTACGGCGGAACTGTCCTCGCTCACGCGGCGGAACTCTAGATGACTCAGGTCAACGAACCCTGCCACATTTCTCGGACGTCGGATCCACCGTCCGGCGGGCTCACCGAGCGGACAGCGTGAGACGCAGGACGATCTCGTCGTCGTCGACCTCGCCCGTGGGCACGAAACCGAACCGCTGGTAGAAGGGCCATGGTTCGCCCTCGCCCGGCTCGTAGCTGGTGTACAGCTCGGTGGCGCCGTCGGCTCGAACCAGGTCGACGACCTGCGTCAGCACCTCCCAGCCGATCCCGCGCCCCTGGTGGCGCTCGTCGATGAGCAGCCGCCACAGGTAGTACTTCCCGAACCCGGAACGATCGTCGGGAACGTTCCACGAGAGCATGACGAAGCCGACCGGCTCGTCGCCGCTGTACACAGCCCGGTACCAGGGATTCTCCTCGGGCTCGTCGGCGGCGTCGTCGAGCGAGGTGGCGACCGAGGCGACGAACTGCTCCTGGTCGCGTCGGACCCGCAGCGCGCAGACCGCGTCGCGGTTGTCGTCGGTGATCTCCCGAAGGTGCACGCCTGAAGTCGTCATGCCGCGACCTCCCGTATCCGGCAGCGGAACCCCGCTCTCCAGGACACGGTCTCACGCCGCGAGCTGCGCACGTGGCGTTGCCAGTGTCCGCCACTGGTTCGTGGACGCCCTCACGACGAGACGGTGTTGCGGCCATCGGCCCCCATGACCCCCGAATGGGAGAACCCATGTCGACATTCGGCACCCGCTACAGGACCGCCACGATAGACGGACTGGAGATCTTCTACCGCGAGGCGGGCCACCCCGACCGGCCCACACTCGTGCTGCTGCACGGCTTCCCGAGCAGCTCGCACATGTTCCGCAATCTCATCGAGGCGCTGGCTGACGAATACCACCTGATCGCACCGGACCACGTCGGCTTCGGCCGCTCGGCCATGCCGGCTGTCACCGAGTTCGAGTACAGCTTCGACAAACTCACCGAGATCACGCAGCGCCTGCTCGACCACTTGGGCATAGCGCGGTTCTGCCTCTACATCCACGACTATGGCGCCCCGATCGGCCTGCGGATCGCCGGCCGCCAGCCCGACAGGGTCACCGCCCTGATCACGCAGAGCGGCAACGCCTACGTCGATGGCTTCACCCCGTTCTGGGAGATCCTGTTCGCTCACGCCACCGACCGGGCCGCGAACGAGCCGCTCGTGCGGGAGCTGCTGACGCTCGACGTCACTCGCTGGCAGTACACGCACGGAGTTCCCACGGACCGGCTGGACCGGATCGCCCCCGAGACCTGGCTGTTGGCCCAAGCGGGCATGGACCGGCCGGGAAACAAGGAGATTCAGCTCGAGCTGTTCTGGGACTACCAGTTCAACCTCGAGATCTACCCCAGCTTCCAGGAGTACTTCCGCACCCACCGACCACCGACGCTCATCACGTGGGGCAAGAACGACGACATCTTCGGCGCCGCCGGTGCGGAGGCCTACCTGCGCGATCTCCCCGCCGCCGAGATGCACCTCCTGGATGCCGGACACTTCGCTCTGGAGACCCACGGCGACGAGATCAGCGAGCTGATCCGCTCCTTCCTGCGCCGCACGGTCGGGCGTCATACCGCCGGACGGCGGTGTGCAGACCGGAGGCTCCGGTCACCGGGGAGAACCGGGGAGAGCACGGGCCGCTACCGACGCCGGTACCCACGGTAGACAAGCCCCACATTTCCCCTGCAGGGCTCGACGATGGCCGACGCCGGTGGTGGTGTGGCCTGGTGTTACGCGACCGCTGCAGTGAGAGTGAGGTGCTCGATCGGCTGCTCGACGCCATCCGGCGGGGCGGCAGCGGCGCGCTGGTGATGCGCGGTGAGCCGGGCGTGGGCAAGACGGCGTTGCTGGACCACATGGTCGAGCGGGCGTCGGGGATGCGGGTGCTGCGCGCAGCTGGAGTGCAGTCGGAGATGGAGCTGGCGTTCGCCGGTTTGCACCAGTTGTGCGCACCGATTCTGGAGTCGGCAGGCGGCTTGCCCGATCATCAGCGTGATGCGCTGCGCACGGCGGTCGGGCTGAGTGGCGGAGAAGCACCGAATCGATTTCTCGTCGGCCTCGCGGTGCTGGGCCTGTTCGCCGAGGCCGCACGAGAGCGGCCGCTGGTCTGTGTCGTGGATGACGGGCAATGGCTCGATCGTGCGTCAGCGCAGGCACTGGGTTTCGCCGCCCGCCGGCTGGGGTCGGAGTCGGTGGCGATCGTCTTCGGCGTCCGCGAGCCCGACGAGGCACCCGAGCTGACGGGCCTTCCGGAGCTGACGGTCGCTGGTCTGCCCGATGATGAAGCACGAGCGCTGCTGGGCGCGGCGCTGCCCGGGCGGGTGGACGAAGAGGTGCTCGATCGGATCGTCGCAGAGACCCGGGGCAACCCACTGGCGCTGCTGGAGCTGCCCCGGGGGCTGACGGCGGCGGAACTGGCTGGTGGGTTCGGTTTGCCGGACGCGAAGGACCTCACGAGTCGGATCGAGGAGAGCTACCGGCAGCGGCTGTCGATGCTCCCGACCGAGACGCGAAGGCTGTTGCTGGTTGCGGCGGCGGAGCCCCTGGGAGAGCCGATGCTGGTCTGGAGGGCGGCCGAGCGGCTCGGGATCGGGGTCGAGGCGATGACGCCTGCTACAACGGCTGGACTGCTGCAGATCGGTGCACAAGTGCGGTTCCGGCATCCACTGGTCCGCTCCGCGGTCTACCGGGCCGCCTCGCCGGAGGAGCGCCGGAATGCGCACCACGTGCTGGCGGCGGTCACCGACCCCGACGCGGACCCCGATCGCCGCGCTTGGCACGCCGCACAGGCGACGAGCGAACCCGACGACGACGTCGCGACGGAGCTCGAGCGCTCGGCCGCCCGGGCGAGCGCCCGCGGGGGGCTGGCCGCGGCGGCTGCCTTCCTGGAGCGGTCTGCCGAGCTGACGGAGGACCCGGTGCGCCGGGCCGAACGCGCGCTGGCCGCTGCGCAGGCCAAGCACCAGGCGGGCGCCCCCGACGCGGCGAGGCGCCTGCTGTCACTGGCGATGGCGGGCCCGCTGGACAAGCTTCAGCACGCCCTGGCGGATCAGCTGCGTGCCCAGATCGCGTTCGCCGTGCGACGCGGCCGCGACGCTCCCCCGCTGCTGCTGAGCGCGGCGAAGCAACTCGAGCCACTCGACGCGAGGCTGGCACGCGAGACCCATCTGGACGCCTTGTCCGCGGCGTGGCTCGCAGGCACGTGTGTCGGTGAAGCAGCGGAGGCAGCACGCGCCGCTCCCCCAGCGCCTGGACATCCGGATGCGACGGACCTTCTCCTGGAAGGCGCCGCAACACGGTTCGCCGACGGATACGCGGCGGGCGCGCCGATGCTGAAGCAGGCGCTGCGAGCCCTCCGCGGCCCGGGCCTCTCGGGGGCGGTGGGGCTGCGTTGGGGGTGGCTCGCCTGCGTCACCGCCCGGGACCTGTGGGACGACGAGAGCTGGGAGGTCCTCGCCACCCGATACGTCGGGCTGGCCCGAGACGCCGGCGCGCTCACCGTGCTCCCCCTCGCCCTCAGCCTGCGGATCGTCGTGCATTCCTTCCTCGGAGAGCTGAGCGCTGCCGCATCGCTGACCGACGAGGTGGAGGTGATCAGCGAAGCGACCGGAAACCCCGTCGTGCCCTACGGAGCCGTGCTGCTCGCCGCCTGGCAGGGCCGGGAAGCCGAGGCCGTGGAGGTGATGACCGCCGCCACCAGGCAGCTGGAGCAGCGGGGCGAGGAAGTCGGGCTGAGTATCACCGGGTGGGCGAGGGCCTTGCTCGCAAACAGCCTCGGGCGGTCGCAGGACGCGCTGACAGCGGCCGAGCAGGCCGGCGACCAACCGGCGGGGACGGACCTGGCACCGCCGGGGGTACTGGTCGAGCTCGTCGAAGCGGCCGCCCGTAGCGGGATGCGCGAGCGCGCCACCGCGGCGCTCACGCGGCTCTCGGAGGCGACCCGCGCCAGCGGCACCGAGTGGGCGCTGGGAGTCGAGGCCCGCTCGCGAGCGCTGGTGAGCGAGGACGAGACGGCCGAGCGTCTTTACGCTGAGGCGATCGACCGGCTCGGGCGCACCCGCGTTCGGGGTGAGCTCGCCCGCACCCACCTGCTCTACGGCGAGTGGTTACGCCGCGAGCGTCGCCGCCACGACGCACGTGAGCAGCTCGGCACCGCGCACGAGATGTTCACCGCGATGGGGATGGAGGCGTTCGTGGAGCGGGCGTCCCGCGAGTTGCAGGCCACCGGTCAGCGCCTCAGCAGCCGCACCGCCGAGACCAGCGGCGAGATGACCGCGCAGGAGGCGCAGATCGTGCGGCTCGTCCGGGAGGGACTGTCGAACTCGGAGGTGGGAGCCCGGCTGTTCCTCAGCCCCCGCACGGTCGAGTGGCACCTGAGAAGGATCTTCAGCAAGCTTCAGATCACCTCCCGCAAGCAACTCCTCCGCTGAGCCTCATCACCACTCGGCGCCGGGGAGCGTCGTCGAGGTGTGACCGCCGCGTCGACCGCGGCCCTGCGACACACGGTGCCGCGGCAAGGGCAGGTCTCGTACCGGTACGCCACCCTGGCGGCTTCACTGGCACGACAGCGGCCCCTCCCCGCACCCGTGTGACCTGCATCGCCGATCGGTCGCGGTCGCCGCCACGTCGACGGCGCGCAGTGGGCGGCGCACCTGCCCGGATCACAGCAGGGACGCCCGTTCCACGACCGATGTCCGGCTCCCGGGTGACGTCCGCCATTGGCGGCGGGACGTCGGCGGTTCTCACCTACGAGCATTCGCGCAAGCGGGTTCGGTCGACGTGCTTCATGATCTGCGGACCGGGCGCTTCCATACCCTCTGACCACCGCAGCCGGCTCAGCCAAGCGGCGGGATGATCCGGTTCGCGCGCAGCCGCTCGAAGAGGTCGAGGAAGGACCGGCGGGTGTCCTGGGCGGCGGTGAAGCCGAACGCCCTGCTCTTGCTCATGTCCGCGAAGGTCTCGGTCGGGCGGCCCAGGTCGCCGTCGGTGTGCCACCAGGACGCGAGCTCCTCCAGCTTGGTGGGCACCAGATCGTGCTTCGCGACGATGCGATCCCACACCTGGGCCGCGTCGGCGAACCGCTCGGCCAGCGGCTGGGCGTGCCCCGGGTACGGCGCCGCAGGCACGCCCAGGCCCCCGGCCACCACCGGCCACAGCTGCCGCCAGCGGAACACGTCACCGTTCACGGTGTTGAACGCCTGGTTCCAGGCCTCAGGTGTGCTCGCGGCCCACACCAGCTGCTTGGCCAGCAGCCGGGCGTCGGTCACGTCGGTGACCCCGTTGAACTGCTCCGGCGAGCCGGGGAAGACGAAGGGCTCGCCGGTCTCCCGGCTCAAGGCCCCGTAGACGGCCAGGGTCACGCCCATGTTCATCGCATTGCCCAGCGCCCAGCCGATCAGGGTGTGGGGCCGGTGCACGGACCAGGTGAAGCCGCCGCGTTCGGCGGCGTCGAACAGGACGTCCTCCTGGGCGTAGTAGAAGTTCAGGTTGGGCAGCCGCGGCAGTTCCTCGCGGAACGGGGTCTCCATCGGCGTCTGCGCATACGCCTCGAACGGGCCGAGGTAGTGCTTGAGGCCGGTGACCAGTGCGACGTGCTCCAGATCACCCGACGGGATGAGGGGGTCGAGCAGATTGGTCATCATGGCGGCGTTCACCTCGCAGTTCTCCGCTTCGGTCGGCCGCCGCTGCCACGTGCAGTAGAAGACGTGCGTGGGTCGCACCTCGGCCATCGCCCGCTGCGTGGCGGCGGCGTCCAGCAGATCCGCGGCCACCGGGTGAATCGCCGATTCCGGCACGGTTCCGCTGCGGGAAAGCCCGTGCACCTCCCACCCCTCGGCGAGCAACTGCCGGGCGGTGTTGTTACCCGAGATCCCCGTGACTCCGACTACGAGCGCACGTCTGTCGTCGATCACGTTGCGTCTCCACCTTCCCGTACGTTGATCCGGAGGCCCCCCAGCACCGCGTCAAGCATTACTGAACAGATGCGGCATTCCGCGGCCGAGTGAGGTGTTTCATGCAGGCCACTGTCACGCAGATCACTGTTCACATATGCTGAACGCGCGATCCACACCACCCCCAAATGCCCCGAAAGCGAGCAGAGGTGCATCCGTGACAGCGACGAGCGGCTCCCCGGAGGACTCGGGCGCACCGCGTCGGCGGCGCTCGACCGGCGCCCGGGGAGCGTCACGTGCGACCACACCCACCGGGCGGAGCGACATCATCGGGCGGAGCGACATCATCGGCGTGGGCGAGCGGCTGCGCGCACAACGGCTGGCCGCCGGACTGACCCTGCGCCAGTTCGCACGTGATCTCGGAGTGTCGGCCTCGCTCGTCTCGCAGATCGAGAACGGAAAGTCCCGCCCGTCGGTCGACACGCTGTACGCGATCTGCAGCGCGCTCGACCTCTCGATCGACGAGCTCTTCAGCAACGTCGGAGCAGGTGAGGCGGCCCGGCCCCGCAACCGCACCGACACCACAGGGGCAGGCCACCCCACCCACAACTTCCGTAGCGCCCTCGCCGAACTGGATGAACCGACGCAGCGCGCGACAGGCCCGGTCGTGCAACCCGGCGACCGCCGGCAACTGGTGCTCGACTCCGGAGTGGCCTGGGACCAGCTGTCCACCGCACACGAGTCGGACGTGGACTTTCTGTTCGTGCGCTACGAGGTCGGCGGCAGCTCTGTGCACGGCGAGCACCTCACCCGCCACTCGGGCATCGAGTACGGCTACATCATCAGCGGCACGCTCGACGTCTCCCTCGGGTTCGAGGCCTATCGCATCGGCCCCGGCGACGCCATCTCCTTCGACTCCTCCACGCCCCACCGTCTCACCAACAACGGCGAGGTCCCCGTCGAAGCGATCTGGTTCGTCCACGGCCGCAACCACACCGGCTACTGAGACCGCCCCGGAGGTCAGCCCGCGGCGAGCGCGGGTGATCTTCCCAGTCTGCGCCTGCGGTGCGCCGCCATGCGCACCGGCGAATCCGGTTCACCGTGACCCTCGTAGCCGGGCGAACGCTGCACCACCTGCAAGAACACCCGGCCGCCGAGGACCTCGGTGGCGAAGTGGCGGTACTCCCCCTCCGGGGTCCGGTCGTACATCACGCCGAGCGCCCGCATCTCGTGGAGGAGATCGGGCTCGAGCGCGTAGCGCGCGTCCAGGTCCTCGTAGTAGTTGCCGGGGATGTCGAGGATCGGGGCGCCTGCCGCGCGGGCCGCCCGTGCCGCGGCGAGGGCGTCGGGGGTGGCGAACGCGATGTACTGCGGGTCGGACACGCCCGGTGCCCACTCGCCTCGCCGCAGCAGGCTTGCCGTGAGCACGAGACGGACCCCGCCCGCCGTCACCGTCCGGTCCCGGACCAGCCCGAACGGCGCCGCGATCTCGCTCGTCGGCTCGGGGTCCATGCCCAGTACGGCGCGGTAGAAGAGCGCTGCCTCGTCGAAGTGGTCGTAGGGCTGCGCGAGGGCGACGTGGTCCGTGCCGCTGATCAGGCCGCCGTCCGCGGTGGGGGTGCGGTCGAAGTCGGCGAGCCAGCCGCCGGTGGCGTCGGTCCGGCAGAAGAACACCGACGTTCCGTCCGGCGCGGCAACGGCGGCGAGATCGGCCTCCGCCGGCCCGCGGTCGCGCGGCAGGATCGGAGCGCACAACGCGGCGGCGCGTGCAGCCGACAGGGGCGGATCGGTCGATTCGACGGCGAGCGCGGCCACTGCGACGTTCCCCGCTCCGGGGTGGGGCGCACCGGCGTTGAGCAGAACCCGTGCGGTGCCCTGTTCCCACAGGTTCACGGGCTTCGTGCGATGCCTCCCGGTACGGGCGAACCCGAGAGCGCGCAGGGCCTCCGCGATCCGCGGGCCGGACGTGTCGTCGACCGCGAGTTCGGTGAAGGCGTGGCCGGCGAGTGCGGGCGGGGCGGGCGGCACCGCGGTGGTCAGGGCGGGAACCGCCGCGCGGCGGGCGACCTGCTCGCGCAGGGCGAGAAGGGAGCGCATGGCGTCCACGGCCGTCCGGCGCGGGTCGGACTGGCGATAGACGTCGTTGAACACTTCGAGCGAGAGCGGGCCGATGTAGCCGGCGGTGAGCACGGGTTCGAGGAAGGCCGGCAGGTCGAATGCGCCCTGGCCGGGGAAGAGCCGGTGGTGGCGGCTCCACTGCAGCACGTCCATCCGCAGCCGCGGTGCGTCGGCGAGCTGGAGGAAGAAGAGCTTCTCCCCCGGTATGCCGAGCACTGCCGCGGGATCCGAGCCACGGGAGAGGATGTGGAAGCTGTCGAGGCAGAGCCCGAGCGCGGGGTGGTCCCCGCGGCGCACCACCTCCCACGACTGCTCGTAGGTGTTGATGTGCGTGCCCCAGGCCAGCGCTTCGTAGGCGATCCGCAGCCCGTGGCGGGCGGCACGCTCGGCGAGGGCGTGCATCTGGGCGGCGAGCTGGTCCAGATCGGCGACGGCGTCGGGGGCGACCGCGGAACAGACGAGCACAGTGTCGGTTCCGAGCTGCTGCATGACGGCGAACTTGTGCTCGGCACGTCGCAGGTTCGCCGCGAACCGGTCGGCGTCGACCGAATCGAGATCACGGAACGGCTGGTAGAGGTCGATCGAGAGGCCGGAGTCCGCGCAGCGCAGCCGGATCTCGGCGGGCGAGAGCGGGGAGGCGAGGAGATCCGGCTCGAAGATCTCAACGCCGTCGAAGCCCGCTGCGGCCGCGGCGGCGAGCTTGTCCTCGAGCGTGCCGGAGAGGCAGACCGTGGCGATTCCGAGGCGGGCGGCAGGCTCATCGGCTGGGCGCACGGTTGTCCTCCTCGCTGCCGACGAGCTCGGCGAAATGCCGGATCATGCGGTCGGCGTCAGGCGTGATTCCGGTGAAGAGCGCGAACGCGTCGACGGCCTGGTACACGGCCATGCGACCGCCGTCGAGCGTGTCGCAGCCGCGGCTCCTGGCTGCTTGCAGCAACGCGGTGTCGAGCGGCCGATAGACGATCTCGGCGACCCAGAGGTGCGGTGCCAGCAGGTTCTCGGGCAACGGCAGGCCGGGATGGGCCGCCATGCCCGTGGGCGTGGCGTGCACCAGACCGTCGACGCGCGCCAGCAACCGTGACAGCTCGGCCGGCGTCCCGTGATCGGCGTCCAGCTTCCCGGCGAGCCGGGCGGCCGCGGCGGCGTCCGTGTCGACGATGACGAGGTCCGTCGTTCCCAGGTCGCGCAGCGCGTATGCCGCTGCCGCGCCTGCGCCTCCTGCCCCGAGCAGGACGACCCGGTCGAGGCAGCTCCCCGGCAGTCCGGTGGTCAGGCCGCGGGCGAAGCCGGACCGATCGGTGTTGTAGCCGACCGCGCGCCCGTCGGTGAACACGACGGTGTTGACGGCGCCGATCGCCGCGGCGTCCGGAGAGATGTCGTCGAGGTGGGCAAGCACCTGCTGCTTGCAGGGATGCGTGACGTTCACGCCGCGGAAGCCCTCCGCCTGCGCGCGAGCGAGGACGTCGCCTGCGCACTCGGGAGGCACGCCGAGCACGTCGAGATCGAGCCGCACGTACCGATAGCGCAGGCCGAGCCGCCGCGCTTCACGCTCGTGCAGGGCAGGGCTCAGGGAGGGCCCGATTCCGGCGCCGACCAGTCCCACCGTGTAATCCACTGGGCCCCTTTTCTGAACGTACTGGTTCGTTAGTTGTACCTGCCGGGCGCGTCCACGGGAAGGGGCAACGCGGCTCCGGCCGGGCGGCCTAGAGTCAGGGCTCCGTCAACAGCTGGTCAGGAGGGTTCTCGGTGGTGACATCGTCTGTCCCGTCGGAGGAACGCATCCGGGACGCCGACCGCACTCGCGCGGAGATCCTCGACGTCGCCACCCGCGAGTTCGCCGACCACGGCTACGCAGGCGCCAGGGTCGACGAGATCGCAGCGAAGACCAGCACGACGAAGCGAATGCTCTACTACTACTTCGGCAGCAAGGAAGGGCTCTACCTCGCGGTGCTCGAGCGCGCCTACGCCGGCATCCGCAGCCTCGAACAGGAGGTCGACGTCGAGCACCTCCCTCCGGAGGCCGCACTGCGCCAGCTCACCGAGTTGACGTTCGACCACCACGAGTCCCACCCGGACTTCATCCGTCTCGTCAGCATCGAGAACATCCACCGGGCCGAGCACCTGAGGAAGTCGCTGGACCTCGAAGGGTTGGCCGGCCCGGCGCTCGACGTCCTGACCAGCATTCTCGAACGAGGCCGCGCCGCCGGGGTGTTTCGCGACGACGTCGACGCGCTGGACGTGCACATGCTGATCAGCTCGTTCTGCGTCTTCCGGACGGCCAATCGGCACACATGGAGCGCGATCTTCCGGCGCGACATGCTCGACCCCTCCCGCCGGGAGCACTACCGGAAGCTGCTGGCCGACGTGGTGCTGGACCACCTCACCGCGCGCTGACGCCCGCCTCCGCTCGTCGCAGCCCTTGACAGGCACGGGACGCTAACTCACCATCCGGTACATCACTAAACGGTACATAACCGTTCGGTCCATAGCGGTCCCCCGCCCCTGTCCTGCAACGACGCATCCCTCAGGGAGCCCTCCGTGACGTCTGACTCCGCACCGGCCACGGGCAAGCCCCGAAAGGCGGCCCTGGCCGCCTGGATCGGCAGCGCGCTCGAGTACTACGACTTCTTCATCTACGGCACGGCCGCGGCCTTGGTCTTCGGGAAGATCTTCTTCCCGTCGTCGGCTCCCGCGACCGGCACGCTGCTCGCGCTGGCCACCTTCGGCGTCGGATACGTCGCCCGGCCCGTCGGCGCGATCGTGCTCGGCCACGTGGGAGACCGTTTCGGGCGCAAGCGGGTGCTGGTGTTCACGATCCTGCTGATGGGCGTCTCGACGTTCCTCGTCGGCTGCCTGCCCGACTACGAGCAGATCGGCACACTCGCGCCCGTGCTGCTGGTGGTGCTGCGCCTGATGCAGGGGATCTCGGCCGGCGGAGAGCAGGCGGGGGCCAACTCGATGAGCCTCGAGCATGCTCCCGCGCACCGGCGGGCGTTCTTCACCAGTTTCACCCTCAGCGGCACCCAGGCCGGGTCGATCCTGGCAACCGCGGTGTTCCTGCCCGTCGCCGCGATGCCCGAGGACATGCTCCTGTCGTGGGGGTGGCGGGTGCCGTTCTGGCTGTCGGCGATCGTCGTCGCCGTCGCCTACGTCATCCGGCGCACGCTCGACGAGACACCGGTCTTCGCCGCCGAGGTCGAGCGCAACACCCGCGCCGAGATGCCGCTCGCGGTGCTGTTGCGCGACCACTGGGCCGACGTGCTGCGCGTCGTCGTGGCCGCCACCGTTGCTGCCGTCAGCACGATCTTCGGCGTCTTCGCGCTGTCGTTCGCCGTGGACACCGCCGGACTGGACCGCTCCGCGATGCTGTGGGTGGCGATCCTCGCCAACGTCGTGGCCTTGGCAGCGATCCCGTTGCTGGCCTCGCTCGCCGACCGGATCGGCCGAAAGCCCGTGTTCATCGCGGGCGCACTGGGCAGCGCCGTGCTCACCGCCGGCTACCTCTGGTCGATCACCACCGGCTCGTACGTGCTGGTGTTCCTCATCGGCGTGCTGCTCTCCGGAATCGTCTACAGCGCGGCGAACGGCGTATGGCCCGCCTTCTACGGCGAGATGTTCCCTGCGCAGGTCCGGCTGTCGGGCACGGCCATCGGCACGCAGATCGGCTTCGCGATCGGCGGCTTCGCGCCCACCGTGGCCGCGGGCCTCGCCGGAGGGAGCACCTCGGGCTGGGTTCCGGTCGCGGTGTTCACCGCGGTCCTCTGCGTCCTCTCCGCCCTCGCAGCCGCGACGGCGAGGGAGACCTACCAGACCCCCATGCACGAACTCGGCCGGAAGCGGGCCGAGGCAGCGGCACCAGGCGTCCGGACGGCCTGATCGTGCGGTCGCCGGCCGTCGGCACTAGGAGGCGAAGCGGATCACCGCGAGGACGAGGGACAACAGGCCCAACACCAACGCGGGGGCGAACTGCTCCTTGCGGCGGATGTGGACCACCACGGCGCCCGCCATCACGAGCGCGAGCCCGACCGCTGCGAGCGGGGTGAGGGCGGGCGCCACGCCCAGAAGCCAGGGGAGGATCAGTCCGACGGCGCCGATCACCTCGATCAGACCGATCGCCTTGATCGCGCCGTCGGAGAAGTCCTCGGCCCAGCCCATGCCGGCGGACACCAGCGCCGGCTTCGGCTTCGCCACCTTCATCCCGCCCGAGGCCAGGAAGGCCACGGCGAGCACGATCTGCAGGACCCAGCCGACAACGTTCATCAGGACTCCATCGTGAGCAGCCCGGCGGCGCCGAACTTGAACATTCAAGAACCTAGACCGGCGCGCCGGAACGTCGAAGCACCGGGGTGATCCGTGGCCGAGGTGTGATCCACCGGGCTCCCCGAACCGAGCCTCGGACTCGACCCGTGGTGGCACCCGGTGGCGTACTCCGCCACCCTCTCCTACCCCATGATCACCGTTTCGGGGTCGAGAACCGGGTCATGCCCTGCTGCAGGACCCGAAGTGATGAATAAGAGTTCCCCGACCACACCTCGGACAGGGCGGCGACCCCCGGCTCGGCATCCCCTGCGGGCGACGGGTCGCCGCCGATTTCTGACGGGTCGGGGCAGCGCATGATCATCAGTTGGGGGCCGGGAACCGGGTCATACCCTGCCGCAGGGCCCGAAATGTTGATCAACGCCCGCGCAGGCCGCCGGCGAGAAGCAAGGTCCCGGGGCAATCGTCACCTCGGCGCCACCCCGGGCGACAGAGCGCCCGCCGACTCCTGACGCTCGACCGCCAAGGCCAGGGTCGGGGCAGCGGTTCTGCATGATCATCAGTTGGGGGCCGGGAACCGGGTCATGCCCTGCCGCAGGGCCCGAAAGATTGATCAACGCCGCCAAGGCGACCAGATGCCAGGTCCGGGGGCGAAGGTCAACTCGGCCCACCTCGGACAACAGATTGCCGCGATTTCCGGACGGTGGACCGCCAAGGCCGGGGTCACGGGTACTGATTCCACTTGATCATCGGTTCGGAAGCGGCAGCCGGGTCATGCCCTGCCGCAGGGCCCGAAAGATTGATCAACGCCCGCGCAGGCCGCCGGCCAGAAGCCAGATCCAGGGGCAATCGTCGCCTCGGCATCGGCCGGGACAGCGGGTTGCGCCGATCTCGGGCACCGGACGGCCGGGGCGGAGTCGGGATGCGGCCGGGCCGTGTGCTGCCACCGGACCGAAGGCTTGATCACGAGGTGCCCGGCACGACGTGAGGTAGCGCGTGGCCGGACTGTCGACCGGGATGCGTCCAGCCGGGCCGATGTGGTCGATGGTCACGGGGTCGCCGAAGCGGGCGAGCACGCCGGCCGGCGCGCCCGGGGACAGGACGCGTCGGCTTTGTCGGTGATCGCCCGTGCGGTCCGGCCCGCCGGGCGATGATCGCGCGGGTTTCCGGAAGGTGGAGCCGTCGGGCCGGGATCCAGGTCGACGGGGTGCTGGTTCCGCATGATCACCGGTTCGGGGTCGAGAACCGGGTCATCTACTGCTGCGGGGCCCGAAATGTTGATCGACGCACCGCGCCCTCGTCAGCGGAGCCCGGCCGACCGGCCGCCGTTCGCCGTCCGCGGAATCACTGCGGAGCGCAATGTGGTCGGCGCGAACAGACGCGTTATTGAGATGAATCGACGACGCGCGACCTCTAGGTTGTGCTCCCGCGAGGCGTGGCGCGCCCGGCTCCCCAACCAGGCACACACCGCGACGGCCCGATCGCTGACAGTTCTATTCTCAGTAGTACCGCCACCAGGGGACGCCGGCGGCCAGGGGGGACACCGACGTGAACGGAGAAAGCGTGACTGCCGAAGAGCACGGCCCGACGGGGGGCGAAGCGGCCGCATCCTCGGACGCGACCCCGATATCGACAGTGGAGTCCGCCAATCCGCCACCTGGCGCCATGGTCGTGGTCGCCCTGCTGGTGGGATCCGCATTCGCCATGATCCTCAACGAGACGATCATGAGCGTTGCACTGCCGGCGCTCATGGCCGACCTCCAGATCGGCGCGAGCACCGCGCAATGGCTCACCAGCGGATTCCTTCTCACAATGGCCGTGGTCATCCCGACCACCGGATACCTGCTCCAGCGATTTCCTCCGCGGTCGATCTATCTCGCGGCGATGTCGCTGTTCACCACGGGCATCCTGATCGCAGCGCTCGCCCCGGGTTTCGGAGTGCTCCTGGTCGGCCGGGTCGTGCAGGCCACGGGCACGGCCGTCATGGTGCCGTTGCTGATCACCACGGTGATGCGGCTGGTGCCGGCCGATCGACGAGGCCGCACGATGGGCACCATCACGATCGTCATCGCGGTCGCTCCGGCGATCGGCCCCACCGTGTCGGGGTTGATCCTGGGCGCGCTCGGGTGGCGCTGGATGTTCTGGATCGTGCTCCCCATCGCGGCGATCGCCCTTGCCATCGGCGCCGCCCGCTTGCGCATTCCAGCCGACACCCGCCGGGTGCCCCTCGACGTGGCCTCGGCCCTGATCTCGGCCGTGGCCTTCAGCGGTCTGCTCTACGGGTTCAGCAGCATCGGCGAGGCTCTGCGCGGTGAAGCGAGGATCACGCCGTGGATCCCGATCGTGATCGGGGCGATCGCGCTGGTCGTCTTCGTGGCACGCCAGCTCCGGCTGCAGGCTGACAACCGGGCCCTGCTCGACCTGCGCCCCTTCTCGCACCGCCCGTTCGTCGTGGCGCTCATCCTGGTGATCATCAGCATGATGGCGCTGTTCGGGGCGCTCATCCTGCTGCCGCTCTACCTGCAGGGCGTGCTCGGGGCCACCACCCTCGCCACCGGCCTGGCGCTGCTTCCGGGCGGACTGGTCATGGGGCTGCTGGGACCGGTGGTCGGGCGACTCTTCGACCGGTTCGGCGCTCGCCCACTCGTCGTGCCGGGCGCGGTGGTGCTGTGCGTCGCCCTGTGGCTGTTCACCACGCTCGGCGCTGAGTCGCAGCTGTGGATGATCATCGCGTTCCACGTCGTGCTCACGATCGGCCTGTCGCTGATGTTCACCCCGCTCATGACCGACGCGCTGGGATCGCTGCCCGGCGAGCTCTACTCCCACGGCAGCGCGATCGTCACCACCCTGCAGCAGGTGGCAGGCGCAGCCGGCACGGCTCTGTTCATCACCGTGATGACGGTCGGGTCCGCGGATCCGACCGGAGCGATCGACGCCGCAGGCACCCACACGGCGTTCCTGGTCGCAGCGGTCATCTCGATCGTCGTCGTCGGCCTGTCGTTCCTGGTGGCGCGGCCTTCGTCCGCCACGGAACCGACCCCCGCACCGGCCACCTCGGCCGCCTCCTGATCACGGGCGGGGACCTACAGCGCAGCTGAGCACCGCCGGGCAGCCACCAGGATTCGAACAGGTGGCGCCCGGCGGTCGCAGGGTGCCGGCACCGGCGCGGGAGGATCGCCGTGTGCACCCTCAGGATCCGTCCCCGCAGTACGTGGGCGCCCGGCACCGGCATCGAGGCCGAAGCACTCGCGGCGGGATCGAACCAGGACACGGACACGGACACGGGCACGGACCCGCCGCGCCCGCCGACCGACGCGTCCGGTTCGCGATCGCAGCCTTGCTCGTGCCGGCACTCCTCGCCACCGTGGTCGGCCTGATCGTGCTCTACCCCGTCGAGGACCGACTGCCCTCGGCGCAGGACCCCTCCGTACGGATCGCTGCGCACGTCACCGCGGCGACCGAGGTGGACTGCACCGACGGGCAGCCCGGGGGCAGCGGCTGTCTCGCCCTCACCACCGAGATGTCCGAGGGGCCGCGAGCCGGCCAGAGCATCGTCACGCTGGTGTCGGTCGTGCGGGGCAAGGCCCCGTTCGGTGTCGGCGACGACGTCATCATGCTCTGGAGCGGCGAGAACCCCGGCGACCCCGACTCGTACCAGATCGTCGACTTCCAACGCGACCAGCCACTGCTGGTCCTCGCCCTCGTCTTCGCCGCTGCCGTGCTGGCGCTCGGACGGTGGCGCGGCCTCGCGGCGCTCGTCGGGCTGGGCTTCACAGCCCTGGTGCTGCTCGCCTTCATGCTTCCCGCGATCCTCGCAGGCCGCGATCCGCTCGCCGTCGCCGTCGTCGGGTGCTGCGCCATCATGTTCGGCGTCCTCTATCTCACCCACGGATTCTCCGCGCGCACGTCGACCGCCGCGCTCGGGACGCTGCTCAGCCTGCTGCTCATCGGCGTGCTCGGTGCGGCGTTCGCCGCGCTGACATCGCTGACCGGCAGGGACGAGGACACCGCGAACCTCGCGTCCACGCTCGGCACCGACCTCGACGGGCGCGGGCTCGTACTCGCCGGTCTCATGATCGGCGCCCTCGGCGCCCTCGACGACGTCACCGTGACCCAGACCAGTGCTGTGTGGGAACTACGTCGCGCCGACCCCTACCTTCGCCCCACCGCGCTCTTCGGCGCCGCCATGCGCATCGGCCGCGACCACGTCGCGTCCGCGGTCAACACCCTCGTACTCGCCTACGCGGGAGCCGCGCTCCCCCTCCTCCTGCTGTTCAGCGTGGCCGAACGCGGACTCACCGACACGCTGACGACACAGGTGATCGCCACCGAGGTCGTCCGCACCCTGGTGGGCAGCATCGGACTCGTCGCGTCGGTTCCACTCACCACCGCGCTCGCCGTCGCCGTGGTCACCCGCAGCCACCGCGGGGGCAGGTCAGCCGTGGCCGGATAACGGCGTACGGCCCCGCCGCGGTCAGCTTCTCAGCGGCTTCCGCGGTCGGCGAGTGCGCCCTTGATCCAGAGCCCGAGCTTGTCGCCGAGCAGCGCTCCGCCGATTCCGGCGATGCAGGCGGGCACGAGCATGAGGATGTCAGCAAGCACGAGGTTGATCTCCTTCGGCTCGAGCCGGGGTCTCGAGCAGGTCGGGACTGCAGGTCACGCGCATGCTTCGGGGGCACAGCGGGATCCGGTCGATCAGTGTATGGAACCGCCGGCGCGCCTCGACGCCCGACGGTCCGTCACCAATGTCGGTGGTTGACACACGCCCGTCGAGACCGAATGGGGCACATCACGTTGGTCTTGACAACCTCACCTGGGTTCGATTCAGCGCTCAACGCTCGACATAGTGGATGTCGAACGGCTTGTTGGTGATGAAGAGAAAGGTGACGTCGCCGTCCGCAGAAGCCCCGTGCTCCATGATCCCGCCCTCGGGAAACCACACGAAGCTGCCCGGCCCGAACTCCCCTCCGTGGGTGGTGAGGACGCCGTCGAGCACGTAGATGCCATGCGCACAGGGATGGTGGTGCCAGGGGTTGGTGAAACCAGCGCGGTAGACCATCTTGAACACCTGCATGCCCGTGTCCGGATCCGCGATCAACGGTAGGGCGTCCAGTTCCACTCCGATCTGAGGGATCGGGAACAGCGTCCACTCGGCGGTGTTGGTGTCGACGACCGTCAGATCCACCGGCCGAAGTTCAGGTGCGGTCATGGCAACTGGCCTTCCTGGACGACAACGAGGGCCTCCGAGTGTCCAGCATCGATCATGAGCAGTACACAGACTCACTCTCCCGGCGGCCGGTGGCCAGCGATCGCCGATGTCGCCCGGCGATCTCCACACAGATCGGACCGAACGGAGATAAGACGCAGCCACCCCGAGTGGACATTCGGTTAATACGCATCACACGACCGGTCGCCGGAAGTTCGCCCAGCCGTCGTCGACCGGTCAACTGAAATCCGTGAGCGCTGATGAGGCTATCCCGAGAATTATTATGCGAGCCCGGGAGACCTAATCGATGACCGCCTTGAGCCGTCGAAGATTCGTACAATTGGCCGGCGGCACAGCTGTCGCCTCCATGTTCTCCAACAGCATCGCCCGTGCCGCCGCTATCGAGCCGCAGCACGGCACCGAAAGTATCCGGGACGTCGAGCACATCGTCATCCTGATGCAGGAGAACCGTTCCTTCGATCACTATTACGGGTCGATGCGCGGCGTGCGCGGCTTCGGAGACCCCCACCCCGTCACCCTTCCCGACGGACGGTCGGTGTGGCAGCAGCCCCACAACTCGGACGACGTGCTGCCCTTTCGGCCGGCCATCAAGGACCTCGGGCTGCAGTTCATCGAGGACCTCGACCACAGCTGGAACGGCACCCACGCGGCGTGGCACGAGGGGAAGTACGACGAGTGGGTGCCCGCCAAGGGCACCACGACGATGGCCTACCTGACCCGGGACGACATTCCCTTCCACTATGCACTCGCCGACGCGTTCACGATCTGCGACGCCTACTACTGCTCGATGATGGCCCCCACCGACCCGAATCGCTACCACCTGTGGACCGGCTATGTGGGTAATGACGGAAAAGGTGGCGGTCCGGTCGTCACCAATGATGAGCTCGGCTACGGCTGGACGACGTACCCCGAACGGCTGGAAGCGGCCGGAATCTCCTGGAAGGTCTATCAGGACATCGGTGACGGCCTCACCGACGAGGGCAAGTGGGGCAACATCGACGACGCCTACCGGGGCACCTACGGCGACAACCCGCTGCTGTTCTTCAATCAGTATCGCAACGCTGTTCCAGGACAGCCGCTCTACGAGAAGGCCCGCACCGGGACGAACGCCAAGAACGGCGACGGGTTCTTCGACGTGCTGAGCGCCGACATCGCAGCCGGCGCGTTTCCGCAGGTGTCCTGGATCGTCGCTCCCGAGGCTTACAGCGAGCACCCGAACTGGCCACCCAACTACGGGGCCTGGTACATCGCGAAGCTGCTGGACGCGTTGACGCGCGACTCGGACGTGTGGAGCAAGACGGCGCTGCTCATCCCCTTCGACGAGAACGACGGCTTCTTCGACCACATGGTGCCGCCCTACCCGCCGTCGTCGGCGACGCAGGGGAAGTCGACCGTCGACGTGAGCGACGAGCTCCTCGGCTCGTCCTTGCCGGGCCAGGTCCCGGGACCCTACGGTCTCGGTCCGCGCGTCCCGATGCTCGTCGTCTCGCCGTGGAGCAGGGGTGGCAGGGTCTGTTCCGAGGTGTTCGACCACACCTCGGTCCTGCGGTTCATCGAGCAGCGCTTCGGGGTGCGCGAACCGAACATCACCGCGTGGAGGCGCACCGTGTGCGGTGACCTCACCTCGGCCTTTGATTTCTCCCGCGCCGACGCGGGCGTGCCGGCCCTCCCGGCGACCAACACCTACGCCCCACCGGACAAGAACAGGCACAAGGACTACGTCCCCACGCTGCCCGACAATCCGATGCTGCCCAAGCAGGAGACCGGCCGTCGCCCCGCCCTCCCGCTGCCCTACGACCTGGCAGCCGACGGGTGCCTGACGAGCGGCCGCCTCAACCTCACCTTCTCCAACCACGGCGCTGCGGGAGCGAGCTTCTACGTCACATCGACGACCGACACGAACGGACCGTGGACCTACACCGTCAGCGCCGGCAAGCAGCTGTCGGACGACTGGACCATCGCGGCTGCCGACAGGGGGGCCTACGACTTCACGGTGCACGGTCCCAACGGGTTCCTGCGCCGGTTGGCCGGTCACACGAGCAACGCGGGCCCCGAGGTGTCCGCGCGCCACCGCTCGGCAGGCTCGGAGGTGCAGCTCGTGCTCACCAACAGCGGCGCCCGGACCGTCCGGCTCACGGTCAACGACGTCAACCAGACGGACCAGTCCGCCGCCTATCGCATCGCGCGCGGTGGGCGTGTCGTCCACACGGCGCGCACTGCGGACAGTGGCGGCTGGTACGACCTCTCCGTGGTCTCCGACGGGGACGGCACCTTCCTGCGGCGCCTGGCCGGGCACGTCGAGACGGGCAGGACCACGATGACCGATCCGGCGATCGGAGCGCGCTGACAGGGCCGGTTCCGGTGCTCCAGGAAGCCGCCGAATGGGGCGAGAGGTGCCGATGGCTCGCTGCGAGCCCCCGACGTCGGGATAATCCCCCTATGAGCTATGCGCCGTATCCGCACGCCCACGCCCGCGCAGGACCAGCGCTCGAGCGGCCATGACCCAGCTACGTGTGGTCATCGCCGAGGACGATGTCCTGCTCCGTGAGGGCCTGGCAAGCCTGCTCGAACGCTCGGGCTTCGAGGTCGTCGGCCAGGCGGGTGATGCCACCCGTCTGCTCGAGCTCGTCCGCGAGACGACACCCGAACTCGTGGTCGTCGACATCAGGATGCCGCCGACCCAGACCAACGAGGGGCTGGAGGCGGCCAGGGAGATCCGCCGGGAGCAGCCGGACACCGGGATCCTCGTGCTCTCGGCCCATGTCGAGGTGGAGCACGCGATGGAGCTGCTCGCCAGCGGCCAGGGCATCGGCTACCTGCTCAAGAGCCGCGTCACCGAGGTGAACGAGTTCATCGAGACGCTCGAACGGGTCGCCCGCGGCGGTTCCGTCGTCGACCCTGCCCTCGTGCAGGAACTGGTAGCCGCCCGCAAACGCAACGACCCGCTCGCCGTGGTCAGCGCCCGCGAGCGCGACGTCCTGACCCTGATGGCGGAAGGCCGTTCCAACGCGGGCATCGCACGCCGGCTCTGGATCAGCGAGGGCACGGTGGAGAAGCACGTGCGCAGCATCCTGACAAAACTGAGCCTGCCCGAGACCGATGACAGCCACCGCCGGGTGCTCGCGGTACTGACGTTCCTGGACGCCCGCTGACGGCGACCGTCACCGGGGCAGGATCGGAAGGGTCACCTGCACCAGCGTGCCGTCGCCGATCGGGCTGCTGACCTCGAACGTCCCGCCCAGGGCCTCCACGCGGTCGCGGATGCCGACGAGTCCCGACCCGCGCGCCGGATCGGCGCCTCCGACGCCGTCGTCCTGCACCTCGAGCCACAGGCTCCCGTACCGCTCCTCCAGGAGGATCGTCACGCGCGACGCGTCGGCGTGCTTCGTCATGTTCGTCAGCGCTTCGGAGACGACGTAGTACGCCGCGACCTCGACCGGCTCGCGAAAGCGGGCCTGTGTGCGGACGTCGAGCTCGACGAGCACCGTCGAGCGTCGGGCGAGCGCGCGCAGGGCAGATCCGAGCCCTCCCTCGGAGAGGACCGCCGGGTGGATCCCGCGCGACATCTCGCGCAGCTCGTCGAGCACCTCGGCGAGATCCGCGGCTATCCGGCCGATCCCGGATCGCAGGTCGTCCAGGTCCGGAGGCACCGAGCCCTGCAAGAGACTCAGCTCGAGCCCCAGCGTGACGAGCCGCTGCTGCGCACCGTCGTGCAGGTTCCGCTCGATCTTCCGCCGTGCCTCGTCCGACGCGGCGACGACCCGGGCTCGGGAGGCAGCGAGCTCCGCCGCGCTCTGCGCGTCCGCGACGGCGATGGCGACGAGCTCGGTGAAGGCCGCCATGCGGTGCTCGGTGCCGACGGGGAAGTGCGCGTTTCGCGTGGCGATGGCGAGAGCGCCCCACGACTTGCCCCCGACGACGATCGGGATGCCGATGGCGGACCGGATGCCGGTATCGCGTATAGCCGCCGCGAACTCGCCGGGTACCTCGCTGATGTCGTCGAGAATGGCCGGCTCGCCCGTGGCCAGCGCGGTCGCGAGGGCGTGCGGGGGCTCGATCTTCCACCGGGTCCCCTCCGCCAGCCGTTCGCCGTGCACACCGGTGCTGCCCACCACCGTCACCAGGCCGTCCTGATCGAGCCGGACGATCATCGTGGCTTCGGCTCCGAGCACACGGCCGACCTCCTCCCCGACCTCGGCGACCACCTCCGCCGTGGGCGCACCGCGGGCGACGAGGGTCGCGACCCGCCGCAGTGCAGCCTGGTTGTCCAGGAGCTCGCTGATCTCGGCGCGACCCTGCGCGTTCTCGATCGTGGTGACCACGAGCTCCGTGAAGTCCGCCATCTGTGCCTCGGTGTTGACCGGGAACGGGACGTGGCTGCGCGTCGAGGCCGCGATCACGCCCCAGAGGTGCCCGGCGACCACGATCGGGGAGCCCACCGACGAACGGATCCTCAGCTGCCGGGCCTCCTCGGCGATCGGGCCGCTGGCGCCTGCGAAGCCTTCCACGCGGACCGGACCGACGCTCTCCTTCACCCGCGCGGCGATGCTCAGTCCCTCGAGAGCGAACCGCGTGCCCACGGCAAGCCGCACCGGCACCCGGCTCCAGGCGGCGACACCGGTCACGGTCCCGTCGTCGTTGTAGCGTTCCAGGCGAGCGAGGTCGGCGTCGCACAGCAGGCCGACCTCGCGCGTGACGGCCTCGAAGACCTCCGACGGCGGGCTCGCCTGCGCCACGAGCGTTGCGACCCGCCGCAACGCCGTCTGCTCCTCGGTGAGCCTCGCGGACTCCCGTGCCTGCCGCTGCGCCCGCGCCGCGAGCTGCCCGACGACGACCGCGGTGATGAGGAAGATCACCAGTGGCAACAGGGTCTGCGGATCGTCGGCCCGGATGCGGGCCGGCTTCAGAAACAGGAGTAGGTAGGCCCCGGAACTGATGACCGCCACCGCGACCGCTGCCGTCGAACCCCAGATGAGGGCGACCGGAAGGACCGCCAGCAGGTAGAGAATCAGCAGGCTGATGACGGGAACGTGTCCGTCGAGCAGCTCGATCAGCCCACTGATCGCAGCCACGAGTACAACGCCGACGAGCAAACCGCTCAGCCGACGGAGAACGGACGGTCGAATCCGGACAAGTGCCATCTCACGACTCCCGCAGCGAGACGCTAATCCGGGGTCCGCCTCTCTGACGACCCTGCGCACGGTTCGCCACGCGCGCCTGCGCCGAATGCAGGCCGAGATGCCGCTGCCCGCGTGGCATTCATGCCTCCGCTCAGCGCCCTCCGGCGTCCACCAGGTTGAGCACGGCGTTCGCTGACAGAAGCGACTTGGAGAGGAATCCGGCCGCAGGGCTGGACGCAATCAGGTCCGCGAGGTCCTCCTCGCCACGCGTGGAGATCAGCACAACGCGGGCGCGGAGCTCGGGAAAGTCCTCGACCAGCCGCCGGGTGAGCTCGAACCCGCTCTCCTCCCCCAGGGCGACGTCGACCAGCACGACATCCGGGCGCAACACGGCCGCCTCCAGCAGGGCCCCGGCGATAGTCGTCGCGGTCCCCACCACCTCCAGTCCCTGGCGTTCAAGGCTGAGACGGGCGATCTCGAGGAAGCGCTCGTTGTCGTCAACAATCAGGCAACGTCGCAGCACATGTTCAGCATCGCAGTAGTCGGCGCGTCGCACATTGCAGCTAGCCGGAACGAGCGATGCCCGACGGGGCCCAGCACGGCCCCGGCGAGGGCCCGCGGGCCGGGCTGACACCCACTGCGGGTTCCTGCCAACCGGTAGAGCGGATGCCCGCAGGCCCTGACGACATGAGAGCGGGCGAAGCGCACTCTCATCCCGTGGATACAGCCACGGTGATTGCCAACGCGATGACGGACTTCCTCCTCGCCTCAGGCACCAGCAAGGCGCCGGCCACCCGCGCTCCTGCGCACATGGCTGCCTGGTTGGACGCCCGTGGCTACCGGCTCGTCCGCCCCCCTGCTCCCCATCCGTCCGAGCAGGACGACGGGAACGAGTTCGCCCGGATCGCCTCGTCGATCGACTGGCACTCGGCCGGCATCACGGACGAGGCGAAGAACGAGATCGTCCGCCAGATCATCGACGCCGTCACGACCGCGGCGACGGTGTCCACGGACAAGCGTCAGCCGGCGCCCCTGGGCGCGCGCCACCCGTCCCCGTTCCGGCCGACCATCGTCCGCTCGACCACGACCGGCACCGAACAAGGCACGGAGCCTGCCGAGTCACCGTCCGGCTACACCCAGGTGAACGCGCGCAGCGCGAACGCACAGCCGTGCTCGATCGAGCTGTACGGGAGCCGGCGTGAGTCGGTGACCCTGCGAAGCGTTCCGGCGACAAGTCCGGGGCCTGCGCAGGCGCAGACGCCGCTGCGCGCGAGCGTGGAGCTGCCCGAGCCGATCCGGCCCGCCGGATACGCCGAGCGTGACCCCTACAAGGTGACCTGGGCCGGAGGGGTCCACCTCCTCGGTGCGCGGATCCTCGTGATCCCGTGCCGCACCGTGAACAGCCCGGACGACGCCCGGGCGCACGCGGCGGCCGTCCTCGCCGCCGCCGCGCGCATGCAGCGCTAGCTGCGCTCCTTCCCCGGTGCAAGACCGGCCTCCTCGCCGAGGCCGGTTTCGTCGTACGCCAGGCGTACTTCGCCGGGCGACTCGCGGGTGCCCCCGCGAGTCGCCCCTCCCACCCTGCGAGCCGCCCGTTCCGGCAGCAGTCGGTGCGGGTGGGGGGCAACCCCCACTGATGGTTGGCGGGTTCGCTCCAGTGGTTCGGGGGGCAGCGGGATGGCAGGAGACAGGGCCCGCGACGGATCCTTCAAGGGTCACAGGAACGACAGAGCCGGAAGGAGAACGACGATGATCACCACCGCCAACCCCCTCAGCTACCGCGACCGCGCCGTTCTCCGCGCCGTCGCCGCGGGTCGCTGCGAGATCTCCGACGACACGGGCGGCGCGCTGGTCGTGGACGGGCGGTTCCTCAGCGACCAGTTCACCGGTCCTCGGCTCACCGCCGCCGGTCTGATCGCCGCCGGTTCGCACCACGGACCGGCCCGGCTCACAGCTTCCGGCGCGGCCCTGCTCGAGGCGGCGTGACGACATGACGATCCAGGACTTCCCCGTTCTGACCCGCTTCGACCGCTGCGACCGCTGCAGCGCCGCCGCGCGGATGCGCGCGCTGCTCCCGGCCGGCAACGAGCTCCTCTTCTGCAGGCACCACGCCCGTCAGCACGAGCCCCGGCTGCGCGAGATCGGCGCGGAGCTGAGTATCGATCCCTGAGGATCGCCCCATCCGTTGAGCCCGGTCTCCTCCCGCGACCGGGCTCGCGTCATGTTCGGGCCCGGCACCGCGACCGCCGTCAGCGGCGGAGCTGCCTGCGTGAGGTGATGTCGAGCTTGGAGAAGATCCGGCTCAGGTGCCACTCGACAGTGCGTGGGCTGATGAACAGCCGGGCACCGATCTCGGGGTTCGAGAGTCCCTCACGGACCAGCCCCGCAATCTGCGCTTCCTGGGGCGTGAGCTCCGTGCTGCTCTCGACCGTGCGCTTACGTGGGGAGTCACCGGTGGCCCGCAGCTCGGAAGCCGCACGCTGGGCGAACGCCTCGGCGCCCATGGCGGCGAACATCTCGTGGGCGGCGCGTAGCTGCTCGCGTGCGCTGAGCCGTCGGCCCTCCCGGCGGAGCCATTCGCCGTAGAGGAGGTGGGCGCGGGCGAGCTCGCCGCGGACGCGGGTGCGGTCCAGCCGGTCGATCGCCTCGCAGTAGGCGCTCTCGGCGTCCTGACCGGAGCTGAGCAGGGCTCGGGAGCGGGCTTCGACCCCCAGCGCCCAGTCGGTGCCGCTCGCCCGCGTGACGTCGGCGAGCTGACCGAACGCCTCAGCAGCACGGTCGGACATCCCGCAGCGCGTGGCCGCTTCCACGAGCTCGGCCAACGCCGCCCACGGGGCGACTCCCAGCACCGGCGGCTGGCTGCCGGCCTGCTCTGCGGAGGTGAGCGCGTCCTCGTAGCGGCTGAGGCTGTTGTACAGCATCGCGGCGGCCCACTGGGCCTTGATCAGCCCGTCGCCCTCCCCGCGTTGCAGCACCTCCGTGGTGGTCGCCTCGATCAGCGCGCAGGCCTCGGCTTCGCGACCGCGCCAGGCCGCGATCAGCAACGCGGCGAGTGGTGGTGGGGGATGCCCGGTCGCGTCGGTGACCGAGCTCAGCTCGTCGTGCAGTGAAGCGGCCTCGGCAAGTTCACCGAGGAAGACGTGCACACCGATGCGTTGGCCGAGCGCGAGGGGAAGCATCGTCAAGGCGCCTGCCTCCCGTGCGGTGCGCACGAAGCGGGTGGCGAGCAGTTCCCAGGTGTCGTAGTCCCAGAGGTGGGCCGCGGTGACGCAGGCGTGCCAGAGCCAGCGCAAACCCTCCTGCGCGGACAGGCCGTTGCCGCGGAACGCGCGGAGCGCCCGCTTCAGCGTCGGGACGGCTGGGGTGTAACCGTCGTTGAACCGCAGCGCCAAGCCCTCGAGGAGCAGATCGGGCGCGCGTGCGGTCCGCGTCGTCGGAGACGCGGCACGGGCGGCGTGGGCGGCTTCCTGCACGCTGACGCCGCCGGCGAGCGCGCCGGCGAACATCGCCGCCAGCAGGGCGTCCAGGTAGGTCTCACCGGCGAGTTCGACGTCGAGTTGCTCGAGTTGCTTGGCGGCCTGCAGCAGCAGGGGCGGGGCTTCTCTGCCGCGGTTGAGGGTGAAGGCGATCTGGGCGCGTTGCAGGTCCACCCGGGCGCGCTGGAGCTTGGTCAGCGAGCACGCCTCGGCCAGAGACAGCAGCTTGAGTGCCGCGTCGGGCACCCCCGCCAGATGCGTGGCCTCCGCCGCGGCCAGCGCACGCTGCACCCGGCAGTCCGGGTCGGCGGTCAGTTCCGCGGCCCGTTCCAGGTACGCGGCTGCTGCGGCGAGCCCGCCACGTGCCTGCGCGCGCCCCGCCGAGTGCTCCAGGTCGGCCGCGACCTCCTCGTCCGGTCCCGCTGTGGCCTGCGCGGCATGCCAGGCACGACGATCGAAATCGGCCTCCGGATCGGTGGCCTCCGCCAGCGCACGGTGTGCGATCCGCCGTTCCTCCGGGGACGCCACCCGATAACTGGCCGAACGAACGAGGGGGTGATGAAATCGCACTCGCCTGCCGATCCTGAGCAACCCGGCCGATGCCGCCGGAGCGGCCGCGGCGACGCTGATGTCGAGCAGGGAGACGGCGCGCCACAGCAGCACGGGGTCGCCCAGCGGTTCGGCAGCGGCGACCAGCGCCAGCCGCTGCGTCTCGGCCGGGAGAGCCGCGAGCCGTCGCCGGTAGTTCTCCTCGATCTGCCCGGCGAGCGTGCCGGTGCCACTCACGACGACACCGCCTGCCAGCTCCGCCGGTGTCAACCCACGCGGCAGCTCCAGCAACGCCAGCGGATTACCCCTGGTCTCGGCCACGATCCGGTCACGCACACGCTCGTCCAGCGGCCCGCGCAACGTCGAGCACAACAGCTCCCGCGCATCGGCATCGGGCAACCCGGCGACCACCAGCTGCGCCACACCCGCCAGCTCCGCCGCCTCGCCGTCACGCGCCGCGAAGACAACCCCCACGGACTCCGCCATCAGGCGGCGGGCGGCGAACGCCAGCGCCTGCGCCGAGGCGTGGTCGAGCCACTGGGCGTCATCCACCACACAGATCAGCGGCTGTCCATCGGCGACCTCGGCCAGCAGGCCCAGCACAGCCAGTCCCACCAGGAAGCAGTCCGGCGGGTTCCCGGCACTGAGGCCCAAGGCCGTGCGCAGCGCGTCGCGCTGGGGCAAGGGAAGGCGGTCGAGCCGGTCGAGCATCGGCGTGCACAGCTGGTGAAGGCCGGCGAAGGCCAGCTCCATCTCGGACTGGATTCCTGCAGCACGCGCCACCCGGCCGGGCGCTCGCTCGACGACGTACTCCAGCAGCGTGGTCTTACCCACGCCCGGCTCGCCGCGCACCACCAGAGCCCGGCTCTCACCTGCCAGCACGGCCTCGAGCAGTCGATCAAGCACTACGCACTCGCTGCGCCGGCCCCGCAGCGAGCGCTGGTGGCTGCGGCCGATCGCGCCATCCATCACGAGTCTCCGCCTCACCCCGACGAGTTCCCTACCTACCACCCTCACGTCTCGAACGTGCCCTCGTTCGAGCGAGCGGGTGGCGATGCCTGCCAGCAGATTCCGTGGGCGTTCCAGCGTGACGCCGAGAATGTGGCAGCCGCACTCGGGGAGCGGTGCAACAGCACGAGCGGAGTGTCCGGCCCGGGCCACCGACCTCGTGCTGATGAGTGAAATCGACGGTATGTCGTCCATGGACAATGCCGCGACCGATACACGGTGGCGCCTGGGCGGTCACTCGTTTCTCACCCCGCTATCCTCAGCCGCAGCCGGCACCCATGTCCATTGAGCTAGCTCAAATGTTCCGTGAGGCAGGCCGACCCTCACCCGTAGGGCGATCCCCACAGTGATGGACAAAACCGGCGATCCGCGCCGGCGACTCCTCGGGAGCGTTGTGGGTGATGATCCACACCGGCTGCGGGATTTCCAACTCGGTTCGCCGGCCTCGATGATGAAGATCGCAGATGTGTGGGCGATGTCCGGGATCACCGATCCCCGGTGGGCCCGGCGTCAGTGTGCGCGTACCGACGTTCCGAGAACGGAAGGCTGCAGGTAACCGGACGATATGCTCCGATTTCAGAGGGAGGAACCGCGGTAACCGGGAGGTGGGCGTGCGTGAGGAGGGAGGGCACCCGTGCCCGTACCGCCGGTGCCACGGTCACGCTTCAGCCCGGCCGAACGGTCCGGCCGTTCACCCCGCCGACCGGCCCGTCGGACACTCCGAGCCCGGCCGATGACCGGACATCTGCGCGTCGTCGTCGGTGAGGACCAGGCGCTGGTCCGAGAGGGCATCGTGCGCGTGCTCGAACGCGCCGGCGTCGACGTGGTGGGCGTGGCCGTCGACGCACCGGACCTGCTCGACGCGGCTCGCACGCACCATCCGGACGTCGTGATCGCCGACATCCGCATGCCCCCTGACCTCGAGGATGACGGGCTCCGCGCCGCACTGGAGATCCGCGCAACGATGCCGGACATCGGCGTCGTCGTGCTCTCGCAGTTCCTCGAGGCCCACTACGCCCGCGAGCTCGTCGGCGAACGGCCGGAGGGCGTGGGATACCTGCTCAAGGAGAAGGTCGCCTGTCCCCAGATCCTGGTCGACGCGGTGTGCCGCGTCGCTGCCGGCGAGTCGGCCCTGGACCCGGACGTCATCGAACGGCTGGTCATCCGCAAGCGCGTCAGCAGCCCGTTCGACGATCTGACTCCGCGCGAGCGCGACGTGCTCGCCCTGATGGCCGAAGGACGCTCGAACGCCGGCATCGCCGCCAATCTCGTCGTCTCGGTGCCTGCGGTCGAACGGCACGTGACGAGCATCTTCAGCAAGCTCGGCCTGCGTCAGTCGGACGCCGCACAGCACCGGCGGGTGCTCGCAGTGCTCAGGTACCTCCAGAGCTGACCCGGCAACTCGAACCGGGCGGACCCGTGCGCCGCGCCGCCCACCACTCCCGGGGGTGCGCCACCCCGGACTTTTCCCGTGGCCGGCGGTGAGAACCCCGGGACTCACCCGGGGGCGCCGGAGCACCCACCGGCCGAAGACTGGTCTCCCACGGCGAGGTATGTGTCGACGCTCCGGAGAAGGAGGTTGACGATCGGTGCACCGATCGATCTCGAGCCTCCTCGACCCGCGCCGCACGCCGCCACCGGTGATTCCGATCTGACCCACCCAGCCACGAGAACACACGGAGAGGCCCATGCCCGACGACGATGCGACCACCGGCAACGGCCGGCCGGTCGAACGCAAGCTGACCACCGCCGCAGGCGCGCCCGTGCCCGACAACCAGAACGTCGAGACAGCCGGCCCCCGCGGCCCGATGCTCCTGCAAGACATCTGGTTCCTGGAGAAACTCGCCCATTTCGACCGCGAGGTCATCCCCGAGCGCCGCATGCACGCCAAAGGCTCCGGAGCATTCGGCACCTTCACCGTCACCAACGACATCACCCGCTACAGCAAAGCGAAACTCTTCGCACAGGTCGGCAAGACCACCGAGATGTTCGTCCGGTTCTCGATCGTCGCCGGCGAACGCGGAGCCGCCGACGCCGACCGCGACATCCGCGGATTCGCCGCGAAGTTCTACACCGAGGAGGGCAACTGGGACCTCGTCGGCAACGACGTCCCGGTGTTCTTCTTCCGCGACCCCCTCAAGTTCCCCGACCTCAACCACGCGATCAAACGCGACCCACGCACCAACATGCGCAGCCCGAAGAACCAATGGGACTTCTGGAGCTCCCTGCCCGAGTCACTACACGTCGTGACCATGATCATGAGCGACCGGGGCATCCCCGCCTCCTACCGCTTCATGCACGGCTTCGGATCACACACCTTCAGCTTCATCAACGCCGACAACGAACGATTCTGGGTCAAGTTCCACCACCGCGTACAACAAGGAATCAAAAACCTCACCGACGCCGAAGCCGCCGCCGTCATCGCCGGAGACCGCGAGAGCTCACAACGCGATCTCTACGAGGCCATCGAACGCGGTGAGTTCCCACGCTGGAAACTGTGCGTCCAGATCATGCCCGAAGCCGACGCCGCGACCGTGCCCTACCACCCCTTCGACCTCACCAAGATCTGGCCGAAGAGCGACTACCCACTGATCGAGATCGGCGAATGGGAACTCAACCGCAACCCCGACAACTACTTCGCCGACGTCGAACAAGCCGCGTTCAACCCCGCCGCCGTCGTCCCCGGAATCAGCTTCTCACCCGACAAGATGCTGCAAGGACGACTCTTCTCCTACGGCGACACCCAGCGCTACCGCCTCGGCGTCAACCACCACCAGATCCCGGTCAACACCCCACGAGCACCCGTGAACAGCTACCACCGCGACGGCCCCATGCGCGTCGACGGCAACTACGGCAGCACCCTGCACTACGAACCCAACAGCTACGGGGTGTGGCAGGAACAACCCGGCTACCGCAACCCACCAGAGCCCATCGGCGCAGTCGCCGACCACTGGGACTTCCGACAAGACGACCACGACTACTACAGCCAGCCCGGCAACCTCTACCGAAAGATGAACCCAGACCAGCAACAAGCACTGTGCCAGAACACCGCACGCGCCATGATCGGCGTCCCCACCGAGATCAAACAACGCTGGATCGACCACTGCACCAAAGCCGACCCCGACTACGGCACCGGCGTCGCCGAAGCCATCGCGGCCCTCGACTGATCCAGAGAGGAAGACGACGAAAGGTCAATCGATGAACGAAACGATCGCGGACGTCACCATCCCGGATACGGCTCTGGTCCGTGGGGCCACCGACCTGGTTCGCGAGGCCGGCTCACCGCTGCTGTTCAACCACTGCCGGCGCGTGTACCTGTTCGGCAGCCTGAAGGGCCGGCATCGCAAGCTCGAGGTGGACCCCGAGTTGCTCTACGTCGGTGCGATGTTCCACGACCTCGGGCTGACCGAGCGCTATCGGAGCACCGACCAGCGCTTCGAGGTGGACGGCGCCGACCTGGCCCGGGACTTCCTGCTCGACCACGGGCACAGCTCGGCCGATGCCCGCGCCGTCTGGCTGGGTATCGCCCTCCACACCACGCCTGGCGTCCCGAACCATCTCGAACCTGAGACCTCGCTCGTCAGCGCAGGGGTGGAGACCGACGTCCTGGGTTGGGACCTCGACGAGATCAGCCCTGAGAACATCGCCGAGGTGGTCGAGGCGCATCCTCGGCCGAACTTCAAACGCGAAATCCTGCGCGCCTTCACCGACGGCATGAAGGATCGCCCCTCCAGCACGTTCGGCACCATGAACGACGATGTGCTCGCACATTTCGTGCCCGGCTTCGTCCGTGAGGACTTCGTCGACATCATCATGAGTTCCGATTGGCCCGAGTGAGGGTCGACCACACACCGCGACAGAACTGCGGCCGCAACCTGCGCACTACGGGCGCCGCCATCCGCCGAGGAAGCCGGTGCTCCAGAGTCGGCGTCCGAGGGTGACGGCGATCAGGGTGAGGCCGGCGTAGGGCAGGACGAGCAGCGCCAGCTGGGTAGCGCCGAGCGCGGCGGCGGCGACGTCCGCGGCCTGGACTGCGCTGGCCGTCGTCCCGAGGTGCCCGAGCAGCGCTGCCCACACGACGGGCAGGACCTGCGGCGCGAGCACGACGACCATGACGCTCCAGCAACCCAGGAACGCCATGGTCAGCGCCGCCCAACAGGCGACGACGCGGCGGGTCACCGGTGTCAGCTCGGCCACCCGTGGGTGGTCGCCGCCTCCGGGCAGCACGCTGCGGAGGATCGGGCCGAGGCGGGCGAACAGATCGGGGACGCCGACGAGGTCGGCGAGGATGTAGTAGCCGTCAAGTCGCACCGAGGGCAGGAACTGCCACATCGTCTCGATGTGCAGGGCCACCAACACGACCAGCAGCCATGGTGAACCGGTGGTCAGGTACGCCACGCCGATCACGGTCATGGCGACGGCGTTGAAGTACACCCCGCCCAGATCGACGCGCAGCCGCGCCGCTCGGCCGAGGCGATAGGCGTCGGTGACCGTGCTGAAGAACACCGGCCAGACCAGGTACAGCCCGATGCCCATCGCTCCGGGCCGGGCACCGCCGTAGCGGCACGCGGCGGCGTGGCCGCACTCGTGGAACGCGGCCACGGCGAGGATCACCGCCAGCACCGGGACCGTCAGCGCAGGCTGGTCGCTGAACGCCCGGACGGCCGGCAGGATCTGCCTGAAGCCACCACCGGCGAGGATGAGGACGTCGACGGCGACGAACCCGGCGAGCATCAGGGCCACGACCGGGGAGGCGAAGAGGGGCCCGAGCACCCCGGCGATCGCCCACACGAGGCGTCCGGGCACGAGCCGCGCCCGATGCCTGAGCATCAGCAACGGATCCGGACAGGCCGGGAGCGACGGCCCGGCGTCGGAGGCGACGAGACCGGCCGCGCGGAGCCTGTTGTCGAGCAGGAACGCCACCTGCGTCGCGGTGACCGTCCGGTCGATCTCGGCGCCGAGCGCCGCGGCCAGCTCGTCGAGATCGCGGCGCCCGTCCACCAGCCTGGCCAGCCGGAACACCCGCTCGGAGAGCTGCACGACCTGCCCGTCGCCGCGGCAGGCCAGGTAACGGGGTTCGGTGAAGCCCGAGCCGGAGTACTGCCCGATCAACTCGGTGCCATCGGCCGGTCGGGGGGCGGTCGATGCGCGAGCGACGAGTGCGCTGTCGGTGGGGCTCATCGGGGGTCTCCTCGGACGCCCGGGGGTCGTCCGAGACGTCATCACTTGCAGCCCGGCGGCTTCGGAGACCACCACGGAACGTCATTGCACGGCGTCTGAGCAGCGCTGTCGACGCCGCTGCTGAGCGCGCTGACGACGCCGGTGCCGGTCGTCGGGGCCGGGATGAGCAAGGTCGTCACGAGAGTGCGGGCAGGCAGCAGCTCGACGTGCTCGGCGTCGAGCTCGGCGGAGCTCAGGTTCTTCGCCATGGCGTCTCCTGTGTTCATTCCGAGATGAGGGTGCCCGCTCGGCGTCGACGCCGCGATGGAGTACACCCCCGAACGACTCGGGAGAACCCCATGCCAGAGGGGGCAAACCCTACTTTCCGCAGCATCCTTGGCCACGGCCACAAGGGCGTTTAGCGTGTAGCAGCCGGACGGATCCGGCTGAGACCGGTGGTGCGGGATGAACCGGACGATTGTGGCGCAGCTGGCGCGGCCGCTGCTGGTGAGCATTTGTGTGGCCGTGGTCCTGACGGTCGTGGTGCGGGGTGGCGGCACGGTGCTCGGATCCGCCGCGTCGTTCGCCGTGCTGCTGCCCTTCGTGGCAGCCGCGCTGTGCGTGGTGGGTCTCGGGCTGGTGCGGCCGCGGGTCGACCGTCTGGTCGGCCGGTTGACCCACCACCGCGAGGTGACTCCGTATTCCGCGCTGGCGGCGGCTGCGGCACGTATCCGCGCGGGCTCCCTCGAGCAGGCCCTTCCCGGGCTCACGGAGGTGGTGGCGAGCGGCACCGGGGCGAGCCGGACCGTCGTATGGCTGGCCGTCGACGACCGCCTCGTCAGCGCGGCGGCCCAGCCTCCCCACGACACCGCACCACCGACCGTCGAGAGCCTCGCGGTCCTGCTCAGCCGACCTGACACCGACTACGTCGTGCCGGTGCTCGACGGGCCGGTGCTGCGCGCGGTGCTGGCCATCGGGAAGCCGGACGCCGCGATCACCCCGGAGGACAAGAGGCTGATGCACGACGTGGCGAACGGGGCAGGTCTGCTGCTGCGCAGCGTCGCGCTCAACGCCGAGCTGGCGGAACGGATCCGCCGGGCCGACGACCTGGCCACCGAGCTCGAGGCGTCCCAGCAACGTCTCGCTCACGCCCGCGAGATCGAACGACGCCGGTTGGTCGTGGAGCTCGGGTACGCGACCGTCGATCGGCTCGCGGCACTGCGGGACGAGGTGGTCGGGGCGCGGTCCGTCCTCACCCCGGGGCGGGAACGGGCAGGAACGGCGATGGATGCCCTGAAGCGGGCCCGCGTCGGGCTCGAGGATCTGATCGACCGGTTCCGGGTGATCGCCCGTGGCGTCTACCCGGCGGTTCTGCGCGACCAGGGCCCGATGGCGGCTCTCGAGGAGCTGGCCGCGGACCTGCCACGGGCGGTGCGGCTGACCGGCGACCTCGGCAGGCGGCTGAGCTGGGAGGTCGAGTCCGGGATCTACTACCTCACCGCCTCGGCGATCCAGCAGCTCGCAGGCCGTCCCGCCGAGCACGAGCTGCTGGTGCACCTCGAACATGCCGACGGCCGGTTGAGCGTGCATGTCGAGGACACGACGCCCGTCGTCGCTGCCCAGCAGGTGCGTGACGCGCTCGCCGGCGACGCCGAGCGACTCGCGGCGCTGGGAGGGGAGCTCGAACTGATCGATCACGCCGCCGAAGCCGATACGACCACGTCCACCGCGGGCTCGGACGGCGCGGCGGCGCACGGGACGGCGCGCGTGGTCATCCTCGACGCCTGGTTGCCCGACCGGCTCGAGCCTCAGGTCGGGCAGGCCTCCGTGGAGGCGTGGATGCGGTGAGAGAGCTCGGCCCGTCCCGGCCCGCCACCGTGGGGTACGCGGTGGTGCTCGTGGCGTGCGTCGTCCTCTCGATCAGCCTTCTCGTGGGCGGTGCCCTCGTACTGCTCGCCGACGCCGCGGCGCGCGGTGATGGCTGGGCCCGGGCCGTGCTCGAAGCGAAGCCGTTCAGCGAACCGCTCGATCAGGCTCTCCTGGACTACTCGTTCAGCGTGCTCAACCTCATCGTCGCCGCAGTTCTGCTGGCCTCACATCGTCACGGCCGGCCCATCCGGCTGCTGGCCGTCGCCATGATCGCGTCGGCCGGCGCGTTCAACCTGCAGGCGTACGCGGGAGCGGTCGCGCTCCAGGCGACGACGGGCCTGCCCGTCGAGGGCCTGTACCTCGTGGTCCTGCCTGCTATCGCGTGCGCGTCCTACGTCCTGGCCTTGCTGCTCTTCCCCTCGGGGCAGCTCCCGCTGGCCGGTTCCGGACTGCGCCGGGGCCTGATCGCCACAGGTCTGGGCGTGCTCCTGCTCGTCAGCATCGGAACCGCCCTGCTGCCGCGCACGCTCGGCTGCGTGGTCTTCTTCGGATTCCTCGTCCCGGTGATCGCGCTGGCCGTGACACCGCGACACCGTGTCGGCACCGGTCTGACCTCCGAGCAGCGCACCCAGGCCCGGCTGCTGTTCACCGTGGTGGCAGCCGTGCTCCCGGTGGCCGCCGTGCTGGGGTTGATCACTCAGATGTGGTGGGAGCTCGGGTGGACCGGCCCCCTCGTCCACGATCAGACGGCGCAGGCGGCAGGCGGGATCGAGCAGCCGACAGCGCTGCTGTTCTGGTTCGCACGGTTCGCGTCGTCCGCGGTCGCTGCAGCGGTACTGGTGGTCACCCGACGGACCGGCCTGTGGACCGCGGAGCGCGTGCTGAGCCTGTGGCTGGCCGCGACGTTGGTGGTGGCGCTGGTCGGCGGCGAGTTCGCGGTCGTCGAGGCGATCGCCGGCGTGATCGCCGGGGTCATGGTCAGCGCCGGCATCATCGGCGGTGTCGTCGTGGTCGCGGTGCTCGCAACGGCCTTGGAAGCGCTGTCGTTCCTCCCCGTGCACGTTCGCGCCGAGAGGTTGGTCGACCGGCTGCTGTACGGAACCCGGCCGACCCCCTACAACGTGCTCGCCGGAATCACGGAGCTGTCGCGCTCCACCCCACGGGACGGACCGGATCTGGCACGGGTCGCGGAGGCCGTCGCACGGGGCCTGGGGGCGACCATGTGCCGGCTGACCGTGATCCGGCCCGGGCTGCGCGACCGCACCTACTCGTGGGCCGAGGCCGGCACCGACCCGGGCATCGACGACCTCATCGAGGTGCCCGTACATCACGGCGAGGAGCGCATCGGGTCGATCGCCGTGGACCGCGGCGCGGTCGTCGGCCTGTACGCGCAACGCAGGCGCCTGCTGACGGACATCGCCGACAGCCTCGGGGTGGTGATGCAGGCGAACCGGGCCGGGATCGCGCTCGACCGCCAGCTCCGGGCGGTGCTCGCGCGCGCCGAGGACATCGCGGTGTCGCGGCGCCGGACGATCGCGGAGATGGACAGCGAACGACGCCGGATCGAGCGTGACCTGCACGACGGCGCGCAGCATCGTCTGGTGTCCCTGCGTCTGACCCTCGGCCTGGCCGAGCACCAGGTCGAGACGGCGCAGTTCGAGCAGGCACGCAACCGGCTCGACCAGATCGCCGAGCAGATCGGGAGTACGGAGGCGGTGCTCGCCGCCACGGCAACCGGCGTGTCGTCACCGGTCTTGGCGGAACGCGGTCTGGTGGCGGCGCTGGAGCGCGAGCTTCTGAGCGTGCCGCCGGTCGTGCTGGACGTCGCAGGCCTCGACGCCGGCCGTCGGTTCCCCGCCCCCGTCGAGGCCGCCGTGTACTTCTGCTGCCTGGAGTCGGTCAACAACGCCTGCAAACACGCGCCGGGCGCGGACGTCCTGGTGCGCCTGGCGACGGTCGACGGTCGGCTGTGCTTCACCGTGCGCGACGAGGGCCCGGGATACGACCAGGGTGCGAGGTCCGGTTCGCCGGGCCGCGGGCTGGGCAACGTGCAGGCCCGGATGCGCGCGGTCGGCGGCCGGGTCGAGGTGCGTTCGCGGCCGGGGGCCGGCACGGCGGTCGAGGGCTGCGTGCCACTGCCTGCCGACCGGTCGGGCCTGTCCGAGTCGGAGATGCGACGTCATTCCCGGCACTGATCACATTTCCGTGTCGGTGGGTGCACATCGGACAGTCGTCCCTATAGTGGCACTCGATGCCAAAAAGGCGCGGTAGCGCTGCGGTGCCACGCTTGTGCAGGCGTCAGCCACCGACCCGAGGGAGCGAGAGACGATGTCAGGACGCGTCGCAGGCAAGGTCGCGCTGATCACGGGCGCCGCACGAGGGCAGGGCAGGGCGCACGCCGTGCGACTGGCTCACGAGGGCGCCGACATCATCGCGATCGACGTGTGCGCGCCGCTGCCCGGCGTCGCCTACGACTCGGCGACGCCCGCGGACCTCGACGAGACCGCCCGCCTGGTCGAGAAGCACGACCGCCGGGTGATCACCGGCCAGCTGGACGTCCGCGACCTGGGCGCCCTGCGCACGGCCGTGGACGACGCGGTCGCCGAGCTGGGACGGCTCGACATCGTGGTGGCCAACGCCGGGATCTGCATCCCGGCGCCGTGGAACGAGGTCACCCCGGCGATCTTCGACGACACGATCAGCACCAACGTCACCGGCGTGTGGAACACCGTCATGGCGGGCGCCCCGCACCTCGTCACCGCGGGCGGCGGCTCCGTCATCCTGATCAGCTCGGCCGCAGGCCTGAAGGTGCAGCCGTTCATGGTCCCCTACACCACCAGCAAGTTCGCCGTGCGCGGCATGGCCAAGGCGTTCGCCGCCGAACTGGCCCAGCACCACATCCGGGTCAACAGCGTGCACCCGACCGGCGTGAACACCCCGATGGGCTCCGGAGACATGCAGGCCGTGCTCGGCAGGGTGATCGCGGGCGACCCCCGCCTAGGCGGGATGTTCACGAACCTCCTGCCCGTCGAGGGCACGGAACCCGAGGACGTCGCCGACACCGTGCTGTTCCTCGCCTCCGACGAGTCGAAGTACGTCACGGCGCACGAGATCGCGCCCGACGCCGGCGTGACGGAGTTCTGAGATGGCCAGCACGAGGGACTGGTTCGAGACGGTCGCGGAAGCGCAGCGGCGCGCGAAGCGGCGACTGCCCAAGGGCGTCTACCTCGCACTCGTGGCGGGCGCCGAAGCCGGCGTCACGATGGACGACAACGTCGCCGCCTTCGCCGAGCTGGGCTTCCGTCCGCACGTCGCCGACCTGCCCGCGGCCCGCGAGCTCGCCACCACCGTGATGGGCCAAGAGGTCAGCTTTCCCGTGCTGATCTCCCCCACCGGAGTGCAGGCCGTCGACCCCGACGGCGAGGTCGCCGTGGCCCGCGCGGCCGCGGGCGCGGGCACCGCGATGGGCCTGTCCTCGTTCGCGTCCAAGCCCGTGGAGGAGGTCGCCGCCGCGAACGACAAGCTCTTCTTCCAGACCTACTGGGTCGGCGATCGCGACGCCATCCTCGCCCGCGCCGAACGCGCCCGCACCGCAGGCGCGAAGGGCTTGATCGTCACGCTCGACTGGGTGTTCGACTCACGCCGCGACTGGGGCAGCCCCTTCATCCCCGACAAGCTCGATCTCAAGGCGATGGCGCGCTACGCCCCGCAGGTGGCGCTCAAGCCCGCCTACCTGCTGCAGTGGCTCAAGCACGGCAAGCTGCCCGACCTCGGCGTGCCCAACCTCGTCGCACCCGGCGAACAGGTGCCCACATTCTTCGGCGCCTACGGACAGTGGATGTCCACTCCCCTGCCGACCTGGCAGGACCTCGCCTGGCTGCGCGAGCAGTGGGGCGGGCCGTTCATGCTCAAAGGCATCACCCACCCCGACGACGCCCGTCGCGCGGTCGACATCGGCGCCACCGCGATCTCGGTGTCCAACCACGGCGGCAACAACCTCGACTCCACCCCGGCCACGATCCGGCTGCTGCCCGCCGTCGCCGACGCCGTCGGCAACCAGATCGAGATCCTCCTCGACGGCGGCATCCGCCGCGGCAGCGACGTCGTCAAAGCCCTCGCACTCGGCGCCCGCGCCGTCATGATCGGACGCGCCTACCTGTGGGGCATGGCCGCAGGCGGCGAGAAGGGCGTCGCCAACGTCCTCGCCATCCTCCGCAGCGGAATCGACGAGACCCTCCTCGGCCTGGGCCGAACCTCGATCCACGAGCTCAGCCCCGACGACCTCGTCGTCCCCGAGGGCTTCACGCGGGCCGTGCAGAAGTAGGGCTCGTCAGAACCACACTTTTGAAGGTTGCTACATACAACTAACTTGAGTTAGTTTGCATGTATCAACCATGGAGGGGGACAGTGATCGCGTCGACGACCGCCGCGGATCTCATCGAGGCGCTGCGGACGATCGTCCGTACAGGACGGGGCGCCAGACAAGCTGCGCTGTTCGGTGATCTGCCCGGCGCGTCCGTCACCACGCTCGTCGCTCTCGACCGGCACGGGGAGCAGCGCATGGGCGAGCTGGCCGAACGCCTCTGCGTCGACCCGTCGGTGGTGAGCCGGCAGGTCGCGACGCTTGCGCGCTCGGGCTTCGTGGCCCGCCGGCCCGACCCGGTCGACGGCCGGGCACAGCTTCTGGGCATCACGGACGCAGGACGCGATGCCATCGCCCGGTACCGGGGCGAGTGGATCGGATGGGTCGCACAGGCGCTCGAGGACTGGGACGACGACGACGCCCACCATCTGGTGACGTCGCTCCATCGGCTCGCCGACGATCTTCGGCAGTCGGCGCCGGCCCCGTCCCGCCCGACACTCCCCCACCCGACGACGCCCGCCGCGCGCTGACGCGACCGGCGGCCGCTCGCCGAACACTCGAAGTACGAGGAGAACGACCTTGGCCACGTCTACCGACGGGGTGTCCGACACCCAGCCCACTGCCCTACCCCGCGATCCAGCGGAACCGTCATCCGCCGAGGACAGCGACCGGATGACGCACCGGCAGACCCTGGAAGCACTCTCCGGGATGCTGCTGGCGATGTTCACCGCGTTCCTGTCCTCGACGATCGTGTCGAACGCGCTGCCGACGATCATCACCGATCTGCACGGGACGCAGCACCAGTACACCTGGGTGATCACCGCGACCCTGCTGTCGTCCACAGCCAGCACCCCGATCTGGGGCAAGCTCGCCGACCTGTTCAGCAAGAAGCTGCTGGTCCAGCTCGCCATCCTGATCTTCACGGTGGGCTCGGTGCTCGCCGGTCTGTCGCAGTCGGTCGACACCCTGATCGCGTGGCGGACCGTGCAGGGCCTGGGGCTCGGCGGGCTGCAGGCGCTGGTGGTCATCGCCATCGCGGCGATGATCAGCCCCCGGGAGCGTGGCCGCTACACCGGGCCGATCGCAGGCGTGATGTCCGTCGCCACGGTGGCCGGACCACTGATCGGCGGCGTCATCGTCGACACGAGCTGGCTCGGCTGGCGCTGGTGCTTCTTCGTCGGCGCCCCGCTCGCGCTGGTGTCGCTCATCGTGGTCCAGCGCACCCTCAACATCCCGGTGATCAAGCGCCCCGTCCACATCGACTACGTCGGCGCGGCCCTCATCGCCGGCGGTGTCTGTGACCTGCTGATCTGGGTGACACTCGCGGGCACCGAGTTCGCGTGGGGGTCGAGAACGTCGCTGCTGCTCGCCGGGATCGGTGTCGCCCTGCTGGCCGCAGCCGTGTTCGTCGAGACGAAGGTGAAGGAGCCGATCATCCCGTTGCGGCTGTTCCGCGACCGCACCACCACGCTGGCGACCGTCGGCAGCATCGCCGTCGGGGTGGCGCTCTTCGGCAGCGCCGTCTTCCTCGGCCAGTACTTCCAGATCGCCCGCGGCTACTCCCCCACCGCCGCCGGGCTGCTCACGCTCCCGATGATCATCGGCTCCACGCTCTCGTCCACGCTGTCCGGCCGGCTCATCACCCGGCTCGGACGGTGGAAGGGCTTCCTCGTCGGCGGCTCGATCCTCATGGTCGCGGGCTTCGGACTGCTCGCCACCACCGACCACGCGACGAACATGGTTCTGCTCAGCGTCTACCTCTTCCTGCTCGGTACCGGAATGGGCATGACGATGCAGAACCTCGTGCTCGCCGTGCAGAACACGGTGGCCGGCACCGATCTCGGTGCGGCCACCTCGACGGTCTCCTTCTTCCGCTCGCTGGGCGGGACGGTGGGTGTGTCGGTGCTGGGAGCCGTGCTCGCAGCGCGAGTGACCGACCTGACCGTGCTCGGCATCACCACGGCCGGTGTACCGGTCCCGGCCGGTGGCGACGCCAGCAGCGTCGGGATCGGGAGCCTCAACGAACTGCCGGACGCCCTCGCCGACATCGTCAGGGCCGCCTACGGCGACGCCACGTCGCAGATCTTCCTGGTCGCAGCCGTTCTGTCGGTGCTCACCCTGATTGCGGTGCTCGCCATCAAGGAGGTCCCGCTGCGGACCAAGACCGGCATCGAGATGCAGCGCGAGGCCGTCCGCGAGGCCGGGGCCGCGTAGGCCGGGCGCTTGGCTGCGCCGGCAGGCCCGCGAGCCTCGATCGAAATGGCCGGACCGGCCGCGTAACGGTCTCGGCGTCCACGGCGCTGAGGGGGCGGACGGTCAGCGGTTGCGCTCCCCCATTGCTCCGCACCTTCCGTCCCCGACCGACGTGGAGGACGCGTGCGCGCTGCCGCGGGCGAAATGGCCCCGCCCGGGCCCCAACCGGACCCTGCCGAACCCGACCTGGACGAGGCGCTGCATGCGGCCCGTCGCGGTGACGAGGCGGGGTTCGTGGTTCTGTACAGGGATCTCCAGCCTCGGCTGCTGCGCTACGCCACCGTGCTGGTGGGCGGCGAGGCCGAGGACGTGACGGCCGAGACATGGCTGCAGGTCACGCGCGACCTGCGAGGCTTCGTCGGTGATCTCGACGGGTTCCGCGGCTGGGTGAGCACGATCTGCCGCAACCGGGCGATGGATGCGGCGCGCACGCGAACCAGGCGTCCCGCGTCGCCGGCCGATATCGCCGTTCTCGCCGCCGTGCCCGAACCGCGGCAGCCGTACGACGCGGGGATGGAGGCGCTGTCCACCCGTTGGGCGATGGAGCACATTCTGGCTCTGCCACAGGCCGAGGCCGAGGCCGTCCTGCTGCGCGCGGTGGTCGGGCTCGACGCCCCGGCGGCGGCCCGGGTGCTCGGCAAGCGCCCCGGCACCGTACGGGTCGCTGCGCACCGCGGCCTCCGGCGCCTCGCGCGCCGGTTGGAGACGGACCGGTGGTCAGCAGGTGACGAGCATGCGTAACGGTTCAGGAGGCCACGGCGCTGGACGGCACGAGGTGCGCACCTCCGATCCGGTCCGGCTGACCCGCACCGCCACCGAACGACTGCTCGACGGCGGCGACGGGCCTGCCGAGCTCCGTCACCTGCTCGACGTCGCCGCGGGCCCCGGCACGTCGAGCGAGCTTGCAGGCGAAGGCGCCGCACTGGCGGCCTTCGTCGACGCACCGAGAACCGCGTCGCTTCCCAGCCACCTGCCTCGGAGAACATCGATGCTCAGCACAGTCCTTTCCAAGATCCTGGCAGCCAAGGCCATCGCCGCGATCGCCCTGGTGGCCGGCGCGACAGGGGGTATAGCCCTCGCCGCGCAGTCCACGGGAGTTCCCGAGGACCGACCCGCTGCCGGCGCGCACACCAGCACCGAGGGACGCCCGTCCGCGCCCGCCGAGACGGCCCGGCCGGACGGCTCCGACCGGCCGGCAGGCGCAGCCGGACAAGCGGGCGGACAGAGCGACCCCGCAACCGGGCCATCCCTGGCCGGCCTCTGCCACGCCTGGACCACCGCCGCAGCCGACGACGCCGGCAAGGCCGCGGAGAGCCAAGCGTTCACCGCGCTGGTCGACGCCGCGGGAGACCCCGACGCCGTTGCGGCCTACTGCGCCGACATGCACAGCACTTCAGCGTCCGGGCAGTCCGGCAACGCTCCGGGCAGATCCGAGTCGGCGCCAGGCCATACGGGCACCGCATCCGACTCCGCCGCATCCGACGGCTCCGGTACGGCCCCGGGCCACTCGGGTAGCGCTCCCGGGCAGGCACACGACCCCTCGCGGTCCGACCGCTCCGCCGGGGGTCCCGGGAGGGCGGACGACGAGGGCGACAAGATCGACAAGGCGCAGAAGCCGGACCCGTCGGAGCACGACGCCTCGAACGGGGCGAAGTCATCACAGCAGTGACATGCTGCTGACCGGCTCGGCCGTTCGGCGCGGAGCACGATCAGCCGACCCACCACCGAGTACGTGCGAGGAGTCGTAGAACCCGCGCCCGGCCCGCGTCCCGGCGAGGCGCAGTGTCACCGGGTCGGCGTCACCCACCGAGAGTCGACGTCTCCACGACTCGGCATCGGGTGACCCCGATGACCGACTCGGCCACGCGAACCGCCGCGTTCCGGTCGGAGGGGTCCCTGCGCTCGTCGAAGATCGTCACCTCGCCGTCCCGCACCGTCGCCCGCCAGCGGCCCACCCCTCCGCACAGGTTGAGCCTGCGCCGCACGTCGGCCTCGATCAGGCCGTCGTCACGGGCGAGCGCGCGCACGAGGTCCCGGTAGGTGATCACGCCGATCACCACGCCGTCCTCGACGACGGGGAGGGACCTGACGTTCGCCGACCGGAGCACGGTCAGCAGGTCCGCGACGCCCTCCTGCGGATGCGCCGTGAGCACGTCGCGCTCCATCACATCCGCAACCACGTCGCCGGGATCCCGGTCCGCACGCTTGTCCAGGGGAAGCCGCGGGTCGGGCGGGAAGCGGTTCTCCAGGAGTTCCGCTTCGCCCACGACGCCGACCAGGCGACCATCCCCGGCCACCACGGGCAGGCATGTGAAGCTGTGCGAGGCGAGCAGTGCCGCGGCGTCCTTCACCGGCATCTCCGGTGGGACGACGACGGCTGGGCTGGACATGATCTCGCGAATGCGCATTGTCGCCTCCTGGGAATCGCCTCGATTCGGACGCTAGGCGCGACTCGCCCTGCCCACACGGAGGCGTGGGGCTCCCGGTACACGGACCAATGACCCTGCTCCACCAGGTCGTTCGCCGACCGCACACACCGACCGGCCTCCGCACACACGTTCGGCCATGTGCGCGGAAGCCCGACGCTCTGTGCCGTCGATCACGCTCCCGCCGTGGCCGGCTCGTGCGTCGGTTCGGCTTCTTTGGTGCCGTAGCGGCGGTCCAGCACCAGCACCGCCAGCCCGGACGCCAGCACCGGGACGGCCATCGCGTAGAAGACCGCGCCTGCCGACCACTCGGCCGAGAGCGCCGCGCCGATGATGATCGGGCCGAGGATCCCCCCGATGCGGCCGATCCCGAGCGCCCAGCCGACCCCGGTGGACCGCATCGAGGCCGGGTAGAACACCGCGGCGAGCGCGATCAGGCTCTTCTGCCCACCGCTGATCGCGCAGCCGGCGAGGAAGTTCGCGATCATCAGCACCCACAGCGGGGCGCCGAACGCGATACCGGTCGCGGCGACGAACACGGCTCCCGCGAGATAGAACACGCCCAGCGTGCGGTAGGCGCCGATCCTGTCCATCGCGGGCCCGGTGATGAACGCCGCGGCGATGCCGCCCACGGTGGTGAGCGTCGTGGTGGTGACCACCACGCTCATGTCGTAGTCGAGCCCCTGAAGGATCGTCGGCAACCAGCTCTGCATGGCGTAGAACTCGGCGAGGTTGATCGCGAAGACGAACCAGAGCAGGGCGGTGCCGAGCACACGGTCCCGGGTGAACAGGCTGCTCAGAGCGGCGCGCTTCCCGGAGTCCTCACCGGCGACGTCGAACCGCGGCGCCTCCGTCGGTGCGAGCGTGGGATCGATGCGCCGGAAGATCCGGTGGACACGCTGCGGGTCCTGGCCGCGGCGGAGCATGAAGACCGGCGACTCGGGCAGGAAGCGCAGCAGCAGCGGCAGGAGGACGAGCGGGGCGATCGCCCCGACCCAGAACACCGAGCGCCAACCATGGATCGGGATCAGCCAGCCCGCGACCAGACCCGCGACGACGAAGCCGAGTGAGAACCCGCAGTAGATGGCCAGGACGAAGGTCGCGCGCAGGCGCTTCGGGCTGAACTCGCCGGTCATCGCGACACAGCTCGGCGCGGCGGCGCCGAGACCGAGCCCGGTGAGGAACCGCAGGACGATCAGCTCGGTGACGCCGGCGGACCAGACCGCCACGAGCGTGCACACCGCGAACCCGGCCACGGCCACGACGATGACGCGCTTGTGGCCGAACCGGTCCGACAGCGGCGACAGCACGAGGTAGCCGATCATCAGCCCGACCAGGGCGGAGGAGAAGATCGGGCCGAGCACCGCCGTGGGTAGGCCCCACTCCTTGGCGATGTGCGGAGCCATGTAGCTGATGGCCTGGGTGTCGAACCCGTCGAGGAACATGACCAACCCGCACAGGCTGATCACTCCGTACTGGAACCGGCTCACGCGGCGCTCGTCGACGAAGCCGGGCAGCCGCAGGGTGGATGGGTCGAGGGACATCGTTGACCTCGCTCCGGGGTCATGGCGGACCCCTGGATGTGGTGGGAACGGGAATCAGCCGGCGACGGGCTGGGCGTCGCCGGAGGCGACGAACGCGTCGCAGAAGAAGCGACCGGGATCGAGCCCGGCTGCGACGAAATCCGCACGTGCTGCGGCCGTCATATCGGGGTTGCCGCACGCGTAGACGTCGTGGGATCCGAGGTCGGCGTGGTCGGCGAGCACCGCGCGGTGCACGTACCCGGACCGCCCGGGCCACGCCGGATCGGGACGGGAGAGCACCGGGGTGAAGGAGAACCAGTCGTGCTTCTCCGCCCACCGGTCGGGCAGCTCGGCGAGGTAGAGATCCTCGCGGGATCGGGCGCCCCAGTAGAGGTGCAGGCGCCGGTCGCCGCTCCGCTTGACCTGGTCCTCGACCATCGACTTCACCGGAGCGAATCCGGTGCCGGTCGCGACGAGCACCACCGGCCGGTCGGAGTCGTGGTCGAGGGCGAACTCGCCGAACGGCAACTCGACGGTGAGGGTGTCGCCCTTCGTGAGCCCGTCGAGCAGCTCACCGGAGAACCGGCCGCGCGGCACACGACGGACGTGCAGCAGTGCCCCGTCGTTCTGGTGGGGCGGGTTCGCCATCGAGTAGTTGCGGGTGTCGCCGTCCGGCAGGCGCACGGTCAGGTACTGCCCCGCCCGGAACTTGACGCGGACTCCCGCCGGAAAACGCAGGGCGACCGTAGCGACGTCAGGCGCGGCCGTCGTGATCTTGTGGACCTTGGCCTCGACGACTCGCCGGGCAGGAGGCTCGCTCCTGACGATGCGCGGCGGGGCGATCTCGACGCCCGAGACCGGCCGGGCCTGGCACAGGAGCACGCCCGTCGCGGGGCCTTCGACCGTGCCACGACCCCTGACCTCGCACGTACCAGCGGTGAGACCGCCCTCGCACGTCGAGCACACACCTTTGCGGCAGGAGTAGGGCATCGCGTAGCCCGCGCGCTCGGCCGCGTCGAGCACGGTCTCGCCGGGCTCGCACTCGAAGACGATCTCGCTTCCGGCGACCCGCACGTCGTGGCTCACGCCGGGACCTCCACGACCCGGCCTCCGACCAGCCGCACGGCGCGCAGCACCGCATCGGGATCGGCGACGCCCCTGCCCGCGATGTCGAACGCAGCGCCGTGACCGACACTGGAGAAGATGATGCCGGCGCCGACGGCCAGCGCCGACGCGGTGCGGCCCGCCAGGAGCTTGACGGGGACGTGGCCCTGGTCGTGGTACATCGCGACGAAACCGTCGAACTCGGAGCGCCGGTCGGGGCCGAGCATCAGGTCGGCTCCGAGCGGCCCCACCGCATCGATCGCCCGGTCACGGAGCGCGGCCACCGCCGGGGCCGTGATGCGGTCGTCGTCGCGGCCGAACAGGCCACTCTCCCCGGCGTGCGGGTTGATGCCGAAGACGCCGATCCGCGGGCTGACGACCCCGGCCCCCTCCAGGTAGCCGACAGCGGCGCTCGCGGCAGCCGCGACCAGCTCGGGAGTGAGTCGATCGATCGCGTCGCCCAGCCGCTCGTGCAGGGTCGCGTGCACGATCCGCAGACCACCGCCGATCAGCATCAGGAAGACGTGGTCCTTCGGCACGCACGCCAGGTCGGCGAGCAGCCCCGGGTAACCCCCGAAGGGGATGCCCGCCGCGTTCACCGCGGTCTCCGAGTGCGGGCAGGCCACGATCGCCCGCCCGATCCCCGCCTGCACCGCGCCGACGGCCGCGCGGAGGTAAGCGACGGTTGCGGCGCCCGCCTCCGCGCTGACCGTGCCGGGGAGCAGCTCACCGTCGGGAAGCGCCTCGACCGCCAGGACGTCGACCGCGTCGGCGACGGGGACGGGGACGGCCGGACCATCGATCTCGCGCAGCCGCCGCCCGGACTGCTGCACCCACGGTTCGACGACGTACGGGTCCGCGACGAGCACGGGGGCGAGGTGCGGCTCACCCGCGAGCGCGACGGCGGCCTTCACCGCGATCTCGGGACCGATCCCGTTCGGGTCGCCGACGCTGAGCAGTACGCGGCTCACAGCGGGAGCGCCAGGAGAGTGTCGATACGCGAGCTGTCGCAGACCACCACCCGCTCGGACAGCGCCGGCCGATCACCGTCGAACGCGTACCGGTCGAGGTAGCGGCCGGAGGCGAAGAGGTCGCTGGCGCCGTCACGCATGATCCGCACGACGAGAAACGGCGTCTCGCTGCGCACCTCGCCGGCGTCGTCGGGGCCGTCATCGACGAGGAAGGGCTGGCCGAGGATGTGGCGGTAGGAGTGCCGCTCGTAGATGTTCGCCTCGCGCAGCGCCGTGACGCGGTCGACGAGCATTCCGCGGCTGTCGGCCCAGATCAGCCCCGCCGGAAGCCCTTCGCGGTGATTGTCTGCGGTGGTGACGGTGTAGAAGCACTTCTCCGTGAAGAAGTCCGGCCATTCCTCGAGACGATCGGCGTCGATGCAGCGGGCGTAGGCGGCCTGCGCCTGCGCGATGGCCCGGAAGGCGTCGGTCATGCCGGCAGCCCGTCGCGGATCCCTGCGCTGAGATCCATGGCTGCCAGGTAGGCCTTCCAGAACCCCCGGATCGACGCCTCGGTCACCCGGCTCTCGCTCGACGTCGCCGACGCCCCTCCCATCTCGACGACGGCAGCCTGGTCGCTCGCGCCGGCCACCCCGCGTTGCACGAAGCCGCCCACACAGCCGTCCTCCATGGACACGTAGCCTGCGGATCCGACGAGGTTCGACTGCTTGAGGCGCGCGGTGTGCTGCTCGGGCGTGTCCTCGGCGAAACCGAGCAGGGTCCAGTTCAGCTCGGTCCGGTCGACGGCGCGCGGCAGGATCTGGCGCACCGCCACCGAGTTCTGGATCTGCTGCAGAACGAACGCCGGGAACGTCGACAGGATCTGGAGAGTGGTGTCGTCGCCGACCTCGCTGAAGCCGTCCAGCAACGAAGGATCGGCCAGCCGGAAGCCGCTCTCGGAGCGGATGTTCTGCTCGGCGTAGGAGGCGTCGCGCTCGGCGTCGCGGTCGATCGCCGAATAGCTGACGTGGTGGCCACCGTTCTCGCTGACGATGATCCCGCCACGTTGCGAGAGCCGGTTGAGCTCGAACGTCGTGAAGAACAGATGCAGGATGCTCGCGTGGTAGGAGTCCTTGACGTTCTCCACGTAGAGCTTCCAGTTGTTGGGCAGCATCTGGGTGTAGCGCCCGATCACCACGGGCGTGCGCCCGCCCAGCACCCGCTCGATGCGATCCATGATCTCGTCACCGAGGTAGTCCTCGATGTCGTCGACGTCGTCGGAGAGGCTGCCGAAGACGAGTCCGTGCACCACGGCCAGGCGCAGCTTGCGCGGTGCGTGGTCGGACTTGCAGAACGACTCCGGCATCCCGCCCTTGCCCTTGATGCCACCCTCGAACGCGACGCCGGTGAGATCGCCCTGCAGGTTGTAGGTCCACGCGTGGTAGACGCAGGTGAAGTCCTTGGCCGTGCCCCGGTTGTCGAGGGCGAGCAGAGCCCCGCGGTGCGCACAGCGGTTCTCGAAGGCGTAGAGCTCGCCGTCCTGGTCGCGAGCGACGATCACCGGCAGGTCACCGAGGTAGCTCGTGCGGTACTGCCCGGGTGAGGCGACCTCCGCCTCCAGGCAGACGTAGTTCCAGCACGGTCCACGGAACAGCTTCTCCTGCTCCGCCGCGTAGACGTCCTCGCGCTGGAAGACCCAGTACGGAACCCGGGTGAGGGTCTCGGGCCAGTCCGGCAGCGCTGCGGTGGTGGACACAGCGCACCTCCTCTTCAAGGCGCGGCGCCTTGACCGGCGCCATCCATGTTCGTATAACGAACGCTGTGGTGGTTTCTCGAACAGTAGAGGCAAGCGACTCCGGCGATGTCAAGAACGCAGGCGCCGGGCGAGCACCCGAGGGAATGGCAGGCCTCGCCAAGGGGCTCGCCGTGATCGAAGCGTTCGGGAGGACGTCCTCGCCGCTCACGGTGGCCGATGCAGCGCGGCTGACCGACGTGACGCGCGCCGCGGCGCGACGCTGCCTGCTCACGCTGACCGATCTCGGTTATCTGGATCACGACGGCAAGTACTTCCGTCCGACCCCACGCATGCTGCGGCTCGGCAGCGCCTACCTCGACACCGCGTCCCTTCCGGCGCTGGCCAACCCCCACCTCGTGGCCGCGCGCGACACGCTGAACGAGTCGGTGTCCCTCGCGGTGTGGGAGGACGGCTGGTCCGTCTTCGTCGCGCGTGCCGAGGCGGAGCGGATCGTCTTGACCGGCGTCCGCATCGGCGCCCGGCTTCCCGCCCACTGCTCGGCCACGGGCCGGGTGCTGCTCGCCGGCCTCGGCGACGAGGAGGTGGCGAGCTACCTCGCCCGCGGCGGCCGGGAGCGGCGCACGATCCGCACCGTCATCGACCCGGACGAGCTCACCCGCCTGGTGCGCTCAGCCCGGGTCGACGGTTACGGCACCAGCGACGAGGAGCTCGAGCTGGGGATGCGCGCGGTCGCCGTCCCGGTGCTCGATGCACGCGGGCGGACGGTCGCGGCGATGAGCGTCAGCGCGTCCAGCGCCCGGGTGAGCGCCGAGGAGATGCACCGCGACTTCGTGCCGGTACTCGCGGCACACTCAGCGCGTCTGGGCCGAATGCTCTGACGCCCCCGCCCCCGCCCCCGCCCCCATCCGAGTCACGGCACAGATCTGGTGGCCGCCGCACAGACGTTGTTGGGGTTGCCTCGGTTTCGCGGACACCTGTCTGTGGCTGACGATGGTCAGCACGGAAGGAGTTCGGATGCCTGCACCGTTCCCGCCGGAGTTCAAGCGCCGCGCCGTACAGATGGCTCGGGAGAGCGACAAGTCGGTGACCCAGGTGGCCCGGGAGCTGGGGGTCTCGCCCTCGGCGCTGCGGAACTGGATCACCCAGTCCGACATCGACGAGGGCCGCAAACCCGGACTGAGCAGCCAGGACCGCTCCGAGCTGGCCGAGTTGCGGCGGGAGAAGTTCCGACTGGAGACCGAGAACGAGATCCTGCGCCGGGCCGCGGCATTCTTCGCCCGGGAGATCCACCCAAAATGATCTACCCGGTGGTCCGCGAGCTGGCCCTCGACCGCATTCCGGTCGCGGTGGCCTGCCGGGTGCTGCGGGTCTCGACCAGCGGCTACTACGCCTGGCGGGACCGGCCCAGCCCGCCACGCCGCCGCGCCGACCGCGAGCTCACCGAGATCATCAGCACCGTGCACGCCCGCTCCGGCCGCACCTACGGCTCGCCCCGGGTCCACGCCGAGCTCCGCCACCAGCACGGGCTGCGCATCGGCCGGGCCCGGGTCGCCCGGCTCATGCGCACCCGCGGCCTGACCGGCGCCACCGCGGCGCGCCGCCACCGGCCCAGCACCATCCGCGACCCACACGCCACCCCGGCCCCCGACCTGGTCGAACGCGACTTCACCGCCGCCGCACCCGACCAGCTCTGGGTCTCCGACATCACCCAGCACCTCACCGGCGAGGGCTGGGTCTACTGCGCGGTCATCCTCGACGTCTACTCCCGCCGGGTCATCGGCTACTCGATCGCCGAACACGCCCGCACCGAGCTGATCACCGACGCCTTGACCATGGCCTGCCAGCGCCGCCACCCCACCCCGGGACGCACCGTGTTCCACTCCGACCACGGCGCCCAATACACCTCGTGGGCCTTCACCACCCAGCTCGCCGCCGCCGGCCTGCACGCCTCCATGGGCACCGTCGGGGACTGCTACGACAACGCCCTGGCCGAGAGCTTCTTCGCCACCCTGCAAACCGAACTGCTCGACCGCCGACCCTGGCACCACCGCCGCCACCTCGAACAGGCAATCTTCGAGTGGATCGAAACCTGGTACAACCCCCGCCGCCGCCACTCCGCGCTGGACTACCACTCACCCAACGACTACGAACAAGCCCACACCCACGCCGCACCCGCGGCCTGACACACCGACGTGTCCACGAAACCCAGGCAAGCCCATTGTGCCATGTGTGCCGTGGCCACCCGGTGTGTGCCGTCGACCGCGGGGCCGGTCCGCCAGCCGGTTGCGTACGTTGACCAGCGCCGCTCGGGCCACGAGGCGCGGGGCGTACAGGGCCGCGGGGTGTTCCAGCATGACCGTGACCGCGCGGAAGCGCCGCGCCACCACCACGTCGGTCGCCGACGCGGTCTGCACCTCGGCCCGGATCCAGCGTCCGAGCCGCTCCCGCCATGACGCCGATCCGTCGAGGTGGTGGCGGGCCTTGTCCGCGGCGGTCGAGATCTCCCACGCCGCATCGACGACCACCTTCTGCATCGCGAAGAACGACCGCGCCGGCACGCTCAGGCGGGGGCTCGACTGGAGATATGCCGCCAGACAGGACGCGTGCAGCGCCGCCGCCGACAGCCCCTGCCCGTAAACCGGGTTGAACGAGGCCACTGCGTCCCCGACGCCGACCAGCCGGGCAGGCATGGAGTCGGCACAGAAGTCGCGACGACGGCTGTCCGAATGGTGAAAGGTCTCGATCGGCCCGACCGGTTCACCATTCACGGCCTCGCCGAAGAACGACGGCAGTTCCGACTTGCAGAGCGCCACGAACTCCTGGTCGTCACGGCCGGTCCGGTGCTCGCCGGAGCAGGCGAGCGTGATCTGCCACCGGTCGTCCTCGATCGCCTTGAGCGAGGCGATACCGACCCGCGACACGGGGCTGCCGGGGCGGTGGCGGGCGATCACGTTGGCGACGTCCGGGAGGCCGGGCTTCCTGCTGAAGAATCCGGTGGCGTAGTCGACGTCGGTCGGCACCCGCCGCAGCGGTGGCCGTTGCCATCCGGCGTGCTCCAGCCAGTCGCTGAGCCTGCTGGCCCGGCCCATCGCGTCCACCACCAGGCCTGCGGGCTGGGCGTGCTCGACCCCGTCCCGCCGGTATCGCACACCCGTCACGGCGGTGGCATCGATGTCCAGCCCGCAGGCCTGGCCAGTCAGGAGTCGGACGTTGGGCAGCGCCAGTGCGCGAACGCGGAGCTGGTTCTCCAGGAACGGCCGACTGCAGCTCAGGACCACGTCGTGCTGAGCGTTGACCCGGCGCTGACCGTCCGAGAAGGCGGCGGAGTGCGCCGGATCGACGAGCACGGCGCCCAATGCGGCCGCCTGCTCACCGAAACCCGGGAACCACCGCTCGATCTGGACCCTGCCACCCGCGAGCACGAGGTGTATCTGCAATCCGTGTGGCACGCCCCGGCGGCCTCCACCGGTCGGTGCGTCGCGTTCGATGATCAGCACCGACCGGGCGTGATCGGCCAGCACACGCGCAGCGAGCAGCCCGGCCACGCTCCCCCCGAGGACCACGGCGGTGTCGACCAGCTGGACGGGGTGCGCCGGTGGACACGTCGAGCTGAGCTGCGCGAACACCTGCCGCGGTCCTGTGCGCATTCCGGCCTCCGGACGAGGACGAGAAACAATTCGCCCGGGATCACTGCGTCGACAGAACCATTTCCCACCGCAGCCGCAATTCGCGCGCCCGAGATATCTCAGGGTAGGTGAGGATCAGGGCGTGCAGCGCGACAGTGGCCGGGCACCGCTGTGACTGTTCACACGCAGGCCACCCCATTTCGTCCGCCTATATCCGGAATGGAACCCGAACGCGGTCGGTCGGATCGCCGGGGCCCATCACCAGGTCACCGGCAGCTCGTAGACGCCGTAGACGAAGCCGTCCGTCTTGAACCGGAGCTGCTCGCGTTCCACGGCCAGGCGCAGGGTGGGAATTCGCCGGTAGAGGGTGCTGTAGACGACCTGCAGCTCCATCCGGGCGAGCGGCTGGCCGAGGCACTGGTGCACCCCGAACCCGAACGCCACGTGGTGGCGCGCGTCGCGGCCGATGTCCAGCCGGTCGGGGTCGGCGAATGCCTCAGGATCCCGGTTGCCGATGTCGTTCGGCATGATCAGGCCCGTGCCGGCCGGGATGTGCTGCCCGGCCACTTCGATGTCCTCCAGAGCCACGCGACGGCGGCCGCCGTGGGTGATGTTGAGGTAGCGAAGCAGCTCCTCGACCGCACTCGCCACGACCTTCGGGTCATCCGTCTCGCGGAGGATGTCGAGCTGGTCGGGGTGTTCCAGCAGGGCGATCGTGCTGAGGGCGATCATGTTCGCGGTGGTCTCGTGGCCGGCGATCAGCAGGAGCACCGCCGTCGCGGTCGCTTCCTGCCTGGTCAGCTCGCCCGCCTCGATCCGCGCCGCGAGCCCGGACAGCAGGTCGTCACCGCGGTCGGCAAGTTTGGCGCCTACCAGCGCGTCCAGGTAGCCGGCGAGCTGCCCGTGCGCGGCGCCCCGCTGCTCGGGCGTGGAGCCCCGGTTCACCAGGGTCCGGGTGATGCTCTGGAAGAAGTCGTGGTCGTCGTAAGGCACGTCGAGGAGATCGCAGATCACCAGCGAGGGCACGGGGAGCGCGAACGCCTCGACCAGATCGACGGGCGTGGGGCCGGCGAGCATCGTGTCGATCGCCTCGTCCACGATCTTCTGCACCGCAGGCCGCATCGCCGCCACCCGCTTGACGGAGAATGCCGCACTCACCATCCGTCGCAGCCGCGCGTGCTCGGGGTCGTCCATGCCGATGAAGCTGAGGGTGCCGTTACCGGGAGCCTGGCGCGGGTAGCCCGGCCGATGCATCTCGGCGCTGACCTTGCGGTTGGCCAGCACCGCCCGCTGGTCGGCGTACCTGGTGACCAGCCACGGCGTGCTGCCGTCCCACAGCCGCACCCTCGCCATCGGACACTCCTGCTGCAGCGCCTTCAGCGTGGGCGGTGGGTCGAACGGGCACTCGGCCGCCCTGGTCATGGGGTAGTCGGGAATCTCGGCAGGGTTCTCCTCGACCGAGCTCACTGCGCCGCTCATCGCTGTTCCTCCAGGCCTCTCCATGCACCACCGGCTCGACACCGATGGATATGTGCACCGTACACACGTTATGCATCGTGCATAAGGAGTGCGTGATGCATATGGTTGTTGCCATGCATCACGGACCCGTCGCGACGGGAGAGCTGACGGCGGGAGGACCGGACGTGACACCTGAGATCGACAGACCGGCGCACCTGGTGGAGTACGAGACCATGCTGCTCGGGAGGCACCTGCACCTGGCGGCCCCGCCCACCGGACAGGGCGGCAGGACCATGGAGCGCAGCGCGTACATCCTGCTCAGCCGCATCCGGGTGGAAGGCCCGATGTCCATCGGGCAGCTCAGCGACGCGTTCGGGCTGGATCCCTCGACGCTCAACCGCCAGACCTCCGCCGTGCTGCGTGCCGGGCTGGTGGAACGCATCTCCGACCCGGACGGCGGGATGGCCCGCAAGTTCCGCATCACCGCCGAGGGCGAGCGCCGGCTCGAGCAGGAGCGCAGCGCACTCGTGCGACGGATGGAAGAGGTGATGACCGACTGGGACCCCGAGGACATCGCCACCTTCGCCGCCTGCCTGAAGCGGTTCAACACCGGCATCGAGCGCGTGAACGGGCGACCGTGGCCGCGCCCGGCACTGAGCGAACCAGGCCCCGCCACGCGGTGAACGTCAGACGACTGCGGCCTGCCCGATGCGCAGGTGGATGCCGTTCCCGGCCAGTACCCGGCGGAACCACCAGACCGACAGCGCGATGCCCATCGCCACCACCGAGTACGAGCCTGCGGTCGACACGAGCAGGAAGTTCCCGACTGTCTGTGTGGCCAGCACGACGATCGTGGTCACGCCGTTGATCAGGAACACCAGCGCCCACAGCAACGAGACGCGCTTGAAGAACTGCTTGATCCCCGGGTGCCCGCTGATGCCCTTCGGCAGGGCACAGAAGTCGTCGGCGAGCTTCGCCAGCAACGGACGGTCGAGCCCGATCGTCACCAGCAGCATCAGCGAGAAGACGAAGTTCTGCACCGTGGGCTGCAGGAAGTAGAGGAACGCGCTACCCGTCTCCAGCCCGACCACCGTACGCACCACCAGCAGCGTCGTGGTGATCAACAGGATCGTCGGCAGCTTCTGCCCCGCGACCAGCCGCCTGCCGATCGCCAGCCCGGCCCACCCCAAGCCCGCGATCAACCCCGCGTTGAACCCGACCTCGCTGAGCAGCACCCAGAACAGAGCCAGCGGTACGAGCGTGAACTCCACCAGCGGCCGCCCCGCCTGCCTGAGCATCTCCCTGATCGGAGGAAGGTGAATCGTCGTGCGGTGCTCCACCATCCGGCTGCACTCCTCTGATCGCAACGGGCCGCCCTCGTAGTACACGGACCGCTGCGAGTTTCGGTTGCACACCGGGCGACACATTTTCGCCGCTGCACCCGCCATCACGGGCGACCCGGCGGCACGGGCTGCTTCGCAGCCGGAACCCGGCGTCGCACGCTGCACGATCGGTGATGAACGGGACCAATCCGCGGAACGGGGGCCCGCTGTCACCCCTGGCAAGTCAGCGCCGACCGGAGAGACTGGTCGCATGAGCACGTCCCACGGCGATGCCGGTTATGGGGAAAGCCGGGGAAGCAGCGCCTGTCACGCCCCGTTCTGTCTCGCCACCGCTTCGGTGGCCCGGCAGAGCAGATCGGGTACGTCGAAACGATCGAGTACGACCTCGACGAAGGCGAGAGCGCCTGCGGCCCCCTCGCAGGCGACCAAGGCCTTGTCGAGCTCCGACGTGGTCCCGACCCGATGCACAGACGTCCCGTCCGGGGCGCCGAACGCCGCTGGCAGGGCCGTCCAGTTCCAGTGGGCCACGTCGTTGTACACGGCGTTCGGTCCGCGGATGGTCCGCTCGACCGTGTAGCCGTCGTTGTTGAGCACGATCACGACCGGGTCGAGGCCTCGCCGGATGAACGTGCCGAGTTCCTGGATGGTCATCTGCGCCGCGCCGTCGCCGGTCACGAGCACGAGGCGCCGTTTCCCGCCGGCAGCGAGCTGAGCGCCCAGGGCGGCGGGCAGGGCATACCCGATCGATGCCCACAACGACTGCGCGATCACGTCGACACCGGGCGGGAGGCGCAACGGCGCCAGCCCGTAGGACGAGGTTCCCTGGTCGACCACGACGATGTCGCCAGGGCGCAGGAAGCGCTGAATTCGTTCCCAGAACACCGATTGCGTGAGAGCACCGCACAACGACGGCTCCTCCACGAACGGCGCCGGGAGCGCCTCCCGCACGGGCAGCGGAGCACGGTCGGCGAGGATCTCCCCGAGCGTGGCGAGCGCGTTCGCCATCGGGAGCCCGTCGACGATCTCACCGGCGACGTCGACCCGGGCAGGCTGCACGTCGATCAGCCGTGCCGGATCCAGCTTCACGGTGAACCCGCCCGAGCTCAGATCGGCCCACCACAGCCCCACGCCGATGACGACGTCGGCGTCCTCCACGGCGGAGCGCACGGCCTCGTCGCTGAGCCCTCCGACGTAGACCCCCAGAAAGCCCGGCGCGCTCTCGTCGATCAGGCCCTTGGCCGCCACCGTGACCGCCGAAGCCACGTTCTCGACGCCCACCAGCGCCTCGAGTTCGGCGGTGACACCGTGGCGGGCGAGGTGGTCCACCAGCACGACCACGCTCCTCGCCGATTCGAGCATCGCGGTGGCGGACTCCGCGAGAGCCGACACGGGCGCCGCCAGGTGCGCACCCGCGGACGGGGTGCTCGCGGTGAGCGTGATCGGCGTGTCGACGAGATCAGCAGGCACGCTGATGCTGCCCGGGCGCTTCCGCTCGAGCACCACGGAGAGCACCCGGTCGATCTCCATGGCGGCGGTCTCCGCGGTCAGCACCGCCGAAGCACACGTCACCTCGTCGAGGGCCCGGACGAAGTGGTCCATGTCCCCGTCGAGGAGGCTGTGGTGCACCGGGGCACCGGCCTGCCGCACCGCCGTGGCCGGTGATCCGACGATGTGCAGGACCGGCACCGCTTCGGCGAAGCTACCGGCCAGGCCGTTGAGAGCAGACAACTCGCCGACCCCGTACGTCGTCAGCACGACGCCGAGACCGCCGACGCGGGCGTACCCGTCGGCCGCATAGGCCCCGTTGAGCTCGTTGGCGGTGCCCACCCATTCCAGATCCGGGTGATCCACGACGGCGTCGAGCAGACGGAGATTGAAGTCGCCGGGAACGCCGAAGACGTGCCTGGCACCCGCAGCCACGAGCCGGGACAGCAGGTACTCGGCCACGGTCGGCGCATTCGTCGCCCGGGCAGAAGGTTCCGTGGTCACACTCGCTCCTCGAGGCCCCCTCTCGGGCGGCCGATCAGCAGGCACCTGCGGCATCGTTCTCACTATTTGATGAATTGACTCCAAATCCTGATGGTAGGCGCGCATGCGAGGGCCAGCAAGAGACCGCAGACAATGGCGGTTCGGAATCAGATGGAAACGGCGAAACGCGGCGGATTCCCGATTGCTGCGCCTCTGCGGATTACGCGGGCACGGCCGCGATCCTGCTCACCGGCCGTGGCGCAGGGCGCCTTCGAGTTGTGCCGCCGCTGCCACTACGGAATCCCCGAACCGGACCCCGGGCCCCTCGACGGCTCGGGCTATCGGCGCAGACACGCAGACGGCGGCGAGCACCTCGCCGTTCTGCCGCACCGGGGCGCTCACCGAACACACGCCCGCTATCCGTCCGGCCACCGACTCGAACCACCCGGGATGATCGGGCGCCGGAGCGGGTGCTTCAAGGGCAAAGGCCGCCGATCCCCCCACGGAAATGGGCAGAAGAGCCGAAACAGGCAACGACGCCCTCAGTTCCTTGTCGGCCTCGATCGACACCACGCACAGCCGTCGAACTCCACGCCGCACCCACAACTGGCACGACTCACCCGTCTGTCGAGCCAGCGCGACCAGGACGGGCTCGGCCGTGCGCACCAGCGGTGACGAGGGGAACCGCTGGCCCAGCCAATGGCGCCCCTCGGCATCGCGCCGCAGGAGCCCGTGCACGACCATGGCGCGCACCAGCCGATGCGCCGTCGGAACCGACAGCCCCACGTGCCGCGCCAGCTCACTCGACCTCAACGGCGTGGTCTCGACCGCGTCCAGAATCGCCACCACGCGATCCAGCACGCCGACTCCGGTTCCCCGCGCTTCGGCCGGCGAGCCAGACGATGCGCTCATCCCGTCGAGCAGGAAATCGTTGGTCACATTGTGATAATAGTGCGACTGGCCCCCTACCCTGCGCACACGCAGCACGGCGCCATCCGCCACGTGCTGCACTACACCTCGGCTGATCTCGTTCGCCCGGATGGTCCGGTAATTCGGTTCGACGTCCTCTCCGGCTCCGCTACAGTCCCGGCCGTGATCCAGAAGCAGCTGTACGGCTGAGCGGGCTTCCCGCCGCACCCGCCCGCACGCCGAGCGGGTCTGCGTCCTGCCCTCGTCCGAATAGCAGACCTGGAGAATCCTCGTGTCCCACATCCTGATGGTGAGCGTCGGCGCACACGGCCACGTGAACCCGAACCTGCCGGTCATCGCGGAGCTCGTCGACCGCGGCCACCGCGTCACCTACGCGATCCCCGAGTCCTTCGCCGCCACCGTCCGCTCGACGGGCGCCACCCCACTCGTCTACACCTCGGGCCTGCCCGACGAGACGCGCGGCCAGCAGTGGCCCAGCGACCCCATCGAAGGCATGTCGATCTTCTTCGAGGACGCGGTTCGCGTGTTGCCGCAGCTGGAGGCGGCGCTCACCGACGACCGGCCGGACGTCGTCCTCTACGACATCGCGGGCTACCCGGGCCGGGCCCTGGCTCACCGCTGGGGCCTCCCACTCGTGCAGCTCTCCCCCTCGCTCGTGGCCTGGCGCGGCTACGAGGAGGACATGGCCGACGTGCTGACGTTCCTGGGCGAGCCGGAGTACGAGCGCTATCAGGCGCGGTTCGCGCACTGGCTCGCCGAGCTGGGGATCGACCTCGACGTCGACACGTTCAGCGGTCGCCCGCCGCGCTGCATCGTGTTGATCCCGCGGGCGATGCAGCCCAACGCCGACCGCGTCGACGACGACGTCTACACCTTCGTCGGGCCCTCGCTGGACCGGCGCCGGCAGGAGGACTGGCCGGAGTCGGACAAGCCCGTCCTGCTGGTCTCGCTCGGCTCCGCCTACACGGACCGAGCGGCGTTCTACCGCGACTGCGTCGCGGCGTTCGGTCCGCTGCCCTGGCAGGTCGTGATCGCGATCGGCTCCCATGTCGACCCGGCCACGATCGGCCCGCTGCCTCCGAACGTCGAGTTGCATCGCTGGGTCCCGCAGGTCGCAGTGCTCGCCCGCGCGCGGGCCTTCGTGACGCACGCGGGGATGGGCGGGTGTTCCGAAGGGCTGTACCACGGAGTTCCGATGATCGCCGTGCCGCAGGCCGTCGACCAGTTCGGGAACGCGGCAATGCTCGAACAGCTCGGGGTCGGCGTGTCCATCCCGGCGGAGTCCGCCACTCCCGAGGCGATGCGGGAGGCGCTGCTCTCACTCGTGGGTTCGATCGACGTCTGGGATCGCCTCGCGGTGCTCCGCGACGAGTTGCGCGCGGCAGGCGGTGCCGGCGCCGCGGCCGACATCGTGGAGGCCGAGTTGGCGAAGGCCCGGATCTGATCTCACGCCGCGGCCTCCCATCCGGCCGCGCCAACGCTCGTGCCCTGACCATGCTCGATGGTCAGGGCACGAGCCGCCCGACGTGCAGACGGCCGTCAGCTCGCCTTCGGCACCAGGTCCATGTGCAGCCAGTCGTGCGCAGGCGCCAGGCCGCCCAGATAGCGCCCGCAGGCCTCGATGACACCCGGGGCGGAGGTGACGTGCTGCGTTCCGGCGTGCATGTCCCGGAAGTAGCGCTGCATCACCCCCGACCGCAACGCGGTGGTGCCCCCCGCCCGGTAGACCACGACGCTGATCGCCTCCGCCGCCCACGTGGCGTTGTACAGAGCAAGCCGCAGCAACGTCTTCTGCTCGACGCTGAGTGCCGCGCCGGAGTTGATCGTCTCGCTCGCACCGCGCCACGTCTCGTAGACGAAGGAGCGGGCCGCGTGCCAGCGGGCCTCGGCCTCACCGTAGATCGCCTGGAAGCCCTGATGTGCCGCCATCGTGCCCGGCCGACCGGACTTCGAACGGACCAGCGCGCACAACTCGTCGAGCATCCGGCGCGACACCCCGAGCGCCCACGCCGAATGGCCGATCAACGCGATATGCGTGATCCCGAGGGTGAACAGCGAGCCGCCGCGCACCGGCGTCTCGGTGGGTCCGGAGTGGGTGAACACGGCCGGGACGTAGACGTCCTCGATCGTGTAGTCGATGCTGCCGGTGGCCTTGAGGCCCAGCACGTCCCAGTTGTCGATCAGCTCGGCCTTGTCGACCGGCAGCACGAAGATCAGCGGCTCGCCGCTCTCCTCCACGATCCCGAGCGTGTGGATCCACTGCGCGTGCTTGATGCCCGACGCGAAGCTCCACGCCCCCGAGAGCCGGTAGCCCTCACCGTCCCGCACCGCCTTTCCCGGCCGGGTGCCCTGACCTGCCACCACCGGGAAACGCCGCCCCCGGAACATCTCCGCCACCGCCGCGTCACCCAGGTAGGCACCGCCGGTACCCGTGGCCAACGCAGTGGTCGTGACCACCCAGCCGGTGGACGGGTCGGCCTCGCTGAGGGCCTGCACGACCTCCAGCGACGAGACGGGATCGAGCTCGACGCCGCCGAGCGAGGCAGGGACCCACATGCCGAAGAGGTCCTTGTCGTGCAGGGCATCGACCACCGCGTCGGTGAGCTGCCCCGCGGCTTCGTTGGCGGCGCTGTTCTGACGCAGCAGTGGCTGGAGCTCATGAGCGGCGACCACCAGATCGGCGTCGCCGGCACGGCCGTGCACCCAGGGGGCTGTCGTCATCGATCGTTCCTTCCTTGTGCGGGAACCGGGGGCGAGGGCGAGCCGAGCCGGCGACGACTGTGCTCGCCGGCCGGCAGCCCTGCCGCCGCGTCGGCTGCCTCGACTCACCGTGATCGGCGTGTGAGGCCGGCCCCGCCGCGCCTCGCGGCCCGCGGACGGCACGGCGCACCCTGCGCGAGGCCGCCCCGACCAGCCATTCCAGCGGGCCTTGCTGCTGCCTCGCCAGCGCCCGCCACACCACCTCGAACAGGAGCCCGCCGGCGATCAGCGACAGGAACAGCACGGCGGGTTCGTGCTCCAGCACACCCGGGACCAGCACCAGCACGTGTGCGGAGTAGAGCGTCAGCGGCATCGCTCCCGCTGTCCTGATCGGCCACAGCAGGCGTGCGATCACCGGCACGTGCACCACGAGCAGCGACGCGCCGACGACCGCGATCGCCGCACCGAGACCGTGTACATCGTGGATGAGAACCATCCAGCCCCGCGGATGCGGTAGTGGCAGCATCAACCACAACATCCCCACGGCCACGGTTCCGAGCCCTGCGAGAAGCAGCCGGTATGCGACCTGGACGGACAACAGATCCATGCGGCCGATGGCGAGCCCGGCACAGATATAGGCAAGGTAGGCGATCACGGGGTAGAAGCCGGTCACGAACAACCCGATGGCCAGCCCGGCCGGATCCGTGACCAGGGTGGCGAATGTCGGGTTGTCGACCGGCCCCGGGACGGCGCCTGCGAGCGTCGCCGTGATCATCGGTGGGGCGACGAGCAACGACACGGCCGCGATGCGCGTCAGCGTCCATGGCCGCAACCCGAGTAGCGGAATCGCGAGCAGGAAGAGCACGGCGAAGCAGGGAAGGACGATGTCCGCACGACCGGTGAACCCGAGCGCCAGACCGATCACCGCGACCAGCACGGCGTGTACCGCGATGCCGGCACGAACCGCTGCGCGTTCTCGGCGCGCCCGCTTGCCACGGAACATGAGCGCCAGGCTCACCCCCGCTACCAGCGCAAAAGTCGTGACCGACCAATCAGCGGCCGCGGTGGTGACGGTCGACGGCTCGGCGGCGTCGAACACGTGCGCGGCCATCATGCCGAGCAGCGCGAGCCCTCTGGCCAGGTCCACGCCCGCGATCCGGGTTCGTTGTGCGAGTCCGCGGCGCGTCGTTCCGGACAACCGTCCGGTCACCCGCGCGCCCTCGAAATGGCCGGAATTGAAGGGGGTTTCCTCCCGTGCCGCCGCCACGAGGGTTCTGATCGCCGGATCCCGCTAGGCGTTCGTGATCGACGACCATTTTTGGACACGCGAGATCCTGACACGCTCCCGATAATTCGCTTCAGATCATCCGGACGTGAAGACAGTGCCGGCACTATCACCGAAACCAAGCGCGGAATTATTGTCCGCCTTGCGGCGCTTACGGATCCTCGATGACCCAATATACAGCTTCAATGATCGGAGGATTCCCCCGGACACCGCGACCATCATGAGGGGGGCCGACCGGAAGAACCGTAAGACGCCGCAGCAGTGCCGACATCGTCGGCAGGTGACTACGCCGATCGCGGGTCCGTCCTCAGCCCGCGGCCACCGGCTCGGCGTTCGCGTTCACCGGGCGATAGGCGAGCACGACGCTGCCGCTGCGGAACTGGGTCGTCCCGGCCAGTTCGAGAGTGGCGGCGACGCCGTCGCGGAACAAGCGCTCTCCCTCGCCGCGAATGACGGGGGAGACCCAGAGCCGGTACTCGTCGAGCAGGCCGTGCTCCATGAGCGCATCTGTGAGCCGCCCGCAGCCCCAGATCAGGATGTTCTTGCCGGGCTGCTCCTTCAGCTTCGTCACCTCGGCGACGAGGTCGTCGCCCGGGATGAGGGTCGAGTTGTCCCATGCGGTCAGGGCCGAGGGGTCCAGGGTCGAGGAGACCGCGTACTTGGCGATGCTGTTGACGTGGTTGGCGTAGGGGTTCCCGCCCATCGCAGGCCAGGCCTGCGCCATGCCCTCGTACGTGACCCGCCCGAGTAGCAGGGCGTCGGCACCGAGGGTGAGCTCCATCGCGTAGGCCTGGGCCTCGTCGTTCATGTACTGCATCGACCACAGGTGCGGGTTGTCGATGTAGCCGTCGAGGGTGGTGTGGGTCGAAGCGATGATCTTTCGCATGGTCGTGCTCCTGTCGGTCGGTGTGTGCCGCAGTCTGCCGACGATCTCTTACAGAAACCTTCTCGCCGGTTTACGGCCTGCCTGAGAAGGCCGTTACGGTGTCGGCCGTGCGATTCGGGGTACTCGGGCCCGTGGCGGCGTGGACGGCCGATGACCTGCCCGTCGCGATCCCGGGACTGAAAGTTCGCGCCCTGCTGGCCGACCTGCTCGTCCATGACGGACGCCCGGTGCCCTCCGACCGGTTGATCGACGATCTGTGGGGCGAGCGACCGCCCGCCAACCCGACGGCTGCCCTGTCGGTGAAGGTCTCGCAGCTCAGAAGGGCACTGGAGGACGCCGAGCCCGGCTGCCGGGACCTGGTCGTCCACACTCCTGCCGGGTACCTGATCCGGGGCACGACCGACGCCGGCACGTTCCGGTCGTTGCTCGCGGACGCCGCAGGCACATCGGACCAGCGGACGAGGGCAACCGTGCTGGCGGACGCGCTGGCGATCTGGCGCGGGCCCGCGTTCGCCGACTTCGCGGACGAGCCGTTCGTCGCGGCGGCGGCCGCGGGCCTGGCCGAGCAGCGACTCACGGCACAGGAGGAGCGCGCGGAGGCCCGCCTCGACCTGGGCGAGCACGCCGCGATGGTGGTCGAGCTCAGCGCGCTGCTGGCCGAGCACCCCATGCGGGAGCGGCTGCGCTCGGCACACATGCGCGCCCTCTACCGCGCGGGACGGCCGGGCGAAGCCCTCGCGAGCTACGACGAGCTGCGGGTGCTGCTCGCCGACGAGTTGGGCCTCGACCCCGGCGCCGAGCTGACCGCCCTCCAGCGCGCGATCCTGACCCAGGATCCGGCGCTGGCCGCGCCCGCCACCCAGGCGCCGCCATCCCCTCACCCGGAAACGAGGCTGCCCGAACCTCTCACCGATCTGATCGGGCGGGAGGCCGCCGTCGCCGACGTGTGCAGTCGGCTCGACTCCGACCGGCTGGTGACGCTCACCGGCCCGGGCGGAGTCGGCAAGACCCGGCTCGCGATCCAGGTGGCGCGACGGCTGAACGACGCGTTCCCGGACGGAGCGTGGCTCGTCGAACTGGCCGCGCTCGACCCGGTCGCGGACCAGGACGTGGTGCCGCTGCTCGCCGAGACGATCATGACCGTGCTGGATGTCCGGGCCGGAGCCGAGTCGGCCGCGCCGGTGTCCGCGGTCGAGCGGCTCACGGAGGCACTGCGTCCCCGCCGGCTGCTGATGGTGCTGGACAACTGCGAGCACCTCGTCGAACCGGTCGCCACGCTGGCCGAGCAGCTGCTGCGCACCGTTCCGGGTCTACGACTGCTGGTGACGAGCCAGGAGCCGCTCGGGCTCGCAGGCGAAGTCGTGTGGAACGTTCCGCCGCTCGACGTGCCCGACCGCGCTGCGAAGCTCCCGGAACTGGGGCGGACCGGCGCCGTACAGCTGTTCGTCGCCCGTGCATCCGCCGCAGCCAGGGGGTTCACGCTCGATGCGGAGACCGCTCCCGCCGTCGGGGTGCTCTGCCGCAGGCTCGACGGCATCCCCCTCGCCCTCGAGCTGGCGGCGACGCGCGTGCGGGCGCTCGGCGTCCAGGGGCTCGTGGACCGGCTCGACGACCGGTTCCGGCTGCTGGCCACGGGTCACCGGGGCGCACCGCCGCGCCAGCAGACCCTGCTGGCGATGATCGACTGGAGTTGGGACCTCCTGACCGCTCCGGAGCAGACCGTGCTGCGTCGCCTGGCGGTACATGCCGACGGCTGCACGCTGGAGGCCGCCGAGTACGTCTGCGCAGACGTCGAGCTGAGCGTGCTCGACCAGCTCGTCCGCCTCGTCGACCGGTCACTGGTGGTCGTCGCCGCCGGCCCGGACGGGCCGCGGTACAAGCTGCTGGAGTCGGTGGCTGCCTACTGCCTCGACCGGCTGCGGGATGCGGAGGAGACCCAGCACGTCCGGTTGCGGCACCAGCACTTCTACATCGATCTCGTCGAGCGGGCGGAGCCCGAGCTGTACGGCTCCGACCAGCGGCGGTGGCTCCGGCGCCTGGATGCCGAGACGGCCAACCTGCGGTCCGCTCTCACCACAGCTGTCCGGGACGGCGACGCCGAGGGCGCTCTGCGACTCGTCAACGCGTCGACCTGGTACTGGTTCCTCCGTGGCAGGGTCCCGGAGGCCCGGCGGTGGCTGGCCGCGGCGCTGGGCGTCCCCGGCGCGGACTCCGCGGCGACCGCACTTCGAGCCAGTGTCCTGGCCTGGCACACCGGTATCGGATTTCTCCACGGCGACCTCGCCGACCGGGACGAGCGCCGCCGCGCCGCGCTGGACCTGTACGAGGACGCCGGGGATCCGGCAGGCCGGGCCCGTGCCGAGTGGTTCCTGGCCTACGCCGGGATCGACCTCGGCGACCTGGCCGTGGCCGAGGAGCTGATGGACCGGGCGCTGCCCGTCTTCGAGGAGCTCGGCGACCGGTGGGGAACGGCGGCGGCGCTCGCCTGCCGGGCGAAGCTCGCACACATCCGCGCCGACGTGGTGGCCCTCGAACGCGAGGCCGAGCGGAGCGCCGAGCTGTTCGGGGGGGTCGGCGACCGCTGGGGGAGGTTGGAGGCCACCAGCTGGCTCGGTGCGCTGGCCGAGATGACCGGCGACCATGATCGGGCAGAGCGGGAGCACCGCGAGGGACTGCGACTCGCCGAGGAGCTGGGTCTGCAGGCGGAGGTCGCCGGCCGGTTGGGCTGGCTCGGCTGGATCGCGCTGCAACGGGGTGACCACGCGACGGCAGTGGTGCATTGCGAGCAGGCGCTGCGGCTGGCCGTCGCACAGGGGCACAGGCCCGGGCGGATCTTCGCCATGCTCGGACTCGCCTTCGCCGCTCGCCGAGACGGCCGCCTCGATCTCGCGGAGACCCATCTGCACGGGCTGCTGAGCCTGACCCCGCACGAGGACGCCGCGCAGAACCCACCCCCGCACCTGCCCATGGTCATGGCCGAACTCGGTTTCGTCGCCGAGCAGCGTGGCGATGCGGCAGGCGCGGTCGCATCGCACCTCGAGGTCCTCGATCTGGCGGCGCGATTCACCACGGGCCGCGACTTCACGATCGCGGTGGACGGGCTGGCGGGCGCGATGGCCGTCGCCGGGCACCACGACCGGGCCGCTCGGCTCCTGGGCACGGCCGACACGATGCGTGGCGCGAACGGGCAGTCCGCAGCGCCCGCCGAACGGGCCGACATCGATCGGATCACCACACTCGTGCGGGCGGCGCTGGGTGAGCAGCGTTTCGCCGCCGAACACACCCGCGGAGCCCGGCTCACACGTGACGACGTGCGGGCCCTGGTCGCCGTGTCACCACTGCCCGCTGGGAGGGCATGAGGAGCGGCGCGCGGAGGGAGCCGTTGCTCCGGATGGAGGCGCGAAAGGTGCACCGTCGCAATGTCGCCGCGGTGGCTGCGAGGATCGCGACATTGTGCGAATACGGCCGCAGACTCGACGAACCGCCCTCGACACGCCCACCGTGGACGCTGATTTTGTCGATATCTTGCCTTCGGAATGGCCGCACCGAAGCGGCGGGTCAGTAACGTCGTCTTCGTGCAGATCCTCCTCGCGGTCGCCCTCGCCCTGGCCTCCGCCGTCTGCTATTCCGCATCCGCGGTGCTCCAGCATCGGGAGGTCGCCGACCACCAGTCGGGAGGTCTCCGCCTGGTTGCCCGGCTGGTGCGGCGACGCGGTTGGTGGACCGCGATCGCGGCAAGCTGCCTCGGGGCCCTTCTGCACCTCGCCGCGCTGGGTTCCGGCGCTCTACTCCTGGTGCAGCCGCTCGGGGTCACGGCACTGGTGTTCGCCCTGGTGATCCACGCTCGGATGACCAGAACGACCCCCGACCGTCCGACGTTGCTCGGCGCCGCATGCATCGTGTTCGGCCTGCCTGCGGCGCTGTCCGCGATCCCCCGCCACTCAGCATCGGTCTCGCCGGTGCTGGGGTACTGGGTCGTCGCCGCCGCCGTGGCAGTGCTGGCCGTCGTACTGGCCACGGGTGCCATCACGATCAGGCACATGCTGCCTCGTGCGGCGCCGGTCCTCTACGCGGTGGCCGCCGCGCTGTGCTTCGGATTCACCTCGGGCACGGCGAAGGCCGTGTGGCTCGGCCATACCGCGCCGACCGTCATCGGCGCGGGCCTGTTGGCGGCCGCCGCCGGAGTGGTCCTCACCCAGCACGCATACCGCGACGGCGGTCTCGGCGCTCCGCTCGCCACGCTGACGCTCGTCGATCCGCTGGCCGCGGGCATGGTGGCCGTTCTGGCCCTCGGCGAGCCGATCTCCACCACGCCGCTCCATCTCGTGATCGGCCTCGCGGGAGTCCTCGCCACGGCCGTCGGCGTCGTCCTGCTGTCCCCGCGGAGCGTGATCGCGCCGCACGCGACCGCAGCACGCGCGTCCCTCGCGGGCCCGGAGGCCGCCCGTTCGGCAGCATGACCGCCACGCCCAACGGGTGCACGAGTCACCGATGCACGGACGGCAAGATCACGGTCGGCGACTCGGGCTCCTTCGGAGCGCGCACTCGGATCGCCTGCTGCTCACGACCGTGGCCGGCCAGCCGGGCCACCGTGCGCAGGGACCGGCGCGGTAGCTCGAGCAGGTTCACAGCGGTGCGATACGTCGCGCCCGGGACGCTGAGCGTCCGTTGCTTACGCAGGTCACTCAGGCAGCGGTCGACGACGTCAGCGGGCTCCAACCACAGCGGCGACTTCGCGGATCCGACCGGCCGTCCCGCGCGGATGTGCCGGCCGGTGCGCATCTGACCGGCGCAGATCGCAATCGCCTGTACGCCGGTACCGACCAGCGACGCGGCGATGGAATCCGTGAAGCTCATGACCCACGCCTTGCTGGCGCTGTAGGCCGAACCGGGGTTGCCCAGATAGCCCGCGAAACTGCCGACGTTGATGACAATGCCCTGGCCACGGCCGAGCATGCCGGGTAGCGCGGCGCGGGTCAGCTGCAGCACCGCGGTGATGTTGACGTCGATCTCGGATTGGAGCCCAGCGGGAGTGGCGCGGTCGAACAATTCGTGGGTGCTCACGCCTGCGTTGTTGACCAGAATATCCACCGGGCCACCCACTGAGCCGTTCAACCTCCTCTCCACGATCGCGCGCTCGGCCGGCACCGCCAGATCCATGGACAGCACCTCGACCTCGACGCGGTGTTCGGCGCGGATTCGGCCCGCCACGCCCTCCAGCCGCTCGCGGTTCCGCGCGACCAGTACGAGGTTGTGGCCTTGGGCCGCCAGCCGCTGAGCGAATGCCGCGCCGAGCCCTGTATTGCCACCTGTTATGAGTGCAGTGGACATGGTCGGGGACCGTATTGAAGGCGTCCTGAATGGAAGCTGAGAACTGAAAGGACGCTGAGAATCGACAGATCTTCGACGTATTCACCCGTTGGCGGCGACAGCAACCGCCACCCGGCACCGATGACACCGACCGAGACCGAATTCCCCGATTCGGTCGACCCGTCTCGCACTCGAATGGCTCGGACGCGGCTCACCGCGCTGACGTTGCGTATCCCGCAGGCCATTTCTTCCCGGCGGAGCGACGCATCCGGCTCGTGGACCGCTGGGGCCTGAGCGTCCCCCCGTCGGGCGGCGAGCGTCATCAACAGCGTGCCCCCACGTGCGTCGCTGTCAACGTCGTTGAAGATTGTTGACCTTCATTGAACCCGTCCTTAAGGTCCGTGGAGTGGCCGGGGCCGGGTACCCGGTGGCGAGGAGAAGCCGGATGACCGCGACCGCGCACCACGGATCACCGGGCGACGACGCCGGCACGCACCGACAGCATCCCGGTCGACCACGGCCTCGCGTCCACGAAGGCCATGCCGTGGAATCAGGACGCAATGGCTGAGCCCGACGGCGTCACGACAGGCGCTGCCGAGCACCAGTTGCATCGCCGGCTGACCGGCCGGCAGCTGACGATGATCGGGCTCGGAGGAGCGATCGGCACGGGCCTCTTCCTCGGGTCCGCGCTGGCGATCTCGCAGGCGGGACCGGCGACGATCATCGCCTTCGTCGTGGTTGCGCTGGTTGCGCTGGTGATCGCCTGGGCGTTGGCCGAGATGGTCACGGTGCACCCCACGGCGGGGGCTTTCGGCACCATCGCGCATTCCTACCTGGGCCGATGGGCCGGCTTCGTCACCCGCTGGACGTACTGGACGATCCAGGTGATCGCCGTGGGCGGTGAGGTGATCGCCGCCGGGATCTACGTGCAGTACTGGTGGCCGACGGTGCCCCTGTGGCTCGCCGTCGTCGTGTTCTCCGTAGCGCTGATCGTCGTCAACGCCGCCACCGTGCGCTTCTTCGGTGAGTTCGAGTACTGGCTGTCGATGATCAAGGTCTCGGCGATCGTCGTGTTCATCCTGCTCGGCATCCTGCTCATCACCGTTGGACTGCCGGGTGCGCCCGCGACCGGCGTGGACAACCTCACGTCCGACGGCGGGTTCTTCCCCATGGGCCTCAGCGGGGTCTTCCTCGCGATGGTGTTCGTCGTCTTCAGCTTCATCGGCACGGAGGTCGTGTCCGTCACCGCTGCCGAGGCGGAGAACCCGACCCGGGACGTCCCGCGAGCCGCACGTCAGATGGTGGTCCGGCTCGCCATCTTCTACGTCCTCGCCATCGCCGTGGTGCTGACCATCGCGCCGTGGTCGCAGACAGCACAGGGCGGCAGCCTCGACGCCAGCCCGTTCGTCCGGGTACTCGACGCCGCCCAGGTGCCCGGCGGCGCCTCGCTCATGAACTTCGTGATCCTGACCGCCGCCCTGTCCAGCGCCAACACCAACCTCTATCTGACGACGCGCATGCTCCACAGCCTGGCCGGCCACGGCTACGCACCCGCCGCGCTCGGAAAGGTCAGCCGATCGGGAGCGCCTCGAAACGCCCTGGTGCTGTCCACGGCGGGCCTCGCGATCGCCGCCGCACTCTCGGTCAACCAGGGAGCTGACGCCTACCTCGCCCTCTTCGGCATATCGGTGTTCGGCGCGCTGGTCGTATGGATGATGATCCTGGCGTCCCACGCACGGTTCCGGCTGCTGCGCCGACAGCACGGGCTACCCGACTCCCCCGCCCGCATGTGGGGAGCGCCCGTCACCACCGGCCTCGCGTTCCTGTTCCTCGGCGCGGTACTCGTCTCCACCGCGTTCATCGACGGCCTGCAGATCGCCTGGAAGGTCGGGATTCCGTTCTTCGTACTGCTCGTCATCGCCTACTTCGTCACGGCCTCCCGCCGCGGTGACTCCACGAGCAATGACCCGCTGCGCGACGAGATCGCGCTGTCGGGACGCGGCGCATCCCGCGGTGGCGCTGAAGAGCCCGAGGCAGCGGCCGGTCGTCCGGACGACGCATGACGATGCCGCAGGTCGTGATCGGCCCGGGCGTTCCACTAGCGCCCGCGTAGGGGCCAGGATGCGTGGGTCTCGTGCCGGGCTGTGCCGCCCGGTCCGGCACCCAGGTGGCTGCACACCAGATGCAGCTCGTCGACGGTCCACGCCCGGCCCTCGAACCCGCCCAGCGCCACAACGGCGGGCTGCAGGTCAGCCCCGTCCCGCGCCCGGGCCAGCGTGAGGTGTGGCCGATACGGCCGGTCCTCGACGGACAATCGAGCACGCCGGGCCGACGCGCGCACGGATGCGGCCAGACAGCGCAGCCGATCGGTGTCACCTCGCACCCTGATCCAGAGGACCCGATTCCCGAAACGCCCCGCGCCACCCAGTGACAACACGAGCGGAGGATGTCGAGCGGCAACGCGCCCCAGCCGCTCCGCCAGGTCCGACGTCGCCACTTCTCCGACCTCACCGAGGAAAGCCAGAGTGAGGTGCCACTGATCCGGGAGGGCCCATCGCAGCCCTGGTTGTTCAGCACGCAGGGCCTCGCTCGCGGTCCACAACTCGGTGACCGCGTCGGCCGACGGCGTCAGTGCGACGAACAAGCGCACGGTCACATCCTCGCAGCTGCTCGGCCGAAGCTGTCGCCGTCCTCACAGAGTATAAACGATCAGCATCGTCTATATTCAAGATCGTGCCCGAGCAGACGCCCCCAGCCCCGCCGACCGCCCACGACGCGCTCGCGGTGGCCAGCCGGCGCCAGTTGCTGGCCGCGCTGCGGGAGTCCGCGACACCGGTGGACGCGCGGGCGCTGGCCCAGCGCACCGGCCTGCACGTCAACACAGTGCGGTTCCACCTCAACGTGCTCATCGAGGCCGGGTTCGTGGCCCAGCGCACCGGGACCCGTTCGGGCCCGGGACGCCCGCAGGCGTTGTACGCGTCCGTGACTCCGGGCGTGCAGGCCGGTGGCTACCAGTTGCTCGCCGAGATCCTGGCCGGGCGACTAGAGCAGGAGGGCGGGCACGACAACCTGCCTGAGCAGGCCGGGCGCGCGTGGGCCACAACGGTGTCCGACCCCGCCGCTCCCGAGGTGCCCGACTCTCCCACCCCTGAGGCGTCTGCGGTGCCGTCCTCGTTGTCAGTGGCGACGGATCGGGCGGTGGCGCTGTTCACCGAACTGGGCTTCGAACCCGTAGCGGTGCCCGCCCCCACCGGTAGCCGGATCGAACTGCACGCCTGTCCGTTCCTCGACGTCGCCCGCCGTCACCCCGGCGTGGTCTGCGGCGTGCACCGCGGCCTTCTCGACGCCACCGTCGAGGGCGCCGCCGACGGCGGCCTCACCACCACCCTCACACCTTTCGCCCGACCCGGGATCTGCATCGCCGACCTGATCCCCCGCAACTAACCCCGCTCTTCTCGTTCCAGAACGGTTCGCCGGACACCCGAGGCGAACCGGCGATCCCCCTTGCGCATTCATGGAGGAAGTCATGTTGTCCGCGGCCAACGAAGAAATCGTGCGGGCCACCCTGCCCGTCGTGCGCCAGCACCTGGAGACCATCACCGGTGTCTTCTACGACACCATGCTCACCGAACACCCCGAACTGCTCGACGTGTTCTCCCGCAGCGCCCAAGCCACCGGCGCCCAACGCCAAGCCCTCGCCGGCGCCGTCGCCGCATTCGCCGCCACCCAGATCGGAGCCGGGGAAGGCCTCCCGATCGACGTCATGGTCGAACGCATCGCCCAGCGCCACGCCTCTCTGGGCATCCGCCCGGAGCAGTACACCGTCGTCGGGCACTACCTGCTCCACGCCGTCGCCACCGTCCTCGGCGACGCGGTCACCCCCGACATCGCCGCCGCCTGGGACGAGCTGTACTGGCTGTTCGCCGTCCGCCTCATCGGGCGCGAAGCCCGCCTCTACGCCGAAGCCGGGGTCACCTCGGAGCAGCCCTGGCGGGAGTTCACCGTGGCGCACCGCCACGACGAGGCCGACGACACCGTCTCCTTCGTCCTCACCCCCACCGACGACCAGCCCGCACCCGCCTTCACTCCCGGCCAGTACGTCAGCGTGGCCGTCGACCTGCCCGGGATCGGGCGCCAGCTGCGCCAGTACTCGCTCTCCCAAGCCCCATCGGGTGGAGCGCTGCGCATCACCGTCCGCCGTGCCCGCCCCGCCACTCCCGGCACCCCCGCCGGCCTGGTCTCGTGCTACCTGCACGACCACGTCCACGAGGGCGACCAGCTGCGACTCAGCGCCCCCTACGGCGACCTGACCCTGCGCCCGGGCACCCACCCGCTCGTCCTGATCAGCGCCGGGGTCGGCATCACCCCCATCGCCGCCATCCTCGACCACATCGCGCGCACCCAACCCACGCGCGACGTCGTCGCCGTTCACGCCGAGAACGACGCCACCCGCCACCCCTTGCGCGCCGACATCATCACCAGCGGCGCCCGCCTGCGTTCTTTCCGCCACCTCGTCTGGTACGCCCACCCCACCACCGAGCCCGCACCCGCCGGCATCGAACTCCACACCGGCCACGTCCAACCCGACGACATCCCCATCCGCCCCGACACCGAGGCCTACCTCTGCGGGCCTGTTCCCTTCATGCAAACCATCCGCAGCAACCTGCGCCAACGCGGCCTGCCGACCGAACAGATCCGCTACGAAGTCTTCGGCGCCGACCAATGGACACCCACCCAGGCGGCCTGACCGGAGCCCGGCGCAGCCACCTCTGCCCGACTTGGCCGGCGCCGAGGCTCACTCGCCGGCTTTGCGCACCCGCGTGTCGCTCGCACGCACCCGGGAGCCGTCGGGTGCGGTGTAGACAAGCCTCGGCACCGGCTCGTCGGTCGCCACGTCGACCAGCCGGGCGTGCTTCTCCCCCGGCTCGTAGGCGTGGTCCTGACCCCACTGACGCAGGCTGATCACGAGATCGAACAGCTCCTGCCCCTTCTCGGTCAGCACGTACTCCCGGTAGCTGCTGCCATCCGAGGCCGGCTGCACGCTCAGCACACCGGCCTCCACCAGGTTCTGCAGACGCCCGCTGAGGATGTTCCTCGCCACTCCCAGGTTGCGCTGGAACTGGCTGAAGCGCCGGATGCCGTCGAAGGCGTCACGGATGATCAACAGCGACCACTTGTCGCCCACGATGTCGACAGCACGCGCCACCGGACAGCCCGGGCTCGTCCACGTCTTCGCGCTCACCGGCGACCCCTCCTCCTCAGCGTGGTTGCGAATCAAAACCACCTTGGCCTAACCTGGTTTCAGTTTACTACCACTTGCCCGGTCGTGACGATCTACTCATCCCGGGCAGACAAGACACGAGGGAGATACATTGCATGTCATGACAAGTGTGAAACCACCGATTCTGGTAACCGGAGCAACCGGACGCATGGGCGGCACCGGCCGCCACGTTGCCGGCGAACTGCTCGGCCGAGGAATACCCGTCAGAGCCATGGTTCGCCGGCTCGATGAGCGATCCGAAGAACTACTCGGCATGGGAATCGAGGTCGTGGTCGGCGACTTCGCCGACTACACCAGTATCCTCGCAGCGCTGGACGGGATTGAGGCCGCGTACTTCTCCTACCCCGTTCGCACGGGAATCGCCGAAGCCGCCGGGCTTTTCGCAGCCGCAGGGCACGAGCAGGGTCTGCAGCGAGTCGTCGATCTGTCCTTGGATGCAGCCTTCCCTGCCAGCCTCAGCCCACAGGGACGGGCCCAATGGGTGACCGAACGGATCTTCGAGTGGGCGGGATATGGAGGCACCCATTTGAGGGTCGCGGCCTTCTTCATGGAGAACCTGCTCGCCCTGCACGGGAGCCAGATCCGCGAGCTCGGCCAGATCCGCAACTCATTTGGTGATTTCGAACCCTCCTGGATCGCCGCGTCGGACGTCGGCGCGATGGGTGCAGCGCTCCTGGCCGATCCGGGTTCGGTCACCGACCGCACCACCGTGGTGGGCGGAGCGCAGCGCGCCAGTCACGCCGCCATCGCCGAGACCGTCAGCAAGGCCACCGGCCGTCCCGTCCACTACCAGCCCATCCCACCGGAGGAATGGCGCGAGCTGATCGCGAACGCCACGGCCGCAGGGCAGGCCGATCCCACAGCTGCCGCGCACCTGTCCGCCCAGAGCATCGCGCTGCGCCGGCACAACACCCACCTGGTGACGGACGACATCCAGCGACTGACCGGACGTCCCGCCGTCACGCTCGACGACTTCATCGAGCGAAACCGTCAGCACTTCATGCCCGATCCCGGTTCCGAGAAATAGACATCGGAAATCTTCCTGCGAATTCCATCGGCTCACAAAATGTCGAGAGGTGGCGTCATGGATGGAATTGCCGACATGGGTGGTACCCCGGGCTGGGGGCCGACCCATCCGCCGAACCGTGACGAGCAGGTCTTCGCCGAGCCCTGGCAGGGCCGGGCGTTCGCGTTGGCGCTGTTGTCGCAGGGGGTGTCGGGATTCAACGTCGACGCCTTCCGGCACGCGGTCGAGCGCCTGAACCGTTCCGCGTACCTGGACCAGGGCTACTTCGGTCGCTGGCTCAACGCCTCCGAGTCGATGCTCACCGACAGTGCGATCCTTGCGCCCGGCGCGCTCGACGCCCGCGCCCGCAACCTGCGCGGTGAACACGTCGAGGAACCACCGATCCCCCGGCCCGCCAAGCCCGACTACACACCCACGGCCCCGGGCTCGCTGCGCCCTGTGGACACTCCGCCGGCCTTCGCGGTGGGTGAGCGGGTGCGCGCCAAGAACATCTCACCCGCCGGGCACACCAGGCTGGCCGGCTACGTCCGCGGACACACCGGAACCGTCCAGCTCATCCAGCCCAGCGCGCTGTTGCCCGACACGAACGCGCACTTCACGGGCGAGAACCCCCAGCACGTCTACACGGTGCAGTTCGACTCCCACGAGCTGTGGGGCACCGGCGCCGAGCCCTTCGCCGTCACGATCGAGCTCTACGAGAGCTATCTGGAAAAGACGCCATGACCAGCGGAACCACCGCGCCCGTTCCCGCGGCGCTGCGCACCGAGGCCCTCGAACAACTGCTCACCGAACGCGGCCTGATCGACCCGGCCGTGATGGACGGTCTCATCACCGAGTACGAGGTCAACATCGGCCCACTCAACGGGGCGAAGGTCGTCGCGAAGGCCTGGACCGACCCGGACTATCGGCAGTGGCTGCTCGGCGACAGCACCGCCGCCATCGACGAACTCGGCTTCATCGGACGCCAGGGCGAGCACATCGTCGTCGTCGAGAACACTCCGACCGTCCACAACGTCGTGGTCTGCACGCTCTGCTCCTGCTACCCCTGGTCGGTGCTCGGCCTGCCCCCGAGCTGGTACAAGGACCCCGCCTACCGCGCACGCATCGTCAAGGAACCGCGCACCGTGCTCTCGGAGATGGGCCTCGACCTCGCCGACGACGTCCAGATCACCGTTCACGACTCCAGCAGCGAGGTGCGCTGGCTGGTGCTGCCGGAACGACCCGCCGGCACGGAGAACCTCTCCGAGGAACAGCTCGCCCGGCTCGTGACACGAGACGCCATGGTCGGCGTCGCCAAGGTGGAGGCGCCGTGAGCGCCGGTCACGACCACCCACACGGGCACTGACCTTGCCAGGCGATCAGCCTGCTCTGTCGATCGCAGCGTGCAACTCCTCGTCGTAGAACTGCGCCAGCCCCGCCAACGCCCCGGGGGCATCACCGGAGAAGGCCGGACCGTGCATCAGCGCCAGAGTTGACGGCGCCATGTCGGCGAGCCGCCGGACGGTCGGGGCGGTATTCGGGGTGAGGGCCGTGTAGTGGTACTTCGCCTCGGCAGCCATCGCGGGTTCGACGATGTCCGATTCGGACAACGCCGGTTGCCTGCCGGAGGCCGTGAAGAGATCGCCGCACAAGAGGGTTTCGCTGCGTTCCTCGAACAGGATGCCCGCCTCCCAGCCGTGGGGCACGTGCGACGTGTCGATCCATCGGACGCTCTTGCCGCCCAGGTCGACCGACTCACCGTCGGCCACGACACGCGGTGGCCGGTCGGCGAGATCGTTGAGCGACAACATCACACCGAGAGGCCCGTACATGACCTCGGCGCGGGGCGCCACCGCCAGCCACTCGTTCATCGAACCGCATTCGTCGGACTCGACATGACCGAAGCTGATCCATCGCAGGCTCTCGGCCGGGATCACACGATCGACCGCCGAGCGGACCAGCGGAAAGAGCTGCCGCGCTCCACAATGGAACAGCAGTGGCTCCTCGGCGACCAGTAGGTACTGGTTGAACACGAGGTTTGCCTGCTCGACGTAGGTGGAAAGCCGGTAGATATCGGGGCCGATTTCGTCGACGAGCGTCTCCATCACGACACCGCCGATACCGCGCATGCGCTATTCATTTTCCCAGTATGGCCGAAGGACGAGATCTTAGCAGCGGGGAATTCGAGCAGTCCGCGCCGTTCTGGAGACTTTGCTGACGCTCGTGGCGATTTGTCACGCCAGACCGTCGTGCGAGCATGAGATCAGGCGTCATGATTCGTCGGCGGTCCCGCGGGAGGATCATGACGCCACGCCATGATCCCGACTTCGAGGAGCACCCGATGCGCTGGAGCAGCTACACCGGGGCCGACGGCGTCGTCCGTACCGCCGTCTGGCACGAGGACCGTCTGCATCCCGTGCCGGCGGGCACGAGCCTGGTCGAACTGCTCGGCGACGACGGCACCCGGCTCCGTGCGGCCGCGGAGACAGCGCTCCGGGAGCCGGGCGTCGATCCCGCGACCGTCACGCTGCTGCCGCCCGTCCCGCGCCCGCCGTCGATCCGCGACTTCATGGCATTCGAGGAACACGTCGTCACGGCCAGTGCCGCGATCGGCCTGCAGGTCGACCCACTCTGGTACTCCCAGCCCGTCTTCTACTTCACCAACCCGGCCGCTCTGCGCGGCGCCCACGACCCCGTCGCGATCTCACCCGGCAGCCACGCCTTCGACTACGAACTGGAGGTGGCCGCTGTCATCGGCCGGGAGGGCTCCGACCTCACGCCGGACGCAGCCGTCACACACATCGCGGGGTACGTGCTCTTCTGCGACTGGAGCGCCCGCGACCTGCAGGGCGAGGAGATGAAGCTGAACCTCGGGCCTGCGAAGGGCAAGGACTCGGCGTCGAGCTGTGGGCCCTGGATGCTCACCCCGGACGAACTTCCCGCAGCGGCCGGGATGACCGCGTCGGTGAACGGGAAGCCGTACAGCGACGGGCGTCTCGACGCCCTGTACTGGACCTTCGGCGAGATGATCGCCTACGCCTCGCGCGGCACCCGCGTGATGCCCGGCGACCTGATCGGCAGCGGTACGGTCGGCACCGGTTGCATCCTCGAGCTCTCCCGCGTGCACGGCGCCGACGCCTACCCGTACCTCGTGCCGGGCGACCGCGTCCGTCTCGAGGTCGACGGGCTCGGTGCGATCGACGCTCCGGTGGTCGAGGGAGCACCCGTCCACCCGCTCCGGAAGGAGAGCCCGTGAGTTCCCAGACGCACGACATCACCGTCCCCGCTCCGCCCACGTTGCAGGAGGTGTCGGACGGGATCTATGCCTACGTCCAGCCGGACGGCACCTGGTGGATCAACAACACGGGCTTCGCCGTGGGGCCGCAGGGCGTCGTCGCGGTCGACTCCTGCTCCACCGAACGCCGCACGCGCGCGCTCGTCGACACCATCTCCTCGGTGACCTCGGCACCCGTCCGCACGCTGGTCAACACCCACCACCACGGCGACCACACCTGGGGCAACGCACTGTTCGGCTCCGCCACGATCGTCGCGCACGAGCGCGCCCGCGAGGAGATGATCGCGTTCGGCCCGCCCCGTGAGATGCCGTTCTGGGAGAACCCCGACTGGGGCTCGTTGCCGCTCGACCCGCCGTTCCTCACCTTCACCGAGGGCGTCACGCTGCACGTCGGAGACCTGCGCGCAGAAGTCCGGCACGTCGGCAGCCCCGCGCACACCACCAACGACTCGCTGGTCTGGTTCCCCGAGCGCTCCACGCTGTTCTGCGGCGACCTGATCTTCAACGGCGGCACGCCGTTCCTGCTCATGGGCTCGGTGGCCGGAGCGATCGACGTCCTGGAGACCGTCGTCGCCCCGCTCGGTGCAACCACGACGATCCCCGGTCACGGCCCCGTCTTCCACGACCGGGCGCCGCTCGACGCGAGTCTCGACTACCTGCGGTTCGTGCTCGACATCGCCGAGCGCGGCCGGGCCGCAGGCGTCACCCCACTGCGGGCGGCACAGGACACCGACCTCGGCCGGTTCGCCGACTGGCCGGACGCGGAGCGGATCGTCGGCAACCTGCATCGCGCCTACGCCGAGCTCGCGGGGGTGGAGCGCGGCGGACCGATCGACGTCATCGCCGCTCTGTCCGACATGGTCACCTACAACGGTGGGAAGCCCCTGACCTGCAGAGCCTGAGCGGAACACGGACGGGAACGAACCCCGCTTCCCACGGGTTACTCACTGACGAGCGACTCATCCGAGTCCTCCCGGCTCCCGACGAATCGAAGGCCCGACTGATGCCCGTGACGCTCTCCATCCTCGATCTTGCACCCGTTGCGCCCGGGCAGACGGCGCGCGAGAGCTTCGAGGGGAGCGTGAGGCTCGCCCAGGCCGCTGAGCGGCTGGGCTACCGCCGAGTCTGGTACGCCGAGCACCACAACATGCCGACGATCGCGTCGTCGGCCACGAGTGTCCTGATCGGGTACGTGGCCGCGCACACGTCCACGATCCGGCTCGGCGCGGGCGGCGTCATGCTGCCCAACCACGCTCCGCTGACGATCGCCGAACAGTTCGGCACCCTGGCGACGATCTATCCGGGCCGCATCGACCTCGGCCTCGGCCGTGCTCCGGGTAGCGACCAGGTGACCATGCGCGCGATGCGGCGCGACGTGACGTCGTCCGACCGATTCCCCCAGGACGTGGTGGAGCTGCAGGGCTACCTGCAGGGCCAGTCCCGTGTACCGGGGGTGCAGGCCGTGCCCGGGGCGGGCACGAACGTGCCGTTGTACATCCTGGGGTCGTCGCTCTTCGGAGCCCAGCTCGCTGCCGCACTGGGCCTGCCGTACGCCTTCGCCTCGCATTTCGCGCCCGACGCGCTGTTCGACGCCGTCGCCACCTACCGGCGGGAGTTCCAGCCGTCGGAGCAGCTCGCCGAGCCCTACGTCATGGTCGGTGCGAACGTCATCGCCGCCGACGACGAGGACGACGCGCAGAAGCAGTTCGAGACGGTGCGCCGCGCACGCGTGCGGGGGATGCTCTCGCGCGCACCGGGCACCCCGGACTACACCGACGCCCAGATCGACGCCTTTCTGACGACGCCCAACGGGCAGCAGATCGCGAACATGATGAAGTACACCGTGGCAGGCACCCCGCCGCAGGTCGGCCGCTTCCTCGAGGACTTCGCCGAGTCGACGCAGGCCGACGAGCTGATCATCGCGCACCATTCGCAGGACATCGACAACCGGCTTCGCTCGGCCGAGCTGACGGCCGGCGTGATGCAGGGCGCGGGCGCCTGAGCACCGACTCCGGGTCGGGCGGTTACCGGGCTGCCGCGTTCTTCTTGCGCTGCCGGTAGGCGCGCATCGACGCCTGCGAGGCACACCCCGGGCTGCAGAAGCCGGCCGAGGAGTTGCGGGTGCGGTCGAAGAACCCGAAGTGACACGGCGGGTTGCGGCACGCCTTGACCCGGGGCCAGGCCCCGGACTGGGCGAGCTCGGTGATGCCGGCCAGCACCGAGGCGAGCACCCCGGGTACGCCGGTCTGATCGGCCCGCAACGTGACTCCCTCGGCGCCTATCACGCTCGTCAGCGGGTAACGACTCGCCACCCGCTGCAGGTAGCTCTCGGCCTCGGCGAGCGGCTCGCCGAGGCTGCTTGCCTCCCCGGAGTGCGCGAGAAGCAGCGTCACCAGTGCGTCCCGCAGCTCGCGGGCGCTCGCCGCGTCAGCGCCGGTGACCTCCAGGTCACCCTCCAGCTCCTCGGGGAGCTCGACCCGGTCGAGCCACCCGCGCAGCCCGGCCGCGTCGTCGAACTGCTCGATCCGGCCGCCGCCGTCGGCGTGCGTGTTGACGAACTCCAACACCAGGGCCGCCGAGGGCGGAGGCGCCGTCGGGCTGCGATCGTTATCGGTCTTCACTGTTGCCTCCTCACGAGAAGCCAACGATACCTCCAATACGTTACGAGCAAACGAGTGACGCTCACAACTACACCTTGCCCGTTACTGGCAACTTGCTTACGGTCCTAACCATGACTTCACCAGCAGCCGCCACCGGCACCGTCCGCACCTGGTTCATCACCGGCGCCACCTCCGGCATCGGCCGAGCCCTGGCCACCGCCGCGCTCGGGCGCGGGGACAACGTCACGGTGCTGGCTCGCCGCACCGGGCAGTTCAGCGACCTCGCCACCGAACACGCCGAACGCGTACTGGTCATCGACACCGACGTCCGTGACGCGGAATCCGTGCGCGCCGCGGTGCAACACACCCTCGATCGGTTCGGCCGGATCGACGTGGTCGCCAACAACGCAGGCTTCGGCCTGTTCGGGGCCGTCGAGGAAGCCAGCGACGCCCAAGCCCGCGCGATCTTCGACACGAACGTCTTCGGTGTGCTCAACGTGTTGCGCGCAACCCTGCCCGTCTTGCGCAAGCAGCGCTCGGGTCACCTGCTGCAGGGCTCCTCGTACTACGGGCAGACCGCCCACCCCGGCGTCGGCATGCTCGCCGCCACCAAGTACGCCGTCGAGGGCCTCACCGACGCGCTCGTCGGCGAGGTCGCGCCGCTGGGGATCAAGGTCACCCTCGTCGAGCCCGGTCCCACCGCGACCGCCTTCCTGTCCAACCTCGACGTCGCCACCACCGACAGCGACTACGACCAGACCGTCCGCGAAGTACAGCGGGCCATCGATGCGCTGCCTGCCGAGGCGTTCAACGCGCCCGAGCGGGTCGCCACCGCCATCCTGGCCGCCGTCGACGCCGAACAGCCTCCGTTGCGGCTGGCCACCGGCAGCGCCGCGGCCCGCGACATGCGCGCCGCACTGCAGTCCCGTCTGGACGAGCTCGGCACGTGGGCCGAGGTGACGAACGCCGTGGACACCCCGGCCGCCTGACCTCGCCGCACATATCTGGTGGCCACCGCACACACGTTCTGCCATGTGTGCGGTGGCCAGGAGGTGTGTGCGGTCGACGTCAGTAGGCGCGGCCGATCAACACGGTGTGCTTGGCGGGCATGCCAGTGATGAGGCAGGTGGGCGCGGGCGGGTCGGCGTCGACGATGCAGCGGATCGTGGCGCTGGTGGCCTCGCCGAGCGCCTGCTCCGACTCCTCGGTGCCCGACCAGGCGGCGAGGAAGAGCCCGCCGTCGCCGACGCGCTGCGTGAACTCGTCGAAGTCGGTGACCGGGTAGGTGTGCTCCTCGCGGAACGCGCGCGATTCCGCGAACAGCGTCCGCTGGATCTCGCCGAGGAGGCTCGCGGCGGCACGCGCGGCGCCGTCCAGCGGAACGGAGCTCTTGCTGCGGTTGTCGCGGCGGACCAGTGTGGCCTGGCCGGAGGCCAGCTCCCGCGCGCCCAGCTCGATCCGGACGGGCACGCCCTTCAGCTCCCAGTCGACGGAGCGGCGTCCGAACGAGGTGTGGGTGCGGGCGTCGAGATGCGCGCGGACGCCGGCGGCACGCAACTCCGCCTCGACACGCGTGGCCGCCTCCGCGACCTCGCTCCCCTCGTCCAGCTGCATGACCACCACCTGGTGCGGCGCGATCGCCGGGGGCAGGCGCAGCCCGTGGTCGTCGCCGTGGACCATGATCATTCCGCCGATCATCCGGGTGGACGTTCCCCACGACGTGGTGGCGGCGTACCGGCGCTCGCCGCCCGCGTCCAGGTACTGGATGTCGAAGGCGCGCGCGAAGTTGTGGCCCAGGTTGTGGCTGGTCCCCATCTGCAACGCCTTGCCGTCGCGCATCAACGCCTCGCAGGTGAAGGTGTGCTCGGCGCCGGCGAAGCGCTCCCCCGGCGATTTCTCTCCCACCACGAGCGAGATCGCCAGCGACTCCTCCATGAAGCGCCGGTAGACCTCCAGCATGCGCTCGGTTTCCTCGACCGCATCCTCATAGGTGGCATGGGCGGTGTGCCCCTCCTGCCACAGGAACTCGGTGGTGCGCAGGAACAGGCGCGGCCGAAGCTCCCACCGGACCACGTTGTTCCAGAGGTTGAGCATCAGCGGAAGGTCCCGGTGGGACTGGATCCACTTGGCGAAGTAGTGGTTGATGACCGTCTCGGAGGTGGGACGCACCACGAGCGGTTCGGCGAGCTGCTCCCCGCCACCGTGGGTGACCACGGCCAGCTCCGGGGAGAAGCCCTCGACGTGCTGCTTCTCCTTCTCCAGGAAGCTCATGGGGATGAACAGCGGAAACGCGGCGTTCTGGGCGCCGGTTTCCTTGATCCGCCTGTCCATGTCGGCCTGCATGAGCTCCCAGATCGCGTAGCCCCACGGTCGAATCACCATGGTCCCCCGCGCCGGACCGTTCTCGGCCAACTCGGCGCGAGCAACGACGTCCTGATACCAGGCGGGAAAGTTCTCCGCCTGCGGGGTGAGTACGGCTTTGGCCACGGTGCTGCCTCTTCTTGCGTGCCGATGGCACGTCGTGGAATGCGGGCTGACGGACAGCAGCGACGCTAGCCGAGCGGGGCAACCCCTTATCCGACGACGACCCGCAGGGGCCCGGACGTTCGCCCGACCGGCGGCGCAGCACAGCCGGTCGAGCTCCGCCGAGGGGGCGTCACTGAACCTTTTCGACCCGACCTGCCGGGGTCATGGAAATTCGCCAATAATCCGCGTAACGGCCGCCCCGGACCAACAGTTCGTCGTGGCTGCCTTCCTCCACAATCCGGCCGCCATCCAGAAAGACGACGCGATCGGCGCGTCGGACGGTGCGCATCCGATGCGCCACCATCACCACCGTCCGGCCCGCCATCAGTCGCTCGATACCGTCGTGGACGGCCGACTCGTTGACCGGGTCCAGCGCGGAGGTCACCTCGTCCAGCAGCACGATGGGCGCATTCTTCAAGAGCGCTCGCGCGATCGAGACACGCTGGCGCTCACCTCCCGACAACAGCGCGCCGCCCTCGCCGACATTCGTCGCCCATCCGCCGGGCAGTCGCTCGATCACCTCGTCCAAGCGCGCCGCGGTGGCCGCCGCCCGCACCTCGGATTCCTCGGCATCGGGACGACCGAGACGCACGTTCTCCTCGATCGTGCCCTCGAAGAGATAGACGTCCTGGAAGACGATTGCGATCTGCGCCATCAACACGTCGGTGTTGATCGCGCGCACGTCCACACCGCCCACACGCACCACGCCCGCGTCAACGTCGTAGAACCGCGCGAGCAACTGAAGCAATGTGCTCTTACCCGCACCCGACGGTCCGACAACGGCAAGCCGCTGTCCCTCCGGCACGGACAACGACACGTCGTCCATCACCATGCGATCGCCGTGCCGGAAAGCGACGGACTCGAACTCCAGGTCATGGCCTACCGGGTGGATCGGTTCGCGAGCCTCCGGCAGCGGCTCGGTGCGCAACACCGTGTCGAGCCTCACCAACTCCGAACGTGCGCCGCGGAGTTGGCCGCCGATATCCGACAGCGACAACAGCGGATCCGCACAGCGAGCGGCCAGCACCAGGATCGCCAAGACCTCCGCCACACCGACGTTCCCGCCGAGTGCGAGGTAGGCGCCCAGGACCAACAACACGGTGAACACCGCCTGCACCGTGAGCGCCAAGCCCAGTACACCGGGCAGCGCCGACAGCGTGGAACGGCGGGACGCGCGCTGAACTTCCCGCAACGAGTCGTCGAGGTACGCGAAGCGTTCGACGGTCCGGCCGCCGGCTCGCAGCACCGGCTGGGCCTGGAGATACTCGATGACCCGCCCGGTGGCCTCATGGTCGCGTTCGGCGCGATCGACGTCGGCGGCGTCCATCGAGCGTCCCGCCCAGATCTGGACCGCCGCCACGACCGGTACGGCAACCAGGGCGGCCAGCCCCATCTGCCAGTTGAAGGCGAGCATCACGACGACGATCGTCAGGGGCGTCACGCTGGCGGAGATCAACGGTGCCAGCAGATGCGCGATCGCGCTCATCGCCTGCAGGACACCGGTGCTGGCCAGGACGGACACCTTCCCGACGCGGCCCGCGCTGTACCAGCCGATGGGCAGTCGGGCCAGATGATCGCCGAGACGCTGATACATGCCGTGCAACAGAGTGGTCCCGACACGGAATCCGGACAGATCGCTGACATAGCGCAGCACCGCGTACACCGCGACCGCGGCCCCGAACGCGATCAGCCAGGGCTGCGCATCCGCGGGATCGCTCCCGAACAGTGCCCGCAACACCGGAACCAGCAATGCATAGGACAGACCCTCGACTATCGCGGTCGTCGTCATCAGGGCCACGGTGCGACGCACCGGCCGGGCGTACTCGTGCCCCAGTACACGCAGCAGCATGCGAATCATCGGAGCTCGTCTCCTTGCAGTACGCCGACGCGGGTTTCGATCTCGTCGGCGACCGCCGATCGGTGGGACCGCCAGAACTCGGCGAACTTTCCGTTCCGTTCCAGCAGCTCGGCGGGCTTGCCGCGCTCGACGATCGACCCGTTCTCCAGCACCACGACGGTGTCGGCGTCGGCGACCGTCTCCAGACGATGGGCGATGACCAGAACCGTCCGATCGCCCCCCAGCGTCGTCAGGGCCCGGCGCACCGCCTGCTCGGTCTCGGGGTCGACGAAGGCGGTCGCCTCGTCGAGTACGAGAACGGGTGTGTCGGCGAGCAATGCGCGTGCGATCGAGATCCGCTGTGCCTCGCCACCGGACAGCCCGACCTCCTCACCGATCACCGTTTCGTATCCGCGCGGCAGCTCGAGAATGCGGTCATGAATGTTCGCCTGCCGGGCGGCGCGAACCACATCGTCGAGATCGGCGTGCGGCACCGCCAGCGCGATGTTGTCCGCGACCGACGCACGCAGCAGGCGAACGTCCTGGAAGACGAAGGACACCATCCGGTAGAGGTCCCGGCTGCCGAGCTCGCGCAGATCGACACCGCCGAGCGCGATCGAACCGTCGGTCGGGTCGAAGAACCGCGGCAACAGCTGAACCAGCGTGGACTTTCCGCTTCCCGACGGCCCGACGATCGCGGTGAGCGTGCCCGGCTCGAGCACCAGGTCGATCCCGCGCAGCACCTCGTGATCGGCGACGTAGCCGAATCGAACGTCACGCAGTTCCACCCGGTGACCCTGTGGCGCGACCGGGTGCACGGGCTCAGGCAGAGACGGCACCGCGAGCACGTCCCGGATCCGGCCGACCGCGCGCCGGGCGTTCTGCAGATCGTCGAAGCCGTGGCCGAGGACCGCCACCGGAGCGGTCAGCCCCAGTCCGAGCAGCAGGAAGGGCAGCAGGTCGGCCGGCGCCATGCCACCGGTCGTGATCAGAGCCGCACCGCCGATCAGCACGACGAGCAGAACGAACGGCGGTGACAGCGCCGTCTGCATTCCGGCAGCGATCGCGGAAAGACCGCGCACCATCCGGTAGAAGGAGCCGACGAAGTCGTCGACGGCCGTGCGGAATTTACGGTGGGCGCGCTCGCCTCCGCCGAACGCCTTGACCACCGCGATGCCCTGAACGAACTCGACGACCGAGTTCGCAATCCGTGCCATGGCCCCGTCGAAATCGGTCTGCTCGCGCAGCCGGTCGGGGGTCATCATCAGGGGGACCAGCGCCACTGCCAGCACGATCGGAATCAGCGTGATCAGCGTGAGCCGCCAGTCGATGGTGAACAGGTAGATCAGTGATACCAGCGGCACCACGAAGGCGGAGACGAGCTCGCCGGGCGTGTGGGCGATGAACGGGTGCACGGCACTCACGTCGTCGCCCACGATCTTCGCCAACTCGCCCGTCCGGCGCCGGGAGAACCAGCCGATCGGCACGCGCCCCAGCCGGGCGGCGAGTTGCCGACGGAACGACAGTTGCGCCCGACCGTCGAGAAGATGGCCGACCCCGGACGATGCGGCCGTGAACAGCAGCCGGACGAACAGGCCGATCACACCGGCGATCACGACGAACCAGACGTGACCGTGATCGATCGGGCCGGGCGACAACAGAGTACGACCCAATTCGACCACGGCCAGCAATGGCGCCAGCCCCGCGACCGCACCGATGATCTGCAGGATGACAACGGCGGCGAGATTCGGGAGATAGGGGCGCAGCAGCGCTCCCATGCTCTGCGCCGCGGAGGAATGGGAATCCGATGGGGGTGTGGACTGCTCCCTCGCCTCGGCGAGGTCGGTGGCGTTCATCGCTCTCTCGTCTTCGTCGATCTCGGCACGACCAGGCACCCGACCGCGCCGATGGTGGATGAGGACAGTGCGTTGCCGTCGTCCAGGGGCAGTGTCATGAGGCCACTGTCGCGGCCGGTGCGCGCCGATCGCTTGGACAAATGTTCCGGTCAGCCGCAGTGCGCGCTGCCGTGACCGTGACCGGCGACCTCACTCGGCCAGTGCACGGCGCAGGGCTGCGGCGAGTTCGGCGTTCTGCCGCTGGGACACCTCGGCGGACAGGATCGCCTGCGACCCGTGGAAGGTGCCGGGCCACTGGTGCAGCTCGACCGACACGCCCGCCTGGAGCAGGCGCACTGCGTAGGTGATGTCCTCGTCGCGGTTCGGACAGAACTCCGCGGTGGCGATGTGGGCAGGCGGCAGGCCGGACAGGTCGTCGGCCCGGGCCGCAGCGGCGTACGGCGATGCGGGCGCCGAGCCCAGGTAGTGCCGCCACCCATCGGCGACCTTGTCCCGAGTCAGCCAGGGCGTCTCGGTGAAGGTGCGCGCCGACCACGTCTCCTGCCGGTCGTCGAGCCCCGGCTGGTTGAGCAGTTGAAAGCAGATCGGCGGCCCTTGCTGGTCACGCGCCCGCAACGCCACCGCGGCCGCGAGCCCCGCGCCCGAACTGTGGCCTCCGACCGCGATCCGCGACGGGTCGATGCCGAGCTCAGCGGCGTGCTCGGCCGCCCAGACCAGCACGGCGTAGGCGTCGTCCAGGGCGGCAGGGAACGGATGCTCGGGAGCCAGCCGGTAGCCCACCGAGATCACGATGACGCCGGACAGGCCGGCGATGCGGGCGGCCCACGGGTGCTCGGTGTCCACATCACCCATGACGAATCCGCCGCCGTGCAGCCAGACGATGGCGGCCTGGGCGCCGTGCGGGCGATAGATCCGAACCGGGACACCTGGATCGGCGGGCACCGCGCGGTCCTCGATCTCCATGCCTGCGGTGTCGGGCGCCGGCACCGCGGCGGCCAGACCGGCGAAGCTCTTACGCGCCGTGACCGGGTCGGTCAGGTCGGCACGGGGGAACAACGGGATGAATGCTTCCAGTTCGGGATCCATGCCGACGATCCTCGCGATCGATCATCAGAAGATCATCCGCCATCCGTCGGGCATATCGCCTGGATCACGCACCGGGCGGCGCATAGCCTCCTGCCATGGAGGCACTGGCCGAACGGCTGTCGCAGCTGGATTCGCAGGTCGAAGGTGCGATCCGGGTCGTGATGTTCTACGACACGCTGATGCGCAGGCGGGTGGATCTCCCCGCGCTCGCCCGCGCCTCGGCAGGCCTTGCCGAGTGCGTGGCCGGGATTCGGCTCCGCGGCACGGGGCGGGCGATCCGCGTCTCGCCCGACGGCACGGAAACGTCGGCCCCAGCGGCACCGGCGTCCACCTCCGCGCCGATCACACTCGACGAGGAGGAGATCGGCACGGTGTGGCTGGAACGCCCCGGCCCGCCCAGCCCGCTCGACGAGGTGGTGCTGGACCGGCTCGCCATCGCCGCCGCGGCGGTCATCGAGAAATACGGCCCGGCCCGCACCACGATGGCCGACCCCGCTCTCGTCGAGCTGGTGATCAGCTCTGAGAGCGACGAGGGGGCCAGAGCTCGGGCGCTGCGCCTACTGGGTTTCGCCGCCGACCTTCCCGTCCACGTGGTCGCCGTGCGGTCGCAGCTTCCACTCGAACAGGTCGGCCGACTGGTCTGCCCGAGCCGCCCGGTGAAAGCGGCACCGCTTGCCGACGTGGGCGTCCTCCTGGCCACCACAACGGACTCGACCGGGTTTCCGTCGGGTGTGCGCGCGGGCATCGGCGCCGCCGAGAGCCCCGCCCGCTCGTGGCGGGAAGCCCGCATCGCGCTGCGCTTCACCACCGCGAGACAGCCGATCGTCCACTTCGACGGACTGGGGGCGTTGGCGCTGCTCGCGCACGTGCCTCAGGACGCCGCGCGGAACAACGCGGACGTGGCGGCGATCACCCGAATGGCCGTCAACGCGGAAGATCTGGACACTTTGGACGCCTATTGCGCGACCGGCTCGCAACGCCAGGCCGCTGACCTTCTCCACCTGCACCACAGCAGCGTCGCCCGACGGCTGGAACAGATCGGAAAGACCCTGGGCATCGAACTCGCCGAGCCCACCGGACTGACACGGGCCCGGCTCGCCCTCACCGCATGGCGGCTGCTCGACGACGACTGCTGAGGTACCGACTCGTCAGGCCTTCCGGCGATCAGAGATCGATGGTGGCGATGAGCGGGCGGTGGTCGGAGGCGGGCGTGTCACGGCGGCTGTTGGGGTCGTCGTCGATGGAGTCCGGAGCGGGGCCGGCGGTCAGGTCGCCGTCGTCGACGTGATGGGCGACGAGGTGGCTGGCCAGGACGTGGTCGATCAGCTCCTTGGTGCCGCGGTAGATACGCGAGTAGCGGTTGTCCGCTGGTTGGATGCGCGCCGAGAGGTTCCACAGCCGCGCACCGTCGCCCTGGTCCGGGGTGTCATAGCCACGCGTGCCGATCTCGGAGCCGGGCGGCCCGTACAGGATCTGTGTGGTGGCGGCACCGGGCTCGTCGTTGAGGTCACCCAGCACCATCAGCGCCCGCTCCTCGCCCTTCCCGTCGAGAAGCTGGGTGGCCGCATCGCGAACGGTGGTGGCTTCCGCGGCGCGACGACCCAGGGCGTAAGCGCCGTAACGGGCGCGCAGCCCTTCGTCCCTGGTGGAGAAGGCGCCGCCGGGGAAGGTCAGCAGCTTCGACTTCAGGTGGCAGGTGATGAGGGTGATGGATGTGCCCGCAGCGGTGGTGACCGCGCCGACGAGGGCGGGTCGGCCCATCGCGTCCACCGCGTCTGCGGTGTCGTCGACCTGGATGGGGCGCAGCGGTGCGGGAAACGTGGTCACCTGGTGGGTGTCGCGGAGCTCGAGCTTCGAGAGGAACCCGACACGGATCCCGCGCTCATCGGGGTCGGCGGTGGCCAGGTGGGCGTACCCGGCGAGCTTGTTGGCCAGATCCTGCAGGGCGGCCGGTTCACCGACCTCCTGGACGGCGAGCACATCGGGTGCCAGCTCGGTGATGGTCTGTGCCAGCGCCGAGAGTTTGGCGTCGTAGGCATCCTGTGTCGTCGGGCCGGCAGGACCGCCGGGGCGGAAGAAGTTCTCGAGGTTCCAGGTCCCGATCCGCACCATGAGCGCGCGCCCCCATCACTCCGCCAGCTCTGATCGCTACTGACGAGAGTGCCGCGCGCCGCCCCGACACCGGCTGAACGCGGCATGAACACCCTGCGGCCTGTACTCCTCCCCCGCGGGGCCGCTCAGTGGCCGACGGCGACGGGGAGCCCTGCGCGTCTCCATTCGGGAAACCCGTCTTCGAGCCGCGCGGCGCGATATCCGCGCTCGCGCAACGCGCGCACCGCCTCGTCCGCGTAGACGCAGTACGGCCCCCGGCAGTAGGCGACGATCTCCAGGTCATCGGGCAGGCCGCGCAGCCAGCGGTGCAGCTCGTCGACCGGCACGGAACAGGCGCCCGCGATGTGGCCCGCGGCGTATTCGGCGGCCGGGCGGACGTCCAGCACGAGCACGCCGCCGTGGTTCATCCGCTCGACCAGCGTGGCCCGGTCCACGGCCTCGAGCTCGCTGCGATCACCGAGGTAGGCCAGCGCGAGCCGGTCCAGCCCGGCCGTCCGTTCCTCGGCGACGGCACGAACGGCCGCCCACATGTCCTGAACGTGCTCGCCGCCCAGCGCGTAGTAGATGCGCGTGCCGTCCCGGCGGGTGTCGACGAGCCCGGCGCGAGCCAAGGTGCGCAGGTGGTGGGAGGTGTTCGCGACGCTCTGGCCGATCTCGCCTGCGATCTCCTCGACCGAGCGCTCGCCCTGAGCCAGGAGGTCCACGATCTCTGCCCGCCTGCCGGATCCCAGCGCCGCGGCCACCTCAGCGAACGCGGCGAACAGTGCGTCCTTCGCCAAGCGGTCGCCCATGCCGCGATCGTCGATCCCGGCACGCCTTCCTGTCAAGTTCACACGATTACTTGACAACGGCGCCGCCGGCCGCGCATTCTCAAATCATCGCTTGAAGATCCGGGAAGGTAGGCGCATCGATGGGGGATACAGCGGTCGCTCCCGGCGTGCTGCAGTCCCATGCCACCGCCGCAGAGCTCGGGCTGAAGCAGGTCGAGGCGATGCACGACATCGACCTCTGGACCGGTTGAATCGCCGGTGGGCTGCCCCGTGCGGGCCGGCAGGCGATTCCCGAACAAGCAGGTTTCACCGATGTGCACGTAGGTGCCGCGTGGGACACCGTCGCGGCCACCCACGGAGAGACGAACGCCCGGGCGTTCGCCGTCTACGGATTCCCCTTCCTCGCCCACGCTCCGAGGTGATCGCATGCGTGACTCGAACGACGTGACTGTGGCGGGTGCCCCGGAGGCGGTGCTCCCGCTCGTCGATACCGGGTTGGGCAACTCGACCTACGTGGTGGACCTCGGCGACGGCGGCGCGCTCGTGGTGGATCCGCCGCGTGATCTGCGTGCGGTCCGGGCGGCGATCGGCAAGGCGGGCCTGCGCATCCGGTTCGCCGCCGACACGCACCTGCACGCCGATTTCCTCTCCGGCGCCCGGCAACTGGCCTACGACGACGGCGCGCAGGTGCTGGCGTCGGCAGCCGGGGGCCGCCAGTTCGACCACCGCGGCCTGACGGACGGGGACGAGGTCGATCTCGGCGGGCTGGTGCTGACGGCCATGGGCACCCCCGGGCACACCGACGAGCACCTCTCGTTCCTCGTCAGCGACGGCGGCTCCCCGGTCGGGGTGTTCACCGGCGGATCGCTGATCGTGGGCTCCGCGGCCCGCACCGACCTGCTCGGACCCGAGCGGACCGAAGAGCTGGCCCGGGCCCAGTTCCGGTCGCTGCAGCGGCTGGCGCAGCTGCCCGACCCGACGGCGGTGTGGCCGACGCATGGCGCCGGTTCGTTCTGCTCCGCGCCGCCGGGCGCCGAGCGGACCTCCACGATCGGGCGCGAGCTGGCGAGCAACCCGCTGCTGCGGATCGACGACGAGGACCGGTTCGTCGAGCAGTTGCTCGGATCGTTGGGCAGCCACCCTCCGTACTTCCTGCGGCTGGCCGAGGTCAACCGGCGCGGGCCCACGCTGCTGGACCCCACCACGGCAGGCCGGCTCCCCCAGCTCTCGGTATCGGACGTGCGACGGCGGCGGGCCGCTGGTGCGGTGCTGGTCGACGTTCGGCCCGTTGCCGACTACGCACGCGCCCACATCCAGGGGGCGGTGTCGATCCCGCTGCGCGCCCAGTTCGCGACCTGGCTGGGCTGGATGGTCGCCGCCGACGTCCCCATCGTCGTGGTGCGCGACCCCGACCAGGACCTCGTCGAGCTGATCTGGCAGGCCCTCAACATCGGCGTCGAGCGGCTCGTCGGAGAGCTGGCAGGCGGAACCGACGCCTGGGCCGCTGCCGGACTCCCCACCACTGGCATCCGCCTGCTCGGCCCCGCCGAGATCGACCAGCAGCACCGGGTGCTCGACGTCCGTCAGGAGGCGGAGTTCACCTCCGGGCACCTGCCCGGCGCCGTGCACGTCGAACTCGGCTCGCTCACCCACGTCACGGCCGCACTGACCGACGTGCCGACCGTGGTGATGTGTGGACACGGCGAACGCGCGGCCGGCGCGGCGAGCCTGCTCGAACGCGCCGGGCACCACGAGGTGGCCGTGCTGCAGGGCGGGCCCGACGACTGGTCCGACGCCACAGGCGGCGATCTCGTCCAGGGTCCGTGAACGAGCTCGCCATGGGCCCCGACCGCACCACCGACAGGCCGGTCCGGCTCGGGCTTCGCGAGAATCTGCCTCAGTTCGCGCTGCTCGCGCTGGTCAACGTGCTGGTCGGCGGCATGGTCGGGCTCGAACGCACCGTCACCCCGCTCGTCGGATCGCAGGCGTTCGGGCTCGGCGACCTCAGCATCGCCCTCTTCGTGGTGGCCTTCGGGGTCACCAAGGCGATCACGAACCTCGTCGGCGGCGCGATCGTCGGCCGCTACACCCGCAAGACCGTGCTCATCGCCGGTTGGGTCGTCGGGCTGCCCGTCCCCCTCATGCTCGCCTACGCCCCGTCGTGGGGATGGGTGATCGGCGCGAACATCCTGCTCGGCATCAACCAGGGCCTGACCTGGTCGATGACCGTCAACATGAAGATCGATCTCATCGGCCCTGCGCGGCGCGGCCTCGCCCTGGGCATCAACGAGACGGCCGGCTACCTCGGCGTCGCGATCACCGCCCTCGCCACCGGCTACCTCGCCACCGCCTACGGCCTGCGACCCGCTCCCGAACTCCTCGGCGTCGCCTACGCCGTTGCCGGGCTCGCCCTGTCGATCACGCTGGTCCGTGACACCGCAGCACACGCCCGTCTCGAGGCAGCCCATCACCATCCGTCCGACGAGACGGCTCCGGCCCCGGGCATGCGGCAGATGTTCGCCGAGGTCACCTGGCGCAACCGTAGCCTCGCCTCGATCAGCCAGGCCGGGTTGGTCAACAACCTCAACGACGGGCTCGTCTGGGTGCTGCTCCCCGTCCTGCTCATCCAGTCCGGTGTCTCACTCAGCGGAGTCGGCGTCATCAAGGCCGTCTACCCGTTCATGTGGGCCGCCGGCATGATCGCCACCGGACTGCTCGCCGACCGCATCGGACGCAAACCGCCGATCGTCGCAGGCATGTTGATCCAGGCGATCGGCCTCGTCGTCATCGTCGTCGGGCTCTCCGAGGCGTTTCTCGCCGGGATCGCCGGTTCGTTCCTTCTCGGCGTCGGCACTGCTCTGGTCTACCCCGCCCTGCTCGCCGCGATCAGCGACAGCGTCGACCCCAGGGCCCGTTCTGCAGCGCTGGGCGGCTACCGCTTCTGGCGAGACCTCGGCTACGCCGTCGGCGCGCTGGTCGGCGGCATCACGGCCACCTTCACCTCGCTCGGCACGGCTGTCCTCGTCGCAGCAGGACTCACCGCCGCCTCGGGCCTGTGGTGCCAGATCGGCACACGCGAGACCCATCCACGACGGGCACCGAAACCCGTGGGCGTTCGGCACTGACCGCCTGCGCTGGGTCCTTCCCTACCTGAACCGGGGGTCCACACCCGGCGATCGGGGGGAGCGCTCGATGGTTCCGACCGCTGCCCAGGACGGATGCTCACCTACTGAGAAGCCCGCCGGAACCGGCGAACCACTGGTCGATGCCCCGGCCACCTGACGCTCCGATCTCCGCTGCGCCACGATGACTGAGGAATCCTCGATGACCCCATTGACGCAGGTCGCACGCCCGATCCGACAAGCCACCGACTCGGTGCCGCGCTCGTCGCGCGTGATCGGGGTGGACGTCGCCCGCGGCGTCGCCTTGTTCGGGATGCTGGCCACGCACGTCGTCGCCGTCGTCAACGAGAAGGGCGATCCCACCACCGCCACGGTCGTCGCCGCCGGGCGGTCCGCGGCCACCTTCGTCCTCATCGCCGGCGTCGGCCTGGCGTTCATATCCGGCGGCAGGCACGTTGTGCAGGGAGTTGAGCGCACCGCCGTGGCGGGCGGGCTCGTGGTGCGGGCCCTGCTCATCGGGGCGATCGGTCTGGCGTTGGGAGTGCTCGCGCCGTTGACCAACGTCGAAGGGATCCTCCCCTTCTACGCCCTGCTGTTCCTGCTCGCGATTCCGCTGATCGGGCTTCCCCCGCGGGTACTGGCCGGGGTGGCCGCCGGGCTGATCGTCCTGGGGCCGGTCGTGCTGGTGGCGACGGCACCCCTGGGGCTGCCCTACGCCCGCACCGAACTCGACCCCAGCTTCGGCGTTCTCGTGCAGGATCCGCTCGGGTTGCTCGTCCAACTGCTCGTCACCGGCGAGTATCCGCTCCTGGTCTACCTCGCCTACCTCTGTGCGGGGCTCGCGATCGGGCGCCTCGACCTGACCTCCCGGCGAGTCGGATGGTGGTTACTCGGGGGCGGGGTCGCCCTTGCCGTCGCGGCCCGTTCGGCGTCCGCGCTGCTGCTGTACCCCCTCGGCGGGCTCGACGCCTTGCTCTCCACCGCGGCATCCGATGTCAGCACGCTGCTGTGGGAGGCGCAGGTTCTCCTTGCCGAAGCCCAGTCGCCGATCTCGTGGTGGTACCTGGCGCTCCCGGCCCCGCACTCACACACACCGGTCGACCTGCTGCACACCCTCGGCTCGGCCGGTGCGATGCTCGGCGCGGCGCTGCTGCTGACCCGCGTGCCCGTCGTGGCCCGCGCGCTGTCGCCGGTGGCTGCCGCCGGCGCGATGGCCCTCACGCTGTACTCGGCGCACCTGGTGCTGCTCGCCACCGGCGTGCTGCGGGACCAGCCTGCCGCGCTATACCTCGTCATGGTGCTGGGCGCGATGGCGTTCGCGGTGGTGTGGCGACGATGGATCGGGCAGGGGCCGCTCGAGCGAATCGTGGCCGCAGCGGCCGGCGCAACACGCCGGCACCTCGCGGCTCGGCTCGGTCGCCGAGGCGCCATCAGAGGCACATCGGCGCGGCGGCGAACCGCCAGAGGCGCGGCCCAGTTCCTCGTCCCCCTGGCCTGCGCCGGGCTACTGCTCCTCGCTTTGGTGGGCGGTAGCCGCATCGGAGCACACCAGGACGAGGCCGTGGCGCCCGTCGCGAACGCCGAACCGGTACCAGCCGCGGCTGTTACGCCAGTGCCCACCGCCCCGCCCGGGCCCGCCATCGATGCGGAGGCCGCCGCACCGCAGCCTGACGAGGAGACCGCCCTGGAGGAGGACGAGGCGGCCGGCGACACGGTCGACGAGGAGGACTGACGATCCGGACGGGTGCCGATTACATCACGTCGGATGCGCTTGACACCCCTGCCCGACCCGCTTGTGCTGGAGCTTCGTGGCCTTCCGCTGCGGTTGGCCGGACTGCCGCCCATGGCTGGTGATCGCACGTTCGTGCGATGTCCGGCGGACGCTTCTGCGGCCACTGTGGAATGTCACGCCGCTGTGGATGCGAGAGAGGACACCGGATGAGCGAGCACATCGCGGACCTGGAGGGGTGTGTCAGCGTGGGCACGCACCCAGCCCCGCCCCGCGTCCCCGAGGGCTCAGTGCGGGCAACCCGATGACGGAACCGCAGGCCGTGCTCGCGCCGCTGTCCCGTTCGGCGGTGTTCCTCGTCGTGACGGTGCATCCGGATCAGGCGAGCCGCACCCGTGTCCGTGAGTTCTGCGCCGACCTGCCCGGCCTGGTCCGCACGGTCGGCTTCCGCGACCTCGACGCGGGCCTCTCCTGTGTGGTCGGGTTCGGCGCCCGCGTCTGGCCCGACCTGTTCGGAATCACCGCTCCCACGGCACTGCACCCGTTCCAGGCCATCCGGGGGCACCGCCACGACGCCATCGCCACCCCCGGCGACGTGCTGTTCCACGTCCGGGCCCGGCGGCAGGACCTCTGCTTCGAGCTCAGCACACAGATCCTCGCGGCGCTGCGCGGTGCCGTCACCGCCGTCGACGAGGTGCAGGCGTTCCGCTACTTCGACAACCGCGACCTCCTCGGCTTCGTCGACGGCACCGAGAACCCGACCGGCGAGGCCGCGACGAGCGCGGCGATCGTGGGCGAGGACGACCCGGTATTCGCGGGATCGAGCTACGTCATGGTGCAGAAGTACCTGCACGACCTCGACGCATGGGACGCGCTGGACGTCGGGGCGCAGGAACGGGTCATCGGCCGGACGAAGCTCTCCAACGTCGAACTCGACGACGACGTGGCCCCCGCCAGCGCACACAAGGTGCTCACCACGATCACCGATGCGGACGGCCGGGAGCGCAAGATCGTTCGCGACAACATGCCGTTCGGCAGCCCGGCCGCCGGGGAGTTCGGCACGTACTTCATCGGCTACGCCTCCGACCCCGACGTGCTCGAACAGATGCTCCGGAACATGTTCCTCGGCGACCCACCCGGCACCTACGACCGCATCCTCGACTTCTCCCGTGCCGTCACGGGGTCGCTCTTCCTCGCACCGTCGGTGCCGTTGCTCGATCAGCTCGCGGAGTCGCCGCCATCGACGTCGCTCACCATCGGATCCCTCAAAGGACGGACACTGCCGTGAACAACCTGCATCGCGACCTGGCCCCGATCTCCGACGCCGCCTGGCAGGAGATCGACGAAGCCGTTGCACAGGCGTTCACCAGCACCGTCGCCTGCCGCCGGGTGGTCGACGTCGTGGACGCGGACGCGACGACCGCGGCGATCAGCACCGGGCACCTGCGAGCGGTCGAGTCACCGGGCGGCGCCGTCCGCGCGCGGCAACGGCTGGCGGTGCCCGTGGTGGAGCTGCGTGTCGAGTTCGAGCTCGACCGCTCCGACATCGACGACGTCGAGCGCGGATCGCAGGACGGGGACTGGACCGCTGCCAGTGACGCAGCCGTCGCCCTCGGGCTCGCCGAGGACCGTGCCATCGTCGAGGGCTACCCAGCGGCGGGAATCACCGGCGTACGCGAGACGAGCCGGGAACGCACCGTCCCGTCGCCGACGGAGGTGACCTCCTACCCGGACGCGGTGGCCCGCGCGCTCGCCCTGCTCCGCGACGCCGGTGTGGCCGGCAGGTACGCCCTGCTCCTGGGCGAGGAGGAGTGGGTGCGGGTCACCGCCAGCACCGAGCACGGCCTCCCGGTCACGGAACACCTTCGCCGGCTCCTCGACGGCGACGTCCTCCCGGCCCGCGCACTCGACTCGCCCCTCGTGCTCAGCGCACGCGGGGGTGACTTCGCGCTGCACCTCGTCCAGGACGTCTCGGTCGGCTTCCTCAGCCACACCGAAACCACCGTGCGGCTGTACGTCGAGGAGGCCTTCACCTTCCTCGACTACACGGCGGAGGCCGCCGTGCCGTTCGTCCCCCGGACGACGTGATCACCCGTCGAGGACGGTCAAAGATTCCGGCTGAGGAATAGCTCACATCCGATCACGGGTTTGCCGAGCATGACCGCCACCCAATTCGACCCGCACGCGCTGCTCGCCGAAAGCCGGCTCGGTGTCCTCGCCACCATCAAGTCGGACGGTCGTCCTCAGCTCTCCCCCGTCACGCCGTTCTACGACCGGGACGCCGGCGTGATCTACGTGTCGATGACCGAAGGACGTGCCAAGACCGCGAACCTGCGCCGGGACCCACGGGCCGCGCTCGAGGTGACCAGCCAGGACGGCTGGTCGTGGGCCACCGCCGACGGCACGGCCACACTCATCGGCCCGGGAACCGACCCCCACGGCCCAGAGGTCGAGGCACTGGTGGACTACTACCGCAAGGCCGCGGGCGAGCACCCGGACTGGGACGAGTACCGCGCGGTCATGGTGGAAGACCGCAGAGTGCTGATGAAACTGCAGGTGGAGAAGACGTACGGAGCCCAGATCCGCTGAACTGTGGAGCCGTAGCGCTGTCGTGGGCGCCCGCCCGACAGCACTACGGCTCCGCAACGCTCAGCTTCTGAGGTTTGCTGCTAACAGCGCTGTCAGGGCTGTCCAGTGGCGTTCCTCTGCGCTCGGGTCGTGGGTGGGGTTGTCCGGCACCGCGAAGCCGTGGGCGGCCGGGTACTCCTCCATCGTGTAGCGGACCCCCGCCGACTCGAAGGCTCCCTTCAGCCGCTCGAACTGCTCGGCCGGGAACGAGTCGTCGTTCTGCGCGGCCGCCACGTACACCGCGGCGCGGAGGCGGTCGGCCAGCAGGTACGGGCTGTCCGGATCCTCGGTGGCGGCGAGCCGGCCGCCGTGGAACGAGGCCGCCGCGCCCACGCGCTCCGGATGCCGTCCGGCCACGATCAGCGAGGTGCGGCCGCCCATGCAGTACCCGGTGGTCCCCACCGTCGTCCCGGACACCTCGGGGCGGCCGACCAGGAAGTCCAGGAACGCGCCGGCGTCACGGGCGATAGCGTCCGCGTCCAGGCTCTGCACCATCTTCATCAGGCGCGCCCGCTCGGTCGGGTCCGAGAACACCGTGGCCAGATCGAACGGCGTCCAGTCGCCGGACCGGTAGTAGAAGTCCGGCAGCAGGGTGACGTATCCGGATGCGGCCAGGCGGTCGGCCATGGCTCGCATGGTCTCGCGCACCCCACCGGCGTCCGCGTAGAAGATCACCGCGGGCGCGGGGCCGCCCCCGTCCGGCACGTGCAAGGTGGCGGGACAGTCGCCGTCGGGGGTGGGGATGGTGATCTCCGTGCGGGGCATGCGGGCTCCCAGGTCTCACGTCTGCGATCGGGTCGAAGGTCATGCTCTACGCCGACCACACCACGCTCAAGTGATCAGCCGTCGGCCACCACGCCGACCGATCGCCAATCTAGAACGTGATTCGATTCACAGCGCGCGGACCGTCGAACTGGAGCAGCGTTATGTCGCTTTGATGGCACCGTGGGTACGGTCAGTGATGTAGGACACACAGTGGAGGCTCTGGCATGACGATGACCGAACCCGCAGCCACCGCAACGGCGACCGAGCATGTCGACGTCCTCATCGTCGGCGCCGGGATCTCCGGCATCGGGGCCGCCTACCACCTGAAAGACCGGTTCCCCGGCCGGTCGTTCGTGGTCCTCGACGCATTGGACGGCCACGGCGGCACCTGGTGGACCCACCGCTATCCCGGCGCCCGATCCGACAGCGACCTGTTCACCTTCGGCTACGGCTTCAAGCCGTGGCGCGGCCCCTCGATCGCCAGCGCGGAGGAGATCCTCTCCTATCTCGACGAGGTCATCGACGAGAACGGCCTGGCCGGCGCCATCCGCTACCGGCACCGCGTCACCTCCGCGCGCTGGTCCACCGCTGACCGCCGCTGGACGGTCGAGGTCACGCGGGTCGACACGGGTGAGCAGCTGCGCTTCACCACCGACTTCCTCTGGATGTGCCAGGGCTACTACCGCCAGCAGCAGGGCTACACGCCCGACTGGCCGGGCACGGACCGCTACCAGGGCCTCGTCGTGCACCCCCAGCAGTGGCCGGACGACCTCGACTACGCGGGCAAACGGGTCGTGGTCATCGGCTCCGGGGCCACCGCGGCCACGCTGATCCCGGCCATCGCGCAGACCGCCAAGCACGTCACGATGCTGCAGCGGTCACCGACGTTCTTCATCTCCCGCCCCCAGACGCACGAACTGGCCGTCACCCTCCGGGCGCTCGACGTCCCCGAGGAGTGGACCCACGAGATCCTGCGGCGTGCCCACGTCGCGCAGCTCAACGAGCTCACCCGGATGTCCTTCGAGGCGCCCGACGAGCTGCGCAAGTTCCTCATCGAGGAGATGCGCCCGCTCCTGCCCGAGGGATTCGACATCGAGAAGCACTTCAACCCCCGGTACCGGCCGTGGCAACAGCGTCTCGCGGTGGTCCCGGAAGGCGACCTGTTCGCCGCCCTGCGCGAGGGCAAGGCGTCGGTGGTCACCGACACCATCGAGACGTTCACCGAGACCGGTATCCGGGTCGCCTCCGGGGAGGAGATCGAGGCCGACATCGTCATCACGGCCACCGGCTTCGACCTATCCGTCTTCGGCGACATCGCGTTCACCGTCGACGACGAGCCGGTCGACTTCACGCAGCGCGTCACCTACCGCGGGATCATGATCAGCGGCGTGCCCAACATGGCCTACGTGTTCGGCTACTTCCGGGCCAGCTGGACGCTGCGCGCCGACCTGGTGAGCGAGTTCGTCTGCCGGCTTCTCGCCCACGTGGCGGACAAGAACGCCACGGTGGTGGTGCCGACCCTGCGGCCGCAGGACGCCGACATGCCGCTGCTCCCATGGATCGACCCGGAGAACTTCAATGCCGGGTACGTCATGCGCTCCCAGCACCTGATGTACAAGCAGGGCGACCGCGAGCCGTGGACGCACCTGCACGAATACGCGGAAGAGCGCCAGATACTCCCTGCCGCCGACCTCGACGACGGGTCGCTCGCCTACAGCTGACCCTTCGAACTCCATACCTGCAAGACAGGAGATCCCGTGCCCGTCGATCCGCCCATCGCCGCAATGCTCGCCCAGCTCGCCGAGGCAGGCGCCCCTCCCCTGTACGAGGGGACGCCCGAGGCCGGGCGCGCCCAGTACCTGGAGCTGACCCACGGAGCACGCAAGCCCGAGCATGTCGTCCCCGTCGGCAGCATCGAGGACATCACGGTTCCGGGAGCAGCAAGCGAGCTGAAGGCCCGCATCTACCGCCCCGAGGGGGAGGGCCCGTTCCCGACCGTCGCGTTCTTCCACGGCGGCGGCTGGGTCATCGGCGATCTCGACACCCACGACAACATGGCCCGCACCGTCTGCCGGGGCAGCCGGGCCGTCGTCGTCGCCGTCGACTACCGCCTGGCGCCCGAGCACCCCTTCCCCGCTGCGGCGGACGACGCTGTGGCCGCGGCCCGCTGGGTCGCCGGGCACCTCGGCGAGCTCGGCGGCAACGAGCGCCTGGCCGTCGCGGGGGACAGCGCGGGCGGCAACCTCGCCGCTGCCGTGGCCCAGCAGTTGCACTCCGACGGCACACCGCTGGTCGGGCAGTTCCTGATCTACCCGGCCGTCGACGCCGAAGGCGAGTACCCGTCGCGGGTGCAGAACGCCAGGGGCTACATGCTCGAGCAGCCGAGCATGGATTGGTTCTACGGCCACTACGCAGGCACCTGGGACGATGCGAAGGACCCGCGACTGTCGCCGCTGCACGCAACCGACCTCGCCGGGTTGCCGCCGGCGGTGATCGTCACCGCGGAGTTCGACCCGCTGCGCGACGAGGGCGAGGCCTACGGCACGGCGCTGCGCGCTGCGGGAGTGGAGGCCGAGGTGCGGCTGTACGACGGGATGATCCACGGCTTCTTCGACATGGGAGCCATCTCGCCTTCCGCACAGACAGCCATCGACGAGAGTTGCGCGCGGTTCGGCGAGATCCTCCGCGGCTGAGCCACCGGCTTCGCCGTCAGCACAGTCACGCGCATCCATCACCCGCGGCGGCCATCTCACGCAGTAGTGCGCAGGTGGCCGTTGACTGCACGGGCGTGAAGATCACCATGTGCAGGTCGGCCGGGTTGGAGAATCTCAATCGGTGGCGTTCCAGGTACAGGTCGCCGATCGGGTGGTGGATCAGGCGTTCGGGATGGGTGAACCCGGCGAGATCGTGCTCCTCCCAGGCGGCGCGGAACGCCGGGCTGGCCAGGATGAGCCTCTCGACCAGGTCGGAAGTGGGCGGTTCGAACAGGCTGGGACCGGCTTCGGCGCGGAACTCGGCGAGGAGACACCGACTGACGAACTCCCAGTCGGAGCACAGTTCTCGGATCGAACGATCGGTGAACATGAGCCACAACAAGTTCCGGTCCGCCTCAGGGACGGTGGCCACGGCCGGGTAGAGGGCCGCGTAGGCATCGGTCCAGCCCAGCAGTTGCCAATCAATGGAGGCCACATACGCCGGAAGGCCGCCAAGCATGTCGAGCAGCCGGCGGACGTGAGTCGGGACAGTCGACGAAATCCGTTCTGCGTGGGGCGGTGAGTCCGCATACCCGGCTAAGGACAGCACGTACGAGTGCTCCGAGGCCGACATGCGAAGGGTGCGCGCAAGCGCATCCAGCACGCTTCGGGACGGTTGGGTCCGGCGTCCCTGTTCGAGCCACACGTACCACGTGACACTAACGCCGGAGAGGACGGCTACCTCCTCTCTGCGCAGCCCGACGTCGCTTCTCCCTCTGATCGGGGGCAGGCCCACGTCGTCGCGGGCGAGCCGGCGTCTGCTGGCCTTGAGGAACTCCCCCAGCGCGCGGTGGCGTTGCGTCTCACTGTTCACGGGGTCTCGGACTCCCAACAGGTGCTGCCCGGACCCCGCCAACCCGGTCCGGTCCAAGCCGCTCCTCGAGATCCCGTGCCACGGCTACCGCCGCCTCACCTACACCCATCTCCTACCCCCTCCCACCGGTAGACCGGAACTCTTACAATCCGAGAACGACTGTACTCACTAGAGTGTGGCTCCAGCCACTAGAGAGCTAAGCTGATCACGTGAACGAGAACCCCGGCGACGGCCGGAAGGTCAGCCGCCGGGAGGAGTACGCCGAGGCGACCAAGCGCGCGATCGTGGACGCCGCGCGCCTGCTGTTCGGACAGAAGGGCTACTTCGCGACCACGGTGGACGAGATCGCGGCCACCGCTCGCGTCTCCCCGGCCACCGTCTACGCCGTCACCGGCGGCAAGCAAGGGCTGCTCCGCACGCTGATCGACGTATGGTCCGTGGCACCCGAGGTGACTGTCGCTCGCGATCGGATCGACCACTTCGACGACCCTGCGGATCTCCTGCACTTCCTGGCGACGCTCTCCCGCGAGATGCGCCAGGACTACGGCGACATCATGCGGGTGGCGCTCGCCGCCGCACCACACGACCCGACGGCGGCCGACGGCCTCGCCACCGGCACCGCCCGCTACCGCGGCTTCCTCGCCGCGGTGGCGGAACGCCTCGCCCATCTCGGCGCCCTCCGCGAGGACGTCGATACCGACGAGGCCCTCGACATCCTGTGGTTCTACTTCGGCTACGCCGGCTACTTCACGTTCGTGGACGACAACGGGTGGACCTATCCCAGAACCGAACAGTGGCTCCGCAACGCCGCGAGCCGAGCACTGCTCTGAGGCTTCATCGTTCCGGCTGGTCCGAGCCGGGCGGGTTGCCGAGCTGCCACATGAGGGAGAGCAGGTTTCCCACCCCCCAGTGTTCGGTGATCTTCCCATCGACCACCCGCATGGCGTCCACGCTCTCGAACTGCACTTTGCGGCCGGTCGGCGCCACGCCGAGGAACTCACCCCGATGCGTTCCGTGGTACGTCTTGTACGTGGTCACGAGGCTGCCTTCCGCTGTCTGCCAGTGGATGACGGCATGGAAGTCGGCGAATGCTGCCCGGAGCACGCTGTAGAGGATTCGCACCCCTGGCTTGTCGGGCGAGGTGTTCTGTTGCGGCGTGTGGTCGACGAAGTCGTCGGCGAACAGCTCGTCGAAGACGTCGAAGTCACCTTTGTTCTGCACTTCCTCGGTGTTCCTGCGAACAACGGCCTTGGCCGCCTCGCTCGCTCCATCATCGCTCATGGCCACTCCCCCAGTGTGCACCGGCCCGCTGCACTTCCCAGGTCGTTTCGGGGTAGGTCGGCACTCCGGTGCACGCGATGGCTTTCCCGCGGAAGCGCGAAGAACGGCACTGATCCATCCTTCACCGAAGTGTGGGGAACCGAGGGAGAGACGATCGTGGCCGGACGAGTTGAGGGAAAAGTTGCCCTCGTTACCGGGGCTGCCCGCGGTCAGGGGCGCGCACACGCCCTTCGATTGGCAGATGAGGGCGCCGACGTCATCGCTGTGGATCTGTGTGCATCGATCCGCTCGGTTCCCTACGCGCTGGCCGACGCGTCCGACCTCGAGGAGACCGTCAACGGTGTGAAGGCGCTCGGTCGCAGGGCGTTCGGGCGGCGGGTGGACGTTCGTGACTTCGGCGCGCTCCAGGGCATGCTCGACGAGACCGTCGCCGACCTCGGCAGACTCGACATCGTCGTGGCCAACGCAGGAATCCTGTCCGCAGGGCCGTCCGACACACTGGCCGCAGAAACCTGGCAGGACATGATCGATGTGAACCTCACCGGCGCGTATCTCACGGCCAAGGCAGGCCTCGCTCACATCCGGGCCGGCGGCAACGGCGGATCGATCATCCTGACCAGTTCCGCCCTGGGCATACGCGCGTTGCCCAATCTGGCGCACTACGTTGCCGCCAAAGCCGGCGTCAGCGGGCTGATGCGTGCGCTCGCCCTCGAACTGGCGCCGGACCGAATACGCGTCAACACGGTCAACCCGAGCATCGTCGACACGCCCATGGTGCACAACGCGGCGTCGTACAAGCATTTCCTGGCCCATCTCGACGCACCGACGCGGCAGAGCGCGGCCGCGAGCTTCGCCTGCATGAACCCGATGTACACGCCGTGGATCGACGCCGAGGACGTGAGCAACGCGGTTCTGTTCCTGGCCTCGGACGAGTCGCGGTACGTCACCGGGCTGGAACTGAAGATCGACGCCGGATTCTGCATCGCCTGATGCACGTCTCACGCGCAGTGGCGACGCCGGTACTGCGATGGACTCATACCCGTGGCCTGCCGGAAACTGGTGCTCAGATGCTGAACGTGACTGAAACCGCACTCGATCGCGATCGACGTGATACTGCTTTCGCCCTGCGCGATACGACGGGTGGCTTCCTCCAGTCGAAGCGTGCGCACATAACGCAACGGGGTCTGTCCGACGCTGCGCTGGAACGCGCGGATGAAGTGCCGTTGACTGAACCCGGCGATTCCGGCGAGCTCGTCGATCGTGACCCGCCGGGCGAGCTCGGTTCTGATGTGCTCCTGGACCCGACGCAGGCTGGCTGCGGGAAGACCCTCGGTGCCGCCGGTTGACCGATCGGTGGTGCCCGCCAGTAGGGAGAGCTGGGCCAGCGACTGCATCGCCCAGCCATCGAGGCACAGTGCGAACAGATCATCGGGGCACGGAATCAGCTCGGCGAGATCACGGAGACCACTGGTCATCGCCTCGTGCTCGAAGGCCATCATGGGCCTGGTCGGCACCTCGACGCCCCGAGTCGCCAGCGGCACCGGACTGAGAAACACGATCGCGTAGTGGCAGATCGCATCCACCGAGAACTCTCCGACGACTCCGGTCCCGGAGGGGACGAAGCACAGGAGACGATCGGTTGCCGAGACGGCCGCTTCGACACCGTGGCCCGCGACGTTCACCCGCAACCCGTGGACGCCCTCACGCAGCCAGATGAGCACGTGCGACGGTTGGCGGAATCGCCACGTGATGGTGCCGTCCGAGCGGCGACTCAACAGTTCCATCCGGGCGTGCCGCGCGCCCGCCACGGTCGCGTCCACCAGTTCGCCTCCGACCTGGCGGTAGCTACCTCGAGCGGGCCTCATCGTCGCCCTGCAAGGTGATCCCGAGGCGGGCACAGCCGGTCACCCTCGCGAGGATCGGTGCTCATTTTCTCCTCCCCCGAACGTTCAGCACGTGAATCGGGCAGTCGCGCCGGGCGTTGGTCTCACAGATCCCGCCGGCGCGCCAAGCTCCAGTACCCGGCGGTCCTCTTCATTCCCAGCCTGTGACACAGGCGCACCATTGCTTCGTTCGAATCGTCGTTGACGAGCGTGACCTCCCGGACTCCCATCTGCCAGGCATCCAGCAGCGACGCGGACAGCAACGCTTCCGCCACGCCTCGACGCCGGCACCCGGGATCCACACCGATGAAAGCGATGTGCCAGGCATCGATGTTGGTCCCAGGCGCCAGGATCGTGACGCCACACGCCCGATTGAACCCTTCCCGCGCCTCTGCCAGAACAACGCGAGCGCTGTCAGGAATCAAGTGGGAGGCTTCCCCCGGATCGAAGCCATGGACGTTCTCACTCGGAACGGCAAGGCCGGCCATGCACGTGCGAATGAACTCCGTGACGGCCGTCCTCTCTGCCACCGGTTCGACGAACCTGATCTGGACTTGAGCGAGATCCACCGCATACGCCGTGCGGTCCAGCAACTCCGACAGCTGATCGGACAGGTCATGCCGCCAGACCGAGCTGTGGTTCGTCACGACGAATCCGAACCGCTCAGCGAACTCGCGACCACCGGGGAGATCATCGCGGATCGCACACATGGCCGATTCCGCATCACTCTGCTGCTCGAGGTGTTCGAGCAGCATGCCGGCAAGCTCTGCGCCGATACCGCGGCCCCGCTCTGCTTCCGCCACGGCGACGAGGCCGGAGACCGTGCCCGGAAAAGCCGGTTCGGCCGCCAGCTCGGCCGCACCGATCACCACGCCGTCTCGTTCCACCACGATCGCGATGTCCGCCTTCTCGGCATCGCCCGCGGTCAGCCGGTCGACCAGCCGGGGGCGTATACCAAGAACACTCGTCTCCAGCAATAGCTCGACGACCGCGCCGAGATCGTCGAGCTGCATCGGTCGTATCACGTGCGTATTCACCGGCCCGCTTCCGCGAGGCGCTTGATGCCGTCCAGCGTGAGGCGAAGGTTCTCGCGGACGCGGAGTAAACGGCCTGTGATGATCGCCTCGGCCTGATCGGGATTCAGCCCGGCAGCGACGGAGGTGCCCGAATCGTTGGCACACATCACCATCGAATGACACAGCCTGGTGCCTGCGGCGACGAGCGGTTGGAGCGTGAAGCGCCATTGCGCCCATGGCTTCTCCGCTGTCGGGCCCACGTTGTAGGCGAAAGCACGGCCGGGCTCCCAGCGAACGACATGGCACGGGGTCTCCCAGGTCATGGGGCCGGCAGACGCGCTGAACAGGTCGTTGATCGCCGGGTGACCGGTGTCGTACGTCATGTTGAATCCGCGGAACGTACTTCCCGGCCCCGGACGCTGACCATGGTCCCAACTCGCGGTGACCGCTTCCTCGCTGAACTTTCCGGGCAGGGTGATGTCGGCGACCAGGTCCCACAGTCGCCCTGGTGTGGCATCGATGTCGACGTCGAGGCTCACTCCGCGCCCTTCGCCCGGGTGGGCACGCTGTGCGAGGGGAATCTTCAGGTCGGTGAAGCCCCAATGATCGAAGTAGGTGACATCGGCGGCCGGGCGGCGCGGGGCCCGATGGAAACCGCCGCCCGTGCTGTACGCGACCGGGAACAGAACCACCTGCGTGACGCCGCCAGGGATGCCGAGCAACTCGGCGACCTGGGCGGCGCGCTGTAGATGCATCGTCGTCCATGCGGTACCGATCTCGCGCGACCTGGCGGCAAGACAGAAGCTCCATGCAGCCTGGATGACCGAGTCGAACAGGCCCGGCCCGCCGCTGCCGTCGTGCGCCCCGTAGATGGATGCAATGACCAGCACGGGCACACGTTCCAGCTTCTCAGCCAGGTGGACAGCAGATCGGACCACCCGTGCACCACGTTCGTCGGCCCTCGCCGCCAGTTGGTTGAGTTGCGCGATGCCCGCTTCCCAGTACTGTTCGGCAATCTTCCTTTTCAGGTCCGGGTCCCGGACGATCAGCCAACGGCGGCTCTCCTGATTCGCCCCGGATGGCGCCTGCTCCGCCACGTCGATCATGCGCAGCAGGATCTCGTCGGGCACCGCCCTTTCGAGATCGAGGCGCTTGCGCACAGCCCGAGTGGTACTGAGAAGCTCGTCGACCTGCCCGACATCGAATTCACTCACGTTGGTCGCTCTTCCATATCCGTCGTGGGCAGGACCGTCCCGCATATCGCGCTCGGTACGACGCCTCGCTGCGCCCGGCCGTCGACAACGATCGTGATGGCAGCCGACTCGCCCATCACCGGGTACCCCCTACAAACCCGGTGACGGCGCTCGAAGACAGCTCAGTGGAGGCAGTGCCATCTCAATCCGAAGGACGACATGATTCGAACGGCGACACGTCTACATACTTCCTTTTGGTATCTCCGACAGCAAAGGCGGCGGGGCACCTAGTAGTGAAAGTAACAGGCGGCAGGATCGCCGAATGATGTCCGGTATCACCCGAACCAGAGGACTGATGGACCAGTGGGTCGCCACCATCCGGGCGACGACCCACTGGGGCCGGGCAGGATGAATGCGTCTGTGACCATATCTGCTCGAACGCATCTTTCCGAGGCATAGCGTGGGCCGGCCCGGCTGAACATCGCGGAGAACGGCGCTACCCACGCCGCGATCAGCAAGAAATGGAAGCCCACCCGATACCTGCCAGCATCACCTCGAAGACTCCCGGCAGCACCCGAGGATGACGTCCGCTGGCGGTGATGCGCGGGGCACGCGCGCTCGCGATGCTGCTCCTGCAGAGCAGAGACCCGTCACGCACCTCGCGCGGACGGCCGGAGAAGGTGGGGAGGTCGGCGGCATGAGCCAGCAGCAAACCCGGAGCCAGGCGCGCGGCTCGACCGACCACGCCTTGGCGCACTGGCTGGCCGCAGAGGACGAGGGCGAGGACGCCGGCCGGCTCGACCCCGACAACCGGCTCACGTGCCATGTTCACGGCCGGTGGATCCACCAGTGCGTATCGTCACCGCTGCACGTCAACCCGGTGACGCGACACCGCTGGTGTCGCGACTGTGAGACGGAGATGACCGTCGCCGTCGACGAACTCGCGCGAACGGTGACCATGCGATGCCCACGCTGCAACCAGGGCGGCAGCGCGGCTACCGCCCGGCTGTTGGCGGCCTGCCGTGCCAGCCTCAGCCACGTCAGCAGCAAGAAGGCCCGCCCCCGACTCGTAGCGTGACTCGCCCGGGTCATGCTCCCGGGCGATAGCGTGCCGCGTACCGCGCCGCGGCCGCAGCGCGCTCATCCGAGGTGGAGTCGTCCCGTACCGCCTGCGCGTAGCCGGGCGGGTAGCCGGCCTTACGGACCCGGTGTTCCACGGACTCCTGCATGTTGAACAGGGCGTACTGCAGCGCCACCAACCAGCCCAGGAGGATCCCGACCAACCGGATCCACAGCGGTCCGGGCACGATCAGCAGGACCGGGACGGCCACGAGGCTCATCTGGACGAAGGCACGGGCGAAGTGCCGCAGCTGCCAGGTCCGGCAGGTGGCGTCATGGAGCACCCAGGTGCGGTAGCGGGGCGGGAGACCGCCGCCGAGCGCGTACCAGAGCCAGCGCGCCACACCCGGCCGCCGTGGTGTCATGGCGCCACGGTAGGCAGGCGACCGGCATGTGACCGCCACCCGAGATCGCGTCGCGATGCGTGCCGCGACCGGCGCAGCCTCATCCCGGGCTCGACGAAAGGGCCTCCACCAACCGGCCGGTGCGGGCTCGGTAGTCGGCCCGCGCGGCCAGGGCGCCGTCCAGATCGACCGCGACGAACCGGGTGCGGGTGTTGGGCGCCGACTGCGCGACCATGTCGAGGTCACCGGACAGGACGGTGGCGACCATCATGTAGCCACCGCCCGAGACCGCGTCGCGATGCAGGATGATCGGCTCGACACTGCCGGGCACCTGGATCGAACCGATCGGATACGGCGCGTCCACGATGTTGGACGGGTCCTGCCCCGCACCGAACGGCGCTTCGCGCTCGACGGTCTCCAGCTCGGCGCCCTTGTAGCGGAAGCCGATGCGGTCGGCCACCGGTGTGAGCGTCCATGTGGTGCCGAGGAAGCTCTCCCGTCCCGCGGCGGTGAGGCGGTGATCGTAGAGGCCCATCATCACGCGGACCTCGACGTCCTTGGAGTAGGACGGCCGCAGGTCGAGCGGCACGCTGCGGCCGGGCTTCGCACCGGATGACGAGCCGACGGGGAGCTTGTCGCCGGTCTGCAGGGGGCGCCCCGCGAAACCGCCGAGGGCACCGAGGCCGTAGGTGGAGCGGCTGCCGAGTACCTGGGGCACGTCGATTCCGCCCGAGACGGCGAGGTAGGCGCGCGCGCCCGCCGTCAGGTAGCCGAAGTCGAGCACGTCGCCCGCGGCCACGGGGAAGGACTCCCACAGGAGCCGCTCCTCGCCGCCCACCCGCGGTGTCATGCTCGCGCCCGCCACCGCGACGACCGCCGACTCCTCGAATGCGAGCTCCGGCCCCATGTAGACGATCTCCAGGGCCGCGGCACCCGCCGGGTTGCCGACGAGCAGGTTGGCGGCCCGCAGGGAGTACTGGTCGAGCGCCCCCGACGGCGGGATGCCGACGTCGTAGTACCCGGTACGGCCGGCGTCCTGGACGGTCGTGGACAGGCCGGGCTTGCGTACCTCGATCACCGCAGCACCTCCAGCAGCCGGGCGTTGTAGCCGTCGGGGTCGTCGAGGAACTCCTGCAGCGCGAACTCAGCCGGGGCCGTCCGGATCCGGAACGTCCCCGCCTCGACCTCGGCGACGTGGGTGTCGTACTGCTCGCGGTCGATCGGGGTGTACTTCACGATGTCACCGGGCCGGAAGAACACCATGAAGTCGGTGAAGTCGGGCAGCTGCTGGGTGGGGTCGTAGATCGGAGCCGGGGTGATGCCGAACATCTGGTAGCCGCCCGCGCCGCGCACCGAGTAGATGCAGGCGAAGCAGCCGCCGTAGCCGACGGTCTGCTTCGGGGTGTCGGTACGCGGGCGCAGGTACTTGGGCACGATGATCGCCCGTTCCCGAGGCACCATCTGGAACTTGAACGGCAGGCCCGCCACGAACCCGACCATGGAGACGAACCACGGCGAGCCGGCGTGGGCGTCGATGAACTCCTCCACCGATGCGTAGCCGTTGATCCGTGCGGCGTACTCGATGTCGGTGGCGTCGGGATCCTGGTGGCGGTCGCGGAAACGCATGAGCGTCTCCGTGGTCCACGGGTCCCGATAGAAGACCGGGATCTCGACGACCCGGGTGGGGAGCGCGATGTCGTGCGCGTCGCCGACCTGCTTCTCCAGATCCTGAAGCAGCCCCAGCAGCTTGTGTGGCTCGAGCACGTCCGGGTCGTAGCGAACCTGGTAGGACGCATTGGCCGGGCAGATCTCCAGCACGCCCTCGGGGTGGTTCTCGCGCAATGCCTTCGTGATGGCCATGACGCGGAAGTTGGTCTGGAGACTCATCTCCTCGGCCAGCTCCACGAACACGAACTCGTCGCCGCCCCAGCTGTAGCGGGCGGCCTGCACGTTCGTCACCGTCACGTCGCCGCCTCTTTCACGTCGCTGCCTCTTTCCGTTCGCCCAACCAGTGCTCCAGCGCGCCGGTGTGGAAATCCGCCGCGGCGAACCAGTCCTGCCCGAGGATCTCCGCGCCCAGCGCAGCGGTGGTCGGCACTCCCTCCACGGCGAACTCCCCCAACGCGCGTCGCCCGCGCCGGATCGCCGTCTCCCGGTCCTCTCCCCAGACGACGACCTTCGCGAGCAGCGAGTCGTAGAAGGGTGGAACCGTGCCACCAGGCTCCAGCCAGGTGTCGACGCGAACCCAGGGCCCTGCCGGAAGCACCAGCCGTTCGATCTTGCCCGGCGAGGGCATGAAGTCCTTCTCGGGGTCCTCGGCGCACACCCGGAACTCGATCGCCGAGCCGCGCGCGACGATCGCGCCCTGCGCGAATCGCAGCGGCTCCCCCGCCGCTATCCGGAGCTGCTCGGCCACGATGTCGATGCCGGTGATCAGCTCGGTGGTCGGGTGTTCCACCTGGATGCGGGTGTTCATCTCGATGAAGAAGAACTCGCCCGTCTCGTCGTCGACGAGGAACTCGGCGGTGCCCGCGCTGCTGTAGCCGACCTCCCGGGCGAGCCGCACGGCCGCGGCGGTCATGGCCTGCCGCACGCCGTCGTCGATACCGGGGGCGACGGCCTCCTCCACGACCTTCTGCCTGCGGCGTTGGAGCGAGCACTCGCGTTCGAACAGATGCACGACGTCCTGTCCGTCGCCGAGCACCTGCACCTCGACGTGCCGGGCGCGACGGAGGAACCGCTCGAGGTACATCGCACCGTCGCCGAAGGCGCTGGCTGCCTCCTTCGACGCAGCGGGGAACGCCGAGCGCAGCCCTACCTCGTCCGTGACGACACGGATGCCACGTCCACCACCGCCCGCCGCGGCCTTGAGCATGATCGGATAGCCGATCTCGGCGGCCGCCTTGGCCGCGGCGTCGACGTCCGCGACGCCGCCCGGCGTGCCGGGCACCGTCGGGACACCCGCCGCAGCGGCCACCTGGCGGGCCCGCACCTTGTCGCCCATCTGCTCGATCACCGCGGCCGACGGGCCGACGAAGGCGAGGCCCGCGTCGGCGACCGCTGCGGCGAACGACGCCCGCTCGGAGAGGAACCCGTAGCCGGGGTGCACGGCGTCGGAGCCGGTCTCCCGGGCGGCGTCGAGGATGGCGTCGGCGAGCAGGTAGCTCTTACCGGCAGGCGGCGGTCCGATCTCGACGGCGGCATCGGCCAGCCGGACGTGTGGGGCCTGCGCGTCGGCCGTGCTGTGCACAGCCACGGTGGAGATACCCAGGTCACGGGCTGCACGAACGATGCGGACCGCGATCTCGCCGCGGTTGGCGACGAGCAGGCGCTTCACCCCTGCCCGTCCGCGGATGCCTCGATGATCGCGACCGGCTGGCCGGCGTCGACCACGTCCTCGTTCTCCACCAGGAACTCCACGACCGTGCCCGCCGCACCCGCGGACACCTGGTGGAAGGACTTCATGACCTCGACGAGGCAGACGGTGTCGTCCTCGCCGACGGTCTGGCCCTCGGCGGCGAACGGGTCGCTCTCCGGGTCGGGCCTCCGGTAGAACACGCCGGGGATCGGCGAGACGACCTCGTGCCGGGCCATGGGGCTCCTCTCAGGCTGACATGTGCGGGCGCAGAGCTTCGTGGACGGCCTTGGCGACGTCCACGGCGTTCGGGGTGTCGGAGTGCACGCAGACGCAGTCGGCACGCACCGGGATCTCGGAGCCGTCGACGGCCGTGGCGACCCCGTCGGTCACCGCGCGCACCGCTCCCCGCGCCGACGCGGCCGGGTCGAACGGCTGGTGCACGCGCGTGATGATCAGCGAGCCGTCGGGGCGGTAGTCGAGGTCGGCGTAGTACTCGGAGATGAACCCCGCACTCCGCGCACCCCAGACCTGCTCGTGCACCGTGCCCGCCATGCCCATGAGCGGCACGCCGAAGACGTCGGCGGCGTCGGCGAGAGCCTCGGCGACCTCCGGGTCACGCGCCGCCATCCCGTACAGGGAGCCGTGGGCCTTGATGTGGTTGAGCTCCATGCCCTGGCCGCGTAGGAAGCCTGACAAGGCGCCGACCTGGTAGACGACGGCCGCGGTGAGCTCGTCGCGCTCCAGCTTCATCTCACGGCGGCCGAAGCCCTCGCGGTCGGGCAGCGACGGATGGGCTCCGACCCGGACGCCGTGCTCCTTGGCCAGCGCCACGGTCTGCTGCATCACGCGCGGGTCCGAGGCGTGGAAGCCGCAGGCCACGTTGGCGACGGTGATCCACGGCATCAAGCCCTCGTCGTCGCCGCAGCGATAGATGCTGAATGCCTCGCCCATGTCGCAGTTGATGTCCACCATGCCGACCTCCTCCCTTCAGGCAGTTCCGCCATCCTTGCCCACTGCGCGGAGCCCCGCCACACCCGCTGCGGGCCCCACGCGTCACAGTCGGGCAGACATCGCCACGAACGGCACGAAAGATCAGGTCGCCGGCCGATGCACCGCGCGGCCTCCGTGCGCACCACCCGGGAACTCGACTCGCGCTCCGATCACCGCCGGAGCCTCGGCGAGCCGACCTGCAGCATCTGCAGCGTGAACGGGTGCTGGTACGACCTCCCCCCTCGCGAGGTCGTACCAGCACCGGACGCCCGAGGCTGCCAGCCGCCGGAAGCCGCGCGCATCGCACGGCTCCGCCACCATCGAGTCGAGCGCCCTGCCGGTGTGACGCACGACCAGGGCGGAAGAACCGGCGCCGACCGCTTGTCGTGAGTGCCGAGGGGAGGTGGCGATGGCAGGGGCAGACGCACACGGAGCTCGATCGTGCTCTCCCGTGGTCGTCCTCCACGGCAGGGAGACGGAGCTCGCTGCCCTCCGCCAGGCGTTCGACCAGCTCGTGCGGGGGCGCGGCGGCGTGATCCTCATCGACGGCGAGGCCGGCATCGGCAAGACCAGCCTGCTCGCCGCCGCGGCCGCGGAGGCCCGGGAGAGGGAGATCGAGATCCTCTCCGGCGGAGGCAGCCCGGCGTCCCGAACCGTCCCCCTGAGTGTGCTGCTCAGCGCCCTGGCGCCCCGCGCGGGGGCTGTGTTCGGCTCATTGCGCGATTGTCTGGCCGAGCACGAACCCGCGCAGCGGCTCTGGCTGCTGTGGGAGATCACCCAGCTTCTCGAGGCCGAGGCGATCCGCCGTCCGGTGATGATCGCGCTCGACGACCTCCACTGGGCCGACGAGTCCACGCTGACAATGGTGGCCTGGGTGTCGAAGATGCTGAGCTCACACAGAATCCTGTGGCTGCTGGCCTTCCGCCGGGACGAAGGCGGGAGATCGCTCGCGGAGTGGGTCACCCACGTCGCCGGACCCGGCTCCTCCCGGATGACCCTCGGTCCGCTGGCGTCCGCAGCGGTCGCCGCCATTGCCGCCGACACGCTGAACGGGCGCCCGGACACGGCCCTCCTCCAGCTTCTGGATCGGGTCCGCGGGAACCCCTTCATGCTCGTCGAGCTACTGCGAGGGCTCGCCGAGGAGTCGTTGGTGGAGAAGCGCGACGACGTCGTCGCTCTCGCCGGAGCGATCCTGCCCCGCCGCTTCGTCGGATCGATCGAGGACCATCTCAACCGGCTGCCGCACGAGGCCCATGCAGTCCTGGAGATGGCCTCCGTCCTGGGCCGCTGGTTCTCGCTCGACGAGCTCGCAGACATGCTCGACCGCCCTGCCACCGACCTGATGCCGGTTCTGCGCAACGCGATCACAGCCGGCCTGATCGTCGACGAGTCAGGGCGTCTGAGCTTCCGCCACGACCTCGTCCGCGAGGCGGTACGGACGATGTTGCCCAGCTCCATCACCACCGCGCTGCAACGCCGGGCCGTCGAGGTGATGGTGCGCCACGGGGCCGCACCGGCCGACGTGGCACCGCTGGTCATGGAGCTCGCGGCTCCCGGCGACCCGGCCGCCGTCGAGCTCCTCGTAGAGGCGAGCCGGTCGATCGGGCGCTCGTCGCCGTCGGTCGCGGTGCCACTGAGCAGGCGCGCGCTGGACCTGATGCCGCAGGGCGATCCGTCCCGCCCGCGGGTCGTCAGCGAGACGATCGACCTCCTCCTTCGCGCAGCGCACCTCGCAGAGGCGCAGAGGCTGCTGGTCACGCACGCGCGCGAGTTGGCGGCCACCGCCACAGAGGTGAGGACGCGACTCGACCTCGGGGCGGCCACGCTTCCGTACACCCCCGTCGTCAGCGCGGAACAGGCCCGCTCCTGCCTGCGCCGCCGGAACCTGTCGCCAACCCTCGAGACCGAGGCACTCGCGCTCCTCTCCTTCTCCCTCGAGCTCACCGACGATCGGGTCGAGGCGATGGAAGCGGCGAGGCACGCCGTCGCCCGTGCCACTTGGGTCGACGTCGATGCGGACACGAGAGATCTCGCCCGGCAGGCGCTGGCGATGCAGCTCATCGCGCGGGGGGCTTTTCATGAGGCGACGGCGATCGTCGACGACACGGTGCGGCCGGACGGTCGGACCGATCTCCCGAGCGGCTCGCTCAACAGAGCCTCCGCCTGGCGGGCCCTCGTTTTGACCTGCGCGCTGCGCCTGGACGATGCGCTCGCGGTGATCGACCACGGCATCAAGGTCGCGACCGACGAAGCGAGCCCGACGCACTCCCGCGTGTGGTCCATGCTCCGCAGCCGCGCGCTGTTCGCTGCAGGACGCCTCGGAGACGCGCAGGCGGAGGCCGAAGCGTTGCTGGAGATGGCGGAGATCGACGGCGACGACAAGGTCACCGGCGGCTACCTCGAGGGCGTGACCGCCCATGTGCTGGGCGGGGTCGCACTGCACACCGGCCTCGCGGCAGACCTCGCTCTGGCTCGCCGTCTCACGCTCCGTCTCGTCGAATCGCCCGTCGCGCCGACCCGCCGCCTGGGTCGAGCGCTGCGCGCCAGGCTCGATGACGCGGCCGACAGGCCCGGCGCCTGCGTGGTCGACGTGGCCGACATCGACCCGCTGGCATCCGGCATGCTGCCGGTCGGTGATCCGCGGTCAGCGTCCGATGCCCCGGCTCTGGTTGCGCTACTGCTGCGGGCCGAACGGCACAGCGACGCCGAGTCCGTGGTGCACAACGTCGAGTCAGTCGCCCGATCCCGGCCCGGGTTCCCGTTCCTGCGCGCCTCCGCCCTCCACGCACGCGCTGTCCTCGACCAGCGGGCCGACCTCGCGGTGGAAGCTGCGCTCCTGCACGAGCACGACCCGCGACCGCTCGTGCGCGCCGCAGCGCTGGAGGACGCCGGCCGTCTCTCCGGTCTCACCGACGCCCAGGTGGCCGTTGCCCACCTGGATCGGGCACTCACGCTCTACCTCCGTGCGGACGCCCACCGTGACGCGGCCCGCGTGCGCAAACTGCTCCGGACCCACGGGGTGCGGCGCTCGGCAGGCCGTGAGCAGCGTTCGGCCTGGCCCGAGCTGACCACATCCGAGTCGGCAGTGCTGCGACTGGTCGTCGAAGGCGCGACCAACCGCGAGGTGGCCACAGCGCTGTTCATTTCTCCCCACACGGTCAACGCCCACCTCCGGCACATCTTCGGCAAGCTCGGGATCAACTCCAGAATGGAGCTGGTCCGAATGGCCGCGGAACGGAAACGGACGAATTGACATATCTGCGCGCTTGCGCCCCGGCATCGACAGCGACTATTCCGCCTGATGAAGTGGGGCCGTTCGACGGACTCGAGGGGGATGGCGTCATGGGAGTTTCGAGGTGTCGGCCGAGCCCGGCATTCGGCCGACTCGGCATGTTGGCGACGGTCGGCGCAGGCATTGCCATCGAGGTGTACGACCTGGGCATCTACGCCACATTTTCCGTATTCTTCGCCTCACAGTTCTTCGCCAGCGGTGACGCAGGAAGCGACCTGATCAGCACGCTGGCCGTCTTCGCCGTGGGGTTCGTCGCCCGCCCCTTCGGCGGCCTCTTCTTCGGGTGGATGGCCGACCAGGTCGGACGGCAACCCGCCATGACTCTCTCCGTCGTCACCGCCGCAGCGGGCAGCCTGATCATCGGGGTCAGCCCGACGGCCACCACGATCGGCATCGGTGCACCGATCGTCCTGCTCCTGGCCAGGCTCATCCAGGGATTCGCCCAGGGCGGTGAGCTGCCGGCGGCACAGACCTACCTCGCCGAGGTCTCGCCTGCGTCCCGGCGCGGCCGGTGGTCCAGCCTGAACTACGTCTCCGGCTCGCTCGGTGGCCTCTTCGCCACCGCTCTGGGCGCGGTTCTCGCCACGCTGCTCAGCCGCTCCGACATGGTGACCTTCGGCTGGCGGATCCCGTTCCTGCTGGGCGGCGTCCTCGGGCTGTTCGGCACCGTCATGCGAAGACGACTGGACGAGACGCCGATCTTCACCAGTACTGCCACCCCGGGCCGGCGCACCTCACCGTGGCGGCAGATGTGCGCCCGGCCTGTGCTTCTGCTCCAGGTGATCGGCCTCACCGCAGGCGTGACCGTGGCCTTCTACACATGGGGCGCGGCCGTCCTGCCGTTCGCCATCGAGCAACGACACACGAACCCAGCCGCCGCCCTCTGGGCAACCGCCGCCGCCACCGTGCCGTTCGCCGTGAGCCTGCCGTTGTGGGGAGCAGCCGCCGACCGCGTCGGGCGCCGCCCGATACTGCTGGTCAGCATGATCTCGTCCGCCGTGTTGCTCTTCCCCCTGCAAGGGCTGATCCAGGGCCAGGCATGGCAGCTCTTCGTGGCAGCGGCCGTCGCAACCGTGCTGATCGGCGGCACCCTCTCCATCCTCCCGGCCCTGTTCGCCGAGCTCTTCCCCACCGGCATCCGCGCGCTGGGCCTGGCCATCCCCTACTCGCTGACGGTCGCAGCATTCGGCGGCACCGCGCCCTACCTGCAGGCCTACCTGGGACAGCACGACGCCACCGCGGCCTTCTACTGGTGGGTGATCGTGCTGATCGCGATCACGGTGGTCACGGTCGTGTTCTCGCCGGAGACCCGCAGCCGCGAGCTGAACGCCGTCGGGTCCGCTCCGGCGCGCAGCGCGGCTCACGCCCCCGACGGCCCCTAGCCGGCTACCGCGACGCGAGATGCTGCATCAATACCTGTGTCTTGGTCGTCTGCTGCCGTGACATCACGATCCGCCGGTCGGCGATGAGCTCGCGCAGGCCTGCGGCTACTCGGTGAGAGCGGGTCGGGCGGCATTTCACCGACAGCTCGACGACGTGCGAACCGTCCGGATAGATCCACGACTCCACGTCGATGCGATTCTCGAACTTCCCCGAGGTCAACCGCACCACGTTCACCGGACCGAGAACCACCAGATCATCGATGTGGAATCCATCGCCGGCAGCGGCGCGAAGGAGCGCGCGTTGCCTCCTCGAGAGCAGGCGCTGGGCGGGGTGCCGCCGTCCGATCGAGTCCAGCACCATCCCGGCGCGCAGGCGCCGCTTGATCGACGCCGACCAGATCGCCACATCGGGGAGAACGTCCAGCTCCAGTTCAAGGCCTCGAACACGCCTTCTGACCTGCGGCTCCGTGTGGCGCAGCTTCACGACGACATCCTCGTCGACGCCGTCGGTCACGCGGGTCCGCACGATGATGCCGCGCCGGTGCAGCGCGAGGTCCGGCGTGTCCAGGTAGTGGACGAGCCGGAGCTGCGGCCGATCAACTCTCACGTCGAGCACGGACAGGGCCTGTTCGAGCTCGACGTCCAGGATGGTCTTCAGCTCGACCCGGTCCACGCGTCGACCCGCTCCCAGCGCAGCTGTCAACGAGCCCCACGGCACGGTCGGGTCGGCCGGTCGAATACTCACAACCGCAGCCTCCCCGCGCTCTCCCCGGCTAAACCGGAGTACAAGCGCTCTCCGGACCCCGCACGCCCGAATCTTGACGAACTTCCTCGAACCTGGGCTGATCAACCGGCCAGGCGGGGTAGCCCACTGACCCGATCGCCCCTAAACCGTGGCGTCGTTAGGAAATCGTCAAAGTTCCTTTCCCGGAGACTCCGGCAGTCGCATGCTGTCGAACCCTCGACTTCGCTGCCATCGGGCGCGAGGTGATCGCGAGCAAGAGAGCAGTCGAGGTGAAGTCATGGGTACGCGCGGCGAGCTGAGGATCTACCTCGGGGCGGCGCCCGGCGTCGGCAAGACCTACGCGATGCTCGGTGAGGCCCACCGTCGCGCGGGGCGCGGCACCGTCGTCGTCGTGGGCCTGGTCGAGCCCCACGGGCGCTCGAAGACCGCCGCCTTGATCGAGGGACTGGAAGTACTCCCCCGCCGCCGGCTCACGCACCGCGGTGTCGTCCTCACCGAGCTCGACGTCGATGCCGTGCTCGCCCGGGCGCCGCAGGTCGTGCTCGTGGACGAGCTGGCGCACACCAATGCACCCGGTTCGCGGAACGCGAAGCGCTGGCAGGACGTGGAGGAGATTCTCGACGCCGGCATCACCGTGCTCACGACGCTCAACATTCAGCACCTGGAGTCGCTCAACGACGTGATCGAGCGGATCACCGGCGTGCACCAGCGGGAGACCGTGCCCGACGAGGTCGTACGCCGCGCCGAGCAGGTCGAGCTCGTGGACATCACCCCCGAGGCACTGCGGCGCCGGTTGGCGCACGGCAACGTCTACCCGGCCGAGAAGGTCGACGCGGCGATGGCCAACTACTTCCAGCCCCGCAACCTCACGGCGCTGCGCGAGATGGCACTGCTGTGGGTGGCCGACGAGGTCGAGGTCGCACTGCAGCGCTACCGCACCGACCAGCACGTGAGCGACGTCTGGGAGACCCGCGAGCGGGTCGTGGTGGCGTTGACCGGCGGGCCGGAGAGCGAGACCGTGCTGCGCCGGGCCGCCCGTATCGCCAAGCGCTCCAGCTCGGCCGACCTGTTCGCGGTGCACGTCCTGCGCGGCGACGGGCTGGTCACCGCACCGGTCAGCGCACTCGCGAACCTGCGCCGCCTCGCCGAGGACGTCGGAGCCTCGTTCCACACCGTGGTCGGTGACGACGTGCCTGCAGCTCTGCTCGACTTCGCCCGCGGCGTCGACGCCACCCAGCTCGTGCTGGGCACCTCCCGCCGGTCCCGCGCGGCCCGCCTGCTGATCGAGGGCATCGGCACGCGCGTGGTGCAGCGCTCGGGGCAGATCGACGTCCACATGGTCAACCACCCCGAGGCCGGCCGAGGCATCCGGCTGCCCCACCGGTTCAGCGCCGTCTCCCTCACCCGCCGCGCCACGGGATGGGCACTCGGCTTGGTCCTGCCGGTGGCCGCAACCGCGGCCGGAATACTCGGCCAGGGTGTGTTCGGCCTGTCCACCGACGTCGTGTTGTTCTTCCTCGCCACGGTGGTCGTCGCGCTCGTCGGCGGGCTCGGCCCCGCCCTGTTCGCGGCCGGTGCGGGTGCCCTGCTGCTCAACTTCTTCCTCACCCCGCCGCTGTACACGCTCACGATCGCCGAACGGGAGAACGTGATCACCCTGGTGGCGATGGTTCTGGTCGCGGTACTGGTGGCCCTCGTCGTCGACCGGGCCGCGCGGCGCGCCCAGCAAGCCGCCGCCGCAGGGTCCGAGGCGGCGCTGCTCGCGTCGCTCTCACGCACGGTGCTCACCCGCCCCGAACCGCTCCCGCGGCTGCTGGACAAGCTGCGCGAGGCGTTCGGGCTGACGACGGTGGCGATCCTCGAACGCCAGGACGGGCACTGGACGACGTCCGCATGTTCCGGCCCGCCGGACTGCGCGCGCCCCGAGCAGGCCGACGTCGACGTGGCGGTCGAACCCGACGTGCACCTCGTCGGCCGCGGCACCCCGCTGCCTGCCGCTGACCAGCGCTTACTCGAAGCGGTCGGCGGTCAGGCGCTGCTCGCCCTGCGCAACCAGCAGGCCACGCGCGAGGTGGCCGAGGCGCACCGACGGGCCGACGCGACCGAGCTGCGCAGCGCACTGCTGTCCGCCCTCGGCCATGATCTGCGCACTCCGCTGGCATCGATCAAGGCGTCGGCCAACAGCTTGCGTGACCGCGATCTCCGGCTGTCCGAGCACGACAGCTCGGAGCTCGCGGCAACGATCGAGGAATCGGCCGACCGGCTCACCGCGGTGGTGAACAACCTGCTCGACTCCTCGCGCATCGCGACCGGGGCCGTGGCACCGGAGCTGCGTCCGGTCGGGCTCGACGAGGTGGCGCTGCTGGCGATGCGTGGACTCGACCCGACGTACCGGCCGACGGAGCGCGTCGGGCTCGAGATCGACGAGCGGCTCCCTGCGGTGCTCGCCGACCCCGGCCTGCTCGAACGGGTCGTCGTCAACGTCGTGGACAACGCGCTGCGCCACGGCGCCGGCGCCCCCGTCAAGCTACGGGCGAGCAAGTATGCCGACATGGTCGAGCTACGCGTCGTCGACTCCGGTCCCGGGGTGCCCGCCGACCGGCTCAACCGGATGTTCTCCCCGTTCCAGCGCCTCGGCGACCGCGGGAACAGCGGGCTCGGCCTCGGGCTGAGCGTGGCGCGCGGCTTCACCGAGGCCATGGGCGGCACCATCACCGCGGAGGACACACCGGGCGGTGGGCTCACCATCGTGATCAGCCTGCCCGCCGCCCCGCATCCCGCAGCCTTGACCTCGTAATCCGCTCCCATCGGTCTGATCGGACGTCAAGAACGCGCAGGGATCTCCACCTCGGGCGTCAACATGCTGCCGATGCGCCTTCCGGGCGCCAGGCCCCGCCGCGCACCCTCACCTGGCGGACGCCGGCGGCTCGCCCAGGGCCGATTCACGCCGACCTCTGGCCGCATTACCACGGGAGCCACCCATGACCAGCTCGCACGTTCTCCTCGCCGTGCTGCTCAGCGGCTACTCGACCATCGCGGTCCTCAGCGCTCGTGCGGTCCTGCGTGAACGGCGCGGGAGACGACGCAAGCACCCGCTGCAGGTGGGAGCCGGCAGCCATCGGGCGCCGACCAGACCCTGATAGCACCACGTCGTCTGGTTTCGGGCAGGATCCGTTTGAACGACGTCAAGGAAGGTACTCAGTCGCTGCCGGCGGCGAGACGCTGTCCGGAGCGCGAGAACGCGCGTGACGGTCCGAGAGGTGAATTTCCATGTGTGCCGACTCTGCTCCATCCAGGGAGCGGACAGCTGAATTCGTCCTGCACCGGCCTCTGGGACTGACGGCGGGCGTGGCCCGGCGGCTCCACGTGTACGTCGATGACGAGCGAGCCGCGGACCTACACGTCGGCGCGACGACGCGCATGCCGGTGGAGGCAGGCCCCCACCTGCTGCGGGTTCGCTGCTTCCCCCTGATCGGCGCCGATCTGCCGGTCATCCTCGCCCCCCACGAGACCCTGCAGGTAGCGATCTACATCGACGCGTTCCGCGAGCTGAAGATCGACATCGCAGCTGTCGCCGCACCGGCGCGACCGCAGGGGACGACCGGACGCTGACACGGTCGAGGCAGGGCGCTGCCTCGCGGTACGCATATCCGACGTGCCCGGGCCGCCTCACCGAGGTGGCCCGGGCTCGGTCGCGGCGGGAAGCTACTCGGTGGCGAGTGCGTGGACCGTCGCCAGGAGCACGTTCGCCCCGGCCTCGACGTCCTCCCAGGTGGTCAGCTCGGCCGGCGAGTGGCTTCGCCCGTCGACGCTCGGCACGAAGATCATGCCCGTGGGCGCGAGCCTCGCCACGTTCTGTGCATCGTGCCCGGCACCGGACGGCAGGTTCAGGGTCTTCCTGCCCTGGTCAGCCGCCACCGTCGCCACGAGATCCTGCATCCGCGGGTTCAGCGGCACCGGGTCCGTGATGCTCTCGCGGGTGTAGCTCATCTCCAGGCCATGGCGGTCGGCGACGTCACGCGCCGCGGCCACGATGGCCTCCTCCAACTCGAGGATCCGATTGCGATCGGAGTCGCGGAAGTCCAGCTGGACGCGGGCGAGGCCCGGCACGACGTTCGCCCCGCCGGGCTCCACGTGGAGGATGCCGCACGTGGCGACGGCGGTCTCGCTGACCGACCGGGCCGCCTCCGGCAGGCGCACCACCAGATCACCGGCGCCGCGCAGCGCGTCGCGCCGCAGCGGCATCGGTGTGGTGCCGGCGTGGTCCTGGCGGCCGCGGAACTCGATGTGGCCACCTCCCATCCCCACGATCGCCGTGACCACCCCGATCCCGGCTCCGGCCGACTCGAGCACCGAGCCCTGCTCGATGTGCAGCTCGACGTAGGCGTGGACGTCCCCGGGGCGCACCGCCGTCCCGGTCGCCGCGGCAGGGTCCCAGCCCATGCCCGCCAGCGCGTCGACCAGCAGGTCGCCGTCGCGCCCGCTCAGGCGGGCGAGCTCGTCCGCTGTGAAGCCGTGCGCCACGGCCGTCGAGCCGAGCAGGTGGTGGTAGCAGCCTTCTTCGTCGGCGAAGACCACGGCCTCGACCGGACGCCGCAGGGGCACGTCCTCCTCGGCCAGCCTGCGCACCACCTCCAGCGCGGCCAGCGACCCGAGCGCACCGTCGAAGCGGCCGCCTTCGGGCACGCTGTCCAGATGCGAGCCCGCCCAGACCGGGGCCGTGCCGACGGCCGCGTCCCGAGCCTCCAGCCGTATGAAGACATTGCCGATGCCGTCGGTGCGCAGCGCCAGCCCGGCCTGCTCGCACTCGTTGACGAGCCAGGCCCGCACCTGCCGATCAGCCTCGGAGAAGCTCGTTCGGCTGACGCCGCCGCTCGCCGTGGCGCCGTAGCCGGCGACATGCTCGAGGTCGCGACGCAACCGCGCCGCCGAGACGGTGGGCACGGGAGTCCCGGAACTGGTCATGCACGCTCCTGAGTGGTCTGGTCGTCGACGCCCGACTCCGCGCGCCGACGGGTGCAACCCGTATATACGCTGATCATGGCGACATCAGCACCTTGACCGGATCACGACCGGTGATCAAGTCGACCGCTCGTTCGGCGATGGCGCAGACCGTGGCGTTGGTGTTGGCGGAGACGATCGACGGCATCACCGACGCGTCGGCGACCCGGAGCCCGTCGATCCCGCGCACCCGAAGCTCCGGATCGACGACGGCCATCTCGTCGACGCCCATCCGGCAGGTCCCGACGTAGTGGAAGTAGGGCATCAGGCTCGCCGCCAGATAGGAGTGCACAGCAGCGAGGTCGCCGGCATCCGGAGCGGCAGGCACCTCTTCGCCACGCCACGGCGCGAGAAACTCGGCGTTTCCGATCTCGCGGGCGAGCCGCAGGCCGTCGGTTATCGTCGCGACGTCGTGATCGTCGGCGAGGTAGTTCGGATCCACCAGCGGCGCGACCGTGGCATCCGCGCTCGTCAGCCGAAGCGACCCACGGCTGTGCGGGGTGATCGCGGAGAAGGCGATCGTGTAGCCGACGGCAGGCCCGGGGAGGGCAGGGGGGCGGATGGGCACGCTGACGAAGAGGATCTGCAGATCAGGGGCATCGAGAGCGAGAGCGCTGCGCACCAGTCCGAGCGCCTCACTCGGCGGGTTGCCGGGCATCGCCTGCACCGAGCGCTTCGCGCTGTAGGTCACCATCGCCAACGGGTGGTCGTGCAGGTTCGCGCCGACCCCGGGCAGGTCGTGCACGACGTCGACGCCGACCTCCCGGAGATGCTCCGCCTGCCCGATACCCGAGAGCAGCAACAGCTGCGCCGAACCGATCGTGCCCGCGGTGAGCACCACCTCTCGGGAGCACTCCGCGGAGATCATCGTGTTGCCGACCGAGTAGTCGACCCCGGTGCACCGACCGCCTTCCAGCCGGAGCCGATGCACCAGGGCGTCAGTGACGACGTCCAGGTTCGGCCGATCCAGGACCGGCCGCAGGTAGGCGTCGGCAACGCTCTGCCGGACCCCGTCCACAATGGTGTTGTCGCACCAGCCGAACCCCTCCTCCAGCCCGCTGCTCACGTCGTCGGCCGGCGGGTGCCCCACCTGGATAGCGGCTGCGACGCACGCGGCAAGAACCGGATTGCGCTCGGCCGACACAGACACGGTCATCGGCCCGTCCGTGCCCCGGGTCCGAGGATCACGTTTCTCGGCGCGCTCGGTGCGTCGGAAGTAGGGAAGAAGGTCGGCGAACCGCCACCCCGTGGCCCCGGCTGCCTCCCACGCGTCGTAGCTCGAGCGATGCCCGCGCAGGAAGTTCAATCCGTTGATGCTCGATGATCCGCCGAGACAGCGGCCCCGCGACAGCAGGTGTGGCTCACCGGTGAATTCCTGGACGACGGACGTCGTGGCCCAGTCGGCCGAGGTCCCGAGCAGCGTGAACCAGGACGTCGGAGCCGCCATCGCCTCCAACGGCTCCCGCGCCCCCGCCTCGAGCAGAAGAACCCGGGTGTCCTCGTTCTCCGACAATCGGGAAGCGAGCACGCAACCGGCCGTTCCGGCTCCCACAACAAGGTAGTCGTAGGCCGGCACTTCCCATCGACGGTTCATGATCTCACCGTCGCAGAATCGACCGGAGCGCGACAAGGCATCAGCAGTCAACATTGTCGTAAACTGAGCGTCCAGCGCACGCCAGCTGTACTCAGAACCGGCCTGTCGGGCAGCCTAGCCATAGCACCGGAACCTCCCGAAACTGTTGACGAACAGAGTTATCGGGCCCTAGTGACGACCGGTCGGTGACGACTGACTCTGCGTGACCCGCCCCGCGGAGCACGTCGTCGTGGCACCGGTCACATTGCAGCACCAAAAACATATGGATACTGTTCTGGATTCAAACGGATACGAATCTTCCGCCCAGGGGGCTTCGATGAAGCTCGGAACATCACTCCGGTTCGTCTTTCCCACGTCGCCGGAAACCTTCGAACATTTTCGGGTTGCACTCGCGGCATTACCGCCCGGCGGCTTCATCGAACGGCCCATGGGGGCGATGTCCACCCGCGAACAGGCAACGAACCTGCTCGCTGTCGCAACCGCGGCCCACGATGCGGGCCTGGACATGTTGGTCGTCGGCGACAGTCATGCCGTTCCGCCGGCTTACGCCAATGCCTTCTCCCCGGTTCCCACGCTTGCCCGCCTGATGCCCGTAACGGGAAACATGACGCTCGGGGCGGTGCTGCTGGCCCCGTTCTACGATCCGATCCTGTCGGCAGAGCAGATCGGCACGATCGCCGCATTCTCCGAAGCGCCACTGGTGGTCATTCTGGCGCTCGGGCAAGGCAAGGGCCGGTTCGCCGCCTTCGGCATGGCCGAGCGCACCCGCGTGGGCCGCACCGAGGAGTTCGTCGCCGCGTTGCGAGCCCTGCTGACCGGCGAGCCGGTGACCATGAAGGGCCGCTACCACCGGCTGAGCCACGTGCAGACCGGGCCGCTACCGCGTGTGCCCGTCTCGCTCTGGCTCGCAGGCACGGTGCGTGCCGCCGCCGAGCGGGCCGGGCGGCTCGGCGACGGCTGGCTGGCCGGCCAGAACTCGACCCGCGCGGAGCTCGCGGAGCAGTTGGACGCATATCGGGAGGCGGCCGTCCGCCATGGGCGCACGCCGCTGCCCGTGCTTCGCCGTGACATCTACGTCGGCGAATCAGACCGCGAGGCGGAAAGCGTGGTGAATCGGATCCTCGCGGAGGGCTACCGCGGCGGAGGCATGGATCGGCTGCTCGTCGGATCCGCCGAGTCGGTGGTGCAGCAACTCGAGGAGTACCGCGCCATCGGCTTCGACCACGCGCTCGTACGGCACATCGTGGGCGACCACGCTCTGATGCTGCGATCGTTCGAGCGGATCGGAAAGGACGTGCTGCCGCGGCTGCACGCCCTTGAGCCGCTGGCGTAGCCGAAACCCGACGGCACGGGAACCACGCCCCCCACCATCGCCCCGGCCGGCATGCGGAGTCGGCACCGCAACCCACCGGACAATTCAGTCATTTCGCCCGAGATCCTTGACAACCCCGATGTAGTTGACCAAGGGTAACGAAGACAATCGGCTCCGGCGGAGCCCTTCTGAGAACGAGTCCGACCGGCCCACAGCCGACTCGCCCGGAGGTCTTCATTGGTGAATACCGATCGTTTCGAGGAGTCGTTGCGGCCACGATTCCGCCAGCCGCGAGGCGTGGAGCAACGCGGAATCGAACCGGTTCCCGAAGAAGCGCGCACCACCCACTGGAGCGACATATTCTCGATCGTATTCAACTTCCTGGTGAACCCCGGGATGATTCTGATCGGCGGTCTCGCCGTCGCCGGCGGTCTGTCGTTCTGGGGCGCGGTCATCGCTGTCACGCTGGGCATCGCCGTGGCGTTCGTGCCCTACATCATCGTGGCGACGATCGGCGTCGACTACGGCGTCCCGGGCCAGGTGAGCACCCGGATGACGTACGGGGTGATCGGTTCCCGCTGGATAGCGTCCCTGCTGCGGGTGGCCGTCACGACATTCCAGTTCGCCTTCCAGACGATCGCCGGCGCACTGGCGATCGTCGCGGTCCTTCATGCATGGCTGGGGATCTCGCTCCCCCTCGTGCCGACGAGCCTCGTCTTCGCCGCGTTCCAAGTGCTCATCGCCACCATGGGCTACGGCCCACTGAAACACCTTTCTCGCATTGCATTACCACTGAAGGTCATCGTCCTCGGATTCTCGCTGTACCTGCTCGTATCGCATGACGCTCCGGGCTTCCACCCGAGCGAGGTCTTCTCGTTCAACGGCTCGTCGACGCTGGGCTGGATCGGGATCGCCGTGTGGGCGAACTCCGTGGCAGCGGCATGGCTGACGATGGTGACCGACGCAGCCGACTTCTGCCGCTACTCCCGCACACGTGCCGACATGTGGATCGGCACGATGGCGGCCGCGATCCTCGGGGCTCTGCTGTCGGCGGTGCTCGGGGCGTACGGGGCGGCGGCCACGCTGGGCACGGTCTCCAACCCCTTCGACGTGATCTCGGGGATCACCACGTCGGGCGTGGTGTTCGTCGCGCTCCTGATCGTGGTGGTGCTCGACAACTGGACGATCAACGTCCTGAACCTCTATACGGGCGGCCTCGCGATCGTGAACATGATCCCGAGGCTGGGACGGTTCTGGTCCACCGTGGTCGCGAGCGCCATCGGCATCGCCATCTCCGCGTTCCCCGCGATCATCGACGGGTTCAACACCATCTCCGGTGTGGCCATCGGTTGCCTGTTCGCCCCGATCGCGGGAGTGCTGGTCGCCGACTACGTCGTGGTCAAACGGTGGCGTATCGACGTGCCGCAACTCTTCGTACACGGGGGCCGGTACTGGTATCTGCGTGGCACCAACCCGGTGGCGGTCCTGTCCACCGCAATCGGAGCAGGCTTGTACTTCCTCCTACCGGAGGCGGTGCTGCGATGTCTCGTCACCCCGATCCTGACCGGGCTGGTGTTCGTCGTGATCACACGACTGCTCGTCACGCGGTTCGAATGGGCGCGTGTGGCAGCCGAGCCGATCTCGGCACCGGCGCGCGCCGCGGCCGCCGAGGACGCAGGCGCCGCAGTCCGGCCCTGACCCGAGCCGCCGCGGCACAGGAGGAGAAAGGTAAAGGCGATGAGCACCGCAACGAACGTTGACACCACGATCCGAGGCGGCGACGTCGTCATCGACGGCTCGGTGGTTCGCGCGGACATCGCGATCACCGGCGGGATCGTCACCGCCATCTCGTCCTCCCCGATCGATGCGCCCCACGTGATCGACGCACAGGGGTGCCTGGTGCTCCCCGGCGGGATCGACGGGCACGTACACCTCTCGCCCGCCGAACTGGCCGACGGCTCGTACCCCTGGGTCGACGATTTCGAGAGCGGCACCAGGGCAGCCGCCGCGGGCGGGGTCACCACGGTCGGCAACATCACCTTCCCGCGCCCCGGCGAGGCACTGGCCGACGCGTGCAGGCGGGTGGCCGAGGACGTGCGGGCTCAGGCCGTCGTCGACGTCCTGCTGCACCCCGTGGTGACCGAGGAACAACACCTCGACCCCGGCGAGCTGGCGGCGCTCCAGGAGCTGGGCCAGACCAGCATCAAGGTCTTCGCCACGCTCGGCGCCTTCCAGACCCGGCGCCGCCAGTACTACCGCTTCATGGCCGAAGCCGGCAGCCGCGGCTTCCTCACCCTGGTCCACTGCGAGGACGACGAGCTGATCGGGCACTGCACGGCCTCGCTGTTCGAGCGCGGGCTGGCAGACTTCCGCCACTTCGGCGAGTCGCGCCCCGACGCGGCGGAGGAGGCCGCGGTCGCCCAGCTCATCGCCTTCGCCGAGGTCTCGAACACGCCCATCTACGTCGTGCACCTCTCCAGCCGGCGGGCCCTCACCGCCTGCTCCGCCGCCCGCGCCCGTGGTGTGCCGGTCTACGTCGAGACGCGGCCGCTCTACCTCTACCTCACCGAAGATCTCCTGCAGCGGGAGGACGGGGCGAAGTACATCGGCCAGCCACCGCTGCGGCGCCAGGACGACGTCGACGCCCTCTGGGCCGGCCTGCGGTTCGGCACCGTCGACACCGTGGCGACGGACCACGCTCCCTGGACGCTCGAACAGAAGCTCGAAGCAGGAGCCTCGCTGGAGCAGCTCCGGCCCGGTGTCGCCGACCTCGAGACCGTGCGACCCATGCTCTTCTCGGAAGGCGTGCTCACCGGCCGCGTCTCGTTGGCGCGCTTCGTGGAGCTCACGGCAACCAACCCGGCCCGCCTCTTCGGTCTGTACCCCCGCAAGGGAACGATCGCTCCGGGGTCCGACGCCGACCTCGTGATCTGGGACCCCGACGAGACGCGGGTCGTCGACGGGAGCCGCGGCGAGAGCCGTGCGGGTTACTCCCCCTACGACGGCACCTCCGTGCGCGGATGGCCCCGCGACGTCCTCAGCCGCGGGGAGATCGTCGTCTCGGGAGGGAAGGTCACGGGGCGCAGCGGGCGAGGCCGGCTGCCCGCGCGTGGCAGCTCGGAGCCGCGCTGACCGGTCGTCACGGCGGCAACTCCTGTAGGCCGTGGACTAGTTCGACTTCACAGATCCTGACGGCAACATGCTCAGCATGTACTCGGAGGTGGAGCAGTAGGCATCCCCGACGCGGTCACGACCCGGGCGATCGCAACGCTTGCGATCTCACGGCGGGCAGCTAAGGTTAGGCGATCCTAATTCACGGAGGAGTTGCGTGATCTCGCCAGCCGTCCAGCCGGGCCCCGACCCCGCCGAGCGCGCCCGCACCGTGCTGTCGCACGCCGTGACTTCCGTGATCGAGGTGGGAGCCGATCTGCGTGTCGTACTCGACGCCCTCGCGGTCGACACCGATGGCTCCCTCGTGCTGCTGGTGAACGAGAACGGACCGCTCGCGGAGCGCGTGGCCGGTCAGATCGTGCCCGGCACGGTGCGCAGCGCCCTGGTGAGCGGAGTACCCGGCCCGGACCGGCTTCTCGACTCCGTGACCTTGCACGGCACCATCGAGGTCGCCGACGACGTCCGTGCCGCACTCGAAGTGCTCCTCGCGGCCTACTGGGATAGGTCGGCCGAGACAGTGCTGCGGCCCGACGCGTCCCTGATCCTCCGGATCACGGTTGCCCAGCTGCGCCTCGACGGCGAACCGGTCGATCCCGACGCCTACGCCCGCGCCACCCCGGACCCCCTGGCCGCCGAGAGCGACGGGGTCGTCGAGCACCTGCTGACTGCGCATCCCGAACAGGTGGTGCAGCTCGCCCACCTGCTCGACCCCGCTGTGCTTCAGGGCGCACACGCGGTGGCGCCCATCCGCGTCGACCGGTTCGGGGTCACGTTCCGCATCGACTGCCCGGCCGATACCCGGCGCGCCCGACTGAACTTCCCGGCGCCCCTGCGCGGCCCGGCGGAGCTGCCCACGGCCATGAGGGGGCTCCAACGCCGGGCCGCGCAGGTGACGGAGTGCCCGTTCAGCGGAGACCAGCGCACCGGCTGAGCGCGTCGGCGAGGCCCGGGCACCGGTCAGCGCGACCGTCCACGCTGGAAGGTTGAACCACAGCATCTCGACGTCGCGCTCGATCGTTGTCCCGCTGATTTCGAGCGATGCAACGGCTGTGGCCCGACCCCGCCGGGGGATCGGCTGTCAGAGCGCGGCAGGACTCGATCCGCGGTAACGCCGAGCAGTCGGTCAGCGAAAGTCCGGATAGCCGGGTTTCACTCCCCGTGACCGGGGGTCACCCCGGTGGCACAAGGGCGGGTCGGAACCGGTCGGTATGCCAACACACGCACATACGGCACGATGGTCAAGTATCACTCGGAAGAAGGAGCTGTGGGTGTAGTGGACACTCCTTGTGCACGCAGGTGCGGCGCGGCGACACGCGTCCCAGCTCCGGACCGCCCCGCGCGGTCCCCGTCCGGCTAGATCGTCGTCCCGTCGCCCTCCGGCCAGATCGTCCGGTTCGCTCCCCGCCCGGCGAGATGGCCCGTCCCCAGTCCACCGCTCCCCGTCCGGCCCGCTCGACGCCGGCCCCCGCTCCCCGTCCGGCTCGCTCACCGTCCGGCCCGCCATCGAGGAATCCGCCATGAGCACCCAGCCCGAATCCGCTGCCGCACCATCGAAGCCCGCCCAGCTGATGTCGGTAACCTCCGTCCGTGACGGTCGCCGGACACAACCCGGCACGCCCCCGGCGGCCGACGGGGCCTTCCAGCCGATCCAGGTCGTCACCGTCGACCTCGCCGAACCTCTGACCGGGGTCAAGCGCCTCCCGTCGAAGAGCGGCATTCCCTACTGCGGGGTGCGGGTGCTGGTGCTGTTGCACGACGTCCCGATCGGCGTGGTCTGGCTCGACTTCGAATCCGATCGGATCGCACCGGCCACGCTCGCCGAGGTGATCTGCGCTGAGCTCGAGGACCACGTCAGGGCTCACCTGATCCGTGACGGCGTCGAGCTGGGATCAGCAGGCGCGAAGGTCGATCCCGAAGCATTGCTGCTCGGGTTCGCCGGCCCCTGCGCCGTTGTCCCGTCCACGATCCCCGAGGCTCGGGCGAGTGTCGTGCTCGCCACGCGTGGACGTCCGGCGTCCCTCCCGCTCGCCCTCGACGCCCTGCTGGAGTCCGACCACCCCGACTTCGAGATCGTCGTGGTGGACAACTCGCCCAGCGACCCGCGGACGGCGGACCTCATCTCCGAGCGCTACGCCGACGAGCCGCGCATCCGGCTCGTGCCCGAACATCGCCCTGGTCTGTCGTACGCGCGCAACCGGGGTCTGTATGCCGCCAAGGGCGACATCATCGCGTTCACCGACGACGACGTCATGGTCCAGCCGTCGTGGCTCAGCCGCATCAGCGCCGAGTTCGCGGATCCGGCGGTCACGTGTGTGACAGGGCTCGTCGAGCCCGCCGAACTCGAGTCGTTGTGGCAGTGGTGGTTCGAATGCGCAGCCGGGTTCGGCCGGGGCACCGAGCGGCGCGTCTACCACCTCACCGCGTCACCCACCTCGTCCCCGCTGTTCCCGTACGAGCTGGGCAGCTACGGCACCGGCGCGAGCATGGCGCTGCGGAAGAGCGCGCTCCCGCCGGGCTGGGAGTTCGACGAGGCACTCGGCGCGGGAAGCCCTGCCGCCGGTGGTGAGGATCTGGACCTGTTCCTGGACGTGCTCACCCTCCGGGGCACGCTCGTGTACCAGCCTGCGGCGTTCTCCTTCCACCGCCACCGGGCGGACGGAGCCGGGCTGCAGGCGCAGATGCGCGGTTACGGGCGGGGGCTGACCGCGCTGCTCGCCAAGCGGCTGCTCACACGTCCGCACGAACGCGCCCTTCTTCTGAAGAAGGCAGCCGCCGGCGTCCGCCACGTGTTCGGCCCCGAGTTCCGCACGGGGTCGAAGGACTCGGTCGCGGCGGCGCCGTACCCGCGAGGGCTGCGTCTCCAGGAGGCGCTCGGGATGATCCAGGGCCCGGCGACCTACCTGATCGGCCTGCGCCGGGCCCGGCGCCTCAAGAAGGTCTGGTGGCCTGACTCTCAGTACCACTCTTCCCAGCGGTCGTAGCTGCCGGCGAGCGCGGCGCGGAACAGCCGAGGGGTGTCGATGCGGGTGATGAACGTCCGCGGAACGGTGCCGGCCGGTCGGGTCTCGACGGCCTGCGCGTACACGACCTTGTACCCCGCACCCTCGGCAGCGATCCGCGCCGCGTCCGTCCAGTTACGCGACTGACCGAACGGGATCGCGAACTCGTCGACGGTCAGCCCGAGCATCTGCTCCATCCGCTGCCGCGACACCTCCAGTTCCTCGCGCGCCTCGGCCGCTCCGAGCCTGCCGAAGTCGGGGTGGGTGGCGGAGTGGCTCGCGAGGCTGATGCCGTACTCCTGGAGCGCGCTGACGCCCTTCCAGTCCAGCACGTGCTGGTACTGGTCAGGGTGCTTCCCGTCGGCCCACCCGCTGACCACGAACATCGTGGCGGGGATGCCGTGATGGCGCAGCACCGGAGCGGCGTTCTCCAGAACGCTCGTGACGCCGTCGTCGAACGTGAGCGCCAACTGCTGCTTCTCGGGATCGGCCATCACCTCGGCCGGAGTCGCGAAGGTCCAGCCGTCGTCGGCCGCCAACTGGAGGTGCCGTTCGAAGTCGCGCGGGCGGACGTCGTTCACGCCCCACGACGGTGTTCCGATCGAGTGGTAGGCGAGGATGCGGCCGCGTCGTGCCACCGGCGCCCACTCGAGCCGTCGCCTGCTGAGCGCCCAGCGCTCGACGCCGAGGCGCCCGGTCACCGCACAGCCGTACGCGACCTGGGCCGCCCTCGTGCCGGCGAGCGCCTGGCGGATCGACGCGGCACCGATCCGGGCCTTGCTGGTCGACGCCCCATCGGCCGAGTCCGCATTCATGTCGCAGTCACCTCTCCTATTTCCGGGCCGTCGCTCCAGGACGTCCAGCGGGGCCGGTCGGGTTCGGTACCGGCTCTGCGCGCCGCAGCCTATGGCCCGGCCGGACCGGGTCCGGGCGTGGCCGCCACTGGAGCAGGTACGGGGCGAAGCTGAAGATGCACTGAGAACCCAGAGCCTTCGCTCAGCGTCCCCACAGCGAAGGATGAAGATCCTTCCTATGTGCTAACCGCCCAGCTACCCCAGACCGCCCAACGTGCTCCGTTGCCGCCCGGACGGGAGCCGCTCGGCAAGTGGGCGCTGGCCGTGGTCGCCGTCGTCACGGTGCTGTCGGTGGTGCGCGCGTTCGGTCCGATGGCCTACCCGGGCGACATCTGGCGGCAGTCCGACACCGCGTCGATGGCACGGAACTTCGCGACAGGCGGGATGAACCTGTTCTTCCCGCAGATCAACTGGGGCGGCTCAGGTCCCGGGTACGTCGAGACCGAGTTCCCACTCATGCCGTGGCTCTCGGCGGCTCTGTATCAGGTCTTCGGAGAGCACGAGTGGCTGGGCCGGCTGGTCTCCCTCGCGTTCATGCTGATCGCAACAGCGGCCTTCTGGGGACTGGCGCGGCGGCTGCTGCCGATCGGCGCAGCCCGCTGGGCACTGGTCGCCTTCGCCGTCTCCCCGGCCTTCATGCGCTACGGCACCGCCTTCATGCCGGAGGCGACGGTGCTGGCCTTCTACCTCCTGGCGCTGCTCGCGTTCTGCCGCTGGGTGCAAGAGGACCGTGGGATCTGGCTGGTGGGCGCCGCTGCCGCCACCTCGGCCGCAGCGTTGGTCAAGCCGACGTCCCTCCACATCGGACTGGTCATGGGAATCTGGCTGGTCCTTGCGGCGCCCTCGCGGCTCCGGCGACAGTCCGTGTACGTGGCCGGTGTCGCGGCCCTCGTGGCCCCCGCGCTGTGGCTGTGGCACGCCTCCCAGCTGCACGCCGCGTACGGCAACACCTTCGGCGTGATCTCCGGCGGCGACAGCAAGTGGGGCAGCTTCGAGCTGTGGCTCTCCCCCGCCTTCTACCTCGGCAACCTCAAGACCGAGGCGATCTTCATCTACGGCGTGGTCGGCATCCCGCTGGCCGTCCTCGGAGCGGCATGGCTGTGGCGGCGACGGACGGCGGCATTCCCGCTCGTGGTGGCGGGCGCCGGCGCACTCGTCGTCTACTACTTCGCCGTCGGCCGCTACAGCAGCTCCGACCTGGGAATCCAGTACCACGTCTATTCGCTGCCCTACGCCGCGATCTGCGTCGGTCTCGGCCTCGCCACGGCGGCGGAGTGGTTGCGCCCGCGGCTGTCGTCGGTCGTGTTCGCGGTCGTCTCCGGGCTTGCGGTCGTCGCGCTCGCCGCGCAGTCGGTCAACGTCCTCATCGGATCGATGACCTCCACGACGGGCACCTTCGGCACGTGCGCCGACGGCCTGACGGCGGTCTCCGCGCCGGACCAGCTCGTCGTGGTCGGCACGACCAGCCTGAGCACGGAGAACGGCGTGACCAACAACTTCCAGGAGCCGGTGATCTTCTACCTCGCCGATCGGAAGGGGTGGAGCCTCCCGGCCGACCAGCAGGACCCCTCTCGTCTCGCGGAGTTCCGGCAGGAGGGCGCGAGGTTCTACGTGGCACCCGACGACGATCTCGTCCCCGCCGGCGGCGTGCTGTCGCACTGGCTCGCCGCGAACGCCACGCAGGTCCGTTCCAGCCAGTCCGACGGGTGCGACGTGTGGGCTCTCGATCAGCCGGGCACCGCCTCCTGACGAGCCTCCGGAGCAGGATGATCCGGTCATTCGGGGGGGTTGTACGATCGCGCGGTGCTCCTCGACGACAACCAACTCGTCGATGTAGGCACAGCGCAGTCAGGCCCGTACGCCCCTGCCGCAGCGGTGTCGGCGAGGTCGGGAACCGGTAGCGGCCAGAGGTCGCGGCCACGGTTCCGGAGAGTCCAGCTGGCATGACGCAAGGCAGTAGCGCCGCCCCTCCCGGTCGGCCCGACCTGGAAGCCACCGTCCGCCTCATGGCGGTCCGGCCCAGGTCCGACGAGCCCCTGCCCGGCGGTCAGCACCGTCGGCGTGGCCGGCGCATCCCGCTCCCCGGCGGGCTCGAGCTGAACGCCGTCGCGCTGATGGCCACGTCGGGGATGACCGCGCTGTTCGGCCTCGTCTTCTGGGGAGTCGCTGCGCGCTACCCCGCTGAAGAGGTCGGCCGCGCGTCAGCGCTGATCAACACGGCGATGATGATGAGCGTGGTGGCCAGCCTCGGCACCGGCCTGCTCTTCACCCGATTCCTCGGATCGGCGGGCCGACGGTCACGCAGGATGGTGCTGGCGGGATACGGGGTGACGGCCCTCATCGCCGCCGTGCTCGGTAGCGGCTTCGCGCTCTTCTTCGCCGACGACACGCTCTTCGGCTCCGGGGCCGAGCGCTCCGCGTTCCCGCTGCTCGTCGTCGTACTGGCCCTGTTCGCGCTGCAGGACTGGGCCCTGATCGGCCTGCAGGCAGCCCGCTGGGTCCCGATCGAGCAGTTCCTGTTCTCGGGCGTGAAGCTGGGCCTGGTCGCGATGTTCGCCGTCACCGCGATGCGCAACGGCATCGTGCTCGCGTGGGCGACGCCCGCAGCGCTCGCCGTGCTGGTCATCACTCCGACTCTCCTGCTGCGGGTGTTGCCCCGGCGCAGCTCCAAGGAGGGCGCCGTCGCACTGCCGAGCAGGCGTGCCCTCGGCGCTCTCTTCCTCGGCGAGTACGCCACGGGCGCCACATCCGTGATCGTGCCGCTGTGCATGCCGCTGATCGTGGTGTCGCTGCTCGGCACCGAGGCCAACGCCTACTACGCCCTCCCCTGGTTGATCAGCGAGGCCGTCACGGTCCTGCTGTGGAACATCGCCTCGTCCTACATCACGGAGGCGTCGAACGACGTCCGGCAGGGGCCTGCGCTGATGCGCCGCGCGTGGCGGCTCTCGTGGCTCATCGGGTTCACCGGCACGCCCTTCCTGCTGATCGGCGCTCCATGGCTGCTCTCCCTGCTGGGCGACACCTACGCCGAGGAGGGCACGTCCCTGCTGCGACTCATGGCCGCCGCACTGCCCTTCACGATCGTGCACGGCATGTACATCTCGGTCTCCCGGGTGAAGCAGCAGATGGGCCGGGTCGTGGTCCTGCAGACGCTGAGCGCCGTGATCGTCGTCGTCCTCGCCCTGGTCCTCGTCAGGCCGCTGGGAGTCGACGGGGTGGGTGTTGCGTACCTGTGCGCAGAGGTGGTGGGGTGCGCCATCGCCGCGGTGCCCCTGATCCGCGCGTTTCGTGCCGACGCCGATCACGGTGCGCAGCCAGAACTTGAGTCCGAACCGGTGACCGAGCCGCTGGGCAGGGTCAGAGCGGAAGGAATTACGTGAACCCGACTACGTCGGTGAACAGCGAGCAGGTAGCTCGCCCGCTACGCATCCTCGTCGCCGTCCACCAGCTCGACCTCGGTGGCAGCCAGATGAACGCCGTCGACCTCGCGTGCGCGGCCGCCGACCGGGGCCACGACGTGCTCGTCGCCGGACCCGACGGCGCACTGGTCGACGTCCTGCGCGACCGCGGCGTGCGCCACATGCACGTCCAGCTCGACACCATGGAGCGAGCCGCGGCGTCCTACCGCAGGCTCTCCGAGCTCACTCGCATGTTCCGGCCGGACATCCTGCACGCGTACGAGCTCACCCCGTCGCTGCTCACCTTCTTCGGGCCGCACCGCAGCGAGGGCATCCCGATGACGATGACGATCAACAGCATGTCGGTGCCGGACTTCATGCCTGGGACGGTGCCCCTGCAGGTCTGCAACCCCGTGATCGCCGCGGCCGTCCGGCAGCGGAGCGGGGCGGTCGGCGTGCTGGAGATCCCCACCGACTGCGTCGGGCAGACCCCTGACTATCCCGGCGACGATTTCCGCGCCGAGATCGGCGTCGAGGACGACGAGCTGCTCGTGGTGGTCGTGAGCCGCTTCGCCCGCGTCCTCAAGCAGGAGGGCTTGGAGACCGCGATCCGGGCGGCCGGCCGGGTCGCACCGCGCCACCGGATGCGTCTGGTCCTCGTGGGCGACGGCCCGGCGATGCCCGATCTACGGGCACTCGCCGACCAGACCAACACCCGCTTCGGCCGCGAGGTGGTGGTGCTGACCGGTCAGCGTCCGGACCCACGCTCGGCCTACGCCGCTTCCGACGTCATGCTGGGCATGGGCGGCTCGCTCCTGCGCGCCATGGCCTTCGGCAAGCCTTGCGTGGTGCAGGGCGAGCACGGCTTCTTCCGCATCCTCGACGAGGAGTCCTCCCGCGAGTTCCGGTGGCGCGGCTTCTACGGCATCGGCGACGGCGGAACCGGCGAGGACACCCTGGTCGAGCAGCTCGACCAACTGCTCGGCGACGAAGCGCTCCGCAAGGAGAACGGCGACTTCGCGCTGGCGCTCGTGCGGCAGTTCTACAGCCTCGAGCACGCCACCCAGGTGCAGCTGGACTGGTACGACAAGGTCCTCGCCGAGTACCAGCCGCCGTCGCTCGCCGAGGTGGCCCGCACGGCCAGCGCGGTGGGCACGTGGGTAGCCGAACGCGCCGTGAACCGGCGCCGCGGCACTGCGCAGGAGGACTACTTCAACAGCGCTGAACGGATCCGGCCCGGGTTCGTCTCCGGTGTGCCCGAGTGGTTCGACCCCGAGCCGGTCCGCTTCGTCAGCGGCGACGCAGGCCCGATCCCGCACGTTCGTGCGGCGTCCCGCATGCGGGGCAGGCCAAGTCGTCTCCCAGTCGCTCCCCGCACGCACAGACCCAACCCTTGATACGGGCCGGGTTTCCGGCAACGAAGGCGTGCGCGGGAACGTCCCGCGTGACCACGGCTCCTGCGGCAGCGAACGCGCTCTCCCCGATCTCGATGCCGCAGACGACCACGACTCCGGCGCCGAGCGAGGCTCCGCGGCGCACGGTGGTGGGAAGCAGTTCGTCGGCGCCACGCCGGATCGCCGCTCGCGGCCGCAGATCGTTGGTGAACAGCACGTTCGGACCGAGGAACACCTCGTCCTCACACGTCACGCCCGAGAAGACGAGGGTGCCGTTCTTGACCGTCACCCGGTCGCCGAGCACGGCTCCGTCCTCGACGAACGCGCCGTCGCAGATGTTGCAGTCACGCCCGACGCGCGCACCGGCGAGGACGTGCGCGAAAGCCCAGACGCGGGTGCCCGCGCCCACGTCGGTGCTCTCGCAGAGCCCGTGCGGGTGGACGCGGACGCCCTCCTCGGCGAGGGTCACCGCCGGACCGCCGCCGCGAGGACGGACACCACGCGCTCCTGCTGCGCCGCGGTGATCGCGGGGAACATCGGCAGGGAGATGATCTCGTCGGCGAGCTGCTCGGTGACCGGGAAGGTGCCGAGGTCATGGCCGAGGTACGCGAAGGCCTCGGTGCGGTGCACCGGCACGGGGTAGTGGATGCCGGCACCGATCTTGGCCTCGTAGAGCTCTGCGAGCACCCGCGCGCGATCGGGCACGCGCACCACGTACAGGTGCCAGACCGGCTCGTTGCCCTCGGCCACTACCGGCGTGACCACTCCGTCCACATCGGCCAGCAGCTCGCCGTAGCGAGCGGCGGCGGCGCGACGTGCGACGTTCCAGGCGTCGAGCCTGCGCAGCTTCGCCGACAGGACGACGGCCTGCAGGGCGTCGAGCCTGCTGTTGAACCCGAGCACGCTGTGCTCGTACTTGCGGGGCGAGCCGTGATCACGCAGCAGATGGACGGCCTCGGCGAGGTCGTCGCGGTCGGTCAGCACCGCGCCTGCGTCGCCGTAGGCACCGAGGTTCTTCCCGGGGTAGAAGCTCGTGGCCGCGATGTCGCCGAGCTTGCCTGCGGCCACCCCGTTGCGCCGCGCGCCCTGCGACTGCGCGGCGTCCTCCAGAATCGCGACACCGTCGGGAAGCACCGCCCGCAGCTGCTCGACCGGAGCCGTCTGCCCGTAGAGGTGCACGGGCAGGACGACGCGCGTGCGCTCGGTGACCGCAGCGGCCGTGGCGTCGACGTCGATGAGCGAGGTGTCCTTGGCACAGTCCACGAGGACCGGCGTGGCACCCGCCCGGACGACCGCTTCGGCCGTGGCGATGAAGGTGTTGGCCGGCAGGATGCACTCGTCGCCCTGACGGACGCCGAGCGCTCGCAGCGCCAGCTCCAGCGCGTCGGTGCCGTTGCCGACACCCACGCAGTGCCGGATGCCGGACCACGTGGCGTAGTCCGACTCGAACGAGGCCACGCGTGGGCCCCCGACGAACGCGGTGTGCGCCAGGACGTCGGCCCAGCCGGCGGCGATCTCGTCGGCCACCTCGGCGTGGGCGGACGCCAGGTCCAGCAGCGGCACCGGGTCTGTGGTGGGGAGGGTACTGGTCACGAGTGTTCCTCGGGCGTAGTCGGATGTGTCATCAGTGGGACGGCACGGCGCTCTGCAGGCCGATCGCCGCGGCGAGGGCCGCGACGACGACGTCCTGATCGGCGTCGGACAGGTCGTGGTGGAGCGGAAGGATCAGCGTCCGAGCGGTCAGGTGCTCGGTGACGGGCAGCGGCCCGTGCGGATGCCCCGCGTACGCGGGCTCCAGGTGGGCGGCCATGATCCCCCGGCGCGCCGACACACCTGCCTGGGACAGCGCTGCGAGCACCTCGCTGACAGGCGGTGCCGCGTCGGGGAGCTCCACCCAGAAGGACTGCACGTTGGTCGTGCCTCCCTCGGGGTCGCACACCGTGCGCAGCCCGAGCGGGGCCAGCAGGGCCCGGTAGCGGTCGGCGCGCTCCCTGCGGTGGGCGACGATGGCGGGCAGGCGCCGCAGCTGGACCAGGCCCATCGCTGCCTGCATGTCGGTGAGCCGGTAGTTGAACGCGGTCTCCCCGTACTCCTCCACCGTGTTGCGACCGGACGCGTGCCGGTCCGCCGCGGACACGCTCATCCCGTGTTCACGCAGCCGCCGCAGCCTCGCTGCCCGCTCGGCGTCGTCGGTGGTGATCATCCCGCCTTCGCCGGTGGTGATCAGCTTGCGGGGGTGGAACGACCAGGCCGCCATCAGGGCGCCGTGGCCGACCGGCCGTCCGCCCAATGTGGAGCCCGCCGCGCAGGCGGCGTCCTCAACCAGGGGGATCTCCCCGCACACCGCACGGATGGCGGGCACGTCGGCGGGCACGCCTGCCTGATGCACCACCATCACGGCACGGGTACGCGGGGTGATCACCGCGGACACCGTGTCGGCGGTCATGTTCCCGGTCAGCGGGTCGACGTCGGCGAAGACGGGCACCGCGCCGCAGTACCGCACCGCGTTGGTCGAGGCGATGAACGACAGCGACGGGACGATCACCTCGTCGCCCGGTCCGACGCCGAGCACGTACAGCGCGAGGTGCAGCGCCGTGGTGCACGACGACGTCGCGACACCGTGCGCCGCACCGACGGACGCGGCGAACTCCTTCTCGAACTCCGCCACCCGCGGCCCTTGGGCGACCCAGCCGGACCGAACGACGTCGGCGACGGCCTGGGCCTCCTCCTCACCGAGGAGCGGACGCATCACGGGGATCATTGGTCACCTCTCTGCAAGCGGGGGCGCATCGGCTCAGCCTGCGACTGCCGGCTGAGCGGCGTGGCGCCACCAGGTGACAAGATCATCCAGGCCGTCCGAGAGACCGATCTCGGGGGTCCAGCCCAGGTCCCTGGCGGCGGCGGAGATGTCCGCGAGACGCCGGGTGACCCCGTTGACCGCGCGCTCCGGACCGTGCACGGCCTTCAGGTCGGAATCCATGACGGCGAGCAGGGCGTCGGCCAGGCCCTTGAGGCTGGTCTCCGTGCTGGTGGCGATGTTGTAGACCGTGTCGGTGACGTCCGCCCGCGCGGCGAGCAGGTTGGCCCGGGCGATGTCGCGGACGTGCACGAAGTCCATCGTCGCCGCGCCGTCGCCGAAGATCAGCGGAGGCTCGCCGCGGGAGATCCGCTCCATCCACCGGATCAGGACCTCGGTGTAGAGCCCGTGGGTGTCCATCCGGGGGCCGTAGACGTTGAAGTAGCGCAGCGCCACGTAGTCCAGCCCGTTCATGGCGTGGAAGCTGCGCAGCATGCCCTCGTTGAACGCCTTGGCGGCGCCGTAGAAGGTGTCGTTGTTGTAGGGGTGGTGCCGTTCGGTGGTCGGGAACGACTCGGCCAGCCCGTACACCGACGCGGACGAGGAGGTGATGACCTTCTTGACGTCGGCCGCCACGGCGGCCTCGATCACGGTGAAGGTGCCGTCGACAAGGGACTCGAGCGCGAGCCGCGGCTGCTCGGCGCACTGGGTGATGCGCAGCGCAGCGAGGTGGAACACCACGTCGATGCCCGAGATGACATCACGCACGAGTGCCGGGTCGTTGATGTCGCCGGTCACGACGGTGAGGCGATCGCCGCCGACGGCCTCCGCCTCGGCGAGGTTCTCCATCCGCCCGCGCGCGAAGTTGTCGAGGACGACGACCTCTGCGGCGTCGGCCTCCAGAAGCAGGTCGACGACGTGGGAGCCGATCGTGCCGGCACCGCCGGTGACGAGGATGCGCTGCGCGGCCAGGGGCTGGCCGGTGCTGGTGCTCACAGGGAGATCTCCTGGGGGGAGCGCGTGTGGTCGGTCAGGACGGGCATGAATACACCACCCTGCTGCAGGCTCGCCGTGGCGGCCTCCAGCAGGGCCAGCACCTGGAGTCCGGACCGGCCGTCGGTGAGCGGCGCACGCTGCTCCGTGATCGAGGCGGCGAACTCCTCCATCACCGAGCGCAGCGCTTCCTTGTCCTTCAGCGCCGGCGCGACCATATCGCCCGTGCGGTAGGAGACGATCGTGGCGGCGCGGTCGTCGCGGCCCAGCTCGGCCGGATCCGCGCGGTCGACCCCCCGGTCGTACACCGACAGCCGCTGCAGCGGGTTGAGGTCGTCCCACACCACGGTGCGCGCAGAACCACCGATCACGATGGTGCGGATCTTCGTCGGGGACAGCCAGTTGACGTGGATGTGGGCCATCGCGCCCGTGTTCATCTGCACGTTGAGATGCGCCAGACACGCGCGGCCGGCACCGACCGGGTCCGAACCCTGAGCCGAGACCGCGACCGGCGTGACGTCATCGGGGAGGATCGACAGGAAGATCGATAGGTCGTGGGGAGCGAGGTCCCACAGCACGTCGACATCGTGCTGCACGAGGCCGAGGTTGATGCGCACGGAGTCGAGGTACTGCAGGGTTCCCAGCCCGCCGCCGCGGATCAGGTCCCGCAGGTACTGGGCCGAGGGCGTGTAGCAGTAGGTGTGATCGAGCATCAGGACGAGTCCGCGCTCCTCGGCGGCCTCGACGAGCTCCCGGCCCTCCACGAAGCTCGCGGCGAGCGGCTTCTCGACCAGGACGTGCTTACCCGCCTCGATCGCTGCCATCACCACTGCGTGGTGGGTGGCGGCAGGCGTCGCGACAGCCACCGCGTCCACCGCCGGGTCGGCGAGCACCTCGTCGAGCGAGGCGGAGGCGCGGACGGTGGAGTACCGCCCGAGCACTCGGTGGGCTCGCTCGATGTCGACGTCGCACAGGTACTGCAGCTGGAACCCTGCAGTCGCCTGAGCGTTACGTACGAGGTTGGGACCCCAGTACCCGGCCCCGATGACGGCGAGCCCGATAGGACGGTTCTCCACGCGTTCCTCCTCCGGCGCAACCTTTGCGCCAATCGCTACAGCAGCAACGAGCCACGTCATGATCCGTTGCCGTGACGCTGGTCGCCCGGCAGTCGCCCACGCCCGATGTGCACGCGCCGCATCGGGCTGCCTCTGCACGAACTCTCACGGGGGGCGATGCCCGAACGTGCGTCCCGGCCGGGGGCAGCGGGTGGCTCGACGTCAACAGGGACGGACCCTGCCTCGTCCCTCCGACTGCCGGACCCAGGTCCGCAGGGCCGGAGCGGGGTGCAGGCGCCGGACGACGCCGATCTCCGGGCACCGCGGTGCGGATGCAGGAATCAGAGCGTGGTTCATGACAGGACACGTGCGACGGCACACGATCGGATCGGCACCCGGGTTCGGTTGGATCGCCGCTCGTTCATGGCCGTTGCGCGCACATTGAGCCTATCGCCGTGATCGCGGAACCGTTACTTTCCGCATACTCATCACGATTGCACCGGACCGGCTGCGCCGGGTAGCGGGCGGCTGGTGGCAACGCCCGCCGCGATTGATCGAAAGATCAGGAAGATCGCCGGCGTGTGGCCCGGCCGGCTGGAGCGAGCATCAGCACCCGGACGTGGCGGGCGGCCGTCGGCTGGGCCTGTGTCGACGATGTCAGTTGCGCTCGACCGTGAAGACGTCGACTCCGGTCCAGACGAGCGGCCTGGACCGGAGTCGACGTCGATCAGCGGGCCGTCGAGCGGCCCGCGATGGAGCCGCTTACTTCTTCTTTCCGGTGAAGTTGCCGATGCCCTTCGGGTTGAGGTGCCCGATGTTGCCGCTCTCCGTGCCGGCCGAGGGGTCGATCACACAGTCGATGAGCGCCGGGCCGCCCGAGGCAAGCGCCTCGGTGAGGGCCGCGGTGACCTCGGCGGGCGTGGTCGCGCGGTATCCCTTGCCACCGAACGCCTCGATCATCAGGTCGTGGCGGGCCTCGGACATCAGGGTCGTCGGCGCCGGGCCGTCGCCCAGGGGGTTGACGTCATCGCCGCGGTAGACACCACCGTTGTTCATGATGACCGTGACGACCGGCAGCTTGTAGCGGCAGATCGTCTCGAGCTCCATGCCGCTGAACCCGAACGCGCTGTCGCCCTCGACGGCCACCACGGGGTCTCCGGTCTCGACGGCGGCGGCGATCGCGTAGCCCATGCCGATGCCCATGACGCCCCAGGTGCCGCTGTCGAGGCGGTGGCGCGGCACGTGCATGTCGATCACGTTGCGGGCGAGGTCCAGAGCGTTGGCGCCCTCGTTGACGATGTAGGTCTCCGGGCGCTCGTGCACGACGTCCCGGATGGCCTTCAGGGCACCCATGAACTGCATCGGGTGCTTGTCGACCTTGAGGCGCTCCGCCATCTTGGCGACGTTCTGGGCCGAGCGCGCCGCCAGCTCCTCACGCCAGGCGGTGGGAGCCGAGATCTGGCCGGGCTTGGTCCGCTCGGCGAGCGCCTCGAACACCGACTCGATGTCCCCGACGAGCGGGGCGGCGATGGGCTGGTTGCTGTCCATCTCCGTCGCCTCGATGTCCACCTGGACGAACTTGGCGTCGGGGTTCCACTGCGGGGCCTGGCCGTGGTTGAGCAGCCAGTTCAGCCGGGCACCGACGAGCATGACGACGTCGGCCTTCTTCAGGGCCAGCGATCGGGCGGTGGCCGCGGACTGCGGGTGGTCGTCGGGCAGCAGGCCCTTCGCCATGGACATCGGCACGTACGGGATGCCGGTGGACTCGATGAACTCGCGGATCTGGTCGTCGGCCTGCGAGTACGCGGCGCCCTTACCGAGCACCACCAGCGGCCGCTCGGCACCCGCGAGGATCTCGATCGCACGGTCCACCGCGTCGGGCGCGGGCAGCTGGCGCGGCGCGGGGTCGACGAGACGGCTCAGCGTCTTGGCGCCCTTGTCCGCGTCGATGATGGAGCCGAGCACCGCGGCCGGGATGTCGAGGTAGACACCGCCGGGACGACCGGAGATCGCGGTGCGCAGCGCGCGGGCGATGCCTCGGCCGATGTCCTCCACGCGGCTCACCCGGTACGCGGCCTTACAGAACTGCTGCGCAGCGGCGAGCTGGTCCATCTCCTCGTAGTCGCCCTGCTTCAGGTCGACGACGTGCCGCTCGCTCGATCCGGAGATCTGGACCATCGGGAAGCAGTTGGTGGTGGCGTTCGCGAGCGCGACGAGCCCGTTGAGGAAGCCCGGCGCGGACACCGTCAGGCATACGCCTGGTTTCTTGGTCAGGTAACCGGCGATCGCCGCCGCGTGTCCTGCGTTGCTCTCGTGCCGGAAGCCGACGTAGCGGATGCCCTCGGCCTGGGCGAGGCGGGCCAGGTCGGTGATCGGGATGCCGACCACTCCGTAGATGGTCCGCACGTCGTTGAGCTTGAGCGCGTCGACCACCAGGTGATACCCGTCGGTGGGCTCGGCCGGAACGTCGGTGTTCACCGCGGTCTCCAGCTCTGAAGGGGCGGTCATTGTCCGAGGTCCTCCTTGGGTAGTTAGGCCTGTTCCGATGCTGCGGATCACTTTCCGCAGCGCGCGTCCCCGCGTCCAAGACCTATAGCCGACCAGCTGATAAACAACATCTATCGATTCATGATCGTCGCTGGTCCCGCGGGGGTACGGCTTCCTTGATAGACGCTCGCTATCGGCCGGTCGCCGGTGCGTATTGGACGGGCGCTCCGCGCCCACGCAGGCTCGCCCGTGACGGCTTTCGCGGACCTGGCGTGAGGAGGTGCTGGTCATGGCCGCTCCGACGGCATCGGTGCGCGACGCGGACCGATACCGCACGCCGGCGATCGCGGGCCTCACCGATCTGCTCGACCGTCACGTGCGCCATCGTCCTCGTGCCAGGGCGCTCGTCGTCACCGGGGACCGGATCCACCTGTCCTACCACGCCCTCGCCACCGTGGTCGATGATGTCGCCACCCGACTCGCCGACACCGGGCTGCACCGCGGAGACGCGATCGGGCTCGTCGGCGCCAACACCGCCGAGTTCGTCGTCGCGCTCCTGGCATCGGCGCGGGCCGGGCTGGTGGTCGCTCCGGTGGACCCCGCGTTGCCCGCATCACAGATGTCGGCCCGGCTCGAGGCGCTGGGGGCACAGGCGGTGCTCCTCGGTCCACCACCGGCCGAGGCCCGCCCGATCGCCCAGCCCGACGTCCCGGCATGGAGTCTGGAACTGCGCATCTCCCCCGCCGGCACGGCAACGGCCGTGCTCGACACCGGCGCGCGTGTGGTGCGACGGGTCCGGGGCGGGGGCCACGAACTCTCGGCCGACGACGCCCTCGTCCTGTTCACGGTGGGGACCAGCGACCAGGCCAAGATGGTCCCGCTGACGCACGCCAACGTCGCCGCCTCCGTGCAGAGCATCTGTGCCACCTACGAGCTCGGACCGGGTGACGCGACGGTCGCGGTGATGCCGTTCTTCCACAGCCACGGGTTGTTCGCGGCGCTCCTCGCCTCGCTGGCCAGCGGCGGATGTGTGTTGCTACCCGAGCAGGGACGGTTCTCGGCACCCACGTTCTGGGACGACATGCGGGCCGTGGCCGCCACGTGGTTCACCGCGGTCCCGACCGTCCACGAGGTCCTTCTCGACAGGTCGGCGCACGAGTACCCAGGACCGCAGGCCGTGCCCCTGACGTTCGTGCGCAGTTGCGGTGCACCCCTCAACGCGGCCACCCAGCGGGCGCTGGAGCGCACGCTCGGTGCGCCGATGCTGTCGGCGTACGCGATGACCGAGTCCACACACATGGCGGCCAGCGAGCCACTGCCGCACGAGGGACCGCTGAAGCACGGGTCGGCCGGCCGGCCGACCGGAGTGGACCTTCGTGTCGTGGACCAGAACGGGCACACCTGCCCGGCCGGAGCGCAGGGCGAGGTGTGGGTGCACGGCCCCACGGTGGCCCGCGGCTACCTCGCCGACCCGGCCGGTACGGCGCACAGCTTTCCCGACGGTTGGTTCCGCACCGGCGACCTGGGCTCGCTGGACGAGGACGGCTACCTGTTCCTCACCGGACGCATCAACAGCCTCATCAACCGCGACGGCGAGACGATCTCGCCCGAGCACGTCGAGGACGTCCTCACCGGGTGTCCCGGTGTCACCGAGGCGGCCGTGTTCGCCATTCCCGACGCGACCGTGGGGCAACGGGTCGGCGCCGCCGTGGTCGTGTGTGAAGGTGAGGGCATCGGGGCCGAACAGATCCTGCAGTACTGCCGTCACCGGCTGTCCGCCGCCGAGGTGCCCGACCGGCTCGAGGTCGTCGACGCCCTGCCTCGTACCGCCGAAGGAGGGCTCGACCGGCGCGCGGTGGAGGCCCGGTACGCACGCTGAGACCGCGGGGTCCGGTCTCACATCACGCGGTGCTCGTTCGGCAACGGCTGGTCGAACAACTCGGCAAGCGACAAGCTCGTTGCCGCCTTCACGAACGCCCGAGCCGCAACCGAACCAGGGGTCGCCGCGTGAATCGCCACCGAGACCTGCGCCCTGACGACCGGGTCGACCAGGCGGACGGCTCTCGTCCTGCCGATCACCGGCATCGCACGCAACCACGTGTGCGGCACGATGCTCGCCCACCCGCCTGCGCCGACGTGCGCATAGAGGGAAGCGACCGAGTCCGTCTCCACCTGCGGGGTCACCTCGACCCCGCTGTCGGTGAATGCGCTGTCGATGACCTGGCGGTTCCTCATGTCCGGCGTCAGCAACGCGAGCGGCAACTGGGCCGCGTCGGCCCACGTCATGGTGTCGGTCGGGGGCACCAGCTGGTCGGCCGACACCAACACCACGTACCTCTCCTCGTACAGCGGCACCACCTGCAGGCTCTCCCGGTCGTCGGGAGCGAAGTGGGCGATCGCGGCGTCCAACTCGTACTCGCGCAGCTGACGGTGCAGGTCCGACGTCGCCAACCGCGAGCTGACCTGCACCTTGGCCAGCGGGTGCGCCGCACAGAATGCGGCCACGGGAAGCGCCAGAGTCGTCGACGCCGTGGGTTCCGTCCCCAGCCGCAACGTCCCGGTGATGCCCGACTGAACGGCGGCCACCTCGGCCTTGAACGCGTCCTGCTCGGCGAGGATCCGTTTGGCCCACACGACGAGCCGTTCGCCCTCCGGGGTGAGGCCCTCGTAGTTGTGGCCACGGTTGATCAGCGTGACGTTCAGCTCCCGCTCGAGCTTGGCGATGGCCGCCGAGAGCGCAGGCTGCGACACGTAGCAGGCTTCCGCCGCCCGGGCGAAGTGCCTCTCCCTCGCCACCGCCACGAAATACTCCAGCTGGCGGAACAGCACGAGGACTCCTTTCTGCCTGGGCACCACGCCGTACCAGGCCGCACAGCTCGGTTGTCCTGGCCCACCGTCAATCATCCTGTGAACGCAGCAGACGATGTCACCGCCTCCTGGCTCCCGATTCGTTGACTTCGAGGAGAGCATGCCCCAGCATCGCTGGAACCGGTTCCATGGAACCGGTTCCAGGAAGGGATGTGCATGACGACCATCCGGGACGTCGCGGCGCTCGCCGGCGTTTCCCTCGGCACGGTGTCACGGGTCCTCGCCGGCAGCCCGGCGACCTCGGCCGAGTCGCGGCAACGGGTCGCCGCCGCCGTGGCCCAGCTCGGGTACCTGCCGAACGCACGTGCAGGCTCGCTGCGCCGAGCCAAGACCGACGTCGTCGGCATCCTGATCTCCGACGTGCGCAACCCCTTCTTCGCCGAGCTCGCCCACGCGGCCGAGCAGGAGGCGCTGCGCCGTGGCTACGTCGTGATGCTCGCCAACGCTGACGAGGACGCCGCGCAGGAGCAGCTCTACCTGCGCACCTTCTCGGCGCAGCGGGTCGACGGCGTGCTCATGGCGCCCCAGTCGAAGGACCGCGTCCATCTCGACCGGCTCATCGGCACCGGGCTGCCGGTCGTCTTCGTCGACCGTGTCCTGCCCGGTCTCGACGTCCCGAGCGTCACCTCCGACAACGTGGGCGGAATGCGCTCCGCCCTGGAGTACCTCGTGGCGCGGGGTCACCGGCGGATCGGCTACGTCGGCGGGCCGGCGCCCGTGTCGACCGCGATCGACCGGCTGGACGCCTTCGTGCACCTGCGCGCAGAGCTCGGGCTGCCCGACGACGAGAGCCTCGTGCAGGAGGGGGACTTCCGCGCCGAGAGCGGGGCGGCCGCGGTCGACCGCATGCTCGCCTCCGGGTCCGCGCCGACCGCGGTGCTCGCCGCCGACGGGCTCATGGCCCTCGGGGCACTCGCGGCACTTCGGCGCCACGGCGTCCGCGACAAGATCGAGTTGATGTCCTTCGACGACCTGGCGTGGTTCGAGGAGCTGACCCCACCCGTCTCGGCGATCGCGAACGACGCGACGGCGATGGGCCGGGAGGGAATGGCGGCCCTGCTCGATGCCGTCGAGGGCGGCCGGCCCGTGTCGGTCACCGTGCCGACGCGGCTCGTCGACCGCCGCGGAGCCGGATCGTGAGCACAGCGGCGGGGACCGTCGTCGTGGTCGGCAGCATCAATCTCGACCTGGTCCTGCGCGTCGAGGAGCTGCCCGCGCCGGGGGCGACCACGCACTCACGGAGCCTCGACGAGTCCACGGGCGGCAAGGGTGCGAACCAGGCCGTCGCGGCCGCGGCGGCGGGAGCACCGACGCGGATGGTGGGCGCGGTCGGTGCCCACGATGCCGGCCCCCGGATCCTCGACGACCTCGCAGCCCGCGGCGTCGACGTGAGCGGGGTGCGTCTGCTCGAAGGCGTCGCGACCGGCCGCGCCGTCGTCACCGTGGACGCCCGCGGGGAGAACTCCATCGTCCTCTCGGCGGGGGCCAACGGCGAGGTGCGCGGCGACGCCGTCGAGCGCGCACTCGCTGGTCTCGGGCCCTCGGACGTCCTCGTCCTCCAGAACGAGATCTCCGTCGAGGCCACCGCCGCGGCCGCCCGCGCGGCCCGTGATCACGGCGCCCGGGTCGTGTGGAACGCCGCCCCGGCCCCGGCCGGACGCGCCGAGATCCTCGACGACGTCGACCTGCTCGTCGTCAACGAAGGGGAGCTCGGCGTGATCGCCCGGCACCTCGGCGTCGAGGGAAGCACCGTCCCGGCAGTCGTGGCGGCCGTGCGGGGCGTCGTCGGAGCGGGCGTCATCTGCACCCGCGGCGCCGCAGGCACGCACTTCGCGATAGGCGCGGAGACCGGCACCGTCCCGGCTCCGGCGGTGCACGTCGTCGACACCACAGGGGCCGGCGACACGTTCGTCGGCTACATCTGCGCGCAGTGGGCGATGGGCGGGGAAGCGTCCGTCGTCGAACGGATCGAGCTCGCCACAGCGGCAGCCACCCTCGCCGTGACACGGCCGGGCTCAGCCTCCGCCATCCCCTCCCGATCCGCCGTGGAGGACAGCCGCGGTCCGGGCCGCATCGACAGAAAGGACGATCCGATGAAGGTTGCACTCGGGGCCGACCACGCGGGGTTCCCGCTCAAAGGCTTCGTCCGTGCTGCGATTGAACGCCTCGGACACGAGGTCCTGGATTGCGGGACCGACAGCGAGGAGCCCGTCGACTTCCCCGACATCACCGCGGCGACGTGCGAGCCCGTCCTCGACGGCCGCGTGGACCGCGCCATCCTCGTCTGCGGGTCGGGCGCCGGGGCCATCATGGCGGCCAACAAGATCGCCGGGATCCGGTGCGCGCTCGCACACGAGCCGTACTCCGCCCACCAGGCGGTCGAGCACGACGACGCGAACGCGATCGCCATGGGCGCGTGGCTCGTCCCCCGCGCCCTGGTCGGGGAGATCGTGGACCGCTTCCTCTCGGCCACCTTCGACGACGATGTGGACACCGTCCGGCGGGTGGCGAAGCTGCGCGCCCTGGAGCAACGCAGCGCCGACATGCTGCGCTGACCCCGATGACACGACACTGCGAATCGCCGGAGATTCCCCGATGACCGACACCGCCCGACCCGTCCGCGCCTCGGTGCGGGGCACGCCCGACCGCAGGAAGACGGCACTGGCCGCAGCGGTCGGCACGAGCGTCGAGAACTACGATTTCATCGCCTACGGAACGGCGTCCGCGCTCTACTTCGGCGCGGTGTTCTTCCCGGAGACCGACCCCGTCGTCGGCACGCTGCTGTCCTTCGCCACGCTGGCCGTCGGCTTCCTGATGCGACCGCTGGGCGGAGCCTTGGGCGGATACCTCGGCGACCGGTTCGGCCGGAAGCCGGTGCTGGTCGCGGCCATGCTGGTGATGGGCGGGGCGACGTTCCTGATCGGCGTCCTGCCCACCTATGCCCAGGTCGGTGTGCTGGCACCGATCCTTCTCGTGCTGATCCGGATGGTCCAAGGCCTGGCCTTCGGCGCGGAGTGGGGCGGCGCGGTGACGATGGCCTACGAGCACGCCCCGTGGAACCGCCGCGGCATGTACGCCGCGATCCCCCAGGCCGGCAACCCGCTCGGCATCGCCCTGTCGAGCGCGATGTTCTTCTTCAGCGCCAACCTGGAGGGCGACTGGAAGTGGCGGGTGCCGTTCCTCGTCAGCGCCGTGCTCGTGATCGCCGGCCTGATCGTGCGTGCCCGACTCAGTGAGTCGCCGGAGTTCGAGGAGGCGAAGGCAGCCGGCAGGACCGAGAAGAACCCGCTCCTCACCGTGCTGCGCCGCGACTGGCGGGGCATTCTGCGCGTCATCGCGCTGAGGATCGTGGAGTCCTTCGCCTACTACTCCACCGCGACCTTCCTGCTCAGCCACATCAGCACCCAGCATCCTGACGTGCGGTCCGTCGCGCTCGGCGCCATCACGGCCGCGAGCATCGTGGCCATCGGGGTCACGTTCGCGGCGGGAAGCCTGACCGACCGCATCGGACGGCGCCCGATCTACATCGTCGCCTGCATCGCCGCGATGCTGTTCGGGTTCCCGATGTTCGCCTTGACCGAAGGCGGCAACCCCGTCATGGTCGTGGCGGTGTTCGTGATCGGCATCGGGCTCATCCACGCCTCACTGACCGGCACCCAGGGCTCGCTGCTCACCGAACAGTTCCGCACGAGCACCCGCACCTCGGGCGCATCGATCGGCTACCAGGTAGCCGCATCGCTGGGCGGCTTCGCGCCACTGCTCGCAGCGGTGGCGGTCGGCGCCATCGGCTGGCCCGGCGCGGCGCTGCTGTACGTCGGGGCCGCGGTCGTCGGCCTGATCGGCATCCTGCTGACCCGTGAGACGTGGGGGCCGCGTGAGCGGGCGGAGGTCGCGGCGCTGCTGCGCGACGAGGATGCCCGAACACCCGAGCACTCCTGACGAGATGAGCGGTCGTGGCCACTTCTCGCATCGGACATCGGGCACGTCCATGTCGACGGCTCCACGACGAGGCAACGAACATTTCCACGCCGCTGGTGGTGGGGGCACCATCGGCCCCGGAAACGGCATGATCGACCCTGACGACTTCCGTGGCACGTGTTCGAGCTGATGGGTGCGACATGCGACGACGAGGCCACCCGCGAGAGCCCCGAGCAGGCCGTCGTGCACTGCCGGCCCTCGCTGCCGTTCTGGCCGCTGCAGTGGGGTTCGCCGTCATGTTCGACGCGGCGACGCACGACGCTGCGGGGCACGATGCGGTCGTGGGTGCGGCCACGACCGCAGGTGTCGCCACCCATCCGTTGCGGATCATGGCTCTGGGCAACTCCAGCACGGTGGGCGTGGGCAGTCCCGGCACGGCCGGATTCCGTGGCCCGCTCGAGTCGCTCCTGGCCCGCGACGGGATCGCGTTCGTGATGGTGGGTTCGCAGCAGACGGGTCCTCCGTCGGTGCCCGACCGCCACCACGAGGGTCATCCCGGATGGACGCTGGTGCAGATGCAGCCGCTGGTCGCCGGGTGGATGAGGGCGCAGCGCCCGGATGTGGTGCTTCTGCAGGTCGCCACCAACGACCTGAACAGCGGTGTGAGCGCTCGGGTCACGGCCGCACGTCTCGACAGGCTGCTGGACACCATCCACGGCGTGTCGCACGCGGCAGTGTTCGTGGCCGGTGTGTGGGCGCCGCTGCACGATCATCCCCAGGCCCGCGCCGAGTACGAGCGGCTGGCCGCCGCGGTGGTGGCCCGGCACGAGAGCCGAGGCCAGCCGATGACCTTCGTCGACACGTCCACGCTGCTCGGGCCCGGCGACCTCTCCGACGGCTTGCATCCGAACAGGAACGGCTACCGCAAGATCGCGGCGGTGTGGGACAGGGAGATCCGCTCCTTCGTGGCGGGCCGGCACTGACCGAGATCCCGCCGAGCACTGGGCGGCGGCCGTCACGACCGAGCAGCATGGAGGCGCGCTGACCGTCCGGGGTGGACGTGCCCTCAGGCACCGAGCTCCGCCACCCCGGGCCGGCACGTGCGGCACGGCCGGTAGCCGGCGGCCACAGCACCGGCGAGGGTGGTGAAGCCCTGCCGGTGGGCCGGAGTGATCCGGCGGGCGTCACTGCAGCTCGGGAAGCAGACGATTCCGGTGGTGTCGCTGGCCAGGTAGTGCACGCCATCGCGGGCGAGGGACCGGATCTCGTCGAGGTTGACTGCCTCACCGCGTAGCAGTTCCTCCTTGTGCACGGACCCGAAGAGGTACTGCCCGATCGCACCATCGGCGCGCACGACGCGGTGGCACGGCACCAGCAGTGGCACCGGATTGCGGGCCAGGACGCTTCCCACGGCACGGACCGCCCTCGGGCTGCCGGCCTCGCGAGCCACCCAGTTGTAGGGGCGCGTCTGTCCCGCCGGGATACGGCGGGTCGCGCTGAGCACGGCCTGCTCGAACGCCGTCAGCCCGGCCAGGTCGAGGCGCAGGTTGCGGGCCGTACGGCCGTGCAGCGCCGGCAGTACGCCGGCAGGCACCGTCCTGGCCTGCTGCAACGGCCGGGCGAAGCGCGCCCGATACTCCTGCGCGAACTCCTCGACGTCGCCGTGCACCGACTCCGACGGGCAGACGAACTGCACGCCTGCGCCCGTGAACGCGACGAATACCTCGCCGAGCCGGCTCGGTGCGCTCGCCCAGCGGGCGAAGACCCTGTCGGGCAGCGTCACGGGCGCGGACGCAGCCAGCGAACCGAGCGCGCTGATGATCTGTCGGTCGCTGTCGAATCGCGAGTCATTGGTGGTCATCGACGTCTCTCCCCCGATGCGAGCACCGGCTGTGCCGTGCGGTTGACGGTCACGGGAACCACCCTGGGCAGCGCGTCGGTGCCGCGGCGCGGGCCCGGGACGGTCATGGTCTCGGTGAGCAGTGCTCGGAGTCGCTGTAGTCCCCGTGAGATGTGCGATTTGGCCGTTCCGTCCTTGCAGCCCAGCACCTGCGCGACCTCCCCGGTGGGCAGGCCGACGACATGGCGGAGGACAACCGCCGTGCGCTGCACCTCGGGCAGCTCGGCCAACGCACTACCCAGCTCGCGCCTGGTCTCCGCCCGCTCTGCCTGCTCAGCGGGCCCCGCCGCGGAGTCCGACGCGTCACGCGGCTCCGACATCGGCGGCGGAGCGGGCCGGCGGGCGGCATCCCGAGCGCGGTTGCGCGCGGCGTTCCTCAGGATGGTCATCAGCCACGGGCGTACCGACAGGTCGCGGATCCGCTGGGCGCTGTAGCCCCGCAGCGCCCGGTACGCCCGCAGCAGGGTGTCGGCCGCGAGGTCCTCCGCGTCGGCCGTCCCGCGTGTCAGGTTGTGGGCGACGGAGAACACGAGGTCACCGTGCATGCGCACGAGTTCGGCGAACCCGGCGTCGAGATCGGCGACCAGGTCGCGGGACAGGTGGTCTTCGACCGAGCCGTCGTCGGGAGAACCGGCCGAGGCCGTCCCGCCGTCGTTGTCTTCGACCATGTCTGACAGAACACCGCCTCACGGCAACGGTTGCAGCGACGCCCGAAAAATCGCGGCCGCCTCCCGGCCGGGCCATCTCGAAACCCGTCGGCACACCATCGGGCCCGCATCGACCCGTCTGCAACCGCTGCGGCGCTTCGGGGTTCTGCATCTTCGAAGCCGGGAGCACTCCCGGCCCCCGGAAGGAGACGATCATGTCCACCCCAGCAGCGCACCCGACGGTCGTCCACGACACTCCGATCGGCCGGCTCTCCCTGTCCGCGTCGGACGCCGGGATCACCCGCGTACGGTTCCGCGCGACGGCCACCGACGCGCCTTCAGTGCGTGAAGCGGGGTCCGGTAGAGCGTGGCAGTGGCTCGACCAGGCACGGCGCCAACTCGACGAGTACTTCGCCGGAACGCGCACCCGCTTCACGGTGCCGATCGACCTGAACAGGCTCGACCCCGAGCGCCGCGCTGTACTCGAGGCCCTCGCCCATGGCGTCGAGCACGGTGAGACCACCACCTACGGAGCCCTGGCCGCAGCCGTCGGCCTCACCGGGGACGGCCCTCGCCGTGTCGGCGTCGCCATGGCCCGAAACCCCGTGCCGATCCTGGTGGCCTGCCACCGTGTCGTCGGCGCCGACGGCAATCTCACCGGCTACGCAGGCGGCGTCGGAGTCAAACGGGCCCTGCTCGACCTGGAGAGCCGCGGCCGCCGACCGGCACAGCTCGCCCTGTCCTTCGCCGACCGAGGCTGACCGGCTCTCGCCGCGATCGTCACCTGTCCCCTACTCCGGGGATCACTCGCTGGGGACGCCGTGCATCGATAGGCGTCGATTGACAGTCGATAGATAGCAAGCGATACTCGATGCATGATCGCAGAGCACCGAGCGGTAACCCCGCTCCGGGTATTCCTCGTGCTGTTGTTCGGGATCCTGCTCGTCTTCCAGACCCTCTCGCTGCCCGGAGGCATCGCACACATGGCGCAGGAGTCCCCGCGCGATGCGCATCTGAGGTGGCCGCTGACAGCCCTGGCGGTGTTCTGGGTGCTGTGTGTCCAAGTGGTGATCGTGGCCACCTGGAAGTTGCTCACCATGGTCAAGAACGACCGCATCTTCACCAAGGCGTCGTTGGTGTGGGTGGATGTGATCGTGTGGGCCATCGTTGCCGCGTGGGTGGTACTGCTGGGTGTATTCGTCTGGGTCGGTTTGCAGGCGGACGACCCCGGAATGCCGATGGTGTTGTTGCTGATGTTGATCGGCGTCGCTGTGATCGGACTCCTGATGGTGGTGATGCGTGCATTGCTACGGCAAGCCACCACATTGCGCACCGACATGGAATCGGTCATCTGATGCCGATCGTGGTGCGCATCGACGTCGAACTGGCCAAACGCAAGATGAGCGTCGGTGAATTCGCCGAGCGCGTCGGGCTCACGCCCGCGAACGTGGCGGTTCTGAAGAACGGCCGCGCCAAGGCTGTGCGCTTCAGCACGCTGGAAGCCATGTGCCGGGTACTCGAATGCCAGCCCGGCGATCTGCTCGAATGGGTCGAGGCATGACGACCGCACCCTGACCCACCACGCTGCACTCGACGTGGCGATCATCCGCGCCCGCGCCTACCGTGGCACGGGCGCGGGCGTCGTCGCACCGAGCCCGCTCGATCCGGACGCTCACATTCGCCGCCCGGCGCGCCGGGCAGCCACATCGCCTTTGACGGTCACATCGCCGCCCGCGACGCAGCCATCACGTCAAAGGAGGCAACCAGCCATGATCGACGTGCATCACCGCACCATGACCGTGAACGGCCACGAGGTCTTCTACCGGGAAGCCGGCGCCGCCGACGCACCAGTGGTCCTGCTCCTGCACGGCTTTCCCACCAGCTCACGCATGTTCCGCAACCTCATTCCCGCACTCGCCGACCGCTATCACCTCATCGCGCCCGACCATCTCGGCTTCGGGCATTCGGCCACGCCACCGGCGGACGAGTTCACCTACACGTTCGACGCACTCACCGACGTCACCCAGGGCCTGCTCGACCAACTCGGCGTCGACCGATTCACCATGTACGTGCAGGACTACGGCGCGCCCATCGGCTGGCGCCTGGCACTGCGCCAACCCAGCAGAGTGCAGACCATCATCAGTCAGAGCGGGAACGCCTACGACGACGGCTTCGTCCCCGCCTTCTGGGCACCGATCTGGGCGTACGCACAGGACCCCGGCCCCGACACCGAGCGGCCCCTCCGCGGTGCATTCGAGCTCGACGCCATCCGCTGGCAGTACCTCACCGGCGTGCCCGAGCCCGACCTGGTCGACCCCGACACCTGGCTCCTCGACCACTCCGGACTGCTCCGCCCCGGGAACGACCGGATCCAGCTCGACCTCTTCCGCGACTACGCCACCAACCCGCCGCTCTACCCCGCTGTTCAGGAGTTCTTCCGCACGAGCCAGGTGCCCACGCTGGCGGTCTGGGGCGCAGGCGACGAGATCTTCGGTCCCGACGGCGCAACGGCCTTCAGGCGCGACCTTCCCGACGCCGAGATCCACCTCGTCCGAGGAGGGCACTTCCTGCTCGAAAGCGCCCTCGACACGGTGACCGGATACATCCGCGGCTTCCTCGGCCGCGCCCTCGCCGAGAGCTCTCCTCAGCGTTCGGGCTCGAAGCGGTAACCCATTCCGGCTTCGGTGATCAGATAGCGGGGGTGCGCGGGATCCGGTTCCAGCTTGCGGCGCAGTTGGGCCATGTAGACCCGCAGGTAGTTGGTCTCAGTGCCGTGGCTGGGGCCCCAGACCGTCCGCAGAAGCTCCCGCTGCCCGACGAGCTTGCCGCGGTGGCGCACCAGCAGTTCCAGCACACCCCATTCGGTCGGGGTCAGCCGCACGTTCCCGCCGTCACGGATGACCTTCTTGGCCGCGAGGTCCACTGTGAAGGCAGCGGTCTCGACCACGGGCTCCGAGGCCGCGCCGCTGTCGGCGCTCCACACAGCCGACCGGCGTACCGCGGCACGAAGCCGGGCCAGCAGCTCGGCCATCCCGAACGGTTTGGTGACGTAGTCATCAGCGCCCGCGTCCAGCGCTTTCACCATTGCGCCGGAGGCGTGCCGTGCCGTCAGCACGATGATCGGCATCCTGGTCCAGCCGCGGAGGCCCGCGATCACCTCGGTTCCGTCCATGTCGGGCAGCCCGAGGTCGAGCACGACGACGTCGGGATGGGCGTCGGCCGCGGCCCGCAGCGCGGATCTGCCGTCAGGCGCGACGATCACGTGGTAGCCGTGCGCCGTGAGGTTGATCCGCAGCGCGCGGAGGATCTGGAGGTCGTCGTCGACCACCAGGATTCTGCGCGCGGTCACTGACACCGGTCCCCGCCCTCGAACTCGGGCAACGAGACGACGACCGTCAGGCCGCCGCCGGGTGTGTCCTCTGCAGTCAACGTCCCTCCCATGATCGTCGTGAGGCCACGGGCCACCGACAGCCCGAGGCCCACACCGGTGGCGCCGTCCCGGTCACTCGGCCACGCCCCGCCCACCCGTTTGAACGGCGCGAACAGCGCGTCCCTCGACTTCTTCGGCACCCCCGGCCCCGAGTCGGCGATACGCAGTTCGACCCGGCGGGCGTACGCACTCGCCCGGAGCACGATCGGCGCGTCGCCCGCGTAGCGAAGCGCGTTGTCGACGACGTTCGCGACCACGCGTTCGAGCAGCCCGGGGTCGGCGAGGACATCAGGCAGCGTCTCGTCGATGTCGACCTTCACCCGGCCCATTCCTTTCAACCCGACGAGGGCCCGGCTCGCGACCTCGTAGTAGCCGACGGCCGTGAGCAGCGGTGTGACCGCGGCGGAGGCGAGGCGGGAAGAGTCGAGCAGGTTGTCGACGAGCCCGGTGAGCCGGTCGGCCGACTCGTCGATGGTGGTCATCAGCTCGCGCTGATCGGCTCGAGGCAGTTCGAGATCCGGGTCGAGCAGGCTGCCCGTCGCCGCCTTGATCGAGGTCAGGGGGCTACGCAGGTCGTGACCGACCGCCGAGAGCAGCGCGCTGTGCGGCTCCGTCGCCTCGGCGCGACTGCGTGACTCCTCGGCGGCCGCCGATGCCCGCTGACTCCGTAGCGCGAGGAGCGCCTGGCTTCCGACCACCTCCAGCAGCCTGCGGTCCGCTGCCGCGAGGGAGCGCCCGCTACCGATGAGGTGCAGGTTCTCCTCGACCTCCACGTCGACGTCCGCCTCCTCCGGTGTCATGCACCCGTTCCGGCCCGACGACGTGACACACCGCCAGTCGTCCGGGCCGGTGCGCTCCAGGATCGCCACCGAGTGCAGGCCGAACGCCTCACGCACCTTCTCCAGCAGGCGAGGCAGCGGTTCGGTCCGGGTGAGCACGGTGCGGGCGAACGACGCGAGCAGCGCGCCCTCGGCACGCGCCCGCGCGGCCTGCTGCGCGCGCCGGGCCGCCCGGTCGACGACGAGCGCCACGAGCGCGCCGACCAGCATCATCGCCAGCACGGTGACCAGGTTCTCGGTCTCGCCGATGGTGAGGGAGTACAGCGGCGGTGTGAGGAAGAAGTTCAGCATGAGCCCGCCCAGCACCGCCGCGAGAAGGGCGGGGCCCAGCCCGCCGACCAACGCCACGAGGACCGTCGCCAGGAAGAACATCACGACGTCGCTCGCCATCCCGAGCACTCCCTGCAGCATCGCCCCTGCGACGGTCGCGAGGCTCGGGAGCAGGAGCGCGAGCACCCAGCCCGCCGTCAGACGGGTCGGCGACAGGACGGTGTGGAAGGCCGGCAGGTGCACGCCGCGCCCCGCCCCGGCGTGGGTGACCATGTGGACGTCGATCGAGCCGGACTCCTGGATAACCCGCGAGCCGATCCCCTCGTCGAAGATGCGGGCGATCCGGGAGCGCCGCGATGTGCCCAGCACCAACTGGGTGGCGTTGGCGCCGCGGGCGAAGTCCAGCAGTGCGGTCGGCACGTCCTCCCCGCCCACGACCGTGTGGAAGCTCGCCCCGATGTCGTCGGCGAGCCCGCGCAAGCGGGGGACGGCCCCGGCAGGGGGGCCGGCGAGTCCGTCGCCGCGCAGCACGTGCACGGCGAGCAGGTCGGCCGTGCCGGAGCGCTTCGCGATGCGGGCGGCCCGGCGGAGCACCGTCTCGCTCTCCTTGTCGCCCGTGAGCGCGACGACCACCCGCTCCCTGGTCTCCCAGGTCTCCGTCACCGCCTTGTCGCGGCGGTAGCGCTGCAAAGCCACGTCGACCTCGTCAGCCACCCAGAGCAGGGCCAGCTCCCGCAACGCGGTCAGGTTGCTCGGCTGGAAGAAGTTGGCGAGCGCCGCGTCCACCTTCTCCGCCGGGTAGACATTGCCGTGCGCCATCCGCCTGCGAAGGGCCTCCGGCGTGATGTCGACCAGCTCGATCTGATCGGCCCTGCGCACCTCGTCGTCGGGCACCGTCTCTCGTGGACGAATGCCCGTGATCCGCTCCACGACATCGTTGAGCGACTCGAGATGCTGGATGTTGACGGTCGTCAGGACGTCGATCCCGGCCTCGAGGAGCTCCTCGACGTCCTCCCAGCGCTTGGCGTGGCGCGATCCCGGGGCGTTGGTGTGGGCCAGCTCGTCGACCAGAACGACCTCGGGCGCACGTGCCAGCACGCCGTCGAGGTCGAGCTCGTCGAGGCCCGGATGGCCACCCACCGGCCGGCGCGGCACGACGTCCAGGCCGGCGAGCAACTCGGCCGTCTTCGTCCGGCCGTGGGTCTCCACCAGCCCGACGACCACGTCGGTGCCCCGTTCGAGGCGGCGGCGTGCCTCACCGAGCATCGCGTACGTCTTGCCGACCCCGGGAGCCGCACCGAGGTAGATCCGCAGGTCACCGCGTCGTGTTGTCATATCCGCTGTCCTCGCCGGCATGCACGGCGTGCGCGGAGACCGCCGTAGCGGTCTCCGCGCACGGAGGGATCACTCAGCGGGCCGCCTCCTGCACCGCGAGGTTCAGCTCGGTGACGTTGACCGTCGGCTCCCCGAGGAAGCCGAGGATCCGTCCGGTGCTCGCCTTCGCGATGAGGTCACGGACCTCGTCCTGCGACAACCCGGTCACCTGGGCCACGCGAGCGGCCTGCAACTCGGCGTACTCGGGGCTGATGTGCGGGTCGAGTCCGGAGCTGGACGCGGTCACCGCGTCCGGCGGTACGAGCGCCGGGTTCACGCCCTCCCGCTGCGCGATCAGGTCACGCCGCTGGTTGATGGTGTCGAGCAGGTCCTGGTCGAACCCGCCCTTGTTGGAACCACCGGAGGTGGTGGTGTCGCCCGGCCCGAGCACGTCCTCGGCCGAAGCTGCCGGCCGGGTGTGGAAGTAGGGGTCGGCGGCCGGGTCCGCGGGCACCGGGTCGATGCCGATGAGCGACGACCCGACAGGCGTGCCATCGGCGGAGTAGATGATCGAGCCCTCGGCGTTGGCGGAGAGTCCGGGGATGCGTCCGATCCCGTACACCACCAGCGGGTAGATGATCCCGCAGAGGATGGTGAACGCGATCAGGACCCGCAGCCCGGTGGCGGTCTGGCGCCACAGCGTGGTGAGCATGAACCTCAGATCCCTGGAATCAGACGGACGAGCAGGTCGATGACGAAGATCCCGAGGAACGGTGTGACCACACCGCCCAGGCCGTAGATCAGCAGGTTTCGCCGCAACAAGTGGGCCGCGCTGGTGGGCCGATACCGGACGCCCCGCAGAGCGAGCGGGATCAGCGCCACGATGATCAGGGCGTTGAAGATGACCGCCGAAAGGATCGCGGACTCCGGCGTCGAGAGCTGCATGATGTTCAGCAGCCCAAGCGAGGGATACACCACGACGAACATCGCCGGGAGGATCGCGAAGTACTTCGCGAGGTCGTTGGCGATGCTGAACGTGGTCAGCGCGCCACGGGTGATCAGCAGCTGCTTGCCGATCTCCACGATCTCGATCAGCTTGGTCGGGTCGGAGTCCAGGTCGACCATGTTCCCGGCCTCCTTGGCCGCGGCCGTCCCGGTGTTCATCGCCACCCCGACATCGGCCTGCGCGAGCGCCGGCGCGTCGTTGGTGCCGTCACCGGTCATCGCGACCAGCCGCCCACCCTCCTGCTCCTGACGGATCAACGCCATCTTGTCCTCGGGCGTCGCCTCGGCCAGATGGTCATCCACCCCCGCCTCGGCCGCGATCGCCCGCGCCGTCCGCGGGTTGTCACCCGTGATCATCACCGTCCGAATACCCATCGCCCGCAACTCGCTGAACCGGGCACGCATACCGGGCTTCACCACGTCCGACAACCGGATCACACCCAGCACCCGGGCGGACCCGCTGCCGTCGGGGGAGCTCGCGTCGGCCACCACCAGCGGGGTGCCACCGCCGTCGGAGATCTCGGCGACGATCGCCTCCACCTCGAAGTTGTCGTTGCCGCCCGCCCACTGGGCCACAGCGGACGCCGCGCCCTTGCGGACGGAGCGGCCGGTCAGATCCACACCCGACATGCGGGTCTGGGCGGTGAACGGCACGAACTCCGCCACCGCCTCGTCGGCAGTCGCCTCGGCGGGCAGCCCGTACTCCCGGGCACACAGCTCGACGATGCTGCGCCCTTCCGGCGTCAGGTCCGCCAAGCTCGACAGCCGAGCCGCGGCCGCCAGATCCTCGACCTGCACGCCCGACACCGGGATCAACTCCGTCGCCTGCCGGTTGCCGAAGGTGATCGTGCCCGTCTTGTCCAACAACAGCGTGTCGATATCGCCCGCCGCCTCGACCGCACGACCGGAGGTGGCCAGCACGTTGCGCTGCACCAACCGGTCCATCCCCGCGATACCGATCGCCGAGAGCAACGCACCGATCGTCGTCGGGATCAGACACACCAACAGCGCGGTCAGCACGATCAGCGACTGGTTCACCCCGGCATACGTGGACATCGGGGCCACCGCCACCACGGCCAGCAGGAAGATGATCGTCAGCACCGCCAGCAGGATCGTCAACGCGATCTCATTCGGCGTCTTCTGCCGCGAGGCACCCTCGACCAGCGCGATCATCCGGTCCACGAACGACTCACCCGGCTTCGTCGTGATCTTCACGACCACCCGGTCCGACAACACCGTGGTGCCACCCGTTACCGAACTGCGGTCACCACCGGCCTCCCGGATCACCGGGGCCGACTCACCCGTGATCGCCGACTCATCCACCGTCGCGATGCCCTCGACGACATCCCCGTCACCCGGGATCGTCTCCCCCGCCTCGACCACCACCAGGTCACCGATACGCAACTCGGTGCCCGGCACCGACTCCTCCGCACCATGCGAACCCAGCCGCCGCGCGACCGTCTCCTTCTTCGTACGCCGCAGCGACTCCGCCTGCGCCTTACCCCGACCCTCCGCCACCGCCTCGGCCAGGTTCGCGAACAACACCGTGAACCACAGCCACACCGCGATCCACCACGCGAACACCGACGGCTGGATGATCGCCATCACCGTCACGACAACGGACCCGACCCACACCACGAACATGACCGGGTTGCGCAACTGCGTACGCGGGTCCAGCTTGCGCAACGCCTCCGGCAACGACTCCCACAGCTGACTCGGGCTGAACGCGCCCGCCTTGACCGCCTGGCCCGCTACGGGGGCCGGCGCGGCCGGACGCTCACGCTCCTTGACTTCGAGACTCACGCCCGCTCCTCGCTGACGCTCGTGTGCCGCCGTTGTGCCGCGGCTGTGATGGGGGACAAGAACGTGCGCTCACGGATGCCCGTCCTCATGAGAGGGCCTCCGCGATGGGCCCGAGCGCCAGGGCCGGGAAGAACGTGAGGGCGGCGACCAGGATGATCGTGCCGCCGACCAGGACGCCGAACAGAGCACCGTCCGTCGGCAGCGTGCCCGCACTGGCCTCCACCCGCTTCTGCTTCGCCAGCGAACCGGCCAGCGCGAGCACCGCGAGGATCGGCACGAAACGGCCGAACAGCATCGCCAGCCCCAGCGTGGACTGGAAGAAGTCACTGGTCACGGTGATTCCGGCGAACGCACTGCCGTTGTTGTTCGACGCCGACGTGTAGGCGTACAACACCTCGGAGAAACCGTGCGAACCATCGTTGTTGAGAGCGTCCAGCGTGCTCGGCAGCGCGATCGCCAGGCCGGTGCCGATCAGCACGAGCGCCGGCATCGCAAGAATCGAGATCGAGGCCGCTGTCACCTGCACCCGGCCGAGCTTCTTCCCCAGGTACTCCGGGGTGCGCCCGACCATCAGCCCGGCCAGGAACACCGCGATGATCGCCAGCACCAGGATGCCGTACAGACCCGTACCGGTCCCACCGGGCGCGACCTCACCGAGCAGCATGTTCAGCAGCGTGATCCCGCCGGCTCCGCCGGTGTAGCTGTCGTGCATCGAGCTGACGGCGCCGGTCGACGTTCCGGTCGTCGAGACCGCGAAGAGGATCGAGCTGGGGATCCCGAGCCGGACCTCCTTGCCCTCCATCGCCCCACCAGCCGCGATGGCCGCGGGGCCGTTCGGGTTGGCCTCGGACAGCCAGGCCAGGGCGACGAACGCCAGCCAGATGACACCCATGACCACAGCGAGTACGACACCTTGGCGGGTGTTGCGGACCATCGTCCCGAACGTTCGGGTGAGAGCCACGGGGATCACGAGTTCGAGGAAATACTCGAAGAAGTTGCTCAGCGCGTTCGGGTTCTCGAACGGGTGCGCGGAGTTGGCGTTGAAGATCCCGCCGCCGTTCGTCCCGAGCTCCTTGATGGCTTCCTGAGAGGCCGCGGGTGCCAGCGGAAGCGTGTGCGTCGAGCCGTCCACGGAAACGACGTCGATACCGGACCGGAGCGACATCACCACGCCCATCGCCATGAGAACGATCGCGGCAATGAACGAGATCGGCAGCATGATGCGCACGACCGTGCGGGTCAGGTCGACCCAGAAATTGCCCAACCGGTCAGTGCTGTGGCGGACGAACCCGCGGATCAGCGCGATCGCAACCGCGATCCCGACCGAGGCCGACACGACGTTCTGCACGGTCAGCCCGGCCATCTGCACCGTGTGACCGAGCACCGTCTCCGGCACGTAGGACTGCCAGTTCGTGTTCGTCACGAACGAGACCGCGGTGTTGAACGCCATCGCGGCCGGCACGGTGTTGCCGTCGACGCCCCGGTCGAATCCGAGCGGCAGCAGCGGCTGGATCCGCTGCAGCAGGTACAGCAGAATTACGCTGACGAAAGAGAAGCCCAGCACACCGGCTGCGTAGGTGCTCCAGCGCTGTTCCGTGGCGGCGTCGACCCGGAAGAGGCGGTAGAAGGCGGCCTCGATACGCCAGTGGTTCTCGCTCGTGAACACCCGCGCCATGTAGTCGCCGAGGGGCTTCCACAGCAGTGCGAGGACCAGCAGAATTGCGCCGACCTGGATCAGGCCGGCAACGGTCGACGACATCAGAAGCGCTCCGGTCGCAGCAAGGCGATGAACAGGTAGACGAGCAAGCCGAGTGCGACAAGCCCGCCCACTATGTAGGAGACCGTGTTCACAGCGACTCCAACCCCCTCAGGATCAAAGCCAGCGTCGCGAATCCGGCTATCACCAGAACCACGAAGGCCACGTCGGCCATCAAAACCCCTTTTACGTGAACGTGGCCCGCCCATGCGGCAGACTCGGGCCGCCGGGAGTGTCGTGTGCCCGCGCCCAGGAGTAACACAGGTCAACACGGTCTTGACGCGATCGACCGTTGACCTTGATGCAACCTTGACGGCCGTGCCGCGTACCGCACCCCGGACCAGGCATCTCGACGCGTTCAGTCCTTTATGGATAGATGGCTCTTCCTTGACTTAGGCGGAGGCCCGATCTGCGCGCCATCCGCGTACGCGCACCCGGAAAAACGTTCACGCTCGCCGGCTCGCGCACGTAGGCTGCCCTCGGAGCGCCGGGAAGTCTGGTCGGCAGTGGTGTCGCAAACTGCCGAGGAGGCCCGCGCCGTCGATGCACAGCGTCGAGACAGTCCTGTTCCTGGTCGCCCTTGCCACCGTGGTGGCCACCTTCGCCAGACGCCTTCAGCTCCCCGCACCGTCCTTGCTGGTCGTGGCGGGTGTCGTCATCGGCCTGCTCCCGGGCGTCCCGGCCGTCGAGGTCACGCCGGAGCTGGTCAGCCTGGTCGTCCTGCCGCCCTTGCTCTTCGCCGCGGGCGAGGAACTGCCCTGGCGCGAGCTTCGGTCGGTGTGGCGGTCCGTCACCGTCCTGTCGATCGGCCTGGTCGCGGTCTCCGCCGCGGCCGTGGCGTTCCTGACGGTCCTGCTGACGCCACTGCCGTTCGGCATGGCGTTCGTGCTGGGTGCGGTCCTCGCCAGCACCGACCCGGTGGCGGTCAACGCGCTGGGCCGACGGCTCGCGCTCCCGCCCCGGATCCAGGCCCTGGTACTGGCGGAGAGCCTGTTCAACGACGCCACCAGCCTGCTGCTGTTCCGGGTCGCGCTGACGGCGGCAGTGGCTGCGGGATCGATCACGTGGGCCTCAACCGCCGGCACCTTCGCACTGCTCGCCGGTGGCGGCGTTCTCGTCGGGGGTCTGGTGGCGCTGGGCGCCTACGTGATCCGGCGCCGGACGACGGACCCGGTGCTCGAAACGATTGTCTGTCTGCTGACGCCCTACCTCGCCTACGTGGCGGCCGAGTCGATATCGGCGTCCGGAGTGACCGCCGTGGTGGTGACCAGCGTCATCCTCGGCACGCAGGCACGGAAGCTGACCACTGCCCGGATCCGTCTGCAACTGAACGCCGTCTTCCAGACCATCGTCTTCGTACTCGAGAGCGTGATCTTCGGGTTGATCGGTCTGCAGCTACCCGGGCTGGTGAGCAGGCTCGCGGGGAGCCAGTCCCAGTGGCCCCTTCAGGCCCTGGCGATCGCCGCGACGCTGGTCGTCGTCCGGGTGCTGTGGATCTTCCCCCTCGCCGCGCTGTCCCGGCACAACTCGGACGGCGCGCTGTCCTGGAGAGCGCCCGTCGTGGTGTCGTGGGCCGGAGCACGAGGGGTCGTCCCCCTCGCCGCCGCCCTGTCGATTCCCCTGGCCGAGGGCTCCCCGGTCGGGCAGGCCGAACGCGACCTGGTTCTCGTGCTCACCATTGCGGTCATCGTGATCACGTTGATCGTGCAGGGCTTCACCCTCGCACCGCTGGTCAACAGCACCGGAATCGCGCTGACGGCCACCCATCTCAGCCACGAACAAGCCACCGCCCGTGCACAGCTCGCCGAGGCGGCGCTGAACTATCTCGACGACATCCAGGACTCCGAGACCGCACCCGAGTTCACCATCCAGGAGCTCCGGCAAAGCTGGAAGGCCAGGCTCGCCCGGGTCGTGGCCCACGGTAGCGAGGATCCCGTGGAGACGGCGGCGTCCATCGCGTACCGGCACCTTCGCCAGGACCTGCTGAACGTCGAAGCGGCCGAGCTCGAGCGCTTGTATGAGCAGGGCGCCGTCAGCGACAGCACCCGACGCCGTATCCACCGCATCCTCGACCTGGAGCAGGCCGGCCTGTCCGACGACCCATGAAGAGCAGTCTTCCGCGCTGTCCGGAGCGGCGGCAGCCTCTCCAAGTCCGCTTTGTCGCCGACGCGGTCGGTCTTGACGGGCTCTTCACTCCCGGTTCATGACGGGATCCGCGGCCGCGGTCCACGACACTGTGCGCGATGAGTCATCCGGGTGTGCTGCGTCACTCGTCAAGAAGTCGTGAGGAACAGCGGCCCGATATCGGCCGTGGTCGGAAGATCACCGCCGCGGGGTGCAGCCGCCTCCGCAGGTATGACGGCGGCTTTCTCTGCCGCGGGAAGAAGCTCCTGATGACCCAGGTCGCCGCCGGTCTCCGGCGCGTACGGCCGGTGCGGCCCGTCGCAGAGGACCGCCACCGGCTCACCGCGACGACCGGCATCGCCGCGCTCGGGCTGGACGCGCTGGCGTCCTGCGCGTACGGCCCCGAGTCGATCGTGCTCGCCCTGGGCGTGGCGGGCGCTGCGGGGATCGGGCTCACGGTGCCGGTCACACTCGTGATCGTCGGGCTGCTGGCCGTGCTCGTCGTCTGCTACCGGCAGGTCATCGCCGCGTATCCCGACGGCGGCGGCGCTTACACCGTCGCCCGCGACAACCTGGGACGCCGGGCAGGCCTGGTGGCTGCAGCGTCGCTGGTGGTCGACTACGTGCTCAACGTAGCCGTCTCCGTCGCCGCCGGGGTGGCCGCGCTGACGTCCGCGTTCCCCGAGTTGCTGCCGTGGACCGTGGAGCTGTGCATCGCGGTCCTGCTGCTGGTGACCGGCGTGAACCTGCGCGGTGTGGTCACCGGCGGGAAGCTCTTCGCGCTACCCGCCCTGGTCTTCGTCGGATCGCTGGTGGTGCTCATCGTCGTGGGCCTGGTGCGCGGTGGCCCGATGGCGCCGCTGCCGCCGGCGGATCCGGTGATCACGCCGCAGGCCGTCGGGATCCTGCTGGTCCTCGCCGCGTTCGCGAACGGATGTTCCGCCCTCACCGGAGTGGAGGCGATCGCGAACGCCACCCCGTCGTTCCGCTCCCCGGGCCGTGCTCGGGCACGGCGGGCAGAGGCGGGGCTCGGGCTCATTCTCGGCACCTTGCTGATCGGGCTCGCCGTACTGGTCGAGATGTTCCACGCGGGTCCGGTGACGGACCGCACGCTGCTGTCGCTGCTGGCCGAGGGCTCGATCGGGACGGGCCCGTTGTACGTGGTGGTGCAGCTGGCCACGGTCGTACTGCTCGGGCTCGCCGCCAACACCTCCTTCGGCGGACTCCCGGTGCTCGCCGCACGGCTGGCCGCCGACGGAGCCCTGCCCCACGTGTTCGGTCTGCGGGGTGACCGGCAGGTCTACCGCGCGTCGATCGTCGTGCTGGCTGTGTTGTCGGCCGCGCTGCTCCTGTTCTCCGCCGGCCAGGTCGCCGTGCTCGTGCCGCTGTTCGCCATCGGAGTCTTCGTCGGATTCTCGCTCTGCCAGGCCGGCATGCTGCGGCACTGGTGGACGCACCGCGGCCCGCAGTGGCGCCGGAAAGCCGCGCTGAGCGTGCTGGGCGTCACGCTGACCGGGGCAGCGGCGATCGTCCTCACTGCGGAGAAGTTCACCGCGGGGGCGTGGCTGATCGTGCTGGTGATCCCGCTCCTCGTGCTGCTGTTCGTCGGTGTGCGGCACTCCTACGCCCGGATCGGTCACGTGCTCGAGGTCGACCGGTGCCCGCAGCCACCCAGGCCCACGCCCTCCGTGGTCGTGGTGCCCGTGGTCGGCATCAGCAGGCTGGCCGAGGAGAGCCTGTCGGCGGCACTGTCGATGGGCGGCCGGACGGTCGCCGTGCACGTGGTGCTCGGTGAGGAGAGCGAGGACCGCACGGAAGCCGACGCATTCCAGGATCGCTGGCAGGAGTGGCGCCCCGACGTCCCCCTGGTCCTGCTCCCCGCCGTCGACGAACGCGGTAGGCCGAGCCGTGTGCTCGGGCCGGCGATCGCGCGCTACCTGCGCAGCGTCTCCGAGCCCGCGGGGGAACGCGCGCTGCTGCTCGTCGGTGAGGTCGCTCCCGACCACTGGTGGCAGCGGGTCCTGTTCAACCGGCGGGGCGCCGTGGTTGCCCGCTATGCCGAGCGGCATACCGACGCCGTCGTCTGCCGGCTGCGGTTCCGGCTGCTTCCTCGGCGGCACGGCGAACCGGCGCACACCCCCACCGAGAACCGATCCCTCGTACCCACGCAGACCGTGTGACCCACCGCCACGGGATCGGCGCCGAGGAATGGCTCATCCGCGGAAGACGCCTTCTTCCCGGCTGGGCGCATTCCCGCCTACGCCGGGGGTACCGCTGTTCCTCTACCTGCTCCTCGTGCCGCGCGCCGACGGGTGGGCGATCCTCGTGCTGGCCGGGCGCTGCCCTTCCTGCGAGAACCGGCCGGGCGTGACTCCGATCTCCATTTCGCATTCGACGACGTGCCCCAGAGAAGCAGTCGCGGTATCCGGGTACGGCGACCGGGGCCGTCTCGGATCTCGATCGGAGATAACGCGGGTACTCACGGCGGGCACATCACCGTCCCCTCGCCTCGGCGCCGGCCCGTGCTCGACAATGAACGGCCCCGGTGATCGCCGGGACGGCCCACCCGGCAGCTCCAACCTACGCAGCGGGCAGCTCCTCGCGATGCCGTTGTGACCGGAAGGTCGTCCTTGGCGGCAGCGCTGCGCCCGGTCGTAGGCTCAGGATCATGGCTCTCTACGACACCCCGATCGCCGCGCTCAACGGCGAGCCCTTCGATCTCGAGGCGCTGCGCGGCCGCGCCGTGCTGGTGGTCAACGTCGCCTCGAAGTGCGGGCTGACCCCGCAGTACACCGGGCTGGAGGAGCTCCAGGAGCGCTACGCCGAGAAGGGCTTCATCGTGCTCGGCGTGCCGTGCAACCAGTTCGGCGGCCAGGAGCCCGGCACCGCCGAAGAGATCGCGACCTTCTGCTCCGCCACGTACGGCGTGACCTTCCCGCTCACCGAGAAGATCGACGTCAACGGCGACACGCGCCACCCGCTCTACGGCGAGCTCACCACCACCCCCGACGCCGAGGGCGCGGCTGGCGACGTGCAGTGGAACTTCGAGAAGTTCCTCCTCGGGACCGACGGCATCGTGCTGCGCCGGTTCCGTCCGCGCACCGAGCCGACCTCGCCGGAGATCACCGAGGCGATCGAGGCCGCCCTGCCGTAGGGGCCGGCTGACCGCCACGCGGCTCCTGGCTCAAAAATGCATAAAAAAGTAGGCCCCCGCCTTCCGGCGGGGGCCCACAACAAACGTTGAATGTCGGCGACGACCTACTCTCCCACACCCTAACGAGTGCAGTACCATCGGCGCTGGAGGGCTTAGCTTCCGGGTTCGGGATGGGACCGGGCGTTTCCCCTCCGCCACAACCACCGACAACACTATCAACTTATGGCCGAACAAACAGTGGATGCGAGAGTTCCGCACCCCGACCACACAATGTGTTTTGTGTGTTCAGGGTCGCACAGTGGATGCAAACAACTTGTCATGAACAAGCCCTCGGCCTATTAGTACCAGTCAACTCCACCCCTCACAGGGCTTCCATCTCTGGCCTATCAACCCAGTGGTCTGCTGGGGGCCTTAACCACGCAAGGTGGTGGGAGACCTCATCTTGGAACGAGCTTCCCGCTTAGATGCCTTCAGCGGTTATCCCTTCCGAACATAGCCAACCAGCCGTGCCCCTGGCGGGACAACTGGCACACCAGAGGTTCGTCCGTCCCGGTCCTCTCGTACTAGGGACAGCCTTCCTCAAGTCTCCTACGCGCGCGGCGGATAGGGACCGAACTGTCTCACGACGTTCTAAACCCAGCTCGCGTACCGCTTTAATGGGCGAACAGCCCAACCCTTGGGACCTACTCCAGCCCCAGGATGCGACGAGCCGACATCGAGGTGCCAAACCATGCCGTCGATATGGACTCTTGGGCAAGATCAGCCTGTTATCCCCGGGGTACCTTTTATCCGTTGAGCGACACCCCTTCCACCAGGAGGTGCCGGATCACTAGTCCCGACTTTCGTCCCTGCTCGACCTGTCAGTCTCACAGTCAAGCTCCCTTGTGCACTTACACTCAACACCTGATTGCCAACCAGGCTGAGGGAACCTTTGGGCGCCTCCGTTACATTTTGGGAGGCAACCGCCCCAGTTAAACTACCCACCAGGCACTGTCCCTGAACCAGATCATGGCCCGAGGTTGAGACACCCAATTCGACCAGAGTGGTATTTCAACAACGACTCCACAACCACTGGCGTGGCCGCTTCACAGTCTCCCACCTATCCTACACAAGCCGAACCGAGCACCAATACCAAGCTATAGTAAAGGTCCCGGGGTCTTTCCGTCCTGCCGCGCGTAACGAGCATCTTTACTCGTAGTGCAATTTCGCCGAGTCTGTGGTCGAGACAGCGCCCAAGTCGTTACGCCATTCGTGCAGGTCGGAACTTACCCGACAAGGAATTTCGCTACCTTAGGATGGTTATAGTTACCACCGCCGTTTACTGGCGCTTAAATTCTCCGCTTCGCCCCGAAGAGCTAACAGGTCCTCTTAACGTTCCAGCACCGGGCAGGCGTCAGTCCGTATACATCGTCTTGCGACTTCGCACGGACCTGTGTTTTTAGTAAACAGTCGCTTGGGCCTGGTCTCTGCGGCCGCCCAGCCCTAGCCCGCGAAGAGCTTCAAACCAGACGGCCCTCCTTCTCCCGAAGTTACGGAGGTATTTTGCCGAGTTCCTTAACCACAGTTCACTCGATCGCCTCGGTATTCTCTACCTGACCACCTGTGTCGGTTTAGGGTACGGGCCACAACAGCACTCGCTAGAGGCTTTTCTCGGCAGCATGGGATCATCCTACTTCGCCTCAATCGGCTACGCGTCACCTCTCACCCTGCATGACACCCGGATTTACCTAGATGTCGGGCTACGGGCTTACACCAGTACTACCATTCACTGGCGGGACTACCCTCCTGCGTCACCCCATCGCTTGCCTACTACCGGATCGGGTCCCACGCTCCCCCGACAAGGACTCCCGAAGGACTCCAAGCGAGTTCGGATGGTCAGCATCACCGGCCTCAGCACGGACGCACTGTCACGGGCACGGGAATATCAACCCGTTGTCCATCGACTACGCCTGTCGGCCTCGCCTTAGGTCCCGGCTCACCCTGGGCGGATTAACCTGGCCCAGGAACCCTTGGTCATTCGGCGGCAGAGGTTCTCACTCTGCATTCGCTACTCATGCCTGCATTCTCACTCGCACACCCTCCACGACTCAATCACTCGGCCGCTTCACCGGATGCACGACGCTCCCCTACCCAACACCACGACTACACCCAGCTCCTCGAAAAGAACCAGGCGGATCTCTAGTGGCATTGCCACGGCTTCGGCGGTG